>NZ_LMNW01000001.1 GCF_001423125.1 Duganella sp. Leaf126
TTTCATATTCGACTGGCGACAAGTCATTGCTGAAGCTGTGCCGGCGCTTTGGATTGTAAAACATCTCGATGTAATCGAAGACATCCTGCTTTGCTTCATCCCTGGTGCCGTATGTCTTTCGCCTGATTCGCTCTCGTTTCAAGAGCTGAAAGAAGCTTTCGGCTACGGCGTTGTCATGACAATTCCCGCGTCGGCTCATGCTCTGCTGCAGGTTGTGCTCGTCCAGGAAGTCGCGCCAGTCGTAGCTGCTGAACTGGCTGCCCTGATCGGAATGGACCATCACCGTATTCTTGGGCTGCCGGCGCCAGACGGCCATCAAAAGCGCGTTCATCGCCACCTCGCGATCGATGCGCGAACTCATCGACCATCCAACTACCTGCCGCGAAAACAGGTCCAGCACCACTGCCAGATAAAGCCAGCCTTCGTAGGTACGGATATACGTGATATCGGTTACCCAAACGCGATTCGGTTCTTCGACGTCGAACTGGCGCTGTAGATGATTAGGGGCCACCAGCGAAGGCGCGCCGCCGCGTTTGTATTTGCGCTTGGCATAACCAGTTTGCGAACGAATTCCGGCCGACCTCATGAGGCGGTGAACGCGATTGATGCCGCATTGCTCACCGAGTTCTCGCAGGTCATCGCTCACTTTGCGGTAGCCGTACACGCTGCCGCTTTCCAACCATGACTCCTTGATTGACGCGAGCAAACGCTTGTCTTCTTTTGCGCGGCGGCTTTCAGGATTCAGGCGCCAGGCATAGAAGCCGCTGGGATGCACCTCGAGCACCTTGCACAGCCGGCGCACCGGGAATTGGCCCTGTAACTCAGCAATTAAGGTGTACCTTACCCGGACGTCTTGGCAAAGTACACCGCGGCCTTTTTCAATATGTCACGCTCCTCCGTGACGCGCTTGAGCTCAGCCTTCAGACGCCGCATCTCGTCAGACTGGGCCTCGATAGCCTTGCGCTCTGCCTCAGGCACGCCATAGCGCTTCGTCCAGGCGTACAGGCTGTGAATGCTTACCCCGAGCCGCTCTGCCACTTCGCTAACAGGATGCCCACGCTGGGCTACCTGCTTGACTGCTGCTATCTTGAATTCTTCTGTGTACCGCTTGCCACTCATACATTCTCCTTGGGTCCGATATTATGGCTCAGGAGTGTCTACAATTGTCGTGGCGATTCANCTGCTATCTTGAATTCTTCTGTGTACCGCTTGCCACTCATACATTCTCCTTGGGTCCGATATTATGGCTCAGGAGTGTCTACAATTGTCGTGGCGATTCACCGTCTGATATAGCGGCGTCAACAGCAGCTTGAACATTAATTCTGCATTCATCAGCCACATTATTTTCGTACAGAATCCTCCGCATAAATTCCGTGGGCGCCTCGTTTGTGGGCGATGTACCCCTCGGCCGGCTCGCCGACTTAACAATCCTTTGCACTAAATCCTCAACAGAGATAGCTTGCTCATTTGGTTCCAGCTGAATATTAAACACTTACATCCCTGCGCTATACGTTAAAAAGATTCTGGACGGGCGGCGCGGAGGTACGCTACCGAATTCCCGGTAGGCGCGCGCTTTGCATTGGTTGCCATGCCGTCAAGCTGCGACCACTACGCGCAGAACCGGCGAAGCACGCACGAAGTCGATTCGCGCCTGCTCCAACATCCAAGTCTCAATCTTAACGTGCCACATTCGCAGCAGGTCGAGCGGACGGCGGCGATAGTGCTTCTCGGCTATAGCGCTTGGCTTGTGCCCCATAATTTGCGCTACCACGCCCGCCGGAGTCTCGGTCCATTCTGCGAGCGAACCAAAAGAACGACGCAGGCCATGCAATGTGAGGTCGGGCAGCCCAGCAGCGGTCAACGCACGTTTGTGCCCTGGCGTCGGCTCTGCAAGCTGGCCGTTTGCAGACGTGGGACTGGAGAACACCCATTCATTACGGCGTGGCAGCGCGGCCAGCAGCTGTGCGACATAGGGGCACAGCGGAACTGTACGCTCCCCTTCAACTTTGTCGCGAATCGTCATGCTTAGCCATTCAAAATCTACATCAAGCCATCGCAGCGCAGCAAGTTCTCGGCGGCGTGCGCCAGTGAGTAAAAGAGCTTGCAAGTAAGCTGATTGCACTGCGTTCGTCATCTGGCGCACAGCCTGAAACCACGGTGCAAGCTGTTCGCGTTGCAGACTGTCGCCCTCCTTTGCGTTTTTGCTCGGCATTTCGTCACGTACCTGTTGCGCCTTGCAAGCGCCAGCGGGAACCAGCCCGGCATACTCCGATTGTGAGTCGCACCAGTTGATGAACACGGATAGCAGACGGAACGACAACGCGGCCTGCGTCGGCCGGGTTTTAGCTTCCTTAGAAAGCCACGCGCCGATATGCTTGCCGGTCAGGTCAGACAGGCGCACGTCAAGCAATGACGCTAACGGGCCTGGCTCCGTCACCCCTTTTCCGCGGACCTTCTGAACACCGCCGACACGCACGACATTTTCGTGGTCGCGAATGTGCCATTCGCTCCAACGTTTGCGACGTGATTCGACATATAACGGCCAAACCGTGCCCAGTGTCACCGTTTCGCGCTTGTCCTGAAGCTCCTTAGCGTCAGCTTCGGCTCGCCTGTCGTCTCGCTCCTTTTCCTCGGCTGCGAGGCCAGCGGCCTTTACCTGGCGCGGGTCTTTCCCGTGGTCGATAAGGACTTTCAAACGGCGCGCTTCAGCTTGCGCTTCTGGAATGGTCCACGTGCCGGGGGCTCCGATAGTGATGCGCATAGCCGCACCGTTGAGCTTCGCTTGGAACATATACGACTTGGCCCCGTTCGCTGTTACCCGAAGCCCAAGACCGGGGGCCTCGCTGTCCCACAGGAAGGATTGGCTCTTGCCTTCCTCGCACTGGAAGCCGCTCACCCGCCCCGCCGTGAATTTTACTTTTGCCATCGCTGAGCACTCCCCCATGCAACCTATGTAACCGATATGTAACCCGGCAGGGAGTATATCAATCAGCGAAAGGTAACGCAAATCAACACTGAAAAAATCGTAAGCCTATGATTAATATAGGAATACAACAAAATACATACGTGAATCAACAGAGATAAATGCGCTTTTATCAGGATTGTGATTCCTGTTGTCGTGGGTTCGAGCCCCATCAGCCACCCCACAGAATGTTAAAGAAAGCCCGGTTGCGCATAACGCCAACCGGGCTTTTTTGTTTGCAGCGTCAACTCTGCGTCAGCGTGAAAAAAATCCCGGTCAGCTGCTGACCGGGATGTTGTGATGGTGACTGCATCGGCGCTTAAAACTGTTCCCACTCCTCCGCCTGCACCACCTGCGCCGGGCGGGACGCTGCAGGCTTCGGTGCTGCGGGTTTGGCCAGTGCGACACGGGGCGTGGCCGGCTGCACCAAGGCCGGACGCGGTGCCAGCTCGCTGGCCTGCTGCCCCACCTTGAACACGCTGACGACGTCGGACAGGATCGCGGCCTGCTCCTGCATCGAATTGGCGGCGGCGGCCGCTTCTTCGACCAACGCCGCGTTCTGCTGCGTCACTTCGTCCATTTGCGCGATGGCCGAATTGACTTGCTCGATGCCCATGGTCTGTTCCGCGCTGGCCGAGGCGATTTCGCTCATGATGTCGGTCACGCGCGTGATCGACTGCACGATCTCGGTCATGGTGGTGCCGGCATCGTCAACCAGCTTGCCGCCGGTCGCCACCTGGCTCACCGAGTCTTCGATCAGCACCTTGATCTCCTTGGCGGCAGAGGCGGAGCGGTGGGCCAGGTTGCGCACCTCGCTGGCCACGACCGCGAAGCCGCGGCCCTGTTCGCCGGCACGGGCAGCTTCCACGGCAGCGTTCAGCGCCAGGATATTGGTCTGGAATGCAATACCGTCGATGACGCCGATGATGTCGGCGATTTTCTGCGACGACTGGTTGATCGACGCCATCGTTTCCACGACCCGGCCGACCACCGCACCGCCCTTGACCGCCACTTCCGACGCCGAGACGGCCAGCTGGTTGGCCTGGCGCGCGTTGTCGGCGTTCTGCTTGACCGTGCTGGTCAGCTCTTCCATCGAGGAGGCCGTCTCCTCGAGCGAGCTGGCCTGCTCTTCGGTGCGCGACGACAGGTCGAGGTTGCCGGCCGCAATCTGCGACGAGGCGGTGGCGATGGTGTCGGTACCGGTCCTGACGCGTCCCACGATGTCAGCGAGCTGGTCGCGCATCTGTTTCATCGAGAACATCAGGCTGCTGCGGTCACCGGACTGCACCAGGATATCGGCATTCAGATCGCCCGAGGCGATATGCTGAGCCACGTCCATCGCATAGATGGGCTCGCCGCCCAGCTGGCGCAGGATGCTGCGCGTGATCGCGAAGCCGGCGACGACCGACACCAGGATGCCGACCAGCGAGATGGCGATGATCAATGTCCTGCTGTGCTGATAGCCGGCATGGGCCTCGCGCGCCGTGTCGTCGTTGATCTTCGTTTCGTAATCGCGGAAGTCGATCAGCGCGTTGATCCACTTGTCGAGCGCGGGTCCGGTCTGCTCCATGAGCACGTCCGGGCCGCTGGGATCGTTGGCGAAGCCGAGGTCGGCTGCTTTTTTTACCAACGGCAAAGCCGACATTTTCAGTTGCGCGATCCGGCTCAGGTGATCCCGTTCGTCCGCGCTGGTATCGGCATCGCGCTGAAACAGCGCTTCCAGGTCGGCGATTGCCTTGTCGTAAGCCACCAGGCTTTTATCGAACGATTCCTTCTGTACCGTCATCCGCGGCACATCGGTCAGTACGATCAGGTTGCGCATCGCTGCAGAGGATTTCTGCGCTTCGCCGATTGCCCTGGAAATGAGATTCGATTCCTGCCCGTTGAAATCGACGGTCGCGATCAGCGAATCGTTGAGAGAACCCAGACTGGAGATGCCAATGGCGGAGATGACGGACGATACCACCAGCGCGATGCCGAAACCGAGCGCCAGCCGGGTACCGACCTTGAGAGTGTGAAACGACATGGATTTTTCCTCACCTTCGCAAATTTATAAAATTAATTAAAGATTATTGCTATTATTGATAGTTGAATTAATGTGTCTATGGATAAATTATACTGATAGTCAGGAATTACATGTGGTGCGAACATTAACGTGTTCATGTACTACAACATTTCTTCAGAAATATTTCCATTGGGAACTAGGTAACGTACAATGTCCAGGTATCGCCCAGCGCACGCGGTGTCACCATTTCTATCATCATGTCCGAAGATAAATCACCCTCTGAAATTTCCACCTACAGCAAGGAAACGCCTGTAGGACGCCCCGACCGCGACGGCCGTGCCGGCGTGTTCGTTCCCTCCGAGATGTTCGATTCCGCAGCCAATGCAGCCATCCGCAGCGGATCGGGCATCGTCGGCTTCGGCAACCCGGACGGGTCGCTGACAGTGTATTTCGAAGCGAACCGCTTCGACGAAAGCGGCTTGCACAAATGGGAGAACAAGGCGCGCAAGGCCTACGACCGCATGGTGATGGCCGCGCCCACGGTGTCCAAGGCCAAGATCGACGCACGCTGCCTGGAACAGGTCGGCATCATCGACGGCACCGGCATCATGCTCAAGCAGCCGGACCGCCTGACCCAGTGGCTGCAGCTGTGCGACAAGCTCGACACCGCGCCGGCGTCGCCGGTCACGCTCTGGAAAAAGCGCTAGCGTCCGCTCCAAGCTGTTGTCCTACAGAACGTCGGACAGTTGGCTGATCCCCTCCCCAGTACGGCTGGCTTAAGATTTCACCATCGAATCCAACCTTCCCGGGAGTCTGTCATGGCACGCTACGCACGCATCGCATACGGCGCAATCGCACTGAGTCTGGTGTGCGCATCGACCATCGTTCTGGTGGAAGAAAACACCTTGCAGCACACGCAGATGTCCGTGTACACGCTGCGCTGAACGAGCAGATCACGGGGAAAAAAATCCCGCTGCGCCGATCGGCACAGCGGGATTTTTCATGGGTTGCAGGGCGCTTAGCGACGCCAGCCGCCGCGGCCGCCGTAGTAACCGCGTCCGCCGGAGAAGTGCGTAAAGCCAAAGTTCAGGCCGATCGAGACCGGTGGGTAATAGTATGACGGTGCTGGCGGGTAGTACACCGGCGCCGGCTGGTAATACACGGGGGCCGGCTGGTAGATCACCGTCGAGGGCTCGGTGATATACGTGGTGGTGACCGGCTGCTCGCTGTACACGACGCGTGAACTCGGTTGCGGCGGCAATTCCTCGGTCGTATAGACCGGCGCCGACGATTGCCCGTACACGCGGTCCGATGGCGTCACCGACACGGTGCGCCACTGATACGGATCGTTGACCACGCGCGCGCTGCTGTAATAAGGTTGCTGGGTTGCGCATCCCGTCAGCGCCGCCACCACGCCGACCACTGCTAAGATCGATTTCATCGCCAATTCTCCTTGTCCAGGATCACACTATATAAGATCGTGCAGCGCGCGCGCAGCGCCATTACAGCTTGTTACACCGGTGTGTGCCATCGGCATAAAAAAAGGAGCCGCGCGGGCTCCCTTTTGTCAGCAAGAATCTATCAGTCCAGCTTCCAGGCGTAATCGACCTTGGTCCAGGTTTCGGCCGGTGCGCCGTCCTTGGTGCCGGGCTTGAATTTGCAGGCGGACAGGGCCTTGATGGCAGCCTTGTCGAGGTTTTTGAAACCGCTGGTCTTCTCGACCTTGGAATCGGCCACCGAACCGTCGGGCTTGACCAGGAACGACATCGACGTCGTGCCCTGCTCTTCGTTCATCAGCGACGCCTTCGGATACTCGGCCTTGCAGTTCTTGGAATCGAAGCTGGCTGGCACTTCGGCGGCAAACACGTTTGGCGCGCTTGCGACCAGAACCGCTGCAACCAGACCCAACATACGTTTATTCGTCATCATGATTTTTCCCCTATGGATAATGGTGGCGTTCAGGTGTTACAGCTTCCAGCTATAGTCGACCTTGGCCCAGGTCTGGGCGACGGCGCCGTCCTTGGTACCGGGTTTGAATTTGCAGGCCGACAGCGCTTTCAGGGCGGCTTTATCGAGGTTCTTGAAGCCGCTCGATTTGTCCAGTTTGGAATCGACAACGGTACCGTCTGCGCCCACCAGGAACGACATCTTGACGTCGCCCTGCTCTTCGTTGATCAGCGAGGCTTTTGGATATTCAGCCTTGCAGTTCTTGGCGTCGAGGGTTGCCGGAACTTCGACCGCCATGGCGGCGGCGGAGGTAGCGGACAGCAGGAAGGCAGCGATTACGGTCGAAAACTTGGTCATTTAATTTCTCTCAATTATTTTTAACAACAGGTGTGGTTCCCGGTCCGCCTTGGCGTTTCCACCATCACGCAACAACGTGACAGCGGTCCGGGCAATACTTGGATTCCTTAAAACTCTTCCCACTCGTCAGCGCTGGCGGTGCTGGCAGCATTGACGACTTTCTTCGGTTTGGCTGCCGGTGCAGGTGCTGGCTTGGTGGCCAGTTTCTTTACCGGAGCGCGGGGTGCGGCGGCGATCGGCGTCACGATGGCCTTGACTGCAGGCTTTACCGGCGCCGCCTTCACGAAGACCGGAGCCATCTCGCGCTCCTCCCCTTCCACCAGCTTGAAGATGCTGACGACACGCGACAACTCGTCGGCCTGGTCTTGCAAGCTCTTGGCTGCGGCGGCGGATTGCTCCACCAGCGCGGCGTTCTGCTGGGTCATGCTGTCCATCTCGATGATCGACAGGTTGACCTGTTCGATGCCGGCGCTCTGCTCCTGGCTGGCGTTGGCGATCTCGCTCATGATGTCGGTTACGCGGCGCACGGAGGACACCACTTCGTCCATGGTCACGCCGGCCTGGCCGACCAGCTTGGTGCCGGCGCCGACTTTTTCCACCGAGTCATCGATGAGCATCTTGATTTCTTTGGCGGCACCAGCGGAGCGCTGAGCCAGGTTGCGTACCTCGGACGCCACCACGGCAAAGCCACGGCCCTGTTCGCCGGCACGGGCGGCTTCCACGGCAGCATTGAGCGCCAGGATGTTGGTCTGGAAGGCGATGCCGTCGATCACGCCGATGATGTCCACGATCTTCTTGGCCGAGGCATCGATCGAGCTCATGGTATCGACCACTTCCGACACCACCTTGCCGCCCTTGAGCGCCACATCCGATGCGGCCGAGGCCAGCTGATTGGCTTCACGAGCGTTGTCGGCATTCTGCTTCACGGTCGAGGTCAGCTCTTCCATGGCGGTCGCGGTTTTTTCCAGCGAGCTGGCCTGCATTTCGGTGCGGGCCGACAGGTCGGAGTTGCCGGCGGCGATCTCGCGGGTGGCGGTGCCGATGGTCTTGGTGCCGGTACGGACCTGGCCCACGATGTCGACCAGGCTGTCGCGCATTTCGCGCATTTCGTACAGCAGGCTGGTCTTGTCATTGCCGGTGGTGTTGATCGACACGGCCAGGTCGCCGCTGGCGATGCTGCTGGCGATGGCCGAGGTGTAGCCGGGTTCGGCGCCCAGCTGCTTGAGCAGGCCACGGGTGATGACCACGGCGGCAGCCACCGAAATTGCCACGGCCAGCAAGCCCATGATGATCATGAAGGTACGGCCGCTGGCGAAGCCCTTGGCAGCTTCCACCTGCATTTCAGCATTCAGCTTGTCTTCGAGTGCGCCGAGCTGATCCAGTGCGGCCATCCATTTCACCTGCGCCGGACGGATTTCCTTGATCAGGACGCGCGTCGCCGCTTCGGCCTGACCGCCCACCCACATATCGGTGGCCTTGGCGATGGCCGGCATGGCGACCGCTTCCTGCTCCTTGATGGCAGCGAGCAGCGCTTTTTCTTCCGGCAGCGCTTCAGTCGCGAACTGGGCGCTCAACTTGTTCTGTGCCTCGGTATAGGCGGCGGCCAGCGTCTTGACGTTGTTGAGATCCTTGGCCATATCGTCCGGATCGCTCAGCAGGGTCAGGATGCGCAGCGTGCTGACGCGGGTGGCAACGTTGGTGCGCATCTCGGTCACCAGGCGGGTGACGACGTTGTTGACGCTGATGACGTGGTCGAGGCGGTCCTGGATTTGTGCCATGCGGAAGATGCCGACCGTGGTGACCGCGATCAGGAACACCAGGACCAGGGCGAATCCGAGGCCCAGGCGCATGCCAACTTTCATTTTTGCTAAATTCATTTCGTCTCTTCGTAAGTGACACTGTTAATAAGAATTTGCCTTGGGACGGCCCGTCGAGCTTGGGGACAACGCCAATCCGAACATTTCTGCAATGCAAGTAAACATGACATTAGCAAACAATGACTGCGAATGCAAAATTTGGCGCTCCACCAGCGTCGGATTGTCTCTTTTGCGTCGCAATACACATACGAAAGACGGTGGACAGATGTGTACGGAAATGAATTATAAATCCATGTTTTTCCACACGGCAAGTAAATAATAACGGTCTTCGCGGAAACATAATTTCTTAGTGGAAATTCCAACACTTTGAAATTCTGCTTGCAAGTTACACTGAAAATCGGTGCAAAAATGCGGGGAACGCGGCGCCGAGCGGCGCCGGTAGGGGAACGGGATGAAGGATGACGCTAAGGGGCGAGTGCCGGCCTGGCCGGCCGTCAGACCGCCGTCAGGCGTACTGCAGCCTGGCGCAGCAAGGTGGCGTCGCCGGCTGCCAATTGTTTCGCGTCCGACAAAGTTTGCCGGAACGATTTCGCGCCGGGCAAGCCCTGCATCAGCCCTAGCATGTGGCGCGTGATCGAATTCATCTTGAGGCCGTGAACGCCGTACTGGGCCAGCTGTGCCGCGATGTAGGGAATCATCGCCTCGATCACTTCGGCGCGCGACTTCGGTTCGGTCGTGGCGCCGTAATAGCGCTGGTCGAAGCTGGCCATCAGGAACGGGTTGTGGTACGCCTCGCGGCCCAGCATCACGCCATCGACATGGCGCAGGTGCTCGTCGATCTCGGCTTCGGTCTTGATGCCGCCATTGATGATGATTTCAAAGTCGGGGAAGTCGCGCTTGAGGCGGTACGCCACGTCGTACTTGAGCGGCGGAATTTCGCGGTTTTCCTTCGGCGACAGCCCCTTCAGGATGGCAGTGCGCGCATGGACGATGAACGTGGTGCAGCCGGCCTCGGCCACGGTACCGACGAAATCGCGCACGAAATCGTAGCTTTCGTGCTTGTCGATACCGATCCGGTGCTTGACGGTGACGTCGATATCGACCGCGTCGCGCATCGCCTTCACGCAGTCGGCCACCAGTTGCGGCTCCGCCATCAGGCAGGCGCCGAACGCGCCCTTCTGCACGCGCTCGGACGGGCAGCCGCAATTGAGGTTGATCTCGTCGTAGCCCCACTGCTGCCCCAGCCTGGCGCTGGTCGCCAGGTCGGCCGGGTCGCTGCCGCCCAGCTGCAGCGCCACCGGGTGCTCTTCCTCGTTGAAGCGCAGATGACGCTCGACGTCGCCATACACGAGCGCACCGGTGGTGACCATTTCCGTGTACAGCCAGGTGTGCTCGGTGATGTGGCGGTGGAACACGCGGCAGTGACGGTCGGTCCAGTCCATCATCGGTGCCACCGACAGGCGGCGGCCAGGCACGGGGGCGGAGGCGGCGTCGGTTGTTTGCGAAGTGTCGATGGTCATGGCGGCAACTGCTGGTCGGTAGGGGGTCGTCATTATACCGCCAAGCTGCCGTATCAGTCCGAATCCGGCTCGGGCGGTTCGGGCCTGAAATAGATCCGGGCCGCGCAGCCAAACGCGATCAGGCGAGCGCCGCTGCGTGGACGCAGCGCTGCGCCGTACCGGTCCGCCGCACCGGTCCGCAATCACTAGGCCGCGTCGCTGCCCTGCTTCTTCTTGCGCACCACCGCCAGCTTGGGGCCGAACAGGGCTGCCACGCGCTCGAGGCGCTCGGCGGCGTCGCCGGTGACGGTGCCGGTGGCGCCGACCACCTGGCGCACGATGGCCAGCGCGGTGGCGCGCGCGTCCGGGTCGTCCGGCAGCAGCAGCGGCAGGTCGCGGATGGCCGCTTCCTCGGCCACCTGCAGCATCAGGTATTGTTCGCGCACGATGGTCTTGAAGTGCGTGACGCTGAGCTCTTCGTCGCTGGCGGTGCGCAGCCGCAGCTGGCGGATGGTGGCAAACGCGCGCTCGTCGGCCGCGCTCAGTTCCGGGCTGCGGTAGATGTACAGCAGGCTGCGGATGATCGCTTCCGTGGTGCCGCCTTCGGCGGTCTTGCCGGCGGCGGCAGTGCGGTAGGCGTCGAGCGCCGCCTCGCGCGCCAGGTCGCGGCCGATGCGGCGCGGCGCCCCGTTCTCTGCGCGCAAGCCCACCAGCGCCTGCAGCACGGGCGAACCGTAGACGGTCAGAAAGAAGTGCTCGGTGGCCTGGTCGCGCACGTCGCGGTACAGGTCGAGCGCCGCGACGATCTGTTTCGACATGGCGTCCTGCAGCTGCAGGAAGACATTGTCCTTGGCCACGGGGCGGCGCTGGGCGCGCACCTTGGCAGCCAGCGCCGGAATGCCGTCGAGCAGCTTGTTCTTGTTGGAGAACGCCGTGTAGCGCAGCCGCATCGGGTGCAGCTCGCGCAGCTGCCTGGCGCTGTGCTCGGTCACCAGGCTCTTGACGACCGGGCTGGCAAAGGTACGGTACAGGCCCTGGTTGATTTCCGACACGCGCGCCACGGTGGCAAAGCGGCGCTCGTCCGCTTCATCGTTGCCGCCCAGTGCGCGCAGCGATTCCAGCGGACGGCGTTCGAAGCGCATCACGTAGTCGCCGCCCATCATGTCGCCGGCAGCGAGTTCTTCCTGCAGCATTTCCTCGTCTTTTTCCAGGAACACCGCTTCGTACAGGCCGGGCGGCATGATGTCGATCATGTCCATCGCGGCCGTGAATTCTTCGTGCTCCTTGTTGGCCACCGACGCCGAGACGAAGATGCCGAGGTGGCCGATACTCTGGTGCATCGAATAGATGATGGTCTGGCCGCCGGCCACCAGCGCGTCGTCGTCCTCGTACAGGTCGAGCACCCAGCCCAGCGCCTGCTGCGGCGGCGTGATGTCGTCGCCCCACGAGCAGAACACCACGATCGGCGACTTGATGTTGCGCAGGTCGATGCGGTGGCCGTCGCTGTCGAGCAGCGACGCTTCGCTCAGGCGGTTGCCGACGAACAGCGAGTCGGCGATGTACTGCATCTCGCCGGCATTGAGCAGCACCGGGTTGCCCCACCATTTCTCGAACTCGAGGAAGCGCGGCGCCTCGGTATCGATCTTCGAATACACATTGTAGTTCTTGGTCCACAGCGTGTTGGACGGATTCATTTTTTCAAAGTTGGCGACCAGCTGGGCGCCGTCGAAGATGCCATTGCCGAGGTCGCCGGCGAGCGAGGTCATCCAGGTGCCGCCGAGCGCGCCGCCCAGGTAGCGCAACGGGTTCTTGCCGCGCACGCCGGCCCAGTACGACAGCGGCGCACCGGCCAGCACCAGCGGCCCGACCAGGTCCGGTTTCAGGGCGGCGGTCATCATGATCTGCCAGCCGGCCTGGCAGTTGCCGATCAGGGCCGGCTTGCCGTCGGCCTGCGGGTGGCGCTCGGCCACGTGCGCGATGAAGGCCGCTTCGGCGCGGCACACGTCCTCGATGGTCTGGCCCGGCACCGGCACCGGCGTGAAACCGACGAAATAGCACGGGTGACCGGCTTTCAGGACCACGCCGATCTCGCTGTCGTGCTTCATGCCGCCGATGCCGGGACCGTGGCCGGCACGCGGATCGAACACGATGAACGGGCGCTTGGTCGGGTCGGGTTCGATGCCGTCGGGCGGGGCGATGTAGCACAGGCCGTAGTTGACCGGACGCGCAAGCGTGCTGCCGTCCATGATGATCTCGAACGGAAAGCTCAGCACGTGCGGCGCCGTCTTGGCGGCGCGCGCATTGCTTTCGGTGCCGCGCTGGCGCAGCACATCGAGGAACAGGATCGAGCGCTGGCAGGCGTCCACCCAGTAGTCGAGCCCCTGCTGGGCAAGGTGGAACGGGTTACCGGGCCAGCGCATCGGGTTGGGCCACGGACTGTACTTTTCTTCACTCACGACATCCTCCATGCATGGTCATGTTGCCATGCACAAAAGTACCGCAGCGCCGTGGAAAAGGCAAACGAATCCGGTTCATAGAATGCCAGCCGAAGCCAGCATTTATTGATTGAGACATGACCTGGATCAATAAAAAAAAAAAGCCGCCCCAAGGGGCGGCTTTCAGAGCGGGCACGCGCAGACTTACGCTTCGCGCGAGGCTTTCTTGCGCTCGTGTTCTTTCAGGAAGCGCTTGCGCAGACGGATCGATTTCGGGGTAATTTCGACCAGTTCGTCGTCGTCGATGAATTCGACCGCGTATTCGAGCGACATCTGGATCGGCGGCACCAGGCGCACGGCTTCGTCGGTACCCGACGAACGCACGTTGGTCAGCTGCTTGCCCTTGATCGGGTTGACGACCAGGTCGTTGTCGCGCGAGTGGATGCCGATGATCATGCCTTCGTACACGGGGTCGTTGTGGACCACGAACATGCGGCCGCGGTCCTGCAGTTTCCAGATCGCGTAGGCCACGGCAGCGCCGTCGTCCTGCGAGATCAGCACGCCGTTGCGGCGGCCGCCCAGTTCGCCCTTGCCGGTATCGACCGGTGCATAGGCGTCGAACACGTGGCTCATCAGGCCGGTACCACGGGTCAGGGTCATGAACTCGCCCTGGAAGCCGATCAAGCCACGGGCCGGGATGCGGTATTCCAGACGCACACGGCCTTTGCCGTCCGATTCCATGTTCTGCAGGTCGCCGCGACGACGGCCCAGTTCTTCCATCACGCCGCCCTGGTTGGCTTCCTCGACGTCCACCGACAGTTGCTCGTACGGCTCATGGCGCACGCCATCGACCATCTTGAACACCACGCGTGGACGCGACACGGCCAGCTCGAAACCTTCGCGACGCATGTTTTCGATCAGGATGGTCAGGTGCAGTTCGCCGCGGCCCGATACCTCGAACGTGGTGTCGTCTTCGGTCGGCGCCACGCGCAGCGCAACGTTGGCCTTCAGTTCTTTTTCCAGGCGGTCGCGCAGCTGGCGCGAGGTCACGAACTTGCCTTCGCGGCCAGCCAGCGGCGAGTTGTTGACCATGAAGTTCATGGTCAGGGTCGGCTCGTCGACGGTCAGCATCGGCAGCGCTTCCGGGGTGTCCGGTGCGCACACGGTCGAACCGATGCCGATTTCCTCGATACCGTTGATCAGCACGATGTCGCCGGCAACAGCGTCGTCCACCAGCACGCGCTCGAGGCCTTTGAAGTTCAGCACCTGGTTGATGCGGCCCTTGATCGGGGTGCTGTCAGGGCCGTTCAGGACGATCACGTCTTGGCCGGTCTTGACGCGACCGCGGTTGATGCGGCCGATACCGATCTTGCCCACGTACGACGAGTAGTCGAGCGAGGTGATCTGCATCTGCAGCGGACCGTCCGGATTGTCGTCGCGTACCGGCACGTGTTCCAGGATGGCGTCGAACAGCGGCTTCATGTCGCCCGAGCGCACGTCTTCGGTCAGGCCGGCGTAGCCGTTCAGGCCCGAGGCGTAGACGATCGGGAAGTCCAGCTGCTCGTCGGTGGCGCCGAGCTTGTCGAACAGTTCGAAGGTCTGGTTGATGGCCCAGTCGGCGCGTGCGCCCGGACGGTCCACCTTGTTGACGACCACGATCGGCTTCAGGCCCAGCGCCAGTGCCTTGCGGGTCACGAAGCGGGTCTGCGGCATCGGGCCTTCCTGCGCATCGACCAGCAGCAGCACCGAGTCGACCATCGACAGCACGCGCTCGACTTCGCCGCCGAAGTCGGCGTGGCCCGGGGTGTCGACGATGTTGATGTGGGTGCCTTCGTACTCGACTGCGCAATTCTTGGACAGAATCGTGATGCCGCGCTCTTTTTCGAGGTCGTTCGAGTCCATGACACGGGTATCGACCGCTTGGTTCTCGCGGAAGGTGCCGGACTGGCGCAGCAGTTGGTCAACCAGGGTGGTTTTACCGTGGTCAACGTGGGCGATGATTGCAATGTTGCGAATTGCGCGTTTAGTAGTGGACATAGTCGTATATTTGCGGAAAAACTGCGGGTGCGTACAAGAAGCTGTACGGAAAGCCGGCTAGTATAGCATGTTGCGCTGCAACTCTATCGCCGGCCGGCTGCTTATTTTCGAAGTGGCCGTGGTGTTGCGTTATTGCGCCGTGAACGCAATCAGCCGCTCCGGCGCCAGGATGGCGTAGTCGCCGAGCATGGCCGTTCCCAGCAGCTTGTCGTCGAGATACACGCGCACCCGGCCCGGCTGCGCCGGCACGGCCACCGTTTCCTTGCCCAGCGCCAGGCGCTGGCCGTTCAGGAAGCGCTGGGCCAGCGCGTCAGTGAGCTGCACGGCCGGGAAGCTGGCCAGCAGCGCATCGACCGGGGCCAGCAGGCTCAACGGTTCCGGATGGGCGACCAGGGCGTCGAGCGCGATCATATTTTCCATGGTCAACGGTCCCACCTGCGTGCGGCGCAGCGCGTTCAGGTGGGCGCCGCAGCCGAGGGCAGCGCCAATGTCCTGGCCCAGTACGCGGATGTACGTGCCCTTGCTGCAGGTGACGGACAGGGTCAGCATCGGCGCCTGGTAGGCCACCAGTTCCAGCTTGTGGATGACGACGTGGCGTGCTTCGCGTTCGAGCGTGATGCCGGCACGCGCATATTCGTACAGCGGCTTGCCGTCGCGTTTCAGGGCCGAATACATGGGCGGCACTTGCGCGATCGGGCCGCGGAACTGCTCCAGCACCGCGTGAATCTGTGCCAGCGTGACGTTGACGTCGCGCGTCTCGAGCACTTCGCCCTCGGTGTCGCCGGTGTCGGTGGTCTGGCCCAGGTGGACCACGGTCTGGTAGGTTTTATCGGCTTCCAATAAATCCTGCGAAAACTTGGTCGCTTCGCCAAAGCACAGTGGCAGCAGGCCGGTGGCAAACGGGTCGAGGGTGCCGGTGTGGCCGGCCTTTTTGGCGTTGAGCACGCGCTTGGCCTTGATCAGGGCATCGTTGCTGGAAAAACCGACCGGCTTGTCGAGCAGCAGCACGCCATCGACCAGGTCGCGCACGCGTTTGACTTTGGGCTGATTCATTCTTCCTTGCCGTCATCCGCGCTGTCATCCAATGCGCGGGTGGCATTGGCCTGGTCGATCAGCGCCGACATTGCCATGCCGCGCGCGGCCGACATGTCGTGCACGAAGTGCAGCGCTGGCAGCGTGTGGATGTGCAGGCGTTTGCCCAGCATGTTGCGCAGGTAGCCGGAGGCGGCCTGCAGGCCGGCCAGCGTGTTCTTCACCGACTCGGGGTCGTCCTTGAGCATGGTGAAATAGATCTTGGCGTGGGCGTAGTCGGGCGTCAGCTGCACTTCGGACAGCGTGATCATGCCCACGCGCGGGTCTTTCAATTCGAGGGCGATCAGTTCCGACAGGTCTTTCTGGATTTGATCGGCAACGCGCAAGCCGCGCTGCGGGATGTTTTTGCTATGTTTTGCCATGATGAGTTTCCATAAACGGCAAAGTGGACGGAAGCCTGACAGCCGCCGCCCACTTTACCTGTTGCCGCGTAGCGCCGCGATTACAGCGTACGGGCGATTTCCTGCACTTCGAACACTTCCAGGGAGTCGCCCACCTGGATGTCGTTGTAGTTCTTCAGCGACAGACCGCATTCCAGACCGGCGCGCACTTCCTTCGCATCGTCCTTGAAGCGCTTGAGCGAATCGATCTCGCCAGTCCACACCACGATGTTGTTGCGCAGCAGGCGCACCGACGACGACCGCTTGACCACGCCATCGGTGACCAGGCAACCGGCAATCGCGCCGACTTTCGAGACCAGGATGACCTGGCGGATCTCGACCTGGCCGGTGACGGTTTCGCGTTTTTCCGGCGCCAGCATGCCCGACAGTGCCGACTTGATCTCGTCGATCGCATCGTAAATGATGTTGTAGTAGCGAATGTCCACACCATTGGACTCGGCCAGCTTGCGGGCCTGGGCGTCGGCACGGGCATTGAAGCCGATGATGACGGCCTTCGAGGCCACGGCCAGGTTGACGTCCGATTCCGTGATGCCACCGACCGCTGCGTGCACGACCTGCACGCGCACTTCGGAGGTCGACAGTTTCTGCAACGACGACACCAGCGCTTCTTGCGAACCCTGCACGTCGGTCTTGATGATCAGCGGCAGGTTTTTCACTTCGCCTTCGGCCATCTGGTCGAACATGTTTTCCAGCTTCGCGGCTTGCTGCTTGGCCAGTTTCACGTCGCGGAACTTACCTTGACGGAACAGACCAATTTCACGCGCCTTGCGCTCGTCGGCCATGACCATGACTTCTTCACCGGCTTGCGGCACTTCGGTCAGGCCCTGGATTTCGACCGGGATCGACGGGCCGGCTTCGGTGATCGGCTTGCCGTTCTCGTCCAGCATGGCGCGCACGCGACCGAACGAAGAGCCTGCCAAAATCACGTCGCCGCGCTTCAGGGTACCGGACTGCACCAGGATGGTGGCGACCGGGCCCTTGCCCTTGTCCAGGCGGCCTTCGACCACCAGGCCACGGGCCGGCGCTTCGACCGGGGCTTTCAGTTCCAGCACCTCGGCCTGCAGCAGCACCTGTTCGAGCAGGTTGTCGATGCCCTGGCCGGTCTTGGCCGATACCGGCACGAATGGCGAATCGCCGCCGTATTCTTCCGGCACCACGCTCTCGGCCACCAGTTCCTGCGTCACACGGTCGACGTTGCCGCCCGGTTTGTCGATCTTGTTGATCGCCACCACCAGTGGTACGCCGGCCGCTTTCGCGTGGGCGATTGCTTCCTTGGTTTGCGGCATCACGCCGTCGTCGGCCGCCACCACCAGGATGACGATGTCGGTCGCCTTGGCACCGCGCGCACGCATGGCCGTGAAGGCTTCGTGACCCGGGGTGTCGAGGAAGGTGATCATGCCGCGTGGCGTATCGACGTGGTAAGCGCCGATGTGCTGGGTAATCCCGCCCGCTTCGCCCGAGGCGACCTTGGCGCGGCGGATGTAGTCGAGCAGCGAGGTTTTACCGTGGTCGACGTGACCCATGACGGTGACCACCGGTGCGCGCGGCTTCGATTCGAAGTGCGCGTGCTCGCCCTGGTCGGCCAGGATCGCTTCCGGATCGTCTTCCTCGGCAGCGTGGGCCTTGTGCCCCATTTCCTCGACCACGATCATCGCGGTTTCCTGGTCCAGCACCTGGTTGATCGTGCACATCTGGCCCAGCTTCATCAGTTGCTTGATGACTTCGGACGCCTTGACCGACATCTTGTGGGCCAGTTCGGCCACGGTGATGGTTTCCGGCACGTACACGTCTTTGACCACGGCTTCAGTCGGGGCCTGGAAGTTGGTTTCACGCTCTTCCGACGCTGCATGACGACGACCGCCGCCCTTGCCACCGCGCCAGCTGTCGCGGCCGGTCGATGGACCCGACGGGGCGCCACGGCCTTTGCCGCCTGGGCCGCCGCGTTTCTTGTCGTCCGACCAGGTCGAGGCCACGTTGGCCGACTTGATCGATTTCTTGTCGCCCGGCTTTTTGTCGCCTGGCTTGTCGCCCGGTTTGGCGGCGGTAGCCGTGGTGGCAGGCTTGTGCAGCGTGCCTTCAGCAACTTTCGGCTTGACCGGAGCGGGCGCCGGTTCCGGCGCCTTGATGGCGCGCCGCGGCGCGTTCATCATGGCCTTGATCTGGGCGACTTCGTCGGCCACGGCCTTGCGTGCGCGCTCGGTGGCAGCGGCCTTCTCGGCAGCTTCCTTGGCGGCCGCGTCGGCCTTTTTCTTGGCTTCTTCGGCAGCCGCTTTCTTTTGCGCTTCGGCAGCGGCGCTGGCAGCCGCATCGGCAGCGGACGCGCCGGCATGGGCGTTGGCGCTGGCAGCGTTCAGGGCCGAGGCAGCGGCACGGGCGGCCGCCTGCTCGGCGTCACGCTTGGCTTCGGCGTCGGCTTCCTTCTTCGCTTGCGCTTCGGCGGCAGCGGTGGCTTTCGCCTGCGCTTCCTTCTCGGCGTCGAGCTTGGCCAGGCGCTCCTGCTTCTCGCGCAGATCGGCTTCCTGGCGCGCGATCAGTTCGGCCTGCTTGCGCGCCTCTTCTTCGCGGCGCGCCACTTCGGCCGCATCGATCACCGGCGCCGCAGGGGCGGCAGCAGTGGTCGTGACCGGTTCGTCGCGCTGGACGAAAGTCCGCGTTTTCTTGACGGCGACCTGGATCGTGCGGGCCTTGCCATTGGCGTCGGCCTGCTTGATTTCGGTGGTTTCCTTGCGCGTCAGCGTGATTTTTTTCTTTTCCACGTCGGCTGCGGCGCCGTGGGTGCGACGCAGATGATCGAGCAGCTTATCCTTATCATCTTTCGACAATGGATCTGACGTCGAACTTTTCTCGACGCCGGCAGAACGCAGCTGCGTCAGCAGCAAGTCTGCAGGCATCTTCAGTTCGGTGGCAAATTGGGCTACGTTGTTACTCGCCATTCAGTCCTCTTTTCTATGTGTCGCGGAGATGATAAAGATACGCAAATTAAGCCTTTGCCGATTCTGCCAGGGTCCAGGCCTTCGCTTGCAGGCCCTTCGCACGGTCGTCGTACTTCGAATCGACCAGTTTCATCTCATCGTCGGTCACATCTTCAAATTCATTCGAAATCAGCGCGCGGGCGCGGTCGGACGACAAGGCCAGGATGGCGCCAAATTCGTCGTAGGCCAGGCCTGCGAATGCTTCAACAGTCTTGATACCTGCCAGGCCCAGCTTACCGGCCGTGATGCGGTCCATGCCTTCCAGACCGACCAGCGCCTCTTCCATGCCTTCCAGGCCTTCTTCCGAAGCGATTGCTTCGGTGACCAGGGCGTCGCGGGCACGGGTACGCAGTTCGTTGACGGTATCTTCGTCAAACGAGTCGATTTCCAGCATTTCGGAGATCGGCACGTAAGCGATTTCTTCCAGGCTGGCAAAGCCCTCTTCCACCAGGATGTCGGCGACTTCCTGGTCAACGTCCAGTTTCTCCATGAACAGTGCACGCACTGCCGCGGTTTCCTGGGCTGCCTTGTCGGCCGATTCCTCGGCCGTCATGATGTTGATCTTCCAGCCGGTCAGATCGGACGCCAGGCGCACGTTCTGGCCCGAACGGCCGATGGCGATGGCGAGGTTTTCCTCGTCCACGACCACGTCCATCGCGTGCTTTTCCTCGTCGACCATGATCGACGACACGTTGGCCGGGGCCAGCGCGCCAATGACGAACTGGGCCGGATCGTCGGACCACAGCACGATGTCCACGCGCTCGCCGCCGAGTTCGCCGGTCACGGCCTGCACGCGCGAACCGCGCATGCCGACGCAGGTACCGATCGGGTCGATGCGCTTGTCGGCCGTGTAGACGGCGATCTTGGCGCGCACGCCGGCGTCGCGGGCGGCCGATTTAATTTCCAGCATGCCCTGCTCGATTTCCGGCACTTCCAGCTCGAACAGCTTGGCGATGAAGTCCGGCGCGGTACGCGACAGGATCACCTGCGGGCCGCGCATATTGCGGTCCACGCGCAGGATGAAGGCGCGCACGCGGTCGCCGATGCGCAGGTTTTCTTTCGGGATCATCTGGTCGCGCGGCAGGCGCGCTTCGATCTTGCCCGATTCGACGATGGCGTCGCCGCGTTCCATGCGCTTGATGGTGCCGGTCACGAGCGAGTCGCCGCGTTCGAGGAAGTCGGCCAGGATCTGTTCGCGCTCGGCATCGCGCACGCGCTGCAGCACGACCTGCTTGGTATCCTGCGCGAAGCGGCGGCCGAACTCTACGGATTCGATCGGCTCTTCGATGTGGTCGTCCACTTCGATGTCGGGAATCTGTTCCTTGGCTTCGAAATGCAGGATTTCCTGGTCCGGCAGCTGCAGGCCCGCTTCGTCGGGTACCACGTGCCAGCGGCGGAACGACTCGAATTCGCCCGACTCGCGGTCGATCGAAACGCGGATGTCGACTTCACCCTCATACCGTTTCTTCGTGGCTTGCGCCAATGCGAATTCGAGGGCGCCGAAAACGACATCCTTATCGACGTTCTTTTCACGCGCCAGCGCGTCTACCAATAATAAAACTTCGCGACTCATGCTTTGCGTCCCTTAAAAACCACCTGCGGCACCAAGCGTGCCTTATCCATATCGGCGAGCGTAAACTCCAACAGCGCCGGACCATCATTGCTTTCGAATTCCAACGACAAATTCTCGCCCTGGGGGACTTGCAGGATCCCCTGGAACGATTTCCGGTTGTTCGTACCCGGCATTGCCGTGCGCAGCTTGACGATTGCTTCGCAACCGGCAAAGCGCACGAAGTCTTCCAGCTTGCGCACGGGGCGATCGAGCCCCGGCGACGAAATTTCGAGCCGCTCGTAATTCACGTTCTCGACCGTCAGCACATGCGACAGCTGGTGACTGACCGTGGCGCAATCTTCCACGGTAATCGGCCCTTTTTCTTCAGCGTCGGCCGCGCTGAAATCGATAAACACGCGCAGCAGTCCGCGCTCGGCCCGTTCGACATCAACCAGCTCGTAGCCCAGACCGGCGACGGTCGTTTCAATTAACTGCGGCAGCTGCAAGAAATTCTCCAGATTAAGGCTTGTTTCCGGCGTTTCAGACAACCGGCGCCAAACCCGTTCAACAAAAAAAAAATGGGCAATTGCCCATCTTCCAGTAATACCACCGGGGTCCAGCCTTGTTCGCGGTTTTATCGGGACAAGAACTTTTACCAGGCTGGTAATTATAACCTTATTCGCCCGGCGCTGCAATCCAAACGGGCCGGATCACTGCGCTACGAGCTTGCAGATAAGGTCAGGCGCGCCGATTACAAGGGTTAAAAGGTTACCTTAACCCTTGCGGCGACGCGGCATGCCATGGTCGCTGGCGCCGCCGCGCGGCTGCTGGCCGCGACGCGGTGCACCGGCGTTGCCGAAGCCGAACGTGGTTTGCAGCGGATCGGGCTGGCGCGGTCCCTTGCCGGCCGGCTTGGCCTGCTGGCCGCGTCCCTGACCGCCCTGCCCCTGGCGCTGGCCGCCGGCGCGCGCCGGTGCCGGTTCGCCGAGCGGACGACCGCCCGCATACGCGCCGATGCCTTGCGGCCGGCCGCCCGGACGCCCCGAACCCTGGGCGCCGCCGGCACGGCCATTGCCGCCTGCACGATTACCCTGGCCACCCTGGCCGGCAGCACGCCCCTGGCCGCCACCGAAACCACCCTGGCCACGGCCCTGGCCGCGTGGCGGCTTGGCAAATGGCAGCACGTTGTCGTTGCTGACATCGGCGCGGTTGAAGTTCGGTTCGTCGAGGTCATCCTCGTCGTCATCGTAATCGTAGTCGTCGGCACGGCTGCGCTGCGGGCGTTTTTCCGGACCCTTGTTCTGGGCCGGCTTGGCTTGCGGCCCCTTGCCGTTGCGCGCGGACGCGGCACCGGCTTCGGCGCCGCCTTTTTTCTCGACGCCGTAGACGGCCAGCATGTCGCGCACCTGGTTTTCTTCGAGCTCTTCCCAGCGGCCGCGTTTCAGGCTGCTCGGCAAGGTCATGGCGCCGTAGCGGGTCCGGATCAGGCGCGAGACGGTCAGGCCAATCGCCTCGAACATGCGGCGCACCTCGCGGTTACGGCCTTCGCCGATGATCACGCGGTACCACTTGTTGATGCCCTCGCCGCCGCCGTCGGCGATTTTCGAGAACTGCGCCAGGCCGTCTTCGAGTTCGACGCCGGCCAGCAGCTTCTGGCGCATGCCTTCTTCGAGCACGCCCAGCGTGCGCACCGCGTACTCGCGGTCGATGCCGTAGCGCGGGTGCATCAGGCGGTTGGCCAGGTCACCGGACGTGGTAAACAGCAGCAGACCCTCGGTGTTGAAGTCGAGGCGGCCAACGGCCAGCCACTTGCCGGCCTTCATGGTCGGCAGACGCGAAAACACCGATGGACGGCCTTCCGGATCGTCGGTCGAGACGATTTCGCCGGCCGGCTTGTGGTACACCAGCACGCGCGGCGGCTTCTTGCTCACGCGACGCTGGATCAGCTTGCCGTTGATGCGAACCGCGTCGGTCGGCAGGATGCGCTGACCGATGTGGGCCGGCTCGCCGTTGACCGACACGCGGCCGGCCACGATCAGGTCTTCCATGTCGCGGCGCGAACCGAGACCGGCTTCGGCCAGCACCTTGTGCAGT
This sequence comes from Duganella sp. Leaf126, assembly GCF_001423125.1. Lineage (GTDB taxonomy): Bacteria > Pseudomonadota > Gammaproteobacteria > Burkholderiales > Burkholderiaceae_D > Rugamonas. The sequence goes on from NZ_LMNW01000001.1 coordinate 23,171, forward strand.
TTCGGCGCATCGTCGTCGGCCGTCAGGTCGCGGCGCGCGGCCTTTTGAGGCTGGCGCCCGCGGCCGCCGTCTTCGCTGTCGAAGGCGTCGGAGGTGACGAACGAGAAGGCGGCGTCGGCGTCGCTCGGCTTGGCGCCGTTCTGACCGCGGCCGGCACCATGCTTGTTCTTGTTCTTGCCATTCTTGCCGCTGCGGCCGTTCTGTGCCTGCTGTGGCTGCTGCGGTTGTCCCTGGCTTGCCTGCTGGCCGCCCTGGCGACCGTTGCGCTGGCCGCGCGGCTGGCGCACCGGCGCCGCGCCGTCGGCGCCTGCGGACTCGGCAACAGCGTCGGCCGCCACGGCAGCGTCCGGCGCCGGCTCGGCTTTCGGCGCCAGCGCTTCGCGCACGGCGCGCTGTTCGCGCATCTGGCGCGGGCCGCGCGGACGCTGGCCACGCCCCTGGCGCGGCTCGCCGTCGGCCGGCGCAGCGGTGCCGGCGTCGGCCTCGGTGGCAGCTGCGGCTAGCGCGACGTCAGCAGCAGGGGCGGAAGCGATAGCAGCAGCCTTGCGGCCCCGCGGCGCGCGGGCCGGCTTGGCGGCGTCGGTGGCGGCAGTGGCATGACCGGCGGCCGGCGCATCGGATGCGGCAGGAGCCGACACCGGAACGACCGACCCGGCGCCGCTGGCGACGTTATCGGCGTCGGCCACCTTGGCGGCCGCTCTGGCACGCGGCTTTTTGACCGCTGCCGGCGCTGCGGTAGCGACAGCGGCAGCGGCGTCGGGCGCTGGCGCCGTTGCAGGCGCATCGGCCCTGGTCTTGCGTTTCGGCTTGGCGGCCGGCGCGGCGTCGCCCGACGCTGCAGCAGCTGCCACATCGGTTGCAGCAGCGGGGGCGGCGCCAGCGCTTTCCGCAGCGATCTGGGCCTTGGTGCGGCGCTTGGGCTTGGCGACCGCAGCTTCGGCGGCGTCGTTGACTGTCTCTGGGGATTTAGGTGTGTTCATTATTCGTTTCTTGCTTGTGCTCGTGGACCATGTCATCGGGACGATGCACACGATCCTGCTTAACTTCCGGGCCGGCGTCAGGGCCGGTCGCGACCGCTGTTACCACCGGCGCCTCCGCCACGTCTGCGCCCGCGTCTGCTGGCGCGACACGGTCGCCGTGCGCTGCTTGTTCAAAGTTCTGCTGCAATGCTGCTTCCAGGGCCGCCATATCGCGACCGCCGCCCTGCTCTTCACTGATCTGCTGTAACGGCGGCAGCTGCGACAGCGCATGCAGGCCGAGGTCGTCGAGGAACTGGCGTGTCGTGCCCAGCAGCGAGGGCCGGCCCACCACGTCGCGGTGCCCCACCACGTCGATCCAGCCGCGGTCTTCCAGCAGCTTGATGGTCTGCGAATTCACGGCCACGCCACGGATTTCTTCGATATCGCCGCGTGTGACGGGCTGGCGATAGGCGATGATGGCCAGGGTTTCCAGCGTGGCCCGCGAATAGCGCGGCGGTTTCTCGGGACTGAGGCGATCGAGATAGCGCTTCATCGCCGGGCGGCTCTGGAACCGCCAGCCACTCGACAGGCTGACCACCTCCACGCCCTTGTCGGCCCAGTCGCGACCGAGTTCTTCCAGTAATACCTTGATCTGTTCGGCGCCGATCACGGCATCATGTTCGCCCGCCGCTTGCTCCTCGTCGACAAACAGCTTCTTCAGACTGTGGATGGTCAACGGCTCACGGGCGCACAGCAAGGCGGTCTCGAGGACTTTTTTAGCCTCAGCATTATCCATAGCAATCTTGTGGCTGCATGCGCCTAGCATGCGCAGAGTGACATCAATTACATTCAGTGAGTCGGTGAGGAAGGCGCTGCATCCATGATGCCGCCTGCCGGATTAGCCGCTGAAGCTGGTTTTTTTGTTTGGTGTTACGCGCTGTTTTGTTACGACGCCGGGGCGTTGCGCCTTGCAGGAGAGGAGCTCGGCACTGTTTTCGGGCGAAAACTGGCAAGGCCTGCCTGGGACGTTTCATCCAACCAGACGAATTGTACCTGATAAAACTGCCAAATGCGCATACGCCACGGCGAAATGTGGCGTAGCACAGTAACTTAACTTATGCCGAGGCAAGTTTCTCGGACAGGATGGCGGAAACGCCGACAAACGCCGGGTACTCGGCCGTGATGACCCAGGTCGGCACTTGCGCCAGGTACTGGTTGAAGCGCCCCTTGTACTCGAAACGCGCGCGGAAGCCCGAGCGGTCGAAGCGCTGGCCCAGCTTGGGCACAATACCGCCGCCGATGTACACGCCACCCTGGGCGCCCAGCGTCACCACCAGGTTGCCGGCGATGGTGCCCAGCATGCAGCAAAACGCTTCGATCACTTCGTCGCACAGGGCGCAGTCGCCCACCAGCGCCCGGCGCGAAATGTCGGAAGCGGCCAGCGGCTCGGCCGCCACGCCACGCATTTTGGCCAGCGCCCGGTAAATCAGTTCGATGCCGGCGCCCGACATCAGGCGCTCGGCGGACACGTGTTCGAATTCGGTCCAGGCGTATTGCAGGATCTCGACTTCGGTCTGGTTGACCGGCGCAAAACTGACGTGGCCACCCTCGCTCAGCAGCGCGGTCCAGCCATCCCGGCCCGGAATCAGGCCCGAAACGCCAAGGCCGGTGCCGGCGCCGATCAGCCCCAGCGGTGTGCCCTGCACCGCCACGCCATCGCCGACCTGGCGCTTCTGCTCGAACGACAGGAATGGCAAGGCACTGGCCAGCGCCGTGAAATCGTTGACCACCAGCAGGGTGTCGAACCCGACTTCGCGGCGCAGGGCCTCGATCGAAAACGCCCAGTGGTGATTGGTCATGCGCACCATGTCGCCGATCACCGGGTTGGCGATCGCGATGGCGCCGTTGCGGATGCGTCCCTGCCCGGTGCCGACCGCCTTGGCGACCAGCGGCGAACCGAGGTAGGCCAGCAGTGCCGCTGCCAGGGTCGGATACTCGACACACGGCAGCACGTCGATCGCCACGATCTGGCCCGGCGCGGTTTCCAGCGCAAAGCGCGCATTGGTGCCGCCAACATCAGCCAGCAGCCGTGGGCCACCGGGGAAGTCGTTGATCGGGAGCGAAGGCGAGGAGATAGCTGTCATGGCGGAAGCGAGTTGGTTGAGGCCCAAGCTTAAGGTATTTTCACCAATTCTGGCAAGAGTTTTGTAGTTTTAGTACAAACATCGGCGTAGTTTCACATGAACTCGCTAATTAACTCGTAGTATGACTACCCTGCACCGTATTACCCTGCACCGTATCAGGCCGACGCCGGCGCAGCCTTGTCGGCCAGCGCATCACGCGCGCGGAAGGCGGCGTTCCACGCGTCGAGCCCGCCGTGCAGCGGACGCGCCATGGTAAAGCCGTGCTGCTTGAGCTCCCTGGCGACCTGGGCCGCCGTGACATCGTTGGGACAGCTGCAATAGACGATCACATGGCGATTGCGGTCCACGGCGATCAGCTCGGGCGCCGGCTGGCCGCCGTTGAACAGCAAGGCACCCGGCACCGCCGGTTCGAGCAGCTGGGCGGTGGCGCTGCGCGCATCGACCAGCACCGGCGCCGCCCCCTGTTCCAGCAGCTGCTTGAGTTCGTCGATTGTCACGCGATCGATCTGCACCGACTGGCGAAACCGCTTGCGCTCGAGATACTTATAGCCGATGAACAGCGCCAGCAATATCAGCAAGACCATCAGCGCCGTGCTGCCCATGGTGCTGAGTGCGGTGAGCACGGAATCGATACTGGCGTGGAAGAACGCGCCGATGGCAATGCCGGTGCCGGCCCACAAGGTGGCGCCCAGCACGCTGTAGCAGGCGAACACGCGGGCATGCACCCCCATTGCTCCCGACAGCGGTGCGGCAATCGTATTAAAGCCCGGAATGAACTTGGAGACGATCAGCATGCGCGGGCCCCAGCGGGTAAAGCTGTCCTCGGTCTGGCTCACGCAATAATCGGGCGACAGCGAAATGCGGCACAGCAGCTTGAGGATGCGCTTGCCGTACAAGCGCCCCATGCGGAACCAGAAGCCGTCGCTGAGCATGCACGCGCACACCGCCACCGCCAGCACGGCCGGCCAGCTGAAATCGCCATCGACGGACAGCGCGCCGGCGACGATCAGGATCGGGTAGGCAGGAATCGGCAGACCGATCTGTTCGACCAGTACGATCGCAAAAACGATCAGGACGCCGTACTCCTGCAGCAGGTGGACAAAATTGGGCATCGTTCTATCTTAACGTAAAAACTGCATGATCAGCGGTGCGCAATCAGAACCGATTTTTCCGGCACAAAAACGAACATTCGCTGCCTCAAACCAATTCTTGTCGTCAAATCGTCACATTTTGAACACGTTTCGCAGATTATTTTTCACCGCATTTGCTGCTTTTTCCATATTTTCATCCGTCCATTGTTGATATTCGAAATTTTGCGATACCGCCATCTTTCCCGACGTTATCTACATGTAGCGCGACGTTCTCATCCGTCCTCCGATTTACCCCCGGCTTTTTGGGAGGGGCACAAGTACCTCCGCCCCCTAATTTAGTGCCAATAGGAATAAATGGTTACATTGACACCGATACTTGCGGGATGTTTTTATAAAAGAACCGGAAGGTGTGAATCTTCCCAGACCCAGAATGCCGGCGTGTCGCCGTGCCAAGCACGAGTGCGAGATCGGTAGATTAAACAGCAACAGCCATTTCAGTGGAGAGTTTCAGCATGATGATGGAAAGAGTAATGTCCCGTTCGGTACGCCTGATATTCTCGGGCAGCGTTGCCGCAGCCAGCCTGCTGGCCGTGCCCGCCATGGCACAAAGCAATCCGGAGCCGGCCGGCGCGTCGGTGCAGCGGGTCGAGATCACCGGGTCGAGCATCAAGCGCGCCAGCGCCGAAACTGCCTCGCCGGTGCAGATCATCAGCCGCGACGACCTGATGAAATCTGGCAAGGGAACGGTCGCGGAATACCTGCAAACCCTGACCGCCGATGGCGCCGGCTCGCTGCCGACCGGCTTCGGCAACGGCTTTGCCGCCGGCTCGACCGCGATCTCACTGCGCGGCCTGGGCGCCACCTCCACCCTGGTGCTGCTCAACGGCCGCCGCATGGCGCCGTTCGCCCGCGCCGACGACGGCCAGAAGAGCTTTACCGATATCTCGACGATCCCGATGCAGATCGTCGAAAGGATCGAGATCCTCAAGGACGGCGCCTCGTCCACCTACGGCGCCGACGCCATCGCCGGGGTAGTCAACATCATCCTGCGCAAGGACTTCACCGGCCTGCAACTGAAAGCCGACACCGGCTTCTCGCGCTACAGCGATGGCAAACAGAACAAGGCGGCCGTCACCTGGGGCAAGGGCAACCTCGACGACGACAAGTTCAATGTCGTCGTCAACGCCGAATATTTCCAGTCCGACAGTCTGAAAAACAGCGATCGCAAGGATCGCGCCTACATTGGCAAATCGGACCTGCGTGCCTATGGCTATCCGGTCGGCACCCAGTTTGCTTCCGGCTATATTGCTGGCAACAATACCGCCAGCGCGAGCCCGACCGGCTCGATCCGCAATCCGCTGACCAACGACTACGTTTCTTTGCCAGGCTGCGCCAACTTGTCGGCCACCACAGATCAGACTGGCTCCGGCGGCGGCTGCCTGTGGCATAGCGACCAGTTCCGCGACATGCAGCCGGAAATCGAAGCGGTCAACCTGTACACGCGCGGCACCTGGCAGATCAACGACGATACGCAGGCTTACGCAGAACTCGGCTACTCCAAGCGCGATACCTCGTTCACGCTGGTGCCGCCGTCGGTCACGCCGACCGTCGCCTTCCCGCCCAATGCCACGACACCACAGGGTTTCATCAACTATGGCAGCCTGCCACTGATGGCCGCCAGCCATCCGCAGAATCCGTTCGGCGCAGCCACCCGTCTGCGCTACTCGGCGTTCGACATCGGCGCCAACACCCGCAGCGCCAACAACATCTTCAAGCGCGCGGTGGTCGGCCTCAAAGGTTCGGCGATGGGCTGGGATTACGATGCCGGCCTGACCCACTCCGAGTCGGCACTGGACCTGATCTACACCAACATGCTGAACATGAAGGTGCTGCGCGCATCCCTGAGCGACCCGACTTCGCAATACTTCCCGTACTATATCGGCGACCAGGCTTCGCGCAATCCGGCCTCGTTGTATGCAGCGCTGCGCGTGAACGCCGGTTCGCATTCGACCACCAAGCTCGACATCGTCGACTTCAAGGCGTCGCGCGAGTTGCTCGACCTGCCTGGCGGCAGAATGGGCCTGGCGCTTGGCGGTGAATACCGCAAGGAGCAGCTGCGCAATCCATCGCTGTCGGGTTCGGAAGACGGTTCGATCAATTCGAGTTACGTGGCCGCTTTCGGCGACTCCAAGGTCAAGGCCGTGTTTGCCGAGATTCTGGCGCCGGTTGTGAAAACCGTGGAACTGTCGGCAGCACTGCGCTACGACAAATACGACCGTTTCAGCTCCTCGACGCCGAAAGCCGGCATCAAGTGGACCCCTGTCAAATCCTTCGCCCTGCGCGGCACCTACACCGAGGGCTTCCGTGCTCCCGGTGCAGCCGAGAGCAACGTCGGTTCTCAGTCGACCGGCTCGGCGCCGGTGCGTGATCCGGTCCGCTGCCCGGGCGGTGTGCCGGCTGCTGGCGGTGCCACCTCTACCGACTGCGCGATCACCATCGCTGCCGTCAAGGTCGGTGACCCGAACCTGAAACCGGAAGAGTCGAAAGGCAAAACGCTGGGCTTGGTATGGGATCCACTGGAAGGCACCAGCCTGGCCCTGGACGCCTGGAAGATCAAGCGCACCAACGAAATCAATTCGCTGCCGTACGACCAGGCTGCTGCACTGCCGACAGCAGTCCGGAATGACAACAACCTGGTCGTCAATGGTGTCGCCATCCCCAACACCGGTACCCTGGTGCTGACCCAGGCGCCATACCGCAATTCCAGCTACACGGAAGTGTCGGGCGTGGACCTGGACATCAAGCAGCGCCTGCGCCTGGGCCAGTATGGTCGTGCGGTGATCGGCCTGAACATGACCCACGTCGCTTCGTGGGTGCGCAGCGAGTCGGCCAACGTCCGTTACCAGTATGCGGGCACCCATGGCAATTGCGACACGTCCAACTGCGCTGGTACGCCAAAAAACAAGATCAATCTCAATGCATCGTGGGATCTGGGCGACCTCAACGTCACTGGCAACGTCAATTACCGCAGCAAGATGGACAATACGGCCTATGCAGGCGCCCTGTGTGCGAGCACGTTCACTGCGGCTTTCGGTGGCGGCAATGCACCAAACGCCAAGTGCGAAATCGCTTCGTTCACCACGCTGGATCTGTCGACCCGTTACAACATCAACAAGCAGCTGACCCTGTTCGCATCGATGAGCAACGTACTCGACAAGGTGGCGCCGCTGGATCCGCAAACCTACGGTGCCATGAGCTACAACCCGATGGACGCCTCCGGTGCCATCGGCCGCTACATGAAAGTGGGCGCGAGCTACAAGTTCTTCTGATCGCCTGAGGTTTTGGTACAACAGAGCCGGACCCGCTGCGTGGCGGTCCGGCTTTTTCTATCTTTATTCTTGGAAATAATTACTGCCCAATTTAAAATCTTATTTTTAAAATAATGAGGATAACGTTCATGTACCAGGGTTTGAGAAATGCGGGTTGGACCAGCGGCGTGCTGGTGACAATGCTGTTGGCCGGTTGCGGCGGTGGTGGCGGCAATGACGCGGCAACCCCGGCACCTGCCCCGGCGCCAGCACCCGTGACGACCGCTCCTCCGGCAGCGACGATGACGGTGCAGTCCGGCACTCTCGCACGCGTGGTAGCCGGCAACACCAGCGTCAACCTGGTGGCAGCTGCGCAGGCGGCAAACTTCACGCCGGTCGGCACCGTGTACGCCAGCGCCAGCGATGCTGCCGGCGTCCTGCAAGCGCCGGTGCAAGTGACTGCGGGCGCCAATGGCCTCTACACCTTTTCGCTCGACACCGCCACCGGCGTGACGCCGGGACGCTACAAAGGCAATGCGACCATCAAGCTGTGTACCGACCAGGCTTGCACCACGGCGCAATCGGTCGCGTCGATCAGCGTGCCGTACGACATCACGATTCTGAACTCGGACACTTCCTGGCCCGGCGACAACCTCACCGCGCTCGCGGCGATGAGTGGCGCCGGCGACTGGTCCGCCTATCAGGGTAACAACGCCCACACCGGTTACGTGCCGGTCGCCGTCAAGGCCGACCAGATCGCGCTGCGCTGGAAGCGTGGTTTGCTCAACAATCCTTCCAGTTCCAACAACCCGTCGCTGACGCCCCAGGTGACCGCCAACGGCCTGCTGTACACGACCGATAGCAACACGCTGTACGCCTACAACGAGACCGATGGCAGCCGCGCCTGGAAGTATGACTTCGGCACCAACAACTACTACAACGCGGTCGGTGCGCCTGCCGTGGCCAACGGTGCGGTGTATGTCGGCGGCGGGCTGAACGGTTCGAATTATCTGGTCGCTTTTGACGCAGCCACCGGTGCCGTGCGTTACCGCGCAAGCGTTGCGTCGTCCTCCGACCGCCTGGCGTCGCCGGTGATCCAGGATGGCGTGACTTACTACAACAGCACGTCGTCGTACAATGGCCTCTACGCCTTCAGCGCAACCGGAGAAACGCTGTTCAACACCGGTAACTCCGCGCAAACTCCGCTGGGCACGCCTGCGGTCGATGCAAATGGTGTCTACCTGAACACCGGCAATGGCATTCTCGTCTTCAAACCGAAGACCGGCGAACGACTGGCAGCGATCCTCGACAGCGACAGCAACGCCTATAGCCAGGGTGGCAGCACGCCGGTCATCGGCGCTACCGGCATCTATACCACCAGCAGCTCCTACAATTACTCGACCAACCTCACCAGCAACAGCCTGACCCGTTTCGATGTCGTCAAGCGCTACATCGACTGGCGTGTGGCAGGCAGCTATCGCATCTCGCCGGCCTACGCGAGCGGTGTACTGTATGCACTGAACGGCAACCCGTTCCGGGTGGAAGCACGGGCTGAAGCAGATGGCGCGCTGCAGTGGTCGTGGACGCCGCAGCTGAGCGCGGAGTCGTCATTCTACGGTCCTGCCGTGGTGACCAAGAACCTCCTGTTCGTCAGTACCGATCGCGTCACTTACGCGATCGATCTGACCACCCACAAATCCGTGTGGAGCTACCCGATGGCAGGCCAGCTGTCGATCAGCCAGAATGGCGTACTCTACATTCAAAATGCGGGTGTGACGGTAGCGGTCAACCTGCAGTAACTCAGCTGTCGTTTCACCTGTCGTAACGGGCCGGGCCGCCTTTCAGCGGCCCGGCTTTTTTGTCGCAAAAAAGTCACTGGCGAGCCTGCCGCAGTACCCGCCCCACGCCAAACTCCACCATTGCTTTGTCGCGTTACCACCACAGCGACGCCACACGTTCGCCGGGGGTCCTGCAGGGATGAAGAACATCTCGCAGTGCGCCGTATTTTCTGCCAAATATATGACGGACTTGGCGGCGAAATGACGCGATGACTGCTTTGCAAAAAGCACGTCAAATCTACTTTTTACAAGATTTTTAACGTTGACAGGAATTTCACGCCGATGATCTGATGGAGATGGTGCATCAGCTTGTGCTCGATGGCACGAACATCCATAAAAATGCGGGTTCATTTGGGAGAGTGAAAGATGGTTGTGACGGTCATGGCGAAAAGCATACGCGCAGGGTTTGCCGGCGGCGCATTGGGATTGGGATTGGTTGGCGCGGTGCAGGCACAGGCGCAAACGTCGGCGGCGGACGCGCCAATGCAGCGCGTCGAAGTGACGGGTTCGTCGATCAAGCGGCTGGTGTCGGAAACGGCCAACCCGCTCACCGTGTTCCGTGCCGACGACTTCGTCAAGCAGGGACTGACCACGGCGCAGGAAGTACTGGACCGTATTCCGTCGAACAGCTCGAGCTTCGGCGCCGGCAATGCCGTCGGCGGCAACAGCTCCGGCCTGCCCACGGGCGGCCAGGCCAGCGCCGACCTGCGCGGCCTGGGCGGCGACAAGACGCTGGTGCTGCTCAACGGCCGCCGCATCGCCAACCACCCGTATGACGGCGCCAGCGTGGACCTGAACATCATTCCCGTGACCGCGCTGGAGCGGGTCGAGGTACTGCGCGACGGCGCCTCGGCCATCTACGGCACCGACGCCATCGGCGGCGTGATCAACTTCATCACCAGGCGCAACGTCAAGACCACCACCATCACGGCCGAGGCGATTGCCCCGCGCAAGCCGGGCGCCGACGAAAAGCGCTTCAACCTGTCGAGCGGCTTCGGCGACCTGGACCAGGATGGCTACAATGTGTTCGGCGTGTTCGACTACCACAAGACCGATATCCTGACCTCGCAGCAGCGCGCGTTTTCCAGGACCGGCATCATCCCCTCGCGCGGCCTGAACCTGACGTCCGGCACCACCTTCCCCGGCAACTACTTCGACCCCGGCTCGGGGGCCACCGGCAACCCGGGCTTTGCCAGCGGCTGCGACGCTCCGCTGTCGGTGCCGCGCGCCAGCAACGGCACCTGCCGCCAGGACTACACGCGCCAGATCGACGACCTGCCCGAGCAGGAGCAGAAGACCTTCTTCGGCAAGGCCACCTTCAAGATCAATAACGACCACCAGGCCTCGATCGAATACCTGCACGCGGAAAACGATGTGCTGTCGCACACGGCGCCGCCGCCGCAAACCAATCTGCTGCTGCCCACCAGCAGCAAATACTACCCGGGCAATGCGGGCGGCGTGCCGGCCATGCCCGGCCTGTCGGGCCAGCCGCTGTCGGTGAACTGGCGCCCCACCGAGGCGGGCCAGCGCGAGATCGTCTCCAAGGGCCAGGCCGACCGTCTCAGCATCTCGGCCGAGGGCCTGGCCGGCGGCTGGGACTACAAGACCGGCTTCACACTGTCGGAGAGCCGCTCGGCGGAATATTTCACGGGCGGCTATGTGCGCGACGAATCGTTTGCGGCCGGCGTGCGCGACGGCATCCTCAATCCGTTCGGTCTGCAGGACGCCGCCGGCAAGGCTTACCTGGACAGCACGGCCCTGCGCGGCCAGGTCCAGAAAGGCAAGACCCGCAATACCGGCATCGATGCCAAGGCCAGCCGCGAACTGTGGCAGATGGGCGGCGGCAAGGCGGCAGTTGCCATCGGCGGTGAACTGCGCCGCGAGGAAGCCGACTTCTTCGTCAACCGCGATATCGCGGGACAGGCCGCCAGCTCGGGCCTGTCCGGTTCGCAATCGACGGACGGTGCGCGCACCATCAAGGCCATTTTCGGCGAACTGAACCTGCCACTGCTGCAGGACCTGGAAGTGCAGCTGGCCACCCGCTACGACAAGTACAGCGACGCCGGCAACACCACCAACCCGAAGCTGGGCGTGCGCTACCAGCCGACCAGGCAACTGCTGCTGCGCGGCTCGGCTTCGACCGGTTTCCGGGCGCCGACACTGTTCGAGAAAAACGCCCCGCTCTCGCGCAACGACACCAACAACTCGTACAACGATCCGATCCTGTGCCCGGGCGGCAAAATCTCCAATTCGCCGATCGCCAACCCGCTGCGCGACTGCGACCTGCAGCAGTACAAGCTGCAAGGGGGGAATGCCGCGCTGAAGCCGGAAAAATCGAAAACCTTCGCTTTCGGCGTGGTGCTCGAGCCGGTATCGCAAATCACGGTCTCGGCCGACTATTTCAATATCCGCCTCAAGGACAAGATCAACGCGCTGCCGGAGGAAGTCATCTACGGCGATTTCGCCAAGTACAGCGCGCGCTTCCTGCGCAATGCCGACGGCACGCCGAACGCCATCCTCGACCTGAAGGAAAACCTGGGCAAGGTCAACACCGACGGCGTCGACCTCAGCCTCACAGCACGTTCCGGCAACACTGCCTACGGCAACCTGACCCTGAACGTGGACGGCACCTGGGTCCACAAGTATGAGTACCAGGACGAGATCGGCGGCGCCTACACCCAGAACGTGGGCCGCTACGCCGCCAACAATCCGGTATTCCGCTGGAAGCACAATGCCGCGCTGAACTGGCGCCTGGCCAACTGGAGCGCCACGCTGGCGCAGTCGTATAAATCCGGTTACGTGGACCAGAACCTCGACATCGGCGCCGCCTTCGTCAACCGCGTGCCGTCCTACAGCCTCTGGAACCTGTCCGGCACCTACACCGGCTTCGCGGGCGTGTCGCTGACGGCCGGCGTGAAAAACCTGTTCGACAAGGAGCCGCCGTTCTCGAACCAGGGCACGCTGTTCCAGAAGGGCTACGATCCGCGCTACACGGACGCGGTCGGCCGCGCACTCTACGTGCGCGGCAGCTACACGTTCTGACGCCGGGTCGGGCCTGGCCTGGCCGGGCCTGGCTGCCTACTTCGCAGCCGCTTCGGCGGCCTGCGTGGCCAGGCGGCGCTGGCGCACGGCGGCGGCCAGTCCCTGCAGCACCTGCACGCTCGCTTCCCAGTCGATGCAGCCGTCGGTGACGGACTGGCCGTAGGTCAGCGTCTTGCCCGGCTCCAGGTCCTGGCGGCCGGCCACCAGGTGCGATTCCACCATCACGCCCACGATGCGGGTGTCGCCACCGGCCACCTGGCCGGCAATGTCGGCACACACGGGCACCTGGTTTTCCGGATTTTTCGAACTGTTGGCATGCGACGCGTCGATCATCACGCGCGGCGCCAGGCCCTGAGCTGCAATCGCCCGGCACGCGTCGTTGACGCTGGCTGCGTCGTAGTTCGGCGCCTTGCCGCCGCGCAGGATGATGTGGCAATCCTCGTTGCCGGCGGTGGACACGATGGCCGAATGGCCGCCCTTGGTCACCGACAGGAAATGGTGCGGCTGCGACGCGGCCTTGATCGCGTCGACCGCGATCTTGACGTTGCCGTCGGTGCCGTTCTTGAACCCGACCGGGCAGGACAGGCCGGACGCCAGTTCGCGGTGCACCTGCGACTCGGTGGTGCGGGCGCCGATCGCGCCCCAGCTGATCAGGTCGGCGATGTACTGGGGACTGATCACGTCCAGGTATTCGGTACCGGCCGGCAGGCCCAGCTCGTTGATGTCGCGCAGCAGCGCACGCGCCATGCGCAGGCCGTCGTTGATACGGAAGCTGCTGTCCATGAACGGATCGTTGATCAGGCCTTTCCAGCCCACGGTCGTGCGCGGCTTTTCGAAGTACACGCGCATGACGATTTCCAGGTCACCCTTGAGTTCCTGGCGCAGCTGCACCAGGCGCTGTGCGTACTCGATCGCTGCCGTGGTGTCGTGGATCGAGCATGGCCCCACCACCACCATCAGGCGATCGTCCTGGCCGTGCAGGATGCGGTGCAGCGCGACGCGCGCCTCGGCCGCCGTGCTGGCCGCCTTGTCGGTGCACGCATACTCGCGAATCAGGTGGGACGGCGGCGTCAATTCCTTCATTTCGCGGATCCGTAAATCATCGGTGCGGGGCATGCTGTTCTCCATTATTTCAGATAAGTCGGGGTAAAAAAAAACCGCCTGCAGAGGCGGTTTTTTCTGGATTTGCTGGAACTCGTTGGACTGCTACGTGCACCGGCCGCTACTCCACCGCCTCGGGTTGGAATTGCTAAAGTAAAAGTAGCCGGTAAAGAAGAAGCGGGTCATGGCGACGAATTCGTTGGGTGTCGGGTGAAAACTTAAAAACAGTAAAACGACTATACGCCGATCAATATGCGCTTGGCAAGCCCTTCCCTGCAAAAAACCCACAGCCGTCAGCTGGCCGTGCCGCCGACGGTCACGCCATCGATGCGCAGGGTCGGCTGTCCCACGCCGACCGGCACGCTCTGCCCTTCCTTGCCGCACACGCCCACGCCGGGGTCGAGCCGCATGTCGTTGCCGATCATCGTCACCCGGTTGAGCACCTCGGGGCCGTTGCCGATCAGCGTGGCGCCCTTGACCGGATAGGTGACCTTGCCGTTTTCGATCATATAGGCCTCGCTGGCCGAGAACACGAACTTGCCGTTGGTGATATCGACCTGGCCGCCGCCGAAATTTACTGCGTACAGGCCGTTTTTGACCGACGCCAGGATGTCGCCCGGATCGCGGTCGCCGCCCAGCATATAGGTGTTGGTCATGCGCGGCATGGGCAGGTGGGCAAACGATTCGCGGCGGGCGTTGCCGGTCACAGGCATCTTCATCAGGCGCGCATTCAGGGTGTCCTGCAGGTAGCCGGTCAGGATGCCGTCCTCGATCAGCGTGGTGCACTGGGTGGGATTGCCCTCGTCGTCGATATTGAGCGAGCCGCGGCGGTCGGGCAAGGTGCCGTCGTCGACCACGGTGACACCCCTGGCCGCCACGCGCTCGCCGATCATCCCTGCAAACGTCGAGGACCCCTTGCGGTTGAAGTCGGCCTCGAGGCCGTGGCCGATCGCCTCGTGCAGCAGGATGCCGGGCCAGCCCGGGCCCAGCACCACGGTCATTGGACCGGCCGGCGCCGGGCGCGCATCGAGGTTGACGATGGCCGCATCGACCGCTTCGGCTGCGTAGCGTGCCAGCAGCGCATCGCTGAAATAATCGTAGCGGTACCGCCCGCCGCCGCCGGCCGTTTCCGTCTCGCGGCGGCCATTCTGTTCGACGATCACGGTCAGCGACAGCCGCACCAGCGGCCGGATGTCGGCCGCCAGCACGCCGTCGCTGCGCGCCACCAGCACCACGTCGTATTCGCCGGCCAGGCCGGCCATCACCTGCACCACGCGCGGGTCGCGCGCACGCGCCATGGTTTCGAGGCGCTCGAGCAGCGCCACCTTGGCCGTCGCATCGAGCGAGGCGAGCGGATCGTGCGGCAGGTACAGGGCGCGGCCGTCCACCGGCGTGACAGCGCCGGCCACCTTGGTGCGGCCGCTGCCGGCGCGGGCAATCGTGCGGGTGGCGGCAGCCGCCTCGCGCAGCGCGCTGTCCGAGATATCGTCCGAATAGGAGAACGCCGTGCGCGTGCCTGCCACGGCGCGCACGCCCACGCCCTGGTCGATCGCAAAGCTGCCGGTCTTGACGATGCCTTCCTCCAGGCCCCAGCTCTCGCTCTTGGTGAACTGGAAGTACAGGTCGGCGTAATCGACCTTGTGGGTAAACATCGTGCCCAGGGTTTTCAGCAGCTTGTCCTCGTCCAGGCCGAACGGCGTGAGCAGGATGTCGCGGGCGACGGCCAGGGTGGAGAGACGGGCTTCGGCAGGTTTCATGACGATTGTCTTGCGGATCACTGTTACATGGTGCGATGCTTGAGGGCCGGCAAGCTCTCGCGCACGCCGTGCATGAAGTCCGGGTCGAGCGCGCCGGCCACCACGCCCTCGCCTTCGGCCAGCACCGACTTGACCGTGCCCCACGGGTCGATCAGCATGCTGTGGCCCCAGGTGCGGCGGCCGTTCGGGTGCATGCCGCCTTGCGCTGCCGCCAGCACGTAGCACTGGTTTTCGATGGCGCGCGCGCGCAGCAGGATTTCCCAGTGGGCCTGGCCGGTGGTGTAGGTAAATGCTGCCGGCAGCACGATCAGCGATACCGGTCCCATGGCGCGGAACAGTTCCGGAAAACGCAGGTCATAGCACACCGCCATGCCCACCTTGCCGCACGGCGCCTCGATCACGCCCAGGTGGGTGCCGGGCACGATGGTTTTCGATTCGTTGTACGACTCGGCCCCCTTGGTAAAGCCGAACAGGTGGATCTTGTCGTAGCGACCGGCCGGCTGGCCCTGCGGATCGTAGACCAGCGTGGTGTTGACGACCTTCTGCGGGTCGCTCGACGCGAGCGGCAGCGTGCCGCCGATCAGCCAGATGCCGAGCTCGCGCGCCAGGCCGGCCATGAAGTCCTGGATCGGTCCCTGGCCCAGCGGTTCGGCCACGGCCACCTTGTCGCTGTCGTGTACGCCCATGATGGCCCAGTACTCGGGCAGCAGCACCAGCTGCGCACCGCCGGCGGCGGCCTGGCGCACGAGGCGGTCGGCGGTGGCGATATTGTCCGTCACGGACGGCGAGGAAATCATCTGGATGGCGGCGACGGTATGGTGCATGGCAAGTCTCCCGGTAGTGATTATTGTGCGCTCCTGGCCGCCGGCGGTGCCACCTTGGCGGGGTCGAGCTTGGTGACGACCGGCGCCTTCCACGGCCCGGTCACCTGCATATGATAGGTCAATGCCTTCATGACGGGGGCGCTGAGGAACAATTGCGCCAAAAAGCTGCCCAGGCCGATGACCGGATTGACCGCCAGCGCGTACACGAGCGGCGCCGTGCCGAGATTGACTTCCGGGATCACCACCACGTCCAGATTGGTCAGCTCGTTGGCGATGTCGGCAGTGCCGTCCATCAGCACGGTCGCTGCCATGCCGTGCATTTTCAGGTTGTCGGTGCGCACGATGCCGTGCGCGATGGTGGCGTCGGCGGTCAGGCCGTCGAATGCCAGGCCTTCGGAAAACACGTCGTGAAAATCGAGCTTGAGCAGGCGCGGCAGCGCCTGCAGGCTCAGTACCCCGAGCAGCTTGGCGGCGCCCGGATCCTGCTTCAGGAACTGGCCTTTTTCGACATTCATGGCGATGCGGCCGGACAGGCTGGGCAGGTCCATGCCGTACGGCAGGCCATTCCAGGCGATGTCCCCCTTCAGCGACCCTTTGCCGTTACGCACGGTGCCGACAAAGCCGAAGCGGTCGAGCAGCTTGCCGGCATCCGCGATGTCGAGGTTGAACTGGAGGTCGGTGGTATGGCGGGTGCCGCGCGTGGTCCATTTGCCGGTGCCGGTCAGTTCGCCGTCGGCATTGGCCAGCGACAGCTTGCTGATGCGCCACTCGCGCGCGTCGGGCAGCTGCACGTTGTTCGCCTGCAGATCGAGCTCCCCGAGCGGCTTGTTGAACAACTCGAAACGGTCGATCTTGATATCGAGCGCCGGGATGGTGGCGGCAGCGCTGCCCTTGCCGTCGAGCAGATCGGCCACCTCGTTCGAGGCCGAGGCCGGGATCACCAGCGACGACAGGCGCGCGGTCACCTTGCCCAGGCCGTGGCCGGTCGACGGTTCGCTCCAGGTCAGGTGGCCATTGGCCTGGGTGGAATCGATGTTGGCTTGCCAGACGCCGCGATGGCGCGTGACGCCGGCCACCACGTTCTGCAGCTTGCGGGCGCCGACCAGCAGCTCGCTGGTTCGGGCGGCAATGGCGTTGGGCACCACGTACTGGCTGAAGTCGGCGTCGCCGGTTGCGGTACCGCCGGAAGTGGCGCTGCTGCCTGGATTGCTGCTGCCGCCTTCGCCAGCGACGGCCTTGCCGAAATCGAGCCAGGCGTCGGCGTTGATGGCGGGCAGGCTGATGTTGAAGGTCAGGCCGCTCTCCGGTTCCGGCGCCGGCGTATTGACGCCGATACCACCGCGCACCAGTTGCCAGGGCGACTTGCCGGCCGCGGTGACGGTCTTCTGGCGCTGGTAGTGGGCGGCAATGTCGCTGCCCAGGCCGATGCGGATATCGTCGTGCAGGGCGCCGCCGGCGTCCGGCGTCAGGCCGCTGCTGAGGACGAAACGCAGCGGCATGGTATCGAGCGCCGGCTTGGCCAGCGGCGCCGGCAAGTCCAGCGCCAGCCCGGACAGGCTGGAATCGACCGCCACCACCAGCTGGTGGTCGCGCACCGTCACCGTGCCCGTATAGCGGGCCGTGCCCGAGAAATGACCTGCCAGGCGCTGCATCACGGGCGCCTGGTAGGTCTTGCGGAAGCCCTCGGCGGTCAGCATGCCGCCGAGCTTGATGACGATGGCATTGTCGCGCTGGGTGCCGCCCGTGATCGCCACCGGGCCGTCGAGGAAGGTGCCGGACAGCTGGTTCAGGTTGACGCCGCGCTCGTTGAATTCGATCTTGCCCTGGGCCGCCTGCACCACCGGCAAGTCCTTCATCAGCACGATGTCGTTGTTATTCAGTTGCAGCGTGCCGTCCACCTTGGCGTCGAGCAGGTGGGCCAGCGGCAGGCGCAGCTTGAGTGCCAGCGTGGCGTTGCCGGTCGCCTCGGTATCCTCGGTGAACCGCCCTATCCAGTCGAGCACCGGGCTGTGGTCCACGTAGCGCAGGAATTCCTGCATCGGACCGGCCGCATTGCCATCGATTTCCAGCATCGAATCGTGCACGGTCAGATCGGGGATCACGGCCTTGACGCTGCTGAGCGCCACGCCGCCAGTGGTGGCCGTGTCGCCGTGGATTTCCATGCGGCCCCGCTCGAACACGAAGGTGCCCTTGATGTGCTCGGCCTGCGGCCATTCGGGCAGCGGCTGGCCGTCCTTGCCCAGCTCCTTGCCGCCGCGCAGGTACTGGCCCGGTGCATAGTTGAGCTTACCTTCGGTCAATTTGCCAGCCACCTTGAATTCGCCGTGCGGCGCATGCTCGCCGTGGAACGGGAAATGCGCGAGGTCGCCGCGCAGCCGCACGCTGACGTCGCTGGCGGTGCCGCCTTCGAGTGCGCCGGTCAGCCAGGCCGCCAGGTCGTGCGGGGTCTGCAGCGGCAGGTAGCGGCCGATGCGGTTGACCTGGAAACCGTCGAGCGTGCCGGTCAGATCGGCCTGGCCGGCGCCGCTGCCCGACAGCGCCATGCGGTGCGTGCCGCGCAGCGTGCCGGATAAACCATCTTGCAGGAAGTCCATGCGGTCTATGCTCAGCAGCAACTGGTCATGCGGTTCGAACGACCAGCGGGCCTTGAGGTTCAGGCGGTCGAACGGCATCGCCGCATCGGTGAAATAGCCGGGCAGCTGCAGCACCAGCTGCTCGGACGCCAGGCTGAAGCTGCCGCCCTGGTCGGTGGCGTCGATGGTGCCGGTCAGGTTGTCGAAACCGGGGATCGCCGGCACCGCCGCCGTGGCCGGGCTCTTGCCCTTCCTCGGCTGGGCCAGGCGCGCCGGCTGCGGTTTCAGGCTCAGGCTCACCAGGTCGCCCTTGACCCGGTACGATTGCAGCGCCGGAAATTTACCCTGCCATTCGGCCGAGAAATCGCGCAGCAGGCCGCTGGGCGCGGTATCGGCCAGCAGCGTGCGCTGTTGCGGCGTGAGCGGCAGACGCGCGGCGATGCCGGCCAGCGTGCGCAGGTCCAGCTGGGGCGCGCGCAGCTGGTATTTTTCCGGTTTGCCGCCGCTGGCGGCAGTGAATTTTTCCGACAGCGACGTCGGCGCCATCACCAGGCCGTCGCTGGTGGTCAGCGTCAGCTTGCTGATCTCGACGCTGTGGCCGCGGGCACCGAACGTGCCGGAGGTCCGGGCTGGCGCGGCGGCGGCCAGCAGCGGCCATTCTTCGCGCGCGGCGATGCGGCCGGTCACCTGCTGCAGGTCGAGCACCGGCAAGTCCTCGCCCAGCACGGCCGACACATTGCGCAGGCCGAGGTCGGCAGTAAAGCCGGTCAGGCGCTGATGGTCGAAGCTGAGCCAGGCGCGCAGCGCGCCGCCGCCCGACTGCAGCGCGAACGGGAAATCAAGCCAGGCTTTCCAGGCGGCGACATCGGTATCGCGCAGGTCCGCGTACAGTTCGCCCTTCCACATCGCCGTGTTCGAGACGCGGGCGCCGAACGCCGGATGGGCGAAGTCGGCGCGCACGTCGAGCGGACCGGCCAGCGCGGCCGGCGGCGTGGCCCTGAACGCCAGCTGGTGGTGCAGCCACTCGTTGTGCAGCCGTGCGGTCACGCCGGTGAGCGCCAGCGGGGGCGCACCGCGCTGGTCGTCGGTCCAGCGCACGCGGCCGTCGCGGATGACGATTTCGCGCTGGGCCAGCAGCCATTCCAGGCCACGGCCGTCGGACGGCTTGCCCGGATCGAGGTACAGGCCCGCCACGTAGAGATTGCCGTCGGCAGCGCGGCGGATATCGAGGTCGGGCTGCCGTAGCGACAGCGCGTGAAAACGGGGGGAAGCGGTCACTGCCGTCATCCAGGACAGCGTGGCGGCCACCTCGGGCAGGCGCAGCGCCGGCTGGCCCTGGCGGTCCTGCAGCACCACGTCGCCGAGCGTGAGCGTGGGACGGAAACCGCTCCACGACGCGTCGATGCGGGCAATCGTGACGCGGTTGCCGATGGCGCGGCTGGCCAGGCGCTCGATGTCGCCACGGTAGTGCTCGATATTGGGCAGCACCAGGTAGCGCAGCAGCAGGACCAGGATGGCAAAGGCGAAATAGCCGAGCAGCGCCAGCTTGAGCGTGACATCGAGGAGGTGGTGGGTCGCCACGTTGCAGACCCGATAGGCGGCGCGCAACCGGTGCCAGCGCACGGCGAGCGGCCCTTCGGCTGCGACGGTCTCCTCTTCTGTTTTCTGCATCAGGTAATTAAAAATCCGGTCTGCTGACCCTACAATGATCGATAAATCGGGTTCAAGCTGGTCGCCTGTCCCGCGATTCTACCGCATCGGCATGGCCGCACAGCGGCGCCGGCTTTCGTAAAACGATGTTTTCACAGCGCTTTTTAGGTTTTCCCCGATTTAATCTTGTCGCCAAGTATTATTGTGATTGCTACTCGGTTAACCGGTACCGCGTACATCGCGCTTTAGGAAACCCAACAGGAATATTGCCCCATGATCGCACCCACCGTTTCCCGCTTTTACCAGCGCTGGCTGGCCGCCGCCCCCGATCGCGCCGCCAAGGCCGACGCCATCGCCCAGGTCAATCTGGCCGAGATCGACCTGGCCGGCTACCTGGCGCAGGAAGCCGTGGCCGGGCCCGAAGGCGCGCCGCCGCTGCCGCTGGTACGGTCGATGCGGCGCCTGCGCAACCTGCTGGTATGCGGCCTGATCCGCCGCGACCTCGAAGGCCGTGCCGACCTCGGCGAGGTGGTGGAAGCGATGACACGCTTTGCCGACTTTGCCATCGCCCGCCACGTGGCCGAGATCGACGCCGAGCTGCGCACCGCCCACGGCGTGCCGACCGGGCGCGACTCCGGGCAGCCGCAGGCGTTGATGGTGCTGGCCATGGGCAAGCAGGGCGGACGCGAACTCAATGTCTCGTCCGACATCGACCTGATCTTCGTCTACCCCGAGGAAGGCGACACGGCCGCCGGCGCCGGCCAGCGCAGCCTGTCCAACCACGAGTACTTCATCCGCCTGGGCAAGAAACTGATTGCCGCCCTGGCCGAGATCACCGAAGATGGCTACACGTTCCGGGTCGATATGGCATTGCGGCCGAACGGCGGTTCCGGTCCGCTGGCGGCCAGCCTGTCGATGGTGGAAAACTACCTGATCGTCCAGGGCCGCGAATGGGAACGCTACGCTTGGGTCAAGGCGCGTGCAGTGACGGGCCGCGCCGACGATATCGCCGCGCTCGAGGCCATCGTGCGCCCGTTCGTGTTCCGCCGCTACCTCGACTTCGGCGTGATCGACGCGATCCGCACCATGCACGCCCAGATCCGCGCCGAGGTGAACCGCCAGGAGCGCCTGCACCCGGACCGCAGCAACAACGTCAAGCTGGGCCGCGGCGGCATCCGCGAGATCGAGTTCCTGACCCAGGTATTCCAGCTGATCCGGGGCGGGCGCGACGCCGCGCTGCGCGAACGCTCGACCCGCGCCACCTTGCGCATCGTGGCCGACAAAGGCTTGCTGTCGCACGCCATCGTCCAGCAACTGCTCGCTTCCTACACCTTCCTGCGCAACCTCGAGCACCGCCTGCAGTACCTCGACGATGCCCAGACCCATACCCTGCCCGCCAGCGAGGCCGACCGCCAGCTGGTGGCCGACATGATGGGCGTGGCCGATGTGCCGGCCCTGCTGTCGCAGCTGGACGCCCATCGCCAGTTCGTGGCCGGCCAGTTCGACCAGATGTTCGCCGACAAGTCGGGCGACAGCGACCACCAGATCGCACTGCAATCGAGCACCGACTGCGCCGATCCCGACAACTTCGAAGCGATGGTGGCGCAGTTTGCCGAACTCGGTTTTACCGACGCCGCAGGTGCCGCGCGGCGGCTGGTGGCGACCTGGCAGGCGCCGCGCCTGCAATCGCTGCCCGAGGCCAGCCGCAACCGCCTGCAGGCGCTGATCAATACGGCCGCGCCGCTGATCGTCGCCTGCGCGCGCGAGTCGGCCGGCGACCAGCATGCCACGCTGGGCCGGCTGCTCGATTTCCTGGAGGCGGTCGCGCGCCGTTCGGCCTATCTGTCGCTGCTGACCGAGTATCCGCACACGCTGGTGCGCGTGATCCGCATGGTGCACGCCAGCGGCTGGGCCGCCAAGTTCCTGAGTCAGCATCCGATCCTGCTCGACGAACTGCTCGACGAGCGGGTGCGCAACGCCGTGTTCGATCCCATCAGCCTGGCGGCCGACCTGCGGCTGCAGCTGGCTGCCGCCAGCGGCGATACCGAACGGCAAATGGACATCCTGCGCGAAGTCCACCACGCGCAGCTGTTCCACCTGCTGGCCCAGGACCTGGCCGGCGACCTGACCGTGGAACGGCTGGCCGACCACCTGTCGGCGCTGGCCGACACCATCGTCGATGCGGCCATCCAGGCGATCTGGCAAACGGTGGCCACGCGCCACCGCGAAGTGCCGCAGTTCGCGGTCATCGCCTACGGCAAGCTGGGCGGCAAGGAGCTCGGCTACGTGTCCGACCTCGACGTGATCTTCCTGTTCGACGACGCCGACCAGGATGCGCCGGCCCAGTACGCCAAGCTGGCGCAGCGCTTCATCACCTGGATGACGTCGCACACGTCGGCCGGCATCCTGTTCGACATCGATACCGCACTGCGCCCGGACGGCGCCTCCGGCATGCTGGTCTCGAGCGTGGGCGCGTTCGAAAAATACCAGACCAGTTCGGCATGGATCTGGGAGCACCAGGCGCTCACGCGCGCGCGGTTCTGTGCCGGCGATAGCGCGATCGGCCAGCGCTTCGACCAGATCCGCGATGCCGTGCTGCGCAAGCCGCGCCCGCTCGACGGTCCGCTGCGCACCGAAGTGGTGGCGATGCGCAAGCGCATGCGCGACGCCAAGCCCAACCCGACCGCCCTGTTCGACCTCAAGCAGGATGCAGGCGGCATGATCGACGTCGAATTCATGGTCCAGTACCTGGTGCTGCAATATGCGGCCCAGTACCCGGAACTGACGGTCAACATGGGCAATATCGGCCTGTTGAAAATCATGGCCGGCCTCGGCCTGCTCGACGCCGGGCTGGCAGCCAAGGTCGGCGACGCCTACCGCAAGCTGCGCAAGCTGCAGCACCAGCTGCGCCTGCAGGGACAGGACCTGGCGCGGGTCGATCCGGCGCTGGTGGCCGACGACGTCGCGCACGTGCAAACACTGTGGCAGCAACTTTTTCAGCAGCCGTTCTAGCGAGCTTTAGTGTATAAATAATATTGTTGGTTTTTTGTGAATATGGACGAGCGCCCGTTTACGTGGCCGTGCGCCGGTGCGACATTGGTCGGTCACGCCGTGCGCCTGACTGCCGGCGGCCACCGCCAGGCGGTGTCAACCACACTTACGAGGAGCTGCAATGTTCACAGAGAAAAAGCTGGTCCGTCTGCTGCGGACCATCCCATGCGTCGGCGCACTGGCGCTGAGCTTGCCCCCGGCACAAGCCCAAACAGCGCAGCAGCCTGCCGCACCGGGTCCGGTGCAGCAGGTGGTGGTTACCGGCTCACGCCTTGCCGCACCGGGCGCGGAGTCGCCATCGCCGTTGCAGGTGCTGGACGCGGCCGACATCGCCGCGTCGGGCGCTACCAATTTGCAGGAGCTACTGCAGAAAAACCCCACGCTGGGCACGCCCACGCTCAGCCGCACCAATTCCAACTTCCTCACCTCGGGCGGCGGCGTTACCACGGTCAACCTGCGCAACCTCGGCGACTCGCGCACGCTGGTGCTGGTCAACGGCCGCCGTTTCGTCTCCGGCGTGCCTGGCGATACGGCGGTCGATCTCAGCACCATCCCCACCGACTTCATCGAGCGGGTGGAACTGCTCACCGGCGGCGCCTCGGCCACCTACGGTTCGGACGCCGTGGCCGGCGTGGTCAACATCATCCTCAAGCGCAATTTCGAAGGCCTGGTGATCGACGCCCAGGCCGGCCGGAGCGCCGAGCACGACGACGACAAGCGCAAGCTCTCGCTGACCTTCGGCACCACCAGCGCAGACGGCGCCAGCAACCTGATGGGCCATTTCGGCTACACCAAACAGGGTGCCGTGTATTCGCGCGACCGGCCGTTCGCCGCTGTGGACCAGACCTCGGCCATCAGCCGCGGCCGGCCGGACCTGGCGTTTACGCCGATCCGTCCGTATTACTCGGGTTTTACCCCGGCCGGCCGCTTCATTGGCGACGGCGACACCGATTTTACGTACGACGCCAGCGGCAATGTCATTGCGGTCGACACCAACGGCGACAACGGTCCGGCCACCGGCTACAACCGCTCGGCGCTGCGCGCGATCGCCGTGCCCACCGAGCGCTACCTGTTCGCCCTGAACGGCACCCGCGCCCTGACCGACAGCGTCAGCGCTTTCTTTGAAGGCACGTATGCGGCCACCAAGACCACCACCAACATCGAAGCCTTTCCGCTCGGCGCGGACGACGTGTTCAAGGCCAGCGGCCAGGCGCCGGCCGGGGCGCTGGTCAACGGTGTGCTGGTGAAAAATCCGCTGGTGCCGCAATACCTGTAAGACCGCATCAGCGACACCGACGGCGACGGCATCCCCGATTACTATTTCACGCGCCGCCTGTCCGAGTTCGGCCCGCGCCGGGCCCAGGCCGACCGCGACACCTTCCGCCTGGCCACCGGCCTCAAGGGCAATGTGCGCGACTGGAATTACGAAGCGTTCGTCAGCTATGGCCGCACCAAGGAAGCGCAAAATTCCACCGGCCAGGTCAACGTGCCCAACCTGCGCCAGGCGCTCGACGCCGTACCGGGCAGCGCGGGTGCGGCCGTGTGCCGCGACGCCAACGCGGTGGCCGAGGGCTGCGTGCCGATCAATATCTTCGGCCCCGGCACCATCATGCCCGAGGCGCTCAAGTACGTGACCGCACCGGGCTCGCTGCTGACGTCGGTCACCCAGAAGCTGGCCGGCGCGTCGGTCAACGGCGAGCTGTGGCAACTGCCTGCCGGCAAGGTAGGGCTGGCGGCAGGCGTCGAGTGGCGCAGCGAGGAATCGAGCGCCGTACCCGACCCGCTGACCCAGGCCGGCCTCAATGCCGGCAACGCCACGCCGCCCACCTACGGCAAGTTCCAGGTGCGCGAAGTGTTCGCCGAAACCCGGGTGCCGCTGCTCAAGGACCGCCCTTACGCGCGCGAGCTGTCGTTGCTGGCCACGTTCCGCCACGGCGATTACTCCACCGTGGGCAGCACCAACAGCTGGAACGTGGGCGGCGAATGGTCGGTCACGCCCGACATCAAGTTGCGCGCCACCCGCGCCCAGTCCACCCGCGCCCCCAATATCAACGAGCTGTACCAGTCACCGACACAGGATTTTCCCACCGGCCTGGTCGATCCCTGCGAAGGCGTCACGGCCGGCATGACATCGCCGCTGGCCGTCAACTGCATGGCTGCGCCCGGCGTGCAGGCGAACATGGCTGCCAACGGCGGCGTGTTCAGCCTGCAGCAGCAGGACCGCCAGGGCATCAGCGGCTACAACGCGGGCAACCCCGACCTGAAAGCGGAAAAAGGCCGCTCGACCACGATCGGCCTGGTGCTGACCCCGCGCTCGATCGCGCCATTGTCCGGCGCCACCTTCACTGTCGATTATTTCAGGATCAGCATTGCCGACGCCATCGTCGCCACCGAACGCCAGTACGCGCTGGACCAGTGCTACAACGCCGGCAACCCGCTGTTCTGCAGCTTCATCAAGCGCCGCCCGGCGGCAGTGGGCAACCTGTCGGCCGGCTTGATCGAATACAGCGATACGGCCGTCACCAACAGCGGCGGCCTTGGCACCGAGGGCGTCGATCTGACCGCCGCCTGGGCCGGCCGCGCGGGACCTGGCCGGCTCAGCGCACGCCTGGCCTACACCCACCTGCGCAAGCTATGGACCCAGGCCACGCCCGGTCCCGAGGACCAGCGCAACAACGACGTCGGCGAGGTCACGTCCAGCCAGGTCAACGCGCCGCGCAACAAGGCCGTGCTGAACGCCGCCTACAAGTGGCGCGACTTCGGCCTGAACTGGACCGCCACCTACAACGGCCCGGTGGCGCTCGACGACCAGTTCCTCAAGAGCCTGGAGATCGCGCCGGGTGCAGTGAAGATCGGCTCGCGCACCTACAACGATTTCCAGCTCACCTACGACCTGCGCCGCTCGGTGCAGTTCTACCTGGGCCTGGATAACGCCTTCAACGCCAAGCCGCCACCGATCATCAGCGGCCTGCCCGGCAATACCACCGGCGCCGAAACCGATGCGTCGACCTACGATCCGATCGGAAGACGGTATTACCTGGGGCTGCGGGTGACCTTGTAGCGAGATGCTTGATGTGTAAATACAACGTTGCCTGCCCCAAAACTGCGCATAAGAAAGTCAACCATGTTGTATTTACACCTTTTCCCATGAAACCAGAATGCCTACTCCTATACTAATAAAGCACTGCACGGACCTAACACATGCAGGCATCTTAAAAAAACATACCCGGGAGTTGTAATGAAGAAGATTGCTTTGAAGGCCAGCGTGACCGCTGTCGCGCTCACGCTGGCGTCATCTCACGTTGTCGCTCAGGAAGACAGCACCAGGTCGATCGAAAAGGTCGTGATCACCGGTTCCAACATCAAGCGCATCGATACCGAAACCGCCACGCCGGTCCAGATCCTCAAGAAAGAAGACATCGCGCGCCTGGGCGTCAATTCGGTCAAGGAAGCGCTGGAAACGCTGACGTCGTCCACCGGTGCCCTGTCCGACATCGGCGGCTCCAACTCGTTCGCCAGTGGTGCTTCGGCAGTCTCGCTGCGCAATCTCGGTAAGCAGTCGACGCTGGTCCTGCTCAACTCGCGCCGTGTGGCGCCATATGCGCTGGCCGACTACAACGAAGTCTTCACCAACCTCGACTCGCTGCCGCTCGACGCCATCGAGCGCATCGAAGTGCTGCGCAATGGCGGCTCGTCGATTTACGGCTCCGACGCGGTGGCAGGCGTCATCAACATCATCACCCGCTCCGACTTCCAGGGGCTGCAGGCACGCGCCAGTTACGACCAGTCTTTGAAGAACGGCCAGTTCAGGACCAAGACGGCCAGCATCACCGGCGGCTTCGGCGACTGGGACAAAGACAAATACAATGTGCTGGCCAATGTCGAAGTCTTCAAGCGCGACGAAGCACTGTGGCGCGACCTCGTCGACGACATCAACCCCGACTACGGCAAACGCTTCTCGGCCGTGGCGCCAGGCAGCGGCCTGATGTTCGGCAACCGCGGCGCGCCATCGACCTTCTCCTACCCGGGCAACCTGATCGGACAGGGTCCGGTACCGGGCTGCGCCACGCTCAACGCCGCCGGCTTGTGCGTGTACGACCGTTTCAGCCGCTTCGAAGCGGTGCCGAAGGCGGACCGTGTCAACGCGCTGCTTTCCGGCAAACTGGACCTGGGCGGCGGCACCGAAGCCTTTGCCGAAGCCTTGTACTCGCACACCAAGACCAGCTACACCTCGGCGTTCGCCACGTATGGCTCGACCACTGCCAACACGGTGTGGGGCGCAGGCCAGACCTTTATCTACCAGTACCTGCCAGCGACGCACCCGCTCAATACGACAGGCGAAGACGTCGAGTTGCGCTATCGCTTTGCCGATGCACCGTCCTACAAGGAAGCGACCAGCGACCAGTACCGCGTACTGGGCGGCGTCAAGGGTAACTGGCGCAATTTCGATTGGGAATCGGCAGCAGGCGTCATGGGCAGCAAGACCAAAATGCGGAGTGCCGGCGCGCTCAGCAACAGCGGCTTCAAGCAAGAGATCGGCGATTACAACAACTTCGATCCCGATACGTTCAGCGTGCGCGATCCGAACTTCTTTAATCACGGCTACCAGATCGGCAAGGTCAATTCGCCGGAGGTACTCAACACCCTGTTCCCGGCCAACGGCTACGACGGCAAGATCACCCAGTACTTTGCCGACGCCAAGCTGACGGGCGAAGTGGGCAAGATTGCCGACCGCGCCATCAATATGGCGGCCGGCGTCGAAGTGCGCCACGAACAGTTCAAGATCATGCCTACGGACAACCTGCTGCAGGGGGATATCGTCGGCTATGGCTCGTCCACAGCCGATGCCTCGCGCACCACGGAAGCAGCATTTGCCGAAGTCAGCCTGCCGGTCACCTCCACGCTGGACGTCACTGCAGCAGCGCGTATCGATAAATTCCCCGGGTTCAAGGCACACACCTCGCCCAAGCTGGCGGCCACCTGGAAGGCAACCCAGTCGTTCCTGCTGCGCGGCACGCTGGAATCAGGCTTCCGCGCACCGAACCTGACCGAGAGCGCCCAATCGAGCAAGTTTGCGTTCGATAACGGCGTGGTTGATCCGAAACGTTGTCCACAAGCCCAGGCGCTGGGCCAGGCCTTGCGCACCCAGTCTGCAGCGCTGCCGAACAGCGACCCCAACAAGGCCTTGCTGCTGGCGCGCGCCGACACGGTCGAAGGCAACGAGTGTGCGACGGGCGTTCCAAGCGTCGTGCTCAACAACCCCAACCTCAAGCCAGAAACCACCCATATGGGGACGGTCGGCTTCGTGCTCGAGCCGATCAAAAACACCAACCTGTCGGTCGACTACTGGCGTATCGAGCGTAAGGATGAAATCGGTATCAAGTCCACCGCCGAGCTGTTGGCAGCGGAAGCCGACCAGCCGGCAGGGACGATCAAGCGCGATACACTGTCCTCCGACAAAACGTTTACCACCGCAGAACAGACAACGTATGGCGTGACCAGCGGCAGGCTTAGCGGCACTGCCGGCTCGTTCCTGAACGTGGCGCGCACCAAGACCAGCGGTATCGACGCCTCGGCCAATACGCGTTTCGATACCGGCATCGGCCGCATGGACCTGGGAGCGAACGCCACCTACCTGCTGGATTTGAAAAACTTCAGCAGCGCGCTCAACAGCTACGGCGACAACCTGGCCGGTCGCTACGGTTACTCGAAAACGGTTGCCAATGTGACCGCTGCGCTCAAGACCGGCGACTTCACCAACAGTCTGCGCCTGATCTACCAGAGCAAGACGGCGCTCAATACCGACTACTTCGACGAAACCTATACGTCCGCAGGCTGCACCAAGCTCAAGTGGTCGGCCGACGAGTGTCAGATCAAGGCTTACGGCCGCTTGGACTGGAACTTCACCTATACCGGCGTTCGCGACCTGACGCTGAGCATATTCATGCGCAATGTGACGAACCGCCGGCCGCCGCTCGATCTGCGCGCCTTTAACGAAAGTGGTGGTGGCGTCATTCCGCAAGATAATGCGGACGTCATGGGCCGCTCGGTCCGTGTGACCGCCGAGTACAAGTTCCGCTAAAAGTATACGGCGTAAAAGCCCCCGGCTCGCTGCCAGGCGAACCGGGGGCTTTTTTCATCCGCAGCACCGTTTGCGAACTTCGCAGCCATAAAAAATCCTTCCCGGCTCACGCCGGAAAGGACGCTAAAAAATGGACAGGGCCCGCTTAGAAAGCGTAACGCGCGTTGACGTAGGCGTAACGGCCCACCACGTCGTTCAGGCCCTGCACATAGGTATCGTTGTAGACGCTGTTGGAGTACACCATCGCCTTGTCGAACACGTTGTTGACGCCGACGTTCACGCTCAGCTGCTTGCTGGCCTTGAGCGAATAGTTCAGGTCCCACACCGTGTACGACGGAATCCGCGCATTGGTGATCGCTGCATCCTGCGTGTAGGTCGGATCGGTGATGTTCAGGGTGCTGGCGGTGGTGCGCGCCGTCAGGCCGATCTGGTGCACATCGAACTGGTAGGCCGTCAGGAACGAATTGTTCCAGCGCGGGTGGACCGTGCCGCCCAGACGGCTCTCGATATCCTGGCCCGGCGCGATGCTCTGGTCGTACTTGAAGGTGTAGTTGTTCACCTCGTGGAAATGCAGTTTGCCATAGCTGCCCAGCGCCAGGTCGTATTTCAGATCGAGGTCGGCACCCGAGATCTTGGTCTTGCCGACATTGATGAACGGCGCAGTGATGCTCTTGATGCGGCCCTTGTTCAGGCCCGGGTGGGTGGCTTCCAGCGCCGGATTGCGCGGGTCGCGTTCGATCAGCGCTGCGTAGCCGGGAATGCTGTCTTCGTGATCGAGAATGTATTGCGCGTCGAGCGACTGGATGGTCTGGCGCTGATCGATGCCGTACCAGTCGAGCGACGCCGACAGGTTTTTCATCGGCTGCAAGACGATGCCCAGCGAATAGTTATTGGCCTTTTCCGCCTTCAGGTCGGGATTGCCCTTCAGGTAGACCTTCGGCAAATACGAACACTGTGCGCCGACATAACCGAGCGGACCGCAACGGACGTAGTCGGCAACGGTGGTGTACGCCGTGGTGACCGAGCCGATCTCGGGCAAGGTCGGCGCCTTGAACGACGTGGTCGCCGAGCCGCGCAGCAAGACTGCATCGGTAGCACGCCAGGCCAGCGCCAGCTTCGGATTCCAGCTGTTGCCGAAATCGCTGTAATGGTCGCCGCGCAGCGCCAGCTGGGCGTCGAGCTTGGGCAGTACCGGCACCGACAGTTCACCGTAGACCGAATACAGGCTGCGCGACGCCTTGCTGCTGGTGGCGCCGTAATCGACGATATTGCCCGCCAGCGTCTGTGGATCGGCAACGTCGTCGATCGATTCATGGCTGGCCTGCGCACCCCAGGCAAAACCGACCGGCCTGCCGTCGAACGAGAACAGGTTTGCCGTGCTCATCTTCCACTCGGCAGTGCCGAGCTTGGATGTCGCCGTGTGGTGCATGGTGTACAGCATCGGCGATACCACGCTCATCGGGTTGGCCGGGTTGAACGGATCGTAGCCGCCGTTGCCCATCACGCCGTCGTTGAGCAGCTGGGTCGAGACATCGAGCAGTACCGCGTTGGTGGTGTCGTCGTTGAGCTTGCTGCGATTGAGGTTGACGGCAAATTCGCTGTCCCAGCCCTTGACGCTGCCGCGCCAGCCGGTCACCAGGCGCGCGGTGTCGTTCTTGATGGTTTCGACCTTGTGACCTGCCTCGGTGATCGCGTGGAATACCTGCAAGCGGTCGCCGGGGGTAAATCCGTTGGTGCTATCGGTCGGGCCTGGCAAGCCCAGCACACCGGGATTGGTGGTGCCATCGGTGGGCACCAGCTGGGCACTGCTGAAATTCGGATAGGCTTGCGTGTACAGCGACTTGTTGTGATTCAGACCCAGTTCGGCAAACAGCTCGTCGCCGCCGCCCAGACGCTTGGTGACGATGGTCGAAAAGCCGGCGCGCTCGATGCGCGGTGTCAGCTGTCTATTGGGCTTGGTGAAGCAGACCTGGTCCAGCGTCCCTGCAGCAATGCCGACCGTGCCCTGGCATCCAGGGATGACATACCCTGGCTCGCCATTGTCATAGTCGCGCACGTAGCCGAGGAATTCGGTTTGCGCGCGCTGGTCGGTGCCGCCGAAACGCGTGTAGTCGGGATTGGCCAGCGCGGAATGCTTGCTGCTTTGCAGAGAATTGCGCTTGAGCGCATCGACCGTCATCAGGACGTTGTAGCCATCCTTGTCGAGGTCGCCCCAGCCCTTGGTCAGGCTGGCATTAAAGGTCGAGCCATCGCCCTTGACGTTGGCGCCGACGTTGCCGGTCACTTCCATGCCCTGGTAGTTGTCGCGGGTCTTGAAGTTGATCACGCCGGCCACCGCATCCGAGCCGTAGATGGCCGAAGCGCCATCGCGCAGGATCTCGACGCTCTCGAGTGCTGCCAGCGGAATATTGTTGAGATCGACGAAACTGTTTTCTGCGCCGTTGGCGAAACCGTAGTTCGCCAGGCGACGACCGTTGAGCAGGATCAGCGTGTACTTGGCATCGAGGCCGCGCAGGGCGACCGAACTGGCGCCGCCGGCAAACGAGTTGTAGCTGTTACCGTCGAGTGCGACGCCGACCGACGGCAGCTTGCTCAGCATTTCCACCACGGTACTGGCGCCGCTTCTTTCGATATCGACACGCGAAATGATCTCAACCGGGGTGGAGCCCTCGCCGGCGATACGGGCGATATTGGAGCCGGTGATGATCACCTTCTGCGGTTCGGCCGCGCTGCTTGCCTCGGTGACGGTTTGCGCCTGGGCGGTCGACAACAGCACGGTGGCGCCCGCCAGCGCGCTCAAGGCCAGACGGACGGATAACACCCCAGGTTTTTCTTTTAAGCTCATTCAGTGACTCCCATGATTAACGGCAGTCGCGGTGCGACTGCATGACGAACACCAGCCAGTTTTTTCGGGCTGACGGTTCAGTCTCGCAGGAGCACTTTTAAAAATGAAGGGTATGACGGGTGGGATTTGTATCAAAATTTACAAAGCGCACGATATACAACAGTGAGCGTCTACTAACCTTTCCTATAGGTTAGGAACGGCGTCATTTGGGGTAAGTCGGCGGCCACCAAACAAAAAACCCTCCGGGCTTGCGCCGGGAGGGTTTTGCTTTGCACGCCGTAAATTACTTGGCGTTCATCAGCGCCACGGTGGTGTCGAGCATGCGGTTCGAGAAGCCCCACTCGTTGTCGTACCACGACGATACCTTGACCAGGCGGCCCGAGACCTTGGTCAGGGTCGAATCGAAGTTCGACGAGGCCGGGTTGTGGTTGAAGTCGACCGAGACCAGCGGTTCGGTCTGATAGGTCAGCACTTCTTTCAGCGCGCCTTCGGCAGCCGCTTTCATCAGCGCGTTGACTTCATCGACCGTGGTGTCGCGCTTGGCGATGAACGACAGGTCCACCAGCGAGACGTTGATGGTCGGCACGCGGATCGCGAAGCCGTCCAGCTTGCCATTCAGTTCCGGCAGCACCAGGCCGACAGCGGCAGCAGCGCCGGTCTTGGTCGGGATCATGCTCATGGTGGCCGAACGGGCGCGGCGCAGGTCTTCGTGCATCACGTCCGACAGGACCTGGTCGTTGGTGTATGCGTGCACGGTGGTCATCAGGCCGGTTTCCAGGCCGATGGCGTCGTTGAGTGGCTTGACCAGCGGGGCCAGGCAGTTGGTGGTGCACGAGGCGTTCGAGATCACGGTGTCCGACGCTTTCAGCACATTCTGGTTGACGCCGTACACGATGGTGGCGTCGACGTCCTTGCCGCCCGGTGCCGAGATGATGACTTTCTTGGCGCCGCCTTTCAGGTGGGCCGAGGCTTTTTCCTTGGTGGTGAAGAAGCCGGTGCACTCGAGCACCACGTCCACGCCCAGGTCGCCCCATGGGATTTCGGCCGGGTTGCGCTGCGCGAACACGCGGATCACGTCGCCGTTCACGATCATGTTATCGCCGTCCACTTCCACGGTGCCGGGGAACTTGCCGTGGGCGGTGTCGTAGCGGGTCAGGTGGGCGTTCGACTTGGCGTCGCCCAGGTCGTTGATCGCCACGATCTGGATGTCCTGCTTCTTGCCGCCTTCGTAGAAAGCGCGCAGCACATTGCGGCCGATGCGGCCGTAGCCGTTAATTGCAACTTTGATCGTCATGCTTTTGCTCCTGATAGAAAAAAAATCTGTACTTAGTAAGCAATTATAGATTAAGCAATCACCAGTTTGGCTTTCGCGACAACATTTTCCACGGTGAAGCCGAAATGCTTGAACAGCACGCCTGCCGGGGCCGACTCGCCGAAGGTGTCGATGCCGACCACTGCGCCTTCCAGGCCCACGTACTTGTACCAGAAATCGGTGACGCCGGCTTCGATGGCCACGCGCGGCACGTCCTTGGTCAATACGCTGGCCTTGTAGGCGGCGTCCTGGCGGTCGAACACGTCGGTCGACGGCATCGACACCACGCGCGCAGGGATGCCTTCGGCGTTCAGCGCGGAGGCAGCGGCAACCGCCAGCTCCACCTCGGAACCGGTGGCGATCAGCGTGACCTTGGCGTCGGCCGTTTCGTGCAGCACGTAACCGCCGCGGGCGATGGCCGCCACGGTTTCGGGCTTGCGCTCCTGGTACGGCAGGTTCTGGCGCGAGAAGATCAGCGTCGACGGACCGTTCTTGCGCTTGACTGCCTCGCCCCAGGCCACCATGGTTTCGGTGGTGTCGCATGGACGCCAGTTGTCGAGGTTGGGGATCAGGCGCATCGACGAGATATGCTCAACCGACTGGTGGGTGGGACCGTCTTCGCCGAGGCCGATCGAATCGTGGGTGAACACGAACAGCGAACGCTGCTTCATCAGCGCGGCCATGCGCAGGGCGTTGCGGCTGTAGTCCGAGAAGGTCAAGAAGGTGGCGCCAAACGGAATGTAACCGCCGTGCAGGGCGACGCCGTTCATGATGGCGGCCATGCCGAATTCGCGCACACCGTAGTTGACGTGGTTGCCTGGCTTGCCCGAACGGACGGCTACCGACTCTTTCCAGTTGGTCAGGTTCGAGCTGGTCAGGTCAGCGGAACCGCCGAGGAATTCCGGCAGCACCGGCGCCAGCGCCTGGATCGCGTTCTGGCTGGCCTTGCGGGTGGCGATGGTTTCCTTTTTCTCGACCGTGGCGGCAATCGCGGCAGCCAGGGTGGCGTCGAAGGCGGCTGGCAGGTCGCCGGCCATACGGCGGCTCAGTTCGGCAGCTTCGGCCGGGAACTGGGCGCTGTAGTCGTTAAAGAGCTTGGTCCAGTCGGCTTCGTGCGCGGCACCCTGCTGCTTGGCATCCCACGCCGTGTACACCTCAGCCGGGATCTCGAATGGCACCGAGGTCCAGCCGATGTACTCGCGTACATTGGCCACTTCCTTGTCGCCGAGTGCGGCGCCGTGCACCTTGTCGCCGCCTTGCAGGTTGGGCGAGCCCTTGCCGATGACGGTCTTGCAGCAGATCAGGGTCGGCCTGGTGGCAGTCTTGGCGGCGGCGATCGCGGCCGAGACGGTAGCGACGTCGTGACCGTCGACGCCACGGATCACGTTCCAGCCGTACGCTTCGAAACGGGCCGGGGTATCGTCGGTGAACCAGCCTTCGACCTTGCCGTCGATGGAGATGCCGTTATCGTCGTACAGGGCGATCAGCTTGGACAGGCCCAGGGTGCCGGCCAACGCGCACACCTCGTGCGAGATGCCTTCCATCAGGCAGCCATCGCCGAGGAAGGCGTAGGTGTAGTGGTCGACGACATCGAAGCCAGGCTTGTTGAATTCGCTTGCCAGCAGCCATTCGGCCAGCGCCATGCCGACTGCATTGGCCAGGCCTTGACCGAGCGGACCGGTGGTCGTTTCCACGCCGGGCGTGATATCGACTTCAGGGTGGCCAGGGGTCTTGGAATGCATCTGGCGGAAGTCGCGGATGTCATCCATGGTCACGGCGTAGCCGGACAGGTGCAGCAACGCATAGTGCAGCATCGAGCCATGGCCGTTGGACAGCAGGAAACGGTCGCGATTGACCCATTTCGGGTTGGCCGGATTATGGCGGTAATGCCCGCTCCACAGCGCAACGGCAATCTCGGCCATGCCCATCGGCATGCCTGGGTGGCCGGAATTGGCCTTCTGGACGGCGTCCATTGCCAGCGCGCGGATCGCGTTGGCCATAGGGGTGTGGGGGAGCGTAGAAGTCATCGTAGGTCAATCACGAAAGTATGGAAACTGGGCGCAAGGGGCGCAGTGACACAACGCGCACGACGCTTGCTGGGCCCATTATTTTAACAGACGATGACTGCCACCATTTAAAATTGCACTCCCATTCCACATAACACAGCTGCCATGCCGCGCTTCTTCTGCCCCCTGCCACTGGCCATCGGCCAGACCGTTTCCCTGCCAGACGCCGTGGTCCACCACGTCCAGGTGCTGCGCCTGGCCCAGGGCGACCTGATCACGCTGTTCAATGGTGAAGGCGGCGAATACACGGCCGCGCTGACCGAACTGGCGCGCCGCAGCGCCAGTGCCGAAGTGCGTGACCACACAGCACGCGAGGTCGAGCTGCCCTTCGCGCTGACGCTGGTGCAGGGTGTGCCCGAAGGCAGCAAGATGGACTGGATCGTGGAAAAAGCGGTCGAGCTGGGCGTGAGCGCCATCGTCCCGCTGACGGCGCGCCGCTCGGTGGTGCGGCTGTCTGGCGAACGGGCGGAAAAGCGCCTGGCACACTGGCAAGGCGTGGTGGTGAGCGCATCGGAGCAATGCGGGCGCAACCGGCTGGCCACGGTGGCGCCGGTACAGGACGTCCAGCGCTGGCTGGCAGTGCCGGCCGCAGGCAGTCAGCGCATCCTGCTCAGCCCCCGCGCGCAGCAATCGCTGGCGCACTGGGCGCGCAGCACCGCGCCCTGCCCAGTCGATTTGCTGGTCGGGCCCGAAGGCGGCTACAGTGACGAGGAAGAAGCGGCAGCGATGGCTGCCGGCGCCCTGCCGCTGTCGATGGGACCGCGCGTGCTGCGCACCGAGACGGCGGGACTGGCGGCGGCGGCGATGCTGGCAGCCGCCTGGGGTGGGATCTGACAGCTTTCGTGCAAAAAAGGCAGGATGACAAGTCATCCTGCCTTTTTTTATGGGGCGATGGACGGCATCGCTGCCGCCCGTTACTTTCAGTTTAGAAAGTGTAGCCCAGGCCCAGGCTGAAGAAGCGGCCGACAGCGCCCGGCTGGTGCAAGGAAGCATTGTAGGAAGTCTGCGTACCTGCGTTGCCGTAGGTGCCGACGTCGATCGGCGGCGCCTTGTCGAACACGTTCAGAATGCTGCCTTTCAGGGTCAGGTTAGGCGTGACCTTGTATTGCAGGTTCAGGTTGGTCACCGTGAACGACGCCACGCGGCAATAGCTGGCAGGCTGAATCGCGTTGGCGAAGTAGTTGCGGCCGCCGACATCGACACCGGTCGAAGCGCAATCGGTGCCACCAACCGACGGGTCGAGCGACGAGAACGAGCTGGTGTAATTCACGGTCGTCGTCACATCGAGCGGACCACGCGCCCAGTTCAGCGAGAACTGTGCACGGTTCTTCGGATTGCCGGTGGCGCCGCCCACGCCCGATGGGCCCTGGGTGCCAGCCAGCTGGTAACTGACGCCGTTCACACTCTGGGTGTAGTCGAACGTGTGCGCTGCGCTCAGGTCGGCTCGCAAGGTGCCCAGATCACTTGGCAGACGGAAGCGGTAATTAACGGACGCTTCGATACCGCTGGTCGTAGTTTTACCCGCGTTGATATAACCCGAGGTGGCGTACAGGATTGGACCGACCGGCGACAACACCGAGGCCTGCGAACCGTCGGCTTGCACAGTATCCATCTGGACCGGTGCGCCGCGCACGAAGGACGGCTGATAGTTAGGATCGCTGGTGGCAGCGCTGACAATCTGGTTGCTCAGCTCGATCTTGTAATAGTCAAACGTCACGCCCAAGCCAGGCAGCGGCGCCAATACGACACCCAGGTCATACGACTTGGATTTTTCAGGCGACAGGTTCTTGCTCGTCTGCTGCACGAACACAGGGGTGAAGCTGCAATAGATCGGTACGCTGCCAACTGCTTTGTTATCGCCGGTTGGGCACAGCACCGGATCCTTGATCGCGTTGTACGAGAAGAACGAACCCGCACTACCCGATTCGGCAGGGTTAGGTGCACGGAAACCGCGCGCGAAGTTACCACGCAGTGCAAACTCTTTCGCTGGCGTCCACTTGAAGTTCGCAGCCGGGGTGAATGAGTGACCGTAGGTATCGAAATGGTCGTAACGACCCGAGATGCTGGTTTCGAGATTCTTGATCAGCGTGGCTTGCAATTCAGCGAAAGCAGCGGTGTTGGTCTCCGAACCAAACACGAACGGCGAGGTGCTGGCGACCTGGCCGTTGGCGGTCAGTGCAGCCGGGGGGGCATCCCATTCACGCTTGTGCCAGTGCAGACCTGCTGCGAATACCAGCGGACCGGCGCCGAGTTGGGTCAGCTCGCGGCTGGCGGTCGCATCGGCGTAGTTCAGCTTTGACGTGTTGGTATTCGAGAAGCGCGGCGATACTGCATCGATCTGCGCCTGGGTGTTACCTCCCAACACATTGAACGTGCCATTGACCAGCGCGTTGTACAGGGCATTACGGTCGACGTAACCACTGTAGTCGATCTCGACCTTGGACTTGGTCAGACCGCCCGCACCGCGGATATCCCAGCCGTAAGCCGTACCGGACAGGTCCAGCGCCAGACGGGTAGCCGTCGCCGTGTTTTCCGACGTATTGCGTGGATTAGTGCCAGGAATGTAGCCATACAGGCGAGCGTTGCCTGGCAAGGTATTGACGATGCCCGCGCCAACCGGGGCGCCAGGCGCAAAGGTGGTCGAGGCAATGGCGCCGACGGCAGGCACCAGGGTGCCATCAGGACTGAGGGCATTGTTGCCCGCGAAGCTGGTGGGCGAGAAGACCGGTGGCATGCCACGGTTGTTGGTGCTGTCGCGCTTGAAGTACGAACCTTTCACACCGAGCTCCCAATCGCCAGCAAGCTTCTTGGTGACACCGGCGAGGACGTTGATGTTTTCGGTTTTAGGCTGAATGAAGGACGAGTTATCGGCCACTGCGCATTGACCTGCGCGGTATCTGACGAAGTCGCAATTCGCGTCCAAGAAACGATAGTTGGCCGGGTTATCGACGGCACCGTATGGTTTGCCGGTCGCAGGATTGGTGCCTGCCAGCGCCGCGCCACTTGGGTTGTACAGGAACGGAGAACTGGCTTGGGTCAGGTACGAATTAAGCGCAGTCGGCACACCCAAGGTCAAATCGTTACCACCACGGCTGGTCCAGTTCGGATCGTTCCAGTCGACGGCGCGGCGATCTTCGATCTTGATCGCTCCCTGGCGACGGAACTCGGCGCTGACGAAAGCATTGTAGCCGTCTGCATCGAGGTCCCCGAACCCGGTGGTGATCGACGCGCGCTTGGTGCTTCCGCCACCGTGCTGGGTCGTACCGCCTTCTGCCGATACGCTGGTACCGTTATAGCTTTTCTTCAAGATGATGTTGACCACACCAGCCACAGCATCCGAGCCGTACAGGGAAGAGGCTCCCGCCTTCAGAACTTCGATACGTTCGATGGCTTCAAATGGAATATTCGACACGTCGACGAACGAGCGCTGGGCATCGTCGCCGATGGCGTAAGGGGCTACGCGGTGACCGTCGAGCAGCACCAGGGTCGCACCCACGCTCAGGCCGCGCAGGGAAATGCCCGAAGCGCCGTTGGCGAATGCGCCAGAGAAACCGGTGCCCAGGGTACCCGCACCGTTGGCGGCCAGATCGGTCAGCAGTTCGGCAACGGATGTCTTACCGCTCCGCTGGATATCAGCGGCCGAAATCGTCTGTACAGGCGTCGCAGTTTCGGTATCGGTGCGGCTGATCAGGGAGCCGGTCACGACGACGCGTTGGACAGGTTCGGAACCGCTGGCTTGCTGAGCCATCACAGGCGTGACGGCTGCGATGGAAAATGCGCCGCTGGCAATCACTTGCAGGATCGCTACTGGCATGGGTTTGATACGCAACTTCATTAAAAAGCTCCTTCAGGACATTTGCCTAATTTGCGGGGGGTCACTGGGTAAAGTTTGTCCACACAAATACACCAACGGTTACAGATGTGACCGATCTGATACATAGAACCATATGGCTTTGCACGGTGTCAATGAATCCACGAAAACTATAGCCTTAAAACAACACATTAATTTTTTTTATCGCATTTTTCGCCATAGCTTATTCGGTATCAGTGCAAAGAATCCACAATTTAGTGCGGGAGTGCTCAGTTTTGGTGCAAAATATCTTTAATGCAGCGCAGCAAAATGTGAGGGTCCTGCCTTATCGTCTGTAACCCCGAAACCATTAACAGTGAAGGCTTTCTCTCGCGGCTCAAGCAAAGGTGGCGCGATCCGGACTGAATAAATTTTTTGCACTCGCAGCAATATCAACATCGCATCTTTCGTCCGCATAGACCTCCTGGCTACGCTGCACAGAGGTGATCAGGTGTAGCAGATTTGTAACGGGTAGCTGTTTAAAATTCACGGCAAATGGAATTTCACGCTACTCAGATAATTCAAGCGTATCCACGAGGATATAATTTTTTCTCTCACCAATCTGTCAAAGTGGCCCATTAATGCAATTTCCTCAGCCGTCGCAGACTGACCTCGCCATCCTGGAGGCAGCAGCCATCCAGGCCACCCAGGCAGGAAAGTCGGAGGATGCGGCCCGCACCTGGGCCCGCATCCTCGAACTCCATCCCGCCCATGCCTCGGCGCTGAGCGCACTGGGTAAACGCGCCTTCCGCCACGGCGATCTTCCCACCGCGCACCGCGCGTTTTCGCGGCTCGCAGCAGCGGCGCCAGACGATCCGCAAAGCTGGATCAGCCTGGCGCTAGCGTGCCAGGGCCTGCAGGATGAAAGCGGTGAGGAAGCTGCGCTGCACCGCGCGCTGGTGGCCGATCCCTCGCACATGGTGGCGCTGATCATGCGCGCCAACCTGCTGGAACGCCAGGGCAAGAACCATCAGTCGGCATCGGTGTACGGCGCCGTGGCAGCGGTGGCGCCCCCGCTCGACCAGCTCGAGCCGGGCCTGCGCGGCGCGGTCGAACACGCGATGCAATATGTCGATCACTATAACGACGGCTATGGACGTTTTCTCGACAACTACCTCGAGGAGCAGTACCGGCGACACCCGGGCGAAGACCTGCGCCGCTTCCGCGACTCGCTCGACATCATGGTCGGGCGCAAGCGCCGTTATGAATCACAGGCCATGCTGTACCACTTCCCCGGCCTGTTGCCGTATGCGTTCTTGCCGCGCGAGGAGTTCCCGTGGCTGGACGCCATCGAAGCAGGCACCGACATCATCCGCGACGAATTCCTGCGAGTCCTGGAGCGGCAACAGGGCTTCACGCCCTACCTGACCTATCCCGATGATGTGCCGCACAACCAGTTCGCGGAACTGAACAACTCGCCCGACTGGAGTGCCTTTCACCTGCTCAAGGATGGTCAGCCGGTCGCGGAAAACGTGGTGCAGTGCCCGCGCACCATGGAGCTGCTGACCCATGCGCCGCAGCCGGACCAGGCAGGCCGTACGCCGGTAGCACTGTTTTCGCTGCTCAAGCCGCGCACCCGGATTCCGCCTCATACGGGCGTGAGCAACGCGCGTTTGCTCACACACGTGCCGCTGATCGTCCCGGCCGATTGCGGCTTCCGGGTCGGTAACGAAACCCGGGCCTGGGTGCCGGGCCAGGCCTGGGTGTTCGACGACACCATCGAACACGAGGCCTGGAACAATAGCGACAAGCTACGCGTGATCATGATTTTTGACATCTGGCATCCGCATCTGTCGCCGGCAGAGCGCCAGATGATTACTGCACTGGCGGACGGTATCAACCGCTTCCGCGGCCAGCGCGACAGCTACGGCGCCTGAAACGCCGCCCCCCAAAAAAAACGGCGCCCGAGGGCGCCGTTGCTTTGAGCCGAGCCGTATCAGAAGCGCGCGGTCAGGTTCAGGTAGATGAAGCGACCCATCGAGTCATACACCTGTGGGTAGGTGTTGCCGTTGGCAAAACCAGCTGCTGCGGTCACATTGGTCGACACGATCGGAGGATCCTTGTCGAACAGATTGTTGATACCGCCGCTCACCGTGATCATTTTGCTCAAAGGATATTGAGCATTCAGGTCGAAGTAGCTGCGCGATGCCAGGTGGTCTTCGATCTTGGCCGGCGGCGTGTCGCCTTTCAGCAGCGCATTGTCGCTCAGCAGTTCCGACTTGGCCTTGCCGATGTAGCGCCAGGTTGCAGCCAGCTCCAGTTTCCAAGGGGTCGACCAGGTGGCACGGGCCTTATGACGCCATTTCGGCGTCGGCGTGCCGCAGGTGGCGCCGAAGTAACCGGTGCAGTCGTATTCGCCCAGGCCAGGAACGTTTTCGACGGTCGAGGTCTTCATCAAGGTGCCGAGCAGGTTCAGCGACAGGTTGCCCATGGCACCCATGCGCTGGTAGTACGAAGCACCGAGGTCGACGCCGCTGGTGCCAACCGAACCAATGTTGGCATTGGTGGCCACCACGTAACCGGCAGTGGTCAGCCACAGCGAACCTTGCGCATCACGCTTGACCAGCGAGCAGAAGACCGGGTTGCCGGTGTTCAGGCACTGGGTCAGCGCGATGGTTGGATCTACGGTCGAAATCGTATCTTCGATCTTGATATGGAAATAGTCGGCGGTCAGGGTCAGATCTTTGACCGGCGTCAGCACGATGCCAGCCGTGTAGGTGGTGCCACGCTCTGGCGCCAGGTTCGGATTACCGCCGGTCAGGCTCGAGTACTGGTTGGCCGAGTTGTTTTCGATATTACCGTATTGCGCTGCGGTGACACCGGTACGGGCGCACTGCGCTGCCGTCGCGGTCAGGGTGGCGCTGCCGATTGCGCCCGAGCATGGGTCGTTTGACGGACCGCCGTTACCAACCGATTGAGGGTTATACAGATTGGCAATGGTCGGCGCACGCACGGCACGCTGGTAGCTGCCACGCAGACGGACCTGATCGACCAGAGCCCAGTCCAGATCCAGACCATAGGTGTTGGCCTTGCGATTGGTGCTGTAGTCCGAATGACGGTAGGTACCATGGAAATCCAGCGATTTCACCAGCGGCACGTCCGACAGGACAGGCACACGCACTTCGCCGAAGATTTCCTTGACCGAGTAGCCGTTGGTCAGTGGTGGCGCTGCACCGCTACCGCCCGACAGGTCGCCCGACAGCGAGGCTTCATCCGGTGCAAACACCAGCTTTTCCGCGCGGTGCTCGGCGCCGAAGGAAACGCCTACGCCATTGCTGGCCCATGGGCTCTTGACCCCATAGCTGGTCAGATCGGCAGCAACGTTGCCGCCGTAGATGATCTGCTGCACGTAACCGCCGATCTGGCCGCCGGCGCTCAAGTAAGCAAGCTGCTGTGGAGTGATGGCACCGCCGAACAAGTTATACGGTACGCAATTCGGGTCTGCGCCGCTGACAGCCGATGCGCAGACTGCGTTGCCGTTGGCGTCGGCCACCACATCCATGGCGCGGCCGATACGGGTCGCCGAGAAGTAGTTCTTGTTCTGCTCGGAGTGGTTGACGCGGGCAAACTGGCCGAACACGTCATAATTCCACTCGCCGACTTCGCCTTTCACGCCCAGCACTTCGCGGAACGAGGTATCGCTGATCGAATTGATACGCGGGCCGCCTTCGACGTTGCGTTTGCCGATGGTGACGTTGGTCGACGGGTTGGCTGCGGACAGGCCGAGCGCCGATTTCCATGCTTGACTCAGCAGTGGATTGTCGAAGCGCAGCGTCGATTGCACGCCGTAGAAAATACCGCCTGGAGCAATCTGCGCATCGGTCGAGTAGTTGTGGAACGCGAATTCGGTATAAACCTTCGCCTTGTCGTTGATATTGTAGTGGCCCTGGGCGGTTACGTTGTAGTTCTTCGACGGACGCTGCAGATAATTCAGCGGACCGAAGTTGTACGCATCGGTGGCGGCGCTGTATCGACGCACGCCGCCATTGCCGTCGTTGGTAAACGAACCAAGGCTGTTGGTTACGCGACCGCTGGCCTGGGTGCCCGAACCCGAGCACGAGAAGCCGGTAGCGCCGCCGGACAATGCGCACGAGGTAAAGTCACGCTGCGATTGCAGCAGAGGATCGGTTTCCTTGTAGCTCAGGAAGATCGTCGCATTACCCTTGTTATCGGCGAAATTTCCGCCCATGAGTACGCTAAGGTCCTTGGTCTTGCCGTCGAAATTATTATTGCCTGGCACCGGATAACCGCGTTTCTCGACCACCGAGGCCACATCGTTGTGCTGATGATGGTTGTAGCCGGCC
This sequence comes from Duganella sp. Leaf126, assembly GCF_001423125.1. Taxonomy (GTDB): domain Bacteria; phylum Pseudomonadota; class Gammaproteobacteria; order Burkholderiales; family Burkholderiaceae_D; genus Rugamonas. The sequence continues at coordinate 66,968 of NZ_LMNW01000001.1, forward strand.
AGGTTGGCCTGCACTTCCACGCCCTCGAAGTTGTCGCGCATGATGAAGTTCACCACGCCGGCGACCGCACCCGCGCCGTACACGGCCCCAGCGCCGCCGGACAGCACTTCGACACGCTTGATCAGGCCCGCAGGAATCTCGTTCAGGTCGGGTGCTGAACTTTGTACACTACCGGCAGGCAAACGTTTGCCGTTGACCAGCACCAGAGTACGGTCCGCACCCAGGTTACGCAAGTTGACGGTAGCAGTACCGGTGGCGCCATTCGACACGGCTGCACCTTGACCCGCGAACACTTGCGGCAGGTTGTTCAGCAGATCTTCCGTATTGCGCACACCGTCGGCCTTGATGTCTTTGGAGCTGAGCACGGTAACCGGGCTGGCGCCCTCGGTCGCCAGCGTCGGAATGCGCGAACCGGTCACCTCGACCTTTTGCATTGCAGGTTCGGGCGAGGCTTCCTGCGCACTTGCCGCAACATGCATACCCAGCGCAACACCGCCAACGAACATCAGGCGGATCGAGCGAGACAAGACTGTTTCCTTGATCATTGTTTCAATTCCCATGGGAGTGTGATTATCAGACGCTTAATTCAAATAATTTAATTAAATAAAAAAGCATCCCTTTTATATACCAACCCGTTTAATAATTATCTGGATAAGACGCCTATTAAACAGATGATGAAGCCCTTCACTCTTTTAAATCTTCGGTTACATGGCGATATTCCATCCAGAAGGAATAACCACCATCTTCCTGACCCTATGGAAACATATGCCCGAAAAGATTGTCAACGCCACAGCTTGCACTTCTATGCCGTAGTTGCCACAGCTTTTAAACGATGAACCAATTTGGCGCACCGCCTCGACATGGAAGGCCGGAGACGAATGGTTACTCAATTTAACGTTGCTAATATGTGTTTTTCACGCAACACGGCTAGCATAAAAGGAAACAAAAAGCCTGCCACTTTGCCGCAACGCACCCCAAATGTTTCTGCTTTGCACTGAATACGTTCAAAATACAACAGATGGCAAGAGTTGCTCAGCCGTATTCACTTGCGAAAAAGCAAGCTAAAAAGTCAAGCAATTTGCACAGGTACTAATGGAAAGATGGGCGTGAACTGTAAAAGATGAACTGAATTTGAACTTCCAGCCAATTTAAAAAGAGACTGATCGTTACAAATTAAAGTCTTTACATGCTTCAATGAAAGACATATCTGCTTAATTTGTGCAGGTGTGCACCATATCAGTGCAGGTTGCAGATTTACAACAAGCAGCATCGCAACGGCATAATTTCATTCATTAATAAAACTTCCAGCGTGGAGCTGGCGCATTTGGCTGGACACGGACGTCATCGACGTAGCTTTACCTTTTGACAGTTCGGTCAGCTCAGCAATTGGAATGAGGAGGGGCTAACCGAAGGCAGGTTAACAATCTACGGTAAAATATCGGAATACCCCTTCATGACGCCTAAACAGCGTCCAATCATCAAAAACCGATCATGTTACGACTTAACGAAGTAAAACTCCCTCTCAATCACACCGAAGCTGAACTGCCCGCTGCCATCCTGGAACGCCTGGGCATTGCGGCAGAAGACCTGCTTAGTTTTACTGTTTTCAAGCGCAGCTACGATGCGCGCAAAAAATCGGCCATCGTCCTGATCTATTCCCTTGATGTCGAAGTCAGGGACGAGGCAGCAGTGCTCGCGCATCGTCGCCACGACAACCACCTGATGCCGTCGCCGGACATGGCTTACAAGTTTGTTGCCGACGGCGCGCAGCTGGCCGCGCACCCGGACTTCCAGCGCCCGGTGGTGATCGGCATCGGCCCTTGCGGCCTGCTGACGGCCCTGCTGCTGGCGCAGATGGGTTTGCGTCCCATCATTCTCGAACGCGGCAAGGTCGTACGTGAGCGCACGGTCGATACCTTCGGTTTCTGGCGCCAGCGCAAGCTCAATCCGGAATCGAATGTGCAGTTCGGCGAGGGCGGCGCCGGTACGTTTTCGGATGGCAAGCTGTACAGCCAGATCAAGGATCCGAAACACTACGGCCGCAAGGTACTGACCGAGTTCGTCAAGGCCGGTGCGCCCGAGGAAATCGTCTACGTGAGCAAGCCGCACATCGGCACGTTCCGCCTCGTCAAAATGGTCGAATCGATGCGCGAAACCATCGAGGCGCTTGGCGGCGAGTACCGCTTCGACAGCAAAGTCACTGACCTCGACATCGAAGAGACGGCCAGCGGCCGTCAATTACGCGGCGTGGTCCTGGAAAATGGCGAGAAGATCGTCAGCGACCACGTGGTGCTGGCAATCGGCCACAGCGCGCGCGACACCTTCCAGATGTTGTACGACCGGGGCGTATATATTGAAGCGAAACCGTTTTCGATCGGCTTCCGGGTCGAACATCCGCAATCGCTGATCGACGCCTGCCGCTTCGGTCTCAATGCCGGCCACCCGATTCTGGGCGCGGCAGACTACAAGCTCGTGCATCACGCCTCGAACGGCCGCGCCGTGTACAGTTTTTGCATGTGCCCGGGCGGCACCGTGGTGGCGGCGGCCTCCGAGCCGGGCCGTCTGGTCACCAACGGCATGAGCCAGTATTCGCGCAACGAGCGCAACGCCAACAGCGCCATCGTGGTCAGTATCTCGCCCGAAGTCGATTACCCGGGCCATCCGCTGGCCGGCATGGAATTTCAGCGCCGTCTTGAAGAAAAGGCGTTTGAACTGGGCGGCGCCACCTATGATGCGCCGGGCCAGCTGATGGGCGACTTCGTGGCCGGCCGCGCCTCGACCGACTTCGGCGCCGTGACGCCGTCGTACAAGCCGGGCGTCCACCTGACCGACCTTGCGCAAATCCTGCCCGAGTATGCGGTGACGGCGTTACGCGAAGCGTTCCCCGCGTTCGACAAGCAGATCAAGGGTTATTTCCGCCACGACGCGGTGTTGACCGGACTCGAGACGCGCACCTCGTCGCCGATACGCATCAAGCGCCGCGACGACACCCTGCAGAGCCTGAACACTGCCGGCCTGTTCCCGGCTGGCGAAGGCGCTGGCTATGCGGGCGGCATTCTGTCTGCCGGCGTGGATGGGATCAAGGTGGCGGAGGCGGTTGCGCTGTCGATGGTGGCGGCACTAGGCCTGCCCACAAAGGACAGCCAAAATTAATTAGCATGTTTCCCCGAAAATATGTCCAAAAATTTGTATTTATTTGTAAAAACGCCGTTTTTTTGGCTTGATAGCGGGAAAAGTGTTGTTTATTTCAAAGTTGTTACAGTGCTTCCATTGACCTCTCCAGGCTGCAATGGTCTGATAGCCGCCTCCGGATAATCTACGCAAGGATTAGCCGGGACGTGTAATTTTTCAGAAAAAACTACAAATCCTGGGAGTTGTAACAATGATGATGGAAACCGTGATGTCGCGTTCGCTGCGTTTGATGTTTGCAGGCAGCGCTGCCTTCGCGCTGGCACAACCAGCCATGGCGCAACAAGCCGATGCGCCGATCCAGCGCGTGGAAATTACCGGTTCGGCGATCAAGCGTATCGACGCTGAAACCGCTGTGCCGGTTACCGTCCTGAAAATGGACGACCTGAAGAAGGAAGGCATCACGACCGTTGAACAGGTCATGGCCAACCTGAGCGTCTCGCAGTCGAGCCAGGGTACCAGCCAGTCGGTCGGTTCGAGCACCGGCGGCGCCTCGTTCGCCGACCTGCGCGGCATCGGCGCCAACAAGACCCTGGTCCTGCTGAACGGCCGTCGCCTGGCCAACAATGCGTTCGACAGCTCGGCGCCCGATCTGAACATGATCCCGTTCGCCGCCATCGAGCGCGTGGAAGTGCTGCGTGACGGCGCCTCCTCGCTGTACGGCTCCGACGCGGTAGGTGGCGTGATCAACTTCATCACCAAAAAGGATTACCAGGGTGCTACCGTCACCGTGGGCGCCGACTCCAGCCAGCACGGCGGCGGCTCGTCCAACAATGCCAACATCGGCTTCGGCTTCGGTGACCTGAACAACGACGGCTACAACATCTTCGCCATGGTGGACCGCCAGGAGCAACATGCCCTCAGCGGCACCAACCGCAACTACAACAAGCGCTACGCCGGTGGCCTGTCCGGTTCGACCAGCCCTGGCAACTATTACCAGGGCGGCGACAGCGCCAATCCCGCAGCACCAGACTGCACTAACGGCACGTTCCTGATCCCCGACGGCAGCGGTGGCTGCCTGATGACGACTTCCTCGTTCGTCGATTACATTCCGAAATCGGAACGTACCACTGGCTTGATCAAGGGCACACTGAAAATCAACGAGAACCATGAGCTGGGCGTGGAACTGCTGTCCACCGAAAGCAAGGTCTCGACCAAGATCGCGCCAGTACCATTCGGCGGTCTGTATATCAACCGCCTGCGTCCGGACGGTTCCCTCAATCCTTACTACCCAGGCAACGGCGCAACTGCCGACGCACTGGGCCTGAGCCCGACCTACACCGATAGCGATGGTGCTGCAGTGGACGGCGTACAGCCCGGCTTCGTACATGCCAAATGGCGCGACCTGTTCCACGGCCCGCGCTCCGAGGAAAGCATCAACAAGCAACAGCGTGCAGTGGTTTCGCTCGCTGGCACCGTGGTCGGCTGGGACTACCAAACGGCACTGACCTACAACGAAAACAAGGTCAAGCAGAACCAGACCGGTTACAGCGATGGTGGCATCGTCACGCAAGGCGTGCTTGACGGCGTGATCAACGTTTTCGGTGACCAAGACGCAGCCGGCACCGCCCTGCTCAACAGCGCTACGCTGGCTGGTACCATTCAGAACGCCAAGGGCACCAACAAGGGCGCCGATTTCAAGGCCAGCCGCGAAGTAGGCGACTGGTTCAACACCGGCAACCAGGCCGGCCTGGCCTTGGGCGCGCAATACGAACACCAGCAATTCCGCAGTGTGGTCAACACGCCTTACGCTGAAAAAGTGGTGGCGTCGACCGGTATCGACCCGAACGGTTTCAGCGCCGGCAAGCGCACGGTGACAGCCTTCTTCTCGGAACTGAACGTGCCGCTGCTGAAGACCCTGGACGTGACCGCGGCCGTACGTTATGACAAGTACAGCGACTTCGGCCACACCACCAATCCGAAGTTCGGTTTCCGCTTCCAGCCAACCAAGGCCTTGCTGTTCCGTGGCTCGTACTCGAAGGGTTTCCGCGCGCCGTCGCTGTATGAACTGTATGCCCAGGATGCTTATACCAACTCGGCAAACACGCTGAACGATCCTATCAACTGCCCAGGCGGCAAGCCAATCGACGGTAAGTCGGCTGCAGCCAACTGCAAGCAGCAGTTCCAGGTCCTTAACGGTGGTAACGCCAGGCTGAGCCCGGAACGCTCGAAATCCGGTACCGTGGGCGTGGTCTTCGAACCAGTCAACAACCTGACGCTGAGCGTGGATTACTGGAACATCCGCCTGACCCAGCAGATCGACACGCTGAAGGACTTCGACGTGCTCGGAAATCCAGTCACGTTCGCCTCGGTCTACCACCGCAATCCACAAGGCAATCTGTCGACCGACGGCTCGCAGTGCCCTGACCCAGCGACCTGCGGCTACCTGGACCTGCACAACCAGAACCTTGGTGACGTCAATACCAATGGCCTGGACCTGGGAGCGAACTACCGTCTGCGCACCGGCAATTTTGGTAACTTCAACTTTGCGATGAACAGCACCTGGGTACACAAGTACGAGTACCAGAACTTCATCGGCGGCGCGTTCAACAACAAGCTGGGCACCTTCTCGGGCGATGGCGTGATCTTCCGTTGGCAGAACACGCTGAACATGACCTGGAGCAAGGACAAGTTCGGTGCCGGCCTGACCGCCCGCTACAAATCCGGTTATCAGGATCAAGTAACCGAAGACTTCGGCGCAAACCACGTGCCGTCGTACACCACCTTCGACGGCTACGGCTCGTGGCAGGTGATCAAGGGTCTGACCCTGACCGCCGGCGTGCGCAATATCTTCGACCGCGATCCACCACTGTCGTACCAGTCGGGCACCTTCCAGGCCGGCTACGATCCACGCTACGCCGACCCGATGGGCCGCACGTTCTACGCACGCGGTACCTACAACTTCTAATCAGCTGATTGGAATGCTAAAAAGCCCCGGCGCTCACGCCCCGGGGCTTTTTTTACAACCACCCTGCCCGCTTGAACCGCCGGTGCAAGATCCAGCAAACAAAGATCATGATGGACAGCGCCATCGGATAACCATATTTCCACTCGAGCTCGGGCATGGCCTTGAAGTTCATGCCCCACACGCCGGCAAATGCGGTGACGATGGCGAAGATGGCTGCCCAGGCCGCCAACCGCTTGTTCACTTCGCTTTCCTCGATGGCGGTCATCGACAGGTTGACCTGGATCGCCGTGGCGATGGTGTCGCGGATGGTGTCGAGCGCGGCGCTGATGCGGTGCAGGTGGTCGTGGACGTCGCGGAAATAATCCTGGGTATCGAGGCACATCGACGGCACCCGGCCGCCGTACAGGCGCCCCACCGCTTCCATCATCGGCACCACGGCGTGGCGCACGGTGGTGACCTTGCCCTTGAGTTCGTACAGGCGCTCGATGTTGTCGCGCTGCTTGCCCTGGCTGAAGATCAGCTCCTCGATCTTTTCCAGCTCCGTTTCCAGCATTTCCAGCACCGGGAAATAGCGGTCGACGATGGCATCCATCAGCGCGTACAGCACGAAGGCCGGCCCCTTGCGCAACATGTGCGGCTCGCGCTCGGCGCGCGCCCGCACGCCCAGAAAACCCTTGGTGCTGCTGCCGTCGCGAGACGACAGCACGTAGTTCTGGCCGACGAAAATATCGACCTCGCCCAGCACCACGTCGCCGTCGCGGCATTCGACGGTCTTGACCACCACGAACAGCGAATCGCCGTACTCTTCGATCTTCGGGCGCTGGTGGCCGCGGCTGGCGTCTTCCACGGCCAGCTCGTGCAGGCCGAATTCATGCTGCATGACGGCCAGCTCTTCCGCCGACGCCTCGTGCAGGGCCACCCAGACGAAGGTCTCGGGCTTTTCCATGTAGTCACTGATTTCCTCGACCGGAATATCGGCCAGCTTTTGCCCATCTTCGTAGGCGACACAATTGAGCAGCATACCTGTTCCATAAAAAATAAAAGCCCCTGGCTTTGCAGCCAAGAGCTTACCTGAAACTTATGCAAGGGTACGGCCGCGAACGTGTGGCCGAGGCCACGGCGTCAATCGTCCTTGGCGCCGTCGATGCCGAGCTCGGCGATCTTGCGGGTAATCGTGTTGCGACCGATGCCGAGGCGCACGGCGGCATCGTTCTTGCGGCCGTGGGTATGCTTGAGCGCGGTGCGGATCAGTGCCGATTCGAACTGCCGGCCCAGCACTGCCATGACTTCCTGCTGGCCGCCGCTGAGCATGGATGCCGCCTGCATTTCGAGCAGCCCCAACCATGCTTCCGGCGAGGCCGGCGCTGCCGCTGCCTGGCCGTCGGGGGCGGCGACCGGGTTGACCGTGCCGTGGTGCTGGACGGCGTTAAAGCCTTCCACCAGCGTCGGCTGGCCGGCGGTGCCGCCGGCGCCAGCCGCTTGCTCCTGGGTCAGTTCCAGCGGCAGGTCCTTGACCTCGACCGTCTGGCCCGGCGCCATGACCGTGATCCAGTTGCACAGGTTTTCCAGCTGCCGCACATTGCCCGGCAGCTCCAGGCCGCACAGGAAGGTCAGCGCGGCGTCGCTCATGCGCTTCGCTTCCACGCCCAGCTCCTTGGCGCTCTGCACCAGGAAATGGCGCACCAAAATGGGGATGTCCTCGCGCCGTTCCCTCAAACTGGGCAGGCGCAGGCGGATCACGTTCAGGCGGTGGTACAAGTCTTCGCGGAACAGGCCTTCGCGCACGCGCTGCTCGAGATTCTGGTGGGTGGCGGTAATCACGCGCACATTGGCCTTGATCGGCTGGTGGCCGCCGACGCGGTAAAAATGGCCGTCGGAAAGCACCCGCAACAAGCGCGTTTGCAGGTCGAACGGCATGTCGCCGATCTCGTCGAGGAACAGGGTGCCGTTCTCGGCCTGCTCGAAGCGGCCGCGGCGGGTGGTCTGGGCGCCGGTAAAGGCGCCGCGCTCGTGGCCGAACAGTTCGGATTCAAGCAGGTCCTTGGGAATGGCCGCCGTATTGAGGGCAATGAACGGCTGCGCCGCGCGCGGGCTGTGCTTGTGCAGCGCGCGCGCCACCAGCTCCTTGCCCGAGCCCGATTCACCGGTGATCAGCACCGTCACATTCGACTGCGACAGGCGGCCGATGGCGCGGAACACTTCCTGCATGGCCGGCGCCTGGCCGAGAATTTCGGGGGTTTCGGCCGGGCCCGATTCGACGCTGGTTTCGCGCAGGCTCTCGTCGAGCGCACGGCGTATCAGTTCGACTGCCTTGTCGATGTCGAACGGCTTGGCCAGGTATTCGAAGGCGCCGCCCTGGAATGCCGCCACGGCCGAGTCGAGGTCGGAAAACGCCGTGATGATGATGACCGGCAGGCCCGGGAAGCGCGATTTGACCAGTTGCAGCAGGTCGAGGCCGGAGTCGCCCGGCATGCGGATGTCGGACACCAGCACCTGCGGCGTCTCGACGTCGAGCGCGGCGATGGCGTCGCGCGCGTTGGCAAAACTCCTGGTGGCCAGGTTTTCCCGTGCCAGCGCTTTTTCCAGTACCCAGCGGATCGATTCGTCGTCGTCTACTATCCAGATTGGCTTCATGTGTTGTGTGTTTCCCGCGTGGATCGTCTATCGAGGGAAGTCGCACTTGCCAGCCACGGCTTATGGCAATGGCAGCAGGATGCGGAAATCCGTGTAACCAGGCCGGCTGTCGCATTCGATCACGCCCATGTGCTGCTGCACGAAGGTTTGCGCCAATGTCAGTCCCAGGCCGCTGCCGCCTTCCCTGCCCGACACCAGCGGGTAGAAAATACGGTCACGGATCTGGGGGGCGATGCCGGGCCCGTTGTCGATGATATGCAAGTCTAATGCCAGCCCGTAGCGTACCTTGGCCAGCGTGACCTGGCGCGCCACCCGGGTCTTCAATACGATCTGCGCCGTACCCTCCTCGATCTGCTGCGCCAGCGCCTGGGCCGCGTTGTGGGCGATATTAAGCACGGTCTGGATCAGCTGCTCCTTGTCGCCGCGGAACTCGGGGATCGAGGCGTCGTAATCGCGCAGGATGGTCAGCCCGGACGGAAACTCGGCCAGCATCAGGCTGCGCACGCGCTCGAGCACTTCGTGGATGTTGACGTCGCCCACGATATGGGGCCGGCGATGCGGCGCCAGCAGGCGATCGACCAGCGTTTGCAGGCGGTCCGCCTCCTTGATGATGACCTGCGTGTATTCGCGCAGCTGCCCCGCGTGCAGGGCCGGCAGTTCCATCTCGAGCAACTGCGCGGCGCCGCGGATGCCGCCCAGCGGGTTCTTGATCTCGTGCGCGAGGTTGCGGATCAGTTCCTTGTTCACCTGGCTCTGGTCGAGGATGCGCTCCTCGCGGTCGAGCTTGAGGTGCTGCAGGTGCTCGCGCAGCTCGATCAGCAGGTGACCGGCCGGCTCATCGAGCGCGGAAACGATGCTGTGCACGTGCAGCGGATCGCGCCCGGCGCGCTCGAGGGTCAGGTCCTGGCGCAGGTCGGAAAACTTGTGCTCGCGGGCCTGGGCGCAGATGCGTTCGAGCTCGTCCGGGTTGAGAAAATGCGCGCTGAGCTTCTGGCGCGACAGCGCCTTGAGCGAACTGGCCAGCAGGTTTTCGGCGGCCGCGTTGGCGTAAGCGATATGGCCGCAGCTGTCGAGCATGACGACGGCCGAGGCCAGCAATTCCAGCCCGGCCAGCATGGGCGGACGGGCGGAGGAAGCGGGAGAAACAGGGCTCATCGGGATCTGGTCGAGAAAAAGGAATTAGCGGATAGTGGCAATCTCGCGCTTGAGCGCATCGATGTTTTTTTCGGCGCGGTTCACGCTGTCGCGCAGCGCGGCCGTACGCTCCTGGTACTTGGCGTAATTGCGCTCGTCGCCACGGCGCTCCGGCGCACCATTGTTGTACTCGGCGCGCAAGGCCGCCAGCTTTTGCTGCTCGCTGGCCAACTCGTCTTCGAGGATGGCGCGGCGGTCGAGGTCGCGTGCGCGCTGCTCGGCATTGTCCACGCGCGGAAACGCGCCCGGTGCCGCCAGCGCTGGCGGCTGTCCCGCTGCGCTGGCTGCCGGCGCGCGTGCCGGACCGGTGCGCCGCGGCGGCGCGGCGATCACGGTGCCGGGCAAGTCCATCGCCTGACAATAGTTGCCGCGCTTGATGTCGGTGTACTCGACGCTGCCGCCCGGCGGCGTGCACTTGTAGATCACGCCCTGGGCGCCAGCCGTGGCGCTTGCCAGCGCCAGCAAGGCCGCCGGCAGCACGCGGTGCAAACTCAAAATCATTGGTCATTCCGTGGGTGGTGGGTCCACCCGACTATACAACAACCGAAACAACAACGCGGAGAAAGCCTGCGCCTTCTCCGCGTTTGCGCCACAGGCGCCGAAGCGCCCTGCATGCTGCCGTTACAGCGAGTAGTACATGTCGAACTCGGCAGGGTGAGTGGTCATGCGCATGCGCTGCACGTCCTGCATTTTCAGTTCGATGTAGGCATCGATCATCGAGTCGGTGAACACGCCGCCACGGGTCAGGAACTCGCGGTCCTTGTCCAGGTTTTCCAGCGCTTCTTCCAGCGAGGCGCACACGGTCGGGATCAGTGCGTCTTCTTCCGGCGGCAGGTGGTACAGGTCTTTCGACGCTGCTTCGCCCGGGTGGATCTTGTTCTGGATACCGTCCAGGCCTGCCATCAGCAGCGCGGCAAAGCACAGGTAGACGTTGGCCAGCGGATCCGGGAAACGGGTCTCGATGCGGCGGCCCTTCGGATTGGCCACGTGCGGAATGCGGATCGATGCCGAGCGGTTCTTGGCCGAGTAGGCCAGCTTGACCGGCGCTTCGAAGCCTGGCACCAGGCGCTTGTACGAGTTGGTGCCCGGGTTGGTGATCGCGTTCAGCGCCTTGGCGTGCTTGATGATGCCGCCGATGTAGAACAGCGCGGTTTCCGACAGGCCGGCGTAACCGTCGCCGGCGAACAGGTTTTTACCGTCTTTCCAGATCGACTGGTGCACGTGCATGCCCGAACCGTTGTCGCCAACGATAGGTTTCGGCATGAAGGTGGCGGTCTTGCCGTAGCTGTGGGCCACGTTCCAGACCACGTATTTCAGGTTCTGGGTCCAGTCGGCGCGCTCGACCAGGGTCGAGAACTTGGTGCCGATTTCGTTCTGGCCGGCGCCGGCCACTTCGTGGTGGTGCACTTCGACCGGGATGCCCAGCGATTCGAGGATCAGGCACATTTCCGAGCGCATGTCCTGGAAGCTGTCCACTGGCGGGACCGGGAAGTAGCCGCCCTTGACGGTCGGACGGTGGCCGCTGTTGCCGCCTTCGATTTTTTCGCCAGTGGACCACGACGCTTCGTCGGAATCGACCTTGACGAAGCAGCCCGACATGTCGATCTTCCAGCGCACGCTGTCGAAGATGAAGAATTCCGGTTCCGGACCGAAGTAGGCGGTGTCGCCCAGGCCCGACGATTTCAGGTAGGCTTCAGCGCGCTTGGCGATGGAGCGCGGATCGCGGTCATAGCCCTTGCCGTCGGCAGGCTCGATGACGTCGCATTGCATGAACAGCGTGGTCTCTTCCATGAAGGGATCGATGTTCGCGGTGTTTGGATCAGGCATCAGGATCATGTCCGATGCTTCAATACCCTTCCAGCCGGCGATCGAGGAACCGTCGAACGCGTGACCCGATTCGAACTTGTCGATGTCGAAAGCCGACACAGGCACGGTGACGTGCTGTTCTTTACCCCGGGTATCAGCGAAACGGAAATCAACGAATTTCACTTCGTTTTCCTGGACCATTTTCAGAACTTCTGCGGCTGTCATTGCCATGCGTCTCTCCTAAGATAATTTGTGGAACTGGTGCACCTACACTAAGCAGTATCCATGCCAGCCGATCCGGCACCAGCACGGCGTGACATTCTCGTCAACTTATGTCGATAGCGTCGTTGAACTCGCCTGCAATGACGTCCATCATCGTGCGTCCATGGACGCAGCACCGAGATGACGCCAATCAAGGCAGCACCATCACGGTGCAGCCAACCCGATCAGCACCAACTTGGTGCAATTTTTAAATCCGGGTTGAAAATGCCTCGCTTTGGTGCGTACCGCCTTCGGCCCACACAGGAGGCCTATAATAATCGCAAACCTCTACGGGAACATGACATGAGCAAAATTGATGAGATCCTGGCTGCAGCACGCAGCCGCAACAAGGACTGGGCGTATGCAGGCGCTGTCACGCCCGAGGAAGCGTTCGCGCTGCTGTTGCTCGACAATGCGGTCAAGCTGGTGGACGTGCGCACCAATGCCGAGCGCGACTGGGTCGGCCGGGTCAAGATCCCCGAGGCCCAACATGGTGCGGTCCAGTGGGCCACCTACCCGGGCGGCAACGCCAACCACGAATTCATCGAGCAACTGAACGCGGTGGCGCGCAAGGACCAGGTCCTGTTATTCCTGTGCCGCTCGGGCGTGCGCTCGCGTGGTGCGGCCAAACTGGCGGCCGAGCACGGCTATCAGCAGTGCTACGACATCCTCGAAGGGTTCGAAGGCGACAAGGACGAAGCGACGCACCGCAAGAACCTGAATGGCTGGTGCAAGGCAGGCTTGCCCTGGACCGGGGCGTAGTCATTGGATCCCGCCTGCGCGGGAACCGGTTCATGCCGGCAAAGCCTGCGTCTCCTCTTCCATCAGAAACTCTATGCGCTTGCGCACGAACTGGATGTGCGAGCGCAAGCCGTATAAACCGTCGGCAAACGACAGCGGGATCGAGATCTGGTTGACCAGTTCCTCGATCTCGTCGAGGCGCTTGAGCTGGGCCTCGTACACCTGCATGCGCGACGCCGGCGGCGCCGCTTCCACCGTCTGCTCCACCGTGCGCAACTGCCCGTACCATTTATACACGCGCGAGCGGATGCGCCACACGTACAGCGGCGGCACGATCTTCGACAGCGGCAGGATCAGCGCACTGAGCGCCAGCACCACCACCCACATGCGGTCGAGGAAGTTGGCAGCCCAGAACGGCATATAACGCTGCAGCAGTGGCGGACCGTTCTTGTAGAACTTGGCGGCTTCGGCATCGACCGGGATCTCGGTGTACTTGGCAGACGGGAACTGGCCCTGCTGCTGGAACCAGCCGGCGCCGTTATGGATGGTGCTGGCGCCCTGCACGAACAAATCGACCAGCGCCGGATGCAGGCTGTCGCGCGCCACCAGCGTGGCGGTGGGCGCGATCAGGCTGTAGTCGCGCGCCGGGATATTGCGCCCCAGATCGACGATGCCCTGCGGCAGCGTGACGTGGGTCAGAAACGGCAGCTTGCGCGCGTAGGCCTCCGCCTGGGTGAAGTCGAACAGCGCGATGCCCGGCGTTTGCAGCAGCATCTGGATCAGCGGCGCTTCCGGCGCCGAGGTAAACACCAGGCCGTCGATGCGCCCTTCCAGCAGCTCGACCACGGCTGGCGTATTGGCCAGCGAATAACGCTGGACGTCGCCCGTTTCCAGGCCATTGAGTTCCAGCACCTGGTGCAGCAGGCGCGGCGCACCGGCGCCCTTGGGCCCAAAGTTGATCTTCTTGCCGCGCAGCTGGTTCAACTCCGTGATCGGGGGCTGGTCCTGCGGCGCCCTCAGGAATAGCCACAGCGGCTCGACGAACAGGCTGCCCAGCGAAGTCAGATCGGCCCGTTCGGCCGCTTCCTCGTTGGTACTGCCGCTTTGCACGAAAGCGATATCGACCTTGCCGTCGCGCAGGTTGCGCAGGTTTTCGCCGGACCCGGCCGACGGAACCAGCGTCACCTTGACGCCGTGCCTGGCCAGCATGGCCGCGTATTTCTTGCCGAATTCCTCGTAGGCGCTGTTTTCCTGGCCCGTGCCAAGGCGCACCGTGCGCGGCGGCGCCGGGTCCACCAGCCAGTAGGCCAGCAGGCAGACGCCGACGATCAGCAGCACCGTCGGTGCGGCCGAGGCCAGCAAATCGCGCAGCGAAAACTGCGTGAACTTGAGTATCTTGGACATGTGGTGGCGCATCGGTTTCATGGGGTGCTACATTGCCGCGAAACAGCGCTGTATGCAAGTGAAACCGGGGCGGCAGGCAAGCAACCGGATCCCCGCCTGCGCCGTGACCGTGCACACAGGCACGGTGGCACGCGCCAGTGACCGTGCGGGCGGGCCGGCCGTTAGCCGCCGCAGGCCCGCAGCGGCGCTGGCGCCACCGGCTTGGGCAAGGTTGCCGCCACTTCGGGCGCCGTGCCCGGCACCACGGCCGCCGCTGCCGCCGGCTTGGCGACCGGATGCGGATCGATCAGCGGCATCAGGTGCGGCGCCAGCACCACCAGCAGCTGCACCGGCAGCGCGCTGGTGAAGTCGTAGTTCTTCGATTCGGGCCCGTGCACATAGGCGGTCATGCTGCCGAAGAAACGCTCGCCGATATTGAACACGAACGTGGCCGAACGGTTCACGTAGCGCGACTCGATCAGGCGCCCGCCGCCGCCGTAGACGTCGAAGCGCTGGTCGCCGGTACCGGTCTTGCCACCGACCGGCAGCGGCGTGCCGTCGGACGTGGTGAACGCCCCGCGTGCGCGCTTGGCCGTGCCGTCCGACACCACGCCGCGGATCGCTTCGGCCACCACCTGCGCCACTTCCGGCGCCAGCACCTGCTCGTTGTTGACCGGCTTGGCGCGGGTGATCATGGTTTCGTACGGCGTCTGCTTGGCGAAGTGCAGCGAGGTCACGCGCTGGGTCGTCTTGCGCACGCCGCCGTTGACGATGATGCCCATCAGTTCGGCCAGCGCAGCGGGCCGGTCGGCCGAGGCGCCCAGCGTGGTCGCGTACGATGGCACCAGCGAATCGAACGGGTAGCCCATCTTCTTCCACTGCTTGTGCACTTCCATGAAGCCCTCGACTTCCAGCAGGCCGGCAATGCGGCGGTCCTGGGCATGCTTGCGCTTGGTCTTGAGCAGCCACTGGTACACGTCCTGGCGCTCCTTCTCGCTGGCCGCGTTCATCTGCGTCAGCGTGGCGCCCGGGTTGGCGTGCAGGTAGGCCACCATCCACAGTTCCAGCGGGTGCACGCTGGCCAGGTAGCCACGGTCGGCCAGCGACCACTGGTCGATCGCGTACTGGTCGTACAGCTTGGCGACGCGCTCGTCCGACACCTCGTTTTGCGAGGACAGGTTGGCGCGCAGGAAGGACGCGAATTCCTGCTCGGTCGCTTTCGGATACACGGTGCGGTGGATCACGGCCAGGCGCACCGGCGTGCGGCGCAGGTTGGCCAGCAGGATGTTGTCGAACTCGGCCACCGGCTTGCCCTTGTACTTGGCCCAGAAGCGCGCCATGAATTCCTTGCCTTCCTTGTCGGCAAAGCGCGCCAGGTACTGGGCCCGGCGCGGATCGTCGGCATCGGCCAGCAGCGAGGCGGACGAGCCGGGCGTCTGGAACATATAGAACTTGGCGACATCGCGCATCAGGCGCACGAACACCAGGTTGGTCGAATGGCGCAGCGCCTCGGTCACGGTCAGGATCTTGTTGTTGTCTTCCTTGGAGAAGTTGCCGAAGTAATGCAGGCCGCCACCGGTAAAAAAGCCCTCGCCCGGGTTGCCCGAGTACTTGCGCTCCATGGCCGCGTGCAGCATGGGCGTGAGGCCGCGCGCGGCGCTATCGACCGGCAGCGCCTTGAAGTAGTCGATGGCCCACAGCGACAGCCGGTCCTGCGGATCGACCACCACCTTGCCCAGCTCGGCCGCCCCCATCGCTGCATATTTCTTGTGCAGCTGGTCCATGATGTCGAGGTAGCTGACCAGCGTGCGCAGCTTGGCCGTGGAGCCGAGGTCGAGCTTGGCGCCTTCGTTGATGTCGAGCGGCTGGTCGTAGTTGTCGGTCTGCAGGCGCAGGAAGTTGGTGTCCTTGCCCTTTTCCAGCAGCGTGAAGCTGTACACGACGTTGGCCGGATCGCCATTGCCCAGCATGCCCTTGCCGGTCAGGCCGGCCGCCTTGGCGCGCTCGGGGTCGCGCAGGTCGTTGAGCACTTGCGTGACGGCCGTTTGCGCCTGCGCGTCGAGCGTGCTGGTGACGTCCAGGTCCAGCCGGTCGAGGTTGTACATCCGGTTGTCGCCGAGCAGGTTGGCCAGGTGGTTGCGCATGGCGTTGGTGGCCTTGCGCGAGACAAACGTCATCGGCGGCGCCGCCTGCAGGCCGTTGCCCTTGGCCGGATGCAGCTTCTGCTTCAACGCCATGTCGCGCATGGCGGCCGTGATCACGCCATCCTTGGCCAGGATGCGCAAATGGCTGTCGGCCAGCTGGTCGAGGTCCTCGGCGCCGTCGCCGAGGTAATAGCTGGGGCGGCGCTGCGCGATCATCAGGCTCAGCGCTTCCTTGTACACCAGCGCGGTGTCGGCGTCGGGCTGCTCCAGGTTGCGCGCCATGATGCGGTTGAAGTCGTCGAAGCTGCGGCCGTACCACACCCACATGCCGTCGCCGACGCCGTTGACTTCGCCGTAGCCGGGCTTGGCCGAGAGCGGCACCGTGTTCAGGTATTCGATGACGATGCGGCGCCGCGCCTTAGTCGTGTCGGGGCCGTCCTGGTAGGCGCGCAGGCTGCCCGAGATCATCTGCTGCAGCTTGTCGGTCATGGAACCGGTGCGCCCTTCCGGCGAGTGGCGGTATTTTTCGATCTGCGTGGCCAGCGTGCTGCCGCCGGCCGCGCGGTGACCGGCGCCCAGCGCGCTCATGCTTTTTTCCAGCACGGCCTTGGCCAGCCGGTCCCATTCCACGGCCGGGTTGCGCTTGGGGTAGGTATTGTCGAGCAGCTCGCGGTTTTCGATGTACAGCAGCGTGCTGATCAGCGCCATCGGCGTCTGCTCGAACTTGTCGTAGATGCGTTCCGGGTACGACGTGGCGTACAGCTGCTGGGCGCGGCAATCGTAGATGGTCAGGCCGGTGCGGGTCTTCTCGTGATAGGTCGGAAAAATGCCGTGGCCGGCCAGCTCCAGCATCTTGGGCGACATGCGCGCCTGGGCGCTGACCTTGTACTCGCGCGCGCTCAGGCGGCCGATGTAATCGGGCAGGCTCGAGTAGCCGAGGCGTTCGTCGTACGG
Source organism: Duganella sp. Leaf126 (assembly GCF_001423125.1). Taxonomy (GTDB): domain Bacteria; phylum Pseudomonadota; class Gammaproteobacteria; order Burkholderiales; family Burkholderiaceae_D; genus Rugamonas. Next base: position 84,182 of record NZ_LMNW01000001.1, read on the forward strand.
GCTGTCGTGCGGGAAGCGGATCGCGTTGCTGACGCCGGGCTGGACCTTGTAGGTCATCTTGCCGGCCAGGTCGGTGAACACGCGCGCCTGCAGGGCCGACGTGCGGCTTTCCTGCACCCCGAAGTACACGGCAAACGAGGCGCCGACCAGCAGCACCAGGATCAGGGCATTACGCGCGCGCTTGCGCGGCTTCGGTGGTTCTGCAACGGGCGCGTCAGGCTGGGCTGGCGGCAGGGACGCTTCGGAATCTTCTATGGACATGGAGGGGACGACGCTTGCTCAATACTCGCACGATGAAACAAACCGGTCAGCGGTTCGGTAAAAACTGCTAGTCACCATTGCACCACAAGGTGACTGCACAGACCGGCGTGACCGCAGAAAAATTGCTCTGCAGCGCAACATTTTCGCCAAAAAACAACGCCGGACTCAGGTCTCGCTGAACTCGACTTCGAGGCGTGCGAGCGCATCGCGCAGGGACTGGAACGCTTCGAGCGTCTGCGCCGGCTCGCCCTTGACGCCGAGCTCGATATGGCGGCGCGTGGTGGCGTCGCCCACGCTCGGCAGGCTGAACACCTTGACGCGCGGGTAGCGCGATTCGAGCTCCACCATCAGCGGGGTCAGCGCCGATTCGGCCGCCTCGTACACCAGCACCGACTGCTCCAGGTGCGGGGCGCGGTTGAACAGGTTCGCGTACTTGTTGTCGAGCACCCATTCGATCATGGGCCAGGCCATGACCGGGAAGCCGGGCACGAAATAATGCTGGCGCAGCGAAAAGCCGGCGATGTTGTTGTACGGATTGGGGATCAGGTCCGCGCCCTCGGCAAACTCGGCCATCTTGAGCCGGTGCAGGTTTTCCGGCGCGTTCAGGTCGGCCGGCTGGCCGGCCTCCTCGCCCATCTGCACGATGCGCTGCTCGATGTTGCGCTTGCCCTGTTCGTGCAGCACCAGCGGCAGGCCCAGCGCATCGGCCGCAGCCTGGCGCGTATGGTCGTCCGGCGTGGCGCCGATGCCGCCGCAGCAGAACACGATGTCGTCGGTGGCAAACGTGCGCTGCAAGGTAGAGACGATGCGCACCGGGTCGTCGCCGAGGATTTCGGCCCAGTCCAGCTTGAGGCCGCGCGCGGCCAGGATCTGCACGACCCTGGAAAAGTGCTGGTCGACGCGCCTGCCGGACAGGATTTCGTCGCCGATGATGATCAGTCCGATCGCCATAATGTCCTGCTTTCTCAAAGTTCAATGGGGGTGAGGTCGGTCGCTGGCGCAGCAGGCGCCTGCCCGGCGCGCATGCGCGCCAGCGCCTCCAGGCAGTAATACGCGAACCACAAGCCGGTAAAGATAAACACCAGCACGTACAGCCAGATCGATGCGGCAGCCAGGAACGGGAACAGCACCACCGCCATCACGCCGCCGAGCCAGATCGCACCGGGCAATGCGCCGGCCGCGCCGGACACCATGCCGATCACCAGCAGGCGCCAGCGGTGCGCGGCCAGGATGGCGCGCCGCTCCTCGGCGCTGGCATAGTCGGCCAGCACGTCGTACACCATCACGCGGCAGGTCAGCCAGCCCCACAGCATGGCCTGCACCAGCACCGCCAGCGGCGGAAACACGTACAGCGGCAAGGTGACGATCCACAGGCCGATAAAGATCAGCATGCCGCCGAGAGCCGTGCCGACGCTGCCCATCAGGCTGCCGCCGTGGCGCTGCACGAGCTGCGGGTAATGGCGCAGGCCCACGTGGCGGCAGATCAGCGGCATGGCGACCAGGCCGATGAAGATCAGCGCGGTCAGTATCATCAGGGGCAACAGCAGCAGCATCGCCACCAGCGGCACCACCACCGTGGTCAGCGTGCCGAGCCCGAACGAGCGCAGCCAGCTGGTGCTGGTGGCAAACAGATTGTGTTCGGCAAACAGCCTGTGCATGGCGTCGATCAGCGGCTGCAGGCCGAAGTACAGCAGCACGGCCCACACGGCCACGGCCAGCAGGAAAGGCGCCAGGCTCATCGCCAGCATCTTGCCATGCCATTGCGACAGGAAGGCGCGCCCCCAGGCGCGGGCGACAGCCCCCATCAGACCACATCCTTTCTTGCATATTCCACCAGGCGTTTCAGGGCCAGCCAGTGTTGCGACCAGAAACCTTTGCCGTATTCGCGGCCCGGCACCACGGTGCCGTCCGGCGCCGTGGTCGGCAGCTGGTCGCGGATGCCGGTAGTGACGAATTCGGGTGTAAAGTTGGCGGTCCTGAACAGGATATCCCATACCGGCAGCAGCACGGCAAAATTGCAGCCGCCCAGCGTGCCGGCGCCGTGCGACTCGTGGCCGACGCCGATCGCGTGGTGCATGCGGTGGTAGCGCGGCGACACCAGCAGGCGCTCGCCGAGCCAGCCGAAATGGATGCGCACATTCGCATGCTGCAGGCTTTGCAGGATGCGCGACACCGACACCAGCAGCACGTATTGCGACGGTTCCACGCCGATGCACAGGGCAATCACGCCCATGTAGATGTCGCGCAGGAAGTCGTCGAGCACGTGGTTGCGGTTGTCGCTCCACAGGTTCATGTTCTGCTGGCTGTGGTGCAGGCCGTGCAGCGCCCACCACCAGTTGAAATGGTGCGAGGCGCGGTGGTACCAGTAATCGAAGAAATCGAGCACGACGAAATACACGACGAAGGCGCCGAGCGGACTGATGGCGGGGAACAGCGATTCGAGATTGAACGGCTGGAAGCTCTCGAAGCGCAGCATGCCGGCCAGCCCGTCGAGCAGCGGATCGAGGGTAAAGAAGATCAGCACCGAAAACAGGCCGATCCGGTGCAGCACGGTGTAGATGAAATCGTTCCAGCGTGCGCGCGGGTCGGTGAACTTGTGCACCGGGATCAGCGCTTCCATCGGCCGCAGCACCAGAAACAGCAGCACCAGTTCGAGCACGCCGATCATCAGCCACTCGGTGCCCTCGAACGCTTCTTCGACGTATTCGCCAAAGCCGAACTGGAACACCAGCGGCTGGATGACCGTTTCGAACAACCAGCCCTGGGCGGTGCCGAACCAGTCGGAAATCATTTGCATCATGGCGGTTTGAACCAAGAAGAATAATCAGGGTGCTCGCGCAGCGTGGCAAAGCAAAAACCTTTTTGCTCCAGGCCGCTGATCAGCGGCTCCAGGTTGGCGGGCGCCCACGCATCCTTGCGCGACCAGATGCCCATGTGGGCCACGAAGATGTCGCCGCTGCGCAGCGCGCGCAAGGACTTCTGTAACAATACCGGATTCGGGTAAGCCGTGCTCGACAGCTCATCGCCGGAGAAGCCGGCCGCGGCCCAGCCCACGTGCGCATAGCCGCAGGCCTTGGCGGCGGCGACCGTGCGCGGCGACGTGCGCCCGGCCGGGGCGCGCCACAGCGGGTCCAGGTGCGCGCCGGTCAGTTCGACGAAGCGGCGATCGACGCGCTTGATTTCTTCGCAATACTGGTCCGGCGTCAGGCTGCGGATCTTGCCGGCCTCGGCGCCGAAGCCGGGCTTGACGCGGAACCGGCCGTCCTTCTCGCCCACCAGCACATCGTGGTCGAAGGTATGCGAACCGAAGGCATGGCCTTCGGCCACGCGCGCCTTCCAGTAGGCCGACCAGGCCGGGTCGAGCGAATAGTCGCCGCGCACGGTCTTTTCGTTGGCAAGGAAAAACGTGGCCTTGATGTGGTGGCGCCTGAGCGTGTCGGCAATCAGCTCGGCCTGCGACTGGCTGCCGGTATCGAAGGTCAGATAGATCGTGCCCTTGCAGACGCCGGCCGGCGCTGCAGCAGCAGCCGGTACGGTGCAAGATGCGGCGGCCAGTGCCGCCAGCGACGCAGCGATGGTTTGGCGCACCATCAGCGCTGGGCGGAGTTCATGAAGAACACGCCGTGCGGCGAGCGGCCCACCGGGATCAGCTTGATGAGCTTGCGCGTCTTGAGGTCGATCACCGCCACCTTTTTAATCCAGCGCAGCGTGACCCACATGGTCTTTCCGTCGTCGGTGATTTCCATGCAATCGGGGCCGCCGGGCACATTGATCTGGCCGACGTTTTCCAGCGTCTGCTGGTCGATGATGTTAATCGAATTCGACACCCGGTTCGACACATAGGTATAGCGGCCGTCGCCGGCCGAGCGGAAATTGTGGGCGCCCATGCCGGTCTTGATGCGCTTGACCGTCTTTTGCGCCTTCCAGTCGATCACTTCCACGTAATCGCTGCCCATGATGCCCACCAGCAGATACTTGTCGTCCGGCGTCATCGCGATGCCGGCCGGCAGCTTGCCGACCGACATGGTCCACTTGACCGCGCCGCTGGCCAGGTCGATGGCGCTGACCTGGTCGCTGCCCTGCTGGGTGATGAAGACCATGGTGCTGGCCGCATTGAACGCCATGTGGCTGGGCAGCTTGGCCAGCGGAATGCGCTTGGTCAGGGTCAGGTTGGTGCCGTTATAACGGTACAGGTCCACGCGGTCGAGCCGCAGCGAGTTCGAGACGAACCACTTCTGGTCCGGCGAAAAGCCGATCTGGTAGGGATCGAGGATATCCTTGAGGGTGCGCTGGATCTGGCCCGACTTCGGATCGAGAAAGATCAGCTCGTTGCCGACCGAGCTGGCGACGATCAGCGACTTGTTGTCGGGCGTGGCCATCAGGTGGTGTGGCTCCTTGCCGACCGGGAAAGTCGACAAGCTCTGGTACGTGGTCTGGTCCAGCAACTGCACGGTCGCGTCACGCGAGTTGAGCACCACCACCACGTTGGCCTGCGCAGTCTGGACAAAGGCCAGCGCGCACACGCTGGGAACGACAAGACGGCGGACGATACGGCGGAGATTGCGTTGGAGACTGCTGAGCATGAAGAGATCGCTTGGTAAGCGCAAATGAGAATACAGACTTTATTTTACGTGCAAACCCGGCCGTAACGCGGGGGAAAGTTCACAATTATTCCGGCGCGTGGGCCGCTGTGCCACACGGTGCCATGACGTCAACTTGTCGCTGCTGCTACAATTGATAGCTTGTTCCCAACAACAGAAGGAAAAGCTATGTCCACCATCACTACCGGCTCCGGCCTGCAATACATCGAACTGACGGTTGGCGAAGGCGCCGAAGCCAAGGCCGGTCAAAACGTCACCGTGCACTACACGGGCTGGCTGCGTAACGACGATGGCAGCAAGGGCGCCAAGTTCGATTCGAGCAAGGACCGCAACGATCCGTTCGAGTTCGCGCTGGGCGCAGGCATGGTGATCCGGGGTTGGGACGAAGGTGTGCAAGGCATGAAGGTCGGCGGCGTGCGCCAGCTGATCATCCCGGCCGACCTGGGCTACGGCTCGCGCGGCGCCGGCGGCGTGATTCCACCGAACGCGACGCTGATCTTCGACGTGGAACTGCTGGGCGTTTAAGTTATCCGCAACAGCATGACCGCGCCGCACCGGCAAGGCCGCGCTGCGGCAGGTCCGGCAGCGGCGGTGCGGTCGCGCCGCGCTGCGAACGCGGCGCCGCCAAGCTAGCGCTGCCAGTTCCGGCGCAGCGCTTCCTGCTCCGCCCTTGCATCCATCATGCCCCCGACGATGCGCTGATCGATTGCCTCGAGCACCGCGGTCGGCATTTCCGCGCCCGGCTGCGGCGCAGCCATCGGCGGCGCAGGCCGCATATTCTGCACCAGCACCGGCACCCGCCATTCCTCGCTGGTGCGGCAGGCCAGTCCCACCAGGTCTTGGCTCAGGCCCACCAGCGTGAAGGTGCGGCAATAGCCGCCCTGGTTCGACAGGAAACTCAGTCCCACCCGCACATCGCCTTTCGACGGCGCCGCACCGCCCGATTGCCGGCTCAGCGCCAGATCGAGCTTGCCTTGCGCGACCAGCATGCCATTGCGGCTGATGACGGTGGTGGGCGCGACCGGCGGCTCGCCCAGCCAGGCCGGCTGCCAGTACACCAGCACATAACGTCCCACCAGCACGCCGGCGACCAGGGCCAGGCCGAGCGCAGCCCAGACGCGCCAGCGCCAGTGCGGCGCCAGCAATTGCGTGTGCGCCTGCGTTTGCGCCTGGGCGTGGGCGTGGGCCTGGGCCTGGGCTTTGCGGGCAGCCTGCTGCACCGCCACGCGCTGGGCGCGGATGGCCGCCAGGTGCACCACCTGGGCCTGGCGCGACTGCGCGGGATTGGGTGCGATGTGAGCCTTTCGCGCGGCGTGCGACTGGTGCGGCTGCTGCGTGCGCGGCCCATGTTGTCCATGCTGCCCCTGTGGACCTTGCACAGCGCGCGACGCCGGCTGCGCCTGGTCGATAGCGACTGCGCGCTGGGCGCGCAGGTGCGCGACCCGGCGCGCCAGGCTGCTGTCGCGCCGCATGGCGTGCTCGATCGCACCGCGGGTGGTGGCGTCGAGTTGACCATCGGCATAGGCCGTCAGTGTGTCGTCTGAAAAGCTCATCGTCCTGCTCATCTTCGCTGCGCAAGTCGTGCCATCATAACCCTTTTTCAGCGCGACGCGAGTCCGTCAGGATCGCGTAAGCCCTTGCTGCACAAGGGCGCACGCGGCGCCGACCGGAGCGCGGCAAGTGCCGCAAGGCTTACTTTGAAACTCTTCACGTGCAAACCATTACATCTGACAATATTTATGCTAATCTGCGCGCTCTAATAACCAAGGAGGTAGTAATGAAAAAAGGCGAACTGATTGCTGAATTTGCGAAACGCACGGAGATGTCTGCTGCTGCCGCCAACACCGCAGTAAATACGCTGATCGCCATCGTGACCGAGCGCCTGAAAAAAGGCGACACGGTCGGCATCACCGGCTTCGGCACCTTCTCCGTTGCCAAGCGTGCAGCACGCAAAGGTCGCAATCCGGCAACCGGCGAAGCGATCAAGATCGCCGCGTCGAAAACCCCGAAATTCTCGGCGGGCGCCACCCTGAAGTCGGCTGTCAATCCGGCCAAGAAAGCCAAGTAATCGAGGTCAGCAGCCATAACAAGAACGCCGGCGCGCGACAGCGCAGCCTGCGACAAGTAACACGGCGGTTCATGCCAGGCCAACAGCCTGCCATGGCCGCCGTTGTGCATTGGGGTCCGTGTTTTTGAGGGTGCCCTCTAACGGTTTTGCCTGATGCTGCGGGTATGATGAGGCGTGACCAACCTTGCAAACCCACACCAGGAGATGACATGAGCTTACAAGCACAATTCGAACAAGCCCAGGCGGATTCGAAAAACCTGCCGGAACGTCCGGACAATATGACGCTGCTGAAAATCTATGCACTGTTCAAGCAGGCGTCGGTCGGCGACGCCACCGGCGAGCGCCCCGGCTTCACCGACATGGTCGGCCGCGCCAAGTTCGACGCCTGGGACGCCCTCAAGGGCACCAGCGCCGATGACGCCAAGCAGCAGTACATCGACCTGATCGAAGACCTGAAATAATCGCGGCGGCAGGTCCACCCGGACCTGCGGCTTTTGCTGGCGTCAGGCCGGCGCGAACACGCGCCGCATCTTGTCGGCCACCTTGCTCTCGATTTGCGCGGCAAAGGCGCTGATCGGGAAGCCCAGCGCGATATGCAGCTGCGCCTGGTTGGGCAGCAAGCTCAGTGTGCCATTCACGCCGCTGCGCTCGAAGCGCAGCACATCGCCATCCCAGCGCGACGCCAGTTCGAATTGCTCGGACAATTTGTCGGCCACCTGCTGCGCTGCCGCGCGGGCCTGTTCGGGCGCCAGGTGATGTTCCTGGACGAGGTTGATGTCCGCCATGCACTTCCCTTAAAAATAAAACAAAGGCTGCATCATGCCAGTTGCGCCGGCGTGACGCCAGTGGCCACGGTGGCATGCGGCTTTGCGGCCCGCCTTGCTGCATTTGCTTATATGTATAGTATCTAAGCGCCGTTTGTGAGAAATAAGGAATTACCTTAAAATGCAGTGCTTTGCCGAGGTTAGCCGGCTACGCCATCGCCGCCGACGCCACTGCGCACCAACATTGATAGGACTGTTATGACTCACGTTGTCACCGAATCTTGCATCAGCTGCCGTTATACGGACTGCGTCGATGTTTGCCCGGTAGATTGTTTCCGCTCTGGACCGAACTTTCTCGCCATCGACCCGGACGAGTGCATCGACTGCGCCGTCTGCGTGGCAGAGTGCCCGGTGAACGCGATTTACGCGGAAGAAGACGTGCCCGGCGACCAGCAGCAATACATCAAGCTCAACGCCGACCTGTCGCGCCACTGGCCGTCGATCACCAAGACCGTCGCCCCGCTGCCGGATGCCGACCAGTTCAAGGATGTCAAGGATAAGCTGCACCTGCTGGTACGCTAAGACGCTGGTCTGGCCAGGCAACACCGGGCAGCGCGCCGCGCGCGGTCCCGTGTTGCCTAACCACTATTGAAATCACAGGAAAAACGTATGAATAGCACTGTCACCCCTACCGGCGTCATCGAAACCGATGCCGTCATCATCGGCGCCGGCCCGGTCGGCCTGTTCCAGGTCTTCGAGCTGGGCCTGCTGGAAATCAAAGCGCACGTGATCGATTCGCTGGGCGCGGTAGGCGGACAATGCGTCGAACTGTATCCCGACAAGCCGATCTACGACATCCCGGCCGTGCCGTCGTGCACCGGCCAGGAACTGACCGACAACCTGCTCAAGCAGATCGAGCCGTTCGAACCGACCTTCCACCTGGGCCAGGAAGTGGTCAAGGTCCAGCGCCGCGACGACGGCCGCTTCGACGTGGCCACCACGGCCGGCACCGAGTTCATCACCAAGACCATCTTCATCGCAGCCGGCGTCGGCTCGTTCCAGGCCCGCACGCTGAAAGTGGACGGCATCGACGTGTTCGAAGGCTCGCAGCTGCACTACAAGGTCAAGGATCCGGCCCAGTTCGAAGGCAAGAACCTGGTCATCTGCGGCGGCGGCGACTCGGCCCTGGACTGGGCGCTGAACTTCGTCGGCAAGGCCGAATCGGTGGTGCTGCTGCACCGTCGCGAAGACTTCCGCGCGGCGCCGGCCTCGGTCGCCAAGATGAAGGCGCTGTGCGACGAGTACGAAATGCAGCTGATCATCGGCCAGGCTACCGGCTTCGAGAGCAAGGACGACAAGCTGACCGAACTGAAGGTGACCGGCCAGGACGGCGTTACCCGCCGCGTGCCGCTCGACATGCTGCTGGTGTTCTACGGCCTGTCGCCAAAGCTGGGCCCGATCGCCGAATGGGGCCTGGACATCGAGCGCCGCCAGCTCAAGGTGCAGGATACCGAGAAGTTCGAAACCAATGTCCCGGGCATCTTCGCCGTGGGCGACATCAACACCTACCCGGGCAAGAAGAAGCTGATCCTGTCGGGCTTCCACGAAGCCGCGCTGGCCGCCTTCGGCGCTGCGCCGTACATCTTCCCGGACAAGAAGATCCACATGCAGTACACCACCACCTCGCCCAAGCTGCACAAGGTGCTGGGCGTGGAAACGCCGGTGTTCGATTAACGCCTACCCTGCTAGCGTTTCGCCAGTAACGCAACAGCAGGAGTCGATGTCCTACATAAAAGCAGCGGAAACGCTGCTTTTTTTATGGGTTCGGCGGTATTATTCTTGAGACTGGGATGTTGCGCTAGATCAGCAATTTTTCCCAAAAGCAGCATCAATGCGCATGAAAGCCGGCCTGAACTGCCGCGCGCCGCCGAACCGGCGTATCATGCAGGAATTGGTGCAGCGCACCATACCGCATCATACCAATACCGGGACGACCATCATGCTCTACCAACTGCACGAAATGCAACGCTCACTGCTCACACCGCTGATGCAGTGGGCCGACGCCTCCGCCAAGATTTTCAGCAACCCCGTCTCGCCGCTGGCGCACACGCCGTTCTCGCAGCGCATCGCCGCCGGCTACGAGCTGATGTACCGCCTCGGCAAAGATTACGAAAAGCCGGCCTTCGGCATCAATGCCTCGCCCGTCAAGGGCATGGCCGATGACGAACCGGTCGGCATCATCGAGCAGGTCGCGGTCAGCAAGCCGTTCTGCCGCCTGATCCATTTCCGCAAGGATCTCGACCGCGAGCAGATCGCAACGCTGGCGCAGCCGACCGTGCTGCTGGTGGCGCCACTGTCGGGCCACCACGCCACGCTGCTGCGCGACACCGTGCGCGGCCTGCTGGTCGAGCACGACGTCTACATCACCGACTGGACCGATGCGCGCATGGTGCCGCTGTCGGCCGGCGCCTTCCATCTCGACGATTACATCTATTACGTGCAGGATTTCATCCGCCACCTGGGCCCGGACGTGCACGTGGTGTCCGTCTGCCAGCCGACGGTGCCGGTGCTGGCCGCCATTTCGCTGATGGCCACCGCCAACGATCCCAAGCTGCCCAAGACCATGACCATGATGGGCGGCCCGATCGATCCGCGCCGCTCGCCGACGGCCGTCAACAACCTGGCCACCGAGAAAAAATTCTCGTGGTTCGAAAACACCGTGATCTACCCGGTGCCGTCGAATTACCCGGGCTTCGGCCGCAATGTCTATCCGGGCTTCCTGCAGCACGCCGGTTTCATTGCCATGAACCCCGGCCGCCACGCCCAGAGCCACCGCGATTTCTACAACCATCTGGTCAAGGGCGACGAGGAAACCGCCGAGTCGCACCGCAAGTTCTACGACGAGTACAACGCCGTGCTCGACATGCCGGCCGAATACTACCTCGACACCATCAAGACCGTGTTCCAGGACTTCGCCCTGCCGCTGGGCACCTGGCAGGTGGGCGGCCAGCTGGTGCGCCCGCAAGACATCACCTCGGTGGCGCTGTTCACGGTCGAAGGGGAACTCGATGACATCTCCGGCGCCGGCCAGACCCAGGCTGCACATGACCTGTGCAGCAATATTCCGGACACCATGAAGCAGGACTTCGTGGCCCCGGGCGCCGGCCACTACGGCATCTTCTCGGGCCGCCGCTGGCGCGAGATGGTGTGCCCGAAAATCACCGATTTCATCAAGCAGCACGCCTGATTACCCTGCCCGGCCGCGCACGCGCACCGGGCATTTTTTCGGTCCAATACATCATACTGTGATATATTTGGGCATGACTGCTAAAACTCTCCGCAAATCGGACTTTGCCGCGCTGTCCGAATTCCGTTACCAGATGCGCCGCTTCGAACGCTTTTCCGAAGACGTGGTGCAGGCGCAAGGCATCACCCCGCTGCAGTACCTGCTGCTGCTGCACATCAAGGGCTATCCTGACCGCGACTGGGCCACGGTGGGCGAACTGGCCGAGCGCCTGCAGGCCAAGCACCATGGTGTGGTGGCCCTGGTCACGCGCTGCGAAGCGATGGGCCTGGTCGTGCGGCGCGTGAGCGACACCGACCGTCGCCGCGTGGAAGTGCACCTGCTGCCGCAAGGCGACACCATCCTGGCTCAGCTGGCCGAACAACACCGCGCCGAGCTGCTCTCGCTCGAAGGCGTGTTCACCATTCCCACCATCCGCCATGAGTAAGTAATGCGTAATCATGATACCCGTCGCGACTTCGACGGCCAGTCGCGCCTGCTGCTGCTGGCCGGCATTGCCGTCATCGTCGGCGCCCTCAGCACCGTCACTGCCGACCTGCTGCTGCACGCGATCCGCTTCTTCACCAACCTATTCTTCTTCCAGACACTGTCGACCGCTTTCACGTCGCCGGCCCGCCATGGGCTGGGCGCCGCGGTGATCGTGGTGCCCGTGCTCGGCGGCCTGGTGGTGGGCCTGATCGCCCGCTACGGTTCGGAAGCGATCCGCGGCCACGGCATCCCGGAAGCGATCGAAGCGATCCTGTTCAAGAAAAGCACGATGTCGCCCAAGGTGGCCGTGCTCAAGCCGCTCGCTTCGGGCATCGCCATCGGCAGCGGCGGCCCGTTCGGCGCCGAAGGGCCGATCATCATGACCGGCGGTGCGGTCGGCTCGCTGATCGGCCAGCACGTGCACCTGACGGCAGCCGAGCGCAAGGCGCTGCTGGTGGCCGGCGCCACGGCCGGCATGACGGCCGTATTCGGCACGCCGATCGCAGCCGTGTTGCTGGCGGTGGAACTGCTGCTGTTCGAGCTGCGGCCGCGCAGCCTGGCGCCGGTGGCGGTGGCCTGCGCGGTGGCCGGCTTCTTGCGCCCGTTGCTGATCGAGGCGGGCCCGCTGTTCCCGCTGCAGACGCAGGCGCTGCCGCCGTCGGCGCTGCTGTCCTGCCTGATCGCCGGCGTGCTGTGCGGCATGCTGGCGTGGCTGCTGTCGAACGCGCTGTACAAGGTGGAGGACGGTTTCCACAAGCTGCCGGTGCACTGGATGTGGTGGCCGGCGATCGGCGGCCTGGCCGTGGGTATCGGCGGCTACCTGCAGCCGCGCGCGCTCGGCGTCGGTTACGACGTCATCGCCGACCTACTCAACAACCACCTGGCCGCCACCGCGATCGCCAGCCTGTTGCTGGTGAAAGCCGTGATCTGGCTGCTGGCGCTCGGCTCCGGCACCTCGGGCGGCGTGCTGGCGCCGCTGCTGATGCTCGGCGCCGGCCTGGGCGCCCTGCTCGGCCCCTACCTGCCCGGCGGCGAGCCGGCCGTGTGGCCGCTGGTGTTCATGGCCGCCACGCTGGGCGGCATGATGCGCGCGCCGGTGATGGCGGTGGTGTTTGCGTTCGAGCTGACCCACGACGCCAACGCCCTGCTGCCGGTGCTGGCTGCCGCCACGGTGGCCTATGGGTTCACGGTGCTGACCATGGACCGCTCGATCCTGACCGAAAAGATCGCCCGCCGCGGTCACCACATCTACCGCGAATACGGCATCGACCCGCTCGAGCGCCACAGCGTGGCCGAGGTGATGAGCCACAGCCCGGACACCATCGCTGCCGACGCCCTGCTGACCGACGTGGTGCGCACCCACTTCGGCCCGGACGGGCGCCACCGCGCCTACCCGGTGGTGGACGGCGCAACCGGCGCGCTGGTGGGCATGCTTGATCACACAACCGCGCAAGCAACCGCGCGCACAGGTGCGGCCAGCCGGCCCGCCACCGTGCCAGTGCGCGTTGCCGAACTGTTCGGCGTGAACCTGCCGCTGGTGGCGCTGCCCGGCGAGACCTGCCGCGCGGTCGCCACGCGGATGGCCTTGCACGGCGCTGGCCGGCTGCCGGTGGTGGCCGACATGCAGTCGCGGCGCGTGGTCGGCATCCTCAGCAACAGCGACCTGGTCAAGCCGGCGCTCGGCCTGCACCTGGAAGAGCTGGAGCGGGAAACGATGCGCCGCGTGCGGTTTTTCGGTGCGCGGCGCGCAGATGTCGGATAATGGCGTTTTACCGTTTTTGAAACTGCCGTGTCCGAACAATCCACCGCCAGCCTGGCCGACCGCATCGAAGACGTTCTGCCGCAAACGCAATGCACGAAGTGCGGCTACGATGGCTGCCGTCCGTACGCCGAGGCGATCGCGGCCGGTGCGGCCGGCATCAACCAGTGCCCGCCCGGCGGCGCCGAGGGCATTGTCCGGCTATCCGCCGTCACCGGCCGCCCGGTGATTCCCCTCAATCCCGTCAACGGCATCGAGCGCCCGCGCGCGCTTGCCTACATCGACGAGGCGCTGTGCATCGGCTGCACGCTGTGCATCCAGGCCTGCCCGGTGGACGCCATCGTCGGCGCCGCCAAGCTGATGCACACCGTGGTGCCCGCGCTGTGCACCGGTTGCGACCTGTGCGTCCATCCGTGCCCGGTCGATTGCATCATCATGTACCCGGTCACCGAGACCACCGGCTGGGCCGCCTGGAGCCAGCCCGAGGCTGACGCCGCGCGCGAACGCCACGACTGGCGCACCGTGCGCCTGCAGCGGGAAAAACAGGAAAACGACGAGCGCCTGGCCGCCAAGGCCGCCGCCAAGATGGAAGCGGTCGACGCGCTGGCGCCGGTGGACGACGCTGAGGCGGCAGAGAAGGAGCGCAAGCGCGCGATCATCGCCGCCGCCATGGAACGCGCGCGGGCCAAGAAAGAGGCGGCGGCTGCGGAATCCGGCGCAGCGCGCCAGAACGGAACCGAGACTGAATGAATCCTGCCAAACGCCATGAAATGTTCGTGCGCTTCCGCGCCGCCAATCCCCATCCCAAGACCGAACTCGACTACACGACGCCGTTCGAACTGCTGATCGCCGTGCTGCTGTCGGCCCAGGCCACCGACGTCGGCGTCAACAAGGCCACCCGCAAGCTGTACCCGGTGGCCAACACGCCGCAAGCGATCCTCGACCTGGGCGAGGAAGAACTGAAAACCTATATCCAGACCATCGGCCTGTACAAGACCAAGGGCAAGAACGTGATCGCCACCTGCCGGATGCTGGTGGACCTGCACGGCGGGCAAGTGCCGCGCGACCGCGAGTCGCTCGAAGCCCTCCCCGGCGTCGGCCGCAAGACCGCCAACGTGGTACTGAACACGGCCTTCGGCGAGCCGACCATGGCGGTCGACACCCACATCTTCCGCGTCTCCAACCGCACCGGCCTGGCGCCGGGCAAGAATGTCGACATCGTCGAACAGAAGCTGCTCAAGTTCGTACCGAAGGAGTTTTTACAGGACGCCCACCACTGGCTGATCCTGCACGGCCGCTACACCTGCAAGGCGCGCAAGCCCGAGTGCTGGAACTGCATGCAGCGCGACCTGTGCGATTACCGCAGCAAGACGCCGGCGCCGGACGGGGTGTGAGACAAATTTACAATTTTCTCGAAATGGGACTAGAATATTCTAATCCGACTAAAATCATGTATTGCAAGAAATTAAGGGGAAGCCATGGCACTGACTGAAGAAATACAAACCGCTAGAAAAAAGGTTGTCACAGATGGCTACGAGATGTCTCTTGGTGAAATAATTAATCTTTATAAGGAAAATGAATTAATTATAGATCCAGTATTTCAGAGGCTTTTTCGTTGGGATGATGAAAGAAAGACTCGATTTATTGAATCTTTAATTCTCGGCATTCCTATCCCTCCAATTTTTGTATATCAACATGAAACTGGAGTCTGGGAACTGATCGATGGTCTTCAACGCATTTCTACGGTTCTACAACTTACTGGCGACCTGAGCGGAGACCGAGCTGAACAGTTGGGTCCTTTGATCCTAAACGGAACCAGGTTTTTGCCAAGTTTAAATGAAAAAAGGTGGAAAGATTCGACGCCCGACTCTGGAGACGGCTTAGGTCAAGCACTCCAGATTGAGATAAAAAGAGCGAGAGTACGCGTCGAAATACTTAAGTCTGATAGCGATTTTTCAGCTAAGTTCGAATTATTTCAGCGATTAAATACCGGTGGCGCTCGACTGTCTGAACAAGAAGTACGCAATAGCATTGCCGTTTCTTTAAATCGAGAATTTTATGATTGGTTGATCGCACGATCCAATGAAGACTCATTTATACATACGACTGACCAGACTACAACAGCTCTTGAGTCACAACTTGGGGTGGAACTAGCATTGAGGTTCTTTGCCTTCCGATCTGTCCCATACATATCAGGCTTAGATGTACATGAATACCTTGATGACGCTCTTCTGAAAATTGCAGGGAATGGAGATTTCGACCTTCAAGAAAATCAAGTAATTTTCCACAAAACCTTTAAATATCTCGATGAAGCTTTGGGTGATAAAGCTTTTAAACGTTGGAACGGCAACAATTTTTCCGGTATGTTTTTAATGTCGGTTTTCGAAGTATTGTCGATCGGCGTGTCTCAAAATTTGGCTGAATTAGATAAACTATCACCTCAAGAACGCATTGATTTAATTAAAGAAAAAGCGATAATGCTTTGGAGCAACCCTATCTTCACCAAAAATTCTGGAGCTGGTGTCAGAGGAACGACCAGATTGATGCGATTACTACCTCTTGCCGGAGAATTAGTAAGACCTTAGGATTTCTAGATGAACGATATTCGGACACTAACTCAGTTCCAGGACGCACTAGACAAAGAAATGGGATGGCGCGTTAAGGAGATCGGAGCATTTCGTGTAGCATCTACTGGCAACGGTCCAGAAAGAAAGTTCTTTATCCGGGCTGGAATTGCTTTAGTATATGCCCACTGGGAAGGCTTTGTAAAATCCGCATCTGAACATTATTTAAATTTCATCAGTCATCAAGGGCATAAATACAGCGAATTAAAAAGCTGCTTCGCAATATTCGGTTTAAAGTCAAAACTTCAAACGCTCGCCCTATCAAAGCAATCAATGGCAAACATATCAGCTTTTGAATTTATTATAAATGAACTAGAAAACCCAGCCAAGTTAAATCTATCTTCCGCGATAGACACCGAGTCAAATTTATCATCTAAGGTTTTTTCCAATATAGCTAAATCACTTGACATCCAAGTCACCTCATACGAGACGAAGTTTAATCTAATCGACGAAAGCTTAGTAAGTCGACGAAACCAGATCGCACATGGAGAATATCTAGAGTTAGGGGGGCGCGAATTCGGCGAATTAGTAGAAGAAATTCTTCAAATAATGCGTGATTATAAAACTGACCTCCAAAATGCGGCCTCAACCCAGAGTTATAAAAAACCCTTGCAGAATTATTACGTCTACAATTAAATCAGCACCAGATTATCGCGGTGCACGAGTTCCGTGCCTTCCACAAAGCCGAGGATGGCTTCGATCTCGCTGGACGGCTTGCGCATGATGCGGCGCGTTTCCGCGCTCGTGTAGTTCGACAGGCCGCGCGCCACCGGTACGCCGGCGCCATCGACGCAAGTGATCACGGCGCCGCGGCCAAATTCCCCTTTGACTTCCACCACGCCGATCGGCAATAGCGACTTGCCCTCGGCCGTGAGCTTTTGCACGGCGCCCGCATCGAGCACGACCTGGCCTGCCGTATGCAGATGGTCAGCCATCCACTGCTTGCGCGCGGTCAGGTGGCCGGTCTCCGCCTGCAGTTCGGTGCCGATCGCCTCGCCGCCGGCCAGCCGCTCAAGCACACGGTGCTCACGGCCGTAGGCGATCACCGTGTGGGCGCCCGACTTGGCGGCGCGCCGGGCGGCCAGGATCTTGGTCAGCATGCCGCCGCGCCCCAAGCTGCTGCCGGCGCCGCCGGCCATCGCTTCGAGCGCCGGGTCGCCGGCGCGGCCGTGCGCGATCAATACGGCAGCCGGGTCCTTGCGCGGGTCGGCGCTGTACAGGCCTTGCTGGTCGGTGAGGATGATCAGGGCGTCGGCCTCGATCAGGTTGGCCACCAGCGCGCCGAGCGTGTCGTTGTCGCCGAACTTGATTTCGTCGGTGACCACCGTGTCGTTCTCGTTAATGATCGGCACGATCCCCAGACGCAGCAAGGTGGTCAGCGTGGAGCGGGCGTTCAGGTAGCGTTCGCGGTCGGCCAGGTCGGCGTGGGTGAGCAGCACCTGGGCCGTGCCCAGGCCGTGGGTGCGGAAGCTGGTTTCGTAGATTTGCGCCAGGCCCATCTGGCCGACGGCGGCGCAGGCTTGCAGTTCGTGGATGTCGTGCGGGCGGCGTTCGAAACCGAGGCGCAGCATGCCCTCGGCAATGGCGCCGGACGACACCAGCACCACCTGCTTGCCGAGCGCGCGCAGGGCAGCGATTTGCGCTGCCCAGCGGGCAATGGCGGCGTGGTCGAGACCGCGGCCGTCGTTGGTGACCAGCGACGAGCCGACCTTGATGATGATGCGTTGGGCTTTTTGGATGACGGAATTCATGGGGGCGACACGGCTCCAGACTAGCGAAAGAAAACGACGGTACTGCGAAGCTGCCAGATGTGTTGAAAGTGCGCAGGTCGGGGCGGATGGCCCTGCATGGCAGAGAGGCGCCGGCCTTGTGGTGACAACGGCGGCGAGCATCATCAGCTGCCCGGAATAAAAAAAGGCATAAGCAGCGCATGCTGATTATGCCTTTGATATCGAATTTCGTCGAGGATCAGTCGAGGATCTTGAAGCGCGGATCGTCCGGATCGATCGACGAAATGCCGCGTGCTTCTTCGGTCATCTGCGTTTCCTCGCTGCGCTGGGCGCTGTAGCGCTGCTCTTCCAGGTGTTGCTGGATGGCGTTGACCAGGTCCTGCGTGCCATCGCGGCTCAGTGCCGAAATCTCGAACACCGGGCCCTTGAAGCCGAACTTCTTGATGAAGTCCTTCACGCGCTTGGCGCGTTCGTCTTCGGGCACCATGTCGAGCTTGTTGAGCACGAGCCAGCGCGGCTTGTCCACCAGCGCTGCATCGTATTTTTTCAGCTCGTTGACGAGGGCCTTGGCTTCCTTGACCGGATCGACATTGGTTTCGAACGGCGCCAGATCGACGATGTGCAGCAGCAGACCGGTGCGCTGCAAATGGCGCAGGAACTGGTGGCCGAGGCCCGCACCTTCGGCGGCGCCCTCGATCAGCCCCGGAATGTCGGCGATCACGAAGCTTTTCTCGTGCGAGACGCGGACCACGCCCAGGTTCGGGTGCAAGGTGGTGAACGGGTAATCGGCGATCTTCGGACGCGCATTCGACACGGCCGAAATGAAGGTGGACTTGCCGGCATTGGGCATGCCCAGCAGGCCGACGTCGGCCAGCACTTTCAGTTCCAGGCGGATTTCGCGGCGTTCGCCTTCCTTGCCTTCGGTTTTCTGGCGCGGAGCGCGGTTGGTCGAGGTCTTGAAGTGGATATTGCCCCAGCCGCCCTCGCCGCCCTTGGCCAGCAATTCCATCTGGCCGTGCTCGGTCATGTCGGCCAGGATCTCGCCCGAGACATCGTCGATGACCAGCGTGCCGACCGGGATGCGCAGATGCACATCGTCAGCGCCCTTGCCGTAGCAATCGGCGCCACGGCCCGATTCGCCGTCTTTCGCGCGGTGCACCTTGGAGTAGCGGAAATCGACCAAGGTATTGATGTTACGGTCCGCTACGGCCCAGATCGAGCCACCCTTGCCGCCGTCGCCGCCGTCAGGGCCGCCGAATGGGCGGAATTTTTCACGGCAAAACGAGGCGCAACCATTGCCGCCGTCACCACCGATCACTTCAATTTTTGCTTCGTCGATAAACTTCATGATGTACCGCCATAAAACTAAAAGGCTCTACCATGGGCAGAGCCTTTCGATTGAAGGCTTGCGCCTTACAAAGCGGACAGTGCGCGCCGCGCACCATCCGTGCAGCCATTACGCTGCTGCGACTACGGTAACGTACTGCTTCGAGCCTGCGCCCTTGACGACGAACTTGACCACGCCGTCCACCAGGGCGAACAGGGTGTGGTCCTTGCCGGTGCCAACGCCTTCGCCGGCGCGCACTGGAGTGCCGCGTTGACGAATGATGATGCCGCCTGCATTGATCGTTTGACCGCCGTAGACTTTAACGCCCAGGCGTTTTGATTCTGAGTCACGACCATTTCGCGTAGTGCCGCCGCCTTTTTTGTGTGCCATGCTAAAGCTCCTTGAATGCTAGAGGTGCCGAAACGGGATTAGCCGTTGATCGAGACGATTTGGATTTCGGTGTAGTTCTGACGATGGCCTTGATGCTTCTGGTAGTGCTTACGACGACGCATCTTGAAAATCTTCACCTTGTCGTGACGACCGTGTGCCACAACAGTAACCAGAACCTTGGCACCTTCAACCAGCGGCGCACCAAACTTGATGCTGTCGCCCGCGCCGACGGCGAGGACTTGGTCGATGGTGATTTCGGAACCAATGTCTGCAGGTATCTGTTCTACTTTGAGTTTTTCGCCAGCGACAACTTTGTATTGTTTGCCACCGGTTTTTATGACCGCGTACATGATTTGAAACCTCTTCAAATGTTAAAAAAAATCCGTCGGCGCCTTGCTGGCGCAGTCACCTGAACAGTGCTGCTGTCCTGCATGGAAACCGGGGAACCGCAGATTATACATGGGATGGGTTTTCGCGTCAAAAACTATTCACAAACCGGCGGCGGCGTGGTATGTCAGTCAATGATCGGGCCGCCAAGATAGACAAATCCACCAGCGCCCCCGGTAGCGGGGGCCATGTCGTATAATCTCGGCACCTATAATGTCAACGCACAGGTTCGTCTTGTCTGCCGCTACCCACACCGCTTCCCAGAACACCATCGCCCACTCGATCGCCGCCGACATGGACGCGGTCAACGCGGTGATCCGCCGCAAGCTGCATTCCGAGGTCAGCCTCGTCAATCAGATTGCCGAATACATCATCAGCGCCGGCGGCAAGCGCCTGCGCCCGGTGCTGGTATTGCTGGTAGCGAATGCCTATTCTTACAAGGGCAGCGCCCACCACGAGCTCGCTGCCGTGGTCGAATTCATCCACACCGCCACCCTGCTGCACGACGACGTGGTCGATGAATCGTCGCTGCGCCGGGGCCGCGCCACGGCCAATGCCCTGTTCGGCAATGCGGCGTCGGTGCTGGTGGGCGACTTTTTGTACTCGCGCGCGTTCCAGATGATGGCCGACCTGGCCAATATGCGCGTGATGCAGATCCTGTCCGAGGCGACCAACGTGATCGCCGAAGGCGAAGTGCTGCAACTGCTGAACATGCACGACCCGGATGTGAGCCAGGAACGCTATTTACAGGTGATCCGCTCGAAAACCGCCAAGCTGTTCGAGGCTGCTGCCGAGCTGGGCGCGCTGATCGCCGGCGCCACCGAGCCGCAGATCGCCGCCGCCGGCGAATACGGCCGCTCGCTGGGCACTGCCTTCCAGCTGATCGACGACGTGCTCGACTACGCCGGCGACGCTGCCGAAATCGGCAAGAACGTCGGCGACGACCTGCGCGAAGGCAAACCGACGCTGCCGCTGATCTACCTGATGGAAAACGGCACGCCAGAACAACGCGAACTGGTGCGCACTTGCATCGAGCAAGGCGACGAACAGCATTTCGACGCCGTCCTCGCGGCCGTCACCAGCAGCGGCGCGCTGGACTTCACGCGCCGCCAGGCCGAGATCGCAGCCGACCGCGCCGCCGAAGCGATTGCCGGGCTGCCCGACAGCCAGTACAAGGAATCGCTGCTGCAGCTGGCGCACTTCTCGGTCAACCGCACCCACTAATCAAACGGCGCCATCGGCGCCGTTTGATTTAATGGATCCCGATTACAGGATCTCCTGCACCAGCTCGAACGGCCGGCACAGGCGCACGCCCTTGTCGGTCACCACGAACGGCCGGTTGATCAGGATCGGATGCGCCATCATCGCGTCCAGCAGCGCCGCGTCCGGCAAAGACAAGTCAGCCAGTCCCAGCTCGGCGTACAGGTCGCCCTTGTCGCGCATGGCCTGGCGCACGGTCAGGCCGGACCTGGCGATCAGGTCCTGCAATTGCGCGCGGGTGGGCGGAGTTTTCACGTAATCGATGATCTGCGGCTCGACGCCGGTGGCGCGGATCGCCTCCAGGGTCTTGCGCGATGTGCCGCACGCGGTATTGTGGTAAATCGTGATTGCCATGGCGCTGCCTTTGAAGTCAAAGCCGGCATTATCCCCCAACCCGCCTGGCCCCGCCCGTGGCGCGCACGCATCAGCCATTGTGTCGGCGCCAGGAATATGCTGAAATATTAAAAAGTCGGGGTGTAGCTTAGCCCGGTAGAGCGCTACGTTCGGGACGTAGAGGCCGGAGGTTCGAATCCTCTCACCCCGACCAAGCAAGACCAGCATGAAGTAAAACGGCAGATGTAGCTCCCTCATCGCTGCCGGTCAGCCCCCCACTCATGATCTGTGCAAGTTGAATCACTGCCCCCTTTGCGGGCATGCCCTCCTGTCCCCAAAAGCAATTGAGCCGTCTGCCTGACGCGTCACCCCACCGCCCACCACCTGCGGCAAATGCTAGACTGCCACCAAAAGTCAACACCACACCAAGGAGACCCCATGCCACAGACGCGCGCTGACCTGCACCGAGCCGCCTCCGAACAACCGAGCTACGCCCACGGCGCCCACGATGTGCCGCTGATCGGCGTCACCATTGGCCGCTTTCTGGCCGACATCGCCGCGCGCCATGGCGGTAACGAGGCGCTGGTGGTGCCGCACCAGCAGGTGCGCTGGACCTATGCCGAACTCGATGCGCGCGTGTCGCGGCTGGCGGCGAACTTGCTGGCGCTGGGGTTGCAGCCCGGTGACCGGGTCGGCATCTGGTCGCAGAACTGCGCCGAGTGGGTGCTGGTGCAGTTTGCCACCGCGCGCGCCGGGCTGGTGCTGGTCAACATCAACCCGGCCTACCGGCGCAGCGAGCTCGAATATGTGCTGGGCAAGGTGCAGTGTGCGGCGCTGATCCTGGCGCCGGCGTTCAAGACCAGCGACTACCTGGCCATCGTCAACGCCGTGGTGCCGCAGCTGCAGCGCAGCCACCCGGGCCAGCTGCAGGCGCCAACGCTGCCGCAGCTGCGCCACGTGATCCGGCTCGGCGCGGAGCGCACGCCGGGCATGCGCAACTTCGACGATCTGCTGGCGCTGCCCGGTGCCGCGCAACAGGCGGCGCTGGCCGCAGCCGAGGCCACGCTGCAGTTCGACGATGCGGTCAATATCCAGTTCACGTCCGGCACCACGGGTGCCCCCAAGGGCGCCACGCTCACCCACCACAACATCCTCAACAACGGTTTCTTCGTCGGCGAAGCGATGCGCCTGACCGAACGCGACCGGTTGTGCATCCCGGTGCCGCTCTACCATTGCTTCGGCATGGTGCTCGGCAACCTGGCCTGCGTCACCCACGGCGCGACGATGGTGTTCCCCGGCGAAAGCTTCGAGCCGGCAGCAGTGCTGGCCACGGTGCAGGCCGAGCGCTGCACCGGACTGCACGGCGTGCCCACCATGTTCATCGGCATGCTCGACCATCCCGAGTTCAGCCGCTACGATTTATCGACGCTGCGCACCGGCATCATGGCCGGCTCGCCCTGCCCGGCCGAAGTGATGAGCCGGGTGATCGAGCGCATGCACCTGACCGACATCACCATCGCCTACGGCATGACGGAAACGTCGCCGGTCAGCTTCCAGAGTTCGGTGGACGATCCCGTGCACTTGCGCGTCTCGACCATCGGCCGCGTCCACCCGCACCTCGAAGTCAAAATCGTCGATGGCGACGGCCGCATCGTGCCGCGCGGCGTAAAAGGCGAGCTGCTCACGCGCGGCTATTCCGTCATGCTCGGCTACTGGGACGACCCGCAGCAAACCCGCGACACCATCGATGCCGCGCGCTGGCTGCACACGGGCGACCTTGCCGTCATGGACGCGCAGGGCTTTGCCAGCATCGTCGGCCGCGCCAAGGACATGGTGATCCGCGGCGGCGAAAACATCTACCCGCGCGAGATCGAGGAATTCCTGTATCGCCACCCCAAGGTGCAGGATGTCCAGTGCGTTGGCGTGCCCGACGAAAAATACGGCGAAGAATTGTGCGCCTGCATCATCGTGCGGCCCGGAATGACCGCCGACGAGGCCGAGATCCGCGCGTTTTGCCAGGACCAGATCGCCCGCTACAAGATCCCGCGCTACATCCGTTTCGTCACCGCGTTCCCGATGACGGTCACCGGCAAGATCCAGAAATACTTGCTTCGGCAACAAGTGACGAATGACCTCGGAATCGGCCAGCAATAGCCACGCCATGGTGCACTGCAAGCATGAAACCAGTTTTATGGTGTTTTTATGATGCAATAAAAACACGAAAAAATAGGTAAATCTGACACCGAAAGTGACGATTTAGACGAACACTATTGGACACAAATCAAGTATCCCCCTTATCATAAATGTTGATTTTTGAAACATTTCCTGGAGGATACATGCATACAAGTGATGCTGTTGCTGCGCCGCACAACAAGCCAGTCCGATTACCGTTCATCGACATCGCCAAAGGGCTGGGCATCCTCCTGATCGTGCTCGGGCATAACCAGATGTTCGGTTTCCGCTTTCCCGATGTCCGCGACTTTCTTACCGCATTCCGCCTGCCTTTCTTTTTCTTCATGGCCGGCGTGACTTTTTCGGTAGGAAACAAGTCGCTCGGACAAGTGGCGCTGCGCCGCGCCGACGCATGGCTCAAGCCGATGGTGGTGGTGGTGCTGGTCACCGGCCTGTTCGATACCATGCTCAACGGCGAAACCTGGGAAAGCGTGTTGCTCGGTCTGGCCTATCCGACCGGGTTCACGATCGATCCGCTGCCGCTGTGGTTCCTGGCCCACCTGTGGTTGTTGTACCTGTTCTGCACGGTGCTGCTCAAGTCCGATGCGCGCCTGTACGACACCTGGCCCAAGCGCATCTTGCTGTTGCTCGTGCTGGCGACCTGCGGCTACCTGATGATGACGACGTTTGCCAGCGGGGCCGACGTGCCGGCCTGCCGCAGCCAGAGCGAATTCAGCACCGAGCTGTTCCAGTGCGGCCTGCCATTTAGCGCCGACATCCTGCTGATGACCAGTTTTTATTTTTTGCTCGGTAATTTTTTATCGAGCCGCATCAAGTTCTTCCAAATCAACTGGGCCTGGGCGGCGCTGGCGCTGCTGGCGATGGCCGTGTTCCAGTTCGGTTTCGATTACAAGATCGACTTCAACCTGCGCCACTACGACACGCCGGTGCTGACCACGCTGCAAGCGCTGTGCGGCATCTACCTGATGCTGTGTACCTGCATGCTGCTGTCCAGGGTAAAAGTGGCGGCGGGCATCCTCTGCTACTTCGGTGCGGCCAGCCTGTTCATCCTGCTGTTCCACCTGAGCATACTGCACGCGCTGCTCCCGGTACTGCAACGCGACATCCATTCAAGCGTGATCATCGTGGTGATTTCGCTGGTGGTGGCTGCGGGCGTGCCGGCCATCCTGTGGGAGATTTGCAAGCACAGCAAGGTACTGTCGTCGCTGCTGCTGCCGCGCAAATGGCAGCGCCAGCCGGTCGTGCACACGGTCCAGGCTACCGCGTCCTGAGTTACCGCACCCGACGTACCGCGCCACCGTGACGCTGCGGTGGCGCGGGATGGTTTGCCGCTGACAGCTACAGCTGATGGCTGACGGCTGGCCGCAGCCGGCAAAATGCCCGCCCTCCCGATCGCCACACCGCAGCCGCCCACAGTGTGGGCCATCGCGCGCCTCCCGTGCGAACATGTCGCCAATGGCATGGATAGACGAGGAGCGTGGCTAGCAATGAACACCGTGTTGTTCTGGTTCCGTAACGACCTGCGCCTGCACGACCAGCCGGCCCTGCAGGCAGCGTTGGCCGGCGGCGCCCGGCACCTGCTGCCGGTCGCATTCCTGCTCGCTGACGATGAACCCACGCATTGGGGCTGGGAGCGTGTCGGCCCGCTGCGCCGGGCATGGCAGCGCAGTGCGTTGCGCGACCTGGACCGGCAGCTGACCGCGCTCGGCTGTCCGCTGCTGCTGTGCGACGGCGATCCGGCCATGGTGCTGCCGGCGCTGGCGCAGGCGGTCGATGCGACGGCACTCTACTGCGAAGAGATCGCCGCGCCCGAGGAGCGGCAGCAGGTGGCAGCGCTGCGGGCGGCCGGGTTGACCGTCCACACCACGTGGCAAAGCAGCCTGCTCGATCCGCGGCATTTGCCCTGGACGCCCGATGCGCTGCCGGCCAGCTACACGCCGTTTCGACAGGCAATCGAGCGTGCGCTGCAGATCGGAGCACCAGCAACAGCAACAGCGCCAGCGCCGTCCGCCGGGCAGCTCGCGCCAGCGCCAGCTGGCAAGAAGCGCCGGCAACGCAGCGCTGCGCTCAAGGCGCCGGCACCGGCAACAGCGCTGCTCGCGCCGTCGTTCATGCTGCCGGCACCGCTGCAGCCGCCTGCCGCCCTGTTGCCATGGCCACCCGGGGCCGCCGAGGCCATTGCGTCGCTGCCCGGCTACCGCACGGAGCTGCTCAGTGCCACCGACATGCCGACTGACGGCAGCGCGCCAGCAGCGACGACCAGCTGCGCCACCGCGCCGAATACTTTGCCGGAAATGCCAGGCGCCGACCGCACTATCCGGTCCACTGCTTCAGAAGCGCCAGGCGCTGATCGCGCCGCCTGGTCCACCGCGCCGCAAACGCCAGTTGGCGACGCGTCCACTGCCGCCGACGACGCCCTGCTGTCCGACCCGCGCTCCTCGCTGCCGGCCGGTCCGGCCGGGCTGCAGGGTGGCGAAACCGCTGCGCTGGCGCATCTGCAGCAGTACCTGCAGCGGCGCCTGCCCGACAGCTACAAGCGCACCCGCAACCAGTTGCATGGCGTGGATTTTTCCAGCAAGTGGTCGCCGTGGCTGGCCAACGGCGCGCTGTCGCCCCGGCGCATCATGGCCGAGGTGCGCGCCTATGAGGCGCAGCACGGCGCCAACGAGGGCACTTACTGGCTGTGGTTCGAACTGCTGTGGCGCGACTATTTCCGCCTGCTGCACCTGCAGTACGGCGCAGCGCTGTACCGCGCGCGCGGACTATCGACGCAGCCACTGGCTGCGCCTGCCTGCACGGCAGACCAGCGCACCGCGCAGCTGGCACGCTGGCGCCACGGCGACACCGGCCAGCCGCTGGTCGATGCAGCCATGCGCGAATTGCTGCACACCGGTTACCTGAGCAACCGCCTGCGCCAGGCGGTGGCCAGCTATCTGCTCAACGAGCTCGATGGCGACTGGCGCGCGGGCGCGGCGTGGTTCGAATCGCGGCTCATCGATTACGACGTGTACAGCAACCAGGGCAACTGGCTATACATCGCCGGGCGCGGCACCGACCCGCGCGGCGGGCGCCACTTCAACCTCGACAAGCAAACGGTCGAGCACGATGCGGACGGCGCCTACCGCGCGCTGTGGGCACGCGACCAGCCGGCCTGCACGCTAGTCGAGAAAATCTGAATATTCGCGCTGGGCATAACCCTGCAGCCTGGTCCATGGCGCAGCCGTGGCACCGGGGCGGGCCGTGACGTCCACCCGGCGATAAAAAGTGCCGGCCTTGTCGCCGCTTTCGATCGTCAGCGGAATCTGGCGCTGCTCGTCCCACAGCACGCGCTGGTAGACGCCGTTGTCCTCGCGTTCGCGCCAGCGGGCACCGGGCACGGTGCTGGCGCGGCCGGTCACGGTCATGGTTTTCAGCAGGCGCGGGTCGAGCAAATAAAACGCGCGGTCCCACGAGCCGTCGAAATTGACGTTCTCGAACTCGGTGGCGGGAATCGCGACCACCGCCTTGTCGCGGGCATCGACCAGCTCCAGGCGCGGCGTCTTGCCGGCGTTGACCAGGTGGCGCGGCATGGCAATGTGGTCGAGCCCGTGGTGGTGATCGCCCGCGTCGTCCCGAAGCCGGGCGGCGCTGGCCGGCAGCACCCGCGCGGTCCACACGTGACCGGGGCGGCGCAGCATGGTTTCCTCGTAGCGCGATTCGCGCGTAACGCCGTCAGGCGTCAGGGTTTTGCTGTAGTAGCTGATGGTGACATCGAGGTCGGGCGCGGCAGCGACGCCAGGCGGGGCGCTGGCCACGGCGTGCACGGTGCCGGCCAGGCTCACGGTAGCAATCAGGAGCGAAAAACGCGAAGGGCGCGAGAGGTGCATGCGGTGTTCTCTATCGGTTCAGACGAGGGGCGGAACATCCGCCATGCCGCAGGTCGGGGCATGGCGGATTCGATGGCAGCGCCGGTTTAAAACCCGAACGCCGTCTTCAGCAGGCCGAACACCCTGGTGTTGTCGAGCGTGCCCTTGAACGGCTTGGCGCCGGCGCCGGTGGCGAACAGTTTGACGTCGCCGCCGCCGTGGGTTTCGCTGGCCAGCCGCACACCGGTTTCCTGCAGATAGTTGTCCGCCATCACGGTCGTGCTGTCGAGGTTGTCGCGCAGGTTCGGGCGGTTCGGACCGTTGCCGAAGACCAGCGTGGTATAGGTCTTGCCGTCCGCATCCCTGGCCGGCTGGCCATCGCGGTAGCCGCGGTTGATGTCGAGGATGGGATTGCCGCGCTTGCCGTAACCGTTGAAGGCCAGCGTGTGGTCGTGGTCGGCGGTGACCACGATCAGGGTGTTGGCCAGGGTCGGATCGGTCAGTTTGGCTTTTGCCAGCGCGGCCTTGACGGCGTCGTCGAAGGCGATGGTATCGGTCAGCGCGCGCTTGGCGTTGGTGCCGTGCAGCGCGTGGTCGATGCGGCCGCCCTCGACCATCAGGAAGTAGCCATTGGCATTCTGCGACAGCAGGTCCATGGCCTTGACCGTCATCTCGGCCAGGCTCGGTTGCGTGGCGCCCTCGCCCAGCGGCGGCGTGGCGGTGCGATCGAGCTCGTATTCGAGGTGGCTGCGGCTGCTGTACAGGCCGATGAATTTCTTGCCGCTGGCAGCATTCATCTCGGTCTTGTTGGCCGCGACCGTGTAGCCCTTGGCGGCCAGTTCGGCCAGCAGGTTGCGGCCGTCGGCGCGGCCGGCGGTGTTGGTTGCGCCGTAAGGCGTGAAGTGGTTGCGCCCGCCCCCCATCAATACATCGACACCATCGCCGAGCGCCGTATTGAAGCCGGCGCCGCCGGGCACCAGCTGCGCGGCGATCTGGTACTGCGCGTTGCGGTTGCAGATGTGCGACCAGGCCGTGGCCGGCGTGGCGTGGGTCAGCTCGGTGGTGGTGACCGTGCCCACGGCCTTGCCCTTGGCCTTGGCCAGTTCCAGGATGGTGGTCGCTGGCGTGCCGTTGCCGGCAGCGCAGTTGTTGACGCCAAGGTTGCCGTTGACGTCGCGGCCAGGGTTGGTGGCAACGGTTTCGGTCGACATCGAGATCACCTCGTTGTTCATCTTCACGCCGGTCATGTAGGCGGCCATCGACGGTGCGCTGTCGGTGGTCTGGGCGTCGGCCGAGAAGGTCTTGATGCGCGCGGTACGCTCGAGCGTGTCCATGGTCAGGCTGCCGTCTTCACCGTATTTGTAGATGCGGGCGGCAGTGATGGTGGTGGGGCCCATGCCGTCGCCGAGGAAGAAGATGATGTTCTTGGCTTCGCCGGCAGCGTATGCTGGAGCGGCGAAGGACGTGGCGAGGCCCAGGGCCAGGCTGGCCGCGATCAGGGTAGGTTTCATGAACTGGTATCCGTGTGAAAAGTTACAGGCCGACGGCGGTCTTGACCAGGCTAAACACCTTGGTGTTGTCGATGGTGCCGGTAAAGTTCTCGGCGCCCTTGCCGATGGCGGCCAGGAACACGTCGGTGCCGCCGTGGGTCTCGCTGCCGGCAGCCACGCGCACCACGGCTTCCTGGTGGTAGGTGTTGGCGCCCGTGACGCTCTCGTCCAGGCTGGCCATGCTGCTGCGGTTGCCCTGGGTGCGGTTTTCGCCGTTGCCGAAGCCAATGATCGAATACGGGGCGCCGTCGAGGTCCTTGTCCACGGCGCCGGTCACGTAGTTCTTTACCACGCCCAGCACGCCGGCATTGGCGGCCGTGGTCTTGCCCGTGCGCTTGGCGTAACCGTTCAGCACCAGCGTGTGGTCATGGTCGGCGGTGACCACCACCAGCGTGTTTTTCAGGTCCGGGTCGGCGACGCGGGCCTTGGCCAGCACGGCCTTGATGGCGTTGTCGAAGGCCACCATGTCGTGCAAGGCTTTCTTGGCCGTGGTGTCGTGCAAGGCGTGGTCGATGCGGCCGCCCTCGACCATCAGGAAATAGCCCTTGCTGTTCTTGGCCAGCACATCCATCGCCTTGGTCGCCATCTCGGCCAGGCTCGGTTCCTTGGCCGGGTCGCGGTCGAGGTCATAGCTCATGTGGCCGGACGTGAACAGCCCCAGCAGGCGCTCGGTCTTGCTGGCGTCGATGGCGTTCAGCTCGGTGACATTGCTGACGTAGGCGGCGTTCTTCGCCTTCATTTCGTTGATCAAGTTGCGGCCGTCGCTGCGCTTGCCGCCGGCAGCGACCGGCACGAAGAACTGGCTGCCGCCACCGAGCAGCACGTCGAGCCCTGAGCCGAGCGCGGTATTGAAACCGGCGCCGCCCGGCACCGAGGCAGCAGCGATGTCGTTTTCGAGATCGCGGTGGCAGATGTGGGCGTAGGTGGCGGCTGGCGTGGCGTGGGTGACGCGGGTGGTGGTGACCACGCCGGTGGCCAGGCCCTGGGCCTTGGCCTGTTCCAGCAGGGTCGGCACCGGCGCGCCGTTGGCGGCGCCGCAGTTGTTGCCGAGCTTGTTGCCGTTGGCGTCGGCCACCGGATCGACCGCCACCGTGTTGGATGACATCGACAGCACTTCGTTGTTCATCTTGACGCCGGTCATGTAGGCCGACATCGACGGCGCGCTGTCGGTCACCTGGGCGTCGTTGGAATAGGTCTTGACGAAGGCGGTCTCGGGCAACGTATCGACGGTCAGCTCGCCGTCTTCGCCGACCGCGTAGATGCGGGCGGCCGTCATGGTGGTCATGCCCATGCCGTCGCCGAGGAAGAAGATCACGTTCTTCGGTGCGGCGGCCACCGGCGTGGTGGCGCCGCCATTGTTGAGCGGGGTCGAGTCGCTGTTGCAGCCGGCCAGCAAGGCGGCGGTCAGGCCGGCCAGCAGCGGCAGGCGCAGGGGAAGCAGCAGCGGCTTGCACAGGGAGTTGCGGTTCATAGCGTAGTTCCGGCAATCGTTTTAAAGATTTGCAAGATACCAACGCGGCGTGACAAGCTGATGACAAGTTGTCACGCGCCGCAATTTCCCGCTATGGGACGATGGCCGTGAACAGGTAGACCGCGAAAATCACCAGGTGCACCGTGCCCTGCATCACCGTGGTACGGCCGGTGCCAAGCGACAGCGTGGCAACGATCAGCGACAGCAGCAGTAACACGCTGGACTTGACGTCGATCCCGAGCGACAGGGTCCAGCCCGTCATCAGCGAGACGATGGCCACGGCCGGAATGGTCAGGCCGATACTGGCCAGCGCCGAACCGAGCGCCAGGTTCAGGCTCGTCTGCAGGCGGTTGGCGCGCGCGGCGTGGAAGGCGGCAATGCCCTCGGGCAGCAGCACGACCGCTGCGATGATGATGCCGACCACGGCCTTGGGCGCGCCGAGCTTGAGCACGGTCGCTTCCAGCGTGGGCGACAGCATCTTGGCCAGCAGCACCACGCTGGCCAGGCAGGCCAGCAGCAGCGCGGCCGACAGCCAGGCCATCTTCAGCGGCGGCGGCGGTGCGTGGTTGTCTTCGTCGTTGGTCGCCGCTTCCGGCAGGAAGTAATCGCGGTGGCGCACCGTCTGCACCAGCACAAAGGTACCGTACAACACGACCGACACCAGCGCAATGAAGCCGAGCTGGCTGGCGCTGTACGACGGGCCGGGCACGGTCGTGGTGTAGTTGGGCAGGACCATGGTCAGGATCGAAATCGCCGCCAGCGTGGTCAGGGCGGCCGAGACGCCGGACAGCGTAAACGTCTGCTCGCCATGGCGCTTGGCGCCGGCCAGCAGGCACAGGCCCAGCATGCCGTTGAGGATAATCATGACTGCCGCAAACACGGTGTCGCGCGCCAGCCCGGCGGTGGACGCGCCGCCGGCGATCATTAGCGACACGATCAGCGCCACCTCGATGGCGGTCACCGCGATCGCCAGCACCAGCGTGCCATACGGCTCCCCGACCTTGTGCGCCACCACCTCGGCATGGAATACGGCTGCCAGCACGCCACCGAACAGGCCCGCCACCAGCAGCAAGGTATAGGCCAGGCCCAGCGTCTGCTGCGCCCCCAGCGCCTGACCGGCAATCAGCAACCACGCCACCACCGGCGCCGCCATCGACCACAGGGGCAAAGACTTCGTAATTTTCACTATGACGCTCCCGTACGTAGCTCAAGAAAACCCATTGTATCTTGTGCATCGTGCGGGCCCGGTTCCGCACCAGAACGCCCCCAGCTACGCTTAAAACAAACGCGATTGCATGGTGGTGAGGTTACCGAAACTGTCGTGCATCGGTTGCAGGATGGCGTCGGCGATCGGTTGCAGTTGCTTGGTCAGGTAGTGCTCGTAGTCGATCGGCGAGCGCAGCGCTTCCAGCGGTTCGGGGCCGCTGGTGGTCATCACGTAGCTGATCCAGCCGCCGTTCTGGTAGCGCAGCGGGCGGCGCTGCGCCAGGTAGTATTCGTCGGCCAGGCGCGCCGCGCGCACCTGCGGCGGCACGTTGACCTTGTAGTCGTCGAGCGGCTGGCGCAGGCGCTTGCGGTAGACCAGCAGATCGTCGCAGGCGCCGGCCAGCATGCGGTCGGCGTAGTCGCGCACGTAGTCCTGGTAAGGCTGGTTCTTGAAGATGCGCAGGAACAGGCCCTGCTGGAACTGCTGGGCCAGCGGCGTCCAGTCGCTGCGCGCCACTTCCAGGCCGCGATAGATCACCTCTTCTTCGCCACGGCCGTTGATCATCAGGCCCGCGTAGCGCTTCTTGCTGCCGAGGTCAGTGCCGCGGATGGTGGGCATGAAGAATTTCTGGTAGTGGGTGTCGAACTCGATTTCGAGGTGGCTCTCGAGCCCCTGCTTTTCCCTGAGCGTGGTGCGCCACCAGTCGTTGATGCCGTCGGCCAGCTGCTGGCCGATGGCCAGCGCATCGTCGTTGCGGTGCGCTTTTTTGAGCCAGATGAAGATCGAATCGGTATCGCCGTAGATCACGTCGTAGCCCTCGGCTTCGACCAGCGCGCGGGTCTGCTTCATCATCTGGTGGCCGCGCAGCGTCACCGACGACACCAGGCGCGGATTGAAGAAGCGGCACTCGGTGGCGCCCAGCACGCCGCAGAAGGAATTCATCAGCAGCTTCAGGGCCTGCGACAGCGGCTCGTTCTTCGCGCGCTTGGCGGCGTCGCGCTGCTGCCAGATCCGGGTGGTGATCTCGGGCAGGCAATGCCTGGTGCGCGAAAACACGGTGCCGTTGATACCTTCCACCTGGTCAGCCGGATCGGTGGCCGCTTCGCCCTCGATCAGCCCCACCGGATCGACCAGGAAGGTGCGGATGATGGACGGGTACAGGCTTTTGTAGTCGAGCACCACGACCGAGTCGTACAGGCCCGGCTTGGAGTCCATGACGAAGCCACCGGGCGACGCCCCGCCCGACACGTCACCCACGCTCGGTGCCACGTAGCCCTCGCGGTGCATGCGCGGCAGGTAGTGGTGGCTGAAGGCGGCGATCGAGCCACCCAGGTGGTCGGCCTGCAGGCCGGTGACGGTGGCGCGCTCGATCATGAAGGCCAGCAGGTTGGCCTGCTCGAAAATGCGCGTGACCAGCTCGCAGTCCCTGAGGTTGTAGTGCGCCAGCGCCGGCTTGTCCTGATGGAAGCGACGCTCGATCTCGGCCATCTTGTCGTCATCGCTGCCGATGTCCTTGCCCTCGCCCAGCATCTCGCGCGAGACGTTTTCCAGGCTGTAGGACTGGAACATCCACGACGCCGCCTTGAGCGCGTCGATCCCGTCAAGCACGATGCGGCCGACCACCGGCGCGAACATATAGCCCGGCTTGCCCGGATGCTCGCGCCATTCGATGGTCTTGCCTTCGCGGCCCAGCGCGAGCGCGATGCGGTGCTTGTCGGCGTTCTTCTGCAGCACCCGCAGATCGAACTGCACCACGTTCCAGCCGATGATGACATCGGGATCGTGCTGCGCGAACCAGGCGTTGAGGCGTTCGATGATCTGGCGCGGCGTGGCGCAGTAGTCGAGAGCGAAGTCGATGGCCTGGCCGGCGCTTTCGGGTGCGGCGCCCAGCATGTACACCTGGCGCTGGCCGCAGCCTTCCAGCGCGATCGAATACAGGTCGCCATGGGCGCTGGTCTCGATGTCGAGCGAGACGATGTTGAGCCTGGGCCGGTAGTCGGGCGCCGGTTTGAGCCGGCCATCGAAAATGGTGCACCCGTCGCTGCGGCCGCCCTCGACCTGCACGCCGGCCGAAATGAAGCGCTCCATCAGGTAGCGCTCGGGCGGACGCACATCGGCCTCGTACATGCGGATGCCATGCTCGCGCAGCGTGCGCTCGAGCGCCGTCAGAGCCTTGTAGCGCGAGGCGTACACGCCGATCACCGGCGCCTGGCCGAAGGTTTTCAGCTGCAGATCGCGCAGCTCGATGCCGGCGGCAGGGTCGATCAGGGCCGCGATGGCCGCGCGCTGTCCTGCCTCGGCAAAGGCGACCGATGTCTGCGCGGTCAGCCGGACCTTGCGGGGGCCGTCATCGGTGGCCAGCCAGAAGTGGATCTCGGTGCCGTGCGCGGTATCGCGCCAGTGGCGCGTGAGAATGAAGCCGGTGCAGGTCATGCCGGCATTATACTGTACACACATACAGGCAAGTACGTGGCAACAGCGCCTGAATTCAGGCGCTGTCGCGCTCGATGATCGAGAAGCCGATATCGTGTATCCGCTCGCCCACCTCGCGCTCGTGCGAGCGGTCCAGGATGTAGCGCGCGGCCATGGTGCCGATCAGGGCGCCGTCGATGCGCACCGTGGTCAGCGCCGGGTGCAGCTCGCGCGCAAACGCCAGGTCGCCCTGGCCCACCACCGCCAGCTGCGCCGGCACCGCGATGCCCAGCGCCTGCGCCTCGGTCAGCACACCGAGTGCCACCATGTCCGAGCTGCAGAACACGGCGTCGATGTCGGGATGCTGCGCCAGCAGCGCGCGCAGGCCGGTGCGCCCGAAACCGGTATTGGTGGGCGCGGGCGCCACCAGGGCCGGCACGGCCGCCTCGCCCGGCGCCGCCATGCCCAGCGCAACGGCCTCTGCCGAGAATGCGCCCATGCGGCGCCGCGCGCGGTCGTCGTCGGCGCCGAGCGTGGCGACGCGGCGGCGGCCGCGCCCATGCAGGTACGCGGCCACCGCCTGCCCCACTTTTTCGTGCGAAAAACCGATCAGCATGTCGATCGGATCGGGCGTCAGGTCCCAGGTTTCCACCACCGGGATGCCGCTGCTGAGCAGGCGCTTGCGGCCGGCCGGCGAATGCATGATCCCGGTCAGCACCACGCCGTCGGGACGGCGGCCGATGATCGCCTCCAGCAGCTCGTCCTCGCGCGAATTTTCGTAACCGGACTGCCCCAGCATGACCTGGTAGCCGTGCTGCGCCAGCGCCGCCGTGAGCGACTGCACCATCTCGAGGAAGACGTTGCCGGTGATGGTCGGTATCACTGCGGCCACCAGGCGGCTCTTGCGCGACGCCAGGCCGCCGGCCAGCATGTTCGGTACATACCCGGTCTGCGCCACCGCGTCCTTCACGCGCTGCATGATCGCGTCGGACACCACGCTGGGATTGTTCAGGGCGCGCGACGCGGTGATCGGCGCCACCCCGGCCAGGCGCGCGACGTCGCGCAGCGTGATGCCGCCGCTGTTACGGCGGCGCCGGGGGCTGTCGGTACCGGGCGGGTTGTCGATGGGATCGGTCATGCTGCGATTCTAACAGGTGGCCCGGCAGAGCTGGGGCCGGGCGATCGCTCGCCCGGCCGACTTGATTTAAATTGCATTAAAAGTAACAATAGGCGTCTAGCACCAACCCGACCTTCCTTCTGCAGGCCCTGACATGACCGACAACGCGCTGCGACCGCCCCCCATCCTGCTGATGGTCTTGCTGCTTTTTGCTACCCAGGCGTGCACCGATATCTACCTGCCCGGCTTGCCGCAGATCGCACGCGAGTTCGGCGTACCGATGAGTGTCAGCAATCTGACCATTTCGGCCTATAACTACAGCCAGGCCGTGTTCGTGCTGTTCATCGGCGTCGTCAGCGAATTGTGGGGCCGCCGCCCCACCATCCTCTGCTGCCTGCTGGTGCAGATCCTCGCCTCGGCCTGGATCGCCCTGTCCACCAGCATGCCGACCATGATCGCGATGCGCGTGGCGCAGGCGCTCGGCAGTGCCGCCATCTACATCGTCCTGCGGCTGGTCATCAAGGACACGATGGACAAGAAGGCGCAGCTGCACGCCACCGGCCTGCTGGTGGTCGGGCTGGTGCTCTCGCCGATCCTGGCGCCGGTGCTGGGCGCGTGGATCGTCAAGGTCTCCAGCTGGCGCAACTGCTTCTGGGCCATCGCGCTGTTCGAACTGCCGCTGTTCGCCTGGGCCTGGTTAGCGATCCGGGAGAGCAACCACCGGCAGCAGGCGTTCCGCCAGGCCTTCAGCCTGCAGGCCCACCTGCGCGCGTATGCCAGCGTGCTGCGCAACCGCTATTTTTTGAGCCTGGCGCTGATCGTCGGCTCGGCATTTGCCGCCTTCTATGCCTTCATCGGCATTTCCAGCTTCATGTACATCGACCAGTACCGGATCGCGGAAACCAGCTATGGCTGGCTGTTCGTCGGGATCGCCGGCGCCTACCTGTTCGGTAACCGCGTGATGAGCAAATTGAACGAAAACAACCTGGCGCCGCAACGGATCGTCGGCATCGGCATCGCCATTTCCCTGCTGGGCGCCCTCGTAGTCGCCGCCCAGTCAGCGAGCCATGACACCCTGCTCACCGTCGCGCTGCTCACGCTGGGAAGCTGTCTGCTGCGCCTTGCCACGGCCCTCATCAACCCGCCGGTGCAGGTGATGGTGACGAACCAGTTCCAGGACCAGGGCGCCCATGCATTGGGACTGCTCACCTGCATCCAGTACGGCTTCGCCGGTGCAGGCACCATGGTGGTATCGGGCCTGCCGCTGACGCCGAGCGCCAATTTTACGGTCAGCACAATCCTGTTCACGGTGCTGGCGCTGGCCGGCTATCTGTGCGCGACCAAGACAGGGTCGCGCGCAGCCCGGTCCGATCCCCGCTAGGCGTCGCTAGCGGTAGGTCAGCACGTCAGGTCCGCCGAGCGCTTCCAGGTGCGCATAGTTGTTGAAGTAATCAAGGCCGAATTCGCCGGGCCGGTGCAGCAGCCGGGTCACCGAGCAGTTGGCCATCTTCCAGGTCATTTCCATCACCTGGTAATCCTGCAGGCCCAGCACGTGCTGCATGACGGTGGCGATCACGCCGCTGGAGGTGAAGACCAGCGTGGCCTGCTTGCTGTCGGGGCGGTCGAGGCGCTCCAGCGCGGCCACCACGCGGCCGCGAAACTCCGGCCATGCTTCCGCATACTGGTCGTCGTGCCAGCCTGTCATCCAGCGCTGCATCGCCGCGCGGAACAGCTGCTCCATGGCGCGCTGCGGCGCGGGCTGGCCGGCCAGCCGCAGCGCCAGCGCTGCCGGGTCGGCAAATTCCGGACAATGGCGCAGCATCACCTCGTGGTGGTCGAACTCGGCGAAGCCCGCTTCGGTATCGCGGAGGGATGGCCACGCGCCGGCCGGCATCTCGGCCTGGCACGCGTGCGCTGCCTGCGCATGGCGCACCATGCCGCCGGTGAGCACGCGGTGGAACTGCTGACCGCGACTGGCAAACCACCGGCCCAGCAGGCGCGCCTGCTGCACGCCGCGGGCCGAGAGCTGGTCGTAATCGGCACTGCCGAACGAGGCCTGCGCGCTGCGCACCAGGAAAATCTGTCCCATGGCCGGCCTACGGTTGCGCAGCCGCTGCGGCCGACGCGGACGGGCAGGCGGCGCTGCCATTGACCGCCAGCGCGCGCACCACGGCAGCGACATCGTTGCCCAGGCGCGCCACGGCGCGGCGGTGGCCGGCCACCAGCGCCTCATTGCCGGCACCCACGGTCTCGCTGGTCACGGTGCGGCAGGTCAGTACCTGCGGACTGCCTACACGGCGCACGCTCCAGACGGCGTCGAGCAGCGCGTATTTGCCCGGCGCCGATTCGAAGCGCTGGACGTTGGTGCTGATGCGGTACACGGTGGCGCCGTCCGGCGTCGGCGTGCGGAACACGTCCACCGCGCCGAGCGCGCCGGTCACCACCTGGGACAGGGCCTGGCCGATTTCCGCCGCCGGCGGCGAGGTCCACAGGTCCTGCTCCAGCAAATCCATGCGCCCGTCGGTGACCACCACCAGCTGCTTGCGCGTCACCTGCTGCGGCACGGTCACTGCCGGAATCTCGACATAGTAGTTCGGCGCCGCGCCGCTGTGCGCGGCGGGCGTGCCCATGCCGGTGGCCAGGCTGTAGAAACGGTCCGGCGGCGTGCTGGAGCAGCCGGCAAGGGCCAGCGCAGCAGCGGCAGCGATTGCGGCGGCCACGCGGGCACGGCGATACGGGCGTTGCATCATTTCTTCTCTCCTTTTTTCTCCGGCTTGCCGCGGATGAGGGACTCGGGATGGCGTTCCAGGTAGTCCGACAGCGCATTGATCGACTCCATGGTCTGCGTCAGCTGCTGCAGCGCCTCGCGCAGGTCGGACTGCACCGGCGAATCCTTCTGCAGCAGTTCGTCGGCGGTGCTGAAGGTCTTGCGCGCCGCGCCCAGCGTGTCTTTCATCTCGGGCACCACCTGCGCGTCGAGCTGCTTGAGCAGGATGTTGGCGCTCTTGAGGGTGTCGCGCAGGTTGGTACCGATTTCCTCGAACGGCACTTTATCGAGCTTGCGGGCGATGCTCGAGAGCTGGGTCTGCAGCTCGTCGAGCGTGTTGGGCACGGTCGGAATCTCGAGCGGATCCTTGCTGGTATCGACCTTGACCGACGGTGCGTTGGGGAAGAAGTCGAGCGCCACGTACAGCTGTCCGGTGAGCAGGTTCCCGGTGCGCAGCTGGCCGCGCAGGCCGCGCGCCACCATGCGCTCCATCAGCTGCGGCCCGGCATTGCGGTCTTGCTCGTTATCGATGCTCTTCTGGAAGGCGCGCCCGAGACGTGCCGGGTACATGTCCACCGTGACCGGCATGCGGAAGGTTTTCTTGACGCGGTCGTATTCGACGCCGACCGAGCGCACTTCGCCCAGCACGATGCCGCGGAAGTCCAGCGGCGCGCCCTGCGACAGCCCGCGCAGCGACTGGTCGAAGTACAGCACGGTGGTGATTGCCGGGCCGTCCGGGTCGCGCAGTGCGCTGGCCTGGTCGGCGGCCAGCAGGAACTGGCTGCCTTGCGGCGCCACGGCGTCCGGCTTCTGGCCGTTGGCGCTTTCGAAGGCGATGCCGCCGACCACCAGCGCTGCCAGCGATTGGGTATTGAGCTTGAAGCCCGACGAATCGAGCCGGACATCGACACCGCTGGCATGCCACCAGCGCGTGTTCTTGCCCACGTACTGGTCGTACGGCGCGCGGATGAACACCTTGAGTTTCACGCCGCGCCCCTGCTCTTCGAGGTCGAAGGCGGTCACCCGGCCGACGGCGATGCGGCGGTAATAGATCGGCGAACCCACATCGACCGAGCCGAGGCTCTCGGCATGCAGGGTGTACAAGCTGCCCTTTTCGTCGGCCGCCACCTGCGGCGCTTCTTCGAGCCCGGTGAATTCGGTGGCGGTATCCTCGGACTTGCCGGCATCGACCCCGATGTAGGCGCCGGACAGCAGCGTACCGAGCCCCGTCACGCCGGTGGCGCCCACCTTGGGCCGCACCACCCAGAAGCGGGTATCGGTGGCGGCGAAGCGCTCGGCATCCTTGCTCATGTCGATCTTGACCAGCACCTTGGACAGGTCGCGCGCGATCGAGATCGAACGCACGATGCCGATATCGACATCCTTGTATTTGACCTTGGTCTTGCCCGGCTCCAGGCCGTCGCCGCTGCGGAAACTCACCGTCATCGACGGTCCCTGGTCGACAAAGGTCTTGATCACCAGGCCGACGCCGATCAGCGCTGCCAAGAGCGGGATCAGCCAGACCAGCGATGGCAGCCAGCGATGGGATTTTTCGACAGCCGGTTCGTGCACCGGCGCCCGGTGGTCTTCGTTTTCAGGCATGCTTTTCTCCATGTGATTCGACGGGGTCCCAGATCAGGCGCGGATCGAACTGCATCGACGCCATCATCGTGAGCACCACCACGGCGCAGAACGCCAGCGCGCCTGGGCCGGCGGTGATCACCGCCAGCGACTGGAAGCGCACCAGCGCCACCGTCAGCGTAATGACAAAAATATCGAGCATCGACCAGCGGCCGACGAATTCGACGATGCGGTACAGCGCCGTGCGCTGGTCCGGGCGCCAGCGCGAACGGCGCTGGGCGGTGGTCGCCAGGATGGCCAGCGCCACCAGCTTGAGCACGGGCACCGCGATACTGGCCACGAAGATGATGATGGCCAGTGCCTGCGAGCCGCTGTTCCAGAACAGCAGCACGCCGCTGATGATGGTGTCATCCTCCTTGCCGAGCAGCGAGTTGGTGTACATCACGGGCAGCAGCATGGCGGGGAGGTAGAGAATGGTGGCGGCCAGCAGCAGCGCCCAGGTACGGCCCACGCTGTTCGGGCGGCGGCGGTGCAGCGCCGACTTACAGCGCACGCAGCGCTGGTGTCGGCCCTCTTCGGGCGCGACCAGGCCGCAGCTGTGGCAGGCCACCAGCGGCGCGCCCGCGGCCAGCGCGCGGTAATTGACTTGCGACTGCGACGGCCGCATGCCCTTCGGTCCCGGCAGGTGCTCGCCGATATTCCACAGGATTTTCGGATCGAACGACATCACCACGGCCAGCATCAGCGTCAGCACGGCAAACGCAAACAGGCCCGGATGCACGATGACGCGGGCCAGGCTGGTCATCTTGACGATGGTGATCAGGATGCCGATCATCAGCACTTCCGTCATGCCCCAGCGGCGCGCCGTGCCGAGCGCACGCAGCATGGAGTCGAAGCCGGGCGGCCGGCGCCCCCGGCTCAGCGCCAGCGTGACATAGAACAGCGCTCCCAGCTCGACGGCCGGCAGCACGATGGTAAACAGCGTGACGACGGTGGCGACGATTTCCATCTTCTCGCGCCAGAGCACGTAGATCGCGCCCAGCAGCGTGGAATCGATGCTGTAGCCGCTGACGGACAATTCGACGATGGGAAAGAACTGGGCGATCAGGAAGGTGAAGATGGCGGCCAGCGTGATGGCGGCCATGGCGCGCGGGTCGGACCGGATGCCGCGATACAGGATCGAGCCGCAACGCACGCACCGCGCCTTTTCGCGCGGTTGCACAGGGCGATGCTGGTGCAGCACCCCGCAGTCGTGGCAGCTGATCAAGTCGTAGCGATACACGGTCCGGCCGTAAGGAGGAAAACATTCGTATCATACGGCAATACCACCGCGCACAATTGTGCGGCGGGACCGGTTTCTTGGCAGTTATTTACTTGCCTCCCAGGAAATCGAACAACGTGGCGGCCACCACCTTGGTCGCCTTGCGCAAATCGTCGAGGCTGAGGCGCTCGTCGGCCTTCTTGGCGTTCGATTCGGGCACCGTGCGCGGGCCGGCGCCGTACAGCACGGCCGGAATGCCGTATTCGCCGTACAGGCGCGCGTCCGCGTACAGCGGCGTGCCCTGGGCCGGGATGGTCTCGCCCAGGTAGGTCTCGGCGTTGCGCTGGAGGCTGGCCACCAGGTGCGCCGTCCCGGGCAGCTCGCGCAGCGCGTGCGACAGCAGCAGGCGCTTGATCTCGAGCGTGATGCCCGCCTGCCCTGCCACCGCCTGCTCGATCAGCGCGCGCACCTGGGCCTCGACCTGGACCGGATCCTCCTCGGGTATCATGCGGCGGTCGAGCTTGAGCACCACCTTGCCCGGCACCACGTTGGTGTTGGTGCCGCCATCGATACGACCCACCAGCATGGTCGGCGAGTCGATGCCGGCGATGCCGGACTTGATTTTCTTGAGTTCGGGCAGCTGGTCGTAGAGCGCGTTGAGGATGCGGGTGGCCGCCTGCAGCGCATCGTGTCCCGTTTCCGGCATGGCGCCGTGACCCGATTTTCCGTGGACCGTGACTTCCAGCTGCAGGCAGGCGTTATGGGCGGTGACGATGTGGTAGCTGAAGCCTGCCGCAATCACGTAATCGGGCCGGGTCAGCTTCTGGTCGAGCAGCCAGCCGGGGCCCAGCAGCCCGCCGAATTCCTCGTCGTAGGTGAAGTGCAGCTCCAGCGCCCCCTGCAGCGGCACGCCCAGCGCTTCCAGCGCGCGGGTGGCGAAGAGATAGGTGGCAAAATCGCCCTTGGAGACGGCAGCGGCGCGGCCATAGATATAGCCCTGGTCGACCACGCCGCCGTACGGCGGATAGGTCCAGTTGTCGCCGGGCGGCACCACGTCGCCGTGGGCGTTGAGCGCCAGCGTGGGACCGCCGCTGCCGTAAGGGCGGCGCACGATCAGGTTGGTGATGCTCTCCATGCCGTACTCGCGCACCTGCTGCTGCGGCACCGCGTGCCGTTCGGCAGTCCAGCCGTATGCCTGCACCAGGTCGGCCACCATCTCGGCGTGCGGCGCGTTATTGCCGGGCGGGGTGTCGGTGGGAATGCGCAGCAGCTGCTGGAGCACGCCCAACTGCTCGTCGAAATGGGCGTCGATCCACTGCGCCAGTCGGTCTTTTTGGTCGTTCATGTCGGCTTTCATTGTGCGCCGGCCTGGTACCAGGCGGCGATCTGCGCCCGTTCGGCGTCGGTCATCTGGGTCAGGTTCGCCAGCGGCATGGCTTTGAGCTGGACCGTCTGCTTGTAGATCTTCTCGGCGTTCTGACGGATTTCCGCCTCGTGCTCGAGCATGATGCCGGCCGGCGCCGCGGCAAAACCGGGCTGCTTCGGTTGCGCGGCATGGCAGGCCACGCAGCGGTGGTCGATGACGGCTTTCACCTGCGCGAACTGTGCCGCCGCTGCCTGCGGGGCAGCGACAGCGGCACCGGTCACCGGGGCCGGGCGGCTCGGTGCGATCGCCACGGCCACCGTCGCCAGCAGCACCACGCCGATCGCCGGATAGCGCCATTCCACGCGGCCCTTGTGGCGCAGGTTGAAGAAGTGGCGGATGAACACACCGGCGGCCATGATCATGGCCAGCACCAGCCACGCATGGTCGTGGCGATAGGTCATCGCGTAGTGGTTGCTGATCATGATGAACAGCACCGGCAGGGTAAAGTAGTTGTTA
The DNA here is from genome assembly GCF_001423125.1 of Duganella sp. Leaf126. Classification (GTDB taxonomy): domain Bacteria; phylum Pseudomonadota; class Gammaproteobacteria; order Burkholderiales; family Burkholderiaceae_D; genus Rugamonas. The sequence goes on from NZ_LMNW01000001.1 coordinate 126,744, forward strand.
TGGACGCTGCGCTGCTTGGCCTTCTGGCCGTGCACCGGGTCGGGCATGCGGCCGGCCGACATGGCCTCGACCATCTTGCGCTGGCCGGGAATGATCAGCATCAGCACATTGCCCACCATGATGGTGCCGATCAGTGCACCGACGTGGATGTAGGCGGCGCGGCCGCTGAGCACATGGGTCAGGCCGAACGCCGCTGCCACGATCAGCGCGAAGATCACCACGCCGAACCAGAAGTCGTGCTTGCCCAGCGGCGAGCGGCACAGCAGGTCGTACACGGTCCAGCCGACGACCAGCGTGCCGATGCCGATGCCGACCGCCTGCCAGCTGGTGATGTCGGCCACCGATTTGTCGATCATCATGGCCTGGGCGTTGAAGTAGTAGGCGATGGTCAGCAGGGCGATGCCGGACAGCCAGGTGGAATAAGCCTCCCACTTGAACCAGTGCAGCTCCTTGGGCAGTTCGGCCGGCGCCACCAGGTATTTTTGCGGGTTGTAAAAGCCGCCGCCATGCACCGCCCACAGTTCGCCGGACACGCCTTTTTTCGCCAGGTCGGAACCTGGCGCCGGCGGACGGATCGAGTTGTCGAGCCAGACGAAATAGAACGAGGCGCCGATCCAGGCGATACCGGTAATGACGTGCAGCCAGCGCACCAGGAGGTTGAGCCATTCGAGGCCATAAGGGACGAGTGACGCGAACAATTCCATGGCTGCTCTTTCAGGTGGAGGCTAGGCTGATGTAAGGACGATAGTCGCAAATGCTGCATGGCACATGAACTATCGAGTATATTAAACATATCGCAATCTGTATAAACCGAACAAGACTTTTCATGGCCGCTCTCCCGCAACACCTGGACCTGCACCTGATCCGCATCCTGTACCTGCTGCTGGTGGAGAAAAATGTCTCGCGGGTGGCGCTCAAACTGAATCAGCCGCAGCCCTCGATTTCGGCGTCGCTGCGCAAGCTGCGCGAGCTGACCGGCGATCCGATCCTGGTCCGCGGCGCCCGTGGCATGGTGCCCACCCAGCACGGCGAAAGCCTGCTGCTGCCGGCCAAGCGCATCCTCGACGAAACCGAGAACCTGTTCCTGAAAAAGTCGCCGTTCGTGCCGCAGATCGAAGCGCGCACCTTCCACGTGGCCGCCCCCGATTATCTCGACAGCCAGTTCCTGCCGAATCTTGTTGCGCTTTTGCGACGCGGCTCGCCCAACAGCCGCGTCAAGATCCACAGCCTCGGTCCGCGCGTGGACTACGTGCGCCTGCTGTCGGACGGCGACATGGACCTCGTCATCGCCAACTGGGACGAGCCGCCCGAGCATCTGCACATGTCCAAGCTGTTCGAAGACCCGATCACCTGCGTGATGCGCGCCGACTGCCCGTACGCGCTGCGCACGCCCAGCGACGCCATGACGCTCGACGATTACCTGGCCCTGCCCCACGTGGCGCCCACCCAGCTGATGCCCGGCTACCTGGGCGTGATCGACGACTTCCTCGACCGCCAGGGCCTGCAGCGCAACGTGGTGGTGGAATCGGCCTACTTCGGCCTGATCCCGAACATGCTGGCGCAGACCGACCTGGTGCTGACCACGGGCCGCCAGTTCGTGCGCCAGTACGAAAAACAGATGCAGCTGAAAACCTATACCGTGCCGGTCAAGTTCCCGGCCATGCGTTTCTACCAGCTGTGGCACGAGCGTGTCCACCAGGCGCCCGAACACAAGTGGCTGCGCGACCAGGTGGCGGCGGCGGCCAAGGGCCTGACGCTGAAGTAAGCGGCTCCGAATGGCCCCCCACCGCGCCGGCGGAGAGCCGATGCATGTTTTCACCGTATAGGCGATAAACGGCGCGGCATATGTCGGATCTTCCCGCCCGCGCTATGATCGAGGTTCGCTCACATACAAGCCCATACATCCACACAACCACGCGTCCCCCGTGCGGACATCCACGCCATGACCACCGTCACCCTTTCCGAGCTCAATGGCTGCAACGCCGCCGCCTTCATCGACCACCTGCGCGGCATCTACGAACACTCGCCGTGGATTCCCGAGCGCGCGGCCGCGCAGCGGCCGTTCGCCAGCGACACGGCGCTCAAACTGGCCTTGCAGGACGTGGTCACGCGTGCCACGCTTGATGAACAACTGGGCCTGATCCGCGCCCACCCGGAACTGGCCGGCAAGGCCGCCGTCGCCGGCCAGCTTACCGAGGAATCGAGCAGCGAACAGGCAGCGTCGGGCCTGCACCTGTGCAGCGCCGCAGAGTACGCGCAGCTGCAGCAGCTCAATGCCGACTACAACGCGAAGTTCGGCTTTCCCTTCATCCTGGCCGTGAAAGGCCCGACCGGCAAGGGGCTGACACGGCGCCAGGTAATCGCCGCCTTCAGCCGCCGCCTGAACCATCGCCGCGATGACGAAATCGCCGAATGCCTGCGCCAGATCAAGCGCATCGCCGAGATCCGCCTGGGCGACCTGCTGGGCGTGTCGCTCGCCTTCGGCCCCGCCATCATGGCGTGGGCCGAAACCCTCGCTGCCTGGAGCGATATCGACGCCGGCCCCGGCCCCGGCCATGAACCGGATCTCACCTGCGCCTACCTGACGCCGGCCCACCAGCGCACCGCCGCCCAGCTGCGCGACTGGATGACCGACGCCGGCATGGACGCCCGCATCGACGCCGTCGGCAACGTGGTGGGCGTGTACCGCAGCGGTGCGCCGGGCGCGAAAACGCTGATGACCGGCTCCCACTACGACACCGTGCGCAACGGCGGCAAATACGATGGCCGCCTCGGCATCCTGCTGCCGATCGCGATCGTGCGCCACCTGCATCAACGCGGCGAGCAGTTGCCGTTCCAACTCGAGGTGGTCGGCTTCGCGGAAGAAGAAGGCGTGCGCTTCAAAAGCACTTTCCTCGGCAGTAACGCCATCACGGGACGCTTCGATATGGCGCTGCTTGACCAGCAGGACGCCGACGGCATCACGATGCGCGCGGCACTGGCCGCTGCCGGTCACGATGTCACGCACATCCCTGCCCTGGCCCGCCAGCCGCAGGACGTGCTGGCCTTTGTCGAGGTCCATATCGAACAGGGCCCGGTGCTGCTGCAGCGCGACCTGGCGCTGGGCGTGGTGACGGCGATTGCCGGCAGCTCGCGTTTCCTGGTGCAGCTGACGGGACTGGCCAGCCACGCCGGCACCACGCCCATGGACATGCGCAAGGACGCTGCCGCCGCGGCCGCCGAGATTGTGCTGCTGGTCGAACGGCGCTGCAGCCAGGCGCCATCGCTGGTGGGCACCGTGGGCCAGCTGACCGTCCCCGGCGGCTCGGTCAACGTGATTCCCGGCGCCTGCCAGCTCTCGCTCGACATCCGCGCCGCCGACGATGCGGTGCGGCAGGCCGCAGTGCAGGACGTCCTCGATGGCATCGCTGCCATCTGCGCACGGCGCCAGGTGACATTCACCTCCGAACAGATCGTCGACGCTGCCGCCGCCCCCTGCGCGCCACGCCTGATGGACCAGCTGGGCGCCGCAGTCGAACGCGCCAGCCTGCCGCGCTACGATCTGCTCTCGGGCGCCGGCCACGACGCGATGGCCATGGCCGCCATCACCGACGTCGCCATGCTGTTTACCCGCTGCGGCAACGGCGGCATCAGCCACAACCCGTTGGAAACCATGACGGCGGACGATGCCGACATCGCGGCGCGGGTGTTGCTCGACTTCATCCGCAACTTCCAAACTTAGGGGTCAGTTCCTCATGCAGTGAAGTTAAGCGAAAAGTATTAATTTTGTTGGCATAAAAACGTCGTCCCTGCGCAGGCGGGGACCCAAGTTGGCTGACATGTCGACGCATCTCGCGGAACTTGGGTACCCGCCTTCGCGAGTACGACGGAAATGAAGGGCCTAACTTAACGGCCATCGTAGGCACAGTGAGCATGATTGCCAGGGCGGGAAACACAACCGGCTTCCTGGGATGGCATCAACAGTTCCGATGGACCGGTGCAGGTGGCGCCGTCACCTTGCACGAGCTAGCGCGCGCCCATGTCCTCGATGCGCGGCCGGGCCGAGCAGGCAGCTCGCCTGCGCCCAGAGGACGACAGTGGACGTGGCGGTGCGTCGAGGGATGTTAATGGTCATGACCGGCATTTTACCGACGCCGCGCCCGGCAGCTTGCGCCACCACGGCGTCAGCGCTGCTGCGCTTTCTCCGCCCGCGCAGCCACCGGCAGATACGTCAGCCCGAACAAGCCGGCATATTCGGCCATGGTCGGTAGCCCGATGCTGCGGCGGCGGGCGTCGACGTTGGCTTCGTCCTCAATCGGTTGAAAATGCAGCGGTTCGCCGCCGAGCTGGGTGCCGTAACGTTGTGGTTTGCCTTCCGCCACCAGCAGCCTGTCTTCCAGCATCGCCAGCTCGCTGCCCAGCGCATCGTGCCGCTCCACCGCCTGCCGCAGCAGGGGGAGATATTTGCGCTGGGTGGCATCATCGGCGTGCTGCAAGACCAGGAAGGCGGTCTGCGAGGCCGGGCCGGCGAAGCGCAGGCCCGGCCAGCCGAAGGTGTCGATGATCTGCACCAGGCGATTGGCATTCGCAACATCGATGGCGGTTTGCCGGCGCCAGTCGTCATCGGTCAACGAGACGCCTGTCGCGTCGCGTCCCCGGTACAGCTGGTCGGACGCCGCCATCTTTTCCAGGTCCTGCATGGCTTTTGCCCGCTCGGCGCTGATGACTTCCCGGGTGAGCACGATGTCTTCGCCGAACAGCGCGATGGACTGGTCTGCCGGCAGTGTCAGGCGCCCTTGCACGTTGCCGGTCAGGTGCATGGCCTTGCCATCATTCTCCCTGTTGTTGGCAACCACGGAGAGTGTCGGCCGGACCCCGATCGGGAACAGCAGGCCGGCGACCGGCTTGCCGCCGGCGTAAATCGAGATCGTACCCTGGGTCAGGGCTTCTTCGGCGTGGCCGGTCTGCATCGCGCCCAGCGTCAGGCTCAAGGCCTGGACAACAAGCGCCGCTGCCGGCAAATAAGGTATTTTCAAGAGTCCACTTTCCCGGCGCGTTCGAGCATCGCATGCAGCAGGACGTTGCACCCGGCTTCAAGGTGCTCGGGCTTGGCGTCCTCGATTTCGTTGTGGCTGATGCCGTCCTTGCACGGCACGAAGATCATACCCGATGGCGCCAGGCGCGCCGCATAAATCGCGTCGTGGCCGGCGCCCGAGACCACGTCCATGGTCGGGTAACCGAGTCTGGCGGTGGCGTTGCGCACGGCGCTTACGCAGTCGGGGTGGAACGGGCATGGCGGATAGTACGACACGCGGTCGAGCGCAATCGTCAGACCGGTGTCGCTGCGCGTCTTGTCGATAAATGCCAGCAGCTCGGCGTGCATGGTGTTCAGCAGGTCGTCGTTCACGTTGCGCAGGTCGATGCTGAATTTGACTTCGCCCGGGATCACGTTGCGGCTGTTGGGGAACACTTGCACCATGCCCACGGTGCCGCGCCCGTACGGCGGGTAGCGGTGGGCGATGGCCACCACTTCCTGCATGATGACGGTGGCCACCTGCAGCGCGTCCTTGCGCAGTCCCATCGGCGTAGGGCCGGCGTGCGCTTCCATGCCGGTCACCACGCAGTCGTACCACGACAGTCCCATCACGGCCGGCACCACGCCGATCACCTTGCCCGCGTCTTCGAGTACCGGGCCCTGTTCGATATGGGTCTCGAAGTAGGCGCCGATCGGATGTTCGCCGGGCACCTGGTCGCCGCGGTAGCCGATGCGGGCGAGTTCTTCGCCCACGGTCTTGCCGTCGATGTCCGTGGCCGCATACGCGGTCTCCAGGCTGAAGGCGCCGCAGAAGACGCCGGAACCCATCATCACCGGCACGAAGCGCGAGCCTTCCTCGTTGGTCCAGAACGCTACCTCGATCGGCGCTTCGGTGCGGATATTCAAATCGTTCAGTGTACGCACCACTTCCAGCCCGGCCAGCACGCCGTAATTGCCGTCGAACTTGCCGCCGGTGGGCTGGGTGTCGATATGACTGCCGGTCATCACCGGCGGCAGCGCGTTATTGGCGCCGTCGCGGCGCATGAACACATTGCCGATCTGGTCGATCGTAATCGACATGCCCGCTTGCCTGCCCCACTGCACCACCAGGTCGCGCCCCTGCTTGTCGAGGTCCGTCAGTGCCAGGCGCTTGACGCCGCCCTTGGCGGTGGCACCGATCTGTGCCAGTTCCATCAGCGATGCCCACAGGCGGTCGCCATCAATGCGCAGGTCTGTCATGGTCAGGCTCCTTGGGTGGAATGGGTGAATGCCGGACGGTCGATGTGGCGGCCGGCGCCTTCCACGGCCATCAACTGGCCATGCTGGAACACCACCTTGCCCGCTGCCACCGTGGTGGACGGGATGCCCTTGACGGTGCGGCCCTCGAACACATTGAAGCCGCCCTTGGCAAACTGGGTTTTGGCGGAAATCGTGCGCGTACCCTGCGGGTCCCACACCACGATATCGGCGTCGGCACCGACGGCAATCACGCCCTTGCGCGGATAGATGTTGAAGATCTGCGCGGCGTTGGTGGAAGTCACGCGCACGAATTCCGACGGCGTCAGCCCCCCCGTGTTCACGCCGGCGTCCCATACCACCGCCATGCGGTCTTCCACCCCGCCGCAGCCGTTCGGGATCCTGGTGAAGTCGTCCTTGCCGGCTGCCTTTTGCTCGGCACAGAAGGTGCAGTGGTCGGTGGCGGTCGTATGCAGGTTGCCGCTTTGCAGACCGTCCCAGAGCGCCTTCTGATGGTGCTTGCTGCGAAACGGTGGGCTCATCACGTGGCCCGCTGCATAGGCGAAATCCTCGCTCTGGTACACGCTTTCGTCGATCACCAGGTGGCCGGCCAGCGCCTCGCCGTACACGCGCTGGCCGTGCGACCGCGCCCGGGTGATGGCCTCGAGCGACTCCGCGCACGAGACGTGGACGATGTACACGGGGGTGTTGAGCACATTGGCGATCGCAATCGCGCGGTTGGCCGCCTCCGCTTCCACCGCCGGCGGGCGCGATAGCGGATGCGAGGCGGGACCGGTCAGCCCTTGCCTGAGCAGATCCTGCTGCAGCTGATACACGAGCTCCCCGTTTTCTGCATGCACGGTCGGGATCGCACCGAGTTCGAGCGACCGGCGGAAGCTTTTGACCAGGGTCTCGTCGTCGGCCATGATGGCGTTCTTGTACGCCATGAAGTGCTTGAAGCTGTTGACGCCATGGTCGCGCACCAGGATGCCCATGTCGCGGTGCACGGTATCGTCCCACCAGGTAATGGCCACGTGGAAGCTGTAATCGCCGGCCGACCTGGCTGCCCACTGGCGCCACTGTCGGTAGGCGTCGATCAGGTTCTGCTGCGGCGCCGGGATCACGAAGTCGATGATGGTCGTGGTGCCGCCGGCCAGACCGGCTGCCGTACCGGTAAAAAAATCGTCCTCGGTGACGGTGCCCATGAACGGCAGATTCATGTGGGTGTGCGGGTCTATCCCGCCCGGCATCACATACTGGCCGCCGGCGTCGATCACGCGGGCCGATGCCGGGGCCTCGAGATTTTCGCCCACGGCCACGATCTTGTCGCCGTCGCACAGCACATCGGCGCGAAACGCGCGGTCGGCGTTGACGACGGTGCCGCCCCGAATCAAGGTAGTCATGCAGGTCTCCTTTTCCCTTTCATCATGATGCCGTAGGCGATGGCCGAGATGGCCACGCCGACGAACCATGCATAGGTGTAGATGGTCTTGAACAGCGGGCCCACGCCCGGGAACGACGCCGGAAACGCAGCGTTGAGAAAGCCCGGAATATTGGGCAGCACGCCGACGATGAACGCTGCCAGCGCGGCCACGTTCCAGCCGCGCAGTGATCCCCCGGGATAGCTATAGCAGCCGTTCTCGCGGTACAAATCGTCGACCTCGAGCTGGGTCTTGCGCACCAGGTAGTAATCGACGATCAGAATGCCGGCGATGGGGCCGAGCAGCGCCGAGTAGCCGATCAGCCACGTGAAGATATAACCCTCGGTCGATTCCAGCAGCTTCCACGGCATCATGACAATCGCGATGGCTGCCGTCAGGTAGCCGCCCGTGCGGTAGCTGATCCGGCTGGGCGCCAGCGCCGAAAAATCGTAGGCCGGACCCACCAGGTTGGCGGCCAGGTTGACCGATACCGTGTCGATCAGCAGGATGATCAGCCCCACCAGCACCGCCACGCCGGTCATGCGGCTGGCCAGGTCCACCGGATCCCAGATCGCCTTGCCGTACAGGACCACCGTGGCAGAGGTGACGATCACCGCCATCATCGACAGCAGCGCCATCGGCACCGGCAGGCCGACCGACTGGCCCACCACCTGGTCGCGCTGGGTTTTGGCAAAGCGGGTAAAGTCGGGAATGTTCAACGCCAGCGTGGCCCAGAAACCGACCATGGCGGTCAGCGAGGGCCAGAACACGGACCAGAACTGGCCCGCCTTCTTGCCGCCGGCGACGAACTGCGAGGGCGCCGACAGCAGGTCGCCAAAGCCGCCGGCCTTGCTGTGGACCCAGCCCAGCAAAACAAAGCAGATCAGGATCTTCAGCGGCGCCGTGTAAGTCTCCAGCTTGCGGATCGACTCCATGCCATGCACGATGTAGTACAGCTGGATGGCCCAGAACGCCAGGAAGCACAGCAGCTGCGCACCATTGATGCCGAGGATGGCGATCCGGGCGCCGCCGATCTCGCTGCCCGCCAGCACGCCGAGCAGGGTATAGATCATCTGGCCGCCGAACCAGGTCTGGATGCCGTACCAGCCGCAGGCGACGATGGCGCGCATGAGTGCCGGCAGTTTGGCACCGGAAGTGCCGAACGACGCGCGCGCCAGCACCGCGTACGGGATGCCGAACTTGGTGCCGGCATGGCCGATCAGCAGCATCGGCAGCAGCACGATGGCATTGGCGATGAATACCGTGAGTACCGCCTGGTAGCCGGACATGCCGCCCTCGATCAGGCTGGCCGACAGCGTGTACGCCGGGATGCACATCACCATGCCCACCCACAGCGCCGCAAAATGGTACCAGCGCCAGGTGCGCTGGGCAGCGGTGGTCGGCGCCAGGTCTTCGTTCCACAACTGCGTGCTGCGGGACGAGTTTGCCGGACTTGGTGGACTTGGTGGACTTGCTGGTCTTGCTGTCACGGGCACACTCCCAAGGTTGGTCGACAAGCTGCTGCGAAGCCGGCGCCGCGCGCGATGCGGTTGCCGCCAGCGCAAACCGCCATGCGTTACGACAGGCCGGCCTGCGGCATTGACGCTGCAAGTTTCATACCCAGGGAGGTTACACCCCCTGCGCCACGGCGGAGCGCTCGGCGCGCGGGTTGCGCGGGTCCTCGGTCCAGTTCATATACGGCTTGCCGGTCTGCTGCGGCACCATCGTGATGCAGCCCTGCACCGGGCAGGTGATCTCGCACAGGTTGCAGCCCACGCACTCTTCCTTGATCACTTCATAGCGGCGGCCGCCGGCAGCATCGATGGTCTGCCGGATCGACTGGTGCGATGTATCTTCGCACGCCACGTAGCAGCGGCCGCACTGGATGCAGTCGTCCTGGCTGATCTGGGCAATGACCTGGTAGTTCATGTCCAGGTATTTCCAGTCGGTGGTATTGGGCACGGCCTTGCCGGCGAAGTCGCTGATCGTGTGATAGCCCTTCTGCGTCATCCAGCGCGCCAGGCCATCTTTCATTTCCTCGACGATGCGGAAGCCATGCAGCATGGCTGCCGTGCACACCTGCACGCAGCCGGCGCCGAGCGCGATGAATTCGGCGGCATCGCGCCAGTTGCCGATGCCGCCGATGCCCGATATCGGCAAGCCGGCCGTGGCCGGATCGCGGGCGATTTCTGCCACCATGTTCAGGGCGATCGGCTTGACGGCCGTGCCGCAGTAACCGCCGTGGGTACTGGCGCCGCCCACCACCGGGAACGCCACCATCCGGTCCAGGTCCAGGTGCGTGATCGAATTGATGGTGTTGATCAGCGAGACCGCGTCTGCGCCGCCAGCCTTGGCCGCGCGCGCCGGCGCGCGCACATCGGTGATATTGGGCGTGAGCTTGACGATGACCGGCAGCCTGCTGTGGGTCTTGCACCAGCGCGTGACCATTTCCACGTACTCGGGCACCTGGCCCACGGCCGCCCCCATGCCGCGTTCCGGCATGCCATGCGGGCAGCCGAAATTGAGCTCAATGCCGTCGGCGCCGGTCGCCTCCACCAGTGGCAGGATCTCGGCCCACAGCTGTTCCTCGCACGGCAGCATCAGCGAGACGATGATCACACGGTCCGGCCAGTCCTTTTTGACCTGCGTGATTTCCTGCAGGTTGATGGCAAGCGAGCGGTCGGTAATGAGCTCGATATTATTGAAGCCGATCACCTCGCGGTTCTTGCCGTACAAGGCCGAGTACCGCGACGAGACATTGACGGCCGCCGGGTCTTCGCCCAGCGTTTTCCACACCACGCCGCCCCAGCCGGCTTCGAACGCGCGCACCACGTTGTAGGCCTTGTCGGTCGGCGGGGCGGAGGCCAGCCAGAATGGATTGATCGATTTGATGCCGCAGAATTCGATGCTCAGATCAGCCATGCCGGGCCTCCAGTTCAGGGTTGATGTCGCTGTGGATGGCATGCGCGGCCAGTTTGCCGTGCTGTACCGCCTGCACCGTCAGGTCCTGGCCCGGCGCCACGCAGTCGCCGCCTGCATAAATCCCCGGCAGCACGGTGCGGAAATGCGCATCGACATAGATCTTGTCGCCGTCGCGCTGCAGGGTCGCGGCCAGCGGATCGCTGATGCTGACGGTGTCCATGCCCTGGCCGATGGCCTTGAAGATGGCGTCGGCAGCAAGCTCGAAGGTTTCGCCGGTGCCGTTCAAGCGGCCACCGGTGTCCGTGGTGCGCTCGAAGCGCATGCCGCGCACGCGGCCGGCGTCGTCGAGCAGCACCTGCTGCGGCTGGGCCCAGGTGCGCAGGCGCACCTGGTTATCCCTGGCGATATGCTGTTCGTGCCCGGTCGCGCTCATCGCTTCGAAGCCACGGCGGTACACGAGCGTCACTTCCTCGGCGCCCAGGCGCTGGATCTGCACCGCCATGTCGATGGCGGTATTGCCGGCGCCGATGACGATGGCGCGCGACGGCAGCGGCAGTGCAGCCAGGTCGCTGGCCTGGCGCAATTCGGCGATGTAATCGACCGCCGCCAGCAGGCCCGGTGCTTCCTCGCCGGTCAGACCCAGCTGCCTGCTGGCGCCCAGGCCCAGCGCCAGGAACACGGCGTCGTACTGCGCATGCAACTGCTTGAGCGACAAGTCGGCGCCAAGCTTGTGGCCATGACGGATCTCGATGCCGCCGATCTCGAGCAGGAAGTTCACTTCCTTCTGCGCGAAGTTATCGGTCAGCTTGTACTTGGCGATGCCGTACTCGTTCAGGCCACCGGGCTTCTGCTGCGCCTCGAACACCACCACGTCGTTGCCGAGCATGGCCAGCCGGTGTGCGCACGACAGCCCTGCCGGCCCGGCGCCGACCACGGCGACCGTCTTGCCGGTGGCGGCAGCGCGCGCGAACGGATGCGCGGCGAGCGCCATGTTGTCGGTCGCGTAGCGCTGCAACAGGCCGATCCTGACCGGCTGACCTTCCGCGTCGTGGTTGCGCACGCAGGCGTCCTCGCACAGGATTTCGGTGGGACAGACGCGCGCGCAGCTGCCGCCGAAGATGTTCTGCCTGAGGATGCCGGTGGCAGCGCCGTCGATGTTGTCATCGTGGATATTGCGGATGAAACTGGCGACATCGATACCGGTCGGGCAGATGCGCGTGCATGGCGCATCGTAGCAGTACAGGCAGCGCGCGCTCTCGATGGCAGCCTGGCGCGCAGTGAGGGCCGGCGCCAGGTCGGTAAAGCGGGAAGCCAGTTGGGCATTGGCTTCCCTCGGATGCGGCAGGTGGTTGAGGGCTTCGATCATCATGCGTTCTTCCTGGCGAGATACAACGATGGCTGGGATTACTTCATCTGAGGGAATGCAAATTCTGCGCCAGCGGTCGCGGTATTTGGCCAGCGTTCCATCACCGCCTTGTGCCGCGTGTAGAAGCGCACGCCTTCCGGTCCGTAGGCGTGGTGGTCGCCGAACAGGCTGCGCTTCCAGCCGCCGAAACTGTTGAACGCCATCGGCACCGGCAGCGGCACATTCACCCCCACCATGCCCACCTGGATCTGCCGCACGAATTCACGCGCCGTACCGCCGTCGCGCGTGTAGATCGCCACGCCGTTACCGTATTCGTTACGGTTGATCAGGTCCACCGCGCTGCCCACATCGGGCAGGCGCACCATGCACAGCACCGGGCCGAAGATCTCTTCCTTGTAGATGCGCATGTCGGGCGTGACATGGTCGAACAGGGTGCCGCCGACGAAGAAGCCGTTCTCGCGTTCGGGCACCACGTGGTGGCGGCCATCGACTACCAGGGTCGCGCCTTGCGCCACACCGTCGCCGATCAGGTTCTCGATGCGCTGCTGGGCCGCGCGCGAGACCACCGGTCCCATTTCGGCGTCATGCGCCATGCCGTCGCGCACTTTCAGTGCGGCCGTGCGCTGCGCCAGTGCATCGACGAGGCGGTCGCCGGCGTCGCCGACGGCCACCACCACGGAGATGGCCATGCAGCGCTCGCCCGCCGAGCCGAATGCGGCGCCCATCAGCGCATCGACCGCCATGTCCATGTCGGCGTCGGGCATGACCACCATGTGGTTCTTGGCGCCGCCGAGCGCCTGCACGCGCTTGCCCGCCGCGCAGCCGCGCGCATAGATGTATTCGGCGATCGGTGTGCTGCCGACGAAGCTCACTGCCGCGATGGCAGGATGGTCGAGCAGCGCATCGACCGCGAGCTTGTCGCCCTGTACCACGTTGAACACGCCGTCCGGCAGGCCCGCCTCCTGCAGCAGTTTGGCGTGCAGCAGCGAGGCGGACGGGTCGCGTTCGGACGGCTTGAGCACGAAGGTATTGCCGCAGGCGATGGCAAGCGGGAACATCCACATCGGCACCATCACCGGGAAGTTGAACGGCGTGATGCCGGCCACCACGCCGAGCGGCTGGCGCAGCGACCAGGCGTCGATGCCGCGCGAGATCTGCTCGGTGAATTCGCCCTTGAGCATCTGCGGGATGCCGACTGCGAATTCCACCATCTCGATGCCGCGCGCCACTTCGCCCTGGGCGTCGGCAAAGGTCTTGCCGTGTTCCAGCGTGACGACTGCCGCAAAATCATCGACATGCTGCTGGCACAGCTGCAGGTACTTGAACAGCACGCGGGCGCGGGTCAGCGGCGGCGTCGCCGACCACGCCGGAAACGCCGCCTCGGCAGCGCGCACGGCCGCATCGACCTCGTCCGCGCTGGCCAGCGCCACGCGCGCAACCGGTTCGCCCAGCGCCGGGTTATAGACATCGGCATAGCGGCCGGACGCCGTATCCCGTTTGGCGCCGTTGATGAAGTGCGTGATGGTGTCAGGATGGTTCATGTCGTGGATCGCTTCAGTCGAGGTTTTTCAAAATCGTGGTCAGCTTGCCGAACAGTTCATCGACATGTTTTTTCTCGAGCACCAGCGGTGGCGAGAGCGCGATGATGTCGCCGGTCACGCGGATCAGCACCCCGTCTGCAAAGGCCTGCTTGAAGGCGGCAAACGCGCGCGCGCCGGGTTTGCCGGCGATCGGCGCCAGCTCGATGCCGGCCACCAGGCCGATGCTGCGGATGTCGATCACGTGCGGCAGCCCCTTGAGCGCGTGCACGGCGTCGGTCCAGTACGCGACCATGCCGGCCGCGTGGCCGAGGATGTCCTGTTCCCTGAACACTTCCAGCGTGGCCAGCGACGCGGCACAGGCCACCGGGTGGCCCGAATAGGTGTAACCGTGGAACAGTTCGATGCCCGGCGGCGCATCCATGAAGGCGTCGTGGATGAACTGCTTGCTGAACACGGCGCCCATCGGAATGGTGCCATTGGTCAGGCCCTTGGCGGTGGTCATCAGGTCCGGCTCGACGTCGAAGTAGTCGACTGCGAAGGGCGTGGCCAGGCGGCCGAAACCGGTGATCACTTCATCGAAAATCAGCAGGATGCCGTGCCTGGTGCACAGCTCGCGCAAGCGTTTCAGGTAGCCCTTGGGCGGCACCAGCACGCCGGTGGACCCGGCCACCGGCTCGACGATCACGGCAGCGATGGTGGAGGCGTCGTGCAGCGCCACGATCCGTTCGAGTTCGTCGGCCAGTTCGAAGCCGTGCTGCGGTTCGCCGCGCGTGTAGGCGTTTTTTTCGAGGTCGTGGGTGTGCGGCAGGTGATCGACGCCGGGCAGCATCACGCCGTATGGCTTGCGGTTGCCGGCGATGCCGCCGACCGAAATGCCGCCGAAACCCACGCCGTGGTAGCCGCGTTCGCGGCCGATCAGGCGGGTGCGACCAGCCTCGCCGCGCGCCCGGTGGTAGGCCAGCGCCATCTTGAGCGCAGTGTCGACGGACTCGGAACCGGAGTTGGTGTAGAACACGTGGCCGAAGCGGTGACCGGTGTAGTCCATCAGCCGCTCGGCCAGTTCGAAGGCGGCCGGGTGGCCCATCTGGAAGGTCGGCGCGAAATCGAGCTGGCCGACCATCTCGCGCACGGCAGCGACGATCCTGGGCTGGGCGTGGCCGCACGGTACGCACCACAGGCCGGCCGTGCCGTCGAGGATGGTGTTGCCATCGACATCCTTGTAGTACATGCCTTCGGCAGAAACCAGCAGGCGCGGATGGGCCTTGAAATCGCGGTTATTCGTGAAGGGCATCCAGAACGATGCCATGGCGTCGGGACGGGACAGGTGCATGCAAAGCTCCATCGTAAGGGTTTTGACGACCCGTAAAAAAATTTTACAAGTGGCAAAATGATGATGCAATAATAGTCAGCGATGCAACGATGGCACAGATACACGGGCGGCAAAACAGTCCAACCGTATCGGTCGCTGAAACGATACAGTTTTGAGGTGGACCCGGAAGGAGTCAAGCATGGGCAATGGAAACGTTGCGGTGGATCAACCCGACTGGCCCGTCGTCGCTATAGAGCGCAGCAAGAAGGGCAGCCTGGTCGAGCAGATCGTCGCGGCAATCTCGGCCCTGGTGGGCAGCCGCGCCCTGCGCGTCGGCACGAAAATGCCGTCCGTGCGGCAGTTTGCCAAGTGTAATGGCGTGAGCACCTTTACAGTTGTCGAAGCCTACGACCGGCTGGTGACGTCGGGCCTGCTGATGTCGCGGCGCGGTTCCGGCTACTTCGTGGCCCGCCAGGACCTGCCGCCGGTGCTCACGCCGATGGCTTTGCACACGATGCCGACCGCGATCGACGCGCTCACCCCGGACCTGTATTCGGGCGTCTCCGAGGCGCTGGCCGCCGGCGTGGGCTGGCTGCCGCCCGAGTGGTACGGCGACGACACGGTGCTCGACGCCGTGCGCCACGCGATGCGCATTCCGTCCAGCCGCCTGCGCGGCTATGGCCACGCAATGGGTTTTCCCACGCTGCGCCACCACCTGGCCGCCACCCTGAGCGACGAACTGTTCCCGGTCGATCCCGAGCAGATCATGCTGACCCACGGCGCCACCCACGCCTTCGACCTGGTGCTGCGCACGCTGACCCGCCCCGGCGACACGGTGTTTGTCGAGGACCCCGGCTACAGCAACCTGCACTCGCTGATCCGCCACCACGGCTGCATTGCGGTCGGCATCCCGCGCGGCGAACACGGGATCGATGTCGAGCTGCTGGCGCGCGAGGCCGCGCTCACGCAGCCCAAGCTCATGTTCGTCAACACGGTGCTGCACAACCCGCTGGGCACGTCGCTGTCGGCAGCGCAGGCGCACCGGCTGCTGGCCCTGGCCGAGCAGTTCGATTTCTGGCTGGTGGAGGACGATATCTACCGCGAACTGGCGCAGCGCGGCGACGCCTCGCTGGCGGCGATGGACGGCCTGCGCCGCGTGATCCGGGTGGGCAGCTTTTCCAAGACGCTGTCGCCGGTGCTGCGGGTGGGATCAATCTGTGCGTCCGCCTCGCTGCTGCCCGAGCTGCTGCGGGTGAAAATGCTGGCCGGGCTGACCACGTCCGAGATCAACGAGCGCGCCGTGTACCACGCGATCAGCGCCCGCCCCTACCGGCGCACGGTGGACAAGCTGGTGGCGCAGCTCGATGCGGGGCGCGAGCGCACCCTCGACAGCCTGCACGGCGCCGGCATGACGCCGCTGGCCAGGCCGCGCGGCGGCATGTTCGTCTCGGCCGGCTGGCACGCTGCACCGCGCGCGGACTGGAACGGCAAGCGCATTGCGGACGCGGCGCTCAAGGCCGGCATCCTGTTGTCGCCGTGCGATTTCTTCATGCTGCGCCCGCCCGAGTCGGTCTGGTTCCGGTTCAACGTCGCCTATAGCCACCACCCGCAGTTGCTGGACTTCCTGCAATCGTTCCGTCCTGCCTGAAAGCGCTGCCGATGAACACCGTCAAACCGCAAGCCCCGCGCATCAAGCGCCGCCTGCTCAACCGCGACAAGCTCGAAGCCGAGATCGTGACCGCCGCCGTGCGCGTATTCGCCGAGAGCGGCTACGAGGGCGCGTCGATCGCCACCATTGCCGACCGCGCCGGGCTGTCCAAGCAAAACCTGATGTACTACTTCGCCACCAAGCAGCTGCTGTACGAACGGGTGCTCGACGACGTGCTCGACGACTGGCTGGACCGGATGGAAAGCCTGGCAGCGGTCGCGCAGTCGCCGCAATCGGTGTTGCGCGCCTATGTGCAGGCCAAGCTGAAATTTTCGCGCGAACAGCCGTGGGCCTCGCGCGTGTATGCGATGGAAGTGATCGGCGGCGCCCAGCTGTACGGAGCGCAGATCCGGCGCCGCGTGGTGCCGCTGCTGCGCAAGGACATCGCGGTGTTCGAACAATGGATCGCAGCCGGCCGGATCGCACCGGTCAACGCCACCCACCTGCTGTTCGCCATCTGGGCCATGACCCAGTCCTACGCAGACTTCGCCCCGCAGATGGCGCTGGTCCTGAACCGCAAACAGTTAAGCAAGAAGGATTTCGACGACGCCGAACGGCTGATCGTGGACATGGTGCTGGCGGCAGTCAGCCTGCCTGTGCTCAACCCACCCTAGAACACCAGGAACGCCCCGAACAGCTTGTCAGGGCAAGGCGCAGCGCCGCAGACAGTKCGCAGYACGGCRAGGCGCTGCAACGCCGCCATGGAGGCCAGGTCAGGCGCACTCAAGAGCGCCTGACAACCGTTCAGGGCAAGGCGCAGCGCCGCAGACAGTGCGACAGTACGGCAAGGCGCTGCAACGCCACCCTGAACGGCTTGTCAGGCGCCTACCAAGAGCGCCTGACAACCGTTCAGGGCAAGGCGCAGCGCCGCAGACAGTGCGCTAGCACGGCAAGGCGCTGCAACGCCGCCATGAACGGCTTGTCAGGCGCTCTTGCGGCGGCGGGCGACGAAGGCGAGCAAACCCAACCCAGCCAGCATCATCGCAGACGTCTCCGCTTCCGGCACGGCCGTGGCCAGGCTGCCGCTGAACTGCTGCAGGTGCACTTCGCCGTTCTGGATGAACGACTTGGCATAGACGCCGCCTTCGATATTGGCGCCGCCCTGGTTGCTGAACGTGCCGTCGGCTACCAGGACCTGGCCGCCGAAGGTGCGGTTCACGGTCACGCTGCTGGCGCCGGCGAAGTTCCAGATCAGCGAGCTGCCCAGCGCCTGCGCCTGGTTGAAGTTGGCGGTCAGCGACAGCGACTTGTTGTCGGTGTTGAAGATCACCGTGCTGGCGTTGGTCAGGTTGAACGAAATGTCGGTGGTATTGGTCGAGAAGATTTTGCTGTCGAGCGCGGTCAGGTCGAACACCAGCACGCCGTGGGCATCGCCCTTGCCGCTGAAGGTCACCTGGTGGTCGTTGTTCGAAAAGTTCACCGCGCTGCCGGCAGTGCCCTTGAGCGCCGACAGCTTGGTGCTCATGTTGTTCATCACGTTGGTGAAGCTGGTGGTGGTCGATGCTGCCAGCGTGCTGTTCATCACCGCAGTTTTCGCAGTCAGCTTGTTATTGTTGATGTTGTTGACATTGCTGTAGCTGCCGGCGTGCTGCTTGCCGTTGAAGTTCACGCTGCTGGCAGTACCCTGCACCCAGGCGTCGCCATTGAAGTTCGACGACGAGGCATTGCCGCCGATGTAGGTCGAACCGTTGTTGACGATGATGCCGTTGGCGTTGCCACCGACGACTGCGCCCAGGCCATTGACGTGCAGGTTGCCGCTGGCGTTGCCGCGGACGGTCAGGCCGGCATAGGCCGATTTCGGGGTCTGCGCCAGGTGCTGCACGTAGTCGCCGCCCGACAGGTCACCGCCGACATAGGTGCGGCCATCGACGTGCGAGGTCGACGTCATGCTGCCGTTGACGACCACGTTGAACTGCTTGAGCATCTGATCGGCCGTCAGTGGTGCGGCGTGTGCAACGCCTGCGATCAGGGTGGTAGCGGCAACGGCAACACAGGTACGAACCATCATGGAGACTTATCCTTAAAAATGAGTAGGGGCCGTGATTCTGCTCAAGCAAATTTCAGAACCACAACAATAATTGCGATTATACCACTAGGATTGCATTTCAAATATTTTTATTTTGTAACACTCAATGGTCGTGCACGTTCTTTCATTCAAGGAAAAGCGCGTTCTGTCGCACGCCGGTGCCGCTGGCCCCGTCGAAACCGCAGTTGATCGGAAACCGCCTGCCTTTCTCCGGCAGTATCGCTACAGTGAGACCATCGTCACCCCACCAAGGAGAGCAGCATGAGCAACTTTTTCCACCGCACCGGCAACGTCGTCGATGAAATCGTCAGCGCGTTCGCGCAGGCCCTGCGCTTTGGCGCCCGCACCATCCGGCGCTTGTCCTGGCCCGCCCTGCTCGGCTGCGCGGTGGTGCTGGCCTTCATCATCAGCATCCTGCCGCTGGCGCTGACGCTGTTTGCCATCTTCCTCGTGTTCAAGCTGGTGATGGCTGCCTGCGAGGGCCGGCGTGGCCGCTATCATTGAGGCGCATCAGGCGAACAGTGATATCGTTTGAACTTATCGGCGCGTCGATGATCGTAACAATTTCACTTTTCGCCCAGGAGCCGCCATGACCAGCATCCCCAAGCAAACCTTGTGCAACGTCGTGCCCTGCATGCGTTACCGCGATGCGCCGGCTGCCATCAAATGGCTGGGCGACACCTTCGGCTTCGAAGCGCAACTGGTAGTGCCCAACGACGACGGCACCATCGCCCACGCCCAGCTGGTCTTCGGCAACGGCGTGATCATGCTCAGTTCGGTCTTCGACACCGAGTTCGGCCGCCTGATGAAGCAGCCGGCCGAAGTGGGACACTTCGTTACCCAAAGCACCTACCTGGTGGTCAACGATGCCGACCACGTGTATGGCCGGGTGCTCGAAGCCGGCGCCGACATTGTGCTCGATATCAAGGATGAAGACTACGGTGGCCGCGGCTTTACCTGCCGCGATCCGGAAGGCCATATCTGGAGCGTCGGCACCTACGACCCGCAGCAATGACGCAGGCAGTCATGGCGGTCCGGACAGCGCAACCACCAGCGCCCGGTCGTTCACCTGGACCGGCTGGACCTGTATCACGTCGCGGTACAACGGCGGCATGGCCGCGCACATGGCGTCAAGCTCTGCGGCGGTGATGCGCGGCGTCACGTACTGGAACTGGCGCCGGTTATGCGCCGGCAGCGGGCCTTCCATGGTCGAGGCCCAGGCGCCCAGGTCCATGAAACTCGCCGCCCCATGGTCCGGACCACAGGCGAACACGAACGTGCCCTCGCGCGGATGGCCGAGGTAGCGCCGCACAGCCTCCTGCTCGTCGGCTGTGGCGCCATCCATCAGCTTGTAGCGCAGCTGCGCATAGGCGCGCGTGATTTCCATGAACGCGGTGCGGATCGCAGACTGCGCGCGCTTGCCGGACATGCACAGCAGCAGGTTGCCGAAGGCGTCGAGCAATGCCACCGCCTGCTCCGGTTCGTCCTCCGCTGCTTCGTCGCGCGCCATGGCCTGTCGCAGAAACGGCGCCAGGCCCGCGTCCGGCGCGTGCGGTGCGCAGCGGTAGGCCAGCGCATCGGGATACAGCTGCTTGAGGGCGCGCACGATGCGGTGATCGGGCGCCAGCGTGGCCGGGTCGCGCAACTGCGCGCGCGGACAGTCCGCACCGAACAGCGCCACCACCTCGCGTGCCGTGGCTTCGAAGGCCAGCGCGCACAGCGCCTGGGTGGCTTCCGCGATGGTCTTGCCGATGAAAAAGGAACGCGGCGCGGCGCCGGCACCGGCGCGCGCATACAGCGAGCTGCCCAGCACCGCCGGGTAACTGAAGCTGCGCTGCGCCTGTTCACGCAAGCCGGACGACAGCGCGCCGAAGCGGGCGTGCTGGTCGTAGTTGATGCCGGCGATGCGATCGGGCGCAGCCGCCACCACGTTGAAGCCACCGGCCAGGACCGCGCCGCTGCACATGCAGCACGGGTCGAGCGTGGTGACGATGGTGATGTCCTCGGGCGGCGGCAGCACCCGGCCCCGCGCGCGCTCGGCGTAGTACCAGTCGATCAGCTGGCGCTCGCCGTGCGCGGTGGGATCGAACACCAGGCCGTGGCGCACCACGTTGTTGTGCAGCGACTTGAGCACAGTGCCGTGCTGGTCGAGCATCAGGCCGCCCACGCCAAACGTGCCCTGCGTCTTGGCCGCAATCGCCTCGCTGGCAGCGATGGCAACGGCGGCCTGGACGTCGATCGTCTTCTTGAAGACCAAGAACTTACTTCTTCAGGTCGGCGCGACCGAAGCCGTTGGGCAGCTGCTCGGCGGCCGTGGTCTCGAGGATATCGCCCTTGAGATTGGTGAGCAGCACCGGCAGATCGTCGCCGCCCAGTTCTAGGATCACCTGGCGGCAGGCGCCGCACGGCGCGATCGGTCCCTCGGTTTCGCCGATCACGACCAGCTGGGTAAAGTCGCCGGGCTGGTAGCCGTGGGCAAAAGCGCTGAAGAAGGCGGTGCGCTCGGCGCAGTTGCACAAGCCGTAGGAAGCGTTTTCCACGTTACAGCCGTGGAACACCTTGCCGTCACGGGTCAGCAGCGCCGCGCCCACCTTGAAGTTCGAGTAAGGGGTATAAGCCTTTTGGCGCGCGACGGCGGCTTCGGCGATCAGTTGTTGTTTGTTCATGTCGTTGTTCTCTGGGGCGTCATTCCTGCGCAGGCGGGAATTCATATGTTGTCATATATCCCGTCAATCCCGCGCAGGCGGGAATTTGTACGTTGTCTTATATCCCGTCATTCCCGCATTCGCGGGAATGACGGATTGGCGGTTGGCGGTTGGCGTCTGGCGTCTGGCGTCTGCGTTTTGCGCTAAATTTACGGGCGGATCGTGCGGTACACAACCGGATTGGCGGCAGCCGGGGTCTCGCTGATCCGGTACGCGGCCTGGATTTCGCGTACGGCCTGCTCGGCCGCTTCCTCGGTGCGCGCGTGCACCATGGCCAGTGGCTGGCCGGCGGCTACCGGGTCGCCCAGCGACACCAGCGCGGTAAGGCCGACCGCGAAGTCGATCGGATCGGCGGCGCGGCGGCGGCCGCCGCCCAGCGACACCACGGCCAGGCCGATCTCGCGGCAGTTGGTGGCGGTGGCATACCCGGACGAGAGGGCCGGCGCCGGCACGATCACCGGCGAGCGTTCCAGGTACTTGTCCGGCTGCTCCATCAGGTCGGCCGGGCCGCCCAGCGCCACCACCATGCGCGCGAAGCGTTCGGCTGCCTCGCCACTGTCGAGCGCTGCCTGCAGCCGGGCGCGCGCGTCGTCTTCGCTCGCTGCCAGCTTGCCCAGCACCAGCATCTCGGCGCACAGCGCCATCGTCACGTCGTGCAGGCGCGCCGGACGCGATTTGCCGGTCAGGTAGTCGATTGCGCCACGTACCTCGATCGCGTTGCCGGCATACGGCGCCAGCGACTCGTTCATGTCGGTCAGGATGGCGGACGTGGTCATGCCGGCGCCATTGCCGACCTTGACGATGCTCTCGGCCAGCTCCACCGATTTTTCGTAGGTGGGCATGAAGGCGCCGGTGCCGGCTTTGACGTCCATCACCAGCGCATCGAGTCCCGCCGACAGTTTCTTCGACAGGATGGAACCGGTGATCATGGCCACCGATTCCACGGTGGCGGTGACGTCGCGCACGCCGTAGAAAATCTTGTCGGACGGCGCCAGCGACGCCGTCTGGCCGATGATGGCCACGCCCACTTCCTTGACCACCTTGCGGAACAGGGCATTGTCGGGCACCGTGCTGTAGCCGGGAATCGAATCGAACTTGTCGAGCGTGCCGCCGGTGTGACCGAGGCCACGGCCCGAAATCATCGGCACGAAGCCGCCGCAGGCGGCCACCATGGGCCCGAGCAGCAGCGACACCACGTCGCCGACGCCGCCGGTCGAGTGCTTATCCACCACGGGGCCGGGCAGGTCGAGCGAGCGCCAGTCCAGCACTTCGCCGGAGTCGCGCATGGCCAGCGTAAAGGCCACGCGTTCGTCCATGGTCATGTCGTTGAAATACACGGCCATCGCCAGCGCGGCGATCTGGCCTTCGGTAATGCGCTTGGTGGTGATGCCGCCGACGAAGAAGCGGATCTCCTCGGCCGACAGCACGCCGCCGTCACGCTTCTTGCGTATGATCTCTTGAGGTAAAAACATGCGATTCTCCGCTTGATAATATTGGTGTTGAAAATGCGAGGGGCCAGCAGCTTCAGGAGAAGCGCCGGCCCAAAATCCCGTCATTCCCGCGCAGGCGGGAATCCAGTGAATGTACGTTGTCGCGCGCCACATTGGATCCCCGCCTTCGCGGGGATGACGTTGCACGTGGTTGCGCGCGGATGACGGTTTAAACGCCGTAAGGAATCCAGACGTTCTTGACCTGCGACGCATGCGCCAGCACGGCGCGGCCGCCGGCTTGCGCCGTGCTGTACCAGTCGCGGCCCCGTGCGCCGCCCACCCAGGTGCGCTTGAGCGAACCGGCCGACAGGCGCTCGACTTCGGCGCAGCCTTCGGCCGAACCGTCGTGGCGCCAGACGGCGTCGATGTCGCTGTGGGTCGCCAGCGTGCGCGCCAGCTCGTCGGCGCTGCCGGTGACGATGTTGACCACGCCGCCGGGCAGGTCCGACGTATCGAATACCTGGTACAGATCGGTGGCCGACAGCGGATGCGCCTCGGACGGCACCACCACCACGCGGTTGCCCAGCGCGATGGCCGGCGCCACCAGCGAGATCAGGCCGAGCAGCGGCGCCTCGTTCGGGCAGACGATGCCGATCACGCCGACCGGTTCGTTCAGCGCCACGGTCACGCCGTGCATCGGCGGCTGGTGCGCCAGGCCGTCGTACTTGTCGGCGTACGCCGCGTAGTAGAACAGGCGCTCGATCGAGGCCTGCACTTCCCGCTCTGCGCTGGCGCTGGCGGCGCCGGTCATGGCGCTGAGGCGGGCGGCAAATTCCGCACCGCGCGCGGCCAGGTTTTCGGCGATGTAGTACAGCACCTGCGCGCGGTTATGGGCGGTCGCCTTGGACCAGCTGCCGGCCTTGTGGGCCGCTTCCACCGCGTTGCGGATATCCTTGCGGCTGCCCTCGCCCACTTCGGCCAGGAAGGCGCCGTCGGCGCCGTGCACGGCGCGGCTGTAGGCGCCGTCAGGACGGGCCTGCTTGCCGCCGATGTACATCTTGGCGGTGCGGTCGATGGCGAACGCGCCGCCGGCTGCCGGCGCTGCGGCCCTGGAAGTGGCCTGCACCGCAGCCACCGGTGCAGCCGGACGCGCATCGTCGGCCAGCGCGGTCAGGTATTCGTACATGCCTTCGCGCCCGCCTTCGCGGCCGAAGCCGGACTCGCGGTAGCCGCCGAAGCCGCAGGCGGCGTCGAACTGGTTGGCGGTGTTGATCCACACCACGCCTGCCTTGATCTGCGGCGCCACGTCCAGCGCCAGCGAGATGTTCTCGGTCCACACGCAGGCGGCCAGGCCATAGACCGTGTTGTTGGCCAGCTGCACCGCCTCGGGCGGCGTGCGGAAGCTCATCGCCACCAGCACCGGTCCGAAGATTTCGGCTTGCGCCACGGCGGCCGAGGTCGAGGCGCCGGTGATCAGCGTGGGCGGGAACCAGGCGCCGGCAGCGGGCAGCTCGCACGCCGGCTGATACACGGTGCAGCCTTCCGCGCGGGCCGAGTCCACCAGCGCAGCAATGCGCTGCTGCTGGACCGGATCGACCAGGGCGCCGACGTCGATCGATTTTTCCAGCGGCGCGCCGAGCGTCAGCTTGTCCATGCGCGCGCGCAGCTTGGCCAGGAATTTCGCTTCGACCGATTCCTGCACCAGCAGGCGCGAACCGGCGCAGCAGACCTGCCCCTGGTTGAACCAGATCGAATCGACCAGGCCTTCCACGGCTGCGTCGAGGTCGGCGTCTTCGAAGACGATGAACGGCGACTTGCCGCCCAGCTCCAGCGACAGCTTCTTGCCGCTGCCGGCGGTGGCGATGCGGATCTGGCGGCCCACCTCGGTGGAACCGGTGAAGGCCAGCTTGTCGATGCCGGCGTGGTTGACGATGGCCTCCCCCACGGCGCCGTCGCCGGTGACGATGTTGACCACGCCGGCCGGCACACCGGCCTGCACGCAGATGTCGGCAAACAGCATGGCGGTCAGCGAGGTGAATTCGGCCGGCTTGAACACCACCGTGTTACCGGCAGCCAGCGCCGGCGCGATTTTCCACGACAGCATCAGGAGCGGGAAATTCCACGGCACGATCTGGCCCACTACGCCCACCGCGCGGTAGTCGGCGAATTCTTCGGCCTGCAGCTGCGCCCAGCCGGCGTGGTAATAGAAATGGCGGGCGGCCAGCGGCAGATCGACATCGCGCGTCTCGCGGATGGTCTTGCCGTTGTCCAGCGTTTCGAGCACCGCGAACAGGCGTGCGTGCTTTTGCAACAGGCGCGCCAGCGCATACAGCACCTTGGCGCGGCCATGGCCACCCAGAGCCTGCCAGCCCGGCTGGGCGCGGCGGGCGGCGGCCACGGCGCGATCGACATCGTCGCCGGTAGCCTGGGTCAGGTCGGCCAGCTTGGCGCCATCGGCCGGGTTGGTGGAGGCGAACAAGGCGCCCGCGTCGGTCCAGGCGTTGTCGATGAACAGGCCGAAGGTGCGGCCATGCTGCTCGAGCCACGCTTGCGCTTCTTTCTGGCTTTCGGGTGCGGGGCCGTATTCCATGGTGTTGAGGATCTCTTTGATTGATGGCATGACGTGTCCGAAATTATGGTTGTGCGTGGCGATGTGCAGCAGAATAACTGCCGGTCACGTAGTGCTCGAGCTGGCGTTCGATGTCGGTCAGCAGGCTCGATGCGCCGATGCGGAACAGGTGCGGCTGCAGCCACTCGTTGCCCAGTTCTTCCTTCATCAGCGTCAGATACTGCAGCGCCGCCTTGGCCGTGCCCACGCCGCCGGCCGGCTTGTAGCCGATCTTGAAGCCGGTCTGCTCGTGGTAGTCGCGAATCGCGCGCACCATGGTCAGCGAGACCGGAATGGTGGCGTTGACCGGCTCCTTGCCGGTGGACGTCTTGATGAAGTCCGCGCCGGCCATCATGCACACCCACGACGCCTTGGCCACGTTTTCCAGCGTCACCAGCTCGCCGGTGGCGAGAATCGCCTTCACGTGGGCGTCGCCGCACGCCTGGCGGTAGGCCAGCATTTCGTCGTACAGCGCCTGCCAGTTACCGGTCAGTACGTGCTGGCGCGTGATCACGATGTCGATCTCGGTCGCGCCTGCAGCGACCGACAGTTCGATCTCGCGCACCTTGGTTTCCATGCTGGTCAGACCGGCCGGGAAACCGGTGGATACGGCGGCGATCGGCAGGCGGCCCTGCAGCACGTCGACGGCCGGCTTGATCATTTCGTGGTACACGCACACGGCGCCGGTGGTCAGTGGATGACCGGTGAGGCCCAGCGCCTCGACCAGGTCGGCGCGCAGCGGCCGCATGGCCTTGCGGCACAGGCGCTCGACGCGGCCCGGCGTGTCGTCGCCGGACAGCGTGGTCAGGTCGATCAGGCCGATGGCCTTGACCAGCCAGGCGGCCTGGTATTCCTTCTTGACGGTGCGGCGGTTGGCCAGGCTGGCGGCGCGGCGGTCGGCCGCGCTCTTGTTGACGTGGATGTGGTTGATCCAGCCCAGGTCCAGCGGGACCGCTGCGTTGCGTTTGAAGTCCGCGAGATGTGCGTCGATGGTCATAACAGGTTGCTTCCGTTGGAAAGTGGTGGCACGCCCAGGTGGTGCGCCAGGGTCTGGCCGATGTCGGAGAACGATTCCGAGACCGGCAACTGCTGCGGCTTGACGCCCGGGCCGAAGAAGATCATCGGGATGTGCTCGCGCGTGTGGTCGGAGCCGGGCCAGGTCGGGTCGCAGCCATGGTCGGCGGTGATCACGGCCACGTCGCCCTCCTGCATGCGGGCGACGAACTCGGACAGGCGGCCATCCATCTCATGCAGCGCGTTGGCGTAGCCGGTGACGTCGCGGCGGTGGCCGAACGCCTGGTCGAAGTCGACGAAGTTGACGAAGGTGAGCGACTTGTCGCCGGCTTCGTCCTGCACCTTGAGCAGCGCGTCGAACAGCGCCATATTGTCCTTGCCCTTGACCACGCGCGAGACGCCCTGGGTGGCGAAGATGTCGCTGATCTTGCCCAGCGCGATGACCTCGCCGCCATCGTTCTTCACGTGGTCGAGCAGCGTGGGCGCCGGCGGCGCCACCGCGTAGTCGTGGCGGTTGGTGGTGCGCGTGTACTTGCCGTTGGCGCCCGTGAACGGGCGCGCGATCACGCGGCCGATGTTGTACGGCTCGACCAGCTTGAAGGCGATCTCGCACACTTCGTACAGGCGCTCGAGGCCGAACGACTCCTCGTGCGCGGCGATCTGCAGCACCGAGTCGGCCGAGGTGTAGATGATCGGTTTGCCGGTGGCGACGTGTTCATCGCCATGCAGGTTGATGATTTCCGTGCCCGAGGCATGGCAGTCGCCGAGGAAGCCCGGCACCCCGGTCAGTTCATGCAGCTTCTGGGTGAGCTCCGCCGGGAACGACGGCACCGTCTTCGGGAAATATCCCCAGTCAAATTCCACCGGCACACCGGCGATCTCCCAGTGGCCGGACTGGGTGTCCTTGCCGGTGGAGCGCTCGCGCGCGGCGCCGTAGGCGGCGGTAAAGCCGTCGCGCTGGTGGAAGCCCTGCGCCCATTCGCCACTGGCGGCGTGGGCGGCAGCAGCCAGCCCCAGTTTTTCCATCACCGGCAGCTGCAGCGGCGCGCCGGCCTTGGCGGCCCAGTCGGCGATGTGACCGAAGGTGTTGACGCCGACATCGTTGTACTTGTGGGCGTCCGGCGTGGCGCCGATGCCGAAGGAATCGAGCAGGAGGATAAATGCGCGTTTCATGGTGTGCTCCTTCAAAACAAAAAAGGGCGGACCAGCCGCCCTTCGGGAGTGACTCAGGCTTGCGGGGTTTTGCCCACGTTGGCCAGGAAGGCCAGGATGACCTCGATCAGCGAGGTGGCGGCAACGGCCGCGTATTTCAGCGTCTGCTCGTGCGACAGCGGGAACGGCGACAGGCCTTCGGCCAGGTTGGTGATGGCCGACACGCCCACCACTTTCAGGCCGCAATGGCGGGCCGACACCACTTCCGGCACGACCGACATGCCGACCACGTCGGCGCCCAGCGTCTTGAAGGCGCGGATTTCGGCCGGGGTCTCGAAGTTCGGGCCGGCGTAGGCGATGTACACGCCTTCGTGCAGCGTGACATTCTTTTCCTTGGCCGACGTGTGCAGCAGCGCGCGCAGGTCGGCATCGTAGGCGTTGGCCATGCTGAAGAAGCGTGGGCCGAAGCGTTCGTCGTTGGGGCCCATCATCGGGGTGCCCGGCAGGTAGTTGATATGGTCGGTCAGCGCCACCAGCGAGCCGGCATCGACTTCGGTGCGCAGCGAACCGGCGGCATTGGTCACGAACAGCATTTCGCAGCCGAGCAGCTTCATGGTGCGCACGGCGCTGGTCATCACGCCCAGGCCATAGCCTTCGTACACGTGGCCGCGGCCCTTCATGCACACGACCTGGACACCGGCCAGCGTGCCCACGACCAGCTCGCCGGCGTGGCCGTGCACGGTGCTGATCGGGAAGCCCGGCAGCTCGTTGAAACTGATGGTGACCGCATCGGTCATCTGCTCGGCCAGCACGCCCAGGCCGGAGCCCAGGATCATGGCGACGCGTGGCTTGAAGTCTGCTGGAATGCGGGCGCGGATGATCTCGGCGGCCTGGAATGGGGAGTTGCTGTGCATGGAATTCCTCTGTTGTTCTGGGGCGTGCTTCGGACAGGACACCCGCGGGTGGCGTTGGACGAGCATGGTAATGCATGGGGATACGTAATGATGCCTCATCCGCTATATGTATGGCAAATACCATTTTTCTTGTCGATTTATATGTCCGATGTATAAATAGATGGATGAGCATCCGTTCATCTGCAGCAGTTGACTGCAAACAAACCTTTGTTTATGATTTCAGACAAATGTTTATATGAATTCAGCGACCGTGAACGAACCGTCCCGCAAAGAGCAGCTGTACCAGCTGATCGAGGCTAACCCCTTTATTTCGCAGCAAGACCTGGCAGCCGAACTGGGCCTGTCGCGCTCCGCCGTGGCCGGCCATATCGCCAGCCTGATCCGCGAACGCCGCCTGCTCGGGCGCGCCTACGTGTTGCCGGCGCCGGCCGTGCTGCGCCCCGTGGTGTGCATCGGCGCGGCCAACGTGGACCGCAAGCTGCGCTCGGTCGCCCCGCTGCAGGCTGGCACGTCGAATCCCGCCACCGCGTCGGAGACCTACGGCGGCGTGGCGCGCAATATCGCCGAAAACCTGGCGCGCCTGCACACCCCGGTGGCGCTGCTGACCGCCGTCGGCGACGACGGCGCCGGGCGCGCCCTGCAGGAACACGCGCAGGCGGCCGGCATCGACATGCGCGGCAGCCTGGCGCTGGCCGGCACCGCCAGCGGCACCTACACCGCCATCCTCGACGCCGAGGGCGAGCTGCACGTGGCGCTGGCCGACATGGCGCTCTACGACCAGCTCACTCCCGCCTTCGTCGCCAGCCGCGCGCCGCAGCGCGCCGCTGCTGCCCTCACGGTGGCCGACCTGAACCTGCCGGTCGACACGGTGGCCGCGCTGGTCGCCAGCGCCCGGGCGGACCGGGCGCCGCTGGTGATCGTGGCCGTCTCGCAGCCCAAGATGGCGCGCCTGCCGGACGACCTGCGCGGCGTGCGCCTGCTGATCCTCAATCGCGCCGAACTCGAGACCCTGGCCGGTCGCCCCCTGCCCACCGAGGCCGACGTGCGCACCGCCTGCAGCGCCGTGCAGCAGCGCGGCGCCGCCGATGTCGTGGTCACCTGCGGCAGTCAGGGCGTGTTCCACACCGGGGCCGGCCAGCTGGTGTGGCTGGCCGCACACCAGGTTCCGGTGGTGGACGTCACCGGCGCCGGCGACGCTTTTGCCGCCGCCGTGTGCTGGTCGCTGGTGCACGAGCGCGTCTCCGCTCAGAATCAGGGTCAGCAACCTCGCCAGCAGCAACACCACAGCGACAGCGCCGACCTGACCCTGGCCTGCCGGCGCGGCCTGGCGCTGGCAGCGGTTACCGTGCAGAGCGCCAGCACGGTGGCGCCGGCGCTCGACGCCGGCCTGCTTGCGCGCATTACCGCTGCCGATGCGGCGCACGACCAGGCCGCGCCGCTGTACCCCCTTACCTGACTCCCGATTGTCGTCTCACCACACCATCCAAGGACACACCATGCAACAGTATCTGCAGTTTTCCCCTGAAGTCGCCGCCGCCCGCGCTGCCGGCAAAGCCATCGTCGCGCTGGAATCGACCATCATCTCGCACGGCATGCCTTACCCGCAAAACGTGCAGATGGCGCGCGAAGTGGAACAGATCATCCGCGACGGCGGCGCCGTGCCGGCCACCATCGCCATCATCGGCGGCAAGATCTGCATCGGCCTCTCGGACGATCAACTGGAGCTGCTGGGCACCTCGCCCGACGCCATGAAGGTCAGCCGCCGCGACCTGCCGTTCGTGCTGTCGCAGTCGAAGCTCGGCGCGACCACCGTGGCCGCCACCATGATCTGCGCCGAGCTGGCCGGCATTTCCGTATTCGTCACCGGCGGCATCGGCGGCGTGCACCGCGGCGCCGAAACCAGCTTCGACATCTCGGCCGATCTGCAGGAACTGGCGCAGACGTCGGTGGCCGTGGTGTGCGCGGGCGTCAAGTCCATCCTCGATATCGGCCTGACGCTCGAATACCTGGAAACCCACGGCGTGCCGGTGGTAAGCGTGGGCCAGCGCGGCTTCCCGGCGTTCTTCACGCGCGAGAGCGGTTTCAATGCCGACTTCCAGCTCGACACTGCGGCCGAACAGGCCGGCTTCATCCGCACCAAGTGGGCGCTGGGTCTGAAGGGCGGCGTGGTGGTCAGCAACCCGGTGCCGGCGGCCGAGGCCATGCCGAAAGCGGAAATCGACGCCATCACGCTGCAGGCGCTCGGCGAAGCCGATGCCCAGGGTGTGACCGGCAAGAACGTCACGCCGTTCCTGCTCTCGCGCATCAAGGCGCTGACCGAAGGCCGCAGCCTGGCCACCAATATCGCGCTGGTGAAAAACAACGCCCGCTGCGGCGCTGCACTGGCGGTGGCGATGCTGGGAGCCTGATACACTACCGGTCATGTCCATCGACCTGAAACAACTGAAGTACTTCCTCGCCGTCGCAGAAGAAAAGAGCTTCAGCCGGGCCGCCGAGCGGCTGCATATCTCGCAGCCGCCGCTGAGCCAGCAGATCATGAAGCTCGAGAGCGAGCTCGGTGTGAAACTGTTCGCCCGCACCACGCGCACCTTCGAACTGACGGTGGCCGGCAAGGCGCTGATGGCCGAGGCCTCCGACCTGCTCGGCCGCATGCGCATGACCATCGACACCATCCGCCAGATCGATCGCGGCGAAGTGGGCCGCCTGCGGGTGGGCATCGTCGGTTCGGCCATGTGGGGTCCGATTCCCAGCCTGCTCGAGCAGTTCCAGACCAGCTTCCCGCGCGTGACCTGGACCATCCACGAATTGGGGCCCACGCTGCAGTACGAGGCGCTGCGCGCCAAGCAGATAGACGTGGGTTTCTGGCGCGAGCCGCGCATCGACGAGGATGTGCTGCGCCAGGACCACCTGCGCCAGGAGCTGTGTTTCAGGGAAAACGTGTGCGTGGCGGTCAACGAGCATCACCCGCTGGCCAAGGCCGACGCCATCGAACTGACCGACATCGCCAGCGAACCGCTGCTCACGCTGGCGCTCGACAAGTCGTCGTTCCCGCGCTACCTGATCCAGTGCTGCGTGGATGCCGGCTTCCAGCCGACGATTTTCCAGGAGGCGACCGAGCCGCAGACCCTGCTGGCCATGGTGGGCGCGGGCCTGGGCGTGACGCTGCTGCCCGAAACCACCAGCCGCATCGGCTGGCCCGGCGTGGTGTTCGTGCCGATCCGCACCAAGCCGCCATCGGCCAACCTCTATATCACCTATACCGCGCTGGACGACGCACCGGTGGTGCGCGCCTTTCTCAATATCCTCAATCCGCCGGCCCGCGCGGACTAGGCGCCAACCGCAAAACTAATGGGTAAGGCCGCCGGCTTCGCGCACATCGACCGTGTGGGCGAGCGTGGTGCGGATCGCGATGCGCAACCCTTCCACCATGTCTTCGAGCTTCATGCTGGCGGTGCCGGGATGGGCGGCAGCCTGCTGCGGCAGGTACGGAATATGGATAAAGCCGGCACGCATGGTGGTGCCCCAGTCGCGCGCCTGGTGCATCAGGCCATAGAAAACATGGTTGCACACGAAGGTGCCGGCGCTTTGCGACACCGACGCCGGCAGCCCGGCCTCGCGCAGCGCGTGGACGATGGCCTTGATCGGCAAGGTGGAAAAGTAGGCGGCCGGCGCGCCGTACACCACCGGCTGGTCGACGATCTGGCGCTGCACGTTGTCGGCAATCGGCGCGTCGTCGATATTGATGGCGATGCGTTCCACCGACAGGTCCACGCGCCCGCCGGCCTGGCCCACGGCGATCACCACGCACGGCTGCAGTTCCTCGACAGCCTGGTGCAGCACCTTGTTGGCGCGGCCGAACACGCAGGGCAGCTGCCGCGCATGGACGATGAAGTCGCCTTCGCTCCAGTCGCGCAAGGCCCGTACCGCTTCCCATGAGGGGTTGATGGTCTCCTGGTTGAACGGCTCGAAGCCCGTCAACAGTATGATTTTCTTCATTGGCATAATCGTTACCTCCTACCAGGACGCTACTCTACCCGAATTGGCGCCGCCCGGCGTGGCCGTTACAAATTCATCAGGCAGTACAGCAGGCCGATGTTGACCAGCAGGACCGGCACCGCAGTGGCCACCTGTGCCTTGATCACCGCGTGCTTGTCGGGCAGCGCCAGCAGGGCCGCCGGCACGATGTTGAAGTTGGCCGCCATCGGCGTCAGCAGCGTGCCGCAGTAGGCGCTGAACATGCCGATGGCGGCCATTACGGCCGGGTTGGCGTGGTAGACGCCGACCAGCACCGGCACGCCGACGCCGCCGGCAATCACGGGAAAGGCCGCGAAGCCGTTGCCCATGATGATGGTAAACAGCGCCATGCCCAGGCAGTACACGGCCACGGCCACCAGCTTGACATCCATGTCGATATAGGACGTGACCACGTACGCCACCGCCCTGCCCATGCCGGCCTCGGAAAACAGCAGTCCCAAGACCGCCAGCATGTGCGGCAGCACCACTGCCCACCCCAGGTGATCGACCAGCCGGCGCGACTCGCGCAGCGCCTGCAGCGGCGTGGCGCGGGTCAGCGCGCAGGCCAGGGCGACGGCAATCAGGGCGCCGCAGCCCAGACTTGCCAGCGTCAGGTTTTTCGGGTCGAGCAGGAAGCGGCCGTCGAACTGCACATCCTTGAGCACGGTGGAACCAAGCATCGTCACCAGCGGCATGGCCAGCGCCGGCAGCAGCAGCTTGTGCCGGAGCCGCGCGGCGCTCTCCTGGCGCTGCTGCGCCGTGCGTTCGCCATGGCGGCCCGCCGTCACCCCGCCCAAGCCGGCGAGCAGCGCCATCGCCAGCATTAGCACACCGGCCGCCACCGGCGGCAGCGCCTCGCCGGCCAGGTAGAGCAGCGCATACAGCGCCCAGAACAGGGCACTGCTGTAGCGCCTCGGGTGGTGGCGGTCGCGCAGCGTCATGCCGGCAATCGCCAGCAGCATCAGGCCCACCACGATGTAGAAAAAGTCGAGCGCGACGATCATGGCGCGGCCTGGTCCAGGGTGCGCAGCGTGCGCGCGATGCGGGCATCGAAGCGGTGCAGGCGCCAGGCGTGGATGATGAAGGCGGTGACCGCCGTCGGGATGCCCCACAGCGCGATCTGCAGCGGGTCCACGTCGATTCCCTCCCCGTGCAGGAACGTCTGCATCAGGACGATGGCGCCGAACGCCACGAACACGTCTTCGCCGAAAAACAGGCCGACGTTGTCGGTTGCAGCAGCCATGGCGCGGATGCGGTGGCGCACCGCGTCGGAAAGCGCCGGATACCGCGCCTCGGCTGCCCCTTCTGCCATCGGCGCGACCAGCGGGCGCACCATGTTCGGATGGCCGCCCAGGCTGGTCAGGCCGAAGGCGGCGCTCAGTTCGCGGATGGCCAGGTAGACGATCAGCAAGCGCCCGGTGGTGGCCGACCGGATGCGCGCGATCGTCGCCTGCGCGTACTCCTTCAGGCCATGGCGCTCGAGCAGGCCGATGGCCGCCAGCGGCAGCAGCAGGATCAGCGGCAGGTTGCGCGTCTTGACGAAGGCCGTGCCGAGGGTGGCCAGCAGGGTCGGCACGTCCATGGCGGCGGCCAGGCCGGTCACCAGGCAGGTGGCCACCACCACCAGCACGGGATGGGCGCGCAGGACGAAGCCCGCGACGATCACGGCCACGCCCAGCAGCGGCCACAGGTTGACGGTGTGATGCAAGGAAGGCTCCCTAAAATAAAAAACCCCGCGCACCTTGCAGTGCGCGGGGTTGCCGATCGACGTTACATCAGAAATTGACCTTGAAGGTACCGCCCCAGGTGCGCGGTTCGTTCATGATGCCGGTCAGGTTGTCGAAGTCGATCGCGCCCAGGATGACCTGGCGGTTGGTGATGTTGCGGCCGAAGGCTGCCACTTCGTACTTGCCGTTCTGCCACTTGTAAGCTGCGCGCACGCCGCCTTCGGTCAGCTTCTTGGCCGTGTACTCCGGTGCTTCGTACAGGAAGAAGTTGTAGCTGGTGCGGTAGGCCCAGTCGGTCATCGCGTAGAACTCGCCGTTGCCGATCTCGGTGCTGTACTTGAGCGTGAAGTTCAGCTGGTGTTTCGGTGCGCGCGGCAGCGGGTTGCCGTCGATCGACGAGGTGCCGGCAAACGGACCGGCCGCGTTGGTCGGCGTGCAGCCGCTGGCCGGATTGTTCAACACGTTACCGCAGTATTGGACGAACAGGTTCTTGTCCTTGATCTTGGTATCGTTGTAGCTGTAGCCGGCCGTCATGCTGAATTCGTCGCTGAGGTTGGCCTGGAAGTCCAGTTCTGCGCCCTGGCCGGTCACCTTGTCGGCGTTGATCAGCTGATTCATATTGACGGTACCGCTGCCGGCGGTCAGCTGCTTGTCCTTCATCCGGTACTGGAAAACGGAAGCGCTCAGGCGCGCGCGGCGTTCGAACAGGTCCTGCTTGACGCCCACTTCGTACGACAGTGCGCGTTCGGCATCGGCCGACGACGGTTTATCGGTCAGGCTGTTGAGGCGACCCTGGATCGACGGCGCGCGGTAGCCGGTCGCCACGCGGGCAAACAGGTTGGTAGCCTTGCTCAGTTCATAAGTGCCGCTCAGGTCCCAGCTGACATTGTGCGAGTCTTTGTTGACCGGCAGCAGACCGGAGGTATCCGGCGGTTCCACGCGCATCGCCGTAAAGTCTTTCTTGTCGCTCGTGTAGCGCAGGCCGCCGCGCACTTTCAGCTTGTCGGACACCGTGTAATTCAGCGAGCCGAACGTCGCCCACGACTTGCTCTTCTGGTGCTGCACCGCGTACGCCGCATTTTGCGGATTGCCGGCCGCGAAGGTATTGAAGCTCAGGCTGTCGATCTGGATGTCCTCGTCGAAGTAGAACAGGCCGCCGATCCACTGCAGCGGGCCGCTGTAGTTCGACTCGGCGCGGAACTCCTGGGTGAATTGGTGGTGTTTCGGCAGCACGTCTGCCGTTTCGACCGGGAACGGGATGAAGCCGGGACCCGACGGCGGCGCCGATGCAGCGCCATAACCGCCATCGACGTCGGCGCGGCTGTAGAACTTGAGCTTTTCGTAACCGGTGATCGAGTGCAACGTGATGTCGCCGGCGTTGTACTTCAGGCGGATGCTGCCGCCCTTGGTTTCCAGGTCCTGCTTGTTGATGCCGTCGCTGGGGTAGGAGCCGTAGTCGAAGCCGTCCACCAGGTCGTTGGTACCCTTCTTGATGATATTGGCGCGGAACAGCGCGGCATTGCCGTGGTAGTTGCGGGCGTGGACGTTGAACAGGGCCGAGAAGTCCTTGTTCGGCTGCACCAGCGCCTGCAGGCGGAATGCCTGGTCGCCGTAGCCTTCGAAGTCCTGCGTGCCTTTGTCGGGCGTCGGGTTGGTATTGTGGACGCGGTTGTCGCGGTGCTGGCTGGTGCCCGCGAAGCGCAGCGCCACGGTGTCGCTGACCGGCACGTTGAACATGCCTTCCACGGTCTTGGCCGAGAAACTGCCGATGCCCAGCTGCAGATAGCCTTCCTGCTTGAAGACCGGCTTGGCCGAATCGAACTTGATCACGCCGGCCGGCGAGTTGCGGCCGAACAGCGTGCCCTGCGGGCCGCGCAGCACTTCGACCTGGTCGACGTCGAACACGGGGAAGCCCTTGAGCATCGGGTTTTCCATCACGATGTCGTCCATCACCAGGCCAACCGGCTGCGAAGCATTGAGGTCGAAGTCGGTGTTGCCGAGACCGCGGATATAAAAACGCGGGAAGGTGCGGCCGAAGTCCGACTCGATGCTGACCGACGGCGAACGGCCGGACAGGAAGCGGATGTCGGCAGCGCCGGACGTGAGCACATCGAGCTTGTCGCCCTTGACGGTGGCGATCGACATCGGCACGTCGCGGATGTTCTCGGCGCGGCGCTGGGCGGTGACGATCACGGTCTCGAGCTGGTTGCGCGGCGCAGGCGTGGCGGCGGGATCGGCAGCAGGCGCGTCGGCCTGTTCTGCCGCCGGCGCCTCCGCAGCGAACGCGTGGCTCAGCGGAAAGGCGCTGGCGACCGCCACGGCGATCAGGGATCGCACTGCGACACCGGTACGATGTTTGCTCATGAAGACTACTCCCGTAAATTGTTTATATGGTTATGTTGAAAACGCTGTGTGCGATGCTAGCACGGGGAAAAACCGCCGCAAACAGGCAAAAACCCTGGCTTGATTAATAGCCAATTCGTCTAAATGGCAAACAAAAAACGAATTTGTCGTCCAAATCGTCGTGGTGCATAGTTTCAGGCTGCTTAAAAAATAGTCGCGAGCGGCCTATTTGCTGCATTGCAGAGGGAAAAGCGCTGAACGGCGCGCAACATCGACCAGGCAAGCAACGCCGGCGCCTGGCCCGGCAGGGCCGCATGCGGACGGAAACGCAACAACAGAAAAATATTTTATTCGGCTAGCAATGTTGCTGCGGTGCGACACACGAAGCGGCTGGCGACGGCGGCGCGCGTGGGGCCGTAAATGGCGCGAATTGCTTAAAAATAAGGCAATTGACGTGAGAAATCACCGGCAAATTAGATGTTTGGACCAATAAAAATATACAATATCGTTCTTCCAGGAGCCTATTCATGAAACTTAAACAATTTAGTTTGACGGTTGCAGCCATGTTGGTCGCTGCCAGCGCGTCCGCAGCGGCCCCAAAACTGGCCGTCGTGTATGACGCCGGCGGCAAGTTCGACAAATCGTTCAACCAGTCCGCATTCGAAGGCGCCTCGCGCTTCAAGCAGGAAACCGGGATCAATTTCATCGAGGTGCAAGCGTCCAGCGACACCCAGGCCGAACAGGTGCTGCGCGGCCTGGCCCGCAAGAACCTCGACCTGATCGCCTCGATCGGCTTCGCCCAGCAGGCTGCCGTGCAAAAGGTCGCCAAGGAATTCCCGAAAGTGCATTTCGTGCTGATCGACGGTGTGGCGCAAGGCGCCAACGTCAATTCGATCACGTTCAAGGAAGAAGAAGGCTCGTACCTGGTCGGCGTGGCCGGCGCCATGGCCTCGAAGTCGAAAAAGCTCGGCTTCATCGGCGGCATCGACATCCCGCTGATCCGCACCTTCGCGTGCGGCTATGCGCAAGGCGCCAAGTCGGTCAGCCCGAAGGTTGACGTGGTCTCCAACATGGTCGGCACCACGGCCGCCGCCTGGAACGATCCGGCCAAGGGCGGCGAGCTGGCGCGCTCGCAGTTCGACCGCGGCGTGGACGTGGTGTTTGCCGTGGCCGGCGGTTCGGGCATGGGCACGCTGCAGACGGCCAAGGAAAAGGGCAAGCTGGCGATCGGCGTCGATTCGAACCAGAATGCGCTGTACCCGGGCGCCATCCTCACCTCGATGGTCAAGCGCGTGGACAATGCCGTCTACGATGCCTTCACCCAGGTCAAAAACGGCACCTGGAAGGCCGGCGTGACCGCCAAGGGCCTCAAGGAAGGCGGCGTCGACTGGGCGCTGGACGCCAACAACCGCAAGCTGATCACGCCGGAGATCGAAAAGCGCGTGCTGGGCGCGCGCAAGGACATCATCGACGGCAAGATCAAGGTGATCGACATCCGTTCGGGCGCGGCCTGCCCGGTCTGATTTCCGTTTGAACTTGGAACGCGCCGCCGGGGACACTGCCCCGACGGCGCGTTCGGCTTTTTTCACATCGGGGGCATCCCCCCTATTCCGCACCAACTACGACTATGCAGCCAGCAGTAGAATTTCGCGGCATCTCCAAGCATTTTGGGGCTGTCAAGGCGAACACGGACGTCAGCTTCGCCATTGCCAAGGGCTCGATCCATGGCCTGGTGGGCGAGAACGGCGCCGGCAAATCGACCCTGATGAGCATCCTGTACGGATACTACCGCGCCGACGGCGGGGAGATCCTGCTCGATGGCCAGGCGCGCCAGATCCGCACCAGCCAGGAGGCGATCGCCATGGGCATCGGCATGGTGCACCAGCACTTCATGCTGGTCGAGAACATGACCGTGCTCGATAACGTCATGCTGGGCAGCGAAGGCGGTTTCCAGCTCAAGCCCAAGCGCGCCGCCGTGGAGGCGCAGCTGCGCGAGATCTGCACCCGCTACCGGCTCGATGTCGATCCGCTGGCCGTGATCCACGACCTGTCGGTGGGCGCCCAGCAGCGCGTGGAGATCCTCAAGCAGATCTACCGCAGCGCCAACATCCTGATCCTCGACGAGCCGACCGCCGTGCTGACGGCGCAGGAAACGGCGTCGCTGTTCGAGATCCTGCGCCTGTTCAAGGAACAGGGCAAGACCATCATCCTGATCACCCACAAGCTGCAGGAGATCCTCGACATCACCGACACCGTCACCGTGATGCGGGGCGGGCGTGTGATCGGCGCCGTGCCGACCGCCTCCACCACCAAGGAAGACCTGGCCAACATGATGGTGGGCCGCCAGATCATCAACAACCTGCCGCGCGGCGCCTACAACCCCGGTGCGCCGGTGCTGCACGTGCACGACCTGCAGCTGCAGGACGACCAGGGCGTGAAACTGCTGGCCGATATCGGCTTCACGCTGCGCGCCGGCGAGATCGTCGCCATCGCCGGCGTCTCCGGCAATGGCCAGAGCGAACTGATGGAGATCCTGTCGGGCATGCGCCTGCCCTCCTCGGGCCAGGTCGAGTTCCAGGGCAAGGCGCTGCCGTTTGCCGGCCGCTCCGACGCCGACGGCCTGCCGCGCACGATGCGCGAACTGGGCATCGCCCAC
Organism: Duganella sp. Leaf126; assembly: GCF_001423125.1. Classification (GTDB taxonomy): domain Bacteria; phylum Pseudomonadota; class Gammaproteobacteria; order Burkholderiales; family Burkholderiaceae_D; genus Rugamonas. Next base: position 165,850 of record NZ_LMNW01000001.1, read on the forward strand.
ATCCCGGAAGACCGCCTGCGCGACGGCGTGGTGAAGAATTTCTCGGTCATGCACAACACCATCCTCGGTTACCAGGACCAGCTCAAGGGCCGCTGGGGCCTGTTCGACTTCAAGGCCATCGCGGCGCGCTGCGCGGCGCTGATGAAGGACTTCGACGTGCGCCCCGATAATCACGACCTGCGCATCGGCCTGCTCTCGGGCGGCAACCAGCAGAAGGTGGTGATCGCGCGCGAAGTGCTGGCGCAGCCTGCCCTGATGCTAGTCGGCCAGCCCACGCGCGGCGTCGATATCGGCACCATCGAGAGCATCCACCGCCAGCTGCTGGCGCTGCGCGACGCCGGCGTGGCGATCCTGCTGGTGTCGGTCGAACTCGAGGAAGTGCGGGCGCTGGCCGACCGCATCCTCGTCATGTGCGGCGGCCGCATTACCGGCGAACTGAAAATTGAAGAATTCGATACCACCCGCATCGGCTTGCTGATGGGCGGGATGCACAAATCATGAACAACCAAGACCTGCCACGCTGGGCGACCGCTTTTGTCATGCCCCTTTTGAACCTGCTGTCGGCCCTGCTGGTGACCGCGCTGGTGATCCACCTGCTGGGCGAAAGCCCGACCGAGTCGCTGGCCATCCTGGTCAACAGCGCCGTGGTCAACCCCGAAGGCCTCAGCTACACGCTGTTCTATGCATCGACCTTCGTATTTACCGGCCTGGCGGTGTCGATCGCCATGCAGGCCGGCCTGTTCAACATCGGCGCCGAGGGGCAAATGTACCTGGGCGGCCTGGGGCTGACGCTGGCTATGCTGGCCTTCGACGGCGCGCTGCCGGCGTGGGCGCTGATTCCGCTCGGCGTGCTGGGCGCGGCGCTGTTCGGCGCCCTGTGGGCTTTCCTGCCCGGCTACCTGCAAGCCAAGCGCGGCAGCCACGTGGTGGTCACCACCATCATGTTCAACTTCATCGCCGCCTCGCTCATGAACTTCGTGATCGTCAAGTACATGATCCCGGACGGCGAACAGAATCCGGCCAGCCGCGTATTCGCTGCCGCCGCCGAGCTGCCGCGCCTGAACCAGTGGTTCCCGGTCCTGGGCGAGACGCCGCTCAACATCAGCTTCTTCCTGGCCATCATTGCGCTGGCCGTGTACGGCGTGATGACCACCCGTTCGGCCTGGGGCTTCAAGGTGCGCGCCACGGGCCTGAACAAGCACGCGGCCCACTACGCCGGCATCCGCATCAGCAAGATGGTGATCGTCGTGATGCTGATCTCGGGCGCGCTGGCCGGCCTGGGCGCGGTCAACTCGGTCATGGGCTCGACCCACTACCTGTCGCTCAACTTCGTCGGCGGCGCCGGCTTCATCGGCATCGCGATTGCGCTGATGGGCCGCCAGCACCCGGTCGGCATCTTCCTGTCGGCGCTGCTGTTCGGCGCACTCACGCAGGGCGGCTTCGACTTGTCGCTGGAAAAGCAGAACATCCCGCCCGAAACCGTGATCCTGATCCAGGGCCTGATCATCCTGTTCTGCGGCGCCATGGAAAACCTGTACGCGCCGGCCATCGCCAGGTTGCTGAAGCTGAAGAAGTGATGCGCGGATTACATACTGGATTAACGATATGACTTTTGACGACCTCCATCTGGGCAGCATCCTGGTATCGACCGTGCGCAATGCGCCGGTGCTGATTTTCGCCGGCATGGCCGGCCTGTTCGCCGAACGCTCGGGCGTGATCGACATCGGCCTGGAAGGCAAGATCCTGGCCAGCGCCTTCGTGTCGGCCGCAGTCGCCTACCTGACCCACAACCCGTGGAACGGCATTGCGGCCGGCATGCTGGTGTCGGTGCTGCTGGCCACCCTGCAGGCCTACGTGGCGATCACGCAGCGCGGCAACCAGCTCGTTGCCGGCATCGCGATCAACATCGCCATGAGCGGCCTGACCTTCGTGGTGGCCCAGTACATCTTCCAGCAGGGCGGCCGCACGCCCGACATCGGCTCCGCGCGCCTGTTCGACGTGGTGCTGCCGGGGACTGCCGCGATCGCGGACGTGCCATTCATCGGCTGGGTGTATGCGCACCTGATCGGCGGCCACTCGGTGCTGGTGTACCTGGCGTTTGCGCTGGTGCCGCTGGTGCACTGGCTGCTGTACCACACCCGCTTCGGCCTGCGCCTGCGCGCCTGCGGCGAGAACCCGCACGCGGCCGATGCGGCCGGTATCAACGTCGCGCGCCAGCGCTACACGACGATGATCGTGGCCGGCGTGCTGTGCTCGTTCTCGGGCGCCTACCTGTCGCTGGTGCAGAGCGGCTTCTTCCTGCGCGACATGTCGGCCGGCGCCGGCTACCTGGCCCTGACCGCGATGGTGTTCGGTAACTGGCGCCCGCTGTACACCTTCCTCGGCTGCCTGATGTTCGGCTTCTTCGCGGCAGTACAGATCCAGATCGAAGGCGTGGACTTGCCGGTGGTCGGTCGCCTGCCCGGCTCGCTGATCCAGATGGTACCTTACGTGGTGACGGTGATCGTGCTGGCAGGCCTGATGGCCAAGTCGGTGGCGCCGAAGGCGCTGGGAACGCCGTTCGTCAAGTCGCGCTGACGCCACGCGCGGCGGCGCTCACCGCACGCTGCGCAAATACGCCAGCAAATCGGCCACCTCCTGGTCGTCGCCGATGCCCCGGAAGCGCATGCTGGTGCCCGGGACCACGTCGTGCGGGGCGTGCAGGAAGGCGGCCAGGTTGGCGTCGGTCCAGACCAGGCCCGAGCGCTTCATCGCTTCCGAATATCGGAAACCGGCCGAGGTGCCGGCCTTGCGCCCGACGATGGCGTTCAGCTGCGGGCCGTAACCCGGTTGCGCATACTTGCCGACCTGGTGGCACGAGGCGCAGGTGCGGAAGGCGATTTCGCCGGCCTTGGGATTGCCGATCCTGGCGGCGGCCGCAGCGGCCGGAGCTGCTGACGAGGCGGGCGCCAGCGTCCACGCCAGCGCCGCACACAGCGGGAAAATAAGGTTTTTCATTCGGAGCAAGATTGAGCCGGCGTCGTGCCGGGATCCGGAAAGTCTACCGCAAACCACGTCTTTCTATCATTTTGGAAAGGATAGGGTTTCCGCGAGGAAATTAACGTACGATCGCTGCCATACTCTTGCATGTCCCCGCCCCGACGTGCACCTCCCTTACGCAATACGCCGGCCCCAAGTCCCGCCGCTGTTCATCTTTACAGGAGCAGCACCATGAAACTCAGTCATATCAACATCGGCCCCCGCCTGATCGCCGCCTTCAGCATCATCCTTGCCATGCTGCTGGCCGTCTCGGTGCTGGGCGTGACCCGCATGGCCGCCATCCAGCAATCGATGGTTGAGATCACCAAGGGCAATAACGTCGAAGCGAGCATGGCGTCCGCCATGCGGCTGGCCGTGGACGACCGCATGATCGCCCTGCGCAATATCGTGCTGCTGCAGGACCCGGCAGAAATGCAGGCCCAGGCCGACCGCATCCGCCAGCAGGGGGCCGATTACGCCAGCGCCGCACAAAAGCTGCACCAGACCTTTGCCGTGTACGGCATCCTTCCCGAAGAGACCGCGATCCTGGAAAACATCGACGCCCAGGCCGCGGCAGCGGCGCCGCTGATGGAAAAAGTCCAGGCCCTGGGCCTGGCAAACAACAACGCCGAAGCCACCCGCATCCTGGTGCACGAACTGCGCACGGTGCAGCGCAAATGGCAGGATAGCCTGTTAGCACTGGTCGCCAGCGAAAATCGCCAGAACGAGGAAGCCACCGTCAAGGCTGACGCAACCTACACCTTGGCGCACAATCTGACCATCGGCATCAGCGCGCTGGCGATCGCCGCCGGCCTGGTGGTGGCCCTGCTGATCACGCGCAGCATTACCGCGCCGATCCAGCGCGCTGTGGCCATCGCCCGCACGGTGGCGGCTGGCGACCTGACCAGCGACATCGTGGTCCAGGGCCGCGACGAAACCGCGCTGCTGCTCGCCGCGCTCCAGGCCATGAATACCAGCCTGCAGCAGATCGTCGGCCAGGTACGCGCCGGGACCGAGACCATGCAGACTGCCGCGCAGGAAATCGCCGGCGGCAATCTCGACCTGTCCTCGCGCACCGAGCAGCAGGCCGGCTCGCTCGAAGAGACCGCGTCCTCGATGGAAGAACTGACGTCCACCGTCAAGCAGAACGACGACAATGCCCGCCAGGCCAACAGCCTGGCCGCCAGCGCCGCCGACCTGGCCGGCAAGGGCGGCACAGTGATCGCCAATGTGGTGCAGACCATGGAAACGATAAACGACTCGTCAAAGAAGATCGTCGACATCATCAGCGTGATCGACGGCATCGCGTTCCAGACCAATATCCTGGCGCTCAATGCCGCCGTGGAGGCGGCGCGCGCCGGCGAACAGGGTCGCGGCTTTGCCGTGGTGGCTTCCGAAGTGCGCAACCTGGCCCACCGCAGCGCGGCTGCGGCAAAGGAGATCAAGACCCTGATCGACGATTCCGTGACCAAGGTCGGTGCCGGCGCCGTACTGGTCGACCAGGCCGGCGCCACCATGAGCGACGTGGTGGACAGCGTGCGCCGCGTGCGCGACGTGATCGGCGAGATCGCCGCCGCCAGCCGCGAACAGAGCATGGGGATCGAGCAGGTGAACCAGGCCATCATCGAGATGGACGGCGTGACCCAGCAAAATGCCGCGCTGGTCGAACAATCGGCCGCCGCCGCCGCCGCGATGCAGGAGCAGGCGCATGAACTGGCGGACATGGTGGGCAAATTCGTGCTGGCGTCGCCCGCGGCAGCCCACGCAGCACGCGCGGCCACGCCGGCCGTCGGCACGCGGCGGGCCGAGCACGCCGGTTTGCGCCTCGCAGCCTGAAACAGCAGACCTTGAACAGGCGGGGTCCAACGCTTCCGGCCGATGCTGCCGCGACCGGCCCGGGGCGCACAGGCACTGCTCCTGGCATGCCAGGGGCAGTGGCGCCGCCATCGGTACAGGTGCAGAACCGGAACTGCCAGAGCTACCGGAGTGCACACCGGCACGGGTACTGTCACGCAGCCGCCTTTCGTTCCGGCTGCCGGCTGCCGATAGTCGGTAGCCGGTAGTAGCGACGCTAGCGGCGCCTGAGCGCCGGCGCCGTAGCCGGTGCGGCGTGGGCTGCGCCGGCTACCTCCGCTTGCAGGCACGCGGCAAGCACCACCAGCGCTGTCATCGCTGCGCCATCGCCTGGCCGCAGTGCCAGCGACGCTAGCGGCGCCTGAGCGCCGGCGCAATGGCCGCTGCAGCGCGGGCTGCGCCGGCTACCTCCGCTTGCAGGCACGCGGCAAGCGCCACCGGCGCTGTCATCGCGGCGCCATCGCCTGGCCGCAGTGCCAGCAGCGATGCCAGCGACGCTAGCGCAGCCTGAGCGCCGGCGCGGCAGCCGGTGCAGGCCGGGCTGCGCCGCGATCGAGCTTGAACACGCTCACCGCCTGCGCCAGGTTGGCGGCCTGCTCCTGCAGGCTTTCTGCAGCGGCAGCGGCCTGCTCCACCAGCGCGGCGTTCTGCTGCGTGACGCCATCCATCTGCACCACGGCCTGGTTGACCTGGGCGATGCCTTCGCTCTGTTCGGCCGTGGCCACCGTGATCTCGCTCATGATCTCGGTCACGCGGCGCACGCTGGACACGACGTCGTCCATGGTGCTGCCCGCCTCGTCCACGAGCCGCGTACCGGCGGCCACCTTGCCCACCGAGTCGTCGATCAGCACCTTGATTTCCTTGGCTGCCGCCGCGCTGCGCTGGGCCAGGTTGCGTACCTCGGACGCGACGACTGCAAAGCCGCGTCCCTGCTCGCCCGCGCGTGCCGCTTCCACGGCGGCGTTGAGCGCCAGGATATTGGTCTGGAACGCGATGCCGTCGATGACGCTGGTGATCTCGACGATCTTGTTCGACGACGCATTGATGGACGCCATGGTGGACACCACCTGCGCCACCACCGCGCCGCTCTTTTGTGCCACGGTCGAGGCGGAATCGGCCAGGTGATTGGCCTGGCGCGCATTCTCGGCGTTTTCGCGCACGGTGGACGTCAGCTCCTCGATCGAGGCGGCGGTTTCCTCGAGTGCGCTGGCCTGCTGCTCGGTACGCGCCGACAGGTCGGTATTGCCGTGCGAGATTTCGGCGCTGCCGCGCGCGACGTTTTCGGCGCTGGCGCTGACCTGCACCAGCACGTCGTGGATATTGCCGACGAACTGGTTGAAGCCGCTGCCGATCATCGCCAGCTCGTCGTTGCCGCGCACGTCCAGCTTGACGCTGAGATCGGCATCACCGCTCGACAGCGCCGTCATCCTGGCACCGAGCGCGCGCAGCGGCGCGGTCAGGCGGAACACCACGCCGATCAGGATCAGCGCCGTGGCGACCGCGCACACCAGCGAGACGATCAGCGTGTAGAGCAGCAGTTCGCGCGCTGGCGCCGTCGCCACGCTTTTCGGGAAGGTCAGCTGGACCGCCCACGGCGCCGATTGCGGATGGATGAACAGCGGCTGCAGCAGGTGGATCGAGCCGTTCTCCTCGTACTCGTAGGACTGGCCCTGGCGCACGCGCTCGAGGCCTGCCGCCGGAATGTCGTCGGCCTTCTTGCCCAGCTTTTCGGGGACCGGGTTGCTGGCGTACAGGCCGCCGTTGGAAACCAGGCTCAGTTTGGCGCCCTCGATGGTTTTCAGTTCGGCCAGGATGGTAGCGAGCCGCGTGAGCATGAAGTCGGCGCTGGCCACGCCCTGGAACCGGCCGTCGATCATGATCGGCGCCACCAGCGACGCCATCAGCGTGGGCTTGCCGTCGACCGGATAGTTATAGGGCTCGGTGAAAAACACCTTGCCGCTGCGCTTGGGGATGTCGTACCAGTCGTTGGCGCCGGGCGCGGCATCGAACACGATCGGTTCCACCTTGAGGGCGCCGCCCGCGCCGCGCGTCCAGTACGGCATGAAGCGCCCGCTGGCGTCGTAATACGGCAGCTTGCCGGCAAACTCGGCGTCCTTACCGTCGAGCGCATTCGGTTCCCAGGTGACGGCTGCACCGATCAGGTCATCGGAACCGGTGAGCGTCGCTTTCACCAGTTCGTTGATCTGCTCGCGCGCCAGCGGCAGGTTGGCCGTGCGGGTGCCGCGCATGGCGCCGGCCAGGTTGACGATGGCCGACAGGTTGGTGGCAATGCGGGCCTGCAGCACGCCCGACACTTCGCGCGCCGAGGTGCGCGCCAGGTCCATGGCAGCCGCCTCCGCGCTGGCGCTGCTGCGGATACCGGTGACGGTGGCGGTAATGGCCAGGCTGACCACCACCAGCGCGGTGGCGGCGGCGCAGATCTTGCCGTTCAGGGAGAGGTTCATGGATGTCCGTAAAAAAGTCAGAAGGTGCGCTGCAGTGCGACCACGAAAGTGCCGGTGGCCGGATCGGAAGTTTCGATGACGCCGGCGCGATTCGGTACGCCGGTGGTGTAGCGGTCGTAGGCATCGGTGGCGCCGTGGGCGCGGGTGTAGGCGGCCGACAGCGTCCAGCCGGGCGCCAGCAGCTTGGTCACGCCCGCGCGGTAGTCGCGCCAGTTCCAGTAGCTGTTGTTGGCCACCCGGCCCTGCCCCGCGTGCAGCTGCACGGTGTAACCATCGCCCAGTTCCAGGTTGGCGCCGAGGTCCAGGTAGCCGGTGCCGCGCGCATGCTCGATGCCGAAAAATTCGCGGCTGACCGTGTAATTGTATTTGACGTACGCCCAGCGGTAGCTCAGGCCCAGCGCCACTTCGGTGTAATCGTAGGTGGTGTCGGTGGCGGCAATGTGCGCGCCCGGATACTTGTACACGTACACGCCGACGCTGTAGCCGAGCGCGTCGTCGCTGCCGGTCTTGCCGCTGTAGGTGCCGTACAGGTCCCACTCGACCGTGCCGTCTTCCACGTAGCGGTCGCTGATGGTGGAGAGCCAGGTGCCGAACGCGAAACCGCCCGGCCCCGCGTAATCGACGCCGCCCTGCAACGCCGGCTTGCCCCAGGTCTGGCGAAAGCCGCGCGAGATGTATTGCGACGTGGCGGTGACGTTGGCGCTCCAGGGCGCCGCTTCTACCGCCACAGCTTGCTGGGCGCACGCAGGCACGCACAGCGCCGCCACTGCTGCCGCCAGCGCCGATCGGACGGCCGCAAGCGACCGGACATAACTACGGAACGCCATGGATACCTCCTGTTCAGATGCACGCGCTCTTGCAAAAGCAGGAGTGTCGTCCCTAGCATACGCAGTAGCAATGCCCGAAGTCAACATCGGCTGCCCCGCAACGCGGCTTCCGTTGTAAAGACGACGAGGCCGCCCGTCGCGGCACACAAGCGCGTTGGCAAGGCGCGGCGCTGCGTGGCACACTGCGGGTTTTCGCAGGTTCCACCCATGCAGCATCACGACACCGAAGGCAGGCGCATACCCTGGCGGCAGATGCTGGCCGCCGGTCTGCTGGTGGCCGGTCTGCGCGCGCCAGCCGTCGCCGTGGCAGCACCGACAATATTGACCTATCCGCTCACCAGTGAAGGCGTGGACAGCCGCTACGACTACGACTGGGCGGTGCTGCGCCTGGCGCTCGAGAAGTCGGGCGCGAAAGCGGGAGAATTCGCGGTACAGCGCTCGTCGGTGGCCATGGCGCCGCCGCGCGTGCTGCACGAAATGCGCGCCCGCGCCGGCAAGGTCAATGTGTTCGTGCGCGCCACCTCACCCGAGCTGGAACGCGAGTTCCTGCCGGTACGCCTGCCCGTCGATCGCGGCCTGCTGGGGTACCGGCTGCTGCTGATCCGCGCCGCCGACCAGCCCCGCTTTGCGCAGGTGCGCACTGCGGCCGACCTGGCGCAGCTGCGCGCCGGGATGGGCCAGGGCTGGACCGATATCGCCGTCCTGCGCGCGGCCGGCATCCCGGTGGTCGAAGGCAGCAGCTACACGGGCCTGTTTTCGATGCTGGACGCGCACCGCTTCGATTTCTTCCTGCGCTCGATCGACGAAGCATCGCGCGAGATCGAGGAACGGCAGGAGGAATATCCACGCATGGCGGTCGAGCAAACGCTGCTGGTGCAGTATCCGCTGGCACGCTATTTTTTCGTGCGCCGCGACGAGCAGGGCAAGCTGCTGGCCGCCCGCATCGAAGCGGGCATGGAAACCATGATCCGCGACGGCTCGCTCGCCACCCTGTTCCAGCGCTACAAGGGTGACCTGCTGCGCAAGGCCCGCCTGGGCCAGCGCCACCTGATCCGCCTGACCAACCCGCAACTGGGGCCGGAGACGCCGCTGGCGCGCAAGGAATTGTGGTTCGATCCGCTCACCGGTAAATGATCGCCGACGCCAGCGATCCGCGCGGCAGCGCAGCGCTCAGCAACGCCGGCGCCGGCGCGCGCCGCGCCCTCAGGGCCAGATCGCCTTGAGCACGGCCGCCAGCTGGTAACCGCCCTGGGTCAGCTGCTGCCTGGCGATGGCCGAACTGGGAACCGGGTAGTAGTCGGGCATCGCCAGCGCCCACACGGTATAGGTTTCGCCCGCGCCTTGACCGGTTGATTTGGCGGTCTGCCGGCTGGCCGCGCCCACTGTCACGTCGGCATACGCCACCTTGGCCATGGCCAGCGACTGGTCGGCCCACTGGTAAGGCCAGCTGGCAACGTCGCCCGTGGCCAGCGCCACTGCCGGCTTGTCGGCGATCACCAGGCTGGCGAACTGCGCGGGCGTGCGGGCGCCGATGCGGCGGAACGCATAATTGACCACCGTGGTGTCCCAGTACGAATGGAACGGTCGCGTGGTTTGCGGCGCACGCTGTGCAGCAACCGTGGCAGCGGCAGGGCTGGCGTCCTCCTGCGCGGCAGCCGGGATCAGCTTGTTGCCGCTGGCCGTGAGTTTGGCTTCGTCGAGCAGCAGGTTGTTGCCGCCGCGCGCGTCGAACGCTTCGCCGGCGTCGAGCTGCGCCTGGGTCGGCACGACGAACTTGCCATCCTTGCCGACAAAGCCGGCGCCCACGTGCAGCGGCTGGGCGATGTCGCCGGCCAGGTGGGTCAGGATCAGCAGCGCCTGGCGCGGCGTGAAGCGGTGCGGATTGCTGGCCGCATCGGCCTTGCCCTGCAGGACCGCGATGCATTGTTTGGCCGTCTGCACGATGTCGTCGTCGGCCGTGCCCACGTCATGGTCGTGGTAGTGCGGCAGCTGGAACGGCACGTCGGTGTAGTGGTACTCGCCATGCTTGGGATTGGCGGCCACGTAGGCCACCATCTCGTCGGTTTGCGGGCCGCAGTAGGTGCCCTTCACGCAGTCGGCCCAGGTGGCCACTTTTTCCAGGCTCTCGCCCGGCTGCAGCAGCGCCCGCACGTGCTGTTCGGCGTTGCTGCCCTTGAGCAGCTGGTCGGCGATCGCCCCCACCGCGCGGTGACCGTCGTTGCCCCAGGCCTGGGCGTTGAACGAGGCGAAGGCGCCCGACAGCGCCAGCATCAGCGCCAGGTGTTTTTTCGTAAGATAGCTCATTCTGCCTGGCCCTTGACTGGTTTCGGATACTGCTTGGTGATATTGAGCGGCTGCGCATACGGCGAAGTCCAGATCTGCTCCTGGGTGGCGGCCAGGCGTTCGGCCATTTTCTCGTTGCGCATCACCACCTCGAAATTGCGCGACAGGTCCATGTAGCCGCCGGCCCAGTTGCTGGTGCCGACCCAGGCGATCTGGTTGTCGATCACCATGGTCTTGCTGTGGATGACGCGCGCAAACGGAATGAAGCCGCTCGACGCCATCGGCAGCGTCACCACGCGCACCTCGACGTTGGGCAGCACGGCCAGGCTTTTCAGGTAGGCCTGCGCCGGCATTTCCAGGTTCCAGTTCGACACCATCAGCCTGACCTTGACGCCGCGGTTGGCGGCGGCGCGCAGGGCGTTGTCGATCACCGCATAGTATGGGCGGGTGCCGTTGGGACCATAGCTGAGCGGGGCGTAATCGAGCAGCTGCACCCGCACCTCGGTCTTGGCGTCGGCCAGCAGCTTGGGCAAACCGGTCTCCGAGTCACCGATGCCACGCGTGTTGTACTTGTTCGGGCTGGCCAGCAGATAGGCCTGCTGGCAGTAGTCGGCAGCGACCACCTTCTTGTTCAGTTCCGGCACCTTGCCGCCCTTGGCCAGCACGCCCTGGGCGCGCCAGTCCTGGTTGAACACGGCCAGCACTTCGCCGACGATGGCCGCATCGGTGATGCGCACGCCCGTTTCGTGGATATGCTCGAACGAGCGCCAGTCGAAATTCTGGCTGCCGATAAAGGCCTGCTTGCCGTCGACCACGAGGTACTTGGCGTGGATGATGCCGTTGCCGGTCAGCTTGCTGAAGTCGAGCAGGCGCAACTCCAGATTGGGGATCGCTTTCAGGCGCTCGATGGTGGCGGCCTCGGACAGGCCCACGCCCTTCTGGTCGAGCAGGAAGCGGATTTTGACGCCGCGCGCGCCGGCGGCGGCCAGCCGTTCGAACACTTTTTCAAACGCGCTGCCAGGCTTGGTGACGGCGTAGAACTGGCCGATCACGATTTCCTTGCTGGCGCTGTCGAACAGTTCGCTCCATACGGCGACCGGATCGCGCAGGTCGGGATTGCGCAGCACCGTTTCGGCCGGTGCCGTCTGTACCAGTTCGAAGCCGGGGATGGAAAACTCGGCGCGGGCCGAGGGGCTGACAATAGCGGTGGCCAGCAGCGCTGGCACGAGGACGGACAATACTATTCGACGCATCGGTAATGCTCCTAAGGGACGCGCTGGTAGCGCTGTTGTGGACGCGCGGCGCCGGCCGGTTTGCCGGCCTGCTCGCGCCTGACCAGGTAATCGTTGAAGGCATCGATATCGCGGATGCCGGTCTGGGCGCGATTGCGGCCATTGGCGAACATTGGGAAGCCGTCGCCGCCTTCGGCCAGGAAGTTATTGGCGATCACGCGGTACGACGTCTCCCGCTCGATCGGTTTGCCATGCAGCTTGACGCTGCCCGGCACCACCTTGCTGCCGTCGCCGCGCCGCGCATCCCACTGGTAGGTGAAGCCGTCCGACACCTGCAGCAGGCCGCGCGTTTCCTCGCGCCCGCCGCTCCACTGCTGTTCGAGCAGGTCGAGAATTTGCCAGCCCTTAAGGTTCATCACCACCAGCGTATTCCCGAACGGTAGCACCATGCGGGTCTGGCCCAGGCTGGCGCGGCCGTTGTCGGTGTCGAGGTCCTGGCGCATGCCGCCATTGTTCATGAAGCCGATCTGCGCGCCATACGGACGCCCAGCCTGCAGCACCGAATCGGCGACCAGGTCGCCCAGCGCGGACTCGCCGCTGTCGTTGGTGGTGCGCACCACGCCGGGGACGGCCAGCCGCGCCACCGGCTGCGCCAGCACTGCCGCGCTGCGCGCGCGCACGGTGTCGAGGTAGGCCGCCAGCTGCGCGTCGCGCGGCCATTTGCCGGGCACCATCACCTCCTGGCGCGCGCGGATATCGGTCACGGCATTGGTCGCGGTATCGACCGTGAGGGCGATGCGGCCCAGCACGTGGCCGCCCATGTCGGACTGGGTGACGGTGCGGCCATCGACCTGGCACAGATAACCCTTGTGCGAATGGCCGCTGACCACCAGCCGCACGGCCGGGTCGAGCCGCTTGACGATGTCGGTCACGGGGCCGGTCAGCTGGCTGCAATCGGGCTGGTCGAATTTTTCCGGGGTGTGGCCGCCCTGGTGTACCAGCGCCACGAACACGCCCACGCCCTGCTTGCGCAGTGCCGGCAGCTGGCGGTTGATGGCGTCCGCTTCGTCGATGAATTCGAGACCGGCAATGCCCGAAGCCAGCGCCTGTTCGCCGGTATTGCGCAGCACCGTGCCGATGAAGGCCACCTTGACGCCGTGGGCGGTCTCGATTTTATAGGCCGGCAGCACCGGCTGGCGGGTGGCGGTGTCGATCACGTTGGCGGCCAGGTAGGCGAACCTGGCGCCACCGAAGTCGGGCGCGTACTGGCAGGCCTTGTCGGCACGCGGCGACTTGCAGCCGCCGTTCTGCTGGCGCAGCAGCTCGACGCGGCCGGCGTCGAATTCGTGGTTGCCCACCGAGCTGGCGCGCAGGCCCAGCAGGTTCATCGCGCCGATGGTGGGCTCGTCGGCCCACATCGACGAGATGGCGGGACTGGCGCCCACCAGGTCGCCGGCGCCGACCAGCAGCAGTTCCGGGTCCTCGCGGCGCCACGCCTGCAGCGCTGCGCCCAGGGTATCGATGCCACCCGCTGCGATGGTACGCGCCCCGCCGCCGCTGACGCTGTCCCACACGTACTTGCTCGGTTCGAGATTGCCGTGGAAATCGTTGAGGGTGACCAGCTGCACCTGGACCAGGTGGGGCGAAGCATTGGCGGTGGCGCCAGCGGTGTTGCCAGAAATGGCGGAAGACGTCGGCGTGGCGGTGGTGCAGGCTGCGAGCGAGCCGGCCAGCGCCAGCGCGGCCAGAGGACGAAGGGTAAAAGTCATTGCAGTCCAGGCGAATCGGAAGCGATTATTGTACCGCGCAGGCGCGCCCATGCAAGCGCCCGGCGGCCGCTGGAATAATACGTTACAAAGCAGCGCGCAAAAAAACGGCCGGTGTCGCCACCGGCCGTCTCGGGTATCAAGCGCTTATGACGAACTTAGAATTCGTACTTCACCGTGGCCTGGATGGCCCACTGCGATTCGCCCTTCACCTGGCGTACGTCCAGGGTTTCGACGTCGCGCACGCGGTACATATAGCGGCCCTGGGCATCGATACCGGCAAAGTCCACGAACGAACGGGCTTGCGCGCCGCCGGACTGGAAGCCCACTTCGTTGATGCGGCCCCATTTCTTGTTGAGCAGGTTGCCGACGTTGAAGATATCGAGCGTGAACGACGCCTTGTGCTTGCTGAAGAAGCCAGGCATTTCCTGCGACAGGCGCATGTCGAAGCTGTTGGTCCATGGCGAGAAATCGGTGTTACGACCGACCACGCCACCGGCTGCTTGCTTGAGCGCCTTGTTGCCGTTGACCACACTCCAGAACTTGGTTTCATTGGCGTTGCTGGTCGCAGTGTCGCCCACGAACACCACCTGGCCCGAACCTGGCGCCGACGGGATGAACATCAGGTCGTTGCCGGCGATGCCGTCGCCGTTCAGGTCGTTGTTGACGGTCCAGCTGTATGGCTTGCCGCTGCGACCTTCATAGAACAGGCCGAAGGTGGTCTTGTATTCGCCGAACAGACGCTTCTGGAAGTTGACCAGGGCGTTGATGCGATCCTTCACCAGGTAGCTCGAGTTGGCGCTGACTTCCTCGTTCGGGTTGAACACCGAGCGACCGCTGAAGTTCGAGCTCGACGTGGACGACGTCAGTGCCGACACCTCGCGCGCTTCGGTGTAGGTGTACGCCAGCGACCACTGGAAGCCGCTGGTCATCGGACGGCTCAGGGTCACGGTGGCCAGGTTGCTGCCACCCTTGTCGGTGTTGGTTGCGACCAGCACGTTGTTGTAGGCGGCGTTGCTGCCGGCCTTGGTGCGGGCAGGCACGGAGCCGCCGCAGACGGTGCCGGAGTTAACCAGGGTGCCATCGGCGTTCCAGCAACGCGAATCGTAACCGGCGGCGGTGTAATACAGCTCGCGGCCATCGGTGCCGATCTTGGTTGGCGCGCCCAGGTTGCGGTTCTGGTAGTAGATGCCGTCCTTGTTCTTGACCTTCAGGTATTCGAGGCCGAGCACCATGCCATACCATGGCAGTTCCGCTTCCAGCGCGATGTTCGACTTGAATACCGACGGCTGCTTCAGGCCAGGCGCCAGCGCATCGATATTGACCTGGGCGACGGTGTTGCCGTTCGGCAGAGTCGTCGGCTGGTTATTGACGTCCGGCGTGAAGATGCCGACGGTTGCCGAGCAAGGCGCGGTCGACGAACCGCAGCTGATGCTGCGGGTGGCCACGCCCGGATTCGAAAACGGATTCGACAGCCATACCGTGGCAGCCGCACCCTGGAACAGGCCGGCGCCACCGCGCAGCTGCATCTTGCGCGGCGAATCGAAGGTGTAGTTGAAGCCGGCGCGCGGCTGCCACACTTTCTGGCCGTCGAAAGTGGTCTGGTTGTCGATGCCGAAGCCGCCGGTCTGGCGGTTGCCGGTAGCGGCGGTAGCAGCGATCACCGGCTGGGCCACGGCATCGTTGCGCAATGGACGATCGCCGACACGGGTTTCGTCCAGGCGCACACCGTAGCTGACGGTCAGGCGGTCGTTGACGGTCCAGGTGTCCTGGATGAAGGCGCCGTAGTTCTTCATGGCGAAGTTCGACACCGCGTCGTCGAGCGAGAAGCCCGGGTTGGTGGTTTGCAGCGTGTACGACGATGGACGGCCGAGGCGGAAGTTTTCCAGCACGGCTTGCGCACGCTGTTCGTAGCTGAGGTTGCTGCAGCTCGAGATCGCACCCGGGGTCACGCCGCTGACACTGGTGTACGACCAGTTGTTGACGCAGGCGAAGGTGTAGTTGCCCCAGATGTTTTGCAGGAAGGCGTTGTAAATCTTGTTGCGGGCATAGTCGCCGCCGAACTTGACCTCGTGATCGCCGAGCGACCAGTTGGCGCCGACGTAACCGTCGAGGGTCTTGGTGCCCAGGATGTTACGCTGACGGCTGTTGTCGGTCCCAAACGACAGCGTGCGGCTGGTGGTCGGCACGCTCGCTGGCGTACCGGTCGGGTTGGCGCCGGTGAACGACAGGTTAATCAGCGGCAGCTGGGAATTGAGCGTCGGCACGCTGTCGTACTCGCGGTTCGACAGCTTGACTTCGGTCGAGAAGGTCGGGGTCCAGTCGGCGGTCCACTGGCCCACCATGGTCTTGATTTCCTTGCCTTGCGAATACCACTCGGAATTGAGCGACAGGCCGCTGGCCTGGGTGCCGGTGAATTGCGGCTCCGACTGCTTGGTCTTCGAGTAGCGGAACATGGCGCGGTGGTTGTCGTTGATGTTCCAGTCGACCTTGACCAGGTAATCGTCCACCGTCAGCTGCGAACCCGACGTCATCGTCGTGTCGCCGGCATTGATGCCGTAGGTATTCTTGGCGATGTCGGTGGCGCCGGCAATCGCTGCCGGCGAGATGCCGACGTTGGTCAGCGCGCTGCCCAGGGGACCGAACGCCGGCGCCGAACGGGTCGATTCCAGCTTTTCGTAGGCGGCGAACATGAACAGCTTGTCTTCGATCAGCGGGAAGCCGACCGTGGCACCTTTCGTGGTTTCCTTGAACGGCGCCGGCTTGTAGTAGGTGTCGGTGGCGTTGTTGTACCGGTCGCCGACCAGGCTGTCGTTACGGAACACGTAGTACACATTGCCTTTGACGGTGTTGGTGCCGGACTTGGTGACGGCATTGATGTTACCGCCGGTGTAGCCCTTCTGGGTCACGTCGTAGTTGGCGACGTTGACCTGCACCGACTGGATCGCTTCGATCGAAATCGGCTGCTTGGCGGTCGGGCTGCCGTTCGACTCGAGGCCGAAAGTGTCGTTGACGGCCACGCCGTCGATGGTGAGCGAGTTATACCGCGAGTTCTGGCCGGCCACGGACAGTTCGCCGCGTTCCTTGTCGGTCTGCGACACGCGCGGATCGCTGCGTGCATAGTCTTGCAGGTTGCGGTTGATCGAACCCTGGATCGCCAGTTCGGTCGCGCTGATGCTGGTGCCCGAGCCCATGGCGGTGCGCGAGAACTTGTCCGAGCGGCCGGAGGCGCCAGCCACCGTCACCACCTGCATCTGCGCGCCCAGGGTCGCGTCCACGGTGGCGGTTTCCGCCAGCTGGGTGAACACGTTTTCGCGCTTTTCTTCGACGCCATCCTTGGAGATGATGATCGTGTACGGGCCACCGGTACGCAGACCGCGCTGCACGTAGCGGCCGTCGGCATCGGTCACGACCTTGGAGCTGGTGCCGGACTCGACGTGGACGATGGTAACGGTCGCGCCAGCGGCAGGCTTGCCATCACCAGCTGAAATACGACCGCCGATCGCCGACGTCGTGTTTTGAGCCATGGCCGGAACCGTCGCGAGCGCGATAGACAGGCTGAACGCGAGTTGCGTCAGCTTGAGCCGTTTATGATTGATCATTGTATAACCCCAAAAAAGACTAATTATTGTGTCGAAGCCCGCTGGTGGCAGGCCTCTCCCTCTTACGTTTGCTGCAACTGGTCAGACCGTCCGAGTCGCCCGGCACAAAAGTGCAGCGGGTGAGTGTAGCGGCGAAATATGTCAGGGCTGTGACTGGAATAAGCGTGAGGCAAACAGAAAACTTGCCTTTTTGGATCGTTCGATCCGACTATGCATTAACCAAAAATCGCTGACAAATACGTTTTACCTTTGTTATTCAGATCAAAAAACTATAAATGCGCGGAAAAAGTGCGTACGTTCTCGGCGCTAAAAATGGGCTCGGCAAAAACAGGCGAAATTATAAGTCAGCCATTCTTGCGTGAAATCTTTTCAATGCAGGCGGCGAGAATGCAGCGCGAAGTTGGGGGGATTTTGTAGCTTGTAGGCCACAGTTGGCGAACATGCCAACGTCAGCAGGCGGGGCAAGCAGCAAGACGGCGCTGCTGCCAGGTGGGGTGATGGTCGGTCGAAAATATTGGAAAGCCCGGCGCGGATGTGGGCATTGCACCACACATCCGCCCAGTCATGGCCGGCGTCAGCGTCGGGTGATCGGCTGCGCCCTGGCGATAGCCGCTTCAAATTGCATGAATTTGCCGTCTAAAGCTTTTAACAGGCGTTGTTTATCTGCATCAGCAAGGAAGGCATAGCGGATGCTGTCGTACGACAGCTTTTTCACTTCGTTGTAGCTCGGCTGATAACGCGCCGCGTACAGCACGTATTCGCCGGACAGGTTGTTGCGCGATACGCCGGCGTCGTCCGTGCTGAGCACGAACGGCACGCCGTATTTGCGGAACAGCGTGACCGGGTGTTCCTGGTCCTTGATGCCGAGGATGAAGTCGTTGCTGCTCAGGTTGACCTCGACCGGGATGTTCCGATCGTGCATTTCTTTCATGATGGCCAGCGGATCGCGCTCGTGCGCGATATCCATGCCGTGACCGATGCGGCTGGCGCCTGCCACGTCGAGCGCATCCTTGATATGGAATTTCAAACCTTCCGGTTCCACCATGCCCAGCGACAGTTCGCCGGCGTGCAGCGCCAGTTTCACGGCCGGATACCTGGTTTTCAGGAAGCGGTACATTTTCATGTGCAGCGCATAATCGCGCATCGACACGTGGGTGCTTTCCTGGCCGACGATGTTGACGCCGACAATCATCGGGCTCGCGGTGGCCAGCTTGAAGCTCGACACCATCTGCGAAAACACCTGCGACGGCGTCAAAAAGCGCAGTGCAAACGGCTGGTAGCGCAGCGTGAAATCCTGGTCGTCGATGCCGGCGCCCGATGTCTTCACGTTGTCGAGGTAGGCGGCGATCCAGCCGTTAAAGGCCTGGTCGCCTTCGAGTTTGCCCATGTAGGCGGCCAGGTCGGCATCGGTCACGGTGCCGGCGCGCGCCTTGTCGTCGAAGCCGGCATCCTGGGCGATCGGCGCGATCTCGAAGATGGTTTCGATGTAGCTCAGGTTCTCGTCGATGGCGCGGCGTTTCAGCGTCTGCAAGCCTTCGGCCGTGTTGGTGGACGCCACCGCGTTGAAGTAGCCGAAGGTGTCGAAGAACTGGCGGTCGGGCGGATTCTGGATGGCGCCATGGTTGTGGTAATCCTTGTCGGACCAGCGCTGCAGCAGGTTCGACAGGAAGGTATTGTCCTGCAGGCTGTCCTCGCCCGACAGGCACACCCGTTCGGCCAGCGGCTTGGCGCGTTCGGCCTTGGCAACCGCCTGATCGACATTGATGGTGTAACCGGCCTTGTTGACGCAAAAGCCCTGCTTGTCCACCCAGCGCAGGTACTGCTCTGCGTACAGCGCACCGGAATAATGGTGATGCAGGTCGCCGCCCTTGGGCATCATGGTGAGGAACATGGTCAGCTCGGCCAGCTTCGGCTGCTTCGCCGTCACCATCGATGCGAACACCCTGCTGGTGACCGCTTCATTGCCGGCAGCGGAGGCGGCCAGCGCGGTCAGCGGTGCTGCGCACAGCGTGGCGGCAGCAAGCGCAATGGCCAGAAGCCGGGGACGGAGGTCGTGTTTCTGCATGGTGCTTCCCGATCAAAATGGGTGAATCAAGTGCGGGCGTAAACCTGGCGCCCGCCCGAGTAGGTGGCGGCGATGGCGCGGTCGTCGCCGAGCAGCGCCAGCGCGAACAGCTGCTCTTCCAGGCTGGCGATGCTGCGCGCGCGGCGCGCCAGCAGCGGCGTTGCGTGCGGATCGACGACGATGAAGTCGGCCTCGGCGCCGGGGACGAAATTGCCGATCGTGCCCTCGAGCTGCATGGCGCGCGCCGCACCGAGCGTGGCCAGGTAAAACATGCGCAACGCCGGCAGGTGGCTGCCCTTCAAGCGCGCTACTTTATAGGCTTCATTCATGGTTTGCAACATCGAGAACGACGTGCCGCCGCCCACGTCGGTGGCCAGCGAGACCAGCATGCGCGCCTGGTCGGCCCGCTCGAAGTCGAACAGGCCGCTGCCGAGGAACAGGTTGGACGTGGGACAAATCGCGGCAGCCGCGCCGGTGTCGGCCATGCGCTGGCGGTCGGTATCGTCGAGCCAGATGCAGTGGCCATACATGGCGCGCGGGCGCAGCATGCCGTAGCGGTCGTAGACATCGATATAGCTGCGCGACTGCGGGAACAGCTGGCGCACCCACGCGCATTCGGCAGCGTTTTCCGATACGTGGGTCTGGATGTAGGTGTCCGGATATGCGCGCGCCAGCTCGCCGGCCAGCTGCAGCTGCTCATGGGTGGACGTGGGCGCAAAGCGCGGCGTGATCGCGTATTGCGACCGTCCGCGGTTGTGCCAGCGCCCGATCAGCGCTTCGGTGTCGCGCGCGCCGCCTTCGGCGGTATCGCGCAGGAACTCGGGGCAATTGCGGTCCATCAGCACCTTGCCGGCCACCATGCGCAGGCCGCGCGCTTGGCTGGCGGTGAAGAATGCGTCCACCGATTGCGGGTGTACGGAGCAATACACCATGGCGGTGGTGGTGCCGCAGCGCAGCAGCTCGTCGAGGAAGAATTCGGCCACGCCGGCGGCATGGGCCGGGTCGTCGAAGCCGCGCTCCACCGGGAAGGTGTAGGTCTCGAGCCATGGCAGCAAGCCTTCCGACGGCGATGCGATCATGTCGGTCTGCGGGTAATGGATATGGGTGTCGATAAAGCCGGGCATCAGGAGCTTGCCGCGGTAGTCGTGCACCGTGACGCCCGGCGCCAGCGTGGCGTGCAGGGCGGCGTAGTCGCCGGCTGCCTCTACCTTGCCGTCGGCGACGATCAGCAGGCCATCGTCGTGCCAGACGTGCGCGTTGTCGCTGAAGGCCGGATCGGCGAGAAAGTGCAGCAAGCTGCCACGGTAGGCTTGCAGGTCGGTGGTGGACATAAGGGGCTTTCTGAAATTAGGGTGTGACGGTGGTGCCAGGTCGATGCCGATGGTGTTGTTGGTGCTGCCGGCGCTGCTGGTCCTGTGCCTCCCAGACCATCAGCAACTGCGCGCAGACGGAGGCGGCAATGGCGGCGGGCAGCTTGCTGGTGATGCCGGGCAGCCCGATCGGGCAGACCATGGCGGCGATGCGCTGCGGTGCAATGCCGCGCGCGCCCAGGCGCCGCTCGAATTGTACCCGTTTCGTGGCCGAGCCGATCAGGCCGAACCAGCCCACGTGGGCACGCGCCAGGATGGCCTCGGCCAGGCGCTGGTCGAGCGCATGGCTGTGGGTCAGCACCAAGTAGCTGGCGCCCGCCGGCGCTGCCGCCACCAGCGCCTCCGGCGTGTCGGTCGCCTCCACGGTCACATTGGCCGGCACGCCGTCCGGGAACATGTCTTCGCGCTCGTCGATCCAGCTGACCGTGCACGACAGATCGCCAAGCACGCGCACGATGGCCGCGCCGACGTGACCGGCACCGAACAGCAGCAGGTGCGCGCGCGGCGCCGGACAGGCGTCGAGCAGCCAGCGGCGGCCGGCGGCATCGCGGACGATGGCGGTGGCGGTGGCGGTGGCGGTGGCGGTGGCGGTGGCGGTGGCGGTGATGCTGCCATCGGTGGCGCTGCCGGTGGCGCCGTGCACCACGGGCGCCGCCCCCTGCCCGGCCAGCACGCGGCCATCAGCGTCAAGCAGCAGCGTTGCCGCCGCGCCGTCGATGGCGCTGGCGCGCCAGCTGTCGTCGCGGGTGCGGGTCCGCAGCACCGCGAGCACGTCGCGCAGCGCCCCGTCCACCACCTCGAACGCCAGGTGCACCACGCCGCCGCAGCATTGGCCCAGCGTGGGACCGAGGGCGTAGCGTTCCACCCGGGGCGCGGCGGCAGTAGGATCGGCCAGCATGGCGCGCGCCAGGTCTACCGCGCACAGTTCGAGGTGGCCGCCACCGATGGTATCGAAGGCGGCGGTGCGCGTGACCAGCATCCTGGCCCCGGCCTCGCGCGGGCCCGAGCCTTCGACCATGGCCACTGTCACCAGCACTGCCGGTTCCGCCACCGCTGTCAGCCACGCAGCCATGTCAGGCGCCTAGTTCCACGATGGACACCGCGCGCAGGATTTCCTCGCTGGTGGCCGGCGCATTGAGCGGTGGGCTGACCCGGTGCCCGCCCACGCTGGAAATGGCGTCGCGGATGGCGAAGAACACCGAGAACGGCAGCAGCAGCGGTGGTTCGCCCACGGCTTTCGAGCGGTGGATGCTGTCCTCGACGTTGTCGTTGCGGTAGAGCGTCACGCGCAGATCGTCGGGACAGTCGGAGATGCCGGGAATCTTGTACGTCGATGGCGCGTGCGTCATCAGCTTGCCGGCATCGTTCCACCACAGCTGCTCGGTGGTGAGCCAGCCCATGCCCTGGATGAACGCCCCTTCCACCTGGCCGATGTCGATCGCCGGATTGAGCGAGCGGCCGGCGTCGTACAGCGCATCGGCGCGCAGCAGCTTCCATTCGCCGGTCAGCGTGTCGACCACCACTTCGGACACCGCCGCGCCGTAGGCATAGTACGAGAACGGATGACCGCTCATGGTTTTCGGGTCCCAGTGCAGGCCCGGCGTGGCGTAAAAACCGTCGGACCACAGCTGCACCCGCGCCAGGTAAGCCTTTTGCACCAGTTCCGGGAACGGCACCACGTGGCCGTTGACATGCACGGCGTCGTCGAAAAAGCGCACCGGCTGGCCATCGTCGGCGCCGTACAGCTTGATGGCGTGGGCCGTCAGCCGTTCGCGGATCTGGCGTGCCGCATCCTGCGCCGCCTTGCCATTGAGGTCGGCGCCGGTGGACGCCGCAGTGGCCGACGTGTTAGATACCTTGCCGGTATCGGTAGCGGTCACGCGCAGCTTGTCGAGCGAGACGCCCAGCTCGTGCGCGACCACCTGCATCACCTTGGTGTGGATGCCCTGCCCCATCTCGGTGCCGCCGTGGTTGACCAGCACCGAACCATCGACATACACGTGCACCAGCGCGCCGGCCTGGTTCAGGTGGGTGACGTTGAAGGCGATGCCGAATTTGACCGGCGTGAGCGCCAGGCCTTTTTTCAGGACGGGACTGGCCTGGTTGAAGGCGTCGATGGCGGTGCGGCGGGCGCGGTAGTCGCTGCTGCGTTCCAGCTCGGTGGTCAATGCATCGATCACGTTGTCGACGATCTCCTGGCCGTAGGGGGTGATGTTGCGGTCGCTGATGCCGTAAAAATTCAGGCGCCGGATATCGAGCGCGTCGCGCCCGAGCTTGCGGGCGATATCGTCGATGATGTATTCGATCGCAATCGCCCCTTGTGGGCCGCCGAAACCGCGGAACGCGGTATTGGACTGGGTATTGGTCTTGCCGCAGCCGGCCAGGATCTCCACGTCCGACAGATAATAGGTGTTGTCGAAGTGGCAGACCGCGCGCGTGGCCACGGGGCCGGACAGATCGGCCGAGTAGCCGGCGCGCAGCGTCATGTCCACCTTGGCGGCCAGGATCTTGCCGCTGTCGTCATAGCCGACTTCGTACTCGTAATAGAAGCAGTGGCGCTTGCCGGTGACCAGCATGTCGTCGTCGCGGTCGGCGCGCAGCTTGACCGGGCGTTTCAGCCGGGCCGCTGCAATGCCGGCCGCGGCCGCCCACAGCGCCGACTGCGATTCCTTGCCGCCGAAGCCGCCACCCATGCGGCGGCACTCGACCCGCACCTTGTGCGAGTGCACGCCGAGCGCATGCGCCACGACGTGCTGCATTTCGCTCGGGTGCTGGGTCGAGCATTGCACCAGCATGCCCTGGTCTTCCTGCGGGATCGCGTAGGCGATCTGGCCCTCCAGGTAAAACTGTTCCTGGCCGCCGACGAACAACTTACCCTTCACCACGTGCGGCGCCAGGTCGAAGGCGGTACGGAAGTCGCCCCGTGTCAGGCGCATAGTCGGCAGCACGTACGATTGCGCGGCTTTTGCATCCTGCGGCGTCAGGATGGCCGGCAGTACCTGGTAGTCGATCACGGCGCAGCGGGCGGCGCGGCGGGCATTGTCGTGGGTATCGGCCACCACGATGAAGATCGGCTGGCCCACGTACAGCACTTCGCCGGCGGACAAAATCGGATCGTCGTGGATGATCGGACCGCAGTCGTTGGTGCCGACGATGTCGGCGGCCGTGAGCACGGCCACCACCCCGTTTGATGCGCGCACCGGCGCCAGGTCGATGCCGGTGATGCTGGCGTGGGCCCTGGCGGACAAGCCCAGCGCCGCGTGCAGCGTGCCTTGCAGTTCCGGGATGTCATCGGTGTAGGTGGCCTGGCCCAGCACGTGCAGCTCGGCCGATTCGTGCGGACGCGCGATGCCGACGGCCTGCCAGCTGCCATGATCCTGTGCGTGCGGTGCAGCGGTCGGGTTCATGCGGACTCCCTGGCGTTATCGAAGGCAAAAGCATTCACCTGCGTGTTGGCGAGCGGCGCGTCGGGCCGCGTCTCGAGCCAGAATCGGCGCAGCAGGTTTTGCGCGGCCTGCATGCGGTACGTGCTGGAAGCGCGCATGTCGGACAGCGGTGAAAAATCCTGCGCCAGCTGGTCCATCGCCACGCGCAGGTTGGCCTCGTTCCAGCGCAGGCCGGTCAGCGAACTTTCCGCGCGCGGCGCGCGGCGCGGCGTGGCAGCCATGCCGCCGTAGGCGATACGGGCCTCGACGATATGCTCGCCGTCGAAGGTGAACGCAAACGCCGCGCACACGGCCGAGATGTCCTGGTCGAAGCGCTTGGCCAGCTTGTACGTGCGGAAGCGGACGTTTTCGCGCGGCAGCGGCACCCGTACGGCGACGACAATTTCGTCGGGCCGCAGATCCTTTTTCTGGTAGTCGAGGTAGAACGCTTCGAGCGGCAGCACACGCTGGCCGGCCTGCCCTTGCAGTACCACCGCGCTGCCGACGGCGATCAGCCACGGCATCGAGTCGCCAATCGGCGAACCGTTGGCGACGTTGCCGCCCAGGGTGCCGGCGTGACGGATCGGCAGCGAGGCGAAGCGCTGACGCAGTTCGCCGAGCTGGCTCGGATACAGTCCGCACAGCGCGTTGTAGGCGTCTTCCAGCGACACGCCGGCGCCGATGTCGAGCATGTCGTCGCGCTCGGCCACGGTCTGCAGCGCAGTCACGTGGCCGAGGTAGATGATGTCGCCCAGCGCGCGCAGCTGCTTGGTCACCCACAGGCCGATATCGGTGGAGCCGGCCAGCAGCGTGGCCTGCGGATGGGCAGCGCGCAGCGCCACCAGTTCGTCGACCGTGCGCGGTGCATAAAAGGTCTGGCCGTGGGCGCTGTAGCTGCTGCCGGCCTCGCGCTGCAAGGCCTGCAGCTGGCGCGTGAGCGCGGCGCGGTCGAAAGCGACGGCCGGCAGCGCCGTCATGCGGTGGGCGGCGTCGATGATGGGACGGTAGCCGGTGCAGCGGCACAGGTTGCCGGACAGGCAGTCGTCGATCTCGCGCCGCTGCGCCGGCTGGCCATCCTTGGCCAGGTACATGCCCCACAGCGACATCACGAAACCGGGCGTACAGAAGCCGCACTGCGAACCATGGCAATCGACCATGGCCTGCTGCACCGGGTGCAGCGCACCGTCGGGCTGCTGCAGGTCTTCGACCGTAAACAGCGCCTTGCCGTCCAGCGTGGGGGCGAACTGGATGCAGGCATTGACCGCCTTCATGGCGAGCTGGCCGTCGGCGTTCAGGCTGCCGACCACCATCGTGCAGGCGCCGCAATCGCCTTCGGCGCAGCCTTCCTTGGTACCGGTGCAGTGCAGGTCTTCGCGCAGGTGCTGGAGCACGGTACGCGTGGGCGCGCCGCCGGCAAATTCGCGCACGGCGCCACGGAAGTAAAAGCGGATCGGTTCGGACATCGTGACCTCAGGCGGCAGTGGGGTGAACATGGGGATGGACAGCGCGCCAGTGGTTGGCGATATCGATGCGGCGCGTGATCCACACCTGCTCGTGGCCCTGCACGTAATCGAGGAAGCGCGCCAGCGCTGCCAGCCGCGCCGGCCGGCCCACGATGCGGCAGTGCAGGCCGATCGACAGCATCTTCGGTGCATTCAGGCCGGCCGGGTCGCCCTCGGCGTACAGCACGTCGAACGCGTCTTTCAGGTAATCGAAGAACTGCGTGCCGGAATTGAAACCCTGGGCGGCCGCAAAGCGCATGTCGTTGGTATCGAGTGTGTAGGGCACGATCAGCTGCGGCGCGGTCGCCGGCAGACCGTCGGCGCCCGTGTAGCTCACCTGCTGCCAGAACGGCAGGTCGTCGCCGTAGTGGTCGGCGTCGTAGGCGAAGCCGCCGTGCTCCATCACCAGGCGCCGCGTGTGGGGCGAGTCGCGGCCCGTGTACCAGCCCTGCGGCGCACTGCCGGTCAGTTCGCGCAGGATCTCCACCGCTTCCTTCATGTGGGCGCGCTCGGTGGCTTCATCGATCTGCTGGTAGCTGATCCAGCGCAGGCCGTGGCAGGCGATCTCGTGGCCCAGCGACTGGAACGCCGCCACCGCCTCCGGGTGGCGCTTGAGCGCCATCGCCACGCCGAACACGGTCAGCGGCAGCTGGCGGTCCTCGAACAGGCGCAGTATGCGCCACAGGCCCGCACGCGAACCGTATTCGTACAACGACTCCATGCTCATGTGGCGGTCGGCGAACGCGGCGGCGCCGATGATCTCCGATAAAAAGGTCTCCGAGCCGGCGTCTCCGTGCAGCACGCTGTTCTCGCCGCCCTCCTCGTAATTGAGCACGAATTGCAGCGCCACCCGCGCGCCGCCGGGCCAGCGGGCATGCGGCGGCGTGCGGCCGTAGCCGACCAGGTCACGCGGGTAATTGTCGTAGGTGCTCATGGTTGTAGGCGAAATCGTGGCAAGGATGGTGAAATGGCGGCAAGGACCCGGACAAAGCACGGGGCATGGGCAATATATCCTGAATCATATAGGCGTCGGCGCACGCCGGTATATGATTTACCCGATAGCCGCTCGTCATACACCGATATAGGACCAACAGGACACACCGCCATGGGCAAACTCAGCACGCATGTACTCGATATCAGCCAGGGCAAGCCTGGCGCCGGGGTCAATGTCGCCCTCTACGCGGTCAGCGACGAGGGCCGCACCCTGCTGACCACCGACGTCACCAACGCCGACGGCCGCTGCGCCACGCCGCTGCTGGCCGGCGACCAGCTCAAGGCCGGCAAATACGAGCTGGTGTTCGCCGCCGGCGACTATTTCGCTGCGCAAGGCGTGCCACTGCCCGAGCCGCGCTTCATCGACCAGGTAACGATTGCCTTCGGCGTGGCGGACGCCGAGCAGAATTACCACGTGCCGCTGGTGGTCTCGCCGTGGGCTTACTCCACCTACCGCGGCAGCTAGGGAACCTCGCATAAACCTACTGCGCGGCCCGCTATCGCCGCTGCGTTGCTCAGCGTACTTTCGTACGCTTGCGCTACTCCCGACGATAGCGAACCGCTCGCTACGGTTTCTGCGAGGTTCCCGGATAGGTTCGTACAAACCTGCTGCGCGGCCCGCTATCGCCGCTACGTTCGCAACCTACTGCGCCGCTGCGGTAAGATGCGCGCACCATGACTGTATCCGATTCCCTGATTCCTTCCCTGCTGCGGCAGGCCGTGCAACTGCAGCAGCAAGGCCAGCTGCCGCCTGCGCAAGCGCTGTACCGGCAGGTGCTGGCGCTCGATCCGCGTCAGTTCGATGCCTTGCACCTGCTGGGCGTGATCGCGCGCCAGCAGGGTGACACGGCAGCTGCGATCGACCTGATCTCGCAAGCGGTTGCCATCGATGGGAGTCAGGCCAGGGCCCACGCCAACCTCGGCGTGGCGCTGATGGACGCGGGCCGCGTGCACGATGCGCTCGAGAGCCACGAACGCGCCATCGCGCTGCAGGCCGACTACGCCATGGCGTGGAGCAACCGCGGCAATGCGCTGCGCCAGTTGCAGCGGCACGAAGAAGCGTTGCGCAGCTACCAGCGCGCCGTGGCGTTGCAGCCGAATTATCCGGAAGCGCATTGCAACCGCGCCATCGTGCTGCAGGAGCTGGGCCGGTACGCCGAGGCGCTGGACGCTGCCGAGGCGGCGCTCGACCTGCGCGAGCGCTACGCCGATGCCTGGTTCGCGCGCGGCAATGCCCTGCATGCGCTGCACCAGCTGCCGGACGCGGTGGGCAGCTTCGGGCGCGCCATTGCCCTGCAACCGCAATGGGCTGCAGCCCACAGCGCGCTGGGCGCCAGCCTGCAGCGGCTGGGCGACTTCGACGCCGCGCTGGCCGCCTACGACCGGGCACTGGCGCTGCAGCCGGATCACGCGCTGGCCCATTATCATCGCGGCAACACGCTGCGCGCGCTGGGCCGGCGCGACGATGCCGTGGCTGCCTACCGCGCGGCGCTGGCCCATGGCGACGATCCGCAGACCATCGCCTTTGCCCTGGCCTCGGTCGGCGCGGGCGACACCCCGGCCACGCTGCCGGGCGACTACGTGCGCACGCTGTTCGACCAGTACGCCAACCATTTCGACCAGCACCTGACCGAGGTGCTCGGCTACCGCACGCCGGCCGCGCTCGACAGCCTGATCCGCAGCAGCAGCCATCCGCAAGGGCCCGACGGCCACACGCTCGACATCGTCGATCTCGGCTGCGGCACGGGCCTGTGCGGTCCCTATCTGCGCGCCTGTGCGCGTCGCCTGGACGGCGTCGACCTGTCGCAGCAGATGCTCGATAAAGCGGCCGTCCGCGCGTTGTACGACACGCTGTCCTGCGCCGACCTGGTGGACTACCTGTCCAGCCGGTACCGCAGCTGGGATCTCGCAGTCGCCGCCGACGTGCTGGTCTACATCGGCGACCTGGCGCCGGTCTTCGCGGCCGTCCACCAGGCCCTGCGCGATGGCGGGCGCTTCTGCTTCTCGGTGGAAGCCGGCGCAGAAGGGGGACCGGACTACGCGTTGCAAGCGTCGAACCGCTACGCCCACACCCTGCCCTACCTCGACCGCCTGGCCGGCGCCAGCGGCTTCACCATCCTCGCCACCGACACCATTATTGCCCGCGAAGAAAACGGCACCCCGATCACTGCCCACATCCTGCTGCTCAGCAAATCTACATCGGGTCAGTCCCTGACGCCGTAACTTAGGCAGCCTCCTGGCTGACATGTCGACGCATTTCGCAGAACTTGGGTACCCGCCTTCGCGGGTACGACGGATTCTGCCCCGACGTTGCAAAGCTGAAATGACAATGTAGAAGGATTGTTACGGGCGATGCCAGCAAACGGGGCTTTGTGTCGTGCGGTGACGGGGTGCTGTCACGGCAGAGGTACAATCGGCGCAATCATGGGCCCGCGCGCTTTACAAAGGATGTGCCGAAAGGCATGATTCAGCAGGGCAACTGGGTCGCCCTCCTTCATCCTGTTGGAAGCAGCCATGGCAGCAGTCTTACCGAATACCGTTGCAATGCCAGGCCTGGCGCGCGCCCTGATGCAGGCTGGCCGCCTGTCGCCGCCGCAAGCCGAGGCGCTGCACAAGAAAGCCCATCACGAAAAGCAGCCGTTCATCGACGTGCTGCTGGCCAGCGGCGCCATCGATTCGCGCGCGCTGGCGACGTTTTGCGCCGAGACCTTCGCCTATCCGCTGCTCGACATCGCCATGCTCGACATCGAGGCGCTGCCGGCCAAGGCCATCGATGCCAAACTGATGCAGGGTCAGCGCGTGGTGGCCCTGGCCAGACGCGGCAACAAGATGGCAGTGGCAATTTCCGACCCCACCAACACGCAGGCGCTGGACCAGGTCAAGTTCCAGACCGAATCGACGGTGGAACCGGTGATCGTGCCGCACGATGCGCTGCTGCAGCTGCTGGCGCGCTTCGGCCGCAGTGCCGAGCAGAGCATTGCCGACCTGGCCGGGCCCGACACCGAATTCCAGTTTGCCGAGGAAGAGGAAGCGCCGGCCAGCGCCGCCGAGACCGCTGCAGCCAACGAGGTCGAGGATGCACCGATCGTCCGGTTTCTGAACAAGATGCTGCTCGACGCGGTGACCATGGGCGCCTCCGACCTGCACTTCGAGCCGTTCGAAAAATTCTACCGGGTGCGCTTCCGCGTCGATGGCGTGCTGATCGAACATGCGCAGCCGCCGGTGTCGATCAAGGACAAGCTGGTGTCGCGGATCAAGGTGCTGGCCAAGCTCGACATCTCCGAAAAGCGCGTGCCGCAGGATGGCCGCATGCGCCTGGTGGCCTCGCCCACTCGCACCATCGACCTGCGCGTGTCCACCCTGCCCACGCTGTTCGGCGAAAAGACCGTGATGCGCATCCTCGACGGCAGCCAGGCCCAGCTGGGCATCGACGCGCTCGGCTACGAGCCGGAGCAGAAGGCGCTGCTGATGGAGGCCATCCACCGGCCGTACGGCATGGTGCTGGTGACCGGCCCCACCGGCTCGGGCAAGACGGTGTCGCTGTACACCTGCCTGAACGTGATCAACAAGCCCGGCATCAATATCTCGACCGCCGAAGACCCGGCCGAGATCAACCTGCCGGGCGTCAACCAGGTCAACGTCAACGACAAGGCCGGCCTGACCTTTCCGGTGGCGCTGAAATCGTTCCTGCGCCAGGATCCGGACATCATCATGGTCGGCGAGATCCGCGACCTGGAAACGGCCGATATCGCGGTCAAGGCGGCGCAGACCGGCCACCTGGTGTTTTCCACCCTGCACACCAACGACGCACCCTCGACCCTCACGCGCCTGATGAACATGGGCGTGGCGCCGTTCAATATCGCCTCGTCGGTCACGCTGATCACGGCCCAGCGCCTGGCGCGGCGGCTGTGCGTGTGCAAGCAGCCGGTCGACATCTCGCCCGACCTGCTGGTCAAGGCCGGCTTCCGCCCCGAGGAGCTCGATGGCAGCTGGAAACCGTATGGCCCGGTCGGCTGCGAGCGCTGCAACGGCGGCGGCTACAAGGGCCGGGTCGGCATTTACCAGATCATGCCGATCACGCCGGCCATCGAGGCGCTGATCCTGGCCCACGGCAACGCCATGCAGATCGCGTCCCAGGCCCAGGCGGAAGGCGTCAAATCGCTGCGGCAGTCGGGGCTGCTCAAGGTCCGGCAGGGCATGACCAGCCTCGAAGAAGTGCTCGGCTGCACCAACGAATAGGACTGCACCCATGGCAAACCCCGGCAACCAGGTCAAGGAAAACATCTTCGCGTGGGAAGGCAAGGACAAGACCGGCAAGACCGTGCGCGGCGAGCTGCGCGCCGGCGGCGAGGCCGTGGTCAACGTCACCTTGCGGCGCCAGGGCATCCTGGTCACGCGGGTGCGCAAGAAAACCTACCGCAGCGGCAAGCGCGTCAAGGAAAAAGACATCAGCCTGTTTACGCGCCAGCTGGCCACCATGATGAAAGCGGGCGTGCCGCTGCTGCAGGCCTTCGACATCGTGGGCAAGGGCCATGCCAATCCGTCGGTGTCCAAGCTGGTGATGGACCTGCGCGCCGACATCGAGACCGGCACCAGCCTGAACCAGGCATTCCGCAAGTTTCCCCTGTATTTCGATGCGCTGTACTGCAACCTGGTGGCGGCCGGCGAACAGGCCGGCATCCTGGAAGACCTGCTCACGCGGCTGGCCATCTACAAGGAAAAAACGCTGGCCATGAAGGGCAAGATCCGGTCGGCGCTGATGTACCCGATCGCAATCCTGGCCGTGGCCTTCATCGTGACGGCCGTGATCATGATCTGGGTGGTGCCCGCTTTCAAGGAAGTATTTACCAGCTTCGGCGCCAACCTGCCCGCCCCCACCCTGTTCGTGATGGCGCTGTCGGAATTTTTCGTCAACTGGTGGTATGTGATCTTCGGCGGCCTGGGCCTGGGCATCTGGTTGTTTTTCCGTACCTGGAAACGCTCGGTGCCGATGCAGAAAGCGATGGACCGGCTGATCCTGCGGGTGCCCGTATTCGGCGAGGTGGTGCGCAAGGCAACCATTGCGCGCTGGACCCGCACCCTGTCCACCATGTTCGCGGCCGGCGTGCCGCTGGTCGAATCGCTGGACTCGGTGGGCGGCGCGGCCGGCAACGTCGTGTACGCGGACGCCACGCGCCGCATCCAGAACGAAGTGAGCACCGGCACCAGCCTGACGGCCGCCATGCAGAACGCCGACGTGTTCCCCAACATGGTCACGCAGATGGTGTCGATCGGCGAGGAGTCGGGCGCGCTCGACGCCATGCTGGGCAAGGTGGCCGACTTTTACGAGGAAGAAGTGGACGAGGCGGTCGCTTCGTTGTCGAGCCTGATGGAGCCGGCAATCATGGTCATCCTCGGCGTGCTGATCGGCGGGCTGGTGGTCGCCATGTACCTGCCGATCTTCAAACTCGGCTCGGTGGTCTAAGGCTCAGCTGCGCGGCGGGGTTGCCGCACCAGCGCCCCTGCCGGCGGGCGTGCGCAAGGCCTGCAGGCGCTGGCGGCCGTCGGCCAGCGCGGCGTCGCCCTGGTCGAGCAGCCGCTCGATGGCGGCGCGTTCGGCGCAGCCAGACGGCAGGCGCTGGCCCACGCTCTGAAAGCTCAGCAGGATGCCCTGCATGCCTTGCAGCAGCGCATCGTGGATGGCGCAGGCTTCGCGCTCCTGTTCGGCCAGGTAGGCCAGCTCGGCCTGCCGGGCCAGCAGGGCGCGCCGCGCGCGCATCGCCTTGCACCAGCGCTCGTAGGACAACACGCCCAGCAGCCATCCGGCCAGCACGGATGCCGTCAGCCACAGCCATGGAGGAAAATAAGTCGGCATCGGAGCTCCCACCGTATCAATGCTCTCACCTTGCCATTAACTTTTGGTGACGCCCATATCTCGTACGAGAGATAATCTGCTACATGACCGGGCAAAACCCACCGACAGGCTGCGCCCGTGCTGTAATATGCGCTGCACCCGACCATACCAACAATCCCTTCATTCCTATGCCACCGTCCCTGCTGTTCGCGCCCGCCGGCGAACTTGCCATCAGCCTCATCGCCGCGCTGTTCGGTTTGTTGATCGGCAGCTTCCTCAACGTCGTGATCCACCGCCTGCCGCAGATGATGCAGCGCGAGTCCGACAATTACTGCGACATGGAAGCCGGCAAGGCGCCGCGCCATACCAGCCAGTACAGCCTGGTGGCGCCGCGCTCGGCCTGTCCCCACTGCGGGCACCAGATCACGGCGCTGGAAAACATTCCGGTCATTAGCTGGCTGGCGCTGCGCGGCAAGTGCAGCCAGTGCAAGGCGCCGATCTCGCCACGCTATCCGCTGGTGGAACTGCTGACGGCAGCGCTGTCGGGCCTGGTGGTGTGGCAGTTCGGCAGCGGCTGGCAGGGGCTGGGCGGCCTGCTGCTGCTGTACCTGCTGGTCGCGCTCACCTTCATCGACTTCGACACCCAGCTGCTGCCCGACGACCTCACTTATCCGCTGCTGTGGGCCGGCTTGCTGTTCAATATCGACGCCACGTATGTCTCGCTGCAAAGCGCCGTGATCGGCGCGGCGGCCGGCTACCTGGTGCTGTGGTCGATCTACTGGCTCTACAAGCTGCTGCGCAAGCGCGAGGGCATGGGCTATGGCGACTTCAAGCTGCTCGCTGCGCTCGGCGCCTGGCTCGGCTGGACCATGTTGCCGGCCATCGTGCTGATGGCGTCGCTGGTCGGATCGGTGGTCGGCATCGTGCTGATGGTGCTGAACCGGCGCGGACTCGACTACCAGATCCCGTTCGGCCCCTACCTGGCCGCCTCGGGCCTGATCTGTTTCCTGTACCGCGCGCCGCTGGCCGATGTGAGCGGCATCCTGTACCCGGTGCTGCGATGACGGCGCGCCTGGCCATCGGACTGACGGGCGGCATCGGCAGCGGCAAGAGTACGGTGGCCGACCTGTTTGCCGCGCGCGGCGCCAGCATCGTCGATACCGACGCCATCGCCCACGACCTCACGGCGCCCGGCGGCGGCGCCATGCCCGCCATCGTCGCAGCGTTCGGCCCCGAGTTTGCCGATGCCAACGGCGCACTCGACCGCGCCCGCATGCGGACGCTGGCGTTCTCGGACCCGGCCGCGAAAGCCGTGCTGGAAGCGATCCTGCATCCGCGCATCCGCGACGGCGCGCTGGCTGCCGCCGCAGCAGCCACCGGCGCCTACGTGATCTATGCGGTGCCGCTGCTGGTGGAATCGGGCACCTGGCGCAGCAGGGTCGCGCGCATCGTCGCGGTCGATTGCAGCGAGGCTGTGCAGATCGCCCGCGTCATGGCGCGCAACAAGCTGTCCGAAGCGCAGGTGCGGGCCATCATGGCGGCCCAGGCCAGCCGCGCCGAACGGCTGGCGGCGGCCGACGATGTCATCGACAACAACGACGGCATCGACGCGCTGGCGCCGCAAATCGACCGGCTGCACGCCCGCTACCTGCAACTGCGGACCTGAATTTCGCCCGCAGCGCGCACGATGCTCCATGAGTATTTGTAATTTTGCTTCGCTTGCTTCAAAATTACGTGCATTGCTTGCAGGTCCACCCAGAGAGGGCTGTTATTTTGATCGTCTACGAATATCCTTTCAACGAACGCATCCGCACTTTGTTGCGTTTGGAGGATCTGTACGAGAAATTCCAGTTCTTTGTGCATCAGACCGACCCGATGCAGCACCACGTTGCCCTGTCCACCATCTTCGACATGCTCGAAGTGGCCGGCCGCGCCGACCTCAAGTCCGACCTGCTGCAGGAACTCGAACGCCAGCGCCAGACGCTGCTCGGCTACCGCCTCAATCCCAACGTGCAGTCCGACATGCTCGACGCCATCCTCACCGAAGTCGATGCGGTCAGCAGCGCGCTGGTGGCGGCGCAAGGCAAGACCGGCCAGAATGTGCGCGACAACGAGTGGCTGATGAGCATCCGCGGCCGCACCATCATTCCCGGCGGCGCCTGCGACTTCGACATGCCCTCTTATTACGCCTGGCAGCAGCGGCCGGCGGAGCAGCGCTACAGCGACATCGTCACCTGGTTCACCCCGCTGGTGCCGCTGTTCGACGCGCTGGGCCTGGTGCTGCGCCTGCTGCGCGACTCGGGTGCACCGGTCAAGATGATCGCCGTGGCCGGCAGCTACCAGCAAATGTTGCAGGGCAAGGTCTACCAGATGCTGCGCCTGACCCTCGACGAAAGCTCGGGCGCCATCCCGGAAATTTCCGCCAACAAGTATATGCTGTGGGTACGCTTTACCACCCAGGGCGGCGACCTCAAACCCAGGCCGCTGGAAGATCAGGTACCATTCGAGCTTACCCTCTGTAACTTCTGATGAAATATGATGGTCACTGTCGTCGCCTGCCCTACCTGTTCCACCAAAGTGGAATGGACGCCTGAAAACAAGTTTCGCCCGTTCTGCTCGGAGCGCTGCAAGAAGATCGATCTCGGCGCCTGGGCCGAAGAAAAATACGTGATCCCCGCCGCGCCGCCCAAGGACCCGCACGAGGAAGAATAAGGGAGCGCCAGCAGGCGCCCGGTTCAGCGGTCGAAACGCATCCGGTCGAGCCATTCGATCAGCGGGATGGTCGCCGGCAGCAACGGCGCCACGTCCACCGCGCCCTGCCAGGCAAAGGCCTGTCCCTCCAGCCCCTGCGGCGCGCCGCGCCAGTCGCGGCTGATGAAGAAATGCAGCCGCACGTGCGCGTGCGGATACACGTGCTCGACACAGCACCATGGCTCGGCGCTGACGATGGTCAGTCCCAGCTCCTCGACGAATTCGCGTTGTAGCGCCTGCACGATGGTTTCGCCGGGATCGACCTTCCCGCCCGGGAATTCCCAGTAGCCTTCGTAGGGTTTGCCGGCCGGGCGCTGGCCCAGCAGCACGTCGCCGTTGGCCTGCATCAGGATGCCGACCGCGACGTCGATCGGGCGCGTGGTCTGCCCGCTCATGGCAGCCGTCCCGCATAGTCCCTGGCAAACTGCCAGGCCACCCGGCCCGAGCGCGACCCGCGCTGCAAGGCCCAGCGCAGCGCTTCGCCCCGGGCATCGGTCACCTGCTGCGCCGTGCAGCCAAGCATGGTCAGCCAGTGATTGACGATGTCGAGGTAGTCGTCCTGCCGGAACGGATAAAAGGTCAGCCACAGGCCGAAACGCTCGGACAGCGAAATTTTTTCCTCGACCGTTTCGCCCGGGTGCAGGTCGCCATCGTTGCCGTGCTGGTAGCCGAGGTTGTCGGACATGCGCTCGGGCAGCAGGTGGCGGCGGTTCGAGGTCGCGTAGATCAGCACATTGTCGGACTGCGCCGCGATACTGCCGTCGAGCGCCACCTTGAGCGCCTTGTAGCCGCTCTCCCCTTCCTCGAACGACAGGTCGTCGCAAAAAATGATGAAACGCTCGGGGCGGCCGGCCACCAGCTCGACAATATCGGGCAGCTCGGCCAGGTCGGCCTTGTCCACCTCGATCAGACGCAAGCCGTCTTGGGCGAACTGGTTCAGGCACGCCTTGATCAGCGACGACTTGCCCGTGCCGCGCGCGCCGGTCAGCAGCACGTTGTTGGCCGGGCGACCGGCCACGAACTGGCGCGTGTTCTGCGCGATCTGCTGCTTTTGCGGACCGATGTGCTGCAGGTTGTCGAGCGCGATATCGGACACGTGCGCCACCGCCTGGAAATAGCTGGCGCTGCCGAAAGCGCCAGGCCGCTTGCGCCACCGGAACGCGTAGCCGTGCGCCCAGTCGGGCGCCGGAGGCGTTGCCGGCAGCACCGCTTCGAGCCGCGCCAGCACGTTCTCGGCGCGGGCCAGCAATTGTTCTAGAGAAGCCATCAGGAGCGGTAGTCGGCGTTGATGCTCACGTAATCGTGCGACAGGTCGCAGGTGTACACGGTGGCCGCCTGGTCGCCGCGCGCCAGCTTGACGCGCACCAGGATTTCACTCTGCTGCATCACACGTTGGCCGTCGGCTTCCTGGTAGGCGGGATTGCGGCCGCCGCTCTTGGCGACCAGCACGTCGTCGAGGTACAGGTCGAGCTTGCTGACGTCGAGGTCATCGACGCCGGCATAGCCGATCGCCGCCAGGATGCGGCCCAGGTTGGGGTCGGAGGCGAAGAACGCGGTCTTGACCAGCGGCGAATGGCCGATCGAATAGGCGATCTTGCGCGCCTCGGCCACGCTGGCCGCCTCTTCCACGGTAATCGTGATGAACTTGGTGGCGCCCTCGCCGTCGCGCACGATCGCTTGCGCCAGGAACACCGCCAGTTCGGTGACGGCAGCGGCCAGTGCGCGGTATTCAGGCGACTCGACCGAGTCGATCGTCAGGCTGCCGGCGCCGGTGGCGATCAGCATGAAGGAATCGTTGGTCGAGGTGTCGCCGTCGATGGTGATGCAGTTGAAGCTCTGGTCGGCCACCTGCCTGACCAGCACGTCGAGCACCGGCTGCGCCACCTTGGCGTCGAACGCCAGGTAGCCGAGCATGGTGGCCATATTCGGCTTGATCATGCCGGCGCCCTTGGAGATGCCGCTCAGCGTGACCGTGTGGCCGCCGATGGTGACCGTGCGCGATCCGGCCTTGGGCTGGGTGTCGGTGGTCATGATGGCTTCGGCCGCGTTGAACCAGTTGTCGGCCTGCAGACCGGCCACCGCTTGCGGCAGGCCGGCGATCACCTTGGCCGCCGGCAGCGGCTCCAGGATCACGCCGGTGGAAAACGGCAGGATCTGCGACGCATCGCAGCCCAGCTCGGCCGCCAGGGCCGTGCAGGTCTGGTTGGCCAGCGACAGGCCGAGCTCGCCGGTGCCGGCGTTGGCGTTGCCGGTGTTGACCAGCAGCGCGACGATGGGCTTGCCCGTCTCCTTGGCGGCCGCCAGGTGCGCCTTGGCAATCTGCACCGGTGCGGCGCAGAAGCGGTTCAGCGTAAACACGCCCGCGACGGTGGCCGTGGGCGCCAGCTTCATCACCAGCACGTCCTTGCGGTTGGGCTTCTTGATGCCGGCTTGGGCGTAGCCGATCTCGATACCGGCAACGGGTTTCAGGTCGGCGGCGACAGGCAGGGGGGAATTGACGGCCATATTCAGTGCTCTCGTGGGTGACGGGGAAGCCGTTATTGTAATCGCTGGCCGGGCAATCGGGGTTGGCCTGTCACGCGCGTCGCGATTTGACGTAACTGTTAAACATATAGTTTCAACAACATCGAAGTCCTCCCACATCGTATTGATTTCACTAAATTTTTCGCACAAAAACGACGGAACGTGGCAAAAAAATTAATTTTATTGCGAGTAATTCCATGCCGTAGGGCAATTTTGTTAAAATAAGCCAACGAATGCCCCATCCCCGCATCGCTCAGACACCGCAGTACCAGACAAACCAACAGCAAGGACAAGCACCTCATGAAAAAGCAACTGTTAGCAGCAGCGATCCTGGCCGCCATGGCCACGATGCAGGCACACGCCGGCGCCCTCGATGACGGCAACCTCACCATCAGCGGTTTCGGCACCCTCGGTGCTGCCAAGAGCAACAGCGACACCGCCCAGTACGGCCGTTACAACCAGGCCGAAGGCGCCGGCGACAGCCCGCGCCTGGGCGTGGACACCAACCTGGGCCTGCAAGCGACGTACAAGGTCAACGACTGGCTGTCGGGCACGGCCCAAGTACTGACCCGCAAGGGCCCGGAAGGCAACTTCGGCACCGAACTGACCTGGGGTTTCCTGAAAGCCAAGCTCAGCGATGAAGTCAGCGTGCGTGTGGGCCGCGTGGTCGTGCCGACCTTCCTGATCTCGGACTACCAGAACGTCGGCTATGCCAACACCATGATGCGTCCGCCGATCGAAGTGTATTCGCAAAATCCGATCGAAAACTCGGACGGCGTTGACATCAACTACCAGCACGCAGTCGGCGACCTCAACCTGACCGCCCAGGCCTTCGTCGGCGTCAGCCGCGGCAAGCTGTATATCGCCTCCAACACCAACCGCGTGGTCGAATACCGCGCCCCCGATGCCGGCATCAGCCTGACCGGTGAATACGGTCCGTTCCTGTTCCGTGCTGCGCACGCGCGCGCCGACCTGGAAATCAACGACCTCACCGTGCTCAACGCACTGGGCAATACCCTGTCCGCCGTCGGTTTCGGCAAGCTCGGTTCGGACCTGAACTTCAAGGGTGGCAAGAAAATCGCGTTCAGCTCGGTCGGCATGACCATGGACTGGAACAACATCTTGCTGCAAACCGAATACGCCCAGCGCCGCGCCAAGGAACCGGTGTACCTGGCCGACACCAACTCGTGGTACGCCATGACCGGCTACCGCGTGGGCAAGTTCGTGCCGTACTACGCGCACGCCTCGGTCAAGGGCGCGGGCAGCTCGGTCACGGTGCCGGCCGCCTTCGCGGCAGCCCCTGCAGCGCTGCGCGGCGCCATCAACTCGCTGCTGGCGTCGCAGGAACAGACCTCCGACCTGGTCGGTGTGCGCTGGGACGTCGCCAAGTCGCTGGCGCTCAAGGTGCAGGTGGACCGCGTCAAGCCGAAGGCCAAGTCGGGTTACCTGATCAACCCGCCGGCAGCCGGCACCAACAAAGACATCACCGTGGTCGCGGCCGGCCTCGACTTCGTATTCTGATCCTGGAGCACCTATGAACAAAAATATTATCGCAGCACTGCTGGTGTCGGCGCTGGGCGCCATGGCCCTGCCCGCTTCGGCGGAAGTCGTCGTCATCGTCAGCCAGAAAAACCCGGCCTCGCGCATGTTCTCGGAACAGGCGTCGCAGTTCTTCCTCGGCAAATCGAACCTGTTTACGCCCGTGGACCTGCCGGAAAGCTCGCCCGTCCGTAACGAGTTCTACCGCAAGGTGGCAGACAAGGACACGGCGCAGGTCAAGGCCCTGTGGTCGAAGCTGGTCTTCACCGGCAAGGCCACCGCACCGAAGGAATACGCCAGCGCAGCCGAAGTAAAAAAGGCCGTGGCAGCCGATCCGAAGGCGATCGGCTACATCGAGAAGTCGGCCGTCGATGATACGGTGAAGGTGATCCTGACGTTGCCGTAAATTGATGCAATGGCGGCCGCAACTGGAAACGGCAGCGGCCGCAGTGTCGATGTTCCGGGTATTGCTACCGGTCCGGAAAGCCGGGCATCGATGCGATCGGCAATACCAGTACGTCCGGTTTGCTGGGGAGTTCTACGAAACCATATTTTTTGCAGGAATCCGCAGCACCATCTTTTGCATCCACAAACATGGCGAACCCGCCCACCAGCCGGGACGCCAGACATACCCTTTCCATCGCTTCGAACAGCAGACGTTCTCCGTACCCGCGTTTTTGCGCGTGAACCGATACCGCCAGTCGCGCCAGCGTGTAACCAGCCACGTTTGCAGGCAGCTTTTTTGCCATCGCGGCAGGTAAGTCACCGCTGGGGGTAAGATTACGGATCGCCATGGTCATGAAACCCTGCGGTACCGTGGGACTCTGCTCTTCAACCAATACAAAGGTTTTAGAGGTATTGTTTTTCTGATGTTGGCGCGCTGTCGTCTTCAGCCACTGGTTGAGCGCCGCACTGCCGCAATCGAAATTTGCGATCTCATGCAATTTTCCCAGCGCTTCAATTTTGACGGTCGCCATATTTCTGCTCCATGAATCGCTTGAAGCCGCGCTTCATGGCTTCGTTCGGTTCTGGCGGATGATCGAGCAGATTCAATAACATGGCTGCATCGTCCTGCGAAATGGTGATGCGCTTTTCACGATCGACGATCTTTTGCGCTTTTTCGAGCGCTGCCTGGACCACGAAACCGTTGAGCGTGGTCCCGGTCAATTCAGCTGCCGAATTCAACACCTCCGCGACCGCAGTCGAAATACGCGCGGTAATCCGCTCCTTCTCGACGAATGTATTCACAGAATTACCTCCTGGTCAGCTGCGCGAACGGTGGTGGAACGATCAAAATATAGCATAGGAAGCCAGGTCAGAGACGAAGTGACGCCATGCGGCACTTTGCCACCAACGAGCAGCAGACAAAAAAAACCGCCATCGGCGCACGCGCGACGATGGCGGTTTTCTTAATCAGCAAACTTACGCCAGCTTGCCGTGGCAAGCCTTGTATTTCTTGCCGCTGCCGCAAGGGCAAGGATCGTTGCGGCCGACCTTGAGGCCCATTTCCATCAGCTGCTCGCCGGTGAGATTCTGCAGTTCCGGCGGCAGGTTGGCGTACTGGTTGCCGCTGGCCGATGCCGGTGCCGGCGCCAGCAATTCTTCCGGCGCCGCGTTCGGATTGAAGTCGGCGTGCTGGTAGCTGACGTTTTCCACGTGCGACTTCTGCATCTCGGCTTCGGCCGCCTCGATCTCGTCGCGCGACTGGATGCGCACGGTCATGATCAGCTTGACCACTTCGTTCTTGATCATTTCCAGCATCTGGCCGAACAGCTCGAACGCTTCGCGCTTGTATTCCTGCTTCGGATTTTTTTGCGCGTAGCCGCGCAGGTGGATGCCCTGGCGCAGGTGGTCAAGCGCGGCCAGGTGTTCGCGCCAGTGCGTGTCCACGCTTTGCAGCATGACGTTGCGCTCGAAGCCGGCAAACGATTCGCGGCCGACGATGGCGATCTTGGCCTCGTACTGCGCATCGGCAGCAGCGAGCACGCGCTCGAGGATGTCGTCGTCGTTGATGTCCTTCTCGGTCTCGAGCATGCGCGCCAGCGGCAGGTCGATCTGCCACTCGGACGCCAGCGCCGCTTCCAGGCCCTTGATGTTCCACTGCTCTTCGACCGATTCGTGCGGCACGTATTCGCGGACCAGGTCGGTGAAGGCGCCGTGGCGCAGCGAGTCGATCAGTTCCTTGGTGTCGGTCGCTTCGAGCAGCTCGTTACGCTGCTGGTAGATCACCTTGCGCTGGTCGTTGGCGACGTCGTCGTATTCCAGCAATTGCTTGCGGATGTCGAAGTTGCGCGCCTCGACCTTGCGCTGGGCCGATTCGATCGAGCGCGAGACGATGCCCGCTTCGATCGGCTCGCCTTCCGGCATCTTCAGGCGGTCCATCACGGCGCGCATGCGGTCGCCGGCAAAGATGCGCAGCAGCGGATCGTCAAGCGACAGGAAGAAGCGCGACATGCCGGGATCGCCCTGGCGTGCAGCGCGGCCGCGCAGCTGGTTGTCGACGCGGCGCGATTCGTGGCGCTCGGTACCGACGATGTGCAGGCCGCCGGCTGCGACCACTTCGTCGTGCAGCGCCTTCCAGCCGTCGCGCAGCGCCTGGGCCTGTTTAGCCTTGTCGGCATCGGACAGCTCGGGATTGGCTTCGATGAACTGGATCTGCTTTTCCACGTTACCGCCCAACACGATGTCGGTACCGCGACCGGCCATGTTGGTGGCGATGGTGATCGCGCGCGGGCTACCGGCCTGGGCAATGATCTCCGCTTCACGCGCGTGCTGCTTCGCGTTGAGCACGTTGTGCGGCAGACCGGCCTTGGTCAGGATGCCGGAGAGCAGCTCGGAATTCTCGATCGAGGTGGTACCGACCAGCACCGGCTGGCCGCGCTCGTAGCACTCGCGGATTTCCAGCATCATGGCGTTGTATTTTTCCTGCGCCGACTTGTACACCTGGTCCTGGCGGTCCTTGCGCTGGGACGGACGGTTCGGTGGCACGACCACGGTTTCGAGGCCGTAGATTTCCTGGAATTCGTACGCTTCGGTATCGGCCGTACCGGTCATGCCGGACAGCTTGGTGTACATGCGGAAGTAGTTCTGGAACGTGATCGAGGCCAGGGTCTGGTTCTCGTTCTGGATCTTGACGCCCTCTTTCGCTTCCACGGCCTGGTGCAGGCCGTCGGACCAGCGGCGGCCCGTCATCAGGCGGCCGGTGAATTCGTCAACGATGATGACTTCGCCGTTCTGCACCACGTACTGCTGGTCCTTGTGGTACAGCGCGTGCGCGCGCAGCGCAGCGTACAGATGGTGCACCAGCGTGATGTTGGCGGAGTCGTACAGCGACGCGCCTTCCGCCAGCAGCCCCATCTGGGTGAGGATGGCTTCGGCTTTTTCGTGGCCCGCTTCGGTCAGCAGCACCTGGTGCGATTTCTCGTCCTTGGTGTAGTCGCCGGGCACTTCGATCTTGCCCTTGCCGTCCGAGGTTTCCTCGCCGATCTGCAGCGTCAGGTGCTGCGGCACTTCGTTGATCTTGTAGTACAGGTCGGTATGATTTTCGGCCTGGCCCGAGATGATCAGCGGCGTGCGCGCCTCATCGATCAGGATCGAGTCGACTTCGTCGACGATGCCGAAATTCAGTTCGCGCTGGACGCGGTCCTTGGCGTCGAACACCATGTTGTCGCGCAGGTAATCGAAGCCGAACTCGTTGTTGGTGCCGTAGGTGATGTCGGAACGGTAGGCCAGCTGCTTGGTGCCATGGTCCATCTGCGACAGGTTGATGCCGGTGGTCAGGCCGAGCCAGCTGTACAGCTTGGCCATGGTCTCGGCGTCGCGCTGGGCCAGGTAATCGTTGACCGTGACGATGTGCACGCCCTTGCCGGACAGTGCATTCAGATAAGCCGGCAGCGTACCGGTCAGGGTTTTACCCTCGCCGGTGCCCATTTCCGCGATCTTGCCATGGTGCAGAACCATCCCGCCCAGCATCTGCACGTCGAAGTGGCGCATCTTGAACACGCGCTTGCTGGCCTCGCGGCAGACGGCAAATGCTTCGGGCAACAGGGCGTCCAGCGTCTCGCCCTTGGCGACCCGGGCCTTGAATTCGGGCGTCTTGGCTTGCAGCTCGGCATCCGACAGTTTTTCCATGGCCGGCTCGAGGGCATTGATCTCGCGTACCGTTTTTTGGTATTGCTTGAGCAGCCGCTGATTGCGGCTGCCAAAAATCTTGGTCAGTAATGACATGCTTGAATTCTTGAAAAAACGCCGTTAAAAAAGCTCTGTAGGGGAACGCGCCTTACCGCACGGAGTTCGACTATGGCAAAAGACGGTGATTTTATCACGCGTCCGCGAGTACATAGGGTCTGTAGCCTGGATAACAATAGGCAACATGTGAACAATGTCACTGAATCAACCTATTTTACCCCGTGGGGACATTTGACGGCCGTTATCGCGCGGCGGGCCGGCGCTGACGGTTGCCGCGCGGTTGTGATATGTTTCGCGCCATGCGATTCAATTCTTCCAACCTGTCGATCAAGCGCCGCACGGCCGTGGCCGCGACGGACTTCCTGCGCCGCGACGACAAGATGGCCACCCTGTTGCCGGCCATCGAGCGCATGGCGGCGCTGCAAAAGGACTGCGCCACGGCGCTGCCGGCCATGTTCCGCTACTGCGAGATCCTGGCCTTCGACGACGGTCAGCTGACCCTGTCCGTGCCGAACGCGGCGCTCGCGGCCAAACTCAAGCAGCAGATCCCGAAGCTGCAGGAAACCCTGGCCAAGCGCGGCTGGCAGATCGGCGCGACGCGCTTAAAAGTGCAGATGACCAAGGCGGCCGAGATCAAGGAACAGATGCGCTCGCTATCGCTGTCGGACGCGGCAGTGACGGCGTTCGACGAGCTCGGCAACAGTCTCGCACCGTCGCCGCAGAACGCCACGCTGATCGCCGCCGTGAAAGCGATGGTGGCGCGCCGCCGCCAGGAGTAAAGCCTGCAGCGCGCTAGGTTTCAGCCCACTCGTTGCTCATTTGCCGCGCATAAGATTGCGGCG
Organism: Duganella sp. Leaf126; assembly: GCF_001423125.1. Lineage (GTDB taxonomy): Bacteria > Pseudomonadota > Gammaproteobacteria > Burkholderiales > Burkholderiaceae_D > Rugamonas. Next base: position 209,928 of record NZ_LMNW01000001.1, read on the forward strand.
CCGCGTCCACCTTGTCGAAGGTGACGATTTCATAGGCGTCTGGATGCTTGAGCAACTCCAGCAGCAGCTGGTTGTTGAGCGCGTGGCCCGACTTGTGCGCCTCGTAGCCGGCAATTAGCGGGTGGCCGACCAGGTACAGGTCGCCGATCGCGTCGAGGATCTTGTGACGGACGAATTCGTCGTCGTAGCGCAGGCCGTCCGAATTGAGGATACGGTATTCGTCCATCACGATGGCGTTTTCGAGCGAACCGCCGCGCGCCAGCCCGATGCCGCGCAACATTTCCACGTCCTGCATGAAACCGAAGGTGCGTGCGCGCGCCACGTCGTGCACGTAGGAGACGTCGCCGAAATCGACCACGGCGCGCTGCTGCGTACCATCGACGGCCGGGTGATTGAACTCGATGAAGAAGTCGAGCCGGAAGCCGTCGTGCGGCACCAGGCGTGCCCATTTTTCGCGCTCGCCCGTGCCCTCGCGGATTTCCACCGGTTTCAGCACGCGGATGAATTTCTTGGCGGCCGGCTGCTCCTGCACGCCCGCCTGTTGCAAAAGAAACACGAACGACGAGGCCGAACCGTCCATGATCGGAATTTCCTCGGCGCTGACCTCGATGTACAGGTTGTCGATGCCGAGACCGGCACACGCCGACATCAGGTGCTCGACCGTGGAAACGCGGGCGCCGTCCTTGACCAGCACCGAGGCCATGCGCGTGTCGCCGACCGCCATCGCGCTCGACGGAAACTCGACCATCGGCGAGAGGTCGACGCGGCGGAACACGATGCCGGTATCGGGGGCGGCCGGGCGCAGCGTCAGTTCGACCTTGCGTCCGGAATGCAGGCCCACGCCGGTGGTGCGGACCAGTTCTTTGATGGTGCGTTGTTTTAGCATGGGCTGATTATAGCGAAGTTGGCCGGCCGCGGTTGCCTGGACCTGGTTGGCCCTGACTGGCCCGGTTACGGGTGTTCGGACTCCTTGTGCACCGATTCGCGCCGCACCAGGTAGATGCCGCTGGCAATGATGATACCCGCGCCCAGCAGCGTGTAGCCATCGGGCAGCGCCTGCCACAATAGCCAGTCGATCGCCACGCCCCAGGCCAGCGCCGTGTACTCGAACGGCGCTACGATCGAGGCGCGCCCCGTGCTGAACGCCTTGGTGATGGCCAACTGGCCGAAAAAGCCCGACAGGGCCAGCGCCAGCAGCACCCAGCCGTCGGCCGCGCGCACCGGCACCCACGCCGGCCAGGCCAGCACCACCGCGCCGGCAGCCATCAGCGTCAGCAGCCAGAACATCATCGACTCGGTGCTGTCGGTGCGCGCCAGCAGCCGCGCAGTGATCGCCGACACCGCGTAGCAGGCCGCCGCTGCCAGGATCGCCAGCCCGCCCAGCGTCAGGAAGCCGCTGCCTTCGGGCCGCAATACCACCAGCACGCCGACCAGCCCGACCACGATGGCCACCCACTGCCCGGCCGCCACGCGCTCCTTGAGCACGAACACGGACAAGGCCGTGATCAGGGCCGGCGCGATGAAGAAGATCGAATACGCCTCGGCCAGCGACAGCGCTTTCAAGCCGTAGGCAAACGTGGTCAGCATGGCGATGCCGAGCACGGCGCGGAAGCAATGCATGGACCAGCGCACCTTGAGGATGCCGCCGAACGCGCCGCGATACCAGACATAGGCGCACAGCAGCGGCAACGAACTCAAGGCACGCAGGGCCGTGACCTGGGTGGCCGGATAGGTGGCCGAGAGCAGCTTCATGGTGGTATCCATGAACGAGAACATCATCACGGCGATCAGCATGGCGTAGATGCTGTGCAGATTTTCCTTGCGGGAGATGGCGGGGACGGAAATCAGGGCAAGCTCCTTGCTGCGCCGGCCCCGCTGCACGGGACCGCTGGGAACGTCATCATGGCGACGTCCGGAGCCAGGACCGCACACACGAACGGGACACCCGTGAGGGTCACACCCGATTATAGCAACCTGACAACGGCTTTGCAGCGGCAGCGCTGACTAAGGCAACAGCATCACCAGCTTCACATCGTGCCGCCCGGCCAGGTGCAGCGTCACCTGGGTAAAGGCCAGCGCACCGAGCGACGGATGCTGGAAGCGGCGCAGGCCGCCGTCGCGGGCCACCACGTCCTGCGAGGTCCAGCGCGCGCGGAATTCGGCGCTGTCCTGCGCCAGTTCGGAGATCAGGCCGGCCACGGCAGGCAAGCCCGCGTGCTTGCCGATATCGGCGCGGAACTCGGCCACCAGGCGGCTGGCGCGGTCGTCCCAGTCGACGATCAGGCCGCGCGCGGCAGCACTGCGGAACATGAAGCGCAACAGGTTGGGACGCAACGGCGAGGGGGCTTCGGGAGCTTCGGATACTGCGTGTGCGTCAGTTGCCTCAGGCGCGGCAGGTCTTGCGAGCGTATCAGGCAGCTCGGCAGTCGCGGCAGCCGCAGACGCTTCCGGCGCCACCGCCAGCCAGGCGCCGAACAGCGTCCGCGCACCAGCATTCCACGCCAGCGCATCCCAGCGTCGATCGAGCACATAGGCGGGGGCGTCGATGGCGTCCACCATCGGCTGCAACGGTTGCGCTGCCGCGTGCATGGCGCCGGCCTGCGGATCGAGCCGTTCGGCCAGGCTGAACAGGTAACCGCGTTCGGCCGCACTCAGTTGCAGCACCTCGGCCAGGCGCGCCAGCAGCTTGCCGGACGGCGCCACCTCCCTGCCCTGCTCGAGCCAGGTCAGCCAGGTGGGACTGACCTCGCACAGCTGCGCCAGTTCCTCGCGCCGCAGGCCAGGCGTGCGGCGGCGGCCGCCGGCGGGCAGGCCTGCGCGTTCGGGCGTGATGCGCTCGCGGTGGGCGCGGATGAAGTCGCCGAGATTGTGTTGCATGGAACTTCCTTATACCAGGATAAAACCTTGTCTTGTTACAGGATAGGAATCCGCCTATTCTGCCCTGACTGCCACTACCCCTGGAGAAAATGTCATGCAACAGCACACCCTGGTCGCCACGCAGTTCGGCAACACCGCAAGTTCGTACCTGACCAGCGCGGTCCATGCACAAGGCGCCGACCTGAACGCCCTGCGCGCCATCGCTGCCGGCATCACGGGCAGCGTAACGGTTACCGGCTCCGGTGCCGGTTTTAGCAACGGTCCCGCTCCCGGGACCGGCCCAGGCCCTGTAGTGCTGGACCTCGGCTGCGGCGCCGGCCACGCCAGCTTCGCGGTGGCGCCGGTCGCCGCATCAGTGACGGCGTTCGACCTGGCGCCGGAAATGCTGGCCGTGGTGGCCGGCGCGGCGCGCGAAAAGGGCTTGCACCAGATCGTCACCCGGCAAGGCAACGTCGCCAGCCTGCCGTTTGCCGACGCGTCGTTCTGCATGGTGATGACGCGCTTTTCCGCCCACCACTGGCACGACGTCCCGGCGGCGCTGCAGGAAGTCCGGCGCGTGCTCAAGCCGGGCGGCACCTTCGTCGTCATCGACATCACTGCGCCCGAAGCGCCCCTGCACGACACCACCTTGCAGGCAGTGGAACTGCTGCGCGACGGCTCGCACGTGCGCGACTACCGGCCATCGGAATGGCGGTGCATGCTGGCCGACGCCGGCTTCAGCGCACCACAAACCGACGCCTGGAAGCTGACCATGCAATTCGACGACTGGACCGCCCGCATGCGCACCCCGCTCGAACGCATCACCGCCATCCGCAGCCTGCTGGACAACGCACCACAGGAAACGCGCGACTACTTCGCCGTGCAGGACGACCACAGCTTCACCATCGACGCGACCTTACTTCGGGCGCAGATCCGACTTCCGGACACGAACTAAGCCATATGGCTGCTGTGACCACGTCACACGGTGGAACTGTCCAAGTATCCAAGCAGCACTGTCAGCACCGAATCCTGGCAGGCTAAGCCTTTTTATGGTCGGGCTTGTGTCCAGAGGTCGGATCCGCCCCCGAGGTGTGCGTGGCTTCGGCCACCGCCTCTGCCACCGGCTGCCCGCCGACCGACTCCTGCGGCAGCTGGCCGATGCGGCGGGTGGCGGGGGCTTGCTGGTCGGTGTTGACTTCCTCTGCGACCTGGTCTTCGGCGGGCAGCAGCTTGTCGGATCGTGGATTGGCTGGCGTGGTCATGGCGGCGCCTCCTGTGCAAACCAGCTTGGAGGCGCGCTGCGGCGGCAAGTTCCCGGTATTGCGCCTCTGTCGGCATCGTCCTATCGGCTGCGGCATGGCCGGCATTTTTTCGGGCGCCGCCTCCTACACATTCTGCGCACCCTGCCCCACACGGGCGCACGCGCCGCCGGCCTATGCTGCTTCCATTGACCGGAGACAGCCGCCATGAGCGACACCATCGACAACGCTTTCGTACCGACCAGACCGAGCGCGCCGCCCGGCGTGCGTGCTGGCGCCGCGGCCGGCCACGAGCACGAGCACGAGCGCCCGCGCGGCTGGCGCCGTTGGCTCTATGCCACCAACCACAAGGACATCGGCACCTTGTACCTGTGCTTCGCGCTGCTGATGCTGATGGCGGGCGGCGCGCTGGCCATGCTGATCCGGCTCGAGCTGTTCCAGCCCGGCCTGCAATTCTTCCAGCCCGAGTTCTACAACCAAATGGTGACCATGCACGGACTGGTGATGATCTTCGGCGCCATCATGCCGGCCTTCGTCGGCTTTGCCAACTGGATGATACCGCTGCAGATCGGCGCTGCCGACATGGCGTTTGCGCGCATGAACAACCTGTCGTTCTGGCTGCTGCCGCCGGCCGCGCTGCTGCTGGCGGCTTCCTTCTTCAGCGGCGGCGGCGCCACCGCTTCCGGCTGGACCTTGTATCCGCCGCTGTCGATCCAGATGGGATCTGGCATGGACCTGGCGATCTTTGCCATCCATCTGATGGGCATCTCGTCCATCATGGGCGCCATCAACATCATCACGACCATCCTCAACCTGCGCGCGCCCGGCATGACGCTGATGAAGATGCCGATGTTTTCCTGGACCTGGCTGATCACCGCCTACCTCCTGATTGCCGTGATGCCGGTGCTGGCCGGCGCGGTCACCATGCTACTGACCGACCGCCACTTCGGCACCACGTTTTTCAACGCTGCCGCCGGCGGCGACCCGATCATGTTCCAGCACCTGTTCTGGTTCTTCGGCCACCCCGAGGTCTACATCATGATCCTGCCCGCCTTCGGCATCATCTCCGAGGTGGTGCCCGCGTTTTCGCGCAAGCCGCTGTTCGGCTACGCGTCGATGGTGTATGCGGCAGCGGCAATCGCCATCATTTCCTTCATCGTGTGGGCGCACCACATGTTCGCCACCGGCATGCCGGTCACCGGACAGCTGTTCTTCATGTACGCCACCATGCTGGTGGCCGTGCCCACCGGCGTCAAGGTGTTCAACTGGGTCGCCACCATGTGGCGCGGCTCGCTCACGTTCGAGGCGCCGATGCTGTTTGCCATCGGCTTCATCTGGGTATTCACCATCGGCGGCTTCTCGGGCCTGATCCTGGCCGTCACGCCGATCGACATCCAGGTCCACGACACCTATTACGTCGTCGCCCATTTCCATTACGTGCTGGTAGCCGGCTCGCTGTTTGCCATCTTTACCGGTTTTTACTACTGGGCGCCCAAATGGACCGGCCACCTGATCGACGAGCGCCGCGCGGCCTTCCACTTCTGGAATTCGCTGGTATGGGTCAACGTGACCTTTTTCCCGATGCACTTCCTGGGCCTGGCCGGCATGCCGCGCCGCTATGCCGACTACTCGGCCCAGTTCACCGACTTTAACCAGCTCACCACGATCGGCGCGCTGCTGTTCGGCCTGACCCAGGTGTACTTCGTGTTGGCCATCGTGCTGCCCGCGATCCGCGGCGGGACACTGGCGCCGGCCAAGCCGTGGGAAGGCGCCGAAGGCCTGGAATGGACCGTACCGAGCCCGGCGCCATTCCATACATTCGAAAAGCCGCCGCTGGTGGCGTAGACAGCATGCCGCGCGATACCGGACCGCACGGCGACGCCGCCGCCCGCTGCTGGTGGCTGCATCGACGCCATGCCCTGAGTCGGCGCCAGTTGCAGCTGGCCGCTGCGGCCCTGTGCCTGCCCACGCTGGCACTGGCGGCTGTCTTTCTGTGGTGGGGCTACTGGCAGATGCTGGCCTACGCTGCGCTCGAGGTGGCAGTGATGGCCGCGTGCCTGCACCGGCATGGCCGTCACATGGACGATTACGACCGCATCGAACTGTCGCCGGCCTGCCTGCTGGTCGAGCAGCGGCGCGGACGGCGCTGCGAAACCTGGTCGCTGGCGCCGTGGCGCAGCCGCGTGCTGACGGCGGCGCACGATGTACCGCTGCTGGCCTGCGGACCGCTGCGCCTGTCCATCGGCAGCTGTGCAAACGCGCCAGCGCGGTGCCGGGTCGCCGCCGAGCTCACGGCTTTACTGGCGCCGCTGCAACCGTTGGCGCCGCTGGAATCGCTGACGCCGCCGCAACCTTCGACGCCATTGCAGCCTTCGACGCCGTGGCAGCCGTTGGCGCCATTTCGGCCTTCGACGCCGTTGCAACCTTCGACGTCATTGCAGCCTCCGACGCTGCGGCATCCGTTGGCGCCATGGTTACCGTTGCCGCCGCCGCGATCGGCGCCGTCGTCCGCACCACCGCCTGCCGGAACAGGTCTGGCGAGATGCCGAAGCGCCGCTGGTACGCTTTGGCGAACTGCGAAAAATCGGCATAGCCGCACTGGCGGGCGATGAATTTCAAGGCCAGGGTACCGCGCAGCAGCGACTGCGCGTGCTCGAGCCGCAAGGTCTCCACGAAGCGGGCCGGCGTCTGCCCGAAACGGGCCGTGAATTTGCGGTGAAAGGTACGCGGCGACATCGCCACCTGCGCCGCCATCGCTGCCACATCCACCGGCTGCGACAGGCGCGCCCGCAGCCACACGAGCAGCGCCGAAAAGTCGGGATCGGCCTTTTCGTGGGCGGCGATCACCGCGCTCACCTGCGCCAGGTAGCCGGGACGCCGGCTGGCGATCACCAGGCGCTTGGCAATCGCGTTGGCAATACTCTCGCCGACGTCGTCGGCCACCATCTGCAGCGTCATGTCGATGCCGGGTCACGCCGGTATCGACAAATCGTCCAGTAAAAAAAAACGGCGCCGCAGCGCCGCCTTCTTGCTGCGGATCCGGCTTAGACCTGACCCAGCAGGGTTTCGGCGTTCGAGACTTCGAACTTGCCGCCCTCTTCCACGTTCAGCTTGGTGACCTTGCCGTCTTCGACCAGCATCGAGTAGCGCTGCGAGCGGGTGCCCATGCCGAACTTGCTGAAGTCGGCGTCCAGGCCCAGCGCCTTGCTGTAAGCGGCGTTACCGTCGGCCATCATGCGCACGATGCCGGTGGCTTTCTGGTCGCGGCCCCAGGCCCCCATCACGAAAGCGTCATTGACCGAGATGCACCAGATTTCATCGACGCCCTTGGCCTTGAACGCTTCCGCGTGCTGGACATAACCTGGCACGTGCTGCGCCGAGCAGGTCGGGGTGTAGGCGCCCGGCAGGCCGAAGATGGCGATCTTCTTGCCCTTGACCAGGTCTTGTACATTGAACGTGTTCGGGCCCAGTGCGCAGCCTTCGGTTTCGGTATCGATGAATTCGGACAGGGTGCCTGCTGGCAGTTGATCGCCGATCTTGATGGTCATGGTGACTCCTTTGTATAAATATGGGAACGGAAAAAGCCGCGACGCGCGCGGCTTTTCACGGCTGATAATAGCCAGTATGCCTGAACCGCCGCGATCTTGCAGCCGGCGGCACGGCGGGCGCTCCTAGTCGGCCTGCTTGCGCAGGAAGGCTGGAATGTCATAGGTTTCCATGCCATTCTTTTCCATCGCGCGCACCTGCTCGGAAGCCGATTCGCGGCGCCAGACGGCTGGCGCCTTCATGCCGTCGAAGCCGGCCGCACCCGAACCCATCACGCCGGTGGCGCCCATCGACACATTGACGGCTGCGCCGCCCATGCCGGCCGATGGCATCATCGGGCTGTTGTGGGTGCCGGTGCGCAGCAGTTGCTGCGGTACCAGCTGCACGTGCTTCTTGTTCTTGCCCAGGCCGGTGGCGACCACGGTCACGCGGATCTCGTCGCCCATGGCGTCGTCGTAGGCGATACCCTGGGCGATCGATGCGTCCGGCGCGGCAAAAGCGCGCACGGCAGCCATGACTTCCTTGATTTCCTTACCCTTCAGGCCACGGCTGGCGGTCACGTTGACCAGCACGCCGCGCGCGCCCGACAGGTCGACGCCGTCGAGCAGCGGCGAGGCCACGGCCTGTTCGGCGGCGATGCGTGCGCGGTCGATGCCGGACGCGGTTGCAGTACCCATCATGGCCTTGCCCTGCTCGCCCATGATGGTCTTGACGTCGTTGAAGTCGACGTTGATGTGGCCCGGCACGTTGATGATCTCGGCGATACCGGCCACCGCGTTGTTGAGCACATCGTCGGCGTGCTGCAGCCATTCGATCAGCGATTCGTCTTCGTAGATCTCTTCGAGCTTTTCGTTGAGGATGACGATCAGCGAGTCGACATTGGCCGACAGCTGGTCCAGGCCTTCGTCGGCGATGTCCATGCACTTCTGGCCTTCGTGCGAGAACGGCTTCGATACCACCGCCACGGTCAGCGCGCCCAGCGACTTGGCCACTTCGGCCACGATCGGTGCGGCGCCGGTGCCGGTGCCGCCGCCCATGCCGGCAGCGATGAACACCATGTGCGCGCCGCGCAGCGCATCTTCGATGCGGGCGCGCGACTCTTCGGCCAGCTTGCGGCCGACGTCCGGCTTCATGCCGGCGCCCAGGCCGGTCTCGCCGATCTGGATAACGTTGTCCGCGCGCGAGGTGGCCAGCGCCTGCGCATCGGTATTGGCGGCGATGAACTCGACGCCGGACATGCCCTTGTTGATCATGTGCTGAACCGCATTACCACCCGCGCCGCCGACACCGACCACCTTGATGACCGTGCCCAAAGCTGCGTTATCGACCATATCGAACTCCATGATGTGCTCCCTATCAGTTTGCCGTTTCCAAGCGCCAGTGCTCATATTAGTAGGAGAACTGGAGATTGAAAACTGCGGATTAATTTAAATAATTTCGTGACCTTGTTTGCTGCCGTATTTGTTGCCGTTCCGTGCTGCCCTGCTGCCGTCCTGTACTGCATTGATTCAAAAATTCCCGAGGAACCATTCCTTCATGCGCTGCCACACCGCCTTCACCGACCCGTCCTGGCGCGTGACGATGTGTCCGCGCAGGTACTGCTTTTTCGCTTCCAGCAGCAGACCCAGCACCGTTGCGTAGCGCGGGCTGCGCACCACGTCGGCCAGCTGGCCGCGGTAGTCCGGCGTGCCCAGGCGCGCCGGCCGCAGGAAGATGTCTTCCGCCATCTCCACCATGCCCGGCATGATGGCCGTGCCGCCGGTGAGCACGATGCCCGACGACAGCACGCCTTCGTAACCGGACTCGCGCACCACCTGGTGCACCATCGCAAACAGCTCTTCCACGCGCGGCTCGATCACGGCCGCCAGCGCCTGGCGCGACAGCGTGCGCGGACCGCGGTCGCCCAGCCCCGGCACTTCCAGCGATTCGCCCGGATCGGCCAGCACCTGCTTGGCCACGCCGAACCGGATCTTGATCTCTTCCGCCTCAGCGGTCGGGGTGCGCAGCGCCATCGCGATATCGTTGGTGATCTGGTCGCCGGCAATCGGGATCACGGCCGTGTGGCGGATCGCGCCGTCCGAGAACACCGCCACGTCGGTGGTGCCGCCGCCGATGTCGATCAGCACCACGCCCAGTTCCTTCTCGTCGGTGGTCAGCACCGCATCGGCCGAGGCCATCGGCTGCAGGATCAGGTCCGACACTTCGAGACCGCAGCGGCGCACGCATTTGACGATGTTCTGCACGGCCGACACGGCGCCGGTGACGATGTGGACCTTGACTTCGAGACGGATGCCGCTCATGCCGATCGGCTCGCGCACATCTTCCTGGCTATCGACGATGAACTCCTGCGGGACGGTATGCAGCAACTGCTGGTCCGTCGGAATGTTAACCGCCTTTGCCGTTTCGATGACGCGCGCTACGTCGGTGGCCGTCACTTCTTTTTCCTTGATCGCCACCATGCCGCTCGAATTGAAACTGCGGATATGGCTGCCGGCGATACCGGCATACACGTTGCGGATCTTGCAGTCGGCCATGAGCTCGGCCTCTTCCAGCGCGCGCTGGATCGACTCGACCGTCGCTTCGATGTTCACCACCACGCCTTTTTTCAGGCCCTTCGATTCGTGCTGACCCAGCCCGATCACTTCGTGGCGTCCATCCCCCATCACCTCCGCCACCACGGCCACCACCTTGGAGGTGCCGATGTCGAGACCGACGATCAGGTTTTTAGCGTCTTTTGTCATGTTGCCTGCTCTGTTCTGCTTTAATGTTGTTGTGCTGGTTGCGGTGGCTTTTGCGCGCCACCGGTGGTTTTTTTCATCGCCTGTTTTTTCGGCCAGGCGCCGTCTTTCGGTATCTTCAATCCCTTCGCGCTCAGCGCCAGGCCGTTCTGGTAACGCATGTCGATGGTCTCGATGTCGGGCAGGTTGGCCACCAGCTGCGGGTAGATGCCCAGCAGCCGGTCCACCCGTTCGCGCAGCGTGGTGGCGGTCTGCTCGCGGCCGAGCGCCACGCTCATGCCGTTGTCGAGCCGGACCGTCCACGCATAGCGGCTCGACAGCGACAGCGCTTCCGGTACCAGCTGCAGCGGCGCGAACCAGCTGCGCAGTTCGCCGTAGCGGGCCAGCACTTCCTTCTCGCTGCCATCGGGGCCGTCGAATTCCGGCAGTTCATGGTCCTCTTCCGCTTCGGCCACGTTGGCGGTAAATACATCGCCCTTGGTCGAGAGCAGGCGGCCGTCCTTGCCCCAGGTGCCCAGCACTTCGTGCTCTTCGAGCGTGACGATCAGCTGGTTCGGCCACTCGCGGCGCACGGTGGCGCGGCGTACCCACGGCACCGCCTCGAACACCTGGCGCACGGCGTCGAGGTTGGCCGTGAAGAAGTTGCCCTTCAGGCGCCACAGCGCGCTGTTACGCAGCGTCAGCTGGTTTACGTGGCGCAGACCGTCGCTGTCCATGCTCTCGATGCGGATGGTGCGCAGGTCGAACATCGGACGCTGCGCCACCCACCACACGCCGGCGGCGATGCATGCCAGCAGCGCGGCTGCGAACAGCGCGCTGGCGGTGGCATTCAAGGCTTTAGCGTCTTGCCACATCGTGCGTTCAACCCTTCATCTTCAAACGTGCGGTGCGCAGGATCGCCACGCACAGGTCTTCATAGCTCATGCCCTGCGCGCGGGCAGCCATCGGCACCAGCGAATGGCCGGTCATGCCGGGCGAGGTATTGACCTCGAGCAGGAACGGCTTCTGATCGCGTTCGCGCAGCAGGATGTCCACCCGTCCCCAGCCCTCGCAACCGATGTTGCGGTAGGCGGCCACGGCAATGCGCTGCATCTCGGCCGTCAGTTCAGCCGGCAACATGGCCGGGCAGATGTACTGGGTATCGTCGCTGAAGTACTTGTTCTGGTAGTCGTAGTTGCCGGCCGGGGCGACGATTTCCACGATCGCTTGCGCCTTTGCCTCGGCGCCGGTGCCGAGCACGGCGACCGTGAACTCGCGGCCGCTGACGAATTCCTCGGCCAGCACGGCGTCGTCGATGGCGGCGGCGATATCGCAGGCGGCCTTGAACTGGCCGGCCGCTTCCACCTTGGTGATGCCGATGGTCGAACCTTCATGCGGCGGCTTGACGATCAGCGGCAGGCCGAGGTCTGCGCTGATGGCGTCGAGGTCGGACCCGCTGTCGACAACCGCGTAGCGCGGCGTCGGCAGGCCGGCCGCCAGCCACAGGATCTTGGTGGTGATCTTGTCCATGGCCACGGCGCTGGCCATCACGCCGCTGCCGGTGTACGGAATGCGCAGCAGTTCCAGCGCGCCCTGCAGGCTGCCGTCCTCGCCGTAGCGGCCGTGCAGCGCGATGAACACGCGGTCGAACTGCTGTTCGGCCAGTTCGGCCAGCGTGCGCTCGCCGGTATCGAAGCCGTGGGCATCGACGCCCTTGCTCTGCAATGCCTTCAGCACGCCGGCGCCGGACATCAGCGACACTTCGCGCTCGGCCGAACGGCCGCCGTACAGCACGCCTACCTTGCCCAGCGCCTCGATGTCTTCAGTCGAAATAGTGCTCATGGTCAGACCTTGGGATAGTGAGTCAGTTTGGCCGGGACGGCGCTGATGGCGCCGGCGCCCATGGTGATGACGACGTCGCCGTCGCGCACCACGCTCATGATGGTTTCCGGCATGTCGCCGATATGTTCCACAAAAATCGGTTCGATCTTGCCGCGCGCACGCAGCGCATGCGCGAGCGAGCGGCCGTCGGCCGCCACGATCGGCGCTTCGCCTGCCGCGTATACCTCGGCCAGCACCAGCACGTCCGGCGCACCAAGCACCTTGACGAAATCCTCGAACAGGTCGCGCGTGCGGCTGTAGCGGTGCGGCTGAAACGCCAGCACCAGGCGCCGGCCCGGGTACGCCGCGCGGGCGGCGGCCAACGTGACTTCCGTTTCCACCGGGTGGTGGCCGAAGTCGTCGACCAGCGCAAACGTGCCGCCGGTCGGGATGCTTACTTCGCCATAGCGCGTGAAACGGCGGCCGACGCCGCCGAAGCCGGCCAGGCCGGCCTGCGTATGGTGGTCTGCGATGCCGATTTCGCGCGCGATCGCAATCGCCGAGCAGGCATTCTGCACATTGTGCAGGCCGGGCTGGTTCAGCACCACGTCCAGGTCCGGGTAGCCTTCCTGCAGCACCGTGAAGTGCATTTCCACGCCGACCGCGCGGGCGTTGATGGCGCGCACTTCCGCGTCCTCGTGGAAGCCATAGGTGGTCACCGGCTTGGTCACGTGGGCGATGATGTCGCGCACGTGCGGGTCGTCGATGCACAGCATGGCGCGGCCGTAGAACGGCAGGCGGTGGGTGAAGTGCACGAACGCCTGCTTGAGCTTTTCGAAGTCGTGCTCGTAGGTGTCCATGTGGTCGGCGTCGATGTTGGTGATCACCTCGATCATCGGCGTCAGGTTCAAAAACGAGGCATCCGACTCGTCGGCTTCGGCCACCAGGTAGTCGCCGGTGCCGAGCTTGGCGTTGGCGCCGGCTGCGGTCAGGCGCCCGCCGATCACGAAGGTCGGATCGAGGCCGCCCTGGGCCAGCACCGAGGCGACCAGGCTGGTGGTGGTGGTCTTGCCGTGGGTGCCGGCAATGGCGATACCGCGTTTCAAGCGCATCAGTTCGCCCAGCATCACGGCGCGCGGCACGATCGGCACCTTGCGCGCACGGGCGGCCAGCACTTCGGGATTGTCCTGCTGCACAGCGGTCGAAGTGACGACCGCATCGGCAGCGCCGATGTGGTCGGCCGCATGACCCTGGAACACTTTGGCGCCCATGTCCGCCAGGCGCTGGGTGACAGCGTTGCTGCCCAGGTCCGAGCCGGAAACGGAATAGCCGAGCGTGAGCAGCACTTCGGCGATGCCGCTCATGCCGCTGCCGCCGATGCCGACGAAGTGTATGTTCTGTACTTTATGTTTCACTACCTGTTCCTATGTACTAAGCCTATGTACTAAGCTTTGATTGCCAATTGTTCCAACACCTGCGCGATCGCCTCGTTGGCGTCGCGCTTGCCCACCGCGTGCGCCGCCGTCGCCATGGTCAGGCAGGTGCTGCGCGTGAGCGTCTCGAGCAGGGTCGCCACGCTGCGCGCGCTCATCTCCGTCTGCGGCAGGTGGATCGCCGCATCCTGTTTCGCCATCCACTGCGCGTTGTCGCGCTGGTGGCTGGTGGTCGAGGCCACCAGCGGCACCAGCACGCTGGCCACGCCGGCGGCAGTTAGTTCCGACACCGTGATCGCGCCGGCGCGGCAGATCACCAGGTCCGCCTGGGCGTAGGCGCCGGCCATGTCGTCGATGAAATCGACCACGTTGGCCGCCACACCGGCCTGCGCGTACGCCGCGCGCAGCGCGTCGATATGCTTCTTGCCCGACTGGTGGGTCACCAGCGGCCGCTGCGCGGCCGGGATCAGCGCCAGCGCACTTGGCAAATTGTCGTTGAGCGCTTTTGCGCCCAGGCTGCCGCCAACGACCAGGATGCGCAGCGGACCGCTGCGGCCCGCAAAGCGCGCGGCCGGCGCCGGCAGGTCGAGGATTTCCTGGCGTACCGGGTTGCCGGTGACGACCGCCTTGCCGGCCGCCTTGCCGAAGTTGGCCGGGAAGCCGAAGCACACGCGTTCGGCAAACGGCACCAGCGTCTTGTTCGATAACAGCAGCGCCGCATCGGCATTGACCAGCGCCAGCGGCGTGCCGCGCAGTTTCGCCATCAGCCCCCCGGGTACGGTAACGTAGCCGCCCATGCCGAGGATGACATCGGGCCGGCGCCGGCCGATAAAATCGTGACAGGCGACAAACGCTTTCACCATTTTCAGCGCGCCGGCCAGCGAGTGCTGCAATCCCTTGCCGCGCATGCCGGTGAAGTCGATGCTGTCCATGGCGATGCCGCTGTTGGGCACCAGGTCCTGTTCCATGCCGGCCGCCGTGCCGAGCCAGGTCACGTCCCAGCCGCGCGCGCGCATGGTCTGCGCGATCGCCAGGCCGGGGAAAATGTGGCCGCCGGTACCGGCTGCCATGATCATCAGTCGTTTCATAATCTGCCACCCCGCATCAGCACCCGGTTTTCGTAGTCGATCCGCAGCAGGATCGCCAGGCCGATGCAGTTAATCACCACGCCCGTGCCGCCATAGCTCATCAGCGGCAGGGTCAAGCCCTTGGTCGGCAACAGGCCCAGGTTGACGCCCATGTTGATGAAGGTCTGCACGCCGATCCAGATGCCGATGCCCTTGGCCGTCAGGCCGGCAAAGGTCTGGTCGATGGCAATGGCCTGGCGGCCGATGTCGAAGGCGCGCTTGACGATCCAGTAGAACAGCGCGATCACCACCAGCACGCCGACCAGGCCCAGCTCCTCGCCGATCACCGCCATCAGGAAGTCGGTGTGCGCCTCCGGCAGGTAGTGCAGCTTTTCCACGCTGCCGCCCAGGCCCACGCCGAACAGTTCGCCGCGACCGAAGGCGATCAGCGAGTGCGTGAGCTGGTAAGCCTTGTTCATCGCATTGTTTTCGTCCCACGGATTGAGGTAGGCGAAATAGCGCTCGCGGCGGAACTTGGACAGCGCGATGATGGAGCCGAAGATCGCCACCAGCATCAGGCCGATGCCGCCGAACCAGACCGCGTTGATCCCGCCCAGGAACAGGATGCCCATGGTGATGCAGACGATCACGCCAAACGCGCCCAGGTCCGGTTCGAGCAGCAGCAGCAGGCCGACGAAGCCGACCGCAGCGGCCATCGGCAGGAAGCCCTTGGTCAGCTTGTGCATGTATTCCTGCTTGCGCACCGTGTAGTCGGCCGCGTACAGCACCGCCACCACCTTCATCAGTTCGGACGGCTGGATCTTGATCACCAGCAGCGACAGCCAGCGGCGGCTGCCGTTGACCACCGAGCCGAGGCCCGGGATCAGCACCATCACCAGCAGCACCAGCGTGCCGATGAACAGGTAAGGCGCCCAGCGCTGCAGCGTGGCGATGCGGGTGCGAAACACGAACATGCCGACGATTAGCGACACCACCACGAACATGGCCTGGCGCTGCAGGAAATAGGTGTTCTGCCAGCGCACGTAGTTGGCAAAGCGCGGCGAATCGGGCAGCGAGATCGAGGCCGAGTACACCATCACCATCCCGAACAGCATCAGGATGATGGTGACCCAGACCAGCGGCTGGTCGTACTCCATCATCTTCGACTGGCGCGCGCGGCCATCGATCGGCGTGACCGCTTTCTGACCGAAACGGAATGGCATCTGGAAGGCCATCAGAGCTCCTGTCCGCGGTCGAGGGCGATGTCGCGCACGGTGTCGACAAACACCTGGGCGCGGTGCGCATAATTGCGGAACATGTCCATGCTGGCGCAGGCCGGCGACAGCAGCACGGCGTCGCCGGGCTGGGCCAGCGCGCGCGCGCGCTGCACGGCCTGCGGCAGGTCGGTGCCGCAGTCTTCCAGCGCCACGCCCGCATCCTGCAGCGCCGTGCGCAGCAGCGGCGCATCGCGGCCGATCAGCAGCACGGCGCGCACGTAGCGCGCCACCGGCTCGGTCAGCGGACCGAAGTCCTGGCCCTTGCCGTCGCCGCCGAGAATTACCACCAGGCGCTGGTCGGCGCCGGTAAAGGCTTTACCGAGACCGTTCAGCGCGGCCACGGTGGCGCCCACGTTGGTGCCCTTGCTGTCGTCGTAGTATTCAACGTCGTCGATGGCGCCCACCAGCTCGACCCGGTGCGGCTGGCCGCGGTAGTCGCGCAGGCCGTGCAGCAGGGGCGCCAGCGGCAGGTCGATGGCGCGGCACAGCGCCAGCGCAGCCAGCGCGTTGGCGGCGTTGTGCACGCCGCGGATGTGCAGCGCATCGGACGGCATCAGGTTTTTCACCACGGTTTCCAGCGGCGGCGGGGGCGGCTCGTTCTTCTTGCGCTTTTTCGGCTCGCCCTCGTCCTCGGCAGCCACGGCGGTGGCAAGCCACAGCACGCCGCGCTCGTTGTGCAGGCCGAAGTCACCGAGCTGTTTCGGCGCATCGGTGCCGAAGCCGACATTGTTGCCTTGGTTCGATGCCATGCGCATCACGGTGGCGTCGTCGCGGTTCAGTACGCGCACGGTGTCGTGGGCGAAGATGCGGTGCTTGGCAGCGGCGTACGAGGCCATGTCGCCGTGCCAGTCCAGGTGGTCCTGGGTCACGTTCAGGACCGTGGCGGCGTGGGCTTCGAGCGTGAAGGTGGTCTCGAGCTGGAAGCTCGACAGCTCCAGCACCCAGATCTCGGGCAGGCTGTCCTGGTCCAATACTTCGCGCAGCACGTCGAGTGCGGCCGGGCTGATATTGCCGGCCACGCGCACAGTGTGACCGGCGCGCTCGCACAGCTGGCCCACCAGCGTGGTCACCGTGGTCTTGCCGTTGGTGCCGGTGATGGCAATGAGCTTCGGCGCATAGCCGCGCGCAGCGTTCAGCGACTCCAGCGCCTGGGCAAACAGCTCGATCTCGCCCCACACCGGGATGCCGGCGGCAGCGGCGGCCGGCGCGATCGCGGCCAGCTCGCGGCCCGGCGCCAGCCCGGGGCTCACGGCGACGAAATCGACGCCATCGAGCAGGCTGGCATCGAAGGCGCCGGCGACGAACTCCGCGTCCGCCACCGCTGCCTGCAGGACCGGCAGGCGCTCGGGCGCGGCGCGGGTATCGGCCACGCGCACGCGCGCGCCGCTGCGGGCCAGCCACAGCGCCATCGCCAGCCCGGATTCGCCGAGCCCGAGCACCAGTGCGTATTTGCCGTCGTAGATCATCGCAGCTTCAGGGTAGACAAGCCAACCAGCACCAGCATCATCGTGATGATCCAGAAGCGCACGACGACCTGGGTCTCTTTCCAGCCTTTTTGTTCGAAGTGGTGGTGCAGCGGCGCCATCAGGAACACGCGGCGACCGACGCCGTAGCGCTTCTTGGTGTACTTGAACCAGCCGACCTGCATGATCACCGACACCGTCTCGGCAACGAAGATACCGCCCATGATGAACAACACGATTTCCTGGCGCACGATGACGGCGATCGTGCCCAGCGCGCCGCCCAGCGCCAGCGCGCCGACATCGCCCATGAACACCTGCGCCGGGTGGGTGTTAAACCACAGGAAGGCCAGGCCGGCGCCGGCCAGCGCGCCGACAAAGATGATCAATTCGCCCGCGCCCGGAATGTGCGGAATCAACAGGTACTTCGAATACGTGGCGCTGCCGGTCAGGTAGGCGAACAGGCCCAGCGCCGCGCCGACCAGGATGGTCGGCATGATGGCCAGGCCGTCGAGACCATCGGTAAAGTTGACGGCGTTGCTGGTGCCGACGATCACGCAATAGGTCAGTGCGATGAAGCCCCACACGCCCAGCGGGTAGCTGATGGTCTTGAAGAACGGCACGATCAGGTCGGCCTTGGGCGGCAGGTCCATCTCGAAGCCCGACTGCACCCAGGCGAAGAACAGTTCGAACACCTTGCCGGCACTCGGCGCCGACACCGAGAACGCCAGGTACAGCGCGGCGGCCAGGCCGACCAGCGACTGCCAGAAGTATTTTTCGGCCGAGCGCATGCCCTCCGGGTCCTGGTTGACCACCTTGCGGTAATCGTCGACCCAGCCGATGGCGCCAAAGCCGAGCGTAACCACCAGCACCGGCCAGATCAGGCGGTTCGACAGGTCGCACCACAGCAGCGTGGACACGCCGATGCCGATCAGGATCAGCACGCCGCCCATGGTGGGGGTGCCGTGTTTTTTCAGGTGGGTCTGCGGACCGTCGGTGCGCACGGCCTGGCCGTACTTGAGCGCGGTCAGCATGCGGATCACGGCCGGACCGGCGGCCAGGCCGATCAGCAGCGCCGTCGCCGCAGCGGCCACGGCGCGAAAGGTGATGAAGTTGAAGACCCGGAGCGGGCCGATCTCGTCCTGGAAAAACTGAGCGAGCCAAAGCAGCATGATTAGTGACTTCCTTTAATAGCTTGTTGCAATCCAATCAAATGCTGCACGACCCGTTCCATTTTCATGAAGCGGGAGCCCTTGATCAATACGGTTGCGTTCGACGTCACGGCCGCGTCCACCGCGGACAGCAGGGCGTCGAATGGTTCAAAATGGCGGATGGCGTCCCCGCGCATGTGGGACGCCAGTGCGCCGGTAACGAGCACCTGGTCGATGCCCTTGCTCTGCGCATAAGCGCCGATTTCTTCGTGAAACTCGCGGCCCTGGCTGCCCACTTCGCCCATGTCGCCCAGCACCAGCACGCGCGGTGCAGCCGCTGTGGCCAGCACGTCGATGGCGGCGCGCACCGAATCCGGGTTGGCGTTATAGGTGTCGTCGATCACGGTGGCGCCATTGGCAGCGCGCTTGGTCTGCAGGCGGCCGCTGACCGGGGCAAAGGTGTCGAGTCCCAGCTTGATCTGTGCGAGCGCGATGCCGGCCGCGTAGGTGCAGGCGACGGCAGCGAGCGCATTGCGCACATTGTGTTCGCCGGCCGCCTGCAGGCGGACGAAGAACTGTTCTGCCACGTCGCCGTCGCGGATGGTGATGAACATCTCGCTGCCGAATGTGGTGCCTGAGTCGTCGGCGCGGAACGTGCACGACACTTCGGCCGCCTTGCTCAGGCCAAAGCGCAGCAGGCGGCGGCCGGCAGCCAGGTCGTCCCATACCGGCGTGTAGGCGTCGCCATGCGGATAGACGGCCACGCCGTCCACCGGCAAGGCCGCGAGCACGGCGCCGTTTTCGCGCGCCACCGCTTCCACCGTGTGCATGAATTCCTGGTGTTCGCGCTGGGCGTTGTTGACCATGGCAATCGTCGGTGCGGCAATCGCGGCCAGGCGGGCGATTTCACCCGGGTGGTTCATGCCCAGTTCGATCACGGCCGCCTGCTGCTGCGCGTCCATGCGGAACAGCGTCAGGGGCACGCCGATTTCGTTGTTCAGATTGCCGCGCGTGGCCAGGCGCCCTGCTTCGCCGTGGGCGGCCGCCAGGATGGTGGCGATCATTTCCTTGACCGTGGTCTTGCCGTTGCTGCCCGTGACGCCGATCACCGGCACCGCGAACCGGCTGCGCCACCAGTGGGCGAGCTGACCGAGCGCGGTCAGCGTGTCGGGCACGACGATGGCCGGCACCGTCAGGCCTGGCGGGACTTCCTCGACCACCACGGCAGCAACGCCCTTGGCGGCGACGTCGTGCAAAAAGGCGTGGGCGTCGAACACCTCGCCGCGCAGCGCGACAAACAGCGCGCCGGCGGCGACGCTGCGGCTGTCGGTAGAAACGCCATTGAACGTCACTGCGCCGATGACGCTGTCGCCGGCCACGGTGGCGCCGGCCACAGTGGCGCCGGTCAGCGCGGGCAGGACCTGGGCGATGGCAGCGCGCATCAATGGGGCCTCATCATGGTCAGGCGCGCCGACAGCGCCAGCTGCGCGTGGTCGGTATCCGAAAACGGCAGCTTCTTGCCCTTGATTTCCTGGTACGGCTCATGGCCTTTACCGGCCAGCAGGATCACGTCGGCCTTGCCGGCCTGCTTGATGGCCGACAGGATGGCGCCGGCGCGGTCGTCCTGGGTCTGCACGCGCGAGGCCGGGTGGTGCAGGTCCATGCCGGCCACGATCTGCTCGATGATGGCGTGCGGATCTTCGCTGCGCGGGTTGTCGCTGGTGACGATCACCTGGTCGGCCGCCTGGGCGATACGGCCCATCTGCGGACGCTTGCCGGGATCGCGGTCGCCGCCGCAGCCGAACACGCACCACAGCTGGCCGTTGCGGTCGGCGGCGACGGCGCGCAGCGCTGCCAGCGTCTTTTCCAGTGCGTCCGGCGTGTGGGCATAGTCGATCACGATCAGCGGCGCATCCTGGCCGCCCACCTGCTGCATGCGCCCTGGCGCCGGTTCGAGCGCTTCCACCGCCTCGATGGCGGCGCGCAAACCCGTGCCCTTGGCCAGCAGCGCCCCCATCACGCCGAGCGCATTGCTGATATTGAAGGCGCCCACCAGGCGGGTTTTCACCAGCGCTGCACCCAGCGGGCAGTCGAGGTGGAATTCGGTGCCGCCGGCGCGGCCGCTGCGCAGCTGGCTGGCGCGCAGCACCAGCACGCCGGCCATATCGGGGCAGCTGGCGGCGTCCTGCAGCGTGTAGCCGATCAGCGGGATGGTGCCGGCCAGCGCAGGCTGCGACTGCAGATGCGCGATCAGGCGCAGGCCGGCCGGATCGTCGAGGTTGACGACCGCCGTCTTCAGGCCCGGCCAGTCGAACAGCTTGACCTTGGCCGCCTCGTACGCGGCCATGTCGCCGTGGTAGTCGAGGTGGTCGCGCGTGAGGTTGGTGAACACGGCCACGTCGAAATGCATGCCGTCCACGCGGTGCTGGTCGAGGCCGATGGACGAGACTTCGATCGCCAGCGATTGCGCGCCCTGCTCGCGCAGACCGGCCAGCGTGCGCGCCAGCAGCACGGCGTCGGGCGTGGTGTAGCCGGTAACGTCGTACTCGACCTCGCCCCGCGCGCGGAACACGCCCACGCCGAGGGTGCCGACGACGGCGGCCAGCTCGCCGCCGCGCGCCAAGGCCTGGCCCAGCCACACCGCGCTCGAGGTCTTGCCGTTGGTGCCGGTCACGCCGACGGTGAACATGGCGCTGTCGGGCCGGTCGTAATAGGCGTGGGCGATCGGACCGGCGAATTGTTTGAGGCGCGCGACGCCGATGCGGGCCACGGTGGGGCTCAGGCCCGGGCTGTCGGGCAGTGCACCGCCGTCGGGGTCGAACACCACCAGCACGGCGCCGTTGGCCAGCGCGCTGTCGATAAAGGCGCGGCCTTCGGCAAAAGCAAAAAACACGTCGCCCGGCTGCATGCGGCGCGAATCCGACGTCAGGCGGGCGCCCGGCGCCAGCTTGCGGATTGCGTCGGCGATGGCGGGTATTCCGGCCATCGGGTCGAAGTTTAAAGTCGTCACATGTTCCCCTGTGCTGCGGATTCAGGAATGATGATATGGGTCAGGTCGGAGTCCGGCGCCACGTTCTTGGCGCGCAGCGCCTGCGCGGCCAGGGCGGAAAACACCGGGCCGGCGACGTCGCCGCCGTATTTGAGGGGGCCGCTCGGCTCGTCGATCATGACGGCGATGATGAAGCGCGGGTCCGACATCGGCGCCATGCCGACGAAGTTGCCGATGTACTTGGTGTGCGAGTAGCGCCCGCCGATGAATTTCTGCGCGGTGCCGGTCTTGCCGCCCACGCGGTAGCCGGGCACCTGGGCCTTGACGGCGGAACCGCCCGGCAGCGTCACCATTTCCAGCATTTCGCGCATTTCGGCGGCGGTCTTGGGACTGATGACCTGGGTGCCGTGCGGCGCTTCGTGCACCTTCTGGAACGACAGCGGAATGATGTCGCCGTTGCGCGCCAGCACCAGGTAGGCGCGCGCCAGCTGGATCAGCGACACCGAGATGCCCTGGCCAAAGCTCATGTTGGCATGCTCGATCGGGCGCCACGACTTGTACGGGCGCACGCGGCCGGCCACGGCGCCGGGGAAGCCCCACTTGGGCTGCTGGCCGAAGCCGACCTTGGTAAACATCTCCCACAGGTCTTGCGGCGTCATCAGCATGGCGATCTTGGTGGTGCCGATGTTGGACGACTTCTGGATCACGGTCTGGACGTCGATCACGTGGTTGGCGTGGGTGTCGTGGATCACGCGGTCGGCGATCACCATCGAGCCGTTGCCGGTATCGAACATCGTGTGCGGCGTGATTTTTTTCGCTTCCAGCGCCATCGCTACCGGGAACGGTTTCATCGACGATCCCGGCTCGAAGGTGTCGGTCATCACGCGGTTGCGCAGCTGCTCGCCGGTCAGCTTGGAGCGGTCGTTCGGGTTGTAGGTCGGGTAGTTGGTCAGCGCCAGCACCTCGCCCGTGTGCACGTCGAGTACCACGGCAGCGCCGGCCTTGGCGTTGAACTTCTCGACCGCTTCCTTGACCTGGGTGAAGGCGATGTACTGGATCTTGCTGTCGATCGACAAGGTGAGGTCCTTGCCGTCGTGCGGCTCGCGCACCGAACCGATATCTTCGACGATGTGGCCGAGGCGGTCGCGGATCACGCGCCGGGTGCCGGGCGTGCCGACCAGGTTTTTCTGCTGCGCCAGTTCCATCGATTCCTGGCCCACGTCTTCGAGGTTGGTGAAGCCCACCACGTGGGTGGTGACCTCGCCCTGCGGGTAGAAGCGCTTGTATTCCTTTTCCGAGCCGATGCCGGTGATATTGAGCTTGGCGATCTTGTCAGCCACGTCCATCTCCACCTGGCGCTTCAGGTAGACGAAGCTGCGGTCCGAATCGAGTTTTTTCTGCAGCTCGGCGTTGCTCATCTCGAGCAGCGCGGCCAGCTGTTTGAGCTTGTCGGCGGGCGCGTTCTGGACGTCGTCCGGGTTGGCCCAGATCCCCTTGACCGGCACCGACGAGGCCAGCACCTGGCCGTCGCGGTCGGTGATCTTGCCGCGCGTGGCCGGCAGGATCAGCGTGCGCGCATAGCGGGCCTCGCCCTGCTTTTGCAGGAACTGGGTGGACATGCCCTGCAACCACATGGCGCGGCCGGCCAGTGCGGCAAAGGCGAAGAACAGCACGAACAGCACCACGCGCGAACGCCATACGGGCAGGCTCACGGCCAGCACCGGGTTTTTCGCGAACGGCACGCCGCGCGAGGCGGCCACGCGCGAGGTAGTCTGTTTGCTGGCGCGGCTCATTTCGATCCTTCAGGCGTCAGGTACTGGGTACGGGCGGCGGTCAGCGCCGTCATGCCGAGGTCGCGGCGGGCGATGTCCTCGATGCGCGCATGCTTGCCCAGCGTCGACTGGTCGAGCTGCAGCTGCGACCACTCGATGTCGAGCTGGCGCGCCAGCGACTGCGAGCGTTCCAGTTCGATGAACAGGTGACGCGCCTGGTACTGGGCGTTCACCAGCGACAGGCCGCAGCCGACCAGCAGCGCCGCCAGCACGATGTTGATCTTGCCGCTCACGCTGCGCCCTCGGCTGCGCCGGGAACCGGCAGGCGGCGCGCCACGCGCATCACGGCCGAGCGTGCGCGCGGGTTGGCGTCCACCTCGGCGTCGGACGGCTTGAGCTTGGCCAGCAGCTTGAGTTCGGGCTGCGGCAGGTCCACGGCGCGGATCGGCAGGCGGCGGTCGGGCTGCGCGACGTTGGCGCGCGCCGCTAGGAAGCGCTTGACCATGCGGTCTTCCAGCGAATGGAAGCTGATCACGGCCAGGATGCCGCCGGGCGCGAGGCTGTCGTACGCCTGGCTCAGTCCTGCTTCGAGGTCTTCAAGCTCTTTATTGATGAAAATCCGGATAGCCTGAAAGGTACGAGTGGCCGGATCCTTGCCCTTCTCCCGGGTTTTGACCGCGCCTGCCACGATGCCGGCAAGCTGTCGTGTGGTCGAAATTGGTTCGACTGCCCGGCGAGCAACAATCGCCTTTGCAATCTGGAAAGCAAACCGTTCTTCCCCATATTCTTTTATCACCTTTTCCAGTGTCTGTTCGTTTTCGATGGCAAGCCATTCGGCTGCCGACATGCCGCGCGTGGTGTCCATGCGCATGTCGAGCGGGCCGTCGTTGCGGAAGCTGAATCCGCGGGTGGCGTCGTCCACCTGCGGCGACGAGATGCCGAGGTCGAGCAGGATGCCGTCGACCTGGTCCACGCCGCGTGCGGCCAGCGCGGCGCGCATGGTGGCAAAGCTGTCGTGGACGATAGTGAAGCGTGGATCGGCGATCCGTTCGGCGGTGGCAATCGCCTGCAGATCCTTGTCGAACGCGATCAGGCGCGCACCGGCGCCCAGCTTGGACAGGATCAGGCGCGAGTGGCCGCCGCGGCCGAAGGTGCCGTCGACGAACACGCCGTTGGCGCGCGCGCCGGTGAGCGCCAGCGCATCGACCGCCTCGTCCAGCAGCACGGTGCGGTGCTGGAACGCCGCTGCCGCAGCAGCAGCGGATGCGGCATGATCGGGCACCGCGCTGTCAGGTACCGTAGGAGTCGTCATCACGGCATACCTTAGAAAGAGAAATTGGCAAGGACATCGGGGGTGCCGGCCTCGATGGCCTGCTGCTCTTTTGCCGCCATCATGGCGGCGTCCCAGATCTCGAAATGCGATCCCATGCCCATCAACATGACTTCGCGCCCGATGCCGACGGCGGTGCGCAGCTCGGGGGCGATCAGGATGCGGCCTGCAGTATCGAGTTCGACATCGGTGGCGTAGCCGAGGAAGATGCGCTGCCAGGCGCGTGCCTGCATCGGCCACTGGGCGATCTGCTGGCGGTGCTGCTCCCACACAGGACGCGGGAACAACATGACGCAGCCGTCGGGATGGCGGGTGAGCGTGAGGCGGCCTTCGCACTGGATGGCCAGCGCGTCACGATGCTTGGCAGGGATGGACATCCTGCCTTTGGCATCGAGATTGATTGCGGACGCGCCTTGAAACACGGGATTACCTTTGACCTCAGTATTGTTAGCGGAGCATGAATCGCAGCTTTTATCGTTCAACTTCCGCTGCCGCTAAGTCAGTAGAAATTTCCCACAAAAAGACACTTTTTCACACAGATGCCCACTTTAGAGGATGGCGCATGGGTGGTCAAGCGCTTTCCGGCAATCGAAATCGGGATTTTAGTAATGAAATTAAGGACTTAGCGCGATTCCTTGAAGCCTCCCAGAAACAAAATAACTCGACAAATTAAGTACTTATCTCGAAATCTGCATGTGGACTCTCATCTGCACACATGTGTTTGGGCATCAAACGGCGCATTAAAAAAATGCTGGAAATTGCTAACAACCAACATTGCAATATATTATTTACAACGCGTTGGTTGGCGACGGCTGGGCATCAAGGCGCAGCGATATGGCGTCCATACCCGCCAAAGCGGCTGCTACAGCCGGTATGCGGAGGAAGGACGACTGTCGGTCGGCTGACGGGGAAATGTGTCGGTAGCGTGGCCACGCATACCAGTTGGGTCAACTTGTCTAGACATTTCAACGGAGTACCGGGAACGGTTCAGCGGTCATGGTGCGGCGCCCAGTCGCGCGACCGCGCCACCGCCCTGCCCCAGTCGGCCAGCAGCGACTGGCGCTGGTCGTCGCCCATGCGCGGCTCGAAACGGCGCTCGCACGTCCACTGCGCGGCCACCTGTTCGCGGCTGTCCCAGTAACCGACGGCCAGCCCGGCCAGATACGCTGCACCCAGCGCCGTGGTTTCGGTGACCTGTGGCCGCACCACGGGCACGCCCAGCAGGTCGGCCTGGCACTGCATCAGCAGATCGTTGCGGGCGGCGCCGCCATCGGCGCGCACCTCGGTTAAGGCGAACGGCCGCTGCGAGGCGGCGACGTCGCGCTGCATGGCGATCATCAGTTCGGCGCTCTGGTAGGCGATGGCGTCGAGTGCCGCCCGCGCGATATGGCCGCGGTGGCTGCCCCGGCTCAGGCCCACCAGCGCGCCGCGCGCATACGGGTCCCAGTGCGGCGCGCCCAGTCCCGTAAAAGCGGGCACCAGGTACACGCCGCCGCTGTCGGGTACACTGGCCGCCAGCGCCTCGACCTCGCTCGACTGCTGGATCATGCCGAGGCCGTCGCGCAGCCACTGCACGGTGGCGCCGCCCATGAACACGCTGCCTTCCATCAGGTAGTCGGTGTCGCCGCCGAGGCGCCAGCCGACGGTGGTCAGCAGGCGGTTGTGCGAGGCCACCGGCTGGCGGCCCAGGTGCATCAGCATGAAGCAGCCGGTGCCATAGGTGTTCTTGACCATGCCCGGCTGCAGGCAGGCCTGGCCGAAGGTGGCCGCCTGCTGGTCGCCGGCGATGCCGGCCACCGGAATCGCCACCCCGAACAGCTCCGGCCGGGTGACACCGATCTCCTCGCTCGACGACAGCACCTGCGGCAGCACGGTGTCGGGAATATCGAACAGCGCCAGCATGTCGCTGTCCCAGCGCAGCAGGTGGATGTTGAACAGCATGGTGCGCGCGGCGTTGCCGATGTCGGTGACGTGGCGCCCGGTCAGCTGGAACGCCAGCCAGCTGTCGATGGTGCCGAAGGCCAGTTCGCCGCGCTGTGCGCGCGCGCGCGCGCCGGGGACGTGGTCGAGCAGCCAGGCGAGCTTGGTGGCAGAAAAGTACGCATCGAGCTCCAGGCCCGTGGCATCCTTGATCGCGCGCGCCTTGCCGGCGGCGCGCAAGGCGTCGCAGGTGTCGGCGGTGCGGCGGTCCTGCCAGACGATGGCCGGCGCAATCGGCTCGCCGGTGGCGCGGTCCCACACCAGCGTGGTTTCGCGCTGGTTGGCGATGCCGATGGCGCGGATCTGGCGCGGGTCGATCTGGTGTTCGCGCAGGACCTGGCGGGCGACCGCGAGCTGACTGCACCAGATGTCGCGCGGGTCGTGCTCGACCCAGCCGGGCTGGGGGAAATGCTGGGGATATTCGGTCGCGGCGCTGCCGCAGATGCGGCCGCCGTGGTCGAACACGATGGCGCGCGAGCTGGTGGTGCCTTGGTCCAAGGCCAGTATGTACTGCTGCATCGACATTCCCCGGTCGGCGCGGCTTCGCGTCGACCGGCGGCAGCCGCATGGTAATCAGTTGAAGCAAGCCGATAGGCCGGATTTTGTTACGGCGCGGCAGAACCGCGCTATGACAGCCATTCCTCTAGGCGCTGGATTGCTCCAGCGCTCAAGCTTCCTACCCGCACGCTCCGCGAGCAGCATCATCGCGTGCCTATTTGGAATTGCACCAGGTGGAGGTTACCGCGTTTCACCGTAACTTAATACGCTCGTCTCTGTGGCCCTGTTCCTCGCCTTATACCTCGCCGGCTTGCGCCGGCAAAGGCTTTCGGCGGACGGCCGTTAACCGTCACCCCGCTCTGTGGAGTCCGGACCTTCCTCCCGCCAGGCATTACGCACTGGCCAGCGGCTGTCTGGCTTGCTTCAGGCGGTATTGTAACAGCCCGTGCCGCCGATTCTGAAATTTGGTGTCGCCATTGTTAAAGCCGGCGCCGTGATGCCGCCTTAGAATGACGCATCATCAGACGTACCATCCACCTGAAAAGGCCACACATGACGCACCCCACCCGCAGCGGCGGCCAGATCCTGGTCGACGCCCTCCAGATCCACGGCGTCGATACCGCTTTCGGCGTGCCCGGCGAGAGCTATCTCGACGTGCTCGACGCGCTGCACGATTCCGGTATCCGCTTCATCATCAACCGCCATGAAGGCGGCGCCGCCTTCATGGCCGACGCCTACGGCAAGATGACGGGCCGTCCCGGCATCTGCTTCGTCACGCGCGGGCCGGGCGCCACCAACGCCTCGATCGGCGTGCACACGGCGTACCAGGATTCGACGCCGATGATCCTGTTCATCGGCCAGGTCGGCAGCGACTTCATCGACCGCGAAGCGTTCCAGGAAATCGACTACCGCCGCATGTTCGGCCAGATGGCCAAGTGGGTGGCGCAGATCGACCGTGCCGACCGTATCCCCGAATACCTGGCGCGCGCGTTCCAGGTCGCCACCAGCGGCCGCCCCGGCCCGGTGGTGCTGGCCCTGCCGGAAGACATGCTGACCACCATGGCCGCGGTGGCCGACACCCGCCGCTACCAGCCGGTGCAGGCGGCGCCGTCGGCCACGCAGATGGCGACCATGCGCGCCATGCTGCAGGACGCGCAGCGCCCGCTGCTGCTGCTCGGCGGCGGCGGCTGGAACGCGCAGGCCTGCGCCGACATGCGCCGCTTTGCCGAGACCAACGACCTGCCGGTGGCCTGCGCGTTCCGCTTCCAGGACCTGCTCGACAACGACCATGCCAATTACATCGGCGATGTCGGCATCGGCATCAACCCGGCGCTGGCCAAACGCGTGCGCGAGGCCGACGTGATCGTCGCCATCGGTCCGCGCCTGGGCGAGATGACGACCGGCGGTTACGGTCTGCTGACGGCGCCGGTGCCGCAGCAGCGCCTGGTCCACGTGCATGCGGACGCCGAGGAACTGGGCAGCGTGTACCAGGCCGAATTGCTGATCAACAGCGGCATGCCGCAGTTCGCGGCGGCGCTGGCCGCGCTCGCGCCGCTCAACAGCGACGCCTGGCGCGCCAGCGTGGCAGCCGCGCGCGCCGACCTGGCGGCCTGGCAGCAGCAGCCGCCCGTGTTCCAGGACGGCCAGGCCCCGCTCGACCTGTGGCAGGTGGTGCAGGACATCGACCGCATCGCCCCGCACGACGTCATCATCACGAATGGCGCCGGCAACTACGCGACCTGGGCGCACCGCTTCCACCGCTACGGCGGTCTGCGCACCCAGCTCGCCCCCACCAGCGGCGCCATGGGCTACAGCGTGCCGGCCGGCGTGGCGGCCAAGCTCATCGATCCGGCGCGCACCGTGATCACCTTTGCCGGCGACGGCGAATACATGATGAACGGCCAGGAGCTGGCCACGGCCGTGCAGTACCGCGCAGGCGTGGTGGTGATCGTGTTTAACAACGGCATGTTCGGCACCATCCGCATGCACCAGGAGCGCGACTACCCGGGCCGCGTGTCGGGCACCGAGCTGCACAACCCCGACTTTGCGGCGCTGGCGGTGGCCTACGGCGGCCATGGGGAAGTGGTGACGGCAACCGCCGACTTCGCGCCGGCCCTGGCGCGGGCGCTGGCGTGGACTGCAGAACGGCAGTTGCCGGCGCTGATCGAGCTGCGGTACGACGGCGAGCTGATCACGCCGGGAGCGACCCTGGCGACCATCCGCCGCAATGCCGAGGCGGCCAAATCGGCCAAGTCGGCCAAGGCCAGCTAGGGCCAGGGCCAAGGCCAGCGAGGGTCAGGCGCCGCCGTTGTCCTGAGCGGGCGCCTCCTGCTTTTCCTTTTGCGGCGGACAGGCGTGGCACACGCCCGCCTTGCGCCCGAAATCGGTCACCAGCGGCAGCCGCATCGGCACCGTCGCGTCGCCGCAGTAGCCGCCGTCGAGCACCAGGGCCTTGCCGCCGTCGACGATCTTGCCGCTGATGGTGCGCTCGTCTTCTTCCGGCGGCTGCACGGTGAAATACATCTGCCTGCCGCGCGGATCGATGTTGACGTCGCTGGCCACGACCGGCCAGCTGATGCCGCCGGCCGTATATTCGTACAGCACCGTATCGACTTCGTTAAAGCGCTGCAAGGTGATGCGCTGGCCACCGAATTCGCCGCTGTCGGCGTTGATGCACAGATCGGAAAACACCATCATCCCGTACCGCGGCAAGCCACGCTCGTCGGCCTTGCGTGCGGCGGGCGCCCTGGGCGCAGCCAGTACCGCGCACGCGGCCAGCAGCAGAACGCCGCCCAGCAGCGCGCGTTGTCGGTTCTTCATAGCGTATTGCCCTCCCAAAAGAACAACGGCTGCACCAGGCAGCCGTTGTGGATTCTAGACCTGAAAGATCAGATTAGAACGAGTGTTTTACGCCCAGGTTGAACGCCTTGTCGCCGGTGCCGGCTTCGGTGTTGTTACCCACGGTGTAAGCTGCACCGTTCTTGTTCTTGATCTTGGCGAAGGCAACGTAGGTGCTGGTGCGCTTCGACAGAGCATACGAGTAACCGATCGCGTACTGGTCAGCATCGCGGTTCAGTGGGTCTTTGTCGTTCTTGTGGGTGTACGACGCCATCACGGTGCCAGCTGGGCCAACTGGTGCGGTCAGACCGATCAGGGCGTTGGTGGTGTTTTCCGAGTTGTCGTAAGGCAGAGCGCTGTAAGCGTTAGGTACTGCAACGACCGAGCTGTTCTGGCCTTTGTTGTTGCCGAAGGCAGCGTAGGCTTTCAGGACCTTGAAGTCGTAGTTGACAGCAACCAGGCTGTTGTGGCCGTTGCGGTTCGACTTGATCGTGGCGGTGTCGTTGTTGTGGGTGTTGTAAGCGATACCGACGTTCAGGTCGCCGTTGGTGTACCAGCCCGACGCGCCGATCTGACGCTGAGCCGACGAATCACCAGCTTGTTCGCCCAGGCTGTACGATACAGCGCCCGAGAAACCAGCGTAGACTGGGGTTTTGTAGACAACGGCGTTGTCGTTGCGGGTGCCGGTGGTCACGTTGGCCACAGCGCTGGTCGAGCTAACTGGGAACAAGTTTTTAGCGGTACCAGCGGTGCCCAGTGCGAACGGGTCAGCCACGTCGCGCAGCACTTCGTAGTAAGGGGTGTACTGACGACCGATGGTCAGGGTACCGGCCGTTTTCGAGCTCAGACCGACATATGCTTCGCGGTTGAACAGGCGGTTGGTGGTGTTGTCCAGTGCGCCGTCGTCCACTTTCACGCCAGCTTCCAGTTTGAAGATCGCGCTCAGACCGCTACCCAGGTCTTCGGTGCCCTTGAAGCCGATACGCGATGCCGAAGCGGCGCCGCTGGTGGCCTTGGTGACGTTACCGTTGATACCACCGCGTTCTGCGGTGATGCCGGCGTCAACGATACCGTACATGGTCACGTTCGACTGTGCCATTGCAACATTGCTCAGGGCGCCCAGGATGGCAATGGAGATCAGGGATTTTTTCATTCTTTATTTCCTTCAGTTGTAAGCTGTCAAAGGTAAAACTCGTGGTGCGGCTCAATTCAGCTGCTTAACGATGCCTGCCGGGCCGACGCTCTTGTGGAGCGCCTGTCACCGGCAACCAGATGTCCGAAACGCCCGCATTTTAACGCATCGCAATATTTCATGCAGAGCAAGCGAATCAACCTCGTCCGTTCATCCGACGAGGGCACCGTGGTACATCGTGGTTGGACCAATTAAAAATAGCCAGATTGCTATTGATAGCGCTATTTTATAACGAAGAGCTCGTGATTCACTGCCGCTCGTTGCCAATTAGCATACGACTTTTCAAATAGTTTGCACTTGAGAATTTCACAAATGTGTCAAATTCGGGGCGACAAGGCCGTATTACAGGCCTGTTACGGCGATAATTCTGTCCCAAATGCAACTTAATGCAAACTGTGAGCAATTTGTAAGTAATTGCTACCTGTTGCGCGACTGCCACAAAAACTGCACCAATTCGTGCAGCACCCGCCCCAAACGGGGGCGTTGTGCACTGCAAAAGTCATCGTCCGCGCAAAAAACCGGCCGGTCGGCACGGGCGCCGACGCTTCCCTCCCGCGCGACGGCGCGGGCGCGGACGCTGCATTTCGCTGCACGTGCTCTGGTAAAATAGCATCATTTCCTCCCTTGTCCGGCCCCGCCGGGCACCAGCTTGAAGCGCCCCGATCACTATGTTTAGTTTCTTCAAGAAAAAACCTGTCACCCCCGATGTGCCGCAGGCGCCATCGCCTGTGCCGCAGGCGCCATCACTTGCCCCGGCCCGGTCGCCGGCAGCGCTTGCGTCGCCGGCCACAACCGACCTGCCGGACCTGCTGCCGATCGAAGAGCCGGCGCAAAAGCAGTCGTGGATGTCGCGCCTGAAAGCGGGGCTATCGAAGACCTCCGGTAACCTGTCGCTGCTGTTCGTGGGCGCCAAGATCGACGACGACCTGTACGACGAGCTGGAAGCGGCGCTGCTGATGTCCGACGCCGGCGTCGAAGCAACCGAGTACCTGCTGACCGCGCTCAAGCGCAAGGTCAAGGAAGACAAGCTGCTCGACGCTGCAGCCGTCAAGGCCGCGCTCAAGCAGTTGCTGACGGAATTGCTGCTGCCGCTGCAAAAGCCATTCGAACTGGGCCGTCACCAGCCGATGGTGATGATGATTTCGGGCGTCAATGGCGCCGGCAAGACCACCACCATCGGCAAACTGGCCAAGCACATGCAGTCGAACGGCCAGTCGGTGCTGCTGGCCGCCGGCGACACCTTCCGCGCTGCTGCCCGCGAGCAATTGATGGTCTGGGGCCAGCGCAACAACATTACCGTGATTTCGCAGGCATCGGGCGATCCAGCCGCTGTCTCGTTCGACGCGGTGCAGTCGGGCAAGGCGCGCGGCCTGGACGTGGTCATGATCGATACCGCCGGTCGCCTGCCCACCCAGCTGCACCTGATGGAAGAATTGAAAAAGGTCCAGCGCGTGATCGGCAAGGGCATGGATGGCGCACCGCACGAAACCCTGTTGGTCATCGACGGCAATACCGGGCAAAATGCGCTGGCGCAAGTCAAAGCGTTCGACGACGCCCTCAAGCTGACCGGCCTGGTGATTACCAAGCTCGACGGTACTGCCAAGGGCGGCGTGCTGGCCGCGATTGCCCGCGTACGTCCGGTGCCCGTGTACTTCATCGGCATCGGTGAAAAAATCGAAGACTTGCAGCCGTTCGTCGCGGCCGAGTTTGTTGAAGCCCTGCTCGGCTAACCACGGATAAGCGCCCCCACAGAATGATTGAATTTCGCAACGTCACCAAGCAGTACACCGCCGATGCGGTGGCGCTGCGCGACCTCTCGTTCCATGTCGATAAAGGCGAACTGGTGTTTCTGGCCGGTCCGTCCGGCGCCGGCAAGTCCACGCTGCTGAAAATGATCGCGGCCGTCGAGCGCCCGACGGCCGGCCAGGTCATCGTCAACGGCCAGGATATTTCACGTATCCGCTCGTCGGCCATTCCCTTTTTGCGCCGCAAGCTGGGGCTGATCTTCCAGCAGCAGCGCCTGCTGACCGACCGCACCATCGTCGCCAACGTGATGCTGCCGCTGCTGGTAACCGGCTCGTCGCACCGCGAAGCGGAACAGCGCGCCCGCGCCGCGCTCGACAAGGTGGGACTGCTCGACCGCGCCAGCGCCCAGCCGCTGGCCCTGTCCGGCGGCGAGCAGCAGCGGGTATCGATTGCGCGCGCCATCGTCAACCGGCCGCAGGTGATCCTGGCCGACGAACCCACCGCCAACCTCGACCGCGCCAGCGCCAACAAGGTGTTCGATGCGCTCAAGGCGTTCCACTCGGTGGGGGTGACGTGCCTGATCTCCAGCCACGACGAGCAAATGCTGGACGCGGCCGCGCGCGTGATCCGGCTCGACCACGGCCAGCTGGAGGTGGCGCCATGACCTACTGGTTCCGCCAGCACCGTTACGCGCTGTCGGTGGCGCTGGTACACCTGCGCCGCGCTCCCGGCAGCTTCCTGTTCAATATCCTGGTGGTGGCGATTGCGCTGGCGCTGCCGTTCATGGGCGCCACCCTGCTCGACAATGTGCGCCCGATGTCCGAGCAGTTGTCGGTCGATCCCGAACTCAGCGTGTTTCTCAAGCAGGATACGCCGCGCCAGCAGGCCGAGGAACTGGCCGTGCTGCTGCGCCAGGCCGTGCCCGACAAGCAGGCGAAGATCATCTTTACCGAGCGCGAGAAGGCGCTGGAAACCCTCAAGGAAAAAAGCGGCCTGGCCGACGTCCTGACCACGCTTGGCGAAAATCCGCTGCCCGACAGCTATGTGCTCAAGCTGAACGCCTTCCGCCTGGCCGAATCGGGCGGCGACGTCGATGTGCTGGCCGAGCAGATCCGGGCGCTGCCCGGCGTCGACACGGTGCAGGTCGATTCGGCCTGGGTCAAGCGCCTGGCCGCCCTGCTCAACATCCTGCGCCTGGCGCTGCTGCTGCTGGCCGCCACGCTGGGCACGGTGGTGGTGGCGGTGGTGTTCAACACCATCCGCCTGCAGGTCTTGACGCAGCGCGAGGAAATCCAGGTGTCCAAGCTGATCGGCGCCACCGACAGCTTCATCCACCGCCCCTTCTATTACACGGGCGCGCTGCTGGGGCTGTGCTCGGGCGCGCTGGCACTGGGCGCCGTGGCGCTGGCGCTGCGTCCGCTCAACGCTGCGATTGCCGAATTTGCCCGCCTGTACGCGTCCGAGTTCCAGCTGACGCCACTGTCACCGCTGCTGATGGCCATCCTGCTGGCCCTGTCTGCCGGCCTGGGCCTCGCGGGAGCAGTACTGTCCGTGCAGCGCCACCTTGCCCGCCTGCAATAACTCCCCTGCGCCGCCATCGTCGTGATGGCGGCATGTGCGGCCACGTACGGACTTTCCCAGTCCCCTCAATCATCATCAGCACACGATTAAGGCTGGTCTAAGCTCCGGCGCGCACACTTCATACATGGAAGCGATGAGCTTGATCAAGTTCATAGCAATTTCACTATCAAGGTTGTAGCATGACTGCAATTGGCACTCTCGGTCAGAGAGTGCTAATATACGAACACTGCAGAGCTGTTAATGCCTTTGTAGCAACCAGCAATCATCGAGCGAAGGAATGAACATGACTATGATGTCCGCAACGACCTCGCTGGCCCCTGCCAGCAAC
This sequence comes from Duganella sp. Leaf126, assembly GCF_001423125.1. Lineage (GTDB taxonomy): Bacteria > Pseudomonadota > Gammaproteobacteria > Burkholderiales > Burkholderiaceae_D > Rugamonas. The sequence continues at coordinate 244,769 of NZ_LMNW01000001.1, forward strand.
AGTGCTCTGGGACTCGGGTTCAGTGGCAACCTGGGTAACCTGGACGCCTACATTTCGGCCGTCAACCGTCTGCCGATGCTGACGCACGACGATGAGGTGAAGCTGGGCAAGCGCCTGAAAGAACATAACGACCTGGCCGCCGCGCAGCAGCTGGTGCTGTCGCACCTGCGCCTGGTGGTCTCGATCGCCCGCGGCTACCTCGGCTACGGCCTGCCCCATGCCGACCTGATCCAGGAAGGCAATATCGGCCTGATGAAAGCCGTGAAGCGCTTCGACCCCGATCAGAACGTGCGCCTGGTGTCGTATGCCATGCACTGGATCAAGGCCGAGATGCACGAGTACATCCTGAAAAACTGGCGTCTGGTCAAGGTGGCCACCACCAAGGCCCAGCGCAAGCTGTTTTTCAACCTGCGCAGCCACAAGACCGGTCTCGACGCGATGAGCCCGACGCAGGTGGACAGCCTGGCCAAGATGCTGGACGTCAAGCGCGAAGAAGTGATCGAGATGGAAACCCGGCTCAGCGGCCGCGATATCGCGCTCGAGTCGCCGACCGACGACGAGGACGACAAGTTTACACCGATCGCCTACCTGTCGTCCGAGCAAACGGAGCCGACCAAGGTGCTGGAAGCGGAGCAGGTGACGCGTCTGCAATCGGAAGGGCTGGAACAGGCGCTGGGCAAGCTCGACGCCCGTTCGCGCCGCATCGTCGAAGCGCGCTGGCTGGCCAACGACGATGGTTCGGGCGCCACGCTGCACACGCTGGCCGAAGAGTTCGGCGTATCGGCCGAACGCATCCGCCAGATCGAGTCGGCTGCGCTGAAGAAGATGAAAGGTTCGCTGGCGGCGTACGTCTAAGCTGCTGCAACCGGGCGGCAACATCCCAGTCTCAAGAATAATACCGCCGAACCCATAAAAAAAGCAGCGTTTCCGCTGCTTTTATGTAGGACATCGACTCAACAATTCGCCAACCAGCTGATTCATATCAAGGCCACGTGCGGTCGCCTGCGCGTTTAATTGCGCCACCAGGTCACAATGTAATTTGACGGCAAACGGCACCAGGCCCAGTGCCTGGTCGCGGCGGCGCTGTTCGCGCTTGTCGATCACTTCCGGCGCCTTGCCGAAGCTCGATGCGTGTCCCGGGGACACCTTGCTCATGATTTTTTTGGCGTCGGCCTTGGCCAGGTCGGTCTTGCGCATGCGGATTCCTGTGAGTGGGTGCTAAGTGCCGACATTCTACGCAGCTTGGGCGGCGCCGGTGGGCTTTGTTTGCGCTGCACGCTGCAACCGGTCGCCAACTGCTTAATCGTGCGACACATACATGGTTTTTTTGTTAAGGTTTTTCCGTTATTTTCTACCGAGGTCAAGATGAAAAGATCCATTTTGCGCCAGCTCATTGTCCTGCCCCTGCTGACGTTCGTGATGGCGGCGCTTTACGCCTGCGGTTCGGCAGCGGGCAATCGCGCTGCGGTCGTGCCGCAGCCATTCGCCACCACCTATGTGCTCACCCGGGGCGCCAGCGCCCTGATCACGCCGGCGGCCCAGCCCGTTGCCAGCGACAAACCGGGCACGCTGGTCGCGCCCGTGGTGCGCCTCGACCGCGTCAACGACAGCCGCTGCCGCCAGGGCGCCGTCTGCGTCTGGGCCGGCTACATCAGTTACAGTTTCAGCCTGACCCGGCCCGACGGCGTCACCAGCAGCTTCGTGCTGTCCGACAGCATGCCCAACGGCGCCACCAGCGTCACCCAGGACGGCCTGACCTTTACCCTGGCCGGTGTCGAACCGCAGGGCGTGCCGTCCAGGAACGACATCGTTCCCGATTATCGCGTCGGCATCCGCGTCAGCAATACGGCAGCAACGCCGCAGCGCAAGCCGGCCTGATGCCAGCGCGGGTGTTCGACCGGGATGGCACGGTGACAGCCGTCAGCGTGCGCCGGCGCCACGGCGTGGGCAGCGCCGTCATGCAACGCGCAGCGCATTGAGGCTGCCCCCGCCATGATCGCCTTCCAGGGTTTGTCCAAGACCTACGGCCGCTTCGAGGCCGTCAAGCCGCTCGACCTCAGCGTGCCGCGCGGCGAGCTGTTCGGCTTCCTCGGCCCCAACGGCGCCGGCAAGACCACCACCATCCGCATGATGATGGGCATCCTGGTGCCCAGCGCCGGCCGGGTGCTGATCGATGGCTACGATTGCCACACGATGCCGGCCGAGGTCAAGCGCCGCGTCGGCTACCTGCCCGATACGCCGGTGTTTTACGATTATCTGCGCGGGCGCGAAATCCTGGTCTTCGTGGCCGAGATGCATGGCTATGCGCGCGCGGAAGCGGCAGCGCGCAGCGCGCGCCTGCTGGCCGAATTCGGCCTCGAGGAAGCCGGCGAAGACTATGCGGTCAACTACTCGCTGGGCATGAAGAAGCGACTGGGCCTGGCGTGTGCGCTGATCCACGACCCGGCCGTGCTGATCCTCGACGAACCGATCAACGGCCTCGATCCGCGCGCCGCGCGCGAGGTGCAGGAGCGGCTGCTGGCCGCCGCCAGGCGCGGCGTCACCGTCTTCGTCTCCACCCACCTGCTCGACATGGCCGAAAAGCTGTGCGACCGGGTCGGCATCATCCACCGCGGCCAGCTGGTCGCCACCGGCACGCTCGACGATATCCGCCGCGACGCGGCAAGCAGCGGTTCGCTCGAGGACGTGTTCCTCAAGATTACCGACGACGCGGCTGTCGCCGATGGACGCTGACGCACGGCGCCCGCCACCGTCGCCAGCGCGCGCGATATGGCTGATGACGCGCATGCGGCTCGCGCGGCAGCGCAACCAGCTCGGCAATGCCTTCGTCCGCAAAACGAAAAAGCCGCGGGCCGGTGGCGGCAAGCGCAAGAGTATGTGGATCATGTCGGCCATGGTGGCGGCGCTGACGCTGTTCGTGCTGCTGACCATGTCGCGCATGGCGCTGCTCAATATGCAGTGCCGGCTGGTTGCCGGCGGCGCCTGCGCGCAAGCGGTCGGCGCCGGCCATGAACTCGACCTGAACCGGGCCGTGCGAGACCTGCACGCGGCGGCGTTCGATCCGGCCCTGCTGGGGGGCCTGTCGATGGCGCTGACGGCGCTGTTTGCCATCGCCGTGCTGCTGCCGCTGGCCGGCAAGGAGCTGGCCACGCCGGACTGGGACCTCGAATGGCTGGTGACGCTGCCGGTCGCGCGTTCGACGCTGCTGTGGGGGCGGCTGGTCGAACGCAGCGCCAGCAACCTGCCCGGCCTGTTCGCGCTGTTCCCGGCGTACGCGATGATCGCCTGGTACTCCGGCTACCGCTGGAGCGCTGCACCGATCGCGCTGCTGGCCACGGCATTGCTGCTGCCGCTGGCGGCGCTGCTGCACACGCTGACGGACACCGGGGTGCGGCTCTGGCTGGCGACGGCGCAGCTGCGCAACCTGCAGGCGCTGCTCTCGCTGTGCAGCGCACCCCTGCTCTACATGGTGTTTGCGCTGGCGATGCCGGGCGCCAGCACCTTCGTGATGGACTGGGCGCGCGGCTTTCCGGCTTGGGGCCAGTGGCTGCCGCCCGGCGTGCTGCTGCAGGCGATCCAGGCGCCGGACCTGGGCCGCTGCGCGGCACTGGCGGCGCTGCTGGTGGTGCAGCTGGTAACACTGCTGTGGCTGGGGGTGGCGCTGATGCGCCGGCAACTGCGCCATGGCGTGGTCGGTTCCGGCGTGCGCGAGAGCGGACGCGCGCCGGTTGCGGCTGCAGCCGGCGGATCGCAGCAAGAGCTGCGGTGGCGGTTGCCGCTGTCGCCGGTGATGCGGCGCGAGTTACGCCTGCTGGCGCGCGACCGCAACTTCCTGGTGCAAACCCTGGTGCTGCCGGTGGTCCTGGTGGGCAGCCAGCTGGTCTTCAACGGCAAGGTCGATACCATTGCCCACTTCGGCGACATGCCCACCGTGGCGGCGGCGATCGCCTTCGGCATCGGCGTGTATGTCCTGATGCTGTCGGCCTTCCAGACCCTCAACAACGAGGGCAGCGCCTTGTGGCTGCTGTACACGGTGCCGCAGTCGGTGGAGCGCGTACTGAAGGAAAAGGCGCGGCTGTGGAGCGTGCTGGCCCTGATCTATCCGCTGGCGGTAGGCGCGCTGACCTTGGCCACCGCGCCGGCGCCGACCTGGCAGATGCTGGTGCTGCTGCTGATCGTGCTGGCAGGGATCCCGATCTATTCCACCATCGCGGTGGCGCTGGGGGTGTTCGCCTGCGACCCCACGGCCGTCGAGGTGCACCGGCGCATCCGTCCCACCTACAGCTATCTGTACCTGCTGCTGGCCGGCTTTTACACGTGGTCGATCTATACCAGCGTCTGGTCGCAAAAACTGGTGGTGATGGTGCTCAGCGCCGCCCTGGCGCTGGCCCTGTGGCAGAAGGCGCGCGACGCCCTGCCCTATCTGCTCGATCCGCACGCCGCACCGCCGGCGCGGGTGTCGGCTGCCGACGGCCTGATCGCCGCCACCGGCTTTTTCATCGCACAGGCCCTCATCGCCCTGCTGCTGATGACAGGTCAGCCCCAGCCTTCGCTGCCGGCGCAGACGATGGCCTTCGGCATTGCCGGCCTGCTGGTCTATGCGCTGATGCGCCTGATCTACTGGCGCAGCAAGACAACCGGTGTGCCGGTGATCGTGCGCGGCACTAGCTGGTGGCCCTCATTGAAAGTGGCAGCGCTGCCCGCCGCCCTGGCCTGCGCGGTGGCCCTGGCCTACCTGCATGCACTGAAACTGTGGCAGGTGCCGCTGCCGGCCACCCCGGGCCTGGCCGACGCGCTGCCGCACGCGCGGCTGTGGATGGCGGCGCTGGCCGTGGTGTCAGCGCCGCTGTGCGAGGAGTTCATTTTCCGGGGACTGATCTACGGCGGCCTGCGCCGCTCGCTGCCGGCGTGGCAGGCGATCGCGGCCAGCGCGGCCATCTTCGCGGTGGTCCATCCGCCGCTGTCAATGCTGCCCGTGTTCGTGCTGGGCTGCTGCGCCGCCTGGACCTACGAGCGCAGCAAGACGCTACTGGCGCCGATGCTGGTGCATGCGGCGTACAACATGGCGTTGCTGGCCGTGCAGTAGGCACCGGTGAGGTGCTCAGTCCTGGAACCGCATCGGCGCCAGCGCAAAGGCGCCGCCGTGGTAGGTGACGGCACTGTTGGGGTCCGGGTAGGCGCCGGTGTCGGGGAACTTGCCGGCGAACTGGTTCGAGCTGTCCTTGGGGCGGTAGCCGAGGTGCGCGGCCTGGCGGTTGTCCCACCAGGCGACGTCGTTGTTGGACGTGCCGAACAGGATGGTGAAACCGACGCGGGTGGCGAACAGCGAGCAGCGCAGCGCCTCCACCAGGTCGTCGTAGCTGAGCCACGTGACCATCATGCGGCGGTCGGCCGGTTCCGGGAACGAGGAGCCGATGCGCAGGCAGACCGTTTCCAGCCCCGTGCGGTCGTAGTAGTAGCTGGCCAGCTGCTCGCCGAAGCATTTCGAGACGCCATAAAAACTGTCCGGGCGGGTCGGGGCGGTGGCGTCGATCACGTCGGTATTGCGGTAGAAGCCCACCGTGTGGTTCGAGCTGGCGAAGATGATGCGTTTGACGCCATGCTTGTGCGCCGCCTCGTACAGGTTGGCGGTGCCGATGATGTTGGCCTGGACGATGTTGTCAAACGTGTTCTCGGTGGAGATGCCGCCAAAGTGCAGCACCGCTTCCACGCCTTCGAGCAGCTTCATCACCGCCGCCTTGTCGGCCAGGTCGCAGGCGATGATTTCCTCGCCCTCGCGGGCCTCTCCGAGGTCGGCGATATCGGACAGCACCACCACATCGGCCCAGGGCTTGATGCGGTCGCGCAGTATCTTCCCCAGGCCGCCGGCGGCGCCGGTCAGCAGCAAACGTTTGAATGGCTTGGTCATGGTCTCGTTAATGTCAAGTATGTCAGGTCTTTTTATGCGGGTGTTTTTACAGTGCGCAGGCGGGCGGCATGCCGGCGCTTACGTCACCGGGGCCGGGTTGAACAGCACCAGCGCGTTGTGCAGCTTCCATTTCTCGGCCCAGGTTTCGCGGCCGCTGGCCACGTCCAGCACCAGCTCGAACATCTCCCAGCCCACGTCGGCGATGGTGGCCTCGCCGCTGGCGATGCGGCCGGCGTTGATGTCCATCAGGTCGTGCCAGCGCCGGGCCAGGTCGTTGCGGGTGGCCACCTTGATCACCGGGACTTCGGCCAGGCCGTAAGGGGTGCCGCGGCCGGTGGTGAAGATATGGACATTCATCCCTGCGGCCAGTTGCAGTGTACCGCAAATGAAATCGCTGGCCGGCGTGGCGGCGTAGATCAAGCCCTTCTGCTTGAGCTTTTCGCCGGGGCTGATCACGCCGTTGATGGCGCTGCTGCCCGACTTGACGATCGAGCCCATGGCTTTTTCGACGATGTTGGACAGGCCGCCCTTCTTGTTGCCGGGCGTGGTGTTGGCGCTGCGGTCGACCCCGCCGTGTTGCAGGTAGCGGTCGTACCACGCCATCTCGCGGATCATGGCGGCCGCCACTTCCGGCGTTTCGGCGCGCGACGTCAGCTGGTCGATGCCGTCGCGGACCTCGGTGGTTTCCGAGAACATCACGGTGGCGCCGGCGCGCACCAGCAGGTCGGTGGCAAAACCGACGGCCGGGTTGGCGGTCACGCCGGAAAAGGCGTCGCTGCCGCCGCACTGTACGCCCACCACCAGTTCGGACGCCGGCACGGTTTCGCGCTGGCGCGCGTTCAGGCGCCGGAGATTGGTTTCCGCCTGCGCCATTATCGAGTCGATCATCGACATGAACCCCACGTGTTCGCCGTCCTGCAGGCAGACCACGGCCGGATCGCCGCCGCCGGCCTGCTGGATCGGGATCGCGCCCTGCGGGAACAAGCGTGTCGGCTGCAGCTTCTCGCAGCCGAGGCTGACCACCATGGCCTGGCCGCCAAAATTGGGATTGAGCGCGATATTGCGCACGGTACGGATCGGGATCTCGGCGCCGGGGGCGTCGATCGCCACGCCGCAGCCATAGGTGTGCTCGAGGCACACGACGTCATCGACATTCGGGTACCTGGGCAGCAGCTCTTTCTTGATGCGCTCGACGGCAAATTCGACCACGCCCGACACGCATTGCACGGTGGTGGTGATGCCGAGGATGTTGCGCGTGCCGACGCTGCCGTCCGGATTGCGGAAGCCCTGGAAGGTGTAGCCTTCCAGCGGCTCGGCGCGGGGCCGGGCGCGGGTGGCGATCGGCAGGCCTTCCAGGCCCAGCGCGGCCGGCATCACCACATTGCTTTCGTTGAGCCAGCGGCCCGCCGCCAGGTCTTCACCGGCGAAACCGATGGTGACGTTATACCGTATCACTTCGTCGCCCCGGGCCAAGTCGCGCAGCGCGACCTTGTGGCCTTGGGGCACGGCTTCGAGTAGCGTCAGGCCGTTCTCGAACACCGCACCGGCCGGCAACCCGCCGTCATTGACGACGATGGCGACATTGTCGTTATCGTGCATGAGGATGTAGCGCGGCGTGTTTTCCGCAACGCTGCTGGTGCTGGACGGTGGCGTCATTCTGGCTTCCTTTCCGGGAATCTTAGCCCGGCTAACGTTGTTTTTTGGCTGATGTTGTGCTGCTGATCGGACATTAAATTGGTCAGGCCAATTTGGTTATTGGTCCGCCCAGATTTCTGCTGAGCGGCAGTCCACGCCCTTGCAACCCGCATGCCACCGTGTTTTAATCGTGTCGGCACGCTGCTGGCATGCTGCACAGGACGCTATTCGACGTTCCGAGTATGCCAGCTTCAAAACTATTTGGCTAGTCCGCGTTGACCGATTTGGTCAGACCACCTTAGAATGGCCTGACCAAATTGCAGGAAATATTCCTGCAGCCCCACTAAAAAAAACGAGACCCACGATGCAGAAGAAAACTTCCGCACTCCCCGAGCCGCATGCCCATGAAGCCCGCCTGTACCGCGTGGTGGCCGACCGCATCCAGGACCTGATCCGCAGCGAGAACATCGCTCCCGGCGAGCGCCTGCCGTCCGAGCGCGATTTGGCTACCCGCCTCACCGTCAGCCGCGCCTCGCTGCGCGAAGCGCTGATCGCGCTCGAACTGGGCGGCGTGATCGAGGTGCGCGGCGGCTCCGGCGTGTATGTCAGCGAACGCCCGGCGCCGGCCGACCTGCCGGAAGTGGGACCCGGCCCGTTCGAGGTGCTGTCCGCACGGCGCCTGATCGAGGCGGAAGTGGCGGCGATTGCCGCCCGCGTGGCCACCGACAGCGCCATCGACGCCATCCTGCAGGCCGTGGTCGAGATGGAGCAGAGCCACGCCAACTATTCGAGCAACGAGCAGGCCGACCGCAACTTCCACCTGGCGATCGCCCGTGCCACCGGCAACAGCGCGCTGGTCGGTTCGCTCAACTACCTGTGGGACCAGCGCGGCCGCCTGTGGCACAAGCTCAAGGAACACTTCCAGACCGAAGAGCTGCGCCAGGAAACGCTGAAAGACCACCGCCGCATCCTCGAAGCGATCGCCGCCCACGATCCGGCCGCTGCCCGCAAGGCGATGCGCGCCCACCTCGAGCGCGTCACCCGCACCTTCTCGCGCGGCTGACCGCAGCTGCCCCTACCATCGCCCCTGGCGGCTGACCGGCATCACGGTCGCCGCCACCAGCCTGGAGAGAACATGATTACCCGCCTGGTCCTTGCCGCATTGACGACCTCCTTCGCTACCTCCGCCGCCTTGGCGCAGGCCGCAGAATCCCCCAAGCCGGTGCGCCTGATCCTGGTCGGCGACTCGACCATGGCCAGCAACAGCGGCTACGGCGACGCCTTCTGCGCCCGCGTCCATCGCGCCAACACCTGCATCAACCTGGCCAAGGGCGGCCGCAGCTCGGGCAGCTTCCGCGCCGAGGGGCGCTGGGACGAGGTGGAAGGACTGCTGCGCGGCGCTGCTGCCTACCGCACCACCTATGTGCTGATCCAGTTCGGCCACAACGACCAGCCGGGCAAGCCGGGACGCTCGACCGACCTGGCCACCGAATTCCCGGCCAATATGGCGCGCTATGCGCAGGAGGTCAAAGCGCTGGGCGGGATACCGGTGCTGGTCACGCCGCTCACGCGGCGCAGCTTCCGCGACGGCGTGCTGCAAAATAATCTGCTGCCGTGGGCCGACGTGATCCGCGCCACCGCCCGCGCCCAGGGCACGCCGCTGCTCGACCTCAACGCCGACAGCTACGCCGCCGTGCAGGCCATGGGTCCGCAGCAGGCCGACACGCTGGCCGTGGAACCGCCGCCCGCCAACCAGGACGCCGCTGCGCTCACGCCCGGCAAGGTGGAAGTGGCCGGCGCCGCCAAGTCGGCGTTCGACTATACCCACGTCGGCCCCAAAGGCGCCGCCTATTTTGCCGACATGGTGGTGGGCGAGATGAAAACCGCGGTACCGGCATCGGCGAGCCTGTTCATCGCCGCGCGGCCATGATGGCGGCAGCGCGCACCGCTGCAGCAGCGGCGGCCACGGCTGCCGTGCTGCTGGCAGCGTGCGCCAGCGCCCACGCCCAGAGCGAACCGGCGCGGCGCCCGCAGCTGACGGCCGACCAGGCCAGACAGTATGCCTACGGCGAAGTGCTGAAATACGTGGGACCGGCCGGCAGCGAGCGGATCGACCCGTGGGATCCGCTGGCCGACCCGCTGGCGCGCGGCGCCGCCTTTACGCCCGACTACGTGGTGGACCAGCAAGCCGATGCCGACAACGTCAAGACCTTCCGCACCGTGCAGGCGGCGGTCAGCCGCGCGGTGGCCGACGGCAAGGCGGCGCCAGGCAAGCGCCTGTACCTGCTGGTCAAGCCGGGCACGTACGAGGAACTGGTGTACGTGCCGGCCGGCGCCGCGCCGATCACGCTGTACGGCGACGGCAAGGACGCCGCAGCCACGCGCATCACGGCCAGGCTGGACGCCTCGCGCACCGGCGCGGACTACACTGCCCTGTATGCCGCGCAGTTTGCCTCGGCAGCGCCCGAGATCCGCGCCATGTTCGACAGCGTGAAAGACCGCGACCAGATCCGCACCTTCGGCACCGCCACCGTGTGGGTGCAGAGCGACGGCTTCCAGGCCCGCAACCTGACGTTCGAAAACGGCTACAACAAGGACACCGGCAACGCCCGCGCCGAAGCCCTCCCCAACGTCAACAATGTGCACCACCAGGCGCTGGCGCTGCAGGTGGACGGCGCCGACAAGGCGCAGTTCGAGAACGTGCGCCTGATCGGCTTCCAGGACACCTTGTACGTGAAGGCCAAGGCGGTCGCCACCAGCACCCGCAGCTTCTTCAACAAGTCGTACATCGAAGGCGATGTCGATTTTATCTTCGGCGACAGCACCGCGTATTTTTACCAGACCGAGATCAGGACGCTGGGCGACCGCGGCGTGTCGTACGTGGCCGCGCCCAACACCAACGTCAACACCCGATACGGCTTCGTGTTCGACACCTGCCGCTTCACCCACGACGGCTCGGCCAACGCACGCAGCGGCCAGTTCTACCTGCTGCGCCAGTGGTTCCACAATTCGCGCTGCACGCCGTACGCCAAGCTGGCGGTGACCGGCTACCGCTGCACGCTGGGCGCAAGCGATGTGTACCGCGCGCCGGTCGGCACGTTTACCAAAACCACGCTGGAAACCGTCGGCAAGATGGTGGTGCTGAACTCGCGCATCGGCGCCCACATCGACCGCCAGCGTCCGTGGGCGGACTGGAACAAGCCGGGCGCCATCGCCTACCGGCCGGTCCAGTACAGCAGCAACGACTACTGGCACAACCTGGCCAGGAACGGCATCGATCCGGTGCAGGACCTCGGCTACGGCCAGCAGCCGTCGCCGGCCGACATCTACCTGGCGGAGTTCAATAACCGCTACGGCGACGACTGAGCAATTCAACGGCGCCAAAATAAAAAAGGCAGGTGCTGGCGCACCTGCCTTTTCTGTATCGACAGCCTGGTCAGCGCGGTCAGGCGCCGAACGGTGTCTCCGCCATCCCCTGCACGCCGGGTTCGAGCAAAATCACCGCACCGCCCCACTGCGCGTCCTCCGGTTTGCCGGAAGGAATCGACGTCACCAGCAGCTGGTCGAGGTGCTTGCCGCCGAACGCGCACATGGCCGGTTTCAACATCGGCACGGCCAGCTTGCGGTCGAGCTTGCCCTGCGGCGTGTAGCGCAGGATATAGCCACCGTCGTTGCCGCACACCCAGTAGCAGCCGTCGCTGTCGACCGCCGCGCCGTCCGGCCGGCCCACCTCGCCGCCGAGATCGGCAAACACGCGCCGGTTGCTCGGTACACCGTCGTCGAGGTCGTAATCGAAAGCCCAGACCATGCGCCGCAGCGGGTGCGAGTCGGACAGGTACATCGTGCGGCCGTCCGGCGAGAAGCCGAGGCCGTTTTGCGTGAGCAGGTCCGCCACCACCGGCGCCGACAGGCCGCGCCCGTCGTAGCGGTACAGCTTGCCGACCGCGCGCGCCTGGGCCATGTCCATGAACATGGTGCCGGCCCAGAAGCGGCCCTGGCGATCGCAACGGCCATCGTTGAAGCGCATGCCCTCGCCCAGGTCCGCGCCCGGCGTGGCGAGCCGGGTCGCCACGGCGGCATCGGCGTCGCCGAGGTCGAGCGCGAACACACCGTTTTCCATGCCGGCGATCAGGCCGCCGCCGGCCCGGGTGGCGATGCAGCCTGCCATCTGGTCCAGGGTCCAGTGCCGGGTGGCGCCGCTGGCCGGGTCGAGGCGCCAGATGCGCTTGGCAGGAATGTCGGTCCAGTAAAAGACCGACTCCGCCGCGCTCCAGGTGGGACTCTCCCCGACCGCGCAGCGGATCTCGCCGATGCGCGTCACGTCATCACTCACGCGCCGGCGACCAGGTCGCCGTTGACGATGCGCGGCAGTTTTTCCGGGTTGGCGTCGGCCAGCGATGGCGGCAGCAGGTACGACGGCACGTCCTGGTAGCACACCGGGCGCAGGAAGCGGTCGATGGCCGAGGCGCCGACCGAGGTGGTGCGGCTGTCGGACGTCGAGGGGAACGGGCCGCCGTGCACCATCGCGTGCGACACTTCGACGCCGGTGCCGAAACCGTTGAACAGGATGCGGCCGACCTTGCGTTCGAGCACCGGCAGCAGGCGGGCAGCCAGGTCGCGGTCGTCGGCAGTGGCGTGCACGGCGCCGGTCAGCTGACCTTCGACATGGTTGGCCACGGCCAGCATTTCCGCTTCGTCGTCGCACACCACCAGCAACGAGGTCGGTCCGAAGATTTCGCCTTCGAGCTTGTCGTCGGCCAGGAAGGTCTTGGCCGGCACCTGGTACAGGAAGGCCTGCGCAGCGCACGGTGCTTCGGTGCCCTGGCCGGCCGCTACCTGCTGGACGCCGTCGACGCCGGCCAGGTTTTTCACACCCGAAACATAGGCTTTATGGATGCCCGGGGTCAGCATGGTGGCTGCGCCCTTGGCGCCGATGGTGCCGGCAGCGCCGTCCACGAACGCTTGCAGCTTGTCGCCCTTGATCGCGATCAACAGGCCAGGGTTGGTGCAGAACTGGCCGGCGCCCAGGGTCAGCGAATCGGCAAACGCCTGCGGCAGTTTTTCATTGCCCAGTGCGCCCGGCAGCAGGAACACCGGGTTGATCGAGCTCATTTCGGCGTACACGGGGATCGGTTCCTTGCGCTCGGCCGCGGTTTTCATCAGGGCGATGCCGCCCGCGCGCGAACCGGTGAAGCCGACCGCCTTGATGGCCGGGTGGCTCACCAGCGCCTGGCCGATGGTCTGGCCGGAACCGATGATCAGCGAGAACACGCCCGCCGGCAGGCCCGATTCTTCCACCGCTTGCGAGACAGCCTTGCCGACCAGCTCGGAGGTGCCCAGGTGGGCCGAGTGGGCCTTGACGATGACCGGGCAGCCGGCAGCCAGGGCCGAGGCGGTATCGCCGCCGGCCACCGAGAACGCCAGCGGGAAGTTCGAGGCGCCGAACACGGCCACCGGACCGAGGCCGATCTTGCGCAGGCGCAGGTCCGAGCGTGGTGGCGTACGTTCCGGCAGCGCGCTGTCGAGCGTGGCGGACTGGAAGCGGCCGTCGCGCACGACCTTGGCGAACAGTTTGAGCTGGTTGACGGTGCGACCGCGCTCGCCTTCGAGGCGGGCTTGCGGCAGGCCGGTCTCCTGCATCGCGCGTTCGATCAGCGTCGGGCCCAGGTCCATGATGCGGTCGGCAATGGTTTCGAGGAACTTGGCGCGTACTTCCAGGCTGGTGGCGCGGTACGGATCGAAGGCCGCATCGGCCAGTTGGCAGGCGCGCTCCAGGTCGGCAGCGCCGGCCAGGCCGAACGCCGGTTCGATCTCCGCGTTGCGCGACGGGTCGACCGCTTTCATCGTGCCTTCCTTACCCATCAGGGCTTTACCGCCAATGATCATTTCGCCAGCTACTTGCATATCGACTCCTTGGATGTGTGAAAAGCGCGGACCAGCCGCGCTTGTATTTGGATCAAAAAATGTGGATCAGAAAACCGGGCAGAATTACTTCGCCTGTTTTTTGATCAGTTTGTCCAGCATGTCGCATTCTTCCGCCGTCAGGTCGGTCAGCGGCGCACGCACCGGACCACCGTCGTGGCCCACCAGGCGGGCGCCAGCCTTGACGATGCTGACAGCGTATCCGGCCTTGCGGTTGCGGATTTCCAGGTATGGCAGGAAGAACTCGTCGATCATGCGGTTCTGCTCGGCGTGGTTGTCCGCAGCGACTGCATGATAGAAGTCCATCGCCAGTTGTGGCATGAAATTGAACACTGCCGACGAGTATACCGGAGTACCGAGCGCCTTGTAGGCTGCGGCATACACTTCGGCCGTCGGCAGGCCGCCGAGGTAGCTGAAGCGGTCGCCCATCTTGCGCCAGATCGAGACCATCAGTTCGATGTCGCCGATGCCGTCCTTGAAGCCGATCAGGTTCGGGCAACGGTCGGCCAGCTTGGCCAGCGAATCGGGCGTCAGGCGGCAGTTCGCGCGGTTGTACACGACCACGCCCAGGCTGGTCGCCTTGCAGACTTCGGCCACGTGTTCGATCAGGCCTTCCTGGCTCGCTTCGGTCAGGTAGTGCGGCAGCAGCAGCAAGCCCTGCGCGCCGGCTTGTTCCGCTTCCCTGGCGTAGGCAGCCGCCACGCGGGTCGGGCCGCCGACGCCGGCCAGGATCGGCACTTGGCCTTTGCAGGTATCGACGGCGGTCTTGATGATTTCCGGATATTCCTGCGGGGTCAGCGAGAAGAACTCGCCGGTGCCGCCGGCAGCGAACAGCGCGCTGGCGCCGAACGGCGCCAGCCATTCGAGGCGGTCGATATACGATTTCTTGTTGAAGTTGCCTTGCGCGTCGAAGTCGGTGATCGGGAACGACAGCAGGCCAGAGGAAAGGGTTTTTTTCAGGTCATTCGGTTGCATAACAGTCTCCAATGATCGACATCTTGTAGGGAAGGCTGCAAGTCATCCCGCAGCCGTTGTATGACATCGTACAACCATATCTGAACGAGGGCAAGCAATTTTCTGCGCCGGCGGCTGCGGCCGGTGGCGGCGCGCCCTGCGCGCAGCTGCCGCCTCAGGCTTGCGGTGCGATGTCCTCTTGGGCCCGGCGCAAGCGCTCGCGGCTGTTGCTCAGGTGGGTGCGCATGGCCGCGCGCGCCGCCTCGGCGTCCTGGCGCAGGATGGCGTGGTAGATGTCGTCATGTTCGCGGTTGACCCGTTCCAGGTAGGCGGCCGGGTCGGAATGGGCCAGTTGTGCCGAGTTCACGCGCGCGCGCGGAATGATGGTGTTGCCCAGGTCGCTGAGAATATCGACGAAATACCGGTTGCCGGTGGCTTGCGCGATCAGCTGGTGGAACTGCACATCGGCCTCCACCGAGCCGGGCTGGCCGGCCGAAGTCTGGATACGGGCCAGCGCCTCGCCCAGTTGTTGCATCTGCTCGTCGCTGCGGCGGGTGGCGGCCAGCCAGGCCGCCTCGGTTTCCAGGCTGATGCGCAGTTCCAGGATGGCCAGCACGTCGCCGATGGTACGGATGGTGTCCGACGCGATGCGCAGGTTGGCCGGCTGCGGTTCCAGCACGAAAGTGCCGATGCCGTGGCGCGTCTGCACCAGGCCGGCAGCCTGCAGGTGCGAAATCGCTTCGCGCACCACGGTGCGGCTGACACCGTGCAGGTCCATGATTACCGACTCGGTCGGCAGCTTCTCGCCCGGTTTCAGGGTGCCGGCCTGGATGGCCTGGGTGAAGCTTTCCACCACGCCCTGGGCAAGGTTACGGTGCTTCTTGCGCGGCGCTGCGGCAGGCGCGGGAGGTGGAACGGCGGGCGCTGCAGTATGGTTCATGATGACCCGATTGTTGTATGACGACTATTGCCATTATCGCCGAAAACCGGGCGGTCACACCAGCAGCGCGGCACTCATCGAGGCGGCATCGTCGCGCGACTCGGCCAGGATCTGCCCGAGCACGGCGTTATCATCGACCAGCCCGGCAGCGCTGTGATTGGCGGCCAGCGCCAGCGGCGACGGCACCGGCGCCAGGTGCTTGGCAAGCAGCAGGGTGTCGCGCAAGCCCAGTGGTGGCGGCGTCAGCGTGGCGCCCGGCAGCGATACCACGGCCAGGGACACCGGGTCGGGAATCGACAGCTTCTTCATCAGTTCGCGGGTGATGATTTCCTGGGGCGCACCGCTCCAGTCGGCCGGATCGTCGAGCAGGCCGGGCATGTCGTCGGCGCGGGACAGCAGGTAAAAGCCCCCTGCTTCGTGGATGATGCCGGCGAACAGCGCGGTGTCGGGATCGGTGGCGGTGAGCCTGGCGGCGATCACATATGCGAGCGCGGCGACATGGGCCGTGTGCTGCCACAGTTGTTCGGCCTGGGCGCGCAGTTGCGGGTCGCGGATGCGCGCGCCGAACTGGCGCACCACCATCGAAGCTGCCATCGTGTACAGGTGCCGATAACCGACCCGCGCCACGGCAGCGCGCACGCTGGTGATCGGCTTGCCACCGCGGTTGAAGACGGCAGCGTTGGCCAGCGCCACGGTGCGGGCCGCCAGCACCGGTTCGGCCAGCACGCAGCGCAGCACGTCTTCGGTATCGGCATCGGGATCGGCCAGCATCAGCTGCAGGCGCAGGGCCGCGTTGACGCTGGTCGGGAAAACCAGTTCGCCGCGCGCGGCTTGCGTCACTATCTGCGAAATCTGGTCAAGTTTAATCATGGAAACATTATAGCCTCACGGTCAAGACTGCTTCAACCGCTTTCCCGTACCGTGAAGGGGCCCCGCGCCGGTACACGGGGCTTTGCTGCAGTACGACCGTTACCCGGTTACAGGTGCGCGGAAATTTGCGGCAGCAGGTCGTCGAAGGTGCGGCCGTTGCCGTTTTCGCCGATCGCGTGCATTTTCCAGGCGCCGTTGTGGCGGTACACCTTGGCCATGATCTGGGCCGAATGCGGCCCCTGCACGGACAGGTTGAAGCGCGCCACTTCCTGGCCGTTGTTGGCGTCGATCAGGCGACAGTAGGCGTTTTCCACCTGCGAGAAGGTCTGGCCGGTGAAGCTGTTGACGGTAAATACCAGGCTTTTCACGCCGGCCGGCACGGCCGTCAGGTCGACATTGATCTGTTCGTCGTCGCCGTCGCCGGCGCCGGTGCGGTTGTCACCGGTGTGCACCACGCTGCCATCCTTGCTGCGCAGCTGGCGGAACCAGATCACGTCCAGCGGACGGTTGGTGTCGTCGAACATGACCACCGAGGCGTCGAGATCGACCGCCTCGCTCTTGCTGCCGAAGCCGAGGAAGCCCTTGGTCTTGATGGCGTCCCAGCCCAGGCCCATGGTGACCTTGCCGAGCGCGCCGCCGCCCTCTTTTTCCAGATTAATCTTCTGGCCCTTGCTCAAATTGACTGACATTGTGTCCTCCTTGTTGGTTGCCCGCTCACTGCGCGGGCGTTTGCACCCAGGTCTTGAATGCCGTGCTGTTGCGCGAGCAGATCACGATCTTGCCGCTGCCGGAAAAGCGCAGCACCATGCCCTCGCCGCTGGTCTGGCTGTTGACCAGGTTGCCGAGGAAGCCGCTGCTGGCGCCGGTCGTGACCGAGATCTCGTAGCGTAGGCGGCTGTCCCACGCCACCACGTGCGCGTTGTCGATCACGACATCGCGCCCGGGCGTCACGTCCAGCTGCGACAGCGAGCCGAAGCCCGACACCGCCACCTGGCCGCTGCCGGCCGTTTCGGTGATGAAAAAGCCGCCGCTCTGGGCGAACAGCGCATTGCCGAGGCTTTGCGTGCGCACCTTGAGCTCGACCTGCTCGGAAGCGGCCACGAAGGCGCCGTCGCTGAGCATGTACTGCTCGCGGCCGACGTCGAGGATTTGCACCGCGCCCGGCAGCCGGGGCGACAGCAGGCAATCGCCGTCGCCGCGCACCGCTTCGATGTGCTGCTGGAAGAACGATTCGCCGTTGGCGAAGCGCCGCATGATGGCAGCGCCGATGCCGCCGGTCATCTTGCCCTTGAGGTCGAGCGCCGCCTCCATCATCACCATCGCATCGGATTCGCAGTAGATCTTTTCACCGCGCGCCAGCGATACGTGGAGGAAGGGATCGATATCGCCGGTCACTGTAAATCTAGGCATGACGCATCCTCTCCCGCGTTACACGCTGACGCCGAACGAGGCGGCCAGCGGACCGAGGCCGCCCTTGAAGCCCTGCCCGACGGCGCGGAACTTCCACTCGGCGCCGTTGCGATAGACCTCGCCGAAGATCATGGCCGACTCGGTCGAACCGTCTTCCGACAGGTCGTAGCGGGCGATCTCGGCGCCGCCGCTGGCGTTGACGGTGCGCACATACGCCTTTTGCACCTGGCCGAAATTCTGGCGGCGCGCGTCGCCCTCGTGGATGGTCACGCAGATGGCGATGCGCTCGATGCCTGGCGGTACGGCAGCGAGGTCGATGGTGACGGTTTCGTCGTCGCCGGCGCCGTCGCCGGTGCGGTTGTCGCCGGAGTGGGTAACGGCGCCGTCGGACGACTTGAGGTTGTTATAGAAAATAAAATCGTTGTCGGCGCGGACCTTGCCGTCGGCCTTGAGCAGGAAGGCCGAGCCATCGAGGTCGAACGGGCTGCCGTCCGTGGTGCGCACGTCCCAGCCGAGGCCGACGACGATTTTCGACAGGCCTGGGGCTTCCTTGCTCAGATTGACGTTACCGCCTTTTTGCAGACTGATTGCCATGGTAAGACTCCTTAAAAGAACACCGGACGAGGTACTGCTACTGCAGTGCGCCGTGTCCGTATTTGACGGCGCGCTGTATTCTTGGTTCCTGCTTGTGCCGGACGGTTATTTGACCGCGCTCACGCCGGCCGCTTGCTGGCGGCGGCGGTGGCGGACCGACGACCAGACCGAGGCGGCAATGAAGGCGACGCCGATCAGGCCCGTGAAAATTTCCGGCACATGGAACTTCATGCTGGCCAACATGATCACGGCCAGGATGCCGATCGCGTAGTGGGCGCCGTGCTCGAGGTACACGAACTGGTCGAGCGTGCCTTTCTTGACCAGGTACACCGTCATGGAGCGCACGAACATGGCGCCGATGGCCAGGCCCAGCATGATGATCACGACGTCGGTGGTGATGGCAAACGCGCCGATCACGCCGTCAAAGCTGAACGATGCATCGAGCACTTCGAGGTACAGGAAGCCGCCGATACCGCCCTTCTTGACCATGTCGCCGACCTCGCTGCCGCCCTCTTCTTCCTTTTCCAGCAGGCTGCTGAGGGCATCGACACCGACGTACACCAGGATGCCCCACAGGCCCGACACCAGCACCACCAGCTTTTGCGCTTCGGCCACAAAGCTCATGCAGCCCAGTAGCACGGCCAGCGCGATCATCACGGCAATCGACGAGACCTTGCCGAGCGCACCGAGTTTCTGTTCGAAGTGGCCGAGCCAGTGCACTTCCTTGTCGTCGTCAAACAGGAAGTTGAGAAACACCAGCAGCAGGAACATGCCGCCGAACGCCGCCACTTCCGCGTGGTGATTGGTCAGGTGCATCGAATAGGTTTTCGGGTCGTTCAGCGCCAGCGTCCAGACGTCCATGATGCCCATGTCGGCTGCCACCGCGACGATCACCAGCGGGAACAGCAGCCGCATACCGAACACGGCGATGATGATGCCCAGGCCCAGGAACAGCTTCTGCCAGAATTCGTCCCAGTTCTTCAGCACCGAGGCATTGACCACCGCATTATCGAACGACAGCGACACTTCCATGGCGGCCAGGATCAGCGCCACGCCGAACGCCGACAGCGCGGCGCTCCACCCGCCCAGGGTGTAACCCCACCAGCCGGCCAGCGCCAGGCAGATGAAGCTGACCAGGAAGGAAATTCTGAAATGCTTCATTGATTTTTCTCTGAAATAGTAAATAGGGTGAACCGATCTGACGCAGTATAGGGAATGACAACCAATTAAAAAATAGAAGATAATTGAAGCATTACTTCGAAATAATTGAAGGATTGAGCATGAAGACCAGCGGCTTGAATTACCGTCACCTGTATTTTTTCTGGACTGTGGCCAAGGAAGGCGGCGTCACCCGTGCGGCCGAGCGGCTCGGGCTGGCCGTGCAAACGATCAGCATGCAGCTGTCGGCGCTGGAGCTGTCGATCGGCAAACAGCTGCTGGAACCGCAGGGCCGGCGCCTGGTCCCCACCGAGGCCGGCCGGCTGGCGCTCAGCTATTGCGAGCAGATCTTCCTGCTCGGCGAACAGTTGCAGGACGCGCTCGACGAGGCGGAAGCGGGCAAGATGCGGCTGACGGTCGGCATTTCCGATTCGCTGCCCAAGCTGATCGCGTTCCGCCTGCTGCAGGCGACGCAGTCGATGGACAAGCAGGTGCGGCTGGTGTGCATGGAAGACGAATTCGAAAGCCTGCTGGCCGACCTGGCGCTGGGCAAGCTCGACGTGGTGCTGACCGACCGCAGCGTGCGCGCCGGCGGCAGCCTCAAGGTGTTCAGCCACCTGCTGGGCGAAAGCGGGATGAAGCTGTTCGGCGTGCCGCGCCTGGCCGACCAGTACCGCAGCGGTTTCCCGGCCAGCCTGCACCAGGCGCCGCTGCTGGTTCCCACTCGCAACAACGCGCTGCGCGGGCGCATCGACGCCTGGCTGGTGCAACACCATGTGCGCGCCGAGATCGTCGGCGAGTTCGAAGACAACGCCATGCTCAACACCTTCGGGCGCAACGGCATGGGCCTGTTCTTCGCGCCGTCGGCGCTGACCCGCGACATCGAAGACCAGCTCGGCGCCGTACTGGTCGGCGACGCGCCCGAACTGCGCGAACACTTCTACGCCATCTCCAACGACCGCAAGATCCGCCACCCCGCCATCGAAGCCATTATCTCGGCCGTCCACAGCGGCCTGTTGGCGCCGGGTGCAAGCTAGGAAGTGCTGCTTTTGGTCGCAGTCGTTTAAGATAAGCGTTTTATACGAAGAAATTCGCCGCTCGGCCCCTATGCAAAATGTTCTGCTTGTCGTGCTCGCCCTGTTCCTGGTCGCGCTCAATGGTTTCTTTGTGGCGGCCGAGTTCGGTATTGTCACGCTCCGCAAAACCCGGGTCCGGGCCATCGCCAAGACGCAGGGGCTGCGCGGGCGCATCCTCGGCAAGGTGCATGGCGAGCTCGACGCCTATCTGTCGGCGTGCCAGCTCGGCATCACGCTGGCGTCGCTGGGGCTGGGCTGGGTCGGCGAGCCGGCCTTTGCCAGCCTGCTCGAACCGCTGCTGACCGCGATCGGCATCACCAAGCCCGAGGTGGTGCATGGCATCGCCTTCATCTTCGCCTTCAGCGTGATTTCCTTCCTGCACATCGTGGTGGGCGAGCTGGCGCCGAAGTCGCTGGCGATCCGCATGCCGGAAGCGATCGGCCTGTGGTGCGCACCGCCGCTGTACGTGTTTTACTGGATCATGTACCCGTTCATCTGGGTGCTAAACGCCAGCGCCAACATGGTGCTGCGCATCGCCGGCCTAGCCGGCAAGGGCAGCCACGACAGCCATTACTCGGTCGAGGAACTGAAACTGATCCTGCGCACCAGCCAGCCCGGCGAGAAATTCAACAAGGACGAGCGCAACATCCTGGCCCACTCGCTCGATTTTTCCGACCTGGCCGTGTCGGACCTGATGCGCCCGATCAACGAGGTGATCAGCCTGCACGCGGGCCGCACGCTGGCCGACAACCTCGACACCATGCTGCGCAACCGCTTCAGCCGCTATCCGTATTACGACCGCGACGGCGAAACCGTGCTCGGCGTGGTGCACCTGAAAGACCTGTTCTTTGCCCAGCAGTCGGGCAAGCCGATCACCGACCTGGTGCCGTTCCTGCGGCCGGTGGAAACGCTGTCGGCGCGCACGCCGGCGCTGGAACAGTTCCGCCGCTTCCGCGACGGCGCGCCCCACTTCGCGCTGATCGGCGAAAAAGGCAAGCGCCCGGTCGGCTTCATCACGCTCGACAATCTGCTCGGCGCGATGGTGGGCGAAATCCACGACGAATTCCGGCTCAACGAAAACGACTGGCTCAAGCAACCGGACGGCACCCTGATCGGCAAGGCCAGCCTGCCGATCTTCTCGCTCGAACGCACGCTGGGCATCGACATCGAGAACGAGGCGCTGGGCATGGAGGAAGTGGAATCGGTGGGCGGCCTGATCATGGTGAAGCTGGGCGACATCCCCAAGCAGGGCCAGCGCATCAGCTTCCGCCACTTCGACATCGTGGCGAAAAAAATGAACGGACCGCGCATCCTGCTGGTCAAAGTGATCCCGAAGGATGATACCGAGGATAACGCGGACCTGGATTAAGGGAATCTCGTAAAACCTACTGCGCGACCCGCTCGCTACGATATTTAGGCCCCCTTAAGCGGCGGCAGACGCTTGCCGGTTCCAGCTAGCGGTCGCGGCCGCCACGCCAGATCACCGATGCCATCAAAAAGGCCAGCAGCGCCCCCGCCGCATACGCGACCAGGTCGCTCCAGCCGAATGCGCTGCCCAGCACCAGGTGCCCCAGCGGATGGGCGCGCACGGCCACGATCCACGGCGCCTGGTACAACTGGCCGAACTCCACCACCCACGATATCGCCAGCGCCCCGAGCGCCAGCCGCGTGGCGCTCGAGCGGGGGGCGATCACGGCCAGGCCGAAGAACACCATCATGGTCCACAGCGCGTCGCCCGGGTACTTGCCCAGCGCGGCAGGAAACAGCCCCGGGTAGCGACGCGAGGCCAGTCCCAGCGCGATCACCGCCAGCACCAGCATGCCGCAGACGAGCCGGCTGCGCGGCGCGCTGGCGGCGCTCATGCCTGCTGCGCCGTGTAATGGCGCAGCAGGCCCAGGCCTACCGCCAGCAGGGTCGGGCCGATGAACAGCCCGACGAAGCCGAACGCCAGCACGCCGCCCATCACGCCCAGCAGCACCAGGATGAACGGCAGGCTGCTGCCGCGGCTGATCAACAGCGGCTTGACCACGTTATCGACGCCGCTGATCAGGAGCACGCCCCAGATCGCCATGAAGATGGCCCAGCCGGTCTGGCCGTGGTCGAACAGCCAGATGGTGGCGCCGATCCAGATGATGGGCGGCCCCACCGGGATCAGCGACAGCAAAAAGGTGGCCACCGACAGCAGCGCCACGGCCGGCACGCCGGCGATCAGGAAGCCCACCGCTGCCACCACCGATTGCGCCAGCGCCGTCCCCAGCAGACCGTACATCACGCCGCGCACGGTGCGGGCGATGGTGTCCGACACCGACGACGCCTGTTCGGCGCCGATCAGCCTGTCCATCGCCCGGCTCAGCGACGAGAGCATGGTGACGCCGTCGCGGTACAGGAAGAAGCTGACGAACACGGCCAGGCTCACCTGGGCCACGCCGCTGCCGAGCAGCACACTGCCGCCCAGCAGCAGGTGGCGCGCCGGCTCGAGCAGGTTCTTGGCGACGTTGAGCAGCTCTTCGCGGCTGCCGAGCAGGCGGCGCAGATAGTTGTCGATCATCTCGCCGACCAGCGGCAAATCGCGCAGCCAGGCCGGCGGCGCCAGCGTGCCGCTGTCCAGGCTGGCCTTGAAGTGGTCGTAGAACGACGAAGCGTTGTCGGCGATATTCCAGGTCACCAGCGCCAGCGGCACCAGGATCAGCAGGGTCAGGCCCACGCTCATGACGGCGGCAGCCACCGAGCGCCGGCCGCCGACCTCGCTCAGCAGGCGCAGATACAGGGGCCAGCTCGAGATGGTGATCGCACAGGCGAACAGGATCGCGGCCACGAACGGGCGCAGCACGATCAGGCAGCCGATGACGAGCAGGATGACGGCAGCGAGCCGGGTAAACGGTTGAAAGCGTTGGCGCATGCCGGCTCCGGGGCGGATGGACAGTGGTTACAGCAGCTGCTCGATATCGTGCACGATGGCGGCCTGCCCCTTGGCGTGCGGCACCATCAGGCGCACCTTGCCGTTCTTGTCGAAGATGTAGCTGGCGGCCGTATGGTCCACCGTGTAGTTGGCGGCATCGACGCCGGGCACCTTGGCGTAGAAGATCTTGAATTCCTTGGCCACCTTTGCCGTCTGCTCGGGCGTGCCATACAGGCCGATGAAGCGCGGGTCGAACGTGGGCACGTATTGCGCCAGCAGCGGCTGGGTGTCGCGCTCGGGATCGACAGTGACGAACAGCACCTGCACCTGGTCCGCCTTCGGACCGAGCGCCTTCATCACGCCGGCCATTTCGGCCATGGTGGTGGGACAGACGTCGGGACACTGGGTGTAGCCGAAGAACATCACCACCACCTTGCCGCGGAAATCGGCCAGCGTGCGCGGCTTGCCCGTGTGGTCGGTCAGGGCGAAGTCGCGCGCAAAGGCAGCGCCGGTGATGTCGACATTCTGGAAGCTCTGCGGCGCAGCCTTCTCGCCGCAGCCGGCCAGCAACATGGAAATGGCCAGCACGGCCGTGGCAACGAGTGTCTTCATATCTTGATGTAGTGGTCCACCAGCAGCGCGGCAAACAGCAAGCCCAGGTACATGATCGACCAGGCAAACGCCTTGCGGGCCACCTGGTCGGAATAATGGCGATACACCTTCCAAGAATGGCGCAGGAAGATCGCATTGAGGATGATGGCAGAAACCAGATAAATCAGGCCGCTCATTTGCACCACGTACGGCAGCACCGTGGTGGCGGCCAGCGCGATCGAATACAGCCACACGTGGAACTGGGTGTACGCCATGCCGTGGGTGACCGGCAGCATCGGCAGGCCAGACTTGGCGTAATCGTCGCGGCGGTACAGCGCCAGGGCCCAGAAGTGCGGCGGGGTCCAGACGAAGATGATCATCACCAGCAGCCACGCTTCGGCCGGCACCTCGTTGGCCACGGCAGCCCAGCCCAGCGCCGGCGGCATGGCGCCCGACAGGCCGCCGATTACGATGTTCTGCGGCGTGGCCGGTTTCAGTATCATCGTGTAGATCACGGCGTAGCCGACAAAGCTGAAGAACGTCAGCCACATCGTGAGCGGATTGACCAGAGCGTACAGGATCCACATGCCGGCGCCACCGACCAGCAGCGAAAACACCACGGTCTCGCCGACCGTGATGTCGCCCATGGCGTTCGGGCGGCGCGCGGTACGGGCCATGCGGGCGTCGATCTCGCGCTCGGCCAGGCAGTTGACGGCAAAGGCGGCGCTGGTCAGCAGGAAGATGCCCAGCGTGGCCGGCAGCGCCACGCGCCAGTCCGGAATGCCATCGGTCGCCAGGAACATGCCGATGATGGCGCAAAACACCGCCATCTGGGTGATGCGCGGCTTGGTCAGCGCCCAGAACTGCGCGGCGCGGTGGGAGGGTTTGGTCAGAGTATGCGTGGTCATGGTGTGTGCTCGCAGCGGACGGCGCCGCCAACGGGACGCAATCTATTGCTGCTTCAACGGTAAAGTGTGCGGCAAACCGGCACTTGAAGCTGCTTTTTTGGCAAGATCGTGCTGGAATTTAGCCTTGTAGTTTAACACGGTCAGCAAAAGTACCAGCAGCGCCGCCCCGGCGTTATGCAGCACGGCGATCGTCAGCGGGAAGCTGAAGTAGATCGTGGCCAGGCCGGTGGCGATCTGCGCGGCCAGCACCATGGCGATGTAACGGGCGGTTTTGTGCAGCACGACATTGTCCCAGGCGCGCCAGGCCGTGTAGCCGGCCACCAGCGCCACGATGAAGCCGGCGTTGCGGTGCACCCAGTGGATGGCCGTCAAGGCCGCGAACGGAATGTAATGACCGGCAGCGGTTTTACCCAGCTCGCGCCACAGCGTGAAACCGTGTTCGAAGTCCATCGGCGGCACCAGCTTGCCGCCGCAGAGCGGGAAGTCGGTGCAGGCCAGCGTCGCATAGTTGGTACTGACCCAGCCGCCGAGCGCCAGCTGCACCAGCAGCAGAGCTGCAGAGAGGCCGGCCAGCCAGCGGATCTTGCGCATTGCCGTGGGCGAGCCGGACAGCGTGCGCACCGGCGCAATCAGCTGGTTCTGGCGGCCGCCATACCACGCCAGCAGCGCCAGCAGGCCCATGCCGAGCAGCAAATGGGTGGTGACGATCACCGGCTGCAGCTTGAGGGTGACGGTCCAGGCGCCGAATGCTCCCTGCAGACAGACGAAGAAAAATAAGAAGGTCGGCATGGCGGGATGGTATTCGGGCCGCGTGCCGCGCGACTTGCGCCACTGGTACCAGGCCTGGGCCATCATCGCCACGATCAGCACGCCGATGGTCATGGCCAGGTAGCGGTGGATCATCTCGATCCAGGCCTTGGCCACGGTGACCGGGCCGGTCGGGTTCAGGGTTTCGGCGGCAACGATCTCGGCGTGGGCCAGGAACGGATTGGCAGCGCCGTAGCAGCCGGGCCAGTCCGGGCAGCCGAGACCGGAATCGGTGAGCCGGGTGAACGCGCCGAACACGATCAAATCGAGCGTGAGGAACACGGCCACCCACACCAGCTTGCGGTACTTGTTGGCGTCGGACGAGGTCCAGACCAGCGACAGCGGCAGCAGCGCCACCAAGAGCGCCGTGATGGCCATTTGAGCGAGAGTCAGGTGCATCGTGGTTATCCTATGGCCGAAGCCTTGAGCAGTTTGGCGA
The DNA here is from genome assembly GCF_001423125.1 of Duganella sp. Leaf126. GTDB lineage: Bacteria > Pseudomonadota > Gammaproteobacteria > Burkholderiales > Burkholderiaceae_D > Rugamonas. Next base: position 270,880 of record NZ_LMNW01000001.1, read on the forward strand.
GATCCTTGCTGACCCGGGCCGCCCTGGCGGTGTCGCTGGACACCGCCCCTTGCGGGAAGCGCATCATCAGGTTGCCGAGCGGGTCGATCAGGTAGACATAGCTGGCGGCCGCTGCGCCCTGCTCCACCGGCAGCCAGTGGGCCACGGTTGCTGCCGGCGCGCGCAGCATGCGGGTGCCGTCATTCACGCGGATCAGCATGGTGTCGAGCGGCGCCTCGTCGGTGATCAGCCAGACCCGCTCGATGCGGTCCATGGCCTTGCCCTGCATGGTGCGCAGCTGGCGCATGGCAAACAGCTGGTCCTGGCAGTCCTGACGGCAGTCGGACGGCCCCACCTTGAGCATGATCCACTTGCCGCGATAATCGGCCAGCGACGCCGGACTGCCGTCGAGCTGGCGGCTGGCCATGGCCGGGATCGGGTACTGGCGCGGGTCGAGCAGGGTGCCGTAGTTGGTCTGGCCGCCCTGCGGTTTGACCACGTAGTACATGAAGTACGACGCCAGCAGCGGCGCCGCGCACACGGCGATCACCAGCAGCAGCTTCCAGCGTCCGCGCGCGGTCTGTTTAGTGTTGGCCTGATTTTCCACGTCTGAACCCATTTGCGACAAAGAAGATGACTGCCATCGCCGCCAGCGCATACCACTGGAAGGCATAGCCCTGGTGTTTTTCGGGATTCATGCCCGAGGCCGGCCACTCGCGGCCCATGCGCAGGTCGTCGCCGCCGGGGCGCGCAGGCGCGCTTTGCAGCAGCACGAACGGCGCCATGGCCAGCCCGCTGGCCCGGGCCACCTGCAGCGGCCCGGCATTTTGCACGATGGCGCCCGCCGTCAGCGCCGGGCCGGCGCCCAGTTCCAGCACGTGACCGGAATCGCGCCGCGCCACGCCTTCCACCGTGACCGTGCCGGCCGGGGTGTCGAACGCGGGCAGCCTGGTGCGCGCCAGCGGATCGCGCGGCAGCCAGCCGCGCTGCACCAGCACGTGCAGGGACGAGCCGGCTATCCGCAGCGGCATCAGCAGGTAAAAGCCGGCGCGGCCCTGGTACGGGCGGTTGTCGAGGTACACGGGCCAATCGCGCACGAACTGGCCGCTGACGGTCACGTGCCGGAATTCGACGTCGGCCACAGCGCGCGGCGCGCCGGTCAGCACCAGCGGTGCGCTGGCAGCGCCCTGCGCCAGGCGCGCCCGGGTGGCGATTTTTTCGTCGGCGCGGCGTTCCTGCCAGTTACCGAGCGATATACCGAGCGCCACCACCAGCACCGTGGCGATGAACGGACTCCATGTGAATCGGAAGGCAATCGGCATTACAATGAAGCCTCATTCATCTCGCGGCCCTGTCATGAAAATTGTCGTCGCCATCGCGTTTGTCCTGATCATCGGCAGCCTCGGCGCCGCGCTGTTTTTCCTCATGCGCGACAAGGGCAAGAGCAACAACACGGTGCGCGCGCTGGCGGTGCGGGTGGGCCTGTCGATCGCCCTGTTCGTGATGATCCTCGTGGCCTACAAGCTCGGCTATATTCAGCCTACCGGGCTGCGCTGACACTGCAACGAATCTGCAACGACGCTGCAACGAATCTACAACAAAACGGCCGCACCGGACATTCCGCGTGCGGCCGTGAGCATTATAGCGCCGTTGTCCGGGCCTGGCGGGCGGCCCGCGATTACAGCCAGTAGATCACCACGTACAGGCCCAGCCACACCACGTCGACGAAGTGCCAGTACCAGGCCGCGCCCTCGAAGGCGAAGTGGTGGTCCGGTGTGAAATGTCCCTTGAGCACCCGGTACAGCACCACCGACAGCATGATCGCGCCCATCGTCACGTGGAAGCCGTGGAAACCGGTCAGCATGAAGAAGGTCGAGCCGTAGATGCCGGACGTCAGCTTGAGGTTGAGCTCGGTGTAAGCATGGATGTACTCGTAGGCCTGGAAGCCCATGAAGGTGGCGCCGAGCACGATGGTGGCAAACAGCCAGATTGCCGTCTGCGCCCGGTGGCCGGCGCGCAGCGCGTGGTGGGCGATGGTGAGCGTGACGCCGGACGTCAGCAGCAAGGCGGTATTGATGGTGGGGATGGGGAACGGCCCCATGGTGCGGAATTCATCGACCGTGCCGGCCGGGCTGGCGCCGCCCCAGTGCGCGGCAAAGTCGGGCCAGATGAATTTATGGTCGATGTCGCCGAGCCAGGGCATCGAGATCACGCGCGCATAGAACAGCGCACCGAAAAAGGCGCCGAAGAACATCACTTCCGAGACGATGAACCATGCCATCGACCAGCGGAACGAATAGTCGATGCGCTGGCTGTACAAGCCGCCCTCGGACTCGCCAATGGCGTCGCCGAACCAGCAGTACAGCACGGCGATAAGACCGGCCAGACCCAGCAGGTTGGCCGGCATGCCCCAGGCCACATCGTTGACCCAGGCCGAGGCGCCGGCCATGGTCACCAGCAGCGCGATGCCCGCCAGCAGCGGCCAGCGCGACGGCCCGGGCACGAAGTAGTACGGTGCTGCGGTGTTGTGTGCGCTCATCTCGATCTCCTTGTCATTTTTGTCAGGACTATTTCGCTACCGCCCACTGCACGGCCAGGATCAGCAGCCCGATGAACAGGGCCACGGCGATCAGCGCCGCAATCACGATGTGCACCGGGTTGAGCCGCGCGTCATCGTGGTCGAAATCACGTTTGCGGCGCAGTCCGAAAAACGACCACAGCACCGCTTTCAACGAGTACAGAAACGACGCCGGCGGCTTGTGGTTCATTTCATCCATCACCGCGCCGCCGTCTTGTCCAGGCCGCCCACTTCAAAGAACGTGTACGACAAGGTGATGGTTTTCACGTCGCGCGGCAGCTTGGGGTCGATGTAGAACATCACCGGCATCTGCCGCGCCTCGTTCGGTTTCAGGGCTTGCTGGCGGAAGCAGAAGCACTCGACCTTCTTAAAATGCTGCATGGCGTTCTGCGGCGCGTAACTCGGGATCGCCTGCGCGGCCACGTCGCGGTTCAGGCGGTTGACCACCTCGTAGGTGACGCTGGCCAGCTGGCCCGGATGCACGGTCATCGAGGCCACCGTGGGCCGGAACCGGTACGGCCCCTGGCTGTTGGCGTCGAACTCGATGGTGATGGTGCGGGTCGCATCGACCTGCGTGTTCTTGTCGTAGGCAACCGTGCCGTCCTTTTGCGTGAGCACGTTCAGCCCCAGCGCTTCGCAGATCTGGCGGTAGAACGGGTTCAGCGCATAGGCGAAACCGAACATCACCACGGCCGTCACCAGCAGCTTGGACAGCATGGTGCGGTTCAGTCCGGAGGCGCCGTGTGTGCTCATGTCAGCTCAGCCAGATGCGCTTGACGAACACGGACAGGAAGAACAGCACGGCCAGGCCAGCCAGCAGCAGGGCCAGCCGCGTGTTCTCGGGTTTTTTTGCGCTCATGGCAGCGGGCCTATTTGAACTGCGGCGGCGTTTCGAACGTGTGGAACGGCGCCGGCGACGGCACGGTCCATTCGAGCCCTTCCGCGCCCTCCCATGGCTTGGCCTCGGCTTTCTTGCCGCCGCGGATGGTCGGAATCACCACGCCGAACAGGAAGAATACCTGCGACAGGCCGAAGCCGAAGGCGCCGATGGTGGCGATCATGTTGAAGTCGGTGAACTGCGCCGAGTAATCGGCATAGCGGCGCGGCATGCCGGCCAGGCCCAGGAAGTGCATCGGGAAGAAGGTGACGTTGAACGAGATCAGCGACAGCCAGAAGTGGGCCTTGCCCATGGTTTCGTTGTACATATGGCCGGTCCACTTGGGCGACCAGTAGTAAAAGCCGGCAAACAGGGCGAACAGCGAGCCGGCCACCAGCACGTAATGGAAGTGCGCCACCACGTAATACGTGTCCTGAAGCTGGATGTCGATCGGCGTCACCGCCAGGATCAGGCCGGTGAAGCCGCCGATCGTGAACACGAAAATGAAGCCGACCGTAAATAGCATCGGCGTCTCGAAGGTCATCGAGCCCTTCCACATGGTGGCGATCCAGTTGAACACCTTCACGCCGGTCGGCACCGCGATCAGCATGGTGGCGTACATGAAGAACAGCTGCGACGTCACCGGCATGCCGGTGGTAAACATGTGGTGGGCCCAGACGATGAACGACAGGATGGCGATCGACGCGGTGGCGTACACCATCGAGGCGTAGCCGAACAGCTGCTTGCGGGCAAAGGCCGGCAGGATCTGTGAGACGATGCCGAACGCCGGCAGGATCATGATGTAGACCTCGGGGTGGCCGAAGAACCAGAAGATGTGCTGGTACATCACCGGGTCGCCACCGGCGGCGGCGTTGAAGAAGGTGGTGCCGAAATGACGGTCGGTCAGGGTCATGGTGATGGCGCCGGCCAGCACCGGCATCACCAGGATCAGCAGGTAGGCCGTGATCAGCCAGGTCCAGCAGAACATCGGCATCTTCATCAGCGTCATGCCGGGTGCGCGCATATTGAGGATGGTGACGATGATGTTGATCGAGCCCATGATCGACGAGGCGCCCATCAGGTGCATGGCGAAGATGGCCATGTCCATGCCCGGCCCCATCTGGGTGGACAGCGGCGCATACAGGGTCCAGCCGGCGGCGGTGGCGCCGCCCGGCACCAGGAACGACGTGGCCAGCAGCAGCGCGGCCGGCGGCAGCAGCCAGAACGAGAAGTTGTTCATGCGCGCGAACGCCATGTCGGAAGCGCCGATCTGCAGCGGGATCATCCAGTTGGCGAAGCCGACGAAGGCCGGCATGATGGCGCCGAACACCATCACCAGGCCGTGCATGGTGGTGAGCTGGTTGAAGAATTCGGGCTGGAAGAATTGCAGGCCGGGGTGGAACAGCTCGCTGCGGATCAGCAGCGCCAGCACCCCGCCCGACAGCAGCATGACGAACGAGAACCACAGGTACAGGGTGCCGATATCTTTGTGGTTGGTGGCGAACAGCCAGCGCTTGAGGCCGGTCGGATGGTCGTGGGCGTGATCGTGGGCGTGGTCATGCGCATGACCGTGGTCGATGGTGCTAGTGCTCATGGTGTCTCCTGCTGTCCTGCTGGATTATTTACGCGCAGCCACGATTTCGGCCGGTTGGACGATGTTTTGTTCTGGCTTGTTCGACCAGCTGTTGCGCGTGTACGTGATCACGGCCGCAATGTCGGTATCGGACAGCTGTTTCCATGACGGCATTTCGGCCGGGTATTTGCCGCTCTTCTGGCCGTTGAGCAGCACGTGGATCTGTCCGGCCTTGTCGCCGTTGACCACGGGCGAACCGTCGAGCGAGGCAAACGCGTTGGGCACGCCCTTGCCGTTGGCCTGGTGGCAGACCACGCAGTTGGTGGTGTAGACCTTTTCGCCGCGCGTTTTCAGCTCGTCGATGGTGAAGGTCTTGTTCGGATCGTCGGCCAGCGCCGCCATCTCTTTTTTCTTGCCGCCGACCCAGGCCGTGTAGTCGGCGTCGCTGACCACGCGCACCACGATCGGCATGAATGCGTGCTCCTTGCCGCACAGCTCGGAGCAGTAGCCGCGGTAGGTGCCGGTGTGCTCGGCCTTGAACCAGGTGTCGCGCACGAAGCCGGGAATCGCGTCCTGCTTGACGGCGAAGGCGGGAATCGACCACGAGTGGATGACGTCGGCAGCAGTGGTGACGATGCGGATTTTCTTGTGGACCGGCACCACCAGCTCTTGGTCCACTTCCATCAGGTAATGGTCGCCGCGCTGCTCGGTCGGCGCGAAGCCGGGCGCGCCCACCTGCGCGCGCGGTGTGGCCAGGTTGGAGAGGAAGGAGATGCCGCTGCCCTCGCCGCTCAGGTAGTCGTAGCCCCACTTCCATTGCATGCCGGTGACCTTGATCGTGATGTCGGCGTTGCTCGTGTCTTTCATGCCGACCACGGTGCGGGTGGCGGGCAGCGCCATGCCGATCACGATCAGGAACGGCACCACGGTCCAGGCGATTTCGACGGCCGTCGATTCGTGGAAGGTGGCCGGCTTGTGGCCGAGCGATTTGCGGTGCTTGAAGATCGAGTAGAACATCACGCCGAACACGGCGACGAAGATCACCAGGCAGACGATCATCATCCACGTGTGCAGGTCGTAGACCTCGGTGGCGATGCGGGTGGCGGGCGGTTGCAGGTTCAGCTGTTTGTCGATCGGGCCGCCGGTGCCGCCGGTGGCCGGGCCGTAGGTGCCGGCAGTGGCGGCGGTGTCCGCTGCCCTCGCCGCGCCGGCTGCCATCGCAGCTGAAATCGTGGCTGCCATCACCGTCACGCCGCGCGTGAACGATGTAAGTCGCTTCGCAAGTGTCATGTTTTCCCCAACAAACCCAAGTGTAATTTTTTTGTAACGACCTGGATTCCGGCGAACCAAACCCGCGTCGTTTCTTAAACAACTTCAGGCCCCATCGCACACGCCGGGGCACTGAAGCCTTTGTCTCCATCCCCTACATCACAGCGTGCTGCCAGAGAACAATACAAAAGCCTGATGCTGCTTAAATCAACTGCTCGCTTCGTTTCATTGCGTTTTGGTGCCCGGATAGCGGCTTTGTCCATGAACTGGTGACAAAGTTGGTTATTGATTATATAGAACAAAAACCACGCACATCAACAAATAAACGATTTTGCAACTCCGTGATCCCCCGTGCGCATTTTGCTTGCATCCGGGGCACGATCGCGTTATGGCGGCCCGATGTCGACCTTTATTTCTTGCGTGGCAGGTCGAAGCGGATGATCGCCTCGCCCTGGGCCGTGGTGCGCGGCGCCGGCCGGAATGCATGGCCGTAGATCACCTCGAACGTCAGCGCCAGCTTGCCGTCGGGCCGGCGCTGACGCTCGAGCGCGGCCAGCATGCGCTGCCAGGCCTGCTTGCCCATCAGCCCCTGGCGGCGCGTGCCGAGCGGATTGCCGCCCAGCGCCCGCACGTCGGCCAGCAAGGCCTGGGCCGTATCGTAGGTGACGGTGATTACCTCCATGTCCAGCACCGGGGTGGCAAAGCCGGCGTCCACCAGCTGGTCGCCAAAGTCGTGCATGTCGACGAACGGCAGCACGTGCGGCGCCAGGTCGGCCTCGGCAAACGCCGTGCGCAGTTCGCGCAGGGTGTCGGGGCCGAAACAGGAAAACATCAGCAGGCTGTTGACGCGCAGGACACGGCGCCATTCGGCAAACACGCGGTCCGGCTGCGGATGCCAGTGCAACGCCAGGTTGGACCACACCAGATCGATCGAGTTCGGCGCCAGTGGCAAATCGGCGAAATCGCCGCACAGCAGGTCGATGCCGGCTTTCGCCGGCAGTAGGCGCGACAGCAGCTGGTTCAGCGACGACTGCCGGGCGCCGTGGCTGCGCACGGCGCGCAGCGGCGCCTCGGCCGCATCGACGCCGAGCAGCTGCGCTGCCGCGTACATTTTTTGCAACACAGCGAGATCGGCGCCTTCGCCGCAGCCGGCGTCAAGCACGCGCGCGGGCGTGATTTTCACCAGCTCCAGCCGGTCCACCATGCGCGCGGCGATCTCGCGGCGCAGAAAATCGGCGCCGCGCGTGCGGGCAGGATCGGAAAACAGGGTACGCACATGATCGAGATCAATCGGGGCGCTGAGCTTGGGCGGATTGGCAGGCACTTGCATATATGGTTGGCAGTTGGAGGCAGCCACGAGGTCGGCGCGTCATGTCCGGGCAGGCGGGGATGACGGCCGCTGGCCGCAGGTTGATGCGATAATGTCGGCAGTGTACATGGTTGGCGCCGGGCTGGCCGCCGCAGGCCGCGTTTTGATGGGAAGCATGGCATGAATGGCAAGCTGTTCCGGCGTGTGCTGCACCTGCTGTTGCCCACCACGTGCGCGCTGTGCGGCGCCGTCAGCGACGAGACCCTGTGTGCGGCGTGCGCGGACCAGTTCTTCGGTGCGGCCCTGGCAGCGCGCAGTCCGCGCTGTCGATGTTGCGCCAATCCGGTCGCAACCGGCGCCGCGTGGTGCGGCCACTGCATCGTTTCGCGGCCCGCGTTCGACCATACCGTGGTCGCCTGCGACTATGCGTTGCCGCTCGACCAGCTGGTGCTGCAACTGAAGTTCGGCCACCGGCTGGCGCTGGCGGCGCTGATGGCGCGACAACTGGCGGCAGCGGTGCAGCGGGACGTGGACTGTGCCGCCGCCCTGCCCGACCTGCTGTGCCCGGTGCCGCTGGGTCCGCGCAGGCTGGCCCAGCGCGGCTACAACCAGGCGCTGGAAATTGCCCGGCCGCTGGCGCGCAGCCTGGGTGTGACGCTGCATGCGAGGCTGGTAGCGCGCATCCGCGAGACGGCAGCGCAAAGCAGCGTGGCGCCCGCGCACCGGCGCGCCAATATCGCCGGCGCCTTTGCGCTTGCCGAGCCGGCGCTGGTGCGCGGGCGCCATGTCGGCGTGGTGGACGACGTGATGACCAGCGGCGGTACGCTCGACGAAATGGCGGCCGTGCTCAAGCGCCACGGCGCGGCGCGCGTCAGCAATTTCGTGTTCGCGCGCACCCCGCCCCATTGATTATTCTAGGAGAACGTAGTGTTTCACGTAGTACTGGTCCACCCCGAAATTCCGCCCAATACCGGCAATGTCATCCGCCTGTGCGCCAACACCGGCGCCCAGCTGCACCTGATCGAACCGCTCGGTTTTCCGCTCGAGGATTCCAAGCTCAAGCGCGCCGGTCTTGACTACCACGAGTACGCGAAAATGAAAGTGCATGCCGACTGGCAGGCATTCTGCGCCGACCTGCAGCCGGATCCGTCGCGCATGTTCGCGATGACCACGCACGGCTCGTCGCCGTTCGCCGACGCCAGCTTCCGGCCCGGCGACGTGTTCGTGTTTGGCTCGGAAACGGCCGGCCTGCCCCCGGCCCTGCGCAACAACTTCCCGCCAGCGCAACGCATCCGCCTGCCGATGCGCCCCGACAACCGCAGCCTCAACCTGTCGAACACGGTGGCGGTCGTCGTCTTCGAAGCCTGGCGCCAGAACGGCTACGCCGGCGGCGCATAGACCGGTATCTACCGAGGTCGTCAAAACGGAGCGCCTGACGAACCTTCAGAGCAAGGCGCAGCGACGAAGACAGTACGTCAGTACGGCGAGGCGCTGCAACGCCGCTATGAAGGCTTCGTCAGGCGCTCGGCCGTTCGGCGGGCGGTGGAGGCGCGCAAAATCAACTGCGGCTCGATCACACCGTTGTCGGGCTCGGGCTTGCCGTCGATGGCCGCAATCAGTTTTTCCATGGCCACGGCCCCCATCCGTTCGCTCTGCATGTCGACCGTGGTCAGCGCCGGCGATGTGTACTGGCCGTAGGCGATATTGTCGAACGCCGCCACCGACAGGTCGTCGGGCAAGCTAAAGCCCAGGCTTTGCGCCGCCTTCATGAAGCCGAGCGCCATCAGGTCGTTGTAGCAGATCAGCGCATCGGGCGGCTGGTCGCCCAGCAGGATCGCCGAGCACACGCGCTCGCCCTCGGCCGAGGTCGGCGTATTGCCCTCGTAGACCGTCAGCGCCAGATCCTGTCCGGCCAGGCAGGCGCGGATGGCGTCGAGCCGGTCGTGGTCGCGCCGCGCGCGCGCAAACCGCAGGTAGGCAAACCGCCGGTGTCCGAGCGAGAGCAGGTGGCGCACCAGCATGGCGGCGCCGCGCGCATCGTCGCTGTTGACCGACTGCAGCGGCAGGCGCTTGGGCCGGCCGAAATAGACCAGCGGCTTGCCCAGGTCCATCACCCAGTCCATCTCGGCCTCGAGCATGCGCGAGAACAGGATCAGGCCGTCCACGCGGCGGCTCAGCGCTTCGATCAGCGGCCGTTCGCGGTCGGCGTTTTCTTCGGTATCGACCAGCAGCAAGGTGTAGTTGTGCGCCAGCGCCACCCGGTTGGCGCCCTTGACGATGCTGGTGAAATGGGGATTGTTGATGTCGAGGATGGACAGGCCGATGCTGCGCGTGCGGCCCGTGATCATCGATTGCGCCAGCGGGTTGGAGCGGTAGCCGAGCCTGGCGATCACGTCCCGGATGGTGGCCTCGACCGCCGGGGAAAACCGCTGTGCGCCGTTGACGAACTTCGACACGGTGGCGGTCGACACACCGGCTGCGGCGGCCACGTCACGGATGGTTGCTACGGTTTTTTTCATTGCAGGCGGGAGCTGGGCGCGTGATCGATGGTGGCCACGATGGTAGCACGCGCCAGGGCTGCGCCCAGTCCCTAAAAGTGACAGATCGAGTTACAGATCGGTAATCTCCTTGTGACGCGGCACCAGCAGCTTCATGACCGTCCACGCCACCAGGTACGCTACCGCGCACAGGCCGAACATGATCATGTAGCCGGTATAGATGTCGTTGACCGACTTGTAGTAATCGAATACCCAGCCGCCCAGCTTGGTCATCAGCACGCCGCCGATGCCGCCGGCCATGCCGCCGATGCCGACCACCGACGCCACTGCCTTTTGCGGGAACATGTCCGACACGGTGGTGAAGATGTTGGCCGACCAGGCCTGGTGGGCCGAGGCGCCGATCCCGATCAGCAGCACCGGCACCCAGAAGCTGATCGAACCGAGCGGTTGCGCCAGCAGCACCACCAGCGGGAACAGGGCGATCACCAGCATGGCCTTCATGCGGCCGTCATACGGCGCATAACCGCGCGCCATGAAGTAACTGGGGAACCAGCCGCCGCCGATCGAACCGATCATGGTCATACTGTAGAGTACGGCCAGCGGCACGACGATGGCGTCGCCCTTCATGCCGTACTGGGCCGACAGATAGGTGGGCAGCCAAAACAGGAAGAACCACCAGACGCCGTCGGTCATGAACTTGCCGAAGGCGAAAGCCCAGGTTTGCGGGTATTTCAGCAGCTGGAACCACGACGTCTTGCGGGCAGCAGCGGCGCTGGCCTGCTCGGTGGTTTCCGTGCTGACCACCTGGTCGCTGCGGATGTAGGCCAGCTCGGCTTTCGACAGGCGCGGCTGCTGTTCCGGCTTGTCGTACAACCAGATCCACAAGCCCATCCAGAAAAAGCCGACGGCGCCGATGATGATGAACGCCCACTGCCAGCCCCAGACGGCAGCGATCAATGGCACGCTGATCGGCGCCAGCACCGCGCCGACATTGGCGCCCGAGTTGAAAATGCCGGTGGCGAACGACCGCTCCTTCTTGGGGAAATATTCGGCCGTGGCCTTGATCGCAGCCGGGAAGTTGCCGGCCTCGCCGACCGCCAGTACCGCGCGCGACACCATGAAACCGACGATGGACGGCACCACCACCAGGCCGAAGGCGCCGGCCACCACGGCAATCCCTTCGCCCATGGGCACGGCAAACGCATGCAGGATCGCACCCAGCGACCAGATCACGATCGCCGTGATGTACGCCGCCTTGGTGCCGATGCGGTCGACCACGCGGCCGGCCAGCAGCATCGACACGGCGTACACGAACTGGAAGGCTGCGGCGATGTTGGCGTAATCGGTATTGCTCCAGCCGAATTCCCTGGACAGGTCCGGCGCCAGCAGGCTGAGCACCTGACGGTCGAGGTAGTTGATGGTGGTGGCAAAAAACAACAGGGCGCAGATGGTCCAGCGGTATTGACCGACGGCCTGGCCGACTGATTGCGCGTTGACGGGCTCGCTCAGATTCATGGCATCACTTTATATAGTTTTGAGTGGTGATGATCCCGGTCTCCACGGAATCATGTCATACGTCATCGTACAACTATAAAACTAGTGAGGCAAGAAAAAACCACCGGCCGCCGGGCAGCGGCCGTGAAATGGTGGCGGCGCGGCAGACGACGGCTTCTATGCCGCTGCCGGCAGCGTCGGACGGGCCAGCAGCAGAGCGACCAGGCTGATCAGCGCAGCCCCGCTCAGGTAGTAGCCGACGTACTGCAGGCCGTAATGGGTGGCCAGCCAGGTGGCGATATAGGGCGCCAGCGAGGCGCCCAGGATGCCGGCCAGATTGAAGGTCAGCGAGGCGCCCGTATAGCGCACCTCGGCCGGGAACAGCTCGGACAGGATGGTGCCGAGCGGACCGTAAGTGAGTCCCATCAAGCCCAGGCCCAGCGCCAGGAACACCGTGACCTGGCTGCTGCTGCCCGAGCCGAACAGCGGCGCCAGCGCCAGCCCGAAGATGGCGATCGCCACCGACACCCAGATCAGCGTGCGGGCGCGGCCATGGCGGTCGGCCCAGACGGCTGCCACCGGAATCGTCAGGCCGAAGAACAGCACGGCAAACAATTGCTGGATCAGGAAATCCTTGCGCGAGAACTGCAGCGCCGTGGTGCCCCAGCTCAGCGCGAACACCGTCATCAGGTAGAACAGCACGAAGGTCGCCAGCGCGATCAGGGTGCCCAGCACCAGCATGCGGCCGTGGTCGCGCACCACCGTGACCACCGGCACTTTCACGCGTTCGTTCTTTTCCAGCACTTTCTGGAAGTCCGGCGTCTCGTGGATTTTCAGGCGCACGTACAGGCCGACGATGACCAGCAGCGCGCTGGCCAGGAACGGGATGCGCCAGCCGTAGGCGAAGAATTCGGCGTCGGTCTGCACCTCGGTCAGCAGCAGGAAAATGCCGCCCGAGAGGAAGAAGCCGATCGGCGCACCCAGCTGCGGAAACATGCCATACCAGGCGCGCTTGCCCGGCGGCGCATTCTCGGTGGCCAGCAGCACTGCGCCGCCCCACTCGCCGCCCAGGCCCAGGCCCTGGCCGAAGCGGCACAGCGCCAGCAGGGCCGGGGCCCAGGTACCGATGGTCGCATACGTGGGCAGCAGGCCGATCACCACCGTCGACAGCCCCATGGTCAGCAGCGCCGCCACCAGCGTGGCCTTGCGGCCGACGCGGTCGCCGAAGTGGCCGAACACGGCCGAACCCACCGGGCGCGCAAAAAAGGCGATGGCAAACGTGGCCAGCGACTGCAAGGTGGCAGCCGCCGGGTCGGCGGCGGGAAAGAACAGTTTGGGGAACACCAGCACGGCTGCGGTGGCGTAGATATAGAAATCGAAGAATTCGATGGTGGTGCCGATCAGGCTGGCAAACAGCACGGTGGCCGGCTTGTTGGTCCGTGCCGGTTGGGACTGACTCATGCGCAAAGCTCCTGCGGGGTAAGTGGACGAAGGACGGTGCGGTCCATCATACACAGGCGCGTCGCAGCTTGCCAGGAAGTTATGGGCTGACCGGGGATGCTACTTCGTTGGCTACTTAGTTGGCCACTTAGTTGCCTACCTAGTTGCGCGGGTCGATCTGTTGCAAGCCGTCCGCAATCTCGGCCGCATCGAGCGGGCGCACCACGCGCGCCACTTCCACCCCATCCTTGATGAAAATCATGGTCGGCCACAGCTTGACGCGGAACGAGCGGCCCAGCGGGCGGCCCGGGCCGTCTTCGACCTTGTAATGGGTCAGTTGCTCATGGCCGGCAAACGCCTGCGCCAGCGGCGCCTGCGCCGCCTGGCAGTGCCCGCACCAGTTGGCGCCGAACTCGAGCAGAACGGCGCCCGCCATGGCGTCGATGTCGGCGCGCTGCGGCGCCTCGGCTTGGTATAGTGTTTTCATTTTTTTCTGAATTTGGCGCAGGGGTCGGGACGTTCCTGCGTGCTCAGCGCATAAATTCGATCGTAGCGGCCGGCATCATTGCCCGGCTCCACGTAGCCTTCGGCGCGCACCGTCAGTATAGGCTGCACCAGGTTTAACCAGCGCGCGACTCCGATATCGGTGCGCACATGGCCGTTGCCGGCGATCAGCACCACGTCGCGCGGGCGCTGCTCGCGGATGATGCGGGCCATCCAGATATCGCGCGCCAGCTGCGCATCGACCATGCCGTCCACCATCATTGCCGGCAACATGCCGCAGTGGCCGGCCGCGATCTGGCGCTGCTGGGCGGCGCGCAGGTCGGCCGGCAGCGGCTGGTCCAGCCGGTAATCCTTGATGCCCTGCGCATCGAACGCCGCTTTCAGGCCGTCGCGCACCACACGCGAGGCGTCGGCGCGCGACAGGTTGCCCGCCACCAGCGGCAGGTGGTAGGTCAGCGCCAGCTGGATCACCGGGTAGTACAGCTGCCAGTCCCAGCGTGGCCCGTTGACGACCTGGATCACGCATTGCGCGTCGAGGCAGCCTTTTTGCGCCTTGTCGAGCAGATCCTGGTTTTCACGGTCGAACTGCTCCATGACGATGGCCGGCCGCCAGCCCGCCTCGACCCGCTGGCGCAGCAGCTCGTAGCGCAGGCGGTGCCCCTGGCGGTTGTCGTGCACCTCGCCCAGCAACAGCACCTGCGGGTTCGGGACTTCCGGCGCGGGCACGGCGGCAGCAGACACCGCGCCGGGCTGGGCGCCGCCGGCACAGCCGTTCAACAGTGCGAGGGTGGCAAGTGTGGCGCCGCCACACCAAAACCGCATGCTGTTTTTCACAATTTTTCTGCCTGTTTTTCGTAATTGTTTGATTTGATGTCGGTAATTCATTGCGTACTCTGCAGCTTATGTCACACTGTTGGTGCGCTGCAATAATAAATTTCTATTAAATAAACTAACATAGCAATATGTTATGAATTGTGGTTAAATAGCGGTTCGGTCAGTTACCAACCCGATCTGGCGCAAGAATTATAGAAATAGTTCATTAGAAGCTGGTTAAACCTTGCGCCCAGTACAGTTTCAGGAGTGTCATGTGAAAATTTTATCGTTGTTTGCCACCGCCATCGTTGCGCTGGGTCTGGCGGGCGCTGCCTCTGCCGAGGTCGCCGCTACGCCTGACGCGCTTGCAACATCGTCGTTCAGCCCTTGCGCGCCCGACACCGCCGACTGCGGCAGCCTCGCCCACAGCGACGCCGCCCCCACCGCCGCCCAGAGTGCGCCGTACCAACCAGCAGCCAAGGTCGCCAGGGTCGAGGAAGCACCGCTGCCCGTGCCCGAGCTCGAAACATCGCTGATGTTCATGCTGGGCCTGCTGGTGCTGGGTCTGACCTCGCGCCGCCGGTCGTCGGAGCGCTTCGACCGCTAGTCCGTCGCGACGCCCCGTTTTGCCCCATATCCCGCCCTGGTGCGGGATTTTTTTATGCTGCTGCGACCGGCGTGATGCAGGGCATGCGCAGCGTGAAACAGGCGCCCTGCCCCGGCACGCTGGCCACCGTCACGGCGCCGCCGAACTGCTTGGCCATCAGGTTGAACACGATGTTGAGTCCCAGGCCCGTACCGCCCTGGCCGCGCCGGGTGGTCACGAACGGGTCGAACACCTTGTCGATCATGTCGGGGGCGATGCCCTTGCCGTCGTCGCTGACCTGCATTTCCAGCCAGTCGCCCTGGCGCGCCACGCCGATCGTGATGCGTCCCTCCTGTTCCGGCTCGAACGCATGGTCCACGCAATTGAGCGTCAGGTTGGTCAGCACCTGGGCCAGCGCGCCGGGATAGCTGTCGAGCACCAGGTCGGGCGGACAGGCGATGCTGACCGTGATCCGGGTTTTCTTGAGCCTGGGCTGCAGGCTCGACACCACCTCGTTGATATAGTCGCGCAGCTCGAAGCGGCGCCGCGCCTCGCTCACCTGGTCCACCGCGATCTGCTTGAAACTGTGGATCAGGTGGGCCGCGCGGTAGGCGTTGTTCATGATCAGCCGCGTGCTTTCCGCCGCCGTGTCGAGGTAGGCGGTGATGTCCGACTTCTTGACGTGGCCCTGGGCCACCGCCGCCTGGACCTTCTCGGTCGCTTCCACCAGCACCGAGGCGCTGGTGAGCGCGATGCCGACCGGGGTATTGATTTCGTGGGCGACACCGGCCACCAGCCCGCCCAGCGACGCCAGCCGTTCGGCCTGGAGCAGCGATTCCTGCGCCAGCTGCAGCTCGTCGAGCGCGCGGGCCTTGGCCAGTGCCGCCTGGCGCGCCTGCTCCTCGGCGTCGCGGATGCGCTCGATGTTCGACTTGACCTTGCGCTGGATGGCGTTGAAGCCGCGGATCACATCGCCCAGCTCGTCGCGGCGGTTGTCGGCCAGTTCCTCGACCTCGTCGCTGTTGCGGGTGGCCAGATCCACCAGGCCGTCGCGCAGCCGCTTAAGCGGGTCGAACACGATGCGCAGCGACAGCGCCAGCGCTGCCACCAGGATCAGATCGAGCAGCAGGACCTCGATCACCTTGCGCCGCACTTCGGCCGCCAGCGTGGCCTCGATCTGGGCGCGGCTGAAATTGACCACCACCCGGCCCACGATCACCGGCTTGAGGTCGGCGCCGGCAGCGCCGCCATCGCTGTAGGACAGGTCGGCCACCACCGGCGTACCGCCCACGGCAGCGTCGGTGGTGATCGGCGCCAGCGTACCGTCCGCGCGCCGCAAGCGGCCCGAGAACAGGCCGACCGAGGTGTCGTACACGCGGATCGAGACCAGTTCGGGCGGCATCATCTCGGCAGTGACGATGTTATCGACCTTGGCCTTGTCCAGGTCCCACAAGGCCGACGGCAGACTGGTTTGCAGGCGCGCCAGCACGCCCTGGCGCAGCCGCTGGCTGGCCGCCTCGAGTTCCTGCGACAGGCTGTGCTGGGCATAAGTGCCCGAGATCCCGAGCACCAGGGTGACGATCACCACGAACAGCAGCGTCAGGCGGCCTTGGATCCCGAACATTGCACGCTCCCCCTTTACGCTGGATTGGATGGTCAGTATTGAATGTAAGGTAAGCAATGAAACTTGGCAAGAAACGATTGGCCGCCGCTTTCCCGGGCCGTTCGATGACGGTGGCAGACTTCGGACGTTCTCAATGGTAATATCGATCGCAGTGACGGATATGGCAAAAACGCATCGCGGCAACCTCGGGAGACGGCAATGACAGGCACTTATCATCAACTGGCGCTGGCCGACGTCAGGGCGGGCATGGTCCTGTCGGACGTGTTGCTCGACCCGCAGGGCCAGGTACTGCTGCCGCAGGGCACGGTGCTGACCGTCGCCATGCTGGCGCTGATGCCGCGCCACGGCATCGACATGCTGCCGGTGCTGGCCGGCGATACCTCGCCCGAGCAAGACGCGGCCAACCATGCCCACCATGCGGCGCGCCTGGTCCACCTGTTCCGCAAGACCGATCCCGACGCCGGCGACGACTGGGCCACCAGCCTGCTGCACCGCTTCGTGCACGACTTCCGCGTCGGCCGCCAGGAGTCCGACCATGCATAACACCGTCTACGACCCCCATGCCGGTGAAGCCGATGCCGGCCACATCATCAGCTACGCCGACGTGGTGCGCAACCTCGACGACCTGCCGTCGCTGCCTGCCGTGGTGATGGAACTGCTCAACAGCATCGACCAGGAAGACGTGGACATCGCGGTGCTGGCAAAAAAGGTGTCGCACGACCAGGCGCTAACCGCCAAGACGCTGCGGCTGGCCAATTCGTCGCTGTACGGCCTGCAGGTCAAGGTGACCACGATCCAGCAGGCGATTACCTACCTGGGCTTCCAGACCACGCGCAACCTGATCACCGCCGCTGCGCTCACCGGCTATTTCGCTGCGGGCCACTGCCCCGGTTTCGACGACAAGGCGTTCTGGCGCCATTCGATTGCCACGGCTGCCTGCGCCAGGGTGCTGGCGCGCCATATGCATTTCAACCAGGATTACGCGTTCACGGCCGGGCTGCTGCACGATATCGGCCGGCTGGTGCTGGTTTCCTGTTTTCCGAACCAGTATTCGCTGACGCTGGCCTGGCGCGCGCAGCACGACTGCTATCTGCTGGAAGCGGAGCGCCAGGTGCTCGGCGTCGATCACGTGCAGGCCGGCGTGGCGCTGGCCGGGCACTGGAACTTTTCCGACACCATGCGCCACGCGATTGCCTACCACCACGATCCGGAAGTACCCGGTGCGGGCTTTTTGGCCACCATCATCCACGTGGCGGACGCGGTCGTGCACGCACTGGACCTGGCGCAGGTGCAGGACGACCTGGTGCCGAAGGTGTCGAACGTGGCGTGGACAGCGCTGGGACTCGATGAGGAAATTTATTTGCAGATATTCCGCGAGACGGAATTGCAGTATGACGAGATTGCGATGGTATTACTGAACTAGCGCGCGGTCAGCGGCGATGGCACCCTGCCGTGCCGGTCGGAAGACCGGCGCGACAGGTGCGGAGCGCGGGGCGCATTAGTGATGTGCTACGTTTCCGGCCGTGGCCTTGTCGTTGGTGGTGCGATCTTCCGGCTTGGGTCGTCCCTGGGCGTCCGACAGGCGGTACTTGGTGCGGCGATCGCCCATCAGGTCACGCAGGTCACGGATGCTCATGCCCGTCACTTCGTGCATGCGGATCAACAGCGAGGCGCCGACCGGCAGGCGATGGTGGCGGATCTTGCTGATCACGGGCGGCGCCACTTCCAGCAGGCGCGAGAGCGCGGCGTCGTTTTTCAGTTGCATCTTGCCCAGCAGAATGTCGAGCAGGTGGTTGGGGTTGTAGCTTTCCTGCGATGCGAGTGCGTGGTGTGCCATGATGTTTCCTCGTTGGTTGGGTGAACAGATCTTGCTGGTCCGAACTTAAGGAAAACTTAGAGTTTTCAATAATTAACAAATGGACGTTCGGACACTTGTTTAATTGCATTTAAAGCAATGTTATTCTATGCGCAAAAGTGGGGCTGTCCGATTGGGCGGCAGAATCAAAGTTGTGCGACATCAATCGCCATGTAGAAAACATGGCAACCATGACATTCCAACACAGCGGGCAGCAGCGTGGCGCACGCAAGGCGGGCCGGCCCGGGATTTACGCTAAACTAGCGCCTGTGCGCACTGCCGCCCCACCCTTCGCGAGTTACCACGCCATTGAAAACCAAGACCCCCGTCCAGCCGCAGTATTTTGTCCCCGAGCCGCTCGATAACACGCGCCTGGCGCACCTGTGCGGCCCGCTCGACGAAAACCTGCGCCAGATCTCGGCCGCCCTGGACGT
This sequence comes from Duganella sp. Leaf126, assembly GCF_001423125.1. Lineage (GTDB taxonomy): Bacteria > Pseudomonadota > Gammaproteobacteria > Burkholderiales > Burkholderiaceae_D > Rugamonas. The sequence goes on from NZ_LMNW01000001.1 coordinate 289,713, forward strand.
CACCATCTTCCGCCGCGGCGAGAAATTCATCGTCAGCGGTTATAACGCCGAGCGCGCGGTGCAGATCCTCGAAAAGTTCTATGCGGTCGCCAACAAGGTCGTGCCGATCGAGGAGGTGCAGCTGGCCCTGGTCGAGCAGCGCGCCGGCCTCAATGCCGCAGCAGCGGCGGCGGCAAGCGAAACCGGCGACGCGGCGGCGCCCGCCAGGGAGGCGGCGCGTGCCGTGGCGGCCGCACCGTTTGTCGAACCGGACATCAACAGCCCGGTCCTGAAAACCCGGCGCGCCGACCTGCGCGGCCGCACGCCGCACCAGATCCGCTACCTGCGCAATATCCTCGAGCACGACATCAGCTTCGGCGTCGGCCCGGCCGGCACCGGCAAAACCTATCTGGCCGTGGCCTGCGCGGTCGATGCGCTCGAACGCGACGCCGTCAAGCGCATCATCCTGACCCGGCCGGCCGTGGAAGCGGGGGAACGGCTCGGTTTTCTGCCGGGCGACCTGACCCAGAAGGTCGATCCCTATCTGCGCCCGCTGTACGACGCGCTGTACGACCTGCTCGGCTTCGACCGTACCCAGAAGATGTTCGAAAAACAGGTGATCGAGATCGCCCCGCTGGCCTATATGCGCGGGCGCACGCTCAACCACGCGTTCGTGATCCTCGACGAGGCGCAGAACACGACCGTCGAGCAGATGAAGATGTTCCTGACCCGCATCGGCTTCGGCAGCAAGGCCGTGGTCACCGGCGACGTCACCCAGGTCGACCTGCACAAGAGCCAGAAGAGCGGCCTGGTCGATGCGGTCCAGGTGCTGAAAGACGTGCGCGGCGTGGCCTTCAGCCATTTCACCAGCGAAGATGTGGTGCGCCACCCGCTGGTGGCGCGCATCGTCGATGCCTACGAGACCGCCCACAACCACGAGGCGGAAATCGCCCCCCTGCTGAAAACCACTGCCCTGAAAAATGTCCGAAAAAAATAGTCCGCCAGCCCACGCGCTGGCCTTGTCGGTGCAATACCCCGACCCGCGCCTGAAAACCCTGGTCACCCGCGCCAAGCTCAAGCGCTGGATCGGCGCTGCCCTGTTCGCGCCGGCCGAGCTGACCATCCGCTTCGTCGCTGCCGACGAAGGCCGCAGCCTGAACCGCGACTACCGCGGCAAGGACTACGCCACCAATGTGCTGACCTTCGCCTACAACGAAGGTGACGAGGCCGGCAATGGCGTGCCCGACGATGAACCGACCCGGGCCGACATCATCCTCTGCACCGACGTGCTCGAGCAGGAAGCGGCCGCGCAGCACAAGACCGTGGAAGAACATGTGGCGCACCTGGTCGTGCACGGGGTGCTGCACGCCCAGGGCTACGACCACGAGGACGACGACGAGGCGGCCGAGATGGAAGCGCTGGAAACCGAGCTGCTGGCCACGCTGGGCTTTGCCGATCCGTATGCGCAGGAGAAGGCGCACGCGTAACGTCCGCGAAACAGCTGGTTTTTTTGACAAAAACTTCTGCCTGCGGCCATTTGGTGTATCCTGTACCCCTTCATAACAATGGCTCACGCCTCCTATGCAAGAGCACTCTAGTGGCGTCAAGACTGACGCCAAACCCCACCGGTCGCTGTTCGAACGCCTGACCGCCTTTATTTCCCCCGAGCCCGAGAACCGCGCGGAACTGCTCGAGGTTCTCCATGACGCCCACGAACGCAAGCTGATCGACGCCGATGCGCTGTCGATGATCGAGGGCGTGTTCCAGGTCTCCGACCTGTCCGCGCGCGACATCATGGTGCCGCGCTCGCAAATGGACGTGATCGACATTTCGCGCCCGATCGAGGAATGGATGCCGATCGTGCTCGCCACCGCCCACTCGCGCTTTCCCGCCACCGAGGGCGAGCGCGACAAGGTAATCGGCATCCTGCTGGCCAAAGACCTGCTGCGCTACTATGCCGAGGAATCGTTCGACGTGCGCGCCATGCTGCGCCCGGCCGTGTTCATTCCCGAATCGAAACGCCTGAACGTGCTGCTGCGCGACTTTCGCGCCACCCACAACCACATGGCCATCGTGGTCGACGAATACAGCGGCGTATCCGGCCTGATCACGATCGAGGACGTGCTCGAACAGATCGTCGGCGACATCGAGGACGAGTACGACTTCGACGAGGAAGAAGACAACATCCTGTCGATCAAGGAAGGCCCGCGCGGTCCGCGCTGGCGCGTCAAGGCGCTGACCGAAATCGAGCAATTCAACGAAGAGCTCGACACCGACCTGACCGATGACGATGTCGACACCATCGGCGGCCTGGTCGCCAAGCACCTCTCGCGCATGCCGCACAAGGGCGACGTCTTCAACTACCAGGGCTTGCGCTTCGAAGTGCTGCGCGCCGACGCCCGCCAGATCCACGTGCTGCTGGTGGAAAAGCTGCCGGCCACGCCGATCCCGGACCCGGTCCCGTAATGCGCTTTCGCCGCGCCGACCCCAACGCCCCTCCAAAGCCCCAGCGCAGTACCCGCGGCCGCATGCTGATCACGGCAATCGCCGGCGCGCTGTGCGTGCTGGGCTTTGCGCCGTTCGGCTGGTGGCCGTTGGAAATCCTCGGTCTCGCCACCCTGTTCTACCAGGTCCTGCGCAGCAGCAGCGTCAAGGCGGCCGGCCTGATCGGATGGGCGTTCGGCTTCGGCTGGACCGGCGCCGGCGTCCACTGGCTGTACGTGTCGATGCACGACCATGGCGGCATGCCGGCGCCGCTGGCCGTGCTGGCGGTCGCCCTGCTGGCGTGGGCCATGGGCTTTTACGTGGCGCTGGCCATGGGCACGGCGGCCTGGCTGCGCAAGACCTGGGCGCTGCCGCTGCCAGCGGCCAACCTGCTGCTGTTGCCGGCCCTGTGGGCGCTGTCCGAATGGCTGCGCGGCTGGCTGTTTACCGGTTTTCCGTGGCTGTCGTCCGGCTACGCCCACAACCACAGTCCGCTGGCCGGCTTTGCGCCGATCGTCGGCGTGTACGGCCTGGGCTGGCTGGCGGCGCTGATCGCCGGCGCCCTGCTGCTGGTATTCCACCGCACGCGCCTGCGCGCGCTGGCGCTGGTGGTGGCGATCTCGGTGGCCGGCGTGGGCCTGCGCTTCATCGCATGGACCCACCCGGAAGGCGGGCCGATCTCGGTGCGCCTGATCCAGGGCAATGTGCCGCAGGAAGAAAAATTCGACGGCGCCCGCGTGGCTGCCGTGATGCGCCAGTACCAGGATGCCATCACTGCCGCGCCGGCCGACCTGATCGCCACGCCGGAGACGGCGATCGTCATGCTGCCGCAGCAGCTGCCGCCCGACTACCTGCCGGGCCTGGCGCAGTACATGCAGCAGACTGGCAGCAACCTGATGCTCGGCATCCCCACGGCCGACAGCCGCACCGCCTACTACAACAGCGTGCTCGGCATCGCATCGCATCCGGGCGCCGCGCAGGTCGCCGGCAGCTACTACCGTTACGACAAGCACCACCTGGTGCCGTACGGCGAATTCATCCCGTGGGGCTTCCGCTGGTTCGTCAACCTGATGGCGATCCCGCTCGGCGACCAGACCAGCGGGCCGGACCTCCAGCCCGCGTTTGCCATCAAGGACCAGCGCGTGCTGCCCAATATCTGCTACGAGGACCTGTTCGGCGAAGAGATCGCCGCGCAGCTGCACACGCCCGCGCAGGGCCAGCAGCCGGCCACCATGCTGCTCAATATTTCCAACCTGGCGTGGTTCGGCGACACCATCGCGATTCCCCAGCATTTGCAGATCTCGCAGATGCGCACGCTGGAAACGGGACGCCCGATGCTGCGCGCCACCAACACCGGCGCCACCGCCATCATCGATGGCCGCGGCACGCTGCGCGAACAGCTGCCGGTCAACACCACCGGCACGCTGGCGGCCCAGGTCCAGGGCATGGCCGGCACCACGCCGTACATCGCGCTGGGCAACAAGCTGTTCCTGGCGCTGGCGCTGTTCTCGGTCGGCGGCGCCTGGCTGTGGGCAAAACGGGCGCGGACGGCGAAAAACGCCGCCGCCCCCACATAGTTTGGCTCCAGCCCCCGTAAAACCCGCTAAAATTGCTCCTTTAGTGAAACTGCAACCCGCGCGCCTGCCCGGCCGGCGCGCCCCGGACTCCACACGATGCTGACATTCCAACAAATTATCCTGACCTTGCAAACCTACTGGGACCAGCAAGGTTGCGCCCTGCTGCAACCGTACGACATGGAAGTCGGCGCCGGCACCTTCCACACCGGCACCTTCCTGCGCGCGATCGGCCCCGAGCCGTGGCGCGCGGCCTACGTGCAGCCGTCGCGCCGCCCCAAGGATGGCCGCTACGGCGAAAACCCCAACCGCGGCCAGCACTACTACCAGTACCAGGTCGTGATGAAGCCGGCGCCGGACAACATCCTCGACCTGTATCTCGGTTCGCTCGAGGCGCTGGGCCTGGATTTGAAACAGAACGATGTGCGCTTCGTCGAAGACGACTGGGAGTCGCCGACGCTCGGCGCCTGGGGCCTGGGCTGGGAAGTCTGGCTGAACGGCATGGAAGTGACGCAGTTCACCTATTTCCAGCAGGTGGGCGGTCTCGACTGCAAGCCGGTGCTCGGCGAAATCACCTACGGCGTCGAACGCCTGGCGATGTACCTGCAGGGCGTGGAAAACATGTACGACCTGGTGTGGACCACCTGGGAAGAAAACGGCCCGGCCGGCGAGCCGGTGACCAAGACCCTCAAGTACGGCGACGTGTTCCACCAGAACGAGGTGGAGCAATCGGCCTATAACTTCGAACACTCGAACACCGAGCTGCTGTTTGCCCAGTTCAACAACCACGAGTCGGAAGCCAAGCGCCTGATCGAAGCGCAGCTGACCCTGCCCGCCTACGAGCAGATCATGAAGGCGTCGCACAGCTTCAACCTGCTCGACGCGCGCGGCGCCATTTCCGTGACCGAACGCGCCGCCTACATCGGCCGCGTGCGCGCCCTGTCGCGCCTGGTCGCGCAAGCGTATTACGAATCGCGCGAGCGCCTCGGCTTCCCGCTGGCGCCCGGTGCCGCCGCTGCCGACGTTCCTGCTGCTGCCGCTGCCAAATAATCAGACATTGAATAACATGACTCACACCCTGCTCATCGAACTGCTGACCGAAGAACTGCCACCCAAGGCGCTTGCCAAACTGGGCAAGGCGTTTGCCGACGGCATCGTCAACGGCCTGACCACGCGCGACTTCCTGCAAGCGGACAGCGTCGCCACTGCGTACGCCACGCCGCGCCGGCTGGCCGTGTCCATCACCGGCGTGCGCGCCACCTCGCCCGACAAGTCGATCCGTGAAAAAGTGCTGCCGGTGTCGGTGGCGCTGGACGCGGCCGGCAACCCGACCGCCCCGCTGGCCAAGAAACTGGCCGCGCTGGGCTTCCCGCACCTGACCGTGGCTGAACTCGAACGCGCCCAGGATGGCAAGGCCGAGAGCTTTTTCTACACCTACACGGCAGCCGGCAGCGCGCTGCAGGCAGGCTTGCAGGCGGCGCTCGAAGAGACGGTCGCCAGGCTGCCGATCCCGAAGGTGATGAGCTACCAGCGCCCGGACGGTGCCACCGTGCAGTTCGTGCGCCCGGCGCACCGCCTGGTGGCCCTGCACGGTGCGACCGTGGTGCCGTTGACGCTGCTGGGCCTGACCGCATCGAACGTCACCGAAGGCCACCGCTTCCTGACGGCGCCGGGCCAGCGCGACGTCACCATTGCCGACGCCGACAGCTACGCGGCCACGCTGGAAGCAGCGGGCCGGGTGTTGCCGGGCGTGGACCAGCGCAAGGAAAAAATCCGTGCCGAACTGCTGGCAGCGGCCGGCGCCGACCAGGTGCTGATGCCGGAAGCGCTGCTCGATGAAGTGACCGCGCTGGTCGAGTGGCCGGTCGTGTACGCCTGCCACTTCGAGGAAGCCTTCCTGGCGGTGCCGCAGGAATGCCTGATCCTGACCATGCAGACCAACCAGAAATACTTTGCGCTGACGGACGCCGACGGCAAGCTGCGCTCGCGCTTCCTGATCGTCTCCAACATCGCCACCGACACCCCGGCCGCCATCATCGGCGGCAACGAGCGCGTGGTGCGTCCGCGCCTGTCCGACGCCAAGTTCTTCTTCGAGCAGGACAAGAAAAAGACGCTCGAGTCGCGCCTGCCGCTGCTCAAGAACGTCGTGTACCACAACAAGCTGGGCACCCAGGCCGAGCGCAGCGAGCGCGTCTCCGGCCTGGCCGGCTTCATCGCCACCCAGATCGGCGGCGACACCGCGCTGGCCACGCGTGCGGCCAAGCTGTCCAAGGCCGACCTGCTGACCGACATGGTCGGCGAGTTCCCCGAGCTGCAAGGCATCATGGGCACCTATTACGCCCGCAACGACGGCGAACCGGAAGACGTGGCGCTGGCCGCTTCCGAACACTACCAGCCGCGCTTTGCCGGCGACGCGCTGCCATCGACCGTCACCGGCACCGCCGTGGCGCTGGCCGACAAGCTCGAGACGCTGGTCGGCATCTGGTCGATCGGCCTGCAGCCGACCGGCGACAAGGATCCGTTCGCGCTGCGCCGCCACGCGCTCGGCGTGCTGCGCATGCTGATCGAGAAACGCCTGATCCTGTCGATCAGCGGCCTGCTCGACGCTGCCGCCCAGCAGTTCACCGGCGTGGCCGGCTTCAGCGATCCGTCGCGCGAGGTGACCGCCTTCATGATGGACCGCCTGCGCGGCATCCTGCGCGAGCGCGGCTTCTCGCCCAACGAGATCGAAGCGGTGGTGGCACAGCAGCCGGACCGCCTCGACGACATCGTCCAGCGCCTGGACGCGGTCAAGGCGTTTGCCGCGCTGCCGGAAGCGGCCTCGCTGGCCGCCGCCAACAAGCGCATCACCAACATCCTCAAGAAAAACGAGGCAGCGCTGGCCGCTGCCGGCGCCAGCGCCACCGTGGTCGATCCGGCCCTGCTGCAGGACCAGGCCGAGAAGGACCTGGCCGCCGCAGTCATCCGCGTGCAGCCCGACATCGACGCCGCCTTCATCCGCGGCGACTTCGAGGACGCGCTGAAAACGCTGGCGCAGCTGCGCAACGAGGTCGATGCCTTCTTCAATGACGTGATGGTGATGGCCGACGATATCGCGCTGCGCAACAACCGCCTGGCCCTGCTGTCGTCGCTGCACGGCATGATGAACCGCGTGGCCGACATTTCCAAGCTGGCGGCGTAAATGGGTGCGCCCGCCATCAAGCTGATCATCCTCGACCGCGACGGCGTGATCAACCACGACTCGCCCGACTTCATCAAGTCGCCGGCCGAGTGGATACCGGTACCGGGGTCGCTCGAGGCGATCGCGCGGCTGAACCAGGCCGGCTACCGGGTGGTGGTGGCGTCGAACCAGTCCGGCATCGCCCGCGAGCTGTTCGACATGACGACCCTGAACGCCATCCACCACAAGATGCACAGCCTGGCCCAGCAAGTGGGCGCCGACATCGACGCGGTGTTCTTCTGCCCGCATGCGGCCGCCGACAACTGCGACTGCCGTAAGCCGAAACCGGGCATGTTTACCGAGATCGCCCAGCGTTACAAGGTCAGTCTCAAGGGGGTGCCGGTGGTCGGCGATTCGCTGCGCGACCTGCAAGCGGGGTACGTCAGCGGCTGCGTGCCCTACCTGGTGTTGACCGGCAAGGGCGAGAAAACCCAGGCCACCGGCGGGCTGCCGCCCGGCACCCAGGTGTTTGCCGACCTGGCGGGCGTCGTGGCCCATCTGCTCAAGACGGCCGCTGCCGCCGCTGCCTCGCCGGCGCCTGCGCCGGCCACCCATTAAATCAAGTCTCCGGAGTCTGCGTTGGGTCATCCCGTTCTGTTTTTGCGTTCGCTGTTGTTTACCATCGTGATGGTCGTGTCCACCATTTTCTGGTCGATGATCTGCCTGCTGGCCGCGCCACTGCCGTACAACAAGCGTTTCTGGGTCACGTCGCGCTGGAACGTGTTCATGATCTGGTGCCTGAAAGTGATCTGCGGCATCCGCTACGAAGTGCGCGGCGCCGAGAATTTTCCCGATGCGCCGGCCGTGGTGCTGTCCAAGCACCAGTCGGCCTGGGAAACCATCTTTTTGCTGCCTAACCTGCCGCGTCCGCTGGTATTCGTGTTCAAGAAGGAAATCCTGTACATCCCGTTCTTCGGCTGGGCGATGGCGCTGCTGCGCATGATTCCGATCGACCGCAAGCAGGGCAAGAACGCGTTCAAGCACGTGGTGCGCATCGGCAAGCGACGGCTGGCCGACGGCCAGTGGATCATCATGTTCCCGGAAGGCACCCGCGTTCCCGTGGGCCAGACCGGCAAGTACAAGAGCGGCGGCACCCGGCTGGCGATGTCCACCGGCGCCGTGGTGGTGCCGATCGCCCACAATTCGGGCGAGTGCTGGCCGAAAAATTCTTTCATTAAAAAGCCGGGGCTTGTTACAGTATCGATCGGCAAGCCTATTTCTCCCGAAGGACAAACGCCGGACGGCATGATGCAACAGGTGGAAAATTGGATAGAATCAGAAATGCGCGTCATTTCGCCCCACGCCTACAGCGCTGGCTCGACGACCTGACCGCGCAGGCGCAGGCAGCGCCGGCGGCGGCACGACCTGCCGCTGGCGCCATCGAACAGCCCGACCTGTTCGGGCGCGACACCGCGCCGCGCCCCGTGTACACGGCGCCGGTCTGGTCGGTCCCCCCGGCGGCCGCCAAGCCGCCGCCGGTTTCGCCCTATGTCGATCACGCGGTCGATCATCCACCCGGGTACGCCACGACGCAGCCGCGCCCTCCCGCCATCGAGCCATCCGCCAGGGCTCTGACTAGTCCGTCGGTCCACCCGGCGGTCATGCCCCGCCCCGCTGCACCGGTCCCGCCCATCGCCGCGCCCGAGATTGCCGTGCCGGTCAGGTCGCAGGTGCCGGTTCCCGTGCCGGAACACAGCACCAAGCGCCAGCTGCAGGTTGGCGAATTCATCCTCGAATACGAACTGCGCCGCTCGACCCGGCGCTCGATCGGCTTCATGATCGACGACGACGGCCTGCGCGTGACGGCGCCGCGGCGCGTGACCATCGCCGAAGTCGATCACGCGATCCGCACCAAGCAGGGCTGGATCCTGTCCAAGCTCAAGGAACGCCGCGAACGCCGTGCCGCGCGGCTGCAAAAGCCGCCGGTGGAATGGATAGACGGCGCCAGCCTGCCCTACCTGGGCGCCGACATCACGCTGCGCCTGCTCGTCGGCGGACGCTACCGCACCAGTTTCGACGCCGCCACCCGCGAACTGACCGTGGTGCTGCTGCCGGGCGCCACCGAACAAGCGCTCAAGGAACGCGTCAAGGCCTGGTACCAGCACGAAGCCAAACACCTGTTCGTGCAACGGCTGGACCTGTACGCCAGCCGCCTGGGCGTGCACTACAGCGCGTTCGGCCTGTCGTCGGCCGGCACGCGCTGGGGCTCGTGCACGGCCGACCGCAAGATCCGCCTGAACTGGAAACTGATCCACTTCTCGCTACCGCTGATCGACTACGTGGTCGCCCACGAGCTGGCCCATACGCTGGAAATGAACCACAGCGCGGCGTTCTGGAACACGGTCGGCCTGATCTACCCCGAATACGACGACGCCCGCAACCTGCTGCGCAAGCGCGCCCAGGAACTGCCGATCCTGTTCCCCTGAACGTCAGCTTCGGGTAAGACTTGCCTGGTCGAAACGAGTGGGGGTTGGCGGGTGGGCGTGTAAGAATGGGCTTTTCCTTTCTTGCGCGAGGTTGTCATGGCAAACGCTGCTCCCCTCAATCCCGGCGACGATGCGCCGGCTGGTACGCCCGGTACGGGCGAAGATATCTGCCCGGTCTGTCACGGCAAGGGACAGGTCGAGCAGGCCGGCGCTGCCGTCTCCTGCAGCAACTGTGGCGGTACCGGCGTCATTGTCGAGGGCATCGGCGGCGGCTGATGCCGCCGGCACTATCGCTTCAGCAATGACGACAGTAGCGCCAGCGTGCGGGCCGTCGCCCCACGGTGCTGGTTGGCAAACGCCAGGGCGTGCGCGCCGATGGCGTTGCGGGCTTGCTGATCGTGCAGCAGGCGCGCCGCTTCGGCCATCAGCGCCGGCGCATCGGCCACGCGCAGGGCGCCGCCGGCAGCCACCGCATCCTCGGTGACCAGCTCGAAATTGAAAGTATGCGGACCGATCAACACCGGCTTGCCCAGCGCGGCCGGTTCGATCAGGTTCTGCCCGCCAAGCGGCAGCAGGCTGCCGCCGACAAAAGCGACGTCGCAGACATCGTAGTACGCAAACATCTCCCCCATCGAGTCGCCGAGCACCACGTCGATATGCGACGCCAGCGGCGCAGCGGTATCGAGCGTGCTGCGGCGCTGCACATTCAACCCCTGCCAGCCGATCAGTTTTTCCACGTCGTCGAAGCGCTGCGGGTGACGCGGCACGATCAGCAGCAGGGTCTTGGCCGGCAGGGCGGCGCGGGCGCGGCGGAACGCTTCCAGGATCGGCGCTTCCTCGCCGTCGCGCGTGCTGGCGCACAGCAGCACCGGCCTGGCGCCGATGGCCGCGCGCAAGCTGGCGCCGACGGCCAGCGCCGCAGGCGGCACCACCACGTCGAACTTGATGCTGCCGGTCACTTCCACGCGCGGCACGCCCAGCGTGCGCGCGCGCGCCGCATCGGCCGCAGTCTGCGCAGCCACTAGCGTGATGCCTTGCGCCGCCTCGCGGATCAGCGTACCCAGGCGCTGCGCCTTGGCCAGCGACCGTTCCGACAGGCGGGCATTGGCCAGCAGCACCGGCACGCCGCGCTGGCCGCACACGGCAATCAGGTTGGGCCACACCTCGGTTTCCATCAGGATGCAGATCGACGGCGTGAAATGCCGGATGAAACTGGCCACCATCAGGCCGGTGTCGTAAGGCAGGTACGCTTGCAACAGCCGCGTACCATGTTTGGCGAACAGGGTGCGGCCGGTCTCGCGGCCGGTCGGTGTCATGTGGGTCAGGACCACGCGGCCGTGCGGATACGCGGCCAGCAGCGCGTCGACCAGCGGCTCGGCGGCGCGGGTCTCGCCCACCGACACGGCGTGCACCCACAGCACCGGCGCTCCGGCATCGGGGACGGCGGCGCCATACACACCGAGGCGCTCGCCCCAGTGGCGGCGGTAACCGGGCTCACGGCGTCCGCGCAACCACAGGCGCGCCAGTACCAGCGGCAGCGCCAGCCACCACAGCAGGGAATAGAGCCAGCGCATCTCAGCGTCCCGCCAGCAGGCTGCGGGCAGCCGCCAGCACCTGGTCCACCGGCGGCGGCGTACCGGTGTCGCCGAGGTTGATAATGCGCGGTGACCAGTTGCCCTCGGTCTTCCAGCGCGGCGAATCGGCGTAGATTTCCACGGTCGGCCGCACGAACGCTGCAGCAATGTGGGTCAGGCCGGTATCGACGCCGACCACCAGGTCGGCCCGGCGCGCCAGCAGCACCGCGTCCGCCATCGACAGCCTGGGCAACAGGCGGGCGTTGGGCAGGCTGGCGGCCAGCTGTTCGGCTTCCGCTTTTTCCTTGGGCGAACCCCACGGCAGCAGCACAGGCATCGGATCGGGTTCGGCAGCGAGCGCGCGGCCGAGCGCGATCCAGTTCTCGGGCGACCATTTCTTGGCGTCGCGCGCGGTGCCGTGGAAAAACACCGTGTATGCAGGCGGCATCCAGTCGGGACGCGGGGTATCGGCCGGCAGCGGCGCCAGGCCGAAGTCGGCCGGATGGTTGGCAATATCGTCGGACGGATAACCGAGCGCAGCGGCAGCCACGAGGCGGCCGCGCGCCACCGCGTGGGTGCGCGGATCGGTCGGCACGCTGACGGTATGGAAGATGCGAGAGATGCCCTCGTAGCCCGAGCCCTCGCTGCCATTGGCCATGCCGACCTTGCGACCGCCCTTGACCACGCGCGCGGCGCCCATGATGACGCCGGTCTTGAGCAGGCCCTGGGTGTCGAACACCACATCGTATGCCTGCGCGCGCAGGGTGCGGAAAAAAGCCTTGATCTCGGCCCGTGTCTCGGGCTTGCCCAGGCTTTTGCGCCAGCGCCGCAAGGCGAACGGGATGATGGTGCGTACCCGCGGATTGAGTTGCACGAGGCTGACGAAGCCCTCCTCCACCACCCAGTCGATGTTGGCGTCCGGGAAGTGGCGGGCGATGTCGGCCACCATGGGCAGGTTGTGCAGCACATCGCCGAGCGACGACACGCGCACCAGCAAAATATTCAGCGGCCTGCCGCCGCGCGCTTGCGTCGTCATCGATTTAAAACGGCAGTACGGCGTCCGGTTTGGCGGCCAGGATCACGTCGCGGAACTGGCCCTGGATGCGCGCCAGTGCAGCCGGCGTTTCAGCTTCAAAACGCATCACGATCACCGGCGTGGTGTTGGACGAGCGCGCCAGGCCGAAGCCGTCCTCGTACTCCACGCGCAAGCCGTCGATGGTGATGATCTGCTTGTTGCCGGGGAACTGCGCGTGGGCACGCAAGTGGTCCATGACGACAAAGTTTTCGCCTTCGGCCAGGTGCAGGTGCAGCTCGGGCGTGCTGTCCGATTGCGGCAGCGCGTTGAGCAGCGCGGACGGATCGCGCGCTTGGGTCAGGATTTCCAGCATGCGCGCGCCCGCGTACAGGCCGTCGTCGAAGCCGTACCAGCGGTCCTTGAAGAAGATGTGACCGCTCATTTCACCGCCCAGCGGGGCGCCGGTTTCCTTGAACTTGGCCTTGACCAGCGAGTGGCCGGTCTTGTACATCAGCGGTACGCCGCCGGACTTCTCGATGTACGGCGCCAGGTGGCGCGTGCACTTGACATCGTAGAGGATCTGCGCGCCCGGGTTACGCGACAGCACCTCGGCCGCGAACAGCATCATCTGGCGGTCCGGATAAATGATCTGGCCATCCTTGGTGACCAGGCCCAGGCGGTCGCCGTCGCCGTCGAACGCCAGGCCGATCTCGGCGTCGGTTTGCTGCAGGGCCCGGATCAGGTCCTGCAGGTTTTCCGGGTGGGCCGGATCGGGGTGGTGGTTGGGGAAGGTGCCGTCCACTTCGCAGAACAGTTCGATCACTTCGCAACCCATGCCGCGGTACAGATCGCCTGCGAAGGCGCCGGCCACGCCGTTGCCGCAATCGACGGCGATCTTGATCGGGCGCGCCAGCTTGACGTCGCCGATGATGCGTTCGAGATACTGGGCGCGGATGTCGTGGGTGCTGTAGCTGCCCGGGACGGCCGCCTGGCTGCCATCATGGTCGACGATGCGCTGGTACAGCGAGGTGATCGCGTCGCCGTGGATCGCTTCGCCGGCCAGCACCATCTTGAAGCCGTTGTAGTCGGGCGGATTGTGGCTGCCGGTCACCATGATGCCCGAGGCCGCACCGAGGACGTTGGTGCCGAAATACACCATCGGCGTGGCCACCACGCCGAGATCGATCACGTTGACGCCCGCCGCCTGCAGCCCTTGCGCCAGCGCTGCCGCCAGCGCCGGACCCGACAGACGACCGTCGCGGCCGATCACCACGGTCCGCTCGCCCTTGAGCAGCGCGGCCTGGCCGAAAGCCTGGCCGATCTGGCGCGCAACGCCCTCGTCGAGGGTTTTATCGATAATGCCGCGGATGTCGTAAGCCTTGAAAATCGTCTTGGATAAGGAAACCATAATGGATAACAGTGATGCCTGCCTGGCGGCGCATGCCGTCGGGCGGAGGCGAGATTGGTGGGAGGCGGGATGGGATTGCCTTGCTACCGACATAGTAAGTGCGATGGCAGCGGCAGGCAAGTCCCGATGCGTCATCTTATTTTTTACGCATGATCAACCAGCGTGGCGCCTTGAAGCGGACGAGGCGCACATAAATCCACAGATAAGCGGCGATAAATACCAGGCAGCAGCCGATTAAAATCCCCGTGTGATGCCAGAACAGCGTTGCAGGAATCACCGCCGACAACGACAACAGCCATAGATAAGGCGATGTCATCGCATTGCGGCGCAGCAGCGCACGCGCTTCCTGGGGCCCCACTGCCCATTGCACCACGCGGCGGAAGATCAGACTGTGCAAATGTATGCCATCGGGAATGATCGGCGATTTTCCGCGCACCACCAACCTGCGATACACGGAAAACAGCGTTTCGAACGCCGGATAAATCAGCAGCAAGGCCGCATACCACGTCGAGACTGCCGGATTGCGCATTGCCAGCAACAAGGCCAGTTCCCCGAGCATGAAACCGATGAAATAGGCGCCGCCGTCGCCGAGGAAAATCAGGCCGACCGGATAATTCCAGACCAGGAAGCCGGCGGTGGCGCCCGCCACCATGACGGCAGCGACCAGGACGAACGTGTCATCGACCTGCAGCGCGACATAGGCGAGCGACAGCAACATGCAGATGCACACGACACCGGCCAAGCCATTGAAGCCGTCGATGATGTTGACCGCGTTGGCGATACCGGAGACCGCCAGCACCGTCAACGGCAGGGTCAGCCACCAATGGCTCAGGGCCAGCGCGCTGAATGGCCAGTCGATACGGTCGATGCGCGCGTCGAGCAGGAAAAAGCCCAGTGCCGCCGCCCCCATGGTCAGCAACAGGCGCCGCTGCGGACTGACCCGGTTGGTGTAATCCTCGAGCAGGCCGCCGGTGAATGCTACAGCCGAGCACAGCAGCAAGGGCGCCAGCCACGCACCCAGGGCCGGATTGCGCCAGACGGCGACGGCGGAACTGAGCGCCACCGCCAGAAAGATCGACAGCCCGCCGATCCGCGCCACCCGGTGCGCATGCACCTTCTGCGCGCCGGCGCCATTGTCGAGTGCCGGTCCGTGCAGACGCGACTCCTTAATCACCAGCAAGGTCAGGAAGGCGGAAGCGATAAAGCTCAGCAAGAATGAGATCATAGACAGTCCAATGACCGAAGGCGCCTGCGATGTCGGACCAGGCAGGTTGCCACCTCGTCAACTCGATTGTACCGGATAGCGGGACACAACCGGCTACTTGCTGAATTCTATGCGCGCTGCAAAAAAAAACGCGGCGGCCGCCCGAGAGGGAGCCGCCGCAGCGATGCGCGGCGCCTGGCGCCGCAATGCGTGGGAACGATAATGGTTGCCGGTCGTAAGGGCCGGCAACTCATGGCGCTTGTTGCGAGCTCAGCCCATGCAGAGATGCAGGGCCTGCTTCCAGTCCGGCAGGCGGCAGAAGCGCGTCATCAGGCGTTCAGACGACATCACCGAATACTGCGGACGCCGGGCCGGCGTCGGATACTCGGCGCTGCCAATCGGCAGCACGCGGCACGACAGGCCTGCCGCCTCGACGATGGCCTGGGTGAATTCGAACCAGGTGGTCTGACCCTGGGCGCTCAGGTGATATACACCGCTGTGCGCGCGCCACCAGTCCGATCCGCCCTGCTGGGCTTGCGCCAGCGCCAGGGCCGTGGTGTCGGCAATCGTGCGACTCCAGGTGGGCGCGCCATGCTGGTCGGCCACCACTTTCAGTTCCTCGCGTTCCTTGGCCAGGCGCATCATGGTCAGCAAGAAATTCTTGCCGCGCATGCCATATACCCAGCTGGTGCGGAAGATCAGGTGGTCGATGCCGGCGGCAGCAATCGCCTGTTCGCCGGCCAGCTTGCTGGCGCCATAGATGTTCAGCGGGCCGGTGGCGTCGTCCTCGCCGCGCGGCGCCGGGTCGCTGCCGTCGAAGACGTAGTCGGTCGAGTAATGCACCATGGCAGCGCCGAGCAGCCTGGCTTCCTGCGCCATCAGGCCCGGCGCTTCGGCATTGACGCGGTATGCCAGTTCCGGTTCGCTTTCGGCTTTGTCCACGGCTGTGTAAGCGGCCGGGTTGACGATCAGTTGCGGACGCACGCTGCGGATCACGTCCCGTACCTGGTCAAGGTCGGACAGGTCCATGACCTGACGATCGACGGCCACCACGTCGCCCAGCCCCTGCAGGCTGCGGGCCAACTCGTAACCGACCTGGCCGGTACTACCGGTCAGCAGGATCTTCATGCGAAGACCTCGGCGTCCGCCAGCAGCACGGCCGCCTGGTCCTTGCCCGACAACTGCGGCGCGCCATCGAGCGGCCAGTCGATACCGATGGCCGGATCGTTCCACAGCACGGCGCGCTCGAACTCCGGCGCCCAGTAATCGGTCGTCTTGTACAGGAATGACGCGACCTCGGACGTGACCACGAAGCCGTGCGCAAAACCGGCCGGCACCCACAACTGGCGCTTGTTCTCGGCCGACAGCTCGATACCGAACCACTGGCCGAAAGTGGGCGAACTCTTGCGCAGATCGACCGCGACATCGAACACCGCGCCTTCCGTCACGCGCACCAGCTTGCCCTGGGCTTGCTGGATCTGGTAATGGAGGCCGCGCAGCACGCCCTTGGCCGAGCGCGAATGATTGTCCTGCACGAAGACAGGATCGACACCCGCCAGTTCCTTGAACCGGCGCGCATTATAACTTTCAAAGAAATAACCGCGATCGTCGCCGAAGACGCGCGGCTCGAGTACCAGCACGCCTTCAAGTGGAGTAGTAATCACATTCATCG
This sequence comes from Duganella sp. Leaf126, assembly GCF_001423125.1. Lineage (GTDB taxonomy): Bacteria > Pseudomonadota > Gammaproteobacteria > Burkholderiales > Burkholderiaceae_D > Rugamonas. Next base: position 306,269 of record NZ_LMNW01000001.1, read on the forward strand.
GGTAACAACCTTATCTTCCAAAATTTGCAGCAAATACTGGCCATAATTGTTTTTCTTGAGTGGCTCGGCCAATTTGCGCACCTGGTCGGCCGTGATGTAACCCTTGCGGTAAGCGATTTCTTCCGGGCAGGCGACTTTCAGTCCCTGGCGCTTTTCAATGGTGGCAATAAACTGGCCTGCTTCGAGCAAGGAATCGTGGGTGCCGGTATCGAGCCAGGCCATCCCGCGCCCCATCACTTCGACCTTGAGCTTATTCTGCTCGAGGTACACGCGATTGACATCGGTAATTTCCAGTTCGCCGCGCGGCGAAGGCTTGATGCTGGCGGCGATATCGCACACCTTGTTGTCGTAGAAATACAGACCGGTCACCGCATAGTTCGACTTGGGCTGGAGCGGCTTTTCCTCGATCGAAATGGCGGTGCGGCCACCGTCGAATTCGACCACGCCATAGCGCTCGGGATCGTGGACGTGGTAGGCAAACACGGTGGCGCCCTGCGGCTCCTCGCTGGCGCTGCGCAGCAAGGCGTCGAGTTCATTGCCGTAATAGATGTTGTCGCCGAGGATCAGCGCCGATGGCGCATCGCCGATGAATTCCTTGCCGATGATGAAGGCCTGCGCCAGGCCGTCCGGCGAAGGTTGCACAGCATAGCTGAGCTTGATGCCCCACTGGCTGCCGTCGCCAAGCAAGTCCTGGAAGCGCGGCGTGTCCTGCGGCGTGGAAATGAGCAGGATTTCGGTGATGCCAGCCAACATCAGCACAGTCAGCGGATGGTAAATCATCGGCTTGTCGTAGATCGGCAGCAGCTGCTTCGACACGGCCATGGTGACCGGGTACAAGCGGGTACCGGAACCGCCGGCCAGGATGATGCCCTTGCGGTGCACGGGATTGGTGGCGGCGCTCATGGCTGGCCTTCGCGGTTGAAGTAGTTGGTTTCGACCCAGTTGGCATAGCTGCCCGACTGCACGTCGGTGACCCAGGCCTGGTTGTCGAGGTACCACTGCACGGTCTTGGCGATACCGGTCAGGAACGTCTCGGCCGGCTTCCAGCCCAGCTCACGCTCGAGCTTGCGAGCGTCGATGGCATAGCGGCGATCGTGGCCCGGGCGGTCCTTGACGTAGGTGATCTGGGCGCGGTAGCTGCTGCCGTCGGCCTTCGGTTTTTGCTGGTCGAGCATGTCGCACAGCGTGTGCACCACGTCGAGATTGGCCATCTCGTTCCAGCCGCCAACGTTGTAGGTCTCGCCCAGGCGGCCTGCCTCGAGCACACGGCGGATGGCGGCGCAGTGGTCGCTCACATACAGCCAGTCGCGCACCTGCTGGCCGTCACCGTAAATCGGCAGCGGCTTGCCGGCCTGAGCATTGGCGATGATCAGCGGGATCAGTTTTTCGGGGAAGTGGTACGGACCATAGTTGTTCGAGCAATTGGTGGTCAGCACCGGCAAGCCGTAAGTATGGAAGTACGAGCGCACCAGATGGTCGGAGGCCGCCTTGGACGCCGAATACGGGCTGTTCGGTGCAAAGGCGGTGGTTTCGGTGAACGGCGCATCGTCCGGGCCCAGGGTGCCGTACACCTCGTCGGTGGAGACATGCAGGAAGCGGAATGCCGATTTTTCCGCGTCCGGCAGCGCCGACCAGTAGGCGCGCGCCGCTTCGAGCAGGCTGAAGGTGCCGTTGATGTTGGTATTGATGAATTCGCCAGGACCGAGGATCGAGCGATCGACATGGCTTTCAGCCGCGAAGTGCACCACCGCGCGTGGCCGATGTTCCTGGAACAGCGCCAATACCTGGGCCTGGTCGCAGATATCGCCACGCACGAAAATGTGACGCGCATCCTGCTTCAGCGTGGCGAGATTGTTGAGGTTGCCCGCATAGGTGAGCTTGTCGAAGTTGACAACTGGCTCATCCGACTGCGCCAGCCAGTCGAGGACAAAGTTCGAACCGATGAAACCGGCACCACCTGTAACAAAAATCATTTAGTATCCTGCAGCAGCATTAGTGAATATTAGGCGACATTTTAGGGGAAACCTCGGTGCTGATGGGCAAAAATCGGTATCGGACCGGGATTTACCCACTGTTTTGAAATTCTTGAGCAACGTTCCAATAATTGTTTAATATGAAAACCTATGTCATCGGGGATCTGCAGGGCTGCCACGCGCAGGCGCTGTCCATGCTCGATCGCATCCACGCCCACGCTGCCGCCGACGGCGAGCCGGCGCCCCGCATCCTGTTTGCAGGCGACCTGATCAACCGGGGCCCCGATTCGCTGGCCACGCTGCGCCACGTGCGCGCGCTGGCCGTCGCCAGCGACGGCCGCATCGACAGCGTGTTGGGCAACCACGACCTGCATTTGCTGGCCGTGGCCTACGGCATCCGCGCCGAACACCGGTCCGATACGCTGGCGGACATCCTCGCCGCGCCCGACCGTGACGAACTGATCGACTGGGTGCGGCGCCGTCCGCTGGCGCTACGGATTGCTGCCGCCGGCCGGGACCATGTGCTGGTCCATGCCGGCTTGTTGCCGCAATGGCATGCCGACCAGGCGCTGGTGCTGGCCGCAGAAGTGCACGCCATGTTGCGCGGCCCGGACGACAGCTTTGCAGCTTTCCTGGCGCAGATGTACGGCAACGAACCGGCGCAATGGTCGGACCGGCTGGCCGGCGCCGACCGCCTGCGGTGCATCATCAATGCCATGACACGGCTGCGTTTTTGCGATGCGGCCGGCGTGATGGACTTCAAGATGAAGGAAAGCGGCACAGCCGATCCGGCCTCGGGGCTGATGCCGTGGTTCGACGTCCCCGACCGCCGCAGCGCGGACAGCACCGTGGTGTTCGGCCACTGGTCGGCGCTGGGCCTCACCGTCCGTCCCAACTTGATCGGTCTCGACAGCGGCTGCGTATGGGGCGGGCAGTTGTCGGCCGTCTGCCTGGAAGACCGCAGTGTATTACAGGTGCAGTGCCCGCAATTCCAGGAGCCGGCCAGGAAGCAAGCCTAACCCCGCCTGCCGCTACGCGGGCTCGCTCACCGTTACGCCAAGCGCGGCGGCAACGGCCTGCTGCGCCGCTTGCGCCAGGTCGCGCCGGTGCGTGCCGGCAGTATCGATGGCCGGCATGATCGCCACCCGTGCCGTCACCGGCGGTCCCGACAGGATCGCCACGATACTTTCGGCAAACGTCATCTCGCCGATGAAATCGACCGCGCGGTGCAAGGCGCCGCCGGCATCGACATAGCGCAGCGCGAACGGCTGCACCGGCACGCTGGCGTCAATGGCCGCTTCAAACAGGTTGGCGTGAAACGGCAGCAGCGCACCTTGTGCAGCGGTGGTGCCCTCGGGGAAGAACGCCACCCGTTCGCCGCGCTGCAGGGTCTGGACCAGTCCCTCGAAAATCAGGCGCAGGTCGCGCCGCTGGCCGCGCGCGATGAACACGGTGCCGGCTTTTTGCGCCAGCCAGCCGGCCAGCGGCCACGACCGGATTTCGGCCTTGGCCACGAAATGGCTCGGATACAGGCTGTGGATCACGAAGATATCGAGCCACGAGACGTGGTTGGCCACCACCATCGCCTGCGACAACACGGGCGCCGGCGCCGGGCCCAGCGCACCGCCATCCTCGACCACCGTCACCTTGCACAGCGCCAGCAACTGGTGCGACCAGCGCCGGATGTGATCATTGCGGCGCTCCGGCCCCAGCCAGGGGAACACGACCGCGCAAATCGCCATGCCCTGCAGCACGTGCAGCAGCACGCGCGCCAAGCGCACCATGGTAGACAGCGTCATCAGGACCGCTGGAAGGCGACGTGGCCGGCGACGATGGTGGTGCGGACCTGCCCTGCCAGGTTATAGCCGAGGAAAGGCGTGTGCTTGCCCTGGCTGGCCAGGGCGGCCGCCTCCACCGTCCAGTGGGCTGCGGGATCGAACACCACCACGTCGGCCACGGCGCCCACCGACAGGGTGCCGGCCGCCAGACCGGCGACGCGCGCCGGCTCGGACGTGATGCGGGCAATCGCCCGCGCCAGCGGCCGCATGGCGCCCGTGTCGTGCTGGCTGGCGTAGTCGGTGGCCCACTTCAGGCTCAGCGACAGCAGCAGTTCGAGGCCGGTGGCGCCCGGCGAGGCTTCGCCGAACGGCAGCAGCTTTTCGTCGTCATCGACCGGCGTGTGGTCGGAACATAGCGCGTCGATGGTGCCGTCGAGCAGGCCCAGGCGGATCGCATCGCGGTCGCGCTGGCTGCGCAGCGGTGGCGTCAGGCGGGCATTCGAATCGAAGAAGCCGATGTCGGCATCGGTCAGGTGCACATGGTGGGCGCCGACATCGCAGGTGACCGGCAAGCCTTCGGCCTTGGCGGCGCGGATCAGCGCCAGGCCGGCGGCCGACGACACGCGGCACAGGTGAACGCGGGCGCCGGTAGCGCGCATCAGTTCGAAGATCGTGTGCAGCGCGATCGTCTCGGACATCACCGGCACACCTGACAGGCCCAGGCGCGACGCCAGCGGCCCGCTGGCAGCGATGCCGCCGCGGCCGATGTGCGCATCCTGCGGGCGCAGCCACACGGTAAAGCCGAACGTGGCCGCGTACTGGAGCGCGCGCAGCAGCACATTGGTGTCCTCGATCGGCGCCTCGGCCTGCGAAAAGCCGATGCAGCCCGATTCGGTCAGCTCGGCCATTTCGGTCAGCGCCTGGCCCTTCAGGCCCATGGTCAGCGCACCGAGCGGGTGCACGTGGGCCTGGTTCAGCAAGCGGGCGCGGTGTTTCAGCATTTCGACCAGGCCCGGTTCGTCGAGCACGGGGTCGGTGTCGGGCGGGCAGACCAGGCTGGTCACGCCGCCTTGCATGGCCGCCTGCATTTCCGAGTCCAGCGTGGCCTTGTATTCGTACCCGGGTTCGCGCAGGCGCGCGGCCAGGTCCACCAGGCCGGGCGCCACCACCAGGCCGGCAGCATCGATGATGTGGTCGGCGTTGAAGCCCGCTGCGAATTCAGCCGACACCGCGCCGATGGCAGCGATCTTGCCGTCGGCAATGTACAGATCGTGCTGGCCGTCGATGCCGTTGGCCGGGTCGATCAGCTGGCCGTTCTTGACAATAATCTTGGTGTTCATCACTGCGTTCATCCCTGCGTCCCTGCCACGATGCTCATCACCGCCATGCGAACGGCGATCCCGAAAGTTACTTGCGGCAAAATGACCGCTTGCGCGCCGTCCGCCACGGCCGAATCGATTTCCACGCCACGGTTCATCGGACCGGGGTGCATCACGATGGCGTCGGGCCTGGCCAGCGCCAGCCGCTCCGGCGTCAGGCCGTAACTCTTGAAGTATTCCTGCGCCGACGGCAGCAGCGCGCCGCTCATGCGCTCGTTTTGCAGGCGCAGCATGATGATCACATCGACGTCTTTCAGGCCTTCATCCATGTTGGTGAAGGTGCGCACGCCCATCTGCTCGAGACCGCCAGGCAGCAGCGTGTGCGGGCCGATCGCGCGCACTTCCGGCACGCCGAGCGTGGTCAGCGCGTGGATATCGGAGCGCGCCACCCGGCTGTGCAGGATGTCGCCGACGATGGCCACGCGCAGGTTGGTGAAATCCTTCTTGTAGTGACGGATCGTGTACATGTCCAGCAAGCCCTGCGTGGGGTGGGCGTGGCGGCCGTCGCCGGCATTGACCACGTGCACGTGCGACTGCCGGGTTTCCATCAGGTGCTTGGCGATCAGGTACGGCGCACCGGACTGCGCGTGGCGCACCACGAACATGTCGGCGTGCATGGCCGACAGGTTGTCGATGGTGTCGAGCAGGGACTCGCCCTTGCTGGCCGACGAGGCCTGGATGTTCAGGTTGATCACGTCGGCCGACAGGCGCTTGGCGGCGATCTCGAAGGTGGTGCGGGTGCGGGTGGAATTCTCGAAGAACAGGTTGAACACCGATTTGCCGCGCATCAGCGGCACTTTCTTCACATCGCGGTCGGAAATGCCGACGAACGACGAGGCGGTATCGAGGATGTGATGGAGGATGGACTTGGGCAGCCCCTCGATCGACAGCAGATGCTGGAGTTCGCCGTGTTTGTTCAGTTGCGGGTTGAGCATGGTGGTTAGGCGTGTTCTATGGTTAGCGTGAATTGTCCGTCGTCGGCGCGCTTGAGCACGAGCGCCTGCCCTTTCTGCACGGTGACATGGGCGGCCACGAAGTCGGCTGCCACCGGCAGCTGGCGCTCGCCGCGATCGACCAGGGCGGCCAGCATGATGCGCGCCGGGCGGCCGTAGTCGAACAGCTCGTTGATCGCGGCACGCGTGGTGCGGCCCGTGTACAGCACGTCGTCGACCAGCAGGATGTTCGCTGCCGCCACATCGAAGCCGATGCTGGTCGGCTTGACCTCGGCCGGCAAGCCTTTTTTGGCGTAATCGTCGCGGTAGAACGAGACGTCGAGCACGCCGCAGCGGTCGGACAGGCCGAGGTCGGCCGCCAGGCGTTCGGCGATCCAGGCGCCGCCCGAGTGGATGCCGACGATGGCGACATCAGCGACACCGGCCAGGCCGGCCTTGACGTCCGCCAGCAGCGCGGCGTACAGCGCTTCGGCATCGAGTTGGTTGGGGTTTATTGTAGGCATGGTCAATGGGCGTCGAAATATTGTTGCAGGATGACGGCGGCGGCGCGGTCGTCGATGACCTCGCCCCGCCGGGACGCGATCACGGCCGACGAGTACCGCTCATCGACCAGCGTCACCGGCAGGTTGAAGCGGCCGTGCAGCTGGTTGGCGAACTTGCGCGCGCGCGCCGTCATGTCGTGGGGAGTGCCGTCCGGGTGCATGGGCAGCCCGACCACCAGCAGCGCAGGCTGCCATTCGTCGAGCAGGGCCCCGATGGCGGCGAACCGGGTGGCGTTGTCGATTGCGGCGATGACCTGGAGCGGCGTGGCCTGGCGCATCAGGGTATTTCCCATGGCCACACCGATGCGTTTGACGCCGAAATCGAAGGCAAAGATGGTGTCTGCTGTCACACCGACCTCACAGCGATGTCACCGTACACCACGCTTCACGCATGGCCGGCCTCGGACGCGAGCATCAGCGGGTCGATGCCGAGCAGGCGGATTGCCGCCGTGTAGCGTTGTTCGATCGGCACATCGAACAGGATGTCGGGATCGGCGCCGACCGTGAGCCAGCCATTGCGGCCGATCTCGCTCTCGAGCTGGCCCGGGCTCCAGCCCGCGTAACCGATCGATACCAGCATGCGCGGCGGCCCCTCGCCCGACGCTACCGCCTCGAGCACGTCGATCGACGTGGTAAAAGCCACGTCGCTGGTGACGGTCAGCGACGACGAATAGCGCTGGCCTGGCGTATGCAGCACGAAACCGCGGTCGTCCTGCACGGGGCCGCCGAACATCACGGGCTGATCGACCGCACTGTCCTGTTCGCTGTCGAGCTTGAGGTCGATGCGCTCGAACAGCACCTGCATGGTCATGTCGGTAGGCTTGTTGATGACCACACCCAGCACGCCGTTTTCGTTGTGTTCGCACACATAGACGACGGTGCCGCCGAACACCGGGTCTTGCATGGAAGGCATGGCGATCAGGAAGTGATTGGCCAGGTTCAGTTGCGGGGCCGGGGTCTCTGCCCCGGTGACAGTACCATCGACGGGGGCCAGCGGGTCTTCCTGTAACAAGCCGGTAACAGGAAGCATATTGCCGATTTTGCTCTTCTTCATACGCATTGCTCTCTGTGTGCGGGGCCGCGCGCTGCGGTCGGTGCTAGTATTCGCATCTAGCAAAACACCGCGTAGTTTACACTGAAATCACGACGCACCCACGATTGCGTTGCCCCACGAGACAGACATCGACTTGATGAAACACAAATCCACCCTGGTATGGCTGCGCCGCGATCTGCGGGTTTTCGACCACGTCGCCCTGCACCAGGCGCTGCAGGACAGCGACAAAGTCCACTGCGTTTTCATCTACGACACCACGATCCTGGACCCGCTGCCGCGCCAGGACCGGCGCGCCGACTTCATCCACGCCAGCCTTGCCGAGGTGGACGCCGAATTGCGCCAGCTGGGCGGCTGCCTGCTGGCGCGCCACGGCGACCCGCTTACCGAGATCCCGGCGCTGGCCGCCGAGTTGAAGGTCGATGCCGTGTATTGCAACCACGACTATGAGCCGCAGGCAATCGCACGCGACGCCGCCGTCGCCCGCGCGCTCGAAGCCGACGACCGCGCGCTGGTGGGCTTCAAGGACCAGGTGGTATTCGAGAAAAGCGAGGTGCTGTCGCAGACCGGGGGCGTCTTTTCCGTGTTCACGCCGTACAAAAACGCCTGGCTCAAGAAGCTCGACGCCGATCCGAGCGTGATCGCGCCGTTCCACATTGAGCCGCACGCAGCGCGCCTGGCGCCGCCGCCCAAGGGAGCCAAGCTGCCGACGCTCAAGCAGCTCGGTTTCGAGCCGAGCAACCTGGCCGAACTGAAGATCCCCACCGGCATGTCGGGCGCGGCGCAGCTGTTCGACGATTTTCTGGCGCGCATTGCCGACTACAAGACCGCACGCGACTTCCCGGCCGTGAAAGGCCCGTCGTACCTGTCGCTGCATTTCCGTTTCGGCACCCTGTCGGTGCGCCACCTGGTACGCACGGTGGTGGACCTGATGGCGCGCGGCAGCGGCGGCGACGGCGCAGCGGTATGGCTGTCCGAACTGATCTGGCGCGAATTCTACGCCATGATTTTGTTCCACCACCCGCACGTGGCGGGCGCCGCCTTCAAGCCGGCCTACGATGCCATCGAGTGGGAGACGGGCAAACAGGCCGACGAACTGTTTGCTGCCTGGTGCGAGGCGCGTACCGGCTACCCGCTGGTGGACGCTGCCATGCTGCAGCTGAACCAGACCGGTTATATGCACAACCGCCTGCGCATGGTGACTGCCTGCTTCCTGATCAAGGACCTGGGGATCGACTGGCGCCGCGGTGAGGCCTACTTCGCGCTGCACCTGAACGACTTCGACCTGGCCTCCAACAACGGCGGCTGGCAATGGGCGGCGTCGTCGGGCTGCGATGCCCAGCCCTACTTCCGCATCTTCAACCCGGTCAAGCAGTCGGAAAAATTCGACGGCGCCGGCAAATTCATCCGCCGTTACCTGCCGCAGCTGAGCCACCTGAGCGACAAGGAAATCCACGCGCCGTGGCTGCATGCGCGCGATGAAAAGCTCGATTATCCGGCCCCGGTCGTGATGCACGACGAAGCGCGCAAGCGCACGCTCGAGCGCTACGAGGTGGTCAAGCAGGTCAAGCCTGCCGACGCGTAAGCAGGTCCTGCATGGCGGCCAGCAGCGCCGGCTCCTGGAACGGCTTGCCGAAGAACGCATCCACGCCCAGCGTCAGCGCATGGTTGCGGTGCTTGTCGGCGCTGCGCGAGGTAATCATGATGACCGGCGTGGCCGCCGTCTGCGGATTGGCCCGCAGCTGGCGCATCAGGTCGAAGCCGTCCATGCGCGGCATTTCGATATCGACCAGCAGCAGGTCGGGGCTGACCGCGCGCAGCTGCTCGAGCGCATCGACGCCGTCATTGGCCAGCAGTACACGGTAGCCTTCGCGCTCGAGCAGGCGCGCGGTCACGCGGCGCACCGTCATCGAGTCGTCGACCACCATCACCGTGGCGCGGCAGCAGGCCGGATCTGCGCCCGCGGGGTCGTGAACCGCCTGCGCGTACTGTGCACGCGCTTCCGGGTGCTGCGCCAGGTGCTGCACCAGCGCCACCGGATTCAGGATCAACACGATGTCGCCGGAACCCAGCACGGTGGCGCCGGCGATACCGGCCATGCGTGCGAGCTGCGGACCGATATTCTTGACCACCACCTCGCGGTTGCCCAGCACCGCGTCGACCTGCAGCGCCAGCCGCTCGGCACCGTTCTTGAGCAGCATGACCGGCGCCGATTCGCCGGCCTGGGCCTCGGACGCAGCGCCAGCGCCAAGCAGCGCCGGCAGGTAATGCAGGGCGGCCTGGCGCCCGTGCAGCGTCAGGTGGCCGCTGGCGCGCGCGGCGGCCAGCGCCTCCGCGCGCATCGGCTGCACGTCGTCGACCAGGATGGCCGGCAAGGCGTAGCTGCGGCCGCCGGCAACCACCAGCACCACCTGCGTTACCGCCAGCGTCAGCGGCAGGCGGATCACGAAGCGCGTGCCCTGGCCCGGCGTCGATTCCAGGTCGACCCGGCCGCCCAGGGACTGCGCCTCGGCCTGGACGATGTCCAGGCCCACGCCGCGCCCGGACAAGGCGGTCAGCGCCTCGGCAGTGGTAAAGCCGGGTTCGAAAATCAGGTCGGCGATCTGGGCGTCGGTCACTTGCTCGTCCGCTGCCAGCAAGCCGGTGGCCAGCCCCCGGGCGCGGATGCGTTCCAGATCGAGGCCGGCGCCGTCGTCGGAAAATTCGATGACCATCTCGTTGCCCTGCTGCGCCACCTCCATCAATAGTTCGCCGGTCTCGCTCTTGCCGGCAGCAGCCCGCGCAGCGCGCGCTTCCACGCCGTGGGCGATCGCGTTGCGCAGCAGGTGCTCCAACGGTGCCGCCATGCGTTCGAGCACGCCGCGGTCGATTTCCACGCTGCCGCCGCGCAGGTCGAGGTTGACCCGCTTGTCCACCTCCTTGGCGCTCTGGCGCGCCACGCGGAACAGGCGCTCGGCGATGCTGGCGAACGGCACCATGCGCACCAGCATCAGGTCGCGCTGGAGGTCGCGCGTCACGCGTCCCTGCAATCCCAGGTCGTCGCCGGCGCGCTGCACGCCGTGCGACAGCTGCTCGTGCAGGCTGGCGGCGTCGTTCACGCTCTCGGCCATCATGCGCGTGAGTTCCTGCAGGCGGGTGAAGCGGTCGAATTCGAGCGGATCGAAATCGCGCTCGCCGAGGTCGGCCCGGCGCGACATGCTCGACGCGATCTGCGATTCGGCCTGCATATCGATTTCACGCAGCTGGCGCCGCAGGCGCGCCAGGTTGTCGGCCGCGTCGCCGAGCATGGCGCGCATGGCGCCCACTTGGTCTTCCAGCCGCGCGCGCGCGATCGCCACTTCGCCGGCCTGGTTGACCAGCCGGTCGAGGATGTCGGCACGCACCCGCACCAGCGGAGACTTCGCCGGCTGGTCGTCGGCCCACGACGGCGCCGCCGGCGCGGCATCGGGGGCGCCGCCCTGCTGCAACTGCTCGAACAGCAGCAGGGCGTGGTCGTAATGGGCCAGCAGTTCGTCGAACGCCGCAGGCGTGGCAGCACCGCCGTGCACCATGTTGCCGATGTGGGTTTCGATGTCGTGCACATGCTGGCCCAGACGCATGGCCCCCGCCATGCGCGCGCTGCCTTTGATTGTATGCAGCAGCCGCAGCAAGCCCTGCGCGTGGCTGGCGTCAGTCGGCGCGGCCTGCCAGGCGCGCAATGCTTCGCCCACCTGCGGCAGCAGGTCGGCGCCCTCTTCCAGGAACACAGCCAGCAGCTCGGCATCGAGTTCGTCGTGGAAGACCGCCGGCGCAGCATTGCACTGCGGCGCAGCCGCCAGCGGCAGTTCGGTGATGCCGGCACCGGCCGTGGCGTGGAACGACGACGCTTCCGTTTCCGCGGCGGCGTCCGCCTGGGGGCGATCCTGGAATGCCGTATGCGGTTCAGCCTGTGAGTTCGACTGCGGTTCAGCCTGTGATTCCGTCTCTGGTTCCGCCTGTGATTCCGTCTTTGGTTGCGGCTGTGATTCCGTCTCTGGTTCCGCTTGTGATTCCGTCTCTGGTTGCGGCTGTGCTTCCGTCTCTGGTTTCGCCTGTGATTCCGCCGGCATCTCCGCGTGCGCTTCTGCCTCGTCGTGCGTCCGAGCTTCCATTTGCGTTTCCGCCTCGGGTGGCCCCTGCGTCGACGCGGCGGCGTGCAGGTCGGGGTGCGTGGCCGACTGCGCTGCCGGCGCTGCCGGCGGCAGCTGCTGGCCGCCAGCGTCCGCTCCCGGGTTGGCTGCGGACGTGAACTCCGGTTGCGCAGTCAACGCAGCGCCCGCAGTGGCCGCCGCAACCGGCGCGGCAAGCTGCAACGCCGGATCGGCAAACGCCTCGTCGAAGGCGGCGTTGAACAGGTCGTCGATGTCGTCGTCCACGCGTGGCGCAGCCGTGGCCGCCGCGACTGTCCCTGGCGCCGGCACCGGCGCCGCGCCGGCCGGCACGCTGCCGCTCAGTGCTGCGTACACCTGGCGGAACATGGCGTCGAGCGGGGCTTCGTCCGGCGCGGGAACGCCGGACGCCTGCGCATCGAGGTTCGCTGCATCGGCAGCCGCTGCATCGGCAGCCGCTGCTTCGGCAGCCGCTGCTTCGGTGATCCCTGCATCGGTGGCCGCTGCGTCGGCAGCCGCTGCTTCGGGCGGTGCGGTGCCGGAAGCAGAAGCGCCGATGGCTGAAGCACCGGCGCCGGGCGTCTCCGACGGCGGCACACCGGCAGTCAGCAGGTCGTACGCCTGACGGAACATGGCGTCGAGCGGGGACTCGTCCGGTGCGCGGACGCCGGACGCACGGGTATCGTGGTCTGCTGCGTCGGCATCCGCAGCATCGGTAGCCGCTGCTTCGGCAACAGCTGCTTCGGGCGCCGCTGTGTAGGACGCCGAAGCGTCGGCGGCTGAAGCGCCGGCGCGGGGCGTCTCCGACGGCGCTACCTCGGCAGTCAGCAGGTCGTACACCTGACGGAACATGGCGTCGAGCGGCGATTCCGTCGCTGGCGGTGCCGTATCCGAAGGCATTTCTTTGCCGAGCGACGCTTCGCCGCCCAGCACAGGTTCCTCGGTGACCGGTTGTGCATCGCCGGTCGGCGCTCCTCGCTGCGCCTGGCCGTCGGCCACCAACTGGTCGAGATGCGCCTCCAGCGCTGGGTTGGCGGCCGGCGCGGCGGCCTGGGCTTGCGTGCGCAGCGCCGCCAACGCGGCGATCAGTTCCGGCTGGGCGGCCGGCGCGGCGCCGCTGCCTGCCGTGGCGACCATCTGTTGCAAGCGCTGGGCGGTGAAATCGAACAGGTCGTGCTGCGCCTGGTCCAGGAACAGGAAGGCGGCTGGCGCCTGCAGCGCGGCCAGCGTGTCTTCCAGCGCCAGCGCCAGTTCGCGCAGGGCGGCAGCGCCGACCGTGCCCGCAATGCCGGCCAGCGTGTGGGCCGCGCGCAGCGACTGCGGCGCCGCCGGGCGCTGTGCGACCTGCCGCCAGGCGCCGAAATCGTGCACCAGCTGGTCCACCAGCGCGCTTGCCTCGTCGAAAAAAATGGCCAGCAGCGGCGCCGGCGCGGACAAGCCGCCGGCAGTGGCAGCGTGCGTAACGCCGTCGAGCACGCGCGCCGCATCGTCGGCCAGGGCTTGCACGCGGTCGCGCAGCGGCGCCAGCGCGCCCTGGTCTGCCAGCAGATCGGTCCAGCCGCGCACCGCGCGCGCGCAGCGTTCGAGCAAGGCGTGCAGCGCATCGTTTGCCGGGCGTTGTTCAGCGAGCCAGGTGTTCAGCACCCGCTCGACCGCCTGCGCGCCGTCGGCGAAGTCGTCGAGCGCCACGGCGCGCGCGCTGCCCTTCAGGGTATTGAACGAGCGGCGCAGCATGATCAGGCGCTGTTCATCGGCGTGGCCGCCGTGCGGTGCACGGGTGTCTGCCGGCCGGTCAGCCACCTCGCCGGCCAGCGCGGCATCGACGCCGTCGAGCGTCTCGCGCGCTTCCGCGATGAACAAGGCCAGCAGGTGCGGCGCATCGGCCGCCGTTTCTGCTGCCGCCGCCAGCTCGGGCGGGGGGGCCGGCGCGGGCGCCGGCACCGCCTGGTCGAGTACGGGAATCGCTTCCGCACCCGGCATTTTGGCAAACGGCACGGCGCGGAAACTGCCCTGCTGCGCATCGTAGGCGTAGCGCTCGTGCGCGCCGGCTGCATTGTGCGCCAGCAGTTCGGCAAAGAAGCCCAGCGCACTGACGTTGTGCACCACGTCGTCGAGCGTCCTGGCCTGCAGCGCCAAGTCGCCGCTCTGGTCGGTCCGCGTTGCCAGCGTGTCCAGTTGCGCGCGCACCTGCAGGGACGCCTGCGCAGCCGCCGGCTGCTCGAGGTCGGCCAGCGTGGCATGCAGCGCATCGAGCACCGGCAGCATCGCCGTCAGGCCTGCCCGCTGCTGCGGATCGGCATGGAAGCGGTCCAGCGCATGCTCGACCGCGCGCAACGCCTCCTTGATCTCGGCGGTGGTCTGCGCTGGCGGCGCGTCTTGCCAGGACCGCGCCTGGGCCGGCGCCAGCGCGTCGCGCTGACCGTAGCGGCGGCGCTCGTAATCGGGCGGCACCAGCCCGGCCAGCGCGAACGCCGCGTGCAGCGCGCGCGCGGTGGCCGAACTGCTGTCCGCCCCGGCCACCGCGACAAAGAACAGCGCGTCGCGCAACATGGCGTCCGGTTGCGCCGGGTTGCCCTGGCTCAGGCGCCGTAATTGCAGGTTGATCAGGCCGAACAGCTGCTTGACCGGCACGCTGGCGGCGATGTCGCCGCCCGCCACCAGCTCGGCGAACGCCTGCAATGCCAGCCAGAAGGTCCGCGGCTTATCTTGCCGCTGGCCGGCCGCCACCGCTGCCACGGCCTCGGTCAGGGCGGCCGCATGGGCGCGCTGCTGCGCGGCGTCCGTGCTTTTCAGGTAAGGCAGCAGCGCGCGCTCGAAGCGCTGGCGGCAGGCGACATAGTCCGGCTCGGCGTCGGTCCCGCTCTGCGCTGCGACCGGCGCCGGTTCCACCGTGCGCGCCAGGTCCGGGAAAAACAGGTCGGCGGGATGGATGCGCTCGGCGCCCACGATGTCCTGCACCGCGCGGTAGTATGGATACAGTCTGGCCGGTTGCGACGGCGCGCCGCCGAGCAGCTCCTCCAGGTACTCGACCAGCGCCAGGTACAGCTGGGTCACCGCGTCCACGTGGTCGGCGCTGCACTTGACGGCGCCGGACTTGAAACGATCGAGTGCGGTTTCCGCCAGCGCCGTGACCTGGACCACGCCCTCCACGTCCACCATCTGCAAGGCGCCGTGCGCCTGGTGCAGATGGGTTTTGGCCAGCTGCAGCCGGGTCGCCTGGTCTTCGGCAGCCAGGCCGCCCGCTTCCTGCAGCGCGGTGCGCGAGCGGGCCAGGGCTTCGCGGATTTCCTCCATGACCCAGGACAGCGGACCGGTATCGATCGGGGCCCGGGCTGCTGCTGGCGTGGATGTGTCTATGCTCGTCATTGCTGGTACCAGCCTTTCAATGTTGTGCCGCTCAGGAGGCGATGCGGAACCGCGCCACCGAGTTTTTCAGTTCCTGCGCCAGGGCCGCCAGTTTGTGGATCGACTGCGCCGTGTGCTGCGTGCCTTCCTGGGTCTGTTCGGTCACGGCCAGGATCTGGCCGATGTCATGCGCCACGCCGCCGACCGACGCGGCCTGTTCGCCGGTCGCCTGGGCAATGCCGGAAATCAGTTCCGCCAGCCGGTTCGACACGTGCGAGATATCGGTCAGGGCGGCGCCGGCAGCGTCGGACAGCCGGGTGCCTTCGACCACCCCGCGCGTGGACTTTTCCATGGCGGCCACCGCATCGTGGGTATCGTTCTGGATGGTGCGCACCAGCGCACCGATCTGCCTGGCCGCCGCTGCCGAGCGCTCGGCCAGCCGCTGTACTTCCTCGGCCACCACCGTGAACCCGCGCCCGGCCTCGCCGGCGGACGCCGCCTGGATCGCGGCGTTGAGCGCCAGCACATTGGTTTGCTCGGTGATGTCGGAGATCAGTTCGGTGATCTCGCCGATTTCCTGCGACGACTCGCCCAGGCGCTTGATGCGCTTGGACGTGTCCTGGATCTGGTCGCGGATTTCGTGCATGCCGAAGATGGCGTTGGCCACGGCGGTGGACCCCAGATCGGCGGCCGCCACCGACTGCCGCGCGACGTCGGCCGAGACGCTGGCAGAGCGCGACACTTCGGTGATCTGGTCGGCCATGCGCACCACGGTGCTGCTCACGCCCTGGATTTCGCGCGACTGCTGCTGCGAGGCGCGCAGCAAGTCGCTGGCCACGCTGTGCGCGTGGAGCGCGGCGCGCGTGACCTGTTCGGCGGTGGCTGTCACCCGCCCTACCAGCACGCGCAGTTCCTCCACCGTGTAATTGACGGTGTCGGCGATGGCGCCGGTGACGTTTTCCGACACCGTGGCGCGCACGGTCAAATCGCCGTCGGCCACCTTTTGCAGCTCGTTCATCAGGCGCAGGATGGCGACCTGATTGCGCGCGTTGGTTTCCCTGGCCGCCTCCTCCTTGCGCTGCGATTCGATGCGCATGGCTTCGGCCTCGCGGCGGCGGCGGTCGGCGCCGCGCGTGCGGTTGTTGGAATCGACCAGCAGCACGCGGCCGATTGCCGCCGCCATCAGCAGCGTGAAGACGCCGCAGCCGACCATCAGCCAGAAGGTGAAGCCGAGCGAATCCTGCTGCGCGCGGTAGGCCTGCTGCAGCGTGTACAGGCGCTGGCGCAGCGCCTCGTTTTCGTTGAAGATCAGGCGCGCGGCATTCTTGGCGGCGCTGAATTTATCGAGCTTGTCGAGGATCGCCGCCACCAGGCGCTGGTAGTCCTCGAACTGCGCCTTGAGCGCGCCGATTTTTTCGCGCAGCTCCGGTTCGCGCACGGCGCTCAAACCCTGCGCGGCGCTGCCTTCCAGCAGTGCGTCGAGCGTGGTGCGAAACACGGTGGTATCGCGCCCCAGCTGGAACGCCGCTTCGGAGCCGGCGCTGCCGGCGGTCAGAAAGTCGCTGGCGCTGCGGCTCATGCGCTGGGTGAGCATGGCGAGCTTGCCCAGCGCGGCGATCTCGCGCGCCGAGCCGCCGCCCGCCAGGCGCAGCGCGCCGATCTCCTCCACGCGCGCCAGCAGGTCGGGCGACATGGCGTTCAGCTTCTGCAGGGTCTGGTCCACGCCGCTGAGGTCCGCCTTCAGGGTCAGGATGCTGGCAGCGGCCAGGTCGGTGGGCCCCCACTGCCGGCGCACCGATTCCACCAGCGCGGCCAGGTCGGCGCCGGGCGCCTGCAACTGGCGGCCCTGCACCCGGCCGCCGCGCGTCATGAGCCGGATGTCGCTGGTCAGTTCGCGCCGGCTTTCCTCGAGCTGCCTGAACGCTTCGTCGCTGCCCTGCACCGCGTTCGGTGCCGCCTTGCCGATCCGCTGCGAGTGCATCAGCGCATCGCTGGCCACCTGGGTCTGGGCGGAGCGGTTGGCGCTGTGGATGGTGTTCAAGGCAACGCAGGCGGCGGAGACGCTGAGGCTGATGCCGAGCGCGGTGGACAGGATGCTCAGCTGGCGCTGGGTGGGCAGGCGGCCGATCAGCGGCAGCCGCCGCAGCCAGGGCCGCGTGTCCTGCTGGGCGTCATCGGCAGCGGCAGCAGCGGCAGCGTTGGCGGTTTCCAGGCGATCGAGCGCATGGCGCAGGCGCGCCGGTCCGCCCCGGCTGGCGCGGGTAGCGGCGATGTGGTCGAAGGCCTGCTGGTCCAATCCCGTTCCCTCCCCTAAAACCCGACCTGGGCAAAGCGCGGCTCGCGCACCAGCTGCGCCAGGTCCAGCAGCGTCCAGCGCCGGTCGTCGGCATCGTCGAAGCAGCGCCTGGCCCAGGACGGCGCCGCAGGCTCGGCGCCCGCCGGTTCCAACACCGGTGCCGACACTGCGCGCATCGCCGACGAAGTGCGCAGGCCCAGCACGCGGTCGGCCAGCAACGCGCAATTAAACCCCAGTCTAGGCGAAAAGGTGATCAGCCGGCGCTCGGCCAACGCAGCACGCCGGGCCGGTTCGGCAGTAGCGGCCCCGTCACCGGCAGCCGCAGCGGCGCCGAGGTCAGTATCAGCGCCAGCATCGGCGTCGGCAGGCCCGGGCTGGCCCAGGTAGCGCGCCAGGTCGATCACGCCGGTCAGGTCGCCCCGGATATTGGCCAGCCCCAGGTACCACGGGCGCGCCAGCGGCACCGGCGCCACCGGCTGCGGCATGACGATTTCGCCGATCTGGGTCAGGTCGAGCAGGTAGTGGCGCGCGCCGATCGTCACGCCGAGTTCGCGCACCCCGGTGGCCGTGCCGCTGCGGGCCGCCTGCACGCGCTCGATCAGTTGCGCCTGGAACTGGCGCAGGCGCTCGCGGCGCTCAGCGCCCGGTGCGCCAGGGGTGGCGGGATCGGCGTGTGCGGGCGGGTTGCGGTCCATCGCTCAGCCGAGGGCGGCGATCTTGTCCAGCAGTTCGTCCGCCCTGACCGGCTTGACCAGGTAGTCGCGCGCGCCCTGGCGCATGCCCCAGATGCGGTCCGTCTCCTGGTCCTTGCTCGAGCAGATAATCACCGGCACCTCCTTGAGCACCGGGTCGCGCGCAATCGCGCGCGTGACCTGGAAGCCGTTCGCGCCCGGCATCACCACGTCCATCAGGATCAGGTCGGGCTTGTCGTCGCGCAGCTTGCGCAGCGCTTCCTCGCCGCTGTCGGCGGTGTCCACCGTGTAGCCTTGCCGGACCAGGATGTCGGTCAGGTAGTAGCGCTCGGTGGGCGAGTCGTCGACGATCAGTATGCGTTGTATGGCCATGCTTCCCCCTGCGGGTAACGTAATCTGGTGAGCTTAATCCGGCGCGCCGGTGGTGTGCGCGCGGACTGCGGCCAGCATGCCGTCCCGCGTGAACGGTTTGGCCAGGCAGGCGGCGGAACCGGCCTGAACGCCGCGCGCGCGGTCGAACA
Source organism: Duganella sp. Leaf126 (assembly GCF_001423125.1). Classification (GTDB taxonomy): domain Bacteria; phylum Pseudomonadota; class Gammaproteobacteria; order Burkholderiales; family Burkholderiaceae_D; genus Rugamonas. Next base: position 324,926 of record NZ_LMNW01000001.1, read on the forward strand.
GCCCATCCCTGGACGACAGCATCAGCACCGGTGTGGCGCGGAATGCCGCGCTGCGCTTGATCAGCGCACAGGTCTGGTAACCGTCCATGCGCGGCATGACGATGTCGCAGAATACCAGCGCCGGGCGATGGTCGGCGATCTTGGCCAGGGCGTCGAAACCGCTGTCGGCCAGTACCACGCGGTAACCGGCGCCGGACAGGAACATCTCGGCCGAACGCCGGATGGTGCTGCTGTCGTCGATGACCATGATCGTCAAGGCGTCACTCATGACGCCACCATAGCACATGCGCCCCGCTGCAACGGCGTGCCGGGACGTGCGGAGCGCGGGCTCCGGTCAGATCGCGACCATTTCGAAATCGTCCTTGCGGGCGCCGCATTCGGGGCAGCTCCAGTTCATCGGCACGTCGGCCCAGCGGGTGCCGGGGGCGATGCCTTCGTCGGGCAGGCCGGCCTGTTCGTCGTAGATCCAGCCGCAGATCAGGCACATCCAGGTCTGGAAGTCCTGCGTTGTTTCATTGCTACTCACGTTCTGCCACCCTTCAATCAAGTAAAATGCCGAATCAGGTATCTTAATCTACCCGCCGTGCAAATCCAAACTTCTCCGCTCATATTAAGCTTCGGCGCAGCCGACCCCGCAGGCGCCACCGGCGTCCAGGCCGACCTGGCCGCGTTCTCGGCGCTGTCGTGCACCGGCGTGGCAGCCACCACCGCGTTGCTGATCGGCGACACGGCGCGCATCGAGGACACCCAGGAAATCGACGCCGACTGGGTGGCCGACCAGGCCCGCGTGGTCCTCGAGGATATGACCATGGCGGCCTTCAAGGTCGGCGCGCTGACCAATGTCGAACAGGTGGCGGCGATCGCCGAGATCCTGTCCGACTACCCCGATGCGCCGCTGATCCTCGACCCGTTCAGTTCGCGCCTGCCCGACCTGCCCGACGACGAAGCCGAAGAACTGCTGACCGCCGTACGCCAGCTGCTGGTGCCGCAGGCCACGCTGCTGATGCTGTCGGTGGTGGAGCTGGGCCGGCTGGCCGAAACCTGGCGCGACGGCGGTGACGGCATCGACAACATGCTGCAATCGGACGTCGAGCACCTGATCGCGCTCGGCTGCGAATACGTGCTGGTCACCGGCACCCAGTCCGGCGCCATGCAGGCCAAGGTGGGCAACCGCACCGTGCCGAACGCGCTGGCCAACACCTTGTACCATGCAGACGGTATGATCAGCCACGACGCCTGGCAGCACCTGCCCGGTCCCTTTATCGGCGCCGGCGGCACGCTGTCGGCCGCGATCACCGCCTTCATGGCGCGCGGCGTGGACGTCCCGGAAGCGGTCAAGGCGGCGCAGGAGTACACCGTGGGCGCCCTGGCCCATGCGCAGCGCTACGGCATGGGCAAGTTCGTGCCGAACCGCTTCTTCCACCTGCTGACGACGGCCGCCGACATGCAATAGCGCGCAGCGTCGCGCCGTTTCATCCATCCACTACGAGATACCGCTATGACCACGATTTCCAACAACGACACGCTGTTCGCCCGCGCCCAGAACACCACGCCCGGCGGCGTCAATTCGCCGGTGCGCGCCTTCCGCTCGGTGGGCGGCACGCCGCGTTTCATCAGCCGCGCCGAAGGCCCGTATTTCTGGGACGCCGACGACAAGCGCTATATCGACTACATCGGCTCGTGGGGCCCGGCCATCGTCGGCCACGCCCACCCGGAGGTGGTACAGGCAGTGCAGGCGGCCGCCGCACGCGGCCTGTCGTTCGGCGCGCCGACGCTGGGCGAGGTGGAAATGGCCGAGGAAATCTGCCGCCTGGTGCCGTCGCTGGAACAGGTGCGGCTGGTGTCGTCGGGCACCGAAGCCACCATGAGCGCGCTGCGCCTGGCGCGCGGCGCCACCGGCCGCGACAAGATCGTCAAGTTCGAGGGCTGCTACCACGGCCACGCCGATTCGCTGCTGGTCAAGGCCGGCAGCGGCCTGCTCACCTTCGGCAACCCCACCTCGGCCGGCGTGCCGGAGGACTTCGTCAAGCACACGCTGGTGCTCGACTATAACGACGTCGCGCAACTCGAAGAAGCATTCGCCAACTTCGGCGACGAGATCGCCTGCGTGATCGTCGAGCCGGTCGCCGGCAACATGAATCTGATCAAGGCCGATCCGGCCTTCCTGCAGGCCGCGCGCGACCTGTGCACCGCTAACGGCGCCCTGCTGATTTTCGACGAAGTGATGTGCGGCTTCCGCGTCGCGCTGGGCGGCGCCCAGGCGCTGTACGGCATCACGCCCGACCTGACCGCGCTGGGCAAGGTGATCGGCGGCGGCCTGCCGGTGGCGGCCTTCGGCGGCAGCGCGCAGCTGATGTCGCACATGGCGCCGCTGGGCGCCGTGTACCAGGCCGGCACGCTGTCGGGCAACCCGGTGGCGGTGGCGGCAGGCATGACCACCCTCAGGCTGATCCAGGAGCCGGGCTTTTACGAGCGCCTGGGCGCCACCGCGCAGCGCCTGGCGCAGGGCCTGACGGCAGCCGCCAGGGACGCCGGCGTGCAGTTCTGCGCCGATGCGGTCGGCGGCATGTTCGGCCTGTATTTCAGCGCCACGCCGCCGCACAACTACGCCGAGATGATGGCGGGCGACCGCGAGCGCTTCAACGCTTTCTTCCACGCGATGCTGGACGAAGGCGTGTATTTCGCCCCGGCCGCATTCGAAGCGGGCTTCGTCTCGGCCCAGCACACCGATGCCGTGATCGACGAGACGATTGCCGCTGCCGGCCGCGTGTTCAAGAAACTCGCGGCCTGACGCCGCCGCGTCGGCCCACGCGCTTAAAGGTTCCCTCAGACGGCGCGTTCGGTCGACTGGATCACCCCGGTATTGAAGTCGTACTCGAACAGGTCGCCGTAGCGGCCCCACTCGATTGCCACCCGCAGCGCCCGTTCGGCTTCCTCTTCGCTCAGCGTAAAGCGCAGCAGCTTGAGGAACAGGTCTTCGGGCAGGTCGCCCGAGCGGTCCTGGGTCAGGCCGTGGCAGATGTAGGCGATCAGCGGCACGTGTTCGAGCAGCTGCTTGCCGAACACGGCCTGGCGTGCGCCGCTGTCCTCGGTGGCCACGTAGCGCGCACCGAGTTCCGTCAGCAGGATGTCGCCGTCGAGCAGGTGGGCAAAACCGAGCAGCAGCAAGGCGTTGGTCACCTCGAGCAGCTCGGCGTCGGTCAGATCGGTTTCCTCGGCCAGCTGCGGCAAGTCGGCACGGCCGACGAACGGCTCTTCGGCCAGCAGTTCCAGTATCCCTTCCATGTGCGCGATGTCGGCCTGCGGCAGACGGTCGCCCAGCTGCAGCTTGACCTCCTTTTCGCTGATCGGTCCGCGCCGTCCGGCGCCGGCCGTCATCAGTTCGTAGACCTTGTCGATCAGGTGGCGCACTTCGGCGCCTTCGGCCTTGCGCGGCTGCGGCAGTGCAATCGGCAGCTCGGCGCGCACGCGGCCCGGGTCGCTGGCGAAGATCAGCACGCGGTCGGCCATCATCACCGCTTCCTCGATATTGTGCGACACCACCAGGATGGCCTTGGTCGGAATGCGGCCGGACTGCCACAGTTCGAGGATTTCCTCGCGCAGGCGCTCGCCGGTCAGCACGTCGAGCGCGGAAAAAGCCTCGTCCATCAGCAGCACTTCCGGTTCCATCACCAGCGCGCGGGCGATGCCCACGCGCTGGCGCATGCCGCCCGACAGCTCGCGCGGCAGCGCGCCTTCGAAGCCGGACAGGCCGATCAGGTCGATCACGGCCGCCGCCCGGCGTTCGCGTTCGGCCGCCGGCATGCCCTGCGCTTCCAGCCCCAGCTCCACGTTCTTTTGCACGGTCAGCCACGGGAACAGCGCAAACGACTGGAACACCATGCGGATGCCGCGCGCGGTGCCGTACAGCGGCATGCCGCGGTACAGCACCTGGCCGGCATCGGCCTGGATCAGCCCCGCCATCAGGCGCAGCATGGTCGATTTGCCGGAACCGGACTGCCCCAGCAGGGCGACGATTTCGCCTTCGTGCAGGGTGAAGTCGACGCCTTCGAGCACGGCGCGCGCGGAGCCGTCGGCCGCGCGGAAATGCTTGGCGACGCCTTTGAGTTCGACGATGGGAGTGGTCATGATTGCTCCTAGAAATGCAGCCGGCTCTCGGCCATGGTGTACAGGCGGCGCCAGACGAAGTGATTAAAGCCCATCACGAAGATGCACATCACGCCGATGCCGAGCGCGATGCGGGGAAAGTCGCCGGCGGCCGTCATCTCGGCGATATAGCTGCCCAGGCCATGGGCCTTGACGGTGGTCGCGCCCCAGCTCACGTATTCGGCCACGATGCTGGCGTTCCACGAGCCGCCCGAGGCGGTGATCGCGCCGGTCACGAAGCTGGGAAAGATCGCCGGCAGCAGGTAGCGCCGCCATTTGAGCCAGCCGGTCAGGCCGAAGTTCTGCGCAGCCTGGCGCAACTCGGTCGGAATGGTGGAAGCGCCGGCGATTACGTTGAACAGCAAATACCACTGGGTGCCGAGGATCATCAGCGGCGAGAGCCAGATATCGGGATTGAGCTGGTAGCGCATGATGACGATGACCGCCACCGGGAACACCAGGTTGGCCGGAAAGGCGGCCAGGAACTGCGCCACCGCCTGGGTGCGCGACGCCCAGCGCGGATGCATGCCGATCCACACGCCTACCGGCACCCAGATCAGCGCTGCCAGCAGCAGCAGGCCGATCACGCGCAACATCGTGTACACGCCCAGCACCAGCACGTGGCCCACTTCCGACCAGCCCACCTCGGTGCTGATGAAGTGGCCGAGGCTCCACAGGGCGTAGAACACCACGGCCACGATCACCGCGTCCCACACGCGCTGCGGCACCAGCGACGGGTGGTCGCGGCGGGCGCGGATCGAGGTGCCGTCGTGGCCGAGGCGGAACAGCGCGATCGAACGCGACAGCAGACGCCCGCACCACGCGACGAATTGCTGGGTGCGGTCAGTGCGGCGCAGCCAGGTCAGCAGCCAGGAATGCTGGGCCGTGTCGCCGCCGGTTTCCTCGAAACGGAACTTGTCGGCCCAGGCCAGCAGGGGACGGAAGAACAGCTGGTCGTACATCAGCACGGCGATCAGCATGGCAAAGATGGCCCAGCCGATGGCGCCCAGGTCGCTCTGCTCGATGGCCAGCGCAATGTACGACCCGATGCCGGGCAGCTTGATGTTCTGGTGCGAGACCGAAATCGCCTCGGACGCCACCACGAAGAACCAGCCGCCCGACATCGACATCATCATGTTCCACAACAGGCCCGGCATGGCGAACGGCAGCTCCAGGCGCCAGAAGCGCTGCCAGCCCGAGAGCTGGAACACCCGCGCCGCTTCGGCCAGCTCGGCCGGCACGGTGCGGAAACCCTGGTAGGCCGAGAAGGCCATATTCCATGCCTGCGACGTGAAGATGGCGAAGATCGCCGCGCACTCGACGCCCAGCAGGTTGCCCGGAAACAGCGCGATAAAGGCGGTGACGGTGATCGACAAAAAGCCCAGGATAGGAATCGACTGCAGGATGTCGAGCAGCGGCACCAGCACTTTTTCAGCCAGGCGGTACTTGGTGGTCAGCGCGGCGAACACGCAGGCGAACACCATCGACGCACCGAGCGCGATGAACATGCGCAAGGTGGTGCGCAGCAGGTAGTAAGGCAGGTTGGTCGGGTCGAGCGAGAGCGGCAGCGCCTGGCCCAGCTCGTAGGGGCGCGCCATCTGCTGGCCGCCGTAGGCCAGCAGCACGAACAGCGCCAGCACGATGGGCAGCAGCGCCCAGTCCCAGCGGTTACCGCCGGCTTCCACCACCTGCCGGGGGAAAAATTGCCGTTTTTTATACATGGTTGTGGCTCCCGGACACTGAGATTGGCCGCCATTCTAAGGGAATCCGGCATGCCACCATATTACAGTTGTGAAAGTCCGGAAAGGAATTTTGCGCTACATGAAATAAATGACGGAAATGATGATCCTTGTCAAAAACTAGTCGCTCTCCCAGGATTTATCGATATTTTATTGCTGAATGAACATAAAAACGTCATTTTCGTCAAATTCTTTTGTTTCCATGTAGAAATTACAGTACACTGTTTTCCATTGGCTGCACGCCGGCCCGCCCTTCCGAGAGACCAGATGCCTAACAGTAAAGATTCTGTCCTGACCACCCGCGCGACCGCCGAGTTGCTGGGCGTGGCCGTGAGCACGGCGCAGCTGTGGATCGAGAATGGTGCGATTCCGTCGTGGAAAACGCCGGGCGGACACCGCCGCGTGCGCCTTTCGGCGGTCAAACGCCTGATGGAGCAGCGCGGCCTGGCAGCGCCGGCAGCCATGCCGGTCGCGGCGCCGCGCCCTGTGCCAGCGACGGCCAGCCATGCAGAATTCCTGCCTGCCGCCACGGCTGCCTACCCGGTCTCGCATGACGAAGCCCGGCGCCTGCTGGCGCTGGACGCTACCGGGCTGGTCGATACGCCTGCCGAATCGGTGTTCGACCGCCTGACCTGGCTGGCCAGCCAGATGACCGACTCGCCGATGGCACTGATCAGTCTGGCGACTGCGGAGCGGCTGTGGTTCAAGTCGCGCGTCGGGGTGGACGCCGTGGAGACGCCGCGCGACTGGGCGTTTTGCAGCCACGCGATCTTGCAGGATGGCCTGTTCATGGTGGAGGATGCGGCGCGCGATCCGCGCTTCCAGGACAGCCCGCATGTGACCGGTGCGCCACATATCCGCTTTTATGCCGCCTTCCCGCTGTACGACAACGACCAGCTGCCGCTCGGCACTTTGTGCGTGCTGGACCGCGAACCGCGCCGCCTGCGCGATCGCGAAATCCGTGCCCTGCGCGAACTGGCCGATATCGCCTCGGAAGAAATCCAGCGCCGAACGCGCCCCTGACACCCGATCCCATGGCATGCCGGCCTCACCTCCGCCAGCATGCCGCAATGCTTAGCACCACGTAGTTCCCGGCGCCGCCCAGAGTTCGCGACTGCCACACCGTTACTCACCGGAGTAGCACCACCCTAGTCGCCGCTTAGCGGTATCGTTTCCCACGCTGCACGCTGCCTGTGGAAACGTCGAACGTTTCCAGGAAGATCATCATGAACGCATTTAAAAAACTTAACATCGGTACCCAGTTGTCGCTGGGGTTCGGCATGGTCACGGCGCTGATGGTGCTGCTGGCCGCGGTCGCCATCTTTGGCGTGAGCGCGATCAGCGCCGCCTTCAAGCAGCAGGAACGCATCAATACCGATCACCTGGCGCCGCTGGTGGAGGCGCGCGAAGCGCTGGCGCAAACCGGCCTGTCCGCCCGCAACGCCTACATCGACAAGGCCCAGGCCAGCAAGGAACTGGCCATCCTCGACGAGCAGCGGGCCATCTACCTGAAAGCGCTCGAACAGCTGACTCCTTACTATGCCGGCAACCCCCAGTTCGACAAGGTGCGCACCGGCCTGCTGGCGATGGCCAAGGAACTGGACAAGCCGCGCAAGTTCCGCGAGGCCGACGAGATGGAAGCCTACGGACAGTTCCTGGTCAACGAGTGCAGCCCGCTGCGGCGCCAGATCGTGGCCGACATGGCGGTGCTGGTCAAGGCAGCCCAGAAAGAAGCCGGCGTGGCCAGCGAGCTGTCGGAACAGCGCGCAGAAAGCGCCCGCTTCTGGGTCGTGGTACTGGCCGCGACGGCGTTTGTGCTGAGCATCGCCATTACCTGGCTGATCAAGCATGTGCTGCTGCGCCAGCTGGGCGGCGAACCTGCGTACGCCACCGAAATCGCCGGCAAGATCGCCCATGGCGACCTGGCCGTGGAGGTCGATGTCAAGCCTGGCGACCAGGACAGCCTGCTGTATGAAATCAAGAGCATGCGCGACAGTCTGGCCGCCATCGTGGGCAAGGTCCGCGAAGGCACGGTCGAGATCAACACGGCCTCCGGTGAGATTGCGGCGGGCAATGAAGACATGTCGAACCGTACTGCGCACCAGGCCTCCTCGCTGGAAAAAGTGGCCACCGCCATGGAAGAGCTGACCTCGACCGTGCGCCAGAACGCCAGCAATGCCCAGCAAGCCAACACCCTGGCGCAGACCGCCTCGTCGGTGTCCGAACACGGTGGCGCGGTGATGCAGCAGGTGACCGAGACCATGGAATCGATCAACGAATCGTCGAAGAAGATCGTCGACATCATCTCGGTGATCGACGGCATCGCGTTCCAGACCAACATCCTGGCGCTGAACGCGGCCGTGGAAGCGGCCCGCGCCGGCGAACAGGGCCGCGGGTTTGCCGTGGTGGCCAGCGAAGTGCGCAACCTGGCCCAGCGCTCGGCCTCGGCCGCCAAGGAAATCAAGGCGCTGATCGACGATTCGGTAAGCAAGGTGGGCAGCGGCACCGAACTGGTCTCGAAAGCCGGCACCACGATGCAGGAGGTGGTCAGCAGCGTCAAGCGCGTGACCGAGATCATGAGCGAGATCAGCGTGGCCAGCGCCGAGCAGAGCATCGGCATCGAACAGGTCAATGGCGCCATCGGCGAGATGGATGGCATGACCCAGCAGAACTCGGCACTGGTCGAAGAAGCGGCCGCCGCTGCCCATGCGCTCGACCAGCAGGCGTCGGCACTGACGGAAGTGGTCGGCGTGTTCAAGCTCGGGCACGAGAGCGCCGTCGCACGGCAGGCGCCGCAGCGCACCGCGCCAGCGCAGCGGACCGGCAGCCTGCGCCTGGCCCGCAACTAAGGTCTTATTTGAGCCAGCCGCGCCGGCGGAAGTACCAGAACGGCGCGATGGCGCTGGTGACCATCAGCAGCAGCGCGAACGGATAGCCGGCGCGCCACTCGAGTTCGGGCAGCCACTTGAAGTTCATGCCGTAAATCGAGGCGATCAGCGTCGGCGGCAGGAAGGCCACGCTGGCCACCGAGAAGATCTTGATGATCTTGTTCTGGTTGATGTTGATGAAGCCGACCGTGGCGTCCATCAGGAAGTTGATCTTGTCGAACAGGAAGGACGTGTGGCCATCGAGCGATTCGATGTCGCGCAGAATCTGGCGCGCATCCTCGAACTGGTCGGCGTTGAGCAGGCGCCCGCGCATCAGGAAACTGACCGCGCGCCGGGTGTCCATCATGTTGCGGCGGATGCGGCCGTTCAAGTCCTCCTCGCGCGCGATCGAGTTCAGCGCGGCTGCCGCATCGTCGTCGGTGAAGTGCTTCTGCAGCACGCGGCCGCTCACCTCTTCCAGGCTCAGATAAATGCCTTCGAGCGCATCGGCCGAATATTCGGCGTCGGTCGCGTACAGGTCCAGCAGCACGTCCATGTAATCGCCGATCGAGCCGGGCCGCGAGCGCGCGCGCATGCGCACCAGGCGGAACACGGGCAAGTCGTCGGTATGCACCGAGAACAGCATCTTGCGCGCCAAGATGAAGGCCACCGTGACCACGCGTGACGGGCCGTCGTCTTCTTCTAGCAGGAAGTCGGTACGCAGGTGCAGGTCACCGTTTTCCGCCTCGTAGTAACGGGCCGACGCTTCGATGTCCTTGACCTCGTCCTCGCCCGGCAGCGTCACGCCGTAGATGGTGCGCACCCATGCCCGCTCGTCGTCGGTGGGGTCGGTCAGGTCCACCCACACCGGCTCGGCGTTGACGAGATCTTCGCGCGTGTCGATCGGTACCTGGTTGAGCCGGCCATTCTGGAGTACGAAAACATTGATCATGGGTGAGGAGCCTTCTGGAAACAGCGCAAGTGTACCCGGAAAGATGCCGGCTAAGCCAGCCTGCCCTCCTGATCGGGCAGATTTTCAATCCAGACGGCTGCTATGGCACCTCGACGGCATTCATGCGGGCCAGGATGGTGGCTGTGCGGCGGTTCAGGTAGCTGGTGTCGCGGTGCTTGTCGTAGTAGCGCGGATTGGGCAGCATCACGGCCAGCCGGGCCGCCTGGCCGGCGCTGAGGCTGGCCGCGCTGGTGCGGTAGTAATGGCGCGACGCCGCTTCCGCGCCGAAGGTGCCGGTGCCGAATTCCACCACGTTCAGGTAGATTTCATAGATGCGCTGCTTGTCCATCAGCATTTCGAGCATGTACGTGATCACCAGTTCCTGGCCCTTGCGCACATAGCTGCGCGAGCCGGACAGGAACAGGTTCTTGGCCAGCTGCTGGGTGATCGTCGAGCCGCCCGCCACCACCTTGCGCTTCTTGCTGTTTTTCTCGTAGGCCTTTTGCATCGCTTCCCAGTCCACGCCCTCGTGCTCGGCGAAATTGGCGTCTTCGGAGGCGATGATGGCGCGCTTGAGATTGTTCGAGATGCGGTTGTACGGCACCCAGGTCTGGCGGATTTCCGCTTTCGGATCCTTCTCGCGCAGGGCCGACTGCTGCGCGCGCATGAAGCTGGTCATGCCCGGATTGTGGTCCACCCACCACCAGATCTGCAGGAAGAAATACAGCTGCACGCACAGCACCAGCAGCAGCGGCACGATGACTACCCACTTGACCCAGCCGAAGCGGCTGCCGCTGCGCACGGCCGGCTTCCTGGGCGACTGCTTGGCCGCCCTCATCGCTGCTCGCGCAAGGACTGCAGCACCGGCGCGGTGTCGGGGTGAATGCCGCGCCACAGGGCAAACGCTTCGGCCGCCTGCTCCACCAGCATGCCCAGGCCGTCGCGCACGGTGGCGCCGTGGCGGGCCGCGAACTGCAGGAACACGGTCGGCTCCTTGCCATACATCATGTCCAGCGCCAGCGCGCCCGGTGCGAACACGGTCGCCGGTACCGGCGGCAATTCGGCGCCGAGGCTGGCCGCGGTGGCGTTGATCACCAGGTCGAATTCACCCGCAAGATCGGCGTAACCGCAGGCCGACACCACGCCGGCGCCGCCGAGGGCGGCAAACTGCCCGGCCAGCGCCTGCGCGGTGGCGACCGTGCGATTGGCGATCACCAGTTGCGCGGGACGGTGTTCGAGCAGCGGCAGCACCGCGCCGCGCGCGGCGCCGCCGGCGCCCAGCAGCAGCACGCGCCGGCCGGCAACCGGCACGCCGGCATTGTTGACGATATCGGCCACCAGGCCGGCGCCGTCGGTGTTGTCGCCGATGATGCCGTCGTCGGTGAAGTGCAAGGTATTGACGGCGCCGGCAGCCTGGGCGCGGACGGTCAGCGCCTGCGCCACTTTCACGGCCTCGAGCTTGAATGGCACGGTGACGTTGGCGCCGCGTCCGCCTTCGGCGATGAAGGCGTGAACGGCAGCGGCAAAGCCGTCGAGCGGCGCCAGCCGTTTTTCGTACGCCACGGCGTGGCCGGTCTGGGCCGCAAAGGCGGCGTGGATCTCGGGGGACTTGCTATGGGCAATCGGGTTGCCGAACACGCAGTAGCGGTCGGCCGGTGCCGGAATGGCTGTCATTATTATTGTGCTCCGCCGAGCATGTCGGCTTCCAGTTTATCGTCGCGGGTGAAGCGGAAGGTGGTGATGATGACCCACAGGTCGTCGCGGTCGGTCGAGCGCATATTGGCCGGGAACTTGCCGAACGGCGCGGCGCGGCGGACGATGTCGATCGCCGCCCGGTCCAGCGCCGGGTTCTTCGAACTGGTGGTCACTTCGATACCGCCTTCCTTGTCGTAGATGGTGCCGTCCTGGAACACCGGGATCGACAGCACCAGCTGGCCGTACAGCTTGCGGCCGTTTTTTTGCGGGAAGTTCAGCGTGCCCACGTCCTCGATGCGCTTTTGCAGGGTCTTGTAATACATGGCGTAACCGACGCCGCGCGTGCTGGGACTGAGGAAGGTCTTGCGCGGCCGCTTGTTCTGGTCTTCGATGGTCTCGCTGATCTCGGCGGCGCGGCGCGCGATCGCCTTGCTCGACTCGAGCAGGTCGGCGCCGCTGGCCAGCGGATCGGGCTTGGCGTCTTCGGTCACCTTGGGCACGTTGAACGGTTGCTTGCGCTTGACCTGGTTGAGCAGGTTGCGCTGCTGCTCTTCCAGCGCGGCGATGCGGCGCTGGGTGGCAACGATGCTGTCGCCGGTCTCCATCTTGCGCATATCGGGCAGCGGCGACTTGGACCGTCCCTTGTCCACCGTGCCGCCACCGTCCAGGTTGGCCTGGGCCAGCGCCTCGGCCTTGAGCGGCGCATTCTTGTGCTTGGCATTGACGAGGATGACTTCCAGCCCGGGATCGGTCGGCTTGACCGGGTTCGGCGGCGGCGCCACGAAGCGCACGGCCAGCAACACGCCATGCGCCAGCAGCGAGACGCCGATGGCGGTGTACAGGAAGCGATTTTGCTGGAATGACTTCACGCGGTGCCGAAGAGATGGATTGGATTGGGCAATTTTACGTTAAAACAATCCGCTGGCGCTAACGCCGTCATTCCCGCGAAGGCGGGAATGACGGACCAGAAGACAATGGTGCTATTGGTGCGGCAGGCTACCGATCGTCGGTGTCGGTGTCGGTGTCGGCATCCGTGTCGGCGGCATCAGCATCGGTGTCGACATCAGCACCCGTGTCAGTATCGGTGTCGGTCTCAGCATCGGTGTCAGCATCAGCGTCCACCTCCGCCCCTGCTTCCGCCTCGACCTCCGCCGCCACTTCCGGCGCATCGACCGCCTCTTCCGGCAGGTCCAGTTCCTCGTCGAAGTCTGCCTCGGTCCCAGCAGGCACTGCTGCCGGGATTTCAAGCAGGCGCGCTTCGATCGTCAGTTCCAGCTCGTCCCAGCGCAGGATATCGAGCCGGACCTGGGCGCCGCGCGCTACCGACGGCATGCCGGGCAGGCGGATGATCAGCGGCAGGTCCGCCAGGCGCAGCACTTCGTCCTTGAGCACCACGGCATCGACCTGGCGCGCGTTTTCCTGGCCCAGCCAGCGCAGGCACCAGTAGCGTTCCATGTTAGCCTGGTGGTCGCCATACGCCGCATACGCGGCATCGAATTGCGAGACGATGGCAAACAGCGCCGCATCCTTGTGCTTGAACTTGGCGACCAGCGGCGCGGTCACGCCCTTCTCGGCGCAGGCCAGGATCTGCCACTGGTTGACCAGGTCGGTATAGCGGCGCAGCGGCGAGGTGCTCCACGCATACTGGTCCACGCCCAGGCCCTGGTGCGGCGCCGCGTGCGTGAGCATGCGCACCTGCATCTTGGCAGCCCAGCCGCCCACGCCCTGGCCCTGGCTGCGATAGATGCCGGGCACGCCGCAGTCGTGCATCAGCTTGCCCCAGGTGCTGTTGGCAAAGATCATCAGCTCGGCCACGATCTTGTCGAGTGGCGCGCCGCGCTTGCGGCGGCTGACCGTGACCACGTCGTCTTCCACGTAAAAATTGAAATCGACGCGGTTGTTCTGCTCCGGTTTCAGGCCGAACGCTTCGCGCTTGACCATGCGCGCCGCTTCCAGCACCTGCGCCCATTGCCAGATCAGGCCCAGCGCTTCCTTGTGCGGATAGTCGCCGGCGCCGCTGGCCAGCGTTTCCTCGTTGACCAGGTCGTCGAGGTCGTTGTGGCGCAGGTTATTGGCGATCGGCACCATCTCGGCGCGGGTGTCGGTGGCCAGCACCGACCAGTCGGCCGGATCGAGGGTCGCGTACAGCGACAGCGCCGGGCAGGTCTTGCCCTCGGCCAGCGTGAAGGCGTCGACCACGCTGTCGGGCAGCATGGTGATCTTGTCGCCTGGCATATACACGGTGGACATGCGCGCGCGCGCCAGCTTGTCCACGGCGTCGTCGGGCTTGATGGCCAGGCCCGGCGCGGCGATGTGGATGCCGATCCGGACCTTGCCATCGTCCAGGCGGGTGACCGAGAATGCATCGTCGATCTCGGTGGTGGTGACATCGTCGATCGAGAACGCCTGCACGTCGGCCACCGGCAAACCGGTCGGCGGCAGCGGCACCGGAACGTCGGGGAAACCGGCGCCGCGCGGGAAGTTCTCGAACAGGAACCTGGCCATGTGGAAGTCCTTGGGCGAGGCGATGCCGCCCACGTCCAGCATCAGGCGCTGCGGGTTGGTCTGCAGTTCGCTGCAGGCCGCATCGAGCGCCTTGTATTCGATGCCGTTCTTGTCCGGCTTGAACAGCAGCTGCAGCACGATCGGCTGCATCGCTGCCGGCAGCTTGCCGGCTTTCAGTTCCTCCACGTACTGGGCCTGGATCACGGCCTGCTGTTTCTTTTTCTCGATGCCGGCCTGGGCGGCGCGCAGCGACTGCTCGGGCGCCGCCTTGTAGCGGCCACGGCCCTTCTTGTAGAAATAGATCGGCGCCGAATGCAGGGAGAGGATCAGGCCGGCCGCTTCGGCCGGCAGCGGCGCATGGCCGAAGTACTCGGCGCCCAGCTCGGCAAAACCGAATTCCTCTTCCCCGGCCACTTCCCACAGGAAGTCGAGATCGATGTCGGCGGACACGGCCTTGGCCTGGTCCAGCAAGTCGGTCGGCGACGGCTTTTCGTATTGCAGCAGCACGTCCTTGATCTTGACCTTGGTGCGCTTGCCGCTGGCCATCTCCACCTGGTAGGCCTCGCCTGCCTGCGACATGATGGCACCGACCTTGAAATCGCCCGACTCTTCGAAAAATAAATTCATTGCTCGTTCTTTATAGTGACTTGTTTCAGTTCCAGCACGGAAGGCAAAAACACTTCCGTCACCAGCAGGGTACCGCGCCGGCGCCGATAGAGACAGCGTCGTGCATATAATATGTCGGTCAGCGCCGCCTCTGCCCCCAGGGCCGACCGCGCCCTCAGCGCCAGCGGATGTCCTTCCCGCAATCTTGCAAATTCCAGCACGCTGCGCCGCACCAGCGGATCGCCGAACAGCGTGGTGCCCAGCGAGCGCTCGCCCAGCGCACCGAACAGCGGCCAGTCGCTGGCCGTGGCCGTCAACGGCACCACCGTGTGCGCAAACACTGCCGCCGTATGATCACACCGCAGCAGCACTTCCCTTTCCCATACCCTGCCCTGCCTGGGCAGATCGAGGGCTGCTACCTCGTCCGCCAGGCAGGTGGCCGGACGCTGGTGCAGGCACTGGACGCGAAACGCGTGGCTGTGCGCTTTCAACCTGGCCGTGAGCGAACCGGCCGTGGTCAGCCAGTCGCGCAGCGGCGCCGGCGCCTCCGGGAAAAACAGTTGCGGCCGCCACAGCGCCAGGCGCAGCGACGCACCACGCGCGCAGCGCTGCGCGCTCACGCTGCCGCCTGGACGCCGCAAAACGCCAGCACCGTGTCCGCATAGTCGGCAAACTCGGCGATGCCATGGTCGCTGCCATCGATCACGTGCTGGCGCGCGCCCGCATAATGCTTGACCATGTCGCGGTAGTCCAGCACTTCGTCGCCGGTGGCAGCGATCAGGAAATACCGTTCGGGACGGGTGATGCGGTCCACCGCCAGCGCCCGCAATTCATCGATGTATGCGCGCTTGAACTCGAACGGCTCGTCGGAGTGGTAGTGCGTGCTCACGCCCACGTGACGGTCGAGGTCCTGCAGCGGCACGATGGCCGGATTGAGCAGCACTGCGCGGCAGCCGAGACGCTCGGCCAGCCAGGTGGCATAGTAACCACCGAGCGACGAGCCGACGATGGCCAGCTGCTCGGCCGGCACGCCGGCCACCAGCGACAGCGCCAGGTCGATCGCCAGCTTGGGCGAGGCCGGCAGCTGCGGGCTGAGCAGCTGGTCGGACAAGCCGAGCTCGGCCACGCGGGCGGCCATGATGCGCGCCTTCATCGACTGCGGCGACGACCGGAAACCGTGCAGGTACAGGATCATGCGAGCGCTTTCAGCAGTTTTGCGTGAACGCCGCCGAAGCCGCCGTTGCTCATCACGATCACGTGGTCGCCCGGCCGCGCAGCCTGCGCCACGGCCGCCACCAAGGCGTCGAGGTCGTCGAAGGCGCTGGCCTTGTCGCCGAGCGGGGACAGCGCCTCGCCCAGGCTCCAGCCCAGCGCAGCGGCGCTGCCGAAGCCGAACACCAGGTCGGCCTCGGCCAGGCTGCCCGGCAGCGCCTCCTTCATGGCGCCCAGCTTCATCGTGTTCGAGCGCGGCTCCAGCACGGCCAGGATGCGCTGGCCGTTGCCGAGCTTCTGGCGCAGGCCGCCGACGGTGGTGGCAATCGCGGTCGGGTGGTGGGCAAAATCGTCGTAGACCGTCACGTCGCGCACCACGCCGCGCACTTCCATGCGGCGCTTGACGTTCTCGAACGTGGCCAGCGATTGCGCAGCCTGCGCCACCGGCACGCCCACATGGCGGGCGGCGGCAATCGCGGCCAGCGCGTTCGCGCGGTTGTGGCGGCCGGTCAGCTGCCAGGCCACGTGGCCGGCTTGCTCACCGTTGAAGATCACGTCGAAGCTGCCGTCGCCGTGTTCGACCAGCGACCAGTCGGCGCCCTCGGCGCGGCCGAAGTGTTCGCGCTCGCTCCAGCAGCCGCGCTGCAGCACGCGCGCCAGCGACTCTTCGTTGGCGTTGTAGATCACGCGGCCGATGCCGGGCACGGTGCGCACCAGGTGGTGGAACTGGGTCTCGATGGCAGCCAGGTCGGGGAAGATGTCGGCGTGATCGTATTCGAGGTTGTTGAGGATGGCGGTCTTGGCGTGGTAGTGGACGAACTTGCTGCGCTTGTCGAAGAAGGCGGTGTCGTACTCGTCTGCCTCGATCACGAAGAACACCGATTCCTTGTCGCCCTGGATGCGGGCCGAGACGCCGAAGTTGCGCGGCACGCCGCCGATCAGGAAGCCTGGCGCGTAGCCGGCGTCTTCGAGGATCCAGGTCAGCATGGCGCTGGTGGTGGTCTTGCCGTGCGTGCCGGCCACGGCCAGCACCCAGCGGTCTCTTAATATATGTTCGCCCATCCACTGCGGCCCCGACACATAGGGCAGGCCGCGGTTGAGGATTTCTTCCATCAGGGGATTGCCGCGCGAGACCACGTTGCCGACCACGTACAGGTCGGGTGCCAGCGCAGTCTGTTCGGGCCCGAAACCCTGGATCAACTCGATGCCTTGCGCTTCCAGCTGCGTGCTCATCGGAGGATAGACGTTGGCGTCGCAGCCGGTGACGCGGTGGCCCGCCTCTTTTGCCAGGACCGCCAGGCCGCCCATGAAGGTGCCGCAGATGCCGAGTATATGTATGTGCATAGAAATAAAACCGTGGGAACGTGATCGACCATGCCGTCGCGGAAGCGGTCAAATACGCGATTTTACCCGAGCCGGCGCCTCTTTCCCGGATCAGGGTATGATCTCGTCCATGACGCCCAATATGATCGATGAAGTCCAGCTGCTGCGCGCGCAAATCGCCGCGGCGGCCGCGCGCCTGATCGCCGGCGACGGCGCCGACTATGGCACGGCCAAGCGCAAGGCTGCCCGGCAAGTCATGGGCGACCAGCAAGTACCGGCCCATGTGTTGCCCGATAACGCCCAGATCGAAGCGGAAGTGCGCGTGTACCAGTCGCTGTTCCACGCCGACACCCAGCCGGCGCGGCTGTTCCGGCTGCGCACGCTGGCCGTGGAAGTGATGGAGCAGCTGGCCCAGTTCAACCCGTTCCTGACCGGCGCCGTGCTCGGCGGGACTGCCGGCCCGCACGACGACATCCATTTACAGCTGTTTGCCGACAGCGCCAAGGAAGTCGAGATTTTCCTGCTCAACCGCGAGGTCCAGATCGAGATATCGGAGTCGCCCCATTTCAAGGGACCGCGCTACGAGCCGGTCGAGACCGTGAGTTTTCTCTGGCGCCAGGAAGGCGTGCATGCGGAACTGTACGAGCTTGACGATTTGCGCGGCGCGGTCAAGGCGCGCGGCGACAAGGCGCAGCGCGCCGACATCGCTGCCGTGCGCGCCCTGCTGCACTCCACGAACACCCCTACCACCTCCTACCCTGTCCATGAATAAAAAACATCTTGCCGTCTATGCCGGCGTGGCCCTGCTGTTTGCCGCTTCCGGCGCCTATGTCGGTATGAAAAAACAGAACGCCGCGCCCGTTACCGCCACCGCGCCGGCAGGCGTGACCGGTCCGGTACACACGCTGCTGGCGCAAACCATGCCCGACGCGGCCGGCAAGCCGACGGCGCTGGCCCAGTACCAGGGCAAGGCCATGCTGGTCAATTTCTGGGCGACCTGGTGCGCACCGTGCGTACAGGAAATGCCGGAGCTGTCCCGGCTGTCTGCGGGAGAAGCGGGCAGGAAGCTGCAAGTTATCGGAATCGGCATCGATTCGCCAAGCAATATCGCCGAATTTAGCGCCAAATATAAGATCACCTACCCGGTGCTGGTGGCCGGCATGAGCGGCACCGACCTCTCGCGCCAGTTCGGCAATGTCAACGGCGGCCTGCCATTTACGGTGTTGATCGGCGCCGACGGCCAGGTCAGGAAGACTTATCTGGGCAAGCTGAAGTTTGACGAACTGCACAAGGATTTGGCAACGCTGTAAGCGGACAGCCGCTGCGCACGCGTATTTTTTTCTCTTGCCAATGCCCGCACTTGGCGGCAAAATGCGAAACTTTCGCGGAAAACGGTCACGAACATGGCAAAAAAACTCCTCCTCCTGAACGGTCCCAACCTGAATTTGCTGGGCACCCGGGAGCCGGAGATTTATGGCGCCACCACCCTGGCCGAGGTCGAACAGGCAGCGCAGGCCCAGGCGCAGGCGGCTGGCGCCAGCCTGGCCTGCTTTCAGAGCAATCACGAAGGTGCGCTGATCGACCGCATCCACGCCGCCCGTGGCGAGGGCGTGGAGGCCATCGTGATCAACCCGGGCGGACTGACGCACACCAGCGTGGCGCTGCGCGACGCCCTGGCGGGGGTCGCCATCCCGTTCGTGGAAGTGCATTTGTCAAATATTTACCAGCGCGAGGCGTTTCGCCACCACTCATTCCTGAGCGCGATCGCGTGCGGCACGATCTGCGGACTCGGTATCGAAGGATATCGGTTTGCCATCGACTTCGTTCTTAAAAAGCGATAATCTACGCGATCTGCGTGCAATTTAACGCGGCTCCGCCTAACAGGCAGCGCCGCCATCACTTAAAAACAAGATATACCTGGGGGTTACATGGATCTACGCAAGCTGAAGACCTTGATTGATTTGGTCGCAGAATCCGATATCGCAGAGCTCGAAGTGACCGAAGGCGAAAGCAAGGTCCGCATCGTCAAATCGTCGGCCATGCCGCAAAACCAGATGGTGATGATGCCGCCGCAAGGCATTCCTCAGTACCAGGCAGCGCCGGCGCCAGCGGCCGCCCCGGTCGCAGCTGCTGCTGCACCGGCCGTGGCCGCCGAGCCGACCGGCCACATCGTCAAGTCGCCGATGGTCGGCACCTTCTACCGTTCGTCGGCGCCCGGTTCGCCGGCCTTTGTCGAAGTGGGCGCCACCGTCAAGGAAGGCGACACCCTGTGCATCATCGAAGCGATGAAGCTGCTCAACGAAATCGATGCCGACAAAGCCGGCACGATCACCCAGATCCTGGTCGAGAACGGCCAGCCGGTCGAGTTCGGCCAACCGCTGTTTGTGATAGGCTAAGACGGCTCCAGGGCCCGGGCCGCCGCACTGCCGGCACCGGGCGCGCCATCTTCCGCATCCCCTCCTTACTTGATGTGTCCGGCCGTCAGCCGGTGATCACAGAAATACGCGAACCTACCATGTTTGAAAAAATCCTCATTGCCAATCGTGGCGAAATTGCCCTCCGCATCCAGCGCGCCTGCCGCGAACTGGGCATCAAGACGGTCGTGGTCCACTCGGAAGCGGACAAGGACGCCAAGTACGTGAAGCTGGCCGACGAGTCGGTCTGTATCGGCCCGGCGCCATCGTCGCTCAGCTACCTGAACATGCCGGCCATTATCAGCGCAGCCGAAGTGACCGACGCCGAAGCGATCCACCCCGGTTACGGCTTCCTGTCGGAAAACGCCGACTTCGCCGAGCGCGTGGAGAAATCGGGCTTCGTGTTCATCGGTCCGCGTTCGGAATCGATCCGCATCATGGGCGACAAGGTATCGGCCAAGCAAACCATGATCAAGGCTGGCGTGCCGTGCGTGCCGGGCTCGGAAGGTGCGCTGCCCGACGACCCGAAAGCGATCGTGCAGATTGCCCGCAAGATCGGCTACCCGGTCATCATCAAGGCGGCCGGCGGCGGCGGCGGACGCGGCATGCGCGTGGTGCACACGGAAGCGGCGCTGATCAATGCCGTGGCCATGACCAAGACCGAAGCGGGCACCGCGTTCGGCAACCCGGAAGTGTACATGGAGAAGTACCTGGAAAATCCGCGCCACGTGGAAATCCAGATCCTCGCCGACGAACACAAGAACGCCGTCTGGCTGGGCGAACGCGACTGCTCGATGCAGCGCCGCCACCAGAAGGTGATCGAGGAAGCGCCGGCGCCGGGCATCCCGCGCAAGCTGATCGAAAAGATCGGCGACCGCTGCGCCGAAGCCTGCCGCAAGATCGGCTACCGTGGCGCCGGCACGTTCGAATTCCTGTATGAAAACGGCGAGTTCTATTTCATCGAGATGAACACCCGCGTGCAGGTCGAGCACCCGGTCACCGAAATGATCACCGGCATCGACATCGTGCAGGAGCAGATCCGCATCGCCTGCGGCGAGAAGCTGCGCTTCCGCCAGCGCGACGTCATGCTGTCGGGCCACGCCATCGAGTGCCGCATCAATGCCGAAGACCCGTTCAAGTTCACGCCGTCGCCAGGCCGCATCACGTCGTGGCACGTGCCGGGCGGTCCCGGCGTGCGCGTCGATTCGCACTCGTACGCCGGCTACTACGTGCCGCCGCACTACGACTCGATGATCGGCAAGGTCATCACCTACGGCGCCACCCGCGAGCAGGCGATCCGCCGCATGCAGATCGCGCTGTCGGAAATGGTGGTGGAAGGCATTTCGACCAACATCCCGCTGCACCGCGAGCTGATGATCGACGCACGCTTCATCGAAGGCGGCACCAACATCCACTACCTCGAGCACAAGCTGGCCGACATGCCGGAACTGAACAAGCTGAGCCTGAACCCGAAAGCACCGCAATGAGCTGGACCGAAATCGTCATCGAGGTTGCGCGCGAACACGCCGAAGCCCTGTCCGAAGCGCTGATGGACGTCGGCGCCCTGTCGGTGTCCGTCGAGGATGCCGACGAAGGCACCGACGCCGAGAAGCCCCTGTTCGGCGAGCCCGGCATGGAACCGGCCGAAGCGGCCTGGGACCACAGCCGCGTGGTGGCGCTGACCGACGAAGCGGACGACCAGGCCGTGATCGTGGCAGCGGCCGCCGGCCAGATCGGCCTGGCATCGCTGCCCAAATTTACCACCCGTACCGTGGAAAACCAGGACTGGGTGCGCCTGACGCAGTCGCAGTTCGCCCCCATCCACATCGGCAAGAACATCTGGGTCGTGCCGAGCTGGCACGAAGCCCCGGACCCGGACGCCCTGATCCTGGAACTCGATCCGGGCCTGGCCTTCGGCACCGGCAGCCATCCGACCACGCGCCTGTGCATGGAATGGCTGGAAGCGCATCCGGCGCCCGGCAAGACCGTGCTCGACTACGGCTGCGGTTCCGGCATCCTGGCCATGGTGGCCAAGAAGGTCGGCGCCGGCCAGGTGGTGGGCGTGGACATCGATCCGCAAGCGATCGAATCGGCGGCCGACAATGCCCAGCGCAACCACTGCGAGATCGCCTACTTCCTGCCCGACACCTTCGCGCAGTCGGCGCACGCCGAGCAGAAGTTCGACATCGTGGTAGCGAATATCCTGTCGAGTCCCCTGAAGCTGATGGCGCCGATGCTGTCGGGCCGTGTCGCCCCCGGTGGCGCGCTGATCCTGTCCGGCGTGCTGGCGCGCCAGGCCGAGGAAGTCGCGGCCGCCTACGCGCCGTTCATCAAGCTTGGCGTCTGGGCCGAACAGGATGGCTGGGTCGCCCTGCACGGCCGCCTCGGCAGTGACGTGGTTCCCGCCGCGCGTTAAGCGAGCCCCATGGCGCTTGCCACCAAATGCCCCCACTGCAACACGATATTTCGGGTCGCCCAAGACCAGCTGAAGTTACGTGGGGGCATAGTGCGCTGCGGCGCCTGCAACCAGGTTTTCGACGGCAACGCAGCGTTGCTGGAGCCGCTGGCGCCGGTGCCGGTGGTCGAACAGCCTCCGGTGGCCGAGCCGGTTCAGGTAGGCCGGGCTGCAGCGGATGCCGACCTGCAGACTGACAAGGCGGCGGAACCCGCGCCAGCGACCGAACCGGAACCCGAGCCAACGACCGAGCCCGACAATATCCCAGAGCTTCAGTCCGAGTTGAAGCCCGAGTTTGAGTCCCAGTTTGAGCCCGAATTTAAGCCCGAGTCTGCACCCGAGTTTAAGCCCGAGTCTGCACCCGAGTTTAAGCCCGAGTTGAAGCCCGACACCGAGGCTGAGAGCGTCTCCTTCCCCGAACCGGCACCACTGCCCGAACCACCGTCAGCGTCTGTACCAGCCCTGCCGCCCGATCCGGCGCTGGGGCCGGCGCCAACTGCCGCACCGTTCACCGACGCTGGCGCACCGCAGCTGCTTGCCGGCGACACGCTGTCCGAGGCGGAGCTGCAGGCTGCCATCGAAGCCGAACTGGCAGCGCTGGACGCGCGCATGGCTGCCGCCCAGCCGGCGCCTGCGCTGACCGCCGCAGCTGCCGCGACGGTGGCGCCACGCGGCGATGCGCGGCGTGGCGACGCGCGGCGTGGCGACGCGCGGCGTGGCGACGCGCGGCGCGAACCCACGCTCGATGACGTGGCGGAAACCCGCCGGCCCGACGAACTCGACGAAGAAGACGAGCAGGCGCTGCTGCAACTGGCAGCCGGCCGCGCCGCGGCCGACGATATTCCGCCCAGCCACACGCTGCTGCGCACCGCGTCGGCGCCGCCCGAAGACCGTTACTACGGGCCCGAGTTCCACAGCACCGAGCTGCTGATCGCCGCGCCCGTGGCAGAGCGCCACAGCCTGGAGCCGTCCATGGCGGCCGGGACGGCGGCCGCAGGCGCGCACCAGGGCACGGACCACGATATGGACCACAGCGCGGATCAGCTGACGCCCCCGCAAGCCGACGACGAACCGGGCTTCGTCAAGCGCGAACGCCACCGCGAGCGCTATGGCCGCACCACCACCGTTGCCCTGTGCATCGGCATCGTGCTGATGGTGGGCGCACTGGTGGCGCAGGGCCTGACCACGTTCCGCAATCCGCTGGCAGCGGCCATGCCGTCGCTCAAGCCGGCGCTGGTGGCGGCCTGCAAGACGCTGGGTTGCAAGGTGGAGCTGCCGTCGCAGATCGACGCGCTGGCCATCGAACAGGGCGAACTGCAAACCCTGAGCGAGAACACCTTTTCGTTTGCCACCGCGCTCAAGAACAGCAGCGGCACGGCCCAGGCCTGGCCGCACATCGAACTGGTGCTGGACGACGCCAACGACAAGACGGTGTTGCGCCGGGTGTTCGCGCCACGCGATTATCTCGATCCCGGGGTCGATATCGCCCAGGGTTTTCCCGCACGCAGCGAACAACCTGTCAAACTCTACTTTGAATTGAAACAGTCCCGCGCGTCGGGCTACCACATCGCAGTCTTCTACCCATAAAGAACATCATGACCCAGACCTCCCTGATTTGCGGCTCGCTCGCGATCGACACCATCCTGCACTTCCCGGGCCGCTTCGACAGCATCCTGCTGGCCGACCAGCTGCACAAGGTCAATGTGTCGTTCCTGGCGCCGTCCATGCGCACCGAGTTCGGTGGCTGCGCCGGCAATATCGCCTACAACCTCAAGCTGCTGGGCGGCGATCCGCGCATCGTCGGCGTGATGGGCCAGGATAACGCCGCCTACATGGCGCGCCTGGCCAGGCTCGGCATCCCGGCCGACAACATCCTGATCAAGGAAGATGCCTACAACGCCCAGTGCTTCGTCACGGCCGACCAGGACGGCAACCAGATCAACGCCTTCCACCCGGGCGCCATGTCGTACGCGCACGAGAACGAGATCGCCAAGGCCGGTCCGGCCGCGCTGGCCATCATTTCGCCCGATGGCCACCTGGGCATGCAAAAGCACGCAGCCGATCTGGTCAGCCTGAACATCCCGTTCATCTTCGACCCGGGCCAGCAGCTGCCGATGTTCAACGGCCAGGAACTGACCGCCTTCATCGACCAGGCCACCTATGTCACCACCAACGACTATGAAATCGAACTGCTGACCGAGCGCACCGGCCTGAGCGTGGCCGACATCGCCAGCCGCGTCGATGCGCTGATCATCACCCGCGGCGAACAGGGTTCGGAAATTTACACCAACGGTGAGCGCATCGATATCCCGGCCGTGCCCGCCACCGCAGTGCTGGACCCGACCGGCTGCGGCGATGCCTATCGCGCCGGTCTGCTGTTCGGCATCACCCGCGGCTGGACCTGGGACACCACGGGCCGCCTGGCCAGCCTGCTCGGCGCGATCAAGATCGCCAGCAAGGGCGCCCAGAACCACAGCCCGACTGCAGCCGAGATCGCCGACCAGTTCGAAGCGGCGTTCGGCTACCGCTACTGAGCTTGCGCAGCGACGTCAAAAAGCCCGCGCCGGTCTGCACCGGGCGCGGGCTTTTTTCATGGGCGCCCGGTCAGCGGCCGTTGAAGGCCAGGCCCAGCAGCAGCTGCGCGATCTGCAGCAGGATCAGCGCCACCAGCACCGACAGGTCGAGATTGCCGATCGGCGGCACCACCTTGCGGATCGGACGCAGCAGCGGCTCGTTGAGCGCGCGCACGAACGGCGCCAGCGGCGCATGCGGATTGATCCAGCTGAAGATCACCTCGATCACCAGCAGCGCCATGAAACCGTACAGTATCCACGACAGGAAGCGTTCGAACGCTGCCAGCAGCACCAGCTGCACACCCCAGCCGGCCAGGAAGAACACCGAAGTTGCCAGCAGCACGACCAGGAAGGCGCCGATCAGGCTGGCCCAGTCGTAGCCCCCCATGCCCGGCACCACGCGCCGCAGCGGGCGCACCAGCCAGTCCGACAACTGGAACGTGAATTGCGCCACCTGTGCCGGCGGGCGCACGCGGATCGCCTGCATCCAGAAACGCAGCAGCAATGCCGAACCGAGCAGTACCGCGATGGCGTCGACAATCAACTTCACTATAGTTAAAAGCACGGGGTTCCTCCAATAAAAAAGCCGCTGTGTGATTGTCTCACACAGCGGCCCGATTGCCTCAGCGGAAGTCTTCGATCAGGAAGGACGGGTGCTGGTGGGGAACGGCCATGCGGCGGCTGGGGCCAGCACGGTTTTGGCGGCCGGCGCAGGCGTGGCGGCCGGTGCGGCAGCCGGCTTGACGGCAGCTTCCTTCGGCGCGGCAGGCTTTTTAGGCGCAGCGGCTTTCTTCACTGCCGGTGCTGCCGGTGCCGATGCCGATGCGGCTGGCGCTGCGGCTGGTGCTGCTGCGGCAGGCGCTGCTGCGGTGGCCGGTTTTGCAGCGGCATTTTTTACTGCGGTGCTTTTTGCAGCAGGCTTGGCGGCGGTGCTTTTTGCAGCAGGCTTGGCGGCGGCGGTTTTTGCAGCTGGCTTGGCAGCTGGTTTCGCTGCAGCCTCAACCGGCTTTTTTGCTGCTGGCTTAGCCGCAGCCTTTGCAGCCGGTTTGGCTGCTGCTTTTACTGCTGGTTTGGCGGCGGCTGCTTTTTTGGCGGCTGGCTTGGCAGCGGTCTTGGTCGCGGTCTTGGCGGCGGCCTTCGGTGCGGCCTTGCTTGCGGTCTTGCTTGCGGTCTTGCTTGCAGCCTTAGGTGCTGCCTTGGTGGCGGCCTTCGGTGCTGCCTTGGCGGCGGTCTTCGGTGCAGCTTTGGCGGCTGGCTTGGTCGCGGTCTTCGCTGCAGTCTTGGCGGCCGGCTTGGCAGCTGCCTTCGATGCAGTTTTAGCGGCTGGCTTGGCGGCGGCCTTGGTGGTGGCTTTGGCGGTGGTCTTGGCGGCTGGTTTCGCTGCCGACTTGGCGGCTGGCTTGGCAGTCGATTTGGCGGCGACCTTTTTAGCGGCCGGCTTGGCAGCTGCCTTTTTCGCTACCGGTTTGGCGGCGGTGGTCTTGGTGGCGGTGGTCTTGGCGGTGGTCTTGGTGGCGGTCTTGGTCGCGGTTTTCGGTGCAGCTTTGGCGGTGCTCTTCGCAGCCGGCTTGGCGGCGGTGGTTTTCTTGGCTGCCGGTTTTGCTGCGGCCTTGGTGGCGGCCTTCACTGCTGGCTTGGCGGCTGCAGCTTTCTTCGCGACTGGCTTGGCGGCGGCCTTCGGTGCTGCCTTGGCGGCTGGCTTGGCGGCGGCTTTGGTTGCGGCTTTTGGTGCGGCCTTCGCTGCTGGCTTGGCGGCGACGGCTTTTTTCGCGACAGGCTTCGCTGCTGCCTTGGCGGCTGGCTTGGCAGCGGCGGCCTTGGCGGCGGCCGGCTTTTTGGCCGTGGTGGTGGTGGTGGCGGCGGCTTTAGCTGCCGGCTTCTTTACTGCTGGTTTCTTTGCGGCGGATGCCATAACTAGTTCTCCTTCATCGGGGATGGGAAAATTCACATACAAGATTTAAAACCCGTCCGACCCCGGATTGGGCCAGGCGAATTATTCATCGGCGCAAACGATGGCGGTTGCGCTAATGAATTCGGCACTAGCTGAACTGCTGCATCTCCTCACAAGTGCAGCGCTTCAGCCATCAAGCTGGCGCCGTCCATGGCAGGTACGGCGTGCAGCATAAAATCTTGTTGCGACGTGTGCGGCAGGTCGGGCGTATGCTCAGCTCCATGACCTTCGTCGCAGCCACCATCGCTGTCGATTCAAACAAAAAACCGCCCGGCCTGAACCCGGTCAGGCAAGACGGTTGTTCGAAAACGGCGTGGTCTTGTGCATAAATGTGAATCGGTGTCCCGTATCGCTGTCGTGCAGTCGGTATTTACATACACGCTTTTTCATGTTCGTAAAGTACACGAAAACCTTATCGGTGCGCAACCAGCACGGCAGCGAATCGCCGGCTTTTTTGGTTCATATGCTCGGCATTTCACATACGTGCCGCGCTGCGCGTTCGTCATACCGCGCCGTCGCCCCGCATCGGCTGCGCGCCACCGGTCCGCACAGCGCGCCCGCCGCGCCGCGAGAAAACTTCCCGCTTCAAAGCGCACCAGTCTGCGCCTGGGTGTCTGCGATTGGCGGCCGGCGCTGCACGCGCCGCGCACCCACCGCTTGCGACTCCCGCAGCACCCGCGCACCGACTGCGCATTGCCCTCACCTGCCATTTTCAAATTCGTCGCGATTATGAGACAGAGTCCGGGGAATGGCAAGCACAATGCAGTGGTGCGCCGCATGGGTACTGCATGCGGGAGATGCGCGGCACGCGCGCGCCTCGGCAAGAACCCTTGTGGGCATTGGCGCGCTTCGAAGCGGTGCGACTGCGTGGGCATGCGCGCCGGTCGTTCGCCGACGCTATGACTTCAGCTGGCATCCATCGTGAACGACTATCGTGCGCCGTGAACGGCAGCCCCGCGACGAAAAAAAACCCGGCGCAGAAGGCCGGGTTTTTTTGACGACGGGGAGCGGATCTTCAGTCCCAGTTCAGCGCG
This sequence comes from Duganella sp. Leaf126, assembly GCF_001423125.1. Lineage (GTDB taxonomy): Bacteria > Pseudomonadota > Gammaproteobacteria > Burkholderiales > Burkholderiaceae_D > Rugamonas. Next base: position 352,398 of record NZ_LMNW01000001.1, read on the forward strand.
CCGCCGGTCTGGTATTCGATCACGCGGGTCTCGAAGAAGTTGCGCTCTTTTTTCAGGTCGATCATTTCGCTCATCCACGGGAACGGATTCTCTTCCTGGTCGAACAGCGCCTCGAGGCCGATCTGGGTCGCACGGCGGTTGGCGATGAAGCGCAGGTAGCCCTTGAACATGGTGGCGTTCAGACCGAGCACGCCGCGCGGCATGGTGTCTTCGGCGTACGCGTATTCGAGTTCCACGGCTTTCAGGAACAGCTGCTTGATCTCTTCCTTGAAGGCTGGCGTCCACAGCAGTGGGTTTTCCATCTTGATGGTATTGATCAGGTCGATGCCGAAATTGCAGTGCATCGATTCGTCGCGCAGGATGTACTGGTACTGCTCGGCGGCGCCCATCATCTTGTTCTGGCGGCCCAGCGCCAGGATCTGGGTGAAGCCGACGTAGAAGAACAGGCCTTCCATCAGGCAGGCGAACACGATCAGGGACTTGAGCAGCTGCTGGTCGCTTTCCACGGTGCCGGTGGTGAAGGCCGGGTCGGTCAGCGTGTCGATGAACGGGATCAGGAATTCATCCTTGTCGCGGATCGATTTGACTTCGTTGTAGGCGTTGAAGATCTCGGCTTCGTCCAGGCCCAGCGACTCGACGATGTACTGGTAGGCGTGGGTGTGGATCGCCTCCTCGAAGGCCTGGCGCAGCAGGTACTGGCGGCACTCGGGCGCCGTGATGTGGCGGTAGGTCCCCAGCACGATGTTGTTGGCGGCCAGCGAATCGGCCGTCACGAAAAAGCCGAGGTTGCGCTTGACCAGGCGGCGCTCGTCCTCGGTCAGGCCGTTCGGGTTCTTCCACAGCTCGATGTCGCGCTGCATATTCACTTCCTGCGGCATCCAGTGGTTGGCGCAGCCGGCCAGGTATTTGTCCCAGGCCCATTTGTATTTGAACGGTACCAGCTGGTTGACGTCGGTTTTGCCGTTGATGATGCGCTTGTCGTCGGCGTTGACGCGGCGCGCCACCTGCTCGGCGGTGCCTTCGCTTGCCGGCGCGGCGTGGATGGCCGCTGGTGCGGCCGGGGTGGTGTCTTCGTCCCAGGAGAGCGACATGATGTGGTTCCTTCTATATATATGTAGGGTCCCGGCTATCCGGGACGGCGGTGCGGAGGCTGGCGGTGCATGGACGCGGCTGCAGGTGCAGCCGGGGTCACGGCACCGTGGCGGATTACTGGCAGGCTTCGCATTCCTCGAAACCGTCGTCGCCGGGACGCAGGTAGCAGGCTTCGCCGTCGGCTTCGTCGGCCGAGGCGGCGACGGCGGTTGCTGCGGCAGCGGCAGCAACTGGTGCCACCGGCGCCACCGGCGCGGCAGCGCGGGCGCTGGCCGACATGCCGCCGTCGACTGCCACGGCATTCAGGGCGCCGGTCTTGGACGTCGATTTCTCGGTGTGGGTAGCCGACGTGGTGCGCAGGTAGTACGTGGTTTTCAGGCCGCGCAGCCAGGCCAGCTTGTAGGTCTCGTCGAGCTTCTTGCCCGACGCGCCGGCCATGTAGATGTTCAGCGACTGGGCCTGGTCGATCCACTTCTGGCGACGCGACGCTGCTTCCACCAGCCAGCTCGGCGACACTTCGAAGGCGGTGGCGTAGATGTCGCGCAGGTCGTCCGGGATGCGGTCGATCTTGGTCAGCGAGCCGTCGAAGTATTTGAGGTCGGCGATCATCACCTCGTCCCACAGGTCGCGCGCCTTCAGGTCGCGCACCAGGTAGCTGTTGATCTCGGTGAACTCGCCCGACAGGTTCGATTTCACGTACAGGTTCTGGAAGGTCGGCTCGATACAGGCCGAAACGCCGATGATGTTCGAAATCGTGGCCGTCGGGGCGATCGCCACGCAGTTCGAGTTGCGCATGCCGAACTTGGCGATGCGCTCGCGCACCGGGGTCCAGTCCATGCTCGACGACAGGTCCTGCTCCAGGTAGCCGCCGCGCTCTTCGGCCAGCAGGCGGATCGAGTCCTGCGGCAGGATGCCGCGGTCCCACAGCGAACCCTTGTACGAGGCGTAGTGGCCGCGCTCCTCGGCCAGCTCGGTCGAGGCCAGGTAGGCGTAGTAGCACACCGCTTCCATCGAGGTGTCGGCAAAGGTCACGCACTCCTGCGAGGCGAACGGCACGCGCATCATGTGCAGGCAGTCCTGGAAGCCCATCACGCCCATGCCCACCGGACGGTGACGCATGTTGGCGTTACGTGCCTTATCGACGGCGTAGTAGTTGATATCGATGACGTTGTCGAGCATGCGCATCGCGGTGCGGATGGTTTTCTGCAGCTTGACGTGATCGAGCTTGCCTTCTTTCATGTGGGCCGGCAGGTTGACCGAGCCGAGGTTGCAGACGGCGATTTCGTCGGGACCGGTGTTCAGCGTGATCTCGGTACACAGGTTGGAGCTGTGCACCATGCCCACGTGCGACTGCGGCGAACGGATGTTGCACGGGTCCTTGAAGGTGATCCACGGGTGGCCGGTTTCGAACAGCATCGACAGCATCTTGCGCCACAGGTCGAGCGCGGCGATCTTCTTGAACACGCGGATCTCGCCGGCGGCAGCTTTGGCTTCGTACGCGACATACGCCCGTTCGAAGGCCTTGCCGACCAGGTCGTGCAGGTCCGGGGTATCCGATGGCGAGAACAGCGTCCACTCGCCCTTTTCCATCACGCGCTTCATGAACAGGTCGGGAATCCAGTTGGCCGTGTTCATGTCGTGGGTGCGGCGGCGGTCGTCGCCGGTGTTCTTGCGCAGGTCGAGGAATTCTTCGATGTCCATGTGCCAGGTTTCCAGGTAGGCGCAGACCGCGCCCTTGCGCTTGCCGCCCTGGTTGACCGCGACGGCAGTGTCGTTGACCACTTTCAGGAACGGCACCACGCCTTGCGACTTGCCGTTGGTGCCCTTGATGTGGGCGCCCAGGGCGCGCACCGGGGTCCAGTCGTTACCGAGGCCGCCGGCAAACTTGGCCAGCAGCGCGTTTTCCTTGATGGCGTCGTAGATGCCTTCGAGGTCGTCCGAGACGGTGGTCAGGTAGCACGACGACAGCTGCGAGCGCAGCGTGCCCGAATTGAACAGCGTCGGCGTGGACGACATGAAGTCGAACGACGACAGCAGGTGGTAGAACTCGATGGCGCGCGCTTCGCGGTCCTGTTCGTTGAGCGCCAGGCCCATGGCCACGCGCATGTAGAACGCCTGCGGCATTTCGATGCGCACGTCGCGCACGTGCAGGAAGTAGCGGTCGTACAGGGTCTGCAGGCCGATGTAGCCGAACTGCAGGTCGCGGTCGGCCACCAGTGCACGGGCCAGGCGGTCGAGGTCGAACTCGGCCAGCTTGGCGTCGAGCAGTTCGTTTTCGATGCCCTTGGCGACGTATTGCGGGAAGTAGGTCAGGTACTCGGCAGCGGCGGCGCCCTGCGCGACTTCCTTGCCGAAGACTTCCTTGCGGATCGTGTGCAGCAGGATGCGGGCCGTCACCTGCGAGTAGGCCGGGTCTTTTTCCATCAGCGCGCGGGCAGCCAGGATCGCGGACTTGTGCAGCTCTTCGACCGGCACGCCGTCGTACAGGTTTTTCAGGGTTTCAGCCACGATGGCGTCGGCATCGACGTGCTTTTCCAGGCCGATGCAGGCGGCGTTGATCAGGCTCGTGACCCGCGAGATTTCCAACGGCTTGCGCTCGCCGTTTTCCAGCACGTGGATCTGCGGCGCGGTGATGGCGGCAGCGCCGCCCTGCGCGGCCTTGGCGGCGCGGCGCTCTTCCATGTGCTTGGCGCGGTACAGCACGTAGGCGCGGGCCACGTCATGCTCGCCCGAGCGCATCAGCGCCAGTTCCACCTGGTCCTGCACGTCTTCGATGTGGAAGGTGCCGCCCGAAGGCTGGCGGCGCACCAGGGCCGAGACGACGCTGTCGGTGAGCTGCTCTACCAGTTCGCGGATGCGCGCCGAGGCAGCACCCTGGCCGCCGTTCACGGCCAGGAAGGCCTTGGTCATGGCGATCGCGATTTTCGACGGTTCAAACGCGACGACCGCGCCGTTACGGCGGATGATGCGGTAGTCACCGAGATCGCTGGCAGCCGTGGACGGGCTGCTGGCGGCGCTCGCAGCGGCTGCTGGGACCAGCGCTGGATTGAAGGTGGTGTCTTGAGTAGATTGCATTGAAGCTCCCCGATAACGGCGTGCAGCCATGCTGCGCGTCGTATGTTGTAAATAAAATGGCAAACAAGATGGCAAAGATACAGCGTGCAGCCGGGCGAACCAGGCTGGCCAGGTACTGCTTGAGACGGCAAAGTGGGTGCGGACGACGTTCCCGGAGGACCGGGAACCAGTGTCACGAAACTACTATATCTAGTGCTGACTCGAAATGGATACACTGATTGTAGTAGTCGGATCCGTTGAAGACAAGCGGGAAATTTTGCGCTTGCCAGCAAATTACTATTGACTTTGTGGAAGCCCTTTTACTACGCGCAGTCCGGGGTTAGCGGGCACTAACAGCGGGCTGCAGTCGGCATATCGTTGCCAGTCAAAAAACGCGCCGGGGTCGGTCTTGCGGCCCGGCGCGACGTGTTCGTGCCCCTGGATATCGGTGATCGGATAGCGCGCCAGCAAGGCGCCGGTCAGGTCCGCCAGCGCCGCATACTGGGCCGCCTCGAACGGCGTGCGGTCATTGCCTTCGAGCTCGATACCGATCGAAAAATCGTTACATTTTACCCGCTCGCGGAAGACCGAGACGCCTGCATGCCAGGCGCGGGCGCCGGCCGGCGCATACTGCACCACGCGGCCGTCACGCCGGATGAAGAAATGGCTCGACACCCGCAGCCCGCGCAAGTCCGCCAGCGAAGGGTCGATATTATAGTCGAGGCGGCCGGTGAACAGGTCCGACACGTGCGGCCCACCCGCCCGCCCGCCCGGCAGACCGATGTTGTGGATGACGATCAGGGAGATGTCGTGCGGGTCGGGACGCTCGTCGATGAACGGACTGTCGTAGCGCGCAGCGGCCGGCCACCAGCCCCCGGCATCGATCGCCGCGATGGCGGCGTTGGCTGCCTTGGCGGCGCGTGCGGTCATGTTTCGGGTTCCTGGATGTTCAGTTTCTGCATCTGATAGCGCAGCTGGCGGAAGCTGATGCCCAGCAGTTGCGCGGCCTGGGTGCGGTTGAACTGGGTCTGCGTCAGCGCCCGCACAATGATATCGCGCTCGATGGCGATCAGGTAGTCGGGCAGGCTGGCCGGCAGGTCGCCGGGCGCTGCCGGCAGGGACGGCGGCGCCGACACGGCGGGCAGCGCCGCCCCGCTTTCGTCACCTTGTCCACCTTGTCCACCTTGTCCACCGTGCCCGCCCTTGAGCGCCAGGTCGGCCACCTCGATCACGCCGTCGTTGGCAAAGGCCAGCGCCCGCTCCAGGATGTTTTCCAGTTCGCGCACATTGCCGGGAAAGCGGTAGGCAGCCAGCGCTGCCAGCACGCCGGGCGCCAGCGCCGCCGGCTGGCCGGCGCCGGCCAGCCGCGCCAGGATGGCCGCGGCCAGCACCGGCAGGTCGTCCTGGCGTTCGCGCAGCGGCGGCACCGCCAGCTCGATCACGTTCAGGCGGTAGTACAGGTCCTGGCGAAACACGCCCTGCTCCACGCAGTGCGCCAGGTTCTTATGGGTGGCGCTGATCAGGCGCACATCGACCGGCTCTTCCGCCGTGGCGCCGATCTTGCGCACGCGCCGCTCCTGGATCGCGCGCAGCAGCTTGACCTGCATTGCCAGCGGCAGGTCGGCCACCTCGTCGAGCAGCAGGGTGCCGCCGTTGGCGGCCTGGAAAAAGCCGTCGCGGTCTTCGGCCGCGCCGGTGAATGCGCCCTTGCGGTAACCGAAAAATTCCGCTTCCATCAGCGCTTCGGGAATCGCGCCGCAATTGACCGCGATGAACGGCTGGCCCGCGCGCGGGCTGAGGGCGTGGATTTCGCGCGCGGCCAGTTCCTTGCCGCTGCCCGATTCGCCGTGGATGGCGATCGGCGCCATCGAGCGCGCCAGCCGGCCGATCTGTGCCCGCAGCGCCACCATCACGGCCGATCCGCCCTTGAGCCGGCCGTCGGTGCGGCCCGCGTCGGCAGCGCTGCCGTGCGGCGCGGGTGTCGCGTCGTGCACGCGCAGCGCCGAGCGCACCAGCAGGCGCAATTGGTCGAGGGCGACCGGCTTGGCGATGTAGTCAAAAGCGCCGGCCTTGAGCGCGACCACCGCGTTGTCGGCGCTGCCGTAGGCGGTGACCACGGCGATCGGCGTGTTCTTGTACACCGTGGCGACCTCGCGCACCAGTTCCAGCCCGAGGCCGTCGGGCAGGCGCATGTCGGTGAGGACCAGCTGGTAGCTTTGCCGCGCCAGCAGCGCGCGCGCCTCGGCAACGGTGGCCGCGCTGTCGACATCGAGCCCCATTTTTACCAGCGTCAGTTCCAGCAGTTCGCGCAGGTCGGCTTCATCGTCGACCACGAGTACCCGGGGAGACCTCACGCTCATGGACAGCCTTTCGTTTACTTTTGCGGTGGCGCGAAAGTGATGACAAAGCGACCGCCGGAACGGCGATCGGCTGCGGGGCTGTCGGAAGTACCATGACTATCGAAGCGGTATTCGTAATCGAGCCGCGCATCATTATTCAAACACATTTCGCGCGCCAGGTACAAGCCCAGCCCGGTCCCTTTGCTCGATGTCGTATAAAACGGTTCGAACAGGTGTGCGCGCACCTCGCCGCTGATGCCGGGACCGTCGTCCTGCACGTGCAGCTCCAGCCAGTTCGGCTGCCGCACCAGGTCCAGGCGGATCGACGCCGGCGCGCCGCTGGCGTAGCGCAGCGCATTGCCGACCAGGTTGGCGATCACCTCGCGCAGGTGCAGCGGGTTGAAATGCACGGTGGTGCCGGGCGCCACCGACACGGCGATCACGTCCGGCGGCACGCCCTCGGTGTCGATGAATTCCTCGCGCAGCTCGACCAGGAAGCTGTCGAGCGCCAGCGGCTCGTACTGGACGTGGGATTTGCGCGACAGTTGCAGGATGTCCTCGACGATGCGGTTGACCCGCTTGACGTTGTCGTCGACGATGCGCAGCAGGCGGCGCTGGCCGGGATCGTCGATATCTTCGGCCAGCAGCGCGCTGGCGTGGCCGATGGCCGACAGCGGATTGCGCACCTCGTGGGCGATGCTGGCGGTGAGCCGCCCCATCGAGGCCAGCTTGAGCTGCTGGGCGCGCTCCTCGATCTCGCTGACCTGCTGCAGGAAGATCACGCTGCGCGCCAGGCTGGCGCACGTTTCACCGGTGTCGTCGCCGGCCTGCGGCACCTGACCCAGGTCGACGGCGGCAAAGCGCGCCTTGAGGCGGATGCTGAAATACGGCTTGAGCGTGATGAAGGCGGTATCGAGCGCGGGGTCGGCGCGCCATTCGGCGTAGGCCAGCGCCAGCGGCGACTGCACGGCGGCCAGGTCGCCGTCGCGGTCACGGTGGTCATCGCCATCGCCATCGGCATGGTCGGCGGCCGACAGCCCGAGCATCTGCTGCGCGGCCGGGTTGCTGGCCAGGATATGGCCGCCCGCATCGACCACCAGCACGCCGTCGGCCACGTCGGCCATCACCAGCCGGTTGACTGCCTGCTGCACGCCGATCTCCACGCCGCGCCGGATCGCCAGCTCTTCCTGGCCGATCAGCCGCGCCGCCATGCGGTTCAGGCACAGCACGGCCGCAAAATACGCGGCGCCGTACAGGCCCGATTGCAGCAGGATGTGTTCGCCCTCCATCTCCAGCACCTGGATCACGCCCATGCCCAGCATGAACAGCGCCACCAGCGCCGTGCAAAACAGCGCCAGCACCAGCGGCGCCAGGATGGCGGCGCCGGCCAGCGGGAACAGGTAGAGGATGGCCAGTCCGCTGCGCAGGCCGCCGCCGTCGGCATACAGCAGCGAGATGATGGCCAGGTCGCAGGCGATCTGCACCAGCAGCTGGACCAGGAAGCGGCGCTGCCCGTACACGGCCGTCAGCGCAAACGCGATCGCCAGCGCCAGGTAGGTCAGGCAGGTCCACAGGTACAGGTGGTGGCCGGCGACGCGCAGGCCGCCGCCGTCAAAGCGCAGGTACAGCAGCAGCACCAGCGCGATGACGATGCGGGTGGCGTTGAGGGTTTGCAGCGAGCGCCAGAACGTGGCGCGTGCGGGAGTGGGGTCGCCTGGCGCAGCCGCTGCCGCTAGCAGACGCGCCATGGCGTCAGTTCGGTGGCAGGGCGGCGTGCGCCTTGCTGCAGTAGATGGCGCCGTCGAAGCGCACCGCCTCGCTGGCCGGGAAGAACACGCCGCAGTGCGCGCAGGCGAGCATGGTTTCGGCCTCGCTGGCCGCCTGGCCGCCGGCGCGCTGCCGGTGCGCTGACTGCTGGTGGGGTTGCTGCCGGGGTTGCTCCATCGCTTGCTGCATCTGCTGTCGCTGCTGCGCCGCGCGGAACTGCTGTTCGGCGCGCCGCTGCGCACCGCGAATCTTGCTGCGGATCGCGAACACGATCAGGCAGATCAAGGCCACCCAGAATATCAACCGGCTCATGCCCATCCCTTATGCAATACCACTTCAAACACGAAACGGCTGCCGACATAGGCCAGCAGCAAGGTGGCGAAACCGGCCAGGGTAAAACTGAGCGCCGTCTTGCCGCGCCAGCCGCGCAGGCGCCGCCCCGCCAGCAGCGCCGCGAACAGCACCCATGACAGAATGGCGAAGGCCGACTTGTGGTCCCACTTGAGGGCCTGGCCGAACAGCTCTTCGGAAAACACCAGGCCCGACACGACGGTCAGCGTGAGCAGGGTGAAGCCGATGCTGATCATGCGGAACAACAGCTTTTCCATGGTCAGCAGGGCCGGCAGCTGGTCGAGCGCGCCCGACAGAAAACTCTTGCGGTCGGTGGCGGCCGCGTGCAGCCGGGCTTCCTGCAGCGCCATCAGCACGGCATGGAAGGCGGCAATCGTGAGCACGCTGTAGGCCAGCGTGGCCACCGCAATATGCCAGCCGAACAGCGGGGTCTTGTCGCCGAGCGGGATCAGCGCGCCCGGATACACCGCCTGCAGCGCCACCGTGAGCGCGGCGGTCGGCATGACCAGGCGGCGCAGGCCGTCGAGGCCGAAATTGCGGTTTTCAATCCAGTAGGCGGCCACCGACACCCACAGCGCCGACGACAGCATGGCCGCGAAACCGAGCCGCAGCGAGCCCTCGGCCGCGACGTCGGTCCACAGTCCGACACCATGCACCAGCCAGGCCACGACCGTCACCGCCGACACCAGCGTGCCACGGCGCGCGGGCAAGGCGGCGCACAGGAGATACAGCGCGATGGCTGCGATGAACAAATAGGTCTGCATCCGGCCAGTTTACACCATCGCCCTTCTCCGCAGCGATCAATCGATGCCGGCGAGGCGCAGTTCGTCGTGGTGGTAGCGCTGTTGTTCTTCCATCAACAGCAGGCCCAGCTCGCGCTTGAGGGTGTTGAACGCGATCGCGGACGGGTCGCGCGGGCGCGCCAGGTCCACCGCCAGGTCGCACTTGACGGTGCCGGGACGGTACGTCATCACCACGATGCGGTCGGCCAGGTACAGCGCTTCCTCGATGCTGTGGGTGACGAACACGATGGTCTGGTTCAGCGTCCCCCACAGCCGCAGCAGCTCGTCCTGCAGGTTGCGGCGGGTGAGCGCATCGAGCGCGCCGAACGGCTCGTCCATCAGCAGGATCGGCGCATCGAGCGCCAGCACGCGGGCGATCGCCACCCGCTGGCGCATGCCGCCGGACAGCTCCTTCGGGTAGCGGTGCCTGAAATCGCTCAGCGACAGCATGGCCAGCAGCGCCTCGACGCGGGCCGCGACGGCCGCCGCCGGCAGCCGCTGCACGCGCAGGCCGAAGCCGATATTGTCGGCCACCGTCATCCACGGAAACAGCGCGTATTCCTGGAACACCATGCCGCGCCCGGGACCGGGGCCGGTCACCGGCTGGCCGCCGGCGGTGATGGTGCCGGTGGTGGGCGCCACGAAGCCGGCCACCGCGTTGAGGAGCGTCGATTTGCCGCAGCCCGACGGCCCCAGCAGGCAGACGAACTGGCCCTGTGGAATCACCAGGTCGATATCCTGCAAGGCCACCATGGCGTGCCCGGCCGTGTGAAACACCTGGCCGACGCCATCGATCACGATCTGGGGACGTAACACGGTCGGGGGTGACAGGTGCGGGTTCATGGCTGCTCCAGGCCGCGGTGCCAGCGCAGCAGATGGTTGTTCAGGCGGTTCACGGCCGCGTCGATCGCCAGCCCCAGCAGACCGATCGTGACCATGCCGGCGATGATCTTGTCCGACCAAAAATATTCGCGCGCTTCGAGAATGCGGAAACCCAGGCCGTTATTTACGGCAATCATCTCGGAGACGATCACCACGATGAAGGCGGTGCCGATGCCGATCCGCACGCCCGACAGGATGTACGGCACGGCAGCCGGCACGATCACGCGCAGGAACAGCGTGGCCCCGGAGGCGCCCAGGTTGCGCGCCGCCCGCAGATAGATGCCATCGACCAGGCGCACGCCGGCAACGGTATTCATCAGCACCGGGAAGAAGGCGCCAAGCGCGATCAGGAACACGGCCGGCGGGTTGCCGAGCCCGAACCACAGGATGGCCAGCGGAATATAGGCGATCGGCGGAATCGGCCGCAGCAGCTGCATCATCGGATTGAGCCAGCGGTAGACGCGGGCGTTGGCGCCCATGGCCAGGCCGAGCGGCAGCGCCAGGCCGGCGCCGATGGCAAAACCGGCCGCCACCCGGTACAAGCTGCCCAGCGCATCGCCGACCAGTTCGCCGGAGACGGCCCAGGCCAGCCAGGCGCCCTGGCTGGCGTCGTAGGGCTGCAGCGGCAGCAGGTAGTCGCACCACCGGTGGGCCACCGCCAGCGGCGCCGGCAGCACCTGCGGATTGACCCAGCCCAGCGCGACAACGCTCTGCCACAGCGCGACCACCAGTACCGGCACGATGGCGCCGGCCAGCGCGCCCCCGGTCCGCTGCCGGAAGGCGGCCAGGCCGGCCGACGTCACTGAACGCACGGCGCCCATCTATTTGACTCCCAGGGTTTTCTTGGCTGCCGCCAGCAGGTCGGTGCGCACCCACTCGTGGGCGCTGGGTGCCTGGCGCATGCGGCCGATGCCGGCCTTGAGCATGGTATCGGCCGTGACCTGGATGTGTTCGGGCGTGATGTCGTAGCTGTACGGCGAATTGCCGATGGCGGCAGCGAAATCGGCGCGGCTGAGCTGGCCCCTGAACACGACCTCGCGCACGTATTTTTCGGCCGTGGCCGGCTGCTCGATGAAGGTCCTGGTGGCCTGCACGAAGCAGCGCATGAATTTTTCCGCCAGCGGCCGCTGTTGCGTGTAAAACTTTTCGGTCATCACCATGGTGCGCACCGGTTCGCCGATCGGCGTGTCGTACGGTTTCAGGATTTCGCTGCCGTAACCCTGGTTCAGCGCCTGCGACGAGTGCGGCTCGGACTGCATCATGGCGTCGATATTGCGGCCCAGCAGCGCGTGGTTGAGGTCGGCGTAGGCAAGAAACACCAGCCGCACGTCCTTGCCCGGCTGATCCGATGCGGTCATGCCGTGCTTGTCCAGTTCGGCCAGCAGCAGCACGTCCTGGATGGCGCCGCGCGTGACGCCGACGCGCTTGCCTTTCAGGTCGCGCACGCTGCGCAGCTGCAGGTCGCTGCGCCCGACCAGCCGCGCCCCGCCCCGCGCAAAGCCGGCCACGACATAAATAGGCGCGCCGCCGGCGCGGCCGAGGATGGCAGCCTCGGACGCCGTGGTGCCCACGTCGAGCTCGCCGGCGATGATGGCCTGCATCACGTCCAGCCCCTTGGCAAATACGTGTTCCTCGACCTTGAAGCCGCATTGCGGCGCGATTTCCTTGATATACGAGACAGCGCCGAAATGGGCCAGCTTGATATTGCCGAGCCGGACCACCTGCTGCGCCGCCGCAGCATGGCAAAAGGTCACCAGGGCCAGCAAACAGCACAGTGAGCACAGTGATTTGCGGTTCATGCGCGCCTCCCGATAGTTGTCTATAGACAATATATATCGTGAGGCAACTTTCCAGCTTTGCGCGGGGTCAAGCAGGCAGCGGACCGCTCAGTCGCTCAGCCGCTCAGCGCGCTGCGCGGATACGGGCGATGCGCTCGGCCGTGGCCGGGTGGCTCGACAGGTAGGACGAGGTGGGGCCATCGCTGCCCTTGCCCAGCTTGACGAAGGCCTGGGCCAGGTGTTCGGGCGCGATGTCGTTATGGCGCAACATGGCAACCGCGTAATCGTCCGCCTCGGACTCGGCGTCGCGCGAGTATTTCATGTCCAGGGCCACCGTCGGCAGCGCCGCCAGCATGCTCGAGACATCGCCGAAGATCACCCAGGTGGCCGCTGCCACGGCCGAACTTTCTAGCAGCCGGCGCGTCAGGTGGCGCCGGTGCAGGTGGCCCAGCTCGTGCGCCAGCACGCCCATCACGGCCTGGTCGTCCTGCAGCAGGTTGACCAGTTCATCGGTCAGCACGATGTCGCCCGATGGCAGGGCCAGCGCATTGGGACCGATGCGGCTGCTGCGAAACACCAGCTGCCAGCCCGGTGCACCGGCCTCGGGCGCCACCAGCGCGGCGAACTGGCCGCGCAGCTGGGCCTGGCGCGCGCGCGGCAGCTTGCTCGGCGCCAGCACGCGCGCATCGAGCACCTCGAGCACGCCCTGCCCCAGCTGGCGCTCCACGCCGACCGGCAAGGCGTTTGCCACCGAGGTGGCCGCCGCCGGCAACAGGTAGACATACGCGCCCAGCACCACGGCCACCGTGACGGCCAGCGCCAGCAGCACGCCGCGCCAGCTTTGCTGCAGGCGCACCACGCCGGAATCGCGGTGGCCGCTGGCGGCCAGCAGCCGCTCGAAGGCGGCGCGGTCGTCGAGTTCGAGCCAGGCGCCATCGTCGAAGGTGACCTTGCGCGCGGCGTGGCGCGCCCGTTCGGACACGCGCAGGCTGGCCAGCGGCGCACGGCGTTCGACGTCGCCGGCCAGGTGCGCCACGCCGTCGGCGACGGCGAGGGTCACGCGGTGCAGGCGCGAGGTCTTGCCGTCGAAATAGCGGCCGGCCAGGCGCGCGATGTCCTGGTCGCTCACAGCGAGAAATCGAAGTCCATGAAGTCCGACACGCCCTCGCCGGCGGCGCCCACGTCGGCGCTGTTGGTGGCGACAAATGCGTCGAGGCTGCCGCCAGGGATCACGGTCAGCGATGCGATCCGGTAGCGCATCATGCGCACCTGCGCAAACGGCAGGAACAGGCCCAGCGTGCAGACGATGGCCAGCATATTGGTCACGATGATGAACAGCATGCGCCCGGTGTGCACGTCGGAGCGGAAGGTGTGCCGGTCGAGGCTGGCGCTATTCCACATCAGGTTCTGGATCAGCGCGATCAGCAGCGGTGTCAGCGACAGGATCAGCAGGTAGAACACCGCGACGGCGATGCCGGTCCAGAAACCGAAACTGGCGCTGCGTGCAGCGACCTCCGCCGGCGTAGGTGCCGCCATCATCGCTGAAGCTTGCATCGCCGACACAATACCGAAGCCCACCACGAACACGATGCCCAACAGCATGAAGGCAGCAAACAGCTTGTAAAAATCGCCGACGCTGGCGCGGGTGGCAAACCGCGCCTGGCCGAAGCGGCTCTGGTTGAATTGCCAGGCTTTCAGGCGCTGGTAGATATATGGCGTGGCCAGGCCCAGGGTGACGATATTGAGCAGCGGACGCAGCAGGCAGTTGATGTAGGCGTCGCGCAGCTGGCCGTCGAAGCGGAAGCGGATGCCGCGCCAGGCCGAGTTATGCAGCTGGAACTGCAGGCTGCGCCAGACGAACCACGGCACCACGGCCGCCATCACCACGAACATCGCCAGGGCCAGCAGCGGCGAAACCCTGCCCGCCAGCGCGTAGGCGCCCACCACTACGGCCGCCACGATGCGGCCCTTCAAGATGGCGAGCGGATTGCCGTGGTATTCGAAGCTGCTGCCGGCCAGCTCGGTGCTCGAATAAAAATACTGGTTGCGGCGCACCTTGGCCCAGGCCGAATAGATGCCGAGCGTGACGATGCTGAGCAGGATGTTGACGATCCAGATGCGGAAATACTCGCTGCCGCTGGCGTGGAAGGCCAGTTGCTGCGGCGGCGTGACCGTGGCAGCGGGGGCGACGGGGGCGAACGGATCCGACGGCTGGGCGAAATCGACCATTGCTGTAACTCATCAAGTTGTGAAAAACAGAACGATGCGCCGATGCCAATACCTTGTCAATAAGAAATTAGCAGCCACCGCCGGTCCGCCCCCCCTCGGGCCGTCGCCCGCCACACGTCCTGAGGTAAAATGACGGCCATTGTCCGTCCGGCGACGGCCTTGCGCCTTGCTGCCGGCCCTGCCCTAACACCGCTTCCACAGGTTCATCATGCTAGATAATCTTACCCAACGCCTTGCCAAGGTGGTCAAAACCATGCGCGGCGAGGCCCGTCTGACCGAGGCCAATACCGCCGAGATGTTGCGCGAAGTGCGCATGGCGCTGCTGGAAGCCGACGTCGCCTTGCCGGCGGTGCGCGAGTTCATCGCCCGCGTCAAGGAAAAAGCCCTGGGCGAGGAAGTCCTCTCCTCGCTGTCGCCAGGCCAGGCGCTGGTCGGCGTGGTGCAGCGCGAGCTGGCCAGCCTGATGGGCGCCGACCTCGGCCCCGAAGCGACCCAGATCAGCTTTGCCCAGCAACCGCCCGCCATCATCCTGATGGCCGGTCTGCAAGGCGTGGGCAAGACCACCACGGTCGGCAAGCTGGCCAAGTACCTGAAGGAAGAAAAGAAAAAGAAAGTGCTGACCGTCTCGGCCGACGTCTATCGTCCGGCCGCGATCGCCCAGCTGCAATCGGTCACCGGCCAGGTCGGCGCCGACTTCTTCCCGTCCACCGCGCAGGACAAGCCGGTCGATATCGCGCTGGCCGCGCTCGACTGGGCGAAAAAGCACTACCACGACGTGCTGATCATCGACACGGCCGGCCGCCTCGGTATCGACGAAGCGATGATGAAGGAGATCGCCGCCGTGCACGGCGCGGTCAAGCCGGTCGAGACCCTGTTCGTGGTCGACGCCATGCTCGGTCAGGATGCGATCAACACGGCCAAGGCCTTCAACGACGCCCTGCCGCTGACCGGCATCGTGCTGACCAAGCTCGACGGCGATTCGCGCGGCGGTGCGGCGCTGTCGGTGCGTCATATCACCGGCAAGCCGATCAAGTTTGCCGGCGTGTCGGAAAAGCTCGACGGCCTCGAAGCGTTCGATCCGACCCGCATGGCCAGCCGCGTGCTGGGCATGGGCGACATCCTGGCGCTGGTCGAGGAAGCGCGCAAGGGCGTCGACAGCAAGGCCGCTGCCGACCTGGCCAACAAGATGAAGAGCGGCGCCAAGTTCGACATGAACGACTTCAAGGCGCAGCTGGGCCAGATGAAAAAGATGGGCGGCATGGCCAGCCTGGTCGACAAGCTGCCGGCGCAGTTCCAGCAGGCGGCCGGCAACGCCAACATGGACCAGGCCGACAAGCAGGTGCGGCGCATGGTCGGCATCATCGATTCGATGACGCCGCAGGAACGCGCCAAGCCGGAGCTGATCAAGGCCACCCGCAAGCGCCGCATCGCCGCAGGCGCCGGCGTCCAGGTGCAGGAAGTAAACCGCATGCTCAACCAGTTCGAGCAGATGCAGACCATGATGAAAAAGCTGTCCGGCGGCGGCATGGCAAAGATGATGCGGTCGATGAAAGGCATGCTGCCAGGCATGCGCTAAATCTGCAGGAAACCGCGCCAATACAGGGAAAACGGCCAGTGCGCGCCCCGTCGGGGTGCACTGGCGCGCATAGCCACGCAATTACGTGGTGTTTCCAGGCTAAAACGCGAAAAACACTTGCATATGACCTAAATCCCCACCAATATTAGCCGGTGCGATCAATTGCGCAATTTTCCATGTGTTCGTTAAGGAGGCTCGAATATGGCACTAGCCAAAAAAACCCCAGCAGCACCGGCCAAGAAGGCCGCAGCCGCAACCGACAAGCCGGC
Organism: Duganella sp. Leaf126; assembly: GCF_001423125.1. Taxonomy (GTDB): domain Bacteria; phylum Pseudomonadota; class Gammaproteobacteria; order Burkholderiales; family Burkholderiaceae_D; genus Rugamonas. The sequence goes on from NZ_LMNW01000001.1 coordinate 368,517, forward strand.
TGCTGCCAAAAAAGCAGCACCAGCAAAGGCTGCCGCCGCTAAACCCGCAGCCAAGCCTGCAGCAGCAAAAAAAGCCGCCGCTCCTGCCGCACCGCGCAAGCCGAATGCCGCCTTCATGAAAGCGCTGACCCCGTCGGCATCGTTGGCCGCCGTGGTCGGCGAAGCACCGCTGCCACGCACCGAAGTGACCAAAAAAGTCTGGGATTACATCAAGAAGCTGGACCTGCAAGATCCGGCCAACCGCCGCATGATCAATGCCGACGACAAGCTCAAAGCTGTGTTCGGTGGCAAAGCCCAAGTCTCGATGTTCGAAATGACCAAGCTCATTTCCGACCACCTGAAATAACGCGCCGCGGCCCGGCGCCGCGTGCCCAGGAAAAAGCCCTCGCCGCGCACGCGCCGGGGGCTTTACTTTTGGTGCGCAGCGCTTGCCGCGATGCTGCTATTTCCAGTGATTCCACGCCCTGAGCACCGCATTCGGATAGTCGGGCTTGCCGCGGCTGCCGTTGTAGCGGCCCAGCGCCAGGTAGAGGTTGCCGCCTTCCATGTCGAGGTACATGCGCAGGATGGCGCAGCCGTAGCGCAGATTGGTCTGCATGTTGAACAGCGCGCTGCGGTTGCGGTCGCCGATCACGTTGGTCCAGAACGGCATGACCTGCATGTAGCCGCGGGCGCCGGCCAGCGAGACCGCGTACTTGCGGTAGGCCGACTCCACCTGGATCAGGCCCAGCACCAGGCCCGGATCGAGCCCGGCGCGGCGCGCTTCGTACCAGGCAGTGGCGAGAAACTCGTTGCGGGTCTGGTCGTCGGGCAGCTTGCGCTGCAACCGCGCCGACATGGTGGCCAGCCACAGCGCATAGCGCTGGCGGTCGGTCTCGTTGCGAAACGTCGGACTGGGCGGGGCCGGATCCTTGATGGCAGTGGCCAGGGCCACGCGCACGGCGTCGGCCAGCGCTTCCTCCTTCTGGTTGCCGGCAAGCGCAGCGCCGGGCAGCGCCAGCGACGCCGTCAGCAACGCGGCCAGCGCCGCAGCCCGCCCGCCGCTGCCACCCCGGCGCGGTGCTGCGGCGAGGCACCGCGATGGCGGCACCCTGCTGGGCAACCATGCAGGCAACCCGCCGGGCAGGCCTGACGGACGGGCAGCTGACTGGCCACCTGTCAAACGGCGCGCCACAGCGTGCAGGGTACGGTTCACTGCGCCAGTTTGCCTTGCACGAAGTGCAGGATCTCGGCCGCCGGCACGGCAGTGGCCTCGGCATCGCGGCGGCCCTGGTACTCGAGGTTGCCTTCCTTGAGGCCACGGTCGCCGATCACGACCCGGTGCGGCACGCCGATCAGTTCCCAGTCCGCGAACATCTGGCCCGGACGCAGGCCACGGTCGTCGACGATCACGTCGATGCCGGCCGCGACGGCTTCTGCGTACAGCTGCTCGGTCGCCTGCTTGACCGCGTCGCTGCGGTCCATGCCCATCGGGCACAGCACCAGCTCGAACGGCGCCAGCGACGCCGGCCAGATGATGCCCTTGTCGTCGAAATTCTGCTCGATCGCGGCGCCGAGGATGCGGGTGATGCCGATGCCATAGCACCCCATCTGCAGCGGCGCCGGTTTGCCGTTTTCGTCGAGGAAGGTGGCTTTCATCGCTGCCGAGTACGCGGTGCCGAGCTGGAACACGTGACCGACTTCGATGCCGCGCTCGATGGTCAGCACGCCCTTGCCGTCCGGCGAGGCGTCGCCCTCGACCACGTTGCGCAGGTCGGCGACGATGGCCGGTTCAGCCACGTCGCGGCCCCAGTTGGCGCCCGTGTAGTGGTAACCGGCCTCGTTGGCGCCGCAGATGAAGTCGGCCATATTGGCCACCGTGCGGTCGGCCACCACGGTGACCGGTGCGCGCGTGCCGATCGGGCCCAGGTAGCCCGGTACGCAGCCATAGACCTCGGCGATTTCTTCTTCGGTCGAGAAACGGTGCGCGGCCAGGCCGGCCACCTTGGCCACCTTGATCTCGTTGAGTTCGTGGTCGCCGCGCAGCAGCAGCATGAAATACTGTTTCGCGGTTTTGCCGTCCTGTTCGGTTTCCACGGTCAGCGCCAGGGTTTTGACGGTCTGCGACAGCGGCAGGCCGAGCTGGGCGGCCACCAGTTCGCACTTGGTGGCGTCCGGCGTGGCGACCTTGGTCAGCGCCTGGGCGGCAGCAGCGCGCTCGGCCGTGACCGGCAGCGCTTCGGCCGCTTCCATGTTGGCGGCGTAGTCGGAGGTCGGGCAATACACGAGCGCGTCTTCGCCGGTGTGGGCGATCACGTGGAATTCGTGCGAGCCGGTGCCGCCGATCGCGCCGTTATCGGCCGCTACCGCACGGAACTTCAAACCGAAGCGGTTGAAAATGCGGACATAGGCGTCATACATGATCTGGTACGAAGCCTGCATGCCGGCCACATCGCGGTCGAACGAGTACGCATCTTTCATGGTGAACTCGCGGCCGCGCATCAGGCCGAAGCGCGGGCGGCGCTCGTCGCGGAACTTGGTCTGGATGTGGTAAAAATTCAACGGTAACTGGCGGTAGGATTTGATCTCCGAACGCACGACATCGGTGATCACTTCTTCGGCCGTGGGCTGGAACGCGAATTCGCGGCCGTGGCGGTCCTTGATGCGCAGCAGTTCGGCCCCCATCTTGTCCCAGCGGCCCGTTTCCTGCCACAGCTCGGCCGGCTGAATCAGCGGCATCAGCAGTTCGACGGCGGCGGAACGGTTCATTTCTTCCCGCACGATCGCTTCGACCTTGCGGATCACGCGCAGGCCGACCGGCATGTAGGTGTAGATGCCCGAACCGAGACGCTTGATCATGCCTGCACGCATCATTAACTGGTGGGAGACGATCTCTGCATCGGCTGGTGCTTCTTTAAGCGTGGAAATAAAAAAACGTGAGGCGCGCATACGGTGAATTCTTTTTAAAAAGAGAGAGTTATAATCAACCTAATTTTAAAGGATTAGCTGGCTGATGCGTCCATACTTTATACAAATGCGTTCAAACCACGGTGCTTCGACCGATTCCGTACCCCGGAATTCCCGCCGAAGTGTCTTTTTGTGGGCAAAAATATAAGCTGGGAGCTCAGTCGCAGAAAGTTTGAGGTGCAATATGCTGGATCGTGAAGGGTTTCGGCCCAACGTCGGCATCATCCTGCTCAACGCCCAGAACGAGGTGTGGTGGGGCAAGCGGGTGCGCGAGCACTCATGGCAATTTCCCCAAGGTGGTATCAAGTACGGAGAGACGCCTGAGCAGGCGATGTATCGGGAGCTGGAAGAGGAAATCGGTTTGCGGGCCGAGCACGTCAAGATCGTCGGGCGCACGCGCGACTGGTTGCGTTACGAAGTGCCCGACCACTTTATCAAGCGCGAAATTCGCGGCCATTATCGGGGGCAAAAGCAGATCTGGTTTTTGTTGCGCATGTGCGCGCGCGACAACGACGTCAACCTGCGCCTGACCGACCACCCGGAATTCGACGCCTGGCGCTGGCACGAGTATTGGGTGCCGCTCGACGTGGTAATCGAGTTCAAGCGCGATGTCTACCAGCGCGCCTTGCAGGAGCTGTCACGCTTCCTGACCTGGCCGGCCAACGGCCACGACCGTCGTCACGGTTCGCGCTACCTGCGCCAGCCGCGCGCGGGCGCCGGCAGCACGGGTGCCGAGGTCGAACGCCGCGGGCAAGTGGCGCCCCCGGTCGCCGACCCGTCGGCGATCGTCGTGCCGCCCACGGCCATCAAGACCGGCAGCTGAGGCCAGGTCGCGCCGCGCTACCCGTTCCGGCACATCCACGCCGGGGCGGGTACAATCACTGCCATGTTCAATCCTTCTTCCGACGATGTCCGCCGCTTCTTTTGCGAAGTGTTCCGCAAGCAGCGCGCCAACGAGATCCTGACCCCGATCGAGGCCATGGCCGCCGACTGGGTGCGCCACCATCCCGAGTACCACGACACCCTTGCCGACGTCGAGTCGGCGCTGGGCCGCAACTATGCGGTGGACGGCGCGCAGGTCAATCCCTTCCTCCACCTGTCGATGCACCTGTCGATCGACGAGCAGATCTCGATCGACCAGCCGCCCGGCATCCGCGACGCCGCCACCGCCCTCACCCTCAAGCTCGACGACGCCCACGCGGCCCAGCACGAAATCATGGAGTGCCTGGGAGAGATGATCTGGACTGCCCAGCGCAACGGCACACCGCCCGACGGCCACGCCTACGTGGAGGCGGTCCGGCGCCGCATCCGCTAACTTCGCGGCACAAAATTCGCGGCACAAAAAAAGGCCACGCATCGCGTGGCCTTTTGCTTGCTGCCTGTTGTTTTACTTGACCACCGGCGCTTCCAGCGCTGCCACCGGCACCACGGCCGGTGCCGGCTGGGCATTGCCGGTTTCATCGAGCGTGAACGCTTTCAGGCCCAGCACCGAGCTGCTGTACTGGCGGATCTTGTTGGCCAGCACCGGGTCGCCGTTCAGCTTGTGACCATACGAGGGCACCATGGCCTTCATCTTGGCATCCCATTCCGGCGTCGCCAGCTTGGCCTTGAACGCGGTCTGCAACACCTTGATCATGATCGGTGGCGCAGTCGAAGCGCCTGGCGAAGCGCCGAGCAGGGCCACAATGCTGCCATCGGCCGAGCCGACCACTTCGGTGCCGAACTGCAGCACGCCGCCCTTGCCTGGCAAGTCCTTGACGATCTGCACGCGCTGGCCGGCGTTCTGCAGGGTCCAGTCTTCCATTTTCGCTTCCGGCAGGTACTCGCGCAGCGTGGCCAGGCGGTCTTCCGGCGAGTTCATCACTTGCTGGATCAGGTACTTGGTCAGCGGAATATTTTCCCAGCCAGCTTCCAGCATCGGACGCACGTTGCCGGTGCCGATCGAGGCCGGCAGGTCGATCCACGAACCGTTTTTCAGGAACTTGGTCGAGAACGTTGCGAACGGTCCGAACAGCAGGGCTTTCTTGCCGTCGATGATGCGGGTGTCCAGGTGCGGCACCGACATCGGCGGCGAACCGACCGAGGCTTTGCCGTACACCTTGGCCGCGTGTTTTTCCACCAGCGCCGGGTTGGTGGTCACCAGCCACTGGCCGCCGACCGGTACGCCGCCGTAGCCCTTGGCTTCCGGGATGCCCGATTTTTCCAGCAGCGGCAGCGAACCGCCGCCGGCGCCCACGAACACGAACTTGGCGCGCACGGTCTTGACGACGTTGGTGTCGAGATTCTTGACGGTGACGTTCCAGTTGCCGTCGCTGCCGCGCTTGATGTCTTCGACCTGGCTGCGCAGGTTGACGGTGGCGCCGTGCGTGTCGGTCAGGTGCTTGACCAGCGCGCGGGTCAGCGTGCCGTAGTTGACGTCGGTACCGATCTCCATGCGGGTGGCGGCAATCTTTTGCGACGGGTCGCGGCCGGTCATCACCAGCGGCGCCCATTCGGCGATCTTGGCCGGGTCTTCCGAGTACAGCATGCCCTTGAACAGGTTTTCCTTTTGCAGCGCAGCATAACGCTTGCGCAGGAAATTGATGTTGTCATCGCCCCAGACGAAGGCCATGTGCGGCACATTGTTGATGAAGGTGGTCGGCGCGCCGAGGTAGCCGTGCTTGACCTGGTAGGCCCAGAACTGCTTCGACACTTCGAACTGTTCGTTGATGTCGACCGCCTTCTTGGTTTCGATATGGCCATCGGCCGCTTCCGGCGTGTAGTTCAGTTCGGCGAAAGCCGAGTGACCGGTGCCGGCATTGTTCATCGAGTCCGAGCTTTCCACCGCCACCTTGTCCATGCGCTCGTAAAACGCCATGGTCAGCGTCGGGTCGAGTTCCTTGAGCATGGTGCCCAGGGTGGCGCTCATGGTGCCGGCGCCGATCAGCAGCACGTCGACCGGTTTGTCGTCGGTCGGGGCCGGCGATTTGCTGCATGCGGCCAGGATCAGGCACGACATCAGGATGAGAATTGATTTACGCATAGTTGACTCCGTCAGGGTGATCGGCAATGGACCAGGCAACCGTTTATCGCCTGCGACGACAAAAGGGCATGCGACGTCACGCAGGAGGCGGTCTGCCACCCGGTCGCAGCGGATGAGGGGGAACGGCTGCCGGAGCTGGCGCGCAAGGCTGCGCGCATGTCCATGATTAATTCAGGGAGTCGATTCTATCAGTGCGCCCCGGGGCGCAAAATGGGGATAACACTTACGCAGAGGCATCAAAACTACGTAGCCCGCTCAGCGGTGCACCACCAGCGCGCCAGGCAAGCTGTGCAGGTAAGCAGCGAGGTCCTTGATGTCCTGCTTGCTCAGCGGCTTGACCTGGCCGGTCATGATGGCGTTGTTGCGGCCATAGGCGCCATTGCCGCGCTGGTAGGCGGTCAGCGCATGTTCGAGGTAGTCGCGGTGCTGTCCCGCCAGCTTGGGATAGCTGGGGTCGAGCGGCGTGTTGTAATCCTTGCCGTGGCAGGTGAAGCAGTTGTACTTGTCGGCCAGCGCCTTGCCGTTGGCCACATTGCCGGCGGCCTGGACAGGCATCGACAGCGACAGTGCGCCGGCAGCGATGGCGGCAGCGAACAGGTGCAGAGGGTTCAGCCGTTTCATTTCACGCTCCCGGACTTGGTTTGCTGCGCATAGAAGGCGGCGACGTCGGCGATATCCTGGTCCGACAGGCTGGCGGCAATGCCGTTCATGCTCGGATGCTTGCGGTCGCCTTTCTTGTAGGCGTGCAGCGCGCTCTCGATGTATTTCGCGCCCTGGCCGCCGATCATCGGCACTTGATAGACTTCGGGAAAAGTGGCCTTGTAGCCGGGAATGCCATGACAACCGATGCACATCTCGATCTTCGCTTTGGCGGCCTGGGCGTTGCCGACGATCTCGGCCGCGCTGCTGGCCTGGATAAACATGGGGGTCACGCCGAGCAGAACTAGAAGTGCTGTGATTTTTTTCATGGTCTTTGCCAGGTGGGTAATCGACGCAGGGACTGCGTACTTACTGCCGAAAGCGAAACTTGATTTTTGCACTACCAGTGCAGCGATTCTAACCTAACAAATTTGACAAAGCTACACACTATCATCGCTGGAAACAACACCGGCAGTCGCCTCTTTTGCAGTGCAGCGTGGGGCATGTGCGCCCCTTCTCCTCTATACTGGTCGCCATCGTCCACACGCCCGAGACCCACGCATGCAAGCCACGCCCCGCTTTGAAGGTTCCGACCAGTATGTCGCCACCGCCGACCTGAAACTGGCCGTCAATGCCGCCCTCACCTTGCAGCGTCCGCTGCTGATCAAGGGCGAACCCGGCACCGGCAAAACCATGCTGGCCGAGGAAGTCGCAGCGGCGCTGAATATGCCGCTGATGCAGTGGCACATCAAGTCCACCACCAAGGCCCAGCAGGGCCTGTACGAATACGACGCCGTCTCGCGCCTGCGCGATTCACAACTCGGCGACGAGCGCGTGCGCGACATCCAGAACTACATCGTCAAGGGCGTGCTGTGGCAGGCGTTCACGGCGCCGGCGCCGGTGGTGCTGCTGATCGACGAGATCGACAAGGCCGACATCGAGTTTCCGAACGACCTGCTGCGCGAACTCGACCGCATGGAGTTCTATGTCTACGAAACGCGCGAAATGGTGCGCGCCGTGCACCGGCCGCTGGTCATCATCACGTCCAACAACGAGAAGGAACTGCCGGACGCCTTTTTGCGCCGCTGCTTTTTCCACTACATCCAGTTCCCCGACCGCGAGACCATGGCGCGCATCGTCGAAGTGCACTATCCGCACCTGAAGCGCGAGCTGCTGGCCCAGGCCCTGCAGACCTTTTACACCGTGCGCGAGGTGCCGGGCCTGAAGAAAAAACCGTCCACCTCCGAGTTCCTCGACTGGCTCAAGCTGCTGATGGCCGAAGACATCGGTCCCGAGGCGCTGCACGGCACCGACCAGGGGACCGGCGTGCCGCCGCTGCACGGCGCCCTGCTGAAAAACGAGCAGGACGTGCACCTGTTTGCGCGCCTGGTGCAGATGGCCCGGGCCAACCGTTGATGAAACCGGTCGCTCCCGTCACGCTGGCACTGCACGGCATCCGTCTGGAGCCGCTGGCGCCGCACCACGCCAAAGGGCTGCGCGCGGCCGCCAGCGACGGCCAGCTGTGGACCTTGCGCGTGACGTCCGTGCCCGCACCGCACGAGGTCGACGGCTACATCTTCAAGGCCTACGAGATGCGCGGCAGCCGCCTGGCGTTCGCGGTGGTCGATGCCGTCACCGGCACCGTGCTCGGCTCGACCAGCTACCACGACATCGTACCGGCCATCGGCCGCCTCGAAATCGGCTACACCTGGTACGCCGCCAGCCGCCAGCGCACGCATGTCAACACCACCTGCAAGCTGCTGCTCCTGACGCATGCCTTCGACACGCTGGGTGCGGCGCTGGTGGGCTTGCGCACCGACATCTTCAACCACGCCTCGCAGGCGGCCATCGAACGGCTGGGCGCCAAAAAGGATGGCGTGCTGCGCCACCATGCCATGCGCCGCGACGGCACCGTGCGCGACACCGTCATGTACAGCATCAGCGCCGGCGAGTGGCCCGAGATCAAGGCCCAGCTGCAGTACCGGCTGGCGCGCCACGGCGGGAGCTGAGATGCTGATCGATTTCTTCTTTACCCTCAAGGACGCCAAAATACCGGTGTCGATCAAGGAATTCCTGACGCTGCTCGAAGCGCTGCAAAAGAACGTGATCGCCATGTCGCTCGACGACTTTTACTACCTGGCGCGCCTCACGCTGGTCAAGGACGAAGCCCATTACGACAAGTTCGACCGCGCCTTCGGCCTGTACTTCAAGGGCATCGCCGCCAGCTTCGACGAGAACAGCCAGATCCCGCTCGACTGGCTGCTGCAACGGATGAAGCGCGAACTGACCGACGCGCAACGGGCGCAGCTCGAGAAATTCGGCTACGACAAGCTGATGGACCGCCTGGCCGAACTGCTCAAGGAACAGAAGGAGCGCCACGAAGGCGGCAGCAAGTGGATCGGCACCGGCGGCACCTCGCCGTTCGGCCACGGCGGCACCAATCCCGAGGGCATCCGCATCGGCGGCAAAGGCGGCAACCGCACGGCGGTCAAGGTGTGGGACGCGCGCACGTTCCGCGACTACGACGGCGACCGCGAAATCGGCACCCGCAACATCAAGGTGGCGCTGCGCCGGCTGCGCAAGTTCGCCCGCGAAGGCGCCCACGAGGAGCTGGCGCTCGACGCCACCATCCACGCCACCGCCAGCAATGCCGGCTTCCTCGATCTGAAGATGCAGCCCGAGCGCCGCAACAATATCAAGGTGCTGATGCTGTTCGACGTCGGCGGCTCGATGGACGACCATATCGAGCGCACCGAGGAACTGTTTGCCGCCGCGCGCACCGAGTTCAAGCACATGGACTTCTATTACTTCCACAACTGCGTGTACGATTTTGTGTGGAAGAACAACCGCCGCCGCCAGTCCGAGCGCTTTGCCACCTGGGACATCCTGCGCAAATACCCGGCCGACACCAAGCTCATTTTCGTCGGCGACGCCACCATGAGTCCCTACGAAGTGCTGCACCCGGGCGGCTCGGTCGAGTACCACAACCGCGAAGCGGGCAGCGAATGGCTGACGCGCTTTACCCATGCCTTTCCCAAGTTCGCATGGCTCAACCCTGAACCGGAAGGCCTGTGGCAGTATCGGCAGTCGATCGCCATCATCGGCCAGCTGATGGGCAACCGCATGTACCCGCTCACGCTCGACGGGCTGGAACGGGCCATGCGCGCGCTGAGCAAATAAAGGGGACCACGTAAAACCTACTGCGCGACCCGCTACGGTTTTTCGAGGTCCCCTGAAGGGACGGCTACGCCGGCAGTTGCAATCGATAGCCGACCGCCGTCTCGGTCAGCAGGAACTTCGGCTGGGTCGGGTCGGCTTCGAGCTTGTGGCGCAAGTGGCCCATGTAGATGCGCAAATAATGGCCGTTTTCCGACTGCGACGGCCCCCATACGGCGCGCAGCAGTTGCGGGTTGGTCATCACCCGGCCCGCATTGGCCACCAGTACCGCCAGCAGCCGGTACTCGGTCGGCGTCAGGTGGACGTGTTCACCGCCGCGCGTCACGCGCCGGTTCTGCAGATCGACGGTCACGTCGCCAAAGCCGATCAGTCCTTCCTTGCTGGCGGCCGGCTGGCGCTGGCGGCGCAGCGTGGCGCGCACGCGCGCCAGCAGCTCGCCCACACCGAACGGCTTGGACAGATAATCGTCGGCGCCGGCATCGAGCGCGCGGATCTTGTCGGCCTCGTTGACGCGCGCCGACAGCACGATCACCGGCACCGTCGACCACTTGCGCAGGTCGGTCACGAAGTCGATGCCGTCGCCGTCGGGCAGCCCCAGGTCGAGCACGATCAGGTCCGGCTTGCGGGTGCCGGCGTCGATCAGGCCGCGCTGCAGCGTGGCCGATTCGAACACCTGCCAGCCCTCCTCCTCCAGCGCGGCGCGCACGAAGCGGCGGATCTGCGGTTCGTCTTCCACCAGCAAGGCGGTGGGTGTGGTGAGATGATCGGTCATGCGCGCTCCTGATTCTGGTCCTGCTCCTGCTCCAGCTCGGGCATGGCCGGCGGTGTGCCCAGCGGCAGGGACAACATGAACGCCGCGCCACCGAGCGGCGCGGCATGGGCGGTGGCGACGATGCGCCCGCCGTGCGCTTCGACGATGGCGCGGCAGATCGCCAGCCCCAGGCCTACGCCAGGCTTGGCGGACTCGCGCTCGCCACGCGTGAATTTCTCGAAGATCGCTTCCTCGCGCCCCGGCGGCAGTCCGGGACCGTCATCGGCCACGGTGATGTTGATCCACTGGCCGTGCAGCGCGGCGCCGATCTCGATGGTAGAGCCGGGCGGCGTGTACTTGGCGGCGTTTTCCACCAGGTTGGCCAGCACCCGCTCGATCAGCACGGCGTCGTAGCGCAGCAGCGGCAGGCCGGCCGGCAGCGCCGTGCGCACCGTGTGGGCGGTCAGCTGCGAACCGCTGGCGCGCAGGGCGCTGCCCACGACTTCTTCGAGCGGCTGCCATTGCAGGTTGAATTTCACTTCCCCGCTCTGGATGCGCGCCATGTCGAGCAGATTGGCCACCATTGCGCTCATGCGCAGCGCCTCGTCGTGCAGCGCCGTGGCCACCTCGCGCTGGGCCTCGGGCAATGGCGGCCTGGCGCCGGCCAGCGATTCGGACAGCCCCACCAGCGACGTCAGCGGCGTGCGCACATCATGCGACAGGGCCGCCAGCAGCGAATTGCGCAGCCGCTCGGACTCCATGTTGACCAGCGCATTCTGCGCCACCTCGATGTAATGGACGCGCTCGAGGGCGATGGCGGCCAGCGCGGCAAAGGTATCGAGCTGCTGGCGCTGTTCCGGGATCAGGAGCCAGCGCTGGCGCGGCGGCGCAATCGCCAGCACGCCGCGGGTGCGCATCGGCGCCACCAGCGGCAGGTAAAACAGCGCGCTGGCCGGCAGCGTGTCGGTGCCCAGGCCCGCGCTCTCGGCATTGTCGAACGCCCACTGGGCGATGCCGATATCGAGCTGCACGCCGGCCGGCGGGGCCAGCAACCGGCCGCCATCGTCGGGCAGCAGCAGCGTGGCGCGCGCGCGAAAAGCGCTTTCGATGAACTGGCGGGTGGTATCGAAGATCTGTTCGGTCTGCAGGGCGCCCGACAGCTCGCGGGCAAACTCGTACAGCGAACGCGAACGCTTTTCGCGCTGCGCCGCCACCCGCGCCTGGAAGCGCAGGCCCGAGGTCAGGTGGCCGGTGATCACGCCCACGGCCAGCATCACGATGAAGGTGATCACGTACTGGAAATCGGAGACGGCAAAGTCGAAGCGCGGCGTGACGAAGAAAAAGTCGAAGCAGGCCACGCTCACGCAGGTCGCTACCACCGATGGGCCGCGGCCGTAGCGCACGGCCGTCAGCAGCACGCCGAGCAGGAACAGCATGGCGATATTGGCCAGGTCCAGCCACTGCAACAACGGCATGGCCGCCAGCGCGATCGCGAAACCGACCACCACCGCGACCCCGTAACCGGCGGCGCGGCGCTGGTGCCAGGGCAGGTCGAGGTTGTCGATATCGCTGTCGGCGGCGCCGTAGCCGCTGCCCTCGCCCTCCTCGCCGGCGCCGCGCACTGCCGGGCCCCCGGTGCTGGCCGCGCCGATTTCGACCAGGTCCAGGTCCGGCGCATAGCGCGCCAGCCGCTTGCTGTGCGGCGTGCGCCACGGCCAGCCGCCGTGGCTGCGGCCGAACACCAGCTTGGACAGGTTGTGGCTGCGCGCATATTCGACGGCAGTGAGCGCCACGTCGCGCCCCGGCACCACGGCGGTGGTCGCGCCCAGGTCTGCCGCCAGCTTGAGCGTGCGCAGGATCTGCTCGCGCCGCGCGGCCGGCAGCCGCTGCAGCGCCGGCGTCTCGACATAGATTGCATGCCAGCCGGTGCCCAGCTGGCCGGCCAGGCGCGCCGTGCTGCGCACCGTGTGTTCGGCGCCCGGGTTCGGGCCCACGCAGGCCAGCAGCGCGGCGCCGGTTTTCCAGATGTCGGCGATCGACTGCTCGACCCGGTAGGCGCGCACGTCGTCCTCGATACGGTCGGCGGTGCGGCGCAGCGCCAGCTCGCGCAGCGCGATCAGGTTCCCCTTGCGGAAAAAGTTCTTCGAGGCGCGTTCGGCCTGCTGCGCCTGGTACACCTTGCCGCTTTTCAGGCGCGCCAGCAGTTCGTCGGCAGGCAGATCGACCAGCACCACCTCGTCGGCCTGGTCGAACACGGTATCGGGCACGGTTTCGCCGACGCGGATGCCGGTAATGCCGCCCACCACATCGTTCAGGCTTTCCAGGTGCTGGACATTGACCGTGGTGAGGACATCGATGCCGGCGTCGCGCAACTCCTCGACATCCTGCCAGCGCTTGGGATGGCGCGAGCCGGGCGCGTTCGAGTGCGCCAGTTCGTCCATCAGGATCAGCGGCGGATGACGCGCGAGCGCGGCGTCGAGGTCGAATTCGGACAGCGTGCGGCCGCGGTGCGCGACCGCGCGCGGCGGCAGCACGTCCAGTCCGGCCAGCATGGCGGCGGTCTCGCTGCGGCCGTGGGTTTCCACCACGCCGACCAGCACCTGCCGGCCTTCGAGCTGCAGCTTGCGCGCAGCGGCCAGCATCGCGTACGTCTTGCCCACCCCGGCCGAGGCGCCGAAATAGATGCGCAGCTTGCCGCGCGCGGCGCGCCGCTCCCTGGCCTGGACTTGCGCCAGCAAGGCATCGGGATCGGGGCGCTGGCTATCGTGGGGGATGGACATGCGGCGATTCTACCTGACAGGGTTACTCAACGGCCAGTCTGGTCGAGCGCCAGGTTCAGTGCCAGCACGTTCACGCGCGGCTCGCCGAAAAAGCCCAGGTACTGTGGCCGCGTGTTCTGCTCGATCAGCGCCAGCACCTGGTTGGTGTTGAACTGACGGGCCGCTGCCACGCGGGCAGCCTGGTAGCGCGCCGCGGCCGGGCTGATGTCGGGATCGAGACCGCTGGCCGACGCCGTCACCAGGTCCACCGGGATCGCCGCAGTGTTGCCGGGATCGGCAGCCTTGAGGGCGTCGATGCGCCCCTTGACGGCATCGATCAGCGCCGGATTGGTGGGGCCGAAGTTGGTGCCGGACGAACCGGCGCCGTTGGCCGGCATCGGGCTGGTGCCGGACAGGCGGCCCCAGAAATACTTGGGTGCGCTGAACGACTGGCCGATCAGCGACGAGCCGACGGTTTTGCCGTCCACCGTCACCAGGCTGCCGGCCGCCTGGGCGGGGAACACGGTGGCGGCGACGCCGGAGACGGCCAGCGGATACAGCACGCCGCAGATCACGGTCAGGGCGCCGAAAATCACGAGCGCGGGACGAAGGGAGGATGTCATGGGAACTCCGATGAGGTAAGTTTGAGCCGGGGTGGCGATGGTCAGACCAGGTGCAGCGCCGCGAGCACCATGTCGATCAGCTTGATGCCGACGAACGGCAGCACGATCCCGCCCAGGCCGTACAGCAGCAGGTTACGGCGCAGCAGCGCCACCGCGCCGATGGCGCGGTACTTGACGCCCTTGAGCGCGAGCGGGATCAGCACCACGATGATCAGGGCATTGAAGATCACGGCCGACATGATGGCCGACGACGGACTGGCCAGCTGCATCACGTCGAGCGCCTTCAGTTGCGGGTAGGTGCCCACGAAGGCGGCCGGGATAATGGCAAAATACTTGGCGATGTCGTTCGAGATCGAGAACGTGGTCAGCGCACCGCGCGTCATCAGCATCTGCTTGCCGATTTCGACGATTTCGAGCAGCTTGGTCGGATTCGAATCGAGGTCCACCATGTTGCCCGCTTCCTTGGCCGCCTGCGTTCCCGAGTTCATCGCCACCGCCACGTCGGCCTGGGCCAGCGCCGGGGCGTCGTTGGTGCCGTCGCCGGTCATCGCCACCAGGCGGCCTTCGCCCTGGTATTGGCGGATCAGTTTCAGCTTGTCTTCCGGCGTCGCTTCGGCCAGGAAGTCGTCCACGCCCGCTTCGGCTGCAATCGCGGCGGCGGTCAGCTGGTTGTCGCCGGTGATCATCACGGTCTTGATGCCCATGCGGCGCAGTTCGCCGAAGCGCTCCTTGATGCCGCCCTTGACGATGTCCTTCAGTTCGACCACGCCCATCACGCGGCCGCTGTCGGTCACCACCAGCGGCGTGCTGCCCCGGCGCGAAATGTCATCGACGGCGCGGCCCACTTCCGCCGGGTACGGCTGGCCCAGCGATTCGACGTAGCGGCGCACGCTGTCGGCGGCGCCCTTGCGCACCGCGCGCGCCCCGGCGCCGGTGCCGATATCGGCGCCGCTCATGCGGGTTTGCGCGGTGAACGGCACGAACACGGCGCTCAGCGACGCCATCTCGCGTTCGCGGATATTGAACTTCTGCTTGGCCAGCACCACGATGCTGCGCCCTTCCGGGGTTTCGTCGGCCAGCGACGCCAGTTGCGCCACGTCGGCCAGCTGCTGCTCGGTCACGCCGGGCGCCGGCACGAAGCTGGCGGCCTGGCGGTTGCCGAGCGTGATGGTGCCGGTCTTGTCGAGCATGAGCACATCGACGTCGCCGGCCGCCTCCACGGCGCGCCCCGACGTGGCGATCACGTTGGCCTGCATCATGCGGCTCATGCCGGCCACGCCGATGGCCGACAGCAGGCCGCCGATGGTGGTCGGGATCAGGCACACCAGCAGCGCGATCAGCACGGTGATGGTGACCGGCGTGCCCGCTTGCGCGGCCTGTACCGAGAACAGCGAGAACGGCAGCAGCGTGATGGTCACGATCAGGAACACGATGGTCAGCGCGACGAGCAGGATGGTCAGCGCGATCTCGTTCGGGGTTTTCTGGCGCTTGGCGCCCTCCACCATCGAGATCATGCGGTCGAGGAAGGTCTCGCCCGGGTTGACGGTGACCTTGACCACCAGCCAGTCCGACAGCACGCGGGTGCCGCCGGTGACGGACGAAAAGTCGCCGCCCGACTCGCGGATCACGGGCGCCGATTCGCCGGTGATCGCGCTTTCGTCGACCGAGGCCACGCCTTCGATCACTTCGCCGTCGATCGGGATCACGTCGCCCGCTTCGACCAGGATGTAATTGCCCTTGCGCAGGTCGGTGGCCGGCTGCGGCAGCCAGGTGGTGCCGAACTTGGGCGTGGCCAGCTTCTTGGCGCTGACGGTCTGCTTGAGGTTGCGCAGCGAAGCCGCCTGCGCCTTGCTGCGGCCTTCGGCCAGCGCTTCGGCGAAGTTCGCGAACAGCACCGTGAACCACAGCCAGACGGCGATCGCCAGGATGAAGCCGGCCGGCGCCTCGCCCTGGCCGAACAGCGCCTGCAGGTACAGCAAGGTCGTGATGATGCTGCCGACATAGACGACAAACATCACGGGGCTGCGCAGCTGGGTGGCCGGGTTCAGTTTGCGGAACGCGTCGGCAATCGCCGGCAGCAGCAGTTCGCTGTCGAACAGGCCCAGCTTCTTGGGCGCCGGTGTGGCGCCGTTGGTAAACAGCGTCATTTCTTTTTGAGTCGTTGACATGATGGGATCCTGCGAATTAATGAGCAAACAGCTGCAAGTGTTCGACCACGGGACCGAGCGCCAGCGCCGGCACGTAATTGAGCACGCCGACCAGCACCACCACGCCGATCAACAGGCCGATGAACATCGGACCGTGGGTGGGCATGGTGCCGGCATTGGCGCCCAGGCGCTGCTTGCCGGCCAGCGAACCGGCCACCGCCAGGATCGGCACGATCACGGCAAAGCGGCCGAACCAGATCGCCACGGCCAGCAGCGCGTTGTAGAACGGCGTGTTGGCGGACAGGCCGGCAAACGCGCTGCCGTTGTTGTTGGCGGCCGAACTCAAGGCGTACAGGATCTCGGAGAAGCCGTGCGCCCCGGGGTTGAGGATGCCGGCGCGGCCGGCGTCGGTCATCACCGCCAGCGCGGTCCCGGCCAGCACCAGGGTCGGCGTGACCAGGATGGCGATCGAGGTCATCTTCATTTCATACGCCTGGATCTTCTTGCCCAGGTATTCGGGCGTGCGGCCGATCATCAGGCCGGCGATGAACACGGCCAGGATGGCGAAGATCAGCATGCCGTACAGGCCCGAACCGACGCCGCCGAAGATCACTTCGCCGAACTGCATCAGCACCATCGGGATCATGCCGCCCAGCGGCGTGAACGAATCGTGCATGGCGTTGACGGCGCCGCACGAGGCAGCCGTGGTCACGGCCGCGAACAGGCTCGAGGCGCTGATGCCGAAGCGGGTTTCCTTGCCTTCCATGTTGCCGCCCGATTGCAGCGCGCTCATGGACTGGTCCACGTGCAGCGCCTGCAGCGCGGGATGGGCCTGCTGTTCGGCGCCCATCACGACCACCGTGGCAGCGACGAACAAAATGGTCATGGCGCCCAGGATGGCCCAGCCCTGGCGGCGGTCGCCGACCATGCGGCCGAAGGCGATGCACAGGCCGGCCGGGATCAGGAAGATCGCGAGCATCTGCACGAAGTTGGTCAGCGCGGTCGGGTTTTCATACGGGTGGGCCGAGTTGGCGTTGAAGAAGCCGCCACCATTGGTGCCCAGCATCTTGATCGCTTCCTGCGACGCCACCGGGCCCATGGCCAAGGTTTGCGTTGTGGTGGTCAGGGTCTCGGTGACCGGTTCGCCCTTGGCGTTCTTGATCGGCTGGTTGTCGGCATCGACCTTGGGCTGGGTGTAGGTGACCGGCTCGATCAGCTGCACTTCCTGGAAGGCGGAGAAGTTCTGGATCACGCCTTGGCCGGCCAGGAAGACGGCCATGATCACCGACAGTGGCAGCAGCACGTACAGGGTCGAGCGGGTGACGTCGGCCCAGAAGTTGCCGATCGATCTGGTCGAGCGCGACGCAAAGCCGCGGATCAGCGCATAGCACACGGCCATGCCGGTGGCGGCCGAGAAGAAGTTCTGGCCGGTCAGCGCCAGCATCTGGGTCAGGTAGCTCATGGTCTGCTCGCCGCTGTAGCCCTGCCAGTTGGTATTGCCGACAAAGCTGACGGCGGTATTGAATGCCGAATCGGGGCTGACGTTGGCCAGGCCCTGGGGATTGAGCGGCAGGAAGGCTTGCAGGCGTTGCAGGCCGTAGACGGCCAGCGTGCCGAGCGCATTGAAGGTCAGCAGCGCGACGGCGTAGGCTTTCCAGCCCTGGCCTTCAGCCTGGCCATCCTGGCCGGCGATGCCGGCGGCGCGGTACAGCAGGCGCTCGACGCCGGCGAGCCAGCCCAGGCCCGGTACGCGCGATCCATCGCCCACGCGCGCCAGCACCACGCCCAGCGGCCAGGCCAGCGCCAGCAGCACAGCCAGGAACACCACCAGCAGCAGGATCGATTCGGTGGTCATCACAGTTCCTCCGCTTTCAGCAGCGCCAGTACCAGGTACACCAGCAGCCCGGCGGAGGCAATGCCGCCGATCAGGTAGAAGATGCTCATGGCTGGCCTCCCAGCTTGTCGCAGCCGGCTGCCATCGCCCAGATCGCGGCAGTGAACGCCACGATCGCACCAATATAAATAAAATCCATCACACCCCCGGAGGTCTTGTTTTGATGGAGGAAGGTTAGCGGCAGGCGCCTAAAAACTTTGTAAAGACTTGGCGGCACGGTGTAAACAAACTGTAAACAAGCCGTAAAAAACGCGCGTAGCGATGCCTTGCTTGGCGTTGTTTACACCGCCTTTACGGTTGGCCGGCGACTCTTTAGAACATTTTTACGGGGACAGGCATAGGCTGGACCTGTCTTCCACCACCTGTAAAGATCATGAATACTTCGTTTCGCGGCATCTGGGTGCCGCTGGTCACACCGATGGACCACGGCGAGATCGACCTGGTGCGCCTGCAGCAGCTGGCCGCGCGCCTGATCGCGGACGGCGCCCACGGCCTCGTGGTCTGCGGCACCACCGGCGAGGCGCCGCAATTGAGCCTGGCCGAGCAATCGGTCGCGCTGTCGGCCGTGCTGGAAACGGCGCAGCGCCGCTGCCCGGTATTGATGGGGGTGGGCGGCAGCGACACCTGTGCCGCTGCCGCCAAGGTCAGGGAATTCGACGACACCGGCATCGCCGGCTACCTGGTGGCCACGCCGTGCTACGTGCGGCCGTCGCAGGAAGGCCTGCTGCGCCACTTCGAGGCGATTGCCGGCGCCACCGACCGCCCCATCGTGCTGTACAACGTACCGTCGCGTACCGGCATCGACCTGGAGCTGGCTACCGCCAACGCGCTGGCGCGCCACCCGCAGTTCGCCGCCATCAAGGAGGCGGGCGGCAGGCTGCAACGCATGGAAGACCTGGCGCGGCACACGCCGCTGGCCATGTTGTGCGGCGACGATGCGCTGCTGTTCGCAGCGCTGTGCGGCGGCGGCCATGGCGCCATTTCCGCCTCGGCCCATATCCGCGTGGACCTGTACGTGCAGGTGTACGACCTGGTCCACGCCGGCCGCCTGGCCGAGGCCATGACCCTGTTCGACCACCTGCTGCCCATGATCCGCCTGCTGTTCTCGGAGCCGAATCCGGCGCCGTTGAAGGCGGCGCTGTCGATGCAGGGGCTGCTGCGCGACGAGCTGCGCCTGCCGCTGACGGCGGCCAGCAGCGCCTGCCGCACCCGGCTGGCCGCAGCGCTGGCGGCGCTCGATGCGGTGCCGCGCTATGTGCCAGTGCCAGTGCCAGTGCCGTCGCCCGCATCGCCACAGGTTGCGGAGCACGCTGGCCGCGACGAGGTGGCAGCATGATCGTCGCCCTGACCGGACACCAGGCAAATGACGGCAACCACGCCGTCGCCGACCTGGCCGAAGAACTGGCGCTGCTGCGCGTGGCAGCCGGCAACCGGGTGCTGCTGGTCTGCCCCGAACCGTGCGCCTACGATGCCCGGCTCTACGACGACCTGGTGATCGACGCCTCGCGCGACGGGGCGCGCGACGCCGCCTCGCTGGCCGGCGCCGCCGTCATCGTGGCGCTGCTGCGCCGCGCCGACCTCGAACACGACGACCACGCCGCGCTGCTGGCGCGCCTGCGCGCGGCCAGCGCCGCCAATCCCGGCGCCCGCCTGCTGGTCACCGTGGCCCACGGCAGCGAGCCGCTCACGCCGCACCAGACCGGGTGCCTGCTGGTGTTCGTCGCCCAGCTGCCCGGCGCACGCCTGGCCGATACGCTGGTGCTCGACCATGACACCTACCACTCGCACCACAGCACCTTCGAAGCGGACGCCTACAAGACCGCCAACGTGCTGTGCGCACCGGAGGTGCGCCACCTGTACCGCCAGGTATTTGGCACGCGGTAGCGGCAACCGCGATCGACACCCAGGATCATCAAAAAGAAGGAGCCGGCGGGGGTCATCCCGGCCGGCCCGCAAGGTGTAGCGCTAAAAAAAGATCAGAAGGTCTTGCTGAGCATGAGCTGCAAGGCAGTCTTGCCGGTGAACTTGCCGTTGACGGGCGAGGCATAGGCGGTCTTGTCGGCGTTGGTGCCGATCACGGCCAGGGCGCCGGTCAGCACGCCGAAGTCCCTGGTGACGCCGATTTTCCAGTCGGTGTAATTGGACGCGTCGTTGTTCTTGACCTTCTGGTGGCCGGCGTGCAGGTTGACGGTGAAGCCTTCGCCGGCGTCGATGTTGGCGCCCACGTCGAGGTAACCGCTGTTCTTGCTGTCGACGAAGCCAAACAGGTTGGTCACCGCGTGCGAATACTTGACGTAGGCGGGACCGACACCGAGCTGGCCATACACCTCGGTGGTGTCGGCGTTGACGAAGCCGGGGACGTCTTTCAGGCCGTTCGACGGGTAGACATAGGTCAGCACGCCCACGTCATACGAGACGACGTCGCTGATCTGGCCGCGCTGGCCGGCGTAGATGTCGAGTTCCACGTGGCCGTCGCCGCCGGCGTCCCTGGTCCACTTGATCGACGACGCCCAGGCCCCCACGTACAGGCCGGTGGGGTTGTTGACGTAGTCGGCGCCGCCCTGCAAGGCCGGCTGCAGGCGCGTTTGCGAAATGCCGCGGTAGCGGTAATCGGACACGATGGCAGCGTTGAAGCTGACTTCGTTGTCGGGCTTGGCCGCCGGCGCCGCCGCAGCCACTGGTGCAGCCTCGCTGCCCTGCGCCGGGACTTCCTGGGCCTGGGCCGTGCCGGCGGCAAATGCGGCGCTCAGCGCGGCGGCGATGATCAGTTTGTTCATATTGCTCTTTCTGCTATGGATATCTATTAACGATGGGTGGCCTGATTGGCATGCTGGATGCGTCCGAACTCGGCGCCGGGCAGCGCCTGCATGACCGCGTCCATCACCGGGGTGACCATGGCCGCGCCCACGCACAGCCACACTTTCATGCGGGTGCCGTGTTCGCAGATTTCGATCCGGATGAATTCGAGCGAATCGCCGCAGATGCGCGTGACCATGCGGCGCAAATGGGTGATCGCTGCCGTGTCAACCTTGAGCGTCATCACGCAAGGGAAGTGATTCATAACGACTCCGATGAAGGTTGTGCGATGGAGTCAGCTTATCGGGCGGCCCGTAAAAACGGTCTAAAAAGGCCGGGCACTGTTGTAAACATCGTGTATAAATTGCCGCCGATTGCCCCGGTTGAGGATAGAATACGCAAACGCGCGCATTTGACTGTACATATACACAGTAAAATGGGCCCAGCACACAACCCAGCATCGACATTATCAGCTTGATCACGTATGGCCACTAAAAAACCAGTTTCCGACTACAGCGAATCCTCCATCCGGGTCCTCAAGGGCCTGGAACCCGTCAAGCAGCGCCCGGGCATGTACACCCGCACCGAAAACCCGCTGCACATCATCCAGGAAGTGATCGACAACGCCTCGGACGAAGCCCTGGGCGGCCATTGCAGGAACATCGTCGTCACTCAGAATGCCGACGGCAGCATCACGGTGGAAGACGACGGTCGCGGCATCCCGGTCGGCCTGCATCCCGAGGAAGGCGTGCCGACGGTGGAAATCGTGTTTACCCGCCTGCACGCGGGCGGCAAGTTCGACAAGGGTTCGGGCGGCGCGTACGCGTTCTCGGGCGGCTTGCACGGCGTCGGTGTGTCGGTCACCAACGCGCTGTCCAAGCGCCTCGAGATCACGGTCTGGCGCAAGGAGCCCAATGGCACCGGCCTGCACCACCTGGTGTTCGAGCATGGCGACGTGGTCGAGCCGCTCAACTCCGTGGCGGCCCCGCGCGACGGCAAAAAGTCCGGCACCCGCGTGACCGCCTGGCCCGATCCGAAATACTTCGACTCGCCCGCCATTTCGCAAACCGAGCTGCAACGGCTGCTGCGCTCGAAGGCCGTGCTGCTGCCCGGCGTGTCGGTCACGCTGAACAACGCCAAGACCGGCGAGTCGCAGACCTGGCAGTACAACGACGGCCTGCGCGGCTACCTGACCGAAGCGCTGGCGCAATCGACCGATGGCGAAACCCTGATCCCGCTGTTCGAGGGCGCGCAGTTTGCCGGCCCCGACGCCGAAGGCTTTGCCGAAGGCGAAGGCGCGGCCTGGGTGGTGGCGTGGACCGAGCAAGGCGCGATCGTGCGCGAATCGTACGTGAACCTGATCCCCACGCCCAACGGCGGCACCCACGAATCGGGCCTGCGCGACGGCCTGTATGGCGCCGTCAAGAACTTCGTCGAGATGCACTCGCTGCTGCCCAAGGGCGTCAAGCTGCTGCCCGAAGACGTGTTCGCGCGCGCCTCGTTCGTGCTGTCGGCCAAGGTGCTCGATCCGCAGTTCCAGGGCCAGATCAAGGAGCGCCTGAACTCGCGCGACGCGGTGCGCCTGGTCTCCACGTACGCCAAGCCGGCGCTCGAACTGTGGCTCAACCACCATGTCGACTACGGCAAGAAGCTGGCCGAGCTGGTGATCAAGCAGGCGCAATCGCGTCTGCGCTCGCTGCAAAAAGTGGAGAAGAAAAAATCGTCGGGCGTGGCGGTCCTGCCGGGGAAGCTGACCGACTGCGAATCGACCGATGTCACCCGCACCGAACTGTTCCTGGTCGAGGGCGACTCGGCCGGCGGTTCGGCCAAGATGGGCCGCGACAAGGAATTCCAGGCCATCCTGCCGCTGCGCGGCAAGGTACTGAACTCGTGGGAAACCGACCGTGACCGCCTGTTTGCCAACAACGAGATCCACGACATCTCGGTGGCGATCGGCGTCGATCCGCACAACGCCACCGACACGCCCGACCTGTCCGGTCTGCGCTACGGCAAAATCTGCATCCTGTCCGATGCGGACGTCGACGGCTCGCACATCCAGGTGCTGCTGCTCACGCTGTTCTTCAGGCACTTCCCCGGCCTGATCGCCAACGGCAATATCTGCATCGCCCGCCCGCCGCTGTACCGCGTCGATGCACCGGCGCGCGGCAAGAAGCCGATCCAGAAGCTGTACGCGCTCGACGACGGCGAGCTGGTGGCCATCGAGGACAAGCTGCGCAAGGACGGCCTCAAGGAAGGCGCGTGGTCGATCTCGCGCTTCAAGGGTCTGGGCGAGATGAATGCCGAACAGCTGTGGGAAACCACGATGAATCCGGACACGCGCCGCCTGCTGCCGGTGTCGCTGGGCGAATACGAACACGGCGCCTCGGCCGCCCGCTTCAACATGCTGATGGGTAAAGGCGAAGCGGCCGCCCGCCGCGCCTGGATCGAAGAACACGGCAACGAAGCCGAAGCCGACATCTGATATCTGATACGAACACTGAATCTCCGCACATGACTCAAGCAAACCTCTTTGACGAAGCGCTGCCGGACCCGGACGGCGCCCTGCCGCCCGGCGGTCCTACCGACGGCGGCGAAACCCTTACCCTGTCCACCTTTGCCGAACGCGCCTATCTCGATTACGCCATCTCGGTGGTCAAGGGCCGCGCCCTGCCCGACGTGTGCGACGGCCAGAAGCCGGTACAGCGCCGCATCCTGTATGCGATGAACGAAATGGGCCTGAATGCCACCGCCAAGCCGCGCAAGTCGGCCACCGTGGTGGGTGACGTGCTCGGTAAGCTCCACCCGCACGGCGACCAGTCGGTGTACGACGCCATGGTGCGCATGGCGCAGGACTTTTCGCTGCGCTACCCGCTGATCGACGGCCAGGGCAACTTCGGCTCGCGCGACGGCGACGGCGCGGCAGCGATGCGCTACACCGAAGCGCGCCTGACGCCGATCGCCAGGGTGCTGATGGACGAGATCAATCTCGGCACCGTGGACTTCCAGGCCAACTACGACGGCTCGACCGAGGAACCGAGCCTGCTGCCGGCGCGCCTGCCGATGGTGCTGCTCAATGGCGCCTCCGGCATTGCGGTCGGCCTGGCCACCGAGATCCCGTCGCACAACCTGACCGAAGTGGCGCAGGCGGCGGTGGCCATGATCCGCAATCCGAAGATCGCGCACGCCGAGCTGATGGCACTGATTCCGGGCCCGGACTTCCCCGGCGGCGGCCAGCTCATCACCCCGGCCGCGCAGATCAGCGATATGTATGCCTCGGGCCGTGGCAGCATGAAGGTGCGCGCGCGCTGGAAGATCGAAGAACTGGCGCGCGGCCAGTGGCAGGCCGTGGTCACCGAACTGCCGCCCGGCACCTCGTCGCAGAAGGTGCTCGAGGAAATCGAGGAGCTGACCAATCCCAAGGTCAAGCTGGGCAAAAAGGCGCTGTCGCCGGAACAGCTGGCGCTCAAGTCGCTGATCCTCAATTCGCTCGACACCATCCGCGACGAGTCGGGCCGCGCCGCGCCGGTGCGCCTGGTGTTCGAGCCGAAATCGAAGAACCAGGACCAGACCGAATTCATGCTGATGCTGCTGGCGCACACGTCGCTCGAATCGTCGGCCTCGATCAACCTGGTGATGATCGGCGGCGATGGCCGTCCGCGCCAGAAAGGGCTGACCGAGATTTTGCAGGAGTGGATCGCGTTCCGCTTCGCCACCGTCACCCGCCGCACGCAGTTCAAGCTGGGCAAGGTCGATGCGCGCATCCATATCCTGGAAGGCCGCGAGACCATCCTGCTCAATATCGATGAAGTGATCCACATCATCCGCAACTCGGACGAACCGAAAGCGGCGCTGATGGAACGCTTCCGCCTGTCCGAAGTCCAGGCCGAAGACATCCTGGAAATCCGCCTGCGCCAGCTGGCGCGCCTGGAAGCGATCAAGATCCAGCAGGAGCTGGCCGAACTGCGCAAGGAAAAGGGCACGCTGCAGGACCTGCTCGACAACCCGTCGTCGATGAAGCGCGCCATCATCAAGGAAATCGAGGGCGACGCCAAGACCTATGGCGACGCCCGCCGCACCGTGATCGAGGAAGCGCAAAAGGCCGTGCTCGAGCAGAAGGTGGTGGATGAACCGGTCACCGTGATCATCTCGGAAAAAGGCTGGATCCGCGCCCGCACCGGCATCGGCCACGACGCCACCCAGTTTACGTTCAAGGCCGGCGACACGCTGTACGGCGCCTTCGAGTGCCGCACGGTGGACCACCTGCTGGCCTTTGGCAGCAACGGCAAGATCTATTCGGTGCCGGTGGCCGCGCTGCCGAACGCGCGCGGCGACGGCGTGCCGGTCACCACGCTGATCGACTTGGCGCCCGGTGCGCGCATCCTGCACTACTTTGCCGGCAGCGGCGCCACCCAGCTGATGCTGACCACCAGCGCCGGTTTCGGCTTCCTGGCCAAGGCGGGCGACATGGTCAGCCGCATCCGCGGCGGTAAATCGTTCATCACGCTCGACGACGGCGATGTGCCGCTGCCGCCGACGGTGGTGGCGCCCGATGCCAGTGCGGTCGCGGCCCTGTCGGCGAACGCGCGCGTGCTGGTGTTCGGTCTCGACGAAATGAAGGTGCTGACCAACGGCGGCCGCGGCGTGATCCTGATGGAGCTCGATGACAAGGAAACGCTGGTGGCGGCCAAACCGATCAGCCAGAAAGGCGTGATCGTCAGCGGCATCGGCCGCGGCGCCAAGCCCCAGGACGTCAGGCTGTCGGCGTCCGCGCTGGCCGAGCACTTCGGCAGGCGCGCGCGCAAGGGCAAGGCGCTGGCGACCAAGATCAAGCCGGGCGGACTGACGCCGATCGTGTAAGGCGCGGGACCCCGTTCAAGCCGTCATCCCCTCACCGGGGCCGACGGCTTTTTTTCGGCCAGCGTTCAGCGGCCGGACGCTGCCAGCAGCCAGTCGCGGCCCCGGTCATCGAGGGCTGCCGCGATGACGTCCTGGGGCAAGCTGTACACGGTGGCCCAGGTCGCGCGGCCATCGGGGCCGTTCGACGGAAAACTGGCCGTCTCGATCGGCCAGTGGTACTTGCGCTTGAGCGCGCGCACGATGGCGGCCAGGGTGACGCGGCCGCGCAGCGGCTCGGCGCCGGTCTGGTCGGCGTTCGACAGCAGTACCGCCAGCACGGCGCCGCGCGCGGTGCGCGGACCGGGAAAGACGGGAGCGTGCTGGCGTGGGGTGCGGGTCATGGCGTCATGCGGTCACGGTGAAGGCTACGATAAAAAAAACGGGCACACCCTGTCAGGTGCGCCCGTTCGTTCAGTTGCGCAGCAGCTTAGTGCTTGGCAGCGGCTTCTTTCACGTCGGCAGCAGCTTTGGCGCGTACTGCGTCGGTCTTGTTGGCGGCCAGCGCTTTGTCTTCGGTCGCGTCAACGGTTTTCTTGATCGCTTTGGCGTCGGCTTTTACCGATTTCTTTTCAGCTTTTTCGACTGCCTTGGCGACATCTTTCTGGCCTTCGGCAGCGACCTTGGCTTTGTCTTCCGGATCGGCTTTGGCCACTTTTTCGTTGGCCTTGGCAGCTTCGGTGTTTACCTTGGCTTGCTGTTCAGCGTGCACCTGGTCGGCTTTGGCAGCAGCCTTGTTGGCTTTCTTGTCTGCCTTGGCATCGACCTTGGCTTCTTTTTGCTGGGCTTTGGCGATGTCCTTGTTGGCATCGTTTTGGGCGCGGGTTACTTCCGGGGTTTGCGCGAAAGCAGCGGTAGCGAACAGGCCGGCGATCAGGGTAGCGACGATTTTGCTCATGATAGTTCCTCTCAAATTATGTTTGGATACGTTCTTATTCAGACGGACAAGACCATTAAAAGCTTTGTCTGCTAAACGCTCTCCGCTTTTTGGTAGAAGCGCTAGGTCACGTAATCAGAATATCCAAAACGGCAATATGTCACTGTTCGGTACCGTACGAAACGGCCGATTTGGTTGCAGGGCGGGAATAAAGGTCGATGATGGTGGCCACCGCGTCGGCGCAGACGGCGCAGAATTTGTCGCTGCGATCGAACATCAGGCACTGCATCTCGGGGCGGTAATAGCCGGTCGCCTCGTAGTTGGCGCCCTCGAAGGCGCCCACCGTGTGCAGGTGCGGATCGCGCGAGAACAGCGCTGCCGTCTGCTCCAGATCGCGGCGGAACAGCGCGCTCATCTCGGACTCGGGGCGGTTGGCCGCCCGCAGCGCGGCGCGCTCCTTCTGGTAGGCGCGCGACGCGGTTTCATACGCCTGCTTCGGCCACGGGGTCGGCAGCGGCGTGCCGTCCTTGACGAATTTTTTCCATTTCAGCCTGGCGGGATCGCGCAGCGCGGTGGCGTTCGGCTCCCATGGCTCGCGGCGCACGCCGCCGGTCGCGTAGGCCACGGGCGAGGTGTAGTACTCGTCGGCCAGGCCGGCGAAATGGTGGCCGAATTCGTGCACGAACAGGTAATTGGCCCAGTCGTTGTTCGCTGCCGCCGTGCTGAACTGGCCGAAGATGCCGCCACCGCCGTAGGTGTCGTTGTTGACCAGGATTTCGATGAACTCGTAGGGCGCGTTCTGCGCCAGTTCGCGCAGCGCGCGGTTGTCGGTGGTCAGCACATAGCGCTCGCTGCCGAAGATGTCGTACCGCGTGCCCAGCGGCGAGGCATGGTGCACGCCGGTCGATGGCCGCGAGACGCCCGATTCGGCGGTCGGCAGCGCCAGCGCCCAGACGTTGAAGTCGCTGGCGCGCTCCTTGAACGGCGAAACCGTAAACAGGTGGTCGGCCAGCCTGCGCGCAGTCGCTTCGAATTGCGTCATCTCGCCCGCCGTGTAGCCGTCGCCGAGGATCAGCAGATCGACCTTGTCCTTCGGTGCGCCGTTGACGCGGATGGCGATCGGCTTGACGGGCGCACCGGCCTGCTTGCGCACCACGTCCATGGCGTCGGTATCGACCCGGGTGCTCCACACCACCGAGAACGCGCCGCGCTCGTCGCGCTTGAGGATGCGCACGCGCACCGGCTTGTCCGGTTTCGGGAAGCGCACCGATTCCTGGAAGCCGCGGTTGCCGTGTGCAGCTTCCTCGGTGCTGGCCCATTCGGCAAACACGGTCGAGAAGCCGCGCGAATACAGCAGTTTGCCGCTCTCGGCATCGACCACTTCCACCAGGTTGTTGCCGCGGTTGGTGTCGTCGATGGTGCGACTCAAGTCGCCCGGCCATGGCAGCGGCTCGATCACCACGCGGTCGACCGCGTACTGTTCGGACAGGGCGTTGCCGCTGTGGAGGTAGTCGAGGCGGACGGTGGCAGGTTGCGGCGCTGCCGTGGTGGCAGCGCTTGCCGTGGCGCAGGTGGCGGCCAGCAGCAGCGCGCCGATCAGGGTGTTACAGGACATGCAGGCCTCGCGGTGGTCGAAACGACCATTCTAGTGCCTGCGCGGGCTGCTGGACAGGCCCCGAGGTTCCTTGCGCCTCAGCGGTAGCGGTACAGCGGCTGCTGCAGCTGGATCGGCCGGATATCCATGCGCAGTTTCAGTACCGAATAGGCTTCCACCTCGGTCGAGCTGTAACCGACGCTGTTGACGGTTTTACTGAAGCGGAATTCGAAACCCATGTCCGGGTAGGAGTCGCGCGGATTGCCGAAGGCGATGCCGATCGCATCCTGCTGGGCGTTGTCGATCAGGTTGACCATCAGGTCCAGCACCGCGTTATTACCGAGGATATCGTTGGTATAGACCACGCCGCGCGTATCGGGCTGGTTGGGGTCGAGCTTGTTGTCGGCCTTGTCGGGCGACGGCGTGAATTCGCGCGTGACCAGGTTGAACTTGTCGCCCCGGTCCAGGTAGCTGATGGTGGCGTTGCTGATATTAAAACCCTTGATGGCGCGGTCGGTGATGGCTGCCGACAGGTCCAGCAGCAGCGCGCCGCTGTAGCCGATGATTTCCACGTCGCGCTTGGCGTTGACCACCATGGCCGTGTTCTCGTCGATGCCGAGGCCGATCTGGTAGCCCTTCTTGAGCATCACGGGAATCATGCGCGCGAAGCGGCCGCGCACCAGCAGGTGCTGGTCGATGAACACGTCCTCGCCGACGAAGCCCAGGCCCGGTGCGATCTCGTTGCCGTCGGTGACGCCCTGCTTGAGCATGTCGAGCGTGGACTTGGCGTCGTAAAACATGGTGGTGCTCATGATGGCCGCGCCGGCCGAAGAACCGGCCACCACGCCGCCTTCGCGGTACACGTCCCACACCGCCTCGAGCGCGGCCGTGCGGCTGCCGTCCTGGCGCACCAGCGCCTTGGTGATGCGGGCCTGGTCGCCGCCGGTGAAATAGATGCCGGTGGCCGAATGGATCAGGGCCACCACTTCCGGATCTTCGGCCGCCTTGCGGTAGTCGCTATTGGGCAGCGTGACGCCGAGCGGAATGAAAAATGCCTGGGCGCCGTACTGATTGAGCTTGTTGACCGTGTTCTGGGCGGCGTTTTCAGGATTGATCGAGGCCGAGCCGAACACGCCGATCCGCGCGCCTTTGCCACCAGCCAACATCACGATGCGCTGCCAGACTTCCGCATTGTCGGCCCGCAAGCCACCACCGATGATCACCAGGTTGCCCGCCGGCGGCGCCAGCACCGGCTTGGGCGGCGGGACCGCCTTGGCTGGCTTGACCGCCTTGCCGGTGGATTGGGCCTTGGCTGCCGCGCCTTGCGCCGCGTGTACGCCGAAGCTGGCAAACACCAGCAGCCAGAGCACGAACAGGCGCTGGCAGGTAAAACCTGAAAAATTCATGTTGCCCTTCCGAAGTGAAACCGGCGCCGGGGCTCGCACGCGGCGCCGTGGTATTGCAGATGATACCAATCAAATACTTAAGTACGCTTCAAAAGAGCGCCGCGACAAGCTGTTGCGCGGTCTGCAACGTTTATTCAGGCGCTCTGCAGGGCTATATTACCTTGTTGACGGGAAGTAGAAACGTGAATTTCATTATGCTTACTTGAAAGCGTAGTTGGCGCTGGCAAAGAAGCGCCGGCCACGCGGGTCGGTGTAGGTCGGATCGTAGCCCGACAGGAAGTAATACGCCTGGTTGGAGAACGGCGGCGTGCGGTTGAACATGTTCTGCAGGCCCAGGCGCAGCTTGACATGCTTGTCCACCTGCCACGTGCCCGACAGGTCCCACAGCGAGTACGAGGTTACGTGGTTGGGGGCGACCACGGTGCCGCCGGTGGTGTCGATGGCCGAGTTCTGGTCCTGGTAACCGCTGGAGAAGGTGTTGGACAGCGTGGCCGACAGCGGACCATTATCCCAGTCCATCGAGATCGTGTGGCGCCAGCGTTGCACCACGCCGTCCGTGACGAAGCGGCCGAGGTTGCTGATATAGGGATCGCCCTTGCCGGTCTGGATCTTGGAATCGAGCACATAGGTGCCCGACAGGCGGCCGCCGAAGCGGCCGGCAAAGGTCTGCACGCCGCTGTAGTCGAGCACCAGGTCGAGACCGGACGCCACCTGCGCGCCACGGTTTTCCTTGCGCAGCTCGATGTAGTCGATCACGCCGTCTTCGTCGCGGTGCACCAGGTCGCCGTACTTGCCCAGGTTGCCGAGGATGACGTCGTCGCCGAGTTCGCTGATCAGGTCGGTGCGCTTGATGTGCCAGTAGTCGAGCGTCATCGAGGCGTTGCGCGACGGCTGGATCACCATGCCGACCGACGCCTGCTTGCTGTGCTCGGGCTTGAGGTTGGCGTTCGAATAGCGGCGGGTGGACCAGTTGTCGGCGCAATCGGCATAGTTGAAATCGACGGT
Organism: Duganella sp. Leaf126; assembly: GCF_001423125.1. Taxonomy (GTDB): domain Bacteria; phylum Pseudomonadota; class Gammaproteobacteria; order Burkholderiales; family Burkholderiaceae_D; genus Rugamonas. The sequence continues at coordinate 399,046 of NZ_LMNW01000001.1, forward strand.
GGCGCAATACACGGGGTCGGGCAAGGTTGCCGTCTGGCTGTAGATGGTCGCGCGGTACAGGTCGTTCATCGACGGCGCGCGGAAGCCGCGCCCGGCCGAGGCGCGGAACAGCATGGTCTTGGTGGGCGTGTAGCTGATGCCGAGCTTGGGGCTGGCCGCGCCGCCCACCACCTGGTAATGATCGTAACGGGCCGACAGCTGCGCTTCCCACTGCTTGGTGAACGGCATCAGCAATTCGGCAAACACGGCCTTGACCTTGCGGCTGTTGCTGATCGCGCCCTCCTCTTCCGGCGCCGGATCGTTGTTGATGTTGCCGCTGACCAGCAGCGCCGACGGATTCGACCGGGTGCGTTCGCGCCGCAGTTCGCCGCCGACCGCCAGCGCCGCGTCGCCGCCGGCCAGGGTGGCGACCGGGTGCGAAACCTTGAAGTCGATCGAATCCATGGTGCCGCGCGCGCGGCGCACCAGGTCGTTGACCTGGATGCCGTTGATCAGGTCCACACCGGCCTGGCCCGATGGCCCGAACGGATTGATCACGCCGTCGCGGATGCCGTCGAGCAGCTGGTCGGCCAGCAGGTAGCCGTGGGTGTCGCGGTCCTTGACCGTGTTGACACTGTGGTTCAGGCCGAAGTCGTAATCCCAGCCCTGGATGCTGCCGGTCAGGCCCACCACGTAGCGCTGGCTTTCGCTGGTCAGCTCGCTGGTGCGGCGGCCGGCGTCCGGCAGGCGCATGCGCAGGTCGACCATCGGGTCCGACAGCGTGTAACCGTCGAACACGGACAGCTTGCCGGAATCGATCTCGGCGCGGTTGGTCGAGCCGTCGGCATTGGTCTTGTTGTCGGCGCGCGCAGCCGAGCCGACATACCAGCTCTTCGAGCGGCTCAGCGCCACCTCGGCATACAGCTGGCTGTTCTGGTTAATCTGCAGCACGCCGCGCGTGAGCGAATTGAATTTTTCCGTGCGCGGGAACAGTTCGGTATCGCGCATGTAGTTGTAGGTGCAGCCCTGGTCGCCGCCGGCGCCGCCGGGCAGGTACAGGTTGGCCGGTGCCGCGCATGCCGGCACGTACGGGTTGAAGGTGCGCGCGGTCAGCGGCGCGCCGTTGACGGTGAAGTTCTGGTCCTGCAGTTCCTCGAGCTGGCTGCGGCTCAGGCGGATGTTGGCCGGGGTGGTGTAGCTCGACAGCAGGTGCGGCAGGCGCTCGGGAATGCGCAGGTCGCCGATGAAGCGGCGCTGCGCCGTGCTCAGCGAACTGGTCTTCTGCACGTCCGCCACGGTGAAGATGTTGAAGCCGTCCTGGTCCAGGTTGCCGAAGCCGGCCGTCAGGGTGGCCGTGCGCTTGCCGCCGCCGCCCTCCTGGGTCTTGTTGCCATACACATTCATCTCGACGCCCTGGAAATCCTTGCGCGTGATGAAGTTGATCACGCCGCCGATGGCGTCGGTGCCGTACAGGGCCGAGGCGCCGTCGAGCAGCACCTCGACGCGCTGGATGGCCGAGGCCGGAATGTTGTTGAGATCGACGCCGGTATCGTCGCCGGGCGAAGCGAAGTTGGCCATGCGGCGGCCGTTGAGCAGCACCAGCGTGGACGAGGTGCCGATGCCGCGCAGGTTGGCGCTGTTGAAGCCGCGCTGGTCACCGCCGACGTTGATGCTGGCGCCATCGGTCAGGCCGCCGACATTGGACGACAGCCGGGCCAGGATCTCGGAGGCCGTGGTCACGCCGACCTTGTCGATCTCGGCACGCGTGATCACCTGCACCGGCAAGGCGGTTTCCGCTTCGATGCGCTTGATGGCCGAGCCGGTGATTTCCACGCGCGGCACCGGCTTGGCCACGGCGGTGTCGGCTTCGGCAGCGCTGACCGGCGCGCCGGGCGCCTGCTGCGCCAGTGCCGGCTGCGCGGCCAGACCCAGCAGGCCGGCCACGCCCAACCCCAATCCCAGACTCAGCCCCAGTGTGCGGCGCACCGCGTAAGCCATCGTCGAAACTCGCATGCCGTGCTGGTCAGCCATAATATTCTCTTCTTGGTAAAAAACCGGTAATGTTATAAACAGATACATCGATAAAATCGACTGTACGCATAAGCCGCCAAAAACTCAAGAAAGCGCCGCCCGATTCGCGCACTATGATTTACTTTGTGAAAATAGTGCTACATACTCAAGCGCTGTTCGCCGCGCCGATTACCGTTTTCCACCATTTTTCCTGCCGTCCGCCACCATGCAAGCACAAAAACACCCCCTGTCCGGCCTGCACAGCGCCAATACCTTCGAACTGACCAGTTTCCATTTCGGCACGCCCGGCGCCGGCAAAAAAGTCTATATTCAGGCTTCGCTGCACGCCGACGAGGTGCCCGGCATGCTGGTGGCGCAATTCCTGCGCAAGCAGCTGACGGTGCTGGAACAGGAAGGCCGCATCCGCGGCGAAATCATTCTGGTGCCGGCGGCCAATCCGATCGGGCTGGCGCAGGCGATCCAGGGCGCCGCCTTCGGCCGCTTCGATCTGACCACCGGCATCAATTTCAACCGCAACTACAAGCACGTGTTCGACGATGTCAAGGTCGCGGTCGACGGTCTGCTGGGCCAGGACGACCAGGCCAATGTGCGCCTGATCCGCGAACACGCGCGTGCCTCGATCGCCACCTGGCAGCCGAAGACCGACGCCGAAACCCTGAAAAAAGTGCTGATGACGCTGGCCGTGGACGCCGACATCGTGCTCGACCTGCACTGCGATAACGAGGCCGTGATGCACCTGTACGCCGGCACGCCGCTGGCCGACGCGGTGGCGCCGCTGTCGGCCCTGCTCGGCGCGCACGCACTGCTGCTGGCGCTGGAAGCGGGCGGCGAACCGTTCGACGAAGCGTGCAGCCGCCTGTGGTGGGACCTCGACCGTCACTTCGCCGGCGCCTACCCGATTCCGCCCGCCTGCGTGGCCGTCACGGTGGAGCTGCGCGGCGAGGCCGAGGTGCGCTACGACCTGGCCGAGCGCGACGCCAGCGCCCTGCTGCGCTACCTGGCGCTGAACGGCGTGATCGACGATGGCAACGATGGCGAGGCGCTGCCCGCCCCGCTGTGCGCGCCCACGCCGCTCGAAGGCGTGGAGCCGCTGTACGCGCCGCACCACGGGGTGCTGGTGTACGTGCGCGAGATGGGCGAGCAGCTGCAGCCGGGCGACGTCATCGCCGACCTGATCGACCCGGTCAGCGGCAGCACCACCGCCATCCGCACCAGCGTGGCCGGCGTGTTCTTCGCGCGCAGCGCCCACCGCCACGTGCTGCGCGGCATGAACGTCGGCAAGGTGGCCGGCGCCACCGCCTTCCGCGCCGGCGACCTGCTGAGCCAATAAGCTACCGATATCGACCACACAATGGCCATCAAAAAATTCAAGCTGCCGCACACGTTTGTCCTGCTGTTCATCATCCTGGCGCTGATCGCCGCCGCCACCTGGCTGGTCCCGGGCGGCAAGTACGACACCACGCTGGTCAACGGCAAGCAGCTGATCGTGCCGGGCAGCTTCCATTACGTGCCGAGCGCGCCGCAAGGCGTGGTGGCCCTGCTCAAGGCGCCGATCAAGGGCTTCGTCGAGGCGGCGCAGATCATCGCCTTCGTGCTGATCGTCGGCGGCGCCTTCGCCGTGCTGCACAAGACCGAGGCGGTGGACGCCATGATCAAGGCGCTGGCCCAGGCGCACCAGAATTCGCGCTTCATCCAGAAGGCGCTGATTCCCGTCTTCGTCACGCTGTTTTCGATCGGCGGCGCCACCTTCGGCATGAACGAGGAAGCGATTCCGTTCATCCTGATCTTCGTGCCGCTGGCGCTGGCCCTCGGCTACGACACCATCACCGGCGTGTCGATCCCGTTCCTCGGCTCGCAGGTCGGCTTTGCGGCCGCCTTTCTCAATCCGTTCAATGTCGGCATCGCCCAGGGCATCGCCGGCGTGCCGGTATTTTCGGGCTGGGGCTACCGCCTGATCGCCTGGACCATCGCCACCGCGATCACGGTGGCCTTCCTGATGTGGTACGCGGCCCGCGTGAAAAAAAATCCGCAACTGAGTCCCACCTACGCGCTCGACCTCGACAAGCGCCGCGAGCAGCCGGAAGGCCTCGGTGAATTTACCGGCATGACCGCGCGCCACAAGCTGGTGTTGTGGATGTTTGCCGGCTCGCTCGGCATCATGGTGGTGGGCGTGGTTCATTACAGCTGGTACATCGACGAAATCGCCGCCCTGTTCCTGACCATGGGCGTGGTGATCGGCCTGGTGGGCCGGCTCGATTCGGGTCAGATCGTGGACGGCTTCATCCAGGGCGCGCGCGACCTGGTCGGCACGGCGCTGGTGATCGCGCTGGCGCGCGGCACCATGATCCTGGCGCGCGACGCCCAGATCATCGACACCATGCTGCATGCCCTGACGCCGCTGGTGCAGTCGTCGTCGCCGATCTTCACGGCCTGGAAAATGTTCGGCATCCAGACCGTGATCAATTTCTTCATCCACTCCGGCACCGGCCAGGCCGCGCTGACCATGCCGATCATGGCGCCGCTGGCCGACCTGGTGGGCGTGACGCGCCAGACCGCGATCCTGGCTTTCCAGTTCGGCGAACTGACCACGCCGATGATCCCGACCTCGGGCATCACCGTGGGCGTGCTGGCGCTGGCGCGGGTGCCGTGGATCACCTGGGCCAAGTGGATGGTGCCGCTGCAGCTGATCTACGCGGTGATGGCGCTGGCGCTGCTGGTGCCGCCGGTGCTGATGCATTGGCAGTGAGCTGGTCGGCACCGAAATCCGTCATTCCCGCGCAGGCGGGAATCCGGTCCCGCGTGCACTCCATTGATTTAATGACCGGAATGACAACCTCGACCGATTTTTGTACGGCTGGCAGTTTATAATCGTCCAGTTCCGACTTACGTGCCCACTACTTTTTCTCACCATGACTGATCAATTCTCCAAAAAAAGCGAAGCCTGGTCGGCCCGCTTCAACGAACCTGTGTCCGACCTGGTCAAGCGCTACACGGCGTCCGTGTTCTTCGACAAGCGCCTGGCCCAAGCCGATATCGAGGGTTCGCTCGCGCATGCCGAGATGCTGGCGCACCAGGGCATCATCAGTGCGGCCGACCGCGCCGAGATCGAGCGCGGCATGGCGCAGATCCGGGCCGAGATCGAGGCCGGCCAGTTCGCATGGCTGCTGGACCTGGAAGACGTGCACCTGAATATCGAGAAGCGCCTGACCGAGCTGGTCGGCGACGCCGGCAAGCGCCTGCACACGGGCCGTTCGCGCAACGACCAGGTGGCCACCGACATCCGCCTGTACGTGCGCTCGGCCATCGACGACGTGGTGGGCCTGCTGAACGCCCTGCGCGGCGCGCTGACCGACCTGGCCGAGAAGAACGCCGACACCATCATGCCCGGCTTTACCCACATGCAGGTGGCGCAGCCGATCACGTTCGGCCACCACATGCTGGCCTACGTCGAGATGTTCGGCCGCGATGTCGAGCGCATGCTCGACTGCCGCAAGCGCGTCAACCGCCTGCCGCTCGGTGCCGCCGCGCTGGCCGGCACCACGTTCCCGATCGACCGCCTGCGCGTGGCTGCCACGCTCGGCTTCGACGACGTCTGCCACAATTCGCTGGACGCCGTCTCCGACCGCGACTTCGCGATCGAATTCACGGCTGCGGCGTCGCTGGTGATGATGCACGTGTCGCGCATGGCGGAAGAGCTGATCATCTGGATGAGCCCACGCGTGGGCTTCATCGACATCGCCGACCGCTTCTGCACCGGTTCGTCGATCATGCCGCAAAAGAAAAATCCGGACGTGCCGGAACTGGCGCGCGGCAAGACCGGCCGCGTCTACGGCCACCTGACCGGCCTGCTCACGCTGATGAAAGGGCAGCCGCTGGCCTACAACAAGGACAACCAGGAAGACAAGGAACCGCTGTTCGACACCGTCGATACGCTGGTCGACACGCTGCGCATCTTTGCCGACATGGCCGGCGGCATCACCGTCAAGCCGGACCATATGCGCGCGGCTGCGCTGCAGGGCTATGCCACTGCGACCGACCTGGCCGACTACCTGGTCAAGAAAGGCCTGCCGTTCCGCGACGCGCACGAGGCGGTGGCCCACGCCGTGCGCGCCTGCGACGACCTGAAAATCGATTTGTCGGAGATGACGCTCGAGCAGCTGCGCGCCTACTCGCCGCTGATCGGCGACGACGTGTTCGCGGTGCTCACGCTGGAAGGCTCGGTGGCCGCGCGCGACCACGTGGGCGGCACCGCGCCGAACCAGGTACGCCAGGCGATCGCGCGCGTGCGCGCGCAGCTGGCCTGACCAGGCGCTGCGACCCACCGGCTGCGTGGCAGGCCAGCGCCATGCGATGGCGCAGGGCCCGTCGCGCGCTTGCGCTGCCGGCGCCGGTCTGGCGCCGGCAGCGACGGTCGGTCCCAGTCGCGTCAATGCATCTTGAACCGCGCCAGCGTGGAAAACGCCGGCCCGGTCTGGTCCTGCTCGAGCAGCACCGTCAACTCGGTATTGGTGCAGATCATGTTCACCAGCTCGATGCGGTCCCACGCCAGCTGGCGCAGGATGGCCTGGTAGGTGCCGGGGCCGCGGCTGGCGGCGTCCAGGTGCAGCGTCAGCGCATTCAGACCGTCGAGCCGCGCCAGCAACTGCTCGCCTTCGAACGCCTGTTCCACCAGCGGCGCCACCGTGCTGCTGCAGATGACCATCACCTCATTGACCCCGCGCGTGACCGTCACGAATGCGCCGCGCAGCGGCTCGGTCGCGGCCAGCAGCCTGCGGTGGCATTCGTGGCTGGTCTCGCTGTGGCGAAACGTGTACTCGGTCAGCTCGGTGCGCGTGGTCAGTTCGCCCGTATTTTGCACCAGCACGATGTCGCGGCCCGGTTCGGCCGGCAGGCGCTCGGCCACGCGCCGCAGCGCCGTCACCACTGCAGCCTGCCCGACCGGTTTCCATAAATCGCTTTCGAGCTGGGGCTGCAACTGCCGCGCCAGCTCGGACAGGTTGATCAGGCCCCGCTTCAGTCCTTCCGTCAGAAAGGCCGACTCCCGCACAATACGTTCCACTTTGGTGGCAATCGACAACATGAACTATCCCCACATGACATAGATTCCAGGCGCAGTGCCGAGCATCGCCCCTGTATGAACCAAGTGTAATTCGCCAGAGTAACAATCTAAACAGTTTTCAGCGAAAAACGCGTCGAGTGTTGCATAGAAGCTAAATTAAATGACGAGCCCGCCTTCAGCCCGGCCCGCCGCCCCATGACTGATTTGAGCCATTTTTTCTCGCCAGACCCATTTTTGAAGTTTTTTGACTTGCCGTGAGCAACCGGAATAGTGTCGTCATTCCGGCTGGCACCATGTCGCCGCGTAACCATTTGGGAGAAGAAATGAATCTACGTAAGACCCTGATCAGCGCCTCCATCGCCGCCCTGCCGGTCATGGCCGCGATGCCGACCCAGGCGGCGACCGCCTCGTTGAACGCCCAGAACACTGACACCAAAACCCAGTCCCTGCTGACCCAGCTGGCCCAGCGCGACGCCCAGCTTGGCCTCGGCAGCGACAGCAACTTCCGTATCGCCAACCAGCATCCTGGCACGGGCGGCAACAAGATCACCCGCGTCGAGCACACCTACAAGGGCTTGCGCGTGTTCGGTTCCGAGGAAATCGTCGTGACCGATACGGGCGGCGAGATCGTCAGCGTCTCGGTCGCCGAAAAACGCGCGGGCCTCGAAGCGGGCGCCAACCTGGCCAGTACCGAGAGCGTGAATACCGCGCAACGCGTGGTCGCCAAGGCCGCGCCGCAGGCGACGCCGCCGGCCAACATCAAGCCCGCCTTCAGCGCCGACGCCGCCATCGCGCGCGTGGCCAAACAGGTGGCCCCCACCGGCGAGCACCGCTGGCCGCCGACGGCCGAGCTGCTGATCTACCCGGTCACGGCATCGGTCCGCACCGCCGAAGCTGCCGACAAGGCCGACGACGAACTCAATGCACTCGACCTGGAAGAGGTCGTGGAGCGCTATGCCCTGGCGTACTACGTCAAGACCCGCATGGTGGTGGACCGCAAGCCGGTCTATTACGACACCATCCTCGACGCCAGGACCGGCGAAGTGATCGCCCAGTGGCGTGCGCTGCAAACCGTTGTGGGTACCGGCAACAGCCAGTACAACGGCGCGGTGCCGATCAACACCAGCCTGAACGGCAGTACCTACCAGATGCTCGACACCACGCGCGGCACGGGCGGCAAGTTCGGCGGCATGGCGATCACCAATGCCAACCACAGCTCGCAGCAGAATCCGAGCTCGGGCAGCATCTACACCAACTCGACCAACACCTGGGGCGACGGCAAGCAGTACATCTCGGGCGGCAGCACCACCAATGCCAACGGCCAGACGGCAGCGGTCAATGCCTTGTGGGGGCTGATGAATACCTACGACACCAACAAGAACGTGCTCGGCTGGAAGTCGCTCGACGGCAACAACACCGCCACCTATATTGCCGTGCACGTGGACAACGCCTACGACAATGCCTTCTTCGATCCCAGCTGCAAGTGCATGTATATCGGCGATGGCGGCCAGTCGTTCTACAACCTGGGCTCGATCGACGTGATCGGTCACGAAATGTCGCACGGCATTACCGACGCCACGTCCAACCTCGTGTACGCCGGCGAATCTGGTGGCCTCAACGAATCGAACTCCGACATCGGCGGCGACATGGTGGAAGCCTACGCCCGCAACGGCGGCACCGGCACGGTGGTCCCGGCCGGCAACGACTGGATGACCGGCAAGGAAATCGCCCGCAACGGCCAGCCGCTGCGCTGGATGTACAAGCCGAGCAAGGATGGCCGCAGCCCGGACGCCTGGAGCAGCACCATCAAGAACATCGACGTCCACCTGTCCAGCGGTCCCAACAACCGCATGTTCTACTTCCTGTCGCAGGGTTCCAACGCCAGTTCCGGCAGCGACTATTACAGCAAGTACCTGACCAAGAGCCCGGCAGCGATGACCGGCATCGGCAACGACAAGGCTTACCGGATCTGGTTCAAGGCGCTGACTACCAAGTTTACGTCCAGCACCAACTACGCCGACGCCCGCGCCAAGGTCTTGCTGGCAGCGCAGGAACTGTATGGCGCCTCGTCCAAGGAAGCGATCGCCGTACAGCGTGCATATGCTGCCATCAACGTCGGCAGCGACGTCGACGAAGCGGGCAGCAGCAGCGGCTCCGGCCTCAGCATTTCCACCCAGCCGGCCAGCATCTCGGTCGCAGCCGGCGCCACCGCGTCGTTCAGCGTGGGGGCCAGCGGCGGCACCGCGCCCTACAGCTACATCTGGTACCGCAACGGCGCCGTGATCGCAGGCGCCAGCAGCGCCACCTATTCGTTCACGGCCACCCAGGCCGACAACGGCGCCACGTTCAAGGCGCTGGTGCGCGATGCATCGTCCACCACCAAGACTGCCACCTCGAGCGAAGCCACGCTGACGGTGGCCGCTGCCGGCAGCGGCGGCGAGCGGCTCACCAATGGCGGTTTCGAATCGGGCACCACCGGCTGGGCGGGCGATACCGGCACCATCGGTACCTTCAGCGGCCAGACCGCCTACGAAGGCCAGCGCTATGCCTGGCTGGGCGGCAACGGCAAGCGCGCCACCGAAACCCTGACCCAGAGCGTGGCGATTCCGTCGTCGGCCAGCAGCGCCAAGCTGTCCTTCGCGCTGCATATCGATACCGCCGAAGTGGGCCAGGCCACGTACGACACCCTGGTGGTGACGGTGAAAAACAGCGCCGGCACGGTGCTGGGCACGCTGGCCACGTACTCGAACGCCAACGCGGCCAGCGGTTACCAGGTGCGCAACTTCGACCTGTCCGCCTACCGCGGCCAGACGGTGACGCTGTCGTTCGTGGCGACCGAGGACTCCGCGCAGCAGACGTCGTTCGTGATCGACAAGGTAAGCCTGATCACCCAGTAAGCAGGTTGCACGGGCCGCCTGCGCGGCCTTCCCGATGTGCCCCCGGGGCGGAACAGCGGCCACGCTGTTCCGCCCTTGATCTGCCGCAGCACCACCTCCTCCCCGCCGTTCTAGCGTGAGCTGTCCGCTCAGGCGGCCCCGGCCGCATCATCCGATGCACGCTGGAACCGGAATCAGGAGGGTGAGATGAATCGCTCCACGTCTTTATTGCTGCTTTCCGCACTGGCCGGCACGGCCATGGCCCAGCCACTGCCGCCGTCGTCAGCGTCATCGTCGCCGCTGATGGGCGGCCCGGTCGCGCCGCCCTCACCGCAGCAAACCGCCACCCTGCTGGCGCGGCTGGCCGCGCTCGATCGGGCCAACGATCCCCGGCGCACGCTGGCGCCGCAAGCGGACAGGCAGAGCTACCGCATCGCCGCCCACCACCCGGGCGCCGCCGGCCAGACCATCGCGCGCGTGCAGCACACCTACCAGGGACTGCGCGTGTTCGGCTCGGAAGCGGTGGTGGTCACCGACCCGGCCGGCGCCATCGTCAGCGCCTCCGTCACCGACCGCCGGCCGGGCGCGCAAAGCCTGGCCGCGGGCGGCACCGCGCCACCGGCGCCGGCCGACGTGACACCGAAGCTCACGCCCCAGCAGGCGATTGCGGCGGCGATCCGCCCGGTGCGCGACCGCGTGGAAACCATCGAACACCGCTGGCAACCGGTCGCGGAACTGCTGCTCTACCCGGTGGTGACCAGCGCACCGACCATCGCTGCCGCTGCCAAGCCCGACGCCGAGCTCAATGCGCTCGATGTGCAGGAGGTGGTGCAGCGCTACGCGCTGGCCTATTACGTCAGAACGCGCATGGTCAAGGGCCGGCAGCCCCGGCAGCTCCTCTACCACGACACCATCGTCGATGCCCGGACCGGCGAGATCCTCGCCCAGTGGCAGGCGCTGCAAACCGCCGACCATAGTGGCACCGGGACCGGGACCGGGACCGGAACAGGAACCGGCAACAGCCAGTACAACGGCGTGGTGGCGCTGTCCACGTCGCAGGACGGCCAGCAGTTCCGCATGCTCGACACCACGCGCGGCAAGGGCGGGCGCTTCGGCGGCATGGCCATCACCAATGCCGACCACAGTGCCATGCACAATCCCGATCCGGGCCAGGTGTATGCCAGCGCCAGCAACAGCTGGGGCGATGGCAAGCAATACACCGGTGGCAGCACCACCGACGCCAACGGCCAGACCGCCGCCGTCAATGCCTTCTGGGGGCTGATGAACACCTACGACACCAACCGCAACGTGCTGGGCTGGCAGTCGCTCGATGGCAACAACACCGCCACCCACATCGCGGTCCACGTCGATCGCGACTACGACAATGCCTTTTACGACGACCGCTGCAAATGCATGTTCATCGGCGACGGCGGCTCCTACTTCTACAACCTCGGATCGATCGACGTGATCGGCCACGAGATGTCGCACGGCGTGACGGCCGCCACGGCGGACCTGGTGTACGCGGGCGAATCGGGAGGGCTGAACGAATCGCACTCGGACATCGGCGGCGAGATGGTGGAAGCGTATGCGCGCGGCGGCGGCGCGGGCGCCACCATACCGGCCCGGGGCAACGACTGGCTGGTGGGCCAGGAGATCAGCCGCGACAGCAAGCCGCTGCGCTATATGATCAAGCCCAGCCTGGACGGGCGCAGCGCGGACGCGTGGAGCACGGGGCTCAAGAAGCTCGACGTCCATTATTCGAGCGGGCCGAATAACCGCATGTTCTACTTCCTGGCGAAAGGCTCGAACGCCGATCCCGCCAGCGACGCCTACAGCAAGTACCTGGTCAAGTCGCCGCAGGCGATGACCGGCATCGGTAACGACAAGGCCTACCGCATCTGGTTCCGGGCGCTGAGCACCAAGTTCACCTCGTCGACCAACTATGCGGCCGCCCGCGCGCGGGTGCTGGAAGCGGCGCAGGAACTGTACGGCGCCGGCTCGAAGGAAGCGGTGGCTGTGCAGCGCGCCTACGCCGCCATCAACGTCGGCGCAGACATCGACGAGGCGCGCTGACGCTCAGTCAACGCTCCGTCAACGCTCCGTCAACGCACCATCAACGCACCGTGACGAATACCGGGTTCGAATAGAACCACAGGCTGCGGTAGTTGCGGTCGTTGATGTCGTTGAAGCGCTGGGTGGCGTCGGCGGTGCTGGTGCGCTGGTCGGCCAGCGGCTCGCCACCCTGGGTCAGACCGGCAACGTCGGTGCCGAGGTTGGTGCCGCGCAGGCGGAAGTACTGGTTCTTCGTGGCCGTGGTTTCGTAGGTGATGGTGTTGTAGCCATCGGCATCGACTTTCCAGTCGGCGCTAGTGAAGCGTTTGACCACGCGGGTGCTGGCGTTGGTGGCCACGGCGTAGGCGGCGGTACCAGGCGCCGCCCTGGCGCCGATGTCGCCCACGATCAGGTCCACGTGGTCCACCAGCGGTTTCACGCTGGCCGAGGCGCCGCTGTCCACCGGCTTTTCGTAATTGTTTTTCGCCGGGCTCTTGAAGCGGATCGTCACCACCACTTTTGCACCGTTGGCCACCGTCAGCTCGCCGCCCATTTCCTTGCGGTCGCTGCTGCTGGCCAGGTTGAAGTCGAGTGCATTGATCAGGTCACCATAGACCGAGAACATTTTCCCCGAACGCAGTCCCTGCAACAGGTCTTTCGCGGTGGGCGTGCCGCTGGCGCTGTTGAAGACGTAGTTTTTCGCGTACTCGCCCGGGAAGTAGCCGCTGCTGTTGTTGCCGACAATTTTGAAGTGGGTGTCGGAGTCGGTCAGGTTCCAGACTCGGCGCCCCTCGCCCAGCAGCGCATCCCACACGCCGCCCAGCTTGGCCACCACGTAGTCGGTGCCGCCGTAGACGCGCAGCGGCGCATTCTCGGCCGTGTAGGCTGCGGTGTAACCGCCCCGGTCCGGCTCCATCTGGTTGCCGACCATGCCTTCGATGGCGAACACGATGTTGGGCGCAGTATCGTTGAACCGGCGGAAGTCTTCCACCGTGTAGCTGCCCTTGTTGCGCGACGGGTGATTGATGACGGCGTAGCTGGTGTCCGGGTAATTGTCCTTGAGCCAGGAGATCGCCTTGACCGCGTCGTCGCCGGTCTTGTTGTAGCGCGTATCGCCGTACTTGGCCTTCCAGGCCGCGACGTCGGCAGGGTCGAACAGCGATGGATCGCGGGTCGTGAACAGGTATTCGAATTCACGCACGCCGCGCGTGCTGACGGCGAACTTGTCGCTGCCCTCGAAGATGCCGATGCCGATGTGGTCGTGGGTCGGCATGTCCCATTCGAAGCCCGAGAAAATCAGCTTGTCGGTATAGGTGCCGGCTGCCTGCAGGGCGGCCAGGTGCGGCTGCTCGTAGCGCTCGACGCCGGTGGCCATCGGGATCGGGGCGGCCAGCAGCACGCCCTTGTCGTCGCGGGTGGACACGCGCAGGTGGTTGGTCACCGCCATCCAGTCCAGGCCATAGCTGGTGAAGGCCTTGCCGAGGATCTTGTCGAGCGTCTGGCTGACGTCGGCGTCGGCCGACTGCGTGGTGTGCGTGTGCAGGTCGCCGGCCAGCCAGCGGCCCTGGGCGATCGGCGGCACGTTGTTCTGGATGGCGCCGTCATCGCTGCCGCCGCAGGCGGCAAACGCGACGGCAATGGCCACGGCGGACGGAATCAGCATGAGGCGGGAAGCGAGACGTGGACGGTACGACATGATATCTTTCTGAAAGTAAGTTCGCGATGACGGCACGTTAACACCGCTCTGTGACCGCCTGATGACAGCTGCTATCATCGCGAACCTTTATCCACATCGCACCGGGAACAGTACATGACGACAGGCGTAACCTCGCACGGCACTATAGGCGGCAAGACCATCGACGAGGCGCTGGCCTCTTTATCGGACATGACGGCGGGCGCAGTCCCGATCGGGCAGGCCGAACACCTGGAGCGCGTGGCGCGGGCCCAGGCCTTCATGCGCGAACAGGGGATCGCCGCCATCTACATCAACGCCGGCGCCAACCTCACCTACTTCACCGGCACCAAGTGGCACGCCAGCGAGCGCATGGTGGGCGCCATCCTGCCTGCCAGCGGCGCCATCGAATACATTGCCCCCGCCTTTGAAGAAAGCACGCTCAAGGATTTCATGCTGGTCGATGGCCCGGTCAACTGCTGGGAAGAGCACGAAAGCCCGTACCAGCTGTTCATCGCCACCCTGCAGCGCATGGGGATTGCCCCGGCTGGCGGCGCCGCGCCGCGCATCGGCATCTGCGAAAGCGCCGCCTTCTTCATCTATGACGGCATCCGCCCGCTGGCTGCCGCTGCCGGCTACGCACTGGAAAACGCCAGCCTGGTCACGGCCCACTGCCGCACCCGCAAATCGGCCAACGAAATCGCCCTGATGCAGCGCGCCAAGGACATGACGCTGGCCGTGCACGTGGCAACCGCGTCCATCCTGCGCGAGGGCATCACCACGACCGAGGTGGAGCAGTTCATCGACCGCGCGCACCGCAAGGTGGGCGCCAGCGGCTCGTACTTCGTGATCGTGCTGTTCGGCGAAGCGACCGCCTATCCGCATGGCGTGAGCTACGTCCAGACGCTCAAGCCGGGCGACACGGTGCTGATCGACACCGGCTGCAAGCTGCACAACTACATCTCCGACATCACCCGCACCTATGTGTACGGCGAGATCAGCGAACGCCAGCGCTCGGTGTGGAACAGCGAGAAAAAGGCGCAGCTGGCAGCGTTCGAAGCGGCCCAGCTGGGCGTGCCGTGCGAAGCGGTGGACCAGGCGGCCCGCCGCTCACTGGAAGCAGACGGTTACGGCCCCGGCTACAAGCTGCCAGGCCTGCCGCACCGTACCGGCCACGGCATCGGGCTCGACATCCACGAGTGGCCTTACCTGGTGGGCGGCAACAAGACGCCGCTGGACGTGGGCATGTGTTTTTCCAACGAGCCGATGATCTGCATACCCGGCGAATTCGGTGTGCGCCACGAAGACCATTTCTACATGACGGAAAACGGTCCGAAATGGTTCACCGAACCGGCCCACAGCATCGACGATCCGTTCGGCCTGGCCGGCAACGCCTGACCAGCCCTGCACTGCACGGCGCCACCAGGCCCGATCGCACGGCCGGCAGCTGCACCGCGGTGGCGCAGTGTCGGCCGCCGCGCTAGGCGTCGAGGTTCTTGACGGCGCGGTAGAAGCGCAGCGGCACGGTGGCGGTGAACCGGCCGCCGACCGCACGCCCGACCACGATCGGGCTGAAGATATGGCGCATCGGCGAGGCGCTGCGGTGGGTGTACACCTGGCCCTGCGCCGATTCGCCGGCAGGCAGGTAGCCGAACATGGCGATGCGCGCCAATAAGGCCGTGGTATCGGCCGCCGCCACCGTGCCGCGCACGGGCAAGTGCTCGAGGGCAGCCGCGCCGATATAGCCAGCCACGCCCAGCATGGCGATGCGCAATATCCCCACCAGGTCGAACCCGCGCGGCAGCAGCCCCACCGCCAGCAAACACGCCAGCGCCACGCCGAACGTCACCCAGGTGCGCGGGTTGTCGATCGGATTGAGGACGAATCGGGTCTTGGTAAAAAGTGCCATGGCGCTGCCTGCAGAGGGAAAACGTTATTGTGAAGGGTGGGCGGGGAATTGAAAAGTACTAAGCTTCACGGCGCAGGGGGCCTGATGTTGATGGCCAAGCCGTTGACGATTTCATAAGGCACACGCACCATCGGGCCCTCACCGCCGAAATCGGCAGGATTGCGGGTAATGACTACCCGTCGATGAACCTCGGCAGTGGCACGTATGATGCAATCGAGCAGAGGCAGCTTTGGTGGCGTTTTCAGGCTGCGGCCACGGATGAGCGCCGCGCGTTCCATGATATCGTCGTCGGGATGCACCACTTGGATACTTGCATCGGCCAGGAACTTTTTGAATCGCTGCACACCGGCGTGATCCATTTTGCATGCGATCTCCACCCAGGTAATCGAACTGATCATGGCATCCCGGTAGTGCATGATCTCGATCACCGCCGCCGCATGGCCCTCCAGATTGTCGATCAGGATATTGGAGTCAAAAAGAACTAGGGACATTCTGCGCGTATTTCTTTTTGGTACTCGACCGCATCGCGCGGCTTGTCGGGGTCGCCCTTCCATGTGCCGTGAACGCTCATCACGGCAGCAAGTCGTCGCGAGCGTTCCAGGTTTGCAGCCGCATCGGGTCCGTTGGAAATCGCTTCCAGCAGTTGCCGACGCGTCATGCCGGCAGGTGCGATGCCACGTGCTACCGCTAACGACTGCAGCATTTCCAGCTCGCGGTCAGCCAGCTCAACGTCAGATTCGGCCATTGCACACCTCCTGCCAGTGATCAGGTTTCGCCAGTGTATAACAGTCTTCGTCGGCTGTCGTATGGTGTGTGTGCGCGATTATTGACGCTTCATCACCAGCGTCAGGATATCGTAACTGGCCACCAGCTCGTCGTGCTGGTTGGTGACCTGCACGTCCCAGGCCACCACCCCCTGCCCGACGCCCTTGTCGTCGGTGCGGTTGCGATCCACCTTGCGTTTGCAGGTGAGACGGGCGCGGATGGTGTCGCCGATGGCGACCGGGGCCACGAAGCGCAGGTTGTCGAGGCCGTAGTTGGCCAGCACCGGACCCGGCGCCGGCGAGACGAACAGGCCGGCGGCGGCCGACAGCACGAAGTAGCCGTGGGCGATGCGCTGGCCGAACTGGGTGTCCTTGGCCGCGATCTCGTCGAAGTGCATGTAAAAGTAATCGCCCGAGACGCCGCCGAAGTTGACGATGTCCGCTTCGCTGACGGTACGACGGTGGGTCAGCAGCGAGTCGCCGATGTGCAGTTCCTCGAAGTGCTTGCGGAACGGGTGCACTTCGCTTTCCTGCACGCGGGCGCCGCGCACGTATTCTCCGGTCACTGCCGCCAGCATGGTCGGCGAACCCTGCACCGCCGCCCGTTGCAGGAAGTGGCGCACGGCGCGGATGCCGCCCAGTTCCTCGCCGCCGCCGGCGCGTCCCGGGCCGCCGTGCTTGAGTTGCGGCAGCGGCGAACCGTGGCCGGTGGAATCGACCGCCGCTTCGCGCTCGAGGATCAGCACCCGGCCGTGCGAGGCGGCCGCCACCGGCACCGCATACGCTGCGATCGCCGGCTCCTTCGTCACCAGCGTGGACACCAGCGAGCCCTTGCCGCGCGCCGCCAGCGCCAGCGCCTGGTCGATGCCATGGTAGCTGATGATGGTGCTGACCGGCCCGAAGGCTTCGACGTCGTGTACGGCGTCGTTGGCCATGCCGTCGCGGCACAGCAGCAGCGTCGGCGCAAAGAACGCGCCATCGGCCACGCCCTCGCCCACCGGCGCGAAACCATCGCGCGCGCCGAACAGCACTTCGTTGCCTTGCGCGAGCCGCGCCAGGCGCTCGCCGACATCGCGCTGCTGGTCTTTCGACGCCAGCGCGCCCATGCGCACGCCCTCCACCGAGGGGTCGCCCACGCTGACCTTGGCCAGGCGTTCGCGCAGGCGCGTGCCCACGGCATCGACCATGGCTTCGGGCACGATGACGCGGCGAATCGCCGTGCACTTCTGCCCCGCCTTGCCAGTCATCTCGCGCGCCACCTCCTTGACGAACAGGTCGAACTCGGGATCGTCGGGCGTGATGTCGGGTGCCAGGATGGCGCAGTTGAGCGAGTCCGCTTCGGCCGTGAACGGCACCGAATGCGCGATCAGGTTGCGGTTCACGCGCAGCCTGGCCGCCGTGTCGGCCGAGCCGGTAAAGGTGACGGCGTCGCATCCTTCGAGCCGGTCGAGCAGGTCGCCGGTGGCGCCGATCACCAGCTGCAGGCTGCCGGCGGGCAGCAGGCCGGAGGCATCGATCATGCGCACCAGCGCCTCGGTCAGGTAGCTGGTCGCCGTGGCCGGCTTGGCGATGCAGGGCATTGCGGCCAGGAAGCTGGGTGCAAATTTTTCCAGCAAGCCCCATATCGGAAAATTAAAGGCGTTGATGTGGACCGCCACGCCGCCGCGCGGCACCAGGATGTGGGTGCCGGCAAAGCCGCCGTTCTTACCGAGCGCCATGGCCGGCCCCTCGTGCAGCACATTGGACGACGGCAGTTCGCGCCCGCCCATGCTGGCGTACGCAAACAGGGTGCCGATGCCGCCCTCGATATCGACCCAGCTGTCGGCGCGGGTGGCGCCGGTCAGGTGCGAGATCGCGTACAGCTCTTCCTTGCGTTCGAGCAGGTACAGCGCCAGCGCCTTCAGGCGCGCGGCGCGCTGCTGGAAGTCGTGCTGCATCAGGGCCGGCAGCCCGGTCTTGCGCGCGTAATCGAGCGCTTCGCCGAAATCGATGACGTCGGCGTGGGTGTGGTAAATCAGGCTTCCGGTCAGCGCGTTGTGCAGCGGCGTGGCTGCTTCGCGACCGATCCAGCGGCCGCCGATCAGGCTTTGCAGGGTGGGTTTCATGTCGGGTCTCCGTTGGGCTTCAGGCCGAAGCGTTCTTGTGCAGGTGCAGCGGCAGCGACGATTCCCAGCTGACGCGGGGACGGTCGGCTGCCACCTCGGTCAGCGCCTCGACTTCGCGCATGGTGGTCATCGAGCGCACTGCCAGTTCGTGGTAATGGCCGGTGCCGCTGGTTTTCCAGGCGATTTCATCGTCCCGCAGCGGGCGCATCACCCTGGCCGGCGTGCCGACCACCATGCTGCGTTCCGGGATGTCCATGCCGGCCCGCACGAAACTCATCGCTGCCACGATCGACTCGGCGCCGACCACGGCGTTGTCCATCACCACGCTGTTCATGCCGACCAGCGCGTTGCGGCCGATGCGGCAGCCATGCAGCACGGCGCCGTGGCCGATATGGCCATCGACGCCGACCACCGTGTCGGCGCCGGGAAAGCCGTGCATCACGCAGGTGTCCTGCAGGTTGGCGCCCTCTTCGAGGATCAGGCGGCCGAAGTCGCCGCGCAGGGCGGCCAGCGGCCCCACGTAGCAGCGCGGACCGACGATCACGTCGCCGATCAGCACCGCGCTCGGATGGACGTAGGCAGTCGGATGCACGACCGGGGTGACGCCGTTGATTTCATAAACCTTGACCACCATGGCTCCTTGTCTTGGGGTTAGTCTCAGCGGGGGCGCTGGTCGATCACGCGCCGCGCCTTGCCGGTCAGCGTGCGCTCGATGCCGTCGGGCGCCAGCAGCTGCACCCGGGTCGTCACGCCCACGTTGGTCTTGATGCGCGCCTCCAGCTCGGCGGCCAGGCCGGCCACGGACAGGTTGCCGGCCTGCGGCCGCAGCTCGGCCAGCACGTCGAGCTGGTCGAGGTGCCCCTCGCGCCGGACGATCAGCTGGTACTGGGGCGCCAGTTGCGGCATTTTGAGTATCAGTTCCTCGATCTGCGACGGGAAGACGTTGACGCCGCGGATGATCAGCATGTCGTCCGAGCGGCCGGTGATCTTGCCGATGCGGCGCATCGACCGCAATCCCGGCGACGTGGGCGGCAGCAGCCGCGTGAGGTCGCGCGTGCGGTAGCGGATGATGGGCAGCGCCTCCTTGGTCAGCGAGGTGAATACCAGTTCGCCTTCCTCGCCGTCGGGCAGCACGGCGCCGGTGTCGGGGTCGATAATCTCGGGATAAAAATGGTCTTCCCAGATGACCGGGCCATCCTTGCTCTCGATGCATTCGCTGGCCACGCCGGGCCCCATCACTTCGGACAGGCCGTAGATGTCCACCGCGTCGATGCCGGCGCGCTGCTCGATTTCGCGGCGCATGGCGTCGGTCCAGGGTTCGGCGCCGAAGATGCCGACCTTGAGCGAGCTGGCGGCCGGATCGCGTCCTTGCCGCTGGTATTCCTCGATGATGTTGAGCATGTACGACGGCGTGACCATGATCACCGACGGCTTGAAGTCCTCGATCAGCTGCACCTGGCGCTCGGTCTGGCCGCCCGACATCGGCACCACGGTGCAGCCGAGCCGTTCGGCGCCGTAATGGGCGCCCAGGCCACCGGTGAACAGCCCGTAACCGTAGGCGATATGCACCATGTCGCCGCGCCGCCCGCCGGCGGCGCGGATCGAGCGCGCCACCAGGTTGGCCCAGGTGTCGATGTCGCGCTGCGTGTAGCCGACCACGGTCGGCTTGCCGGTGGTGCCGCTCGAGGCGTGCACACGCACCACCTGCTCGCGCGGCACGGCAAACATGCCGAACGGGTAGTTGTCGCGCAATTCCCGCTTGCCGGTGAACGGAAACCGCGCCAGGTCGGCCAGCGTTTTCAGGTCGCCGGGATGCAGGCCGGCAGCGTCGAATGCCGTGCGGTAGTGCGGCACGTTGTCGTACGCGTGCTGCAGCGTCCAGCGCAGGCGTTGCAGCTGCAGCGCCTGCAGTTCGTCGCGGCTGGCGCGCTCGATCGGCTCGAAGTCCGATGGATCCGGTATGCGGTAGGCCATGTCTGCTCCTCATTGCTGTGCCAGCACGTGGCCGCCCACGCGCAGCGATTTGCCACGAAACAGGGCGACCGTGCGGCCGTCCTGGTTGACCACCACGACGTCATACACGCCGCTCTTGCCGGCCAGCGCCTGCTCGCGCGCGGTGGCCGTCAGCACGTCATGCGCGCGGCCCGGCGCCAGGTAATCGATGGTGCATGCCGCCCCGACGGTGTTGAAGTTGTAGCTGTTGCAGGCAAAGGCGAACGCGCTGTCGGCCAGCGTGAAGATAAAGCCGCCGTGGCAGCTGCCATGCCCGTTGAGCATGTCGGCGCGGATCGTCATCGCCATGGTGGCGTGGCCGGGACCGACGCCAACGAGCGTGATGCCCAGTCCCCGCGAGGCGGGATCGCGCGCGTACATGGCCGCGGCCACCTGCTCGGCCAACGCCTGCGGATCGGGATCGGTCGTCATCTCATGCATGGATGGTCGCTCCCGATGCGTGCCTGCGCCGCAGCAGAGGCGAAACGCGATAACGGTCTTCGCCATAGCTGGTGGCCAGGTTGTCCAGCACCGTCACCACGTGGTCCACGCCGACCGCGTCGGCCCAGGCCAGCGGTCCGCGCGGGTAATTGACGCCCTTTTGCATGGCCAGGTCCACATCGGCCGCGCTGCACACGCCCTGGTTGACGGCATCGGCCGCCTCGTTGGCCAGCATGGCCACGGTGCGCATCACCGCCATGCCGGGCACGTCGTCGAGACGGGTGACGGTGAAACCGGCTGCCTGCAGCAAGCCCACCACTGCCTGGTAGGCCTCGGGGGCGCACTGGTCGGCGCAGGCCACTGCAATGCGGCTAGCGCTCGCGTAATCGAGGGCCAGGTCCACCAGCACCGTGTCGGGGTGCTGGTTGTCGGCAGCGCGCCGGGTGGCGCTGCGGCCATCGGTCAGGTACACGGCGGCGCCGTTGCAGTGGAACGCCGGCGCATGGTCGGCCTGGCGTGCGTGTACTTCCGCCGTCTTGCGGTGGGCCACGTCGATGCCGGCAGCGCGCAGCCGCGCTGCCAGCGCGTCGGTCACCGCAGCGCCGTGCGGCTGCACGGCTGCCAGCCCTGCGCCAACACTGCCCGCTTCCTGCGTGTAGCTGACGAACGCCGGCCTCGGTAGCGCGGCCTCGGACCGGGCCGGATCGTTGACCGCGCCGTCGCCGTGGCGGTAGCAGCCGCGCCCCGTCTTGCGGCCGAGGAAGCCGGCATTGACCAGCTCCTGCTGCTGCACCGACGGGGTGAAGCGCGGGTCGTTGAAATAGGCCGCGAACACCGACTGCGTGACCGCGAAATTGACGTCGTGGCCGATCAGGTCCATCAGCTCGAACGGTCCCATGCGAAAGCCACCTGCGTCGCGCAGTACGGCGTCGATGGTGGCGGCATCGGCCGCGCCCTCGGCCAGCAGGCGCCAGCCCTCGGCATAGTATGGCCGCGCCACCCGGTTGACGATGAAGCCGGGCGTGGAGCGCGCATGCACGGGCTGCTTGCCCCAGGCAGCGGCGGTGTCGTACACGGTCTGCGCCACCGCGCTGTCGGTGGCCAGCCCGCTGACCACCTCCACCAGCGCCATCAGCGGCACCGGGTTAAAGAAATGCATGCCCACCAGCCGCTCCGGCGCGCGCAGCCCGGCGCCGATGGCGGTGACCGAAATCGACGACGTGTTGGTGGCCAGGATGCAGCCGTCGTGCACCAGGTTTTCCAGCTGGACGAACATGGCGTGCTTGGCGTCGAGGCTTTCCACGATCGCTTCCACCACCATGGCCGGGTTGGCGGCAGCGAGTTCGTCCAGCGCCAGGACCGGTTGCAGCCGCGCCAGCGCGGCGGCAGCGTCCACTGGCGTCATGCGCTGTTTGGCAACGAGCTTGTTGAAGGCTTGCCCGATATCGGCCATGGCTTTGGCCACGGACTCGGGACGGCTGTCGTACAGCTTGACGGTATGGCCGGSGGCAGCGGCCACCTGGGCGATGCCGGCGCCCATGGCGCCGCTGCCGATGACGGCCACGATGCGATCGTGTGACAGTGCGGTCATGTCATTTCCCCGTGAATTGCGGCGCGCGCTTTTCCATGAAGGCTGCCACGCCCTCGCGGTAGTCGCTGGTGCGTCCGAGCTCGCTCATCATCGCGCATTCGAGCGTGAGCTGCTGCTGCAGGGTGTTCTGGGCGCTGGCGTGGATGGCGCGCTTGGTAAAGGCCAGTCCCTGGGTCGGTGCGCTGGCGAAGTGGCGCGCCAGCCTGGCCGTTTCGGCAGCCAGGTCGGCGTCGGGCACGGCCTTCCAGATCAGGCCCCACTGCTCGGCCTTCTCGGCCGTGAGCTTCTCGCCCAGCATGGCCAGGCCCATGGCGCGCGCGGTGCCGACCAGGCGCGGTAAAAAATAGGTGCCGCCCGTGTCCGGGATCAGGCCCAGCTTGCAGAACACTTCCACGAACGTCGCGGAACTGGCGGCCAGCACGATGTCGCAGGCCAGCGCCAGGTTGGCGCCGGCGCCGGCCGCCACGCCGTTGACGGCGCAGATCACCGGCATGGGCAGGGTGCGCAGCGCCAGCACCAGCGGCGCATAATTCTTTTCCACCGAGTCGCCCAGGTCCACCGGCCGCGTACCGGGCGCATTGGACACGGTGCGATCGGACAGGTCCTGGCCGGCGCAGAAGCCGCGCCCGGCGCCGGTCAGCACCAGCACCCGCACGCTCTTGTCGGCGCCGACGCGGCGCAGCGCGTCGCGCACCTCTTCGTGCATGGCCTGGGTAAAGCTGTTCAGTTTATCGGGGCGGTTCAGGGTCAGCGTGGCGACGCCGGCGTCGATCCCGAACACGATGTGTTGATAGACGTTCATGATGGATTCGTTCCTTTCTTATTCGGCCTGGTCGAAGTCGATCACCACCTTGCCGGTGACAGGGAAGCTCTGGCAGCTGAGCACGAAGCCGCGCGCCACTTCGTAGTCTTCCAGTGCGTAGTTGATATCCATGTCCACCTGGCCTTCGACCAGCTTGCAGCGGCAGGTGGAGCACACGCCGCCCTTGCACGCATAGCGCATGTCGATGCCGGCGCGCAGGCCGGCGTCGAGCAGCGACTCCTGGTTCTGCGCCATGGTGAAACTGCTGGCACTGCCGTCCATGATGACGGTCACTTCGGTCTGCTGCGCACCGGCGTCCGTGGCCGCGTGGGCCCTGGCCTGGCGCGGGCCGTTGGCGCCGGTGGCGGCAAACAGTTCGACCTTGATCGCGTCTTTGGGCATGCCCGCCTGCTGCAGGGCGGCCGCGACGCCCAGCATCATGTCTTCCGGCCCGCAGATGAAGGCCACATCGACATCGGCCACGCGCACCCAGTAGCGCAGGAACTCGGCGCATTTGTCCTGCGTGATGCGGCCGTTGAACAGGTCGATGTCCTGCTGCTCGCGGCTCATCACGTAGGCGATGCGCAGGCGGTCGAGGTAGCGGTCCTTGAGGTCGGACAGCTCGTCGCGGAAGATCACCGAGGAACTGGCGCGGTTACCGTAGAACAGCGTGAAGCGGCTGTGCGGCTCGACCGCCAGCGTGGTCTTGATGATCGACAGGATGGGCGTGATGCCGCTGCCGGCTGCAAACGCCAGGTAGTGCTTGCGGTTGGCGGCATCGAGCGGCACGTTGAAGTGGCCCGACGGCGGCATCACGTCGAGCACGGCGCCCGGCTGCAGGTGATCCACGGCCCACGACGAAAACACGCCGCCCGGGGTGCGCTTGATGGCAACGCGCAGCGTGTCGTCCTGCACCGCCGAACAGATGGAATACGACCGTCGCACATCCTCGCCGTCGATCTGCGTGCGCAGGGTCAGGTGCTGGCCCTGCTGGTAGGCATAGCTGGCGCGCAGTTCGGGCGGCACGGCAAAGGTGACGGCAATGGTGTCGCGCGTCTCGTGGCGCACCTGGGCCACCGTCAGGGGATGGAATTGGCTCATGGTCTTAGCGATCAGTGACACTTGAAGTAATCGAACGGCTCGCGGCAGTCGAAGCAGCGGTACAGCGCCTTGCAGGGCGTGGAGCCGAACTGGCTGGTGACGGCAGTGTGGGTGGAGCCGCAGTGCGGGCAGGCGATGCGCGGTGGCGGCGCTCTGCGTGAAATGGCCGCGGCCGGGCCGAGGCCGAGCCGGCTGGTGTCGATCACCTGCTCGGCCGGCGGCGCGATGCCGTAATTGCGCAGCTTTTGCTTGCCCGTTTCGCTGATCCAGTCGGTGGTCCAAGCGGGACTGAGCTGGGTGTGCAGCACCACTTCGCGCACGCCGTGTGCATGCAGCGCCTCGGTGATGGCGGCGCCGATCACCTGCATGGCCGGGCAGCCGCTGTAGGTGGGCGTGATGGTGACGTGGCAGGCGCCATCGTCGGTCACCTGCGCGGCGCGCACGATGCCCAGGTCGATGATGCTGATGGGGGGGATTTCCGGGTCGGGGACGTCGTTGAGCCAGCCGAAGACGCGGTCGCTGTCGTAGCCGGCGCCTGCAGCGGCGCTGGAGCGCCCGGATGGGACTCCCGCCTGCGCGGGCATGACGGCGCGCGGGCTGCCGGTGGACGCCGATGTCTTGGGGGTGTTCATGCGGGGCTCACCACTGCGCGTTCGGGTACGCGCGCTGCAGGAACTGCATCTCGGCCAGGATGTAGCCGAGGTGCTCGGTGTGGCGTCCCTGCTTGCCGCCGCTTTGCATCCAGGCGTCTGCCGGTGGCATGGTCAGGGTGGCCTCGGCAAAGATCTCGGCCACGTGCGCCAGCCATTGGCTGCGCAGCTGCGCGCCCGGTGGCGCGATGCCGGCGTCCACCATGGCCTGGTCCACCGCGTCGTAGGCGAACGCCTCGCCGCTGTACATCCATAGCGCATCGGCGGCGGCCTGGGTCTTGGCATGACTGACGGCCGTGCCGTCGCCCATGCGCACCACCAGGTCGCCGCTGCGGCGCAGGTGGTATGTCACTTCCTTGAGCGACTTTTCGGCGATGGCGGCAATGCGGGCGTCGCTGGCGTGCGTGAGGGCGGCGATCAGGAAGTAGTGCCAGGTGTCGAAATAAAACTGCCGCATCATGGTGTCGGCGTAGTTGCCGTTCGGCTGTTCGAGCAGCAGGCAGTTCTTGAAGTCGTGGGCGTCGCGGTGATAGGCCAGGCGGTCTTCGTCGCGGCCGGCGCCTTCCAGTTCGGCCGCATACTCGTACCACAGGCGGGTCTGGCCCAGCAGGTCGAGCGCGACGTTGGACAGCGCCATGTCTTCTTCCAGCGCCGGGCCCTTGCCGCACAGGCGGCACAGTTGCTGGCTCAGGATCAGGGCATTGTCGCCCAGGCGCAGCAGGTAATTGACCTTGGTGTCCATCGGCAGCTCACAGGTTCTTGACTTCTTCCGGCATCGGGAAGAAGGTGGGGTGGCGATAGACCTTGCTGTTGGCCGGCTCGAACAGGGCGCCCTTGTCGGACGGGCTGCTGGCCACGATGTCGGCCGCGCGCACCACCCAGATGCTCATGCCCTCGTTGCGCCGCGTGTAGACGTCGCGCGCATTGTTGACCGCCATTTCGGCGTCGGGCGCATGCAGGCTGCCCACGTGTTTGTGCGCCAGGCCGTGCTGGCTGCGGATGAAGACTTCCCACAGCGGCCATTCCCTGCTGGTTGGCGATGTCATGCGGCCTCCGTGGTGCGTGGTTTTTTGTCGGCGTGCTTGTCGGCATGGACGACCAGCGCCTCGCGGAACCAGGCGCCCTGCTCCCAGGCGTCGACCCGGGTGCGCAGCCGTTCGCGGTTGCACGGGCCGTTACCCTTGAGGACATTCTGGAACTCGGTCCAGTCGATCGCGCCGAACTCGTAGTGGCCGGTCTGCGCATTGAAGCGCAGGTCGGGATCGGGGATGGTCAGCCCGAGGAACTCGGCCTGCGGCACGGTCTGATCGACCATGCGCTGGCGCAGTTCGTCGTTGGAAAACAGCTTGATGCGCCACTGCGCCGACTGCGCGCTGTTGACCGATTCGGCGTCGGACGGGCCGAACATCATCAGCGACGGCCACCACCAGCGGTTCAGCGCATCCTGCGCCATGGCTTTCTGCTCGGGCGTGCCGCGCGCCAGCGACAGCATGATGTCGTAGCCCTGGCGCGCGTGGAACGACTCTTCCTTGCACACGCGCACCATGGCGCGCGCGTACGGCCCGTACGAGCAGCGGCACAGCGGGATCTGGTTGATGATGGCCGAACCGTCGACCAGCCAGCCGATGGCGCCCATGTCGGCCCACGACAGCGTCGGGTAGTTGAAGATGCTCGAATACTTGGCCTTGCCGCTGTGCAGGGCAGCGAGCAGCTCGTCGCGCGTGACGCCCAGGGTTTCGGCCGCGCTGTACAGGTACAGGCCGTGCCCGGCCTCGTCCTGGATCTTGGCCAGCAGGATCGATTTGCGCTTGAGCGTGGGAGCGCGCGTAACCCAGTTGCCCTCCGGCAGCTGGCCGACGATCTCCGAGTGCGCATGCTGGGAAATCTGGCGGATCAGGGTCTTGCGGTAGGCGTCCGGCATCCAGTCCTTGGCCTCGATGCGCACGCCGGCGTCAATGCGGGCCTGGAAGGCGCGCTCGTCGTCGGCCATGTCGTCAGCGCTGCGGACCGCGCTCAGGCCGGTCTCTACTTGTTGGGCGTACATCGTGGTCTCCTCCTCTGTACTCGATGAAGTGATCATACGATACGAAATTATTTTATGCTACCGATTTTTTGAATCATATTGAAATCTTGCAGATATTTCCCTCGAACGACGTTTCAACCGGTAAACTGACGGTTTGCTTTCCGCTGGACTCCATGGACTGTTCCGACTGGATCACCGACTTCCTCGCCCACGACCCGCCGCGCTCGAAATCGCTGGTGGTGACCATCTTCGGCGACGCCATCGTGCCGCACGGCGGCATGGTGTGGCTGGGCAGCCTGATCGAGCTGCTGGCGCCGTTCGGTGTCAACGACCGGCTGCTGCGCACGGCCGTGTTCCGCCTGGCGCAGGAGGGCTGGCTGGGCGCCCGCCGTGACGGCCGCCGCAGCGCCTACGCGATCACGCCCGACGCCATGGCGCGCTTCTCGCACGCCTACCGCCGCATCTACGCCGAACCGCACGCGCACTGGGATGGCCACTGGACCCTGGTGCTCAGCGGCGAACGCGCGCTGACGCCGGCCGAACGCACGGCCGTGCGCAAGGAACTGTTATGGGAAGGCTACAGCGTGATGGCGCCCGGCATCCTGGCCCACCCTGCGGCAGAACCGGCTGCACTGGCTGACGTGCTGGGGCGCCTGGGCGTGAGCGGCAAGCTGTTCGTGGTGCGCGCGGCCACCGTGCCCGGCGTCGGCGCCCGGCCGCTGGGCGAACTGGTGGCGACCGGCTGGGACCTGCGCGCCGTGGCGGCCGCCTACGAACTGTTCATCGCCCGCTTTGCGCCGCTGCGCGATGCGCTGGGCGCGCGCGGGACCGGTCAGCCGACGCCGCAGCAGGCGTTCGTGATCCGCACCCTGCTGATCCATGCCTACCGCCGCGTGCAACTGCACGACCCGCAACTGCCTGCCGACCTGCTGCCGTCTCCCTGGCCCGGCACCGACGCCTACGCGCTGGCGCGCCAGCTGTACCTGGCGGTCCACGTGGCGGCCGAGCAGCATATCGACACCGTGCTGCGCCGCGCAGACCCGGCGGCGGCACCGGCAGAGGCGGCGTTTTATGCGCGGTTCGGGGGCTTGCGCTGAGGCGCCGAGAATTTCTTGACCACGACCGGCGTGTCGCCAAGCGCCACCACCCTGTATGATGTCGCCACTGCGCCACAAGCGCTCGACTCTGAATTTCAACGGGACCATTCACCATGCCTATCAAAATCAGCCAGCAGTTCGACGCCGGCGCCATCGACGTCATCAGCGCCGACAACCCGGCCGCGATCGACCTGCACATCCGCAAGGACTCGCACGCCGACATCACCCAGTGGTTCTACTTCCGCGTGCAGGGCGGTGCGTCCACGCCGCTGACACTGCGTTTCCTGAACGCCGGCAAGACTGCCTACCCGGACGGCTGGAAAGACTACCAGGCCGTGGCCAGCTACGACCGCGACACCTGGTTCCGCGTGCCGACCTCGTTCGACGGCGAGGTCATGACGATCAACCATACCCCGGAATACGACAGTGTTTACTACGCCTATTTCGAACCGTATTCGTGGGAACGCCACCTGGCGCTGCTGGACAATGCGCAACTGTCGCCGCTGGTCAAGCAGGTCGACCTGGGCAGCACCATCGATGGCCGCGACCTGAACATGCTGGTCATCGGCGACCCGGAAGCGGAACAAAAAGTGTGGGTGATCGCGCGCCAGCACCCGGGCGAAACGATGGCCGAGTGGTTCGTGGAAGGCATGGTCGACGCGCTGCTCGATCCGGCCAACCCGTTCGGCCGCAACTGCCTGAAGGAAGCCGTGTTCTACGTGGTGCCGAACATGAACCCGGACGGCTCGGTGCGCGGCAACCTGCGCACCAATGCCGCTGGCGCCAACCTCAACCGCGAGTGGCTGAACCCGACCATGGAGCGCAGCCCGGAAGTGTTCCTGGTCAAAAACAAGATGCTGGAAATCGGGTGCGACCTGTTCCTCGACATCCACGGCGACGAGGGTTTGCCGTACGTCTTCGTGGCGGGCAGCGAATCGCTGCCGACCTGGACCCCGGACCAGGCCGAAGGCCAGCAATACTTCATCGACAACTTCCTGATCGCCAGCCCCGACTTCCAGGACGAATACGGCTACGGCGAAACCCCGTACACGGACGAAACGCTGACCATGGGTTCGCCCCATATCACGCACCAGTTCGGTTGCCTGTCGCTGACGGTGGAACTGCCGTTCAAGGACAATGCCAACGACCCGGACGCCGACACCGGCTGGAACGGCGCCCGCAGCGCCGAGCTGGGCAAAGCCGTGCTGCAGCCAATCTTGCAGACCCTGGTCGCGCAGCAGTAACTGGGCAGTAACTGAGCAGTTACTCAGTAGTTATTCAGCAGTAGCTCGGTCGTCAAGCCAGCCACCTTGTCCTGGCGCTGTGCCAGCACAAGGTGGCTGTCACCCGCAAAAATACACTGACCTCCAGCGGCGCCAGCGAGCGCCTTCTCCCTGGAGGATCAGATGACCATCCGTTCACCCAAGCGCCGCCCGGCCGCCACTCTTTTGCGTGCCGTACCGGGCGTGCTCGCCGGCCTGCTCCTGCTGGCCGCCTGCAGCACCCCTTACCGTCCTCCCGTGATACTCGAGCGCGACACGCGCTTCCCCGGCCTGGTCGATCTGCCCGCGCAGGCCCGGGGCCGCAGCGCCGAGGTGCTGCTGGTGCACGGCATCTGCACCCACGACGCGCGCTGGGCGCAGCAGGTGGTGGCGCAGCTGGGACGGTCGATCGACGGCGCCACCGTGTCCCCGGCAAGCATCGCCGGCGCAGACACGAATGACATCGAGATCGTGCCGTCCACGGTGGACACGGCGGCCGGCCGCCTGCGCTTCCACGCCCTGATCTGGTCGCCGCTGACGACGCCGCTCAAGCGCCAGCTGTGCGACGACCAGACCGACAAATCGGCAGCATGCACCGGCGCGCCGCCGTACCCGCACCGGCGCGCACTGTGGAACGCCCGTCTGAAAGATACGCTGATCGACGATTGCCTGCCCGACGCGCTGATCTACCAGGGCGTGGCGCGCGACACCATCCAGCTGCGCATGCGCGAGGCCATCCTGCGCGTGCTGGGCAGCGTTACGCCTTCTGATGAGGAGGCCGACAAGCTGCCGCTGGTGGTGATCGCCCACAGCATGGGCAGCAAGATCATGTTCGATACGCTGCTGCGCATGGGCGAGGAGGCGCCTGGTTCGCGGGCGGCGGTCACCGCGCGGCGCACCATGGCCAGGCTGCGCATGCTGGTGATGGCGGCCAACCAGCTGCCGTTGCTGTCGCTGGCCGACCAGCCGCTCGACACCGGCAGCGCGCGCACCGCGCAGCCGGACAGCCTGCAACGGCTGCTGCACCAGCGCGCCGGCGACGGGCGGCGCACGGCGGCGACGCTGACCGTTGTGGCTTTTTCCGATCCCAACGACGCGCTGTCCTATACGCTGCCGGCACAGCGCTACGCCGGCCAGGGCGTCAGCGTCCACAACATCCTGGTCTCGAATGCACCGACGTGGCTGGGATTGCTGGAGCGGCCGGACCGCGCCCACCTCGACTACCTGAACAATCCGGACGTGGGCCGGCTGGTGGCCTGCGGCGTGCCGGCCAGCGCCTTGTGCGTCAAATAATGGCGTGACGAAGTCAGCTTCCGCCGACCACCATCTGCTCGAGCAGGATCGAGCCGGTGCGCTTGGTGCCGCGCACCATGGTGTCGGCGCCGACCGCCACGATCTGCGCCAGCATGTCCCGCATGTTGCCGGCAATCGTGATCTCTTCGACCGGGTACTGGATCTCGCCGCGCTCGACCCAGAAGCCCGAGGCGCCGCGCGAATAGTCGCCGGTAACGTAGTTGGTACCCTGCCCCATCAGCTCGGTGACCAGCAGGCCGGTGCCGAGCTTGCGCAGCA
Source organism: Duganella sp. Leaf126 (assembly GCF_001423125.1). GTDB lineage: Bacteria > Pseudomonadota > Gammaproteobacteria > Burkholderiales > Burkholderiaceae_D > Rugamonas. Next base: position 430,024 of record NZ_LMNW01000001.1, read on the forward strand.
TGGCGGACAAATCGTCGCCGGGTGCCGTCAGCGACGACGACAGCGTGAGGTTGTGCGAACCGCCCGCGTTGCCGGTGGTGCGCATGCCCAGCTTGCGCGCCGAATAGGTCGACAGGAAGTACCCCTGCACCACGCCGTCCCTGACCACGTCGCGCGCGCGCGTCGTCACGCCTTCGTCGTCGAACGGGGCCGAGCCCATGGCGCCGATCACGTGCGGGTCTTCGTGGATCTGCACGTGCGACGGCAGCACCTGCTTGCCGAGGCTGTCGACGAAAAACGTCGACCTGCGGTACAGCGCCCCGCCCGACGTGGCCTGCACGTAGGCGCCCAGCAAACCGATGGCCAGCGGCGCCTCGAACAGCACCGGGCAGGTGCGCGTGCTCAGGCTGCGGGCACGCAGCCTCGCCAGGGCGCGCTCGGCAGCGTAACGGCCGATCGCCTCCGGCGACGCCATGCGCGCCGCATCGCGCACCGACACATACCAGTCGTCGCGCTGCATGCCGGCGCCGCGCCCGGCAATGGCCGCCATCGACACCGTGTGGCGCGAATACGGGTAGCCGCCGATGAAGCCGCGCGAATTGGCCGAGACGAATTGCGAGTGCTGCACGTGCACGCCCGCCCCCTCGCTGTTGGTCACGCGCGCATCGACCGCAAAGGCGGCCGCTTCGGCGCGCCGGGCCAGTTCCACGGCGCCGGCGGTGTCGATCTCCCACGGATAAAACAGTTGCAGGTCGGGCGGCGCCATTTCCAGCAGCTCGACGTCAGGCAGGCCGCCGCAGTCGTCTTCGGCGGTGAAGCGGGCGATGTTGTAGGCCGCTTCCACCGTGGCTTGCAGGGCGGCAGTGGAAAAATCGGAGGTGCTGGCATTGCCGCGCCGCCGGCCCAGATGGACGGTCACGCCCATGCCCTTGTCGCGGTTCTGCTCGATGGTCTCGATCTGGTTCCGGCGGACCGAGACCGACAGGCCGCTGCCCTCGCTGAAATCGACCTCGCAATCGGTGCCGCCCTGCGCTTTCGCGTAACCCAGCACGTCGCGGGCGAGCTGCTGCAGCTGTTCGTGCGTGTGGCTGAAGCTTAGGCTCAAGCTCGGGCTGGCGGGGCGGTCGGACATGGGCGGTTTTCGTCGGCAGGCAGCTAAACCGGGTATCATAGCAGTCGTTCACAGTTTACAGGGACGGCTGCACGCCGGACCACGAGTCTTTCCCGAGAGTTAATCATATGGTAAATCCAAACCGCGGCGCCGTCGGCTTCAGCTCCACCGAATTCGAACAGGAATACGAGCGCCCTTCCAAATCCGAGATGAAGCGCCAGGTCGACGCCCTGCAAAAGCTGGGCGAGGCGCTGGTCGCCGAGCCGCGCGACCGTGTCAAGCGCGTGCCGATGCCGGAGGACGTGCGCGACGCCATCCTCGAGTGCCAGACCATCACCAACCATGAAGGTCGCCGCCGCCAGATGCAGTTCGTCGGCAAGAAGATGCGCACGCTGGACGAAGCGGAAGTGGCTGCCATCCAGCAGGCCATCGACAGCTGGAAAGGCGCCTCGAAGGCCGACACCGCCGCCATGCACGCGCTCGAGCGCCGCCGCGACAAGCTGCTGGCCGACGACAAGGCGCTGACCGTGCTGTTGTCGGAGAACCCGGAACTGGACGTGCAGCACCTGCGCACGCTGATCCGCAATGCCCGCAAGGAGCAGGCCGAGAACAAGCCGCCCAAGGCGTACCGCGAAATCTTCCAGATCCTCAAGCAGGTCGAGGCCAAGAAGAAAAAGGCGGCAGCCGGCGCTGCCGACGACGACCTCGACGCCGCTCTCGACGCCGACAGCGAACACGATGACGAATAAGCCGGAACCGGTGCTGGTGATCGGCCTGGTCTCGGTCTCGGACCGCGCCAGCGGCGGCGTCTACCAGGACCAGGGCATTCCCGCCCTGCAGGACTGGCTGGCGCGCGCCATCACCACGCCCTACCGCGTGGAGACGCGGCTGATCGCCGACGAGCGCGCCCGGATCGAGGCGACGCTGGTGGAACTGGTCGATATCGCACGCTGCCACCTGGTGCTGACCACGGGCGGCACCGGGCCGGCGCGGCGCGATGTCACGCCCGAAGCCACGCTGGCCGTGGCCACCAAGGAAATGCCGGGCTTCGGCGAGCAGATGCGCCAGATCAGCCTGCACTTCGTGCCGACCGCCATCCTGTCGCGCCAGACCGCCGTGATCCGCGAGACGGCCGATCACGCGGCCCTGATCATGAACCTGCCGGGCCAGCCGAAGGCAATCGCCGAAACGCTGGGCGGCCTGAAAGACGCCGACGGCAACACGGTCGCGGGCGGCATCTTTGCCGCAGTCCCCTATTGCATCGACCTGATCGGCGGACCGTATATGGAAACCGATGCGGCCCTCTGCAAGGCATTCCGGCCCAAATCGGCGCTGCGGCCTGCGCCTGCTGCGTGAACCTGGCTGCCGACGCCGGGCGGCGCCGCCTGGTGCGCGCTGCCGCGTTGTCGGCGGCGCTGGCGCCGATCGCTGCCCTGATCCCTGTGTTGCCTGCCACGGCAACCGCCACTCCGAGGAAAACTATGAGCCTGCTGCAAACCATCGAAAAAGAAACCGGCGCCAACCCGACTGTCGCCATCATCTGGATGCACGGCCTGGGCGCCGACGCCAACGACTTCGTGCCGATGCTGCAGGAACTCGACCTGCGCGGCCTGCCGGCGATCCGCTTCGTGTTCCCGAATGCCGACACCATGCCGGTCACCGTCAACGGCGGCTACGTGATGCGCTCGTGGTATGACATCGTCGCCACCGACCTTGGTCGCCAGGAAGACGAAACGGGCCTGCGCGCCTCGCAGGCCAAGGTCGAGGCCCTGATCGCCCGCGAAAAGGCGCGCGGCATCGCTGCCGACAGGATCATCCTGGCCGGCTTCTCGCAGGGCTGCGCGATGACGCTGCAGACCGGCCTGCGCCAGAAGGAAAAGCTGGCCGGCATGATGTGCCTGTCCGGCTACCTGCCGATCGCCCCCAAGGCCGCCACCGAGTTCACCCAGGAGAGCCTGGCCACGCCCGTGTTCATGGCCCACGGCCGCATGGACCCGGTAGTCCCCGTCACCCGCGCCACCGCCTCGCGCGACCTGCTGCAACAGTGGGGCTACCAGGTGGAATGGCACGATTACCCGATGCAGCACTCGCTGTGCCAGCAGGAGGTCGATGATATCGGTGCGTGGTTGAAGCGGGTGCTGGTTCAGGCCAGCTGAGGCCTTAGGTCCGTTAATCCGGCAACGCCGGCGCATCCGTCGGCGGCACGGCCGTCTGCGCTGCATTCATCACCATCGCCAGAAACGTGTAGTAGCCGTTGATGCCCATCAGGTCCACCACGCCATGCTCGCCGAAGGCGGCCAGTGCGGCGGCGTAGGTGGCGTCGTCCACCCGTTGCTGGCGGTGCAGCTGCTGGCAGAAGGTCAGCACCAGTGCCTCGTCGGCCGGCAGGTCCGGCGGCTGGCGCCGTTCGGCAATCGCTGCGATCGTCGTCTCGGCGATGCCGTATTCGCGCGCGATCGGGGCGTGGATCGCCCACTCCACCTGCTGGCTCCACTGGCGCGCCGTGACCAGGATGGCCAGCTCCGTCAGGCGCGTGCCGATGGCGCTGCGGTAGCGCAGGTATTCGCCCATGCGCTGGGCAGCTGCCATCAGTTCCGGACTGCGGATCAGCGGCACGAACGGTCCGTACAGGGCGCCGCGCGGGCCGTCGATCACCGCTTGCGCTGCCACCTGCTGGCTGGCGGTCATGTGGGCAAACGGTATCGGTCCCAGGCGATCGGTCATCTTGTCACTCCTCTCAAATTTCTGCCCATGGTGCGGCATGGATCAACAGAAAACAAGCTGAACGCGGATATTGTCTGCTGGCAATCACACGTCGCCACCTGCCCGAAAGGACCTCCATGAACCGCCCCCGCCCTGCCAGCCACCTGATCCACCGTCATCTGCGCCAGACGCCGCCCGTCGTCGGCGCGGCCGCCGGCATGGTCGTGCACGACCGCGAAGGCCGCCGCTACCTCGATGCCAGCGGTGGCGCGGCCGTGTCGTCGCTCGGTCATGCGCACCCCGAGGTGCTGGCGGCCATGCATGCCCAGATCGACCGCAATGCCTACGCCCACACGGCCTTCTTCACGTGCGAGGCGGCCGAGGAACTGGCGGCGCGGCTGGCCGCCGATGCGCCGGGCGACCTCGATCAGGTGTACCTGGTCTCGGGCGGTTCCGAGGCGATGGAGACGGCGCTGAAACTGGCGCGCCAGTATTTCGTCGAGGCGGGCGAAACGCAGCGCAGCGTCTTCATCGCCCGCCGCCAGAGCTACCACGGCAATACGCTCGGTGCGCTGGCCATCGGCGGCAACGAGTGGCGCCGCCGGCCGTTCGCGCCGCTGCTGATGGACGTGGCGCGGGTGGCGCCGTGCTTCGAGTACCGCGAGCGCGCGCCGGACCAGAGCCTCGAGGCCTACACTGCGTCCCTGCTGCGCGAACTGGAAGACACCATCATCGCAACGGGGCCGCAGCGCATCATCGGCTTTTGCGCCGAAACCGTGGTGGGCGCCACGGCCGGCGCCGTGCCGCCCACGCCCGGCTACTTTCGCGGCGTGCGCAGCCTGTGCGACAAGTACGGCATCCTGTGGATTGCCGACGAGGTGATGTGCGGCATGGGGCGTACCGGCACGCTGTACGCGTTCGAGCAGGAAGGCGTGCTGCCGGACCTGGTGGTGCTCGGCAAGGGGCTCGGTGCCGGTTACCAGCCGATCGGCGCGGTGCTGGCACGCGCGCCGGTGGTCGAGCGGCTGCGCCAGGGCAGCGGCATCTTCATGCACGGTCACACGTACATGGGCCACCCGGTGGCTGCCGCCGCCGCGCTGGCGGTGCAACAGGTGATCCGGCGCGACAACCTGCTGGGCGCTGTGACCGGCCGCGGCGCCGTGCTGCGCACCATGTTGCGCGAAGCGCTGGGCGGCCATCCGCACGTCGGCGACATCCGCGGCCGGGGCTTGCTGATCGGGGTGGAACTGGTGCGCGACCGCGCGACCAGGGAGCCGTTCGATCCCGCGCTGGCGCTGCACGCGGCGATCAAGCGCGAGGCGATGGCCTGCGGCCTGATGGTCTATCCGATGGGCGGCACCATCGATGGCGTGCGCGGCGACCATGTCCTGCTGGCGCCGCCGTTCATCGCCAGCGACGCCGACCTGGCCGAGATCACCGACCGCCTGGCGCAGGCGGTCAAGCGGGCGATCGCCGGCGCGTCCTGACCGCAACGACCGGAGCGCCCGGAGCGCCCGGGGGCGGCTATTTGCGCGGCCGCCAGTCGATCACTTCCTGCTGCTGCTCGCCGAGGCCGGGAATGCCCAGGCGCAGCTGGTCGCCCTTTTTCAGGAAGCGCGGCTTGGCCAGTCCCATGCCCACGCCCGGCGGCGTGCCGGTGGCGATCACGTCGCCCGGCTCCAGCGTCATGAACTGCGACAGGTAGCTGACGATCTGCGCCACCGTGAAAATCATGGTGGACGTATTCCCGGTCTGCATGCGCTTGCCGTTTACTTCGAGGTACAGGTCGAGGTCCTGGACGTCGCCGATGTGCTCGGGCGTGACCAGCCACGGACCGACCGGGCCGAACGTATCGCAGCCCTTGCCCTTGTCCCATTGCGGGCCGCGCTCGAGCTGATACGAGCGTTCCGACACGTCGTTGACCACCGTGTAGCCGGCCACGTATTTAAGCGCCTCGTCTTCGGTCACGTATTGCGCGCGCGTGCCGATGATGACGCCCAGCTCCACCTCCCAGTCGGTCTTCTTGGAGCCCTTGGGCAGCATGATCGGATCGTCCGGGCCGCTCAACGCGGTATTCGCTTTCAGGAACACGATCGGCTCCTTGGGCGGCGCCATCTTCGCTTCGGCCGCGTGGTCCGAGTAATTGAGGCCGATGCAGACGAACTTGCCCACGTGCTTGACCGGCACGCCGAAACGCGGGTTGCCGCGCACCACCGGCAGCGTGGCGGGATCGATCTTTTCCAGCTTGCGCAGGGCCTTGGGGGCCAGCTGGGCGGCGTCGATATCGTCGATCACGCCCGACAGCGCACGCAGCTTGCCTTCGTCGTCGATCAGGCCAGGTTGTTCTTTGCCGGGACGGCCATAGCGCACAAGTCTCATGGTTTGCTCTCAAAGGGTACGGAAGCCCGCATTTTACCTCTGGCTCAGCCGTAGCGCGCCTGGCGCAGCCATTTGTTGGCGATGATCTTGGTGCCCTGGACCACCGGCGCGCCGCCGTGCAGGGTCTGGTGGTCGGGATGGTGATGCGGGTCGGTGTTGAGGAACCACAGCGCACTGCCCTTTTTCGGATAGACCTCGAGGCCCAGGCCCGGAAACACGGTGCCGCCGCCCTGCTCCACGTCGGTCAGGTACAGGATGAAGGTGGCCAGGCGCTGGCCGCCGCGCGCCAGGTGGCTGCGGTGGCCGCTGGCGTCGGGATCAAGCCAGTCGTAGTGCGGCCGGTACTCCTGCGTGCTGGCGTACCGTTGCAGCTGGAACGGCTCGCCGCGGTCGGCCGGCCAGTGCGACAGCAGCGCCAGCCGGCGCTCGATGCGATCGGCAATCGCGGCCTCGCCCCGGGCGATGAAGGCCATGTCGCTGGTGCGGCCCTCGTGCACCACGCTCGCACCGTCTTCGGCGCCGGTGACGGTGGAGCGCGTGTAGCGCGAGGAGGAATCAGCCCCGGCATCGCAGTGCGCGACGAGGGCGTCGCACTCGCCGCTGTCGAGTACATTGCCGAGCAAGATCACCTGTGGGCTTTTCAGCACGAACAGCACGTCGATGGCGCGCTGGTCCACCATGATGCGGTTGCGCGTGGTGTCGATGAAAGGCATGGCCTGGTCCGGCGCGTGCACGTTGGCGCCGGGTCCGATCGCGCGTGCGTGCACCGCTTCGTCGAGGGCCGCGCGCGCCACGTCCAGCGTGTACTGGCCCGAGCGCGCCATGCTGTTGACCATGTCGAGCGGGCTGCAGCCGCGCGCCAGGTTGTCGGCGATCCAGTCCTGCCACGACTGCGGCAGCGAAGCGAGCACGGGAGAGGTGGCGGCATCGGTCATGGACTGGTGGGAACCTTATCGGAAGCGGGTGTGATGTCCATTCTACCGGAAGCGTCGTCCGTCTCGCACCGGCGCTGCCAGCAGCGCCAGCCATACCACGCCAGCCCCGGCGCCTGCAGCGCCAGCAGCAGGGCGAAACCTGCCTGATAGGCCTGCGCCGGATAATGGCCGCCGCCGTCGGGCCGCCAGCAATCGAGCACCAGCCCGAAGCCCGCCTGCACCGCGAACGCGCCCAGAAAGATCAGCAGGTTCAGGCAGGTGGCCGCACGTCCGGTCAGCCGGCCCGGCAGGCCCTGCGCCACCATCGTGTACTCGATGCCGGTCACCGTGCCCACCAGCGTGAACAGCACCGCCAGCACGGCCAGTGCCGCCACGCCCGGCTGCCAGCCGCAGACCAGGCCCGCCTGCACCAGCAAGAACAGCGCCACGCCGGCAGCGGCCACGCGCACCGTCGGCACGCCACGGCGTGCGGCCCACTCGGTGATCATGCCCACGGCGATGGCGCCGGCGATCACTGCACCCATGGCCACGTACAGCAGCCAGCTCACGCGGTCCTCGGCATAGCCGGCCACGTCGCCGAGCCAGCGGCCGATCCACAAGCCCTGGATGCCGAAGAACACCATGTGCGGCACCAGCACCAGCTGCGCCGCCTCGCGGAACGCCGGGTGGCGCAGGATCTCGGCCATGGCCGCGCGCAGCGGCTGGTGCTGCACGGTGGCCGGCTGCGGCGGCACCAGCAGCCGGATCAGCACGCCGGTCAGCATCAGCGCCGAAGCCAGCCCCACGAACAGGCTGCGCCAGTCGGTGTAATCGAGTGCGATGCGCACCGGCAGCGTGGCCGATGCGGCGCCCAGGCCGCCGACGGCGATCAGGTAGCCCTGCATCGACGGCAACCGCGCCGGCGTGAGCCAGGTCGACAGCGCCTTGACCGCCGCCATGAAGCAGCCGCCCACGCCGAACCCGATCACCGCGCGCGCCACCAGCAGCTGGGCAAAATCATGGCCGCCCGCAAATGCCAGCGCTCCCAGTGCAGCGATGACCAGCAGCGGCAGCTGCACCCGCGCCGGCCCCCAGCGGTCGAGCGCCACCCCCACCGGCAGCTGCGCCAGCGCGAAGGCGAAAAAGAAGGCGCTGGTGAGCAAGCCCAGTTGCCCGGGTGTGAGCGCCAGCGCCGCCGTTAGCGCCGGCGCCAGCGTGGCGTTAATCATGCGCAGCAGCGTGGACAGATAATGGCCCAATGCGAACGGCAGAAAGACCATCAGCACCACCATGCGTCGCGACAGCGCCGGGGCGATACCGGCAGCGCCGTCTGCGTCGGCAGCCGGCGGGACCGCGGGCAAGCGGCCAGCTTCCGCGCACGCTGCGCAGTCGGCGCCATCGGCGTAACAAGCATGCTCGGCGCAAGCTACGCAGTCTGTGCCACCGGCGCAACGAGCACGGTCGGCGCACGCTACGCAGTCGGCACCATCGACGCAACGAGCGCGGCCAGCGCACGTCGCACGGTCGGCATCATTGGCCCAACAAGCGCGGTCAGCGCAGGCTGCACGCTCGGCGCGGTCAGCGCGATGGACAGGACCGGTGGTCAGCATCGTTCAGGCGGCGCTGGGGGTGACGGGCATGGCGGGGCCGGCCGACGCGCCGCAGCCGTTGGCGGCGCGGGCGCTGCCGGCGGGCACCAGCTGGATCACCTTGCGCTCGCCGGCCGGCGCCGGCGCGTGGTCATGGCCGCTGCGGCTGCCGCCGTCCTCCTCGAAGAAGAACCGGTCCGCGCCGAATGCCGGTTGCAGCTCGTCGAGCCAGGTGGCGTGCGGGTCGAACCTGGCGTAGAACGGCCTGCGCACCCAGTCCGGGTTGCGCGCCTGCAGAAACTGCAGCGCAAACACCTTTTCGCCGCCGATGGTGACCACGCCGTCCACCACCACCTTGCCCGGGAAGGCGCTCATCGACGGGCCGCGCACGGTGCGCGCCAGGCCGGACACCATCTGGTACGCCGCCTGGAAAATCTCGTGCGCCCGCGCCAGCGGCAGCTGGAAGTAGTCGTGCGGACCGGTGTCGCGCTCGACGAACATATAGTAGGGAATCGCCCCCAGGCGCACGCCGGTCTGCCACAGCTCGGCCCAGCTTTTCGGGTCTTCGTTGATGTGGCGGATCAGGGGGCCCTGCATGCGCAAGGTGGCGCCGGTGCCGACGATGCGTTTGACGGCCTGCCGGGCGATTTCCTGGCGTAGCTCCACCGCGTGGTTGTAATGGCCCATCAGGGCCAGGTTCTTGCCCGCCGCGACCACCCGCTCGAACAGGCACAGCAGATCGTCGGCGTCGCGGTCGGTGACGAAGCGCTGCGGCCAATACGCCACCGACTTGGTGCCGATGCGGATGTTCTGGATGTGCGCGAGTTCGGGGGCGAGCAACGGTTCGATATAGGCTTCGAGCGAACGGGTATTCATCACCAGCGGATCGCCGCCGGTGATCAAGACATCGGTCACCTGCGGCTGCGTCTTCAGGTAGGCGGCCAGCTCGGTCGATGCGCGGGCATCGAACTTGAGGTCGTCCATGCCGACGAACTGCGGCCAGCGGAAGCAGAAGGTGCAGTAGGCGTGGCAGGTCTGGCCGGCACTCGGAAAGAACAGTACCGTCTCCTGGTACTTGTGCTGCAGGCCGCGCAGCGGCACGCCGTCCATGTGCGGCACGTTGTGCGTCATCTGCCCGGCCGGATGCGGATTCATCTGCAAGCGGATCCTGCGCACCAGCGCGGCCAGCGCCTCCGGCCTGGCGTTGCCCAGCACCAGCGCGCGCAGCTGGGCGTAGTCGTCCGGCGCCAGCATGTCGCGGTGCGGGAACACCAGCCGGTAAATCGGATCGTCGGGGATGTTGTTCCAGTCGATCAGCTGGTCGAGCACATAGTCGTTGGTGCGGAACGGCAGCACCTGCGATACCACCTGCACGGCTTCCTGCAGCTCGGGCGTGAGCCACTGCCACTGGCGCGCCTCGGTAATCGTCTGTCGGGTATAGGGTTTGAACTTGGCGGGGGCGGGAACGGTCATGAGGACTCCTGTCACAGTCGAAGGGCGGAGACTGGATGCTAGGGGCCACGTCCAGGTTCGTAGTTGCCAGATATCAACGCCACGATTAAATGACCATAGGAAATAAATCAGGCCTTGAAGCAAGTTGGCTGACTGCCACACCAGGAATTTCCATGCGGCCATTACTTGCGTCATCGCAATTTCTCCCGTGCCCCGCGCCGGTACAGTTCACAGCTCCCTCCCCCTGTAAGGACCTCGTCATGAAACTGCACCCCGTCATCACCAGCGTTGCTGCTGCCGCCCTGTTGTCGTGCTACGCCGTGCCGGCACTGGCTGCCGAGCCGACCGAAAAAGACGCCATCGCCATGGCCGAACGCGGCGCCGCCTTCATCAAGGCCCACGGCAAGGACGAGATGATCCGCAAGGTGGCCGCGCGCGACCCGGGCTTCATCCAGGGCTCGCTGTACGTGGACATCCGCGACCTGAAGACCGGCATCGTGCTGGCGCACCCGGTCAACCCGTCCATCGTCGGCAAGGACCTGACCGATGTGCCCGACGCCAGCGGCAAGAAATACCGCCGCGAGATCATCGACCTGGCCGCCAAAAAAGGCAGCGGCTGGGTCGATTACCAGTACAAGAATCCCGCCACCGGCAAGCTGGAACAGAAGACCACCTACATCCTGCGCGTGGACGACGTGGTGCTCGAAGCCGGCATTTACAAGAAATAACACCATTGACACGCACGGGAGAGCACCATGCTGAACAAACTACGGATCGGTCCCAAACTGCTGCTCGCGCCCGGCCTGGTGCTGCTCCTGCTGATCGTCACGGCAGGCGCGGCGTCGGTCGGCATGGTGCGCCAGAACGCCTCGCTGGAGAACCTGGTGCAGATCAGGGCCGCGCGCCTGAAAACCACGGCCGACGTGGCCGGCGAAGCGCGCTATGCCCATGCCCAGATCTACCAGCTGCTGGCGTGGGTCAACGGCAGCTTTGCGCAAAGCCGCCTGGACCAACTGGGGCTGCAGATCAAGACCCGCCACGCCGGCATCGAGGATGCTTTGCGGCGCCTGGCCGGCGCCGCCATCCAGGGCGAGGAGCGGCGCTACGTCGAGCAGTCGCTGGTCGCCCTGGCCGAGTACCGCAAGGCGGTGCTGGAGACCATGGACATGGCGCAGATGGACCAGAGCATCGCCACCAACGCCATGTCCAAGGCCGAAAAGCAGTTCCTGGTGCTCAACGATCAGCTGGCGCAGCTGTCCGATCTGGAAAAGCGCCTGAGCGAACGGGCGCACGCCCGCGCCACGGCCGACTTCCACGCGCTGGCCGGCACCATGGGGCTGCTGGTGCTGCTCTCGATCGTGCTGTCGCTGGGTGTGACCATGGCCGTGCGGCGCGCCATGCTGCGCGATATCCGGGGCATCGGCGAGGTCGTGATGGCGCTGGCCGAGGGCCGGCTCAGCGCCGGCCGCAGCCCGCAGGGGCGCGACGAAATCGCCGACACCGCGCGCCTGCTCGACCAGAGCATGGGCAACCTGACCGGCACCATCGCCACCATCCTGGGCGCGGTGCGCTCGATCGACACGGCTGCCCACGAAATCGCCAGCGGCAACCAGGACCTGTCCACCCGCACCGAGATGCAGGCCAGTTCGCTGGAACAGACCGCCAGCGCGATGGACAGCCTGACCCAGGCCGTCCAGCAGACAGCCGCCAACGCGCGCCAGGCCTGCCAGCTGGCGGCCGACGCCAGCGACATGGCGCAGCGCGGCGGCGCCGCCGTGCAGCAGGCCGTGCAGACCATGGCGACCATCCGCGGCAGTTCGCGCCAGATCGTCGACATCATCGGCGTGATCGACAGCATCTCGTTCCAGACCAATATCCTGGCGCTGAACGCGGCGGTGGAAGCGGCGCGCGCCGGCGAACAGGGACGCGGCTTTGCGGTGGTGGCGGCCGAAGTGCGCACGCTGGCCCAGCGCTCGGCAGCGGCAGCCAAGGAGATCGACGCCCTGATCTCGGCGTCGGTGGCCACCATCGACAGCGGCAGCGCATCGGTACACCAGGCCGGCGAGCGGATGGTCGATATCGTGGCGTCGGTGCAGCAGGTCAACGACATCATCGCCCGCATCAGCGCCGCCAGCGCCGAGCAGGCCCAGGGCATCGCAGAAGTCAACCAGGCCGTGGGCCAGATGGACGACGTGACCCAGCAGAACGCGGCGCTGGTGGAGCAGGCGGCAGCGGCGGCAGAAAGCCTGCAGGAGCAGGCGGTGCAGCTGTCGCAGGCGGTGTCGGTGTTCCAGGTGGGCGAGGTGGCGGCCGATGCGGCAGCAGCCGGGACGACGCTGGCCGACGTGTCGGCTGCGGCGGCGCCGTCACTGGCGGAACGGCTTGCTCAGAAAGCGCGAGCTCGCCAGGCCAAAGCGCCACGGCAGCTCAACGGCTTTGGAAATGCCGATGCGCGGGCCGGCTAACACTTCCATGGCCAGCACCTCGGTGGCTGCGCCGGGGTCGGCGCCTGGCGCCGGCGCCAGCAGCTGAAACGGCGCAGCGTCGAGCGGCAGATTGTTGTCGGCGCGGGTTATGCCCAGCGCCTGGCACAACCGCCCCGGACCTGAACACAGCAGCCGCTCGTCTTCCAGGCCGCGCCGTTCGCGCATCTGCGCCAGTCCCGCCAGCGGCTCGATCGCGCGCAGCAGCACGCCGGCGCCGTGGCCGTTCTCGCGGCAGACGAAGTTCAGGCACCAGTGGATGCCGTGCGAGCGGTAGACATAGCTGCGGCCCGGCGGGCCGAACATGGAAAAATTGCGCGGCGTCTCGCCGATATAGCAATGCGACGCCGGCTCCTCGCGGTCGTAGGCCTCGGTCTCGACGATACGCCCGCCCACCCCGTTGACCAGCACCGTGACGCCGATCAGCTGGCGCGCCACGATGTGCGATGGCGCCTCGAAATCGATTCCGGCAATGATTTTGCTCATGGCTACATTGTAAGGGATGCCACAAAAATGCTAACAAAACATCACCAAACGTGCGCGTGCGAAACACTCTTTTTTAAAAATATAGCCTCATAGCAATAAAAAAGCCAGAAAATCGCTCAGCGAGGCAGCGCTTGCGGCGATAATACCGGGTTACGCGTGCGCCTCTTTTGCGCCTCCCACCAGCTTTTGACGATACGCACCATGAACACAGTTTCATCCCCAGCCCTGCCAGTAGAAAACGCGGTCGAAGAAGCGCTGATGCGTTCCATCCGGATTCCGCCCCGTCCCAGCCTGCTGGTGGACCTGCAGCACGAGCTGGCCAAGCCCGATCCGTCGCCGCGCAGCATCGCCCGCATCATCGGCAGCGACGTCGGCATGTCCGGCGCGCTGCTCAAGCTGGCCAATTCGCCATTCTTCGGCGCTGCCCGCAAGGCCAAGTCGGTCGAGCAGGCCATCAATTTCCTCGGCGTCGACCTGTGCGCGTCCACCCTGACCGGCTTGCTGGCGCGGCGCGCCATCGACGGCCAGGGCGCCGACCTGAGCGCGTTCTGGGAAGTGTCGATGCGCCGCGCCCAGGCGCTGGTATTCACCTCGCGCAAGCTGCGCATCGCGCCGTCCGACATCGCCCACACGTTCGGGCTGTTCTGCGATATCGGCGTGCCGCTGCTGATGGACCGTTTCGCCGACTATGCCGCCACCTACGACGACGCCTGCGACGATACCGCGCGCCGCTTCACCGACATCGAGGATGCGCGCTACAGCACCAACCACGCGGCCGTCGGCTGCCTGCTGGCACGTAACTGGGGCCTGTCGCCGGACGTCTCGTGGGCCATCCTGCTGCACCACGACTACCGCGTGCTCGACGACCCCGCCACCGACGACGCCGTGCGCTCGCTGGTGGCGCTGACGCTGCTGGCCGAGAAAGGCATCGAGCGCTTTTTCGGCCGTCCGCTGTCGCGCGAGTGGGACAAAGGCGGCACGCTGGCATGCCAGCACCTGGGTCTGACCGAAGACGAAGTGGCCGACCTGCTCGACGAATTGCACGAAGCCTTCCATAACGAACGATAACGAACGATAAAGTAGCCCGATCCGCATGCCCAAAAATAAGCGCCCCGTCCCCCGCAAATCCGCCAACTCGCCTGAAGTCAAGGACGAGCAGAACACCACCGAACTGTGCGCGCTGGCGCTGGACCTGTCGGACGGCGAGGCCAATCCCGACATCGTTGCTGCCGCCACCCGCGAAGACCTGGCGCAGAAAGCCATCGCCTTCCAGCGCCTGCTGCGCCGCCTGCTCACGCAAGGCAAGGACGAGGTGCTGTACGGCGCGGTGGAACTGGCCCGCGACGAATCGGTGGACGGCTACCGCTACCTGAAAAACGCCATCGAGGAAGGCGCGGCCAACCTGATCCTGCGCCGCGAAGGCGCGGCCGACATCGAGATCGACGCGTTCGCCATTCCCGTCTTCGTGCACAGCCAGGGCGGCCTCGATCCGGCGCACGATTTCCAGGACAGCGCCGCCTACGACGCGGTGCTGGCCAGCCTGACGGCCGCCGGCCTGGAAAGCCCGAAAGCGAAGGTGGTGCTGGTCAGCCACGCCTACGACCTCGCTGAAATCGAACGCATCACCTATGGCCAGTTGCACGCCATGCTGCGCGAAGCGGCCACCTCGCTGACCGAGAAAAAACTGACAGCTGCGCCGGCGCTCGAGCGCAGCATGGCGCAAGGCTGGGCACCGGTCACGTTCGGCCGCGCAGACAGCGCGGTCGAAGCGCGTTTCCTGGTCGGCTTTGCCCTGAAGCGCGCCGACGACCCGTTCTACCAGGTGCCGAAAAGCGAAAAGGCCGCCGATGCCTACTTCGCCAAACGCGCTGCGGCCTACCAGCAGTGGACCGCCGATTTCGCGCCGCTGGTCGCGCGCTGCCTGGGCCGCGGACGCGGCGCCGACGGCGCGCTCACGCTCAATTTCCAGTACCAGGACCTGTTCTTCGGCGCGCGCGAACAGGCGCAGGCCGAATACGCGACCCTGCAAATCCTCGCCACCATGAACGCCGCCATGGCCGGCCACGCGCCGGACCAGCTGTCGGCCATCATCGCGCCCACCGACATCGACGACGACATGCTGCTGCGCGTGCAGCTGTGCGCCGGCGACACGGTGCTGGCCACGGCCGACAAGCCGCTCGACCTGACCGCCGACCTCGAAGTGGAAGTGGACGACCTGCGCGACGCCCTGGCCAGCATCGGCCTGACCGACATCGCGGTCGCACTGCGTTTCGATGCCGACGGCAAGCCGGTGCAGGTGCGGCCGCTGGCTTGAGGTTCCCCTGAGCGGCCGCGCGGTCAGTATGCGGCCGGTGGCGCCAGCAAATCTTTCAGTTGACTCCACCGCGCCAGCTTTTCCCCATACGCCAGCGTATAGGCCGGGCTGCTCGAGGGCAGCGCCGCGATGCGGTAGCGCGTGGCGTGTTCGCCCAGCACCTTCAGGCCCAGCTTGTAGGCCGTGCCGCCGTTGAAGGCGATCGCGGTGATGGCAGGATGGCGGGCCAGCAGCGCTGGCAGGTCGTTGTCGTCGCGCTGGCGGATGGCGCTGTCCAGGCTGCCGTGGCGGTGGGCTTCGGCCACCACGTCCCACAGGCCGACGCCGTGGCGCAGCAGCGTTTGCAGGCGCTGGTCATACGGCAGCGGCACCAGGTCTTCGCCGATCACGGCCGAGATCAGCATCCAGAACCGGTTCTGTTTATGAGCGTAATACTGCGCGTGGGCCAGCGATTGTTCACCGGGCAGGCTGCCCAGCACCAGCAGCCGGGTATTGGCATCCACCACCGGGGGGAAGCACTGCTTTCGTTCCATTGCGCCATCCTGCGGTATCGAAGATGGCGGCCATTGTACCGGTCAGCGGAACAGCGAGTGGCCGAACAGGGTCTGGACGGCGCTCTGCATCGGTTCGACCGACAGCATCAGCACCAGGCTGGTGGCCACAGCGACATACAAGACCACGGAAACAACTTTAATTTGCAATGCGGTGTTCATGACCGCCTCCGGTTCAAATAGGACATGCACGGGGTATCGGTGCATAAACCATCATAGTTCGTTTTCGCTATTTTTCTTTTGTCTTTACATAATTTAATCAGGCCAGCCGACAGCACCGGGCAAAAAATAGCAGCTAGGCAAGTTACTGCCCGGACAGCTATACTGGTCCGATGTCAACACCGCTGCTCTTCATCACCGCCTGCCTGATCTGGGGCTCCACGTTCTTTGCCATCACGCTGCAGCTGGGCGATGTGGCGCCGGCCGCGTCGGTGGCCTACCGTTTCGGGCTGGCCGCCGCGGTGCTGTTTGCCTGGTGCGCGCTGCGCGGCGACCGGCTCTGGCTGCCGTGGCGCGCGCAGCGCTGGCTGTTCGCACAGGGCCTCGCCACCTTCGCGCTCAGCTACATCTGCACCTACACGTCCGAGCAGTACCTGGTGTCGGGCCTGGTGGCGGTGCTGTTCGCCCTGATGGTGTTCTGGAACCCGCTATTCAACCGCTACGCCTTCGGCACTGCGGTCAGCCGCCGCACGCTGGCCGCCGGCAGCGTCGCCATCCTCGGCGTGGTGCTGCTGTTCTCGCAGTCGATCGCCGGCGCCTGGCGCGACCTGGCGGCCGGCGGCAGCGGCCATTTCCTGCTGGGCCTGGTGCTGGCGCTGCTGGCCACCATCGCCAGCACGGTCGGCAACCTCCTGGTGATCAAGGTGCGCCAACAGTCATCCAATGTCCTGCTCGGCATGGCGTGGGCCATGGCCTGGGGCAGCCTGCTGGTGGCCGCGTGGGTGCTGGTCAGCGGCCAGCAGTTCACGCTGTCCGCCGCGCCGCGCTACTGGGCCGGCCTGCTCTACCTTTCGCTGTTCGGCTCGGTGATCGCGTTTGCCGCGTATTTCACGCTGATCCACCGCATCGGCTCGGACAAGGCCGTGTATGTCGGCGTGGTGACGCCGGTGATCTCGGTCCTGCTGTCGATCCGGCTCGAGCACTACCGTCCCGGCGCGGTCGAATGGGCAGGCATGGTATTGTGTCTGTCCAGCGTCGCCTGGGCGTTGCAACCTCCTTCTGTTACCGTTAAAACGACATGAGTCCTTCAGAACTGATCATCCGCCCGGCCGAGCCGGCCGATATTCCCGCCATCTTCGGCATGATTTTCGAACTGGCCGTCTTCGAAAAGCTCGAGCACATGGTCGTCGCCGACGAAGCGATGCTGCACGAGGCGCTGTTCTGCGACAAGCCCGCCTGCGAGGCCATCGTCGGCGAGGCCGATGGCGAAGTGGTCACCTTCGCGCTGTTCTTCCATAATTTTTCCACCTTCCTGTGCAAGAAAGGCCTGTACCTGGAAGACCTGTACGTCAAGCAGTCGATGCGCGGCCGCGGTTACGGCAAGCAGATGCTGGTCGCGCTGGCGCAGATCGCCACCGAGCGCGATTGCGGCCGCTTCGAATGGTCGGTGCTGGACTGGAACGCCAGCGCCATCTCGTTCTACGAAGGCATGGGCGCCACCATCATGCCCGACTGGCGCATCTGCCGTGTCACCGGCGACGCCCTCACCCAGCTCTCGGCCCAGCGCTAAAAAAATTCCCGCGACACGGGAAGTGATCGCGGGACCGAACCTGTGTCAGAGGAGAGGGAGATGTTTCGACGCCCTCACTATAGCTGCGTCGTTCGTGCCCGTGACGCCGGCTTACAAACACTTACGCCCGAGAGCATTCGCTTACATCGCTTTACATGAACGGCACCTGGACCGGCAGGGTGACGGCGCCGCTGTTACGTGCGCGTGGCAGGCGCCCTGCCGGCCACCCGTTCGAGCAGCTCGAACGCGGCCTGGGTGAGCAGTGCCAGCACCGCTGCCGGGATCGCGCCGGCCAGCAGCATCTGGTTGTCGTTCAGTGCCAGGCCGATGGTGATCCGTTCGCCGAAGCCGCCGGCGCCGATGAAGGCGGCAATGGTGGCCGTCCCCACGCTCATCACGGCGGCCGTCTTGACGCCGGCCAGGATCACCGGCAGGGCCAGCGGCAGCTCGATCAGCCACAGGCGCTGGGCAGGGCGCAGGCCCAGCGCCTGTGCGGCCATGCGCAGGCCCGGCGCCACCTGCAGCAGACCGGTGCAGGTGTTGCGCACGATCGGCAGCAGCGCATACACGACCAGCGCGATCAGGGCCGGCACCGTGCCGATCATGCCCAGCAGCGGAATCAGCAAGGCCAGCAGCGCCAGCGACGGCACCGTTTGCAGCATGCCCGTGGCGCCCAGCACCACCTGCCGCAGGCGCGGATAGCGCGCCGCCAGCACACCGAGCGGCACCCCGATCAGGCAGGCCAGCCCCACTGCCACCAGCACCAGCGTCAGGTGCTGGCGCGTCAGGCGGCCCAGGTTGTCGTCGAAGATCTTGTCGGCCAGGGTGCGCCACGACGACGCTGGGCCGGTGGCGGCCGGGGCTGCTGCACCGGTAGTCGAAGCACCGTTCGTCGCTGCACCGGTGGTCGAAGCACCGGTGGTCGCTGCGCCGGTAGTCGGAGCACCGTTAGCCGCTGCTCTGCTGGCTGGCGTCGCGGTGCCTGCGGTGCCGGGGGTTGCTGCGCCGGAAGTCCCTGCGTTCGCGGCGCCAGCGCCCGGTGCGGCCGGAGTCGGCGTTTCCGCAGTTGCTGCCCCTTCGGCCTTGGCCGGCCCCAGGCCACCGGCGGCGAGCCACGTGCGCGCCACCTGGCTGAACGGCTTGCCGTCGATTTCAGCGGCGGCGTTCATGGCGATCATGGCGTCGGCGCCGATGCGCCCTTCCAGCTTGCCGATCGCCTGCCACGCCGCCGGGAAGCGCTGCGCCGCGTCGAGCCGGTACAGCAGCACGGCGTCGTAGCGGGGGAAGTAGCCGCGGTCGTCGTGCAGCACGCGCAAGCCGTACTGGCGGATCTTGGCGTCGGTGGAATAGATGTCGATGACATCGGTCTGGCGCTGGCGCAGCGCCTCGTAGGCCAGGCCATGGTCCAGTCCCTGCGGGCGCTGCGGCAGGCCGTAGCGCGCGGCCAGTCCCGGCCAGCCGTCGGCGCGGCCGATGAATTCGTGAGAGAGGCCCAAGCGCAGCGCCGGCTGGCTGGCCAGTTCGGTGATGGCGGTGCTGGCCGCATCGGCGCGCATGGCCAGCGCATAGGTGTTGTTGAAGCCGAGCGGCACGGCCACGCCCAGGCCCAGGGGGGCGAGCTCCCTGCGGATCTGTTCGAGCGACGTGGGCTTGGGATGGCGCAGGATCTCGAGATCGATGGTGCCCAGGTATTCGGCATACACGTCGATGCGTCCCGCCCGCAGCGCGGCCAGCACGATGGCGGTGTTGCCCAGACCTTGCAGGTGCACGACCCGCGCATGCGGCGCAGCGACCTGCGTAATCACTTCACCGAGGATGTAGGACTCGGTGAAGCGCTTGGAGCCGACGTACAGCGTGTCGCCTGCCGCCCGGGCGGCGCCGCCGGCCAACAACAGCGAGAACAGCATCAGCCAGGCTGGCAGGCGTGCCCGGGCAAACGGCCAGCCGGTCATCGACGCACGACCGGCGTCGGCGCACGCCATACCCCGCCATTGACCACGCCCTGGCAGGGATTGAAGCCGATCGCGTAGGCCAGTTCGCCCGGCTGGGCGATGCGCCACAGCGCGAAGTCGGCGCGCTTGCCCACCGCCAGCGTGCCCACCTGCTGCTGCAGACCGAGCGCGCGCGCCGCGTGCACGGTGCAGCCGGCCAGCGCTTCCTGCGGCGTCAGGCGCCACAGCGTGCACGCCATATTCATCGCCAGCAGCAGCGAGGTCAGCGGCGAGGTGCCGGGGTTGCAGTCGGTGGAGACGGCCATCGGCACTTCGAGCGCGCGCAATGCGCTGACCGGCGGCGCATTGGTATCGCGTAAAAAATAGTAGGCGCCCGGCAGCAGCACGGCCACGGTGCCGGCAGCGGCCATGGCGGCGATGCCTTCCGAGCTCAGATGCTCGAGGTGGTCGGCCGACAGGCCATCGTAGCGCGCCACCAGTTCGGCGCCGCGCTGGTCGGACAGCTGCTCGGCGTGCAGCTTGACCGGCAGGCCATGGGCTTGCGCGGCCTGGAACACGCGCTCGGTCTGCGCAGGCGAAAAGCCGATGCGCTCGCAGAACGCATCGACCGCATCGACCAAGCCCTCCGCGGCCAGCGGCGCGATCATCGCGCACACGGCGTCGATGTAGTCGTCGGCGCGGTCGGCGTATTCGGGCGGCAGCGCGTGGGCGCCGAGGAAGGTGGTTGCCACCTGCACCGGCAATTCGCGCCCGAGGCGGCGCGCCACGCGCAGCATCTTCGCTTCCGTCGCCAGGTCGAGCCCATAGCCGGACTTGATTTCGAGCGTGGTCACCCCCTCGGCCAGCAGGCTGCGCACGCGCGGCAGGCTGTGCGCCAGCAATTGGTCCTCGCTGGCGGCGCGGGTGGCGCGCACGGTGGCCATGATGCCGCCGCCGGCGCGGGCGATGTCCTCGTAGCGCGCGCCATTGAGGCGCGCCTCGAATTCGCCGCTGCGGTTGCCGGCATAGACGATATGGGTGTGACAGTCGATCAGGCCGGGGGTGAGCCAGCAGCCGTCGCCATCATGCACGCTGGCGGCAGCGCTGTCGGCCGGCAGCGCTGCCCGTGGTCCGAGCCAGGCGATGCGGCCGTCGCGCACCGCGATCGCTGCATCGGCAATCTCGCCGTAACCGTCGTCCGCAGCCATGGTGGCCAGGTGCACATTGGTAAACAACACGTCCCACGCCATGGGCGGCCCTTCAGTTGTTGTTCAGTTGTTGATCAGGTCGACCACGAACACCGTGGCCTGCGCCGCTTCCAGGGTCCAGGCCTGTTCGCCATCGAGGACCAGCAGATCGTAGCGCACCAGCGCCAGCCGCTCGCGCGCGCTGCACACCGACAGCGCTTCGCCGTCGGCCAGAAACACCAGCGTGGTGCCGCTGCGCCGGGGCAGCGCCACCGTGCCGCGCACGATGAACGGTTCGATCCGGTGCCGCCAGCGGCCGCGCCGGGTCATCACGTTGAAGTCGAGCGTGGGCTGGCCGGCCGGCCCGCTCAGCGTCGCATGGACCACATCTTCGCCGGCAAATTCCACCAGCGGTTCGCTGGGGCTGAGCACGATGCGCTCGTCGCCGAAGTCCAGCAGCACGCCGTCGCCGGCCACCAGCGCCAGCGAACGGTCGACGCCGGGAAAGCGGGAAAATGGCCCATCGGCGGCGATGCTGGCCAGGCTCACGCGCCAGTCGAAATCGTCCATGCTGGCGCCCGGCGGCGACACCGCCAGCTCGGTGGTGGTGCCGCCGCCGTTTTTCCACGGCGTGGGCCGCAGGCTTGCGTACTGAATCAGCCGGTTCATCGGAATTCCCTCAGTTCTGCCATCGTCTGCCTGAAGCGCGCGGCGATCGCCTGCTGCGCCACATGTTGTGCATTGCGTACCACCCAGCGGCCACCGACCATCACGTCGCGCACCAGGTTGTCGTTACCACTGAAGACCAGGCTCCCCAGCACCTCGGACAGCGCCAGGCCGCACAGAACCGGATGCGCATCGTCGAGCACCAGCACGTCGGCCCGCCGGCCCGGCGCCAGCGCGCCCACCGGCCGTCCTGCCGCCTGCGCCCCGCCCTGCAAGGCGCCCTGCCATAAAAAGTCGCCGACCTGGCGCTGCCCCGTCGACACCGCGATATTGCGGCGCTGGTGGTGCAGGCGCTGGCCGTACTCGAGCCAGCGCAATTCCTCCACCGGACTGTGCGACACGTGACTGTCGCTGCCGATGCCGAAGCGCCCGCCCGCCGCCAGGAACGCCTGCAGCGGGAACACCCCGTCGCCGAGGTTGGCCTCGGTGGTCGGACACAGGCCCGCCACCGCGCCGCTGGCGGCGATGCTGCGCACCTCGCCCGGCGTCAGGTGCGTGGCGTGAACCAGGCACCAGCGACCATCGACCGGCACCTGGTCGTACAGCAGTTCCACCGGCCGCCGCCCCGTCTGCGCGAGCGACTGGCGCACCTCGGCCTGCTGCTCGGCGATGTGCAGATGCACGGGCCGCCCGGGCGGCAGCGCCGCCACCACCGCCCCGATCTGCGCCAGCGACGCTGCGCGCAGCGAGTGCGGCGCCACGCCCACCTCGGTCTGGCCGTCGCGCAAACCGGCCAACGCCTCGATCACGCGCAGCACGTCGTCGGCGTCGGTGCGGAAGCGCTGCTGCGCCGGCGTCAGCGGACTTTCGTTAAAACCTGAATAACTATACAACACCGGCAGCATGGTGACGCCGATTCCCGCCAACCGTGCGGCAGCAATCACGCGCTCGGCCGTTTCGGCCGGCCGGTCGTACCAGTTGCCGTCGGGTTGGCGTTGCACATAGTGGAACTCGCACACCGAGGTGTAGCCGTGGCGCAGGCAGTCGGCAAACAGCTGGGCGGCAATCGCCTCGATCTGGTCCGGCGTGATGTTGCGCGCGAACCGGTACATCAGGTCGCGCCAGGTCCAGAAACTGTCGTCGCTGTCGGCGCCCGCGCACTCGGTGCGCCCCGCGAGCGCGCGCTGGAAGCTGTGCGAATGCAGGTTGATCATGCCGGGCAGCGCGTAGGTGACGCACGCGATGTTCTCGCCTGGCGGCGCCGGCGCGTCGGGCGTGACGGCGGTCAGGGTGCCGCCGGCATCCCAGGTCAGCAGCACGTCGTCGCGCCAGCCCCCGGGCAGCAGCGCGTGGCGGGCCAGCAGCCGGTTCACGCGCGCACCCAGTCGGCGGCTGCCTGCGTCATCTGGTGCAGCAGGCCCTGCACCTGGGCCGCCAGGTCGGTGCGGTAGCCGTACGGCGCCTGCTCGTCCATGTAGGTGGACTGGCACATCTCGAGCTGGATCGCGTGCACGCCGGTTTCGGGGCGGCCGTAATGACGCGTGATGTGGCCGCCCTTGAAGCGGCCATTGACGGCCACGCTGTAGCGGTCCTGCACCAGCGCGCACGACACCACCGCGTGCGCCAGGTCCGGTGCGCAGCTGGCGCCGTCGGCGGTGCCGAAGTTCAGGTCGGGCAGCTTGCCCGTGAAGAAGCGCGGCACGTGCGACGCAATCGAATGCGCGTCCCACAGCACCACCCGGCCGTGGATGGCCAGCAGGCGGTCGAGCTCCGCCCGCAGCCGGGCGTGGTACGGCTGCCAGTAGCACTGCAGGCGCCGCTCCACTTCGGCCTGGTCCGGCGCCTGGCCGTCCAGGTAGAGCGGCTCGCGGTGGAAGGTATCGACCGGGCACAGGCCGGTGGTGTCCTGGCCCGGGTACAGGTTGGTGTCTTCGGGCGGCCGGTTGAGGTCGATCGCGTAGCGCGACCAGCGCGCCGACAGGGTCGAGGCGCCCATCTGCTGCAAGAAGCCGTACAGGCGCGCCAGATGCCAGTCGGTATCCTGGCGCGCGGTGGCGGCGGCGGTCATGGTGGCGGCGATCTCGTCAGGGATGTCGGTGCCCACGTGGGGCATGGACACCAGCAAGGGGATGGTGCCGGCCTGGAACTGGTAATCCATGGTGTCTCCGGTAAGCGCTGCGGTCAAGGGTGCAGCGGGGCGAACAGGTCGCGGCAGGCGGCGCTCAGTTCTCCGCGCAGCACCATGTCCTTGGCAGCCGCGATATCGGGCGCAAAGAAGCGGTCGGCGTCGAAGAACGGCACCGAGCGCCGCAGCTGCGCATGCACATGTTCGAGGTGCGGCGCGGTGGTAAGCGGACGGTGGAAGTCGATGCCCTGCGCCGCCGCCATCAGCTCGATGCCGATGATGACCGCCGTGTTCTGCGCCATGTCGTCGAGCCGGCGCGCCGCGTAGGTCGCCATGCTGACGTGGTCCTCCTGGTTGGCCGAAGTGGGAATCGTATCGACGCTGCCCGGGTGCGCCAGCGACTTGTTTTCCGACGCCAGCGCGGCAGCGGTGACGTGGGCGATCATGAAACCGGAATTGACGCCCGGCTCGGGCACCAGGAACGGCGGCAGGCCGGACAGGGTGGCGTCGATCAGCAGTGCGATGCGGCGCTCGGCGATGCTGCCGATTTCGGCGATCGCCAGCGCCAGCGTGTCGGCGGCAAACGCCACCGGCTCGGCGTGGAAATTGCCACCCGAAACCACCACCGACAGATCGCCATCCTTGAACAGCAGCGGATTGTCGGTGACGGCATTGGCCTCGATCAGCAGCGTGCGGGCAGCGTTGCCGATGATGTCCCAGCAGGCTCCCATCACCTGCGGCTGGCAGCGCAGGCAGTACGGATCCTGCACCCGCTCGTCGCCGACCAGGTGCGAGGCGCGGATCGCGCTGCCGGCCACCAGCTGGCGGTAGATGGCAGCGGCGGCGATCTGGCCCGGCTGGCCGCGCACTTCGTGCACGCGGGCGTCGAACGGGGCGTCGCTGCCCTTGGCGGCGTCGAGCGACAGCGCGCCGGCAACAAAACCCGCTTCCAGCAGCCGCTCGGCCATGAACAGGCCGTGCAGCGCCAGCGCGGTCGATACCTGGGTGCCGTTGATCAGCGCCAGGCCCTCTTTCGCCGCCAGCACCACCGGCGCAATGCCGGCCGCCTGCAGCGCCGCACCGGCGTCGGTCAGGATACCGTGCACGCGCACCTGCCCTACCCCCAGCATGGCCAGCGTCATGTGCGACAGCGGCGCCAGGTCGCCCGAGGCGCCCACCGAGCCCTTGGCCGGGATGGCCGGCATGATGCCGGCGTTGTACAGCGCGATCAGGGTGTCGATGATCAGCGGACGCACGCCCGAGTAGCCGCGTGCCAGGCTGCCGATCTTCATCAGCATGATCAGGCGGCACACGGCGTCCGACAGCAGTTCGCCGGTGCCCACCGAGTGCGACAGGATCAGGTTGCGCTGCAGCTGTTCGAGCTGGTCGTCCGGGATGCGGGTCTTGGCCAGCAGGCCGAAGCCGGTGTTGATGCCGTAGGCGGCGTCGCCCTGGGCGACGATGGCGCGCACGGCGGCGGCCGAGGCGTCGATCACGGGATAGGCGTCGCGGTCCAGCGCCAGCGGCGCGGCGTGGTTCCAGACCTGGCGCAGGTCGGACAGCGTCAGGGCGCCGGGTTTCAGGGTGAGGGAGAAGGTCATGATTTAATCTTTGGCGTTGAGCATGGGGAGGTTGAGGCCATTGCGGCGGGCGCAGGCGATGGCGCTATCGTAGCCGGCATCGGCGTGGCGCATCACGCCCGAGCCGCTGTCGTTGACCAGCACCCGCGCCAGCCGTTTGGCGGCGGCGTCGGTGCCGTCGGCAACGATCACCACGCCCGAATGCTGCGAGTAGCCCATGCCGACGCCGCCGCCATGGTGCAGCGAGACCCAGGTGGCGCCGCCGGCCGTGTTGAGCAGGGCGTTGAGCAGCGGCCAGTCGGATACGGCATCGGTGCCGTCCTTCATCGCTTCGGTCTCGCGGTTCGGGCTGGCCACCGAGCCGGTATCGAGGTGGTCACGGCCGATCACGATCGGGGCTTTCAGTTCGCCGCTGCGCACCATCTCGTTGAAGGCCAGGCCGGCCAGGTGGCGCTCGCCCAGGCCCAGCCAGCAGATGCGCGCCGGCAGGCCCTGGAAGGCGATCCGTTCGCGCGCCATGTCGAGCCAGCGGTGCACCCGCGCATGGTGCGGGAACAGCTGCTTGATCTTGGCGTCGGTTTTATAGATGTCTTCCGGGTCGCCGGACAGCGCCACCCAGCGAAACGGTCCGCGTCCCTCGCAGAACTGCGGGCGGATGTAGGCCGGCACGAAGCCGGGAAAATCGAACGCCCGCGCCACGCCATGGTCGAGCGCCACCTGACGGATGTTGTTGCCGTAATCGACCACCTGCGCGCCCAGCGCCTGGAAGTCCAGCATGGCCTGCACGTGCGCGGCGCACGAGGCGGCAGCAGCAGCCTGCAATGATGCGTGACGCGCGGGGTCGGCCTGCGCGGCCTGCCATTGCGCCACGCTCCAGCCCTGCGGCAGGTAGCCGTTGATCAGGTCATGGGCCGAGGTCTGGTCGGTCACCAGGTCCGGCACCAGGCCGCCGGCGCGCGCGCGGCGCACCAGTTCCGGCAGCACGTCGGCAGCGTTGCCGAGCAGGCCGATCGAGATCGCCTCGCCCTTCGCCTTGTGTTCGGCGATCATGGCCAGCGCCGCGTCGATGTCGGCGGCCTGCTGGTCGAGATAACGGGTGCGCAGGCGGAAGTCGATGCGCGACTGCTGGCACTCGATGGTCAGCGACACGGCGCCGGCCATGGTGGCGGCCAGCGGCTGGGCGCCGCCCATGCCGCCCAGGCCGGCGGTGAGCACCCAGCGCCCGGCCAGGTCGCCGCCGAAATGCTGGCGTCCGGCCTCGGCAAAGGTTTCGTAGGTGCCCTGCACGATGCCCTGGGTGCCGATGTAGATCCAGGAGCCGGCCGTCATCTGGCCGTACATGAACAGGCCCTGGCGGTCCAGTTCATTGAAGTGATCCCAGTCGGCCCACTTGGGCACCAGGTTGGAATTGGCGATCAGCACCCGCGGTGCATCGGCGTGGGTCTGGAACACGCCGACCGGCTTGCCGGACTGGATCAGCAGGGTCTGGTCGTCGTCGAGCACCCGCAGCGACGCCAGGATCTGGTCGAAACAGGCCCAGTCGCGCGCGGCGCGGCCGATGCCGCCATACACGACCAGGTGCTGCGGGTTTTCCGCCACTTCCCGGTCCAGGTTGTTCTGCAGCATGCGGTAGGCGGCTTCCGCCCCCCAGTTCCTGCAGCTGCGTTCGGGGCCGCGCGGGGCGCGGATATCACGGGTGGCGTCGAAACGGGGATCTGGCTGCATGGTCGCTCCTGCTCCTGGCGGTGGAATAGACGCCCAGCATAGGTTGTCTATACAACCAAGTCAACCGCCTTCGCCGGTTTTCACTGATCTAGTTTTCACTTATCTTTCACCGCCGCGCTTTTATACACGCGCTTGCCGCCCATCCAGGTTTGCAGCACCTCCACCTTGCCCAGCTGCGCCGGTGGCACCGCGAAAATGTCGCGGTCGATCACGACGAAATCGGCCCACTTGCCCGGCTCGAGCGAGCCGATCACGTTTTCCTGGCGCGCCGCATAGGCCGCATCGAGCGTGAAGCAGCGCAGCGCCTCGTTCAGCGTCATGGCCTGGTGCTTGTACCAGCCGCCGACCGGCACGCCGGCCGCGCTCTGGCGCGTGACTGCCGCATGCAGGCCTTCGAACGGGTCGGGCGGCTCCACCGGAAAATCGGATCCGCAGGCGATGCGCGAGCCCTGGTCGAGGAAGGTGCGCCACGCGTAAGCGCTCTTGATGCGCTCATGTCCCACGCGCTGCTCGGCCATGTTCTGGTCGGACGTGGCGTGGGTGGGCTGCATCGACGGAATGATGCCGAGCGTCTTGAAGCGCGGGATATCGTCGGGCAGCACCACCTGGGCGTGCTCGATGCGGTGGCGCAGCGCGGCCGCCTGGTAGCGGGGAATCAGCTGCGCGTAGGCGTCGAGGATCTGGTGGTTGCCGGCGTCGCCGATGGCGTGCACATTGACCTGGTAGCCGGCCTTCATGGCCTTGTCCATCTTGGCGCGCATCTCCGCGTCCGGGTAGAACAGCAGCCCCCTGGTCGACGGCAGGTCCGAGTACGGCGCCATCAGCGCGGCACCGCGGCTGCCCAGCGCACCGTCCGCGTACAGCTTGACGGCGGCCAGTGCATAGGTGTCGTTGGCGTAGCCGGTCAGCGGCCCGTTCTTGGCCAGCTGGTCGAAGTCGGCGCCGGTGTCGCCGATCATCGCGTACACGCGGGCGGTCAGCTTGCCATGGTCGGCGTAGTCGCGGTAGATGCTGTCCTGGGCGGCCGTGATGCCGGCGTCGTGCACGCTGGTCAGGCCCGCTTTGGCCAGCAGCGCCAGCGCGTTGTCGAGCATGGCCCGGGCCTGGGCCGGCGTGGGCAGCGGCACCACCTTGTCGGCCAGCGCCATGGCGCTGTCGACCAGCACCCCGGTCGGTTTGCTCCTGGCGTCGCGCTCGATCTTGCCGCCGGCCGGATCGGGCGTGTCGCCGGTGATGCCGGCCATGGCCAGTGCCGTGCTATTGAGCCAGCTGGCGTGGCCGTCCACGCGGTGCAGCAGCACCGGCCGGTCGGCCACCACCGCGTCCAGGTCGGCCGCAGTGGGAAAGCGGCCCAGCTTCCACGCTTCCTGGTTCCAGCCATAGCCGATGATCCAGGCATTGTCCGGGTGGGCGCGGGCAAAGTCGGCCACTGCGCGCAGCGCGGCCGGCAGCGAGGCCGGCGCAAACAGGTCCACGCCCGAGGCGATTTCGCCGAGCCCGAACACGTGGCCGTGGGCGTCGATCAGCCCGGGCAGCACGGTTTTGCCGTGCACATCGACATGGCGCGCGCCGGGCAGGCGCGCCGCCGTTTCCGCCTCGCTGCCCACTGCCACCACCCTGCCCTGGGCGTCGAAGGCCAGCGACGTGAAACGCTGCAGCGGGCCGGCAGCGGTCAGCGTGTAGCCGTTGGCGTGGTCGATGATGGTCTGGGCATGCGCAGCGGGGACGGCGGCGGCGCCCAGCGCAATGGTCAGGGCCAGGGTCGGCAGGGGGCGCGTCAAGGGGGTGAGCATGGTTTTCTCCGGTCGGAAGCCAGCTGGCAGTGTAGCGAAGTTTGCATCGTGGCAGGACGGGTACAATGGCGGTTTCGCCGAAATCACCACACCCCAGTGAACAGCCGCCAACTCTATCACCGCCTGCTCAAGGAATTCCGCCCCTACCTGTGGATCGGGTTCTTCACCCTGTTCGCAGTCGGCGTGGCCGCCGCCACCGACGTGGTCCTGATCCGCCAGCTGCAAAGCGTGATCGATGCGCTGGCGCCGTCGCACGCGGTGGGCGGCATGCGCCCGCCGGCGTCCGGCATGCTGGCCATGGTGCAGAACTGGCTGTCCGACCTCCTGCCCGCCAGTGACAATGCCGCGCTGTGGAGCATTCCGGCCGTGATTTTCGGCCTGGCGCTGGTGCGCATGGGCTCCAGTTTCGTCGGCGAATACGGCGCCGCGTGGCTCAGCAGCCGGGTCCAGGCCAACCTGCGCGAATCGATGTTCGCCCGCATCATGCGCCTGCCGACCGGTTATTTCGACCAGTCGTCCACCGGCACCACGCTCTCGCGCGTGGCGTTCGACGCGGCCCAGGTGGCGCAGGCCGGCCTGACCGTGGTCAACGTGGCCGTGCGCGACTCGGTGCTCACCATCGGCTACCTGATCACGATGTTCATCGCGGACTGGCAGCTGGCCTTGTTCTGCCTGATCCTGATGCCGCTGGTGGCGGCCGTGGTCACCTTTGCCGGCCGCCGCATGCGCAAGCTGAGCCAGAGCGCCCAGGCCGCCATGGGGGATCTGACCAATGTGCTCGACGAGAGCATCAGCGGCCAGCGTGTCGTGAAAATCTTCGGCGGCCAGCATTACGAGCAGACCCGCTTCGACCGCGTGGTCAAGCTCAATCGCCAGCTGGCCGTCAAGCACGCGGCCACCTCGGCGCTGAACTCGGGCGTGATCATGCTGCTGATCGGGATCACGCTGTCGTCGGTGATTTATTTCTCGCTGTTGCGCCACCAGGCCGGCGCCCTGACGGCCGGCGACTTCGTCTCGTTCATCGTGGCGCTGATGGCAATGCAGTCGCCGATCAAGAACCTGACCAAGATTAACGAGCCGCTGCAGCGCGGCCTGGCCGCCGCCGACTCGGTGTACGGCCTGATCGACACCGCCACCGAGGCCGACACCGGCCGGCACGACACCGTGCGCGCACGCGGCCAGCTCACGCTCGACAATGTCAGCTTCCAGTACCTGGGCGCCGACGGCAAGCCGCTGGTGGCCGAGGCCAGGCCGGCGCTGGACCGGGTGTCGCTCGAGATCCGCGCCGGCGAAACGGTGGCGCTGGTGGGCAGCTCGGGCAGCGGCAAGACCACGCTGGCCAGCCTGCTGCCGCGGTTTTACGACGTCAGCGGCGGCGCCATCGCGCTCGACGGCGTGGACCTGCGCGACTATTCGCTGGTCGCGCTGCGCCGGCAGATCGCGCTGGTCAGCCAGGACGTGGTGCTGTTCAACGACACGCTGGCGGCCAATATCGCCTACGGCGACCCGGCGCCGTCGCAGGAGCGCATCGAAGCGGCCGCGCGTGCCGCCCATGCCCACGAATTCATCGTGCGCCAGCCGCACGGCTACCTGTCGCCGGTCGGCGAAAACGGCCTGCGGCTGTCGGGCGGCCAGCGCCAGCGGCTGGCAATCGCCCGCGCCATCTATAAGGATGCGCCGATCCTGATCCTGGACGAGGCCACTAGCGCGCTCGACACCGAGTCCGAACGACTGGTGCAACAGGCGCTCGAGCGCCTGATGGACGGCCGCACCACGGTGGTGATCGCCCACCGCCTGTCCACCATCGAGAATGCCGACCGCATCGTGGTGCTCGACGGCGGCAGGATCCGCGAGGTGGGCAGCCACGACCAGCTGCTGGCCAATAACGACATGTACGCGCGGCTGTACCACACGCAAAAAATCACCCAGGTGGCGCCGTAACGGCGCTGCCGCCTGCGGTTCACGGCTCCCGTTCGCGGTCGAGCAGCGCCGCCTTGCGATCGACACCCCAGCGGTAGCCGGACAGCGCGCCGTCGTTGCGCACCACGCGATGACACGGAATCGCCACCGCCAGGACATTGGCGGCGCAGGCCCCGGCCACCGCGCGCGCACCCTTGGGCAAGCCCACCAGCTCGGCCAGTTCGGCGTAGCTGACCGTGCGCCCGGCGGGAATCGCGCGCAGCGCCTGCCATACGCGCTGCTGGAACGCGGTGCCGCGCACGTCGAGCGGCAGGTCCAGGCCCAGCGCCGGGTGCTCGACCAGGCCCACCACGCGCGACACCACCTGCTCGTAGCCGGCCTCGGCGCCGATCAGTTCCGCCTGCGGAAAGCGGTCCTGCAGATCGCGCAGCAGAAAATCGGGATCGTCGTCGATCAGGATGGCGCACACGCCATGGTCCGTGCTGGCGACCAGGATGGCGCCGAGCGAACAGGCGGCAATCGCAAAGCGGATCTGCGCGCCCTGCCCGCCCTTACGAAATGCAGTGGGCGTCATGCCCAGCACGGCCGGCGCCTGCGCGTAAAAGCGGCCGCTGGAATTGAAACCGGCCGCATAGATGGTGCCGGTGACCGACGCCTGCTGCGCCAGCGCGTCCTGCACCCGCCGTGCGCGGCCCGCACTGGCATAGGCCTTGGGCGTGATGCCGGTGGCCGCCTTGAACAGTCGGTGGAAGTGGAAACGGCTCACGCCGACGGCCGCCGCCAGCGCGTCGAGGTCGGGCACATCCTCGCCGGCACGGGCAGCGGCGTCGATCAGGGCGCAGGCGCGCGCCGCCAGCGCCGCCTGGCGCACGGCCAGCGGCGGCTGGTCGGGTTTGCACCGCAGGCACGGTCGAAAGCCGGCCTGCTCGGCTGCCTGGCGGCTGGCGTGGAAGGCGACATTGCGGCGCAGGGCCGGACGCGCCGCGCACGACGGCCGGCAGTACACCCCGGTGCTGCGCACTGAATACCAGAACACGTCGTCGGCGCGGCCATCGCGCGCCTGCACGGCGGCCCAGCGGGTTTCGTCATCGGCATAGGCCGGTGCGCAAGTGTCCAACAAAGCGGTCTCCATCTGGTTCTCCCTGCATGAATCGCAATACCGTCATCGTAGCCGGCAGCCCGCGCGCGCGCACTCCGGCGCTTGCTTTCGAATTGTATGTCGATGCTAGAATGCCGGTCAGCCGCCTGTCCGGGCGCGCCCACGGAGACCCGGTTTGGACCAGCAAGCACACAATCGAGCACCCGACCATACCCCGATTTTTCAGCGGATCAAGGATTATTTATTGGCGCAGATCGGCGCCGGTGTGTGGAAGGAAGGCGATGTCATCCCTTCCGAGCAGGCGCTGGTCAAGCAGTTCGGCGTCTCGCGCATGACGGTCAACCGCGCCGTGCGCGAACTGACCGCCGAGCAGGTGCTCACGCGGCGCCAGGGGTCGGGCACATACGTGGCCCAGCAAAAATACCAGTCCACGCTGCTGCAGATCAAGTCGATCGCCGAGGAAGTGCGCGCCCGCGGCCACGTCCACCGCAGCAGCCTGCAACACCTCGAGCAGCTCAAGGCCAGCGAGCTGATGGCCCGGCAATTCGATCTGCCGGCCGGCCACCCGCTGTTCCACTCGGTGATCATCCATTTCGAGAACGGCGTGCCGATCCAAGTGGAAGACCGCTGGGTCAACCCCGACTGCGCGCCCGACTACATGGCGCAGGACTTCGGCGCCGTCACCCCCAACGAATACCTGATGCAGGCCGCGCCGCTGCAGGGCGCCAGCTACAGCATCGAGGCGCTGCCGGCGCCGCGCGAGATCGCCGACATGCTGGCCATCGAGGTGCGCCAGGCCTGCCTGGTGCTGCGCCGCCAGACCCTGTCGGGAGGACGCATCGCCAGCATCGCCACCATGTGGCATCCCGGTCACCGCTACCAGTTCGCCGGCAGCGTCAGCCAGTAAGCCCGCCTCTGCGCGGCACACCTCGGCCGCGCCCGTCAAAGTTACTGAAGTTACTTTCAAGCAACAAGAAGCGGCCCGCGCCGGACGCCTGCACAATCTCACCCATTGTCACGAAAATGCCCGGAAAACCGTGGTTTTATGCGGTCGTTTTCGTGTCCGCGCAACAGATGGTGGGCGAGATCACGCGGCGGTTATGGCAGGCGTTAAAGCTGATATAGTTTCCTGCAGACACAACCGCCCCGAAAGGCCGACCTTGTTCCGCACGCGCTCCCGCACCGCTTTGCCGTCCTGGCGCCCGCTGGCGCGCCGGTGGGCCGCGTGCGTGCTGCTGGGCGGCCTGCTGGTTTGCGCCGGCGCGGCAGCGGCCGAACAAGTCGCCATCCAGCTCAAGTGGCAGCACCAGTTCCAGTTCGCCGGCTACTATGCGGCCCAGGACCAGGGTTATTACCGCGACGCCGGGCTCGATGTCACCCTGCGCGAAGCAACCCCGGGCCGCGACCCGGTGCAGGAAGTGACTGATGGCCGCGCCCAGTATGGCGTGGGCAACACCACGCTGCTGCTGTCGCGCGCGCTGGGCCAGCCGGTCGTGGTACTGGCGTCGGTATTCCAGCATTCCGCCGCCGCGCTGCTGGTGCGCCTGGGGCCCGACGGCAAGCCGCGTCCATGGCCCGGCAGCCGGATCATGCTGGCGCCCAATAACGAAGAGCTGAAGGTATACCTGAAAAAGTCCGGCGTGCGCTACGACAGCGTCTACCAGCTCGATCACACCTATCAATTCGACGACTTCATCGCCGGTCGGGTGGACGCCATGTCGTACTACACGACCCAGGCGCTGTTCGCGCTCGAACGCAGCCGGGTGCCGTTTGCGGTGCGCTCGCCGCGCAGCGAGGGGCTCGATTTCTACGGCGACGTGCTGTTTACCACCGAGAGCGAGCTGCGCGAACACCCTGCCCGCGCCGAGGCGCTGCGCCGGGCCACGCTGCAGGGATGGCGCTACGCCATGGCCCATCCGGCAGAGGTGGCAGACCTGATCCGCGCCCGCTATCCGCAGCGCCGCAGCCGCGAACAGCTGATGTTCGAAGCGGCGCAAATGGCGCCGCTGCTACAGCAGGACCTGGTGGAACTGGGCTACAGCCATCCCGACCGCTGGCAATCGATCGTGCGCGCCTACCGCGAGCAGGGCATGCTGCCGGCCGACTTTCGGCTCGACGGCTTCCTGTACCAGCCGCGCGTGGTGCCTGCGCTGCTGCGCTACGGCCTGCCGCTGCTGGGCGCTGCGCTGGTGCTGGCGGCAGGCCTGGTCATCTGGCGCCTGCGCCGCCAGGCTGCAGCGCTGCACCAGGCCCGCCGCGAACTGGCGCGCTCGGAAAACATGGCCATGCTGGCGCTGGAAGGCTCGGGCGTCGGCATGTGGGAGTGGCAGATCGAGGCCGGCAGGCTGATCCTGTCGGACCGCTCGCGCGAACTGCTCGGGCACGATGCCGACGAGGGTACGGCCCCCTACCCGTCCGACCTCCGGCAATGGCGCGCCGACATCCATCCCGACGACCTGGGGCGCGTGGACCGCAACGTGGAAGAATACCTGGCCGCCAGCGCCGTGGAAGACGCCCGCTTCGTCGTCGAGCACCGCATGCGCTGCCGCGACGGCAGCTGGACGTGGCTGCTGGCGCGCGGCACCGTGGTCGAACGCGCGGCCGACGGCCGGCCGCTGCGCGCCATGGGGACGTTTGCCGACATCACCGAGCGCGCCAACGACGAGCAAACGCGGCTGCACGCCGTGCTCGACGCCACGCCCGGCGCCATGCTGATCGCCGACCGCAGCGGTCGCATCCATTACGCCAATCCGGCCTGCCTGCGCGCCTTCGGCGTCGAGGGCAGCCTGGCCGGACGCAGCATGGCGCAACTGGCGCCGGAGAGCATGCGCAGCAACGGCTCCACGCGCGAACTGTTCGCCCGCCCCGGCCTGCCGGGCCGGGTCATGCCCGCTTACCGCGCCGACGGCGACACCTTCCCGGCGATGGTGCACCTGGCGCCGCTGGACCTGGGCGGCCAGCAGCTGGTGGTGGTCAGCCTGCGCGACATGACCCGGCGCCAGCGCGCCGCAGAAGCGATGCACGCCAATTCCGAGCGCTACCGCCTGATCGTGCAGACCGCCGCCGAAGGCATCTGGATGACCGACGCCGAGGACCGCACCACCTTCGTCAATCCCGCCATGGCCGCCATGCTGGGCGTGGACGCGGACCAGGTGCTGGGGCGCGCCATGGCCGAATTCATGGACGACGCCGGCCGCGTGCTGCTCGGGCAGCGCCTGCAGCGCCAGCGCGCCGGCGAAGCGGTGCAGGGCGACATCCGCCTGCGCCGCGCCGATGGCAGTGCGCTGTGGTGCGTGCTGTCGACCACCGTGATCACTTCCGACGCCGGGCATTATGCCGGCACGCTGGCCATGCTCACCGATATCACCGCGCGCCGCGCCGCCGAAGAGGCGTTGCGGGCCACTGGCCAGCGGCTGTCGTCGATCTTCAACGCCGTCACCAACGGCCTGGTCATGGTCGATGGCGGTGGCGCCATCCTCGAGAGCAACGCTGCCGCCGCGCGCATGCTGGCGCATGCCTTGGCCACCGAACCGCAGCCGCACGGCGAGTGCGACGGCCTGTGGTGCGGCGTGCGCGAGGACGGCAGCCGGTTCGACAGCGTCAGCCACCCGGTGCGCCTGGCCCTCGTCACCGGCATGCCGGTACGCGACGTGGTGATGGGAATCGCCCAGGCCGATGGCGCCATGCGCTGGCTCTCGATCAACGCCGAGCCGATTCCGGACGCCAGCGGCGCCGTGCCGCTGGCGGTGGTGAGCCTGACCGACATCAGCGACCGCAAGCGCGGCGCCGACGCACTGCGCGAATGGAACGAGCACCTCGAGGAACGGGTGATGCTGCGCACGCGCGAACTGGAACAGGCGCGGCGCCAGGCCGAGGAAGCGAGCCAGTCGAAAGGCCAGTTCCTGGCCCACATGAGCCACGAGATCCGCACCCCGATGAATGGCGTGATCGGCATGGCCTACCTGGCGCTCAAGACCGACCTCGACCCGCGCCAGCGCGACTACCTGGAAAAAATCCGCTTCGCCGGCGAGCACCTGCTGGGCATCATCGACGACATCCTCGACATCTCGAAGATCGAGGCCGGCCGGCTCGATATCGAACAGGTCGATTTCGCGCTCGACCAAGTGATCCAGACCGTGACCACGGTGGTGGCGCCCAAGGCGGCCAGCCGCGAACTGGAACTGGTGTTCGATCTCGATCCGGCGCTGCCGCGCGTGCTGCGCGGCGATCCGCTGCGCCTGGGCCAGGTGCTGATCAATTACACCAACAACGCCATCAAGTTCAGCGAAAAGGGCCGAATCGACGTCCGGGTGCGCCAGGTGGTGGCCGACGCCCACGGCTGCCTGCTGCGCTTCGAGGTGAGCGACTGCGGCATCGGCCTGTCCGAGCTGGAAATCGAGCGCCTGTTCCAGTCGTTCCAGCAGGCCGACACCTCGATCACGCGCGAGCATGGCGGCACCGGCCTCGGTCTGGCGATCTGCAAGCAGCTGGCGCAGCTGATGGGCGGCGAGGTAGGCGTGCGCAGCCAGCCCGGCGTGGGCAGCACCTTCTGGTTCACCGCGCGCCTCGGCATTTCCGACGCCAGCATGCCGCAGGTGCTCGACCGCATGCAGGACACGGCTGCCGAGCTGCAGGCCGCCAGTGCGGGCGCCGCCGTGATGACCGCGCTGCAGGGCGCCCGCATCCTGCTGGTCGAAGACAACACCTTCAACCAGCAGATCGCGCTTGAAATGCTGGAAGACGTGGGCGCCTCGGTATGCCTGGCGGCCAATGGCCAGGAAGCGCTCGACCTGCTGCGCCAGGCCACGTTCGACTGCGTGCTGATGGACGTGCAGATGCCGCTGATGGACGGCCTGGAAGCGACCCGCCACATCCGCGCCGACCCGCGCCTGGCCGACCTGCGGGTGCTGGCCATGACCGCCACCGCCACCAGCGACGACCGCGCCCGCTGCATTGCCGCCGGCATGGACGACTTCATCTCCAAGCCGATCCAGCCGGCGCTGATGTACCGCACCATCGCCCAGTGGCTGCCGGCGCAGCGCAGCGACGTGGCGCCGGCAGGCGAGCCGCGCCCGGCCCCGCGGTCCGCCTTCAAGACCACGCTGGCCGGCGATCCGGCCGTGATCGACCTGTCGATCCTGGCCAAGCTGCTCGGCTACCACCCGGAGAAGGTGCGCAAGTTCGCCTTCAAGTTCCTGCACAACGCCCAGGAGGGCCTGTCGGCCATGGAGGCGGCCATCCGGCGCGGCGACCTGGCGCAGGTGCGCGAACTGGGGCACCGCCTGAAATCGCCGGCGCGCACGGTGGGGGCGCTGGGCATGGGCGACATGCTGGCCAGCCTGGAACTGCTGCCCACCGGCGCCAGCGACGCCGCCAACCTGGCCGCCGCCCGCGTCTGCCTGACGCGCCTGTGGCCGCTGCTGGAACTGATCACCGAGCAGATCATGCAGAACACCACGTTTGCCGACGAAAATTGACGTGGAAACTCAATCCCCGCGCAGTTTGAAAAAATGGGTTATTATTTGATCCATCCCGCCTGCCGACCGTTGTTGTCTTCCAAATCCCGGACATTGAATTCGCGCATATCGTCGCAAAGTATTCTTTGTAGCTGGCTTAACGGCAACCCTGGCATCGTCCCCAGGCGTTATTGATCCCACACCTCGACTGAGGAAACTATGAGCGAAAATATCAAACACATCACCGATACTTCTTTTGATGCCGACGTGCTGAAATCCGACCGTCCGGTACTGGTCGACTTCTGGGCCGAATGGTGCGGTCCCTGCAAGAGCATCGCCCCGATCCTGGAAGAAGTGGCCAAGGAATACGGTGGTAAGATCACCATCGCCAAGATGGACGTCGATTCGAACCAGGCCGTACCGGCCAAGTTCGGCATCCGCGGCATTCCGACCCTGATCCTGTTCAAGAACGGCGTGCCGGCAGCACAAAAAGTCGGCGCCATGGCCAAAGGCCAGTTGACCAGTTTCATCGACAGCAATATCTAAGTAAGATAGTATGACGGACAGGCGGTTGTTTCTGCGCTCGCAAAAGCAGCCGCTTCAGATCCGGAAAACGGCGCCCGGCCCGACCGCAGCGCGTTTTATATAAATAACAGACAACACCACGCAGTTCCCTCCCCTACCTTTACGTTCCCGTCACGGGACACTCAACACATATGCATCTATCTGAATTAAAGGCCTTACACGTCTCGGCGTTGCTGGAGATGGCCATCGGTCTTGATATCGACAACGCGGCCCGCCTGCGCAAGCAGGAGCTGATGTTCGCGATCCTGAAAAAACGCGCCAAATCGGGCGAGCAGATTTTCGGCGATGGCGCCCTCGAAGTGCTGCCCGACGGCTTCGGCTTCCTGCGCTCGCCCGACGCCAGCTACATGGCCTCGACCGACGACATCTATATTTCGCCCTCCCAGATCCGCCGCTTCAACCTGCACACCGGCGACTCGATCGAAGGCGAAGTGCGCACCCCGAAAGACGGCGAACGCTATTTCGCCCTGGTCAAGGTAGACAAGGTCAACGGCGAATCGCCGGAAGCCTCGAAACACCGCATATTGTTCGAGAACCTGACGCCGCTGCACCCGAACGAGCCGCTGCGCCTCGAGC
Organism: Duganella sp. Leaf126; assembly: GCF_001423125.1. GTDB lineage: Bacteria > Pseudomonadota > Gammaproteobacteria > Burkholderiales > Burkholderiaceae_D > Rugamonas. The sequence continues at coordinate 468,357 of NZ_LMNW01000001.1, forward strand.
GCGACATCAACGGCACCGAGAACATCACCGGCCGCATCGTCGACCTGATCGCGCCGATCGGCAAGGGCCAGCGCGGCCTGCTGGTGGCCTCGCCGAAGTCCGGTAAATCGGTCATGCTGCAGCACATCGCCCACGCGATCACGGCCAACCACCCCGACGTGACCCTGATCGTGCTGCTGATCGACGAACGTCCCGAAGAAGTGACCGAAATGCAGCGCTCGGTGCGCGGCGAAGTGGTCGCCTCCACCTTCGACGAGCCGGCCACCCGCCACGTGCAGGTCGCCGAGATGGTGATGGAAAAAGCCAAGCGCTTGGTCGAAATGAAAAAAGACGTGGTGATCCTGCTCGACTCGATTACCCGCCTGGCCCGCGCCTACAACACCGTGATCCCGGCCTCGGGCAAGGTGCTGACCGGTGGTGTGGACGCCAACGCGCTGCAGCGCCCGAAACGCTTCTTCGGCGCCGCCCGCAATATCGAGGAAGGCGGTTCGCTGACCATCATCGCCACCGCGCTGATCGAAACCGGCTCGCGCATGGATGACGTGATCTACGAAGAATTCAAGGGTACCGGCAACATGGAGGTGCACCTGGAGCGCCGCCTGGCCGAGAAGCGCGTGTACCCGGCCATCAACCTGAACAAGTCGGGCACCCGCCGCGAAGAACTGCTGATCAAGCCGGACCAGCTGCAAAAAATCTGGATCCTGCGCAAGCTGCTGTACTCGATGGACGAGATCGAGGCGATGGAGTTCATCCTCGACAAGATGCGCGCCACCAAGACGAACACTGAGTTCTTCGACATGATGCGCAGAGGCGGCTAAAGCCGCAATGCGCAAGGAGCCTGGCCCTGCAGGGCCAAGCCGTTGCGCAGGCGTGGGGCATGCCCCACGAATTCCCTGCTCCACCGCAGAGGCGGCTAAAGCCGCAAAGGCGGCTAGGCTGTCAATCTTCGCCGCAAAACAGGCAACCGCTCCAGGTTGCCTGTGTTGGTTTACCGCTGTATAATCGGCGGTTGCACTATTTTTAATCACTGGCAAGTGATCAGCAATCGGGTCAAGAGGCAGGACAGACCGACGAAGTGCTGTTTGGCTACCAAACTTACCGAGGCTATACATGAAAGTCGATACCCATCCAGAATACCGCGAAGTTGTTTTCCACGACCTGTCGTGCGATTTCAAGTTCATCACCCGCTCGACCATCGGCACCCGCGAAACGATCAACCACGAAGGTAAAGACTACCCGCTGGTCAAGATCGAGGTGTCGGCTGAATCGCACCCGTTCTACACCGGCAAGCACAAGATCGTCGACACCGCCGGTCGCGTCGAGAAGTTCCGTCAGAAGTTCGGTACCGTCGGTTCGAAAACCGCTGTTGCAGCAGGTTGATTCCCGCGATACCAGTGAAAAAAGCAGCCTCTGGCTGCTTTTTTTATTTCGGGGGCGCCGCCGGCTGTCCGCTTTTCCTTCATACTCCCGTCTACCTCAATTTGCACTCTGATCGATGAAGCCCGTCCGTCTTCCCGCCGCTGCCACGCTGGCCCTGCCGCGCCTGGCCCTGTTTGCCCTCGGCCTGCTCTACATCCTGCCCGGACTGATCGGCCGCGAGCCGTGGAAGAACGACGACGCCGCCAGCTTCGGCATCATGTGGACCATGGCCCACGGCACCTGGCAGGACTGGCTGGTGCCCAATATCGCCGGCCTGGCCATTCCCGATGACGGTCCGCTGGCGTTCTGGATCGGCGCGCTCGGCATCAAGCTGTTCGGCTGGCTGCTGGGCGACGTGCTGGCGGCCCGCGTGGGCACCGTGATCATCTTCCTGTCCGGCGTGCTGTCGCTGTGGTTTGCCACCTTTAACCTGGGCCGGCGCCAGGATGCGCAGCCGCTGCGCCTGGCCTTCGGCGGCCAGCCAGAACCCGACGATTTCGGCCGCACCCTGGCCGACGCTGCGGTCCTGATCTACCTCGGCTGCCTGGGGCTGCTGGTCCACAGCCACGAAACCACGGCCGACGCGCTGCGGGTCGCGCTGACCGCCTTCATGTTGTACCGCACCGTGCGCTACGTGGAAGCGCCGTCGCTGCGCAACGCAGCCCTGAGCGGCCTGGCCATCGGCCTGCTGACGCTGACCCACGGCTGGGTGACGCCGGTGTGCTTTATGCTGGCCGTTTTCGCCTGTACCCGCCTGCTGGCCCAGCCCGTGGGCCGCGCGCTGCGCGACCTGGGCCTGGCGTTCCTGGTGGCGGCCGCCGTGGCCGCGCTGTGGATCGCGCCGGCCATGCTGCTGCAACCGTACCATCAGCAGCCGGTCCAGGACTGGAGCGCGCTGCATCTGGCGCAGTTCGGCCTGCCGACGGTGGCTGCCCTGACTTTCTTTTTCCGCGTGGGCGTCTGGTTCTTCTGGCCGGCCTGGCCGTTTGCCGGCTGGGCCATCTGGGCCTGGCGCCGCCAGCGCCTGGCGCTGCACATCGTGGTGCCGCTGGCCTTTGTCACCACCGGCGCCGTGATGGCGCTGTGCGCCACCGCGCCCGAGCAGGGGCAGCTGCTGATCCTGCTGCCGCCGCTGGCCGTGATGGCCGCATTCGGCCTGCTGACGATGAAGCGCGGCGCCATCAACGCCATCGACTGGTTCTCGGTGATGGCGCTGACCTTGTGCGCGGCCGTGATCTGGGTATTCTGGGTCGCCAAGCTCACCGGCTGGCCGGCGCAGGCCGCCAAGAACGCGTTGCGGCTGGTGCCGGGCTTTACGCCCGAGGTGGGCGCGGTGGCGTTTCCGGTGGCGGCACTGGCCACGGCCGGCTGGTTCGCGCTGGTGTACTGGCGCGTGACGCGCCGCCCTGCCGTACTGTGGCGCGCCGTGGTGCTGTCGTCGGGCGGCCTGATCCTGATCTGGATCCTGATGATGACGCTGTTCCTGCCGGACCTCAATTACAGCAAGAGCTACGCCAGCGTGGCGCGCCAGATTGCGCTCAATCTGCCGCCGGACGCGGACTGCATCGAAACCAATGCCGGTCCGGCCCAGCGCGCCTCGTTTGCGTTTTATGCGCAACTGCCGTTCACCGGCGTCGAGGGCGGTCGCTGCAGCCTGTTGCTGCTCCAGGAAAGCAATCGCGCACGCGACCGCCGCGATGTCGAACCCCACCATCGCGGCAAGCAGTGGAGGCTGCTGTGGGAAGGACGGCGTCCGGCCGACCGCGACGAACGCTTCCGCCTGTACCGGCGCGTTGACTGAAACGGCGGCTGGCGTGGTGATCGCTTAACGCCGCGCCATGACGATGGTGTTGGCAGGCAGCGCCTGCGCCATCGGCAGCTTCTCGAAATTGCTGATGCCGACTTCGTCACCGGACTCGCGGAACACGATGCGCGTGCCTTGCGCGGTAATAAACTCCTTGGTGGACACAGGAATGATACGCACGCGCTTGCCGTGATCGACCTGGGTAAAGAAATGGTTGCCGCTCTGGGTGAACTGCACCACCTGGCCATTGCTGAGGCGGTAGAGGTTGGCATAATCGCGGAACTGGTCAGGTGCCAGATAGACGCTGCCGGCGCTGACGTTTACTTGCGGCATATTGTCCTGGGCCTGGGCGGCAGGCACAGCGGAAAAAGCGAGGGCGGCGGCGACGGCGATCAAGATGGTTTTCATGGTGTACTCCGTGAGTAAGGTGGCGATGAACGTTGCAGACTGGGGTGCTGGCATCGCCGCTGTGCTTCGTGTTTGCAGCGGCTGATGTCAACACCTTAACAAGCGGCGCCGCAAAAATCCGGCGTTTGCGACCGACGGCCGAACGGCCGGTATCAACGGCAAAATCGCGCGATGAACTGCCGCGCCCAGCAATGTCGACAAGTTGCTAACGAAGCGCCCGCCCCTGCCGGGAAATACTTGCAAGCCCTGCCACGAAAGGCGCCGTTGCTGTTGCCGGCGCCATTTTTTTTCGCCGCAGTGCGATACAAATGGCGTCAAGCCAGCTATAGTGCTGAACAGGACGAGTTGCCGTAGGGCATATAATTTTCATAATATCCGTCCAGAAATGCGATTCCGGCAGCGCCACACTGCGCGCCGGCCCTTGGCGGCCTCGGCTGCTGCGCCCTATCCCTGCGCCCAGCCCGACACTCAGACCAGCTGCCCACACTGGATAGCGCTCATATGTTTACACTGCACAAACTTCAAACTGCTTTACGCAACACCTACGTCCGTATCGCCCTGCTGCTTGCCGTGATCGGCATCGCCGTGGTCGTGGGCTGGCGCAAGGAAGTGCCGCAAGACAGCAGCCCGCTGTTGCGCACGCAAGATATCTCGCTGATCACCGCACTGGCCCATCAGCGCGACAAGCTCGAATACCTGATGATCGCCGCGCCGCTGTCGGACGCGCCGCGTTACATCATCAAGCTCAAGGGTGATCCGCTGCTGCGCGTGGTGAAGGTGCCGGGCACGTCGCACCTGAGCCTCGAGCGTGAGGTTCTGCTGCGCAATAACATCCCTTATGCGATCGCCCGCGAAGACTACCTGGCCTCGCACAAGGCCGTGCTGGTCGACGAAGACGACAGCACCATGGCGCGCGCCGGCGCCTTCCTCAAGCGCCACGCGATCGACATCCTGCTGGTGTGCGTGGTGCTGTTCCTGCTGCGCCATGGCCTGCCCGGCACCGGCATCAACGCGACCGTGCTCAACCCCGACCAGCTGACCGGCAGCATGGACGACCTGATCGGCATGGAAGACATCAAGCAGGAAGTGCTGCACCTGGAAGACATGATCCGCAACCGCGCCATCTACCGCGAACACGATATCGACAAGCCGTTCAACGTCATGCTGACCGGCCCGGCCGGCACCGGCAAGACCAAGCTGGCCGGCTACCTGGCCAAGCGGCTCGACATCCCGCTGATCCAGGCCTCGGGCTCGGCGCTGGAATCGGGTTACATCGGCGGCGGCTCCAAGGCGCTGCACGCGCTGCACCGCAAGGCTTGCGCGCGCGGCAACTGCATCATCTTCCTCGACGAAGCGCAGGGCCTGTTCATGCCGCGCGGCCGCGGTGAAAAGAAATGGGAAGACGACACTGCCAACACCCTGCTCGGCCTGCTCGACGGCGTACGCAGCGACAAGGGCGCCGGCGTGATCTGGGTAGTCGCCTCCAACTTCGACGATGCCTCGACCAAGATGGACGAAGCGATGCTGCGCCGCTTCTCGGTCAAGATCAATTTCCGCCTGCCCAACAAGACCGAGCGCAGCGAACTGCTGCGCTCGTTCCTGGCGCGCAAGGCCGAGGGCTGCGTCGACTGGGACCACCTCAAGCTCGACCACGTGGCCGAGATCACCGCCAACCTCAGCCCGGCGCTGCTGCAGACCGTGGTCGAACGGGCCAGCATGATCGCCATCCAGGAAAACAAGGTCATCGATACCGACCTGATGTTCCGCGCCTTCGAGCGCGCCACCATCGGCCTCACCGACCGCGCCACCACGGCCGAAAAGACACGCCAGCGCGAGCGCGTGGCGCTGCACGAACTCGGTCACTTCTTCATGCAGATCGATCCCTGGCTGCGCGAAGGCATGTCGCTGGCCGAGGTCAAGGAACGCTCGCCGTTCCTCAAGATCAGTACCGAATCGGTATCCAAACTGGGCGCGCTCGGCTACGTGCTGTCCGCGGCGGACGATGTTGCGCTGCGCACGCTCGAAGAGCTCGAACGCGACGTGATCCAGCTGTACGGCGGCGTGGCGGCGGAAGAGCTGTTCTACGGTGCGCGCGGCATTTCGGTCGGCAGCCAGAACGATATCCAGAAAGCCACCTCGATGCTCGACATGATGGTCAACCAGCTGTCGATGTACTCGCGCTCCAAGCTCGACTACACCCAGTTCAAGCACCGCGATACCGACCTCGACCAGGTGCAGGCCAAGGCCGACGAACTGTACACCTACACCCTGCAGGCGATCGCCGACTACCGCGACCAGATCATGGAACTCAAGGACGTGCTGATGGACCAGTACGTGTTATCGAAAGACGCCATCTTCAGCCTGCTCGAAGCCCAGCAACAACGGCTGTCGCGCCAGCCGGTCCTGGTCGCGCTTGCCTGAGCCTGGCGGCGCTTGCCGCAGCATCGAATTTTCCAGCCCCCAGCCTTGCGGCGGGGGGGCAAATCAGTGATAATACGGCTCGCATTGCATGCAGACCTGCCTCGGTGGTGGAATTGGTAGACGCAGCGGACTCAAAATCCGCCGCCGCAAGGCGTGCCGGTTCGATTCCGGCCCGGGGCACCAACAGGTCATCCAGCACAACAAGTAAGCGCAACAGTCACAGTCAGAAACCCGCCCATCTCCCATGACGGCGGGTTTTTTGTTTTCCACGCCCACCACACCACCGCCCCAGCCGGCATCGCATAACCTTGCCAATTTGTAATGATGCATTCATTGACGTCGTCCTGGCGTTTGCCTAGCATGGATTGCAACTGCGGCCACCCGCCCGCATCCCGAGGACTTCACACAACGATCCGTCCATGCGCTCCTTCGATCTTCCGCGCCTGCTGGCGCATGCCGTTGCCGCCTGCCTGCTCACTGCCGTTCTCCCATCTGCCGTGACGGCCAACGCGGCCACTGCCGCCAGCCGCAGCGGCGCCAGGGACGATCCCGCGCCGCCCGCGTCGCGGGCCGAGGGCGACCGGGCCGGTCTTCACGCGGGCAGGCACGGTGTCAGGACGCCACCGGGCTGGATGGCGATGGCGCTGCCCGGGGTGCGCGGCCACATCCAGGCGGCCGACAGCGACGACAGTGTCCAATTCATGTACAACGACGAGCGCAAGCTGGGCGGGCTGGTGATGGTCACGGTCACGCCCGGCGGCGGCTACGCCAGCGTGATCAAGACTTTCACGCTGGACCAGGCGAATCCGCCGCAGTTGCGGTTGCTGGCGCCCGGCGCCTACACGCCGCTGTGCCACCCGGGCCATGCCTGCAGCGCCATCCACGCCGAGCACCAGGTGATCAGCCTGTGCTTCGGCGAAGCGGCGTGCCGCATCCTGTACTACGAGAACCAACAATTGCGGGAAGCGGTCATGACCGACTAGCAGCCAACGGCCGCGCGCGGCTGCCGCCCGGCCTCGGTGTGTACGCGAACAGACCTTCGCGCGCCGGCCGACTATGCTGACGCTTTTTCACTCCGGGAGTTGCCATGGGATTCGATCTGCAAACTTTATTGCAACAACATGCTGGCCACGTCACCGCCGCCGATCCCGACGGTGTTGCGCAGGCCTTCAAGCACATCGTCGGCGAACACCCGCCCCCTACGGTGGCTAGCGGCATCGCCCATGCCTTGCTGTCCGATCAAACGCCAGCGTTCTCCCAGATCGTCAGCCAGCTGTTCCTGCGCAGCGATACCGGCCTGCGCACTGAACTGCTGAATCTGCTTCTCGACAACGTCAGCCCGACCATGTTGTCGGCGCTGGCCGGCAGCGTCGGCGCCTTGTTCACGGAAAATGGCCACCCACATCTTTCCGCAGAGCAAATAGCTGATATCACGCCACCGCAGGTTGCAGAAATAGCCGTTGTAGCGCAACAACATAACGTCGGTATCGTGGAGCGCGTGGCCGCGCTGTTTGCCCGCCATGCCGAGGTATTTAACGGACTCGACAGCAGCATTCTCAAGGTAGCGCTGGGCGCGATGGCGCAGCAGCACTAGTTTGCGCCACAAAACCTGCTTCAAGCGAACCCATCCTTAAGGTGCGACAAAGCTTTACTGTGTGAAATATAATCGAACCGTCACAAAAGTTGCTGTATGTTTCATTTCGTTTCACGCAGTATTCAAACTTTGACATTCAGCACTAGCTGAATCACAACTACATGGGATGGAGGTTAGAAATGGCTGTTTCGTTTAAATCCGCAGTAACGCCGCTGATCGTGGCCGCCGCGCTGTCGTTCGGCGCCGCCGGCACCGCCTCGGCAGACGCATTGACCGAGAATTTCGACGGCGGCCTGCCGTCCGGCTGGACTGTTGTCAACAACAGCGCCCCGCAGGGCGCCATCAACTGGTTTACCGGCGATACGTCGGTATTCGACGCCTACGAAGGCGCAGCGAATTCCTATCTTGGCAGCAATTTCAATGCGGTAGCCAACAGCGGTACCATCAGCAACTGGCTGATCCTGCCAACCTCCACCTATCGGAACGGCGACACGCTGTCGTTCTACACCCGCACCGATACCGCGTCGTTCTTCCCCGATAACCTCGAAGTGCGCTTCAGCACCAGCGGCGGTGTCGATGTCGGCAATACTGCAGACAGCGTCGGCACCTTCAACACCCTGCTGCTGACCATCAACCCGACCCAGGCCATCGGCGGCTATCCGGAATCGTGGACCCAGTACAATGTGTCGCTGAGCGGATTGACAGGCGCGACCAACGGCGCTTTCGCCCTGCGCTACCTCGTCACCGACGCCGGCGTCAGCGGCAACAACGGCAACTACATCGGCATCGACAGCCTCAATATCACCGCCACCGCCGTGACCGCCGTACCGGAACTGGAAACCTACCTGATGATGGCTGCCGGCCTGGGCCTGGTTGGCTGGATGCGCAAGCGCAAGTCGCGTTCTGCCTGATCAGTACCTGTTTTACCGCAGCAGGCGGTCCGTCATCATGGCATGACGGGCCGCCTGGCGTTGACGGCCACCTCCCGCCACGGCATGCCATCGCGGCAATGTATCTGCTCTGATATTTTAATTTCCTCATGGTAAATGTGCGATAATCGGCAATCTGCTTTCTCCGATAACACGCCTACCTTACCGCGCCATGAGCACCGACAGTTCCGCCTCCGTCCTGCCTGAGCATCCCCTGGAATTCTGGGAAGATCGCGTCAAAGCCACCCGCTGGATGCTGACCAAGACCGTGTTGCTTGGAGTACTGGCGGCGGTGCTGGCCATCCTGGGCCAGGGCTGGCTGGAACGGGCCGCGCCGCTGCTGCCCATCATCAGCCAGAACTACGGCATCTGGCAGCTGTGCTACCTGGCGACACTGCTGCTCACCTTCGTGATCTGGGCGCTGGCCATGCGCCAGAAAATGGCGCTGCTCGAAAACAGCAAGCGCGGCATGCATACCCAGCAGCGGATCGCCCAGCACAATGCACGTCGCAAGCAGGCGGCCGCCGAAGCGCGCCAGCGCCGGGCGGAACGGGAGCGCGCGCAGGCGCGCGAAATCGCTGCCAAGCGCGGCGCCCGGAGCAACAAGTTCGACTACTGATCGATCGGCGATGGATCCATCGGTGACGGGCTGCTGAGCACCGGTGCGCGGCGGCCGCCCGACTGGTTTTCGCACCACATTCAAATCCGCCGCGCAACACTCTGCGGGGCTTGCAACAGTCCTTTTGTGATATGGTTTCTGCTCCAGATCGGCGCACAGACCACTATCATATGACTACCGCCACGCTGCTTCATCTGTTCTCGCCGCCGGCCGATCCGTCGTTGCTGCAGTACGGCGTCTATACCCCCTCGCTGGTGGTGCTGTCGGTCCTGGTGGCGGTTTTTTCATCATGGATGGGGTTGCAAGTGGTGGACCAGGCCAAGGCGGCCACCACGCGCGGGCTGCGCGCCACCATGCTGGCCAGCGGCAGTCTGGCGCTCGGGTGCGGCGTGTGGGCCATGCACTTCATCGGCATGCTGGCCTTCGACCTGTGCACGGAGGTCGATTACGCTCCCGGCGTGACCATCCTGTCGGTGCTGCCCAGCCTGGGCGCGTCCTGGGTGGCGCTGCACATCATCGGCCGCCGCGAACTGACCAGCGGGGCCCTGCTGACCGGCGGCGTGCTCACCGGCGCCGGTATCGGCGCCATGCATTACACCGGCATGGCTGCGATGCGCACCAGTCTCGATCTGCAGTACGACCCGGCCATGTTCGCGCTGTCGATCGTGGTGGCCGTGGGCCTGGCCACGCTGGCGATCTGGATTCGCTTCGGCGTGCGCACCTTGCGCGGCCACGTACATCCGGTCCTGCCTGGCCTGCTCGCGGCCATCGTGATGGGCTGCGCCATCGCCGGCATGCACTATACCGGCATGGCGGCAGCGCGCTTCAGCGGCGTGCCGGTGGCCGCCGGCGGCGCAGCGCAGCACACCAGCTTCCTGGCGCTGTCGATCGCGGTGATCACCGTCGCCATCACGGTCTTCGTCCTGGCCGCCAATGGCTTGCTGCGCTACCGCGACCTGTACCGCCAGTTGAGCGAGAGCGAGCGCTGGATGCGCGCCCTGCTCACCACCACCATCGACGGCGTGGTGACGGTGGACCGCGACGGCGTGATCCACGAATTCAATGCCTCGGCCGAACGCATTTTCGGCTGGCGCCGCGATGAAATCGTCGGCCGCAATATCCGCCTCCTGATGACCGATGCCGACGTGTCCGACGACGACGGCCTGCCCGGCTTCCTGCGCCATTCGGCGGCCGGCGCGGCTGGCACGGACGCCACCGCGCCTGCGGACGCAGGCGCGGTCAGCGAAGTGATGGCGCTGCGCAAGGACGGCAGCGCCGTACCGATCCGGCGCGCCATCGGCCATGCCCGGCTCGCGCAGCGCGAACTGTTCGCGCTGTTCATCACCGACATCAGCGACCGGCGCGCCATCATGCAGGCGCTGCGCGCCAGCGAACAGCAGTTCCGCTCCCTGATCCGCAACATTCCCGGCATCTCGTTCCGCAGCAGCATGGCCTACGATATGCCGCCGGTGTTCGTCAGCGACGGCATCGAGCGCCTGGCCGGCTTCCCTGCCAGCGACTTCGTCGGCCCGCAGCGCGCGCGCACCCTTGGTACGCTGGTGTTACCGGACGACCGCGCGTACGTGGAGGCGGCCATCAGCCGCAGCGTCGCCCAGCTGACCGCCTACCAGGTCGAATACCGGATCCGCCACGCCGACGGCAGCATCCGCTCGATGTGGGAACATGGCGCCGCCACCCGCGATGAAGACGATGCCGCCACCGTGTGGATCGACGGCGTCATCCTTGACATCAGTGAGCGGCGCCGGATGGAAGAGGAACTGCGCCAGGCCAAGGAGACCGCCGAACAGGCAGCCGCCGCACGTGCCAGCTTCCTGGCCAATATGAGCCATGAAATCCGCACGCCGATGAACGCCATACTCGGCTTTACCGACGTGCTGCTCGATACCGAACTCGATCCGGCCCAGCGCCGCCACCTGGGCACCGTGCGCAAGGAAGGCCGTGCGCTGCTGCGCCTGCTCAACGAGGTGCTGGACACCGCCAAGCTCGATAAAGGCGCGGTGGAACTGGAGCCGGTCGACTACAGTTTGCTGGCCCTGATCGACGAACTGGCGTCCACCTTCGGCAGCAATGCCCGCGCCAAGGGATTGACCATCGATGTCGAGTACGACCCGTCGCTGCCGGTCTGGCTGCACGGCGACGAGTTGCGCATGCGGCAAATCCTCGGCAACCTGCTCGACAACGCGATCAAGTTCACCAGCGCCGGCAAGGTGACGCTGCGCGCCGGTGCGCGCCACGGCCAGCTGCAGATCGCGGTGCAGGATACCGGCATCGGCATCGCGCCCGAACGCCAGGCCGCCATCTTCGATCCGTTCACCCAGGCCGACGCCTCGATGACGCGGCGCTTCGGCGGCACCGGTCTCGGCACCACCATCAGCCGCCAGCTGGTCACGCTGATGGGCGGCACCATCACCGTCACCAGCGTGGCCGGCGAAGGCGCCACCTTTACCGTGCTGCTGCCGCTCGAGCCGGCCCATACCCGCGACGGCGCGGGCCGCGAGGCGGAACGCAGCGACTACGCCCTGCCGCCGCTGCGCATTTTGGCCGTGGACGATGTACCGCAAAACCTGGAACTGCTGACGCTGATGCTGACCAGGCGCGGTCATGCCGTGCACACCGCCAGCGACGGCGCCATCGCCGTCCAGCTCACCGGCGACCACAGTTTCGACGTGGTGCTGATGGACGTGCAGATGCCGATGATGGACGGCCTGACGGCCACCCGCGCCATCCGCGCCCGCGAAGACGAAAGCGCCAGGCTGGCCGGCGCAGCGCCGGTCCGGGTGCCGGTCGTGGCCATGACCGCCAGCGTGCTGGCGACGCACCGGCAAGCCACGGCCGATGCCGGCATGGACGGCTTTGCCTCCAAGCCGGTCGACTGGTTTGCCCTGTCGCACGAGATCGCACGGGTGCTGCACCTGCCCGCGGCAGCGCATGGCACGGCGACCGACGCACCGGCGCAGCAGCGGGTCCTCAATCACAAGGCCGGCCTGCAGCGCTGGTCCGGCAAGGAGGCCGTCTACCAGCAGGCCCTGGCGCGCTTTGCCGCCGACTACAACGACGGCGCCGCCACGCTGGCCACGCTGCTGGCCGGCCCCGCCTCTTCGCGCCTGACGGACGCCCAGGCATGGTGCCACCGGGTGCGGGGCGTGGCCGCCAACCTGGGCCTGGAACAGCTGGTGGCCACGCTGGGCCGCATCGAAACGCTGTGCAGCGCGCCAGCCGATGCCGCCGACGCACCGCGCGAAGAAGCACTGGCGCAGCAGCAGCGGCAACTGGCCAGCCAGCTGGAAGCAGCGCTGGAAGCCATCCACGCCATGCAGGCGATTACCACCCGGCGCGACGCCGCCCAGGCGCGGCTGCGCGAAGACGACGTCGGTGATGGCGCCGGCCAGGCGCAAGCCTCCGGTGCGGCGCCGGCCGGTATGGCAGCAGGTGCCGGTGCCACCGCGGCCATCGCGCCCCCGTCATCCGGCGCAGCCACGACGGCGAGCGAGGCCACGCCGGCCGCCTTCGACCCGGCGCCGGCACGCGCCCGTGCGGCGGCGCTGCTGCCGTCGCTGCAGCGCGGCGCGCTCGACGACGCCGCGCTGGCGGCGCTGGCCGCGAGCCTGGCCGGTGCGCCGGCAGCGCCGCGCGGCCACCTGGCGACACTGCACGCCGCGCTCGACGATTTCGACTTCGCGCGGGCGGTCGCGACGCTGAACCTGCTGGTGGACAGCCTGCCGGAGAGCGGCGATGCCTGAGAACGCGCCCTTGCTGCCGCTGCTGCTGCTGGTCGATGACGAGGCGAGCAACCTGCAACTGCTGCGCCACATCCTGCAAGACCATTACCGCCTGCTGTACGCCAAGGACGGTCCGCGCGCACTGGCACTGGCGCAGCAGGAGCTGCCGCAACTGGTGCTGCTGGACGTGATGATGCCGGAGATGACCGGCTATCAGGTCTGCCGCCTGCTCAAGCGCGATCCCGTCACCCACGACATCCCGGTGATTTTCGTCACCGCCCTGTCCGACGCCGCCGACGAGGTGGTCGGCTTCGAGGCCGGCGCGGTCGATTACATCACCAAGCCGGTCAGCCCGCCCATCGTGCGCGCGCGGGTACGCACCCACCTGGCCCTGGCGCGCGCGCGCGAACGCCAGCGCACCAGCGAAGGTATCGTCGAGCGCCTCGGCCTGCACGTCGCGCAAACGGACAAGGACATCGAACACGCCAGGGATCACGCGGCCGGTCTGCACGTGATCCGCACCAGCCAGTACGCGCACATCCTGGGACTGGCGCTGGGCATGGACCAGCAAGCGCTGGACGACCTGCTGGGCGTGGCCTACCTGCTGGCGCTCACGCACCACGAGAAATGGGATGGCAGCGGCAGCCCGCACGGCTTGCGCGCAGAGGCGATTCCGCTGGGACAGCGCATCGTGGCGATCGCCCACGGGTTCGACACGCTCACGTCGGCGCGCCCCGGCCGGCAGGCCTGGTCCGTCGAACAGGCGGTGGCGTATCTGCAGCAGCAGCGCGGGCTGCACTTCGAGCCACGGCTGGTCGATCTCTTCATTGAACAGATGCCCGCGCTGCTCGAGATCAAGCAGCGCTGGGCAGAGCATACGTAGTCAGGCCACGGCGCTTACGCCACCAGCCTGACCTGGCGTCCGGCCAGACGCGCCATCACGGCCACCAGGTGATCGATCTGGGCCACGGTGTGGCCGGCGTTCATCATGAAGCGCAGGCGCGCCTGGCCTACCGGCGCGGCCGGGAACTGGATCGCATCGACGTGGATGCCTTCGCGCCGCAGTTCGATGGCATAGCGCTGGCAGGTTTCGGCGTCGCCGATCAGCACCGGCAGGATCGGGGTGTCGGTCGAGATGATGGTGTAGCCCAGCGGCGCCATCTGCTCGATGAAATAGCGCTGGTTGTCCCACAGGCGTTGGCGCCGCTGCGGTTCCTCTTCCAGCAGGTCGAGCGCAGCCAGCAGCGCTGCTGCCTGGTCCGGTGGCGGCGGGCAGGTGAAGCCGTAGGCGGAGCTGGTCAGGCGGATCACGTCGGCCACGTCGCGCTCGACGGCCACGAAGCCGCCGATCGAGCCGAGCGCCTTGCTCAGGGTACCCATCTGCATGATGTTCTGGCTGTAGCAGCCGAAGTGCTCCGAGGTGCCGCCGCCGTTGGCGCCGAGGATGCCGGTGGCATGGGCATCGTCGATGTACAGCAGCGCGCCGAAGCGCTCGGCCAGCGCCACCAGGTCCGGCAGCGGTGCGATCGTGCCTTCCATGCTGAACACGCCGTCGCTGACGATGATCGGCGTCGTGCCTTCCTGGGCGCCCGCCTGCAGCAGCGACTCCAGGTGGTTCATGTCGCAGTGGCGGTAGTTGTAGCGCAGCGCGCCCGACATCTGGATGCCTTCGCGGATGCTGATGTGGTTGTACTCGTCCGAGTAGTACGCATATTTGTGGCGCTTGCGGGCGCGGAAACCGTGCAGGCGCGCCAGCGTGGCCGCCTTGACGATCGACGACAGCACGCCGATATTGGTCATGTAGCCGGTCACGAACAGCACCGCGTCGCTCTTGTGCTTGAGGGCGCCCAGGCGCGCTTCGAGCTCGCGGTACACTTCCAGGTCGCCGCCGAGCAGGCGCGATTCGCAGTTGCCCACGCCGTAGCGGTCCAGGCCGCGCTTGGCGGCCGCCACCAGCCGCGGGTGGTTGGCCAGCGCCAGGTAGTTGTTGGTACTGAAGGACACCACTTCCTGACCGCCGCTGATGAAGGTGGGGTCCGGCAGCGTGGCGTGGACGGCGGAGTCGTGGTGCACCGGGTGGTGCTGCAGCCAATGGGCGATGTCGGTCAAGTCATGCATGATGGAGTAGGGTTCAGTGAGTGTGAAACCATCATAGAACCGGGCGACTCTCCACAAGCTTGCGGTGACATTACAAACAGGAAAGCTAGTTACACGCCAGCGTGCGCTAGTTCGTGGCCAGCGGCAGCACCAGCCGCGCCACCAGGCCCGGCGCATTGTCTTCCAGCGCCAGCCGGCCGCCGTGCGAGGTGGCGGTGGCGCTGACGATCGACAGCCCCAGGCCGTTGCCCGGCAGGTGGCGGCTCTTGTCGAGGCGGTAGAAGCGCTGGGTCACCTTGTCCAGCTCCTCGGGCGGGATGCCGGGGCCGTTGTCGCTCACGGCGATCGACGCCATGCCGTGATGCAGGCCGGCGCGCACCCGCACCGCCGATCCCGGTCCCGCATACTTGAAGGCGTTTTCCAGCAGGCTGGCAATCGCGCTGGCGAGCAGGTTGCGGTCGCCATCCACGTACAGCGACTCGGGCGCTTCCACGGTCAGCGCGATGTTGTCGTCTTCCGCGATGGCTTCGTACATCTCGCCGATGTCGGCCACCACGCGGCCCAGGTCGAGCCGCTCGAACATGCTGGTGCGCATGCCCGACTCTACCTCGGCGATCTGCAGCAGGCGTTCGAACAGGCGGATCAGGTCGTCGATGTCGTCGATGGCGTCGTGCGAGGCGCCCGACAGCCGTTCGACGCTGGCATCGTGGCGCAGCGCGTCGTCGAGCCGGCCGCGGATGCGCGAGAGCGGCGTGCGCAGGTCGTGGGCGATGGCGTTGGAGACGTGGCGGATACCTTCCATCAGCAGCTCGATGCGGTCGAGCATGCGGTTGATGTCGCGGTTCAGGCGCGCGAATTCGTCGTCGCCGCTGATGGTGATGCGGTGACTGAGGTCGCCCGCCTCGATGCGGGCGGCGGTGCCGCGTATCTCGCCCAGCTTGCCCTCGATGGTGCGCCGGAACAGCAAGGCGCCCGCCACCGTCAGCAGCAGCGACACGCCGGCGCCGGCCAGCAGCGCATCCCAGATCAGCTCGCGCACTGCTTCCTGCTCGCTCAGGTCGCGGCCGACGATCAGCACGCCGCCGCCGGCCAGCGGCAGCAGGTACAGGCGCGCCGGTTTCAGGTGGCCTTCGCGCACCACGTCGGCGCTGAGCATGGTGGCGCGCGGTGCGGTCTTGCCGGCGATGGTCCCTTCGGCCAGCGGCCACGAGCCGAGGTTGCCCGCCAGCGCCTTGCCGCCGCTGTCGAGCAGCTGGTAGATTTCGCGGTCGCTGTCGATGCCGTCGTTGAGCAGGCGCCGGACTTCCTCGATCAGGCTTTCATGGCCGCCGGTGGCCGCGCGGTGCAGCAGGCGCCGGGCCTGGGCGACGATCTTGCCATCGAGGTTTTGATCGAGCACGCCGATGGTGCCGGTGTAAAACACCAGCGACACCACCGCGATCGACAGGGTGCCCAGCAAGCCGTAACCGAGCACCAGCTTGGCGGCGATCGATGCGCCCCACAGCCGCGAGGCGGACCGCAGCCGGTCAGCCAAGCGGATACTCCCCGTCCGCCGGCGCCGTGGCGCCCATGCGGTAACCGACGCCGCGCAGGGTGTGGATCAGCATCACCGGGAAGTCCTTGTCCACCTTGGCGCGCAGGCGGCTGATCTGGACATCGATCACGTTGGTTTGCGGGTCGAAGTGATAGTCCCATACCGATTCGAGCAGCATGGTGCGGGTGACCACCTGGTTCTCGTTGCGCATCAGGTATTCGAGCAGCCGGTACTCGCGCGGCTGCAGCGTGATGACCTTGGTGCCGCGCGTGACGCGCATGGTGCGCAGGTCGAGCCGCAGGTCGGCCACCTGCAGCTGGGTGCTGTCGGCGCCGGGGGCGCTGCGCCGCAGCAGCGCCTCCACCCGCGCCAGCAGTTCGGAAAACGCGAACGGTTTCGGCAGGTAGTCGTCGGCGCCGCCGCGCAGGCCCGTCACGCGGGCGTCGATGGTGGACAGGGCGCTGACGATGATGACCGGCGTGTGCTTGCCCAGCGCGCGCAGTTTGTCGACGATGGACAGGCCGTCGATGCGGCCCGGCAGCATGCGGTCGAGGATGATGATGTCCCAGTCCTCGCCGGTGGCGTAATCGAGTCCGTCCGGGCCGGTGGCGCAGGCGGTCACCAGGTAGCCCGCCTCGCGCAGGCCCTTGCAGATGTAGTTCGAGGTTTCGGCTTCATCTTCGATGACCAGGCAGCGCACGCGTTTCTCCATCAGGGGGTGATGGCCTATTTTAACCGCATCCACTGCAAATACCGGGGTGAACCCCCGCCGGAACGCCGTCGTTGCGTCGCACAGCGATGACGCCATCTTGGCAGCGTCAACGGAGAGGACCGTCGTCAGGGCGCAGAGTTCGCTTGCAATGATAATTTTTTGCCCTGGAAAAAGATTTGCGCCAGATCAAAAAGTGCCGCAATGGCGGCTCACACAGCTCCAGGCCGCTGCTGCAGTTGCCGGTACAGCGCATGGTAGTCGCGCGCCATGCGCTCGGCCGTAAACAGCGCGCCGTAGCGCACCGCGGCCTGCCGGCCCATGGCGGCAACGCGCTGCGGGTCGTCCCACAGCGCGCGCATGGCGGCAGCCAGCGCGATCGGATCGTCGGGCGGCACCGCCAGCCCGGTCTGGCCGTCGAGATTGACATAGGTGGTGCCGGTGCCGATCTCGCAGGAGATCAAGGGCTTGCCGAACATGGCCGCCTCCAGCAGCGAGATGCCGAACGCCTCCGCGCGCAGGTGCGACGGAAAGACCATGGCGTAGCAGGCCTGCAGCAGCGCACTCTTGTCGTCCTCGTCCACCGCGCCCACGAAGTGCACGTGGTCGAGGCCCAGCCGCGCAGCGTGCTGCCGCAACGCCTGCTCGAGCGGGCCGGCGCCGGCGATCACCACCGGATAGCGGCCGGCAGCGCCGGTAACGGGCGTGGCCAGGTGGGCCAGCGCATCGAGCAGGACATGCAAACCCTTGTAGTAGCGCAGCACGCCGAGGAACAGGAAAAAGCGTCCGGGGAGCGGATCGCCCGCAGGCGTGCCGCAGCGCGCGCGCCAGCGCGCCACCGCCGCCGCCGGCGGCGTGCGGTAACCGGCCCGGTCCAGACCATAGCCGATCACGCGGGTCTTGCCGGCAAACCGGCGCAGTACCGGCGACGACGCCAAGTAATTGGGCGACGCGGCGACGATGGCGTCCACCCGGCCCAGAAAGCAGTGCTGCAGCGGTGCGTACAGGCGCAGCAGCCTTTTCTGGCGCACGATGTCGGCGTGGTAGCTCACCACCGTCGGCTTGTCCACCCTTGCCAGGAAGTGCGCCAGGTCCATGAACGGCCACGGGAAGTGGTAGTGCACGATGTCGGCCTGGCG
This sequence comes from Duganella sp. Leaf126, assembly GCF_001423125.1. Taxonomy (GTDB): domain Bacteria; phylum Pseudomonadota; class Gammaproteobacteria; order Burkholderiales; family Burkholderiaceae_D; genus Rugamonas. The sequence goes on from NZ_LMNW01000001.1 coordinate 486,770, forward strand.
CGCCAGCGCAGCGAGCTTGCCGATGGCGCCCAGCGAAAAGCCGGTGGACGCGATCTCGATATTTTGCCGCGCGCGGTGCACGACATGGCCTTCGACGTCGATGCGCGAGGCGCCGCCGCGCCCGAGCGTGAGCACGGTGTTCTCCACGCCCAGCCGGCCGGTGCCCACGCACAGCTGGCGGATCGCCTGCTCCACCCCGCCCCACGAGTCGGGATAATACGTCTTGTAGAAATGCAGCACGCGCATGGCGGCGCCGCTCACGCTGCCAGCACTTGCCGGTACACGGCGGCGGTGCGGCGCGCCGCGTCGTCCCAGCGCATCGCCAGCGCGCGCTGCCGGCCGGCGGCAATCAGGCGCGCGCGCACGCCGTCGTCGCGCGCCAGCGTGCCCAGGGCAGCGGCGATGTCGTCCACCGACAGCGGATCGAATTCCAGCGCTGCGCCCTGCGCCACCTCGGGCAGCGACGCGGCATGCGCGCAGGCCACCGGCACGCCGCTGGCAAACGCTTCGAGCAGCGGCAGGCCGAAGCCTTCGTACAGCGACGGAAACACGAAGGCGCCGGCGCCCGCGTACAGGTGGCGCAACTGCATGTCGTCGGTCACGCGGTCGAGCCAGACCACGCGCTCGCCGCGCTCGCGCGCCGCCTTCAGGCGCTGCACCAGTTCGGCGCTGCGCCAGCCCGGCGCACCGGCGATCACCAGCTGCCGCGCGGCGCGCAGCACCGGCGGCAGCGCCAGGTAGGCGTCGAGCAGGCGTCCAACGTTCTTACGCGGCTGCAGGGTGCCGACGCACAGGTAATAGCCGGCCTGCAAGCCATAGTGCGTCAGGGTGGCCGCCAGCGCTGCGGGCGCGGGCGCCTCGAACCACTGGGCGCCCACGCCGTGGTGCAGCACGCTGATGCTGCGCGCGTCGATGCCGAAGTGTTCGACCAGCTCGCGCGCGGCAAACTGCGACGGCGCGATCACGTGCTGCGCCTTGCGCACGGCGCGCCGTTGCAGCCAGTTTTTCAGGCGCCGCCACTTGGGATTGCACCAGTGCGGGTGCGAGACGGGCAAGGCGTCGTGCAGGGTCGCCACCACCGGGCAGTCCATGCGCACGATGCGGTAATCGGTGGCGTGGAACAGGTCCAGCCGCTTGCTGTCACCGCCTGCGCCGGCGGTCAGCGTACGGCTCACGTCGAGATAGGCGCCGGCCGGCAACAGCAGGTCCCCGAGCGTGGCGACCGGAAACGACAGCGGCAGCGCGCGCCCGGCGCTGAGCGGCGCGCCGCCGCCGGGCGGGGCAAAGCTGAACGGCAGCACCTCAATGTCGGCGGCGCCCGGCAAATGCTCGAGCAAGGCCCGCGTGTAGACACCGATGCCGTCGATGCGCCCGCCGGTCAGCGCCGGCTCGATCATGGTGGTGGACAGACCGACCCGCAACGGCGCTGCCACGCCGCTCATGCTGCAAACATCCAGCGCAGCGTGTCGGCCAGCGGCACCGGCGCCAGGTCGCCGATCACGGCGGCCAGCCGGCGGTTGTCGCCCACCAGCCGCACCACTTCGTTGGCGCGCACAAAGGCCGGATTGACGCGGACGTCGATGCGGTAGCCGGCAATGTCGGCCATCAGGTCCAGCACTTCGCCCAGCGACCAGCCCGTGCCCGAGCAGACATTGAAGACGCGGCCGGCGGTCGCGGCGACCGGTGCGGCCAGCAGGCGCCGGTAGCTGTGCGCCACCATGCGCACGTCGGAAAAATCGCGCCATACCTGCAGGTTGCCCAGCTCGATGCTGGCGGCGCGCCGGCGGCAGTGGGCGACGATCTTGGACAGCAGGAAGTGCTCGTCCTGGCCCACGCCCGTGTAGTTGAACGGCCGGGCGACGATCAGCGGCAGGCGGTCGGCCCACAGGCGCGCCATGGTTTCCATTGCCAGCTTGCTGACCGCGTAATCGTTGGCGGGCGCGGGCGGCACATCCTCGCCGATCGGGTCCGCTGTGGCGTTACCGTAGATATTCGCGCTCGAGGCCAGCAGCACTGCCGAGGGGCGCTGGCCAGATGCGTCCAGTGCAGCGAGCGCCTCCAGCAGGTTGCGGGTGCCGACCAGATTGACCCGGTACATCTGTTCGGCGTCGCCGTGGTGGACGAAGGCAATCGCCGCCAGGTGCACCACCACGTCGGGCCGCACCTGCTGCACCACTGCCGCCAGGCCGGTGCGATCGTTCAGGTCCACGCCGAATTCGTCCTCGCTGGCAGGGTCGCCGGCGCCGGGCAAGACGATGCCGAACACCCGGTAACCGGCCGCGCGCAAGGCCTGCACCACGTAACGGCCCGTGAAGCCGGCGCTGCCGGTGACCAATGCGCGCCGGCCGGCGCCCTCTGCTGTCGTCGCAACATTCACCATCGGCTCCTAGAACGAGACGCCGGCGCGGTTGCGGCGCAGGTCGGCTTCCACCATCATCCGGCACAGCTGCTCGAGCGTCGTATGCGGCTGCCATCCGAGCTCGGTGGAGGCCTTGGTGGCGTCGCCGATCAGCAGGTCCACTTCGGCCGGCCGGTAGAATTTCGGGTTGACGCGCACCAGCACCCGGCCGGACGCGCGGCAGATCCCGGTTTCCTGCGCGGCCGCGCCCTGCCAGGCGAGGTCGATGCCGGCCGCGCGAAACGCCATGGTGACGAAATCGCGCACGGTCTCGCTGCGGTTGGTGGCCAGCACATAGGTGTCGGCCGCATCGGCCTGCAGGATGCGCCACATGCCTTCCACGTATTCTTTGGCATAGCCCCAGTCGCGCCGGGCGTCGATGTTGCCCAGTTCGAGCACGTGCTGCTGACCGAGGTGGATCCGGGCCACGCTGTCGGTGATCTTGCGGGTGACGAAGGCGCGGCCGCGCAGCGGCGACTCGTGGTTGAACAGGATGCCGGAGGCGGCGTAGATGCCGTACGACTCGCGGTAGTTGACCGTCATCCAGTGCGCATACAGCTTGGCCACGCCATACGGGCTGCGCGGGTAGAACGCGGTGTCTTCCTTTTGTGGCACCGCCTGCACCTTGCCGAACATCTCCGAGGTCGAGGCCTGGTAGAAGCGGATGCCGCGATCGACGATGCGGATCGCCTCGAGCAGGTTGACCACGCCCAGGCCGGTGATTTCGCCGGTGGTGAGCGGCTGCTCGAACGAGACGCCGACGAAGCTCTGCGCGGCCAGGTTGTAGAGCTCATCGGGCTGCACGCGCTGCAGCAGGCGCACGATGGCCGACAGGTCGGTCAGGTCGAACTCCACCAGGTCGAGCTGCGGGTGGGCGGCAATGCCGAGCTCCTCGATGCGCCAGAAATTGACCGAGCTGGTACGGCGGTAGGTACCGGTGACCTGGTAGCCTTTGTCGAGCAGCAGTTGCGCCAGGTAGGCGCCGTCCTGTCCAGTAATGCCGGTGATGACCGCTTTCTTCGAGTTCATCGTGGATGCCTGTGGAAGGTAACGAAGGTGACGAGAGTGACCAAGTGGATGCCGATTGCGCTCGATTGTAATCGAGTCGGCCGGCACGCACCACCACCTGCGGCAAGGCATCGACCGGCAAAAAAAAACCGCTACCCAGGTAGCGGTTTTCCGGTGCGGCCAGCGGTCCCGCTTACGCTTTGCCGGCCACGGCATCGACCACGCACAGCGCGGTCATGTTGACGATGCGGCGCACGGTGGCCGATGGCGTCAGGATGTGCACGGCGCGCGAGCAGCCGAGCAGGATCGGGCCGACCGCGATGCCGTTGCCGGCCGCCGTCTTCACCAGGTTGTAGGCGATGTTGGCCGAGTCCATGTTCGGCGCCACCAGCAGGTTGGCGTCGCCGGTCAGGGTCGAATCGGGCATGATGGCCTGGCGCAGCTTGGAATCGAGCGCCGTGTCGCCGTGCATTTCGCCGTCGATTTCCAGGGTCGGATCGAGCTGCTTGACCAGGTCCAGCGTGGCGCGCATCTTGCGTGCCGATTCGCTGTTGGACGAGCCGAAGTTCGAATGCGACAGCAGCGCCGCGCGCGGCGACAGGCCGAAGCGGCGCATCTCGTCGGCCGCCATCACCGTGATGGCCGCCAGCTCGCTGGCGCTCGGGTTTTCGTTGACGTGGGTATCGACCATCACCAGCTGGCGCTCCGGCATGATCAGCACGTTCATGCCCGCGTACACGCAGGCGCCCTCGCGCTTGCCCAGCACCTGGTCGATATACTTGAGGTGCAGTTCGGTGGTGCCGAAGGTGCCGCAGATCATGCCGTCAGCGTCGCCCTTCTTGATCATCATGGCGCCGATCAGCGTGTGGCGGCGGCGCATTTCCAGCTTGGCGTATTCCTGGGTCACACCGGCGCGCGACGTCAGCGCGTAGTACGACTGCCAGTAGTCGCGGTAGCGGTCGTCGTGGTCGGGGTTGATGACGTCGAAGTCGGTGCCGTGTTTCAGGCGCAGGCCGAACTTGGCGATGCGCGCCTCGAGCACGGCAGGACGGCCGACCAGGATCGGACGCGCCAGTTTTTCATCGACGATCACCTGCACCGCGCGCAGAACGCGCTCTTCTTCGCCTTCGGCATAGACGATGCGCTTGAGTTCGACCGGAGCCTTCTTGGCCACCTGGAACAGCGGCTTCATGAAGGTGCCGCTGCGGTACACGAATTGCTGCAGGCTGTCCGCATACGCTTGTAGGTCCTGGATCGGACGGGTTGCCACGCCCGAGTCTTCGGCCGCCTTGGCCACGGCCGGCGCGATCTTGATCAGCAGGCGCGGGTCGAATGGCATCGGGATCAGGTATTCCGGACCGAACGACAGGTTGGTGAAGCCATAGGTGGTGGCCACGATGTCGGACTGCTCGGCGTGCGCCAGTTCGGCAATCGCGTGCACGACCGCGATTTCCATCTCGCGCGTGATGGTGGTGGCGCCGCAATCGAGCGCGCCGCGGAAGATGTAAGGGAAGCACAGCACGTTGTTGACCTGGTTCGGATAGTCCGAACGGCCGGTGCAGATGATGGCGTCGCCGCGCACGGCCTTGACTTCGTCGGGCAGGATTTCCGGATTCGGATTGGCCAGCGCCAGGATCAGCGGGTTCGAGGCCATCGCCTTGACCATATCCTGCTTGAGCACGCCGCCGGCCGACAGGCCGAGGAAGATGTCGGCGCCGGGAATGACTTCGGCCAGCGTGCGGGCGTCGGTCTCGCGGGCGAAGCGTTCCTTGTCCGGGTCCATCAGCTCGGTGCGGCCTTTATAGACGACACCGGCCAGGTCGGTCACGAAAATGTTCTCGAGCGGGAAGCCGAGGTCGACGATCAGGTCCAGGCAGGCCAGCGCCGCAGCGCCGGCGCCGGACACCACCAGCTTGCATTGCTTGATGTCCTTGTCGACCAGCTGGATGCCGTTCAGGATGGCGGCGCCGACGATGATGGCGGTGCCGTGCTGGTCGTCGTGGAAGACCGGGATCTTCATCCGCTCGCGCAGCTGGCGCTCGATGTAGAAGCACTCGGGCGCCTTGATGTCTTCCAGGTTGACGCCGCCGAAGGTCGGCTCCAGCGCGGCGATGATGTCGACCAGCTTGTCCGGATCGAGTTCGTTGATTTCGATGTCGAACACGTCGATGCCGGCGAATTTCTTGAACAGCACGCCCTTGCCTTCCATCACCGGCTTGGCGGCCAGCGGACCGATGTTGCCAAGGCCCAGCACGGCGGTGCCGTTGGTGATCACAGCCACCAGGTTGCCGCGCGCCGTGTATTTATAGGCAGCAGCCTGATCGATGACGATTTCTTCGCAAGGCGCCGCCACGCCCGGGGAGTAGGCCAGCGCCAGGTCGCGCTGGTTGGTCAGTTGCTTGGTCGGCGTCACACTGATCTTGCCCGGCGTCGGGAACTCGTGGTACTCGAGTGCCGCAAGGCGCAGTTGTTGACGAATCTCTTCTTTTTTCTCTGCTGACGAATCCATGCTCTACTGCCTTCCTGTTTGTGCGGTCGGAAAGCCTACGATTTTATCAGACCCAACTTTGCGCATAACTAGGTATTTTCACGCAGGGTGATAATAGTTATCAGTATTTGTTATGATGATTCACATCAAATCTCCAAATTTTCCTTGCTTTTAGGCGCATTAGCCGTAGGGATGCGGTCATATGCCATATTTTCAGCAATTATCGGTTTTTACTATTTATCCGATAACGCTCATTGAAAATGGCAATGATGCAGTACTGCGTGGCGTGACAAGCGCCGTTTACAATGGCGCATGCTCTCCGAATTCGACCTCATACACCATTATTTCCAGCGGCCCGACCACCGCGCTGCCCCTGCCGTCGCGCTGGGCATCGGCGACGACTGCGCCCTGCTCACTCCCACGCCCGGCATGCAGACGGCGATCTCGTCGGACATGCTGGTCGAAGGCCGCCATTTTTTTGCCGGCGAAGAAGCGCTGCGGCTCGGCCATAAAAGCCTGGCGGTCAACCTGTCCGACCTCGCTGCGATGGGCGCGCGCCCGGTCGGCTTCACCCTGGCGCTGGCCTTACCAAGCGCCGAGCGCGACTGGCTAGCCGGCTTTTCCCGGGGCCTGTTCGCGCTGGCCGATGCGCACGACATTGCCCTGATCGGCGGCGACACCACCAAGGGACCGCTCACCATCTGCATCACCGTGTTCGGCGAAGTGGCGCCGGGGCGCGCCCTGCGCCGCAGCGCCGCTGTGCCCGGCGACGACATCTGGATTTCCGGCACGCTCGGCGACGCCCGCCTGGCGCTGGCGGCCTATCGCGGCGAGCTGGCCACGCCGCTGGCCGCAGCGGACCACCAGCAGGCGGCCACCCGCATGCACACGCCCACGCCGCGGGTGGCGCTGGGCATGGCGCTGGCGGCATCCGGCATGGTCCATGCGGCGATCGATATCTCGGACGGCCTGGTGGGCGACCTCGCACATATCCTCGCGCGCTCGGGCGTGGGCGCCACGCTCGATGTCGATGCGCTGCCACCCGGCCCGGTGCTGGCCACGCAGGACGCCGCGCTGCGCCGCGCCTATTGTGCGGCCGGCGGCGACGATTACGAGCTGTGTTTCACGGCGCCGGCCGGCGCCCGTGCAGCCATCCTGGCGGCCGGCGCCAGCACGGCGACGCCAGTGAGGCGGGTCGGCAGCATCGCGGCGCAGCCCGGCCTGCGCCTGGTCGATGCGCACGGCACTGCGCTCGATCTCGGCTTAACCGGCTTCGATCACTTCAAGTCCTGAGCCAGCACGGTGGCAGCGGCTGTCGCCACATCGACCGCCGTCTCGTCTTCCTCGGGCAGGCCCACCTTGCGGCCGCTGCCCTGCATCAGCCAGTAATGGTGGAAGGCCAGGCGGATGTTGTCGCGCAACTGCACGTCGTCCCACGGCTTGGTGTAGAAGCGGTAGATGGCGCCGCGGTTGATCGATTCGAGCACGGCGTCCACGCCCAGGTAGCCGGACAGGATGATGCGGATGGTTTGCGGATACAGGTCCTTGACCTGGCTGAGGAACTCGGTGCCGCTCATGCCGGGCAGGCGCTGGTCGCACAAAATCACCTGCACGTCGTGCAGCGCCAGCTGCTCGAACGCTTGGTCGGCGTTGCCGGCCATGAGCACGTTGTAGTGATCGGGTTCGAACAGCTGGCCCAGCGCCCACAGCACGTCCGGGTTGTCGTCCACCAGCAGCAGGGTTTGCGCCGGCTGCAGCGGCTTGTCCGGGTCCACCGGCAGGCAGCGGCCCGACTCCACCAGCACGCCCATGTCGCGCGGCGCCACCGGGCGGCTGAAGAAATAGCCCTGGATTTCGTCGCAGCGGCCGCGGCGCAGGTATTCGAGCTGGGGCCGGGTTTCCACGCCCTCGGCGATCACCCGCAATTTCAGGCTGTGCGCCATGCTGATGATGGCGGTGGCAATGGCCGCATCGTTGGGATTGGTGGTGATGTCGCGGACAAAGGCGATATCGATTTTCAGCTTGTCGATCGGGAAGCGCTGCAGGTACGCCAGCGACGAGTAACCGGTGCCGAAGTCGTCGATCGCCACCTTGATGCCCAGCGCTTTCAGGCGCGTGAGCACGTCGATGGTGCGTTCGGTGCTCGACATCAGCGCCGTTTCCGTCAGCTCCAGTTCCAGCAGCTCGGGCGGCACGTCGTGGCGCGCCAGCGCACCGCGCACCACCTGTTCCAGGTCGCCTTCTGAAAACTGGCGGCTGGCGACATTGACCGCCACCCGCACCGGCCCCACCGAGCTGCGCAGCCAGGCGCCGATCTGGCGGCAGGCGGCGTCGATGATCCAGTCGCCCACCTGCACGATCAGGCCCGTGTCTTCCATCACCGCCACGAAATCGGACGGGTGGACCAGGCCATAACCGGGCCGCTGCCAGCGCAGCAGCGCTTCGGCGCCGGCGATGGCGCCCGTGTGCAGGTTGACTTTCGGCTGGTAGTACAGCAGCAGCTCGTCGTTCTCGATGGCCCGGCGCAGCGCCAGCTCCAGGTCCAGGCGCGCCAGCACCTGCACGTTCATGCCGGGCGTGAAGAAGCGGTAGCCGTCGCGGCCGGCCAGCTTGGCGCGGCCCATGGCGGTATCGGCATACTTGATCAGGGTTTCGGGATCGCCGGCGTCGTCCGGGTACATGGCGATGCCGATGCTGGCGCTGAGCACGACCTGGTGACCATCGAGGTCGAATGGCGTGCGCAGCGTCTCGCGCACGTCGGTGGCCATGTGCACGGCTTCCTGCTGGTCGCGCGGCATGGTCATGATCAGCGCGAATTCGTCGCCGCCGATGCGCCCCACCGTGTCGCGCAGGCGCGCCGTCTGCATCAGGCGGTTGGAAAACTGGCGCAGCAGCTCGTCGCCCATGTTGGAGCCGAGCGTGTCGTTGACGACCTTGAAGCGGTCGAGCGCGATCATCAGCACCACCACCCGGCAGCCCTTCTCTTGCGCGGCGTCGAGCGTATCGGCCAGGGTCTGGAAGAACAGCGTGCGGTTGGGCAGGCCGGTCAGGCTGTCGTAATGCGCCATGTGCTGCAGCATTTCCTCCGAGTGGCGGCGTTCGCTGACATCGCGCGCCACGCCCAGCAGCAGGGCGCCCTCGCCCGGCCGCTTGAGCAACTGCCAGTACAGCTCCACCGGCACCGACACCAGGTCGCGGCGCATCAGCTCTCCTTCGGCCAGCTCGGGCGCGCGCGGCTGGCCGATGGCGGCCGCGTAATCGTCGAGCCGCAGCGCCTGCGCGCGCAGCGACGCCAGCGTGCCCAGGCCGAGCCGGCTGGCGGTCTGGCCCAGCATGTCGGCGCGCGGGTAGTCCAGCATGCGACAGGCGCCGTCGTTGACGTCGAGCAGTTCTGCGGTGGCGGCGTCGAGCAGGAAGATGGCGTCGGCCGTGGCGTCCATGGCGCTGCGGAAGCGCTGCAATTCGGCCGTGCGCTCGCGCACCGTCGCTTCCAGGCGCGCATTGTAGTCGCGCGCCTGGCGGTGCATCAGGCGCACTTCGAGCAGGTTGCGGATGCGCGTGAGCGCCTCGACCGGGTCGATCGGCTTGCTGAGAAAATCGCGCGCGCCCTGTTCCAGCGCGCGCACCTTGTGGTCCGGTTGCGCCGTCACCACCAGCACCGGCAGCCATGCGCCGGTTTCGAGCGGGCGCAGTTGCGCCATCACTTCGAAGCCGTCCATGCCGGGCATCTGCAGGTCGAGGATGATCAGGTCGTAATGGTGTTCGGCGTGCAGGCCGACGACGGCGCACGGATCGGTGGTGGCGCTGACCGCCTGGTAGCCGGTGGACGTCAGCAGGTATTCGAGCAGTTCCACATTGACCGGCTGGTCATCGACGATGAGTATGCGCGCATGGAAGATGTCGGTCTCGCTGATCATGAAAACATGCCTCCTGGTGAGCCTCCTGGTGGGCGTTCGACGCCGGCCGTTCTGGCCGCCATAGTCCGTCTGAGTGTACGCATGTTCGACATGATGGTCTAATGAATTCAAATAATACCGGTAGTCACTGAAATCCTAGTGCACGGCTCGCAACGATTGCGATCTGCATGGTACAGTGGGGCCACCCTTGATTGCCACACCAAAGGAGACTTCCATGAGCAGCGACACCATCCTCGCCCTGGCCGCGCAAGTCGGCAAAGCCTTGCAAGACAAGGGCCTGATCCTCACCACCGCCGAGTCGTGCACCGGTGGCGGCGTGGCCCAGGCCATCACCGAAATCGCCGGTTCCAGCGACTGGTTCGACTGCGGTTTCGTCACCTATTCCAACGCCTCGAAAACCGAAATGCTCGACGTCGCCGCCGCGCTGATGGCGCAGATGGGCAGCGTCTCCGAGGAAGTGGCCGGCGCCATGGCAACCGGTGCGCTCGGTGCCAGCAACGCCCACATCGCGCTCTCGACCACCGGCATCGCCGGTCCCACCGGCGCCGTGCCGGGCAAGCCGGTCGGCACGGTGTGCTTCGGCTGGGCCAATGCCGACAGCGTGCATACCGAGCGGCTGGTGTTTTCCGGCGACCGCCAGGCCGTGCGCGAGCAGAGCGTGATCCATGCGCTGCAAGGGCTGCTGCGCTTTATCGACTGAGGCCCCGCCCTTGCACGCAAATATTGCCTTCGAGCCATAAAACAATTACCCTCTTCCGGGCGGCGATTTTCCCGGAACAACAGGAGTGGTTCAGATGCATAACACGGTACATTTTATTCTCCAGGGCAAAGGTGGCATCGGCAAGACGCTGGTGTCCACCATTCTTGCGCAGTGGATCGCCAGCAAGGACGTGGCCGAAGGTGCGCAGCCGCTGCGCTGCTACGACACCGACCAGGAGAACGCCACCTTCACCCGCTACAAGGCGATGCAGGTCAAGCACGTGCCGGTCATGACCGACAGCCGCACCATCGATCCCAAGCGCTTCGACGCGCTGATGATCGACATCCTCGAGCAGGACGGCAACTGCGTGATCGACAACGGCGCCAACACGTTTTCGCCGCTGATGGGCTATCTGATCGAGAACGACTGCTTCGCGCTGCTCGCGGAATCGGGCCGCAAGGTCTATATCCACACCATCGTCGGTGGCGGCGACACGCTGCACGACACGGCCATGGGCTTCGTCTCCACCGCCAAGGCCACCAGCGTGCCGCTGGTGCTGTGGGAAAACGAGCACTTCGGCCTGCTGCAATCGGCGGCCGGCAAGCAGTTCACCGAATCGCAGACCTTTGCCGACAACGCCGCGCGCGTCTGCGGCCGCGTGGTGCTTTCGGCCCGCAACGCCGACACCTTCGGCGCCGACCTCAAGAAGATGAACACGGCGCGCCTGACCGCGGCCGAAGTGCGCGAGAGCGACAAGTTCAACGTGATGGAAAAGCAGCGCATCAAGGTCGTGTTCCGCGACCTGTTCGAGCAGCTCGACAAGGTCGCGTGGTAAGCGGCCATGGCCATGGATCAGCACAAGCTGCGCACCCTCGTATTTGAAAAAACCGGCGTCCGGATCGATATCGACGATCCGGTGTTTGCGCTGGTGGCCCTGAACGAGGCGGTGCTGGAAGACGCGGTGGAACGCCACGTTGCCGCCATCGACAGCGCCACGCGCGAACTGCTGCGCCGCGCCCGCGACGCCGGCGGCCTGCCGCCGGAGCGCCACCGCGGCCACGACGCCTCCAATGAGCTGGGCCCGGACGACGCGGCGCATGCCGGTGCGGCGCCGGTCGCGGCTTCGGTCACTGCGCCCGGCGCCGGCAGCGCCACCACGCATCGCGACAGCAGCGCTGTCCACATCACCGTGCGCGAGTGGCGCCTGCTGGCGGCAGCGGCCGGCGTCGCCGTCCTGTCGGCGCTGCTGGTGCTGGCCGGCCAGGCGGCATTCACCAAGCCCGGCCCCACTGCCGCCCAGCTCCGGAGCCTGCAGGAAGCCGAACAGTTAAAAGCGGCCATCGACCGGCTCGATCCCAAGCTGCGTGCTGAAGTGCGGTCGCAGCTTCCCAGATAATTTCCGCTGAACTTGTCAGCCTCGCCCGACTCCAACCGTTCGACCGGTTAGATCCACAATATGTGGTTCAACTGCGTTGGGATCTGCTACGCTCGATCGGTTGTCACTTGACAACCACGAGTCCTTTATCTAGTATGAGAGCTGCCATGGCACGCAACCGCCATCCGAACAAGGAAGTAGAGCAGGCAATCCGCCACGCCGAACACCATGGTTGGCGGGTGATGGTCGGCGGCAGTCACGCCTGGGGAAAACTCTATTGCCCCTATAACGACAGCGAGTGTCGTTGCGGAACTTTTTGCATAGCAAGTGTCTGGAGCACACCGCGAAATCCCAGCAGTCACGCGCGGGATCTCCGCAGGGTCGTCGATCACTGCACGGCGAACCGACATCAGAACGATGGAGCACAATGATGGAATACGAATTTACGCTCAAGTACCAACTCGATGCGGCCGATTGTCATGTCGACGACCTGATCGAACGGCTGGGTGCGGCCGGCTGCGACGATGCGCTGATCGGTACCGGACAGGCAGGGCAGCTGGGGCTCAAGTTCAGTCGTGAAGCGGGGTCGGCCAAAGAAGCCTTGAGGAGCGCACTGGAGGACATCCGTGGCACCATACCAACGGCAAAGCTGGTGGAGGCAGGTCCCGATTTCGTGGGTCTGACCGACGTCGCGGAGTTGATGGGCATGAGCAGACAAAACCTGCGCAAGCTGATGGTCACCAACCCTGCCACGTTTCCTCTGCCGGTGCACGAGGGCAGTTCGGGCATCTGGCACCTGGCAGATCTGCTCGGCTGGCTGCAAGAAAAGGAATATGCTGTGGAAGAAGGTATGGTCGAAGTCGCCCAAACTACGCGCCAGCTTAATCTGCTCAAGGAGCTGCAGCGCCTGCCTGCGGAAATCGATGGCGAAATGCGCAAGTTGTTGGCATGAGCAGGTTTAAAAGCCGCCACCGGCATTTCCGTGCTAACATATGAATACCTATTCATATGACGAAATGTGACGCTTCATGAGCTGCCAACACGATTACACCGGCTGCGATCCTGCGATTGCCGAGCTGGCCGACCTGTTCCACCTGCTGGGCGACCCGACCCGGCTGCGCATCGTGCTGGCCTGCGTGGCCGCGCCGATCGCGGTCAGCGATATCGCCGCCTCGCTCGATCTGAGCAGCTCGCTGGTCAGCCACCACCTGCGCCTGCTGCGCGCCGCGCGCATCGTCAAGTCCGAGCGCCAGGGCAAGCAAGTGTTTTATTCCGCCGCCGATGCCCATATCAGCGGTGTCCTCAACGATATGCTCGAGCATATCGCCGAACCGGCCAACGGGAGCGACGCATGAGCCAGCACCACAGCCACGACACCCACGAGCCCCCCCATCATCACGCGCACGGCAGCGGCACGCACGCCGATCACGACCACGACGACCGGCACGGCCACGATCATGGACACGGGCACGATCATGGACACGGTCATGGCATCGGCCACCACCATCACGGCGACCCCAACACCATGGGCCGGGCGTTTGCGATTGCCATCGTGCTCAACCTCGGCTTCGTGGTGGTGGAATTTTTCTACGGTTATCTCGCCAACTCCACCGCGCTGATGGCCGACGCCGGCCACAACCTGTCCGATGTGCTGGGACTGATGCTGGCCTGGGGGGCGGCCATCCTGGTCAAACGCCAGCCCAGCGCACGCTATACCTACGGCCTGCGCGGCAGCTCGATGCTGGCGGCGCTGTTCAACGGCATGTTGCTGATGGCTGCCTGTGGCGTGATCGCCTACGAGGCGATACAGAAGCTGATCACGCCCGATCCGGTGGCCGGCCTGACGGTGTCCATCGTGGCCGGCGTCGGCATCCTGATCAACGGCTTCTCGGCCTGGCTGTTCATGGCCGGCAGCAAGGACGATATCAACGTCCGCGGCGCCTATCTGCACATGGCGGCCGATGCGGCGATCTCCCTCGGCGTGTTGCTGGCGGGCCTGGCGGTGCGCTACAGCGGCTGGGACTGGATCGATCCGGCACTGAGCATGGTGATCGTTGCGATCATCGTCTGGAGTACGTGGGGCCTGCTGACACAGTCGCTGCGCATGGTGCTGGCGGCCGTGCCCGACAACGTGGACCGCGCCGGCGTCGAGCAATTCCTGCGCGCCCAGCCTGGCGTGAGCGCCGTGCACGACCTGCATATCTGGGCCATGAGCACCACCGAGAATGCGCTGACGGTACAACTGGTGACGCCGGCCGGCTACCCGGGCGATGTGGCGGTGGACCGCATCAGCGCGGCGCTCAAGGACCGGTATGCGATTGACCACAGCACGCTGCAGGTGCGCCTGGGCGCCATGCCGCAGGCGTGCTGCCTGCAGGTGGCGGCGCACGCCGGCGGGCACGACTGATTACTTGACGTCGACCAGTTCGACGTCGAAGATCAGCGCCGAGTTCGGCGGAATGCCGCCGCCCGGTGCGGCGCGCGAGCCATAGGCCAGTTCCGACGGAATGATCAGGGTGCGCTTGCCGCCCACCTTCATGCCGACGATGCCCTGGTCCCAGCCCTTGATCACGCGGCCGGCGCCGAGCACGAAGTCGAGCGGCTCGCCGCGCGGAATCGACGAGTCGAACTGGCGGCCGTGCATGTGCTTGGCCAGCGGACGATACAGCCAGCCCGTGTAGTGCATAAAGACGGTGGAACCGCTGGTCGCTTCGCGGCCGGTGCCGATCTTGGTATCGGTGACGATCAGCGATTCGGCAGCCGGACCCGGGGTGGCGGAACCGACGACCACCGGAGCGGCCGGTGCAGACGGTGTTTCGGCCGGGGCAGCAGGAGCAGCAGGAGTCTGGGCCTGGGCCGACAGCGATGCCAGCGCCAGCAGCGTTGCTGCAAAAACGGAACTACGCTTCATAGATTGATTCTCTCTCTGGATGACTGGGGGACGGCACGCGCACGCGTACCGGCGCGCACCATGATAGCAAACCTGTCCTGGCGCAGGCTTAAATCGCGGCGACGGCTTCCGCTGCAGCGGGCACGGCCGCCAGCTGGCGCAGCACGTGGCCGGCTGCCACCATGCCGAAGGTGGCAGTGACCACCATGGCCGAGCCGAAGCCGGCGCAATTGAGGCCGGTGATGCCGGCAGCGTCGACCTCGCACGCGGCGTCCGGGTACTTGAGCGGCTCCATCGAAAACACCGCATCGACGTGGAACTTGGTCTTTTCGCCGCGCGGAAAACCATAGTCGCTGCGCAGCAGGCGCCGTACCTTCTTGAGCAGCGGTTCCTGCTCGGTGCGGGCCAGGTCGCGCACGGCAACCTGGGTCGGATCGGTCTGGCCGCCGGCGCTGCCGATGATGACCAGGGGAATCTCATGGCGGCGGCAGTGGGCGATCATCGCAGCCTTGGCCTTCACGCTGTCGATGGCGTCGATCACGTAGTCGAAGCGGCCGGTGCCGAGCATGGCGTCGAGATTGTCGGGCGTGACGAAATCCTCGACCTGGTGCACCACGCAGAACGGATTGATCCCGGCGATGCGCTCGGCCAGCGCGTGGATCTTGGCCTGGCCGACCGTGCCGCTCAGGGCCTGGATCTGGCGGTTGATATTCGATTCGGCGACGTTATCGAGGTCGATCAGGGTCAGCTGGCCGATGGCGCTGCGGGCCAGCGCCTCGACGATCCACGAGCCGACGCCGCCCACGCCCACCACGCACACATGGGCGCTGCGAAAGCGCGCCAGCGCCGGCGCGCCGTACAGGCGCGCGATGCCGCCGAAGCGGCGTTCGAAGTCGACCTCGTCGTCGACATCGGCGGGATTGAAGGGTGAATTGGTATCCATCCCGCCATTTTAGCGGACGCGGCAAGAAAAATTATTCTAGAATGATTTTCTCCCCCAGCCAGAGCATTGATCCCATGAGCAACACACTGTTCGACACCGCCCCCGATTTCCACCAGCCGATCGCCGTGCTCAAGCATTGCCACGACCGCATCCGCAAGCAACTGGCGACGCTGGCCAGGCTGCCGGACCACCTGGCCGCCCACGGCGCCGATGCCGAAGCGCAAAAGGCGGCCCAGGTCGTCCTGAAATATTTCAACCACGCGGCCCAGTTGCACCACGACGACGAAGAACAGAATCTGGTGCCGATGCTGCAGGCGACCGCGCGCGACGCCGACCTGGCCCTGCTAGCCGAGCTGGTGCCCGGCATCCTGGCCGACCACGCTGCCATGGACCAGGACTGGGCGCTGCTGCAGGGACAACTCGCCGCGATCGCCAGCGGCGCCGGCGCCGCCCTCTCGGCGGAGAACGTCCAGCGCTTCTGCGACGCCTACGCGGCCCACATGGCCAAAGAGGAAGCCCATATCGCACCGATGGCCAAGCGCCTGTTCAGCCCGGAGCAGATGGCGCAGCTGGGCAGCGCCATGCAGGTCCGGCGCGGCCTGTCCCCCACCCTGCCCGCCAGCCAGGTGCCCGAGCAGCAACAGGTACCGGTCCACAACACGGTCGCGGACGGCGTGGTGCTGGCCGACCTGCGCCTCGACTACGGTCGCGCCAGCCTGACCGAACACGATGTGCTGGACGACCCGATCGCGCAGTTCGGCAAGTGGTTCGACGAGGCCCTGCACGCCAGGGTCAACGAACCGAACGCGATGAGCGTGGCCACCGTCGATGCCGACGGCCGCCCCAGCTCGCGCATCGTGCTGATCAAGCAGTTCGATGCGCGCGGCTTTACCTGGTACACCAATTACGCCAGCCAGAAGGGCCGCCAGCTGGACGCCAACCCGCACGCGGCGCTGCTGTTCTTCTGGAGCGAACTGGAACGCCAGGTGCGCATCGAAGGCACGGTCGTGAAAACCTCGGCCGAGGAAAGCGACAAGTATTTTTATAGCCGCCCGCTGAAAAGCCAGATCAGCGCGATCGCGTCGCAGCAGAGCGCCCCGATCGCCAACCGCGAGCAGATGGAAACCCGCTACGAGGCCGTGGCCGCGGCCAGCGGCGAACACCCGGTGCGCCCTGAACACTGGGGCGGCTACCGGCTCGACCCGGTGCGCATCGAATTCTGGCAGGGGCGCCGCTCGCGCTTCCACGACCGCATCGTGTACCTGAAGCAGGCCGACGGCAGCTGGCGCAAGGAACGCCTGCAACCGTAGGGTAGCAGCACCACCTGCGGGGCGGTCCGCGCTCGCTGCGGCGGTGCCCGGCGTAGCGCCGTGCGCTTGGGGCGCGCGCCACGGTTTGCAGGTTTTCCTGGCGTTAGCCCCGGCCTGCCGATCTTTGGCATAATGGCAAAAAGACTCAGGCTGACCATGCATACCATTTCCCCCCGCGCCGCAGAACGGCCGTTCGACACCGCCCACTTCCGCCAGGCCCTGGGCCAGTTTGCCACCGGCGTGACGGTGATCACCACGCGCCTGGCCGACGGCACCTTTCGCGGTTTGACCGCCAGCTCCTTCAATTCGGTCTCGCTCGAGCCGCCGCTGGTGCTGTGGAGCTTGTCCAACGGCGCCACCAGCATGCCCATTTTTACAGGCAACTCGCACTACGTGATCAATGTGCTCAGCGCCAGCCAGGCCCACCTGGCCAAGCTGTTCGCCACGCGCGGCGCCGATCCCTGGGCCAGCGCCGAGTACGACCTGTCGCGCACGGGCCAGCCGATCCTGAAAGGCGCTTCGGCCTGGTTCGAATGCCACAACCGCAGCCGCTATCCCGAAGGCGACCACGTGATTTTCGTGGGCGAAGTGGAACTGTGCGAATTCTCGCCGAGCCCGCCGCTGATCTTTCACGGCGGCCAGTTCGGCAGCCTGGGCTAAAAACGCAAATTGGTGTCGCCATCAGAAAAGCCGCCCGCCCGGCAGCGGCTTAGAATGCCAACAGCATTCACCATAATGAGAGACCACCATGAGCCAAGCCCGCGCCCAGTTCCACTGGGATGATCCCCTGCTGCTGGACCAGCAGCTGACCGACGAAGAGCGCATGGTGCGCGACGCCGCTGCCGCCTATTGCGGCGACAAGCTGGCGCCGCGCATCCTCGAGGCTTTCCGCCACGAGCAGATGGACACGTCCATCTTCCGCGAAATGGGCGAAATGGGCCTGCTCGGCCCCACCATCCCCGAACAATACGGCGGTCCCGGCCTGAACTACGTGGCCTACGGCCTGATCGCGCGCGAAGTCGAGCGCATCGACTCCGGCTACCGCTCGATGATGAGCGTGCAATCGTCGCTGGTGATGGTGCCGATCTACGAGTTCGGCACCGAGGCCCAGCGCCAGAAATACCTGCCCAAGCTGGCCACCGGCGAGTGGATCGGCTGCTTCGGCCTGACCGAACCGAACCACGGCTCCGATCCCGGCTCGATGATTACCCGCGCAAAAAAAGTGCCGGGCGGCTATTCGCTGTCGGGCGCCAAGATGTGGATCACCAACTCCCCGGTGGCCGACGTGTTCGTGGTATGGGCCAAGGACGACGAAGGTGCGATCCGCGGCTTCATCCTCGACAAGGGCATGGCGGGCCTGTCGGCCCCGGCCATCCACGGCAAGTTCGGCCTGCGCGCCTCGGTCACCGGCGAAATCGTGATGGACAATGTGTTCTGCCCCGAGGAAAACGCCTTCCCGGACGTGCGCGGCCTGAAAGGTCCGTTCACCTGCCTTAACTCGGCCCGCTACGGCATCGCCTGGGGCGCGCTCGGCGCGGCCGAGGCCTGCTGGCACACGGCCCGCCAGTACGTGCTCGACCGACAGCAATTCGGCCGGCCGCTGGCGGCCAACCAGCTGGTGCAAAAAAAGCTGGCCGACATGCAGACCGAAATCACGCTGGGCCTGCAAGGCTGCCTGCAACTGGGCCGCATGAAAGACGCCGGCACGGCCGCCGTGGAAATCACGTCGATGATGAAGCGCAACTCGTGCGGCAAGTCGCTCGAGATCGCCCGCGTGGCGCGCGACATGCTGGGCGGTAATGGTATCTCGGACGAGTTCGGCATCATCCGCCACATGGTCAACCTCGAGGTGGTCAATACCTACGAAGGCACGCACGACATCCACGCGCTGATCCTGGGCCGGGCCCAGACCGGCATCCAGGCGTTCCAGTAAGCGCCGCATGGACGAAAAAAAACCGCGCAGTGCGCGGTTTTTTTATGGGGCATCCAAGTCTCAGAAATTCAGGCCCTTGAAGTTGTAGCCGATGCTGACGCTGGCGGCGACCGGGTCCAGGCGCACGTCCTGGGTCTGGCCGGTCGAGAAGTGCACCTTGGTCTTGAGCTTGGTCTTGATCACGGTGGCGTCGAGGAACCAGTTGTCGTCGATGCGCCAGGTAGCGCCGATCTGGCCGCTGACGCCGGCCTTGTCGTCGAGCTTGTACGTCGCGCCGGGGCCGCCCGTGTTCAGGATCGCGGTCAGCTGGCCCGAACCGCGTTCCTTGACGAACATCGCGTAGGTGACGCCCAGGCCCACGTACGGCCGCAACGTGGCGTTGGCCGGCATGAAGCGGTACTGGATGAAGGCGGTCGGCGGCAGCACCTTGGCGTCGCCGAGCTTGCCGGTACCCTTGATCGAGCCGGCGCCGATCAGGTCGTGCTTGTACGGCACGCCCAGGTCCAGCTCGGCCGACCAGTTATCGGTCAGCATGTAGGCGATGGCAAAGCGCGGCTTGGTGTCGGATTCGACGTCGGCCTTGGTGCCCGGCAGGGCCGGCGCCGAGACGTCGCCCGAATCGACTTTCGGCGTGATCTTGTTCAGGCCCAGGGTGCCCAGCCAGGTGCCGGCCGTTTGTTGCGCCGAGGCGGCCGTGGCCAGCGACATGGCGGCAGCCAGCACCAGCAGTTTGCGCGAGGTTTTGTTCATAGTGTCTCCAGATTTTGTGCGTGTTCTCGTTCGATCGATTCGCCGGCCATCACCTTGGCGGTGGCCGGCGCCAGGCCGGTGTTACAGCCAGCCCTTGGTCACCAGGCTGCGCGACACGTAGCGGGCCAGCAGCAGGTTGTTGAACGGGGTCGGATGGACCTCGTCGGCGAACGAGTAGTGGCTGATGTCACCCGAGATCAGGTTGCTGCCGTTGCAGACGATCGAGGAGCCGATCGGGTTTTTTGCGGCACTGAGGTCGCAGGCCGGCTCGGAGACGTTGGTCAGCCCGTAAGGTCCAGGATTCATCGACTGATCGTGGCTGACCGCGTACACATCGACGATCACGACCTTGGGTTCGCTGCCCAGGCCCGAGGTCAGGGCCGTATTGTAGGCACCGACCATGGCGTCGATCAGGGTGCGGATCTCGGCCGAGCGCGCCCGGCCGCTTGGCGTGGTGGCCACGTCCGGCAGGTTGTTGACGGTGACGTAGTTGGCGCCGTTGGCGATGATCTGGTTTTTTACCAGCGACACGAGCTGGGTACCGGCGTCGCTCATGGCCTTGACCAGGGTCGGACCGTTGGCGGTGGCAAAATCGGCACCGGCCTTGGCACCGGCAGCGGTCGCGTCGGCCGTGGCCTTGGTGACGATGGCGCCGGCATTGGCGAGCACCGCCGTGTTGCCTGGCTGGGCGGCGGCAGTGCCGATCGCGGCCTGGGTAATCGAGGTCTGGGTCGCGCCCGCAGCCTGCCGCGCCGTGGCGACAGCGCCACCGATCGCTTGCGCTGCCGTGGCCGGATTGGTGGCGCCTGCCGCCAGTTGCGAAATCAGGCTGGTGAAGTAGGCGGTGGCGCCAGCAGCGGTACCGGCAGCAGTGGCATCGGCGTTGAGCTTGGAGAGCAGGAACAGCACGTCGTTACCGCCGGCCATGACCAGCACCAGCTCGTCGCCCTTGAACTTGCCGCCCACGGCGGCGAGGTGATTGGCAACCTGGGTAACGACCGGGACGGTCATGAAGCCGGTGGCGGCGCCGGTGGCGATATTGCCCGGCCCGACCGCTTCGGTGACACGGGCGCCGCCCTGGGCGTAGCCGAAGCAGCCGGCATTGGTCTTGCGGGGTACGCTGAAGCCGGGGGCAGTGCCGTCCAGGCCGGTCATGGCAGCGCACGGCGCCGGCAGACCCAGTTGTGCCGCCACCAGTTCGGTCCAGTTACGGCCGGTCAGCGTGGGGCTGATGGCGGTGTTGTCACCGTTGATCGTGAATTTGCCGCCCTTGAGCGCAGCGATGGCGCCGACATTGTAGGAGCCGACGTCGGACAGGCTGTCGCCGAACGACACTTGCGAATTGAATTTGACGCGCAGGGTTTGATCGCCTGCTTCCGGGCTCGAGCCACCGCAACCGGCCAGGATGGTGAGCGCCATGGCGGCGATGGCAAATTTGGTGTGACGCATATTGTCTCCTGAGATATTTTGGCCCAATAGTACGGGCGTGCTTTTCATGCCCAACTAGTCTGCCAGCGTTATGCGCGAATGTATAGCGGCGCGCAGTCAAATCGTCGAGGCTTGTGTTCAAAAAAGAACAATTGCTCGGAAGAGAAACAATTTACTTAATCCATATCAAGCAATCGCTTGATATGGCTCGTCACACGTGGCGCGGTGCCTCCCTCAGAAACCGCGCCAGCACGCCCGCCGAGCCGAATACCGACCTGCGCAGGCGGTCGTTCACGCCGAGCCAGCGCTCCTCCTGCGGTGGGGTTTCCACCAGGATCACGTCGGCCTGTACCAGGTCCAGCGCGCGCAGTGCCGCATAGATGCCGTAGGCATAGCCGACCGGGTCGGCCGGCAGCAAGCGCCCGCTGTCGCCGAGCGGCGCCGTCAGCTGGCTGCAGCCATGGCCGATCAGCGCCACCCGCACGCCCTGCGCCTGCAAACGCGCCACGGTGGCGGCCAAGGCGTCGTGGTCGACCAGGGTGACCGGCGTGTGCGGGGCGTAATGCGATTCCAGCGTGCCGGACGCGCGCGGCGCCGCCTGGTCTGGCGCGGCTGGCAGCTGGCCGATCACGTCGGCAATCTGCTGCGCCGTGATGTGGCCCGGGCGCAGCAGCACCGGGCCGTGCGTGACCAGGCGCGAGAGGTCGATGATGGTCGATTCGATGCCGACCTGGCTGGCGCCGCCTTCGAGCACGGTCACGTGCAGGCCGGCCGCACACGCCGGTTCGCCGTCGATGGCGCCCTCTTCCACGTCGTCGAGGTGAAATTCGTCGCGCACATGCTGGGCGGTGGTGGGACTGACATTGCCGAACTTGTTGGCGGACGGCGCCGCCACCCCGCCGCGCCCGTTCTTGAACGCGCTGAGCAGGGCAATCGCGACCGGATGCGACGGGCAGCGGATGCCGACCGTGTCCTGGCCGCCGGACACGGCGTCGGGGATGTGGCTGGCGCGCTTGAGAATCAATGTGAGCGGGCCGGGCCAGAAGGCGGCCGCCAGCTGGCGCGCAGCGTCGGGGATGTCGGTGACCCAGTAGTCGAGGTCGGCGCCTGGCGCGACGTGGACGATCACCGGGTGATCGTTGGGCCGGCCCTTGGCCTGGTAGATGCGCGCCACCGCCGCCGGGTTTTCGGCATCGGCGCCGAGGCCGTAGACGGTCTCGGTGGGAAACGCCACCAGGCCGCCTGCTTCGAGCACCCGCGCCCCCGCAGCAATGGCCGCTGCAGCGGCAGGCGTTGCACGCACGTCGTTCACGGCGCGATCCCGAGGATGGCGCAGGCGGCCAGCAGTTGCTGCTGCGCCTGTTCCAGGGTGGCCGCCACCAGCGTCAGGTGGCCCATCTTGCGGGCGCGGCGCGGTTCGTCCTTGCCGTACAGGTGCAGGCAGGCGCCCGGCAGCGCCAGCACCTGGTCCCAGGCCGGCTCGCGGACCTCGTCGCTGGCGCCGTCGAACCAGACATCGCCGAGGATGTTGAGCATGACGGCCGGCGAATGCTGGCGCACGTCGCCGAGCGGCAGGCGCGCCATGGCCCGCACCTGCTGCGCGAACTGGCTGGTGATGCAAGCGTCCATCGTGTAGTGGCCGCTGTTGTGCGGCCGCGGCGCCATCTCGTTGACCACCAGCGTGCCGTCGGTCAGCACGAAAAATTCGATGCACAGCACGCCCACGTAACCGAGTTCGGCAACGAAGGCTTGTGCTGCCCGCTGCGCCCTGATTGCGCTGTCGGCCGACACGTTCGGGCCCGGCACCGTGGTGGTAAACAGGATGCCGTCGCGGTGGACGTTTTCGGCAATCGGATAGACCACCGATGCGCCGTCGTGGCCGCGCGCGGTCAGCACCGACACTTCGTACGCCAGCGGCAGCATTTTTTCCAGCAGACAGGTCACCTGCCCCATCTCGGCAAACGCGGCGCGCACGTCGTCGCGGGTGGTGACGCGCACCTGGCCCTTGCCGTCATACCCCATGCGCACGGTTTTCAGGATGCCGGGCAGCAGCTCGTCGGCTATCGCCGCAATGTCGGCCTCGCTGGCGATCACCTGGTGCGGCGCCGGCAGCACGCCCGATTTTTCCGCGCAGCCGACAAAAAAGCGCTTTTCGGCAATGCGGTCCTGCGCCACCGACACCCCCTGGGCATCGGGCGCGACAAACACGGTCTGCGCCAGGCGCGACAGGCTGTCGGCCGGGACGTTTTCAAATTCGGTGGTGACCGCCAGGCATTGCGCGGCCAGCGCGTCGAGGCCGGCGGCGTCGTCATAGCCGGCGTTGACCAGGCGCTGGGCCACCTGCCCGGCCGGGCAGGACGCGGCAGGTTCCAGCACGGCCACCTGGTAGCCCATGCTCTGAGCGGCGTGGGCGAACATGCGGCCGAGCTGGCCGCCGCCCATCACCCCCAGCCAGGCTGGCGGGTTGGCGGCGGGCGGCAGGGGAAGATCGTTAGAATGACTCATCATGTCCTACAACGGCAATGTCATGGCCTTGGCGGCATCGTTCTGGCTCACGCGGAATGCTTCGAGCCGGTCGGCCAGCGCGGCGTCGGTGGCGGCGATCATCGCCACCGCCGTCAGCGCCGCATTGGCGGCGCCCGCTTCGCCGATGGCAAAGGTCGAGACCGGCACGCCTTTGGGCATCTGCACGATCGACAGCAGCGAATCCTCGCCACGCAGATATTTCGACGGCACCGGCACGCCCAGCACCGGCACGATGGTCATGGCCGCCACCATGCCCGGCAGATGGGCGGCGCCGCCGGCGCCGGCAATGATGGCGCGCAGGCCACGTGCGCGCGCACTCTTGGCGTAGGCGAACATTTCGTCGGGCATGCGGTGGGCCGAGATGACTTGCGCCTCGAACGGTACGCCGAACTGCTTGAGCATGGCGACCGCGTGCTGCATCACGTCCCAGTCCGAGGACGAGCCCATGATGACGCCGACCAGTGGCTGTTGTTCAGTCATGTTAGGCCTTCAGCTTTTCGCCGGTCAGGCGCTCGATGGCTTCGAAATACTTGGCCTGGGTCTTGTCGATGACGTCGGCCGGCAGCGCCGGCGCCGGTGCGGTCTTGCCCCAGTCGGTCAGCGTTTCCAGGTAGTCGCGCACGAACTGCTTGTCGAACGACGGCGGCGAGATGCCCACCGCGTACGAGTCGGCCGGCCAGAAGCGCGAGCTGTCTGCGGTCAGCACTTCGTCCATCAGGTGCATCACGCCATTCTCGTCGAGGCCGAATTCGAACTTGGTATCGGCAATGATGATGCCGCGCGTGGCGGCGTACTCTGCCGCTGCCGTGTACAGCTGGATGCTGACATCGCGCATCTTGGCGGCCAGTTCGGCGCCGATGCGGCTTTCCATGTCGGCAAAGCTGATGTTTTCGTCGTGTTCGCCCAGGTCGGCCTTGGCCGCCGGGGTAAACAATGGCTCGGGCAGCTTTTCGGCCTGTTGCAGGCCTTGCGGCAGCGTGATGCCGCAGATGGCGCCCGTCGCCTGGTAATCTTTCCAGCCCGAACCGATGATGTAACCGCGCACCACGGCTTCGACCATGATCGGCTTCAGCCGCTTGGCCACCACGGCACGGCCCTTGACCTGCACCACTTCGTCGGCGGACACCACGGACTCGGGCGCAACGCCGGTCAGGTGGTTCGGCACGATGTGGCCCAGCTTCTCGAACCAGAAATCGCTCATCTGGTTCAGTACCATGCCCTTGCCGGGGATCGGTTCGTTCATCACCACGTCGAAGGCGGACAGGCGGTCGGTGGTGACGATCAGGATCTTGTCGTCGCCGACGGCGTAGTTGTCGCGGACTTTGCCGTGACCGAGCAATGGCAGGGAGGTAATGGAAGACTGGTAGAGGGCGTTCATAGCTTGGCGTATGTTATTAAAAGCGAAACCGGCGGAAAGCAACGCTCTCCGCCGGTCGAGAACTCACGGGTCAGTGTCCCGTTGCAGACAGGATTTTACTTCACAATTTGCGACAGCTCGCCGGCCTTGTAACGCTCGGCCATTTTTTCCAGCGACACCTGCTTGATTTTCGACGCCTGGCCGGCGCAGCCGAATGCTTCGAAACGGGCGCGCACGACCTGCTCGGCAGCCAGGCGGGCCGGTTTCAGGTAATCGCGCGGATCGAACTTCGACGGGTTCTGGAACATGAACTGGCGGATCGCAGCGGTCATGGCCAGGCGGATGTCGGTGTCGATATTGATCTTGCGCACGCCGTGACGGATGCCTTCCTGGATCTCTTCGACCGGCACGCCGTAGGTCTCTTTCATGTCGCCGCCGAATTCGCGGATCACGGCCAGCAGTTCCTGCGGCACCGACGACGAACCGTGCATCACCAGGTGGGTGTTCGGGATGCGCGCGTGGATTTCCTTGATGCGGTCGATGGCCAGGATGTCGCCGGTCGGCTTGCGGGTGAACTTGTAGGCGCCGTGCGAGGTGCCGATGGCAATGGCCAGCGCGTCGCACTGGGTCTGCTTGACGAAGTCGGCCGCCTGGTCGACGTCGGTCAGCAGCTGTTCGCGGGTCATGGTGCCGTCGGCACCGTGGCCGTCTTCCTTGTCGCCTTTCATGGTTTCCAGCGAGCCCAGCACGCCGAGTTCGGCTTCCACGGTGACGCCGATCGCGTGCGAGAACTTGACCACTTCGCGCGACACTGCGACGTTGTATTCGTA
Source organism: Duganella sp. Leaf126 (assembly GCF_001423125.1). Taxonomy (GTDB): domain Bacteria; phylum Pseudomonadota; class Gammaproteobacteria; order Burkholderiales; family Burkholderiaceae_D; genus Rugamonas. Next base: position 512,623 of record NZ_LMNW01000001.1, read on the forward strand.
CGAAGCGACCGACTTGCCGTCCGCTTCGAGCGAGCCGTCCATCATTACCGACGAGAAGCCGGAGCGGATCGCGGCCATGCACACGGCCGGCGACTGGCCGTGGTCCTGGTGCATCACGACCGGGATGTGCGGGTAGGCTTCGATGGCGGCGTCGATCAGGTGACGCAGGAACGCCTCGCCGGCATATTTGCGGGCGCCGGCCGAGGCCTGCATGATGACCGGCGCGTTGACCGCGTCGGCGGCAGCCATGATGGCCTGCACTTGTTCCAGATTGTTGACGTTAAAAGCAGGAATGCCGTAACCATTTTCAGCAGCATGGTCCAGCAGTTGACGCATCGATACGAGGGACATGGTATGTACTCCAAACAATTAAAAAAAGAAACCTTGCCGGAGCAGCACCACGCCCGCGCGCGCGGGCATGGTCTCCGGACTTACTTGTTGACGACCTGACCGACCTTGACGATCCGCAGCGCATTGGTGCCGCCGGCATACCCCATGCGCGAACCCCAGGTGACCACGATGATGTCATCCTTCTTGACGATGCCGCGCGCCACCAGCAGCTCTTCGGCCTGGCGCATCACGGTCGCGCTGTCGCCGGCCTGGGCCAGGTTGAACGCCTTGACGTTGCGGTACAGCGAGGCTTTGCGCTCGGTCACCACGCTTGGCGTCAGCGCGTAGATCGGCGTGTCGATGTTGTGACGGCTCATCCACAGCGCCGTGGAACCGGACTCGGTCAGCGCCACAATCGCCTTCACTTCCAGGTGATGCGAGGTAAACAGGGCCGCGTAGGCGATCGACTGGTCGATGCGGGTAAACGTGGCGTTGAGGAAGTCGGCGTCGAGCTTGTTGTACTCGGACTGCTCGGCTTCCACGCAGATGGCTGCCATCATTTCCACCGTCTCGATCGGGTAGCGGCCCGAGGCCGTTTCCGCCGACGTCATCACCGCATCGGTGCCGTCCAGCACCGCGTTGGCCACGTCCGACACTTCGGCGCGCGTGGGCACGGCGTTGAAAATCATCGATTCCATCATCTGCGTGGCCGTAATGGCCAGCTTGTTCGATTCGCGCGCCATGCGGATCATGCGCTTCTGCAGCGCCGGCACGGCCGCGTTGCCCACTTCCACCGCCAGGTCGCCACGGGCGACCATGATGCCGTCGGACGCGTCGAGGATGTCCTGCAGCACCGGAATCGCTTCCGCGCGCTCGATCTTGGCGATCATCATCGGCTTGTGGCCGTACGGCTCGCCGGCGATATTGGCCAGCTGGCGCGCCATTTCCATGTCGGTCGCGCTTTTCGGGAACGAGATCGCCAGGTAATCGCACTGGAAGCTCATCGCGGTCTTGATGTCTTCCATGTCCTTGGCGGTCAGCGCTGGCGCGGTCAGGCCGCCGCCCTGGCGGTTGATGCCCTTGTTGTTGGACAGCTCGCCGCCGATCTTGACGGTGGTGAAGATCTCGCTGCCGACCACCTTGTCCACCACCAGTACGATCAGGCCGTCGTTGAGCAGCAGCTTGTCGTCGGGACGCACGTCCTGCGGCAGCGCCTTGTAATCGAGGCCCACGCGTTCCTGGTTGCCCAGCTCGCCGTTCTCGCCCCACTTGGCGTCGAGAATGAACTTGTCGCCGTTGGCCAGTTCGATCTTGCTGTTTTCAAATTTGCCGACACGAATCTTCGGTCCCTGCATGTCGGCCATGATCGCCACTTCGCGGCCGCATTCGGCAGCCGCTTCGCGCACCAGGCGGGCGCGGTCGATATGGTCTTGTGCCTTGCCGTGCGAGAAGTTCAGGCGAACGACATCGACGCCGGCGCGGATCATCTTGACCAGGACATTGAAATCGGTGGAAGCGGGACCGATCGTGGCGACAATTTTGGTGCTACGGGACATAGTATTCCTTGAGCGAGGTGGTCATGCGAACAGTTTCCGCACCGGGCAGAAACCAGAAAAATGCTGCGTCATCGACAATCAATGTAGCCAGACTACAAAACTTTGTAGCATTCTTACAAAAATCATTGTCAAACACTGACATAACAGCGATTTTACTGGTAAATCACTACACGCACGACCCTGCTATCGACGAAACTTTTCCGACTTATTTATTGCGCTGCAGCGCGCTGGGTCAGGATCTCGACCGCAGGCAAGGTTTTACCTTCCAGGAATTCCAGGAAGGCGCCGCCGCCGGTCGAGATATAGCCGATCTTGTCGGTGATGTCGTACTTGGCGATCGCGGCCAGGGTGTCGCCACCGCCGGCGATCGAGAACGCCTTCGAGTCGGCAATCGCCAGCGCCAGGGTTTTCGTGCCTTCGCCGAACTGGTCGAATTCGAAAACGCCCACCGGGCCGTTCCAGACGATGGTGCCGGCGGCGCCGATCTGGTCGGCCAGCATGGCGGCAGTTTTCGGGCCGATGTCGAGGATCATGTCGTCGTCCGCCACGTCGGCCACGTCCTTGACGGTGGCGGCAGCGGTGGCCGAGAATTCCTTGGCGCATACCACGTCCACGGGAATCGGCACGGTGGCGCCGCGCTTGGCCATGAGCTCGATGATCGCTTTCGCTTCATCGACCAGCTCGTTTTCCACCAGCGACTTGCCGATGTTCAGGCCGGTAGCCTTCATGAAGGTGTTGGCAATGCCGCCGCCGACGATCAGGTTGTCCACCTTGTCGGCCAGCGCTTTCAGGATCGACAGCTTGGACGACACTTTCGAGCCGGCGACGATGGCCAGCAGCGGACGGGCCGGCGCACCGAGCGCCTTGCCCAGTGCGTCGAGCTCGGCCGCCAGCAGCGGGCCGGCAGCCGCCACCGGGGCGAACTTGGCGATGCCGTGGGTCGAGGCTTCGGCGCGGTGCGCGGTGCCGAACGCATCGTTGACATAGATGTCGCACAGCTTGGCCATTTTCTGCGCCAGCTCGTCGGCGTTCTTCTTTTCGCCCTTGTTCACCCGCACATTTTCCAGCAGCACGACCTGGCCCGGCTGCAGATTGTCGAGACCGGCGCCATCGACCCAGTCCTGCTTCAATTCGACCGGCTGGCCCAGCAGTTCCGACAGGCGCGCGGCGACCGGCGCCAGGCTGTCTTCGGGCTTGAATTCGCCTTCGGTCGGGCGACCGAGGTGGGAGGTAACCATGACCTTGGCGCCGGCGGCAGCCGCAGCGCGGATCGCCGGCACCGAGGCGCGGATGCGCGTATCTTCGGTGATCTTGCCCGCATCATCCTGCGGCACGTTCAAGTCGGCACGGATGAATACGCGCTTGCCCTGCAGGGCATTTTGGTCGATCAGATCTTGCAGACGGATAAAATTGAGCACAGCGGACATGGCAACCCGTTAGTTGAGTGATAAGAAGGCGCTATTCTACCGCAAGGCTGGCGTGATTTAATTGTTATTGAAATACAGGAACAGCCCTCGACCTAAACCCAGAAAAGCCTTAACAACGTGAAACACACCATGCCGAAAATAATCGTTTCCAGCATATTGCGACGCAGCAAATAATAGAGTGTGGCTGCGATTCCAGACAGCAATTTGATATTGGTCAAATCAAGCACCACTTGACCGCCCGGCGCCAGCACCAGGTCCGGGCCGATGATGGCGGCCAGCGCGCAGGCCGGTGCGTACCGGAGCATGGCCTGCACCCGCTTCGGAATGTTAATGTGGTGGCCGATCAGCCAGAGCGAACTGCGCGCAGTCGCCGTGGCCAGCACCAGCGCGCCGATCACGATCCAGATCTCGAGATCAGACATGGCCGCTCCCCCGGCGCGCAGTCACGCTCTCGACCAGCATGGCCGCGCCCATGCCGGCCACCACCGCCACCAGCAGGCCCAGTTTATACGGCAGACCGAACGCCGCCACCGCCACCGCACCGGCCACCAGCACGCCGCACAGCGCGGGCACGCCGGCGATCAGGGGAATCATCACGCACACGATGGCCAGCGTGCCGGCAAAGCCGAGCCCCCACTCGGGCGGCACCGTGCTGCCCAGGCAGATGCCGGCGATGGAGCCGACCTGCCACGCCGACCAGTTCGGGTAGATCAGCCCTTTCAGATAGGACAGCTTGCCCGCCTGCGGCGCCGTGTCCGGGTATTTTTGCAGGAACAAGGCCACTGCCAGGTCGCCCGAGATATAGCCGAGCAGCAGGCGCTGGCGCCATGGCAGGTGGGCAAAGTGCGGCGCCAGCAGCGCGGAAAAGATCACGAAGCGCAGGTTGACCACCACGGCCGTCAGAAAGATCACCGAGACCGGTGCGCCGCTGGCAATCAGGGGCAGCGCTGCCAGCTGCGCCGAGCCGGCAAACACCAGCAGGGTCATGGCCAGCGCCTGCGGTACCGACAGGCCCGATTTGACCATCGCCACACCGACCACCAGGCCCCAGGCGGCAATACCGAACAGCGTGGGCAGGCCGGTGCGCAGGGCCTCGCGCCAGGCCTGCGGGTGGTGCCGGTCCAGGGCGTGCAAGGGAGTGTTGGGCATGAAAAAGGTGTGGCATTCCTGCCACATAGCAGGGTTCGCCAAGAAGGGAGAGGCGCTATTTTACCGATGATTTTTGCGCACTGCGCGAATCCGTTAAAATCGTGGTTTTCCCTTGCCTTCGGAGCCCGCATAACATGACCGCCCAACCCACCAACGCAGCCGCCGCAGTTGAACTCGACGGCAAGGACCTGCCGGCGCACTGCCCCAACCCGGCCATGCCGCTGTGGTCGTCGCACCCGCGCGTGTTCCTCGAATTCGACCACCACGGCAGCGCCAAGTGCCCGTATTGCGGCACCGCCTACCGCCTGAAACCGGGCACCGTCGTCGGCCACCACTAAGTCCCTTGTTGCCCATTGCCCGGAATTTGCAGCATGCCCAATAAACGTCTCAAACAGATGAACGGCAGCGCTGCCGAAACCGAAGCGGCGTTCTACGATGCCCTCAACCGGGCCGATGTCGATGCGCTGATGGCCCTGTGGGCCGACGACGACGAGATCGTCTGCATCCACCCGGGCGGCCCGCGCCTGATCGGCCATGCCGCCATCCGCACCGCGTGGGAGGCGATCCTGGCGCAGGGCGGCCTGCAGATCCTGCCGTCGCAGCTGCACGAAACCCACACGCTGATGAGTTCGGTCCACACGGTGGTCGAAGGCACGACTGCCGCCAGCGGCGAGCCGGCGCACCTGCTGGCGACCAATGTCTACAGCAAAACGCCGCGCGGCTGGCGCATCGTGCTGCACCACGTATCGATCGCGCCCGGCCCCGCGCCTGTCGATCCGCAGGCGCAAATCCTGCACTGACCGCCCGCAGTGAACTACCCCGCACCGTTGTGGCTGCCCGGCGGCCACCTGCAAACCATTTATCCCGCCAAGTGCATCGCCAGACCGGCCGTGCGCTACCGGCGCGAGCGCTGGGATGCACCGGACGGCGACTTTATCGACGTCGATGTGGTCGACGGGACGCCGGGCCAGCCGCTGGTGATCCTGTTTCACGGACTGGAAGGCTCGTCCGACAGCCATTACGCGCGCGCGCTGATGGCGGCCGTGGCCGCGCGCGGCTGGACCGGCGCGGTGCCGCATTTTCGCGGCTGCTCGGGCGAGGCCAACCGCGCGCCGCGCTTCTACCACTCGGGCGACGCCGCCGAGGTGGACTGGATCGTGCGCCGCCTGCACGCCCGCCACGCCGGACCATGCTACGCCGTCGGCGTCTCGCTCGGCGGCAACGCCCTGTTGCGCTGGCTCGGCGAATCGCAGCACCAGGCCGATTTCATCGCTGCCGCCTGCGCGATATCGGCGCCGCTGGACCTGGCCCAGGGCGGCGCCGCGCTGTCGCGCGGCTTCAACCGCGTGTACACGCGCATGTTCCTGCAAACGCTCAAGCCCAAGTGCATCGCCAAGCTCGACCAGTTCCCCGGCCTGTACGACCGCGAAGCACTGCGCGCCGCGCGCGACCTGTACGCGTTCGACAACGTGGTGACCGCCCCGCTGCACGGCTACCGCGACACCGACGATTACTGGGACCGCGCCAGCGCCAAGCACATCCTCGGCGACATCACCGTGCCCACGCTGGTGCTCAACGCGAAGAACGATCCCTTCCTGCCCGGCCGCCACCTGCCGCAACGTGCGGCGCCGAAGGTGGTGCTCGCGTATCCTGAACATGGTGGCCACGTGGGCTTTGCGGTGGGCGCACTGCCCGGCAGGCTGGACTGGCTACCGCAGCGCGTGCTGCAGTTTTTCGACGGCGCCGACGATCAACGAGACAGCGAACCTGAAGGACGGCTGAAACATGGGTGAGATGAATGGATGAGATAGTCCGGCAGGCACTGGCCAAGTGGCCCGACGTACCCCATTGCTACGGCTGGCTGGCGCTCGACGCACGCGGCCACTGGCGCATGCGCGACGAGCGCGCCCAGCACCTCGAGCTGCCCGGCGACAAGCTGACCAACGCTGCCCTGGTCGGCTTCATCAACCGCAATTACGCTGCCGACCAACGCGGCTGCTGGTACTTCCAGAACGGTCCCCAGCGCGTGTACGTGCAGCTGGCGGCAACGCCCTACATCGTGCGCACCGATCCTGCCGCCGGCTGGCTGCTGCACACGGGCACGGCGATGCCCGCCATTGAGACGGTGGCGCTGACCGGTGACGGTGCGCTGGTCGTGGCCGGAAACGATGTCGTGGCCCAGCTCGACGACCGCGACATCGCCCAGGTCTTGCCGCGCCTGCGGCTGCACGGCGTACCGGTCAGCGACGAGGCGCTGCTGGCCTGGCTCGACGATCCGGCGGCGCCGCTGATGCTGGCCGATGGCGACCGCCAGCTCGCCGTCGAACGCGTGCACGCCGATCAGCTGGGCCGGCGCTTCGGTTTCATCAGCGTGCCCACTGCTGCCGGCTAGCGGCGCGATGCTTGCCGAACCGGAAGTGCTGCAGCGCTGCGGTGCGCGGTCGGTGCGCGGTCGGTGCGAGGCCGGGCCTGCCGGCACACGTCCCCGTCGCTGCACCCTGCCGGCCTTCGAGGCATTGACACGTCTGCCGAGACTGTCGTCCACGACGGCCGTGGCCCGATGTCGCGCCGTCGCTGCCGCAAGCTGACCAGGCCAAGCGTCGCCTTCCTGCCGACACGGTCGCCTGTGTGACGGCGGTGACCTGACTTTCTGCCGCCGCTGGGCTACGCTGGTCTGCCGACACAGTCGCCTGCGTGATGGCGGTGACCAGACTTTCCGCCGTCGCTGGGGTATGCCGTCCTGCCGACACGGTCGCCTGGGTGATGGCGGTGGACCAGACTTTCCCCATCACTGGGGTACGCCGGCCTGCCCACACGGTCGCCTGCATGACGGCGGAAGCCAGACTTTCCGTCGTCGCTGGGGTATGCCGTCCTGCCGACACGGTCGCCTGGGTGATGGCGGTGGACCAGACTTTCCCCATCACTGGGGTACGCTGGCCTGCCCACACGGTCGCCTGCATGACGGCGGAAGCCAGACTTTCCGTCGTCGCTGGGGTATGCCGTCCCGACGACACGGTCGCCTGGGTGATGGCACTGGACCAGACTTTCCCCATCACTGGGGTACGCTGGCCTGCCCACACGGTCGCCTGCATGACGGCGGAAGCCAGACTTTCCGCCATCACTGGGGTATGCGGTCACGCCGAAACGGTCACCTGTTTGAAGGCGAGGCCGGACTTACTGCCGTCGTTGGCGTACGCTGGCCTGCGGGCACGGTCGCCTGCGTGACGGCGGCGACCGGACTGTCCGTCATCGCCGGGGGACGCAGGCCTGCCCACCTCGTCGTCTCTGCGAAGGCACGAACCGCCGACCGCCAGCGCCATGGCGACGGACGCTCTAGCGCGACCAGCCGTCGCTGTCCGGCCGTTGCCGCAGGCGCTCGAACGGGTCGCTGCGTTGATGCAGGCGGCCCGACGGATCGGTCCAGTCCCTGTCGCTGTCGCCGGCGGCGCCATTGAGACCGTTGGCACCGTTACCGGCGTTGCTGCCGCTGCCACCATTGCCGCCATTACTGCTGCGCAGCTCGGCCTTGAACGCCGGCTGCGACGCCAGGTCTTTCTTGGCCTTGTCGCCCATCGCCTCGCGCTGGCGCGCCTGCCACTCGCGCTCGCGCGCATCGATCAGGGCCTGGTCATAGAACGAGGCGTCGGGCGCCTTGCGCGCCAGACTGAGCTGGTCCAGCGCCGACAGCGTGCCCCCTTGCAGCATGTACGATTCGGCCAGCGCAATGTGCTGCAAGGCGATCTTGCCCTGCTTGGAATACACCTGCGCCAGGTAATCGAAGACTTCCGGTTCGTCGCGGTAAAGCTGGGCCTGGTCGCGCAGGTAGCTGTCCGCCTCGTCGTACTTGCCGGCAGCGATCATGGCTTCGGCATACAGGTGCGATACCGTGCGCGACAGCGGAAACTTCTGCTGCGCTGCTTTGGCTTCGGCCAGGCCCTGGGCAATCGAGGCCGGATCGTCGGTCTTGCCCAGCTTGATTTCGATCGAGGTGGTGACGAAGATCGCATCGGACGCCGGCTTGGGCGCGGCGCTGAACGTGCCGGCCGGCGGCGGCTTGTTGAAGGTACCGCGCGCCTTGTCCAGCCACAGCTGGGCGCTGGCCGGGTCGCCATTCTTGAGCGACCAGAACGCCATGCCATACTGGCCGGCCGTCAGCTGGTAGCGGTTTTCCTGCTTCATCTGCTGTTCGAAGAATTGCCTGGCCTCGGCCATGTCCTGCGCGCCTTGCGCCTGCAACACGCGCGCGCGCGAGCGCACCAGGTAAAACTCCAGGCTGTCGGCGCGCTGTTTATACGGCTGCTCGCGGATGCGCGCCTGGATGTCGGCGATGCGCTCGGTGGTCAAAGGGTGGGTTTGCAGATAGGCCGGCACCAGGTCGCTGTAATTGCGCGTGGCCGACTGCATGCGCTGGAAGAACGCCACCATGCCGGTCGTATCAAAGCCGGCTTCGCCCATGATCTGGAAGCCAATGCGGTCGGCCTCGCGCTCGGCATCGCGGCCGAAATTGAGCTGGCGCTGCATCGCCAGCCCCTGCCCGCCCAGGAACACACCCATTGCCGCATCGCCGCCAGCGCGCGAAGCCAGCGCGGCCAGGATCATGGCCGCCAGCGGGATCAGCGCATCCTGCTTTTGCTGGCCGATCGAGCGGGCAATATGACGCTGCACCACGTGGCCGATCTCGTGCCCCATCACCGACGCCAGCTCCGACTCGCTCTGCGCGGCCAGCAGCAGGCCCGAGTGCACGGCGATGAAGCCGCCGGGCAGCGCGAAGGCATTGAGCTGGGGATCGCGCACCGCGAAAAAGTAATAGTCGTAATTGGCTTCGCCGCGCGCGCCCGGGCGCGCCGCCACCAGCGCGTTACCGAAGTTGTTCAGGTATTCGAGGATGGGGCCGTCGTCGAGGAAATCGCGGTCACGGCGGATGTCGCGCATGATTTCTTCGCCGATCTTGCGTTCCGTAATCGGCGACAGGTCCTGGCGCTCGGCATCGCCCAGCGTCGGCAGGTTGGGAATCCTGGCCGGCGCCAGCGCGGTTTGCGCCAGCGCCAGCGGCATCGCGATCGACAAGGCCGCCACGGCCACGCGCAGGCTCAGGCGCAGGGGACGGCGGGCGCGGGGTAGGAGGCGGTGTTTTGATTTCACGGTGCTATGATACCCGCAACCGGGGCGCCGGCCCACTGCCGCGCCCATCCGAACATCCTCGCCACCGACGCCATCCATGACCGACACCGTATCGCACTCCCCTGCCGTTGCCCCCCTTGACCAGGCCGACCACCTGACCCACTTCGACGCCACCGGCCAGGCCCACATGGTCGACGTCGGCGCCAAGGAACAAACCCACCGCATCGCCGTTGCCTCCGGCACCATCCGCATGAAGCCGGAAACGCTGGCCATCATCCTGGGCGGCACGGCAAAAAAAGGCGACGTGCTCGGCATCGCCCGCATCGCTGCCATCATGGCGGCCAAGCGTACCAGCGACCTGATCCCGCTGTGCCACCCGCTGGCCCTGACCCGCGTGGCGGTCGACTTCGAGACCGACACCGCCCACGCCAGCGTCCATTGCCGCGCGCAGGTGGAGACCTACGGCAAGACCGGCGTCGAAATGGAAGCACTGACCGCCGTGCAGGTCGGCCTGCTGACCGTCTACGACATGTGCAAGGCCGTCGATCGCGGCATGGTGATGGGAGAAATCCGGGTCATGGAAAAGCACGGGGGTAAATCGGGGGACTGGAGTGTGACCAGCTGAGCCGGTCTGAAAGTGGCGCATTGCGCCCAGGAAGCTTGCGGGGAGAACGTACCCGCGATACAGCGACAGGGACGTTACAGCTTTGCCAGAAGGGGAAGTGATACGGGGAGGAACCGGCCTGCCGATCGTCCTCCTCCGTGCCTGTTACTAAATTAGTTGCTTGCAACTGCTGGAGGATTGTTTTTCGTCAGCGCGTCGGAGAATGCCGTATTGGTCACTGCGGTCGTCGCGGTCCAGGTCACACTGGAACTGCCAGCGGTGATGTTAGGCGTAAAGGTGACAGTCTGGCCTTGGGCACCGCTCGCCACACCGTCGGCCAACGTCAGCACGATGATGCCGTCCGTCACCGTGCCGGAGGCGATTTCCTTGGTCTTGTTAATGGTAGGAACACCGTTCGCGCCGGCGTTGCAACCGGCAGCTGAACCGCCAGCTTCCTGCGCGCACATGGCGACAGCGGTCTTCACAGGATCGGCAGCCGACATGATGTTAGCAACCTTGGCCTTGACCGTGTAGTTGCTGTAAGCAGGAATGGCCACGGCGGCCAGGATGCCGATGATGGCGACGACGATCATCAGTTCGATCAGGGTGAAGCCGGCTTGTGCCTGGGACTTCATCGATTGCATGGACTTCATGGATTTCAGCGATTTCATGGTTGCGTCTCCGGGTTGAGAGGGTTGGGTGTCACCACCGCTCTATCGCAAGCGCCGTGCCAGCGCCGCGCCCGGGTAAATCCTGTCACGGGCACGCCAAAACTGCCGTTTTTTGTCAGCCGTGCTGGCGCGATTTGTCAGGCCTGACAATTTTCGTCAATCCTCGTGCGGCCGACATGAAAAAAGGGAGCACGAGGCTCCCTTTTGTTATCCTGCAATCGCGCTGACTGTTACAGCATCGCTTTCAGCAGACGCGCCATTTCCGACGGGTTCTTGGTGACGGTGATGCCGCATGCTTCCATGATGTCCAGCTTGGCTTGTGCGGTGTCGTCGCCGCCCGAGATCAGCGCGCCGGCGTGGCCCATGCGCTTGCCTGGTGGCGCGGTGACGCCGGCGATGAAACCGACCACTGGCTTCTTCATGTTGTCCTTGATCCAGCGCGCTGCGTTGGCTTCGTCCGGACCGCCGATTTCGCCGATCATGATGACCGCGTCGGTATCAGGATCGTCGTTGAACATCTTCATCACGTCGATGTGCTTGAGACCATTGATCGGGTCGCCGCCGATACCGACTGCCGACGACTGGCCCAGGCCCAGTGCGGTCAGCTGGCCGACTGCTTCATAGGTCAGGGTGCCCGAGCGCGAGACCACGCCGATACGGCCCTTCTTGTGGATGTGGCCTGGCATGATGCCGATCTTGATTTCGTCAGGGGTGATCAGGCCTGGGCAGTTCGGGCCCAGCAGCAGAGTCTTGGAACCGGCTTTGGCCATGCGGTCTTTCAGTTCCATCATGTCGCGCACTGGAATGCCTTCGGTGATGCAAATGGCCAGGTCCAGGTCCGCTTCCACGGCTTCCCAGATCGCAGCTGCTGCGCCTGCTGGCGGCACGTAGATCACCGACACGGTGGCGCCGGTTTCTTTTTTCGCTTCGGTGACATTGGCGAAAATCGGGATGCCTTCGAAGTCTTCGCCGGCTTTTTTCGGGTTCACGCCAGCAACGAAGGCGTTTTTGCCGTTCGCGTAGTCGCGGCACATGCGGGTGTGGAACTGGCCGGTTTTACCGGTGATGCCCTGGGTGATGACTTTGGTGTCTTTGTTGATCAGAATAGACATAGTGGTTCCTTAATTATTTACCAGCAGCGGCTGCAACAACGCTCTTCGCTGCGTCTTCCATGGTGTCGGCGGCGATGATCGGCAGACCGGAGTCGGCCAGCATCTTCTTGCCCAGGTCTTCGTTGGTGCCCTTCATGCGGACGACCAGTGGCACTTGCAGCGACACGGCTTTCGATGCGGTGATCACGCCTTCGGCGATCACGTCGCAGCGCATGATGCCGCCGAAGATGTTCACCAGGATCGCTTTCAGTTCCGGGTTTTTCAGCATGATCTTGAACGCTTCGGTCACTTTCTCGGCCGTGGCGCCACCGCCCACGTCCAGGAAGTTGGCCGGTTCGCCGCCGAACAGCTTGATGGTGTCCATGGTGGCCATGGCCAGGCCGGCGCCGTTCACCAGGCAGCCGATGTTGCCGTCGAGCGAGATGTAAGCGAGGTCGAATTTCGATGCTTCGACTTCGGCCGGATCTTCTTCGTCCAGGTCGCGGTAGGCGACGATGTCAGGACGGCGGAACAGCGCGTTCGCATCGAAGTTGAACTTGGCATCCAGGGCGATGACCTTGCCCGAACCGGTCAGGATCAGCGGGTTGATTTCGGCCAGCGACGCGTCGGTTTCCCAGTAGGCTTTGTACAGGCCTTGCAGGTTAGTGACGGCATCGGCGATCGAGCCTTCCGGCACGCCGATCTTGGCGGCGATGTCGGCCGCTTCGGCGTCGGTCAGGCCGACGGCCGGATCGATGGCGATCGAGTGGATTTTTTCAGGGTGCGATTCAGCGACTTCTTCGATGTCCATGCCGCCTTCCGACGAGGCCATCAGCACGACGCGCTGCGACACGCGGTCGGTGACCAGCGAGACGTACAGTTCTTTCTTGATGTCCGCGCCTTCTTCGATCAGCAGGCGGCGTACTTTCTGGCCTTCCGGGCCGGTCTGGTGGGTCACCAGCTGCATGCCCATGATCTGGTCGGCGTATTCCTTGACTTGTTCGATCGACTTGGCAACTTTCACTCCGCCGCCTTTACCACGGCCACCGGCGTGGATCTGCGCTTTTACAACCCAGACCGGGCCGCCCAAGGTTTCAGCAGCTTTGACTGCCTCTTCTACGGTCATGCACGGAATGCCGCGCGGTACCGTCACTCCGTATTTCCGGAGGATTTCTTTGCCTTGATACTCATGGATCTTCATGCTGGCTTCCCTTCTGATGCTGATGTGTATAAATCGGTTAAGACTGCGGAATAGTGTGCTGCTCTAACGGTGAAGCTGTGTTCGGGGGGTGCAGGAGGGGGTGTAACCGGCATCGATACCATGGGGCCCACCACGGCGCAGGTACGCTGTAGCGACGATCGCGCGCGTGCAGGACGCACAACGGGAAACAGGAATCGACAATGACATAAGATGACTACCGCTCGCGCGGCATGATTGGTTAGCAGCCCTGTATATTCTCTTATAAAAAATATACGTTGCCGTAGCTTCTACGGACAACCACCGCACCCACGGTGCTGCAAAAACCGTAAAAGTGTAGCACACACCAGACCGAGTTGATACCGATCATTGCATCGAGCACGCAACCATGGTGGGCGGCGCGGTATACACGTCGCAGATGGCGGTCATCACTGGTCGAAATCGGCCGTGCCCTGCATGGCGGTGCGGATCGCGCGCTGGGAAAAGCCGCGCTGCAGCAGGAAACGCATCTGCTTGTTGCGCTGCTCGGGGTCGGTGGCGACCGCGCCGAACTTGCGTTGCCAGATCTCGCAGCAGCGCGCAGTCTCGGTATCGGCCAGGCCTTCCTTGAGTTCCTGCAGCGCCTCGCCCTGCACGCCGTGGCTTTGCAGTTCGGCCATGATGCGGGCGTTGCCGAAGCGGGCGGCGCGGCGGTGGATCAGCGATTCGGAAAAGCGTGCCTGCGACAGCCAGTTGTTTTTTTCGAGCAGGTCGAGCAGGGCCTCGACGTCGTCGCCGTCTTCCGCATAGCGCGCCAGCTTGCGCGACAGTTCGAGACGACTGTGCTCGCGCTGTGACAGATAGCGCAGGGCGCGGGCCTTGAGGCTGAGGGGAGGACGGGGCATGGTGGGGAACCTCTGCGACAGCAGTTGCGCCGTCGCCCTGCGCAGGCGGGAGCCCAATTGACGGCGTGGACAATTGGATCCCCGCCTGCGCGGGGGTGACGGGACGACTGCCAACGGTTACTACGATTACGACGATTACGACGATTACTACAGTTACAGCAAGACTTTACTGGCTTGGCTTACGCCGCGTCGGCCTCGCCCTTGACCGGCTTGAGCTTGACCACGGTTTCCGGCTTGTCGGCCGCCAGTGGCGGCAGTGCGCGCACGCCCAGCGATTCGCGCACGCGGTTTTCGATTTCCCACGCCAGCTGCGGACGCTCCTGCAGGAAGATGCGGGCATTGTCCTTGCCCTGACCGACGCGCTCGCCGTTGTAGCTGTACCACGAGCCCGATTTCTCGACGATCTTCGCTTCCACGCCCAGGTCCAGGATCTCGCCTTCGCGCGAGGTGCCGGCGCCGTACAGGATGTCGAAGTGCGCTTCCTTGAACGGCGGCGCGATCTTGTTCTTGACGACCTTGACCTTGGTTTCGTTACCGATCACCTCGTCGCCGGACTTGATCGAGCCGGTGCGGCGGATGTCCAGACGCACGGAGGCGTAGAACTTCAGCGCGTTACCGCCGGTGGTGGTTTCCGGGCTACCGAACATGACGCCGATCTTCATGCGGATCTGGTTGATGAAGATGACCAGGGTGTTGGTGCGGTTGATCGAGCCGGTCAGCTTGCGCAGCGCCTGCGACATCAGGCGCGCCTGCAGGCCGGGCAGCGAGTCGCCCATGTCGCCTTCGATCTCGGCGCGCGGCGTCAGCGCTGCCACGGAGTCGACCACGACCATGTCCACCGAGCCCGAGCGCACCAGCGCGTCGCAGATTTCAAGCGCCTGTTCGCCCGTGTCCGGCTGCGAGATCAGCAGTTCGCCCAGGTTGACGCCGAGCTTCTGGGCGTAGGTGACGTCGAGCGCGTGTTCGGCGTCGATAAAGGCGCAGGTGCCGCCCAGTTTTTGCATTTCAGCGATGGTTTGCAGGGTCAGCGTGGTTTTACCCGAAGATTCCGGGCCATAGATTTCCACCACACGGCCGCGCGGCAGGCCGCCGACGCCGAGCGCCACGTCCAGCCCCAGCGAGCCGGTGGAGACGACCTGCACTTCTTCGATCGGCGCACTGGAATCCATGCGCATGACGGAACCTTTGCCGAACTGCTTCTCAATCTGTGCCAGCGCGGCGGCCAGCGCCTTGGCTTTCTCGGATGCGGGTACTACAGCTTTTTTATCGTCCATAATGTGCTTTCAACCAGTGGAGTGGCGACAATGTGTCGGTACAGGCAGTACTGTATAAAAAAACAGTGCTGAGCGCAAGCGCGATTTGATTGAAATGTCGATTAATTTTGCCGGACCACGGCTGCGCGCAAAAATTCGCCATCGTGGGCAAAATCCCACACAATACCGGTTTCAGCTCTTGCAGGCGCCCGGAACAACCCCATGCGAATATTACTTGCCGAAGATGACAGCGTTCTGGCCGACGGCCTCACCCGCTCGCTGCGCCAGTCCGGCTACGCCATCGATTGCGTGCGCAACGGCCAGGAAGCCGACACCGCCCTCTCCACCCAAGAGTTCGATTTGCTGATCCTCGACCTCGGCCTGCCGCGGCTGTCCGGGCTGGAGGTGCTGCGCCGACTGCGCGCGCGCGGGTCGCTGCTGCCAGTGCTGATCCTGACGGCGGCCGACTCGATCGAGCAGCGCGTCAACGGCCTCGACCTGGGCGCCGACGACTACATGGCCAAGCCGTTCGCGCTGTCGGAGCTCGAGGCGCGCGTGCGCGCCCTGACCCGCCGCGGCGCCGGCGGCGGCGCCACCGTGATCCGCCACGGCCCGCTGTCGTACGACCAGGTGGGGCGCAGCGCCTACATCCACGAGCAGATGCTGGATCTGTCCGCGCGCGAGCTGGGCTTGCTGGAAATTCTGCTGGCCCGTACCGGCCGCCTGGTCTCCAAGGAACAGCTGGTCGATCACCTGTGCGAATGGGGCGAGGAAGTGAGCAACAACGCCATCGAAGTCTATGTCCACCGGCTGCGCAAGAAGATCGAGGTGGGCGGCGTGCGCATCGTCACCGTGCGCGGCCTCGGCTACTGCCTGGAAAAATACAGCGATGCGCGCGCCACGGTCGTGGAAGCCGGGGACGCCGTCAAGTGAAGCCTGCGGCGCCCGACGACACGCCGGAGTACCAGCCGCCGGCCGTCGAGCCCGACGAAAGCATGCAACGCTCGCTGTTCGGCGAGATCCTCGACTGGATGCTGGCGCCGCTGCTGCTGCTGTGGCCGATGAGCATCGTGATCACCTACCTGGTGGCCAAGTCGATCGCCAACCAGCCGTTCGACCACGCGCTCGAGGACAGCGTGACGGTGCTGGCGCAGCAGGTGCGCTCGGTCGACGGCAAGCTGATCCAGGGTCTGTCCAGCGCCGCGCGCGACATCTTGCGCGCCGACGATATCGACAATATCTATTTCCAGGTCCAGGACCCGCACGGCAACATCATCGACGGCGACCGCGACCTGCCGCACCCGGGCAGCGATCCCGATGAAGACCTGGTGCGCGCCGGCAGCGTACGCTTTCGCAACGACATCATGCATGGCACGCCGGTGCGCGTGGCCTCGATCCACCTGCGCCTCGAAGCGGGCGCCGATGCCGGCGCCGGCCATCCGCCGCTGGCGCTGGTGCAGGTGGCAGAGACGCTGGAAAAGCGCGCGCGCCTGGCCAACGAGATCATCAAGGGCGTGATCCTGCCGCAGTTCATCATCCTGCCCATCGTGCTGGCGCTGGTCTGGTTTGCGCTGTCGCGCGGCCTGTCGCCGCTGGCCCAGCTGCAGGAGCGGATCCGCGCGCGCGGCTCGGACGACCTCAGCCCCATCGCCGCCAACCTGGTGCCGGAGGAAATCTCGCCGCTGGTCGGGTCGCTCAACGAGATGCTGGAACGGCTAGGCCACACGATCGAGATGCAGAAACGCTTCATCGCCGACGCCGCGCACCAGATGCGCACGCCGCTGGCCGGCATGCGTATGCAGTCCGAGCTGGCGCTGCGCCAGACCGACAGCGGCGAAATCCACCGCTCGCTGGAACAGCTGGCCAAGAGTTCGCAGGCCGCCACGCGGCTGGTCAACCAGCTGCTGGCGCTGGCGCGGGCGGAGAACCAGCCGCAGTCGGGCGCCGCGCTGGTGCCGCTGGAACTGTCGGCGCTCGCGCGCAGCACCGTGCACGACTGGGTGCAGGCGTCGTTCGCCCAGCAGATCGACCTCGGCTACGAAGAACCGCCGGCGCCTGTCCACATCGCGGGCGACCCGACCATGTTACGCGAGCTGCTGTCGAACCTGATCGACAACGCGCTGCGCTACACGCCGGCCGGCGGCAGCGTCACCGTGCGCGTGCGGGCCGACCCCGAACAGCACGCGCTGCTGGAAGTGGAAGACACGGGACCGGGCATTCCGCCGGCCGAGCGCACGCGCGTGTTCGAGCGCTTTTACCGCATCCTCGGCAACACCGCCGAAGGCAGTGGCCTGGGCCTGGCGATCGTGCGCGAAATCGCCCACCAGCACGGCGCCGAGGTCGATGTGTTCAACAACCCGCGCGTGCAGCTGGCGCGCCTGCCGGGCAGCCTGTTCCGCCTGACCTTCCCGCTGCCGCCCGCCCCTGCCGCACCGGATGCGCCCGACGAACCGCCCCACTTTGGATAACCATGGATAAAGCCACCCGCCACCGCCACTGGCAGCAGACGCGCCGCCTGACGGCCGGCCTGTTGCTGCTGTGGCTGGTGACCACGTTTTGCGCGGCGTTTTTTGCACGCGAACTGAACCACCTGTCGGTATTTGGCTGGCCGCTGTCGTTCTACCTGGCCGCACAAGGCGCGTCGCTCGTGTACCTGGCCATCGTCGGCTTCTATGCCTGGCGCATGCGCCGCCTCGACCGCCAGGCGCGCGCCGCTGCGGAGGCGCGATGACGGAGCGCAGCTTCTTCGGCAAACTGCGCCGCTACTACCTGCTGTTTACGGCCGGCTTCGGCGGCTTCCTGCTGGCGCTGATCCTGCTGGAACAGGAGGGCATGCCGCGCATCTGGATCGGCTACCTGTTCATGTTCGCCACCATCGTGCTGTACGCCACCCTGGGCGTGCTCAGCCGCACATCGAATGTGCTCGAATATTACGTGGCCGGGCGGCGCGTGCCGGCCATGTTCAACGGCATGGCCACCGCTGCCGACTGGATCTCGGCGGCCAGCTTCATCAGCCTGGCCGGCGGCCTGTACCTGCACGGCTTCGACGGCCTGGCCTACATCATGGGCTGGACCGGCGGCTACGTGCTGGTGGCGCTGCTGATCGCGCCCTACCTGCGCAAGTTTTGCCAGTACACGATCCCCGACTTCCTGGCCATGCGCTTCGGCGGCGTCGGCGACGACGACAACCGCGCCGGCAGGCTGGTGCGCATCATGGCGGTGCTGGCCACCATCATCGTCTCGTTTACCTACGTGGTGGCGCAGATCTACGCGGTGGGGCTGATCACGTCGCGCTTTACCGGCGTCGATTTTTCGGTGGGGATTTTTCTCGGGCTGGCGTCGATCCTGGTGTGCTCCTTCCTGGGCGGCATGAGGGCCATCACCTGGACCCAGGTGGCGCAATACATCATCATCGTGGTGGCGTTCCTGCTGCCGGCGGTCTGGATGTCGATCAAGCTCAGCGACAACCCGGTGCCGCAGGTGGCCTACGGCAAGCTGCTGCCCAAGCTCAGCGCGCGCGAGGCGGTCTTGCAGGCCGATCCGAAGGAAGCCGAGGTGCGCGCCATCTTCCGGCAGCGCGCCGACGATTACCGCCAGCGCCTGGCCGACCTGCCCGCCTCGTGGGAAGCGGGGCGGCGCAACGCCGAGCGCCGGCTCGACCAGGTCAAGCGCCGCAACGCCTCGCTGTACGAGATCCGCAGCGCCGAGCGGGCGCTGATGGCCTATCCCAAGAACCCGGACATCGCCGCCAGCGAATGGGCCCAGGCGCTTGCCTACAACCTGGCCCGGGCCCGGCCGATCAACCCGCATGCCGAACCCTATGCGGGCGACGCCGCCACCTCCGCCATCAAGCGCAACAACTTCGTCGCGCTGGTGTTCTGCCTGATGCTGGGCACGGTGGCGCTGCCGCACATCCTGATGCGCGCCTACACCACGCCGTCGGTCCACGCCACGCGG
This sequence comes from Duganella sp. Leaf126, assembly GCF_001423125.1. Taxonomy (GTDB): domain Bacteria; phylum Pseudomonadota; class Gammaproteobacteria; order Burkholderiales; family Burkholderiaceae_D; genus Rugamonas. Next base: position 531,864 of record NZ_LMNW01000001.1, read on the forward strand.
CAATCGATGGTGTGGTCACTGTTCTTCATCCTGCTGATCTACCTGACCATCCCGGCCATGGCGGTGCTGGTCAAGTACGACATCTACACGGCGCTGGTCGGCAGCGATTTCAATCACCTGCCGGGCTGGGTATCGTACTGGGCCAACGTGGACAAGCTGACGCCGCTGTTCAGCATCACCGACGTCAACCACGACGGCGTGGTGCAACTGGCCGAGATCACCATCGATGCGGACGTGCTGGTGCTGGCCGCGCCCGAGATCGCCGGGCTGCCGTACGTGGTGTCAGGCCTGGTGGCGGCCGGCGGCCTGGCTGCCGCCCTGTCCACCGCCGACGGCCTGCTGCTGGCGATGTCGAACGCGCTGTCGCACGACATCTATTACAAGATCGTCGATCGCCACGCCTCGACCCAGAAGCGGGTGACGATTTCCAAGCTGCTGCTGCTGGGCGTGGCCTTCATTGCCGCCTACGCCGCCTCGCAGCGGCCGGGCGACATCATCACGCTGGTGGGCGCGGCGTTTTCGCTGGCCGGCTCCACGCTGTTCCCGGCGCTGGTGCTGGGCGTGTTCTGGCAGCGCGCCAACTACCAGGGCGCCGTGGCCGGCATGGTGGCCGGTTTCGGCGTCTGCCTGTATTACATGTTGCACGCCAACCCGGTGCTGGGCGGCAGCGCCGGCGGCCAGTGGTTCCACATTGCGCCCACCTCGGCCGGTATCTTCGGCGTGCCGGCCGGCCTGCTGGTGATGACAGTGGTCAGCCTGCTGACGCCGCCGCAGGATGGACAGACCGGGGCGCTGGTGGACTATATTCGTGCTCCTGAAAAATAATTTCATGGCTTTTGGCAGAGGCCGGTGCTATTGTGGAGCGCTTATCAATTCCACCATATTTTTATGGGCACGCCACGTTCGTTTGCACGGTTGTTCGGCTTCAGCGTCCTGATGGCGCTGGCAGCCGCCGGGTCTCCCCTGACTGCCGCGCAGGCAGCCGATACTGCGGCCACGGCACCGCCGCCGATTGCCGACTTCTTTGCCAACCCTGAATTCAGCGGCGCCCTGCTCTCGCCCAGCGGCAAATACCTGGCGGTCCGCATGGGCGCCAAGGACCAGCGCGACCGCCTGGCCGTGGTCACGCTGGCCGACAACAGCGTCAAGGTGGTGGCGTCGTTCAGCGACGCCGATATCGGTAACTTCCAGTGGGTAAACGACGAGCGACTGGTGTTTACCGCCACCGACCGCACCGTGGGCCAGGGCGATGCGCGCTACGCGCCGGGCCTGTACGCGATCAACCGCGATGCGACCAAGTTCGTCCAGCTGGCCAGCCGCAGCGCCAAACCGTTCATCACGTCCGGCGACAGCCTGGTACGCAGCCGAGACCTGCTGCCGTGGAACACCTACCTGCTGGGCCAGAAGTCGGCGCAGGACAGCGAGTTCGTGTACGTGGAACAGCCCGACATCACGGCGCCCGGGCAGGTGCGCAAGGTCAGGCTGCTGCGCCTGAACACGCTCAACGGGCGCTGGACGCCGGTGCACGGCGCGCCCGACGACAGCAGGCATTGGCTGCTCGACGACAAGGGCGAGCCGCGCATCGTCACCACGTTCAGCAAGGGCGTGGACACAATCATGTACCGCGACCCGGCCACCGATGCCTGGCGCGAACTGGTCCATTACAACGCCTACACCGGCGGCAAGGGCAGCTTCACGCCGCGCGCCTTCGGTCCCGACGGCACGCTGTACGTGGTCACCTACGCCGGCAAGAATACCGCGTCGCTGCGCAAGTTCGACTTCGCCACCAACGAGGTGGCGCAGCAGCCGCTGGTGGTACTCGACGGCTACGACTTCAAGGGCAGCCTGCTGACCGCCCAGGGCAAGCTGCTGGGCGTGCGCTACCTGACCGATGCGCGCGGCACCGCCTGGTTCGACGCCGACATGAAGGCGCTGCAGGCCAGGATCGACGCCATGCTGCCCAACACCATCAACCTGATCGACGCCCCGACCCGGCCCGAAGCACCGTGGATGCTGATCACCGCGTACGGCGACCTGTTCCCGTCGCGTACCCTGCTCTACAACAGCGCTACCGACAAGCTGACCATGGTCGGCATCAGCCATCCGAACATCAAGCCGGAACAGATGGCGCACCAGACCCTGGTGCACTACAAGGCGCGCGACGGCCTCGAGATACCGGCCTGGCTCACCGTGCCCAAAGGCAGCGGCAAGCACCTGCCGCTGGTGGTGCTGGTGCACGGCGGCCCCTATGTGCGCGGCAACAGCTGGGGCTGGGATGCGGCCGGCCAGTTCCTGGCCTCGCGCGGCTACGCGGTGCTGGAACCCGAGTATCGCGGCAGCACCGGCTTCGGCACCCGGCTGTTCCGCGCCGGCTGGAAGCAATGGGGCCTGAAAATGCAGGACGATATCGCCGACGGCGCGCGCTGGGCCATCGCCGAGGGCACGGCCGACCCCAAACGCATCTGCATCGCCGGCGCCAGCTACGGCGGCTACGCCACCCTGATGGGCCTGATCAACGACAAGGACTTGTACAAGTGCGGCATCGACTGGGCCGGCGTGACCGACATTAACATGCTGTACGACGGTCACTGGAACTTCACGTCCGACCTGGCCGAGGAGTGGAAACATTACGGCATGCCGCAATTGGTGGGCGACCAGGTCAAGGACGCCGAGCAGCTGAAAGCGACCTCGCCGCTGCTGCGCGCCGCCGAAATCACGCAGCCGCTGCTGCTGGCCTACGGCGGCGCCGACATGCGCGTGCCACTGCCGCACGGCACCAAGTTCTATAACGCGGTCAGGCAGACCAACCCCAACGTCGAATGGATCGAATACCCGGAAGAAGGCCACGGCTGGGCGCTGCCGAAGAACCGCATCGACTTCTGGGGCCGGGTGGAAAAATTCCTCGATAAGCAGATCGGCCAGGCCGGAGCTGCGCCATGAGGCCGCCGCGTCTCGCGCAGGCCCTGCGCATGGCGGGCGGCATCTGCGCCGCCGTGCTGGCGCTGACCGCAGCGCCAGCCGGCGCTGCAGCGGCAGCGGCGGCGCCGCCGCCGATAGCCGCCTTCTTCAGCAACCCCGCCTTCAATGGCGCCATGCTGTCGCCCAACGGTCGCTACCTGGCCGCGTTCATCGGTGCCGAAGGCCGGCATGACGGCCTGGCCGTGGTGGACCTGGCGGACATGCAGGCGCAGATGGTGGCCCAGTTTGCCGATACCGATATCGGCGAGGCGCGCTGGGTCAACAACGACAGGCTCGTGTTCAGCACGGTCGACAAGTCGCTGGGCCGGCGCGACGTGCGCTTTGCGCCCGGCATTTTTGCCGTCAACCGCAATGGCAAGCAGTTCCGCCAGCTGGCGATGCGCAACAACCAGTTCGTCCGCGACGGCAACGCAACGGAAATGCTGCCCTGGCACACCTACATGATGGACCAGGACGGACCGCAGGACAGCGACGATATCTACGTGATGGACAATGGCATCATCGCGCCCGGCATCCTGGTGTCGGTCGATCTGCTGCGGCTCAACACCAAGAACGGCACCTGGCGCGGCGTCGATCACCCGGGCACGGGGCGCGACTGGCTGCTCGACAACAAGGGCGAACCGCGCCTGATGCATACGCTGGACAAGAACATCCACGCGATCCACTACCGCGATCCGGCCAGCGGGACATGGCGCCAGCTGACCAGCTTTGACGCCTACACCGGCGGCAAGCAGGCGTTCACGCCGCTGGCCTTCGGACCGGACGGCACGCTGTACGTGGTGGCCAACAACGGCAGCGATCACAGCCAGCTGTACCGCTACGACCTGCAAAACAACAAGCTGGGCCAGAGCCTGGTGGCGCTGGACGGCTTCGATTTCCGCGGCCACCTGGTGATCAGCAGGAACACGCTGCTCGGCGTGCGCGTCAATGGCGACGCCGAGGGCACGACCTGGTTCGATCCGGCCATGAAGGCCTTGCAGCAGAAGATCGATGCGCGGCTGCCGGGTATGGTCAACCTGATCACTCCGCCCAAGGCGCCGGAAACCGCGTGGGTGCTGGTGGAATCGTACTCGGACCGCCAGCCGCGCCGTTTCCTCGTCTTCAATACCGAAACCGGCAAGCTCAGCGAAGTAGGCAACCTGGCGCCGGCCATCAAGCCTGCCGCCATGGGGCCGCGCGACCTCGTGTATTACAAGGCGCGCGACGGCCTGACCATCCCCGCCTGGCTGACCCTGCCGCCGGGCGGCAAGGACAAGAATCTGCCGATGGTGGTACTGGTCCACGGCGGCCCGTTCCTGCGCGGCGGCTACTGGAACTGGAATGCGGACGCCCAGTTCCTGGCCTCGCGCGGTTACGCGGTGCTGGAACCGGAGTTTCGCGGCAGCACCGGCTACGGTAACGCCCACTTTGTCGCCGGCTGGAAGCAATGGGGCTTGAAGATGCAGAACGACATTGCCGACGGCACGCGCTGGGCCATCGCCCAGGGCACGGCAGACGCCAGACGCATCTGCATTGCCGGCGCCAGCTATGGCGGCTATGCCACGCTGATGGGCCTGATCAACGATCCCGACCTGTACCGCTGCGGCATCGACTGGGTGGGCGTGACCGACATCGACCTGATGTACAACAGCGGCTGGCGCTACAGCTCGGACCTGTCGGCCGACTGGAAGCAATACGGCATGCCCGAGCTGGTCGCCGACCAGGTCGGGGACGCCGCGCAGATCCGCGCCACCTCGCCGCTGCGGCGGGCCGCCGAAATCCGGCAGCCGCTGCTGCTGGCCTACGGCGGCGCCGACGTGCGCGTGCCGCTCAGCCATGGCATCGAGTTCTACAATGCCGTGCGCAAGACCAATGCCGACGTCGAATGGATCGAATACCCGGAAGAAGGCCACGGCTGGGCGCTGCCGAAGAACCGCATCGACTTCTGGGGGCGGGTGGAAAAATTCCTCGATAAGCAGATCGGCGCAGCGCCCTAGGCAGGGTATAGTCGGGTTTCTTCATCACCGGGAGAGACCATGACTTCATGCAAAATTCTGGTAGCGCAAGGGGGCGGCCCGACCGCTGTGATCAACCAGTCGCTGGCCGGCGTGGTGCTTGAGGCGCGCCGCTTCGGCGACATCGGCCGCGTGTACGGCGCCCTGCACGGGGTGCGCGGCATCGTCGACGAGGACCTGGTCGATCTGAGCTGCGAAACCCGCCACAACCTCGAGATGGTGGCAGCCACGCCGTCGTCGGCGCTCGGCTCCACCCGCGACAAGCCCGATGCGGCCTACTGCGCCGAGATCTTCCGGGTGCTGCGCGCCCACCAGATCGGGCAGTTCTACTACATCGGCGGCAACGATTCATCGGACACCGTGCGCATCGTCAGCGAACAGGCGCAGCAGGCCGGCTATCCGCTGCGCTGCATCCATATTCCGAAAACCATCGATAACGACCTGGTCGGCAACGACCATACGCCCGGCTTCCCGTCGGCCGCGCGCTTTGTCGTGCAGGCGTTCGCTGGCGCCAACCTCGATAACGCCGCGCTGCCCGGCGTGTACGTGGGCGTGGTGATGGGCCGCCACGCCGGCTTTCTTACCGCGGCGGCCGCGCTCGCCAAGAAATTTCCCGACGATGGCCCGCACCTGCTCTACCTGCCGGAACGGGTGTTCTCGCTCGACCAGTTTCTGCTGGACGTCAAAGACGTGTATGCGCGCCACGGGCGCTGCGTGGTGGCCGTGTCGGAAGGCATCCACGATGCCTCGGGCGCAGCGATGGCCACCCTGCTGGCGAAAGAAGTCGAGCGCGATGCCCACGGCAACGTGCAGCTGTCGGGTACCGGCGCGCTGGCCGACCTGCTGTGCGACGCCATCAAGGCCAGGCTCGGCATCAAGCGCGTGCGCGGCGACACCTTCGGCTACCTGCAGCGCTCGTTCCTGGGCTGCGTCTCGGACGTCGACCAGCGCGAGGCGCGCGACGTCGGCGAAAAGGCCGTGCAGTTCGCCATGTGGGGCGGGCGCGACGGCTCGGTGGCGATCCGCCGCACGGGCGACTACGCGGTCGAGTACAGCCTGCAGCCGTTGCAGGACGTGGCAGGCAAGACGCGGGTGATGGACGACGCCTTCATCAGCGCCAGCGGCACCGATGTCACGGACGTGTTTCGCCTGTACCTGCGGCCGCTGCTGGGGTCGGGCATGCCCGATCCGGCCCGGCTGCGGCACGCGTCGGTCGACAAGATACTCAAGCGATAACCGTAAAAAAAGCACGCCGCAGCGTGCTTTTGTGTTCAACCGGGTCGTTACACGACGATGGTCTGGTGCTCGTCGCCGACGCGGGCGCGGATCTTGCCGATCGTGTACACGGTTTCGCCGGCCGCTTCGAGCTGGGCCACTGCTGCTGCCGCATGTTCCTGCGCGACGATCACGGTCATGCCGATGCCGCAGTTGAACACGCGGTGCATTTCGGCGTCGGCCACGCCGCCGTGCTGCTGCAGCCAGGTGAACAGCGGCGGCAGCGTCCACGATTTGCTGTCGAGCTCGGCCACCAGGCCGGGCTGCAGCACGCGCGGGATGTTTTCCACCAGGCCGCCGCCGGTGATGTGGACCATGCCCTTCACTTCCAGCGACGCCATCAGCGCCAGCAGCGGCTTGACATAGATGCGGGTGGGCTGCATCAGCACGTCGGCCAGCTTGCGGCCGTGGAAGTCGCCTTCCAGGTCCGGCTTGGCCACCTCGATGATCTTGCGCACCAGCGAATAGCCGTTCGAGTGCACGCCCGACGAGGCCAGGCCCAGGATTACGTCGCCGGCGGCAATCTTGGTGCCGTCGATGATCTGCGATTTTTCCACGGCGCCCACGGCAAAACCGGCCAGGTCGTATTCGCCGGCCGGGTACATGCTTGGCATTTCAGCCGTTTCGCCGCCGATCAGCGCGCAACCGGCCTGCTCGCAACCCTGCGCGATACCCTTGATGACGTCGGTGGCGATCGCCACGTCGAGCTTGCCGCAAGCGAAATAATCGAGGAAGAACAGCGGCTCGGCGCCCTGCACCAGGATGTCGTTGACGCTCATGGCCACCAGGTCGATGCCGACCGTGTCGTGGCGGTTCAGCTCGAACGCCAGCTTGAGCTTGGTGCCGACACCGTCCGTGCCCGACACCAGCACCGGTTCCTTGAACTTCTTGCTGATCTCGAACATCGCGCCGAAACCGCCGAGGCCGCCCAACACGCCTTCGCGCAGCGTGCGCTTGGCAAATGGCTTGATCGCTTCGACTAAGGCGTCGCCTGCATCGATATCGACGCCGGCGTCACGGTAGGACAGGGAAACATTTGAAGGTTGGCTCATGGTGTATTTCGCAGCGGAGGCGGTAAAATAGAAGGCGGAGACCGTTTTTACAGCGCGGTCGGTCCGCTATTTTATCAAACTGCCCCGTCCATCTGCCGTTTTTAACCGTCAACTTCCATTTTTATGCCCGGTGCGGCCGTTTTCCGGACCGATCGGGCGAAAACAGGCTGCGTTTCTGGCAATTCCGGGGGTTCTACCTTCTATAATGCATCACGTTGACAAGAACAATGACAAAGGGAATACCAAAAGCGACGTTATGCAGATGAGGGAACAGATAAGGGAAACTTCGTGAAGCAGCTGGTGCTCGACCTGGGCGCGGATCAGCCGCACAGCCTCGACGCGTTCGAGGTTGGCCAAAATGCCGAGGCGATGGCGCTGCTGGCGCAGTTCGCCTCGCGCACGGCGCGCGAGCACTTTGCCTACCTGTGGGGCAACGCCGGCGTCGGCAAGACCCACCTGCTCAAAGCCCTGGCCTCGGCCGGCAGCGAAGACCAGCAGCTGCGCGCACGCTATATCTCGCCGTTCTCGATCGAAACCGAATTCGTGTATTCCCCCGACGTGGATCTGTACCTGCTCGACGACTGCGAAAAACTGTCGCCGGTGGCGCAGATCGACGCCTTTGCCCTGTTTAACGAAATCCGCGCCAACCACGCCTTCATGGTGTGCAGCGGCGCCGTGGCCCCGGCCGTGTTGCCCGTGCGCGAGGATCTGCGCACCCGCATGGGCTGGGGCCTGATCTACCAGATCCACGGCCTCAGCGACGACGAAAAGGCTGCCGCACTGGGCGCCGCTGCCACCGCGCGCGGCTTGACGCTGTCGCCGGGCGTGATACCCTACCTGCTATCTCATTTCCAGCGGGACATGAGTTCCCTCTCGACCATGCTCGATTCGCTGGATCAATATTCACTGGAAACCCAACGCCCGATCACGCTGCCGCTGTTGCGCGAGTGGTTGCAGGCGCAAGCACAAGAATGAAAAACCTCGCCTTATTTGACCTCGACCACACGCTGCTGCCCATCGACTCCGACCACGAGTGGGGCGAATTTCTGGTCCGCATCGGCGCCGTCGATGCCGTCGAGTTTGCCCGCCGCAACGACGCCTTCTATGCCCAGTACCAGGCCGGCACGCTCGACCCGGTCGAGTACCTGGAGTTCGCACTCGGCACGCTGGCCCGTTTCCCGCGCGCCAGGCTCGACCAGATGCGGGCGCAATACATGACCGAGGTGGTGGTGCCCCATATCCGCCCGGCCGCACTGGCGCTGCTGAAAAAACACCAGGATGCGGGCGACCTGGTGGCCATCGTCACCGCCACCAACCACTTTGTCACCGAGCCGATCGCCCGCGCACTGGGCGTCGACCACCTGATCGCCGCCATGCCCGAGTACGACGCCGAAGGCAATGTCACCGGCCGTCTGCTGGGCACCCCGACCCAGGGCAAGGGCAAGATCACCCATACCGAAGCGTGGCTGGCCGGCATGGGCAAGACCTTTGCCGATTTCGGTACCGTCCACTTCTACAGCGACTCGCACAACGACCTGCCGCTGATGTCGCTGGTGAGCCACCCGGTGGCCACCAATGCCAACGCCACCCTGAAAACGCACGCCACCGCCCAAGGCTGGCAACTGATTGAACTGTTCAATGATTAAGAAACTGATCCGCAAAATCCTCGGCGCCAAGAGCAAGGTGCGCGATACCAATACCCCGGTGGTGCTGGGGCCGGAGGCGCACGGCATCGATCCGAAACTGCTGTCCAACAACGCGGTGCGCGTGACCAGCACCTTGCAGGAGGCGGGCTTCGAAGCGTTCGTGGTGGGCGGCGCCGTGCGCGACCTGCTGCTCGGCGTCAAGCCCAAGGACTTCGACATCGCCACCAACGCCACGCCGGAACAGGTGCGCAAGCTGTTCCGCCGCGCCTTCATCATCGGCAAGCGCTTCCAGATCGTGCACGTGATGTTCGGCCAGGACCTGCTGGAAGTGACCACCTTCCGCGGCACCACCTCGGACAACGCGCCCAAGGATGAACATGGCCGCGTGCTGCGCGACAACACCTTCGGCTCGCAGGCCGAGGATGCCGTGCGGCGCGACTTCACCATCAACGCCATGTACTACAACCCGGCCAACGGCCAGGTGCTCGACTACCACGGCGGCATCGAGGACATCCGTGCCAGGACGCTGCGCATCATCGGCCAGCCGGAAGCACGCTACCGCGAAGACCCGGTGCGCATGCTGCGCGTGGTGCGTTTTGCGGCTAAACTGAAATTCACGATCGAACCGACCACCGCTGCGCCGATCGCGCTAATGGCGCCGCTGATCGACAACGTGCCGGCCGCGCGCGTGTTCGACGAAATGCTCAAGCTGCTCATGAGCGGCCACGCGCTGGCCTGCCTGCAGCAGCTGCGCAAGGAAGGCCTGCATCACGGCCTGCTGCCGCTGCTCGACGTGGTGCTGGAACAGCCGATGGGCTTCAAGTTCGTCACGCTGGCGCTGGACTCGACCGACGCCCGCATCGCGGCCGGCAAGACCGTCTCGCCGGGCTTCCTGTTCGCATCGCTGCTGTGGCACCAAGTACTCGAGAAATGGACAGCCTACCGCGCGGCCGGCGAGCAGACCATCCCGGCGCTGCACCTGGCCGCCGACGACGTGCTCGATTCGCAGACCGAAAAGCTGGCACTGCAACGCAAGATCGGCACCGACATGCGCGACATCTGGTCGATGCAGCCGCGCTTCGAGCGCCGCACCGGCAAGGCGCCGCACAAGCTGCTCGAACACCTGCGTTTCCGCGCCGGTTACGACTTCCTGCTGCTGCGCTGCGCCTCGGGCGAGCTCGATGCCGAACTCGGTCAATGGTGGACGGCGTTCTACGAGGCCGACGAAGCGGGCCGCGATGCGCTGATCGCCAGCGCCAGCCGCTCCCCGCGCCCTGCCCGGGCTGCTGGCGGTAATGGTGCCAATGGCGGCAATGGCGGCAATGGCACCCGCGCTGGCGGCCGGGGCGCCGGCAACGCCGGCCAGGGCGCGGACGAAGGCGACGATGATTACGCCGCGCCAGCCGCCACCGACGCCGCCCCGAAACGCAAGCGCGCACCGCGCCGCAGCCGCACACGCGGTCCGGCAGCGGCTGCCGAAAGCGGCGCGCAGCTTGCTGGTGCTAATGCTGGCGCTAATGCTGGCGCTGGCGCTGGCGTCGGTGCTGGTGCTGGTGCTGGTGCTGGTGCTGGTGCTGGTGCTGGCGCTGGCGCTGGCGCTGGTGCTGGCGCTAGCGTCGGTGCTGGTGCTGGTGCTGGTGCTGGTGCTGGTGCTGGCGCTGGGGTCGGTGCGAGCGCTGGTGCTGGTGCTGGTGGCGCCGGTGCTGACGCTGCTAAAGCTGGGGCCGCAGGCAAGGCTGGCGCGGCTGTCGGCGTCGGCGCTGGCGGCAGTGCGGGTTCCGACCGCGACTGAGCCAGCGTGCCGGCATGAGCATCACCGATCGCGCGGATGAAGGCGGCTTCGCCTTCACCATCGCCTACATCGGCATCGGCGCCAACCTCGGCGACGCGCGCGCCAACGTGGCCGACGCCATCGCGCGCCTGCAAAAGGTGCCCGGCTGCACGCTGATGGCGACATCGCGCCTGTACCGCACGGCGCCGATCGACGCCGGCGGCGACGATTACATCAACGCCGTGGCCCGCGTCGCCACCACGCTCCCGGCGCACGACCTGCTGCAGGCGCTGCACGGCATCGAACAGGCGCACGGGCGCGAACGCCCGTACCGCAACGCGCCGCGCACGCTCGACCTCGACCTGCTGCTGTACGGCGACGCCGTGATCGACAGCAACGATCTGACCGTGCCGCATCCGCGCATCACGGAGCGCGCCTTTGTGCTGGTGCCGCTCGTCGAGCTGGCGCCGGCGATTCATATTCCGGGCCGCGGCGCTGCGCAAGCCTGCCTGCCTGCCGTGGCCGACCAGGGCATCACACCGCTCTGACCGCATTTTAGAACGACGGGCAAGCACCAGCGCCACGCACACCACTGCAGGCTACACTGACGCGGTCCGCCCCATTTTTAAAGGATTACCATGTCTGGTTATTTGCAAGGAAACGAACTGGCCGCGAGCCAGCAACCGGCCGCCAACGTCCACGCGCCAGCGCCGACCAAGCCGCCCGCCACCAAGACCGTCACCGTCCACACGCTGACCGAGCTGCGCGCGCGCGGTGAAAAAATCGCCATGCTCACCTGCTACGACGCCAGCTTCGCCGCGCTGATGGACCGCTGCGGTGTCGAGATGCTGCTGATCGGCGACTCGCTGGGCATGGTCTGCAACGGCCACCCGTCAACGCTGCCCGTCACCGTGGCGGAACTGGCCTACCACACGGCCGCCGTCGCGCGCGGCAGCAAGTCGGCCATGATCGTGGCCGACCTGCCGTTCGGCGCCTACGGCACCACGGAGACCGCTTACCACAACGCCGTGCAGCTGATGCAGGCCGGCGCCCACATGATCAAGATCGAAGGCGGCGCCTGGCTGGCCGACACCGTGCGCTTCATGACCGAGCGCGGCGTGCCGGTCTGCGCCCACCTGGGCCTGACCCCACAATCGGTGCACCAGCTGGGCGGCTACAAGGTGCAGGGCAAGACCGCCGACAGCGCCGACCTGCTCAAGCGCGACGCCATGGCCCTGCAGGCGGCCGGCGCCTCGGTAGTGGTGCTGGAAGCGATTCCCGCCACGCTGGGCAAGGAAGTGACCGCCCTGCTGGCCATTCCGACCATCGGCATCGGCGCCGGCCCCGACTGCTCGGGCCAGGTGCTGGTCATGCACGACCTGCTCGGCGTCTTCCCGGGCCGCAAGGCGCGCTTCGTGAAAAACTTCATGGACGGCCAGACCAGCATCGACAACGCCATCACCGCCTATGTCACCGCCGTCAAGGACGGCAGCTTCCCCGCTCCCGAGCATTGCTTCTAACCCCCACTTCGGGGTCGGTTCCTGATGCCGTTAAATTAAGGTCTTCATTGCCGTCGTACCCGCGAAGGCGGCACCCAAGTTCTGCGAGAGGCGTCCAAGTGTCAGCCAAATCGGGTCCCCGCCTGCGCGGGGACGACGTTTTTATGCTGACAAAATGAATACCTTTCGCTTAACTTAACGGCATCAGGGCCGGTTCCGAAGTGGTTACAGCCAGCCGCGCTGCTGCAGGTCGGCCTGGGTCAGGTCGAGGCAGTGGCGGATCAGGGCGATCATGTCGTCGATCTGCGTGCGCGTCATGACCAGCGGCGGGGAGATGATCATGCGGTCGCCGACGGCGCGCATGATCATGCCGTTGCCGAACATGTGGGCGCGGCACACCATGCCCACCCCGAGCGCGCTGTCGAACGCGGTGTGCTCGTGCCGGTTGCCGCCCTTGCGGCGTACGAGATCGAGACCCGCGACCAGGCCGCAGCTGTCGGCGTCGCCGACCAGCGGGTGGTGGGCCAGGTCGGCAAAGCGCTGCTTCAGATAGGGGCCGGTATCGGCGGCCACGCGCTCGACCAGCTGCTCTTCTTCCAGGATGCGGATGTTTTCCAGCGCCGCCGCGCAGGCGACCGGGTGGCCCGAATAGGTGAAGCCGTGCTGGAATTCGCCGCCCTGCCCGATCAGTACATCGGCCACGCGGTCGCCCACCAGCACCCCGCCCAGCGGCACGTAGCCGGACGTGACGCCCTTGGCAAACGTGATCAGGTCGGGGCGGATGCCGAACAGGTCGGAAGCGAACCAGCGTCCCAGCCGCCCGAAACCGCAAATGACTTCGTCGGCGATCAGCAGGATGCCGTATTTGTCGCAGATGCGCTGGATCTCGGGCCAGTAGGTGGCGGGCGGGATGATCACGCCGCCTGCGCCCTGCACCGGCTCGCCGATGAAGGCGGCCACCTTGTCCGCGCCCACCTCGAGGATTTTCTGCTCCAGCCAGGACGCCGCCTCGATGCCGAATTCGTCCTCGCTCATGCCGCGCCCCGCCGTCCGGTAATCGGGCTGGCCGATGTGGACGATGCACGGGATCGGCAAACCGCCCTGCGCATGCATGTCGGGCATGCCGCCGAGCGAGGCGCCGGCCATCGTGCTGCCGTGGTAGGCATTGTGGCGGCTGATGATGGTGTGGCGCTCGCTGTAGCCCAGCACATCCCAGTAGCGCCGCGCCATGCGCACATTGGTGTCGTTGGCTTCCGAGCCGGAATTGGTGAAGTACACGTGCTGGAACTGCGGCGGCGAAATCGCCGCCAGCTTGTTGGCCAGCAGGACCGCCGGCACATTGGTGGTGTTGAAGAAGCTGTTATAGAACGGCAGCGTCTCCATCTGGCGGTAGACCGCGTCCGAGATGCTCTTGCGCCCGTAGCCCACGTTCACGCACCACAGGCCCGACATGCCGTCGAGGATCTGGTTACCTTCCGAATCCCACAGGTAGATGCCTTCGCCGCGCACCATCACGCGCGCGCCCTGCTCGCCGAGCGTGCGGTGGTCGGTGAACGGGTGCAGATAGTGCGCCGTGTCGAGTTTCTGGATGGCGGCCGTGTCGTACAGTTCCTTCAGCATGGTCATGCTCTGGTCTCCTTGTCCTTGGTGCCCGGTCAGACGTGCAGCAGCAGGTGCTCGCGTTCCCACGGGCTGATGACGGTCATGAATTCCTGGTGTTCGAGATCCTTGATGGCGGCGTAGACATCGATGAAGCGCTCACCGAGCACGCTGCGCAGCCGGTCCTGGCGGCGCAGCAGTTGCAGCGCCTCGGGCAGCCCTTGCGGGAGCTCTACCTCGAGGTCGTAGGCGCTGTCGGTGGTCATCGGCGTCGGCTCCAGCTGCTCGGTCATGCCCAGGTAGCCGCAGGCCAGCGTGACGGCCAGCGCCAGGTAGGGGTTGGCGTCGGCGCCGATGATGCGGTTTTCCACGCGGCGGTCGTTCACGCCCGATTCGGGCACGCGGAAGCCGACCGTGCGGTTGTCCATGCCCCACTGGATATTGATCGGCGCGGCCGTGTGGCGCACGATGCGGCGGTAGGAATTGACGTACGGCGCCACGATGGCCATCGCCGACGGCATGTAGCGCTGCAGGCCGCCGATGTAGTGCTTGAAGATGGGCGCGGCCGAACCGTCGTCGGCGCTGAAGATGTTCCGGCCGGTCTTGAGATCGACCACGCTCTGGTGCACATGCATGGCCGATCCCGGCTCGCCGGCCATCGGCTTGGCCATGAAGGTGGCGTACATGTCGTGCTTGAGCGCCGCCTCGCGCAAGGTGCGCTTGAAGAAGAACACCTTGTCGGCAAGTCCCAGCGGATCGCCGTGCAGGAAGTTGATCTCCATCTGGCCGGCACCGATTTCGTGGATCAGCGTATCGACATCGAGGTTCATCGTCTCGCAGTAGTCGTAGATGTCCTCGAACAGCGGGTCGAACTCGTTGACGGCATCGATGCTGTACACCTGGCGGCTGGTTTCGGCGCGGCCGCTGCGCCCGATCGGCGGGCGCAGCGGCAGGTCGGGATCGGTGTTCTTGGCGGTCAGGTAGAACTCCAGCTCGGGCGCCACCACCGGCTGCCAGCCGCGGTCCGCGTACAGCTTGAGCACGCGCCGCAGCACCGAGCGCGGCGCGAAGTCCACCAGCCGACCGTCGGCAAAATAGCAGTCGTGGATCACCTGCGCGGTGGGATCGCTGGCCCATGGCACCATGGTGATGGTGGTCGGATCGGCCTTCAGTATCATGTCGCGGTCGGTGCTGGAGATGGCGCGGTCGTAGGCGGCATCGGCCACCGGGTAGTTGCCGGTGACGGTCATGCCCAGCACCGCTTCCGGGATGCGCATGCCGCGCTCCTCTGTGAATTTGGCGCGCGGCAGGATCTTGCCGCGCGCCACGCCGGTCAGGTCAGGCACCAGGCATTCGATTTCGGTGACGTGCTTGTCGTTGAGCCAAACGTCCATGTCGGTGTAAGTGAAGTTCTCGCGTATTGCCATCACATCTCTCCGCTGGTGACTGTGTTCCTGCTTTGTTTATATGCGCGGCAGGCGTCGCCGAAGGCCTGCAGCAGCTTGATCGAAACCGGGTTTTCCATCGCCTGCCATTCCGGGTGCCATTGCACCGCGAGCGTGAAGCCGCGCGCATCGCGCACGCGGAACGCTTCGACCAGGCCATCGTCGGCGCGCGCTTCCACCGCCAGGCGCGGCGCCAGGCGATCGATGCCCTGCCCGTGCAGCGAGTTGACCATGAGCGGTTCGGCGCTGCCCAGCACGCGGGCCAGCACGCCGTCGGGCGCCGGCAGCACCCGGTGCGCTGGCCCATACTGCTGCGCCAGCGCGTCATCCTTGCGCTCGCGGTGGTCGCGCATGCCGGCCACGGCATGCACGGCCTGGTGCAGGGTGCCGCCGAGCGCGACGTTCACTTCCTGCAAGCCGCGGCAGATCGCCAGCAGGGGAATGCCGCGCGCGATGGCGGCGTCGATCAGGGGCAAGGTGGTGGCGTCGCGCGCGGCGTCGCCCGGCAGCGCCGCATCGTGCGGCACCTGGCCGTACCGGGCCGGGGCGACATTGGAAGGGGAACCGGTCAGCAGGATGCCGTCGGCCAGGTCGAGCAGCGCCGCGAAGTCAGTGGCCGCGCCCAGCGCCGGCACGATCAGCGGCGCGCAGCGGGCGCCGTCGGCCACGGCGGCCACGTATTTGCACTGCGCAAAATGAGCGGCATGGGCGCCGGCCTGGCTGACACAGGCGGAAACGAGAACGATGGGGCTGCACATATCGGTTCATGGAATATGAAGCAGTCTCGATCATAAGCCTATTTGGTCATGATTGCCATAAATGCTACTGCCCTGCTGATGCCGTCAATCCTTGCCGGCTGCCGAGACCTGCTTGTGGCGCAGGCGCTCGGCGCGGGCGATGTACAGGCTCGAGGCGATCACGCCGATGCTCACCACCAGGATGGTCAGCGCGGCCACGGCGTTCACGCGCGGGTCGAGGCCCAGGCGCGCGCGCGAGAAGATCACGATCGGCATGGTGGACGACCCGGGGCCGGACAAAAACGCCGACAGCACCACGTCGTCGAGCGACAAGGTGAACGTCAGCAGCCACGCCGAGCCGAGCGCCTGCTTGATGTTGGGCAGCGTGACCAGGAAAAACACCTGGTACGGCCGGCAGCCGAGGTCCATCGCCGCCTCTTCCAGCGACTTGCTCATCTCCTGCAGGCGCGACTGCACCACCACCGCCGCATAGGCCATGCCCAGCAGCGTGTGGCCGATCCAGATCGTGGTCAGGCCGCGCTCGGGAAAACCGAACGCCTTTTGCACCGACACCAGCATCAGCAGCAGCGACAGGCCGATGATCACCTCGGGCATCACCAGCGGCGCGCTGGCCATGCCGGCAAACAGCGTGCGGCCCGTGAAGCGGCGGTAGCGATCGAGCACGAAGGCGGTGAATGTGCCCAGCACCACCGAGGCAAACGCGGTCAGCACGGCAATGCGCAGCGACAGCCCCAGGCCGTTGATGATTTCCGTATCCTGCATCAGCGCCGCATACCACTGCAGCGAAAAGCCGCTCCACACCATGTCCTGGCGCGAGCTGTTAAACGAAAACACCACCAGCACCACGATCGGCAGGTACAGGAACAGGTAGCCGAGCGACAGCCAGCCGCGCCCGAACCAGCGCTGCATGAACGACGTATTGGTTTTCATCGCTGGTCCTCCTGCTCGGCCTTGTATTTATTGAAGATTGCCATCGGCACCAGGATCAGCATGATCACCACCACCGTCACCGCCGACGCCAG
Organism: Duganella sp. Leaf126; assembly: GCF_001423125.1. GTDB lineage: Bacteria > Pseudomonadota > Gammaproteobacteria > Burkholderiales > Burkholderiaceae_D > Rugamonas. The sequence continues at coordinate 548,904 of NZ_LMNW01000001.1, forward strand.
CGGCCAGTCGTTATTGGTGAAGAATTCGTCCCACAGCTGGCGGCCGATCATCAGCGTTTCCGGTCCGCCCAGCAGCTCGGGGATCACGTACTCGCCCACCGACGGAATGAACACCAGCATCGAGCCGGCAATGATGCCGGACTTCGACAGCGGCACCGTCACGCGCCAGAAAGCCTGGAACGGCGTGGCGCCGAGGTCGGCCGCCGCTTCCAGGAAGCGCACGTCCATCTTGACCAGGTTGGCGTACAGCGGCAGGATCATGAACGGCAGGTACGCGTACGTCATGCCGATGATCAGCGAGAACGGGGTGTTCATCAGGTGCAGCGGTTCGCCGATGGCGCCGATCGCGATCAGGAAGTTGTTGAGGATGCCGTTGTTGGCCAGGATGCCCTTCCACGCGTAGATACGCAGCAGGAACGAGGTCCAGAACGGCATCATCACCAGCATCAGCAGCACCGGGCGGATGGCGGGCCGGGCGCGCGCCATGAAGTAGGCGAACGGGTAGCCGATGACCAGGCACAGTGCGGTATTGATCGCTGCGAACTTGAGCGAACTCAGATAGGTCAGCACGTACAGGTCATCCTGCAGGATGAACAGGTAGTTCGACAGCTTGACCTTGAGCGTCATGACGCCGTCGGCCATGGTCAGCAGGGTGCCGAACGGGTCGCCGACATCGGCGTCGGCAAAGCTGATGCGCAGCACGATCAGGAACGGCACCAGGAAGGCGAACGTGAGCCACAGCGCCGGCACGGCGATGACGAAGCGGCGCCCGGTCAGCGGATGATTAAAGCGTTTCATGGCGGCGCCCTAGCTGGTCAGCACCACGACATCGGCGCCGTCCCACCACACGTGGACGCGCTGGTCGCGCCTGAGCGCGGCGTCGTCGTGGCGGGCCGCGTTGGTGCGCGACACCTTGACCACCATGCCGGTGTCGAGCTGCACGTGGTACAGCGTCTCGTTGCCGAAGTAGGCCAGCGCGGTGATGGTGCCCTGCACGCAGTTGTAGCCATGCTCGCTGGCGCTGGCGCGCTGCGCTTCGGTCGGCGCCTCGGCCTGTACCGCGATCTTCTCGGGCCGCACGGCCACCGCCACCGGCATGCCCAGCGTGCCGGTAATGCCGTGCGGGATGTAGTGGCGCCCTTCGGGCGACTCGATCATCACGTGGTCCGGTTCATCGACGGTCACGCTGCCGTTGAACAGGTTGACGCTGCCGATGAAGTCTGCCACGAAGCGGCAGTTCGGCGTTTCGTAGATTTCGTCGGGCGCGCCCACCTGCAGGATGCGGCCGGCGCTCATGACGGCGATGCGGGTGGCCATGCTCATCGCTTCGTCCTGGTCGTGGGTGACCATCACGCAGGTCACGCCCACTTCCTCGATGATGCGCACCAGCTCCATCTGGGTGCGCTCGCGCAGCTTCTTGTCGAGCGCACCGAGCGGCTCGTCGAGCAGCAGCAGCTGCGGGCGCTTGGCCAGGCTGCGCGCCAGCGCCACGCGCTGCTGCTGGCCGCCGGACAGCTGGTGCGGCTTGCGCTTGCCATAGTCCGACAACTGCACCAGCGCCAGCATGTGCTCGACCCGGGCAGCGATTTCGCCCTTGGGCAGACCGTCGCGGCGCAGGCCGAAGGCGATGTTGTCCCATACCGACAGGTGCGGGAACAGCGCATACGACTGGAACATCATGTTGATCGGCCGCTGATACGGCGGCACGCCGACGATGTCCTGGCCGGCCAGCACGATCTCGCCGGCGGTGGGCGTCTCGAAACCGGCCAGCATGCGCAGCAGCGTGGACTTGCCGCAGCCCGAGCTGCCGAGCAGCGCAAAGATCTCGCCCTTGTTGATCGCCACGGAGACATCGTTGACCGCGCGCACGCCGTCGAAGTCCTTGACCAGGTTGCGGATCAGGAGAAAAGGTTCAGCAGCTCGCTCTGGGGTCATATTGTAGAAAAATTAATGGTATGCGGGGTGTACGAAGAAACCAGGACCGTAAAGCCCGTCATTCCCGCGATGGCGGGAATGACGCATCAACCGCCGCCGCTTTTCGAAGCCGTGATTATAAATGCAGCGCCTCAAACATGTAGCAACAAGTGTTCCCGCTCCCAGGGGCTGATCACGGTCATGAATTCCTGGTGTTCGAGTTCCTTGATCGCCGTGTAGACGTCGATGAAGCGCTCGCCCAGGATATCGCGCAGCCGGTCTTCGCGGCGCAGCCGGTCGAGCGCCTGGGGCAGGCCTTGCGGCAGTTCGTGGTCATGGTCGCAGGCGCTGCCGGTAACCATCGGCGACGGATCGACCCGGTCCACCATGCCCAGGTAGCCGCAGGCCAGCGTGACGGCCATGGCCAGGTAGGGGTTAGCGTCGGCGCCGATGATGCGGTTTTCCACGCGCCGCTGGGCCGTGCCGGAAAGGGGAATGCGGAAGCCCACGGTGCGGTTATCGATGCCCCACTGGACGTTGATCGGTGCGGCCGTGTGGCGCACCATGCGCCGGTACGAATTGACATACGGCGCCAGGATCGCCATCGCTGCCGGCGTGTATAGCTGCAGGCCGCCGATATAGTGACGGAAGTGCTGCGACGCGGCGCCGTCGGCATCGGTAAAGATGTTGCGCCCGGTCGCCAGGTCGCTCACGCTCTGGTGCACGTGCATGGCCGATCCCGGTTCGCCCGCCATCGGCTTGGCCATGAAGGTCGCGTACATCGCATGCTTGAGCGCCGCCTCGCGCAGCGTGCGCTTGAAGTAGAACAGGTTGTCGGCCAGGGCCAGCGCGTCGCCGTGCTGGAAGTTGATACCCATCTGGCCGGCGCCGGTCTCGTGGATCAGGGTATCGACGTCGAGCTTCATCAGCGCGCAGTAGTCGTAAATGTCCTCGAACAGCGGATCGAACTCGTTGACGGCGTCGATGCTGTACACCTGGCGGCTGGTTTCGGCGCGACCGCTGCGCCCCACCGGCGCGCGCAGCGGCAGGTCGGGATCGATGTTTTTCTCGGTCAGGTAAAACTCGAGCTCCGGCCCGACCACCGGTTGCCAGCCGCGGTCCGCATAGAGCTTGAGTACGCGCCGCAGCACCGAGCGCGGCGCGTAATCGACCAGCGTGCCGTCGGCAAAATAGCAGTCGTGGATCACCTGCGCGGTGGGGTCGAGCGCCCACGGCACGGTGGTGATGCTGCCCGGGTCGGCGCGCAGGATCATGTCGCGGTCGGTGGACGAGATAGCGCGGTCGTAGGCGGCGTTGGCGGTCGGGTAATTGCCGGTGACGGTCATGCCGAGCACCGCCTCGGGAATGCGCATGCCCCGGTCCTGGGTAAATTTCGCACGCGGCAGGATCTTGCCGCGCGCCACTCCGGTCAGGTCGGGCACCAGGCATTCGATTTCCGTGACGCGGTTCTCGTTGAGCCACGCGTCCATATCGGCATCGGAGAAATTTTCACGCAGGGACATGTTCGCTCTCATGGTGGGGATCAAGCGATCGGTAGTCTAATTTACCATATCTGGTAAATGATCAAATCGCCGCTGCGCCACCAATGCGCCACCACTTTGCTGCCGATGCGCCACAAACGCGCCACCGCTGCGCCACCTGTGTCACACCAGCGTTACGCGCGCGCTTCCGCCATTTCCGCCCGCGTCTGCACCAGGATCTTCTTGATCTCGGGGACGCACGAACCGCAGTTGCCACCGGCCTTCAGGCACGCCGTCACTTGCGCCACCGTTTCCAGGTCCTGGTCGGCGATCGCTGTGCAGATGGTGTTGCGGCCCACGCCAAAGCACGAGCACACGGTGGGGCCGGTGTCGGCGCCCTTCTCCACCGGCGCGCCGACCAGCAGGCCGACGCGGTCGATGTCGCTCAACTGGTCCTTGCCGAACAGGCTGGCCAGCCAGGCGCGCGAGGGCATGTCCTGGCGCGGCGAGACGAAGATACACTGGGCGATGCGGTCGTCCACCACGTGCACGGCGCGGTACACGCCGGCGGTCCTGTCTTCGTATTCGAGCCAGTCGGCATCGGGATCGTCCACGCCCAGCAGCGCGCGGGCCCAGGGGCCGAAGTCGGCGATCGTGTTGCGGCCGGCCAGCTCGTAGCGGGCAAACGCCTTGCCCTGGATGCGGGTCCAGTGCGCCACGCTGTCGAGGTTCAGCTCGGTGCGGCTGAGGATGAAGCTGTGCCAGTTGACGCGGAACTGGTCGATGCGCACCGGCGTGTGCTTGAACTCGGGCTCGCCCGAGACCGGATCGACCACCGGGTTGACCAGCGCCCCCACCCGCGCGTCCGAGGCGGTCTGGCCGTTCCAGTGGATCGGGATGAACACGCTGCCGCGCGCGATGCCGCCGCCGTGCTGTACGCGCGCCACCATGGCGCCCCAGGCGGAGCTGATGCGCGCCAGTTCGCCTTCGCGCACGCCGTGCAGCAGCGCGTCCTGCGGGTGGATGTCGACGAACGATTCGGCAACATGATCGGCCAGCGTGGGCGCCTTGCCGGTGCGCGTCATCGTGTGCCACTGGTCGCGCACGCGGCCCGTGTTGAGCGTGAGCGGATAATCTTCGCAGACCGCATTGGCCGGCGCACGGGGCGCGGTGGCGATGAAGCGCGCCTTGCCGTCGCCGTGGGCGAAGCGGCCGTCGGCAAACAGCCGCGCTGCGCTGTGCACCACGCCAGCCGCGTCGCGCCGTACCGGCCACTGCACCGGCTCCAGGTGTTCGTAGGCGGTGCGCGACAGGCCGGCCAGCGCCGACATGTCGAACGCGCGCGGGATGTCAGCGGCATGGTTCCTGAAGCCGCTCAGCCGCGCATGTTCGTCAAACACGGCAGCCGCGTCGGCAAACTCGAAGCCCGCATACCCCATGCGCTGCGCGAACCGTGCGATGATCTTCCAGTCGGCCAGCGCTTCGCCCGGCGCCGGCAGAAAGGCGCGCTGGCGCGAGATGCGGCGCTCGGAGTTGGTCACCGTGCCATCCTTTTCGCCCCAGCCCAGCGCCGGCAGCAGCACGTGGGCACAGGCATTGGTGTCGGTATCGTGCATGATGTCGGACGCCACCACCAGTTCGCATTTCGCCAGCGCGCGGCGCACCTGGTCGGCGTCGGGCAGGCTCACCAGCGGATTGGTGGCCATGATCCACACCGCCTTGACCTTGCCGGCCTCGATGGCCTGGAACAGGTCCACCGCTTTCAGGCCGCCCTTCTCGGCCATGACCGGCGAGTCCCAGAACGTCTGCACCACCTGGCGGTGGTCGGCGCGCTCGAGGTCCATGTGCGCAGCCAGCATGTTAGCCAGGCCCCCTACTTCGCGCCCGCCCATGGCGTTGGGCTGGCCCGTGATCGAGAACGGTCCCATGCCGGGCTGGCCGATGCGCCCGCCGATCAGGTGGCAATTGATGATGGCGTTGACCTTGTCGGTGCCGGCGGACGACTGGTTGACGCCCATCGAGTAGGCAGTGATGGTCCTGGCGGTCGCTGCAAACGCTTCGTAGAATTCGGTCAGCAGCACCGGATCGATGCGGCACACCTTGGCCACGGCCAGCGGATCGGCGCAATCGACGTCGGCCGCTGCCAGCGCGGCCTCGAAACCGCTGGTATGCTGCGCGATGAAATCGGGCGCTGTGGCGCCGATGCGCGACAGGTAGCTGAGCAGGCCGTTGAACAGCCAGACATCGGTGCCGGGCTTGATCGGCAGGTGCAGGTCGGCCAGCTCGCAGGTGGCGGTGCGGCGCGGGTCGATCACCACCAGCTTCATGCCCGGGCGCGCTTCCCGGGCCTTGACGATGCGCTGGAACAGGATCGGGTGGCACCAGGCCGTGTTGGAGCCGATCAGCACCACCATGTCGGCCAGCTCCAGGTCCTCGTAGCACAGCGGCACCAGGTCTTCGCCGAACGCGCGCTTGTAGCCGGCCACCGCCGACGACATGCACAGGCGCGAATTGGTATCGATGTTGGCGCTGCCCACGTAGCCCTTCATCAGCTTGTTGGCGACATAGTAGTCCTCGGTCAGCAGCTGGCCCGAGACGTACAGCGCCACCGCGTCCGGCCCGTGCTGGTCGATCACGGCGCGCCACTTGGCCGCCATCTGGTCCAGTGCCTGGTCCCACGACACGCGGCGCAGGCCGTCGGCCGCGCGCACCTGCGGGTACAGCAGGCGGCCCTCGAGCCCCACCGTTTCGCCGAGGGCGGAACCCTTGACGCACAGGCGGCCCAGGTTGGCGGGATGGAGCGGGTCGCCGGCGATGGCCACCGTGCCATCGGCCTGCTGCGTGGCGGTCACCCCGCAGCCGACGCCGCAATACGCGCACGTAGTGCGAACGGTGCGGACAGCGCCGGCCGGCGTCGGGCGGATGGCAAGGCGGTCTTGGGACAGGTTCACGCGGGGCTTCCTCTCTGATTGCATGGCTGTGCTAGGCGGCCCTGGCGCTGAGCGCCTCGCCGAACAGCAGGTTCTGGCGCATGGCGCTGATGTCGGTGCGGTTCTGGATCAGGCCGAAATACCAGGGACCGTCCTTGACGTCGCCGTACAGCACGGCGCCGGTCACGCGGTTATCGCGCAGCACCAGGCGCTTGTACACGCCGCGCCGGGCGTCGCGCAGCACCAGGTCTTCGCTGCCCTCGCCGCCGATGAAGTCGCCCACCGAGTACAGCTCGACCCCGGTCACTTTCAGCCGCGTGGGCGCGGTTTGCTGGACGTAGCGGCGCACGCCGGCGCCGGCCAGGTGGGCGCCGCACACGCGCGCCTGGTCCCAGATCGGCGCCACCAGCCCGAACGTGGCGCTGCGGTGCTGCACGCACTCGCCCACGGCGTAGATGCGCGGATCGTAGGTCTGCAAGGTATCGTCCACCACGATGGCGCGCTCGCAATGCAGGCCGGCCGCACGCGCGAGGTCGATGTTGGGGCGCACGCCGGCCGTCATCACCACCAGGTCGGCCGGAATCGCGCTGCCATCCGCAAAGCGCACGCCGGTCACGCGGTCGGTGCCGGTGATTTCCGCAGTGGTGGCATTCATCAGGAAGGTCAGGCCCTTCGCTTCCAGCGCCTTTTGCAGCAGCAGTGCGGCCGGTTTGTCGAGCTGCTGGTTCATCAGCGCATCGCCCACGTGCACCACGGTCACCGCCATGCCCTGGCGCTGCAGGCCATTGGCCGCCTCCAGGCCCAGCAGGCCGCCGCCGATCACCACCGCGTGGCGGTGGTGGCGCGCCATGGTCAGCATGGCTTGCACGTCCTGGATGTCGCGAAACGCCAGCACGCCCGGCAGCTGGTGGCCCGGCACCGGAATGATGAAGGGCCGCGAGCCGGTGGCGATCAGCAGGCGGTCATAGCGCACCTGCAGGCCCGAGCGGGCCCGCACGATGCGCCGCTTGCGGTCGATGTGTTCGACCGGGTCGCCCGCATGCAGCGTGATGCCGTGCCGGACATACCAGTCGCGCGTGTGGAGCATGATGTCGTCCATGCTTTTTTCGCCGGCCAGCACCGGCGAGAGCAGGATGCGGTTGTAATTGCCATGCGGCTCGGCGCCGAACACGGTGATGTCATACAGGTCCGGCGCCAGCTGCTGCAGCTCCTCGACCGTGCGCATGCCGGCCATGCCGTTGCCGATCACGACCAGCGATGGCCGGGCGTCGGGGCCAGCCGCCGTGTTCACAGCGCGACCCATACCTTGCCGTCGGCAACGCGCGCCGGATAGGTGCCCACCGAGTGCGCCGCCGATTCCAGGCACTCGCCGGTCTGCAGATCGAAATGCTGCTTGTAGATCGGCGAGGCCACCACGATGCGTTCGCCAAGGCTGCCCACCAGGCCGCGCGACAGCACCGACGCTTGCGAATGGGGATCGTAATTATCGATGGCGAACACGCGCGGGCCGCTATCGTCGACGTGGAACACGGCCACCTGGGCGCCGTTGAGCAAGGCGCACACGCCGGTGTTGGGGACGATGTCGTCGAGCTGGCAGACGGCGGTCCAGCGGTCGGTGTGGATATCGCGGTGCATGGTCTTCTCCTCAGGCGGAAACGGCAATCGGAATCACGCGCTGGCGCTCTTCCACGGTGGCTGGACGGATCTGGCCGCGCTCTTCCATGAACAGCACGTTGGCGTCGCCCTGGTCGCTGTTGACGAAATGACGGAAGCGCTTGCGCGTTGCTGGATTTTCCACCGCAGCCTTCCACTCGCACGCGTAGGTATCGACCACGTGCTGCATGTCCGCTTCCAGCTCGGCGGCGATGCCGAGCTTGTCGTGCACGACCACCTGCTTCAGGTACTCGAGTCCACCCTCGAGGTTTTCGCGCCAGGTGCTGGTGCGCTGCAGGCGGTCGCCGGTGCGGGTGTAGAACATCAGGAAGCGGTCGATGTAGCGCACCAGCGTGGCCTTATCGAGGTCGGTAGCCAGCAGCTCCGCATGGCGCGGCTTCATGCCGCCATTGCCGGCCACGTACAGGTTCCAGCCTTTTTCGGTGGCGATGATGCCGACGTCCTTGCCCTGCGCTTCCGCGCATTCGCGGGTGCAGCCGGAGACGCCGAACTTGATCTTGTGCGGCGTGCGCAAGCCCTTGTAGCGGTTTTCCAGCGCGATGGCCAGGCCGATCGAATCGTCGACGCCGTAGCGGCACCAGGTCGAGCCCACGCACGATTTGACCGTGCGCAGCGACTTGCCGTAAGCGTGGCCCGATTCGAAACCGGCCGCGATCAGCTCTTCCCAGATCAGCGGCAACTGGTCCACGCGGGCGCCGAACAGGTCGACGCGGGCGCCGCCCGTGATCTTGGTGTACAGGCCGTACTTCTTGGCGACCATGCCGACCGCGATCAGGCCATCGGCCGTCACCTCGCCGCCCGGCATGCGCGGCACCACCGAATAGGTGCCGTCCTTCTGGATATTGCCGAGGAAGTAGTCGTTGGTGTCCTGCAGGCTGGCGTGTTCCTGTTTCAGCACGAAGTCGTTCCAGACCGACGCCAGGATGCTGGCCGCCAGCGGCTTGCAGACGTCGCAGCCCAGGCCCTTGCCGTGCCTGGCCAGCAGCGCGCCGAAGGTCTTGATCTGGCCGACCTTGATCAGGTGGAACAGCTCCTGGCGCGAGTAGGCAAAGTGTTCGCACACGTGGTTGTTGACGGCCATGCCGAGCTTTTTCATCTCGGCCTTCATCACCTGGGTCACCAGCGGCACGCAGCCGCCGCACGAGGTGCCGGCGTTGGTGCAGCCCTTGACCTCGCCGATGGTCGTGGCGCCGCCGGCCACCGCGGCGCAGATCGCGCCTTTCGAGACATCGTTGCACGAGCAGATCTGCGCGCCGTCGGGCAGCGCATCGACGCCCAGTGCCGGCTTGGCCGCGCCGTCCGACTGCGGCAGGATCAGGAACTCGGGCGACTCGGGCAGCTCGATCCGGTTGAGCATCATCTGCAGCAGCGTGCCGTATTCGGCCGCGTCGCCCACCATCACGCCGCCGAGCAGGTATTTGCCGCAGTCGGAGACGACGATCTTCTTGTAGATCTGCTTGCGCTCGTCGGTGAACTGGTACGAGCGGCTGCCGGCCACGGCGCCGTGCGGGTCGCCGATGCTGGCCACGTCCACGCCCATCAGTTTCAGTTTGGTGCTCATGTCGGCGCCGGCAAATTCCGCCGCTTCGCCCAGCAGGTGCCTGGCCGCCACGCGCGCCATCTCGTACCCGGGCGCCACCAGGCCGAAAATCAGGCCGCCCCACAGCGCGCACTCGCCGATCGCATACACGTCCGGATCGGACGTGACGCAGTGGTTGTCGATCTCGATGCCGCCGCGCGGACCCACGGTCAGGCCGCACTCGCGCGCCAGCATGTCGCGCGGACGGATCCCGGCCGAGAACACGATCATGTCGGCATCGAGGTGGCCGCCGTCGGCGAACGTCATCCGGTGCGTGCCCTCGACGCCATCGACGATCGCGGTCGTGTTCTTGCCGGTATGGACGGTCACGCCCAGGTCCTCGATTTTCCGGCGCAGCACGCGCGCGCCGCCTTCATCGACCTGCACCGCCATCAGGCGGGGCGAAAACTCCACCACGTGGGTGTCGAGTTTCAGGTCGCGCAGCGCCTTGGCGCATTCGAGGCCGAGCAGGCCGCCGCCGATCACCACGCCGGTTTTCGAACGGGCGCCGCATTCGAGCATCGCTTCCAGGTCTTCGATGGTGCGGTAGACGAAGCAGTCCTTGCGGTCCTTGCCCGGCAGCGGCGGCACGAACGGGTAGGAGCCGGTGGCGATCACCAGCTTGTCGTACGGGAGCACGCTGCCGTCGCCGGTGGTGACGGTCTTGGCGGCGCGGTCGATGGCGGTGGCGCGGGTGTTCAGGCGCAGCACCATGGCCGGCTTGTCGGCGCTGTGGTCAAAGAAGCCGGCTTTTACCAGCGACAGGTCGTCTGCGGTTTTACCGGAAAAGAACTCGGACAGGTGCACGCGGTCGTAGGCGGGACGCACTTCTTCGCACAGCACGGTCACCTGCAGGTCGGCGCTGTTGACGGCGCCGCCGGCCGCGAGCGACTCGAGGAATTTGTGGCCGACCATGCCGTGGCCAATGACGATGATGTTCATGATGGGATCCTTGTCGACTACGCAGCCAGCTTGCTGGCCATGGCGGATTCTTCGCTGGCGGCGCTGGAGAAGCGCGCCGCCAGCGCACACAGGGCGGTGGCGGCGACCACCATGCCGAGGATGGACAGCGTCTGCTGGACGTCGCCCATGCCCTTCATCAGAAAGCCTGCAGCCACTGCGCCGGCATTGCCGCCGGCGCCAATGATGCCGGCCACGCCGCCCAGGGCGCGCTTGTCCACGAACGGCACCACGGCGTAGGTGGCGCCGCACGCCATGTGGGTGAACAGGCCGAAGATCAGCATGGCGCCGATGGCCAGTGCCGCCGTGCCGGCGTGGGCGAACATCAGCAGGCCGGCGCCCTCGCCCAGCATCAGCACGAACAGCAGCGTGACGCGGTGATTGAGGTTGCCGCGGGCCGCAAACTTGTCCGACGCCCAGCCGCCGAGGGCGCGGGCGAACAGCGCCAGCAGGCCGAAGCTGCCTGCCGCCATGCCGGCCTGGCCCAGCGTCAGCTTGAAGTGATCGACATAATAGATGGCAGCGATGTTGTGGATGAAGATCTCGATACCGAAGCAGGCGCCGTAGGTGACGAACAGCAGCCAGACGCGATAGTTGGCGGCGGCCAGCTTGAAGCTCTCCCAGCCGCCCTTCTTGCCGCCCTCGAACGCCACGCCGGCGGCGCGCAGTTCGCTGTAATTACCTTGCGGGCAGTCCTGCGTGTAGCGGTAGTAGACGAAGGCCATGACGATCATCAGCACGCCCGGCACGATCAGCGCGGCGCGCCAGCCCAGCGTCTCGGACACGCCCAGCATCACCATCGCCGTCATCAGGAGCGGCATCACCGCTTGCGCCACGCCGCCACCCGCATTGCCCCAGCCGGCAGCAGCGGCGTTGGCGGTTCCGACCACCTTGGGACCGAACATGACGGACGTGTGGTACTGGGTGATGACGAAGCTGGCGCCGGCAGCACCGATGCCGAGGCGGAAGAACAGGAAGCTTTCGTAGCTCTGGGCAAAAGCCACGCCGATCACGGGGATGGAACCGAGCAGCAGCAGGCCGGTGTAGGTCTTGCGCGGACCGAAGTGGTCGCACAGCGGGCCGACGATCAGCCGCACCAGGATGGTGATGGCGACGGCAGCGATATTGATGTTGGCGATCTGCGCGCCGGAGAGGTGAAATTCCCCCTTGATGACCGGCATCAGCGGTGCGCAGGCGAACCAGGCGAAGAAGCAGACGAAGAACGCCATCCAGGTCAGGTGGAACGCCCGCATCTGCGGCGTCGAGAGCGAGAGAAGCTTGATGCTGTGAGCTTTGCTGGTCATGGTTTTATCCCGTTCAGAAAACAAAAAAGCGCCCGCGCAACCGGGCCAGGAAGACCGGGTTGGGCGGACGCCGTTGTCCTGCCGGTCCGTCGTTGGACCGGCCTTGTATTCATGTGCTGCGCGGAGATCGCCGTTGACCTCTTGCGCTGAGCTGTTGCAAGAGGCGTGCCAGACAGGATGGGATGGGACGACAGAGGGAGCCCCTACTGCGGCGCGTGCCGTGCACCGCCGCTGGTGCAAGCTGGCGGTGCACGGCGCACGTTTCGGGTGCATGGCAGGGTCGGGGGGAGTGCGGGTTCGGTGCGCAGTTGCTGCGTGGTTGCTGCGTGGTTGCTGCGTGGTTGCTGCGTGGTTGCGACGTCGTGGCCTGGTGGTGGCGACGTCGCGGCTGCGTGGTGCTTACCTGGCCGCTGCGTGGACGCTGTCCTGCAGCGGCGCCGCGGCCACCAGGTCCTGCCAGTCGTCGGCACAGCGCACCACGTCGCCCACTACGATGATGCTGGGGCTCCCCAGGCCGCTCGCGCGCAGTGCTGCGGGCAGCGCACCCAGGGTGGTGAGCAGCTGGCGCTGGTGCGCGTGCGTGGCTGCCTGCACCACCGCCACCGGCGTCTCGGGCGCTGCGCCGCCGGCCAGCAGGCCGGCCTGGATGGTGTCCACCCGCGCCACGCCCATGTAGATCACCAGGGTCAGGCGGCTTTGCGCCAGGGCCTGCCAGTTTGGCTCCGACGCCGCGTCCTTGCCGTGACCGGTGACGAAGGTGGCGCCCTGGCTCCAGGCGCGGTGGGTGACCGGCACGCCGATGCTGGTCGGCGCCGCCAGGCCGCTGCTGATGCCGGGGACGACCGTCACTGCAATGCCGTGCGCGCGCAGGGTGGCGCGTTCCTCGCCGCCGCGGCCGAACATATACGGGTCGCCCCCTTTCAGGCGCACCACGTGGTGGCCGGCGCGTGCCTCGGCCACCATCAGCCGCTCGATGAACGCTTGCGGCGTCGAGGCGCAGCCGCCCCGTTTGCCGACCTGCACCACCCGTGCCGACGCCGGTGCATGGTCGAGCACCTGCGGGTTGACCAGGTCGTCGATCAGCAGCACGTCGGCGCGCTCGATGGCGCGCACGGCCTTGACGGTCAACAGTTCCGGGTCGCCGGGGCCGGCGCCTACCAGGGTCACGCTGCCTTGCTTGGTCATGGTCATGCTCCTACGGTGTACAGTGATTAAATAAATGCGGCCTGTGCCGGATATGCCTGGTCGCGCCGGGCCATGGTGGGCGCGGAGGCACGGTCTGCACCGCGACGCCCGGCTCGGAACATGGCGTTCGTGGCAGTCATGGCGTTCAGGCCTTGAGCGTGAACGATGCAGCAAATGCTTTCGGATCCTGGCCATCCCACACGGCGCCATCGATCAGCCTGGAGGTGCGCAGCGGACTGGCGGGCACTGGCGTGTTGGTCATTGCGGCCGCGTCCCGGTACAGGTCGATCTGGTGGACCCTGGTGGCCACCGCCAGGTAATCGGGATCGTCCTTGAGCAATCCCCAGCGGCGGTGCTGGGTCATGAACCACATGCCGTCCGACAGGTAGGGGAAATTCACCTGGCCGTCGTGATAGAACTTCATGTGATGGGCGTCGTCCCAGGTCCTGCCCAGGCCATCCTGGTAACGGCCCACGATGCGCTGGTCGATCGCGTCCTTGCTGGTGTTGACATAGGCTTTATCGGCGATCACCTCGGCCATCTTGTGCCGGTTGGCCAGCGAGGCATCGATCCATTGACCGGCTTCGAGGATGGCGGCCATCATGGCGCGGCAGGTGTTCGGGTATTTTCGGGCAAAGGCCAGGGTGGCGCCGAGCACCTTTTCCGGGTGATCGGGCCAGATGTCCTGGCTGGTGGCGGCGGTGATGCCGGTACCGTCCACGATGGCGCGGTGGTTCCATGGTTCACCGACACAGTAGCCGTCCATGTGACCGGCCCGCATGGTGGCCACCATCTGCGGCGGCGGCACGGTGATGACGCGGGCGTCGCGCAGCGGGTCGATGCCGTGGGCCGCCAGCCAGTAGTACAGCCACATCGCGTGAGTGCCGGTCGGAAAGGTCTGGGCAAACGCATAGTCGCGGCGGTCGCGGCGCATCAGTGCGGCAAGGCTGGGGCCATCGACGGCGCCCTGCCCGGCCAGTTGTTGCGACAGCGTGATGGCCTGGCCGTTGTGGTTCAGTCCCATCAGCACCGCCATGTCGGTCGGCGCACTGCCGATGCCCATCTGTACGCCATACAGCAGGCCGTACAACACGTGGGCAGCGTCGAGGTCGCCGTTGGTCAGCTTGTCGCGCACGCCGGCCCACGAGGCTTCCCTGCTCAGCACGAACTTGACGCCGTATTTCCTGTCGAACCCCAGCACCGAGGCCATCACCACCGACGCGCAATCGGTCAGCGGCATGAAGCCGATCTTCACTGCTTGCTTCTCGGGTCGATCGGACCCCGCTGCCCACACGCCATTTGTTGCCAGACCCACCATGCTTCCTCCTGCGACCAGACTCGCGCCATGAATGATTTTCCTGCGCGTGACATTAACGGTGGCCGCGGCCGGTGGCAAGGCAAAGTCGGCGTTATCCGGTTTTTGTTTCATGGCGTTCCCTGAGCAGTCGGCAAAACCGTTGGGCCAACGAAAAAACGCCTACCCCCGCGAACGCATTCGCAGGATGGTAGACGTCGTTGTCTGGTGACCCCCGCCGCCGTTGGCGGGGTGCGGCAGCGCAGCGTCGCGCTTGGGTTTTATGACATGCAATGTCTGTGCCAGCACGGCTGTCACGGCGGGAGCGCGCGGCGCGCGGCCGCGCTGCACCACGGTTGCGCGCCGCCGGTGCACGGGCGCCTCATTTTGGACGGGAAGAACAACGCCAGCGGCAGATTTACCCGAGCAGATCCTCGACATCGAGGATGCGCTGCGCCACCTCGGACAGCTTGAGGTTCTTGCTCATGGCCATGCTGCGCAGCTTCTGGTAGGCCTGCTCTTCGGTAAAGCGCTGGCGCTCCATCAGCAAGCCCTTGGCCCGCTCGATGACCTTGCGCTCGGCCAGCTTGCTCCGGGTGTCCGACAGTTCGTCGAGCAGCTTCTGTTCGCGCCGGAAGCGCGCCAGCGCGACGTTCAGCACCGGCTTGATGCGCTCGCTCTGCAGGCCGGCCACGATGTAGGCCGAGACCCCGGCAGCGACAGCCGCCTCCATGCTGGCGTTGTCGTCGCTCTCGGTAAACATCACGATCGGGCGGCGCTCGTCGCGGGTGGCGATGACGATGTGCTCGAGCACGTCACGTGCATCGGACTCGGCATCGACGATGATCATGTCCGGCTGCAGCTGGGCTATGCGCTCCGGCAAATACATATCGGCCGGCAGCGAGGCGATGATGTCGTACCCGGCCTCCAGCAGCCCGATGCGCAGCACCCGCGCCCGCTCGACCTGGGCGCGCACGGCGTCGTCATCCTCGTTGCCGGCATGGACGATGGCATTGACGACGACGATGCGCAGGTTACGCGGGGTCATGGGGATAGACGGTGACAGTGCTCTTGATAGTCATGCGCAGATTCTACGGCACAACACCAAATTTTTGCCAGATTATCCCGCCGTTCGATTCTGCTTTATGCAGCAACCGCCTCGTACCGCGCCAGCGACTGCTCCACGCGCGGCGCCAGTTCGGCCAGCGACGACACGTCCATGCCCAGCTCCTGCAGCTTGCCGTCCTGGATGCCGTACACCCAGCCGTGCACGGTCAGTTCCTGGCCGCGGTCCCAGGCGTCCTGGACGATGGTGGTGCTGCAGACGTTGGAGACTTGCTCGATCACGTTCAGTTCCACCAGGCGCTCCGAGCGGCGCTGCTCGTTGACCACGGTACCCATGTAGCGCTCGTGCTTCTGGTGCACGTCGTGGACGTGGCGCAGCCAGTTGTCGACCAGGCCGACGCGGGTGCCGGTCATGGCTGCGTGCACGCCCTTGCAGCCGAAGTGGCCGACCACGATCACGTGCTTGACCTTGAGGATGTCGATGGCAAACTGCAGCACCGACAGGCAGTTCAGGTCCGAGTGCACGACCACGTTGGCGATATTGCGGTGCACGAACACATCGCCCGGCGCCAGGCCCAGCAGCTCGTTGGCCGGCACCCGGCTGTCCGAGCAGCCGATCCACAGGTACTCGGGAGCGGCCTGGTTGGCCAGCCGCTTGAAGAAATCGGGATCGCGCTCGACTTCCGAGGCCGCCCAGCGCCGGTTGTTTTCCAGCAGGCCGCGCAGGGGGGAAGCGCTGTGTTCCAGGTCTTTCATGGGTGTCCTCTCACATCTCACAGTAGCACCGCCGCGCCACCCGGAATGGGCGGCGCGGCGGCGGGATAATACCGGTGCTGCGTGACACGTGCATGTCACGCCGGGTGGCGATTTTTACTCAAAAAAATCTTTCACCTTGTCGCGCCAGGTCTTGGTCTGCGGGCTGTGCTTGTTGCCGCCTTCGGTGGTCGATTTGTCGAACTCGCGCAGCAGGTCTTTTTGCTTCTCGGTCAGCTTGACCGGCGTTTCGACCGCCACGTGGCAGAACAGGTCGCCCGCGAAACCGGAACGCACGCCCTTGATGCCCTTGCCTTTCAGGCGGAAGGTCTTGCCCGACTGGGTGCCTTCGGGAATCGTAAACGACACTTTACCAGACAGGGTCGGCACTTCGATCTCGCCGCCCAGTGCAGCCTTGGTAAACGAGATCGGCATTTCGCAGTGCAGGTCGTCGCCTTCGCGCTGGAATACCGGGTGCGGCTTGATGTGGATTTCCACGTACAGGTCGCCCGACGGCCCGCCGTTGGTGCCCGGCTCGCCGTTGCCCGACGAGCGGATGCGCATGCCGTTGTCGATGCCGACCGGGATTTTCACTTCCAGGGTCTTGTTGCGCTTGATGCGGCCCTGGCCCGAGCAGGCCGGGCATGGTTCCGGGATGATCTTGCCGGTGCCATGGCACTTGGGGCAGGTCTGCTGGATGCTGAAGAAGCCCTGCTGCATGCGCACCTGGCCGTGGCCGGCGCAGGTGGTGCAGGTGACCGGCGACGTGCCCGGCTTGGCGCCGCTGCCGTGGCAGGTGTCGCACTTGTCCCAGGACGGTACGCGGATGGTGGTATCGAAGCCGTGGGCGGCCTGCTCGAGCGTGATTTCGAGGTTGTAGCGCAGGTCGGCGCCCCGGTAGACCTGCGGACCGGCGCTGCGGCCACGGCCGCCGCCACCGAAGATGTCGCCGAAAATGTCACCGAAGGCATCGCCGAAACCACCGCCGCCGAAGCCGCCGCCACCACCCATGTTCGGATCGACGCCGGCGTGACCGTAGCGGTCGTACGCTTCGCGCTTGTCCGGGTTGGTCAGCATTTCGTATGCTTCCTTGACTTCCTTGAACTTTTCTTCCGCGTCCTTGTCATCCGGGTTACGGTCCGGATGGTATTTCATGGCCAGCTTGCGGTAGGCCTTTTTGATTTCGTCTTCCGACGCGTTTTTTGCGACACCGAGTGTCTCGTAGAAATCACGCTTTGCCATATTGGTCGGGACCTTGCTGTATTAAATATTCGGTAGTAACGATACGAAAAAGCCGAGCCGGCAGCGTGGGTCACGCCCGCTCGGCTCGGCGGAATACTGGCGTCGGGAGATCTCCCGAACCGCCGCGCCGTCGCCCCGGCGCAAGCGGGGGCCCAATCTTGCGTGTACGTCAGCGAAAACTGGATCCCCGCCTGCGCGGGGATGACGGACTTGCTGCTGACAACAATTACTTGCTGTCCTTGACTTCCTTGAAGTCGGCGTCCACCACGTCGTCCTGTGGCTTGGCCTGTTCGGCACCGGCGCCTGCTGCGCCCTGGGCGCCGGCACCGGCACCCTCACCGCCTGCTGCCTGCTGCGCCTGCATGTCGGCATACATCTTCTCGCCGAGCTTTTGCGACGCGGTAGTCAAGGCAGCGACCTTGGCGTCGATGTCGGCCTTGTCGCCCGACTTGATCGATCCTTCGAGGTCGGTGATGGCCGTTTCGATCGCTTCCTTCTCGGCCGCTTCCAGCTTGTCGCCGTGTTCGGTGACCGACTTGCGGGTCGAGTGCACCAGCGCGTCGGCCTGGTTGCGCGATTCGGCCAGTTCCTTCACTTTCTTGTCTTCTTCGGCGTTGAGCTCGGCGTCTTTCACCATCTTCTGGATTTCCGCTTCGGTCAGACCGGAGTTGGCCTTGATCGTGATCTTGTTTTCCTTGCCGGTGGCCTTGTCCTTGGCGCCCACGTGCAGAATGCCGTTGGCGTCGATGTCGAAGGTCACTTCGATCTGTGGCGTGCCGCGTGCTGCGGGCGGGATGCCTTCCAGATTGAATTCGCCCAGGCCTTTGTTGCCGGCCGCGATTTCACGCTCACCCTGGTAGACCTTGATGGTCACGGCAGGCTGGTTGTCGTCGGCGGTCGAGAACACTTGCGAGAACTTGGTCGGAATCGTGGTGTTCTTGTGAATCATCTTGGTCATCACGCCGCCCAGGGTTTCGATACCGAGCGACAGCGGGGTCACGTCCAGCAGCAACAGGTCCTTGCGGTCGCCCGACAGCACCGAGCCCTGGATCGCGGCGCCCACGGCCACGGCTTCGTCCGGGTTCACGTCCTTGCGGGGATCCTTGCCGAAGAACTCCTTCACTTTTTCCTGCACCTTCGGCATACGGGTCATGCCGCCGACCAGGATGATGTCGTCGATGTCCGATACCTTGACGCCGGCATCCTTGATCGCGGTGCGGCATGGCTCGATGGTGGCGTTGATCAGCTCTTCCACCAGCGACTCCAGCTTGGCGCGGGTCATTTTCAAGGTCAGGTGGACCGGCGCGCCGTTCGCCATGGCAATGTACGGCTCGTTGATCTCGGTCTGCTGCGACGACGACAGTTCGATCTTGGCGCGCTCGGCCGAAGCCTTGATGCGCTGCAGGGCGATCGGGTCTTTTTTCAGATCGATGCCGTTGATCTTCTTGAATTCGTCGATGATGTAGTCGATCACGCGCTGGTCGAAGTCTTCGCCGCCGAGGAAGGTGTCGCCGTTGGTGGCCAGCACTTCGAACTGCTTCTCGCCATCGACGTCGGCGATCTCGATGATCGAGACGTCGAACGTGCCGCCGCCCAGGTCATACACGGCGATCTTGCGGTCGCCCTTTTCGTTCTTGTCCAGGCCAAATGCCAGTGCGGCAGCGGTCGGCTCATTGATGATGCGCTTGACGTCCAGACCGGCGATGCGGCCGGCGTCCTTGGTGGCCTGGCGCTGCGAGTCGTTGAAGTACGCAGGGACGGTAATGACCGCTTCGGTCACTTCTTCGCCCAGGTAGTCTTCAGCGGTTTTCTTCATCTTGCGCAGCACTTCAGCCGAGATTTGCTGTGGCGCCAGTTTCTTGTCGCGCACGCCGATCCACGCATCGCCGTTGTCGGCCTTGGTGATCGAGTACGGCATCAGGCCGATGTCTTTCTGCACTTCCTTCTCGTCGAACTTACGGCCGATCAGGCGCTTGACCGCGAACAGGGTGTTCTTCGGGTTGGTCACGGCCTGACGCTTGGCCGGCGAGCCGACGAGAATTTCACCATCTTCTTGATAAGCAATGATCGACGGCGTCGTCCGCGCGCCTTCGGCGTTTTCGATTACCTTTGGCTGACCGTTTTCCATGACGGAAACGCAGGAATTGGTGGTTCCCAGATCGATACCGATAATTCTACCCATGATTTTCTTCCTCTTTGCTATGTTCAGATGGTACTAATATGTGGAATTGCTTGATGTTTTCAAGTGTTTACTTTGCTTGCGCAGCGGTCACGATGGCCGGACGCAGCAGGCGGTCGGCGATCATATAACCTTTTTGCAAAACTGCTACAACGGTGTTGGCTTCCTGGTCGGCCGGCACCACGGCCACGGCCTGGTGCTTGTTCGGGTCCAGCTTGTCGCCCTGCGCCGGCATCACTTCCAGCAGGCGGTTTTTCTCGAAGGCGGCATTGAGCTGCTTGAGGGTCATTTCCACCCCTTCCTTCAGCGATTCGAGCGAAGGCGACTCGACTTTCAGGGCCATTTCCAGGCTGTCCTTGACCGGCACCATGGCTTCGGCAAAACTCTCTACCGCAAACTTGTGGGCCTTGGCCACGTCTTCCTGGGCGCGACGGCGCATGTTTTCGCAATCGGCCTTGGCGCGCATGAACGCGTCGTGGGTTTCCGCCAGGCGCGCTTCGGTACTGGCCAGTTGCTCTTCCAGGGAAGATTGCTGGTCCGGAGTCGATGGCGCGGCCGTCTCGGCGGCGGCTTCTGGATGAGGGACTGCTTGATTTTCCTGATCTTGCATCTAAAGACTCCTACGATCGTGTTTGTTTGACATTACATTCATGACTGCACTGGCCCTAAGTGGAGCACGATCGCCGCATTTCAAGGCCCGGCGCAACACAGTGACGATGTAACAAGCTGGGTATTTTAACAGGCTGGCACTCACCGGCTGCAAGTGCTGATGATGGCGGGCGCCGGTCGTGGCGCCGTTGGTGTGGCTTTTTCGCAGGCGCGCAGGTTTTTTTGGCGCGCAGCGCACTGCCGCTGCGCGCCCGGCGCTGGCACGACCGGGGGGATCAGTCGGCGGCGCCGCGCGCCAGGGCTGCGGCGCGGCCCACTTCGGCGTCCTTGCGGCGCGCCTCGTGCTCGGCAGGACCGGCCTGGGTCGGCCAGCCGATCATGTGGTGTTCGGCTATTTCCGCCAGTGCCGCAATCCATTTGCGCGACGCGTTCAGGCACGGGATGTAATGGAACTCGCGGCCGCCGTTCTGCTCGAAATCGTGGCGCACTTCCATCGAGATTTCTTCCAGCGTCTCCAGGCAGTCGCTGGTAAAGCCCGGGCACAGCACGTCGATGCGCTTGACGCCGTCGCGCGCCAGCTGCGCCACGGTCGGCGCCGTGTACGGCTGCAGCCACTCGGCCTTGCCGAATCGCGACTGGAACGTCACCAGGTACTGCTCCGGTTTCAGGCGCAGCGCGGCCGCCAGCAGGCGCGCCGTCTTCAGGCATTCGCAGTGGTAGGGGTCGCCGAGCATCAGTGTGCGTTTGGGCACGCCGTGGAAGCTCAGCACCAGCTTTTCCGGCCGGCCATGCTGGTCCCAGTGCGCCAGCACCGAGTCGCGCAGCGCATGGATATAGCCGTCGTCGTCGTGGTAGTTGCGCACGAAGCGCAGTTCCGGGATGTTGCGCACCGAGCCGTAATGCTGGAACACGGCGTCGTAGATCGAACCGGTGGTGGTGCCCGAGTATTGCGGATAGGCGGGCAGCATCAGGATGCGGTCGTGGCCGTCCGCTTTCAGCTTGTCGAGCACGTCCGGCAGCGACGGCGAACCGTAGCGCATCGCCATGGCCACCGTCAGATCCTGGTGGCCGCGGTCTTCGAGGGCAGCGATCAGCTTGCCGGCCTGGGCGTCGGTATTGACTTTCAGCGGCGAGCCTTCGGCGGTCCAGATGGTCGCGTACTTCTTGGCCGACTGGCCCGAGCGGAAGGGCAGGATGATCAGGTGCAGGATGAACCACCAGATCGCGCGCGGCACTTCCACCACGCGGCGGTCGGACAGAAATTCCTTTAAATAACGCCGCACGGCCGGGCGGGTGGGCGCATCGGGCGTGCCCAGGTTGACCAGCACCACGGCGCTGCGGCCCACGGTGCCATGTTTATACGGAGGTTCTTTTTTGAATGTCATCTGGCGGGCGGCTGTGAATATGGATTAACCAGCCATTATAAATAAGAAACCGCGCAAGCCGCGGACACCACGCCGGCCCGCCGCGCGAGCCGGTCAGGACGCCAGCAGCTCGCGCGCGTGCTGGCGCGTGGTGGCGGTAATTTCCAGGCCGCCCAGCATGCGCGCCACTTCCTCGACACGGGCACCGGCATCGAGCACGTCGATGCGCGAGGCCGTCTTGCCGTTGGCCAGCGTGCGCTTGGCTACCTGGAAATGCTGGCCGCCCTGGCTGGCCACCTGCGGCAGGTGGGTTACGCACAGCACCTGCCGCTCCTGGCCCAGGCGCCGCAGCAAGCGCCCCACCACCTCGGCCACGGCGCCGCCGATGCCGCTGTCGACTTCATCGAAAATCAGGGTCGGCGTGGTGGCCGCCTTGGACGTGATCACGGAAATGGCCAGCGAAATGCGCGCCAGCTCGCCGCCCGAAGCGATCTTGGCCAGCGGCCGCGCCGCCACGCCCGCGTGGCCGGCCACCAGGAATTCCACCTGCTCGACGCCGTGTGCGCCCGGTTCGACCGGATTCAAGGCAATCTCGAAACGCCCGCCCGTCATGCTCAGCTCCTGCATCGCCTTGGTGACCGCGTCGGC
This sequence comes from Duganella sp. Leaf126, assembly GCF_001423125.1. Lineage (GTDB taxonomy): Bacteria > Pseudomonadota > Gammaproteobacteria > Burkholderiales > Burkholderiaceae_D > Rugamonas. Next base: position 571,085 of record NZ_LMNW01000001.1, read on the forward strand.
CAGCTGGCGGCCGGCGCGGGCGCGCACGGCGCTCAGTTTTTTCGCCACGTCCAGGTAGGCGTCCTTGAGCTGTTGCGCGTGCTTGCGCAAGCCGTCGATGTCGCTGGCATCGGCCAGCTGCGCCAGGCGCTCGGCCTGTTTCGCATATTCCTGCGGCAGCTCGTCCTCGGTGACGCGGAACTTGCGCGCAGCCGAGTGGATCGCGTCCATCCGCGCTTCCACCGTGCGCAGCCGCTCGGGGTCGAGATCGACGCGGTCGAGGTAATCGTTGATCGCGTACACGGCTTCCTGTAACTGGATGCGCGCCGGCTCGATCAGATCGACCACCGTCTGCAGGCCGGCATCGACTGCCGCCAGCTTGCCCAGCTTCTGATTGAGCGACGACAGCTGCGAGATGATCGGGTGCTCTTCCGCCTCGGACAGCACGGCCAGCGCCTCCTGCGCGCCTTCGAGCAGGCTGGCCGCGTGCGAGAGCCGGCTTTGCTCGTTGGTGACCTCGGCCCATTCGCCCGGCTTGACGGCCAGCTTTTCCAGTTCGTTGACCTGCCATTCGAGCCGTTCGCGCTCGTACAGTACGTTGGCGGCGTTGGTTTCGAATTCCTCCAGCTGTTTCGCCACCGCGCGCCAGGCCTTGTAGGCGGCTGCCACGCTGCGCGTATCGGCGCCGGCCTGGCCGTCGAGCAGCGCCCGCTGGGCGTCGGCCTTCATCAGCGACTGGTGCGCGTGCTGGCCGTGGATGTCCACCAACAGGTCGCCCAGTTCGCGCAACTGGGCGGCAGTCGCTGCCACGCCGTTGATATAGGCCTTGCTGCGGCCGGCGTTGTCGATCACCCGGCGCAGCAGGGCGCCGCCCTCGTCCACTGCGAATTCGTGCGTCTGCAGCCAGGCGGCAGCCAGTGCCGAGGGCGCAAAATCGGCCGTGATGTCGGCCTTGGCCGCGCCCTCGCGCACCACGCTGGCGTCGCCGCGCCCGCCCAGGGCCAGGGTCAGTGCATCGATCAGGATCGATTTGCCGGCCCCGGTTTCGCCGGTGAAGACGGTAAAGCCTGCGGAAAATTCCAGTTCGATCGAATCGACAATGACGAAATCACGGATGGACAGGGTGCGGAGCATGGATGCCTGAAAGTGTGGTTGAACCGAACGGTTAGGTGAGTTTGCCTTCGCCCGACGGGTACTCGTTCCAATGGAGTTTTTCGCGCAGGGTATTGTAGTAGCTCCAGTTTTCCGGGTGCAGGAAGTTGATCGTGTGCGGCGAACGCCGGATCACGATCTGGTCTTGCGGCATCAGGCTGGCAAAAGTCTGCATGTCGAAGTTGACGCTGATATCGCGCCCGCGCACGATTTCCACCATGATCTCGCTCGACTCGGGCAGCACGATGGGCCGGTTCGACAATGCGTGCGGCGCGATCGGCACCATGGCGATGCCGCCCAGCGCCGGGTGCAGCAGCGGCCCGCCGGCCGACAGCGCATAGGCGGTGGAACCAGTGGCAGTGGAAATGATCAGGCCGTCCGAGCGCTGGTTGTACATGAACTGGCCGTCGACATCGACGCGCAGCTCGACCATGCCGGCGCCGGCGCCGCGCGACACCACCACGTCGTTGACGGCCAGGCCCAGGTGGATGCTCTGCCCTTCGCGCCGCACGCTGCCTTCGAGCAAGGTCCGGCGTTCGGCCTTGAAGCTGCCGGCCAGCATGCGCGTGAGCGGCTCGAACATGCCGTCGAGCGGGATGTCGGTAATGAACCCCAGCCGGCCCTGGTTGATGCCGATCAGCGGCACGTCGAACGGCGCCAGCTGGCGGGCGATGCCGAGCATGGTGCCGTCGCCGCCCATGACGATGGCCAGGTCGGCCTCGGCGCCGATCTCGGCAGCCGTCATGGCCCGGATCCCGGAAAAATGCGGCGCCAGGTCGGCAGCCGTCTGCTCCTCGAACGCCACCGTGTAGCCGCCGTCGCGCAGGAAATCGATCACGCTGCCCACCGAGGCAGCGATGCCATCGGTATTCTTGCGCACGACCAGTGCGATGGTGTGAAAGGCGGCGTGCTTGGTAGTCATAACAATCTCGGCAAAAAGTTGGCGGCGGCGACACGCAGCAGCGTAACCGATTACGCCCGCTTCTGCCATCACCGGCACCGGCTTTTGCTGTACATATGAACAGTATTTCGCGCAGTATAGTGCGCACCTGCAGGAACCGCAAGCGCCGCCTGCCCGGTGCGCGCTCAGTGAACGCTGAGCAGGCCGACCATGGCGCAGGCGAGCACTGCCAGCGCGATGGCCAGCGTGAAGCACAGCATCAGCACCAGCCAGCGCCAGACGGTGCCGAAGCGGCTGCGGTGGTACACGCGGCGCATGGCCCACGGCAGGTAGGCGAGCAGCCACAGCCAGAGCACCATGCGCAGCGGCTGTATATTTATCAACAGCATCAGCGAAAAGGTCAGGAACGCAAAGGCGTTGGTGTGCAGCGCGAACAGCATGTGCTCGCCAAACCTGCGGCCGGAACCGAGGTACAGCATCTTGAGCAACAGCGCAAAGACCGGCATCAGGCAAAAGATCGCGCACGGGGCATAGCGGAAGATGCCGTCCTTGAACAGCTGCACCTGCTCCTGGCTGGACATGCGGCTGAGCAGTTGCCACTTCGCTTGCAAGGTGGGCCAGCCGTCCAGCGCGGCCCGGACGCTCTCGCTGTCGTCGGCGCCATCGCCGGCCTTGTCAGCCGCCGTGTGACCGGCCTTATCGGCGGCCTGGTTGCCGGGGTGCACCGCGACTGCCGCGCTGTGCTCGCCCGCCTGGTGCGCCTGGTCCTCCGTGCTGGAGTCGAAACCGCCGCCAAGCTTGAGCAGCAAGAAGAAAATCAGGCTGAAGGTCAGGTAGATGCGCAGCGGCTGCACGTAGCGCACGCGGCGTCCCCGCATGTATTCGTTGGTCAGTTCGCCCGGGCGCAGGATCAGGCGCCTGAGCGTGGCCCACAGCTTGCCCTCGAGCGCCACGTAATGGCCGATGAACTCGTGCAGGAATTCGCGCGTGCTGGCGTGATGCAGATGGGTTTCCTGGCCACAGTGGGCGCAAAAATGACCGCTGACCTCGGCTTCGCAGTTCGGACACGATCTGACCGGCGCATGGGCGTCGATGACCGGATTCACAGCAATGCTCATGCAACCACTCGCAAGGGAAAAGATGTCCAAATCATAAACGACTTCGCTGCGAAGTTGTCGAAATTCAAGGTGGCGACCACCGTGATTACAAGTCGCTAATATCGTTAAAACAACGAATCAGGGAGAAATCATGTTGAAACAGGCCGATATCAATACCGACGACAAACTCAAGGACGACGGCAAGCCGCGCATGCCGCACGAGCGCGACGAATCGCCCGAGGGCCGCCAGCCCGCCGAGCGCAGCATCATGAAACAGGCCGCGGCCGACGTCGACAGCGGCATGGTCGATACCGACCTGCGCAACAAGCCGGGCGTGGAAAAGGTCAAAACCCCTGCCCCGCGCGAAGCCACCGCCAAGCCGCTGCCAGACACCAAGCAAGACTGACCCGAGGATGACCGACTCCATGAACCACGCTGCCCGCACTGCCCTGTTCACCCTCACCGCGCTGGCCTCGGCCGCCGCCCTGGCACAATCGCCCGCGCCGTCTGCGGCCGCAGCACCGTCGTCGGCCTACCCGGTCGGCTTCGGCCCCAATCCGGTGCTGCCCAAGCCCGACAAGTCGCTGATCCCCACCGTCAACGTGGCGCCGGTCGACCGCTGGACCGCGCAGGAAGCGCCGCGCGCTGCGGCCGGCTTTACCGTCACCGCCTATGCGCGCGACCTCGACCACCCGCGCTGGCTGTACACGCTGCCCAATGGCGACGTGCTGGTCGCTGAAACCAATGCCCCGCCCAAGCCCGACGACAGCAAGGGCATCAAGGGCAAGATCATGCAGCACCAGATGAAAAAGGCCGGCGCCGTCACCCCGTCCGCCAACCGCATCACGCTGCTGCGCGGCGTCGACGCCAGGGGCGTGGCGCAAACCCGTACCGTGTTCCTGCAAAACCTCAATTCGCCGTTCGGCATGGCGCTGGTCGGCAACAACCTGTACGTCGCCAACAGCGATGCGCTGGTGCGCTTCCCGTACAAGGAAGGCGATACATCGATCGCTGCGGCCGGCACCAAGGTGATGGACCTGCCGGCCGGCACCCGCAACCACCACTGGACCAAGAATGTCATTGCCAGCCCGGACGGCAAGTCGCTGTACGTCACGGTCGGCTCCAACAGCAATGTCGGCGAAAACGGCATGGAAGAGGAAGAAGGCCGCGCCGCGATCTGGCAATTCGATATCGCCAGCGGCAAGGGCCGCCTGTTTGCCAGCGGCCTGCGCAATCCGAACGGCATGGGCTTCGAACCGCAGACCAAGGCGCTGTGGACGGTGGTCAACGAACGCGACGAACTCGGTAACGACCTGGTCCCAGACTACATGACCTCGGTGCGCGACGGCGGCTTCTACGGCTGGCCGTACAGCTACTTCGGTCAGAACGTCGATACCCGCATCAAGCCCGCCAGGCCGGAACTGGTGGCCAAGGCCATTGCGCCCGACTACGCGCTGGGCGGCCACACGGCCTCGCTGGGCCTGGTCTTCTACGACGGCAAACTGCTGCCCCAGGCTTACCATGGCGGCGCCTTCATCGGCCAGCACGGTTCGTGGAACCGCAAGCCGTACAGCGGCTACAAGGTCGTCTACGTGCCGTTCGCCAACGGCAAACCGTCGGGTCCGCCGCAAGACTTCCTGACCGGCTTCCTCGACGCCAAGGGCAAGGCGCAGGGCCGTCCGGTCGGCGTGGCCATCGACAAGCCGGGCGCGGTGCTGGTGGCCGACGACGTGGGCAATATCATCTGGCGCGTGGCGCCGGCGGCCACAACCGCCAGCAACTAATTTCTACACTGACCAAGCAAGGAGAATCACATGAGCAGTCAACACAGCGGTTCGGCAGTCTGGAGCGGCGGCCTCAAAGACGGCATCGGCAGCATTTCCACCCAGACCGGCGTGCTGAAAGAAGCCCCGTACGGCTTCAAGGCCCGTTTCGAAGACGGCCCCGGCACCAACCCCGAAGAACTGATCGGCGCCGCCCACGCGGGCTGCTACACGATGGCGCTGTCGGGCGTGCTGGCCGAGGCCGGCATGACCGCGCAAAAACTGGAAACCACGGCAGCCGTCACGCTCGACAAGGTCGATGGCGGTTTCGCCATCACCAAGGTGCACCTGACCCTGCGCGCCACCATCGCCGGCGCCGACCAGGCCAGGTTCGAGGAAGCGGCCAACAAGGCCAAGGTCAACTGCCCGGTCTCCAAGCTGCTCAACGCGGACATCACGCTCGACGCCACGCTGCAGCCCTGACGGCATCGGCAGGCTGGCGCGGACGTGCAGCAGCGTCCGCGCAAATCGCATAAAATCGTCGCTTGTTCATCACGAAAGACCATGATGCGTATCCTGCATACGATGTTGCGCGTTGGCGATCTCCAGCGCTCGATCGATTTCTACACCAAGGTGCTGGGCATGAAGCTGCTGCGCACCAGCGACAACCCGGAATACCAGTACACGCTAGCCTTCCTCGGCTACGGCGCCAACCCGGACCACGCCGAGCTGGAACTGACGTACAACTACGGCACCACCAGCTACGACATGGGCACGGCCTACGGCCATATCGCCATCTCTGCCGAAGACATTTATGCCGCCGCTGCAGCCGTGCGCGCCAATGGCGGCGCGGTCACCCGCGAGCCGGGTCCCGTCAAGGGCGGCAATACCGTGATCGCCTTCGTCACCGACCCGGACGGCTACAAGATCGAACTGATCGAACGCCGCTTCGACGGCGCCGGCGCCGGCCTGTAACAGAAGCCTTGCGAAAAAAATGGCGGACTGCGGTCCGCCATTTTTTTGCCGCGCCGCGCAGCGCTGCTGCGCGCCAGCGCCTAGTGCTGCAGCAGCGCGTTAATCGGCATCAGGTCTTCCTCGCGCAGCGTGCCGGCCGCCGAGCGCAGGCGCAAGCCGTTCATGACGGTGTCGTAGCGCGCCTTGGACAGGTCTTTCTGGGTTGCGTACAGCTGGCGCTGGGCATTGAGCACGTCGATATTGATGCGCACGCCGACCTGGTAGCCGAGCTTGTTGGAATCGAGCGAGGACTTGCTCGAGACTTCCGCCGCTTCCAGCGCCTTGACCTGCGCCAGGCCGCTGTTCATGCTCAGGAAGGCCACGCGGGCGTTTTGCGCAGCGAGCCGCTTGTTCGCTTCGAGCTCGTTGCGCGCCTTGTCTTCCAGCGCAATCGCTTCGCGCACCTGGCTGGTAACGGCAAAGCCGCTGAACAGCGGCACCGTCCAGGTGACGCCGATGGCATTGTTCTTCTGGGTGCCGTAGGCGGTCGTGTTGGTGTGGCTGGTGGACGCCGCCAGGTTCAGGGTCGGCATATGGCCGGCGCGGTTGCGTTCGATTTCGCGCCGCGAGATTTCCACCTGCAGCTGCGCAGCGATCACGGAAAAGTTCTGGCCTTCTGCCGAGCTGACCCACGGATCGATGGCGGCCGGTTCCGGCGCCGCGATGGTGATGCCGGCGCGCAGGGGCGCCAGTTCGCCGGTGGGCTGGCCGGTGATCACCTGCAGGGCGGTGCGCTTGTTGTCGAGGTCGGTGATGGCAGCAAATTCCTGCGCCACCACCAGGTCGTAGGCCGCTTGCGCCTCGTGGGTGTCGGTGATGGTCTGGGTGCCGACCTCGAAGTTGCGCTTGGCCGAGGCCAGCTGCTCGGTGGTCGCGGTCTTCTGCGCCTGGGTGGCGGTCAGGTTGTCCTGCGCCGTCAGCACGTCGAAATAGGCTTGCGCCACGCGGGTGATCAGGTCTTGGCGCGCCTGGGCAAAGGTGGCTTCCGAGATGGCCTGGGTCAGCTTGCTTTGCTGGTAGGTCTGCCACGCGCCCCAGTTGAACAGCGGCTGGCTCAGCGTGACGGAATAGCTGTTGACGTGATTGTCGGTGTCCTGGCGGCTGGCAATGCCAGGCACGCCGCCGACCACCGTCAGTTGACCTTCGTTGAACGGGCGGAAATCGCCGTTGTTGCGGGTATTGCTTCCCTGCGCCGAGACGAACGGCAGCAAGCCGGCGCGCCCCTGGGTCGTGCGTTCGCGCCCTGCATCAAGCGAAGAGCGGGCGCTGGCGTACGTGGCGTCGTTCGCCAGCGCTTGCTGGTACACTTGGATAAGATCGGCAGCCTGTGCGCCAGGCAGAGCCAAGGTCATCAAAGTGCTGGACAGCAGCACGGCGATTAGGGATTTCTGCATTGCTAACTCCGTTGGAGACTACTCGGTTGGTCGTATCGGATCACGTTCGCGCAGCGCCGCCTGCAGCCGGCGCCCGCGTTTTCTTTTAATACTTTTTCATCGTACCATCGACCTGCACGGCCCAGCCATGGATGCCGCCTGTCAGATTTGTCATCTTGACGAAACCGTTGCGTTCAAGGAACGCTGCCACGTTCAGGCTGCGCGCGCCGTGGTGGCAGATGCAGACGATCTCGGCATCCTCGTCGAGGTCGTCGATGCGCGCCGGGATAGTGTTCATCGGCATCAGCACCGACCCCTCGATCCGGCAATGATCGAATTCCCACGGCTCGCGCACGTCCAGCAGCACCGGCTTGGCGCGCGTGTCGTCGGCCAGCCAGGCCGCCAGTTCCGGCGCGGTGATCATCTGCATGCCGCCCCCTCAGAACTTGAACGCCGACGGCTTGGCCGCGAGCTGCAAGGGCTTGACCGACGTCTCGAACAGCGTGCGCGTGTCGTAGCCGGCCTCACCGGTACGGGTGACCAGCTGCGCCTTCATCGCCGGCGCCTGGCCGATGATGACAGCCAGGCGGCCGCCCACCTTGAGCTGCTTGAGCAGCGCTTCCGGCAGTTCCGGCAGCGAACCCGACACCACGATCACGTCGAACGGCGCACCCTTGGTCCAGCCCTGGGCGCCATCGCCCAGCTCGACCGTCACATTGGTCACGCCGTTGGCGGCCAGGTTCTGTTCGGCCAGCGCCTTGAGTTCCGGCGAAATTTCCACGGTGGTCACATGGCGGGCGCGGTGCGCCAGCAGGGCGGCCATATAGCCCGACCCGGTACCGATTTCCAGCACGGCCTCGTGTTTCTTGAGCATCACGTCTTGCAGCAGGCGCGCTTCGATCTTCGGGTACAACATGCTCTCGCCGCCTGGCAATGGAATTTCGGTATCGACAAATGCCAGCGCCTTGTGGGCGACCGGCACGAAATTCTCGCGCTTGACCACGTGCAGCAGGTCCAGCACTTCGGTGTCGAGCACGTCCCAAGGGCGGATTTGCTGTTCGATCATGTTGAAGCGGGCTTGTTCAATATTCATCTTAAGACTCGGTCGGGATTAAATAATCCGTCATTTTATCGTTGAACTGGCGTGGAGGGACATATTAACGATATGACGGGCGTAACGCGGAAAATTGCGACAGGCTGCAATTTGGAGGGGCTGAAGCGGCGGAAAGCGGTGACAGCGGTGGACCGCCCTGCCAGCGGGCGCCGCTCACTTGGCGGGCGCGGCCAGGCCGGCCAGATTGGTCGTGATAAACATGTCCATGTAGGCATGGGGATCGACCGCCGGCATTTCGCAGGCGGGCATGAAGGACTGGGTCCACATCATGAGCATCATCACCGGCGCCACCAGCACCGGCGTCATGACGTCGGGATCGATGGCGCGGAACTCGCCGCGCGCGATGCCGCGCACCAGCACACTGCGGATCAGGCTGGTGCCGCGCGCGACCACCTCTTCGTTGTAGAACTGCGCCAGCTCCGGAAAGTTGTTACCTTCGGCGAACATCAGCCTGGTGATGCCGGCCAGCTGGGTGGAGCAGCACTGGTTCCACCAGCGCATCAGCAACACGCGCATCAGTTCTGCACTATGGCCTTCGAAACCGGCAGCGTCCTGCTCGGCCTCGCCGATCACCTCGACAATGGTGCCGCGCACCACGGCCTTGAACAGCTCTTCCTTGTTGGTGAAATACAGGTACAGCGTGCCCTTCGACACACCGGCGCGCCGGGCCACGTCTTCGAGCCGGGTTGCGGCATACCCGCGCTCGACGAACTGGTCGAGTGCAGCAGCGAGCAATTCCTGCGGACGGGCATCCTTGCGCCGCTCCCAGCGGGGCTTGTTGTCTTCGGGGGCTTGCATGGGATGCTTTCAACTTACTTACTTATAAGTCATTAATATAAGCGCCAGCTTTCGCAGCGTCAAGGCTGGCCAGTTGTACCCACCTGACCGTACTGCCCGACTGCCTTAAACCCTTGGCAACAATGTCAAACTACGCGCGCGAAAGTGTCGCAAAAACGCCTTGAAGTGTCCGCATTTCATTTGCCCAGCAGAAATTAATCAGCTAGACTGATGCCGTTCGCTGTCCCACTGCCATTGTTCTAAGACTGCGGACATGCAAGTCGAAGGCCCTAGCCCTGCCGCCGTGACCGAAACCTTTATGTGGCCTATTCCCTTGCCGCATCGCTGACTACTGCCATCCCGGCAGACAGCGTCGAGGCCGATTTCCCGCAACCGACCCCGTCGTTCGCAGTCCGTTGCCGCTGTTGACACCGCAATCCTGCTTCCGTTGACCGTATTTTGGCCTGGCGACACCTCTCGAAATGGAACACACCATGTTTGCAAACCTCACTATCCGTACCCGCCTGATCGGGACCATGCTGTTGCTCGGCGCCTTGATGATCTTTATCGGCGTGCGTGGCATTTCGGCGCTGCGCAACACCAATGACGTGCTGCAGAGCGTCTACGAAAATTCGATGATGTCGATGAAGGCGATTGCCGACGCCCAGATCCAGATCGACCGTGCGCGACTGTCGGTCGACCGCGTCGCGCTCAAGCCCGATGCAGCCAACGTCGACGAGATCCTGACCCGCACCCAGGGCTTCCTCGAGGCCAGCGACAAGGCCTGGGCACGCTACACGGCGCTGCCGTTCGGCGACGGCGAAAAAGCACTGGCCGACCAGGCCGGTGCGGCGCGCACGGCGCTGATCAAGGACGGCATCCAGCAGGCGATCAAGGCGCTGCGCGAAAAGAACCAGGCCGAGATCGACCGCATGATGCTGAGCGAAGTGACGCGCCTGTTCCGCCTGTACACCGACAGCGCCGAAAAGCTGGCCGTGTTCCAGCTCGAGTCGACTGCCAAGCAGTACCACGACAGCCAGGCTGCGTACAACCGCAACATGACGTTTGCCATCGCCGCCATCGTGCTGGGCCTGCTGGTGGCGCTGGTGTCGTCGGTGCTGCTGCTGCGCGCCGTGATGACGCCGCTGAATGCAGCGCTCGGCCACTTCACCGCCATCTCCGACGGCAACCTCGCCAATACCATCGACCTCGGCCGCAAGGATGAAATGGGCGCCCTGATGACGGGTCTGCACCAGATGCAGGACCGCCTGGCCGACACCGTGCGCAGCGTGCGCGACGGTAGCGACGCCATCGCTACCGCCAGCAACGAAATCGCCGCCGGTAACCTGGACCTGTCGCGCCGTACCGAGCAGCAAGCCGCCAGCCTGGAAGAAACCGCCTCGTCGCTGGAGGAACTGACCTCGACCGTCAAGCAGAACTCGGACAACGCCCGACAGGCCAACCAGCTGGCCGGTTCCGCTTCGGACATCGCCGTCAAGGGTGGCGAACTGGTCTCGCGCGTGGTCGATACCATGGCCTCGATCACCGAATCGTCGGACAAGATTGCCGACATCATCGGCGTGATCGACGGCATCGCCTTCCAGACCAACATCCTGGCGCTCAATGCAGCGGTCGAAGCAGCCCGTGCCGGCGAACAGGGCCGCGGCTTTGCGGTGGTCGCCACCGAGGTGCGCAACCTGGCGCACCGCTCGGCCAGCGCCGCCAAGGACATCAAGCAGCTGATCACCGATTCGGTGGAAAAAGTGGGCACCGGCAGCGCGCTGGTGAACGAAGCGGGCGCCACGATGACGGAGATCGTCAGCAGCGTGCGCCGCGTGACCGAGATCATGGGCGAGATCAGCTCGGCAGGACGCGAGCAGGAACTGGGCATCGAGCAAATCAACACCGCCGTGGCCGAGATGGACACCGTCACCCAGCAGAATGCCGCCCTGGTCGAAGAAGCTGCCGCCGCCTCGCAGGCGATGCAGGAGCAAGCCGTGAAACTGGCCGACATGGTCAGCGTATTCCGGGTGGCCGGCACCCCGGTGGCCGGCAATCCGGTGGCCGGCACGCCGGTGGCGGGCAAGCCAGCAGCAGCCATCTCCGCCACCCCGCGCCCGGCGCCGGCCAAAACGGCAGCACCGCTGCCCCGCCCTGCTGCAGCCCGTCCGGCCATCGCCAGATCGGCCGCCAAGCCAGCTGCACCGAAGCCGGCCAGCAACCCCGCCCGCAACAAACCGGCCGCCAGCAGCGACGGCGACTGGGAAGAGTTCTGATCATTCAGGAACGGTTCGGGGTCAGATCCTGATGCCGTTAAGTTAAGGTCTTCATCTCCGTCGCACCCGCGAAGGCGGGTGCCCAAGTTCTGCGCGATGCATCGACATGTCAGCAAATTGGGTCCCCGCCTGCGCGGGGACGACGTTTTTATGCTAACAAAATTAATACTTTTCGCTTAACTTAACGGACTTAGGATCCGATCCCATGCCGTTAGTTAAGGTCTTCATATCCGCCGTATTCGCGAAAGCGGGTACCCACGTTCTGCGCGATGCGTCGCAATATCAGCAAATTGGATCCCCGCCTGCGCGGGGACGACGTTTTTATGCTAACAAAATTAATATTTTTTGCTTAAGGTCTTCGTATCCGTCGTACCCGCGAAGGCGGGTACCCAAGTTCTGCGCGATGCGTCGACATGTCCGCCAAACCGGGTCCCGCCTGCGCGGGGACGACGTTTTTGTGCTGAACGGCATTAGGATCCGACCCCGCAGTTTTGCGCTGATTACCAGCCCATCTTCTGGCGGATGAAGGCGGTCAGTTTGGCGGCGTTGGCTTGATGGTGTTTGACGCGCGGGTGTTTGTCGTAGCCGGTGTAGTCGAAGAACAGCGTGTCGATGCGCTCGTCTTTTTCGGCGTGCAGCTGCGCTACTGCGCTGCGGATGTAGCCGGGCCACTGACTGCCCGGGCTGACCGCATCCATGCTGCCGAGCGCGCAGACGATGTAGGCGCGCGGGTATTCGGCGCGGATCTTTTTCACGAAATCCTTGTAGGCGGCGATGCGCTGGGCGTCGGTCGGGATCGGCTGCAGGCGTTTTTCGCGGTCGATCAGCCATTTGTCGTTCTGGAACAGGTTGATCACCACCACGTCCGGGGTCCACTGGCTGAAATCCCAGCGGCTGTCGTTGTTGCCCACCGCGCTCAGCTGGTCATAGAACTGCGGCATGATGAACGGGAACCAGCTCACCATCACGCCGATGCCGCTTTGCGACACCACGTGCATCTCCGCGTCGAGCGCGCGCGCGGTGATGGCGTCGTAGGCCATGAAGTTGTTCTTGTCCCGGGTCTTGTCGTCGGGACCGTCGTCGGGCGCCTCGTTGCCCATGCCGCTCGTGATCGAGTCGCCGAAAAAGGCGATCCTGCGCGTCTTGCGCGGCGGCGGCGCCAGCAAACTGCCGTCATCGGCCAGTTGCAGTCCGCGGAACACGGTCGCGCCCTCCTCCCCTTCGGTACGCTTGGTGATCAGGAAGCGGTGCGGGCCGGCCGGCAGGCCGGTTGCCACCGGGTAGGTCTTGCCGCCCTGGACAGCGCTGATGATGACCGGCTGGTCCAGCTTGCCGTCGATGAAGACGTTGAACCAGTTCTTGCCTTGCTGGTCGTCGAGCGTGACGGCCAGGCTGCTGCCGGTGAAATTGCCTTCGATGCTGGTGCCGGGCCAGGAGAGCACCGGGGCGGCCTTGTCGGCGAAGTCGATGCGGCCCGTGTATTGCAGTCTGGCGTCATCGGCGCCAACGGTCACGGCGGCCCAGGCGCTGCCAAGGCAGCTGGTGGAGAGCAGCGCGGCCAGGCTGGCGGCGCGGAGAAATGGTCGGGTCAGTGTCGGCATGGTCAGTCGCGGCGCAAAATGAAACAGGTGGCGGTGGCGTGGGCAAGCAGCTTGCCGTCGGCGGTCTTGAGCGTGCCTTCGGAGACCCCGAGGCTGCGCGAGAGGTTGATGATCTTGCCTTCGACCAGCAGGGTCTCGCCCTGCGGCACCGGGCGGAACATTTTTACGCTGAGGTCGGTGGTACCGTAGTTGACACCGGCCTCCAGCATCGAGTGGACCGCGCAGCCGGTGGCCGAGTCGAGGATGGTGGCGGCAAAGCCGCCGTGCACGCCCCCCATCACATTGATGTGGCGCTGGTCGGCGCGCGCGGTGCCGACGATGTGGCCGGCCCGTGCTTCGGTGATTTCCATCGGCACGGTGTCGGACATCGGTGGACGGGGAAACTTGCCGGCAATTGCCGCTTGCAGCAATTCGAGACCGGTCATTTGTTCAGGGCGCATGCAGTATTCCTTGGAAAGTCAGAGATCGGATAGCGACCGCTACTATATCCGACCTCCGGACTTTGCCGCGACGATCTCAGTGATCGCTGATGGCCTTGCCGTGCTCGCGCGGCACGTAGTGGTAGGTACGCAGCTTGTACTGGATGTCGATCTCGGGGTTTTTCAGCAGCCGCAGCATTTCGGCGCCCGCCAGCAGCACCGGCCCGTAGCCATGCATGGCATCGACACTGGTCGGACGGTTGTAGTAATACACCTGGTCGCTGGCAAAGGTGGTGCCCACGCACGTGCCCTCGACCTGGCCGCGGGCGTTGATGCGCGTGCTCAGCCCCACCCAGCCAGCCTGGGCGATGGAGCCGTAGGTGGTCGGGCTGATCCAGCCCTCGTTGATCGCATGGGCGAATACGTAGGTGAAAATCGCGGTGGCCGAGGTTTCCAGGTAGGAGTCGTTCCGGTCGAGCATCTGGTGCCACAGGCCGGTGCCGGACTGGGTTTCGGCGATGCCGTGCAGGCTGGCGCGCAGCTGCGCCAGCACCTTGTCGTACGACGGATGGTCTTTCGGCAGCACGTCGAGCAGGTCGCTCATGGCCAGTACGGCCCAGCCGTTGGCGCGCGCCCAGTAAAAGCGCGGCGCGTCGGGATTATTGGCGTTCCAGCCGTGGGTAAACAAGCCGTTCTGCGGGTTGTAGAGGTGCGCAGCCATGGTCAGCACGTTCGAGGCGGCATCGTCGAACCAGGCCTTGTCGCCGGTCAGGTGGCCCATCTCGGCCAGCGCCGGGATGCCCATATACATATCGTCGGCCCACAGCGACGACGCCTGCGGCCGCTTGCGGGCAAACGTGCCGTCGGCCAGCCGGTACTGCTGCTTTTGCACGTAGCTGCTGCAGGTATCGATCATGTCTTTCAGATCGGGGCCCACCTTGGCGAAGCGGGCGCGCACCAGCGCCGCGCACATCGAGCCGCTGTCGTCGAGCGACATCGGCTGCAGGAAGCGGGTAAAACTGTTGGCGCGACCGAGCTTGAACTGGTCTTCCTGGGCGCGGAAATACGGTTTGCTGTCCTTGAAAAACTGGAAGTGGCGGCGTGTCATGTCGGTGTAGCGCTGGTCGCCGGTCACCTGGGCCGCCTTGAGCAGGCCCGAGTGGATCACCCCCATTTCATAGACCATCAGGCCGAAATCGTTGGGCGACGGTGCGAACACGGCGCCGGCCACCGGTTTCTTCAGGTCGGTGATCGGCTGCTTGCTGGTCTTGTCGACGATGCGGGTGGGAGTGATGCTGTCCACGTAGCCGCGCACCCGGTCCAGCGCGCCCGTGATCTCGGCGACCGTGGGCTTTTTGTACGGCACCGGGTAGCTGCCTTCGCTGCTGTCGTCGGCGTTCTTGTTGTCGGTATTGCGGAACGGGCCGCCCGGCTGGATGTCGAGCGCCGTGGCAGCCTGGACCGAACCAGCGCCTGCCGTGGCCAAGATTGCCGTGAGCAACAGCGCCATGCGGCTTGAAACGTGTGTCATCGTTTACCCTCTTCTCATTATGAATTGAAATCTCCACCGGGAAGGCTAGGGAAGGTAAACGATTTCGTCAAGCGACTTTTTGCTGGCCAGGCGGTAATTGCCCGGTCCGCCTGGACCATGGCGCCACAACGATTTCAGCTACACTGGCATCCCCAGCTTCCAGCGTCCCTGCACATGCCCGAGAAGAATCTGCCCGAACTGATCACCCTGAAACGCCTGATCGACGCCGGCGGCAAGCATCTGCAGGTCGATACCCATTGCACCATCGCCATGGACGGCCGTCATTTTCCCGTGTATGCGATCGCGCTGGGCAATCCCAGCCCAGACGTGCCGGCACTCGGCTTCTTCGGCGGCATTCACGGCCTCGAGCGCATCGGCACCCAGGTCATTTTATCGTTCATGGAAAGCATCCTGGCGCGCTTACGCTGGGACAGCACGCTGCACCAGCAGCTCGAATCGATGCGGCTGGTGTTCATGCCGCTGGTGAATCCGGGCGGCATGTGGCAAGCCACGCGCTGCAATCCGCAAGGCGTGGACCTGATGCGCAATGCGCCGCTGTCGGCCGTGGACCGGGTGCCGTTCATGCTTGGCGGCCAGCGCTACAGCCGCCGCCTGCCCTGGTACCGCGGCCCGGCCGGCGCGCCGATGGAGCCGGAAAACCTGGCCGTGTGCAAGGTGGTCGAAGGTGAACTGCTGAGCCGGCAGTTCAGCATGGCGCTCGACTGCCATTCGGGCTTCGGCCTGCGCGACCGCATCTGGTTCCCGCACGCCCACACGGCCGCACCGATCGCCCACCTGGCCGACATCGGCGCGCTGGAAGCCCTGTTCAGCGAGAGCTACCCGAACCACAACTACGTGTTCGAGCCGCAAAGCCGGCAATACCGCACCCACGGCGACCTGTGGGACTACCTGTACCTGAACGGCACCAGTTACACCGAGCGCACTTTTTTGCCGCTGACGCTGGAGATGGGTTCGTGGCTGTGGGTCAAAAAAAACCCGCGCCAGCTGTTCGACCGGGTGGCCATGTTCAATCCCACCGCCACCCACCGCCTGCAGCGGGTGCTGCGCCGGCACCTGATCTGGTTCGATTTCCTGATGCGGGCCGTCAACAGTCACGGCCGCTGGGTGCCGGACGGGCTGGCGCGCAAGCAGCAGCAGCGCCGCTCGCTCACGCAGTGGTACGGCGCCTGACATCATGAGCACCTGGATCCTGCTGCGCGGCCTGATGCGCGAACAACGGCACTGGGGCCGCTTCCCCGGCCAGCTGTCGCGCGCGCTGCCCGGCGCCACCCTGGTCACGCCCGATCTGCCGGGCAACGGCGTCCAGTACGCCGCCACCAGCCCGACCTCGGTGGCCGACATGGTGGCGGCCTGCCGCGCCGACCTGCGCGCGCGCGGCGTGCGGCCGCCCTACTCGCTGCTGGCGTTGTCGCTGGGCGGCATGATGGCGGTGGAATGGGCCAGCCGCCATCCGGACGAGCTGACGCGCGCAGTGCTGGTCAATACCAGCATGCGGCCATTCAGCCGCTTCCACCAGCGGCTGCGCTGGCGCAATTACGGTGCGATCGTGCGCATGCTGCTCGATGGCGGCGTGGCAGCGCAGGAGCGCCTGATCCTGCGGTTGACCAGCCGCCATGGCGACAACGCCGAGCGCGACGGCCTGCTGCGCCGCTGGCTGGCCTACCAGCAGCAATTCCCCGTCAGCCGCGCCAACGCGCTGCGCCAGCTGCTGGCCGCAGCCCGTTACCGCGCCCCGGCCACGCGCCCGGCCCTGCCGCTGCTGGTGCTGTCGTCGAGCGGCGACCAGCTGGTCGATCCCGACTGTTCGCGCCAGCTCGCTGCAGCCTGGCGCACCGAGCACCGCATCCACCCCAACGCCGGCCACGACCTGCCGCTCGACGACGGCGACTGGGTAGCCCAGCGGGTGGCAGCGTGGGTGGGCAGCGCAGACCTGGCCGCCGAAGCGCGGTAAAATACCGCCCCTATGTCCACCGCCGCCACCGCCACCTCCACCACTACGGTCGTCGCCGGCAAGGCCGTTGCCTGCCGTCCGCACTGCGGCGCCTGCTGCACGGCGCCCTCGATCACTAGTCCGATTCCGGGTATGCCCGATGGCAAGCCGGCCGGCGTGCGCTGCGTCCAGCTCGGCGACGACCAGCGCTGCCTGATCTTCGGCCGTCCCGAGCGGCCAGCGTTTTGCGGCGGCCTGCAACCGTCAACCGACATGTGCGGCGACAGCAGGACCTACGCCATGCACTGGCTGGCCGCACTGGAACGCGCCACCGCCCCAGATAATTGACGACGAAGCAATAAGCCGCTACTTTGGCGGAAACTTCCCTCCAGGCCGCCCGATGACCGTACCGATCCGTATCCTTGCCGCAGCGTTGACCATGTCGATGGCAGCGCCATGCGCGGCGCTGGCGGTGCCGGCCGAGAAGCCGGTTGCTGCCAGCGCCAACAACAGCGCCATCACGCCAGCGCCGGGCGTACCGGCCGCCATCCGCTACATCCGCAAGGTCGAAGACGCGCCCGGCGAAACGGTGGTGTCGCGCCGCTCCGGTTTCCAGGAGGCGCTGGGGGCGGCGCTGGGGCGCCAGCTGGCGCGGCCGGTGCGCCTGATGCCGTTGCCGCGCAAGCGCATGATGGCTGCGCTCGAAGCGGGCGAAGGCGATATCGTGTGCGGCTACTCGCCAGCCTGGTTCCAGGGCAAGGTGGACTGGACCCGGCCCTTCATTCCCACGTCCGAAGTGCTGATCGCCTCGCGCCGGGTGCCGGCGCCCACCTCGCTCGACGACATCCGCGGCAAGACCGTGGGCACGGTGCTCGGCTTTAACTACCCGCTGGTCCAGAATCGCCTTGGCGACGGTTTCGTGCGCGACGATGCGCCGTCGCTCGAGCTGACGCTGCGTAAATGGCAGGCCGGGCGCTTCGATTACTTCCTGGCCACCGGTGTCACGGTCGAGCGCCAGTTCGCCAGCGGCGAGCTGGACGCTGGCTTCAGCCAGCTGGTGATCAGCGAGGAAAAAACCGGCTGCGCCGTGGCCCGCAAGGGCAGCCTGCGCGCAGACCAGGTCAATGCCGCCATCGACGCCATCGAGAAAAGCGGCGAACTGGCGCGGCTGCTGCGCCTGCGCTGACCTGCACCCGTCAAGCGAATTTGCTGCATCGCATCCTCCCCTTCCCTGCAGCATGGCTGCGCACCGCCCGCCAAAGTATTTCCGCATTGCACCATCGAACATTACCGCTTAGTCAGATTGCAAATAGTGCTCGCCGAACATGGTATTCTTCGCCCCCGGCGTCTCTGCATTTGCAGCCATTCCCCCTCCTTCCAACCCTTACACTAGTTAACTACATGGATATTGTTCTCGTCATTAAAGCCATCATCATGGGCGTGGTTGAAGGTCTTACGGAATTTCTGCCGATCTCTTCTACCGGTCACCTGATCCTGACCGAGCACCTGCTGGGGTTTGCAGGCATGGAAGACAAAATGAAGGTGTTCGAAATCGTGATCCAGGCCGGCGCCATGATGGCGGTGATCTGGGAGTTCCGCGCCCGCATCGGCCTGGTCTTGTCCGGCCTGTTCAGCGATCCGGTGCAGCAGCGCTTTGCCATGAATGTGCTGATCGCCTTCCTGCCGGCCGCCATCCTGGGCCTGCTGTTCTCGTCGGCCATCAAGGCCCACCTGTTCGCGCCGATCCCGGTGGCAGCGGCGTTCATCATCGGCGGTATCATCATCCTGTGGGTGGAAAAGCGCGCCAAGACCAACCCGGCTGTTGAACGTATCACCTCGCTCGACCAGATCACCCCGGTCGACGCGCTGAAAATCGGCATCGCCCAGGCGTTCGCCCTGATCCCGGGCACCAGCCGTTCGGGCGCCACCATCATGGGCAGCATGATCTTCGGCTTCTCGCGCCAGGTGGCCACCGAGTTTTCGTTCTTCCTCGCCATTCCGACCCTGATCGGCGCCACCGTCTATTCGCTGTACAAGGACCGCGCGCTGCTGTCGATGGATGACCTGTCGTTCTTCACCATCGGCACCGTGGCCGCCTTCATCTCGGCCTTCCTGTGCATCCGCTGGCTGCTGCGCTATATCATGACCCATACCTTCGTGATTTTTGCCTGGTACCGGATTGTGTTTGGCCTGATCGTCCTCATAACCGGTTATTATGGCGTGATCGTCTGGGCCGACTAACTGACGCCTCGTCATTCAATTTTATTTGTTGTGGGAACTAGCAGTACATGAATCAGGACAACCAGGAGCGCGCGCTCCACCTGCTGGAAACCGTGTTCGGCTACCCGGCCTTTCGCGGACAACAGGCGGAGATCGTCGATCATGTCAGCAACGGCGGCGACGCCCTGGTCCTGATGCCCACCGGCGGCGGCAAGTCGCTGTGCTACCAGATTCCGGCCCTGCTGCGCGACGGCGTGGGCGTGGTGGTCTCGCCCCTGATCGCGCTGATGCAGGACCAGGTCGATGCGCTCGAGGAAGTGGGCGTGCGCGCCGCCTTCCTCAATTCCACCCAGACCTACGAAGAAGCGAGCCGCATCGAGCGGCTCGTGCGCACCGGTCAGCTCGACCTGGTGTACGTGGCGCCCGAGCGGCTGATGACCGAGCGCTGCCTGAACCTGTTCCAGGATTCGAAGATCGCGCTGTTTGCCATCGACGAGGCGCACTGCGTGTCGCAATGGGGCCATGATTTCCGTCCCGAGTACATCCGCCTGTCGGTGCTGCACGAGCAGTTTCCCGATGTGCCGCGGATCGCCCTCACCGCCACGGCCGACCCGCAGACGCGCGCCGAGATCGTCCACCGGCTGCAGCTCGGTGACGCGGCGCAGTTCGTCTCGTCGTTCGACCGCCCCAATATCCGCTACCAGATCGTCGAGAAAACCAACGGCCGCAAGCAGCTGCTCGACTTCATCACCACCGAGCACGCGGGCGACTGCGGCATCGTCTACTGCCTGTCGCGCAAGAAGGTCGAAGAGACCGCCGAGTTCCTCAACGAAAACGGCATCCGCGCACTGGCGTACCACGCCGGCATGGACCACGCCAAGCGCGCCGCCAACCAGGCCCGCTTCCTGCGCGAGGAAAACATCGTCATGTGCGCCACCATCGCCTTCGGCATGGGCATCGACAAGCCCGATGTGCGCTTCGTCTGCCACCTCGACCTGCCGAAAAGCATCGAGGGCTATTACCAGGAGACCGGGCGCGCCGGCCGCGACGGCGGCGCCGCCAGCGCCTGGATGGCTTACGGCTTGCAGGACGTGGTGCTGCAGCGGCGCATGATCGACGAGTCGGAAGCGGACGAAACCTTCAAGCGCGTGCTCGGCAACAAGCTCGACGCGATGCTGGGCCTGTGCGAAACGCTGAGTTGCCGCCGCGTGCGCCTGCTTGATTATTTCGGCGAACAGTCCGGCCCGTGCGGCAACTGCGATACCTGTTTGATCCCGCCCGTCTCGTTCGACGGCACGGTGCCGGTGCAAAAGCTGCTGTCGGCCGTGTACCGCGTCGACCAGCGCTTTGCCGCCGGCCACGTGATCGAGGTGCTGCGCGGCGTCGAGACCGAGCGCATCAAGACCTGGCACCACGACAGCCTGTCCGTGTTCGGCATCGGCGCCGACCGCAGCGAGCACGAATGGCGCGCCATCCTGCGCCAGATGATCGCGCTGGGCCTGTTGACGGTCGATCACGAGCAATACAGCTCGCTCAAACTGACCGACGCCGCGCGCCCGGTCTTGAAAGGCGGCCAGAAGGTGCAGCTGCGCCAGTATCAAAAGCCGGTCAAGCAGAAGACGCCGCGCGCCACCAAAGGTTACGTCGAGAGCGACCTCTCGCCGCGCGAGGAAAAAGTCTTCGAACGGCTGCGCACCTGGCGCATGGCCACCGCGCGCGAGCACAATGTCGCTGCCTACATCATCTTCAACGACGCCACCCTGCGCGAAATCGCCAAGGCGCGGCCGACAGCGCTCGACGACCTGCGCGGCATTTCCGGCGTCGGCGAGAAAAAACTGACCTCGTACGGCGACCAGATCGTCGAACTGATCCGCGAATTCGAATAAGTCCGACTCAGCCCGTCACCACGCTGCGGTACCGTCCCGGCGCGGCGCCCACGGCGTCGCGGAAGCGATGGCTGAAGTGGCTGAGGTCGGCGTAGCCGCAGGCATCGGCGACCTGCTGCAGCGGTTGCGCCGTGTGCTGCAACAGGCTGCGCGCCAGCTCAATGCGGCGCGCCGCGATCCACGCGGCCGGCGTCATGCCAAACGACAGCTTGAACATGCGCAGCAGGTGGTACTCGGACAGGCAGGCCAGCTGCGCCAGCGTCTGCACGGTGATCGCCTGCGCCAGGTGGGCCTCGATGTAATCGGCCAGCTGGCGCCGCACGGCCGGCGCCAGGCCGCCGCGCACGCGGCCCTGGTGGCGCGGCAGCGCTTGCGCGTGCAGCAGGTGCGACAGCGTTTCGTGGCTCATCTGGTTGGCGCGCAGTTTGGCATCGGCGCCGTCCCAGTCCATGCCGGCCAGCGCTGCGCACAGCTGGCCGATGCGCGCGTGCTCGAAATAGGTGCGGTCGGCCAGCGTCAGGGCGCGCGGCTCGCGGTCCAGTTCCACCACCGCGCGGCGCGTAAAATGCTCGGGCAAAAAATACACGTGCAAAAAGCGCACGGCGCCGCGCACGGTCCAGCGCGATTCGTGCCAGTCCGGCAGGGTGCACAGCCGCTGCGGCGCGCCGAACCGGCCGGGCAGCTTATCGCGCTCGGTGCGGTAGCCGCCACCCATGTAGTACGACAGCGTGTGGTGGCCGGGCTGGCAGTACGCGGTTTCGGCGCACGGCGTATCGCGCCGCCAGATCGCCAGCGCCAGCTCGTCGCCGAGCCAGGCAAAGCGTTCGAGCTCGGCGTCGGTCTCGGACATGGTCTTGAACACCGAATGCGACAGCCGGCCCTCGGGCAAGCTATGCGGTGACATCAGGGTGGCGGGCAGGTCGGGGCGGCGGGACATGGCAGAAAGTCTAGCACGGTCCTTCGCGCCAGCCAGCGCTGCGGCGGCACGATGCGCAATTTCAGACAAGCGCCGCCGGCGCCCTGCCGTCATGCTGGCGCCATGAATACTTTTCTCTACCTGCTCACCGTCCTGATCTGGGGTACCACCTGGATCGCCATCACCTTTCAGCTGGGCGTGGTGCCCGCGCCCGTGTCGATCGCCTACCGCTTCTGGATCGCCGCTGCGCTGCTGCTGGCGGCCCTGCTGGTCACGCGCCGGCGCTGGTGGCCGCCGCGCCAGGCCTGGCCTTACCTGTTCGCGCAGGGCATCGCGCTGTTCTGCCTGAACTTCCTGTGCTTTTATTATGCCGCGCTGTACATCACCAGCGGCCAGGAAGCCGTGGTGTTTTCCACCGCGCCGCTGTGGATCGCGCTGGCCGGGCGGCTGTTCCTGGGCCGGCCGCTGCGGGGCCCGGTGATCGTGGGCGCGCTGTTCGGCCTGGCCGGCATCGTGCTGCTGTTCGCGCCGCAGATGCAGGGCCACTGGAACGACCGCGGCGTGCTGCTGGGGCTGGGCCTGTCGCTGGGCGGCACCTGGTGCTTCGCCTGCGGCAACCTGCTGTCCTCGCGCATGCAATCGCTGGACCTGACGCCGTGGCTGACCAACACCTGGGCCATGCTGATCGGCGCCACCACGCTGGGCGTGGCCGCGCTGGCGCTGGGCATGCCGTTCGCCCTCGATCCGTCGCCGCGCTACCTGTGGGCGCTGCTGTACCTGGCCGTCGCCGGCTCGGTGATCGGGTTTACCGCCTACCTGCTGCTGGTCGGGCGCATCGGACCGGACCGCGCTGCCTATTCCACGGTATTATTCCCCATCGTCGCGTTGACGATTTCAACCATGTACGAAGGCTACCAATGGACGCCGCTGGCGCTGTGCGGGCTGGCGCTGGTCCTCGCCGGGAATGTGCTGGCGTTTTTGCCGCCATCGCTGCAGGCCCGTTTGAAGGCAGCGTTCTGACGCCGATTTTGGAGACTGCATGACCCGACCCGGTTCGTTCGCCGTGCTGGCGCTGGCGCTGGCCCTGACGCTGGCCCACGCTGCACCTGCTGCACCTGCTGCACCTGCTACCATCGCGGCCGCCAAGCCTGTGGCGACGCCCTTAGTGTCGCCCATATCTACCCTCGTAGCCGATACCATCTACCGCAACGGCTACATCTACACGGTGGACGCCAACGACAGCGTGCAGCAGGCGCTGGCCGTGCGCGGCGGGCGCATCGTCTATGTCGGCGACGATGCCGGCGCCGCCAGGCTGCAAGGCCGGCGCACCACCGTGATCGACCTGGGCGGCAAGATGCTGATGCCGGGCCTGGTCGATGGGCACCTGCACCCTCAGTCGGGCGGCAGCCGCCTGCTCAACTGCAGCCTCGACTACCTGCCGCTGACGGTGGCGCAGTTCCAGCAGCGCATCCAGGCCTGCCTCGACAGCGATGTGCGCCTTGGCAAAGGCGATCCCCAGCGCTGGCTGGTGGTGGTCAACTGGTTCCAGCAAGGCATGCTGCCCGACGGCGTGACGACCAGCGCTGCCACGCTCGACGCGCTCAAGACCGACCGCCCGATCCTGGTGCGCTCGTCGTTCGGCCACTCGCTGCAACTGAACTCGAAAGGGATCGCGGTGGCCGGCATCACCGTTGCCACGCCCGACCCGGCCGGCGGCAAGATCGCGCGCGACGCCGGCGGCCAGGCCACCGGGCTGCTGGAAGACGCGGCGCAGGACCTGGCGATGAACCTGCTGCCGCCGCTGACGGTGGCCGAGAACCTGGCCGCGTCGGCCAAGGCGCTCGAAGCGATGCGCCGGCAAGGCATCACCTCGTTCCTCGACGCCTATACCGATCCCGAAACCATGACCGCGTTCACCACGCTGCAACGGCAGGGCAAGCTGACCGCGCGCGCCCACTTCGCGGTGCTGATCGACCTGGATAAGGGCAACACGCCGCAGCGCGCGGTGGCCGAGCTGCTCAAGCAGAAAAAACAGTTCGACCAGGGGCCGACCAGGGTGGCGCCGTCGCTGCAGGTCCGCCACGCCAAGCTGTTCATGGATGGCGTGATCTCGGCGCCGGCGTTTACCGGCGCCATGCTCGCACCGTACTGGGTCAACAAGGGTACGGAACAACAGCCGGACTGGCAGCCGGGCAGCAGCAACGGCCCGGCCACGTATTTTTCACAGGCGGCGCTGCGCTCCACGCTCGACGTGCTGGCGCGCGCCGGCATCGACCCGCACCTGCATGTCGATGGCGACCGCGCCGTGCGCGAAGCGCTCGATGCGGTGGCCTGGCTGCGCGGCACGCCGGCCGGCAAGCAGGTCCGCCCGGCGCTGGCCCACGACGAAATCGTCGATCCGGCCGACTATCCGCGCTTCGCTCAGCTCGATGTGACGCCGGTGCTGTCGTTCCAGTGGGCCAAGCCGGCGCCCGATACGCTGGGCGCCCTGAAACCCTACATGGGACCGCAGCGCTACCGTCTCGTGCAGCCGCAGTCGGCGCTGCTCGATGCCGGCGCGCGCATCGCCTATGGCAGCGACTGGCCGGTCGATCCGCTCGACCAATGGTTTGCCTTGAAAGTGGGCGTGACGCGCACTGCCGCACCGGACGCCGGCGCCGAGTATGCCGGCCGCCTGGGCGACACGCCGGGTCTGCCGCGCGCAGCGGTCCTGCGCGCGATCACGCTCAACGCCGCCTACACGCTGCGCCAGGAACGGCTGACCGGGTCGCTGGAAGCGGGCAAGCTGGCCGACCTGATCGTCCTCGACCGCAATTTCTTCACCATTCCCGCCGAAGACATCGCCAACATCAAGGTGCTGCAGACCGTGGTCGGCGGCAAGGTGGTGTACCAGTCGCCGGCAATGCGCTAGCACCGATCGCGATCGGTTAAGATGGCGGCCTGATTTTCTTGTGCCGCCTCCTGTCCATGCAACTCGCCATCTCCGTCCTGATCATTGCCGCCACCGCGCTGGTCGTCTACTCGATCATCCGGTCCAACCCGGCGCACAAGGTGGCGCTGCCGCCGCGCCCGAGCGCGCCCTACACGCCGGTGCTGCCGGACGCACCGGCCGTCCACCACTGGTCCGATGGCGGCCGTTTTTTGGTGGAGGTGGTCAACGAGTCGCGCTACCAGCCCGTGCTCGCGGCCCTGGCCGGCACCGATGGCGACGCGGCTGCGCGCGCGCCGTACACGGCAATGCTGTTCTGCGACGACCGTAACGCCTACGAAGACGCGGCGGTGGCTGTATTCCTGGAGGGGCAGATGGCCGGTTACCTGGGAGCGAAGGAGGCGCTGAACTTCCGCGCCCGCCTCAAGCGCGACGGCTACGCCGGCCAGCTGACCAGCTGCGCTGCGCAGGTGCGCGGCGGCGGCTTGTGGCAGAACGCGCGCCTGGCCTACCACGTGGTGCTGGACCTGGAACCGCTGGACAAGCGGTAAGCGGGGGCACTGCTTATTTTTTGGAGAACACCAGGTCCCACACGCCGTGACCGAGCTTGATGCCACGGTTTTCGAACTTGGTCAGCGGCCGGTAGGCCGGCTGCGGCGCGTAGCCGTCGGCCGTATTCTGCAGGCCCTCTTCCGCACCGAGCACCTCGAGCATCTGCACCGCGTAGTCTTCCCAGTCGGTGGCGCAGTGCAGGTAGCCGCCCGGCGCCAGCTTTTGCACCAGCAGCTTGACGAACGGCGCCTGGATCAAACGGCGCTTGTTGTGGCGCGCCTTGTGCCACGGGTCGGGGAAGAAGATGTGCACGCCGTGCAGCGAGCCGTCCGGAATCATGTGGTTGAGCACCTCGACCGCGTCGTGCTGGATGGCCCGCAGATTGGTCAGCTGCTGCTCGCCGATCAGCTTGAGCAGGCTGCCCACGCCCGGGGTATGCACTTCCACGCCGATGAAATCCTTGTCCGGCATGGCGGCCGCGATGTGGGCCGTGGTGGCGCCCATGCCGAAGCCGATTTCCAGCACCGTCGGCGCCTGGCGGCCGAAGACCCGGGCGTAGTCGAGCGGCGCTTTCTCGTACCCGATCAGGAACTGCTGCTGCTCTTCGAGCGCGCGCGCCTGCGCCGTGGACAGGCGGCCGGCGCGGGTGACGAAGCTGCGGATGCGGTGTTCGGTCGGGTCGTACAGCATGCCCCGCGCTGGAGGCTGTTTTGGAGTATCGGAAGACATGGTGGCAGTGCGGTAAAAGTGTGAGGCGGCATTATATCAGCGCCGCTTCGCGGTGCCGCTGCCGCTGCCGACAGCGGCCGCCACTAAACAATGTCTCGATGTTATCAATCGATTGACACTCGGTGCGAGTTGGGGTCTAATCGCAGCATTCGTTTGAAATCGTTTTCAAGCCCTCCTCCACACTGCCGATTCCTCCCATGACCGACACCAGCCACCTGTACGCCCAGTTCCCGCCATCGTTTACCTGGGGCATCGCCACCAGTGCGTTCCAGATCGAAGGCGCCGCCACTGCCGATGGCAAGGGTGCGTCGATCTGGGATACCTTCAGCCATACCCCGGGCAAGATCATCGACGGCACCAACGGCGACGTCGCCTGCGACCACTACCACCGCTATGCCGAAGACGTGGCCATCATGGCCGGCCTGGGCGTGGACGCCTACCGCTTCTCGATCGCCTGGGCGCGCGTGCAGCCGCAGGGCAAGGGCGCCTGGAACGAAGCCGGCTTCGCCTTTTACGACCGGCTGCTGACCGAACTGGAACAGCGCGGCATCGGCGCCCACGTGACGCTGTACCACTGGGACTTGCCGCAAGGCCTGCAGGACGAAGGCGGCTGGCTCAACCGCGATACCGCCTACCATTTCGCCGAATACGCGGCCGAAGTGGCGCGCCGCTTCGGCCACCGCGTCAAGACGATCGCCACCCATAACGAACCGTGGTGCACGGCCAATCTCGGCTACGGCAACGCCCAGTTCGCGCCGGGCGTGGCCGACCTCAAGCAGTCGGTGCAGGTTTCGCACCACCTGCTGCTGTCGCACGGCCTGGCCATGCGCGCGATGCGCGCGGTGGGCAGCCCGGCCCAGCTCGGCATCGTGCTGAACCAGTGGCCGGCGCACCCGGCCACCGACAGCGCAGCCGACATCGCGATGGCCGACTTCGAATATGCGCGCTCGGTCGAATGGTTCATGGACCCGATCTTCAAGGGCCATTACCCGGCGCTGGCGCTCGAGGTGTACGGCGAGAACGGCCCGGACCTGCAGGACGGCGACCTCGACATCATCCGCGGCAAGCTCGACTTCATGGGCCTGAACTACTACTTCCGCTCGTTCTGCAGCGCCGAAGTGCCGCCGCGGCAGCCCGAAAACAAGCTGGGCACCACCGACATGGGCTGGGAGATCTATCCGGACGGCCTGACCGAGCTCTTGCTCAAGCTGCACGCCGACTACGACCTGCCACCGATCTACATCACCGAAAACGGCATGGCCAACCCCGACACCGTGGTCAATGGCGAAGTGCCGGACGAAGCCCGCATCGACTTCGTGCTGCGCCACCTGAAAGCGGTCAACGACGCCCGCCTGCAGGGCGTCGATGTGCGCGGCTATTTCCTGTGGAGCCTGCTCGACAACTTCGAATGGAATTCCGGCTACGCCAAGCGCTTCGGCATCGTCCACGTCGATTACACGACCCAGCAGCGCACACTCAAGCACAGCGCCCACTGGTACCGCGACTTCGTGGTCCAGCAGCGCGCCGCCGGCAAGCTCGAACAGGCCGCGTAAGCCCGCACCTCCCCCTCCGGCCGGCTGCGCCGGAGGACCAGCGCAGCCGGCCGCAGAGCCGGCGTGCAAGCTATACTGCCAAGAGAATAACGAGGACGACAATGCACCAGGAATCCACGCAGCCGGCGCCAGCGCCGCTGCCGCCAGCGCCATCGACACCGCAGCGCCTGCCGCCGGGCGCCGAACACCCGTCGCTGCTGGCCGCGATGTTCCGCCCCGGCACGCCGATGCTGTGGGTGCCGAGCAGCTATTTCGCCATGGCGCTGACCTACATGATGCTCACCAGCGTGACGTCGATCATGTTCAAGAACCTGGGCATGGACAACGGCGAGGCTGCCGCCTACGCGAGCTACCTGATCCTGGCCTACACCATCAAGCCGCTGTTCGCGCCGTTCGTGGAAATGTACCGGACCAAGAAATTCTTCGTGCTGTGCACGCAGATCATCGTCGGCGTCGGCTTTGCCGGCGTGGCCCTGGCCATGTCGCTGCCCGATTACATGGTGGTGATGGTATTCCTGTTCGGCCTGCTGTCGCTGGTGGGCGCCACCCAGGACATCGCCTCCGACGGCGTGTACGTGACCTCGCTGGACTCGCGCGCGCAATCGCTGTTCTGCGGCATCCAGAGCCTGAGCTGGAACATCGGTCCCATCGTCGCCTCGGGCGGCATGGTGTACCTGAGCGGCTGGCTGCACACCCATTACTTCGGCCACGCGGCCGGCGAGTTCGGCCCGCAATGGATCGAGTCGTGGCGCGTGATCTTCTTCATCGTCGCTGCCATCATCATCGTCTCGGCGATCTGGCACGCGCGCGTGATGCCGGACGGCGCCCGCGCCGCCAACGCGCCGCGCTCGGTCGGCGAGGCCGGCTACATCTTGTGGGACTCGTTCGTCACCTTCTTCCAGAAGCGCGACGTCTGGCTGATGGTGGGATTCGCGTTCCTGTTCCGTCTCAGCATCGGCCTGCTGGAAAAGATCGGCCCGTTCTTCATGGTCGATCCGGTCGCCAAGGGCGGCCTGGGCCTGTCGAATGAAATGCTGGGACTGGTGTACGGCACCTACGGCCTGATCGCCGTGCTGGTCGGCTCGCTGCTGGGCGGCATTTTCGTCTCGCGCCGGGGCTTGCCGGCCACGCTGTTCATCCTGTGCTGCGCGGTCAACATCCCGAATGTGACGTTCCTGCTGATGAGCATGTACCAGCCGGAAAGCCTGTGGGTGATCAGCGCCGGCGTGGCCATCGAAAAATTCTTTTACGGCTTCGGCTCGGTCGGTTTCATGATCTACCTGATGCAGCAGCTGGCGCCCGGCAAGTACAGCACCACCCACTACGCCTTCGGCACCGGCCTGATGGGCCTTTGCATGATGGTGACCGGCGTGGTCAGCGGCCACCTGCAGCAGGCGCTCGGCTACGTGCACTACTTCTGGCTGGTGATGGCAGCGACCATCCCGTCATTCCTGGTGACCTGGTTCGCCCCGTTCCATCACAAGGACTGAGCCCGGGATTGCGCCGCTGCCAGGTCCTCGGCGCGCACCTTGCGCTCGGGACCGAGCACGCGGGCAATCACCTGCGGGTTGATGCCGATGTTTTGCAGCATCTCGACCGCGCCCGGGGTGCCGACGTCGCGCTGCATCTGCAAGGCTTGGCGCACGATGAAATCGAAGGAATGCCAGCCTGCCGTCTCCGACGTTCTGGACATCATCGACGTTTCCGGCCGTCGTTGCCGTCTGTCGAGCTCGGGTGTCATGGCGCTCTCCTGTTGAACCAGGCTACAGCTTAGCGCAAGCCGTTCGGTCTTGCACGTCCGACACTACCGTGCCCGCTTACTTGCATCGGCTTACCTTGACCGGCCCTGCGCGCCTATCTGCACTCGCCCTCGCCTGGCGGCGGTTCGGCGCCGGGCACCTGCAAGCCGTTTTTGGCGCCCAGCCGGCGCAGTTCGCCGCTGCCGATCATCTGCCCGAGCAGGCCGTTGTACTGGCGGCGCGCAGCAGCGAATTTGGCGGCGCGGGGAAACGCCAGGTAGCTGTCGATGTAGCCGATATCCGGGCACAAGGCCGTCACCGACTGCGCCAGGCCCAGTTCGCGCACCAGCGTTTCCGTGTGCGGCCGGTTGCCGGCGAACAGGTCGACCCGGCCCAGCGCCAGCATGCGCAAGCCGTTGTCCACCTGCGGTACCTCGCTCAGCTCGAACGTTTGCCGGGCGGCGTCGAACTGCGCGCCGTAATGCCAGCCGCGCACTGCCGCCACCCGCAGTCCGGCCAGGCTGCCGAAGTCGCCGCGCCAGGTGGCGCCGCCCTGGCGGCGGGCATAGAACACCAGGCGGTCGCGATAGAACGGCTGGTCCAGGAAATCGAAGCGGGTCAGCCGTTCGGCCGACCGGTAGGGGCCGATCAGGATGTCGGCCTGGCCGCGCTCGACCATCGCCTGCGCACGCGGCCACGGATAGAACTGGAACCGGACCGTATCGCCGGCGCGGGCCGCCAGCGCGCGCAGCACGTCCACCGCCAGGCCTGTCGGGCGGCCCTCGGCATCCTGCTCGAACAGCTGGCGAAACGTGGCGCCCACCGCCAGACGCTCGACGGCAACAGCCGGTCGCGTCACGACCATGCCAATTGCCATGCCCAGCAGTATGGCCGGCAGCCATTGATAGCCCCGCTTACAGCGCATCGGTGATCTTTCTGAGTGGAAAGCATTTAATATTAGCATAGCAATACGGGACGGCTTGAACCGGAATTTTCGTGATCGCACGATTGGAACAAGCCCACCGGATCGATAAAGCTTGAGTATGATGAAGCCACGAGTTTTTATGCCGTTTTAATCAACAAAAGCACACAACACAAGGAGATGCGCCATGGCTACCCAGACCTCGCGGTCCAGCAGCGCCGGTATCGAGCAAAGCCATGATTCGGCACCGGACATGGAAACCATCCGGCGCCAGATCGAAGAACGGCTGTCCGAGGCCCTGCCCGACCATGGCCGCGCCGATCCGCTCACGGCCGCCATGCGCGCCGCCACGCTGGGTACCGGCAAACGCATGCGCCCGCTGCTGCTGATGCTGGTGGCGCGCGACCTCGGCTGCAACTCGCCGGCCCTGCTCGACGCGGCCTGCGCGGTGGAACTGGTGCACGCAGCCTCGCTGATCCTCGACGACCTCCCTTGCATGGACGACGCCAAGCTGCGCCGCGGCCTGCCCACCGTGCACCGCCAGTTCGGCGAACACGTCGCCATCCTGGCCTCGGTCGCGCTGCTGAGCCGCGCGTTCCAGCTGCTGTCGCAGGCGCCCGGGATTCCGGCCCACGTGCGCACCCGGCTGGTCGGCGCGCTGGCCGACACGGTCGGCGCCCAGGGCCTGGTGCGCGGCCAGTTCCTCGACCTGCACGGCAATCCGCAGCGCTCGCTCGACGACATTGCCCGCACCAACGAACTGAAAACCGGCGTGCTGCTCGGCCTGTCGGTGGAAATGGCCGCCATCATCGCCGAGGCGGACGAGCGCGTGCTGCAGGCACTGCGCGCGTTCGCGCTGTCGGCCGGCCAGGCGTTCCAGATCAAGGACGACCTGCTCGACGACGCCGGCGCCGCCATCACCGGCAAGGACGCCGGCCAGGACGCCGGCAAAGCCACGTTCAACGCCACCCTCGGTCGCGAGCGCACGGCCGGCCGCCTGGCCGACCACCTGCGCGAAGCCGACACCTACCTGAGCGACGCCATCGGCGGCATGCAGGGCACGCGCGGCCTGGTCGGCACGCTGTTCCGCAACGCCGGACCGCAGGCCGCCGCGCACGCCTCGTGACCGCTGGGCAGGAGACGGCACGCCCGGCGCCCCCTGCCGGGCGGCACCAGGCAGGTCCAACTCGTCAGCCGGGTCAGGCGCGCCATTTTGGCGTGGTGGCGCCAGCCTTTCCCAGCCATTTCAGCGCGCTGGCAGCGCTCGCGGCCGAGCTGGTGCGGCGCGGCCACCGCGTGACCTTTCTGCACCGCCCCGATGCGGCGGCCTACCTGGCGGGCTGGCTGTCGGCCGAGGTGACTGCCGGTCCGGGCGCCGCTGCGGCAGCGGCCCACCGTGATGCGCTGCGCCAGCACGGCGGGCGGGCGGCTGGCCCGGGCCCCGATGGTTTCGATACTGGCGTCCGTGGACGCAGCGGCGTGGATGGCGCCATCGTGCCCGGCATCGGTTTTCATGCATTGGGCGTCCAGCGTTTTCCGCCCGGGTCGCTGGCGGCCGCGCTGCGTCGCGCTGCCAATCCCGGCAGTCCGCTCGGCCTGCGCCGGGTGATCCTCGACATGGCCGACGCCACCACCATGCTGTGCGAAGAACTGCCGGCCGCCATCGCTGCCCTGCGCATCGACGCCATCCTCGGCGACCAGATGGAAGCGGCGGCCGGCCTGGTGGCCGAAGCGCTGCAGCTGCCGTTCGTCTCGGTCGCGTGCGCCCTGCCCGTCAACCGCGAGCCGGCCGTGCCGTTGCCGGTGATGCCGTTCGCCTACGACGCCAGCCCACGCGGCCTGCAGATGGTGGCCGGCAGCACCGGCGTGTACGACTGGATCATGACGCCACACCGGCGCGCCATCGAGACGCAGGCGCGGCGCCTGGGCCTGGCCGCGCGCGGCGCCATGCACGAGTGCCTGTCGCCGCTGGCGCAGATCAGCCAGACGATTGCCGGCTTCGACTTCCCGCGCCAGCAGCTGCCCGCCCACTTCCACCACGTGGGACCGCTGCGCGCCGTCGCACAGCCGCCGCACACGGCACAACCCGCCGCAGGGACCGCTGCCACGATGACATCTGCTGCCGCTGCTGCACCTGCCGCACCTGCTCCCCCTGCTGCCCGGATTGCGCCGACAGCGGCCGGCACGGACCGGGGCGCGCCGCATGCAGCCGCTGCGCCCAATGTGCCCAATGCCCCCACCATCACGCCGCTGCCCGCCTTCGACCCGGGCCGGCCGCTGGTGTTTGCCTCGCTCGGCACCTTGCAGGGCCAGCGCTTCGGCGCTTTCGAGCGCATCGCCAAAGCCTGCCGCGCGCTCGACGTGCAACTGCTGGCCGCCCACTGCGGCGGTCTCGACGATCGCCAGGCGCTGGCCATCGAGCGCGCCGGCACGCCCGGCGCCACCACCGTCTGCGCGTTTGCGCCGCAACAGGCGGCGCTGGCGCGGGCCGACGCCGTGATCACCCACGCCGGCCTCAACACCGTGATGGATGCGATCGGCACCGCCACGCCGATGCTGGCGCTGCCGATCGCCTTCGACCAGCCCGGCGTGGCCGCGCGCGTCTGCCATGCCGGCATCGGCCGGCGGGCGTCGGCACGGATCAGCAGCGCCGGTACGCTGGCCGCCCACCTGCGCGCCCTGCTCGACGATCCGTCCTACCTGCGCAGCCTGGCGCCGCTGTCGGCCGAACTGGCGCAGGCCGGCGGGGTGGTGCGCGCGGCCGACATCGTCGAGCAGGCGCTGGCCGGAGCAGCGTCATGATCACCGCGCCACGTGAGACCGCTGCGACCGGCGCCACAGGTGCCACAGGTGCGACACACTACGACCTGATCCTGGCCGGCGGCGGCCTGGCCAACGGCCTGATCGCCTGGCGCCTGCGCACAACGCGCCCCGACCTGCGCATCCTGCTGCTCGAACAGCATGAACGTATCGGCGGCAACCACACCTGGTCGTTCCACGACAGCGATCTCGACGACGCCCAGCGCGCCTGGCTGGCGCCGCTGGTGTCGGCGCGCTGGCCGCGCTACGAAGTGGTCTTTCCGGAATTGACGCGCACCCTGGAAGGCGGTTACGCCAGCATCGCGTCCGACGATTTCGCCCGCGTGCTCACGCCAGCGCTGGGCGACGCGCTGCGCACCAACATGACCATCGCCGCACTGACGCCGACCACGGTCACGCTGGTCGATGGCACGGTGCTGCACGCCGGCGCCGTGATCGATGGCCGCGGCCCGCTGCCCAGCGCCCGGCTGGCGCTCGGCTACCAGACCTTCCTCGGCCAGGAAGTACGGCTGGCCGCGCCGCACGGGCTGACGGCGCCGGTGCTGATGGACGCCAGCGTGGCCCAGCAGGGCGGCTACCGTTTCGTCTACGTGCTGCCGTTCGGGCCCGACCGCCTGCTGATCGAGGACACCCATTACGTCGATGCGCCCGAGCGCGATCCGGCGCGCCTGCGCGCCAACATCGCCGCCTACGCCGCCGCGCGCGGCTGGACCATCACCGACGTGCTGCGCGAGGAACGCGGCGCGCTGCCGATCACGCTGGCGTCCGACCACGACGGCTACTGGGACGACCTGCGCGGCCAGCCCAGCGCCGGCCTGCGCGCCGGCCTGTTTCACCCGACCACCGGCTACTCGCTGCCGCACGCGGTGCGGCTGGCCGAGTGCATCGCGGCACAAGCGGACCTGCGGGCGCCGGCGCTGTTTGCCGCGATCCGCGCCCACACCGGCGCCGCATGGCGCCGCCAGCGCTTTTTCCGGCTGCTCAACCGCATGCTGTTCCTGGCCGGCGAAGCCGACCACCGCTGGCGCGTGATGCAGCGCTTTTATACGCTGCCGGCGCCGCTGATTTCCCGCTTCTACGCCGGCCGCCCGACACTCGGCGACCAGCTGCGCGTGGTGTCCGGCAAGCCGCCGGTGCCGGTCGGCCAAGCCGTGGCAGCCGCCCTCAAAACTCAACCCCAACAGATCAGGAACTTCGCATGAACCAAGCAAAACAGGCCGTGGTGATCGGCGCCGGCTTCGGCGGCTTAGCGCTCGCCATCCGCCTGCAGGCCGCCGGCATCCAGACCACGCTGCTCGAACAGCGCGACAAGCCGGGCGGCCGCGCCTATGTGTACCAGGACCAGGGTTTTACCTTTGACGCCGGCCCGACCGTGATCACCGATCCGTCGGCGCTGGAAGAATTGTTCACGGCGGCCGGCAAGCGCCTGTCCGACTACGTCGACATGCTGCCGGTGACGCCGTTCTACCGCCTGTGCTGGGAAGACGGCAGCCACTTCGATTACGCCAATGACCAGGAAGCGCTGGACCGCCAGATCCACGCCCGCAATCCCGACGACGTGGCCGGCTACCAGCGCTTCCTGGCCTATTCGAAAGCCGTGTTCGACGAGGGCTACCTGAAGCTGGGCGCGGTGCCGTTCCTGTCGATCCGCGACATGGTGGCTGCCGGCCCGCAGCTGGCCAAGCTCGAAGCGTGGAAAAGCGTGTACGGCATGGTGTCGCGCTTCATCAAGGACGAGCAGCTGCGCATGGCGTTCTCGTTCCACTCGCTGCTGGTCGGCGGCAACCCGTTTGCCACCTCGTCGATCTACACGCTGATCCACGCGCTCGAACGCAAGTGGGGCGTGTGGTTCCCGCGCGGCGGCACCGGTGCCCTGATCAACGGCCTGGTCAAACTGTTCGAGGACATCGGCGGCAAGATCGAGCTCAATGCCAAAGTGGCTGCCATCGACACGTCCGGCAACCGCGTGACCGGCGTGCGCCTGGAAGACGGCCGCGCCTTTGCCGCCCAGGCGGTGGCGTCGAACGCCGACGTCGTGCACACCTACGGCAAGCTGCTCGGCCAGCACCCGCGCGGCGCATCGCACGCCAAAACGCTGGCCGGCAAGCGCCATTCCAATTCGCTGTTCGTGCTGTACTTCGGCCTGAACCACCACCACAGCCAGCTGCAGCACCACACGGTGTGCTTCGGCCCGCGCTACCAGCCGCTGATCAAGGAAATCTTCAACGGTACCTCGCTGGCCGAGGACTTTTCGCTGTACCTGCACGCGCCGTGCGTGACCGATCCGTCGCTGGCGCCGCCCGGCTGCGGCAGCCACTACGTGCTGGCGCCGGTGCCGCACCTGGGCAATGCCGACATCGACTGGACCGTCGAAGGTCCGCGCTACCGCGACCGCATCCTGGCCTACCTCGAAGAACGCTACATGCCGGGCCTGCGCAGCCAGCTGGTGACCAGCCGCTTCTTCACGCCGTTCGATTTCCGCGACCAGCTCAACGCCCACGTCGGCTCGGCCTTCTCGCTCGAACCGATCCTGACCCAGAGCGCCTGGTTCCGCCCGCACAACCGCGACGCCGACCTGGCCAACCTGTACCTCGTGGGCGCCGGCACCCATCCGGGCGCGGGCGTGCCGGGCGTGGTCGGCTCG
Organism: Duganella sp. Leaf126; assembly: GCF_001423125.1. Lineage (GTDB taxonomy): Bacteria > Pseudomonadota > Gammaproteobacteria > Burkholderiales > Burkholderiaceae_D > Rugamonas. Next base: position 606,943 of record NZ_LMNW01000001.1, read on the forward strand.
GCCAAGGCCACGGCGGGCCTGATGCTGTCGGACCTGGCGCAGGGGGCGCGATGAGCGAAGCGCTGATGGACCACGCCACCGAGACCATCAAGGTGGGGTCGAAAAGCTTTGCGGCGGCCGCCACGCTGTTCCCGGCCGACGTGCGGCGCAGCGTGCTGATGCTGTATGCCTGGTGCCGCCATTGCGACGACGTGATCGACGGCCAGGAACTCGGCTTCGCGCCCGCTGCGACGGCGCCCGTCCACGATGCCCAGGCCGAGATGGCCAAACTGGAGGAACAGACGCGCCGCGCCTACGCCGGCGAGCCGATGACGGAACCGGCGTTTGCCGCGTTCCAGGAAGTGGCGCTGGGCCACGCGATTACGCCGCAGTACGCCTACGACCACCTGGCCGGCTTTGCCATGGACGTGGACGACGCCCGCTACGACACCATCGACGATACGCTGCGCTACTGCTACCACGTGGCCGGCGTGGTGGGCCTGATGATGTCCACCATCATGGGCGCCAAGGATGCCGATGTGCTAGACCGCGCCTGCGACCTGGGCCTGGCGTTCCAGCTGACCAATATCGCGCGCGACATCGTTGCCGACGCGGCGATCGGCCGCTGCTATTTGCCGGCCGCCTGGCTGCGCGAAGCGGGCATTCCGCCGGCCGAGCTGGCGCTGCCGCAGCACCGGGCGGCGCTGGCCGGCGTGGCGGCCCGGCTGGTCGATTACGCCGAACCGTATTACGACTCGGCCAACGAAGGCATCGTGGCCCTGCCGCTGCGCTCGGCGTGGGCGATTGCCACCGCGCGCAATGTGTACCGCCAGATCGGCATCGAGGTCAAGGCGCGCGGCGCCCATGCGTGGGACGAGCGCGTGGGCACGTCGAAGGCGGCCAAGCTGTGGCTGTTGCTGAAAGGCGGCGCGAGCGCGCTTACTTCGCGCTGGCGGACGATGCAGCCGCGTCCTGCGGGCTTGTGGCGGCGTCCGCCGCCGGAGCGGCGCCGCGCTGCTGACGGCCTTCGAGCGCCCCGCCGTGCAGCACCTGCAGCTGGCGCTTGAGCTCGGCGACGGGCGGCGCATACAGAAACCCGAACGATACCGCGCCATGCTTGCCGGGCACCGCGTGATGCATGCGGTGGGCCTGGTACAGGCGCTTGAGGTAGCCGCTGCGCGGCACATAGGTAAACGGCCAGCGGCGGTGCACCAGGCCGTCGTGGGCGATGAAGTACAGCGCGCCGTAGGCGGTCATGCCCGCGCCTATCCATTGCAGCGGTGCATAGCCCTCGGTGCCGAACCAGATCAGGGCAATCGCCACGCCGGCAAACACCACGGCGTACAGGTCGTTTTTCTCGAACCAGCCGGTGCGCGGCTCGTGGTGCGAGCGATGCCAGCCCCAGCCGAAGCCGTGCATGATGTACTTGTGCGCGACGATGGAAAACACTTCCATGAACAGCACGGTCAGTACTACGATAGCCGCATTCAATACCATACACCCGCCCCACTGATGACACAGACAACACAGACAACACAAGGAAACCACATGCGAGCAGCCTACCACAAGCCCCGACTTTCCCGCTTTCCGCGCGCCATGCTGTGGCTGGCGTGCGCCGCATTTGCCGGCTCGGCTGCAGCAGCCAGCGTCGAGATCAAGGTCAGCGGCACCGCTGGCGGCAAGGGCAAGATCAATGCCGCCGTCTGCGACAAGGAACACTTTCTGAAGGACTGCGCCTATTCGGGCTCGGCCCCGGCCCAGGCAGGCCAGACCACCGTCACCATCGACAACGTCCCGAAGGGCACGTGGGCGGTGCTGGTGTACCAGGATGAAAACCAGAACGACAAGCTGGACCGCAACTTCATCGGCATCCCGAGCGAAAACTATGCGTTCAGCCGCAACGCGCGCGGCAAGTTCGGCCCGCCCGACTTCAGCGACGCCGCCATCGAGATCGGCGACGACAAGCTGGTGGTGCCGGTCACGCTCAAATAAGTCTGCGGCCCGCTACGCCTTTGCCGCGCCGCCCAGGCGCGCGCTGGCCGCGATCACCAGCATCGCGCAGCCGAGGCCGACAAACGCCAGGTTCAGGCTCGACGCATGGGCCACGAAGCCGATCACGGCCGGCCCGGCCAGGATGCCGGCGTAACCGAGCGTGGTGATGGCGCCGATCGCCAGCCCGGCCGGCATGGCTCGCTGGTTGCCGGCTGCCGTAAACAGGATCGGCACCACGTTCGAGGCGCCCAGGCCCACCAGCAGAAAGCCCAGCAGCGCCAGCGGCGCCGACGGCGCCACCACGGACGTAAAGAAGCCGACCGCGCCGCACAGGCCGCCCAGCAGCATCACCCGCTTGCCGCCGAGCCGGGCCACCACGCGGTCGCCGGTCAGGCGGCCGATGGTCATCGCCACCGCAAACGCCGCGTAGCCGAGGCCGGCGCGCGCGGCGTCCATGCCCTGCTCGGCCGTCAGCAGCAGCGCGCTCCAGTCGAGGATGGCGCCTTCAGCCAGGAAGCACAGGAAACACAGCAGACCGATAAAGATCACGGCGCCATGCGGCACCACGAATACCGGACCGTCGCGGTCGGCCGCCTCCGGCTCACGCAGGAAATGCGGCGCGCCGCCCAGCAGCGCCAGCGCCACCAGCACCGCCACGATCACGGTGGCTGCCACCGGGCTCAGACCGAACCACAACATGGCCGCCATCAGGCCGGCGCCGACGAAGCCGCCGACGCTGAACAGACCGTGGAAGCCCGACATCAGCCGCCCGCCGCTCTCGCGCTCGACGATCACGGCCTGCACATTCATCGACACGTCGAGCGCACCGAGCGAGGCGCCAAAGCCGAACAGCGTGGCACCCAGCGTCAGCGGCGTGGGTGCGAACGCCAGCGCCGGCATGATCAGGCACACGCACAGGCCCGACACCAGCATCACGATGCGGCAGCCGAAGCGCGAGGTCAGCAAACCGATGGCCGGCATCGCCATCAGGGAACCCGCCCCCAGGCACAGCAGCAGCAGGCCGAGGTCGGCTTCGCCCAGTCCCAGCCGCTGCTTGGCAAACGGCACCAGCGGCGCCCAGGCCGCCATGGCCAGGCCGGCGGCAAGAAAGGCAAGACGGGTAGACAAGCGCTGCTGGGGACCGACAAGCATGGGCATTCCGTAAAAGTTAGTCGAGGTGAGCCGTGGAGTATACGGCAACACCATGACCGGCGTACGACTTGTAGCGAAACGCGGCCAGCCAGACGAGCCGCTTGGACCGTGGAACGGCAGGTGGACGCCTGCGCCACCGCCCGCAAGCATGGTCAGCCAAACAACGCCCAAGGTTGGTGCGCGAACATACACGGTCGCCGCCTTGGCGCATGATCGGTCCTGCTTGAACACGAATTCATTACAAGGAGAAATCATGCATGCACAACCAGCAGGGCCAGCAGGACCAGCAGCCACGGTCGTCAGCCGCGAATCCAGTGACAATTTATCCTCGGGCGTTTCTTGGGGGGCCATCCTGGCCGGTGCGGCTGCTGCCGCGACCCTGTCGTTCATCCTGCTGATCCTCGGCACGGGCCTCGGCTTGTCGTCGGTCTCGCCCTACGAGTATAACAATGGCGGCGCGCTCGGCGGCGCTGCCATCGCCTGGATCGCTTTCACCCAGCTCGCTGCAGCAGGTATCGGCGGTTATATGGCTGGCCGGCTGCGCGTCAAATGGGCCGGCGTACAAAGCGATGAAGTCCACTTCCGCGATACTGCCCACGGCCTGCTGGCCTGGGCCGTGGCTACCCTGGTCACCGTGGCCGTGCTGGCCGGTGGCGTGCGTGCCGTGATTGGCGGCGCCATCGACACGGCCGGCGCCGCTGCACCAGCGGTCACTGCAGGCGTTGCCGCAGCCGGCAGCAAGGATGACGGCAGCCACTACTTCTCGGACATGGTGCTGCGCTCGCCGGGCGGCACGCCAGCGACCGACGCCGAACGCGCCGAAATCAACCGCATCCTGCTGGCCGATATCGCCAATGGCAAGATCAATGCCGACGACCGCAACTACATGGCCCAAATCATCGCCAAGCGCACCGGCCTGACCCAGGCCGAAGCCGAACAGCGCGTCGACCTGATCTACGCCCAGGCCAAGCAGGCCGCCGCCGACGTCAAGGCCAAAGCCAAGGCTGCCGCCGAAGAAGCCCGCAAAACCGCCGCCCACTCGGCCCTGTGGATGTTCGTGGCCCTGCTGCTGGGCGCCTTCGTTGCCAGCCTGCTGGCCACCGTCGGCGGCCGCCACCGCGACCACGCCCGCGTGTTCGTCCGTACCACCATTTAAGACAAGGAGACCACCATGCGCTCGATCCTGCTGCTGTTACTCGGCATCCCGCTGCCGATCGTGATCCTGATCGCGTTGTTCGTACATTGATTGTTTGCTGACGACGCTTGATTCATCGATGTCACGTGTAGCGCCCCCGTGGTTGTTGGACTGCGGGGGCGTTTTGCCGTCCACCACCAAGGTTTGGGGCGAGGGTTTCCCAAGTGCGAGTGAAAGTGTATGCTGGGGTAATGACGAAGCGCGACGAGAAAATTGAATCGTTCCGGCAGGATTCCCTGAAAGCATGGGACGAATTCCTGGCCAGCGGCTTGCACGTCAGCACCGACGAGGCCGATGCCTGGCAGGCGCAACTGGCTGAGGGAAACGACGTAGAGCCGCCGGAATGTCGCCGCTGATCAGATGCCTGCGGTGATATTGGTATTCTGGAGCGGGTGAAGGGAATCGAACCCTCGTATGAAGCTTGGGAAGCTGCCGTTCTACCATTGAACTACACCCGCGTGCTGCGCATTCTACGCGCTGGCGTTAAACAATGCCAGCTTCGCCGCTAAACACCGCCGTTCCGCTGGCGATGGCTTGTCCGCCGCGTACCCCGCCGCTACAGTGGCGGTGTTCAACCTGCGCCACGACCACCATGCCGATCAAAACCACCCTCGCCGCCTGCCTGCTCGCCGTTACAACGGTGCTGGCCGCCGGCGCCAACGCTGCCACCGTGCGCACCGCTCCCGTCGATCCCGACGCCACGCCGAAAACCCGCGCCATCTACAGCTATCTGCGCGCCACCTGGGGCAAGGCGGTGATTGCCGGTCAGGCCGACCTCAGCTGGGACGACAGCATCGACATGGCCGAGCGCGTGCATGCCGACACCGGTAAATACCCTGCCCTGATCGGTTACGACTTCATGGACTACGGCAGGACCGGCGCCGGGCTGTCGGGCCAGCACCAGGTCGAAGAAGCGATCGCGTTTGCTGCACGCGGCGGGCTGGTGGCGTTTCACTGGCACTGGCGCGATCCGTCCCTGCTCAGGACGGACCGGGTCAACCAGGCGCAGTTCTATGCCGGCGGCGACGATCCGGCCAGGCGCACCGGTTTCACCATCCCGATGGCCAATGGCGACCTTGACCGCAACAGCCCGGCATTCGCGCAGCTCGACGACGGCATCGACCTGGTGGCTGCGCAACTGCGGCGGCTGCAGGATGCGGGCGTGACCGTGCTGTGGCGGCCGCTGCACGAGGCGGCCGGCAGCGATGGCCAGGGCTGGTTCTGGTGGGGGCGGGCGCGCAGCGATGGCGAGTCGGCGGCCGCCGCCCATATCGCGCTGTGGCGTCATCTGTACGACCGGCTCGTGCACGTGCATGGTCTGCACAACCTGATCTGGGTGTGGAACGGCCAGGACGCGCGCTGGTATCCGGGCGACGACGTGGTCGATATCGCCGGCTACGACATCTACGATACGACCGACAACCGCAGCTACCGCTCGCAGCTTGCCACCTACCGCAAGACGGCCGCCATGACCGGCGAACCCAAGCCGGTGGCGCTGACCGAAACCAGTTACATCCCCGACCCGGACGCGATGGCCAGCGATGGCGCCTGGTGGTTGTGGTTCATGGTGTGGAACGACGGCAGCGGACCGGCAGGCGTGAGCAATGCCGATAATTTCTGGACCGGCGAGCAGTACAACAGCAACGCCCACAAGATCAAGGTGTACCAGCACCCGAACGTGATCACGCTCGACAAGCTGCCGCGCTTCTGAGCGCGACCGGTGCCACGCAGGCCGCGCACGCTTGAACTGTTCAAGCGCAGCGCAACTGATGCAAAATGGCAAAGACCTCATCACTTGCAAAAGGATCTTCCATGACATCAGCCGTCAAGCTGCCACTTGTGCTCGGTATTGCGCTGGCGTTCGCCGCCCCGTTGGCACTGTCCCAAGCGCCGGCCTCCCCGGCACCGGCGCCTGCCGCAATGCCGGCCGATCCGGTCGCCGCCCTGGTCGGCCAGCTGGAGCTGGAAAAGTACAAGGCCACCATCAAGGGCCTGACCCAGTTCGGCGACCGCCGCCAGGGCACCCAGCGCAACCGCGACGCGCTCGACTGGATCGAGGCGCAACTGAAATCCTACGGCTGCACCAATACCGAACGGCTGCAATACCAGTACACGGAACTGGCCAAGGATGCGCCGCGTCCGAAGCGCGCAGCGGGCATGGCCAGCGGCGGCGCCGGCGGCCCGCCGGGCCAGGGCGGCAGCACGCTGTTCGGCAACCGCATCAAGACCGGCGTCAATACCGATCCGCTGCAGCAGCCCGACGAAAAACTGCGCGCGCTGAACGCCGAACAGACGCCGGTGGGCACGTCGCTGCGCGAGAACCTGTATTGCACCAAGGTGGGCAGCAAGCACCCGGAAGAGATGTACATCGTCAGCGCCCACATGGACGGCATCGGCTTCGGCGAGGCGGCCAACGACGATGGCTCGGGCACGGCGCTGGTGATGGAACTGGCGCGCATCTTCAGCGCACCGGGCGTGGAAACCGATCGCTCGATCCGTTTTATCCTGTGGAACAACGAGGAAACCGGCTTGAACGGCGCGGCGGCCTATGTCGAGCAGCGCAAGGGATTGCAGGGGATCGAGTCGCCGATGGGATCAGGTAAATACCCGGAGCCGAAGTGGCTCGGCATGATCCAGCACGACATGATGCTGTTCGACCATGGCATGCCGTTCCAGAAGATCGACGGCCATGGCAAGCCGGTGGTCGATGAACACGGCCAGCCGGTGTTCGTGGCGCCGCCCGAGCAGCGCCTGGAAGCGGACGTCAACATCGAATACCAGTCGCAGTCGAAGCAGGCCGAGGGTTCGGCCAAGCTGGCCTGGCACTTCCGCAGCGCCAACGACAAGTACGCCACGCACTACCCGGCCGCAGTGGGCTTCCACATGACCAATACCGATTCGACGCCGTTCATGGACCTGGTGCCGTCGATTTCGCTGCGCGAGAACGAGCGTGGCCAGCAGATCGGCGCCGGCTGGGATCCGCACTGGCACCAACCGACCGACCTGTACAAAAACTTCTCGGACAAGGACTTCATGCTGGGACTGAACGCCGCCCAGACCACGCTGTCGGGCGTGGCGCAGCTGGCCGGCGTGCGGATCAGGAAGTGAGTTATTGCGTCAGGTAGCGTTCCGAGCGCGGGCCGTACAGGATGCCTTGCGGTCCGCCTGCCGTCAGCAGGCGCGTATCGGCCACGCCGGCAATCGGGTGCGAGGTATCGCTGGTGCTGTGGATGATCTGCTTGATCGCGGCAGCCACCAGCGCGCCGACCAGGCCGCCCCCGCCGCCGTTGTTGCCCTCGTTGCTGGCGGCGCTGGCCTTGCCGTCCCACAGCAGCGTTCCCGTTTTCAGGTCTACCAGTTTCGCTTCCACCGCGACCACGGCCACGCTGTCGAGCACCGTGTAGGTGGCGCCGTAACGGGTGATGGTGATGTACAGGCCGGCATCGGCGCCGAAGATCTCGTTGAGCTTTTTCGGATCGAGACCATGGATGTCAGCGGCCGTGGTCATGCCGTTCTGCTTGAAGGTTTCCGCGACCACGGCCACCGGCATCACGTAGTAGCCGCTCTCGGCCAGCGGATACGTCACCTGGGCGTACACGCTGTTGCTGGCGTTGACTTCCGGCGAGTTGTTCAGCGGTGGCAGCACCACGATCGAACGCGGCTTGGCGGCCTTGAACGCGGTGTAGTCGTAGCCGGCCTGCTTGGTGGCGCAACCGAACATCAGCGCCGCAGCGCCCAGGCAGGCACCCAGTTTGAATAAACGAGCGATCATGACTTGTCACCTTTCTGTACTTTGGCCAGCAGGAAGTCCATGTATGGCGCCGATTCCGGGAACAGCTTTTTTTCATCTTCGAACTGCGCGACCATCTGGTCGGGCTTGCCGGTGACCGAGTACAACATGCCCAGGTGGGCATGGAAGCCCGGCGGCGCGCTGCCGCCCTTGGCGCTGAACAGCATCAGGTCTTTTTCCATCGCGGCGATCTGCTGCTCGGGGCTTTCGCCTTTCAGGTACTGGTACACCTGCGGCTGGTAACCGCCCCACTGGTACAGGGTCTTCGGCGGCGTGGCGCAACCGGTCAGCAGCACGGCGCCGGCCAGCGCCAGCACGCCTGCAGTTTTCTTCATTACCGACTTCGTCATCGCGGGCCTCATTGTGCTTGCAGTTTCAGGGCGCCGGCATCGACGCCGGCCACCAGGCGGTCCACCGCTTCGCGCATGGCCAGGTCCAGCACCTTGCCGTTGAGCGTGGAGTCGTAGCTGGCGGTGCCGCCAAAGCCCAGCACTTCGCGGTTCGACAGGCTGTATTCGCCGGCGCCGGAGGCCGAGTACACGACTTCCGAGGTCTTGATGTTGACCACGTTGAGCGTGACCTTGGCGTACGCGACCTGCGTCTTCCCGCGACCCACGATGCCGAACAGCTGGTGGTCGCCCACTTCCTTGCGGCCGAACTCGGTCACGTCGCCGGTGATGACGAAGTCGGCGCCCTTGATCTGCTGGCCTTGCTGCTTGAAGCCGGCTTCCTGCTTCAGTTCGTTCAGGTTGTCGCGGTCGAGCACATTAAAACGGTTGGTCGATTGCAGCTGGGCGATCAGGATGGTTTTCGACTGGCCGCCCAGGCGGTCCACGCCGTCCGAAAACACGCCGCGCATGAAGCTCGAACGGTTGTCGAACTTGCCGACCGCGATCAGGGTGCGCGGACCGACATACGGTGGCGGCGTGACAGCGCTGGCAGGAATGGCGACAGCCACGGCGCGCGACGACTCGGTGGCGCAGCCGGCCAGGGTGGAGAGAAGCAGCGCGGAAACCAGTGCGCCGGCGAGACGAGTATTCATGAAACTCCCAGATTGAACGGTGGATAAGATTTATTTGTAACAAGAATTTTTCTTTTCGGAAATTATACGCATTGCACAAGCATAAAATCTCACCAATTCTCACCACTGGCGTTTATCGGCACGATTGCGGTGTTTCTACAACAGTGCATCCAGTGCAACGCCGCCGCAGGGTCTGGGAGATCAGGATGCCGGTCAGCGACAGGCTGCCAACTGCGATGCCCCGGCAAGCGCCGGCGGCGACGGCGACGTTGCGGGCCAGCGGCCATGCGGCCTGAGCTGTGCGTTGTGGTCGTGCGTTGTAGTCGTGCGTTGTAGTCGTGCGTTTCGGGATGTGCCTCTCGGGACGTGCCTTTCGGGGCGTGCCTTTCGGGGGCGTGCGTACGGGGTCGTGTGTATCGGGGCGTGCGTCCCCGGGTCTGCTTCAGGCGGTCGCGATTCAGGCGGACGTGATGGCGGCGTCGCTGACGGCCGCTGCGGCGCCAGCCAGGCTGCTGCGCGCCTGCGCCAGCTGACCGGGATCGAGGCGGGCGGCTGCGCTGGCCAGGTAGCGGGCAGCGTCCGCATGGCCGCTGCGCTGGGCCAGCGCCAGCCAGGTCCAGGCCTGGACGGCGTCGGCAGGGACGCCCTGGCCGGCCAGGTACATCAGTCCCAGGTTGAACTGGGCGCGCGCGTGGCCCTGGGCGGCCGCCGCGGCGTACCAGCGCAGCGCCTCGGCGTAATCCTGGGTCACGCCCTGGCCATTGTCGTACCGCAGGGCCAGCGCGAACTGGGCCAGCGCGTGGCCCTGGCGCGCGGCACGCGCATACCAGTGGCCGGCTTGCTGCGTGGACGACTGCGGACCGTCGTCGCGGTCGCACAGCAGGCCCAGGTGATACTGGGCAGCCGCATACTCCTGTTCGGCCGCGCGCCGGTACCAGCCGTAGGCCTGGCGCAGGTCGGCCGGCGCGCCGCGTCCCGTCTCGTAGCGCAGGCCGAGGTCGAACTGGGCGCGCAGGTGGCCCTGCTCGGCGGCCTTGCGGTACCAGTGCGTGGCGGCGACCGGGTCGGCCGGCACGCCCAGGCCGGCGTCGTGCAGCTGGCCCAGGTGGTACTGGGCGCCGGGGAAGTTCTGCGCGGCTGCCTTGCCGTACCAGGCGTGGGCTTCGGCATAGTCCTGCGCCACCCCCTGGCCATGGTGGTAGCGCAGCCCGAGGTTGTTCTGCGCGCCCGCGTGGCCCTTGCCGGCCGCCTTGCGGTACCAGTCGAGCGCCTTCTGTTCGTCGCGCGGCACGCCCTGGCCGTTATCGTAGATCAGGCCCAGGTTGAACTGCGAGCTGGTATGGTCCTGCTCGGCCGCGCGCCGGTACCAGAGGATGGCTTTCTGGCTGTCCTGCGCCACGCCGTCGCCCTTGTCGAAGCGCAGCGCCAGGTTGAACTGGGCCGGCGCGTAACCCTGCTCGGCGGCCTTGCGGTACCACGACATGGCCTGCCCCACGTCGGCCATCTCCGGCGTCAGGCCCTGGCTGTTTTCGTAGCGCAGCCCGAGCTGGTACTGGGCGCGTGCATAGCCCTGCTCGGCCGCCTTGCGGTACCAGTGCAGCGCCTGCAGCGGATCCTGCGGCACGCCCTTGCCGGTGTCGTACATCATGCCGAGGTTGTTCTGGGCTGCTGCGTCGCCCTGGCTGGCGGCCTTGCTGAACCAGTGCATGGCCAGGCTGGTGTCGGTCGCCACGCCCTGGCCCCTGGCGTACAGCCAGCCGAGGTTGTACTGGGCGGCGGCATAGCCCTGGTCGGCGGCCAGCTGGTACCAGGCGGCGGCTTCCTGGAAGTCCTGCGCCACGCCCTGCCCTTTCTGGAACATCACGCCCAGGTTGTACTGCGCCTGCGGCATGCCCTGCAGCGCGGCCTGGCGGTACCACACCACGGCCAGCTCGTAGCTCGGCGCCACGCCCTGGCCGTTGAAGTACATGAAGCCCAGGCTGTGCTGGGCGGCAGCCACGCCGCGTTCGGCCTGGGCCTTGGTGCGCAGGAATTCTGCGCTCGGCGTCTGGTTGCCGCTGCCGGGAGGTGGAGGACTGGTCATCGCCACGCGCCGCCGTTATGCCTGCGCCGCCATCAGCACCGGCTGCGCCAGCGCGGCGGGGCGTGCCTGGTCCAGCACCTCGATGAAGCGCGGCAGCGGAATCGGCCGGTGGTACAGATAGCCCTGCATGGTGGAGCAGCCGTGCGCCTGCAGGTAGCGCGCCTGCACGGCGGTTTCCACGCCCTCGGCCACCAGGTGCAGGCCGAGGCCGCGCGCGATCGAAATGATCGCCAGGATCACCGGGTAGTGGCCCTGCTCGTCGTGGATCTCCTTGACGAACGACTGGTCGATCTTGATGGTGTGGATCGGGAAGCGGTGCAGATACGACAGCGACGAATAGCCGGTGCCGAAATCGTCGATCGCCACCGACACGCCCAGTTCGCACAGCTTGTTGAGCTGCTCGATGGCGTCCTGCGGGTTGCGGATGCAGATGTTCTCGGTGATTTCCACTTCGATCTGCGCCGGCGCGATGCCGTAACGCGTGAGCGCGCCGCGCATCTTCTCGAAAAAGTCGCCGCGGTCGAGGTATTGCGGCGACAAGTTCAGCGACAGCCGCACATGCTCGCCGCCGGCCGCATTCCAGCGCGCCAGGTCGCGGCACAGCGCGCCCAGCATCCAGTCCGAGATCGGCAGCATCAGGCCGTTGTCTTCGGCGAACGGCAGGAACTCGCCGGCCGACAGCACGCCGCGCTGCGGATGGTTCCAGCGCATCAGGCCTTCGGCGCCGACGATGCGGCCGGTGGCGATGTCGATCTGCGGCTGGTAGTACATTTCCAGCTGGTTCAGCTCCAGCGCCTGGCGCAGGCTGCGCTCGAGCGCGATCTTCTGGTGCGACATCTCCTGCATCGACGGGTGGTAGAAGGTATGGCCGTTCTTGCCCAGCGCCTTGACCTGGTACATCGCGATGTCGGCGTGGCGCAGCAGTTCGTCGATCCCTTCGCCATCGTGCGGATACACGGCGATGCCGATCGAGGCCGAGATATGCACCTGGTGGCCGTCGAGGTCAAATGGCGCTTCCAGGCTCTCGATGAAGCGTTCGGCGATGTCGCGGGCCTCCTGGCGGTCCTGCAGTTCCGGCAGCACGATGGTGAACTCGTCGCCGCCCTGGCGCGCCAGCGTGTCGCCGCGCCGCAGGCAGTCCTTGAGGCGGCGCGCCACTTGCTGCAGCAGCTCGTCGCCCTTGACATGGCCCAGCGTATCGTTGACCAGCTTGAAGCGATCGAGGTCGATGAACATCACCGCCAGTTCGGCCAGCTTGCGCTTGGCCTGGATCACGGCCAGGCCCAGGCGGTCCTTGAACAGGATGCGGTTGGGCAGGTCGGTCAGGATGTCGTGGTAGGCCTGGTACGAGATCATCTCTTCGGCACGCTTGCGGTCGGTGATGTCGCGCGCCACGCCGTAGGTGCCATAGCAGTCGTGCGGGCCGATGGCGTGCGGCGCCATCGAGGTGAGCGTGATGCTGAACGTGCGCTCGATGCCGTGCTTGCTCTTGAGCCGCAGTTCGGCCGTGCGCGCGGCGGCGTCGGTCGCGCGGCCCTTGCCCTGCCCCTTGCCCGGACCGGCACCATGGCGCTCGCCGAAAGCGTAGCGGGCGCGGTCCTGGTCCTCGTCGTGCACCAGCGCCGAATAATGGCGCCCCATTACCTCGTCGCGCTCGAACCCGAGCAGTTGCTGGGCGCGGTCGTTGACGAAGGTGATGCGGCCGTCGTGCGCCAGCGTATAGATGATGTCGGGCGAGCTGTCCACCAGGTAGCGGTACATCTTTTCCGACGTTTCCAGCTGGGCGGCGATGCGTTCGTTCTCGATCGCCAGGCGGCGCTTCTGCAGCACGTTGCCCACCGTCTTGAACAGCTCCTCGCGGCTGTAAGGCTTGCGCAGGTAGTCATAGGCGCCGCGCTTGAGGGCGCCGATGGCGGCGTCGATGCCCACCTCGCCGCTCATCACCACCACGTCGCCGTCGATGCCGCGCGCGTTCATGAAGTCCATGATGTCGTGGCCGCTCATGTCGGGCAGGCGCAGGTCGAGCAGCACCAGGTCGAAGCGCTGCTGCGCCAGCTGGGTCAGCGCCTCGGCGCCGCAGGTGGCCGTGACCAGGTGATAGTCGTGCCCGTCGTGACTGCGCAGTAGTTCGTAGAGCGACGACAGCAGGCGCGGCTCGTCGTCCACCAGCAGCAGGCGGGGACGCACATCTTCGGAAAGGACGACGGGGATGGGGGCGTCCTGGAAATTCAGGTTCATCATGGCCTTAAACAGAATCCATCAACCGGGGGGGTTGGCCGGCGCTGGAACTTGCGGTAGAGGGAACTGCGGGCAGCAGGATTTCGAAGGTGGTGCCGCTGTTGCTCGAGCGGCAGGCGATCAGCCCCTGCATCCTGCTGACCAGGCCGTGGACGATCGACAGTCCCAGCCCGTGGTGGGCGCCTTCCTTGGTGCTTTTCACCGGCGCGAACAGGTTGGCCAGCAGCTCGGCCGACAGGCCCGGGCCGGTGTCGGACACGACCAGCTCCAGGTACAGCCTGCGCTCGCGGTTGACCAGGCCGCGGTTGGCGATCTCGATGCGCCCGCCGTCCGGCATGGCTTCCACCGCGTTCTTGACCAGGTTGACCAGCACCTGCTTGAGCAGGTCGGCGTCGCCTTCGATGGCGCCCGGACCTTCCTGCATGCGCACCACCATCTGCACCGAGGCCGGCACGAAGCCGGTGGCGCGGAACAGGCGCAGCACGTCGTCCACCACCCCGGCCACGTCGGTGCCCTTGCCTTGGCCGGCGCCCGATGCGCTACCCGGTTGCAGGTCGGCCAGGCCGTTGATCAGCTGGCCCACGCGGTCGATCTCGTCGTTCAGGATCGACAGCTCGCCCACCACCGGTTCGCGCCGCGCCAGCTTGCTGTCAAGGACGGACAGGTAGTTCTTGATGATCGACAGCGGATTGTTCACTTCGTGCACCACGCGGCGCGACGCTTCGCGGTATTGCTCGGCCACCTGCGCCAGCTGGCGCCGCGCGTGGCCGCGTTCGGACAGCGCCGTTTCCAGCGCGGCGGCAGCCTGGGTGGCGAACGACTGCAGGAAGCGCTCGCGCTGCCGGCAGCTCGCCAGGCGCCAGGCCGGCAAGCCGCCGATCAGCACGCCCAGACAGCGCTGGTTGGCCACCAGCGGCAAACAGACCAGCGCCTCGCTGCCGAGGATGCGGAACAACTGTTCTTCGGCCAGCGGCAACGGCGCGCCGCTGCTGCCGTCATGGCTGCCATTGCCACCACTGTCACCATTGCCACCACGGTTGCCGGCATCGCCGGCCGCGTGGCCATCGCGGCACACGTAGGCGGGCGTGCGGGTGCGCGCCGCCTGCGCCACCCGGCCGCCCTGGGCCGGGTCCAGCGCCAGCATGAACTGGGCCAGGCGCCCCGGCTGATTGCCGGTGGCAGTGCCGAGCAGCGCCTGGCCGGTCGGGTTTTCCAGCATGACCAGCACGTTCTCGAAATCGAACAGCACGCGCGCCGAACGCGTCACCGCATCGAGCAGGCCGGCTTCGCCTCCTTCGCCCACCTTGCGTCCGAACGTCTGCGCCATTTCCGACACCAGCATCATGTTGCGCACTTCTTCCGACAGCCGCTGCTGCACCGGATCGACCGCCAGCGGTGCGCTGGCCGGCGGCGCGACGATGTCGTCGGCGCCGGCCAGGTCGATGCCCAGGTAGTCGGCCGACTGCTGTACCTGGCGCGCGGCGCTGGCGCCGATGCGCGCCAGCGCCGCGTCATCGAGCCCGCACAGCTGCGCCGCGTCGCCGATGGCGTCGAGTTCGTCGCCGTGGCTGCACAGCAGGTGCGCCAGGCGCACCATGCGGATCAGCGGGTGGGCGGCGGCCAGGCGCGCGGCCGGCTCGTGGTGGTACAGCACGCTGTCGGCCAGGAAGGAGTCGAGCTGCCAGCGCTCGATCAGCCAGGCGCCCGCTTCGGCATGGGTAATCTGCAGGGTACGCTGCTCGACCGCGCACAGGCTTTCATCGTCGCGCGCCATGAAGTTGACCGCATATTCGCGCGGCGCAGTCGCCAGCAGCGCCAGGCGTCCGACATTGTGCAGCAGCCCGGCCAGGTAGGCTTCCTCGACCTGCGGGTACTCCATCGCGCGGGCCAGGTCGCGCGCGATGACGGCCGTGGTGAGCGCGCTTTTCCAGAAAGCGCGCAGGTCGGTGCTGCCGGAATGGGGAAAGCTGTTGAAGGTCTGGAATACCGATTCGCTGATGACCAGGGTCTTGATCATGTCGGTGCCGAGCGCAACGAGCGACTGTTCCAGCCCC
Source organism: Duganella sp. Leaf126 (assembly GCF_001423125.1). Taxonomy (GTDB): domain Bacteria; phylum Pseudomonadota; class Gammaproteobacteria; order Burkholderiales; family Burkholderiaceae_D; genus Rugamonas. Next base: position 622,447 of record NZ_LMNW01000001.1, read on the forward strand.
GGCGCGCGCGCACCGCTGCCATGGCGGTGGTAGGCCGAGCTGCTGGCCACCGTGAAGATCTTGCTGGCCATGGCGGGATCCTTGGCGATCAGCGCGGCCAGTTCGGGCATGCCGGCATCGTCAGCCTGCAAGTGCTCGATCAGCTTGATCAGTATCTGCGGCATTGCCGGCAGGCGCGCGATCAGCAGCCGGTGGCGGATATCAAGGTCGGGTTGCAGCATCGTCTTATACCAATAATCAAGTCAAACCGGAAACGAATAATGCCGAGAAAGAATTTATATTAGCATACAGCATGATATCAACTTAGCATTTGCTAGCCTACGGTGCGCACTGCGCACCATTTCCTCATGTAAACGACTATTGTCCCGGATGGGGTAAGAGGATGCGCCGGTAACGCCGCGCAGTCAACCACAAAACCAGCGCGGAGCCGGTAAATACCAGTTGTCCGAGGGCTAATGACAACACCGAGTGCGCCAACGCGGGGGCAATCACGCCGGCAACGATGGCGCCCATCAGCGTGGTGGCAAAGGATTGGCACGAGGCCACGGTGCCGCGGATGTGGGGGAACAGGTCGAGCGCGAGCAGCGTGGCGCCCGGTGCCACGATCGACATGCCGAACGTGTAGAACAGGATCGGCAGCACGGTCCACGGCAGCGCCGGCGGCAGGAAGACGTGGTACGCGGTATTGCACAGGACCGAGGCGATCAGGAAGCAGAAGCCGATGCCGATCTGGCGCGTGAACGAGATTTTGCCGGCGATGCGGTTGGCCACCAGCGCGCCGAGGAAGATGCCGCTCACCGACGGAATGAACAGCCAGCCGAACTGGCTGGCGCCGAGCCCCAGCGCATCGGGCAGGAACTCGGGCGCTGCCGCGATGTACAGGAACAGGCCGCCGAAATTGAGCGCCACCACGCCCGACTTCAGGTGAAACAGCGGCGAGCGCATGATCTCGGCGTAGTTGCGCGCCAGGTGGCGCGGGTTGAACGGCTGGCGCTTGTGGAGCGGCAGCGTTTCCGGCAGCTTGCGGTAGCAGTAGATAAACAGCAGCACGCTGTACACGAGCAGCGACAGGAAGATGGCGCGCCAGTCGAACAGCGTGACAATCCAGCCGCCGAGGATCGGCGCAATCGCCGGGGCGATCGAGAAGATCATGGTCACCAGCGACAGCAGGCGGGCGGCAGCCGCATCGGAATACAGGTCGCGGATGATGGCGCGCCCCACCACCACGCCGGCGCCGGCCGACACGCCCTGCAGCACGCGGAACGCCCACAGATACGGCACCGAGTGCACCGAGGCGCAGCCCAGCGTGCCGATCGCGAACAGTACCAGCGAGACCAGGATGACGTTGCGGCGGCCAAACGCGTCGGACAGCGCGCCATGCCACAGCACCATGCCGGCAAAGGCGAGCATGTAGAAGGTCAGGCTTTGCTGCACCTCCAGCGGCGTCGCACCCAGCGTGGCCTGGATATTGGGGAACGCCGGCAGGTAGGCGTCGATCGAGAACGGCCCGAGCATCGACAGCAGCGCCAGGATCACGGCCAGCGCCGTGGCGCTGAGCACCTTGGGGGTGGACGGCGGCGGTGGCGGCACCTGCTTGACCGGATCGGGGAGGACGTTATCGGGCGGGGTCGGGTACATGGTTTCCTCGGCAGGCTGCCGGCTGCGACATCAGATGTCTTTGGGTTTGGCGGCTTCGCGGCGGTTGAAGCCGGCCACCATGTCGAAGCGGAACAGGCGGCATTCGAGCGCGCCGTTGAAGAACGGCGTCTTGCGCGATTCTTTCAGGCGCAGCATCTTGGGCAGGCCCAGGTCGGCCGTGAACAGGTACACGGTCCAGCCGGCGAAGCGCTGCTTGAGGGTGCCGCTGAAGTCTGCATAAAAGCTCTTGGCCAGTTCGTCCTCGCCCAGCGAGCTGTCGCCGCGCACGCCGATCCGCTCGCCGTAGGGCGGGTTGGTCAGCATGATGCCCGGCTGCTCGGTCGGCGCCTTCACTTCCTGCGCCTCGACCTGCTTGAGCGGCACGTCGAACATGATGCCGGCCGCGCGCAGGTTGTGGCGCGTCATGGCCACCATGTCGCCCGAGATGTCGGAGCCGAAAATCGTCGGTTCGGCCGGCAGCGCATTGGGCTTGATGGCGTGCTTCATGGCGGCCCACGGCGCCGGATCGAAGTCGTTGAACGCTTCGAAGGCGAAGCGGCGGCGCGCGCCGGGCGGCACGCCCTGCACCATCTGCGCCGCTTCGCACAGGATGGTGCCGGAGCCGCACATGGGGTCGAACAGCGGCATGCCCGGCTTCCAGCCGGCCACGCGCAGCAGGCCTGCCGCCAGGTTTTCGCGCAGCGGCGCGTCGCCCGTTTCTTCGCGCCAGCCGCGCTTGAACAGCGCCTCGCCCGAGGTGTCGAGGTAGATGATGAACTGGTGCGCGTCGAGGAAGCCGACGATGCGCATGTCCGGCGCGCGCGTATCGACCGATGGGCGCTTGTTGTACAGGTCGCGGAAGCGGTCGCAGATCGCATCCTTGATCTTGAGCGTGGTGAACTCCAGGCTTTTCAGCGGCGACTTGACGGCCGTGACATCGACGCGGATCGTGTGGTCGTAGCTGAACCAGTCCTCCCACGGCTGCGCCAGCACCAGGTCATAGATGTCGTTCTCGGTCTTGTAGCCGGTAACGGCCATGCGCATCAGCACCCGCGAGGCGATGCGCGAGTGCAGGTTGATGCGGTAGGCGTCGAGCAGCTCGCCCGAGCAGTGCGCGCCGCCGGGCACCTGGTTGTGCACCTTCATGGTGGTGCTGTGCTGGGCGATTTCGCCCAGTTCTTCGGCCAGCGCCGCTTCCATGCCGCGCGGGCATGGGCAAAAATAGGAAGCCATCTTGGAGTACCTTTTATCCGTTGGTTGGGTGGCTGGTCAGAAGGGTTTGACCACCACGAGAATGATAATTGCCAGCAGCATGAACACCGGCACTTCGTTAAACACGCGGAACCACTTGTGGCTGCGGGTATTGACGCCCTGCTCGAATTTTTTCAGGAGGCGGCCGCACGCATGGTGGTAGCCGATGATCAGCGCCACGAACAGCAGCTTGGCGTGCATGAAGCCGGGCATGCGTCCGCCATCCTGCAGGTACAGCAGATAGACCAGGATGGCGCCGAACACGATGGCCGGCACCGCGATCCACATCGAAAAGCGGTACAGCTTGCGCGCCATCAGCAGCAGGCGCTCGGTGACGGCGGTATTGGACTCCATCGCCAGGTTGACGAAGATGCGCGGCAGGTAGAACACGCCGGCCATCCAGGCGATGACGAAGAAGATGTGCAGCGATTTAATCCAGAGCATGGCGATCCTTTGGGTGAGCTTGACGACCGGTTATTGACGGATTTCGCCGTGACCGAACACGACGTACTTCAGTGAAGTCAGCCCTTCCAGCCCGACCGGTCCGCGCGCGTGCAGCTTGTCGTTGGAGATGCCGATTTCCGCACCCAGGCCATATTCGAAGCCGTCCGCGAAGCGGGTGGACGCGTTGACCATCACCGAGGCCGAATCGACTTCGCGCAGGAAGCGCATGGCGGCGCTGTAGTCCTCGGTAATGATCGCTTCCGTGTGTTTCGACGAATATTGGTTGATGTGCTCCATCGCCGCGTCGATGCCATCGACGATCCTGACGGCCAGGATGGCGGCCAGGTATTCGGTGGACCAGTCCTCTTCGGTGGCGGCGCTCAGGTGCGGGTAGCCGGCCAGAATCGTGTGCGCTTCGGCGTCGGCGCGCAGCTCGACCTGCCTGGTCGCATACAGCCTGGCCAGCTCGGGCAGCACGCTGGCGGCAATGCTGCGCGAGACCAGCAGCGTTTCCATGGTGTTGCAGGTGCCGTAGCGGTGGCACTTGGCGTTGAAGCCGATGGCAACCGCTTTTTGCAGGTCGGCCTTGTCATCGATGTAGACGTGGCAGATGCCGTCGAGGTGCTTGATCATCGGGACCGTGGCTTCTGCCATCAGGCGCGCGATCAGGCTCTTGCCGCCGCGCGGCACGATCACGTCCACGTACTGCGGCATGGTGATCAGCGCGCCGACGGCAGCGCGGTCGGTGGTATCGACCACCTGCACGCCGTCCTCGGGCAGGCCGGCGCCGAGCAGCCCCTCTTTGACCAGTTGCGCCAGCGCGCGGTTGCAATGGATCGCTTCCGAGCCGCCGCGCAAGATGGTGGCGTTGCCGCTCTTGATGCACAGGCCCGCCGCATCGACCGTGACGTTGGGGCGCGACTCGTAGATGATGCCGATCACGCCCAGCGGCACGCGCATCTGGCCTACCTGGATGCCGCTGGGGCGATATTTCAGGCCCGAGATTTCGCCGATCGGATCGGGCAGCGCGACGATCTGGCGCAGCCCTTCGACCATGGTGTCCAGCGCCTGGTCCGACAGCGCCAGGCGGTCGAGCATGGCCGGGGCCAGGCCGCTGGCGGCCGCCGCGTCCAGGTCGCGCCGGTTGGCCGCGCGCAGGGCGTCGGCCTCGCGCTCGATGCCGTCGGCGATCAGGGTCAGGGCGCGGTTGCGGGTGGCGCTGTCGGCCCGCGCCATCGCGCGCGACGCGTCGCGCGCCTGCCGGCCCAGTTGTGCCATGTACTGCCCGATGTCCAGCTTGGTGTCCAGCTCAGTGTCCAGCTCAGTATCCAGTTTGATATCCATTATTGTCTCAATCAGCGTTTCGCCCCACGTCCGTCATTGGCCGCTTTTGCAGCGTGCTTTTGCAGCGTGCTTTTGCATCGCTCACCCGCGCGCCACCTTGAGGCCCAGCTGCAGCATCGCATCCCAGGCGTCGCCGCTATGCGCCGGCGCGCGCAGGCCCTTGATCATCTTGTCCACCTGCGCGGCATCCTTCATGGCCGCTTCCAGCGTGGCCAGCGAGATGCGCCGCAGCGCCGGATCCATCATGCGCTCTTTCGGTCCCCAGATGCGGTACTCCTTGAGCAGCGCGCCGAGCGGCCGGCCCTGCGCCATGCCCGCCTTGAGCTTGAGCAGGGTGCGGATTTCTTCGGACACGGCCCACAGCACCAGCGGCAGCGCCTCCCCTTCTCCCTTCAGGCCTTCGAGCATGCGCACCAGGCGCGCCGGGTCGCCCAGCAGCATCGCCTCGCTCAGTTTGAACACGTCGTAGCGCGCCACGTTGAGCACGGCGTCGTGCACCTGCTCGTACGTCAGCTTGCCCGGCTCGTGCAGCAGCGCGAGCTTCTGGATTTCCTGGTGCGCCGCCAGCAGGTTGCCTTCCACGCGGTCGGCGATGAAGTCGATGCTTTGCCGATCCGCGCCCTGCCCCTGTGCGGCCAGGCGCTGGCCGATCCAGTTGGGCAGCTGCGCCCGTTCGATCTGGGGAATGTCGATGTACACGGCCGCCTGCTGCAGCGCCGCCACCCAGGCTGCCTTCTGGGTCTGCCAGTCGAGCTTGGGCAGGGTGATCAGCGTCAGGTTGTCCGGGCTCAGGTCCTTCACATACGCTTGCAGCGCGGCGCCGCCATCCTTGCCCGGTTTGCCGGTCGGGATGCGCAGCTCGATCAGTTTTTTATCGCCGAACAGCGACAGCGCCTGGTTCGCTGCCAGCAGTTCGCCCCACTTGAAGCTGCGCTCCACGGTCAGCACGTCGCGCTCGGAGTAGCCTTGCGCGCGCGCGGTGCGGCGGATCTTGTCGGCCGCCTCCAGCGCCAGCAGATGCTCGTCGCTGGTGATCACGTACAGCTGCGACAGCGCCTTGTTCAGGTGACCGTCGAGCGCGTCCAGGCGCAATTGCATCGGGCCGCCCTACAGGATCGGCACGGCCGGCGCGGCGGACGGATCCTGCGGCGCCGGGCCCGGCGCCGGCACCGACATGCGCACCGTTTTCACGGCCGCCAGGCGGCGCATCATCTGCTGCACCAGGTCGGTCTGCATGTCCTTGTACAGCAGCGCTTCTTCCTGCTCCTTGGCCAGCAGCTGGGTTTCGTTGAAGTCGATCGGCCGGCTCAGCGAAATCCTGGTCGGGCCCAGCAGCTCGTTGCCCTGGCGGTCGAGCACGCGGAACACGATCGTGTACTGCAACAGGTACTGGCGTACGCGGCCATTGCTGTTCAGCGACAGGATGGTCTTGGTGCGCGTGGTTTCCGGATTGGTCAGCACTTCGACCACGCCATCGGCATCCTTGGCGCTGTTGACCACGGTGGTGCTGCCGTTGACGCGGATATTGCGTTTCAGGTCGATCGCCAGCGGCGACGAATCCGGCAGGCCGATATACATGGTCGGGAACGGCAGCGTGTAATGGCCGCCGTCGCCGCGCAGGTGGAAGCCGCAGGCGGACAGCGAGCTTGCCATGGCTGCCGCCAGCAGCAGCGCCAGGCCGGCCGCGCGGCTGCGTCCCACCAATCCGGAAGTAGTCGTCATGAAATCCTCTTTACGCTCTTACACAACAATGTTGATCAGTTTGCCCGGCACCACGATGACCTTTTTCGGCGTGCCTTCGATGAACTTCTGCACCGCCTCGCTGGCCAGCGCTGCCGCCTCGATGCTGGCCTTGTCGGCGCCCTTGGCCACCACCACGCTGCCGCGCAGCTTGCCGTTCACCTGGATCATCATCTCGATTTCGGACTGCTCGAGCGCAGCCGGATCGACCTGCGGCCATGGCGCATTGAGGATGTCGCCATGGGTGTTGGCGTAGCCGAGCTCGGTCCACAGCACGTGGGTGATGTGCGGCGCGACCGGGTTCAGCAAACGCAGGAAGATCGCATAGCCTTCGGCCAGCACGGCCGCTTCCACGTCTTTCGCCGCTTCGAGCGTATTGAGCATCTTCATGCAGGCCGACACCACGGTGTTGTACTGGATGCGCTTGATGTCGTAGTCGGCCTGCTGCAGCAGCTTGTGCAGCTCGCGGCGCAGGGTCTTGCCGGCGTCGGTGCTGGCCGTGGCGGTCAGCGGCGAACCGGCAGCGGCGATCGCATCGCGCTGCGCATGACCGAACGCCCACACGCGGCGCAGGAAGCGGTTGGCGCCTTCCACACCGCTGCCCGACCATTCGAGCGTCTGCTCCGGCGGCGAGGCGAACATGGTAAACAGGCGCGCGGTGTCGGCGCCGTATTGTTCGATCTGGGCTTGCGGGTCGATGCCGTTGTTCTTCGACTTCGACATCTTTTCGGTGCCGCCGATGTGGACCGGCTGCTGGTCGTCGCGCAGGATGGCCGCTTGCGGACGGCCCTTGTCGTCCACGGCCAGGTCGACATCGGCCGGGTTGAACCAGGTCTTCTTGCCGGCGGCGTCTTCGCGATAATAGGTCTCGTTGAGCACCATGCCCTGCGTGAGCAGGTTGGTAAACGGCTCGTCGAACTTGACCAGGCCGAAGTCGCGCATCACCTTGGTCCAGAAGCGCGCATACAGCAGGTGCAGCACGGCGTGCTCGATGCCGCCGATGTACTGGTCCATCGGCATCCAGTAGTCGTTGCGGGCATCGACCATGGTGTCGGCGCCCGGCGAGGTATAGCGCATGTAGTACCACGACGAATCGACGAACGTGTCCATGGTGTCGGTCTCGCGGCGCGCCGGCTTGCCGCATTGCGGGCAGTCGCACTGGAGGAACGCTTCGTACTTGTTGAGCGGGTTGCCGCTGCCGTCCGGCACGCAGTCTTCCGGCAGCACCACCGGCAGGTCTTTTTCCGGCACCGGCACCGAGCCGCAGTCCGGGCAGTTGATCATCGGGATCGGCGTGCCCCAGTAGCGCTGGCGCGAGATGCCCCAGTCGCGCAGGCGGAACGTGACTTTTTTCTCGCCCAGGCCGCGCGCTGCCATGTCGGCGGCGACTGCCTCCACCGCGTCGGCGTAGTGCAGGCCATCGTACTTGCCCGAGTTGGTGACGATGGAAATGCTCTTGTCGCCGTACCATTCCTGCCAGGCGGCGTCCGAGAACTCCTGGCCTTCGGCGCGGATCACCTGCTTGATCGGCAGCTGGTATTTTTTGGCGAACGCGAAATCGCGCTCGTCGTGGGCCGGCACGCCCATCACGGCGCCGTCGCCGTAGGTCATCAAGACGTAGTTACCGACCCAAACTTCGACCTGCTCGCCGGTCAGCGGGTGGGTGACGAACAGGCCGGTGGGCATGCCCTTCTTTTCCATCGTCGCCATGTCGGCTTCGATCACGGAACCGAGCTTGCATTCGGCATTGAAGGCGGCCAGTTCGGGATTGGTCTGTGCGGCGTGCACGGCCAGCGGATGCTCGGCAGCGACCGCGCAGAAGGTCACGCCCATCACGGTGTCGGGACGGGTGGTGAACACGTACAGCTTGCCGTCGCCGATCAGGGCGCCGTCGGCGTCCTTGATATCGTGCGGGAAGGCGAAGCGCACGCCGGTCGACTTGCCGATCCAGTTGGCCTGCATGATGCGCACGCGCTCGGGCCAGCCCGGCAGCTTGTCGTCCACGTAGCCGAGCAGCTCGTCGGCGTAATCGGTGATGCGCGCGTAGTACATCGGGATCTCGCGCTTTTCGATCAGCGCGCCCGAGCGCCAGCCGCGGCCATCGATCACCTGCTCGTTGGCCAGCACGGTCTGGTCGATCGGGTCCCAGTTCACGGTGCCGGTCTTCTTGTAGATGATGCCTTTTTCCAGCATCTTGAGGAACATCCACTGGTTCCACTTGTAGTACTCTGGCTTGCACGCCGTCATTTCGCGCGACCAGTCGATGGCCAGGCCCATCAGCTCCATCTGCGAACGCATGTGGGCGATGTTCGAATAGGTCCACTGCGCCGGCGGCACGTTGTTGGCCATGGCCGCATTTTCAGCCGGCATGCCGAACGCATCCCAGCCCATCGGCATCAGCACGTTATAGCCGTTCATGCGCAGGTAGCGGTACATCACGTCGTTGATCGTATAGTTGCGCACGTGGCCCATGTGCAGCTTGCCCGACGGGTAAGGCAGCATCGAACAGGCGTAATACTTACCCTTGGGAAAACGCGGGTCGTGCTCGACCGCCTTGTAGGCGTCGATGGCTTGCCAGTGGGATTGGGCGGCTTTTTCTACGTCGGCGTGACTGTATTTATCTTGCATGGTGGTGTGCGGCCAGAGTTGAATATGAACCGGTCATTATACCGGTTCAATCCTCAACTGAGCGGCAGGGCTCGGTCATGGGCGCCAAAATGCGGCAGATGCGCTGTGCTGCGCCGTGGTTCATTCCCTGCGCTGTAAATTTACGGTGTCGGGACATGCGATAAGATGCTGGTCTCCATCCGTTAGCAATGCCCTTCAAAAGACACCCTCATGGCCTTCGACCGCAACCAGCCCCATAACGATCTTCCGTTGCTGCCACCTGCTCCCGACCTCGAGACCAAGGCGGTGCTCAAACAGGCGATTGGCGCAAACCGGGCGCTGGCCAATCTGCGTGGATTGGCTGGTCAGATTCCCAATCAGGGCATGCTCATCAACAGCATTACGTTGCAAGAAGCCAGATTATCTTCCGAGATAGAGAACATCGTCACGACCAACGACGAACTATATCGTGCCGATGCCGACGCTGATGGCAAAGCTGACGCTCATACGAAGGAGGTATTGCGTTACAGAGAGGCTCTACAATACGGTTTCGCCGCTTTACGAGAGCGGCCTTTGACCACCAACTTTTTTATTGACATTGCCCGATTGATCAAGCGATCGGATATCAGCATCCGTGCAATACCTGGCACAGCACTAAAAAACGAGATAGGCGAGGTGGTATATACCCCTCCGGTCGGCGATCAAGTCATCCGCGACAAGCTTTCCGATCTGGAGCGCTTCATCCATGCCGAGGATGGTATCGATCCCCTCATCAAAATGGCTGTGATGCACTACCAGTTCGAGGCGATCCATCCTTTCCCCGATGGGAATGGACGCACGGGACGCATCCTCAATTTGCTGTACCTCGTGCAAGTGGGCCTGATGGATATACCGGTGCTATTCCTGTCGCGTTACATCATCGCAAACAAGCGGGAATACTATCTGGGGCTGCAGAAAGTCACCGAAGAGCAGGATTGGGAAAGCTGGGTGTTATTCATGCTGCGTGCTGTGGAAAGCACCGCGCAACAAACGTTCGATCAGGTCAAACGTATTCTTGCGCTCATGGAAACTGTGAGGGAAAGGGTACACCGCGAGCTTCCAGGCATCTACAGCAAAGACTTGATCGAGGCAGTCTTTCGGCATCCTTACACCAAAATCCAGTTTCTGGTCGATGCCAATATTGCAAAGCGTCAGACCGCATCAGGATATCTCCAGGCACTTGCCGCAAATGGCGTCTTGATCGAAAAACAGATCGGACGAGAAAAATATTTTATCAATCAGGCTCTGCTCTCCGAGTTGGCACGATAGCAATAGGTTGACGCAATCGACATATGCTGAAAACGTGTCGATTTTTCCGCGTTTTTTAACCATGTTTGATTAATGTGTCGATTTGATCGACATATCCTCTACGCGGGTACGCAGAGCATAGCCAGTCGCCTGATCCGTGACTTCGAGGAATTCGCCGGTGTGACGGCGCAGCATTCCATTAGCGCTTAGATGAGACGGCCCACACGCGTCATGACATCCTTTTGTACACTGACCGCACACCCACACGAGGACTGACCATGAAAACCACTGGAAACACCATCTTGATCACCGGCGGCGGCAGCGGCATCGGTGAGGCGCTGGCCCATCGCCTGCATGACCTGGGCAACACCGTCATCATCGCCGGCCGCCGGCGCGAGGTGCTGGAGAAGTCGGCTGCCGGGCGCGCCAACATCGTCCCCATGCCGTTCGATGCCGACAGCGCCGCGTCGGTCGATGCGTTTGCGCGCCAGGTCGTGGCCGAACATCCCACCCTCAATGTGCTGATCAATAACGCCGGCATCATGCGTTTCGAGGACCTGACCGCGCGGCGCGACCTGGCCGATGCCGAGGCGACGATCACCACCAACCTGCTGGGACCGATCCGCCTGATCAACGCGCTGATCGACCACCTGCGCCAGCAGCCCGATGCGGCGATCATCAACACCACGTCCGGCCTGGCTTTCGTGCCGCTGCTGACCACGCCGACCTACAATGCCACCAAGGCCGCGCTGCACTCGTACACGGTGTCGTTGCGCGAAGTGTTGAAAGGCGCGGTGGAGGTGATCGAGCTGGCGCCGCCGGCCGTGCAGACCGACCTGACGCCGGGCCAGTCCACGCGCGAGGGCTACCAGCCGCTCGACGAGTACGCCGACGAGGTAATCGGCCTGCTGACGGCCAGCCCCACGCCGGCCGAGGTGCTGGTCCAGCGCGTGCACTTCCTGCGCGATGCGGAAAAGGAAAACCGCTACGAGCAGGCGCTGGCGACGCTGAACAAGCGCTGAACAAGCAATAACTGAGCGCCAACCCAGCGCCAACCTTTCAGTTTTACCGTTTTACCCTTCCGTTTTATGCCACCATAGCGTTTTAACATCACAGCGAAATCGGGAGAGCATGATGATCAAGGGACTGCGGACGGTGGTGTATCCGGTGGCGGATGTGGTGGTGGCGCGGGACTGGTATGCGCAGGCGTTCGGCACGACGCCGTATTTCGACCAGCCGTTTTACGTCGGGTTTGCGATCGGCGGCTTCGAACTCGGGTTGATTCCGGCAGAAAAGTTTACCGCGGCCATGGCCGGCAGCATGGCGTACTGGGGCGTCGATGACATCGATGCCGAGACCGCACGGCTGGTGGGCCTGGGCGCCGCCGTGCACGGCGCCATCGAGGACGTCGGCGAAGGCATCCGCACGGTGGAGCTGGCCGATCCGTTTGGCAATCTGCTGTGCCTGATCTTCAACCCGCACTTCGACCCGGCGGCAGTCCGCTGAGACCGCCAAGCCCGGTTTGTGGCACACTACGTCCCTTTGCCCCAAGAAAGAGGTCGTCATGTCCCGCCGCAACGCCAATCTGATCAAGTCGCCCGAGCAAATCGTCCAGGCGCGGGTCGCCGCCCAGCTGGCGGCCGACGTGCTGACCATGATCGGCCCGCACATCAAGCCCGGCGTGACCACGGCCTACCTCGACCAGCTGTGCAACGATTACATCGTCAATGTGCAGAAGGTCACGCCGGCCAATGTCGGCTACGGCGGCTTTCCGGCCACCGTGTGCAGCTCGGTCAACCAGGTGGTGTGCCACGGCATACCGTCGGCGACCGAGGTGCTCCAGGACGGCGACATCATCAATATCGACGTGGCCGTGATCAAGGATGGCTGGCACGGCGACACCAGCCGCATGTACTACGTGGGCGAGCCGTCGAAGGCCGCGCGCAAGCTGGTGGAGACGACCTACGCGGCCATGTGGGCCGGCATCCGCGCCGTGAAACCGCGCGCCACGCTCGGCGATGTCGGTTTCGCGATCCAGACCGTGGCGGAAAAAGCCGGGTTCAGCGTGGTGCTCGATTATTGCGGCCACGGCATCGGCATGACCTACCACGAAGACCCGCAGGTGACCCACTACGGCCGTCCCGGCCAGGGCATGGTGCTGAAACCGGGCATGCTGTTTACCATCGAACCGATGATCAACGCCGGCCGCGCCGCCACGCGCGAACTCGACGACGGCTGGACCGTGGAAACGCGCGACAGGTCGCTGTCGGCGCAGTGGGAACACATGGTGACGGTAACCGAGACCGGTTTCGAGGTGCTGACGCTGGCGCCGGGCGAAACCGGCGCCAAGGGCGATATCCCGATCGTCGGCTGAAGGGTCAGCTGAACTGCCGCAGCGCCACGGCGCGCACCGGCTTACCTGAGGGTCAGCTTCAACGCCGGTTTTTCGCCGTAGTCGTCGTAGCGGTCGTTGATGCCGGCCACGCAGTAAGTCACTTCTTCCAGCAGATCGGGCGCGGCCGCGCGCATTGCGGCCGCGTCGGTGATGACGATATCGAGTACCTCGTCCGGCTTGAGCCTGAACTTGCTCATATTGTCGTCGTCGCGCAGGTAGCTCAGGCAATCGACCCAGGCGTCCATGGTGTTGCCATAGCTGTCGGGAAAGCCGAGCGCTGCCTTGCAGGCCGCGTGGAAGGTCGCGGCGTCGGTGATTGCGGCGCCGTTCAGTTGGGCGGTGGCCATGATGTACTTTCTATTTTTTTGCGGGGTCGGTCACAAAACCGAGCCGGGTTAATCCATGCAGCTGCGCGGCAGCCATCACCTGCGCCACCACTTCGTAGCGGGTGTCCTTGTCGGCGCGCAGTTGCAGTTCTGGCGGCACCGGCAACCTGGCCGCTTCCACCAGGCGCTGCTCGAACACGGTGGACGTCACGGCCTCGTTGTTCCAGTACACCTGGCCCCTGGCGTCGATGGCGACCGTGACGGGGGCGGCCGGCGCCGGTGGGGTGGCCTGGGCTTGCGCCTTGGGCAGTTCCAGCTGGACCGAACTGGTCCACACTGGCGCGCCGAGAATGAAGATCACCAGCAGCACCAGCATCACGTCCACCATCGGCGTGACATTGATGTCGGCCATCGGGCCGGGCTGGCGGTGGTGGTTGAAGGCGCCAAAGCTCATCGTTTGACCAGGTAGGCGTGCAGATCGTGGGCGAAGGCGTCGAGCTCGGCCAGTGTTAGCCGGTTGACGCGGTTAAAACCGTTATAGGCCAGCACGGCGGGAATGGCGACTGTCAGGCCCACGGCAGTCATCACCAGCGCCTCGCCCACCGGGCCGGCCACCTTGTCGAGCTGCATGGCGCCGCTGGCCGAGATGCTGGCCAGCGCATGGTAGATCCCCCATACCGTGCCCAGCAAGCCGACGAACGGGGCGGTCGCGCCGATCGAGGCCAGCACGGTCAGGCCGGCCTCCAGACGGTTGGTCGAGCGCTGGATCGCGGCGCGCAGCACGCGCGTGACTTGCGCGGCGCGGTCCATGTCGCCGCCCAGCGTGGGATGGTCGGGCACCACCAGCTGCGCGGCGCCCTGCTCGGCCAGCGGCAGAAAGATTTTTTCCGGGTCGGCCAGCGCCAGCGTGGCCACGCCATCGGCCATGGTGGGCGCGTCCCAGAACGCCTGCACGGCCGGCGCGCTGCGGCGGATGCGCAGCGCGCCATACAGCTTGGCCAGAATGAAAAACCAGCTCACCAGCGACATCGCCAGCAGCGCCAGCGCCACCGCGTGGCTGACCGCGTCGGCCTGCGCCCAGAAGTGCGACAGTGAAAAACCGGTCAGCTGGGCGGCCACGTGCGCTGGTCCTTGTCCGTCAGCCGTTGAGGGACAGCACGTCGACCATGTCGAACAGGCCGGTCGGCTTGTCGACCAGGAAGCGGCAGGCGCGCAGTGCGCCGTGGGCATAGGTGACGCGGCTGCTGGACTTGTGGCTGATTTCGATGCGCTCGCCGATGCCGGCAAACAGCACCGTGTGGTCGCCGACGATGTCGCCGCCACGAATCGTGGCAAAACCGATCGACGACGGATCGCGCTCGCCGGTCACGCCCTCGCGCGCGAACACGCCGCACTCGTTGAGGTCGCGGCCCAGCGCATCGGCGATCACCTCGCCCATCTTCAAGGCCGTGCCCGATGGCGCATCGACCTTGAAACGGTGATGGGCTTCGATCACTTCGATGTCGTAGCCGGTGGACAGCGCCCGGGCCGCCTGCTCGAGCAGCTTCATGGTGACGTTGACGCCCACGCTGAAATTGGGCGAAAAGACGATGGCGGTCTTTTTGGCGGCCGCCGCGATGGCAGCCTTGCCGGCCTCGTCGAAGCCGGTGGTGCCGATCACCAGCTTGATGCCGTGTTCGGCGCAGTAAGCGAGGTGCTCGAGCGTGGCTTCGGGACGGGTAAAATCGATCAGGTAGTGGGCATTGGCCAGGCCGCGCGCCAGGTCCGACTCCACGATCACGCCGGCCGGCTGGCCGAGGAAGGCGGCGGCGTCGTCACCGACACCGGTCGCGCTGGCATGGTTGAGGGCGCCGGCCAGGCGGGCGTCGCCGGCCTGCTGGACGGCTTCGATCAGGATGCGGCCCATGCGGCCACCGGCGCCGGCAACGGCAATATTCATCTCGGTCATGCGAACTTCCTTGCAGTGTACTTATTTCGTCTCTTTGCTCACGCCCACGCCGACCGGCGCGGGATTGGCCTTGTCGGTGCCGGCCGGCAGCGGCGCGGTGGCCGGGGCCGGCTTGTTGTCCGGTGCATCCGGGTCCTTCTTGAACTTGGGCGCCGGACCGGCGATGCGGGCAATGTATTCTTTTTCGGTCGGCAGGTTACCGCCCTGCCAGCGCTCGACCTTGCCATCCTTGTCGAAGAACACGATCACGCGGCTGGTGGTGATTTCGCCGTTGCCCTTGGCCATGCGGAACGCGTAGTCCCAGCGGTTGGCGTGGAACGGATCGGTCAGCAGCGCGGTGCCGAAGATGAAGCGCACCTGGTCGCGCGTCATGCCGACCTTGAGCTGGCTGAGCATCTCTTCCGAGACGAAGTTGCCCTGCTGGATGTCGGGACGGTACGGCGAGAAGAACCACATGAAGCGCTGCAGCTTGGTCACGGTGGTGGTCTGTGCGCCCTGGTTGGCGTCCAGCGTCGGCGCCGTGTCCTTGACCTCGTTCGACCGCTCGCCCAGCGTGGTCTTGGACGCGCAGCCGCCCAGCGCTGCAGCCAGCACCACGCAGGCGGCCAACTTCGAGGTGGAACCGTGCAACAACGACTGCGATAAAGCCTGGGTGACGCGCATAAATGTCCTCAATCTGGTCAAGCGGAATGCCAAAAAACGCCATATCATAAAGCACAATCCCTGATATGTCCTTGTTTTGCAAGGCGCGGGTGTAAAAGTTTGCAAATGCCAAAAGTCGGCGGCACAGGTCCCCTGGTGCGCCATCCCGTGCGACATGGCGCGGAGTGCGTTAAACTGTCGGCCAGTCAGTCGCCAACTACATGAAGAGTGTCCACCATGGGAAATAATCCAACCGATCTGAAGGCCAGCGGCCTGAAAGCCACGCTGCCTCGCCTTAAAATCCTGGACATCTTCCAGACCAGCGACGTGCGCCACCTCACGGCCGAGGACGTCTACAAGATCCTGCTGGCCGATAACATGGACGTGGGCCTGGCCACCGTCTACCGCGTGCTGACCCAGTTCGAACAGGCGGGCTTGTTAAACCGCAATCATTTCGAAACAGGCAAGGCCATCTTCGAACTCAATGCCGGTTCGCACCACGACCACCTGGTCTGCCTCGACTGCGGCCGCGTCGAAGAGTTTTACGACGAAGCGATCGAGGAACGCCAGAACGCGATCGCCAAGGAGCGCGGCTTCAACATCGCCGAACACGCGCTGGCGATCTACGGCAACTGCACCAAGGTGGCCTGCCCGCACAAGCCTGCCTGAACCTTTACGGCTGAGTATGGCTGAGCGCGTTCGATAGCAGCTTGGCCGTGATATCGACGATCGGAATCACCCGCTCGTACGCCATGCGCGTGGGGCCGATCACGCCGAGCGTGCCGACGATCTTGCCGTTGGCCGTGTACGGCGCCGTCACCACGCTCATCTCATCCATCGGCACCAGGCTCGATTCGCCGCCGATATAGATCTGCACGCCGTTGGCCTTGCTCGACACGTCAAGCAGCTGCAGCAGGCCGGTCTTTTGCTCGAACATGTCGAACATTTGCCGCAGCGACGACATATTGCTCGACAGATCGCTGACCGACAGCAGGTTGCGTTCGCCCGCGATCACCATGTCGTCCTTGTCGTCGGCCATCGCTTCGCTGCCCGCCTCCACTGCCACCTGCATCAGCCGGCTCATATCGTCGCGCAGCTGCCGTACCTCGGCCTGCAGCCGGCGGTGCACGTCCTCGAACGACAGGCCGCCGTAGTTCTGGTTGATGTAGTTGGCCGACTGCACCAGCTGCGACGGGCTGTAATCGACATCGGTGAGCAGCATGCGGTTCTGGACGTCGCCGGTGGGACCGACGATCACCAGCAAGATGCGCTTTTCGCCCAGGCGCAGGAATTCGATCTGCTGGAATACCGATTCGCGGCGCGGGCTGAGCACCACGCCGGCGAACTGCGACAGCGACGACAGCATCTGCGCCGCATTGCTGATCATCTTTTGCGGCTGCGGCGCCTGCAGGCGCATGTGCGACTCCATCGACTGCTCGTCGAACGGCTGCACCGTCAGCAGGGTATCGACAAAGATGCGGTAGCCGCGCGGCGTCGGCACGCGGCCGGCCGAGGTGTGCGGGCTGGCCACGTACCCGAGTTCTTCCAGGTCGGCCATGATGTTGCGGATGGTGGCCGGCGACAGCTCGAGCCCGGAAATCTTGGACAGGGCGCGCGAGCCCACCGGCTGGCCGTCCGCAATATAGCGTTCCACCAGGGCTTTGAGCAGGGTTTGAGCGCGTGTATCGAGTTGCATGGTGAATATCTTCAGTGACCCTTGGTTGGTTCATCAGCATTATGCCGCATCTGCGACCTCACCCACACCAGCAGCTCGTCGAAGCTGGCGCAGATGGCATCGGGCACGATGCCGGCGTCGCGGTGGGCGCTGCTGCCGTGGCGGTTCATCCACACAGCGCGCATGCCGACCGCCTGCGCGCCCTGGACGTCGAGCCGCAAGTCGTCGCCGACGTAGATCGCCGTTTCCGGTGCCACGCCCATGGCCTGGCAGGCCGCCAGGAAGATTCCCGGGTCGGGCTTGGCGCGCCCGAAGCTGTGCGAGGCGATCGCCACCTTGAAATGGTGGTGCAGGCCGATGAGTTCAAGGTCGGCGTTGCCGTTGGTGATCACACCGAGCGGCAGCATGGCGCCCAGCGCCTGCAGCGCCGGCAGCACGTCGTCGAACAGGGTGACCGTGTTGCGCAGTGCGTGGAAGCGGGCCATGGCGCCGTCCACGTACACGGGATCGGCGCCGGTCTCGACAAACGCCGCTTCGAGCGCGGCGCGGCGCAGCTGGTACAGATCGGCCACCAGCGCCGGCTGGCGCTCGAGCAGCGCCATGCGCAGCGCGCGCAACTGCTCGACCGTGTAGCGGTCGGTGACGGCCGGCGCCCGCTCGGCCAGCCATGCGTGCCACCCGATCTCGGCGGCAGCGATGGCAGGGCCGATCGGCCACAGGGTATCGTCGAGGTCGAACAGCAGGGCTTGCGGAGCGGGCGTGTGCATGGGCGTCGTGGTCGGTGAAGGTTCAGCCGCCATTGTCGCACCGATCGCAACGATGGCGCCGGGCGCACGGACAGCCGCGCCGGCGCGGCCGCGGCGTTCACACGCTGTTACATCCGTGGCGGCGACCGCTGTTACCAAATGCACTAAAATACCGTCCAAACCCGTGTAAGATGCTGCACCCGCGCCCTATCCACGCTGCGCCCGTGCATGCTGCCGGCCCCTATTCGTTTTGGAGAGAGATGTGATGAAAACTATGTATCTGCGTTCGGGCCTGGCCCTGCTGTGCGGCGCCATCCTGAGCGCCTGCGGCGGCAGCAGCGGCGACCTGCAATTATCGGGCACGATCAACGGCTACACCAAGAAGGGTTTGCAGCTGGTTAATAATGGCAACGGCGAGACCCTCGATGTCACGGACAGTGCCACCAGCTTCGTCTTCACCCGCCGCGTGTCGGTCGATGACAATTTCGACATCCAGGTCAGCAAGCAGCCGGCCAATGCCACCTGCGTACCATCGAGCAACCAGGGCCGCGCCAACGTCTACAACGCCTACACGATCGTGATCACCTGCACCAACGTCCCGCGCACGCTGGGCGGCAGCATCAGCGGCCTGACCAGCGACGGCCTGGTGATCGCCAACGGCACCGACACGGTCACCGTTGCCAGGGGCGCCACGTCGTTCGTATTCCCGCACACGGTCGGCGACGGCTCCAACTACGGCATCAATATCTTGACCCAGCCTGCCGGACAGACTTGCACCATCCCGGCCGGCACCGGCACCGGCAATATCACCGGTGGCGACCTGACCAATGCTGTGACGGTCTCGTGCGTCAATACCTCGAATAGCCAGTAAGCGGCAAATAAGCGGCAAATAAGCGGCACGCAACCATTCAATCTTCGGAGAACTCCATGAAATTTTCGTACGCCGGTGCACTTGTTGCGCTGACCCTGGCCAGCCTGCTGTCGGCATGTGGCGGCAAGGCGCAATACACGGTCCAAGGTTCGGTCACGGGTCTGACGGTCGATGGCCTGCAATTGGCAAATGGCGGCAACACCATTTCGGTGCCCAAGGGCGCCACCTCGTTCTCGTTCCCGCAACAGATCGACTACGGCGCCGAATACGACATCACGGTGGCGCAACAGCCGCCCTACTTCAGCTGCGGCGTGAGCAACGGCAAGGCCACCGCCGGCTACACGGTCAGCATCGCTGCGGTGGTGAGCTGCAGCCCGATCGCCTACACGGTCGGCGGCACGTATTCCGGCCTGGTATCGGTGGAAAAAACCACGCCGACCGATGGCTCGACGCCGACCGACGTGGCCAACACCGTCACCTTGATCAACGGCAGTGGTGCGCAAACCACGCTCAGCAGCGCAGCAGGCAGCAGTGGCACGTTCACTGCAGCCAGCCTGAATAACGGCGATGTGTACAGCATCAGCATCCTGACCCAGCCTAAAAACCTGACCTGCACCCTGAGCAACCAGAGCGGCGTGGTGCGCGGTGCCGCGGTGACCAACCTGGCGCTGACCTGCAGCCGGTGAGCTAACCCGGGTATGGAGGAGCGACATTCACATTGATGATGTTAGATATGTGAAAAATAAAGTGGCATGATATGCGGCGACGCAGCATACTGCACCTGTCTCCTCCACTTCTTGCAAAGGAATTGGATTTAGCCCGCTCCCTGAGCGGGCTTTTTTTTTGCCCGGATTTACGCGAACTTCGTAAAGTCCGGCTTGCGCTTCTCGAAGAACGCCGTGAACGCCTCGCGCGCCTCGGGCGACGACAGCATGGCGCCGAAGTGCTTGTTCTCGGCCGCGATGGTGTCGGCAATCGCGTTGCTGCGGCTGGCCTTCATCAGCTGCTTGGTGGTGCGGATCGAACTGGCCGGCAACGCCACCAGCTTGGCGGCCTGGCCACGGGCAAACGCCGCCAGCTCGTCGGCCGGCAGCACTTTCGACACCAGCCCCATCTCCAGCGCTTCGGGCGCCAGGAATGCCTCGCCCAGCATCAGTTTTTCGGCCGCGCGCGGATAGCCGGCGATCTGGGTCAGCAGCAGGCTCGACGCAAATTCGGGGCACAGGCCCAGCTGCGCGAACGGCATCGAGAACTTGGCGTTGTCTGCGGCATACACGAGGTCGCAATGCATGAGCAGCGTGGTGCCGATGCCCACCGCTGCGCCCGACACGGCAGCGACTACCGGCTTCGTTGCGCCCGAGAGCGCCAGCATGAACTGGTACACGGGACGGTCTTCGAGGTCGCCGCTGGTGGGGGCGTTTTTCAGGAAATCTTCGAGGTCGTTGCCGGCCGTGAAAATCTCGGGCTTGCCCATGATCAGGATGGCGCGCACGGCCACATCCTGCTCGGCGTCGGTGAGGGCGTCGGCCATGGCCTGGTACATGGCCGCGGTGATCGCGTTCTTGCGCGCGGGGCGGTTGAATTCCAGGGTCAGGATGCCGTCTTGCTTGGTGCTCAGAATATCCATAGTTTCTCCAGTGTGCAGATAAGCAAAGGGCGCCGCGGTTTGCACCACAGCGCCCTGTTTATGATGATCTAAACCGCTTTAGACGCGCTCGATGATGCCTGCCGCGCCCATGCCGGCGCCCACGCACATCGTGACCATGCCGTATTTCAGGTTGTTGCGGCGCAGTGCATGGACCACGGTGGCAGCGCGGATGGCGCCGGTCGCGCCCAGCGGGTGACCGAGCGCGATCGCGCCGCCCATCGGGTTGACCTTGGCCGGATCGAGGCCCAGGTCGCCGATCACGGCCAGCGCCTGCGCGGCAAATGCTTCGTTCAGTTCGATCCAGTCCAGTTGATCCTGGGTAATGCCGGCTGCCTTGCAGGCGTCGGGAATCGCGAACTTCGGACCGATGCCCATGATTTCCGGCGGCACGCCCTTGACCGCGAACGACGAGAACTTCGCCAGCGGGGTCAGGTTGTGTTCGCGCAGGAATTTCTCGGACACGACCAGCAGCGCGCCGGCGCCGTCCGACATCTGCGAGCTGTTGGCGGCGGTGACCGAGCCCTTGGCCGCAAACACCGGTTTCAGCTTGGCCAGCGACTCCATGGTGGAATCGGCGCGCGCGCCTTCGTCGGTATCGACGGTGCGGGTCTTGACATCGATCTCGCCCGTGACCAGGTTCGGCGTGCGGGTGATGATCTCGACCGGGGTGGTCTCGTCCTTGAAGAAACCGGCCTGCTGGGCGGCGATGGCGCGGCGGTGCGATTCGACCGCGAACGCGTCCTGCGCTTCGCGCGAGACTTTCCACTGGGTCGCCACTTTTTCGGCGGTCAGGCCCATGCCGTAGGCCATGCCCACGTTTTCGTCCGAGAACATATTCATGTTCATCGACGGCTTGTTGCCCATCATCGGCACCATCGACATCGATTCCACGCCGCCGGCGATCATGGCGTCCGCTTCACCGACACGGATGCGGTCCGCTGCCATGGCCAGCGCGGTGATGCCCGAGGCGCAGTAGCGGTTGATGGTGACGCCGCCGACCGTTTTCGGCAGACCGGCCAGCAGCACGGACTGGCGGGCGATATTGAAGCCCTGCTCCGCTTCCGGGAACGAGCAGCCGATGATGGCGTCGGTGATCAGGGCCGGATCGAGGCCCGGCGCCTGCGCCAGCGCCGACTGGATCACGCGCACCAGCAGGTCGTCCGGACGGGTCTTGTTGAACATGCCGCGCGGCGCCTTGCCGATCGGGGTGCGGGTGGCAGCGACGATGTATGCGTCTTGAAGTTGTTTGGTCATTATGTTCTTCCTAGATTAGTTGCGTACCGGTTTGCCGGTCTGCAGCATGCCCATGATCCGTTCCTGCGTTTTTGGATGATTCAACAGCTCGAGGAAGGCCTTGCGTTCGCGGTCCAGTATCCATTGCTCGCTGACGAAGGAACCCTGGTCGATGTCGCCGCCGGAGACGATCTCGGCGATCATGTCGCCCAGCTTGAAGTCGTGCGCCGAAATGAAGCCGCCGTCGCGCATGTTGACCAGCTGCGCCTTGATGGTGGCCCAGCCGTAGCGGCCGGTCACCTGGATCGGCGCCTTCATCGGCGGACGGTAGCCCTTGTCGAACATGGCGCGCGCTTCCACCTTGGCCACGTGCAGCAGCTCGTAGGCGTTGAACACGATCACGTCGTCTTCTTTCAGGTAACCCATGGCCTGTGCTTCCAGTGCCGACTTCGACACATTGGCGGTGGCGGCATTGGTGAAGCCGGTTTTCAGGAATTGCAGGATGTCGTTGCCCTTGGCTTCCTTGTAGGCGCGCGATGCCGCTTCCTTGAGGCCGCCGCCGGCAGGAATCAGGCCCACGCCCACTTCCACCAGGCCGATGTACGATTCGATCGCGGCCACGCGTTTCGACGCATGCAGCGCCAGCTCGCAACCGCCGCCCAGCGCCAGGCCGGCCACCGCAGCGACCACCGGCACGTTCGCGTATTTGAGCGACATGAAGGCATCCTGCAACTCCTTGACGATCGGATCGACCGCCTTGGCGCCGCCCTGCATGAAGGCAGGCAGGGCCGATTGCAGGTCGGCACCGGCCGAGAAGGCGCCGCCTTCGGCAGCGTCCGCGTTCCAGATCACCAGGCCCTTGAAGTTTTTCTCCGCTTCGGCCAGCGCCTTGGTGAAGCCGGCGATGACGTCGGGGCTGATCACGTGCATCTTGGTTTTCAGCGAGATCACCAGCACCTCGTCGTCCATGTGCCAGATGCGTACCGAGTCGTCCTCGTGGAACGTGGTGCCGGCGGTGCGGCCGTCGATGGCGCCTGCACCCAGGACCGGTGCGCGGAACGCCTGGCGCTGGTACACGGCCAGGTCGGAGCGCGGCACGAACGCTTGCGAGGCCGCCGACCACGAGCCTTCCGGCGTATGCACGCCGCCCTTGTCGGCCACCGGGCCTGCGAACACCCAGGCCGGCAGCGGTGCGGTGGACAGCGCCTGACCGGCATCGATGTCTTCCTTGACCCACTGCGCCACCTGCGACCAGCCGGCTGCCTGCCAGGTTTCGAACGGACCGACGGTCCAGCCGAAGCCCCAGCGCATGGCGAAGTCGATGTCGCGCGCATTGTCGGCCACGGTGTCGAGGTGCACGGCGATGTAGTGGAAGGCGTCGCGGAAGATCGCCCACAGGAACTGGCCCTGCGGGTTGGTCGATTCGCGCAGCGCCTTCATTTTCTTGACCGGATCCTTTTCCTTGAGGATGCGGCCGATGATGTCGGCAGCCTTGGCGCCGCCCGGCACGTATTCACCGGTGGCAAAGTCCAGGCGCAGGATGTCCTTGCCGACCTTTTTGTAGAAGCCGGCGCCCGATTTCTGGCCCAGCGCGCCCTTTTCCACCAGCTTGGCCAGCACGTCCGGCGTCTTGTAGACCGCTGCGAACGGGTCGTTCGGCAGGTTGTCCTGCATGGTCTTGATCACGTGGCCCATGGTGTCGAGGCCCACCACGTCGGCGGTGCGGAACGTGCCCGACTTGGCGCGACCGAGCTTGGCGCCGGTCAGGTCATCGACCACATCGACCGACAGGCCGAATTTCTCGGCTTCGTGGACGATGGCCAGGATGCCGAACACGCCCACGCGGTTGGCGATGAAGTTCGGCGTGTCCTTGGCGCGGACCACGCCCTTGCCCAGCGTGGTGGTCAGGAAACCTTCGAGCTGGTCGGCGATTTCAGGACGGGTTGCAGCGGTCGGGATGATTTCGACCAGGTGCATATAGCGCGGCGGGTTGAAGAAGTGCACGCCGCAGTAGCGCGATTTCAGGTCGGCGTCGAACCCTTCGGACAGCGTGGTGATCGACAGGCCCGAGGTGTTCGAGGCGAAGATGGCGTTGGCGCCGATGTGCGGCGCGACCTTCTTGTACAGGTCGTGCTTCCAGTCCATGCGCTCGGCGATCGCTTCGATGATCAGGTCGCAGTCTGCCAGCTTGGCCAGGTCGTCTTCGTAGTTGGCCACTTCGATCAGCGCCGCGTGTTCCTTGTTGCCCAGGGGCGCCGGCGACAGTTTTTTCAGGCCTTCGATGGCTTTCAGGACGATACCGTTTTTCGGACCTTCCTTGGCCGGCAGGTCGAACAGCACGACAGGCACCTTGGCGTTGACGCAGTGGGCGGCGATCTGCGCACCCATCACGCCGGCGCCCAGCACGGCTACTTTTTTAACGATGAAATTGGTCATGTCTTTTCCTCTAGTCTCTTAGAACAGGTCGGCGTCGAGGGCCATCAGGTTGGCCGAACCCGAGCGTGCCTGGCGGATCAGGGTGGCGGTTTCCGGTTGCAGACGGGCGAAGTAGAAACGCGCCGTGGCCAGTTTTGCCTTGTAGAAGCTGTCGCCGCTGTCTTCCTTGGCCAGTGCGATCTTGGCCATTTGCGCGAACAGGTAACTGTACACCAGGTGACCGACCACGCGCAGGTACGGAACGCAGGCGGCGCCGACTTCGTCCGGGTTCTGGAACGCCTTCATGCCGATTTCCATGGTCAGCTTGGTGACCTTGTCGCCGAGGTCGCCCAGCGGGGTGATGAATTCGCTCAGCGCTTCGTCGGTACCGTTTTCTTCGACGAAGTTCTTGATCTTCTCGCCGAACTTGCGCAGCTTGGCGCCGTTGTCGCCCAGGATCTTGCGGCCCAGCAGGTCCAGCGACTGGATCGTGTTGGTGCCTTCGTAAATCATGTTGATGCGCGCGTCGCGCACGTACTGTTCCATGCCCCACTCGGCGATATAGCCGTGGCCGCCGAACACCTGCATCGCTTCCGAGGTGGCGATCCAGCCGTTGTCGGTGATGAAGGCCTTGACGATCGGCGTCAGCAGCGCCACTTCGTCGGCAGCTTCCTTGCGCACGTCAGCGTCCGGGTGGTGCAGTTCGCGGTCGATCTGCAGCGCCACGTACGACGTGAAGGCGCGGCCGCCTTCGGCGTACGCCTTGGCGGTCAGCAGCATGCGGCGCACGTCCGGGTGCACGATGATCGGATCGGCCGGCTTGTCCGGCGCCTTGGCGCCCGACAGCGAACGCATCTGGATGCGGTCCTTGGCATACACGAGCGCGTTCTGGTACGCCACTTCGGTCAGGCCCAGCGACTGCATGCCCACGCCCAGGCGGGCCGCGTTCATGAACACGAACATGGCGTTCAGACCCTTGTTCGGCTGGCCGATGATCCAGCCTTTTGCGCCGTCCAGGTTCATCTGGCAGGTGGAGTTGCCGTGGATGCCCATCTTTTCTTCGATGGCGCCGCAGGTGATCGGGTTGCGCGCACCGACCGTGCCGTCCGCGTTCGGCAGGAACTTCGGTACCAGGAACAGCGAAATGCCTTTCGAGCCTTCCGGTGCGTCCGGCACGCGTGCCAGCACCAGGTGCACGATGTTTTCCGACATGTCGTGTTCGCCGGCCGAGATGAAGATCTTGTTACCGGTGATCAGCCACGAGCCGTCTTCCTGCGGCAGCGCTTTCGAGCGCAGCATGCCGAGGTCGGTGCCGCAGTGCGGTTCGGTCAGGCACATGGTGCCGGTCCACTCGCCCGACACCAGCTTCGGCAGATAGGTCGATTTCTGTTCGTCGGTGCCGTGTTCCTTCAGGCACTCGTAGGCGCCGTGCGACAGGCCCGGGTACATGGTCCAGGCCTGGTTGGCCGAGTTCAGCATTTCGTAGAACGAGTTGTTCAGCAGTACCGGCAAGCCCTGGCCGCCGTATTGCGGATCGCACGCCAGCGCTGCCCAGCCGCCCTCGACGTATTGTTTATACGCTTCCTTGAAGCCCTTCGGGGTGGTCACGGAGTTGGTCGCCACGTCCAGCTTGCAGCCTTCGCGGTCGCCCGAATGGTTCAGCGGGAACAGCACTTCCGACGTGAACTTGCCGCCCTCTTCCAGCACCTGGTTGATGATGTCGGCATCGATTTCGGCGTAGTCCGGCAACGCTTTCAGTTCTTCCTGCACGTTGAGCAGTTCGTGCAGCACGAATTGCATATCCCGGATTGGCGCGACATATTGACCCATGGTTTTCTCCTGATGACTTTATAGACTGCAAAAATGGTGGCTTGCGTTGCGATGATTGGTACTACAACTGCCTTGCTAATTCTTGTACGACACGATCAAACGTTCGAATCCGGTACCGGCACGCTCCAGGCTGCCAGGGATGCGCAGGAAGCGCGCATCGTGGTGCAGCGCCAGGATCAGACCGTACATCTCGTAGACCATCTGGCGCGCATCGCTGCCCGCTTTCAGGTCGCCGGTCTCGATGCACTGCTGCACGCAGCGCAGCAGCGCTGCCTGCCAGGCGCCGACCATGGCCATCAACTCTTCGCGGATCGGCCCCGGGCGGTCGTCGTACTCGACCGCACCGCTGATATAGATGCAGCCCGACGCCACTTCCACGCTCACGCGCTTGACCCAGCGCGCGAACATCGAGCGCAGCCGTTCGATGCCGCGCGCTTCCTTCACGCTCGGGAAAAACACTTCCTGCTCGAACCGGTGGTGATACAGCTTGAGCACTTCCAGCTGCAAATCCTCGCGCGAGCCGAAATGGGCGAACACGCCGGACTTGCTCATGTTCATCTTGTCCGCGAGCAGGCCGATGGTCAGGCCTTCCAGGCCGTCCCGGCTGGCCAGGTCCAGCGCCACGTCGAGGATCGCCGCCCGTGTCAGTTCGCCCTTGCGCATAAATTTAGTCGAGGTATTGATAAGAAAGGGTCCCAAAGTGCCGCTGGCGTGGCGCAGCGTATTCTGCGCCCCCAACATTTACTCCGTGTGAAAAGAATTGCGAACGCTCGTACTATTATCCAGCGCAGGACAAAAGTCAAACGCTTCGTTTAGAGTCGAGGTTCTATTGCTGCGGCGCAGCATGCGATGATCGGGCCTGCGATTGCCGGCCCGCGAGGACCGGTTACAGCTTGCCCAGCTGGCGGCGGTCGCGCTTGGTGGGCCGGCCCTTGAAGTCGGCCGTCGGTTCGCGGAACAGGCGGCGGTTTTCCGCCACCAGCGCCCGCCGCTGCACGCTGTCGTCGGTCTCTTCGTAGAGATTGCGCGCGATCGGCGCAGCAGCCCGCACGTCGGACAGATTCATCACGTCGACTTCCCAGCGGTCCGAGCCGTTATCGATGTCGAGCAGGTCGCCGATGTGCACGGTGCGCGCCGGCTTGACCTTGTCGCCGTTGACTTTGACCTTGCCGCTGTCGATGGCGTCGGTGGCCAGGGTGCGGGTTTTGAAGAAGCGCGCGGCCCACAGCCACTTGTCGAGTCGGACGGTATCACTCATGCATATTTCCCTACGGAGAACAACCGCATCACGGTCCGGTAAAACACGAAAGCCACCTCGTAACCGATGCGGCGGAAGCGGCCGACATGTTCGAAGTCGGCGTAATGGATCGGCACGCCATCGGCGATGGCGGCCTCGATGTGCGCGCGCAAGGTCTGCGCGAACGCGGCATCCTTGATCACCACATTGGCTTCCTGGTTCAAAAACAGCGACAGGCCATCGACATTGCTCGAGCCGACGGTGGCCCAGTCGTCGTCGATCACGGCCACCTTGGCGTGCAGCTGGGTCTTGCGGTATTCGACGATCTTGACGCCGGCGGCCAGCAGTTTCGGATAGAACGAATGGGCGACCGCGTCCTGCAGCCAGATCTCGCCCACGCCGATCAGCAGCGTCACGTCCACGCCGCGCTCGGCAGCAGCGGCCAGCGCGCGGCGGAACTTGCGGCCCGGGGCGAAATACGGATTGGCCAGCAGCACGCTCTTGCGGGCGCGGCCCAGCGCCTGCAGGTAGGCGCGCTGGATGGTGCTGCGGTTGCGCAGGTTGTCGCGCACCACGAAGCCGGCCTGCACCATCTTGTCGGCCGCTGCCTTGGTGTCCTTGCGCATGTCGCGGTACAGGTTGATGCGCTTGATCAGCGTCATTTTACCGAGTCGGCGCCACTGTGCTTCCTGCTCTTTTTGCACGGCCGCCACCAGCGGGCCGCGCACCTGCACCGCGAAATCCCAGCGCGGCCAGTCGAGGGCAATCGCGTGGTTGTAGTCGCAGAACATGTCGTCGTTGATGTTGATGCCGCCGACCAGCGCGATCTCGCGGTCCACCACGCAGATCTTGCGGTGGGTGCGGGTGACGCCGCGCCTGAACCACGGGTTGAACACGCGGTGCTCGACGCCGCCTGCCACCAGCTGCTCGTGCATGCTGTTGACCTGGCGCCGGCCCGTGCCCCACCAGTCGGTAATCATGCGCACGTGGATGCCGCGCCGGGCAGCGGCGATCAGCGCGGCCATCACGCGCCGGCCGGTGTCGTCGGGGGCAAAGATATAGGTCTCGAAATAGATTTCGACGCGGGCGTTGTCGATCGCTGCGATGAGCGCCGGAAAATAATCGGTGCCGGTATGCAGGAGCTTGACGTCGTTATCAGCAAGGAAGTTGACTGAGGTGCCCATGGCGCCATTCTAGCCAAGTGATAGCGACGCGACAATCGGCGCGTGGTCGGAGAGCTTGGCCCACAGCGGACCATGCATCACTTCGGCGGTCTCGACCTTGAAGCCGCGCACATAAATGCGATCGAGGCGGAAAAACGGCAGCGCCGACGGGAAGGTGCGGGCCGGATTGACCGACGCCTTGCGGCGCAGCGTGCGCATCAGGTCGCTGAGCGCGGACTTGCTGTCGAGGTGGTCGAACGCTTCCACCACGCCCAGGGCATTGCGCAGCTCGGCCGAGAGCGTGTTGCGCCAGTCGTTGAAGTCGCCGGCGATGATGACCGGCTCGCCGTCGGGCGCCGACGCGCGCACGGCGGAAATCAGCGCCTGGGTCTGGCGCCTGCGCCCTGCTTCGAACAGGCCCAGGTGCACGACATAGCAATGCACCAGCCCGCATGGCGTGTTGAGCACGCAATGCAGGATGCCGCGCTGCTCGTAGGCGTGATCGGAAACATCGTGGTTGGCCATGTTGGCGATCGGGAACGCGCTGAGCAGCGCATTGCCGTGGTGGCCATGGTCGTAGACGGCATTCATGCCGTACGCCGCATGCAGGTGGCGCGACTCGCCGGCGAAATACTCGTGCTGCGCCGCCGCCGGCCAGTGTTTTTTACCGAGGTGCTCGGCGCCATACTTGGCCGCCTTCAGGTCATGCTTGCCCTGGACTTCCTGCAGGAACACGACGTCGGCGTCGAACATGCCGATCGCCTGCTTGAGCGCCAGCACGCGCGGCTCGGCACGGATCGAGGACACCCCTTTGTGGATGTTATAGGTGGCAACACGGATTTTCATGGAAACATTCTAACCCCGAGTCCGCACCACTGTACGTTCGCCGTCGCACACAGCAATTCCCGCACGATCAGCCCTGCCCGAGCTGCCTGGGCAGCATCAGGATCGCTTCCGCGTTGGACGCCGAAAAGCAGCGGTCGGCCGCCTCCCGGTGCGGCAACCAGGCGTAATTGATGTGCTCGCGTGGCGCCAGCCTGATGGGCGTGTCGCGCGCGACTTCGACGCTGAAGATGTGCTCGGTGTTTTCGGTCACGCCCGGGGCATAGCGGTGGCGCCATTCGGGATAGATGGTGTAGCGGTTCGACAGTTGCCAGTCGCGCAGCACGATGCGTTGGCCGTCGGCCACGATGCCGGTTTCCTCGCCCAGTTCGCGCCGGGCGGCATCGATCAGCGGCTCGTCCACGGTATCGATCGACCCGGTGACCGACTGCCAGAAACCGGGACGGTCGGCGCGTTCGATCAGCAGCACTTGCAGGTCGGCAGTATGGATCACGACCAGGACGGATTCGGGAATCTTGTAGGGCTTCATGTTCGGGCAAAAGAAAAGGCGCCGCGGTAGCCGGGGCGCCTTTTCATTATGCCAGATGGTTCAGATCAGCTTGCGACCTTCGGCTCAGCCGCGCGCAGGCGGATGTGCAGTTCGCGCAACTGCTTCTCGTCCACTTCCGACGGCGCCTGGGTCAGCAGATCCTGGGCGCGCTGGGTTTTCGGGAAGGCGATCACGTCGCGGATCGAATCGGACTTGGTCATCAAGGTGACGATGCGATCCAGGCCGAACGCCAGGCCACCGTGCGGCGGCGCGCCATACTGCAGCGCGTCGAGCAGGAAGCCGAACTTCAGGCGCGCTTCGTCGGCATCGATCTTCAGCGCGCGGAACACTTTCGACTGCACTTCCTCGCGGTGGATACGGATCGAGCCGCCGCCGAGTTCCCAGCCGTTCAGGACCATGTCGTAGGCCTTGGCGATGCAGGCGCCCGGATTGGTTTCCAGCATGTCTTCGTGGCCATCCTTGGGCGCCGTGAACGGGTGGTGGGTCGCGGTCCAGCGGTCCGATTCTTCGTCGTACTCGAACATCGGGAAGTCGACCACCCACAGCGGCGACCAGACGTCGTCGAACAGGCCGGCGTTCTTGCCGAATTCCGAGTGACCGATCTTCACGCGCAGCGCGCCGATGGCGTCATTGACGACCTTGGCCTTGTCGGCGCCGAAGAAGATCAGGTCGCCGTCCTGCGCGCCCGTCAGCTCCAGGATCTTGGCCAGGGTGGCGTCGTCGATGCTCTTGACGATCGGCGACTGCAGGCCGTCGCGACCCTTGGC
The DNA here is from genome assembly GCF_001423125.1 of Duganella sp. Leaf126. Taxonomy (GTDB): domain Bacteria; phylum Pseudomonadota; class Gammaproteobacteria; order Burkholderiales; family Burkholderiaceae_D; genus Rugamonas. Next base: position 653,047 of record NZ_LMNW01000001.1, read on the forward strand.
CTTCTCGTTGACCTTGATGTAAGCGAGGCCGCGCGCGCCATAGATGGCGACGAACTGGGTGTAGGCGTCGATTTCCGAACGCGGCATCGAGCCGCCCTGCGGCACGCGCAGGCCGACCACGCGGCCGTTGGGCAGGTTGGCGGCGCTGTTGAAGATCTTGAATTCGACGTTCTTGACGACGTCGGTCAGTTCGGTGAATTGCAGCTTGACGCGCATGTCCGGCTTGTCCGAACCGTACTTGCCCATCGCTTCGGCAAAGTCCATCACCGGGAACGGGTTGGGCAGCTCGACGTTCATGGTGTTGCGGAACACCTTGCGGATCATGTCTTCGAACAGGTCGCGGATTTCCTGCTCGGTCAGGAACGAGGTTTCGCAGTCGATCTGGGTGAACTCGGGCTGGCGGTCGGCGCGCAGGTCTTCGTCGCGGAAGCACTTGGTGATCTGGTAGTAGCGGTCGAAGTTGGCCACCATCAGCAGCTGCTTGAACAGCTGCGGCGATTGCGGCAGCGCGAAGAAGCTGCCGGCGTTGACGCGCGACGGCACCAGGTAGTCGCGTGCGCCTTCCGGCGTGGACTTGGTCAGCATCGGGGTTTCGATATCGATGAAGCCCAGTTCGTCCAGGTACTTGCGCACTTCCATCGTCACCTTGTAGCGCAGGCGCAGGTTGTTCTGCATCTGCGGACGGCGCAGGTCCAGCACGCGGTGGGTCAGGCGCGTGGTTTCCGACAGGTTGTCGTCGTCGAGCTGGAACGGCACGGCCACCGAGGCGTTCAGCACTTCCAGCTGCGAGCACACGACTTCGATCTTGCCCGATTTCAGGTTGTTGTTGACGGTGCCGGCCAGGCGGTCCTTGACCACGCCGGTCACGCGCAGGCAGAACTCGTTGCGTACGGCTTCGGCGGCCTTGAACACTTCGGCCTGTTCCGGGTTGCAGACGATCTGCACCAGGCCTTCGCGGTCACGCAGGTCGATGAAGATCACGCCGCCGTGGTCGCGGCGACGGTGTACCCAGCCGCACAGGCTGACAGTTTGGCCAAGCAGCGCTTCAGTGGTGAGGCCGCAGTAGTGAGTACGCATTGAGGACATGATTATTTCTCGGTTCAGGTTAAATTACTCAGAGAGTTCGGCGGTATTGCGGTAACGAGTACGGTGACTATGGTGAATTATGGTGCACCATTGCCCGGCAGGACGATCGGCTGTGGCACATCTTCCGGCGCCACCACGCCCATCGACACGATGTATTTCAGGGCGGCATCGACGGTCATATCGAGCTCGACCACGTCCTTGCGCGCCATCATCAGGAAAAATCCCGAGGTCGGATTCGGCGTGGTGGGCACGTACACGCTGACGTAATCGCCGACCAGGTGGTTTTTCACGTCGCCGCCGGGCGCGCCGGTCAGAAACGCGATGGTGTACGACTGCTGGTGCGGATACGGAATCAGCACGGCCTTGCGGAAGGCGTTGCCCGACGACGACAGCAGGGTGTCCGACACCTGCTTGACGCTCGAATACAGCGAGTTGACCAGCGGGATGCGCTTGAGCAGCTTTTCCCACAGGCGCAACACATAGTTGCCGACCAGGTTGTTGGTCAGCAGGCCGGTCAGGAAAACGATGACCACGGTCAGCAAGGTGCCCAGGCCCGGGATGTCGAAACCGAACAGCGTGTGCGGCTGCCAGCGCTCGGGCACGAACAGCAGCGACTGGTCCATGGTGCTGATCACCAGGTTCAGCACCCAGGCGGTAATCGCCAGCGGCACCAGGATCAGCAGGCCGGTAATGAAGTATTTACGCATCAAGTCATTGCTCTGGTAAGTGGTTCAATCCGCCTTGGTGGTGCTGGCCGCTGCGGCCGGGGCGGCTGGCGACGCATCGGCCTTGGCCGCCTGGGCGGGCGCCGACGACGCGATCGCGCCCGACGGATGGGACACGCCGGTGGCTGGCGGGGTGCCGCCACGGAAATCGGTCACGTACCAGCCCGAACCCTTCAACTGGAAGCCGGCGGCAGTGACTTGTTTCTTGAACGACTCCTTGCCACATTCTGGGCAGACAGTGAGCTGCGGGTCGGAAATCTTCTGCAAGACATCCTTGGCAAAACCACATGCCTCGCAGCGGTAAGCGTAGATCGGCATCTATTACTCCGCAAAAATCATCAAAACCCTGAATTATAAAGCCTTTTGGACGCCCTATTCCTGTTTCCTGCGACCAAACCCCGGCAGCCCTGCCAGGTTCAATGACGGTGATTGAAAAAAGCTATTCGCCACCGGGTCACGATCGTGGTCTAATTCACCTGATGCGCTGATTTCCCAATCCCTGAATCGTGGCGCCACTTGCCGTCCAGCAGCCGACGCTCACACTTTTATTGGGGAATTATCATGAACAAGCACGTTAAACACTACCTCCACGCCAGCCTGCTGGCGGTCAGCCTGTCCACCGCATTGGTGGCGGCTCCTGCTTTTGCACAAAGTAAATATGTGGCCGAGTCGCCGACGGAGCCGCTCCATCGCCGCACGATCGCGCTGTGCGCGCTGGCGCTGTTGACCGTGCACGCGGTCACCCGCAGTCACAAGTTCCCCACCGGACGGCCGCAGTTCAGCGCCGGCGCCACACCATCCAGCGCTCCATCCCGGCAAACACCGCAATAGCATCGTCGACGACGTCGTCGGTTTCGCACACGAATGCCGGTTGCAGCAGGGCGTCGAGCGCGCTGCGCGTGATCGCGAACGGCGGCCCCTTGAAGCCATCGCCCACCAGGAAGCAGCCAGCGAGCAGCGCGCCCGCCGGCAATAGCTGCGCCCAGCGCGCGGCCAGGCGCGGCCACACGGCAGGCGGCATGGCGCACAGAAAAGCCTGCTCGTAAATCAGTTGCAAGGGTTCGGTCGGCTGCCAGGCGAAAAAGTCGGCCACCACCACGTGCTCGGCATGGGGCCCGGCCAGCTGGCGGGCCACGGCCACGGCAGCCGGCGAAAAGTCGATCGCCGTGGCATTCCAGCCGGCCGCACGCAACAGCAGCAGTTCGCGCGCGGCGCCGCAGCCGGGGATCAAGGTCGTCATCGGTGCATGGGCAGCGACGAAGCGGCGCAGCGCCGGCGACACCGTACCGCGGTCCCAGGGCGTGAAGCGGCGTTCGAAGCGCTCGTCCCAGAACGCCGGCGTCAGCGGATCGCGTTGCAGAAAGTCACTCATCGGGCGCGCATCAGTGCGGCATCAGGTGGGGCCAGAACTCGTACGACGCCAGCGCCAGCACCACCAGGGCAACCGTCCACGCTGCACCGCTGAGCAGGCGGTTGGTGCGCTGCTGTTCGTGGATCAGCACCTTGAGCAATTCGGTGTTGTCGTTGGGGCGTTCGCCCTGCTGTTCGAGCGCCCGGTGCACCAGGCGTGGCAGTTGCGGGAAGATCTGGGCGTAGCGCGGCGCCTCGGCTTTCAGCTTCTGGTACAGGCCCTGCCAGCCGACCTGCTCGGCCATCCAGTTTTCCAGATACGGCTTGGCGGTTTTCCACAGGTCGAGGTCGGGGTCGAGCTGGCGGCCCAGGCCTTCGATATTGAGCAGCGTCTTTTGCAGCAGCACCAGCTGCGGCTGCACTTCCACATTGAAGCGGCGCGAGGTCTGGAACAGGCGCAGCAGGATCTGGCCGAAAGAGATGTCGCGCAGCGGCCGGTCGAAGATCGGCTCGCAGCAGGCGCGCACGGCCGATTCGAGCTCATCGACCCGGGTTTCCTTGGGCGCCCAACCCGATTCGATGTGGGCCTCGGCCACGCGCTTGTAGTCGCGGCGGAAGAAGGCCAGGAAGTTTTGCGACAGGTAATCCTTGTCATAGTCGGTCAGCGTGCCGACGATGCCGAAGTCGAGCGCGATGTAGCGGCCGAAGGTTTCCGGCTCGATCGATACCAGGATGTTACCGGGATGCATATCGGCATGGAAAAAGCCGTCGCGGAACACCTGGGTGAAGAAAATCTCCACGCCGTCGCTCGACAGTTTTTTCAGGTCCACGCCGGCAGCGGCCAGGCGGTCGATCTGCGAGACCGGGATGCCGTGCATGCGCTCCATGACGATCACATTGCTCGAGCAATAATCCCAGTGCATCTCGGGCACCAGCAGCAGCTTGGAGTCGGCAAAGTTGCGGCGCAGCTGGCTGGCGTTGGCCGCCTCGCGCATCAGGTCCAGTTCGTCGTGCAAGTATTTGTCGAACTCGGCCACCACCTCTTTCGGCTTCAGGCGTTTGCTGTCGGCCCACAGGCGGCTGGCCAGGTCGGCCGCGATCTGCATCAGCGCCACATCTTCGTCGATGGTTTTTTTCATGCCTGGACGCAGCACCTTGACCGCCACCTGCTGGCCATCCTTGAGTGTTGCAAAGTGCACCTGGGCGATCGATGCCGAGGCCACCGGGATCCGCTCGAACGAGGCGAACAGCTGGTCCGGGTGGGCCCCCAGCGACTTGTGGATTTGCGCGATGGCGATGTCGGAATCGAACGGCGGCACCCGGTCCTGCAGGCGCGCCAGTTCGACGGCGATGTCGGGCGGAATCAGGTCGCTGCGGGTGGACAGCACCTGGCCGAACTTGATGAAGATCGGCCCCAGGTCTTCCAGCGCCAGGCGCAGCCGCACGCCACGCGGCGAGGACAGGTCGCGCCAGAACATCACGGTGTCGATGAAGCGCGCCGTGCGCGGCACCTTGAAGCCGGCAATCGCTATTTCGTCGAGGCCGTACTTGATCGCTACCCGCATGATCTTCAGGAAGCGCAGTAATTTCAACATCATGGGGTTCCCAGTTTCTGTTCCAGTTTGGCCAGGCGCTTGGCAGCGCGCTCGACATCGTCGCGCAGGCGCGTGACGTCGGCCGATAATTCTTCTACCGCGTGCGGGCGCACCAGCAGTTGCTTCTCGTCGAGCAGGTACTCGGCGACGTTTTCGGCCAGCTTGCGGTGACCGTTCCTGACCGCCTCGAACGCGCTGTGGGCGCCGGACACCACGCGCCTGGCCGCCAGCGGTCCCACCAGCTTCTCCAGGTCCACCTCGGCTTCCCAGCGCAGCGACTGGCTCAGGCTCGACAGCGCGTTGGCGAACTCGGCGTCACCCTCGATGCGCACGTAGGAAAACGCCCGCGCCCGGTCCTGCACGATCAGCGGCAGGTCGGCCGGCTTGATGCGAATGGTCACGCTGGCCACCGCTTCGGCAGGGGCGGCTTCAAGCATGCCGTCAGCCGTCACGCGCAGGCGCAGCGCCGCCACACCGGCGTCGATGGCAGCCACCTTGCCAGCGTGGCGCTGCAGGGCGCTCCTGGCCCATGGCTCCTGCGCCAGCAGGTGGTTGATCGCGGCGCTGGCCGGCAAGGCAGCAGAAAGGGAACTGGGCAGGGGGAGTGTCATTCGGTACGCTATCAAAACAGGGCCACAAAACAAAACCGCCCAGCAACGGGCGGTTTCGATCTTACCATTTTGCGGGACAAACCACGGTTCAGGCCAACTGTTGAATACCAGCGAGCAGCCAGCCGGCCGAACCCGACACCGGTTTGCTCAGGTTCCACACTTCGTTGAGCGGCTCGGCCAGCGCATCGCGGGCCGGCTTGACCATGCCCGTGAAGCGCACGCTGGCCAGGTAGTCGGTGGCCGTGGTTTCGATGCCCAGCAGCTCGGCATTGAGGCTGACCACTTCGGTGTAGTCGGGCTGGGTGCGCTCGGACAGCTGCAGGCTCATCTCGGCAAATACTTCCGGCGTGGTGAATTCGCGGATGTCGGCGGTATCGCCCTTGTCCCAAGCCGCCTGCAGGCGGATGAAGTTACCCTTGGCCACGCGCAGGAACGACACTTCGTCGAAATCGGCGGGCACGCCCCATTTCTGGTGCGCAGGCGCCGCTGCCGGCTGGTACTGGTAGTTCTGGCCCGACTGCAGGCCGGAACCGATTTCGGGCGTACCGCTCGCATTGCCGGTGTTGTACTGCGCCGGCTGCTGGGCGGGCGTGAACGGCTTGACGTTGTCGTTGTAGCCGCTGTTGCCGAAGGCCGGCGCCGGCTGTGCCTTGCGACGGATCATGCGCACGATGAAGAACACCACGCCGGCGATCAGCGCCAGCATCAGGATCGAGCCGATCATGCTGCCCAGCGCGCCGCTGAGGCCGAAGTGCGAGAACAAGGCGCCCAGACCCAGGCCCAGCAAGGCGCCGCCGAGAATACCTTTCCACGGACTGGCCGGTTTCGGCGGCACGGCCGCGTTGGGTGCCGGGGCGGGCGCCTGGCGCTGTACGCCCTGCGGCGCCTGCTGCGGCGCGGCGGCCGGCGGCATGCGCTGGACGTTTTGCGACTGGCGGCCGATCGAGCGGCCGCCGCCGGCAGGACGGGCGATGGCTTCGGACACCATGGCGCCGACGGAGAGCGCCAGCACGGCGCTCACCAGGATTTTTTTGATTGTCATTATGTCTCTCTCCCTACGTGGTTATAACTTGATACCGGTGTGTAAAGCGGCCACACCTGCCGTCAGGTTGTAATACTTGACGCTTTCCAGGCCCGCCGTTTCCATCATCGTTTTCAGCGTTTCCTGGTCCGGATGCATGCGGATCGATTCGGCCAGATAGCGGTAGCTTTCGGCATCGCCGGCGATTTTCTGGCCCATCCACGGCAGCACCTTGAACGAATACAGGTCGTACGGTTTTTGCAGCGGCTCGATCACTTTCGAGAATTCCAGTACCAGCAGCTTGCCGCCCGGCTTGAGCACGCGGCGCATTTCCGCCAGCGCCTGGTCCTTGTGCGTCATGTTGCGCAGGCCGAAGGCCACGCTCACGCGGTCGAAATAGTTATCGGGGAATGGCAGCTTCTCGGCGTCGCACAACAAGGTGGGGGGCAACAGGCCCCGGTTCAAGAGCCGGTCGCGCCCAACCCGCAACATCGATTCGTTGATGTCGGTGAGCCAGACTTCGCCGGTGGGACCGGCCTGCTTGGCAAACGCCTTGGCCAGGTCACCGGTGCCGCCGGCGATGTCGAGGCACTTGAAGCCGGGACGCACGCCGGCGTTGGCGATCGTAAATACCTTCCAGAGCCGGTGCAGGCCGCCGGACATGACGTCGTTCATGATGTCGTACTTGGCAGCGACAGAATGGAAAACCTTGGCGACTTCGCGTACTTTGTCGTCTTCCGCAACGGTTTTGTAACCGAAATGAGTGGTATTGGTCATGGTGGCAGGCCTGTTAGTTTGCCTGCATTATACAAGCGCAGGGACGGTTTTCACCGCTCCGGCCACCATGTTGCCCTGCGCTAAGCCGACATTAAGCCGTTATTAAGTCGATATGGCGCCGATATCCCGTTTGCAGGCCGGCACCATTCAACTGGTATCAGCCGATTTGCGCGTCTGCCGCCCCCGCTGGCGCCATCATTGCGGCGGCAAATGCCGCCATGCGAGTCCCAGCGCAGCGCGCTTGGGGAAGCCTTTCCACAAGCCGGGGTCGGGCTTGATGGTGCCGTCCGCGCTTAGCGGTGGCAGCGCCAGGTAGGCTTGCAGCGGCTGCTGCTTGAGCACGATGCCGAGGAACGCCGTCACGAAGTGCTGGTTGATGTTGTTGATGCGGCGGCTGTCCCACACGGGTTCCGCGTACGACTGGAAATCGTCGGCATTGCGCCACATGGCCGGCGACGGCGGGTTCGGGGCGCTGTTGTGGCGCCCGCCCACGTAGGTCAGCAGGTAGCGGTCGGCGTTCACCGTGCCCTCGAACAGGCGCAGCACGCCGTCGCGGTAACCGGCCACGTCGTCCTGGTCGCCGCTGATAAACAGCAGTGGGGTGTGCACGCCGGCCAGGCCGTCGGCATCCCAGATCTTGTGCGCGCCGCCCCACGGGGCGAACGCCACCACCGCCTTGATGCGCGCGGCAGCCTGGCGCTGCTGCGCGTATTCGGCATTGCCCTGCTGGTTGACGGCCAGCTTGCCGCCGGGGACAAAGGCCACCGCCGCCGCGCTGACGCCTGCGCCCACCGTGTTCAGGGCGCCGTAACCGCCCATCGAATAACCGATCAGCGCGGTGCGGTCCACGTCCACCAGGCCGGCCAGGAAGTTGCCGCTGCCCGGCCTCGCCCAGCCGGCCACCGTGTCGAGCACGAACAGGTCGTCGAGCCGGCGGTTGAGCAGGGTGCTGGCAAAGCCGGCCTTGTCGGCACGGGTCGATTCCGGGTGGTCGATGGCGACCACCACGTAGCCTTTCGAGGCCAGGTTTTCGGTCAGGTAGCTCATCTGCAGGCGCGAGCCGGGATAGCCGTGCGAGACGATCACCAGCGGGTAGCGGGTGTCGGCGGACGCTGACGCTGCCGCGCCGGCGGCCGCGAACACAGTGCCAGCGGGAGCGGCTGGCGTTGGCGTTGGCGTTGGCGTTGGCGTTGGCGTCGATGGTGCGGCCTCACTGGCGAGATGCGCCGGTGCGGCGCCGCCGGCGGGGTGCAGCGGCGCGGCATCCCTTGCCGCGCGGCCGTTGAACTGGAATGCGGTGTTGGGCCGTTTCGGGTCGTTGGGACCGGAGCCAAGCACGTCGGTGTACACGGTGTGCTCGGCCTGGCCGCTGGCCAGCGCTGCCGGATACCAGATTTCGAGCGTGAGCTTGCGCGTGGTGCGCGGGTTCGGGGTCTGGTCGGTCACGCGCAGCACGTCGAGCTGGTCGCGGTGTTCGACCGTCAGCGTGCGCACGCCCACCTTGGCCGGACCGCGCGCGGCCAGTTCCGGTGCGTCCGGCCGGGCGTCGCCGAAATACTCCTGCGCACCGGCCGTCCCTGCCACCAGCAGCGATGCCACCGATACCGCCGCTACCATTGCCACCGCTGCCACCATCCTGCCCACTGCCTGCATCGCTACTCCCGTAATCCCAAGTGTGCGCGCAAGGTGATGCCGGTGTAGGCGGTGCGGAACAAGCCGCGCCGCTGCAACTCGGGCACCACCAGCGCCAGAAAATCGTCGAGGCCGCCCGGCAGCGCCGGCGCCATGAAATTGAATCCGTCAGCCGCCCCGCCCTCGAACCAGGCCTGCATCTGGTCGGCCACCGTCTGCGCCGTGCCGATCACGGTAAAGTGGCCGCGACCGCCCGCGATGCGTTCGTAGAGCTGGCGGATACTCAACTGCTCGCCCTGCGCCAGATTGGTCAGCAGCTGCTGGCGGCTGCGCTGACCGTCCAGCGTTTCCGGCAGATCGGGCAAGGGGCCGTCCAGCGGATAGCCGGACAGGTCGAAATTGCCGATCATGCGGCCCAGCAGCGCCAGCCCCGCCTTCGGCTCGATCAGGCCTTGCAGCTGGCCGAACTTGTCGTCCGCCTCGCCCTGCGAACTTCCCACCACCGCGAACAGACCCGGCATGATCTTCAGTGCGTCGCGATGGCGGCCCTGCTCCGCCACCCGGCGCTTGATGTCGCCGTAAAAATCGCGCGCACTGGCCAGCGTGGGCTGGGCAGTAAACACCACGTCGGCGGTCGCTGCGGCCAGCGCGCGACCCGCTTCCGAACCGCCGGCCTGCACCACCACCGGCCGGCCCTGCGGGCTGGGCGTGACGTTGAGCGGACCGGCCACCGCGAAGTGTGCGCCGCGATGATCGAGCTTGCGAATGCGGGCAGGATCGGCCAGTACACCGCCCGCCTTGTCGTTGACCAGCGCGCCATCCTGCCAACTATCCCACAGTCCTGTGACAACTTGATGAAATTCGCGGGCGCGCGCATACCGCTCGGCATGGTCCACGTGCCGGTCGCGGCCGAAGTTGGCCGCTTCGGCCGCGTTATCCGACGTCACCAGGTTCCACCCTGCCCGGCCGTCCGACAGCTGGTCGAGCGAGGCGAACTGGCGCGCCACCGTGTACGGCTCGTTATAGGTGGTGGTGGCGGTGCCGATCAGGCCGATGCGCTCGGTCGACGCGGCCAGCGCCGACAGCAGGGTCAACGGTTCGAGCGACGGGATGTTGCCGGTCAGCGCCAGGCTGTCGGCAAAGAAGACGGCGTCCAGGCAGGCCGCTTCGGCCTGGCGCACCTGCTGGCGAAAGACCTTGAACGGATTGGTGTCCAGGTCGGTCTGCGGATGGCGCCAGGCGGCCACGTGGTGACCGTGGCGCATCATGAAGGCGGCGATGCTCAGTTGGCGGCTGGCGGGTGCGGTCATGCTCAGAACTCCTTGCGTGCGGTGAGACCGACATAACGCCGGTCGTCGCGCGGTACGGCGCGGTTGACATAGCCGGTGGATGTGACCAGGTTGGTGGCGTACGACTTGTTGGCCAGGTTCTTGCCCACCAGCGCAATGCGCCAGCCGGCGACCGGCGACGACAGGGCAATGCCGGCGTTGACGATGCCGTAAGCGGCCCCGATCGCATCGGGCGACTGGAACAGGTCGAACTGGGTGCTCGACTGGTACGACACATCGGCCGAGAAATCGGCGATCCAGCCGTTGCGCAGCGCCAGCGCGTAATTGGCGCGCGTATAGGCTTTCCATTTCGGCGAGAACGGCAGCGGCTGGCCATCGAGATTGCACGAGGCGGCCGCCGCCGGCGGGCAGTTGAAGCTGTCGATCCTGGCGTCGGTGTAGGCCAGCGCGCCCGAGAGCGTAAAAGCGCGCGTGGGGCGGGCGGTCACGTCGAGTTCCGCGCCCCGCGTCGAGACCTTGCCGGCGTTGATCAGGCGCGTGATCACGGTGCCGCCCACGGTGTCGTAGAAATTGGCCTGGTAATTGTCGTACCGCGTGTGGAACACGGCCAGGTTGGCGGTCAGGCGGCGCTCGAACGCACTCGCTTTCAGGCCCAGCTCGAACGCGTCGGACGTTTCCGGTTTCAGGGCCAGCGTGTCGCGCGCCAGCATGTTGAAGAACACATTGTAGGCCGGCCCCTTGTAGCCGCGCGAATAGGTGGCGTAGCTGCTGACGCCGGGCGTGACATCGTATTGCAGGCCGAGGCGGCCGGAGTGGCCGTCATCGCTGGTGGCGCCGCTGTTCTGCACGCCCGGTTGCACGCCGGGGAAGGCCGAGGCGGACGTCGAGGTGCGCACGTGGTCGTACGACAGCTCGTCACGGGTGGCGCGCGCACCGAGGATCGCGCGCCAGCCGGCACCGAGATGGATCGTGCTTTCGCCGAACAGCGCATAGCTGTCGTTCGTGACGCCATAGTCGGCGCGGCCGGTGTTGAACACATTGGCCGCGCTGCCGCCGGCACTGGCGGTGCTGGTGACGAGCCGCTGGTAAGTCTCGCGGTCCCTGCCGTGCAGGTAGTAGGCGCCCACCACGTAATCGACCACGCCGTCCCTGGGCGAGGCCAGGCGCACTTCCTGCGAGACCTGGCGAAAGTCCACGGTGCCGATGTCGCGCGTGGCCGGATAGGCTGACGTGATGCGCGCCGCGTCGGCGGCATTGCCGATCGCCGAGGTGCTGGTGTACTGGGTATTGTCCCAGTCGCGCACCGCCGTGATTGCGGTCAGCGTGTGGCCGCCCAGGCGCCAGTCCACCTGCGCCGACACGCCGCGGTTGGTGTCGCCGATGTCGCTCGGGATGTCGGTGACGACTTCGCGGTTTTCCGGGCCGGCCACCACCGGTGCGATCGCCGCCGAGAACGCGGCGCTGGTGGACTTGTACGCGGTCAGGCTGGGCGAGGCGTTCGAGCGCAGGTAGTCGGCAATCAGCACGATATCGACATCCTGGTGCGGGCTGATATCGACACGGGCGCGCGCGCCCTTGCGTTCGTAGCCATTGAGCTTGCCGCCGCCGGCATGGCGGTTATCGACATTGCCGTCGTAGTCGGCATACAGGGCGGTAAGCGCAGCGCGTACCACGCCCGGTACCAGCGCGCCCGACACGCCGGCGCGCACGCGCTTCTCGTTACCCTGGTACCACGACGTATCGACGTAGCCGCCGGGCAGCTCGCCCGGCTTGCGGCCGATCACGTTCAACACGCCCGATGACGCGTTCTTGCCGAACAGCGTGCCTTGCGGGCCGCGCAGGATTTCGATGCGGTCGATGTCGAGCAGGTCGAGCGTGGCCTGGCCCGGACGCGCATACACCACGCCGTCGACCACGGTGGAGACGGTGGGTTCCACGCCGGGCGAGGTCGAGATGGTGCCGATGCCGCGCACGAAGATGGTGGAATCCTTGTTGCCGCCCTGCTGGCGGAACGTAGTGCTCGGCACTTCCTGGACGATGGTGTCGATGCTGTTGCGGTTGGCCTGCGCCAGCTGTTCGCCATCGATCACCGACACCGCCACCGGCACCGACTGCAGCGACGCGCTGCGGCGCGTGGCAGTCACCGTCACCGCCGGAATCGCCGCGCTCTCGCTGCGCTCGGCGATCGGTGCGGCGTCGTCCGCCGCCCAGGCGCCGGCCACCCACAGGGCGCCCGTCGCCAGCACGCCGATCTGTTTAGTCTTGTTCTGCATTACCACGTCCTTGATTGAGAAGCACACCTTGCGCGATATGCGGAAAACCGATTTGCATCGGTGAAGAACCGGCTTAGCCAGCGCGCCCGCGCTTGCTACACTTGCGCCGTCACCGGGTCCTTTTTTAGTGTCACGGCCGGCAGTTTTGAAGTCAAAGAATTAAAAAACTCAAGGTTATGTTTTTTCGGAATATGCGCGGACCAGGTACCGCGCACGGCTAAGGCGCGACAGCGCATGAGGAACGAGATGAAGCAATGGATGGCGGCAGCCGTCGCAGCGGGCGCAGTCGCGCTGCCACTGTTGGCGCAGGGCGCCGACATCACGATCGGCTTTCAGAAGGGCAGCGGCCTGCTCAGCATGATCAAGGCGCAGGGCGCGATGGAGAAAGCGCTGGCCGGGCACCGCGTCAAATGGATCGAGTTCCCGGCCGGGCCGCAGATGCTCGAAGCGCTCAATGCCGGCAGCATCGATTTCGGCAGCACCGGCGCACCGCCGCCCGTGTTTGCGCAGGCGGGCGGGGTCGATCTGCTGTACGTGGGCGCCGAGCCGGCGCCGGTGGCCAGCGAGGCGATTTTCGTGCCCAGGGATTCGCCGCTGCACAGCGTGGCCGCGCTCAAGGGCAAGCGGGTGGCATTCCAGAAGGGTTCCGGTTCGCACTTCCTGCTGGCTTCGGCATTGGACAAGGCGGGGCTGAAGATGGCCGACATCGTGCCGGTGTACCTGTCGCCGTCCGATGCCCGCGCCGCCTTCGTCTCCGGCAGCATCGACGCCTGGGTGGTGTGGGATCCGTATTTCGCTGCTGCGCAAAAGGCTTACCAGGTGCGGGTGCTGGCCGACTACACCGGCCTGCCGCTGGCCAACGGCTACTATCTGGCCTCGCGCCGCTTCGTGCAGCAGTCGCCGCAGCTGGTCAGCACCGTGCTGGAACAGGTCGCGGCCGCAGGCAAGTGGGCCAATGCCCATCCGCAGCAGACCGGCGCCAGCCTGACGCAGCTGACCGGGCTGCCGGCCGATATCGTGACCACCTGGCTGGCGCGTTCGCGTTTCGGCGCCACCCCGCTCACGCCGGCCATCGTGGCCAGCCAGCAGCACGTGGCCGATGTGTTCTACCAGCAAAAGCTGATCCCGAAACCGGTCGATATCGCCAGCCGCGTGTGGGCCTGGCAACCGAGGTCTGGCGTGCGGCCCGATTGATGTAGCCGAAACTCCCTGCCGGGTTCGATGCTACGCTGGTCCGTGCCGCCGGCTGCGCGGCATGCCAGCGCGAGGTCGACTCCATGCCACAGACCGTCTACATCGACACGTCGGTAATCCGCTACCTGACCGCCCCCCTGAGCTCCGATGCGGTCGTTCGCGGTTGCCAGGAACTCACCCGCCAGTGGTGGAACACGCGCTGCGTGCGCGAGATGACCTATATTTCCGATGCCGTGCTGGCGGAAATCAAGGCCGGCGACCCCACGCTGATCGGCGCGCGCATGGACATCGCCGAGCAGCTGATCTACTTTCCTCCCCATCCAGAAGTACAAATCTTCGCTGAACTTTTGATACTGGGCGGCGGTCTAAACGCCAAAGCCAGAATCCCGGCGCAACATATCGCCTGCGCGGCGCTCCAGGAGCTCGACGTCCTCGTGTCGTGGAACTGCACCGACATCGCCAATGCTCAAAACTGTGCGGTACTCCGCAAGCTGATGATGCTGAAGGATCTCGAGCTGCCGGAGCTGGTCACACCGTTCGCGCTGATGGAGAACAGTTATGAAGATCTACAATATTGAGATGCCGCCCGACCTGACCTTTCCCGCCCTCGACAGCGACACCAAGGCTGAAATCGACGCCTTACACGCCGCCATGCTGCGCGACCAGGCCGAGGCCGAGGCGCTGGTCGAGCGACGGCGCGCCGAAGGCTATGTGATTCCGACCCACGAGGAAATGCTCGGCCGCATGCGCTGGGACACGCGGCCGCTGCGCCAGCCGGCGATCAACGTGGCGGCGCTGCGCGAACTGCCGCCGCGCATGCGCGCCATCTTTGCCTACCTGTACCGCCACAACATCACGTACTGAGCGCTCATGGAGCGCTCATCGAGTGCGCATCGGGGGTTACTTGCAACCGCAGCTGCCGCTGCCGCAGCCACCCTGTTTGCTGCCGGACGGACCGGTCAGCGAGATGCCGCTTTCGCGGCCGCTGTCACCGTCAAAACCGGACGCGTGCAGGCGGTCCATATAGGTCGCCCACAGCGCATCTTTCTCGTTGCCCAGCTTGTACAGATAGTCCCAGGTGAAGATGCCGGTGTTGTGGCCGTCCGAAAAGGTCGGCTGCACCGCGTAGTTGCCGACCGGCTCGATGCCGGCGATGCCGACCTCGCGCTTGCCGGTTTGCAGTACTTCCTGGCCCGGACCGTGGCCCATCACTTCGGCCGAGGGCGAATACACGCGCAGCAGCTCGAACGGAATCGAAAACCTGGCGCCGTCGTCGAAAGCGATGTCGAGCACTTTCGACAGGTTGTGGAGGGTCAGTTCGGTAGGGATCTTGCTCATGATAAGTCTTTCAATCGTTCGATGATGGCGCCGTGCAGGGCCGGCAGCAAGGCGCGCCGCGCGGCCAGCGCCTCGGGGGCCGACGCGCGCTGCGCGCTGGCCCAGGTCGGGTTGGGAAAATGCGCATCGTCCAGGTAGCGCGGAATCACGTGCCAGTGCACGTGCGGCGTCATGTTGCCGAAGCTGGCCAGGTTGATTTTTTCGGGCGCCATGACGGCGCGCTGGGCTGCCTCCACCGCCCACACGGCCGCCATCACGCGCGTGCGCTCGGCCGGCGCCAGGTCCGTCATTTCCTTGACGTGGGCTTGCCACACCACGCGGGTAAAGCCCGGGTACTCGGGTTCGTCCACCGCCACCACCGCCAGCTGGTGGTCGGCCCAGATCAGCGCGGCGCCCGGCGCCTGCAGCAGCGTGCACAGGTCGCAGTGGGCGCTAGTGCTCGTACTCATGCGCGTACTCATACCAGCACCCGTTCGATGCCGCCGTCGTTGGCGCGGCGGACGTAGTCGGGCAGCCAGTTCTCGCCCAGCAGGTGCTTGGCGATCTCGACCACGATGTAGTCGGCCGTGGTGCCGGCGTCCTCGTTGTAGCGCGACACGCCGCCCAGGCAGGACGGGCAGCTGGTGAGGATCTTGACGTCGCCGCTGAACCCGTCGGCGCGCAGCTTCTCGGCGCCCTTGACCATTTCCTCTTCCTTGCGGAAGCGCACTTGCGTGGAAATGTCGGGGCGCGAGACTTGCAGCGTGCCCGAGTCGCCGCAGCAGCGGTCGTTCTTCTCGATCTTGACGTTATCGACCGTGGTGATCAGCGCATTGATGGTCTTGCCCGACTCCTGCAGCTTCATCGGGTTGTGGCACGGCTCGTGGTACATATAGCGGGTGCCGTTGACGCCTTCGAGCTTGACCTGTTTCTCCAGCAGGTATTCGTGGATGTCCATGATGCGGCAGCCGGGGAAGATCTTGTCGAACTCGTAGGTGGCCAGCTGGTCGTAGCAGGTGCCGCACGAGACCAGCACGGTCTTGATGTCGAGGTAATTGAGCGTGTTGGCCATGCGGTGGAACAGCACGCGGTTATCGGTCATCATCTTCTCGGCCTTGTCGTACTCGCCGTTGCCGCGTTGCGGGTAACCGCAGCACAGGTAGCCGGGCGGCAGCACGGTCTGCACCCCCACTTCCCACAGCATCGCCTGCGTGGCCAGCCCCACCTGCGAGAACAGGCGCTCGGACCCGCAGCCGGGGAAGTAGAACACCGCTTCCGTGTCGGCATTGGTGGTCCTGGGGTTGCGGATGATCGGGATGACCTTGTCGTCCTCGATGTCGAGCAGCGCGCGGGCCGATTTTTTCGGCAGGTTGCCCGGCATTTTCTTGTTGATGAAGTGGATCACCTGCTCGCGCACCTTGGGCTTGCCGACGGTCGGCGGCGGCGCCTTGGTCTGCTTTTTGGCGAACTTTTTGAGCACGTCGTGGCCGAGCCGCTGGGCCTTGAAACCCCAGTTCGACATCACCTGGCGCGTGGCGTTGATGGTGGTCGGATCGCTGGCGTTGAGGAAGAACATGGTGGCGGCCAGGGCCGGCTTGAAGCTCTTCTTCTCCATCTTGCGCAGCAGGTTGCGCATGTTCATCGAGACGTCGCCGAAGTCGATATTGACCGGGCATGGCGTCACGCACTTGTGGCACACGGTGCAGTGATCGGCCACGTCCTCGAACTCTTCCCAGTGGCGGATCGAGATGCCGCGCCGGGTCTGCTCCTCGTACAGGAACGCTTCGATCAGCGACGACGTGGCCAGGATCTTGTCGCGCGGCGAGTACAGCAGGTTGGCGCGCGGCACGTGGGTCGAGCACACCGGTTTGCACTTGCCGCAGCGCAGGCAGTCCTTGACGCTGTTGGCAATCGCGCCGATATCGCTTTGCTGCATGATCAGCGACTCGTGGCCCATCAGGCCGAACGACGGGGTGTAGGCATTGGACAGGTCCGCTTCCATGCCGGGCAGGTTCAGCAGCTTGCCCTTGTTGAAGCGCCCTTCCGGATCGACGCGCAGCTTGTAGGCGCGGAACGGGCCGATCTCGTCCTCGTTCAGGAATTCGAGCTTGGTGATGCCGATGCCGTGCTCGCCCGAGATCACGCCGTTGAGCGAGCGCGCCAGCACCATGATGCGCGCGACCGCCTGGTGCGCCAGCTGCAGCATCTCGTAGTGGTCGGAGTTGACCGGCAAGTTGGTGTGGACGTTGCCGTCGCCGGCGTGCATGTGCAGCGCCACGAACACGCGCCCGCGCAGCACGCGCTGGTGGATGGCGCTGGCTTCATCGAGGATCAGCTTGTAGGCCGCGCCGTTGAAGATCTGGCGCAGCTGGGCGCGGATTTCCTGCTTCCAGGTCACGCGCACCGTGCGGTCTTGCACGATGTCGAACAGGGTGGCATCGGGTTGCGCTGCCAGGCGCTGTTCGAACACGGGCAGCAGGCGCTCCATGCCATGCGCGGCCAGCGCGGCGGTGATGCCGGCCAGCGGCAGGTCCAGGTTGCTCAGCAGATAGGTCCAGCGCGCGTGCACCTGCGCCAGCAGCGCCTGCGCCTGCTGCTGGCGGTCGCCCAGCATCTCGGCGTCGCCCACGGCATCGTCGGCGTCGTCGCTCTTGCCGATCGGCAGGTTGCCAGAGGCGAAGAAGGTGTGCAGGGCATCGACCAGCTGCAGCTTGTTCTTGATCGACAGCTCGATATTGATGCGCTCGATGCCGTCCGTGTACTCGCCCATGCGGTTGAGCGGAATGACCACGTCTTCATTGATCTTGAAGGCGTTCGTGTGCTTGGCGATGGCAGCCGTGCGCGCGCGGTCGAGCCAGAATTTCTTGCGCGCCTCGGGGCTGACCGCGACAAAGCCCTCGCCGACGCGGGTATTGGCCAGGCGCACCACTTCCGAGGCGGCAAGCGCCACCGCGTGTTCATCGTCGCCGACGATGTCGCCGAACAGCGCCATTTTCGGCAGCACGCCGCGCTTGGACTTGGTGGCATAGCCGACCGCGCGCAGGTAGCGCTCGTCCAGGTGCTCGAGGCCGGCCAGGCGCAGCGTGGCGAACTGTTCGCCGGTGGCCGGCAGGCCGTCGAGGTAATCCTTGATTTCGACGATGGATGGGATCGCATCGCGGGCCTGGCCGAAGAATTCGAGGCACACGGTGCGCGCGAATTTTGGCATTTTATGCAGGATCCAGCGGCCCGACGTGATCAGGCCGTCCGTGCCCTCCTTCTGGATGCCGGGCAGGCCGGACAGGAACTTGTCGGTGACGTCCTTGCCCAGGCCTTCCTTGCGGAACTTGCGGCCTTCGATTTCCAGGATCTCGGTCTTGAACGGCGCGCCCTTGGCTTCGCCCAGGCGGTTCGGATGGGTCCAGTCGAGCTGGAAGCGCGCCAGCGGCGTGTCGTGGATTTTCGACAGGTTGTGATCGAGCCGCGTGACCTCGAGCCAGTCGCCGTTCGGATCGACCATGCGCCACGAGGCCAGGTTGTCGAGCGCCGTGCCCCACAGCACTGCCTTCTTGCCGCCCGCGTTCATGGCGATATTGCCGCCGATGCAGGACGCGTGGGCGGACGTGGGATCGACCGCGAACACGAAGCCGGCCTTCTCGGCCGCTTCCGACACCTTATTGGTGATCACGCCGGCGCCGGTATGGATGGTCGCGTATTCCCTGTCCAGGCCCGGCAGCACTTTCATCTCGACCGCGCCCATGGTGAGCAGCTTTTCGGTGTTGATGACGGCCGACATCGGCGTGAGCGGAATCGCGCCGCCGGTATAGCCGGTGCCGCCGCCGCGCGGGATGATGGTCAGCCCCAGCTCGATGCAGCCCTTGACCAGGCCGGCCATCTCGTCTTCGCTGTCGGGCGTGAGCACCACGAACGGGTACTCGACGCGCCAGTCGGTGGCGTCGGTCACGTGGGAGATGCGCTTCATGCCGTCGAAGCAGATGTTGTGCTTCTCCGTGTAGCGGCCCAGTACCTTGGTGGTGCGCTTGCGCAGGTCGTAGACTTGCTTGAATTCTTCGCCGAAGTCGGCCACGGCCTTGCTGGCCGCGCGCAGCAGCTTGACGACGTTGTCGCTGCGTTCACGCGCATGGGCATCGTTCTCTGCCCCGTCGTCTTCCACCGTCAGGCGGCGCTTGTCGACTTCGGCCAGGCGGTGATGCAGCGCGTCGATCAGCTCCTGGCGCCGTTTCGGGTTGTCCAGCAGGTCGTCCTGCAGGTAGGGATTGCGCCGCACGGCCCAGATATCGCCGAGCACTTCGTACAACATGCGCGCCGAGCGGCCGGTCTGGCGGGCGCCGCGCAGGGCGTCCAGCAAACGCCACGATTGCTCGCCCAGCAGCCGGATGACGATCTCGCGGTCGGAAAACGACGTGTAGTTATACGGGATTTCGCGCAGGCGCGTGGCCTCGGGACCGTGGGGCGTTTCCGCCAGCAGTGCTTGGATCTGTGCAGGGGCATTCATTGTGCGATTGGACTAGTCTACTGAACCCGGGAGGGTCATTTTAGCCGATTGCGGCGCACCACGCGGGAACCGCCCTGCTTCGCCCCGGGCGGCCCGCCGCGCAATCGATCCGACGTTTCTACGCAAATTACCGGAATTATTGGCAATTAAATTCAATATCGCGCGCTACGCCGAACTTCATTCAGCCTGGCAGCGCTGGCGCAGTAGGAACCGCAGTCCCGCCTAGCCCAGCAGCTGCCCGATCCGGTGCCAGAAGCCGTCCGGCACATACAACAGCAGCGTGGTCATGGTCAGATAGCGCAGACATTTGCCCACCGCCATGTAGGCCACGCACGGCCAGAACGGCAGCCGCAGCCAGCCGCCCAGCGTGCACAGGGGATCGCCGACCACGGGCAGCCAGGCCAGCAACATGGTCTTGGCGCCATAGCGTTCGAGCCAGTGGAACCAGCGGCTGCGGCGCTCCTTGGCGAAGGTCTGCTTGGCCTGGTACCCCATCCAGTAATCGACCGCGCCGCCCAGCGTGTTGCCGAGCGTGGCCACCGCGACGGTGCTCCAGAACAGTTCCGGATTGGCCTTGATCACTGCAAACACGGCCGGCTCCGAGCCCAGCGGCACCAGCGTGGCCGACACGAAACTGATGATGAATACCGACGTCAGGCCCACTTCCGGTGCAGCGATCAGCTTGAGCAGCCAGGCGATTGCGGATTCGATCATCGGTTTCTTTGAGGTCTGGTAAAGGCGTCCATTATAATGACCCGCACACCGCACGATTGAACAGCCCGGTCCACGCCACCCGCACCGACCGGCGCCCCTGCTCCCCCGGTCACCCGCCGGATAGTTGGCATCCCGATTTGCCTGCCCTATCGCTCTTTTTCTTGTTTGCAGACCATGACTATCGACTATCTGAAGAAAGTACTGACCGCGCGCGTTTATGACGTTGCCCAGGAAACTCCGCTGGAACTGGCGCCGACGCTGTCGCAGCGCTATGACAACCGCATTTATTTCAAGCGCGAGGACATGCAGAGCGTGTTCAGTTTCAAGATTCGTGGCGCCTACAACAAGATGGCCCACCTGAGCGACGCGCAGCGCAAGCGCGGCGTGATCTGCGCCTCGGCCGGCAACCATGCCCAGGGCGTGGCGCTGTCTGCCGCCAAACTCGGCTGCCGGGCGCTGGTCGTCATGCCCACCACCACGCCGCAGGTAAAGATCGACGCGGTCAAGGCGCGCGGCGGCGCCGATGTGGAAGTGGTGCTGCACGGCGAGTCGTACACCGACGCCTACCACCACGCGCTCACGCTCGAACGCGAACAGAAGCTGACCTTCGTCCACCCGTTCGACGATCCCGACGTGATCGCCGGCCAGGGCACGATCGGCATGGAAATCCTGCGCCAGCACTCGGGACCGATCCACGCGATTTTCGTGGCCATCGGCGGCGGCGGGCTGATCTCGGGCGTGGCAGCGTATGTCAAGGCGATCCGGCCCGACATCAAGATCATCGGCGTGCAGACCATGGATTCGGACGCGATGGCGCGCAGCGTCAAGGCGGGCGAGCGCATCACGCTGGCCGACGTCGGCCTGTTCTCGGACGGCACGGCCGTGCGCCTGGTCGGCGAGGAAACCTTCCGCCTGACGCAGCAGTATGTCGACGACATCATCATCGTCGATACCGACGCCATCAGTGCCGCCATCAAGGACGTGTTTACCGATACCCGCTCGATCCTGGAGCCGGCCGGTGCACTGGCCATTGCCGGCGCCAAGGCCTACGTGGAACGCGCGGCGCTGACCAAAAACCCGGTCAGCAACGAAACCCTGATCACCATCGCCTGCGGCGCCAACATGAACTTCGACCGCCTGCGCTTCGTGGCCGAGCGGGCCGAACTCGGTGAAGCGCGCGAGGCGCTGTTTGCCGTCACCCTGCCCGAGCAGCGCGGCAGCTTCAAGCGCTTTTGCGCGCTGGTGGGGCCGCGCAATGTCACCGAGTTCAACTACCGCATCAGCGACAAGGACAAGGCCCATGTCTTTGTCGGCGTGCAGATCGCCGACCGCGGCGAATCGGGCGCGCTGGCGCGCACCTTCGAAGCGCAGGACTTCCGTACGCTGGACCTGACCCACGACGAACTGGCCAAGGCCCACGTGCGCCACCTGGTGGGCGGCAAGAGCGCGCTGGCCGACAGCGAGCTGCTGTACCGCTTCGAGTTCCCCGAGCGCCCGGGCGCGCTGATGCGCTTTTTGAACAGCATGGCGCCGAACTGGAATATCTCGCTGTGCCATTACCGCAGCCAGGGCGGCGACGTCGGCCGCATCCTGATCGGCCTGCAGGTGCCGCCGGGCGAGATGGAACAGTTCGGCCAGTTCCTGACCACGCTCGGCTACCGCTACTGGGACGAGACCGCCAACCCCGTGTACCGGCTGTTCCTGGGCTGAGGCCCGTACGGTGCCGGCGGCAGGCTGCCGCCAGCGCCGTGCAGGTGGCGCATGTACAATTGGCGCTTGTTCCTTTACGCCACCCGCAGCCTGCCATGACCAACACCGCCGACCTGTCCCCGCTGGGCAAGACCTCCGCCTACCGCACCGATTACGCGCCGGAGCTGCTGTTCCCGATTCCGCGCCAGGGCAAGCGCGACGAGCTGGGCCTGTCCGGCACGCTGCCGTTTTTCGGGGTCGATATCTGGAATGCCTATGAAATTTCCTGGCTCAACCACCGGGGCAAGCCGCAGGTGGCGATCGCCCGCGTCACAGTGCCGGCCGACTCGCCCAACATTATCGAATCGAAATCGTTCAAGCTGTACCTGAACTCGTTCAACCAGACCCGCCTCGACAGCGTGGAGGCGCTGCGCGCACTGCTGCAGCAAGACCTGTCGGCAGCCGTGGGCGCCAGCGTCCACCTGGTGCTGACCCAGCCCGACGGCTTCGGCGCCATCGCCATGGGCGAGCTCGACGGCCTGCTGCTGGACCGGCTCGATATCGAGATCGACGATTACCGCCCGGCGCCGGAACTGCTCAAGGCAGCGCTGGACGAAGAACCGGTCGAGGAACAGCTGGTGTCGCACCTGCTCAAGTCGAACTGCCTGGTCACCGGACAGCCGGACTGGGCCAGCGTGCAAATCCACTACAGCGGCCCGCAGATCGACCAGGAAAGCCTGCTCAGATACCTGGTGGGCTTCCGCGAACACAACGAATTCCACGAGCAGTGCGTCGAGCGCATCTTTGTCGACATCCTGCGCCAGTGCGCGCCCCAGCAGCTGGCCGTGTATGCCCGCTACACCCGGCGCGGCGGCCTCGACATCAATCCGTGGCGCAGCAATTTCAGCACCGGCCGCCAGCCGCCCAACCTGCGCGGCGCGCGGCAATAAGAAGCCGTTTGGCCCGGCAATCAGGCGTATGATGGGGGCGCGGCCCGGGGTTTCGGTCCGTTGACCGAAATGCAACGCGGCCGCGTGCGATTTCGAGTTACACGGTGCTTAAACAAGCCTATAATTCGGGCCGTGCGTCGCAACACTATTGTCGTCATATGAACAACCTGAGCAAAATTCTCTCCCTCGAAAACGTGTTGCTGGACCTCGAAGTGTCGAGCAAAAAGCGCGCGTTCGAGCAAGCCGGCCTGATTTTCGAAAACAACTGCGGCATCGCCCGCTCGACCGTGTCGGACAACCTGTTCGCGCGCGAGCGGCTCGGTTCCACCGGTCTCGGCCACGGCGTGGCCGTGCCGCACGGCCGCATCAAGGGCATGAAAAGCCTGAAGTCGCCGCTGGCCGCCTTCGTGCGCCTGTCCGAGCCGATTCCGTTCGAGTCGCCCGACGGCAAACCGGTCAACCTGCTGTTCTTCCTGCTCATTCCCGATCACGTGACCCAGCAACACCTGGAAATCCTGTCCGAGATCGCGGAAATGTTTTCCGACGACGCCTTCCGCACCGCGCTGACCGAGGATCCCGATCCGAAATCGGTGCACTCGCGCATCATCAACTGGCTGCCGAGCCTGCAAGCGGCGGGCTGATCCGTCGCCAGCAACTTGCAGTACACTAGGCTCTACTCTTCACGATTCGGACCCCGATGCCCATGCTGCAGACCCCGCTGACGATACAACGCCTGTACGACGACAATCGCGAAAGTTTGCAGCTGGGCTGGTTTGCCGGCTTCCCCGGCGGCGAGCGCCTGATTTCCGGCGACGTCGCCTCGGCAGCCGACCAGGTCGGTCACCTGAACACCATCCACCCGGGCCGCATCCAGGTGTTCGGCCACCAGGAAATCAATTATTACCAGCGCCTGAAGTCGCTCACGCGCGCCCACCTGATCGGCGAGCTGATCGCCGGCAGTCCGCCGGCGCTGATCGTCGCGCAGGGGCTGGAAACGCCGCCCGACATCCTGGCCGTGTGCGACGAAAAGAATATCCCGCTGTTTTCCACGCCGCTGCCGGCCGCGCAGGTGATCGACTTCCTGCGCGTGTACCTGTCCAAGAAGCTGGCCCAGCGCATCATCATGCACGGCGTGTTCATGGACGTGCTGGGCGTGGGCGTGCTGATCACCGGCGACTCGGGCCTCGGCAAGAGCGAACTGGGCCTGGAACTGATTTCGCGCTCGCACGGCCTGGTGGCCGACGACGCCGTGGAATTTTCGCGCATCGCCCCCAATATGATCGAGGGCCGCTGCCCGGCCCTGCTGCAGAATCTGCTCGAAGTACGCGGCCTGGGCCTGCTCGACATCAAGGCCATCTTCGGCGAGACGGCCGTGCGGCGCAAGATGCGGCTGAAGCTGATCGTGCACCTGGTCAAGCGCGGCGGCCAGGAAGAGGAAGTCGAACGGCTGCCGTTCCAGTTCCCGACCGAAGACGTGCTGGGCCTGCCGATCCGCAAGGTCGTCATTCCCGTGGCAGCCGGCCGCAACATCGCTGTGCTGCTCGAAGCGGCGGTGCGCAACACGATCTTGCAACTGCGCGGAATCGACACGCTGCAGGAATTCATGGAACGGCAACGTCTGGCCATGAGCGGAGATTGAATGTTGCCAAGCAGTCGCGCCATGCAGGGCGCAACCGTTACGCAGGCGCAGCGCCATGCGCTGCGGATTCCCTGCTTCACCAACGTCTGGCCATGAGCGGAGATTGAAATGCGTATCGTCCTGATTACCGGGATTTCCGGTTCCGGCAAATCGGTGGCCCTGAATGTGCTGGAAGACCTCGGCTACTACTGCGTGGACAACCTGCCCCCTGCCCTGCTGCCGCACCTGGTCTCGACGCTGGTCGGCGAAGGCCTGCGCGCGGTGGCGGTGGCGGTCGACGCCCGCAGCGCCGAGTCGCTGACCAGCCTGCCCAGCGACGTCGCCCACCTGCGCGAAGCGGGACACGATGTGCGCGTGATGTTCCTGACCGCCAATACCCACTCGCTGGTGGCGCGTTTTTCGGAAACCCGGCGCAGCCATCCGCTGTCGCACGAGCTGCGCCCCGGCCAGAACCCGGCCGCGCGCCGCACGCTGATCGAATGCATCCTCGAAGAACGCGAGCGGCTCTCGGCCATCGAGCAACTGGGCCACGTGGTCGATACGTCGGAGCTCAGCGCCAACAAGCTGCGGGCGTGGGTCAAGGACCTGGTCGAACTCGAACATGCACCGCTGACGCTGTTCTTCGAATCGTTCGCCTTCAAGCTCGGCGTGCCGATGGACGCCGATTTCGTGTTCGACGTGCGGGCGCTGCCGAACCCGTACTACGACCTGTCGCTGCGCCCGCTGACGGGGCGCGACGCCCCGGTCATCGAGTTCCTCGATGCCCAGCCCAGCGCGCGCGAGATGCTCGAAGACATCCGCGCCTTCGTGGAAAAATGGCTGCCCTCGTTCAAGACCGACAACCGCAGCTACCTCACCGTGGCGCTCGGCTGCACGGGCGGCCAGCACCGCTCCGTGTACATCGCCGAGAAACTGGCGGCCTACTTCCACGCCAGCGAGCGCGTGGTGATCCGGCATCGCGAGCAGTAAGCATCACAGATCATGATGCAGCGCCGGACAAATGGCGCAGCGGATGGGCGTGGTCCGGCCACACCGGCGACAAGATCTGCGTGACCATGGCCTCGGTCACGTCGCTCAGCGCGGGCGGCGCCCATTGCGGCGCGTGGTCCTTGTCGATCACCAGCGCGCGGATGCCTTCGATCACCTGACCGTTTTCCAGCGTGCGGCGCACGGCCGCGCGTTCCATGCGCAGGCAGTCGGCCATACTCATGGCCGCACCGCGCGCCTGCAGGGCATGTGATACGCACATCATCAGCGGCGAGCGGGTAGCCATCATCGCCAGCGTGTCCTGGGCAAATGCGCAGCCGTCGGCCTGCAGCGAGGCCACGATGGCCGGTACCGTGCCGGCGCCGAAATGGTGATCGATGGCGGCGCGCTCGCGTTCGAGCGTGCCTGGCGCCACAGGCGCGCCGGCGGCGGTCTGCGCGGCAAACGCTGCAATCGCTGCCGGCAGGCTGGCGCCGTCGGCCGTTTCCAGCAGCGCCTGCAGGGCCGTCAGCTGCGCGACCGGCACGTAGTGGTCGGCCAGGCCCGCATACAGCGCATCGGCAGCGCCGATGGTGGCGCCGGTGATGCCGAGATACAGCCCGAGGTTGCCGGGCAGGCGCGGCAAGAAGTAGCTGGCGCCGATGTCGGGGAACAGGCCGATATTCGTTTCCGGCATGGCCATCCGCGTGCGCTCGGTCACGATGCGCACCCGGCTGTGCGGCCCGGCCTGCGCCACGCCCATGCCGCCGCCCATCACCACGCCGTCCATCAACGCGATGTACGGCTTCGGGTAGTGATGGACCAGGTGGTTGAGCGCATATTCTTCGGTGAAGAAATCCTCGACCAGCGCGCTGCCCTGCTGCGGCGTGGCGCGGCCCAGGTCGTGGAAGAAACGGATGTCGCCGCCGGCGCAGAACGCCTTGTCGCTGCTGCTGCGCACGACCACCGCCTGGACGGCAGCGTCGTCGCGCCACGCCAGCAGCGTGTGCGTGATCGCGCGCACCATGTCGAGCGACAGCGAATTGAGGGCGCGGGGGCGATCGAGGGTAATCCAGCCGATACCCCGGCCCAGGTGGGTCAGTACGTGCTCGCTCATGGTGTTCCTGTGAGGTTGGTTTGCGCGGATGCCGGCCAGTGTTCGAGCGGATTGGGCAAGGCCAGGTCGCCGCCCAGGCGTGCCTGGAACCGCGCGCGCAGCGATGCCGGCTGCCCCATGTGCCGGGCATAGATCACGGCAAACGGCAGATCGTCGACCGGTTCCTGGGGCACACCGGTAGCACGCACGAGGGCCGACGGATCGCGCACGGCAGCGAGCGTGAACTGCACCAGCCGGTCCAGCGCCGGTGCGCGCAGGTCGAGGATGGAGGCGATCATGGTCAGCGGCGCGGCGGCGAACGCGTGGTAATGCAGCGCCTTGACGCCGCGCGCCATCTCTTCGGGCAGCGATCCGTCGGGCGCCACCTGGGCCATCGCATGGTCGAACACGCGGCGGCCCCAGGCCAGGAAGCGCTCCTTGTGCGTGACCGCGCCCACGGCCGTCACGGCCAGACCTTCCCAGTAATAATGATTGTTGCGCTTGCCCTTGCGGGTGTCGGCGTGCACCAGCGTGGCCTCGGCCAGCGTGGCGAGCCACGCCGCGATCGCCGTTTTCTGCGCCGGCGTGGCGGCGGCCTGCACGCGCGCGTAGCTGAGCGCCAGTCCGGCCAGCGTCCACTTGCGCACAAAATAAGCCTGTTCGCTCGACATCTTGCCCAGCATGGCGCGCTGGCCAGCCCAGCCTTCCAGCCAGGTCAGCGCGCAGGCGGCGTCCGGCGCCCTGCCGCTGGCCTGGTAGCGGCTGGCGCTGCGCGCCACGCCGGCCAGGAATTGCTCGACCGGCTCGGTACTGGCAAGGTTCTGGGCGCGCCGCGCCGGGTCGATCACGGAGTGGTTAGTGTCGGTGTAATAACTGTTGGCGTCGATATCGATGACGGCAGCCGGCGCCGGCTCGCAGGTCGCAGCAAGCGCCGGGACGGTGAGGAAACAGAGAACGGTATAAACCAGATAAACAATTTTCATGGAATCCCGCAAACAAGAAAGGGCGCCGAGATGCGCCCTTGGTTGGTGGTGCCGCGCCGGGATCAGGTGGCGGCAGCAGCGGATTCGAAGTTTTCCGGGAGATGCTTGATCGCATCGTGGCCGTGCTGTTGCACTTTGCCTTTGTACTTCATGACCTGGCGATCGAGCTTGTCGATCAGGGTGTCGATCGCAGCATACAGGTCTTGCGACAGGCTTTCCACGTAGACCGTTTTACCGGACAGGCGCAGATTGATTTCAGCCTTTTGGCGCTTGGTTTTCTCTTTAAGGTTATCTACGGTCAGAATGACAGCAATATCGATGACTTGATCGAAGTGCCGTGTCACGCGTTCGAGCTTGCTTTGTACGTATTCACGAATGGCGGCGGTGACTTCGAGATGATGTCCACTGATGGTGAGATTCATACACACTCCTAAAGATAAATGTCGCTAACGGTTAGTGCATCGCCCATTGGCGCCGGGCATGCAGGAACCAGTGCCTACAAAGACTTGCGGAGACTGACGGGAGGGATTTTCAGGGCTTCGCGATATTTGGCAACAGTGCGTCGCGCAATCACCATGCCCTGTTCTCCCAGCATGTCCGCAATTTTACTGTCGGATAAAGGATGTTTAGGGTCTTCAGCTCCTGTCAATTGCACGATCAATGCCCGTATCGCCGTCGAACTGGCTTCGCCCCCCGCGTCGGTGGCGACATGGCTACCAAAAAAATATTTCAGCTCAAACATGCCGTGCGGGGTCAGCATGTATTTTTGCGTTGTCACCCGAGAAATCGTGCTCTCGTGTAGTCCCAGTGTATCAGCAATTTCGCGAAGCACAAGGGGACGCATGGCGACCGCGCCGTGCGAGAAAAAGTTCTTTTGTCGTTCTACTATCGCCTGCGCCACGCGCAA
The DNA here is from genome assembly GCF_001423125.1 of Duganella sp. Leaf126. Taxonomy (GTDB): domain Bacteria; phylum Pseudomonadota; class Gammaproteobacteria; order Burkholderiales; family Burkholderiaceae_D; genus Rugamonas. The sequence goes on from NZ_LMNW01000001.1 coordinate 681,356, forward strand.
AATGGTGTCGAAACGCTGGCGCATATTCTTGATCAGCCACTTCGCTTCCTGCAGCTGCGCGCCCATCGCGCCCTCGCCTGCCTCCCCCTTTTTTTGCTTGAGCAGATTGGCGTACATGGCGTTCACGCGCAGGCGTGGCATGACGTCGTTGTTCAGGCTGACCTGCCAGCCGGTGCGCGATTTTTTCACGATCACGTCCGGCACCACGTAGTCCGAGATGTCGGACGCGAAGGCCGCCCCCGGGTGCGGATTGCACTGGCGGATCACGGCCTGCGCTTCGCGCAGGTCTTCGTCGTCGCACAGCAGGGCTTTTTTCAGCTTGTTGAAATCACGCTGGGCAAACCACGCCAGGTGCTTGTCGACGATGGTCACGGCCATGCGCCGCGTGACCAGCGCCACGCCGGGCAGGCGCTTGATCTGCAGCGCCAGGCACTCGGCCGCACTGCGCGCACCGACGCCGGGCGGATCGAAACTTTGCAGCAGCGACAACGCCGTCTGCAGCTCGTCCGGATCGACATCCAGCTCGGCCGGCAGGCGCGCATGAATCTCGTCGAGTCCTTCTTCGAGGTAGCCGTTTTCGTCGAGCGCGTCGATGATCAGCTCGACCAGCGCGCGGTCGCGCAGCTCCAGCACGGTCACCCGCATCTGCTCCATCAGGTGCTCGCGCAGCGTGCAGTGGTGGGCTTCGATCTGCGGACGCGCGTCCTCGTCGTCGGGCGCCTTGCTGCGGCCGGCGTCGCTCCAGTCGACGTCCGCTTCGGGCGTGGTGCTTTCGGTATCGGCGGCCGGGCCGTCGTAGGGATCGGCGTCGCCGGCCGGCGCCGCTTCCTGCGGCCCCGATTCGGCCGGCGCGTCGCCGGACGGCGCAGGCTGGCTGATGGCGCCGTCGGACAGCAGGCGCAGCGAGTGGTCGAGCGGATCGTCGAGCCGTTCGAGCAGCGGATTGTCGGTGAGGAGTTGTTCGAGTTCCTGGTGCAGTTCCAGCGTGGAGAGCTGCAGCAAGCGGATCGATTGCTGCAGTTGGGGCGTCAGCGCGAGATGCTGCGAAGTCCGCAGTTGCAACGACTGTTTCATGGCGTATCGATTACATCCGGAAGTGTTCACCCAGGTAGACGCGGCGCACCGATTCGTCGGCAATGATGTCGTCCGGCCGGCCCGATGCCAGCACCGAGCCCTGGTTGATGATGTAGGCGCGGTCGCAGATGCCCAGCGTCTCGCGTACATTGTGGTCGGTAATGAGGACGCCGATCTGCCGGTCCTTGAGAAAGCGCACGATGCGCTGGATCTCGATCACGGCAATCGGGTCGACCCCGGCGAATGGTTCATCGAGCAGCACGAAGCGCGGATTGGTGGCCAGCGCCCGGGCGATCTCCACCCGGCGGCGCTCACCGCCGGACAGCGACAGCGCGGGGTTGTCGCGCAGCTTCTCGATTTGCAAATCGGCCAAGAGGGTATCGAGCCGTTCCTTGATGTCAGCCTTGGATAAAGGCTTGCTGTCTACTTTCTGGATTTCGAGGACAGCACGAATATTTTCTTCCACCGTCAGCTTGCGGAACACCGACGCTTCCTGCGGCAGGTACGACAGGCCGAGCGAGGCGCGGCGGTGGATCGGCAGCGACGAGATATCGACGCCGCTGATGTCGATGGTGCCGGCGTCGGACGGCACCAGGCCGACGATCATGTAGAACGACGTGGTCTTGCCGGCGCCGTTGGGGCCGAGCAGGCCGACCACTTCGCCGCATTCGACCTGCAGCGAGACGTCGTGCACGACCTGGCGCTTGCCATAGCTTTTCTGCAGGCCGCGCACGATCAGGGTGTTACCGCAACTCGCTTCCATGTCATTTCCCCGCAGGCTGGGTGGCTGGGACCGGCTGCGCCGGCGCGATCGGCGGGCGCTTGGACGACGGCTGAATCACCATGGTGCCACGCCCGGCGCCGGGCTTGCTCTCGCCGCTGCTGCTGTTCTTGACCGCGAACACTTCGCGGCGGCTGTCGTACGAGATGAACTCGCCGTCGACCTGGCTGCTCACTTTGCCCGACTCGAGCTGCTTGATGCGGCCCTTGGAAATCAGCTTGACCAGCTCGGTCTTGTCGTCGTACTCGATGCGGTCGGCCTGGCCTTCCACCCACTTGTCGGTCTCGCCGTCGAGCTTCTGGCGGAACGTGGCCTGTGCGCCGGCCGTGCCGGTCAGCACGACGAACTGGTAGCCCTCGGGGTCTTGCGTGACCACCGCCTTGGGCGAAGTCATGCGGATGGTGCCGCGCGTCAGGATGACGTTGCCGGTAAAGGTCTTGATCTGCTTGACGTCGTCGGAGTCGGCCTGGTCGAACGAGACTTCGATCGGCTTGTTGGAATCGGCCTTTTCGGCGTGCGCCGGTACCGTCAATGCTGCCAGCAGCAGTGCTGCCGACCACAGGGATTGTCTGGTCAATACGTTCATAGTCTTCCTTTAGCGTGCCGCACGGGGCGGCACGGTGATCTTGCCGCGCCCGCCCAACTGGGTTTGCAGCGTTGCATTATTGGCCGTCATGCCGACACCGGTGGCCACGGTCTGGCCCAGGTGCAGTTCGACCGGCGCATCGGTTTCCATCCGTTGTTCGTCCGGGAACACGGTCAGCGTCGGCGCCGTCAGGCTCATGGCCTGACTTTTGCCTTCGGCCGGCCGCACCACGCTGACGTTGCCATTGAACTTGACACGCGAATTGTCGCGGTCCACGCGCGCGGTGTCGCCGCGCACCGTCATCGGCGGGTGGTCGGCCGCCAGGGTGTTGATGTAGGGCTTGACGATGTCGGAGGCATCCTCGGCCGGCAGGTGGGTCAGCTTGTCGCCGGAGATGATGTAGGCCGGCTTGCCATCCTTGGTCATGCGCACCACGCTGAACCGGTCGATGATGTAGTCCGGCTCGTTGCGGAACTTGTCCTGCGCCGTGTCCTGGTTCGATTCGTTAATCAGCTGCACCATCCAGCCGGTGCCGACCACCACGAATACGCCGATCACGATCATCCAGGTGAGCGGCCAACGGTGAGCTGTTCTTTTACGCAACATGGCCTATTCCTTTCCTTACACCATGAACTGCGCCATGACGGCCGCGTGGGTGCTCTGCGCCTGCAGCAGCAGTTCGCACAGCTCGCGCACGGCGCCACGGCCGCCATGGGCGGTGGTGACGTGGTGGGCGCGCGCCAGCACTTCGGGCCGGCCGTTCGGCACCGCCACCGCGAAGCCGACGCGCGAGAGGATGGGCAGATCGACCACGTCGTCGCCGATGAAGCCGACCTGCTCGGCCGTCAGGCCGGTCTTTTCCAGCAGCGCGTTGAATGGCGTGAGCTTGTCATGGCCTCCCTGGTGCACATGGCTGATGCCGAGATCGGCCGCGCGCCGGCTCACCTGCGGCGAGATGCGCGCGCTGATGATGGCGGTCTGCACGCCGGACTCCTGCAGCAGCTTGATGCCCAGGCCGTCGTGCACATTGAAGGTCTTCAGCGCTTCGCCGTCCGCGCCATAGTGCAGGCTGCCGTCGGTCAGCACGCCGTCGACATCGAAGATCACCAGTTTGACGCGCGCAGCGCGTTCGAGCGGGGTCGGGCCGGGCATCAGATCACCTTGGCGCGGGTGAGGTCGTGGATGTGCAGCGCACCGACCAGTTTGCCGTCGGCGTCGGTCACCAGCATCTGGTTGATGCGGAACTGCTCCATGACGGCCACCGCGTCCACCGCCAGCTTTTCCGGGGCGATGCTGCGCGGGTTAGGGTGCATCACGTCGCGGATCACGACCTGGGTGAAGTCCTGGACTTTTTCGATCATGCGGCGCAGGTCGCCATCGGTAAATACGCCGATCGGCTTGTCGTCGGCATCGACCACGGCGGTCATGCCCATGCCCTTCTGGGTGATTTCCAGCAGCGCATCGGTCAGCTTGACGTCGGCCGGCACGCGCGGCACGTCGGCGCCGCTGCGCATGACGTCGCGTACGTGGGTGAGCAGGCGCCGGCCCAGTGCGCCACCGGGATGCGAGCGGGCAAAATCTTCTTCCCGGAAACCGCGCAGGTCGAGCAGCGCCACGGCCAGCGCGTCGCCCAGCGCCAGCGTGACGGTGGTGGACGTGGTGGGCGCCAGGTTCATCGGACACGCTTCCTTGGCCACAGCGACGTTCAGGTGCACGTCGGCAATATTAGCCAGGCTGGAGCCGGGCTTGCCGGTGATGGCGATGACCTTGCTGCCCATGCGCTTGACGACCGGCAAAATGGTCATCAGCTCGCTGCTTTCGCCCGAGTACGAGATGGCGATGAACGCATCGTCGGCGGTGACCATGCCCAGGTCGCCATGGGCAGCCTCGGCCGGATGAACGAACAGCGCCGGCGTGCCGGTCGAGGCAAACGTGGCCGCCATCTTGCGGGCGATATGGCCGGACTTGCCGATGCCGGACACCACCACCCTGCCCTGGCAATGCAGCAGCAGCGCGATCGCGTCCGCGACGCTGTCGTCGGCATCCAGACGTTGCTCGAGAGCAGTAATGGCGGCAGCCTCGTTCTGCAAGGTTTCACGGGCCAGCTGCAGCGCGTGCGCGGCCATTGTTGCATCAAAAGCTTTCAGCATTGTTTTTTCATGGGTTACACTCATACCCAAGTATAGCCGAATTAAGAAAGCAAAAAACTTGCCAGTCGAAACATTGTGCCCGCGTGGGGCGACACCACGGAATCAACATCTGACGGCCGCGACAGCATGACGTTTTCCCCGCTCGAACTGACCCTGGTGTTATTAGGCAGCGCCGTGCTGGGCGTGGTGGCGTTCCGCATGCTGCACCTGCCGCCCATGCTCGGCTACCTGGCGGTCGGCATCCTGATCGGCCCCCACGCGCTGGGCTGGGCCCAGGAAAGCGAGGCCACCCACGGCCTGGCCGAGTTCGGCGTGGTGTTCCTGATGTTCTCGATCGGTCTCGAATTCTCGCTGCCCAAGCTGCTGGCCATGCGCGCCATCGTGTTCGGCCTGGGCCTGGCCCAGGTGGCAGTCACCATCATCGCCACCGTGCTGTTCGGCTGGCTCATTGCCACCCAGTTGCCGGCCCACCTGCACATCAGCTGGCAGGGCGCGTTTGCGCTGGGCGGTGCACTGGCCATGTCGTCCACCGCCATCGTGGTCAAGATGCTGACCGAGCGGCTCGAACTCGACAGCGAACATGGCCGCAAGATCATCGGCATCCTGCTGTTCCAGGACCTGGCCGTGGTGCCGCTGCTGATCCTGATTCCATCGCTGGGCCAGCGTCCCGACGCGCTGGCCGAAACCCTGGCCTGGGCTGGCCTGAAAGCGGTGATCGTGCTGACCCTGCTGCTGTTCGTCGGCCACCGGCTCATGCGTAGCTGGTTCACCATTGTCGTCAAGCGCCGCTCGCAGGAGCTGTTCATGCTCAACCTGCTGCTGGTGACGCTGGGCGCGGCCTGGATCACCGAGCAGGCCGGCCTGTCGCTGGCGCTGGGCGCCTTCGTGGCCGGGATGCTGATCTCGGAAACCGAGTACAAGCACCAGGTCGAGGAAGACATCAAGCCGTTCCGCGATGTGCTGCTGGGGCTGTTCTTCATCACGGTGGGCATGCTGCTCAATGTGCGCATGGTGCTCGATAACTGGTGGCTGGTGCTGGTGTTGCTGATCGGCCCGGTGCTGGTGAAGTTCGCGCTGATCGCGGCGCTGGCCAAGCTGTTCGGCTCGTCCGATGGGGTCTCGATCCGCACCGGCCTGGCGCTGGCGCAGGCCGGCGAGTTCGGTTTCGTGCTGCTCAACCTGGCCAGCGACAACCGGCTGATCGACCCGTTCATCACCCAGGTCGTGCTGGCGTCGATGGTGCTGTCGATGCTGGCGGCACCGCTGATCATCGCCAAGTCGGACCAGATCGTCATGAAGCTGGCCAGCAACGACTGGATGATGCAGTCGCTGGCGCTGACCAAGATCGCCAGCCGCACCATGGCCACCAACAAGCACGTCATTTTGGCCGGCTTCGGCCGGAGCGGCCAGAGCCTGGCCACCCTGCTGTCCGAAGAAAAAATCGACTACCACGCGCTCGACCTCGATCCGGAACGGGTGCAGGTGGCGCAGGCTGCCGGTTTGCAGGTGTCGTACGGCGACGCCGCCCGCCGCGAAAGCCTGGTCGCCGCCGGCATCTACCGCGCCAGCGCGGTGGTGATCACCTACGCCAGCACGCCGTCGGCGCTGAAAGTGCTGCACCAGGTCCACCTGCTGGCGCCCACCTTGCCGGTGCTGGTGCGCTCGCACGACGACACCGACCTCGATGCCTTGAAGGCTGCCGGCGCGGCCGAAGTGGTGCCCGAAATCATGGAAGGCAGCCTGATGCTGGCCTCGCACACGCTGGTGATGCTGGGCGTACCGCTGCGCAAGGTCGTGCACCGGGTGCAGGCTGCGCGCGAAGCCCGTTATGCCTCGCTGCGCGGCTTCTTCCACGGTTTTTCCGACGTCGGCGAGGATGCCGACCTCGACCGCCTGCATCCGGTCACGCTGGCCGACCACACGCCGTGCGTGGGCAAGCCGCTGGGCCAGTGCCTGCTGGCCGACAGCGGCGCCGTCGTCGCCAGCATCCGCCGCGGCAAGCAGGTGATCGAGGTCACGCCCGACACCGTGCTGGCCGCCGGCGACGTGGTGGTGGTGCGCGGCGCAGCCGACGCCGTGGCGCGCGCCGAGCACCTGCTGCTGCGCTGATCCGGCCCCTTTTTCCCATCAACAAGACCGCCATGTCCGCAACGTTTACCGCAGAACAGATCGACACCGTCTACCGCGTCATCGCCGAGCGGCGCGACGTGCGCCATTTCATTCCCGGCGACGTGGACGAGACCGTGCTCGCGCGCCTGCTGCAGGCCGCGCACCATGCGCCCAGCGTCGGCTACATGCAGCCGTGGCGCTTTATCCGCATCGCCAGCCCGGCACTGCGCAGCGCACTGGTGGCGCTGGTGGAGGCCGAGCGCGTCAGGACGGCGGAGGCGCTGGGCCAGCGCGGCGCCGAATTCATGCGCCTGAAGGTGGAAGGCATCCGCGAATGCGGCGCGCTGTTCGTGGTGGCCCTGGCCGACGGCCGCGACGCGCACGTGTTCGGGCGCCGCACGCTGCCGGAAATGGACCTGGCGTCGGTCGCCTGCGCGATCCAGAACATGTGGCTGGCCGCGCGCGCCGAAGGCCTGGGCATGGGCTGGGTGTCGCTGTTCGACCCGGACCAGCTGGCGCGCCTGCTGGCCATGCCCGCCGGCGCACGGCCGGTCGCCGTGCTGTGCCTGGGACACGTGGAACAGTTCTATCCGCGGCCGATGCTGGAAATGGAGGGCTGGGACACCCGCCGCACGCTGGCGGACCTGGTGACGGTCGATGGCTGGGACAAGCGCGGCGCCTAGCGGCGCGTGACTAGCCGGCCGGCCCGCTGCTGACCACGCGGTTGCGGCCGGCCTCCTTGGCCGCGTACAGGCGCAGGTCGGCAGCGGCCACCCAGGCGCGCGCGATGGCGGCCGGGTCACCTTCGATGTCGCCCGGATGCAGCGCCGCCACGCCGATCGACACCGTCACCGACAGTTGCAGCTCGGGCGTGAGGGCGATCATGGCGCCGGCCACGCTGGCGCGGATGCGCTCGGCAACGAAGGCGGCGCTGTCGAGCGGGGCGTCGATCAGCAGCACCACGAATTCCTCGCCGCCGAAGCGCGCCAGCGCATCGGACGCGCGCAGTTCGTTCTTGATGCGCGAGGCCACTTCGCGCAGCACTTCGTCGCCGCCGCCGTGGCCCACCGTGTCGTTGACGCGCTTGAAATGGTCGACGTCGATGTACATGAACGAAATCGGGTACGACTGGCGCTTAGCGCGGGCGATTTCTTCGAGCAGGCGGCGGTCGATATAGCGGCGGTTGTAGACGCCGGTCAGCGAATCGGTCAGCCCGATGTACTTGAGCATTTCGTTACTGATCACGTTTTCCAGGCAGATCGCGACGATCGATCCCATGTGCTCGACGAAATCGGTGCCCAGGCTGGGCGTAAACCGGGTGGGATCGCGGCTGGCCAGGTTGAGGCTGCCGATCATGCGCTTGTTGCGCAAGAGCGGCACCAGCGCCACGCTTTGCAGCCCGGTCGGCGCCCGGGGGAAGGCGGCACGGTGGCGCTGGCCGTCGAACATGCCCAGCAGCGGCTTGGGCGGCGCCGAGGCCACCGCGTGCGCGGACAGGTCGAAGCCGAGCGCCTCGATCTCTTCGACGAAGAGCAGGTCGGGGAAATCTTCGAACACGACGTCGAGCTTGAGCATGACGGTGCGGATGTCGGCGCCCTCGTCGAGCAGGGTCAGGGTGACCGCATCGAGCTCCGAGATCACCGGCAGCACGCTCAGGATGGTGCCTACCAGCTCGGGGAAATTGCCGGCGCTGACGATGTTCAGGTCGAACGCCTGGTGGCGCGTCATGATCGAGTGGTTGCGCTCGGCCTGCTCCAGCAGATAGGCCATGCGGGCACGCAGCGCCTGGTTTTCGGCGGTCAGCTTGTCCACCGCCGCGTCGACGCCTGCTGCCTGATCCGTGTTGGGCGCCAACTTGCCTGTTGCAGTCTGCGTCATCAATATTTCCTTGCTCTTCACCCGAAGTCTGTCCTGCATAACATTACGCCAAGTTGTGCCGCTTGGGAATGCCCCGACGGCCAGAAGTGCGTTAAAACGCCAGCGTCAGCGCGATTTCCTGGCCCACCTGCACCAGTGCGCCGCTGCCGGCGGTAACGATGGCGTTCATGCCGAAGCAGATCGCACCGTCGAGCGCGGGGTTGACGCGGTAGGCCTGCAAGATGTCGAGCGGGTCCGGGCCGAACTCGGCGCTGGCCTGGTCGATCGAGGGCATCGGGCAGCGCGGACACGGCTTGACCGGTTTGACGCGCACGCCGCCAAGGTCCAGCGTATCGGCATAGTCTTCCTCGAACGCGTCGATACCGTCGATGACCAGGTTGGGACGGAAACGGTTCATCGGCAAGGCAGCGCGGCCGGCGCGGCGCAGCTTGTCGTTGAGGTCGTCCAGCGACGCCCGGCCGATCACCAGGATCGGAAAACCGTCGGAGAACAAGGTGGTGGCAGCGACGTCACCGGTCCATTTCCGGCTCACCGCGCGCACCGCGCCGCCGTGGAAACGCACCAGGCGGCACGCCACACCCAGCGCTGCGCCGAACCAGGCTGCGGCAGCATCGCCGCAGTCGATGGCGCGCAGGCTGTCGTCCCAGATCTGCACGCGCCGCGTGGCGGCCGCTGCGGGATCGGGCCGCGCCAGCGCCAGGGTCAGCGCCGGCATGCCGGGGCAGGTCAGCGTCAGCGTCTGCGCCTGCAGGCTGGGCGTGATCAGCGCCATGCGCGGAACATCGCGCTGCGTCATGTAGCCGCCATTGGCATCGACCACCATCCACTCGCGGTCGCCCAGCTGGCCGTCGGCAGTGGAGAGTCCGGCCGTGGTCAGCACTGCCTGCGACAGCGACAGGCCGGCGCAGGATTTGATCGGATAAAGGATGAGGTCGGACAGGGTGGGCATGGCACAGGCAGCAAGACGGCGTGCGGTGAATCGGATCGCCATCTTGCAACAGCCGGCAACGCTGGCGCGCGATGGTTGCGATGGTTGCGACCGTTGCGACGGTCCGGGCAGTCAGTGCGGGGCGCATGAGCGCCCTGCACGGCTTACTCTTCTGCTGCCGGGGTCTTGGCGGCCTTGGGCGCACGCGGTGCGCGCGCTTGCCTGGACGCCTTGGCGGCCGGGGCAGCATCCGCTGGCGCGCCTGCCGGTGGCACGGAAGCGGCGTCGGCAGCCGCCGGAGCGACCGGCGCACGCTCGGCGCCAGACTTGGCCTTGGGCTTGGCCTTCGGCCGGGCCGGACGGCCTGCTTTGGCGGGCGCCGCGCTGGCTGCATCCGCTGCACTGACCGTACCGGCGTCGCTGACGGCATTGGCCCCCTCGACAACCCCTGCTGCAGTGCTGACCACCGCTGCCGGTGCGGCCGGCGTGGCGACGGCAGTGGCCGCTGGCAGCGTGACCGCTGCGCCATCGGGCGCCGGCGCTGCAGCCTCTGCCGCTACGGCCCGGGCTGCCGGCGCCTTGGCGGCGGCTTTTACCTTGCGTGCCGGCGGCTTGGCGCCGTTTTTCTTTTTGACGGGCGTCGGCACCGCAGCGTCGCCACTGCCGACCGCCACTTCCGGCACGACCGGCATGGTCGCGATTGCGCTGCTGACTTCGGTAGCAGCTGCGGCGGCAGTGTCGGCTACCGCAGTGTCGGCTGCTGCCGCATCGGCTGTCGCATGCTGCTGGTCCGTCCCGGTGCGCTGGCCGCCGTCGTTGCGGTCGTGCCGTTCCTGGCGGTCGCTGCGGTCGCGGCCGCCGCGGTTGTTGCGCTGGCGGTTGCCGTCGCGGCCGTGGTGTTGCGTATCGGCGGCGGCAGCAGCGGCGGCGCCGGCATGCTCGGCGGCCTGCGCGGCATCGACCAGTTCCGCCAGCGGCGCGTCGGGGACGATGTCCGCTGCCGTGCTGGCGTCATCATTGCCAGCCTGGGCCGCACGGCCCTGGCGGTTCTGGCGCTCGGCCTGGCGCTCGGCGAACCGCTCGGCAGCGGTGCGGCCCCGATTGCGGCTGCGGCGCGACTCGGCCCCCTGCTCCTGGCTGCCCCCCTTGTCGCTCTGCTGGACGGCCTGGCCATCGAGCGCGGGCGCCGCGCCATGCTGCGCACCGCTGCTGCGGTAGACGTAGGCGCCCGATTTCTCGTCGCGGCCGAATTCCAGCAGGCCACGCGCCTTGCATTCCTCGATCAGGTTGCCGAAAGTGCGGAAGCCGTAGTACGACTCGCTGAAGTCCGGCTTGCGGCGCTTGATCGCTTCCTTCAGGACCGAGGCCCAGATCTTGCCGCTGTCGCCGCGCTCGAGCACCAGCGCCTCGAAGGTGTTGGCGGCGATTTCCACGGCCTCGTCGCGGCGCCGTTCCATTTCGGCGCGGCGCGCGTTTTCCTCTTCCGGCGACCGCTTGACGGCCTGCTTGGCTTCGCCGGCATCGCGGCGCGCACGGCGGCTCTCGCGCACCAGGTCGTCGTAGAAGATGAATTCGTCGCAATTGGCCACCAGCAGGTCGGACGTCGATTGCTTGACGCCGACGCCGATCACTTTCTTGGCGTTCTCGCGCAGCTTGGACACCAGCGGCGAAAAATCGGAGTCGCCCGAGATGATGACGAAGGTGTCCACGTGCGACTTGGTGTAGCACAGGTCGAGCGCGTCGACCACCATGCGGATGTCGGCCGAATTCTTGCCGGACTGGCGCACGTGCGGGATTTCGATCAGCTCGAAGTTCGCTTCGTGCATCGGCGCCTTGAAGCCCTTGTAGCGATCCCAGTCGCAATACGCTTTCTTGACCACGATGCTGCCCTTGAGCAGCAGACGTTCGAGCACCGGTTTGATGTCGAACTTGTCGTAATTGGCGTCGCGCACACCGAGCGCGACGTTTTCGAAATCGCAGAACAGCGCCATGCTGACGTTATCGTTGGAAGATGCCATGAGGAATATTTTCTAGTGAAGAGGGGTGCGGGGGAACAAACGCGTGGTCCGGCGGTCGGCTAATGGGGCGATTATACCGAACAACGTCGTGCCTCCATGTACTCATCCATGGACTGATCTATAATGGCCGCTCTCCCCCAGTTACGAGGTATTCGTCCGATGCGCCATTGATGCCGCCGTCTTCCTGACGGCCAGCCTCCACTTCTTCCCATCCCAAGGGGAGTTTCTGGCATCTATTGGAGTAACGCATGACGCAATGTTCGCCCCCATCCATCACGCTCGATGGCGTGTCTTACAGCCTGCCCGACGGCAGTGTCCTCTTTTCCGACTTGCATGAACAATTCAACCAGCGGCCTACCGGCCTGGTCGGGCGCAATGGCGTCGGCAAGACTGTGCTTGCCCGCATCCTGGCCGGCCAGCTGGCGCCATCTTCCGGTCGGTGCATACGCCATGGCGCTGTGTATTACCTGGCCCAGCAGGTAACGCCTGCACCCGGCGCCACCATCGCCGATCTGGCCGGCATGCGTCCCGCATTCGATGCATTGACCCGCATCGCCGCCGGCAGCGTCGCCATCGAGGACTTCGACCTGGTCGATGCGCGCTGGGACTTGCCGCAGCAGCTGCAACAGGAACTCGACAGGATTGGCCTGGGCCGCCATAACGCGCAGACGCCGGCCAGCGTTCTGAGCGGTGGCGAAGCGATGCGCGTGGCCTTGGCGGGCGCCATGCTGTCCGGCGCCGATTTCCTGATCCTCGACGAACCGAGCAACCATCTCGACCGCCACCAGCGCCAAGCCCTGACCGCACAATTGCAGCGCTGGCAGCGTGGTCTGCTGGTGGTCAGCCACGACCGTCAATTGCTGGAAATTATGGAGTCCATCATCGAGCTATCGCCGCAGGGCTTGGTCAGCCATGGTGGCAATTACAGTTTTTATGCCGCCGCCCGCGCGCACCAGCGGCAAAACGCGCTGGACCAGCTCGACTTACGCAAGCTCGAGCGCCACCGCGCGGAACAAGCAATGCGCACCCAGCGCGAACGCCAGCACCAGCGCCAGGCACACGGCGCCCGCCAGGGCCGGGACGCCAACCAGGCCAAGATCCTGCTCGGACAACAGAAGCAGCGCAGCGAAAGCTCGGCCGGCAAGCTGCGCCAGCAGCAGGATGCCACGCGCGAACGCTTGTCCGCACGGGTAGGCGCTGCTGCGCAGCAGGTCCAGGACGATGCGGGGATCGTGCTGCACACCTTGCCGACGCTGGGCAGCGCCCACCGGCGCGTGGTGGAACTCGACGGGGTCGAGTTGCCGTTCGTGCCTGCAGCCACCCGATCTATCGGCCTGAGCTTGACCGCGCAGCAGCGCGTGGGCGTGATCGGTCCCAACGGCTGCGGCAAGTCGACCTTGCTGCAAGTGCTGGCCGGTCGTCTCGCACCGCTGGCCGGACGTTGCCAGGTGGTCGATGGTTGCGTCTATCTCGACCAGCATCTGGTCGATCTCGATCCGGCGCGCACCGTGCTCGCGCAACTGCTGGCAGCCAACCGCAGCGTCAAGGAAGCCACACTGCGCACCTGGCTGTCCCAGCTGGGACTGGACGCACCCAAGATCGTCGCGCCTAGCGGCGCGCTCAGCGGTGGCGAGCGCCTGAAAGCAGCGCTGGCCTGCGTGCTGTACGCCGATCCGCCGGCACCACTGCTGCTGCTCGACGAGCCGGGCAATCATCTCGACCTGCCCTCGCTGCAGGCGCTGGAAATCACGTTGCGCAACTACCGGGGGGCATTGCTGGTGGTCTCGCACGACGATGTCTTCCTGCACAGCCTGGGGTTGACGGACAAGCTCTCGGCCACGGAACAGGGATGGCAGCTCGATCCATGGTGAGTGCTTGACTTCGAGTGCGCTCGAAGCATTAGCCTGTCATTGAGGGTTTCCTCATCGACCATACAGGAGCATACCGATGACACGATTACATGAGCTGTTTCCCAAGCCGCTGCTGCGGTCCAGCATGATTTCCACGACCGCCGCCGGCGCCATCGAGCAAGGCCGAGCGGACGAACGCCGCAGGCGCGGCGAAGACACGCTGGCCGCCATCACCGGCAGCGCGGGCCAAAGCGTGGTCGATGCGCTGCGCGACCTGTCGCCGGAGCTTGGCCACTGGATCGTCGATTTCGCCTATGGCGACGTGTTCTCGCGTCCCGCGCTGTCGCTGCCGACGCGCGAGCTGACCACGATTGCCGCCCTGACCGCGCTGGGCAATGCTCAGCCGCAGCTCAAGGTCCATATCGAGGGCGCGCTCAACGTCGGCTGCACGCCGGAGCAGATCGTCGAGGTCATCATCCAGATGGCCGTGTACGCGGGTTTTCCCAGCGCCCTGAACGGCATCAGCGCCGCACGCGAAGTGTTCGAGCGGCGCGGGGTTACAATCGCCGTCCATCCCTGAGCAGGCTTGCGCAATCCCATGACGTCCCACCTCAGCATCGACGAAGTTGCCAGGCGCACCGGCCTGACGGCGCACACGCTGCGCTATTACGAACGGATCGGACTGATCGCCCCGGTCAGCCGTGCCGGCGGCGGCCAGCGCCGCTATGCGCAGGCCGACCTGGCCTGGATCGACTTCCTGCTGCGCCTGCGCACCACCGGCATGCCGGTCAGGCAGATGCAGGCGTTTGCCAGCCTGCGCGCCGCCGGCGACGCCACGGTGGCCGACCGGCGCCAGCTGCTGGAAACGCATTTGCAGGACGTGCTCGCGCAAATCGCAGCGATGCAGCAGTCGGTGCAGGCGCTGGAGCAAAAGATCGGCTACTACCGGGCACTGGAGCGCGGCGCGCTACCCCGCTGACGCCAGCGACGCCAGGCGTACGCTCCACGCCACGTTGATAGCAAGCTGATCATTTGTGTTGGAGCTCGTACATACCTCGTTAAGTACAAACGTTATGGTGGTCCTGCGCTGATGAAACCGCATTCTGCAGTTTCCCGCCTTCTCCGGGATTTCGACATGACTAGAATTTTCAATATTACGGCTCTTGCGCTGGGCGCTGCCCTCTGCGCAGCGGCTTACGCAGCGCCATCTACCGTGCCGCCCAAAGCCGACGCACACATGCAAAAAGTGCTCGACGCCTTGGCATCGCTGGGTGGCAAGCCGATCGAAACCCTCACGCCCGAGGAAGCGCGCAAGCAACCAACGCCATCCGACGCCGTAAAAAAAGTTCTGACCGACATGGGCAAGAGCACCGCGCCCGAAGCAGGCGTATCGGTCAAGGACATGATGGTGAAGGGGCCGGCCGGCGATTTCCCGGTACACATCTACACGCCGGAAGGCAAGGGTCCGTTCCCGGTCATGGTGTACTACCACGGCGGCGGCTTCGTGATTGCCGATACGGCGGTCTACGACGCCTCGCCCCGCGCGCTGGCCAAGATGGCGAAAGCCATCATCGTCTCGGCCGATTACCACCGCGCGCCTGAGAACAAGTTTCCGGTAGCCCCGAATGATGCCTACGCTGCGTATCTGTGGACGTTGGAACACGCCAAGGAATTCAACGGCGACCCATCGCGTGTCGCCGTGGGCGGCGAGAGCGCCGGCGGCAATCTTGCAACCGTCGTCTCGATCATGGCGCGCGACAAGAAGGCGACGATGCCGGTACACCAGCTGTTGGTTTACCCGGTCGTTGATAACGACATGTCCCGCCCTTCCTACGTGCAAAACGCTGCGGCAAAGCCGCTTAACAAGCCGATGATGGAGTGGTTCTTCAAGCACTATGCTGCAGACCCGAGCAGCCCGATGGCACTACCACTGAAGCACGCCGACCTGAAAGGTTTGCCGGCAGCGACCATCGTCGCAGCGGAAATCGACCCCTTGATGTCCGAAGGTAAAGCCTACGCGGACGCCTTGAAAAAAGCTGGCGTGAAGGTCGATTACAAACTGTACAACGGTGTCACGCACGAGTTTTTCGGGATGGGCGCCGTGGTTCCAAAAGCAAAGGATGCGGAAAAATTCGCAGCTGACGCCCTGAGCAAGGCGTTTAAAAAGTAAGCTGATCAAGTAATAAGCCCCGCACATCGTTCCATGTGCGGGGCTTTGCGGCATGTCCGCGCTGGCGCGAATTGCCGCGAATTGCTGGTGCGTGTCAAACGTTGAACAGGAAGTTCAGCACATCGCCATCCTTGACCACGTATTCCTTGCCCTCGGCGCGCATCTTGCCCGCTTCCTTGGCGGCCGCTTCGCCCTTGTACTGGATGTAGTCGTCGTAGGCGATGGTCTGGGCGCGGATGAAGCCGCGTTCGAAGTCGGTGTGGATCACGCCGGCAGCCTGCGGGGCCGTGTCGCCGATGCGGATGGTCCAGGCGCGCACTTCCTTGACGCCGGCGGTGAAGTAGGTTTGCAGGCCCAGCAGGTTGTAGGCGGCGCGGATCAGGCGGTCGAGGCCGGGTTCTTCCATGCCCATGTCGGCCAGGAATTCGGCCTTGTCGGCGTCGTCGAGGTCGGCGATCTCGGCTTCGATCGAGGCGCAGATGGCAACGATCGGGGCGTTCTGGGTCTTGGCGTAGGCGGTCAGCTGGTCGAGCAGCGGGTTGTCGGTGAAGCCGCTGTCGGAGACGTTGGCCACGTACATGGCCGGCTTGGCGGTGATCAGGCACAGCGGCTTGATCAGGGCCATTTCATCGGCGTCCAGGCCCATGGCGCGCACCGGCTTGGCTTCATTCAGGTGCGGCACGATGCGCTCCATGATGGCCAGCAGCTTGGCGGCGTCCTTGTCTCCCGAGCGCGCTTTCTTGTTCTCGCGGTGGATCGCTTTTTCCACGGTACCCAGGTCGGCCAGCGCCAGCTCGGTCTGGATCACTTCGATATCGTCGAGCGGGCTGACCTTGCCGGCCACGTGGATCACGTTGTCATCCTCGAAGCAGCGCACCACGTTGACGATGGCGTCGGTCTCGCGGATGTGCGACAGGAACTGGTTGCCCAGGCCCTCGCCCTGCGAGGCGCCGGCCACCAGGCCCGCGATGTCGACGAACTCGACGATGGCGTTGACCATGCGTTCCGGCTTGACGATGTCGGCCAGGGCAGCCATGCGCGGATCCGGCACTTCGACCACGCCGACATTCGGCTCGATGGTGCAGAACGGATAGTTTTCAGCCGGGATGCCCGCTTTGGTCAGGGCGTTGAACAGGGTGGACTTGCCGACGTTAGGCAGGCCGACGATGCCGCATTGGAGACTCATGGAAAACCTTTAATAATCATAGCGCCGGCAAGCGGCTGGTGAAAAACGGCCTGAAGCGGCGTTTTTGAAGTTCAAGGGGTCTATTGTACCTCCCCCGCTTGCCGCGTTCAAAAAAACCGCACCCGCCGCACGGTAGAAGTCATGCCTTTCGGGAACAATTGCTTACATTTGATACGAAATCGAGGTCATACCGATCTATCGCCACCGCGTTATGGGTGTGTAAAGTATGCATGTTGGACAATCACTCAGGAAAGGTAAATCATGAACAACAATACTTCCAAATCGTCGCTGCATCCGATGGTGATGGCTGCCGCCGGCGCCGTCATTCTTGTCAGTGGCGTGGGCGTGGCCGCCATGATGGGCTGGTTGCCCTCTTCCAACGGCAAGAACGCCGACGTGCCGATGGCTGCCAACGTGCCGCCGGCGGTCGAACAGCAGGTGGCCTCGGCGCCGCCGGTGACCGCCCCGGTCGCCGCTCCGGTGCGCGAACGTGAACCCGTGCGCGAAGTGGTGCGTGAACCGGTCCGTGAGCCGGTTCGTGAAAAACCTGCCGTGGTCAAACATACGCCGGTCAAGGCCGCCCCTGCGGTCTGCAGCAGCTGCGGCGTGATCGAATCGATCACGTCGGCCGACCAGCGTGCCGAAGGCAGCGGCCTCGGTGCGGCCGGCGGCGCCCTGCTGGGCGGCTTGATCGGCAACCAGGTCGGCGGCGGCAATGGCCGCAAGCTGGCCACGGTGGCAGGCGCCATCGGCGGCGCAGTGGCCGGCAACCAGGTCGAAGGCCGCGTCAACGGCACCCGTACCTACACCATCGCCGTGCGCATGGAAGACGGCGCGGTCCGTAACGTGATCCAGAACGAGCAGCCGAACTGGCGTCAGGGCGACCGCGTACGCATCGTCAACGGCGTGCTGCGCGCGGACGGCTAACCGCCAGCCGATCCCGGTCGGCCACTGGCCGGCCGTTATTTGGCCGGCTGCATCACATTCATCACCGCCAGCGTCATGGCCCGCGCCGCCGTCTTGATCGACGGCTCGGGCACCGGCGCATAGTACGGCGAGTGGTTGAACGCAATCGGCTTGCCGCCCGGCTTGTCCGCTTCGGCCACCGCTTCCGGCGCATACACGCCGGTAAAGAAGAACATGGCCGGGATGCCGGCGTCGGCAAACTGCGAGAAGTCTTCGCTGGCCGTCATGGCCGGCATGCGCGACACCTTGTCGTTGCCGAACGCCTGTTTCAGCACACCTTCGGTACGGGTCACCAGTTTGTCGTCGTTGATGATGGCTGCGCCGCCCGGTATCAGTTCCACGTCCGGCGCCGGTGCATCGGCCATCGCTGCCGCGGCGAACGCCGTGCGGCGCACGCCGGCCAGCAGCTTTGCGCGCACTGGCGGCGTGTAGCTGCGGATGGTGCCGCGCACCTTGACGCTGTCGGGGATGATGTTGCCCACGCTGCCGCCGTTGATGGCGCCGATGGTGACCACGCCGAATTCCTTGGGATCTTTTTCGCGGCTGACGACGGTCTGCACATCGACCACGAAGCGGGCGGCGATCATCACCGGATCGACCGCCTTGTCGGGCGCCGAACCGTGGCCGCCGTGCCCCTTGAAGGTGATCTCGATGGCGTCCGAATTCGACGACACCGGCCCGCTGTTGTAGCCGATGGTGCCGTAGGCCAGCGGCCACGAATGCAGCGCGAACGCGTAATCGGGCTTGCCGAAGCGGGTGAACAGGCCGTCCGCAATCATGGCCTTGGCGCCGGCAACGATTTCTTCGGCCGGCTGGCCGACGAACATCAGCGTCCCGCGCCATTGCGATTTGAGCGCCACCAGCGTGCGCGCCGTGGCCAGCCACGCCGTCATGTGGACATCGTGGCCGCAGCTGTGGGCCACCATGGTGTCCTTGCCGTCGAGCTGGGCGTGGGCCTTGCTAGCATAGGCGACGCCCGATTTTTCTTCCATCGGCAAGCCGTCCATCTCGGTGCGCACCAGCACCGTGGGGCCGGGACCGTTCCGGTAAATGGCGACGATGCCGGTCTTGCCGACTTGTTCCGTCACCTGGAAACCGATGGCGCGCAGTTCGGCAGCGAGCTTGCCGGCCGTGCGCACTTCCTGGAACGCCAGCTCGGGGTGGGCGTGCAGATCCTTGTAGATGGCCTCGAGCTTCGGGTACATGGCATCAATGCCGGCAGCGACCGCGCCGGTGTCCTGGGCCATGGCTGGCAGGGTCAGCATAGAAGCGAACAGGGCGGCAAGCGGGCGGCGCGTCATCGGTAGTCCTTATCTGGAGAAAGATTTCTCCAGCATACCACTGCAGCGTCTCAGGCCGTATGCAACTTCATGGTGGCCGCCTCGAACTTGCCCTCGACGATGGCCGGCATCACCAGCAGCGACTTGTCGATGGCCTGCTCGATCAGGTCCTGGTCCTCGCGGCGAGGACGGTGCAGCACGAAGTCGGCCACCTGCTGCTGCAGGCTCAAGGTGCGCGGATGGCCGATGCCGAGGCGCAAGCGCCAGTAATCCTGGGTGCCGAGCGCTGCCGTGATGTCTTTGAGGCCATTGTGGCCGCCGGCCGAGCCGCCCTTTTTCAGGCGCGCGATGCCGGGCATCAGGTCCAGCTCGTCGTGCACGACCAGCACTTCGTCGGGATTGATCTTGAAGAAGCGGCACAGCCCGCCCACCGACTGGCCGGAGCGGTTCATATAGGTCTGCGGTTCGAGCAGATACACTTCCTGGCCGGCGATGATGGTCTTGGCCAGCAGCGCGTTGTACTTGGTTTCGCGGTGCAGCCGCGCGCCGCTGCTGTGGGCGAGGTTGTCCACCAGCCAGAAGCCGGCGTTATGGCGGGTTTGTTCGTATTCGGCGCCGGGGTTGCCGAGGCCGACGATAAGGCGGATGGGCATGGTCAAACTCTGGATCAGGTGAGGCGATTATCGCGCAAACGAAAAAAAACCCCGCCGGCGTGCAGCCTGGCAGGGTTTCTCATGACGCATGACGCGTCAACAATTACTTCTTAGGCTCTTCAGCAGCAGCTTCGTCGTCCGCAGCAACCTGGCCGGCCGGGATCGAAGCGGTAGCGACGGTCAGGTCGTTACCGTGGGTGACGGCGGTCACGCCCTTAGGCATGGTCAGGTCAGCCACGTGGACCGAGTTGCCCACTTCAACGTTGGACAGGTCAACGGTGATGAATTCTGGCAGGTCCGCTGGCAGGCATTCGATTTCGATTTCGTTCAGCACGTGGGTGATGACAGCGCCGCCCAGCTTGACGGCTGGCGAGGTCTCGGCGTTGACGAAGTGCAGTGCCACTTTCACGTGCAGTTTTTCCGACGCGGTCACGCGCTGGAAGTCAGCGTGCAGAACCAGCTGCTTGTATGCGTGCATCTGGAAGTCGCGCAGCAGTACTTTTTGTACTTTGCCGTCGATTTCCAGGTCGAGGATCGACGCGTGGAACGCTTCTTTTTTCAGCGCGTGGTACAGCGCGTTGTGGTCCAGTGCGATGGTCACTGGCGCTTCGGTACCGCCGTAGATGATGCCAGGGGTTTGGCCCGAATTGCGCAGGCGGCGGCTCGCTCCGGAACCTTGCAATTCGCGTTTGAATGCAACAACTTTCATGTGATACTCCAAAAATAACAGGGCTCGCGCCCCGTGTTATGAAGCCCCCGCGACCAGGGTGCTTCGAAAATGGGCGCCAGGCGCCCATGAAAAATCAGTCGATGAACAGCGAAATGACGGAGTCGCCCTTGATGATGCGCTTGAACGTCTCGGCCAGCAGCGGCGCGCACGTCAGTTGACGGATCTTGCCGCAGCTGCGCGCTGCTTCGGACAGCGGAATGGTGTCGGTGACGACCAGCTCATCGAGCGACGAGCTGGTGATGCGCTCGATTGCCGGACCGGACAGCACAGCGTGGGTGCAATACGCCACCACTTTCTTGGCGCCGCGCTCTTTCAATACTTCGGCAGCCTTGACCAGGGTGCCGGCGGTATCGACCATGTCGTCCATGATCACGCAGTTGCGGCCTTCGACTTCGCCGATGATGTTCATCACTTCGGACACGTTGGCTTTCGGGCGACGCTTGTCGATGATGGCCAGGTCGCAACCGAGGCGCTTGGCCAGCGCACGCGCACGCACCACGCCGCCGACGTCGGGCGACACCACCAGCAGGTCTTCGTTGTTCTTTTTCTGCAGGTCGCCCAGCAAAATCGGCGACGCGTAGATGTTATCGACCGGGATATCGAAGAAGCCCTGGATCTGGTCCGCGTGCAGGTCCATGATCAGCACGCGTTCGACGCCGGCTTTTTCCAGCATATTGGCCACCACCTTGGCCGAAATGGCCACGCGCGCCGACCGCGGACGGCGATCCTGGCGAGCGTAACCGAAGTAAGGAATGGCGGCGGTGATGCGACCAGCCGATGCCCGCTTGAGCGCATCGACCATCAGGATCAGTTCCATCAGGTTGTCGTTGGTCGGCTGGCAAGTCGATTGCAGCACGAAGACATCTTTACCACGGACGTTTTCGTTAATCTCGACCATGACTTCGCCGTCCGAGAATTTCGAAACATTGGCTTTGCCGAGTGGAATACCGAGATTTTTAGCGACTCCTTCTGCCAACGCAGGATTAGCGTTGCCGGTAAAAACCATCAGGTTTTCGTAAGCCATTGGGAGTCCCAGAGATAGTAGAAGAAATTTTGAAGATCGCCAGCGGAAATCCGTGTGGCGCTGTGTTAGCTGAATGCGGTGCAATGTCCACTGGGTGACGTGCACGGCATTTTTGTCCTACCCGGCCGGAGACGCAAGCCTCGACGGTTCCAGATAAAAACGAATGGCAGGGGAACAAGGATTCGAACCTTGGTATGCCGGAATCAAAATCCGGTGCCTTAACCAGCTTGGCGATTCCCCTACGCAACTTGCTACTTGTCGCTACAGGCCGATATTATACAGCCTTTTTCACGCCAAGCAAAATCTTTTTTCTCACTCACAACATGTCGATGATCGGATGCCGTTTGAGCGACCGCGCCTTCCAGACTTTCCACTTGCTCGGCGCTTGGTCAAGCACCGCATCGGCTTCAGTTTCGGTAGCCACCGCAGCAAACACACAAGCACCGGAACCAGTCATCCTGGCGTCACCGTAAGCGCCGAGCCATTCTACCGCTTCTGCTACGGGCGGGAACAGCGTCATTGCCACATGCTGTAAATCGTTTCTCCCGAAACCTGCTAAATCGTTTTGATTTTCGAGGTGCCTGGAAAAGTCCGTTATCTTAATGACCGGCGTGTCTCTTGTCAAATGTTCTGACGAAAAAATTGCAGGTGTCGGCACTTGCACCCCGGGCTCGATGACGATGTACCAACAATCGGGCGCCGCCACGGCCTGCAAATCCTCGCCCACGCCTTCGGCAAACGCGGTCTGCCCGAAGATGAAGAACGGGATGTCGGCGCCCAGCGGCAAGCCCAGCGCCATCAGCTGCCGGCGGCTCAACCCCGCCTGCCACAAGGCGTTCAAGGCCATCAGCGTGGTGGCTGCGTCCGACGAGCCGCCGCCGAGGCCGCCGCCCATGGGCAGGATCTTGTCGATCGCGATATCGACGCCGGGCGGCAAGGCGCCGGTGCGGCGCAGCACCTCGGCCTGCAACAGCCTGGCGGCGCGGATCACCAGGTCGCTCTCTTCGGGCACGCCGGCAAGGTCGGTCACGCGGCGCAGCACGTTATCGTCGCGCAACGTGAAATGCAGGGTGTCGCCATGATCGACCAGCTGGAACACCGTTTGCAGCAGGTGGTAACCGTCGGCGCGGCGGCCGGTCACGTGCAGGAACAGGTTGAGCTTGGCCGGGGCCGGGCAGTTCAGCAGCTGCTTCATGAGGCCGGCGCCGCAGGATCGAGCACGATGCGGAACGACAGCTCGTCGACCTGCTGGCCCAGCGTCAGGCGCGTGACGTCGATACGGCGCGGCTGCGGCACGGCAGCCGCTTCGTCCTGCCAGCCCAGGTATTCGATCTTCCAGCCGTCGCGGGTGACCACGGCGTCGTTGGCGGGCGAGGCCGTGAACGGCTTGCCGTCGGCATCGGTGGCATGGCCCTGCAGCCAGTCGCGCAGGCCGCCCACGGGCAGGGTCCAGCCCAGGGTCTGGCGCGTCAGGCTGTCGAGGTCGGGCGCCGTGCGCAGCGGCTGGCCGCTTTGCTGCAACGTGGCAGCGTGGTCGGTGACGCTGATGCGGGCCACGGTCTGGCCGGTCGGCGAATTGAGGCTGACATCGGTGCGCGACGGCGTCTGCTGCCAGTTGAAATTGCCGTTCATGGCTTCCTTCTTGCCGTCGCGGATAAAGCTGATGGCGATGCGGCCGTTGAATTCGACCGTGTCCTGGAAGGCGGCCACCGAGGCGGTCGAGCGCGGCGCGGACGCGCAGCCGGCCAGCAGCGACAGCGCGCCGGCCAAGGCCAGCACTGGAGCGGTGCGGCGGAAAAGCGAAACATTCATCATGGTGTCTGGTTGGCCCGATCGGTGGTCAGGCGCTGGTTGAGGCGCGCCAGCGTTTCTTTGAGCGCGTCGTTTTTCGGGTCTTTGGCATGGGCTTCCTGCCACAGTTTGCGGGCGCCGGCCACGTCGCCCCGGGCGAACAGCACTTCGCCCAGGTGCACGGCGATCTCGGGATCGCTGCGCACGGCGTAGGCGCGGCGCAGGTACGTTTCCGCCTGGTCCAGCTTACCCAGGCGGAATTGTACCCAACCCATGCTGTCCATGATGAACGGATCGCCAGGCGCGATCTCGAGCGCCTTCTCGACCAGCGCCAGCGCTTCGGGCAGGCGCTCGTTGCGCTCGGCCAGCGCGTAGCCGAGCGCATTGTAGGCGTGCTGGTTGTCGGGGGCGGCGATCATCACCTGGCGCAGCGCCGTTTCCATCAGTTCCATCTGCCCTACTTTTTCGGCGCCAAGCGCGTAGTCGTACAGCAGGTCGGGATTGTCGGGGAAACGCTTGACGGCTTTTTGCAGCACCATGAAGGCGGTGGTGGTGTCGCCGGCGTCGCGCAGCACCTGGGCGTCGGTCTGGAAGATCTGCGCCTGTTCGTCGGCGCCGCTGGCGGTCAGCTGCGCCAGCTCCTTGCGCGCGGCGTCGAGCTGGCCCTGGCGCGCGGTCAGCACCGCCCATTTCAGGCGCGCGGCAAAGTACATTTTTTCATCGCTGCGGTCGACCTTGTCGAGCCACTTGAGGGCGGCGTCGAGGTCGCCGCGCTGCTCGGCCAGTTGCGCCAGGATCAGCAGCACCTTGGACGGGTCGCGCTCGTCGTCGGGCTGCTGTTCCAGCACGCCGACGAAGCGGGTGAAATAGCTTTCGGCGCCGGCCAGGTCGTTGCTCTGCATGCCCATCACGCCCAGCGCGTACAGCGTGGCCAGGTTGTCGGGCTGGTCCTTGAGCAGCACCAGGAACTGCTGGCGCGCCGCCTCCGGCTGCTTGGCGTCGATCAGCACGCGGGCATACGCGGCGCGCGCCTCGCGCGCCTTCGGATGCCGGTCGAGGAAAGCACTGAGCACCTTGAGCGCGGTGTCGATGTCGCCGGACACCTGGGCCTGGGTCATGGCAGCGAGCTCGGAAGCCGGATCGATGGCGGCCGCCTTGTCGGCCTCTTCGCGGGCGCGCGCCATGTCCTTGAGCGCGAACGCGCCCTGCGCCAGGATCAGATGGCTTTCCACCATGGTGTCGTACGGCGCCAGCACGCGCTCCTGCACGGCAAATGCGGCGGCATGATCGGGAGCACGCAACAACAGCTGCTGCATCTGGAACATGGCCACAGCGCGCGCCGGCCCCTGGGCGCGGGCCAGCCGCCTGGCGAATATCGGCTCGACTTCGGTCAGCTCGTCGCCGACCACGGCAAAGCCGAGAAAATACTGGGCCGCTTCTTCCGAGTCCGGCGCCAGGGTGCGCCACAGGCGGATGGCGGACATGGCCTCGGGCCCCTGCTTGGCCACCAGCGCCATGTCGGCCGCGCGCTTGGCCAGGCGCGGATCGCGGGTTTGCTGGGCCAGCGCCATCATGGTCATGAACGGCCCCTGCCACTCGCCCTGCTTGAATTCCAGCTCGGCCTTGGTGATGCGGTACAGCATGTCGCTGGTCAACACATTGTCGGGCAGCGTTTCGCCGGCATCGACAGCGGCAGCGGTACCGGCCGGCGCACCGGCGCTGGCGGCAGCTGTACCGGCAGCGGCAGCAGCTGCTGGCGCGGCATCGGCCGCTGCCGGCGGCTGCACTGGCGGCCGGGTGGCGCACGCCGACAGCACGGCGGAGAGGGTTACAATGGCGAAAGCGTTTTTCAAGAGAACTTCCTGACGGGTGTAAGTGAGCGCTGGCAGAGGCCCGGGGGCACTGGGACGCTTCGATTTTACGCGCAAGCCGGGGCTTGTGGTTTTTGACTAGTGTAACCAAATATTGGAACCACGCAGTTTTCCCCATTCATGAGAGGTTGGCCCAGCAGATGCCAGAATTACCAGAAGTCGAAGTCACCCGGCGCGGCGTCGCGCCCCATATCGAAGGCCGCACCGTGCAGGACGTGGTGTTGCGCCGCGCCGGCCTGCGCTGGCCCTTCCCCGAGCAGCTGCAGCAACTGCTGGCCGGCCGCACCGTGCGCGGCACGGGCCGGCGCGGCAAATACCTGCTCGTCCATTTCGACCATGGCACGCTGATCATCCACCTCGGCATGTCCGGCCACCTGCGCGTGATGGCGTCCGGCATCGAACCGGAAAAGCACGACCACTTCGACCTGGTCGTGACCAGCCCTGAAGGCCCGCAGGTGCTGCGCATGAAGGATCCGCGCCGCTTCGGCGCCGTGCTGTGGCACGACGCTGCCGATGGCGCGCTCGAGCACCACGTGCTGCTGCGCGCGCTGGGCGTGGAGCCGCTCGAAGCAGGCTTTTCCGGCAAGCTGCTGTACGACCGCACGCGCGGCCGCAGCGCACCGGTCAAGCAGGTGCTGCTGGCCGGCGATATCGTGGTGGGCGTGGGCAATATCTACGCCTCGGAAAGCCTGTTCCGGGCCGGCATCAATCCGAAGACGCCCGCCGGGCGCATCAGCCTGGCCCGCTACGAGAAGCTGGCCCAGGCGATCCGCGAGATCCTGGCCGAAGCCATCATCCAGGGCGGCAGCACCTTGCGTGACTTTATCAGCGTCAATGGCCAGTCCGGCTACTTCCAGCAGACCTATTTCGTCTATGATCGGGCAGGTGTGCCGTGCAAGGTGTGTGCGGCGCCGGTACGCCAGATCAAGCAGGGCCAGCGCTCCACGTTCTATTGCATTAATTGTCAAAAATAGTTGCCACCAATAGTTTTAAAAAATAAGGGCACAGCCGATGACGGTCAGCGATTTCGAGCATTACAGCGCCTGGCGCCAGGGCGTGGTCACCGCGCTGGAGCACTACCGGGCGTGGGTGGAGCAAGCCGCCCTGCTCGACGCGGCCACCGCCCAGCGCATCGCCCGCACCCTGGCCCGGCTGGCCGACGACAAGCTGTCGGTCGCGTTCGTGGCGGAGTTCTCGCGCGGTAAGTCGGAGCTGATCAACGCCATCTTCTTTGCCGACTACGGCCAGCGCATGCTGCCGTCATCGGCCGGACGCACGACCATGTGTCCCACCGAGCTGATGTACGACGCCACGCTGGCGCCGTCGCTGCGCCTGCTGCCCATCGAAACCCGGGCCGACAACCTCTCCACCGGCGACTACCGCGACCGGCCTGCCGCCTGGACCGTGCTGCCGCTCAACCTGGACGCCGGCGCCCACATGCACGAAGTGTTCAAGCAGGTCAGCATGACGCGCCGCGCACCGGTGGAGGAAGCGCGCCGTTACGGCCTGTACGACGACGAGGATCCCGACCTGCGCGATGCGGTGGACGAACACGGCACGGTGGAAATCTCGCTGTGGCGCCACGCGATCATCAATTTCCCCCATCCCTTGCTCAAGCAGGGCCTGGTGATCCTCGACACGCCGGGCCTGAACGCGATCGGCACCGAGCCGGAACTGACGCTGAACCTGATTCCCAACGCCCACGCCGTGCTGTTCATCCTGGCCGCCGATACCGGCGTCACGCGCAGCGACATCGAGGTGTGGCGCAACCACATCGGCGCCGGCGCCGGCCGCATGGTGGTGCTCAACAAGATCGACAGCATGTGGGATGAGCTGCGCGGCACGGTGGAAGTGAACGACGAGATCGCGCGCCAGCAGGCCAGCGTGGCCCAGGTTCTGGCGCTCGAACCGCGCCAGGTGTTCCCGGTCTCGGCGCAAAAGGCGCTGGTGGCCAAGATCAACCACGACGGCGACCTGCTCGCGCGCAGCCGGGTGCCAACGCTGGAAGCGGCCTTGTTCGACCAGCTGATTCCGGCCAAGCAGGACCTGGTGCGGCGCCAGTTGCGCGCCGACCTGCAGGCGCTGAGCACGGCGCAGACGGCGATGCTGGCGGCCCGCGCGCGCGGCGTCGTCGAGCAGTTGCAGGAGCTGCGCAGCCTGCGCGGCAAGAACCGCACCGTGGTCGAACACATGATGCGCCGCATCGACATCGAAAAGCGCGAATTCGACGCCAGCCTGTTCAAGCTGCAAGCGACGCGCGCCGTGTTCACCCGCCTGTCCGCCGAGCTGTACACGAGCATCGGCATGGACGTGGTGCGCGACGATATCGACCTGGTGCGCGGCCAGATGCAGCGCAGCCGCTTCTTTCTCGGCGTGCGCGAAGCGGTGCGCCAGTATTTCGAGCGCATCCGCAGCCACCTCGACGCGGCCGAGCGCAAGACCGCCGAAGTGAGCGAGATGATGGGCGTGATGGCGCACCGGTTCGCCAGCGAACACGGCATGCGCCTGGCGCTGCCGCTGCCGTTCTCGCTGGCGCCTTACCGCGACGAGATCGCCAACATCGAGGCGATCTACGCCAGGCAGTTCGGCACCGCCACCCTGATCACCACCAGCCGCGTGGTCTTGATGGAGAAATTCTTCGACACCATTGCCTCGCGCGTGCGCAGCTGTTTCAAGCTGGCCAATGTCGATGCCGAGGCGTGGCTCAAGGTGGTGATGGCGCCGCTCGAAGCGCAGATCCGCCAGCACCGGGACCAGTTGAAGCAGCGGCAGGCGTCGATCCAGCGCATCCACGACGCTGCCGACAGCCTGGAACAGAAAATCGATGCCCACGAGCGCGAACAGCAGCAGCTTGACGCCCAGAAAACCCAGCTGCAACAGCTGGCCGCAGCCATGGCGCACGCCATCGAGGCCGATCTCGCGCACGATGCGGCGCTGGCTGCCGCCTGACCCCCCTCAGCCTCACCCAAGGACAGCATGAAGTACACCGCAACAGAGCAGTACGCCGATCCCGGCTTTTCCGCAGCACTGATCGCCTGGCAACAACAACATGGCCGCCATGCGCTGCCATGGCAGAACACGCGCGACGCCTATCTGATCTGGCTGTCCGAAATCATGCTGCAGCAAACCCAGGTCTCCGCCGTGCTCGGTTACTACGCGCGTTTCCTCGAACGCTTTCCCACGCTGCGCGACCTGGCCGCCGCACCGGTCGAGGACGTGATGGCGCAGTGGAGCGGTCTCGGCTACTACACCCGGGCGCGCAACCTGCACAAGTGCGCCCAGCGCGTGGTGGCCGAGTACGACGGCGTGTTTCCATCCGATCCGGCGCTGCTGGCCGAGCTGCCCGGCATCGGCCGCTCGACGGCGGCGGCGATCGCCGCGTTTTCCAGCGGCGTGCGCGCGGCCATCATGGACGGCAACGTCAAGCGCGTGTTCGCGCGCGTGTTCGGCATCGATACCTATCCGGGCGAGCGCAAGACCGAGGAAATGATGTGGTTGCGCGCGGTGGCGCTGCTGCCCGAGCACGGCATCGAAGCGTACACGCAGGGGCTGATGGACCTCGGCGCCACCGTCTGCACCCGCAGCAGCCCGGCGTGCGAGCGCTGCCCGATGCAGCCGCGCTGCGTGGCGTTTGCCACCGGCCGCACGCGCGAGCTGCCGGTGCGCAAGCCGAAAAAAGCCTCGCCCGAAAAACACGCGGTGATGCTGGCCATCGTCGATGGCGGCCAGGTGCTGCTCGAACAGCGCCCGCCGACCGGCATCTGGGGCGGCCTGCTGTCGCTGCCCGAACTGGCCGGCCACGTGGCGGCCGAGGGCGACCACGTGCCGGCGGCGGACCAGGCGCAGCTGTTACAGGCGGCAGGACCATTCGGCGAGATGGAATCGGCCGAGCGGCTGACCACGGTCACCCATGTGTTCACGCACTACAAGCTGCACATCGCGCCTTACCACATCACACTGGCGCGGCGCCAGGCCATGGCAGCCGAAGCCGGTTACGTGTGGCTCGATGCCGCAAAGTTGGCCGACGCGGCGCTGCCGGCGCCGGTCAAGAAGCTGCTGCTGGAATTGGTGGGAGACGGCAAGGCCGCCCAGCAACGGATGGCGTTCTAGCGTCACTGGGCAGCGCGCTCAAGGAAGGTAACGGGCCATGGCAAAGGTTGCGCCAACCAGGGCAAACGAGGTGGCCACAAACCACTTGATGATGGTCGATTCCAGTCGCGTCATCTTGGCATCCATCTCGGCAAACAGCAGGTTCACCTGGCCGAACTGCACCGCCATGTCCTCCCGCAGCTTGGCAATGTCGAGCTTGCTGGCGTAATGCTCGGCCACGTGCTGTTTCAGTTCCCTGAACCGTTCGGCAACTTCGGCTTCCATGATCGCTCCCGTGTAAAAGACTGCAGGTGGAACTGGATGATCGGCCGCACACCCTAGCATGTCAAGCGACGCCAGCTTGTGCCAGATCAGAGCTCGTCGAGCGAAAACAGGCGCCGGTGTTCGCGGATCGCGTAGCGGTCGGTCATGCCGGCAATGTAGTCGGCGATCTTGCGCGCCTGCCGGCTGCCGCCGTCGCCGTCACCGTCACCGGATTTGTGGTGGTAATCGGGCGGCAGCAGCACCGGCTCGGCCATGAAGGCGTCGAACAGTTCGCGCACGATGCGGCTCGCCTTGACGCGCATGCGGTTGACCTTGTAATGGCGATACAGGTTCTCGCGCAGGAAGCGCTTCAGCTCGGTCGCCTCCTTGCGCATCGGGTCGGAAAAGCGGATCAGCGGCGGCGCCAGCCGGACCTCGTCGAGCGAGCGCGGTGCAGCGTCGGCGATCAGCGCGCCGGACGTGACGATCAAATCGTCCGCCAGCGCCGTGATCAGGCGCCGCAGCGTTTCGTAGATGGCGCGGCGCCCGGTCAGGCCGGGAAACGCCTGCTGCACGTCGCGGTACAGGCGCGCAAAGAAATCGACCTGCTGCAATTGGTCGATCGTGATCAGGCCCGAGCGCAGACCGTCGTCGATGTCGTGGCTGTTGTAGGCGATTTCGTCGGCCAGGTTGGTCAGCTGCGCTTCCAGCGACGGCTGCGTGCGTTCGATGAAACGGATCGCCACCGGGCCCAGCAATCGGGCATTGGGCAGCGAGCAGTGCTTGAGGATGCCTTCGCGCGTCTCGAACATCAGGTTCAGGCCGTTGTAGGCGCCGTAGTGCTCTTCGAGTTCATCGACCACGCGCAGGCTTTGCAGGTTGTGCTCGAAGCCGCCGTGGTCGCGCATGCATTCGTTGAGCACGTCCTGGCCCACGTGGCCGAACGGCGTATGGCCGAGGTCGTGCGCCAGGGCGATCGCTTCCACCAGGTCTTCGTTCAGGCGCAGGTTGCGCGCGATCGAGCGCCCCACCTGCGCCACTTCGAGGCTGTGCGTGAGGCGCGTGCGGAACAGGTCGCCCTCGTGGTTGAGGAAGACCTGGGTCTTGTATTCGAGCCGGCGGAACGCCGACGAATGGATGATGCGGTCGCGGTCGCGCTGGAACTGGCTGCGCGACGAATGCGCCGCTTCCGGGTAGCGCCGGCCGCCGCCAACAGCGGTCGATGCCGACGACGAATGCGCGGCATACGGTGCGAGGTAGTCTTCGGGCAGCATGGCAGCTCCTTACACGTGCGCGGCCAGCGTGGCCAGCAGCAAGTCCTGCGGGGCGTTGGTGATGCTCGGCGCGCCCAGCGGCTTGAGCAGGATGAACTTGATGGCGCCGCCCTCGTTCTTCTTGTCCACTTCCATCAGTTCCAGCCAGCGCGCAGCGCCCAGGTCCGGCGCCTTGACCGGCAGACCGGCCGCAGCGACCAGCGCGCGCACGCGCGCCACGGTGGCTGCATCGACCAGGCCCATGCGCTGGGACAGGTCGGCCGCCATCACCATGCCGCAGCCGACCGCTTCGCCGTGCAACCACTCGCCATAGCCGAGGCCGGCCTCGATCGCATGGCCGAAGGTATGGCCGAAATTGAGGATGGCGCGCAGCCCGCCCTCGCGCTCGTCCTGGCGCACGACGTCGGCCTTAATTTCGCACGAGCGCGCGATCGCATACGCGAGCGCGCCCTTGTCGCGCGCCATCAGCAGGCCGATATTGGCTTCGATCCAGTCGAAGAAGGCGGCGTCGATGATGGCGCCGTGCTTGATCACTTCGGCCAGGCCGGCCGACAGTTCGCGGTCGGGCAAGGTTTCCAGCGTGGACGTGTCGGCAATCACCGCGCGCGGCTGGTAGAACGCGCCGATCATGTTCTTGCCCAGCGGGTGGTTGATGCCGGTCTTGCCGCCGACCGAGGAATCGACCTGCGCGAGCAAGGTGGTGGGCAGCTGGATGAAATCGACACCGCGCATATAGCTCGCGGCCGCATAGCCGGTCAGGTCGCCGATCACGCCGCCGCCGAGGGCGATCAGCGTGGTCTTGCGGTCGGCCTTGTTGGCCAGCAGGGTGTCGAAGATCTGCATCAGGCTGGTCCAGTTCTTGAACTCTTCGCCGTCGGGCAGGATCACCGTCATCACCTGCTTGCCGGCCGCGCTCAGCGCCGACGTCACGCGTTCGAGATAGAGCGGCGCCACCGTGGTGTTGGTGACGATGGCGACCTTGCCGCCGTTGACGTGGCGCGCCAGCAGCGCGGGATCGGCAAGCAGCGACGGACCGATCGAAATCGGGTAGCTGCGCTCGCCGAGATCGACATTTAACAGGATGGTGGATTCTTCGTTCATCGATGGTCGGGCGGTGGTGGAACAGTTGGGCGCCGCTTCGCAGGCCAGCTTTTCCAGGTGGTTCAGGATGGTCAGGACCATCGATTGTACGTTAGGACGGCCGGTATCGATGACGATGTCGGCGATTTCCATGTACAGCGGATCGCGCACGGCCATCAGCTCTTCGAGCTTCTTGCGCGGGTCGGCCGTCTGCAGCAGCGGACGGTTCTTGTCGTGCGCCGTGCGCTGCAGGATGCTGTGGACGGTGGTGCGCAGGTAGATCACCGTACCGCGCGCCTTCAGGTGGGCGCGGCTGTCGGAATCGAGCACGGCGCCGCCGCCGGTGGCCAGCACCAGGTCCTGCTGGCCGGTCAGCTCGCGGATCATCTCGGCTTCGCGGCGGCGAAAGCTCGGCTCGCCCTCGATCTCGAAGATCCACGGGATCGAGGCGCCGGTGCGCGCTTCGATCTCGTGATCGGAATCGACGAAGCGCAGCCCCAGCTTGCGGGCCAGGATGCGGCCGATGGTGGTCTTTCCAGCCCCCATCAAACCGACGAGAAACACATTTTGCATGCAAAATCCAACTAAGTGCGGGCGGCGCCGACGCCCGCAGGCAGCTGTTCCCCGTCTACAGCGTTATTGCGGGTTACTGCACGTCGTCGCCACCCCGTATGGGCTGACCGCGCCTGGCGGCGCGACATTCTGGTTCGTGTAATCGCTACTCAAACCCAGCAAGTGTACCAGAGAGGTGTACGTCGATTCGCTGCCATTTGCCTGGCCGCGCACGGTCAAGGCCACGTCGAGCCAGTTGACGCGGTCGCGCGGGTACACCAGCGACACCGTGGCGCGGCCGCTGGCGTCGGTGGTGACGGCCGGCGTAACGTTGACCGGGATGCCCGGATCGAGCTTGCCGTTGCCGTTCAGGTCTTCGCCGGCGTCGAGAATGCCATTGCGGTTCAGGTCCTCGTTGTCGCACGCCGTCTGCGGCCCCGGCGCCCATGGCCCGGGCGCCGTGTACACCAGCGCACCCTTGTAATACCGCACCGGCAGCACCGACGCCGTCAGCCGCACGCCGGACACCGCGTTGCCGGCCGCATCGGTGACGAACACCGCGTAATCCTGCTGGTAGGTGGCGCTGTCGGGCGTGCCGATCTGGTTGCCGGTGCCGGCGCTGATGAACAGCGAGCGCTGGGCCACGGTCAGCTGGGCCGTGGCGCTGTTGTTGACCACGCCGCCGCCGACGATGCGCGCCTGGATCTGCACGCCGTTGGTGGCGGTGGGTGTGGCGCCGGCGATGAAGCTGACCGTGGCCGAACCGTCGGCTGCCGTGGTCACGTCGGACGGCTGGGTCAGCGCACCGCCGCTGGCGTCGGCCAGGATGGCAAACGACACCTGGGCATTCTTGACCGGGTTGTTCTGCGCCGGACCGTCGCGCACCACGGCGCGCAGCGTGACCTGCTGGGTGATGCTGCCGGCCGTGTTGACGCCGATGACCGCCGGGTCGGCCTGCACGGTGATGGTGGAAGCGGCGGTCAGCGGCGCCACGAATTCGAGGTCGGTCTGCGCGCCGAGGTTGCCGGCCTTGGCCGTCAGCGTGGCCACGCCGGGGCCGCTGGCGTCGATGTAGGCGGTGGCGGCGCCACCGGCCAGCGTCAGCGCGCCCGACAGCGGCGTGCTGCAGCCGGCATCGGCGTACACGGTGCCGCGCGAGCTGCTGAGGGTCACGTCGCCGCTGCCGCCGCCCGTCACCGCCACCTGGCGGCAGCTGCCGATAGCGGTGCCGGTGACCGGGTTGCCGCTGCCGTCGAGCACGCGCACGGCAAAGCTCGAGGTATTGATGGCAATTGCGGCCGAGGCAGTCTCCCCCAGCGAGCGCACGGTGATCACGTCGGCGCTGCCGCCGCTGGCCGCATAGGTCAGGATCAGCTGGCCGGCGGCATTGGTGACGGCTGCGCCGCCGCCCTTGACGGTCAGCGCATTGGCGTTCGACGAGAACGTCACCGGCTTGCCGACCAGCGCATTGCCGGCCGAATCGACCAGCTTGACCGCGACGTCGGCCGCCGCGCCGGCGTTGATGGTGGACGCCGCGTTGAGCGTCAGGCGGTTGCCGGCCACGTTGACCACGGTGGACACCGCCGTGGCGCCCACCGCACCGGCCGTGATGCGGATCGCGCGCGAGCTCGGGTCGCCGCCGGTGCTGAGTTTTTCGGTGACGATGCCCTGGGCATTGGTGGTGCGCGAGGTCAGCGTCAGGCTGCCGGAATCGGCTTTCAGGTCCACCACCACGCCGGGCAGCGCGGTATTGTTGGCGTCGCGTACCAGCGCCACCACCGTCGCCTCGCTGCCGGCCGCGCCGGACGAGGCCAGCGTGCCGCTGTCGGTGGTCAGCGCCAGGGTCGGCACGGCCGTCACCACGGCCACCTGCACCGGCGCCGAGGTCTGTCCGCCGGCGCTGGCGGTCACGGTGATCGTGCGCAGCGAGGCGTCGCCGGCCACGCTCAGTTTTTCGGTGACGTGGCCCGAGGTATCGGTCAGGCGGTTGGTGCTGCTGACGGTGCCGGAGCTGGCGCTAAAACTAACCGTCTCGCCGACCAGCGCATTGCCGCCGCTGTCCTTGACGATGGCCGTCAGCGTGACCTCGGTGCCGGCCGCGCCGGACGAGGCGATGGTGGCGGCGCTGGCCTGCAGCGCCACGCTGGCCACTTTCGACGGCGTGGCCGGGGTCCCTGTTCCTGCTCCCCCGCCGACCGTGCCCGGCGAACCGCCCCCGCCGCCGCAGCCGCCGAGCAGGGTTGCAAACGTGGTCGCTGCCAGCCATCCGATGATGCGTTTCATAATCCGTTCCTTGCGCTCGAGAATAGCCTGCCGGCCTGGTTACTTGACTTTGTCGGTGACGATCTTCGGGGTGATGAACACCAGCAGTTCGGTCTTGTCGTTGGTGCGGCCCGTGGTGCGGAACAGGTAGCCGAGCACGGGCACGTCGCCGAGCAGCGGCACCTTGCTGGTCGACTTGCGCTCGGTCTGCTGGTAGATGCCGCCCAGCACCACGGTGCCGCCGTTTTCCACCATCACCTGGGTCTTGATGTGCTTGGTGTCGATGGCGAAGCCGGAGCGGGTTTCCTGGCCTACGCTATCCTTGTTCACATCGACTTCGACCACCACGTTGCCGTCCGGCGTGATTTGCGGCGTCACTTCCAGCCGCAGGTTGGCCTTGCGGAACTGGATCGACGTGGCGCCGCTGCTGGTGGCGACCTGGTACGGCAGTTCGATGCCCTGCTCGATCAGCGCCATGGCCTTGTCGGCCGTGATCACGCGCGGGCTCGAGACGATCTTGCCGGTGCCGTCTTCCTCGAGCGCCGACAATTCCAGGTTCAGGAAGCGGTTGTCCGCTGCCGAGAACAGGCTCAGCGCCAGGCTGGCCGGATCGATGCCGTTGATGCCGGCCGCCGGCAGGTTGACGAACTGGCTGTTGTTGTAGCTGCTGGCGGTCGGCGCGATCTGGC
The DNA here is from genome assembly GCF_001423125.1 of Duganella sp. Leaf126. Taxonomy (GTDB): domain Bacteria; phylum Pseudomonadota; class Gammaproteobacteria; order Burkholderiales; family Burkholderiaceae_D; genus Rugamonas. Next base: position 716,611 of record NZ_LMNW01000001.1, read on the forward strand.
CGGTCACCTCGCCCACGCCGGTGATATTGCCGCCGATGGCGACCCGGCTGTTGCCGTTGCCGACCTGGTAGCCGGAATTACCGCCCCGCACGGTGCGCATGTCGGAGAAACCGAGCTTGGCGCCGAGGTTGCGGGTAAACGTGTCGCTCGCTTCGACAATGCGCGCCTCGATCAGCACCTGCTTGGTGGCGACGTCGGTCTTGGCGATCAGGCGCCGCACGTCCTCGATCTTGGCTGCGGTGTCGGTGACGAACAGCTGGTTGGTGCGCGGATCGATGATGGCGCTGCCGCGCCGCGACAGCACGCGGTTGCTGCCGCCACCGGCTCCGGCAGCACCGGCGCCGGCACCCGTTCCTGCCGCCGCGCTGCCGCCGCCACCGGCATCGAGGCCGAACACGTTGCGGAACGACTCGGCCTTCTGGTAATTGAGCTGGAAGATTTCGGACTTCAGCGGTTCGAGGTCGGCAATCTGGGCGCGCTGCTCGAGTTCGAGCTTTTCCTTGGTCAGCAACTCTTCCTTGGGCGCGATCCACAGCACGTTGCCATTCTTGCGCATGTCCAGGCCCTTGGCCTGCAGGATCACGTCGAGCGCCTGGTCCCACGGCACTTCCTTCAGGCGCAGCGTCAGGTTGCCGGTCACGCTGTCGCTGGTGATGATGTTCAGGCCCGACACATCGGCAATCACCTGCAGCGCCGCGCGTACCTCGAGGTTCTGGAAATTGAACGACAGCTTGTCGCCGCGATAACCCTGCGAGCCCTGCACGATGCGGCGCGGGTCTTCCTTGACCGGGCGCACGTCCACCACCAGCTGGGTGTCGTTCTGGTAGACGCTCTGCTCCCACAGGCCGCGCGCCTCGATCGTCATGCGCGCGTGGTCGCCCTGCTGCACGGTGGTGACAAAGCCGACCGGCGTGCCGAAGTCGCCGACGTCGAGCCGGCGCCGCAGCGCTTCCGGCACGCCGGCGCCCACGAAGTCCACCACCACGCCGGACGAAGTCTGCCGCACGTCGGCGGCGGCGCCGCGCGGCAGCTCCACCACCACCCGGCCCTCGCCGTTCTCGCCGCGGCGAAAATCGATGGTTTTTAACATTGGCCGTGCCGTGGCCGGTGCGCTGGCGGCCGCGGTGGCCGGGGCGGAAGCGGAAACGCCGCTAGCGCTGGTGTCGAGGGCCAGCACCACGGCCTTGCCGTCGATGGCCATGGTGTAACCGAGACTGCGGTTCAGGTTGAACAGCAGCCGCGCGCGGTCGCCTGCCTGCACCACGTGCACATTGCGCAGGTCGCCGAGGCCGAAATCGTGCTCGGTCTTGCCGGTGCGGTTGGCCACCGCGCCGAAATCGAGCGCAATGCGCGGCGGATTGCTGATGGCAAATGCGGCCGGCAACGCGGCCGGCGGCTGCGCCAGCACGATGCGCACCACCAGGCTGGCGCCTTGCCCGCTGGCGGTAATCGACTCGATGGCGTTGCCATCCTGGGCGCGCGCCGCGCCGCTTGCCAGCGCCAGCAGCCACAGCGCCAGCGACAGCACGGCCAGCACGCGGCGCCACGGCGGTGCGACCCGGGCATGCAGCCGCCCACGTAACCGTACCGGGGGCGATTGCGGGGCCACGCGCATGGCCAACAGTTGAGCCATCATTTGGCAGTCTCCTTGCTTTCCTGTAGTTCCAGCGTGGCCAGGTGCTCGACCCAGTCGCCGGTGGCGTCCTGCACCACCTCGCGGATGGACACGGTGTTGTCGGTGATGGCGGTGATCACGCCATCGTTCTGCCCGAGGCGCTGGCCCTTGACCACCTGGTACACATTGCGGTCGATCTGCAGCACGGCGTACCTGGTGCCGCGCATCTCCAGCGTGCCCACCATCTTCACGGTATCGAGCGGATAGCTTTCCAGCAGTTCCTTGCGCCGCTTGAGGTCGGGCGCCAGCCCGCCGCCTTCCTTGCCGGCGTCCGGGTTTTGCCGCGCCAGCTCGGAGAGCAGCTTGTTCGGGTTGAACGGATCGAGCACGTCCTTCTGCTGGTAGGCGAACGGAATAAAGGTTTTCGGTTCGGCCAGCGGCGGCACGCCGACCCTGGTCTCGGCATCGACCTGCTTCATCCAGGCGCGCACTTCCTGCACGTCGCTGTCGCCGCAGCCGGCCAGCAGGCAGGGCAACAGCAAGGCTGGCAGCCATCGGTGGCAGGTCGGCATCATGATCGCTTGGCCGCTTTCTTTTTCGCCTCGGCCGCCTTGCGCTGGGCCTGCACCTCGTCCGGGTCGAGGTAGCGGAAGGTCTTGGCCACGGCGTCGAGCGTCAGCACGCCGTCCTTGCCGGTGGCGAGCGTCATGTTGTTGAGCGTGACGATGCGCGGCAGGTTGGCCATGTCGGCAGCAAACGCGCCGATGTCGTGGTAGCTGCCGGTGACCTTGATATCGATCGGCAGCTCGGCGTAGTAGTCGCGCAGCACCACCTGCGCCGGCTTGAACAGTTCGAACTGCAGGCCGCGTCCGGCGCCGGCCTGGTTGATGTCGGTCAGCAGCGCGGCCATCTCGGCCTTGCTGGGCAGCTGCTTTTGCAGCCGGTCGACATAGCGGTCCACCTGCAGCTTCTGCGCCTGCAAGGCTTGCAGGTTGATCGCCTTGGCGGTCTTGAGCCGGTATTCGTCGCGCAGCCGCAGCTCGTTGCGGGCGCCGGCGTCCTGCACCTCGAACTGGCCGCTCCAGTACGCGAAGTAGCCGGCCACCAGCACCGCCACCGCCACGCCAGCCGCGCACAGCAGGCGCGGCGCCAGCGGCCACTGGCCCGGCTGGCGGCGGTCGAGGTTGCGGAACTGCGCGCCCAGGCGGGCGGCCAGCTCGCCCAGGTCCGGCCCGCTGCGGCGTTTGGCCTTGCTCTTCATGGCTGCCCCCCGCTCATGGCTGCGCTCCCGCTGCCGCCGGCTGTGCCGCGCCCGGCGCCGCAGCGGCGGTTTTTTTCGCATCGACGCCTACGTCGTCCTTCTTTACCGCCTCCTTCTCGCGCGGCCGGCGGATATTGACGATCAGGTTGAACTCGACCACCTTGCGTACCGTGCGCCCCTGCGCCTGGGTGGCGGCCTTGACTTCGATCAGTTCCGGCTTTTCCAGCCACGGCGACGCACCAGCAAAATTGCGCAGCAATTCCGACACGCGCTCCTGCGATTGCGCGTAGCCGTTGACGGTCACTTTCTGGCCCTCCTGGCGAAACCCTTTCAGGTAGACGCCGGAAGGGGTTTGTTTGACCAGCTCGTCGAGCAGATAGACCGGCTGGTTGCGGTCGCCCTGCAGATCCTCGACCGCCTGCTGGCGCGCTTTCAGCGCCTCGATTTCCTGCTTGAGGGTGGCGATGCGGGCGATCTTTTTATCGAGTTCGGCTATCGCCGACGTCAGCACGCCGTTGCGCTCGTCCTGGATGGCGATCGCGCGCGCATTGTAGGCGCCCACCATCAGCACCACCGCCACGCCCGCCACGCCGCCGAGCGCCAGCAGGGCCACGAAGGCGGCCTGCTTTTGCTTGCGCTTTTCCTCGCGGTGGGGCAGCAGGTTGATGCGGATCATCAGCCGAACCTCCGCAGGGCCAGGCCGCACGCGACCAGGTAGGCCGGCCCGTCGCTGCGCAGCTGCGATTCGCGCACGGTCGGCCCCAGTTCCATGCCCTTGAACGGCGCCGCCACCGCGCAGGCGATGCGGGTACGGCTGGCGATCAGGTCCAGCAAACCGGGCAGCAAGGCGCAGCCGCCGGCCAGGAACAGCCGGTCGATGCGCGTGTACGGGGTGGACGTGTAGAAGAACTGGATCGCCCGCGTCACTTCCATCACCGCGCTTTCCAGGAACGGCGTGAGCAGGTCCGGCACATAGCTGTCGGGCAGGTCGCCGGTTTTCTTGCGCGCTTCCGCTTCCTCGAACGCCATGCCGTAGGCGCGCACGATGTCGTGGGTCAGCGAATTGCCGCCGAACGGCTGTTCGCGCTCGTACACGGTGGCGCCGTCGAGCATGACGGAGATGTGCGTGACCTGGGCGCCCACCTGGAACAGCGCCACCACGCGGCCGGCGCCCGCTTCCGGCATCAGCGCCGTCACCCGGTCGAGCGCGGCGCGGGCCGCGTACGATTCGATGTCCATCACGGTGGCCTTCAGGCCGGAGGCTTCGGCGATCGCCACCCGGTCCTCGATCTTTTCGCGGCGCGAGGCGGCCAGCATCACTTCCACGTCTTCGGCCGAATTGGCGGGGCCGATGATGTCGAAGTCCAGACTCACTTCATCGAGCGCGAACGGAATGTACTGGCTGGCTTCGGACTCGACCTGCAGTTCCAATTGCTCTTCCGATAATCCGGCAGCCAGGATGATCTTCTTGGTGATCACCGAGGCCGGCGGCATGCCCAGCGCCACCAGCCTGGCGCGGGTGCCGCTTTTCTTCCACACACGGCGCACCGTTTCCACCACCTGGTCCATGTTCTCGATGGCGCCATCGACCACGGCGCCGCGCGGCAGAGCCTCCGAGGCATAACGCTCGAGCCGTAACGCGTCCTTGGCGCCCTGTGCCAGTTCCACCAATCTTACGCAAGATGTACTGATGTCAACACCAATTAACGGCGGATTACGTGGGCCGAACAAGGCCTGGAATGCGTTCATGCGGCTCCCCGGATAGAGATATCTACAGTAAGTCGAGGCCGTGCCCGGTGTAAAGATATTTCTGTCGTGCACGATTCGCTTTCGCCACACTTATTACTGTCGATCATGCAAGACGTGGAAAAACCGCGCGGCCAGGGGCGCGCCGCGGCCCTGGCACTCGCTTATAATGGCCCGGGTTATTTTCAGAAAGATCGAACTGCATGGCTTCTTCCAAATCGGCTCCTCCCAGCAACGGCGGCGGCAGCGACGGCGCCGCCCGCACTGCCGGCAAAACCACTTCCGCGTCGCGTTTCTTCCTGACGGCCGGCCTGTCCGTGCTGGGCCTGGTCGTGGGCGGCGTGCTGCTGGTGGTCTTCGGCCTGGCGATGGCCTACCCCAACCTGCCCGAGCTCGACACGCTGACCGACTATCGTCCCAAGATGCCGCTGCGGATCTTCTCGTCCGATAACGTCCTGATCGGCGAATTCGGCGAGGAGCGCCGCAACCTGGTGCGCATCAAGGACATCCCCGACGTGATGAAGAAGGCCGTGCTGGCCATCGAGGACGACCGCTTCTACGAGCATGGCGGCGTCGATTACACCGGCATCCTGCGCGCGGCCGTGCACAACGCCACCGGCGGCGCCAAGCAGGGTGCGTCCACCATCACCCAGCAAGTCGCGCGCAACTTTTTCCTGTCCAGCGAGCAGACCATCAAGCGCAAGGTCTATGAAATGCTGCTGGCGTGGAAGATCGAGAAGAACCTGAGCAAGGACCAGATTCTCGAGGTGTACATGAACCAGATCTACCTGGGCCAGCGCGCCTACGGGTTCTCGTCGGCTGCGCAAATCTATTTCGGCAAGAATATCCGCGACATCACCGTGGCCGAAGCGGCCATGCTGGCCGGCCTGCCCAAGGCGCCATCGGCCTATAACCCGGTCGTCAATCCCAAGCGCGCACGCACGCGCCAGCAGTACATCCTGACGCGCATGCACGCGCTCGGCTACATCACGGACCTGCAGTACGAGGAAGCGCGGGCCGAGCCGCTCAAGGTCAAGACCGACAGCAGCGAGTTCGGCGTGCACGCCGAGTACGTGGCCGAAATGGCGCGCCAGCTGGTCTACGAGCAGTTCAAGGAAGACACGTATACGCGCGGCCTCAACGTGTTTACCACCATCACCAAGGCCGACCAGGACGCCGCCTACCTGGCGCTGCGCCGCGGCGTGATGGACTATGAACGCCGCCATCCGTACCGCGGTCCGGAAGCGTATATCGACCTGCCGGCCAAGAAGGAAGAAGCCGACGACGCCATCGAGACCGAGCTGGCCGACCACCCCGACAGCGACGACATCATCGCTGCCATCGTGCTGCAGGCCACGCCGCAGCTGATCGTGGCGGTGACTGCCTCGGGCGAGGAAATCCGCATCAGCGGCGCCGGCCTGGCCATGGGCCGCGCCTGGCTGTCGGACAAGGCCGCGCCCAACAAGCGCATCCGCCGCGGCGCCGTGGTGCGCGTGATGCGCGAAGAGAAGGACTGGGAGCTGACCCAGATGCCGCAGATCGAATCGGCCTTCATTGCCGCCAGCACCGAGGACGGCGCGATCAAGGCCATGGTCGGCGGCTTCGATTACAACCGCAACAAGTTCAACCACGTGACCCAGGCCTGGCGCCAGCCCGGCTCGTCATTCAAACCGTTCATCTATTCGGCCTCGCTCGAGCGCGGCCTGTCGCCGGCCACCATCATCAACGACGCGCCGATCTCGTTCGACGCCGGCCAGACCGGCGGCCAGGCCTGGGAGCCGAAGAACTACGACGGCAAGTACGACGGTCCGATGACGATGCGCCGCGGCCTGACCAAGTCGAAGAACATGATCTCGATCCGCATCCTGCACAAGATCGGCGCCAAGTATGGCCAGGAATACACGACCCGCTTCGGTTTCGACGCCGACAAGAACCCGCCCTACTTGACGCTCGCGCTTGGCGCCGGCAACGTGACGCCGCTGCAGATGGCCGGCGCCTACGCGGTGTTCGCCAACGGCGGCTACAAGGTCAGCCCCTACCTGATCGCCAAGGTGACCGACGCCGACGGCAAGATTTTGTCGCAGGCAGCGCCCGACCTGGCCGGCGACGAGAAGAACCGCGTGATCGACGAGCGCAACGCCTTCCTGATGGACAGCATGCTCAAGGACGTGGTGCGCTACGGTACGGCCGCTAAGGCGCTGGTGCTCAAGCGCCCCGACATCTCGGGCAAGACCGGCACCACCAACGATTCGATCGACGCCTGGTTTGCCGGTTACCAGCCCAAGCTGGTCGGCGTGGCCTGGATCGGCTACGACCAGCCGCGCAACCTCGGCAACCGCGAGACGGGCGGCGGCCTGGCGCTGCCGATCTGGATCAACTTCATGCAAAAGGCGCTGAAGAACATCCCGATCGAGGAGCGCGCCGTGCCCGAAGGCGTGATGCTGGTCGGCGACGAGTACTACTACGCCGAAAATCCGCCCGGCACCGGCGTCCACAACATCGACGGCGCCAACCAGGGTACGCCGGCCGAGGAAAAGGCCAAGGACGCGGTCAAGAACGAGCTGTTCTAGGGGAAGCTCGACAAACCTACTGCGCGGCTCGCTACGGTTTTCCGAGCTTCCTCGTCAGCCGGAGTTGGCATAAAAAACGGCGGCCCTGTTGGCCGCCGTTGTCGTATTTACACTCAGTAATTTTATCCGGTAATGACGACTGGGGCGCCGCCTTGCGCGCTGACCATCTCCGACAGCGACGCCAGCATCTCCGAGCCGTCGCGGGTATTGATCCACTGCCCCCCGACCTGGCGGTAGTGGTAGCCGCCCGAGCGCGAAGCCACCCACAGTTCCTTCATCGCCGCCTGGCTGTTGACGATGATCTTGGAACCGTTGTCGAGGAACTCGATTTCCAGCACGTTGCCGCTGCGGCTGCACTCGACGTCGATCATGTCGTCGTCGTTCAATTTGTCCAGCGCTGCCTCGATGGCGTCGAGGGTGGCCTCGGCCTGCGCCAGGAATTCTGAATCGCCCATGCTAAACTCCAGTCTCTATAGTCAATCCGTGATTCTATCGTGAAGTCCGTTCCGACATCTCCTGTTCGTCATGCTGTCTTCCCAGCGCTCGGCGCCGCCACCGTGGCGCTGACGGTCATGCTCAGCGGTTGCGGCCAACCCGGCCCGCTGTACCTGCCCAAGCCGCCAGCGGCCAAGCCTGCCAAGAGCAGCACGGTCCCGGTCTCCCCTGCAGCCGAACCGCCGGCGCCGGTCGTCCCCGCGCCGGGCGAACCGGTCACGCCGGCGTCGATGCAGTCTCCCACTACCGTACCGTCCACCAAATAACGTTATGTCGCCATTTTCGTATCAAGACGGCGTGCTGCACGCCGAAGGCGTGTCGCTGGCCGCCATCGCCGCCGAGCACGGCACGCCCACGTATGTCTATTCCAAGGCCGCGCTGCTCGGCAATTTCGCCGCCTATGCCGACGCCTGCCAGGGCCGCGATGCGCTGGTGTGCTATGCGATGAAAGCCAATTCCAACCTGGCCATCCTCGACCTGCTGGCGCGCCAGGGCGCCGGTTTCGACATCGTCTCCGGCGGCGAGCTGCAGCGCGTGCTGGCGGCCGGTGGCGATCCGCGCAAGGTGATCTTCTCGGGCGTGGGCAAGACCGTCGACGAGATGCGCCTGGCGCTGTCGCACGACATCCTGTGCTTCAACGTCGAATCGATTCCCGAGCTGCACCGCCTGAACGACGTCGCTGGCGCCATGGGCAAGACCGCGCGCATTTCGCTGCGGGTCAACCCGAATGTCGATCCCAAGACCCACCCGTACATTGCCACCGGCCTGAAAGCGAGCAAGTTCGGCGTGGCTTTCGACGACGCGCTCGCCACCTACCGCGCCGCCGCCGCCCTGCCGCACATCGACGTGGCCGGCATCGACTGCCACATCGGCTCGCAGCTGCTGGACGACCAGCCGCTGCTCGAAGCGCTGGACCGCCTGATCGAACTGGTGGACCGTCTCGGCGACGAGGGCATCACCGTGCACCACCTGGACATGGGCGGCGGCATCGGCATCGACTACCGCGAAGCGGGCGAAGCGGCGCCGGTGCCGGTGGGCGACTACCTGGGCCGCGTGTTCGCCCGCATCGACGCCTGGCGCGCACAGCGTTACGACGGCAAGCCGATCAAGGTGATTTTCGAGCCGGGCCGCTCGATCGTCGGCAATACCGGCGTACTGCTGACCAGGGTGGAATTCATCAAGCACGGCGAAGAAAAGAATTTCTGCATCGTCGATGCCGCCATGAACGACATGGCCCGCCCGGCCCTGTACCAGGCCTGGATGGACATGCAGCCGGTGGTGCAAGGCACGGCCGCGGCGCAGACCTACGACGTGGTCGGCCCGGTGTGCGAATCGGGCGACTGGCTGGCGCGCGACCGCGCCCTGGCCGTGGCAGCGGGCGACCTGCTGGTGATGCACTCGGCCGGCGCCTACGGCATGACCATGGCCTCGAACTACAACACGCGCGGCCGCGCCGCTGAGCTCATCGTGGACGGCGCCACCGCCCACGTCGTACGCCGCCGCGAGACCCCGGCCGAGCTCTACGCCCTGGAATCGGTCATCCGTTCACCTTCTTGTTGAACTTCCAGTAGAGGCGCGTGGCCAGCAGCACGGCCACGATGGTGCCGTAGATGATCGGTTCGGTGAAGTTGTGCTTGCCCGCTTTCATCCACCAGAAGTGCAGGATGGCCAGCGGCGCGACCACGTAGATCAGGCGGTGCAGCCACTGCCAGCGCTTGCCGCCCAGGCGGCGGATCATGGCGTTGGTGCTGGTGGCCGCCAGCGGGATCAGCAGCACGAAGGCAATGAAGCCGACCGTGATGAACGGTCGGCGCAGCACGTCTTTCCACATCTCGGCCAGGTCGAAGAAATGGTCGAACCACAGGAAGGTCATGAAGTGCAGCGCCGCATAAAAGAACATGAACAGGCCCAGCATGCGGCGCAGCTTGACCAGCCAGTTCCATTTGGTGAGCCGGCGCAGCGGCGTGACTGCCAGCGTGAAGCACAGAAAATACAAGGTCCAGTCGCCGGTGGCGCGGGTGATGAACTCGAGCGGTTCCACCAGTTGCCCGGTCACCGTCAGGAACACCATGCGCGCCAGCGGGACCAGCGCGGCCAGGAACACGGCAGCCTTGATCAGGCTGATCTGGCGCGCAGAAGGGGTGAAAGCCATGCCGTACGCGCCCCTCAATAGAATTTTTTCAGGTCCATGCCCGCGTACAGCGGCGCCACGTCGCTGTAGCCGTTGAACATCAGGGTCTTGCGCTTGCGGGCCAGGAAGCCGTCTTCGCCGATGCGGCGCTCGGACGCCTGCGACCAGCGCGGGTGATCGACATCGGGATTCACATTCGAATAGAAACCATATTCGCGCGGCGCCGACAGGTTCCACGACGTGCGCGGCTGGTCCTTGACGAAGCGGATCTTGACGATCGACTTGGCCGATTTAAAACCATACTTCCAGGGCAAGACCATGCGTACCGGCGCGCCGTTCTGGTTCGGCAACACCTCGCCGTACATGCCAAAGGTCAGCAGCGCCAGCGGGTGGTTGGCTTCATCGATGCGCAAGCCTTCCGTGTACGGCCAGTCGAGCACGCGGCTGTTGACGCCCGGCATCTGCTTGCGGTCGTTGAGGGTGATGAATTCGACGTACTTGGCGTTGCCGGTGGGCTCGACCTTCTTGATGATCTCGGAGAACGAGTAACCGACCCACGGAATCACCATCGACCAGCCTTCCACGCAGCGCAGCCGGTACACGCGCTCTTCCATCGGCGCCAGCTTGAGCAGCGCATCGATGTCGAGCGTCATCGGTTTCTTGACTTCGCCCTCGATCTGCACCGTCCACGGCCGCGTTTTCAGCGTGCCGGCGTTGGCGGCCGGGTCGCTCTTGTCGGTGCCGAATTCGTAGAAATTGTTGTAGGTGGTGGCGTCCTTGTATGGCGTCTGCTTGTCGAGCGCCGAGTAGGCCGGGTTCAGCTTGGCCGGCAGCCTGGCCAGTCCGCCCCCCTGGGCGAACGCTTCGCGATTGGCCATCTCCAGCAGCGCGGCGCTGCCGATGGCGCCGGCCGCCACCTGCTTGATGAAGCGGCGGCGCGACTCGTACAGCGCGCGCGGCGTGATTTCCGACGAAAACGGCAGCTCGATACCGTTGGGGCTACGCTTGATCAGCATATTGACTCCAGAAAAGGTGCAAGGCGATGACGCAACCTTACACCAATCCCGGAAAACGGATATTACGACTCGGTTAACCGCGCAAGCGGCTTACAGCTTGCCGTAGGAATGCAGGCCCGAGAGGAACATATTCACACCGAGGAAGGCGAACGTGGTCACCAGCAAGCCCACCAGCGCCCACCAGGCTGCCGGACGGCCACGCAAGCCCGTCATCAGGCGCATGTGCAGCCAGGCCGCGTAGTTGAGCCAGACGATCAGCGCCCAGGTCTCTTTCGGGTCCCACGACCAGTAGCCGCCCCACGCTTCGGCCGCCCACAGCGCGCCCAAAATGGTGGCAATGGTAAAGAAGGCAAAGCCGGCCGAGATGGCCTTGTACATGACGTCGTCGAGCACTTCGAGCGACGGCAACCGGTCCACCAGGTAATTGGAACTTTTCAGCAGATAGGCCAGCGCCACCATGGCGGCCAGCGCGAAGTTGCCATAGCCAATGAAATTGGCCGGCACATGGATCTTCATCCACCAGCTTTGCAGCGCCGGCAGCAGCGGCTGGATCTCGGCCGCATCGCGCGAGGTCGTGTACCAGAACAGGAAACCGATGGCGGCCGTGATGATCAGCAGGACGAACGGCCCCATCTGGCGGGTCCGGTAGCGCGCTTCGAAGTACAGGTAGAACATCGCCGTGATCAGCGAGAACAGGATGAACACTTCGTACAGGTTGGAGACGGGTATGTGGCCGACGTCGGTACCGATCAGGTAGGACTCGTACCAGCGCACCATCATGCCGGTCCAGCCCAGCACCACGGCCGCCCAGCTGAGCTTGGTACCGAGGCTGCTCCAGGCGGCCGAGCGGCCGGCAAAGCCGATCCAGTAGAACAGCGTGGACAGGCAGAACATCACGCTCATCCACAGGATCGCCGACTGGCTCGACAGCATGTAGCGCAGCCAGAATTTTTGCGTGCCCATGTCGAGCTGGCCCGCGTACATCGACACCGCCCATAGCGACAGCAGCGCCACCGCTGCCATCAGCGCACGCACCGGCTTCCAGTGCCAGCCCAGCGCTGCAAACACGGGCGCGCACAGCAGCATGATCGCTTCTTCGTACACGTCCATGAAGTGGCCATAGCGGTAGAGGGCGAACACGGCGCCGGCCAGCAGCGCGGCGGCAAACAGCCAGTCCAGCGCACCGAGGCGCCTGAAGTAGCCGGGCGCCTGTACATAGGGGCCGGCGCTGGCCGCCGGGGCGGGGCGAGGCTGCGATTTTTCGGTCAGTTCCATGATTTCTCCGTGCTGCGCAAAGGTAGGGCGATCGTACCTCACGCCGATTGCTGCAGCTTCTCTTTTAAGGTTTCGTATTCGCGCTCGAAGTCGAGCGTCTTGCGCTGCGTGCTCATGGCCATTAATGCCTCGGCGCCGCCGGAATGTTCTGTGTCATCCTTGATCCACACCCACAGCCGGCGCTCGCGGATGTAAAACATCGAAAACACGCCCAGCACCAGCAGCGCGCAGCCGAAGTACACGATGTTCTTGCCCGGCGAGCGCGTGACCTGGAACACGGACGCCTTCACTTCCACGAATTCGTCGAGCTGCAGGTACACGGGCGCGCCATAGAAGAACGCGTCCGACAGCGCGTTGGTGGCCAGCAGCAGGTAGCGGCCGTGGCTTTCGTCGGCAGCGGCCGGGGCCAGGCCATCCTTGGCGCGCGCCACCTGCCACAGCTCCCACAGGCTGCCGTTGAGGATCTTCATGAACACTTCAGCGGTCTTCTGCTGGCCTTCGGCCGGCACTTTTTCCAGGAATTGCGATACCGAGACGAAACCGCCGACCTTGCCGTCACCGGCGAACAGGCTCAGGCTTTTTTCGGACGACGCTTCGATCTGCGCGCGCACGGTGGCGACGTCGCCGGTCTGCGGCGCCGCGCGCTCGCTGTAACGCCTGGCGGCAGCGGCGCGCAGGGCCGGATCGGCCAGCGCTGCGCGCAAGCGCATCCAGTCGCGCACCGAGTGCTCGTCATCGACCGGAATGCGCAGGTAGTTGAACGGGTCGGACGGGTTGCTGCGCACGCCGGCCAGGAATACCGACGCGCCGTCGAGCGTCATCGGCTGCATGTAGTTCTGGTATTCGCGCGCCTGCCCGGTTTTGTCGCGCAGCTTGTACTGGACGCTGGGGCCGACATTTTTCAAGGTGTTCGACAGGCTGCCGCGCCCGGCCGAACCGGTGTGCTTGTCGAAGCCGGCCTCGAGTTGCTCGCGCAAGCTCTTGCCCTGCTTGACAGTGCGCACATCGGTATTGCCATCCTGGTTGGCGCTCATGTTTTCCACGTTGAACGGCCGAAAGCCCGACCACTCGACCGTGTAGGCGTCGCTGAGCGGCGTGGTTTCGCCGACCACGCCGTTGAGGTCGAAGCTGGTGGTGGCGGTGCCCTGCATCGGATAAGCCTTGAGCTTGAGCTTGCTGCCGCCGTCCTCAAAGCTGGACTGGTAGATCGCCAGGCCCTTGAACAGCAGCGGCTTGTTGACCTCGATGACGGCGTTGACCTTGTCGCCGCTGGCATGATCGACCACCTCGACATCGCTGGCGAACAGCTTGGGCATGCCGGTGCTGTAAAAATCGATGGTGAATTTTTTCAGGGTGATGGTGACCGGCAAGTCCTGGATCAGCACGCCGTCGGGGCGCTGCAGCAGTGCCGTTGAACTGTTCGACCCTTCCGGTATCAGGGTGTTGCCACGGAAGGTGGGGTTGCCAGTGCCGAGGCGGTGGCTGGCCGGCACGTCGGCGATCAGGCCGGTGCCGGCAAATGGCGTCTTGCCCAGCACCCATTCCTGGAAGCGGATCGGCAGGTCCGAATCGAACAGCGCCCCCACGCAGATCACCACGATCGATGCATGGGCAAAGATGTAGCCGAACTTGTTGGCGCCGCCGCGCTTGGCGGCCAGCAAGGTGCCGTGGTCGCGTTCGACGATCTTGACCCGATAGCCATGGTCGGCCAGCCGACCGGCGGTCTGCTGGGCCAGCGCCGCGCGCGGCAGCGGCGCGCGCCAGTGCAGGCGGTGCGGGAAATTGAGCAGCGACTGCTCGCGCACGTTCTCGCGCCAGCTGCGCATGTCGCGCACCATCTTCGGTGCATTGCGCACGATGCACAGCGTGGTGGACGACACCAGCAGCGTCATCAGCAGCATGAACCACCACGACGCATACACGGCGTACAGCCCGGCCTTGTCGAATACCTCGAACCAGAACGGGCCGAACTGGTTGATGTAGTTCGAGGTGGCCTCGCTCTGCTTCATCACGGTGCCGATGACCGCGGCGATGGCGATCATCGCCAGCATGGCGATGGCAAAGCGCATCGACGACATCAGCTCGATCGTCTCGCCGATGATCGGGCGGCGGGTCTTGATGTGGATACCGGTGGTGCTAGTCATGCATGGGCTTTAAAAAAATGGGGCAACCGCGCAGCATACCAATAAAAACGGCAGCCCGCTCATGCTGCTGCCCCCGGCATCGGTAGCACCGGTACACAGCGCCTGCCGGCAGCGTATCGCAGGGCGCGCAGCAGGTTGGCGCGCCCTACTTCAAGCCGGCGACGTAGTCGGCCACGGCCTTCATCTCGTCATCGGACATGCGGGCAGCGATGGTGGCCATTTCCGGGCTGTTCTTGCGGCCGTGGCCCTTGAACAGGCCCAGCTGGGCGACCGTGTAATCCTGGTGCTGGCCGGCCAGGCGCGGGTACAGCGCCGGAATGCCGCCGCCGGTGGCGCCGTGACAGCTGGCGCAGGCCGGCACGTTTTTCTCGGCAATGCCGCCGCGGTAGATTTTCTTGCCGAGTTCGAGGCTGGCGCGGTTCTTGGCTGCCCCCGGCTTCGCGGTCTGGGTGGACAGCCAGGCCGCCACGTTGTGCTTGTCGGCGTCGGTCAGCATCTTGGCGTACAGCGACATCACCGGCTGCTGGCGCGCGTCGGTGGTGAAATTGACCAGCTGCTTGTACAGGTAGCTCTGGCTTTGCGCGGCCAGCCTGGGGTTGACGGCGATCGTCGAGTTGCCATTGGCGCCGTGGCACGACACGCAGGCCGGCAAGCCGCGCGCGGCGTCGCCCTCGGCGTACAGCGTGCCGCCCTTGGCGGGATCGATCTTGGCAGCGGTGCTTGAGCCGGCGGCAGGCGCCTGGTCTTGGGCGTGGCCGATGGAGGAAGTCAGGGCGAAGGCGGTGATGAGCAGGGAATTGAGCAGAGGAACAAACGCACGTTTCATTCAAGCACCTTTGGAAGGAGTCTATAAAGTTTACGTCCGAATGAAGGCGTGGCATTCTCGAATGCCTGGCAACATTCCGCGATCAGGCATTGTACAATA
Organism: Duganella sp. Leaf126; assembly: GCF_001423125.1. GTDB lineage: Bacteria > Pseudomonadota > Gammaproteobacteria > Burkholderiales > Burkholderiaceae_D > Rugamonas. The sequence continues at coordinate 731,789 of NZ_LMNW01000001.1, forward strand.
GCTTACCTGCCTAACCGCCCCACTTTGTTGCATTTTCCCCCATCTTTACGTCTTCTCATGTCTAAACTCTGGCAAGCCCGTTTCTTTACGACCGTTAACCAATTGCGCGATCTGCCCGACACCACGGTGCCGGAAATCGCCTTTGCCGGTCGTTCCAACGCCGGCAAATCGACTGCCATCAACATCCTGTGCAACCAGAAGGGACTGGCGTTCGCGTCCAAGACGCCGGGCCGCACCCAGCACATCAATTATTTCTCGATCGGCGGCGCCCACGTCGCCCAGCACCGCAAGGACCCGACCATTGTCGACGAGATCGAATGCCTGCTGGTGGACTTGCCCGGCTACGGTTACGCCGAAGTGTCCGGTTCGGCCAAGCTGCACTGGCAGCGCCTGCTGGGCGACTATGTCCAGCGCCGCGAGCAGCTCGCTGCGCTGATCCTGATCATGGACTCGCGCCGCCCGTTCACCGAACTCGACATCCAGATGCTCGAGTGGTTTGCGCCCACGGGCAAGCCGATCCACTGCATCCTGACCAAGGTCGATAAGCTCAACCGCAACGAGTCGGTCAACGTGCTGCGCCAGGCCAAGGCCCGTCTCGACAGCTATGTCGACGAAGACGGCGAAGGTTTCCCGTTTACCGTGCAGCTGTTCTCCGCGCTCAAGCGCATCGGCATCGAGGAAGCCAACGACAAGATCCTGGCACTGGCCGGCGTCACCGACGAGCAGGCCGCCGCCCAGGTGGCGCAGCTTGCTGCCGACGATGGCGCCGGTAACGAAGCCGATCCTGCAGCCGACGAGGCCAGCGCCGCCGACACCAAGCAATGAACCGATAAGGAAGTTTTTCGATGCACACGCCTCACGCCCCCTCCGCCTTCCCTGCCCTGCGCCTGCGCCGCATGCGCCGCGATCCGTTCTCGCGCGCGCTGATGCGCGAAAACGTCATCACGTCCGCCGACCTGATCTACCCGGTGTTCATCCTCGACGGCACCAACCAGCGCCAGACCGTGGCCTCGATGCCGGGCGTGGAGCGGGTATCGGTGGACCTGCTGCTGAAGGTGGCGCAAGAAAGCGTGGAACTCGGCATCCCCGTGATGGCGCTGTTCCCCGTGATCGAGGCGGACGGCAAGTCGCTCGACGGCGCCGAGGCGTATAACCGGGACGGCCTGGTGCCGCGCGCGATCCGCGCCCTCAAGCTGGCCTTCCCGGACCTGGGCATCCTGACCGACGTCGCGCTCGACCCGTACACCGTGCACGGCCAGGACGGCATCATCGACGAACACGGTTACGTGATCAATGACATCACCACCGAGGTGCTGGTCAAGCAGGCGCTGTGCCACGCCGAGGCCGGCGCCGACGTGGTGGCGCCGTCGGACATGATGGACGGCCGCATCGGCGCCATCCGCGCCGCGCTCGAAGAACATGGCCATATCCATACCCGCATCATGGCCTACTCGGCCAAGTACGCGTCCGCCTTCTACGGCCCGTTCCGCGATGCGGTCGGCTCGGCCGCCAACCTGGGCAAGGGCGACAAGTACCAGTACCAGATGGACCCGGCCAACAGCGACGAAGCGCTGCGCGAAGTGGCGCTGGACCTGGCCGAAGGCGCCGACATGGTGATGGTCAAGCCCGGCATGCCCTACCTCGACATCGTGCGCCGCGTCAAAGACGAATTCAAGGTGCCGACCTTTGCCTACCAGGTCAGCGGCGAGTACGCGATGCTCAAAGCGGCCGCCCAGAACGGCTGGCTCGACCACGACAAGGTGATGATGGAAGCGATGATGGCCTTCAAGCGCGCCGGCGCCGACGCCGTGCTGACCTACTTTGCGCTCGACATCGCGCGCCTGCTCAAGGCGAAGTAACCGCCCGCCCCAACAAAGAGCCGCCCGGCGCCAGCAGCGACGGGCGGCTTTTGTTTATGGCTGCAGCGCGCCCGATCTTGCGTGTACGCGCATGCTATGCCGGTCCGGCACAACCGCCCGGTGTGACGATGCGCTCGGTGGAAGCAGGATGGTTGGCCAGCCTGGCTGGCGGCCGGCGCGGCCGCGCCACCAGTTCGCCGCCGCAGTTCGGGCAGATGCCTGCCAGTCGCGATGCAGCGCAGGCCGCGCAGAACGTGCACTCGAACGAGCAGATGCGCGCTTCGGTGGCATCGGGCGGCAGGTCGGTGTCGCAGCATTCGCAGCCGGGGCGCAGTTGCAGCATGGTGTCCTCTCTTTCAGTCTGGTGGATTGAGCACGGCATCGGTAGCGACGATACGTACATCATGCATCTGGTTCAGATACGCTTCAAGGTAAAACTTGTGCGAGGCGCCGACGATGACCAGCATGCGCCTGCCCGGCGGGCTCATGGCGTCGCGGATGTTCGAGGCCATGCGCAGGTTGCGGGTTTCCCAGTAGGTCACGTAACCACGGCCATAGTGCTGCGGCGATGGTTCCTCCAGCGCCGCGCCAAAGTCGCTGCGGAAGACCAGCGCGGCCTGGGCCGGATCGTTATAGGCGCGGTACATCGCCAGCACGCCGGCGGCCGTGGTCTGGCTTTGCAAGGCCGTGTCGGTGCGCGTGCGCTGCGCTGTGGCCGGATTGTCCCACGCTTTCATGATCGCTGCGCCGGCCGCTTTCTGGTCGGGTTCCTCTTTGTCGGACGTGTGGTCATCGATCGGATACAGCCGCTCCAGCCCGCTTTGGGCAGCCACTTGCGCGGCGATCAGGCAACTCTCGTCGGGCCGGACCTGGAGCTGGTTCAGGGCGGCCACCAAGGCGGTATTGAGGCCATCGCCTTCGCGCCTTTCCGTCGCTGGCAAGCGCAGCCACTGTACCAGCGCCGAAGTGGGTTCGCCGGCGGCCAGGAACAGCGACGCCAACTGGCGCCGCTGGGCAGCTGTCGGTGCGGACGGCGCAGTGGGCCAGGCGGCCAGCAGCTGTTCGGTGCGCTCGGTGGCCTCGAACACATCGAGGCCGGTTGCCGCTTGCGCGGCCGAGGTATCGCGGCAATACGATTTGATGGTATCGGCGTAACGCTGCGGATACGCGCGCATATTGGCGCACTGCACGCCCGACAACGCCTCGATGGCTACGGCCTGCGGCTGCCACGCCACCAGCCGCGCGTTGAGCAGCTGCAGGGTAGTCGCATCGAACGGCTGATTTGCCTGCCGCAATTGCGACAGGTGCGCCGAGCCCAGCACCATCACCTCGTTGGTTTGTCCCCGCACCAGCTTGCGCGACGAGGGATCGAACTGCGGCCCGGCCGCCTGCGCCGTGGCTACGGCAGCATGGCAGGCGAATGCCGCTACCAGCGGGCCTGTGATCAACCATTTAGTCATGTCCGACCTCCTTGCGGTTATCGGCCGGCACCCGGTCGATCATCTTGTTATAGGGATCGACCCCGACCTCGAACGGCTGCTCGTCAACCGTCACCGTCAATACCGGGTCGCTGCCGTGCAGCACGCGCTTTTCCAGGTACAGCACTTTTTCGTCGGCCTCCTTGGCGCCCGGGGCGCGCGCGAAGATGCCGATTTCCACCGGCTCGTCGTAGACGCGCGGCGTTTCCTTGCCCTTGCCGTCCGCTTCCAGCTTGGCCAGGTGCAGCGTCATGGCGACATCCCAGCGGCCGTCGGCCCGTTTGGTGGCCCGGGCAGCGGTCACGCGGTTGTCGTACAAAACGATTTTCTCGAACAGGTCGGTGATCAGCTGCTGCTTGTCCTGCGGCGCTTCCGCCCGCAGGTAGGCCAGCAGTTCGCGGCTGGTGGTGTACGGGGCCTGCTGGTAACCCTTGTCCTGCAGGAAGCGCTTGAGCGCGCGGTTGACGGCCGCCTCGCCGATCTCGTCACGCAGGCGGTAAAACACCAGGCTACCCTTGCGGTAATGGATGTACTGCTGGTTTTCCACGCGGTACAGCGGCTGCTCCTCGATCACTTCGCCGCCGCGGCCGCGCAGATAGGCGTCAAGCTCGAAGCGCAGGAAGCGGCGCAGCTTGTTGCGGCCGTATTCCTTCTCCATCACCATCAGCGCCGAATACTGCGCCAGCGATTCGATCAGCATGGTCGAACCCTGGACATTGGCGCCCACCACCTGGTGGCCCCACCACTGGTGCGCCATCTCGTGCGCGGTCACGTAGAACACGTAGTCGATATCATCCTTGTCGCGCAGGTCGGCGATAAAGCCGATCCCTTCCGAATACGGGATGGTATTGGCAAACGATTGCGCAAACTGCTGGTAGCGCGGGAACTCGAGGATGCGCACCTGGCGGAACTGGTACGGCGTGAAATGGGCCTCGTAGTAGTCGAGCGACTTTTGCGTCGAGGCGATCATGCGGTCGACGTTGTAGCCGTGTTTGGCGTCGTAGTACACCTCGATCGGCAGGCCGTGCCAGGCGCCCTTTTTCACGTGCCAGCGCGCCGACAGGTAAGCGAAGAAGCCCACCATTGGCCGGTCCATCTTGTAATGGAAATAGCGGCGACCGTCTTTTTCCCAGCTGCTCTGCAGGTAGCCGGGCGCCATGGCGATCTGGTCGGCCGAGGTGGACACGGTGGTCTCGAAGCCGATCCAGTCGGTATTGCCGAACACGTTGTTGGCGCGCGCCGCCTCGTCTTCCAGCCTGGCCATGCGCTGCGGCTCGCCGAGGCCGCGCTTGCGGCGCTCGTTGCGGTCCTTCAGTTCCATGTCGGCCTGATAGCCGAAGCGCGGGAAAAAGTCGCCGTTGTTGAAGAAGGTGCCGTTCAGGTTCAGGCTGTCCGGCTCGCCCTTGTTGGTAAAGCCTTGCGGGTGCACGTCCACCGTGAAGTCGAGGTCGAGCTGCGCACCGGGCGCGATCGGCCGGGCCAGGCGCAGCACGCGGAAACCGAGGTCGCGGTCGTCGATGGCGACCGTGTGCGCCGGCAGGTTGGCGAAGCGCGTGCTCACGTCCGGGTTCAGCTGCAGATGCAATGCGGTCAGCGGCACACCGCTCTTGTTGGCCATGCGGTAGTGGCCGCGCACGGTCACGCGGCGCGCGGCCGGATAGATATCGACGTCGGCCCGCACATCGGTCACGCGCGGCTGCGGCAAGTCCTTGTAGCGGCGGTACGATTTTTCGTAGCGCGCCTGGTCGTCCATGGCCAGGTCGGACGGCCGGTAACGGTTCAGCTGATTGGTGTTGTGGAAGATCCAGGCGCCGCTGCCCGCAAAGCCGGCCAGGCACAGCGCCAGCACCATGCCCGCAGGGCCGCGCAGGCGGCTGCCGGCCGCGCGTACGCGGCGCCGCCATGGCAGCACCAGACCGCGCACCCAGAACGCCTTGGCCAGCACCAGCAGGGCCAGCGTGGCGCAGCCCCAGTACACGGCAAACCACGACCAGCCGCGCAGGAAGTGGCCGTAGCCGTTCATGTCGGAGTACTTCACCGACGGCAGCGCGGCGAAGTTGTACAGGTTGTGATCGAAATGCAGCGCGCCCAGCACCAGCTGCGCCACCAGATAGAGGACGATCACCAGGTAGCCGATGAACTTGTTGTTGACCAGGACCTGCAAGACCAGCGCCAGCAGGCCCAGCATGACGAAACTGGTGGCATCGATCAGCATCGCTTGCAGGTACAGGCCCGGCTCCACCGGCGCGCCGCCGACGATCAGCTGGTAGCAGACCGCCGTCAGCGTGCCCGCCAGCAGGAAGCCGAACACCACGCCCACCAGCGCCAGGCTCTTGGCCACCAGCGGCGCCCAGTCCGGCACCGGCATGGCGTCGCTGACATCGGCCACCTTGAACTGGCGGTCGCGGAAGATCATTTCGCCGGCGTAGAAGGTGAGCACGATGATCAGCAGGAAGCTGAAACTGCCCTGCATGGTCTCGAGCAGCATGTACGTGACCGGGTAGATGGTGGTGCCGAACATCTTGCTGCCCTGGGTGGCGGCGCCGATGAAATTGGCCATGCCGAACAACAGCATCACCAGGAACGGCACGCTTTTGAAGACGGCAGCGGCATCGAAGCGCAGGAGGTGCCAGCATTGCGACCACGCCGTGGCGCGCCCGAACCGCGGCACGCTGACCGGCAGCATGGCGGCCGCCGGTGCAGCAGCAGCCGCAGCAGACGTCAAGGCTGCGCGCCGGCGGCCGAACCAGCGGCGGCCGGTGCCGGCGCGCTGCGGCTTGAACAGCACCAGCGTGGCGCCCAGACAGGCCAGCGCAGCCGCCAGCCACACGGCGCGGTTGACCGCCAGGTAGCCGGCGGCGGCCGGCAGCATGGTGTTCGACTCCGCCGACGTGAAGTAGCGCGTGGCGCGCCCCAGCGCGCGCATGCCGAACGGATCAAGCAGCACCGCCACCCATTCGTTGCTCACATCACGTGTAAACGCGCCAGCCACGCCCCACAGCACGAAGAAGGCCAGCACACCGAGGTACACCATCAGCATCGAGCGGGTGGTGGCCGCCAGCAGCATCAGCAGCGCGCCGATGAAGATCAGGTTCGGTATCACCAGCCAGCCGAACGCCCACAGGTAGGCGTCGAACGGGAACGGTCCCACCCGCACCGCATCGACCCACGGCATCAGCGGGCCGATCACCGTGCCCAGCGCGATCACCACGAACATCGCCAGGCAGGCGGCCAGCCCGGCCAGGAAACGTCCCGCGAGGTACTCGACTTTGCGCATCGGCGTGGCAAACAACATGTCGGAGATACCGACTTCGGCGTCGCGCAGCACGGCGCCGGCAATGAAAATCGTCACCGTCAGCATCGAGAACACGGTGAACGCGCCCAGCATCTGCGCCACCACCACCGGCGCATTGCGGTGGACATTGCCGAGCGCGCCGCCCACGACGACGGCGTCGCTGGTGGTGGCGCCGAATGCCATCAGGCCCAGCACGAAGGCAATCACCCACAGCAGCGGTTGACGCAACTGGTAGCGCAGGTCGAACTTGAAAAATTCCATCAACATGGCGCGCTCCTTACGCTGTGGCCGGCGCAACGTCGGCTGCAGTGCGGCTGGCACCGCGCACGTGCAGGAAGTACACGTCTTCCAGGTTCGGCTCGACCGCGATGAAGCCGTCGTCGGGCTGGTGGTCGGCAAACACGTGGATCTGCGGCTTGCCGCCCACCAGGCGGGTGCGCAGCACGGTCATGCGCTGCTGGTAGTCAGGCAGCGCTTCCACGCTCACGGTGCGGCGCCAGACCTTGCCGCGCAGGGTGTCGATGGCCGCCTGCGGCTCGCCCTGCACCAGCACCTGCCCCTTGACGATGACCGCCATCTGCGGACACAGGTCGGTCACATCTTCGACGATGTGGGTGGAGAGGATGACCACCACCTGCTCGCCGATGCGCGCCAGCAGGTTGAGGAAGCGGTTGCGCTCGTCGGGATCGAGGCCGGCGGTCGGCTCGTCGACGATCACCAGCCTGGGCGCCCCCAGCAGCGCCTGGGCGATGCCGAAGCGCTGGCGCATGCCGCCCGAATAGGTGCCGAGGTTGCGCTTGCGCGCTTCCCACAGATTGGTCTGCTGCAGCAGCGCCTCGACCGCCTCCTTGCGCTCGCCGCGCGCGGTCAGCCCCTTGAGCACGGCAAAGTGGTTGAGCAGCACCTCGGCGCTGACCTTGGGATAGACGCCGAAATCCTGCGGCAGATAGCCGAGCTGGCGGCGCAGCGCCTGCGGCTGGGCCAGCACGTCGAGGCCGTTGAACACGATGGTGCCGCTGTCGGGGTCCTGCAAGGTGGCGATGGTGCGCATCAGCGAGGACTTGCCGGCGCCATTGGGGCCGAGCAGGCCGAACATGCCGTGGCCGATCTCCAGCGTGACGTTGTTGAGGGCTTGGATGCCGTTGTCGTAGGTTTTGTTCAGCTGTGCGATCGAAAGCATGAGGCCAGGTCTCCTGATAGGCGGAGCCCAGGCTCCGAAGCAACTTACTATAGTAAAAAGTTGCAAACTTATCAGTGGCTTTCGATCAACGGCAACTTCCTGCGACAGAGTGCAGAAACAGCGGCATGGACGGCAGGCGGACGTTACGGCCGGTAGTCAGGGAACATTTCCTTGAGCAGGAAGGCCATCAGCTCCTGTTCGTCTTCCTTGCGTGCACTCATCTTGACGGTGCGGCCCAGGCGGCGCGATTCCCACTCGAAATCACCGGGCTTTTCCTTGCGGATGATCTTGATCATTTCCTTGGCCACCGCAGTCTCGATGTCCTTCTCGTTGCCCTGCTCGACGTGGACCTGCTGCAGCCAGTTGCGCTTGAAGTTGGTGTTCCAGCCACGGAATTTCACGTCGGCGCTGTTCGAGCGTTTATCCACCGAGAACACGCCGCCGCTGTCGTTCGGATCCTGGCCGGCGCGGGCGTTGGCGCCGGCGATATTGGCCTTGGCGCGCGCCAGTGCCCGCTCGGACGCCGACTGCGCCGGCTCGGCCGGTTGCGGCGACGGGTTGGCCGCTTCGCGCTCGGCGCGGCGCTTGGCCAGCATGGCCGACATATCCTGTTCCGGTGGCGGCGGTGGCGGCGGCGTCATGGTCGCCTGCACCGGTGGCACGAAGGTTTCCAGCTTGGGCTGCGGCGTCGGCTTGGTGCGCACGGTGCTCGGCTTGCTCGGGGCAGGCTTGGTCGGCTTGGTCGGCTTCGGCTCGGTTTTCTTGGGCGTGGGCTTGACGGTCGGCTTTTGCGGCGTGATCGGCAACGGGGCGATGTACACCATCTCGCCGCCGCGCTTGGCGGACGTGGTTTTCGGCGGCGGTGGCGACGGCGAAAACAGGTAATACAGCACGAACGCCAGGTGCAGGGCCACCGTGAAACCGAGGCCGATGCGGCGGGTCTGCTCCTTTTTACGCTCCCACAAGGCGTACGAATCCCCCGGCTGCGGCAGCGGCTGACCGCAGGTTTCGCAAAAACCGTTGGCAGACAGGATGTGGGAGTCGTGGTGCAAGATGCAGGACCTATGCTTGTGAGACGAACGGTTCAAAATGCGGCCATAGTGCCAGAGTCCCGCAATTTTGGGAATCACCGGTGCAACAAGTAGCTACTTTACAAGCAAGGTAGCTTGACGGGTGTTACTTTGTGTATCCAAAGCAATCAATTTGCATTACGGTTACGTAAGGATGCCACGCCAGCCCGTCACGCTGCGTGCGTGACGCCACATTGTTCGTCGCTCAGCGGCCCCGTCCCGCTGTAGCGGTCCAGATACACATAGATCACCGGCGTGATGTAGAGCGTGATCGCCTGCGAGAAGATCAGGCCGCCCACCACGGCCAGGCCCAGCGGCTGGCGCAGTTCGGCGCCGGCGCCCAGGCCCAGCGCGATCGGCAGCGCGCCCATGATCGCCGCCAGCGTGGTCATCATGATCGGCCGGAAGCGCAGGATGCAGGCTTCGCGGATCGCGTCCTGCGGCGCCCTGCCCTCGGTGCGCTGCACGTGCAGCGCAAAGTCGATCATCATGATGGCGTTTTTCTTGACGATGCCGATCAGCATCAGGATGCCGATGATGGCGATCATGGTCAGATCGAGCTTGAAGATCCACAGCGTGATCAGCGCCCCCACCGCTGCTGACGGCAAGCCGGCCAGGATGGTCAGCGGGTGGATATAGCTCTCGTACAGCACGCCGAGCAGCACGTAAATCACGCCCAGCGCGGCCAGGATCAGCACCACCTGGCTGCCCTGCGAGCTCTGGAACACGGCCGCGTCGCCGCCGTAGTTGGTGATGATCGACGGCGGCAGCTGCATGTCGATGCCCATCTGGTCGATCTTGGCAGTAGCCTTGCCCAGCGGGACATCGGGCGCCAGGTTGAACGACAGCGTGATTGCCTGCAGCTGGCCCTGGTGATTGACGGCGGTGGGGCCGACCGTGCGCTCGACGCTGGCAAAGCTCGACAGCTTGACCAGCTGGCCGGCCTTGTTGCGCACCGAAATCTTGGTCAGCGCGCTGTCGAACTGGCGGTCGGCGTCGGCCGCCTCCAGGATCACGTAGTAGCTGGCCGCCGGCGAATAGATGGTCGAGACCTGCCGTTCGCCGAAGGCCAGGTAGAGCGCGGTGCGCACGTCGCCGAGCGCCACGCCGAGGTTGTTGGCCTTGTCGCGGTCGATCTTGAGCGACGCCTGCAGGCCACGGTTTTGCGTGTCGCTGGTGACATCGCGGAAATCGGGGTCGGCGCGCAGGCGGTCCAGGTATTTCTGTGCCCACTCGCCGAGCGCACCGGGGCTGACCGACTGCAGCGTGTACTGGTAGCGGCTCTTGGACTGGCGCCCGCCCAGCTGCAGGTTCTGCACCGGGCTCAGATAGACGGCAATGCCGGGAATGGCGCGGGTGGCCTTGCGCAGGCTGTCGAGCACCTGCGGCATGCTGTCGCGCCGGCTGCGCGGCTTGAGCACCAGGAACATGCGGCCCGTGTTGCCGCCACCGGTAAACGACGTCACATCCTGCACATTGGGGTCGGCGCGGATCACGTCCACCACGCGGTCCTGCAGCGCCAGCATGGCCGAGGTCGAGATATCCTCGGACGCTTCGGTATTGACGCGGATTTGCCCCAGGTCTTCCTCGGGAAAAAAGCCTTTCGGAATCGCCAGGTACAGCACCACGGTCAGCGCAAACGTGCCGAACGCCAGCATCAGCACCGGGAAGCGGTGGCGCAGCGCGATGTCGAGCGTGCGGGCGTAACCGTTGCGCAATCTGGTAAAGCCGGCCTCGAACCAGCGCCCGAGCCAGTTGCCCTGGTCGTGCTCGGGGTCGATGGTATCGGCCGGCAGCAGGCGGCTGGCCAGCATCGGCACCAGCATCAGCGACACGGCCGCCGACACCAGCACCGCCAGCGCCACCACCACCGCGAATTCGTGGAACATCAAGCCGATCACACCGGGCATGAAGAAAATCGGGATAAACACGGCCACCAGCGAGACCGAGATCGAGATGATGGTAAAGCCCATTTCCTTCGCACCGATCAGCGCGGCCTGCAGCGGTTTCTTGCCCAGCTCGATATGGCGCACGATGTTTTCCAGCACCACGATGGCGTCATCGACCACCAGGCCCACGGCCAGCGTGATGCCGAGCAGCGAGACGTTATCGAGGCTGTAGCCGAACGCGTACAGCAGCGCCAGCGCCCCGAGCAGCGAGATCGGCATCGTAATGGCCGGGATGAAGGTGGCGGCAGCGCGGCGCAGGAACAGGAAAATCACCAGCACCACCAGCACGATGGTCAGCAGCAAGGTCAGGTTGACGTCGTGGATCGCCTCGCGGATCGACACCGACCGGTCGTTGACCAGGTTGATGTTGACCGACGCCGGCAGCTGCGACTGGAAACGCGGCAGCAGCCGGCGCACGCCATCGACCACCTGCACCGTGTTGGCGTCGGGCTGGCGCTGCACCAGCAGCACGATCGAGCGCTCGCCGTTGTAGCTGCCGGCCGCTTTCACGGACTGGAAGCTGTCCTCGACCGTGGCCACATCTTTCAGGCGCACCGGTTCGCCGTTGCGCACCGCCACGATCAGGTCGGCAAACTCGGACGCCTTCATCAGCTGCGGATTGCCCTGGATGGTCAGGGTCTGGCTGGGGCCGTCCAGGATGCCGAGCGGCGTGTTGGCGTTGGCCGACTTGATCGCCTGCTGCAGTTCTTCGAGCGTCAGGTCGCGCGCGTTGAGCAGGTCGGCGCGGGCGCGGATGCGCACGGCAAAACGCTTCTGGCCGTTGACGCTGACCTGGGCCACGCCGGGCAAGGTGGACAGGCTAGGCGCCACCAGGTTTTCGGCATAGTCGTTCAGTTCGGCCAGCGTCAGCGACGGCGAGTTCATGGTCATGAACAGCACCGGCGCATCGGCCGGGTTGACCTTGCGGTACGACGGCAAGTCCGTCATCTCGAGCGGCAGCTGGCGCTGGGCGCGCAGCAGCGCGGCCTGCACATCGACCGCTGCCTCGTTGACGTTGATGGCGGGATCGAATTCGAGCGTCAGCGACGAGTTGCCCAGCGTATTCGACGAGGTGATCATGGTCAGGCCGGCAATCGTGGAAAACTGCTTTTCCAGCGGCAGCGCCACCGACGAGGCCATGGTCTCGGGCGAGGCGCCCGGCAGATCGGCCGAGACATTGATGACCGGCGTGTTATAGCTCGGCAGCGCAGCCACCGGGATGTAGAAATACGACAGCACGCCGGCCAGCACCAGCGTAACCGACAGCAGCACCACCATCACCGGACGGCGGATGCACAATTCGGAAATGTTCATGCTCAGCCCTTGAAGATGGTCGGCGTACTGGCGTCGGCCGTCTTGTCGGCACTGGCAACGGCGATGATCCGGACCTTGCCGCCCGGGCGCAGGTTCTGCTTGCCGTCCACGATGACCTGCTCGTTGCCCTTGAGGCCGGACACGGCGGCAAATTCTCCGAACGCATGCAGGCGCTTGACCGGCACCACGCGCGCCGACTGCTGGCCATCGACCGCGTACACGAAGGTGCCGCTGGTGTTGCTGATGATGGCGTTCTGCGGGATCACCACCGCGTTTGGCAGCACGTGCGACACCAGCTGCGCATTGACGTACTGGCCCGGCCACAGCGTGGTGAGCTTGTTGTCGAATTCGGCTTTTACCCGGATCACGCCAGCCACCGGATCGACCGTGCTGTCGATGAAGCTCAGGGTGCCGGTCAGTTCCTTCTCCGCATTGGCGGGCGTGACGCGCACCGGCACCGGGCCGCGCCGCTGCGCCTCGAGCAGGCCGCCGAGCGCCGATTCCGGCAGCGTGAAGGCAACATTGACCGGATCGAGCTGGGTGACGGTGGTCAGCGACGTGCTCATCTGCACCAGGCTGCCCGCGTAGACATTGATGGCGCCGACACGGCCCGCCATCGGTGCGCGGATGGTGTTGTAGCTGGCGTCCACGCCGACCGCGCTGGCAGCGGCCAGGTCGGCGGCCAGCACGGCGCGCGCCGCCTCGACCTGGCTTTTGAGGGTATCGACTGCGCCCTGGGCCACGTATTTTTGCGCCAGCAAATCCTCGGCGCGCTGGTACTGGCGCTCGACGTCGGCCAGCGCGGCGCGGTCGCGCGCCACCTGGGCTGCGGCTTTTTCCACGTTGGCGCGGGCGCTGCGGTCGTCGAGCGAGAACATCAGCTCGCCGGCCTTGACGAACTGCCCTTCCCTGATGTGGACGCGCACGATGGTGCTGGTGGTTTGCGGATGCAGGTCCACGGTGCTGATCGGCGTCACCGTGCCGTTGGCCTGCAGTATCACCGGCACGTCGCGCCGCTGCGGCGCCACCACGCTCACCGTGGTCGGGCCCTGCCCTTGCCCCTGCGCCGGCGGCGCCGCGGGAGCGCCGCCGCTGCCGTTGTGGCGCATGGACCAGGCGCCGAGGCCGATGACGGCGGCCGTGGCCACCAGCGTAACGATCGTCGATTTTTTCATGATGAACAGTCTTTGTATTCTAGGTATGGCTGTTATGTCTGGTAAAACTGAAGCGGGAGCTAAAGGCGGCTCCCGTACGACTCCGGCAGGATCAGGGTCACTTCCAGACCGCCGTCCGGGTGGTTGTCGAGGGCCACGGTGGCGCCGTGCTGCTCGGCGATATTGCGGGCAATCGTCAGTCCCAGACCGGTGCCGCCCGACTCGCGCGAGCGCGACGATTCGATCCGGTAGAACGGCTCGAACACGTGCGCCATCTGGTCCCTGGCGATGCCGGGCCCGCCATCGCGGATGACCACGCGCGCCGCACCGGCGATGCGCTCGACCGCCACGTTGGCGTAATGGCCGTACTTGACGGCGTTGTCGATCAGGTTGACCAGGCAGCGCCGCATGTCGAGCGGACGGCCCATCAGCGCCATGTTGGCGCGGCCGCGCAGCTGCACCGGCTGGCCGCTGTCGGAGGCGTCGCTGCAGACGCTGTCGAGCAGCGAATCGAGATCGAGCGCCTGCATGGTTTCCGAGGTATCCATGCTGCGCGCCAGGTCCAGGCCTTCGCGCACCATCTGCTGCATGGCGGACAGGTCGTCGATCAGGCGCTGCTGCAATTCTTCGTCCTGCACCTTTTCCAGCCGCAGCCGCAGCCGCGTGAGCGGTGTCTGCAGGTCGTGGGTGATCGCGGCAAGCATCTGCGTGCGCTGCATGATGTGCTGGCGGATGCGCGCCTGCATGGCATTGAAGGCGGCGCTGGCCTGGCGGATCTCGGCGGCGCCGCTGAGCGCCACCGGTGCGTGGTTGATGTCGTTACCGAGGTCCTTGGCGGCCTTGGCCAGCAGCTTGAGCGGACGCACGGCCATGCGCGTAACCAGGTAGGCCAGCACGCCCACGCACAATAGAAACGGCAGCAGGGTCAGAAATTCGCTCAGCGACGTGGGCGGCCCCTCGGGCGGCGGCAGGATCGACAGCTTGAGCCTGGCACCGTCGCGCAGCGTCACGCCCATCGCCTCGCAGGCGCCGCCCCACTGGCTGGGCGCGAAGATCGAACGCTGGCGCGGATGGCCGCATTCGGGCGGGCGGCCGGCCAGCGGCAGCACCTGCACGCCCTTGGGCAAGCGCTGCTGCAAGGTGGTGGAAAACGGCGTGGCCGCACCGATGGCCGCCGGCGCGCCGGTCCGCGGCTCGAGCTTGATGGTGCTGCGCTCGGCCATGCGCAGATAGGTCGGCCGCGATGCGGTCGCCAGCGCGTCAGCCGTGATCACGAGCTGCTCGGCGCGCTCCATGGCGTGGAAATCGCGGTAGCGTTCGAACGCGCGCGTGCGTTCGCCGACCGACAGCCATTGCGTGAGCGCTGCCGAGGCGATCATCCCCAGCAGCAGCACCATGAATACCCGGCCGGTCATCGACCTGAAAAACTCCTTCACGCGTGCGGCTCCACCGAGACCTGGCCGGCCAGCACATAGCCGCCGTTGCGCACGGTCTTGATAATTTGCGGCACGCGGGCGTCTTCACCGAGCTTCTGGCGCAGGCGGCTGATCTGGATATCGATCGAGCGGTCGAACGGGTCGGCGTCGCGCCCTTGCGTGAGGTTGAGCAGCTGGTCGCGGTTGAGCACGCGGTTCGGGTGCTCGAGGAAGACTTTCAGCAGGCGGAACTCGGCGCCCGACAGCATGATCACCAGGCCGTCCGGGTTGAGCAGGTGGCGCGCGGTCAGGTCCAGCGTCCAGTTGGAAAAGCGCAGCTGCTGGGCCTTCTCGGTACCGCTGCCGCTGGGCATGGCATTGCTGCGACGCAGGACGCTGCGGATGCGCGCCAGCAGCTCGCGCGGCTCGAACGGCTTGGGCAGGTAGTCGTCGGCGCCCATTTCGAGGCCGAGGATGCGGTCGAGCGGCTCGGCGCGGGCGGTCAGCATGATCACCGGCAGCGTCGATTGCGCGCGCAGCCTGCGGCACAGGGTCAGGCCGTCATCGCCAGGCAGGTTCAGGTCGAGCACGACCAGGTCGGGCTTGGACTCGTCGAGCAGCTTCCACATGGCCGTACCGTCGGCAGCGCACAGCGCCCGGTAGCTGTTCGACTCGAGGTAGTCGGCCAGCAGGGTGCGGATGTCGCGATCGTCGTCGACGATCAAGATAGTCGATGTAGGTTCCATGGTCGTCATTATCCCCAGTTAGCGCAGCGCCGACCAACCCCCAATTGTATCGGCTTGTATATATACCGTGGGTACCACGAAAATATACATCTGGATACAAATGCTGTGGCGAGAGAAACGTCGTGGCAATCTTTCGCAGCGAAGATGACGTCAAGCGCAGCAACCACACTGCGCTACTCCCAACCAAGACGAAAGGAACGACCATGAACATCATTCGCAAGAGTATCCTCATCGGTTTCACGGTACTGGGCATGGCAGCGGCCCACGCGCAGGACGCCGCGCCACAGGACAAGCCGCAGCACAGCCAGCGCGCCACGCCGGAGCAGCGCCATGCGAAAATGGAAGAGATGTATGCCAGGCGCCAGGCGCGCCTGCACGATCAGCTCAAACTGACGGCGCAGCAGGAGTCGGCCTGGGCTGCTTACCAGGCCGCGGTCAAGCCGGCGCCCCGCACCGGGGAACGGCCGCCGCGCGGCGAGTTCGCCAAGCTGTCCTCGCCTGAACGGCTGAGCAAGATGATCGAGATGACCAAGCTGCGCGAAGACAAAATGCAACAGCACCTGACCGCGCTCACGGCGTTTTACAACCAGCTGACGCCCGAGCAGAAAGCCACGTTCGACCAGCACGGCATGCATACTATGCGCGGCAAGCATGGCGGCTGGGGCGGCCGCGGTGGCATGGCAGCACACGGTCCGCAGCGCGGCTAAACCGACCGGTGATGCTTCCCGCGCAGGCGGGAAGCAACTGCCATCCAGGCAAGGTCGCCATTGCCTGCATGCGGTCCGTCGTTGGCGCACGATCTGTCATGCCTGCCCACGGGGGCGCATCTGTCATTCATACAAGGTCGCTGTTGCCTGCACGGGTCCATGGTTGGCACATGATCCGTCGCAGGCGGGAAACAACTGCCATCCATGCAAGGTCGCCATTGCCTGCATGCGGTCCGTCGTTGGCGCCCGATCCGTCATGCCCGCGCAGGCGGGCATCCCATTATTTCAACCGCTCCAGCGATTGCGAAAATTTGGCCGCATTCTGGTAACCGATCACGCGCGAACCGGCGATTTCTCGCCCCTGTGCATCGAACAGGATGATGCCCGGCGGCCCGAACAGGCCGAAGCGCTTGAGCATGGCCTTGTCGTCGGCATCGTTGGCGGTCACATCGACCTGCAGCAGCAGCGTGTTGGCCAGCCGTGCCTGCACCTGCGGATCGACAAAGGTCAGCTTTTCCATCTCCTTGCATGACACGCACCAGTCTGCGTAAAAATCGAGCAGCGCGGTCTTGCCGCCCGTTTGCGCCAGCATCGCATCGAGTTCGGCCACGGTCTTGATGCGCTGGAACTGCAGGTGCCGTTCCGGCGCGCCCAGCACATGGGCCAGCGGCGCCAGCGGGTCGCGCCCGCCCGTCACCACGCCGCCCAGTTGCACCAGGCCCAGCGCCACCGCAACCACGGCCAGCGCCTTGCCCTGCCACCTGGCGCTGTTGAGCAGCAGGTAAGCGCCGTAGCCGACCAGCAGCGCAGCCCAGCCCATCATCTGCACCACCGGCGGCAGCACCGGCGACACCAGCCACAAGGCCATCGCCAGCATCAGCACGCCAAAGAAACGCTTGACCGCATCCATCCACTTGCCCGCCCTGGGCAGCAGCGCGCCGGCCGAGGCGCCCACCAGGATCAGCGGCACGCTCATGCCCACCGCCATCGCGAACAGTGCGCTGCCGCCGATGAAGACATCGCGCGTCTGGCTGATGTACACCAGCGCGGCCGCGAGCGGCGCTGCCACGCAGGGTCCCACAATCAGCGCCGAAATGGCGCCCATCACGAACACGCCCGCCAGCTTGCCCGACGATTGTCGGTTCGAGACGGTGCTGAGTTTCGATTGCAGCGCGGCCGGCACCTGCAATTCGTAGTAGCCGAACATCGACAGCGACAGCAGCACCATCAGCACGCCGAAGCTGCCCAGCACCCACGGGTTTTGCAGCGCAGCCGACAGGCCTTCGCCGGCCAGGCCGGCCGCCACGCCCAGCGCGGTGTACACGATCGCCATACCCAGTGCATAGGTGACCGACAACAGCAGGCCGCGCTTGCGGTTGCTGCGGTCGCCCTCGCCGACGATGATCGACGACAGGATCGGCACCATCGGCAGCACGCACGGCGTGAACGACAAACCCAGGCCCAGCAGCGCGAACAGCGGCAGGATCGCCAGCAGGCTGCCGGTCTTGAGCGCTGCTTCCAGGCGGCCGCTGTCGTTGGCGGGCGCGGACGCAGTCGTGGATGCGGCAGCGGCGACCGGGGCTGGCGGTGGCGCGATGTCCTCTGCCGTCGGCGGCGCAATCGGGTAGATCGTCACGCCGGGACTGACGGCTGCGGGCTTGCCTTCACCACCGGCAGTCTGCCTGGGCAGCGCTGGCGCAGTGGCAGCGTTTGCGACAGTGGCAGCAGGGGCTGCTGCGGTCGCACCGGCGCCCGTGGCGGCCTTGCCGGCCGCCGGCAGCGGCACCGCGCCGCTGCCGGTCAGCTGCGCCGTGTAATCCTGCGGCGAATAGCACAGTCCTTTTTCGGAGCAGCCCTGGCCGCTCACATGCAGCGTGAACGGGCCGCTGGCGTCCACCGGTATCGTGATGGTCACGCTCTTGCGGTACGTTTCCACGTCTTTTTCGAAGGTGGGATCGTAATGCACCTTGCCGGCCGGGATGGCAGGCGCACCGAGCTTCGCGCCGGTGGCGCCGAACTTGAATGGCTCGCGGTACATATAGTAGCCGTCGGCGATCTGGAAACTGACGGCCACCGTATGGCCGTCGACCATGCTGGCGGAGAAGCGGAAAGCCTTGTCGGGCTCGAGAAAATCCTGGGCGCGGACGGGACCGGTCAGCAGCAGGACCAGCAGGGCAAGAAATCGGACGACACGTTGCATAAACGGCTTTCTTCAAGCGGGAATCGTTGAGACAGCAGCATAGTACACCGGGATCGCGCTCGGTGGCCGGCGCCCGGCCGGCGCAGCGCCCCGTGGTCATCAACGGCCAGCGACGGCGCCACCGGCCTCGCCAGCACGCGCTAAACCTTTCGATACGCCACGCAGCGCAGGTGATGGCCGATGCGAGCGGCGTGTTTGCCGAGGGCGAAAAAAAAAGCCAGGCTGTGCCTGGCTTTTTCACTACTGCTGACAGCTGCAGTCCAGCTGGCGAAGATTACTCTTCGGCAGTTGGTGCTGCATCGATGTCGGTCGCTTCCGGACGGTCCAGCAGCTCGACGTAAGCCATTGGAGCGTTGTCGCCAACACGGAAACCCATTTTCAGGATGCGCAGGTAGCCGCCGTTGCGGGTGGCGTAACGTGGGCCCAGTTCCGAGAACAGTTTGCCGACGATTTCGCGGTCGCGCAGACGGGAGAATGCCAGACGCTTGTTGGCCAGGGTATCGACCTTGCCCAGGGTCAGGATAGGCTCGACAACGCGGCGCAGTTCCTTGGCCTTTGGCAGGGTGGTTTTGATGGCTTCATGACGCAGCAGGGAAACGGTCATGTTGCGCAGCATTGCCAGGCGGTGGGACGAGGTACGGTTCAGCTTACGGAGGCCGTGACGGTGACGCATGGTACTTCCTTTCAGGTGTTTAAATCCGAGTTCTTCGATCGCTCGGGATGAGCGCGGACCGGTTAGTGATTAACGCCGCGGACAACGTGTTCGCGGCGGGTACTGCAACGGTATAACTGCAAATCGGTTGGCAGGACAGCACACCGCTACACGATGTCCGGCCCTGCCCCCGAGGTATTACTTTTCCAGCCCGGCAGGCGGCCAGTTTTCCAGCTTCATGCCCAGGGTCAGGCCGCGCGAGGCAAGTACTTCCTTGATCTCGTTGAGCGACTTGCGGCCCAGGTTAGGCGTTTTCAGCAGTTCGTTTTCCGAACGCTGGATCAGGTCGCCGATGTAGTAGATGTTTTCTGCTTTCAGGCAGTTGGCCGAACGCACGGTCAGTTCCAGGTCGTCCACTGGACGCAGCAGGATCGGATCGACCAGCGGTGCGCGCGATGGCGCTTCGGCAGCCGCTTCCGTGCCTTCCAGGGCAGCGAACACGTTCAGTTGATCGACCAGCACGCGCGCCGATTGACGGATCGCTTCTTCCGGCGAAATCACGCCGTTGGTTTCGATGTTGATGATCAGCTTGTCCAGGTCGGTACGCTGTTCGACGCGAGCGGACTCGACGAAGTACGAAACGCGACGCACAGGCGAGAACGACGCATCGAGAATGATGCGGCCGATGGTCTTGTTGGTGTCTTCCGACAGGCGACGCACGTTACCAGGAACATAGCCGCGGCCTTTTTCGACCTTGATCTGCATGTCCAGCTTGCCACCGGCAGTCAGGTGAGCAATCACGTGGTCCGGGTTGATCAGTTCCACGTCGTGTGGCAGATCGATGTCCGACGCCAGCACAGCGCCTTCGCCTTCTTTTTTCAGGGTCAGCGTGACGGAATCACGGTTGTGGACCTTGAAGACGACGCCTTTCAGGTTCAGCAGCATGTCGACAACGTCTTCCTGCACGCCGTCGAGCGACGAATATTCGTGCACGACGCCGGCGATCGTCACTTCGGTCGGGGCATAGCCGACCATCGACGACAACAGCACGCGACGCAGCGCATTACCCAACGTATGGCCATAGCCGCGTTCGAACGGCTCCATGACGACTTTCGCGTGGCCGGCGCCGAGCGCCTCTACATCGATAATACGTGGCTTCAACAAACTGTTTTGCATGTAAATGTCCTTTTCAATACCCTCGGCGCGTTAGGCCGATAAGGCTGATGGCATTAGTAAAAAAGCCCGCTTACAACATAAGCGGGCGGGGAGCGATAATTGGGCCCCCGCCTGCGCGGGGATGACGGCGATGCCGTCGATTAACGCGAGTACAGTTCGACGATCAGCGATTCGTTGACGTCGTTGGCGATTTCGTTACGCTCTGGCAGGGACTTGAACGTACCTTCCATTTTTTTCGAATCAACCGATACCCAGGCTGGCATGCCGACTTGTTCAGCCAGCGACAGCGCTTCGACGATACGCACTTGCTTTTTCGACTTTTCACGCACAGCGATGACGTCGCCGACCTTGACCGAGTACGAAGCGATGTTGACCACTTGGCCGTTCACGGTGAACGCCTTGTGCGAGACCAGCTGACGCGCTTCAGCGCGGGTCGAGCCGAAGCCCATGCGGTATGCAACGTTGTCCAGGCGGGTTTCCAGCAGTTTCAGCAGGGTTTCGCCGGTGTTGCCCTTGCGGCGGTCGGCTTCTGCGAAGTAGCGACGGAACTGACGTTCCAGCACGCCGTACATACGCTTGACCTTTTGCTTTTCGCGCAGTTGGTTGCCGTAGTCGGAGGTGCGGGCACCCGACTTGACACCGTGCTGGCCTGGCTTGACGTCCAGTTTGCACTTGCTGTCGAGCGAGCGACGTGCGCTCTTCAGGAACAGGTCAGTACCTTCACGGCGGGAGAGTTTTGCTTTTGGTCCGATATAACGTGCCACGATGCTTCCTTTGTTTAAATAATGACGCCCCAGCCATGCAACAGGATGGTTGCCTGGTTAGGCGCTAGTCTGTGCCGCGAGGGGCCAGACGTGGCTAAAGTCTGCCAGCCTTGCGACATGACAGACGAGAATAGCCGGGCAGTATAACCGTTTCCGGTCACCTGCTCCAGCGATTTTTCAGCTAGTTAGCTAGCTGCAAGAATCTCGCAAAACCGTCGCGAGCGGTTCACTATCGTCTCGGGTAGCGCAAGCGTACGGAGGTACGCTGAGCAACGCAGGGGCGATAGCGGATCGCGCGGCAGTTTTCCGGGATTCTTTAGATACGACGACGCTTTGGTGGACGGCAGCCGTTGTGTGGCACTGGGGTCACGTCCTGGATCTCGGTGATCTTGATGCCCAGGTTGTTCAGTGCGCGCACTGCGGATTCGCGACCAGGACCTGGGCCCTTGATACGCACTTCCAAGTTCTTCACGCCGCATTCCACTGCCACTTTACCAGCGGCTTCCGCTGCAACCTGCGCTGCGAACGGGGTCGATTTACGCGAACCCTTGAAGCCGGCGCCACCGGAGGTAGCCCACGACAGAGCATTGCCCTGACGGTCGGTAATGGTGATGATGGTGTTGTTGAAGGAAGCGTGAACGTGTGCGATACCTTCTGCAACGTTCTTCTTGACCTTCTTGCGCACGCGAGCTGCTGCTGCGCTGCTTTGTTGCTTAGCCATGTGATTTCCCTAGATTATTTCTTGAGCGATTGAGCGGCTTTGCGCGGACCTTTGCGGGTACGGGCATTGGTGCGGGTGCGTTGACCGCGGACCGGCAGGCCCTTACGGTGACGCATGCCGCGGTAGCAACCCAGATCCATCAAACGCTTGATGTTCATGGACAGTTCGCGACGCAGATCGCCTTCGACGATGAATTTTGCTACTTCATCGCGCAGCTTTTCCAGTTCGCTGTCGTCCAGGTCTTTGACCTTTTTGTCGGTCGCAATACCCGTCGCGGCGCAGATGAACTTTGCGCGCGGGCGGCCAACACCGTAGATGGCCGTCAGGCCGATAACGGTGTGCTGATGATTTGGGATATTAACCCCTGCAATACGTGCCATTCGTTATTCCTCGATAAATAACGGTTATTAACCTTGACGCTGTTTGTGACGTGGTTCGACGCAGATTACGCGAACAACGCCTTTGCGCTTGATGATCTTGCAGTTGCGGCAGATCCGCTTGACTGAGGCGTTAACTTTCATTATGAACTCTCTTCTAAAAGGTTCGATTAAATTTACTTGGTCCGGAACACGATGCGGGCACGGGACAGGTCGTAAGGTGTCAGTTCTACCGTCACCTTGTCGCCAGGGAGAATGCGAATGTAGTTCATCCGCATTTTACCCGAAATATGTCCGAGCACCACGTGTCCGTTTTCCAGTTTCACTCGAAATGTTGCATTTGGGAGATTCTCAAGAATCTCGCCCTGCATCTGTATGACGTCGTCTTTTGCCATTCGGTATGTTTACCGCGCTTATCGCGTCGGAATTCCGCCCTTGAAGTTTGCTTTGCGCAGCAGCGATTCATATTGCTGCGACATCACGTAGTTTTGTACTTGCGCCATGAAGTCCATGGTGACAACCACAATAATCAACAGAGAAGTACCGCCAAAATAGAAAGGTACTTTCCACTCAGCGACCATGAATTCCGGCAGCAAGCACACCAGGGTGATGTAAATGGCGCCAGCCAGTGTCAGTCGTGTCAGGATCTTGTCGATGTAACGGGCAGTCTGCTCACCGGGACGAATCCCTGGCACAAAGGCCCCGCTCTTCTTCAAGTTATCTGCTGTTTCCTTGCTGTTGAAGACCAGCGCGGTGTAAAAGAAGCAGAAGAACACGATGGCCACCGCGTACAACAGTGCGTGGATGGGCTCGCCTGGCCCCATCGATGCAGCCAAATCTTTCAGGAACCGCACCACCGGATTGGTGACATCGGCGCCTGTCGTGAACCAGCCCACGATCGTTGCCGGGAACAAGATAATCGACGAAGCGAAGATCGGTGGGATCACGCCGGCCATGTTCAATTTCAATGGCAGGTGCGACGTTTGTCCACCGTAAATCTTGTTACCCACCTGGCGTTTCGCATAGTTCACCAGAATTTTGCGTTGGCCACGTTCGACAAATACCACGAAGAACGTTACCGCCACCACCAGGATCATGATGATGATCGCCGAGAAAGCACCAATCGATCCGTTCGACACCGAGGAGCCCAAGCCACCCAGCGCGCCCGGCAAACCGGCTGCGATACCTGCGAAAATGATGATCGAGATGCCATTACCCAAGCCACGCTCGGTAATTTGCTCGCCCAACCACATCACGAACATGGTTCCGGTCAACAGCGTTACGACCGTTACGAAACGGAATGCATAACCAGGATCGAGCACCAGACCTTGTTGCGATTCCAGCGCCACGGCAATGCCGAGGGCCTGGAACGTCGCCAGCACGACCGTAAAGTAACGGGTGTACTGGGTGATCTTGCGACGGCCTGCTTCGCCTTCCTTCTTGAGCGCTTCCATCTGCGGCGAGACGATCGACACCAGTTGCATGATGATCGAGGCCGAGATGTACGGCGTGATACCCAGCGCAAACACCGTAAAGCGCGCGAGAGCGCCACCGCTGAACATGTTCAACATGCCCAGGATGCCGCCCTCTTGCGACTTGAACAGTGCGGCCAGCTGTACCGGATCAATCCCGGGGACCGGGATGTGAGCACCGATACGATATACCACCAATGCGCCAAGCAGGAACCAGAGCCGGCCCCAGGGGAACCCGGCTGCTGCGCTTTTTGCAAGTTGTGGATTAGTCGCCAATTTTCGCTCCGATCAAGCTGTTTAGCGGCAAGCTCAGGCTACCGAGCCGCCAGCTGCTTCGATGGCTGCTTTCGCGCCAGCGGTCACTTTCAGGCCTTTGAGGTTCACCGCCTTGGTGATCTCGCCGGACAGGATGACGCGCACGTCGCGTGCCAGCACGCTCAGCACGCCAGCTTGCTTCAGCACCAGGATGTCGACATCGCCGACAGCCAGGTTGTTCAGGTCGGACAGACGCACTTCAGCTTTGAAGGTGGCGTTGAGCGACTTGAAACCGCGCTTAGGCAGACGGCGTTGCAGAGGCATCTGACCGCCTTCGAAGCCGACTTTGTGGAAGCCGCCCGAACGCGATTTTTGACCCTTGTGACCACGGCCCGAGGTTTTGCCCAGACCGGAGCCGATACCGCGGCCGACGCGACGCTTGTAGTGCTTGGCGCCGTCGGCTGGTTGAATGGTATTCAGTTCCATGATTTCTCCGTGTGTAAGCCTGACGGCTTACCCAACTACTTTAACGAGGTACGAGACTTTGTTGATCATGCCGCGCACGGATGGGGTGTCCTGCAACTCGGAAACCGAGTTAACACGACGCAGGCCCAGGCCGCGTACGGTGGCACGGTGATCTTCACGCGTGCCGATCAAGCCCTTGACCAGTTGTACTTTGACAGTTTTGTTCGTCATATCGTTCACCTTAGCCCAGGATCTCTTCAACCGACTTGCCGCGCTTGGCAGCGATGTCGGAAGCAGTCGTCATTTTTGCCAGACCGTCGAGGGTCGCACGCACCAGGTTGTAAGGGTTGCTCGAGCCGGTGGATTTCGCCACGACGTCGGTCACGCCCATTACTTCGAAGATCGCGCGCATGGCGCCACCAGCGATCACGCCGGTACCAGGTTTCGCAGGGATCATCATCACTTTCGATGCGCCATGACGACCGTGGACGGTGTGGTGCAGGGTGCCGTTTTTCAACGGTACTTTGATCAGGTTGCGACGGGCTTCTTCCATTGCCTTCTGCACACCCACTGGTACTTCTTTCGACTTGCCCTTGCCCATGCCGATGCGGCCATCGCCGTCACCAACCACGGTCAGCGCGGCGAAGCCCATGATACGACCACCCTTGACCACTTTGGTCACGCGGTTGATCGCGATCATTTTTTCGCGCATGCCATCATCCGGCTTGTCGCTTGCCATTTTTGCTTGCATTTTTGCCATGATCGTTCCTTAGAACTTCAGACCGGCTTCACGCGCGGCTTCTGCCAGCGCCTTCACACGGCCGTGGAAACGGAAACCGGAGCGGTCGAACGCGACTTCGGTGATTCCTGCTTTCAGTGCTTTCTCTGCGACACGCTTGCCCACCAGTGCGGCAGCAGCGGCGTTACCGCCCTTGCCCGATTGGCCAGCCAGTTCAGCGCGTACTTCCGCTTCCAGGGTCGAGGCCGAAACCAGTACTTTGGCTTCCGGGCTGATCAGGTTTGCGTAGATATGCAGGTTGGTGCGGTGTACCGACAGGCGGTTTACCTTCTGCTGCGCAATCTTGATCCGGGTTTGACGTCCGCGACGCAGACGAGATTCTTTTTTATCCATCGTCAGCCCCTAATTACTTCTTCTTGGTTTCTTTAAGCTTCACCACTTCGTCCGAATAACGGACGCCCTTGCCCTTGTAAGGCTCAGGAGCGCGGTAAGCGCGAACTTCAGCAGCCACCTGGCCCACTTTTTGACGGTCGATGCCTTTGATGACGATCTCGGTCGGGGTGGCGGTAGCAACGGTGACGCCTTCTGGCATCGCGTGCACGACCGGGTGCGAGAAACCGAGCGACAGGTTCAGCTTGTCGCCCTGGGCCTGGGCTTTGTAGCCCACGCCGATCAGGTTCAGTTTTTTCTCGAAGCCCTTGGTGACGCCGGTGACCATGTTGTTGACCAGTGCGCGCAGCGTACCGGACATGGCGTTGGCTTCACGGCTGTCGTTCGCTGGCTCGAAGCTCAGCGTGCCGTCGTTGTTTTGTACTTTTACCAGACCGTTCAGGTTCTGGGTCAGGACGCCCAGCGGGCCCTTGACGGTGATCGCTTGTGCGGAGATGGCGACATCAGCGCCAGCTGGCACAGCGATAGGCATTTTAGCTACACGGGACATGTCTTACTCCTTAAGCGACGTAGCAAATAACTTCGCCGCCGACACCGGTAGCGCGTGCTTTGCGATCGGTCATGACGCCTTGCGGAGTCGACACGATGGCCACACCCAGACCGTTCATCACCGATGGGATCTCGTCTTTGCCTTTGTACACACGCAGGCCAGGACGCGACACGCGCTCGAGGCGCTCGATGACGGGACGACCGACGTAATATTTCAAACCGATTTTCAGTTCCGCTTTGCCACCTTCTTGGGCGACGGCGAAATCTTCAATGTAACCCTCGTCCTTGAGGACGTTGGCAATCGCTACTTTGACTTTCGACGATGGCATCGCCACGGTCGTTTTTTGAACGCCCTGGGCGTTGCGAATGCGGGTCAGCATATCGGCGATAGGATCGCTCATACTCATTGCTTATTCTCCTATTACCAGCTAGCTTTAGTCATACCCGGAATCTCACCACGCATGGCGAATTCACGGAGCTTGATACGGCCCAGACCGAATTTACGGAAGGTGCCGCGTGGACGACCGGTGACGGCGCAGCGGTTACGCTGGCGGGTCGGAGCCGAGTTACGTGGCAGCGTCTGCAGTTTCAGACGGGCTTCGTAACGTTCTTCTTCCGATTTCGACTGGTCATCGATGATGGCCTTGAGCGAGGCGCGCTTGGCGGCGAATTTGTTCGCCAGTGCCACGCGTTTCGCTTCACGGTTAATCAGTGCGAGTTTTGCCATGATCTCTTAGTTCCTGAACGGGAATTTGAAGGCGGCGAGCAAAGCTTTGGCTTCGTCGTCGGTCTTAGCGGTGGTGGTGATCGAGATGTTCATACCACGCAGCGCATCGATCTTGTCGTACTCGATTTCCGGGAAGATGATCTGCTCTTTCACGCCGATGTTGTAGTTACCACGGCCATCGAACGAACGGCCATTCACACCGCGGAAGTCGCGCACGCGTGGCAGGGCCACGGTGATGAAGCGATCCAGGAACTCGTACATGCGAGCGCCACGCAGGGTGACCATGGTACCGATCGGATAACCTTCACGGATTTTGAAACCCGCGATTGCTTTGCGCGACTTGGTGGTCACTGGCTTCTGGCCGGCGATCTTGGTCAGGTCGCTGACAGCGTGCTCGAGGACCTTCTTGTCCGCGATGGCCTCACCAACACCCATGTTCAGGGTGATCTTGGTCAGACGAGGAACTTCCATCACCGACTTGTAACCGAATTTTTCGGTCAGGTCAGCGACGACTTTTTCTTTATAGAACTCTTGGAGACGTGCCATGATTTCTTAAGCCTTCACTACTTCGCCGGACGATTTGAAGACGCGGACTTTTTTGCCGTCGACATCTTTGAAACCAACACGGTCTGCCTTGCCAGTCGCTGCATTGAACAATGCAACGTTGGACACGTGAATCGGCATAGTCTTGTCGACGATACCACCTTGTACGCCAGTCATCGGGTTCGGCTTGGTCGCTTTTTTGGCAACGTTGACGCCTTCCACCACTACGTGTTCTGCGTCGACACGGCGCGAAACGACACCGCGTTTGCCCTTGTCTTTACCGGCCAGAACGATGACTTCGTCGTTTTTACGAATCTTATCCATTGCTGACTCCTTACAGTACTTCAGGTGCCAGGGACACGATCTTCATGAACTTTTCAGTGCGCAGTTCGCGCGTCACTGGTCCGAAGATACGGGTACCGATCGGTTCCAGCTTGGCGTTCAACAGAACGGCGGCATTGCCGTCGAACTTCACCAGGGAACCGTCTTGGCGGCGAACACCTTTAGCGGTGCGCACAACCACGGCGTTATAAATTTCACCTTTTTTGACACGACCACGTGGGGCAGCAACCTTGACGGTTACTTTGATCACGTCGCCAATGCCAGCATAACGGCGCTTGGAGCCGCCCAATACCTTGATGCACAGAACTTCTTTTGCACCGGTATTGTCGGCAACTTCGAGCCGGCTTTCAGTTTGAATCATAGTATTCTCTTTCCCAACTTAAGCCGAAGAATCCACACAATGCGGACCTGCGGTCAGTCTTGGTCCCGCCAATGCGCTCAAGCAGAGTGCATTGTTTGGGTGCTTGACCTTCGTACTGCTACTGACCGCACGGTTCAGCGTCTGTGGCCAGACACTTTGCGGCGTTACATGAACGAAGCCCGCAAGTATTACATACCTTTTGCGGGCTTGCAAGAATTAATTGAAAAGCGCCGCCGGAACCACAGTTCCGGCGGCGTGACTTCAATTAAACGATTTGTGCGGCTTGCACCACACGGGTCACGGTCCATGCCTTGGTCTTGGAGATCGGACGACCTTCCACGATTTCCACCGTGTCACCGGCTTTCACCTGGTTGGTCTCGTCGTGGGCGTGGTACTTTGCCGAACGAACGATGATCTTGCCGTACAAAGGATGTTTCACGTGACGTTCGATCAGAACGGTAACGGTTTTGTCCATTTTGTCGGACACCACTTTACCGATCAGGGTGCGCTTGAGCGACTTTACTGGTTCGGTCATTTGGCTTCCTTGGTGTTCATTACCGTTTTTACGCGTGCGATATCGCGACGTACCTTCTTGAGCTGCGAGGTGTTGCTCAGCTGCTGCGTAGCGATTTGCATACGCAGGCCGAACTGGGCCTTCAACAGGTCATTCAGCTCTTTTTGCAGAGCTGCCTGGTCTTTGCCGCGGAGTTCAGATGCTTTCATATTTCACTCCTGTTATTGGCCAACTTGACGGACCACGAAGGTGGTCGCCAGTGGCAGTTTGGCAGCGGCCAGGCGGAACGCTTCGCGCGCCAGTTCTTCTGCGACGCCGTCCATTTCGTACAGGACTTTGCCTGGACGGATTTCAGCGACGTAGTACTCTGGATTACCTTTACCGTTACCCATACGAACTTCAGCTGGCTTGTTCGAAATCGGCTTGTCCGGGAAAACGCGGATCCAGATACGACCGCCACGTTTGATGTGACGGGTCATGGCGCGACGAGCGGCTTCGATCTGGCGTGCCGTGATACGACCACGGGCGACCGCTTTCAGACCGAATTCACCGAACGATACCGAAGTGCCGGTGCCATGCGAAATGCCGGTGTTACGGCCTTTCTGCTCTTTACGATACTTTCTGCGTGCTGGTTGCAGCATGATTATTCTCCTGCTTTCTCAGCCGGCTTGGCAGCAGCACGACGGGCGCCTGCAGGACCAGCTGGACGTGGACGGCCCGATGGCTTGCCGTCGTCACGACGTGGGCCACGTGGCTTTTTCTCGTCTGGTGGGGTATCGATCACTGGTGCGTCGCCGTTCGCCGAACGATCACCCTTGTAGACCCACACCTTGACGCCGATGATGCCGTAGGTGGTCGAAGCTTCGCTGGTGCCGTAGTCGATGTCGGCGCGCAGGGTGTGCAGTGGCACACGGCCTTCGCGATACCATTCGGTACGAGCGATCTCGATGCCGTTCAGACGACCCGACGACATGATCTTGATGCCCAGGGCACCCAGACGCATGGCGTTTTGCATCGCGCGCTTCATGGCGCGACGGAACATGATGCGCTTTTCGAGCTGCTGCGAGATCGAATCGGCGATCAGCTGCGAATCGATTTCCGGCTTGCGGATTTCCTCGATATTGACGTGCACCGGCACGCCCATGATCTTGGTCAGCGCCGACTTCAGTACTTCGATGTCTTCGCCTTTTTTACCGATGACCACGCCCGGACGCGAGCTGTAGATCGTGAAACGCGCGTTCTTGGCTGGACGCTCGATGACGATGCGGCCGACCGAAGCGTTTTTCAGCTTGGTCTTCAGGTAAGCGCGTGCTTTCAGGTCTTCGTTCAGCATGGCAGCGAAATTGCCGTTGCCTGCGTACCAGCGCGAAGCCCAGTTACGGGTGACCGCCAGGCGGAAACCGGTTGGATGAATTTTCTGACCCATCGTAGCTCCTTAGTTACCGACGGTCACATAAATGTGACACGATTGTTTCGAGATACGATCGCCACGACCTTTAGCGCGTGCAGTGAAGCGCTTGAGGATCGGGCCCTTTTCAACGTAGATCGTTTTCACGAACAACTCGTCGATATCGGCACCGTCATTGTGCTCGGCGTTGGCGATTGCCGACTCGAGCACCTTCTTGATGATGGTGGCGCCTTTTTTCGGGCTGAATTGCAGAATGTTGAGTGCTGCGTCAACTTTCTTGCCACGAATCAGGTCAGCAACCAGACGGCCTTTTTGGTCCGACAGGCGCACGCCTTTGAGAATAGCTTTGGTTTCCATTATTTCTTCGCCTTCTTGTCAGCGGCATGGCCCTTGAACGTGCGGGTCAGCGCGAATTCGCCGAGCTTGTGACCTACCATGTTCTCGGAAACGTACACAGGCACGTGCAGCTTGCCGTTGTGGACAGCGATCGTCAGGCCGATGAAGTCAGGCATGATGGTCGAACGACGGGACCAGGTTTTAATTGGCTTTTTGTCTTTTGTCGCTTGCGCGGCTTCGACTTTTTTCACCAGGTGGGCGTCACAGAACGGCCCTTTTTTCAATGAACGAGTCATGATTTATCCTTATTTCTTGCCGCGGCGCGAGACGATCATGGAAGACGTACGCTTGTTGCTGCGCGTCTTCTTACCCTTGGTCTGCTGGCCCCATGGCGACACTGGGTGACGACCTGCTGCCGTACGACCTTCACCACCACCGTGCGGGTGGTCGATCGGGTTCATGACCACACCGCGCACGGTCGGACGGACACCGCGCCAACGCATGGCACCGGCTTTACCGATCTTGCGCAGGCTGTGTTCGGCATTGCCGACTTCACCGACGGTGGCGCGGCACTCGATGTGCACGCGGCGCACTTCACCCGAGCGCAGGCGAACCTGGGCGTAGGTGCCGTCACGGGCCATCAGGACCACGCCGGCGCCGGCGGTACGGGCGATTTGCGCACCTTTACCTGGCAGCATTTCGACGCAGTTCATGATGGTACCGACCGGGATGTTGCGGATCGGCAGGCAGTTACCGGCCTTGATCGGGGCTTCCGAACCGTTCATCACGGTGTCGCCGACAGCCATGCCTTTGGTGGCGATGATGTAAGCGCGGGCGCCGTCGGCGTAGCACAGCAGTGCGATGTGCGCGGTACGGTTTGGATCGTATTCGATACGTTCCACTTTCGCCGGGATGCCATCCTTGCTGTTACGCTTGAAGTCGATCAGACGGTAGTGCTGCTTGTGACCACCACCGATGTGACGGGTGGTGATGTGACCGTTGTTGTTACGGCCAGCGGTCTTCGATTTTTTCTCAACCAGCGCTGCCAGCGGACGACCTTTGTACAGGTCGCTGTTGACAACTTTCACCATGCCGCGACGGCCTGGGGAGGTTGGCTTCATCTTAACGAGTGCCATTATTTAGCCTCCTCGGTGAAATTGATTTCCTGGCCAGGCTTCAGGCACACGAAAGCACGCTTGGTGTGGTTGCGACGGCCAGTGTGGGCGCCCGAGCGCTTCTGCTTACCTTCGCGGTTCACGGTTTGCACCGATTCCACTTGCACTTTGAACAGCAGTTCAACGGCAGCCTTGATTTCTGGCTTGGTTGCGTCGGTGGTGACGCGGAACACGATCTGCTCGTTCTTTTCCGCGACCATGGTGGCCTTCTCGGAAATCACCGGAGCAACCAGCACCTTCATCAGGCGCTCTTCGCTAAATTTCAATGCGCTCATGCCAGCATCTCCTCAATCTTGGCCAATGCAGCTTTGGTGACCACGATCTTCTTGTAGAACACCAGGGACATCGGATCTGCGTGACGCGGTTCAACAACCAGTACGTTAGGCAGGTTGCGCGATGCCAGTTCCAGGTTTTCGTTGGCGACGTCGGTGATGATCAGCACGGACTCCAGGCCCATACCGGTCAGCTTTTGCGACAGCAGCTTGGTTTTTGGAGCTTCGATGGCGAAGTCTTCAACAACAACCAGGCGCTCTTCACGAGCCAGCTGGGACAGGATCGAGCAGATACCTGCGCGATACATCTTCTTGTTCACTTTGTGGGTGAAGTTCTCGTCAGGCGAGTTCGGGAAGATGCGACCACCGCCGCGCCACAGTGGCGACGACGACATACCAGCACGAGCACGGCCGGTACCTTTTTGGCGCCATGGCTTCTTGGTCGTGTGGTGGACTTCTTCACGGTCTTTTTGTTTACGGTTGCCGCTGCGAGCATTGGCTTGGTAAGCAACGACGATCTGGTGGATCAGGGCTTCGTTGTAGTCACGGCCGAAAACGGAGTCGGCGGCAGCAACGTTAGAGGCGGCTTGACCTTGAGCATTCAAGAGCTTGAGTTCCATCGTTTAAGCTCCCTTCTTTGCTTTAACTTTGACAGCAGGCGATACCACGACCTGGCCGTTTTTGGCGCCAGGAATCGCACCTTTGACCAGCAGCAGCTGGCGGTCGGCGTCGATGCGGGCGATTTCGAGGTTCTGCACGGTGCAGGTAACGTCACCCATGTGACCGGTCATGCGCTTACCAGGGAATACGCGACCTGGATCCTGCGCCATACCGATCGAGCCTGGTACGTTGTGCGAACGCGAGTTACCGTGAGTCTGACGACCCGAAGCAAAGTTGTGACGCTTGATGGTACCGGCATAGCCTTTACCGATCGACACGCCTTGAACGTCGATTTTCTGACCGACTTCGAACAGGGAGGCAGCGATGACTTCGCCAGCTTTCAGTTCTGCCGCTTTGGCTGCGTCGATGCGGAACTCCTTAAGCAGAGTACCAGCTTCAACACCAGCTTTGGCGTGGTGACCAGCAACAGCTTTCGTTACGCGGGAAGCGCGACGTTGACCGAATGCGACCTGAACTGCAGTGTAACCATCAGTTTCAGGAGTTTTGATTTGTGCAACACGGTTGTTCGATACGTCAACCACGGTGACTGGGATCGAATCCCCGTCATCGGTGAAGATGCGCATCATGCCAACCTTGCGACCGAGGAGGCCAAGGCTCATTTTTTCTCCAATTCCCACCTACGATTGGGCAGGGATATGTTGAACTACAAAATAAGTACGGACCAATAAAAAGATGAATCCATACCGAAGCCGGCTAGTGTAGCGTGAAAAGACCCTTGACGCAACAACTTAGTACGAGGTATGTCAGGTTTTTCAGGCGCCGTGGCAGCTGGCGCATTGCGAGACGGAAAAGCTGTGGCAAAGATGACTGCTTGCGCGCGCAAAGGCCCGCGCCATGCGGGTTTGGCGGCGCACCCTGCGTGTGCGCAAACGGCCGGGGCGTCAGCGGCCTAGCATCGGTCAGGCAGGCGTCCGCCTGCCTCGTCCCACCGTCCACCTACCGGAGTTGCCATGAAAACCGTGCTCCCCGCCGTGCTGCTGACCCTGGCCGCACTGTCCACCACCCTCGCCTCGCCGTCGGCCCTGGCCGGCGCCGACGGCACCACCCGCATCGACAACATCACGCTCGGCGTGATCGACCTCACGCCCGGCGACGGCGCTCCTGCCGGCTATACGCTCGGTTATGCGGAAAGCCGCTTGCTGACCTATCTGAACACCGTCAACAACGGCGGCAGTTACACCCAGACCAGCGTGTTCCCGGCGCCGTACGGCGCTGGTCAGGCGCAACTGCCCGCCAATGCCGGTCCCGGCACCGCAGTGGCCAGCACTGCCGGCGGCATCGGCAACCTCACCTCCAGTGCCGCGGCCGACGCCACGCTGGGCACCGGCAATTACCTCGGCGCCGAGGGCACCCAGCAACTGTCGCTGACGCTGGCGCCGCACAGCCTGCTCACGGTCGGCGGCGACCTGTTTACCCAGGTGCGCCGCACCCTCGACCCCGGCGTACAGTACGCGCTGTTCGGCTGGGCCTCGGTCTTCATCACCGACGCCGACGGCACCACCACCAGCCTGCTCACGCGCGAGAGCGCCCTCAACACCTGGGATCCGCTGGCCACGCTGGCCGAGCGCCAGGAACGCTTCCTGCTGGCCTTCGCCAACCCCGGCGACAGCGCCCTGCTCCTGAACCTGCGCTTCCTGGCGCTGACCGACATCACGGTCAGCCCTGTCCCGCTGCTCGGCGGCGTCGCCCCGGTTCCGGAGCCCGGCACTTACGCCCTGCTGCTGAGCGGCCTGCTACTGACGGGCACCCTGGCCCGGCGCCGCGCTGCAGGCGGCCAGCGTCCGATCCGGCGGCCGTGCTAAAAAAAAGACCAGGCGCGCAGGCCTGGTCTCGGGGCGTGCCGGCACGCATGCCGGCGATCAGCTGACGATCAGAAGAACGTGTAGCTGGCGCTCACGCCGATGCGACGGAACTGGAACGAGTCCGCATAGCCACGACGCCATTGGATCGGCGCCGCTTGGTCGAACAGGTTGTCGATGTACAGCATCAGCTTGGTGTTCTTGATGCCGGTGTAGGCCAGGTTGTAGTCGACCGTGGTGTTGCTGCCGACATGACCGCAGGTGTCGAGATTGGCAGCTGCGACCTTGTTGGTGGCGCAATACGTCATCGCGTCCAGGCTGTTGTTGCTAAAGCCGCTCAGGTAGTTGAGCGTCAGGCCGTTGTCGAAGTTGCCCGACTTCAGGTAGCCGCGCAGCTTGGTGTTCAGGCGCGAACCGAGGTCATAGGTGCCAGCCATGTTGACGTCGTAAGCACCGTTGGCCACGCTGTACTGCTGGTACTTCCACAGATAGCTGCCCTCGAGCTTCAGGCGCACCTGACCGAGGTCGGTGTTGAAGCGACCCGAGGCGTCGAAGTCGAAGCCCGACGCGCGGGTCTTGCCACTGTTGACGTACGGGTTGTACAACAGGCCGATGGCGCCGACGCCGCCGAAATTGACCGTCGTGTTCGGTGCGTATTTTTTCACCAGGGTGATGAATTCCGCATCGGACGCGCTGTTATCGACGCGCACCAGCTGGCCCGCAGGCAGGCTGGCTTCGCCGCGCAGGATGTCGGAAACCGGGCGGGTACCGATCTCGTCCTTGCGTTCGATGTGGTAGTAGTCGAGCGCCATGGTCCAGTTCTTCACCGGCTCGAACACGAAGCCTGCCGTGACCGAACGCGAGGTTTCCGGCTTCAGGTCCTTGTTCGACGACACGAACGTCGGAATGCCGGCCTTGCAATCGGCATTGACGAAGGTGTTGGCGCGGGTCTTGTCCGCAGTGGCGGACGCCGGCACCAGGTTGCCCAGCGTGCTGGCGATCTCGCAACGGCGCGGGTCGGTGACATTGGTCGCGAACGAGCTGCGACCGAGGCCGTTACCGGTTTCCACCACGTTCGGCGCGCGGAAGCCGCCGGACACGGTCGCGCGCAGCAACAGGCTGTCGGTGGCGTTGTAG
Source organism: Duganella sp. Leaf126 (assembly GCF_001423125.1). GTDB lineage: Bacteria > Pseudomonadota > Gammaproteobacteria > Burkholderiales > Burkholderiaceae_D > Rugamonas. The sequence continues at coordinate 767,011 of NZ_LMNW01000001.1, forward strand.
CGCAGGCCCAGCTTGGGCGAGTAATGGACGTCGCTGTTGGTCGATTTGTCGGCGCGCAGCGCAGCACTGAGCTCGACACGCTTGATCACCGGGATGGTCGCTTCCGCGAACAGCGCGTAGTGATCCATGGTGTCCTTGACCTGCAGGCCGGCAATGCCGACCAGTTCGCCGCGGAGCACATTGTCCGAGCTGGCCATCTCGTATTTTTCCTGGCGGATGTCGGTGCCGAAGGCAACGCTCAGCGGGCCGGCCGGCAACTGCATCACTTCGCCCGAAACCACGGCATTGGCGAACGCAATCTTCGATTCGCCGGTGGTGGTACGTACCGGGAACATCGAATCGAGCAGGGCGTAATCGTTTTGCTGACCGAACTTGTAGGTACCGTTGACGATGGCGTCGGTGTAGCCTTTGGCGCTGGCAGCGCGGGTGGCCTTGGTCGCTGTCGACTTCATGTAGCCGACCGACGATTTCCAGTCGAAGTCGCGGATGTCGCCGCTCAGGCTCAGCATGGCGCGCGACTGGTCGGACTCGGTGCGGTTGAAGTTGAAGCCGTTACCGGTGTCCATCAGGCGCGCACGGTATTCGACCGGGACGTTGTACGGATTGTTCGGATGACCGACCGGCAGCTTCGGATAGAAGAACGGGCCCACCATTTTGCCGTCGATGGCGTTGTACCAGGTGCTCGACGAGCTGGTAGCCGAACCATTGCTGGCATTGAGCGGCGGCACGATGTAATCGTTGCTGGCGCCGGCGGCGGTGATCTCGAAGTTGGCATCGACGCTCTTGCCGATACGGAAGTGCGTATTGCTGGCCACCGCGTAGCGCTTGGCGTTGGTGCTCAGTCCCGTGTACGGCAGCACGTCCAGCTTGCACAGGCCGTCCGCCGGATCGATGGCGTCGGTCGGGCAGCCGGCTGCGCGCACCTGCTTGCCATCGGCCTGCAGGTAGTTACCGGTAGGCGAAAACACGCTCTTGGCGTCCCAGGTCGAGCGCGCCGGGGTCTGGCGATGCCATTCCGGATAGTGGCTGCGCAGGTCGCCCACGCTGAAGCCGTCGCTCTTGTACGCTTCGTAGGTCAGGTAGGTATTGAAGCCGTTCTTGTCGATATCGCCCCAGCCGACGATGCCGGAAACGCTGCGGTTGCGCTGGTCCCGGAAGCCGTCCGATTCCTTGTAGTTGCCGGTGATCTTGGCGCCTTCGAAATCCTTGCGCAGGATGATGTTGACCACGCCGGCAATCGCGTCCGAGCCGTAGATGGCCGAGGCGCCGTCTTTGAGGATCTCGATCCGGTCGATGGCGGCCGCCGGAATGGCGTCGAGGTTGGTGAAGTTTTCCTGGGCGCCATCGGCCAGGCCGTACTGGGCGATACGCTGGCCGTTGACCAGCACCAGCGTGGCGACCTTGCCCAGGCCGCGCATGCCGACTGCCGACGAACCGGTGGCAAAGCTGCCCGAGCTGCTGGTCGACGAATTGATGCTGGTGCTGATGGCGGACGATGCATTGAGGATGCCCAGCGCCGAGGTCTCACCGGTGCGCTCGATGTCGTCGCGGTTGAGAATCTGGATCGAACCGGCAGCTTCCTGCTCGGTACGCTTGATGCTGCTGCCGGTGATCTCTACGCGTTGCAGCTTCGGTTGGTCCGCTGTCTCCTGCGCTGCACTGTGCTGCGAAAATGCCAAACCCAGCGCCATGGCCACAGCGCTTTTTTCATGGTGTGTTTCAAAACTACTCCTGAAAGATTGATCTACTTTGCGTTTTTCAGTGCGACCGCACTTATAACGTCTGGGCAGCAATTTCGCACAATATTGGTGCGCAGGAGAAGAGGCAAAGCCGTTTTTAGGATGGCGAAAGGCAAAAAAGCCCGTATTTTGTTGTATTTTTGTTGTAGCGCTGGTTACCGCTTCATGCGATTGAGCAGGTGGGCGCGCAGCATGCGGGCGCCGTTGGCGTCGAGCGGGGCCAGCACGTGGCGGGCTGCGGCGGGGATGTGGGCCGCTTCGCTGCCATCGCTCTCGAACACATAATGGCGGAACAGTTCCTGCCAGGCCTGGCGCTGCGCCGGCGGCAGATCGCGCATGGTCAGCAGCGCATGCAGCAGCGTGGTGGCCGGTGTGTCCATATAGGCGGGCGACTGCCGCCACCAGTAGTTCACCAGCACGTTGAAGCTGTCGAGCGCTTCGATGTGGTGCCACCACATGCTGGGGATGAAGATGGCGTCGCCGGCAGCCAGTTCGGCCTGCTGTCCGTGGGCCCAGGCCTCGGCAAAGCGCGGATAGCGGGCCGGGTCGGGCGCGGTAAAGTCGACCAGGCTGACCGCCTGGCCGGCCGGCGTCAGGTCCAGCGGGCCGATATACAGGTTGGCCAGTTGATCGGGCGGGAACAGGGTGAAGCGGCGGCGCCCGGCCGCCACGCAGGCCAGGTTATCCGGTAAATCGTAGTGGGCCGGAATGCGGGTACGGTTGCCGACCCAGATGCTGGCCAGCGCATCGCGGCCGCCAAGGTCGATATCGTTTTCAGCACGCAAGCCCGGCAGGCAGGCGTCGATCGTGGTCGAGCCCACGTACAGCGTGGGCGGGCGCGCATCGTCGCGGTGGGCGCGCAAGGCGTCGAGCACGGCGTCGAAGCGGACCTGCTGCATGGTGAAATTAAAGCCGCTCAGGTCGTCGTTGTAAAAGATCCGCCCGTCGATCTCGGGCGCGCCGTGCATGGCCATCACGGTGGCGTCGCGATAGAAGCCGCGCAGGTAGGCGTCCGCCGCGGCCGCCGAGGTGCGCGCAGCGCGCACCAGCGGCCAGTGCGCTGCCAGGCCGCGCAGGACCACCGGTTCGGTGGCGGTCAGCACCGTGTCGGGCAGCGGCGCGCCGTTGCTGCAGTCGATGTCGGTAACCGGTTTAACCACGGTTGTTGCGGTCGATGAGGGCGCGGAAATTCGACAGCGACGCCACCACCATGTAAATCGGCAGCAGGTAGCCGGCGCGGTGCAGGCGGTCGAGCGCGGTCGCGTCCAGCGCCGCCAGCACCTCTTCGTTGATCGTGTACAGGCCACCGAGCCGGCGTTCGCTGCCATCGGCCAGTTCGACCTCGAACGTGAAAGGCTCGAGCAGCGCATGCGCTTGCAGCGCAGCGATGAAGTCGGCCATGGCCAGCATGCCTTCGTGCAGCGTGAACAGCATCGAATTGATCTCTTCGAGGTAAGGCGCAGGACTGCCCTCTTCCAGGAACACGGCTTGGCCCTCTGCGGGGCCGCAGCGCAGGCGGGCGCTGTCCTGGTCCACGTGCACGGTCAGCTCCTGGCCCGAGACGCCGATCAGGAAGGGCTGGCGGCGCACGGCCAGCGGCACGTAATCGGCATCCCAGCCACCCTCAGCATTGGCATCGGCATCGGTCAGGAACAGGTTTTCGCCGGCCGCCAGGCCGAACAGGGCGAGCGCCTCGAAACCGCTGTCGGTGGCACGGAACACGATCGGATAATGGGCCTGCACCTGGCGGAACTCGGCCGCGACGATGGGCGCGGCCATCTGGTCGTCGCCGAAGGCGGCGCCGTAGCCGGTGCGCACGCGCAGGTGTTGGTGGGTAATATTGTTGAGTAAGACTGGCTTGGCCATGGCTCGCTGAATGGAGGTTCGTTTAAACAAGAAAAGGGCGACGTGTGACACGCCGCCCCCGGTTACACCACGATGTGGCCGATCAGAACTTGTAGCGCGCGCCCAGCATATACCGCGGACCGGCCTGCGTCACGTTCAGCGTGGAGCGGCTGGTGCGGCCGTGCTGACGCTGGGTCTCGTCGGTCAGGTTGATCGCCTCGAGCTGGAAGCTCAGGTTCTTGTTGTAGTTGTAACCGATGCTGACGTCGGTCTGGCCATAGCTGTCGGTGTACACCGGCGCTGCCTTGCCCGAACCATCGACGGTGGCCGCGAGGAACTCGCCGCGCCAGTTGTACGCCAGGCGCACCGACCACGTCTCGTTCTCGAAGATACCGACCACGTTGGCCGAATTGCTCAGCCCCAGGATCGCGAACTGGTCGCTGATATTGGCATTGTCGTACTTGAGCGGCGAGCGTACATAGGTGTAGTTGGCCTGGACGCCAAAGCCGGTGCGGCCGAACATGTGCTGGATGTTCGCTTCGGCGCCACTGACGCGGGCCGAGCGCTGGTTGGCATAGCTGGTGGTCAGGAAGTTGGCCAGCGGATCGGTCGGCAAGCCCGTGATATTGCCCTTGAGATTGCCGTCGGAGTTCACGCCCGTGCGCTGCACGCCCGGCTGACCGTCGTAGTTGCTCAGGATGTAGTTGCGGATGCAGTTGGTGTCCGCCACCGTGCAACCGCCGTTGGCCAGCGCCGCCTTGTAATAGGCGCCGCCGACCGGCGTGTGCAGGTCGTACAGCGATTGCGGGACCACGATGGTGCCGGCGTAGTTGTCCATCTCCTTGCGGAACAGGGCCAGCGAGAACACGCTCTGCTTGTCGTAGTACCACTCGTAGGACAGGTCGAGGTTTTTCGATTTCACCGGTTTCAGGGCCGGGTTGCCGACCGAGGCCGTGCCGTTGTAGGTGCTGGCAATGGTACCCAGGCTCAGGCCGCCCTGCAGCTGGTCGTAACGGGCGCGGCCGATGGTGGTGCCGGCGCTGGCGCGCAGCTTCATGTCGGGACGCAGATCGACGTCGAAGTTCAGGTTAGGCAGCAGGTTGGTGTACGACGAACCCGTTTCGGACAGGGAAATGCCGCCGAAGGTGACGGGCAGCTCGTTCTGGGACACCCAGACCATGGCCGTGCCGGGTTGCACCTGCGCCACCGAGGTCACCTTGGTTTTTTCGAACCGCAGGCCGACCGAGGTGTGCATCGGCATGGCCGTGTCCCAGTCGGTATTGAACGACGTGTACACCGAGCTGGTCTTTTCCGTCAGGCGGCGATCGGTGTCGGCGCTGGCGAAGTTCGGCAGGTAGGCAGCCTGGTTGCCGACGGCGTTGGCGGTCAGCGCGCGCACGGTGGCGAAGTCGAACGTGTACAGGCTGCCGAACAGGTTGGGCGAGCTGCCGATCTTGCTGAAGTAATCGCCGAGCGGGTTGGCCTGGTACAGATTGGCCGGGTAGTCGGACGCCTTGCTGGCGCCGCTCCAGGTGTTGTTCTGGACGTTCGAGTAGGTCGAGCGGTTCGACGACTTGATGTAGCCGGCGCCGAATTTGACGGTCGAGGCATCGAGCACCTGCCAGTCGCCGCCGGCTTGCACCTGGTCGATCTTCGATTTCTCATAGCTGTTGTGGAACCACGAACCGGTGCCCTGGATCGGCTGCGCCGTCAGGTTGGCCGCCGGCATCGAGACGATCGGCAGCTTGTTGGTGAAGTCGACCATGGTGTCGCCACGGCTGAAGGTCGCGTTCGACAGGTTGTTCTCGGTCCCGAACGGGCTGTCGGCGCCCGATTCGGCGGTCGAGTGGTGGGCGTCGAACTGCAGGCGCAGGGCGTTGGTGGCCTTCCACACGGTGTTGAAGCCGATCGACTCGTTCTTGGTCTTGGTGGCGTAGTCGCCGCCCACGATCGAGATGTCCTGCGGCGTCTTGTAGGTTTCCATGTAGGTCAGCGGCGTCTGCACGTGACCGCCTGGCCAGCTGCTGGTGGACGTCGGCGTCTGCGCGAACCATACGCTCAGTTCGTTACGCTTGGTCTGCACCTTGTTTTCCGAATAGGTGAAGTCCAGCGTGCTGGTGATGTCCTTGACCGGACGGAATTGCAGGGCCAGCTGGCCGTTGGTGCGCTGGCGCTGGATGCCGTTGACGCCATAGCCGAAGTTTTGCGGGATCGAATAGACGTCGGTCGGGCCGGGACGGTTGGTAATCTTTTCCGAACCGGGCTGGCCCGGCTGCGGCAGCGTCGACCCTTCGGTCGTATCCGAACCGAGGTGCGGATCCTGGTAACCATTGGCCAGGCCGGCGCGGTTGAAGCCCGAGTTGCGCTCCTGGTAGCTGGCGCTCACGGCCACACCGAAGCGGCCGTCTTCGCTGGTGTTGGTATAGATGCCCGAGATTTCCGGGGTCACGCTGTCGCCCTTGAGCATGCTTGGCAGGTGCTTGTTCGAGGTGTCGTTGACGGCCTTGATGCCAATGCTCGAATGCATGCCGGGATTGTCGAACGGACGGGCGGTCATCACATTGATGGTGGCGCCGATGCCGCCGGTCGGGTTGTCGGCGCGGCCGGACTTGTACACCTGCAGCTGCGAAATCGCTTCCGACGCCAGGTTCGAGAAGTCGAACGAACGGCCGCCCAGGTCGCCCAGGTCGGTGGTCGGCATCTGGCGGCCGTTGAGCAGCACCAGGTTGAAGTCGGGACCGAGGCCGCGCACGGTCACTTTCTGCCCTTCGCCGTTGCTGCGGTCGATCGACACGCCACTGATGCGCTGCAGCGACTCGGCCAGGTTGGTATCGGGGAATTTACCGATGTCGTCCGCGACGATGCCATCGACGATGCCGTCGGCATTGCGCTTCATGTTCATGGTGGATTGCATGCTGGCGCGGATGCCGGTCACGACCACTTTCGGACCGTCGACATCGCCAGGCACGGGCGCCGATTGCTGGGCATGGGCCGGTGCAAAAGTGGCGAAGCTGGCGCACGCGCCGGCCACGGCCAGGGCGATCAGACGACGTTGCCTGGGCTGGCGGCTTGAAAACGTTTTCATGTGTTGCTGCATTTTGTCTCCGTTATGTATCAGTACGTTTTTACGACTTTTTTTCGGGTTAAGCAGACGGGACTACAGTGGTCCCGGGGGACGCGCTTAGCGTGTGGATAGCGCTATCAAGGATAGGAGGAAAATGATTTTTAGTCAATTCAACTCGTTAATTGTTCGAGACAGACGCGAGAGTGAGGTAAACGCGCAACGGTTTGCGCCCATAAAAAAAGCCGGACGTTACCGTCCGGCCTGATCAGCTGGCGATGCGCTGCACCGCCCCGCTGGAATCCGATTATTGCAGTTTGATTTCGACGTCAACACCAGCTGGCAGGTCCAGCTTCATCAGGGCGTCAACGGTCTTGTCGGTTGGATCGACGATGTCCATCAGGCGCTGGTGGGTGCGGATCTCGAACTGGTCGCGCGAGGTCTTGTTGACGTGCGGGGAACGCAGCACGTCGAAGCGCTGGATACGGGTTGGCAGTGGGACTGGGCCTTTGACCACGGCGCCGGTGCGCTTGGCGGTGTCAACGATTTCCAGTGCGGACTGGTCGATCAGCTTGTAGTCGAAAGCTTTCAGACGGATACGGATTTTCTGGTTTGGTGCGGACATGACTTTTCCTTGAAAAGAGCGAACTGGCTACTTTGTAGCGCCAGCATTTAAAAAGAACGATGTGGTTCAGTCTTACAACCGAGCCCAGCATGGTATCACACCTTGCGGGGACATCGCGAAACCTGCTGCGCGTCCCGCTATCGCCGCTCCGTTGCTCAGCGTACCTCCGTACGCTTCCGCTACTCCCGACGATAACGAACCGCTCGCAACGGTTTTTCGACGCCCCCTTGCCGGGCCCGGTTTATTCAGCGCTCAAAAATTAAGCGATGATTTTTGCAACAACGCCGGCGCCGACGGTACGACCGCCTTCACGGATAGCGAAACGCAGACCTTCTTCCATCGCGATCGGGTTGATCAGCTTGACGGTGATCGACACGTTGTCGCCTGGCATAACCATTTCTTTGTCGGCTGGCAGCTCGATCNCGCAGACCTTCTTCCATCGCGATCGGGTTGATCAGCTTGACGGTGATCGACACGTTGTCGCCTGGCATAACCATTTCTTTGTCGGCTGGCAGCTCGATCGAACCGGTCACGTCAGTCGTACGGAAGTAGAACTGTGGACGATAGTTGTTGAAGAACGGGGTGTGACGACCGCCTTCGTCTTTCGACAGCACGTAGATCTCGCCGGTGAAGTGGTTGTGCGGCTTGATCGAGGCTGGCTTGGCCAGCACTTGRCCACGYTGCACGTCTTCACGCTTGGTGCCGCGCAGCAGCAGACCGACGTTGTCGCCAGCYTGACCCTGGTCCAGCAGCTTGCGGAACATTTCCACGCCGGTGCAGGTGGTTTTCACGGTGTCGGTGATACCRACGATTTCGATCTCTTCGCCGACCTTGATGATGCCGCGCTCGACACGACCGGTCACCACGGTACCGCGGCCCGAGATCGAGAACACGTCTTCCACTGGCATCAGGAAGGCGCCGTCCACTGCGCGCTCTGGCGTAGGGATGTAGCTGTCCAGTGCTTCGGCCAGGGCCATGATGGCTTGCTCGCCCAGTGGGCCGGTGTCGCCGTCCAGTGCTTTACGTGCCGAACCTTTGATGATTGGCAGGTCGTCGCCTGGGAACTCGTAYTTCGACAGCAGCTCGCGCACTTCCATTTCGACCAGTTCCAGCAGCTCTTCGTCGTCGACCAGGTCGCACTTGTTCAGGAACACGATGATGTATGGAACGCCAACCTGACGGGCCAGCAGGATGTGCTCGCGGGTCTGTGGCATTGGGCCGTCAGCAGCCGAGCACACCAGGATYGCGCCGTCCATCTGCGCTGCGCCGGTRATCATGTTCTTGATGTAGTCGGCGTGGCCTGGGCAGTCAACGTGGGCGTAGTGACGGCCAGCGGTTTCGTACTCAACGTGGGCGGTGTTGATGGTGATGCCGCGTGCTTTTTCTTCTGGTGCAGCGTCGATCTGGTCGTAGGCTTTCGCTTCGCCNCCAGCGGTTTCGTACTCAACGTGGGCGGTGTTGATGGTGATGCCGCGTGCTTTTTCTTCTGGTGCAGCGTCGATCTGGTCGTAGGCTTTCGCTTCGCCRCCGAATTTCTTCGACAGAACGGTTGCGATTGCAGCGGTCAGGGTGGTTTTGCCGTGGTCGACGTGACCGATGGTGCCTACGTTGACGTGCGGTTTAGTCCGCTCGAACTTTTCTTTTGCCATTTTGAATCATCCTTAAAACATTGTTTGAAATATGCGGCCCGGTGATCGACCGGACCGCAATGACACTAATTACTTGGCTTTCGCGGTAACGATCGCGTCGATCACGTGCTTAGGCGCTTCCGAGTAGTGCTTGAATTCCATCGTGTAGGTTGCACGGCCTTGCGTTGCGGAACGCAGGGTGGTCGAGTAACCGAACATTTCCGACAGTGGCACTTCGGCTTTGATGATCTTGCCACCGCCGCCTGGGATTTCGTCCATGCCCTGCACCATACCGCGGCGGGACGACAGGTCGCCCATCACGGTACCGGCGTAGTCTTCCGGCGTTTCCACTTCCACAGCCATCATCGGCTCCAGGATGACTGGCGATGCTTTGCGGCAGCCTTCCTTGAATGCCATCGAAGCGGCCATCTGGAACGCGTTTTCGTTCGAGTCCACGTCGTGGTACGAACCGAAGAACAGCGTGACCTTGACGTCCACCACGGGGTAACCCGCCAGCACGCCGGTGTTCAGGGTGCCGCGCACGCCTTTTTCCACCGCAGGGATGTACTCGCGTGGCACGGTGCCGCCCTTGATGGCGTCAACGAACTCGAAGCCCTTGCCTGGCTCTTGCGGTTCGATCTTCAGCACCACGTGACCGTACTGACCACGACCACCGGATTGCTTGACGAACTTGCCTTCCGATTCTTCGCAGGTCTTGCGGATCGTTTCGCGGTAAGCCACTTGTGGCTTGCCGACGGTCGCTTCCACGCCGAATTCGCGCTTCATGCGGTCAACGATAATTTCCAGGTGCAGCTCGCCCATACCACCGATGATGGTCTGGCCCGATTCTTCATCGGTCTTCACGCGGAACGACGGATCTTCCTGTGCCAGGCGGTTCAGCGCCAGGCCCATTTTTTCCTGGTCGGCCTTGGTTTTTGGTTCCACGGCCTGCTGGATCACCGGCTCAGGGAAGACCATTTTTTCCAGGGTGATGATCGAGGTCGGATCGCACAGGGTTTCACCAGTGGTCACGTCTTTCAGGCCCACGGCAGCGGCGATGTCGCCGGCGCGCACTTCCTTGATCTCTTCGCGCTGGTTGGCGTGCATCTGCAGAATACGGCCCAGACGCTCTTTACGACCTTTAACCGAGTTGTACACGGTATCGCCGGCATTGACCACGCCCGAATACACGCGGAAGAAGGCCAGCTGGCCGACGAACGGGTCGGTCATGATCTTGAATGCCAGCGCCGAGAACTTCTCGTCGTCCGATGCTTTACGGGTGACTGGTGCTTCGTCTTCGTCGGTACCGCCCACGGCAGCGATGTCCACCGGCGATGGCAGGTATTCGATGACCGCGTCCAGCATGGCCTGCACGCCCTTGTTCTTGAAGGCGGTGCCGCACAGCATAGGAACGATTTCCGAGGCGATGGTACGGGTACGCAGTGCCTGCTTGATCTCGGCTTCCGACAGGTCGCCTTCTTCCAGGTACTTGTTCATCAGGTCTTCGGTCGCTTCAGCAGCGGCTTCAACCATCTTCTCGCGCCACTCGGCAGCCGAATCGGCCAGCTCGGCAGGGATATCGACGTAGTCGAACTTCATGCCTTGCGAAGCGTCGTCCCACAGGATCGCTTTCATCTTGACCAGGTCGATCACGCCCTTGAAGTTGTCTTCAGCGCCGATCGGAATCTGGATCAGGACCGGGTTCGCCTTCAGGCGGGCGCGCATCTGCTCGTACACCTTGAAGAAGTTGGCGCCGGTACGGTCCATCTTGTTGACGAAGGCCAAACGTGGCACTTTGTACTTGTTAGCCTGACGCCACACGGTTTCCGACTGTGGCTGCACGCCGCCGACTGCGCAGTAAACCATGCAGGCGCCGTCGAGCACGCGCATCGAGCGCTCAACTTCGATGGTGAAGTCGACGTGGCCCGGGGTGTCGATGATGTTGATGTGGTGCTCAGGGAAGTTGTTGGCCATACCCTTCCAGAAGCAGGTCGTCGCTGCCGAGGTAATGGTAATGCCGCGCTCTTGTTCCTGCTCCATCCAGTCCATGGTGGCGGCGCCATCGTGAACTTCACCGATCTTGTGGTTCACGCCCGTGTAGAACAGAACGCGCTCGGTGGTAGTGGTCTTACCTGCATCGATGTGAGCGGAGATACCGATGTTGCGGTAGCGCTCGATGGGGGTCTTGCGGGCCATAATTAATCCTAAATCTTTTAATGGACAAAACCGAGCACCATTTTTTGTGACAAAAAATGAGCCCGGCCTCGAACAACAGATAACAACCAGACCACAGTGGCCCGGTCGATTTTATTAGAAGCGGAAGTGCGAGAACGCCTTGTTCGCTTCTGCCATACGGTGCACTTCATCACGCTTTTTCATCGCACCGCCGCGGCCTTCAGCCGCTTCCATCAGCTCACCGCCGAGGCGTTGTGGCATGGATTTTTCGCTGCGCTTGTTCGCAGCTTCACGCAGCCAACGCATCGACAGCGCCATGCGACGGACTGGGCGTACTTCAACCGGCACCTGGTAGTTTGCACCACCGACGCGACGGGATTTTACTTCAACCAGCGGCTTGGCGTTGTTGATTGCGGTGGCGAACACTTCCAGCGGGTCTTTGCCCGACTTGGCAGCGATGTGCTCGAAGGCACCGTAGATGATGTTTTCTGCGACCGATTTTTTACCGGACAGCATCAGAACGTTCACGAATTTGGCGACATCCGTGTTACCGAATTTTGGATCCGGCAGGATTTCGCGCTTGGGTACTTCACGACGACGTGGCATATCAATTCCTTTCAATCTTCAGTTGAGGTGCGCAGATATGGGATTCGCACTCTCGCGGAGGGTCATCATAACCATCCACTTACTCGACCATTTCCGGTCGATTACATTCACTTAGCTAGTTGCCACTGAGCGAAAACTTTTAATGCAGATTACTTCTTGGCCTTGGCACGCTTGGTACCGTATTTCGAGCGAGCTTGCTTACGGTCTTTGACGCCCTGGGTATCGAGTGCACCGCGAACCATGTGGTAACGCACACCTGGCAAGTCTTTGACACGGCCGCCGCGCAGCAGGACAACGCTGTGCTCTTGCAGGTTGTGGCCTTCACCGCCGATGTACGAAATGACTTCGAAACCGTTGGTCAGACGCACCTTGGCGACTTTACGCAAAGCCGAGTTAGGCTTCTTAGGAGTGGTGGTGTACACACGGGTGCAAACACCGCGCTTTTGCGGGCTGTTTTCCAGCGCCGGCGATTTGCTTTTCACGGTCAGGGCGACGCGTGGATTGCGAATCAGTTGATTGATGGTTGGCATCGTTCTAAACCCAACTTAATAACAACGTGGACAACCCGGACGAAGTCCGGGGACGAATCTCAGTCTCGATCGAGCGGACGCTGCAAGCGCGCAAAGCCGGCCTCAGGAACCAGCCAAAAACAGCGTATACGATGCGCACACTAAATAGAGAACTCGAAAGTGTAGGGTAATTGACCTGAACAGTCAACATAAATGGCAGAAAGATGTGCTAGCGGCACACATGAAAATTGCCAGAATACAATCATAAAAGCCGCCCGCGCCGGCCGGAAACGCCTGATAATAGCGGACTCTCCCATTCACCGCTGTCCTGACCGCCGTTCCCGTTGCCTCCCATGCGATCCGTGTTGCGCTTCCCTCCCCTGTTCGTGCTCGGCAGCTACCTGCTGCTGTCGCTGGTGCCCTGCGTGCCGCTCTTGCTGGGCCGGCCGGCGCCCGGGCTGGACGCCATCCTCGGCGTCGAGGTGCTGCTGTGGGTGGTGGCGTGGGGCGTGTTCCAGCGCCCGGCCTGGTTCCACTGGCTGCTGCTGCCCGCCGTGCTGGCACTGCCGACCGAGCTGTACCTGTTCATGTACTACGGCCAGGGCATTTCCACGCACCACCTCGGCATCATCGCCGAAAGCAGCCCGATGGAAGCGATGGAGTTTCTCGGAAACAAGATCTGGCTGATGGCAGGCGTGCTGGTGGCCATGCTGGCCTGGTGGACCGCGATCTTCCTGGCAGCGCGGCGCAGCCCGGCACTGGCCTGGCGCGGCAAGACCCGCTGGCTGGTCGTGCCGGCAATCGCCGCGCTGGCCGTGCTGGGCTGGCCCACCCCGACGCCGATGTTCCAGCAGGCGCCGTTCAGCTTCAATAACTTTGCCAACTCCTGGCCGTTCGGCCTGCTCGCGCGCGGCGTCGATTTTTACAACGAGCGCCGCTACCTGGCCGCACTCGGCGAGCGCAGCAGGAACTTCACGTTCCGGGCCCGCCAGGCCGCGCCCGACAAGGAACCGGAAGTGGTGGTCATGGTGATCGGCGAATCGTCGCGGTACGACCGCTGGGGCATCAACGGCTACGCGCGCGCCACCACCCCGCTGCTGGCCCAGGAACCCAACCTGGTGTCGCTGACCGACATGATCACGTCCGTCTCGGCCACGCGGTTGTCGGTACCGGTGCTGGTTTCGCGCAAGCCGGCAACGCAGAGCCTGAAGGCCGGCTTCTCGGAAAAATCGTTCCTGACCGCCTACAAGGAAGCAGGCTTCAAGACCTGGTGGTTGTCGAACCAGATCTCGTTCGGCGAGTTCGACACGCCGGTGTCGGTGTTCGCCAAGGAGGCGGACGTGATCCAGTTCATGAACCTGGGCAGTTTCAACAACCGCTCCAACCTCGACCAGATCCTGCTCGGGCCGCTGCAGCAGGCGATGCACGATCCGTCGCCGAAAAAGCTGATCGTGCTGCACACGCTGGGCAACCACTGGAATTACAGCGAGCGCTACCCCAAAGAGTTCGACCAGTGGCAGCCGTCGCTGTTCGGCGTGGACAAGCCGGAACACACGAATGTCAAGATCAAGACCGAGCTCAATAACAGCTACGACAACGCGATCCTGTACACCGACTGGTTCCTGGCCCAGGTGATCGGCCAGCTCAGGCAGAGCGGCCAGCGCACGGCGATGATGTATGTGGCCGACCACGGCCAGGTGCTTTATGACGGCAGCTGCCAGATCGCCTTCCACGGCCATAACACGCAGTACGACTTCCACGTGCCGGCGCTGGTGTGGTATTCGGACCAGTACCAGTCGCGCTACCCGGACAAGATCCAGCAACTGAAACGCCTGCGCAAGGCCAGGCTGGCCACCGAAAACGTGTTCCACAGCCTGCTCGACCTCGGCGACATCGCCTATCCCGACCAGCACCTCGAGTGGAGCTTCCTGAGCCGGCAATTCAAGCCGCACACGCGCTACGTGGACAGCTACGGCTGGGCCCACTACGACAATGCCACCTTCAAGGGCGATTGCCGCGAGGTGATCGACAAGGGCACGCCGCTCAAGCGCGAGAAATAACTGTCGCGATAACCGGGCCATCATGACTGCGACCGTCCGCCTGCGCCATGCCGGACCGGCCTCCCCTCAGACCAGGCTCTCGAGCGCCGGTTTCAGTTGCGGGTAGCGGAAGGCAAAGCCGCTGGCGAGCAAACGCTGCGGCGCCACCCGCTGCCCTTCAAGCAGCAGGTCGGCCTGTTCACCGAGCGCCACGCGCATCGGCCAGCCCGGCGTCGGCAAACCATACGGGCGATGCAGCACATGCGCCGCCACCTTGCTGAACTGCGCCTGGGTCAAGCTTTCCGGCGCCGTGAAGTTATAGCTGCCACCCTCGCCGGTGCGACACAGGTGTGCCATGCCGCCGATCACGTCCTCGACATGGATCCACGACTGCCACTGGCGTCCGCCACCGAGCGGTCCGCCCAGGCCCAGCTTGATTGGCAACAGCAACATCGGCAGCGCGCCCTGGCGGCCCAGCACCAGGCCGAAGCGCATGCAGGCCACCGTCACGCCGTGGGCAGCGGCGCGCCGGGCCGCCTCCTCCCACTCGCGGCACAGGTCGGACATGAACACCGGCTGCGGCGGCGCCGTTTCGGTCAGCACCGTGTCGTCGCCTTGCGGCTGCACGCCGTAGTAACCGATGGCCGACCCGGACAACATCAGCGCCGGCTTGTGCTCGGCGCGGGCGATCCACGCCACCAGCTGGTCGGTCAGCGCCACCCGGCTCGCGCGCAATGCGGCCCGCCGCGCCGCCGTCCAGCGCCAGCCCAGGATGCGCGCCCCGGCCAGGTTGATCACCACGTCGATGCGGCGCAATGGCGGCAGCTGGTCCATGCTGCTGACGCAATCGACGCTGGCCGCGCCGTCCACCGATGGCTGGCCGAACAAGGACTGTGCCTTGCCGGGGTCGCGCGTGAGTACCGTCACCTGCTGGCCATCACGCAGTAAGGCGCGCACCAGTTGCTGGCCGATGAAGCCGGTGGCCCCGGTGACCAGGAAGTTGCGCTGGCCGCTGCCAAAGCTCGGGGTGGCCGCCATCGGCGGCGCTGCGTCGTTCATAACCGTCCTTTGTTGTTATCCGCTTTATTGGTTCCGACCAGCCGCGCCAGCTTGCTTCCCATGGTCAGCATGCGCTGCAGCGTGGCCGGGGGCAGGTGCCTGGTGTCGCCGTAGGCGGCGGTGAGCATTTCCAGGAAGTCGAGCACCTGGTCCATCTTGACCTTGGTGGCCGGCTCCAGGGCGGGATCGTTTTCCGCTTCCTGCGCGCACTCGCGCAGCACGCTGAGCGTGGGGTCGATTTCGCGCTTCTTGCGCTCCTCGACGATCACGCGGAAAATTTCCCAGACGTCCTGCAAGGCCAGGAAGTGGTCGCGGCGGTCGCCGGCCAGGTGAGTGACGCGCACCAGCCCCCAGCTTTGCAGTTCCTTCAGGCTGTTGCTGACATTGGAGCGGGCCACGGTGAGGGTCTCGGCGATTTCCTCGGCGTGCAGCGGGCGGTTGACCAGGAACAGCAGCGCGTGGATTTGCGCCACGGTGCGGTTGACACCCCAGCGGGTGCCCATCTCGCCCCAGTGCAGGATGTATTTTTGGATGGTCGGTGCGAGGGTCATGCAAGGTCCTTGTGTTCGATAGCATGGTTATAACATGGCGCTCACATCGGCTTGTGCACCATCAGCCAGTACACCACCATCAGTGCGCCGAAGGCGGGGAAGCCGAGCGCGGTCCAGATCTTTTCGTAGCGCCAGTAACGGGCCGGCAGCGGCTGCAGGTGGCGCGCCGCCTCGGCTGCCATGTCGCGCATGCGCAACTGCAGCCAGACCACCGGCAGCCAGCACAGGCCGGCCAGCACGTACAGCGCCAGCGACCACATGATCCAGCGCGACTGCCACGGATAGCCGGCCAGGTGCACCATCCAGAAGCCCGACAGCGGCTGGATGATGACGGCCGGCGTGGTGAACCACCAGTCGGCGCGCGCCACCAGCCGCGTGACCACGGCCATGGCCTGCACATTGCCGCTGCGATTGACGAAAAACATGTAGAAGGCGGTACCGAAGCCGGTGCCCACCATCAGCGTGGCGGACAGGATGTGCAGCACCTTGACGGCAAAATATTCCATGATCATTCTCCTGGTTTCGGTGGATGCGGTGGACTGGCGCGCCACATCACCAGCATCAGCGCCAGCAGCGGCAGATTCTTGGTCAGCGGTCCGAACGGATGCAGCCAGAAGCCGGGCAGACATACGCTGAGCATGGCGGTGTAGCCGCCGACCAGCACCAGCTGCGCCGCCCACAGCCAGCGGCGCGGACGCCACAGCAGCAGCGCGCCGATGGCCGCATCGGTCAGACTGGCGGCCAGCAGCATCGGCTCCTGCAGCGCGGTCGGCACGCCGCACGCGGCCAGCCAGGACCGGCTCTCGGCATGGGGCCAGCCGAACCACGACACCCACGCCGTGATCAGCCACATCAGTGCGATGGTAATCGTCAGCAGCGGCGCGCCCCACGACCAGCTTGCCGCAAGCCGATCGGCCGGTCCGGCAAAGCCGGCCGGATCACGTAGAGGCCGGCCCAGCAGCGACTGCGCGGGCGCCGGGTCGGCCGTGTTGGAACCGTCAACGCTCTGCTCGAGCATCAGCAACGATGCCGGCGTCAAGGCGGCCGACGGTGACAGCGCAGCCAGGTGCGCCGCCAACCGCGCCACCGGCGACGGCAGCGACCACACCAGCGCAGCGGGCGCCTGCATGCCGCGCCGCAGGTCGCCCAGATAATCGGCCAGCGTCATCGCGCGCGGACCGACCACGGCCAGTTCGCGCGGCAGCATTTCCGGCGCAACTGGCGTCGCTGTGGCCGCCAGTGGTGCTGGTGCAACCGCCATGGGCGACGTGACAGGCTCGGCAGCCATTTCGGATGAATACGGCGTGGGTGACGGCGAGACAGAGATTGCCGGTGAATACAGCGTGGTTGAAGGCGCGACAGGAATGGCCAGCATGGCCGGTTCAGCCGGCCCGGCCGATGCGTTCGGCGTGGCGGACGGCGCGATCGGGATCGCCGGCGTGCCCGGTTCGACCAGCGCGGCGGTTGGGTATGGCGTGGCGAACGGCGAGGCTGGAGTGGTCCGCATCTCAGGGTCAGCCGGCGTGGCCGTCGAGTCCGGCGTGGCGGACGGCGCGACCGGGATCACCGGCGTGCGCGGTTCAGACAGCGCGGCGGTTGGGTATGGCGTGGCGAACCGAGGGGCTGGGGTGGTCCGCATCTCAGGGGCAGCCGGCGTGGCCGTCGAGTACGGCTTGGCGGACGGCGCGACTGGGATCGCGGGTGTGGCAAGGTCAACCGGCGTGGCCGTTGAGTACGGCGTCGCTGGCGGCGCGACCGGGATCGCGGGCATGGCCGGCTCGGCCGGCGCGGCAGTTGAGGATGACGTAACGACCGGCGAGACTGCGGTGGCCAGCATGGCAAGTTCGGCCGGCGCAGCGAAGGGAGCCGGGCTGGCAGGAGTCGCCGGTAATCGTGCATCACCCAGCGCAGCCGGGTTGGTCCGCCTGGTCAGCAGGCCCACCACGATGGCGGCCAGGTCGGCGACGTGCACCGGTTGCACCCGCGCCCGGTGGGCGGCGGGCAGCAGCAACAGCGGCAAGGTGGCCAGCGTGCGGAACAGCATGCTGCTGGCGCCGTTCTGGCCATATACCAGCGATGGCCGGACCACGGTCGCGTCGATTTGGCGCGCCAGCAGGTCGGTGTCGGCTGCGCCCTTGCTGCGCCAGTAGGCAGTGGCCGCTTGCGGATGGCTGCCCAGCGCGGACACCTGGATCACGCGAAGCCCCAGCTGCTCGCACGCGGCAAACAGCGCCACCGGCGCCGCCCGGTGCAGCCGGTCGAAGTCGCCTTGGCACCGTTCGCGGATGATGCCGACGCTGTTGACCACGGCATCGTACCCTTGCAGCAGCGGCAGCCATTGCGCGCTGGCGGCCATGCCGCCGAAGTCGAGTGCAAGCCAGTCCTGCGGCAGTTCGCCGGCCGGTCGGCGCCGGCTGGCGCCAGCGGCCGATACGCCTGCTGCCCGCAATGCCTGCAACACGTGCGAGCCGATCAGTCCCGTGGCGCCAATGACCAGTACCCGCATGCGACCTCCGTCAGCAAATTCTGTAAAGACAGAAATCAGCGGTGAAAAAATTGACCGACGAATCGGTCCGGGTGCTGAGCGAGAAATGCCTCTGTTTCTGTCATTACAGAAATAATAGAATTCCCCGCCGCCCGTGTCAAGCGCTGTTCGTCGGGATTCAGGTCAGCGCCAGATCCCGTCTGGCCGCGCGCGCCGGCCGGCCGGAACGACGGGCGCCACCGTGCCGCCTGCTTCGACCTTGAAGATGCTCACCGTCTGCGTCAGTTCGGTGGCCTGGTCTTGCAGCGACTGGGTGGCGGCGGCTGCCTCTTCCACCAGCGCCGCATTTTGCTGGGTCACCTGGTCCATCTGGGCGATGGCCTGGTTGACCTGGTCGATGCCTTCGCTCTGTTCGCGGCTGGCGACGGCAATTTCGCCGACGATCTGGGTCACCTGGTGGACATTGCCGACCAAGGTGTTCATGGTGGTGCCGGCCTTCTCCACCAGGTCGGTACCGAGCTCGATTTTCTCGACCGAGGCATCGATCAGCACCTTGATTTCCTTGGCGGCCGAGGCCGAGCGCTGCGCGAGGTTGCGCACTTCGGACGCCACCACCGCGAAGCCCCGTCCCTGCTCGCCGGCCCGGGCCGCTTCCACTGCCGCGTTCAGGGCCAGGATATTGGTCTGGAACGCGATCCCGTCGATCACGCCGGTGATATCGACGATCTTGCGCGACGCATCGTTGATGTCGTTCATGGTGGACACCACCTGCTGCATCACTTCGCCGCCATGGGCAGCCGTGCCCGATGCCTGTTCCACCAGGCCGCGCGCATGCTGGGCGTTTTCCGAGTTCTGCTTGACGGTGCTGGTCAGTTCCTCGATCGAGGCGGCGGTTTCTTCGAGCGAGCTGGCCTGGGTTTCAGTACGCGACGACAATTCCATATTGCCCGATGCCAGCTCGCGCGCGCCGCGGTCGATCATCTCGGCGCCGCCGCGCACGCGCGACACGGTCTGCAGCAGATCGCCCTGCATGCGCGCGATCGCCTGCAGCAGGCGCGCGATTTCGTTCTCCCCGTGCTCGTCGATGCGGGCGGTCAGGTCGCCGCGGGCCACCTGGTCGAGCAGCACCACGGCGCGTTCGAGCGGATGCAATACCACCGACTTGAGCAGCAGATGCGCGCCCACCACCAGTGCCAGCGCACCCAGCAGACCGAAGCCCACCAGCCATTTGACCAGCGCGTAAGCGCTCTGGCGCTCGGCCGTCAGGCACGTCATCTGCGCGTCGCTGAGCTGCTGGTATTTGTCCAGCTGCGCCGAAAACGCCGCGCCGGTCGGCGTCAATTCCTTGACGTTGATGGCGGCATACGCTTCGGCGTCGCTGTTGGCCAGCGCGCCGATCGCGCGGTCCAGTACTGCCGACTGCGCACGGCCGGCGTCGATCAGCGATTTTTTCAGCGCCGCATCTTCGCCCGGATAGCTGGCCGCCTTGTCGTACTTGTCGATGAAGTCGAGTCCGCGCACATACGACTTCTTGGCGGATGCCAGCGCCGACGCAAGATCGGCCGGCGCGCCGCCCGCCTTGACGACCGTGTAGGCGCGCGTCATCGCCGAGCGGGTGCGGGTGGTGTCCTTGTAGGCATCGTTGATGGCCATGACCTGCATGCTGGCCTGGTACATGGTGGACATCGCATCGTTGGCTTGGCGCAGCGCATGAACGCCGAGGCCGGCGCCGGCCAGCAGCATCGCGGCAAACACCAGCAAAACGCCCATCAGACTCGCGCGCACGGTCACATTCTTCATTTCCACTCCCACCTTGATCATCGTTGTAAATTGCCGAATGGCAATAGTGTGAAGCCCGAATATACCAATGAATTGACATTTGGTGGTTGAAATCGGCGCATGCAAACAGGTCGGCGTAGTTAATCGAGTACAGCCGCGTCCGCCGGCGGGGTGGTCAGATAGTAGTCGGCCAGCATGTCGTACACGCGCCCAGCCTTGGCGGCCAGCATGCCATCGGCATCGATGGCCGCCAGCAGCGCGAGACCATTGGTGTGCCGCAGCACGCCCGGCGCCACCTGCAGCATGCCCGCAACGCGGGCCACGCACAGCGGCGCCAGCCGCTGCGCCAGCAATGGCGCCAGAATCAGGTTGTGCGACGACACCAGCACGCAGCCGGCCCTGGCCAGCGTGTCGAGCACGGCCGCCGAGGCCGAGACCGACTCCAGGTGATTGGTGCCCCGGAAAATCTCGTCGATCAGAAACACCGCCGGCCCGCGCCGCGCGAGCGCCAGCAGCTCGCCTGCACGGCGCACCTCGGCCAGGTACAGGCTCTCGCCGCCCTCGAGCGCATCCTCGTTCTGCATGCTGGCATGGACGGGCACGTCGGGCGTGACGGCAGCGCTGGCGTAGCAGAAGCCGAAGGCGCGCGCAGTGACCAGGTTCAGGCCGACCGTGCGCAGCAAGGTGCTCTTGCCGATGCCGTTCTGGCCCGACAGGAAGGCGCCGCGGCCATCGTCGCCCACCCGCAGCGACAGCGGCGTCGGCGCATCGAGCAGCGGATGGACCGCGTGCTCGAACGCGAAGCGAACGCCGGCACCAGTGCAGTCCACGGCGCCATCCGCTGGGGCCGCATGGCGGGTGGACCAGCAATAACGGGGCGTGGCCGCCAGGTGGCGCGCCAGCGCCAGGTCGGCTTCCACTGCCGCCACGCGCGTAAAACTCGTGCGCAGCAGCGGCAGGCGCGCCGCGACCACTGCGCGTGTGGCAAAGTAATGGCGTACATTGCGCAGCAACACCCAGTCGCCATACTCGCTCAGTCCGGGAATCGCGGTCAGCGGCATCAGCCACAAGCGGCGATTGAGCTTGCTGGCCGCAGCGGCGTCGGCGCGCAGCGGCGCCGCCACGGTATCCTGCTCGAGGCCAGCCAACAGCACGTGGGCGCGCAACATCAGGGCGATGGCGCCAAGCTGGCGCTGCCAGTCGGCGACAGCTTGGTGGAAACGCATCTGGACCGCCATCAGCGCCAGCCACAGCCCCAGCACCACGCCCCACAGCAGCATCGACCCGGTCAGCAGCGCCAGCACGATCGCTGCCATGAACGACAGCGGCAGCGCGCCCAGCAAGGGCACCCAGCGCGGCGCCGCTGCCAGCGCCGGGCCGAACAGGGTCACGCTGACTTCGCTGTCGGCCTGGCGCAAGCCGGCGCACGCCGCCTGCAGGCACGCCCGCGCAGCGTCATCGGCAACGAGCATCCGCAAGCGTTCCGTGCACGCCGCCAGCCCGCTGTCGGCGCGGGCCTGCAAGCGCCGGTACAGTTCCTGCCGGCCGAAGATGCTGGTGCCGGGCGCCAGGCGCTCGCTGTATTGCGCCAACATCAAATCGTTCCAGGTCTGGTCATCGACCACGCCCGCCGCGCCGTGCACCATGCGCTGGTACAGCGCCACGTCGCTGGCGACAAACGGATAATCGACCACCGGCGCCGGGGCCGGAACCGCTGAACGGCAGACGCTGACAAGGCGGGCAAGGACGGACATGGCATGCTCAAAAGTTTCGAATGAGCATCAAGTGGGCATGCTTACAAGAATATCAAGGCGCCCCCGGATATTCAGCCCGCTGCGGACACCGGCCGGGACAGCACCGCACCGAAAATCTTGCGCAGGCGCGCCGCGACCACCGCATGTTGACATTGCCATTCATTTAATTAGTATGCAGGAACGACGCGCCCGTGCTGACGATGCCAGGCGATTCTCGGGGAGCGTCCGGAGACCAGGACCACAACTTCTACAACCACGGGAGCAGACACGATGGGCGGAATCATGATGACAACGGCAAGGACAAAAGCGGCAGCGATGCTGGTGACAGCAGCGCTGGCCGGGACGGCAGGAACGGCGACGGCCTACACCTGGGACAGCGTGGCCATCGGCGGCGGTGGTTTCGTTTCGGCGGTGATCCCTGCCAAGTCCGAGCGCGGCGTGGTCTATGCGCGCACCGATGTCGGCGGCGCCTACCGCTGGGATAACAGCAAAGCCCGCTGGGTGGCGCTGCTGGACTGGGTCAACGAAGACCAGGTGGGCCTGCAAGGCGTCGATGCCCTGGCAGTCGATCCGAAGAATGCCGCCCGCGTGACGATGTTGGCAGGCACCAGCTACTTCAATGACGGCAAGACGGCCATCCTGCGCTCCACCGATTATGGCAAGACCTTCACGGTGACGGACGTCTCGGCACAATTCAAGACCCACGGCAACGGCATGGGCCGGCAAAACGGCGAACGCCTCGTGCACGATCCCAGCTCGAGCAACGTGATGTATGTCGGCACCCGCTACAACGGCTTGTTCAAGAGCACCGACTACGGCGCGACCTGGGCCCGCATGACCGCGCTCAACGTAACGACCACGCCCAATGGCGTCGGCATCAGCTTTGTGGTGCCCGACCCGCGCAGCGTGGCCAACGGCGTCGCCCAGCGTTTGCTGGTCGGGGTCTCGCGCTTCGGTTCGGCCGGTCCCAATCTGTACCTGAGCACCAATGCCGGCGCCTCGTTTGCCGCCGTCGCCAGTTCGCCTGCGGGCCTGATGCCGCAACGCGCCGTGTATGACGGCGCCGGCAATTATTTCATCACCTACGGTAACGGCGCCGGTCCGTCAGGCAATGGCGCCTCGGAGCCGATGGACCAGGGCCAGATCGCCAGATACAGCATCGCTGCCGGCACCCTCAGCAACGTTACGCCAGCCGGCGTCAATCGCGCATTCAGCGGCATCAGCGTGGCGGCCAACAATCCGTCGCGTCTGGTGGCTTCGACCATCAACACCTATCTGCAGCAGGGCGATGCCTGGGGCGACCGGATCTTCGTGTCCAGCGACGGCGGCGCCACCTGGACCGACGTCATTGCCCGCGGGTTCGCGCGCGACGCCAACGGTGTCTCGTGGATCGCGGGCCAGGCGATCCACTGGGCCGGGTCGATCGCGTTCGATCCGTTCGACAGCAGCGCGGTCTGGGTCAGCTCCGGCAATGGCATCTTCAAGACCGCCAACATCGATCTGGCCACGACCACCTGGAAATTCGACGTCAAGGGACTCGAGGAAACCGTACCGCGCAATATGGTCAGCCTGACAGGTGGTCCGCTGCTGTCGGTCATCAGCGACTACGACGGCTTCCGCCATACCGATCCTTCCCAGTACGCGCCCATCCATACGCCCCGCATCGGCACCACCACCGGCCTGGCCGTTGCGGCAGCCAACGACTGGGGCGTGGTACGGGTGGGCGGCGACGATACGCCGGCCATGTATTACAGCTGGGATCGGGGCGCAAGCTGGATCAAGACCAGTGTCAACGGCAAAAACGGGCAGGTAGCGCTGTCCGCCAACGCCGGGGTTCTGCTGCACAGCCCGGAGAACCTGGCCACCACCTACCGCTCGACCAATATGGGCGGCAGCTGGACGGCGGTCAGCGGCCTCAACGGCGCCGGTCTGCGTCCGGTCGCCGACCCGGTCAATGCCAGCAAGTTCTACGTGTATGCGAACGGCACGATCATGGTCAGCACCGACGGCGGCATGTCGTTCGCCGCGCGTGCCACCTTGCCGGCCAACAGTACCGGCTTGATTCGTGCCGTGCCCGGTCGCGAAGGCGACATCTGGGTACCGCTGCGCGCCAATGGCCTGCGCCGCTCGACCGATTCCGGCGCGACCTTTGCCACCATCGGCACGGTCAGCGATTGCCGCGCCATCGGTTTCGGCAAGGCCGCCGCCAACGCCAGCTATCCCACCATCTTCATCTGGGGCACGGTCGGCGGCGTACGCGGCCTGTTCCGCTCCACCGATACCGGCGCCAGCTGGACACGCATCAACGACGACAGCCACCAGTTCGGCGGCCCCGGCAACGGTGAGTTCGTGCTCGGCGATATGAACACCTTTGGCGTGGTCTACATGAGCACTGTCGGCCGCGGGATCGTCATCGGCAAGCCTTAACAGCGCAGACCGGTGTCCGCCGCGCGATGCCTGCCCCGGACACCGCGGGCGGACACCGGCGGACACGATCGGACACGCGCGGACAGCGGACACCTGCGCCGCGATCCCTTTCCAATCAAGCACTTAGCAGCTGGCATGGATACTGCATAAAGAGAGCCATTCACTCTTTCCGTACATGCCATGATCCGAGACACTTCGCACCAGGACGCCGTCATCACCGCCCCCAAGGGGCAGCACGCCCGGCGCCGCCTGGCCATCGCCGCCGGCGCGGTGCTGCTGCTGGCGGGCGCCTATTACCTGGTCCACACCTGGCGCGACACCGGCCACTCGGTCTCGCTGGCGCGCCTGCGCATTGCCGAGGTGGGCCGGGGCACGCTGGTGCGCGACGCGGCCGTCAACGGCCGCATCGTTGCGGCCGTCAGCCCCACGCTGTACGCCACCTCGGCTGCCACCGTCACGCTCAAGGTGGCGGCCGGCGACACCGTGAAAAAGAACGACGTGCTGGCGGTGCTCGAATCGCCGGATCTGGCCGACGCCCTCAAGCGCGAACAGTCGGCCTATGCCCAGATCGAGGCCGACGTGGCCCGCCAGCGCATCCTGGCGCGCAAGCAGCAGCTGCTGGCGCGGCGCGACGCCGACACCGCCGAGATCGAGCGCCTGTCGGCGCAGCGCACGCTCGAACGCTACAACGCCGTCGCCAATGACGGCATCGTCGCCAAGATCGACTACCAGAAAGCCAAGGATGCGCTCAATTCGGCCGAGATCCGCGCCCGCCACGCGGGCCAGGCCGCCGAACTCGAAGGCGACAACGTGGCGCTGGAACTGCAATCGAAACTCAAGCAGCTCGACCAGCAGCGCATGATCCTGTCGAACGCCCAGCGCCGCGTGGACGAGCTGACCGTGCGCGCGCCGGTCGATGGTTTCATCGGCACGCTGTCGGTGGCCAACCGCAGCGTGGTGCCGCTCAACACGCCGCTGATGACGCTGGTCGATCTGTCGAAGCTGGAAGTGGAACTCGAAGTGCCGGAGACCTATGTGGCCGACATGGGCCTGGGCATGCGCGCCGAGGTCGATTACGGCACCGGCAACGCCAGCGGCAAGCTGTCGGCGCTGTCGCCCGAGGTGGTCAAGAACCAGGTGCTGGCGCGCGTGCGCTTCGACGGCAAGCAGCCGCCCGGCCTGCGCCAGAACCAGCGCGTGACCGCGCGCCTGCTGATCGACGAAAAGCCCAATGCGCTGATCGTGCCGCGCGGCCCGTTCGTCGAATCCGAAGGCGGCCGCTATGCCTACGTGGTGCGCGACGGCGTGGCCGTGCGCACGCCGATCCGCCTCGGCGCCACCAGCGTGACGGCCGTGGAAATCCTCGACGGCCTGAAAGCGGGCGACAAGGTCGTCGTCGCCGGCAGCGAAACGTTCGAGAACGCTGCCCGCGTCTCCCTCAACAATTAACTCCAATTAATTCAACCAACGACTCCACCATCGAGAGGCCCACCATGCTGCGCATGCGCAACCTGAGCAAGATCTACCGCACCCACATGATCGAAACCCACGCGCTGCGCGGCTTCGAGATCCACGTCGAGCAGGGCGAATTCGTCACCGTCACCGGCCCGTCCGGCTCGGGCAAGACCAGTTTTCTGAACATCGCCGGCCTGCTTGAAGAATTCACCGACGGCGAATACATCCTCGACGGCGTCAACGTCAAGGGCATGGACGACAACGCCCGCTCGCGCCTGCGCAACGAAAAACTCGGCTTCATTTTCCAGGGCTTTAACCTGATTCCGGACCTGTCGCTGTTCGACAATGTCGATGTGCCGCTGCGCTACCGCGGCTTCAACCGCGCCGAGCGCCGCGAGCGCATCGAAGAATCGCTGGCCAAGGTCGGCCTGGCCGCGCGCATGCAGCATTACCCGGCCGAGCTGTCGGGCGGCCAGCAGCAGCGGGTGGCCATCGCCCGCGCGCTGGCCGGCTCGCCCAAGCTGCTGCTTGCCGACGAACCGACCGGCAACCTCGACACGCAGATGGCGCGCGGCGTGATGGAGCTGCTCGAAGACATCAACGCCCAGGGCACGACCATCCTGATGGTGACCCACGATCCGGAACTGGCCGGGCGCACGCGGCGCAATGTCCACATCATCGACGGCCAGGTCTCGGACCTGGTGCAACACAGCCCGTCGCTGGCGCGGGCGCCCCACCCCGCCACGGCCTGAGGAGCGCCCATGTTCAACTATTACTTCAAGCTGGGCCTGCGCAGCCTGCGCCGCAACCGCGCACTGACCGCGCTGATGATCCTGACCCTGGCCGTGGGCGTGGCCGCCAGCGTCTCCACCGTCACCATCCTGCACGCGATGTCGGGCGATCCGCTGCCGCACAAGAGCGACCGCCTGTTCGCACCGGTGATCGACATCCTGCCCCTGCAGGGTTACGTGCCGGGGAACAAGCCGGAGTTTCCGCAATTGCAGCTCAGCTACATCGATGCGCGCAACTTCATGGCCAGCAAGGTCGGCGTGCGCCGCACGGTCATGTACGGCGTGGCCGGCCCGGTGGAACCGGCGCGCAAGGATGTCGGTGCTTTCTACGCCCAGGGCATGGCGCCGACCCGCGATTTTTTCGCCATGTTCGAAGCGCCGTTCCTGTACGGCGAGCCGTGGCGCGATGCCGATGACGCCAGCGGCGCCGACGTGATCGTGCTCAGCCAGGCCTTGTCGGAAAAACTGGTCGGCACCGGCAACCCGGTCGGCCAGCGCGTGACGGTGCTGGGCCGGCCCTACCTGGTCACCGGCGTGCTGGCCACGTGGAAGATGGTGCCACGTCCGTATCACATCATCGGCAGCAAGGGCGCGTTTGCTGCCGAGGACGAATTCTTCATCCCGTTTGCCAGCGCGATCCGCCACGAGACCGAACACGATGGCGCCATGAGCTGCAATGGCGACAACAATTCGCCCGGTTACCAGGGCATGCTCAAGTCGGGCTGTACCTGGCTGCAGTTCTGGTTCGAGATGGCCGGCAGCAGCGAGCGCAGCCAGCTGCAGCAGTACCTGGACGCCTATGCCGACGAACAACGCAAGCTCGGGCGCATGGTGCGCCATGCGCCGAACCGGCTGTACGACCTCAACGAGTGGATGAGCTTGCTGGAAGTGGTGGACAACGACAACCGGCTGGCGGCCTGGCTGGCGTTCGGCTTCCTGCTGCTGTGCCTGGTCAACACGATCGGCCTGCTGCTGGCGAAATTCTCGGTACGCGCTGCCGAGGTCGGCATCCGCCGCGCGCTGGGCGCTACCCGGGGCGCCATCTTCAGCCAGTTCCTGATCGAGACGGGCGTGATCGGCCTGGCCGGCGGCGTACTGGGCCTGCTGTTGGCGTTCGGCGCGCTGGCCGTGGTCAGCCGGCAGTCGGAGCAGCTCGGCATCGTGGCGCACATGGACGTGCCGATGCTGCTGCTGACGTTTGCCATGGCGGTCACCGCCGCCCTGCTGGCCGGCCTGCTGCCGACCTGGCGCGCCTGCCAGGTCACGCCGGCGATCCAGCTCAAGTCCCAGTGACCCCGGTCGCGCTCCTTTTACCTATATGAGGTCCCGCATGGAAATCCGTCCCATCCTGTCGGCGCTGATGCGCAGCAAAACCGGCGCCGTCCTGGTGGCGGTGCAGGTCGCGATCAGTCTGGCCATCCTGGCCAACGCCCTGTACATCGTCAACCAGCGCCAGGCCGTGGCCGCGCGGCCCACCGGCGTGGCAGCCGAAAACGACATCTTCTATGTCAGCATCCAGAATCCGGAGCGCGGCAGCCACGAGCGCCAGCTGGCCGAGCAGCGGCGCCAGGCCGCCTTGCTGCGCGCGCTGCCGGGCGTGCTGTCGGTGGCGCAAACGTCGCAGGCGGTGCTGTCGCGCTCGGGCAACTTCAGCAGTGTCTATCTGAAACCGAATCAGCCCACGCCCAGCGCCGAAGTGGCCACGTATTACACGCCCGATTCGCTGGTCAAGACCTATGGCTTGCAACTGGTCGAAGGGCGCGACTTCCGCCCCGACGAGGTGCCCGATATTAACGAGGATACCGACGACAGTTCGCCCAAGGTCGTGATCGTCACCCGGGCGGCAGCGCAGCAGATATGGCCCGGCGCCACCAGCTTTGTCGGCAAGACCCTGTATCGCGGCAACGGCGCCGGCGACCCTGCATTGCAGGTGGTCGGCATCGTCGAGCGCTTACAGACCCAGGCGGGCCAGGTCAAGCCGCGCGGCGAATACTCGGTGTTGCTGCCGGCGCGCCTGACCGGCGGACGCAACCAGCTGCTGTACGCGGTCCGGGCCGAGCCCGGGCAGCGCAACCGCCTGATGCAGGAAGCCGAACAGGCGATCCGCAAGGCCAGCACCGACCGCCTGCTGGTGCAGATCGATACGCTCGAACAGCACCGCGAGCACCGCTACCGCGCCGATCAGGGCCTGTCCTGGATGCTGATCGCGGTGTCGGCGCTGCTGCTGCTGGTCACGGCCAGCGGTATCGTCGGCATCGCCAGCCTGTGGGTCACGCAGCGGAAAAAACAGATCGGCGTGCGGCGCGCGCTCGGCGCCCGGCGCCGCGACATCCTGCGTTATTTCGTCACCGAGAATGTGATGATCACGAGCCTGGGCGTGGCGGCCGGTGCCCTGCTGGCGCTGGGGCTGAACCAGCTGCTGGTGAGCCAGCTGGAAATGGCGCGCCTGCCGCCGGTCTACCTGCTGGGCGGGGCTGCAGTGTTCTGGCTGCTGGGTGTGGCGGCCGTGTATGGCCCGGCCTGGCGCGCGGCCAGCATCTCGCCGGCCATTGCCACCCGCAGCACATGACCGGCCACGGGACGGGACGGCAATGTTATGCTCATGGCATGCCTACTGTACTGATCATCGACGATAACGCCAGCGTGGCCCTGGCGCTGGACGTGCTGTTCTCGCTGCACGACATCGCCACGCTGCACGCCGCCTCGCCGCAGCAGGGTCTGGAGCTGCTGACGCGGCACCAGGTGGACCTGGTGCTGCAGGACATGAATTTTACCAGCGACACCACGTCCGGCGAGGAAGGCGTAGCGCTGTTTCGCGCGATCCGCGCCCGCCACCCGGACCTGCCGGTGATCCTGCTCACGGCCTGGACCCACCTCGACGCAGCGGTGGACCTGGTCAAGGCCGGCGCCGCCGACTACCTGGCCAAGCCGTGGGACGACACCCGCCTGGTCGCCACCGTCAACAACCTGATCGCGCTGGGCCAGGCGCGGCGCGACCTGGCCCGCCGTGAGCAGGCCGAGCAGCGCCAGCGCCGTGAGCTCGAAGCGGGCCACGACCTGCGCGGCATGGTGTGGCAAGACCCGGCCACCGAACGCGTGATCCACCTGGCCTGCCAGGTGGCGCGTGCCGACGTGCCGGTGCTGATCAGCGGCCCCAACGGCGCCGGCAAGGAAGGCATCGCGGCCATCATACAGGCCAACTCCGCCGTGCGTGACGGTCCGTTCGTGGTGCTCAACTGCGGTGCCCTGCCCGCCGAACTGATCGAGGCCGAGCTGTTCGGTGCCGAAGCGGGCGCCTACACCGGCGCCACCCGTGCGCGCGAAGGCAAGTTCGAGGCAGCCGACGGCGGCACCCTGTTCCTCGACGAGATCGGCAACCTGCCGCTGGCCGGGCAGATGAAGCTGCTACGCGTGCTCGAGACGGGCCGCTTCGAGCGCCTCGGCGCCAACCGCGAGCGCCAGGTCAAGGTGCGCGTGATCAGCGCCACCAATGCCGACCTGCCGGCCATGATACGCGCCGGCACCTTCCGCGAAGACTTGTTCTACCGCCTCAACGTGATCGAACTGCGGGTGCCGCCGCTGGCCGCGCGCCCGGCCGACATCGTGCCGCTGGCACGTCACTTCCTCGGCGCCGGCAGGCAGCTGCACCCGGACGCCGAAGCCGCGCTGCGGGCCCACGGCTGGCCCGGCAATGTGCGCGAACTGAAAAACGTCATGCTGCGCGCAGGCCTGCTGGCGCGCGGCGACCTGATCATGACCGCCGACCTGGGTCTGCCTGCCCCCGCACCGATGGCGCCGCTGGCGCAGACGCCGGCGACGGCGCGGCCCGGTGCGACAGCGCCGGACGACGCCAGCCGCGAACCGGACCGCGACGCCATCGGCCTGGCGCTGGCGCGCGCCGGCGGCGTGGTGGCGCAGGCTGCGGCCGAACTGGGCCTGTCGCGCCAGGCGCTGTACCGGCGCATGGAACGTCTCGGCATCGTCCGCCCCTGATGTCCGCGCCAATGACGCCACCACCGGAGCCGTCCCCGGACGCGGTGCCGACCGGTGCTGAACCGGCCGCCACACCGCCGACCGGCGCCGGGCCGACAGTCACGCGCCCTGCAGGCATGCACCCGACAGGCTTGCACCCCACAGGCTTGCACCCCACAGGCTTGCGCCCGACAGGCTTGCGCCTGTCGCTCCTGACCCGCTGGACCGCGCTGGTCGCCACCCTGGTCACGGTCGGCATCGTGATCGCCCAGGGCTTGAGTTACCTGCTGCCAGGGCGGCTGGTGCTGGTGCTGGCGCTGTGCCTGCTGTGCGTGCTGCCGCTGGCCATCATCACCATCCGCGCCCAGCTCCAGCACATGTTGTCGCTGTTCCGCGCCCTGACCGGCACCGTCACCAGCTACCAGGACGGCGATTTTTCGTTTTCGCTGCACTGGCCGCAGAACGACGAGCTGAGCGACCTGGTCGCTGCCCACAATGCCCTGGGCGACGTGCTGCGCCAGCAACGCCTGGCGCTGGTGCAACGCGAGTTACTGCTCGACACCATGGTACAAAACACGCCGGTGGCGATGCTGCTGATCAGCCAGGCCCGCGCCGGCAGTGATCGCGATCATGGCCCAGCGAGCCCGGCCGGCGACAAGGCAGCGGGCGCCGATGCCAGCAGCAAAGGAACGGGCGCTGGCACCAGCGGCGAGGGAACGGGTGGCGATGCCCATGGCAAGGAAACGGGCGACGGTACCAGCGGTAAAGGAGCAGGCGCCGATACCAGCGGTAAGGGCGCGGGTGCCGGTACCAGCGGCGAGAGAGCACGTGCCGATGCCAGCGGCAAGGGAACAGGCGACGAAACCAGCGGCAAAGGCGCAGGCAACGATACCAGCGGTGGGGGAGCAGGCGCCGATACCAGCGGTGGGGAAGCAGGCGCCGATACCAGCGGTGGGGAAGCAGGCGCCGATACCAGCGGTGGGGAAGCAGGCGCCGATACCAGCGGTGGGGAAGCAGGCGCCGCCGCCAGCGGCGCGGTGGTGTACGCCAATGTGGCCGCCCGCCAGCTGCTGAACCAGGGCCGCAAGCTCGAAGGCCAGCGCCTCGATACCATCCTGGCGCGGGTGTCGCCGGCGCTGGCCGAAGCGCTGGCGCGCGGCGGCGACGGCCTGTTTACCACGGGAGCGGCCGGCGACGAGGAAGATGTGTACCACCTGGCGCGGCGCAGCTTCCAGCTCAACGGGCGCCGCCACGAACTGCTGCTGCTGCGCCAGCTGACCATGGAACTGCGGCGCCAGGAAGTGCAGACCTGGAAAAAAGTCATCCGCGTGATCAGCCACGAGCTGAACAATTCGCTGGCGCCGCTGACCTCGCTGGCCCACTCCGGGGCCGAGCTGGTACGGCGCGGCCAGACCGAGCGCCTGCCGCACATCCTCGCTACCATCGAAGAACGCACGCGTCATCTCGAGACCTTCATCCTCGGTTATGCGCGCTTTGCCAAGCTGCCCGCGCCGCGCCTTGCAATGCAGCATTGGGCGCCGTTTCTGGCAGCGCTGGGCGAGCAAATCGCGTTTCGCGTGCTGGCGCCGCTACCATCGGAACCGTGCGCTTTCGATCCGGCCCAGCTCGAACAAGCGCTGCTCAACCTGATCCGGAATGCCCATGAATCCGGTTCACCGGCGGACCAAGTGACGCTCGAAGTGCGGCGCCAGCAGAACGTGGTGCGCATCGACGTGCGCGACCGCGGCCCCGGCATGAGCGACACGGTGCTCACCAATGCGCTGGTGCCCTTCTATTCGACCAAGCGCAGCGGCACCGGACTGGGGCTGGCGCTGGCGCGCGAAATCATCGAAGCGCACGGCGGACGCATTACATTGAGCAATCGCGAGGGGGGTGGACTGATGGTTACCCTGATGCTCTAGTGTCTGTTACACGCAACATGGTAGAAACGAACCCAACAATAAAATTTTAAAATTTGCGCAACGGAAATTAATAAATAGTAATTTTTGTGCACTGCGCCCGGGACGATAAAAAAAAGCTATCAAAGTAAAGAAATGCATACTTAAATATAAAATTGACATGCAACAGAGCGCATCGTAAGTTGACGTGTAGTTTGCGTTTTCTTAAATTTTTCCTCGGGTCCTTACGACGTTACTAAGCGGAGTCATATATGAAATTAAAATTTATCGCCCTGGCAGCCATGCTGGCCGGTTCCATCGCGACTGGCGCCCACGCCGGTACGATTAACGGCGTCACCACGCCTGATATCGAGCTGAAGCAAAACAGCAGTAATCCAAACTACTGGACTGCCAGCTTCGGCAACGTGCCGGTCAACGGCGCCGAAGGCAACTTCAGCGACGTGTTCACCTTCACCCCTGTCCTGACCAGCCCATCGATGGCCAGCGGCGCATTCGTCAACTTCAAGCTGTTCGGCTTCGGCGACCTGAACTCGGTGACCGCCACGCTCAACGGCAAGTCGTTCACCGCTTCGGCCTCGCAGCCTTACCTGTTCACGCTCGATCCAGTCATGCTGGGCGCAGGTCCGCTGACGCTGACCATCAGCGGCATCGTGTCGTCGGCTGGCGGTTCGTACGGCGGCAACCTGAACGTGCTGGCTGTGCCGGAACCAGAAACCTACGGCATGATGCTCGGTGGCCTGGGTCTGCTGGGCTTCATGGCCCGTCGCCGCAAGAAAAACTAAGACTCCGCGCACCACACCCGAAAAGACGCTCCGGCGTCTTTTTTTTTGGCCGCCGCCTGCCGCCCGCTGCCGGTACAATGTCGGCCATGTCCTCTTCGCCCACCCGCTTCGACCTGCCCGGCCACCCGCCCGCCACCATCACCGAATACCAGGGCGTACGCAGCCTGCACCTGGGCACCTCGTGGGTGCAGGGCGCGATGCGCATCGCCAAGCCCGATAACATCGAGCTCGAGTACGTGCAGATGATGATGATGTGGCTGCTCTTCATCGACCAGCCGCGCCACATCGTGCAACTGGGGCTGGGCAGCGCTGCGCTGACCAAGTTCAGCTACCGGCGCTTTCCGAAGGCGCGCGTGACGGTGGCCGAACTGAACCCCAACGTGATCGCCATGTGCCGCGCACAGTTCGGCTTGCCGTCCAACGACGCGCGCCTCGACGTGCGCGAAATGAATGCGCTGGATTTCGTGCTCGATGCCGCCAACCACGGCACGGTCGATGTGCTGCAGGTGGACCTGTACGACGAGCAAGCGCGCGGACCGGTGCTGGACACGCCCGAGTTCTACCAGGGCTGTTACGACACGCTGGCCGACGGCGGCGTGATGACCACCAATGTGTTCGGCGACTTTTCGAACTACGACAAGAACCTGCAGGCCATGGAACTGGTGTTCGACGCGGTGGTCTGGCTGCCCGAAGTGCACGACGCCAATATCGTCGTGATCGCCTTCAAGCAGGCGCCGGTGATCGATTTTTCGGTGCTGTACGAGCGCGCGGGCCACATCAAAAAAACCCTGAACTTGCCGGCCAAGACCTGGGTCAACGGCTTGAAGGGCTGGATGCTGGACCAGCAGTAGCGTCCGCCAGCGATGCGGACACGCCACACTTCGCAGCGCCCGCCGCTGCACGCATGACTGGCGCCAGCCCAGCTTACGGCACATTGGGCGACTAGGCACGCAATATCGGCATGCCGAGGTGATAAGTATTTATTCTGCAACGTTGTCAGCCTTCTGCGTAGAAAGCCCGATTGCTGTCGGGCGTGCCTCCGACTAGTATTTTTCGACCGGCCGGCACCCTCGGTCCACGATAAAAATACTGGAAAGAGACCATGACAAGCGCACCCCAGTTCAACCGCTTCAGCCCCTGCAGCCCCCTCACCCCCTTCAACCACTTCAATAATCTGACGCGCCAGCGTTCTGCCCGATTCCTGCTCAAGGTCATCCCCGCCGCCCTCGCCCTGCTCGCTGCCGGCGCCGCCGGCGCCCAGTCGGCTGCCGAAGAGCAGGCCAACAAGGAACAAACCGTGGTCGTGCTGGGTTCGCGATCGGTGGCCAAGACCGCGCTCGACACCTCGTCCCCGGTCGGCCTGATCAGCCTGAAAGACATGCAGACCGCCGGCCCGCTGGAACTGGGCAAGCTGCTGCAGACGCTGGACCCGTCGTTCAACTTTTCCAGCACCTTCATCAGCGACGGCACCGACAGCATCCGTCCGGCCACCCTGCGCTCGCTGGGACCGGACCAGGTGCTGGTGCTGGTCAACGGCAAGCGCCGCCACCAGCAGGCGCTGGTCAACGTCCAGCAAAGCGTGGGGCGCGGTTCGGCCGGTACCGACATCAACGCCATTCCGCTGGCGGCCATCCACCACATCGAGGTGCTGCGCGACGGCGCTGCCGCCCAATACGGTTCCGATGCGATTGCCGGCGTGATCAACATCGTGCTCAAGTCGCAGGTCAAGGAGACCTCGCTGAGCGGCACCTACGGCACCACGTCCGAGGGCGACGGCGACCTGTACTCGGCCAGCGCCAACACCGGCGTGGCGCTGGGCCAGGACGGCGGTTACCTGAACCTGACGGCCGAAGCCCGCAAGCGCGGCGAGACCAACCGCGCCGGCGTGGACAGCCTGCGCGTCGATCCGCCGCGCGTCACGCAGCACATCGGCGACAGCAATACGCGCGACCTGTACTTCTGGTGGAATGCCGCGCTGCCGGTGGACAAGGTCAGCGAGTTCTATGCGTTCGGCGGCGTCTCCAAGCGCAAGGGCGATTCGTTCGGCTTCTTCCGCTCGGCCGGCGACGACCGCACCGTGCCGGCCGTGTCGCCGGACGGCTTCCTGCCCGCCATCCATACCGACATCAAGGACGCCTCGTTCGCCTTCGGCTACCGGCGCGAGCTGGGCAACGACTGGAAGGCCGACATCAGCATCAACCACGGCGCCAGCGAACTGGCCTTCCACGAATCGGACAGCATCAACACCAGCTATTGGTACGAACCGAAACCGGGCGGTGGCATCTATGCCGAATCGCCGCGCGAGGCCGACACCGGCACCCTGAAGTTCAACCAGACCACCTTCAACGCCGACATCAAGGGACCGCTCAGGCTGGGCGAGACCAGCGTGTTCGTGGCCACCGGCTTCGAGTACCGCCGCGACAACTACCAGATCATCGCCGGCGACCCGGTCTCGTACCAGTACGGCCGCACCAACAACCCGGCCATTCCCATCGTTGGCCAGAACGGCAACACGGCTGCCTCGGGCATCCAGGGCTTCCCCGGCTACACCCCGGCCACCGCGGTCGACGACGGCCGCCACAACATCGCGCTGTTCCTCGACGTCGAGCACAAGCCGGCCGACAACGTGACCCTGGCCGGCGCCGTGCGCTACGAAAAATACTCGGACTTCGGCAATACCGTGACCGGCAAGCTCAGTGCCCGCTGGGACCCGACCAGGACCGTCGGCATCCGCGGCAGCGTCTCGACCGGCTTCCGCGCGCCCAGCGTGCAGCAGGAGTTCTACAGCTCCGTCTCGACCAACCTCAATAACGGCGTGCTGACCGAAACCCTGACCGCGCGCCAGGGCAGCGCCGTGACCCGGGCCTTCGGCATCGCCCCGCTCAAGGAGGAAACCTCGCAAAACGCCAGCGCCGGCCTGGTGCTGCGGCCGGCGCCGAATATGTCGCTGACGGTGGACGCCTACCAGATCAAGATCAAGGACCGCATCGTGTTCTCGAGCGAGATCGCGCCGGAAGCGAACGGCGGCCCGATCGCCGACGTGCTGCGCCCGCTGGGCGTGGGCCAGGCGCAGTTCTTCACCAATGCGGTGGACACCCGCACCCGCGGTCTCGACATCGTGGCCGAGCACACGAGCAAGTTCGGCGCCTCGGCACTGGTGCTGTCGGGCCAGCTGGGTTTCAACAAGACCGCGGCCACCAAGCGCCATTCGACGTCGTCGGTGCTGAGCGGCGAAACCCTGTTCGACCAGGCGCAGGTGACCCTGCTCGAACGCGGCCAGCCACGCAAGCACCACGTGGTGGCGGCCGATTTCAGCAACGGCCCCTGGAACCTCAACGCCCGCGCCAACTACTACGGCGAAGTGCAGGCGCAAAGCTTCAGCCCCCTGCACACCTGGGACGCAAAATGGCTGGTCGATACGTCGGTGCGCTACGCGTTCAGCAAGCGCACTTTCCTCAGCCTGGGCGTCAACAACCTGTTCGACCAGCTGCCATCGGAATGGACCAACGGCGGCGACTTCCCGAAACTGGGCTTTACGCGCTGCTGGGAGACGTGCCCGTTCGGCGTCAACGGCCGGTCGATGTACGTGCGCGCCGATACGGCCTTCTAGGAAGTTTCGAGAAAGGCTACCGCGCGTCGCAGCCTGGCGCAGCGTACCGGCGTACGCATGCGCCAGGCGAGTCGATCCCGGTTGCGCTACGGTTTTCGGGCTTGCTGCGCTGCCTGGCGGCGGGCCGTGTAGGCCGCCAGGTGGATCACCGCCGCCAGCCGCCTGACCAGGTCGTCCATTTCCTGGGCCGGCACCTGTGCGTAGCCGAGCATCAGTCCCTTCCAGCCCGAGCTGCCATGCGTGTCATGGCGGCTCAGCGCATTGACCACCACGCCCTCGGCCAGCGCCTGGGCGCCGATGGCCGCATCGTCGAGCGCCTGGTCGCGCAGCCGCAGCGACAAATGCATGCCGGCCGACGCCCCGTGGACGGTCGCCACCGATCCCAGATGACGCGCCAGCGCCGCCACCAGCGCATCGCGCCGCTGCCGGTACAGCCGTCGCATGCGCCGCACATGCCGCGCAAACTGGCCGCTGCGCAGGAATTCGGCCAGCGCCAGCTGCTCGGCCGTGCGTCCGCCCGCATACGACTGCGCGCGCATGGCGGAAAACGCGGGCGCCAGGGCGTGCGGCACCACCACGAAGCCGATGCGCAGCCCGGGGAACATGGTCTTGCTGAACGTGCCCAGGTACACCACCGGCGCCTCCGGCGTCAGGCCCTGCATGGCCGACAGCGGTGCGCCGTCGTGGCGAAATTCGCTGTCGTAGTCGTCCTCGATGATCAACGCGCCGGCGCTGCGCGCAGCCTCGATCAGCGCCAGGCGCCGGCGCAAACTGAGCACGCTGCCCACCGGGTACTGGTGCGAGGGCGTGGTATAGACCAGGCGCGGAGGCAGCAGCAGCCAGTCGTCGGCCGTGGGGGCGATGCCGTCGTCATCGACGTCGATGCCGGAGACGACCAGACCGGCGCCGCGCGCGGCCGCCAGCGCGCCGCCATAGCCGGGATTCTCGAGCCAGATGGTGTCGCCGGCGTCGGCCAGCGCGCGCAGGCACAGGTCGAGGCCACTCTGGGCGCCATCGGTGATGAAGACCTGGCCGGCCTCGCACACCACGCCGCGCGCGGCGCGCAGGTGGTCGGCAATCGCCGCCCGCAGTTCCGCTGCGCCGCAAGGATCGCCGTAGTTGAGCTGCTGCGGCGTCAGCGTGCGCCACGCGCGATCCACCAGGCGCCGCCACAAGGCCAGCGGAAACTGGTCGAGCGCCGGCACGCCGGGCACGAAGGCGCCCATGCGCTGCGCGGCGCCGTTGAGTTGACGCAGGTTGCGGGCGCGCTGCGACAGGCTGGCGGCGGACTCCATGGCGGGCGACGGTGCGGCAGCCTGGCTGGCGCCGGAACTGCCAGTCGGGCTGGCGATGCCGCCTGCCATCGATGCGGGGCCGGTGCCGGAATCAGTGCCGGTGCCGCTGGCACCGGCCGCGACTGCGCCGGCGGCCGTGCGGGCAGCCGGCGCCGCTGCCATCAGCAGCGCCACCACCGTGCCGCGCCGGTCGCAGGTGACAAAGCCTTCGCTGGCCAGCTGCTCGTACGCGTACAGGACCGTATTGCGCGCCATGTTCAGTTCTTCCGCCAGCGTGCGCGACGCGGGCAGGCGCGTGCCGGCGGCCAGCGTACCGTCGCGGATGGCAGCGCGCAGGCTTTCGTGCAGCAGGCGCTGACGCGGCCAGGCGCAGCGCCCGGCCTGGGTTGCATACGTCGCGAGCAGCCGGGCAAGGTCCATCATGGCTCCAGAAAAAAACACTTATCTGGACCTTAGTTCAGGGCCAGCATCGCATTATAGTCGTCTCTCACCCTACCGGATGGAGAACATGAACGACCCGACCCACGTCCCTGGCGACCGCACCCGCGTGCGCCGTGTCGCCACCAACGCGCACTACGATACCGCCACCCTGCACGCCATCATCGATGCGGCCTACCTGTGCCACGTCGCCTTTGGCGACAGCCTCGGGGTGCACTGCATTCCGACCGCCTGCTGGCGCGCTGGCGACCACCTGTATATCCACGGCTCCAACGGCAGTCGCATGCTCAGGCGCCTGCAGGAAAGCGACGCCTGCGTCACCATCACCCACCTGGATGGCCTGGTGATGGCGCGCTCGGCCTTCAGCCACTCGATGAACTACCGCTCGGCGATGATCTACGGCCGCTTCGAAGTGGTCAGCGACGCAGCGGCGCAGCGCCAGGCGATGGAACAGTTCATGGGCCGGCTGCTGCCAGGGCGCCAGGCCGAAGTAAGACCCGGCTCTTACAAGGAATATGCGGCGACGACCGTCA
Organism: Duganella sp. Leaf126; assembly: GCF_001423125.1. GTDB lineage: Bacteria > Pseudomonadota > Gammaproteobacteria > Burkholderiales > Burkholderiaceae_D > Rugamonas. Next base: position 806,088 of record NZ_LMNW01000001.1, read on the forward strand.
TGCGCATCGCGCTCGACGAAGCGGCCTGCAAGGTACGCAGCGGCGGGCCAAAAGACGACGAGGAAGACCTGTCCTGGCCGGCGTGGGCGGGCGTGCTGCCGCTGGTGCAGACGCGGCTGGCGCCGGTGGCCGATCCCGCCTGCACCGTCCACGCGCCAGCCCACATCGCGGGCTGGCAGCAGGCCTGAGGCCTTATGCGACCACCGGGTCGGCAGCCGACGGCGGTCGCGGGTGGGCGCGGTGGGCGCGCTGCTCGCGCCACCACAGCGCCAGCAGGCACAGCGCGCACAGCATGGCAAACGGCGCAGCCGGCAGCGAGCGACTGCCGGCCAGATGGCTGTCGTCGTTGCTGGCGTTGTTGATGGTGCCTTTGCTGGCTTTGTTGATGGCGCCTTCGCTGACCTCGTTGTTAGCGCCTTTGCTGGCATCGTTGTTAGCGCCTTTGTTAGCGTCGTTGTTGGCGCCTTTGTTAGCGTCGTTGTTGGCGTTATTGTTAGCGTCGTTGTTGGCGTTGTTGATGTTGCCCCTATTGGCGTATTTGCTGGCGACGTTGTTGATGTCGTTGTTGGCGCTGTTAATGGTACCGCGACTGGCGTCGTTGTTGGCGTAGGTAGCAGCTTTGCTGGCGCGCCGCGTCGTGCCTGTGCTGCGTGCCGCATAAATTGCCGTCGCCTCACGCCGTAAGCCGCGCTGCCATGCCGGCCAGTCGCCGGGCGCATAAATGTAGTGGCGCCCGGCAGGCAAGCCGTCGCTGCGGAACGTCAGCCAACCTGCCTGCGGCGCCCACACGGCGGCGCACACGGTGTCGGCCTTGTCGGTGCGCGCCAGCAGGCGGGCGTCGGCCAGCCCGTCGATGTGCAGCACGGCGCCCGGCCTGGCGCCTTGCGCGCAGATCTCGGTGCGCAAGCCGGGCAGCGGCATCGGGTCCGGCAGCACCCAGCCAGCCTTCGCCTCGCCGGCCAGCGCCATCGCATCGAGCGCCGCCTGCCACCACAGCGCAAGCGCGCGTGGCGCACTGATCGCGTAGCGGTGCCAGTCCGCCACGCCCAGCCACACCACGCGGCCCTGGCCCAGCGCACGCTGCCACGCCCAGGGACGCGCCTTGCTGTCGCGCGCCAGCGCGCTCCACGCGCCGCCTGGCGCATCGTCCGGATTGAGCGCCGCCGGCGCCAGGTCCAGTTCCGTGCCGGCCAGCGTGAAGCGACGCACATCCGCCGTCTCGGTGGCAGGCGACTGTGGCCTTACCGGCAGCGCCAGCTCGCGCTGCCACAGCGCGGCATCGGCCGCATTGCCGCCCAGGACCAGCAGCGGCACGCCACTGCGCACCTGCGCCAGCAGTGCAGCGCGTGCCGCCGGCGCCAGCCGTTCGACGTGGGCAGCATCGACCACCAGCGCGTTCGGCGCCGTGATCGGCGTGCGCGCGGTTTCGCTGCGGACCATGGACTTGCCCAGCGCGACCTGCCAGTCGAGCACCGCGCCGCCGTCGGTCAGCACCCGATTGAGCACGCTGGCGTCGAACGACGGCGCGTTGAAGCGGCCGATGATGTGCAGCGGTGCCGGCGCCGTCACCTGAACCGGTACCGGCCCTTCGGCAACGACCTTGCCGCCGGCGTCGAGCACGCGCGCGCGCAATACCATCGCTTCCACTACCGGCGGCAGCCACTGGACGGATTTTTGCGCCGGATTGCCGACGCCAGCACCTGCATCGGGGGAGTCGGCAGAAGCTGCATCGGCCGACCTGCCCGGCTTACTTGCGCTGGCGGTAGCGACCGGCCCGGTCACACTGGCCGCTCGCGCGGAGCTGACCGTTTCAATCGTGCCGGCTGCGCTGGCTGAGCTGACTGATTTGGTCGTGCCGGCTGCGCTGGCTGCGCTGACCGATTCGGTTGCGCTGGCTGCTTTGGCGCTGTGCCTCGGCCCGATCACGCTGGCCGCTTCGGTGGGGCCGACCATGTTGATCGGGCGGGCTGCGCTGGTTGTACTGGCCGGTCCGGTCATGCTGGCCGCCCTGCCGGGGCGGACGTCTTCCATGATGCCGGCCGCACCCGGTACCTGGACGATTTTTTCGGCGCCAGCGGCGGGCGCGGCACGACCTGGGCCGGCAGCACTGGCAGAATCGGCCAGCAGCTGGCCGTTTTCCGCCAGCAGTTGCAGCCGCCAGTCGCCAGCCGGCTGCGGTTGGCGGACGGTCACCGTCAACATGCGGCCCAGTGCGATGGTGCGCGGGAAGTCGAGCGCCAGGGTCGGCTGTCCGGTGGGCGTCCAGCGCAGCGGACGGGCCGGCACATCCTGCCACTGGGCGGCGCGCAGGCCGTCGCCGGCCAGGTCGATGGCAGCGGCATCGGCAATCGCCTGCAGCGGGTCGCCGGCAATCGTGCCGTGGTCGTCGGTGGCGATCGTCACTGCGGCTGCAGGGATCGCCAGCCGGGCATCGGCTAGGGTCGCGGCCAGCGCCAGTCCCGCCAGCAGCACCAGCGCAGCGTTCAGCCACTGGCGCCGCCCGCCGTACAGCGCGGCGCTGACCAGGCCGATTACCAGAGCCGCGCCAGCCGGCGCCAGGTGGGTGACCGTGATCATCGTGGCGACTCCGGCGTGGGTAACGGCTGCGGCAGCGCTGATTGCCGTGGCGATGTCCGAGGTGACGCGGCGGGTGGCTGTGCCGGTTTCGCTTGGACTGGTGGTTGCGCTTGCGCCGGTGGTTGCGCCTGGGCCGGTGGTTGCGCTTGCGCCGCCGCTTTCGCGCGCGACTGCGCATCCGACGGCGTCTGCGCTGGCAGTTGCGCTGGCAGTTGCGCGTCCGGCTGCGTGGCTCCCTGCGCTTTTTCGCTCCCACGCCAGGCTTGTGCGAACGGCGCCTGCACGACCGTGCTTGCCTGCACCAGCACCGGTGCATCGGCCAGCGTGCTGCGCAGCCAGGCGCGTAGCGGAGCGCGGCATGGTATGCAGCCGTCGCGCACATCCTGCAACGCGCGTTGCGCCGCCAGCTTTTGCTCGGGGTCGGCGATGCGCGCGGCGATGGTGTCATGGGCGGCCTTGCTCCACAGTGCCGGCAGTGCGCCGTCCTGCGCCAGCGCCTGCACCAGGTCGCGCACTTCGGCCGGCACCGTGTCGTCCGGCGCACCTTGTTCGCGCTTGTAGCTCATCGCACCCACCATGTCGCCGCTCATGCGCTTCTCCTCCTTGATCGCGGGTGGCACGAAGGCCGTCCGGTGCAGGTACACGCGCTCGGCCGCCTGCAGCTCCTTGATGGCGTCGAGCGCCTTGTACTCGGGACCTAACGCCGCCTTGGGCGAGACGGCGCGCAGCGCCTTTTCCGCATCCCACATGGCGGCCAGCGCGCGTTTTAAAATCGCCTTGGTTTGCGGATCGAAGATGGTGGCGTTGCCTTCCTGGTCGTGGACATGGCCGAAGCGCTGCATGGCATCCACCTCGCTGCTGGCCGACGGTTTGCCGTGCTGTCCGCCGCCATGACCGTGTCCGTGTTCATCTTCATGCCCGCCTGCTTCGTGCCCGTGCTCGTCGCCGAACAGGCTAGATTCCTCTCCCAGAAACTGGCCGTAGCGCAGCCGCAGCGCGGCCTGGTCGGTGGCGATCGCCTCGCTGCGCGCGCGCAGGTCCGCCAGCGCGGGACGCGCCCGCAGGTCGGCCACCAGCTGCTCGGTATCGATGATGACCTGGCGCTGGCTGCGCAGGCTTTCCGGTTTGACCATGGTCGGCAGCGCGGTGGCGTCCACGCCCGCCGTTTCCGGCGCCGGCAGGCGCAAGGTATAGGTGGGCGACTGCACGGTGTGGGGATGCTCGGGATCGTTGTCGGTGGCGCGCACGAAGAAATACAGTTCGTCGCCGGGCTCCATGCCCAGCTCCTGCAGCGTCCATTGCTTGTTCCAGCTGCGCTGCCTGGGATCGGCCGACTTGGGCAACGGTACTTCGCGGTCGGTGAAGCGCACGTTCTCGCCGCTGCCGCGCGCCAGCGTCATGTGCAGGCTGGCGCGCGCGATCGCGTAATCGTCACGCGCCGTGACAGCGATGCGGGCGCTGGTCGCGTCGCCTGCCAGCACGTGGACCGGTTCATTCGGTTCCGTGATGGCGACCTGCGGCGCCTGGTCGGGGATGACGCGGATGTTATAGCGCGTCGCGCCGCCGCTGCCCGCTTGTCGGGCACGCCAGAACAGCGGCTCTTGCACACCGCGCGTGGCGCAGTCCTCGGACTGGGACTTGTCCCCGCTTTCAGTGAGCACCAGCACGGCGCCGTCGCCCAGTTCCACCGCCTGACCGGGTGCAGGACGCGCAGCCATTGCCGTCGACTTGCGCACGCACCACTGCACCCGGGCGTACTGCGGCACCGCGATATCGCGCGCCGCCGTTTCAAAGGCTGCCACGCCGGTATAGGCAGGAGGCGTCACGCGCAGGTAGATCTCGCCGGCGACTGGCGCACTGTTGGCCGTCGCCACGATGCCTGCCGGCGCCACCCCGGGGGCGGATGCTGCCTCGTACCGCCAGGCGGCGCCCGCGAAGGCCAGCGCCAGCACCACCGGCACGACCAGGGACGGCGCAGCCAGCGGCACGCGGTGGCGCGCAATGGCGCGGTAATCCGCAGCCGTCAGCAGTGCGTCCGCACCGCCGTGCAAGCGGGCGTGCGCGCTGCCCGCCAGGCGTGCAAGCAGGCGTTGCTGCTGCAGCCGCGCCAGCGGCGTCTTTGCCTGCCCTGCCAGCAGCGCGCTGCTGTCCTCCAGCGCCGGTATGGCGGCGTCCAGCCATGTGCTCCAGCAGCGTGCGATGCGACGCCGCCAGCGCCAGCCATCGCCCAGCATCCCGAGCGCCCAGGCGACCATCGCTGCCAGCATCCAGGCGCGCCCTGACGGCAGCAGCGCGGCCGCCGCCACCAGCGGCACCAGGGCAGCAAGCCAGCATGGCGCACGACGGCGCAGCACGGCGGCCCACAGCCGCCGGCGCAGGACATCAGACGCGTCGGACATGGGTCATGATCCGTTCCAGTAAAAACAGGCCCATCACGAGCAGGGCAATCCAGTGGGTAGGACCGGCATCGGGCAGCACAGTGGCAACCGGGGCCGCGGCAAACCGGTGCGACGGCGCCGGATAGGCGGGCGCCGGCGCGGGGTCCAGCAGGCGCCAGGCCTCGAACAGCGCGCGCGCCGTGGCGGCATCCTGCGGCGGAAACGCGGGCGACGTCCACAGGCGGCCGCGCGGACTGTCGGCATATCGGAATGCGATGCCGTTGACGGTGATGGCGGCGGCATGCGCCATCTCCGGCCAGCGCTCATCGCTGCCGCCGCCGCTGAAGCCCGCCAGCCACCAGTGCGGCGCGCGCCAGGCGGCGGGCGGCGCCGGTGCCGATGCCGAATCTACCGACGCAGCGCGCGCATCGGGCGCGCTGGCGCCGTCCCAGACGATCAATGCCGTGTCGGGCCGGGGCGCATTGGCGAGCAGGTAGCGTCGCTTGCCGCCGCCGCCCTGGTCGAACGCGGTAAACAACGCGCGCCAGGCCGGTGCCCGCGCGGACGACGCCGCCAGCACGACCGGGTAGGTGGCAGGTATAGCGGTGGGCATAGCAACGGCGCCAGCCGATGCGGCAACGGCAGGATGGGCGGTAGCGGGTAGCGTACCGGCTGCAGGGGCTGCCGCAGCAGGTTCGGCATGTACCCGCAGTTCCACCGCGTGGTCGAACTGCGGCGCCCGCGCCGGCATGGCGATCCGGCCTTCGCGCGCCAAAATCAGCACGCGGGCATGGGCGCGCCAGTCACGTTCGTGGCGGCGCAGCCAGGCCAGTGCATCGGGCGGCAGCGCGATGCGGCGCGCGCCGGTCATGCCGGCATCGGCGATCTGGCGCGTGGTCCACGCCGGATCGGCGTCGGCATCGACCAGCACCGTATCGCCGCGCCACGGGAACACGACGGCAGCCAGCAACGCGATCAGCGCCACCAGCAGCAGGCAGCGCAGCAGCAGTAAGAGGCGGTCGCGCCACTGCCACACGCGCAGTTGTTCGGGCGCGGCAGCGGGCAGAAAGCGCGCGGTGGCCAGCGGCCGGGCATCGATGCGCTGACGTTTCTGACGGTGCCACCAGATCGGCAGCAACAGCACTGGCAGCGCCAGCCACCACCAGGGGTAGAGACTGGTCATCGTGCGCGCGCTCCGGCCCGTTGCAACTGAGGCTGCAGCCAGCGCCGCAGCACATCGGTCAGCGGCTGTTCGATGCAGGCTTCGTGGTGGACGATGTCGTGCTGGCGGCAACTGCCGGCGATCGCCGCGAAGTGCGCGCTGCTGCGCGCCAGGTAGGCCGCACGGTCGGCCTGACCGAAGCGGTGCAGGCCGGCCTGCTGTTCGGGATCGCGGTAGGCCGTGCCGGTGGCAAAGCTGGCCTCGGCCTCGGCATGGGTGCGTACCGTCAGCAGGCGCACGTCGTGGCGCAGCTTGCGCAAGCGCAGCAGCGCCTCGGGGAGCGGCGCCAGCCCGGAGGCTCCGTGCCAGTCCAGGCCATCGGTGACGGCCAGCACCAGCCCGGGCGCACGCGCGAAGTGCAGGCACGATTTGACGCTCTCTGCGCTCGGCAGTACGCCATCGGGGCGCGCCGCTGCCAGTTGCGCCAGCACGCGCTGCAAGTGACGCGGTCCGCGATCTGCCGGCGTCAACGCCACCTTGCCGCCGCTGAAAACGGCCAGGCCGAACGCATCGCCCTGGCGCTGGGCAATGGCGGCCATGCAGGCCAGCGCGGTGCGTGCGAACCACAATTTATCGACACCTTCGAGCTCGCGGCTCGGTTCCGCCATCGAGGCCGTGGCGTCGAGCCACAGCCAGGTGGCAACGTGGCTGTCGCGTTCGGCCTCGCGCACGAAGTAGCGGTCGGCGCGCGCCAGCAGCTTCCAGTCCACGCGCCGCCACTCGTCGCCGGGGGCATAGGCGCGGTACTCGGAAAACTCGACGCCGGCGCCGCGTTCGCGGCCCGCATGGATGCCGTGACCGAGACCGGCCAGCACGTGGCGGATCACCAGCGCGAGGTCGCGCGTGGCGGCCAGCATGGCATTGGGCGACTGATTCATCGAGTGCGCGGTCAGTCGGGACGGATATGCTCGCGCAGCGCCAGCAGGATGTCGGCAATCGCCACACCGTCGGCTTCGGCCTCGAAATTGCGGATCACGCGATGCGCCAGCACCGGCAGCAGCATGGCGCCGATGTCTTCGCGCGTGACGGCCAGCCGGTCGTGCATCAGCGCCCGCGCCTTGGCCGCCAGCACCAGGGCCTGGCCGGCACGCGGACCGGCGCCCCAGCCCACGTGCTGCTTCACGGCCGGCACCGTGGTCAGCGCCGGCCGGGTGGCGCGCACCAGCCGCGTGGCGTACGCCAGCAGGTGGTCGCCGATGTCGATGTCGCGCACCAGTTGCTGCAGGCGCAGCAGCGTGGCCACGTCCAGCACCGGCTCGGCGTCGTGCAGGCCGGCGTTGGTGGTGGCGGCCACCATGCGGATCTCTTCTTCCTCGGTCGGATAGACCACGTCGATGCGCAGCAGGAAGCGGTCGAGCTGCGCCTCGGGCAGCGGATAGGTGCCGGCCTGCTCGATCGGATTTTGCGTGGCCAGCACGAAGAAAGGCTTGGGCAGCGCATGGGTCTGGCCGGCGAAGGTGACGCTACGCTCCTGCATCGCTTCGAGCAGCGCCGACTGGGTTTTCGGCGGCGCACGGTTGATTTCGTCGGCCAGCAGCACCTGGGTGAACACGGGGCCCGGCTGGAAGCGGAACGAGCGCTGGCGCGTGGCCTGGTCTTCTTCGAGGATCTCGGTGCCGACGATATCGGACGGCATCAGGTCGGGCGTGAATTGCACGCGGTGGAACGCCATGTCGGTCGCCTGCGACAGCGACTTGACCAGCAGCGTCTTGCCCAGTCCCGGTACGCCTTCCACCAGCGCGTGGCCGCCGGCCAGCAGGCAGATGATGAGCGAGTCGATCACGTTTTCCTGGCCGATGATCACCTGCGACATGCTGCGCCTGAGCGCGGCCACCGCAGCGCTCAGGGCGCCGATTTCAGTCTCGTTCCAGGCGATAGCGCCTGCCGCATCCTTCATTTAAGCTCCCAACGCGTATTGAATGATATTGACCGCAAAGCGGGTGTTGTCGATGGCCAGAAAACGCTTGTTACGAAAGTCGTAGTCCCACTCGCAGCCGTAGTCCTTGTTGCTGTATAAAAGGCGCACCCGCCCGTTCACTTCCACCGCCTTCAGGTAGTCGTGCACCAGGTCGTCGCCCCAGCCATTGAGCTCGACGCCGGTGGTGGGCGGGCCCTCGAACTTGAAAAAGCTCGAATACAGCGCGTGGTTGTTCGGGATTTTCTGCAAGGCGCGCTTGCCGAAGATGGCGGCGATCTCGGATTCGAACGACTTGGCGAACAGGCCGTCGATGTCGTGGTTGCAGTCGTCCACGAAGACGAAGCCGCCGCCCCTGACATAGCGCTCGAGGTTCTTGCGCTCGGCCGGCGTGAACTGCACCAGCTTGTGACCGGCGAAATAGCAGAACGGCGCCTCCAGCATCTTGGGGTCGGACAGGGCCACGATGCGCTCCACCGGATCGACGCGCAGGGTCGTGTATTCGACCAGCGAATTGAGCACGTTGCTGGGCATGCGCACATCGACATCCCAGTCGCCCGACTCGTAGGTCAGGCGGGTGAAGTAGAAATCCCAGGCCACCCTGTCCGCCTCCCGCCGCTACACCGCGTCCGACAGCGACGTGAAGTTGAAGTCGCGCACCTTCATCGGCGGGATCATCATCTGGAAGCGCACCTCGTCGCCGCCGATCACCACCGGTTTGCCCAGTTCCTCGATATTGTTCAGCATCGATACCGGGCTCTCGTTGAAGCGGAAGTTCTTGATCGGGTGCTTGATCTTGCCGTTCTCGATGTAGAAGGTGCCGTCGCGCGTGAGGCCGGTGAGCAGCAGCGACTGCGGATCGACCATGCGGATGTACCAGGTGCGCGTGACCAGCACACCCTTCTTGGTCGAGGCGATCAGTTCCTCGGTGGACTTGCCGCCGCCGGCCATGATCATGTTGCCGTGGCGGCCGATGGCGCGCTTGCCCTGCTTCCCGGCCCAGTAAGGCGTGTAGTCGAGCGAGGCGATCCTGCCGCCCTTGATCACATCGGTGCGCTCGCGCGCCAGCATCGAGGCATTGTCCCAGCCCAGCACCGGCACATCCGGGTTCCAGGGATCGGCCCACAGGTTGACCTGTTTGTCGAACAGTTTTTCACCGAGGCGGTTGCCGCCGCCTTTTTTTGACAGGAAGCTGCGGCCTTCGTCGGCCTGGCGCGCGTCGAACGCGCCGAACATGCGGCCGATGATTTCGGAGGTGGCGGCCGGCTCCAGGATCACCGTGTAGCGGCCCGGCTCGATGGCCTTGGCATGGACCGAAGTGAGCGCCTTGTCGATGGCGATCTCGGACGCTTCACGCGCGTCGAAGCGGGCCGCGTCGTTGGCCGAGCGGGTCACCCAGCCCGAACCGAGGCCGTCCTCGGTGCGCGTGGTGACCGTAAAACCGAGATTGGTCAGGGTCTGGTAGCCGAACACGCCGTTCGAATTGGCTACCGTCTCGAAGCCGGTGGTGTCGCTGAAAAAGCCGGCGGCGATCAGCCCCTTCTTGCGCGCCAGCCCAATGCTGGTGGCGGCCACCTCGGCGCGGTACTCGGGGTCGATGGCGGCAGTCGCGGCGCTGTACGTGACCGACGCCTTGTATACCTGCCCCTTCACGGCCGGCACGAACTCGGGATTTTCCGGCGCCAGGCGCGCCACTTCCTCGGCGCGGCGCACGGCCTTTTCCAGCGATTTGTCATCGAACTCGTTGACCGACGCCGTTCCCTGGCGCTTGCCGAAGGCCACGCTCACGGTGAGCTGGGTGTTTTGCACCAGGCCGGCGGTGGACACGCTGTTGCGCGCGTAGCGCACGTTGCCGCGCTGGCTGCCGGAAATCTGCACCCGGCACTCGTCCGCTTTCGACAGCGCCATCACCTTGTCGCACACGTGTTTTGCTTCGTCCTGCGTGAGCATCTTCATGTTTATCCTATCTTGCGTGCGGTGTTGATCACATTGATACCGTTGAAGCGCGTGGTGGGCGAACCGTGCGACACCGCGCTGACCTGGCTCGGCTGACCCTTGCCATCGAAGAAGGAGCCGCCCATGCGCCAGTCGCGCGCATCACACAGCGCCGTGCAGGCATTCCAGAATTCCTGGGTATTGGACTGGTAGGCCACGTCCTCGAGCTGCTGGCCGATCTTGCCGTTCTTGATCTCGAAATACAGCTGGCCGCCGAACTGGAAGTTGTAGCGCTGCTGATCGATCGAGAACGAGCCGCGGCCGAGAATGTAGATGCCCTTCTTGACATCCTTGACCATCTCGTCGGGCGTGAGCTGCCTGGTACCGGCCTGCAGCGAGACATTGGGCATGCGCTGGAACTGCACGCTGCTCCAGCTATCCGCGTACGAGCAGCCCTGGGATGCCTTCTCGCCGATCACGTGGGCCTGGTCGCGCGTGGCTTGGTAGTTGACCAGGATGCCGTCCTTGATGATGTCCCAGCGCTTGGCCGGCACACCCTCGTCGTCGTAACCGACGCAGCCCAGCGATGCGGCCGTGGTGCGGTCGGCAACAAAATTGACGATGCTGGACCCGTAGTTGAATCGTTTGCTCTGCCACTTGTCGAGCGTGGCAAAGCTGGTACCGGCGTAGTTGGCCTCGTAGCCGAGCACGCGGTCCAGTTCCGTGGCGTGGCCCACCGACTCGTGGATGGTCAAAAACAGGTGCTCGGGCGAGAGCACCAGGTCGTATTTGCCCGGCTCCACCGACTTGGCGCCGAGTTTTTCGCGCGCCTGGCGGCCCGCAGCGCGGGCGTCCTCGATCAGGTCGTAGGCGCCGTGGTACAAGGTGGTCACGCCGCCGGCCGCCCTGACCTTGTGCTCGGGGCGCGCGTCGAAGAACTCATAGCCCATGGCGACCGGCGACGACAGGCCGTCACGGGTACGGAAGCGGTTGCTGGCCTTGTCCACGGCAGTGGCGGTAAACGGCGACCACAGGCGGTGCATGTCCTGGTCGATGTAGGCGCCGTCGGTGGAGGCAAAATATTTTTGCTGGTTGACCTGGAACAGGTTGGCCTGCATGAAGTTGGCGCCGGCATCGAGCCCGGCCTTGTTGGCGGCAATCAGCAGTTCGGCCTTTTCCCGGATCGGCACGGCGCGCCAGTCCTTTTTGAACGGCGTGGCCCACGCCACCTCGCCCACGCCTTTGACCGGCGCCAGCTCCACCGGCGCCGTTTGCAGTTTGCCGTTGGCGCGGGCGATCGCCACCGCCTGCCGCGCCGCCTCGGCCACCGCATCGGGCGTCATCACATTGGTCGAGCAAAAGCCGTAGGCGCCGCCGGCGATCACGCGCACCCCGACGCCGGACGACTCGGTGTTGACGATGTCTTCGACGTTGAGGTCGCGCGTGGTGATGAACTGGTTCAGGTAACGGCCGATGCGCACGTCGCAGTAACTGGCGCCGGCCCTGGTGGCCGCATCGAGCGCGATATCGGCCAGCGATTTCTTGAACTGCACCGCCATCGGGTTGAGCAGCTCGTCGGCTGCGATCGCGTGTCCGAACACGGGAATCAGCAAGCTGCCGCCGGCGGCAGCGCCTACCTTTAAGAATGAACGTCGTTCCACTGATACTCCGATAAGCTGACGGTCGCCCGCCCTACACCGCGTCCGACAGGGACGTGAAATTGAAGTCGCGCACGCGCATGGCCGGCACCAGCAGCTGGTATGTCGATTCGTCGCCCGACAGGATCTCCGGCCGGCCCAGTTCATCGATATTGTTCAACATCGTCACCGGGCTTTCGTTGAAGCGGAAGTTCTTGATCGGATGCTTGATCTTGCCGTTCTCGATGTAGAAGGTGCCGTCGCGCGTGAGGCCGGTGAGCAGCACCGACTGCGGATCGACCATGCGGATATACCAGGTGCGCGTGACCAGCACGCCCTTCTTGGTATTGGCGATCAGCTCCTGGGTGGACTTGTCGGTACCGGCCATGATGATGTTGCCGGGCGCACCTACGGCGCGCTTGCCCTGCTTCCTGGCCCAGTACTGCGAATAATTGAGCGCGTCGATACGGCCGTTCTTGATCAGGTCCTGGCGCTCCCGCGCCAGCAGCGAACCGCCGTCCCACGGCAGCACGGCCACCTTGGCGTCCCACGGATCGCTCCACACATTGACCTGTTCATCGAACAGCTTTTCGCCGTGACGATTGCCGCCGCCCTTTTTCGACAGGAAGCTGCGGCCCTCGTCGGCCTCGCGTGCGCCGAAGGCGTTGAACATATAGGCCAGGATGTCGGACGTGGCGGCCGGCTCCAGCACCACCGTGTAGCGCCCCGGTTCCAGCGCCTTGGCCTCCACCGAGCGCAACGCCTTTTCGATGGCGACGTCGGACGCTTCGCGCGCATCGAACCTGGCCGCATCGCCCACGCTGCGCTTGGCCCAGCCGGAGCCGCGCCCGTCTTCGGTGCGCACCGTGAGGGTGAAGTCCAGGCCCGTGTCGCGCTGGTAGCCGAAGATGCCGTTGGAGTTGGCCACGGCCGAGAAGCTGGCGCTGTCGGTAAAGAAGCCGGCAGCCACCAGCTTGTTCTTGCGGCTGTTCTCGATGCTGTAGGCCGCCACCTGGGCGCGGAATTCGGGGTCGATGTCGGCGGTCTTCTGGAAGAAGGTCTCGCTGGCCTTGTACTGCTGCTTCGATGGCGTGGGCATGAATTCCGGGTTGTCCGGCGCCAGCCGCGCCAGCTCCTCGGCGCGCCGCACGGCACGCTCGATGGCCTTGTCGTCGAGTTCATTGACGGTGGCGACGCCCTGCTTCTTGCCAAAGGCAACCGAGATCGCCAGCTCGGTGTTTTCCACCAGCCCTGCGGTGGACACGGCATTGCGGGCGTACCGGATATTGCCATAGCGGCCGCCGTTCAGGTTCACTTCGCACTGGTCGGCGCTGGTCAACGACAGCACTTTGTCGCAGATGCGCTTGGCGTCGTCCTGGTTCAGGTTTTTCATCGATCAGTCTCCAGGCTCAGGATATTTTGCGGGCGGTGTTGATGACGTTGATGCCGTTAAAGCGCGTGGTGCTGGCGCCGTGCGACACCACCGACACCTGCGAGGGCTGGCCTTTGCCGTCGAAGAAGGAGCCGCCCATGCGCCAGTCACGCTCGTCGCACATGGCGGTGCAGGCATTCCAGAATTCCTGGGTATTGGACTGGTACGCCACGTCTTCGAGCATCTGGCCGATCTTGCCGTTCTTGATCTCGTAGAACAGCTGGCCGCCGAACTGGAAGTTGTAGCGCTGCTGGTCGATCGAGAACGAGCCGTCGCCGACGATGTAGATGCCCTTCTTGACATCCTTGACCATCTCGTCCGGGGTGAGCTGCTTTTTACCTGCCTGCAGCGAGACATTGGGCATGCGCTGGAACTGCACGCTGCTCCAGTTATCGGCGTACGAACAGCCGTGCGATGCCTTCTCGCCGATGATGGCCGCCTGGTCGCGCGTGGCCTGGTAGTTGACCAGGATGCCGTCCTTGATGATGTCCCAGCGCTTGCACGGCACCCCCTCGTCGTCGTAGCCGACATTGGCCAGCGAGCCGGGCGTGGTCTTGTCGGCAACGATGTTGACCAGGTCGGAGCCGTACTTGAATTGTTTGGTCTTCCATTTGTCGAGCGTGGCGAAGCTGGTGCCGGCGTAATTGGCTTCGTAGCCGAGCACGCGATCGAGCTCGGTCGGGTGGCCCACCGATTCGTGGATGGTCAGCCACAGGTGCTCGGGCGAGAGCACCAGGTCGTATTTACCCGGCTCCACCGACTTGGCGGCCAGCTTTTGCCTGGCCTGTTTGCCGGCCGCGCGCGCATCTTCGATCAGGTCATAGGACTTGGTGTACAGCGTGGTCACGCCGCCGGCCGCCTTGACCTTGTGCTCGGGGCGCGCGTCCAGGTACTCGTAGCCCATGCCCACCGGCGCCGACAGGCCCTGGCGCGTGCGGAACTTGTTGCTCTTCTGGTCCACGGCAGTGGCGTACACGGGCATCCACAGGCGGTGGATGTCCTGGTCGATGTACGAGCCGTCGGTGGAGGCGAAGTATTTTTGCTGGTTCACCTGGAACAGCATCGACTGCATGAAGCTGGCGCCGCCGTCCATGCCGGCCTTGTTGGCGGTGATCAGCAGCTCGGCCTTTTCCTTGATCGGCACCGTGCGCCAGTCCTTGACGATCGGCGTGGCCCAGGCCACCTCGCCCAGGCTTTTCACCGGCGCCAGCACCACCGGCTCGGTCTGCAGCTTGGCGTTGGCGCGGGCGATCGCCACGGCCTGGCGCGCAGCACCTGCCACGCCGTCGGGCGTCATGTCGCTGGTGGCGGCAAAGCCGTAGGCGCCGCCGGCGATCACGCGCACGCCCACGCCGGCCGATTCGGTGTTGACCACGTTGTCCACATTGAGGTCGCGGGTGGTGATGAACTGGTTCAGGTAGCGGCCCACGCGCACGTCGCAGTAACTGGCGCCGGCCTGGGTGGCCGCCGTCATCGCGGTATCGGCCAGCATTTTCTTGAACTGCAGGGCGACCGGATTGAGCAGCTCTTCGGCCGCGATGGCGCGGCCGAAGGCGGGCAGCAACATCGTGCCCAGCGCCAGACTACCGATATTAAGGAATGCACGTCGTTCCATCATCTCTCCAGATAAGGCGGGAACGTCGAAAACCTGCCGCGCGTGTCGCCGCGGTCTCCGATGTCCCCGGTGATTCGGGCCAGCCGCCTGGGCAGCAGAAAGACAATATTAGCGCCTGCTTAACAATCGGGATAGCAATATGTATTCCCGCTACCACAGCGATACACTGCGTTACACACCAATAGTAGACAGCGGCGATTCACTTGACCTGCGCGCTGTCCTCGCCCATGATCGCGCAGGGCGGCCGTACGGCGTCGCCATCGCAAACCCTCAGGAGACCGAGTATGAAGAAATACCTCGTGGCCGCTCTGGCCTGCACCACGCTGTTCGCCGCCGGCGGTGTCTCGGCGCAGACGGAAGACGCGAAACTCAAGGCTGCCATCGGCGCCAGTTCGCGCACGCCCGCCAACGTGCAGCGCGACGCCAGCCGCCATCCTTACGAGACGCTGACCTTCTTCGGCATCCGCCCGAACATGACGGTGGTGGAGCTGGCGCCCGGCGCCGGCTGGTACACCGAGATCCTGGCGCCGTACCTGCGCGACAACGGCAAGCTGATCGCCGCCGGCAACGACCTGGCCTCGCCCAACGAGCGCGAACGCAAGGCTGCCGAGCGTTTCATGGAACGCCTCAACGCCAATCCGGCCGTCTACAACAAGGTGGCGCTGGGCGTGTTTTCGCCGCCGCGCAAATACGAATTCGCACCGAATAACAGCGTCGACATGGTGCTCACCTTCCGCAACATCCACAACTGGATACCGACCGGCCCGGACAACCTCAAGCTGCTGTTCGCCAGCGTGTACGACAGCCTGAAACCGGGCGGCGTGTTCGGCGTGGTCGAGCACCGCCTGCCGGCCGCCAAGACCCAGGATGCCACCGCCAGCACCGGCTACATGCACGAGCAGTACGTGATCAAGCTGGCCGAAGCAGCAGGCTTCAAGCTGGCCGCCAAGTCCGAGATCAACGCCAATCCGAAGGACACGGCCGACCACAAGGGCGGCGTGTGGGCGCTGCCGCCGACCTACGCCAACAAGGACGAGGGCCGGGCCAAGTACCAGGCCATCGGCGAGAGCGACCGCATGACGCTCAAGTTCGTCAAGCCGTAAGTTTTAAACCGCCTTCGGCGGAGAGTGACGCGACAAGCCCGGCTCAGCCGGGCTGCTGCATGATCTCGCGATGAATCGCTGTCAGCGGCACTGATTTCTCCACCGCCCCGCGCTTGACCGCCTCCTTCGGCATGCCGTAGACCACGCACGAGGCTTCGTCCTGCGCCAGCGTGCGGGCGCCGGCGTTGAGCATTTCCAGCAACCCCGCCGCGCCATCGTCGCCCATCCCGGTCATGATCACGCCCAGCGCATTGGCGCCGGCTGCACGCGCGGCAGAGCGGAACAGCACGTCCACCGACGGCCGGTGGCGATTGACCAGCGGGCCATCGACCACCTCGACAAAGTACTGCACGCCGGTGCGGCGCAGCAGCAGGTGTTTGTCGCCGGGCGCGATCAGCACCTGGCCCCGTACCACGCGGTCATTGTGGACCGCTTCCTTCACGCGCACCTGGCACACGCTGTCGAGACGCGCGGCAAAGGCGGCGGTGAATTTTTCGGGCATGTGCTGCACCACCACGATGCCGGGCGCCGTGTCCGGCAACGCGACCAGGACTTCTTCCAGCGCCTGGGTGCCGCCGGTGGAGGCACCGATCGCCACCACGCGTTCGGTGGTGGCGGTCACCGGCCGCAGGTCGCCCAGCGACAGCACGGCGTCGGCGCTGAGTTTTTCCGGCACCGGCGCCAGTCCGGCAGCCGGCGCCGCCGCTGCGGCCGGCGCGCGCGGCGCGTGATACGCGGGTTTGACCACGTGGGCGCCAGCAGCGGCGCGCACGGCCGCCACCAGTTCGTCATCGCTGTCCTGCGGCAGCTGCCTGAGATCCGCGCGCGGCTTGGTGACCACCGCCACGGCGCCGGCGGTGAGCGCCTCCATCGACGTCTGTGCGCCCCGGTCGGTGAGCGTGGCGCAGACCACGACCGGCGTGGGCCGCTCGGCCATGATACGGCGCAGGAAGGCCAGGCCGTCCATCCTCGGCATGTCCACATCGAGCACGATGACGTCCGGCCACTGCATCTTCATGCGTTCGCTGGCCAGCAGCGGGTTGGCGACCGCATAGGTGACGGTGATGCCGGACGCAGCGTTGAGCAGACCGCTCAGCACCTGCCGCACCACGGCCGAATCGTCCACGATCATGACCTTGATGGGATCCATGGCGTTTTATCCTTGTGATTGAGCGACAGCGCCGGCGGGCGCGCCTGCATGTGGTGAAATTGTACCGCCTCGGCGCACTGTGCGGACAGCTGTCGATCTATGCCTGGACGCAACAAAATTTACCTTTTCGACTCGAAAACCGTATACACTTGGGACAAGTTTTTCAGCCATCCACTCACTGGAATATGAACCAGGCATTCCTCGCCCACCGGGCAAAATACCGGCAAGTCCTTTCCGAGCGATTTCGCGTTTCCCCTGACATGTACGACGAAGTCTCGCACCTGATGGCGCCGCAGGCCAGGCATGTCAGCGTGCGCAAGGGGGAGTACCTGCAGCGCAGCGGCGAGCTGGCGCAATACATCCACTGGCTGCACAGCGGCGTGGCGCGGGTCGGTTACGCGCCCGGCAACGGCAGCGAAGTCACGCTGTACTTCCGCACCGACGGCCAGATGGCCGTCTCGCACGACGACATCCTGCGCGCCCAGAGCCAGGAACCGGCGCACAACTTCGTGGTGGCGGAAACAGCGGTGCAGACCTACCGCTTCGAGCTGCAGGCGCTGTGGGCGCTGACCGCGCAGCACGCCGTGCTGCGCGACTACTACATCAAGGTGTCCGAGCGCGGCATCATGGACCAGAGCCGGCGCCTGTACCTGAGCGTCTGCCCGGCGCAGAGCCGGCTCGAAGCATTCCGCATCGATTACCCGGGCCTCGAACAGCGCATTTCGCAAAAGGTGGTGGCGTCGTTCCTCGGCATCACGCCGCAATACATGTCGCAGCTGCTGAAGCAGGACGCCGCCCTGCCCCGCTAGCGCTTACTTCTTCGCTTTCGGCACGAACAGCAAATCCTGGAAGTCGTAGCTGAAATCGGTCTCGGTCGATATCGGCGCCATCTTCATGCGCTCGATGCTGCCGTCCGGGTTCAGCGAGAACGTCACGTAGGCGTCGGCATTGAAGTTGCGCTCCTTCCAGCGCACGATGAAGGTGTCATGCTGGAAGTGCTCGAGCTCTCCCGTCAGGTCCGGCGTGCGCGAGAAGCGCATGATGCGTTTGCCGTTTTCCTCGCCGATGCTCGCCACGCCATACCACGCATCCTCGTACTCGCCGTCGTAGGCTGCCAGCGGCAGCGACGGCTGCGACTGCGCCGCACGGGCCGTCGTCGCCTTGGCCTGGCGCTGTGCTTCCTCCTGGTGCGACGCCGCTTCCTGGTCCGCATACAGCTTGATCCAGTCGCTGGCCGGCACGTTCAGGTACTGATCCAGGATGCGCCAGTACAGCGCCGCCATGACCGGGCCGTTTTCAGCGTTGGTCAGGATCGCGATGCCGAGTTTTTCCTCGGGCACCATCATCACCGTGGAATAAAAGCCCTGCAGCGCACCGCCGTGCATCACCAGCTTGCGGCCCTTGTAGTCGCGCAGCGAGAAGCCGAGACCATAGGCGGCGAAGTTGGGCTTGGTGGCCGCCAGCGCCGGTTTGGGGTCGCGGATACGCATCGGCGTCTGCTCGCTCCACAGCTCGGCGATCTGCTTGGCGCTGACCAGCTGCTTGCCGTCCGGGCTCCGGCCGTCGTTCATCAACGTGTTCATCCAGCGCGCCAGGTCTTCGGCATTGGTGTCGATGCCCACCGCCCCCACCGCGTTCGGCACCGGCATCGGTTTCACCACGGCCGCCTTGCCGTCGATCTTGCTGTGCGGCGCGGCGTGGTTGTCGGTCGCCAGCATCGCTTCCACGCTGGTCCTGGTGCCGGTCATGCCCAGCGGCGCCAGGATGCGGTCATGGATCGACTGGCCCCAGGTCTTGCCGTCCTTTTCGGCGATGATCTTGCCGGCCACGATGTAGAGCAGGTTGTCGTAGGCGTAGCTGTTGCGGAAGCTGGTGGCGGGCTTGATGTAACGGAGCTTGGCAATGATCTCGTCGGTCGAGAAGGCGGTGCTGGGCCACCACAGCAGGTCGCCCGCGCCCAGCCCCAGGCCGCTGCGGTGCGTGAGCAGGTCGCGGATGGTCATCACGCCGGTCACGTAGGAGTCGTACATCTGGAACCCTGGCAGGTGCATGCTGACCGGGTCATCCCATTTGAGCTTGCCCTCGTCCACCAGCATGGCCAGCGCAGCGGCCGTAAAGCCCTTGGAGTTGGACGCCACCTCGAACAGCGTCTTGCCGTCCACCGGTGCCGGGTCGCCCAGCTTGCGCACGCCATACCCCCTGGTGGTCACCACCTTGCCATCCTTGACGATGGCGATCGCGATGCCGGGCACGTCGAAGGTCTTCAGGGCCAGCCTGACGTCGGCGTCGAGGTTGTAGGCAGGGACCGGCGCAGCGGCGGTGGCAGCAGTGGTGGCAATGGTGGCAGCGGCGACGGCGGGGACGGCCTGGGCGCCGGCGCCGAGCGGTACCAGCGCCAGCGCGATGGCGCTGGCGGTCAACAGACGGGCAATGTTCATGGGCTTATTTCTTGAATTGTTTATCGACCGATGCCTGCGTCACCGGATGGTAATGGTCGCGCGCCTTGGCATACACGCTGCGCGCCCATGCGGCTTGCGCCGGCTGCTTCAACAGCGCCGTGTACAGCGGCACCACGAACTTCTGGCGTCCCACGCTCATCAGGAATTTCTCGAGCGGCGCGCGCACGTCGTAGCCGGCGTTGATCGACGCCAGGTAGAAACGGAAGGCGATTTCGTTGTTGCCGCTGGTCGCCAGGCCGAAGGTCTGGTCGAGATCCTTCAGCTGGGCGGCGGTGGCCTTGCCGTTGATGTCGTTCAGGAAGTGCATCCACTCGAGCGCGACCCAGCTCTTGCCGTTCAGATCAGCGGTGGGCAGTTCGCCGTGCAGCCACTTGGTGCGCTGTTCGTCCAGCGCGGCCAGGCGCGGCGAAGCGGCGCGCACGGCATTGGCCGGAATGCCGGCGCCGTACAGCCATTCGTCGAGCTCCACCTGCGCCATGTATTCGGGATGGGCGTCGAGCAGGTTCTTTTTCAGGTAGTCCACGAATTCGTCGGTGGTGGCCGACTTGAACGCGTGCGAGTCGAACCAGCCGCGCAGGAAGGTGTCGAACGCTTCGCGTCCGGCGCGCTGCTCGAGCGTGCGCAGGAACCAGGCGCCTTTCGGGTAGATCAGGCCGAGGTCCGAGTAGGCCGACGGATCGACGTCCGGACCGCGCGTGGCCAGCGCCTGCCGGGCGGGCGGGATGGCGGGCAGCGACGCCAGCGCCTCTTCCTGCTCCACTTGCAGGTTCATCTCGGCGATCTCGGGACCGTAGATCTTCTCGACGATGCGGGTGGTGACGTAGGTGGTAAAGCCCTCGTTGAGCCACATATACTTCCACGAGGCGTTGGTCACCAGGTTGCCGGACCACGAGTGCGCCAGTTCGTGCGCGATCAGATCGACCAGGCTCTTGTCGCCGGCGATCATGGTCGGGGTGACGAAGGTCAGGCGCGGATTTTCCATGCCGCCGATCGGAAACGACGGCGGCAGCACCAGCATGTCGTAACGCTCCCACCGGTACGGACCGTACAGGCTCTCGGCCGCCTCGATCATCTTCTCGGTATCTTCCAGTTCGCGCGCCGCCGCGTCGATGCGGGCCGGTTCGGCATACACGGCCGAGCGCGGGCCGACCTTGCGCACATCGATCTCGCCGATCGCAATGGCCAGCAGATACGACGGAATCGGCTGCGGCATCCTGAATTTCCAGCCGCCCTTGCCGGTGGCGTTGAGGTCATTGTCGGCGCTCATCACAACGCGCAGGCCGGCCGGCGCATCGATGCGGGCGCTGTACGTGAAGCGCACCGCAGGCGTATCCTGCACCGGCGCCCACGAACGGGCATTGATGTCCTGCGACTGGCTGAACATGAAAGGCCGCTTGCCCGACATGGTCTGCGCCGGCGACATCCATTGCAGCGCGGCGGCCGACGGCGCGGTGCGGTAATACACGCGCACCTTCTGCGGCTGGAACGGCAGCGCGATGCGCAGGGCGCGGCCCTTTTGCAGATCGAACTTGTCGAGCATGTAGGAGGCCGACGTCCAGCGGCCGTTCGGATTGAGGATCTGCACGCGCGAGATATTGAGCTCTTTGGTGTCGAGCACCAGGGTGCGCGAGGTCTTGTCGATCCAGTTCAGCGTCAGTTCGGCATAGCCGGACAGGGTCTTGCGGCCGAAGTCGGCCTTCAGGTCCAGATACAGGTCGCTGGTGCGCACCTGGTCGTAGCGGGCATAGCTCAGGGGATCGGCGTGGGCAGCGCTCACGCCCAGCGACATCAGTGCAGACAGCACGAACGCGGACAAGGTCTTCTTGATTTGCATGGTGATCTTTTCAAAGTAAGGGGCCTGTTGGCATCAAGCGCGGAGCAGAATAGCATAGCCATGTATCGCCAATGTGTACAGCGACGGTTTCCGCTGCAACGGCTGTGCTATGATGTCGGCCGTAAGTGGGGAGTAGTCGGCTTGCGCCGCCCTGGCGCAGGAATTTGCATCAACATCATCGGTCCGCAGACCGTGGTGCAAATGGTTGAAAAACTTGACGAGACCATGATCGAAGCGCGGCCATCGTGGGCCGGGGACGCGCTTTGGATCATAGGTTCTTATCGGCCGGCCCGCGCATCTCACTGTTCATCAATGGAAGCATTCCTCATCTCCACAGGCATTGTCGCGCTGGCAGAAATCGGCGACAAAACCCAGCTGCTCGCTTTCGTCCTGGCCGCAAAATTCCGCCGTCCCGTTCCCATCGTCGCCGCCATCTTCGTCGCCACCCTGGCCAACCATGCGTTTGCCGCCGCCATCGGCACCTGGATCACCAGCCTGCTCGGGCCCGACGTGCTGCGCTGGGTGCTGGGCGCATCGTTCATCGCGATGGCCGTCTGGACGCTCGTGCCCGACAAGCTCGACGAGGAGGACACCAAGTTCGCGCGCTACGGCGTCTTCATGACCACCCTGATCGCCTTTTTCATGGCAGAGATGGGCGACAAGACGCAGGTCGCCACCGTGGCCCTGGCCGCGCGCTACCACAGCCTGCTGGCGGTCGTCGCCGGTACCACGCTGGGCATGATGCTGGCCAATGTACCGGCCGTGTACCTGGGCGACCGCATCGCCCACCGCATCTCGCTCAAGCTGGTGCACGGTGTGGCGGCGGTGATCTTTGCGGTACTCGGTGTGGCCACCTTGCTCGGCGCGGGAGCGGGCCTGACGCGATAAGTAGGTGCTGCCAGCCTGCCGCGCGCTGCGGCAGGCTGGCGCCGCGGACGTCTTACGACGCGGCGGCCGGCGCTTCCACTGCCGCCGCCGCAGCCGGCAAGGCCGGCAGCAGCAGCTGCACCTGGTGCGTCTGGCCAGTGTCGTCCAGCGCCAGGACATTGCCTTCGCGCGTGACGCCATCGACGGTGAGCGTGGCCGCCTGCCCCGGTGCGGCGCGCGCCACGCGGATCACGTAGGTACTGCTGGCATGGCGGTAGGTCAGCGTGAACCCGTTCCACTCGGCCGGCATGCGTGGCGCCAGCGTCAGTTCGTGCGCGCCGCGCGTGACGCCCAGCAGCGACTCCACGATCAGGCGGTACATCCAGCCCGACGAGCCGGTGTACCAGCTCCAGCCGCCGCGCCCCACGTGCGGCGCCACCGCGTACACGTCGGCCGTCACCACGTAAGGCTCCACCTTGTAGGTCGAGACGTTCTCGGCGTCCGCGCCGTGCATGACCGGGTTGATCATGCGCGCCAGTTCCCAGGCGCGCTCGGTGTTGCCGAGGCGCGCAAAGGCCATCGCGGTCCAGATGGCGGCGTGGGTGTACTGGCCGCCGTTTTCGCGCACGCCCGGCACGTAGCCGCGGATATAACCGGGATTCGGGCCGGCCTTGTCGAATGGCGGATCGAGCAGCTGGATGATGCCGGAATCCCTGCGCACCAGCCGCTGATTGACCTGTTCCATGGCGCCGCGCACCCGTACCGGGTTGGCCACGCCGGACAGCACGCCCCAGCTCTGCGAAATCGAATCGATCTGGCATTCCTCGTTGCTGTGCGAGCCGAGCGGCGTGCCGTCGTCGAAGTAGGCGCGGCGATACCATTCGCCGTCCCACGCATGCTGTTCGACGTTGGCGGCCAGCTTGACCGACTGCTCGCGGCATTCCTGCGCAAAGGCGTCGTCGTCCTTCATCTCCGCCACCTCGGCAAAGCGCTGCAGCACCTCGCACAGGAAGAAGGCCAGCCACACGCTTTCGCCCTTGCCATGCTCGCCCACCTTGTCCATGCCGTCGTTCCAGTCGCAGGAGCCGATCAGCGGCAGGCCGTGCTCCCCGAAGCGCAGGCCGTGGCGGATGGCCCGCACACAGTGTTCATACAGGGTGCCGCTCTGGCCGGAGCGCCCCGGCAGGTCGTAATAGGATTCCTCTTCCGGCTTGAGCAGGCGCCCTTCGATGAACGGCAGATTCTCTTCCAGGATGCTCAGGTCGCCCGTGCTCGACACGTAGCGCCACACGCCCAGCGGCAGCCACAGATAGTCGTCCGAGCACTTGGTGCGCACGCCGCGGTCGGACGGCGGGTGCCACCAGTGCTGCACGTCGCCTTCCACGAACTGGTGGGCGGCGCACAGCATCAGCTGGTCGCGCAGCAGCTGCGGCCTGGTGTGGATGGTGGCCATCGCATCCTGCAGCTGGTCGCGGAAGCCGAAGGCGCCGCCGGACTGGTAATAACCGCTGCGCGCCCAGATGCGGCAGGCGATGGTCTGGTACATCAGCCAGCCGTTGGCGATGACGTCGAGCGCCGGTTCCGGCGTCTCGATGTGCACCGCGCCCAGCGTCTGTTCCCAGTGCGCGTGCACGGCGGCCAGCGCCTCGTGCGCAGCGTCGACGCTGCGGTGCCTCTGCACCATGCTACTGGCGTCGGCATTGCGGCGGCCTGCCACGCCAAGCACGAACACGATCTCGCGTTCCTGGCCCGGCAGCAGTTCGAGCGGCGCCTGGATGGCGGCGCAGGCGTCCAGCCCCGCCCCCACCTTGCCGGACAGGCGCGCGCGGCGCATGGCCACGGGCGCCGCCAGCGAGCCGTTACGGCCCAGGAACTCGGTGCGGTCGGCGGTGACCGTGCGCAGCGCGGCGTCGCAGTTGAAGAACGCCAGGCGGCCGGTGAAGTCGGTGTTGTACTGGTTGCGGGCGAACAGCGCGCCGCTCACCGGATCGAGCTCGGTCAGGATGTGCATGCCGGACTTGGAGCGCATGTCGCCCAGCACCCATTCCACGTAGCCGGTCACGGACAGCTTGCGCTCCACCGGCGAATCGTTGCGCACCTTGATGACGGTGTACTTGATCGGCGCATCGGTGGCGACGAACGTGGTCATCTCGGTGGCGATGCCCGATTCGGTGTGCTCGAACACGCTGTAGCCGAAGCCGTGGCGCGTGGTGTAGTCGCCGGTGCCGCGCGCCGGCAGCGCCGACGGCGACCAGAATTCACCGGTGCTGTCGTCGCGCAGGTAGAACGCTTCGCCGCTGGCGTCGCTGACCGGGTCGTTATGCCACGGCGTGAGACGGAACTCGTGCGCATTCTCGTGCCAGGTGTAGGCCTGGCCGCTTTCCGAAATCACGGTGCCGAAGCCGGCGTTGGCCAGCACGTTGGACCATGGCGCCGGCGTGCGCTGGTCTTCGCCGGTGGTGATCACGTATTCGCGGCCATCTTCCGAGAAGCCGCCGATGCCGTTTTCCAGCTGCAGCACGCGCTTGGCGCGCGGCGCTGCCACTACGTCGCTGCCGGCGGCGTCGTCGCTGCGGTCCTCGCTGCGTGCATCATTGCGATGGTCGGTTGCCAGCGGCGGCATGCGCAGCAGCGGCGGACCGGGACGCTTGATCTGTTCGGCCAGCGTGCCGCGGCTGTCGCTGATGATCACGCGCGCCACCGTTTGCAGCAGGATGCGGTCCTCGGTGGCGATCTGGTCGCCCATGCGTACGAAGATGCCGCCCGGACGGTCGATGGCCTGGGCGTCGATGCCCGAAGCGATCAGGCCCATGATCTGGTCGTGCAGCAGCTGGCGGTAACCGGACTGGTCTTCGTGCCAGATCACCAGGTCCACCACCAGGCCTTTCAGGCGCCAGTAGGCGTGCGCCTGCACCATCTGGCGCACCAGTTCGATGTTGGACGAGTCCTTGATCTGCAACAGCACGATCGGCAGGTCGCCCGAGATTGCATAGGCCCACAGGCCGGACTGGCCGCGGTGGTTTTTCACCAGCGTGGTGGCGTCGGCGCGCAGCGCGGCGTTCGGGTAGATCACCGAGCCGGCCAGGCGGCCGTAGAGCTGGGCGTCGGCTTCGGTGGCGTTGAGCTGGCGCAGCACGACCTGGCTGTGGGTCCACGCCAGTTCGAACACCCGGTCGGCCAGATGACGGTCGTGGTACTTGTCGATCAGTTGCAGCGCGGCGTCGCGCTGCTCGGTCATGCCGGTCACCATGTCCACGGTGGCGGTCTGGTCGGGCTTCAAGGTGATGGTGCAACGGATCGCCACCACCGGATCGAGTACCGAGCCCTGGCTGCCGGACAGCAGGCCGTCGGCCAGCAGCGCCTGCGGCGCGGCAGCGGTATTGCCCCGGCCGATGAAGCGCGAGCGGTCGGTCTCGTACGACATGCTGCCCACAGCCGCGTCGTGCACGGCCATCGTGTGCATCATGTACGGCATCGCTTCGTTGCCGCCGCGCGGACGGCGCGTGCACAGGATCGCGTGTTCAGCGGACAGGATTTCAGTCTGCACGAACAGCTTGCTGAACGCCGGATGGGCGGCATCGGCGGCCGCCGGCGCCATCACCACTTCGGCAAAGCTGGTCACCTCGATGGTGCGGGTGCGATCCGAGTTGTTGGTGATGCGGGTGCGGCGCAGTTCGATATCGTCCTCGGGCGAGACCACGATTTCCGTGTACAGGTCGATGCCGTTGTCGGCGCGGCGGAATTCGGCGCGGCCTTCCGAGAAGATCACCTCGTGGTGGCGCGGCTCCACCAGCGTGGGCTGGTACGTGGTGGACCAGAACTCGCCGTCGTCCACGTCGCGCACGTAGCAGAACATGCCCCAGTTGTCGCGCGTGCTGTCTTCGCGCCAGCGGGTCACCGACTGGTCCTTCCAGCGGCTGTAGCTGCCGCCGGCATTGGTCACCATCACGTGGTAGCGGCCATTGGAGAGCAGCTGGGTCTCGGGCACCGGGGTGCTGTGGGCCGTCATCACGCGCAGCGGCATGCCGGCGTCCGGCGCCGTGGTGCGGATCGCCGCCGATTCCACCGAGGTGGAATGGAAGGCGCCCATCTGCGGGCTGCGCTCCTGCAGCACCAGCAGCGTCGATTGCAGCAGCGGGTCGGATTCGAAGCGGCGCTGCATCGGGCGATCGTGCAGCAGGTAGCTGAGGGCCAGGAAGCCCATGCCCTGGTGGTGGACCATGAACGAGCGCACCACGGCGTGGCTGACGCCGCGCGGCAGACGCGTCGGCGTGTAATCGACCGCCTCGAAGAAGCCGTAGCGGCCCATGAAGCCCAGGCCGGCCATTTTCTGCAGATTCTGGCACGACGCTTCCGGCTGGACCATCAGGCCCATCATGCTGGCATACGGCGCGATCACGAGGTCGTCGCCGAGGCCGCGCTTGAGGCCCAGGCCCGGCACGCCGAACGCGCGGTACTGGTAATTGAGGTTGGCGTCGGTGGTGTTGTAGCCCGACTCCGAAATCCCCCACGGGACGTTATGCTGCTTGCCGTACGCGATCTGGGCGTCGATCACCGAGTGATAGGTCTGGTCGAGCAGCGTGCTCTCGTACGTGGGCATGACCAGCAGCGGCATCAGGTATTCGAACATCGAGCCGCTCCAGGACAGCAGCACCGGCTTGCCGCCGACGATGCACAGCTGGCGACCGAGCGCGAACCAGTGGTCCTGCGGCAGCTGGCCCTGGGCAATCGCGACGAAGCTAGCCAGGCGCACTTCGGAAGCGAGCAGGTCGTAGTAACTGGCGTCGAGACGGCGCTCGCTGACGTTGTAGCCGATCGCCAGCAGGTTGGTGGTCGGGTTGTACAGGAAGCCGTATTCCATCTGCGCGAATGCATTGCTGCGCTGGGCCAGTTCGGCCAGCTGGCGCATGCGCTCGTGGGCCGCAGCGCCGCCCTGCTCCAGGAACGGCGCCATCTGCTGGCGGCGCTCCACTTCGGCCGGGGCCAGGTCGGTGACGGGAATCGCGGCGCCGGCATTGGCCAGCGCTGCCAGTTCGCGCAGCGTCGGTACGCGCAGCAGCTTGGTATCGAGCACGGTGTCGGCAGGCAGCTTGACCCACGGCGTGAACAGGGTCAGCTCTTCGAGTGCGGCGTGCGCCTGCTGCGCCAGCGCGGCACTCCACATCACGACATCGGGATCGACATGGCGGGCGGCCAGGGCCTGCAGCGCGTCGGCAGCCTGCACCACGCGCGTGAGCCATGCGTACAGCTGCTGCAGGTGGCTGGCGTCGGGCCGCGCCGCCAGCACTTCCTGGACCGCCAGCAGTTCCGGCGCGCCGGCGACGGCCACGGGTACAGCGTCGGCCGCATCGGCTGCCGCAGCATCGGCTGCCGCAGCATCGGTCGTCGCGGCGGTAGCAGCAGTTGCTGCAGTTGCTGCAGTAGTTGCGGCAGCAGCGGCGGCAGCGCCGCTGTCTCCTGCTTCCAGCGTTTCTTCCAGCACGCGCAAGGTCGTCAGCAGGCCATCGACGTATTGCGGACCGACCACCGGCTGGTCGTACATGCCGGTCAGGCCAGGTTGCAGCGTGAGCAGGTGGCCGGCCAGGTTGCCGCTGTCCACGGTGGAGATGTACACCGGATGCAAAGGCCGCAGCGACTGCGTGTCGTACCAGTTGTAGAAGTGGCCGAGGTGGCGTTCCAGCTGGTCCATCGTGTCGAGCGTGGCGCCGGTACGGGCCACCAGCTGGGCGCCCGTAATGAAGCCGAAATCGTGGGCGGTCAGGTTGGCCAGCAGCGCCATGCCGATATTGGTCGGCGAGGTGCGGTGGGCGATGACCTGGTTCGGATGCTCCTGCACGTTATCGGGCGGCAGCCAGTTGTCTTCCGGTCCCACGAAGCGGTCGAAATAGGCCCAGGTGCGGCGCGCCAGCTTGTTCAGGAATACCTGCTGATCGGTCGCCAGGTCCGCATTGCGGCGCTTGATCGGGCGGCTGATCCAGTCGGCCACCGCCGGCGCCACCAGCCACGCCAGCAGGAACAGCGCGGCCGGCGCCAGGCTGGCGGGACGCCAGGCCAGCAGCATGGCGCCGACCAGCAGTGCGGTCACGGGTGCCGCCCACATGGTGATCCAGGTGCTGGTGGTGGAACGGGCCAGCGCGGACGCGCGCCATTGCAGTAGGTGGCGGCGCGAGACATACATGCGGAACAGGCTGCGCACGATGGCGTCGAGATTGAAGTACGCCTCGTACGGCAGGAACGTCAGAGTCAGCAGCGCGTGACTGAGCTGGATGCCGACGCTGTTGCCGGTCGTGCGCAGGTGCTGGTCCCACAGCGTGTCTTTCGGACGGTGCAGCAGGTCGTGCAGCGCGTTCACCAGCGGCGGCAGGAAGATCACCGTGAGCACGGCGCCGGTCCACAGCCACGGCGCCGGCAGCCAGCGCCAGGCCACGACCAGCGCGATCACCAGCGCCGGCGCCACCAGCGAGCGGCGCAGGTTGTCGAACAGCTTCCAGCGCGACAGTAGCGACAGCGGATTCTTCTCGCGGCGGCGTCCCGGGCCCGGCACGCGCGGCAGCAGCCAGCCGAGCAGCTGCCAGTCGCCACGGATCCAGCGGTGGCGGCGGGCGACGTCGTCGCTGTAGCGGCTCGGATACTCTTCGTACAGCTGGGCGTCGCTCATCAGGCCGGCGCGCACGTACGCGCCTTCGAGCAGATCGTGACTGAGCACCTGGTTGTCGGGCAGACGGTGGCCGAGTACCTGCTCGAACACGTCCACGTCGTAAATGCCCTTGCCCACGAACGAGCCTTCCAGGAACACGTCCTGGTACACGTCGGAGACGGTGCGGGTGTACGGATCGATGCCCGGCTCGCCGCCGCACAGCTTTTCGTAGCGCGAGGCGCTCTTGCTGGGCAGGCTGACGGCCACGCGCGGTTGCAAAATGCCGTAGCCATCGACCACGCGGCCCAGCGCCTGGTCCACGCGCGGGCGGTTCAGCGGGTGCATCATGGTCGAGATGAAATCGCGCGCCGCGTCGCGGGGCAGCTGGGTGTCGGTATCGAGCGTGATCACGTACCGGATGCTTTCCAGGTCGGTGGTGTCGCCGACCACCAGCGAAAACTTGTCGCGCGCGCCGCCGCGCAGGTAGCGGTTCATGTCCTGCAGCTTGCCGCGCTTGCGCTCAAAGCCCATCCATACCCCTTCCTGCGGATTCCACAGGCGGGGCCGGTGCAGCAGCAGGAACGGCGTGGCCGGATCGCCATTGAGGTGCAGCGCGTACTTGCGGTTCAACTGCTCGACCGACGCGCGCAGATGCTCGGTCAGCGCGGTGTCGCCAGGCAGGGTTTCGGTCGGCGCATCGGCAAAGTCGGTGAGCAGGCAGAAACGCAGGTTCGGATCGCGGTTGGCCAGGAAGCGCACTTCCATCTGCTGGCACAGGTCGTCGATGTTTTCGTGGCTGTAGACCAGCGTGGGCACCACCACCAGCGCGCGCGCATCGGCCGGAATGCCGTCCTCGAAGTCCATGCGCGGCAGCGGCTTGGGCTGGGTGACCTTGGTGGTGATCCAGTTGACCAGGTTGAGGGCCAGCTGGCTGCTGCCGATCAGCGCCAGCACGCCCATGGCGAACAGCAGTGCGCCGTGCACGCCGTGGAAGGCCGAGCGTTCCAGCAGCAGCGCGGTGGCGATCACCGACAGCACCACAATGGCGCCCAGGTACGACGTCAGCGGCGAGGCGCTGCTGGTGCGCTGTAACGATTCGATCCACGGACGGCGCATGCCGGCCTGCTTTTCCAGCGCCGCCTGGCCGCCGCCGATCAGGTAGAACCCGACATGGCTGTGCCGCGGGTTGTCGCTGGCGGCATGCGCCTGCGCCAGCTGCAAGGCTTGCTGCGCCACTTCGAGCTCGGTGTGGTCGGAACGCTTGGCGATATTTTCGATCACGTGGCGGTAATGGTCGCGGGTGGCGAATTCCATGCGGCCGTACACGCCGGCCGGGTCCTGGCGCAGCGTCTGTTCGACCATGCTCATGGTCTCGACGAACTCCTGCCAGTCCATGGTGCCCAGGTAGCGCAGGCTGCCGATGCTGTTGGCGATCGACACCTGGTCTGCAGCCTGCTGCTGGATCTCGACCTGGATCTGCTGCTCGATGGTCTGGCCGCTGTCGGCCAGGCGGCTGGTGATCCACGACAGCGCCATGGTCAGCGCCGGGCTTTGTCCCTGCAGGCGGCGCGACAGTTCGGCCACGAAAGCGCTGGTGATCGGCGGATTGGAACGGGCCATGTCCGCCACCTTGAGAATCAAACCACTGGGGTTCTTTTCGGCTTCCTCGCTCAGCTGGTCGGCCCAGCTGTTGGCCAGGTCGCGCTCGGCGCGGTTGTCCGCCACCCGGGCAGCCACGCGGCGCAGGTTTTCGATCAGCGCCAGGCGCAGCATGATCGGAATCGCCCACAGCTCGCCCAGCTTGAGCGGCGCCACTTCCTGGTACGCGGCCACGAAGCGCGACAGCGATTCCGGATCGACGCGGCCGTCGCCGTGCGAAATGACTTCGAGCGCCAGCTTGTACACGCGCGGGCAACCTGCCGGCGCGCCCCGGGCCAGGCGCGGCAGCTCCTTGCTGTAGTCCTTGGGCAGGTGGCGGCGCGCGATCCGGATCTGCTCCTCGATCAGGTACAGGTTATCGAGCAGCCACTCGGAGGCCGGCGTGATCTGGCGACCGTCCTTGATGGCGGCCGTCAGCTCGTCGCAGGTGGTGCCGATCACGGCGGCGTTCTCGGTCAGGCGCGCCAGCAGCTGGTCGCCGCCGCCGCGCTGGCTCAGTTCATGGTGCGCTGCGAGCGAACGGCCGTGGGCGGCCATCTGCGCCGCGCTGAACAGCTCGGCCCGTAAGGGTAAATCCTCGTCTTGTTCGGAGACCATCGAGGCCGTGTTCGATTCGCGAAAGCCGAGCGACATCTCGGGCAGCAGGGGACTGGACTTGTTCAACTTAAACCTCGCTTGGACGTGCGCGACAAAACCGCGCTCTATGCTGCCGGCGCGGTGCTTAATAGGATGTGTGCCAAGCAAGGATATGCTTTGTAACAATTTGCTACTGTGCGCTTGCGTACATAAACGACAAGGGCCGCTCGCGGCGGCCCTGTTTTTCTCCCTAGCGCTCCCAGGGAGCGATCAGGCGGCGAGCGCCAGTCCCCCGGCCAGGCTGTAACTGCCCGGATGACCGAGCCGGCGCAGGCACTGCGCCGCCTTCATGCTGCGGTTGCCGCTGCGGCAGACGAACACCAGCGGCTGATGGGTATTGCCCCGCAGCCACAAACTGGCATGCTCGACCAGGCGGCTCAGCGGCACGCTCTGCACGGCGCGGTTGCCGGTCGCCACGCCTGCCAGCGCCGGGGGAACGGTTGCAGCAAACTCGTAAGGCTCGCGCACATCGATCAGTACTGCATCGGGATGGCTGTCGAGGAAGGCGGCCAGCGTGCTGCTGTCGAGTTGCAGGTCGGCGGCGACGGCTGCCAGCGGGCCTGCACACAGCAGGTTGCGGGCATCGCGCGTGGGGCACAGCAGGGTCTGCCCGGTGGTGAGCGCCGGCAGGGCCAGGTCGCCGTGGGCGGTGAATGCAAACCGCACCATGTCGGCCGGCAGGCTGGCGCCGTCCTTGATACCGAGCAGGTAGGCGCGCGCCCCCTCGCCGGCGGTCACCTGCGCCAGGACCTGGCTGCCGATGGCAATCGCGGCAACTTCGGCGCCGTTGCCCAGCACCAGGCGGTGGGCGGTCAGCGCCGGCCAGCCGTAGCCGTCGGTCGGCGCGGCGGCGTCGAAGTGCGCGCCCAGCGCGTGCGCCAGCGCGCCGTGATCGGCGTGGGCAGTGGTCGCGACGATGGCCTGCACCCGGTAATTGTGGCCGCGCACGATGGCCGTGATGCGCGCGGTCTGCGCCGGCAGCGGGTCGATGACGATGCAGCTGCGGCTGGCCGCGTCCAGCACCAGCCAGCTGCACTCGCCTTCTGTGCCCAGCTGCCGCAGGCCGTCGTCCGGTTCGGCGCTGGGCTGGTCGGCGATCATGCCGGCAGCGCGCAGCGCGGCGCCGCAATGGGCGATGCGCTCGCACGCGGTGGCGATGGTGGCGTCGTCCACCATGGCGCCGAACGACATGCGGATGGCGCCGGCGCTGCGCCACAGCGGCAAGCCCATGGCGTCGAGCACGTAACTCGGGGCGGCCTTGCTGGCCGAGCAGGCGCTGCCCGCGCTGACCCGCACGCGCGCCGCGTCGAACACGTCCATCAGTTCGCGGCTCGAGACGCCCGGCACCGCGAAATTGAGGGTGGTGGGCAGCGACTTGTCGAACGCGTTGTTGAACACCGTACCGGGCAGCGCCGCGCGCAGGGCGTCGGCCAGGCGCGCGCGGTAGCCGTGCAGCTGGGCGTGGGACGGGAAGGTGTCGCCCCGCTCCAGCGCGGCCAGCACCACGCCCAGCGCGGCGATGCCGGCCATGTTCTCGGTGCCCGAGCGCTGGCCCGTCTCCTGACCGCCGCCCATGACCAGCGGCGTGAACGGCGCCCCGGCCCGCACATACAACATGCCGATCCCCTTGGGCGCGTGCAGCTTGTGGCCGGAGAATGGCGCGTAATCGATGCGGGTGGCGGCCAGGTTCAGTTCCAGCTTGCCCAGCGCCTGCACGCAATCGACCATCCACAATGCGCCCGTGCCGCTGGCGGCGAGGACGCCAGCAATGCCGTCGAGGTCACTGATCACGCCGGTCTCGTTGTTGGCGGCCATGGTGCAGACCATGGCGGCATCCGGCGCCAGCGTGCGCAAGGCCGCCAGGTCGTGCCGGCCGTCCGCATCGACCGGCAGCGCGGTCAGGGTCAGGCCGGCGCCGAGCAGGCGGTTCCAGTGCGCCAGCGCTTCCGGTACGGCCTTGTGCTCGGTGGCGCCGTACACCAGCAACTTGCCGACCGGCTCGCCACGGGCCTGGCGCTCGCGCACCGCCACCAGCGCCGACAGCACGGCCGTCTGGATGCCCTCGGTGGCGCCGCTGTTGAACATCAGTCGCCCGTCCCCGACGCCCAGCAGGCGCACCGCGCACTGGCGCGCCTGGTCGAGCACGACCTTGGCGCGCAAGCCGGTGCCGTGGGCACTGCTGGGATTGCCGTAGCGCTGGCCCATGATGTCGGCGGCCGCCAGCGCCGCAGCGGGCAGGACGCAGGTGGTGGCATTGCCATCGAGGTAGATGTCGTTATTCATGTAAAAAGGTGCGGGACGGTCGATATGGACTAAACAGTTTATCGAAATTTCCCGAAGAAAATATGCCAAAACTCCTGCATAATCACCATCAAAAAGCATATTTATGCTACCTGATAAATGGGGGTAGAATGAATCTCCTTTCAGACGGCGGTTAACCCCATGCACTCTCTCGACAAATACGATTGCGCCATCCTGGCCGCCCTGCAGATCGACGGCACCCTGTCGGTCGCCGCGCTCAGCGAGAAGGTAGGTCTGTCCAGCACGCCTTGCTGGAAACGCATCAAGCGCCTCGAGGACGAGGGCTATATCGAGCGCCGGGTCGCCATCGTCAACCGCCGCAAGGTGGGCTTGCCGGTGACGGTCTACGTCAGCGTGCGCACCGGTCAGCACGACGCCAAGTGGCTCGACCGCTTTGCCGCCGCTGTCATGGCGCTGCCCGAAGTACAGGAGTTCCACCGCATGAGCGGCGATGTCGATTACCTGCTCAAGGTGGTCACCACCGATATCGACGGCTACGACGCCTTTTACAAGCGGCTGATCAAGGTGGGGCAGCTGACGGGCGTGTCGTCGGCGTTCTCGATGGAGCAGATCAAATTTACCACCGCCTTGCCACTCGACTTGCTCCAGTAGCGTGGGTCCCGGTCCACGCGTGGCGAGCTGAACATATCATGCCGTGAGATAATGCTGCTTTTAAATATCTGATGGCACCATGCGCGCACTATTGAGCTGGCTTCCCGGTCCGAGCAACGTCGGTCTTCCCGAACAACTGCGCGCGGCCGTCGGCGCCCTGTGCGGCTTGCTGATCACCGCCCTGTACGCCCGCTATCTGCTGGCGCCGACCGGTGCGTCGATCTTCATGGTGGCGCCGATGGGGGCGTCGGCCGTCCTGCTGTTTGCGGTACCGGCCAGTCCGCTGGCGCAACCGTGGTCTGTGTTCGGAGGCAACGTGGTCAGCGGCCTGGTGGGCGCGGCGTGCGTGCGCTGGCTCGGCGACAGCCTGCCGCTGCCGTTGCTTGGCGGTCTGGCGGCCGGACTGGCGATCGCCGCCATGTTCTCGCTGCGCTGCCTGCATCCACCGGGCGGCGCGGTGGCGCTGACCACGGTGCTCGGCGGCCCGGTGGTGCACGCGGCAGGTTTTGCCTTCGTGCTGCACACGGTGGCCCTCGACACTGCCCTGCTGGTCGCCACTGCCGTGGTCTACAACAAGCTGACCGGGCGACGCTACCCGCACCTGCACAGCGCACCCGTCAATGTGCATGGCACCAGCGATGCCGCCCCCACCGTGCGGCTCGGTTTCAAGACGGAAGACCTCGACGCCGTCCTCAAGCAGTACAACCAGGTGCTCGACATCAGCCGCGACGACCTGGCTGCGCTGTTCATGCAAACCGAGCAGCGCGCCTACCAGCGCCGCTTCGGCGTGATCACCTGCGCCGACATCATGTCGCGCGACATCGTCAGCGCCGAATTCGGCACCGAGCTGGAGCCGGCCTGGCAGCTGATGCGCCAGCATCGCGTGGCCGCCCTGCCCGTGCTGAACCGGGCGCGGCGCGTGATCGGCATCGTCACCCAGACCGACTTCCTCGAGCACGGCGGCCTGGACAGCTACAGCGGCATGCGCCGCCAGCTGCAGCGCTTCCTGCGCAAGAGCGGCGTCACCCATACCGACAAGGCCGAAGTGGTGGGTCAGATCATGAGTGCGCGCCCGACCACGGCGCGCACCGATACGCCGATCGTCGACCTGGTGCCGCTGATGGCCAACTCGGGCTTCCACCACATTCCGATCGTCGATGCGGAAGACCGCTTTGCCGGCATCGTCACCCAGTCCGACCTGGTGGCCGCGCTGTACCAGACGCGCCTCGCGGAAGCTGCGGCATAAGCCGTGGACTGGCGATCCCGGTTGATACAATTTGTTGCGCGGTACTGTCCAGCATGGCTTATGCTAGGCGGCGCTCCGCACGTCCGCCGTGCGCACTTGCTTGTATTCACCTGGATCAGGAAACACCTATGAAGCGACTCACCAGCCACGCCCGCCTGTCCACCATTGCCGCCACCCTGGCCCTGGTGTGTATTCCCCTCAGCAATACTTTCGCCCTGCCACTGGCCGATGCCGACAACCGCCCCGTGCCGCGCGTCAGCGCCACGGCCGCGCACGCCGCGCTGCAGGCGATTGCCGACCAATACTACGATGCGGTCGCCCGCTTCGAGCCGATCAACGCCACCGAGAACGGCGACAACCGCTACGACGACCAGCTGGGCCTGAGCATCTCGCCCGGCAAACGCGCCCTGCAGTTCAAGATGTACCGCGACTTCGCCCAGCGCCTGAAGGCCATCAAGCGCGAAGTGCTCAATGCCGAGGACCGGCTCAACTACGACATCCTGCGCTACGAGCTGCGCGGCCTGATCGCGATGGAACGCTTCCCCGAGCACCTGCTCCCGTTGAACCAGATGGACAGCGTGCCGGTGACGCTGGCCAATTACGCGGGCGGCCAGGCGTCGCAGCCGATCGCCACCGTCGCGCAATACGATGCCTACCTGAGCCGCATCAGCCAGATGCCGGCCTGGATCGACCAGGCCATCAGCAACATGCGCGACGGCATCAAGAAGGGCATCACCCAGCCCAGGGCGATCATGATCTCGGCCCTGCCGCAGTACAAGAAGCTGCTGAGCGACACGCCCGAGCATAGCATCTATTACACGCCGATCAAGAACCTGCCGGCCAGCTTCAGCGCGGCCGACAAGGCGCGCCTGACCGACGCCTATCGCCATCAGATCGCCACGCAGATCATGCCGGCGCTGGGACGCCTGGCCGCGTTCGTGGAAAAAGACTACATTCCGGCCTGCCGCACCACCACCGGCCTGGGCGCCCTGCCCGACGGCGCCGCCTGGTACCAGGCGCGCGTGGCCAATGCCACCACCACCACGCTGAAGCCGGACCAGATCCACGCGATCGGCCTGCGCGAAGTGGCGCGCATCCAGTCGCAGTTCGAGGTGCTCGGTCCCAAGCTCGGCTACAACGGCCCGGCCGCCGGCCTGCCGGTGTGGGTGGCAGCGCAGCCGAAGTTCCGGCCGTTCAAGAGCGAGGATGAGGTGCAGGCCGTGTACCGCAAGCTCAACGACGTGCTCGACACCAAGCTGCCGATGATGTTTACGCTGGTGCCCAAGGCCAAGCTCGATCTGCGCCTGGAACCGGAACTGAGCCGCGACACGGCCTCCGACCATTACACGGCGCCTGCCATCGACGGCTCGCGCCCGGGCGTGTTCTGGTCGGTGGTCACCGACCCGACCAAGTACGGCAGCACCGGCATGACCACGCTGTTCCTGCACGAAGGCAAGCCCGGTCACCATTTCCACATCGCCCTGATGCAGGAACTGAAGCTGCCCGACTTCCGCAAATTCGGCGGCAACAACGCCTTCACCGAAGGCTGGGCCCTGTACGCGGAAACGCTGGGCAAGGAAATGGGTTTATATGACGATCCGGCCCAGTACTTCGGCCACCTGAACGACGAACTGCTGCGCGCCACGCGCCTGGTGGTGGACACCGGCATGCACGCCAAGGGCTGGACCCGCGAACAGAGCATCAAGTACATGCGCGACACGCTCGGCTACGACGAAGTGGCCAGGAGCGAAACCGAGCGCTACATGGCCTGGCCGGGCCAGGCGCTCGGCTACAAGATCGGCGCGCTGAAAATCCTCGAACTGCGCCACCGCGCAGAAGAAGCACTGGGCGAGCGCTTCAGCCTGCCGAAGTTCCACGAAGTGGTGCTCAGCGACGGCACCTTGCCGCTGGCGCTGCTGGAGGAGAAGGTGGATCGGTGGATTGCTGCGCAGCAGTGACAGCCGTGACGACGGCGCCAGGTGTAGATGGCGCCCTGATGTGAAGCGCGACGCGCTTCACATTCCCCACGAAATATAGCCGACCATGATCACCGCGGCGCAGGACACCACGACCATGACGCCGGAAACGATCTTTCCGGCGCGTACCCGCAAGGCGGGATCGGTTTCCAGTTTGGCGATCAATTGACTCATTTTATTCCCCTTAAACAGTTCCTTGCGACGCTGCTGGCGTCGTCGAGACACTGCACGATGCGCTCCATTAGGGCTTGCCGCTCGGTTGCCGCCCTTTTTGCTCCTGATCGGCCAGCGTGGCGTGCGCCGCAGAGTAGGTCACGGTCACCAGCAGCATCGACACGATCGACCCGACAAAGATCCGCATGTCCGGAATATGCGGGTAGGAAAAGACATAGCCGGTTGGCAGATCAAGCGAGTTGATTCCGACCATCACTACCGACACGACGATCAGCAAGATATGCAAACCGAACGCGGTCCATATCGGCGTCGACCACTGTTTGACAGCCTGAACCTCCTGCAGCGACACAAGCTCATAGCAGGTCGCAGCATCTTCCGCGCACCGGGCAAAGCGGTCAAGCAAGCTCAACTTAGCCAGTGGCAGTCAGTTCTCCCGGAGATGCGTGTCCTGGCCCACCGCGTCAACCACCTGCCGCCACCTCGGCAACAATTCTCTCCAGATCCGCCTCATCCCCGAGCACATAAATCTTCTGCTCGCGCAGCACCTGCAAAATAAACCCCTGCTGCTCGCGCAGGCGACGCTTGAAGTCGGGCGCCGTGTACAGGTTGGGGTTGATCTTGCGGCGCAGCAGGCGCTCGGCTACCGGCAGCCGCGACAGCAGCTCGCCGTAGCTGGTGTTTTCGCCGATCAGCAGCAGCTCCACCGGCGTGTTCATGCCCTCCTGTTCCTTGGCCGTGGCGCCGTAGACGAACGCCACGTTGAGCGAGCGCTGTAGCGGCGCCAGGGCCGAGTTCAGCACGCTGACCAGGCCGAAAGTCTTTTTGACCACACTGGTCAGTTCCTCGTAGACGATGCAGTCACGGTTCGGCTTGAAGCGGCGCACGTTGCCGATGCGCTCGGAGACGATCACGCCGGCGTCGTGCAGCCGCTTCAGTTCGCGCTGGGCCGAGGCGCTGCCCAGGCCTGTGAGACGCATGATCTCGTTGAGGTGGTAGCCGTCCGAGGTACGGATAAAAAGCAAACCCAGCAGTTTTTGCTGGGCGGGGGTGAACAGGGCTTGGGCGATCATGAGCCAGATCTTAGCATGCGCAAACC
This sequence comes from Duganella sp. Leaf126, assembly GCF_001423125.1. GTDB lineage: Bacteria > Pseudomonadota > Gammaproteobacteria > Burkholderiales > Burkholderiaceae_D > Rugamonas. Next base: position 844,549 of record NZ_LMNW01000001.1, read on the forward strand.
AGGTTCTGGCAATGCGGTCTGCAATCTCCGGCCATAAAAAAACGGCGCCCGCAGGCGCCGTTTTGGACAGAGCGAAAGCCGATTACGCTTCGTCGCCGTGCGGGGTAACCGATTCGGTCACTTCCACATCGCCGCCGGACATGGCAGCTTTTTCTGCTTGCAGCAGCGCTTGACGCTCTTCCACTTCCCACAATTCCTTCTCTTTGCGGGCGCGGTGGAACGCCAGACCGGTACCGCCAGGGATCAGGCGGCCGACGATCACGTTTTCTTTCAGGCCGCGCAGACCATCGCGCTTGCCCATGATCGCCGCTTCGGTCAGCACGCGGGTGGTTTCCTGGAACGATGCGGCCGAGATGAACGAGTCGGTCGACAGCGATGCCTTGGTAATACCCAGCAGAACGTTCTCGTAGGTCGCCGGCAGTTTGCCTTCGGCCGTCACGCGGTCGTTCTCGTCCAGCAGTTCCGAACGCTCGACCTGCTCGCCAACGATGTAGTTGGTGTCGCCGGCGTTGACGATCTGAACGCGACGCAGCATCTGGCGCACGATCACTTCGATGTGCTTGTCGTTGATCTTCACGCCTTGCAGACGGTACACGTCCTGCACTTCGTCGACGATGTAACGGGCCAGCGCTTCGATACCGAGCAGGCGCAGGATGTCTTGCGGATCGGCCGGGCCGTCCACGATCATCTCGCCCTTGTTCACCACCTGGCCGTCGTGCACCAGCACTTGCTTGTCCTTGGTAATCAGGAACTCGTGCTTGTTGCCGTCCATGTCCGTGATTTCCAGACGCTGCTTGCCCTTGGTTTCTTTACCGAAGGCCACGGTACCGGTGACTTCGGCCAGCATGCCCGCGTCTTTCGGCGAACGTGCTTCGAACAGCTCGGCAACGCGTGGCAGACCACCGGTAATGTCACGGGTTTTCTGCGATTCGGTCGGGATACGTGCCAGCACTTCACCCACCGACACTTGCTGGCCGTCTTTCACCATGATCAGTGCGCCGACCTGGAAGCCGATCGCCACGGCGTGTTCGGTGCCGGCGATCTTCACTTCGTGGCCGTCGTCGTTCAGCAATTTCACCTGCGGACGCATGGTCTTGGTCAGCGAACCGCGACGCTTGGCGTCGATCACCACCAGCGTGGCCAGACCGGTCACTTCGTCCACCTGACGGGCTACGGTCACGCCTTCTTCGACGTTCTCGAAACGCACGGTACCGGCGTACTCGGTGATGATCGGACGGGTCAGCGGATCCCAGGTGGCCAGGGCGGTGCCGGCCTTGATGACCATGCCGTCCTTGACGATCAGGGTGGCGCCGTACGGCACCTTGTGACGCTCGCGCTCACGGCCGTGGTCGTCGGTGATCAGCACTTCGCCCGAACGGGAAATGACGATCTGCGCGCCCTTGCCGTTGGTGACGTAACGCATGGTCGAGGTGAAACGGATGGTACCGTTCGACTTCGCTTCCACCGACGAGGCCACTGCTGCACGCGATGCCGCACCACCGATGTGGAAGGTACGCATGGTCAGCTGGGTACCAGGTTCACCGATCGACTGCGCTGCCACCACACCGACGGCTTCGCCGGAGTTGACCAGCATGCCGCGGCCCAGGTCACGGCCGTAGCACTTGGCGCACAGGCCGAAGCGCGTGTCGCAGGTCAGCGGCGTGCGGACCTTGACTTCGTCGATCGACAGACGCTCGATCTCTTCGACCATGTCTTCGTCCATCAGGGTACCGGCTTCGTACAGCGTGGCCTGGTTTTCCGGATTGACGACGTCGTTGACCACCACGCGGCCGAGGATACGGTCGCGCAGCGCTTCGATCACTTCACCACCTTCGACCATCGCCTTCATGACGGTGCCGTTGGACGTGCCGCAATCGTCTTCGATCACGACCAGATCCTGGGTCACGTCGACCAGGCGACGGGTCAGGTAACCGGAGTTCGCGGTCTTCAGCGCCGTATCGGCCAGACCTTTACGCGCACCGTGGGTCGAAATGAAGTACTGCAACACGTTCAGGCCTTCGCGGAAGTTCGCGGTAATCGGCGTTTCGATAATCGAACCGTCCGGTTTGGCCATCAGACCGCGCATACCGGCCAGCTGGCGGATCTGCGCTGCCGAACCACGGGCGCCCGAGTCGGCCATCATGTAAATCGCGTTGAACGATTCCTGGGTCGACTTGGTGCCGTCGCGCTTGACGACGTCTTCCACTTTCAGCTGGTCCATCATGGCCTTGCCGACTTCGTCCGAGGTCTTGCCCCAGATGTCGACCACCTTGTTGTAGCGCTCGCCAGCGGTCACCAGACCCGAAGCGTACTGCTGCTCGATCTGCTTGACTTCGGACTCTGCAGCCGAAATCAGCGTGACTTTTTGTGGCGGTACCAGCATGTCGTCCACGCAGATCGAAATACCGGCGCGGGTTGCCAGACGGAAGCCCGACTGCATCAGCTGGTCGGCAAACACGACCGTCGCGCGCAGACCGCACTTGCGGAACGAAGTGTTGATCAGCTTGGAAATTTCCTTCTTCTTCAGCGCGCGGTTCAGCACCGAGAAAGGCAGGCCTTTCGGCAGGATTTCCGACAGGATGGCGCGGCCGACCGTGGTTTCGTAACGCGTCAGCGTACGGACGAACTCGCCCGTCGCCGGATCCTTGGGATTCTCGACGATACGCACCGTGATGCGGGTGGTCAGTTCCACTTCCTTGTTGTCGTAGGCACGGATGACTTCCGACACGTCCGGGAACAGCATGCCTTCGTTTTTCGCATTGATCGCTTCGCGGGTCGCGTAGTACAGACCGAGCACGATATCCTGCGAAGGAACGATCGACGGTTCGCCGTTCGACGGGAACAGGATGTTGTTCGACGCCAGCATCAGCGTACGCGCTTCCATCTGCGCTTCGATCGACAGCGGCACGTGCACCGCCATCTGGTCACCGTCGAAGTCGGCGTTGAAGGCCGCGCAAACGAGTGGGTGCAGCTGGATCGCTTTACCTTCGATCAGGACCGGCTCGAACGCCTGGATACCGAGGCGGTGCAGCGTTGGTGCACGGTTGAGCATGATCGGGTGTTCGCGGATCACGTCTTCCAGGATGTCCCACACCACCGGTTCCTGGATTTCCACCAGCTTTTTCGCAGCCTTGATGGTCGTAGCCAGACCCATCAGTTCCAGCTTGTTGAAGATGAACGGCTTGAACAGTTCCAGGGCCATCAGCTTCGGCAGGCCGCACTGGTGCAGTTTCAGCTGCGGACCCACCACGATGACCGAACGGCCCGAGTAGTCGACGCGCTTACCGAGCAAGTTCTGACGGAAGCGGCCGCCCTTACCCTTGATCATTTCTGCCAGCGATTTCAGCGGACGCTTGTTGGCGCCGGTCATCGCTTTGCCGCGACGGCCGTTGTCCAGCAGCGAATCGACTGCTTCCTGCAGCATGCGCTTTTCGTTGCGCGTGATGATCTCTGGCGCGCGCAGCTCCATCAGGCGTTTCAGACGGTTGTTACGGTTGATCACGCGGCGATACAGGTCGTTCAGGTCCGAGGTCGCGAAACGGCCGCCGTCCAGTGGCACCAGCGGGCGCAGTTCCGGTGGCAGCACCGGCAGCACTTCCATGATCATCCACTCGGGCTTGATGCCCGAACGCTGGAACGCTTCCAGCACTTTCAGACGCTTGGCGTATTTCTTGATCTTCGCTTCGGACTTCGATTCCTTCAGTTCCACGCGCAGGGTCTCGGCATCGCGGTGGATGTCGATCGAGCGCAGCAGTTCACGGATACCTTCGGCGCCCATGAAGGCGGTGAAGTCGTCGCCGTACTCTTCGTACTTGGCGGCGTAGTCGTCTTCCGACATGATCTGGCATTTCTTCAGCGGGGTCATGCCGGGATCGGTCACGACATATGCTTCGAAGTACAGCACGCGTTCGATATCGCGCAGCGTCATGTCGAGCACCATGCCCAGGCGCGACGGCAGCGACTTCAGGAACCAGATGTGGGCCGTTGGCGACGCCAGTTCGATGTGGCCCATGCGCTCGCGGCGCACCTTGGCCAGCGTGACTTCGACGCCGCATTTTTCGCAGATCACGCCGCGGTGTTTCAGGCGCTTGTATTTACCGCACAGGCACTCGTAGTCCTTGATCGGGCCAAAGATCTTGGCGCAGAACAGGCCGTCGCGCTCGGGCTTGAAGGTACGGTAGTTGATGGTTTCCGGCTTTTTGACTTCGCCGTAGGACCACGAACGGATTTTTTCAGGCGAGGCGAGACCGATCTTGATCGCGTCAAAGGTCTCGTTCGTCTGTACTTGCTTGAATAGATCGAGCAGTGCTTTCATGTATCACTCCAGAGGTGATTAAATTCTCAAATGCGTCGTTCCCGCGAAGGCGGGAACCCAGTTTTGGCAGGCTGCTGGCAGCTCATGCGCAACTTGGGTTCCCGCCTACGCGGGAACGACGGGCCAGCGATTTAGTTACGTTCCAGGTCGATATCGATACCCAGGGAACGAATCTCTTTCACCAGCACGTTGAACGATTCCGGCATGCCGGCATCGATCACGTGGTCGCCCTTGACGAGGTTTTCGTACACTTTGGTACGGCCATTCACGTCATCGGACTTCACGGTCAACATCTCTTGCAGCACGTACGATGCGCCGTACGCTTCCAGTGCCCACACCTCCATCTCACCGAAGCGCTGGCCACCGAACTGGGCTTTACCGCCCAGCGGCTGCTGCGTCACCAGCGAGTACGGACCGGTCGAACGCGCGTGCATCTTGTCGTCGACCAGGTGGTGCAGTTTCAGCATGTGCATCACGCCAACGGTGACCTTGCGCTCGAACGCTTCGCCGGTGCGGCCGTCGTACATGGTGACCTGGTTCTTCGACGCGGTCATGCCCAGTTTTTGGGCGATCTCGTCAGGATACGCCAGATCCAGCATGCGGCGGATTTCCGACTCGTGCGCGCCGTCGAACACCGGGGTGGCGAACGGCACGCCTTTTTTCAGGTTGTGCGCCAGCTTCATGATCTCTTCGTCGTCGAAGTTGTCCAGATCTTCCGGACGACCCGATTCGTTGTAGACCGTGGTCAGGTACTTGCGCATCTCTTCGACCTTGATCTGCGCTTGCAGCATTTCGCCGATGCGGATGCCCAGGCCCTTCGCTGCCCAGCCCAGGTGGGTCTCGAGAATCTGACCCACGTTCATGCGCGATGGCACACCCAGCGGGTTCAGCACCACGTCGGCCGGCGTACCGTCGGCCATGTACGGCATGTCTTCCACCGGCACGATGCGCGATACCACACCCTTGTTACCGTGGCGACCTGCCATCTTGTCGCCCGACTGCAGGCGGCGTTTCACGGCCAGGTACACCTTGACCATTTTCTGCACGCCAGGCTGCAGCTCGTCGCCCTGGGTCAGCTTCTTGCGCTTCTCTTCGAAGGCCAGGTCGAACTGGTGACGCTTCTCGGCGATCGATTCCTTGATCGCTTCGAGCGCGGTGGCCGCGGCGTCGTCGGCCGGACGGATGTCGAACCAGTGGTACTTGTCCAGATCGTCCAGGTAGTCCTTGGCGATCTTGGCGCCCTTGGCCAGCTTTTTCGGGCCGCCGTTGACCACTTGGCCGATCAGCATTTTTTCCAGACGCTGGAAGGCGTCGCCTTCGACGATACGCATCTGGTCGTTCAGGTCCAGGCGGAAGCGTTTCAGTTCATCGTCGATGATCTGTTGCGCGCGCTTGTCGCGGACGATGCCTTCACGGGTGAACACCTGCACGTCGATCACGGTGCCGACCATGCCCGAAGGCACGCGCAGCGAGGTGTCCTTGACGTCCGAAGCCTTCTCGCCGAAGATCGCGCGCAGCAGCTTTTCTTCCGGGGTCAGCTGGGTTTCGCCTTTTGGCGTCACTTTACCGACCAGGGTGTCGCCGGCGGTCACTTCCGCGCCGATGTAGACGATGCCCGATTCGTCCAGGCGGGCCAGCTGGTTTTCGGCCAGGTTCGAGATATCACGGGTGATTTCTTCGGCGCCCAGCTTGGTGTCACGTGCGACCACGCTCAGTTCTTCGATGTGGATCGAGGTGTAACGGTCGTCCTTGACGACGTTTTCCGAGATCAGGATCGAATCCTCGAAGTTCAGACCATTCCATGGCATGAAGGCCACGGTCATGTTCTGGCCCAGTGCCAGTTCGCCCAGGTCGGTCGAAGCGCCGTCGGCGATGACGTCGCCACGGGCCACGCGGTCGCCAACCTTGACGATCGGACGCTGGTTGATGTTGGTGTTCTGGTTCGAACGGGTGTACTTGATCAGGTTGTAGATGTCGACGCCGACTTCGCCTGCTTGCGCTTCTTCGTCGTTGACGCGAATCACCACGCGGCCCGCATCGATGTAGTCGACCACGCCGCCACGCAGCGCTTGTACGGTGGTGCCCGAGTCGACTGCCACGGTGCGTTCGATACCGGTACCGACCAGCGCCTTTTCAGGACGCAGGCAAGGCACGGCCTGGCGCTGCATGTTGGCGCCCATCAGTGCACGGTTCGCATCATCGTGTTCGAGGAACGGAATCAGCGACGCTGCGACGGAAACGATCTGGCCGGGGGCCACGTCCATGTACTGCACGCGCTCTGGCGAGACCAGGATGGTTTCGCCCGCTTCGCGCGACGATACCAGTTCGTCCACCAGGGTACCGCTTTCATCGACCTTGGCATTGGCCTGGGCGATGATGTAGCGGCCTTCTTCGATCGCCGACAGGTAATCGATCTGGTCGGTGACCTTGGAACCTTCGACCTTGCGGTACGGGGTTTCCAGGAAGCCGTATTCGTTCAGGCGGGCATACAGTGCCAGCGAGTTGATCAGGCCGATGTTCGGGCCTTCAGGCGTTTCGATCGGGCATACGCGGCCGTAGTGGGTCGGGTGCACGTCGCGCACCTCGAAGCCGGCGCGTTCGCGCGTCAGACCGCCAGGTCCCAGGGCCGAAACACGGCGTTTGTGCGTGATTTCCGACAGCGGGTTGGTCTGGTCCATGAACTGCGACAGCTGCGACGAACCGAAGAATTCGCGGATCGCGGCCGAGATCGGCTTGCTGTTGATCAGGTCGTGCGGCATCAGGTTGTCCGCTTCGGCCTGGCCCAGGCGTTCCTTGACAGCGCGCTCGACGCGCACCAGGCCAGCGCGGAACTGGTTTTCCGCCAGTTCGCCGACGCAGCGTACGCGACGGTTACCGAGGTGATCGATATCGTCGACTTCGCCGCGACCGTTGCGCAGCTCGACCAAGATCTTGATCACGGCCAGCACGTCTTCGTTCGACAGCGTCATGGCGCCGGTCAGTTCGTCGCGGCCGATGCGGCGGTTGAACTTCATGCGGCCGACGGCCGACAGGTCGTAGCGCTCAGGGCTGTAGAACAGGCCGTTGAACAGCGCTTCGACCGAATCTTCGGTCGGCGGTTCGCCAGGACGCATCATGCGGTAGATCGCCACGCGTGCGGCGGTCTGGTCTGCGGTGTCATCCATGCGCAGGGTTTGCGAGATGTAGCCGCCCTGGTCCAGATCGTTGGTGTACAGGGTCTGGATGTCGGTGATGCTGGCGTCGCGCAGACGGTTCAGCACGTCTTCGGTCAGTTCTTCGTTGGCGGACGCGACGACTTCGCCGGTCTCCGGATCAACGATGTTCTTGGCCAGCACGCGGCCCAGCAGGTAATCTTCCGGCACCGAGATGTGCTTGAGACCGGCGGCGTCGATGTCGCGCACATGCTTGGCATTGATGCGCTTGTCTTTCATGACGATGGTCTTGGCCGACTTTGGATCGACGATGTCGAAGCGCGCGACTTCGCCGCGCAGGCGTTCGGCCACGAATTCCATTTCCGCGCCTTCCGAGCGCAGGTGGAAGTTGTCGAAGACAAAGAAGTTGGCCAGGATCTGTTCCGGCGTCATGCCGATGGCCTTGAGCAGGATCGACACCGGCATCTTGCGGCGGCGGTCGACGCGGAAGTACAGGATATCTTTCGGGTCGAACTCGAAGTCCAGCCACGAGCCGCGGTAAGGAATGATGCGGGCCGAGAACAGCAGTTTGCCGGACGAGTGGGTCTTGCCACGGTCGTGTTCGAAGAACACACCCGGGGAGCGATGCAGCTGCGAAACGATGACACGCTCGGTACCATTGATCACGAACGAACCGGTGGTCGTCATCAGGGGCAGTTCGCCCATGTAGACTTCCTGTTCCTTCATTTCCTTGACGACTGGCTTGGTCGGCGATTCCTTGTCCAGGATCACCAGACGCACCTTGGCGCGCAGCGGCGACGCGAACGTCAGGCCACGCAGTTGGCATTCCTTGACGTCGAAGGCAGGATCGCCGAGGACGTACGACAGGAATTCGAGACGCGCAAAGCCATTGTGCGAAACGATAGGGAAAATCGAGGTAAAGGCCGACTGCAGGCCGTCGTTCTTGCGCGCCGATGGGCTAACATCTTCTTGCAAGAAACTGTGGTAGGACTCGAGCTGGGTAGCCAGCAGGAACGGAACGTTGTGAACGTTGGCGCGCTTCGCGAATGATTTGCGAATGCGTTTCTTCTCAGTAAATGAGTAGTGCATGGACACTCCGTGAGTGACAGAAAGGAAAAAATTCAGGTTTTGCCAGTGCACTGCGAGCCACTTCAGCAACAATCTCGGCTGCGTGTCACACAGACGAAACCTGAAATTTCTACCATTTCCAGCGGATCAATTGGAACTGCAACGTCTTGACAACGTTACAAATACGACACAGACGACAAAGGAGCCAAAGCCGGGATTTCCTCCCGTAAAAGAGGAAATCCCGCAGCTTTGGCTCGTGGCGCTAAGTGGTAGCCGCCGGTACAGCTTGAATTACTTCAGTTCGGCCTTGGCGCCAGCTTCTTCCAGCTTCTTCTTAGCGGCTTCAGCGTCAGCTTTCGACAGGGCTTCTTTCACGGTCTTCGGTGCGCCGTCAACCACGTCTTTGGCTTCTTTCAGGCCCAGACCGGTGATTTCGCGAACGGCTTTAATCACGCCAACTTTGTTCGCGCCGATTTCGGTCAGAACCAGGTTGAACTCGGTTTGCTCTTCAGCAGCAGCTGCGCCGCCGGCTGCGCCGCCAGCAGCTGGGGCAGCCATTGCAGCAGCCGAAACGCCGAATTTTTCTTCGAAAGCCTTGACCAGTTCGTTCAGGTCCATTACGGACATTTCGCTCACTGCGTTCAGGATGTCGTCTTTGCTAATTGCCATTTGAAACTCCAATAATTTTTGATTCGTTAATACATCAGATAGCTACTTGATAAAAACCCGCGCCGCCTTACGCGGCGCACCACAGCGTATTACGCTGCGGGGGCTTCTTCTGCTGCGACTTCTGCAGCAGGAGCGCCTTCGGATTTTTTCGCTGCCAGAGCAGCCAGACCACGTGCGAAGCCCGACACCGGAGCCAGCATAACGCCCAACAGCTGCGAGATGAGGACTTCACGGCTAGGAATGCTCGCCAACGCGGCAACAGCGGTTTTATCCAGCTGCTTGCCTGCGTAGTTACCGGCAGTGATGACCAGCTTGTCGTTGGTTTTAGCGAAGTCGTTGATGACTTTAGCTGCTGCAACGGCGTCGTCCGAGATCGAATAGATCAGCGGACCGGTCATGCTGTCTGCCAGCAAGGCGAACTGCGTGCCTTCGACAGCGCGACGTGCGAGGGTGTTTTTCAACACTCGCAGGTACACGCCTTGAGCACGCGCCTTGGCACGGAGTTGCGTCAAGTGAGCAACCTGGATGCCACGATACTCGGCCACGACGATGGTTTGCGCAGTTGCTACTTTTGCGGAAACTTCGGCGACTACGGCCTTTTTGTCATTCAGATTGAGACCCACGGTCAATCTCCTTAAATGATGACGGGCGTAATTGCCTGTCATCGGTTCGAACAACGGCGTCCGAGGTTAGGAGTCCAATGGACTGCAAAACTTGGTCGGGAACACCATCTGCGTTGGGTGAAACAACTCAATTAACCGGATGCCTGCCTGCTGCACCTGGCCCAACGGTCTTTGATTGCGACTGTCACTTGCGTGGCAGCCATCCCAAAGAACTGCCCTGCGCGGTCAAGCGCAGGGACTTAATACTTGAAAACTTAGGCAGCCAGGGTAGCCTGGTCAACACGGACGCCAGCGCCCATGGTCGACGACAGCGACACTTTGCGCAGGTACACGCCTTTCGACGATGCCGGCTTGGCTTTGTTCAGCGCATCGATCAGGGCAACCAGGTTGCTCTTCAGATCGGCGTCAGCGAACGATTTGCGGCCGATGGTCGCGTGGATGATACCGGCTTTGTCGGTACGGTATTGAACCTGACCGGCTTTGGCGTTTTTCACAGCGGTCGCGACGTCAGGGGTCACGGTGCCGACTTTCGGGTTCGGCATCAGGCCGCGTGGGCCCAGGATCTGACCCAGGGTACCGACGATACGCATGGTGTCTGGCGAAGCGATGACGATATCGAAAGGCATGTCGCCGGCTTTGACGCGCTCGGCCAGGTCTTCCATACCGACCACGTCAGCGCCTGCTGCTTTGGCGGCTTCAGCTTTGTCGCCCGAAGCGAACACGGCCACGCGAACGGTTTTGCCGGTGCCAGCTGGCAGCACGACGGAACCGCGAACGACCTGGTCCGATTTCTTCGGATCCACACCCAGTTGTACCGACACGTCGATCGATTCATTGAACTTGGCCGTGGCCAGTTCCTTGATCAGGGCGACAGCGTTGTCGAAGGCGTAGGACTTGGTGCTATCGACTTTGGCCTTGATAGCTTTTGCGCGTTTGGACAGTTTTGCCATGATTACAGACCTTCCACCGTGATGCCCATCGAACGTGCGGAACCGGCGATGGTGCGTACAGCAGCATCGAGGTCGGCAGCGGTCAGATCTGGGGTTTTCAATTTTGCGATTTCTTCAGCTTGGGCGCGGGTCAGCGTGCCGACTTTGTCGGTATGTGGCTTCGGCGAACCTTTGGTGATGCCCGAGTGCTTCTTGATCAGGAAGGTTGCTGGCGGGGTCTTCATCACGAAGGTGAACGACTTGTCAGCGAACGCGGTGATCACGACCGGGATCGGCATGCCTGGTTCCATACCTTGGGTCTGCGCGTTGAACGCCTTGCAGAATTCCATGATGTTCAGACCGCGCTGACCCAGTGCTGGGCCGATCGGTGGGGATGGGTTTGCTTTACCAGCTGGCACTTGCAGCTTGATAAAACCAATGATTTTCTTTGCCATGATGGCTCCTGTCTTGGAGATGAGTAGTAGCGCCCCGCGATGCGCTACCTTGCATGCGGGGCTCCTCTTTTGCCAGATTTGTCAGGTTTTTACACCGTCGCCCGTTCTGGCGAACGGTGCTGCTTATACTTTTTCGACCTGGCCGAACTCGAGCTCGACTGGAGTTGCGCGACCGAAGATGGTGACCGAGACGCGCACTTTCGATTTCTCGTAGTTGACTTCCTCGACGTTGCCGTTGAAGTCGGTGAACGGGCCATCCTTGATGCGGACTTGTTCGCCCACTTCGTACAGCACTTTTGGCCGTGGCTTCTCGACACCTTCTTGCATCTGCTGCATGATCTTGTCGATCTCGCGCGCAGGAATCGGGGTCGGCTTGTTCGATTTGCCGCCGATGAAACCGGTGACCTTGCTGGTGTTCTTGACCAGGTGCCAGGTTTCGTCGGTCATTTCCATTTCCACCAGCACGTAGCCAGGGAAGAAACGACGCTCGGTAACGGACTTTTGACCGTTCTTGACTTCGACTACTTCTTCAGTCGGCACCAGGATCTGGCCGAACTGGTCTTGCATGCCGGCGCGCTCCACGCGCTCGGTCAGCGCGCGTTGCACGCTTTTTTCCATACCGGAATACGCATGAACAACGTACCAGCGCTTGTTGCTTACTGGTACGCTGATTGGCGCTGCGCCAGCCTCTTGTGCAGGCACTTCGCCTTGCACGTCATCTTGCACATTTTCGCTCATTATTTTCGTATGCCCAGAATGAGATCGTATAACAGGAATTCCAGCGTCTTATCGGTGCCCCACAGGAACAGCGCCATCACCAGGACAAAGGCAAACACGATGCCAGTGATCTGGGTTGCTTCGCGACGCGTCGGCCAGACGACCTTTTTGGTTTCGCGAACGGATTCTTGGGCGAAATTCAGGAAATCACGACCAGTCGACGAAGTCCACAAGAGCAGAACGGCAAAAGCCAAACCAGCTACAAGTGCGCCTGCGCGTACCAGAGCTGGTTTGTCCGACAGGTAATAAAACCCGACCACACCTGCGATTGCGACAGCGATGGCCAACGCAACCTTAATCTTGTCATTCGACGTGCTGACGGTCTGCACGGATTGATTAGACATTGTATTTTTACTTTCGGTGCCCTGCACCAGATTCGGTGGCAGGGGCGGAGGGCCTCGAACCCCCAACCTTCGGTTTTGGAGACCGACGCTCTGCCAATTGAGCTACGCCCCTTCCGAGTACTACTTACAAAGGATTTCGATTATACCACCAGAGAGACCCCTGGTGGCTAATCCGCCTATCCTTATTAGGCGATGATTTTTGCTACGACGCCGGCGCCGACGGTACGACCGCCTTCACGGATAGCGAAGCGCAGACCTTCTTCCATCGCGATCGGGTTGATCAGCTTGACGGTGATCGACACGTTGTCGCCTGGCATAACCATTTCTTTGTCGGCTGGCAGCTCGATC
>NZ_LMNW01000002.1 GCF_001423125.1 Duganella sp. Leaf126
ACGCGGCCCAGCCTGTCGCAGTAGATTTCATCGGCGCCGGCTGCACCGGTGCTGCCATCGGCGCCGACCACGATCGCGCTCTGGCTGCCGTGGGCGGTCGGTTTTGGATGGTGGCGCAAGCCGCGGTCGTCGTTGGCCGGGCGCCATGGCGTGGCTGCTGCAATCGCCTCGAAATGGTTGGCGTGGCCGCTGTCGCTGGCCTTGGCGATCACCGCGTCAAACTGCTCCGGTCGATCGGGCATGGTTTCGTCGAGCAGTTCCGGAATCGGGCCGAACAGCTCGGCCAGGCCTTGCTGCGCGGGCCTGGGCAGGTTGTTGACGCCGACGCTGACCACGCGCAGCACCACGTAGTGCGGGTCTTCGCCGGTCGCCAGCGGTCCCTGGGTCAAGGTGAGCCGGGTGCCGGCGCGCAGCGTGCGCACGGTCGAGCGGCCGGACCAGAGGGCGCGGCGCGCTTCCTGCGCTTCCATCTGCAGCAGTGCGTAGCGCTGGGCTTGCGCGCTGTCGGCAAAAAAATACTGGCCGGGCGTGTCGTAGCTTTCAATCCGTGGCGCGCGTTCGCCGCCGACTGCGCCCCGGGTCGGCACGCTGGCAGCGACCGCCTTCTTGGCCTTGTAGTCGTAACTGAGCACGGTGCTCAGGCCCGCGCGCAGGCTGCGGTGGGCGCGCAGCGCGGTGATGGTGTCGGACGCCTCGGCGGCGCGGGCGCCGTGGAAGCGGATGCCGGCGCCGGCGGCGCTGCTGGCGTCCTCGATCGTGGCGCTGTTGTCGGTGCTGTCGGCAAACAGCACCAGGCACTGGCCGCCTTCCGCTTCTTCAAAGCGCCAGGCCAGACCCTCTTCGGTCAGCAGGCGGGTGACGAAGTCGAGGTCCGATTCGCGGTACTGGCAGCAGTAGCTGCGGGTGCCGGCGTCGGCCATGAAGGACGCGGTCTCATCGCTCCAGCGCCACTGCGCCAGCGGTGCGTGGCCCTGAAATACCGACTCGACAATCTCGATCACGGTCTTGTCTTGCCACACGCGGCTATTGCGGACCTGGCCCAGCCGCCACAACCATGGTTGCAGGCGCAGCCGGTAGCGCGCCAGGCCACCGAAGCTGCCCAGCATGGCCGCCTGCGTGACCAGGCCGCTGAAGCGGGTGCGGCTGCCATCGGCCAGGGTCGCTTCGAGCGCAGCCTGTTTGCCGAGCAATTGCGCGAGATTGAGGGAGGCGTCGGTCGAGAGCAGAATCAGGTCGCGCTGGCCGAGTGCCTGCACGCCGTCGTCGGCCGCGAACGCCTCGACCAGCAATGCTGCGTCGGCGTCGTCGAGCCGGAGTGCATAGAGTCTGGTGTCGCTGGCAAATGGCGCCAGTGCGGCCCTCACCTGTTCGACTAACCGTGCTGCCATGTCGTTGCCCCAATCTTGTCTATTCCCAAGAGTTTATTATAAAGCAACTTTACGTCAAGTACGAATTGTCAGGTGCATCGGTTGCTGCTCATGCCCTGACCCAGCCCTCCATCAGAATGCGCGCGCTGCGGCTCATCACTGCCTTGACCACGCGCCACTGTCCATCGTGCTGCGCCGCCTCGGCGCCGACACGCAGCGTGCCCGACGGGTGGCCGAAGCGCACTGCCTCCCGTGCACCACCGCCTGCCGCCTGATTGACCAGGGTCCCCGGAATTGCAGCGGCTGCGCCGATGGCCACGGCGGCGGTACCCATCATGGCGTGGTGCAGCTTGCCCATCGACAGGGCACGCACCAGCAGGTCGATGTCGTTCGTTGCGACCTGTTTGCCGCTCGATGCCGTGTACGACGCCGGCGGCGCCACGAACGCCACCTTGGGCGTGTGCTGGCGCTGCGCCGCCTGGCCGATGTCGGACACCAGTCCCATCCGCACGGCACCGTGGACGCGGATGGTCTCGAACATGGCCAGCGCGCGCGCATCGTTGTTGATCGCGTCCTGCAATTCGGCACCGGTGTAGCCGACCGCCTGCGCTTCGATGAAGATGGTGGGGATGCCGGCATTGATCATGGTGGCGCGCAGTGTGCCCACGCCAGGCACGTCGAGCTCGTCGACCACGCGGCCGGTGGGAAACATGGCGCTGCCAGCCTGGCCGGCGCCGCTGCCCTCTTCTTCCGCTGCCGGGTCCATGAACTCGAGCACCACTTCGGCCGCCGGGAAGGTCACGCCATCGAGCTCGAAGTCGCCCAGTTCCTGCACCTGGCCGGCTGCGACCGGAATGTGGGCGACGATGGTCCTGCCGATATTGGCTTGCCAGATCCGCACCACGGCCACGCCGTCGCGCGGGATGCGCGCCTGGTCCACCAGCCCGGCGTGGATGGCGAACGCGCCCACTGCCGCCGACAGGTTGCCGCAGTTGCCGCTCCAGTCGACGAAGGGACGGTCGATGGCGACCTGGCCGAACAGGTAGTCGACATCGTGGTCCGGCTGCGTGGCCGCCGCCACGATCACGGCCTTGCTGGTGCTCGACGTACCGTTGCCCATGCCGTCGATCTGCTTGCCGTAGGGGTCGGGGCTGCCGATCACGCGCAACAGCAGCGCGTCACGGGCGGCGCCCGGACTTTGCGCGGCAGGCGGCAGGTCCTGCAGGCGGAAAAACACCCCCTTGCTGGTGCCGCCGCGCATATAGGTGGCAGGGATTCTGGTTTGCGTGTTCATCATGCGGCCTTGTACTGTTGCAGGAAATCCTGGGCAAAGCGTTGCAGCACCCCGCCCGCTTCGTAGATCGACACTTCTTCCTGGGTGTCGAGCCGGCAGATCACTGGCACTTCCACCCGCTCGCCGCTGCGGCGATGGATCACCAGCGTCAGCGTGGCGCGCGGCGTGCGTGCGCCGACCACGTCGTACGTCTCGGTGCCGTCGAGCGCCAGCGTCAGGCGGTTGACGCCAGGCGGGAATTCCAGCGGCAGCACGCCCATGCCCACCAGGTTGGTACGGTGGATGCGCTCGAAGCCTTCGGCCGCAATCGCTTCCACGCCTGCCAGGCGCACGCCCTTGGCCGCCCAGTCGCGCGACGAGCCTTGCCCGTAGTCGGCACCCGCGATCACGATCAGCGGCTGCTTGCGCGTCATATAGGTTTCAATTGCTTCCCACATGCGCGTGACCGTGCCCTCCGGTTCCACGCGCGCCAGCGAGCCGGCCACCACCTTGCCGGCAGCGTCGCGCACCATCTCGTTTTTCAGCGTGGGATTGGCAAACGTGGCGCGCTGCGCGGTCAGGTGGTCGCCGCGGTGGGTGGCGTAGGAGTTGAAGTCCTCTTCCGGCAAGCCCATTTTGGCCAGGTACTCGCCGGCCGCGCTGTCGGCCAGGATGGCGTTCGATGGCGACAGGTGGTCGGTGGTGATGTTATCGCCAAGCAGCGCCAGCGGCCGCATGCCGGTCAGCGCGCGGGCGCCGGCCAGCGCGCCTTCCCAGTATGGCGGGCGGCGAATATAGGTGGTCTGCGGGCGCCAGTCGTACAGCGGGCTGACGGTGGCGCCATCGTCGGCCGCGCGCGCAAACATCGGGATGTAGACCTGGCGGAACTGCTCGGGCTTGACGCTGGCGGCAACCACGGCGTCGATCTCGGCGTCGGATGGCCAGATGTCGGCCAGCCGGACCGGCTGGCCGCCGGCATCCACACCTAGCACGTCTTTTTCGATATCGAAGCGGATGGTGCCGGCAATCGCATACGCCACCACCAGCGGCGGCGAGGCCAGGAAGGCCTGCTTCGCATACGGGTGGATGCGGCCGTCGAAATTGCGGTTGCCCGACAGGACGGCCGTGGCATACAGGTCGCGTTCGACCACCTCCTGCTGGATCGCCGGATCGAGCGCACCGGACATGCCGTTGCACGAGGTGCACGCATACGCCACCACGCCGAAGCCGAGTTTCTCCAGCTCAGGCATCAGCCCTGCCGCCTCCAGGTACAGGGTAACGGTCTTGGAGCCGGGCGCCAGCGACGACTTGACCCAGGGCTTGCGCGCCAGGCCGCGTGCGTTGGCGTTACGGGACAGCAGGCCGGCTGCGATCATGTTGCGCGGGTTGTTGGTGTTGGTGCAGCTGGTAATGGCGGCGATGATGCAGGCGCCATCGGGCATCAGGCCCGGCTGGTTTTCCACGACGCCGCTGATGCCGCGCGCAGCCAGCTCCGACGTCGGCACCCGGCTGTGCGGATTCGACGGTCCGGCGATGTTGCGCACCACCGACGCCAGGTCGAAGGTCAGCACCCGCTCGTACTGCGCGCCGGTCAGCGCCTCGGCCCACAGGCCGGCCTGTCTGGCATAGGTTTCCACCAGCCTGACCGTGTCTTCGTCGCGCCCCGTCAGGCGCAGGTAGCGGATGGTCTGCTCGTCGATGTAGAACATGGCGGCCGTGGAGCCGTATTCGGGCGCCATGTTGGAAATCGTCGCGCGGTCGCCCAGCGTCAGGTGGGCCGCACCCTCGCCGTAAAATTCCAGGTACGACGACACCACCTTCTGCTGGCGCAAAAATTCGGTCAGCGCCAGCACGGTATCGGTGGCGGTGATGCCGGGCCCCGGCCTGCCGGTCAGCTCCACGCCGATGATGTCGGGCAGGCGCATCCACGAGGCGCGGCCCAGCATCACGCTTTCCGCTTCCAGGCCGCCGACGCCGATCGCGATCACTCCGAGCGCATCGACCATCGGCGTGTGCGAATCGGTGCCGACCAGGGTGTCGGGAAACGCCACGCCGTCCTGTACCTGGATCACCGGCGACATGCGCTCGAGATTGATCTGGTGCAGGATGCCGTTACCGGGCGGGATCACATCGACATTCTTGAACGCCTTCTTGGTCCAGTCGATGAAGTCGAAGCGGTCTTCGTTGCGGCGGTCTTCGATGGCGCGGTTCCTGGCAAATGCGTCGGGGTCGAAACCGCCGCATTCCACCGCCAGCGAATGGTCCACCACCAGTTGCGTGGGCACCACCGGATTGACCAGCGCCGGATCGCCCCCCTGCTGGGCGATGGCGTCGCGCAGGCCGGCCAGGTCCACCAGCGCGGTCTGGCCCAGGATATCGTGGCAGACCACGCGCGCCGGGAACCACGGAAAGTCGAGGTCGCGCCGGCGCTCGATCAGCTGCGACAGCGAGGCGTTCAGCGTGGCCGGCGCGCAGCGGCGCACCAGGTTCTCGGCCAGCACGCGCGAGGTGTAGGGCAGTTTTGCCCAGGCGCCCGCCTCGATCGCATCGACGGCAGCGCGCGCATCGAAGTAATCGAGCGCGGTGCCGGGCAGCGGCTTGCGGAACTGCGTGTTCATCGGACCGGTCATGATGCACGGTCCTTGAGCGGCACGAACTGCAGGTCTTCCGGTCCCACGTAGTTGGCGCTGGGGCGGATGATCTTGTTGTCGATGCGCTGCTCGATCACGTGCGCGGCCCAGCCGGACGTGCGCGAAATGACGAACAGCGGCGTGAACATCGCGGTCGGCACGCCCATCATGTGGTACGACACGGCCGAGAACCAGTCGAGATTGGGGAACATCTTCTTCACATCCCACATCACAGTTTCGAGCCGCTCGGCGATGTCGAACATCTTCATCGAGCCGCCTTCCCGCGACAGCTGGCGCGCCACTTCCTTGATCACCACGTTGCGCGGATCGGAAATCGTGTACACGGGGTGACCGAAGCCGATCACCACTTCCTTGTTGGCCACGCGGTTGCGGATATCGGCTTCCGCCTCGTCGGCATTGTCATAGCGCTTCTGGATCTCGAACGCGAACTCGTTGGCGCCGCCGTGCTTGGGACCGCGCAGCGCACCGATGGCGCCGGTGATGGCCGAGTGCATGTCGGAGCCTGTACCGGCGATCACGCGGCCGGTGAAGGTGGAGGCATTGAACTCGTGTTCGGCGTACAGGATCAGCGAGGTATGCATGGCGCGCACCCAGTGCTCGGGCGGTGTGAAGCCGTGCAGCAGGTGCAGGAAGTGGCCGCCGATCGACTCGTCGTCGGTTTCCACCTCGATGCGTTTGCCGTTATGGCTGTAGTGGTACCAGTACAGCAGCATCGAACCGAACGACGCCATCAGGCGGTCGGCGATGTCGCGCGCACCAGGCACGTTGTGGTCGTCCTTTTCCGGCAGCACGCAGCCGAGCACCGAGGCGCCGGTGCGCATCACGTCCATCGGATGGGCGGCCGCCGGCAGCGCTTCGAGCGCGGACTTGACCGCGTGCGGCAGGCCGCGCAGCGACCGCAGCTTGGCCTTGTAGCCGCGCAGTTCCCCGTCGTTGGGCAGCTTGCCATGCACGAGCAGGTAGGCGACTTCTTCGAACTCGCTGGTGGTGGCCAGGTCCAGGATGTCGTAGCCGCGGTAGTGCAGATCGTTGCCGGTCTTGCCGACCGAGCACAGCGCAGTATTGCCGGCAGCGACGCCGGACAGGGCCACCGATTTTTTCGGTTTGAAGGTGGCGCCGGCGGCGGCGCTGCTGGTGCTGGTGGTGTTGGTGGTGTCGGTCATGCTGGTCTCCTTATTTTTTCTGCGCCGCGTTTTGGGCAGCGTTTTGGGCAGCGTTTTGGGCAGCAAAGAGGGCGTCGAGCTTTTGCTCGAAGCTGTGGTAATCGATGCGCTCGTACAGTTCGGCGCGCGTCTGCATGGTGTCGAGCACGTGCTGCTGGGTGCCGTCGCGGCGGATCGCGCCGTAGACATTTTCAGCAGCCTTGTTCATGGCGCGGAAGGCCGACAGCGGATACAGCACGAGGCCCACGTCGGCGGCGCGCAGCTCGTCCACCGTAAACAGCGGGGTGGCGCCGAATTCGGTGATATTGGCCAGCACCGGCACCTTGACGGCGGCGGCGAACTGCTTGTACATGTCGAGGCTGATCATCGCTTCGGGGAAGATCATGTCGGCGCCGGCCTCCACGCAGGCCACGGCGCGGGCGATGGCCGCGTCCAGACCTTCGACTGCCAGCGCATCGGTGCGGGCCATGATCACGAACTGGTCGTCGGTGCGCGCATCGACGGCAGCGCGCACGCGGTCCACCATTTCCTGCTGCGAGACGATCTCCTTGCCGGGCCGGTGGCCGCAGCGCTTGGCGCCGACCTGGTCTTCGATATGCATGGCGGCGGCGCCGGCCTTGATCATCGACTTGACCGTGCGCGCGACATTGAAGGCCGAAGCACCGAAACCGGTATCGGCATCGACCAGCAGCGGCAGGTCGCAGACGTCGGTGATGCGGCGTATGTCGGTCAGCACGTCGTCCAGGCTGGAAATGCCGAGGTCGGGCAAGCCGAGCGAGCCGGCCGCAACGCCGCCGCCGGACAGGTAAATTGCGCGAAAACCGGCGCGCCTGGCCAGGAGCGCGTGGTTGGCATTGATGGCGCCGACGACCTGCAGCGGCGATTCTTCGTGCACGGCGCGCCGGAATGCGGCGCCTGCTGAATGGTTCATGGGGTTCCTTTCCATAGTGCGGTGAGCTTGTTTGTTCTATCGCAAACACTGTGCCAGCATGCAGAACGTGCAGAATCAAGGACTTATCGAACGATCATGGTTTCACACTTGTTTCATTTTGAAACATCGAAACGCTTGCACTACAATTGCAACATGCGCCCCGCCACTGCCACGCCTTTCGACCCCGACGACAAGCCCGTCATCTGGACGGTTTCCGTCTCGCGTCTGTCCGACGTCTTCCGCCGCATCACGCTCGAGTACGACAACCGCGCCAACATCGAGCAGATCCATCTCGGCTTTGACGACGCCGTGCGCCATATCCGCGAACGGCTGACAACCGAGCGCTGCGACGCCGTGATCGCGGCCGGCTCCAATGCTGCCTACCTGCGCAGCCGGCTGTCGGTGCCGGTGGTGACGGCGCGCTTCAGCGGCTTTGACGTGTTGCAGGCGCTGGCGCGCGCGCGGCGCGTGTCGCCGCACATCGGCATCGTCACCTACAAGGAGCGCCTGCAGGAGCTGGCCGAGTTCACCGCCACGTTTGGCATTGCCGTGGCCCAGCGCACCTATGTCACCGAAGAAGATGCGCGCGCCCAGGTCAACGACCTGAAGGCGGCCGGCGTCGAGGCCATCGTCGGCGCCGGCCGCATCACCGACCTGGCCGAGGAGGCGGGATTGACGGGGGTGTTCGTCTACTCGGCCGCTTCCGTGCGTCATGCCTTTGACGACGCGCTGGAGCTGGCGCGCCTGACCCGGCTCGAAGCAGGACCGGGACCGGGTTGGGGCCGCGGCCCGGCGGACACCGGTGCTGCAGCCAACACGCTGCGCGCGCGGCACGGCATCACCGACCTGCGCGGCGAATCGGGCGCCATGGAAGCGGTACGCCAGTCGGTGGTGCTGTACGCCAAATCGCCGGCCACGGTATTGATCGTCGGCGAGACCGGCAGCGGCAAGGAACTGGCAGCACAGGCCATCCATAACGAGGCGCCGGGCAACCGGGCGCCGGGCAACCGGGCGCCGGGCAGTCGGGGGACGGCGCGGCCGTTCGTGGCGGTCAATTGCGGCGCCATCGCCGAGTCGCTGCTCGAATCCGAACTGTTCGGCCATGAAGACGGCGCGTTCACGGGTGCCCGCCGCGGCGGCCACGCCGGCCTGTTCGAGGCGGCCCACCACGGCACCCTGTTCCTCGACGAAATCGGCGAAATGCCGCTGGCGCTGCAAACCCGTTTGCTGCGGGTGCTGGAAGAGCGGCAGGTGGTACGGGTGGGCGGCACGCGACCGATCGCCGTCGATGTGCGCATCATCAGCGCCACCCACTGCGATCTGGAACAGCGCGTGCGCGACGGCCGCTTCCGCGCAGACCTGTTCTACCGGCTGGCCGTGCTGCGCCTGGCGCTGCCGCCGCTGCGCGCGCGGTCCGGCGACGTGGCAGCGCTGGCCGAGTGGTCGCTCAAGCAGGCGCTGGCCGCGCTGGGCGCCCGCCCCCATCCCGACTTGCGCGCCGAGCTGGCCGCCTGCGCACCGCTGCTGCAAGCCTACGCGTGGCCGGGCAATGTGCGCGAGCTGCGCAACCTGGCCGAGCGCCTGGCGCTGTTCCTGGCGGCCGAGCCGCTGCAGGCGCTGACACCGGCCTTTATCGTCAGCGTCGCGCCGGAACTGGCCGGCCATGACGGAACGCCGGCAAGGGTCGCTGTAGCCAACGCCGGCCGCGCACGTCGCGCAACGGAAAGCGCTACTGAGGTGCTGGCCCGCTTCGACGGCCGGCGCGATGCCGCCGCCGATTACCTGGGCATCAGCCGCACCACGCTGTGGCGCCGGTTGCGCGCCGAACACGACGCATAGACGGTCACGCTGCAGACCTGCGGCAGTGCGCCATCACGCTGCGCACCGCCGCCGCATCGCCAACCGCCTGCTGCGCAGCCGTTACCTTGCGCCGCGTGCCGCACCCCCGCGCAGTCGTTGCCTTGCGCCGCCGGCCGCACCCTGCGCAGCCGTTACCTTGTGCCAAGTGCCGCACCCCCGCGCAGCCGCTGCCTTGCGCTGCCGGCCGCCCCCCTGCGCAGCGTTGCCTTGCGCCGCCGGCCGCACCCTGCGCAGCCGTTACCTTGCTCCGGCGGCCACACCACTGCATAGCGGTTACCTTGCGCCGCTGGCGACACCCCTGCGCAGCCGTTGCCTTGCGCTGCCGGCCGCACCCCTGCGCCAGGAGCCGCGCGCTACCGCTCGTCATGCGCTAACCACCGCTCATCCGCCAGCAGCTGCGGCGCGCCGGCCGCATCGATAACATGGCCTGACTCACTGCTACCCCATCACGCCACCACGGAGAATCGCCATGTCCTTCCCCCGCCTCGCTGCTGTCATCGCCGCCACCGCCGGCTTGCTGTTCGCGTCATCTACCCTCGCCGCTACTACTGACGCTGCTGCCGCCTTCAAGGTCGACGTCACCGGCAACCCTGCCGGCGCGCCGATGATCCTGATTCCCGGCCTGGCATCGTCGGGCGCCGTGTGGGACGGCACGGTCAAGCGCTATTGCGGCGCGCGCCGCTGTCACGTGCTGACCCTGGCCGGCTTTGCCGGCGTGCCGGCCATCGATACGCCGCTGGTGGCCACGGCCGAACAGCAGCTGAGCGACTACATCGCTGCCAACAAGCTGCAGCAGCCGGTCATCGTCGGCCACAGCCTGGGCGGCTTCCTGGCGCTGAAACTGGCGGCTGACCATCCGGACCAGGTCGGCCGCCTGGTGATCGTGGACAGCCTTCCGGCGCTTGCCGCCACCCAGATGCCCAGCATTACCGCAGCGCAGATGAAGGAAATGGCAGACAGTATCCGCACCCGCATGCTGGGGATGGACACGGCCAGCTACCAGGCCGGCCAGCTGCAAACGCTGCACACCATGATCAGCGGCGAGGACGATGTGCAGCGCGCGCTGGCGTGGGGCCGGCAGTCCGACCGCACCACGGTGGCCAATGCGATGGCCGAACTGATGGGGCAAGACCTGCGCCAGGACGTCGCCCGTATCAAGGCGCCGACGCTGGTGCTGGGCAGCTGGATCGCCTACCGGCAGTACGGCAAGAAGGAGGATTTCCAGCAGAACTACCAGGCCCAGTACCGCCAGCTGGCCGGCGTCAGAATCGAACTGGCCGACAACGCCCGCCATTTCATCATGCTCGACGACCCGGACTGGATGTATGATCGCATCGACCAATTCCTGAAATGATGCCCGAGCTTCCCGTGACCGAACGCCGCCCCCTGCCTGCCCGCCTGCACTGGTACTGGATCTTCCAGCTGGCAGGCTGGAACTTCCTGCCGCTGCTGCTCGAAGCGATGACGCCGGCCAAAGAGCGCACGCTGGCGACGCTGGCGATCGCTTACTGGGGCGTGGCGGCGGGACTGCTGATTTCCCACTGGTGGCGCGGCTTTCTCAAACGCCGGATCCAGCGGCGCCTGCGCGTGTCATGGAAAACCGTCGCCATCGCGCTGCCGCTGCTCAGCGCCGTGCACACGGCGGTGCAGTTCTCGGGCTATGTCGTCATCCAGCCATTCGGCATGGTGCATGGCGCTGCCTGGCTGCCCGGTGCGTTGCTGTTCTGGTGGGGCGTGTACTTGGTCTGGACCACCTTCTATCTGCTGGTGGCCTACCTGCGCCGCAATGCGCGGCTCGAGGCGGAAGCGCTGCAACTGCAGCTGAGCAGCCGGGAAGCCGAGCTGCGCGCCCTGCAGGCGCAGGTCAACCCGCACTTTTTCTTCAACAGCATGAACAGCGTGCGGGCGCTGGTGTACCAGGACCAGGATGCAGCAGCGCAGATGATCGATCAGCTGGCCAGCGTGATGCGCTATGCGCTGCAGTCGGGCCACCACGACACGGTGCCGCTGGCTGCAGAAATCGAGGCGGTGCAAGCCTACCTGGCCATCGAAAAAATCCGCTTCGAGGAACGGCTGCGCATCGTCATCGATATCGGTCCCGGCATGGAAGCGGTGCGCATTCCGCCGATGACGCTGCAAACGCTGGTGGAAAACGCCGTCAAATATGGGGTCGAGACCAGCGCCACCGGCAGCGATATCTGCATCCATGCGCGGCGTGACGGCCAGCTGGTCCGGATCGAAATCGCCAACCATGGCACGATTGCGCCGTTTTCCGACTCCACGCGCGTCGGCCTGACCAACACACGCCAGCGGCTGGCGTTGACGCTGGGCGCCGGCGCCCGGCTCGACCTGGCCCAGGATGGCGGCTGGGTGCGCGCGACCATGACCGTACCGGAGATGACATGATGCGGGTGCTGCTGATCGACGACGAGCGCCTGGCGCGCGCAGAACTGCGGCGCCTGCTGGCCGCCCATCCCCAGGTGGACATCGTCGGCGAGGCCGCCAACGCCGCCGAGGGCTTGCAGCAGATCGCTGCGCTGCAACCGGACCTGGTGCTGCTCGACGTGCAGATGCCCGGTGGCAGCGGCTTCGACATGCTCGCTGCGCTGGACCTCGGCGCCACGCTGCCCGACGTGATTTTCACCACCGCCTTCGACCGCTATGCCTTGCAGGCCTTCGAAGTCAATGCGCTCGACTACCTGCAAAAGCCGATCCAGCCCGCGCGCATGGCGGCAGCGCTGCAGCGTTGCGCGGCGCGCCGGTCGGCGCAGGCACTGCCCGACGCTGCCGCGCCCTCCCCCACGGCGCCGCAAAAGCTGTTCGTCAAGGATGGCGAACGGTGCTGGTTCGTCGCCCTGGACGAGATCCGCCTGTTCGAGTCCGAAGGCAATTACACGCGCCTGTATTTCGACAATGGAACCGGCGCCCAGCGGCCGCTGATGCTGCGCTCATTGAGCCAGCTCGAGGAGCGGCTCGATCCGCAGCGCTTCTTCCGCGCCAGCCGTCGCCACATCGTCAACCTCGCCTTCGTGGCACGGGCGGCGCCCAACGAGGCGGGCGGTCTCGATCTGACGCTGCGCGGCGGCGACACCGCCAGCGTGCAGGTCGAAGTATCGCGCCGCCGCGCCGCCCAGTTCCGCAGCCTGACCAACGCCTGACGCCAGGCGGCGCCCGGTGACCGTCGCGCGCGGCATGCTGCCGCATGCTTGTCCCATTACTGCCACATCATTGCCGCATCGCTGCGCCGTCGCAGCCGTCACTTCAGCGCCGGTATCGCCTGCGGCAGGTAAGGATGCACCGGCTGCGCCTTGAGTTTCTGCGCCAGCAGGCCCAGCGCCACTTCCAGCTGGCGGTCCTGGCCGGTGAAGGTGGCGTGCGGCAGGTTGTCCACTTCCACGTCCGGCGTCACGCCCACGCCCTCGATCAGCCAGTGGCCATCGGTGGTGTCGAACTGGCCGTTCTGCGCCACCCGCGCCATGCCATCGTCGCTGAGGCGGTTGTCATCGTTGAGCCAGACCCCGGCGCCGGCGGTGCGCATGCCCACCAGCGGCGCCAGGCCCAGCGCCTTGACGCCGGCGGCAAAGGTTTCGCCGTCCGAATAGGTCAGCTGGTCGATCAGCACCACCAGGTGACCGCGGAACGTGGTCTGCATATTGGGCGCCGGCTGGCTGCCTGGCGACGACCAGAAAGCCCAGGCCTTGCGCAGCAGCTTTTCGATGATCCAGCTGTCGATATTGCCGCCGTTGTTGCGGCGCACGTCGATGATCAGGCCTTCGCGGTTGACGTTGGCGTAGAAGTCGCGTGCAAACGAGGCGATGTCGCGCGCGCCCATGGCGCGCAGGTGCAGGTAGCCGATACGCCCGCCGGACGCCGCCTCCACCTGCCGTGCGCGGCTCTGTTCCCAGTCGCTGTAGCGCAGCGCCGCCTGCCGGCTCATATCGACTGGCAGCACGATCACGGGCCGGCTGCGCTTGTCCTTGCCCTGGACCTGTAACAGCACCTGCTTGCCGGCCTGATTGAGCAGCAGGTCGGCGATGTCGCGCGCCGCGCTGGCCGGTTTGCCGTTGACGGCAGTGATGGTCTCCCCTTCGGCGATGTCGACGCCGGCCTGCGCCAGCGGTCCCCGCTCGGACGGCAGTTCCGGTTCGCTGCGGTAGATGTGATCGACCCGGTAGCCGTCGGCGGTCCGGGTGAGCAGCGCGCCCAGGCCGGCCGGCGTGCCTTCGGGCGCCGAGCGGCGCAGGTCGCCGGGGCGAATCTGCGAATGCAGCGCCCCCACTTCGCTCACCATCATGCCGAGGACGTCGTTCAGTTCCGCGCGGTCGGTCACGCGTTCGACCAGCGGCGCGTATTTTTCGCGTACGGCGACCCAGTCCACGCCGCGCATCTTGGCGTCGTAGAGAAAATCGCGGTGCATGCGCCAGGCGTCGTTGAACATCTGCTTCCACTCCAGGCGCGGATTGGACGTGAAGCTCCAGTCGTCCACCTTGACCTTGGCCTTGGCGATATCGGCCGGCGCCTTGGCGCCTGCATCGACGATGACCATCTCGCCCGGGCCGCTGGCAAACGTGCGGTAGTACACGTGCTTCCTGTCCTGCGCCAGGTCGAACTCGCGCACGCCGCTGGCAAAGGTTTCCGGTTGCGGGCCGTTGGCGGCGATGGCCAGCGTTTTCAGGGTGGCTTTGCCGTCGGCAGCGTCGCTGTCGAGGAAGTACAGGCGCTTGTCGTCGATCGCCAGCGCGCGGTAGTTTCCGGGCGCCAGCGGCACTTCATAGAGCCGGTCGTGCAGGCCGGCGAACACGATGGCCGGCAACGCCTTGCCCGTATCGGGCCTGGTCCTGGCTGCCGCCTTGTCTGCCGTCTTGTCTGCCGTCTTTGTTGCCGCGCTTGCCGCCACCTTGGCTGCCACCTTTTCGGCCGCTTTTTCGGCGGCCTGCTCGACCGCCTTGTCCTCGGCGCCGGCCGCGCTCTTCTCGCCGGGCTGGCTCAGTTCATCGTCGGGCTTGAACGGGAAGCGGTTCCCCGGCTGCAGCGCCAGCGCATAGATGCCGGTGCGCTTGTCGAACACCGGCCCCATATTGCGGTCGCCCCACGGCGAACCGTTGGCCAGCGTGAAATGGCGGGCCGACAGGAAGTACAGCCATTTGCCGTCCGCTGAAAACACCGGCGCGTTCGACGTAAAGCGGTCGCTGGTAACGAAGGCGAGCTGCTTGCTGGCCAGGTTGTACAGGCCGATCTGATCGCGCTGCTCGGTGCTGGCGGCACGCACGATCGCCAGGTTCTTGCTGTCCGGCGACCAGACGATCTGTTCGTGCTTGTCCACGCCAGCCTTGCCGGCGTCGTCGATCACGACGTTGGTCCTGGTGACCAGGTCCAGCAGCCAGCAGCGGCCCTGCTTGTCGGTGTGGCCCAGCCAGCGGCCATCGGGCGACGGGTAGAGCTGCCAGCGGTGGCTGATGCCGTCGCGGGTCAGCCGTTCGCCCGGTCCCGAACCGTCGGCCGGATACTTCCAGATTTCGTTTTCGCCGCTGGTATCGACAATCGCGTACACCGAGCGCTCGTCGTGGCTGAACACGGCCTCGCGCGCCCGCGCGCCTTGCGGAATGGCGATCTCCACGCGGCGCTGGGCGCCGGTGCCGGCCAGGCTGACGCGCCCGCGCGCGGTCAGCACCAGCCGCTCGCGCGTGGCTGCCAGCTGGACATTGGTCAGCTGCTCCAGCGGCGAGCGGATCTGGCGTGCACGCTGCTGGTCGAAATCCGACACGAGGTCGATCGGCAGCGGCCGGTCGCCTGCCGTGGCCAGGTCCAGCACGTGCAGGTCGGCGCCGAGCTGGTAGACGATGCGCCCGTCCCCCAGCGCAGCGTTGCGCACGTCCCACTCCCTGTGCTGCGTGTGCTGGCGCAGGTCGGCGCCGTCGGCCGTCATCGACCAGATATTGTCGGCGCCGTCGCGGTCGCTGATGAAGTACACGCGCCCCTGCCACCACATGGGCCGTTTGCTGTTGCCCTGGTCGGAC
Organism: Duganella sp. Leaf126; assembly: GCF_001423125.1. Taxonomy (GTDB): domain Bacteria; phylum Pseudomonadota; class Gammaproteobacteria; order Burkholderiales; family Burkholderiaceae_D; genus Rugamonas. The sequence continues at coordinate 15,263 of NZ_LMNW01000002.1, forward strand.
ACCAGCAGCGGCGTCGCCTCCGCCTTGCCATCGACATCGTAGCGCCACAACTGGGCGCGGGCGCCGCCGCGGTAACGCTTGACGTTGTCGTTGGTGAGCGCCAGGCCGTAGCGCGTGAAGTACAAGGTCTTGCCGGCGTCGTCGAGCACGGCGTCGTTGGCGTCGGCCACCGCGAACACGCGGCGCGCCAGCGTGGCCGGCACGACGGCGGCGACGATGCGGTGCGCCGATGGCCCCTTGCTGTCCTGGGTGCTGACCAGCACCTCGCCCTGCGCCGTCCAGCCCAGCACCGTCACCGCGCCGTTCTCGAACGTGATGCGGCGCGGCAGGCCGCCGGCCAGCGGCATCACGTAGGCTTCCTGCCCGCCTTCGTACGCCCCGGTGAACGCCACCCAGCGGCCGTCGTGCGAGATGACAGCGTTGGTTTCGGCGGCCGGATGGGTGGTCAGGCGCTGGGCCGGGCCGCCGCCGATACCGGTCTTCCACAAATCGCCTTCGGCGGTGAACACCACGGCGTTGTTGCGGATGGCAGGGAAGCGATAGTAGGCCGGATCGGCATGGGCGACGGTGTGGATGGCCAGCAGGCCGGCGGACAACAGCAGGTGCGACAGGTGGGACAGTTTCATGGAGACCAGAATGAGTTGTCGGATTGAACGACGATTCTGGCACATCCTGCGTGCTTGCAGGCAAAAAATCAGGGCGAAAAAAAACCCGCGCCACGTGCGTGGGCGGGCTTTTGGAGGGGTATCGCGGTTTAGTCGACTTCCACCGTCTCTGGCGGCAGGGTGGGCGCGGCGTCCGGCGGTTCCGGGAACTCGAGCTTGACCACGTCCTTGTCGTCCAGGTCCACGGTGACCTTGCCGCCAGCCACCAGGCGACCGAACAGCAGCTCGTCGGCCAGCGCCTTGCGGATCATGTCCTGGATCAGGCGCGACATCGGACGTGCGCCCATCAGCGGATCGAAGCCTTTCTTGCCGAGGAACTTGCGCAGCTTTTCGGTGAAGATGGCCTCGACCTTCTTCTCGTGCAGCTGCTCTTCGAGCTGCATCAGGAATTTGTCGACCACGCGCAGGATGATGTCTTCGTCCAGTGCACGGAAGCTGATGATGGCGTCGATACGGTTGCGGAACTCCGGCGTAAACATGCGCTTGATGTCGCCCATCTCGTCGCCGGCCTGCTTCGAGTTGGTGAAGCCGATGGTGGCCTTCTGCAAACTCTCGGCGCCCGCGTTGGTGGTCATGATGATGATCACGTTGCGGAAGTCCGCCTTGCGGCCATTGTTGTCGGTCAGCGTGCCATGGTCCATCACCTGCAGCAGGATGTTGAAAATGTCCGGGTGGGCTTTTTCGATTTCATCGAGCAGCAGCACCGCGTGCGGCTTCTTGGTGATCGCTTCGGTCAGCAGACCGCCCTGGTCGAAACCGACGTAACCGGGCGGCGCGCCGATCATGCGCGACACCGCATGACGCTCCATGTACTCGGACATGTCGAAGCGGATCAGGTCGATGCCGAGGATGAAGGCCAGTTGCTTGGCCACCTCGGTCTTGCCGACGCCGGTCGGACCGGAGAACAGGAACGAGCCGATCGGCTTGTCGGTCTTGCCCAGGCCCGCGCGCGCCATCTTGATGGCCGAGGCCAGCGCCTCGATCGCCGGATCCTGGCCGAACACCACGTTGCGCAGGTCGCGGTCGATGGTCTGCAGCTTGCTGCGGTCGTCCTGGTTGACCGTTTGCGGCGGGATGCGCGCAATCTTGGCAATGATGTCCTCGATCTCGGTCTTGCCGATGGTTTTCTTCTGCTTCGATTTCGGCAGGATGCGCTGCGCTGCACCGGCTTCGTCGATCACGTCGATCGCCTTGTCGGGCAGATGGCGGTCGTTGATGAAGCGCGCGGCCAGTTCGGCGGCCGTCGACAGCGCCGACGACGTGTATTTCACGCCGTGATGCTCTTCGAAGCGCGACTTCAGGCCGCGCAGGATTTGCACGGTCTGCTCGACGGTCGGCTCGTTGACGTCCACTTTCTGGAACCGGCGCGACAGGGCGTGGTCTTTCTCGAACACGCCGCGGAACTCGGTGTAGGTGGTCGCACCGATGCACTTGAGCTGTCCGTTGGCCAGCGCCGGCTTGAGCAGGTTCGACGCGTCCAGCGTGCCACCCGACGCCGAACCGGCGCCGATGATGGTGTGGATCTCGTCGATGAACAGGATGCCGGCCGCATTCTCCTTGAGCTGCTTGAGCACGGCCTTGAGGCGCTGTTCGAAATCACCGCGATACTTGGTGCCGGCCAGCAGCGCGCCCATGTCGAGCGAGTAGACCACCGCGTTCTGCAGTACCTCTGGTACGTCGCCCTGGGTGATGCGGTAGGCCAGGCCCTCGGCAATCGCGGTCTTGCCGACGCCGGCTTCGCCGACCAGCAGCGGATTGTTCTTGCGGCGGCGGCACAGGATCTGGATCACGCGATCGACTTCCTCGTCGCGGCCGATCAGCGGATCGATCTTGCCTTCGGCAGCGAACTTGTTGAGGTTTTGCGTGAACTGGTCGAGCGGACTTTCCTTCGGCTGGCCTTCGGCGCCGGGGGCGCCCTCTTCCACGCCTTCGGAAGCCTTGGCGGCATCGGATTGCTGGTCCTTGCGCACGCCGTGCGAAATGAAATTGACCACGTCCAGGCGCGTCACACCCTGCTGGTGCAGGTAATAGACTGCGTGCGAGTCCTTCTCGCCGAAGATGGCCACCAGCACGTTGGCGCCGGTGACTTCCTTCTTGCCGTTCGAGGCGGACTGCACGTGCATGATCGCACGCTGGATGACGCGCTGGAAACCGAGCGTGGGCTGGGTATCGACTTCGCCGGTGCCGGGCACCGTCGGCGTGTTATCGCCGATGAAGTTGGTCAAGGTCTTGCGCAGATCCTCGATGTTGACAGCACAGGCCCGCAACACTTCGGCAGCCGAAGGGTTGTCCAGCAGCGCCAGCAACAGGTGCTCGACCGTGATGAATTCGTGCCGTGCCTGCCGTGCTTCGACAAACGCCATGTGCAAACTTACTTCCAATTCCTGCGCAATCATACTTCCTCCATCACGCATTGCAGGGGATGCCCTGCCTTGCGTGCGTGCGTTAAAACGAACTCCACTTTGGTACAGGCTATATCTTTTGAGAACACGCCGCATACTCCTTTGCCGTAGCGATGAACACTGAGCATTATTTGCGTGGCTGTCTCACGGTCTTTGTTGAAATACTCCTGGATGATGGCGACGACAAACTCCATCGGGGTGTAGTCGTCATTGAGCAGCGCCACCTGGTACAACGGTGGAGGCTTCAGCGCTTGCCGCTCCAGTAGGGTTTCGTTGTCATGCTTGGTTGCCATACGCTTATATTCTAATGCTTTCGGGGTTGATGCAATGTGCATTTCACCATGCACAACTAATTGTTTTCCATCTTACGCGTTTTCCTGACTTGCCGCAGATGGCGTCCGGTTTGTCAAATGCAAGAGTTGCTTTTGCACCAATTCGTTTAAAAGTAGTAAAACGCCCACAAATGTGCTTGACTTTAGAAATTGGTACGCTAACAATGTGTCATCGGCGGCGTGCAGAGATGTACATGTTGATAAGTTGTTAGGCGTAAGGAGAGGCAAGAAGCTTCTTGCTTTTATGGCTCGTGTGATCAGTTTTAATTTTGAAAGTTCTTTTTATGGCAACAGGTACTGTTAAGTGGTTCAATGATTCCAAAGGTTTTGGCTTCATCACTCCAGATGACGGCGGCGAAGATTTGTTCGCACACTTCTCCGCAATCAACATGAACGGTTTTAAGACCCTCAAAGAAGGTCAAAAAGTTCAATTCGAAGTCACGCAAGGCCCTAAAGGCAAGCAAGCTTCCAACATCCAGTCCTCGTAATATCGTGGCCAAGGTGTAAAAAAACCCCGTCTGCGGGGTTTTTTTTCGTCCGTACACCCCGGCTGTCTACGCCATGTTTTCCACCATCACCTCGCCAAAGCCCGAGCACGAGACCTGGGTCGCGCCATCCATCAGGCGGGCGAAATCGTAGGTGACCTTTTTCGACATGATCGAGCGCTCCATCGACTTGATCAGCAGGTCGGCCGCTTCGGTCCAGCCCATGTGGCGCAACATCATTTCCGCCGACAGAATCAGCGACCCGGGATTCACGTAGTCTTTGCCCGCATACTTGGGCGCGGTGCCGTGCGTGGCCTCGAACAGGGCGACCGAGTCCGACAGGTTGGCGCCCGGCGCGATGCCGATGCCGCCCACCTGCGCAGCGAGCGCATCGGAAATATAGTCGCCGTTCAGGTTCAACGTGGCAATCACGCTGTACTCGGCCGGGCGCAGCAGAATTTGTTGCAGGAATGCATCAGCGATCGAATCCTTGACCACGATGTCGCGCCCCGTCTTCGGATTCTTGAACTTGCACCACGGGCCGCCGTCGATCAGTTCGGCGCCGAATTCCGCGACCGCCAGCTGGTAAGCCCAGTCACGGAAGCCGCCTTCGGTGTACTTCATGATGTTGCCCTTGTGGACGATGGTGACCGAAGGCTTGTCGTGGTCGATCGCGTACTGCAGGGCCTTGCGCACCAGGCGCTGCGTGCCTTCGATCGACACCGGCTTGACGCCGATGCCCGAGGTGTCCGGGAAGCGCAGCTTCTTGATGCCCATCTCGTTGACCAGGAAGTCGATCAGCTTTTTCGCGCCTGCCGAACCCTGTTCGTACTCGATGCCGGCGTAGATGTCTTCCGAGTTTTCACGGAAGATCACCATCTGCGTCTTTTCCGGCTCCCTGACCGGCGACGGCACGCCGGGGAAATAGCGCACCGGGCGCAGGCAGACGTACAGGTCCAGCTGCTGGCGCAGCGCGACGTTGAGCGAACGGATGCCGCCACCGACCGGTGTGGTCAGCGGCCCCTTGATAGCCACCACGTAATCGGTCAGCGCAGACAGCGTTTCTTCGGGCAGCCAGACGTCCGGGCCATACACGCGCGTCGATTTTTCGCCGGCGTAGATTTCCATCCAGTGGATCTTGCGGGCGTTGTCGTAAGCCTTGGCCACCGCAGCGTCGACCACCCGCATCATCACCGGCGTGACATCGATGCCGGTGCCGTCGCCCTCGATGAAGGGAATGATCGGGTTCTCTGGTACATTCAGGGAAAAATCGGCGTTGACGGTGATTTTCCGGCCGTCGGCGGGGACATTGATATGTTGGTACATCGCATACTCCTAAATGGACACCAGGCAAACAGCTACAATGCTGCACCAGAACCAGACGCTGGGCGAGCCTTCTTGGCTTCTTAGTCTTCTATAAGACATAAGACAATGTTTTGCATTATGCACGACTATCATGCGAGGCGCCAGCGTACACCAATCTTACCAATACAGCATGGCTCTCATCCTTTTCAATAAACCGTTCCAGGTCCTGTGCCAGTTTTCGCCGCAGGATGGCAAGGCCACGCTGGCCGACCACCTGTCCATCCCCGGCATCTATCCTGCCGGCCGCCTCGACTACGACAGCGAAGGCCTGATGCTGCTGACCGATGACGGCAAGCTGCAGCACACGATCGCCCACCCCGACCACAAGGAAGCCAAGGTGTACCTGGTGCAGGTCGATGGCGTGCCCGATGCCGACAGCCTGGCCAGGCTGCAGGCGCCGATCGACCTCGGCGACTTCACCACCCTGCCGTGCAAGGCGGTGCGCATCGCCGAACCCGAATGGCTCTGGCCGCGCCACCCGCCGATCCGCCAGCGCGCAGACCAGCCGACCAGCTGGCTGGCGATCACGTTACAGGAGGGGAAAAACCGCCAGGTGCGGCGGATGACGGCAGCCGTCGGCTTGCCGACGCTGCGCCTGATCCGCACCGCGATCGGCGCGCTGTCGCTGGCGTCGCACCCGCTGATGCCGGGCGAGTGGATGGCCGTGTCCGCGCAAGATCTGAGGGGCTAGCCGGGCAGCGCCGGCTGCGGCCGGCGCTGCGGCACCGTGGCATGGCGGGAGCCCCATGCGAAAAAACCCGCGCTGGCCGAAGCCAGGCGGGTTTTTTGCTGCAATGCCCGAAGCGGGAATTAAGCGGCGGTAGCCAGTGCCTTGACAGCAGCAGCCAGACGGCTCTTGTGGCGAGCGGCCTTGTTCTTGTGGATGATCTTCTTGTCGGCGATGCTGTCGATGGTCGACACCGATTTCTGGAAGATTTCAGCAGCAGCGGCTTTGTCGCCAGCCTGGATCGCTTTACGAACTGCTTTGATTGCGGTGCGCAGGGTCGAACGCTGCGCCGAGTTGTGCGCGTTTTGTTTAACTGCTTGACGAGCACGTTTGCGCGCTTGTGCGGTATTTGCCATGGAATTTCCTAAAATAAAGGTAGTTTGCAAACATTATCGTTTGCCAAACAGGTCGTTCGTGAGCCGAACCAAGTGAGTCAAACTGCTGCCTGCCAAACAATTATTGTCTGCATAACAGAATTCTGTACAGCCAGCGATTATAGCGATCTTTTCCTGTCGGAGCAACTATAATCATGCCCCATGAACTTGCTCAGAACCCTCGCCGCCATCTCCAGCATGACCATGCTGTCCCGTATCACCGGTTTGTTGCGCGACATCCTGTTCGCCCGCGCCTTCGGCGCCGGCGGCCTGACCGACGCCTACAATATCGCCTTCCGCCTGCCCAACCTGCTGCGCCGGCTGTTTGCCGAAGGCGCGTTCTCGCAAGCCTTCGTGCCGATCCTGTCGGAGTACAAGAATAACAAGACCCCGGAGGAAACGCGCTCGCTGGCGGACCACGTGGGCACTACCCTGGTATGGGCCACGCTGGTGGTGACCGTGATCGGCATCGTCGCCGCGCCGGCGCTGCTGCTGGCGGTGGGCGGCGGCCTGGCGCCGGAGTCGTTCGACGCCGGCGTCTGGATGACGCGCCTGATGTTCCCGTATATCTCGTTCATGGCCTTCGTGGCGCTGGCCGGCGGCATCCTCAATACCTGGAGCCAGTTCAAGATCCCCGCCTTCACGCCGGTCTTGCTCAATATCGCCTCGATCCTGGCTTCGCTGTTTTTGCAGCAGCACCTGGCGCAGCCGATTTACGCGATGGCGATCGCCGTGTTCGTCGGTGGCGTGCTGCAGGTGGCGATCCAGATTCCGGCCCTGATCAAGATCGGCATGCTGCCGCGGCTGTCGTGGAATCCGGCGATCGGCCTGCGCGATCCGGGCGTGCGCCGCGTGCTCAGAAAAATGGGACCGGCCGTGTTCGCGGTGTCGGCCGCCCAGATCAGCCTGCTGATCAACACCGGCATCGCTTCGCGCCTGGCCGAGGGCAGTATCTCGTTTCTCACCTACGCCGACCGCCTGATGGAGTTTCCTACCGCCCTGCTGGGCGTGGCGCTGGGCACAATCTTGCTGCCCAGCCTGTCGAAAGCCAACAGCAGCGGCGACCGCGAGGAATATTCGGCGCTGCTCGACTGGGGCCTGCGCCTGACCTTTTTGCTGGCCATGCCGGCTGCCGTCGGCCTGGCCACGCTGGCCGAGCCGCTGATCGCCACACTGTTCCAAAACGGTAAATTTACCGCTGCTGCCGCGCGCGCATCGTCCGAGCCCCTGATCGCCTACAGCGTGGGCCTGCTCGGCATCATCCTGGTCAAGACCCTGGCGCCGGCGTTCTACGCGCAGCAGGACATCCGCACGCCGGTGCGCATCGCGCTCGGCGTGCTGGTCGCCACCCAGCTGATGAACATGATTTTCGTGCCGCACCTGGCCGTGGCCGGCCTGGCGCTGTCGATCAGCCTGGGCGCCTGCGTGAACGCCAGCTTCCTGTTTGCCGGCCTGCGCAAGCGCGACATCTACCGCCCCCAGCCAGGCTGGCCGCTGTTCTTCGTCAAGCTGGTGGTCGCCTGCGCGCTGATGGGCGTCACCGCCTGGTACGGCGCCAGCCACATCGACTGGCTGGCCATGCGCCACCAGACCCTGCTGCGCATCGGCGCGCTGTTCCTGGTGATCGGCGTGTGCTGCGTTGTGTACTTCGGCGCGCTGCTGGCCATGGGCTTCCGGCCGCGCGACTTCAAGCGCATGGCGCGCTGATTTTCCATTGCGCGCACGACGCTTGCGGAGCCGTAGCACCAGCAAGCGGGAACTGCCGTTTAGGTAAAAAGATCGGCTGACATCCACGCTCATGGCTGACGTCGCGGTGACGCTTGCCGTTGCGGCCACGCGTGCGGCTGCGGTGTGGACTGCCATGACGCTCGCTGTTGCGGCCACGCGCTCGGCTGCGGTGTTGAAGCGGTGACGCTCGCTGTTGAGGCTACGCGTGCCGCTGCGGTGTGGATGCGCTGACGCTTGCGGTGGGGCGATGGTTGCAGTTGCGTCGCGCGCGGGGCGCGGATGCGGTGACGCTCGCGGCTGGACTATGTTTGCGCTTGCTTCGCGCTCGTGCCCTCGCGGATGCGGTCACCTCGAGATTGCGGCCGAGGTGCAGGTGGCTGCGCTATGGATGCGGTACCGCATGGCGCTGCGGCCGAGGCGCAGGTGGCTGCGGTGGTGCTGCGTTCATGCTTGCGGCTGCGGTGTGGGTGGCGTCACCCTTGCGGTGCGGGTTTCGCTTCCGGCGCCGGGTCGGGTGGCGGCTCCGGCTCCGGCGCCGGCTCCTGCGGTGTCGAAGTCTCCGGTTCGGCTGGCGGCGGCTGGGCTGGCGGCGTCCCGGCCGGCGGCACTGCCTGGCCTGGCGCAACGTTCGGTGGCGGCGCATCGGGTGCGGCGCCCGTGTTCGGGCCCGCGCCGACGGCTGCACCGGGACCGGCCGCCACGAACCGCCAGTCCGAAATCTTCTGCTTGCCCGCCAGGCTCTGGAACCGCGCCGGGAAATTGCCGATCTTGACCGGGCGCGCGTCCGACAGGCTGTACACGGCCAGCACGCCAGACTGCCCGCCGACATAGACGATGCCCCATTCCGCCTTGCCCGTCATCGGATCGACAAAGATCTTGCGCAGGTGGCGGCGCGGCGTGGGAAAGCGCGGGTCCCGCAATAAATCCTTGAGCGATGGCGGCTGCGGCGGCTGGCCCGCCGGCGTCGCGTCGGCATAGCTTTGCAGGGCGTCGCTGAAGGCGGCGCCGATCACCAGCAGCTGCTGCTCGGCGCGGCTGCGCTGGACCGTGGCGCCGAGTTTAAGCGCGGCAGCGGCCACCAGCGCGATGATCGCCACCACGATAATCACGCTCAGGTAGGTGAAGCCGCCGGCGCGGCGCGCAGCATGGCGGCGCATTACCACTCGGCGTAAGGCTTGCCGTTGCGGTCGTTGCCCGGCGCCCCGCTCCTGACGTCGTACACATTGCCCTTCAAACCATCCTCGGGCGGCACGATGATCCAGGTAGTGTCGCTGTCGGTGACCGGGTCGCGCGGCAGCGCGCGCAGGTATTTTTTTTCCACCAGCTGGTCGAGCGAATCGGGATAGCGGCCGGTGTCGCCGTAGTACTGGTCGATCAGGCCGCGCAGATTGCGCAGGTTATCGGCCAGCACCACTTCCTTCGATTTGTCCACGCTGGGGAAGTAGCGCGGTACGGCCAGCGTCAGCATCAGTGCAACGATGCCCAGCACCACCAGCAGTTCGATCAGCGTGAAGCCCCGGCTTATTTTTTTCATGGTCACCACTTTTTGTAGGGCACGCCGTTCAGCCCCACCTTCTCGCTGTAGCTGTACACATCATAGACATCTTCGCCCTCCTTGGGATCGTCGGCCTCGCTGGCGTAGCTGCGCTTGCCCCAGCTTTGCGCCTCGGTCAGCGACGTATCGGCATTGAACGGGTCGCGCGGCACCCGGCGCAGAAAATAGATCTTGGCCTGCTTGGGATTCTGGATATCGGGCACGCCGTCGACCAGTACCTCGAGGTTGCGCGGGTATCCGGTGGAGGTCACGCTGCGCGTCACGCGCCCCTGGTCGTAGGCCAGCTTGTAGGCGTCGATGGCGCTGCGGATCTGGTGCAGCGCCTCGCGCAAGTCCTGCTCCTGGCGCCGCTGCACCACCACCTGCGCGGTCGGGATCACCAGTGCGCCGAGCAGGCCGACGATGGCCAGCGTCACCAGCAACTCGATCAGCGTGAAACCGCGCGCGCGCATGGCGGTCAACTGCCGTTCACTGCAAAGGACGCGGCTGGCCCGACGCCGGCGGCAGCGGCGCGGGCTGGCCGCGCGACAGCGGCACGTCCTGCACCGGCGGCGGCACCGATGGAATCGGCGACTCGTCCGCTGCGGCTGGCGCGGCAGGGGCAGGGGCAGGTGCGGGTGCCGATCCGGTTGGCGCTGGCGCTGCCTGCGGTACGGGTTCCGCCGCCGGCTGCTCTGCCGGTTGCGCTGGCTGGCGCTGATTCTGCTGCATCTGCTGCTGTTGCTGCTGCATCTGCAGCTGCTTCGGCGACGGCCCCGAGGGTTGCGACGGCGACAAGGTCACCGGCGCCGTTTGCGCGGGCGGCGACAGCTCGATCACCGCATTGGCGCCAGCGCGTGGCTGGGCGCCCGGCAGGGCCGGCATCTGCACGGCCGGACGCGCAGTGAGGTCGGGACGGCGGCGGAAACTCGCTTCGGTACCGGCCGAGAATTCAGAGATCGTGGCCTCGGGGCGCTGCACGTTGCGGATCAGGCGCGGCGTAATCGACAGCACGATCTCGGTCTTCTGGTTGTCGTCGCGCTGGGTGCCGAACAGCCGGCCCAGGATCGGCAGATCGCCGGCCCCCGGTATCTTGTTGCCGGTGCCGCGCTGCTCGTTGTTGATCAGGCCTGCCAGCACCTGGGTCTCGCCGTCCTTCAACTGCAGCGTGGTGCCGGCCTGGCGCGTGCCGAGCTGGTAGGCGGTGCTGCCATTCTTGGTGGTCAGCGTGCTGACCAGGTTGCTCACTTCGAGTTCCACCTTGATGGCGATTTCGTCGTTCAGGTAGATGGTCGGCTCCACCGCCAGCTTCAGGCCGACGTCGACGTAGGTGACGGTTTCGCTGGCAAAACCGCCCACGCCGCCGGACACGGTCGGCGTAACCACCGGCAGCTTGTCGCCGATGACGACATTGGCCTTCTGCTTGTTGCGCACGCGGATGCGCGGGTTGGCCAGCAGGTTGGAATCGGTGTCGGTCTTGTTGATGTTGATGGCGCCGTTGATCCCGGACAGCAGGATGCGATCCGAGTTCAGGTTGCGCAGTTCGTTGATGGTGGCGCCATCGGCCAACTGCGTCAGCGGCGTGATGCCGATACTGGTCGGCCACTGCACGCCGAGGTTGAGCAGCGTGCTGCGCTTGACCTCGAGGATTTCCACCTCGAGCATCACTTCCGCCTCCGGCATGTCCTGGGTGGCGATCACGCGCTCGGCCAGCCGTATCGCTTCCGGGTTGTCGCGCACGATCAGCAGGTTGAGCTTTTCATCGACCACCACGTCGCGCGTCTTGAGGATGGTCTTGAGGGTGTTGGCCACCATCTTGGCGTCGGCATTGGCCAGGTAGAAGGTCTTGACCGTCATCTCCTGGTATTCCTTCTGCTTGGCCGCCGTGTTCGGGTAGATCAGTACGGTGTTGGCGTCCATCACCTGCTGTTCGAGCTGATTGGTCAGCAGCAGGAAGTAGATCGCCGCTTCCACCGTGCTGTTGCGCAGCAGGACCGTGGTGCGCTGGTCGGTCTTGACGTCCTTGTCGAACACGAAGTTCAGGTTGGAGCGGCGCGAGATCACCTCGAACACCTGCTTGAGCGGGGCATCGCGGAACTCGATCGTGATCGGCTGCTTGTACGCTTTCGCCAGGCCGGTTTCGGCCACGGTCGGTGCGGTCTTCTCCGTCACTTCGCGCAGCAGCTGGCGTGCCGGCTCGTTCGACGGCGTTTCGGCCAGCAGCGCATTGAGACGCTGTTTGGCCTGGTCGTATTCCCCCCTGGTCACGTGCTCGCGCGCGACTGCCAGCAGCTTGGCCTGACGCTGGTTGCGTTCGAGCGCGCGCAGCCCGGCGCGGGCGCGTTCATTGGCCGGGTCCAGCGCCAGCGCGCGGCGCCAGCCCTGCTCGGCCAGTTCCGGCTGACCATTTTCCAGCTGGCGGTCGGCGTCGCGGATGAAGCGCTGGGTAGCGCGGTCGCGCGCCTGCACGTAGGCGGCGCGGTATTCGGCATTGGTCGGTTCGGCCTTGAGCGCTTCCTGGTACTTGAGCAAGCCCGCCTCCACCTGGTCTTGCGCGATCAGGGTATTGCCATCGCGGTAAGCCATCTGGCCGGCGCAACCGCTCAGGGCCAGCACGAGCGCCAGCAGCGGTGGCAGGGAGGGCAGCGCCAGGCGACGCCGGTTCGAGTTTCCCATCAGTCGATTGCTCCAATATTTATCTGTTGCACCTGATTCAACGGCAGGTAGGTGAGCGTGAGCAGCGGCGGCGCGATGCGGTCCACGCGCCAGGCGCCGTCGATCACGCTCTGGCTGCGGGCGACATAGGTCTTGTCGCCGCGCGCCAGGTACACTTCCCAGGCGCCATCCTGCACGGCCTTGCCGAAGTACGTGTAGGGCACCGGCGGCGCCATGGGCGGTGGCGGCGGCGCATTGGCGGCAGCCCGTTCGGCGGCGGTCGGCTGGGGCGGCGGCGGATTCCAGTTCTGGCCCAGAAAAATTCCCTCGCCCGCGCCGAAGCCGGGATCGCCGGCTGCGCCGACCAGCTGCGCGCGCGGCACCAGGCGCGCGATGGCGACATCGGCCCTGGCGCCGGCGTTCACGCCCCGGCCACCAGGTTCGCCGGCGCGCGTGCCACCGGCGGCTGCAGCGGCACTGCCGCCCCGTCCCCGTGCAGCGCCAGCGTTGCCGTCGGCACCGGCCGTGTCGCTGCCATGGTTCCTCGCGCCAGCGGCAGAAGCCTCTGCGGCGGCGCCCCGGTGCGCCACCGGTTCGACGATTGCGCCGGACGGCGTGCGGTCGCCGAACAGCAGCAGCGCCGCCGCGCCAATCAGCGCCAGTCCCATCACGACCTGGTATGGCTTCATGGCCCGTCCTTCAGATACAGCGTGAAGCGCAGGCGCGCCTCCACCGCCGGCTCGGCGATGGTCTCGCGGCGGAAGCTCACTTCGTCGAGCGCGGCGAACGGCATGTCGCGCAAGCCCTGCATGGCAAACTGCCAGAGCGGCTGGTAGCCGCCCTTGACCGGCAGCGTGATCTGGTAGGTGCTGACCCGGCTGGCCCTGTCGTAGGCCGACTTGTACTCGCCCTGGTTCAGCACCAGCCCCGATTTGGCGGCCAGGTCGAACAGCAGGCGCACCTGCTGCTCGGCATGACGCTTCTCGCCCAGCGTCGCGTAGAAATCGGCGAGGTTCTGGTTGGCCGACGGCGGCTGCAGCGCCGGCTGCTGCGCCAGCAGCGACGCCGGCGTGGGCAGCGGCTGCGCCATCAGCCGCGCCTGCGCCGCCCGCTGCGGCAGCAGCCAGGCCCACGCCAGCGCACCGGCCAGGCACAGCACCAGCGCCACGCAGGCCGGCGCACCGAGGCGCGCCAGCGCCAGCCGCACCCGCAACACCAGTGCCTGCAGACGGGCGGCGTCAAGCGCGCTGCCAGCGCCATTGCCTGCACCGGGACTCAGCGGCTTACCCATTTGGCCTCCAGTTGAAAACGCAGCGGCCGGTTGGGATCGGTCTCCTGCACATCGTGCCGCGTCAGCGCCACCGCGCTGAAGGTATCCTGCTGCTTGAGCTGCGAGACATAATCGACCATGTCGTCGCTCGATTTCGCTTCGGCCGTGATCTTGAGCACCTGCTTGCGTGCATCGGGCTCGAGCGCCACCAATGCGATGGTCGGCGGCGTGGCCGACGCCACCGCATCCTGCAGCGCGCGCCACGGCAGATTCAGTTGCGCGATGGCGCCGTTGACGAAGGCCGCCTGGGCCTCGGGAATCGCCACCGCAGCCACCTGCACCGGCCGCGCCGACATCGCCGCCGCGCGCTCCTGTACTTGCTGCAGCTGCCGGGCGCGCTCGGCGCGGTCGTCGGCCAGTGCGGTGGCGGACCATACCGCGCCAGCGCACAGCAGCACGCCAGCCGCGCCCAGCGCCAGCAACGCCGGGCGGGTATGGAACAGCGCGCGGCGCAGGCTGCGCGGCGCGAAATCGATGCGCATCGCGCGCGCACGGCGGGCAGTCATGGCGCCCCTCCCCAGGCCAGTTGCGCCACCACGGAGTGGCTGTCGATCCGGTGCGCGTGGTCGAGCGCGGCGCAGCCCGGGGCCGATGCCGTGCCGGCCCGCAGCCACGGCGCCGGCACGGCGCCGCAGGCCTGCAACAGCGCCGGCGGCGGCAGGTCGAGCAGCAATGCTTCGCGCTGCAAGGTGGCGGCAAGCCAGGCCTGGTCGGCGCCGGGCGGCACCGGCAGCACGCGCAGCGACCGCACGCCATCGTCGGCCAGCGGCGCCAGCGTCATCAGGCCGTCGTGCACCAGCGCGAACCAGGCGCCGGGCGCCAGCGCACCATGCCAGCGGTTCCAGACGCTGACGAACTGCGGCTCGATGCCCACCACGGCCAGCCGGCATTCGTCGGCCAGCGCCAGCAGGGCAGCGGTCAACACGCGCGGCACGGCGGCGGCAAAGAACGGCTGCGTGGCGTGCCAGTCGGCGCCGATCTGCCAGGCCGACGGCGGCTCGCCATACAGCGCCTGGAAGCGCAGGCCGGCTGCGGCCTGCAGATCGTCGAGCCGGGTGGCGCCCTGCGGCGGCGTCACGCGCCACATGCGCGCCAGGTCGTCGGCCAGCACGAACGCCGCCGGCCAGCCTGCCACATCGTGTTCCTGCAACAGCGCGCGCAAGGCGTTGGCGATGGCGATCGGATCGGCCGCGGACGGCGCCGGCGCAGGCGGGGCAAAGCGATGCTCGGCCAGCACCGTCACCGGCGCCCCGCGCCAGCGGCGCACGCGCAGCAGGCTGACGCCATGCGCCGACACGCCGATGCGCAGCGATTGCCCCCAGTGCGGCGGTAGTCCGAAAGCTTTACGCATGCAGGGTCACCCGTTTGATTTCAGTGAGCGTGGTGCCGCCGCGCCTGACCAGCTCCAGCGCGGCCAGGCGCAGGCTGCGGGTGCCGTTGGCGTGCGCCGCCTGCTTGATCTGGCGGATCGGTCGCTTGTCGACGATCAGTTCGCGGATCTCGTCGTTGAGCGTGAGGATCTCGGCGATCGAGCGGCGGCCCTTGTAACCGGTGCCGCGACAGTCGCCGCAGCCCTTGCCCTGCATGAACAGGTAATCCTGCGCTTCGGCGCGGCGCAGGCCCACGCTGGCCAGCTCGGCGTCGTCCGGCGTGTAGGGCGCGGCGCAGTGCGGACAGTTGATGCGCACCAGGCGCTGGGCCCAGATGCCGTTCAGCGCCGAGACGAAGGCGTACGGATCGATGCCCATGTGGGTAAAGCGGCCGAACACGTCGAACACGTTATTGGCGTGCACGGTGGTCAGCACCAGGTGGCCCGTCAGCGCCGACTGCACGGCGATTTCGGCCGTCTCGCGGTCGCGGATCTCCCCCACCATGATCTTGTCCGGGTCGTGGCGCAGGATAGAGCGCAGGCCCTTGGCAAAGGTCAGGCCCTTTTTTTCGTTGACCGGGATTTGCAGGATGCCGGGCAGCTGGTATTCGACCGGGTCTTCGATGGTGATGATCTTCTCGCGGCCGTTGTGGATCTCGGTGAGCGCCGCGTACAGCGTGGTGGTCTTGCCCGAACCGGTCGGCCCGGTCACCAGCAGCATGCCGTAGGCCTCCTGCGCCAGCACGCGCAGGGTAGCCAGCGACGGCGCATCGAAACCGAGCGCCTCCAGCGTGAGCGAACCATACGCTTCGATCATGGCGCGCTTGTCGAGAATCCGGATCACCGCATCCTCGCCGTGGATGCTGGGCATGATCGACACGCGCAGGTCGATCTCGCGGCCGTTGGCCTCCACCCGGAAGCTGCCGTCCTGCGGCACGCGGCGCTCGGCGATATCGAGTTCGGCCAGCACCTTCAGGCGCGAGATGATCTGCTCGGCCACTTCGATGCCGTTGACGGCGGTGGCGTGATCGAGCACCCCGTCGACGCGGTACTTGACGGCCAGCCCGCCGGCCGTGCTTTCGAGGTGGATGTCGGAGGCGCCGGCCTTGAGCGCATCGTACAACGTGGAATTGACCAGCCGCACGGCGGGACTGGCCGCTTCCGACACCGAGGCGAACGACAGCACGGCAGCGGTCTTGCCGTCGCGCCGCCCTTCGCTGGCGCCGGGCAGCAGGGTGTCGGTGGCGCGCGCCGATTCCTCCTGCTTGGACAGATAGGCCTGGATGTCGGCCTGCAAGGCCAGCCGTATTGTCAGCGGCGCATGCGGCGTGGCGCGCGCCTGGGTGGACAGCCAGGTTTGCAGATCGAGGTCGAACGGATCGGCGATCACGGCCAGCAGCTGGTCGGCAGGCGCCGCGGCCTGCGCCGGCAGCGTGCGCAGCAGCACGCAGTGGCGCGCCATCGCCTGCGACAGCGGCAGCAGGTCGAACGCCGGTGCGCAGGCCAGCATGTCGGCCGTCTCCAGCACCTGCAGGGCGAACGGCTGCGCCAGCGCCCGCACCAGCTCGCGCGGTTCGGCGCCGGTCAGGTCTTCGAGTTCCTCGACCAGCGTGCGCTTCGATTGCGCGCGCAGGTGGCGCGCACGCGCCAGCAGGGCGGCGTCCAGCACCGGCACCGGCGCCGGCGCTGGCACCATCAGCAGATCGGCGCTCATGACATGTCTCCCGCCAGATCGAAGATCGGCATGTACAGCAGCACCACGATGGCGCCGACCACCAGGCCGATGCCGGCCATCAGCAGCGGCTCGAAGGTGCGCGTAAACCGTTCGATCCAGCGCGAGATTTCGCCGTCGTAGAAGGCGGCCGACTGGGTCAGCATCGGCCCCATGTCGCCGGTACGCTCGCCCACGCGCAGCATGCGCAGCGAGATCGGCGTGGTCAGCTGGTGCGCTTCGAAAGCGGTGGACAGCGGCTGGCCCGATTCGATGTCGGCGCGCGCCGCCTGCAGATGCTGGCGCAAGCCGGCCGAGACCATGCCCTGCACCGTGTTGATGGCGTGGATGATGGTGATGCCGCCTTCGCTGAGCATGCCCAGCGTCAGGTACAGACGCGAGAGTTCGTAGATGCGCACCCGCTCGCCGATGCCGGGCAGGCGGCCCAGCAGCCGTACCACGCCGCCGTTGCGCGCCAGCCGCCGCACGCCCAGCACCAACAACGCCAGCACGCAGGCCATGATGGCCAGCAGCAGCGCGGTGTGGGCGCTGGCGAACTGGCCCCAGTTCAGCATCTGCTGCGACAGCCACGGCAGGTTGCGCCCGGCGCCCTGGTACACCTCGGCAAAGCGCGGCACCACGTAACCGATCAAAAACATGCTGACGCCACCGCCGACCAGCAGCAGGATGCACGGGTAAATCGCGGCCGACACCAGCTTGCCGCGCACCAGGTCGATGCGCTGCTGGTAGTCGATGTAGCGCGCGAGCGAACGCGGCAGGTCCGACGTGCCTTCGGCCGCCTTGACGATGCCGATGTACAGCGGCGGGAACAGGTCGGGCTGCTCGGCCAGCACGGCGGAAAAGCGCTGCCCTTCGCGCAACCCGGCCAGCAGACGCTCGAGCACGCCGCGGGTGGCGGGATTGGCTTCTTTTTCCAGCAGCGCTTCCAGTCCTTCGACAATGCCGAGGCCGGCCGTGAGCAGCGCCAGCAACTCCTGGCTGAACAGCACCAGCGACAGCGCGCTGCGCTTGCCGCCGGCGCGCAAGCCCTTGCCGGCAGGCGTGATGGCGCTGACGAACAGGCCGCGCGCCTCGACCTGGCGGCGCGCATCGGCCTCGTCGCGGCCGTCGATCACGAGATGGGAAATGACCATCTCGGCCGACAGGGTGCGTACGTCGAACTGCATGATGATCTCGGCTTTCGGGATGGACCGGTCTGACGGCGCCGGGCTTATTGCGAGACGATGTCGGCGTCCTCGCCGCTGCCGCCGGGCTGGCCGTCACGGCCGAGCGAGGTGATCTCGAAATCAGCCTTGGCGCCGGGCGCCTTGTACTGGTAAGCGCGGCCCCATGGATCAGACGGCACCTTGGGCAGGTAGGGCCCGTTCCAGCGTGCGCCAGCCGTGGGCGGGGCCACCAGTAAGGCGTTCAGCCCCTCTTCCGTGTTCGGATAGCGGCCGACATCGAGACGGAAAGTATCGAGCGCTTTTTCGAAGGAATTGATTTGCGCCTTGGCCATCGTCACTTCGGACTTGCCCAGTTGCGAAAAATACTTGGGGCCCACGTAGGCCGCTAGCAAACCGATGATCACGATGACTACCAGCAGTTCCAGCAAGGTGAAACCGGCCGAATCGTTGCCGCCCGCTACAGTCTGCGCGCGCCTGTTTACTACATCCATCCAGCCACTCCCTTAGTCTTGGTTCCGGTGTTACCTGTTGCCCGCGACATCGTACGGCAACCACCCGGTTAGGCTACCACGCGGTTTGCTTGGAAGACAATCTTTTTCATCGGCCCCGGCCGCAGATTGTGGCGCACCGGGGCGGCAAGTGTGTTGCTTTGGTCACGCTGCGCGCGCCAGCGGCACGGCTGCACGGTCGAACAGCCGCAGGGCGGCCCCGCGCGCGATCGCATGGGTGCGGTTAGACACCCCCAGCAGGCGGTACAGCCGCTGCAAGTGGTTCTTGACCGTCAGGCCGCTGATGCCGAGGATCAGGCCGATCTCGACATTGCTTTTGCCTTCGCGCACCCAGTGCAGGATCTCGGTTTCGCGCGCGCTGACCGGACGCGCCAGCGCCGCGCCGCGCGCACCGTCGTGCGGGTCCATGGCGCCCTGCGCCGGCTCGCGCCTGCCCGCGCCGCGCTGCCCCGGTTGGCCCTGCCCCAGCTCGCACTGCGTCAGCTGGCACTGCGCCAGCTCACGCTGCGTCAGCTGTTGCATCATCATGTGCAACTGCGGCAGCAGCAGGGCCAGGAACCGGGCGTGGCGCGCATGCGGCCGCTGGGGCAGGCCCAGCAGCACGAACACGCTGGCGCCGGCCGCCAGGCGCCCGGTACTGTGCAAGACCAGGTTATCGACACCGAGCGCGCGCAGCGGCGTCAGGAACGGCGCGGTGGCAGCAGCTGCAGTGCTGCTGACGCCGCTGTCCGCATCAAGCAGCAGCGAGCGGGTATCGTGCCGCAGGCAATGGCGCGCCAGCGCCACGGCCACCCCGTCTTCGGCGGCCAGGCAGTGGCGCAGCTCCACGTCCAGCACCGTGCTGTGCTGGCATTCGACATGCAGCAGGCGCTCGCCGGCATCGAAGTGCAGCGCCACCATCACCTGGTGCGGCAGCAGCGCTTGCAACGGCCCCTGGGTCCACAGGAAAAACTGGCGGGTGTCGGTCACCGGCAGCGCTGCCTCCAGCGCCAGCAGCAGGTATTCCTGCTCGCGCAGGCTGAGCATGACCGGGGCGCCCTGCCCGCTCATGCGGCAGCGCCCACGAAGCGGTAGCCGCTGCCGCGCACGGTCTCGATGCGGCGCTGCCAGCCGGCCGGCTGCAGGGCGCTGCGCAGACGGCCGACGTGGGTATCGACGGTGCGCTCTTCGATGCACACGGCGTTGCCCCAGACCTGGTCGAGCAGCTGGGCTCGGCTGTGGATGCGGCCCGGATGGCGCATCAGCACGTCGAGCAGCTTGAATTCCACCCGCCCCAGCGCCAGCTCGCGCGCGCCGGCGGTCACGCGCAGCGTGTGCGGATCGAGCCGCAGGCTGCCGCCCCGCTCCCCTGTCCCGTCACCATAGTCGTGCGCAGGACGGGCAGCGCCGCACTGCGCACGACGCAACAAGGCGTGGATGCGCGCCACCATTTCGCGCGGACCGAAGGGCTTGGTCAGGTAATCGTCGGCGCCGCTCTCGAGCGCGATGACCTTGTCCGCTTCGCCGGCGCGTGCGCTCACCATCATCACCGGCAACGCCACGGTGCGCGGCTGCGCGCGCAGGCAACGCAGCAGCGCCAGACCGGACATCTTGGGCACGGATTCAGGCAGGGACCAGTCGATCACGACCAGGTCGGGGCAGTCGCCGGCAAACAGCGGCAGCGCGCATGCGGCGTCGTCCGCACAGCGCACGCGATAGCCTGCCATGCCGAGATTGAAGGCGAGCAGCTGCTGGGTCGCGCGGTCGCTGTCGATGACCAGGATGTGGGCGGCTGGCATGGCATATCCGTGTAAAAATAACACTATGCAACATCCAGCAGCGGCCTGACTAATATCTTTTCCTTACATCATTTATAGCGCCGGCAAATAAATCGCGCCCCGAGGCTCTGCTCTGCGGGGCGCGTTGGCGTCGCTGGCGCTCAGCCCTGCTGACGGCGGCGGCGCGCGATAGCGCCCAGCAGCGCCAGGCCGGCGCCCAGCATCAGCCAGCCCTGCGGCTCCGGCACGGCGCTCACGGCATTGACCGTGGTGCCGATCTGGTTTGCCAGCGGGACGGAAGTTGCGCTGCCGAGCGAGGTCCAGGTCAGCAGCACCAGCGCGTCGCTGGCGGCGCCGGCGCCGAGCGCGACGGTGCCGCTGCGGTCGAACAGCGACACGCCGAAGGTGGAACCGAACGCCGACAGCGACGGATCGAGCTCGCCGCTGAAGGTGACCGTGAAACCGACCTTGCTGCCGAAATTGACGGCATGGAACAGGTCGTTGTAGCCGCCGGCGTCGTTATTGCCGATCACGTAAGCGCCGGCCAGCGAACCGCTGACATTGCCGGCGGTGACGGCGGTCGATGGATCGCCGAACCCGGAAAAATGGCTCAGCTGCGCCTGGGCATACGGCGTGCCGCTGTTGCCGGGGTTGAACTGCAGGTCGATCCAGCCGCTGTTGCCGTGGGTAGCCGCCAGCGCAGCGGTGTCGAGTTCGATATGGAAAGCCGAGGCGGCCGAAGCCAGGCCGGCGCAGGCGCTCAGCGCCAGCACCAGGGCCGCACGGCGCAGCGAAGTAAGCGTAGGGTTGAACATGCTGATTCCTTAGAAAGTACCGCTGTAGACGGTGGTGGTGTAGGTAATGGCGGCGCTGCCGGTACGGGTGAAGCTGACCGGGACGGTCACCGTGGCGCCCGGGGCCAGCGTGTCCACCGGGGCCGTGATGTACGGCGTGCTGCCGGCGGCGCCCGCTTGTGTGCCGCTGGCGTTGGACAGCGTTACCCCGGCCGGCAAGCCTTTCAGGGCGATCTGCAGCGGTCCGGTCAGCGCGGTGGCGGCCGTGTTGGTGATGCTCACCGTGCCGCTCCATTTGTTGCTGGCGCGGGAAAATACCAGGCCGGAGTTGGCCGTGCGCACGCTGGCCGAGATATCGGCCGGCGGGCCCGCCAGATTCAGGCGCAGCAGCACCGGATCGTGGTCCGAGGCGCGGTACGGTGCGCTGGTGTACTTGTCCTGCGGCTTGCCGTCGAGGTTGTAATCGACCGCGACCGGCTCGTCCGCGTTGTTGTGCCATTCGGCAGCGTCGGCCACCTGCGCGCTGAGGGCGGCGCTGGCCAGTGCGTGGTCGAGATAGCCCGCCTCGCCGTTGAACACGAACGAATACGGCATGACACCGGCGCCGCGCACGAAGCGCTCGAGCTGGTTCACGAAGCCCTGGCTGGTAATCGCCTGGATCGGATCTTCATGGCCATAGGCATTGAAGTCGCCGATCAGCAGCACCTTGGGATCGCCGGCGGCCGCGACCACCTGCGGCACGAACGTGCCGACCAGGCGCTGTGCCTGCTTGACGCGGGTGGCGGTCCAGCAGCTCTGGCCGTCGCCCTTGTCGCCGTCGGCGCTCGACGCGGACGGGCAGCTACCCTTGGACTTCAGGTGATTGACCACGACCGTGAACCTGGCGCCGTTGGGCGCAACAAAGGTTTGCGCCATCGGCGGACGGTTGTTGATGGCATCGCTGTCGGTCAGGGCCTGGCCTTGCAGCGTCAGCGCAGCGGGCTTGTAGATCATCGCTACACGGATGGCGTCGGTGCCGGTGGTCACCGGCTTGGGCACGACCGCATAGGTCCTGGTGCCCGGCGCGATGGCCGCGTTGAGCGCCTCGACCAGTTGCGACACCGTGTAGTCGCCGTCGTTCTGGATTTCCATCAGCCCCACCACGTCGGCATCGAGCGCCTTCAGTTCGCCGACGATCTTGGCGGTCTGGCGCTGGAATTCGAGCAGGTTGTCGGCGCCGCGGCAGTTCGACCGCGATGGCGCACCGCCGCCGATGCTGCAACCCTGCCCGGTCTGTCCGAGGGCGTTGCCACCGTTGGTGAAGGTGGTGAAGTAATTGAGCACGTTGGCGCTGGCGACCTTGACGTTGCCGCTGGCAAGCGCCGGCGGCGCCGTGCGCGGATTATCCTGCGAGAACACGGGGGCGACCGTGGGCTGCAGCTTGAAGCCCGCACCGCCACCACCCTTGGCGCCGAAGTCCACCACGCCGGTCAGGCCGGACACGGTGTCGCCGGCGCGCAGCGAACCGTCGGCGCCGAGGTACGGGATCACGGTCGGCGTGGTGAAGATGCCGTCATCGAGAATGATCTGGTTGCGCGCGTTGGCCGCTGCCAGCGCCACCGCTTCCGGCGTGCCGGGACGATAGCGGTTGGTGGGCGCTTCCAGCCGTCCGCTCGAGAGCGTCACTTCGCCGCGGTCGGCCAGGTATTGCAGCTGCGACACCGTCAGCGCATTGTTGAAGCGCACCAGCATGCCTTCGACCTGCGTCAGGTCGGCGTACGGCAGCTCGATATTGGTCGGCGCGATGACGATATTCTTGGCCAGGCCGACGATCGCGGTGACGTTGGTCAGCTCGGTGTAGGGTTGGCCGCCCGCTGCCGGCGCGTAGTCGGTGACGGTGCCGGTGATGCGGATGCGGTCGCCGACCTGCACGGTGCCGGTGTTGGCGGCCGTGGTGTAGACGAACAGGCCGTCCGAGGTTTGCGGATCGCCGTCGCCGACCTCGTCCTGGATGAAGAAGCCCGATCCGACCTTGGCCGTGACCACGCCTTCGGTGGTCTGGACTGTGCCGGCCACCGGGCTGGCCGCGCCGCTGCCCTGGATTTGCGGAATGGTGCGCGTGACCCCGGCCGCCGCTGCAATCTGCACATTGACCGTGCAGACCGCCTGCTGTGACTGGTCGTTATCGAAGCGGATGGTGACCGGGTAATTGCCGGCCGCCAGGCTGGCCGCCACGGTCAGATTGACGGTTGCCGTGCCGCCCGTAGCAGGGGCCGCCTGGAAGTCGGTCAGCGCGATGCCGCCGGCCGCGCCGGCGGTAATGGTGGCTGCATTGACGACGCCGTCGGCATCGCTGGCCGACAGGCCGGCGGTCCCGCCCAGGCCCACGGCCAGCGCCAAGTTGGCCGGGCAGGCTGGCACGATCGGTGGCTGCGCGGGCACGCCGCACTGCTGGCGGGGGCTGGCGGTCGTGCGCGGGTTCGGCGCGCCGGTGGTGAAATCGCTGGCATTGTTGTCGGTGTCGGTGCAGCCGCCGTTGGCGCGCAGCGCAGCGGTGGTATTGGACAGGCCGGGACCGGCGGCGCCTTCGAAACCGCTGGCGTTATAGCCGAACAGGTCCACCAGCGCCCCACTGCTCGGGCTGGCGCCGGAGAGCGCGGTGCCGTTCGACACCAGCGCCACCTTGCCGGCGCTGCCGCTCATGGCCAGCGTACCGCTGACGTACGGCGTCGGCAGCTCGGTCGAGCCGCCGCTGCCGGCAGCCTGCTGGAACAGGAAATACTGGCCCGGCTCCAGCACGGCCGTGTTGGCGGGCACCCGCGTCACGCTCCAGCTGCTGCCGGCGGCGCTGGCATACTGCACGCTCCAGCCGCTGATATCGACCGCAGCACTGCTGCGGTTGAAAATTTCGATGAAATCGTTTTTATACGTGGCGCCGCTGTTGCCACCGCCGCCGTACACCTGGCTGATGACGACGGGCGCATCGGCCCGCGCCTGGGCGGACAAGGCCGCCAGCAGGGCGGCGGCAATCAGGGTGCGGGAGCCCGGCTGGGCTGGGGCGGTGCTGAAAGGGTTCATATGCGATCCGGTTAACAAAATGTTTTGAATATTGCATTTTGTATATTATTGGATCTGCATGACGACATCATGACAAGCGCTTGGTCCGAATGGATCAATCGCCTGCAGCGCCAGCCGACTTCAGCGCGCGTACGGCGCGGCCAGCGGATCGCCGATGAACAGGCCCTGCGCCGGCCACGCCACGCTGTGCCAGTAGGCCTCGATCGCGCTGTCGCCGCTCAGGTAGCGCTTGAGCAATACTGCTGGTTGCGGAAATTTCTGCCAGTAGTTGCACGGCTCGGACACGGTGCCGTAACTGGCGGTGGCGCCCGCCTCCAGCCAGCGCAGGCTGCTCATCTGGTTAGTCCCCAGCAGGTCGCCGCCGGTCGAGGTCAGGTGGTCGGCCAGCGCGCCGGGCAGGAATTTCAGCGTCTCGAGCTTGTCCACCCGCACCATGCCGGTCTGGTACACCATGATGTCGCTGGCGCCTTCGAGCACGTCGGCATGCATGTTCCGGATGGTCAGCTCGTGCGACTTGATCCTGCCGGACGGCGGAAACAGCCGCGCACGCGCGCTGCGCGCAGTGTCGGACGTGGTCAGATAATAGGCGCTGGCCTGCGGCAGACGGAAGTTGCGCGCAGTGCCGCGCGCGATCAGGTCCTTGCCGAGGTCGAGCGAGGTGGTGGGCAGCAGCATGCTGATGCGCATGGCCGCTGCGGCGGGCAGCGCCGCGCCGGTGTCGCCATAATAGGCGCTGGCCTTGCCGGGGCCGCAGGGCGCGCTGCACTGGTCGGCGTCGTAGCCGAGCGTGAGCGCCGCAGTGATGGCGTTGCAGCCGACCGCGTAGGGGACGGTCCACACCATCAGCACAGCACGGATACCGGGCGCCAGCTGGCCCAGGATCTGCTCGCGGACCGGGGCGAATTCTTCCGGGCTGAGCTTGCGCGCGCGCGGGTCGAGCCGCACGTGGATCAGGTTTTTTTCCGGCACCTGGTGCGCCTCGCGGTACAGCGCAGCCAGGGCGACACTGTTCGGTTCGTTGTCGTTGACGACCAGCGCCAGCTGGGACGGTCCCAGCGCGGCCTGGGCGCCGGCCGCCATCATGCTGCCCAACCATCCCAGCGCTAACCACTTTGCACCACGCATCGCCCTGCCCTCATGCTCCCCGGTCGGCACGACCGGGCTGACGTCATTATAGAGGGTGGACCGGCGCGCCATAAAAAAATCCCCCGGGCTTGCGCGCGGGGGATCGTGGTCGGCAGGCGGCGTTGCCGCCCTGCCCGCTTGCCTGACAGATCAGGCAGCGTTCTTGGCTTTGCGACGACGGGCCATGAAGCCCAGCAGCGCCAGGCCGCCAACCATCATGCCATAGGTTTCTGGTTCCGGTACGGCGGTCACGGTGATGTCGGCGCTGTAGGTGGCGCCGGCTTTCGCGGTGCCGAACAGGTTCAGCACGAATGGGGTCTTGTCGGTCGAAGCCAGGAAGCCGAATTGACCCTTGCCCAGCGGACCGAAGGTACCCAGCGAACCGTTCAGGTTGGACTTGGTGGCGTCGAAGTTGATGTTCTGGCTGCTGATGCTGACGGCAACGTTGTACACGCCTGGGGCCAGACCGTACATCGTGATCACATCGAGACCGCCGGACAGCAGGCCGTCGTTACCGATTTTCAGGCCGTTGAAGTGGTTGTCGTTCGAGGTCGGTGGCGTGACGTAAATCTGAACGCGCTGGTCCGCAGCAGCAGCACTGAACGAGGCAACGGCCAGCAGACTGGCGACGAGCATTTTGAATTTCATTTGGAAATATCCTTGAGGTTAATCGGCAGCCCTCGGCGCCAGATGTATTTTGACTACAGTGTTTTTACTGCAACTGCATTCATCATAACACAGCACTTCAGTTTTCCTGTTGTAATTTACTTACCTTAAATAATTTTATTGAAAGAATTTTACATTGCGGGATAAATATTTCCGCGAGGAATAGACGCGTTTCACAGTATGAAAATACCATTATGAAAGCCACATGACATTGCTTCTGCAGCAAAAGATTTCCTAGAAAAATCAAAGGCTTGCGTCAGGTGATGCAAAAAAGCCGCACTTTTGAAAAAGAAGTGATTAATCAGTGAAAAAAAGCTGGGGCGGGCGCCCTGAGAAGGGCCAGGCAAGCATGCCTGGCCGGAATCACAGACAATCAGGCGCGCTGGTACACGTCTTCGAAACGGACGATGTCGTCTTCGCCGAGATAGCTGCCCGACTGCACCTCGATCAGGTGCAGCGGCAATTTGCCGGGGTTTTCCAGGCGGTGATTCATTCCGATCGGAATGTAGGTCGATTGATTTTCGGACAACAAGGTCACCGTATCGCCGCAGGTGACGCGCGCCGTGCCGCTGACCACGATCCAGTGTTCGGCCCTGTGATGGTGCATTTGCAGCGACAGTTTGCCGCCGGGGTTGACGACAATGCGTTTGACCTGAAAACGGTCGCCAACGTCGATGCCCTCGTAAGACCCCCACGGCCGGTACACGCGGCGATGATGCAGATGCTCAGTGCGGTGATCGGCGTGGAGCCGCTCGACCACTTTCTTGACGCGCTGTACGCGATCGCGGTGGGTGACCAGCACGGCATCGGCAGTCTCCACGACAACCAGGTCGCGGACACCGATCACGGCCACGATACGGCTTTCCGCCCGCACCAGGCTGTTCGTTACGCCATCGAGATAGACATCGCCGCGCGTGGTGTTGCCTTCGACATCGCGCTGCTGCACTTCCCACAACGCCGACCAGGAACCGACATCGTTCCAGCCGATGTCGGCAGCCACCACCACTGCGCGCCGGGTATGCTCCATGACCGCGTAATCGATCGACTCCGACGGCGAGGCAGCAAAAGCGGCTTCGTCGAGGCGGCAGAAGTCGAGGTCGCGGTATGCGAGGCGGACGGCCTCGGCGGCAGACGCCTCCATGGCCGGCTGCAAGGCGCGCAATTCGTCGACATAGGTCCGGGCCTGGAACACGAACATGCCGCTGTTCCAGTAATAGCCGCCGTCGGCAAGAAAACCCTGCGCGGTGGCCAGGTCCGGCTTTTCCACAAAACGCTCGACACGGTAACTGCCCGATTCGGCGGCGACAGGCGTGCCACGTCGGATGTAGCCATAGCCGGTTTCAGGCGAAGTCGGCAGGATGCCGAACGTCGCCAGCGCACCGTTCTCGGCCAGCTCTGCCGCGCGGGCTATCGCACCATGGAAGCCGGCGCGGTCTTCGATGACATGGTCAGCCGGCAGCACCAGCATGACGGCGTCGGGATCCTGCGCCAGCAGGAAATGGGCGGCAGCGGCCACAGCGGGGGCCGTGTTACGCCCTGTACTTTCAAGCAAAATGCCGAGCGAAGCGATACCGATCTCTCGCATCTGCTCGGCCACCATGAAGCGGTGGTCGCTGCCACACACGATGAGGGGCGCCGCCATCGTCTCCCCTTCTGGCAGGCGCATCACCGTCTCCTGCAACATCGAGCGCTGCGATACCAGCGGCAGCAGCTGCTTGGGCATCATTGCGCGCGACAGCGGCCACAGGCGGGTGCCCGCACCGCCGGACAGGATGACGGGATAAATTTTCAAGCGATTTTCTCTTTCTCCGCTACGTCTTCCACCTCGTCACGCGGCTTGGCGCGACGGTCGCGGGCGTTGGTCCACTCGCTGGCGGTGTACTCGGACACGTGCTTCATTTCGCCAGCGCGGTTGACGCTGTATTCTTTGAAGACGATCATTTCTTCCAGGCTCACATCCTGGAACACGCGCGTGTATTCGAACAGCACGCTGCGCACAATCTTTGCGCCAGCGCAAATGTGGCTACCATGGCCGATCCAGGTTGGGCCAATAATAGTACTGCCAGCCTCGATCTTGCAACCTGAGCCAATGTAGACCGGGCCTTCGATGGTCGTGCCTTCCCAGTTGATGCTGGTGTTCAGGCCGACCCAGATGCCGTCCGAGAGCTGGATGCCCGGCACGTCCATGTGCGCGACCTCGCCCATCATGACGCTCTGCGACACTTCCCAGTAATCCTTGACGCTGCCGATGTCGATCCAGTTGAAGGTGCGGTTCTGGGCAAAGAACGGGATATTTTTCTCGACCAGCAGCGGGAACAGCTCGGAACCGATGTCGAACACGGTGTCGGCCGGAATCAGGTCGAGGATTTCAGGTTCGAAGATATAAATGCCGGTGCTGACGAAGTTCGACAGCGCTTCTTCCTGACTGGGCTTTTCCTGAAACTGCTGGATACGGCCGTCCTTGTCGCTGACCACCACGCCGTAGCTGGAAACCTTGTCGTAAGGCACTTCTCGGCAGATCACGGACGCCTTGGCGCCCTTGCGGCGGTGTTCAAACAGAGCCGATTTCAGGTCGAGGTTGATCACGGCATCGCCGCACAACACGATCGTGGTGTCGTCGAAGAAACCGCCGAACTGCTGGATCTTTTTCATGCCGCCGGCCGAACCGAGCGCTTCGGCGATCACTTCGCCTTCGTTATTGGTGTAGCCCTCGAACGAGTAGCCAATCTGGACGCCATACTGGTGGCCCTCGCCGAAGTAATCCTCGATCTTCTCGTGCAGGTAGCTGACATTGACCATGATCTCGTTCACGCCGTACTTGGCCAGGTGTTCGATCAGGTACGCCATCACCGGCTTGCCCAGCACAGGTATCATCGGCTTGGGCAAATCGAACGTCAGCGGGCGCACCCGGGTACCTTTGCCTGCAGCTAAGATCATAGCTTTCATCGTGAAATCCTCTATATAGTTAAAAATGTGTAGAACAGGCGAGCGGCGCGCGTACGTCGTGGCGCACCGGCGGCCGCTGCAAACCGTGTTGTCTGTCCTGTCGCACCGGATCATGACATACCGTCAACTTCTTGACCAGTGCAAAATGCTGCATGTGCACATGAGGTTGAAAGGGCGCGAAGCATGCGCTGGTGTCCCGCAGCGCAATATAGCAGAGCCGGTCGTCCACGCTCATTCCCTCAAAGCAACAGTGTGCGCCCTCTGGCAGCAGCGAAAAAGTAAGTAGCATTTGAATATCGGTGATGGCAATAATCTATATTCAGAAAGTTATTTCTATAAAACAATTAAATCTTATAATTGGAGGACATTCAAAGATAATAGTAATTGGCTTTATTAACTTGCATGAATTAATTATCTGGCATGTGCTTTGCTTTTTGGTTAAACCCAAGCGTGCCGATCGGTCGCAAAGCCTGCAACCGCGCGGCAATCGCCCTTTTCCTGTGGTCTATCAAGACACGCTGAAAACTGTTGCACGAGGGCCGCACGATTAAACAAAAAAATTCCACACGGCAAGGGTTTGTGTATAATAAATTTCAGATTGCGTTACCGCACAATCATTTGAAATCAAATTCCAGGAGTTACACATGTTTCTCGATAAACCGTTGTCCGAGTCCGCACGCCAGTTCACCAAAGTGATCGGCTGGTCGGTGTTGAGCGCGTGCGCCCTGAGCTTGAATGTGCAGGCGCAGACCACCGGCACCACCCCCGCCCCCAGCATGAGTGTCGCGCCGACGTTCTCGACTTATGTTGCACCGTTCACTGCGCAATCGCTGTGGAATGTGCGCCCGGTAAACCCGGTGCTTGACACCTCGTACACGATTCCCACGTCCAGTTACTACCCCGATATCACGGCAGGCGCCTACTCGACCGGCCTGTTCCTGGCAAAGGACACCGACCAGCCGATGAAAATTTACGGCACTAACGGTGTCAACCTGGTCAACAACCCCGATGCGGGCGCGTCCACCGAGGTGACCCTGCCGCGCTGGCCTGCCAACACCATGCCTGCCACCGGCAGCGACGGCCACGCCGACATCTATGATCCGGTGACCAACATCATCCACTCGTTCTGGAAGCTGAAAAACGTCAACGGCAAATGGCAAGCCGGTTTGTACGCCTGGTCGCCAGCCAGCGGCACCGGCTGGGGCGACCCGGCCCACTTCTACCTGGGCGCCCGCGCCACCGGCGTGCCTGCTTCGGCCGGTCTGATCCGCGCGCATGAAATCAACGATGGCTTGCCCGTGTATCGCCACGCCCTGGCCATGTCGCTGACCTACAATGCGCTGTCGGCCACCGAGCCTTATGTCTACCCTGCCACCTCGTCCGACAGCGATGCGGCCAAGACCAACACCGGCAAGATTCCGCAAGGTTCGCTGATGATGCTGCCTGCCGATTACGACACGTCGAAGATCGCCAATGCCGCACTGCGCAAGGTCGCCGAGACGCTCAAGACCTACGGCGCCTACGTGGTGGACCGCAACGTCGGCACGCCGTTCGTGATTTACGTGGAAACCGGCAGCTCGCTCGGCCTGCACGCCAATGGCTGGAACAACGCCGTTGCCGCCGAACTGGACCGCATGCGCCAGAACCTGCGCCGCGTGGTCGGCGCGCAAAGCTGGCAGGACGGCACCGGCAAGGCCTTCGATGCCACCACCCCGAACATGAATGCGCTGTCGATGCGTGGTCCATGGACCAAGAACTCGGGCACCGTGGCCGGCACGTACGACACCTGGTCGCAATCGATCGTGTTCCCTGCTTCGTCGGTCAAGACCGTCATGCAAAACGGTAATTCGACCGGCCTAAGCAAGATCAAATGGGGCGCGCCGGTCGTCGGCAGCACCCAGCAGTTCAAGGTCATCAGTACCGGCGGCGCCACCCTGCGCATGATGTTGTACTCGGGCGGCACGGTAGTGTTCGACACCGGCACCCAGACCAATGGCTACACCAAGCGTTTCGTCTGGCCAACCGGCGCCTGGTTCGTGCTCTACGCGTCGAACGGCCTGAACCAGGCATCGAGCGTCCGCGGCGAGCTGGTGACCGTGGAACTGGCGCCCTCGACGGTGGCAGCCAACGCCGCCAAGGCTGCCAACCTCAAGACCCTGCTGCAGTCGTCGCCGACCTACACCGGTTCGCGTACCGGCGTGAAGTAAAAGCAAGTCTTGCGGGGCGGCAGCAGTCGCCTCCGCGCCAGAACCGAGTCAGTGGCCGACCTTGTGTCGGCCACTGCCATTTTGCAGTGCATCAAAAAAGCCAACTGTGCGCCAAGCAAGTGAATTAAAATACATCGCTTGATGATCAGATAGCATGCGCCGCTGCGGCGCTGCCGCGCTCCATGACCCGTTCCATGCTCAGTTCGCTGGCCCTGCTCTGCCTGGCCGGCACCTCACTGGCAGCCCCGCCGGCCGCCACCCCGGCCAGGCCGCCGGCATTCGGCACCGCAGAACACCCGTTCGCTGCCGATTCCCCCTGGAATGCACGCCCCGTCTCGCCCGTATTCGGCACCGCGGAGATTCCCACGTCCAGCTATTTCCCCGCCATCGGCGGCGGCGCCTTCTCGACCATCAGCTTCCTGGGCGGCAAGGAGTCGCCTTCGCAGCAGGTGGTGGGCGCCAAGGGCAAGCCCGACGTCTGGGATTACAACCAGGGCGTGCAGCGCGCCATCACCATCACCCACTGGCCGGCCGGCCTGACGCCGGCCAGCGGCAGCGACGGCCACGCCGACATCGCCGAGCCGGAAACGGGCATGCTGCACTCGTTCTGGCAACTGCGCCAGCGCGGCGACCACTGGTCGGCGGTCGGCTATGCCTGGAGCCGCCTCAAGGGCCGCGGCTGGGGCGATCCAGCCGACTTTTACCAGGGCACGCGCGCGGTCGGCATTCCGTCCACGGCCGGCCTCATACGCCGGCACGAAATCGATGATGGCCTGCCCGTCTACCGCCACGCGCTGGCCATGTCGCTCACGTTCAACGGCTTGTCGAAGTCGCCCGCGTACATCTTCCCCGCCACTGCCGCCGATATCGACGCCTCGCGCAATACCGGCAATATTCCGGAAGGCGCGCTGATGATGCTGCCGCCGGACTACGACACCGGCAAGATCGCCAACGCGCGCCTGCGCAAGGTGGCCGAGACGCTGAAAACCTACGGCGCTTACGTGGTCGACCGCAACGAGGGCACGCCGTTCTACATCTACGTGGAAAACGGCAGCGACTTCAGCCTGCATGGCAAGGGCTGGAACCAGGACGTGGCGCGCGAACTGCAGCGCATCCGCGCCGGGCTGCGCCAGGTGGTGTCGGCCGGCGGCTGGCTCGATGGCAACGGCAAACCGATGAAGATGGAAAAGCCGACCAACCTGCTGTCGCTGCGCGGCCCGTGGCGCGGCAACGGCGGCGACTACGACGCCATCGACGACCGCCTCAAGCTGGAGGCAGGCGGCAAGGCGCGCAGCTCGGTGCTGCGCGACATCGGCCGTGTCAGCTGGGCCGCGCCGCGCGACGGCGCGCAATGCCGCTTCAGCGTGCAGGCCACCGGGGGCGCCACGCTGGCGCTGCAGGTACGCAGCGCCGACATGACGCAGCAGCTGTTCGACAGCGGTCCGCTGGCCGATGGCGCCAGCGCCACCCTGCCCTGCCCGTCGGGCAAGGCGCGTTACGACCTGATCGCTGCCGGCGGCAAGACCGACGCCACCGTGCGCGCCACGCTGGCCGTGCAAGATTAATCCTTACAATAAGAAAGACCTGACACCATGGCTGAAGATGCAGACTGGGCGGCCGACCTGGACCGTTATGGCATGCGCCGCCCCTTCCTCAAGGAACAATCGATCTGGGCCGTGTGGCTCTACCGCCGTGGCCGCCGGCTCGACCGCCGCGCGCCCGGGCTCGGACGCAAGCTGGGCCTGGCGATCTACTGGGGCCTGTTCCGCGTGATCGAAACCGTGACCGGCGTCAGCCTGCCCAAGAGCGCGACCATCGGCCCCGGCCTGCGCGTCTGGCACTTCGGTAATATCTTCGTCCACCCGGACACCGTAATCGGCGCGCGCTGCACCTTGCGCCAGGGCGTGACCATCGGCAACCGCCATGCCGGCGGTCCGACACCGGTGATCGGCGACGATGTCGAATTCGGCGCCTATGCGCAGGTGATCGGCGGCGTGAGGATCGGTAACAACGCCCGCATCGGCGCCATGTCGGTGGTGCTGTGTGACGTACCGGACGGCGCCACCGCCGTCGGCGCCCCGGCCCGCATCATTGCCGCACGGGAGGCAGCATGATCACCACGCTGAGCATCATTCTATGCGTCGTGCTGGCGCTGCTGGCCATTCCCGTGCTGGTGCTGCTGGTGCAGTCGCTGCTGGCGGTCAAACCGGCCGGCGCCGGCCCGGCCATGACCGGCCGCCGCCCGCGGGTGGCGGTACTGGTGCCGGCGCATAATGAACAGGACGGCATCGGCGCCACGCTGGCCACGCTGCTGCCGCAGATGCTGGACGGCGACCGCGTGCTGGTGGTGGCCGACAACTGCTCGGACAACACCGCTGGCGCGGCCCGCGCGGCCGGCGCCGACGTGCGCGAACGCCAGCACGCGGAACAGCGCGGCAAGGGCTATGCGCTCGACTTCGGCGTGCGCTGCCTGGCCGAAGACCCGCCCGAGGTGATGCTGATCGTCGATGCCGACTGCCTGGTCGAGCCGGGCGCCATCGACCGCCTGGCGCGCACCGCGCTGGCCAGCGGCCGTCCGGTACAGGCGCTGTACCTGATGCGCTCGCCGGCCGGCAGCGGCCCGATGAAGAAGATCGCCGAATTCGCCTGGACCGTAAAAAACCTGGTGCGCCCGCTCGGCTTCCTGCGCCTGGGCATTCCCTGCCCGCTGATGGGCAGCGGCATGGCCTTCCCGTGGTCGGTCATCAGTACCGCGTCGCTGGCCAATGGCCATATCGTCGAAGACATGAAGCTGGGCATGGACCTGACCCGCGCCGGCACGCCGCCGCTGTTCTGCCCCTACGTGCTGGTATCGAGCACCTTCCCCAGCAGCGACGCCGGCACCCAGAGCCAGCGCCGCCGCTGGGAACACGGCCACCTGAGCATGATCGTCTCGGCAGCGCCGCGCTTCCTGCTCGAAGGCCTGGCACGCGGGCGCTTGGCCATGGTCGGCATGGCGCTCGACCTGATCGTGCCGCCGCTGGCGCTGCTGTCGCTGGCCGTGATCGCCGCGTTCGGCGCCAGCGCCGTATTCGCACTCGTCACGGGCACCACGGCGCCGCTGCTACTGGCGCTGGCGATCGCGGTGGCGATGGGCGTGGCGGTGCTGCTGGCCTGGTGGCGCTACGGCCGCCAGACCCTGAGCGCGGCCAACCTGGCCATGGCCGTGCTGTATATTTTCTGGAAGGTACCCGTGTATATCGGCTTCCTGGTCAACCGCCAGGTCGAATGGGTGCGCTCAAAGCGCGATAGCGAATAAATTTTTTTTACTGAGGAATTCTTATGAAGGTTCTGATTACCGGCGGCGCCGGCTACATCGGCTCCCACACCTGCGTCGAACTGCTGCAGGCCGGTCACGACATCGTGATCGTCGACGATCTCTCCAACAGCTCGGCCGATGTGGTCGAGCGCGTGGCCACGCTGGCTGGGCGGGCGCCGGTCTTCGTCGAGGCCGACATCCGCGACCGCGCGGCCATGGAACAGGTGTTCGCTGCCAACAACATCGATGCGGTGATCCACTTCGCCGGCCTGAAGGCGGTCGGCGAATCGGTGGCGCAGCCACTGCGCTACTACGACGTCAATGTCTACGGCAGCATCGTGCTGCTCGAAACCATGGCCCGCCACGGCGTCAAGAAAATCATCTTCAGTTCGTCGGCCACCGTCTACGGCGACCCGGACACGGTGCCGATCCGCGAAGACTTCCCGCTGCGCACCACCAACCCCTACGGCGGCTCCAAGCTGATGGTGGAAAACATCCTGCGCGACCACGCCAGGGCGGCGCCCGACTGGGGCATCACGCTGCTGCGCTACTTCAACCCGGTGGGCGCCCACGAAAGCGGTTTGATCGGCGAAGATCCGCGCGGCATCCCGAACAACCTGATGCCGTTCATCGCCCAGGTCGCCGAGGGCCGGCGCGAGCGCCTGTCCGTGTTCGGCAACGACTACCCCACCACCGACGGCACCGGCATGCGCGACTACATCCACGTGGTGGACCTGGCCATCGGCCACGTCAAGGCGCTGAACAAGCTCGCGGAGGCGCAAGGCGTGCTGACCTACAACCTCGGCACCGGCGCCGCCAGCAGCGTATTCGACATGCTGCGCGCATTCGAGCGCGCCTGCGGCAAGACCATCCCGTACAAGATCGAACCGCGCCGCGCCGGCGACATCGCGGTCTGCTACGCCGCCACCGATCTGGCCGAACGCGAACTGGGCTGGAAGGCGCAGCGCAATATCGAGCAGATGTGCGCCGACACCTGGCGCTACCAGAGCCGCCTGGTCCGCTGACCGGCGCACGGCATAAAAAAAGCCGCTCGACAGCTCGAGCGGCTTTTTTTACGGCGGTACCTGCCGTCAGGCCGCAGCCTGACCCTGGCCGCGCCTGATCAACCCGGCCAGCTTGGCCGCCTCGGTATCGATCGAATGGCGTTCGACCGCGCGCAGGTGGGCGCGCTCGCCCATCTCGGCAATCTGCGCCAGCGGCGTGGCCAGCACGCGCTCGAAACCGGCCGCGATGGCGTCGACATCGCCGGCCGGGATCAGCCAGCCATTCTCGCCGTCATGCACGAGCTCCGGGATGCCGGCCACGTAGGTGGTCAGCACCGGGCGGCGCAGCGCCATCGATTCCATCACCACCACCGGCAAACCTTCGGCAAAGCTGGGCAAGGCCAGCGCGCGCGCGGCCAGGATTTCCTCGCGCACCTGGTCGCTGCTGATCCATCCCGTGATGCGCACCACGTTTTGCAGCTGGTGGCGCGCGATCAGGGTTTCGATCTCGCCGCGCATCTCGCCGTCGCCGGCCAGCACCAGTTCGACCGGCACGCCGCGCGCGACCAGCTGCGCCACGGCGCGCACCAGCAGCAGCTGGCCCTTCTGTTCGCACAGACGACCGACGCACACCAGGCGCGGCGCGGCCGGCGGCGGCACGGCCGCACCGGCATGAAACGCCGGCTCCAGGCCGCAATGGACGATTTCCACTTTCGGCCAGTCGGTGTACGGAATCCAGCGGAACAGCTGGCTGCGGCCAAAGCTGCTGATCGCCACCACGAAGGCCGACCGGGCGATCTTTTCCTTGATGTGCAAGAACTCGGGCTTGTCGAATTCCTCGGGTCCGTGCACCGTGAAACTGTAGGCCGGGCCGCCCAGTTCGCGCGCCAGCATGGCCACTTCGGCCGGGTTGGTGCCGAAATGCGCATGCAGGTGACGCACGCCCGATGCGCGCATCCAGCCCACCATGCGGCAGGCTTCGGCCAGGTAGATCAGGTGCAGCGGCAGCGGCCGGTCGGCGCGGCGCGCCATGCGCACGGCCAGGCGGGCGGCGCTGAAAAAATGGCCCGGTGCGCGCACCAGCTCACCGAGCAGGGACTTGGCCAGGGCCGGCGCGCCATCGCGCAGCAGGTAGCGGGTTTTTTCGCGCTCGCGCAAGTCTTCGGCATCGACCAGCTGGTCGGCCCAGCCGCGCAGCGCAAAGCGCTGGACATCGAAACCCTGGCGTTCGAGCGCCAGGATTTCACGGCGGATGAAACTATGGCTGACTTTGGGGTACTGATTGACGAGGTAAGCTATTTTCATTAAGTGTTCAGTTCGACTTTAGGGGACAGCAAGATGCTTGTTGGTTCGCGCTGGCCGATGTAGGCGGCGCCGGCGCCGGGTTCCTTTTCGGCGCTGGCGTCCGCCTCGAGTTCGGCTTCGACATCGACACTGACCGGCTCGAGCTGCACCTCATCCGGTGCGGCCTCGGCCACCACGTCGGCGGTGATGGCAACACTCAGCACGGGCGCGGGGCGCGGCGTGAACCAGCCATTGACGGTGTCGGCCCAGCGCTTGCCGCGCTTCATGAACCAGCTCTCGTAATAGCGGGTCGAGCCGTAGGCGAGCACGAACAGCACGGCAAAGAACAGCGGCCGCTTCAGGTACTTGACGATCACGTCGCCACTGCCCAGCCAGGTAAAGGTGAGCATCGGATGGATCACGTAGAGCGCGTACGAAATGCCGGCCACAAACACCAGGGCCCGGTTGTGCAGGCCCAGCACCATGGTCGCCGTGGGCTGCATCAGCGTGCCGCCCACCAGCAGCAAGGCCAGGTAGGGCCGCAGATAATTGAGCCATTCGCCCTGCGGCATGCAGGAAAACACCAGCAGCAGGGCAATCGGCCACAGCGGAATCAGGCGCAGGCACTCGCGCGCCCGTTCGCCGAACTTGCCGTGGAAAATCAGGGCCAGCGTACAACCGGCCAGGATTTCATCGATGCGGTAGTAGCTGACGCTGGACGCGATCACGCTGTCGTGCCAGCGCAAGGCGGTAAACGCCAGGCCGAGGAACGGCAGCAGCAGCAAGCCGCGCCCGCGCAGCACCGCCACCAGCAGCGCCACACCGACGTAGAACTGCAGTTCCATGCACAAGCTCCACAGGTGCTCGGTCATCGGCACCAGGTCGTTCGGCATGGCATTTTCGAGCGGCAGGTTGGCGTAGAACAGCAGGTGGCTGGCCCAGCGCGACAGCGGCGCCAGCGACAGCAGCAGCGCGATCACCATGTACAGCCAAGCCAGCGGCAGCACGCGACAGAAGCGCTTGACCAGGAAACCGCCGATGCGCTGGTCGCGCACCAGGAAGGACGTGATCAGGAAACCGGACAGGATGAAGAAGATCACCATGCCGAACACGCCGGCGCTGTGATTGAACAGGAAATGATGCGGCCCCAGCGGCAGCAGGTGCGCCGCCAGCACCATCAGAATGCTGAGCCCGCGCCAGCCATCGAGCACGGACAGGTGAGCGCCGTGACCGGCGGCAACGGGATGCTCGGACGACGATGGGGATGCAGTGTGCATGGCAGGCTCGGGTCTCAGGGTCAATGTTCAGTACCGGGGGGCACGGCTGCCTTTTTCGGCTGCGCCAGCACGACGCTGCGCCCCAGTGCGCAACCGGCGCCGATCACGAACCACAGATACCAGTTGTAGGACAGATAATAAAACATATTGTCACTGACTGAACAGATGAGGAAGTTGGCAATGATGACAATCAGCGAAAAAGCCGCCAGCTTGTCGATCCTGACCAACGCCCACAACTGCTTCACCAGGCTCAACGACTGCCACAGGAAGGCCAGCAGGCCGATGGCGCCCAGCTCGAACAGCAGCTGCACGTACACGCTGTGCGCGCCCCACTTGATGTTGCCGGCCAGCGGGAAGAAGTTGATCGAATTTTCGTAGAAGGTCTGCAGGCCCTGGCCCCACAGGTAATTCATCGGCGACATCCAGGACAGGCCGGACTCCCACAGGTACACGCGCCAGGCAAAGGAATTGAGGGTGGCGTAGGTGGCCACCTCGTTGCCCTGCCCCAGGTCCAGGATGCGGTCGCCGACGCCCGGGATGAACAGCGCGATCACGCCCATCACCAGCATATAGGCCAGGAAGCGGCGGTCGAACAGCAGCGCGTACACGGCAAAGCCGGTCGCGGTCGCGCCCCAGGCGCTGCGGGTCTTGGTCAGCAACAGCATCAGCAGCATCAGCAGCAGGTAGCCGACCAGCACGGTACGGGTGCCGAGCGTGTTCTTGGTCGGCATGGTCTTGAGCAGGTAGAACGCCACCGTGATGATCACGGTGAGGTAAAACGCCATGATGTTCGGGTGGGCAAAGGTACTGCGCAGGCGGAACTCGCCGTTGAAATGCAGGGCGATGTCGACAAACGCGTACAGCACCGGAATCAGCGACGACCACACCATCAGCTTCAGGCAGAAGCGGAAATCGACCTGGTCGCGCACGCAGTAATAGCCGCCGATGAACAGGGAAAAATACGACAGCTGCTGCAGGAACAGCCGCACCGATTCGCCGACGAACGGCGAATGCACGACGCCGACGGCCGTGATCAGCAGGAACGGCACCCAGGCCATGTAGGCCGGACGCGGCATCACCTTCGGACGTTCGAAGATCAGCAGAATGGCCAGCAGGATCACGATGGCGTTGATCACGCCGCCGATCCCGACCATGTAGCCGCCCAGCGAAAAGCGCGTGAGTTCGAGCACATTGTCGGCGCCGGCGCGCAGCGCCACGATCAGGAGCAGGGTCAGCTTGCGGTCATAGATCAGCAACAGCCCGAACAGCATGGCGGCCGGCAGCGCCATCACCTTGGCGATGCTGCCGTTCATCAGGTCGACCAGCACGGGCGTGGCGGCGCCCAGCACCAGGGCCACGCACAAGGCCAGCGCCACCATGACATAGGCCAGGCGGAACGGGTGCCGGACCACGTCCGGCATTTTCAAGGACTGCAACGCGGGCTTTTTCAGCAACGCAACCATATGACACCTATATCCAGTTATTCGTGAACGCGTCTGCTGACCGCGAGATTCAAACAAAAAGCCATCACTTTACGCCGGCTGGGCCGCGACCCGCATGCGGCGCTTGCCCGGCAGCGCCCGCACCAGCCACGACCGCACGGCATTCCACTCCCCCGTTTCGGCGGCGTGGACACGGCTGAAACGGTAGTAGCGCCACACCAGGGCCAGCGGATTACGGCTGGCCAGTACACGCCGGTAATCGAGCTCGCGCACGAGCCCCGGCGAGCCCCCCATGCCGCGCTGCAGCACGGCCGCCATCCGGTCAAAAGCGGCGTCCAGATTGCCCTGTCCCTCGACCTCGAGCAGCAGGCCGCCGTGGTTGACGAAGGGCGCAGGATCGAACGCCGGCAGCTGGTGGCGGGCACAGAACGAGCGCGCCAGGAAGCGCGAAATGGCCAGCGACAACGCGGTCTGATCCATGAATTTGACGGCGCTGACGTTGTTGCCGTGCCAGCGATAGCGCAGCAGCTGCTGCGGCACATTGTTGCATTTGCCCAGAACGGCCAGCTGGCCAAACAGGAAATAATCTTCCGCCAGGTGGCTCACTTCCATGCTCTGCGCCTGCGGCAGGGCTTGCAGGAAATCGTTGCCGTAGCGGGCCCCGAGCGCACGCAGCGCGCCCAGGCGCAGCATGGCGGTCGGATGGGCTACCGGGTTGCGGAACAGGCTGGCAGCGGTGACGCGGGCGCGCCCCACGGGCACCGACATCACGCCGATCTTGTTGCCGGCGCCGTCCATCACTTCGGCCTGGCCGCCGATCGCCACGCAGTCAGGATCGGCTTCGAAGGCCGCCAGCGTAACGGCCATGCGGTCCGGCAGGCAGATGTCATCGGCGTCGTGGCGCATGACGAACTCGGCATTGGCTGCATCGAGGCCGCAATTGAGCAGCCCGGACAGCCCTTTCGCCTCGGGGAACGGATGGACTTCGATACGCGGGTCGCGCGCCGCATACGCGGCAGCCATCTCCAGGCTGCCATCGGTGGAACCGTGATCGAGCACGAGCAAGCGCCAATCCCGGAAGGTCTGCGCCTGCACGCTGTCGAGGGATTCCGCGAGGAATTCCACGCCATTTTTCACAGGCAACAAGACATCGATCTTTGCCAACTTAACACTCCTGCACACACGTTAATAGATACTACTAAACACTACTTTACAGCAACATGCAGATAACCCGAGCACGGCTGACCGCCCGGCATTCTAGCATGCAATAATGGCAAGGAGCTGTAACGGAACGGCAAGATTGGCAGCCATCGCGCACCGGTCGCACGCTACGATTCAAAATAAACCGATACAAACGACGATAGCGTGTAAAATTCCCAACAAATGCTGCAGCGTAGCATAGCATGAGATGGCATCAGACGATAACGAAACGATATTGCGCCGTGCACTTTCCGGCGGCGCGCAAACAGTAAAAACAACAAGGAACGCGAATGAAAATTACGGTGATTGGTTCGGGCTATGTGGGCCTGGTAACGGGCGCCTGCCTGGCTGAATTGGGTAACTCGGTGTTTTGCCTGGACGTCGATCCACGCAAGATCGACATCCTCAACAACGGCGGTGTGCCGATCTACGAACCGGGCCTGAAAGAAATCATCGAGCGCAACCGCGCTGCCGGTCGCCTGACCTTCTCCACCGACGTGGCCGCCAGCGTGGCGCACGGCGACATCCAGTTCATCGCGGTCGGCACTCCGCCCGACGAAGACGGCTCGGCCGACCTGCAGTACGTGGTCGCTGCCGCCCGCAACATCGGCCGCCACATGACCGACTTCAAGGTCGTGGTCGACAAGTCGACGGTGCCGGTCGGCACCGGCGAAAAAGTACGGGCCGCCATCGCCGAAGAACTCGCTGCGCGCGGCGTCGACGTCGGCGTCACCGTGGTCTCGAACCCCGAGTTCCTCAAGGAAGGCGCGGCAGTCGACGATTTCATGCGTCCGGACCGCATCGTGATCGGCGCCGACGCCGACGCTGCCGGCCAGCAGGCGCGCGACAAGATGCGCGAACTGTATGCCCCGCTGAACCGCAACCACGAACGGATCCTGTACATGGACGTGCGCTCGGCCGAGTTCACCAAGTACGCCGCCAACGCCATGCTGGCCACCCGTATCTCGTTCATGAACGAACTGGCCAACCTGGCCGACAAGCTCGGCGTCGATATCGAACACGTCCGCAAAGGCATCGGTTCCGACCCGCGCATCGGCTTCTCCTTCCTGTACGCCGGCACCGGCTACGGCGGTTCGTGCTTCCCGAAAGACGTGCAGGCGCTGGTGCGCAGCGCCGGCGAGTTCGGCCAGCACCTGGAAATCCTGCACGCGGTCGAGTCGGTCAACGACAAGCAGAAGCAGGTTCTGCTGAGCAAAATCACCGGCCGCCTGGGCGAAGACCTGAGCGGCAAGACCTTTGCCATGTGGGGCCTGGCCTTCAAGCCGAACACCGACGACATGCGCGCAGCCCCGAGCCGCGTGATGGTCAAGGAACTGCTCAAGCGCGGCGCCAAGGTTGTCGCCTTCGATCCGGTCTCGATGGACGAGGCGCGCCACGCCTTCGAACTCGACCTGGCCGACCTGCCGGCCGAGCAGCGCGGCCTGTCGTATAGCGACGCGCCGATGAACGCCGTCACCGGCGCCGATGCGCTGATCATCATGACCGAGTGGAAAGCCTTCAAGAGCCCGGACTTCGGCGCCCTGAAAGCCGCGCTGTCGGAACCGCTGATCTTCGACGGCCGCAACCTGTTCGAGCCTGCCACGATGCGCAAGGAAGGCGTCGAATACCACGCAATCGGACGCGCCGGCAAGCAAGTCGCCTGAGGACCGGCATCGATGACTAGCTGGTTGAAGCACAAGACGCGGCGCCTGCGCGAGCGCGCCGCGAACCTGCGCCGCTTCGTCGTGCTCGAGCGCGACTGGCTGGCGTACGGGCGCCATTACGGCGCCCGCCGCCAGGCCGGCGGCAGCGCTGGCGCCGTTGCCGACGCCGGCATCGTGGTATCGCTGACCTCGTATCCACCGCGCTTTGCCACCCTGCACCTGACGCTCAAGTCGCTGCTGTCGCAGTCGCTGGCGCCGGCGCGGGTGGTGCTGTGGATTGCCCGCGCCGACATGGACAAGCTGCCGCCCGCCGTCACCGCGCTGCGCGCAGCAGGCCTCGAAATCGAAGCGTGCGACGATACGCGCTCCTACAAGAAAATGATCCCGCTGCTGCAGCAGGGTGAGCGGCGCGCCATCGTCACGGCCGACGACGACGTGTATTACTGGCGCGACTGGCTGCAACAGCTGGCCGACGCCCGCACGCCGGGCCGGCTGGAAGTGGTATGCCACCGCATGCACCGCATCCGGCTCGACGCTGCCGGCCTGCCGCTGCCCTACTCCGACTGGGAACACGACGTCCACGATACGCGCGCCGACGTGACGCACTTCCCCACCGGCATTGGCGGCGTGCTGTATCCGCCCGGCGTGTTCGGTCCCGAGGTGCTCGATGTGGCGGCGTTTAGCCGGCTGTGCCCGAACGGCGACGACATCTGGTTCTACTGGATGGCGCGCAGCAACGGCGCGCGTTCGAAGCGCGTGCCCGACGTCAACCAGCTGTATTGCTGGGAAGGCTCGCAGGAAGCCGCCCTGTGGCAGAACAACCTGGTTGGCAAGGCCAACGACACGCAGATCGGCGCCATGATCGGCGCCTACGGTTTCTTCGGCGTACCGGCAAGCGCCGCCGGCAAAGCCACTGCCCTCTAATTCAATTACCTCTTTCGGCGATACAGTGGAATTAAAAAACAAGACGATGCAGGCGGTGAAGTGGAACTTCCTCGCTACTGCCCTCGGCACCGTGGTTGGCATCGTCCAGCTGTGGGCCCTGTCGCACATCCTCGCGCCTCAACAGTACGGCATCATCAGCGTCGCGCTGATGGTGGTGACCTTCTTTAACATCTTCATCGATTTCGGCATCTCCAACGCCATCATCCGGCGCCAGGAAATCACCGAGATCGAGCTGTCGTCGCTGTACGCGATCAACGTGGGCCTCGGCGTGACGACGTTCCTGATCGTGTTTTTCAGCAGCCCGCTGATCGCCACGTTCTTCAAGTCGTCGGAACTGGAATTCCAGATCCGCATCATGTCGTTTCTGTTCCTGCTGGCGCCGTTCGGCCAGCAACAGCGCGCCATCATGGCGCGCGACATGCGCTTCAATTTCATCGCCATCGTCACCATCATCACGCTGCTGACCAACTTCGTGGTGGTGGTCGGCCTGGCGCTGCTGTACAAGAAGGCATGGGCCGCATCGGTCGCCTTCTTCGTCAGCGGCGCCGTCAACGCTGCCATCTTCTTCATCTACAGCCTGCGTGAGCGCAAGTTCTCGCTGCAGTTCAGCTGGCCGGCAGCCAAGCCGCATATCCGCTACTCGCTGCAGCTGGTCAGCGATTCGATGATCAACGTGGTCAGCATCAACACCTATCCGGCGCTGATGGCGCGCCTGGTCAGCCTGTCCGCTATCGGCGGTTACAACATCGCCAACAGCATCAGCATCATGCTGATCGAGCGCCTGAAACCGGTGCTGACGCAGGCGCTGTTCCCCGCGTTCGCCAAGATCCAGAACGACGACAGCCGCCTGGCCACCAACTTCCTGCTGGTGACCACCTACGGCTCGCTGGTCAACTTCCCGCTGCTGGTCGGCATGTTCGTGGCCAGTTCCTCGATCGTGGCCACCTTCTTCAACGCCGAATGGCAGTTCATCGACAACCTGGTCAAGATCCTGTGCCTGGTGGGCATGTTCCGCAGCCTCGACGTGCCGGTGATCTCGCTGCTGCTGGTCAAAGCCAAGATGTATCTGAACGTGCGCATGGGCATCGTCAAGCTGGTCACCGGCGTGGTGCTGGCCTATGTGCTGGGCACCAGGTATGGCATTACCGGCATCGTCTGCAGCTTCCTGATCATCCAGATCGGCAATACCGTGCTCGGTTATTTCGTGCTGGTGCGCGCCTGCCTGCAGGGACTGGGCACGGCGTACATCAAGGCCGTGCTGATCCCGCTGGCGCAGGCGCTGCCGATCCTCGTGGTGTCCGGCCTGATCACGCTCTACCCGCCGAGCACCCACCCGAGCGTCAACCTGGCGCTGGTGGTCGGCGCCGGCGTGGTGGCCTACATGCTGGGGCTGGTGTTCTCACCGTTTGCCGTGGTGCGCGACTTCGTCGCCCTGGCCAGCCGCAACGTCAGCCCCAAGCTGGAAACCCTGTTGATGCGGCGGGCAAAATGAGCGAGCTGACTCCTCAGACCAGCGACACTGCCCCGCTGCTGTCGATCGTCGTCCCCTGCTACAACGTCGGCGCGGCCATGTTGCCGCTGC
Source organism: Duganella sp. Leaf126 (assembly GCF_001423125.1). Lineage (GTDB taxonomy): Bacteria > Pseudomonadota > Gammaproteobacteria > Burkholderiales > Burkholderiaceae_D > Rugamonas. The sequence goes on from NZ_LMNW01000002.1 coordinate 59,884, forward strand.
TGCAGCGCGTCACCGCGCAAATGGCCGACGACTGCGAACTGGTGCTGATCGACGATGGCTCGCGCGACGGCACCGCCGACACCGTGCGCGCCTTCCAGGTCGGCTATACCGGACCCGGCCAGATCGCCCTCACCGTCACCCCCAATGCCGGCGCCGCCAAGGCGCGCGAGCTGGGCCTGTCGCTGGCGCGCGGGCGCTTCGTGTATTTCTGCGACAGCGACGACATCATGCAGCCGACCTTCGTGCAGGTCTTCCGCCGCACGCTGGCACAGTACCCGGCGCTCGATTTGCTGTTCTTCTCGTCCGAGATCTCGGTGGTCGAACCGGGCGGCATGCGCCGCCTCGGCCGCAAGCTCGAGTACGATCGCGTGCAGGTGTTCGACCATGGCGCCGACCTGCTCGAATACAATCTGCGCCAGCACATGCACACGGCAGCGGTATGGACCTTCGTTGCGCGGCGTGACCTGCTGCAGGCGGCCGGCGCCAGTTTCACGCGCCGCGGCGCCCACGAAGACCATCTGTTTACGCTCAGCACCATGCTGCACGCACGCTGCGTGGTGGCGTTGCCGGAGCTGCTGTACACGCAGACCCTGCGCGCCGGCTCGCTGACCAATTCGGCCAAGGACGCCCGCTACATCAACGAACGCATCAGCGCCTTCAACGAAGCCGACGCGCTGCTGCGCACGTCGGCGCCCCGGCTGCGCGCGCTCTACGATGCCGAGTCGTTCGACGCCATTGCCGGCATGGTGGCCGACAACCGCCACCTGTTACCGGCCGTGGTGGCCGGGCCTGTCGGTCTTGGCTACTTCGCTGCCCGCGCTCCGCGCGTGGCTGCACGCCTGGGCCGGCGGGTGCTGGGCGCCGTGCGCCGTCGCCTGGCGCCCGGTGCGTCCCCTTCCAAATCCTGAAACGGCTTTCCCATGACTTCCTTAGTAACCGTCTATATTCCGACCAAGAACCGCCTGTCGCTGCTGCGCCGCGCGGTGCAGTCGGTGCTGGGGCAGACCCACGGCGCGATCGAACTGATCATCGTCTCGGACGGCTCGACCGACGGCACCTGCGACTACGTGCGCAGCCTGCAGCAACATGCGAACGTCAAGCTGATCCACAACGACACCTCGGTCGGCGCCTGCGCTGCACGCAACCAGGCGCTCGACATTGCCCAAGGTGAATTCATCACCGGTCTCGATGACGACGACATGTTCATGCCGCACCGCCTCGAGCGCTTTATTGCCGCCTGGCGCACGCGCGAGGCGGCCGGCGAACGTTTCTCCTGCCTGTTCGACCGCCGCATCGTCGATCAGGGCGGCGCGGTGACGCTGGCCAACGCGGCGCCGGTGGCCGGCTACGAGGAAATGCTCGGTGAAAACCTGATCGGCAACCAAGTGTTTACCACACCGGCACGCATGCGCGCTGCCGGCGGTTTCGACGCGGCCATGCCGGCCTGGCAGGACTGGGAAATGTGGGTACGCCTGGTCCAGCACGGCGGCCCGGCCCACAACATCGGCGCCAACAGCTACCTGATGGATGTGTCGCACGAGTTCGAGCGCATCACCCTGAAATCGGGCGACCGCATCATCCAGGCGGCCAAGCTGTTCTACGCCAAGCACGGCCAGGGCGGTCGCGCCCTGCCCGGCCTGCTCAATTCGCTGGGCGCGTATCCACAGATCCGCCTGAGCCTGGGCGACCTGATGGTGATGGCCGGCACCCCGGCCACGCGCCGCCACGCGCTGCGCCAGTTGCGCCGGCGCCAGTTCAAGCCGACCATGGCGGGCACGCTGGCCTGACCGGCAGCGATAGATGAACGATAAGGTTTGACATCGCCTCTGCCGTGAGGCGATTCGTTCAACACGCTGCCGGATGCAAATAAAATCTGATAGGTACGCTAGTCGAACCGCCGCCAAGTTCGCGGTTCGTAGCAATAAAGATTGAGACAAGCTCGGGCTTGTTCGGAACCTACGACTGTCGGCTTTCGCCCCGAAACGGACCTGCTGATGTCGGGCGGGAATTCGTAATCAGCTTTGTTCTTTCGCCCGCTGCAACACCTTCAATACCTTGGGCCGTTTAGCGTAGCGCTTCTGCGCTGCCGCCTCGTCCTTTTCGAGCCTGTCACATCGCAGATCTTTCATAGCCGACGAAATTTCAACCTTGCGCTGAGCATCGTACGGCTCTTCACTGCTCCAATGAGTGCAGCCCGCGAGACGGTCGATCAATTTCTTGATATCCCCACGTTGCCCGGCTTTTAGACTGGCCAGCCGATCGTCGCTCGCTATAGCGTGAGCAGCAAAAAGACATAGGAACATCGGAAGATAGCGTTTCAGCATTGGAGTAGGCTCAATCGTTTAAAGAGTCCGCTTCTGGCCGATAGTTGTCGCCCTAAACCAGATTTTAAAAACGTTCAACCTGACGAAATTTTTCCTGAGATATTAAGCGCTCTGCTATACGGTCGGCTAAAGTGGGTTTGATCCTTATCATCCATTTTTGAAACGACGACGCTTTAACCTTAAGCAGGTAGGTTGCCCAGGCGCATACTGGTGCAGGTACGACCAACTCGAAGAAGTATCGACCTTGATCGTCTTCCACCAAGGCATATACGGAATTCTGTCTGCGTATTTCCTTCACTTACCCTCCTGTTTTATCGCTCGTCTGCATCAGCGGCCTCGGTGTTTGCCACATGGCCGTCAGGATGCACAATAGCATGGACAAAAAAGCGGCCCCCTTGGGGGCCGCTCTCATCCAGAATCCTTCGTTGTCAGCTCAACGTGCCACCAGTGCATGACCGCGCGGGTCGCTGGCCGCCACCAGCTGGCGCAGGAAGTCGTCCTGCACCGCGTAGGCGGCCGCAGCTTCGCTGTCGTCGCGTACCAGCATCGAGGCGCGCACCAGGATGCCGTCCGCCACCTTGCCGCGCAGACCGTCGCGGAAGATCTGCATGCGCATGGCCAGGCCGCCTTGCGGATAAGCGTCGCTGATGCGGGTCCAGTAAGTCACCGCTTCCAGCCGGCCCTGGCCGGTGGCCAGCATGTGCTTGCCAGGCAGCGGCGGCGCCGAAGCCGTCATCGACAACGGTGCCGGCGTCAGCGAGATGACCTTGTAGCCCTGGGCCGGATAGCAGATCTCGGGCAGGTGCAGTTTGACATCCTGGCGCTGCTCCTTGGCATAGGCGAGCGCCAGCATCACCTGCTGGCCCTGGCTGTTGACATAGGTGCGCATCAGCACGTCGTCATACGGCTGCTCGAGATTGCGCCCGCCGTCTTCGGCGGTGGACAGTTCGGCCTGGGTGACCGCGCCCGGCAGTTCGCGCCAGTCGCCGAAGCGGGTCGGCACGCTGCCGGCCAGGTCGATGGTATGCGGATTCGGTGTCAGGGTCGGAGTCAGCGCCCAGGCGGCGCCCACCGACACCAGCATGCCGACCAGCAGACCGACTGCGACGCGCGGCGTCACCCGGCCCAGCTGGTGCCAGGCGCCCGGCTGCAGGGCCGGCAGTTGCAGGCCAGCGCCTTCGTCGCTGGCGCCGCCACGGCGCACCATCCAGCTCAGTGCGCTATCGACACCGATAATCAGCAGCAGCGCCGACAGGAACAGCACCAGGCCCGAAAAGCTGTGCAGGAAACCCTGGCCGGCCGCATCGCCGTAGTGATACGTGATCAGCGACAGGAAGATGATGCGGATGGTGTTGGCGGTAAACGAGATCGGGATGATCAGCATCGCCAGCAGCACGTTGCGCACCAGCGAAGGATGGCGCACCAGGTTCATGTAGAGCAGGCCCAGCGCTTCGAGCGTGAACAGCGAATTGAGGCCGGCGCAGGCATCGGCCACCAGCAGCTGGTACTGGCCGATGGTGAGGATCACGCCGCTGCGGGCGATCGGATAACCCATCCAGTACAGCAAGTGTTCGGTGGCGGTGGAGACCGCGATCTTCATCGGCAGCGTGACCACGTCGACGATCGAGGCTGGCAACGGAATCATGAACAGCATGAAGAAGAAGGCAAACCACATGCGCGACCAGGTGCGCACACCGAAGAATGCGATCATCAGCCCGGCCAGCACCAGCACCAGCGAGCCGACTTCGAGCACGTGCACGCCCTGCGAGCGGCCCAGCACGTAGCAGACCAGGCCGGCAGCCACGACTGGAAAACCGAGTGCCGGCAATGGCGAGCGTTCGAACAACTGCTGCGAAATCAGCTGGCGGGTGCGGAAATACAGAAAGCCGAAGGCCACGGTCATGACGATCGGCCCGTGGGCGTTGCGGTCCGAACTCCACTCCCCCCTGAACAGGTCGATCAGGGTCGGAATATAGAGCGCGGCCAGACCGGCCAGCACGATGATCCATGGCGTGAGCGCGAGACGCGATCCAGCCACGGGAGGATTGAGCGAATGCGCCATGGCCATCTGGGATCAGAAGTGATTGAGGACCGAACCGACCACGTGGACGCGCGCCTCGTTGAGCGAACCGATCAGGTCGTGCACCTTGTCCACGTGCGTGACGTCCTGGCGCGCCACCACGACGGCAGCGCCGGCGCGGCCGGCCACCATCTGGGCGTCCGAGCATTCGTCGCCGGCCGGGGTGTCGATCAGGATCACATCGTAGCGCGGCGCCAGTTCGCGCAGCACCTGGCCCAGCATCGGGCGGCCGAGCAGCTCGGACGGGTTCGGCGGCGGTGCACCGGCGGTCAGCACCGACAGGTCGAGCAGGCTCGGCACGCGCTGCACGGCTTCCAGGCCGTTACGGCCGGACAGCACCGACGACAGGCCGACGCGGTTTTCCAGGCTAAAGATATCGTGCTGGGTCGGATGGCGCATGTCGGCATCGATCAGCAGCGTGCGTTGGCCCTGCTGCGAAAACACCACGGCCAGGTTGGCCGCCAGGAAGCTGCGGCCGTCGCCGCGCTCGGCGCCGGTGATGGCCAGCGCGCGGCGCTCTTCGCCGGTCTCGAACCAGCGCCACATCAGCTGGTTACGCAAGGCGCGCAGCGACTCCACGCGGGCCGTGAATGGTTCGTAAGCGGCCACCACGGATTCGCTGATGGCGCTCTCGCCACGCAGCAGGTAGGGATAGTCGTACTGGCGCGACAGCGCGAATTCGATGTCGGCTTCGGTCAGCACGCCCAGCGCCAGCGCGGCATCGCCGAAACGCACGTTGCGCTCGACCTGGTGGCGCATCACGCGCTCGGCGTCGGCCACCGACAGGCGGCCCACCTTGATGAGGATGGCGCCAATCGAACGATCGGGCACCGACGACGATGACGACGCCTTGTCGCGCATGTCCGAGACGATGTACGGCTGGACGGGAGGATTCTGGTTCATGGTGTTGCTCCGTAATAAGCGGTAATCGTCAGTGTCATTGCTGCGGCAGCAAGGCGGCCGGCGGATTGCTCTTGCCGCTGCGCTTGCTCACGCGGGGCTTGGCGATCGCGCCCAGCACCGGCAAACCGAACACATCGGCCATGTGGCTGGCCGAACGGACGCGCTGGTCCAGCAGTTCCATGACCAGCACGGCACCACCGCCCAGGATCAGGCCGACGACGACCGCCAACGCCAGGTTGAGCAGCAGACGTGGCGAGCTAGGCTTGGTTGGCGGCACGGCCAGCGACAGGATGGCGATATCGGACTGGCGGGCCTGGCCTTCCAGGTTGGTCTGGTTGTAGCGCTGCATGGCGTTCTCGTACGAGCGACGGGCATTGTCCGCTTCGTTGGTGAGCACGGCGAACTCGTCGCGGGCGCCGTTCAGCTCCAGCACGCGCGCTTTTTGCGCGGCCAGTGCGGCGCGCAGTTCGGATTCGCGCTGCTTGTAGATGTTGCTGTTGCTGGCCACACCGCTCGACGCCGTGCGGATCTGCTCCTGCAGGTTGCTGCGCAGCTTGTCGACTTCGGACTTGGCGGCAATGTATTGCGGGTGGTTCGGCGCCAGACGCTGCGACGTGTCGGCCAGACGCGCTTCGGCCGTGGCCAGCTGCGACTTCAAGTTCTGGATCAGGCTGTTGTTCAGCACGTCAGGCGATTCGCCGGCATTGCCGGTAGCCTGGCGCGAACGCGATTGCGCTTCCATCAACAGGCCCTGCACTTGCACCAGTTGGCTCGACAGTTCGTTCAGGCGCGCGGTTTCGACATCGACGCGGTTATCGGCGCTGTAAATGTTGTTTTCCTTCTGGTACTTCGACAGGCGGCTCTGCGCCAGTTCGTACTGCTCGCGCAGCAGCTTGATCTGGGTGTTGATGAAGCCCGAAGCCTGCATCGCCGGATCGGTTTTCAGCTGTACCGAGAAGTCCAGGTAACCCTGGGCAAACGCATTGGCCACGGCAGCCACGAAGGTCGGATCTTCGCCCTTGAAGTTAATCGTCAGCACGCTGCTGTCGCGCGATGGCTCGATTTCGATCTTGGCCAACAGCAGGTTGGCCAGCCAGTCCTTGATGTCGCCTTCGTTGTTGGAATCGCGGAACTGCTGTTGCACGGCCGGGTTTTCCGCCAGTTTCAGGCTTTCCACGGCTTTCAGCGCGACGCTTTTGCTGCGGATGATGTCGGCCTGGGTGGCAACGTAGCCGCTCATCATCTGCACCGGCAAGGTCATGCCGGTGATCGGATCGACGCCCTTGGTGTTGAGCACCAGCGAGGTGCTGGCGCGGTACACCTTGGACATCACGAGGCTGATGCCCAGCGCGGCGATCACCGTCACGAGCAGCACGGCGATGATGATTTTATAGCGCGCACGCAGCGCCAGGAACAGTTGGGTGAAATTCATGTTGAGCTCTCTAAAGGATCGCAGGCGTGACGTTAGAACAGGCTTTCGCGCACGTACAGCACGTCGTTCGGCAGCACAGGATCGTCATACTTGGCTTCGATTTCCTGGATCTTGCCCTGGGTGTCGCGGCGCTTGATGCGCAGGCCGCGCTCGGTGCCGCGCGGGGTCAGGCCGCCACCGGCAGCGAGCGCCTGCAGTACCGTCATCGAGCGTTCGATGCGCATCATGCCTGGACGCTGCACTTCGCCGTAGATGTAGAAGCGCGGTGCGCGGTCGACGTACAGCACGTCGTTGCCGTTCAGTTCGATGGTGGCAGGCACGCTGCCGCGGATCAGGTCGGCCACGTCGATCATCTCGGTGCTGGCCTTGCCATCACGCATGCGCAGCACGGTGACCACGTCGCCGCCGTCCACGTTGACGCCGCCGGCCAGCGCCAGCAGGTCGAGCAGGTTACGGCTGCCGTCGATCGGGTAGCGGCCCGGACGGTTAACCTGGCCCAGTACCGACACCTGCTGGCTTTGCAGCACGGTGACGATCATGTTGACCTGAGGATTTTTCACGTAGCCGCCGGAGACCAGCGCTGCAGCGATTTTCTTTTCTGCGGCAGCGGTGGACAGGCCGCTGACCGACACCTGGCCCACCAGCGGGAAGGTGATGAAGCCGGAAGCACTGACGCGCGTTTCCACGGCCAGGTCGGGATTGTTATAGACCGAAATCTTGACCACGTCGCCGGGGCCCAGCGGCAGTTCGGCGCCGGCAGCGCCATTGGCGGCGGAAGCCGTCCCCAGTACCAGCGCCAGCAGCGGCGCCAAGATCCAAAGTGCGATTTTTTTCATCATGTGCTCTATCGTAAAGAAGGTGATAAGGGAAACGCCGCGCTTATTTCAGACCGGCTACGCCGCGCGCATGGGCATCGGCATCGCTGGTGGCTGCCGGGGCGGCCGCTGCGGGAGCGGCTGCAGGAGGCGTGGCGCCGGGCGCGTCCGCCTTGTTCAGGTACTCGATCTTGGTGGCGCCGCGCAGACGTGCGATCTCGGCAGTGGCGCCATCCTTGGTACGGGTATTCATCAGGAACTGGGCAATCTGCGCTTCCGAAGAGGCGAGGTCGACCGGCGTGTCCTTGATGTCGGTAATCGTCATCAGCGTGCTGCGATCGCCTTCACGCACGATGAACAGCTGGCCCTTCGGCAAGGCCACCAGTTTTTCGCTGAGCGCCGGCGCCAGGTCGGCCGTGCTGCGCGAAATTTGCTGGCGTGCATACTTGATGCCGTTACGGTCGAGATAGCTGGCCACCTCGTCGATCGACTTGGCGTTGTCGATTTCTTTTTTCAGTTCGTCCGACAGGTCGCTGGTGGCCAGGTTCAGCTGGCGCAGCTCCATGGTTTTACGCTGCGAGAACAGCAAAGGATTCTTGTTGAAATAGTCCTGGATCTCGGTCTTGCTCGGCTTCGACGGCGAACCGGCATGCTTTTGCATATAGGCCTGGGCGATGATCAGGGCCTTGGCGCGCTCGATGGCCTGCACCACTTTCGGATCGCGGTCCAGCTTGTCTTCCATGGCCTGGTTCAGTACCACCTGGCGGTCGATCAGCGATTCGATGATCTGCTTGCGTGCCTGCGCCTGCTGGGCCGGCGGCACGTTAGCACGCTGCAATTCCTCGTTGACCTGCAAGGCGGTGATTTCTTCCTTGCCCACCTTGACCAGGGCCTGGCCCGACTTTTGTTCGCCCTTGCCGCAGGCGGCCAGCGAGGCTGCCAGCGCCACCGCCAGCGCTGCCGTTCCAACTGCGCGCGTTGCGCGGGTACTGCCAAATAAAGTGTGCTTCAAGATAGTTTCCTCAGTAATCGCCCGTCCCGGGCGCAGTGTGCGGCCCCCGCCCGGGATTGTCAATATTATAAATTATATGCATTTAAAGCAATGGATAGCGCGATTATTACACAAGTCCCGCAGCGCACCATTTATTAATTTGTAAAAATATTACGCCGCCCTGCGCGGTCTGCCGTCAATGGGCGTTGTCGCGCTTGAGCACCACCAGTACGGTGCGCACGATGATCCACATGTCGAGCCACAGCGACCAGTTGCGCAGGTAATCGAGGTCGAACTGGATACGCGCTTCCATTTTTTCCAGCGTCTCGGTCTCGCCGCGCAAGCCGTTCACCTGGGCCCAGCCGGTAATGCCGGGCTTGGCCTTGTGGCGCAACATATAACCCTTGATCAGCTTGCGGTATTCCTCGTTGTGCGCCACCGCGTGCGGACGCGGACCGACGATGCTCATGCGCCCTTGCAGCACGTTGATGAACTGCGGCAGCTCGTCAAGCGAGGTGCGGCGCAGGAAGCCGCCGATCTTGGTCAACCGCTGGTCGCCCTTCTTCGCCTGCACCACCTTGGCGCCATCCTCGGCCACCGTCATCGAACGGAACTTGTAGACCAGGATCTCTTCGCCGTACAGGCCGTAGCGGCGCTGGCGGAAGATCACCGGACCAGGCGAGGTCAGCTTGACTGCCAGGGCGATCGTCAACATGATCGGCGTGAGCAGGATCTGGATGATCAGGGCCAGCACGAAGTCGCTGATGCGCTTGATCATGCTGTTGATGCCGGTGAACGGCGATTCGCGGATGCCGATCACCGGCATGCCGCCCAGGCTGGCGAAGCGGGCCTGCATCAGGTCGAAGATATAGATATCGGGCAGGAAGTAGACGGACGCGGTCGTATCCTCCAGCTCTTCGAGCAGGGTCATGATGCGCGGCTGGGCCGAGATCGGCTGGCTGATGACGATCATCTTGATGTTGTGCTTGCGCACATAGGCAGGAATATCGCTCATGCGGCCGAGGATCGGGTGCGCCATATTGGCCGGCCGGCGCTCGTCGGCGCGGTCGTCGAAGTAACCGTGCACGGCCATCACCTGGCTCTCGTGACGATTGATGGTGGCGGCAAAGCGCACGCTGACATCGTTGGCGCCGATGATCACGACCGAGGTCTTCTGCCCTTCGAGCGGGGCCGCGCCCAGCTTGAGCACGCAGAGGTGGCCGAACACCAGCAACAGCGGCGTGGCGATGCACCAGGCCAGCAGCACGTCGCTGTCGTAATGCACGAGCATGCCGCTGCTGACGCCGATCAGCGCCAGCACCAGCACCGACAGCCCCCAGCCCAGCACGATATCGCGGGCCACCTTGTGCATCTGGCCGGTACGCCAGGTGCGGTAGGGATCGACATACTTGTACAGCGACGACGACACGAAGAACGCCATCACCATCAGGATCAGCGAATAACCGTTAAAGCCTGTGCCCAGCAGCAGGGTGCACAGGTACAACATGCCCATGATGACAAGCGGATCGACAACACGCTCGAAAAAAGAGACGAGAGGGGTTTCGGAGACTGTCATGAGGCTTAGAAGGAAACGGTGGCGTTAAAGGCGATGCCTTTGGCACGGAAGCTGCGGGTTTGCGCCGCCGTGCTTCCATCGCGCTTGGTGCCGAAAGCATTCAGCCCCAACAACAGGATGCGGGTCGGCTGGTAGGTCAGGCCGACGCTGGCGGTATCGGTGACGTCGTCGAGGCCGGTCAGGTTCTGGATGCCCTGCAAGGGCTTGAACGCGCGCCGCTCGGTGCGATAGCTGGCGACCGCCTCGATCTTGGAGCTGATCGAGTACTTGGCATCGATGCCTTTGCCGGTGGCCAGCGCACTGTTGACGACCACGCCCTCGGCAGCACCGAACTCGCGCCACAACATGCCGGTGAACTGCACCTGCGACAAGGGGTTCCAGTTGACGATCAGGCGACCGTTGCTGCCGGAATCGTTGCGCAAGCTGGACGTATTGGATTCGCGCCGGGCGTAGCCGCCCAGGAAGATCAGCTGGCTGACGCCGCTGATATTCCAGTTGACGTTGATCTTGGCTTCATCCTGCTTGAAACCGTTGTCGAGCGTGACGCCATTGCCGAATACCTGGGTCGGATACACACCCTTGATATTGCGCACCAGGAAGCCGAAGGTGCTGCCGCTGGGGGCCAGGTAATCGAAACCGCCTTCCGTGGTTTTCTCGGTGCGGTTGTTGTACGCCTGCGAGGGCAGGTCGAACTCGAATTTTTCCTCGGTGTAGCCGGCACGCAGACGCCACGACGGATGGAAGCGCCAGAAACCGTTGACATATTCCTTGCGCTGCACGCGCAGGTTGCGCGCACTGGCCGAAAAGTCGGCGAACGAGGCCAGCGATTCGTTGTACTTGATGCCGACGTTGCCGCTGAGGGTTTTGGCGATATTCCAGTTCAGGTCGACCCTGCCATCCTTGCCGGTATAGTCGAGCTGATTGAAACGGTTGAAGCTGACCTTGGTGGCCTTGACCGTGGCGGTCAGGTGCTGGCGGCTGTAGGTGTGGTCGAACGCCAGCCCGGCGATCAGGCTCTTCGACGTATCGGACTGGGCGGCATTGCTGTCAACGGTATTGTCGCTGCGCAGCAAATTGCTGTCGTACGCCACCTGGGTGGAGACAAACGGCTGGAAGGTATCGACTCGCTGGTCCTGCTGCGACTGTGCTGCTGCATGCGTGGTAAAAAGGCTGCCGATCAGGAGGGGCAGCACCATGAGTTTCCCGGCGCCGGGCGCGCGCCTTACCACCACGCTGCCACCATATGCGGTAAACCGATGCACGTCTGAGGTGTTTGGACATTACTGAACATTTTTTTTGCTCTTATTTCGGGGAAATGACGCGCAACGCGTTGGCGACATGATGCCACCAGTCAACCAAATCGTCGCGCACGATACGATGCTACTCAAATCGTAGCATCAATCATGGCAAAACGGCCACGCCGATTACGATTTGTTCAAAAGCGCACAACGCTTTGAAAACAGGCTTTTTTTGACGCCTGCGCCAGACGTCAAAAATCATGCAAATAGCCCAATAAAATTATATGGCATGCAATGTTGGGTGTCTATATCGCACTGCACCATTTTTGCCGTGAAGCGGACCGTGCCGCCTCGCCGGTCAGCCGCGCTGGCGCGCCTCGATCTGCTCCCATTTTTCCAGCGCCGCCAGCAGCTCGTCCTCGATCTCGGCCACGCGCGCGTTGACGCGCTTGGCTTCGCTCGCGTTCTTCTTGTAGAAGTCGGCGTCGCTGAGCTGCAGGTTCAGCGCTGTCTGCTCGTCTTCCAGTGCGGCAATCAGCTTGGGCAATTCGTCCAGTTCGCGCTGCTCCTTGAAACTGAGCTTTTTGGCTTTTGCCGACGGCGCAACAGCAGGCGCTGCAGGCGCTTCGGCCTTGACCGGCGCCGGGCGCGCGGCCGGCTTGCTGGCGGCGGTATCGCGCACGCGCTCCCAGTCCGTGTAGCCGCCGACGAATTCGCGCCACTGGCCCTCGCCCTCGGCCACGATGACCTGGGTGACCACGTTGTCGAGGAAGGTGCGGTCGTGACTGACCAGAAACACGGTGCCGGTATATTCTTCCAGCAATTCCTCCAGCAATTCCAGGGTATCGATGTCCAGATCGTTGGTCGGTTCGTCGAGCACCAGGCAGTTGGCCGGCTTGGCGAACAGGCGCGCCAGCAGCAGGCGGTTGCGCTCGCCGCCGGACAGGGTCTTGACCGGCGAGCGCGCGCGCTCGGGCGAGAACAGGAAATCGTTCAGGTAGCTCATCGAATGCTTGCGCTGACCGTTTACTTCCACCCAGTCGCTGCCGGGCGAGATGGTGTCGATCAGGCTGGCGTCCTCGTTGAGCTGGGTGCGCATCTGGTCGAAGTACGCGACCTGCAGCTTGGTGCCCAGCTTGGCGTGGCCGGTGTCCGGCGCCAGTTCGCCCAGGATCATCTTGAGCATGGTGGTCTTGCCGGCGCCATTGGCGCCGATCAGGCCCACCTTGTCGCCGCGCAGGATGGTGCCGGTGAAGTTGTCGACGATGACGCGGTCGCCGAAGCGCTTGCTGACATTTTCCAGCTCAGCCACGATCTTGCCCGAGCGTTCGCCGGCGCCGACTTCGAGCTTGACCTGGCCCTGCTGCTCGCGGCGGGCGCTGCGTTGCAGGCGCAACGCTTCCAGCCGGCGCACACGGCCTTCGTCGCGCACCCGGCGCGCCTTGACGCCCTTGCGGATCCAGACTTCTTCCTGCGCCAGGAATTTGTCGAACTTCGCATTTTCCACTTCCTCGTTTTCCAGCTGCTCGGCCTTGCGGGCCTGGTACGTGGTGAAATTGCCCGGGTAGGACAGCAGGCGGCCACGGTCGAGTTCGATGATGCGGGTGGCGACGTTGTCGAGGAAGGAGCGGTCGTGGGTAATGAACAGCACGCTGCCGCGGAAGTCGCGCAGCAAGCCTTCGAGCCACATGATGGAAGTGAAGTCCAGGTGGTTGGTCGGCTCGTCGAGCAGCAGCACATCAGGCGCCGACACCAGCGCGCGCGCCAGCGCCACGCGCTTCTGCATCCCGCCCGACAGTGTCTTCATCAGCATGTCGCCGGTCAGGTTCAGTCGGTCGAGCACGGTTTCCACCTTGTTCGACAGGCTCCAGGCATCGGCCGCGTCGAGCTTGACCTGGATCTCGTGCATCCGCTCCATGACGGCGTCGTCATTGCCCTGGCCGAACTGGCCGGTCAGCGCATCGTATTCCTTGAGCAGACCCGGCAGCTCGCCCATGCCCGACGCCACGGCGTCGTGCACGGTCATCTCCGGATCGAAGACCGGCTCCTGCTCGACGTAGGCGATCTGCAGGTTTTGTTGCATCACCAGCAAACCGTCGTCGAGCTTGAAGCGGCCCGAGATAATCTTGAGCAGGGACGATTTGCCGGTGCCGTTGCGGCCGATCAGGCCGACGCGTTCGCCGGCTTCGAGGGAAAATTCTGCGTGGTCGAGCAGCGCGACGTGGCCGAAGGCCAGTTGTGCCGAGGAGAGGGAAATGACTGCCATAGTGATGTATGCGGTGTAGAAGCGTGTAGATGCCGGCTCGGCAAAACACCGGCGTCGCGCGGGGCGCGGCGCCGGGAGAAGATAGAAGCGCGTATTGTACCGACAGGAGGGGGCCGGCAGCGAATTATCGTCAGTTCAGACCGCCTTAGCGGTATTTGAAACACATATACAGGAACACCAGGATGTCGGACGTGTAGCGGCGCAGCAGGCGGCGCGGCTCCAGGCTCAGGCGGAACAACCATTCGAGCCGCAGGCGCTGCACCAGCTTGGGCGCACGCGGCTTGTCGCCGGCCCAGAAGTCGAACAGCGCCCCCACCCCCATCAACAGGTTGGCGCTCAGCGCTGCCCGGTGATCGAGCATCCAGCGCTCCTGAATCGGATTGCCCATCGCCACCAGCACCACCTCGGCGCCGCTGGCATTGATGCGCGCATCGATATCGTCGGCCGTGCGCAGGCCGTCGTAGCCGTCGCAACTGCCCACCACCTGCTGACCGAGCTTGCCTTGCACATGGGCCACGGCGCGCGCCAGGATCTCGGGCCGGCCACCCACCATGAACACCTTCAGCGGTCGCGGACTGCGCGCGAACAGCAGCGGCGTGAAGTCGGTGCCGTTCAGGTTGTCGGCAAAGCGCTTGCCGTGCAGCAGCTTGGCAGCGATGTCGAGACCGATGCCATCGTTGACCAGCAACACGCCCGGATCGCGGACATGGTCGAGCAGGAAGCGGCACTTGACCACCAGGTTGGTGTTGGCAAAAATCAGCAAGGTCTGGCCGCGCTGCGCGATCACCTGCAGCAGGCGCGCCGCCAGCAGGTCGCCGGTGGTGCTGACCACAGGAAACTGGCTGATGGACAGGATTTCAACAGGCTCGGTCATGCTGCCAGCCCGCCATTTCGGAACAGGAGACGCTGCGCGGATGTATTCATGGTGCGGATGAAAGATGGAAAGTTGCTCGGAATCGGGCGATGATAACACTAAGTCAACGACATCCCCGGCCAATTCGCTTGGGCGAGTCGCCGGGCGTCGGCTATAATGCCTGCGCGTAGCGTCCTCCCCGTAGCACAATGGATAGTGCACATGCCTCCTAAGCGTGGGATACTGGTTCGATTCCAGTCGGGGGGACCACCGCCCTGCCTTCTGCTTTCTTTCTGCTTTTTCTCTTTCCCCTTCGCCGGCCGCTGCCTGCGCCGGCCCGGCGCCAACGCTGCTCCCTTTCCGCACGCCAAGCACTCGTCTTCGACCTGCCGTTGCGGTATAGTTCGACATAACCAATAAGCAACACTGTTGGTATTAAAGAACCATTTAACCAAGTCTCATGTCTCAGCAAAAACTCCAGACCGACATCAACGGCCTGCGCGCTGTGAGCGTGCTCATGGTGGTGCTCTATCATTTCAAACTGCGTACCCTTGGCGGCGGCTTTGTCGGGGTCGATGTGTTCTTCGTCATTTCCGGCTACCTGATGACCCGCATCATCGTCGATGGCATGGTGGCTGGGCGCTTTCACTACGGCCATTTCCTGCTCAAGCGCGCGCTGCGGATTTTCCCGGCGCTGTACGCGGTGGTGCTGGCGCTGCTGGCAGCCGGCGCGCTGCTGCTGCCGCCGGCCGACCTGGCCAACCTGGCGGCGCAATGCCTGCGCGCGCTGCTGTTCGTCTCGAACGACTACTATGCCGGCCAGCAGGGTTATTTCAGCGCCGGCATCGACGACCGCTGGCTGCTGCACACCTGGTCGCTGTCGGTCGAGTGGCAGTTCTACATGTTGTACCCGCTGATCGTCTGGGTCGGGCTGCGGCTCGATCGCCTGGCCGGTGGCAACGCCCGCCATCGCGTCTTTACGCTGTTCCTGCTTGCCATGGCGCTCGGCTCGCTGGCCCTGTGCATCGTCATCGATCACCAGAGCGCCTTCTTTTCGGTGGCCACGCGCTCGTGGCAGATGATCGCCGGCGGTCTGGTGTATCTCGGGCGCGATCTGGCGTGGCTGCGGCCCTTGCAAGGGCGGGTGCTCAGCTACGGCGGCCTGGCGCTGATCGTCGCGGCGGCAGCGGTCACGCACCTGCTGCAACTGGAACAGGGCTGGCCGTCGTGTTACGCGGTCATGCCGGTGGCCGGCGCCTGCCTGCTGCTGGCGGCGCGCCATGACAACAATGTGCTGCTGAACAATCCTGTCATGGAACGGCTCGGCGCCTGGTCGTACTCGATCTATCTGTGGCATTGGCCGATCGTGGTCGCCTACACGATTACCGGTGTGCTCGACGACACACCGCAGCTCGCCAAGCTGACCGGCATTCCCCTCTCGATCGTGCTCGGCTACCTGTCGTTCCGCTACATCGAGCCGATGCGGCGGCTGCGGGCGGCGCGCGCGGCGCCAGCGACGGCGGCGCTGTGCGCGGCAGGCGGCGTGCTGCTCGGCGCCTCCTTGCTGGACACGGCCACCGGCGGCCTCCCGCAACGGGTTGCCGATCCTGCCGTGTACCTGGCCACCGCGGCAGCGAGCCGCGCTGCCACCTATCCGGCTGCCTGCGAAAACAGCCCTGGCGACAACCGCCATGTCTGCCGCCTCAACCAGGGGCAGCCGGGCGACAAGGTGCTGGTGCTGGGCGACTCGCACGCCGGCCACCTGTATGCCTGGTTTGCCGCCCACAGCAAGAGCGACACGACGTTTTATATCCGCTCCGGTTGCCCGGTAATTCCCGGTTTCGAACTGAAAATCGAAGACCGTGGTTGCCGCGACTACACGGCAGCTGCATTCAGGCTGGCCGGCTCGGGCGCTTACCGCACCGTGATCGTGTCGCAGAACTGGACCGGTTTTTCGCCGGCAGCCGACGCCATCTGCACCGTCGAGGGCGGGCGTTGCCTGACGCCGCGCCAGGCGGGCGACGCACAACTTGCCGTCACCCGGACCCGGGACGCCTTGCAGCAACTGCTGGCCAGGCATATCCGGGTCGTGGTGGCGGACGCCACGCCGCAGTTTCCGTTCAATGTGCCCAAGACCATTGCCCGCCAGTGGTACTGGCACGGCAGGCTGGTCACGCAAGTCCCGGCGCCCGGGTCCGCAGCGTCGACAGCGCCGTTCGACCGCCTGTTTGCGCAACTGCGCAGGTATCCGCATTTCGCGCTGGTGTCGCTACGCAAGGATTTTTGCCAGGGAGATATGTGTCAGGTGTACGACGCGCATCACCAGCTGCCCGTATTCGTCGACAAGGACCATTTCAATCCGGCCTGGATGGCCATGCATGGCGACCAGTTCCGGCCCTATGTGGCCACTGCCGCGCAGTGACGCAGGGGGCGCCGGAACGGCCGCGCGCAGGTGAATTTCCATACGGCATCTAGCGGTGCAATTGTGCCATCAGGAAAAATTTATTTCACAAAAGCGTTAAATTGCCCTATACTAAGTTTCATAAAAGCATTTACATTCTCACGGTCAGTTACAGCCCTCACCTATCAAGGACTGTACATGAGAACTCGCGCCAACTGGCTCGGCCGCATTATCCGCACCAGCATCATGCTGGGCACCATTGCAACAACTGCAGTACAGGCGCAAAGCGTCTACCACTCGACCACCAGCTACGGCTCCTTTTACCGGCCGTTCGCTGCGGATTCGCTGTGGAACGTCAAGCCCGTCAACCCGGTGCTTGGCACCAACGAAGTCAAGAAACCGCTGATTAACCTCGGCTGGATTCCGTCCATCGACGACGGCGAGTACTCGACCCAGGTCTTCATGGCCAAGGCCGGCGATCCCGCCATGACGGTGATCGGCAAGACCGGCACCAAGGGCGTGGGCGACCCCGACACGGGCAACTTCCGCCCGATTACCATTCCACGCTGGCCTGCCGACGTGGTGGCAGCCAGCGGCGCCGACGGCCATGCGGAGATCATCGACACCGTCAGCGGCGTGGTCCACTCGTTCTACCAGCTCAAGAAGGTGAACGGCAAGTGGACCGCGACCATGTATTCGTGGACCAAGCTCGACGGACGCGGCTTCGGCAATCCGGCGCACTGGAGCCAGGGTGCGCGCTCGTCCGGCGTAGCGACCACGGCCGGCCTAATCCGCCTGCATGAAATCAACGACAACCTCGACACGTATCGCCACGCGCTGGCCATGTCGCTGCCCGGCCACACGCTGGCCAACGGCATCAGCCATCCGAGCTATATCTACCCGGCGACCACGGCCGACACGTCAGCCCACCAGAATACCGGGGTGATACCGCTGGGCGCGCGGCTGATGCTGCCGGCGTCGTTCGATGCGACCGCGCTCAGTACGCCGCAGTTGCGCAAGATCGCCAATACGCTGAAACAGTACGGCGCCTACGTGGTGGACCGCAACTACGATACGGCCTTCCGCATCTACGTGGAAAATGGCGCCAGTTTCAACATCATGCCAAACGGCGTGTGGAACACCGCAGTGGTGGGCGACCTCGAAAAAATCCGCGCCGCGCTGCGCGAAGTGGTCAGCGTGTCGGGCTGGAGCAATGGTAATGGCGTCGCCAGGGCCAACGCCGCGATCCGCAGCTGGGGCGACGGCAAGAGCCTGCTCTCGATGCGCGGCGACTGGCAGACCGAAGGCACATCCACTGTCGTGACCGGCGCCTACGACACCTGGACCGAGGCCGTGGCGATTCCGAAGACCGACAGGAAAATCACGCTGGTCAACTACAGCAACGGCATCAGCCGTGTGTCCGGCTCGATGCCGGCCGCCAAAACGCCGATGCGCTTTACCGCGGTCACCACCAGTACCGCGACGATCCGCCTGCAGCTGTGGGCCGGCAACTCGCTGGCCTACGACAGCGGCTACCTGGCCAACGGTTCCTTCGCGTCGTTCCCGTGGCCGACCGTCACGGGACTGTCGGTCAAACTGCTGGCCCAGGGCGGCATCAACACCGCGTCCACGGCACGCGGCATCCTGGTGGCCGAATGAGCTAGGTTGCCGGACGCTGGCGGAACGTCCACAGCAGATTGATGGTGTACGTCAGCAGCAGCACGACCGCCGTCGCAGCCAGCTGGGCCAGCAGGTAATGCAGGCCGGCGACGGTGGTCAACAGCTGCATCAACACCCCGTTCAGGACGGCGCCAAATGCGGCAGTCGCGGCAAACCGGAGCATCGACTGGCCGCTCGAGGCGCGCTTGAACGTGTAACGCGCGTTGAGAAAATAATTGACGATGGCGCCCACCACGGCGCCGGTGACCGATGCGGCCACCGGCGCCAGCCAGTGCAGCGACACCGTGATGAACAGCACCGCGTAATGGGCCAGCGTGCCCACCGCGCCCACCAGTGCATAGCGCACGAAACGCCACAGGCCCCGGCGCGCGGCCGGTTCACTGTGCTCAAGCATGCGGCCCGTCCTGCTGGTGGCGGCGGCGGATCAGGTAGATCGGACGCCGCTTCGATTCGAAATAGATGCGCCCGATATACTCGCCGAGGACGCCGATGCCGATCAGCTGGATGCCGCCGAGCAGGAACACGCCGGTGGACAGCGAGGCGTAGCCGGGAACGTCGACACCGAACAGCAAGGTGCGGATCACCAGGTACACGGCGCGCAGCATCGACAGCAGCGCCACCACCGTGCCGACATAGGTCCACACCCGCATCGGCAGCGTGCTGAAGCTGGTGAAACCCTCGAGCGCAAAGTTCCACAATTTCCAGCCCGAAAACTTGGTGTCGCCTGCCACGCGCTGCTCGCGCGCATACTCGACCACGGCGGTCCGGTAGCCGACCCAGGCAAACAGGCCTTTCATGAAGCGCCGGGTTTCCGGCAGCTGCTTGAGCGCGTCGGCCACCTCGCGCGTCATCAGACGGAAATCGCCGACGTTTTCCGGAATTTTGACTTCCGCCACGGCATTGTGCATGCGATAGAACATCCCGGCCGTCCATCGCTTGAGCTTGGAATCGGAGGCGCGGTCGCTGCGCTTGGCTAGCACCACGTCGTATCCTTCGCGCCACTTGTCCACCAGCACCCCGATCATGCGCGGCGGATCCTGCAAGTCGGCGTCGAACGGCACGACCAGGTCGCCCCGCGACTCGTTCAGCGCGGCCGAGAGCGCCGCTTCCTTGCCGAAATTGCGGGTCAGGTCGATCACGCGCACACGGGCGTCGCGCTCGGCATGGGCGACCAGCTGACGCAGCGTGTCGTCGCGGCTGCCATCGTTGACGCAGACGATTTCGAAGCGGATGCCGGGCAGGCGCTCCAGTTCCGGTATCACCTGCGCGAAGAAATGCGCGATCACTTCCGATTCGTTATAAAACGGCACCACCAGCGACAACAGCGGCAGGGGCGCAGCCGTCGTGGTTGCCGACGATGAGGTCATCACAGCGTGTTCGGCCAATTTATCGACTCCTGTTCAACGTCGCAGGCGACATAGCGGGTGCGGCACGGGATGCGCGGCGCCGCGCCGCCCATCCCAGCGCACCCAGCACCATCAACAGCAGCGCCAGCGACAGGCTGCTGAGTTTTTTTGCCCAGCCTTCGACCGGCAGCGGCTCGCGCGCGATGCGCAGCGTATGCGTCCCCGCGCCTACCTGCACGGTGGCAAACCTGAACGGCGTGGCGGCCGTCACCGGCAAGCGCCGGCCCTGCTGGTCCTGCGCCACCCAGCCGGGGAAATAAAACTGGCGGATGGCGACCGACACCGCGGTGGCAGCCGTCACGCGCAGCACGAAGTCGCCATGCGACTGGGCCACGGTCTCGATGCGGCCGCTGCCGTCCACGATCCAGGCCTGCTCACTGGCGTCGAGGTGCGGCGCCAGTTGCGGCAACAGCTGGTCGACGGCGCTGGCAAACGGCGCGCCCTTCGGATAGTACTCGGGCGGCGTGATGCGGTACTGCACGCGTGGCGACAGCGCCACCTCGTTGACTGCGATGGGCATGTGCTCGAACTTCTTGAACAGCGCCAGCGCCTGGTAGACGAGCAGACCGGCAAACACCAGCAGCAGCACGCTGGCGATGCGCTGACGCTCGGCCGGCGCCGGCAACACGGCAAACACCACGGCCACCAGGGTCAGCAGGACGAACTCCACCACGATCAGCAGGCGCGACAGGAACTGCAGCGAACGATACGGCGACGGCGCCTCGAAAACGAAGCCGAGCTTGCCCCACATGAACAGCCCGCACAGCGCGGTCACCACGGTCCACATCAGCACCGTGGCGCCGGAGGTGCCGAGGCCGGCCGGCGCCACGGCGGCACGGCGGCGCGCCCGCAGGTATTCGGCCAGCAGGTAAGCGGTCAGCGCCAGGTAGATGGCGGCAAACAGCGTGTACCGCGTCACGACCGGGTTATCGTGCACCGACAACCTGGCGAACAGCCTGGTCGCTTCGATCGGCCGCGCGTACAGCGCAGCCGTATTGGCGGCATCGAACAGGGTCAGCGCAGGAATGAAATACAGCCCGGCCACGCCCACGGCCAAGAGCGCCACCGCCACCATGCTGGCCAGCGTGACCGTTATGCCAGGCCCGGCATTGCCACGACGTTGCCTGCCGAACAGCGCGAGCAGCACATAGGCGGCGATCACCGGCCCCACGATCATGGCCGACAGCAGGTGCGTGAAAAACAGGCCGGTGACGGCGGCGGCCAGCAGCGCCAGCCAGCGCACGCCGGCGGTCACCAGGTAGCGGTGCGCGGCATGGAAGATCAGCGGCACCCAGACATAGGCGGCGTACTCGCCGAGGGCGCCTCGGTTGTAGTAGTCGGTCAGCAAATGGTATGGCGCCGCCGCGTAAGCGAGCCCCAGCAGTGCCGATACCCGTACCGACGCGAAATTGCGCGCCCAGCTGTAGAAGAAGGCGGCCGACGCCAACCCCATCGCACAGGCCGATACCGCGATCACGTACGCCAGCGGCAGCTGATGCAGGAAGATCATGTCGACCAGCGCGAAAAACATGGTGGCAAACGGCGGATAGAAATAGAACGCCGGGCTGCCCATGCCGGCCATCGCATCGGGCATCCAGCGCGGGTACAGCTCGCCGTGGCGGACAGCATCCAGGTACGACTGCAGCCAGATGAAGTGCCAGGGAATATCGTCGGAAGCGCGGGCGCCGAACACCAGTGCCGGCGCAAACAGGGCCAGCAGCACGACGCCGCACGCCAGCACGGTCGTCCGTCTGCCTGGTAAAAATTTTCGATCGAACATAGCACAAGCTGAGAGAGTTCTGTGTTTCCACGCTGCACTGCGCAAATGATTTCACCGTGAAAACAGTTTCATCCGCAAGAGCG
The DNA here is from genome assembly GCF_001423125.1 of Duganella sp. Leaf126. Taxonomy (GTDB): domain Bacteria; phylum Pseudomonadota; class Gammaproteobacteria; order Burkholderiales; family Burkholderiaceae_D; genus Rugamonas. The sequence continues at coordinate 81,712 of NZ_LMNW01000002.1, forward strand.
AGAGCTGGGCATAACCGCAGCGAATATCTCACAAATCGTAGTGCGATGCACGATAATTCTTTGTTACCGTTTCTTGCTATAGTTTTAACGAAAAGTCACCCGATGTGGCGCGCCGGTTCGCAGCCGCCGCCGTGCATCCGGCCGGCAACGGCGTCAGGACACGTCGCTTGCGCGTACCAAGGTCGCCTGCTGCTCGACCGCGCGCAGCACGTCGGCCAGCACTGCCTGCACCGCTTCGTCCGACAGCCGGGGGACCGGCGCAGCCGGTTCGCCATTGCCCAGCAATCCCTGCAGCGATGCTGCCGCGCCGTCGAGCCCGAGCGTGACGCAACCGGCCAGCAGGCGCTCGAGACGCGCCTGCGCACCGGCCTGATCCCCGTGCCCCAGCAGCGTCTCGAGGTCGGCCCTGGCAGCGGTGAGCTGGTTGCGGAAGCCGTTCAGGTAGACCAGCAGGCGCTCGGCGTTGATGCCCAGGCGCTTGAGCGTGGCGGCCGGATCTTCGGCCTGGTGGGTGTGGCCGTGGGCGGCCTGGTCGAGGAAGGCGGCAAGGTGCACGCGCACCTGTTCGGCCTGGAAGGGCTTGACAATGTAGCCGGCAGCGCCCGCGCTCGACGCTTCCTGCATCACTTCCTTCTCGGACGCGGACGTCACCAGCACGAACGGCATGGCGGCCAGCCCGGCATCGCTTTTTACGCGCTGCAGCACGTCGAGGCCGGACAGGTGCGGCATGCGCAGGTCGCAAAAACAGATGGCCGGCCGCAGGCCGCCTTCAAGCTGCTTCCACGCATCGAGCCCGTCTTCTGCTTCGACGATGTCGAATTTGCCGCAGCTGTCGATCAGGTGCATCAGCACCATGCGCGAGACGACATCGTCGTCGACTACCAGAACTTTCATGTTTCTCCCTGTTCCTGCGTCTGCCTCGGTATTCAGGCACGGTCTTCCAACAGCTTCAACACTGCCTGAATCGCCGGGGACGTGCAAGCAAATTTTCCGTCTTGCCCCTGCTGCCGGCGGCAACCAGCAGCTACTGGCTGCCAGCACTGCCGGCCTGCGCCAGCAGCGCGCGCAGGCGCGGCAGCGCGGCGCTGAGCTGCTGCCACTGTCCCCGGTCGGCGCAGGTCTCGAGTTCGCCGCACAATGCCTGCAGCGCCTGCTCCTCGAGGTAGCCGGCGCTGCCCTTCATGCCATGCAGCAGGCGGCCGGCCGTGTCGGCGTCGCCGGCCGCGATCGCCGCGTCGAGTTCGGCCAGGCGCAGCGGCACGTCCTGGCGGAAGGCGCTGCGCAGCCGCGCGCTGAGATCGGCCACGCCGCTGTGCCGGGCCAGGCGCGCCATGTCGGACACCGCCGGCGCGGCCGGCGCCACGCCGAACATGGCATCGAGGTCCGGCACTGCAGCGTGCGGCCGTTCGCCCGGCCTTGCCGGCGGCGCCGCCGGAACCGCGCGCGGCGCCATCGGCGGCAGCGGGACGCCGCGCTGCAGCTGGCGCTCGATCGCGCGGCTGAGCTGGAAGTGCAGCTTGTCTTCGTCGATCGGCTTGGTCAGAAAATCGTCCATGCCGGCGGCCAGGTAACGGCTGCGGTCTTCCTCGCTGGCGTTGGCGGTGAGCGCAATGATCATCAGTTCCTGGTCGCGCACCGGCGCGTCCTCCGGCCCGCCCGCGCGGATCAGGCGGGTGGCGCTGGCGCCATCCATCTCCGGCATCCGCCCGTCCATCAGGATCAGGTCGTAGCGCGTGAGCGCGCAGGCCTGCACCGCCAGCGCGCCGTTGGCGGCGATGTCCACCTTGTGCCCGAGGTCTTCGAGCAGCATGCGGATGATGATCTGGTTGGTCGGGAAGTCTTCCGCGCACAGCACGCGCAGCTGGTGGCTGTGCGGCTCGCGCGGCACGTGCGGCACGGTCGGCGGCGCCACGCCGTTGGCCAGCGGCAGTTCGAACATGAAGGTGCTGCCCTCGCCCGGTGCGCTGACGGCGTCGATGGTGCCGCCCATCAGTTCCACCAGCTGGCGGCAGATCGCCAGCCCCAGGCCGGTGCCACCGTAGCGGCGCGTGGTTGAGGCGTCGGCCTGCTCGAACTTCTGGAACAGGCGCGGGATCGCCGCCGCTTCGATGCCGATGCCGGTATCCTCCACCAGGAAGCGGATGCGGTGGATCGCGCCCTTGCGCCCGGCCAGCGCAGCGATGTCCGCCGCCGTCTCCCCGGCTGCGGCCACCCGCTCCACGCGCATGGTCACGCTGCCGCTGCGGGTAAATTTGAAGGCATTGCCCACCAGGTTGACCAGCACCTGGCGCAGCCGCGTGGGGTCGCCCACCACGAACTGCGGCAGGTCGTCGGCAAACACCAGTTCGAAACCGACACTGTGGGCGGCGGCCTGCTCCTCGAACAGGCTGACCACGTTTTCGACGGTGGCGCTTAGGGAAAAGTCGATGTTCTCGATGGTGAGCTTGCCGGCCTCGATCTTGGAGAAATCGAGCAGGTCGTTGATGATGGTCAGCAGCGACTGGGCATTGGCCTGGCCGCGCAGGATCTGTTCGCGGGTGGCGTCCTGCAGCGCCGGATCGCGCAGCGCAAAGCCCAGCATGCCGATCACGCCGGCCAGCGGGGTGCGCATCTCGTGGCTCATATTGGCCAGGAACTCGGACTTCTGGCGGGTGGCGTCTTCCGCCTTCTGCTTGGCCTGGCGCAGCCGCTCGTCGTTGTCCTGCAAGGCGCGGTTGGCCAGCGCCAGCTCCTCGGTATGCAGCCGCACCTGGCGTTCCTGCAGCAGCAGCTGCGCCTGGGTCTGACGCAGCGTTTGCAGCGTGTCTTCGAGCTGCTGGTAGGCGCGCGCGTTTTCCAGGCCGGCAGCGGCGTGCGAGGCCAGCGTCTGCAGCAGGTCCAGGTCCACCTGGCGGTAGGCATTGCGTTTCAGGCTCTGCACGCTGAGCAGGCCGACCACGCGGTCGCCCACCACCAGCGGCGCATAGATCATCGACAGCGCACCGGGAATGCGCACGCCGTCCACGCGCACCGGCAGCGCCACCAGTTCCAGGCCGCTGTCGTCCATGTACTGCCGGTACTCGGCCTGCAGGTCGTTGATCAGGAGCGGCTTGCCGTGCGTGAGGCACCACACCGCCAGCTGGTTCGGGTTGTCCAGCCAGCGCTGGTATGGCACCGCGCGCACGCCGTCCTCCACCGCGAACGGAAAGTGGATCACGCCATCTTGCGCGCGCACGAAGCCGATGCCGAAGATCTCCGCGTGCATCAGGTCCTGCACGTGGCGGTAGACGGTACTCATCAGGGTTTCCATGTCGAGCGTGGCGCTCATCTCGCGACCCAGTTCGCTCAGCACGGAAATATTGCGGTGCGCCTTTTCCACTTCCCCGGTCTGGCGCTCCGCGTCCAGGCGGCGCTGCTCGGCATCGGCGCGCTGCGCTTCCGCTTCGAGCCGGCGCACTTCGAGTTCCTGCTTCTGCTGTTGCAGCAGGCGGTTCTTGTGCTGCACTTCGGCCGTGCGCGACTCCACCAGTTCCTCGAGGCGCTGCTGCTGGCGGTGCAGGCTGCGCACGCGCGCCTGGTAGGCGGCGTAGGCGGCGCCGGCCAGCAGCAGCGCCGCCAGCGTGCGGAACCACCAGGTCTTCCAGAACGGCGGCAGGATGGTGATGTTGAGCGTGGCGGCGCTGTCGTTCCACACGCCGTCCTTGTTGGCGGCCTTGACGCGGAACACGTAGTGGCCGGGGTCGAGATTGGTGTAGGTGGCGAAGCGCTTGCTGGCGTCCGTCATCACCCAGTCTTCGTCGAAGCCCTGCAGCTGGTAGGCGTAGCGGTTGCGCTGCGGCGCCGCGTAGTGCAGAGCTGCAAACTCCAGCGAGAACACCGAATCGGCCTGGCGCAGCGTCAGCGCGCCGGTCTGCTCGATGGCCGTTGTGAGCACGTCCGGGTGATCGCCCTGCCCGGCGCTGAGCGACTTGTTAAAGACCTGGAAGTCGGTGATCGCCACCACTGGCGCCACGCTGTTTTCGCGCACGGCCTGCGGCGCGAACGCGGTCACGCCATTGAAGCCGCCGAAATACAGCGTGCCGTCCGCCGTGCGCAGCGCCGCACCATCGAAGTACGCGCCCTCGATGGTGCCGTCGGCGTCGCTGTAGTTGCGCACCATGCCGGTGGCGATGTTGAACTTCGACAGACCGCTGTTGGTGCTGAGCCAGAGGTTGCCGGCGCCGTCGGGCAGGATGGCGGCGATCGCATCGTCGGCGATGCCGTCCCTGCGCAGGTAGCGGCGGAAGGTGACGGCGCCGTCTGCGCCGGTCTGCATTCGGTTCAGGCCGGCGGCCGTGCCCACCCACAGCGTCCCCTGCGCATCCTCGTACAGGCAGTGCACCTCGTCGTGGCTGAGCGAGTGGGGATCGGCCGGGTTGCGGCGGAAGTGGCGAAATGTGCCGGTGGCGCGGTCGAGCAGATCGAGGCCGTTGAAGCTGCCCACCCACAGCCGTCCGCGCCGGTCTTCGAGGACCGGCCGCACCACGTTGTCGGCCAGGCTGGAGCTGTCGGCCGGGTTGTGGCGGTAGGTGTGAACATCCATGGTCTTCGGATCGAGCCGGTGCAGGCCGCCGCGGCTGGCGATCCACAATACGCCGCTGCGGTCGGCCACGATGTTGCGGATGGTGTCGCTGGCCGGGTCGCCGCGCACGAACGACAGCGCGCGCATGGTGCCGCTGGCGGGATCGAGCTGGTTGATGCCCGCGCGCCCGCCGATCCACAAGCCCCCCTTGCCGTCCGGCGCACGCCACAGCGCCGTCACCTGGTCGTCACTGAGGCCGCCGCGCCGCGCCGGATCGCGGCGCCACACCTTGCTGCGCCCGGTCTTCGGGTCGTACAGGTTCAGGCCCGCACCGGTGCCCAGCCACAGCAAGCCGTCACCCTCGGGCGCGGCGGCCATCGCGATTGCGCGCACCTTGTTGTCCGACAGCGCATCCGGGTCCTCGATGTGGCGCACGATGCGCGCAAAGCCGCCGCTGCCCATGTCCACCCGGCTGACGCCATCGTTCCAGGTGCCCACCCAGAACGTGCCCACGCGGTCGCGGAACAGCGCCGACACCTGGTTGTCGGCCAGGCTGTGCGGGTCGCTGAACTGGTGGCGGTAGTGGACCAGCCGCTGCTGGCCCGGCATCCAGCGCAGCAGGCCGTCGGCCTGGGTGCCGATCCACAGCTGCTGCTCGACATCCTCGTACAAGGCGGTGATGCTGGTCCCGGGCCGCAGCCCTTCGGCCGGTCCCAGGCGCCGGCGCTGCGGCGGGCCGCCGCCGTCGACGCGCCATTGTTCCAGCCCGCCCATGCTGCCCACCCACAGCGTCTGCCGGCTGTCGACCTGCAGCGCCAGCACCGCGTTGACGCGGCTGTCGCCGCCGTCGTCGGGCAGGTAATGGACGAATTCCGCGGCGCCCGGCGCCAGCATGTCGAGGCCGGCGGCGGTGGCGACCCACAGGCGGCCGGCGGCGTCGCGCGCCAGCGCGTTGACCTGGTCGCTGGCCAGGCTGCCCGGGTCGGCCGGATCGTGGTGGCGGCTGGTGTACCGCCCGGTGGCGGGGTCGAGCCGGTGCAGGCCGTCGGCAGTGGCCACCCAAAGCCCGCCCAGCCCATCGTCGGCAAGCGCGCGCACGTGGCGGTTACCGTTGCCGCGCTGGGCTGCCTCCTGCGGCGGGTAATGGACAAAAGTGCGGGTGGCGGGATCGTAGCGATCGAGGCCGCCGTCGGTGCCAACCCACAGGCGGCCGGACGGATCGACATGCAGCACGCGCACCCAGTTATCGACCAGCGCGCGCGGGTCGGACACCGCGCTCTTGTAGCTTACGGTACGATAGCCGTCGAAGCGGGTCAGGCCGGCCTGGGTGCCGAGCCAGATGAAACCCTGCGGGTCCTGGGCGATGGCCAGCACCGACTCCTGCGCCAGCCCGTGCTCCACGCTCAGCTGCTCGAAGCGCAGCGTGCGCGGCGGCGCACTGCCCCATGCGGCGGCCGCGCCGAGTCCCCACAGCAGCAGGGCCGGCACCAGCAGGCGGAGACACATGTTGGTCAGGGCACGCAAAAAACGGGGTCTCCCACGCGGGGTATGCTCAGGATTCGAAGAACGCCAGCACGTCTTCCTTGCGCGCCTGGGTATCGCGCTGACCCAGCCGGATCAAGTCGCAAGTATACGATGATTCGAACAACAGGTACGACGCGAGGGCGGCGCCGCGCTTTTCGGTGGCGCCGATGCCGGACAACAGCGTGCGGATCGGCGCCGGCAGGCTGCCCACATGGCGGCTGGCGATGTCGTCGAGCCGTTCCGACGGCGCGATCACCAGCAGCCTGACCGGCTTGAGCGGGGTTTGCTCGAGCAGCGCTTCCGGCAGCAGCGACAGGGTCTTGTTGACGCGCTCGAGCCGTTCGATATCGACCGCCAGCGAATCGAGGAAGATCGAGGACATGGCATGGCCGGCGATCTGCGCCAGGCTCGGATGGCGCGCCGTGCCCTGCTCGTCCCCGCCATCGGCCCTGGGCGCCTCGGTCAGGCGCCCGGCGCCCACCACCAGCACCTTGCGCGCGCCGAGGTGGATGGCCGGCGAAATCGGCGCCAGCTGGCGCATCGAGCCGTCGCCGCAGAATTCGCGGTGGCCACCCAGGTAGAGCGGCGTGGGTGGAAAGATGAACGGGATCGCCGACGACGCCAGCAGGTGCTCGACGCCGATCTGGTCCTGCAGCGCCAGCCGCTGCATGCGCACCCAGGGCGCGATGTCGGCGGCGCTCTGGTAAAACGTCAGGTGGTTGCCGGCGGTGTAGGACGAGGCGGTGACCGCCAGCGCGTGCAGCAGTCCTTCGGACAGCACGGCGTCGAGCCGGGGCAGATCGAGCATGCGGTGCAGCAGTCCGACCAGCGGGGTGTTGTCGAGCAGCGACGCCGGCGGCGCCGCGCGCCACTTGCGCAGCAGCCAGCCGAACGACAGTAGCGAAAGCCAGCGCGCGCCCGAGCGCAGCACACCGAGCGAATCGGCGCGGTACACCTGCGCCACCTCGATGTTCTGCCACACGTCGAGCAGCTTCTGCACGCCCTCGCCGAAGTTGTCGGCGCGGCAGGCCAGCGCGGTGGCGTTGATCGCCCCGGCTGAGGTGCCGCAGATGATGTCGAACGGGTTGCGCGCCGGCGGCCAGCCCGCCTCCCACAGGATCTCGGAGATGGCCTGTAGCACGCCCACCTGGTAGGCGGCGCGCGCGCCGCCGCCGGTGAGGATCAGGCCTGTTTTCTTTTGACGTCCCATGACGCCAGCGTAGCAGGTTTAATCCCCCAGCACCACGCCTTCGCGGCGCGGATCGGCGCCGCCGAACCACTGCGCCTTGCCGTCCACCACGCGCCGCTGGATGCCTTGCAAACCCGAATTCTGTTCGGTCTCGCGCACCTCGTGGCCGCGCGCCTTCAGTTGCGCGATCACCTCGGCGCTGACGCGATTCTTTTCCAGTTCGGTCGGACCGTTGCGGCTGCCGAGGTTGGGCAGGCTGATGGCCTGCTGAACGTCGAGCTGCCAGTCCAGGGTGCCGACCAGCACCTTGGCCACGTAGTTGATGATGGTGGAGCCGCCCGGCGAGCCGGTGGCCAGCACCAGCCGGTGCGTGCCCTTGTCGAACACCAGGGTCGGCGACATGGCGCTGCGCGGGCGTTTGCCGGCCTGCACCCGGTTGGCGATCGGGCCGTTCTCGTCCTGCGAGTCGAACGAGAAATCGGTGAGCTGGTTGTTGAGCATGAAGCCATCGACCATCTGGCGCGAACCGAAAGCGTCTTCCACCGACGTCGTCATCGACAGGCCGCCGCCGTAGGCGTCCACCGCCACCAGGTGCGACGTGGAGGGCTTGTCGATTGCCGTGTCGCGTCCCCACGCCACGTCCATGGTCGCCGGCGTGCCGTAATTGGCGTGCCCCATCGACTTGTCGCCGATCAGGGCGGCGCGACTGGCCAGGTAGCGCTTGTCGAGCATGGCCGCGACGCCCTTGCCCGGCAGCGGCACGAAATCGGTATCGGCCACGTAGCGGTTGCGGTCGGCGTAGGCCAGGCGCCCTGCCTCGCTGAACAGGTGGATGCCGTCGGCGGTGAGCATGCCGTTGACCGGCTTGTAGGGACTGATGTCCTTCACTTCCAGGATGCCCAGCATCTGGGCGATGGCGATGCCACCGGACGACGGCGGCGGCGCGCCGCACACGGTCCACGCCTTGTAGTCGCTGCAGATCGGCGCGCGTTCCTTGGCCTGGTAGCCGGCGATGTCGGCGGCGGTGAGCTTGCCGGGATTGGTCGGATGGCCGGACACCTTGGCAACGATGTCGCGCGCGATGCGTCCCTTGTAAAACGCGTCGGCGCCGCCGTCGGCGATCTCGCGCAGCGTGCGCGCCAGCTCGGGATTTTTCAGGACGTAGCCGACCGGGCGCGGCTGGCCGGCGTCGTCGAAGAAGTAGGCGCGCGCCACCGGATCGCGGGCCAGGTATTTGTCCCACCGGAGCAGCGCGTTCAGGCGCGGGCTGACGGCAAAGCCGTCGTCGGCCAGCTTGATGGCCGGCGCGAACAGGGCTTTCCATGGCAGCCGGCCATGCTGCTTGTGGGCCAGCTCCAGCATGCGCAGCACACCGGGCGCACCGACCGAGCGCCCGCCCACCACGCCGGTCTCGCGCGATACCGGCTTGCCATCCTTGTCCTGGAACAGGTGCTCGTCGGCGGCGGCCGGCGCCGTCTCGCGGCCATCGTAGGACTGCACGCGTTTGCCGTCCGAGTACATCAGGAACGACCCGCCACCGATGCCCGACGATTGCGGCTCCACCAGCGTGAGCACCATCTGGGTGGCGATGGCCGCATCGATGGCCGCGCCGCCCTGCTTGAGGATCTGGTACCCGGCCTGGGTCGCAAGAGGATTGGCGGCAGCCACCATGAACTTCTGCGATGACTTGCCGGCCTTTTCGGTGTAGCCGGTGGCGATTTCGGGCGCCACGTCGTGCGCACTGCCAGCGACCTTGCCCGGCACGCTGGCCGGCGCCTGCAGCTGGGCGTACGCGGGGGCATAGAAAGCGGGAGCGTGCAACGCCCCCAGCACGGCGGCGGCCAGCGCCAGGTTCTTCAAACGTGTCATGGGATCTCCGGGTCGGGGCACGCAACCTGCGGCGCGCCTGAACGGCCATCGTACACGAAATCGTTTAAATCGTTTACTGCTGAACTTGATGCTTATTTGCTCACGCCAGCCTATTTGGCCGCCATGCGGATGGCGCCGTCGAGCCGTATCACCTCGCCGTTGAGCATGGTGTTCTCGATGATGGCGCGCGCCAGCTGGGCGTATTCGTCCGGCTTGCCCAGGCGCGGCGGGAACGGCACCATGGCACCGAGCGCGTCGCGCACCTCTTGCGGCATGCCGAGCATCATCGGCGTCTCGAAAATGCCGGGTGCGATGGCCATCACGCGGATCCCGCTGCGCGCCAGGTCGCGTGCCATCGGCAACGTCAGGCCGGCCACCGCCGCCTTCGACGACGCATACGCCGCCTGGCCCATCTGGCCATCGTAGGCCGCCACCGACGCAGTGTTGATGATCACGCCGCGCTCGCCGTTGTCGAGCGGCGCATTCCTGCCCATCGCTTCGGCCGCCAGGCGCGCCATATTGAAGGTGCCCACCAGGTTGATCGCCACCACGCGCTGGAACAGGTCGAGCGCATGCGCGCCTTCCTTGCCGACGGTCTTGGCGGCCGGCGCGATGCCGGCGCAGTTGACCAGGCCGCGCAGCGTTCCCAGTGAAACGGCTGCCGCCACCGCGCTCTGCGCATCGGTCTCGGACGTCACATCGCAGCGCACGAACACGCCGTCCAGTTCCGCCGCCAGCGCGCGACCGCCCTCTTCCTGCACGTCGGCCAGCACCACCTTGCCGCCAGCTTGCGCCAGCATGCGCGCAGTGGCGGCGCCCAGGCCCGAAGCGCCGCCGGTGATGATGAATACCTGTTCTTTGATTTGCATGGTGTCTCCACGAGTAAGGCCGATTGTCGATGATCGCCGAGTTTAGGTTTACGTTGACGTAAACGTCAACATCACCGTGCGATTGTAACGACTTTCAGTGCGCAGAGATACCGGCGATGCACCTGCCGCTCAGCACTGGATGAAGGCGCCGTTGCGCGAACACAGTCTGCCGCTGGGACTGACCACGGTGTTGCCGGGGCCGTTGTTGTAGCGCTGGCCGTTGGGACCGTAGCAGCCGCCGGCGTCGCAACCGGCGGTGGGCACCGGCGCGCCGGGACGCGCAACGGGATCGATGCGCGAGGGCGTGGCCGGCGTAAGCGGCCGCGGTGGCGTGGGCAGTACCCGCGACGGCGTGGCGGGCAACGGCGTACCACGCAGCGAAGCCCCCGGCACCGGCGTCGTGGCCGCTGGCGGTCTGGCCGCATCGCGCGGATCGCTTTCGGCGGGCGAGACCCGCTCGATCGCCTGCGGCACCGGGCGCCGCGGCATCGGGTCGAGCGCCTTGGCCGTGCGGCACGGCTCTTCGGCCAGGCGCGTACCATCGTCGCTGAGCTTGCAGGGCGGCAGCTTGGCATAGGCTTCTTTCTCGGTATCGACCTCGGGCGCGCGCGGTGGCGCCGGAGTGGACAACTGTGGCGCTGGCGCAGTCTGTGGCACCTGCTGGTGCGCGAGCGCGCCAGCTGCCAGCAGCGCGCCCGCAAGCCACGCCGCCACGCCCAGCCGGACGCCCAGCCGGCGATCTGCGCGCAGGCCCGGCTTCTTACCGATGATTGATCGTTGCATGATGGTCTCCTCCTGCCGGATATCGTACCAGCCTACCGGCTTCGAGACAGGCCCGGCGCGCGGCTGGTGGCGGGTCTGGTGGCTGCCTGGCTTGTCGGGCTTGTAGGGGCCAGCGTGGGCGTAGTCGCCCCCACCTGCGCCACCACCGGCGCGCTCACCGCCAGCCAGCCCGAGGCCGGCAACAGCGGCACCAGCAGCAGCGCCACGATGTTGATGATCTTGATCAGCGGGTTGACTGCCGGGCCGGCCGTGTCCTTGTACGGGTCACCCACGGTGTCGCCGGTGACGGCCGCCTTGTGCGCCTCGGACCCCTTGCCGCCGTGGTGGCCGTCCTCGATGTATTTCTTGGCGTTGTCCCAGGCGCCGCCACCGGTGGTCATGGAAATGGCCACGAACAGCCCGGTGATGATGGTCCCCATCAGCATGCCGCCCAGCGCGGCTGCGCCCAGCAGCAGGCCCACGATCACCGGCACCACCACCGGCAGCAGCGACGGCACGATCATTTCGCGGATGGCCGAGGCAGTCAGCATATCGACCGCCTTGTCGTACTCGGGCCTGGCCTGGCCTTCCATGAGGCCGGCGATGTCGCGGAACTGGCGCCGCACCTCCACGACCACGGCGCCGGCGGCACGGCCCACCGCTTCCATCGCCATCGCGCCGAACAGGTACGGTACCAGGCCGCCGATGATCAGTCCCACGATCACCATCGGATTGGACAGGTCGAACAGCACGCTGCGCCCGGCCGCTTCCAGCGCGTGGGTGTAGTCGGCAAACAGCACCAGTGAGGCCAGCCCGGCCGAGCCGATCGCATAGCCCTTGGTGACGGCCTTGGTGGTATTGCCCACCGCGTCGAGCGGGTCGGTGATGGCGCGCACCGCCTCCGGCATGCCGGCCATTTCGGCGATGCCGCCGGCGTTGTCGGTGATCGGTCCGTAGGCGTCGAGCGCGACCACGATGCCGGCCATCGACAGCATGGCGGTGGCCGCGATGGCGACGCCATAGAGCTGCCCGAGCTGGTAAGCGACGAGGATCGCCGCGCACACGGCCAGCACCGGCCAGGCGGTGGACTTCATCGACACCCCGAGGCCGGCGATGATGTTGGTGCCGTGGCCGGTGGCGGAGGCCTGCGCGATGTGCCGGACCGGCGCGAATTCGGTGCCGGTGTAGTACTCGGTGACGTACACCATCACGCCGGTCAGCGCAATGCCGACCACAGTGCAGCCCAGCAGGCGCAGGCGCAGCGCCGGATCCCCCCAGACGCCCCAGGTCACCGCGATAAAGCCCAGCAGCGACAGCCCGGCCGCCCACCACAGGCCCGTGTACAGGGCCGCCATGATCTTTTTGCCCGGGCGCGCCTTGACCATCGCGCAGCCGATGATGGACGCGATGATCGAAACCGCCCCCAGCAGCAGCGGATAGACCACGGCAGCGACCGGCGCGTTGGCCATCAACAGTGCACCCAGCAGCATGGTGGCGATCAGCGTGACCACATAGGTTTCGAACAGGTCGGCCGCCATGCCGGCGCAGTCGCCGACATTGTCGCCGACGTTGTCGGCAATCACGGCCGGGTTGCGCGGATCGTCCTCGGGGATGCCCGCTTCGACCTTGCCGACCAGGTCGGCGCCCACGTCGGCGCCCTTGGTGAAGATGCCGCCGCCCAGGCGGGCAAAGATCGAGATCAGCGAGGCGCCGAACGCCAGCCCGATCAGGGGTTCCAGCAGCTGGTGGGTATTGACGGTGGCGGCCGCCAGGTCGGGCGGCAGGCCGGCGGTCAGGTACAGGAAGAACAGCGCCACGCCCAGCAGGCCCAGGCCGACGACCAGCATGCCGGTAATCGCCCCGCCGCGAAACGCCACGTCGAGTGCGGCGTTGATGCCGCGCGTGGCCGCCTGCGCGGTGCGCACATTGGCGCGCACCGACACATTCATGCCGATGAAGCCGCAGGCGCCCGAGAGCACGGCGCCGATCAGGAAGCCCAGTGCGGTATTAAAGTCAAGAAAGATGGCGATCAGGACCAGCAGGACCACGCCCACCAGGCCGATGGTGCGGTACTGGCGCGCCAGGTAGGCGGCCGCGCCCTGCTCGATCGCCAGCGCAATGTCCTGCATGCGCGCGTTGCCGGGATCCTGGCGCAGGATCCAGGCGCGCGACCACAGGCCATAAATGACGGCGATGACGCCGCAACCCACTGCTAACCACAGACTGGCTGCCATGATGTCCCCTCTCGTTGTCGAACTGCACGAACGTCAAAAACGGGGACTCGCTGAGCAGCCCATGAAAAAAGCGGACGCTCGGTCCGCTTTCAGGTCTTATTCAGCCAGCGCAGCAAACACGCTGTCGCGGATTTGGTCCACCGCGCCTACCCCGCTGATACGGCGGTACTTCGGTGCTCCCTCGGCGCCCGACTTGGCCCAGTCGTTGTAATAGCCAAGCAGCACTTCGGTCTGGTTGTGATACACGTCCAGGCGTTTTTTCACGGTTTCAGCCTTGTCGTCGTCGCGCTGCACCAGGTCTTCGCCGGTGACGTCGTCCTTGCCTTCGACCTTGGGCGGATTGAACTTGACGTGGTACACGCGGCCCGAACCGGGATGGCAGCGGCGGCCATCCATGCGCTCGATGATGGAAGCGTCCGGCACGTCGATTTCCAGCACGTAGTCGACGTTGATGCCGGCGTCCTTCATGGCGTCCGCTTGCGGGATGGTGCGCGGGAATCCGTCGAACAGGTAGCCGTTGGCGCAGTCGTCCTGCTTCAGGCGTTCCTTGACCAGGCCGATGATCAGATCGTCGGACACCAGGCCGCCGGCGTCCATCACCTGCTTGGCGGCCAGACCCAGTTCGGTACCCGCCTTGATCGCCGCGCGCAGCATGTCGCCGGTCGAGATCTGCGGGATATTGTATTTTTCCTTGATGAAATTAGCCTGGGTGCCCTTGCCGGCTCCTGGTGCTCCTAACAGTATCAGACGCATGAAGTTTCCTAAAACAGATTTTTGGAGGATGTGGTGAATGGTGTAATGGTTGCGTGGACACAGTGCACGGGCACAGCACAGGCAAACAGCGCATGTACACAGTACTAATACTGATTATCCGACTATCTTGGTACGAAACTTACCACAAAACCCGGCCCATCAGCCAGTGCGATAACCGTTTATACCGTTCACCGCAGGCAAAAATGCATTCCCTTGGGGATATTCGTATGAATCGTGCACCAGCACCGTGCGCGCCGGGGCTCGCTGCACCACAGCGACGTTATAGCAGGAGCACCCGCGTGGCCGGCTTGAGATGGATCAAGTCCCTGGGACCAGGCCCGCCTGGCAGGTCACGAATAATGCAGCCGCACCCGGGCCAGGTCGTCGGGCGTATCGACGCCGGCAGCAGGCGCCGTGTCGGTCACGTGCACGGCGATCGGGTAGCCGTGCCACAGCACCCGCAGCTGCTCGAGCGCCTCGATGCCTTCCAGCGGCGAGACGGCCAGCGCGGGGTAGGTTTGCAGGAAGTCGTTGCGGTAGGCGTACAGGCCGATGTGGCGCAGCGGCACGTAGCCGTCCGGCAGCGCCGACTGGATGCGGGCAAAACCGTCGCGGTGCCACGGGATGGTGGCGCGCGAAAAATACAGGGCGCGATCCAGCTTGTCGAGCACCACCTTGACCACGTTGGGATTGAAGGCGTCGGCGGCGTCGTGCAGCGGATGGGCGCAGGTGGCCATCGGCACGTCGGCGCCGATGCGGGCGGCGACGGCCTGCAGCAGGCCGGGATCGATCAGCGGCTCGTCGCCCTGCAGGTTGACCACCACGGCGTCCGCTGCCAGGTCCAGCATGCGCGCCACCTCGGCGATGCGGTCGGTGCCGGACGGATGGTCGGCGCGCGTCATGCACACGTCCACGCCGTGCGCTGCGCAGGCAGCGCGGATATCGTCATGGTCGGTGGCGACGATGATGCGCGCCGCACCGGACAGCTGGGCGCGCTCGGCCACGCGCACCACCATCGGCTTGCCGCCGAGATCGGCCAGCGGCTTGTTGGGCAGCCGGGTGGACGCCAGGCGCGCCGGAATGATGACGGTGAAGCCGGACGACCCCGCCACTTAGTCCGCCTTGTCCTGCAAGGTGCGGGCCTCGTCGGCCCACATGATCGGAATGCCGTCGCGGATCGGGTATGCCAGGCGGTCGCCCTTGCAAATCATTTCCTGGGCTTTCTTATCGTACTCCAGGGGGCCTTTGCAGACCGGGCACACCAGGATATCAAGCAGTCTTGCGTCCACGACATTTCTCCACGATTTGGTCGGCCAGCGCGCCATCGATGTGCGCCGTGACCGGGACGACCCATAGTCGCGGGTCGTCTCTGAGTTCTTCAATTTGCGCACATTTTACTGCATCCTTCTCGGTGATCAAGATCACATCGGCGTGCAGGGCGTCGAAAGGCCGGTCGCGGAAGTCGTGGTGGTCGGGCAGCGGCAGCTCGGCGATGGTCAGACCGGCCGCCTTGAGCATGCCGAAGAACCGCGCCGGGTTGCCGATGCCGGCAGCGGCAGCCAGGCGCCGGCCCGGCTGCTGCAGCGCGGCCAGCGGCATGCGCCGGTTGCGATCGGCCAGCTGCTCGGCGTGGCTGCCGGCCAGCGTCATCCGGATCGGCGCCCGCGCGCCTGCCCCACCGCCGACCGACCGCACCAGCGCATCGGTCAGCAGCGGAGCATTGATCACCGTGAAATCGCGCCGCCGCGAAACCGGTTCGCGCAGCGGCCCGGCCGGCAGCAGCCAGCCGTTGCCGGCGCCGCGGCCGTCGAACAGGATGATTTCGATATCGCGCTGCAGCGCATAGTGCTGCAGGCCGTCGTCGGTGAGCAGCACGTCGAGCTCGGGATGGGCCGCCAGCAGCGCACGGCCGGTGGCGGCGCGGTCGCGCCCCACCATCACCGGGCAGCCGGTGCGCTGGCGGATCAGCAGCGGTTCGTCGCCCACCTCGGCCGGCGTGGCGTCGGCGCCCACCTCGCGCGGCGCGGCGCCGGCGCTGCCGTGGCCGCGCGAGATCACGCCCGGGCGCATGCCGGCCGCCTGCAGCGCCTGCACCAGCCAGATCGTCAGCGGCGTCTTGCCGGTGCCGCCGATGTAGATATTGCCGACCACGACCACCGGCACCGGCAACCGCGACGACGCCAGCCAGCCGGCCAGGAACAGCGCTGCCCGCACCGCGGTGACAGCCCGGAACAGCAACGACAGCGGCCACAGCGCGCACGCGAGCGGCCCCCGGCGCAGCCAGTTGCGGGTCAGCGCGGCTTCCAGAGTCGCGCCTGCCGGCGCCTGCGCCGGCGTCCTGGGCGGTGCGCCTATTTCCCGCCCCCGGTCTGGGCCGCGAACGTGAGCCGGTCGAAACCGGCAATGCGCGCCGCTTCCATCACATTGACCACCATCTGGTGCATCGCGAACTGGTCGGCGTTGACGATCACGACCGGCGCTTTGTCCTTCAGGCCGCTCTTGTCGGCCACGCCGCGCATCGCCTGCGCCAGGCCGGCCACGTCGCGAAACGAGACGGGGTCGCCATTGATCGTGTAGTTGCCCTTGGCGTCGACCGTCACATTGAGTTCGAACGGCTTGTCCTCCGGCTTTTGCGCCTCGGCCGTCGGCAGCGTGATCTGCAGCTCGGTGAACTTGCTGTAGGTGGTGGACACCATCAGGAAGATCAGAATCACCAGCAGCACGTCGATGAACGGAATCAGGTTGATCTCGGGGTCTTCCCTGCCTTTGCCTTTGCGGAAATTCACGGCAGCCCCTTACTTGCGCTGGCGGTGCACGACATCGACGAACTTCACCGCCTGCTGCTCCATGTCGATCACGAAGCTGTCCACCAGCGCGCGGAAGTGGCGGTAGAACACCAGCGTGGGCATGGCGATGGCCAGACCGAAACCGGTGTTGTACAGCGCCACCGAGATGCCGTGCGCCAGCTGCGCCGGATTGGCGCCGGACGGATTTTGCGCGCCGAAGATCTCGATCATGCCCACTACCGTGCCGAACAGGCCCATCAGCGGCGCCAGCGTGGCGATCGTGCCCAGCGTGGTGAGGAAGCGCTCGAGCGTGTGCGCCACGCCGCTGCCCGCTTCCTCGATCGATTCCTTCATCACGTCGCGCGGCGCATCGACGTTGCGCAGCGCCGCCGCCAGCACGGTGCCCAGCGGCGAGCTTTTTTCCAGCTTGTCGAGGATGTCGGGCGTAATCTGGCCGCCACGGTAGACCTGCACCACCTCGTCGAACAGTTTTTTCGGCAGTAATTTGGCGCGGCGCAGGTAGAGCAGGCGTTCGATGATCAGGGCCATGGCAACGATCGAGGCGATCAGCAACAACCAGATAGGCCAACCTGCAGCTTGAAAAATGGCGAGCAAAACTAACTCCTGTGGATGAAATGAACCGGGCGCAAGCCCGAAGCCGCAATGTATCGTGTTGGGCCGCCGCCGGCAAGAGACAGTTATGCCCACATTCTGTTGATAAGATTGTGCGCAAGCACCTGGCGCCATGACTAAGTCTTTGATTCAAAAGCATAATTTTTCCATGCACGAATTTGACGCATGGCCACGGCGCGGCTGGCAGAACAGGACTCGCGAACTTCTGCACAATTTGTGTGGATAAAATTGTGCGCAATCGCCGTGCGATGGCGCAACGGTCTTGATTCATAAGGGAATTTTTTCCCTGAGTAAAAATTTGGCACCGGCCCCGTTTGCGTCCTTTACGCAGATTTTTTGCACCGTGTCCTGCGCCGGCGCAGTGGTTTGTGCACTTCTGCACACATTGTGTGGATAAGATTGTGCGCAAGGCCCGTGCTCACAGTGCAAGCTGTTGATTATAAAGCGATGATGGCCAACGCTCAAAAAAAAGGCAGGCAGTTTGGGGTGCGCTTCCACAGGTAAAATGGCAGTTCTGCACACGTTCTGTGGACAATATTGTGCGTAATAGGCTTAAGCTGATTCTAAGTCATTGATTCGTCACAAATTCCTGTTGCAGCATAAATTTTAGGCACACCATACAATAGCGCTCCGCCAGCAAAGTATGAACAGTTTGTGTGGATAACTTTGTGCGTAACCGTGGCAGGCCCGACCAAAGTCCTTGATCCATAAGGTTTTTTTCTTGATGCAAGTAAATCAGGCAGCCATATTTTTCTTTTAAAATCATGGACCTATCTGTAATACTTCCAGCTCTTTGTATAAGATGACCGCTATGTGACGAGATTCACATTGTGTGGATAGTTTTCATGAATGAAACGATGAACTTCGACCCAGCAAACGACTCTGCCGCCGACGGCGCGCCCGTGCTCACCGTGTCGGCACTGAACCAGGCGGTGGCGCGGCTGCTCGAACGCTCCTTTCCGCTGACCTGGATCGCCGGCGAAATCTCCAATTTCACGCGCGCCAGCTCCGGCCACTGGTATTTCACGCTCAAGGACAATGCCGCCCAGGTGCGCGCGGTGATGTTCCGCGGCCGCGCCCAGTACGCCAACTTCACGCCGCGCGAAGGCGACAAGGTCGAGGTGCGGGCGCTGGTCACGCTGTACGGCGCGCGCGGCGACTACCAGATCAACGTGGAAGCGATCCGCCGCGCCGGCGTGGGCAGCCTGTTCGAGGCGTTTTTGCGGCTCAAGGAAAAACTCGACGCGGCCGGCCTGTTCCATCCCGACCGCAAGCGCGCCCTGCCGATGTTTCCGCGCGTGGTGGGCATCGTCACCAGCCCGCAGGCGGCCGCGCTGCGCGACGTGCTGACGACCTTGCGGCGGCGCGCGCCGCACGTGCACGTGGTGCTGTATCCGACGCCGGTGCAGGGCCAGCTGGCGCCGCAGAAAATCGCCGCCGCCATCGACACCGCATCGCTGCGCAACGACTGCGACGTGCTGATCGTGTGCCGCGGCGGCGGCAGCATCGAGGATCTGTGGTCGTTCAACGACGAGGACGTGGCGTACGCGGTAGCCAACTGCCGCATGCCGGTGATTTCCGGCGTCGGCCACGAGACCGATTTCACGATGTGCGACTTCGCTGCCGACCTGCGCGCCGCCACGCCGACGGCGGCGGCCGAGCTGGCCGTCACGCCGCGCGCCGACTGGCTGGCATCGCTGCGGACCGACGCCACCGACCTGCGCCGCGCCATGCGCCGCGCCGTCAGCGACGCTGCCCAGACGCTGGACGGCTACACGCGGCGCCTGCTCAATCCGAAGACCCGGATCGGCCAGCAGCGTCTGCAACTGTTGGCGCTCTCGACCGCAATGACGCACGCCCACCGCGCGCCGCTGGTGCGCGCCCGCCACCAGCTCGACCGGCTTGGCGAGCGCCTGGCCGCATGCACGCCCGACACGCGCGCCGCCCACGCGGCGCTGCTCGGCCTGCGCGGGCGCGGCGCCGGCGCCATGGTGCGCGCGCTGCAGCAGCGCCGCGCCGCGTTGGCGGCCCTGTCGGCGCAGCTGGAGTTATTGAATCCGCAGCGCACGCTGGAGCGCGGCTACGCGATCGTCACCGACCCGGCCGGCGCGGTGGTGCGGTCGCCGGCGCAGATCGCGGCTGGCGCGGTGCTGGGCGTGCGGGTGGCGCAGGGCAGCGCCAGCGTGGCGGTGGCGACGGTCCGGCCGCTGGCGGACCGGCACGAGGAAAACTAGTCGGTGGACAACATCGCCGACATGCCGATCAGCACCGGGTATTTTTCGGTGATCACATAGGTCGGAATGTGGGCCAGGTAGTCGGAAAAACGCCCTTTCTGTTCGAACCGGGCGCGGAAGCCCGAACGCTCGACGAACTCGCTCATCTGCAGCACCGTGCGCCCGCCGATATAGATGCCGCCCTTGGCGCCCAGGGTCAGCGCCACGTTGCTGGCCACCGTGCCCAGCATCTCGCAGAACGCCTGCAGCGCTTCCTCGCACACGGGGCACTGGCGGCGCAGGCCGCGCGCCACGATCTCCTGCGTGCTCAGCGCCTGCGGCTCGATGCGCGCCCGTTCGCACAGCGCCCGGTACGCCAGTCCCAGGCCGATGCCCGACACCAGCCGTTCGCTCGACACGTGTTCATGGTGGCGGCGCGCATAGCGCAGGATATCGATTTCACGCTCGTTCATCGGCGCGAACGTGGTGTGGCCGCCCTCGCTGTCGATTGCCAGCCAGCGCTCGCCCACCGGCACCAGGTATGACACGCCGAGGCCGGCGTCGGCGCCGACCAGGCCGATCACCGCACCGGCGCGCGGCGCGCCGCCGCCCACCTGGTGCTTGTGCTCGGGCGCCAGGTGCGGCAGCGCGGTGGCCAGCGCGCGCAGGTCGTTGACCACCACCAGCGACTTCAGGCTGAACTGCGAGCACACGGCCTCGATCGAAAACGACCAGTGGTGGTTGGTCATGGTGACCCAGTCGCCGTCGATCGGGTTGGCGATCGCGATGCCGGCGTAGCGGGCCTGGTAGCCGCCCGCCGCCACCGTGGCCGGCTGCGACAGGTAGGCGACCAGGGCTGCGCCCAGCGTCGGGTAGGCGGCGCAGTCGGTCACCCAGACCGCGTCGATCTGCTGCGGTGCGGTTTCCACCGCAAAGCTGGCGCTGCTGCCGCCGATGTCGGCCAGCAGGCGCGGACCGCTGGCGCCGTGGGAAAAACCGGCTTGCGCCGCCGGGTTGACAGCTCGTTGAGCGGGAATCTGCATGTCTCTGACCTCTGATTATTCTTGTTGTGCACTTAGCCAGAACCTAGCTAAACATATCAAGTTGATTATAAGGCACGCCCTTAACTATGGTAATCTTCGCCGGCAAGGATTTCATCATACTTTCACACTTGATTACGGACTGCACGTTGCCAGCTACTGCCCCCTCTTCCGGCCCATCGACCCTGATGGACGTCGCCCGCCTGGCGGGGGTCTCACCGAGTACCGTGTCGCGCATCCTCAACGGCACCGCCAAGGTGTCCGACGACAAGCGCCTGGCCGTGCTGGCCGCCATCGAAAAAGTCAGCTTCGCGCCCAACCAGATGGCGCAGGGCCTCAAGAAGGGCCGCTCGCTCACGGTCGGCATCGTGGTGCAGGATATTTCCTCGCCGTTCTTCGACGAGACGCTGCGCGGCATCGACGACGGCCTCAAGGGTACCGGCTACGCCTCCGTCATCGTCAGCGGCCACTGGAACGCGGAAGAGGAAGCGGACCGCGTACGGCTGCTGCTGGCGCGCAAGGTCGACGGCATCATCCTGCTGTCGGGACGGATCTCCGACGAAGCGGTGCTCGGCTTTTCCAGCCAGCGGCCGATCGTGTCCACCGGCCGCGCGCTGCACACGCCCGGCGCGCTCGGCTTCAAGACCGATAACGAGCACGGCGCCTGGCTGGCCGTGCGCCACCTGATCGAACTGGGCCACCGGCGCATCGCCTTCATTTCCGGCCCGGCCAACAACTACGACGCCGACGAGCGCCTGGCAGGCTACCGCCGCGCCCTGCACGAGGCGCAAATCGAGATCGACCCGGCGCTGGTGGTGGAAGGCAATTACCACGAAGCGAGCGGCATGCTGGCCATGAACCGCCTGTTCGACACCCACCAGCAGTTCACCGCGGTGTTTGCCGCCAACGACCTCAGCGCCTATGGCGCGCGCCTGGCGCTGTACCGCAAGGGCATCCGCGTGCCCGACGATATCTCGCTGGTCGGCTTCGACGATCTGCCGGGCTCGTCGTACACGACGCCGCCGCTGACCACGGTGCGCCAGCCCATGTACGACATGGGGCGCATCGCCACCCGCGCGCTGCTGCGCCTGATCGACGGCGACGCGGTGCAGGCCGACATTCCGCCGGTGGAACTGGTGGTGCGCGAAACCACGCGCCGCGTGCGCTGATCCCACACGCCAAGCGGGGCCATTTTGGCAGCAAAACGGCATCCCCCTTACAATAATGACGTTTCGCCAAAAACCACCTGGTTACAACCTCATCCGATAAAGGAAGCTCCATGGAACATACTCTGCCACCTCTGCCCTATGCCATCGACGCCCTGGCGCCGCACATCTCGCAGGAAACGCTGGAATACCACTACGGCAAGCACCACCAGACCTATGTCACCAATCTGAACAACCTGATCAAGGGTACGGAGTTCGAAAACCTGTCGCTGGAAGAGATCATCAAGAAATCGTCGGGCGGCATCTTCAACAACTCGGCGCAAGTGTGGAACCACACGTTCTACTGGAACAGCCTGACCCCGGGCGGCAAGGCCGTCAGCGGCGCGCTGGCCGACGCCATCAACGCCAAGTGGGGTTCGTTCGATAAGTTCAAGGAAGAATTCACCAAGTCGGCCGTCGGCAACTTCGGTTCGAGCTGGACCTGGCTGGTGAAAAAGGCCGACGGTTCGCTCGACATCGTCAACACCTCGAACGCCGCCACGCCACTGACCACCGATGCCAAGGCGCTCATCACCTGCGACCTGTGGGAACACGCCTACTACATCGACTACCGCAACGTGCGTCCTAAATACCTGGAAACCTTCTTCGCGCTGGCGAACTGGGACTTCGCAGCCGCCAACTTCAACTGACCGAACACGCGCCGGCTGCCTGCAGCAAAAAGCCCGAACCCCTCGCAGGGTTCGGGCTTTTTTTACGTCCGCATAACGGTTATGGACGCGCGGTCGGCACGCCGCCGGTGCGGCGGCCCAGTTCTTCGCCGCCCTCGATATCGCCCTTGACTTCGGTGTCGCTGTCGCCGCGGCTGTCGTGCGGTTCGGCTTCCACGCCCAGACGGTCATCGGGCACGCTGCCGTCGTCGTCGAGCGGCACCGGATCGCGGAAGTCGGCGTCCACCAGGCGTTCCGACGACGGGATCGCCTCCACGTGGTCGTAGCCGACGTCGCCGGCCACCAGGGTTTGCGAACCGACGTCGGTGCGCTCGCCCGTGCCCTGCGCATCGGTGTCGCTGTCGAGCGCCAGGTCGTGGTCATTGGCCACGTCGCTGCCGCTGTCGGAATTGTCGCTCGGTCCGAGGCCGCGCGTGCCGTGGCCGCTGCCCAGGCTGCGGTCGTTACCTGCGGGGATGTTGTCCGGGTCCAGGGTGCTGTCTGCCATGATCTGCTCCTTCAACTGTAAAACCGTATTCCACCATCCACAGGCGCGCCGCTCGGTGCGCGCACGCGCTTAGCTGCGCGCTTAGCTGCGCGATTGCCGCTGCGGTAGCCCCGCCCTATCGCTTCCATAGAAACAATTACTTTACAAATGAACTGTTCAGGTATATAGTTACATTCATCGACAACACATTCACCGAGGAGTTCATCATGAGCACCACCACCAAGGACCTGCTGCGCGCTGCCGCCACTGTCGTCTTCGCCATTGCCGCCACGGCTACCAGCGTGACCAACGCGTTTGCAGCCGATACGGCCGCCGCCGCTGACACCACTGCCGCCGCCGCTGCCGCTGTCAAAGCCGCCCAGCCACACCGCCTCACCCGCGCCGAAGTCCAGGCCCAGGTGATCGAAGCGCGCAAGAACGGCACGCTGCTGGAAACCGAGGCCGACTTCGACGTGGCCCAAACCCGCAAGCAAGTCGCCAAGTAAGCGATGGTTCGCGCCATGATGCCGCGTGCACGCTCCCGGACCCGCAGCGCCGCTGCCGCCATGCTGGCGGGCGTGCTGCTGGTGCTGGCCGGCTGTGCCGACATGGGCCAGATCGCACCGCAGGCCGTGCCCGTCGCGCCGCAGACGCTCAACGCCGGCAAGGCGATCGCCCATGCCGGCGCCGACGTGGCATGGCCCTCGCAGGCGTGGTGGGAAGCGCTGCACGACGAGCAGCTCAACACGCTGGTCGCCACCGCGATCGCCGGCAGCCCGACGCTGCGCGCAGCCGAGGCGCGCGTGCGCCAGGCCGAAGCGCTGGCCGGTGTGGCCCGTGCCGCCACGCTGCCCAAGGTGGACGCCTCGGCCAGCATCGACCGCGAGCTCTATACCGCCAATGGCGCGATCCCGGCCGCGCTGGCCGGCAAGACCGCGTGGAAGAACACGGCCGTGCTGTCCGGCTCGTACGACCTCGACCTGTGGGGCCGCAACCGCGACCTGCTCGCCGCTGCGCTCGACGATGTGCGCATGGCGTCGGCCGAAGCGCAGATGGCGCGCCTGACGCTGGAAACCGCCATCGTGCGCGCCTACATCCAGCTCTCGCTCGACTACACGCTGCAGGACAGCGTGGCCGAGAACGTGGCCCAGCGCCGCCGCATCCTCGAGATCACGCGCCAGCGCCGCGCCGCCGGCCTGGCGACCGAACTGGAAGTGGCGAACATCGAAACAACGCTGCCGGCCGGCCAGCGCGAGCACGAGCAGATCGACGCCTCGATCGCCCTGCTGCGCAACCAGCTGGCAGCCCTGATCGGCAAGGGACCGGGCGACGGCGAAACGATCGCCCGGCCACAGCTGACCCTGCAAGACGGCGCTGGCGCGACAATTCCCGCCACGCTGCCTGCCGAACTCGTAGGTCGCCGGCCCGACATCGTGGCCCAGCGCTGGCGGGTGGAAGCGGCCGGTGCGCGCATCAACGGCGCCAAGGCCGACTTCTATCCGAACGTGAACCTGGCGGCGTTCGTCGGTCTGCAGTCGCTGGGCTTTCCGCGCTTCCTGGAAAGCCACTCGAAGATGACCGGCATCACCCCGGCGATCAGCCTGCCGATCTTCGAAGGCGGCCGCCTGCGCAGCCAGCTCGGCAACCAGACCGCGCTGTACGACGTGGCCGTCGAGCAGTACAACGGCGTGGTGGTGCAGGCGCTGTCGGACGTGGCCAACGCCCTGGTGCGCATCGCCTCGGTCAAGCAGCAGGACCAGCTGGCGCAACAGGCGCTGGCCTCGGCGCGGCGCCAGCAGCAGCTGGCCGAACGCGCCTACAAGGCCGGCATGACCGACTCGCTCAACGTCATCAATGCACAGCTGACTTTGCTTAACGAGCAGCAGCAAATGGCGCAAGTGGCGAGCAAACAACTCGATAACTATGCATTGCTGATGACAGCATTGGGTGGAGGGGTAAAACTGGATTAGGGCCCAGTCTCTGATAGTACAATCGTCCTTTTACGATGAACACAGGAGCAAGGTAATGAGCAGTAGTTTCGACGCGACCAACAAGCGCCTGAAAAACATCCATGCCCGTATTCCCGAATTCCCAGAAGACCTCATGCGCCTGCTGCGCATGACGTATCACGTCCAGAAGCGCATCAAGGACCTGAGCAACGCAGCACTGCGCAAGCACGACCTGGTGGACGCCAGCTACATGGTACTGGCGGTGTTGTACGGATCGGAAAACGAAACGTCCACCGCCTCCACGCTGGGCGAGGCCTGCATGGAAAAACCGGCCAACCTCACGCGCGTGTGCAACGACCTGGAAAAACAGGGCCTGATCTCGCGCGGTAACCGGCCCGGCGACCGGCGCTGCGTGATGATCACGCTCACCGACGCCGGCCGCGCGATGGCCGAAAAAGTGATGCCCGAAGTCTGGGGCACCACCACGCGTGCCTATGACGGCTATGCCGCCTCGGACATCGCAGCACTGGAAGCGCTGCTGGCAAAGCAGCTCGATAACCTGGAAACACTGACATAGGCAACTGAATATGACCCCTCCCCGCGCCGCCCACCCTGAACCCCACCAGAACGCGGCGCGCGGACCGTTCGACTGGGTCGCTGCCGAAACGGCGGCCTGGTTCGGCGACCAGGGGCCACGCCTGCTGTACGTCGCCAAGGCCATGCTGGCCGCCTTTACCGCACTGTGGCTGGCGTTCCGCCTCGAACTCGACTCCCCCTTCACCGCGCTCGCCACCACCATCATCCTGGCCCTGCCCAGCAGCGGCATGGTGCTGGAAAAAGCCTTCAACCGCCTGCTCGGCACCGTGGTCGGCTGTACCGCGTCGGTGATCCTGGTGGCGCTGTTCCCGCAGGCGCCGGCGCTGCTGCTGACCGGCGTGGCGCTGTGGGTTGCGCTGTGCACGGGCGGCGCCGCCATGCACCGCAACCAGCGCTCGTACAGCTTCGTGCTGGCAGGTTACACGGCCTGCATGATCGCGGTGCCCGCCATCGACAACCCGGGCCACGTGTTCACGCTGGCCGTCACGCGCCTGACCGAGGTTGGCCTGGGCATCATCGTCGCCACCGTGGTGCACGACGTGATCTTCCCGCGCCGCCACGCGCACACCGTGATGCGCACCGTGCAGGCGCGCTATGCGAGCTTCATCGGCTTTTGCCAGAAGGTGCTCGAGCACCGGCTGTCGCCGGCCGACACCGAGCTCCATCACCTGAAATTCGCTGCCGACATCGCCGCGCTGGAGTCGGGCCGCGCCGCCGCCTATTTCGAGGCCGGCCACGCCAGCGCCCACACGCGCCAGCTGCATGCGTTCAATGCCGCCTTCATGGACGTGCTGACCACGTTCTACACGGTGCACCGGCTGATCCACCGCCTGCGCAGCGACGCTGCGGCGCCGGGCACGCTCGACGTGCTGGCCCTGGTCGAACCGATCCACGCCCGCATGGCGACAGCGCTCAAGGACGACCTCAGCGCCGCCCGCATGGCGCAGCTGCGCACCGGCCTGGCCGCCGACATCGCTGCCGCACAACGCCAGGCCGACGCCACGGCGCTCGACCGCCCGCACCGGATCGACTTCGACACCGCACTCGAACTGCTGCAGCGTTTTGCGCGCGACCTCGGCGAGTTCGCTGCGCTGTACCACGGCCTGACCGAGGACAGGCGCCAGCAGGTCAGCGATCCGGTGGCCTATACGCCGCGCACGCCGCCTGCCATCGTGCTGGCCTCCGCTTTTCGCGCCGGCGCCACGCTGCTGGTGGCGGCCGGCGCCTGGTACTGGCTGGCCTGGCCCGGCATGGGCAACGTGATCCTGATGGCGACCATCTTCTGCGCGCTGGCCTCGTCCTCGCCGCGTCCCACGGCCATGGTGCACCAGGTGCTGATCGGTTTCCTGATCGCCGTGCCGCTGTCGTTCGTGACGGAGTTCTGGCTGGTGGCGCGCGCCGACGATTTCGCGCCCATGGTACTGGCCACGCTGCCGATCTTCGCGCTCGGCGCCTACATCACCACGATCCCGAAATGGGGCGGCATCGGCGTCGGCCTGGGCCTGTTTCCGGCCACGCTGCTGGTGCCGGCCAACCAGATGCGCTACGACGTCGAATCGTTCCTGTCGAGCGAACTGTCGCTGGTCATGGGCGTGGTGGTGGCCTACGTGATGTTTGCCGTGGTGCTGCCCGAGCACACGATGGGCCAGCGCGACCACGTCGCCGCTGCCCTCTGGCGCGAGGCGCGCAGCGCCTGCACGGCCGGCCTGGGACGCCTGAAACGCCGCTTTGACAACCGCGTGCGCGACCTGCTCAGCCAGTTGAACGCCGCTGCCGGCCCGGCGCCGCGCGAGGCCGCACGCGCCGTGGTGCGCCAGGGTCTGACGCTGCTGGAACTGGGCCACGCCGTGATCGAACTGCGCCAGCTGATCGCCGCCTCGCCAGCGGGTCCGGTGCGCCACAGCCTGCAGCAGGTGGTCGCGCGCGTGGCCCACTACCTGCAAGCGCCGCAGCAGGGCCAGGGCCAGGCTGCGCTGGACGCCATCCTGCAGGCCGGTGCGGCGATCCGCGCCGTGCTGCCCGACGCGGTGCCGGAACGGCTGCCCGCGCTGCACACGGCGCTGGCCGACCTGCATGCCATTTACACGTCCTTGCTGGACCAGATTTCAACAGGAGAAACCCGCCATGCCGCGTGATATCAACTTTTTCGGCGTACTGCTACCCGGCGTGCTGCCGCTGTTCCTGCTGACGCTGCTGCTGCAGGTGGCGCTCGACAGCGTGCTCAATCGCGTCGGCGCCTACCGCCGCAGCTGGCACCCGGCGCTGGTGCGCGTGTGCCTGTTCGTCTGCATCTTCAGCGCCCTGCTGATCACCCTTTATCCATGAACCTGTCTGCGAGATATCCCGTGAGCGCATCCAAAATCTTCCGCTTCATTCTTACCCTGCTGTTGCTGGGCGCCGCCCTCTACCTGGGCCGCCTGGCCTGGGACCATTACATGGAATCGGCCTGGACCCGTGACGGCCGTATCCGGGCCGACGTGATCACCATCAGCGCCGACGTGGCAGGCACCGTCACCGACGTGCGCGTGCGCGACAACCAGTTCGTCCACCAGGGCGACGTGCTGTTCGTGGTGGACCAGGCCCGCTATCAGAACACGCTGGCGCAGGCCAATGCCACGCTGCGCGCCCAGCAGGTGGAAAAAGGCCGCCGCACCAGGGAGGCCGACCGCCGCGCCGCGCTCGACGCCTCGATCATCTCGGCCGAGAACCGCGAGACCGCGCAATTTGCAGTCGGCACCGCGTCGGCCCAGTACCAGGCCGCGCTGGCCGCGCGCGACATGGCTGCGCTCAACGTGGAGCGCACCACCGTGCGTGCCCCGGTCACCGGCTACGTCACCAACCTGAATGTGCACACGGGCGACTTTGCCGCCGTCGGCGCCGCCAAGCTGGCCGTGATCGACAGCGCCTCGTACTACGTGGTCGGCTATTTCGAGGAGACCAAGCTGCCGCTGCTGAAACTGAACGACCCGGTCGAGATGCGCCTGATGAGCGGCGACACGGCGCTGCACGGCCACATCGAGAGCATCGCGCGCGGCATCACCGACCGCGACGCCAACCTGGGCCGCGAACTGCTGGCCGACGTCAATCCCACCTTCAGCTGGGTGCGACTGGCGCAGCGGGTGCCGGTGCGCATCCACATCGACCAGCAGCCGAAAGGCCTGACGCTGGTCGCCGGCACCACCTGCACGGTGGTGATCCATCCGAAGGCTTCAGCGTGAAAAAAGCCCGCTGGCGCGGGCTGGGGTTTCAGTCGTCGCCGCCCGAATGGGTCAGCGCGTACTGCAGGTGCTGCCACCAGTGCTCGCGCGACTGCACGGTGCGCAGGCACTTCTTGTCGATCTCGGTGGTGAACACCTTGTCCTGACACTGCTTGGTCGCCAGCGCATGGCGCTGGTTCTCGACGCCGATCAGCACCACCGACAGCCACACCACCACGGCAAGCAGCAGCAGGGCCGCGCTCCAGGCCACGTGGTTGATGTACGCCCATTCGAACAGGTTTTCGATGGCCGGCGACGACTCCTTGTAGATCTTCATCACCTTGCCTTCGGCTGCCTCGCGCTCTTCGCTGATCTTTTTCATCGCTCGTCCATTCAATAAACCCCAAACCCGTCGTATCTACCCCGGCGCCGTGTCATGCTCCCATGACGATGGCACGACGCGAGGTTACCACTGTTTGCCTTATCGGGACCTCGAAAAACCGTAGCGAGCGGCCCGATGTCGTCTTGAGTAGCGCAAGCGTACGGAGGTACGCTGAGCAACGGAGAAGCGATAGCGGGTCGCGCAGTAGGTTTTTCGAGGTTCCCTTATCGGCCGCTTAAAAACTCTAGCGTGCAGACAGCTTTAACTGGCGGCCATCGGCAGTGTAAATGCCGCCGTTCCCGCGCAGGCAGCTGTACGCCTGCGAGTAATACCGCTTGTCGGTCAGGTTCTGGCCCGAGACCGCCAGCTCCCACTGGCCGACGGTGCGCGCGTAGCGGCCGTCGAGCGTGGTGTAGGACGGGATTCTGCCGGCGCAGCTGTTGGCAAAATCCTCGCCATAGCGCTGGTCATCGACCCACTGCACGCCGAGGTCGGCGCTGTGGCCGGTGGCCGGCACCCAGCTCAGTCGCGCGGTCACGGTGTGTTCCGGTACCAGCACCATCTGCCTGCCGGCGAAGGCGCCGCTGCGGAACTTGGCATCGACGTACTGGTAGTGGGCGCTCACGCGCCAGTCCGGCGCGATGCGCTGCTCGGCGTCGAGTTCGAAGCCCTGGCGCCTGGTCGGGTCGAGGTTGGTGTTGGCGAAGTTGACCGGATCGTAGAAGATCTCGTCGGTCAGGTTGCTGCGGAACAGGCGCGCAGTCGCCTTGCTGGCGGCGTCGATGGCGTAGGTGGCGCCGAGTTCCAGGTCCTTCGATTTCTGCGGACGCAGTGCTTCGTTGATGACCGGCGTGTAGGCGTTTTCATCGGCGTTGGCCAGGCGGTAGCTCTGGCCGGCCTTGCCGAACACGGTCAGACCGCTCGCCGGCATATAGCTCAACTGGATTTCCCAGGCATTCAGGCCTTGCGTCAGGTTGTAGCCGGTGGTGGCGTAGCTCTGGGTATCGCGGTAGTGCTTGTCGAACAATTCGCGCCGTACACCTGCCGAAATACGGCCATCATGGACCGGATCGAAACGCAGTTCGTCACGCAGGTACACCGCTTTCGACTTCTGCTCGGCGTACGGATCGGCCGGTGCGCCGGCCACCTTGACAGTACGCTCCCACTTGGTGAAATCGGCGCCGACGAGCAGTTCGTTGACCATGCCGCGCACCGCACCGAGCTTGCGCACCCGCGGCGAGAACTGCAGCTGCCTGGTATCGAAACTGGAGACATACGGGAAGTCGGACGACAGATAGTTCGAGTCCACGGTGCGTTTGCGGTACGACAGTTCTGCCGCCAGGTCGTGGCCATCGAGACGGTAGGCGCCGAATCCGGTCAGGCGGTCGCTGTCGAGGGCGCCGTAGTCATTTGGCGAGAAGGTCTGACGCGGATTGGCCTTGAACTGCGCTTCGGTCAGCGCACCGGGCAGGCGCGAGTCCTGGCGTGCGCCCTCGTAGCGCACACCCACGCGACCGGCGTCGGTGTGCCATTGCAGGCCGCCGCTCAGTTGCGACTGGCGGAATGCGTTGTTGTCGCGGTAGTTGTCGGTGCGCTGGTGGCCGGCGCTGACATCGGCCGAGAAATCGGACCACGACTGCGCCATGGAAGCACGGGCCTCGCCGGCATGGAAGCTGCCGCCTTCGACGAACACGGAGCCGCTGCCGGCGCGCTGGTCGGGACGTTTGGTGACAATATTGATCACGCCACCGGTGGCGCCGTCGCCGTACAGCACGCTGGCGCCGCCGCGCGTGATCTCGATGCGCTCGACGCTGTCGATCGGGATGGTGGACAGCACCGGATTGCGCAATTCGTTTTCCGACAGCCGCACGCCATCGACCACGATCACCATGTTCTGGGCGCTGTTGGTGCCAAAGCCGCGCAGGTCGAGCGTGAAGTCCGGGCTGCCATCGAGGCTCTGGCGGCCGAACACGCCGCCGATCTTGCGGATCGCGGCGTTCACGTCGCTGGCGCCGGCGCGGCGGATCTCGTCGGCCGTGATGACGGTGGCGCCGATGGGCGCGAGCGACGGATCGGCATCGAAACGGGCGCCGGTGATGACGACCGGCGACAGCGCCTGGGGCACTTGCGCCACAGCGGCAGGGGCGATGAAACAGAGGGAAACGGCGGCAGCGAGCAGGCGCGGACGAAGTGCAGAAGACATGGGATGGATGACCAGTAAAACGGGAAGGCGCACATTATACGCGTGATATTTTGCACGTCCTTCAGCATCCATATTTTGGATGGAACCTATCCATTTTTTCGCCATTGTCGAGCCGACCGCGCGGCCCTATATTGGTCAATTGAATCGACCCGGAGTGCAAGCCATGTCTACCACCCTCCCCACCTATTTCCTGTCCCACGGCGGCGGCCCCTGGCCGTTCATGATGGACCAGGTCGGCCACCTGTACGCGCAGCTCGACGCATCGCTGCGCGACATCCCGCGCCAGATCGGCGGCAAGCCGCGTGCGGTGCTGGTCATTACCGCCCACTGGGAAGGGCGCGACTTCCTGCTGTCGTCGTCGGCCAGCCCCCCGATGATCTACGACTACGGCGGCTTCCCGCCGCACACCTACCAGGTGCAGTACCCGGCACCCGGCTCGCCCGCGCTGGCCGCACGCGTGCAGGCGCTGCTGCAGGCCGGCGGCCACCCGGCAACGCTCGACGACGGACGCGGCTTCGACCACGGCACCTTCAGCGCCATGGTGCCGGTGTTCCCGCAAGCGGACGTGCCGATCGTCCAGCTCTCGCTCAAGCACGGCCTCGACGCGCGCACCCATATCGAGGCCGGGCGGCTGCTGGCGCCATTGCGCGACGAAGGGGTGCTGATCGTGGGCAGCGGCCTCAGTTACCACAACCTGCGCGCCTTCAACGCCCAGGGCGCGGCCGCGTCGCACGCGTTTGACAACTGGCTGCGCGCGACGATGGCGCTGCCGCCGGGCGAGCGCACCCGGGCCCTGATCGACTGGGAACGGGCACCGGGCGCGCGCATGGCGCACCCGCGCGAGGAGCATTTGTTACCGTTGATGGTGGTGCTGGGGGCGGCCGAGCAGGCGGCGGCCAGCGTGCCGTACCACGAAGACGCGTTCATGGGGGCGCTGGCGGTCAGCAGCGTCCGCTTCGGCTAGCAGGCCGCTGCGCCGGCGCCGGAACGCGATGCCCGCCTGGGCGGACCTGGCGGCTTCAAGGGCCGCCGGCGCGATCACGTCCCGCGCTTGCCATTGGCGGCGTTGCGCGCCTTTTCCGCTGCTGCAGCGGCCTTTTCCGCATTCCTGATCGCCATCTCCGCCTCGTGCGCGGCCAGACGCTCGGTGCGCGAGGCTGGCGTTTCGAGCGAGATCCGTCCCAGCACGCCGCTGCGGTAATCGCCGAGGAAGGTGTGCGACGCCTTTTCGAAGTCGTAATCGCCGCCCTTCTGGCGGAAACCGCGCTTGGCTGCAATGCCTTCCACCACGGCGATGCCGTCGAAGCTGGCGATGTCCTTGAAGCCGTACCGCGCCACCAGCAGGTCCGGGTAGTAGCGCAGCATCTCGTCGGCCAGGTACACGGCCACTTCTTCCTCGATCAGGGCATTCGAGCCGATGGCGTGGCTCGCTGCCAGCATCAGGCCGTCGGTGGGCAGCGCGATCTTCGGCCACAGCATGCCCGGGGTATCGACCAGGATGGTGTTCTTGTCGAGGTAGAGCTTCTGCTGCTGCTTGGTGACGGCCGGCTCGTCGCCGACCTTTGCCACGCGTTTTTTCAGCAGGGCGTTCATCAGCGTTGACTTGCCGACATTGGGGATCCCCATGATCATGATGCGCAGCGGCTTGGTCGGCACGCTGCGGTGCGGCGCCAGCTTGCGCGCCAGGTCGATCACGCGCGCCACGTCGGCCGGCTTCTTGGTCGTCATCGGATACGCGGTCACGCCTTCCTGGGCGTTGTAGAAGTCGGCCCACTGGGCGGTGGCTGCCGGGTCGGCCAGATCGGTCTTGTTGAGGATTTTCAGGCATGGCCGCTGGCGGAACTTGCGCAGCTCGGCCACCATGGGATTGGTGCTGGCCTCGGGCAGGCGCGCATCGACCACTTCGATCACCAGATCGATGTTTTCCATCTGCTCGGCCGCCTTTTTCTTGGCGGCGTTCATATGCCCCGGGTACCATTGTATCGACATGCTCTGACCTTCAAAATCGTTCTGACAATCCGCTATTTTACCTGCTGGCCGGGGCAGGATTCGGATATCATGGTCCGTCTGGCGTTTTAATAACCATATAAACAATATTGTCATCCGGAGTGAGTTTGAAGATGAATAGTGCGGCATTATCCAATCCCAGGGAAATCACCATCCGCGGGATTGCCCTCGGCATTCTGATCACGCTGGTATTTACGGCAGCGCAGGTGTACCTGGGCCTGAAAGTCGGTCTCACCTTCGCCACCTCGATACCGGCAGCGGTGATCTCGATGGCGCTGCTCTCGGCATTCAAGAACGCCACCATCCAGGAAAACAACATCGTCCAGACCATCGCGTCGGCCGCCGGCACGCTGGCCTCGGTGATCTTCGTGCTGCCCGGCCTGCTGATGGTCGGCTGGTGGACCCACATCCCGTTCTGGCCCACCTTTGGCGCCTGCGCCGTGGGCGGCGTGCTGGGCGTGATGTACACGGTGCCGCTGCGCCGCGCGCTGGTGTCGCAATCGACGCTGCCCTACCCGGAAGGCGTGGCGGCGGCCGAAGTGCTCAAGGTGGGCACCGCCACGCGCGCCGGCGCGCAAGAAGGCAAGGCAGGCCTGCGCGCCGTGCTGCTGGGCGCCATCGCCTCGGCGGTCATGGCTGCCGGCGCCGCCGCCAAGCTGATGGCCGGTGAACTGAGCATCTATTTCCGTACCAGCGCCACCGGCGCCACGGGCCTCGGCGCGGCCGGTTCGCTGGCGCTGGTCGGCGCCGGTCACCTGATGGGCATCACGGTCGGTGTGGCCATGCTGGTCGGCTTGGTGATCGCCTGGGGCATGCTGGTGCCGTGGCTGACCACATTGGCGCCCGCTGCCGCCGGCATGGACGCCGCCGGCCACGCGCTGTCGATCTGGGCCAAGGAAGTGCGCATGATCGGCGCCGGCGTGATTGGCGTGGCCGCCATCATCACGCTGGCCGGCCTGGCCAAGCCCATCATCGGCGGCCTCAAATCGGCGATGGACACGGCGCGCCGCGCCAAGCTCGAAGGCGCCGTCATCGACCGTACCGAACAGGACATCCCGATCTTCATCGTCGGCCTGGTGACGCTGCTGGCGATGGTGCCGGCCGGCTGGCTGCTGGCCAGCTTCCTGCAGGGCGGTCCCCTGGCGTCGCTGTCGCTGCCGCTGGTGGCGGTCGGTGTCGGCTACATCCTGGTGGCCGGCGTGTTTGCCGCAGCCGTCTGCGGCTACATGGCAGGCCTGATCGGCTCGTCCAACTCGCCCGTGTCGGGCATCGCCATCCTCACCATCCTCGGCGCCGCGCTCACCGTCGGCATGGTGGGGCGCAGCGTGATGGGACCGGAAGTGGCGCATGCGCTGGTTGCCTATGCGCTGTTCGTCACCACCGTGGTGCTGGCCGTGGCCGTGATCGGCAACGACAACCTGCAGGACCTGAAAACCGGCCAGCTGGTCAACGCCACGCCGTGGAAACAGCAGGTGGCGCTGCTGATCGGCGTGTTCGCCGGTTCGTGCGTGGTGCCGCCGGTGGTGGAACTGCTCAACCATGCCAACGGTTTCGTCGGTGCGCCGAACCTCGATGCGATCTCCGACCAGCCGCTGGCGGCGCCGCAGGCGCTGCTCATTTCCACGCTGGCCAAGGGCGTGATCGGCGGCGACCTGCAGTGGAACCTGATCGGCTACGGCGCCCTGATCGGCCTGGGCCTGGTGCTGGTCAACTTCGTGCTGAAGAAGGCATCGCACGACAAATACAGCCTGCCGCCGCTGGGCGTGGGCCTGGCGATCTACCTGCCCAGCGCCGTGATCACGCCGGTGGTGCTGGGCGCGGTGCTCGGCTACTACTTCGAGAAAGCGGTCGGCCATTCGGCGGCCGGCGAAACCGCCAAGCGTCTGGCGGTGCTGATCATGTCGGGCTTCATCGTGGGCGAAAGCCTGTTCAACGTGGCGCTGGCCGGGCTGATCGTGGTCTCGGGCCAGGGCGAACCGCTGGCCATTACTACCTCGCTGACCGAAGCGCACACCATGCTGATCTCGCTGGTGGTGGCGGCGTTTGCCATCGTCGGCCTGTACCGCTGGGCCGGCAAGCAGGGCAGGCTGGTGGCGGGCTGAATCTGCGGCTGCGCGCCCGGCAGCATGCTGGCCGGGCGCGTGGCCACGGGGCCGGGCGGCGCTGCCGGCACTGCGGCCGGACCCGCTTCCCGATTCAGATTTCGGCCAGCGCCTTCAGGTGGGCCACCACGCTGCGGCCCAGCGCCGAGAGGTTGTAGCCGCCCTCGAGGCAGCTGACGATGCGCCCGCCGGCGTAGCGGCGGGCGATGTCCATGATCTGCTCGGTGATCCAGGCGTAATCCGCTTCCACCAGGCCCATGCCGCCCAGGTCGTCCTCGCGGTGGGCGTCGAAGCCGGCCGAAATAAAAACCATCTCGGGCTTGAATGCATGCAGCGCCGGCAGCCATTGCTCGGTGACGATGCGGCGCACGTCGTCGCCCTTCGAGGCCAGCGGCAGCGGCACGTTGACGCGGTTGGGCGTGACCGGCAGCGGTTCGTTATACGGAAAGAACGGGTACTGAAAGAAGCTTGCCATCAGCACGCGCGGCTCGTCGCGGAACGCTTCCTCGGTGCCGTTGCCGTGGTGGACGTCGAAATCGATGATCGCCACCCGCGCCAGACCGCGCGCGTCGAGCGCGTGGCGGGCGGCGATGGCGACGTTGTTGAACAGGCAGAAGCCCATCGGCTCGGACGCGCGCGCGTGGTGGCCGGGCGGGCGCACCGAGCAGAAAGCGTTGTCGATCTCGCCGTCGATCACGGCGTCGGTGGCCGCCACCGCCGCACCGGCCGCGCGCTGCGCCGCCAGCCAGCTCCAGGCGTTGAGGGCAGTGTCGCCGTCGAGCGGATAGGTATCGCCGGCCGCCGGCACGTTGTCGCGGATGATGGCGATGGCATTGCGGGTGTGGTTGCGTTCGAGATCGGCAATGGCCACCAGCGGTGCCTCGCGGTGGTCGAGCAGGTCGCTGATGTGGGAGCCGATCAACTGGTCGGCAATCGCCTGCAGCCGCGCGGGCGACTCGGGATGCCACTCCCCCATGTCGTGGCGCTGGCAGTCGGGATGGCTGTAGATGGCGGTGGTCATGACTCTGTTGTGTCTCCGGCGCAGTTTCTCGCATAGAATCGACCCTACGTCGGACCGGTCCATGCTTTCTATGCGCTAATCTACCACACATCATGACCACAAAATTACACGCGGCGGCACGGCAGATAGGCGAGATCATCGTCGGCAAGGACGTGCAGATCCGCCAGGCGCTGGCCTGCCTGCTGGCCGGCGGCCACCTGCTGGTCGAAGACGTGCCGGGCGTGGGCAAGACCACGCTGGCGCAGGCGCTGGCCATCTCGCTGGGCCTGCGTTTCAACCGCATCCAGTTCACCAGCGACCTGCTGCCGGCCGACGTCAACGGCATCTCGATCTACGACCGCGAGCAGAACGGCTTCGTGTTCCATCCCGGCCCGGTGTTTACCCAGGTACTGCTGGCCGACGAAATCAACCGCGCCACGCCCAAGACCCAGTCCGGCCTGCTCGAGGCGATGGAAGAACGCCAGGTCAGCGCCGATGGCGTCACGCGGCCGCTGCCCGCGCCGTTCTTCGTGATCGCCACACAGAATCCCACCCACCAGGTCGGCACCTTCCCGCTGCCGGAGTCGCAGCTCGACCGTTTTCTGATGTGCCTGTCGCTCGGCTACCCGGACGCCGCCGCCGAACGCGCGCTGCTGCTGGGCGAGGACCGGCGCGCCCTGCTCAAGACGCTGCCGGCGGCCATGACGGCCAGCGAGCTGGCCGCCGCCCAGGCCGCGCTGCGCGCGCTGCACGTGGCGCCCGCGCTGGCCGACTACGTGCAGCGGCTGGCCGCCGCCTCGCGCCACGACGGCCTGTTCGCCGAGGGGCTGAGCCCGCGCGCCGCCATCGCCCTGCTGCAGGCGGCGCGCGCCTGGGCCGCGCTCGAAGGCCGCAACCACGTGCTGCCCGAGGACGTGCAGGCGGTGCTGGCACCCGTCTGCACGCACCGCCTGCGCCCGGCCAGGGCGGCCCACGGCGCAGCGCTGGCCAGCGGCGACCTGGTGCTGCAGTGGCAGGCCTCGGTGCCGGTGTAGGCGGTCATGGCGGCCCGGGCCCGGTGGCAGACGTGGTACCGCGAACGCCGTGAACGGTGGCTGCGCCAGCGCGAGGATCACGCGGCCGACGGCATCACCCTCACCGCGCGCCGCGTGTACATCCTGCCCACCCGCCCCGGACTGGCGTTTACCGTCCTGCTGCTGATCATGCTGATCGGCGCCCTTAATTACAACCTGGGCCTCGGCTTCGCGCTGACATTCTTTACCGGCGCCTGCGCCGTGGCCGACATGTTCCTCACCAACCGCAACCTGGTGCAGCTGCAGCTGACGCCCGGCCGGGCGGCGCCCGTGTTTGCGGGCGAACAGGCGCAGTTCGCGCTGCAGCTGCACAACCCCACCCGGCGCGACCGGTTTGCGATCCAGGTCGGCTTCGAGCACGCCGCCGCGCCCGCCCATGCCGTCGATGTGGCGGCCGGCGCCGGCAGCGCCGTGGTGCTGTCGGCGCCGGCGCCGGTACGCGGCTGGCTGCCCGCGCCGCGCATCCGCCTGGCCACCAGCTTTCCGCTCGGGCTGTTTCGCGCCTGGGCCTACTGGAAGCCGCCCGCGCCCGCGATGGCCGTGCTGGTGTACCCGGCGCCGGAAATGCCGGCATTGCCGCTGCCGTCGCGCGGCGCGGCCAGCGAGGACGGTCACGGCGCCGTGGGCCTCGACAATTTCGCCGGCATCCGCGCCTACCAGCAGGGCGATCCGCTGCGCCACCTGGCCTGGCGCCAGATCGCGCGCCACGATCCGGCGCTGGGCGGACACCTGGTGACCAAGCAGTTCGACGGCGGCGCGGTCGCGGAACTGGCGCTCGACCTGGCCGACCTGCCTGCCCACCTCGACCTCGAACTGCGGCTGTCGCGCCTGACGCAGTGGGTGCTGCAAGCGGAGCTGCGCGCCCTGCCCTACCGCCTGCGTATCGGCGCCGACAGCCACGGCCCGGGCACCGGCGCCGCCCACCGCGCCGCCTGCCTGCGCGCGCTGGCGCTGTACCGGGCGCCGGCATGAACGGGTCCCTGTTCGGGCGCCTGCAGCGGCTGCCGCGCGAAAAGTCGGACACCCTGCTACTGCTGGTCGCCGCGCTGATGGTGCTGGCGCCGCACTTTGGTCAGCTGCCGCCGTGGACCAGCGCAGCCGTGGGCGCGATCCTGCTGTGGCGCGCCGTGCTCACCTGGCGCGGCCGGCGCCTGCCGTCGGTGTGGCTGCTGCTGCCGCTGGCACTGGCCGGCATGGCCGGCATCCACGCCAGCTTCGGCACGCTGCTGGGACGCGACCCGGGCGTAGCCATGCTGGCGCTGCTGCTGGCCTTCAAGCTGCTCGAGATGCGGGCACGGCGCGACCTGTTCGTGGTGGTGTTTCTGAGCCTGTTCGTGCTGCTGACGAGCTTTTTCTATTCGCAGAGCATGCCCACCGCGCTGTGGATGGCAGCCACGCTGCTCGTGCTGCTGACCGCGCTGCAAACGTTCCAGTACACGGGCGCGGTGCCGCCGCTTGGCCGGCGCCTGCGCACCTCGGCGCAGCTGTGTGCACTGGCCGCGCCGCTGGCGGCGCTGGTGTTCGTCGTGTTCCCGCGCATCCAGGGCCCGCTGTGGGGCACGCCCGGCGATGACACTGCCCGCACCGGCCTGTCCGACAGCATGGCGCCAGGCACCTTGTCGTCGCTGGCGCAGTCCGACGAGGTGGCGTTCCGCGTGCGCTTCCCCGCCACGCAGGCGCCACCGCCGCAGCAGCAGCTCTACTGGCGCAGCATCGTGCTGGGCGACTACGACGGCACGACCTGGACCCGCGTACCGCGCCATCCTGCCGCGCAGCGCCAGCCCGTCGCCGTGACCGTGCGCGGCGCACCCGTGCAGCAGGAAATCACGATGGAGCCGACCGGCCAGCGCTGGCTGGCGGTGCTGGAACTGGGCGGCCCGCAGGTGGACATGCCCGGCTACGGCGTGCGCGACTCGGACGAGATCGAATACTTCACCATCAGCCCGGTCGAGCGCCGCGCGCGCTATAACGTCACCTCGTATCCCGACTACACGTTGCAGGCGGCTGCGCTGCCGGCTGACGCGCCCCGGGCTGACGCGCCCCGGGCTGGCGTGCCGCAGGCTGGCGTGCCCCGGGCTGACGCGCCCCGCGCCCTCGTGCCCTCGGCTGACATGCCCCGCGCTGCTGCCTCACGAACGACCGGGGCGACCCGGACCGACGCGCCCCGGTCCGGCATATCCCGCACCGACGCACCACCGCAGCACGCACAGCCTGGCATGACGCGCTGGCTGGCGCTGCCTGCCGGCTTCAACCCGCGCACGCTGGCGCTGGCGCACCAGTGGCGCCAGGCCGCGCAGCGAGGCGACGGCACGGTCGATGGCGCGGCGCTGTCGCGCCAGGTGCTCGATACATTCCGCCGCGAAGACTTCCGCTATACGCTGCAACCGCCGCTGGGCGGGCGCAACCTGGTCGACGATTTTTTATTCACCAGCCGCGCCGGCTTCTGCGAGCACTACGCCGGCGCCTACGTGGTACTGATGCGCGCCATGGGCGTGCCGGCGCGGGTGGTCACCGGCTACCAGGGCGGCGAGCGCAATCCGGTCGATGGCTACCTGACCGTGCGCCAGTCCGACGCCCATGCCTGGGCCGAAATCTGGCTGGCGGCGCGGGGTTGGGTACGCGTCGATCCGACCGCGGCCGTGGCGCCGGAACGGGTGACCCGCAACCTGGCGCGGGCGCTGCCGGCACCGGCCGGTTTCAGTCCGCTGTTCGCGCTGCAGAGCGATCCCGACTCCTGGCTCGCTGCCATCCGCTTCCGTTACGCGGCGTTAAACAATGCCTGGAATCAATATATCCTCGATTACAATCCTGAACGGCAGCGCAGTATTCTTGCGCAGTTGCGCGCTGCGCTGGCAAGCTGGCGCACGGCGCTTGCCGCACTGCTGATCGCCGGCCTGCCGGCGCTGTGGTGCGGGTGGCGCTGGCGGCGCCTGCGGCGCACGGCCGATCCGCTCGAGGCGCTGTACCAGGCGTTCTGCCGGCGCCAGGCTCGTCACGGCAACGCCCGCCAGCCGCACGAAGGCCCGGCCGCCTATGCGGCGCGATTGCGCACGCGCCCGGCAAGTGCGGAACAGCACGCCGCCGCCGACCGATTTTTGTTACTGTACGGGACACTCAAATACGCCGCGCCCGACCCCGAATCACGCACCGCGTCGCTGGCGACGCTTAAAACATTGTTAGCCTTATGCCGATAAAACACCTGATCACTCCGCTGCTTGCCTCGCTGCTGCTCACCTGCGCCGCCGGCGCCCACGCCCAAAGCCAGAGCCAGGCGGTGGACCGCTATGGCTACAAGCCGCCGCCGCAAAAGAAAGCTGCAACCAAGAAGAAGGAGGAGGCCAAGCCCGCCCCTGCGCCCAAGGCCGGCACCGATTACGTCGGCGAATACGTCAACTTCGGCGAATGGAAGGAAGTCCAGACATTTCTCGACGGCGTGGCCAGCCGCAATAATTTCGACCGCAAGGAACTCGACGCCGTGATGGCGCAAGTGCGCTACCTCGATTCGGTGGTGCAACTGGTCAAGCCGGCGCCGCCCGGCAAGCCGAAGAACTGGCAAGCCTACCGCGCCTTGAATGTGGATCCGGTGCGCATCAGCGCCGGCGTGCGGTTCTGGAACGAGAACGCCGACGCGCTGGCGCGGGCCGAGTCGCTGTACGGCGTGCCGGCCGAGATCATCGTCGCCATCGTCGGCGTGGAAACCGTGTACGGCCGCATCACGGGCCGCTTCCGCGTGCTCGACACGCTGGCCACGCTGGCGTTTGCCTATCCCGAGAGTCCGTCACGCGCGGCGCGGATGGACTATTTCAAGAGCGAGCTCGAAGCGGCCCTGCTGTTTGCCCGCGCCGATGGCCTCGATCCGCTGTCGATGCGCGGCTCGTACGCGGGCGCCATGGGCATGCCCCAATTCATGCCCAGCAGCGCGATGAAGTACGCAGTCGATTTCGACGGCAGCGGCAAGATCGATCTGCTCGGCTCCAGCGCCGACGTGGTCGGCAGCGTGGCGTCCTTCCTGGCTGCCCATGGCTGGCAGCGCAATGTCACCGGGCCGATCGCCTACCCGGTCAAGGTGTCGCCGAACCGCGCCTGGGAACCGCTGCTGCAGCAGGGCTTGACGGCAAAATACACGCCACAGGACTTGACGGCAGCCGGCGTCGTCCCCACCGTTGCACTACCGGAACAGAATAGGTATGGCCTAGTGGATCTGCAGAACGGCGGCGACGCCACCGAGTATTGGGCGGCCAACGCGAATTTCTTTGCCATCACGCAGTACAACCGCAGCTATTTCTATGCGATGTCGGTGGTGGACCTGGGCCAGGCCATCAAGAGCGCACGCGCC
The DNA here is from genome assembly GCF_001423125.1 of Duganella sp. Leaf126. Lineage (GTDB taxonomy): Bacteria > Pseudomonadota > Gammaproteobacteria > Burkholderiales > Burkholderiaceae_D > Rugamonas. Next base: position 123,330 of record NZ_LMNW01000002.1, read on the forward strand.
AGCGCCACCGTGACGCCCGCTGCATCCGCTGCGTCAGGCAACACCGGTCCGTAACGATGTAAGCAAGCGTAAATGCTCTTGAGACAGATTGCCTGGAACATTAAGGTGATTACTGATAGTAATAATCTTCCGTGCGTCAACTAACGCAAGGGTTTAAAATATCCTGGATTGCAACAAAATTGCCTTACAATTAATTTTAGTTGCCATTATGATGTGTGCAAGAGAGCTTAACACACGAAGCGGTGTATAATTCTCACACAATGTTGCATCAAGACAACAGCATCACACATGCAAAGCTTTTTTTAATTGCTGCTGAGTATTATATTGCGCGATGTTGTATAATTGTGTATATATTATGAAACTTGTTATCCCGGAATTCCGTCCATGTGTGAGTTTTCCTGAATAGGGAAAGACATTGCGCAACATAGCGAGCTCCAAGTGTTGTACTCGGCAGGACAACTTTACAGAAGGAAAAGACGAAATCATGACAAACCAAGTCGGCATAGACATGAATAACGATGCGGATGGCGATGACCTGCTGCAATACAATCCCAACCGCCTGCTCGATACCCTGATCGAGAACCTGCGTCTGAAAAACGATGCTGCCCTGTCGCGCGCCCTGGAAGTGGCGCCGCCGGTGATCTCCAAAATCCGTCACCATCGCCTGCCGGTCGGTGCTTCGCTGCTGATCCGCATGCACGAAGTGAGCGACCTGAGCATTCGCGACCTGCGTTACCTGATGGGCGACCGCCGCAACAAGTTCCGCATCAGCGACAAGCAGTTCAAACCGAAAGAACCGGTCGACGGCGGTTCCAGCACCCAGGGCTGATCAGCCCGGTTGCTCCACCATCCCGGCCCCTGACATGGGGGCGCGGGATTGCTGTGATGTTGTTTCTTCAGGCCGGAAAGACACCGGTCGACAAGTAGCGGTCGCCACGGTCGCACACGATGAACACGATGGTGGCGTTCTCCACCGTTTGTGACACCCGCAGCGCGATCTCGCAAGCGCCTGCCGCTGAAATCCCGCAGAATATCCCCTCTTCCGCCGCCATCCGGCGCGCCATGCGTTCGGCTGCCGCCTGCGAAACCGATTCCACCTGGTCCACCCGTGCGCGGTCGTAAATTTTCGGCAGGTACGCTTCCGGCCATTTGCGGATGCCGGGAATCGACGATCCTTCCTCCGGCTCGGCGCCGATGATCTGCACGTCCGGGTTCTGCTCCTTCAGGTAGCGCGACACGCCCATGATGGTGCCGGTGGTGCCCATGGCGCTGACGAAATGGGTGACGCGGCCGTCCGTGTCGCGCCAGATTTCCGGACCGGTGGTGTCGTAATGGGCGCGCGCATTGTCCTGGTTGGCGAACTGGTCGAGGATGATGCCCTTGCCGTCCTTCTGCAGCTGCTCGGCCATGTCGCGCGCATATTCCATGCCGCCGGTCTTGGGCGTGAGCATGATCTGGGCGCCGTACGCAGCCATGCTCTGGCGCCGTTCCACGCTCAGGTTTTCCGGCATCAGCAGCAGCATCTTGTAGCCGCGCAGCGCGGCGGCCATTGCCAGCGCGATGCCGGTGTTGCCGCTGGTCGCTTCGATCAGGGTGTCGCCAGGCTTGATGTCGCCGCGCTCCTCGGCGCGCCGCAGCATCGACATGGCTGCGCGGTCCTTGACCGAACCGGCCGGGTTGTTGCCTTCCAGCTTGCCCAGAATGATGTTGTTGCGGGCAGCCGCCTCGGCCCCGGGCAGGCGGGTCAGCTGCACCAGCGGCGTATTGCCGATCGTATCTTCGAGAGTCTTGTAAGCCATTGTGGTCTTTGTCGGTGAGTGCATCAGAACAGCCATTCTAATCGCAGTTGGACTTGCGTGGTTTGCAAGCACCCGCACCGCCAGCCGAACGCCAGCAGACAAGGTGCGCGCACGAGCGCGCGCACTGCACACGCGCGCCGCACCATGCGCTAGACTGCCAGCGAGTCGCCATTCCGGCACCGCCTCCGCATCCACTTTCCGCCTACCATGACCAGCTTTCCTTCTGCCCCCATCGCCGCCGAAGCGCACGATGCCCTGGCTGCCAACGACGCCATGGACAGCGCCGCCTCCGCACTCGACCTCGACAAGCGCGGCCACCAGATCTATCCCACGCTGTCCGACGCCGACATCGACCAGATGCGCAGCTTCGGCCATGCCTGCAGCTACCGCGACGGCGCGCCCGTGATCGAGGCAGGCACCACCTGCTACGGCCTGATGCTGGTGCTGGCGGGCGCGATCGCCATGTACCGCAGCAACGGGCTCGACGAGCCCAGCCTGTTCGTCACCTATCGCGCCGGCCAGTTTGCCGGCGAGGTCGCGCAGCTGTCGGGCCGGCCGCCGTTGGCCAACGGCTACGCGGTCGGGGCCACCGACGTGCTGGTGGTGCCGCCCGAATCGCTGCGCGCCCTGCTGGTGGCCCATGCCGACCTGGGCGAACGCATCGTGCGCGCGCTGATCCTGCGCCGCGTGGGGCTGATCGAGCAGAATGCGGGCGGCCCCACCATCATCGGGGCGCGCAGCCAGGGCCGCGTGCATGCACTGCAAAGCTTCCTGGCGGCCAACGGCCACCCGTACCGCCTGGTCGATCCGGCCGATGACGCGCGCGCCGCCGACCTGATCGCCAGGCTCCAGGCCAGCGGCGACGACCTGCCGCTGGTGGTCTGCCCTGACGGCGCCATCGAGAAAAATCCCGCCATGGTGGACATCGGGCGCTGCCTCGGCATGCTGCCCGCGCTCGACGAACACAAGGTGTGGGACGTGATCGTGGTCGGCGCCGGTCCGGCCGGCCTGGCGACCGCCGTCTATGCGGCGTCCGAAGGCCTGTCGGTGCTGGTGCTGGAAACGCGCGCCTACGGCGGCCAGGCCGGCGCCAGCGCCCGCATCGAAAACTACCTGGGCTTTCCCACCGGCGTCTCGGGCGGCGCCCTGGCCGGCCGCGCCTACGTGCAGGCGCAAAAGTTCGGCGTCGAGATCGCCATCCCCGCCGCCGCCGGCCGCCTGGTCTGCGACACCTGGCCGCTGCAGGTGGAACTGTGCGGCAGCGCCCAGCGCCTGCGCGCGCGCACGGTGGTGCTGTCGTGCGGCGCGCGCTACCGGCGGCCGTCGCTGGCCAACCTCAGGCAGTTCGAAGGCCGCGGCGTGTACTACTGGGCTTCGCCGATCGAGGCCCGGCTGTGCCGCGCGCAGGAAGTCGTGCTGGTCGGCGGCGGCAATTCGGCCGGCCAGGCAGCCGTGTTCCTGTCTGCCCACGCGGCCAGGGTCCACCTGCTGATCCGCCGCGACAGCCTGGCCGACACCATGTCGCGCTACCTGATCGAGCGCATCGAGGCCACGCCCAATATCGCGCTGCACACGCACAGCGAGATCGTCGCGCTGGAAGGCGATGACGACGGTCTGACACAAGTGCGCGTGCGCAACGCCCGGACCGACACCGAGCAGGACTACGATGTACGGCGCGTGTTCCTGTTCATCGGCGCCGAACCGAATACCGGCTGGCTCGGCGACTGCGGCGTGGACGTGGACCAGCATGGCTTCATCCGCACCGGCTTCGATGTCACCCGGGCGCAATGCCGCGCCAACTTCGAACACGGCGTCTATCCGCCCGACCTGCCCACCCGCGCAGCGCTGGAAACCAGCGTGCCCGGCGTATTCGCCATCGGCGACGTGCGCGCGGCCTCCACCAAGCGCGTGGCGGCCGCAGTGGGCGAAGGCGCGGGCGTGGTGGCGCAGATCCACCAGTTCCTGGCGAACCTGCCGGCGGACCGGCGGGCCTGAGTGTGGCCGCGTACCGCCGAGCAATCCTTGCCGACGCCGAGCAGTCCCTGCCGACGCCGAGCGGTCCTTGCCGACGCCGAGCAGTCCCTGCCGACGCTGAGCGATATTTGCCGAGCGTCAGCGGCCGTGAGCAGCGTTAAGCTGGCCTAAGAGTCCGACGACGCGCCGGCAGTCAGCCGGCGCAGCTGCGCCGCCTGGTATGCGCCGAACGCGTCATTGAACAGGCAGCGGATCAGCGGGTCGTCGGCAATGTCGGCGTCCTCCGGTGCGCCGGCGATGCGCACATACATCGAGGTCAGCGACTCGCCCAGCGCCAGGCCGGCGTACAGCTTGGCGGCGGGGATTTCGGTGGTCCAGCCGGATGGCTGCGGCGCGCGCCCTGGTGGCAAGCTGCCGGTTTCGATGGCCGCTGCCTGCAGCCGGTCGGCCTCGAGGTGGTCAGCTTCGAGGTGGTCAGCTTCGAGGCGGTCGGCTTTGATGCGGTCGGCTACGATGCGGTTGGCTTCGATGCGGTTGGCTTCGATGCGGTCGGCTTTGATGCGGTTGGCTTCGATGCGGTTGGCTTCGATGCGGTCGGCCTCGAGGCGGTCGGCTTCGCTCCGGTCACGCTCCGCCTGTGCGGCCCCGGACGGCCCGGCTTCGATCTGCGCGGTTTCAGCGTGTGCAAGCGCGATGCGGTCGCCGTGCACGCGGTAGCAGAAACGCCGCCCCGTTCCCAGGTGATCGTAGACCGTCAGCTGCCACCAGCGCGGCTGTGCGAAGTAACTGTCGTCGGGCAGTTCCATGTCGTGGTACTTGTCCGGCAGGCCGCGCTGGCAGAAGTCCAGCACCAGCGCCGCCTGGTCGGCCGTCAGCGCCAGAAAGCGCTGCGCGATCGCGGCCGTCGCTGGCGGCGCGAGGGTGAGCACCGGATCGTATGCGAAATCGACGTCCTGTTCACCCACCGGCAGCACCCACGGCAGCGGCGCGGCGGGCGCCAAGGCTTGCGCGCTCAGCTCGAACGCCACCGAGGGATCGATGCGCACCACCTGGGCGGCAGGCAGCCAGGCCGCCACTTCCTGCGCAAACTGGCGGTAGGTGATCGGGAACATGGCGTGGTTGTACCACGACCATGGCTCCTGCACGAACTGGCACGAGCTGGGCACCACGTAGCGCGGCGCAAGCGCCTGCAGCTGTTCGGGCCAGTCGTCGGGCAGCGGCACGGGAAATGGTGCGCCCGGCTGCGCCGGCGCTGCAGTACCAGGCCGCTGCGCGCGCGACGGTGCGATCACGTCCACTTCGCGCATGGTCTGGAAGGGCCACAGCACCATGTCCCACGGCGCGAAAGCGCGCAGCTGGTCCAGCGTGTGCGGGTCCATCCAGGCGTCCACCACGTTGAGTACATTGAGGCCTTCGGCGCGGATCTGGAACATCGAATCGACCTGGTCGTCGAGCGCCCGGCGGGCAATGATCTCGAAAGCGCCCACCTGCACCGGCTCGTCGATGACGAGCGGCGTCACGTTGGTGAAACCGAGCGCGCGCAGCATGACGAACAGTTCGTCGAACAGGCAGTACAGGTACACCGGCGTGGCGCGCGGCAGCAGGTCCAGGCTGTCGAACGAACAGTGGTCGTCGTGGAAGTGCGAGATGAAGATGGCGTCGGGCGCCAGTTGCCGGATCTGCGCGAGGTCGAAGCGCACGTCCGGAAACGCGTGGCAGTTGCGGCTGAACGGATTTTCGAAGATCGGGTCGAACAGGATCTGCGTGCCGCCGGCGTCGAAGACGTAGCCGGCGTGGAGGATGCGGGAGATTTTCATCGGGCCTAGCGTTTATTCTCTGCGGTGGCAGTCAAGCCGTCATTCCCGCCTGCGCGAGAATGACGGCATGCAGGTCGCGCGTTATTTAGCGGCCGCTTTGGGCTTGGCCGGCGCACCGGCTGACGCCGCGCCGTCCTTGCCCTTGCCGTTGACCACCAGTCCGGCAGCCGACAGCTTCAGCGCATTTTTCTCGCCCACGCCTTTTACGCGCTGCTGGAAGTCGTTCCAGTCCTTGAATTCGCCTTTCTTGCGCTCTTCGAGGATGGCCTTGGACTTGGCCGGGCCGATGCCGTTGACGCTGTCCAGCGCGGCCGCGTCGGCCTTGTTGACGTCAACCTGGGCCAACGCGAAATTCATCGTTGCCACGATGGCGGCCACTGCAAGCACGAGTTTTTTCAACATGACTTTCTCCATGAAGTGATGCGGGAACGACCATCGCTCCCTGCACACTCCTCAACGCAGGCGCTTGCGCAGAGTTGACCCGTCCGCCTGAGCAGGATCAAGCCGTCACGGCCATGTTGAGCGACCTCAGCCGAACAATTCCGCGCGCGTCACGGTCGCCGTACCGAGCTTGCCCACCACGATGCCGCCGGCACGGTTGGCCGTCTGCACCGCCTCGTTCCAGCCGGCGCCGGCGCCGAGCATGCAGGCCATGGTGGCGATCACGGTATCGCCCGCGCCCGAGACGTCGAACACCTCGCGCGCGGCAGCCGGCATGTGGAACTGCTGGCCGTCGGTGTACAAGGTCATGCCCTCTTCCGAGCGGGTCAGCAGCAGGGCGTCGAGCCGCAGGGCGGCGCGCAGCTGCTGGGCCTTGGCGGTCAGCTGTTCCTCGCCGGACCAGGTGCCGACGATCTGGCGCATTTCCGACTTGTTCGGGGTGAGCACGGTGGCGCCTGCATAGCGCGAGAAATCGTCGCCTTTCGGATCGACCATGACCACCTTGCCGGCCGCGCGCGCAGCCGCGATCATGTCGGCCACGGCCACCAGGCTGCCCTTGGCGTAATCGGACAGCACGATCACGTCGTAGTCGGGCAGCAGGGTCTTGAACTGTTCGAGCTTGTCGCGCAGCACGGTGTCGGTGGGCGCTTCCTCGAAATCGATGCGCACCATCTGCTGCTGGCGGCCGATCACGCGCAGCTTGACGATGGTCGAGATCGCCTCGTCGCGCTGCAGGTAGCTGTGGATGCCGCCACTTGCCAGCATCTGCTCGACCTCGTTGCCGGCTTCGTCGGCACCGACCACGCCCAGCAGCCCCGCGTGGGCGCCGAGGGCAGCGGCATTGCGCGCCACGTTGGCAGCGCCGCCGAGCCGCGCTTCGCGGCTGCTGACGCGCACGATCGGCACCGGCGCTTCCGGCGAAATGCGGTTGACATCGCCGAACCAGTAGCGGTCCAGCATCACGTCGCCCACGATCAGGATGCGCACGCGGGCCAGGTCCGGTGCGGTATAAGTCGTCATAGCGTTGGCCATCTCAGTTCATCACATTCAGTTCTTCGGTGCGGCGCGGCGGATAGGTTTCCCAGCGGCTGCATCCGGGGCACTGCCAGTAGAACTGGCGCGCCTTGAAGCCGCAATGGCTGCACTGGTAGCGCGCCAGCTTTTGCGTGTAGCCGTGCACCAGGTTTTTCACCATCGACAGCTCCGACACCACCGCCGCCGGCGCATCGATCAGCCGTGCCTCGAGCAGGCGGTCCAGGCCCAGCAGGGTCGGCGTGCGGCGCAGCTCGTTGACCACCAGTTCCTTGGCTTCGGCCACGCCGTGCAGCTCCATCACTTCCTTGTACACCACTTCGAGCAGGTCGATCGACGACGCCTGCTCGAGGTAGGACTTGAGCAGGTTGACGCCTTCCTGCGGCCGGCCCACCTTGCGGTAGCCGTCCATGATGCGCTGGGCCACCAGCGCCGTGTGCGGCACGCTGATCTGCTCGACGCGGCGCCAGGTCAGCAGCGCGCCTTCGACATCGTCCTTGGCCAGCTGGGCGTCGCCGGTCAGCATGGTCGCGCGCACGTTGTTGCGGTCGGCCGCCAGCGACTTGTCGAGCAGCGCCATCGCCTCGTCCACGTGCAGGTGCACCAGCGCGTCCTGCGCCATTTCGCAGTAAAACTGGGCGATCTCCTTCTGGCGCGAGCCGGCGCCCGATTCCTGCAGGCCGATTGCCGATTCGATCGCGCGCGGCCACTCTTTTTCGCGCTGGAAGATTTCCAGCAGCTGGCGCCGCGCCTGGGCGCCGTAGGCGCTGTCGATCAGGCGGTTGAAGGTTTCCTCGGCGCGGTCGAGCAGGCCCGCTTTCAGGTAGTCGATGCCGAGTTCGTATTCGGCATGCTCCTTCTGCTCCTGCGGCAGGTCGGGGCGCGCCAGCAGGTTCTGGTGGACGCGAATCGCGCGCTCGGTCTCGCCGCGGCGGCGGAACAGGTTGCCGAGCGCGAAGTGCATATCGGCCGATTCCGGGTCAAGCCGCACGATTTCGATGAAGGCGTCGATGGCCTTGTCCGGCTGGTCGTTGAGCAGCAGGTTCAGGCCCTTGAAGTAGCCGCGCGGCAGGGTGCGCGATTCGGACATCAATTGGCGGATATCGACCCGCGCCGCCAGCCAGCCAAGGCCGAAGAAGACCGGGATACCCAGTAACATCCAGAGTTCAAATTCCATGCTTTATTCTTTGCGAGCTGCTCGAGAGGGTGAGCGCAGTGATGAGATTAAGGAGTGAGGACGCTGTCCGGCTGCGGCTGGGCACCGGCCCGCTGCGCCGCCGATTGCAGCGTGGTGATGGCGACCTTGTGCTTATTGGTTTCGCGGCGATAGCGGAACACCGTGGGGGTGAGCGCCAGCACGCCGAGCACGGCGCCGGCCACGAAGCACCCGAGCAGCATCAGCACCAGCGGGCCGCGCAGCTCATAGTGGAGGAACAGGTGCAGATCGACTTCCTGCGTATTTTTCAGGGCGAAGCCGAAAAACAGGACAAACAGAACGATTCCAACGAGGGTGGATACAAATTTCATCAGCCTGATTCCTGATCGGATTTTCCAAGAGCGCCAGTATGGCATTAGAACCACGAAAAAAAAAGCGGCATCCGAGGACGCCGCTTTTTCATGTAAACCGTCACAACCTCAGTCCTCGATGATCGGTTGCCCGACCATCGCGTCGACCCGCTCGCGCAACTGCTTGCCGGGCTTGAAGTGCGGTACCCGTTTTTCAGGCACCATCACCTTGTCACCCGACTTCGGGTTACGCCCGATGCGTGGCGGCCGGCTGTTGAGGGCAAAGCTGCCAAAACCGCGGATCTCGATGCGCTGACCGGTCGCCAGGGCGTTGGTCATCGCGTCGAGGATGGTCTTGACCGCGTACTCCGCATCCTTGGCCACCAGCTGAGAATAGCGCTCAGCCAGGCGGTTGATGAGTTCGGACTTAGTCATCGACTGGTTCTAGTGATACTTAGTTCTTGTTGTCGAACTTGGCTTTCAGCAGTGCGCCCAGGCTGGTGGTGCCCGAAGCGGCGTTGCTGTCAGCAGCCATGCTCTTCATTGCTTCTGCGGTTTCGGCGTTGTCTTTCGCTTTGATCGACAGCTGGATCGAACGTGCTTTACGGTCGATGTTGATCACCAGGGCTTCGACGGAATCGCCGACTTTCAGGTGGGTGCCAGCATCTTCCACGCGGTCACGCGAGATTTCCGAAGCGCGCAGGTAGCCTTCGACTTCTTCCGACAGCTGGATCACGGCACCTTTAGGCTCCACCGATTTCACGGTGCCGGTCACCAGCGAACCCTTGTCGTTCATGGCGGCGAAGTTGTTGAACGGGTCGCCTTCCAGCTGCTTGACGCCCAAGGAAACGCGCTCGCGCTCGACGTCGATGGCCAGCACGATGGCTTCCAGTTCGTCGCCTTTCTTGAACTTGCGCACGGCTTCTTCGCCGGACTCGGTCCACGACAGGTCGGACAGGTGCACCAGGCCGTCGATGTTGCCAGCCAGGCCGATGAACACGCCGAAGTCGGTGATCGACTTGATCGCGCCGCGGACTTTGTCGCCCTTCTTGTGGGTAACGCCGAAGTCATCCCATGGGTTGGCTTTGCACTGCTTCATGCCCAGCGAAATACGACGACGCTCTTCGTCGATTTCCAGAACCATCACTTCGACTTCGTCGCCCAGCTGGACAACCTTGTTCGGTGCGACATTCTTGTTGGTCCAGTCCATTTCGGACACGTGTACCAGGCCTTCGATGCCCTGTTCCACTTCAACGAACGCGCCGTAGTCGGTCAGGTTCGTGACTTTACCGAACAGGCGGGTGCCTTGTGGGTAACGACGCGACAGACCGGTCCATGGATCGTCGCCCAGCTGCTTCACGCCCAGCGAAACACGGTTCTTCTCTTGATCGTATTTCAGGACTTTGGCGGTGATTTCCTGACCGACGGTCAGCACTTCCGATGGGTGACGCACACGACGCCATGCCAGGTCGGTGATGTGCAGCAGGCCGTCGATGCCGCCCAGGTCCACGAACGCGCCGTAGTCGGTGATGTTTTTCACGACGCCGGTCACGACCGTGCCTTCTTTCAGCGTTTCCATCAGTTTCTGACGCTCTTCGCCCATCGATGCTTCGATGACGGCGCGACGCGACAGCACCACGTTGTTACGCTTGCGGTCCAGCTTGATAACCTTGAATTCGAGGGTCTTGCCTTCGAACGGGGTGGTGTCCTTGACTGGACGGGTGTCGACCAGCGAACCCGGCAGGAATGCGCGGATGCCGTTGGTCAGAACGGTCAGGCCGCCCTTGACTTTGCCATTGACGGTGCCGACGACGATCTCGCCCGACTCCATGGCTTTTTCCAGTGCCAGCCACGAAGCCAGACGCTTGGCCTTGTCGCGCGACAGGATGGTATCGCCGAAACCGTTTTCCAGCGATTCGATGGCCACGGAAACGAAGTCGCCTACTTTGACTTCCAGTTCGCCTTGGTCATTCTTGAATTCTTCAACAGGGATGAATGCTTCCGATTTCAGGCCGGCGTTCACGATCACGAAGTTGTGATCCAGACGAACGACTTCAGCCGAGATCACTTCGCCCGAACGCATGTCTTGACGCGACAGGGATTCTTCGAAGAGGGCTGCAAAACTTTCCATATTAGACATTGTGACTTCCAGGTTTGCCAACAAGGCTCGCGAGATGCGACTTCAGTTGGGTTAGGGTTGAAACACGTCTAGGCCGCAGAGCGGCCAGACACCTTACTAAATACACACTATTTACCGACGGCGGCGTACCACGTCAACACCTGTTCGACCGCTTCGTCAGCGGTCATTTCCGATGTATCGAGCACGTGTGCGCCCTCGGCGGGGACCAGCGGCGCGATGGCCCGGTTCGTATCCCGGTCGTCCCGCGCCTGCAAATCCATCAGCAGGTCTTCCATCTTAGCAGAAATTCCCTTGCCGATCAATTGCTTGTAGCGCCGGTCGGCCCGTGCCGCAACACTTGCAGTCAGAAACACCTTGAGCGGCGCGTGCGGGAAGATCACCGAGCCCATGTCGCGCCCGTCGGCCACCACGCCGGGCGCCTTGCGGAACCCCAGCTGCAGGCCGACCAGCGCATGGCGCACGGCCGGAAAGGTGGCGATCCTGGACGCGGTATTGCCGACCGCTTCGGCGCGGATGGCGTCGCTGACGTCTTCGTGGCCGAGCAGGATGTGGCCGCCCTGGAAGCTGCACTGCAGGTGTTCGGCCAGCTTGGCCAGCGCATGTTCGTCGGTCAGATCGGTGTCGCGGCGCAGGGCCGACAGCGCCGTCAAACGGTACAGCGCGCCCGAATCCAAGTAGTGGAAGCCGAGCCTGTCGGCAACGCGGTGGGCGACCGTGCCCTTGCCCGATGCGGTGGGACCGTCGATGGTGATGACTGGAATCTGGGAGTTAGGCATGTATTTACTATTTTGCAATCGCCGCAAACGCGGCGAAATATTCAGGGAAGGTCTTGCCGACGCACCTGGGGTCGTTGATGCGCACGGTGGCGCCACTGCGCGCCGTGCCGTCGAGCGACGCCAGCGAGAAGCACATCGCCATGCGGTGGTCGTCGTAGGTATCGATAGTAGCAGGAGACAAGGCTGGCGGTGGCGTGACCGTCAGGTAATCGGCGCCCTCCTCCACCGTGGCGCCCAGCTTGCGCAGCTCGGTGGCCATGGCGGCGATGCGGTCGGTTTCCTTGACGCGCCAGCTGGCGATGTTGCGCAGCGTGCTGGTGCCGTCCGCGTACAGCGCGGCAATCGCGATCGTCATGGCGGCGTCGGGAATGTGGTTGAAGTCGGCGTCGATGGCTTTGAGCGGACCGTTGCTGCTGGCCTCGATCCAGTTGTCGCCCATGACGATGGTGGCGCCCATCTGCTCGAGCGCGGCGGCAAAGCGCACGTCGCCCTGGATGCTGTGCCGGCCCACGCCTTCCACCCGCACCGGCCCGCCGCCGATGGCGCCGGCCGCCAGGAAGTACGACGCCGACGACGCATCGCCCTCGACATGAATGGTGCCCGGCGACTGGTACACCTGGCCCGGTTCGATCGAAAACGACGACCAGCCGTCCTGGCCGATCTGCACGCCGAAGCGGCGCATCAGGTTCAGCGTGATTTCGATGTAGGGCTTGGAGATCAGTTCGCCGATAACGTCGATGGTGATTGCGTGCGCGCGCGCCATCAGCGGCGCCACCATCAGCAGCGCCGTGAGGAACTGGCTCGACACGTCGCCGCGCACGGCCAGGCGCCGCGCATGGATGCTGCCCTGGCGGATGTGCAGCGGCGGATAGCCGGGCTGGCCCGTGTACTCGACGCTGGTGCCGGCCGCGTTCAGTGCATCGACCAGGTCGCCGATCGGCCGCTCGTGCATGCGCGGCACGCCGTGCAGCGTGTAGTCGCCGCCGATCACGGCCAGCGCGGCGGTCAGCGGCCGGATCGCGGTGCCGGCATTGCCCATGAACAGGTCGGCCGATTTATTCGGCAGCACGCCGGCCACACCCTGGACGCGGTGGATGGTGCCGGTCGCGGTTTTTTCTTCGGTCCACTGCACGCCCAGCGCGCGCAGGGCGGCCAGCATGACGGCGGTATCGTCGGAGGCCAGCAGATCGACAATCTCGACCTCGCCCTGCGACAGCGCTGCGAGCAGCAGGATGCGGTTCGAAATGGACTTCGAACCGGGCAGGCGCACGGCGCCCTGGACTTGTTTGACCGGTTGCAGGTCGATGTATTCGTGGTTCATGGGTTCTTTCTTTAATCTGCCTTGTCCGCCGATTGCGGCGCTTCCGCCGTTTCAATCGCGGTGATCCATTGGTGCCTGGCGCGCTGGGCGTTGCCATAGACCCGTTCCAGGCCGGAGCCATCGCCCGCCGCCAGCTGCGCACGCAGCACGGTGAGCTGCGCCAGGTACGCATCGAGCTCGGTCAGCAGCGCGGCCTGGTTGGCCAGGCTGATGTCGCGCCACATTTCCGGCGACGAGCCGGCGATGCGGGTAAAGTCGCGAAAGCCGCTGGCCGCGTACTGGAACAGCAGGTCCGCATGGGGCTTGTTGGCGATATCGTCGACCAGCGCATAGGCCAGCAAATGCGGCAGGTGGCTGACGGCCGCAAACACCTTGTCATGTTCTTCGGGCGAGAGGCGATGGATGATCGCGCCAGTCGCGCGCCATGCCACCTCCACCCGCTCCACGTCGGCTGCCGCATTCTCGGCCAGCGCCGTCAGCACCACCTTCTTGCCCAGGTACAGGTCGTCGATTGCCGCGTCCGGCCCGTTGGTTTCGCGCCCGGCGATCGGATGACCGGGCACGAACTGCGCCACCTTGCCTGCCAGCGCCTTGCGGGCGGCGGCCACCACGTCCGACTTGGTGCTGCCGGCGTCGGTGATCACGGTGCCGGGCTGCAGGTACGGCGCCATCGCGGCCAGGATCGCTTCGGTCTGCGCCACCGGTGCGGCCAGCAGCACCAGGTCGGCGCCGTCCAGCACCTGCGCCATGTCGGCGCCGACGCTGTCGATGATGCCCAGCGCCAGCGCGCGCTGCAGCGACGCCTGCGCGCGGTCCAGGCCCACCACGGTGCGCACCGCGCCGGCCTGTTTCAGTGCGCGCGCAAACGAGCCGCCGATCAGGCCCACGCCGGCGATGACGACCTTGTTCAGGACCACGCGCTCACTCCCCGGCCAGCGCCTTGGTCAGCGCCGCGATCAGCACGGCGTTTTCCTGCGGCAGACCGATCGAGATGCGCAGCCACTCGGGCAAGCCGTAGTTACCCACCGGGCGCACGATCACGCCCTGCTTGAGCAGCGACAGGTTCACGCGCGCACCGGCGCCGGCATCGTCGCCGACCTTGACCAGCACGAAGTTGCCGTACGACGGCACGTACTCCAGTCCCAGCTGCGCGAACGCCTCGGTGAACTGGCGGTAGCCGGCAGCATTGTTGGCTGCGCTCTTGTCCAGGAAGTCGCGGTCGTTGAGGGCGGCAATGGCAGCCGCCTGCGCCAGCGAATTGACATTGAACGGCTGGCGGATGCGGTTCATCAGGTCGGTCAGCGCCGGCTGGGCGATGGCGAAGCCCACGCGCAAACCGGCCAGGCCATAGGCCTTGGAAAAAGTGCGCGACACCAGCAGGTTCGGGTACTTCTTGACCCAGTCGGCCGACTCGAACTGGTGTTCGAGCGCCAGGAACTCGTTATAGGCTTCGTCCAGCACCACCACCACGCCGGCCGGCACTCGCTGCAGGAACGCTTCGATCTCGGCAGCCGGAATGAAGGTGCCGGTCGGGTTGTTGGGGTTGGCGATGAAGACCAGCCGCGTGTCGTCCGTGATCGCCGCCAGCATGGCGTCGAGGTCGTGGCCATGGGCCTTGGCCGGCACCACGATGTGGCGCGCCCCGACGCCCTGCGTGGCCAGCGCGTACACGGCAAACGAGTACTGCGCATACACGACCGACTGGCCGCGCTCGACAAAAGCGTGGGCGGCGATTTCCAGGATGTCGTTGCTGCCGTTGCCGAGCGTGATCCAGTCGGCCGGCACGTCGTAGCGCGCCGACAGCGCAGCTTTTAGCTCGAAGCCGTTGGCGTCCGGGTAGCGTCCCAGTTCGGCGGCGGCAGCACGCATGGCCGCCTGCGCCGACTCCGGCACACCGAACGGGTTTTCATTGGAGGCCAGCTTGACGATGGCGTCTTCCTGCAAGCCGAATTCCCGCGCGACTTCCGCGATCGGTTTGCCGGCCTGGTAAGGGGCGATGGCGCGGACGTATTCCGGCCCGATGTTCTTGGTCATGATGATCTCTCGTTTTTTATGTGAGGCTGACGGGATAAGAGCCGAGCACCTTGAAGAAGGCGGCATTGCCCTGCAATTCTTCGAGCGCCCGGGCCACGGCCGGGTTTTCGATGTGGCCTTCGACGTCCACGTAAAAATAGTATTCCCAGTTGCCGTTGCGGGCCGGGCGCGATTCGAAGCGCGTCATCGACACGCCGTTCTGCGCCAGCGAACCGAGCAGGCGGTACACCGAGCCGGCCTTGTGCGGCGCAGCCAGCGCCATCGAGGTACGGTCGATGCCGGACGGTCCGGTGCGCAAGGTGCCGATCACGGCAAAGCGGGTGCGGTTGTGCGGATCGTCCTGGATATTGGCCTTGACCGTGCCCAGGCTGTAGCGCACGCCGGCGCGTTCGCCGGCGATTGCCGCCACCGAATGGTCGTCGCGCGCCATGCGCGCCGCTTCGGCATTGGACGAGACGGCGCGCCGCTCGATCTCGGGGTAGTTGTTGTTGAGCCAGATCTGGCACTGGGCCAGCGCCTGCGCATGGGCGCAGATGGCGGTCACGCCATCCATAGTGCCGGTGCCGGTCAGCAGGCTGTGACGCACGGCGATCGCCACCTCGCCGCTGATGGTCAGCGGTGTGTTGAGCAGCAGGTCGAGCGTGCGGCCGATCGCGCCCTCGGTGGAGTTTTCCACCGGCACCACGCCAAAGTCGGCGGTGCCGGCCTCGGTGGCGCGGAACACTTCGTCGATCGAGGCGCAGGCCAGCACGTCGACCGCGGTGCCGAACTGCTGGTACACGGCCTGTTCGCTGTAGGTGCCGGCCGGCCCCAGGAAGGCGACGGTGACGCGCTTTTCCAGCGCGCGGCAGGCCGACATGATCTCGCGGAAGATGGTCTGCATCTCGGCATTGCCCATCGGGCCGGGGTTGCGGTCGGCCACGCCGCGCAGCACCTGCGCTTCGCGTTCGGGCCGGAACACCGGCGCGTTGGTTTCGGCCTTGACGTGGCCGACCTCCTGCGCCACCCGCGCACGGCGGTTGAGCAGGTCGAGGATTTGCGCGTCGATCGCATCGATCTGCTCGCGCAAGGGTTTCAGTTTGTCGTTCATGGCGGTTTCTTTATTTTCTAAACGCGGTACCGTGTTGACTGCATTCTTGTCAGTCAAACGCGATGCCGTCATTCCCGCGCAGGCGGGAATCCATAAAACGCGTAGGGTGTACGCCCAGTATGGATGCCCGCGTTCGCAGGCATGACGTTGGTAAAGGCAACGGTTATCGCCGCCCTGCAAAGTCGTTTAAATAGTCTACCAGCGCCTGCACACCCTCGAGCGGCATGGCATTGTAGATCGAAGCACGCATGCCGCCGACGGACTTGTGGCCCTTCAGTTGCAGCAGGCCGCGCGCCTTGGCGCCGGCCAGGAATTCGTCGTTCCTGCTCTCATCCTTCAGGTAGAAGGGCACGTTCATGCGCGAGCGGCTGTCTGCCGCCACGCGGGTCTGGTAAAAATCGTCGGCGTCGAGCGCTGCGTACAGCAGCTTCGCCTTGGCGATATTGCGCTCTTCCATCGCGGCCACACCGCCCTGCCGCTTCAGCCACTGGAAGACCAGGCCGGCAATGTAGATGGCGTAGGTGGGCGGCGTGTTGTACATCGAGTCATTGTCGGCCACCAGCTTGAAGTCGAACGCCGACGGACAGGCCGGCAGCGCCTTGCCCAGCAGGTCGTCGCGCACGATGACGATGGTAAGGCCCGCCGGCCCGATGTTTTTCTGGGCCCCGGCGAAGATCGCCCCGTACTGCGCAACGTCGATGCGGCGCGACAGGATGTGCGACGACATGTCGGCCACCAGCACGGCGTCCTGCGGCGCCGCCCAGCCGGGATCGACACAGAACTCGACGCCGTCGATGGTCTCGTTGGTGCACAGGTGCAGGTAGGCCGCGCCGGGCGTGAGCTGCCAGGCCGACGGCGGCGGCATCGACGTGGTGGACGACGCGGCGACGTTGACATTGGCGTACTTGGCGGCTTCCTTGATGGACTTGGCCGACCACGAACCGGTGTGGATGAAATCGACGGTGGCTGGTTGCGGCTTGTGGCCCACCAGGTTCAGCGGAATCAGGGCGTTCTGGGACAAGCCCCCGCCCTGCATGAACAATATCCTGTAATTGTCCGGTACTGCCAGCAGCTCGCGCAGGTCGCGCTCGGCCGCCTTGTAGATCGAGATGAACTCCGGTCCGCGGTGGCTCATCTCCATCACCGACATGCCGCTGCCATGCCAGTCCAGCATGTCGGCGGCGGCTTGCGCCAGCACCTCCCTGGGCAGGACGGCCGGGCCGGCGGAGAAGTTATAGATGTGGGTCACAGCGGGTTCCTTGTCATGATTACTGGGTAGCCTTCTGCAGCTTCTGCATCATCGGGCCGATGCGGCTGCTGACGATCTGCTGGCCGATCTGCATGCCCTCGCCCATCAGCTGCGGCATGGCGGAGAGCATCTTGGCGCCCACCGGCGTGCGGTAGAAGGCGGCGATCTGTTTCAGTTCATCAGCGCTGAAGGTGCGCGCATACAGCGGTACCGTCTGGGTCATGATTTCATCGACGAGCGACGGGTCGTTCATCACTTCCTGCATGCCGGCGATCACTTTCGGCAGTTCGGCCTCCATCTTGGCGCGCGCCTGCCGCTTTTGTTCCGGCGTGGCCTTGGGATTGGCGTCGATGCCCGCTTCGGCGCCGGCGCGGATCGAGCTGGCCAGGCCTTGCGACATCTTGGCCATGCTATCGACCATGAGTGCGCGGTAATTCATCGAGGCGAACAGCTCCTTGGCGGCAGCCATTGCTGCCGGATCGACTGCAGCAGCGCCGGCGGCAGCTGGCGCTGCTGCGGCAGGGGCGGCGGCCTGGGCAAACGCGGCAGGCGCGCCGATCAGCGCCAGCGAAGTGATGACGGTTGCTGCGATTTTTTTCATGTTGTCTCCATCGGTACGGCATAAAAAAGGGCCAGTGTTATTGCCGCGCTCGTGCACACAATAAACCTGGCCCCGGGGCGCCCGGGCGAAGGCCCGGGCATGGTCTGGCAAGTTGGCGCTCCGGCGCTTACTCCGGCTGCACGTCGTCGGCCGGCTTGGCGTCCGGTCCCGGCTCCAGCTCCACCTCGTCGATATCGGTTTCCACCACGCGCTGCAGGCCCGAGAGCTTGGTGCCGTCTTCGACCGCAATCAGGGTCACGCCCTGGGTGGCGCGGCCCATTTCACGGATCTCGGCCACGCGGGTGCGGATCAGCACACCGCCAGTGGTGATCAGCATGATCTCGTCGGTCGGCTCGACCAGGGTGGCGGCCACCACGCGGCCGTTACGCTCGGAGGTCTGGATCGCGATCATGCCCTTGGTGCCGCGGCCGTGACGGGTGTACTCGGTGATCGGGGTACGCTTGCCGAAGCCGTTCTCGGTGGCGGTCAGCACCGACTGCTGCTCGTTCTCGGCCACCAGCAGCGCGATCACGCGCTGGCCTTCGTCGAGGTTCATGCCGCGCACGCCGCGTGCATTGCGGCCCATCGGCCGCACGTCGTTCTCGTCGAAGCGCACGGCCTTGCCGGCGTCGGAGAACAGCATCACATCGTGTTCGCCGTCGGTCAGCGCGGCGCCGATCAGGAAGTCGCCTTCGTCGAGGTCCACCGCGATGATGCCGGCCTTGCGCGGGTTGCTGAAGTCGCGCAGCGGCGTCTTCTTGACCGTACCGAGGCTGGTCGACATGAACACGTAATGGTCTTCGGGGAAGGTGCGGTTCTCGCCCGACAGCGGCAGGATCACGGTGATCTTCTCGTTATCGGCCAGCGGGAACATGTTGACGATCGGCTTGCCGCGCGAGTTGCGCGAGCCTTGCGGCACTTCCCACACCTTGAGCCAGTACATGCGGCCGCGGTTCGAGAAGCACAGGATGTAGTCGTGCGTGTTGGCGATGAACAGCTGGTCGATCCAGTCCTCTTCCTTGGTCGCCATGGCCTGCTTGCCGCGACCGCCGCGCTTCTGCGAGCGGTACTCGGAAATCGGCTGCGCCTTCATGTAGCCGGTGTGCGACAGCGTGACCACCATGTCCTGCGGCGTGATCAGGTCTTCGGTATTGAGGTCGCTGGCATTGTGCTCGATGCTGGAACGGCGCGGGTCCTTGGCCGGATCGCCGAACTCGTTGACCACGTGGGTCATCTCGTCGGTGATGATGGTGGTCACGCGGGCCGGCTTGGCCAGGATGTCGAGCAGGTCGGCGATTTCGGCCATCACGTCCTTGTACTCGTTGACGATCTTGTCCTGTTCCAGGCCGGTCAGGCGCTGCAGGCGCATCTGCAGGATTTCCTGGGCCTGGTCGTCGGACAGGCGATACATGCCGTCGGCCTGGATGCCGTAATGCTTGGGCAGGTGCTCGGGACGGAAGGCGTCGATGCCGCCAACCGTGCTGCCTTCGGCGGTACGGGCCAGCATCTCGCGCACGATCGACGAATCCCACGAGCGGTCCATCAGGGCCGCTTTCGCCACCGGCGGCGTCGGCGCGGCCTTGATCAGGGCGATGAAATCGTCGATATTGGCCAGCGCCACGGCCAGGCCTTCGAGCACGTGACCGCGTTCGCGCGCCTTGCGCAGCTCGAACACGGTGCGGCGCGTGACCACTTCGCGGCGGTGCGACAGGAAACACTGCAGCATTTCCTTCAGGTTCAGCAGGCGCGGCTGGCCATCGACCAGCGCCACCATGTTCATGCCGAAGGTATCCTGCAACTGGGTCTGCTTGTACAGGTTGTTGAGCACCACTTCCGGCACTTCGCCGCGTTTCAGTTCGATCACCACGCGCATGCCCGACTTGTCGGACTCGTCGCGGATGTCGGAAATGCCTTCGAGCTTCTTGTCGCGCACGTTTTCGGCGATGCGCTCGAGCAGCGACTTTTTATTGACCTGGTACGGCAGCTCGTCGACGATGATGGCGGTGCGGCCGCCGTCCTTGCCGTATTCCTCGTAGTGGGTCTTGGCACGCATGACCACGCGGCCACGGCCGGTGCGGTAACCGTCGCGCACGCCGGAAACGCCGTAGATGATGCCGCCGGTCGGGAAGTCCGGCGCGGGGATCAGTTCGATCAGTTCGTCGATCGAGCATTGCGGGTGTTGCAGCACGTGCAGCGCGCCGGCAATCACTTCGTGCAGGTTGTGCGGCGGAATATTGGTGGCCATGCCCACCGCGATGCCGGACGAACCGTTGATCAGCAGGTTGGGAATGCGGGTCGGCAGGACGGTCGGCTCTTTTTCCTTGCCGTCGTAGTTGGGCTGGAAATCGACGGTATCCTTGTCGATGTCGGCCAGCAGCTCGCTCGAGATCTTGTCCAGGCGGCACTCGGTGTAACGCATCGCAGCCGCGCCGTCGCCATCGACCGAACCGAAGTTGCCCTGGCCATCGACCAGCATGTAGCGCAGCGAAAAGTCCTGCGCCATGCGCACCAGCGTGTCGTAGATCGAGGCGTCGCCGTGCGGGTGGTATTTACCCATGGTGTCGCCGACCACGCGCGCGCACTTGACGTAGGCGCGGTTCCACACGTAGTTCGACTCGTGCATCGAATACAGGACCCGGCGGTGCACGGGCTTCAGGCCGTCGCGCACATCCGGCAAGGCGCGGCCGACGATCACGCTCATCGCGTAATCGAGGTAGCTCTTGCGCATCTCTTCTTCGAGGGAAATAGGAATTGTTTCTTTTGCGAATTGATCCATTGGCGGGTCGACTGATCTTTGACTGTGGGGTTATCTACTAAGCAATGTATGCCGCACTCGAAGGGGTGCACCGGTCTGTTTTACCAGACTGGCAAGCATTCGATTTTACCATGCGGACCGGGCCACCAGCACAATTCACCCCCTGCCCGCGTCGCTGTGCGGCCCAGCACACGATGCCGGCTTGTAACACGATGTAATATTCGCGACACATTACTCATTTATTATCGACAATCACGTTGCGCCAAAACAACATATTGGTAGTGAGCAAATTGAGGCACGGTTGCACCACTTTCGCGCACCCCCACCTGTTGTGGCAAAATGAATCGGAAGTCAATTGCTTGTTTCGCAATCGGGAGACGGGCGTGACGCCCCTGCGTGGTAAAATCCGGCCCACGTATTGCACGTCGCGCAGTTTTTCTGCGGATATCACCCCCGAAAGGAAAAAAAATATGAAGAAACTTATTTCGTTGTTGGCCATCTCGGCTGCTTTTGCAGGTTCGGCATTCGCGCAAACCACGCCGACCGCGCCACCTTATGCGCCTGTCAACCAGGACATCAAGGCTGCCAGCCCAAAAAGCGCCTACGTGCAAGACGCACGCGGTGTGATCGTCCGTGATCCGTTCGGCCTGTGCTGGCGCACCGGTTACTGGACCCCTGCCGACGCCGTGCCAGGTTGCGACCTGCCGCTGTGCGTTGAGCCAGAAAAACTGGAAAACGGCAAGTGCGTAGCCCCACCACCGCCACCACCAGCCCCAGCACCGGTACAACCAGCACCGGCGCCAGTACCTGCACCAGTGCCAACCGCGCAAAAAGTGAGCTTCGCTGCTGACGCGTTCTTCGACTTCGACAAATCGGTCCTGAAACCAGAAGGCAAAGCCAAGCTGGACGAAGTGACCTCGAAACTGAACTCGATCAACCTGGAAGTCATCATCGCCGTCGGTCACACCGACTCCGTTGGTACGGACGAGTACAACCAGAAGCTGTCGGTACGCCGCGCTGAAGCTGTCAAAGCCTACATCATCTCCAAAGGCGTGGACGCAACCCGCGTGTACACCGAAGGCAAAGGCGAGAAACAGCCAGTGGCCGACAACAAGACTGCCGAAGGCCGTGCGAAGAACCGTCGCGTGGAAATCGAAGTCGTTGGCACCAGCAAGTAATCCCTGCTGTACCCGGTAAAAAAACCCGCTTCGGCGGGTTTTTTTTTGGCTGCGCCACGGCCGCACGGCGCAGTCGAATCGGCGGTCGATCGTTTAGAATAGCGGCAACCCTTTTCATGAAAGCCGCACCATGAACGCCGATCCCCTGGAACTGCAAAAATTCTCCGACCTGGCCCACCGCTGGTGGGATCCGACCTCCGAATTCCGCCCGCTGCACGAGATCAATCCGCTGCGCCTGGAATGGATCAACGCGCGCGCGCCGCTGGCCGGCAAGAAGGTAATCGACATCGGTTGCGGCGGCGGCATCCTCAGCGAATCGATGGCGCGCAAGGGCGCCGACGTCACCGGCATCGACCTGAGCGAAAAAGCACTGAAAGTGGCCGACCTGCACAGCCTGGAATCGGGCGTGCAGGTACGCTACAAGCTCGTCGCCGCCGAGGAGATGGCGGCGCAGGAGGCTGGCCAGTACGACGTGGTGACCTGCATGGAAATGCTCGAGCACGTGCCCGATCCGGGCGCCATCGTGCGCGCCGCTGCCACGCTGGTCAAACCGGGCGGCCACGTCTTCTTTTCCACGCTCAACCGCAATCCCAAGTCCTACCTGTTCGCCATCATCGGCGCCGAATATGTGTTGCGCATGCTGCCGCGGGGCACCCACGATTACGCCAAGTTCATCACGCCGTCCGAGCTGGCGCAGTACGTGCGCAGCGCCGGCCTGCAGGCGCAGGGCCTGAAAGGCCTGGGCTACAACCCGCTGACCCGGATTTATTCGCTCAATGACGACACCAGCGTCAATTACATGATCGCCACCACCCGCCCGCTCGACTGACCTCATGACCACTGCCCTCGCTGCCCTGGGTGCGCCGCGCGCCATCCTGTTCGACCTCGACGGTACGCTGGCCGATACCGCGCCCGACCTGGCCGCCGCCGTCAACCTGCTGCGCACCGCGCGCGACCTGCCGCCGGCCGATTACGCCTTGCTGCGCCCGACCGCCTCGGCCGGCGCACGCGGCATGATCGGCGTGGCCTTCGGCCTGACGCCCGAGGACGACGGCTACCTGGCCCTGCGCGACGGCTTTTTCGACAACTATGCCGCCCACATCGCCGACCACAGCACGCTGTTCGATGGCGTGCCGCAGCTGCTCGACGGGATCACGGCGGCAGGCGTGGCCTGGGGCGTTGTGACCAACAAGCCGAAACGCTTTACCGACCCGCTGCTGCCGCTGATCGGCCTGGACCACGCAGCCTGCGCGATCTCGGGCGATACCACGCCCCACGCCAAGCCGCACCCGGCGCCGCTGCTGGAAGCGGCAGCGCGCCTGGGCCTGGACCCGCGCGATTGCTGGTACGTGGGCGACGACCTGCGCGACATACAGGCCGGCAAGGCAGCCGGCATGCCCACCATCGCTGCCGGCTGGGGCTATTGTGGGCCGCACAAGCCGCTCGACTGGCAGGCCGACCGCGTACTCGACGATCCGCTGGCCCTGCTGGCGCTGCTGCAGGAAGCGCTGTAAGGCTGGCCGGCAGCGTTGCAAAATTGCGGTTTTGTTCAGCGCTGTCTGAAAGTTGTTGATTTACCGAACAAGCAGGGGTAGCCTGTGTATTGCTGCGTAGAATTACTTAGTATTGCTTTGTCAATCGCGCGGCAACACCGACCAACCCACCTTCCAAGATCATGACTCTTCGCGAGCCGGCTGCCCAGACCCTGCGGCCCCAACCAGAGCAAGCGGCAGACTTCACCAGTTATCTGCCCGAACGTCATACGGCCCCGCAAAGCTGGTACGCCAGCGTCGCCACGGCCAGGATGCACTGGTACGACCTGATCGCCGGCTTTCCCGAGCGGCCCGACATCCACGATCCGATCGGCCGCTACCAGCGCCGCATGCAATTCGAACTCGAGGCGGTGGCGTCCATGCACCACCTGTTCTTCGTACTGACCCGCACGCCCGTACGCTTCGACACCGCCGCTGCCGTGCACTGGGGCTTCTTTTCCCTCAAGCTCACCCTGCCGCTGCTGGTGGGCGCCGAGCAACGGCGCGACAGCATCACCTTCGAGCTCACCGTCCCGTTTGCCGCCACGCTGAAAAAGCCGACCGTCAAGCTCACCGCCAATTTCGTCACCCTGAACTGGGGCGGGCTGGTGGAAACCTTCTCGATCCACGACATCCTGCAGGCCCACGCACCGGACAAGGTGCCGTGCCAGGTGGTGTACGTGGGAACCACCTTCGATCCGGAGGCGCAGCTGTCGCGCGCACGCCTGCCGGCGCTGCAAAAGCTGCACGCCAGGCACAAGGAAGACCTCGATACGCTGCTGCTGGTCCAGCAGTTCGACATCGACGTGCGCTGTGCCAGCGGCGACCCGGCCAGCATGCCGCACAATGCCCATCCGCGTGCGGCCGCCATCCTGCAAGGCGAACGCATGGAGCTGCTGGCGGCAGCCCTGATCCGTCACTTCGAAGGTCCCGCATCCGCCACCCGCAAGCCGCAAGAGCGCCAGGCCCGGCGCGAACGCGTAACTGCCGCCCAGCAGGCCAACAACCTGGTCCAGTTCACGCTCGATTTGCAGTGGCCGGACATCGGTGCCTATGACAGGATCGGTTCCGGACCGGTGGCGCCGGCCAGCCGTCACCTGCTCAGCTGCTTTGTGGCGGATGGCGACGTCGTCGTCGCCGCCATGACGCCGCCGGAGCCGCCGGTCGGCACCAGGCTGCGACACTGATACAACAGCGATGCACGGTGCAGCAGCGCCAAATGTGACATTTTAGGGATTGCCGCGTAGAAATAATTAACGGTAAGGCCTATACTGGCAGCTTGAGCGGACACACTGGAGCATCCACATGACGAGCGATACACCTGACCAGGCCGCCAGCGAGGACGATCTCGAACCCTCGCTGGAAGAGCTGGGGCTGGTTGCGCCGCCCGAGCATGCGCCCGAGCCGTTCCACGACCTGCTGACAGCACCCGAGGCCTACGAAGACGTGCTGCCGCTGCTGCCCCAGCGCAGCAGCGCGCAGCAAAGCTGGCGCGTGACCGTCTCCGACGCCAAGTACCACTGGTACGACCTGTTTGCCGGCTTTCCCGAACGGCCCGACATCCGCGATCCCATCGGCCGCCAGCTGCGCCGCATGCAGTTCGACCTCGAAGCGACCATGGAAAAGCGGCTGATCTATTTTGTCATCAACCGTCCCATCGTGCGCTTCGATACCACGCGCAACACCAGCTGGGCCTTCTTCTCGCTCAAGCTCACGGTGCCGATCCTGATCGGTACCGAAGGCAAGCGCGGTTCCGTGCAGATGGAGCTGGTGGTGCCGTTTGCCGCTACCCTGAAAAAGCCGGTCGTGACCATGACCGACCGCTTCATCACGCTCAACTGGGGCGGCCTGGTGGAAGCGCTGTCGATCCACGACGTGCTGCAGCAGTATGACCACGACCTGAAAGTGCCGAGCAAGGTGCAGTACGTGGGGCAGACCAAGGACCCGGCCGGACGCCTGGCGCGCGCGCGCCTGTCGGCCGTGCAGCGCATCCACTTCAACAACAGCGAACACCACGACCTGCTGCTGCTGGTGCTGCGCATGCAGGTGGAAGTGGTGTGCGACGACGGTGATCCGGCCGACAAGCCGGTCAACCAGAACGCGGTGGCAGCCGACATGCTGCTCAAGGACCGGGTGGACGCCATCGAGTGTGCGCTGATCCGTTACTTCGAGGGACCGATCATGCAGGGCCGCACCAGCCGCGAAGTGGAGGTGCGGCGCGAGCGCATGCTCGAAATCGAGGCCAGCAACCACCTGCAGCACATGCACATCGACCTGCGCATCGCCGACGGCAACCCGTACAACGACCTGTACTCGGCTGCCGCACCGGCGTCGAGCGCCCATATTGTCGATTGCAGCTTCAAGGAAGGCGCAGTGCTGACCACGCCGGCTCCCCCGCCGGTAGCGCCAGCGGCAGGCAAGGCGCGCGCCTGAGCGTACCGTGGCCGGACATAGGCTCAAGCATACCGGGGCGCCGGAAGCCCGTCGTGCAGTCTCCCGGCAACCCCGTGTATAAGCCTGCGTGAATGACAGACTCTCAGCGGCGGAAATGGTTGGACCCGCTCCCCCGAAGTAAGTTCAACCGGCGCACGCGGGGTTGTCACAAACCGGTGCCCTGGGCCGTCTAGAATTGATACCCATTTTTTGCTTATTCAATGATCGACACCACCTTTGACTCCTTGCGCCCGCGCCTGTTCGCCATCGCCTACCGCATGCTGGGCGTGCGCGCCGATGCCGAGGACGTGGTGCAGGACGCCTGGCTGCGCTGGCATGGCAGCGACCGCGCGGCGATCCTGTCGCCCGAAGCGTGGCTGGTGACCGCCACCACCCGGCTGGCCATCGACACCCTGCGCGGCCGGCAAAGCGAGCGCGCCAGCTATATCGGCTTGTGGTTGCCCGAACCCGTCGTCGAGATCGATGACCGCACGCCGGAGTCCAGCGCCGAAATGGCCAGCGACGTATCCATGGCGTTTCTATGGGTACTCGAACGGCTGTCGCCGGAGGAGCGCGCTGCCTTTCTGATGCGCCAGGTGTTCGACCACGACTATGCCGACATCGCCGCCATGCTGGGCAAGACCGAAGCGGCATGTCGCCAGATGGTGCACCGCGCCCAGGAACGCGTGCGCCAGCAACAGCCGCGCTTCAACGTCCCGCGTCACACCCATCATGCCCTGCTCGGCCGCTTCATGGTTTCCGCCAAGGCGGGCGACCGCAACGCCATGAAAGCGCTGATGGCCGACGACGTGCAACTGGTGGCGGACGGCGGCGGCAAGATCCGCTCGTTCATGCGCATCCTGCGCGGCGCCGGCCGGGTGGCGGGCGTGTTCTGGTCGGTGGAGCATCAGCATCCGTTGCAGGTGGACTACCGCCAGGCGCGCGTGAACGGCGAACCGGGCCTGCTGCGCTATGTCGCTGGCAAGCTCGAGTCTGCGCAGTCGTTCGTGATCGAGGACGGCAGGATCGCAGCGGTGCTGGTGGTGCGCAATCCGGACAAGCTCGCCCGGGCGCCGCAAACGATTTTCTAGCGCACGGTCACAGGCGCGGTGGCCGGCGCGTCTAAGGAGCATGAGGCGCAATGGTGCGCCCTCTCCAGACAGGAAACCGCAATGACCCACACCGCCCGCATCGACGATTTTTACCACCATGCTCCCGCCAGCCTGCAAGCGATGATCGCGCTATCCACTTGCGTGAAAAAAAGTGCACTGGGCCTGCGCCTGGTGGAACTGGTCAACCTGCGCATCTCGCAACTGAACCACTGCGGCGTGTGCATCGACATGCACTGGCGCGACCTGATCGGGCAAGGCATGGACCCGCGTCACGTCAACGCCATCGCCGGCTGGCGCGAGGCCCCGGCATCGTTCTTCAGCGACCGCGAACGCGCAGCGCTCAACTGGGCTGAAGCCACCAACGCCCTGCCCCACCAACAGCCAGGCGACGATGATTTTGCGCTGCTGAAAAACCACTTCGACGACAGCCAGATCATCGAGCTGAGCTACGGCATTGCCGTGATACGCGGCTGGAACCTGATCAACGCCAGCCTGCGCAACCAGATCCCCGAAGTGCCGCCACCCGGGCTGTGACGGGCGTAATGACAACAAATCGATAAACTATTTATACTTAGTTTTAAGACAATGCTAATATGGCAATACCGCAGCGCATTATTTGCGGCAAGCCAAGTACATCCACCATAGTCTTGAATGAGAGGGTAGTCCGATGAATGTGAAACGTATCCTGAGCCAGGTCGCCATGTCCGCCGCATTGCTGTGGACCGGCGCGGCCAACGCAGCGCTGTATCAATTCACCGTGACGGGGGACTACGCGGCCAAGTGGACGCTGGACTCGAGTGTGGCGCCGGACCTGTCGGAAGACGGTGGCGGCTTCGTGTATTACGACGTGGAGGGCTTCCCCGATGCGCTGTTGTCGGTCGCCGACATCACCTTCTTCTCGGCTGCAAACGGAGGCGGCCTGGTGATCGAAGACTTCTACCTCGGCTACCAACTGCTGGCGACCGATGGTCCGCAGCTGTACACCGGCGCCGAAGACAGCCCGGTCTTCAAGGTCGGCAACTTCGCCTTGACGCAGTTCGGCGGCGCGGGCCGCTACACGCTCAACGTCACCAACCTGAGCGCAGTGCCGGAACCGGAAACCTATGCAGCCATGCTGGCGGGCCTGGGGTTGATGGGGGTGGTGTTGCGTCGTCGCCGTCGCAGCTGATGCGACTGGCAGTCTGAGCGTAGTTCGCTGGTCATCCGCGCGCTGTCATGGGCGCGGATGACCGATACGACCGCGCTCAGACGACTGTTGCAGCAGAAACATCCATAATCGAGCGCATCGCCAACTTGGTTATCAATGCATGACGATGCTCGAAAAACCGCATATTTTTCATCGAGTTACTGCGGCCACATCTGCTACAGGTGCACGTCCTTGCTTCGCTCTGGTTATTTTCGGCGCTGGTCGCCTCGCAGATGTCGCAGCGCCAGATCAGTGGGTATTGGTGAGGTAATGGCAGCGCACAGGCGGCAATAAACTGCTTAGCGACGACCCGAATGCATTCCTCGGGATCATCCAGACCGAGCGTGCCGTTATAGAAGACAGCGCCCGTCCCTGCGCTCCACGCATGAAGATCGCGCGCAAGATCGATCCAGATCCAGTGAATATAGGGTTGCTGGTGATCGTCGGCGATAGCTAACATTTTTTCAACACAATCCCACGGCAACATCTCGCCTAGCAACATTTTCTGGCAGATGTTACTTGAATATGTGCGTAGAGCGTCATACCAGTCATGGGGCAGTTCAAGCCCAAGCTCGGTCACGCAGGACTGAAATAAACGCTCCACCAGGACTGCATCCACCTCTGCATCCAAGCAACATGATGCCAGTTCCCAAACGCTTGGCGCGTCGCAACCGCCCTCCAGCAGTTCGTTGGCCCAATCGACATAGTCGTGCGTTTCAATCCACGAATCGTCGATTCTTTTAAAGGCAGGTTCTAGGAAGTTCATGAGCTTTTCCTGGATGGCTGCATTTCCTGAATAAATCGGTAGACTGCTGGTCTAAGCAACCAACAGCCGATCTCGCAGGCCACGCAAAATAGCAGTGAAAACCTCGGTTTGGTCCAAGGCTCTGGCCAGTACCAACGCTCCCTGGATACCCCCTACAACTTCCGTCGCAAGGGCTGCGGCTTGTTGCGGCTCGCGCCCGGTGCGCACCAGGGCCGCTGCAAGCGCATCGATCCAGGCTGCAAAGTAACCACGGACCCGATCTGCAAAACGATCACGTTCGCTGCCAAGAGCAAAGACTCCTATCAAACAGACGCGACGGCCCGAGAGGAAGTAGCGGCCTACGTCGTCGAACATGGCCTGAATGCCTGCGACAGCGTCTGCACGCGCAATCAGCGGCTCGAAAACATGGTGTTTGAACCAGTCATCGACGTGGGTCAGCACGGCTTCCGCCATTTCCTCTTTGCCGCCGGGGAAAAAGTGATAGATGCTGCCCTTGCCTAGTTTGGTGCCCTCGGTGATGCGAGCCAGGCTCGCTCCCTCGAATCCATAGGTTCGGAATATCTCTCCGAGCAGCGGGATCACATCTTCCCGTTCCGCGATTACTCTAGCCATTCATCTTCCTTAAAAACCGAGACTGCTCAGCCCTGGATGATCGGCCGGCCGTGGTCCACTATTGTCCCACAGCAGCTTGCGCTCCTCCGCTTTGATCGGATGCTCATTGATGCAAGCGTGACGATGATGCATCAGACCATACTCATCGAATTCCCAGTTTTCATTGCCGTAGGCGCGATGCCACTGGCCGGAATCGTCACGGTACTCGTAGGCGAAGCGCACCGCGATGCGTGCGCCGTCGAACGCCCACAGTTCCTTGACGAGACGGTAATCGAGCTCGCGGTCCCACTTGCGTTTCAACAGCGCGACGATGGCTTCCCGGCCTTGAGCGAACTCGGCGCGGTTGCGCCACCAGCTGTCTTCGGTGTAAGCGAGGGCGACTTTCTCTGGATCGCGCGTGTTCCAGCCATTCTCGGCCAGACGGACTTTTTCGATTGCGGTTTCACGGGTAAACGGTGGCAACGGTGGACGGATAGACATGATAGTTCTCCTTTTCTGTACTCATCGGAACACAATGTACCGATAGGTAAAGAAACTATAGGCTGGCCAATTTCCCTTTGCAAGCTTTTTTTTCGGAATGGGTCGCGCGCGTGCCTTCAGGATGGTTTGGCATTGAGACTTTGGTTCGAGAGTGGGTGTGCGACGGCGTGAGTGAGTCAATGCCATTACGCGAGGCACGATTCCGAACTAGAAGTCAGCAGGGAGGGCTGGAAAAAATTGCGGGATTTATCTTCATCGTGCGCGCTTGTTTTGTATGCGGCCGGAGGTGACAATAGTGCATCGACTAAGCGCATCCCAAGGAAATTATGATTCCGAGTTGGAACATGGCAGGCGTGCTTCCACCGGTCCATCCTGGAATGCCGGGTCACAGCGCTGATCGTTCTCCATACCCGGCTGTTCTCGCAGATGTGATCGAACGATTTTCGACCTCTCCAGAACGGATCAGCATTTTGCAAGGTCTGATGCGCTTACGTGCGGCATTCCATGCAATGGGAGTTGTCAACGGTTTCCAGTGGTTCGATGGCAGTTTCCTCGAGCATGTTGAAGCACTCGAGTCCCGGCCTCCCAACGACATTGATGTTGTCACTTATTTTGAGCTACCGATTGGAATATCGGAAGCAAATCTGGTGGCGAGAGCCCCCGAAATTTTTGACCACGACAAAGTAAAAGCCACTTATCAAGTAGATCACTATCCAGCCGTTTTAGGCAAGCCGACCGGTAATCCCCCCATTAATGATGCGCACCAGAAGTAGAGGCTATGCGGCGAGGGCCAATTTCTGAATCGGCGTGATGCCGCCAAGTGCCATGTGTGGC
>NZ_LMNW01000003.1 GCF_001423125.1 Duganella sp. Leaf126
GCGCATGCTCAGCCCAGCCGACCTGCCCAACGACATCGCCGCCTTGAAGGCGCTGCTGCTCGCCCAAGACGTTGTGGTGGAAGGGCTGCGTGAACAACTGCTGCGGTGCTGGCCGCCGGTTATGCACCAGCCATCGGCTTCATCCACACCGGTAAAGCACTGTCGTTCGTGTACGATATCGCCGACATCTACAAGTTCGATACCGTGGTGCCGATCGCCTTCGCGGTCGCGGCCAAGCCGGTCCCCAATGTCGAGCGCGAGGTGCGCATACGCTGCCGCGATGCGTTCCGCCAGTCCAGGCTTCTCGAACGCATCATTCCCGATATCGAAACTTTACTGGCCGAGGGCGGCATCACCCCGCCTGTCGCCCCCGCCGAATCAGTGGCGCCGGCCATTCCCAACCCAGAGAGTATCGGCGATGTTGGTCATCGTTCTTGAAAACGCCCCGCCTCGACTGCGCGGCCGGCTCGCCATCTGGCTGCTTGAAGTTCGCGCAGGCGTCTATGTCGGCAATTACTCCCGCCGTCTGCGCGAGCATATCTGGACGCAGGTAGAAGAGGGCATCGAAGACGGTAACGCCGTCATCGCCTGGCGTAGCAATACCAATGAGGCCGGTTTCGACTTTCTCACACTCGGCGAAAATCGGCGCATGCCAGTCGAAATGGATGGTATCAGACTGGTATCGTTCCTCCCCCTCCCCATTCCAGACGAGCAATAAACGCTTGTTCTTTTCTCCGTTCTTTAATAACTAAAAATAGTACGAAAAATCGGTGGAAAATGGAGGGGATGATTTTCCCTTATTTTTCAAAAGGTTATAATTGGTGTGTTCCCCGCGCTCGCGGGGATGAACCGGCTGGCAGCGGCGAGCCGACCCGCCGGCTGAAGTGTTCCCCGCGCTCGCGGGGATGAACCGCTGACTGTTGGTAAGCACCCTTCCGCGCCACCGTGTTCCCCGCGCTCGCGGGGATGAACCGCCAGGCGGACGCCGATTACCGTAGCGTGCGCAGTGTTCCCCGCGCTCGCGGGGATGAACCGGCCGACCAGGCAATCGTGAATCGCGTTTCCGGGTGTTCCCCGCGCTCGCGGGGATGAACCGGCCTTTCTAAACGTTGAGGTGTCCGCCGACGTGTGTTCCCCGCGCTCGCGGGGATGAACCGATAACCAACGGCAACGAACAGTATCAGGGGACGTGTTCCCCGCGCTCGCGGGGATGAACCGCTTCTGATAGGTTCATGGCTTCTAACCCTGATGTGTTCCCCGCGCTCGCGGGGATGAACCGTCCTCGGGCAGCGCATAGGTCTGCTCGGTGGCCGTGTTCCCCGCGCTCGCGGGGATGAACCGAAATGCTTGGCGGCCAGTTCTGCCGCGAACGAGTGTTCCCCGCGCTCGCGGGGATGAACCGAACCTGCAGGGCGGCTTTCACCTCAGTGCGCTGTGTTCCCCGCGCTCGCGGGGATGAACCGGTTGACCGCCTGCCAGGCAATCGCGTCCTGATGTGTTCTCCGCGCTCGCGGGGATGAACCGCCGCCGCGTTTCTGGCCGCCTGGCAGGTAGTCGTGTTCCCCGCGCTCGCGGGGATGAACCGGCCGAATGGCTGATCAACAACAGCCACCGCCTGTGTTCCCCGCGCTCGCGGGGATGAACCGGCGACGGACAACAGCGACAATTCCTTCGACTCGTGTTCCCCGCGCTCGCGGGGATGAACCGGGCAGATGACGTCTCAAATTGGCCTGTTTTCAGTGTTCCCCGCGCTCGCGGGGATGAACCGTCGGTCACGGCCTGGAAGAACGTCAAGCCGGAGTGTTCCCCGCGCTCGCGGGGATGAACCGCAGGCCAAGAAGGAAGAAGATAAACCGAAGAAGTGTTCCCCGCGCTCGCGGGGATAAACCGGGCATCCCTGCCGCAATAAATCCGTGGGCGATGTGTTCCCCGCGCTCGCGGGGATAAACCGCCCAGGCCGCGCTGGGTGTTCCTGCGCTCGCGGGGGTGAACCGATGTTCGAGCAATTCAAATCCTCACTCACGAGGTGTTCCCCGCGCTCGCGGGGATGAACTGCCGGCAGGCAACCGGAGGACTGCCAGGGCCCATTGCTCCCCACGCCCGCAGGGGTGCCCCGCGCACCGTCGAGCTACTGAGCAGCCACGGCGACGTGTTGCCTTCCCTCGCAAGGATAGCCCGGTCATATAGCTTTGCCACCGCCACGGGCTTGCATTGTATTCGGTGCAAATGCGGGGTTGTTGCCATCGCCGTTCTATTCGCTGTCGCGAAAATCGTGCGCACGGTGATGCGCCGCCCTCGTGCTGCACCCAGCTCGTCCAGCACCGGCGGATGGAGTGCTTCGTGGATGGTTCCGGGCAGGGTGTCGCCCACCCTGGGCGGTGGCTTTTACCGCCAGGAAGGATTCGAACAGGGCGCGCAGCGCCCATTCACTCCCCAACCCGCACCACCAGCTTCCCAAAATTCCGCCCCTCCAGCAGCCCCATAAAGGCCTGCGGCGCTGCATCGAGACCGTCGACGATGTCTTCGCGGTACCGTACTTTTCCGGCGGCGATCCATGAGGCCATCTCTTTGTAGAACGCCGGGCGCTGGGCGACGAATTCGCGCTGGATGAAGCCGCGAATGGTCAGGCTGCGGCTCAGCACTTCGCGCATGAAGCCGGGGAAACGGTCGGGGCCGGGGCGCGGTGCGACATCGTTGTATTGGGCGATCAGGCCGCATACGGGCACCCGCGCGAATTCGTTCAACAGGGGGAAGACGGCTTCCCAGACGTGGCCGCCGACGTTTTCGAAGTAGACATCGATCCCTTGCGGGCACGCGGCCTGGAGCTGGTCGGCGAAGTCCGGTGCGCGGTGGTCGACGACGGCGTCGAAGCCGAGTTCGTTGCGCAGGAAATCGCACTTGTCCTTGCCGCCCGCGATGCCGACTGCGCGCGCGCCCTTGATCCTGGCGATCTGGCCGACCGCCGACCCCACGGCGCCGCTGGCGGCAGCGACCACCACGGTTTCACCTTCTTTTGGCTGGCCGATCGTCAGCAGGCCGGCGTACGCGGTAAAACCTGGCATGCCGAGCACGCCGAGCGCCGTGCTGACGGGCGCGGCGGACGGATCGAGCTTGCGCAGCGTGGAGGCGTCGGCGATGGCATAGCTTTGCCAGCCGGAGTGGGACAGCACGATGTCGCCTTCGGCAAACGCGGGGTCGCGTGACGTGATGACGCGGCCGACAGTGCCGCCTTCCATCACGTCGCCAACTTCCAGCGGCGCGGCGTAGGATTTCGCGGCGCTCATGCGGCCGCGCATGTACGGGTCCAGCGACAGGTACAGGATTTTCAGCAGCACCTGGCCGTCGCCCGGCTCGGCCACTGGTACGGTCTCGAACTTGAAATTGTCAGGCGTCGGCTTGCCTTCGGGGCGGCTGGCCAGCAGGATGCGGCGGTTTTGTTGGTTCAAGGTAGGACCTTTCGATGGTGTAGATAGGAATGAAAAGCATCAGCCTTCTCGCTGAAGGGTACTTGACCTGTGGAGCGGAAATTTTAACGGTCCACACGATTTGGAGGCGCCCGGGACGATGACGATTCAAGCCGCTGTTGACCGTCTCATTTTCGTGGCGCGCCGGCGTTTCCGACGGTGGCGGCAAGGTAGTGGCAACGCTGGCGGCTTTCGCTACACCGCGCTGCGCGCAAAGTACCTGCGCTGGCGGCTGCGGAACCCGGTGCCGTAATACGCCTGCGCCCAGCTGCAGTCCTCATTGAGCGGGTTGCTGGCGAAGAAGGTGCCGTTTGCCAGCGCCGCGCGCACGGCGTCGCGGAAGGCGTAGTGCGTGTACGACCGCATGAATTCGCCGAGGTAGATGTCGGCCACTTCCTCGTCGCCGGCGATGACCAGCATGTTTTCGTCGTTCTGCTTGCTCGAGGCGAGGCTGAAGTTGGCCGAGCCGCTGATGACCAGCGGACGCTTGCCCAGCGGGTCGATCAGCATGAACTTGGTGTGGATGAATTGCACATGCTGCGCCATGGCGTTGCTGCGTTCCAGCAGAAACTGGTCGAGCGCGTTGGTGCGCAAATAGGCGCCCATCGCGACGCGGCCGCTCTCCGTGGCGCGGATTTCCTTGACGATGTGGCGGATCTTGTCCACCTGCTGCCTGTTGCCTTTCAGACCGTCCATCAGCACGTAGCGCATGCCACGGTGTTCGGGCGCGAGCGCCCGGCCCAGCTTGTCGTCGATGGAAAATGCCAGTGTCAGCAGCACCGCGTCGGCGCGCTGGATTTCGGCGATATAGCGGTCCAGCGCGTCGCGCTGCTGGCGCGGGCTGAACACGGGCGTGCAGCCGTCCGGCCACTGCGCCGGCAGCGGAAATGCGCTGGTGACCGCGGCGCGCAGCGCCACGCCGGACGGATCGGCAGCGAGCAGCGTCCAGTAGTCCAGAAATTGCTGCGCCACGTTGGCGTCCCACACTTCGTGGCCCGTGTTGAGCTGGCCGAAGAAGCCGTTGGGCGACCAGTTCAGCGAGCCGCCCCAGACGGCGCTGGGTGCGCCTTGCTGCGACAGCACGATGAACTTGTTGTGGGCGATGTAGCCGGGGTTTTTTTCACGCGCGATGCCGGCATCGGCCAGCTGCGCCAGGTCGAGTTCGCCGATATTGTCTTCGCGCGGAAACGCCGGATGGTGATCGTCGCCATTGCGCTTGGCGTCGTAGATGATGCGCACGGCAACGCCGCGTTCGCGTGCGGCGCGCAGGGCATCGAGCACCGGCGCATGGCGTGCCTCGTAGATGGCTGCATGCAGCGCATCGCCTGCTTGCGCGGTGGCGATAAACGCCAGCAGGGATTCGAACAGGCCGCGGCTCAGCCAGTCGAAGGCCTGGTTGTTGGGCACGTCTTCCGGCGCGCGGTTGGCGAAGCGCCTGGCGTACTCCTGGGCGGCAATCGCGCCGCGGTTGAAATGGATGGCGTGGCCGGACCGGGTGCGGGTGATCGTGCGCACCGGTATCTCCACTTCGGCCAGCACGTCGAGCATGGCGGGCGTGCCGCCGAGGGCGACGATGCGGTAGGTGTACTCGACGCCGGGGCGCACCGTGTAGTCGGCCCACTGGAAGGTTTGCAGCGGATGCTTGCGGGTGGACACGGCCGTACCCTTGTCGAGGCCGGGGTCGGTGCTGGCGTAGCGTTTTTGCGCGGTGAGCCAGTCGGCGCGGCCGGTGCCGTGGTCGGCGCGGTGGATGGCGTAGCCTTGCAGCTGGCCGGCGCGCGCTGCGGGCCAGTCGAAGCCGAAAAAGACCACGTGGCTGCCGGCAATCGCCTGCACGTGCAGGCCCCCATCGGTGCGTTGTGCGCGCATGGCTGTCTCCTGACCGATCAGAAGCAGTCAGCTTAGGCCTGCGCGGTGGAGCTGGCCTTGGGGTAGCGCACGCCAGCGGCGCGCGGGTCAAGGATGGGGCGGCAGGGGGGCGGCAGCAGGCACTTCGGTGGCCGGGTACAGCAGCGCTTCCTGCGACAGGTCCGGCTCGATCAGTTCGGGCGGCAAGTTCACCGGCTTATCATGCATGGGAATGGCGAACGGTTTCGGCGGCTGCAGCGGGCGCGGCGTGGCGACCGGTTTGGGCGCCGGTTCGCCGTCCAGCTCGAACGTGATCAGCGTATCGTCGGGCCATTTGTCGTCGCCGAGCGGGGCATTGAAGGTTGTCGGCTGGCCGCCCACCGGTATCGCCTGCTGGCGCGCACCTGCCGTGTAGGTGATGCGGTCGTAGGGCGCCGGCGCGTCGAACACCTTGTCCTTCTCGCACGGGCCTTTTTCAAACCAGCTCTTGGCGTCGAGCAGCAAACGCTCGCGCAACATGTCTTTTTTCAGGATCCGCACCTGGACTTCGCAGGCCAGCCGCAAGTCGCCCAGCCGCAGCACATTGGGTGGCAGGTCCGGCGTGCGCACGTAGGCGACCGGGTGCTCGTAGCGGCCGGCCGGAAAACGCCGGCTCATCACCACGTAGGCATTGTCGGCCTTGGCGCGGTCGTTGGGCGGCAGGACGAAGCTCAGGTCCGGGGCCAGCGGCAACGGTACCGACCAGCCCTTGACGGCGATGGCGGCGCTGGACACTTCGGGTACGCCGTCCTTGTCTTTCGGCGGCAACATGCCTTTGGGCATTTTGTAGCGCAGGGTGGCGCCCGGCGCCAGGCGCGGACTGCGGCGCTCGAACATGTCAACGCCCGCTTCCAGCGCCGTGTAGCTCCATGCCATCTGCACGGTGCCCGACTGTAAGGGGCCGACGATGGTGACCGTGTCACCGAGCGGAGACGGATGCTGGGCGTTGGCAAACTGATGGACCAGCAGCAGCGTGGCCAGGGTGAAAGTCGTAAAGTTACGCATGGCTGTCATCGAATTATGGCTGAACGGATTCAAGTCTGGGGTGCGCTGCAAACCATGGCTGCAGGCGGCTGATGGCTTCCACGATCTGCGCGGTGGAGACGGCAAAACTCATGCGGAAAAAATGGCGGCCGTCCACCGGGTCAAAGTCGACCCCGGGCGCAGTGGCAACGCCGGTATCGTTCAACAGGCGCTGGCAGAAATCCAGGCTGTCGTCGGTCAGGTGGGCGATGCTGGCATAGATATAGAAGGCGCCGTCGGGCGGAGCGATGGCGCGCAGGCCCAGGCCGGGCAGGGCCGCCAGCAGCAGGCGGCGGTTTTCCGCATACACGTGCAGGTGGTTATCGAGCTCGGCCAGGTCGTCGAAGGCGGCCAGCGCCGCGTGCTGGCTCAGCGACGGCGCGGTCAGGAACAGGTTGCCGCAATAGGCCTGGGCGCGGGCCACGTGGTCGTGCGGCACCAGCAGCCAGCCCAGGCGCCAGCCGGCCATGCTGAAATACTTGGAAAAACTGTTCACCACCAGCGCCTCGGGCGCATAGGCGAGGATGGTCTGCGCCGGCGCCACGTAGCTGAGGCCATGATAAATCTCGTCGGAAACGATGCGGATGCCGCGCACCCGGCACACTTCGGCAATCGCGGCCAGCTCCTCGGCAGCGATGATGGTGCCGGTCGGATTGGCCGGGCTGGCGATGATGACGGCATTGGGCGCCGGCTCAATGGCGGCCAGCGCGGCGGCGGTGAGCTGGTAGCGCACCTCGGGGCCGCAGGCAATTTCCACCGGCTCCAGGTGCAGGGCCTTGAGGGCATTCCTGTAAGCCACGTAGCCGGGCCGCGCCAGCGCCACCCGGTCGCCCGGCGATAATAGCGAACTCAAGGCCAGCACCAGCGCCGGCGACGCGCCGCAGGTGAGGATGAAGCGTTCATGGTCGATCGTCACACCGTAACGTTCCTGGTAGTGCCGCGCCAGCCGGTGCCTGAGCGGCGCGCTTTCCCAGTAGCCCATGGCATCGTCGTCGAGCACCGCGTGGGCGCGGGCCACGGCTGCCGGCGGTGCGCCGGTGGACGGCTGACCGAATTCCATGTGGATGATGGCGCGTCCCTGCGCCTTGAGGGCGTGGGCCAGGCGGCTGATGGCGAGGGCGTGAAACGGTTCGAGTTGGGCTTGCATCGTATTGCAGTTTACGTAACGGGTCGGCGATTTTCGTATTGTAAGCCCTGCGCGCGTTACCCGTCGGACGCTGCGGTGCTGGTCTGCCAGGACAGGGCCGTTACCAGCATTGCAAGGAATAAAACCCCATATAATGAGCGATATTGCAACGATACAAAGGGCCGAAGATGGGCACATGCTGGAACCCAGGCAGCAGCCGGGGCATACAGGGCGCCGGCAGCCGATGACGGTGCAAAACCATCGTGCGCCAGGCAGCCCCCTGCTGGCCGGACTGGCCTTGCTGGCCAGCCAGCTCTCGCTCAATGCCGGCGCGGCGGTGGCCAAGCAGCTGTTTCCGGCGGTCGGGGTCGAAGGCGTGACCGCTTACCGCATCGGTTTTGCGGCCGTGCTGATGATGGCGATCTTCCGCCCCTGGCGCACGCCGCTCACCTTGCCGCAGGCGGGCAGCGTGGCCCTGTACGGCAGCGTGATCGGCCTGATGAATCTGCTGATCTACCGTGCTTTCAGCCATATCCCGATGGGTATTGCCGTGGCGATCGAGGTCTGCGGTCCGCTGGCAGTGGCGGTGTGGTCGTCGCGCCGGCCGCGCGACCTGGTCGCGGTGGCGCTGGCGGTGTTGGGACTGTATTTTCTGTTGCCGCTGCCGGCGTCACACGGCCAGCTTGCGCGACTCGACCCGGTCGGCATCGCCTATGCAGCGGGCGCAGCGTGCTGCTGGGCCATCTACATCGTGATCGGCAAGCGGGTCTCCGTGATGCACGGCGGCCAGTCGGTAGCCTGGGGCATGACGGCCGGTGCGCTGTTCATCGTGCCGCTGGGCGTCTGGACTTCGGGACCGGTGCTGCTCACGCCCGCGTTCATGGCCGTGGGACTGGCCATCGCCGTCATGTCGAGCGCCTTGCCCTACACGCTGGAGATGTTGTCGATGCGCCGCCTGTCGTCGCGGACGTTCAGCATGTTCAGCAGCGCCACGCCTGCGCTCAGCGCGCTGGCCGGCATGCTGATGCTGGGCGAGCACCTGACGGCCAGCCAGTGGCTGGCCATCGCCAGCATGGTGGCGGCGTCAGCGCTGGCGACCTTGCGCTGACCTGCCAGGCCATGTGGATCGCGATAAAAATGCGCAAAGTTTAATCCGTATCAAACAGAATGCTTGACCAGACAGCTATGGTGAGCGCTTCGTTCGTCTTCCGGAGCCGCCACCATGCCCACCGTGTCCACTGCGTCTGCTGCCGACAGTACCCGCCGCCTGATTGCCGCCGTCAAAAAACTCGAGGAGTCGCTGCATACGTCGGGACTGCCGCGCTGGATGTCCCGCCTGCCGGTCTGGTGGCTGAGCTGGCATTACTGCCGCATGCTCGACCATAAAATCGCCCGCATGCGGCGTATCGCGCACAAGTTCGCTCTGTGGCTGCCGGTCATCCGGGCAGCCGACCAGGACCCGCGCGCCCGGCTCGAGTTCATCGACTGCGACCACAGCATGCAGGACGACATCGACGCCACCCGTCATACCATGTGGGAGTTACGGGCCTATTGCATCGACATCGCCACCATGTTCGAGCAGCTCGGCTACCGGTCGGCGCGCCTGCAGCGCCGCCAGCAGCTGTTCCTGTCCGTGATCGAACAGACCTGCATCCAGGCCGCCACCATGCAGGAAACGCTGGTCGCGCACGACGCCCGCGTGCTGGCATCGTTGCAGGAACGGGAGCAGCAGACCGGGCAGCAAGCCATGGTGCCGCCACCGGTTGTGCAGGGCGCTGTGCCTGCAGCCCAAGTCGGGTAACAGGCTTGCTGCATCGGCGGGCCGTATCGCGGCGCGAGCGCAAAATCGTCAGCCGCGCCAGAGCGAAATCGTCGGCGGGCACGCAGTTGCAGCTTCAGCGACACCCGCCACAGCTACGCCTCAACTGGCACCCTCGCAGCTGCAACTTGAGTGGCATCCTCGCAGCTGCAACTTGAGTGGCATCCTCGCAGCTGCAACTTGAGCGGCATTCCCGCAGCTGCGCCTTGAGCGGCATTCCCGCAACTGCGCCTTCAGCGGCACTCCCGAAGCTGCAACTTAAGCAGCCTTCCCGCAGCTGCAACTTGAGCAGCACCCCCGCAAATGCGCCTTGATCGGCATTCCCGCAGCTGCGCCTTCAGCGGCATTCCCGCAACTGCGCCTTCAGCGGCATTCCCGAAGCTGCAACTTAAGCAGCCTTCCCGCAGCTGCAACTTGAGCTGCACCCCGCAAATGCGCCTTGAGCGGCATTCCCGCAACTGCGCCTTCAGCGACACACCCGCAGCTGCGCCTTCAGCGGCACTCCGGCAGCTGCGCCTTCAGCGGCACTCCCGCCGACGGCACGCCCGGCCGGCGGCATTGCCGCCGCGGTTGTTTGCCTTGTCGGGGGCTGCCTGCTGCCGTTATGGCGTGACGACTATCAGAAACCTTCCAGCACGATCTTGCCCTTGGCGCGGTTGCTTTCGATCAGCGCGTGCGCGCGCTTGAGGTTGGCGGCGTTGATGGCGCCGTAGCGCTCGCCGAGCGTGGTCCTGATGACGCCGGCATCGACCAGTTGCGCCACGTCGTCGAGCAGCTGGTGCTGCTGGGCCATGTCGTCGGTTTCGAACATCGAGCGCGTAAACATGAATTCCCAGTGCAGCGACACGCTCTTGCGTTTCAGTACGCGCACGTCGATGGCGGAGGGATCGTCGATCAGCGCCACCTTGCCTTGCGGCGCCACCAGTTCGGCGATGGCCGGCCAGTGGTGGTCGGTCTGGTTCAGCGCCGCCACGTAGGTCACCGGCGGCAGACCGAGGCGCTTGATTTCTTCGTTCAGTGGCTTGCTGTGGTCGATCACGTGGTGGGCGCCCAGTTCCGTCACCCAGCGCGCGGTATCGTCGCGCGAGGCCGTGCCGATCACGGTCACGCCGGTGAGCTGGCGCGCCAGTTGCACCAGGATGGAACCGACGCCGCCCGCTGCGCCGATCACCAGCAGCGACTGGCCGGTGAGCGCCTTGTCGCGGCTCACCTGCAGGCGCTCGAACAGCAGTTCCCAGGCGGTGATGGCGGTCAGCGGCAGCGCCGCAGCCTCGGCAAAGTCCAGCGTGCGCGGCTTGTGGCCGACGATGCGCTCGTCCACCAGGTGCAGCGCGCTGTTGGTGCCGGGGCGGGTCAGGTCGCCGGCGTACCAGACTTCGTCGCCGGGCTTGAACAGGGTGACATCGGGGCCGACCGCCTGCACCACGCCTGCCGCATCCCAGCCGATGACCTTGGCCGCGCCGTCCGCAGGCGGCGCACTGGCCCGTATCTTGACGTCGACCGGGTTCACGGAGACGGCCTTGACCGCCACCAGCAGGTCGCGGCCCTGCGCTTGCGGTTCGGGCAGGTCGATATCGATCAGCGCCTGGTCGTCGTTGATGGGCAGGGACTGGCGGTAGGCAATGGCTTTCATGAAGTGCTCCTGGAGGTGGACTGATGACGGTATGATCATTTATTTGGACGGCGCGAAAAAGACGCGCTTGATTGAAACACTTTCAAAGGAACGAAGAAAGTGCTGCGACTCGATGATTTGATGGTGTTCGTCCGCACTGCCGAGCGTGGCAGCTTGTCGGCGGCTGCGCGCGAGCTCGAGGTGTCGCCAGCGCTGGCCAGTGCGGCCGTCAAGCGGCTCGAGGGTGAACTGGGCATCCGCCTGTTTGCCCGCACCACGCGCTCGCTGCGCCTGACCGACGAGGGGGAGCGCTACCTGCGGCATGCGCGCGATGCCTTGCGTGCGCTGCAGGATGGGCACGACGCGCTGGCCGAAGGCAAGGAAACCCTCGGTGGCGTGCTCAAGATTTCCATGCCGTCCGACCTCGGACGCAATCTGCTGGTCGGCTGGCTCGACCAGTTCCAGGCCCTGTATCCCAAGGTCAGTTACCAGCTCAGCGTGAGCGACCGGCTGTCGGACCTGTACCGCCAGCCGGTCGATATCGCGATCCGCTACGGACTGCAAGATGACTCGAGCCTGATCGCCTTGCCGCTGGCGCCCGACAACCGCCGCGTGCTGGTGGCCGCGCCCGATTACGTGCGGCGCCATGGTCCGCTGTCCGATGTGCGCGACTTGTCACGGCATAACTGCCTGCGCTTCATGCTTGACGATGTGATCCACGACCGCTGGACCTTCTATCCGGCAGCCAGGCACGAACCGCTGACGCTGCAGGTCAACGGCGACCGCAGCGCCGACGACGCCGACCTGGTGCGCCGCTGGGCGCTGGCCGGCGTGGGCGTGGCCTACAAGTCGCGGCTCGACGTGAGCGCCGACCTGCGTGCAGGCAGGCTGGTGACGCTGATGCCGGACCTGGCAGGCGAGCCGACGCCGCTGCACATGGTGTGCATGCACCGCTCGCAGGTCTCGGCGACGGT
Organism: Duganella sp. Leaf126; assembly: GCF_001423125.1. Lineage (GTDB taxonomy): Bacteria > Pseudomonadota > Gammaproteobacteria > Burkholderiales > Burkholderiaceae_D > Rugamonas. The sequence continues at coordinate 11,906 of NZ_LMNW01000003.1, forward strand.
GCTGGCCTTGCGGGATTTTTTACGCGAGCAGTGCGGCAAGGCTTAGGGAACGATTAAGCTGCTGCGCACTGTACCGTGCCACGTGGAAAAAACGATAACATGGCAGCAGTCGAAGGCAGTGCAGTGGTGCTGACGATCATTGTTGAGGCCGCTGCTGTCAACGGCGTCGACAACCGGTGCTGGCAGTCAGAGCAGATGATCAGCGCTGACGAACGTTGTTGACTAGCTGTGCTGGCACATGGTGTGACAAACGATGCTGAAAGACGGTGTTAGCGTTCAATGCTAAAAATCAGCGCTGGCGTTGCGGCGCTTGACGGTGGGCCAGCTGCCAGATCCAGGTGAGGAGCGCCTGCGAGCTGGCGGCATCTGCCGGGCTATCGGGCGACTGGATCGGGCAGCCGGGACCGGCAACCGGGGGAATCACAGGGTAAGCACCTGGGTGTGCAGCCGGGTGCCTACCTGGGTAAGCGAGCGCAAAGGCCGTTGTGCACACCGCCATCTCAATGCGCTTTCGACATGATGAGCAGCCAGCGGCGGCACAGCAGAATTTCGAGGTGACCAGGCTGGACACCGGTATCGCATTCGATGACGGGATTGACGGCGTAAAAACGCTTGCGGAAGTCACGGCACACCAGCAATTCGCGCTTGCCCACGCGCACCATGAACGAGGTAGGCATGTATTCGAGACCGAAACGGGAGCTGAGGCTGCTGTTGATCATGACATTTCCTTTTAGGCGATGTGTTTAACGAGGAGTTCAGAATAGCATAACTACTGTATGCATACACAGGTACTGTGCAAATAAACAGTAAATTTGTTGTTTTGTGATTTATTAGCCAACTTCTATGGCAGGCCAACGGGAGGCGCCAAATTTTTAGCAAATTCTTACGTTTCATCGGCGCTAGGATGACGCCGGGCGGCCAGTTCGGCCTGCATTTGACCCTGGGCGTGCTGATCATGGTCATTTCGGTCTCGGTCTTCGGCCATCTCGCCGACGAGGTGACCGACCAGGACGCCATCACCGTGTTGGACTTGCAAATTGCCAATTGGTTCAATGCCAACCATGTCGAACCGTACACGAGCTGCATGCTGTTCATTTCCTTCGTGCACAAGGTGGGCGGCATGCTCGTGCTGGTGGCCGTCTTCGGCTACGTGCTGTGGCGGCGCGGCCAGCGTTACTGGCTGCTGGCGCTGGGTGTTACGGTGTTGCCGGGCATGATGCTCAACGTATTGCTCAAGCAGGTGTTCCAGCGCAGCCGGCCCTACTTCGACGAGCCGCTGGTTACGCTGACCACGTACAGTTTCCCCAGCGGCCATACGGCTGCCGCAACCTTGTTCTACGGGCTGCTGGCCTGTTACATCATGATCGCCTGCAAGGGCTGGAGTGTGCGCTTGGCAACAGCGCTGTGCTGCCTGCTGATGATATTCTTGGTCGCGTTCAGTCGCGTCTATCTTGGCGCGCATTACCTGAGCGACGTGCTGGCGGCCATGGCCAGCAGCGCGGCCTGGCTGGCGATCTGCATCACGGCCATCTCCACGCTGCGCCGCCGCCGCGAAGCACGTTCGCTCGCTGCCTGACCGGACTTTACAAGGAAGCGTGTGCTCAATTCGATTGTCGTCATCATCAACGCCAGCGCCGGCCTCGGTTATTGCGGCGACTGGTCCACCACCCTGGCCGAGACCTTCCGCCGCCACGGCGCCGAACCGGACATCCTGCTCGCCAGCAGCGGCGCGGAAATGATCGAGCGGGCGCGCCGCGCGGTGGCCGACAAGGCCACCGTGGTGGTAGCCGGTGGCGGCGATGGCACCATCAACTGCGTGGCCTCGCAGCTGGTGGGCAGCGACACCCACCTGGCAGTGCTGGCGCTGGGCACGCTCAACCACTTTGCCAAGGACCTCGGCATCCCGCTCGCCCTCGACCAGGCGGTTGCCAACGCGGTCACCGGCAAGCCGCTGCGGGTGGACGTGGGCGAAGTCAATGGCCGTATCTTCCTCAACAATTCCAGCCTCGGCATTTACCCGGACCTGGTCCGTGACCGCGAGCAGCAACAGAAAAAGTTCGGCCGCAGCAAGTGGCATGCATTCGGGCGCGCGCTGTTCGTGGTGCTGCGCCGCTTTCCGTTCATGCGCGTGCGGCTTACCGTCAACGGCCAGGAGCACCTGCGGCGCACGCCGTTCGTCTTCATCGGCAACAACGAATATCTGCAGGGGTTCACCATGGGGGCGCGCGAGCGGCTCGACAGCGGCAAGCTGGTGATGTACGTGGCGCAAAAGCCCACCCGGCTGGCGCTGCTGCGCTACGCCGTGCACGCGCTGTTCAACCGCCTGTCGGCAGCGCGCGACTTCGACGTGCTGACCGCCACCGAGCTCGACATCGACACCCGTCACCGCCACCTGCGCGTGGCCACCGACGGCGAGGTGACCGACATGAAGCCGCCGCTGCACTATCGCTCGCGCCCCGGCGCCTTGAGCGTGATCGCGCCCGGTCGCACCACATCCACGGGAAGCTAGCCATGCGTACCATCGTTCATGTATCCGACCTGCATTTCGGCCGCGTCGACCAGCAATTGCTCGAACCGTTGCGGGCGCTGGTGACGTCGCTCGCGCCCGATGTGCTGGTGGTGTCGGGCGACCTGACCCAGCGCGCCAAGACCGAGGAATTCATTGCCGCGCGCACCTACCTCGACACCTTGCCGGGGCCGCAGATCGTGGTGCCGGGCAATCACGACATCCCGCTCTACAATGTCGCCAGCCGCTTCCTGACGCCGCTGCGCAAGTATCTGCGCTACGTGACGCTGGACCTGACGCCCGAGTACGTCGATGACGAGATCGCGGTGCTCGGCATTAACACCGCGCGCTCGCTGACCATCAAGGATGGCCGCGTCAACCAGGAACAGATCGCGCTGCTGCGCCAGCGCATGGGCGCGGTGCCCAAGGATGTCACCCGCATCGTGGTCACCCACCACCCGTTCGACCTGCCGCAAAACTTCGACAAGGACGACCTGGTCGACCGCGCGCCGATGGCGATGCGGGCGTTCTCCGAGTGCGGCGTCGATCTGCTGCTGGCCGGCCATTTTCACGCCAGCAGCGCGGGTCTCAGCACCGACCGCTACAAGCTGCCCGGCTACGCGGCGCTGGTGGTGCAGGCGGGCACGGCGACCTCGACCCGCGGCCGCGGCGAGTCCAACTCGTTCAACGTGATCCGCGTGCACAGCGACAAAATCGAAGTGGTGCGCTACAGTTGGGTCGATGGCACGGCCACGTTCGAGCCGGCCCAGACCGAGATATTCGAGCGCATCGGCGACGCCTGGCATACCACGGCGGTCGCCTGATCCCGGGTCAGCAGGAGGCGGGCGTCAAGCGAGGGCAGCGCCATTGAGCCCCGGCGTGGCGGCAAACAGCGCAGCGATGAAAACGATGAACACGGTCGCGCTCCATGGCACCATTCTTTGGGTCGGGTACACGGCATTGAGCGGCGAAGGCGGGCGTGCATGGTCAGCCAGCACCGCGCGCAAGCGGCCGCTGTGCAACTGCTCGGCTACCATCCACGACGATAGGTAAGCAACGCCCACGTCTGCCAGCACGGCCCGCCTGGTCGAGCTGGTCCGCACGGGTCCGTCACAACAGCACGACTTCCTCGACCAGCTGGCGAGCATTATCCCGTCGCGCCGCGTGGGTGCGCCGGACGAGATCGCCGAAGCTGCCGTGCTGCTCGCCTCGGACGACGCCAGCTTTGTCAATAGCATCGAACTGTCTGTCGATGGCGGCCAGCGCCAGATCTGACCAGGCGTTGCCGCTACAGCCAGTAATTGGTCAGCTGCGCCGCCCATTCCTTCATGCGGTCCAGCCATGGCCGGTGGCGCCACTGGTCGAGCGTGATCTGTACCGAGTCGCGCAAGTCTTCCTGGAACGCCCGTTCCATCTCGTTACCGAAGGCGTCGCCGAGCACCACCACGTTCAGTTCGCTGTTGTGGAGGAAGCTGCGGGTGTCCATATTGGTCGAGCCGACGGTTGACCATTTGCCGTCGATCACCGCCGTCTTGGCGTGCAGCACGGCCAGCTTAAGCTGGTAGATCTTCACGCCCGAGGACAGCAGCTCGTCGTAAAAGCTGCGCCCCGCGTGGAACACCAGGCCGCTGTCGGATACGCCCGGCAGCACGATCTTCACATCGACGCCGCGTCTGGCGGCAGCCTTCAGTGCATCGACGGTCTGCTGGTCCGGCACGAAATAGGCCGACGTGATGTGGATGCTTTTCTTGGCTTCCTGCATCGCCAGGTTATAGGCCTTGAAAATCTCGAAGTGGCCGCCCGGGTCGCTGCCCAGCACCCGGATCACCTTATCGCCGGCAATATAGGGGGTGGGGAAAAAGTCGGCGTCGATCAGGTCGGCGCGGTCCTGCGCCGCCCACTGGCGCACGAACAGCCACTGGAACGCGTGCACGGCGGGGCCTTCGATCTTGATGTGGGTGTCGCGCCAGCCGACGTCGTCTTCGCCCTTGGACGCCTTGTTGCGCGACCGGAACAGCGAACTCTTGGAATAGGTGCCGCTGATATTGATGCCGCCCGTGAACGCAATGCGGCCATCGACGATCAGTACCTTGCGGTGGTCGCGGTTATTGATTTTCCAGCTGTCGCCCGACAGCTTGGCCGGATTGACCGGGTTAAATTCCAGCAGGCTGATGCCGGCGTCGCGCATGCGCTGGAAAAATTCCTTCGGCACACCGAGCGTGCCCACGCTGTCGTAGATGATGTTGACCGCCACGCCGGCCTTGCGCCGCGCGATCAGGGCATCGGCAAATTTCAGGCCCATGCCGTCCTGGTCGAAGATATAGGTTTCCAGGTTGATGCTGTTCTTGGCGCCTTCGATGGCCTTGAGCATTTCGCTCATGGTCTGCGGACCGTCGAACAGCAGCGTGGTCTTGTTGCCGGCAATCAGCGGCACGCCGGTGGCCGCTTCCTCGAGCGAGGCCTGCTGCTGCAGGTCGAGCGTGCTCTTCGCATAGCGCTTGGCCAGCAGCGCCCGGGTACGGTCGGCGCTCAGTTCGCCGTTTTTGCCGTGCACGGTGGGCGTGGCGCCGGCCGCCACCTTGGTGTCGAGCTGGCTCACATCGGGCAGCGATGCGCAGGCGCCCAGCAGTGCCCAGCACATCAGGCTGGCGGGTAGCCAGAGTCGCAAGCTCGTCGCTTTCATTTTGAGGTTTTCTCCAGTAACTGCGGTTCATCGTACGGTAAGGCGGGGGCTGCCCGGGCACCGATCAGGAAAGTCACCGGCCCCTGGAAAAAACGCTTGACCAGCGCCTTGCTCAGGCGCCAGCCGTGGGTAAAACGCACCTGGCGCGAGCGCAGCGCCACCCACAGCGCCAGCCCGAAACTGACCATCAGGTTGACGATGCCGATGCCGAGGAAACCGGCGATCGAGGTCACCACGAGTTGCCAACTGACATGGTAATCGAGTCCCACCATCGCTGTCGCGAAGTTGGCGGACGAGAACGTGACGTGGCGGATATCGAGCGGCAGACCCAGCAGAAACCCGAGCAGCGGCATCACGCCAAGCATGATGCCGAAGAAGAAGTTACCCATCAGGCCGCCCAGGTTGGTTTCCATGTAGACGCCGAAACGGCGCAGCCGCGCCGGGCCCAGCAGCCAGCGCAGGCTGCGCAACTGGGCGATCCGCTGGGCCCAGCGCGTGTACAGCGCCTTGTTGTCGTAGTAGCCCGAGATCAGGCCGGCCAGGAACAGGCAGACGCCAGCCACGGCCGCATACAGCAGGTTGGGGCCGTGAATCGGATCGATGTCGGCCAGCAGATGCATCGCCTTGCCCTGGCTCACCAGGTGGTGGCCGGTCAGGTACGGCCAGGCCATGGCGATCAGCCAGGCAGTCGGTATGGCGGTGGCCAGGTTGCCCAGCACTGCCATGATCTGGGTGCGCAAGACCTTGTTGCACAGTTCGGTCATGCTGTCGAGGTCGATATTCCGGCCATCCTTGCTCTGCAGCCCGGCCGCGATGCGCGACGCGGTCATCGCCGGCTGCTTGGTGGCTACCGTGAAGTGCAGCAGGTGGATGAAGACGAAGCCCAGCGAGTAGTTCATGCTGAACAGGAAGGTCTCCACCAGCGGCGCGGCGCGCAGGTAGGAAAACAGGATCTTGAACAGCGCCATGAAGCCGATGATCAGGCCGGCCCCGGCCGCCTGCAGGAACATGGCGAACAGCGCGGTGCGCGATTCGGCCACGTAGTGTTCGCCCGTGTGGCTGGCGTTTTCCGTGACGTTGCGCGCCAGCAGGTTGATGTTGTCGCGCAGCAGATCGCTGACCATGTACTTGTTGTTGTGGGCCGTGACCAGTTCCAGCGCCAGCGTGATGGCGGCCGCCTTGCGGTGGTCGGGCGCCACCTGCTGCACGACCTGGGTGTCGCCGGCTGCGGCCGTTGCCAGCCGTGCCGGGGCATCGGGCGCCAGGTCGTCGCTGGTATCGACCAGGTACAGCAGCTTGCGCAGGCGATTGATGCTCTGGGTGAGCGTCACCAGCAGGTAGGTGAGGGCGATGCTGGTGCCCTGGTTTAGCGCCTTCTTGCGGATCTTGACCACCACCGTTTCGCACTGGTCGAGCATCACCAGCAGGTGGCGCGCATCTTCCATCGCGACGTCGTCGCCGGCCAGCTTGCGCTTGTACGCGGCCAGGTAGGCATTGACCTCGATATTCTGTCCCGTGAACGGCGACTCGTAGGTTTCCATCTCGGTATGGAAATTGGTGAGCTTGGGTTCCAGACCGATCGCGCAGACGCGGTACGACAGCGTCTGGATCGCGTCCAGCAGGCCGGGCAGCATCAGGTTGGAGACCTGGCCCGGAGCGCTGCCGGCGCCGGTGTTGATGACCTCGATCAGGTCCAGCCAGTCGGCCGCCGGCACCGCGCTCATCCAGAGGTAATCGGTGCGCTTGTACAGCACCTGGTCGATGGCGTCGCTCAGGTATTCGTCGCCGAGCGCGGGCGGCAGGATGCGCGAGGCGATCCGGTGTTTGAGTTCGCTGAAAAACCCGTCGTTGGACAGCACGCCGATTTCGGTGTACAGGCTGGCGTGGCGGCGGGCGGCCAGCAGGTTGCGGGTGTAGCCGCGCAGCGCCATCGCGTGTGCGGGTTCGCCCTTGAGCAACTGGGTCAACGTGCGGACGTTCGATGTGGCGCGCGCCCCATCGGTGGGACGCCGGGGCCGCAGGGTGGCGAACAACTCGACCATGAGGCCGATATCGTTGCTGTTGGCGTCCAGGCGTTGCAGAATCTCGAGCATGCAGTGTGCGGCAGTGGCCGCGTTAAACGAAAAACGAAGTATACCTGCTCGGCCCGGGCCCGGTATGTTCGTTCTCGAACGCTAGTTTCCGGCCTTCAATTCGCCGCGTGGCGTCAGCACAACATGATTTTTTGCGCGGCCTGGCGCAGCTCGTGGCGGAAGTCCGGGTGGGCGATGGCAATCAGCGCCTCGGCGCGCTGGTGGGCGGTCTTGCCGCGCAGCTGGGCCACGCCGTATTCGGTGACCACGTAGTTGACGTCGTTCTTGCCGGTGGTAACGTGGGTGCCCGGCGTGAGCGTGGGGACGATGCGCGACACGGCGCCGTCCTTGGCGGTCGAGGGCAGCACGATGAAGGCCTTGCCGCCGCGCGAGCGGTTGGCCGCGCGCACGAAATCGACCTGGCCGCCGGTGCCGGAATAGGGCAGGTGGGCCAGGCTCTCGGACCCGCACTGGCCCAGCAGGTCGACCTGCAGGCTGGCGTTGATCGCCACCATGTTGGCGTTTTGCCCGGCCAGGTAAGGGTCGTTGGTGAAATCGACCGGGTGCATTTCCAGCATCGGATTGTCGTGCATGAAGTCGTACAGCCGGCGCGAGCCGAGCGCGAAGGTCGCCACCATCTTGCCGGGCATGAAAGTCTTGCGGCTGTTGTTGACCGCGCCGCACTCGACCAGCCTGAGGATGCCGTCGCCGATCATCTCGGTATGCACGCCCAGGTCTTTCTTGCTGGTGAGCTGCATCACCACCGCGTCCGGAATGCCGCCGTAGCCGATCTGCAGGGTGGAGCCGTCGTCGATCAGGTCGGCCACCAGCTTGCCGATCGCTTCCTGCACCGGGCCGATGGCGGGCAGGCCCACTTCGATCACCGGTTCCGCGCTTTCCACCAGCGCCGTGACCTGCGACAGGTGGACGATGCAGTTGCCGTGGGCGGTGGGCACGTTGGGATTGACCTCCAATATGATCGCGCGCGCCTTGCGCAGGGCGGCCATCGTGTAGTCGGCGCCGAGGCTCAACGCGAAGTTGCCGTATTCATCCATGGGCGAGGCCAGCGAGAACACCACGTCGGCCGGCACCAGGCTGCGTTCGATCAAACTGGGCAGCTCGGAAAAATAGGCGGGCACGAAATCGGCCCAGCCGGCTTGCCCCGCCGCGCGCGAGGCGCCGCCGAAGAACAGGGCCACGTGGCGCACGTGCTGCACGGTGTCGCAGTCGAAGTAGCCGTATTTGCGCATGGCCAGGATTTGCGCGACTTTGACGTCGCGAAAGCGCCTGCGCTGGTCCGACAGCGCGTGCAGCAGCGCCGGCGGCTCGCCGGCGCCGGTGGGCACGATGATGGTGTCGCCGTCGCGCAGGTAGTCCAGCGCCTGTTCAGGCGTACAACGTTTGCTGTCGTATTGCGCTTGCATGGCGGTGCCCTTTCGCAGGTAGAGTCCCACTATAAACCAACTGGCGGTCAAAGTGAGGGCCTGGGTGCGTGCCGGCTGAGGCCCGCTTAGGTTGTGATGCGCACAGAACGGCGCACCGCAGCGGCCTATCATGAGCTCATCTCACTTTTCATCGCTGATCATGAAACCGACCCTTACCCAACACTGCCTGACGCTGGCATTGCTGGCGCCCTGGACCGCAGCGGCGCAAACGCCGCCGGTCGAGGTGTATGGTCTGCTCGATGCCGGCGTGGTGGCCGACGGCGGTTGCCAGGGCGATTGCGCCCGCCCCCGCATCGACAGCGGTATCGCTTCCGGTTCGCGCCTCGGCATCCGTGGCCGCGAAGACCTGGGCCGCGGCACGTCGGCCGTCTACACGCTCGAAGCGGGCGTGAAAAACGACACCGGCACCAACGAGCATGACGGCAAGCTGTTCGGCCGCCAGGCTTTCGTGGGCATCGACGGGCCGCTGGGCGTGGTCACCATGGGCCGCCAGTACAACCTGGTGTACGAGACGCTGACCGACGTGGCCGATCCGTTCCACGGCGGCATGGCCGGCAATGCGGGCAACCTGGTTGGCTACACCACCAAGCGCTACGACAATTCCATCAAGTACAAGTCGCCGCGCAGCCGCAGCGGCTTCATCGGCTCGGTGATCTACAGCTTCGGCGAGTCGCAGTTCAGCAGCAAGGTCAACCGTGCTTACGGCGCCACCCTCGGTTACGCCAGCGGCCCGGTCAACATCAGCATCAGCCACCAGCGCAAGAACAATATGCTCGAGGCCAGCGGCACCACCCCGGCCGTGGACCAGTCGGCGCGCAACTCGCTGATCGCCGCCAATATCGATTTCGGCGGCGTGGTCGGTTATGCCGCCTACGGCCGCAGCCGGGGCGACGTCGGCAACCAGTGGGACATGTCCAATCCCTACGGGGCCATGGCGCAATCGCTGCCGACCGATCGCAGCCGCGATGCGCTGTTCGGCGTGTCGGTGCCGATGGGTGCGACCACTTTCCTGGCTTCGTACATCCACAAGGATGACCAGGGGCTGGCCAACCGCGACGCCGACCAGCTGGCCGTGGGCGCCAGCTACGCCATGTCCCGCCGCACCGATGTGTATGCGGCGCTGGCCAAGATCCGCAACCGCAACGGCGCCGGCTATGGCGTCGGCGACGCCACCAACCGCGGCCGGGGCGACCACGCGATCAACGTCGGCCTGCGTCACTCGTTCTAGGGCTTGGCCGGGCAACTGGCGGCGATCCAGCGCCCGGTCGAGTTGACCTTGACGTCCTGCCGGCTGCCGGTAGCGGTAGTCGTCACGTCCATCACCATCTTGTAATGCTGGTCGTCCACGAAGGTCACCTGTCCGCGCCCGCTCGACGCCGGCTCCTTGCAGGTAAACGTCACGTCCAGGCCGCCGGAAACCGGCGTGCTGGTGGACGTGCACTGGCCTTTCTGGTTCAACGGTAATTCCTTTCTGGCGGCCATCTCGGGTGTCACGCAGGCGCGCACGGCGATGGCGCCATCGCTGCCCACGGTGGGCGACGACACCCCGTTCTTGGCCAGGAATGCATCCATCTGCGCCTTCTGCGCCGGGGGCAGGTTGCCCAGCTGCTGCATGGCCATGTCCAGGGCGGCGCTGGTCTGGATATCGGCGGTGGACACCTTGCTGCTGGTTTCCCACAGGCCAGGCTTGACGGTTTGCGCCTGCGCCAGCGCGCCGAGCAGCAGGGCGGGAAAAGTCAGCGTAACGGTAAGAGCACGACGTTTCATGGTGTTCCTTTCAGAGCAAATGGAAAAACGGCGCACCACCGCGAGGGTGGGGCGCCGCTTCTTGTCAACGACTTCGGTTGTTGCGTACTAGACGCCGCGACCGCTGATCAGGCGCAGCAGAACCATGATGATGGCAACGACCAGCAGCACGTGGATGAAGCCGCCGATGGTGTACGAAGTGACCAGGCCCAGCAGCCACAGGATAAGCAGAATTACAGCGATGGTATAGAGCATGTTTCTCTCCTTGGTTATGTTGTGACGTCCGCAGTGGGCATCGAAGCGATGTCGAACTGTTCGTTCGTATCTTGGAATCTATTATCTTTATAACCATCCAATTCTTCTGTACGCTGTCCCACGTAAATAGGACACTGCTAACTTAACTCAACATTAAGGGGGCGCCCGACGGTCTTTCGATGCCCCCTCAGGTGGCCGTCTTTCACATTAATTCGCCGCCCGCAGCTTACCGTTAATTACCTTGACCTGGTCGCCCTCGCGCCACGACGGCTGCGAGCCGAAGTTGAACGTGCGGCGGGTGCCATTGTCCATGCCTACCGTGACCTGCCACGAGTGCGTGGTATTCATGTGGCCTTCGATCTGGTTGCCGGCCACTGCACCGCCGACTGCGCCGGCCACGGTGGCCAGTTGCCGGCCGTGACCGCCACCGACCTGGTGCCCCAGAATGCCACCGAGAATGGCGCCGCCGGCCGCGCCGACGCCGCTGCCTTGCGGACGGTGTTCGATCGAGCGCACCGACGTCACCACGCCGCAACTGGTGCAGACGGCCGGGGCTGCCGCTTGCGGCTGTACGCGTTCGCTGTCGCGTGGTGCCAGGCTGTTCGCGGCCAGCGGCACCGGCGCCGGCTGGGCAGCCAGCTGCTGGCTGCCGGGCTGCGGTTCGCCAGGCGCCGGCTGGCCGGCCACCGGCGCCAGGTTGGCATTGGCTTCCGACTTCGGCAGCCAGCCCATCAGGGCTGCCGTGCCGACACCGCAGAACAGGATCACGGCCACGGCGGCAATCAGCAGCATCGGATGCAGGGTGGACTTGGCGGATGGGGTAGGGGTGTTCATGATGTTTCCTCGTGCAGTACTTTTTCTGAAAATTTTTTTTAAGGTGTGACTTTTTTGTGACTTTTAGTCGCCGTTATTGCAGTTCATTTGCGACTATGTGCAGCACCGCACATTGTCGCGCTGGGCCGGCTTTGATTCCGTGCGTCAGCGTACATACGTTCCAAATCATTGCCGTTACGCTAAGTCCATGCATACCTATCACCCCCACCTTGCCGACGACGACAGGAGCCCATCGCGCGCGCTGGCAAATCGTTTACTGTCGAATTTGCCTGAAGAAGAGCAGGGCCAGCTGGCCCGCATCGGCGAAGTCGTCCGCGTGGAAGTGGGCGAGGTGCTTCATGAGCCGGGCCAGGCCGTGCGACATGTGTACTTCCCGATCGACTGCCTGCTGTCGCTGCTGGCCGTGGCCGAGGGACGTATGACGCTCGAGGTCGGCTCAGTCGGCCGCGAGGGCATGATCGGCGCCCCGGTGGTGCTCGGTCACGAACTGGCGCAGGTGCGGGCCGTGGTGCAGCGGGCAGGACGTGCCGTGCGCATGGACGCGAGCGAATTCCGCCAGGTGTATGCGCGCATGGAACCGCTGCAGCGTCTGCTGCACCGCTACACCGACACGCTGCTGGCGCAAGCGATACAGATCGCCGTGTGCAGCCGTTTCCACGTGCTCGAGGCGCGGCTGGCGCGCTCGCTGCTGATCACCCGCGATCGGCTGCAGTCCGACAAATTCCACCTGACCCACGAATTCCTGGCCCACGCGCTCGGCGTGCGCCGGGTCGGCGTCACCAAGGCAGCCAGCGCACTGCAGCAGCAAAAGCTGATCACCTACAGCCGCGGCAATATCGAGATCCTCGATGCAGCAGGACTGGAAGCGGTCTCGTGCCGTTGCTACGAGCTGGTCAAGGACGAGGGCGTGATCGGCATGTCGCACGTCTTCGAATAATTCCGCGCTGTCCAGTGCCCGTTGCTGGCCTGTCGGGTCCCACTCTGCGGCCATGCGGCCACTAAAAATCCGCCATCCCGCTGGGCAGGCATGGCGGACGATGCATGGCGATGCGCAGGTCAGCGGCTAGGTTTTTGCACCTGGTTGCCGATCACGCCGCCGACCGCTGCGCCGCCAACCGTGCCCACGGCGCTGCCGCCGGTCAGTACCGAGCCGGCCACTGCGCCGACGCCAGCGCCCACGGCAGTGTTACGGTCCTGGTTGGACATGCCGGCGCAAGCCGTCAGGCTCAGGGTGGCGACCACTACTGCTGCTGCCGACGCTGCACGTTTCATCGTATTCATTTTCTTCTCCTCAGTTGGCTGATCAAGGCGCAGGCTCATCCGCGCCGATGGTTCAAGAGTACTGCTTGTTGCACACCGCGACCGTTAGCCAGCGCACCTTGAAACACCTTGTTACCCTTGTTACCCATCGTGCTGATCGCGCTCGGCGCGGCCTAGTGTGCCGGGCCATGGGACAGCAGCGCCGCGCAGTTGGCCGTCCGCGACGGCCGGGGGCTGACCAGCGGCGCCAGGGCGGTCACCGGCGCCACCAGCGCCAGCGCTGCCGCGCCGCCGGCGCGCAGCGCCATGCTGCCCTTGTCGACGCTGATGTCGGTGTTCTTGAACGTGCCGCGCACATAGATGGGCGAACGCAGCGACAGGATGCGCATGCTCTTGGCGTCCGGTTTCAGGGTGAAGTCGAGTTGTTCGTTGGCCAGGTTGACCGTGCCGTTGGCATCGATGACGGCGTCGGCCGTGTCCACCACGAACCGGCGCGACCGCATCAGGCCGTCGCGCACGCCGAAGTCGGCCACCAGGCAGTTGAGCCGGACCTGCTCGTCGCCGAACAGGCGCGTGAGCGCCACGCTGCCGAGGTTCAAGCCCATTTCCTCGAGCAGCAGCTTGCTCACGCTGCCGCCGCGCACCGCGCCCTTGACGTTGCCATTGGACGAGCCGAGCAGGTCGGCCACGGAATTGCCGCGGGCAGTCAGCGCGACCTCGGCGTTGACCTCGCCCACGGTGGCGCGCATGCCGTCGATATCGGTAAACAGCTGCTTGAGCTGCAACCGGCGCAGGTCGGCCTTGAGCTGGGCGCGGATCGCGTGCGGATCGGTCCTGCCGCTGCCATCGAGCACGATGTCGGAAACAAAACTGCCGCCGGCGATGTCGAACTTGAGCGGATTGAGCGAGAGCACGCCATCCTTCATGTGCACCAGCGTCTCGACCTGTTGCACCGGCAGGCCCCGGCCGCGCGTGATGCGCTGCGCGGTCAGCCTGACATCGGCGTCGAGCGCGGTCCAGCGGTCCTTGCGGAACGCTTCCACCGGCAGCACCTTGTTGCGCGGCTGGACCGTCTCGACGCCGCGCGCCGCGCGGCTGGCATTCGAGTCGGCCCCCACCAGCGGTCCCAGGTCGTCGAACTGCAGCAGTGTCGAACTGACCGTGCCGGTCAGCAGCGGACGCGGCGCCGCGGAGCGGTAGTCGAGCTTGCCGGCGATGTCGCTGCTGCCCACGCGGCCGGTAAAGTCGCGGTAAATCCAGTGGCTGCCGGCGCGGTCGATGGCGCCCAGCAGCCGGCCCCCGGTGGCGAACGGCGGTGTTTCCGGCAGCAGCACGCCGGTGATGCCGTACAGGCGCGCCATGCTGGGCCCGGACATCTCGAGTTTCAGGTCGAGCGCGGTGAGGGCGGACGGACGGGTGAGCGTGCCTTCGGCGGCGATGCGCGTGCCGCCGACATCGACGCTGGCGGCCAGTGGAAACGGCGCCGCGTGTTCCTGCAGGCCCAGCACGGCGCCCGACTTGCCGCTGCCGGCGATGGCCTGTTCGTTCCATTTGCCTTGCAGCGTCCATGCCACGCCGTAGGTCTGGTCGTTGGCGATGCTCTCGACCGTGGCGACGGCATCGACATGGGTGGCCGCGTCGCGGTAGTGGACCACGCCGCGCGCCAGCACCACGCGCTGCACCGCCAGCTGCCAGCCCGGTTGGCGGTCGTCGCGGTGGAAGGTCCAGTTGTTGCGGCCTGCCGCATCGCGCAGCAGCCACAGTTGCGGCTGCTCGAAGCGCAGTACCGGCACCACGATGCGCTGCTGCAGCAGCGGCAGCAATTCCACCGCGAACGCGAACTGGCCCACGTTGGCAAACTCGCCGCCGCCCGGCATGGCGGCCGGCTGGCCGATGTGCACATCGCGCGCCACCAGCTGCGGCATCGGCAGCCGGTCGCGCCATGACGACGCTGGCCCTGCAGCGGGCTGGCGCCAGGCCAGCGTCAGCGGGCCGCGGATCGAAAACGGCCGGTCGATCGCCGCACCGATGCGCGCGCTGATCCACGGCCGTGCGCGGTTCCAGTCGTAGCAAGCCAGCACGGCTGCCAGCACCAGCGCCAGTGCGGCCGCGGTGGCCAGGCCGGCGCCGGTCGCCAGCAGGGCGATACGGGTGTAGCGGCGGCGGCGGGCGTGAGGCATGGCGGTGTCCGGGGCGGGAAGGTGGTCGCATTCTACACAGGACGTCCAGCGCCGGCCGCCCGGGTGCGCCAGCGCACTTACCGCGTGCAGGCAGGGCAGGGCATCGACCCTATGTGCGGCACCGAACTGAGCGTGCCGGGGCATGCGCCTATAACGTTATTTGTCAGTTCAATATTCTCGAGGAGAACAATAAATGAACCAGGTTCAGCAAAAATTCAAAGTGATGTGCGGCGCGCTGGCGCTGCTCTGTCTGGCCGCTTGCGCCAGCGAGAAGACCCCGGCCACCGCAGACGTCGCCGTTTCGCGCGCCGCCGTGGCCAACGCCACCTCGGCCGGTGCTGCCGACCTGGCGCCCGAAGAAATGAAATCGGCCCGCGACAAGATGATGCGCGCCAACCAGGCGCTGGCCGCCAAGGATTACAAGCTGGCGCAAGACCTGGCAGCGCAGGCCCAGGCCGACGCCCAGCTGGCCCAGAGCAAGGCCAATTCTGCCAAGGCCACTGCTGCCGCCGACGAGCTGCAGCAAAGCATCCGCATGCTGCGCGACGAAGTCAATCGCAGCAACCAGCAACAATAAAAATACCTCGGAGCCCGATATGAAATTGATGACCAAACTGCGCACCCTGCCTGCCGCCGTGGCCGTGGCAATCGTCCTGTCCGCCTGCAGCAGCGCCCCGATCACCACCAGCGAACTCGACGGCGCCCGCAGCGACTTCGTCGCTGCCCAGAGCAACCCTGCCGTTGCCGCCAGCGCGCCGGTCGAATTCAAGGCCGCTGCCGATGCGCTGGACCGCGCCAACGCTGCTGCCGCCCAGCGCGAAAGCCTGGCAGACATCGACAAGCTGGCGTATATCGCCAAGCAAAAGATTGCCGTGGCCCAGGAAGTGACCAAGCAGAAGCAGGCGGAAGCCAATGTGGCGCAAGCGAGCCGCCAGCGCGATGAGGTGCGCCTCGAAGCGCGCACCGCCGAAGCGGACAAGGCGCGCATGGCGGCCGACCGCGCCAAGGCCGAGGCGGACGCTGCCCGTCAGCAGGCCGATGCCGCTGCCGCCTCCGCGCGCGACGAGCAGGCCAAGGCTGCAGCACTGCAGCAGCAGCTCAACGACCTGCAGGCCAAGCAGACCGACCGCGGCCTGGTGATTACCCTGAACGACGTGCTGTTCAACGTCGACAAGGCCGAACTGAGCGCCGAAGGCATGCGCACCGCGCAAAAAGTGGCCGACGTGCTGGCGCAGGAACCGAAAAGCGTGGTGCTGATCGAAGGCTTCACCGACTCGACCGGCAGCTCGGCGCACAACCTCGACCTGTCGCAGCGCCGCGCCGACGCCGTGCGCCAGGCCCTGACCGGCATGGGCATACCGAGCAGCAAAATCTCTACCAAGGGCTATGGCGCTGCCTACCCTGTGGCCGGCAATAACGACGCCGCCGGCCGTCAACTGAATCGCCGCGTGGAAATCGTGCTGTCGCAAAACGGCGCACGGATCACTAATCGTCGTTAATCCCATCACTCTCAAAGGACTTATATCATGGCTGAATCCAATCCCACCCATCCGGCAGGCATCGATCGTGACGCCATTCGTGCAGCAGCGCGCAACCTCGAAGACGGCCCGGTCACCGAAGGCTACAAGGGCGACCGCGAAGCCGTGGTCAAGATGCTCAACGACGCGCTGGCTACCGAGCTGGTTTGCGTGATGCGCTACAAGCGCCACTACTACACGGTCAGCGGCCTGCAGAACGGTCCGATCAAGGCCGAATTCCTCGAGCACGCCAACCAGGAGCAGGAGCACGCCGACTCGCTGGCCGAACGCATCGTTCAGCTCAACGGTCAGCCCGACTTCAATCCTGCCACGCTGCTGGCGCGCAGCCACGCCGAATACGATGCGTCGGAAGACGTGCAGGCGATGATCCGCGCCAACCTGATCGCCGAACGCGTGGCGATCGAGTCGTACCGCCAGATGATCGAACAGATCGGCGATACCGACCCGACCACGCGCCATCTTTTGATCAGCATCATGGCCGTGGAAGAAGAACACGCAGACGATATGCGCGATCTGCTTGAATAAGAGAATAGGCCAGTTGGTGAAATTGTTGTACAGTTTTCACTTCTCACAACCATAACAGGAGCATCATTATGTTGGAACAAAATATCAGCACCGTGAATAACGACGTGAAAACTCTGGTCAAGGACGCCCAAGCACTGTTCACCGCCGCCACTGCACTGACCGGCGAAAAGGCCGACGAGCTGCGCGGCCGCGGCATGCGCGCGCTGGATTCGGCGCTGGCCAAAGCCCACGAAGCGCAGGTGAGCGCGGTGGCGGCCAGCAAGGAAGCCGCCAAGCAGGCCGATGCCTATGTCAAGGAAAACCCATGGCGTTCGATCGCCGGTGCAGCAGCCATCGGCCTGCTGGTGGGCGTGATCATCGGCCGTAAATAACCGATGGCGCAAGCTGACGAAGTGAACCGTCCGCCCGGCCTGATCGCGTCGCTGGGCAACATCGCCCGCAACAGCATGGGCCTGCTGCTGACGCGGCTGGAACTCGCCGCCCTCGAGCTGTCGCAGGTGCGTAACCACCTGCTGCAACTGGTGGTGGCGTTTGCGGTCGCCCTGGTGGCCGGCTGTTTTGCGTTGGCGTGCTTTACAGTCATGGTGGGTTACCTGGCGTGGAGCGCGCTGGGCTGGCTCATCCTGCCTATCCTGGCCGGCGTTTTCCTGCTGCTGGCGATAGGCTTGATCCTGTATGCGCGTGGCCTGATCAGTGCCGGCAAGCTGTCGATGCCGGCTACCATGGCCGAGCTCAAATCCGACCGCGATATGTTGTTGTAAGGAGAGCAGATGAGCAAACAGGCACATGATCCGGCTTCGGCCGACATCGAACGATTGATCCGCGAAGGCGAGCTGTATCGCATCAAGGTGGTCCACGCCAAGGCGCTGGTGGCGCAAGCTATTCGTCCCGACGCGCTCATGCATGGCGCACTGGACCATGTGGCGAGCCTGGCCCAGGCGCGCCTCGGCGGCCTGATGCCGCCGGGCGGCTTGAGCAACTTTAACTACAAGGCGCTGATGCCTTACGCCCTCACGGTCGGCTCGTTCCTGGCGCGCAAGCGTCTGATCAAGCCGGTACTGGGCGTGGCGGCGCTGGCAGGCGTCGGGGTGGCATGGCTGCTCAAGCGCAAGCGTTCCGCGTCCTGACCGGTACGGACACTTCAGCGGTCAACGAGATTCGGGCCCGTCAGCGCTAACGCTGACGGGCCCGAATGCTTTGATGATCGTGTTGTGGTGCAGTGCCCGGTGTTCAGCGATTGTTCAGCGGTTGTTTAGCGGTTGTCGGCGACGATGGCGCTCACCTGGGCCATGTCGTGGCGGTAGGTTTCCTGCGCCTGCTTCAGGCACGCGTCGCGCTCGGCAGCGGGGCCCTTGGCGCAAGCCTGCTTGGCCTCGGCCAGCGCAGCGCCAATTTCCTTGCGCAGCGTGCGTTCCTTCTGTGCGGGCGTGACATCTTCGCGCTGCCAGCGGGCCGGATCGCCGCGGGCGATCTCCTGTTTCTGCAACTGGACGTTCTGCGGCGGGGTATTGTCTGGTGCCTGGGCTTGTGCCTGCGCGGCAAACGCCGCGCAGGACAGAACCAGCACGGCGCCGCATTGCAGGGTGCGGAATGGCGTCATGGCGGCTCCTCCGGATCAGATGCGGCCGGTCAGCAGCATGATCAGCAGGATCACGACCAGCAGGCCGGTGATGCCGCTCGGTGCATAGCCCCAGTTGCGGCTGTGCGGCCAGGTAGGCAGAGCGCCCACCAGTAACAGAACCAGAACGATCAGTATGATGGTGCCCATGGTGTTCTCCTCGAGGTCATTGGATGTGGGGGATGGCGCCGGCGGACCGGCCCGGATTAATAGCGGTAGAGGCGGCCGTCGATCAGGCGCACGCGGTTGCCCACGCGCAGGTCATACACGCTGTCTTGGTTCACCATGCGGTAGTCGCCGTTGTCCATGCGCACGCTGATCTGGTACTCGTCGCGCGGTGCGTTGCGGTTGTTTTCGACATTGTTGCCGACCAGGCCGCCAGCGACAGCGCCTGCTACGGTGGCAGCTGCGCGGCCGTTACCGGAACCGACCTGGTTGCCCAGCAATGCGCCGACCACGCCGCCGGCAACGGCGCCGGCGCCGCTGCTCTGGCCCTGTACCGTGCGTACCTGGATCGATTCGATGGTGCCATAGCTGGCCGCCTCGTTCTGGTAGCCGGTTTGCTGACCGTAGCCAGGCGCCTGGCGGTAGCCGCCGTTTTGGTTGCCGGTCGCGCAGCCGGTCAGGGCGGCGGTGGCGGCCAGTACGAGTACGGCGAGGGTGCGGTTCGAATTCATGTTGTCCTCCTGAAAGTAATAAGTCCAGAATAGACATAAGGCGTCCAGCGGTCTGTGCGCTTCCGCACCATGGAATTCCCCGAAATAAATGTGGCGATTTTGCCAAATGTGGAAGTGTGTACGATACCGAACAGAGGGGCCCGGGCGATGCGCGTAAAACGTCTCCATCGGCAGCAGCGGCCTGCATCGCCCCAGGCATGCACCGCTCGGCTGACAAACTGATTCGATCAAAACACCAAGGAGAACCACCATGAAAATCGCCCACAAAATCGCTACCGCACTGTTCACCGTCTCGCTGCTGGCTACTGCAGGCTGCGCTTCCACGCCAACCAAGGAAGGTACGGGCGAATTCGTTGACGACAGCGTTGTGACCACCAAGGTTAAAGCTGCGATCTTCAACGAGCCTACCCTGAAAACCACCGAAATCAACGTGGAAACCTTCAAGGGCACCGTGCAGCTGAGCGGCTTCGTGTCGCAGCCTGCCGACGTCGCCAAGGCTGGCGAAGTGGCGCGCAGCGTCAAAGGCGTCATGTCGGTCAAGAACGATATCCGCGTGAAGTAATTCGGCGGTTTCGCAGACCCGTCCGTGCGCCGCGCGCATGGATGGACGCGGTCGGCGCGGCATGCTTCGGTGTGTCGCGCCGTAATTTTATTGTGAGTCATCATGAGCCAGCAGCCTGCAGACCTTCCACCTGCCTCCCTCACACCCAGCCCGGCCACTGCCACCGAGGCCGAGCCCGGTGTGCTCCAGCGCTTTCCCATCCATGTCAACGCGCGCGGCGTCGCGCTCGGCATCATCGCCACCGTGGCCTTCGTGTGGGCCTTGCAATGGTCGCGCAATTTCCTGGTGCCGCTGCTGCTCGGCATCCTGATCAGCTATACGCTGAGCCCGCTGATGGGCTGGATGACGCGGCGCCGGGTGCCGCGCGCGATTGCGGCCACCCTGATCACGGCAGTCATCGTGGGCAGCGCCGCCGTGGTGGTGGACAAGCTGCACGGCGAGTTCGAGGCCATCGTCGACGAGCTGCCCAACACCGGCCACAAGCTGTCGAAAATGGTCAGCGAACGGCTGCATGGCAGTTCCAGCGCCTTGCAGCGGATCCAGGCCGTGGCCACCGAGCTGCAGCAGGCCACCGCCGGCGCCCAGGAGCGCCGCGCCGCGCGCAAGGCGGTCCCGGCCACGTCCCCCGAATTTCCGCTGATGAACTGGGTATGGGCCGGCTCCATGGGCCTGATGGGCTTTCTGAGCCAGGCCACCATGGTGATCTTCCTGGTGTTCTTCCTGCTCCTGTCCGGCGACACCTTCAAGCGCAAGCTGGTCAAGCTCACCGGGCCGTCGCTGACCAAGAAAAAGATCACGGTCCACATCCTGGAAGACATCAATACCTCGATCCAGAAGTACATGCTGATGCTGCTGGTGACCAACGGCATGCTGGCAGTGCTGATGTGGGTGGCATTGCGCTGGATCGGCCTGGAAAATGCCGGGGCCTGGGCCATCGTGGCCGGCCTGCTGCACCTGATGCCGTATTTCGGCCCGCTGCTGATCATGCTGGCCACCGGCCTGGTCGCGCTGCTGCAATTCGAATCGATCCAGATGAGCGTGCTGGTAATGGGCACCTCGCTGGCGATCGCGACCCTGGTCGGCACCATCATCACCACCTGGATGACGGGCCGCTTCGCTCGCATGAATGCGGCTGCCGTGTTCGTCAGCCTGCTGTTCTGGGGCTGGCTGTGGGGCGTGTGGGGCTTGCTGCTGGGCGTGCCGGTGATCGTGATCGTGAAGGTGGTGGCCGAGCGCGTCGAGGGAATGGAAGTGGTGGCCGAACTGCTGGGCGAGTAGGCGAGGGCGGCCAGTGTGAAAACGGGGTGCTGCGCAGGCGGCACCCCGTTTTTTTTATTGCGTTGCTGACGGCGCCGGCGTAGGCGCCTTGTTGCTCAGGCTGCCCAGCTGCAGCGCGTACTGCCGGGCGAATTCGGCGCCGAGGAAGAAGATCTGCGCCGAGTAATACACCCACAGCAGCAGCGCGATCACCGAGCCGGCCGCGCCATAGCTGCTGGCCACGCCGCTGTTGCCGATGTAGGCGCCGATGGCAAATTTCCCCAGCGTGAACAGGGCAGCCGTGCCGAGCGCGCCGATGCAGACGTCCTGCCACGACAGCTTTACCCGCGGCAGCATCTTGAAGATCACGCCGAACAGTGCAGCGATGACCAGGAAGCTGATGGCGTAGTTGATGCCGGTCAGCGCCTCGCCGGCATCGATCCAGATCCGCCCCCAGTACTTCTGCACGATGGTCAGGATCGCGCTGATCACCAGCGACACCATCAGCAGGAAGGCCAGCACCAGCACCATGCCGAACGACAGCAGGCGGGTGCGCAGCACGTCCCAGGCGGTGTTGGTGGTGACCGGCGGCACCTGCCAGATCACGTCCAGGCTGGACTTGAGTTCGGCAAACACCGTAGTGGCGCCGAAGATCAGCAGCAGGAAGGCGATCAGGGTCGCCAGCTGGCCTTCCTCCTTGTTGCGGGCGCCGGCCAGCACCAGCTGGATCGCTTCCGCGCCCTGGCGCCCGACCAGGGCGTTAAGCTGGGCAAACAGCTCGCCCTGCGCCGCCTGCGGCCCGTAGAACCAGCCGGCAATGGCCAGCACCAGCACGATGATCGGCGCCATCGAAAACAGGGTGTAGAACGCCAGCGCCGCGCCCATGCTGCCGGCGCGGTGCGAAAACCATTCGGAGACGGTGCATTTCAGCACCGAAAAAATATCTCTTTTTCTCATTGGTAAAAAAAAAGCCCCGCAACCGAAGTTGCGGGGCTCTTCCTGAAGAATTACTGCACGCGGCGTTCGATGGTGATCTGTTCCACCTCGACGCGACGGTTAGGTTCCAGGCACTTGATCAGGTCAGCCTTTTTCTTGTTGTCGCAGTTGACAACAGGATTGGACTTGCCACGGCCTTCGGCGGTCAGGCGGTTGGCGGCAACGCCTTTACCGACCAGGTATTCCTTGACCGACACGGCGCGGCGCTCGGACAGTTTCTGGTTGTACTGGTCCGAACCCAGGCGGTCGGTGTAGCCGGCGATGGTCACATCGCTGATGCCAGGGTTGTTGTTCAGCAGGGTTGCGATCTCGTCCAGCTTAGGCTGGTTCGGTTTCAGCTTGGCGCTGTCGAAGCCGAACATCTCGGTAGCCGACATCGTCACTTTTTCCATGCGCACCGGTGGTGGTGGCGGTGGTGGCATTGGTGCTGGTGGCGGTGGTGGTGGTTCAGCCACGACCGGTGCTGGTGGTGGCGGCGGCGCTGGGCGTGGTGGCGGCGCGAAGGCGAAGTTCACGCCAACGGTCAGGTACACGTTGTTGCTCTTGTCGCTAGGGAAAGCGTCGTCACGCAGGAAGCCGTGCACGTTGCGGATGTCGGCCTGGAACGTGGTGCGGTCGTTCAGGTCGGCCTGGAAGCCCAGACCGGCGCTCAGGTAAGGCGAGTTCTTGGTGACCTGGTTCTGACCGACCAGCGCCTGCTTGTCGCGCTGCATACCGGCGCCGACCAGGATAAATGGACGGAAGGTTTTACGGGAGAACATGTACAGGCCGTCCACGCCCAGGGTCTGCTGCTGGTAACGGTCGCCGTTCTGCTTCGAACGGGCGTAGGTGCCGCCCATTTGCACGTCCCAGGCTTCGTTGACAGCCTTACCGAATTTCAGGCCTGCGCCAGGACCGCGACGGTCCACGCCGAAGTCGTCGTCCGGCTTGAAGCCGCTGACGCTGGGCTGGACATACCACGAAGGGTTGATGACCGGCTCTTGTGCCAAGGCCGAGAACGACGCGCACAGCATGGCTGCAGCGAGGGCGATTTTCTTGGTGTTATTCAAAGTAAGCTCCCGATTAATGAGGATGTTTCGTTATCAGCAGTGCTCTATTCACCGCTGCTGGTGTCAAACTTTAGGCAAAATAGTCACTTCGTTCAGTTCGCTACCGCACAAAAGATTGTGCTGTATCAAATTCGACACAAATTACGGATTTGCTGTCGCCGGCCATGCAACTTACCGAAATACCGGGTGTCCTATCTTCATTATCCGGGTTTCGTCGCTAATGTTCGTTGCCGCACAGACTGATCTGCGTCAAAACGGCATGCTGGCGTCAGATGCAGAGACTGTAGCAACCGGCCCTGCCAGGGTCCTCAACCTGACAGTCGCTGCGGCCACCATTCCCGGCACCCCCATCTCGGTAAATGTTATTAAGGAGTGTACATATGCACGCACAACCCCAAACCCTGGTCCAGAACGAAATGAAAGCGTCGCTCGACATGCAATCGACCACCAGCAAGCTGTTGGAGCGTCCCGTGCCACTGGACCGCAAACCGGCCCTGTCCATGGCCTCGATCGAGCGCGTGCGTTCCACCTCCGCCACCCTGCGCCGTATCGAAAACATGCAGAAGCTCATCGCCGAGCTGTCCATGCACGAGATGCTGGCCGACGAAATCGCCTGGTTCCTGAAATTCTCGCCATCGGGGGCCCGTAAATACATCCGCGACCTGCGCGAAGCCGGCGTGATCGAACTGGCCCGCTATGTCGAAGGCACCGCTACCTACCTGGGCAAGGCAGTCTACCAGCTCACGCCCGATCCGGAGCGCGTCGCTGCCTTCCTGGCCGCCATCGTCCAGCCAAAGCGCGAAGGCGCGCCACCGCGCAAGGAACGTCCAGGCCTGCGCGAGCAAGCGATGGCCGGCAGCGGTCGTCACTTCCACATCCTGGCAGACGACACCCACTACGCAATCCGCGTCAACCGTGGTCCGGTGATGCGCGATCCGCTGGTTGCCGCCCTGTTCGGCTCGGCCCCATCGCAGCAAAAAGCAGCCGAGTAATCGGTCTGCTGTCCAGCGAAGACATCGAAAAGCCGGGTGCATCCCGGCTTTTTGCCTTTTCGGACCATCGTTTCCAGCGTGCCCGTATTGAAAGAGCGGCAAGTGTCCTCACTTGAGCAGCACTGAACCCTTATGGATGTGCTGTACATGGAAGCCCTGATCTGGATCGTCCTCACGCTGCTGGCCATTGCGCTTCCTCTTGCTTACCCGCGCTGGCGACTGCGTCGCGTGCTGGCGCGGCCGCTGCCGGCCGCGGCGCAGGCTATCCTGCAGCGAAACATCCCCGTCTACCGGCGCATGGCGCCCGCGCTGCAGCAGCAGTTGCAGCAGCTGGTCGTGCAATTTCTGCATCAAAAGAAATTTGTCGGCTGCGAGGGGCTGGAGATGACCGACGAGATTGCTGTCACGATTGCCGGCCAGGCTTGCATGTTGCTGCTGAACCGCCCGACCAAGGTCTATCCGGCCCTGCATACGGTGCTCGTGTACCCGTCCGAATTCGTCGCCCAGCGCGCCGAGATCGGTCCCGGCGGCGTGGTGACGCCGGGCCGCCAGAGCATGCTGGGCGAATCGTGGGACGATGGCCGCGTGGTGCTGTCCTGGGATGACGTCCAGCGCGGCGCCGGCAACTGGACCGACGGCCACAACGTGGTGCTGCACGAGTTTGCCCACCAGCTCGACAGCGAATCGGGCCGCGCCAACGGCGCCCCCTACCTGGGCAACCCGGCCAGCTACCGCGACTGGTCCGATGTCTTGCAGCGCAACTACGACAGCCTGCGCATGCGCGCCATGTACCGCCAGGAGACGGTGATGGACCCGTACGGCGCCACCAACCCGGCCGAATTCTTTGCCGTCGCCACCGAAACGTTCTACGAAAAGCCGTACCAGATGGCCGAGCACCACGGCGAGCTGTTTGCCGAGTTTCTCAAGTATTACCGGGTCGATCCGCGTGCCTGGCAGTCGCCGCCTCCGCCACCGCCGCCGGTTCAACCTGAGCCTGGCGAGATCCACTACAGCTGGAACCCGCACTAGCATCCGAAGTGCGCCTGCGCACCGACTGCGCCAATGGCGCGGCGCATAGTGCGGCCATCGCCGCTTGCGGCCCGACCACCCGGAGGACAGCATGAGCCACATCATCGCAGGGCAGTTCCAGATCCAGGACGAGATTGCCGCAGCCCGCGCGGCGTTGCAGCGCGCCGGCTTTGCCGACGAAGACATCAGCGCCTTTTACGTCAACCCGCAGGGCCAGCACGATGTCCACGAGCTCGGCGGCGACCACGACAAGTCGCCGGGCGCGAAAGAAAGCGACGAGGGCGTGGTGCAGGGGGGCGGCGCCGGCGCGGTGGCCGGCGCGGTGGCGGGCAGCGCAGCGATTCCGGTGGCCGGTCCGCTGGGGCCGGTGGTGGGGGCGCTGGTGGGCGCCCATGTCGGTTCGCTGTTCAGCTTGTCCAAGATGAAGGATGCGGGCGAGCCGGAGGAGGGACGCGACGGTCACGAAAACATGCTTGCGCCGCGCAAGTCCGGCATGATGATCGCGGTGGCAGTGGCCGACGAGGGTGCGGCGCAGCGGGCGCTCGACGTCTTGCGTTCGCTGGGCGCGACCAATCTCGAGCAGGCCGAAGGCACGATCGCGGCCGGCGACTGGCGCGATTTCGATCCGACCTCGCGCCCGGTGCCGGTCTGAGCCGATTCCGCCCCGGATTCGGCAGCCGGGCCGGCGACCAATGACCAATGACCAATGACCAATGAGCAATGACCAATGACCAATGACCAATGACCAATGACCAATGGCCGGTGACCGGCCTCCGGCTTCCGGCTTCCGCCGACCAGTTGGCGCTTACCAGTTGCCGCTTACCTACAGCGATTCCACCCGCTGCTTGAGTTTTTCGTACGGCGCCACCAGCTTGTCCGGCGCCCCCGTCGCCACCGCCGCCGCCAGCGACAGCAGTTCGCCGGTCAATGCGATCACATCCTTGATGCGGTCGATGCGGGCGATTTTCTGTTGCGCCTGCGTGGTAATTTCCTGCAACTGGCGCTGCACGCCGGCCAGGCCGCCTGCGGCCAGGGTTGCGGCCTGCAGGTACAGGCCCATCGCCTGCTGGCGCAATTTCACTTCGTCGTCGAACAGCGCTTGCGCGGCAGCCTGGCTGATGGCCGGCCCGGCGCCGTCGGGGGCGTGCTGGCCGATGGCCCGCATCAGGCGGGCGTGGATGGTGTCGGCGCTGGCGGACAGGCTGTCTGCCAGCGCTTCGATGTCGCGCTGCGTTTGCGGTGCTGGCATGCTCATGGCGGTGCTCCAGTTAAGGTTGTGGCAGGCTATCGATCAGGGCGCGGTGGCGCTCTGCGATCAGGTCCAGGTGCTGGCGCGCCAGCGTGTGGCGCAGGCCGATCAGCCGGTATTCGGCTTTCTTTTCCTGCAGGTGCGACCGGGCCAGCGCCAGCAGCAGGCGGTCGCGGTCGGCGTTAAGGTAGGGCATTTCCGTCTCCAGCATGCCCAGCACGATGCGCTGCTCGTTGTCGTTGGCGCGGTCGTACAGGCGCAGCAGCGTGCGCATGGCGTCAAGCAGCTGCTGTACCGGCTCGTCGGCGTCGCGCAGCAGCTGGTTGACCGCGCGCTCCTGCATCGGCGCCGTCACCGCGCGTGCGATCAGCCGGGTCAGCGCGGTGTAGGCGTTGACATGGCGGTCTTGCAAGCCGGTGTCGGGCCAGGCCTTGATGCCGGTGCCCACCACCTTGATCGGCTCGCGCAAGTCGTACTGGCGGTCGCCGGCCAGCGCGCCGAGCACTTGCAGATACGCTTGCACCACGTCGTCGATGCGGCGGAAATCGTCGCTGGCAGCCTTGCGGTCGGTGTCGAGCAGGCGTTCGCGGGCCTCGGCGGCCGGCGCCAGATACGGCTGCTGGCGCTCGTAGGCGCTACGGTAACGTTCGGTCAGCTCGTGGTAGGCGTTGAGCTTGGGGGCGTCGGCGGCAACGCTGCGCACCTCGGCCATGCGCGGCGTGCTGCTGGCGCAGCCGCCCAGCAGCGAAAAGAACAAGGACAGCAGCAGCGCGCAGGCGATCGACAGCGCCTGGCGGGGCAGATAGCGCGTAGTCATGGGCACTCCTCAAGGAAAAGAGGATCATTGTTGCGCTGCGCTTGACGCCAGGTGTTGCGACTGCGCAGGCCGCGCGGTGCGCTGCTCAGTTTGCCGACGTGAGTGCGGCGATCCAGCCGAGGCCGGCAACGGTGCCGCCGGCCGGATGGTATTCGCAGCCGATCCAGCCGTCGTAACCGAGCTGGTCCAGCAGGGCGAACAGGTGACGGTAATTGATTTCGCCGCTGCCCGGTTCGTGGCGGCCCGGCGTATCGGCAATCTGCAGGTGGCCGATGCGGGCCAGGTTGGCGCGGATGGTGTTGCTCAATTCGCCTTCCATGCGCTGCATGTGGTAGACGTCGTACTGGAGGAACAGGTTGGGACTATCTGCTTCGGCAATGATGGCCAGCGCTTCGGCGCTGCGCGCCAGCAGGTAGCCGGGCATGTCGAAGTGGTTGATCGGCTCGATCAGCAGCCGGATGCCGTGCGGCGCCAGCACGGCGGCCGCATGGCGCAGGTTGCGGAGGTAGGTGGCGCGTGCCAGGGCGGGCGTGACACCGGGCGGTAGGTTGCCGGCCATGCAGTGGAGCTGGCGCACGCCCAGCGCCAGCGCATAGTCGCGCGCGGTGGTCACGCTGGCGCGAAAGGCGTCGCTGCGATCGGGATCACACGCCATGCCGCGCTCGCCAGCCTCCCAGTCGCCCGGCGGCAGGTTGAACAACACCAGCTGCAAATCATGCTGGCGCAGCTGCGCGGCGATCTGTTCTGCTGGCCAGGCGTAGGGGAACAGACATTCGACCGCCGTGAAGCCGGCCGCGCGGGCGGCGCCGAAGCGCTCGAGGAACGGCAGCTCGGCAAACAGCATCGACAGGTTGGCGGCGAATTTGGGCATCGGCACATTATAAGACAATAAAAAAACCGCCCGAAGGCGGTTCTGCTGTTGGCCAACCCGGTTGTCAGTGCCGCGCAGGCATGGCTGCTCGTGCCTCATGCGGTGCGGACAGCATTGGATCCCCGCCTGCGCGGGGATGACGGGGCAACGCGGAGGGTATGCAGGCGACGTGGCGAAGATTAACGCCCGCGGCCGCCCGAACGGTGCTGCGACGGGTTGGCACCATTGCGTGGGGCATTGCCACCGCCGCCGCCGCCGCTGCGGGCTGGGCCACCAGCGCCGCCGGAACGGCCGCCGTTACCGCCATTACCGCCGCCGCTGCGACCACCGCCGTTCCCGGCCGAGGCGCTGGCGCCAGGGGCGCGTGGCTTGCTGCCGCCATTGCCGCCACCGTTACCGCCGGCGCCGGCCGGCTTGCCGCGGCCCCCGCCGTTGCCGCCGCGTCCACCGCCATTGCGATGGCCGGGGCCGCCGCTGCGCAGCTGGATCGGTTGCGGACGGGCGGTCGGGTCCGGTTCGAAACCGGGGATCACTTCACGCGGCAGCGTTTGCTTGATCAGCTTTTCGATATCCTTGAGCATATCGTGCTCGTCGACGCAGACCAGCGACACCGCTTCGCCGGTGGCGCCGGCGCGGCCGGTGCGGCCGATGCGGTGCACATAGTCTTCCGGCACGTTCGGCAGGTCGTAATTGACCACGTGCGGCAGCTGGTCGATGTCGATACCGCGCGCGGCGATGTCGGTGGCGACCAGCACCTGCAGCGTGCCGTCCTTGAATTCGCTCAGCGCGCGGGTGCGGGCCGACTGGCTCTTGTTGCCGTGGATGGCCATGGCCTTGATGCCGTTGCCTTCCAGCTTATCCACCAGGTTGTTGGCGCCGTGCTTGGTACGGGTAAATACCAGCACCTGGGTCCAGTTGTGGGTCTTGATCAGGTGGGCCAGCATCGGGTGTTTCTTGTCGCGGTCCACCGGGTGGATTTTCTGCGCGATCACTTCCACCGTCGAATTGCGCCGCGCCACTTCGATGGTGGCCGGGTTGTTCAGCAGGCCATCGGCCAGGGCCTTGATCTCGTCCGAGAAGGTGGCCGAGAACAGCAGGTTCTGGCGCTTGGGCGGCAGGGCGGCCAGCACCTTGCGGATGTCGCGGATGAAGCCCATGTCGAGCATGCGATCGGCTTCGTCGAGGATCAGGATTTCGACCTTGCTCAGGTCCACCGTGCCTTGTTGCATGTGGTCGAGCAGGCGGCCCGGGGTGGCGACCAGGATGTCGACGCCGTGCTTGAGCTGCTTGATCTGCGGATTGATGCCGACGCCGCCGAAGATCACGGCCGAGTTCAGCTTGGTGTACTTGCCGTAGATGCGCACGCTTTCCTCGACCTGGGCCGCCAGTTCGCGGGTCGGGGTCAGGATCAGGGCGCGGATCGCGCGCGGCGAGGTGGTGCTGGTCAGCGCCTTGCCGACCGGGCTCGAAGACAGCAGTTGCAGCAGCGGCAGCGTGAAGCCGGCAGTCTTGCCGGTGCCGGTCTGGGCGCCTGCCAGCAGGTCGCCACCGTTCAGGACGGCAGGAATGGCCTGGGTCTGGATCGGCGTCGGGGTGGTATAGCCGGTGTCGGCGACAGCGCGGACGATGGCATCGGACAAACCGAGTGAGGAAAATGGCATGGGTAGCTTTGTATGAGATCGGCCTGAAGCCCTCGTGGGGCGCCAGTCGCAGGCAATCGGGATTATCTGGTGGCGGTGCAAGACTGGATGGCGTACCGCAACCAGCACTATACCAGCTAAGCTGGCGAATAATTTCAATAGGGAAATAAAAAAGGGGCGGTTTGCCCCTTTTTTTGTAACAAACCTTACGCCAATGAAACCAGCGCAAGGCTTTTGTTGTTCTTAGATAAACGGCGTCAGCAGGCCGACCATCTGGCCGAAGATTTTCGGGCTGGCGGCAATGATGTCACCCTTGTACAGGTAGTCCGACTCGCCCGAGAATTCGCCGACGATGCCGCCTGCCTCGGTCACCATCAGGGCGCCGGCAGCGATATCCCATGGCTTCAGGCCTTTTTCGTAGAAGCCGTCGAGGCGGCCCGAGGCCACGTAGGCCAGGTCCAGCGCGGCGCTGCCCGGGCGGCGCACGCCGTGGCAGCGTTCGGCCATGATGCCGTACATTTTCAGGTATTCGTCGAGGGCCTTGCCGTTGCCGGCCTGGTAGCCGGTGGACAGCAGGGCATTGGCCAGGCGGTCGAGCTTGGTCACGCGGATGCGTTTTTCGTTCAGGTAGGCGCCGGCGCCCTTGGTGGCGGTAAACAGGTCGTTGCGGATCGGGTCGTAGATCACGGCCTGGGTGATCACGCCGCGCTGGGCCAGCGCGATCGAGATGCAGTATTGCGGGAAGCCGTGCATGAAGTTGGTGGTGCCATCGAGCGGGTCGATGATCCAGCAGTATTCAGCCTCGTCGTGGTTGTTCTTGGACGCACCCGATTCTTCGGCCAGGAACGCGTGGTCGGGATAAGCCTTGGACAGCACCTCGATGATTGCCTGCTCGGCCGCCTGGTCGACGTCGGTGACGAAATCCTTGTGGTTTTTCTCGGACGGTGGCGGCGCGGCGAGCTGCCTTGATCGCCGTGTTGAGCATTGGGTGCATGGTGACTTTTCCGTTAAAAGAACGCTAACGCCCACCGGGGCGATGCCGCCGGTGACGCGCTAGAGGACAAGAGTGAATTAAAGAGCGGGGCGGCGGCAACGCGGTAAAATCCGGGGCAGAACTCCCTGCGGAACAACCGTATCGACACTGCGCAATAGCGACATTTTAAATGAACCTGCCTCAAACCCCTACTAACTTTTTTCAGCAACTACGTGTGATCCTGGTCGAAACCAGCCGGGCAGGCAATATCGGGGCGGTGGCGCGGGCCATGAAAACCATGGGCTACAGCGACCTGGTGCTGGTCAATCCGCGCTGTGCCGATGCGTTGCAGGACGCCGAAGCGGTGGCGTTTGCCAGCGGCGCGCAGGACATCCTGGCCGGCGCCACCGTGGTCGGCAGCATGGCCGAGGCGCTCGAGCGCATCAACTTCGCTGCGGCCGTCAGCGCGCGGCTGCGCGAATATTCGCCGCCGGTCCAGACGCCGCGCCAGTTTGCCACGCAACTGGTGGCCCAGCCGGCGCTGCACGCCGCCGTCATCTTCGGTAACGAGCGCTTCGGCCTGCCCAACGAGGTGGTCGAGCAGTGCAATGCGCTGATCAATATCCCGGCCAATCCCGCGTATTCGTCGCTCAACCTGTCGCAGGCGGCCCAGGTGGTCACTTACGAGTGCCGGATGGCCGTGCTGGACCGGGCGCCCGGCGCGGCGGCGGCCAGCGTGCGCCAGCCCGGTGGCGACGCCAGCGACATCGGCTTCCAGGGCGAAGCGGCCAGCCTGGCGCAGATCGAAGGCATGTACCGGCACCTGGAGACGGCACTGATCGAGATCGGGTTTCTCGATGCGTCCAACCCGCGCAAGCTGATGCCGCGCTTGAAGCGCCTGTTCGCCCGGGCACAGCTGGAGAAGGAAGAGGTCAACATCTTGCGCGGCATTGCCCGCCAGATGACCGCGGGCCGCAAGTGATGCCGGCGCGGCGCCGTGGTGGTGCGCTGCACCGGGCACCGTGGGCGGCTGGCGGCCGGTGCAGCGGGCGGTGGCCCGCATGATCAGGCGGCTGCTGATCGCGCTGCTGGTCGTCGAGCTGCTCGGCGTGCTGGCCGTCGCAGCTGGCCTGCGCAGCCTGGTGCCGCCAGCCTGGCCGGCGCCGCTCGCGGCAGCGGCGGCCCTGGCCGGCGGCGTGCTGGTATTGCTGCTGGTGCGCATGCTGATTGCGGCCAATAATTTCAGGATCAGCTGGCGCGCGCGCAGTGTTCCCGCGCCGCAGTTCACGCTCGATGTCAAGCAGGCAGCGCGGCTGTTCCTGCACGAGTTCGCTTCGACCATGGTGACCTCGTCCTGGTCGATGTTGCGCCCGCTCGGGCTGCAGCTGCAGGTCCGCGCGCGCGGCGTGCCGGTGCTGCTGATCCACGGCTACGCATGCAACAGCGGCTACTGGCGGCCGCTGAGCGCACGGCTGCAGGCGGCCGGCATCAGCCATGACGGCATCGACCTCGAGCCGCCCGGCGCCGATATCGACGCGTATGCGCCGCAGGTCCAGGCGGCGGTCGAGCGCTTGTGCGCCGTCACCGGCAGCAAACGGGTGATCATCGTCGCCCACAGCATGGGCGGCCTGGTGGCGCGTGCGTGGCTGCGCCGGTACGGGGCGCAAGCCGTGGCCCGCGTGGCGCGCGTGATCACGCTCGGCACGCCGCACCACGGCACCGTGCTGGCCGACTTAGGGCCAGGCCGCAACGCGGGACAAATGCGGTGCAGCAGCGCCTGGCTGGCTGCGCTCAATGCCTTCGAAATAAGGAGTGACGTGAAATTGCAACGCGACCTGTTCTGCTCGATTTATTCTGTCCATGACAACATTGTTGCGCCCCAAAACTCGAGTGTCCTGCCCGGCGCCCGCAACCTGGCGTTCGGCGCCATAGGGCACGTGGCGCTCGGCCGCCATCCTGCCATCGCAGGCTGCGTGCTGGCACAGATCGCTGCCGTCGAGCACAGTGAGATTTTGTGACTTTATGTCGCGAATACTTGCTGTATGGTTACTGCATCATTTGCCAGGCCCAGCAAAACGGCACGCACGATACTGCGTGACTGGCAGGTTTACAGGTACTATGCTGTTGAAGTTGCCTGAAAGATTGTGGTCCACCCGGTGAAGGGAAGCGGCGCCGCAGGCGCGCACGCGCTGGCGCGACGGGCATGGCCGCCGGCGACCGAACTAAGGAGTCTTTGTGTCTGCACGAATACTGATCATCGAAGACAACGCCACCAATATGGAATTGATGGTGTACCTGTTGCGCGCCTTCGGTTACACGCCGCTGTCGGCCGCCGACGGCGAGGCGGGCGTGGCGGCGGCCCGGCGCGAACGGCCCGACCTGATCATCTGCGATGTGCACCTGCCCAAGCTCGACGGCTATGGTGTGGTGGCGGCGCTCAAGGCCGACCCGGCCACGCGCGAGATTCCGGCGCTGGCCGTGACGGCGCTGGCCATGGTGGGCGACCGCGAGCGGCTGCTCGACGCCGGCTTCGACAACTACATCGGCAAGCCGATCGAACCGGACAATTTCATCGAACAGATCGCGTCTTTTTTGCCCGGGGAGATGTCGCCCCGCCCTGACGACGACATCGCCACGATCCTGATCGTGGACGATCACGTGCTCAACCGTGAGTTCCTGATGACGCTGCTCGGTTACGGCGGCTACCGGCTGATGGAAGCCGCCAACGGCGCCGAAGGACTGAAAATGGCGCTGGCCGAGCGTCCCGACCTGGTCATCTCCGACATCCTGATGCCGAACATGGACGGCTACGAGTTCGTCACGCGCATGCACGAACATCCGGACACGGCCGGCGTGCCGGTGATTTTCTATACGGCCACCTACCGCGAGCGCGAGGCGCTGGCCGTGGCGCAGTCGTGCGGCGTGCGCTGGGTGCTGCCCAAGCCGTCCGATCCCGACGTGATCCTGCGCACGGTGCAGGAGGCGCTGGGCCACGAACCGACGCCGATACCGTCGCCGGTCGAGGCGGACGTGCCGGCGCTGGTGCCCGGGCACACGCACGAAAAGCGCCTGCTCGAGATCGACCACCAGGTGGCCGAGTACCTCGACGAGCTCGAATCGAGCAGCCAGCTGATCTCGCGCCTGGCATCCGGTCCGGCGGCAGCCGATGCCGCCGCCGAAGACCTGGCGCGCATGACGCAGCGCCTGTCCAATTCGCTGGCCAGCCTGCAGGCGGTGAGCTTGCGCCTGACGGCGCTGATCGAGCTGGGCATCGAACTGGGCGCCGAACGCGATCCGCGCGCGCTGCTGGAAATGGGCTGCCGCGTGGCGCAAAACATCTGCGTGTCGAAGTACGCCTGCATTGGCGTGCTCGACGAGGAGGGCGTGGCGCTCGCGCATTCCGCCAGTTGCGGCGCCGGCGTGCCGGTCCACGAAATCGCCCGGCACCCGCGCGCGGGCGTGCTGGGCGGCCTGCTCGAGCAGCGCCTGCCATGCCGCCTCAACGGACTCGACGGCGCACCGCGCGCGGTCGGCCTGCCCGTCAGTCACCCGCCCGTGCACAGCTTCCTGGGCGTGCCGATCGCCTCGCGCGAGCGCATCCACGGCTGGCTATACCTGGCCGACAAACTGGGCGCCGACGGCTTTTCCGAAGTCGATGAACGGGTTGCCGTGACCGTGGCAGCCCAGCTGGCGGGCGCCTACGAAAACCTGCAGCTGTACGACGAGATCAAGCGCAACCACGCCCAGCTCACGCTCGACATGAACGCGCGCATCCGCCTCGACGAAGACTTGCGCCGCTTCCGCCTGGCGATGGACGCCACCGCCGACGCCATCTTCCTGGTCGACCGGGCCGGCAAGCGCTTTGTCGATGTCAACGCCACCGCCTGCCGCATGCTCGGATTCGAGCGCGACGAGTTTTTGCGGGTGGGGCTCGACCAGTCGCCGGACCTGGCGCTGGAGGCCGACCTGGTCCGGCTGGAAGAACTGTACGAAAAGCTGCTGTCGGGCGACCAGAGCGGCGCCATGACCGAGTTGCTGCTGCAATGCCGCGACGGCACGCCGCTGGCGGTGGAAGTGCAGTGCCGCACGCTGCGCTCGGGCGAGAGCTGGATCCTGGTGGCGGTGGCGCGCGACATCACCGAGCGCAAGGAAGCCGAGCAGCGCCTGCTCAAGCTGGCCCACTTCGATACACTGACCGGTCTGCCCAACCGCAGCCAGTTCTACGATTCGCTGACCCAGTCGATGCGCCAGGCCGCCCAGCACAACTGGTCGCTGGCGGTGCTGTTCCTCGATGTCGACCGCTTCAAGAATGTCAACGACACGCTGGGCCACACCATCGGCGACGAACTGCTGCGCCAGTTCTCGAGCCGGCTGGTCGATTGCCTGCGCGTGCGCGACACCATCGGCCGCTTCGGCGGCGACGAGTTCGCCGCCATTCTGATGTTGCCCGAGGGGGTGCAGAACGCCGTGGTGGTGGTCGACAAGATCCGCGACGTGCTGCGCCGGCCGTTCGAGCTCAAGGGCCACGAGGTGACCGTCACCGCCAGCATCGGCATCTCGGTCTTCCCCGACGACGGCGCCGATCCCGACCTGTTGATCCAGTACGCCGACACCGCCATGTACCGCGCCAAGGAAGCGGGGCGCGACGCCTTCCGCTTCTTTACCGCCGAGATGAACGCGCAGTCGATGGCGCGCCTGGAGCTCGAGAATGCGCTGCGGCGCGCCATCGAGAACGACGAATTCGTGCTGCATTTCCAGCCCAAGGTGAATATCGCCAGCGGCCGCATCAGCGGCGCCGAAGTGCTGCTCCGTTGGCAGCGTCCCGGCCACGGCGTGGTGTCGCCGGCGCTGTTCATCCCGATCCTGGAGGAGACGGGCCTGATCGTGCGCGTGGGCAGCTGGGTGATCAACGAGGCCTGCCGCAAGATCGCCCACTGGCGCCGCACCAATGCCGGCGCGGTGCACCTGTCGGTCAACGTGTCGGGCATCCAGTTCTTTGTCGGCGGCCTGGAAGAAGAGGTGCTGCGGGCGATCCGGGAGCACGATATTTCGCCCGAGCTGCTGGAGCTGGAGCTGACCGAAAGTTCGCTGATGTCGAACGCCGAAGAAACCATCACCGTGCTGCAGAACCTGAAAGCGCTGGGGATCAAGATTTCGATCGACGATTTCGGCACCGGGTATTCGTCGCTGGCCTACCTGAAGCGCTTCCCGATCGACAAGCTGAAGATCGACATCGCCTTCGTGCGCGAAGTGACCAGCAATCCCGACGACGCTGCCATCGTGCTGGCCATCATCAACATGGCGCACAGCCTCAAGCTCGACGTGATCGCCGAGGGCGTGGAAAAAGATGCCCAGCTGGCCTACCTGCGGCGCCACGGCTGCGACGAGATGCAGGGGTATTATTTCAGCCGGCCGTTGCCGGAGAAAGAGTTCGAAGCCATGTTACGTGACGGCCGTACCTTGCAGGCGCCTGCTGACGAGCAGGCGACCGAGCAACCCACCTTGCTGATCGTCGACGACGACGCCTTCATGCTCGATGTGCTGACCGACTTCCTGTCGCAGGACGGTTACCGCATCCTGACCGCGCAGACGGCCGCCGAAGGCTTCGACATCCTGGCCCGGCACCGCGTGCAGGTGATCCTGTGCGACCAGTGCATGCCGCTGATGAGCGGCACCGAGTTCATGGAGCGGGTCAAGAACCTGTGCCCCGATACCTTCCGCATCATGCTGTCGGCCTACGCCGACCTGACGCCGATCATGGCAGCCATCAACCACGGCGCCATCGACCGCTTCTACACCAAGCCGTGGAAGGGCGCGGCGCTGCGCGAGAACATCCGCGAGGGCTTCCGCCTGCACGCCCAGGCCCACGGCAAGCTGCCGTTTGTCGCTACCCAGCAGGCCTAGGCACGGCGATGCCGGAGCGCGGCGGGTGGATATCGGTGGTATGCTTGCAACAGATTTCACCGAGACCACCCCGCCATGCAACAAAAAGCACCCCGCCGAACCCGCGAGCGCATCCTGGAGCTCTCGCTGCGCCTGTTTAACGAGTTCGGCGAACCGAATATCACCACCACCGTGATCGCGGAAGAGATGAATATCTCTCCGGGCAACCTGTACTACCACTTCCGCAACAAGGACGACATCGTCAATTCGATCTTCGTGCAGTTCGAGGCCGAGATCGAGCGCATCCTCACCGTGCCCAACGGCCGCCGCTCGAACATCGACGACGTCTGGATGTATCTGCACCTGATGTTCGAACTGATCTGGCGCTACCGCTTTTTCTACCGCGACCTCAACGACCTGCTGTCGCGCAACCGCAAGCTCGAGCTGCACTTCAAGCAGATCCTCGACCACAAGATCAAGGTGGCCAAGCAGCTGTGCGAAGACCTGCGCAGCGAAGGCTCGCTCGAAGCGTCGGACGTCGCCATCGAGGCCATGGCCACCAACATGGTGGTGGTGGCCACGTACTGGCTGTCGTACGAATACGTGCGCAATCCGCGCAAGTACAGCGAGCAGCAATCGATGGCCGACGCCCTGGCGCGCGGCTGCTACCAGGTACTGTCGCAAATCGGGCCTTACCTGCGCAACGACACCAGCCTGCTGTTCCAGAAGCTGTCAGAGGACTACCTGAAAAAGCTGAAATAAGCGACGGAGACCGCATGGCCTGGACCGCCTTCCCGTATCCCGATCCCCGCTACCGCCACACGCCGGCAAGCCTGCAGCAGGACTGGCCGGCGCTGCACCGCGGCGATGGCGAACCGTTTCCGGTTCAGCCGGCGCTGGTGCAGGCGTGGATCGCATTGCACGCCGGCGAGTTCGAACGCGCTGCGCGGCTGGGGCTGGACGTGGGCGTGAACGGTTACGCGGTCGCCCACCAGGCCATCTGCCTGTACAACCAGCACCTGGAAACCAGTGCGCGCAAGCGGCTTGCCGCGTTCGAATGCGTGGCCGAGCGCTGCGAGCGCCAGCAGCGCGAGCAGCCCGACAACCCGGCCGGCTGGTACTGGCATGGCTATGCGCTCGGTTATTATTCCAGCGACATCTCGCTGCTCAAGGCGCTGGCCCAGGGGCTGGGCGCCCGGGTGCGCCACAGCCTGGAGACCGCGTTGCGTCTGGCGCCGCAGCGCGCCGATGTCCACGTCGCGCTGGGCGCGTACCACACCGAGATCGTGGACAAGGCCGGCGCCGTGATCGCCGGCCTGACCCACGGCGCCCGCAAGGAAGCAGGCTACGGCCACTTCGACACCGCCCTGCGCCTCGATCCGCAATCGACGACGGCCAGGGTCGGCTATGCCCGCGCCTTGCGCATGCTCGACGGCAAGCGCAAACTGGCGCAGGCGCGCACCCTGCTCGAGCCGGCGGCAGCGGTGCAGGCGCACGACGCCGTGCAGCGGCTCCAGATCGACGCCGCGCGGCGCGAGCTGGCCAACTTACCGAACGAGGATTAATGCAGTGACCAAGACCCTATGTGTGTATTGCGGCGCCAACGCCGGCATCAGCGAAAACTATGCGGCAGCGGCGCGCGCGCTGGGCGCGGCCATGGTGGAACAGAACCTGGCGCTGGTGTACGGCGGTGGCAAGGTGGGCCTGATGGGCGTGATCGCAGACGAAGTGCTGCGCCTGGGCGGCGAGGTGACGGGCGTGATTCCGACCGCGCTGGTCGAACGCGAAGTCGGCCATGCGGGCCTGACGCGCCAGTTCATCGTCAAGGACATGCACGAACGCAAAGCCATGATGGCCAGCCTGTCGGACGGCTTTATTGCCATGCCCGGCGGCATGGGCACGCTCGAGGAATTGTTCGAGATGCTGACCTGGTCGCAACTGGGCATCCATGCCAAGCCGATCGGCCTGCTCAACGTCGACGGCTTCTACGATGGCCTGATCGACTTCATCGGCCATGCGCGCGAGCAGGGCTTCATCCGGCCGCAGCACGCGGCGCTGATGCAGTCGGCCAGCGATCCGGCAGCGCTGCTCGCGCTGCTGAAGCAGTAACCGGCGCACTGCATGCAGCCCCCGCTGGCGCCATCTCCTGGTCTTGCATCGACGGCTGCGCCAGGCCCGTCCGCCACCGGGCTGCGGATCCTGATCCTGGCCGTGGGCAGCGCCGGCGACGTGTACCCGTTCATCGTCATCGGCCAGGCCCTGCGCGCACGCGGTTTCGACGTGACCCTGATGGCGACGGCCAATTTCGCGCAGCGCGTCGAGCGCGCCGGTTTGCAGTTCGTCTCGGGCCTGAGCCAGGAAGAGCTGGAAGCCGGCATCCGCGATCCCGACCTGTGGCATCCGGTCAGGGGCTTTGCCACGATCTGGAAATACATGGCGCGCCACCTGGGCGCCGCCTACCAGCAGCAGCTGGCGCTGGTGCGCGAGACACCGACGCTGATCGTCGCCAGCACGCTGGGCCTGACCGGCCGGCTGCTGCAGGAAACCCATGGTGTGCCGCTGGTGACCGTGCACCTGGCGCCGTCGTGCCTGTTCTCCGCCGACGATCCGGCCGTGCGGCGCGGCCTGCACTGGCCGCGCGGCTGGCCGGGGTGGGCCGTGCGCGGCGCGCTGGCCCTGGTGGACCGGCTGATGGTCGATCCCGTCGTGCGGCCGGCGCTGAACGGCTTGCGCGCCCGGCTCGGCCTGGCGCCGGTGCGGCGCGTGATGAGCCGCTGGATCCATTCGCCGCAGCAGGTGGTCTGCGCCTGGCCCGCCTGGTTCGCCGCGCCGCAGGCCGACTGGCCGCCGCATGCCGTATGCGCCGGCTTTCCGCGCATGCCGGCGTCCACCGGCGAGCTCGATCCGGCCTTGCTGCGCTTCCTCGATGCGGGCGAGGCGCCGGTCGTCATCACGCCCGGTTCGGCGATGGCCCATGGCGGCGACTTCATTGCCCGCGCGCTCGCAGCCGCCGCTGCGCTGGCGGTGAGGGCGGTGGTGGTGACGCCGTACCGCGAGCAGCTGGCGCCGGATTTGCCGGCGTCCGTGCATTATGCCGCCTATGCGCCGTTCGATGTGCTGAGCCGTCGTGCGGCTGCTTTCGTTCACCATGGCGGCATCGGCACCAGCGCCACCGTGCTGGCGGCCGGCAAGCCGCAGCTGGTCGTGCCGTTTGCGTTCGACCAGCCCGACAACGCGGCACGCCTGACACGGCTGGGCGTGGCCGCCACCGTGCTGCCCGATGCGGCGCCTGCGGTGTGGCGGCAGCAGCTGGCCCGGGTGCTCGACGATCCGGCCATCGCCAAGGCCTGCGCCACGTTTGCCACGGTGATGGCGGCCGATCGTCCGGCGGCGGACCGGATCGCCGAGCTGATCGAACAGGTCGGCAGGACACGTTGACCATCGACGCGGTGCTGCGGGGGAGGCCGCCGGGGCGGGCGGGGCATGCTTCTTGGTGGGGGTTACAACCTCGCTGCCGCGACCGCGCATCGGCAGTGTTGCGTGCCAGGCCGGCGTGTGCGCATGGACAGCATCCGCTGGCGCATTAGCTCCACAGCTTGCCGGCGCCGGTATCGAGATGGGTCAGGTACAGCCGCAAGTCGAACTCGTACTGGTGGTAGTGCGGTTCCATGTAGGTGCACAGCTTGTAGAACGCCTTGTCGTGCTGCTTTTCCTTCACGTGCGCCAGCTCGTGCACGGCGATCATCTTCAAAAACTCCAGCGGCACTTCCTTGAACATGGTGGCCACGCGGATCTCGTGCTTGGCCTTGAGCTTGCCGCCCTGGACGCGCGAGATCGACGTATGCAGGCCCAGCGCGTGGTTGATCACGTGGATCTTGCTGTCGTACCCGACCTTGCTGATCGGCTCGGCGTTGCGCAGGTGTTCTTCGCGCAGCGCCTGCACGTACTGGTACAGCGCCTTGTCGGTGCGCAGTTCGTGGGCCTTGCCATAGCGCTTCTGCAGCACCTCGCCCAGCCGGTTCTGGGCCAGCAGCTGCGACACTTGTTGTTGCGTTTGTTCGGAATACGCGCTCAGGTACTTCAGGGCGGACATGATGGGACGGTCTGAAAAGGAATCGAGGCCGCAATGTACCACACGGTTCCGTTGCCGGTCGGCAGCGCGTGGCGCTATATATTCAGGTATATTACGGTTTTCATCATACGCGGCACGGCTTGCGCGGCCCGCGGTCGGGTGGCCAGGCGAACAAGTGCAGTCATACGAGGAGCGTTCATGCAGGGAGCGGTCATGCAGGGAGCGGTCATGCAAGCAGCAGGTCAGTGGGACAGCGTCATCGCGGCAGCGGCAAACCGTGCGGCCACCACGCGTAGCAGGCCGATCGCGCGGGTTCTGGCGCGGGCAGCGGTCGTCTGCCTGATGTCGGGCGCGGTGGGCACAATGGCTGCAGCAGCGGCGGCAGAAATCACGGTATCCGCTGCCGCCAGCCTGACCAACGCCTTCAAGGACATCGGTGCCGCCTACGAACGGGACCATCCGGGCGACAAGGTGCTGTTCAATTTTGCCGCGTCCGACCCGCTGGTGCAGCAGATTGCCAAGGGCGCGCCTGTCGATGTGTTCGCGTCTGCCGACCAGGATGCCATGAACAAGGCCGAAAGTCTCGCGCTGCTGGCACCCGGCACGCGCCAGAATTTCGTCGCCAACACCCTGGTCCTGATCGCGCCCGCTCACGGCAGCCAGGCGATCCGGACGCTGGCCGACCTGCAACTGCCGGCCGTGACCCGTGTCACGCTCGGCAATCCCGCCAGCGTGCCGGTGGGCCGCTATGCGCGCAGCGCGCTCGAGCAGGCCAGACTGTGGCCGGCGCTGGCAGCGAAAGCCATCTATGGCACCTCGGTGCGCCAGAGCCTGGACTACGTGGCGCGCGGCGAGGTCGATGCCGGATTCGTGTACGCCACCGATGCCGCCATGCAAAAGGAGAAGGTGGTAGTCGTGGCCACCATCCCCACCGCCACGCCGGTCACGTATCCGATCGCGCTGATCGACAAGGGGCCGCAGCGCGAAGCAGGGCGCCGCTTCATCGCTTACGTGATGGCGCCTGCAGCGCAGGCGGTGCTGGCCAGGTACGGCTTCAGCCGGCCATAAGCCCGGTGGACGGTTTGGTCGACCAGCCCGCCTGGATCGCGCTGCAGCTGTCGCTCAAGGTGGCGTGCTGGGCGACCGTGCTGGCGCTGCTGGCCGGCACCGGCTGCGGCTACCTGCTGGCGCGCCGGCGCTTCGTCGGCCGCGAGCTGCTCGACGCCCTCCTGACCCTGCCGATGGTAATGCCGCCCACGGTGCTCGGTTACTACCTGCTGGTGGTGATCGGCCGCGAAGGCGTGATCGGCGCCTGGTTGCAGCACCGGTTCGGCATCAACCTGATTTTTACGTGGCAGGCGGCAGTGATCGCAGCGGCGGTGGTGGCGTTTCCGCTGGTGCTCAAGGGCGCCCGCGCCGCGTTCGAGACGGTCGATACGCAGCTCGAGCAGGCGGCCATGGTGCTCGGTGTGTCGCCGTTCGGGGTGTTCCTGCGTGTCACCCTGCCGCTGGCCTGGCGCGGCGTGCTGGGCGGCACGCTGCTGGCGTTCGCGCGGTCGATGGGCGAATTCGGCGCCACGCTGATGGTGGCCGGCAGCATTCCGGGCAAGACGCAAACCCTGTCGATCGCCGTGTACGAAGCGGTGCAGGCGGGCCAGGATGATGTGGCCAACCTGCTGGTGCTGATCACCTCGGTGGTCTGCGTGACGGTGCTGGTGGCCGCCAACAAGCTCACGCCTAACCGCAACCCGCAGCGATGACCATGCAGATCGATATCGATATCCGCAAGACACTGCGCTCGGGCGATCGCGTGTTCGAACTCGACGCCCGCTTCCAGTCGGACAGCACGCGGGTGGTGATCTATGGTCCCTCCGGCGCCGGCAAGAGCCAGTTGCTCAAAGCGGTAGCCGGCCTGATGACGCCGGACCGGGGCCGCATCGCCCTGGCCGGGCGCTGCCTGTTCGACTCGGCTGCCCGCGTGGACGTCGGTCCGCAGCAGCGCCGCGTGGGCTACCTGTTCCAGGATTACGCGCTGTTCCCGCATCTGAACGTGCGGCAGAATGTCGCCTTCGGCCTGCAGCGCGGCTGGCGCAATCCGCTGGCCCGGGCGGATGCGGAGGCGGTGCGCTACTGGTTGGCGGCGTTTGAACTGGACGCCGTGGCGCAGCAGCTGCCGCACCAGCTGTCGGGCGGCCAGCGCCAGCGCGTGGCCTTGGCGCGGGCGCTGGCGCCGCAACCGGGCGCGCTGCTGCTCGACGAACCGTTTGCCGCGCTCGATCCCGGCCTGCGCCAGCGCATGCGCGCCGAACTCGATGCGCTGCAGCGCCGGCTGGCGATACCGATGCTGCTCATCACGCACGATCCCGAGGACGTGACCGCCTTCGGCGAGCACGTGCTGCGCATGGACGGTGGACGACTGCTGGAGCACGGGCATGACTGAAGACAGGGTAATGGCCTTGCAGGGCGAGGTCTGGATGACGATCGGCGGCCGCAAGCTCGGCGGCCAGGAGCGCGTGGCCTTGCTGGCCGCTATCGCCGAGCATGGCTCGATCACGGCGGCGGCCAGGGCGGTGGGCCTCAGTTACAAGGCGGCGTGGGATGCGATCGAGGCGATGAACAACCTGGCCGGCGAACCGCTGCTCGCGCGCGCGGCGGGCGGCAAAGGTGGTGGCGGTACCCGGCTCACCGGTCGCGGCGCCCAGCTGGTGGCCAATTTCCGCCAGATCGAGGCGGCGCACCGCCAGTTCGTGGACCACCTGAGCGCGCAGTCGCAGACGCTGGCCGATGATTTGCTGATGTTACGGAGGATGACCATGAGGACCAGCGCGCGCAACCAGTTCAGCGGCACGGTGGTCGCCATCCGGGAGGGCGCCGTCAACGACGAGGTCACGCTGGAGGCGGTGGGCGGCGTGCGCATCGTGGCCACCATCACCCGCGACAGCCGCGAGAGCCTGGGCCTGGCGCCGGGCGCGCAAGCGTTTGCGCTGATCAAGGCTTCGTCGGTGATCGTGGCCACCGACCTGGCCGGTGCGCGACTGTCGGCCCGCAACCAGCTGGCCGGCGCCATCACCCGCGTGGTGCCCGGCCCGGTCAATACCGAGGTCAGCATCACTTTGCCGGGCGGCGGCGTAATCGCCGCCATCGTCACGCGTGACAGCAGCGAGGCGCTGGGCCTGGTCGAGGGCAGGGCAGCGCTGGCGGTGTTCAAGGCGTCCAGCGTCATTATCGGTACGCCGTGATCAGGGATGGCTGCATCGAGAGCTTGGCCACGTCATCAATAAGCTCTTGACCGGGCAAGGCCACGCCATGCATCTCGCAGTGCCGACACACTGTGCCACGCGCGTCGCACCGAGCCACGCGGGCCAGGCAATTCATGCACGCGCCACGCAAGCCACGCAATAGCACAGCAAGATCCGCAAGCCACGCAAGCCACGCAATCCACGCAATCCACTCAATCCAAGCAATCCACGCAATCTACGCAAGCCACGCAAGCCCGCAAGCCACGCAATAGCACAGCAAGATCCGCGCAAAAGCCGTGCGATCGTCCCGCAGGCTTCGCGCCCGGCCTCGGCCGCCATCATTGGTGGCGCATATCCTGGCGGCGCCCGGCATGCAACGGCTGGCCGTCGGCGCCCGCGCCGGACCGGGCGCGCCTATCCCTTGCTGCTCTGGCGGTTGCCGGCGCCGGACGCCTGTTCCGAACCTCGGCTGCTTCGTTCGGCCGCTGCCGCGCGGGCGGCCGATTGCCGGCTTTCGCCGCCCTTGCGGCCGATGGCGGCCATGTGCTCGCGGTTGCGGCTGACCGCCTCGCCGCCTTTCTGGCCGGCGCGCCGCGCTTCTTCCGAATCGAATTCGTGCGCCGTGCCTTTCTGGTGGGCGGCCTGCCCGCCCTTGCTGGCGATGCTGCGCTGGGTTGCCTGGTCCATGGCGGCGAAACCGCGCTTGGCCGGGGTTTTGGGTTTGGCCTGGTCCTCGCCGTCCTTGGTCGATGCATTACGTTGATTGCTGCTTGCCATTGCTGCCTCCTGGGTTGTGGTCGGGTTGCGAACAGCAAAGCCGCTGCTCTGCATGTTAGAGGTGCAAGG
Source organism: Duganella sp. Leaf126 (assembly GCF_001423125.1). Taxonomy (GTDB): domain Bacteria; phylum Pseudomonadota; class Gammaproteobacteria; order Burkholderiales; family Burkholderiaceae_D; genus Rugamonas. Next base: position 56,720 of record NZ_LMNW01000003.1, read on the forward strand.
TTGATGAAAGTTCCACGTCATTTTCGCTCACGGCAGGCGGTGTAGGGCCGCAGTTTTACGGCTGCAGGCGCGCCGTGCGACAATACCGCCTCGCGTTTGTCTTGCAGTTAATGAAATAAGTGAATCCCGCCATGAGCCATCCTGCCAACCCTGAATACATCCTGACCCTGTCCTGTCTCGACCAGCGCGGCATCGTGCACCGGGTATCGGGTTTCCTGGCCGAGCACGGCTGCAACATCATCGATTCCGCCCAGTTCGGCGACAGCGCCTCGCAGCTGTTTTTCATGCGCGTGCATTTCGCGCGCGAAGAAGGGGGCGTCAGCGATGCGGCGCTGCGCGCCGACTTCGCGCTGCTGGCGGCCACCATGCAACTGGAGTGGGAGCTGCGCGACGCGCGCTACAAGCCGCGCGTGATGCTGATGGTGTCGAAAATCGGCCATTGTCTGAACGACCTGCTGTTCCGCTACAAGAGCGGCCTGCTGCCGGTGGAGATTCCGGCCATCGTCTCGAACCACATGGATTTCTATCAGCTGGCGGCCAGCTATAACATCCCGTTCCATCACCTGCCGCTGGCCACCGGCGCGCCGGAAGCGGCCAAGCTGGCGCAGGAGGCGCGGGTGCTGGAGCTGATGCAGCACCACCAGATCGACCTGGTGGTGCTGGCGCGCTACATGCAGATCCTGTCGCCGGGCCTGTGCGCCGCGCTCAAGGGCAAGGCGATCAATATCCACCACTCCTTCCTGCCCAGCTTCAAGGGCGCCAAGCCGTATGCCCAGGCCCACCAGCGCGGCGTCAAGCTGATCGGCGCCACCGCGCACTTCGTCACCGGCGATCTCGACGAAGGCCCGATCATCGAACAGGACGTGGAACGCGTCGACCATGCGATGGACGCCGAGACGCTGTCGGCAATTGGCCGCGATGTCGAATGCGTGGTGCTGGCGCGCGCCGTGAAATGGTTTGTCGAACACCGCATTTTGCAAAACGGCGACAAGACTGTCGTCTTCAAATAACTGACCGAGAAAATACCGAGAAACACGCATGGCACTCAAGGCAACCATCTACAAAGCAGAATTATCGATTGCGGACATGGACCGCAATTACTACGGCACCCACTCGCTGACCCTGGCCAAGCACCCGTCCGAAACCGACGAGCGCGTGATGGTGCGCCTGCTGGCCTTCGCCATCCACGCCAGCGACGCGCTCACCTTTACCAAGGGCCTGTTCGATGTCGATGAACCGGACCTGTGGCAGAAAGACCTGACCGGCGCCATCGAGCTGTGGATCAACGTCGGCCAGCCCGACGAGAAGATCATGCTCAAGGCCAGCGGACGGTCGGAGCAGGTGGTGGTGTACAGCTATGCGGCCACCAGCCATATCTGGTGGAAGGGCATGGCCAACAAGGTCGAGCGTTGCAAGAACCTGACCGTGATCGACCTGCCGTCCGAGGCGACCGAGCAACTGGCGTTGATGGCCCAGCGCACGATGCAGCTGCAATGCACGATCCAGGACGGCCAGATCTGGCTGACCGATGGCAGCAGCACCATCGAAATCGGCCGCGAAACGCTCAAGGACGCGCGCTAGCGGTCAGCCTTCACGCGGTTTGCGCCAACGCAAACCGCGTGCTTTTCGCCAGCGATCTGGGCTGGATATGCCGGTGCTACAGTCGCCACATGAATATCCAGGCCGACACCGTCTACAAACAGCTGTTCTCGCATCGGGAAATCCTGCGCGAGCTGCTTACCGGCTTTCTGGCTGCCGACTGGGCGCAATCGCTGGCGGTGGGCGCCTTCGAGCGCGTCAACACCAGCTATGCCAGCGAGCGCGGCAAGGCGCGCCACGACGACATGGTCTGGCGCGTCGATGTCGGCGGCGAGTGGGTGTAAATTTATATCCTGCTCGAATTCCAGTCACGCTCGGACCGCTGGATGGCGCTGCGCATGCAGGTCTACATCGGCTTGCTGTACCAGGACCTGGTGCGGCAGCGCCGGCTGAGCCGGGGGCGCAGATTGCCGCCGGTGCTGCCGGTCGTGCTCTACAGCGGACGCCATCCCTGGCGCGCGGCCAGGGAGCTGGCCGATCTGTCGCTGCCGCCGCCGCAAGGTCTGGAGGCCTTTCAGCCGCGCCAGCAATACCTGCTGGTCGAGCAGCAGTGGAACCAATCTGTCGACCGTCACTCTAACGTGCTGGCGATCGTGTTCCAGTTGTTGCGTTCGCAAAGCGACGCCGAGCTGCGCAAGGCGCTTGCGCTGTTTGCCGAACGGGTAAGAATGCCGGATTTGCAGCCCGCCCGGGAGAGCCTGTTGCGCTGGCTGCAATCGACCCTGCGCCTGGAATTCAGCGAACTCGATTTTGTTTCGGAGGAAAAGATGGACATCCTGTTCAATCAGCGTTTCAAGCGTTACGAAGACTTGCTCGAGTACGAAGCGATCGAGAAAGGGCGAAAAAAGGGTATTCAGGAAGGCATGCAACAGGGTGTGCAACAAGGTATGCAACAAGGCTTGCGCCAGGTCTTGCAGGATCTGCTCGGGCTTAGCGAACCCGGTAAGTCAAACCAGTTGCCGCGCGGTGTCGCCGAAAAAATTGATGCCGCCAATACCGATCAGTTGAGCGGGTGGATCAAATCCCTGGCGCGCGGCGTCGAGCCGCGCCAGTTGTTCGGGGAAGGATGATCCAGCCCGGCGCGGCCTGGACAAGCCGAACCTGGCCGTGCCGAGCCTGGCTGTGCCTATCCTGGCCGGGCCTAACCTGGCCGGTCCTAACCTGACCGGTCCTAACCTGACCGCGACTAACCTGACGGGGCCTAACCTGACTGGGCCTAACCTGACTGGGCCTAACCTGACCGGGCCGAACCTGACCGGGCCTAACCGGGCCTATCCCGGCCGGACCTATCGTGGCGTCGCGCCCAGCCGCTTGACGCTGCCCGAGCCGACCACGCTCTTGCTGATGGCAGGGTCGCCGTAATAGCCGATATCGCCCGAGCCCGCCAGGCTCACGGACAGTGCGTCCGTCGCCCATACGGTGGCTTCGCCGGAACCGCCGATGCTGACGCTGGCTTTGCGCGCGGCGAGCTTGCCTGCTTGTACGTCGCCCGATCCGCCGATCGATACCTGCACGCGTTCGGCTTTGCCGCTGGTTTCCATGTTGCCGCTGCCGCCCAGCGCCATCGTGACCGCATCGGCGGACAACTCGCGGGCAATCAGGGAGCCGGACCCACCGAGGTCGAACTGCAGGTTGGCGGCGCGCAGATGATCGGCCCGCACGGCGCCGGAACCGGCCACCGACACGCGCTCGAGCGTGCGAGCCTGGACGATGATTTTCATGGTGCGCGTGGACAGCGACAGGCCCTTGCGTACCGGACGGATGCGCAGCGTGCCTTGTTCCACCACGGTTTCCAGCAGCGGCTGGATATTGTCGTCAGTTTCCACGGTAACGCCCTCGGTAGTGCCGATGCGAACCTCGACATCACCGCTGACGCTGCTCGCGAGCGCGCTGAAATGACCGACTGCGCGGTTCTGGCTGACGATCTTGCCGCTGCCCTGGATGCGCTCGCTGCTCCAGCCGTCCAGCAGGCCCGCATGGGCGACGCCGGCGGGAGCGCTCAGTGCCAGCAGGCCGGCGGTCAGGAAGATCGTGCGCAGGGCGCCGTGAAAGACTGTATAAGACATGGTGTGCTCCGTGAGGGATGGTATGAGAGCCATAGTAGCGCTGCGGCGCTGTGCGCCACAGCGGCTTGCGACAAGCTGCACTGGCGGGGGGCTGAAATGCAGTCTGGCGCGACCGGAAGCAGCCGCCTCGGCAGCGTCACCAGGTCCGCATGCGGTATCATGCCGGTTTGCAGACCGGCCACGCCGCACCAACATCATGCTCATCATCACTATCAAACAAGGCAAGGAGAAATCCTTGCTTGCCGGCGACCCCTGGATTTATCCCACCGCGATCGACAAGGTCGACGGCAAACCGCAGGAGAAGGCGAAACCAGGCGCCACGGCCATTGTCCAGAGTTCGTCGCGCCAGTTCATCGGCCGTGCTGCGTACAACGCGAAGTCGCAGATCCGCGCCCGCATGTGGAGTTACAGGGAGGACGAGCCGGTCGATCACGCCATGATGAAACGCCGCATCAAGGCTGCCATCGCCAAGCGCGCCGACAGCGTGCGCGCGGCCGATCCGCAGGCGCTGGTGCCGGTGGTGCTGGGCGAAGAAGACGGCTTGTCCGGCCTCATCGTGCATAGCTGGGGCGGAGTGGAAGGCTACCTGATTTGCCAGTTCCAGTCGGGCGGTGTCGATGCCTGGAAAATCCCGATCGTTCAGGCATTATTGGCCGAGACCGGCTGCCCCAATGTGTACGAGCGTTGCGACGAGCTGATCCGCAAAGGCGAGGGTTTGCCGCTGATCCAGCGCGAGCTCGCTGGCGAAGCGCCGCCGGACCACGTGCTGGTGGTCGATGGCAAGGAACGCTACAGCATGGACTTGCGCACCGGTTTCCGTTATCCCAAGCTGCGCAGTTAAGGTCCCCTTGAGGCAACTGCACCAGGCAACCCGGCCGGCGCCTGCTCCGGTCGAGCGGCGCCGCCCGGTTGCCACTGCCTCCGCACCCGCCGGCGCCCGAATGTACCGCCATCTAACGCCAGCCGGACCGCTCACTGGTCGAGCGGCACCGCCCGATATCGGTTGACCTCGGTTGCCGTGACCGGCGCGCCATGGTTGCCCCAGGCGCTGCGCAGGTAAGACAGCAGTTGCGCCACTTCCGTGTCGCTCAGCACGGGACCGAACGGCGGCATGCCGTAAGGGCGCGGATTGCCTGCCGTTGAGGGCGCGAAGCCGCCGTTGAGCACAATCCGGATGCTGTTGACCGTTGCTGCATGATCGAGCGAGCCGCTCAGTGCGCGGTTGCCTGCCAGCGGCGGATAAGCAGGTGCCTGTCCCGCGCCATTATCGCCATGGCAGGTCGCGCAGTGCCGGTCGTAGAGCCGGCTTCCGGCAGCCAGGAATGCCTGCGCCTGGGTACCCGTGTCGCGCTGGTGGGGCGGCGGTGCGGCGGCGGCGGGCAGGCTGCGCAGGTACAGCGCCATCGCACCGATATCGGCATCGTCCAGGTGTTGCAGGCTGGCGCGCACCACCTCCGCCATGGGGCCGGAGGCGACGGTCGGCGTCGCGACCCCGGTTTTCAGCAGGGCTGCCAGATCGTGCTGCGACCAGGCCGGCGCGCCGGCGCCAGGCCCGAAGGTCAGCGCCGGCGCGTACCAGCCCAGGCCCTCGAGCATGCCGCCAGATAAACGATCGCTTTCCGCACCCAGCCAGTTGCGCGGACTATGGCAGGCGCTGCAATGTCCGAGGCCTTGCACCAGGTAGGCGCCGCGGTTCCAGGCCAGCGTCTGCGCCGTATCGACCCGGTACTCGGCAGGGCGGAAATACAGCAGGCGCCAGGCCGCCAGCGCCCATTGCTGGTTGTACGGGAAGCGCAGGCGGTGCGGCAGATTGGGCTGGCGCACGGCCGGCACCGAACGCAGCCAGGCATACAGGGCATCGGCGTCGTCGCGCGTGATACGGGTGTAACTGGTGTAGGGAAAGGCAGGGTAGAGCAGGCGGCCATCTTTTCCCTTGCCGTGATGCAGTGCGCGCCAGAACTCGTCGGCACTCCAGCTGCCGATGCCGGTGGCCAGGTCGGGCGTGATGTTCGGTGTCACCAGCTCCCCGAACGCGGTCCGGATGATGCGTCCGCCGGCATTCGGGGCGCCGCCGCGCACCGTGTGGCACGCCATGCAGTCGCCGGCCCGCGCCAGGTAGGCGCCCCGTTCGCGCAGGGCGTCGCGCTGCCCCGGTCCCGGAAACGCGAGAACACGCGACGCGCTGGCATCGTCACCGGCTGCGGGCAGTCCACCGGCAAAGATCAGCGCCCCCAGCATGATCGTCAAGGCGATCAGCATGGCAACCGCGGCGTAGAAAACACGGGCGCGCCTGCTCATGGCACGCGCAACAGGAAGAACCCGACCGACGCCGGCAGGCAGCCGGGCAGCGCAGCGACCGCAGACACCGGCCGTTCCTGCGTCATCGAACCATACTTCCTCATGGCACGGCCTTGCCCGCCAGCGCGCTGCAGGGCAGCGGCAAAGGCGACGCTGTGGCAGCAGCAGGACGTGCGCCGGGAGCGGGCGGCTGGCGGCTGAGCCAGGCCGACACGGCCGCGATATCGTCGCTTGCCAGGCGTGCGGCGATGGTGGCCATGCAGTCGGGCGCGGCGGCATGGCGCGTGCCGCTGCGCCAGGCGCCGAACTGGGCGTTGATATAGTCGGCAGGCAGACCCAGCAGCCCCGGAATGTCGGGTGCCACGCCGCTCAGCGCCTGGCCATGGCAGCGGACGCACGCGGGAATCTGGCGGCGCGCATCGCCTGCGCGCACCAGCTGTTCGCCGCGGGCGAGGGCCGCTGCAGTGATACCGGAGCCGCTGCCGCTGCCGTTGCCGCCCGAGGCCGGCGGATAGGCCGGGTGTTGCGCGGCGAAGTAGGCGGCGATTTCGCGCAGATAGTCGTCCGACAGCTGTCCGACCATGTACCGCATCATCGGGTAATGACGGCGGCCGTCACGGAAATTGATGAGCTGGTTGTACAGGTAGCCGGCCGGCTTGCCGGCAATGCGCGGAAAGTAGGCGTCGCGGCGCTCTTGCACCGCGTGGCAGGCGATGCAGGCGGCCACGCGCTGCTGCAAGGTGTCGGGCGGCGCGCACCACGCGGGCGTGCAGGCGCCCAGCAACAGGCTGGCGCTGGCCAGGGCGCAGCGTATCAGCGCAACGGTATCGGTCACCGGATCTCCTCCAGATAGTAGCCTTCGAGCGAGGCTGCCGGGTCAGGATATACCGATGTTGCTAAAAAATATAGGGAAGAATGCGGCGCCGGCGGTCGTCGGTCAGCTGCCCGCTGCCGGCTTCGCCGGGCGTGGCAGCTTGACGGCTTTCATCGGCTTGAGCTGGCCGCCCGTCAGCAGCCACTGGCGGTACACGCGCAGCGCCACCTGGGCGTCGTCGGCCGCGTACAGCAACTGGCTGCTGTTCAGGCGCGGCAGCGACCAGTTGGTCGTGGAGATCTTTTTGGATTTCTGCAGCTTCTGGCCGAAGAACTTGGCCACCGCGGTCTTGGCGCCGAGGTCGTTGCGCTGGCCCGGTGTGCGCAGCGCTACCGACAGATCGACGATGCCGCCGGCGCGGATGGCCAGCTTGGCGTACAGCCGCTTGACGTCGTCGGACAGGCCGAAGCCGACCTTGAGCGGCGCGGCCGGCTCCAGGATGGCCTGCAGGGTGGCGAGGGTGGCCTCGTCGGTACGGCTGCCGATCTGGAACAGGTAGGCCTTGCTATCGGTAGCGAACTGGATCAGGTGCGGACCGGTGGAGGCTTCGCCCTTGGTGAACGTCGGTTTCGATTCGGTGTCGAAACCGATCGCGTCGCAGGCCAGCAGTGCATCGCGCGCTGCCAGCGCCTGCTCTGGCGTCTTCACCAGCAGCACGTCCTCGAGCAGCAGGCCGCTGTAAGGCGGCAGTTGTGCCTCGTTAGCAGCAACCGCAGCATTAACAGCAGCAGCATCAATCAAGCGTGGTGCGCGCAGCGACACGTTCAAGGGAGGGAACCTTATTTGCGCGAGAATTTCGCGGTCAGCTGGTTGAGCTTGTCGGCGCGGACGCGGGCGGCCTCTTCGGCAGCGGCAGCTTCGCGCTCGGCTTTCTTGCGGTCGGCTTCCTTCTTGAAGCGCTCCTGCAATACCTGGGTGGCATGGGCGCGGTGGGTGTCGGTGACTTCGGCGCCGGGCGTGCCGTCGAGATCGTGACGGACCTTGGCTTTTTCCATGACCTTCAGGTAGCGCAGCGAACCGGTGTGGATGCCCAGCGCGGTACGCATGATTTTGCGGTTCAGGTCGGGCATGACCGCCAGGATCTGCTTGTCGATGCCGATGGACAGCGGCAAAAAGTCGCGGAAGGCCGGGAACTGGGTTTGCAATTGCTTGAGCAGGCTGCGCGGCGTCATGTCGGCTGCGGCTGCGGCAGGCGCAGCAGCGACAGGATCGGCAACCTGGGCGCTGGTGTTGGCAACGTTGGTAGCGTCCGCTTCGATGGCCGCAGGAGGAGTGGTAAGGCTAGTGTTCATCGACTTCAAAGGTTAAGCAACAGGCGTCATCGTATCATGCGGCCCTGCGGAATGGCGTGCCTTTTCGACCAGCGTGACTTTTTGTTCAGCTGGTGCGCAAGCCAATATTGCCGCTGTCAGGTGCGTCCGGCGGCAAAAATGTGTATAATGTCCGACTCACCAGCGCAACAGGCTGCGATTGGTAAGGCTGCCAGCAGTTGTCGGCAGCCGGGAAGTAGCAGCGAGCAGTATCAGAAACACACGCTAAACATGAGCTAAAAACAAGCCCGTAGTTCCCAGCGGGCTTTTTTTATTCCGCAGGATCATCGTCAGCTAAATTACAACATTCCAACCATGCGTCCCGCTCAGTGCGGCTGGCGCGGGCCATGGCTTGTGTAATCCGCCGGCGGCTTCGCATTGAGAGATTTTTAATGACAAAAACGCCGAAAACTTTAACGCTGTCCGTCAAGGCTGCCCGTACCAGCTCTGCACCGCTGGTCGTGCCGAAGACGACTCTATCTTATGTCATCGACAATGCGCAAGAGGCAGCGAGCAAAGTAACGGTAGTCAAGAAGAAAACCCGTCTGAGTGCCGCAGCGGTCGAGCCGGTCGCCACCATGTCCGCAGCTGCCGACACCGATGCGCCGGCGCGCACGGCCAAGCTGGCGCGCAAGCCCGGCGACGTGGCCGAGGCGGCCGACAAGGCCGATAAAGCGGCCGCTACCGCAGCGCCGGTGGTGCGCACCGCGCCGAAATCGAAGCTGGTCAAGGCCGTCAAGGAACCGGCGCCGGTCGTCATCGCCACCGGCGGCACGACCGTCAGCCAGGTGACCGACGCCGCCACGCTGGCCTCAATCGATACCTCCGGCTATTTGCTGCCGAGCGTCAAGGTGCCAGGCCGCCGTGGCCGCAAGCCGTCCGAATTTACGCCGGAAAACGACGAAGTCGCAGCGCTGAACGCGGTCGAACGCGCCGAACTGAAAGCGGTCTCGAAGGCGCGCGAGCGCAAGGCCAAGGGCGGGGCCGAGCTGCTCGGTCTCGATTCCAAGAGCACGGCCGAAGAGCTCGAGCGCCGTCGCGCCCAGATCAAGAACCTGATCAACATGGGCAAGGAGCGCGGCTTCCTCACCTATGCCGAGATCAACGACCAGCTGCCGGAAAACATCATCGATCCCGAAGCGATCGAAGGCATCATCGCCACCTTCAACGACATGGGCATCGCGATCTACGAGCGCGCCCCGGACGCCGAATCGTTGTTGCTGAGCGACAGTGTCGCCACCGTCACCTCCGACGACGAGGTGGAAGCAGCTGCGGCGACCGCCCTGTCCACCGTCGATTCCGACTTCGGCCGCACCACCGACCCGGTCCGCATGTACATGCGCGAAATGGGCGCGGTGGCGCTGCTCACCCGCGAAGGCGAGATCGAGATCGCCAAGCGCATCGAAGGCGGCCTGAAAGACATGATCCAGGCCATCTCCGCCTGCCCGACCACGATCGCCGAAATCCTGGTCCTGGCCAGCAAGATCGACGCCGACGAAATGAAGGTCGATGACGTGGTGGACGGCTTTGTCGACCCCAACGAGTCGGCCCCGGCGCCGGTCGTGGCCGCGCCTGCCGCATCGGACGACGACGAGGAAGACGAGCTGGAAGTGGAAGAAGAGGAAGAGTCCGATGGCGCGGCCGCTGGCGGCGCTGCCGGTTTCTCCACCGAGCAACTGGCCCAGCTGAAAAAATCGGCGCTGGAAAAATTCGCCCACATCGAGAGCCAGTTCGAAAAAATGCGCAAGGCCAGCGGCGGCTACGGCTCCAAGGCTTACGTGGCGGCGCAGGAAGCGATCTCGGCCGAGCTGCTCGGCATCCGCTTCACCGCCAAGGTCGTCGAAAAGCTGTGCGACACCCTGCGCGGCCAGATGGAAGAAGTGCGCTCGATCGAACGCGCGGTGCTGGACCTGTGCGTGAACCGCTGCGGCATGCCGCGCGCCCACTTCATCAAGGTCTTCCCGGGCAACGAAACCGACCTCGACTGGGTCGATGGCGAAGTCGATGCCGGCTACCCGTACAGCACCGTGCTGGGCCGCAATGTGCCGGCCGTGAAAGAGCTGCAAAAGAAGATGATCGACCTGCAGGTGCGCGTGGCGCTGCCGCTGGCCGACCTGCGCAAGATTAACAAGCAGATGGCTGCCGGCGAAAAACGCGCGCGCCAGGCCAAGCGCGAAATGACGGTCGCCAACTTGCGCCTGGTGATTTCGATCGCCAAGAAATACATCAACCGCGGCCTGCAGTTCCTCGACCTGATCCAGGAAGGCAATATCGGCCTGCTGAAGGCGGTGGACAAGTTCGAGTACCGCCGCGGCTACAAGTTCTCGACCTATGCCACCTGGTGGATCCGTCAGGCCATCACGCGGTCGATCGCCGACATGGCGCGCACCATCCGCGTGCCGGTGCACATGATCGAGACCATCAACAAGATGAACCGCATCTCGCGCCAGATCATGCAGGAAACCGGCAGCGAGCCGGACCTGGCCACGCTGGCGCTGAAGATGGAAATGCCGGAAAACAAGGTGCGCGAAATCATGAAGATCGCCAAGGAGCCGATCTCGATGGAAACGCCGATGGGCGAGGACGGCGATTCGCAGCTGGGCGACTTCATCGAGGACAACACCACGCTGGCGCCGCTGGACGCCGCGCTGCACGCCTCGATGCGCAACGTCATCAAGGAAGTGCTCGATTCGCTGACGCCGCGCGAAGCCAAGGTGCTGCGCATGCGCTACGGCGTGGAAATGTCGAACGACCACACGCTGGAAGAAGTGGGCAAGCAGTTCGACGTCACGCGCGAACGGATCCGCCAGATCGAAGCGAAGGCCATGAGCAAGCTGCGCCAGCCGTCGCGTTCGGACAAGCTGAAAACCTTCCTGACGCAAAACTAGCCACGGCGGCGGCAGTCGCGCGCCGCCGACCGGAAGTGCCGCCCGACCTGTTTGTCGGGCGGCATTTTTTTTGGGCCCTGCCAGCCGGAGCGTGGCGCCGCGAATGTTTGACTTTAAGCTACAATTGCTTGAATGAAAACATCCAATGCTCTCTCTCTCATGCGCCGCGCGGCGCTGGCAACGTTGTTGCTGGCAGGCGGCGCCCACGCCGCCGACACCTGCGGCGGCTTCAAGCGCCTCGATGTGACGACCCCGGACGGCCTGTGCGCAGCCGTGCTGGCTGACGGCTTCAAGTTTGCGCGCGGCATACAGCCGCTTGCCAATGGCGAACTGGTCGTGGCCGACATGCACAACTGGGAACCGAACCAGGGCAGCGTATGGCTGCTCAAGCCCGCCGCCGGCGGCCGGTACGATCGGGTCCTGCTGCTCAAGGGGCTGGACCGGCCGAACGGCATTGTGCTCGGTCCCGACGGTTTGCTGTACCTGGGCCTGGTCGGACGCATCGTGCGCTTCGATGTCCGAAACCCGCAAGCGACGCTGCGCGACATCATCGGCGGCAAGTCGGACGTGGCGCCGTTGCCCGGTAAAGGCCGTCACCTGCTGACCGCGATGCGCTTCGACGCGCGCGGCGACCTGTACGTGAATGTCGGATCGGCCACCGATCACTGCGAAGGCGAAAACGGTGCCGCGCCCGACCCCGGCCAGCCCTGCGCCGAAGCGGAAGGGCCGCAAGCGCTGGGCGTGATCCGCAAATACCGGCTGCTGTGGCCGATGGCGATGGTCAAAGGCTGGGAAGTCTGGGCCTCGGGCTTGCGCAACTCGATGGCGCTGGCGCTGCACCCGGCGACCGGCGAACTGTGGCAGGCCGACAATGGCCGCGACGCCATCCAGGCCGCCATGCCCGAGCTGGCCAACGATAACGACCTGCCGCACGACGAACTGAACCTGATCGAGCGCGGCGCCAACTACGGCTGGCCCTACTGTTACGACGCCAACGTGGCCAGCCCCGAGTATCCGCAGCGCGATTGCAGCGGCTACCGCGCGCCGGCCCGGCTGCTGCCGGCCCACGCGGCGCCGCTGGGCATGACCTTCTATACCGGCACACGCCTGCCCGCCATGTACCGCAACAGCCTGATCGTCGGCTACCACGGCTACCGCGCCCACGGTCACCGGCTGGTGGCTCTGCTGCCGGATAGCAAGGGCGCGCCGCTGGGCAAGTCGGTGGAACTGATCGGCAACTGGCAAAGCAAGCCGGGGCAGGGCATGGGCGCCCCGGTCGATGTCAAGCAGGGGCCGGACGGCAATATCTACCTGGTCGAGGACCGCACCGGGCGCGTGGTGCGGCTGCAGGTCGCGGCGCCATGAGCGCCGGGCCGGGCCTCGCGGTGCGCGCCGAGGATACGCAAACACCGGACGCGATGCTGCTGCTGGACGAGTTGTCGGAGCGGCTGAGCCAGATGACCGGCAGCAGCGGCAAGGCCTCTTTCGATGTCAACGATGTGCGCGGCGACCGTGCCTGCTTCGTGGTCGCGCGCGATACCGACGCCAAGCCGGTCGGCTGCGGCGCCTTGCGCCCGCTCACAGCCGACATCGCCGAACTCAAGCGCATGTATTCGCGCGGCACGCTGCCCGGCATCGGCGCCGCACTGCTGGCGCACCTGGAAGCGAAGGCGCAGCAGCTCGGTTACACGGCGCTGCGCCTGGAAACACGCGCCGTCAACGGCCGCGCCGTGGCGTTTTACGAACGACATGGTTATCGGCGCATCGCCAATTTCGGCCGGTACGCCGGGCGGCCGGAAGCGGTCTGTTTCGAAAAAAGCCTGACGACGAAGCACGACGAGTCCGATCAGCTCGTTTGACTGCGAATATATGGTTCGTATATTATCCGTATATTGACTATACGGAGAGTAACCATGGGCATTGTCAACATCGATGAAGAGCTGCACGACCAGTTGCGCAAGGCCAGTGCGGTCGGCTGCCGCTCCATCAATGCCCAGGCCACGTTCTGGATCAAGATGGGCATGCTGAGCGAAATGAATCCGACCCTGACCTTCAACGAGATCCTGACCCGCGAGCTGCGCACGGCCGGCGTCGAGGCCCAGGTATTCCGGGAGACGGCCACATGATCAAGCAGCCCGCGGAAGTCGCCCTGATGGCGGAGTCCGGCCGCCTGCTGGCCAGCGTGTTTGCCCATCTCGACCGGTTGAACCTGACCGGCATGTCCACCATGGCCGTCAACGACCTGGTCGAGACGTATATCGTCGAACAACTGCAGGCGCGCCCGGCCAGCAAGGGGCAGTACGATTACGCCTATGCGCTCAACGCCTCGCGCAACAGCGTGGTGTGCCACGGCGTGCCGTCCGCTACCGGGATCCTGCACGATGGCGACATCGTCAACTTCGACATCACGCTGGAAAAGAACGGTTTTATCGCCGATTCCAGCAAGACCTACCTGGTCGGCCAGGTGGCGGGCGCCGCCAGAAAGCTGGTGCAGGTCACGTACGAGGCGCTGTGGCACGGCATCCACGCGGTGCGCCCCGGCGCGCGCCTCGGCGACATCGGCCATGCCATCGAACGCCATGCGCGCCGTCACGGCTACACGGTGGTGCGCGAATACTGCGGCCACGGCATCGGCCGCGCAATGCACGAAGAGCCGCAGGTGCTGCATTACGGCAAACCGCATACGGGCCTGGTGCTGCGCGAGGGCATGGTGTTTACCATCGAGCCGATGATCAACCAGGGCCGCCGCGACGTGCACACCGAGGATGACGGCTGGACCGTCGTCACCAGCGACGGCAAGCTGTCGGCCCAGTTCGAACACACGGTGGCGGTGACCCGCCACGGCGTCCAGGTGCTGACGCTGCGGCCCGGCGAGCGCAGCTGACCGGCAGCGTGCGCTGCAATAGCGTCCCTTGCACTAGCGAACTCTGCAGTGCGCATGGCCTGGGCTAGAATGGCGGCATTCAACCAGGTTCAGAAGGACTATATGACGCGCGCCGTCGATCTCGATATCCAAGCCGTGCAGGCGCTGACGGCAGTTCCCACGATTATGCAGGTGATCGCCCACACGACCGGGCTGCGCTGGGTGTGTGTGTCGCGCGTGACGGAGCAGGCCTGGACCATGTGCGCGGTGCACGACCAGCTCGGTTTCGGACTGGCGCCCGGCGACGAGATCGAGATCGCCAACACGTTTTGCGACCAGGTCCGCCGCAGCAATGCCGGCGTGGTCATCGACCAGGCCGCAACCGACGTCACCTACTGCGACCATCCGATTCCCAAGATGTTCGGTTTCGAGAGCTATTTTTCGATCCCCGTGTACCGCAAGGACGGCGAATTCTTCGGCACCCTGTGCGGACTCGATCCGCGCCCGGCCAACCTCACGGCCGAGTCCACGCTGGCCATGCTCAAGCTGTTTGCCGAACTGCTGTCGAGCCAGATCGAGGCCGAGACCGTGCTGGCCGAGGCGGTGGCGGCGCTGGCCGAGGAGCGCGACATCGCCGAACTGCGCGAGCAGTTCATCGCCATCCTCGGCCACGACCTGCGCACGCCGCTGTCGTCGATCATGAGCGGCGCCGAGCTGATCGCGCACCTGACTGCCGACGAACGCATCCTGCGCGTGACGGCGCGCATGACGCGCAGCGGCCAGCGCATCGCCAGCCTGATTGACAGCATGATGGATTTCGCACGCAGCAAGATGGATGGCGCACTGGCCGCCCACCGCCAGTGGGAGCCGGCGCTCGGCGAGACGCTGGCGCACGTGGTGGCGGAGCTGCGCGTGGCCCATCCGGGGCGCGAGATCGTCACCGACATGGACATCGGCGCCGCCGTATTCTGCGATGCGCGGCGCGTGGCGCAGGTGGCCTCGAACCTGATCGTCAATGCGCTGCTGCACGGCAGCGACTCGGCGCCGGTGACCGTGCATGCAGCGATGACCGGCGGCGACTTCGTGCTGGCCGTCGGCAACGCCGGCACGCCGATCCCGCCGGCCGTGATCGAGCGGCTGTTCCAGCCGTTCTGGCGCGGCGAACGCTCCAAGCGCACCGACGGCCTGGGACTGGGCCTGTTCATCGCCTCCGAAATCGCCCGCGCCCACGACGGCAGCCTGACCGTGGAGTCGAACACGGCAGGCACCGTGTTCGCCCTGCACATCCCGGCCGGCTGCGCCGCCGTCACACACTGACCGCCCGCAGCGGTCAGCCTGCAGCGCTCACCCCGTATTGCGCAACCCCGCCGCCACGCCGTTGATCGACAGGTGGATGCCGCGGTGCACCCGTTCGTCGGTCTTCGCTTCGGTAGTCAGCGCGCGGTGGCGCTTGATCAGTTCAACCTGCAGGTGGTTGAGCGGATCGATGTAGGCGATGCGGTTCTGGATCGAGCGGGCCAGCAGCGGGTTGTTCACCAGCCGTTCCTCGGCGCCGGTGATGCGCTGCAGGATGGCCAGCGTGTTCGCATGCTCCTCGGTGATGCGCTTGAAGATGCGCTCGCGCAGCTCCCTGTCCGCGACCAGCTCGGCGTAGCGCGAGGCGATCGCCAGGTCGGTCTTGGCCAGCACCATGTCCATGTTCGACAGCAGGGTGGCGAAGAACGGCCATTCGCGCGCCATCACCTGCAGCTGCACCAGCCGCTGTTCCTGCTCCTGCTTGCCGCCGCCGTCGGCCACCCAGGCGCCGATGGCGCTGCCGAAGCCGTACCAGCCCGGCAGCAGCAGCCGGCACTGGCCCCACGAGAAGCCCCACGGAATGGCGCGCAGGTCTTCGATGCGCTTGGTCGACTTGCGCGACGCCGGGCGCGAACCGAGGTTCAGTTCCGCGATCTCGGCGATCGGCGTGGCGCTGAAGAAGTAGTCGGTGAAGCCCGGGGTCTCATAGACCAGGTTGCGGTAGGCCCTGTAGGCGCGGTCGGAAATTTCCGCCATCACCGCTTCGAATTGCTGCAGCTGTGCCACGTGCGCCGCGTCCGATGGCTGCGGCAGCAGGCTCGCTTCCAGCGTGGCGGCCACCAGCAGCTCGAGGTTGCGGCGGCCGATGTCCTTGTTCGAGAACTTCGAGGCGATGATTTCGCCCTGTTCAGTCAGGCGGATCTGGCCGTTGACGGTGCCGTGCGGCTGCGCCAGGATCGCTTCGTACGACGGACCGCCGCCGCGGCCGACCGTGCCACCGCGGCCGTGGAACAGGCGCAGCTTGACGCCGGCGTTGGCAAACACGGTCACCAGGCGGGTCTCGGCCTTGTACAGCTCCCAGGTCGAGGTGAGGAAGCCGCCGTCCTTGTTCGAGTCCGAGTAGCCGAGCATGACTTCCTGCAGCTGGCCCTGGCGGGCGATCAGCGCCTTCACCAGCGGGATCGCCATCACCGCTTCCATGATGCCGGCCGCGCGCTGCAGGTCCGGAATCGTTTCGAACAGCGGAATCACCATCAGGTCGAGCTCCTGCTCGTCCACGCGCAGCAAGCCCATTTCCTTTTGCAGCAGCATCACTTCCAGCAGGTCGGAGACGGTTTCGGTGTGCGAGATGATGTAGTTGCGGATCGCGCGCGCGCCGTAGCGGGCGCGGATCTCGCGCGCGGCGCGCAGCACGCCCAGCTCCGATTGCGTCTCGTCCGAGTAGGCGATGTACGGCGACGACAGCAGCCGTGCCTGCCCCAGTTCGGCCAGCAGCAGCGCCACCTTGGCGTCTTCGTCGAGCGCCGCGTAATCGGCTTCGGCGCCGGCCTTGGCGAACAGTTCGGTCAGCACGCGCTCGTGCACGTCCGACGACTGGCGCATGTCGAGCGACGCCAGGTGGAAGCCGAAGATGTCGGCCGCGCGCTTGAGCGTGGACAGGCGCGGGTGCACCAGCACCGCGCCGTGGTGGGCCTGCAGCGATTCGACCAGCACCTGCAGCTCGGCCGAAAATTCGGCGGCGTTGGCATAGGCCTCGGCGTGGCCCACTTCCTTGCGCAGGATATTGGTCGCGCCCAGTGCGCGCGCGGTGCTGGCCAGGCGCGCGTAGATGCCGATCAGGGCGCGGCGGTACGGTTCGTCGGCGCGGTGATCGGACGTGTCGGGCGACTGGTCGGCCAGCGCCTGCAGCGCCGGCGAGCAGCCGATCATCAGCGTGGAGATCGACAGCTCGGCGCCCAGCGTGTGCGCTTCCTCGAGATAGAAGTCGAGGATGGTGGTGGCCTGGCGCGTGAGCGCATGCTGCATGGTGCCGCCGTTGACGTTCGGATTGCCGTCGCGGTCGCCGCCGATCCAGCTGCCCATCTGCACATACGGTGCGTCGATTGTCTGGACCTCGGCCTGGCCGTAGTGGCTGGCGATGTCGCCTTCAATGTCGTCGTACAGGCCTGGCAGTTCGCGCAGGAAGGTAATCCGGTAGTACGAGAGCGCGTTTTCGATTTCGTCGGCCACTGTCAGCTTGGTGTAGCGCAGCATGCGGGTCTGCCACAGCGTGGCCACGCGCGCGCGCAGCAGGTGCAGGTTGGCGGCATCTTCTTTCGGCGTGAGCGGCTGGTCGCGCTGGGCCAGCAGGCGCGCGATATCGTGCTCGGCGTCGAGGATCGATTTGCGCTGGACCTCGGTCGGGTGGGCGGTCAGCACGGGGGCGATCAGGGCGTCCTGGAAGAAGCGCTGCACGGTGTCGCGGGCGACGCCGGCGTCCTTGAGCTTGGCCAGCGCGTAGCTGACGCTGCCTTTGTGGGCCGTCGAGCCGGCCAGCAGGTGGGCGCGGCGGCGGCGGATGTGGTGCTGGTCTTCGGCGATATTGGCCAGGTGCGAGAAGTACGAGAACGCGCGCACCACGGTGATGGTCTGTTCGCGCGTGAGGATCTTGAGCATGCCATCGAGTTCGTTGGCCGCTGCCGTGTCGTCCTCGCGGCGGAAGCGCACGGCGGTCTGGCGGATGGTTTCCACGACGGCGAAGACTTCTTCGCCCTCCTGGTCGCGCAGCACGTCGCCGAGCAGGCGGCCGAGCAGGCGGATGTCTTCTTTCAGTGGCGCGTCTTTGTCGGCGCCGGTTTGTTCGGGAATATTTTCAGCTTGGAAGTCGTCAGTTGCACTAAATTGGTTTGCCATGAGTTATGCCGCAAAGAAATAAAATGTCGGTGCAAAGGCGGGTGGCCCGGGTCTGCAAGAAGGTGAGCATGTTAAAATTTATGATCTTATTCATGCCCGCTTGACTGGTCTGCGCCGGTGGGCGGCAGTGCCAGTGAAAGAACAGGTTTTGAAAACATCCGAAGTGGTCCAGGTTGCGCCATCCAGATTGGTGATCGCCTCGCGCGAAAGCCGGCTCGCCATGTGGCAGGCCGAATATGTGCGCGAACGCTTGGCATTATTATATCCGCAGTGCGACGTGCAAATTATCGGAATGACGACGCGCGGCGATCAAATCCTCGACCGCACGCTGTCCAAGGTCGGCGGCAAAGGCCTGTTCGTCAAGGAGCTCGAAGTGGCGATGGCCGAAGGCCGTGCCGACCTGGCCGTGCACTGCCTCAAGGACATGCCGATGGAGCTGCCCGAAGGCTTCGTGATGGGCGCGGTGCTCGAGCGCGAAGACGCGCGCGACGCCTTTGTCTCGAACGACTACGCCACGCTGGCCGAGCTGCCGGACGGCGCCATCGTCGGCACCAGCAGCCTGCGCCGCCAGTCGCTGATCGCCGCCAGCTTCCCCGGCCTGATCGTCAAGCCGCTGCGCGGCAACCTCGATACGCGGCTGGCCAAGCTCGATCGCGGCGAGTATGCCGCCATCATCCTGGCCGCCGCCGGCCTCAAGCGGCTCGGACTGGCCCACCGCATCCGCTCGGTGCTCGACCCCGACACCAGCCTGCCGGCGCCGGGGCAGGGCACGCTGGCCATCGAAATTCCGCAGCGCGCCGCCGACGCCAGCGGCGTCGATCTGCTGGCGCTGCTGGCGCCGCTGCACCACGAAGACAGCGCGCTGGTGTCGATGGCCGAGCGCACCGTCTCGCGCGTGTTCGGCGGCAGCTGCCAGGTGCCGCTGGCATCGTACGCCACCATCGACGGCGACCAGATGCACCTGCGCGCCATGGTGGCCACGCCCGACGGCGCGCGCATGATCAGCGCCGAAGCGCGCGGCCCGGCAGTCGATGCCGCCGTGCTGGGCGCGCAGGTGGCGCAGCTGCTGGGCGAGCAGGGCGCGGTCGAGATCCTGGCGGCCTGCCTGAGCGAGGCGGCGCAGGCCGACGACGCCGCCCGCTCGGCCGAGCTGGCGGCCGATGCCAGAGCGGAAGCGAACACTGAAGCCAAGGCAGAAGCTAGCGCAGAAGCCAAGGCAGAAGCTGAGGCAGAAGCTAGCGCAGAAGCCAAGGCAGAAGCGAGGGCGCAAACGAGGGCGGGGGCAGCGTCGGAGCCAGCGGCGGCCAAAGCCCCGGACGAGGCGCCGGGTCCGGCCCGCAGCGGGCCGCACGGCCAGTGCGAAAGTCAGCCCCGCAGCCCGGCTCCAGGTCAGACGCCGGAGCAGGTTCCACCGCGGCCGGGAAGCGGCGCCTGAATGGCGTGCCCCGGGTCGATGCGGATGGAAAGCCATTGATGGCAGGCGCCGTCGTCATCACCCGTCCGCTGGCGCAGGCGCGCCCGCTGGCCGCGCGCGTGGCGGCGCTGGGCCTCGCGGTGGAAGTGCTGCCGCTGCTCGACATCACCCCGCTGCCAGAACCCACCGACCTGCTGGCCGCCATTGCCCGGCTTACTGCGCCGCAACCGCGATCGCAGTCGCCGTCACAGCCCGGGTCGAACCCACAGGCTGAGCCGCAAGCGCCAGTTCAGTCGCATCCGCAACCACCACCGCCGCCTTATTATCAGCTGGTGGCCTTCGTCTCGCCGAACGCCATCGATGCCGCGTTTCTGCACCTCAAAACCGTGCCGCCCGGCGTGACCTGGGCCGTGGTGGGGGAAGGCAGCCGGCTGGCGCTGGCGGCCCATGGCGTGGCAGCGCCTGGCGCGCACGTGGTCAGTCCGCGCGATACCGCCCGCAGCGATTCCGAACACCTGTTGCTGGCGCTCGATCTCGCCGCGCTGGCCGGCAAGCGCGCGCTGATCATCCGTGGCGATGGCGGGCGCGAACTGCTGGCCGACGGCCTGCGCGCAGCCGGCGTCCAGGTGGACGTGGTGTGCGCGTACCGGCGTGCGCCGCCCGTGCTGACGCCGGCGCTGGCGGCCACGCTGCGCCGCCTGCTCGGCAGCGACAATCACTGGATCATCACCAGCTCCGAAGCGCTGCGCGGCCTGTGCGCACTGCTGGCCGAACTCGATGCGCGCGCACCGGCGGACGGACGCTCGTGGGTTGTATCAATGCAACAACAGCATTTAATCGTGCCGCACGCCCGGATCGCGGAGACCGCGCATAATCTCGGCTTTTGCCGGACCACCCTCACCGGATCAGGCGACGAACGCCTGCTGGCCGCGCTACAATCACTGCTATGAACGAACTGCCTACCTTACCCGATCCCGCCATCGCTGGAGCCTCCGATGCCGCCGGCCCCGCAGGATCCGAGCATTCGGCAATTCCGCCGCAGCCAACCCCGCCGCCGCATGCGCCGTCCTCCGGGGCGACCGTGCTCGCCACGCTGCAGCAGCCCAGGGTGCTGCTGGCGGGCGTGGCGGTGCTGGCGCTGCTGCTGGTCGGCGAAACCTGGTCGTCGCACAGCCAGTTGCGCAAGCTGCGCCAGGAAATGGCGCTGCGCCTGCAAAAGGGCGACGCCATCAACGGCGAAACCAGCAACCTGGCGCGCCAGGTGCAGGAGGCCAGCCGCGAGCTGCAGACCAAGGTCAATGTGCTGGAAAGCCGGCAGCAGGAATCGCAGAGCCAGCAACTGGCGCTCGAACAGATGTACCAGGATTTGTCGAAGAACCGCGACGAATGGGCGCTGACCGAGATCGAACAGGTGCTGTCCACCGCCAGCCAGCAGCTGCAGCTGGCCGGCAACGTGCCCGGCGCGCTGATCGCGCTGCAAAACGCCGACCGCAGCCTGTCGCGGTCCGACAAGCCGCAGTTCATCACCATACGCCGCGCGATCGCCAGGGACACCGAAAAACTCAAGGCGCTGCCCAATGTCGATTCGGTCGGCCTGGCTCTGCGGCTCGACAACGTGATCGCCCAGGTCGATACGCTGCCGATGCTGTCCGACGAAAAGCCCACGCTGCCGGCCCAGCCCCAGCCCCAGTACAAGACCAGGGCAGGCAAGCCCGTATTCGACAAGAACGGCAAGCCGCTGCCTGGCGCTGCTGCCGTTGCCGAACCCGAATCGACGTCCTGGCTGCAGTCGCTGCGCGGCGCGTGGACCGGCTGGAGCGGCGAGATGTGGGCCGACGTGCGCCAGCTGATCCGCGTGCGCAGCGTCGAGCGTCCCGATGCGCTGATGGTGGCGCCGTCGCAGGCCTATTTCCTGCGCGAGAACCTCAAGCTGCGCCTGCTCAACGCGCGCATGGCGCTGTTGTCGCGCAACGAGGCAGCGTTCCGCGCCGACCTGGCGGCCGCCCAGGAGGCGCTGGTCAAATACTACGACACCCGCGCCCGCGCCACCCAGGTCGTGCAGGCCCTGCTGCGCCAGGTCCAGGGCAGCAACCTGTCGATCGACATGCCCACCTTGTCCGACAGCCTGAACGCGGTGCGCAATTACAAGGCGAAGTCCTAGCATGCGCATCTTTATCTGGATCGTGACCCTGATGGCTGCCGCCATCGGTATCGCCGTGACGGCCCGCTTCAACCCGGGCAACGTGGTGCTGTTCTACCCGCCGCACCGCATCGACCTGTCGCTCAACCTGTTCTGCGTGCTGCTGGCGGTGCTGTTCGTGCTGCTGTACCTGGTGATCCGCGCGGTGCGCGCCACCGTCAAGATGCCGCGCAAGGTCGCTGCCTACCGCCAGCAAAAGCGCGAGCGCGATGGCAACAAGGGCTTGCGCGAAGCGTTGAAGGCGCTGTTCGAGGGCCGTTTCGGCCATGCCGAAAAAGCCGCGCTGCGGGCATCGGAACTGCCGGAAAACGCCGGCGTGGCGGCCCTGATCGGCGCGCGCGCCGCGCACCGCATGCGCCAGTCCGCGCGCCGCGACCAGTGGCTGGCGCGCCTGCACGACGATCCCACCATGAAGACGGCCCGACTGATGACCCTGACCGAGCTGCTGGTGGACGATCATCAGCCCGAGGCCGCGCTGGCCGCCGTGCGCGAACTCAACGCCAGCGGCACGCGCCACATCCACGCGCTGCAGTGGTCGCTCAAGGCCCAGCAGCAGGCCAAGAACTGGCCCGAGGTGCTGCGCCTGGTGCGTTCGCTCGACAAGCACCGGGCGCTGCATCCGGCGCTGTCGTCGCGGCTGCGCGAACTGGCCTACGACGACCTGCTCAGCGACAAGAGCCACGACGCCGAGTCCTTGCTGCGGGTATGGTCCACCGTGCCCAACGCCGACCGCATCAAGCCCTACATTGCCTGCCGCGCCGCCACCGCCCTCAATGCGCGCGGCCTGCACGACGAGGCGCGCCTGGTGGCCGAAGAATCGCTGAACGCCGACTGGGACGACCGCGTGGTGCGCACCTACCGCGAAGCGGCCGCTCCGGCCGGCTCGAACGCGCTGCTCACCCAGATCAACCACTGCGAACGCTGGCTGCAGAGCCGTCCGACCGACGCCGAACTGGCGCTCACGCTCGGTTCGCTGTGCCTGAAGCAGAAATTATGGGGCAAGGCGCAGCGCCACCTGGAACAGGCGCTGTCCGATGCGGCCGACCCGCGCATGGTGCGCGAATCGCACCTGAAGCTGGCGCAGTTGCACGAAGCGCTGCAACAGCCGGAGGAGGCGGCCAGCCACTACCGCCAGTGCGCGCTGGCGACGGTGCTGTAGGGCGCCGCGGTGGACTGCGCTGCACCGTACAAGCCGCCTGTACTTCGGCCTGTACTTCGCTATAATGACGCGGTTAATCAATTGTCAGCATCTACCTGCATCACTAACAAGGAAAACCCATGAGCTTGAACAAAGTGCCTTCGGGCCGCGACGTCCCCAACGACTTCAACGTGATCATCGAAATCCCGATGAACGCCGATCCGATCAAGTACGAAGTCGACAAGGATTCCGGCGCGATTTTCGTGGACCGCTTCATGGGCACCGCCATGCACTACCCGTGCAACTACGGCTACGTACCGAACACCCTGTCCGACGACGGCGATCCGGTGGACGTGCTGGTGATTACCCCGTTCCCGCTGATCCCTGGCGTGGTCGTGCGCTGCCGTCCTATCGGCGTGCTGAAAATGACCGACGAGTCGGGTGAAGACGCCAAGGTGCTGGCCGTGCCGGTCGATAAGGTACTGTCGATCTACAGCCACTGGCAAAAGCCGGAAGACCTGAACGAACTGCGCCTGCGCCAGATCCAGCACTTCTTCGAGCATTACAAGGACCTGGAAAAAGGCAAATGGGTCAAGATCGACGGCTGGTATGGCGTGGAAGACGCCAAGAAAGAAATCCTGAACGGCGTGGCGTCGTACAACAAGGCTGCCGGCTGATCGGTCAGCGACATGTCAAAAAGCCCGGCTGCGCAGCCGGGCTTTTTTATTGCGGGACGCGTATCAGTGGGGAACCCGGGTCCGCGCCGGCGGCTCGCTGATCACGCCGCTGCCTGCGTTGCCGCGCCAGCCAGTTCGGCCTCCGCTTCACGGCGCAGGCGCGACATGTACTGCGGCGTGATGCCGAGGTAGGAGGCGATGGCGCGCTGCGAGATCCGTGCTTCGAGCCCCGGGTATTCTTCGCGGAACGCTGCCAGCCGCTCCTGGGCCGAGCTTTCGCCGGACGAGTAGGCGCGCTGGGCCAGGTTGTGCATGCCGTGCATGGCCACGTGCAGATGGTAGTGCTGCATGACCTCGCTCTGCGCGCGCATGGCGCTGGCCTGCAGCCAGTCCAGCGTGAAGCCGTGGATCGTGGTTTCCGCCACCAGGAACTGCACCGCCGGCTGGCCCGTCTCGCCGGCGATCAGGTCGGTCAGGGTGGTGGCCGATTCGCCCTCGCGATAAAAGCGCAGGGTCATTTCCTCGCCGTCGCGGTTGAAGAAGCCGCTGCGCGCCACGCCGCTGGCCAGCCAGTGCACCTGGGTGGCCACCACGCCGGCGCGCTGCAGAAAATCGCCCTTGCGCACGTGGAACGGCTGGGCGATCGCCGCCAGCTGCTCGGTCACGGTGGTATATGCCGCATCGGTGACGCCCAGACGTTTCATCGTGGCGGCCTTGAAGCGGTTCCGTTGTTTTATAAAATCTGCATTCATTGTTTTACGTCACAAGTTGTGACGAAACCGTCAACGGGCATAGAGTATAGGCGCGATTGAAAATGCTGTGAAGCAAACTGGTTTCATCCATGTTCGATAGTTGCTACCCCCTGTATTCTACCCGCTTAACGAAATTCTCACACAATTACGTAAGGGTAGCCCTTATTTATACGCGGCGTGCTCGGCCAGTTCGTCGATATATTCTTCGATGGCGGCCGTTTCCTGGGCCAGGAAGTCGCCGATGGCGGCGGCAAAGCGCGGGTCCGCCACCCAGTGCGCCGACCAGGTCGGGGTGGGCGACAGGCCGCGCGACATCTTGTGCACGCCCTGGGCGCCGCCTTCGAAGCGCGCGATGCCATGCGCGATGCAGTACTCGATCGCCTGCACGTAGCAGGTTTCGAAATGCAGACCCGAGACGAATTCGGTGGTGCCCCAGTAGCGTCCGTACATCACGCCGCCGCCGGTCAGGTTCAGCGCCACGGCCACCGGCTGCGCGCCGCGCTGCGCCAGCACGATCATCATGTTGTCGGCCATGTGCGCCCGCAGCTGCTCGAAAAACGCCAGGCTCAGGTAGGGCTTGTTGCCGTGCGCGCGGTAGGTGGACACATAGCACTGGTAAAAGAAGGCCATGACGTCCGGTGTGATGTCTGCTCCGGCCAGATGCCGGAATGTGATGCCGGCCTCCTGCACGCGGCGCCGGTCCTGGCGGATCTTCTTGCGCTTGTCCATCTTGAAGCTGGCGAGAAAGGCGTCGAAATCGGCGTAGCCGGGATTTTCCCAGTGAAATTGCACGCCCTCGCGCAGCATGAAGCCGGCTGTCTGCAGCGCCTGCCGGTCCTGCTCGTCGGGGAACAGGATGTGCAGCGACGACGTGTCCAGTTGCTGCGCCACCTGCAGCGCGGCGCGCGCCAGCAGGGCGCGGTCCTCGGGCGTGCGCGCCAGCAGGCGGCTGCCCGTGACCGGCGAGAACGGCACCGCCGACAGCAGTTTCGGATAATAATCGATGCCGTTGCGGTGGAAGGCGTCGGCCCAGGCATGGTCGAACACGTATTCGCCACGGCTGTGGTGCTTGAGGTAGAGCGGCATGGCGCCGTGCAGCACGCCGTCGCGGTGCAGCACCAGGTAGCGCGGGGTCCAGCCCGTTTGCGGGCTGGCGCAGCCGGTGGTGTGCAGCGCATGGAGGAAGCGCCAGGCCAGAGTGGGATTGTCGCCGGCCAGCGCTTGCCATTGCTGCTCGTCCACGTCGGCCAGCGACGCGATGATCGAAAACTCTGCTTCTGACACACTTCCTCCTGCCGCATGATGGTAGGGCCAGTCTAGCGTATCCCCAGCCTTTGCGTTGGCGTTGTGCATGCGATAATTGCTGTCCCAAGCTGCGCACCATCGTCGGAAAGATTCCCTATGAGCTCGAATTTCCTCAATCTCTACACCCATGACTTCGCCCGCGTGGCCATTGCCGCGCCGGTATGCCGCATCGCCGACCCGGCCTACAACGCGGCACAGACCATCATGCTGGCCGGGCAGGCGGCAGAGCAGGGCGCGGCGCTGGTGGCGTTCCCCGAGCTGGGCCTGGCGGCCTACACCTGCGACGACCTGTTCCACCAGCGCGCGCTGCTCGATGCCTGCCTCGACGCGCTGGCCGAGATCGTCCACGCTTCGCTGCAATGGAAGATGGCGGTGGTGGTCGGCGTGCCGCTGCGCGTCGAGCACCAGCTGTACAACTGCGCGGTGGTGGTGGCCAACGGCCAGATCCAGGGCGTGGTGCCGAAGACCTATCTGCCCAACTACGGCGAGTTCTACGAAGCGCGCCAGTTCAGCAGCGGCGACTACGCGGTGGCGGTGGAGATGGACCTGCTCGGCGAGCGCGTGCAGTTCGGCACCGGCCTGCTGTTCGAGGTGGCCGATGTGCCGCTGCTCAAATTCCACGTCGAGATCTGCGAAGACGTGTGGGTGCCGGTGCCGCCGTCGTCGTTTGCGGCGCTGGCCGGCGCCACCGTGCTGGTCAACCTGTCGGCCTCGAACGCGGTGATCGGCAAGGCCGGCTACCGCAACCAGCTGGTGGGCAACCAGTCGGCGCGCTGCATCGCGGCCTACCTGTACACCTCGGCCGGCGGCGGCGAATCGACCACCGACATGGCCTGGGATGGCCAGGGCGTGATCTTCGAAAACGGCGAGCTGCTGGCCGAATCGCAGCGCTTTACCGATGCGCCCGTGCTGACCTTTGCCGACATCGACCTCGAACGGCTGTCGCGCGAACGGATGCGCATGAATACGTTTGCGCAGGCGGTGCAGCGCCACGCGGCCGAGGTGGGCAAGTTCCGCACCGTGTTCTTCGAACTGGAGCTGTCGCGCGCGGAACCGCTGGCGCTGCGGCGCTGCATCGAGCGTTTCCCGTACGTGCCGGCCGATGCGCGCCGCCGCGACGAACGCTGCAACGAGGTCTACCAGATCCAGGTGCAGGCGCTGGCGCAGCGCCTGAGCTCGAGCGGCATCAGGAAGGTGGTGATCGGCGTGTCCGGCGGCCTCGATTCCACCCACGCGCTGCTGGTGTGCGCGCGCGTGATGGACAAGCTGGGCCTGCCGCGCACGAATATCCTGGCCTATACCATGCCCGGCTTTGCCACCAGCGAACGCACGCTCAGGCAGGCGCACGCGCTGATGCAGCTGGTCGGCTGCTCGGCCCAGGAAATCGATATCCGCCCCAGCTGCCTCCAGATGCTGCAGGACCTGGGCCACCCGTACGCGGAAGGCCAGGCGCAATACGACATCACGTTTGAGAACGTGCAGGCCGGCGAGCGCACCAATCACCTGTTCCGCCTGGCCAATCATCATGGCGGCATCGTGGTCGGTACCGGCGACCTCAGCGAACTGGCGCTGGGCTGGTGCACTTATGGGGTGGGCGACCACATGTCGCACTACAACGTCAACGCCAGCGTGCCGAAAACGCTGATTTCGCACCTGGTGCGCTGGGTCGCCGAGTCGGGCGTGATCGGCCGTAACGACGCGCAGGTACTGCTCGACATCCTCGGCACCGACATCAGCCCCGAACTGGTGCCCGGCACCGCCGGCGGCCAGCCCGAGCAGCGTACCGAACGCACCATCGGTCCCTACGAACTGCAGGATTTTAATCTGTACTACGTGCTGCGGTTCGGCTTTGCGCCGTCCAAGGTGGCTTACCTGGCCCTCAATGCCTGGCGCGACAAGACCCTGGGCCGCTGGCCCGATGGCGACCACGTGGCGCGCAACGAGTACGACCTGGCCGCGATCAAGCACAACCTGGGCATCTTCCTCGACCGCTTCTTCCGCACCAGCCAGTTCAAGCGCAGCTGCGTCCCCAACGGTCCCAAGGTGGGCAGCGGCGGCTCGCTGTCGCCGCGCGGCGACTGGCGCGCGCCGAGCGACGGCCGCAGCGTGGTCTGGATGGCGGAACTGGACGCCATCCCGGTGCCCGAACGCTAGCACGCCGCGCCGCGCAGGCGGGGCCGGAAAGCGGCGGCTTGTCGATTACAATGCTGACAATGCTGGACATCGGCGACAGATTTTCGATTCAAATATTATTTACCAGGAGAAGTCATGAAACAGATTACTGCAGTGATCAAGCCGTTCAAGCTGGACGAAGTGCGCGAAGCGCTGGCCGAAGTGAACGTCACCGGCCTGACGGTGACCGAGGTCAAGGGCTTCGGCCGCCAGAAAGGCCATACCGAGCTGTATCGCGGCGCCGAATACGTGGTCGACTTCCTGCCGAAAGTCAAAGTCGAGGTGGTCGTCGACGACGGCGTGGCCGAACAGGTGGTGGACGCCATCATCAAGGCGGCCCGTACCGGCAAGATCGGCGACGGCAAAATCTTCGTCCAGAACGTCGAGCAGGTGATCCGTATCCGCACCGGCGAGACCGGCCCGGACGCGGTCTGAGTCGTTTTTCAGACACACTCGACGCACGAGAGATGCCGGCGCTGCCGGCATTTTTTAATTTAACTTTCTGCATGAAAGTAGCATGCCATTCTGCAAAAACTGGCGTCGGACCGAAAAAACGCGAGGTGCATCTGTCTTTTCGGACACTTTTATTCTGTTAGCGACTGGCCATGACGTCGCCCTGACCCCGCGCATGAAACTAGAATCATTTGTTCGCCGCGCACATTAATGTTAGCTTGCTATTGTCACACCACAGTTGGATATAAGAAAAGCACCGGAGACAGCATTGATCACGACCCCGAACACGGCTGGGAAGCCGATCCACATCGCCACCGATCAGCAGGCCGCAGCCCCCGCACGTCTTTTTTCGCCTCGGTATGAAAACGTTGTCATAACTGCCCGTTGCTGAGGAAGCGCATGAGCAGTCCTGACAAGCAAGCGCCAGCGGGCGCCGGTCCGGTGCGCCGTATCGTCATCGTCGGCGGCGGCACGGCGGGCTGGATGACCGCCGCGCCGCTGGCCCAGCGCCTGGCGCGCCACCCCGACCAGCCATGCGAAGTGATCCTGGTGGAGTCCGCCGAGATCGGCACCATCGGCGTCGGCGAAGCGACCCTGCCGACCATCCGCGTCTACAACGCGTCGCTGGGACTCGATGCCAACGATTTCATCGCCAAGACCAGCGCCAGTTACAAGCTCGGCATCGAGTTCAAGGACTGGGGCCACCTCGGTAACCGCTTTTTCCACGGTTTCGGCGACTACGGTCCGGCGCTGGCCGGCGTCGGCGCCCACCATCACTGGCTGCGGCTGGCGCAGGCGTTCGAGCAGATGCCGGACATCGCGCACTGGTCGGTCCCGTCGGTGATGGCGCGCGAAGGCAAGTTCGTGCCGCCCGACGAGGAAACGCCGGGCGTGGCCGACGCCTATTCGTACGGCTTCCATTTCGACGCCAGCCTGTACGCCGCCTATCTGCGCGACTATGCCGTAGCGCGCGGCGCCCAGCGCGTCGAAGGCATGATCGTCGGCGTCGAGCAGCATCCGCACAACGGTTTCGTCACCGCCGTCAGGCTGGCCGACGGCCGCCGCGTCGAAGGCGACCTGTTCATCGATTGCTCGGGCTTCCGCGGCCTGCTGATCGAAGGCGCGCTGCAGGCCGGCTACGAGGACTGGAGCAACTACCTGCCGTGCAACAGCGCGCAGGCCGTGCCCTGCGCCTCGGCGCCGCACCTGACGCCGTTCACCCGCTCGACCGCCACCGGGGCGGGCTGGCTGTGGCGCATTCCGCTCCAGCACCGCACCGGCAACGGCCACGTGTACAGCAGCGACTTCATCACCGACGAGCAGGCCGGCCGCGTGCTGCTCGACGGTCTCGATGGCGCCGCGCTGGACGCGCCGCGCCAGATCCGTTTCGTCACCGGCCGCCGCCGCAAGAGCTGGGTCAACAACGTGGTGGCGATCGGCCTGTCGGCCGGTTTCGTCGAGCCGCTCGAATCGACCAGCATCAACCTGATCGAAACGGCGGTGGGCAAGCTGCTGGAACTGTTCCCGGACCGCGACTGCAGCCCGGCGCTGGCCGACGAATTCAACCGCGTGATGGGCAGCCGTTACGAAGCGGTGCGTGACTTCATCGTGCTGCACTACAAGCTGACCGCGCGCGACGACACGCCGTTCTGGCGCCACTGCGCGCAAATGGCCATTCCCGATACGCTGGCGCACCAGATCGCGCTGTTCCGCGAAACCGGGCGCGTGGCCATCCTCGACCGCGACGGTTTCGCCGAGCCGTCGTTCGTGGCGATGATGGTGGGCCTCGGTGTCATGCCCAAGCGCCACGATCCGCTGGCCGACCGCGTGGACCTGCGCGTGGTCCACGGCCACTTTGCCCAACTGCGCGACATGATCGCCCAGGCCGTGGCGCGCATGCCGTCACACGGCGCCTATGTCACCCAACAGGCCGCGGCCGGCGGGCTCGCCCGCGCGGCCGCCTGACCAATCACCAAACCGATGGAGGCCTGAACTTTTTACCTGGTACCAGCAACTGCAGCATCATGATTTACGGGGACTGGAAAAACCTGTTGCGCGACGCAAGACGATATCGCGCCGCTCGCTACGGTTGGTCGAGATCCCCTAACGAGAACAAAACATTTATTAGTAGGAGAGAGACGTGAATAAGTTACAGAAAACCGCGATCGCCGCTGCCGTGGCGCAAATTGCAGCCCTGCACGCGGCGCCCGTATGGGCCCAGACCACCGATACCGCAGCCCCGGCTGCGGCCGCCCCGGCCGCGGGCGCGGTGGTGGTGGTGAGCGGCCAGCGCGCAGCGCTGCAATCGGCCCAGAAACTCAAGCAGGATTCGGACGAGGTGGTCGATTCGATCGTGGCCGAAGACATCGGCAAACTGCCGGACCGCTCGGTGACCGAGGTGCTGCAGCGTATCGCCGGCGTCACCATCGACCGCAACATGGCAGGCGACCCGAACCGCCAGTCGGTCGAAGGCTCGGGCGTGTCGGTGCGCGGCCTGACCTATGTCCGTTCCGAGATCAACGGCCGTGACGCCTTCTCGGCCGGCGGCGGCCGCTCGCTCGGCTTTGCCGACGTGGCGCCCGAGCTGATGGCCGGCGTGGACGTGTACAAGAACCCGTCGGCCGAACAGGTCGAAGGCGCCGTTGCCGGCCTGGTCAACCTGCGCACCGCAATGCCGTTCGACTACAAGGGCTTCAAGGGCGTGATCGGTGCATCGGAATCGTATTCCACGCTGCGCGAAGGCAAACCGTCGCCGACCGCCACCGTGCTGCTGTCGAACCGCTGGAAGACCGACTTCGGCGAATTCGGCGCCCTGATCGACATCGCCCACGCCAAGAGCCCGAGCCGTTCGGACGGCGTCGGCGTCGATCCGTACTTCCCGCACGTGAACTCGACCGACCCGACCCAGTACGATCCGTCCAAGACCCAGTGGATCCCGATGGGCGTCGGCTACCGTTCGCAGGACTTCGACCGCACCCGCCGCGGCGACTACGCGGCCTTCCAGTGGCGGCCGAACAAGGACCTGACCGCCGGCCTGACCTTCTTCAAGACCCGCTACAAGGAAGACCTCGACGAGCACGTCGTGACCTCGTCCGAAGACAAGTGGTACCAGCAGGTGGCCAGCGCCGACTCGGTGTTCAACAGCAATGGCGTGTTCCAGAGCGGCACCATCTCGAACCCGACCTACGGCGGCTCGCCGTTCAACAGCTCGCAGCGCATCAATACGCGTGAATCGGGCACCCGCGACATTTCGCTCAACGTGCAATGGCGCGTGACGCCGTCGGTCACCTGGACCAACGACTTCCAGCACGTGCGCTCGACCACCGAAGGCTTCGACGCCGACGTCTCGACCGGCTTCATCCTGCCGAACCAGACCATGGACATGACCGGCAAGGTGCCGCAGATCGGCCTCGGTTCGGATGCCTACATGGCCGACCCGAAGAACTACTACTGGGCCTACACCCAGGAAGCGCTGGACCGCGCCAAGGCCACCCAGAAGGCGTGGAAATCCGACGTCAAGTATGCGTTCGACGATCCGGTGCTGCGCGACATCCGCTTCGGCGTGCGCATGGCCGACCGCGAAGGCGAGAACCACAAGGCGCAGAAGTTCTACAACTGGCAGGCGATCACCTTCCCGTGGATGACGCCATGGCAGATCAAGGACGTGGCGCGCCTGAGCGATCCGCGCTTTGCCGGCGGCGCTTCGCTGCAGAAGATCGACAACTTCTTCGACGGCAAGTACAACCTGCCACCGATGCTGTTCGCCGATTCGTCCACCGTGCGCGGCTTCCCCAACGAGTGGGCCAAGATCCACGCCTACCACGACGTGCTGTGCGCGGAAACCGGCGCCACCTGCGATCCGTGGAAGCCGTCCTCGTTCGACGATCCGGCCGCCAACAACACGCAAACCGAGAAGACCCGCGCCGCCTACACGCAGCTGCGCTTCGGCTGGGATGACCTCAAGTACCCGGTGGACGGCAACATCGGCGTGCGCTACGTGCGCACGCGCGGCACCGGTTCCGGTTACGTCTCGTTCGTGCCGCCGACTGCCCCGACGGTCGGTGCCGGTGTCGTGGCGACCGGCCTCAACAACCTGATCAACATCGCCCAGTTTGCCGAACAGCAGTCGTACAGCAACTCCTACAACAACTGGCTGCCGAGCCTGAACCTGCGCCTGAAGGCCAGCGACCAGCTGCAGTTCCGCTTTGCCGTGGCCAAGGCCATGGCGCGTCCGGACTTCAACCAGCTGCAGGTGCAAACCACGCTGGACGCACAGAACCTGCAGACCACGACCCGCGACGCGGCAGGCAACACCACGGCCGTGCGCTTCGACGGCACCAGCCTGACCGGCAAGAGCGACGGCAATCCGCTGCTCAAGCCGACCACGTCGACCAACGTCGACCTGACCGCAGAATGGTACTTCGCCAAGGCCGGCTCGCTGACCATGTCGCTGTTCAACAAGGACCTGAAGAACATCATCGTCACCCAGGACTACGGTTACACCGCCAACGATGTCAACGGCACGCCGCGCACCTTCGTGGTGAGCGGTCCGGTCAACGGCGCCAAGGGTTATGCGCGCGGCTTCGAAATCGCCCACCAGCAGTACTACGACTTCGTGCCGGACTGGCTGCGCGGTATCGGTACGCAGGCCAGCTGGACCTTCGTGAAGAGCGAGCGCACGCTCAACAAGCCGATCTATCAGGCTTACTGCTCGGGCAACGACGCGTCGTCCAACTACAACCTGAACATCAACGGTTGCGATACCGACGCGCGCGCGTTCGGCAAGACGCCGCTGCAGGGCCTGTCGCGCCATACGATCAACCTGGCGTTGATGTACGAGCAGAACGGCCTGTCGATGCGTCTGGCGTACAACTGGCGTTCGCGCTACCTGCTCGGCGTGAACCAGTGGGGCAGCCGCGGCAACAACGGTCTGAACACCAATCCGGCTGCCGGTGCAAGCTTCCTGGTGCCGACCGCCAACAACGACCAGGCCTACGGCCTGCCGCTGTACCAGTCGGCCTACGGCCAGCTCGACGGTTCGATCTTCTATGACTTCACGGACAAGTTCCGCGTCGGCCTGGAAGCGACCAACCTGACCAACTCGTACACGCGCCAGATCATGGAACAGCACGTGGGCAACTTCACGCGTCAGGTATTCATGAGCGGTCCGCGTTACACACTGCTGGCGCAGTACTCGTTCTAACGGCAGTTACTGGTGGCCGCGGAGGTGCAGGTCGAACTTCCAGGTCACCAGCCGCATCACCGTGATCGACGCGGCGCTCACCCACAGGGCGACGTCGTCGGTCACGTCCGTATATTGCAGGCCGATGTAGAGCCAGGCGCCGATGAAGGCGCAGATGGCGTAGGGTTTGCCATCACGGAAAACCATCGGCACTTCGTTGCACACGATATCGCGCAGCACGCCCCCGAAAATCCCGGTAATCACGCCCATCATCGAGGCGATGAACAGCGGCATGCCGGCCGCCTGCGCCTGCGACACGCCCGCCACTGCAAACAGCCCGAGCCCGATGGCGTCGGCAATGACGATCAGGCGTTCGGACAGGATTTGCTTGAGGGTGCGCATCAGCGGCGCCGCGATCAGCGCCAGCACGAAGATCAGGATCGCGTATTCCTGGTGCATGACCCAGAACAGCGGACGGCGGTCGAGCAGGATGTCGCGCAGCGTGCCGCCGCCGAAAGCCGTGATGAAGGCGACCGTAAAC
This sequence comes from Duganella sp. Leaf126, assembly GCF_001423125.1. GTDB lineage: Bacteria > Pseudomonadota > Gammaproteobacteria > Burkholderiales > Burkholderiaceae_D > Rugamonas. The sequence continues at coordinate 90,640 of NZ_LMNW01000003.1, forward strand.
ACGCCCACCACGTCCATGCGCTTGCTGCGCGCCTCCACGAAGCCGGAAAACGCCCCCACCAGGATCGCCACGATCTCGATGACCGTGACCAGGGAGACGTGAACCGGAACGTGAGGCATGTAGGGCATCGGGGCACTGGAAATGTGAAGGTGCCCTAGGTTAACATGGCGGCCCCGTGGCGTGTAACTTAGTTGCTTTGCCGACACGCGGCGCAGGAACGCGCCGGGGGCCGGGCGTCATGCCGCCGGCAGCGGCACCGGGCGCGCGAGGCGCCGGCATCGCGCATCAGCGCATTGCTAGCGCACCGGGCGCAGCGCTGCGCGCAGCAGCACCATCAGCGCGCCTTCGCCGCCTTCGGCCGCGCGCGCCTGGCAGAACGCCACCACTTCCTCTTTCTGCACCAGCCAGCTGTGCACCATCGACTTGAGCACCGGTTCCTGGCCGCGCGAGCCGAAGCCGCGGCCGTGGATCACGCACACGCAGCGATGGTTGCGCATGGCCGAGCGGCGCAAAAAATCGCCGATGGCGTCGCGGGCCTGGTCGCGCCGCATGCCGTGCAGGTCGAGCTCGTCCTGCACGGGCCAGTGGCCCTTGCGCAGTTTTTTCACCACGTCGGGACCGACCCCGGGCGCGGCGTAATTGAGCGCCGGGTCTTCTTCGAGGTAATGATCGACTTCAAACAGGTCCGACAGCGATTCGCGCAGCACGGCCGCGTCGTCCTCGGCTTGCGTGCGCTGGGGCCTGACCGGGGCGGCGGCGCCGGCGGTTTTCGGCAGCTGCGGCACGTAGCGGTCGGATTCGGGCAGGCGCTTGACGCCGCCGACGGCCGACTGGAAGATGTTGGCCTCCGCCGCCTGCGTCTTATCCCGCTTGACGCGCGCCGCCTCGGCGGCAGCGCGCGCCTCGGTCTGCTCCCTGAGCTGCTCGCCCAGCGATTTCAGTTCCGAGAAGTCTTTCATGTGCTGCTTACTCCTGCGCTTCGAGGTAGCGCTGGGCGTCCAGGGCCGCCATGCAGCCGGTACCGGCGCTGGTGATCGCCTGGCGGTAGATATGGTCCTGCACGTCGCCGGCCGCAAACACCCCGGGCGCACTGGTGGCCGTGGCCATGCCTTCGGTGCCCGAGCGGGTTTTGATGTAGCCGTTGTGCATGTCCAGCTGGCCTTCGAAGATGCCGGTGTTGGGCTTGTGGCCGATCGCCACGAACAGGCCGTGCACGGTGATCTCGGAGATGGCGCCGTCTTCCGTGGACTGCAGCTTGAGCCCCGTCACGCCGCCGTCATTGCCCAGCACTTCGTGCAGCGTGTGGTTGTACCTGATCTCGATCTTGCCTTCGGCTACCTTGGCGTTGAGGCGGTCGATCAGGATCGCTTCGGCGCGGAACTTGTCGCGGCGGTGGATCAGCGTGACCTTGTTGGCGATGTTGGATAGGTACAGCGCTTCCTCGACCGCGGTGTTGCCGCCGCCGATCACGGCCACTTCCTGGTTACGGTAGAAGAAGCCGTCGCAGGTGGCGCAGGCGGACACGCCGCGGCCCATGAATTCCTGCTCGGTCGGCAGGCCCAGGTACTGGGCCGAGGCGCCGGTGGCGATGATCAGGGTGTCGCAGGTGTACTCGTGGCTGTCGCCGAGCAGGCGGATCGGTTTTTCCGACAGGAAGGTGGTGTGGATGTGGTCGAACACGATCTCGGTCTTGAAGCGCTCCGCGTGCTGGAGCAGGCGCTGCATCAGTTCCGGGCCTTGCACGCCCATCGGGTCGCCGGGCCAGTTTTCGACATCGGTGGTGGTCATCAGCTGACCGCCTTGTTCCACACCGGTGACCAGCATCGGGTTCAGGTTGGCGCGGGCGGCGTAGACGGCAGCGCTGTAGCCGGCAGGGCCGGAGCCGAGGATCAGAACGCGGGCGTGTTTGGCAGTTGTCATGGCGGGCTTCTTTGCAGGTGTTGAATGGTGGACCATTCCGAGTTGGGGGCATCTGCGGAGGAGGCAAGGGCGGCGCCGCTTGCGTTCACGCAGGCAATACAAGATTATAGTGCAAGCAGCAGATCAGGATGAATCGTGGGGCGGTTGTCAGCCGTATGCCTTAAAATAGCGATCTCTGAATCTTTTCTGTGCATTAACGTTGCAACCCCTTAATACCTATGAGCAGTAAAAAAGTTCAGGAACGTTCGTCCAGGGCCGGCGCAGGCGCTGGCGCCAGCGCGTCCGCCGCGAGCGCCAACGGTTACAAGCGCACCCCCACCGAACGCCAGCCGCTGCCCAACCGCCTGGTGCGCCTGCTTTCGGAGGCGCGCTGGCTGGCGCTGGCCGTGCTCGGCCTCTACTTTGTGCTGATCCTGGCCAGTTACAACAAGCTCGATCCCGGCTGGTCGCACGAGACGCTGGTGCCCAAGGTGACCAACCTTGGCGGCCGCGCCGGCGCCTGGCTGTCCGACCTGCTGCTGTACATCTTCGGCATCTCGGCCTGGTGGTGGGCGTTCTGCATGCTGCGCTACGTGTGGAAGGGCTACCGCAGCCTGACCCAAAAATTCGTGATGACCAGCCCTGCCGAACCGGAACACGCGCAGGAGCCGCTGATCCGCGGCATCGGTTTCGTGCTGCTGTTTGCCGGCAGCGTCGGCCTCGAATACCTGCGCCTCGGCTCGCTCACGCGCCACGCGGAACTGCCGCGCGTGTCCGGCGGCGTGCTGGGCGAACTGATCGGCCACTCCGCCTATGTCGCGTTCGGCTTCACCGGCGCTACCTTGCTGCTGTTGCTGCTGTTCGGCCTCGGTTTTTCGCTGTTCTTCCAGGTCTCGTGGCTGGCGCTGGCCGAACGCATCGGCTATGCCATCGAAGCGGGCGTGAACTGGTTCATCCAGCGCTACCAGTACCGCGAAGACCGCCGCCAGGGCGAAGTCGCTGCCGTCAAGCGCGAGGAAACGGTGGTCATCGAGCGCGCCAAGCATGTCGAAAAACACCCGGTGTCGGCGCCCATCGTCAAGATCGAGCCGCAGGTGCCGGTCGTGGTCAAGTCCGAACGGGTGGAAAAGGAACGGCAGGCCAGCCTGTTCCAGGATCTCAACGGCAATCTGCAACTGCCGGCGCTGACGCTGCTCGACGATGCACCCGAGGTGCAGGAAACGGTGGCGGTCGAGACGCTGGAATTTACCAGCCGCCTGATCGAGAAAAAGCTGTCGGACTTCGGCGTCGAAGCCAAGGTCGTGGCGGCTTACCCGGGGCCGGTCGTCACGCGCTACGAAATCGAGCCGGCCACCGGCGTCAAGGGCAGCCAGATCGTCGGCCTGGCGCGCGACCTGGCGCGCTCGCTGTCGCTGACCTCGATCCGCGTGGTGGAAACCATCCCCGGCAAGAACTACATGGCGCTGGAACTGCCCAACGCCAAGCGCCAGATCGTGCGCCTGTCCGAGATCGTCGGCTCCAAGGTGTACAACGACAATGCCTCGCCGCTGACGGTGGCGCTGGGCAAGGACATCGCCGGCAAGGCCGTGGTGGCCGACCTGGCCAAGATGCCGCACCTGCTGGTGGCCGGCACCACCGGTTCCGGTAAATCGGTCGGCATCAACGCCACCATCCTGTCGCTGCTGTACAAGGCCGACCCGGCCGACGTGCGCATGATCCTGATCGATCCGAAGATGCTGGAAATGTCGGTGTACGAAGGCATCCCGCACCTGCTGGCGCCGGTCGTCACCGACATGCGCCAGGCTGGCCACGCGCTGAACTGGGCGGTCAACGAGATGGAGCGCCGCTACAAGCTCATGTCCAAGCTCGGCGTGCGCAACCTGGCCGGCTACAACGCCAAGATCGCCGAGGCGACCAAGCGCGAGGAACTGATACCGAACCCGTTCAGCCTGACGCCGGACTCGCCGGAGCCGCTGGAAAAACTGCCGACCATCGTCATCATCATCGACGAGCTGGCCGATCTGATGATGGTGGTGGGCAAGAAGGTGGAAGAACTGATCGCCCGCATCGCGCAAAAGGCGCGGGCGGCCGGCCTGCACTTGATACTGGCGACCCAGCGCCCATCTGTGGACGTGATCACGGGCCTGATCAAGGCCAACATCCCGACCCGGATCGCGTTCCAAGTCTCGTCCAAGATCGACTCGCGCACCATTCTCGACCAGATGGGTGCGGAAACGCTGCTGGGCATGGGCGACATGCTGTACATGCCGCCCGGCACCGGCCTGCCGGTGCGCGTGCACGGCGCCTTCGTCTCCGACGACGAGGTGCACCGCGTGGTCGCGCACCTGAAGACCACGGGCGAGCCGAACTACATCGACGGCATCCTCGAAGGCGGCACGCTGGAAGGCGAGGGCGGCGCCGAGGGCGGCGTGGCAGGCGAGGCCGGCGGCGAAGCCGATCCGATGTACGATCAGGCCGTGCAGGTGGTGCTGAAAAACCGCCGCGCCTCGATTTCGCTGGTGCAGCGCCACCTGCGCATCGGTTACAACCGCGCAGCGCGCCTGCTCGAGCAAATGGAAAACAGTGGCGTGGTATCGGCCATGCAATCGAACGGTAACCGCGACATCCTGGTGCCAGCCGCCAGCGCAGAATAAGGAAATCACATGATGCAACTGAAAAAGTCTGCAGCCCTGCTGGCCGTGGCCGGCGCCCTGTTTGCCGGCGCCGTGCACGCCAGCGCGCTGGAGCAGTTCAAGTCCTTCGTCGCGTCCACCAAGGCCGCCAAGGGCGAGTTCACCCAGCGCCAGATCAAGGGCGAGGGCAATGCCAAGGCCAAGCCGACACCACCGTCGAGCGGCACCTTCCTGTTCGCCCGTCCCGGCAAGTTCATCTGGACCTATACCAGGCCGTACGAACAGGTGCTGCAGGCCGACGGCGAGCAGCTCTACATCTACGACAAGGACCTGAACCAGGTGACGACCAGGAAGCTCGGCGATGCGCTCGGCTCGTCGCCGGCTGCCATCCTGTTCGGCAGCAACGACCTGGAAAAGAGCTTTGCCCTGTCCGAAGCGGGCACGCGCGACGGCCTGGAATGGCTGAAGGCGGTGCCGAAGGCCAAGGACTCGAGCTTCGAGCAGATCGCCATCGGCCTGCGCAACGGCTTGCCCGAGGCGATGGAACTGAAGGACTCGTTCGGCCAGACCTCGGTGCTGGCGCTGTCGAAGATCGAAAAGAACCCGGCGCTGACCGCGGCCAGCTTCAAGTTCGTGATGCCCAAGGGCGCGGACGTGGTCAACAACTGAGTCCAGGTTGTTGCGCAGCGTTTTCAGGCTGTCACCGGCCCTGGCTCCGTCATTGCCGCGCAGGCGGAAATCCGGTGTGTCCGTACCCGTATGCCACGACGCTGGCAAGATTGGCGTCCGGTCCGGGCGGCGAGCCGCCGCTGCAGCAAAACGGTTTATAAGTTAGCTTCCACTATGGCAGACCTCTTCACCAACGAACCCCGCCAGCCGCTGGCCGAAGCCCTGCGCCCCCGCACGCTCGATGAAGTCATCGGCCAGCGCCACTTGCTGGGACCGGGCAAGCCGCTGCGGCTGGCGTTCGAATCGGGCCAGCCCCATTCGATGATCCTGTGGGGGCCGCCCGGGGTCGGCAAAACCACGCTGGCGCGCCTGACCGCCAACGCCTTCGACTGCGAATTCATTGCCTTGTCGGCCGTGTTCTCTGGCGTCAAGGATATCCGCGCTGCCATGGAGCAGGCCCAGCAAAACCTGGCGCTGGGCAAGCACACGATCCTGTTCGTCGACGAGATCCACCGCTTCAACAAGTCGCAGCAGGATGCGCTGCTGCCGTACGCGGAATCGGGCCTGGTCACGCTGATCGGCGCCACCACCGAGAACCCGTCGTTCGAGGTGAACTCGGCGCTGCTGTCGCGCTCGCAAGTGTATGTGCTCAAGTCCTTCGACGAGGCGGAACTGCGCGCACTGGTGGACAAGGCGCGCACGCGCGTGCTGTCGCACCTGGAATTCGACGAGGCCGCGCTCGACACACTGATCGGTTACGCCGACGGCGACGGGCGCCGCCTGCTCAACCTGCTCGAGCAGACCAGCACCGCCGCCAACGCCGCCAAAACCAACCGGATCACGCCGGCGTTCATCGAAAACGCGCTCACGCTCAACGCGCGCCGTTTCGACAAGGGCGGCGACAATTTCTACGACCAGATCTCGGCGCTGCACAAGTCGGTGCGCGGCTCCAATCCCGACGCCGCGCTGTACTGGCTCACGCGCATGCTCGACGGCGGCGCCGATGCGCGCTACCTGTCGCGCCGCATCGTGCGCATGGCCTGGGAAGACATCGGCCTGGCCGACCCGCGCGCCATGCAGATCGCCAACGACGCTGCCACCACGTTCGAGCGCCTCGGCTCGCCGGAAGGCGAACTGGCGCTGGGCCAGGCCGTGATCTACCTGGCCATTGCCGCCAAGAGCAATGCCGGCTACAACGCCTACAACCAGGCGCGGGCCTTCGTCAAGCAGGACAAGAGCCGCGAGGTGCCGGTCCACCTGCGCAACGCGCCCACCAAGCTGATGAAGGAACTCGGCTACGGTCACGACTACCGCTACGCCCACGACGAACCGAACGCCTATGCGGCCGGCGAGACCTACTTTCCCGACGATATGCGCGAGCCGGGCTGGTACCAGCCGGTGCCGCGCGGCCTGGAAAGCAAGATCGCCGAGAAGCTGGCCTTCCTGCGTCAGCTGGACGCCGACGCCGGCAAGACCTGACCCCTGTTTAACGACGAAGGAATTTCATGCAGCAGCTGCTGGTCGATGGTATCGACCTCTACATCGAGGGTCCCGAGGACGATGAGCACGCCGAGACCATCGTGATGATCCACGGCTGGCCCGATACCCATCGCCTGTGGGAGCCGCAGGTGGCCGCGCTCAAGCATCGCTACCGCTGCGTGCGCTTCACCTTGCCCGGCTTCGATAGCGCCAAACAGCGCCGCGCCTACACGCTGGACGCCACGCTGCGCATCCTGCTGCACATCGTCAACAGCGTCAACCGCCAGCAGCCGGTGATTTTGATGGCGCATGACTGGGGCTGCGTGTTCGGCTACGAGTTTTACATGCGTCACCGGTCGCTGGTGTCGCGTATCGTCGGGGTCGATATCGGCGATGCCAATTCCGAGACCACGCTGCGCTCGCGCACGCTCGGTCAGCGCCTGATGCTCAACGGCTACCAGAACGTGCTGGCGCTGGCCTGGGCCATCGGCGGGGCGGTGGGCACTGTCATCACGCGCACCATGGCCGGCCTGCTGCAGGCGCCGTCGCCGCGCGAGCGGATTCACGTGGGCATGAATTATCCGTACTACATCCTCACCGCAGGCAGTATCGGTTCCTACCGGGCGCTGGTGCCGTTCAAGCCGCGCGTGCCGATGCTGTTCATCTACGGTATCCGCAAGCCGTTCATGTTCCATTCCGGGCCATGGGCCGAGATGCTGGCGGCAAGACCGGGGTGCAAGGTGATGGCGTTCGATACCGGGCACTGGCCCATGGTCAGCGCGCCGCAGCGGTTCAACCAGGCAGTGCTGGACTGGCTCGATGGCGTGGCCGAAGCAGGGGCCAGCGAAGAAGGGGAGTTGGAGGAAGCGCAGGCCGCCACCGGAAACGATGCGGCGGCCTGATGTGACGGTCGAACCCGACGATCAGCGCAGGCGGATCGGCTTGATGTACGGTGCGAACGGTGGCGGCGGCAGCTGCACGTCGGCGTAAGCCTTGCGGAAGCAGTCGGCCTTCTTGTTGTCGACGTCGGTCGTGCTCTTGATCACCTTGCCGGCACTGTCCAGCGTCAGGATGATGGTGACCGGGTACTTGGACAGGTCGTGGCAGTTGCCTCGGTCGTCGAGCTTGTTGGCGTTGTTATAGTTCAGCGACACGTCTTCGTACTTGGTCGCCTTGTCGTTGGGGAACTGGGCATTGAACTTCGCCATTTCGCCGGCGAAGGCAGGGTTGGCCGGTGGTGGCGTCTCGTTTTCCGGCGGGCCGCTCATGGTCGAGCAGCCGGCAGCCAGTGCCATCAATGCGCCCATGGCGCCCATTTTCAGGAATTGTGTTTTCAAGTTATGCTCCTATAGGCTTGTTGTTGACTCATCGTACACATTTCAATTCCGCCATGGCGCACGATTAGTTGCGTACTTGAAATCCTGCAAGCCGTCCCGGCCAACGTTGTCCAGACCGGCTGTTTCGGCGCCGGTTTTCTGCATTCCAGCCGCCGTTTCCCGCGCTTCATCGCATCCGCCTCGCTCCCCGTACGCCCTTGGCCTACAGTACCTCCATCGCAGCACCACTTGTAGACCACCCCCGGAAGGAGCGCATCATGAACATCGCCAAACACATGGAAAGTATCTTCCTCGCCAGCGCCGTGATCGCCGGCGCCACCAGCTACGCCAGCGCCGCCGATGCCGACGCCACCCGCCTGGCGCTGAGCGCCCCGGTGACCCAGACCGTGGTCAGCCACGCCAGGATGCAGGTGGTCGTCGTCAGCGCCAAGCGCCTCACCGCTGCCGAGAAAGCCGCACTGTAGGCACGGCGTCTGGCAGGCAGCCGGCGGGCCGCGTAAAACTCGCTGGGAACGGACTTCCTCTTGGTACAATTGACGTTTTCGATACAACGGCAATACGCTCCCATGATTGATATCCAACTGCTTCGTAAAGACATCGCCACCGTTGCGGCGCGACTGGCCACCCGCAAGTACCAGCTCGATGTGGACGCCTTCAACGCGCTCGAGTCGGAACGCAAGGCGATCCAGACCCGCACCGAAGAGCTGCAAGGCAAGCGCAATTCGCAGTCCAAGCTGATCGGCATGATGAAGGGCAAGGGCGAAGACACCACCGCGCTGATGGCCGAAGTCGCCGGCCTCGGTGACGAGCTCAAGGCCAACGAAGCGGCGCTGTCGTCGGTGCAGGCCCGGATCGGCGACTTCATGCAGGCGATCCCGAATCTGCCGCACGACTCCGTGCCGCAAGGCACGGACGAAGCCGGCAACGTGGAAGTGCGCAGGATCGGTACGCCGCGCAGCTTCGACTTTGCGGTCAGGGACCATGTCGATATCGGCGCGCCGCTGGGCCTCGATTTCGACGTTGCCACCAAGCTCACCGGTTCGCGTTTTTCGGTCATGAAGGGCGGCATTGCGCGCCTGCACCGCGCACTGGCGCAATTCATGCTCAATACCCACACTGACGAGCACGGCTACACCGAGTGCTACACGCCGTACATGGTCAACGCCGATTCGCTGCGCGGCACCGGCCAGTTGCCCAAGTTCGAAGCGGACCTGTTCTCGGTGAAAAAAGGCGGCGTGGAAGGCGAGGGCGAGAGCTTCTACCTGATTCCGACGTCGGAAGTCACGCTGACCAACCTGGCCCGCGACGAGATCCTCGCTGCCGACGCCCTGCCGATGAAGATGACGGCCCATACGCCGTGCTTCCGTTCGGAAGCGGGCAGCTACGGCCGCGACACGCGCGGCATGATCCGCCAGCACCAGTTCGACAAGGTGGAAATGGTGCAGGTGGTGCATCCCGAGACGTCCTACGCCGCGCTCGACGAGATGGTCGGTCACGCTGAAACCATCTTGCAGCGCCTGGGCCTGCCGTACCGCGTGATGTCGCTGTGCACCGGCGACATGGGCTTCGGCGCTGCCAAGACCTATGACCTGGAAGTGTGGCTGCCGGCGCAAAATACCTACCGCGAAATTTCTTCGCTGTCGAACTGCGAGGCATTCCAGGCGCGTCGCATGCAGGCGCGTTTCCGCAATCCGCAAGGCAAGCCGGAACTGGTGCACACGCTGAACGGCTCCGGCCTGGCCGTCGGCCGCACCCTGGTCGCCGTGCTCGAGAACTATCAGCAGGCCGACGGCAGCGTCGAGATCCCGGAAGTGCTGCGTCCGTACATGGGCGGCCTGACCCATTTGAAGGCGGCCTAAAAAAGGCCTTTCCTTTTTCGGAAGGCCTGCTATAATCTTGCCTTCTCGCAGCAACGTGCAAGCGATGTTGAGAGAAAAGGAGAGGTGGCAGAGTGGTCGAATGTACTTGACTCGAAATCAAGCGATGGGGCAACCCATCCGTGGGTTCGAATCCCACCCTCTCCGCCAAAGATGNAAAGGAGAGGTGGCAGAGTGGTCGAATGTACTTGACTCGAAATCAAGCGATGGGGCAACCCATCCGTGGGTTCGAATCCCACCCTCTCCGCCAAAGATGTGAGAAAACCCGCTTCGGCGGGTTTTTCCTTTTTTGCGGTCACATCGTGATAAACAGTTTGCATCGTTGCAGGCTTGCCCCTTCCGTTTTCGGCGGTGGCCTGTTATGATCCTGCCTCCGCTGGCAACAGCGGAAAGGAGAGGTGGCAGAGTGGTCGAATGTACTTGACTCGAAATCAAGCGATGGGGCAACCCATCCGTGGGTTCGAATCCCACCCTCTCCGCCAAAGATNAAAGGAGAGGTGGCAGAGTGGTCGAATGTACTTGACTCGAAATCAAGCGATGGGGCAACCCATCCGTGGGTTCGAATCCCACCCTCTCCGCCAAAGATGTGAAAAAACCCGCCTCGGCGGGTTTTTTTTTGTTCTGCAGGATTACATCGCAGCGCGGCGACCTTCCATGGCCACCGGCGGGATCATCGCCGGCGGGATTTCGTCGATCTCGTCCTTGCGGGACTGGATCTGCTCGCCCAGCGCGACCAGGTCGATGCCGGCTTTTTTCGCCATCGGGAACATTTCCTGTTCTTCTTCCTTGACGTGGTGCTCGATGTATTCGCCCAGCACTTTTACCTTGGCGTCGTACAGGTCGTCGTGCGGATCCATGGCGTGGATCTGCGCGATCAGGTCCTTGGCGGACGCGTGTTCGACGGTCGCTTCATCGACCAGGTCGTCGGAGTCGTCGACATCGGCGCGCACGGCAGGGTAGAAGATTTCTTCTTCCGCGATCGCATGCTTGGTCAGTTCCAGGCAGATCTTTTCGGCCAGTTTCTGTTTGCTGGCAAAGGCGCGGTCGCCCAGTTCCTCGTACTGCTTGAACATGGCTTTGACTTCATCGTGATCCTGCTTGAGCAGGGCAACGGCGTCGCGTGGTTTGGCTGTGGTGCTCATGGCTAACTCCTCGTAATAATGGACCGGTAAGGGGAAGTACAGAACCCTCAGGATCGCAGATCGGTCGGCGCTGCTCCGTGCGCTGCCCCACGTGGCGCGGTAGGCTCACTCCTACTGCGCGCCGGGCATTCTGCCGTGCCAGCCACCCAGCCGGGGCGGCTGTTAGGCCTTGCCGGTGGCCACCGGTGTCGCGGCACCGGCCTTGCTGAGGCCGGCCTGCGTTGCCAGCGCCGGCGCCACGATGGCGGCCAGCAGCGCCAGCGCCGCCGCCGCATAGCCTACCGTGCCCACGCCCCAGTTGGCGACGCACAGCCCGCCGATCGCTGCGCCTGCCGCAATGCCGCCATTGGCTGCCGATACATTGATGGTGCCGGCCAGCGCCTGCGCGCCCTCGGCCGCCTTCATCACGCGGATCTGGCAGATCGGATACAAGGCCGTGTTGGCCACGCCCCACAGGGCCAGCGCGACCGCGAACCACAGGTTCAGGCCGGCCAGCGCAGTGGTGGCCGCCATGCCCAGCGCCAGCAGCGCGCAGAAGGCGGCAGTGGTGGCCAGCGGCTTGCGGTCCACCCACAGGCCGCCCAGCCAGTTGCCAGCCAGGCCCACCGCGCCAAAGCCCATCAGCCACCAGCCCACCAGCGCGGGGGCGATGCCGGCCGATTTTTCCAGCAGCTCGGCCAGGTACGTATAGCCGGTGAACATGGCGGTAAACACCAGCACCGACAGCGCCACGTTGGCCAGGAAGTAGGGACGCCTGAGCACGGAAGCCTGGGTGCGCAGCGGCACCGCCTCGGCCGACTTGACGGCCGGCATGCTCACGCCCATCAACACGGCGATCACGGCCGACAGCGCTGCCAGCAGGCCGAAGGCGCCGCGCCAGCCGATCGCATCGGCTGCCAGCGTGCCGAGCGGAATACCGAACAGCATCGCTGCCGAAATGCCCAGATAGACGGTGGACACGGCGCGCCCGCCGTTGCCGGGGCCGGCAATCTCGGCTGCGGTATCGCTGGCCGTGCCCCAGAACACGGGCAGCGCCAGCGCCGGCAGCAGGCGCGCCACGCCCAGTACCCAGATATTCGGCGCCACGGCTGCCAGTGCATTGGCGCCGGCAAACAGCGCCAGGATGGCAATGAACAGCCGCTTGCGGTCGATATGGGCCAGCGCGGCCGTGAGGAAGGGGCCAGCCACCATCACCACCACGGCAAACAGCGTGACCAGCTGGCCGGCAGTGGCGACCGGAATGCCCAGGTCGCGCGCCAGCGCCGGCAACAGGCCGACGATCAGGAACTCGGTGGTGACGATGATAAAAGCGGCCACGGCCAGGATGGCGATCGACGCGCGGGAAGAGGAACGTTGCATGATTGTTCTTATGCTAAATAAAACGCCATAATATAAAAGAAAAATATTCTACTGTTGGATAAGATTTCCACATTATTTAAGAAGGAAATTCCAGTGCACCCGACCGAGCGCCTGAAAGGTATCGCCACATTTGCTGCCGTCGCCGAGGCTGGCAGTTTTACCGCTGCAGCGCAGCGCCTGAATTTGACCAACTCGGCAGTGGGCAAAGCCATTGCCCGCCTCGAGCAGCGGCTGGGCAGCCGGCTGTTCGAGCGCAGCACGCGCCGCCTGCGCCTGACCGATGCCGGCCACGCCTACTACCAGGTGTGCGTGCGGGTGCTGGAAGACCTGGAGGCCGCCGAGCGCGTACTGGCGTCCGACGACGCGGTGCCGTCCGGACGCCTGCGGGTGGATTTGCCGGCCACGTTCGGCCGCTTGCGGGCCTGGCCGGCGCTGCTGCAATTTACCGCCATGCACCCGCAGGTGCTGCCGCAGGTGTCATTCACCGACCGCTTCGTGGACCTGGTGGAAGAAGGCGTGGACCTCGCAGTGCGCATCGGCGGCGCCGACAGCGACCTGTGGCCGGCGGCGCTCGACCACCGCTCGCTGGGCGACGAAGAACTGATCTTCTGCGCGGCGCCAGCCTACCTGGCCGCCCATGGCACGCCGACCGCGAGCGCCGAGCTGTCCAGTCACGCAGCCTTGCTGTACGGCCGCGCCGATGGCAGCGCATCCGCGTGGTTGCTCCGCGAAGGGCAGGGGCCGGCGGTACGGCAGCCGGTCACTGCGCGCGCGGTACTGGGCAACGCCGAAGCGCTGGTCGGCGCGGTGGAGGCGGGCCTGGGGCTGGCGCAACTGGCGACGTGGCTGGTGGCGGACCAGATTGCCGATGGCCGGCTGGTGGCCATCCTGCCGCAACTGGCCACCCGGGGCTTGCCGCTGCACCTGGTCTGGCAGCGCAGCCGCGCGCAGGCGCCCAAGGTGCAGGCGCTGCTGGCCCACTTCAGCGCAACCCTGCACATTGGCGCCTAGTACGCACGGTGGCGTGAATGCAGTTTCATGCCTAGCATAAAACCGCGCGGGCGTGCGTTGGCGCACGAAAAAAGGCGTCCTCTGCAACACTGATGTGTTTCCTTGTGGAAAAATAGTTTCAATGGAGATAGCATGTCGGCCAACCACATTATCGCGGAGTAGATCGTGCAATTTTTTAAGAATCTGAACATCGGCAAGCGGCTGAGCCTGTCCCTGGCGCTGATCGGCGTGCTGTTGCTGCTGATCTCGGCCACCAGTGTCCACATGCTGGGCAAGATCAACCAGGACACCACCGACCTGGTCGATGTCAACATCGCCCAGCTGGAATTGGCCAATGACCTGATCGATAACGTCAACAATATCGCCATTGCGTTGCGCAACATGATGTTGACCGATACGGATGCCGACCGCGCCGCCCAGCGCCAGGTGGTCGAAACCAACCGCGACCATGCGCGCAAGATGATTGCCGAGCTGACCCGCGTGGCGCTGCCGCAGGACCGCAGCGGGCTTGCCGACCTGGCCGCTGCCAATGACCGCTACATCGCCGGCCAGATCGCCCTGATCAGGCTGATCGAAGAGGGCACGCCCGAGCAGAGCCGCGCTTACCTGTCCGGCCAGCTGCGTCCCGTACTAAGTGAACTCAAGCGGCAGGTAAATGCCAAGCTCAAGTCGCAGAACCAGGCTGCCGCCCAGGCCGGCGCAGACGCCCACGACACCTATCGTGAGACCCGCAGCCTGATGATCGGCCTGTCGGCAGCGGCCGTGGCGCTGGGCACGCTGCTGGCCTTTGCCCTGACCGTGTCGATCACGCAGCCGGTCGCGCGCGCCCTGGCGCTGGCCAACACCGTGGCGGCGGGCGACCTGACCAGCACCATCGTGGTGGAAACGCGCGACGAGATGGGGCAGCTGCTGCAGGCGCTCGCGACCATGAACGAGCGCCTGGCCGAAACCGTGAGCACGGTACGCGGCGGTACCGACACCATCGCCACCGCTGCCGCCGAAGTGGCGGCCGGCAGCCTCGACCTGTCTGCCCGTACCGAGCAGCAGGCTGGTTCGCTGGAGGAAACCGCGTCGTCGATGGAAGAGCTGACCTCGACGGTCAGGCACAACGCCGACAATGCGCGCCAGGCCTGCCAGCTGGCCGAGTCGGCGTCGGCCATCGCCGTGCGCGGCGGCGAAGTGATCGGACGCGTGGTCAGCACCATGGAGCAGATCGACGCCTCGTCCGGCAAGATCGGCGACATCATCGGCGTGATCGACGGAATTGCCTTCCAGACCAATATCCTGGCCCTGAACGCGGCCGTGGAAGCGGCGCGGGCCGGCGAGCAGGGGCGCGGCTTTGCCGTGGTGGCCAGCGAGGTGCGCAACCTGGCCCAGCGCTCGGCCGCCGCCGCCAAGGAGATCAAGTCGCTGATCGACGAATCGACGCGCACCGTGGCCAGCGGCAGCATGCTGGTGCAGGACGCCGGCGCCACCATCGGCGAGCTGGTCGCCAGCGTGCAGCGCGTGACCGATATCGTTGCCGAAATCTCGTCGGCCAGCGCCGAGCAGCACACGGGTATCGACCAGATCAACCAGGCCGTCATCGAAATGGACAATGTCACCCAGCAGAATGCGGCGCTGGTCGAACAATCGGCTGCCGCGGCCGCTTCGATGCAAGACCAGTCGGCCCGGCTGGCCGCCGTGGTCAGCCTGTTCAAGCTCGCCCCGGCGTCGCGGCCGGGTTCGGTAGCAATCCCGCCCCGGGCGCTGCAGGCAGTCGCGCGGTGTTGAGCGTTGGCGTCAACCTTGTTACCAAAAGATACATTGCACCTTTGAAGTGCGAAAATGTCACAAAAATGTAATTTCTTTTTGGGAAAAGTATTTCAAACGCGGTAGCATGGCCTTTATATTTTCTTTCCAAGCAGGAACTTTATGCAATTCTTCAATAACCTCAATATCGGCGCCCGCCTCACCGCGGCGCTGGCGGCGATCGGCGTGCTGCTGCTGGCGATTGCCATTGTCAGCATCGTCATGCTGGGCCGGCTGCATCTGGGCACCAGCAATATCGTCACCAACAACGTGCCCCAGCTCGAGTATTCGAACGATCTGGTCAACCGGGTCAACAACATCGCCATCTCGCTGCGCAACATGATGTTGACCGACAAAGAGGCCGACCGCGCCAGCCAGCTCAAGATCATCGAGACCAACCGCGACGAAGTGCTGAAAGATATCGCCGCGCTCAAGCAATTGTCGCTGTTGCCGCAGGATGCGGAACAGCTGAGCCGTGTGGCCGAGGCGAATGCCCGCTACACGCAGGGGCAGCTCGACCTGATCAAGCTGATCTTGCAGGGAAGGCCGGAGGAAAGCCGCGCCTACCTGACCGACAGGCTGCGCCCCGTGCTCGGGCAACTGAAAGACCTGGCCAACGAAAAAATCAAGGCGCAAAACGCCAACGCCGCCCAGGCCGGCGAAGACGCGAGCCGTACCTACACCAGTGCCCGCAATCTGATGCTGGTGCTGGCCGCGGCCGCGATCGGCCTGGCCGCGTTGCTCGGCTACCTGATCACCACATCGATCACGCGGCCCGTGGCGCGCGCGCTGCAGGTGGCCAACACCGTGGCGGCAGGCGACCTGACCAGCGACATCGTGGTCGAGACCCGCGACGAAATGGGGCAGCTGCTGACTGCGCTCAAGCGCATGAACGATGGCCTGGCCGAGACCGTCAGCACGGTGCGCAGCGGTACCGACAATATCGCCACGTCGGCGCGCGAGGTGGCGTCCGGCAGCATGGACCTGTCGTCGCGCACCGAGCAGCAGGCCAGCTCGCTGGAGGAAACCGCGTCGTCGATGGAAGAACTGACCTCGACCGTGAAGCAGAACGCCGACAATGCGCGCCAGGCCCACCAGCTGGCGGAATCGGCCTCCGAGATCGCCCAGCGCGGCGGCGACGTCATCGCCCGTGTGGTGACCACTATGGAGCAGATCAACGAATCGTCGGGCAAGATCGGCGACATCATCGGCGTGATCGACGGGATTGCCTTCCAGACCAATATCCTGGCCCTGAACGCGGCGGTCGAAGCGGCGCGCGCGGGCGAGCAGGGCCGCGGCTTTGCCGTGGTGGCCACCGAGGTGCGCAACCTGGCGCAGCGCTCGGCCACGGCCGCCAAGGAAATCAAGGACCTGATCGACGCCTCATCGACCACGGTTGCCAGCGGCAACGCGCTGGTCAACCAGGCCGGCGACACCATTACCGAACTGGTCGGCAGCGTGCGCCGCGTGACCGACATCGTTGCCGAGATCACGTCTGCCAGCACCGAGCAGTACGCGGGGATCGAGCAGATCAACCAGGCCGTGACGGAGATGGACGACGTCACCCAGCAGAATGCCGCGCTGGTCGAACAGTCGGCTGCGGCCGCAGCCGCCATGGAGAACCAGTCGCAGCTGCTGGCGCAGCTGGTCAGCACGTTCAAGCTGCGCACCGGCGCGTCGCCGCACGGCAGCGCTCAGAACGGCATGGGCGCGCCTGTCCGCCCGCGCCAAGCCTTGCCGCGCTAGGACGCTAGACCGGAAAAGCGGCGGCTACTTGCCGTCGCCGCAGCACTTCTTGTATTTCTTCGCGCTGCCGCAAGGGCAGGGATCGTTGCGGCCTACCTTGGCGGCCTTGGCCGCAGTGGCCGCAGTGGCTGGGATGGCCGGGTGGAAGTGGGCGTGGATGGCGATCACCGCCGGGGTCACCGCATCCTCCCAGTCCGCGCCCGCGCGCGCAAACGGCGCCAGCAGCGCCGGCGCTGCAGCGCGCAGCGCGTCCCAGCCGGCAGCGTCGAGTTGCATGCCGGCTTCGAAGCCGGCAGTCCAGGCATGTGCTGTCCAGGCGCCGCCGCATTCGTAGATCGGCTCGAAGCTGGCCGGCTCTTTCTGCATCCAGGTCTGCATGTAGTGCGCATGGCGCAGCACCAGCGCGGTCGCCGTCTGCACCGCCCTGGCGTCGGCCGGCGCCGGCTCGCCCCAGACCAGCGGCAACCACGAGGCCGGATCGACCGGGCGCGGGCCGATCGCCAGCGCCGTCAGCAGCCCTTCGAGCCCGGCCACGTCGAGCGCGCGCGGCGAGATGGCGCCGAGCAGGTCGTCGAGTTGGTCGTATTCGTCGTCGGTGAGCGGGGCGTTGAGCATGGCGGCAATCGGGTGATCGGATCAAGCCGCCATTGTACCTGCTGGCTGCGCCCGCCGTCCCGCTCAGCTGGCCGGGCCGTCCGGCGTGGGCGCCACAGCCGGCACGGGCGCGGGGGATGGCGGTGGCGCCGGCCGGTCGATCACCAGCACGTGCTTGTTGACGGCGCCCGCGCGTTCCTGCCTGATGATCTGGACGGCGACGGGACGGTGATCGCCGACCGGCTTCGGGTGTCTGGGAAACAGCATGCTCGCTCCTGGTGATGGTCGATAACGCAAAGAGATCAGCAGGTGGGCACGCGCGCCGAAATTGCAAGGACGCAATGAATAATGATTAGGCTGAACGGGGGTGCGGTGGCGCACGCACCCGAAACGCCGCATGGCAGAGAATGATGGCATCGAGCACAGATCAGGAGATCATCATGCCAGCCACCAGCAATACCCCAGCGGCCTTGCGCCTGCACGCCCACATCACGCCCGACCCCGACGTGCCGCCGCCGGCGCCGGAAAAAGAGCCGCCACCGGACGACACCCCGCTACCCGAGGAGGTGCCGATCGAGGAACCGACGCCGAAGCAGCCGCCGATGAAGGTCTGAGGTCAGCCAGCGTCGGGACGCTGGCCGCCGTCCTTGGGCAGCGGCGGGATGCTCTTGATGGCTTCGTCGGTTTCCTGCTTGCCCGGCGACGGTTCGCCGCTGCCGATGTCGGCTTCCTCGGTCAGGTGGCCGCCGTCCGGTGCGGCATCGTGGTCGGGATTGGAGGGTTTGCCAGCATGGTTCATCAGATAACTCCCTGGAAGTGGTGTGTCGGTACAGCCTAGCACTTCCGCCAGGGACCGGGCGCACGTCCGCACCGGCTCCGCAATGTGATAGAAACTGTGACAGTTGTTGCTCTCGGGTTATATATTTTCATATTCCTGGCGTGCGTCACGCTGCTGTCATCGAAGTGTTTCTATAATTTAGTCATGTCATCGTTTTTCATAACGGAGCGCATCATGGGCAATTCACTGCACAATAAAATCTACCTCGGCCGCCGCAGCGCTGCCCTTGGCAGCAAGGGCGTTCAGGCACTGCTGTGCCTTGCCGCGTTCGCCAGCATCGGCGCAGTCTGGCTGCTGATCCGCGCACTCTAATACCGGGTGCCACCGACGGCCGGACGGCGGGGCTGCCTGCCTTGCCGTGGTGGCGTGGTGCGCGTACCATGGGGGCTGAAGCAGTCTCTCATGGAAAAACTGGTAATGAAGAACGAGAAATTAACGCAAGACGAATACAATGCCCTCGATGAAATCAGGGCAGGTGCCAAGGCCGAACGCTACAGCGCCTGTGTCGGACGCAACACCAAGCGCCTGGCCGGGCTGAAACTGTTCAGCGTTGCCCGCAATGGCCGTATCACCCTCACCGAGAAGGGCGAGCAGACCCTGTTCCTGCGCCGCTGCGTGCTGGCGCTGCGCGACATCGCCGCCGACGGCGCCAGTCCGATCGGCGCCGATGTGGCGCTGTTCCTCGGTAAAAAATCCCATATCGTGCCGCGCGCCGACGGCGGCTTCGATATTTCCGATAAAGGCCGCGAATCGCTGGCCGACATCACGCAGCAAGGCCTGTAACACCCGACCGTCCCACCACTGCTTCGCGGGGGCGACCCCATACCATTGCGCGTCCCGTGAAAACAATCGATACCCTGCAAAAATTCAGGAAACTGTTCCGCGTGCTGGTGATCGCCGTGGTCGTGGTGGTCCTGGTCATCGTGATCGGCCTGGCCCATGTGCTCAACCAGAGCCGGCTGCGTTACTACGCTGCGGCTGCCGACACCTCGCGCAACCTGGCCATCACGCTCGAAGGGTTTTTGCAGGCGCATGTGCAGGAGGTGGACCTGGCGCTGCAGCGCGCCAACGCCGAGTTCGGCGCCATGCACAAGGCCGGCACGTACAGCGAGCAGGCATTCAGCGCCTACCTGCGCAGCCTGAAAGAGCGCGTGCCGCAGGCGCAGGCGATACGCGGCGCCAACGCCGGCGGCCGGGTGGTCTTCGGTGACGACGTCGACCTGGTCCATCCGCATGACTTGCGCATCCGCGAATTTTTCCACCGCGTCCGCAACGAGCGCAAGCTGATCTTCGGTTTGCCGCTGCGCTCGCGCGTCAGCGGCCACTGGGTGCTGCCGATCGCCTACCCGCTCACGCTGCCGGACGGCAGCTTCGGCGGCACGGCCTATGTCACCATCGACAGCGCCGCGCTGGACAAATCGTTTGCCGCGCTGAAGATCGGCGCCCATGGCTCGATCGTCGTGCTCGACGCGCAGCGACGCGTGCTGCACCGCTATCCGCAGGTGTCCGGCATGGAAATCGGCAGCACCGTCAAGATCAACCCGCCCACCAAGGCCATCCTCGACGGCCAGGCCCGGCGCGGCACGTACACGGTCGTCAGCCAGCGCGACCAGCGCGAGCGCACGCTCAGCACCGAGCAGGTGGGCGACTACCCGGTGTACGTGATCGTCGGGCTGGCCAGCGAAGATTTCCTGGCCCCGTGGTATCGCAAGGAGATCCGCAACGTCGCCATCTTCGTGCTGCTGATGCTGGCGCTGGCGGTGGCGCTGCTGCTGTTCCTGCGGGCGGGACTGCGTAAGCAGTCGCAGGCGGTGCAGCAGCTGGTGGAGGCCGAAGATGCATTGCAGCAGTCGCTGGTGCGGCTGACGGCGTCCGAGTCGCGCTGGCGCTCGCTGACCGAGGGCTTGCCGCAGATGGTGTGGACCGCCCGCGCCGACCTGCGGCTCGATTTCATGAGCCACCACTGGCAGGAATTCAGCGGCGTCCCCAGCCAGCAGCTGATCGACGACGGCAACTGGTCGCGCGTGATCCACCCCGACGACATGGCGGCCGTGTCCGCCGAATGGGCGCGCGCCAGGCTGGGCGGGCACGAGTTCCGCTGCGATGCGCGCCTGCGCCGCCACGATGGCGTGTGGCGCGTGTTCGATCACCACGCGCTGGCCCAGCATGACGGTCACGGCAATGTGCTGGGCTGGGTCGGCAGCAGCACCGACCGCACCGAATCGCGCGCCGCCAGGGAGGCGCTGCTGCTGGCCAAGGAAGAGGCGCTGGCGGCCGGGCGCGCCAAGTCCGAGTTCGTGGCCAATATGAGCCACGAGATCCGCTCGCCGATGAACGCCGTGCTGGGCATGCTGCAACTGCTGCAGCAAACCGGCATGAACGAGCGCCAGCAGGATTACGTGGCCAAGGCCGGCGCTGCCGCCCGCGCGCTGCTCGGCCTGCTTAACGACATCCTCGATTTCTCCAAGGTGGAGGCCGGCAAGCTGGCGCTCGATCCCCACCCGTTCCGGCTCGATAAACTCTGGCGCGACCTGGCCGTGATCCTGTCGGCCAATGTCGGCGCCGGGCAGGTCGAAGTGCTGTTCCGCATCGACCCGGCGCTGCCGGCCGTGGTCATCGGCGACGACCTGCGCCTGCACCAGATCCTGCTCAACCTGGCAGGCAATGCCATCAAGTTCACCGAGCGCGGCGAAGTGGTGGTGGTGGCGCGGCTGGCCGCGCGCAGCGGCAGCCGCTTGTCCGTGTGCTTCGCCGTCAGCGACACCGGCATCGGCATCTCGGACGAGCAGCGGCAGCGCATCTTCGACGGCTTTTCGCAGGCCGAGGCCTCGACCGCGCGCCGCTACGGCGGCACCGGCCTCGGCCTGGCGATCTGCCAGCGCCTGGTGGGCCTCATGGGCGGCAAGCTGGACCTGCAGAGTACGCCGGGCAAGGGCAGCACGTTCACGTTCACGCTCGATCTCGAGATCGGCGACGACGCTGCGCCGGCCGCGGCGGCGCCGGTCGGCGGGCTGTCCAACCTGTCGTGCCTGGTGGTGGACGACAATCCCGTGGCCCGCGCGGTGGTGGCCGAAATGGCGACGTCGTTCGGCTGGCGGGTGGACGTGGCAGGCGGCGGCGCGCAGGCGCTGACGATGATCGCCGACCGCATCGCGGCCAGGGGCAACGCTGCCGGCCACGCCTACGACGTGGTGTTCATCGACTGGCGCATGCCGGAACTGGACGGCTGGGAAACCAGTTGCCGCATCCGCCAGCTGTGCGCCAGCGGCAAGCTGCCGCTGATCGTGATGGTCACCGCCTACGACCGCGAAATGCTGGCCCAGCGCCAGCAGCATCTGTCGCCGGTGCTCGACGGTTTCGTGGTCAAGCCGGTCACGGCCTCGATGCTGTTCGACGCCGTGGCCGACGCCCGCGTCGAGCACCGGGCGCTGCGGCTGGCGTCCTCCGTGCCGGCGCCGTCCGGCACCCGGCTGGCGGGGCTGCGGCTGCTGCTGGTGGACGACAATCCCGCCAACCAGCAGGTGGCCGGCGAGCTGCTGGCCAACGACGGTGCCAGCGTGCAGGTGGCCGCCTCCGGCCTGCAGGCGCTGCAGGCGCTGGCTGGCCTGCAGCCGTTGCCGGACCTGATCCTGATGGACATCCAGATGCCGGAGATGGACGGCTACGAAACCACGCAGGCGATCCTGCAGCAGCTGGGCCCGGCAGCGCCGCCCATCGTCGCCATGACCGCCAACGCCATGGCTGCCGACCGCAGCGCCGCGCTCAAGGCCGGCATGGTCGATCACGTCGGCAAGCCGTTCGACCTGGCGCAGCTGATCGACGTGATCCTGCACCACGTGGGACGTGCGCCGGCTGCCGGGCCCACCGCTGTATCGGCGCTGCACGCCGCGCCTGCGGCCGCAGCGGCGCCGCCGGAAGCAGTGCCTGCGCCCGGCATCCACAGCGACGCCGCGCTGCAGCGCATGGGCGGCCTGACCGCCGTGTACCTGATGGCCTTGCGCGGTGTCGATGCGGAAGCGGCCCGGCTGACGGCGCAGATCGAGGCGGCCCGCACCGCGCATGACGTGCAGGCCGTGCGCGCGCCGCTGCATACCTTGAAGGGACTGGCCGGCACCATCGGCGCCGAGCGCCTGCAGGCGCTGGCCCGGCTGGCCGAGCTGGCATTCAGGCAGGGCGGTGAGGAAGGATGGGACCGGCTCGAACCGGTCCTGGCGGAAGCGGCAGCGTTGCCCGCCGAGGTGGCGGCGCTGCTGGCCCGGCTCGCGCCGGGCTGATTGCTTACGTTGTTATTGTGCGCCGGGCTGGAAACCGTCGGCGGCGATTTCCAGTTCCGTCACTGCGCCATACTTGCCGGCCACGGTGCGGATATCGGCAGCCTTGCCGATCAACACCGTTTGCAGGTTGTTGCGCGGGAAGTGTTTGGTCACCAGCGCCTTGGCGCGCTCCGGCGTCAGGCTGTCGACGTCGCGGCTGAAGTTGTCGATCTGTTCGCGGCCAACGTCGTATGCATACATATCGCCGAGCAGGCCGGCCAGCTGCTCACCGGTTTCATAACGCGGCGGGAACTGGCCCTTGACGTAAGCCTTGGCCGAATCGAGGGTGGCCTGGTCGATGCCCTGGTCCCACAGCCGCTGGTAGGTCTTGTGGGCCAGCGCCAGCGCGTCGCCGGTCTTGGCTGACGCCGTGAAACTCGAGATGGCGAATGTGCCCGTCTGCGACAGCGTGCCGAACTGGCTGCTGGCGCCGTAGGTCAGGCCCGAGTTGACGCGCAGCTCGTCGTTGAGCCACGACGTGAAGCGGCCACCGAGGATGGTGTTGATCACCTGCAGCGGCACGTAGTCGGGATCGTTGCGGGCGATGCCGGCGCCACCGATCATGAACGTGGTCTCGATGGCGTCGGGCTTGTTGACCAGCCATACGCGCGCCTGGTCGGCCTTGACCTTGCCGTTGTCCTGCTGTTTCGGCGCCGGCCCGCTGGCTTGCCAGGCGCCGAACAGCGATTCGATCTGGCGCCGCATCTCGTCCTTCTGGAAGTCGCCGACCACCACGATGGCGGCATTGTCGGGACGGTAGAACTGGCCGTAGTAGCGCTGCACGTCGGCCTGCTTGAGCGCGCCGACGCTGCCCACCGTGCCGCTGGCGGGGTTGCCGTACGGCGCGCTGCCGAACAGCATGGCGCGGTAGTAGCTGCCCACCACATTGCGCGGCGCTTCCTTGGCCTGCTTCAGGCCGGTGACCTTGCGGTCGCGCAGCTTGGTCAGCTCGGCCTCGTCGAACGACGGCTGCTGGACGATTTCGGCAAACAGCGGCAGCAGGGCGGCCGCATCCTTGCGGGCGAAGTTGGCCTGCACGGTGCTGGCCTCGGTGCCGGCGCCGCCGGCCAGGCTGGCGCCGCGGAAGTCGAATGCCTGGTCGATGGCCTTCTTGTCGTGCGCCTTGGTGCCGAGCAGCAGGGCGTCGCCGGTGAGGTTGGACAGGCCTGCCTGGGCAGCGTCGTTGACGGCACCGGCCTTGACCACGGCGCGCACCGAGATCAACGGCACTTCGTGGCGTTCCATCAGGTACACGGCCAGGCCGTTGGGCAGCTTGACGGTGTCGAAGGCGGGCAGGCTGAATGGCGCAGCCATGGCCGGCGCAGCGGCTGCAGCGCCCAGTACGGTACCGGCCGCCAGAGCGGCGATCATCGTTGTTTTCATCGGTTCAATCCTCCTTCGCAGCGAGCACGCCGACGGTGCGCTGCGATTTTTTCAGGTATTTGGCGGCCACGGCCTGGATATCGGCCGGGGTCAGCCGCGCATAGGCAGCCGGGGCGTCGTACATTTTCCTGTAGTCGCCGAAGAACACCTCGTAATTGCCCAGGTTCTGGGCCTTGCCGTTGATGGTTTCCTGCTCGCGGTACAGATTGACCAGCTTCTGGTTGCGCACCTTGTCCAGTTCTTCCGCGGTGACGCCATCCTTGACCACCTTGTCGAGCTCGGCCAGCACGGCTTTTTCCAGCGTGGCCGGCTCCACCTTGGCAGCGGCCACGGCCAGCACATACATCAGGCCCGGGTCGAAACCGTCGGCGCCATAGGCTGCCACCTGGGTCGCCAATTGCTGCTCGACCAGCGCCTTGTACAGGCGCGAGGTCTTGCCGTCGGCCAGCAGGCTCTGCAGCACTTCCAGCGCGTAGTGGTCGGGGCTGTTGGCGGCCGGGACCTTGAAGGCGATCGCCAGGTTGGGCGAGGTGGCCGACTCCTTGGTCACGAACACGCGGCGCTCGCCCGTCTGCGGCGGCTCCACCGTGCGCACGGGCGGCGGCGGCGCGCCTTTCGGAATCTTGCCGAAGTAGCGCGTGGCCAGTTTTTTTACCTGATCGACCTTGACGTCGCCGACGATGACGGCCACCGCGTTATTGGGCGCGTAATAGGTCTTGAAATAATGTTCGAGATCCTGCTGGGTCCAGGCCTTGATGTCGGACTCGTGGCCGATCACGGGCCAGGAGTACGGATGGGCCTGGAAGGCAACGCCGCTGACCGCTTCCTGCAGCGCGCGGAGGTTGGAATTCTCCAGGCCGGTGCTGCGCTCGGACAGCACCACGCCGCGCTCGCTGGCAACCATTTTCGGATCGATGTTCAGGTGGGCGATGCGGTCGCTCTCGAGCGTGAAGATGGTTTCCAGCGAGGATGCCGGGAACCAGTCCTGGTACACGGTGACGTCGTTGCTGGTGTAGGCGTTGTTGGAGCCGCCCTTGGCTTCCATGGTGCGGTCGAACATTTTCGGGCCGAAGTGTTTCGAGCCGTTGAACATCATGTGCTCGAAGAAGTGCGACAGGCCGGTGATGCCGGGCGCCTCGTTGCGCGAGCCGACCTTCCAGAACGTGTACATATTGGCGTTGGGGATGCTGTGCGATTCCAGCACGATGAACTTCATGCCGTTGGCCAGGGTAAAGGTGTTGACCTCGTCCGCCGGCGCCGTTTCTGCAGCCGAGGTGGCTGACGTGGTCGCGGCCAGCGCGAGCAGCACGCTGGCGGCCAGCGCTTTCCTCCAGACTTTCACTTTCATAAGTGCTCCTTGTGTCGAAGCGTAAAGCATACGATATCTGACAATATTGTCGGTAATTATTTGCGGGTGACAAGATTAGCGGCTAGCATGACAAAAACTATCTAGGGAGCAGTACATGGAACAACCGATGGCCTGGGTCGCTCACGAGTTGAGCATGACCGTGCTGATGACGCCGGACATGGCCAATTTTTCCGGCAACGTCCACGGCGGCACCATTCTCAAATACCTCGACAGCGTGGCTTACGCCTGCGCCAGCCGCTACTCGGGCAGCTACACGGTCACCCTGTCGGTGGACCAGGTGATGTTCCTGCAGCCCATCCACGTGGGCGAGCTGGTCACCTTCCTGGCCTCGATCAACTACACGGGCAATACCTCGATGGAAGTGGGCATCCGCGTGGTCACCGAAAATATCCAGAAGCGCCTGGTGCGCCACGCCAACAGCTGCTATTTCACCATGGTGGCCGTGGACGAACACCGCAAGCCGCTGCCGGTGCCCAAGCTGATCCCCGAAACCGACGAACAGAAGCAGCGCTGGGAACAGGCGCTGCGCCGCAAGCAGGCACGCCAGTCGGTACACGGCCAGCGCAAGCAGTAGCGTCGAAGACAGCTCCTGATGCCGTTCAGTGAAGGTCTTCATCTCCGTCGTACCCGCGAAGGCGGGTACCCAAGTTCTGCCAGCTGCGTCCAGCGGTCTAAGCGCTGCCGCCGCCGCTGTCGAATTGCCGGTGTTGCAGTCTCCACACGATCCAGTGCGCCCACAAGCGGTTCAGCCCGGGCAGTGCGATGCGTCCGGCCAGGCGCCGTTGCATGGCCAGCGCCGGCGACGGCGGTGGACCGTGGACGGCAAACCAGATCCGGTTATTGCCCGCTACCCCGCGCAGCGTGCAGAGCTTGCCGCCGAAGGCGTGCCGCAGGCGCCGCAACGTCAGGCCGTACGACGGATCGTAGCTGAAGATATTGGCGACCATCACGCCCCCCGGCCGCAGCGCGCGGCGGCAGTCGGCGTAGAACGCGGCGCTCGACAGCGCGGCCGGCAGGCCCTGCTCGTCGAAGCCGTCCACCAGCAGCACGTCGGCGCTGGCGCGCAGGCGCGGCAGGTAGGCGGCGGCGTCGGCGTGGACGATGGTCAGCCGGGCATCGTCGGGCGGAATCGCGAATTGCCGGCGCAGGGCGATCACGTCGGCGCGTACCTCCAGCACCGTGATGCGCGCCTGCGGCAGGTAGCGGTAGCAGAACTTGACCAGGGAGCCGCCGCCCAGCCCCACCATCACGATATGCGCCGGCCGCGGCTGGAACAGCGTGAAACACATCATGGCGCGGCAATAGGCCAGCACCAGGTCGTCCGGATGGGATAGCTTCATCTCGCTTTGCACCATGCCTGGACGGAATTCCAGCAGGCGGCGATTGCCACGGGTGTGGACCTGGGGGAGGGGATCGGATGGCGTCAAGTGGCTGTCACAGTGCGGATGTCGATTGATAGTAGCACGCTGCCACGGCTTTCATTTACAGAAGGAAAATTTCTAGGTAAATTGGCGGGGCACCGCCCTGGGCGGACCCTTACGGAAAACCGGAGAACCACGATGTTTTTAGACCATCCCACGCTGACCGCCACCAACAGCTTGACCGAACCCGACCGCCTCGAGCGCCTGACCCGCGTGTACGGCTACGTGGTGGCGCTGGCCGACCTGTCGGGCCGCCAGAGCTTCATCGAAAAAGTCAGCCAGCTGCACGACCACAAGGGGACGCTGATCGTGTTCTGGCACGACACCCCGAGCGAAGAAGAAAAAGAACTGTTCACGCAAGGCTGGGCCAGCAAGATGGGCGACGGCACCGCCAACGTCGAACACGAGGTCTGAGCCGTTCCGCTCATGGATATCAAGACGCTGGTCCTGGCGCTGGCACTGGGCAACCTGAGCCTGTGCGTGGCGCTGTTTTTTTTCGGGCTGCCCGACAGCGCCGGCAGCGGCCATGGCAACACCAGCGGCAATAAGTCTCACGGCCTCAGCACCACCCTGCGCGGCAACGCGACCTGGGCCCGCGCCCGGCAATTGCAGGCGCTGGCCTGGGGCCTGGTGTACCTGCGCGGCACGCTGCCCGATTTCCTGACCATCCCCCTTGCCAACGCGCTGCTGCTGGCCGGCTTCGCGCTCGACGCGGCGGCGCTGTGGGAGCAGGCCGGGCGCCGCATCTGGCGGCGCCACCTGCTGCCGGTGCTGCTGGCGGCGGTGGCCGCGTTCGTCGCAGCGTGGCTGCTGCAGCGGGCGCCGTCCGAGCGGCAGGCGATCTCGTCGCTGGCGATCGGCTTTTTCCTCGCTGCCGGCGCAGGCGCGCTGGGGCGGCGCTGGTCGGCCGGCACGCTGCTGCGCCGTTACCTGGTGGTCAGCACGGTGGTGCTGGCGCTGCTGGTGGTCGCACGCGGCGTGCTGGTGCTGCTGCTGCCCAATGGCTGGTCGTGGGTCAGTCCCGAGCTGGTACAGGGCCTGGGCCTGGTCGCGCTGTACCTGGCCATGCTCGGCAACGGCGGCGGCTACCTGCTGCTGGTGCGCCAGGGTTTGCACGATGCGCTGGAACGGCTGGAAGTGATCGATCCGCTGACGTCCGCCCTGAACCGGCGCGGCTTTCATCAGGCGCTGGCGCCGTGGCTGGCGCTGGCGCGCCGCCCCGGTCAGCCGACCGCGCTGGTGATGGTCGATCTCGACGAATTCAAGCGCGTCAATGACCATTACGGCCACCTGGCCGGCGACCAGGTGCTGGTCGCCATGGCCGACGCCTGCAAGCGGCAGCTGCGCGACAGCGATACCCTGGGCCACCTGGGCGGCGGCGAATTCGCCATCCTGCTGCCGCGCACCGCGCTGCCCGAGGCCATGGTGGTGGCCGAACGCGTGCGCGGCGCGCTGGCTGCGCAACCGGTCAAGGCCGAGAAAGCCCTGATCAACCTCACCGCCAGCCTGGGCGCCACCACCATGCGCGCCGACGACACCACCGTGGGCCTGTTCCAGCGCGCCGACCACGCCCGCCAACAGGCGCGCGCCGCCGGCGGCAACCGGGTTGCCACGTCCGACAGTGCCGCTGCCGCCACCCCGCCGGGCGGCTGACGAATTATCTTCCAGCGCGGCGCCTTGTCATCATGCCGTCACAAGTGCGGCATATCGTGATAGCATTTTTCAAAATCATCTAAATCGTTTATTTAAATTTTTCCGCCGGTGCGCGTCTGGCGGGCATGGGTTCCTATTATGTATGCAGCAGTAGATCTCGGCTCCAACAGCTTCCGCCTCCACATCGGCAAGCACGATGGCGACGCCATTCGCGTGCTCAAAAGCGTGCGCGAACCGATCCGCCTGGCGGCCGGTCTGGACGACAAGGGCAACCTGACGCCGGCCGCGATGCAGACCGCGCTGGCCTGCCTGCGCAACTTCTGCGACGTACTGGCCGGCTACAAGCTCGATGCGGTGCGGGTGGTGGCCACGTCGGCGATGCGGGTGGCGCGCAA
The DNA here is from genome assembly GCF_001423125.1 of Duganella sp. Leaf126. Taxonomy (GTDB): domain Bacteria; phylum Pseudomonadota; class Gammaproteobacteria; order Burkholderiales; family Burkholderiaceae_D; genus Rugamonas. The sequence goes on from NZ_LMNW01000003.1 coordinate 119,549, forward strand.
TGCCGCCGCCTTTTTGCCCGAGGCCGAGCAGGCCATCGGCTACCCGATCGAGATCATCTCCGGCGAGGAGGAAGGACGGCTGATCTACATGGGCGTGGCCAGCGCGGTGGCGGTGCCGGGCGAGCGGCGGCTGGTGATCGACATCGGCGGCGGCTCCACCGAGCTGATACTGGGGCGCGGCCAGGAAATCGAAAAAGTCGAATCGTTCAGCGTGGGCACGGTCAAGCAAAGCCTGTCGTTCTTCGTCGGCGGCCGGGTGGACGGGCCATCGTTCGAGGCGGCCATCCTGTCGGCCCGCAGCCATTTCGAGGACGCCGCACCGCCGTACCGGCCGCAGTACTGGAAGCAGTGCTACGGCTCGTCCGGCACCGCGCGCACGATTGCCGACATCATCGTCAAGAACGGCATCGGCAAGGAGGTCAATGCCGACACGCTGTCCGCGCTCAAGCAGCGGTTCATCGAATTCGGCCACGTCGGCAAGATCGACATGCCGGGCCTGCGTCCCGACCGCGCCAGCACCATCATCGGCGGCCTGGCGATCCTGATCGGCCTGGTGCGCGAGCTGGGCATCCCGGTGGTGCAGCCGATCGAGGCGGGCCTGCGCATGGGAGTGATGTGGGACCTGCACCTGCGCTCGACCAAGCGCGACCGGCGCGAACAGTCGGTGCAGGTGTGCGTGGAAAAATTCCATGTCGACCAGCGCCGTGCCAACCGCGTGGCCGACGATGCGCTGGCGCTGTATGCCCAGACCAGGCCGTCGAGCGAGATCTACACGCGCCACCTGTACTGGAGCGCGCTGCTGCACGAGGTGGGGCTGGTCGTCTCCCACACCGGCTATCACAAGCACGCCTGCTACATGATCGAAAACGCCGACCTCCCGGGCTTCACCACGCGCGAACAGAAGCTGATGAGCCGCCTGGTGGTGGCGCACAAGGGCAATCTGCGCAAGGTGTCGGAGTTCATCGCCGAACCCGATATCGCCAAGGCCGTGGCGGCGTTCCGCCTGGCCGTGCTGTTCATGCACTCGCGCATCGACATCGACTTCAGCCTGGTCAGGCTGCGCATGAAAAACCGCATCGAACTCGATTTTCCGCGCGCCTGGGTGGCCGACCATCCGACCCTGGCGTACTGGCTCGAAAAGGAACAGGAACACTGGGACGAGGTGGGCGTGGACTTCACCATCAGGACTCCTGGTTAGTTGTTCCGCACGCTTGCAAATTTGCGGCGGCGCAAGCAGAATCCCGGCTAACAATATATATTGTTTATATCGTTGGATAATTTTGGAGCCAGTATGAATAAAACGATGGATGAACCAGTAAGCGATAAAACGCCTTCAGGCAAGGCGCCGTTGAACGGCAATGTCGCCGTCGCCGCACATCAGGCCAGCCCGGCCAAACCAGCGGTCGCCGGCACCGACACCGCGCCCGCGATCAAGCCTGCCGCCCGGTCTGCCCCGGCCCGGGCCGCCAAGCCGGCGGCAGCGAAAACCGCCGCCAGCGCTGTTGCTGTGCCGGCAGCGACCAAGCCTGCCGCCGCCAAGCCTGCGGCCGTCAAGCCCGCTGCCAAGGCGGAAAAGACCGTGAAGACTGTCAAGGCTGCCAAGGCCGAGACCACGGCGAAGATTGCCGCCAAGACCGCCGCCAAGCCTGCCGCAGCAGCCAAGGACAGCAAGGCCGCCGCCAAGCCGGCCAAGGGTGCTGCCAAGGCTGCCGTCAAGCCGGCGGCAAGTACAGCCAAGGCTGCAGCCAAGCCTGCAGCAGGTGCCGCCAAGGCCGCACCGAAGGCTGCCGTCAAGGCCGACGTGAAAGCCGCCAAGCCCGCTGCCAAGGTTGCCAAGGCAGCCGCCAAGCCCGCCGGCAAGCCGGTTGTCAAAGCCACCGCCAGGCCTACCACCAAGGCGCCGGCAGCCGAAGCGGTCGCCGACAAGGGCCGCAAGGACAAGCTGGTGCGCGACAGCTTCACCATGCCCGAGCAGGAATACGCGGTGCTCGGCCAGGTCAAGAAGGCCTGCCTGAAGGCCGGCGTCGAGATCAAGAAGAGCGAGCTGCTGCGCATCGGCGTGGCCCTGATCAGCCAGATCGACATGGCCACCCTGAAAAAAGTGCTGGCCAGCCTGCCGCAGCTGAAAACCGGTCGTCCGAAGAAATCCTGATGTCAAGGCACCGATCTGAATACAACAGATCGGTGCATGTCACGGAAATGACATTTTGTTGTCATTTCCTTGAAGTATTCGATGGTTACGCTTGCTTCGTCACCCACACAAAGGATGAAGCATGCAAACCTCGATCTTACAAGCTGCGACTCTCGCGGCGGACGTCCGTCCCGCCTCCGGCAAGCTGGTGCTGAGCATGGCAAGCACGCCGGAAGAACTGCACGAAGTGCAGCGCCTGCGCTATAAAGTCTTCATCGAAACCATGGGCTTGTCCTCGCTCGAAAGCGCCGATGGCCTCGACAGCGACGAATTCGACGCCTATTGCGACCACCTGATCGTGCGCGATGCCGACACCCTCAAAGTGGTCGGCACCTACCGCCTGCTGAGCGCCACCCGCGCCCGCAAGCTCGGCCGCCTGTATTCCGAGGGCGAATTCGATCTCGGTCGCCTGAACCACCTGCGTGGCCGCATGGTGGAAGCGGGCCGCGCCTGCATCCATCCCGACTACCGTGGCGGCAGCGTGATCATGTTGCTGTGGTCCGGCCTGGCCGACTACATGCGCCGCGAACGTTGCGATTACCTGATCGGCTGCGCCAGCATCAGCCTGGCCGATGGCGGCCACAATGCCGTCGCCGTGTACCGGCAACTGATCGGCAAGCACCTGGCGCCGCTCGAATACCGCGTCACGCCGCACCTGCCTTTCCCGTTCGGCAAGCTGGAGGCTGCGCAAAAGCCGCAGGTGCCGGCGCTGCTGAAGGGCTATATGCGCTCGGGCGCGTGGATCTGCGGTGAACCGGCCTGGGATCCGGACTTCGAAAGCGCCGACCTGTTCCTGATGATGCCGCTGGCGAACCTCGATGCCCGCTATGCGCGCCACTACGGCGTGGGCGGCGAGCCGCTGGCAGCGTAAGCACGCAGCCGTTGCGCCGCGTCCGGTCGTGCGGGGTACAATCGTGCCTTGAACGATACTGTGGGGCGGCAATGAGACTCGACCAGGAAACCCGGCAAGCGGAATCCAGCGGCATCCAGCAACGCCCGGTGCTGCGCCATCGCGGCGCCGCGCCCGAAGGCGCCACGGCCACCACAGACCAGGTGGTGGAAGAACTGCCGGTGGCGCTGGTGTTCAACGGTATTTCTCACGCGGTGATGATGGTGACCCCGCGCGACCTGCAGGCATTTGCCATGGGCTTCGCGCTGACCGAAGGCGTGGTGGGCAAACCGTCCGACGTCTACGACATCGAGGTGCAGCACCACGAACGCAGCGTGGAGGTCACGCTCACCATCGCGCAGGAAGACTTCATGCTGCTCAAGCAGCAGCGGCGGTCGATGGCGGGGCGCAGCGGCTGCGGCGTGTGCGGCGTCGAAAGCCTGGAACTGATCGACACCGCGCCGCCGCGCATCGCGGCAGCGCCGCTGCACGACGCCGTCTCGCTGGCGCCGGCCATCGCCCGCGCCGCGGCCGAACTGGGACAGCACCAGCACCTGATGCGCGCCACCGGCGGTGTCCACGCCGCCGCCTGGTGCGACGCCAGCGGGGCGGTGCTGCGCGTGTGCGAGGACGTCGGCCGCCACAATGCGATGGACAAATTGATCGGCTATCTGGCGCTCGAACGCGTGGACATGACCCGCGGTTTTGTCTTCATGTCGAGCCGCGCCAGCTATGAACTGGTGCGCAAGGCGGCACGCCTGAACATTCCGCTGCTGGCCACCATCTCCGCCCCGAGCACGCTGGCCATCGATGTGGCGACGGCAGCCGGCATCAAGCTGGTGAGCTTCTGCCGCAAGGACGACTGCGTCGAATTTACGTGACCGCTGCCCCGGCCGCGCTAGACGAGCCCGATATCGCGCCCGCCGGTGCCGAAGATGGTGGCCACCTGGCCCGCATTGAGGCCGTACAGGCGCGCCAGCAGGCCGCCGAACAGGGCGCGGTATTCGTTGAGCACCGGGTAGTCGCGGTTCTGGAACAGGGTTTTCTGTTCCAGCGCAATCTGTTCGCCGCGCACCGCGTTGCCGCGCACGTTGCCGCCCAGCACCCAGTACACCGAGCCGTGACCGTGATCGGTGCCGCGGTTGCCGTTCTCGCGGAAGGTGCGGCCGAATTCGCTGACCACCACCACCACCGTGTCCTTCCAGGCCGGCCCCATCTCCTGGGCAAAGCCGGCCAGGCCGCGTCCCAGCTCCTCGAGGCGGCCGGCCAGGTAGCCGGTGCCGTTGCCCTGGCCGACGTGGGTGTCCCAGCCGCCCACGTCGACAAAGCCGACGTTGTATTTCTCCTTCATCAGCCGGGCGATGCGCCGCGCTTCGAGTTCGAAGCCCTTGGCGGTAATGGCGTTGCGGTTGGCGGCGTCCATCTCGCCGACCATCTGCTTCATCACGTCCTCGCGCACCACGAAGCCTTCGCGTACCTGCGACGCCAGCGCGGTACCGTCGTACATGGCGGCGATCATGCGGGCCTGGCGCTCGTCGACCTGCGGCTTGCCGATCGAACGCAGTGCCATGTTCGGTAACTGGGTTGCGCCCTGCATGATCAGCGGCAGCTGGTCGGTAAACGATATCGCGCTGGCGCCCGGCCTGTTGCGGTCGGCGTTGAGCACGGTGACCAGCCGGTTCAGGAAGCCGGAGCGGAAATTGCGCGTGCCCTGCAGCGGCTGACCGAGTTCGATGCTGTCCTGGGTTTCGAAATGGCTGCGCGACAGGTCTTCGGTGCCGGCGAACGGCACGAAGGCCGCTTCGCCGCTGGTGTACAGCGGGTAGACGGTCTCACGCAGGGCCGGGTGCAAACCCCAGTCGGCGTTGATCGGCAGCGCCGATTTCAGATCCTCGGACGGCTTCGGGATGGCGATATTGGGCCGCACCTGGTAGTAGTACTGGCTGGCGATCGGCACCAGCAGGCTGGTGGCGTCGTAGCCGCCGCGCATGAACACGAACAGCAGGCGGGTCTTGCTGGCGGGGGCGGCCCACAGCGTGCCGGTGCTGGCCGCGAGCGGCAGCGCGGCCAGCGATTTGAGCAGGGTGCGGCGTTCCATGGTGTTCTCCTTCCTGGGCTGGACCTAGCGGTGCATCAGTTCCGGCGACGACAGCAGCAGGGTATTCCATTCCTGCGGCGACGTCGCCTGGTCGAGTGCCTGGCGCGTCTTCGGCGCCAGCGTGGACTGCAAGGTCTGATAATAAAAAGCGCTGGCCAGTTGCGGGAAGGCTGCGCGTTCCACCGGTTGCGGCCCGTCGGTCTTGAACAGGCCGGCGTTGCCGGAGCCGATCGCCTTGGCGATCTCGAAGCGGGTGGTCATCTGGCCCGGGCTGGCCCAGCCCGATTGCGTGAGCGCGTAACCGTCGGGCGTCTGGCGCCCGTACAGCGGCTGCGCCATGCGATTGAGCCAGCCCAGCATCGGCGCCGTGTTCAGCACCACCTTGTCGTCGTAGGTCAGGCGCACGGCCGAGACCACGTAGTGCACCGGGTCCTTGAATTTTTTGCCGAGCGACTGCGCGAACTCGCCCGACCTGAACAGGGTGTCCAGCACGGCCGCGATATCGCCGTCGCTGGACCGGAATACCTGCGCCATGCGGTCCACCAGCGACGGCGGCGGCTCGTCGGCGACGAAATACATGGCCAGCTTGCGGCTGATGAAGCGCGCGGTGGCGGGGTTGCGGCACAGGCGGTCGAGCGCCTCGTCCACTTCGGCCAGGCCGCGGCCCCTGACCGGCTGACCGAGGAATTGCTTGGTGCCGTAATCGTGGCGATTGGGGTTGAATTCGAACAGGCCGCGGCGCACGTACTGCGCCTGCAGTTCCTTCCTGACCTTCGGTTCGGTGTCGCCGAAGTTGACGCCGACGCCGGTCAGGATGCGGGCCAGCTCCTGCACATCGCGCTGGCTGTAACCGCCATCGACCCCGAGCGTGTGCAGTTCCATCAGCTCGCGCGCATAATTTTCGTTGATGCGGTTGGCGGCGTTCTGCTCGTTGTCGAGATAGCGGATCATGGCCGGGTGGTGCAGCGTGGCGCCCAGCAGGTCGCGGAATTTGCCCAGCGCGTGCGGGCGGATCGCGGTTTCCTCGTAGTCGCCGACCAAGACGCGCAGGTTGCTCTTGCCCGCGTGGACATTGAAATGGTTCATCCAGAACCACGTCATCTGCTCCTGCAGCTGGTTCGGCGAATATAGGTCGCGCAGCAGCGAGCGGGTGGCCGCCTCGCGCGCCAGGTTGTTCAGCGCCTGCTGGTAGGCTTTTTGCGCGGCCTTTTTCTGCTCGTCGTCGGCGCTCTTGTCCGCCTCCTTGCGCTGCTGATCGATTTCGGCCACCAGTTGCGGCAGCGGTTTCGCGGCGATGCTCAAGGCGTCGATCTGGGCCTGGGCTGCTGCAGGCAGCACGGCACGTGCGGGATGGAGCTGCTGCGTGAGCCAGGCATCGTAGCCCATCGTTTGCACCTGCTGCCACGTGCCCTGGTTGACGCCCCAGCTGACGCGGTTGACGGCGGCCGGCAATTGCGCCGGCGTCAGTTGCGGCGCGCGGGCGCCGTCGCTGCGCTGCTCCACCGTGGTGCAGCCTGCCAGCAGGGCGGCAGCGGTGCCGGCGAGGACAAAGCGCAGCGTGCGGAGTCGATGTGGCCTGGTCTGCATGGGGTGTCCCGGTAACGTCGATGACCGTAGAGTATGCCAAATCGGCGGGACCGCTATATGTGTTATGTGTCGAGTGCTACAAATTGTTACCACGCGCGGGCGCGCCGTGAGGGGGAGGGCGCAGGGACGGCGATGGTGATGCAGGAAAGCGTGTAGAAAAGCGTGCAAAGAAAGGGGGACGGCGGGAGGGGAAAGCGGAAGGGAGGATGGAACTGTCAGCGGGGTTTAGGCTGAAGCAGATTCGCATGAAGGGCGCCGGTTGCCGCATGCCGGCGCCTGGCATAGCATGAGCAGCGACGCTGTTCAATGCATAGAGGCGGTCGACAGTTCTTTCAGTTCACGGATGCTGATCTCCGATTTCTCGTGCATCCGTAGCAAAATCGTGGCGCCCACGGCCAGCTTGCGGTGGCGGATTTTGCTGATGATCGGCGGTTGAACTTCCAAAACGCGGCACAACTCCGCATCGTTTTTAAGGTTCATCTTTTCGATCAGGGTATCGAGCAATTTATTCGGCACGAAACTGGAAGGTTCCAGCGCCCGCGCGCGATTCATCGCCTCGATCAATTCCATCTTTTTTTGCCTTACGTTCATTTTCGCTCCTCCTTAGCTTAAATGTGAAGAAATGACGTCTTCCCAGCAAGGCCAGCGCTCACACCCGATTTGAATGTGGAGCGCTACTCAACATTCTTGATAACCGTGCAAGTTAGAACAAATCATACTCCTTTGCGGGCAGGACTGCAGCGTTTGACAATTGAAATATCTTGTTTATTGCTTAAACCGGTTGACGTTTGTTGTTTCTTGTATGCCGCATTTCGAAAGTTGTAGGACTTTGTCTGTCATATCGGCGGCGATGTGGGAATGTGTGACCATGATGGCGCAGGCGCCCGTGGATTTGATCTCGCGGTGCAGCAGTTCGAGGATGCTGTGGGCGGTATCGGGGTCGAGGTTGCCGGTGGGTTCGTCGGCCAGCACCAGGGCCGGGCGGTGCACGAGCGCGCGGGCGATCGCCACGCGCTGCATTTCGCCGCCGGACAATTGATGGGGGAAGTCGTTGCCGCGCCCGGCCAGGCCGACCGCGTCCAGCATCTCGGCCGCGCGCGCCGTGGGCAGGCCGTTGAGCAGCAGCGGCAGCGCCACGTTCTGCAGCAGCGTCAGGTGCGGCAGCACGTGAAAAGCCTGGAAGATGAAGCCCATGCGCGCGCGGCGCAGGCGGGTGGCGGCGTCGTCGTCGAGGCCTGCCATCGGCACGCCGTCGATGAGGATAGACGATGGCTGGCCATCGGCGCTGGGATCGGGCGCATCGAGGCCGGCGATCAGGTTGAGCAGGGTGGACTTGCCCACCCCGGAGTCGCCCATGATGGCGACGAACTCGCCGGCGCGGAAGGTCCACGACAGGTCGGCCAGCACCGGGCGGCCGTGGTAGGACTTGGACAGGTGGCGCAGTTCTAACAGGGGCGAGGACATGGGCGAACCTAGCGGGTAAGGGCGCGCCGCAGCGCGTAACTGGCGGCGTCCACCACCGCCACCAGCACCAGCATGGCGAGGATGACCGTGGCCGCCTGCTGCATCTGGAACAGCGACAGGTGGTATTTAAGCATTTGTCCGAGGCCGCCGGCGCCCACCACGCCGAGGATGGCGGCCGCGCGGATATTGTTCTCCCAGCGGTACAGCGTGTACGACAGCATTTGCGGCAGCGTTTGCGGCAGCGTGGCGTAGAAGAACGCGGCGGCAGCGCTGGCGCCATTGGTGCGCAGGGCCTGCTCCGGTCCCGGCGCGGCATTTTCCAGCGCATCGGCAAACAGCCGGCCCAGCACCCCGGCCGTGTGCGCGGCCAGCGCCAGCGTGCCGCCGAACGGCCCCAGGCCGGCAGCGATCAGCAGGATGGCCGCCCACACCAGCTCCGGGATCGAGCGCAGCACATTGAGCACGGCGCGCACCAGCGCGCGCGGCGCCCGCCCCAGGCGGCCCGACGCCGGCAGCGACAGCGCCAGCCCGCCGATCACCGCCAGCAGCGTGCCGAGCGCCGACATCGACATGGTTTCCAGCGTGGCCCACGCGGTCTTGACCAGGAACGGCGTGGCCGTTTCCGGCGGGGCGAAGCCGGCCAGCAGTTCGCCGGCGCTGGTGATCGCATCGAGCGTAAAGAAGTCGCGCCACTTGAGCGGCAGCGTGGCGAAGCTGGCCACGACCAGCGCCGCCAGCATCAGCATCAGCGCGATGATGGTCCAGTCGCGCGCCGGCGGCTGCGGCATGCGGGCGGTGTCGGGCAGGTTGGGCATGTGCTTCATCCGAGCCGCCGCCGCAAAATTTTCGAGAACAGGTCCGCCAGCGCCACCAGCGCCACGAACACCAGCAGCATCGACGACACCTCGGCGCCGGCCAGCATCTTCATCGATTCGTCCATGCGCTGCCCGAGGCCGCCCGCGCCGACAAAGCCCATCACCACCGAGCCGCGGATCGCGCACTCCCAGCGGTACACCGTGTACGACATCAGTTCCGATGCCGACTCCGGCAGGGCGCCGTACAGCAGCGCGGCCAGCCGGCTGCTGCCGTTGGTCAGCAGGACATCGGTACCATGGCGGTCGGACGATTCGAGGATTTCGGCATACACCTTGCCCAGCATGCCGCAGTAGGTGAGCGCGATGGCCAGCACGCCGGCCGTCGGGCCGAAGCCGATGATGCGCACGAACAGCAGCGCCCACACCAGCTCCGGCACGCTGCGCAGCAGGATCAGGATCGAGCGCACGCCCTGGCGCAGCAGCCGCGCCGGAAGCCGGGTGCGGCCGGTGCCGAGCGCCGAGATCGACAGGCGGTCGGTGATCACCACGGTGGCAGGAACAGCCACCACCAGCGCCAGCGCCAGGCCGGCGGTGGCGATGGCCACGGTCTGCCAGGTTTCGCGCAGCAGCAGCAGCAGGAATTCGGCGTCGTGGGCGGGCACCAGGAAGTCGGACAGGAAGCGGCCGGTGGCCGTCAGGCTTTGCCAGTCCCACAGTATCCATGGCTTGAATTCGCTCAGCACCAGCATCGGCCACACGATGGCCAACGCCAGCACGCACGCGGCCAGGCGGCCGCGCCAGGCCGGGTCGCGGCGCAGGTGGTCAGGCAGTGCGGACGGCGGCAAGGGCACGGGCACGGGCACGCTCACAGGCAGGCGCCCACGTCGGGTTTGAGCGGCAGCGGCGCCGGTTCGTCGAAGGCCGGTGCTGCAGCGGGCGCAGCGTCGGTTGCCGGCACGCCCTGGTAGAGCGCGGCGATCAGCTGCGGCGTGACCTGTTCGCGCGGCAGGTCGAACACGATGCGGCCAGCGCGCAGCGCGACGATGCGCGGAAAGTGGGCCAGCGCCAGTTCCACCTGGTGCAGGCTGCACACCAGCGTGGCGTTGCGGGCTGCCGCTTCGTCGCGCAGCGTGGTCAGCGTGATTTCGGAGAGCACCGGGTCGAGCGCGGACAGCGGCTCGTCCACCAGCAGCGCCTGCGCCGGCGACAGCAGCAGCCGCGCCAGGCCGCAGCGCTGGCGTTCGCCGCCGGACAGGCGATCCACGCGCGCATACAGTTTATCGCCGAGGTTGAAGCGCGACAGCGCCTGCCAGGCTGCCTGCGGATCGGCCGGTTTGAACAGCGAAGCGAGCGCGCGCCAGATGCTCCATTGCGGCAGCCGCGCGGCCAGCACTGCCGTCACCACGCGCTGGCGCGGCGGCAGCGGCGGCGTCTGCGGCGCCAGGAACAGGCGCGCGCGCAGCTGGTGGCGTGCAGCCTCGCCGAGCGCCCACGGATCCTGGCCGAAGATGGAGAAGGTGCCGGCGGCCGGCTGCTGGGCGCATGCCAGGGTCGCCAGCAAGGTGGTCTTGCCTGCGCCCGAAGGGCCGATCAGGGCCAGTTGCTCCCCCTGCTCGATGGTGAGCGAGAGTTCGCGCAGTGCGGGCAGGGGCGCAGCGTGCGATGCGCCGCGATGGCGCACCGTCAGGTCGTGCAAATGGTAGGTCGGCATGCAGAAAAAACGTCGATGCTGATGGTGACTCGGTGGTTACTTCTTCAGCAGGCCGGCGTTTTGCGCGGCAGCTTCGATGGCGGTGTAGTTCTCGGCCTTGGTGGGGACGAACTTCGAGGCGCGCTGCAGGTCCATGATCACCTTGTCCTGCGGGTTTTTCGGATCGAGCGCCAGGAAGGCGTCGGTCAGCTTTTTCTTGAGGTCCGCGTTCATGTCGCTGCGTACGCTCCAGTTGTAGTCGTAATAGCCGGGCGTGGTGTAGAACACGCGCACCACGGTCGGATCGACCTTCTTCTCGGCCACCAGTTTTTCCCAGACCGAGATATTGAGTGCGCCGGCATCGACCTTGCCGCCGGCAACGGCTGCCACGGTCGCATCGTGGGCGCCGGAAAACGCGATGCGTTTCAGGTCGGTGTCGGGATTGATCTTGGCGGCCAGCAGGTACGAGCGTGGCATCAGGTGGCCCGAGGTGGACGATTCCGAGCCGAAGGTCAGGGTATGGCCTTTCAGGTCTTCCAGACGGTTGATGTCCTTCAGGGTGGTGATGAACACCGAGCGGAATTTCTCATCTTCGGCGCGCTGCACCAGCGGGGTAACCTGGTTCTTGCTGCGCTCCTTGGCTTGCACGAAGGTGAAACCGCCGAACCACACCATGTCCACTTTCCGGTTGATCAGCGCTTCCACCGAGGCGGCGTAATCGGTCACCGGGGTGAACTCCACCTTCATGCCGATTTTCTTTTCCAGGTAATCGCCGAGCGGCTTGAACTTGCGCTGCAGTTCGGTCGGGGCTTCGTCCGGAATCGCGGTCACGCGGAATACGCCGTTGGCCGACTGTGCCTGGGCAAAGGCGGCAGTTGCCAGCAGGCCGGCGGCCAGCACCGATTTGAGGGTGCGCAGGGAAGAAAATGTCATGAGGGTGGCCCTATTGGTGGAGGAAATGAAAAGAACAACATCGGCGCGCGCGTCTATCGTGCGCGCCTTGAAACGATATAACTTCGGCTATGATAACAAAAAGTCGGCTCCCGCCCCACGAGCCTCGTGCATTCTGGCATTCCCTCTAAAGGCTCAGCAATATCCATGCAAACAAACCGACCGGTGCAGCCAGCGCGCGCCCACGGCACCGCCGCCGTCACCGCGGAAATCAGCGCCGGCCTGCTCGCCGCCGAGGCCCATACCTCTCCCAAGTTTCTGTACGATAGTCTCGGCTCGCGCCTGTTCGAAGCGATCTGCGAACTGCCCGAGTACTATCCCACCCGTACCGAGGCGGCCATCTTCGACGCCCATGGCGCAGCCATGGCCGACGATATCGGCACCGGCGCCGCGCTGATCGACCTCGGCGCCGGCAACTGCGCCAAGGCGGCGCGCCTGTTTCCGCTGCTGCAGCCGGCGCAGTACGTGCCGGTCGATATCTCGTGCGATTTCCTGACCGAGTCGGTCACCCGTCTGCAGCAGCGTTTCAAGCACATCGAGATGACGCCGCTGGGCCTCGATTTTTCCGGCGGCTTCGCGCTGCCCGACAGCGTACGCACCAGCCGCCGCCTGTTCTTCTACCCCGGCTCCTCAATCGGCAATTTCTCGCCCGAGCAGGCCATCGCCTTTCTGCGCGGCCTGCGCGCCAATGCCGGCGCCGACGGCGGCCTGCTGATCGGCGTCGATCTGGTCAAGGACAGCGCGGTGCTCGACGCTGCCTACGACGACGCCATCGGCGTCACGGCCGCCTTCAACCTGAACATGCTGCGCCACCTGAACCACCTGGTCGGCGCCGACTTCGATGTGCGCGACTGGCAGCACCGCGCGTTCTTCAACGCCGAGGCCAAAAGAATCGAGATGCACCTCGAGGCGCGCAGCGCGGTCACGGTGCGCTGGAGCGACGGCAGCGCGCCGCGTGCGCGTCACTTCGAGCGCGGCGAATGTATCCACACCGAAGACAGCTACAAGTACACGCGGCAGTCGTTCGTCGGCCTGCTCGAGCAGGCCGGCTTTGCCACCAACCGCGTCTGGACCGACGACAACGGCTGGTTCGCCGTGATCCATGCCCGTGTCATTCCCGATTGAGCCACACCTGAGGAACCCCTGATGGACATGCGCCCGCCGCTTACGATCGATATGCCGCTTGGCACCCGCTACGCCGTGGTGCGCGCCCACACGCTGGCGCTGGCCGCGCCGCTCAGCGACGAAGACTGCGGCGCGCAGTCGATGCCCGATGCCAGTCCGGTCAAGTGGCATATGGCGCATACCACCTGGTTCTTCGAAACCTTCATCCTGGAGCGGATGGAACCCGGTTTCGCGCCATTCCACCCGGCGTTCCGCGTGCTGTTCAATTCCTATTACAACGGCGTGGGCGACAAGCACCCGCGCGCCCAGCGCGGCCTGCTCACGCGGCCGGCCATGGCGCAGGTGCGCGCCTACCGCGACGATGTCGATGCGCGCATGGCGCGCCTGCTGGCGTCGGACCTCGATGCCGGCGCGCGCGCGCAGCTCGAGCAACTGGTCACGCTGGGCCTGCAGCACGAGCAGCAGCACCAGGAACTGATCCTCACCGATGTCAAGCACCTGCTGGCGCAGAGCGCCTTGCTGCCTGCCTATCTCGACGCGCCGCGTGCGGGCGATGCGCCTGCCGCGCCGCTGGACTGGATCGCCTTCGACGGCGGCCTGGCCGATATCGGCCACGCGGGCGAGGGCTTCTGTTTCGATAACGAGCTGCCGCGCCACAAGCAGTACGTGGCGCCGTTCGAGCTGGCCTCGCGCCTGGTCACCAACGGCGAGTACCTGGCCTTCATCGCTGCCGGCGGCTATTTCAATGCCGCGCTGTGGCTGGCCGAGGGCTGGGACTGGGTCCGTACGCAAGGCTTGAAGGCGCCGCTGTACTGGCGCCAGGACGACAGCGCGCAGGGCGCCTGGACCGAATTCACGCTGCACGGCGCGCAGCCGCTGGACCCCGACCGGCCGGTCACCCACCTGTCGCTGTTCGAAGCGGATGCTTACGCGAATTGGGCCGGTGCGCGGCTGCCGACCGAAGCCGAGTGGGAAGTCGCTGCCGCGTCGCCCGCGCTGCAACAGATGTTCGGTCACTGCTGGCAATGGACCAGCAGCAGCTATGCGCCGTATCCGGGCTTCCAGGTCGCACCCGGTGCGCTCGGCGAGTACAACGGCAAATTCATGTTGAACCAGTACGTGCTGCGCGGCTCGTCGTGTGCCACGCCGGAAGGCCACACGCGCGCCACCTATCGCAACTTCTTCCCGGCCGGCGCACGCTGGCAATTCACCGGCTTGCGCCTGGCGCGCCAGCCCAGCTGATCAGCAAGTCAACCGGAATCGGCGTCAAGAGCGGGGCAACGCTCCATCTTTCGCGCCCGTTCGCTTGCTATTGGCAATCAGGTAAATGATAATTTAATCATCTTTTCAATCGCTTTCGATCATTTACTTTTTTTTCTGACCATGCCTATCCATATTCGACGATTGACCCCGGCGGACTCTGCTGCCTTTCAACAGTTGCGCCTGTCCGGCCTGCGCGAAACGCCCACCGCCTTTACCTCCAGCTACGAAGAGGAATGCAATACGCCGCTATCCGTGACGGAAGCATATTTCGCCTCCGAGGCTGGCCGCAACCGCTTCGGCGCGTTCGATGGCGACCGCCTGGTCGGCATGGTGGGCGTGGGCCGCGAATCGCAGATCAAGCTGCGCCACAAGGCTTTTATTCGCGGCATGCAGGTCGATGTGGCGTACCGCGGCACCGGCGTGGGGCGCCAGCTGATGAACCAGGCGATGGAATGCATCGCCACCATGGAGGGGGTGACCAAGGTCACGCTGGCGGTCACGGTCGGTAATGCGGCCGCCATCCACCTGTACGAGTCGATGGGCTTCAAGGTGTACGGCCGCGAGCACTGCGCGCTGATCGTCGATGGCGTGCCGTACGACGATATTCTGATGGATAAAAATCTGGGCACGGAAAAAGACGAGAGCGATGCGCTCTCGTCCGGGACTGCTGCCGGCACGTCGTCCGGCTTCGATCAGACCATCTGATCGCGTCAGGCGGCGAGGGCCTTGGCGGCGTCGGACGCCTTGGGTGCCTGCGCCGCCTCGAGCGCGTTCAGCTGGCGGTTCACTGCGCTGAGCACGGCCTTGAACGAGGCGGTCAGGATGTTGCTGTCGATGGCCGCGCCGAACAGGGTCGGGCCGTTGGCCAGGCGCAGTTCAACGTAGCAGGCCGCCTTGGCGTTGGCGCCCGAGCCGATCGCGTGCTCGTGGTAGTCCATCAGCTTGATGTCGAGGCCCAGCGCATCGACGAACGCATCGATCGGGCCATTGCCGCCGCCCTTGAGCGACACCGCTGCATCGCGGTGGGTCAGGGCGATATCGATCTGCACCGGCTCGTCGCTGGTGGTGTCTTCGACCATCTTGTGGGCGTTGTAGGCGTAGGGCTGGTTCTGCTCGAAGTATTCGCGGCTGAAGATCTCGTAGATGCCCTCGGCAGTGATCTCGAGACCGGTCTGGTCGGCCACGGCCTGCACCGCGCGCGAGAATTCGATCTGCAGGCGGCGCGGCAGCACCAGGCCGTAGTCCTGTTCGAGCAGGTAGGCCATGCCGCCCTTGCCGGACTGGCTGTTGACGCGGATGACGGCGTCGTAGCTGCGGCCGAGGTCGGCCGGGTCGATCGGCAGGTACGGAATTTCCCACAGCGCGCCTTCCTTCTGCTGCGCGAACCCCTTCTTGATCGCATCCTGGTGCGAACCGGAGAAGGCCGTAAACACCAGGTCGCCCACGTACGGGTGGCGCGGGTGCACCGGCAGCTGGTTGCACTCTTCCACGCACTTGCGCACGTCGTCGATGTCCGAGAAGTCGAGGCCCGGATGCACGCCCTGCGTGTACAGGTTCAGCGCCAGCGTGACCAGGTCGACGTTGCCGGTGCGCTCGCCGTTACCGAACAGGCAGCCCTCGACCCGGTCGGCGCCGGCCATCACGGCCAGTTCGGCCGAGGCCACGGCCGTGCCGCGGTCGTTATGCGGGTGTACGCTGATGATCAGCGCGTCGCGCCGCGCCAGCTTGCGCGACATCCATTCGATCTGGTCGGCATAGACATTGGGCGTGCTGCACTCGACCGTCGAGGGCAGGTTGATGATCATCTTCTTGTGCGGGGTCGGTTCCCAGATGGCAGTGACGGCGTCGCAGATATGCTTGGAGAAATCGAGCTCGGTGGTCGAGAACGATTCCGGCGTGTATTCGAAACCCCAGTCGGTCTGCGGGTGCTGCTTGACCAGTTCCTTGACCAGCTGCGTGCCGGTGGTGGCGATATTGGTGATCTCTTCGCGCGACATGCCGAACACCACCTTGCGGAACACCGGCGCCACCGAGTTGTACAGGTGAACGATGGCGCGCTTGGCGCCAGCCGCCGATTCCACGGTGCGGCGTATCAGTTCGTCGCGCGACTGCGTCAGCACGATGATGGTGACATCGTCCGGGATCCGGTTTTCATCGACCAGGCGGCGCACGAAGTCGAAATCGGTCTGCGAAGCGGACGGGAAGCCGACCTCGATTTCCTTGAGCCCCACCTTGATCAGCAGGTCGAAGAAACGCAGCTTTTTCTCGATGCTCATCGGCTCGATCAGCGCCTGGTTGCCGTCGCGCAGGTCGGTGCTCATCCAGATCGGCGGTTTGCTGATGACATTGTTGGGCCATTGACGATCCGACAACTCGATGGCGGGAAAGGCGCGGTACTTGGCGGCTGGGTTCTGCAACATCATGGGGTGCTCCTGGGTCTCAAATTTTGGAAACTGCTGGGTCGGTTGACGCGGTGTGGCGGATGGCTGCCGGGCGGCCACGGAACGCTAGGCCAGGCAACCGGTCGGTAGCTGTAGCAGTAGCTTAGCGAAAAAATCGCCGCTGCGGGATGGAGCATGGATAGCCGGAGTCAACATCGGTGCAAACTTTCCTGGGTGGGGGAGGCGGTGTGGCTTGTGGCCGACACGGGTGCAGCTGGAACGCGAAAAAGACGTTTAAGCGCGTGCAGGTAGGCGCGCTGCTAGCGATAGGGCGCTAGCAAGCGGCAGCAGGAAAGCGGATAGATGCAGATGCGAAGTCATGACCTAAATGTACGAGATTGCCAGCCCCGCTGTCAAGGTTTTGTTAGGCAGGCCCATGTCGCGTCCATGGCGGTCGCTAGGCGACGTGAACGCGCGCTGCGCCGTCCACCATGCGGCCGATGACGGCGGCGTGGGCGAAGCCTTCGCGGGCGAACAGCGCCAGCACCTCGTCGGCGCTGGCGGGGTCGCAGGAGACCAGCAGGCCGCCCGAGGTTTGCGGATCGGTCAACAGGGCGTGGCGGGCGGCCGTGACCGCAGGCGCGAGCTCGACATCCTTGCCGTAGGCTTCCCAGTTGCGCCCCGAGGCGCCGGTGAAGCAGCCGTCGGCCGCCAGCTGCTCGACGCCGGGCAGCAGCGGAATGGCGTCCATGTCCAGCTGCGCGGCGAGACCGGCGCCGCGCGCCAGTTCCAGCAGGTGGCCAAGCAGACCGAAGCCGGTGACGTCGGTCATCGCGTGCACACCGGCCATCCCGGACAGGGCCTGGCCCGGCTTATTGAGCTTGGTGGTGTTGGCGATCATGGCGGCGTAGCCATCCGCATCGAGCCTGTCCTTTTTCAGCGCGGCCGACAGCACGCCCACGCCCAGCGGCTTGCCCAGGATGAGCACATCGCCGGCGCGCGCATCGGCATTGCGCTTGATTTTCGACGGGTGGATCAGGCCCATGACCACCAGGCCGTAGATCGGCTCCACCGAATCGATGGTGTGACCGCCGGCGATCGGAATGCCGGCCTCGGCGCAGATCGATTCGCCGCCCTTGATGATCTGGCCGATCGTCTCGACCGGCAGCTTGTTGATCGGCATGCCGACCAGCGCCAGCGCCATGATCGGCGTGCCGC
Source organism: Duganella sp. Leaf126 (assembly GCF_001423125.1). Classification (GTDB taxonomy): domain Bacteria; phylum Pseudomonadota; class Gammaproteobacteria; order Burkholderiales; family Burkholderiaceae_D; genus Rugamonas. The sequence continues at coordinate 137,221 of NZ_LMNW01000003.1, forward strand.
CCATCGCGTACACGTCGGAGATGGCGTTGGTGGCGGCGATGCGGCCGAAGTCGAACGGATCATCGACGATGGGCATGAAAAAATCGGTGGTGGCGATCAGCGCCTGCTCGTCGTTGAGCTGATAGACGGCAGCGTCATCGGACGTCTCGATACCGACCAGCAGTTGCTTCGGTACCGGGAAGCCATGCGAATTGCGCAGGATCTCGGACAGCACGCCGGGCGCGATCTTGCAGCCGCAGCCGCCGCCGTGCGAAAAGGAAGTCAGTTTGATGGCGTCGTTGCTCATGGATGGTTTCCTCGTAGTCTGGCGTCGGGATGAATGATTGCGCAGATTATCCTCCAAGTTTTGCCGGGCCGCTTGCCGGCGTTACAATCCTGGCATGCCGCATCTGCATCCGCATCCGCATCCGACCAACCATCACCGTCCGCCCGCATGAACAACTCCGCACCAACACCGCGCTGGGGCATGGCCCTGGACCTCGAACGCTGCATCGGCTGCCACGCCTGCTCGGTGGCGTGCAAGGTCGAAAACTCGGTCTCGCTCGGCCACTTCCGCACCAAGGTCTATTACTACGATTACGCGGCCACCAACCCGTTCAACCAGAAGCCGACCACGCGCCGCGCGTTCCTGCCCACGCTGTGCATGCAGTGCGCCGACGCGCCGTGCCTCGAGGCCTGTCCCACCGACGCCATTTCCCGCGGCGCCGACGGCATCGTGCGCATCGCCGAGTCGAATTGCGACCGCAGCCGCGACTGCATCAAGGCCTGTCCGTACGGCGCCATCCACATCGACCCGGTAGCGCAGGTGGCCGACAAGTGCGACTTCTGCAGCCACCGGCTCGACGCTGGCATGGAACCGGCGTGCGTGGAGTCGTGCCCGGCCGGCGTGTTTGCGTTCGGTGACCTGAACCTGCCCGACAGCGCGATCAGCACCTTCCTGGCGCGCCGCCGCACCGAGCTGTCGGTGCTCAAGCCCGAGGAAAAGGCGCTGCCGCAGGTGCAGTACCGCGGCCTGGGCAGCGTGGCGCCACGCGCCATCGAGCGCAAGATCCCGAAAGGCCGCAACCACGACCCCGAGTCCTACGAAGCGGACACCTGGGCCCAGCTTCCCGCCGCCGCGAAAGGACGCTGACATGGACCGCAGAAACTTTGTCAAGAACGGCATGGGCGCCATGGCAGGCCTGGCGCTGGGCGAACTGATTACGCTGGCGCCGGCGGCAGCGCTCAACTATCGCCCGGTCCAGGAGGGCAAGCAGCGCAAGGTGCGCAACGATTATCGCACCGCGCGCCGCACCACCACCGTGTGCCTGAATTGCTCGACCGTGTGCGGCATCGAAGCCTTTGTTGCCGATAACAAGGTGATCAAGATCCGCGGCAATCCGCTCGATCCGAACATGGGCAGCCACATGACGTGCGCCAAGGGCCAGTCGGCGCCCACCATCAACGACTACCCGGAGCGCCTGCTGTACCCGCTCAAGCGCGTTGGCGCGCGCGGTGAAGGATTATGGCAGCGCGTCAGCTGGGACGAGGCCTACGACGACATCGCGGCCCGCATCCGCCGCAGCATCGCCTCGGGCCACCCGGAGCGCGTGGCGCTGCACCAGGGCCGCTCGCGCATCGACGCCGAGATCAACCGCTTCCTGTCGGCGATCGGCTCGCCGGTGCAGCTCAATCACCGCGCCCTGTGCTCGTCGAACAAGCGCGCCGCCAATTACGTGTCGCTGGGCGAGACCGACTGGGAATCGATCGACGCCGAGCGTTGCCGCTACTTCCTCAACTTCGGCGCCAATTTCTACGAGGCGCACCAGGGCGGCCTGCACCTGGTCAGCCGCGTGGTAAAGGCGCGCTTCGACCACGGCGCCAAGCTGGTGACGTTCGACGTGCGGCTGTCCAACACGGCCGGCCGCAGCGACGAGTGGCACCAGCCGTTTCCCGGCACCGAAGGCGCCGTGGCGCTGGCCATGGCCCACGTGATCGTGCGCGACAACCGCATCGACCGCGCCTTCGTCGAGCAGTTCGTGCAACCGGGGCTGGCCACCATCGGCAGCTGGCTGGCGCCGTACACGCCGGCCTGGGCCGCGCGCCAGTCCGGCATTGCCGCCGCCGACATCGAACGGCTGGCGCTGGAGTTTGCCGCCGCGCGGCCGGCTGCCGTCGCCTTCAGCAACCGCGGCACCGGTGCCCACTACAACGGCTTCAATGCCGAGCGCGCGGTGGTGATGCTCAACGCGCTGGTCGGCTCGGTGGGGCGCGAAGGCGGCTACTGCTACGGCCTCGATGACAAGCTGTCGGCCAGCCGCTACCCGCAGCCGCAGCCGGTGCCGCCGGCGCCCACCATCCGCACCGACCTCGAGGACCCGCCCGAGTGGCCGCTGGCCAACCGCTGGCAGAAGATGAAGGTGGGGCAGATTGTCTATGACTACCTGCGCCAGGGCCGCGCCAAGCTCGACGTCTACATCAGTTACACGCTGGCGTCGCCGATGACCTGGCCCGAGGGCCGCTCCACCACGGTGGAGGTGCTCAAGGACGAAAGCCTGATCCCGTTCCACGTCTGCTCGGACATCCTCTACTCGGAAACCGCGCACTACGCGGACCTGATCCTGCCCGACGCCGCCTTCCTCGAACGCTGGGGCCTGGACATCCGCAACAACCTCGAACTCCAGCACTACGTGATGCTGCGCCAGCCCGTGGTGCAGCCGCCGGGCGAGGCGGTCAGCTTTGCCGACAGCCTGTTCGAGATCGGCCGCCGGCTGGGACCGGAGCAGGCCAGATACTTCCAGTTCGGCCGCCACCAAGACTTCGTGCGCATGCAGTGCTCTAAACTGCCCAGCACCGGCCCCGATGGCCGCCAGTTCAAGGACGGTTTCGCGTACATGCAGCACTACGGCGTGCACGTGGACCGCTCCGCACCAAAGACCTTCAACGTCTTTGCGCGGCCGCTCACGGCCAAGGCGCTCGATGGTTCCCGCACCGATGCCGACACCGGCATCGTGTATCGCACCAACGACAAGGGCAAGGAAGTGGCGGTGGGCCTGCTGGCCGGCGGCGTGGCCGTACGCGGTTTTGCCACGCCGTCGCGGCGCTTCGAGATCCACGCGCCCGAGATCACCCAGGTGGCCAGCGCGATGGCCATGCAGGACGACGGCATGCCCGGCTACCGGCAGGTTCCGTCGCACCGCAACCTGCCGGCCGACCGGTTCATCCTGACCTCGTTCAAGTGGAATGTGCATACCCAGGGCCGCACGGCCTCGCAAAAATACCTGTCCGAGATCGTCCACGACAACCCGATGTGGATCAACACCGCCACCGCGCGCAAGCTGCGCCTGAAAAACGGTGACTGGGTCGAGGTGACCACGTACCGGCCTTCGTCGGGCACGGACGCGGACCAGCAGGCCTACCGCGGCACCGGCGCCGTGGTGGGCAGCGCGCGCCTGCGCGTGTTCGTCACGGACGGCATCCATCCGCGCGTGCTGGCGGTGTCGAATTCGCTGGGGTGGATCACGGGCGGGCGCGCGGCCGAAGGGCGCTCGGGGCTGCGCGACCAGGTGGCGCAGCAGGGGCTGGAAGCATCGGCAGCCCAGGCCTATGGCGCGGCGCCGATGCCGGACGACCTCAATGCAGGCGTGTGGTGGGACCGCGCCCGGGGCGGGCGCGGCAATGGCTACAACATCAATGCGATCCTGCCGATCAACCCGCAGCCGCTGGTGGGCATGCAGGCCTGGTTCGACACCGTGTGCTCGCTGCGCAAGGTGGCGGGACCGGCATGAACCGTCGACAGCGGCATCAGAGCAGCGATTCGCCCAGTTCCACCAGGTCGTCGGCGTATTCCGATTCGATCAGCTCCTTGCGGGCCACGCCGCTGCGATACGCTGCAGTGGCGATCTTCGGCGTAACCCCTCGCAGCAGGCGCGGGTCGAGCAGGCCCGGCACCACGTAATCCTTGCCGAAGCGCGCATCGCTGCGCGCCATGTCGGCCAGGGCCACCACGCAGGCGCGCTTCATTTCCTGGTTGATGGTGGACGCGCCGCAGTCGAGCGCCGCGCGGAACAGGTAGGGGAAGCACAGTGCGTTGTTGATCTGGTTCGGGTAGTCCGAGCGGCCGGTGGCGATGATGGCGTCGGGCGCCACTTCGCGCACCAGTTCCGGGCGCAGTTCCGGTTCCGGGTTGGCCAGCGTGAAGACGATCGGGTGCGCGTTCATGGCGACGATATCGGCCTGCGTCAGCACGCCGGGGCCGGACACGCCGAGGAACACGTCGGCGCCTTCCATCACCTGCGACAGCGTGGTCAGTGGCGTGTCGCGCGCCCATGCAGCTTTTTCGCCGTCGAGCGGACGCACGGTGGACAGCACGCCCTTGCTGTCGCAGACGAAGATGTTGTGCTTCTGCGCGCCCAGGTCCACCAGCAGTTCCAGGCAGGCCACGGCGGCGGCGCCGGCGCCCGAGCACACGATCTTGACGGTGGCGATATCGCGGCCGGTCATCTCGATCGCGTTCAGCATGCCGGCGCCGACCACGATGGCGGTGCCGTGCTGGTCGTCGTGAAACACGGGAATCGGCAGGCGTTCGCGCAACTTGCGTTCGATGTAGAAGCACTCGGGGGCCTTGATGTCTTCGAGGTTGATGCCGCCGAAGGTCGGGTGCAGCGCGGCGATGATCTCCACCAGCTTGTCGGGATCGGTCTCGTCGATTTCGATGTCGAAGGCGTCGATGCCGGCGAACTTCTTGAACAGCACCACTTTGCCTTCCATGACCGGCTTGCCGGCCAGCGCGCCGATGTTGCCGAGACCCAGCACGGCCGAGCCGTTGGTGATCACGCCGACCAGGTTGCGCTTGGCCGTGTACTCGTAGGCCTTGGCCGGCTCGCGCGCGATTTCCATGCATGGGGCGGCCACGCCCGGCGAATAGGCCAGCGCCAGGTCTTCCTGGGTGGCGACGCTCTTGGTCACTTCGATGGCAAGTTTGCCGGCGCGGCCGGCACGGTGATAGGCCAGTGCCTTCTGTTCGATGGTGCTCATGATTTCCTTATCGTGTATGGACTACTTATAGTTTTTAGACTGCGATTTTTAAAGCAAAAAACGCCTGCACGGGCGTGAACCGGTGCAGGCGCGGGGCAGGGCTGTTCGTACTTGTTCGTTACTTGAGCGTTACTTGACCGTTACTTGTCCGTACATCAGGGATAGAGACCGCGTACTTCGCGGGCCTGCAGCACCCGCGTGCAGGCAAGGATGAAGGTCGCGGTGCGCAGCGTTACCTTCTTCTCCTGCGCCACGGACCACACGGACTTGAAGGCGTCCTGCATGATGTGCGTCAGGCGGGCGTTGATCTCGTCCTCGCTCCAGAAGAAGCTCGAGAAGTCCTGTACCCATTCGAAGTATGACACAGTTACGCCGCCGGCGTTCGCCAGCACGTCGGGCACGATCAGTACATCCTTGTCGGTCAGGATGTCGTCCGCTTCCGGCGTGGTAGGGCCGTTGGCGCCTTCGAGGATGATCTTGGTGCGGATGCGCGGCGCATTGTCGGCCGTGATCTGCTGCTCGAGCGCGGCCGGAATCAGGATGTCCGATTCGATGCCCCAGAACGCGTCGCGGTCGAGCAACGCTTCGGCGCCGGGGAAGCCGCTGACACTGCCCGCTTCGGCCACGTGCTTGTGCAGCTGGGCGATATCGAGACCGCCCTCGTTGACCACGGTGCCGGTGTGGTCCTGCACCGCGACCACCCTGGCGCCGGCGTCGGCAAACATGGTGGCAGCCACGCCGCCCACGTTGCCGAAGCCCTGGATGGCGACCCGCGCACCGTCGATCGCCACGCCGCGCTGGGCGGCTGCCTCGCGGCCCACCACGAACACGCCGCGACCGGTCGCTTCGCGCCGGCCCAGCGAACCGCCGAGCGAGATAGGCTTGCCGGTCACCACGCCGGTCGAGAGGTTCCCTTCGATCATGGCGTACGAGTCCATCATCCACGCCATGACCTGTTCATTGGTGTTGACGTCGGGCGCCGGGATATCCTTGTTCGGTCCGATGATCAGGCTGATTTCGCTGGTGTAGCGGCGCGTCAGGCGCTGCAGCTCGCCGCGCGACAGGGTCTTGGGATCGACGCGGATGCCGCCCTTGGCGCCGCCGTAGGGCACGTTGACGGCTGCATTTTTTACCGTCATCCAGGCCGACAGCGCCATCACTTCCGACAGCGTCACATCCTGGTGGAAGCGCACGCCGCCCTTGCCCGGGCCGCGCGACATATTGTGCTGCACGCGGTAGCCCTCGTAGTGGGCGATGCTGCCGTCGTCACGCTCGATCGGCACGTCCACGGTCAGGATGCGCTTGGGGCGCTTCAGGGTTTCCACCCAGCGCGACAGCGCGCCGAGGTGCGGCGTGACGCGGTCGATCTGCTGCAGATAGACACCCCAGGGACCGAGATCGTCGGGATTGAGGTAGGAAGGCAAGGCGTGCTGCGGGTGCGCGGTGGTCATGCGGGTGCTCCTGTCAATTGGTCTTGTGGGAACGGTGCGGGTGGCGTTGTTCCAGTGCAGCCAATCATAGGACTGCCGCCCAGGCGCGGCCAATGCCGAGTGCGCATCCGGTTATGCAAAAGATGCATAGTTGCGCTATTTTTACTACCTTTCTGAAACCGGTGCGCGGCGCGGCGACCGCCGGTCCTGCTGGTCCTGCTGGCGCTGCGCGAGGAACGCCCACAGCCGCCCGACGATGGACTTGCCGCGCCGCTGGGCCGTCGGCTTTTCTCGGTACAGGCGGATTTCCATGTCGATCTCCCAGTCGGCGCTGTGGTTGTCGGCGCGCGCCAGCAGCTTCTGCTTGAGTTCGCGCACGACGGCCGACTCGGGCAGGAAGGCGATGCCGCGGCCTTCCAGCGCCATCATCTTGAGGCCTTCGGCCATGTCGGTTTCGTAGTGCGGCTCCAGGTGCAGCGGCGGCCTGGCGTCGCCGAGGATCAGTTCCACCATGCGGCCCAGGTAGGCGTTGTTGGTGTAGGACAGAAATGGCAGCGGCGCCTTGCGGGTGCCGGGCAGCACGAACTCGGGCACGCGGTTCTTGTCGCAGCGCGCGTAGGCGCGCAGCGATTCGCGGCCCAGCACCAGCATGTCGTAGCGCGACGGGTCGAGCTGCACCGGCTGGCGCGGATGGTGGTAGCACAGCAGCAGGTCGCAGCCGCCTTCCACCAGCTGCAGCACGGCGTCGTGGACGTTGACCGCCATCAGGCGGCTGTTGATCGGCGCAAACTCGGTTTCCAGCGCGGTCAGCCACTTGGGCACGAAGGTCAGCGACAGCGTGTGCGGCACGGCCAGGTCGATGCTGTTCTGCGCCGCCGCGCGCTTGGAGCGCAGCATGTCGCGCGCGCCGTTGATCTGCGCCAGCATCTCGAGCGCCTGCTCGTAGAACACGATGCCGGCCGGGGTCAGGCGTGTCGGGTACGACGTGCGGTCCACCAGGTCGGTGCCGAGCCAGTTTTCCAGCGACTGGATGCGGCGCGAGAACGCCGGCTGCGTCACGTGGCGCAGCGCCGCCGAGCGGCTGAAGTTACTGGTCTCGGCCAGCGAGATGAAGTCTTCCAGCCATTTGGTTTCCATGACGATGTTCCCCCGGCTCAGGAATTGGACGCATTCATGCCGGCGATCAGTCCCAGCGCGGTGCTCATCTCGGCCAGCTGTGCCGGCGGGCAGCTGCGCAGCAGGTCGCGGCTGATCTGGTCGGCCACGACCACGGCGTTGTCGAGCAGCTCGCGCCCGGTGGCGGTGATGGCGGCATAGGCCACGCGGGCGTCGCGCGGATCCTGCTGGCGCTCGATCAGGCCGATTTTTTCCAGCGGCAGCAGGGTGCGCGTGACGCCGGAGGCGGTCAGGCCCTGGCGCTCGGCCAGGTCGACCCGGCGCAGGCGGCCGCCCGGTGCGCGGCTCAGGTAATGCAGCAGCATGAAGTCGCCAAAGCTGATGCCGTGGTAGCCGCCCAACACCTGGTCGAGCCGGCGCACCAGCGTGGCCTGGGCGCGGGCCAGCCGCAAGGTGAATTCAAGGCTGGGGGATACGGGCGGTTGTTGCTGGTCCATGATGGCTCCTCAAGTAATTTGATTGCATGATACTTGATAAATGCTTGAGTATGCAACTATTTATTTGTGGAGAAGGAATGAGAGCGCCGCTATGATAACGTTTTCATAAATCGACAAGAATAGCGGGACAGCACCATGCACATGGGTACCACTGAAATTTTCCTGATCGCCATGCTCCTGATCTTCGCCGTGCCCTACCTGGTATGGCGCCTGGGCGGCACCGATTATTATGCGCCGCTGGTGATCGTGCAGATCATCACCGGCGTCATCCTCGGACCGGGCATCCTGGGCCGCGCCTATCCCGAGTATTACGCCTTCGTGTTCAATGCCCAGGTGGTGCAGTCGCTCAACGGCATTGCCTGGTGGGCGGTGATGATTTTCGTGATGCTGGCCGGCATAGAACTGGACCTGAAAAAAGCGTGGGCGCACCGGCGCGAAAGCACGATCACGGCCAGCCTGGCGTTGGGCACGCCGCTGGTGTTCGGCTGCATTGCCGCCTTCGGCATGCTCGGCTTTGCGGGCTGGATCGGCCCGAATGCGCAGTCGTGGCAGTTCGTGCTGGGCGTGGGCATGGCGTGCGCGGTGACGGCGCTGCCGATCCTGATCTTGCTGATGGAAAAGCTCGAGATCCTGCGCGAGAACATCGGCCAGCGCATCCTGCGTTACGCCAGCCTGGACGATATCGCCATCTGGGCGGTGCTGGCCGTGATCATGCTGGACTGGGACCGCGTCACGCGCCAGCTGGCCTTCCTGCTGCTGTTTGTCGTGGCCACCTGGCTGTTCCGCGCGCTGATGGCAAAACTGGAAGAGCGCGACCGCTGGTTCGTTTCGCTGATCTGGCTGGTGGCCGTGGCATTCGCGGCCGACTGGGCCGGCCTGCACTACATGGTGGGCGCTTTCCTGGCCGGCGCCGTGATGGACGCCCACTGGTTCAGCCAGCAGCGGCTCGACTTCATGCGCCAGACCGTGCTGATCACCATCATGCCCGTGTATTTCCTCAGCGCCGGCCTGCGCACCAACTGGGGCGTCGGCGGCGCGGCCGTGTTCGTGGCGGCAGCGGTGCTGCTGGCCGCGTCGCTGTCGGGCAAGCTGATCGGCACGCAGATCGCCGGCAAGATTCTCAAGTGGGGGCAGGGCGAGGCGTCGATCATCGGCTGGCTGCTGCAGACCAAGGCGCTGATCATGATCATCTTTTCCAACATCCTGCTCGACAAGGGCCTGATCACCAACGAGACCTTTACCGCATTGCTGCTGATGGCCATCGCCAGCACCATGCTGACGGTGCCGATGGTGTATCCGAAATTGCGGCGCGCGGCGCAGCTGATCGTCAAAACCAGCTGATATAATGACGCCATGAACGCACCTACCTCTACCCCATCGCCTCAGCCTGCGCTGCCCGACCGCCTGTCGATCGATCCGCGCAGCCCGCACCACGTCGCCGCCGTGTTCGAACACGACGTCGGCATCACTTTCAATGGCAAGGAACGCTTCGACGTGGACGAGTACTGCATCAGCGAAGGCTGGATCAAGGTTCCGGCCGGCAAGGCAGTCGACCGTCGTGGCAACCCGATGCTGATCAAGCTCAAAGGCGCAGTGACCGCGTTTTACAAGTAAGCACGGCCCGGCACCACGGGCATGCGCCCATGAAAAAAACCACCTGCGGGCGACTGCAGGTGGTTTTTTTCTTTTTGCTAATTCGGCAGGGGCTGCTTGGGCGGTGTTTCGCGCAGCTTGTCGAGCATTTGCAAGGTGTTCGGCTGCAGATTCATGATGCCGTGGTACGCGCAATACTCGCAAAACGCCTCTTCAGGGCTCATGGCGACAATGGTCGCGTCCGAGTGGCCACGGCGCCGCAAGGCGCGCAAGCAGGCGGCATCCATATTCCTGGGGTTCATGCACTGACTCCGTTTCGAGATCTGGGTTGATGAGTGGATGTCCTGCATTATAGAACGGAATAGTGCATAATGGAAACTTTATTGGGTTTTTTTATAGCTGACTCAATGTAGTGAAACTATCGTTATCCTTGCTTATGCGTCATGAGTGTTAGCTGGCGCACCTTGCTGCGCAGATAGCCGTCGCCTTTGCCTGCCGCTTTGTGCTAACAAAGCTTGGCCTAACAACAGGTCGAACAGCGTGCGCGCAGCCGGCGGCATGGCGCGCTGCCGCTTGCTGATCAGGCCCAGCGTGCGCTCGATGGCAGGCGCCACCAGCGGTATTCCGATCACCGTGCCTTGCCGGTCGGGCACGATCGACAGCCCCGGTAAGGCAGCCACGCCCAGTCCCGACTCCACCAGCGCCAGCACGCCCGAGACGTGGTTGACCTCGCACGAAATCCACGGATGCTTCTCCACCCCGGCCAGCGCGGCGTCGAGCACGCTGCGGTTGCCGCTCGACTTGGCCACCGAGATATAGCGCTCATCGACCGTGTCCTTCCAGCTCAGCTTTTTGCGCGTGGCCAGCCGGTGGTCGCGCCGCATGGCCAGCACATAGCTCTCGACATAGATGGGCTGGAACAGGATCTCGGGATTTTCGGCGCCGGTAAAGCAGATGCCGAAATCGGCTTCGCCGGCCAGCACCAGGTTCAGCACGTCCTGGGCGCTTTCGTCGTGCACGCGCACGCGGATTTTCGGAAACTGCGTCGTGAAGCGCTTGAGCACGTCGGGCAAAAAATGCCAGATCGCCGATGGCACGCAGGCCAGCGTGACGGTGCCGGTACGGTGCGCGGCCAGGTCGGCCACGCCCAGTACGGCGTCCTCGAGACCGTTGAGGGCATCGCGCACATTGGCCAGGAATACCTGCCCGACATTGGTCAGCTGCACGCGCCGGGTCGTGCGTTCGAACAGCCGGACACCGAGCGCCTCTTCCAGCTTGTCGATGCGCCGGCTCAGCGCCGGTTGCGAGATGAACAGGTCGGCAGCGGCCTGGCGAAAGCTGTTGCGCTCGGCGACGGCCACGAAGGCGCGCAAATCGTGAAGGTCATAATTGATGCGTGACATGCATTAAACACGGGAAAAATTGCAATTATCAAATTATGCCATTTCAACGATCATGGGCGATTACTGATCAGCCTCGAACAAAAAAAGAAGGCACAGACCATTTATGGAGACACGATGCGCCATCGTCATATGTTTGCGCTGCTGTGCGCGGCCAGCAGCAGCTGCCTGGCCCAGGACGGCAACGGAATTTACGGAATCGCCGACCTCGGCCTTCGCTACGTCAACGGCCTGAGCGCCGCCAATGCGCCCACGCCGGGCGGCGCGGTACCCACCGTCACCAGCGGCGTGAACAAGACCAGCCGCTGGGGCTTGCGCGGCCAGGAGGATCTCGGCGGTGGCTGGCAGGCCCTGTACCGCCTCGAAGGCGGGCTCAATCTCGATAGCGGCAGCACCGCCAAGTCCGACAAGCTGTTCGACCGCCAGGCCTGGGTCGGCCTCAAGATGCCGCTGGCGACGGTGACCGTAGGCCGCCAGGCCAACCTGATTGCCGATGCGCTGTCCACCGTGGATCCGCTTGGCATACGCTATGCATCGTTCAACCCCAACGTCAATATTACCGGCCTGAGCAACACCGCGTTCGGCCGCCATTCGTTCGGCCAGCAATACGGCACCAGCGGCTATCCCGATAATTTCTACCGGCTCGACAACACGGTCAAGGTCACCACCAGCCTGGGTCCGGTACTGGCGCGCGCCGCCTATTCGTTCGGCGAGACCACCGATGGCGCCTCGCCCCTGTCCACCTGGGGCGGCGGCCTGACCTACCAGCAAGGCGGTGTGGCGGTCTCGGGCGCTGCGATGCGCTTGCGCAACCGTGACGACCAGGCGCTCGATGCGGCCTCGCTGGGTGCGGCGTACAAGTTCGGCAACTGGCAGTTCAAGGCCAACGCCGGCTTCAACCGCGCCGACATCGGCAGCGGCCAGACCGTGCGCCAGCGCGTGGCGTCCGCCGGTGTCAGCCGCCAGCTAATGCCGGACCTGCTGCTCACCACCGCGTATTACAAGGTGCAGCGCACCGCGACAGGCAAGGTGGACGACGGCTTCGCACGGGCGTTTGCCTACCTGGAAAAAGCGCTGTCCGCGCGCACCACGCTGTACCTCGAATCGGATTACACGGCGTGGCAGGGCGATGCCGCCGGCGTCACCGGCGCGCGCGCCAACGACCGCCATGGCCTGGGCCTGACCCTGGGCCTGATGGAAAAATTTTAATGACAGGAGAACCTACCATGCTACAACCTCCCTCGGTGCATCGATGCCGCACTGCCCAGTCTGCCGTGAAGTCGGCCGCAGCGTCGGCCTTGAAAGCGGTGGCGGCGCTGTCGCTGCTGGCCGCAGCAGCCAGCCACGCCGCAGAACTGCGCGTGGTCAGCTCGGGCGGCTTTGCCCAGGCTTATAAAAACCTGGCGGCCGGCTACGAGCGCGCCAGCGGCGACCAGCTGGTGTCCGAGTGGGGGCCGTCGATGGGCACCACGGCCAAGGCGATTCCGGCGCGGCTGGCGCGCGGCGAACCGATCGATGTCGTCATCATGGTCGGCGATGCGCTCGACAAGCTGATGCAGGAAGGCAAACTGGTACCTGGCAGCAAGGTCGTGCTGGCCAACTCGCCGATCGCGTGCGCCGTGCGCCACGGCGCGGCCAAGCCCGACATCAGCACCACCGACGGCCTGCGCAACGCCTTCCTGAAGGCCGGCCACGTCGCCTACTCGGACAGCGCCAGCGGCGAATACATCGAAAAGCAGCTGATGAACAAGCTCGGCATCGCCGACCGGATGCGCGGCAAGGCCGCCAAGATTCCGGCCACGCCGGTCGGTGAAATCATCGCCCACGGCCAGGCCGATTTCGGCTGCCAGCAGCGCAGCGAACTGATGCCGGTCGAAGGCATCGATATCGTCGGCCTGTTGCCGTCCGAGGTACAGCAGCTGACCGAGTTTTCGGCCGCGCTGGTGCGCGACGCCAGGCAGCCCGAAGCAGGGCGCGCGCTGCTCAGGTATCTGTCGTCGCCGGACCATGCGGCCGCCATCGAAGCGACCGGCCTGCTGCCGGCCGCCAAGCCGACCGCGCACTGACGCACTTCACTTTTCAACGGACCAGATTTTCAATAGGTAACACATGGCTACTCCATCGACCGCCAGCCCGGCGCGCGCACCGTCGCGCGTGGCAACCGTCATCCGGGTGACGAGCGGGAACTTCATCGAAATGTACGACTTCTTCCTGTTCGGCTTTTATGCGACGTACATTTCCAAGGCGTTCTTCCCGGCCAGCAGCGAGTTCGCCGGGCTGATGATGACGTTCGCGACCTTCGGCGCCGGCTTTTTCATGCGTCCGCTGGGCGCCATCATCCTCGGCAGCTATATCGACCGCATCGGCCGCAGCAAGGGCCTGGTGCTGACGCTGGCCATCATGGCGTCCGGTACGGCGCTGATCGCCTTCGTGCCCGGCTACGCCACCATCGGCCTGCTGGCGCCGTTCCTGGTGCTGATCGGCCGCCTGCTGCAAGGTTTTTCGGCCGGCGTGGAACTGGGCGGCGTGTCGGTGTACCTGTCCGAAATGGCCACGCCCGGCAACAAGGGTTATTACGTGAGCTGGCAGTCGGCCAGCCAGCAGGTGGCCATCATCTTCTCGGCGGCGCTCGGCTACTTCCTGAACGAGAGCCTGAGCCCGGCGTTCATCGCCGACTGGGGCTGGCGCATTCCTTTCTTCATCGGCTGCTCGATCATCCCGGTGGTGTTCTACATCCGCCGCTCGCTGCAGGAAACCGAGGCCTACCTGTCGCGCAAATCGCACCCGACCTTCCGCCAGATGCTGCAGACCATCAGCGTCAACTGGCCGCTGGTGCTGGCAGGAACCATGCTGATCGTGCTGACCACGGTGGCGTTTTACCTGATCACCGTGTACACGCCAACGTTTGGCAAGAGCGTGCTCAAGTTGAGCACCGAGGAAAGCCTGCTGGTCACGCTGTGCGTGGGCCTGTCCAATTTCATCTGGCTGCCCGTGATGGGCGCGCTGTCGGACCGCATCGGCCGCTGGCCGATCATGGCGGCATGCTCGGCGCTGACGGTGCTGACCGCCTATCCGGTGCTGTCGTGGCTGGTCGGACACCCGAGCTTTGAGCACATGGTGATGGTGGAACTGTGGCTGTCCTTCCTGTACGCCAGCTATAACGGCGCCACCATTGTCGCGCTGACCGAGATCATCCCGGCCAGCGTGCGCACCACCGGGTTCTCGCTGGCTTACAGCCTGGCCACCGCGCTGTTCGGCGGCATGACGCCGCTGGTGTCGACGCTGCTGATCGAGAGCACCGGCGACAAGGCTGCGCCCGGCTACTGGATGGCCGGCGCCGGCGCCATCAGCCTGCTCGCCACCTGGCTGGTCTATCGCGGCATCGTCAGGGAGCGGCAGCCGGTCGCCCACTGATCGATGGCGCCGATCAGGCCGCGAACGTCGGGGCCGGCTGACCGGCCTGCGCTGACAGACGACGGCAGCCCGTCGCTGGCTGACCGCTGGCGCTAGTGGGTTGGGGACACGCTGGCGTTGCCTGATCGATGGCGCTGACAGGACGCGCTCCACCATCGGCGCCACCCCGGTGGCGCCAGTCGGTCAGCGACAGTCCACGCTCGGGTGATCGATGACGCTAGTGTGCCGCCGCTGCGTGGCGGTCGAGCCGGCGCACCAGCAGCAGCGCGCCGATCGCGGTGGCAACCATCAGGTAGCCGATCACATCGAAATGGACGAGCCGGCCGTCGGCGCCCTGGCTGACGATGTGTCCGGCCACCACCGAGGCGACGCCGCCCGCCAGCTGCTGCAGCGAGGCGCTGATCGCGTTGAAGGCGCCGCGCTGGCCGGGCGGCGGGATCGACGCGGCCATGGCCTGGAACGGGATCATGCGCGAAAAGATCCCGACGAACATGACCGTGTTCAGCACGATCAGGGCCGGCAGCGAAATCCGGTCCAGCTGCGTGTACACCACCACGGTCACCATCGAGACGATGGTGCCGAACACGAATACGGGAAACCTGCCGCGACGGTCGGCAACGCGACCGATCAGCGGTCCCGTGAAAATGGTGCAGATGCCGGTGACCAGGTACACGGTCGGCAAGTGCTGCATGTCGATGCCGAGATTGTTGACGATGTAGGCGCTGCTGAACGGCATCAGCATGAAGCCGCCCATGGTCAGCAGCGCCGTGGTGGCGAACGCCAGCAGGTGGTGCGGCACTTTCACCGTGTGATACAGGTGCATCCACGGACTGTGGTCCTGGGGCTTGCCCAGGTGGGCATCGACCGGTTCCATCTGCCACGCCACGACCAGGCCGCCGACCAGGCCGAAGGCGGCCAGCGCCAGGAACGGCACATGCCAGTCCCAGCGGTTGGACAGGTAGATACTGATCGGTATGCCGAGCACCTGGCTGGCCGCGAACGCGGTCTGGATCAGCCCCATCACGCGCCCGCGCATGGCCGGGGCAAACAGGTCGGTGGCAATCGCCAGCACCACCGAGCCGATCACCCCGCCGAACAGCCCGGTGACGATACGCGCCATCACCAGCGCCTCGAAACTCTGCGCCAGCCCGCACCAGACGGTGCCGAGTATGAACCCCGTGTAAAAGAACAGCAGCAGCTTCTTGCGGTCATAACGATCGGCAAAGCCGGCCGTGAGCAAGCCGGAAATGCCGGCGCTGAAGGCATACGCGGACACCACCACGCCGAACTGGGCCGGACCGATGGCCAGCGCCGGCATGATCACCGCCCCCAGCGGCGACATGATCATGAAGTCGAGGATCACGGCAAACTGCAGGAAGGCGAGCAGGGCGACGACGATTTTCTGGTAGCGGGAGAAGGTGGTGGCAGGTGAGGCTGTGGTTGTTTTTTGCATGGATGGTGTTGAGTGAGCAGCACTGTGGGGTTAGTCGGCAGCCTTGACGGGCGCGAGATAGAGCTTGCCGCCGGCGTAGTCGAACACGATGTCGAGCTGGCGCAGGATGCCGTTGCTGATGTTGCCTGCAATGGCCGTGCCTGTCGTTGCATTGAGCAGGCCGCCGCTGTGGGTGGCCAGTTCCAGCGTGGGGTCGGCGATGCGGATGTCGCCGATTTCGAACAGTTTGCCGCGCGTGGCCAGCACCCGGCTGGTGCCGCCGATGCCTTGTGCGGTCTGGACCACGTCGCCGGCGCCGTATTTTGCCACCAGGCCGTGGCGCTCGACGAACGACTGGTTGATGGTCAGCGAATAGTCGCTGCCGGTGTCGATGGTGAACATGCCGGGCAGGCCGTCCAGCGTGGCGGCCACCTGCGGCGTGCGGTCGTGGAAGGTAAGGGGAATGGCCGTGGCCGCGCCGCGGTAGACGAAATCCTGCGGATCGTGGAATGTGATCTGGCGCGCCGCGTAGTCGATCCGGGTGGGCGTGAGCGACAGCCATTCGTAGCCGATGGTGCCGTCGATCGGCAGCTGGTCGAGCGTGGGGCTGGTGAAAAACGCCTGCTGTGCCAGCGTCAGCCCGGCCAGGCCCAGTTGCTTCACCGTGGTCAGCATGCCGCGCTCGCTCTGCGGTCCCATGCCCGACAGGACGGCCACGCCCTGCACGGGCAGGCGCAGGCGGCGGTGCAGCTTGTTGCTGATGACGTTGCGCGAGCCGGTGTCGAGGATGAAGCGGAACGGGCCCTGGCCGTTGAGCGTCACGGCCACGCAGATGTGCGCCTGGCACGGCTCGAACGGGATCGTCACCGCACGGCGGCCGGCGCCGAATCCGGCGATGGTGGCCGGCGCCGGCAGCGTGAAGTCGAGCTGCGCGGCGGGGCGGTCCAGCACCATGCTGGTGACGCGCAGCACATCCGCATCGCGTTGGTCGCGGACATCGCGCGTGCGCTCCTCGAACGGCAGCGTGATCGGGCCGACGCGGCGAAAATCGCGGTAGTCCACCGTGAGCAGCTTGCCGTCGACCAGTTCCTGGCGCCGCTCGACGCGGCCGCTGGCCGGATTGATCCAGAAGTCGAACGGTGCGCCGCGCTGCGGCGTGACCCGCACCACGGCGTACTCGACGCTGCCGAGCTGGCGCGGCGCGCGCAGTTCCAGCTTGCGCGCCTTGCCGTGGCCGCGCGCGAACCACCAGCCATACGATTGCCGGCGCAGATATTGTTCGGGATTCGGGGCATCGGCATCGAGCTTTTCGAAGCGGCCCATGCGCTGCTGCCAGAAATCGCGCCCGTCCGACCGTGACATCTGCCGCGCCACTGCCGACGCGGGGATACGCTGCGCATACCGGCCGCTGACGAAATCGATATCGCTGCTGCCGGCCTCCTCGGGCAGCGACTGGTCGCCGTCGTCGGCCACGCTGCGCACGAACTGCGTTTGCAGCGTGGCGACCGTGCGCCAGGCCTCGCCGCCGATGGCCGCGCGCGCTTTCGCCATGAGGGCTCGCGCGGCAGACGCCGACGGCGTTTCCACCGTACCGGCGCTGCTGGCAGCCTCCGTCTCGGCGGCATCGGTTGCAACAGCCACTTCAGAAGCACCAGCAGCACCAGCAGCGCCGGCGGCATCAGCAGCAACAGCAGCAACAGCGGCAGTACCAGCAACACCAGCAGCACCAGCAGCACCAGCAGCACCAGCAGGAGCACCAGCGGCATTCGCATCAGCGCCAGCAGCACCAGCAGGAGCGCCAGCGGCATTCGCATCAGCGCCAGCGGCATTCGCATCAGCGCCAGCGGCATCGACAGAAGCACCAGCGGCATTCGCATCAGCGCCAGCGGCATCGACAGAAGCGCCAGCGGCATTCGCATCAGCGCCAGCGGCATCCGCATCAGCGCCAGCCGTATCAACGGAATCGCCAGCAGCGCCAGCCACAGCAAAAACATCGGCCACGGCAAGCCCGCCCGGCGCAAGCACGGCAGCGGTCAGCGCCGGCGCTGCCGTCGCGCCGGGCAGGGCGGTCAGGGCCAGCCAGAGCATGCCGGCCCGCTGCAACAGGGAACGGACGGACGATGATGAGGGGGATGGACGGGACGGAGGCGTTTTGAGCATCGTTGCATGGTAGCCCAAAATCGCGTGCCCGCGTAGTTGCCGGCGTCCCAAATAAACATGGCCCCCGGATCGCTCCGGGGGCCATGCTGCTCACTTGGCGGGAAGTGAGCGAATCATCACTGCGCTGGCAGAGCGCCGATCAGCGGTCGCCGTAGCTGCGGCGGGCGCCGTCGCTGCTGCGCGGGTTGCTGCCCTTGTAGCCGCCTTCCTTGCGCGGTGCGTTCGGGTTGCTGAAGCTACGCTGGCCCGGCTTGGCGCCGCCACGGTTGTCGCCCGGCTTCCAGCCGCCCGGACGCGAGGTCGAACGCGGCGCCATGCCCGATTTCTTCGGCTCGTAGCCTTCGACCACGTTCACCGGAATCAGCTGCTTGGTGAAGCGTTCGATGCGCTTGACGTTCATGCCTTCGGCGTGGTTCACCAGCGAGATGGCGCGGCCGTTACGACCGGCGCGGCCGGTACGGCCGATGCGGTGGACGTAGTCTTCCGGGAACTTCGGCAGGTCGTAGTTGAACACGTGGGTAATCGTCGGCACGTCGATGCCGCGGGCGGCAACGTCGGTGGCGATCAGGATCTTGACCTGGCCGCGGCGCAGGCTGTCGAGCGTGCGGTTACGGGCGCCCTGGTGCATGTCGCCATGCAGTGCGGCAGCCGAGAAACCGGCGATGTTCAGGCGGTCGGCGATGGTGTCGGCGTCGCGCTTGGTGGCGGTAAACACCACGGCCTGGTCGAGCGACTCGTCGCGCAGCAGGTGGTCCAGCAGGCGGTTCTTGTGCGACAGGTCGTCCACGAAGTGCACGGTCTGGGTGATGTTTTCGTGCTTGTTGGCCGCGCTGATGATCTGGATGGTCTGCGGATCCTTGGTGATGCGGCGGGCCATATTGCCCACCACGCCGTCCAGAGTGGCCGAGAACAGCATGGTCTGGCGCGTGGCCGGCGTGGCTTCGACGATTTTTTCGATGTCGTCGATGAAGCCCATGTCCAGCATGCGGTCCGCTTCGTCCAGCACCAGGATTTCCAGTTGCGAGAAGTCGATCTTGCCCGATTCCATGTGGTCGATCAGGCGGCCCGGGGTGGCCACCAGGATTTCAGGATTCTTGGCCAGCAGTTGCATCTGCTTCGGGTAAGGCATGCCGCCCAGGATCGACACGGCCTTGATGCGGCGCAGGTTGACGCTGTACTTGTCGGTGTTGGTGGTCACTTGCAGGGCCAGTTCGCGGGTCGGCGTGAGCACCAGCATTTTTGGCTGGGCAGGCTTGAAACGTGGACGCTCGCCACGGGCGCGCGCTGCCTGCATTTCCTGGTTGGCGGTCTTGCCGGCAGCGGCCGGCTCGGTGGCGAACAGGCGGTGCAGCGACGGCAGCATGAACGCTGCAGTCTTGCCCGAACCGGTTTGCGAGGATACCAACAAGTCCTTGCCGGCGATGGCGGCAGGAATGGCCTGCTGCTGGACCGGGGTCGGCGCGGTGTAGCCGGCGTCGGTCAGGGCCTTGATGATGGACGTGTTGAGACCTAATGCTTCAAATGTCATGCTGTTCTTTCGTAAAAATCTGCGTACACGCGAACGTGGAACGCGAAATAGCAACGCCTACCAAAACGAAATGACTAATCAAAATCGAAAGAAATTTCGGCACAAAAGCTTTGCGCCGGGACGGTGTCAGGTGCGACACCAGAGGCGGGAGGGCTTTAGCGACATCAGGATGATGCGCAAGGGCTGCGTAGCTGCTAATAAAATCCTGGCTGAACAATCGGCGCCGCTGCTTGATTTGCGACGCGCACATTGCAGCGCACAAACGACACTATACAGCAGTTGTGGCGGTCTGTACAGGCGCACAGTGCGCAGCGGGCCGGGGGCGCTGTGAAAGCACCCCCGGCCCGTCGATACACTGAACGTTACGGCAAGCTTACAGGTAGTCTTCCGCGTTCAGGCCCATCACGTGCGAGAAGCCGCCGTCGACGTAGGTGATTTCGCCCGTGATGCCCGAGGCCAGGTCCGACAGCATGAAGGCGGCGGTATTGCCCACTTCTTCGATGGTGACGTTGCGGCGCAGCGGCGCGTGCGACGAGGCAAAGCCGAGCAGCTTGCCGAAGTCCTTGATGCCCGAGGCGGCCAAAGTCTTGATCGGGCCGGCCGAAATGCCGTTGGCGCGGATGCCTTTCTTGCCCAGGTTTTCCGCCAGGTAGCGCACCGACGCTTCCAGCGAGGCCTTGGCCAGGCCCATGGTGTTGTAGTACGGGATGGCGCGCACGGCGCCCAGGTACGACAGCGTCAGCAGCGAGGAGCCGTCCTTCAGCAGCGGCAGCGCCGCCTTGGCCATGGCCGGGAAGCTGTAGGCCGAAATGTCGTGGGCCACGCGGAAGTTTTCGCGGGTCAGGCCGTCGAGGAATTCGCCGGCGATCGCTTCGCGCGGGGCGAAGCCGATGGCGTGCACCAGGCCGTCCAGGTGGGGCCAGCTTTTGCCGAGGTCGGCGAACAATGCTGCGATCTGCTCGTCGCTGCCGACGTCGCAGTCGAAGACCAGCTTGCTGTCGAATTCGGCGGCGAACTCGGTGATGCGGTCCTTGAAGCGTTCACCCACGTAGGTGAAGGCCAGTTCGGCGCCTTCGCGGTGACAGGCCTTGGCGATACCGTAAGCGATGGAACGGTTCGACAGCAAACCGGTGATGAGGATTTTTTTTCCTTGCAGGAACGCCATAATGACTCCAATTGCGACTGCGCCCCCGCGCCGGCCCTGTGGGCTGGCATGGCGACGCAGTGGTGGGTTGTTTTGTACTGTGTGAGTGGCGATTGCCGGACACGCAAGTCCGAGATTGTAGGGCGTGTCCGCCGCGACTGCAAGAAGTCTTCACGGCCGCCGGCGGCGGCGTCAGTTACGTTTCTTGCGGCTCTTGCCCTTGATCGCGTCGCGCGCCACGCGCGCCTTGACCAGCGACACCGGCCCGGACTTGCTGCCGGCATGGGCGCTGGCGCGCTTGTAGCCGGCGCGGCTGACGGTGCGTTCGGGTTCGAATGCCACGGTGGCGTTATCGGCCACTTCGGGGGCGATATCGGTGTAGGTGCCGGTCGAGATCTTCGGCACCAGGATGGTGGAGCCGGCCTTGAGCAGCGATCGCTGCGGCAGGTTGTTGGCCTGGCGGATCACGTCGGGCGTGGTGTGGAAGCGCGAGGCCAGCGAGCTGATGCTTTCCTTGGCGCTGGTGATCTTGTGCACGGTCCAGGTGGACAATTCCTTGCCCCACTGCGCCAGGTTCAGGTGGAACTTGTCGGCGTTTTCCTTCGGCAGCAGGATCTTGGTCTGTTCGTCGCCGGTGATGACCGGGCGCTTGAACTGCGGGTTCAGGGCCTTGAATTCGTCGATCGACAGTTCGGCCAGCTGGGCCGCGATGGTCATGTCGATGTCGCTGGTCTTGTCCACGGCCGTGAAGTACGGCGTGTTGTCGATCAGCGGCAGGCTGACCTTGTACTGGGACGGGTTGCCGATGATGTTCTTCATCGCCTGCAGCTTGGGCGCATAGTTGCGCGTCTCGGCCGGCATCAGGTCGGCCAGGCTGTCGAAATCGGTCGGCTTGCCGGCCGCGCGGTTGCGGGCGATGGCGCGCTGCACCGAGCCTTCGCCCCAGTTGTAGGCGGCCAGCGCCAGTTGCCAGTCGCCGAACATGTCATACAGGCGCTGCAGGTAGGTCAGGGCGGCGTCGGTCGATTCCATGATGCCGCGCCGCTCGTCCTTGAACGCATCCTGCTTGAGGTTGAAGTCGCGTCCCGTGCCCGGCACGAACTGCCACATGCCGGCAGCGTTGGCGCTCGACAGCGCCTGCGGGTTGAAGCCCGATTCGATGAACGGCAGCAGCGCCAGCTCGGTCGGCATGCCGCGCTTTTCCAGTTCGCTCACCACGTAGAACAGGTACAGCGAAGCGCGGGCGCTGGTGCGGGTGATATGTTCGGGATGGCTGCTGAACCAGGTCGTGTGGCGGGTCACCAGTTCGTTGTTCAGGTCGGGGATGGCGTAGCCGCTGCGGATCCGGCCCCACAGATCTTTTTCGTGGTACTCGTCGTCGGCCCGGGCCGGCTTGCTGGCCTTGAGGGAGGCGGCGACATCGAGGGAGGATTTCGGCAGCGAGGGGAGGGTAGCGAGACTGACAGAGGCGGCGGCTGCGGTGACCGGGGTCAGGACGTGGGCATCGTCGAGATCGTGTTCGCGTGCCTGGCTGGCGCCTGGGGTGATGCCGGCCAGCAGGGCCAGCAGCACGGCCAGCGCCGCCGAACTGTGACGGCCGGGAAGACGGTGATTACGGTGTCGTGCTTGCATAGTTTTCCATTGCTGTTGTTTCACCAACATCGTGTGGACCATGAAATAAACGTGGAGTGTACGAAGCTCATCGAGGCGCGTCAAGGATTATGTCACTTCCATGACTTCGTGATAAGCAATAGTTGCCGGTAGATAAGGATGTGTTGAGAGCAAGATGCACGCAGTACCGGCGGCGTCCAAGAGTGCGTACAATCGCGTCTTTGCATGGCCATCAACAAGGATACGTATCATGAGCAGTTCCACCGCCGCCCTCGACCACGACCGCGTCGTCGCCGAGACCGTCCACTGGCTGGAGAAAGCCGTCATCGGCCTCAACCTGTGCCCGTTTGCCAAGGCCGTGCACGTCAAGAAACAGGTGCGCTACGTGGTGTCCGACGCCACCACGCCGGAGGCGCTGCTGGAAAAGCTGATGGAGGAGCTCGAGCACCTGGCCGAAGCGGACCCGGACAAGATCGACACCACGCTGATCATCCACCCGCACGTGCTGAAAGACTTCGAGGATTACAACGAATTCCTCGACGTGGCCGACGCCGCGCTGGAAGACATGGACCTCGACGGCATCCTGCAGGTGGCCAGCTTCCACCCCGACTACCAGTTTGCCGACACCGACCGCAACGATATCGAAAACTACACGAACCGCACGCCGTATCCGACCTTGCACCTGCTGCGCGAAGAGAGCATCGACCGCGCGGTGGAAGCGTTCCCCGAGGCGGCCGAGATTTTCGAGAAGAACGTGGACACGCTGCGCGCCCTGGGCCACGACGGCTGGGACAAGCTGATGCAGGAAAAAGCATGAGCGCGGACAGCAACGCGTTGCCGCCGCGGCCGGACACGCCGTGCGTGGCGGTCTGCTCGACCACCTTCGACGAGGTGTGCCGTGGCTGCGGGCGTACCGTGGTCGAGGTGGCGCACTGGGTGTCGATGACAGCCGCGCAGAAGGAAGTCGTGTGGCAGCGCATCCTGGCGCAGGGCTACCCGCGCCGCAACAAGTAAGCGAAAGTAAGCGCGGATCAGTACGTGCCGATGTAATCCTTCTTGCCCACCTCGACGCCGTTGTGGCGCAGGATGTCGTAGGCGGTGGTGGCGTGGAAGTAGAAGTGCGGCAGCGCGTAGTGGAACAGATAGGTCTGGCCCGTGAAGTGCTTGGTCTTCTCGCCGCTGCCGGTGGTGATGGCGCGCGTTTCGCTGCCTTCGATGGCGCTGTGCGGCACGCTGTCGATGTAGGCCAGGGTCTTTTCGATGCGCTGCTTCAGTTCGGCGAAAGTCGCTTCCCTGTCTTCATACGACGGCACGTCGAGGCCGGCCAGACGGGCGGCCGCGCCCTTGGCGAAGTCGCAGGCGATCTGCACCTGGCGCGTGAACGGCAGCATGTCGGGGAACAGGCGGTACTGCAGCAGCGCGGCCGGTTCGATCTTTTTGTCGGCGATGTGCGCTTCGGCCTTGCCGAGGATGGTGTGCAGGCTGTTGAGGATTTGCTTGAACGCCGGAATGGAGGCGGAATACATCGAAAAAGTGGTCATGGCGTTTCCGTATGTTGACAGGGAGCCGCGATATTAGCCTGTCGTCGTGATTTTTGCTTGCTGACTTACTTTTTGGCAGTGGTTACGTGCATAATTCCGAAAGGTAATATTTTGTAGCGTGTACTGTGACATTTCGACGATGCCCACTCCCTTCCTTCCTGCGTCACCGCGTCAATGACTAAAGCCTTCGAACGTTTGCGGACCCGGTTCCAGGCATTGCGCAGACTGCCGCGCTCGTCGATTTACGGCGCCTTGCTGCTGGTGGTGTTCGGCGGCCTGGTGGTGCCGGCGGCGATCGGCAGCTACGTGCTGATCGGGGTGCACGAGAAGGCGTCGGCGCGGATCGCCCTCAACGAAGCGCTGCAACGCAATGCCGACATCCTGGCGCTGGGCATGCAGGAATCGTTGTGGAACATGAATACCGAGTCGGCCCGCTCGCTGGTCGACTCGGTCATGCGCGACAAATCGGTGGTGCGGGTCGAGGTGATGGGCCAGGCCGACGCCCAGTTCATGCACGTCGAGTCGCCGCGCCAGTCGATCGGCACCATCTACCGCGCCGAGCGCGAGATCGCCGTGCGCGGCGAGCGCATCGGCCGTATCACGGTCGAGATGGACGACGCCCGCAGCCAGCAGGACCTGCGCGAAAAGCAGGAAGCCTATGTGCTGGTGCTTGCCGGCCAGCTGATGGTGTCGCTGGTGCTGATCGTCCTGTTCCTGAAGGCCCGCCTGATCCGGCCGCTGCGCAAGCTCAACGATTTTTCCGACCGCCTGGCGCGCGGCGATTTCGACACCCAGCTGACCGTGCGCGGGCGCGACGAACTGGGGCGCCTGTCGCTGCAGCTCGACCAGATGCGCATGGCGATCAAGCGCCTGTTCGAAGATATCGGCCAGCGCGAGGAACGCTTCCGCACCATCGTCACCCAGGTGCCGGGCGCCGTGTTCCGCTGCCGGCCCGACGGCCCGATCGAATTCGTCTCGGACGCGATCGAGGACATCACCGGCTACCCGGCCAGCCTGTTCATGCGCGGCACCACCGACAACTGGACCGACCTGATCGCGCCCGACGACCGCAGGCGCCACCGCCGCACCGTGGCCGAAGCGATTGCCAGCGGCAAGCCGTACCAGATCGAATACCGCATCGTCGACGCTGCCGGCACCGAGCGCTGGCTGTCGGAAAACGGCCAGCCGCAGGGCGGCAGGGACCGTGGCCAGATCTGGGTGGACGGCATCATGGCCGACATCAGCGAGCGCAAACACAACGAGATGCGCATCGAGGCGCTGCTGGCCGAGCAGAGCGCAATCCTCGACAACGTGATGTTCGGCGTAATGTTCGTGCGTAACCGCCACATCGTCTCGGTCAACCGCCGCTGCGAGGAACTGTTCGGCTACGCGCCGGGTGCCATGGTCGGCTCGTCCACCGCGATCCTGTTCCCGACCCCGCTCGAATTCGAGGCAGCCGGGGCGCGCCAGTATCCGTCGCTCTCGGAAGGCAGTTACTTCAACGAAGAGCGCCACTACCTGCGCCAGGACGGCAGCTCGTTCTGGTGCATGGTGAGCGGCTATGCACTCGATCACCTGCGCGCCAACGAAGGCAGCATCTGGGTGTATGCCGACATCACCGAGCGCAAGGAGGCCGAGGAAAAGCTGCGCCTGTCGGCCACCGTGATCGAACACATCGCCGACGGCGTGGTGGTGCTCGACGCCCAGGGCACCATCGTCACCGTCAACCCGGCGTTCACCCAGATCACCGGCTACACGGCGCAGGAGGCGATCGGCCTCGATTACACGCTGACGCGCTCGGGCCGCCACGAGCAGGCGTTCTACGAACAGATGTGGCAAGAGCAGCTCGCGTCCGGTTTCTGGCAGGGCGAGCTGTGGAACCGGCGCAAGAACGGCGATATCTACCTCGAGTGGCTGACCGTCAGCGCGGTACGCGACAGCCGCGGCCATGCGACGCACTACGTGGGCGTGTTCAGCGATATCACCAGCGCCAAGGAGTCGCAGGACAAGCTCGATCACCTGGCCCACCACGACCCGCTGACCGCGCTGCCCAACCGCCTGCTGTTCAACGACCGCCTGCAGCACGCGCTGCAGCGCGCCACGCGCGACCACGAGCAGCTGGCGCTGCTGTTCATCGATCTCGACCGCTTCAAGAACGTCAACGACACGCTGGGCCACCACATCGGCGACGAGCTGCTCAAGCAGGTCGCGCGCGCGCTGCTCGACCGCCTGCGCGAGGGTGACACGCTGGCGCGCCTGGGCGGCGACGAATTCATCGTCCTGCTGGAAAACGTGGGCAGCCACTATGGGCCGGCGCAGGTGGCCGAAAAGCTGGTGCAGATGTTCGACCAGCCGTTCCAGGTGGCCGGCCACGAGCTGTTCGTCACCTGCAGCGTGGGCATCAGCCTGTTCCCCGACGATGCGGGCGACCTCAATATGCTGATCCGCAATGCCGACGTGGCCATGTACCAGGCCAAGGCGCGCGGCCGCAACGGCTACAGCTTCTACATGCCGTCGATGACCGGCGAAGGCGTCGAGCGGCTGCGGCTGGAAACCTATCTGCGCCGCTCGATCGAAAAGAACGAAATCTTCCTGATGTACCAGCCGCAGGTGGAAATCGATACCGGTCGCCTGATCGGCGTCGAGGCGCTGGTGCGCTGGAACCATCCGGAGCTGGGGCTGGTGCCGCCGGTGCGCTTCATTCCGCTGGCCGAGGACACCGGTTTCATCAACCAGCTCGGCGAATGGGTGCTGCACGAGGCCTGCCGCCAGATGGACCGCTGGCAGGCGGCAGGCCTGCACGTGCCGAAGATCGCGGTCAACCTGTCGGCGCGCCAGTTCGAGCGCGGTGGCATCGTCAAGCTGGTGGCCGACATCCTGGCCGATACCGGCCTGGCACCGCAGCGCCTGCAGCTCGAAGTGACGGAGTCGGTGATCATGAACACCGGCGACGCCATGGTCTTCATCAACGACCTGCACGCAATCGGCGTGGCGCTGGCGATCGACGATTTCGGCACCGGCTACTCGTCGCTGGCCTACCTCAAGCAGCTGCCGGTGCAGACGCTGAAGATCGACCGCTCGTTCATCAAGGATATCTCGACCGACGCCAACGACGAGGCGATCGCGATTGCCATCATCCAGCTGGGCAAGAGCATGAATCTGTCGGTCATCGCCGAAGGCGTGGAAACCGAAGAGCAATCGTCGTTCCTGCTGCGCCATGGCTGCCACCTCGCGCAAGGCTATTTATATGGTAAGCCGCTGAGCCCGGACGACCTGCTGGCGCGCTGGCACGGCCAGCCATGACCATGCCCCGACCGACCATGCCGCCAGCAACCGGGCAACCGTCTTCGTCGCCGCGCCGGCGCTTCCTGTTCGGCGGCGTGGCCGTCATGGGCGCGCTGGTGGTGGGCTGGGGCATGCTGCCCGCGCGCCAGCGCCGCACTGCGTCGCACCCGCTGCCGGTCAGCGGCGGCGCGCTGGCGCTCAACGGCTGGGTGGCGCTGGCGCCCGATGGCACGGTCACCGTTGCCATGCCGCGCAGCGAGATGGGGCAGGGCGTGCACACGGCGCTGCCGATGCTAGTGGCCGAGGAAATGGACGTGCCGCTGGCATCGGTGCGGCTGGTGCAGGCGCCGCTCGACGCCATCTACGGCAACGTCGCCATGCTGCAGGACGGCTTGCCGTTCCACCCCGACGACGACGGCGCGGTGAAGAACGGCGCCCGCTGGATCGTCGGCAAGGTGGCGCGCGAGCTGGGCATCGTGATCACCGGCGGTTCGTCCAGCATCAAGGACGCCTGGCTGCCGATGCGCGAAGCCGGCGCTGCCGCGCGCGCGATGCTGGTCGCTGCCGCCTGCCAGCAGTGGCATGCCCAGCCTGACGATTGCGGCACCGGCGCCGGCCACGTACTGCACCGTGACGGCCGCACGCTGGCCTATGGCGCGCTCGCTGCTGCCGCCGCCACCGCCCAGCCGGGGGAAGTGCGCCTGAAGTCGCCTGCGCAATTCACGCTGATCGGCCGGCCGCAGCAGCGCCGCGACACGCCGGCCAAGGTCGATGGCAGCGCGGTGTTCGGCATCGACGTGCGCCCGCCCGGCATGGTGTACGCGGCGGTGCGCATGGCGCCCGTGATCGGCGGCGTGTTCGCCAGCGTGGATCGGTCGGCGACGATGAGGATGCCGGGCGTGCTGCAGGTGGTCGATTTTTCCGCTGCGTACGGCGCGGGCGCCGGGGTGGCCGTGGTGGCGCGCACCTGGTGGCAGGCGAAGCAGGCCGCGCTGGCGCTGGCGATCACCTGGCGCGACGGCGCCAACGCCGGCCTGGCCAGCGCCCAGGTGTTCGACGCGCTTGCCGCCAGCCTCGGCACGGATGCCGGCCATGTCTACCACCAGGCCGGCGACATGGATCTGGTGCAGGGCGGGGGCGACGTGGCCCGCACCCTGGGCGCCGAGTACCGCGCGCCCTATCTGGCCCACGCGGCCATGGAGCCGGTCAACTGCACGGCGCAGCTCAAGGATGGCAAGGTCCACGTCTGGGCGCCGACGCAGTCGCCGGGCTTTGCGGTCAAGGCGGCGGCGCAGGCGGCCGGCGTGGCCACCGAGGCTGTCACGCTGGAGGTGACCCTGCTCGGCGGCGGCTTCGGGCGCCGGCTCGATGTCGACATGGTGGCGCAGGCCGTGGCGATCGCCCGCGCGGCAGCGCCGGCCACCGGCGGCGCGCCGGTGCAAACCATCTGGACCCGCGAGGACGATATCGGCCACGACGTGTACCGCCCGGCGGCGCTGGCGCGCTTTGCCGCCA
Organism: Duganella sp. Leaf126; assembly: GCF_001423125.1. Lineage (GTDB taxonomy): Bacteria > Pseudomonadota > Gammaproteobacteria > Burkholderiales > Burkholderiaceae_D > Rugamonas. The sequence goes on from NZ_LMNW01000003.1 coordinate 165,903, forward strand.
CGCTCGACGCGGCCGGCCACGTGCTCGGCTACGATTGCACGTCGGCTGGCGGCTCGGTGTCGCACCAGTTCTTGGCGCGTAACCTGGGACTGCCGGCGGCCGGGCCGGACAAGACCATGGCCGAAGGCCTGTTCGACCTGCCGTACGAGCTGCCCAACCAGCGCATCCGCCACACGATCGTGGACAGCGCCGTGCCGCTTGGTTACTGGCGCTCGGTCGGCCACTCGCACAACGCGTTTTTCAAGGAAAGCTTCATCGACGAGCTGGCCCATGCTGCCGGCCGCGACGAGGTGGCGTTCCGGCGCGCGCTGCTGGCACGCCATCCGCGCCACCTGGCGGTGCTCGACGCGGCCGTGGCGCGCGCCGGCGCTGCGCCCGACGGACACGCCCATGGCGTGGCGCTGCACCAGTCGTTCGGCACCATCGTGGCGCAGGTGGCGCAGGTATCGGTGGCCGGTACCGAGATCCGCGTCCACCGCGTGGTCTGCGCGATCGACTGCGGGCTGGCCGTCAACCCCAACCTGATCGCCCAGCAGGCGGAATCGGGCGTGGTGTTCGGGTTGTCGGCAGCGCTGTTCGGTGCGGTGACGATCAAGGACGGCAAGGTCGAACAGTCGAACTTCCACGACTACCCGGTGCTGCGCCTGAACCAGGCGCCGCTGGTGGAAACCATCATCCTGCCGAGCGCCGCGCACCCGGAGGGCATGGGCGAGCCGGCCGTGCCGCCGGTGGCGCCGGCCGTGGCCAACGCCGTGTTCAAGCTGACCGGCAGGCGCTTGCGCAGCCTGCCGCTGACATTGTAGATACTTGCAGGGATCAGGCCAGGGCGTTGCGCAGCAGGGTGCGCAGGTTGCAGTCGTGCTGCCAGCGCGCGCGCTCCTCGCTGTTGACGATCATGTCCGTCATCTCCGCGTCCGACATCTCGGTCTGCGCCTGCACCAGCCGGTGCGCGAGCGCCGGATCGGGCAGCATGGTGCCGAAAAACGCCACCAGCTCGTGGTGCTGGATCAGCAGGGTCGGAAAATTTTCCACGTCGAGATCGCCGACCACGTCGGCATGGTCTTCGATATCGATCCACAGGAACAGCTTGTCGGGATGGCGCGCAGCCACGCTCTCGAAACTGGCCTGGTAGCTGTCGCAGGTGCCGCACCAGGCGGCGCACAGGCAGGCGACGATCCAGCGGTCGCCGGCCAGTTCGGCGGCCACCTGTTCGCGGTTGGCGGAATTGAGGGTGAGGCTGTGCATGGTGTTGGCGGCGTTCCCGACAGTCCAAAGCGTCTATTTTACATCCGGTCCGAGGGTCGCGCCGGCTGGCGCATCGGGTTAAAATGCGGGATGTCTACCATTTCGTCCCCTTCCTCGCCATCCACCATCGTTGCCATCGAGACGTCGTCCGAGGCGGCGTCGGTTGCCCTGTTGCATGGCGGTATCTTGACCAGCCGCGTGTCGGCGGGCGTGCGCACCCATTCGCAGTCGGTCTTGCCGATGATTCAGGAATTGCTGGCCGAAGCCGGCATCACGCTCAGGCAGTGCAGCGCGATTGCCTTCGGCGCCGGTCCCGGCTCGTTTACGGGCGTGCGCACTGCCTGCGGCGTGGCCCAGGGCCTCGCTTTCGGCGCCAGCCTGCCGGTGGTGCCGGTGGTGACGCTCGAGGCCATGGCGCTGGCCTGCCACCAGCATGGCGGCGCGGCCGACGTGCTGGCCGTGCTCGACGCCCGCATGGGCGAGGTGTACTGGGCGCAGTACCGGTTTGCTGCCGGCGCCGGGCTGGCCGCACCGCAACTGCTGCAAGCGGCCACCTTGTCGGCCCCGGCCGACGTGGCGGCGCAGGGCGCGCCTGTATTCTGCGGCAACGGTCTGACCGCGTATCCTGCGGCGTTTGCCGGCGTCGGCGAGCAATATGGCACGATCATGCCGCACGCCGAGCAGGTCGCCCAGCTGGCCAGCCTGGCGCTGGCCGCCGGCCGCACCGTGACCGCCGCCGAAGCGCAGCCGCTGTACCTGCGCAACAAGGTCGCCTACACCCAGGCCGAGCGGCGCGACATCAACGCTGCCAAGACGGCGGGGGGCGCATGAAGCAGGCCTGGGACCTGGCGCGCCTGCAGTACGGGCCGATGCAGCCGTCCGATCTCGACGACGTGGTGGCGCTCGAACAGCGCGTCTATCCGCATCCGTGGAGCATGGCCAATTTCGCCGACTCGCTGGCCGAACAGTATCCGGCCTGGGTGCTGCGCGACCAGGCCGGCGTGCTGCTCGGCTATTTTCTGTTGATGCCGGCCGTGCACGAGGCGCACCTGCTCAACGTGGCGGTGGCGGCCGAGCGCCAGGGACAGGGGCTCGGCTATCTGCTGCTGAACCAGTCGGTTGCCTGCGCGCGCGGGCTGGGCATGGAATCGGTGCTGCTCGAAGTGCGCCCTTCCAATACGCGGGCCTTGCAGATCTATGAACGCTATGGCTTCCAACACATCGGTCGCCGCAAGGGTTACTACCCGGCTGCGAACCAGTCACGCGAGGACGCCATCGTGATGCGTTACGACTTATGAGCGTCTCTGCCCGCCATGCGGCGTTTCTGCAGGAGATGGGCGTCGGCGTGCTGTGGCAGTTGCGCCATGCCGGCCCCGGCGCGACGTCTGCCGCACCGGAAGACCTCGCGGCGGACGCAGCGCTTGCTGCCGAGCCCTCTGGCGCGCAGCCCTTCGCTGCCCAACAAGCTGCTGCCGTGTACGACGTGCAGACGCCGGCGCCGGCATCGGCGGCAACGGTACCTGCATCAGCACCTGCACCAGCAGGCGCTGCAGTACCAGCAACAGCGGCAGCACCGGCACCGGCGCCACTCTCGGCGACAGCGGCAGCGGCAGCTGCAGCAGCCCCGGCGGCGGCCCCCGCAGCCCGGCCCCCCGAGCCGGCCCGGCCATCCGATCCTGCGCCGTCCCCGCTACCGGCCCGGCATCCGGCTACCGCGCCGGTGGTGGCTTCCGACGACGAATCGACAGCCTGGTTCGACGACGTGCCGGCTGCGCCGACCGCACGCGCGCGTCCGCTGCAGCCGGGGCACGCAGTGGCGGCGAACCTGGCAAGCCCGGTGAACCAAGCGAACCCGGGCAGCCCGGCGAACACGGCGAACTACGCGAACCATGCGAACCATGCGAACCCGGCCAGCCCGGCGAACGACGCGAACCATGCGAGCTCGGCGATCCCGGCAACGCCAGCTTCCCCGGCAACGCCGGCCATCAGCGACGACGCCATCGCCGCGATGGACTGGCCGGCCCTGCAGGAGGCTGTCTCGCACTGCACGCGCTGCCCGCTGGCTGCCACCCGCCGCCATGCGGTCAACGGTCGCGGTCCCGGGCAGGCGGCCTGGCTGGCGATTGCTGCCGCGCCATCGGCACTGGACGAGGCCGAGCAGCGCGCGCTGGCGGGCGAGGCCGGCCAGTTGCTCGACAATATGTTCAGGGCCATCGCGCTCAAGCCCGAGGCCGACGTGTATGTCACGCACCTGGTCAAGTGCCGGCCTCCGAGCAGCGACGGCGATGACGGCCGCCAGCGCAACCCGACCGCCGACGAGCTGACCGCCTGCCGGCCGTTCCTCGCGCGCGAACTGGCCTTGACCGGCGCCACCATGGCCATGACCTTCGGCCAGTTCGCCGCCAGGGGGCTGATGCTGGGGCCGGCCGCGCGCGGCAAGGTGATGCACTACGGCGACGCCGGCCTGCCGGTGGTGGCGACTTACCACCCGGACGACCTGCTGGCCCGTCCCGAAGACAAGGCCAAGGCCTGGGCCGACCTGTGCCTGGCCAGGACTGCCCGTGACTGACAGCCGCGCCCGCCCCAGCGCCGGCGCCGATGCCTATCAGCTGGGCTACGCGCAGCGCTGGGGCCATCTGCACCACCCGCCGGTACGTGCGCTGGCCTGGCTGCTCGACGCACCCGACCTGCTCGATCCGGCTGCGCCGCACTGGCAGGGCCGCATCGCCACGCTCGGTCCCGTAAAAGCGGACGTGGCCGACTGGCTGGCCGCGCTCGACCGCGATCCGGCGCCGCTCGATGCGGCGCTCGGCGCGCGCCATTATTCGCGCCTCGGCCTGTATGCGGAGAAGCTGCTGGCCTTTTATTTTTCGCAGCAGCACATCCTGGTCGCGCATGGCCTGCAGGTGCGCGCCAGCCGCAACGATACGGTGGGCGAATTCGATTTCCTGGTGCGCGCCGGTGCGGCGCTGCTGCACCTCGAGTTTGCCACCAAGTTCTACCTGCTGGACGCCGCCACGGCCGGTGCCGACTTCAACGGCCTGATCGGCCCCAACCTGGCCGATACGCTGGGCGCCAAGATGCGCAAGATCTTCGACAAGCAACTGGCGCTGGCCGCTCACCCGGCTGCCCAGCCGCTGCTGCCGCAGCCGGTGGACCGGGCCCAGGCGCTGGTCAAGGGCTGGCTGTTCTACCCGTTCGACCAGGCGCCGGCCGTGACCGAAGGCATTTCGCGCGAACACTGCCAGGGCTTCTGGACGCCGCTGGCGCAGCTGGACGCGTTGCCGGGCGAGCGCTTTTGCCTGATGCCGCGCCTGCAATGGCTGGCGCCCTTGAAAACCCCCGCGGGCACGGCCATGGACCGCCAGGAATTGCAAGCGGCATTGACCGAGCAGATGGCGCAGGTGGCGGCCCCGGTGATGGTGGCCGTGGTGCGGCAGGAGGGGGCGTGGTGGCTGGAACAGCGGCGCGGCTTCATCGTCCCGGACGACTGGCGCACGCGCGCCGCCCAGCATCGCCGGGACGGCACGCTGCCTGCGCTTTCCTAGTGCTTGGCTTCGCCGATCAGCGCGACCGAATCGAATTCGCGCTGGTTGGCATGATGGCGGCGCAGGATCATCAGCATGGTGCCGGCCAGGAACAGGCCGAAGATCAGGATGATGGCATTGAGGTTCAGGTGGCCGCGCAACATCAGCGAGTACGCCGCCAGCATGGTCAGGATCGACAGGTTTTCATTGAAGTTCTGCACGGCGATCGAGTGGCCGGCGCTCATCAGCACGTGGCCCCGGTGTTGCAGCAAGGCATTCATCGGCACCAGGAAGAAGCCGCCGAGCAGGCCGACCAGCACCAGCAGCGGATAGGCCAGTGCCACCGACGTCACCATGGTCATGCCCATCACGATCACGCCCATGGCGATGCCGACCGGGATGACCGTGAGCGACTTGCGCAGGCTGATGCAGCGCGCCGACAGCACCGCGCCGACCGCCACGCCGATCGCCACCACGCCCACCAGGCTGGTGGCTTGCTCGTAGGACAGCTTGAGCGTGCGGTTGGCCCATTCGAGCACGATGAATTGCAGCGTTTGCGCAGCGCCCCAGAACAGCGTGGTCACGGCCAGCGAGATCTGGCCCAGCTTGTCGCGCCAGAGCAGGCCGCAGCAGGTGGCGAATTCGCTGATCAGCTTGATCGGGTTGTGTTGCTGGTGCCCATACACACAGCCGGTGTCCGGGATGCGGGTATTGAACAGGGCTGCCAGCGCATAGATGCCTGTCACCACGCACAGCGCCGCTTCGGTCGGGGTCTTGATGCCGGTATCGATGAACGGGAAGTCGAAGCCGAGCAGCACCGACGACAGCCGGTCGCCGACCAGCGCGCCGCCGAGCACGGTGCCGAAGATGATCGACATCACGGTCAGGCCCTCGACCCAGCCGTTGGCGGCCACCAGCTTTTCAGCCGGCAGCAGTTCGGTCAGGATGCCGTACTTGGCCGGCGAATACACGGCTGCGCCGAAGCCGACGACCGCGTACGCCACCAGCGGGTGGACGTGGGCGAACAACAGCAGGCAGCCGCCAACCTTGATGAGGTTGGAGACGAACATGACTTTGCCTTTTGGCATGGAATCAGCGAAAGCGCCGACAAATGCCGCCAGCAGGACGTAGAACAGCGTAAAGGACAGTTTCAGCAGCGGCGTGATCCAGCCGGGCGAATTCATGTTGATTAACAGGTCAATCGCGACGAAGAGCAATGCGTTGTCGGCCAGCGAAGAAAAAAACTGCGCCGACATGATGGTATAAAAACCACGATTCATTCTGGACTGCCTGAAAGCTTGTATTGGCTTGCTTTATACCACGCTTTGTTCGTAAGCCCAAGAATTGAGCCGTGCGCCGGGAGCCGCTCCAGCCCCCGGTTTGCCCGCAGTTGGTAAAATACCGGTTTCACCGACAGAGCAGAGAATACCCCATGCCCAGGCCGATCCTTGCCACCATCCATATCGCCGCCATGCAGCACAATCTGGCCGTGGTCAGGGCGCGTACGCCCGGCGCCCGCGTCTGGGGCGTGGTCAAGGCGTTCGGTTACGGTCACGGCCTGGAGCGCGCCATGCGCGGTTTTGCCGAGGCCGACGGCCTGGCGCTGGTCGAACTCGACAACGCGATCCGCCTGCGCGAACTGGGCTGGAAGAAGCCGATCATGTTATTGGAGGGTTTCTTCGGTTTCGACGATCTCCACACCATGGCCGGTTACCGCCTGCAGTCGGCCGTCCATTGCGAAGAGCAGCTGGCCTGGCTCGAAGCGGCCGACGCCGACCTGGGCCAGCGCGGCATCAGGTTCGACCTGCACCTGAAAATGAACACCGGCATGAACCGGCTCGGCTTCAAGCCCGAGGCCTACGCTGGCGCCCACGCACGGCTGGTCGCCCTCGCATGCGTCGGCAACATCACGCTGATGACGCACTTCGCCAACGCCGACGAGGCCGCGCATCCGCTGCTGCCGGTTGCCGAGCAGATCCGCCGCTTCGAGGCGGGCGCGGCCGGCCTGCCCGGCATGCGCAGCCTGTCCAACTCGGCCGGCGTGCTGCGCCAGGATGAACTGGACGGCGTGTTGCGCAACGACTGGGTGCGTCCCGGCATCATGCTCTACGGCGCCACGCCCGGCACAACGCCGGCAGCCGACTACGGCCTGCGGCCGGCGATGACGCTGTCGAGCGAGATCATCGGCGTGCAGGACATCGCCGCCGGCGAGGCGGTCGGCTACGGCAGCCGCTTCACGGCCGACGGCCCGATGCGCATCGGCGTGGTGGCGTGCGGCTATGCCGACGGCTATCCGCGCCACGCGCCGCTGGGCACGCCGGTGCTGGTCGATGGCGTGCGCACGCGCGTGGTCGGCCGGGTCTCGATGGACATGCTGACGGTGGACCTCACGCAGATCGCCACGGCCAGGGTCGGCAGCCGCGTGGTGCTGTGGGGCGAGGGCTTGCCGATCGACGAGGTGGCGCAGGCCGCCGGCACCATCGGCTACGAGCTGATGTGCGCGCTGGCGCCGCGCGTGGCCGTGGTGGAAGGCTGACCGGATGGCCAAGGCAAAAACCCATTACGTCTGCACCGAGTGCGGCAACACGGCCACCAAGTGGACCGGCCAGTGCTCGGCCTGCCACCAGTGGAATACCATGGTGGAAACCGTGGTCGAGCAGGGCGGCAACAACCGCTATTCGCAACCGCAGCACCTGGCGCTGGCGCAGACGGCGCCGGTGCTGTCGCTGGCCGATATCGACGCCATCGACGTGCCGCGTTTCGGCACCGGCATCGAGGAATTCGACCGCGTGCTCGGCGGCGGCCTGGTCAGCGGTGGCGTGGTGCTGATCGGCGGCGATCCCGGCATCGGCAAATCGACGCTGCTGCTGCAGGCGCTGGCTAATGTCTCGCACCTGAAAAAAGTGTTGTATGTCAGTGGCGAAGAGTCGGGCGCGCAGATCGCGCTGCGCGCCAAGCGCCTGATGATCGACGCCCGCGACCTCAAGCTGCAGGCCGAGATCCAGCTGGAAAAAATCCTCGGCACGCTGGCCGACCTGAAACCCGAGGTGGCGGTGATCGACTCGATCCAGACCGTGTATTCCGATGCGCTCAGTTCGGCGCCGGGCTCGGTGGCCCAGGTGCGCGAGTGCGCGGCGCAGCTCACCCGCGCCGCCAAGCAGACCGGTGTCACCATCATCCTGGTCGGCCACGTGACCAAGGAGGGCGCGCTGGCCGGCCCGCGCGTGCTCGAACACATCGTCGATACGGTGCTGTATTTCGAAGGCGATAACCACTCGAGCTTCCGGCTGGTGCGGGCGATCAAGAACCGCTTCGGCGCCGTCAACGAACTCGGCGTGTTTGCCATGACGGAAAAAGGCCTGAAGGGCGTGTCGAACCCGTCGGCCCTGTTTTTATCGCAGCACGACAACCAGGTGCCCGGCTCGTGCGTGATGGTGACGCAGGAAGGCACGCGGCCGCTGCTGGTGGAAATCCAGGCGCTGGTGGACGCCAGCCACCTGCCCAATGCGCGCCGGCTGTCGGTCGGCCTCGAGCAAAACCGCCTGGCCATGCTGCTGGCCGTGCTGCACCGCCACGCCGGCATTGCCGCCTTCGACCAGGACGTGTTCATCAACGCCGTCGGCGGCGTGAAAATCACCGAACCGGCAGCCGACCTGGCCGTGCTGCTGGCGATTAATTCGTCGATGCGCAACAAGCCGCTGCCGCGCGGTTTCGTGGTGTTCGGCGAAGTGGGGCTGGCCGGCGAAATCCGGCCCGCGCCGCGCGGCCAGGAGCGCTTGCGCGAAGCGGCCAAGCTCGGCTTCTCGATTGCCATGATCCCGAGCGGCAATGCGCCCAAGCAGCCGATCGAGGGCATGACGATCATTGCGGTAGATCGCATCGACGACGCTTTCAACAAGCTGCGCGAAATCCAATAACGTTGTATTGTTACGTGTTTGAAAGAGCAACCATGCTCTTTACGTAATAAAGGACAACAAATTGTTAGTCGATCAACGCTCCGGCGCACGCAAGATCGTGCGCGCCAAGGCCGTCGTGGCTATGGACGGTTTGCCGCCTCAGCAGGGTCGAACCATCGATCTCAGCAGCACCGGCGTCTCGCTGACCTTCGACCACAAGCTGGCGGTCGGCCACATGGGCCAGGTCACGTTCGAGCTGTTCGTCGATGGCCGCGGCCAGCTGGTAAGCAGCCGCAGCAAGGTCAATTACTGCATCTTCAGCGGCGACCAGTTCAAGATCGGTTTCACCTTCGTCAACCCCGACGCTGCGACCATGGCGATCGTCAACAAGTTCGTGCGCTGAGGAAGGAACGGGCGACTTTCCGATGAGAAGTTTCGCGCAACCGCACACCGTTTTCATCTAGAATGATGAAACTGGTTTCATATTTAGGCCAGTGGAGTATCCCAGGTATGTTTTCACCAACCATCACCAGGAGAAGCCATTGTTTAAAACATTCCTCGCCGGTGTCGCCATCGGCTGCGCCGCACCCGCGGCGCTGGCAGCGAGCGCCACGCCGCTGACCACCGTCAACGCGGTCGAAAATGCGCTGCTCGGCGGCGCCGACGTCACGGTGACCCTCGATTTGGCCAAGTGCCGCAACAACGATCCTGCCGCAGCGCCTTCCAGCACCCGCGGCGGCTTGCAGATCTCGGCATTTCGCATCACGGCGGACGGCGTGATCGCCTTCTCGGACCAGCGCCAGACCGTGGACCGCAACGGCCTGCCCATCCTGCAGGTACTGCGCTACCAGGTGAAAAAGGACGGCAGCGTGGCGTTCACCTCGCATATGTTTTCGCTGCCTGCCTACACCGCAGCGCCGGTGGTCAGCTACGCGTGCGCGGTCAACCAGGGTGTGTATTTCTTCGAGAACGGCGCCCGCTATGGAGGGCGCTAACTGACCGGCGTGAGGGGGCTCTGGCCGGCCTCGCTTTCTGTGATTGACGTCTGCCCTGCAGGCGGTCTAAGCTCGGGCATCGCTACCAGGAGCCTGCCATGTCCACCATTGCCCATCAACTGCTCGGCGCCGCCTGGTCTGCGCTGGACATGCCGTCCGCGGCGCTGGAGAAGCTGACGTTCGGCGGCGCCGGCGCGCTGCCGTCGTGCTATGCCGTGACCGACCTGGCCGCCGCCTCGGTCGGTGCAGCAGCGCTGGCGGTGCGCGAACTAGCGCTGGCGCAGGGGACCGGTACGGCACCGGCACCGGTCCAGGTGGACCGGCGGCTGGCGTCGCTGTGGTTCGGCTGGTCGCTCGATCCGGTGGGCTGGCAGGCGCCGGCGCCCTGGGACGCCATCGCGGGCGACTACGCCTGCGCCGATGGCTGGATACGCCTGCACACCAACGCCAGCCACCACCGCGACGCAGCGCTGGCGCTGCTCGGCTGCGCGGCCGACCGCGCGGCGGTGGCGCGCGCGGTGGCGCAGTGGGACGGCGCCGCGCTGGAGACGGCGCTGGTGGCCGCCGGCGGTTGTGCCGCGCAGATGCGCTCGAGCGAACAGTGGCGCGTCCATCCGCAAGGGCGGTCGGTGGCAGCCGAGCCGCTGATCGCGCTGGCGCTGCAGCCGGCGCCCGCGCGGGGCGACTGGCGCCGCGACCGCGCAGTGGCGCAGCGCCCGCTGGCGGGACTGAAAGTGCTCGATCTGACGCGCGTGCTGGCCGGCCCGGTCGCCACGCGCTTTTTGGCCGGCTACGGCGCCGACGTGCTGCGTATCGATGCGCCGCACTGGGAGGAACCGGGCGTGATTCCCGAAGTCACGCCCGGCAAGCGCTGCGCCCGGCTGGATCTGCACCAGGCGCCCGATCGCGCCATCTTCGAGCAACTGCTGGCCGAGGCCGACGTGCTGGTGCACGGCTACCGGCCGCAGGCGCTGGTCCGGCTCGGCTATGACGACGCGTCCCGGCGCCAGATCAATCCCGGTCTGGTCGATGTCTGCCTCGACGCCTATGGCTGGACCGGGCCATGGGCTGGCCGGCGCGGCTTCGACAGCCTGGTGCAGATGAGTTGCGGCATCGCCGAGCACGGCATGCGCGCCAGCGGCGCCGACAAGCCGGTGCCGCTGCCGGTGCAGGCGCTCGACCATGCCACCGGCTACCTGATGGCCGCTGCCGTGGTGCGCGGCCTGATCGCCAGGGTGACCGGCCAACAGGCAGTGCAGGCACGGCTGTCGCTGGCGCGCACGGCGGCATTGCTGATGACGACGGTTGCCGAGCACGACGCACTGCGGCTGGCGCCGGTGGGCGCGGACGACTATGGGCCGGTACTGGAAAACACGGACTGGGGACCGGCGCGGCGCCTGCGCCCGCCGGTGACGATCGGCGACATGGCCATGGCATGGCAGCACGGCGCCAGCGCGCTCGGTTCTGCGCCGGCGCGCTGGCACGCGCCATGAAAAAAGCCGGCGCACCAGGCGCCGGCTCGTGATCGTCAGGCTGGTCGGCGCACTGCCGCAGCCTGCGCGCGGTGAAGCCGGGTCAGGTCATCCGGACGCTGCGCCTGGTGGTTCAGACCCTCAGAACCGGTACTTGAGGGTACCGCTGATGCTGCGCGGCGCCTGGAAGTTCAGCTGGTTGAACGCAGCGGACATGCCGAAGTGGCGCTTGTCGGTCACGTTGTCGAGGTTGAGCTGCGCCGACCAGTTCGGGTTGATCTCGTAACGCGCCATCAGGTTGACCAGCGCATAGGAGTCCTGCTGCAGGCGGTTGCCGGTGGTGTTGCCGGCCGGCGCGCTCGACGTGATCGTGTAGGTCTGGCCTTGCCAGTTGACGCCGCCGCCCACCGTCAGCCCTGCCAGTGCCCCGCCCAGCTTGTACGTGGTGAACACGCGGAACAGGTCGCGCGGGTAGTTGCTGTTGAACGGATCGCCGCTGGCGGTCTTGGCGCTGTAATGGGTGTAGCCGGCGTTGGCGTTCCAGCCGCGCGCCAGTTCGCCTGCCACTTCCATCTCAAAGCCCTCGCTGGTGGCGCCCTTGACCGCTTCGGAATAGGTATCGGCAGTGCCGGGGATGACGCCGACCGCCTGCGCCAGGTTGTCCTGGCGAATCTTGAACAGCGCGAACGAGCCATTGACGCGGCCGTCGAGGAACTCGCCTTTGACACCGGCTTCGACATTCTTGCCACGGATCGGATCGAGCGTGACGCGGTTGATGTCGACCGCGTTTTGCGGCTGGAAGATTTCCGTGTAGCTGGTGTAGACCGAGTAATTCTTGCTGATGTCGTAGATCAGGCCGGCATATGGCGTGACTTCGTCGTCGAACTTGAGGCGGTATGGCGTGACGCCGGCCAGGTTGCCGGTTTTTTCATAGCGGGTCACGCGGGCGCCGACGATCAGCTTGAGCGGATCGGCCAGCGAGAAGCGGCCCACGCCGTACAGGCCGTCCTGCGTGGTTTCCGCGCGCTGGTAGAAGGTGCGCGCGCCCCAGGTCGGCGGTGCGTAGGCGGACGGATTCCAGTTGTTGAAGTCGGCAGGTGCTGGCGCGACGAACTGGCCCAGACCATAGTCGGCCGGCCGCGTATCCGAGTTGAATTTCTGCTTGGCATGCATGTAGCCGAACGCCGCCTCGTGCTGGCGGCCGCCGAGTTCGAAGGCGCCGTCGAGGTGCAGGCCCGCGTCTTCCTGTTTGGTCTCGGTGATGTACCAGCCGGCCGAGGCGCCCATGCCGGCGCCGGTGGCGCGGTCCGGGTTGCCGTACAGGTAGAGCAGGACCGAGTCCGCCTTGCGCCGGCCGTTGGCGTAGGTGGCGCGCACCTTCCAGCCGTTGTCGAACGTGTGTTCGAGGTTGGCAAAGGCGTTGTTATACGAGGTATTCCAGCGCGACCAGTCGACGCTCGAGGTTTTCGACTCGTCCCAGTCGGTGCGCGAACCATCGGCGTACCAGTAGGGCAGGCCGCCCCACATCGGGTGGTCGGTGTCGGACTTCTGGCGGCTGAAGCCGACGGCCAGCAGCGTGCGCGGGGTCAGGTCCGCTTCGACGGTGCCGTAGAAGGTGCTGTTGTCCTTGCTGAGGCGGTCGGTGAAGCTGTCGCTTTTCTCGACTTCGCCGACCACGCGCGCGCGCACATTGCCGGCCTGGGTCAGCGGGGTCGAGACATCGACGGTGGCGCGGCGATCGCTCCAGCTGCCGAGCGCCACTTCGGCCGAACCGGTCAGCTGCTTGCTGGTGGCGCGCTTGCGCACCAGGTTGATCGCGGCGGACGGGTTGCCGGCGCCGGTCATCAGGCCGGTGGCGCCGCGCACGATTTCCACGCGGTCGTACATGGCCAGGCTGCTGAGGATTTCACCGCCGCTCCATTGCTGTTCCCAGGTGGTGGGAATGCCGTCGATCTGCAGGTTGTCGATGTCGAAACCGCGTGCGTTGAAGTCGGCGCGGTTGGTTTCGTACTGGTTGACCGCCACGCCGGTGGCGTTGTTGATCACGTCCGACACGGTTTTCAGGCCCTGGTCTTCGATGCGCTGCTGGGTGATCACTGTCACCGATTGCGGCGTTTCGCGCAGCGACAGGTCGAGCGGGGTGGCAGTGCGGGCATTGCGCACGGTGTAGGTACCGTTGGTATCGTCGGACTTGATGCCGGACACGGTCACCTGCGGCAGTACCGCGTCCGCGCTGGCCGATCCGACTTCGGCGTTGGCCTGCGCCAGCACCGGTAGGGCAAGCGCAACAGCGACCGCGAGACGATTGAGGGTGAGCGCCTTGCGGGCGGTTGCTTGTTGATTCATGGTTATGCCGGTTCCGGTGGGATGAAAACCATAATGATAACGATTCTCATTACAAAGTCAATGATACTACTTTAACCGGGCCATGAAGTGCCATGCCGCGTGCGCGGATAAAGACGGGTTTGTCAGTCTGTTCATGACTTTGACATATCGTTTCTGTAGCATACTATTGGGATTACCATTGATATCTCACAGCCGGGACCCCGCTATGGCCATCAATCCGCTTGCCAGCTCAACCACCAACCTTGCCAGCCTTGGCACTGCCGCCACCGCTGCCGGCAGCAGCGCCGGCAATACCGGCGCCTCCGGCATCAGCGCCGACGTCTACAAGCGCGTCGAGCAGACCATGATGTCGCAGAACAATGGCGCCACCAGGCTCAACGCTGCGCTGGCCAGCAGCCAGACCAAGCTGTCGGGCCTGGGCCAACTGCAAAGCGCGCTGGCCAGCTTCCAGGCGACCGCCACCGCACTGACCGGCAGCGGCCTGTCCACGGCAGCTGCCAGTTCCGACAAAACCGTGCTGACCGCCAGCGCCACCGGCGCGGCCAAGGCCGGCACCTACGCGCTCAACGTCCAGCAGCTGGCGCAGGGCCAGTTCCTGACCAGCGCCGCGTTCAGCGCCGCCACCACCAGCATCGGCAGCGGCGTGCCGACCACGGTCAAGATCGATTTCGGCACCGCCGGCGACAAAGGTTTTACCACCAACGGCACGGCCACCAGCAAGACCATCACGCTCGACAGCAGCAACAACACGCTCGACGGCATTGCCGCCGCCTTCAAGGCAGCCGGGGTGGACGTCAAGGTGGAGAAGGGCGACGATGGCAAGGTGTCACTGGCGATCGCCGGCCAGAGCGGCGCGGCCAACAGCATGCGCATCAGCGTCAGCGGCGACGCCGCCCTGAAAAGCCTGCTCGGCTTCGACCCCGACAGCAAACAGAACGGGCTGAAACAGACGGCCGCCGCCCAGGACGCCATCCTCACGGTCGACGGCAAGACGGTCACCAGCGCCAGCAACACCCTGGACAAGGACAAGGCCATTCCCGGCGCGGCGTTGACGCTGACCGGCAAGGGCAAGGCCGACGTCACGATCACGCAAGATGCCAGCAAGATCGGCGACAACCTGAAAACCTTCGTGGCCGCCTACAACGACCTGAACGCCAAGCTCAAGACCCTGTCGGCCGGCGCCCTGAAAGGCGATACGGCGCTGGGCCAGGTCACCATGCAGATGGACATGCTGCTCAAGACCGGCGGCGGCAGCGTCTCGGTCTCGGCGCTGGCGGCAGCGGGCGTCAGCCAGGGCAAGGATGGCAACCTGGTCATCGACGACAAGAAGCTGCAGGCGGCCCTTGGCGCCGATTCGTCGCAGGTGGCCAGGCTGTTTACCGGCGACGGCAAGGGCCTGGCAGACCTGATGAACGCCAAGGCCACGGCGTTTACCGACAAGAACAGCGTGATCGGCCGCGAAACCAGCCAGGTCAACCGCGAACTCGACACCACCAATACCAAGCGGGCGGCGCTGACCAAGGCGCTCACCGCCCAGGCCACGGCGCTGGCAGCGCTGTATTCTGCCCAGGCGCAGACCGGCAGCGGCGGCGGTCTCTTCGGTACCGGTGCCGGCGGCAGCAGTGGCACCGGTACGCTGTTCGATTTGCTCGGTTAAGGGCACCTCGAAAAGCCGGAGCAGGCGGCCCGATACCGTCTGGCGTAGCGCAAGCGTAGGAGGCACGCCGAGCAATGGAGCGGCGCTGGCCGGTCGCGCAGCAGGTGTGACGGGCTTCCCTTTGTGCACACTCGGTCAAACGAAGCGCTTGCACGCGAGCCGCCGATGCCCGATCATCACGGGTTATGAACGAAAACCCACTCGGAGGTGTTATGGCAGGAAAGTTCGTTGGCGTGCTGGCGGTGACCGGTCTGATGGTTGCTGGCCTGGGGCAGGTCCACGCCCAGGCGCAGGAGGAAAAAGTCCTCAACATCTATAACTGGTCCGACTACATCGCGGAAGATACGGTCAAGAATTTCGAGAAAGAGACCGGCATCAAGGTGCGTTATGATGTATTCGATAACAACGAAATCCTGAACTCCAAGCTCGTGGCCGGCAAATCGGGCTACGACATCGTGGTGCCCACCGCGCAATGGGCGCGCCTGCAGATCGACGGCAAGCTGCTGCGCAAGCTCGACAAGTCCAAGCTGCCCAACCTGAAAAACCTCGACCCGGCGATCCAGGCCAAGCTGGCCAGCATCGATCCCAATAACGACTACCTGGTGGACTGGTTGTGGGGATACACCACGGTCGGCATCAACGTCAACAAGGTGAAAGCGGCGCTGGGCGGCATGCCGATGCCGGCCAATGCCTGGGACCTGGTGTTCGATCCCAAGTATGCGGCCAAGGTCAAGTCGTGCGGCGTATCGTTCCTCGACTCGCCGTCCGAAGTGCTGCCGGCGGCACTGATGTACCTGGGCAAACCGGCAT
Source organism: Duganella sp. Leaf126 (assembly GCF_001423125.1). Lineage (GTDB taxonomy): Bacteria > Pseudomonadota > Gammaproteobacteria > Burkholderiales > Burkholderiaceae_D > Rugamonas. The sequence goes on from NZ_LMNW01000003.1 coordinate 181,851, forward strand.
ACTCGAAGAACGCTGCCGACTATGCCGAGGCGGGCAAGCTGCTGCAGACCATCCGCCCCAATGTCACCCTGTTCAGTTCGTCGGGCTACATCAACGACATGGCCAACGGCGCCGTCTGCGTGGCGCTGGGCTGGTCCGGCGACATCAACATCGCCCGCCAGCGCGCCATCGACGCCAAGAACGGCAACGTGATCGAAGTGCTGGTGCCCAAGACCCCGGCCGCGCTGGTGTTCGACACCATGGCCATCCCGGCCGACGCCCCGCACCCGAACAACGCCCACCTGTGGATCAACTACATCCTGCGCCCGGAAGTGCACGCCAGCCTGACCAACAAGGTGTTTTACGCCAACCCGAACACGGCCAGCGTGAAATTCGTGCGCAAGGATATCGCCGGCAACAAGACCGTGTTCCTGTCCGACGCCGACAAGCAGCGCATGGCGGCGCCTGAAGCGGTGCCGGCCGATATCCGGCGCCTGGTGACGCGCACTTACACCAAGTTCAAGACCGGACGCTAAGGGCACCTCGAAAAACCTGTTGCGCGACGCAAGACGATATCGGGCCGCTCGCTACGGTTTTCGCGGTCCCCCTACGCTGGGCCGAGCCGCCGCCTGGCGGCGCTACTTGGCCAGGTCCGCGCTCATCACCGCTTTCAGGTACACGCTGCCCGGATCGCCCGGCGTGCGCTGGCAGAACCACCATGCGCTGGCCTTGCGGATGTCCCAGTCCAGGTCTTCGCCGGCCAGCAGCAGGGCGGCGACCTGGCCCAGCGTCGGCTGGTGGCCGACCACCAGCACCGTATCCTTGTTGCCGGGCCAGTTGACCGCCTTGAGCACGTCGGCCGGATCGACGCCGGGCGCCAGGTCGTTGTGCAGCTTGAACTTGCGGCCCAGCGCTTCCACCGTCTGCAGCGTGCGCAGGGCCGGGCTGCTGAGGATGCGGCAGCTGTCGGGCAGCTGCGAGTCGAGCCACTGGCCCATGCGGCGTGCCTGCTTGAGGCCCTTGCCGGTCAGTGCGCGTTCCAGGTCGGTCATGCCGGGCGCCGGGTCTTCGGCTTCCGCGTGCCGCCACAAGATGAGATCCATGCGTTTCTCCTATCCTCACTATCGGTTGATCACATCGGATCCCGCTGGTGCGCCTTCCGGCGCACGCCGTCAGTCGAGCCGTGCGCCGGGCGTGCCCAGCGTGTCCATCAAATGCTGCTGGGCTGAAAAACCGCCCTGCTTGCCGCGCACTTTGCGGCGCTGGTAGTGGCCGTCCGGCTCCAGTTCCCAGGCGTTGCGGTTGTCTTTCAGGTAGGGATTGAGTCCCTCCGAGATCACGCGCCGCTTGAGCGACTTGTCCAGCACCGGGAACGCCACTTCGATGCGGCGGAACAGGTTGCGGCTCATCCAGTCCGCGCTCGACAGCATGACATCGTGCGCCAGGTCGTTGCGGAAATAATAGATCCGGCTGTGTTCGAGGAAACGGCCGATGATCGAGCGCACCTTGATGTTGTCCGACAGTCCCGGCACGCCCGGCTTCAGGGTGCAGGCGCCGCGCACGATCAGGTCGATCTTGACGCCATCCTTGGACGCCGCGTACAGCGCGCGGATCACCGATTCGTCCACCAGGGCGTTCATCTTGCAGATGATACGCCCGGGACGCCCGGCGCGCGCAATCCGCGCCTCGTTGCGGATCGCCTTGATCACCTCGTTCTGCAGCGCGAACGGCGCCAGCCATAGATGGGTGAGGCGGTTCGGCTTGGTCAGGCTGGTCAGGTGGATGAACACCTCGTTGACCTCCTGGCTGATGCCGGGATGGCAGGTCAGCAGGCCGAAGTCGGTGTAGAACTTGGTGGTGGTCGGATGGTAGTTGCCGGTGCCCAGGTGGGCGTAGTAGCGCAGCTTGCCTTCTTCGCGGCGGATCACCAGCGCCACCTTGGCATGGGTTTTCAGGCCGACCACGCCGTACACGACCTGCGCCCCGGCCTGCTCGAGCTTGTCGGCCCAGTTGATATTGGCTTCCTCGTCGAAGCGCGCCTTGAGCTCGACGATCACCGTCACTTCCTTGCCGGCGCGGGCTGCCGCGATCAGCGCTTCCATCAGGTCCGAATTCATGCCGGTGCGGTAGATCGTCTGCTTGATCGCCACCACGGCCGGGTCATGGGCGGCGCTGCGGATGAAATCGATGACGGTCTGGAACGACTGGTACGGGTGGTGCAGCAGGATGTCGTGGGCGCGCAGGGCGGCAAAGATGTCGGCGCTGCCCGGCTTTTGCGCGCTGCCGGGGAAGAACGGCGTGAAGCGCAGTGCCGGGTTGTCCACGTGGTCCATGATTTCGGTGAGCCGCACCAGGTTGACCGGGCCGTTGACCGCGTACAGCCGGCTTTGCTGCAGGCCGAACTGGTCGAGCAGGAACTGCGACAGCTCGGGCGGGCAGTTGATCGCCACTTCCAGCCGCACCGAGGTGCCGAACTGGCGGCCCTGCAGCTCGCCCTTGAGCGCCTGGCGCAGGTTTTTCACTTCGTCCTCGTCCACCCACAGGTCGCTGTCGCGCGTGACGCGGAACTGCGAGTAGGCGATCACCTCGCGCCCGGCAAACAGGTCCGAGATGTGGGCGTGAATGATCGACGACAGCAGGCAGAACGAGATGCCGCCGCGCTCGGACAGCTCGTCCGGCAGGCGGATCACGCGCGGCAGCACGCGCGGCGCTTTCAGAATGGCGATCGCCGTACCGCGCCCGAACGCATCCTTGCCCGACAGCGAGACGATGAAATTGAGGCTCTTGTTGACCACCTGCGGAAACGGGTGCGCGGGGTCCAGCCCGATCGGCGTGAGCAGCGGTCGCACCTCGGTATCGAAATAGTTCTTGACCCAGGCGCGCTCGGCCTCGGTGCGCTCGTTGTGGCGCACCAGGTGCACGCCGTTGGCGGCCAGCTGCGGCAGGACTTCTTCGTTGAGAATATTGTATTGGTGGGTGACCAGTGCATGGCATTCGTCGCTGATGCGCGAGAGCGTGGCCAGCAGGGCGGGGTGGGTGGCCAGCACGCCGTCGGTGCCGGCGGCAGCCAGCAGGCTGGCAACGCGCACTTCAAAAAACTCGTCGAGGTTGCTGCTGGCGATACATAAATAGCGCAAGCGCTCGAGCAGCGGAATACTCTTGTCTTCGGCTTGCGCCAGCACCCGGCGGTTGAACATCAGTTGCGACAGTTCGCGGTCGAGGAACGCGGAATTCTTGCCGGCTTCGGTATGCACATCAGGCTTCATGTCTCTTTGATCACTTTGCAATTGAAATAATTCTAGCCTGTAATTCCACAGAAGAACGATGCAACAGTGTAAAGACCAATTATGACAAGTCCGTGACGCACGTTGTCATAATCGGTCCGTGGGCCCTGTCATATATGACATGAGGCCGTCATAATCGGTATATTACCCGATGATATACAACTGTTTTCATAGGGGAGAGTGGTGTCACGGCGCTCAACAATTCTTTTTGGACATTTTTTTGCCATGTCATAAACCTGTCATATTCGGCCGGTAGACTGCGCAGCATCCTAACCTGTCATAACAAAGGACTTTGAAATGCGAATCAAACATCTGATCTCTTCCCTGGTCGTCGGTGCCTGCGCCATGATGGCCTTGTCCTCCGCTGCCAATGCCGCCGATATGACGGGCGCCGGCGCCACGTTCCCCTATCCGATCTATGCGAAATGGGCGGAGACCTACAAAGCCGCCACCGGCAACGGCCTGAACTACCAGTCGGTCGGCTCGGGCGCCGGCATCAAGCAAATCAAAGCCAAGACCGTCGATTTCGGCGCCTCGGACGCGCCGCTGAAAGCGGAAGACCTGGACGCCGAAGGCCTGATGCAGTTCCCGGCCATCATGGGCGGCGTGGTCACCGTGGTCAACGTGCCCGGCCTGGCCCCCGGCCAGCTAAAACTGACCGGCCCGATCGTGGCTGACATCTACCTGGGCAAGATCACCAAGTGGAACGACGCCGGCATCGCCGCCATCAACCCGGGCGTCAAGCTGCCGGCCGAAGACATCACCGTGGTGCACCGCGCCGACGGTTCGGGCACCTCGTTCCTGTTCACCGACTACCTGTCGAAAACCAGCCCGGACTTCAAGGCCAAGATCGGCGCCGGCACGGCCGTGAAATGGATCGTCGGCGTGGGCGGCAAGGGTAACGAAGGCGTTGCCGCCAACGTCCAGCGCATCAAGGGCGCGATCGGCTACGTCGAGTGGGCTTACGCCAAGAAAAACAAGATGCAGCACACCCAGCTGAAGAACAAGGACGGCAACTTCCTGCAACCTGACGACGAGTTCTTCAAGGCCGCTGCCGCCAGCGCCGAGTGGACCAAGACCCCGGGCTTCGGCGTGGTGCTGACCGACCAGGCCGGCAAGAACTCGTGGCCGATCACCGGCGTGTCCTTCATCCTGATGCACAAGGTGCAGCCGAACGCAGAGAAGGGCAAGGAAGTCATCAAGTTCTTCGACTGGGCCTTCAAGAACGGCGGCAAGGCTGCGGTGGAACTGGACTACGTGCCACTGCCTGACTCGGTCGTGAAACTGGTGCAGGATTCCTGGAAAACCAACCTGAAAGATGCTTCGGGCAAGGCGCTCTACTAAGACCTGACGCCCTTCACCGCGCCGCGCACGACCGGCGGCGCGGTGAGGGGGTTAGCCTGCGAAGTTATCCGACCTCGCAGGCTAGCTTACTTTTCCGAGACAACAATATGAGCGCTGACATCACTTCCACGCCAATTCCCACCCCGGAGCCGGCCTCGCAATTTTCTACTGCGCAAGCCACTGCCGCCGAGCAAGCCGCCATGCAATCGATGCTGCGCACCATGCGCAAGCAGCGCATCCAGGATTTCTTCTTCCACAAGACCACGATGCTGTTCGCCCTGTCGGTGCTGCTGGTACTGCTGGGTATTATCATTTCGCTCATGGTCGGCGCCTGGCCGGCGTTCAAGGAATTCGGCCCCGCCTTCATCACCCGCGTCGAATGGGATCCGGTCAACGACCAGTATGGCGCCATGATCGCCATCGTCGGCACCCTGGCCACGTCCGGCATCGCGCTGCTGATCGCGTTTCCGATCAGCTTTGGCATCGCCCTGTTCCTGACCGAGATCTGCCCGGCCGCGCTGCGCCGCCCGCTGGGCACGGCAGTCGAGCTGCTGGCCGGCGTGCCGTCGATCATCTACGGCATGTGGGGCCTGTTCGTGTTCGCACCGCTGTTCGGCGACTACGTCCAGCCGCTGCTGAAAAGCACGCTGGGCGTGCTGCCGATCATCGGACCGTTCTTCAGCGGCCCCACCATGGGCATCGGGGTGCTGACCGCCGCCCTGATCCTGGCCGTGATGATCATCCCGTTCATCTCGTCGGTGATGCGCGACGTGTTCGAAATCGTGCCGGCCGTGCTCAAGGAATCGGCCTACGGCCTCGGCTGCACGCGCTGGGAAGTGGTGCGCAAGATCGTGCTGCCTTACACCAAGACCGGCGTGGTCGGCGGCGTGATGCTGGGCCTGGGCCGCGCGCTCGGCGAAACCATGGCCGTCACCTTCGTCATCGGTAACGCCAACAAGCTGTCGTTCTCGCTGTTCGCTGCCGGTAACTCGATCGCCTCGACCCTGGCCAACGAATTTGCCGAATCGGATACCGTGCTGCACACATCGTCGCTGTTCGCGCTGGCGCTGATCCTGTTCGTCATCACCTTTATCGTCCTGTCCGCCGCCAAACTGATGTTGGTCGGCATGTCCCGCAAGGAAGGCCTCAAATGAACCAAGCTGCCATCAACCCGCCGGAAGCCCTCGCGCCGGTGAACAAGGTGTACCGCAAGCGCCTGCTGCGGCACCGCGTGGGCATTGCCCTGTCGGTGCTGGCCATGTCGCTGGGCCTGGCCGTGCTGGCCTGGATTTTGATCACGCTGGTGATCAACGGTTTCTCCGCGCTGTCGGTCAACATGTTCACCGAAAGCACGCCGGCGCCGGGCAGCGACGGCGGCGGCCTGGCCAACGCCATCCTCGGCACCGTGATGATCGTCGGCCTGTCCACCCTGGTCAGCACGCCGATCGGCATCCTGGCCGGCATGTACCTGGCCGAGTACGGCAACGAGAACAAGCTGGCGGCCGTCACCCGGTTCGTCACCGACATCATGCTGTCGGCGCCGTCGATCGTGATCGGCATGTTCGTCTGGGCCGCCTACGTGGCCACCACCAAGCACTATTCCGGCTATGCCGGGTCGATTGCGCTGGCGCTGATCGCGGTGCCGGTCGTGGTGCGCACCACCGACAACATGCTGCGCCTGGTGCCGAGCAGCCTGCTCGAAGCGGCGTTCGCGCTCGGCGCGCCGCGCTGGAAGGTGGCGATGACGGTGCGCCTGCGCGCGGTCAAGGCCGGCGTGATCACCGGCGTGCTGCTGGCCGTGGCCCGCATCTCGGGCGAGACCGCGCCGCTGCTGTTTACCGCCCTGAACAACCAGTTCTTCAGCAAGGACATGAACGGCCCGATGGCCAACCTGCCGGTGGTGATCTACGGCTTCGCCATGAGCCCGTACGACAACTGGCGCGAACTGGCCTGGGGCGGCGCGCTGCTGGTCACCTTCAGTGTGCTGGCGCTGAACATCATTTCGCGCACCATGTTCTCCCAGAAAATTCCGAATTGACTGACCGTTTAGACCAAACAACTAGCGACCACCGACATAAAGCGATCCTATGAACACCCCATTGACCCCGGAATTGACGGCCGCGCCCGCTGGCAGCGGCAAGCGCACGACCATCGCCATCTCGAACCTGAATTTTTTCTACGGCAAAACCCAGAGCCTGACCAACGTCAACCTCAACATCCACGAGCGCCAGGTGACGGCCTTCATCGGTCCGTCGGGCTGCGGCAAGTCGACGCTGCTGCGCACGCTCAACCGCATGTACGACCTGTACCCGGGCCAGCGCGCCGAGGGTTCGATCATGTACCGCGGCCGTAACATCCTCGAGGCCGGCCAGGACCTGAACATGTTGCGCGCCAAGATAGGCATGGTGTTCCAGAAGCCGACGCCGTTTCCGATGTCGATCTACGACAACATCGCCTTCGGCGTGCGCCTGTACGAAGACCTGTCCAAAGGCGAGATGGACGAGCGCGTGGAATGGGCGCTGAAAAAGGCCGCGCTGTGGGGCGAAGTGAAGGACAAGCTGAGCAAGAGCGGCCTGTCGCTGTCGGGCGGCCAGCAGCAGCGCCTGTGCATCGCGCGCGGCGTGGCGGTGAAGCCGGACGTGCTGCTGCTCGATGAGCCGACCTCGGCGCTGGACCCGATCTCGACTTCGAAGGTGGAAGAGCTGATCAGCGAACTGAAGCAGGACTACACGATCGCCATCGTCACCCACAACATGCAGCAGGCGGCGCGCTGCTCGGACTACACCGCCTATATGTACCTGGGCGAGCTGGTCGAGTTCGGCGAGACCGACCAGATCTTCATGAATCCTGCGCGCAAGGAAACCCAGGATTACATCACCGGCCGTTTCGGCTGATCGCACCTGTCGCACCTATAATACGCATTACGGAGAATCAGCATGATCGGTGAACACTCATCCAAACAATACGATAACGAACTCGAAGCGATCCGCTCCAAGGTGCTGCTGATGGGCGGCATCGTCGAGACCCAGTTCCTCGACGCCATGACGTGTTTTCGCATCGGTAATCCCGAGCGCGCCGACCGCGTGATGCGCGAGGACGACACCGTCAACCAGCTCGAAGTGTCGCTCGACGACGCCTGCAGCCACCTGATCGTGCGGCGCCAGCCGGCCGCCAACGACCTGCGCACCATCATGGCGACCATCAAGGTGATCACCGACCTCGAGCGCATCGGCGACGAGGCCACCAAGATCGCCCGCACCGCCAAGGCGCTGCATTCGCGCGGCACGGTCACGGTCAACCACTACGAGATGGTGCGCAATATCGCCAACAACACCAGCGACATGCTGCACGACGCGCTCGACGCGTTTGCCCGCAACGACGGCGTGCAGGCGCTCAAGCTGATCGCCCAGGACGCCGTGATCGACCATGAGTTCCGCTCGATCATGCGCAACCTGATCACCTTCATGATGGAAGATCCGCGCACGATTTCGGCCGCCCTGGACACGCTGTGGGTGGCCAAGGCCATCGAGCGCATCGGCGACCATGCCAAGAACATCGCCGAGTACGTGATCTACGTGGTCGAAGGCAAGGATATCCGCCACACCCGGGCTGCGCCGCTGGCCGACGACAACCTCGACGCTGAATAAAGAACGACGAATACTATGGCATCCGATAAAACCACCGTACTGATCGTGGAGGACGAACCGGCGATTGTCGAGCTGGTGACTTTTTCGCTGCGCGAGGCAGGCTGGAACTGCTGCGCGGTACAAAGCGTGGGCGAGGCCTGGGACTTCATCCAGACCCGCACCCCGCAGCTGATCTTGCTCGACTGGATGTTGCCCGACCAGACCGGCCTGCGCCTGCTGGCGCGCATCCGTTCCGACCGCCAGTTCAACGAAATTCCGGTCATCATGCTCACCGCTAAGAGCATGGAAGAAGACAAGCTGGCGGGCCTGAACACGGGCGCCGACGACTACGTCACCAAGCCGTTCTCGCCGCGCGAACTGCTGGCCCGCTCGCGCGCGCTGCTGCGCCGCAAGAGCCCCGAGCACGCGCAATCGACCATGCGCGCCGCCAATATCGCGCTCGACCCGGTCAGCTGCACGGTGTCGATGGACGACCAGAAGATCGACATTGGCCACGCCGAATACAAACTGCTGAAATTCCTGCTGGCCCACCCCGAGCGCGTGTTTTCGCGCAGCCAGCTGCTCGACAAGGTGTGGGGCGACCATGTGGTGATCGAGGAGCGCACGGTGGACGTGCACGTGCTGCGCCTGCGCAAGGCGCTGAAGGAAGCCGAACACCTGATCAAGACCGTGCGCAGCGTCGGTTATATGTTGTCGGAGAAAACCTAGTCACATGAATCCAAAACTGCTGTTCTGGGTGCCTGCCGCCTTGCGCACCGCGCTGGTGGCGGCCGGCTGTGCCTTGCTGGGCTGGATGTTCGGCTGGATGACCGGCGTGGTCGTGGCCTTGCTGGCGACCATCGTGATGGTGTTCGTGCAGCTGTCGTACCTGTACCAGCTGAGCAACTGGATGGACGACCCGCAGAGCGCCAAGCTGCCCGATGGCTGGGGCGCCTGGACCAATATCTTCTCGCGCCTGTACCGCATGCGCCGCGACGACGAAAAGAACCAGGCCGAGCTGACCGAGTGGCTGGCGCGCTTCCGCCAGGCCATGCACCTGCTGCCCGACGGCGTGGTGATCATGGACGACGTGCTGTTCCTCGAATGGTGCAACCCGGCTGCCGAAAAACACCTGGGTCTCACCCACGAGCGCGACAAGGGCATGCGCGTGACCAACCTGGTGCGCAACCCGGACTTCATGGATTACATCATCCTCGGCCGCTACGAGCAGCCGCTGACGATCAGCTTCCGCGAGCGCAAGCTGATCGTGCACATCATCCCGTTCGAGAACCGGCGCCAGATCCTGGTCACCCACGACGCCACCGAGACCGAGCGCATCGAGGAAATGCGGCGCGACTTCATCGCCAACGCCTCGCACGAGCTGCGCACGCCGCTGACGGTGATCGTCGGCTTCCTGGAGATCGCCGCCACCGAGGGGCTGGACGCGGCCACCCGCAACGCCCACCTCAAGCTGATGACCGAGCAGGGCCACCGCATGCAGCACCTGATCGAGGACATGCTGACGCTGTCGCGGCTGGAATCGGTCGATTATCCGATGCGGCCCGAGACGGTCGATGTGCGGCGCCTGATGGAGCAGGTGGCCAGCGACGCCCGCGCGCTGTCGGCCGGCAAGCACGACATCACGCTGCAGATCGACGGCCCGGACGTGGTCGGCAGCTACGAGGAATTGCACAGCGCCTTCGGCAACCTGGCCTCGAACGCGGTGCGCTACACGCCGGCCGGCGGGCGCATCAACCTGGTCTGGCGCGAATTCGAGGCGGGCGTGAAATTCAAGGTCGAGGATACCGGCATCGGCATCAGCCCCGAGCACATCTCGCGCCTGACCGAGCGCTTCTACCGGGTCGATAAGAGCCGGTCGCGCGAAACCCAGGGCACGGGCCTGGGCCTGGCCATCGTCAAGCACGTGCTGCTGCGCCACGGCGGCACGCTGCAGATCAAGTCGGAAGCAGGCAAGGGCAGCACCTTCATCGTCTGCCTGCCGAAGAGCGCGATCGTGCCGAAGCAGGCCGAACTGCTGCTGGGCGCCACCCCGGCCTGATCATCGTGCCGGCGCCGGCAGGCGCTAGCCCTTGCGCGGCATGGCCCGCAGGCAGGTGGTGAGCGCATCCTCGAACGAATCGGACACGTGGTCGGCCTGCGGAAAATCGCAGTCATGCAGGCTGCGGTTCTGGAACGGGCTCGGCAGCAGCACCACCAGCTGCTTGGCGTGCGGCAGCCGCACCCGCAGCTCGGCCATCAGCTCGCGCATCTGCGGCGTGTCGTTGACCGGATCGACCGTCACCAGGCACACGATGGACACCAGCTCGGCGGTCGCTTCGGGCGGCAGCGGCTCGTCGATGTCTTCGCTGCTCATGCTGCGCGCATCGAGCTTGCGGTCGCGCATGATGCGCACCAGGATTTCGGTGGCCAGCTCGTCGTAGGACGAGGTCAGGCCCACGCTCAGGATCAGGCTGCCGGGCGGGATGTCGAATGAACCCTGCCATTCGCCGGTGGCCGAGATGCGGCGCTCGCGCAGCTGGCGGCCGATGCCCATGCTGGCCAGCGCCGAATTGGCTTGCATGGCCTTGGCCACGCGGCGCCGGTGCCACCAGTTGCGGCTGCCGCTGAGCGCTTCGATCACCGTGATGATGGCGCTCCTGACCTTGGCCTGTTCCTCGGGCGTGATGGTCTGGCCGCGCAAATCGAAGCTGGCCAGGTGCAGCGCCGGCACCAGCACGCTGTCGCAATACTGGACCAGGGTTTTCTTGCGCATGTAGCGGCGCGCGGCGGCAATGATCTCGTGGGCGTCGCCCGACAGCGCGCGCTGGTAGAAATTCTGCGGCAGGGTCAGCGCCGGCAATTCGCCGAACATGATTTCCAGCACCTTCAGGGCGCGGATGTAACGGCCCGCCACCACCAGGCACAGCGTGAGCGGCGTGGACAGCACCAGCCCGACCGGGCCCCAGATCCAGCTCCAGAAAATCGCCGCCACCACCACCGACAACGGCGACAGCCCCGCCGTGTGACCGTACAGCTTGGGTTCCACGGTCTGCGCCACGACGATGTCCACGATCAGAAAGGTTCCCAGGGTCATCAATGCCAGCGACCAGCCCGGGTCGATGGCGGCCGCCAGCAGGGTCGCGCACAGTGCCGCGATCCAGAAACCCACGTACGGCACGTAGCGCAGCACGGCGGTCATGGTAGCCCACAGCAGCGCCTGCGACAGGCCGATGATCGACAGCCCGATCCAGATCACCAGCCCGGTGCAGGCATTGACCGCGAACTGCGAGATGAAAAAGCGCGACAGCCGCTCGCCCGCATCGTTGACGGCGATGGTGGTGGCGCGCAAGTCCTCGCCGCCGGCGAGCCGGATGAAGCGGTCGCGCAGCGATTCGTGCTCGAGCAACACGAAGATCAGCACGATGAAGACGATGCCGGCCGTCTCCAGCGGCGGCCACACCGAGGCGATCACCTTGCTCAGGATTTGCAGCGGTTTCAGCTCCGGTTCGTGGATTTCGACCAGTACCGGGGCATCGCTGCGGTTGTTATGCAGGCGCGGCCGGGGCGCGGTGCCGAATTCATCCACCGTGCCCTGGGTCAGGTGCTCGATCAGCTGTCCGGCCGGGCCGCCGATGCTGCCGACGGCGCCGCGCGTCATGTCGTTGAGTACCTCGAGCTTGGTGGCAATGGTGTCCTGGTACTGCGGCAGGCTGGCGCCCAGGCGCGTGACCTGGGTGACGATGACCGCACCGACCATCAGCACGGCGGCGGCGACCACCGCCACCCCGGTCAGCACCGAGGCGGTCGGCCCCAGCCCCACACGGCGCAGGGCCCGCACGAACGGGGCGATCAGGAAGCTGAGGATGAAGGCCAGCGTGATCGGAATCAGGACATCGCGGCCGAAGTACAGCAGCACCAGGACAGTGGCGGTGCCCACCAGGCCGATGACGGCGTTGGGCAGCGTGCGGGCGGGAGGGGAATCAGGCACCGTGAGCTTTCAGCAGCGATGGATAGGTGAAGAAAATAAAATGCACGGCATTGACCACGATGTGCAACAGGATGGCCGCCTCGATGCGGCGCGTCCACTGATAGACCACTGCATAACCGAGTCCCGCCACGCCCGCCATCAGCGCGAACAGCGGACCGCCGCCCAAGTGCACGGCGCCGAACAGCACGGCCGATACCGCCACCGCCAAGCATGCGCCGTAGCGCGTACCGTCCAGCGCTGCGGCCAACCGCTCCTGCAACAGGCCACGGAAAAACGCTTCCTCGGCCACCACCGTGAAAAACAGGTTGACGGCGATGAACTGCGTGGTCAGGCCCGACCATTTCACGTCCGGCCGCACCAGGCCCAGGCCCATGCCGAGGCCGAACACGGCTGCCAGCGTGACCAGCATCAGCGGCCATGCCGTCGCCAGCATAGCGCCAAACTCGCGCCAGGTGCGTGTTCGCTTGCACAGCAGCGCGACCAGTATGAGACCGGCCGCACCCTTGTCGAGATTGGCATATTGCGTGAAGGGCGTGGCGCCGTGCGACAGCACCACGCGGCGCAGCAGCAGCGGATTGTCGAAACCGGGCAGCCAGTGCGTGGCCAGGGCCAGCGCCAGCACGGCGGTAAATAGTCCGGCCACGATGCGCTTGGCCGGTTTGCGGCTGCCGGCCGCTGCCGAGGCGGTGGTCGCCAGCGCCGCCAGCGCCGCCACCCCTTGCCAGTGCAGCACGCCGGCCAGCACGCCACAGAGGAGGGCAGCCGGCGCTACGACAGTCCACGGCACTACCCGGATCTTGCCACCAGCGGGGGCGGGCAGCCACACGGCGCAGATGGCGGCGGCAAGCAGGAACAGGGTCAGGACGGTGGCGGGGGAGGTCGGGGGCATCTGGACGGGGTGGCGAAGGCAGGAAATGAACGCTTTCCTGCCATCATATCATCGGCCCGTGCCTCAGAACTTGTAGATCAGCCCGGTCGTGACCGAGGGCGTGGTCTTGCGGCGGGTCAGCGGGCTGTCGGCAGCGTCGCCCACCAGGCGCGTCAGGCCGGCTGCGCTGCTGACCGACCAGCGGGCGTCGATTGCGTGGTTCCAGTCCACGCCCACGGCGATGGTTTCGAAACCGCTTTCCGCCCGGTAGCTGCCATAGCCCGAGCGCGCGCTCTGGCCGGCCGTCACGCCGTAATAGGTTTGCGCGTGCTTGTTGTCGCCGTACACGGCCGAGGTGTTGAACGACCACTGGTCGCGCGGGCCGCGGTAAAACGGGGTGGAAGCGCCGATGGTGTAGGTGCTGCCGTTATCGCGCTCGGTCAGGGCCTGGGCCGTGCCCAGCGACAGGCCGATGGTGCCGAGCTGGTAGGTGGCGGTGAGCAGGGCCAGCGCGCCGCCATGGACCTTGCCCATCCCGCGCAGGTCGTCGGAGCCGGCGCCGAAGTTGCGCGCGTGTTCGTCGCGGCGTCCGCCGTAGCCGAGCGCGGCGGACAGGCCGAAGCCGGCGGCCGATGTCTGGTAACCGAGCCCGCGCCGGGTGCTGGCATAAAAGCCGTTGCCGAAACTGTGATCGAAAATCGGCAGCGCCACCAGGTGGTTGTCATCGGCGCCCGTGTATTCGGGCACGTAGCCGACGCCGACGCCGGCCAGCGTGCCTTCGGGCGCTGCCTGGGCGGCGGCATGGCCGGCGGCGCACAGCAGCAGGATGGAGGACAGTGAGTAGAGGGTACGACGCATAATAATTTCCTGTAATAAATGGATTCTTCCGGGATGCCCGGTGGATCGGACGCGGCCGGCGGTGGTGCACCGGCAGGCGCGGGTGGCAGTGTGTCACAAACTGCGCCGGACGCCGGCACCGCAGGTGCAGTATCATGCGGCGTATTGCTGGCATCGTCCGCCGATGCCGCGCACCTGGAGCTACCTGGAGCCGCCATGCCTGACACCCCCGCAGTCACCCCCGCAGTAATATCCACCACGCCGGCACTGACCCTGTACTACCATCCGCTGGCCTCGTTCTGCCACAAGGTGCTGATCGCGCTGTACGAAAACGGTACCGCGTTCGACAAGCGCATCATCAACGTCGGCGAGGACGCCGACCGCGCCGAGCTCACCGCCATGTGGCCGATCTGTAAATTCCCCGTGATCCGCGACCACCGGCGCCTGCGCGACATCCCCGAGACCTCGGTCATCATCGAATACCTGGACCGCCATTTCCCGGGGCCGCAGGCGATGATCCCGGCCGACTGGGACGCCGCGCTCGACGTGCGGCTGTGGGACCGCTTCTTCGACAATTACGTGCAGGGGCCGGTGCAGGCGATCGTCAACGGCCACCTGACCGGCATGCAGTGCGACCGCACCAAGGAGCGCACCAAGCTCAAGACCGCGTACAAGATGATCGAAAAGCGCATGGCCAGCCGCGCCTGGATGAGCGGCGAACACTTCAGCATGGCCGACTGCGCGGCCGCGCCGGCGCTGTTCTATGCCGCCACCTTGCTGCCGTTCCCCGAGGAATACACGCAGCTGCAGGCGTATTTCGAGCGGCTGGTGCTGCGCCCGAGCGTGCGCCGCGTGCTCGACGAAGCCAAACCGTATTTCAGCATGTATCCGTTCGTGGCCGGCATCCCCGAGCGTTTCCTGTAGCGGCGACCGGGCTTTGCCCGGCGCGGGTGTGGTGTGCCGCACGGTGGGACAGGCGATAAGTTGAAATCATGGCCGTTCACCTCACACAGAAAGGCACCCCATGCAAGCTGATAACCCCAATGCCTCGCGCCGGGCGATGGTCGGTGGCCTGGCCACCGGCCTGCTGGGCGCAGCCGTCGTGCCCGCTTCGGCCGCGACCGGTGCGCCGGGCGCCAGCGCCCTGGCCACGCCGGCGTCCGCGCCCGACGTGCCGCTGCGCGACCCGCGCACGGCCTACCACCAGCCGCCGTTCGAGAAACAGCAGCAACCGTGGCCCGGCATCACCGGCAAGATGACGCCGCGTCCCGACCATGGCGAAACCAGTTACAAGGGCAGCGGCCGACTCAAGGGCCGCAAGGCGCTGGTTACCGGCGGCGATTCCGGCATCGGCCGCGCCGCCGCCATCGCCTATGCGCGCGAGGGCGCCGACGTGGCCATCAACTACCTGCCGGCCGAGGAGGCCGATGCGCGCGAGGTGGCCGACCTGATCCGTGCTGCCGGCCGCAAGGCCGTGCTGATCCCGGGTGACCTCAAGGACGAAGCGTTCTGCCGTCGGCTGGTGGCCGATGCCGCGCGCGACCTCGGCGGCCTCGACATCGTGGTCAACAATGCGGCGCGCCAGTTCTCGCGCAAGTCGATCCTCGACCTGACCACCGCCGAATTCGACGAGACGTACAAGACCAATGTTTACGCCACCTTCTGGGTGACCAAGGCGGCGGTGCCGCTGCTCAAGCCGGGCGCCACCATCATCAACACCACCTCGGTGCAGGCCTACGATCCGAGCGAGAACCTGCTCGATTACGCGTCCACCAAGGCGGCGATCATGAACTTCAGCAAGGGCCTGGCCAAGCAGCTGGCGAGTAAAGGCATCCGCGTCAACGCGGTGGCGCCGGGACCGTTCTGGACGCCGCTGCAGGTGACCGGCGGCCAGCCGCCGGAAAAGCTGCCCGAGTTCGGCGCCGACGGGCCGCTGCAGCGTCCGGGCCAGCCGGCCGAGCTGGCAGGCGTCTACGTGCTGCTCGCGTCCAACGAGTCCAGCTATGCAACCGGCCAGGTGTATGCGGCGGTCGGCGGCGCCGGCGGACCTTGATGCCGGGTAGCTTGTAGCGAAGATCCAACATTGCTGCTGCGGCAGTGCGCGATGTTGCCAAACCGGTCAGACCAATCTAGAATGGTCTGACCGGTTTTTATTGGTATTTCACCATGCTCCGGTAGTCACCCCTGACCAACGTCGACCACGGCCACCTTCCAGCGCGCCGGCCTCGACGTGGCGCGGAACACGCGAGGTGTTCCATGGCGGCAGCCCCTGCTGCGCCAGCGACCATACAACAATCAAGAAAACCATCGGAGACAACGTGAAAACCATCGTCCATACCCTGGCGCTTGCCGCGCTCGGCATCGGCGCGGGCGCCGTCCAGGCCCGCGACCTGCCTGCTGCCATGATTGCCACCGCCACTGCGCCGCTGCAGCACGCGGTGATCAGCGCCACCTACAACGGCGACGCCGCCGGCATGCTGGCGCTCGACCATGACTTCGCCAGCGGTCTCGGCACCAACAGCACCCGGCTCGACCCCACCAGTACCGGCGTCGAGTTCCTGACCGCCGACTTCCTGTTCGGCGTCGATGTTTCCGCCGCCGGCGCACTGACCGTGATCGCCAACAGCGCCATCCCGGCCGGCGCTTACAGCATGCGCTTCGACTTCGGCGCCAGCCTGGGCGCGCCGATCGCCAGTTTCACCTACGTCGGCGCCGACGGCGCCAGCGGCGTGCCGGTATTGTCCCTCGTCAACGACCACACCATCGCGCTGGACCTGGGCGCCCTGCAATGGAGCGAGTTCGGCGCGTTCACGGCGCAGGTGGGCACGGCGTCGCCGGTGCCCGAGCCGGCGGGCGCTGCCATGATCGTGCTCGGCCTGACTGCGATCGGCGCCATGGGCCGGCTGCGGCGCTGGCGCCGGCAACCGCGGCGCACCTGACCCGCCGCGATCCCGTTGCGCGCGCACGCCTGCGGGCCGGCCGCGCGTTGCAACCACCTCCCACGACTCCAGCAGGAGAAGCACGATGCACGATTTCGCATGGAAGGCAGCGCTGTGCGCTGCATTATTGTCCGGCGCCGCGGTGGCCGGTATTGCCGGCGCCGCCGATGGGGCCGCTACCGATCCGGCGCGCCAGGCCGCGCCCGGCGACGGCTGGGCCAGCCAGGCTGGCGGCACGCAGGGCGGGGCGGCCGCCTCCGTCGAGCACATCTACACGGTCGGTAACCGCGCCCAGCTGCTCGCGGCGCTGTACAACGGCGGCGTCAATCCCAAGATCATCAAGCTGACCGCCATCATCGACATGAGCGAAGGCCAGCCTTACACCAGCAGCGCCGACCAGGCCGCGCGCGGCGCCGTGCGGCTCAGGAGCAATACCACGCTGATCGGCAACGGTGCAAATGCCGGGCTGGTCAACGGTCACATCGTGGTGGCCAATGTCTCGCAGGTCATCATCCGCAATCTCAAGCTGGTCAATCCCTGTGACGTCGGTCCGGTGTGGGACCCTGACGATGGCGCGACCGGCAACTGGAATTCGGCCTTCGACGCCATCGGTGTGTCCGGCGCCGACCATGTCTGGGTCGATCACGTGAGTTTTACCGACGCGCCGTTGACCGATGATTTCCTGCCCGTCGAAAACAACCACGTCAAGCAATGCCACGACGGTGCGCTCGACATCACCAACGGCGCCGACTACGTGACGGTGTCGTACAACGTGTTCAGCCAGCACAACAAGAACACCCTGGTCGGCGGCAGCGACGGCGCCGGCGGCGACGAGGGCAAGCTGCGTGTCACGTTCAGCAACAATGTGTTCCGCGACGTGACCAGCCGCGCGCCCCGGGTCCGCTACGGCCAGGTTCACCTGTTCAACAATTACTTCGTTGGCTCGCGCACGCACCCGGTGTACCCGGTCAGCTACAGCGTGGGCGTGGGTAACGCCGCCAAGATCTTATCGAACAACAATGTGTTCGAGGTGGCCGGCGCGCGCAGCTGCAAGGACGTGGTCAAGGACTTCGCCGGCAGCCTGCCCGGCGCCTTCCGCGACAGCGGGTCCCTGCTCAACGCCGCGCCGCTCACTGCCTGCGGCTATGCCACGGCGCCGGGCTGGACGCCGCCGTACGCGGCCACGGCGCGCCCGCCGTATCTGGTCAAGGCGAACGCGCTGGCGCAAGCGGGGGGCGGCAAGCTGTCCACCGCGATCAGCGGCAGCGGCAGCACCGTCATCGCCAGCGGCCCGAGCCTGGCGTGTCCGGCAAGCGGCCTGTATGTCTGTGACGATTTCCAGGGCGGTCATGCGGCCAAGTGGGACTTGCTGCCCGCGTCCGCCCCTGGTCCCAACGGCAGTTTCCGCGTGCAGGACGAGGTCGCGGGCAGCGCCAACAAGGTGCTCCAGTACACAGCCGCGTCGTCCGGCGGCGTGCTGGCGCTGCTCAAGCCGGCCGTGATGGCGGCCGTGCCTGGCGGCGACTACTTTGTCGAGGCACGCATCCGGCCCATGAGCAACGGCACGACCGGCAACAAGCAGCTGTACCTGCTCACGCGCTACGTCGATGCAGCCAACTGGTACGGCGCCGGCCTGAACGTGCAGAACAGCACGGCCAGTACCCAGGTCGAGATCGCCAAGATGCTGGCGGGCGCGCTCAGCCGTCCGCGCCAGGTGCGCAAGCCGATCGCCATGGACGGCCCGTTCTACACCGTGCGTTTCGAGCTGATCGGCACCACGCTGACCGTCTACCTCGATGGCGAAAACCTCGGCGCCATCGACGATGCGGCGTTTGCCGCGCGCGGCCTGGTCGGTTTGTACACGGCCAATAAATCGTTCCAGATCGACGATGTCCGCATCGGCAATCCGGCCCTGAAACCGGCCCAGCTCACGCTCGCGCCGGCGGCCGACCGCTACGTTGCCGAGGCCGGCGACG
Source organism: Duganella sp. Leaf126 (assembly GCF_001423125.1). GTDB lineage: Bacteria > Pseudomonadota > Gammaproteobacteria > Burkholderiales > Burkholderiaceae_D > Rugamonas. Next base: position 200,692 of record NZ_LMNW01000003.1, read on the forward strand.
CGCCGTACCAGTTTGCTGTGCGCGCGGTTGCCAGCGACGGCAGCGCCGACAGCTTCACGGCCGTCTCGAGCAACCCGGCTGTCGCCAGCGTGACGGTGGACGGCGACCGCGCCACCGTGCGCGCGCTGGGCGCCGGCACTGCCACCATCGTGGTGCGCTCCGGCAGCGATGCGCAGCTGACGCGCACCATCGCCGCCACCATCGCGCCGCGCTTCGTGCAGCCCACGCACACCTATGCGCTGGCGGGGGCTGCCTGGCCGGCGGCCCACGCGGTCGATCAACCGGTCGACGTGTCGCTCAAGCTGGTGTTCGACCAGCCGCCCGCGCTGGGCAGCGGCGGCACCGTGCGCATCTTCCGCCAGCACGACGATGCGCTGGTGGACGTGATCCGGCTGAACGGCGAAACGGATGCGCTCGGCTACGCGGGCCAGGACCAGGTGCGCAAGGTCAACACCGTGCCCGTCACCATCAGCGGCAACGCCGTCAACGTCAAGCTCCACAGCAACAAGCTCGCGTATGGCGAAACCTACTACGTCGCCATCGCCGACGGTGTGCTGACCGGCGCCACGCTGGGCGGCAAGCCGTTCGCCGGCATCGGCAAGGCCGGCGACTGGACCTTTACCACCCGCGCCAGTGCACCGTCCGGCGACGTGCTGACGGTCGATGACGACGGCGCGGCCGACTTCCGCACGGTGCAGGGCGCGCTCAACCACGCGATGCAGCAGTTCTCGCGCGCGGCGCCGGTCACCATCGCGGTGCGCAACGGCGCATACGACGAGCTGCTTTTCTTGCGCAACAAGGACAATGTGCGCGTGGTCGGCGAGAGCCGCGACGGCGTGGTGATCAGCTACACCAACCACGACTCCCTCAACCCCGGCACCGGCGCCAGCGCACCGCCTGGCGCCGCTGACAGTGGCAGCCTCGGCGGCGGACGCGCCGTCTGGCTGGTGGAAGCGGCGGACATGCTGACCGTGGAAACGCTGAGCATCCGCAATACCACCTTGCGCTCGCCGGCCATCTCGGCCCAGGCCGAAACCCTGTATTTCAACAGCGATGGCGGCCGCCTGGTCGTGAAAGACGCCGCGTTCTACAGCGAGCAGGACACCCTGAACCTGAAAGGCTGGTCCTGGTTCTACCGCAGCCTGGTGGCGGGCAATGTGGACTTCATCTGGGGCGGCAGCCGCGCCGCCCTGTTCGAGGAGAGCGAAATCCGCTCGGTCAGCGACACCACCAGCGCCACCAGCGGCGGCTACGTGCTGCAGGCGCGGGTGCCGAACGCCAGCGACAAGGGCTACGTCTTCCTCAACAGCCGGCTGACCCACGGCCCCGGCCCGGGCGCACCGCAGCGCGACATCCCCGATGGCGCCACCTGGCTGGCCCGCAGCCCGGGCGGCACGGCCAGCTGGGACAATGTCGCCTTCATCCACTGCAAGATGGATCGCCACGTGGCGCCGCAGGGCTGGGCAGGGCAGGGCGTCAATGGCCAGCCTGCGCCGAACCCGGTGCAGGCCGACGCCCATGCCGGCTGGCGTGAATTCGGCACCACCGACCTGGCCGGCAACCCGCTCGACCTGTCGGCGCGGGTGGGCGGCTACCGCCTCAGCGCCGAGGACGTGGCGGCCGGCTACGCCACCCGCGCCCTGGTGTTTGGCGCTTACGGCAATGGCGCAGGCTGGGAGCCGCAGCCCTAGCACCCGCACGGCAGGCGCCGGTCCCGCGATGGCGTTGAACCGGCGTACCGGTCAACAGGCAAGTTCATCACCAGCGGCCCGCCGACTATAATGGTTTCTTCTGTCAGGAGAGCATCATGTCGGCACCTTCGGTATTGTATTTGCATGGCGGCCCGGGCCTGGGTCCTGTCTTCGAGCAGGCCCGCTACCCGGACGCCACCCATGTCCACTGGTGGCGCCAGCCGTTGGCCAAGCCGTGCGCGGCGCGGCCCTTCCTCGATCTGCAGGCAGCGGCGCTGGCGGAGCTGCACAGCGTGGCGCAGGCGCACGGCGCACCGGTGACGGTGGCGGCCAGCTCCTTCGGCGCCCACCTGGCCGTGCACCTGGCGCAGCACGCGCCGGAGCTGATCGCGCGCATCGTGCTGCTGGCCCCGACGTTCGATCCCGAGCAGGCGGCGCTGCGCCTGGCGCGGCGCGCCTTCCGCGTGCACACCGACCACCCGTGCGCCGGCCGGCTGGCGATTGCGCTGGCGGCCTACGAGGACGACCCGGGCCGGGCCCGTTTCTGGGATGTGTTCGGCGCGCTGTCGCTGCTGCCCGATGTGACGTCGCTGTATTTCGGTCCGGTGGGCGGCGCAGCGGCGGCACGCTCGTTCGCGGAGCTGATCGCGCAGCCGGGCGCGTTCGACGGCCCGACCTCGGTGGCCACGTCCGACGATTTTTCGGCCATCGACCGCCGCCCCGTGGCCAGTCCGTTTGCCGGGCCGGTGACGGTGCTGTTCGGCGCCCACGATCCGATGATCGATGCGGAGCAGGACCGCACCGTGTGGAGCACGATCTTCGCGCAGGCCGAATTCTTCAAGGTGGAGTCCGGCCATTTTCCCTTGCTGGAACTGACGCTCGACGATTGCGGCATGGCGGCGTAGGCGTCGTCTTCCGGCCGCGTGCGTTAGAATGTGCTGCGCCCATTTTTCATGCGACCATCCATGCCTTCACGCCGTCTTGCCCTTTTAGCCATTTCCTCCGTCATCGCTGCCGCCACCCTCGGCGGCTGTAAAACCGCCCCGGTGGCGGTGACGCCGGCGCCGGCCGTGCCGGTAGCCGCCGCCGAACCGAAAAAAATCCGGATCGGCCTGGCCCTGGGCGGCGGCGCCGCGCGCGGCTTCGCCCACATCGGCGTGATCAAGGCGCTCGAAGCGCAGGGCATCTACCCGGACGTGGTGGTGGGCACCAGCGCCGGCAGCGTGGTCGGCGCCCTGTACGCTGCCGGCAACAGCGGTTTCCAGCTGCAGAAGCTGGCCTTCGACATGGACGAAGCAGCCATCTCCGACTGGGCCATGCCACTGTTCGGCAAGAGCACCGGCGTATTGAAAGGCGAGGCGCTGCAGGCCTATGTCAACAAGGCGGTGAACAACCAGCCGATGGAAAAGCTGAAAACCCCGTTCGGCGCGGTGGCGACCGACCTGAAAACCGGCCAGCCGATCCTGTTCCAGCGCGGTAATACCGGGATGGCCGTGCGCGCCTCGTCGTCGGTGCCGGGCGTGTTCCAGCCGGTGACCATCAATGGTCGCACCTATGTCGATGGCGGCCTGGTGGCGCCGGTGCCGGTGCGCTTTGCGCGCGACATGGGTGCCGACTTCGTCATCGCCGTCAATATCTCGACCCAGGCCGACGTGCAGGCCACGGTCAGCTCGGTCGATGTGATCATGCAGACCTTTTCCATCATGGGCCAGCGCATCAACCAGTACGAACTGAAAGACGCCGACATCGTCATCACGCCCAGCCTGGGCAGGATGGCCGGCAACGACTTCAATAGCCGCAACCAGGCCATCCTGGCCGGCGAACAGGCGGCCGCCCAGGTGATGGCCCAGATCAAGCAAAAGCTCGATGCTCGCCGCCGTCCCTGAACCATCAACCAAAGGAGTGTCATGCAAAGCAAACCGTATTTGTCGCTGGCCGACGTCAAGAAGATCGCTGCCGCCGCCGAGGCCGAAGCCGTGGCCAACCACTGGCCGGTCGTGATCGCCATCGTCGATGACGGCGGCCACCTGCTGTGGCTGCAGCGCCAGGACGGCGCCAACGCGCTGGCCTCGCACATTGCGCCGTCCAAGGCGCGCGTGGCGGCGCTGGGCCGGCGCGAGTCGAAGATTTACGAAGACATCATCAACGGCGGCCGCACCGCCTTCCTGACCGCGCCGTCGCCGCAGGCCGACGGCATGCTCGAAGGCGGCGTGCCGATCGTCGTCGATGGCCACGTGGTGGGCGCGGTCGGCGTATCGGGCGTGAAGTCGAGCGAGGATGCGCAGATTGCCAAGGCAGGGATTGCGGCGGTGGTCTGATTGACACCGGATCCCCGCCCGCGCGGGGACGACGGCGCCGATCGGCGCCGATTCGCCCTTGTCAAAGGGTAGGTAACTGGTTATAATTCAAAGGTTTAGCCAACCATACCCTACCGTAGCGACTACCACTCACTCCATCATCAATTGACCTTCTCCCGCCAGCACGCGGGCCCAACGACGGTCGTCTGACGTGGCGCAGCTACGGTAACTTTATCAGGAGTTGCCCTTGCCGCCATTTTTTTCTGGCTCCACCGTTCCGGCCATCCTGGCCCTCGCTGACGGAACCATCTTCAAAGGTTTTTCGATCGGCGCGGCCGGTCACACGACCGGGGAAGTCGTTTTCAATACGTCGATGACCGGTTACCAGGAGATCCTGACCGATCCTTCCTACAGCCGCCAGATCGTCACCCTCACTTACCCGCACATCGGCAACTACGGCATCAATCCCGAGGACGTCGAAGCGTCCAAGGTCCATGCCGCCGGCCTGATCATCCGCGACCTGCCGCTGCTGGCGTCGAACTTCCGCTCCACCCAGTCGCTGGCCGACTACCTGAAGGCCGAGAACATCGTCGCCATCGCCGGCATCGATACCCGCAAGCTGACCCGCATCCTGCGCGAGAAGGGCGCCCAGTCCGGCGCCATCCTGGTCGGCACCCAGGGCAACGAGCCGTCGACGTCGCAGGCGCTGGACCTGGCCCGCTCGTTCCCCGGCCTGTCGGGCATGGACCTGGCCAAGGTGGTGTCGGTCACGACCCAGTATGAGACCGTGGAAACCGAGTGGACCCTGGGCCAGGGCTACGGCAAGCTGGCCGACGCCGACCAGAAGTTCCACGTCGTCGCCTACGACTTCGGCGTCAAGCGCAACATCCTGCGCATGCTGACCGCGCGCGGCTGCAAGGTCACCGTGGTGCCGGCGCAAACCCCGGCTGCCGACGTGCTGGCGCTGAACCCGGACGGCGTATTCCTGTCCAACGGCCCGGGCGACCCGCAGCCGTGCGACTACGCGATCGCTGCCGCGCGCGAATTCATGGCGAAAAAGATTCCGCTGTTCGGCATCTGCCTCGGTCACCAGATCATGGGGCTTGCTTCCGGCGCGACCACCCTGAAGATGAAATTCGGCCACCACGGCGCCAACCACCCTGTCCAGGACCTCGACAGCAAGCAGGTGCTGATCACGTCCCAGAACCACGGCTTCGCGGTCGATCCCGACACCTTGCCGGCTAACTGCCGCATTACCCACGTATCGCTGTTCGACGGTTCGCTGCAGGGCTTCGCCCGCACCGACACCCCGGCGTTCTGCTTCCAGGGTCACCCAGAAGCGTCGCCCGGCCCGACCGATGTCGCTTACCTGTTCGACCGCTTCATCGGCCTGATGGCAGCTACGGAGAAAAACTAATATGCCAAAACGTTCAGACATTAAAAGTATTTTGATTATTGGCGCCGGTCCGATCATTATCGGCCAGGCCTGCGAGTTCGATTATTCCGGCGCCCAGGCCTGCAAGGCCCTGCGCGAAGAAGGTTACAAGGTCATCCTGGTCAACAGCAATCCGGCCACCATCATGACCGACCCGGACATGGCCGATGTCACCTACATCGAGCCGATCACCTGGCAGATCGTCGAAAAGATCATCGCCAAGGAACGCCCGGACGCGATCCTGCCGACCATGGGCGGCCAGACCGCGCTCAACTGCGCGCTGGACCTGCACCGCCAGGGCATCCTCGACAAGTACAAGGTCGAGCTGATCGGCGCCACGCCGGAAGCGATCGACAAGGCCGAAGACCGCGCCAAGTTCAAGGATGCGATGACCAAGATCGGCCTCGGTTCGGCCCGTTCCGGCGTGGCGCACTCGCTCGACGAAGCGTGGGCGGTACAGCGCGAGGTAGGCTTCCCGACCATCATCCGGCCGTCGTTCACCATGGGCGGCAGCGGCGGCGGCATCGCCTACAACGAAGAAGAATTCGAAGCGATCTGCAAGCGCGGCCTGGAAGCGTCGCCGACCAACGAACTGCTGATCGAAGAGTCGCTGCTGGGCTGGAAAGAGTACGAGATGGAAGTGGTGCGCGACAAGGCGGACAACTGCATCATCATCTGCTCGATCGAAAACCTCGACCCGATGGGCGTGCACACCGGCGACTCGATCACCGTGGCGCCGGCGCAGACGCTGACCGACAAGGAATACCAGATCATGCGCAACGCTTCGCTGGCCGTGCTGCGCGAGATCGGCGTCGATACCGGCGGCTCCAACGTGCAGTTCTCGATCAACCCGGCCGACGGCCGCATGATCGTGATCGAGATGAACCCGCGCGTGTCGCGTTCGTCGGCGCTGGCCTCGAAGGCCACCGGCTTCCCGATCGCCAAGGTCGCGGCCAAGCTGGCCGTCGGCTTCACCCTCGACGAGCTGCGCAACGAGATCACCGGCGGCGCCACCCCGGCCTCGTTCGAGCCGTCGATCGACTACGTGGTCACCAAGATCCCGCGCTTCACGTTCGAGAAATTCCCGACCGCCGACCACCACCTGACCACGCAGATGAAATCGGTGGGCGAGGTGATGGCGATCGGCCGCACCTTCCAGGAATCGTTCCAGAAGGCGTTGCGCGGCCTCGAAGTCGGCGTCGATGGCCTCAACGAGAAGACCAAGGACCGCGAAAAGATCGAAGAGGAACTGGGCGAGCCCGGTCCCGAGCGCATCTGGTACGTGGGCGATGCGTTCGCCCAGGGCTTCACGCTCGACGAAGTGCACGCCCTGACCAAGATCGATCCGTGGTTCCTCATCCAGATCAAGGAAATCGTCGACATCGAACTGTGGCTCGATACGCAGAAGCTCGAACTGCTGGACAAGCCCACGCTGTACAAGCTCAAGCAAAAAGGCTTCTCGGACCGCCGCCTGGCCTTCCTGCTGCAGACCGATGCCAAATCGGTGCGCGCGCGCCGTCACGAGCTGGCGATCCGTCCCGTGTACAAGCGGGTCGATACCTGCGCGGCCGAATTTGCCACCAACACCGCGTACATGTATTCGACGTACGACGAAGAGTGCGAATCGAATCCGACCGACAAGAAGAAGATCATGGTGCTGGGCGGCGGCCCGAACCGGATCGGCCAGGGTATCGAATTCGACTACTGCTGCGTGCACGCGGCGCTGGCGATGCGCGAAGACGGCTACGAGACCATCATGGTCAACTGCAACCCTGAAACCGTCTCGACCGACTACGACACGTCCGACCGCCTGTACTTCGAATCGCTGACGCTGGAAGACGTGCTGGAAATCGTCGAGCTGGAAAAACCGGTCGGCGTGATCGTCCAGTACGGCGGCCAGACCCCGCTGAAACTGGCGCTGGACCTGGAAGCGAACGGCGTGCCGATCGTCGGTACCTCGCCCGACATGATCGACGCCGCCGAAGACCGCGAGCGTTTCCAGCAGCTGCTGCACAAGCTGAACCTGCGCCAGCCGCCGAACCGCACCGCCCGCACCGAAGCGGACGCCCTGGCGCTGGCCCAGGAGATCGGCTACCCGCTGGTCGTGCGTCCGTCGTACGTGCTCGGTGGCCGCGCCATGGAAATCGTCCACGAGCAGCGTGACCTCGAGCGCTACATGCGCGAAGCGGTCAAGGTCTCGCACGATTCGCCGGTGCTGCTCGACCGCTTCCTGAACGACGCCATCGAGTGCGACGTCGACTGCATCAGCGACGGCGAGACCACCTTCATCGGCGGCGTGATGGAACACATCGAACAAGCTGGCGTGCACTCGGGCGACTCGGCCTGCTCGCTGCCGCCTTACTCGCTGTCGCAAGCGACCATCGACGAACTCAAGCGCCAGACCGCGCTGATGGCCAAGGGCCTGAACGTGGTCGGCCTGATGAACGTCCAGTTCGCGATCCAGAAGCAGGAGATCGACGGCGTGGCGCAGGACGTGGTGTACGTGCTCGAAGTGAACCCGCGCGCCTCGCGCACGGTGCCGTACGTGTCCAAGGCGACCGGCCTGCAGCTGGCCAAGATCGCCGCGCGCTGCATGGTCGGCCAGACCCTGGCAGCGCAGGGCGTGACCGACGAGGTGGTGCCACCGTACTACAGCGTCAAGGAAGCCGTGTTCCCGTTCGTGAAGTTCCCGGGTGTCGATACCATCCTCGGACCGGAAATGAAATCGACGGGCGAGGTGATGGGTGTCGGCAAGACCTTCGGCGAAGCGTTCGTCAAGTCGCAGCTGGGCGCCGGCGTCAAGCTGCCCAAGTCGGGCAAGGTGTTCCTGTCGGTGAAATCGTCGGACAAGCCGCGCGCGGTCAAGGTGGCGCGCGACCTGGTCGATGCCGGCTTCTCGCTGGTGGCCACCAAGGGCACGGCTGCCGTGATCTCCACGGCCGGCATCCCGGTCACGGCCGTGAACAAGGTGGCCGAAGGCCGTCCGCACATCGTCGACATGATCAAGAACCACGAGATCGTGCTGGTGATTAATACGGTGGAAGAAAAGCGCAGCGCCATCAACGATTCGCGCGCGATCCGTACCTCGTCGCTGGCCGCGCGCGTGACCACGTACACGACCATCGCCGGCGCCGAAGCGGCGGTGGAAGGCATCCGCCATCTCGACGAATTGCAAGTGTACGATTTACAAGGGCTGCATACTGCCTTACACTAAGGTTATCGGTCACCCCGAAGCAAGACCCAATTAACCACAGAGCTCACGCTGCAGTTGGCGTGGCCTCTGTGGTTTTCCATTGTAAAAACAGAGTAAACAGATATGACTTCAGTTCCACTTACCAAGTTCGGCGCAGAGCTCCTCAAAGAAGAGCTGCACCAGTTGAAGACCAAAGAACGCCGTATCGTGATCGACGCGATTGCCGAAGCGCGCTCGCACGGCGACCTGTCCGAAAACGCCGAGTACGACGCTGCCAAGGAGCGTCAGGCGTTCGTGGAAGGCCGTATCGCCGAACTCGAAGGCAAACTCAGCACGGCCCAGATCATCGACCCGACCACGCTCGACGCCGAAGGCCGCGTGGTGTTCGCGTCCACCGTCGATCTCGAAGACCTCGAGTCCGGCGCCAAGGTGACGTACCAGATCGTCGGCATCGACGAAGCCGACCTCAAGCTGAGCAAGGTGTCGGTGACGTCGCCGATCGCCCGTGCGCTGATCGGCAAGTCGGCCGGCGACGTGGTGGAAGTGCAGGCGCCGTCGGGCCCGCGCGAATACGAAATCCTGGAAGTGCGTTACATCTGATGCTGCTGGCGCGCACCCGTTTGCTCGTTGCCACGCTGTGGGCCGGCAGCCTGTGGGGCATCGGCTATATCGCCGCCCCCACGCTGTTTGCCACGCTGAGCGACCGCGTGCTGGCCGGCACCATTGCCGGCAGCCTGTTCAATACCCAGGCCTGGGTCTCGATCGCCTGTGGCGTGCTGATGCTGCTGCTGTTGTGGGCGACCCGGCCCGGCACCGAAGGCATCTTTGCCGGCCCGGCCGTGAATATGGCAGCCAAGGGACGGCGCACGGTGATGATCATCGTGGTGGTGATGCTGGCGGGAACGCTGGTGTCGCACTTCGGCCTGCAGCCGATGATGGCGGCCTTGCGCGCGAGCGCGGGACCGGGCGGGGTGATGGAATCGGCCGCGCGCAATGAATTCGGCATCCTGCACGGCGTGTCGAGCGCCATCTTCCTGGTGCAGAGCCTGCTGGCGGCGTGGCTGGTGGTGAAGCAGTAGCGATGACTGCCTGCCGATCATCACTTGCGCCTGCGCGCGCGTGACGACCGGCAGAGCGCCAGCTTTATTTCGAGCCCAGCGCGCTTTTCTTGGTGGACTTCTGCAGCGGCTTGGCGCGCTTGATGTTGCCGCCCTGGGTCACGCGCTCATTCCCTTTAAGCAATACCTTGGTCACCGATGGGCGCTTGGTGCCGCTCGGGCTGGGCTTGACGATGGTCACCTCGCGCAAGCCCTTGCCGGACGTGGCGCGTTCCTTGGTGGTTTCCACTTTCGGGCGGTACAGCACCAGCAGCTTGCCGATGTGCTGCACCGGCGCGGCGTCCAGCTCCTGGCAGATGGTGTCGTACATGGCGATGCGCGCTTCGCGGTCGTCGCCGAATACGCGGACCTTGATCAGGCCGTGCGAATCGAGGCCCAGGGAAATTTCCTTGAGGACGTTGGCGGTCAGTCCCGCTTCGCCGATCAGGACGATGGGCTTGAGCGCATGAGCTTCGGCACGCAGGGCGCTGCGCTCGACGGGGGTAAGTTTGATCATAATAATTTCTGGTAGTTCTCTTAAAGGCAGTATTCTACGCGAATGGCTAAGAACAAAATAAACAAAAACTGGATTCACGACCACATTAACGACCCGTACGTGAAATTGGCCCAGAAGGAGGGCTACCGCGCCCGTGCGGCTTTCAAGCTGAAAGAGATCGACGAGGAAGAAAAGTTGATCAAGCCGGGACAGGTGATCGTCGATCTGGGCTGCACGCCCGGCAGCTGGGCCCAGTACACGCGCCGCAAGCTGGCCGGCAAGGACGGCGGCGGCATCAACGGTACGCTGATCGGGCTCGATATCCTGCCGATGGAGCCGGTCGCCGATTTCCATTTCATCCAGGGCGACTTCCGCGAAGTGGAAGTGTTGCAAAAACTGGAAGAGGTGGTGCAGGGCCAGAAAGTGGACCTGGTGCTGTCCGACATGGCGCCCAACCTGTCCGGCATTGCCGACAGCGACGCGGCGCGCATGGAACATTTGATCGACCTGGCCATCGAATTTTCTCAGGCCCACATGAAACCGGGCGGTGCACTGCTGGTCAAATGTTTTAAAGACATGGGTTTTAATGACATCGTGCTCAAATTCCGCAGGGAATTTAAAACCGTGACCCAGAAAAAGCCCAAGGCCAGCCGCGACAAATCGTCCGAGATTTTCCTGCTGGGCCGCGGCCTGAAAAATCCGACCGACAGCATGGCCTCGGCCGTGCCCTTCGACAACGATGACGTGGCCCCGGCCCGCCCCGAGCTCGACTGAAGCACGTGCATCGGCAGTCAAAAGCGCCGATGCAGCCTTGATATTCGTGCTGCAGGCCGCATATCGGCCGAGGTGAGGCATTTTTATCTTGATCGGCCAGCAATTCTGGTCAAATAATGTGTGCTGATGCCGGGTTTGCGCCCGGTAGAGGAGTGGGCTTCTGGCACCGCCTGCTTATTGCGAGTAAAATCGGGTTTCTAGCTATAGGTTAAGAGATGCGCCCTGCATCCAAGGAGTCTTCGTGAATAACATGTTTTCCAAATCAGCCATTTGGGTAGTCGTCGTCCTGCTCCTGCTCATGTTGTACAAGCAGTTCGATAGCCATGGCGTTGCAGCTGGCGCCCGACCTATTCCATACTCCGAGCTGCTCGACGCAGTCAAAGCCAAGAATATCAAGGAAGTCGTCATCGAGGGCACCAGCATCACTGCCATCAAGAGCGACGACACCAAGGTGCGCACCACCGCCTCGCTGCTCGACCGCGGCCTGATCGGCGACCTGCGCGACAACGGCGTCAAGTTCGACATCCGTCCGCCGGAAGAACCAGGCTTCCTGCAGCAGATCTTCGTGTCGTGGTTCCCGATGCTGCTGCTGATCGGCGTGTGGATCTTCTTCATGCGCCAGATGCAGGGCGGCGGCAAGGGCGGCGCCTTCTCCTTCGGTAAATCGAAGGCGCGCATGCTCGACGACACCAATAATACCGTTACCTTTGCCGACGTTGCCGGCTGCGACGAAGCCAAGGAAGAAGTGACCGAGATCGTCGACTTCCTGCGCGATCCGAGCAAGTTCCAGAAGCTCGGCGGCCGTATCCCGCGCGGCGTGCTGATGGTCGGTCCGCCAGGCACCGGTAAAACCCTGCTGGCCCGGGCCATCGCCGGCGAAGCCAAGGTGCCGTTCTTCTCGATTTCGGGTTCCGACTTCGTCGAGATGTTCGTCGGCGTGGGCGCCTCGCGCGTGCGCGACATGTTCGAGAACGCCAAGAAGCATTCGCCGTGCATCATCTTTATCGACGAGATCGACGCGGTCGGCCGCCACCGTGGCGCCGGCATGGGCGGCGGTAACGACGAGCGCGAACAGACGCTGAACCAGCTGCTGGTCGAAATGGACGGCTTCGAAGCCCAGTCCGGCGTGATCGTGATTGCCGCCACCAACCGCGCCGACGTGCTGGACAAGGCGCTGCTGCGTCCGGGCCGCTTCGACCGCCAGGTGTCGGTCGGCCTGCCCGATATCCGTGGCCGCGAGCAGATCCTCAACGTCCACATGCGCAAAGTGCCGATCGGCACCGACGTCAAGGCCGATATCCTGGCCCGTGGCACGCCCGGCTTCTCGGGCGCCGACCTGGCCAACCTGGTCAACGAAGCAGCGCTGTTTGCCGCGCGCCGCGCCAAGCGCCTGGTGGACATGGCCGACTTCGAAGACGCGAAAGACAAGATCTTCATGGGTCCCGAGCGCAAGTCGATGGTGATCCGCGAGGAAGAGCGCCGCAACACCGCGTACCACGAGTCGGGCCACGCCGTGGTGGCCAAGCTGCTGCCGAAGGCCGATCCGGTCCATAAGGTCACCATCATGCCGCGCGGCTGGGCGCTGGGCCTGACCTGGCAGCTGCCGGAACACGACCGCATCTCCGGTTACAAGGACAAGATGCTGGAAGAAATTTCCATCCTGTTCGGTGGCCGTATCGCCGAAGAGATTTTCGTCGGCCAGATGTCCACCGGCGCTTCGAACGACTTCCAGCGCGCTACCAAGCTGGCCCGCTCGATGGTGACCAAGTTCGGCATGTCCGATTCGCTGGGCGTGATGGTGTACGAGGACGAACAGAACGACGGCTTCATGGGCGGCAGCAACAAGACCATTTCGGAAGCCACCCAGCAAAAGGTCGATGCGGAAATCCGCAACATCCTCGACCAGCAATATGCGCTGGCGCGCCAGCTGCTGGAAGACAACCGCGAAAAAGTCGAAGTCATGACCAAGGCGCTGCTCGACTGGGAAACCATCGATGCCGACCAGATCAACGACATCATGGCCGGCCTGGAGCCGCGTCCGCCCAAGCCGGGCGTGACCATCCGCAAACAGCCGCCTAGCGACGGCGGTTCGGGCGTATCGCCCACGGTGACTGCACCCGCCTAAGCGCCGGTCTGGTCGTCGGCACCCAAGGGTGAGGAGCAATCCTCGCCCTTTTTCTTTACTACAGCTTTTTTTGGCTTGCGCATGCGTTCCACCTTCCAGTTTGGCCGTTTCAACTATCCCTTGCAGGGCGCGGGCCGGCGCCCGCGCGTGATGGGCATCCTCAACGTCACGCCCGATTCCTTTTCCGATGGCGGCAACTACCAGGCGCTCGAGTTCGCCATCGGCCATGCCGAAGCGATAATCGAAGAGGGCGTCGATATCATCGACATCGGCGGCGAGTCCACCCGGCCCGGTGCGCCGCCGGTCGCACTCGACGACGAGCTGCAGCGCGTGATGCCGGTGGTCTATGCCGTGCGCGACCTGGGCACGGCCATATCGGTCGACACCTGCAAGCCGCAGGTGATGCGCGAAGCAGTTATCGCCGGCGTGGACATGATCAACGATATCAACGGTTTTCGCGCAGCAGGCGCCATCGACGCCGTGCGCGACAGCGATTGCGCCCTGTGCATCATGCACATGCAGTCCGATCCCCAGCATATGCAGCTGGCACCCCGCTATGGCGACGTGGTAGGAGAGGTCATCGCTTTCTTGCGTGAACGCATCGACGCGCTGACCGGCGCCGGCATTGATCCGCGTCGATTGTGCATCGATCCCGGTTTTGGTTTCGGTAAGACGGTAGAGCATAATTACGCCTTGCTTAAGGCGACTGGCCGGATCATCGACGAGACTGCGATGCCGCTGCTGGCGGGCTTGTCGCGCAAGTCGATGATCGGCGCGGTGACGGGCAAGTCGGTCGCGCAGCGCGCGGCCGGCAGCGTCGGCGGCGCGCTGGCCGCCGTGGCGCAAGGCGCGTTCATCGTGCGCGTGCACGACGTGGCCGACACGGTCGATGCGCTCAAGGTATGGCAAGCGGCGCAATAAAACACAACAGACAGAGAAAAGAGCACAACATGGCACGACAATATTTCGGCACCGATGGTATCCGCGGCCTGGTGGGCGTTTCGCCCATCACGCCCGACTTCGTGCTGCGCCTGGGCTACGCTGCCGGCAAGGTGTTGGCTGGTGCCGACTGCGGTACGGGCGGCAAGCGCCCCACCGTGTTGATCGGCAAGGACACGCGCATTTCCGGCTACATGCTCGAAGCAGCGCTGGAAGCCGGCCTGGCTGCTGCCGGCGTGGACGTAATGCTGGCCGGCCCGATGCCGACGCCGGCCATCGCCTACCTGACGCGCGCGCTGCGCCTGTCGGCCGGCGTCGTGATTTCGGCGTCGCACAACCCGTTCCAGGACAATGGCATCAAGTTCTTCTCGGACCAGGGTACCAAGCTGCCCGATGCGGTCGAACTGGAGATCGAAGCCGCGCTCGCGCATCCGATGGAATGCGTGGCGCCCGAGAAACTGGGTCGCGCCAAGCGTCTCGATGACGCCCAGGGCCGCTACATCGAATTTTGCAAGAGCACCTTCCCTAACGAACTCGACCTGCGTGGTCTGAAGGTGGTGGTCGATTGCGCCCATGGCGCTGCCTACAATATCGCCCCGCACGTGTTCCACGAGCTTGGCGCCGAAGTGATTGCCATCGGTAACAAGCCGGACGGCTTCAACATCAACAAGGACCACGGCGCCACCGCGCCGGACGCGATGGCTGCCGCCGTGCGCGCCCACGGCGCCGACCTTGGCATCGCCCTCGACGGCGACGCCGACCGCCTGATCATGTGCGACGCCAATGGCCGCCTCTACAACGGCGACCAGTTGCTGTACCTGATGGTGACCGACCGCCTGGCCACCGGCCCGGTCGCCGGTGCGGTCGGCACCTTGATGACCAATATGGCGGTGGAGGTGGCGATCAAGCAGAAGGGCGTCGGTTTCGCGCGCGCCAAGGTGGGCGACCGCTACGTGCTTGAAGTGATGCAGGAAAAGGGCTGGCTGCTCGGCGGCGAAGGCTCGGGCCACCTGCTGTGCATCGACAAGCACACGACCGGCGACGGCATCATCTCGGCGCTGCAGGTGCTGTCTGCGCTCAAGCGCGCCGGCCGCTCGCTGGAAGAGGCGACGGCCGACCTGGTGCTGTTCCCGCAAACCCTGATCAATGTGCGCGTGGCGCCCGGCTTCGACTGGACCCAGAATGCCGCCATGGTAGCCGAGAAAGAGCAGGTCGAACGGGAGCTGGGCGACACCGGCCGCGTCCTGATCCGCGCCTCCGGCACCGAGCCCCTGATCCGCGTGATGGTGGAAGCGCGCAGTGCCGACGACGCGAAGTCGATGGCGCAGCGCATCGCCGACAAGATCGACGTCAAGCTGGCGGCATAACGGCTGCTCGCATTGCGCGTGCTTCAAGATTGCAAGATACTTCGGGGCGTCCATTGACGGCGGCGCCCCGGCCGATTAGAATGCTGTCTTCGGAGTGTAGCGCAGCCCGGTAGCGCACCTGGTTTGGGACCAGGGGGTCCAAGGTTCGAATCCTTGTACTCCGACCAAAAACACTAAACGGGTTGTCTTAGACAACCCGTTTTTCATTTCTGCGGCGAATTCTCGCTGCGATAAAAGCTGCCCATAGCTCAGTTGGATAGAGCATCAGCCTTCTAAGCTGAGGGTCGCAGGTTCGATTCCTGCTGGGCAGGCCAAAAAATCAACGATTTATTTGACTGTTTCTCTGGGCCGCGTTCTGCACGGCACAGTCCTCGGTGTAGTTCCCGCCGAGCGCGTTCGCCAGCTTGTATTGTCATCGGAAAGAGTCGCGTGCTATATTGCGCGTGCTGCTTTTGCAGTCGTAAGCGTTTACGTCAACCAACGCCTTGTGAATCACGCCCATTGAACGATGGGGAGCGTGTCCGAGGCTTGCGTTCGACTGTCATCTGCACTCGGTTGCGCTGGTCGCGGCAACTCGCTCCCATTCATCGTACACAGGCATGCTTCCTTCATTCTTCTGGAGCAATGCAATGTTTACCCTCAATCGAACGATGAAATTTAACCACATCAGTTTTCCTTCAAGCGATGTGGACGCAACCGCCGCATTTTTTGTGAATTATCTCGGCTGTACCGTTTCCGCCTTTGGGCCGTCGCGTATCGTCAAGCGTCACGATTTTGACATCGTTATCGATGGAAGTACTGGCTGCAACGCGGTGTCATGGCCTCAGAATTTCCATATCGGATTCGAAGTGCCAAGCGTGAATGATGTGACTGCATTATTCGCGCAAGTGCAAGCTGGCGGCGGAGAATGTGCCACCGGTGTTCTCCGGCACGTACGGGGATCACGCTTTTTCTGTGTCATTCCCGGGGGCGTGCAGGTTGAGATCAATACGCGGGAAGACGCAGCTGAAGCATTCCGCACGTCGTTCAAACCTTTAGCGTAATTCTCGACACTTGAAAATGGGCGTGCCCGCACGCCCAGCAGGTTCGATGTGAGGTAGCCGCGAACAATGCATTTATTAAACGAGTCGGCTAAGTCTCATCAACGAGATGGACTTGCGGTGCACCATCGAGATTCCACGAAAACAAAACCAGATGCCACAAGCCCGGTGCTTTTCTCGACGGATCAATCAAGCCATTTGCTCCGCATGCTACGAGACGATCACGAACTTCCCACGACCGTGGGGCGGCCCCTCTTGCTGCAAGCTCCTGCCACGGCGCGATGGCATCGGCAATGCTGAGGCCGATTTCTGCCAATGCTGACGAATTGCGTAGATCGACAATTCTCTTTGCCACGACATGAACACTGACGATCTCTAACGTAGGACTGCGGTCCCCCTTATGAGCTTGCATCGCCGCGTCTACGCCCTCGCGCGACGAGCTCAAATAAAGTGTAGCTTGTGTGCTACGAGAATAGCGCCCCGCGTTACGGGAGCCGGACAACGCATGCGCGCGGTAGTCAGGGTCGATCGCGCGAAAGAAAATACCGTCAACTTCCGTAAAAATCATCTCAAAGCGTCCGTGCTGAAAATTCAAATATGCCGTAACCCCAAGCACTCTTGCTCAGATGAAGAGCGCCCAAACCGAGGAGTTTATCTTATCGGCGTACGCGAAACCTACAATGTCGCCGTCGATTTCCGCCAGCCAGCCGCGCGCCAGCAATTCGAGGTGGTCTTCGTACATTTGCCGATTCATAAGCGCCGGTATGGCAGTGACGCTGGTTTATGGCGTCACAGGTCTGGGCCGTTGGTATTGCGCCAGGCGCTTCGCCGATGGATCGTATTCGATCTCGGCGGCGGGGACGGTGAAGGTGGCCCAGCATCGGGTCGGGGCGGCGCACAGCATCTGGATGATGGCGTCCTTGTGGACCCATCGTGCGGTGCGGCCATCGTCGGCAACGGGCGCGCCGAAGCGGGCCGAGATCGACTGCAAGATGGTCTCGCGCTCGGTACCGTCGGCCAGCACCTTGATACGGGTGACGGTCAGATCTTTTTTGACCGCCAGTTCGTACCAGCCGCGTGCCGCCCACAGCGGACGCGCTTCCGGGTCCGGCAGGTGCACGCTGCCCCAGCGCCCGCCCACGTCATCGGCGCGCGGGCTGCTGCGCCAGCAGATTTGTTCGGCTTTGTCGTTGTTGAGCGGACAGATGCCGGGCGAATAATTGAGCTTGCCATTGAACGGGATGCCCAGCACTTGCGTCGGTGCGGCCGCGGCAGCGAGGGGCAGGGCAGTTATCAGCAGGGCTAAGACGGTTTTCATGGCGTTCGTTCTGAAGTAGGGGTCTTCAAGCCGGCGCAACGACCGGTTAGCAGGCAATTCTACGTGGCTTCAGGTTTGCCAAAAGCTGCCCGAGCAGCGGAAATCCCGTTCTGATCGGTCGATTGACCGCCTTTTACGGCGGCGTCAGCATCTGCCGCGCATACCGCAGTCCGATACCGTTGCCGCCGCCGTTTTTCTCGACCACGGCCCTCGCGGCGTCGTAGCTGTCGCGGCGGGTCCAGTCGCGTTGCAGTTCGAGCAGCACCTGCAGCCAGCTGGTCGGCTGCGCGCCTTGGGCTGTCATGCGCTGCAGGGCAAGGTGGTGGCCGGCGTCGGTCAGGCCGCCGCAGGCGTCGCCGACCACGTAGCAGTCGTGACCCGCTGCGAGGGCGCTCAGCACGGCAAAGCTGATGCATGCCTCGGTCAGCATGCCCGAAAAAATCAGTTTCCTGCGCCCGGTGGCGACGATCGCTGCTTGCACGGCCGGGTCTTTCCACGAATTCATGTTGCGCCGCTCTCGTAGCGGATGGTCGGGGATCCGGGCTTGCAGGTCGGGCAGCAGGGGGCCGCTGTCCACCTTGCTGGCAGAAGTGCTGGCGACGATCGGCAACGAGAACGCCATGGCTGCCGGTTTCCGATTGGCAGATGGCGCGCCGCGCTGTATGCTGCGGCGGCTGACAACCATCCCGAAAGATCATCCATGAAACTGCTGTCCTCCGCCGTCCTCGGCCTGACCCTCACCCTGTCTCTCACTGCCTGTAACAAGGACAAGCCCGCGCCTGCGGCCGACGCGCCCGCAGCGACGGCAAGCGCACCGGCGCCGGCAACTCCGGCTGCCGATGCGCCAGCCGCGGCGCCGGACGCCATCACTGCACTGCAAAAAATCGATACCGTGGTTGGTACCGGCAAGGAAGCGGTCGCCGGCGTGACGGCGGTGGTCAACTACACCGGCTGGCTGTACGTGCCGTCGGCGCCGTCCAAGCATGGCGAACAGTTCGACTCGTCGGTCGGCCGCGAGCCGTTCAGTTTCCAGCTCGGCGGTGGACAGGTCATCAAGGGGTGGGACGAGGGCGTACAAGGCATGAAGGTGGGCGGCAAGCGCACCCTGATCGTTCCGGCCAGCTATGGCTACGGCGAGCGCGGCGTCGGTCCGATTCCGCCGAACTCGAACCTGATTTTCGAGGTCGAACTGCTCGACGTGAAATGAGGTCGGGCCACCGCGACCGAATGCGGTGGCCACAGCGCTGCCATTCCTGAGCGCTGCCAGTAGATCTTATGACGCGCGGGGCAACAGGCGCTGGCGGCCGGCCGCAACTGCTGCCGGCGCGCCCTGGTGCTCGCCCGCGCGCGCGGTCTTGAATACGCCCACCGCGTTGTTGAGCAGCGCGGCCTGGTCTTGCAAGGTATCGACGGTGCCCAGCGCTTCCTCGACCAGCGCCGCATTCTGCTGCGTGACCTGGTCCATGCGCGCGATGGCGCGGTCGACTTCCTCGATGCCGGCGCGCTGCTCGGCGCTGGCGCTGGCAATCGATTCCACCACGTCGGACACGCGTTTGACGCTGTGCACGATGTCCTGCATGGTGCTGCCCGCGTGTTCGGCCAGCGTGGTGCCGGCATGCACCCGCTCCACCGATTCGTCGATCAGGGCCTTCACTTCGCGCGCGGCGGTGGAGCTGCGCTGGGCCAGGTTGCGTACTTCGGTGGCCACGACCGCAAAGCCGCGTCCCTGTTCGCCGGCCCGGGCCGCTTCGACGGCCGCGTTCAGGGCCAGGATATTGGTCTGGAAGGCGATGCCGTCGATGACGCTGATGATTTCCTCGATCTTGCGCGACGAGGCGTCGATCGCGTTCATGGTCTGCACCACCTGGCCGACGATCTCGCCGCCCTTGCTGGCAACGCCCGAGGCTTCGTGGGCAAGCTGGTTGGCGTCGCGCGCGCTGTCGGCATTCTGCTTGACGGTGCCGGTCAGCTCTTTCATGGCAGATGCCGTTTCTCTCAGCGAACTGGCCTGGTCTTCGGTGCGGCTGGACAGGTCCTGGTTGCCGGCCGAGATCTGGCTGCCGATGCTGGTGACGGCATGGGCCGCGCCGTGTACCTCGGTGACGGTGGCGCGCAGGTTGCTGCTCATCTTGACCAGCACCGCCATGATGCTGTCGGTGTCGCCGTCGCGCAGGCTGACCTGGTGATACAGCTCGCCGCGATCGACCGCATTGGCCAGCGCCTTGACCTGGGCCGGCTCGGCGCCGAGGGCGCGCAGCAGGTGCTGCGAAATGCGCCACGCCACCAGGGCGCCGATCGCCACCGCGATCGCGACTGCCAGCAGGGCCAGCGACTGGAAGTCGTGGGCGCCATCGCGCGCCAGCGCCGATTCGGCCTCGGTCATTTTCTGTTCCTGGTCGATGAAACCGTTGATGCTGGCCAGCCAGTCGATGAACGCCGGCTTGGCCTGGCGCAGCAGCAGCTCGCGCGCGTCGTCGATCTGGCCCGCGCGGCGCAGGGCGATGATCTGCTTGACCAGCGGCGTGGTGCGCGCCTCGTTCTGCTTGATCTTGTCGAGCCAGGCGCGCTCCTCGGCAATGACTTTGCCCTCGGCGCGTCCCAGCAGCTCGTCCATCGGCCGCGCCGATTGCTGGTAATCGCCGTCGAGCTTATCGATCAGGGCCACCACGGCCGCCACGTCGGCGTCGGGCACCAGGGTCACATCGCGCACGGCAATCGCGCGGTCGTGCACGCTGCCACGGAAGTTGATCGCGTAGCGCTGCTTGACGTTGTTGACCGCGCTGATGTGCTGCAGGCTGCTGTCGATGGCGTTGACTTTGACAACGCTGAGGGCGGTGAGTGCCAGCATCATCGCCAGAACGACGCCGAAGCCGAGGCGCAGGCGGGCGGCAACGCCGAAACCTTGAGGGGGATGTTCCATGGATTTCCTTGAATGATGACGACAATGGACTGCCGCCATCATATTTCCAAAATCCAATTCTGTTAAGTTGAAAAGTTAAATAACTTCAATAGTGATTTACGAAATGCAATTATTTCGTTGCCACTTCGCTGCATTTACCGGAAGTTGCTGCTTGGTGTAACGGGCAATAGCGGGCATTTGCAGTCCGCTCGAGCGTGGCGACCTGATCTGACGCTGTCTTCTCGCTCGGCATGGCGAACCGCCGCGTCGTGTGCCGGTTTGGGCATTCCCGAGGCGGAGAAGTTCACCATGCCGACTGCAGCGACTATTTAATGCGGCGCCGGCATCACCTGTACTTCGATGCCCGAGAACATCGACGGTGCGTGGTACACGCGCTGGGTCGCTTTTTTGAAATCCTCGGGTTTGGCGGTGGGAATATCGACAAAGGTCTGCGGGTTCAGGTCCACCAGCGGGAACCACGAGCTCTGGATCTGCACCATGATGCGGTGGCCGCGGCGGAAAGTGTGGTTGATGTCGGCCATGCTGTAGTTGACCGCTTCCACCTTGCCTGGCACGAACGGCTCCGGTTGCTCGAAGCTGTGACGGAACTTGCCGCGCAGCGGGTCGCCGCGGACCAGCTGCTGATAGCCGGCCATCGGGATGGCCGGCTTGGCCACGTCGGTGCGCGGGCTGTCGGGCTTGTCTGCCGACGGATAGTCGTCGGGATAGACGTCGATCAGTTTTACGACCCAGTCGGCATCGGTGCCGGTGGTGGACACGAACAGGCGCGGCTTGACCGGGCCGCTCAGGGTCACGTCCTGCTCGAGCGGCTCGCTGCGGTAGGTCAGCACGTCGGTGCGGGTCGCGGCGAAGCGCTGGTCGCCCACCATGTATTCCTTGGGCACGCCGATGGTCGGATATCCGGTGTACGGCACCGGCTTGCGCGGGTCGGCCACGTATTCATCATAGCCGTCGCCGCTGCCGGCTGGTTGTTGCCAGCCCAGTGTGCCGTTGGCGCCCAGGTACAGCGTGCGCGGCTGCGCCTGTCTGGGCGGCCAGGCCGCATACTCGCGCCAGACATTGCTGCCGGTTTCGAAGACATGGACTTCCGCCTGCCTGGGGTTGGCCACGCCTTTCAGGTGCTGTTCGAAGAACGGGAACTCGATGTTTTTGCGGAAGTATTCGCCGGTCTTGGCGCCGAACTGCACGCTGCCCAGGCTCTGACCGTCGTAGCGGCGCCAGCCGCCATGCGACCATGGTCCCATCACCAGCCCGCTATAAATGGACGGGTTGTTGCGCTTGATCGCGTGGTAGGTCGTCAGCGGTCCCTGCAAGTCTTCGGCGTCGTACCAGCCGCCCACGGTCAGCACGGCGGCCTTGATGTTTTTCAGGTGTGCGGCAATGTTGCGGCTTTTCCAGAAATCGTTATAGGTGCTGTTGGCGATGGTCGGCATCAGCAGGGCGCGCTGGGCGGCTGTCATGGTGTTGGTGATGTCGGACAGCGTCAGGTGGGACAGGAAGAACTGGTAGCCGTCCGAGGTGCCGTAATCGAAGCTGTTCCAGGATTTGGGCAGCGGGCTCGGATTTTGCGCTTCCACGAAAGCGGCGTAGAAGTCGAAGTTGGCCGCCAGCATGAAGGCGCCGCCATGGTAGGAGTCATCGTTCATGTACAGGTCGGTCACCGGCGCCTGTGGCGACGCGGCCTTGATGGCCGGGTGCGAATCGATGATGCTGGCCGAGGTATAAAAGCCCGGGTAGGAAATGCCGAGGATGCCGACCTTGCCGTTGTTGTTGGGAACATTCTTCAGCAGCCACTCGACCGTGTCGTACATGTCCTCGCTTTCGTTGCCTTCTCCCTTGGCGCGGTGAGGATTCACGTGGGGCGTTGCTTCCTGCCACTTGCCCTCGGACATGTAGCGGCCGCGCACGTCCTGCTGCACGAAGATATAGCCGCTGCGCTGGAATTCCGGCGACGGGCCCAGTCGCGCCGGGTAGAAATCGACGCCATAGTGCAGTTCGTCGTCGGACTGCACGCCGGCGCTGTACGGCGTGCGTTCCATCAGGAACGGGTAGCGGCGGCTGGCGTCCTTGGGCACATACACGGCCGTGAACAGGCGGGTGCCGTCGCGCATCGGGATGCGGTATTCGTACTTGGTGTACTGCGCGCGCACGCTGGCGGCGCCGGACATGGCGGGCGCGTCGTCAGCATGGGTGAATGGCGCGGTGAGGCTGGCCACGCCAAGGACAATGGCGCAGGCGAGGGGACGGAGGCGGAGGGTCATGGCATTCCTGTGGTGGATCGGCAAACTTGCATAGTCGTACTTAGTTTACTGCAGTGGATAACTTTCGCTGCGATAAATTTGCGCAGGCATGCTTTTCCCTTTCTAAACAATGGTTTGGCAAACGCCGTTCGTGCTTGTTAACAGCCTTATCCACAGAAAGTGTTAACAAGATGCGAAAACGACAGTTGCTCCTTTCCTAAGTAATTCTTAATAAACAGCCCGGTTATGTTATCTACCGCACAGTTGGCTTTTGCACAAAAATGTATGCTTTATGTTATCGAATGAATGCATTCGGTAAGGGTCATTGCCAACAAGGCAAATTTACTAAAATACGGAAAAAACCAAATGAAAATCAAACAAGTACTGTTCGCTTCCCTGATCGCTGGCGCATCGCTGGTCGCCTCGTCTGCCTACGCAGCACAAGTTGGTAAAACCGTCTCCATCAATCTGGAAGCGGATGGCGAAGGCGGCTTCAACGCCTACTTCGGTAACACCTTCTACAAGGCTGATCAAAACAATACCTTCAGCGACAAATTCATGTTCAACCTGGGTACCGGCTTCGACTCGACCTCGTCGCTGACCTCGAGCTACCTGAAATCGGCGACCACCAAGGATCTGGTCATCACCAGCTACAACCTGGTCAAATACGATCCAACCACCAACAATGTGCTGACCACCTACACCGGTATCAACACCCTGGGCAACGGCCTGAACGCCAAAGACGCATGGGAAATCACCACCATGGGTCTGACCGCTGGTTCGTACTACTTCCAGGTAGGCGGTCTGGTCAACGGTAACGGCGGCGGTTCGTACGCTTCCGACCTGAACATCGCCGTGGCACCAGTGCCAGAAGCAGAAACCTACGCCATGATGGTTGCCGGCCTGGGCCTGTTGGGCGTGGTTGCACGTCGTCGCAAGGCTGCCAAGCAAGCCTAAGCTTCGCTGCACCTGACTTTCCGCGGGGCGGACGCGCAAGCGTCCGCCCCGCGATCGTTTACGGGCATGACGCGTGTTACGTGCGCGCGCGCGGCCCGACCAGGGCCCTGTGCCACAATGAACCCCCGGCGCCGCTGGCGCCTTCTACCCGGAGCATCATGGACGACCGTCATTTCTACCAGCCAGCGCAGGGCCACGGCCTGCCGCACGATCCGTTCAACGCCATCGTCGGTCCGCGCCCGATCGGCTGGATCTCGTCGCACTCGGCCGCCGGGGTGCTGAACCTGGCGCCCTACAGTTTTTTCAATGCCTTCAATTACACGCCGCCGCTGATCGGCTTTGCCAGCATCGGCCGCAAGGACACGCTGCGCAACATCGAGGAAACCGGAGAATTCGTCTGGAACCTGGCCACGCGCCCGCTGGCCGAAGCGATGAACGCCAGCTGCGCACCGGCGCCGCCCGAGGTGAACGAGTTCGACCTGGCCGGCCTGGCCACGGCGCCGTCACGCATCGTCGGCGTGCCGCGCGTGGCGGCCAGCCCGGTCTCGTTCGAATGCAAATGCAGCCAGATCATCCGGCTGCAGGGCGCCTCGGGGGACGTCACCGATACCTGGCTGGTAATGGGCGAGGTGGTGGGGGTGCACATCGCGCGTGCGCTGCTGCGCGATGGCGTGTACGACACGGCCGCCTCGCAGACCATCCTGCGCGCGGGTGGCCCGGCCGACTACTTCGAGATCAGTGCCGACACCCTGTTCCGGATGCGGCGGCCCGATTACCCTTAAAGTCCCCTTGATCTGTCGGTGCCCGATCAGTAGGTGTAGAACATCTGCTGGATCGCGCGGGTATCGCTGGTGCGGGTCAGGGCCAGCATCAGCAGGATCCGCGCCTTTTGCGGATTGAGCGTGTCGGCCGCGACGAAATCGAGCTCGTCGTCGTTGGCTTCGCCGTTGCGCGCCAGGATGCCCTGACCCACGCGGCTGGCGCGCACGATCACCACGCCCTGCTTGCGTGCGGCCACCAGCGCCGGCTTGACGGTTGCCGCCAGGCTGCCGTCACCGACGCCGGCGTGGATGATGCCCTTGGCGCCAGCCGCCACCAGCGCGTTCAGCGCCACCGGACCGACGTTGGCGTAACCATAGACGATATCGACCTGCGGCAGGGCCGTCAGCTGGCTGACATCGAATTCGGTATCGGCCGTGTGCTTGCGGGTGGACGCCCGGTAGAAATACGGCTTGTTGCCCTGGATGTAGCCGAGCAGCCCCAGTTCCGGGGTCTTGAAGCTGTCCGGGGTCGAGGTGTTGGTCTTGGTGACATCGCGCGCGCTATGGATCTGGTCGTTCAACGCCACCAGCACGCCTTTGCCGACCGCGTCCTTGCTGGCAGCGAGCAGCACCGCGTTGTACAGGTTGATCGGACCGTCAGCCGACAGTGCCGTGCCAGGGCGCATCGCGCCCACCAGCACCACCGGCTTCTTGCTGTGCACGGTCAGGTCGAGGAAGTAGGCCGTTTCTTCCAGCGTATCGGTACCGTGGGTGATGACGATGCCATCGACATCGGGCTGGGCCAGCAGCGCGTTGACGCGCTTGGCCAGCGTCAGCCAATGGGCGTTGGTCATGTTCTCGCTGGCGATCTGGAACACCTGCTCGCCCTTGACCTCGGCCACTTTCGACAGCTCCGGCACCGCCTTGATCAGGGTATCGACCCCTACCGTGGCGGCCGTGTAGCCGACCGTCGTGGTGGAGCTGGCGCCGCTGCCGGCGATGGTGCCGCCGGTCGCCAGGATGGTCACATGGGCCAGTTTTTCTGCAGCCCCGGCATAGCCGCCAAGCAACATCGTGCAGGCCAGCAGGGCGTTTATGGTGCGTACCAGACGGTCAGGAAGAGGATGTGACATGCGGTCGGTCTCCAGTTGCAGTGTTATAAAGCTGGTCAGTCTAACAAAATCGCCCGCTGTCAACAATGCGCAGGGGTCGAGCGTTAAGTCGGGTACCGGGCAACGAGGAGAGGCGCAGACCGTATCGGTAGATTAAAATCGGTCCAGGGCACAGAAGATGAATAAGCACATGAATTTTTCACACACCTTGCGCTGGCAAGGCGCCGGCCTGCTGGCGCTGGCCGCATTGCTGGCCACGACCGGTTGCGGCGAAAGCAAGGCCCAGAAAAGGCAGCAGGAAGCCAGCGCCGTGATCGCCATGGGCGAAAAATACGTCAGGGAGAAGGTCCGCGAGCCGAACGCCGCGCAGTTCCGCAACCAGTTCATCGGCAAAGGCGGCGCGCCGTGCGGCGAAGTCAACGCCAAGGATGCGTTTGGCGCCTACCTCGGTTACCAGCGCTATATTTCGGTGGCGCGCGAACTGACCATGCTGGCGCAGGATATGCCGCCGGCCGAATTCGAGGAGTCGTGGCGCGAAATGTGCCGCTAGGCGCCGGGCGCATGATCGCTGCGCGCCCGCAGGTCCGCTGTCAGCCGTCAGGATAGCGGCGGCTGTGGCGCGTGGCGCGGCGCACGTCGGGATGGCGGCCGACCGGGTGGGCCAGCGCCTCCCTGGCGCGATCGTAGCCGTATTGCCACTGGTCGCGCACGTGCTGCACGAAGATCTCGTACGTGGGCGGCATCGCCAGTTCGATGCGGTTGCGGCTCCAGTGCAGCTTTTGCTGCAACTGCTGGCGCGCCAGCACCTTCGAGATGTCGGAGGAATCGATGCGCAGGTCGGCCAGCCAGGTATTGGCGTAACGCAGGCGCGCATTGCCGTTCAGCCCCAGCACCGCGCGCCAGGCCGGAATCGAAAACACCTGGTCGAACGCCTCCTTGAACTCCATGATCACTTGCGTGCCGAGCGTGCGCGCGATTTCGACCGGGAACAGGTCGAGTACCCCGCCGATGTATTCCGCGCCCCGGTACTGGCGGCAGCGGAAATAGATCATGTCCGCAATCGAGATGCGCGCCGCTTCGGTGATCGGCACGCTGCTGTCGATCAGCAGTTCGGGCGCGACCGCGTGCTCGCCCCAGCGCGGGTCGGCCAGCGGCGACGCCATGCCGCGCAGCGCGGCAGCGGCGCGCTCCCCGCAAAACACGGTTTCGGCGAACAGCTTGCGCTGGCCGCGCGGGCAGCCCACCTCGTGCGCCTCGAACAGCAGCTTGCCGCCGATGATGGCCACGTCCACCTCCGGCGTGCCGCTGGCGGCAGGGAAGGGCAGTTGCGAGGGTATGTCGAACAGGAAGTCGCCGAACAGGTCCGGTATCAGCGGCGCCGGGGCCGATGACAGCTTGCGCCGCGCCGCCCGTGCCAGTGTGGCCAGCAGCGCCGCGTGGCGGGTGGACCTGAGACCGCACCAGAAATCGTACATGGCGCGCGACGACAGCCAGTCGCGCTGCGCCTGCGGCGCCGGCAGGTGGTGGATGATGGCGGCAGCAATCGCCCCGCCGCAGCTGGCGACGATCACGTCGGGCGCCTTGCCCGCCTCGCGCAGCGCGGCGTACATGCCGATGTAGATGCCGAAGCGGAAACCGCCGCCGCCCATGATCATGCAGCGCCGGTACGGTGGGGCGGAGGATGCGGCGCGCGTGGAGGACGGAGACGGGACGGGGGCAGTCGGTGCTGTGGTCATGGGCCCACCTTACCACAGCAGCGCCGCCCGCGCGGCCTCGGTCAGAACTGGTGTTCGAGCATGATGCGCACGGCTGCGCTGGTCGGCGTGACGGTGTCGCGCCGGCGCGTGCTGGCGCCGGCGCCGTCCGCGTCGCGGAACTGCTGCCAGTTGCGCTCGCGCTGGTGCAGCAGGTTGCTGGCCGACAGGCGCAACTGGGTCCTGGCGTCGAGCTTGCGCAGCGCATACAGGTCCAGCTTGCGGCCGGGCGAGTTGCCCAGCCAGAGCTGTGTCGATTGCCGGGCGGCGACGCCGCCCTGGTAATGGAAGTCGCCGCCCACCGTCCATGCGCTGCCGGGCAGCGTGTAGTCCGCGCCCAGATTGGCGGTGACGGGCACCTGTTCTTCCAGCGTGTTGCCGGGGCCGGGTACGCGCGCCACGCGCGACCAGTTGCGCGCCAGGTTGGC
The DNA here is from genome assembly GCF_001423125.1 of Duganella sp. Leaf126. Classification (GTDB taxonomy): domain Bacteria; phylum Pseudomonadota; class Gammaproteobacteria; order Burkholderiales; family Burkholderiaceae_D; genus Rugamonas. Next base: position 228,636 of record NZ_LMNW01000003.1, read on the forward strand.
GCGCAGGTCCACCGCCGGCGCCGTGGCCCGGTTCAGCAGGCGGCGCAGCGGCAGCTTCGCTTCGAGCTCGATGCCGTGCACGCTGGCGTTGCCGTTGTTGAACGGCGCCGTGATCCACACGCCGGCTTCTTCGAACAGGCGGGTCTGCGTGACATCGCGGATACGGCGCCAATACAGATTCACGCTGACCAGCGCGCCGTTACCGAGATAGTGCTCGTAGGCCGCGTCCAGGCCCCAGGCCAGTTCGGGGCGCAGCTGCGGGTTGCCCTGCTCGTCGGGATTGGTGGGGTTGTTGTTATTGTCGATGGTGTACCGGCGCGGCACCAGCTTGGCCAGCGGCGGCGCCTTGTAGGTGCGCGCCAGCGCTATGCGCAGCACGTCCTTGTCCGGCAGCGCATAGCGCGCCTGCAGCGAGGGGCTCCACACGGCCGAGCGGACGTCGAGCGCATCGGCGGACGTGGGGGCGCCAGCGAGCGCGCGGCTGGTCGTTTGCAGCCGCTCGTGGCGCAAACCCGCGTACAGCGAAAACTGTTTCGAGATTTCCCACTCGTCCTGCGCGAACAGCGCCAGGCGTTTGACGATGGCGCTGTAGTCGGCGTTGCTGGCGCCGGTCTGCACGCCGGCGCCATCGAAGATGGTTTCGATGCGGTCTTCGTCGCGCCGCGCGCGGCTGGCGTCCCAGCCGATAGCGAGCGCGTGGTGCGCGCCGACCGGGTGGCGCCAGGTGCCGGTGAAGGTGACGGCGGTTTCGGCGGGGCCGGCGTCGACATGGCGGTGCACGCCCGGCATGCCCTCGGCGTCCATGCCGTAAAAGTCATAGCCGGTGTCGCGACGGTTGCTGCTGGCGCCCAGCCTGGTTTCGAGCTGGTCGCCGCTGGCGAAGCCGTGGTTCCACTCCAGGTCGCTGCGCAGCATGGCGATGCGGGCGCGATAGTCCGACACGAAGCGCGGGAACTCGCTGGCGTCGCCCACCAGCGTTTGCTCGTCGGCGCGGTTGCCGATCGCAAGGCGGCGCAGGTTGGCGAAACCTTGCCAGGTCACGGTGTCGCGCTTGCCCAGGGTCCAGCTCGCGCGTGGCGCCAGGGTCAGCTTGTCGTCGCGGGTGGACTTCGGTTGCAGCGTGTGGCGCCGCACGATGGTGGCGCCGCTGTCGTCGGTCAGTATTTCGTCGTCGGTATTGGGCTGTTCCGTGCGCTGGCGCGATACGGTGGCGGCCAGGCTGTACTGGCCGTGCAGCGGGCTGCTGTCTGCCGCGGTCGAAAACTGTGTGCTGAGTGAGGGGGACGTTGCGCCGCCCTGGCGGGTGGCGCTGGCGGTGATGGTGCGCTGGCCGCGCGGCGCAGCCTTTTTCAGCACGATATTGATGCTGCCGGCCACCGCCTGGTTGCTCGATGCCGCCGTGGCGCTGCGCAGGATTTCCACCCGCTCGATCATGTCGGGCGCCACCGTATCGAGCGAAAAGCCGGCCGGCACCGGCTCACCGTTGAGCATGATCTGGGTATAGCCTTGGCCCAGTCCGCGCATGCTGATCTCGCCGCCCTGGCCGGAAGCGCCGCCGACGCTGATGCCGGGCAGGCGCTTGAGGGCGTCGGCCAGGGTCTGGTCGCCCTGGCGCACCAGATCCGCGTGCGGGTAGATGATGGCGGTGGTGGTTTCGCGCTGGCGCAGGTCGGCGCGGGTGCCGGCGACTTCCACCTGCTGCAGCTGCTGCTCTGCGGCGGGCGTCGTGGTTGCCGTGGTGGCGGTGGCTTCGGCGGGTACTGCCGGCGCTGCCAGCAGCATGCCGGCGGCGAAAAGGGATAGCGACATGACGGGTCCTGTGATGGGGTGGACAAAACGCGGGCAAAAGGGGGCCTCGGCCACCGCTGACGGTGGCCGATTGCAGTCAATCTGAAGCGGGATCAGTAGCCCAGCTGCTGCCGCCGCACGGTCAGTGCATGCCGCGTGGCGTAGCGGTCGAGGCCTGGGAGCACGCTGGCCGGATCGAAAGCCTGGCCGTGCCGGCGCAACTGGAAGTGCAGGTGCGGTCCGGTGCTAAAGCCGGTCACGCCGACCGTGCCGATCACCTGGCCGGCCACCACCTGGTCTCCGGGCCGCACCGTCGTGGTGGCGAGGTGGGCGTACAGCGCTTCGGTGGCGGCACGTTCCGGGCCATCGTGCGCTCCACGGCTGACCACCATCACGGCGGTGCCGTAACGGCCATTGTTTTCCGTGCGCGGACCGGCTGCCAGCACGGTCCCGGCAGCTGCCGCCCGCACCGGCGTGCCGACCGGCGCCGGCAGGTCCAGGCCTATGCTCGGACGCGGCGAGACGCTGCGCATCACCCCGAAAAAGCCGGAGACGCGCATCTTGTCGAGCGGATGGCGCCATGCGATGGCGGACACGTCGCCCACCTGGCGCGGCGCCGTGGCAGCATTGGTCGATGTCCCCGACGCGATGGCTGTTGCGTGGGTTGAACCCACAGCCGCTCCAGCGGCCGTTGCGCCGTTAATTCCTGCGGTCGCCTTAGCGGCCGCTGCGCCGGCGAATCCCACAGTCGCTTCGTCGGCCGCGCCACCGGCTGTTGTTCCAGCTAGGCTCGCAGCCATGCCATCGATCGCCACGCCGGATCGCGCAGCCGCCTCGTCGACTGCGCCGCCGGCCGTTGCGCCAGCTAAGTTGGCAGCCCGGCCATCGGATGCTGTGCCAGTCAGTCCCGCGGTGGCCTCGCCGATCACTTCATCGGCTTCTTCGCCAGACGACACGGCCGCTGCCTCGACCGCCAGTGCCGGTCGCAGCAGCGTGGTCCCGGTCAGTGCGACGATCAGCAACGCCGTCACCGCCCAGGCGCCGGCGGCCGGCAGCCGGGCAGCATCGGCGTGGCGCAGGTGGGCGATGCGCGCGCTGGCGGTATGGGCGTCGGCGGTGCCAAAGGCGAGGGCGGTCGCTGGCGGTGCGATCAGCTGCGCCCGCCATTGGGCCAGCAGCGCGCCGGCATACTGCTTGCGCTGCCGGGCAGGACGGCCGGCCAGCACGCGGCGGTCGCACGCCAGTTCTACCGCCCAGGCCAGGCGCGCACCGAGCCGGCGCGGTGCGGGATTGAACCACAACAGCGTCTGCACCAGCGCGGACAGGCCCAGCACCCATGGGTCGCGGGCGCGCCAGTGCTGCAATTCGTGGGCGATGACCAGTTGTTGCTCGATCACGGGGAAGCCGCGCAAGTGGCGTGGCAGCAGCAGCACCGGCCGCCAGACGCCGACCAGCATCGGTGATACCGCCGCGTCGGTTTCCATCACCACTAGCCGGTGCCGGGCGATCGCGGACAACTGGTGCGCATCGAAGCCGCCGTGCGCGCCGAGCGCGCGCCGGTCCAGCTGCTGCGCGCCGTCCAGCACCGCGCGCCACAGCTGCCAGGCGCGCCGCAGCCGGGACAGCGCAATAGCGAGACCTGCAAAGTAGATCATGGCCCAGGCCAGCGGCACCCAGGCCAGCCAGGCCTTTGCAGCAGAGACCTGTGTGGCAGCAGCCAGCGGGGCGACGGTGGCGATGTTTGCCGTACCAGCATCGACGTGGCTGGTGGCGCCAGTAGTATCAGCTCCAGCGGCGCGGAAGCCGGTTCCAGACCAGGCAATCTCGCCGGGACCGGCGTCTCCATCCGCGCCGCCACCAGCAGCCACACCAGCACCAGCACCAGCACCAGCACCAGCACCAGCACCAGCACCAGCGTCGCGGCTCCCAGGCGTATCGACAAAGGCTGGCTTGCGGTCAGGGGTGACGGCAGGTGCAGCGACAGGCCAGGGCTGCGGCGCCGGGAGCGTGAGCGTGAGGGGTGGCGTCACTCCCGTGATCCCGAGACCCGGCAGGCCAGGCGCCAGCGGCAGCAACGCTACGCCTGCCAGCGCGCCCTGCGCTGCCAGCCACACCAGGCGCTGGCCTTGCAGCGCCGGCCAGGTGCGCGCAGCCAGCTGCAGCACGGTGTGCAGCAGCCATCCCGCCAGCACGCAAGTCATGCAGGCCAGCAGCCATTGCCACAGCAGCAGGTGCGGCATCGGCGGCAGCAGCGGCCATGCTGATGGCAGCGACAGCGCGTTCATGGCTGCTCCGTGTCGTCGTCGGGCCACGCGTTGAGCATCTGCTCGAGGCGGGTCAGCTCCTGCTGGTCCACCAGCTTGCTGCCGGTGAACATCGCCATCGGCAGCGGCGCCTCCAGCTCCATCACGCGCCGGCCAAAGTCACGGGCGAACGCTGCCAGCGTCTCCACCTTGTCGAGGCGGGGGCGGTACACATTGACGCCGTGCACGACCTCCAGCGCGATGAACTGCTTGTCGAGCATGCGGTCCAGCGTCTTGCGGGTGGACGAGAACGACCATGCCAGTTCGTCGGCAGCGGCATCGTGGACTTCGCGGGCGCTCAGCGGTTGCTGCTTCCACAGCGTCTTGAGCAGGGTCAGTTCGCTGACTGACGGAATGGGATTGGGCATGACGCTTCCTGTAATGCGACGAGTTGAGTGATTGTGCGACACTTGTCGCATTTTCGTCAATCACTAATTTTGATGGATGTAACATTGCTTTGAATAAATTCTTTATGTGCTACCATTGCCATCATTAAGTTTTTGCCAAGTTGTGCGCCGGGCACGCTGCCGGCGATGCGCTTACAATGGCCCGCTGTGGCAAGGCCATCCGGTGCCGGGCTGCATTCATTGCACTGGGGCCTTATGTATTACGGAGAGCGCTTCAACAGCATCACCCACACAGTCGGCGCGGCACTGGCGGCCGCTGGCGGCATTGTCCTGATCGTACTGGGCGCGCGCAGCGGTGATCCCTGGAAGGTGGTCAGCTTCAGCATCTTTGCCGCCACCCTGTTCGGCTTGTATCTGGTCTCGACGCTGTATCACAGCTTGCGCGGCCGGGCCAAGGACGTGCTGCGGCAGATGGATTACTGCGCCATCTACCTGCTGATCGCCGGCACCTACACGCCGTTTACGCTGGTCAGCCTGCGCGGACCATGGGGCTGGTCGCTGTTCGGCGTGGTATGGGGGCTGGCGCTGGTTGGCATCGCGCAGGAGTTGCTGTATGCCAAAGGCAAACGCATCCTGTCGCTGGTGATTTACGTGGCGATGGGCTGGGTCGGCGTGATCGGTGCCAGTCCGCTGATCGCGGCCCTGGGCCGCGACGGTTTCCTGTGGATTGCCGCCGGCGGCGTGGTGTACACGGTGGGCATCGGCTTCTTTGTCACCGACCACAAATGGCGGTACGGCCACGGCGTCTGGCACTTGTTCGTACTCGGTGGCAGCGCCTGTCACTTCGCCGCCGTGTTGTTGTACGTCGCATGAAGGATTGCTAACGCAGAGCAGGCAGGGTTGAAGCAAGTGGATATTAATTCGGACGATCTGAAAACCTTTACCACCGTGATCGACAGCGGCTCCCTGAGCGCCGCCTCGGTCCACCTGGGCCAGACCACGTCGGGCGTCAGCCGCGCCTTGTCGCGGCTCGAAGACAAGCTGGCCACCTCGCTGATCACCCGCACCACGCGGCGCATGGAACTGACCGAGGAAGGGCAGCTGTTCCTCGAACGCGCGCGCGCCATCCTGGGCGCGATGGAAGAAGCCGAGGAGACCATCCGCATCCGCCGCCAGCAGCCGACCGGGCGCCTGTGCGTGGACGCCGCCTCGCCGTTCATGCTCCATTGCATCGTGCCGCACGTGGCGCAGTTTCGCGCCCTGTACCCGGCGATCCGGCTCGAATTGAGCAGCAACGACCAGATCACCGACCTGGTCGAGCACCGCACCGATATCGCCATCCGCATCGGCGCGCTGACCGATTCGACCCTGCATGCGCGGACGCTGTCGGCCAGTCCCCTGTACGTGCTGGCCAGCCCCGACTACCTGGCCCGTCACGGCACGCCGCGCACGCCGCTGGACTTGGGCGGCCATGCACTGCTCGGCTTTGCCCAGTACGACCAAGGTAACAACTGGCCGCTGCAACATGCGGGCGGCAACAGCCTGGCCATCGCACCGTCGCTGACCGCTTCCAGCGGCGAGACCTTGCGCCAGCTGGCGCTGGCAGGGCAGGGCATCGTGTGCCTGGCCGACTACATGACGCGCGCCGACATCGGCGCCGGCCGCCTCGTCAAGGTGCTTGAACACAGCTACACCGGCGACCGCCAGCAGATCCACGCGGTCTATTACCGCAACACGCAGCTGGCGCGGCGCATCGGCTGCTTCCTCGATTTTCTGCAGCAACGGCTGTAAGCGGATAGTGTGAGACTGCGAACAGAGAACCCGGCCACGCTGCGCTATAGTGGCTGCGCGTGCCTGGAGCGCATTCTTGCAAGTGTCGCTCGGCAGCAGGTAAGCCGGTAGCCTCAAGTACCGGCACCAACAATTGGTAGGGGCTCGGCCGACCGGCTGCGCGACCCGCTGCCGCCCCTGCGTTGCTCAGCGTACTTGAGTACGCTTCCGCTACTCGAGACGGCAGCGGGCCGCTCGCTGCGGTCGGCCGATGCCCCCGAGGCGTGCGTTTTTCTTGGCTGTTTTTTATCCTTCTTTGCGCTTTCGTTGCTTATTTTTTGGGAGACTCGGTATGTCGCTCAGTATGCATCCATCGAAGCACCTGGTTCGGGCCTGGCTCGCACGTCGCAAGCGGGAAATGCTGCCGCCGCCGTCGCCCGAGGAAATTCGTCGTCAGCTGGGCTGGGGATTGATGTTGTTCGAGCCTGTGCTGGTGCCTGCCAAGGCCGCATCCCCGCGCCGCCGCTGACCGGCGGCCGCTCTGGACCACCCACCCGCCACCGGCGGCGTGGGTTTTTTTTTGCCGTTCGCCGTGCCATTTCCGCCGTTCGCCGATCCGGGCTTTGCCTGGCGCCGTTTCCCCGGTATCGTGACGGTCATGTCATCACGGGGAGTCGGTCATGAGTGTGGAAACTGTTTATCGCTGGCGCCAGCAGCTGGTCTGGGGCCTTGCCTTGATCGCGGTGGGCGTCATCGTACTGCTCGAGCGTGCGCACATGATCGACCTCGACTTGCGCATAGGCGAGCTATGGCGCTACTGGCCCTGGCTGCTGGTGATCAGCGGCCTCACGCAAATCATCCCGCCCACCACGCCCGCCTACCTGCTCAGCGGCCTGTGGAGCATCTTTTTCGCCGGCTGGTGGTATGTGTCGTTCAACCGCATCTGGGGATGGGGCTTCGGCGATACCTGGCCGGCGCTGATCGTCGCCTGCGGCGTGGGTCTGCTGTTGCGGCCCCTGCTGGAAAATATCTATTACGCCAACAAGGAGCAGAAATGAGCCGTCTCGCCAGAACCAATCCCCGCGGGCAAATGGTGCTCGGTCTGCTGGTGGTCGTGATCGGGCTGCTGTTCCTGATCGATAACCTCGGCTGGATCCATCTCGACCTGCGCCGCATGCTGGTGCCGGGCATCCTGCTCGTGGTCGGCGTGCTGAAACTGACGCAGGCGCGCTCCAACTCCGGCAACGTGATCGGCGTGGTGCTGGTCTGCGTGGGGGCGGTCGGGATCTTGCGCGGCATCGGTTTTCTCGATTTCGACTGGCGCGACATCTGGCCGGTGGTGCTGATCATTGCCGGCATCGGCATCGTCTACCGGGCCAGCATGTACGACAACGTCGGCAGCATCCACCAGGTCGGCAAGCGCGGCGGCGACGACGACAAGGGCGCCTTCGTCTTCCCCGACAACGCCGGCCAGCAGGCGCCCCGCGCTGCTGGCGACGACACCGTCCTCAATTTCGTCTCGGTACTCGGCACGTCCAACCGGCGCGTGGCGACGCAGGATTTTCGCGGCGGTGAAGTGACCGCCATTCTCGGCAGCGCCGATCTCGACCTGCGCCAGGCATCGATCAACGGCGATGCCGTGCTCAATGTATTCTCGCTGGTGGGCGGCATCACGATCAAGGTGCCGGTGGACTGGGCGGTGGTCATGGATGGCACGGCCATCATCGGCGGTTTCGAGGAAAAGACCGCGCAGCCCCACGGCAGCGGCAAGCGCCTGATCGTGCGCGGCTACGCCATCCTGGGCGGGCTCGAAGTGCGCAACTGACGCCGCCGGCCGGGCATGACCGAGGCGTTTTCCAGCCGGCGCGGCGCCACCATCTACATGGTGGTGTGGTTGCTGTTCGGCGTGGCGCTCGGCGCCGTGATCGCGCTCGCTGGCGCCGCGCCGCTGCCCAACGCCATGCTGTTCGCCATCCCGATGAACCTGACGTACGCATTCGTGGCCGGCTACTCGGCCTACTATCTGTGCCGCGCCTATCCGCTCGGTGCGCGCCCGGCCAGCGCCATCGCGACGGTGCTGACGGTGGCGGCAATCGTCTCCGGCGGCCTGTGGCTGCTGGTGGGGCACGTGTGGAATGCGCTGACCGCGCTGCCGAACCTGGACTGGGCCGGCATCGTGCTCACGCCGCAACTGTCGGCGCTGATCGTCGGCCTGGGCCTCCTGCTGTACGGCTTCGCGGCGGCCGTGCACTACCTGGTGATCGAGTTCGTGCGCGCCCGCAGCGCCGAGCGGCGCGAGCTCGAATCGATGCTGATGGCGCAGGAGGCCGAGCTGCGCATGCTGCGCACCCAGATCGATCCGCACTTCCTGTTCAACAGCCTTAATTCGATCAGCGCACTGACCTCGAGCGACGCCGGCGCGGCGCGCCGCATGACGCTGGAACTGGCCAGCTTCTTTCGCCGCAGTCTCGGCATGGAACCGCACACCATGGTGACGCTGGACGAGGAGCTGGCGCTGATCCGCCATTTCCTCGCCGTCGAGCAGGTGCGCTTCGGCGACCGGCTGCGGGTCGAGTGCGCGGTGGACGCTGCAGCCGGCGCCTGCCTGGTGCCGCCCATGCTGATCCAGCCGCTGGTGGAGAACGCCGTCAAGCATGGCATCTGCAAGCTGCCCGAGGGCGGCGTGGTCCGCATCGCCGCGCAACGGGCCGGATCGCTGCTGCACATCCGGGTCGACAACCCAATCGATGACGGGATTTCCCGTGGCGGCACCGGCATCGGCCTGGCCAATGTGCGCCAGCGCCTGAGCGGCGCCTACAAGCACGAGGCCAGTATCCGGTGGGGCCGGCAGGACAACAACTTCAACGTGGACATCGCCATGCCGGCGCAGACCACAGTGGACGGGGACCAATGATGCGGGTGCTGATCGTCGACGATGAAATGCTGGCGCGCGCCGTGGTGCGCGAATACCTCGGTGCACACGCCGATATCGAGATCGTCGGCGAATGCGCGAACGGCCACGAGGCAGTGCAGGCCATCACCGAGCTGGCGCCCGACCTGGTGCTGCTCGATATCCAGATGCCCAGGCTCGACGGCTTCGAAGTGGCCGAACTGGCCGGCAACCAGCCCCGCTATATTTTCACCACCGCCTTCGACCAGTATGCGATCAGGGCCTTCGAATACCACGCGCTCGACTACCTGCTCAAGCCGTTCAGCCAGCAGCGGCTGGACCAGGCGCTGGCCCACGCCCGCGCCAGTGGCGCCGGCATCGTCGGTGGCAGCAGGGCTGCCGGCGACGCCGCCACCGCTCGCCTGGTGCGCGACGCCGCCCGCCGCAAGCTGCCGCTGGACCGGGTGCTGATCCGCGAAGGCGCCAGGGTGCATATCGTGGCGTGCGAGCGGATCGACTACATCGAAGCGCACGACGACTACGTGCGGATACGCGCCGACGGCCGCGACTACCTGAAAAGCCAGCCACTGGCCGAACTCGAAGGGCAGCTCGACGGCGCGCACTTCCTGCGCATCCACCGCTCGTGCATCGTCAACCTGGCCCGCATCGACCGCATCGAGCAGGCCACGCGCGACAGCCACGTGGCCATCCTCAAGGATGGCAGCCGGCTGCCGGTCAGCCGCAGCGGTTACCAGAAAGTGCGCGCGGCGCTGGCGCCGGCAGCGCCTGGCGCAGCGCGCTAAGCGGCGGCATCCACTGGCGCCAGCGGCCTTGCCTGCGCAGTCACGACGTGCGCCGTCAGGCGGGAACGGTGGCCGTGTCGATGCACCACCAGGCCGGCATCAGCGCCTGGATCTCGGGACGGCCGAAGCGGTCGTCGATCAGGAACACCGTGCCGCGGTCGGACTGGGTGCGGATCACGCGGCCGGCCGCCTGCACCACTTTCTGCATGCCGGGATAGGTGTAGGTGTAGTCGTAGCCGGCGCCGAAGATGGCGTCCATGCGCTGGCGGATCTGCTCGTTGACGGGATTGATCTGCGGCAGGCCCAGCGTGGCGACAAACGCGCCGATCAGGCGCGCACCCGGCAAGTCCACGCCTTCGCCGAACGAGCCGCCGAGCACGGCGAAGCCGATGCCGCGGCTCTCCGGCGTGTAGCGCGCCAGGAAGTGGGCGCGCGCCGCGTCGTCCATGCGGCGCGCCTGGCGCCAGGTGGGCACGTCCGGGTGCAGCGCGGCGAAGGCGTCCGCCGCCTTTTCCATGTAATCGAAGCTGCTGAAGAAGGCCAGATAGTTGCCGGGCTGGCGCAGGTATTGTGCGCCCATCAGCGCGGCGATCGGTTGCAGCGACTGCTGCCGGTGCTGGTAGCGTGTCGAGATGTGGGCGGCCACCTGCACCGACAACTGCTCGGCCACGAACGGCGACTCCACGTCCACCCAGGCGGTGGTGTCGGGCATGCCCAGCATGTCGCCGAAATAATGCCAGGGACTGAGCGTGGCCGAGAACAGCGCCGTGGTGTGGGTGCTGGCCAGGCGCGGCTTCAGATACGGCGCCGGCACGATGTTGCGGATGCAGAGCAGCGAATCGGTCAGACTGGCGCGCGCGCCGTCGCGTTTTTCGACGTCGAACAGCGCATGCTCGCCGAACGACTCGCCCAGGCGGCCGAACAGCAGCGCGCCGAAATAGAAGTCCTGCAGGTCCGGGTCGTGCCGGGTCGGATGCTCGGCCTGGTAGTCGGCGATGGCAGCCGCCGTGGTCTGCAGCGCGATCATGAATTTTTCCGGCAGCGTGGCGTAGGACCGGTAGTCGGTGTCCTGGTCCTTTTCGAGCTGGTTCCACAGCTTGTGCACGCGGTCGAGCGGCTTTTTCAGTTCCGGCGGGGCGGTCTTGCGCAGCAGGCGCAGGCTGGCGTGGTCGAGTTCAGCCGAATACATCTTGCGCGCGCGCGACACCATGTTGTGGGCCTCGTCCACCAGCACGCTGACCTTCCAGTCGTTGAGCACGGTGAGGCTGTGCAGCATGGCGCTGAGGTCGAAATAATAGTTGTAGTCGCCGATTACCACGTCGCACCACCGCGCCAGCTCCGTGCCCAGGTAGTAGGGGCAGACCTCGTGGGCCAGCGCCACCGCGCGCAGGGTGGCGCGGTCGAGCGACAGGAACGCAGCACCGTCGGCCGGCGGCGCCGTCAGGTCCAGCGCCGACTGCCGCGCTGCCGGCAGGCGGTCGTAAAAGCCCCTGGCCAGCGGGCACGAGTCGCCATGGCAGGCCAGGTCCGGGTTGACGCAGGCCGTGGTTTTCGAGGCCAGTTCCAGCGTGCGCAGCGGCAGCAGCGGCGCGCCGTGGCGGATCACATCGACCGCATCGAGCGCCATTTGCCGGCCCGAGGTCTTGGCGGCCAGGAAGAACACCTTGTCCACGCCGTGCGCGGCGGCGCCTTTCAACATCGGGAACAGGCTGCCGACGGTCTTGCCGATGCCGGTGGGCGCCTGCGCCAGCAGGCACACGCGGCGGTTGCTGGCCTTGTACATCGCTTCGGCCAGCTGGCGCTGACCGGGCCGGAAGTCCGCGTGCGGAAAGCGCATTGCCTTGAGCGCGCTGTCGCGCGCGGCGCGGTGCGCCAGTTCCTGCCGCGCCCAGTCGAGGAACAGGCCGCACTGCTGCTGAAAATAGTCCTGCAGGTCCTGGGCGCTGTACTCTTCCTGCAGACGGGTTTCCTGCTGGCTGGCGATGTCGAAATACACGAGCGCCAGCTTGACCGTATCGAGCCCGCGCGTGCTGCAGAACAGGTAGCCGTAGATCTTTACCTGGGCCCAGTGCAGCGCGCGCTGGTTGGCCGCCATGCGCGCCAGGTCGCCGCGATAGGTCTTGACCTCTTCCAGACGGTTGGTGCGCGGATCGTAGCCATCGGCGCGCCCGCGCACGTGCAGCGGGCCGAAGTCGCCCGCCAGCGCGATCTCGGTTTCATAACCGTCGGCGCGGCGCCCGGCCACCACCGCGTGGCCGGCGATGCCTTCCTGCGCCGTGGGCGACGGCGTGAAGCGCAGATCGAGGTCGCCCGCCTTGGCCGTGAACTCGCACAGGGCGCGCACGGCGACGGTATAGGTGCCGGCGGTTTCCATGTCAGGCCGCCCACTGCAGGTAGCACACGGTCACCGGCATGTCGTGGGTGGCGCAGTAGTCGATCCAGCGCAGCTGGTTGTCCTGCAGGCGGTCGCCCGGCCCCTTCACTTCGATCATCGTGTAGCGCCGCTCGGCCGGCCAGAACTGGATCAGGTCGGGGAAGCCGGTGCGGTTGGCCTTGACGTCCTGCAGGATGCGTTCGAAAGCGCGGCGCAGGTGCGCGGGCGGGATGCAGTCGAGCGCCAGCTCGAGCAGCTCGTCGCCGATCGCCCCCCAGTGCAGGAATGGCGAGGCGATGCCGCGCTTGGCGCCGTGGTTGGCGCGGATGGTGGCGCGGTACTCGCCGCTGTCGAGCTGGGCGAAGCAGGCGGCAAACTGGGCCGCGCGGCGGCGCTGGAAATCGGCGCTGTGCAGGTCGGCCGGGGCGCGGTGGTACGGGTGGAAAAACGCGCCCGGCACCGGGCAGAACACGGCGTCCCAGCACAGCAGGCCGAACAGCGAATTGATCAGCGCGTTTTCCACGTAGTACACGGGCGCATCGTCGCGCGCCAGGTGGTCGCGCACGACGAATTCCACGTAGTGGTGCTCGCTGGGCGGCGGCAGGCTCAGATCGATGCGCTGCGGGGTGACAGGCGGTGTCGGCGGCGGCTTGGCGTGGCCCAGCTTGCGCGCCAGCCGTGGCGCCATGCGCAGCAGCTGCTGGCGTTCGGCCTCGGTTTCGGGCGCGGCCATCGCCTGCTGCAGCAGGTCGAAGGCGGCGCGCGGCTGCTCATCCTTTTCCAGCACGCGGATCGCGCGCGCGCGGGCGCCCGGGTACGGGCAGGCTGCGTACACCGCGTGCGCGGCCGGCCAGTCGCGCAGTTTTTCCAGGTGCTGGCCGATCGCGAAGGTGAACTTGTGGCGACGGCTCAGCAGCCATTCGTTGTCGTCCGCGCAGGCAGGCAGGTCGGCCATGATGGCGGCCGGGTCTTCGCCGAGCTCGAAGCGTTCGCGGCAGCGGTGCAGGGCCAGGAAATCGTCGATATCGCGCCGCGTGCGAAAACCGCGCGCCGCTGCCGGGAAGTCCACTTTTTCATACTGGAAGATGCCGAGGTCCGACAGCACGAACTCGGTCCAGTCCTGGTGGAAATTGCCGAAGAAGATCAGCCGCAGGCGGTCGCACAGGTCCTGCACCAGGTTGCAGTAGGCGTGATCGCCCGATTCCGGCCACCACAGCGAATATGGTTGCGGTGTTGAAAACTGCTCGCGCAGCGCCGCCAGCTGGTCGGCCTTGCGCAGGTGGCGCACGTTGGCGCCGAGCTGGAAAATCTTGCTGATTTCAGGTTTTTGCAGCAGCTCGAACAGCTGGTCGAGATCGAGCTGCGGATCGTGGTCGATCAGGCCAGCGGCGGCCAGGGGCAGGGCGGCCGCATGGGTATCGCCGATTTCGACGTAGCTGAGCTTACTGGCGCGAAAGATCGTGCCCTTGCGCATGACCATGCGCACCAGCAGCGCCCGCGACGCTTGCGGCAGGGTGGGAAAACGCTGCAGGAAATCGCGCTCGTCGGGCGCCAGCAGATCGTCGTAGCGCTCGCCGATCCACGCCAGGACCCGGTGGAAGTTTTCCAGGTAATACAGGGGGTTGTCGAGCGGATTGGCGTAGGTGTTGCCACCAGTGCGGGCGCCGGTATGGGCGTCAGTGTGGGCGAAGGATCGGGCGGAGACGAGGGTCATTGCGGGCACGGCAGGGAAAAGCGATGGCTGTATTTATGTACAGTGTATCGCGTTCAGCTGCCGCTGCCCAGCGAAATGTCGATCAGCCCTGGCTGGCCTTGGCGGTTTCGGCGGATTGGGCGGATTGCGCGGATTGGGCGGCTTCGGCCGCTTTCTGCTCGACCAGCGCATTGGCCTTGGCGATCTGCTCCTCGACTGCCTGCACGGCCTGGCGGGTGGCCTTGGTCACCTGTTCGTAGCCGGCAAAAGCATTGTCGATCGCGGACTTGACGATCTGCACCGCGTTTTCCGAGCCCGGGCGCACGTTCTTGGTGACGTCGTAGATCAGCGCACTGAGGTTGGTCTTGGCTTCGGCCATGTGGGCGTCGGCCGCGCGCGTGAATTCCTCGCGGATGTCGGCGATGATGGCGCCCAGTTGCTGGTTGTAGGCGGCAGCGCCCGCCACGCCCGGCTGCAGCTTGGCGGCCGCCAGGTCCAGGGCAGCCTTGGGACCGGCAGCCTGGCCGATTTCCTTGCCCGACGCCAGGCCGTCTTCCATCGCCGATTTGGCGGTGGCCATGTTCAGCGCCACGACCTGCTCGACGCCTTGCACGGCGCGCGCGGTCAGCGTGTTGAAGGTTTCCAGCTGAAATTCAAACAGGGCTTTGGTGGCATTGGCGAACTGCTCGGGATTGGTGAACATAGGGTCTCCTCATGTTGTCGATGGGATGCTGCCCCGGGGTGGTCCCCGTGTTGCTTTTAATTTATTTCACTGGCCTGGTCATGATAGCGGGTTTTTCGCAATGGCTGTCGCGAAACGGACCGCGAAACTTCTTCCAGCCCGGCCCCAGCGGCGTGGGCGAGCAGGTCAGCACCTGGGGATCGACGATGCTTTGCCATTGCCAGTAGTCGGCTGGCCCGGCCTGCAGTGCCGTGCAGGCCAGCGCCAGTGCCGAGGCCGCTGCCCCACGTAAAAAGTATCTGGTCATGGCGCCAGACTACAGCAAATCGGCGCGCCCTCAAAGCGGCGCTGCTTTCGGCAGGCGCAGCGTGACCCGGGTGCCGTGACCGACCTTGCTGGCCACGTCGATATGGCCGCCCAGCACGCCGGTGACGATGTTGTGGGTGATGTACAGCCCCAGGCCCGAGCCGCCGGCGCCCATGCGCGTGGTGAAGAACGGGTCATAGATGCGCGGCAGATTGGCGCCCGGGATGCCGGCGCCGTTGTCGGCCACCGTGATCACGACCACGCCATCGCCGGTGCCGCTGTCGTGGGCCGTCACCCGCAACAGGCCGGCATTGCCGTGGTGGTCGCTGCCAAAGCCATGCACGACCGCATTGTCCACCAGGTGTTGCAGCGCCTGCAGCAGCGGGGCGGAGTAACTGTCGAGTTCGATGGTCGGGTCGATAGCGTGCGCCACCGTCACTCCCTGCCGGCGCAGGTCGGCTTCCATGGCGTGCAGCAGCTGGCCGACCTGCTCGCCCAGCACGAAGCGGCTGCGCGGCGAGTTGGCGCCATCGACGGCGATATGGCGGAAGCTGGCCACCAGCGCGGCCGCCCGGTTCAGGTTGCGCAACACGACCTGGTCGGCGCTGGCAGCCTGGTCGAGATAGCTTTCCAGGACCGAGCGGCGCAGGCCGCTGTCGAGCTCGCGTCTGAGTTCGACCGTGCGCTCGCTCATGGTGCTGGCCATCACCAGGCTGTTGCCGATCGGCGTGTTCAGTTCGTGCGCCACCCCGGCCACCAGCGCGCCCAGGGCGGCCAGCTTGTCGCGGCGTACCAGCTCGTCCTGGGTCATGCTCAGGTGTTCGAGCGCGGTGGTCAGTTCTTCGTTGACTTGCTCGGCCTGCTCTTTCGCCTGGCGCAGTTGCCGGGTGCGCTCGGTCACCAGTTCTTCCAGGTGCTCGCGATGACGCAGCAGCTCGCCGTCGCGCCGGGTGCGCGTGATGGCGATGCCGGCCAGGTGCGAGGCGGTGCCGATCAGGGCCAGTTCCTGCGCGTCCGGTGCGCGCACGCTGCGGTAGTACATGGCGAACGAACCGATCACGGTGCTGCTGTCCTGCATGATCGGGATCGACCAGCAGGCGCGCAGGCCGTATTGCGCAGCGACCGCGCGGTAGGGCGCCCACAGCGGGTCGTGCTCGATGTCGGTGACGATCACGGTGGCGCCGCGGTGCATGGCGGTGCCGCACGAGCCGGCCGCCGGGCCGATCGGCAGGCCGACCAGCGCATCGAGATAGGCACGCGGCATGGCGGCACCGCTGGCGGCCGCCACCGTGTGTCCGTCTGCGCCCAGCAGCATCACGGTGCACAGGACGTCCTGCGATTGCGCTTCGATCAGCCCGGTCAGCCGGTCCAGCGTCTGGTCCAGCGGCGCCGAACCGGCAATCATTTCGAGCAGCTTGTTCTGGCCGTCGCGCAATGCCGCCGCCCGGTTGCGGGCGGTCACATCGACCACCTGCACGTGCATCAGCCGGTGCTCGCCGGTGTTGATCGGCACCATGCGCAGCTCGCAGTCGAGTAAGCGGCCGCTGCTGTGCTGCATGGTCAGCGCCACCATCTCGGTGGCGCCGCCCATCACGGCAGCAACCTGCTCGGCAAATACGTCCACCGACGGCCGGCCGTCGGGCTGGCGCGGCGGGCACAGCGAGGGCAAGTCGCTGCGCACCAGCTCCGCCTCGGTCAGGCCGAACTGCTGGCGCGCGCGGCGGTTGACGTCCAGCAGCAGGTTGCTGCCACGCTGCATCAGCAGGATGGTGTCGGGCGCGCCGGACAACATGGTGTGGTAATTGACTTCCAGCGTGGCCATGGTGGGCAGCGCACGCGGGTTCGGCGCCGGCAGGATCGCCCCCAGGCGCAGCAGGATGTTTCCGGCCAGCTCGTCGGGGTCCATCGCCAGCGGCAGGTATTCGGCCGCGCCGATGGCGAGCGCGCGCGCCTGTTCTTCCGGATGGGGCGCGGCGGACAGCAGGTACAGCGGCACCTCCGGTTCGCACAGTGCGCGCACCCGCTGGCACAGTTCCAGGCTGGCGCTGCCCGCCAGCGCCACGTCGACGACGGCCAGCGTGAGCGCGCCGCTGCGCGCCACCGCCAGCGCTTCGTCGCCCCGGCTGACGGCGCGCACCAGGTAGCCATGGCGCGCCAGCGCCCGGGCCAGCGCGGCGTGGTCGTAGGCCGAACTGGTGGCGACCAGGATCGTGTGCGGCACGGTGGCGTCGGGCGTTGACGTCATGACATGGACCGGGGGCGGAGGGACAAGCGCGGGCGATGGTGCAGTGTAGTACAAGATCGGTGGCCCCGTTCACCCCGATTCACGCTGCTGCGACCGCGTCCGGGCCGTCGGTCTGCATGCGCGCTTGCGCGATCAGGTGGTAATTGTTTTCGATCCAGTCCACCAGCACTTCGAGCCGCACGGCTGCTTCCCGGCCGAGCGGGGTCAGGCTGTATTCGACGTGCGGCGGCACCACCTGTTGCGCCACGCGCAGCACCAGGCCGTCGCCGGCCAGCGTGTCCAGCGTCTGCGCCAGCATTTTCTCGCTGACCCCGCCAATCGCGCGGCGCAGTTCGCTGAACCGGTGCGTGCGCTCGAGCAGCACGATCAGCACCAGCACGCCCCAGCGGCTGGTGATATGGCCCAGCACGGCACGGGACGGGCATTCGGCCACCAGTACGCGCGGCTGCAGCTGGTGTTGTTGGAGGGTAGCGCGCAGCGTCAGCGGTTCGGTCATGGTGCTTCCAGCAGGGAGAAGTGTACTTACCAAATTGTACGTACTATCAAAAAGTAAGTACAGCAGTTACGATGGTGGCCGCTGCGTACGGCGCCTTGCCACGGGATCCAGCCCTTAAGGCAAACCTAACCGTGCGCCCTTAACCTCTCTACATCGTTATTGAAAAGGAAATAATATGATCGTCATCACCGGTGCTACCGGCCAGCTGGGCCGCCTTGTCATTTCCCATTTGCTCAAAACCACGCCGTCGGGCCAGATCGTCGCTGCCGTGCGCGACCCGGCCAAGGCCGCCGACCTGCAAGCGCTCGGCGTGCACGTGCGCCAGGCCGACTACAACGACCCGGCCTCGCTCGACACCGCCTTCGCCGGCGCCAGCAAGGTGCTGCTGATCTCGTCCAACGACATCGGCAACCGCGCCGCCCAGCACCAGAACGTGATCGACGCCGCCAAGCGCGCCAGTGTGGCGCTGTTCGTCTACACCAGCGTGCTGCACGCCGACACCAGCCTGCTGGGCCTGGCGACCGAGCACCGCGAAACGGAAGAGGCGATCCGCGCCTCGGGGCTCACCCATGCCCTGCTGCGCAATGGCTGGTATATCGAGAACTACACGATGGGTCTGAAAGGCGCGCTCGCACACGGCGCGCTGAACGGCGCAGCGTCGGACGGCAAGATTTCCGCTGCCGCACGCGACGACTATGCGCAGGCCGCTGCCGTGGTGCTGGCCAGCAGCCAGCCGGTGGCCAAAGTATATGAACTGGCGGGCGACACGGCGTTTACGCTCAGCGACCTCGCTGCCGAAGCGGGCAGGCAGGCCGGCCGCGAACTGCCGTACCACAACCTCGGCCAGCATGAGTACCGCGAACTGCTGCTGGGCGTCGGCCTGCCGCCGATCATTGCCGACATGCTGGCCAACTCCGATTTTGCGGCTTCCAAGGGCGCGCTGTTCGACGACAGCGGGACGCTGGGCAAGCTGATCGGCCATCCGACGCAGTCGCTGGAGGCCGCGGTCAAGGCAGCGCTGTAATGAAAAAAACCCTTCATCTGCACTGAGTTCGCTCAGCCGATGAAGGGTTTTTTTGCGGAATTCTGTGGTGCCCACGGAGGGACTCGAACCCCCACACCTTGCGGCACATGGACCTGAACCATGCGCGTCTACCAATTCCGCCACGTGGGCGCACTGTTGCTTCTTGCTACTTTCTGCTGCGTGTTCTGCAACAGAAGG
This sequence comes from Duganella sp. Leaf126, assembly GCF_001423125.1. Classification (GTDB taxonomy): domain Bacteria; phylum Pseudomonadota; class Gammaproteobacteria; order Burkholderiales; family Burkholderiaceae_D; genus Rugamonas. The sequence goes on from NZ_LMNW01000003.1 coordinate 247,555, forward strand.
CATGCATCTTAAAGGCCGTTGGGCAGCCCGTCAAGAGCAGATTGCTGCTTTCGTGAAATTATCTGCACAGGTTGCCGTGGAAGAAGCTGAAGTCGGCGCTGCCGTGGTTGTGGGCGATGTCGCCCATGACGTCGCTGATCACGTAATCGGGCCTGACTTCATCGACGAAGGTCTGCTTGGCGGCGCGCACGTCGTCGCGGAACAGTGCCGCCTTCACATTGGTCGACTGGAAGGTGTAAGCGACGCACAGTCCGCTGCTGATGCGGCCCGCGTCCGGATTCGGGACGATCGACATGGTCTGGCGGCCGTGGCTCCTGGCCCAGTTGATCGCCTCGCGCGCGCCATCCTTGGCCCACGGCTTGTTGAGCGGCACGCTGGCGCTGACGATGGGGACGGTCGGCGCGTCGCCATGCTGGCGGCTGGCGTTGGCCCAGCAATCGAGATAGGCGCCGATCGTCAGCCTGGTCTGGAAGGCGGAAATATTGGCGTTGTCGTCCTCGTCCTGGTCCATTTCGCCGTCGTTGATCTGTGGAATAAGCTTCAGCCCGGTCAGGTTGTTTTCCTTGGCGTAGACATAGCAGGTATCGGCGCCGTCGTAGCGCAGGTTTTTGTACAGCCCGTTACTGACGAAGAATTTCAGGTAGACCGTGTCCTGCACGCCGAAGTATTTGACGACGTCGGCAGCGAGGTGGAACACGTCCGGATCCTGGATGTCGAGGATGATCTTGAAGTTGTTGTTGTGCAGTACGTCGCGGCGGTGGTCGCTCAGCATCTGCAGCATCGAATCGAGCGACTGCATGTAGAACGCCTGGTCCCAGTCGTGCACCTGTTCGCGGTCCAGGACGCCGTCCTTGGCATACACCTTGAGCAGCGTGTTCTTCCAGTGCCCGCTGTTCTTGGTATTGATCCAGATGGCGCCGGGCGCCTGGCTGTTCATGCCGTCGATCGGGTTGTACCAGCCGTTGCCGCCGTCGTCGCGCGTGCTGCGGTTGGCGATCTTGTCATGGGTGACCATGACCGTGCCGTCGCTCGCCAGCCGCAGGTCGAGCTCGACGCCGGCAAAGCCCATGTCCTTGGCGCGGGTGACCGCGTAATACGAGTTTTCCGGCAGGTTGCTGTAGTTGCTGATGTCGTGGTACACACCGCGATGGGCGATGGTGGCGGTAGCCGATGCGTACAGCGGCGCCAGCAGTGCGCCCGCCAGCGTCAGTGCTGCGGACAGTTTGAATAACTTCATGGTGACTCCTTCAGGTTGAGGACGAGGGGTGTTGCAACGAAAAAGAGGATGGCTAGCTTTCCTGGCCAGCCTGGTTGCGCAGCAACAGCTGCGGCCGGAACTGGTACATATCGTCGAAGTACACGTACTCGGGGTTGTGCAGTTCCAGCACCGGCGCGCGCTGCAGGAAGTCCGCCACCAGCGTGCGATGCAGCGCGAAAAAACGCGCCTGCTCGTCCGCGGTGGGGGTCGCATAAAAGTAGTGCAGGGTGACGTGGAAGCGGAAGGTCTCGTGGTCCGGCAACCGGTAGTGCAGCGTCTCGGCCAGGCGGTCGCGCAGGCGGCGCAGCTTGCGGTCTTCGGCGGCATCGACGGGCGCGAACTGGATGTTGTACGGGTTGCTTTGCCGGTTCAGCGGCAGCGCCCGCATCCGCAGCGGCAGTTCGGTGGCCAGGTCGAACCGCTTCAGCTTGGCCAGCAACCACTCGTTACAGAAAGTGTCATCGGCGTCGGCCGGGAGATCGGCCGGAAAAGCCTGGCGCCGCGCCGGGTAGGACACGCCGTTGAAGACCGTCATGTGGTAGCTGGCCGGCGGCAGCGGCGCGATCCGGTGTAACATGCCACTGCGCATCAGCGCGCAATGGATGTCCAGCAGCGCCATGAAATTCTCGCTGCGGCGGTCCACATGGCAGATGATGGAGTTGCCGGGATAGTGGGCGGCGCTGCCGTCCGGATTGAACTTGGGCGTGATGCTGGCGCGCGGCGCGGCAGCGGCGGCCGGCTTGGCGTTGGCGCCGGCCAGCAGCGCGCCGGCGCCCAGCAGCGAAGCGAGAGCGGTGCGGCGCGCAGGCAGGGGAGGGCATGCTCGGCTCATGGCGCTCACCACTGGAACGTCGCCGAGGCGGTGAAGTTGCGGCCGAACAGCGGACGTCCCGTGGTGGCGTCGGCCACGGTCAGCAGATTGCCTTCCGGTGCGCGGGCATTGCCCTCGCTCAGCCCCGCCGCATTGGTCACATTGTTCACCACGCACTGCACGGTCACGTGTTCGGACAGCGGATACTGCACGCCGACGTCCACCGTGCGATAAGCGCGCAGCACGCTGGTGTTGACGAAGTCCTGGTAACTGCGGCCCACCGCACCGAACGACGCGTACAGCCGGCCGCGCTGGCCCGCGTGGGAGAACAGATAGGCCGGGTTGAGCGTTGCCATGGTCTTCGGCACGCGGGGAATCTGCTTGCCGACGATGCTGCCGGCCGCCACCGTGTTGAAGGTTTCGCCGCCATCGACCGCCGGGCGCTGCCAGGTCAGCGAGCCGCCCAGCTCGAATGCGCTGGCGGGCCGCCACGTGCCTTCGAGTTCGATGCCGCGGGTGCTGGTATTGATCAGCAGCGGCTGGTTGCTCAGCACCCCGTCCCCATTGGCGAAATAGGTGGACGTGTTGAGCTTGCTGAAGTGGCTGTAAAAGCCGATCAGCGCCAGCTGCAGCGTGGGCGTGTACAGCCTGGCGCCCAGTTCCGCCTGCCGCACCGGCACCACCGGCACCGGCTGGCCGTTCGGCAAGGTGCCGGCCACGCCGTTGTTGATGTTGCTCCAGTAATCGCTCAGGCGCGGCAGGCTGTAAGCGCTGCTGTAGCGGGCGAACAGGTTGAGCGGCCTGGCAAGCCGGTACAAGGTGCCGGCGGTCCAGGCCGTGCCCTTGAGCGTGTGGCTGTAGGGCGCATAGCCGGTCAGGCCGGTCACGCTCTGCGCCGCCAGCGGGCCGCTGCTGGCAAGTACCTGCTTGCCGATCACGCCGCGCAAGCCCGTCTCCTGGCGCGCTTCGTGGCGGATGCCGACATCGGCCTGCCAGGCCGGGTCGATGTGCCAGTTCTCGGCCGCGTACAGCGCCGAGGCCAGGCCGTGCACCTGTCCGATCAGGTCGCCGCTGCCGTAGGTGGAAAAGCCGTTCTCGGTGACCATGCCGGTGGGCTGGCCGCTGGCGTCCAGCGCCTCGATGTCGAGCGCGTCGGGGTTGTTCCTGACGCTGGTGATCAGCGTATTGCCGATCTGCTGCTGCGCCAGGCTGTAGCGGCTCAGGCTGACGCCGACGGTGACGTCGTGCGCGCCTGCCAGGGTATTGCTCAGGCGCAGGTCGTTGATCGCGTTGCTGAGGTGGGAGCGGGTGCTGGACCAGGTATTGGCCATGGTCAGCCCGGCCGTGGCAGCCGGATCGAACGGCTGGCCGGTGGCGGCGACCAGGTAGCGCAACTGGGTCGTGCCGGGAAACGCCTTGCGCGCTGCCGCCAGGTTGTTTTGCAGCATGGCGCCGGCATCGACCGGGGCGCCGTTGAGCAGGGCGTCGAAGCCGACATCGCCGCGCAGATAGCGGGCCTTGTCGCTCAGTTTCCAGCCACCGGCCAGATTCAGCTCGGCGCCCAGCGTCAGGCTGACGATGTCGGGATGGATGCCGTCCGCCAGGTCGCGCGACACCTGTTCGATGCCACCCTGGCCGTCCAGCACCGGGAACCGGACGTGGCGGAAGCTGGCTGACGCCAGCGTGCCCGTGTGCGGGTCGATCAGGCTGGCCAGGCTGTTGCCGTTGCGGGCATCGGTGAGCGGGATGCTGCTGTAAAAGATGTTGCGGTCGTTGACTATTTTGAGGCCGGCAAACAGCTTGCCACGGCCGTCGTCGAGCCGGTACGTGGCACCGAGGCGCAGCTGGCCGCCGCGGTCGGCGTGGGCATAGCCCGGGTCGCGCAAGCCGTCGCCCTGGCGGTAAAAGCCGCTCACGCTGTACAGCAGGCGGTCGTCATTCTGGGCGACGGGGCCGGAACTGGCCAGGTCCACGCGCTTTTCGCGGTGCTGGCCGGCACTGAGCTTCACCACGTGCCGGCTTTCTTCCGTGCCGAAATTGGACAGGAAGTTGACCACGCCGCCGGCGGCGTTATTGCTGTAGATCGGCGCCGTGCCGCCCCGGACGATTTCGGCGCCCTGGGTGCCGAGGTCGAGCCGGTAGAGCTCATCGATCTGCAGCTGGCGCTCGTAATTCGATTCGAACAGCGGCAGCCCGTCCTCCAGCATGTCCATCAGGCGGAAGCCGGCAAATGGCAGACCACGGATGACGACATTTTCGCCGCCGCCCTGGCCGCCGGAATTTTCCACCTTGACCCCGGGTACCGACTTCAGCAGATCGACCGCGCTGCGCGGTTCCTTGCGCCCGATGTCGTCGTCGGCGATGGTGGAGATCGCATACGGCGTGTCGAATTTTTTCTTGCGACCGGAGGTGCCGGTCACGACCACCTGCTGTTCGGGGGCGTCGGCGGCCTGGGGGCCATCGGCTGCAGCGCCGGCGGTGGCGGGAAGGGTGAACGTCCCCAGCACGGCGATCGCCATGCTGGTCAGACGGAAATGCGCATATGCACTGGACACGAATTCCTCGGCTAAAAAGGTCACAGGGCGTGCCAACGGTCGGACACGGTTGCCGAGGATTGTAGAAAGGACATCGCTGCAGCGGGTCGCCTTTTACGGTGAAATTTACTGTAAAACCGGCAGTGAAATCGCCTATTTCCCCTCTGTGCGCATGCCCAGCACCCGGATGTCGGTGCTGCCGTTGGCTTGCAGCACGCATTCGAGCAGCAGCTCGAAATCGCCGATGCTGCCGTCGCTGCGCCGCGCGCGGCGCAGCACCGGGTCGAGGTCGGCGGACGAGGTCAGGAACTCGATCGCTGCCTGGGTGCCGGCCGAGGTCGTGCCGCCGAGCAGCAGGGCCCGGCCATCGTGGCCGAGGCCATGGGTGTAGGCAATGGTGGCAAAGCCGCGCTTGACCGGATCGTCGATCAGGAATTCGTAGGACGCCTGTTCGCCGGCCCGTGGATGATCGTTACGGATCAAGAATTTTCCGCTGGCGTGGGCGTCCCAGTCGATATGGAAATTGAGCTGGTGGCGAAACAGCTCGCGCCACGGATTGGACTGCGCCACTCCGGCCAGCACGACGTTCGCATGCTTGAGGTCGTCCAGCATCAGGTCGCGCGCGTAGCGCACGTGGAAACGGTCCGGGGCGGCGGTGGCGCGCTTGCCCAGCTCCGCTGCCAGCTGTACCGACGAGATGCCCGTGTAGCGGCGCGCCCGGTAGCGCGCCAGTGCGGCGCCGCCAGCGTCGGCGCGGTCGGCCACGCGCCGGGAAAAATACTCTTCCCTGGGCACCTCGTGCTCGGTCTCGAGCTGCAGCAGCACCAGGCCGGTATCAGGGATGACGAAGATGGTGTCGCGGTCTTTCGGCATCAGCGCCGACCAGAACGGCGAGGGCGGCGGCGTCTCCGGCCTGGCGTGCCGCAGCTGGAGCGCAGCCAACAGCAGCGCAGCCACGGTCGCCCCGATGGCCACCCGGCGCCACCAGTCGGGCCGCCGCGGGTGCCCGGCCGATGCGCCGTCGCTGGCGGCGCCGGCGCGCGCGGGTGCCGGTGCTGTTGCCGAGGAGGGCGCTGATGCCGGGGCAAATTCCGCTGCGCAAGCCGACGCTGATGATAAATCTGACGGTGATGGCGGTGCCGAAGCTGCCGCTGCCGGCGCCGGGGCTGATGCCGGCAGTGGCGCTACCGTCGGCGTCGATGCTTGCACTGTCGCTGCCGCCGATACTGGCAATGCTGGTGCTGACGGTGGCGATGCTGTCATCGCCGATGGGACGGCCGATGCCACTGTTGCTGCCGGGAATGCTGCTGACGGTGAAAGTGGTGATGCCGGTACTGCCGCCAGTGCTGGCGCCGATGCCATTGCCGATTGCGGCGCTGAGGTCAGCGCCCGTGCTGACGCTGGTCTCGGTGCCAATGCCGGCGTGGGAGCTGAGCCCGGCATCGATGCTGGTGAAGGCGCCTGCTCTGACGCGGATGCCGATGCCGGCGCTGGCGGCAATCCCCCGGCGGATGCCGGAACCTCCGCTGACGCTGGCAGCATTCCCGGCGCCGATACCGGCACCGCTGCAGACGGTGGTGCAGACACCGGAGCCGATGCCGGCACCGCTGCAAACGCCGAGGGAGATAACTGAGTTGATGCAGGAGCGTCTGCTGGCGCTGACGACATTCCCGGCGCCGATGCCGGCACCGCTGCAGACGCTGGTGGAGACATCTGAGCCGATACCGGCACCGCTGCAAACGCCGAGGGAGATAACTGAGCTGATGCCGGAACCTCCGCTGACGCTGACGGCATCCCCGGCGCCGATACCGGCACCGCTGCGGACGGTGGGGAAGACATCTGAGCCGATACCGGCACCGCTGCAGACGGTGGTGCAGACACCGGAGCCGATGCCGGCACCGCCGCAACCGCCGAGGGAAATACCTGAGCCGACACCGGCACCGCCGCAATCGCTGACGCCGATACCACCGCTGCCGCAGGCGCCGCGGCCGCCGCCTCGGCTGTCACCGCCGGAACAAACACGGGAACGTAAGCGCCACGCGGAATCGTGATGCGCCATGGATCGGCGCTGCCTTCGGTCTGGTAATACAGGTCCAGCCGCTGGCGCAGCAGCCGGGCGCTGGCGCGCACGATGTTGTCGTCGGCCGGGTTGTAATGCTCAGGCCGTTCAAAGACGGCCACGCCGATTTGCTGCTCGGTCAGCTGCCCGGTGCGCTGCGCGAGGGCAGTCTCGCAGACGTGACGGACAAAACACGAGAGGCGGGCGCTCCTGGCGAATGTTTTACTTGCCAATACCTTGTCCAGGGCGGCCAGGGCCTCGGCCTTGGCCGGCGCCGCACGCTCGAAATGCTGATCCACGCCATTCCTCGTTGTGGTCTGAAAAGAACACACTATAGCGCGTGCAAGTTTCAGTGGAATGACGGCGGCGCGGCCCATGAAAAAAGCCGCAGACTCGATGAAAAGTCTGCGGCTTTCTCGCGGAATTCTGTGGTGCCCACGGAGGGACTCGAACCCCCACACCTTGCGGCACATGGACCTGAACCATGCGCGTCTACCAATTCCGCCACGTGGGCACTNAATTCTGTGGTGCCCACGGAGGGACTCGAACCCCCACACCTTGCGGCACATGGACCTGAACCATGCGCGTCTACCAATTCCGCCACGTGGGCACTGTTACTGCTGTTGCTACAACTACTGCTTGCTTGCTGCTGCGTGTTCTGCAGCAGAGGCCAGAACTATACGGGACACGCGGCGCGTCGTCAAGCGTTTGCCGGGCTTTTTGTGCTGCCGGGCTGCCGGGACGACAAACCGCGCCCGCCATGAAAAAAGCCGCAGACCCGGTAACAAGTCTGCGGCTTTCTTGCGGAATTCTGTGGTGCCCACGGAGGGACTCGAACCCCCACACCTTGCGGCACATGGACCTGAACCATGCGCGTCTACCAATTCCGCCACGTGGGCACTGTTNGAATTCTGTGGTGCCCACGGAGGGACTCGAACCCCCACACCTTGCGGCACATGGACCTGAACCATGCGCGTCTACCAATTCCGCCACGTGGGCACTGTTGCTCAACACGGGGAGGTTTCGTGCCAGATGAACTCGCGTTCCATACTGCACATCAACCCGGTCTAGCATTCCTGCTGCGCTGCTGTTTTTCAACGTTGTCGCTGCAAGAGACCAGGATTATAGAGCAATCATGCCCGATGTCAAACATCATTTTTGTCCGATGTCAGAAAAAACCGGCAAACTGCTTGCGAATTAGGCTATCGCAGCGTTTCCAAGTACACTACGGCTGTCGTCGCGGCATATATATGCACCGCGACGATTTTGCCAGGCCGGAAACACCGAAAAGACTGTCAATTAATCCATACAGAAATAACTTTTGAGCCAAATTACCCATACCATTCCAAGCCGTGAGGAAATTCTCGGCATCTTCCGCAGCGCCCAACGCGCGCTCGATCTGCAAGCGGTAGCGAAGTCGCTCGATGTGGCGACCGACGCCCAGGCCGTGCTCTCGCGCCGCCTGAACGCCATGCAGCGCGACGGCCAGATCGTCGTCGACGACGCCGGCAATTTTACGCTGGCCCAGGATACCGGCTTCATCGCCGGCAAGGTCAGCAGCCACCGCGACGGTTTCGGCTTCGTGATCCCTGACGAGCCGGGCGAAGACCTGTTCTTGCCAGAAAAAGAAATGCAGAAAGTGCTGCACGGCGACCGCGTCATGGCCAAGGTGGTCGGTGTCGATCGCCGTGGCCGCAAGGAAGGCACGATCGTCGAAGTGGTGCAGCGCGCCAACACCCATATCATCGGCCGCCTGCTCAACGAGAACGGCGTCTGGATCGTGGCGCCCGAAGACCAGCGCATCGGCCAGGACATCCTGGTCGAAGGCTCGGTCGGCAAGGCCAAGTCGGGGCAGGTGGTCAGCGTCGAGCTGACCGAGCAGCCGATGCGCTTCAAGCAGCCGGTGGGCAAGATCGTCGAAGTGCTCGGTTCGCTCGACGATCCCGGCATGGAGATCGAAATCGCGGTGCGCAAGTTCAACGTGCCGCACGTGTTTTCGCCGGCCGCGCTCAAGCAGGCCAACAAGCTGCCCGACCACGTGCGCGAGAGCGATCTCGGCGAGCGCGTCGACCTGCGCGACGTGCCGCTGGTGACCATCGACGGCGAAGATGCGCGCGACTTCGACGATGCCGTTTACTGCGAACCGGTCAAGATCGGCCGCAGCAAGGGCTTCCGCCTGATCGTCGCGATCGCGGACGTTAGCCACTACGTGAAACCGAACGATGCGCTCGATACCGACGCGCTCGACCGCAGCACCTCGGTGTACTTCCCGCGCCGCGTGATTCCGATGCTGCCGGAAAAACTGTCCAACGGCCTGTGTTCGCTGAACCCGGCGGTGGACCGCCTGACGCTGGTGTGCGATGCCGTCATCAGCGCCAAGGGCGAGATCAAGGCGTACCAGTTCTATCCGGCCGTGATCCACTCGGCGGCGCGCCTGACCTACAACGAAGTGGCCGACATCCTCGGCGACAAGAAGGGACCGCAGGCCAGACGCCGTCCGGGCCTGGTGCCGCACCTGGACAACCTGTACGACGTGTTCCAGGCCTTGCTGAAAGCGCGCGGCGAACGCGGCGCAATCGACTTCGAGACCACCGAAACCTATATCGTCAGCAACCCGACGACCGGCAAGATCGAAAAGATCATCCCGCGCACGCGTAACGATGCGCACCGCCTGATCGAGGAATGCATGTTGACCGCAAACGTCTGCGCGGCCGACCTGCTGCTGCGTAACAAGCACCCGGGCACCTACCGCATCCACGCCAGCCCGACCGCGGAAAAGCTCAAGCAGGTGCGCACCTTCCTCAAGCAGGTGAACCTGACGCTGGAAGGCGGCGACAAGCCGACCGCCAGCGACTATGCGTCGCTGATGCGCCAGATCAAGGAGCGCCCGGACGCGTCGCTGTTGCAGACCATGCTGCTGCGCTCGATGCAGCAGGCCGTCTACAGCCCGGACAACATCGGCCACTTCGGCCTGGCGTACGAGGCCTATGCCCACTTCACCAGCCCGATCCGCCGCTACCCGGACCTGCTCACGCACCGCGCCATCAAGGCGGTGTTGGCCGGCAAAAAGTACGAGCCGAAGATCCCGGAAACCAGCGTGCTCAATACCAATGTCTCGAACGCCACGCGCAAGCAGCAGGCCAAGGACAAGGCCGAGGGCAAGGAAAAGAAGGCCGCCGACCTGACCGTGTGGGATGCGCTCGGCGTGCACTGCTCGGCCAACGAGCGCCGCGCCGACGAAGCGTCGCGCGACGTCGAGGCCTGGCTCAAGTGCTACTTCATGCAGGACAAGCTGGGCGAGGAATTCACCGGCGTGATCACCGGCGTGGCCACCTTCGGCATCTTCGTCCAGCTCGACCAGCTGTTCGTCGAAGGCATGGTGCACGTGACCGACCTCGGCGCCGACTACTTCCAGTACGACGATGCCCGCCACGAACTGAAGGGCGAACGCACGGGCAAGCGCTTCCAGCTGACCGACCGCGTGACGGTGCAGGTGGTGCGGGTGGACCTGGAAATGCGCAAGATCGATCTGCGCCTGTCCGGCCCCGACGCGCCGCCGCCGAAGCCCGAAGGCAGCGGCAGCAACGGCAGCAACGGCGGCAAGGATCGCAAGTCCAACATCAAGCCCGGTCCGACCACGTCCCAGCGCCACGAAGTGAAGTCCAGCGCAGCGGACCAGCCGGCCTCGAAACCGAAGTCGCGTTCCCGTGGCGGTCGCAAGAACAATGCCGCGGCGTCTGCCCCGGCAGCACCCCAGGCAGCCAAAGCTGCCGCAAAAAGTAAGAAGAAGCGATAAGTCAATGAAGAACAAAATGATTTTTGGGTTCCACGCGGTGACCTCGCGCCTGCGTCACGAGGCGTCATCGGTGGAAGAGATTTTCATCGACGCCGCGCGCGACGACCGCCGCATGAAGGACCTGGTCGCCAACGCCAAGGCGGCCGGCGTGCGCATCATGCCGGTCGATTCGGCGCGCCTGGACAAGATCGTCGGCACCCGCCGTCACCAGGGCGTGATCGCGTTCGCCTCGCAGCTGGCGCTGGCGCGCAACCTCGATGAACTGCTCGATGCCATCGACGGCCCGCCGCTGCTGCTGGTCCTCGACGGTATCACCGATCCGCACAACCTGGGCGCCTGCCTGCGCGTGGCCGACGGCGTCGGCGCGCACGCGGTGATCGTGCCGAAAGACCGCGCCGTGGGCCTGAACGCCACCGCCGCCAAGGTCGCCAGCGGCGCGGCCGAAACCGTGCCTTACATCACGGTGACCAACCTGGCGCGCACGCTGCGCGAACTCAAGGAGCGCGACATCTGGCTGATCGGCACCTCCGACGACGGCGAGAAGGGTTTGTACGAAGCCGACTTCACCGGCCCCACTGCGCTGGTGATGGGCTCGGAAGGCGAGGGCATGCGCCGCCTCACGCGCGAGACCTGCGACGTGCTGGTCAGCATTCCAATGTTCGGCTCGGTCGAGAGCCTGAACGTGTCGGTGGCGTCGGGCGTGTGCCTGTACGAAGCGCGCCGCCAGCGCATCGCCAGGGAAGGTTAATCGGTTCACCCTTCGGGGCCTCCTGCCGGGAGGCCCCTTGCAACGCCCTCAGCCAGTCCTCGTCGCGATACGCCGACTTAAGATAAGATACGCGTCTTCGTTGTCATCGTTATCACCCTGCACCCATGTTTCACCGCCTGCGCCAAGACATCAACAGCATCATCGAACGCGATCCTGCCGCCCGCAACGGCTGGGAAGTGCTCACCTGTTATCCGGGCCTGCAGGCCATCGTCATGCACCGCTGGGCGTCGTGGTGCTGGTGGCATGGCGCGAAATGGCTGGGACGCTTCATCTCGTACGGCGCACGCATCGTCACCGGCATCGAGATCCACCCCGGCGCCACCATCGGCCGCCGCGTGTTCATCGACCACGGCTTCGGCGTGGTGATCGGCGAGACCGCCGAAATCGGCGACGACTGCACCATCTACCAGGGCGTCACGCTCGGCGGCACCTCGCTGCACGCAGGTACCAAGCGTCACCCGACCCTGGGGCGCGGCGTGATCGTCGGCGCCGGCGCCCAGGTGCTCGGCGGTTTCACTGTCGGCGACTACGCCAAGGTCGGCTCCAACGCCGTGCTGCTCAAGCCGGTGCCGGCAGGCGCCACCGCCGTCGGCAACCCGGCCCACGTGGTGCAGAAGGAGGCGCTGGGCGCCGCCAGCAACCCGTTTGCCGCGTACGGCGTCACGCCCAACGGCGACGACCCGCTGTCGAAGGCCTTGCGCGGGCTGATCGAAAACGCGGTCAAGCAGGAAGCGCGCATCGAGCGCCTGGTGGCCACGCTGCGCGCCGCCGGGCTCGACTGCCAGGGCACGCCCGACTGTGATAAATTGAATTCCGCCCAATTGAACAAGCTTGTCGAATAACGCGTAAAGGATAGCTGCAGATGGAAACAACGCCCAAAGGCAACGAGATTCTGGACCCGTTCGAGCTGCGCGTGCTGGCCGTGCTGGCCGAGAAGGAAGCGCTCACGCCCGATAACTATCCGCTCTCGCTCAATGCGCTGGTCAACGGCTGCAACCAGCTCTCGAGCCGTGACCCGGTGATGGCGATTTCGGAAGAGACGGTGGCCGAGGTGCTGCAACGGCTGATGCAGAATAAGTACGTCAACGGCATCACCCAGGCCGGCGCGCGCGTGACCAAGTACGAGCACCGGCTGCGCATCAAGTTCTCGCTCGAGCAGGACAAGCTGGCCGTGCTGACCATCCTGATGCTGCGCGGGCTGCAGACGGCCGGCGAAATCCGCACCCGGTCCGGCCGCCTGCACGAGTTCAAGTCGGTGGCCGAGGTCGAACATGCGCTGCAGTTCCTGATCGACAAATACCCGCCGCTGGTAGCGAAACTGCCGCTGGCGCCCGGCACCAAGGAGCCGCGCTACGGCCACCTGCTGGCGGGCGAAGAAGCGCTGGCCCGCGAAGAAACCGCCGCCAGCCTCGGTGGTTCGATCAGCGGCGGGGCCCAGGGGTCGCGCATCGGCGCGCTGGAGCAGGAAGTCCAGCAGCTGCGGCGCCAGGTCGAAGACCTGACCGCGCAATTTGCAGCGTTCCGCCAGCAGTTCGAATAAACCGTCCGCATCACCGGCTGATCCGGGCTGCTGCGGCGGCCAGTGCTGGTCGGCATGGCGCAGGCGAGGCGCCTCGCCCGAGCCATGCCGGCGTCGTGCCTGGCCGGATTGCTCTAGCCTTCCTCGCGGCGGCGGCGCATCCACACGGCGACCGCGATCATGGCCACGCCAGCTGCCACGCCCAGCCACAGGACCAGGTCGGCCAGCGTGGACCACGAATACAGCAGGACCGCGTCCGGTGCCGGCACACCGTGCTCTTGCGACAGCACCGGTCTGCCGGCGCCGAACAAGACCCAGGACCCAGGCGCCACGCCCAGCAGCAAACGGTTCAGCACGTTGCCGATGATCCAGTAGGCATTGAGCTCGAAGCCCAGTATCTTCTGCATCCAGATCAGCAGCAGGCCGGCGCCGACCGGCACGCCCACCGCCCACACGAACACTTTCGACCGTACCATGCTCGAGATCATCAGCAGCCAGCCCACGGTGGGCAGCGCCCACAGCATGTACACCGGCAGCAGGGCCAGTAAGCGCAGCGGCGCCAGATACAGCTCGGGCGCGACCAGCAGGTCGGCGAACAGCACCGTCCCGTGCAGCGACAGCTTGACCGCCACGGCCGCCAGCAACAGCAGCGCCAGACCGATGGCGACGCCGGCCACGATCAGCGGCGCCACCACCAGTGCAGTCAGCACCTTGGACAGCACGGTGGTCAGGTCCGACACCGGCAGCGATTTCCAGAACAGGATGCTGCGGTCGCGCCGTTCGTCGTTGAGCGCGCCGAGACAATAGAAAAACACCAGGAAGCCCAGTACCAGGTACACCGGCACGGCAGCGACGATATAGCCCTGCGACAGCGCAGCGACCACGCCGGCGCGGGCCTGGCCCTGGATGTTGACGGTGTAGGTCTGCGAACCCATCGTGTCGCCGAAGTGGATCTCGTTGCCGCTGAAGACCGCCAGCAGCGCCAGCGCAGCGACCAGTGCCGCAATCACGAGCGGCGTCCAGACCAGCATGCCCTTGTGTTCCCACAGCTCGCGCTTGACCAGCCATTTCATGGTGTTCATTGTGCTTGTCCTTTCATCGTGGCGACGAACAGATCGGCCACGCTCGGTGTACGCAGCTCGCCGAAGGTGGCCAGCTGGGTGCGGTCGGCGCGGTCGAACAGCATCACCGATTTGCCGAACACGGTGCGCTGCGAGATCGGCGCCAGGGCGCTGGCCGTCGCCACGAACTGCGGCTCGACCATCACCTCGGTGAAGCGTTCTTCCACCTCGTCCATGGTGGCGGCCAGTGCGATGCGGCCATGCTCGATGAACATCAGGTCGGTCAGGATGTGCTCGACCTCCTCGATCTGGTGGGTGGTGATGACGATGGTCTTGTTGTCGTCGAAATAGTCTTCCAGCAGGTCCTGGTAAAACTGCTTGCGGTACAGGATGTCGAGGCCCAGCGTCGGTTCGTCGAGCACCAGCAAGGTGGCGTCGATCGCCATCACCAGCGCCAGGTGCAGCTGCACCACCATACCCTTGGACATGGCGCCGACCTTCATGTGCGGCGTGAGCTTGGTGTTGGCGATGTAGCGCTCGGCGCGGGCGCGGTCGAAGCGCGGATGCACGCCGGCCACGAAGTCGACCGCATCCTTCACCTTGAGCCACCGGGGCAGGATGGCGACGTCGGCAATGAAGCAGACATCGTGCATCAGCTGCTCGCGCTCGGTGCGCGGGTCGCGCCCCAGTACCGACAGCGCGCCGTCGAACGGCGTCAGGCCCAGGATGGCCTTGAGCGTGGTGGTCTTGCCCGAGCCATTGGGCCCGATCAGGCCAACGATGCGGCCGGCGCCGATGCTAAAGCTGATGTCGTGCAGCGCGGCCTGTTTGCCGTAGTGCTTGCTCAGTCCGGTGGCGGTGATGACCGCACCGTGGCAGGCGGCCGGCCCGGTGCCTGCGGCGGCGGTCATGACGGTTCTCCTGCTGGCGCCGACGGCGTGGCCGGGGATGCCGATGCGGCCGATGCGGCCCCGAGCAGGGCACCGGCATCGAGACCGAGGCGGCGCATGCGCTCGAGCACGGCCGGCCACTCTTCGCGCAGGAAGCGTGCGCGCTCGCTCGTCAGCAGTTTGTCGTGTGCTCCTTCGCTTACATACATACCTAGCCCCCTGCGTTTTTCGACCAGTGCCTCGTCCACCAGTTCCTGGTAGGCGCGCGACACCGTGATCGGGTTGAGTTGATAGTCTGCCGCCACCTGGCGCACCGAGGGCAGGGCGTCGCCCGCCCTGAGCAAGCCGTCGAGCATCATGCCGACCACTTTGTCTTTCAGCTGCCGGTAGATCGGCGCATTGTCATGCCATCCTGTCGTCGACATGTGCTGTCCTCTATTGATGTGGTGTTGTAGTTAACTATAACAGTAAAAATCAAAAAGGCAAGATCGATTGTGGCGTTGTCGTTTTTCAGGCGGTTTTGTGCTGCAGGGCGAGGGCGTTCGGCAGGGCCGCGCCGGAGGCGGTGTTATCGAACACGCACCAGGCGTCGCGCCCGGCCAGGTACTGCGCCACCTGGTCCAGGTAGGCGTCGCCATACGACGAGTAATACATGCGCGGGCTGCCGTGCAGGCGCGCATAAACCAGCTCGGTCGTGGGCACGTACGGTCCCGGCGCACCGGCCGGCGGATCGGCAATCACGCGGGTGACGCCGTGAGCGCGCAGCAGCGCGGTGGCGTCGTCGCCGAACCAGCTGCCGTGGCGCGCCTCGCAGGCGAGGGCGCAGGCAAAGCGCTGGCGCAGCGCCGTGAAAAACTGCCCGGCCGCGCGGCTGTCGTGCCGCAGGCTCGGCGGCAGTTGCACCAGGATGCAGCCGAGCTTGGTGTCGAGCGTGTTGGCCTGGGCGGCAAACGCGTCGAGCAGGGCGTCGCAACCGGCCAGGCGTTGCTCGTGGCTGATGCTGCGGGGCAGCTTGACTGCGAAGCGAAAATGGTCGGGCACGCTGGCGGCCCAGCGCGCATAAGTTGCTGCCTGGTGCGGCTTGTAGAACGACGAATTGATTTCGACGGCATTGAGCACGCGGGCATAGCGCGCGAGGTGGCTGTCGTCGCCGGGGAAGGCGTCGGCCTGCTCGCGGCCGATGCCCCAGCCGGCACAGCCGATTCGGAGGGTGGTGTGCATCAGCCGATTCTAGGGAAATCGTGCGGGTGATGGCGCGCGTCTCGTCGCGATTCTGTCGCGATAATAATGCGCTGCGATGACCTTATTTTATTTTGTTCGATAAATAATAAAATTTTCCGCGGCTAAATCTTATTAATTTCTGTCGGATAATTTGAATATTGAATCTGGAAATTTAAATTTCTGGAAATAAAAGACGCTGCGCAAAAATACGGTAAAAAATTTTGTGCGCTGCAAAAGTCCGTGCTATATTTTCTTCCAAGCTCAACGCCAGACTAGTCCTCCACCGATGCCAGGCGATCCCTGCGCATCGCGGCGCGGTGCGCAGCACGCGCACCTGCCTGTATATCGTCTTCGTCAAGGTTTCTGTTTTTATCCCTGCTGTTGCGGGAGGAAACCGTTCGCCTGATTCATTCTCTTTTTGAATATGGACGCTCATCATGAAGAATTTAAAATATGATCTGCCGGCCGCAGTTGTGGTCTTTCTGGTGGCTTTACCGTTATGTTTGGGCATTGCGCTGGCCTCCGGCGCGCCGTTGATGTCGGGGATTATCTCCGGGATTATCGGCGGCATCGTGGTGGGAGCGCTCAGCGGTTCGCAGACCAGCGTGGCCGGACCTGCGGCCGGGCTGGCGGCCGTGGTGCTGGCATCGATTACCAAGCTCGGCAGTTTCGAGATCCTGCTGGTGGCGATCGTGATTGCCGGCGCCTTGCAGATGGTGATGGGATTGTGCCGCGCCGGCTTCATCGCCAACTATGTGCCGTCGAGCGTGATCAACGGCTTGCTGGCGGCGATCGGCATCCTGCTGATCCTGACCCAGATTCCGCACGCGTTCGGCTACGATCCGAAAAACGCCGACAATTTCTCCTTCTTCCAGGGCAATGGCGAAAACCTGTTCTCGATGCTGGGCCAGGCAGTTGCTGCGGTGACGCCGGGCGCGCTTCTCATTGCCGCCTTGTCCATCCTGATCCTGGTGTACTGGGGCAAGACGCCGCTGGCCAGGTTCAAGATGCTGCCGGCGCCCCTGTTCGTGGTCGCGTTCGCGGTTGCGCTGAACGCCTTGCTTGGCGCGGTCGCGCCTGCGCTGGCGGTCGGCCCCACCCACCTGGTGGACCTGCCGCCGATCGACGCCACTGACCCGGCCGCCTTCCTGCAGCTGCCCGACCTGCGCCACCTGGGTAATATCGATGTCTGGATAGTGGGGATCACGATTGCCATCGTGGCCTCGCTGGAAACGCTGCTCAACGTGGAAGCGGTGGACAAGGTCGATCCCCTGAAACGTGAAACGCCGGCCAACCGCGAACTGCTGGCCCAGGGTGCCGGCAATATGCTGGCCGGCCTGGTAGGCGGTTTGCCGGTGACGTCGGTGATCGTGCGCAGCACGGTCAATGTCCAGTCGGGCAACAAGACCAAGGCTTCGGCCGTGCTGCATGGCGTGTTCCTGCTGCTGGGCGTGCTGGTGCTGAGTCCAGTGCTGAACATGATTCCGCTGGCAGCCCTGGCGGCGATCCTGATCACGACCGGCTACAAGCTGGCCAACGTCGGCGTTTTCCGCGACATGTACCGCAAGGGCGGGGCGCAGTTCATGCCGTTCGCGATCACCGTGGTGGCCATCGTGGCGACCGACCTGCTGACCGGCGTCCTGATCGGCCTGGCAGCCGGCGTGTTCTACCTGCTGCGCAGTAATTTCCGTAATCCGTACACGCTGCAGCAGTACAAGCTGCACATCGGCGACGTGATCAAGATGGCGTTGCCCAATCAGGTGTCGTTCCTGAACAAGGCCACCATCAAGGAGGCGCTGTGGAAGATACCCGAGGGCTCGCAAGTGGTGATCGACGCTGCCGGCACCGATTACATCGACCATGACGCGCTGGAAGTGATCGAGGATTACCGCAGCGTGGCGGCCGAGCGCAACGTGCAGCTGAGCGTGGTGGGCCTGCGCGCCGGCCATGGCCAGCATGCACCGGACCAGTTCGTGCCGGTACTGGACCACGCGACGCAGAAAAAGCTGGCGCCCGCCGATGTGCTGCAGGTGCTCAAGGAAGGCAACCGGCGCTTCCGCGAAGGACGCCGCTTCGAAAACGACTATGTGCACCAGGCCAGCGCCACGGCCGGCGGTCAGCATCCGATGGCCGTGGTGGTCAACTGCATCGATTCGCGGACCTCGCCGGAAATCATTTTCGATGCCGGCCTGGGCGACCTGCTGACCATCCGCATCGCCGGCAACGTGATCAGCCGCGAAATCATCGGCAGCCTGGAAATCGCCGCCAAGCTCGGCGCCAAGCTGATCGTGGTGAAAGGGCACTCGTCGTGCGGCGCCATCGGCCTGGCGATGCAGCAGGAGGGGGCGCACAGCATCGGCGCCATCACCGGCAAGATCCAGTGGGCGATCCACCAGTGCGGCGACCATGCGCACCTCGGCGACAAGGCCTTGCGCGACCGCGTGGCGCGCCACAACGTCGAAAACTCGCTGGCAGAAATCATCGATGGCAGCAACTTCCTGCGCGCCGCCATCCGGCGCGGCGAGATCGGACTGGTGGGCGCGTTCCACGACATCGCCACGCGCCAGGTAGAGTTCGGCGAACTGGTGGCGCCCGACACGTTCGACCCCCAGCGTCCGCTCCACATCGCTGCCTGACACCGGGCGTGCAAGCTCGGTCATAATGGCGCCATCCTCATCGACGGAAGCTTTCCATGACCAAGCTGAAACGCTGTTTTTCCTCCCCGCTGTTGCTGGTGCTCGTGCTGGCGGGCCTGCTGACCGCCTGCGCGGCCCTGATCGGCCCGCGCGATGTCGAGCTGCGCCAGGACAAGCTACAACAGGGGCTCGACCGCAAGTTTCCCATGCACCACCGGGTACTGGGCATCTTCGAGGTCGAGCTGAGCCGCCCGCAGCTGGCCATCCTGGCCGAGAACAACCGGGTGGCGCTGACCTTCGATATGAACGTTACGCCCTTGCTGGCGCGCCAGTCGTGGCGCGGTACCATGGCCGTATCCGGGCGCCTCAATGTCGATACGCTGCGCAACACCATCTACATCGCCGACACCCACGTCGACCAGTTCGCGCTCGACAATATGGATCCCGGCAAGCAGGCGCAACTGGCCAGCGTGGCCAACCTGCTCAGCGACACGCTGGTCAGGAATGTTGCCGTCCACACGTTCAAACCGGAAGAGCTGCGCTACGCCGGCGTGCAGTTCGAACTGACTGCCATCGATACCCGCCCGGGGGCGCTGGTGGCGCGTTTGCGGCCGGCGGAATCTGGCGGCGCAGGGCGTTGAGCGACGCGGAAGACTGCTTGTGATGTTGCTAATAAAATTCTACAATTGCTGTCCTGTAGCGTTTTTCGAGGCAACTCATGCATATTTTCGGTATCGGCATCCACGTTCTGGTGGCGCTTTATTTTGCCGTCCACGTGATCCGCAGCGGCCAGCAGATGTACTGGCTGTTCATCCTGTTCATGTTCCCGCTGCTGGGCAGCGTGGTGTATTTCATCGCTGTCTACTTGCCCAGTTCGCGCATCGAGCAGGGCGCGCGCAAGGTGGCGTCGGTTGCCGTCAGGACGCTGGACCCGGGCCGCGAACTGCGCGAAGCACGGGCAGCCTATGAGTACACGCCGACCGCGCAAAACCAGATGCGCCTGGCCAGTGCCCTGCTCGAAGGCGGTAACGCCGCCGAAGCAGCCAGCACCTACGAAGCCTGCCTGCAAGGGCCGTTCTCGGGCGACCTGGAAATCCGCTTCGGTGCGGCGCGCGCTGCGCTGGCCTGCGGCCGCGCCGACGCTGCCATCGGGCACCTGCGCACCATCCGCGCCGCCAACGCCGGTTTTCGTGCCGAGCAGGTGACGCTGCTGCTGGCCCAGGCGCTGGCGGCAGCCGGGCGGCAGGATGAGGCGCGGGTCGAGTTCGACCATGCCCTGAGCAACCACGGCGGCTTCACCGTCCAGGCGGAATATGCGATCTGGGCGGCCGGCGCCGGCGATGTCGACAAGGCGCGTGCGCTCGAGGCCGAACTGCGCCGCACCATCGGACGCTGGACGCCGCAGACGCGCGACCTCAACCAGCCGCTGATCAAGCGGTTGAACGCCGCCATGGCGGCGCTTCGCTGAAGGGAACCCCGTAAAACCTACTGCGCGACCCGCTATCGCCTCTCCGTTGCTCAGCGTACCTTCGTACGCTTGCGCTACTCAAGACGATATCGGGCCGCTCGCTACGGTTTTTCGAGGTCCCTTGAAGGAATGACCGCGCCATCGAGCCCGTGGCGCGTGATCGCGCCCGCGCCATCGATGGCGATCCAGCCGCCGCGCGGCGGTGTCGCTGCCGGCTCCCAGTCGGGCAGCACGTAGCGGCGCGTGGCGCCGACCGTGTGCAGGGCAGGGCGGTGGGTATGGCCGTGGATCATGATGCGGGTATCGGTCTGCGCGAACAGGTCGGCAATCGCCTGCGGCGTGACGTCCATGATCTGTTCGCTTTTTTCGCCCTGGTCCGTGCGGCTGTTCTCGCGCATGCCGGCGACGATCGCCTTGCGCTGCGCCAGCGGCATCGCCAGAAACTGCTGCTGGTACGCCGGCTGGCGCACCATGGCGCGAAACGCCATGTACTTGACGTCTTCCGTGCATTGGGCGTCGCCGTGGACCAGCACCAGGCGCTGGCCGCCGATCTCGGTCACGTGCACTTCCGGCAGCAGCGTCAGGCCGGCCGCAGCGGCAAAGCCGGCGCCGACCAGGAAATCGCGGTTGCCGCCCATCCAGTAGATGGCGGTGCCGGCGTCGCTGACACGGCGCAGGGCGTCGATGATGTCGCGGTTGAATGGATCGTCGAGGTCGTCATCGCCAACCCAGTATTCGAACAGGTCGCCCAGCAGATAAAGCTGGGGCACGTGGCGGGCATGGCGGGCGAGGAAATCGTGGAAAGCCGCCGTGATGGCAGGCTGGGCGACCTGCAGGTGCAGGTCGGAAATGAACAGCGCGCACGGTGCCGATACGGTGGTGTGCGCGTGCGCGCCGGTCAAGGTAGGGCTCATCGGCGATCAGGCAGCCAGTTCGATCTTTTCGATGATCACGTCTTCTGCCGGCACGTCGGCAAACATGCCGCTGCGGGTGGTTTTGACCTTGCGGATCTCGTCCACCACTTCGGTGCCTTCGACCACTTTACCGAACACGGCGTAGCCCCAGCCGTCCTGGCCCGGGTAGTCGAGGAAGGAGTTGTTCTTGACGTTGATGAAGAACTGGGCCGATGCCGAGTGCGGCGCCGAGGTACGGGCCATGGCCAGCGTGTAAGGCTCGTTTTTCAGGCCGTTCTTGGCTTCGTTTTCCACGGTGGCGTCGGCCGGCTTCTGCTTCATGCCTGGCTCGAAACCGCCGCCCTGGATCATGAAACCGTCGATCACGCGGTGGAAGATGGTATTGGTGTAGTGGCCGGCGTTCATGTACGACAGGAAGTTTTCCACCGACTTCGGCGCCAGCTGATCGTTCAGCTCGGCAACCATTTTGCCCTTGTTGGTGGTGATGATTACTTTGGTCATGGGTTTTCCTTCTTAAATAATAGTGAATTGAAGCGGCTGGGCGCTATTCTACATTTTTGGGCTGGATCGGGGTCTTCAATATCGTTGCGGACTTGACGATGACAGGCGTGACCGGGATGTTCTGGAAGATGCCCTTGTCGTCCACCAGCACGCCCTTGATCTTGTCCACCGTCTCGCGGCCGTCGATGACCTTGCCGAACACCGTGTAGCCGACACCGTCGCGGCCCGGGAAATTCAGGCCCGGGTTATCGACGACGTTGATGAAAAACTGCGAGTTGGCCGAGTTGGGGTCGTCCATGCGCGCCATGGCGATGGTGTAGGCGTCGTTCGACAGCCCGTTCTGCGATTCGCTCGGGATGTTTTTGCGCAGCGGCTTCTGCTTGAGCTTTTCGTCGTAGCCGCCGCCCTGGATCATGAAGCCGTCGATGACGCGGTGGAAGATGGTGCCCTTGTAAAAGCCCGATTTTACGTAGGCGAGGAAATTGTCGACGGACTTCGGCGCTTTTTCGCGGTCAAGTTCCACCACCATGTCGCCCATGGTGGTCTTGATTTCCACCTGCGGGTGGGCGGCCGGCTCGGCCGGGGCTGCGCTGGCCGCACCGGCGCCGATCATGGCCACTGCGCCGGACAGGGCCAGGCCGGCAAGCACGGTGCTCAGTCGACCGAACAACGAAGGCTGGGGGTGATGCATATGGTCTTCCTTTAGTGGACTATGCGGTTTTTATCAATGATATACTTCTCCAAAACCATGCCATTCTACCTGCTGGAAGATAGAAACAATAACACTACCGGTATCCGGCAGTCATACACCGCGCAGCGCGCGGCAAAATAAAAATACGCAAAAAATACGCAAGAGTCCGATGAGTAATTTAAAGATTTACAACACGCTGGCGCGTGACAAGCAGGCATTCGTTCCCATCGAGACCGGCAAGGTCCGCATGTATGTCTGCGGCATGACCATCTATGATTACTGCCACATCGGCCACGCGCGCATGATGATGGCGTTCGACGTGATGTACCGCTGGCTGCTGGCTTCCGGTTACGAGGTCACGTATGCGCGCAACATCACCGATATCGACGACAAGATCATCCGCCGCGCCGTGGAAAACGGCGAAACCATCTCGCAGCTGACCACGCGCTTTACCCGCTACATGGACGAGGACACGGGCGCGCTCGGCATCCTGCCGCCCACGCTGGTGCCGCGCGCCACCGAGTACGTGCCGCAGATGCTGGCGCTGATCGAAACGCTGGAACAGAAGGACCTGGCGTACCAGGGCGCCGATGGCGATGTCAACTACGCGGTGCGCAACTTCCCCCACTATGGCCGCCTGTCCGGCAAGTCGCTCGACGACCTGCGCGCCGGCGAGCGCGTGGACGTCAATGCCGGCAAGCGCGATCCGCTCGACTTCGTGCTGTGGAAAGCCTCGAAAGAGTCCGAACCCGAGGAAGTGAAATGGGATTCCAAGTGGGGCAGGGGCCGCCCGGGCTGGCACATCGAATGCTCGGCCATGTGCTCGGCGCTGCTGGGCGAACATTTCGACATCCACGGCGGCGGCGCCGACCTGCAGTTCCCGCACCACGAGAACGAGATCGCCCAGTCCGAGGGCGCGTTCGGCCGGCCCATGGTCAACTACTGGGTGCACAACGGCTTCGTGCGCGTCGATAACGAAAAGATGTCCAAGTCGCTGGGCAACTTCTTCACGATCCGCGACGTGCTAAAAAAATTCGATGCCGAAGTGATCCGCTTCTTCATCCTGCGCGCCCACTACCGCAGCCCGCTCAACTACTCGGACGCCCACCTGGACGACGCCCGCGTGGCGCTCACGCGCCTGTATACGGCGCTCGACGGGGTCGAGGGCGACGGCGCTGCGCTCGACTGGAACGAGGCGCACGCCGTGCGCTTCGCCCAGGCCATGGACGACGACTTCAATACGCCGGTGGCCATTGCCGTGCTGTTCGACCTTGCCAGCGAAATCAACAAGAGCAAGTCGCCGGCGCTGGTGCGTCAACTCAAGGGCCTGGCCGATGTCATCGGCCTGCTCGGCCGCAGCGCCCAGCAGTTCCGGCAGGCGGCGGTCGGTGAAACCGATACCACGGGCGACGCCGCCATCGCTGCGCAAATTGCGCAGCGGGCAGCGGCCAAGAAGGCGCGCAATTTTGCCGAGTCGGACAAGATCCGCGCCGACCTGCTGGCAGCCGGCATCATCCTCGAGGACAAACCCGACGGCACCACCAACTGGCGCCGCGCATGATGGCGACCAAGGCGGCAAGCAAGGACCAGGCAGCAGCCGTGGCCGACGCGGCCGGTCCGCTGTCGGCCGTACCGGCCTACTGGGAGCAGGCCAAGGTCGAGCTGATGAAGCGCGACCGCATCATGAAAAAGCTGATCCCGCAGTTCGGCGACCTGCATTTGGTCGGGCACGACGACCCGTTCACCACGCTGGCGCGCTCCATCGTGGGCCAGCAGGTCACGCCCAAGGTGGCCGACGCCGCCTGGCGCAAGCTGCTGCTGGCCTGCCCCAAGTGCACGCCGGCCCAGGTGATCAAGGCTGGCGCCGAGCAGCTGTCCGCGTGCGGCCTGTCCAAGCGCAAGACCGAGTACATCCTTGACCTGGCCGACCACTTCAAGAACAAGCGTGTTCACAGCGCCCAGTGGGGCCAGATGGAAGATGAAGCCGTGATCGCCGAGCTGGTGCAGATTCGCGGCATCGGCCGCTGGACAGCCGAGATGTTTTTGATATTTAATTTGCTGCGCCCCAATGTTTTGCCGCTCGACGACCCCGGCCTGATCCAGGGCATCAGCCAGAATTATTTCTCAGGCGAACCCGTTTCACGCAGCGATGCGCGCGAGGTGTCGGCCAACTGGGAGCCCTGGCGAACGGTGGCAACCTGGTACTTATGGCGTAGTCTGGACCCGCTTCCTGTAGAATAAGTGCTCTAATCGCTGCGCGAGGCCTTTTTTTGCCCGTCTGAAGCAGACCCATGCAGTGGGCGCAGCCAAGAATAATCCCGGAGGTACAATGACCAAAACGACTTTCCTCAATTTTGAGCAACCGATTGCCGAGCTCGATGGCAAAATCGAAGAGCTGCGCTTCGTTCAGGACGATTCGGCTGTCGACATCTCGGAGGAGATCGACCGTCTGGCCAAGAAGAGCCAGCAACTGACCAAGGACATCTACGCCAAGCTCACGCCCTGGCAGGTCGCGCAGATCGCGCGCCACCCGCAGCGTCCATACACGATGGACTACGTGAATGAAATCTTTACCGACTTCCACGAACTGCATGGCGACCGCACCTATGCGGACGACCAGTCCATCGTCGGCGGCCTGGCCCGCTTCAACGGCCAGGCCTGCATGGTCATCGGCCACCAGAAGGGGCGCGACACCAAGGAGCGCGCGATGCGCAACTTCGGCATGCCCAAGCCGGAAGGCTACCGCAAGGCCATGCGCCTGATGAAACTGGCCGAGAAATTCGGCATTCCCGTGTTCACCTTTGTCGACACCCCGGGCGCTTTCCCCGGCATCGACGCCGAAGAGCGCGGCCAGTCCGAAGCCATCGGCCACAACCTGTACGTGATGGCGGAACTGAAAGTGCCGCTGATCGCCACCATCATCGGTGAAGGCGGCTCCGGCGGCGCGCTGGCGATTGCCGTCGGCGACTCGGTGTTGATGCTGCAATACTCGACCTACTCGGTGATCTCGCCCGAGGGTTGCGCGTCGATCCTGTGGAAAACGTCCGAGCGCGCGGCCGACGCCGCCGAAGCGCTGGGCCTGACCGCGCACCGCCTGAAAGCGATTGGCCTGATCGACAAGATCGTCAACGAACCGCTGGGCGGCGCCCACCGCGATCCGAAAGCCATGGCCACCATGCTCAAGCGCGCGCTAGCCGATTCTCTGCGCCAGTTCCAGGGCGTAAAAACCAAGGACCTGATCGAAGCGCGTCACCAGAAACTGCTGGGCTACGGCAAATTCAAGGAAACCACGCCGCAGGAATAAGGCGGTGATCGACTAGCTGGCGAAGCGTACTGCGCCGCCGGCGCCCAGGTCGAAGACCAGCTGGCGGAACACGTCAGTGACCAGCTGATAACCTGTCATTCCGCAACGGCGGGCTGCCACGCAGGCGAGACTCACACAAACCAGCCGGGGGCACGCGCATGCGTTGCCCCCGGTTCGCATTTGGAACCACACCATGAAGCAGCAAATCCCCACACTCGCCAGCACCTTTGCCGAGGCAGTACTGGCCGCGCGTGCGCAGGCCGGTAACACCCGCCACATCGCCATCGCCCTCAGTGGTGGCCTCGACTCTTCGGCACTGCTGCACCTGGCGCATGCCCACGCCGCCGAACACGGCTTGCAACTGCACGCCTTCCACATCCATCACGGCCTGAGCCCCCATGCCGATACCTGGCTGGCCCACTGCGAACAGGCGTGCGCCGCGCTCGGCGTGCCGTTCCAGGCGCGCCAGGTCACGCTGCAACGCAAGGACAAGGCCGGCACCGAGGAGGCGGCCCGCAAGGCCCGCTATGCCGCCCTGGGGGCGCTGTGCCGCGAACATGGCATCAACTTGCTGCTCACTGCCCACCACCAGGACGACCAGGCTGAAACCGTGCTGCTGCAGCTGCTGCGCGGCTCCGGCCCGGCCGGCCTGTCCGGCATGGATGCCGCCAACATGGCCGCCAGCCTGCTGGGCAACGACCAGCTGGTGATGGCGCGGCCGCTGCTGTGCGCCTCGCGCCAGCAGCTCGACCAGTACGTGGCGGCACACGGCATCGTCCACATCCATGATGAATCGAACGACGACCCGCGCTTTGCCCGCAATGCGCTGCGCCGCACCATCATGCCGGCGCTGGCTGCTGCCTTTCCCGGTTTTCAGGCACGCCTGGCGCGCAGCGCCGCCCACGCCCAGTCGGCCCAGCGCCTGCTGACCGAGCTGGCGCAGCAGGACCTGGCCCTGTGCCTGGACGGCGATTGCCTCGACATGGTCAGCTTGCGCGCGCTCAGCCTCGACCGCATCCACAACCTGCTGCGCCACTGGTTCGGCCTGCGCGGCCTGCGCATGCCCAGCACGGCCTGGCTGGCGGAAACCGTGACCCAGCTACTGGAGGCGCGCGACGATGCCCAGGTCCTGGTGACGCACCCCGACTGCCACGTGCGCCGCTACCGCGAGCGCCTGTACCTGACGCCCAAGCTGGCCGACCTCAAAGGCACGCGGGAAGACCGGTTCGACCAGACCCCGGGCACCACGTTCCGCTGGAACGGTGAAGCGCAGCTGGCGTTCCCGGCCTACGGTGGCGTGCTGTATTTCGACGTGGTCGGCGCTGCCGATACGGCCGGTGCGGATGCAGGGCAGGGCGCAGCTGCCATCGAAATGCCGGCAAGTGCCGCCGTCGGCGCCGATCTCATCGCCGCTGTCAGCGCCGGTGTCGATGCCGACGCCAGCGCTGACGCCGAAGCCAACGCCAACGCCGAAGCCAACGCCAACGCCAACGCCAACGCCAACGCCGAAGCCAACGCCAACGCCAACGTCGAAGCCAACGCCAACGCCAACGTCGAAGCCAACGTCAACGCCGAAGCCAACGTCAACGCCGAAGCCAACGTCAACGCCGAAGCCAACGTCAACGCCGAAGCCAACGTCAACGCCGAAGCCGACGCCGAAGCCGAAGCCGAAGCCGAAGCCAACGCTTACGCTGAAGATACGCCATCAAGCGCCGCGCCTGCAGACGCTTCCGCAATCGGCCTCGACGCGGACTGGCTGCGCAGCCTGCCGCTGCTGATCGAGTTCCGCCGCGGCGGCGAACGCCTGAAGCGCGCCGCCAACCGCCCGACCCGTCCGCTCAAATACCACTTCCAGGAGCTCGATATCCCGGCCTGGGAGCGCGGTCGTTTGCCGGTGGTACATGCCGGCAAAGCGCTGATTTTTGCCGCCGGCATCGGCATGGATTGCACGCATCTGGTCGAAGGGGTCGGAAGAATCCGGCTGCGTTGGCAGAGCACGTAAAAAATCGGCGCGTTGACCGAATTTTGTATGTGTATATGCCTATACGGTATGAGAATATGAGCTTCCTGACTTGTTATTTTGCACTGCCGCATGTAGAGTTTAGGGTTCCATTTACCTTCAATGAGCGGAAAACTCTCTGTTATGGCTTTAATCGTGCACAAATATGGCGGAACGTCGATGGGTTCGACGGACCGTATCAAGAACGTCGCGCGGCGTGTCGCCAAGTGGCATGACGCCGGTCACCGCATCGTCGTCGTGCCTTCGGCAATGTCGGGCGAGACCAACCGGCTGATCGCCCTGGCCAAGGAAATCCAGTCCCAGCCCGACCCGCGCGAGCTGGACATGATTGCCTCCACCGGCGAGCAGGTCTCGGTCGGCCTGCTGGCGATGGCGCTGATGGCAATCGGCAAGCAGGCCGTTTCCTACGCCGGCTGGCAAGTCGCGATTAAAACCGATTCCGCCTACACCAAGGCCCGCATCCAGTCGATCGACAGCGACAAGGTCAACCGCGACCTCGACGACGGCAAGATCGTCATCATCACCGGCTTCCAGGGCGTGGACGACCTCGGCAACATCGCCACGCTCGGCCGCGGCGGTTCCGACACCTCGGCCGTGGCGATTGCCGCCGCCATGAAGGCCGACGAATGCCTGATCTTCACCGATGTCGATGGCGTCTACACGACCGACCCGCGCGTGGTCTCCGAAGCGCGCCGCCTGAAGGCGATCACGTTCGAAGAAATGCTGGAACTGGCGTCGCTGGGCTCGAAAGTGCTGCAGACCCGCTCGGTGGAATTCGCTGGCAACTACCGCGTACCGACCCGCGTGCTGTCGTCGCTGACCGACCCGATGCTCGACATCGAAGAAGAAGCCAACTCTGGCACCCTGATTTCGTTTGAGGAAGACAAACACATGGAACAAGCAGTCATCTCCGGGATCGCGTTCAACCGCGACGAAGCCAAAATCACCGTGCTGGGCGTGCCTGACCGTCCGGGCGTGGCGTACCACATCCTGGGCCCGGTCGCCGATGCCAATATCGAAGTGGACATGATCATACAGAATCAGTCGGTCGAAGGTAAAACCGATTTCACGTTCACCGTCTCGCGCAACGACTACCAGCGCGCCATCGACGTGCTGAACGGCACCCGCGAAGAACTGGGCGCTGCCAGCGTGACCGGCGACGCCAAGGTCTCGAAAATCTCGGTGGTCGGCGTCGGCATGCGCTCGCACGTGGGCGTGGCCTCGCAAATGTTCCGCACGCTGTCGGAAGAGGGCATCAACATCATGATGATTTCGACCTCGGAAATCAAAATCTCGGTACTGATCGACGAGAAATACATGGAACTGGCCGTGCGCGCGCTGCACAAGGCATTCGAACTGGAAAAAGCATAATTTTTTCAAAAAAAACCGTCGTGTTGCCTTGACCGAAACGGTCCTGGTCTATACTATGACGGTCGTCTGCTGCAGCGTTGTTTGATGAAGCAGGCATAGTTGAGTAATCGACTAGGAGACGTGGCCGAGTGGCCGAAGGCACATCCCTGCTAAGGATGCATACGGCTTATACCTGTATCGTGGGTTCGAATCCCACCGTCTCCGCCAGTTAAACGTTCGCTGATTTTCAGCAGCGTCCTAAAACCCCCACCGCTCATAGTGAAGCCTGGGGGTTTTTTGTTATCCGGCGTCCGCTAGCGTTCACAGCTGTACGCTAAAAGCCGGTGGTTTTGTGGGTATGGATGCGGGTATGACTTCTACCCCGCGCCGGCTCCTACCCGCAAAACTTTCTACATTACATCCCCTTCCTGCAAATCAATTTTGATACGGGGAGGCAGTATGCCTAAGCTAGTCATTCCACTTACCGATCTCAAGCTGAAGACCACCAAAGCTGGTGCGAAGCTGATCAAATTGTCCGATGGCGATGGACTCTATCTCGAGGTGTTACCGAACGGGTCCAAGACCTGGCGCTTTCGCTTCCGGCAGGTCAACGGCAAAGAGAACTTGCTGACCTTCGGCCCATATCCCGACGTCAGCCTAGTTGAGGCCCGCACCAAGCGCGCGCAGGCGCGTCAGTTGCTGCGTGATGGCATCGACCCTGCCAGAGACCGTGACGCGCAGCGTGTGGCCGCGGCTGACCAGCGTGCCCACACCTTCGAGCGAGTCGCCCGGGACTGGCACGCGAATAAAATGAAGTCGTGGTCTCCGCAGTATGCGGAGAACGTCCTGCATCGCTTGGAGCAGGATATTTTCCCGGACATCGGCCCCGAGCCGATCATGGGTTTGCCTCATCGGCGCATTATCGCGGTCCTGCGCAAGATCGAGACCCGTGGCGCCGTAGAAATTGCCAAGCGCCAGAGAGCCGTCTGCCGTCAGATTTTCAGTTACGCGATTCAATCTGGAATTGCCGACCGTAATCCTGTGACCGACATGGCGGACATTCTGCAGCCGGTGTCGCCGGGTCACTTTCCTGCGATTACGAGCGAAGAGTTACCGAGATTCCTCCGCGCGTTGCATAGCAACGAAGCGCGCACGGGCAGGGTGACTTTGCTTGCGGTGCGGTTGATGATGCTTGTGTTTATCCGAACCAGCGAATTGATCGAGGCGCCATGGTCCGAGCTGCCTCCTGGCACCAAGCAGTGGGTAATCCCTTGGAGAAGAATGAAGCTGGGCAAGCGCCATCTGAACCCGATCAAGGTTGATCACGTCGTTCCGCTGCCGCGCCAGGCGGTTGAATTGATCGAGGAGCTACGAAAGCTCACCGGTGGCGGTGCGCTGCTGTTTCCCAACATGAGGGATCACTCCCGCCCGATGAGTAACAACACGATCCTGAAAGTCATCGAACGAATGGGCTACAAAGGCGATATGACAGGACATGGCTTCAGGACGCTGGCCATGAGCACGATCAAGGAAACGCTGAAATACCGCCATGAACCCGTCGATCGGCAGTTGGCGCATGTGGTGAAGGATAAGGTGCAGCGGGCTTATGATCGGGCAGCCTATCTCGACGAGAGAGCTGTGATGATGCAGGCGTGGGCAGATTATCTGGACGTCGTGACGCGTGAGGCGCTGAGCGCCGTTTAGGCGCACTGGAGATTGCTACTGCGGCTGTTCGTGCTTCGTTCGCTGCTGCAGTATGCGTGCCGCCAGCCAGTCGTGGACGTCTTTGCTGACCCAGCGTGTGCTTCGGCCGTGGACGTGTACGGGGGAGGGAAACTGGCCGTGTTTGATTGCGTCGTAGATACTGGTGCGGCTCATGGCGCAGAGGGTGAGGACGTCCTGTAGCCTTAGGAGCCTATAGTCTTGCATGTCAGATGCACGACGTCTGGCGACGCGGCGATCTTGGAGATTGACGTTGTTCGGAAATGGAGATGCCATTTTCTTGCAGTCATTGGATGACGGCCCCGTAAAGAGAAGATTGTGATTTCGCTATGGTGGGAGTGCAGACTTGATCAGATTAGCTTATCGCGAATTCGCTTTTCTGCGAAAGTGCAACTGATCTTCTGAAAGATTTGGGAGAGCTGGCGTGAATGGATGGTGTATGTCATGGGTTGAATATAACCACTTGTGACAATCTGTGAATTTTCAGGTAAGCAAGAGTGATACCCTGTAGACAGAAATGTTAATTTAAAAAGGTCGCAGTGGCTATTTCGATTCCAACTATATCGGCAGCGCAATTCTCAACAGCCTTGGCGTTGAGGCCAGAATTGGTAGCTTGGTTTTTGGGAGCTGGCGCGTCAGCCGCGTCTGGTATCCCAACAGGATACAACATGATCCGAGACTTCAAGGCGCAAATCTTTTGCCGAGAGAACAATCTATCAAAACGTGAAATAGATACGGGCGATCAGGTCTGGATCGACCGAATAGACGAATTCTTCCGACGCACCTCGATCCTTCCTCCGGACGGCGATCCAACTGAATACGCTGCCGCGTTTGAGGCGGTCTACCCTCAGGCGAGGCACAGGCGCCAGTACATCGACGATGCGATTTCGAAGGGTACTCCATGCTTTGGGCACCGGGTATTGGGCAGCCTTATCGCAGCGGGCAAGGTAGATTGCGTGTTTACGACAAACTTTGACCCATTGGTGGAGGAGTCGGCACTCTCCGCTAATTCGCTTCTACCCGTGATGCGGCAGTCGAGGCCAACTGTTGCGGCCATTGACTCGGGTGATCGCGCGATGCGGTGTCTGAACGAATCAGACTGGCCCTTGATTGCGAAACTCCATGGTGACTATCAATCCACAGCCATCAAAAACACTAATTCTGAGCTTGAGAACCAAGACGAACGCATGAGGCATGTTCTCGTCGAGGCAAGCAAGCGTTTTGGTATGCTGTTTGTCGGCTACAGCGGCCGGGATGCTTCGATCATGGAGGCGCTCAGGTCCGTTCTGCGGGAGACGGCGCCTTTCCCCAATGGTCTTTATTGGGTGACATCCTCGGCATCCCGGTTACTGCCCACCGTGATCGAGTTACTCGAGAACGCTCATCTAGCAGGCGTCGATGTTGCTGTTGTGGAGTGTAAGACGTTTGATGAATTAGTCGCCGAAGTCATTAAGCATGTTGACCTGCCCCAGACTCTCCTGGAGCACGTGATGCAGGGGCGTGCGGCCCCGCGGCTGGTGCCAGTAAAACTGCCCGATACTGCGGCTAGAAAATTTCCCGTACTTAGGCTGTCGGCAATCCTAATCGAATCACTCCCTCGTAGCGCTCGCCGTATGACTCTGAAACAGCCGACGACTTCTCCAGCAGTTCGAGAGCTGCTGAAGGAGCATCACTGTAGGGCCGCTATCGCTGCTAACGGACGAGAGCTCGCCGTTTTTGGGGACGATCAGGCGGTGTTAAAGGCGCTCGTATCCCTCGGACCAGAGGTTGCTGGCACCGTAGCGCTAGACGTCATCAGAGACAGCTGGGCGCACGGCCTCCTTTATGACGCGCTAGTTAGAGCGCTATCGCGCTATCGCTACCTAGTTCCCCGGCTCAACCGGTCAGGTCATTCTATCGTGGTGACTGCGCCTCAAGCAGATGAGACGGAAGAGAAGACAACGAAGCGATCTGCGCGACTTGCGGAGCTTCGCGCCGCCTATGGCAGCTCGCTGACTGGAACGGTTCCGGGTCTGAATCTCCCTTTTCAAGAAGGCATCTTTTTGAAGTTGGAGCAGATCGAGGAGCGCTGGTGGTGCGGTTTCGAACCATACACGTTTGTGAACGTACCCAGGGAACAGCGAACTGAGCATTCAATGCCGGCAGACGCGGTCAGAGAGGAACATGCTGCGCTGGATGGGCCCCAAGAGCGCCGCAGTGGCGATCCGGCGGGTGACTGGAGAAGAGAGCGCTGGGCTCAGAAATACAACAAGAATTGGGCCGCAATAGTCGACGCATGGGCGAAGCTCCTGACGGTATCTCAAGATCGGACTGTATGCGCTTTCGGCGTGGACGAGGGCGCAGGCGTTGATGCCGTGTTCACGATTTCGCCATTTACAGGATGGAGCCGGCCTGGCCACCATCACGCCTATCTGAATAGGACAAAATAATGACCAGTTCATCCCAGGCATCTATGTTTCCACCGTTTGCGTTGCTAGACGAGCCGTTACTCACGTTTTCTCCTTCGGACCCTAAGCAGGTGGACGTGCATCCGTTACGGGGGCTTGCGAATTTCGGCCCCTATTCTAAAGGCTCGTTTGGTGGCTACACGTCGGAGATACGAATTGCCACGGTTGGACCTGAGAGTGCTTTCAGGCGACGCGGTGCGCTTATGACCGATCTTCGGAAATCGTATCCTCCCAGCGACCGCGCTGAGTACGTGCCCAATTATCCTGGCTTCGAAGCCCTCTTTCAGGTGAAGCTAGTTAGCGCTCTCGGCGCGCACATCAAATGGCCTGAGTCTCTGGGCGAGCTCCCCGGTGATGACGATGCCCAGACTCGCCTTTTCCAGGCGATGGACACAGCGCTCCGTCGTCTGGAAACAGTACGAAATGATTTCGACGTCGTGCTGGTTCACTTCCCCGACTCCTGGGCGCCAGCTACTCGAGGAAGATTTTTTGACGCCCACGATGCACTCAAGGCGCTCGGTGCGAAGTACAACATCCCCACGCAAGTGCTCAACGATCGCGTATTTACGTTTAAGCACAAGGCATCGCTCGCGTGGCGCCTTGCAACCGCGCTGTACGTAAAGGCTGCGGGGACACCTTGGAAGCTGGCGCCGCTAAATGGCGTACCGGCTGATACCGCCTACGTTGGCCTTGCCTATGCTCTTCGCGGTGACCAGCGTAACGCCCATTTCGTGACTTGCTGCTCCCAAGTCTTTGACATGGACGGTGGCGGTATGCAGTTCGTGGCGTTTGAAGCTCGTGACCCAGTGGTGGATGTCGCGGAAGCTCGGCGAAACCCGTTCTTGAGTCGAGATGATATGCGCGCGGTACTTGCACGAAGCTTGGAGCTTTATCAGGGCCGTAACGGCGGTATGCTGCCAAAGCGGTTGGTAATCCACAAGACCACTTCCTTCAAGCAGGAGGAGATTGATGGCGCTTTTGATGCGCTTTCAGGGGTGCCTGAAATCGAGTGTGTCGAAGTCGGTGCGGCATCGTGCTGGCGAGGTGTCTGGTTGATTCAAAACGGCCA
This sequence comes from Duganella sp. Leaf126, assembly GCF_001423125.1. Classification (GTDB taxonomy): domain Bacteria; phylum Pseudomonadota; class Gammaproteobacteria; order Burkholderiales; family Burkholderiaceae_D; genus Rugamonas. The sequence continues at coordinate 281,595 of NZ_LMNW01000003.1, forward strand.
GCTGCAGCAGCCACTAACTAGGCCTTCGGGTTACCCGGTGCCCCGCGGGACTATGGTTATTCGTTCTGGTAACTCGGCTCTGGTGTGGGTGGCCGGCAATGCACCCTTGGTCTCTAGCAACGGTGATTACTATCAGGGCAAGAAAAGCATCCCTAAGCCGCTGCAGCTCATTCGCCATGCTGGTAGTGGCCCTTTAGAGCTGATCGCAAATGAGGCGCTTGCGCTGACGAAAATGGACTGGAATAACGACGCACTCTACGACCCCGTGCCAGTAAGTATTCGGTACTCGCAAAGACTGGCCCGGACTATCGCGAACGTGCCGGATCTGCCGGGGAAAGTTTACCCATACCGGTTGTTTATGTAATCGGTTTATTGCAGAATTAACCCCATTAGATCGAATGACCATGGCAACCGCAAAAATCTCAATAATTGAAGTAAATAGTCTTGAAGAGTATCTTGGATATGTAAATAGAAATCACGCCAGCGATAAACGATGCCTTTCAGTATTTCGCGGTCAAAGCGAAGATTATCCATTGCTACCAAAGCTGGCGCGGCTATATAACGACGCTCGCATTTTGCGAGATTTTTTTGATACTGAAAAAGCGATGCTGGATGAGTTTGAGAGGCAAGCTTCGATACCAAGAATGGTTATACGAATATCCACCTGTCACTGTACATGGAGGCGCTAACAACGCCTAGGGGCCGCACCAGTCGCTGGGCTACCAGATGCCTGACTAGGTCTACCGCGACGGGATTGGCGGCGGTGCGCTGATCGCCGACAGGTTCGGTGACAACGATGAAAAGCAGCAGAAAAAGAGCAGGACGGGACAGCGCCGAGCAACTGATGCAGTGGAGCTGGGCACAGCTTAAATTAATCGGCAAAGTGTCTTGACTGACGGGTCCACTTTATTGGATTAATTTAACTTCGACACCAACAGGCTGTTCCTCAGAGTCCGAATCATTGGGTTAATTTAGCAAACTGTTCAAGAAGGCCAGGGTTGCATGTATATCGCCGGCCCTCGGCGATATCGCTTACGGGATCTTGACTTAGCGCAATTTTCACCTTGGCGCGCTGTAGGAGAAAGCTGCTGCGGTATTTTTCGTTCACGCCAATTGCGCCCGTAACGGACTCGTTAACGAGATTAAGAGCATCTTTAAACTTGCCCAACTCATATTTTACCTGAGAGAGGCTATGAGCAAGCCAGATCCAGCCACTCTTGTCTTCAATTGTCTCAAGGATGAATTCTGCCTCTTGGTAGCGACCAAGCCTGTAAAGCGCCTCGCCCCATTTTCGCTTTTGGTAATGATTCGGCACTTTCAGTGCCTCATAAGCTTCAAGCGCGCGGTTAAGATAAATGGATTCGTCGCAAACGCCCGATGCAAGTAGCATGATCTCCGCGTAGCTACCGCGGCTCTGGTCATCGTCCATCATCCATGGGGATGGCTCGGGCAGTCGCTCCAATACCTTCTCTACTTCGTCTCGTGCATACCAAACCAGCGCGCGGACGAAGCTTGCGACCGAGTGATAGCCTTGCGGTATGCCGATGGCGGCACTATACAGCGCTTCCGAAAGAAATAGCTCCTCGTGTACCGCGATGAGTTCGCCTGCCCAAGTCTGACGCGCGCCATTTAGCGCGTCGCCCAATGCCAATGTCAATGATGGGGAGACGCTACTGCCAACCAGCTTCTCCGCAATGATCTCTGACGCATATTGCTTTGCCTTCTCATACTTTCGCGGCTCGCGACTGTAACCCCGAACTAGCTGAAGCTTTGCCTCGTTCAGCGGATAGTCTAAGACCACTTCCTCGAATAAGCGCTCGGCTTCGATGTCTTCTCCCAAAGCGCTGTGCATCTTAGCCCGATGATGCTTTATCTCGGCGGATTGCCTGGCATCGAGGCCTGCCATGACCGCAAGGTCGTCATACGCTCGAACGGCTGTCTGCAACCAGGCACTGGCAGCAACTTCGCCTGATATCTGTCGAAGACTACGTCCTCGCGCCTCGATCGACTCAAGGACGACCAAGATGGCCACGTCATTGCTGGCCGCGTCCAGCGACTTGAGCCGGTGCGCTTCTTTTTGCGGATCAGGCAACAAATGGATCGGAATGGCGCTACCCGTCCAGACCATTGACAAGACGTACAGGAAGGCCGCACGCCTGTCACCCTTTTCGACATTACTGGTGATCTTGACTCTCAGCTGCGAGGCTATCAATTGCAGGTTATGTCCGTTCCCGCGAATCTGCTGGAGAATGAACGCTTCAAGTTGATTGTCGATCTCGCGCGCCTTCTCTGCAGTCAGCCAATTCAACGATTTCAGGGCTGCAAAGACGATATCGTGAATGCGAATAGAAGCGTCACTTTCTGCGGCAGTTAGACCATGTTGTTCGAAGGCCCGCAAGCGCATCACTCCGATGACATGCTTGAAGAAGGCGCGATCGCAATGACTCTGGTTCGCCCATTGAAACAGACACAGTTCCTCCTCAATCGCCGGTTTCAGTCGCCCCAGGATACGGTCAGCGAGTCGTGCGCCGTCAACCGGCAGTTTTGCGACATTGGCACAATCATCCGCGAGGTCGTCCCACGAAACGCCCTGACGAGCAGCTGTATTAAGCAGCGCCAAGCTGAGAGGATGTCCGCCAATAGCACGCCAGATCGCTAGAAACGCTTTTTCAGGTATTGGCTGATCGAGGCCTCTAATGAGCAGTGTGCGAGCTTGCTGTGCTTCCATTGTAGGCATGGCGAAGGCTCCAAATGATGGATTCTGTCGTGTAATCAGGATTCGTGAGTCAGGGCCGCACAAGTTGGCAAGCTGCTCGATCGAGAGACTCGGACTGGCGTCGTCCACTACCAAAAACGTGCTATTTCTGCGCAGTAGGGCACTGACGTTGCGCTCGGCGCCACCCCGCCGGACCGGTACCGACGAAAGCTGCTCGACGCTGTTGATGTCTCTGCCATTCACCCAAAATCTATAATGAAAGTTGCCATTGTTTCGCAGCAAACAAGCTGCGGCTGCTTGAGACTTGCCGATGCCACCAATTCCGATAATCTCTACACAAGCTTTACTCTTAAGCCGTCTGTCCAGTTCTGCATCAACCGCCTTGTTTTTAACATAAAGCGCGCTCAGCGGCGGAGCATTTAGTGACGCGGGGTGATCATCTCGGATATCGGCCAGGACGGGCAGATGCTGGGCGAGTTCGTCGATTGCGTCGTCATAAAGCATAAGCGTATCAATGGTAGTCTCTGCGATAGACCGGCTGTCCATGAGGTAGAGTCTTCGGCCGGCCATCCTTTGCTGTTGCAATGCGGCGTTAGTCATCGCCTCTATTACGCCGGTTTCCGCGCGTTGAGAACTCAGCAGATAGATGTCTTGTGCGAGTGGAGCCAATGTAAGGGTGTGATCGAGATCGCCCCACGGCTTAGCCATCGAACCGGAGAAGTATCCCTTCATGATCGAAGCTTCGACCACGACACGGCCATCTTCTGACACCGCATCTAGCGCGCCGCCGACCGGACTGCCGCCGACCGAGGACCCTCGCTGAACAAGTCTCACGTCACATAGCCGCTGAACAAACACGACTCCAAACCGTTCGAAGATCGAGCCAGGCCCCAAGGTCGCGAGTGAGTCAATCACACGCTGGATAAGCAAACTGCGGGTCTGCGGGTTCATGAGTAGGTTCCAGTTTTAATATTTTATGATTATTTGTGATTTCCGCTGTCTATTCGCAACGTAAGCGTCGCCCCGGCGCCGTCTGGACGGCCTGACCACCGTCATTCATGATCGAATTTTGGCACAACATTTGTGCCCACAAATTCTGATTATGGACACAAATTTTCAACCAGTCGCATCCCCGAATGCGCGCGGCCACTATCGGCAGCACTCGTTGGAGTTCAAGCGCGCATTGGTCGCGCTGTCGCTCGAACCGGGCATCTCCGTCGCTCGCATTGCACGCGAACACGGCGTCAACGCCAACCAGGTGTTCAGCTGGCGACGCCTTTACCAACAAGGACGCCTCGGCTTGCCTGCTTTGATGCGCGACGATGGCTTGTTGCCGGTGGTGCTGGCGCCGACTGCGCCGGCGCAGGACAACCCCAGCTCCGATGGGGGCGGGATGATCGTGCTTGAACTGGGCCAGGTCCGCGTGCGCATCGAAGGCCAGCCCAACGCGGCCGCGCTGGGTCAGGTGCTCGATCGGGTGCTGCGATGATCGGCCTGCCCGCTGGCACCAAGGTATGGCTTGCCGCCGGCACCACCGACATGCGCTCCGGCTTCAATGGCCTGGCCGCCAAAGTGCAGACTGCGCTGGAGGAAGACCCGTTCAGCGGCCACGTGTTCGTGTTTCGTGGCCGGCGCGGCGACCTCGTCAAATTGCTGTGGTGGACGGGCGATGGCCTGTGTCTGCTGGCCAAGCGGCTGGAGCGCGGCCGCTTCATCTGGCCGCAGGCGGCCAACGGTTCAGTGGCGCTGACGCAGGCGCAACTTTCGATGCTGCTTGAGGGCATAGACTGGCGGCGACCGGAACGGACCTGGAAGCCAACGTCGGCCTTGTAAACGTGGCAGGTCTCGCGTAAACTTGGCGCATGCTCAGCCCAGCCGACCTGCCCAACGACATCGCCGCCTTGAAGGCGCTGCTGCTCGCCCAAGACGTTGTGGTGGAAGGGCTGCGTGAACAACTG
>NZ_LMNW01000004.1 GCF_001423125.1 Duganella sp. Leaf126
GCATGCTCAGCCCAGCCGACCTGCCCAACGACATCGCCGCCTTGAAGGCGCTGCTGCTCGCCCAAGACGTTGTGGTGGAAGGGCTGCGTGAACAACTGAACACGCGCGCCGTCGAGATCGAGCATCTCAAGCTGCAGATCGCCAAATTGCGGCGCATGCAGTTCGGCCGCAAGTCGGAAAAGCTCGACCACCAGATCGAGCAGCTGGAGTTGCAGCTGGAAGACTTGCAGGCCGACGAGGCCGAGGCGGCGCGCGAGATGCCGGCGGTCGACCAGGCACCGCGCAAGAAATCGGTGCGCCGACCGTTGCCCGATCATTTGCCGCGAGACGAGAAGGTCTATGCACCGACGACCGATGCCTGCCCGGCCTGCGGGGGCGGCCTGCGGCCGCTGGGCGAGGACGTGGCCGAGCAACTGGAATTCGTGCCGGCCAGCTTCCGCGTGATTCGTCATGTGCGCCCCAAGCTGGCATGCGCCTGCTGCGACGCCATCGTCCAGGCCCCGGCACCGAGCCGGCCAATCGAGCGCGGCATCGCCGGCCCAGGTTTGCTGGCGCACATCCTGGTGGCCAAGTTCGCCGATCATCTGCCGCTGTATCGCCAGTCCGTGATTTACGCGCGCGAGGGCGTCGACTTGGATCGTGCGCTGCTGGCGAGCTGGGTCGGCGCAGCCAGCGCGTTGCTGCGCCCGTTGGTCGACGCCATTCGCCGCCACGTACTGGCGGCATCGAAGTTGCATGCCGACGATACGCCGATCCCGGTGCTGGCACCGGGCAACGGCAAAACCAAGACGGCGCGCCTGTGGACTTATGTGCGCGATGACAGGTCTTCCGGCGACACCACGCCCCCAGCGGTCTGGTTTGCCTACACGCCCGACCGAAGGGGCATCCATCCGCAGACCCACCTGGCCAAGTTTGAAGGCGTGCTGCAAGCGGACGCCTACGCCGGCTTCAACGCCTTGTTCGAGGACGGCACGATCCGCGAAGCGGCATGTTGGGCGCACGCGCGGCGCAAATTCCACGATCTGCACGCCGCCCGCGCGACGCCGCTGACCACCGAGGCGCTGCGCCGGATCGCCGAGCTCTATGTGATCGAGGCAGAGATCCGGGGCAAGCCGCCCGACGAACGAAAACAAGTTCGACAAGTCCGCTCGCGCCCGCTGCTCRACGATATGGAGCGCTGGCTGCGCGCCACGCTCGATACTTTATCGCGCAAATCCGACACGGCGGCTGCGATCCTGTACGCGCTCAAGCTGTGGCCGGCACTGCTGCGCTACCGCGACGACGGCGCAATCGAGATTGATAACTCGGCGGCAGAACGCGCCTTGCGTGGTGTCGCCATCGGCCGCCGCAACTACCTGTTCGCCGGCGCCGACAGCGGCGGCGAACGCGCCGCTGCGATCTACTCGCTGATCGGCACGGCTAGGCTGAACGGTGTCGNCGGCCGCCGCAACTACCTGTTCGCCGGCGCCGACAGCGGCGGCGAACGCGCCGCTGCGATCTACTCGCTGATCGGCACGGCTAGGCTGAACGGTGTCGCCGCCGAAGCCTGGCTGCGTCACGTGCTAACGCATATCGCCGATCATCCCGTGAACCGGGTTGATGATTTCTTGCCTTGGAACTGCAACCTGCCAGCAGCCCTCTGAGATTACGCCGCTTCCCAGCGGTGTGACGCCATCATCGATCAAAACGCCCCTGCGCTCAATACGGCGCTGAGCGGGCGCTTACTGCCAGCAGCCCTCTGAGATTACGCCGCTTCCCAGCGGTGTGACGCCATCATCGATCAAAACGCCCCTGCGCTCAATACGGCGCTGAGCGGGCGCTTACAGAAAATCGAAGCCTATAGGGTTTGATGCCCCCGCAGCCTTCGAAAATGAGCAAACCCTATCCTGTGTAGGGTTCGACAAATTCGTGCCACCTTTTACATTTCCAAACGAGCCAGCCGGCGTCAGCAACGGAATGCAGTGATGACTGAAGCGAACGTCGTGAAACTGTGCAACGATGAGCTAACACGGCAACGCATTCAGTCTGTCTTTGGCTCAACTGTATCGACCCACCTTTTTCGCAAATTCGGCAGTAAACCAGTCCTTTGCAGCGGTTTTGGCCTGCATTATGAGGGGGTAGTAAGGACATTCTGGGTCGGTGTACTCCTTTGCCAGCGCAGCAAGTCGGTCGGTTACTGCCTTGTCGTAGAAATTCACGTCGCCTTTCGCTGCCAGCGAGAGAAAATCGCCATTGACCGAATCATCGGATTCTTGCGCATTTTCGGTCTCGGTGCTTACGGGCGCTACCTGCACTTCTGGCTTGTGTTTTTTTTCCTCGGCGATGCTTTCCGGTGGCTCGCCTTCAATAAACAAATTGAACACTAGCTCGCTGTCCCATACACCATCTTCGGAAGACTGCACTGCGCTGTGGTCTCGTTCTTCTAGTTCACTCATCAAATCATCCAATGTTGGGGCGATGTAAATACCAACGTTCTTGGACTGGCAAAAGCCATACATCTCGGCCGGTTCCAGCGTGTCGAATCGAATCAGCTCGAACCCAACCCAGCGATGGAATTCAGGGATAGGTAGCCCTTGAAATAGGTAAATGCGACGGGTAGCAGTTGAGCTGACTCAATGCTACATCCAATCGGTGCTGGCTGCCAATGCTCGATTTGGTGGCAGCATAATGTAATGCGCAGTTACCTACTGCGCACTGGAAGGCGAGGCTGGATGGGCGAGCGAGATAAGGCGCGAAGCTTGTCAACAAGATGCCGGTCCGTACACGCCTTCAAACCCGACGTGGTCCGGTAGGCCCGAGGTTGATGGCGAGGCCATTACCTCATGTGTAGCCGCGCCTGATATGGCTATTGATGCGGTTTAGCGGGCAAAGCCGCCGAGCGGCGGAAAACAAAAGATTGCATTGAAAACGTTGGCCCAAATCGTTGTCAAAATCTGAGGTGTTCAACAAAGACGGGGCACCAAATGGACACCATGCGTCCAAACGGATGATGCTACGAGCTTCATTGCCGCGCGCTCGACGTGCGAGACTAAACGCCGCACAGAACGTGCTCAACAATCGCTGACCGTACAGGTGGCAACGGAGGTCTTCAGATTGAACGGGGAATGGCTGTGGCGTGCCTAATCGCCGCCCGCTCCATTAGAACCTACGAAGATGCAACATACTGAATCTCCCGCTCATGTTCTCGCTATTTCCCACCCTATATAGGGTGTGTGGGGAAAACGGAAAATGACACCTCCCACAAAATCCTCAAACTAGAGCGTGCGGGAAACGGGAAGCGTCTGCACCCACTTGCTGCCGTTATTGGTAACGCTGCTCTGCGGCGGCCAACGATGTTACGGGGCGAAACTTTCGGGAATTTTCTTACCCACATGCGCGTGCGTGCGCGTACGCGCGCGAACGGAAAATTGCTAGCTTTAATCTGCCGTAGGGGAAAACGGTTGGGCCAACGCGCGTGGCTTTTCCTGTTGCAAAGAGTCTTTTCCCATAGTATATTGCACTTGCTTGCGGATAGATTTTTTGCCATTGTTTCATGGCATGTGAAATAAATGTTCCCGGGATATGCCCCTCGGTATCCCTCTGTATCGTCATCCGATAGTAGCGCGAGGTTGCGTAAGAGTATCCGCAAGCATCTTCCTTATAATAATGTCTTCTCTCCAAGCCCTTAAAGCAGCGTCCGCACGTCGAGACTTGGCTGATTTGCTCGGTGTAAAACCAGGTATGCTTACCTATGCAATTTACATCACACCAGAAGCCGACAGATATACTCGTTCAACTATACCCAAAAAACATGGCGGCGACCGTGAAATATGCGCTCCAAATAACGACCTTAAGTTGATTCAGCGTCGACTTTCTACTTTGCTTCAAGATTGCCTCGATGAAATCAATGTTGCAAGAGGTCACAAAGAGGACAGGGTACGATTCGGAATTGCACACGGTTTTAAGCGCAACCACACGATTATGACGAATGGGCGCGCTCATATTACGCGGCGGTTCGTTTTTAACGCGGACTTACATGATTTCTTTGGAACCATAAATTTTGGTCGCGTTAGAGGATTCTTTTTAAAGGATAAGAATTTTTCCCTTCAGCCGGAGGTCGCAACAACGATTGCCCAGATAGCGTGCTTTGAAAATAAGTTGCCTCAAGGCAGTCCGTGTTCGCCGATAATTTCTAATTTCTTGGCCCACCCGCTCGATATCCGTCTCGTCCGCCTCGCGGCGAAACACGGCGTCACTTATACTCGGTATGCTGATGACCTAACATTTAGCACAAATAAACCTGCTTTTCCGGTCGAGATTGCCTCGCCTATTGACTCCCATGGATGGATTCCCGGGCCGGAACTGGAATGCGTCGTAACAGAAAGTGGGTTTAGTTTTAACCCTTCCAAAACTCGCCTGCAATATCGCGATTCGCGACAAGAGGTGACTGGACTCACGGTGAATCGTAAAGTCAATGTCCCTGCGACATATCGTTATACGGTCAGGGCGATGGTAAATACCCTCTTCAAAACGGGTTCATTTGAGTTTATTTACCGAAAAAGGGGCGATGACGGAAAGGTGACAAGCGAGAATCGGGAGCCAGGCACAATGCCGCAGCTGCTGGGAATGCTTTCATACATTGACCAAGTTGATTTATTCAACGAAAAACTTTGCAAGGACAATGACCGAGAGCCACAGCCAGTGGTTGGAAGAACTGCACTTTTCCGCCGTTTTCTCTACTTCGATACATTTTTTTCTGCGCAACGTCCTACTATTGTCTGCGAGGGAAAAACAGATAACGTTTATATGCGTTGCGCGATTAAGAGTTTGGCTGCCGCATACCCTCGGTTAATCGGCGGCGAAAAGCTGCTTGTTCGTTTTTTTAAGTACACAGAATCTAGGACTGGCCGGGTTATGGACCTGACCGGCGGCGTCGGAGGTATCTGCAATCTGCTCAAAAGCTACCATGAAGATTTGAAGTTCTATTTCAAAGCGCCAATTTCCAAATTTCCGGTTATCGTGCTGATTGATAATGATAGCGGGGCGCATAGCATTTACGAAGCAGTTGCGGGTATTACCAAAAAGAAAAAGCCTCAAGGCGTCGCAGATTTCATTTACGTAACGGGGAATGTCTACATTGTGCCAACGCCTTTTGGACCTGGTAAATCCTTCACAGCAATAGAGGATTTTTTTGACGCCAAGACGTTGGCTACCGAGCTAAACTCAAAGAAATTTAATCGGAAAAATAAGAAAGAAGACTCGGAAGATTTTTACAGCAAAGCGGCGTTTGCTCGCGATGTAGTTGCCAAGGGCGCTAGTACTATCGATTTCGGCAATTTCAAGGTTATTCTAGATAGAATTGAAAAGGTACTTGATGACTATGCGGTCCGACGAAAGACAATGACGTAACTGCGTCTGGCGGGCCTAAGTAGCTTAAGGTGTTCCGGTAGGAGAAAGCGGAACCCTGAGTCGCAAGCAGATGCTGGTCTTTGTTACCGTCGCTCGTCAAAGATGTCAGGGCATTTCTTAGCCGCAACAACACAAGTCACTCGTTCCCGCCACCACGCGCTTCGAATTCTGGCGATGCTGTGTTATCCGACGGCATGCTGACGGATTTCCTCTAGCACCCGAACCATCTCGGTTACGCGAAGAGGCAAGAATAACGCCTCCGGCCCGTGCTGACTGATATCGGTAAACGGAGATTCATACAGCCGTGCAGCATCCATAACGCCGTTCTCCGTCAGATATTGCACTATGAGGTCAATGAACTCCAATTGACTGGCGGTGACGTTGGTACCAACCACAAATTGGCTGAACGCCTGCTTGGCTGTCTCCCGGTCCAAGCCCACTAGCGAGCGGATGAAGATTCCCAGACCATGGCTTTCTTTTGTGGCCTGCTGAATAACTTCGGACGAACCGCCAGCGTCCTCCAGCATGCGCCCCAGCTCTTCGAGGTCAGATGGCGTCAATGGTTGGTTGCGGCGCAGCCGCTGCAAAGACAGGTGACTGTCATGCGCTCGCAGAAACTGCCGGGCCTTATCCTTGAATTTGACGAGATTCATACCTGTACTGACACCCGGCAGCGTGATGGTGGTCTCCGCGCCAAACTCGTCCTGAAAGTCAGTGTAGACGATGTTCTTCTTACCTTTTTCAATCAGCTTGACCAAAGCACGCAACTTCTTACGGGCGTTTTCAAGCATGGAGATGGTCACGTCTACCCACCAGTCCTCGCCAGCAATCGACTGAATCAACACCATGTGCTCCCGGATGGCAGGAATGGCCTCCTGCTCTTCGAGTGCGCTGGCAATAGCCTGCATACGCTCGCGCAAGACCGGATATTCAAGTCGAGCCTGCAAAATCGCCAGTTGGGTACGCAATACCAACAAATCGAAACGCTTGGCCTCTTCATCGTTGTCCAGTAGGCTCGACGGCAGGGTAGCGACCCGCTGGTTTAGTTCTTCTAAACTGCCGCCGTCGAGCTTGTTCCAGGCTTCCATCTTGGTGAATTTCTCGACGTATTTTCGTTGAGGTCGCACCACGAAGTTGTCCACGTTCATTGCAGTGACCTGCTGGTTCAGCAAGCCGGTCAACTCGCCGCGCAACTGCGCATCGGTTAGCTGGTTGCCGTATGTGGAAACTGTCTCCGCAACCTTCGGCACGTCGTCATTTCGGCTGTCGAGTTCGGAAATCAATTCGAGCCGAGCGCGGAACAGCAAGGTACTCAGCGGCACAGGAGCCTTGCCTGAATCGGGCGGCAACTCTTGGCTGAAATACTCCAGGTTCTGGCAGTAGTCAAAGACGTTGAAAAACTGCTTGTGCTTTCCAGGCCCGTACAGATTGAGGCACAGGCGCGTTCCCCGTCCTATCATTTGCCAGAACTTGGTCTTAGACCGGATGATTTTGAAAAACACCAGATTGACCACTTCGGGCACGTCGATGCCGGTGTCGAGCATGTCCACCGAGATGGCGATATGGGGCGCGTCCTCCTTCCGCGAGAATTCGTCAATCAGGCTCTGGGCGTACTCGGTCTTGTAGGTTACAACCCGGGCAAATTGCCCCTTGTAGTGCGGGTAATTGATATTGAAGCGCGCCGCAATAAAGTCGGCGTGAGCATTGCTCTTGGCGAAAATGATGGTCTTGCCCAAGCGGTCGCCCCCGGCCACCTTCTCGCCGTTGGTCATCAGGTGTTCGAGCACCTTGTCCACGGTGTCGATATTGAAAAGCCACTTGTTCAGCGCTGCTGAGTCGACCGCGTCAGGCACATTGCCATCCTCGTCCCACTCCAGCGCGTCCCACTGCTCTTTTTCTTCATCCGACAATTCAATGTACTTGATGCCTTCCCGCTGGAATTTGAGCGGTACGGAAACGCCCCTGGGCGGAACCAGATAGCCTTCCGAGACCGCCTCGTCCAGGCCATACACATCGGTCGGAACACCACTCTCCAGGTCGAACAGCCCGTAGGTATTGTGGTCAATTTCGTCTTTTGGCGTAGCCGTTAATCCAACCAGCATTGCATCGAAATAGCCAAAAATCGCGCGATATTTCTGGTAAACAGACCTATGGGCTTCGTCGATGATGATAAGGTCGAAATGGCCCACGCCGAAGCGACGCTGGCCATCGGCAGCATCATCAATCAGCCCCATCATGGTTGGGTAGGTGGAGACGTACACCCGGCCTTCGGTATTTTTCTCGGACACCAGATTCACGGGTGCAGAATCAGGCAAGTGTTTCTTGAATTCCCCCACCGCCTGTTTGACAAGCGCCACACGGTCGGCCAGGAACAGGATGCGCTTCGCCCAGTTACACCGCATCAGCAAGTCAGCCAGCGCGATAACTGTGCGTGTCTTGCCGCTGCCGGTCGCCATGACCAACAAGGCCTTGCGCTGGTTTTCTACCTCGAACGTTTCCCCTATCCGGCGTACCGCACGATGTTGGTAGTAGCGCTCGATAATGCCGTCATTGATGACGCCTTCGGCCAGCTTCTTGCGACTGGTGCGCCGCTGAATCAATAGTTCCAGTTCGGGCTTCTTGAAAAAGCCTTGCACCGGGCGCGGCGGGTAACTGGCATCGTCCCACATCCAGTGCTCATAGCCGTTGGAATAGAAGATGATGGGACGTTGGCCGTATTGCGCTTGCAAGCAATCGGCATAAAGCTTGGCCTGTTGTTGGCCCACCATGGCATCCTTGCGGGTTCGCTTGGCTTCCACCAGCGCCAGCGGTTTTCCGTCGTCACCCCACAGTACATAGTCCACGAAACCGATGCCCTGATTGTTGGGCATGCCGGTGACTTCTATCTCGAAATTCTTGGCATCGACTTGCCAACCTGCCTCCTTCAGAAGCAGGTCGATGAAGTAGTCCCGTGTTTCGGCTTCCGAATAATCATGCGTGTCAGGCTGGGCCGCGTTGACCTTTTTGGCAGCGGCGACCTCCTCGCGTAACGCCTTCAGCTCATCGTCCAGCGCCGCCTTATCCGAAAGCAGCAGAGACAGTTTCTCGTCGCGCTCCCGCAACTGAATTTCAAGTTTCTGGAGTTGCTCAATCGACTGCGCGGGAGCGACCGATTTCGCCGGTGACTGCGGGGCCTGCGGCATTAAGGAAGGGTCGAAGCGCAGACAAGGGTCGGGACGGTTGCGCTGCCCATAGGTGCGCGCCAGCCAGTAGCAAATATGGAAAAGTTCGCGTGTCGTAACTAGGGAGTCGTTGCGCGAGATAAGCCGCGTGCTGTGCACCGCCTGGTTACCCACGTCTTTAACCAGCTTTGCCTTGGTGAAAATGGCGTCGCCCACAGCAGTCTTAAAGCTGGGTTCGTGAATCAGCGCGCTTAGATGGTCCTGGTATGGCAGTCGCAAGGACTTGTCATGTTTATAGAGCCAGTCCACCGCAAGTTCGAGCGTACGCCTGGCATAGAAGCAGGACGTGCGTGCGTCCGTGTTCGCCATTTCCTCGGCCTTGGTGGCCGAACCGTATAGGGAAGACCACTCAGACTGAAGGAAGACGAAATTACTCATTTTATAATTCACCTCGGAAAGCGCGATATTGGAGGGCACTGAAAAGGGCATCCAATTCAGTTTGGGCGGCGCGATGCTGTGTTCTTAGTATTTCTATCGAATGAACTAATGATGTGAACGCCTTTTGAAGGTTCTCGGGAGGTTGCAGCACGCGGATTTCCCTCAAGCCCGCAGCGTCCAGCCGTTTAGTACCATGTCCAGCTTCCGAAACTTGCTTCAGTACAAACTCTGATTGGGCGCGGAGGCAAGCCGCTAAGTACTGTGCGTCTAGCGGCTTCTTAGGCAAGAGTGCTTTCAAGTCCTGATTAATCGTTGCCGGGATTCTTAACACCGAGACAGGAAATGTATGAGCCAAAATCATTCCCCGAACACAAATTGTGACTGTGTTTGCTGGGAGTAATTTCAAGCTCGTAGTTTCTGGAACGGACTCTGCAATGTGGTCCTGTGAATCAAATAGGTCGTTTTTTTTCAAGTCTTTCGCACTGAACCACGGCAACTTACCCAGCCACAACTCAGTGAGCGCCTTGGACGGCGTACCACCACTGTAGCAATGACAAATGTCGGTCAAAGACACCACTGGCCATCCTTTTGGATTGGTAACTGGGTCGCCAAACATCTCCAGGAAAATCGACTGCGACAAACTGTCCAGTTGCGCCAAGGCTTCCCTGCGTTTGCCTCGTAGCGCATCGGCTTTGTCCAAGATGGCTGAGATGCGTCGTTGTTCTTCGGGCGAGGGGAAACGAATCTTCAATGGAGCTAAAGACTGACGTGTAATTTGGGGCTGTGCCGCGCCAGTTATCACAGCGGTCAGGTTCAAACCGCCTTTAAATAGGTGTTTAAGATAGTCAAGTTCTACCGACGGCCCCCTTGGTTTGACGACCATTGCGTTTCCGTTAATCCAAGAGTTCGGCTGGGAAATATTTACCGAGCCGCACGTTGCTCCCCGACAGGTAACGAGAAGCTGAGGCTCCGCATGGTTAAATTTATTAAACCGCCCAATCACTCCATTTGCGCCATAAACGGCGTACTCGCCGCCATCCACCAAGTCGGCTGATGAAATGGTCTTTGGTTGGTAAAGCTCGCAGACATCGCCAAGCGTCGTTTCTTGCCAATGCATCATCCGAGCATACCTTCAAGCTCTTTCGTTCCTGCCTGAATTTCAGCTTCCAGAACTGCCAGTTTCGCCAAAATTTCTTTCGGCGGAAGGTGCTCACTGACCGAGTGCACGACTTCCTTGTAGCGATTAATCGACAAGTCGTAGTCGTTACCGACAATGTCGCATTTGGGTACGCAGAAGCTCTGGTCGGTGCGGCCGCGTGCTAGTTCGGAGTCACCCCGTTGTCTCCAGCGAGTCAGTAAATCGGGCAAATTGTTTCGGGCATGGTCGGCATCTGATAATCGAGTATGCCCCGCTAACAGTGACTGTAAGCCCAATTTAGCTTCAGACAACAACGGTTGGCGTTTGTCGTCCAAGCCCCATCCATCGGCCTTCATATCGTAGAACCAGACGTTTTCCGTCCCACCCGAGTTTGTCTTGGTGAATAGCAGTATTGCCGTGGACACGCCTGCATATGGCTTGAACACGCCTGATGGCAGCGAGATGACGGCGTCGAGTTTCTGGTCCTCCACAATCAAGCGGCGAAGTTCTTTGTGGGCCTTGGAAGAACCAAATAACACGCCATCGGGCACGATGACTGCGGCCCTGCCACCAGGTTTAAGCAGGCGGAGGAAGAGCGCTAAGAACAGCAGCTCGGTCTTCTTGGTCTTGACGATGTCCAGCAAGTCCTTCGCCGTTCCCTCATAGTCGAGCGAGCCGGCAAAGGGAGGATTTGCCAAAATCAAGGAGTACTTTTCTTCGTCCCCTGCATGGTCCTGCGCTAACGAGTCCTGATAGCGGATATTCGGATTATCGACGCCATGCAGCGCCATATTCATGCTACCGATGCGAAGCATGGTGTTGTCGAAGTCGTAACCATGAAACATTCCATGGTGAAAGTGCTCGCGTGCTTTCGCATCGCGCAACATTTCCGGGTGGTTCACGCGCAGGTACTCACCAGCAGCAACGAGGAAGCCGCAGGTCCCACTTGCCGGGTCACAAATCACGTCCTTGGGGGTGGGTGCTGTCAACTCCACCATTAGCTGGATGAGGTGACGCGGCGTACGGAATTGGCCATTCTGTCCTGCGCTGGCAATCTTTCCGAGCATGTACTCGTATAAGTCACCCTTGGTGTCGCGGTCCTCCATTGGCACATGGTCCAGCATGTCGACCACTTTGGAGAGCAAGGCAGGCGTAGGAATGGTGAAGCGTGCATCCTTCATGTGTTGCGAGTAAGTGGAGCCGTCGCCTCCCATTTCACGCAGGAATGGGAACACACGTTCGCCCACCACTGCGTACATCTCGGCTGCAGCAAAGTTCTTGAAACGCGACCATCGCAGGTCGTTGTAGTCGCGTCCCTTGTCGTCTACGCCCTCAGGGAAGGTGCGGCGCTCGATGGGCTTTCCCAGACGCAGCGACTTGTTCTCTTCTAGTGTATGCAGGTCGTCGAGGCGGCGCAGGAAGAGGAGATAAGTGAGTTGCTCCATTACCTCCAAAGGGTTGGAGATGCCGCCGGTCCAGAATGCGTTCCAGATGGCGTCGATTTGGCTGCGTAATTCGCCAGTAAGCATGTAATGTATTCCTTGGTATGGGCCTGCTCGTTCCTGCGTCATCAGACAGGCAACGCCGCGCCAAATGGGTTCGCCCCTAGTTGTTGGCGAGAATAGGCTGCTTCGCGTATCACCGAATTCATGCACTGGCCATCGACGAAAAACGATACAGTGAGTAAGTGAGCATAATGGGGCGACAGTTAATGCGTGTCAACAAAGTTCCCCGCACCTTGCCAGTTCTTGTCGGTGAATAGGGCGCCAGAAGTAGCGCGCGACAAACAGGTGCGCAAGTTGCGCGGTTCGACTGCGAGGCTGCGAAATTCCGCATCCGCTGAAAGCGCCGGTGGGGCAGTGAACCGAAGGCAGGTTGCCACTGTCATGTCCCAGACGACTGCACAACTAGGCAGGAGTATTTATTGAATCGGGTTACACAGCGGTTACATGGAAGGACATGCGACGCTGAAAACAAAAAAGACTCACAAGCCGAGGCGTGTAAGTCTTTGATTTTTTGCGTATTCTTTGGGGTGGCTGATGGGGCTCGAACCCACGACAACAGGAATCACAATCCTGGACTCTACCAACTGAGCTACAGCCACCACTGACTTACGACACTTCTTTACTACACCGTTTTACTACCTTGTCTGCTTCGCGCTTTGCTGGGCAGGTGCCGCATTATACAAGCCAGTTTGGAAACCTGCAAATCTAAATGCGAGGTTTTTTTCGCGCCGGCCGTTTTTTCTAAACATCGGCCTCGGCGACCGGCGGGTCGAGATCGAGCAGGGCGCGGAATGCTGCCGACAGGGCGGCCGGCCTGGCGGTCGTGTAACCGTGCAGCGTGGCAGCGCTGTCCGGTGAGGCCGGGCGCAGCAGCGCGGCGGTGTCGAGCAGGCGCACCAGCTGGCGCGCCACGGCGTCGCCGGTGTCGATCAGCGCCACGTCGGTGCGGCCATGCGCTGCCAGCACCTGTTCGATGCCGCTGCGCACGAACGGGTAGTGGGTGCAACCGAGCACCAGGGTATCGGCGCCCTGGTCCAGCAGCGGCGCCACGTATTGTTCGAGCAGGGCAGCGATGGCCGGCGCCTGCAGGTCGCCCAGTTCGATCTGGTCCACCAGCCCCACGGCCGGCTGCAGCAGGAAGGTGGCGCCGGTGCTGGCCGTGACCTGTTCGCGCAGTTGCAGGAATTTGTCGCCCTTGAGCGTGCGCGCCGTGGCCAGCACGCCGACCTTGCCGTTGCGGCTGGCCGCCGCAGCCGGTTTCAGGCCCGGCTCCACGCCCACCACCGGCAACTGTGGATAGCGCGCACGCACGGCCTTGATGGCGGCCACGGTGGCCGTGTTGCAGGCCACCACCAGCGCCTTGGCGCCCAGGTCCAGCAGAAAGGCCGTGACGGCCAGCGCGCGCGCGACCACGAACGCCTCGGTCTTGTCGCCGTACGGCGCGTGGCCGGTGTCGGCAAAGTACAGCAGGTGTTCAGCGGGCAGCTGCGCGCGGATATGGCGCAGCACGGACAGCCCGCCCACACCCGAGTCGAACACGCCGATCGGGCTGTCGGCGGGGTGGGGGCGGGGGACGTTCATCAGGCCGTGACGATGGGCACGTTCAGCTGCTCGATCCTGGCCTTCCACTCGGCAGGTCCGGTGGTGTGGACCGAGGTGCCGGCTGCATCGACCGCCACGGTGACCGGCATGTCTTCGACGTCGAACTCGTAGATCGCTTCCATGCCCATGTCGGCAAAGCCGAGCACCTTGGCGCCCTTGATCGCTTTCGAGACCAGGTAGGCCGAACCGCCGACCGCCATCAGGTAGGCCGACTGGTGCTTCTTGATCGATTCGATTGCGACCGGGCCGCGCTCGGCCTTGCCGATCATCGCGATCAGGCCGGTTTTCTCGAGCATCATGTCGGTGAACTTGTCCATGCGGGTGGCGGTGGTCGGGCCGGCCGGGCCCACCACTTCCTCGCGCACCGGATCGACCGGGCCGACGTAGTAGATCACGCGGTTCCTGAAATCGACCGGCAGTTCTTCGCCGCGGGCCAGCATGTCCTGGATGCGCTTGTGGGCGGCGTCGCGGCCGGTCAGCATTTTGCCGTTCAGCAGCAGCGTCTGGCCCGGCTTCCACGAGGCGACTTCTTCCTTCGTCAGCGTGTTCAGATCGACGCGCTTCGATTTCTCCGTGTCCGGCGCCCACGAGACGTCGGGCCAGGTGGACAGCGGCGGCGGCGTCATGTACGCAGGGCCGGAGCCGTCGAGCACGAAGTGGCCGTGGCGGGTGGCGGCGCAGTTCGGGATCATGGCCACCGGTTTCGATGCCGCGTGGGTCGGGTGCATCATGATTTTCACGTCCAGCACCGTGGTCAGGCCGCCCAGGCCTTGCGCGCCGATGCCGAGCGCATTGATCTTGTCGCACAGCTCGATGCGCAGTTCTTCGAGCTTGCTCTGCGGGCCGCGCTGTTTCAGCTCGAACATGTCGATGTCTTCCATCAGCACTTCCTTGGCCATCAGCATGGCTTTCTCGGCCGTGCCGCCGATGCCGATGCCCAGCATGCCGGGCGGGCACCAGCCGGCGCCCATGGTCGGCACGGTTTTCAGCACCCAGTCCACCAGCGAGTCGGACGGGTTCATCATGATCATCTTCGACTTGTTTTCCGAGCCGCCACCCTTGGCAGCGACCTTGACGTCCACGGTATTGCCTTCGACCAGCTCCATGTGCACCACGGCAGGCGTGTTGTCCTTGGTGTTCTTGCGGTCGAAGTGCGGGTCGGCCACGATTGAGGCGCGCAGCTTGTTGTCGTCGTAGTTGTAGGCGCGGCGCACGCCTTCGTTGACGGCGTCGGTGACGGTGCCGCTAAAGCCTTCGAAGCGCACACCCATGCCGATCTTCAGGAAGACGTTGACGATGCCGGTGTCCTGGCAGATCGGGCGCTTGCCTTCCGCGCACATGCGCGAGTTGGTCAGGATCTGCGCGATGGCGTCCTTGGCGGCCGGACTCTGTTCGGATGCATACGCGCGCGCCAGGTGCTCGATGTAATCGGCCGGATGGTAATAGCTGATGTACTGGAGGGCGGCGGCAACCGATTCGATCAGGTCTTCTTGCTTTATGATGGTCATGATGTTCTCGCGTGGTGGATGGGATGGTTCGGTATCAGTGCGACTTGCTGTCGTGGTGCGTCAGCGTGGTCAGGCGGTCGGTGTAGGCGATCGCCATGGCCGACAGCAGGAAGGCGATGTGGATCCCGGTCTGGGCGATCAGCACCTTGGCGTCGTAAGCGCTGGCGTTGATGAAGGTCTTGAGCAGGTGGATCGACGAGATGCCGATGATGGCCATCGCCAGCTTGGTTTTCAGCACCGACGCATTCACGTGCGACAGCCATTCCGGCTGGTCCGGGTGGCCGTCGAGGTTCATGCGCGAGACAAACGTTTCGTAGCCGCCGATGATGACCATTACCAGCAGGTTGGAAATCATCACCACGTCGATCAGGCCCAGCACCACCAGCATGATGGTGGTTTCGTTGAGGCGGGTGGGGGCCACCGTGCCCGGCACGGCCACGGCCTGGATGATGTGCTGCAGCGCTTCCTCGTTGCCCATGGCTGCGCCGATCAGGTCTTTCAGTTCCACCCAGAAGTGGAACACGTACACGCACTGGGCCAGGATCAGGCCCACGTACAGCGGCAGCTGCAGCCAGCGCGTCATGAAAATGAAGTGGGGAAGGGGACGCAGCTTGGGCTTGTGCTCGGACATACGGCGGGACTCCGGAAAATGGTGCAGACTATGAGATGGCGACATTTTACACGCGCAGCCCGGCTGTGGCACCGCGGCGTCGGTCGCCATGCCATGGCGGAAATATTGATAGAATCATCTGCCAGCGGCATGTAAGGGCGCAGTAAGCGATCAAGTTTATGTTTGTGGCAAACGATTCCAACAACGGAGACTAGTATGAGCAGCACGACCACCCAGCAAGGCCCACAGGAAACCCGCGTCTTCGCGCCGCCAGCCGCCTTCGTGGCGCAGGCCGCCGTGTCCGGCATGGACGGCTACAACGCGCTGTGCGCGCAAGCCGAAGCCGACTACGAAGGCTTCTGGGCGCGCCTTGCCAACGAACACCTGACCTGGCAGACCCCGTTCACCCGCACCCTGAACGAAGACGACGCGCCGTTCTACAAATGGTTCGAAGGCGGCAAGCTCAACGTTTCGTACAACTGCCTCGACCGCAACCTCAGCAACGGCAATGCCGACAAGACCGCCATCATCTTCGAGGCCGACGACGGCAAGTCGGTCCATGTCAGCTACAAGGAGCTGCACGAAAAGGTGTGCAAGTTTGCCAACGGCCTGAAGTCGCGCGGCATCAAGAAGGGCGACCGCGTCATCATCTACATGTCGATGTCGGTCGAAGGCGTGGCCGCCATGCAGGCGTGCGCGCGCATCGGCGCCACCCACTCGGTGGTGTTCGGCGGCTTCTCGGCCAAGTCGCTGCAGGAGCGCATCATCGACGCCGGCGCCGTGGCCGTGATCACCGCCGACGAGCAGCTGCGCGGCGGCAAGCAGCTGCCGTTGAAGGCCATCGTCGACGAAGCGCTGGCGCTGGGCGGCTGCGACACCATCAAGGACGTCATCGTCTACCAGCGTACCGGTGGCAACATCGCTTTGACCGAAGGGCGCGACCTGTGGCTGCACGAGCTGGTGGCCGACCAGTCGGCCGACTGCGAGCCGGAATGGGTCGATGCCGAGCACCCGCTGTTCATCCTGTACACGTCCGGCTCCACCGGCACCCCGAAAGGCGTGCAGCATTCGAGCGGCGGCTACCTGCTGTGGGCCGCGCTGACCATGAAGTGGTCGTTCGACATCAAGCCGGACGACGTCTACTGGTGCACTGCCGACATCGGCTGGGTCACGGGCCACAGCTACATCGCCTACGGCCCCACCGCCGTCGGCGCCACCCAGGTGATCTTCGAAGGCGTGCCCACCTACCCGAACGCCGGCCGCTTCTGGGAGACCGTGGCCAAGCACAAGGTCAGCATCTTCTACACGGCGCCCACGGCGATCCGCTCGCTGATCAAGGCGTCCGATGTCGATCCCAAGGTGCATCCGAAAAATTACGACCTGTCGTCGCTGCGCCTGCTGGGCACGGTGGGCGAGCCGATCAACCCGGAAGCGTGGATGTGGTACTACACGCAGGTGGGCGGCGAGCGTTGCCCGATCGTGGATACCTTCTGGCAGACCGAGACCGGCGGCCACATGATCACGCCGCTGCCGGGCGCCACGCCGATGGTGCCCGGTTCGTGCACGCTGCCGCTGCCGGGCATCATGGCCGCCATTGTCGATGAGGCGGGCGCCGATGTGCCGAACGGGCAGGGCGGCATCCTGGTCGTCAAGCGTCCGTGGCCGTCGATGATCCGCACCATCTGGAACAACCCGGACCGCTTCAAGACCAGCTACTTCCCCGAAGAACTGGGCGGCAAGATGTACCTGGCCGGCGACGGCGCCATCCGCAACAAGGACACCGGCTACTTCACCATCACCGGCCGCATCGACGACGTGCTCAACGTTTCCGGTCACCGCATGGGCACGATGGAAATCGAGTCGGCGCTGGTGGCCAACCCGCTGGTGGCCGAAGCAGCCGTGGTCGGCCGTCCCGACGACACCACCGGCGAATCGATCTGCGCCTTCGTGGTGCTCAAGCAGGCGCGCCCGACTGGCGACGAGGCGAAAAAGCTGGCGCTCGAACTGCGCAACTGGGTCGGCAAGGAAATCGGACCGATCGCCAAGCCCAAGGAAATCCGCTTCGGCGACAACCTGCCGAAAACCCGCTCGGGCAAGATCATGCGCCGCCTGCTGCGCGTGCTGGCCAAGGGCGAGACCATCACGCAGGACGTCTCCACGCTGGAAAACCCGGCCATCCTCGAGCAGCTGAAGGAAGCGTCGTAGCCGCTAGCGTTAGCGCCTAATGCTGCGGTGGCGTGCCCACCGCAGCGAGCAGTTCCGCCACCCGCGCCGCCAGCGCATCGATATCGAACGGCTTGGTCATCACGGCCATGCCGTCGGCCAGCTTGCCGTTGCCCAGCACCGCCGTTTCGTCATAGCCGGTCAGAAACAGCACGCGCAGCTGCGGCCTGCTGCGCAAGCCCAGCTCCGCCATCTGCCGCCCGTTCATGCCGCCAGGCAGGCCGATATCGCTGACCAGCAAATCCACCTGGGCGTCGGACGCCAGCACCGCCAGACCGGCCGCGCTGTCGGCCGCCTGCAGTACCGTGTACCCCATGCCGGCCAGGACATCAACGATCAGCAGGCGCACGCCCGGTTCGTCGTCCACCACCAGCACGGTGGCATTGCGGATGGGCTGCGTCACGGCGGCCGGGCCGGTGGCGGCGTCGCCGTCCTCGGCCGGACCTTCGTGGCGCGGCAGGTAGAGGCAGACGGTGGTGCCGGCGCCCGCTTCCGAGTAGATGCGCACGTGGCCGCCCGACTGCCTGGCGAAACCGTATACCATCGACAAACCGAGGCCTGTGCCTTCGCCGACCGGCTTGGTGGTGAAGAACGGTTCGAACACGCGTGCGATCAGTTCCGGTGCAATGCCGGTGCCGGTGTCCTGCACGCTGAGCGACAGGTAGGCGCCGGCCGGCAAATCGTCGGTCTCGGCAGCCTCGCCGGTCAGCCAGTGGTTGGCCGTGGTAATGCGGATACGGCCACCGCCCGGCATGGCGTCGCGCGCGTTGATGCACAGGTTGAGCAGCGAATTTTCCAGCTGCGACGGATCGACCAGCGCGGTCCACAAATCGTCGGCGCCATGTGCCTCCACCTGCACTGCCGGTCCCACGGTGCGCTGCACCAGCTCTTCCAGGCCGCGCACCAGCCGGTTGACATCGGTGGGCTTGGGATCGAGCGTCTGCTGGCGCGAGAACGCCAGCAGACGGTGGGTGAGGGCGGCCGCGCGCTTTGCGGCGCCGCTGCCGACTTCCACGTAACGCTGGATGTCGCCATAGCGGCCCTGGCTCACGCGCTGGGCGATCAGGTCGAGACTGCCCTGGATGCCGGCCAGTAGGTTGTTGAAATCATGGGCCAGCCCGCCCGTCAGCTGGCCTACCGCTTCCATCTTTTGCGCCTGGCGCAGCGCATCCTCGGCCGCGCGCAAGGCCTCGGCCTGTTCCTTCTCGGCCGTGACGTCGCGGCCCACCGCGTAAATGCTCTCGGCATCCGGGCGGATCGACCACGAAATCCAGCGATAGCTGCCATTGCGGTGGCGGTAGCGGTTGTCGAAGCGCCGCAGCGTGCCGCCCTGGGCCAGCAGTCGCGCCGCATCGGCGGTGCGGGCCACATCGTCGGGATGGATATGATCGATCAGATTGGTGCCGACCAGTTCGCGCTCGTCCAGTCCCAGCACGTCCTGCCAGGCCGGGTTGACGGTATTGATCAGGCCATTGAAGGCGCAGCGCAGCATGATGTCCGCCGACAGTTCCCACAGCCGGTTGCGGTCGCGCGTGCGCTCGTCCACGGCGCGCACCAGGTTGGCCTGCAGGTGGTGCGTCTCGCGTTCCTTGCGCACCTGCTCAGTGATTTCCTGGCCCTGGTTGAGCAAGCCGGCCACCGTGCCATCTTCGCCGACGATGGGCGTACCGGAAAAATTCCAGAAGGTGCGTTCGCGCTGGCCATGCCGTTCGATCAGCAGTTCGACATAGTTATGGGAAAACCCCAGGCCGGTCGCCATGGCCCGGTGAAAATCGGGCGCCACCTGGTGCCACGCGCTGCCCCACACGCTGGCGACCGGCTGGCCCAGCGCAGCGGGATGACGATCGGCCAGCGACTCGGCATACGCATCGTTGTAGAACATGTACAGCTCGGGACCCCACAGCACCGCCCCTAGAACGGGCGAATTGAGGCAGGCCGACAGCGAAGACCGCAACGATTGCGGCCAGGTGCGGGGATTTCCCAGCGGCGTACGGTCCCAGTCGTGGGCCCGCATCAAGGCGCCCATGTGGCCGCCGTTATCCAGGAAAGAAAGCGAACTCGTCATAACTGATCATCAGAACCCGGGTTGACCCACGCTGACAGTAAGCGCAGTGAGGTTATACGGAGTAGCGAATGCAGCACGCTGATCGGGGCGGTAGCGGGGAGCCAGGACGGGAGCGGGGACCTGGCAGAGGTAGGGTCGTAGCCGTGAAGTTTGGGCCGGGAAGGCGTCGGGCAGCGACCGCGTCATTGTAACTTATGAAATCACTATCACAGAAGGAGTGGCCAAATAAAGTTGGTGCTGTGTGGATTCTTTGCTATAATTCGCGGCTTCTCCGACAGGGGAAATGATGCAGGAGAGGTGGATGAGTGGTTGAAGTCGCACGCCTGGAAAGCGTGTATAGGGTCAAACCTATCGGGGGTTCGAATCCCCCTCTCTCCGCCAAGGATAGAAATGTGAAAAAGGCTACCCTCGGGTAGCCTTTTTTTATTTCTTTCGTGGCGGAGAGAAGCAAGGCCCCTGCGGGCCTTGCGCGGGGGATTCGAAAGGCATGGCCCTGCAGGGCCATCCCGCTTCGAATCGTCGATCTGCCACCGCAAAGCGGTGGCGCGCCGCAGGCGCCGCGCGAAGCGCTTGCAAGACTGCCGCATCGCGCCTGCCGCAGCGCTGCAGCGAGACGCGCTGCGTCATCGATATCCCACTTGGAAATACCGCGACCATCGCGCATGATTGCATGATGTTTGACGCCTGTTCTGGGATACACTACAGCGGATGAACTTCGGCCTCCGGCCAGAAGCCTTTCGACGCCACACCAAGGGATACCATGAACGACGCACGCGACCAGAAAACAAGCCGATTCATCGCTGCCGGACTTGCTCTTGGTGTAGCGATCGGATGTGCCATCGGTGTCGCGATCGGCAACCTTGCGCTTGGTATCGGTCCGGGCATCGCGATTGGTTTCGCGGGCGGTATCCTGCTGTCGAAATCCAGGCGCTGAGCTATGTCTTCGGTGTCAGCATCAGCAGCCGGCCGCGCGGGCCGTCTTCCAGCAGCCACAGCGCGCCATCCGGCCCCGTGCGCACAGCGCGGATGCGTTCGCCCATATCCCAATGGTCTTTCTTGGTCGCGTTCTCGCCGTCGAGGGCGATGCGGTCCAGCGACTTGCCGGAGAGACCGGTGATGAACAGGGAATTCTTCCACTTCGGGAACAGGTCGGCATCGTAATAGGCAAGGCCGCCCGGCGAAATGGCCGGGTTCCACGATACTTTCGGGGCTTCGAAGCCGTCGCCCGGCGCATGGTCGGGGATGTCGCGGCCATCGTAGTGGCTGCCGTTCGATGCCTTGGGCCAGCCATAGTTGAGGCCTGGCTTGATCAGGTTGATCTCGTCGCCGTGGCGCGGGCCCATCTCCATTTCCCACAGGCGTCCCTGCTTGTCGAAGGCGATGCCCAGCAGGTTGCGGTGGCCGTATGACCAGACGGCCGGATCGAAGCCCTTGGCCGCGAGCGGGTTGCCGGCGGCCGGCGTGCCGTCGAGGTTCAGGCGCAGCACCTTGCCGAGCGTCGATTTTGGATCCTGCGCCGGATCGAACAGCTGGCGGTCGCCACTGGTGAAGAACAGATACCTGCCATCCGGCGAAAAGCCGATACGGCCTGAATAGTGCCCGCCGGTCGACGCATCCTGGCCGCGGAAAATCGTCTTGGTCTCCCTGAGCGTGCCGCCTGCCTGATCCAGTACGGCAGTGGCAAGCGCGACGCGGCTGCTGTCACCGGAACCCGCTTCCGAATAACTGAAGTAGAGCCGCTTGCTGGTGGCGAAATCCGGGGCGGGCACGATATCCATGAGGGCACCCTGGCCCTTGCTGCTGACGGCCGGTGTACCGGCAACCGTGCGCCTGCTGCCGCTGGCGGGATCGAACAGGATCATCGATCCTTCCTTTTGCGACACCAGCAGGTTGCCGTTGGGCAGGAACGCCATCGCCCATGGGCTGTTGAACGTCGCAAGCGGCTTGACCTCGAACGGCAGGCCGCCGGTCGCTGACGCACCGGCCTGCGCGTTGGCGGCCACCGGGGCGGCAACCGCGAGCAGGGTGAGCGAGAAGGTGGTGGCAAGGCCGGGCATGTTCACGTTCATGTTTTTCAGATCTCCCTTTGCAGAATTGATGGCAGGTTGTTGTGGCGAAAAGTATGCCTGCCAAGATTGCGCTCTATATCGTGCCAGCACCTGATCCCAGCTTTGGCGTGAAAAGACGGACGTTCACGCAGCACGCTACAACACCCTCGACCAAACTGCCGAGGTATCGGCTGCCTCAATCCGGACAAACCCTCAACCCGAAAACAACCGTTCCGACCGTGCGTTCCCTACATCGATCTCGGCTTCCAGCCGCACCAGACCAATGTCGTGCGCGAAACCCAGTAATGCCGACAAAGCCTCTGTCATCAATCTCTGTCCCCAATACCGTCTGGCCAACAGACATCCAACCTCCGCCTGGCTTCCCTCGAAATGATGAAGTCCCATCACGCCTATCATCGTGCCGCTCGACTTTAGCACCAAACCCCATTCGATGGCGATTCTTTCCACCAGCTTACGCTTGATACTGGCACCGTCTGCAGGTCATCTGCATCCTGTGAAAAAGCCGGATCCGAGCCGTAGCGCATAACGTCGGGATCGCCATACACGGCCCTTAAATCATCGATATCATCCATGGTGACCGCGCGCAGGACCAGGCGCGCGGTGTGCAGCACAGGCAGAGAGGAGGGCAGGGCCGGCATGCCATTCATTCGCTGCTTGGCCGTTTCAGCTAGGCCGCCAGCGCTCGACCACCTCGAAACACCCCATCCCCACCAGCATCGCCGCCACAAACAGCAGCACCTTGGCGTTGCCGGTAACCAGCAGCGCCAGCGCCGGACCCGGGCACAGGCCGGCCAGTCCCCAGCCGGCGCCGAAGGCCAGTGCGCCTGACACCAGGCGGCGGTCGATGCGGGTGGCGGTGGGCAGTTGCAGCGGGGCGCCGGACAGCGTGCGCTGGCGCCTGGCGGCGATCGCGAATGCGGGCAGCGCCACCGCGATGGCGCCGCCCATCACGAACGCCAGCGACGGGTTCCAGCGGCCGGCCAGGTCGAGAAAGCCCAGCACCCGCGCCGGGTCGGTCATGCCGGAAATAATCAGGCCCAGCCCGAACACCAGGCCCGCCAGCAGGGAAATCAACAATGGCATGGTCCGCTCCTAGGTCAGCACGTGGCGCACCACGTACACGGTGACGAAGCCGGCCAGCATGAAGGTGGCCGTGGCTGCCATCGAGCGGGGCGAACGGCGCGACAGGCCGCACACGCCGTGGCCGCTGGTGCAGCCGGCGCCGTAGCGCGTGCCGGCCCCCACCAGCAGTCCGGCGCTGATCAGCACGACGGTGTCTGTATCGATCGTGGAGGCGGGCAGGGGCGCTGCCAGCCCGTACACCACCGGTGCGAGCAGCAGGCCGCCGATGAAGGCGGCGCGCCAGCCCAGGTCTGCGCCTTTGGCGGTTACACGATGGCTCGACAAGCGATCCATCAACCCACCAAGCAAGCCGCCGAGCACGCCGCTGATGCCCGCGATTTTGCCATTGAATAAAATCAGCGCGGCACAGGCGGCGCCGATCAGCAGGCCGCCGGCCAGCGCCGGCCACGGGGCGAAGTTGATCCAGTCTATCGTCATGACATCCTCTCCAAGAAGTCAGCTTGTAGCGGCATCGGACCGGTGGCAGCGGGCAAAAAAAATGCCGCAGCGGCAGGGGCCGTGCGGCATGGCTCAGCGCAGACAGCGCTGGCTCAGAATTCTTCCCACTCGCCTTCCGCTACCTTGCTGGCGCTTGTTGCAGCTGCGGCCGGCCGGCGCGGTGCGGCGTCGAGCACGGGCTTGATGGACGGCTTGACGGATGGCTTGAGCGCGGGCGCCGGGCGCGCCAGCTGTGGCGCCGGCGTCTGCCTTGCGGCGGATGCGGCCGTCGGCGATGGCGCTGCCATGCCATCGAGCTTGAACACGCTGACCACCTGCGCCAGCTTGCCGGCCTGTTCCTGCAGGGCGGACGTGGCGGCAGCCGCTTCTTCCACCAGTGCGGCGTTTTGCTGGGTCACGGTATCCATGGCCGTGATCGCTTCGTTGATCTGCTCGATGCCCACTTCCTGCTCGTGGCTGGCGGCAGTGATCTCGCCGACCACGCCAGTGAGCTTCTGCACGCTGGCGACCACTTCGTCCATGGTCACGCCGGCGCTGCTCACCAGCTTGTTGCCCGCTTCCACTTTTTCCACCGAGTCGCCGATCAGCACCTTGATTTCCTTGGCGGCGCTGGCCGAGCGTTGCGCCAGGTTGCGCACTTCCGACGCCACTACTGCGAAGCCGCGTCCCTGTTCGCCGGCGCGGGCCGCTTCCACGGCCGCGTTCAGCGCCAGGATATTGGTCTGGAAGGCAATGCCGTCGATCACCGAGATGATGTCGACGATCTTGCTGGCCGACGTGTTGATCGACTCCATGGTCTGCACCACTTGCGATACCACGTCGCCGCCCCTGACCGCCACTTCGGCGGCAGACCGGGCCAGCTGGTTGGCCTGGCGGGCATTGTCGCTGTTCTGCTTGACGGTGGAAGTGAGTTCTTCCATCGACGAGGCGGTTTCCTCCAGCGCACTGGCTTGTTCCTCGGTGCGCGACGACAGGTCCATATTGCCGTTCGCCACTTCGGTGGTGGCAGTGGCGATTTCCTCGGTGCCGTAGCGAACTTCGGTGACGATGCTCTTCAGGCTGTCGTTCATCTCGGACAGCGAGGCCAGCAGTTTGCCGATCTCGTCCTTGCTATCGACCGTGATGCGGCTGGTCAGGTCGCCGGCTGCCACGGTGCGCGCCAGGTCCACCGCGCGGTTCACCGGCACCGTGATCGAGCGCGTGATCAGCCAGCCGATGATGAGGGCGGCGATTGCTGCAATGCCGGACAGCACCAGCGTGAAGACGATGGCGGCATGGCCGTGATCACGCGCCTCGTCGGCCGCTTCCTGCATCATCTTTTCCTGCAGCGCTACCATGGCTTTGAGTTCGTCGAAGAACTTGTTCTGTGGCGGACGCAGGTCTTTCAGCACATACTTGCCCGCTTCCTCGGCCTTGCCTTCGCGTAGCAGCTTGGCGGCCGTGTCGCGCGCCCGGCCGTAACCGGCGCGCGACTCGATCAGCGCGTCGAACTGGCGCCTGCCGGCGTCGCTGTTGATCATGCCCTTGAACTGCTCGAGCATTTTGGTGTTTTTCTGGATCGAGTCTTCCAGCTTGGCCAGTGACGAGCTGACCTCGGACGGATCGCTGGCGCCGATCGTGGCGTTGCGGATGTACCGGGCCTGGACATTGACCTCGTCCTGTACATTCCTGATCAGGTTGACCTTGACGTAGCGGTCTTCCAGGATGGTGTCGGTGGCGCTGTTGATTTTCTGGATGCGGGTGATGGCCATCGCGCCCACCAGCACCAGCAGGAGCAGCACGATGCCGAAACCGGCGGCAAGCCGGGTGCTGATGTTGAGATTGGAGATTTTCATGTGATTGCCCCGTAGGGTAAGGAAAAGTGCTGGATCCCGGGGGCGAGGGGAATGGCTGTGTCGTAGTGGGTCCAGGCGCAGGTGGCGGGCGGCTGGACGCGAGATTAACTGTTCCCTCAGTCTATTTAACTAATTGCCGCAGCACAAGTGTTAACGGAAATCGCCTGCGCTGCCGTTGTAAAAACAGCAGCGCAGGCGATGACGGACAAAGGCTGACCAAAGCAGGCTCGTGACGCCCGCTCAGCGCTGTACTCGCTGCAGGTTGAGCAAATACACATCGTTTTCGCGCAGCGGCAGGCTGGTGGCGTAGCGGCCGTCGGCGCCCACCTGCACCGTGGTGCGCGACGACGGCTGACCGGTCGCCGTGGCCTTCAGTGCCTGCACCTGGCCGCGCGTCAGCTGCGCGGGCGACCCCATGCCGATGTAGGCGCTATAGGCGTCGTTGCGGCGGTAGCCCACCTGCGAAATGCTGAGCGTGTAGGCGCCCGGCGTCAGGCCGCCCACATTGACGGTCACCTTGCCCTTGTCCCTGGCCGGCAGGTCCTGGATGAAGTACTGCTGGTTGTTGATCTTGTCGGGCAGCGTATGCGTGTAGTCCCACAGCAGCACCAGGGCGTTGCCGGCCTGGTCGGTGGTGGCGTAGGAGCGGGCGTCGGCGTTTTTCAGCTCGGTCGGCGCCAGCTGGTGCAGGAACTGGTAGGCGAAGTACGCGGGCTTCTTGATGCCCTGCGTGTTCATCAGGCCGAAGCCGCCGTGGAACACGCTGCTGCGCGGCCCCGCCTCCTCGAAGATGTCGGTAAAGACCCAGTACGACATCGACTGCGCCGCCGTGCCCACCTGCTTGAGCTTTTGCAGGATGTAGGCCGCCTGGTGGTAGCTGTCGTGCGACGGATCGGACGGCGTGTACGACGAGCTCCATTCCGTGTAGTGCAGCGGCAGCGTGGGCATGGCCGAAGCGCCGATCTCCTTGCGGTTGCGCAGCACGTCATCGCTGATCGCGCCATCTTCCTTGTTCAGCACCGTGCCGGTGGTGCCGTATTCGTCGAGGAAGCCGCGGCTCACGCCGTAGGTGTGGGTGCTGACGAAATCGAGCGGCACCTTGTGTTGCGCGGCGTAGGCGATGGTTTCGGGGATCCACGCGGCGCCGGCGGTGGCGGGGCCGCCCACGCGGTAGCGCGCATCGACGCTCTTGATCGCGCGCGCCGCGTGCGCATACAGCTTGAAGTAGTCGGCCTGGCTGCCGGCCCAGAAGCCATCGAGATTCGGTTCGTTCCACACTTCGAAGTACCAGCTGGCCACTTCATCGGCGCCATAGCGCTCGGTCCAGTGCGCGGTGAGCGCCTTTACC
Organism: Duganella sp. Leaf126; assembly: GCF_001423125.1. Classification (GTDB taxonomy): domain Bacteria; phylum Pseudomonadota; class Gammaproteobacteria; order Burkholderiales; family Burkholderiaceae_D; genus Rugamonas. Next base: position 26,472 of record NZ_LMNW01000004.1, read on the forward strand.
AGCCGCTCCCACGCTTCGTAGTTCTTCGGCGGCGTGACGTTCCCGCGCCACCAGAAGATGGTCTTGTCGCCGCTGGCCATCTGCGACGGCATGAAGCCCAGCTCCACGAACGGCTTGACCTTGATGCTCAGCAGGTAGTCGTACAGCGCATCGATGTACTGGAAGCTGTAATGCTCCTTGCCCTGGGCATCGACGCGGTAGACGCCCATGTCGTCGGACAGCAGGCCGTGCATGCGGATGTAGCGAAAACCCGCGTCGCGCTTGATCTCGGCCAGCTGCTGCTGCCAGTCGGCGCGCAAGCCTTCGTTAGCGCGGCCGGCGCCCACGGCGAAATTGAAGGTCGTCGGCAGCGGGCCGGCCACCTGGCTGACGTTCACGTCGATCAGGCGGTTCTGGGCGCCAGCCAGCACGGGCGCCAGGCAGGCGGCAGTGATGATCAGTTGCGTAATTTTTTTGATGGTCATGCGTCTTTGTCTCCCTTTTTTATCCATACCGGCGCCAGGGCCAGCGGTGTTCCATTCTGAGAGCGACGCATGCTTGCCGCAACACCGAAAATGCGCAGCCGGGGTTACGAAATTCGCCAACCGGTTACAACGAATCGGCATTTACAAGGCGATATGAAAATACTATATTGATAAGTCTTCGCCATCTGGCGCGTCTTAGGAGAAGAACATCATGGCCATCCGCACGCTCAACGTCACCTGGAACGCCGCTGACGGCAGCACTGGCAGCGCCACTGCCGTCATCACGCTCGATACCGACCTGGTGACCACCTCGCCGGGCAATACCATTCCGATCGGGCAGATCCAGGACCTGACCGTGACGGTGCAGGGTGCGCGCGCCGGCAATGGCACCTATGGCAAGGCCGATTACACCGGCGTGCAGTTCTACGCCGGCTTTGCGCTCGACTTCAGCCAGGAGCTGGTCGGCCAGACCGGCGACGCCGGCAGCCTGGCTTACGGCACAGCCGATGCGCAAGGCGGCGCCGGCGACTTCAACCTGGCCTCGGCCGGCGGCGCCACCGCACCGGCCGGCGTGGCCGCATTCACGCTGGCCACCAATGGCCGCAGCGACCCGTCCGACGTGCTGGTGGTCGCTTCCATCCGGCCCTGACGCCACGCGGCCGTCGCCTGCGGCAGACGGCCAATATCATTCGTCCGCTTGGTGAATTTCGCAATTGCGGCAGCCGTGCGCTGCTTGCAGAATGATCGCAAAATAAAACCAGGCGAGATACTTCATGACGTATTCCCTCGCGCGTGCCCGTGCCCGCGGTCTGTTCACGCCCGCGCTGCTGTCCTTTCTTGCGCTGGCCGCGCCTGTTGCTGCATCGGCCCACGCCGGCGCGCCGGTTGCCACTATGCCGGCCGCGAAGCCGGCAGCCGCCAGCTCCGGCCCGCTCGCGATTTACGCCGGTGCGCCGCTGGCCGGCTATCGTCTCACCATTGCCGATGACGAATCGAGCACCGTGCTCGCTGGCGACTCGGCTTCGGTCGCACCGCCGGCCGCCACGCCCACGCGGCAGGTGCGTGCCACCCGCAGCGGCAAGGAGCTGGCGCTGCAGTGGAAGGACGCCTGGTACGCGGCGCTGCGGGTCGATGGCGGCGCGCCGCGCGACTTGCGTCCCTATCTGGCGCGCGGCGTGCTGTCGCTCGAGGTCAGGGTCGACGAGCTATCCAACGGTGGCCTGGCCTTCAAGGTGGGCTGCGGCGAACAATGCGAGCGCGCCGTCTCTTACGTGGTGCCGGCGCGGGCAGCGCAGGGCAAGGGGTGGCAAAAGCTGTCGTACGCGATGCGCTGTTTTGTCCGCGACGGCGCCGATTTCAGCGCCGTGCGGCAGCCGTTCGCACTGGAAGCGACCGGCGCCGGCAAGGTGGCGATCGCCAACGTGCGCATCCTCGCGCAGGGCAGGCCGAATATGACATGCCCCGATTACCGCACGGCCTCGGTCACGCCCGATAAACTGAACGAGTCGTGGTCGGTGGGCTGGTGGACCGGACGCCACGAGCAAAAGCTCAAGGAAGCCGCTGCCCTCGGCAAGAAGGCGCAGGTGGTATTCATCGGCGACTCGATCACGCAGGGCTGGGAAAAGGATGGCGCGCCCGTGTGGCAGCGCTACTACCAGCCGCTCGATGCGCTGGCGCTGGGCTTCGGCGGCGACCGTACCGAAAACGTCCTGTGGCGCCTGCAGCACGGCGAAGTCGACGGCCTCTCGCCCAAGGTGGCGGTGCTGATGTTCGGCACCAATAACACCGGCCACCGCAAGGAAAATCCGGCGACCACCGCTGCCGGCATCAAACGCAATATCGACGAGCTGCGCCAGCGCCTGCCGGACACCAGGATTTTGCTGCTGGCGATCTTCCCGCGCGGTGCCACGCCCGACGATCCGGGGCGGCGCCTCAACGACCAGGTCAACGCCATCATCGCCGGCTATGCGGACAACCGCCACGTGTTCTACCGCGATATCGGCCCGGCTTTCCTGGCGCCCGACGGTACGCTGTCCACCGACATCATGCCAGACCTGCTGCACCCGAACCGGAAAGGATACGAGATCTGGGCGCGCGAGATGGCGCCGATGCTCGATCAGCTGCTGGGCCGCCAGGCGGATGCCAGCGGCAGTGCCAGCACCGGTACCGGCGTCAGCGCCAACGCCAACGCCAGCGCCAGCGTCGCCGCCCCCTATGCCTGGCGCCCGATCGCCATCGGCGGCAGCGGTTTCATTTCCGGGATTGTCCCCAGCAAGACGCAGAAAGACCTGGTCTATCTGCGCACCGACGTCGGCGGCGCCTACCGCCGCGATCGCGCCAACGGGCGCTGGGTGGCGCTGCTGGACTGGGTGTCGGACCGCGAGACCGGCATGCTGGGCGTGGAGTCGATCGCCACCGATCCGTCGTCGCCGAACAAGCTCTATCTGTCCACCGGCATCGCCTACCTGAACGGCGGCGCCAGCACCATCCTCAAGTCCGACGACTACGGCAACACTTTCAGGAAAATCGACGTCACCGGCCAGTTCAAGGTGCACGGCAACGGCATGGGCCGCGGCAATGGCGAGAAGCTGCAGGTCGATCCGGCCAACGGCAGCATCCTCTACATCGGCACGCGCGCCAACGGCCTGTTCAAGAGCGTCGACGAGGGCCTGAGCTGGCAGCACCTGCCGGGACTCGATGTCGGCGCCACGCCGCCCAACAACAACGGCGTGAGCTTCGTGCTGCTCGATCCGGCCAGCAAGCGCCCTGGCGCCAACGGGAAAGCGGAAACCGGCCGCCTGTTCGTCGGCGTATCGCGCTACGGCAAAAACGGCCCGAACATGTTCGTCTCCGACGACGCCGGCCGCACCTTTACGCCGATGGCGGGCGGTCCGGCGCACCTGATGCCGCACCGCGCGGTGCTGGCCGCCGGCGGCCTGGTGGTGACCTTTGCCAGGGGCGCCGGTCCCTGGGGCGACGTGGCCAACGGCGAAGGGCTGGAGGCGGGCGGCGTGTGGCGCTACGATATCGCCGCGCGCACCTGGCGCGACATCTCGCCGCCGCTCAACCGCGCCTATGCCGGCATCACCGTCGATCCGGGCAATGCGCAGCACATGATCGTCACCACCATCAACTACTACCGCTACAGCAAGGGGCGGATGGGCGACCAGTTCTACGAGACGCTGGACGGCGGCAAAAGCTGGCGCAGCATCGTCGACCAGGGCGTGAAAATCGATCCGAATGGCGTGAGCTGGATTGCCGGCAGTTTCATGCACTGGGCTGCCAGCATCGAGTTCGATCCCTTCGATGCGCGCAAGCTGATGGTCGTCTCCGGCAACGGCTTGTTCGTCTCCAGCGATGTCCACGCAGCGCCGGCAATCTGGAAGTTCGACGACGACGGTATCGAGGAATCGGTCCCGCTCAACCTGGTCAGCATTCCTGGCGGGCCGCTGATCTCGGCCATCGGCGACTACGACGGCTTCCGCCACACGGACGTTACGCAGTACGCACCGATCCACACGCCGACCATGGGCACCACCTGGGGCCTGGACTTTGCGGCGCAGCAGCCGAGCGTGGTGGCGCGCGCCGGCAGCGCCATCTACCTGTCGCGCGACATGGGCGTCAGCTGGAACAAGGCCGCCACCATGCACGGCACCAAGGGCCAGCTGGCGCTCGGCAGCGACGGCGCCACCATCATCCACAGCCCGGAACACTCGCAGCGCAGCTTCGTCAGCCGCGACGGCGGCGACAGCTGGACTGCGGTCCCGGGCCTGGACGGCGCGCGGCCGGTGGCCGATCCGCGCGACGCGCGCCGCTTCTACGCCGTCAGGGAGCGCAGCTTCCTGGTCAGCCGCGACGGCGGCGCCACGTTTGCGTCCGCCGCCACGCTGACGGCAGCGCCCCCTGGCGACGCGATGGCGCGCGCCGTGATCAGGGCCGTACCGGGCCGCTCGGGCGACGTCTGGGTGCCGTTGTACGACGGCGGCCTGGCGCGCACGGTCGATGGTGGCGCCACCTTTGCCGGCGTGCCGGGTGTCCGCTACGCCGCTGCCGTCGGCTTCGGCAAGGCGGCGCCTGGCGCCGATTTCCCCACCGTGTACCTCTGGGGCGCAGTCGACGGGGCAGGTGACGGGCGCGGCATGTTCCGCTCGACCGACGGCGGCGCCAGCTGGCTGCGGATCAACGACGACCGGCACCAGTACGGCGGCCCGGGCGACGCCCAGTTCGTGGTCGGCGACGCCAATACCTTTGGCGTGGTGTACATGAGCACCGCCGGCCGCGGTATCGTGGCCGGCCGGCCTGCTGCCAGCACCATGACGGGAGACTAGCCAGCCAGCAACCAACCATCTCTGCGGGCATCTGCCGGAAGTGACGGGATTTGCCCGATTTTCTCAGTTCGTGACGGAACCATGTCACAATACCGGTCGCGTCAAAATTCTGGCGTGCTGGATTGTCTCGTCCCGATAGAGGTGGTTGAAGATGCAGATGAAGTCTCATCGTATCGCACTGTTATTTAACGCAAACAAGATTTTCGACCGCGAGATCATCGCCGGCGTGGCTGCCTACCTGGGCAGCACCCGCGCTGCCTGGGATCTGTTCCTGGAAGAGGATTTCCGGCTGCGCCTGTCCGGCCTGGAGAGCTGGCACGGCGACGGCATCATCGCCGATTTCGACGACCCCGCCGTGGCGGCAGCGCTGTCGCGCAGCCGCATCCCGGTGGTGGCGGTCGGCGGCTCCTATGCCGACGACAGCAACTATCCGGTGGGCGTGCCGTATGTCGCCACCGACAATTTCAAGCTGATCAAGCTCGCGCGCGACCACCTGATCGAGGCGGGCCTGCGCAATTTCGCCATGTTCAGCCTGCCCGAAGCGCAGGAAAACCGCTGGGCCCAGGAGCGCGAGCGGGCCTTCCGCACCGTAATGGCCGACGACAAGATGGAAGCCCAGGTGTACCGCGGCCTGGGCACCAGTGCTGCCGCCTGGGACGAGGCGGTGGAGCAGCAGATCCAGTGGCTGCACAGCCTGCCCAAGCCGGTCGGCATCATCGCCGTCACCGACGCCCGCGCGCGCCAGCTGATGCAGGCCTGTATCATCGCCGGCATCGAGGTGCCGGAGCAGGTGGCGCTGATCGGCATCGACAACGATCCGCTGGCGCGCATGCTGACCCGGATACCCCTGAGTTCCGTGATCCAGGGCGCGCAGGAGATGGGCCGCACCGCTGCCCAGCTGCTCGACCAGATGCTCAACGGCGCGCGCCTGCAGGGCACGCGCGTGCTGGTGCCGCCGATCGGCATCAATGTCCAGACCTCCACCCGCCACGAAGCGCCCAAGCATCCGCACGTGATGCGCGCGCGTCACTTCATCCGCCAGTACGCGTGCCAGGGCATCAAGACCCACCAGGTGGCCGAATACGTGGGCATTTCGCGCTCGTCGCTGGAATCGTATTTCCGCCAGGAGCTCGACTCCAGCGTGCACGACGTGATCCTGCGCTTCAAGCTCGATGCCGCCACCGCCATGCTGGCGCAGGGCGACCGCACGATTGCCGACGTGGCGCTCAGCTGCGGGTTCACGTCGGTGCAGTATATGCACGCGGTATTCAAGCGCGAACTCGGATGCACGCCGCGCGCCTACCAGGACCAGGCCCGGCACCGGGCGCCGGGCGAACAGCTGGCGGGTTGCGCGTAAATCATGAACGCGCTTGGTGAGTTTCATAATTGCCGCCCCCGGGGAATCGGGTCAAAATCCTTTCGCTGTTTGCCTGCAAGCCTGGAGAGAGAGAGACCTTGGAAAATAATATCAATGCAATGCTGCCGGACGACCTGAGCCGCGCAGTCATGGTAGGCCGTGTCTGGAATAACGACGGTCCCTGTGTGGTCGCGGTACGCAACGGCGAGGTGGTCGACATCTCCGGCCATGCTCCCACCATGTCCGACCTGCTCGAACGCGACGACGCGCTCGACATCGCGCGCAGCGCGCCCGGCCCGTCGCTGGGACCGGTGCAGCAGCTGCTGGCCCATGCACTCGCACGTCAGGCCGGCACGCCGCAGCTGCTGGCGCCGTGCGACCTGCAGGCCGTCAAGGCCTGCGGCGTGACGTTTGCCGTCAGCCTGCTCGAACGCGTGATCGAGGAGCAGGCCAAGGGCGACCCGGCCCGCGCCGCCGCCCTGCGCGCCGACATCCAGACCATCATCGGCTCCGACCTGTCGGCCATCCGCCCCGGCTCGGACGAAGCGCTGAAGCTCAAGGAAAGCCTGATCGCACGCGGCCTGTGGTCGCAGTACATGGAAGTGGGCATCGGCAAGGATGCCGAAGTGTTTTCCAAGTCGCAGCCGATGTCCTCGGTCGGCAGCGGCGCCGACGTGGGCCTGCACCCCGATTCGAAGTGGAACAACCCCGAGCCGGAAATCGTTTTGGCCGTCAACAGCCGCGCCGAAGTGCGCGGCGCCACGCTCGGCAACGACGTCAACCTGCGCGACATCGAGGGCCGCAGCGCCCTGTTGCTGGGCAAGGCCAAGGACAACAACGGCTCGTGCGCGATCGGCCCATTCATCCGCCTGTTCGACGAACACTTCACCATCGACACCGTGCGCAACGCCGAAGTGCGGATGCTGATCGAAGGCCTCGATGACGACTTCCGCCTCGAGGGCAGCAGCCGCATGCGCGAAATCAGCCGCGACCCGCTCGACCTGGTGCGCCAGACCTGCGGCGCGCACCACCAGTATCCGGACGGCTTCATGCTGTTCCTGGGCACGATGTTCTCGCCGATCAAGGACCGCGATGCGGCCGGCGGCGGCTTCACCCACCACCTGGGCGACCGCGTCACCATTGCCACGCCGGCCCTGGGCGCGCTGGTCAACACCGTGCAGCGCAGCGACCAGATCGCGCCGTGGACCTACGGCACCCGCGCGCTGCTGCACCGCGCCCGCGGTACCGGCGTCGCCGCGCCAGGCGCTGCCCAGGCCAAGCCGAACACCACGTTCGAGCAGCCGATCTACCCCAGCCTGGCCGGCAAGCGCGTGATCGTCACCGGCGGCGGCAGCGGCATCGGCGCCGGCATGGTCGAGGCGTTTGCCCGCCAGGGCGCCCGCGTGCACTTCCTCGACATCGCCGACGCCGATTCGCGCGCGCTGGAAGCCAGGCTGGCCGGCCTGGCCGTGCCACCCGTGTACCTGCCGTGCGATCTGACCAACCTCGAGACCGTGTCCCGCGTGTTCGCCACCATCGGTCCGGTCGATGTCCTGATCAACAACGCCGCCAACGACGACCGCCACACGCTGGCCGACGTCACCGCGCAGTACTGGGAGAACCGCATGGCCGTCAACCTGCGCCACCAGTATTTCTGCGCCCAGGCCGTGGCCAAGGGCATGCAGGACCAGCGCGACGGCGTGATCCTCAACTTCGGTTCGATTTCATGGCACCTGGCGCTGCCGGACCTGACCCTGTACATGACCGCCAAGGCAGCCATCGAGGGCATGACGCGCGGCCTGGCCCGCGACCTGGGCCAGCACAATATCCGCGTCAACTGCATCGTGCCGGGCGGCGTGCGCACGCCGCGCCAGGAAGCGCTGTGGCACACGCCGGAAGAAGAAGCGCGTATCCTGGCCGGTCAATGCCTGAAACAGCGCGTCGAAGTCGATGACGTGGCAGCGCTGGCGCTGTTCCTGGCGTCGGACAGCGCGCGCCGTTGCAGCGGCCGCGATTACTATGTCGACGCCGGCTGGTACGGCGCCTGAACACTGTCACTACGGTGAATACGATAAAGACCATGAGCAATCAGACCAACGACCAGAACGAGATGAACGACATGAGCAAGCGGGAGGTCGGCGAAGCGCCGCGCCGCTACCGCTCGCAGGACTGGTTCGACAATCCCGACCATATCGACATGACCGCGCTCTACCTCGAGCGCTTCATGAACTACGGGATCACGCCGGAAGAGCTGCGCTCGGGCCGCCCCATCATCGGCATCGCCCAGAGCGGCAGCGACATCAGCCCGTGCAACCGCATCCACCTGGAACTGGCCAAGCGCGTGCGCGACGGCATCCGCGACGCCGGCGGCATCGCCATGGAGTTTCCGCTCCATCCGATCTTCGAGAACTGCCGCCGTCCCACGGCCGCCATCGACCGCAACCTGGCCTACCTAGGCCTCGTCGAAATCCTGCACGGCTATCCGATCGATGCGGTGGTGCTGACCACCGGCTGCGACAAGACCACGCCGGCGCAGGTGATGGCCGCATCGACGGTGGACATTCCTGCCATCGTGCTGTCCGGCGGCCCGATGCTCGACGGCTGGTTCGAAGGCGAGCTGGCCGGCTCCGGCGCGGCAATCTGGAAGGGCCGGCGCCAGCTGGCCGCCGGCGCCATCGACAACGAGAAATTCCTGCAGATCGCTGCCGCCTCGGCGCCGTCGGCCGGCCACTGCAACACCATGGGCACGGCATCGACGATGAACGCGATCGCCGAAGCGCTGGGCCTGTCGCTGACCGGCTGTTCGGCGATTCCGGCGCCTTACCGCGAGCGCGGCCAGATGGCGTACGAGACCGGCCGCCGCATCGTCGAGATGGCCAAGCTGAACATCAAGCCGTCGAGCATCCTCACGCGCGACGCCTTCCTCGACGCCATCGTCACCAACGCCGCCATCGGCGGTTCCACCAACGCCCAGCAGCACATCGTGGCCATGGCGCGCCACGCGGGCGTGGAACTGAAGTCGAGCGACTGGATGGAATACGGCCATGCCGTGCCGCTGCTGCTGAACATGCAGCCGGCCGGTAAATTCCTCGGCGAGCGTTTCCACCGCGCGGGCGGCGTGCCGGCCGTGATGTGGGAACTCGAGCAGCAGGGCATGCTGCGCTCGGACCGCGCCACCGTCACCGGCCGCACCATGCGCGAGAACCTGGCCGGACGCGAGACCACCGACCGCGAAGTGATCTACCCGTTCGCCGCGCCGCTGAAAACCGATGCCGGCTTCTTCGTCCTCAAGGGCAACCTGTTCGACTTTGCCATCATGAAGACCTCGGTGATCTCGGAGGCGTTCCGCGCCCGCTACCTGAGCGAGCCGGGACGCGAAAACGTGTTCGAGTGCCGCGCCATCGTGTTCGACGGTTCGGGCGACTACCACGCCCGCATCAACGATCCTGCGCTCAACATCGACGAGGACTGCATCCTGGTCATCCGTGGCGCCGGCCCGGTCGGCTGGCCCGGTTCGGCCGAAGTGGTCAACATGCAGCCGCCCGATGCGCTGGTCAAGCGCGGCGTCAACTGGCTGCCCACGCTGGGCGACGGCCGCCAGTCCGGCACGTCCGACAGCCCGTCGATCCTCAACGCCTCGCCCGAGAGCGCGGTAGGCGGCGGCCTGGCCTGGCTGCGTACCGGCGACCGCATCCGCGTCGACCTGAACGCCGGCCAGTGCGATGCGCTGGTGCCGGAAGCGGAATGGGAAGAACGCAAGAAGGGGCCGATTCCCGCCTATCCGGCCAGCCAGACGCCGTGGCAGGAACTCTACCGCAGCACGGTCGGCCAGATGGAGCAGGGGGCGGTGATGGAAATGGCCATACCGTACCGCGCCGTGGCCGAGACGCTGCCGCGCCATAACCACTGAGTCAACCACCAAGTACGAGCCGGGCGCAGACCCGGCATACCGACAAATAACAGCATTCACAGGAGACGAAACAATGAAAAAGCTGCTCACTTCCGCCGCCGTTGCGGTGATGATGGTCTGCGCCGGCGGCAACGCCATGGCGGACGCCAAAAATCCGAAGATCGGCTTCTCGATCGACGACCTGCGCCTCGAGCGCTGGGCCCGCGACCGCGACTACTTCGTCGCTGCCGCCGAGAAGCAGGGCGCAAAGGTGTTCGTGCAATCGGCCGACGCCAGCGAACAGCGCCAGATCGCCCAGATCGAAAACCTGATTTCGCGCGGTGTCGACGTGCTGGTGATCGTGCCGTACAACGCCACGGTGCTCAACAACGCCATCCGCGAAGCGAAAAAAGCCAAGATCAAGGTCGTGTCGTACGACCGCCTGATCCTCAACGCCGATGTCGATGCCTACATCTCGTTCGATAACAAGAAGGTCGGCGAGCTGCAGGCCAAGGGCGTGGTGGCCGTCAAACCGAAGGGCAACTACTATCTGCTGGGCGGCGCGCCGACCGACAACAACGCCAAGATGCTGCGCGAAGGCCAGCTGGCCGTGCTGCAGCCGCTGATCGACAAGGGTGACATCAAGGTCATCGGCAAGCAGTGGGTCAAGGACTGGAGCCCGGCCGAGGCGATGTCGATCATCGAGAATGCGCTGACCGCCAACGGCAACAAGCTCGATGCCGTGGTGGCCTCGAACGATGCCACCGCCGGCGGCGCGGTGCAGGCGCTGGCCTCGCAAAAACTCGACGGCAAGGTGGCCGTGTCGGGCCAGGACGCCGACCTGGCCGGCGTGCGCCGCGTGATCGCCGGCACCCAGACCATGACCGTCTACAAGCCATTGAAGCTGATCGCCACCGAGGCGGCCAACCTGTCGGTGCAGCTGGTGCGCGGCGAGAAGCCGGCCTTCAACGCCAAGATCAACAACGGCTTCAAGCAGGTCGATGCGCGCCTGCTGGAACCGACCCTGCTGACCAAGGCCAACGTCGATACGGTCGTGACCGACGGCTTCTACACCAAGGCCCAGCTGGGCGCCAAGTAAGCCGGCGCCAGCGCTCTGTACACCGCGCTTCCTGCGCGCGGAGGGCATGCGCCGCATGCCCTCCCATCTTCACCTCTGCGAGAACTTTGTATGTCCGGCTATTTGCTAGAAATGAAGGGTATCGCCAAAAAATTTGGCGGTGTCCCTGCGCTCGACGGCATCGACCTGTCCCTGCGGGCCGGCGAGTGCATCGGCTTGTGCGGCGAGAACGGCGCCGGCAAATCGACGCTGATGAAAGTGCTGTCCGCCGTGTACCCGCACGGCACCTGGGACGGCCAGATCCTGATGGACGGCAAGCCGCTCGAGGCGCAGTCGATCCGCGAAAGCGAAGCGGCCGGCATCGTCATCATCCACCAGGAACTGATGCTGGTGCCCGAGCTGTCGGTCACGGAAAACCTGTTTCTTGGTAACGAGATCACGCTGCCCGGCGGGCGCATGGATTATCCGGCCATGAACCAGCGCGCCGAAGCGCTGCTCAAGGAACTCAATCTCACCGACGTCAACGTCGTACTGCCGGTATCGACCTACGGCGGCGGCCACCAGCAGCTGATCGAGATCGCCAAGGCGCTCAACAAGAACGCCCGCGTGCTGATCCTCGACGAGCCGTCGTCGTCGCTGACCGCCAACGAGATCGCGGTGCTGCTCAATATCGTGCGCGGCCTGAAAGCCAAGGGCGTGGCCTGCGTGTACATCTCGCACAAGCTCGATGAAGTGGAAGCGATCTGCGACACCATCGTGGTGATCCGCGACGGCAAGCACATCGCCACCACGCCGATGGAGAAAATGGACGTGGCCCAGATCATCGCGCAGATGGTCGGGCGCGAGATGAACCAGCTGTATCCGTCGCTGCCGCGCACCCCGGGCGAGGTCGTGTTCGAGGCGCGCAACGTCACCTGCTACGACGTCGACCGCCCCGAGCGCAAGAAGGTCGATGACGTCTCGTTCTCGCTGCGGCGCGGCGAGATCCTCGGCATCGCCGGCCTGGTGGGCGCCGGTCGCACCGAACTGGTGACGGCGCTGTTCGGCGCCTACCCGGGCCGCTGCGAAGCCGAGGTATGGCTCGAAGGCCGGCGCATCGACAGCCGCACGCCGTTGAAGGCGATCCGCAGTGGCCTGGCGCTGGTGCCGGAAGACCGCAAGCACCACGGCATCGTGCGCGACATGGACGTCGGCCAGAACATCACCTTGTCGGTGCTGGGGCGCTTTGCGCGCTTCACCCGCATCGACCGCGAAGCGGAACTGGCGGTGGTGAGCGAGGAAATCGCCCGCCTGGGACTGAAGACGGCCAGCCCGTTCCTGTCGATCACGTCGCTCTCGGGGGGCAACCAGCAAAAGGCCGTGCTGTCGAAGATGCTGCTGACCAAGCCGAAGGTGCTGATCCTCGACGAGCCGACGCGCGGCGTGGACGTGGGCGCCAAGTTCGAAATCTACAAGCTGATGCTCGAGCTGGCGGCGCAGGGCATGTCCATCATCATGGTGTCGTCGGAACTGGCCGAGGTGCTGGGCGTGTCCGACCGCGTGCTGGTGATGGGCGAGGGCAAGCTGCGCGGCGATTTCGTCAACGACAACCTGAGCCAGGAAACCGTGCTGGCCGCCGCGCTCACGCATTGAGCGCACAGTAAAAAACACAGCACAACCGAACCGTGAAGACCATGCAAACCAATAAATTCAAACAGCTGTTCACGCAATATAAAATCCTGGCGCTGCTGATCGCGATCGCCATCATCTGGGCCTTCTTCAGCTGGAAGACCGAAGGCGGCTTCACGTCGCCGCGCAACTTGTCGAACCTGATGCGGCAGATGGCGGTCACCGGCATCGTCGCCTGCGGCATGGCGTTCGTCATCATCGCCGGCGAGATCGACCTGTCGGTCGGCTCGCTGCTGGGCTTACTGGGCGGGATCGCGGCCGTGCTCGACGTCACGCATGGCATGCCGCTGCCGGCCACCATTGCGGTGGTGCTGGCCTGCGGCCTGGTGCTCGGCCTGTTCAACGGCTACCTGACCGCCTACAAGGGCATCCCGTCGTTCATCGTCGGCCTGGGCGGCATGCTGGCCTACCGCGGCATCGTGCTCGGTGTGACGGGCGGTTCCACCATCGCGCCGGTGTCCGACCCGCTGGTGAACCTGGGGCAGGGCTACCTGTCGCCGCAGATGGGCGTGGTACTGGGCGTGGCGCTGTTCGTGCTGGCGGCCGTGCTGACGCTGCGCCAGCGCGCCAGCCTGGCGCGCCATGGTTTGCCGGTGCACCCGGTATGGCAGGACGGACTGCGCCTGGTCGCCATCGGCGCCGTGCTGTTCGCCTTCGTGCGCACCCTGAACAGCTACGAGGGCATTCCGCTGCCGGTATTGCTGCTGCTGGCGCTGCTGGGCATCTTCAGCTATGTCGCCACCCAGACCGTGTTCGGCCGCCGCATCTATGCCGTCGGCAGCAATATGGAGGCCACCCGCCTGTCGGGTGTGAACGTGCAGGCGGTCAAGCTGTGGATCTTCGGCCTGATGGGGCTGATGTGCGCACTGGCAGGCCTGGTCAACACGGCGCGCCTGGCGGCCGGTTCGCCGTCGGCCGGCACCTCGGGCGAACTCGATGCAATCGCCGCCTGCTTCATCGGCGGCACGTCGATGCGCGGCGGCTCCGGCACCGTGTACGGCGCCCTGATCGGCGCACTGGTCATGGCCAGCCTCGATAACGGCATGTCGATGCTGGACGTGGACAGCTACTGGCAGATGATCGTCAAGGGCGCCATCCTGACGCTGGCGGTGTGGGTCGATGTGGCGACCCGTTCGGCGCGCAGGTAAGCGAGCGCAGCGCGCGAAACTTCACCTTGTTTAGCAAACGGCCCGCTGTTGCGGGCCGTTTGCTTTCTGGTCGTCCGATTATCGCGACGCTTATTCATTATCATTCCCGCGCTTGGTGAATTTCGCAATTGCCGCACGATTGGGTAACTTGCAGAATCTCGGCTTAGGTCGCCGGTTGCCTGCAGCCCTGCAGCGTCGGACGACAAAAAAATAAATCACAGCGAGACACACACACCTGACGACGATCGCGCTTCTGCGCCGGTGAGCACCACTGAGCGACGCTGAGGCACGTGCCTGCCCCGCTTTGCAAACGATTTCACGTGCAGCGTTGCTGCCAACCGCAGTCTTTGCACCGCCTTTGCGCGACGCAGAACCCGATCGGCCGTTTAACCTGAGAGAGCATCGATGAACCACACCTTCAAAAAAACCGCCATCGCCATGGGCCTGGCCCAGATGACGATGATGCTGGGCGCCGCGACAGCACAGGCCCAGACCACCGACAACACCGCCGGTACTGGTAGCGCTATCAACAGCGCCGACGCCAACAAGCCGCCGGTCTCGGTGGTTGTCACCGGCCAGCGCGCAGCGCTGCAATCGGCGCAGAAGATCAAGCAGAACGCCGACGAGGTGGTCGATTCGATCGCCGCCGACGATATCGGCAAGCTGCCGGACCGCTCGGTGACGGAAGTGCTGCAGCGCGTCTCGGGCGTGACCATCGACCGCGCCATGGCGCGCAACGACCCCGATCACTTCTCGGTCGAAGGCTCGGGCGTCTCCGTGCGGGGCCTGAGCTACGTGCGCTCGGAACTGAACGGCCGCGATTCGTTCTCGGCCAACGGCGGGCGCTCGCTGAACTTCGAGGACGTGCCGCCGGAGCTGATGGCGGGCGTCGACATCTACAAGAACCCGTCGGCGGAGCAGGTGGAGGGCGCCATCGGTGGCCTGATCAACCTGCGCACCGCCATGCCGTTCGACTACAAGGGCTTCAAGGCCGCGATCTCCGGCTCCGAGACCCACTCCGAACTGCGCAAGGGCAAAGCCTCGCCATCGACGTCGGGCATGGTGTCGAACCGCTGGAAAACCCCGTTCGGTGAAGTCGGCGCCCTGATCGACCTGGCCTATTCGGAATCGGCCACCCGCACCGATGCCGTCCAGGTCGAGCCGTACTACCAGATTCAGGACAACGGCCGCACCGTGTGGGTGCCCAAGGGCGCGCAATGGCGTTCGCTCAACTTCGACCGCACCCGCGAAGGCGCGTACGGCGCCCTGCAGTGGAAGCCGAACAGCACCCTGACCACCGGCCTGACCTTCTTCAAGTCCAAGTACAAGATGCAGTGGGACGAGCAGGCGATCTTCGGTTCGGCCGATCCGTATGCGATCAAGGTCGTCGATGGCGTGTATGGCGACAACGGCGCGCTGCTCAAGGGCACGCTGACCAACAGCGATCCGACCAAGGGCATCAACTTCAACAACGACACGCGCACCGCCTGGCGCAAGTCCGACACCACCGACATTTCGTGGAATGCGCGCTGGCGTCCGAACGACCGCTGGACCATCGTCGCCGACCTGCAGAAAATCCGCGCCAATACCCACAGCGTCGATTCGACCGTGGCCACCGGCCTGAAGATGCCGAAGGAGCAGCTGGACCTGACCGGCAGCGTGCCGACCATCTCGTTCGACGCCACCGACCGCGCCTACCTGGCCAACCCCAATAACTACTACTGGGCGTTCACGATGGAGCACCTCGATCGTGCGAAAGCCGATTCCAAGGCCGGCAAGATCGACCTCAAGTACGACTTCGACAGCCCGGTCCTGCGCGACATCCGCTTCGGCGCCCGCATGACCGACCGCGATTCGACCACAGAGAATTCGAACCCGAGCTACAACTGGCAGGGCATCACCCAGGACTGGATGGGCGGCCTGCAGGGCAAGCTGGCCTACCTCGGCGACCCGCGCTTCTCCGGCTCGACCAACGTCCATTCGTTCAACAATTTCTTCAACGGTAAGATCGATGTGCCGGCGGTGGCCTTCCCCGATGTGTCGCTGGCCCAGGGCTACCCGGACAGCTACGCCAAGCTGCACGCGTACCGTGGCATCCTGTGCGCCGAAAACGGCACTACCTGCGATCCGTGGACGCAGGCCACCTTTGGCGGCGATCCGCGCGGCATCAACCAGCAGTCGGAAAAGACCAAGGCCTTGTACGCCCAGGCGCGCTTCGGTTTCGACGAGCTGAAATACCCGATCGACGGTAACGTCGGCCTGCGCATGGTGAAGACCGATTCGCACGCTGCCGGCTACACGCTGTTCAGTTCTTCGGCCACGCCGGGTCCCGGCATTCCGGTCATCGTGCCGTTTGCGCGTCCCGAGAATTTCGATAACTCCTACCGCAACTGGCTGCCCAGCCTGAACCTGCGCCTGAAGGCGACCGACAACCTGCAGTTCCGCTTCGCCTTTGCCTCGGCGCTGTCGCGGCCCGACCCGTCGCAGCTGCAGGCCTACACCAAGCTGACCCAGAGCGTGGACAACAACTCGCAGGTGGTCAGCTACACCGGCGAAGCCGATGGCAATCCGAACCTGCGGCCGATCACCGCCAAGCAGGTGGACCTGACCGCCGAGTGGTATTTCTCGCGCGTGGGTTCGGTCACGCTGGCCGTGTTCAACAAGCGCCTCAAGGACGTCATCGTCAAGCAGACCACCATCAACCAGCTGCCCGACACCGCCGGCGTGCTGCATGACTTCACCACCACCGCGCCGGTCAACGGCGCCAAGGGCCGCGCACGCGGTTTCGAACTGGCCTACCAGCAGTACTTCGACATGCTGCCGGGCGACTGGTCGGGCCTGGGCCTGCAGGGCAACTTCACCTTCGTCGACAGCAAGCGCACCTTGTACAACGGCGTGTACTCGCCGTACTGCACCGGCGCCGCCGGCGGCGCGGCCAACCTGAACCTGAACCTGAACGGCTGCGATACCAACGGCACCACGTTCGGCAATCTGCCGCTGGAAAACCTGTCGCGCCAGTCGTACAACCTGGCCCTGATGTACGACAAGGGACCCTGGTCGGCGCGCCTGGCCTACAACTGGCGTTCCAAGAGCCTGCAGGCGGTCAACGTGAGCGGCACCAATGGCACCGACGGCACCGACACCAACCCGGCCAGCGCCACCTTCGGCCAGCGCAACCTGGCCTGGGGCGTGCCCACCTGGGCCGACGACTACGGCCAGGCCGATGCCTCGGTGTCGTACAAGATCAATGACCGCATCCAGATCGGCCTCGAAGCGCAGAATCTGACCGACGCCAAATACAAGGTCCTGATGCAGCAAAGTACCGGTATGATGGGCCGCTCATGGTTCTCGTCGGGACGCCGCTACACCGCCCGTCTGACCTACAACTTCGAATAAGGAATGCAGCGCATGAAAACAACCGCCCGCCAGCTGGTCGTATCGCTTGGTCTTACTGTTATGGTGGCAGCTGGCGCGGCAGCCGCGCCGATTCCGGAACTGGTGCAAAAGGATGGCCGCTATGCGCTGATGGTGGACGGCGCGCCGTTCGTCATGTTCGGCGGCCAGGCCCAGAACTCCAGCAATTACCCGCAGGCGCTCGACAAGGTGTGGGCCGCCATCAGGGACGCCAACGCCAACACGCTGGAAATCCCGGTGGCGTGGGAGCAGATCGAACCGGTCGAGGGCAAGTTCGATTTCAGTTACGTCGATACGCTGGTGGCGCAGGCGCGCCAGAACAAGGTGCGCCTGGTGCTGCTGTGGTTCGGCACCTGGAAAAACACGGGACCGAGCTACACGCCGGAATGGGTCAAGTTCGACAACGCCCGCTTCCCGCGCATGCTGGACCAGCAGGGCAAGCCGATCTACTGCCTGTCGCCGCAAGGCGAGCAGACCCTCAACGCCGACAAGAAGGCCTTCGTGGCGCTGATGGCGCACATCAAGAAGATCGACGAGGTGCAGCGCACCGTGATCATGATGCAGGTCGAGAACGAGGTGGGCACCTACGGCTATGCGCGCGACTACGGTCCGAAAGCGCAAGCGCAGTTCGACCAGCCGGTGCCGGCCGAAGTGCTCAAGCATAAAAAGTCGCCGGTGGCGCTGGCCGCCAGCGGCACCTGGAAGCAGGTCTATGGCGATTATGCCGACGAATACTTCCACGCCTACTCGGTGGCGAAATACATCGGCGATATCGCCAAGGCCGGACGCGCGGTGTACAACCTGCCCATGTACGTCAACAACTCGATCCGCGACCCGCTCGAGCAGCCGCTCAAGCCGTGGAACAAGAACTTCGCCAGCGGCGGCCCGACCTTCGACGTGATCGACATCTACAAGGCGGCCGCACCGGCAATCGACTTCGCCGCGCCCGACATCTACAGCCCGGACTACCGCAAGTTCGTCGCCACGCTCGACAAGTTCCAGCGTCCCGACAATCCGCTGGCGGTGCCGGAGATGAGCAACGGCGCCGATTACGTGCGCTACGCCTACCTGGTGCTGGGGCGCGGGGCGATCAACTTCTCGCCGTTCGGCATCGACTACGCGGACTACAGCAATTACCCGCTCGGCCACAAGGCCACCGACAAGACCATGACCGCGCCGTACGGCAAAATCTTCGGCGCGTTCCGGCCGATGGAGCGCCAGTGGTCGAAGTGGGCGTTCGAAGGCCGCACCTACGGCGTGGCCGAAGGCGACGACCGTCAGCCGCAGCAGATCGCCATGCAGGGCTGGAAGGCGACCGTCTCGTTCCGCGAATGGCAGTTCGGCGAAAAGGAGTACTTCAAGGACGTCAAGGACCTGCCGGCCAACACCGAGCGGCCCAATGGCGGCGTGGCGATGGCGCAGATCGCCGACAATGAATTCATCATCGTCGGCCAGCATGCGCGCGTCAAAATCGATAGCGCGGACGGCAAACCCACGATGTGGGCCCGCGTGGAAGAGGGGCGCTTCGATGCGTCCGGCAAGTGGATGATGGAACGTAACTGGAACGGCGACCAGACCGATTATGGCCTCAACCTGACCGGCAACCCGGTGGTCTTGAAGGTCAAGGTCGGCACCTACTGAGCGCCGGTCCGGCGACACTATAAAAACTGAGGAGAAAACATGCAATTCAAAGCTATCGTGCCTGCGGCGTCCTGCCTGGCGGTGCTGATGTCGGGCCACGCCATGGCCGGCACCTTCGAGAAGACCGCCACCGGCGTCGTGGTCAAGCCCGACAGCGGCGCCAAGGAAGTGCGCCTCGAGGTCATGAACGACAACATCATCCACGTCGTCAAGACCGACCAGGCGGGCAAGCAGCTGACGCCGTCGCTGATGACGGTGGCCGCGCCGGTCCAGGACAATTTCCAGGTCACGTCGCAAGGCAAGGACAAGGTCACACTGAAAGCGAAAAAAATCTCGGTGGCGGTGTCGCTCGCTACCGGCCAGGTGCAGTTCTTCAACGCCGCCGGCAAAGCCTTCCTGACCCAGGCCGCCGAGAGCATGACGCCGGTGCAAGTGGGCGGCAAGCCGTTCATGGCAGTCACCCAGGGTTTCAACCACGGCACCAAGGACGCGTACTATGGCCTCGGCCAGCACCAGAACGGCCAGATGAACCTGAACGGCGAAGACGTGCTGCTGATGCAGCACAATATGGTCATTGCCGTGCCGTTCGTGGTCTCCGATAAAAACTACGGCGTTTTGTGGGACAACAATTCGATCTCGCGCTTCGGCGATCCGAAGCCGTACGGTTTCCTCTCGCGCGACCTGAAACTGGCCGACGCCGACGGCAAGGCCGGCGGCCTGACCGCGCGCTACTACGTCAACGACAAGCTGGTGCTCACGCGCCAGGAAAAGGACATCGATTACCAGTACCTGAAGGACGTGGCCGAGCACTGGCCGAAGGAACTGGGCGACCCGAAAACCGCTACCGGCGTCAAGGTCGTGTGGGACGGCACGCTCACGTCCGACAAGCCGGGTGTGCACAAGATGCAGCTGTATTCGTCCGATTACGCCAAGCTCGATATCGACGGCAAGCAGATCATGGATGTCTGGCGCCAGGGCTGGAACCCGTGGTATCACAATTTCGAACTGTCGTTCGAAGCGGGCAAGCCGCGCAAGCTGCACCTGGAATGGAAGCCGTCGGGCGGCATGATCGCCATGACCCATAACGATCCGCTGCCGGCGCCCGAACGCCACTCGCTGACCTTCTCGTCGGAAGTCGCGCAGAGCATCAACTACTACGTGATCAACGGCGAAACCAGCATCGACAAGGTGATCGCCGGCTATCGCCACCTGACCGGCGAAGCGCCGATGATGCCGAAATGGGCGTACGGCCTGTGGCAATCGCGCCAGCGCTACGAAACCCAGGAGCAGCTGCTGGGCGTGCTCAAGGAATACCGCAAACAGGGCTGGCCGATCGATAACATGGTGCAGGACTGGTTCTACTGGCCGCAGGATGGCTGGGGTTCGCACGACTTCGACAAGGTCCGCTTCCCGAATCCGAAAGGCATGGTGGACGAAGTCCACAAGAACAATGCGCGCGTGATGATTTCGATCTGGGGCAAGTTCTACGAGAACACCAAGAACTACCAGGAGCTGAAAAACGCCGGCTACATGTGGACCAAGAACGTCGAGAACGGTGACCTCGACTGGGTTGGCCCCGGCTACAAGAACAGCCACTACGACCCGTACACCAAGGGCGCCCAGGACATGTACTTCCGCCAGATGAAGCCGAAGCTGGTGGACCTGGGCTTCGACGCCTGGTGGATGGACAACACCGAACCGGACGTGCTGTCCAACACCCGCCTCGAAGACTTTAAAAAGCTGATCGGTCCGACCGTGTACGGCGCCGGCGAAGTGACGTTCAATCCCTACAGCCTGGTGCACACCGAGGGTTTCTATAACCACCTGATCAAAGACCAGCCGCAGAAGCGCCAGTTCATCCTGTCGCGCTCCGGCTTTGCCGGCATCCAGCGCAACGGCACCGCGCTGTGGAGCGGCGATACGGTCGGCCGCTGGAACAACCTGTACGACCAGATCTCGGCCGGCGTGCAGATCTCGATGTCGGGTATTCCGAACTGGACCCACGATATCGGCGGCTACGCCCAGGAGCTGCGCTTCCAGACCGGCGACGTCGGCGCGGCCCAGGAAAACCGCGTCGTCGCTGCCAACCAGGGCACGCCGGAAGACCTGAAGGAATGGCGCGAGCTGAACCTGCGCTGGTGGCAGTTCGGCGCATTCTCGCCGCTGTTCCGGTCGCACGGCGAAGTGGTCAAGCGCGAGATCCACATCATCTCGCCCGAAGGTTCGCCGATGCGCGAATCGATGGTCTGGTACGACAAGCTGCGCTACCGCCTGATGCCGTACATTTACTCGACCGCCGCCACCACGCACCACGAGTCGGGCACCATCATGCGCGGCCTGGTGATGGACTTCCCGAACGACGACGCGGTGAAGAACATCGCCGACCAGTACCTGTTCGGCCACAGCTTCCTGGTGGCGCCGGTGTACGAGTACGGGGCGCGTGAACGCAGCGTGTACCTGCCCAAGGGCGCGGACTGGTACGACTTCTATACCGGCGAGCTGCACAAGGGCGGCACGCGGGTAGCGATCAAGGCGCCGGAAACGCGCATGCCGCTGCTGGTCAGGGCGGGCGCCATCATCCCGGTCGGGCCGGTCACGCAATACGTCGACGAGAAGCCCGATGCGCCGATCACGTTCAATGTGTATGCCGGCGCCGACGGCAGCTTCAGCCTGTACGAGGACGACGGCGTGTCGAACGCCTACCTGCGCAAGGAGTTCAGCCGCATCCCGGTCAGCTACAACGACAAGACCGGCGTGGTGACGATCGGTGCGCGCGATGGTGCGTACAAGGGCATGATAGCCAAGCGCGAATTCCGCGTGCGCTTCATCAAGCCTGGCGTGTCGAGTTCGGACAACTTCGACGCCGCCGACAAGGTGGTGGCCTACGAAGGCAAAGCCGTCACCGTCAAGCGTTAAGTCCCGGAGCCGCTTTGTTCAACTTCGTGAATAGGGCGGCGCCGTGGCTGGCGTTGTCTTGTGCCCTGGTGGGCGCCAGCCCGGCAGCGCTTGCCGTCTCGCGTCCCGACGGCGCTGCTGCCAACCTCGCGCTGCGCTACCTGCAGCCGGCGCCGGACACCGACGCCGGCTGGGAGCGCGAGGCACTCCCGATCGGCAACGGCCGCATCGGCGCCATGCTGTTCGGCCAGCTGGCGCGCGAGCGCATCCAGTTCAACGACATCACGCTGTGGACCGGCGACGGCCAGGCGATGGGCGCCTACCAGCCATTCGGCGACGTGTACATCAACCTGCCGGGCCACGACAAGGCGACCCAGTACGCGCGCCAGCTCGACATCGGCAACAGCGTGCACCGCGTCAGCTATACCCACCGGGGCGTGCGCTTCACGCGCGAGGCGCTGGCCAGCTATCCGGCCCAGGTGATTGCCGTGCGCCTGTCGGCCAGTCGGGCGGGCCAGTACACCGGTTCGATCGAACTGGCCGACATGCACGGCGCGAGCATCGTCGCCGATGGCAACCGCATCACCGCCACCGGCAACCTGCGTGGCAAGGGCAGCACGCCGTCCGGCAACGCCATGGACTATGTCAGCCAGGTGCAGGTGCGCCACGAAGGCGGCCGCATCGCCATCGACGGCAACACGATCACCTTCACCGCTTGCGACGCCGTGACCCTGGTGCTGGGCGCCGGCACCAGCTACGTGCTGGACGCGGCAAAGAAATTCCAGGGTCCGCATCCCGGCGCGCGCGTGGCCGCACAGGTGGCTGCCGCACCGGCGTGGCCGGCGCTGCTGGCGCAGCACCGCCAGGACTACCGCAGCCGTTTCGACCGCGTGGGTGTGGACTTCGGTCGCACTGCCGCCGCGCGCCGCGCGCTGCCCACCGACCGCCGGCTGCAGTCCTACACGGCGCACGGCGGCGACCCGGAACTGGAAGCGCTGTTCTACCAGTACGGCCGCTACCTGCTCATTTCGAGCTCGCGCGATGCGCTGCCCGCCAACCTGCAGGGCTTGTGGAACAACAGCCTGACGCCGCCGTGGAATGCGGACTACCACACCAATATCAATGTGCAGATGAATTACTGGCCGGCGGAGACGGCCAATCTGTCCGAGCACGCACTGCCGTTCCTCGACTTCGTGCAGGGCGTGGCGCCCGTTTACCGAAGCCTGCTCGCCGACACCGCCGCGCGCGCGATGGCCGATCCGGCGTCGGTGCCGATGGCGGCGGCAGACCTGAGCGGCGCCGCCGTGCAGCGCGAAGAAACCTTCGTGACGGCGGCCGGCAAGCCGGTGCGCGGCTGGACCCTGCGCACCGAATCGAACCCGTTCGGCGCCATGGGCTATATCTGGAACAAGACCGGCAACGCCTGGTACGCGCAGCATTTCTGGGAGCATTACGCGTTCACCCAAGACCGCGCCTATTTGCGCGATGTCGCCTACCCGGTGATGCGCGAAGCCGTCCACTTCTGGCAGGACACGCTCAAGACGCTGCCGGACGGGCGCCTGGTGGCGCCGCTGGGCTGGTCGCCCGAACATGGGCCGATCGAGGATGGCGTGACCTACGACCAGGCCATCGTCTGGGATCTGTTCAACAACACGGTCGAAGCGGCCGGCGTGCTCGGCGACACCGCATTCGGCACCGAGGTGGCGGCGCTGCGCGACCGCCTGGTCACGCCGCGCGTGGGCAGCTGGGGCCAGCTGCTCGAATGGATGGACGAGAAGCGCGATCCGGTGCTGGACCAGCCGGGCGATACGCACCGCCACGTGTCGCACCTGTTCGGCCTGTTCCCGGGACGGCAGATATCGCCGACCACCACGCCGGCGCTGGCCGCTGCCGCGCGCGTGTCGCTGGCCAGCCGCGGTGACGCCGGCACCGGCTGGGCCATGGCGTGGAAGACCGCCTACTGGGCGCGCCTGCTCGATGGCGACCATGCCTACACCATGTTGCGCGGCCAGCTGGCCACGCCGGGCGCGCGCGCCGCGCAGCAGGCGGGGCAGGGCACGGAAGTGAACAATGCGGGCGGCACCTACGCCAACCTGTTCGACGCCCATCCGCCGTTCCAGATCGACGGCAATTTCGGCGCCACGGCAGCGATCAACGAAATGCTGCTGCAGTCGCAGAACGGCGAGCTGCATCTGCTGCCGGCCCTGCCGTCCGCGTGGAAGACCGGCACCGTGCGCGGCCTGCGGGCGCGCGGCGGCTACGAGGTCGATATCAGCTGGCGCGACGGACGGCTGCTGACCGCCACCGTGCGCCGCACGGCCGGCGTGGGCGCCACGCGCGTGCGCTACGGCGACACGGTGCTGCCGCTGACATTGAAGGTTGGCGAGCGACGGACAGTGGTGTTCAAGTAAGTTTCGATCCCCGCCGCACGGGCAGGAGGCCAGCGCCGGCGGTCAATGCCGGCCTAAAAATTCTGCGATAACGGGATTGATCGCGTCCGCATGCGTGATCGGTCCCATGTGCGCGCCGCATGTTTCCAGCATGGTCGCATTGGGCAGGGCGGCGGCCAGCTTCGGCGCCAGGCCGCGCGTGGAGATGGGGCTGTGCTGGCCGGCCATCACCAGCGTCGGCACCGTGAGCGCGGCCAGGTCGGCGAACGACACCGGTTCGCCCAGCAGCGCCTCGAAGTCCAGCCGCACCTTGGCGATCATGGCGATCATCTTGTCCTGCGCGGCCGGCGGCGCGGCGTCGAAGGCGCCCGGACGGTTCCAGTAATCGATGAAGGTGCGGGTGGCGTCGCGGTCCGAGCCGGCGCCGAGGATGGTGCCGACCACGCCGGTGATTTCCATTTTCGACGGATCGTCGTCGGGCAGCAGGTGGAAGGCCACCGGCTCGTGCAGCGCCAGCGACAGCACGCGGTCGGGCATGCTGCGCGCCAGGTGCAGGGCCGAGACGCCGCCGTACGAGTGACCGACCAGGTGAAACGGCTCGTCGGGCGCCAGCGTGGTGGCCAGCGCCGCCTTGATCGCCTCGGCCTCGTGGGCCAGCGTGTGGACGTAACCGCTACCGGCGCCGGCGCCGGCCGGGAACGGCGCGGCGCCGTAGCCGAGCAGGTCGAGCGGCAGGCAGCGGTAGGTGTCGGCCAGTTGCGCCGTCAGGGCAGCCCACTGGGCCTTGGAACTCATGGAACTGTGGAGCAGGACGATGGCCGGTTTCATGGTACGCACGCGGTAACGGGGAAGCGGCGATTATACCGATTATGCCGATAGCTGCGGGCGTGGTCCGCTCGCGACGGTTTTCCCGGGTTCCCTTGAGGGAAAACGTTTTGTACGTTTGTGAACCGACCATCGGGCGAAAAAGAGTAAAGTGTCGGTATGAAACCAATTAAGAAAGTCGCCGGCCTGGCCGGCATGCTGGGCGTGGTCTGGCTGGGCTTGACGGCTGCGGTGGCGGCCAGCCAGAGCAGGCTTCTGTTCAATCCGCTGGGCAGCCGGCGCGAAGTGCGCAACCCCTACAGCGCCGGCCACCGCACGCGCGCGGTGGTGATACGCGCCAAGGATGGCACGCGCCTGTCCGGCTGGCTGATGACGCCGCGCCTGGCCGGCCCGCATCCCGGTGTCGTGTATTTTGGCGGGCGGTCGGAAGAAGTGTCGTGGGTGGCGCGCGACGCCGGCAAGCTGTTTCCGGGCATGGCCGTGCTGGCCGTGAACTACCGTGGCTACGGCGACTCGCACGGCGACCCGGCCGAAACCCATTTCGTCGAGGACGGGCGCATGCTCTACGACTGGCTGGCCGACCGCCATCATGTCGATGCCAGGCGCATGGCAGTGGTGGGGCGCAGCCTCGGTTCGGGGGTGGCGGTGCAGGTGGCGATCGACCGCGAGCCGTGCGCCGTGGTGCTGCTCACGCCCTACGATTCGATCCTGGCGATCGCCAAGCGCCGCTTCCGCACGCTGCCGGTCGAGTATGTGCTGCGTCACAAGTTCGAGTCGGTGAAATACGCGGAAAAGATCAGTGCGCCCGTCTACGTGCTGCGTTCGGAACACGACGACATCGTGCCGCATGCGCATACCGACCTGCTGGTGCAAAAACTGGGCACGCTGCAGGCCGACGAAATCGTGCCCGGCTCCAATCACATCAACATCCCCTACCTGCCGGAGACGCAGGAGCGCATCGCCTACTTCCTGACCGACCGCTTCTATCCGCAAGCGGTATTGCCGGTGTAAGGGCTGCGAGCTTTTCAGGCCGGGTGGCGCGGCGTGCCGGCGCTGCGCTCGGCGATATGGTGGTGCACGCGTCGCAGTCCCAGCCACACGGCCGCGATCACCACCGGCACCGCCACCCCCTGCAGGATGTCCGGGTTGACCGGCATGCCGGCAGCCTTGAGCGCC
This sequence comes from Duganella sp. Leaf126, assembly GCF_001423125.1. GTDB lineage: Bacteria > Pseudomonadota > Gammaproteobacteria > Burkholderiales > Burkholderiaceae_D > Rugamonas. The sequence continues at coordinate 52,745 of NZ_LMNW01000004.1, forward strand.
TTGCCGGCGTAGCCGATCAGCCCCAGCGTGTAATACGAAATCGCTACTGCCGACAGGCCTTCCACCGCCTGTTGCAGGCGCAGCTGCTGGGCCGCGCGGGCGTCGAGCGATTGCAGGATGCGGCGGTTCTGGCCTTCCTGCTCGATGCCGACGCGGGTGCGCAGCAGGTCGTTGCTGCGGCCGATACGCTTGGCCAGCGCTTCCTGGCGCAGCGCCACCGAAGTACAGGTGTGCATGGCCGGCGCCAGCCGGCGGCCCATGAATTCGGCCAGGGTCTGGATGCCGGCGATCCGTACTTCGCGCAGTTCGTGGATGCGCGCCTGCACCAGGCTGAAATACGCCTGCGAGGCGGCGAAGCGGTAGCTGTTGTTGACCGAGATTTTTTCCAGCCGCGCCGCCAGGCTGGTGATGTTGTGCAGCAGGCGGCTTTCCTCGCGGGCGTCGATGCGCGCGGCCGGCGCGGGCTGGTCGGCCTGCACCAGCGTGGCGGTCAGGTCGGCCAGCTCGCCTTCGATGCCGTTCAACAGCGGCTGCGACGCTTCCGCGTTCGGTAGTCCCAACAAGGCCATCATGCGGTAGGTTTCGATTTCCAGCAGGCGGCTGACCAGGCGCCCGGACTGGAACTCGCGCAAGCCGAGGTCGCGCACCACGAAGCGGCTGAAGCCATCGGGCTGGATCAGGAAGTCGGTCCACACTTCGGCTGCGCCGGCCGCATTGCTGCCGACCAGCGATTTGCCGTGAAACAGGGCTGCAATCGATTCGGTCTTGTCGCTGCCGGCCACGCCGCTGCACAGCAGCACATGGGCCGCGACGATGATCTTGCCGTGCAGGCCAGCCAGCCACTCCTGCGGCACGTGCCGCAGCGGCACCTGCTGGAACGCCTGGCGGAAATCGGGATCGATGTCGGCGCCTTCCACGAACGTGAAGGTGGCAAACTCGGTATGGCATTCCCACTTGAGGCGGAAGCGGCCGAAGTCGTGATAAAAGTAGCGCGCCTGGGCGCCCGGCGCCGCCACGCCATAGTGGCCGCACAGCTGCTGCAGGATCGCGTGCTGGGTGCTGCGGTGCAGCTGTTGCGACGGATGGTCTTGCTGCACGTACAGCGCGAAATGGGTCAGGCTTTCCGGCGCCTGCAGCTGCAGAAACGGGCGGGAATGGATCTCAGCCGACAGCGGCACCCGCAGCGGGTGATTGAGCCTGGCAAAATCGGCAGTGGCGCGGTAGGCAAGCGGCTGGGGCATGACGTCCTTGGGAAGTAAGTAAATATGTTGCAGTGCAGTATATGACGGCCGCACGCGGGCCACAACCGCGCGGTATGGACACGGGTCAACAGCGTTATCGGTAGGCGGCTGGCAGATGGCGCGCACCGGCGTTGCGCGCCAGTCGCCCGCACCAGGTGGTGAGACGCGCCGCGCCTGCCGCGATCGCGGGTTGAACTGCGCTGCGTCGGCTTGCGACGTCACCGCGTGCGGCGTAGCGTCGCAAGTGGTCGCATCAGGCAGCGAGCTTGCGGGCCGGTGCAGCCGTCGCCGCTGCCGGCAGCGGCGCCGACATCGGCGCAGGCTGCGGCGCCTGGTGGCCGTACGGGCCGCCGTGCAGCTCGCGCAGCGCATCGTAGGTGATGAACTGGCGCGGGCGCACCACGTCGGCGCCATGCCCGGCCGGGGCGATGCTGACCGTCCACAGGCCGGCAGCTTGCGCTGCGTCCAGGGCCGGGGCGCCAGCGTCGATGGCGATGGCGTCCGACGCGTGCACGCCGATGGCGTGCAGGGCGCGTGCATACGGGCCGGTGCCGGCCGGGCCGTCGAAACTGGCGCCGCCCGTGACCACCGTAAACAGGCTGTTGACGTCGGCGCCGAACGCGTGCGACAGCAGCGCGGATGCGGTGGCGGCAGGCAGGTCGGTCACGATGCAGATCTTGCAGCCGTCGGCGCTCGCATCGGCGATCAGGGCCAGCGCCGCCGACAGCGCCGGCAGCGGCGCGGCGACGATCGCCTGGTGAAACGCGCGGTGCTTGTCGTGCTCCATCGCGGCTGCGCGCTTGCGGTCGCGGGCCGCCAGGTTCGGTGGCAGGGCGCCGCGGAGGGCGCAGGCGTAGCCACAGGTGGCAGCGGCGTGGCGCAGGGCGCGCGCGTCCCAGTGCAGCGACAGGCCGGCCGAGGCGAAAGCGGTATTGCAGGCTGCCAGATGGGATGCTTCGGTGTCGAACAGCACGCCGTCCAGGCCCAGGAAGATCACGTCTATGCTCATGGAATACCTCGCTAAACTGTGTCAATCCCGCCAATATACCGGTAGTATGGACAAAAGAAAAATTAAAGATTTTCAGTAATTGATAAGGATAGACTGATGCAATACCCGAGTTTCCGCCAGCTGCAATCGCTGATCCTGGTGGCGCGCCACGAGAGCGTATCGCGCGCGGCCGATGCGATGCACGTCACGCAGCCCGCCATTTCGCTGCAATTGCGTACGCTCGAGGACATCGCCGGCCTTGCGCTCACGCGCAAGGTGGGGCGCAATATCCAGCTGACGGCAGCCGGCGAGGTGATGCTCGATTTTTCCGAACGCATGCTGCGCCTGTGGCAGCAGGCCGAGGAAGAACTGGCGGCGCTGCAGGGCGTCACCAGCGGCACGCTGCGCATCGGCGCGGTCACCACTGCCGAGCACCTGCTGCCGCCGCTGCTGGTGCCGTTCACGCTCGAGCGCCCCGACGTCCGGCTGAAGCTCCAGGTAGGCAATCGCGCCGAGATCATCAGCATGCTGGCGCGCCACGAGATCGACCTGGCCATCATGGGCACGCCGCCGCGCGAACTGCGCACCAACGCGGCCCGTTTCGCGCGCCACCCGATGGCCTTCGTGGCCAGCCCGGCCCACCCGCTGATGAAGAAGAAGCGGCTGACGCTGGCCGATGTGAAGGGCGCCAACCTGATGGTGCGCGAGCGCGGCTCGGGCACCCGCACCGCTGTCGAGCGGTTGTTGCGCGACGCCGGTCATCCGCTCGAATTCGGGTCGGAAGTGTCGAGTAACGAGGCGATCAAACGCATGGTGTCGGCCGGCCTCGGGCTCGGCTTTCTGTCGGTGCACGCGTGCGGCCTCGAATTCGAGGCGGGCCTGCTGGCCATTCTGCCGATGGCCGGCAACCCGGTCGATGCAGACTGGCAGATCATGCACCTGACCGATCAGCCGATTCCCAAGGTGGCGGCGTCGTTCCAGGAATTCGTGATCGAGAACGGCCAGGACCTGGTGGCGCGCGAACTGGAAAGCGTCTATAAATTGCTGGGACGGCGGCGCACGCGCGCCTGAGTGCCACGGCTGTAACGGTGGTTCGACCGGCACAGTACGTGACATTGATCGCAAGACTGTACTGGTACACGCCGGCACACCGGCGCATACAATCGCTGATCTCCCTTTCAGGAAACGCCATGTCCCCAGACCTGCTGCTGCCGCTGTGTACCTTTGCCGTCGCCAGTTCCATCACGCCCGGCCCCAACAACACCATGATCCTCGCATCGGGCCTCAATTACGGCTTCCGCCGCTCGCTGCCGCACCTGTTCGGGATTTGCGGCGGCTTCTCGTTCATGGTGATCGCGGTCGGTGTCGGCTTGCAGGCCGTGTTCGCGCAGGCGCCGATACTGCAGCTGATCCTCAAATACGTGGGCGCCCTCTATCTGCTGTGGCTGGCATGGAAGCTGGCCCATGCGGCGCCCATGGCTGCCGAACAGGCGCGGCTGTCGAAGCCGATGGGCTTCTGGGGCGCTGCCGCTTTCCAGTGGGTCAACCCGAAGGCATGGATGATGATCGTCGGCGCCATCAGCACCTATCTGCCGGCGCCGGCGCAACTGAACGATGTGGGCCTGCTGGCGCTGGTGTTCCTGCTGGTGGGCATCGTGTGCGTGGGGGCGTGGGCGCTGTTCGGCGTGGTCATGCGCCGCTTCCTGCACGATCCACGCTCGGTGCGCATCTTCAACGTCAGCATGGCCTTGCTGCTGCTGGCGTCGCTGTATCCGATCCTGCGCAGCTGACGCCCCTCGGTTGCGAAGACTGCTACCATGGCGGCTCGATTTCACTTTTTAGGAATGCCGATGTCCCGTCGATTGTCCCTGGCCGCCCTGCTGGCCTGCACCCTGGGTTCCGCTGCCGCCGCCACCTTGCCGTCGAACCTGATGCTGCCCGATCCGGAGCTGGCGGCCCACGGCATCGTCGAGCGCTGGACGCTGACCATCAAGCTCGAGTCGGACGACCTGAAAGCCATTGCACCCTGCCGCCAGGTGCTCACCGAGCGCGGCTTCGCGCCGGTACTGTCGAAGATGGCCAGCTCCAGCCAGCCGCAGCTGCACTTCAAGATCGAAGGCAGCAAGGAATACCCGCAGGCCACCACCGAAGCCGACGACGCACTGGCCGCCGTCCAGCAGGCGCGCTGCAAGACCGCCGTCAACTGGGTGGTGGTCGCGCGGCAGCTGCCGCGCTAACGACGCCATCGGCGGGCGAGCGCTGAGCGGCCGACGGCGAACGGCAACCGCTGCCGCCGGGCAGCCTGTGCCGGCGGACGCCACGCGCAGCGCCATCCGTAAGGGGACGGCCGCTACCGAGCAGCCTGGGCCGACGGGCGCCACGCGCAGCGCCATCCTGCAGGGGTACGACCGCTAGCGGGCAGCCTGGGCCGACGGGCGCCACGCGCAGCGCAGTCTGTAGGTGACAGCCGCTACGGCGCAGCCTGGGCTGGCAAGTGCCACGCGCAGCGCCATCCTGCAGGGGGACGGCCGGCCCGGGCAGTTCGCCCGGGCCGGCGCAACGCTGGCCGCAATCCTCCAGGCCGATGGCCGCCGCCGTGCAAGCCGCCAGCAGCCGGCTCAGTCCGGGCGCGGCAGGCGCAGCAGGTGCAAGCTGTTGCGGATGGCGTCCAGATCGACCGGCTCGCGCGCCTGCAGCCCCTGCAGGTAGCCGCGCGCGAAACTGATGGCGTCCAGCGCCTCCGGGTGGCGCTCGGCGAGGTCGCGCAGCAGCGTTTCCGCCACCACCAGGTCGTTGTGCTGGCCCAGCGCCGACTGGATCGCCGCCAGCACCTTCAGGTACTGGCGCACCGGTTTTTCGCGGTACAGGGCCTGGAAGAACTGCAGCGCATAGCGGGCGCGCTTGGCTGCGATGCGGGTGGCGTGGATCGAGGCAGGATCGGCCTCGTCCATGCGCCGCGCGCGTTTGAGCAGGCGCTTGTGCAGGCGCTGCAGCGTGGTCTTGGCAAAGCCGGCCAGCGGTGCGTCGGGCACGTCGGTGGGCAGGTGTTGCATCCACAGGCCCAGGCGCAGCAACAGCTGCGTGTAGCGCGGCGAGCGCAGCGCCTGCGCTGCCGCCGAGCGGTGCGCCTGCGCTGCGCTCAGCGCCAGCTGTTGCAGCGCCATCAGGCCGTTTTTGCCACCCGGGTTGGCCTGCACCAGGGGCAGGGTGTCGGTCAGCAGCACGTCGGCGTCGCGCGCGGCGCCCAGTTCGCCGTTGAGCCAGGCGATGTCGTCGGCCAGTGCGGGCGGACACGGTGCAGCATCGCCGAACAGCTTCAGTGCCGAACGCATGCGGCGCAGGCCGACGCGCATCTGGTGCAGCGTTTCCGGGTCGTCGCCGTCGATCACGGCCTGCTCGTTGTGCTGGATATGCTGCAGGCAATTGCCGAGGATCGCTTGCAGGGCCTGGGCCACGGTGGCGTCGGCATCGAGCGTGAGCGCCCGGGCACGGTAGGGCGTGGTACCGGTCTCCCGGCACAGCTGGTAGCCGCGCTGGGCCTTGTTGACGTTGCTGACCCGCAGCGGCAGGTACTGGTGCAGCGCCAGCGCGAACGAGAACAGCGCGGACGGATCGCCGTCCTTGAGTTCGAGCTCGATTTCATTGATGGCAAGCCGCCTGCCGAGCCGCTCGATATGGCCCTGGTCGAGCACCAGCTCGATGCGGCTGCCTTCGATATCGAGCTGCCAGGCGTGGCGTTCCACCTCGACCGTGAACAGGGCTTCCAGGCGCTGCTTGAGTTCGGGCGCGGCCAGCATGTCGCGCCAGCGGCTGTCGTCACCGACCTGCTTGCGCAGCTTGCCCAGTTGCGGCCAGGGCCGGCTGACCGGACCTTCCCATTCGTTGCGGCTGTGCAGCCCGCTCTGGACGCTGCCGCCGGCCTTCATGGTCTGTATCCAGACGCCATCCTCCTGGCGCACGCGCAGGCCGGCGCCATGACGCAGCAGGTGCAGGTCCGGCGTATCGAAATAATGCGCGGACAGGTGCTGGCGGTGCGGACTGCCGTCGGCATGGTCGGCAATCAGCGGCAGCGCCATCAGGGTGGCGTTGTGGGCGGGGTCGAGCAGCAGTTTGAGTTCGATTTCCATGGGATCAGTGTAGGCCAGATTCAGCGTACGGGGGCACACGTATGCGCCAGTACATTTTCCCAGGCCGGAATCGCCTGGCGCCAGAAGTCGGCGATCGACGTCGCCGCGATGTCCATGCCGAGGAAACGCGCGGCCGGCAGCAGTGCTTGCGTCAACAGTTGCTGCGGCGCGGCGCCCGTATCGAAGGCCTGAGCACCGGTCTGTTTCGACAGTTTTTCGCCGAGTTCGTTGACCACCACCGGCACGTGCAGGTAACTCGGATGCGGCAGGCCCAGCACCTGCTGCAGGTACAGCTGGCGCGGCGTCGAATCGAGCAGGTCGGCGCCGCGCACGATGTCGGTAATGTCCTGCGCGCCGTCGTCCACCACCACGGCCAGCTGGTAAGCCCAGAAGCCGTCGGCGCGCCGGATGACGAAGTCGCCCACGTCGTCGGTCAGGTCCTGGCTGATGTGGCCGGCCCAGCGGTCGTCGAAAGCGCGCACGCAGTGCGGCGACTGCGGCACTTTCAGGCGCAAGGCGCGCGCGGTCTTGCCCGGCGCCAGCCCGTGGCGGCAGGTGCCCGGGTAGATCAGCGCCTGCGCCTGGCGGCCGCCGAGGCGCAGCTGCGAATCGGCGATCTCGCGCCGGGAACAACCGCAGGGATAGACCAGGTCGCCAAGCTGGCGCAGCGCTGCGTCGTACAGGGCGGTGCGCCGGCTTTGCCAGGTGACGTCGCCGTCCCAGGCCATGCCGCAGCGCTCCAGCGACGCCAGGATGTGCTGGTCGGCGCCGGCCACGTTGCGGTCGCCATCGACATCTTCGATGCGCACCAGCCACCGGCCATGGTGGACCTTGGCGTCGAGGTAGCTGGCCATGGCCGCGACCAGCGAGCCCAGATGCAGCGGTCCGGTGGGCGAGGGCGCGAAGCGGCCGACGTAGCGGCGATGTGCGGTGCAGTCTGTCATGACACCATTCTAGCGCGCCGCGTGCTGCGCACCCACTGCCGACACCGGCGATGCAATGTCATACAATGTGTGCGCGGCAAATTTTGACCGGGCCGCGACCACCACCTCAGGACATCATGCACAAAATGACCCCTTCCTTCGTTGCCTCCGCACTGGCCATGAGCCTGGCGCTGGCGTTTCCTGTCAACGCTGCCCAGGCTGCCGCTACCAGCGCTCCGGCCCTTGTGCAGGAAGCGCCGCTGCGCGCCCACCTTGCTTTCCTGTCCAACGATCTGCTCGAAGGCCGCGGCACCGGCCAGCGCGGCGCCGACCTCGCTGCGCTCTACCTGGAAACCCAGGCGCAGGCGCTGGGCCTGACGCCCGGCAACGGCAACAGCTTTCGCCAGTCGGTGCAGATCGCCGGCGTCAAGACCCTGCCTGCCGAGAGCTCGCTGAAGCTCGAAGCGAACGGCAAGGCGCTGCCGGCTGCCTTCGGCAAGGACTGGGTGTTTGCACCCGGCGACGCCACTGCCGTGCACCAGCTGAACGCCGGTCTGGTGTTCGTCGGTTACGGCATCAAGGCGGCCGATGAGAAATGGGATGATTTCAAGGGCGTGGACCTGAAGGGCAAGATCCTGGTGGCGATGGTCAACGATCCGCAGCCGACTGCCGAGCAGCCCAACCGTTTCAACGGCAAGGGCCTGACCTATTACGGCCGCTGGACCTATAAATTCGAGGAAGCGAAGCGCCAGGGGGCAGCCGGCGTGATCCTGATCCACACCACGCCCACGGCGTCGTACGACTGGAGCGTGATCCAGAACAGCTGGTCGGGCGTGGAGCGCTTCCAGCTGGCCGCCGGCACGCTGGGCACGCCCTTGCAGGGCTGGATGACCGACGACACGGCGCGCGCCCTGTTCAAGGCTGCCGGCCAGGACCTCGACACGCTGCGCGCCGCTGCCGAGCGCGCCGACTTCAAGCCGGTGCCGCTCAACGCCAGCGTCAACGGCGAGATGAAGGCAGCCGTGCGCAAGGTCGAGCAATTCAATATCGCGGCCGTGGTGCCCGGTACCGATCCCACGCTCAAGGACGAGGTGGTGATCTACAGCGCCCACTATGACCACCTCGGCAAGCAGGGTGACAGCGGCGACACCATCTTCAATGGCGCGGTGGACAATGCCTCCGGCAGCGCTGCCCTGCTGGCGATGGCGCAGGAAGCCAGGCGCGCACCGACCAGGCGCAGCCAGATGTTCCTGTGGGTGGCAGCCGAAGAGCAGGGCCTGCTGGGCAGCGCGGCGTATGCCACGTCGCCGCTGTGGCCGCTGGCAAAGACGGCCGCCAACCTCAATCTCGACAGCCTGAACTTCGTCGGCGCCACGCGCGACATCGGCACCGAGGGCAGCGAGCGCACCGAGCTGGGCAAGATGGCCACGGCGGCTGCCAAGGCCATGGGCATGCATATCGCCAAGGCCGAACCGGACCTGGCCGGCGGCTATTTCCGCAGCGACCACTTCAGCTTTGCCAAGAACGGCGTGCCGGCCTTTTCGATCGAATCGGGCAGCGAGTACATCAAGGACCCGGCCGGATCGGCCGAAAAAGCCAAGGCTTACGGCAAGCGCTACCACCAGGCCAGCGACGAATACGATCCGGCCTGGGATTTGTCGGGCATGCTGCAAACGGCGCAGTTCACGCTGAACCTCGGCCGCATCATCGCCAACAATCCCAAGCTGCCGGAGTGGAAGGCGGGCGATGCTTTTGCCCGCCCGCGCAACGTCAAGTGATGCGGTTGCACCGGCGCGCCGATGAGGGCGCAGCCTTCACGCGCCGGTGCCGGCAGCGGCGCTCGGCATGCGCGGGGCGCCGCTGCTGTGGCGCGCTGGTCGATGGGCAGCGCCCCGCACAACCGGCTGCCCGAGTGACTGGACCGGTTGCGCAGCGCAATTGCTTGGCGCAGTTGCGTAGATCAGTTCCGTAGATCTGTTGCGCGGCGCATCGACGTGGCGCGGTCATGCAGATCGCTGGCGCGGATCCGTCAGCTTGCGCGCCGGTGTAAATCAGGCGCGTGGCTCGGTGGCATAGACGGCCAGTCCGATCAGCGGAAACGCCAGGCCGGTCAGCAGGACGCCGTGCCAGCCGTAGTGGGCGAACATCCAGCCGCCCAGCGACGAGCCGATGGCGCCACCCATGAAAAATAATGCCATGTACAGGCCGTTCAGGCGGCTGCGCACGTCGGCCGGCAGCGAGAAGATCGCGCGCTGGCCGGTGACCAGGCTGGCCGAGACGCCGGCATCGAGGATGATCGAGGCGGTCACCAGGATCGCCAGGCCCGCGCTGCGGCCGAGGTCCAGCTGGGTGGCCGTCAGCCATGGCGTTGCGAATGCCAGCGCACCGAGTAGCAGCGCCGCCAGCGTATTGGAGCGGCTCTTGCCCTGGTCGGCGCGGCGGCCGGCGATCGGCGAGGCGATGGCGCCGGCCACGCCAGCCAGTGCAAAGAGGGCGACGCCGCTCTGGCTGATGCCGAAATTCGGTCCCATCAATTCCAGTGGCACGCAGGTCCAGAACAGGCTGAAGGCGCCGAACATGCAGGCCTGGTAGGCGGCGCGGCGGCGCAGGATGGGTGTGGTCCTGAGCAGATGCCACATCGACCCGAGCAGCGCAAAATAATGCATGCCACCTTGCGGCTGGCGCTGCGGCAATCGCGCGCGCAGCAGAAACGCCAGCGCAATCGTTACCACCGCCGACAACACGAAGATCGCGTGCCAGTCGAACGCATCGGCCACCAGGCTGGCGACCGGGCGCGCCAGCATGATGCCCATCAGCAGGCCGCTGACGACCTTGCCCACGGCCTGGCCCCGTTCCTCGGGGCGCGCCAGGTGGGCGGCAAACGGTACGATGATCTGGGCCGCCACGGAACCGAGGCCGATGCACAGGGCTGCTGCCAGGAACACCAGCGGATTGCCGGCCACGGCAGCGGCGACCAGCGCCAGCGCGCACACCACCAGCGAGCTGAAGATCAGGCGGCGGTTTTCCACCAGGTCGCCGAGCGGCACGATGAACAGCAGGCCCAGGCAGTATCCGATCTGGGTCAGGGTGACGATCAGTCCGGCAGCGCCGGGATCGAGGCCGGTCGCACGGCTGATGGGGCCGATCAGGGTCTGGGCGTAATACAGGTTGGCGACGATCAGGCCGGTCGCGATGGCAAACAACCAGACCATGCCGGGAGTAAGTTCTTGCTGGGCGTGGGACTGGCTCACGGGAATTGCTCCTTTTTTGAAAAGGCGGCAATTTTACAGCGGGCAGATGATTACTGCTGACGGCGGCGTCTCAAGCGAACCATCGCAGCATCGCGCATGCCGCGTGATGACTGCGATAACAGCTGCAGCGACGCCTGCGGTGGTGAACAGGTCATGCACCGGCGATGAACAGGCTCTGGCGCGCCGGGCAGGGGGAACGGCGCCAGCGTGCCATTCAACCACGAACCGAGGTCAGGCAGTTCCGGCGTCGGCGCGTTAAGGCGACCGGCAGACTGGCTGACGCGCTGCATGGGAGCGGCGCCAGCGTGCCGTTCACGAGCGAACCGACTGCTCAGGCAAAGCCGGCTTCGGTGCGCTGAAGCGACTGGCGCACTTCAGCCGTGATTTCGTACGAGCGCAGCCGGTGCTGGTGGTCGAAGATTTGCGACGTGATCATCAGTTCGTCGGCGCCGGTGCGGGCGATGAATTGCTGCAGGCGCTGGCGGACCGTGTCCGGCGCACCGATGGCCGTGCACGACAGCACCGAATCGAGCATGGTACGCTCGGCAACGCCAAGCGACTCCAGGTAGCCGGCGCGTGGCGGCTGCAGCTTGCCGGGGTTGCCGGTGCGCAGATTGACGAACGCCTGCTGCATCGACGTGGCGCGCAAATGCGCTTCCTCGTCGGTGTCGGCGGCAAATACGTTAAACCCGAGCATCACGTAAGGCTTGTCGAGTTGCGCCGACGGCTGGAAATTGCTGCGGTACAGGGTAATCGCCTGCTGCATCATCGACGGCGCAAAGTGCGACGCGAATGCGAACGGCAGCCCGAGGTGCGCAGCGAGCTGCGCGCCGAAGGTGCTTGAACCGAGTATCCACAGCGGCACCTTGGCGCCTTTGCCAGGCACGGCCAGCACGCGCTGGCGCGGCGTATCGCTCATATAGTCCTGCAATTCCAGCACGTCCTGCGGGAATGCGTCCGAGTCGGACTCGAGGTTGCGGCGCAGCGCGCGCGCCGTGGTGTGGTCCGAGCCCGGCGCCCGCCCCAGACCGAGGTCGATCCGGCCCGGGTGCAGCGCCTCCAGCGTGCCGAATTGCTCGGCAATCACCAGCGGCGAGTGGTTCGGCAACATGATGCCGCCAGCACCGACGCGGATGGTGGACGTGCCGCCCGCCACGTGGGCCAGCAGGACGGCCGTGGCCGCGCTGGCAATCCCGGGCATGCCATGGTGCTCGGCCAGCCAGTAACGCTGGAAGCCCCAGCGCTCGCCGTGCTGGGCGAGGTCGAGTGTGTTACGGAACGATGCGGAAGCGTTGCTGCCTTCGGCGATCGGCGACAGGTCGAGTATGGAAAATGGAATCATGCAGTCCATATCGGGCCGTCACCGACAGTTTCAAGCGAGTCCCTGGAATCGGTGTGGTTATTGCCACGCTGAAGATTGGTGCTGATATCGAATTGGTATCGAAGTGGATCAAAACAGACGCCTGCGTGGAAATAAGTCACAAAAACCGGCAGCTGCGTCACAAATAGTTTTTCCCTGCAGCCTGCCTGATTTACCATGGGAAACAGCGCGGCATCCGGCCGCAGCTCGCCCATCTCCTTTATCGAATCTTATTTCGATGGCATCGGCTGCCATCGTCGGGAACGCGCATGCCTGCCAGAATGATTGTCTTGTTTGCATTGGTGCTGGGCCTGCTGGGCCAGGCGGGACAGGTTGCCTACGCGGCCGGGGTAGCCGAAGCGGCTGCGCCGCGCCGCGGCCAGCTGTACAAGGTCACGCTCGATGGCAAGACCAGCTATCTGTACGGCACCATCCACGTCGGCAAGGACGGCGTTTATCCGCTCGATGCGCAAGCCGCGCAGGCGCTGCTCGGTGCCAGGGCGCTGGTGATCGAGCTCGATATCCGCGAAAATGCCGCCTTCCAGCAAGCCATGACGCGGCATGGCCGCTACGCTGCCGGCGACCAGGTGCAAAACCATGTGCAGCCCGCCACCGTGCAAAAGCTGGTGCCGGCGCTGGCGCGCGCCGGGCTGTCGCTGCAATCGGTGCAGCAATTCAAGCCATGGCTGATTGCCAACCTGCTCATCGGTACCGAACTCGATGCGCGCGGATTCAAGCGTGCCCAGGCGGCGGAATACGCGCTGCTGGCCGCAGCGCAGCAGCAGGACAAGGCCGTGCGCCAGCTCGAGAGCGCAGACTATCAGCTGGGCTTGTTCGATACGCTGGACCCGCGCCAGCAAGAGCAATATTTGCTGGAAAGCCTGGCCGACCTCGACAACGGCACGGCAATGAAGAAATCGCTGGCGCTGATCGAGGCCTGGAACGCTGCCGACATCCCCGGCATCGAAGCTGCCTGGCGCAATGCCACCAGCGGCAACTCGATAGCGGCCGAATTCATGCAGCGCGTCCTGCTGGGCAAGCGCAATCCGGAAATGGCGGCCAATATCGAGCGCATCATGCAGCAGGACCGGGTTGCCTTCGTGGGCGTCGGATTGCTGCACCTGGTCGGCGACGATGGCCTGCCGCAACTGCTCAAGCGCCGCGGCTACCGGGTCGAGCAGTTGTATTGACGCCGTTCATCGGCCTTGACAGGACTTAATAGGCGGTGAGCGCGCCGCTGCTGTAGCGCACCCGGTCGCCCACCTTGTACGACGGCAGGGTATCGACAACGATGCTCTGGCTGCTGCCATCGTCCATGCGCACGCTGATGCGGTACGGGGTGGGGCCGCCGGCCGTTGCACTGGTGGCGCTGCTCCCGGTCGTGTCGCCCATGCCCGCCGGCAGCTGATCGATCGCTTGCACCACGCCGTACGAGGCTTGCGTCGTGCTGCCGGTGCCGGCCGCGTTCCCGCTCATGCCGCTGCTGTCCGCACTGCCGCTGCCGCTCATGCCCGAGCTGCCGGTCCCGGCGCCGGCAGTGCCTGCGGCCGGCACGCCTCCGCCCCCGCCGGGGCCGGCGCCCGTGGCTGCCGTACCCGAGCCGCTGCTGCCGCTCGACGTGTAGCCGCTGGTGCTGCTGGTGCTGCCGGAGCCGCCGGAGGTATAGCCGCTGTTTGCGCCGCCGCGCATGGAATCGGACGCGCATCCCGCCAGTCCCGCGAGCAGCAGCATACTCATTGCTATGGTCAGCCTGCCCTGTTTGCCGAATGTTGCACGGTTCATCTCTGCCTCCCTTGAAGTATCAAAACAGGTCAGAGCCGAACCGCCGTACTTCGTTCATGCACCGGTCCGGACGCTTGATGTACATCAATTGAATCATGCTACCCACAAGCAATAATTGTCCGGTATCACTTTTAAAGGACATCGATATGTTGACACGCGTAACAGATACCATTATCGAACAGTTAATTACGTCGACCTGCGGAGAGCAGACTGATCCGCGCTGCAAGCACCTGATGACGCATGCATTGCACGGCCTGGTACGCGTGGCCCAGGCTGAGCAACTTCAACAACTGCAGGAGGATGTCGAGCGGGCCTGCGGGAACGGCCGCTGTGGCGAGGTCAGCCTGACGACCGGATGCGATAGTGCGACCACAAGACGCACATGACCACGGTCATCAGCACGGCAGCGCTGCAATCGACCAGCCAGTCCGAGACCGCACCGTGGCGATACGGAAAAAAGCTTTGCACGTATTCGTCCAGGGCGCCCATGGCAGCGATGGTCAGCACCGACTTGACGGCGCGCTGGGCCAGCGAACCGGTAGTGCCGGTGAATAGCAGGAAGGTCAGGCCCGCGTAGGCGGTGGAGTGAAGCAGGACGCCGGAGGCCACCTGGCCGATTTCCTGCCGGGCGCCGGGCAGGGAACCTAGCACCAGGATCATCAGGAAGAGGAAGATGGCAGTCCAGTAACGAAGGCGGGCATGCGAGGAGGAAAGAATAATTTGCTTGATCATGAAGCAAACCTTACCACGCGTGCCAGGAATTGGGGAGTGGTGCACCGCTGCCGGTGCACCTTTCTTCAGTCATGCCTATCGGTTGCATGTACTCAAGATGGACCCAGTATAAGCAGCGATTGTGACGCCGCCATGACAAGCGACAACCATTCGGACGACGAGCCCAAAAAAAAAGCCCGCTGATGAAAGCGGGCTTAAAACTATTTTCTTGGAGGAGAATAGTGGAGACAGGTGCAATTATGCGCGTCCCCAAGATATGTGTCTAATTGATGTTTCGGATACCAGACATTTGATTCCCGAATAACAGCCGGGTTTCCCGTTTATTTGACCGCCACCGTGTAGTTGAGCGCCATGCGGCCGCCGTCCACGTACAGCGTTTGTCCGGTCATGTAGCTGGCGTCGTCGCTGGCCAGGAAGGCGGCAATCGACGCCACTTCCTCCGGGTCGCCGCAGCGTCCCATCGGCGTGCGCGACAGGATCGTGTGGCGCGCCTCCGGGCTCGACATCACTGCCTGCTTCGCCAGCTCGGTCAGGATGGTGCCGGGTCCGATGCCGTTGACGCGGATGCCGTGCGGGATCAGGTTCAGCGACATCACCTTGGTCAGCTGGTTGATCGCGCCTTTCGACACCACATAAGGCACCTGGTTGGGGATGGCCAGCTCGGCGTTCACGCTCGACATATTGATGATCACGCCGCTTTGCTGCTTGACCATCTCGCGCGCCACGGCCTGGCCGCACAGGAACATCGATTTCAGGTTGATCCGCAGCACGCGATCGAAGTCGTCCTCGGTGACGTCGAGGAAGTCGGCGGCGTGGGTCACGCCGGCGTTGTTGATCAGGATATCGACGCGGCCGAACGCGGCCAGGGTATCGGCCAGCATGGTGTCCACATCCGCTTTCTGGCTGACATCGGCAGCGAAGAAGCGGGCGGCATCGCCCAACGCGGCGGCAGCCTGTTCGCCGTCGGGCTTGATGTCCACCAGCATGACCCTGGCGCCTTCGGCGACCAGGCGGCGGGCGCAGGCCAGGCCGATGCCCTGGGTGGCGCCGGTGACGATGGCGACTTTTCCGGATAATTTCATGGTTGTGCTTTCGATGGGATGACGGGCGAATTCTATCAGTCGGACATGGCCGCGCTACAATAGAGGGTTTGCAACAGACCAGAAGGGTGCGCCGTGAATTTCATCAACAAACTGTCCGCCGCGTGGACCAGCAACGACTCGCTGCTGTGCGTCGGCCTCGATCCCGACATGGCCAAGCTGCCGGCGCAGTTCCGCAACGATCCGCAAGGCATTTTTCATTTTTGCCGCGAGATCATCGACGCCACCGCCGACCTGGCCTGCTCGTTCAAGCCGCAGATCGCCTATTTTGCTGCGCTGTCGGCGGAAGACCAGCTCGAGCAAATCTGCGCCTATCTGCGCGAGCACTACCCGCACATTCCGCTGATCCTCGACGCCAAGCGCGGCGACATCGGCGCCACCGCCCGCCAGTACGCGCGCGAGGCATACGACCGCTACGGCGCCGACGCCGTCACCGTCAACCCCTACATGGGATCCGATTCGGTCGAGCCTTACATGGAGTGGCGCGAGCGCGGCGTGATCATCCTGTGCCGCACCTCGAACGCGGGCGGCTCGGACCTGCAATTTCTCGACGTCGGCGGCCAGCCGCTGTACCAGCACGTGGCGCGCCTGGTGGCCGAGAAGTGGAACAGCAACAGCCAGTGCGCGCTGGTGGTGGGCGCTACCTACCCGGAAGAGCTGGCGCAGGTGCGCGCCATCGTCGGCGACATGCCCTTGCTGGTGCCCGGCATCGGCGCCCAGGGCGGCGATGTCGCTGCCACTGTGCGGTCGGGCAAGAGCGCTGCCGGCACCGGCATGATGATCAATTCGTCGCGGGCCATCCTGTACGCGGCGCCGCAGGCCGGCGAAGACTTCGCCAGCGCTGCGCGCCGCGTGGCGCTGGACACGCGCGACGCGATCAATCTGCATCGCTGATCGTCAACGTTTGCTGCGAGTCCGTTATCCCCGCGCAGGCGGGGATGCACATCGAACGCCAGCATATCGGACGCGATGTTCCGTCATCCCCGCGCAGGCGGGGATCCAGTTCTTCAGACTATCCGAATGGAACCGGCAGGCGCTACGCCTGTTCAGGCGTTCCTTGGATTCCCGCCTGCGCGGGAATGACGATTTTAGCGGACGGGGATGCGGTTTCAACGCGGTGCGCTCCGTCATCCCCGCGCAGGCGGGGATCCAATTCTTCAGACAATCCGAATAGAACCGGCAGGCGCTACCTCTGTCAGGTGTTCCCTGGATTCTCGCCTGCGCGGGAATGACGTTCGAGCAGGCGGGAAATGACGGCTTGGATCGTCGGGCATGACTGGCGCAGGCGTGCCAGGCAAGGTTGTTGTCAGTGCGCCGGCGCGACCATTTCCGCGTAGTCGTACAAATCCCCGAGGATCTGTTCGGCCCGTTCGTCGGCGTCCTGCTGCAACTGATCGATCTCGCCGAAGAACTGGTCGATGGTGCGGGCGCCGCCTGCGCCTTCGTAGAAGCGTTCGGCGCGGTGCTGTTCCCACTGTTCCGTTTCCGTCTCCGACAGGGTCTCCGGGAAGTTGCGTGCGCGGTAGCGGAACACCAGTTCGGCCAGGCGGGCGTCGCCGAATGACGGCGAGGCGGCGGCCAGGCGCGCCGGGCTTTCCTGGCGCAGGCTGTCGAGCGTGCGGCGGTCGTCGCGGCTGACGAAGCCGTTGTACAGGTCTTCGTCCACGTCGAGCGGCGCGCCGGCCGGGCGGTGGAACACCTGCGACCACTCGGCGTCGAGATTGCGGCCGGCGGCGGCAATGGCGGCATGGGCCTTGCCCTGTTCGAGATCGATGCCCCAGCGCGCGGCCATGGCCGGCGACAGGGTTTTCAGGTTGGCAACCAGCATCGGCGACTTGTTCAGGTGGATGCTCTTGATCGGCAGCCGCGTCATGCCCTCGGGCAGGGCGTCGGCGCGGGTAAAGATGCGGGTGCGGATGGCGTCGGCGTCGAGCGTGAACAGTTCGGTCGGGTCGTAGCTGCAGTCCCAGACGATCACCTCGTTTTTGTTGGTCGGGTGCGTGGCCAGCGGCCAGACCAGCGCCAGGCAGCCGCGCTCGGCCGGGAACATGCCGGACACGTGCAGGAACGGCGCGCGCAGCTGCGGCGCCAGGTGCATGCCGATCTCGTCGGCCACGCGGTCCTTCTTGTGCAGGGCCAGGCAGAAATCGAACAGCTTGGGCTGGCGCTGGCGGATCAGGCGCGCCAGCGCGATGGTGGCGCGCACGTCAGACAGCGCATCGTGCGCCGCTTCATGCAGCAGGCCGTTGGCCTTGGCCAGGTGTTCGAGCTTGAAGCTGGGCTTGCCGTCTTCCCTGACCGGCCATTCGATCCCTTCGGGGCGCAGCGCGTAGGTCATGCGCACCACGTCGAGCAGGTCCCAGCGGCCGCAGCCGTTTTGCCACTCGCGCGCATACGGGTCGATCAGGTTGCGCCAGAACATGAAGCGGGTGATCTCGTCATCGAAGCGGATCGTGTTGTAGCCGACGCCGATCGTGCCCGGCTCGGCAAACGCCTGCTCGATGGTGCGGGCGAACTGGTGCTCGGGCACGCCCCATTCCAGGCACTGCTGCGGAGTGATGCCGGTGATCAGGCACGATTGCGGATCAGGCAGGAAATCGTTGGCGGGCTGGCAATACAACATGATCGGATCGCCGATTTCATTGAGCTCGGCATCGGTGCGGATCGCGGCAAATTGCGCCGGGCGGTCGCGGCGCGCCACGGCGCCGAAGGTTTCGTAATCGTGCCAGAGGAAAGTCTGTGTGGTCATAGAGGCGTGTTCAGGGGGGCTACAGTTATTGGTAAAACTGCCGATAATCGGAATTCAGGCACTCACAGGGAGCATCATCATGGCGACTCCGGTATCCATTACTCCAGGTAGCAGCAACGTCGGCAGCAGTAGCGTCGGCGCAGTCAAGGCCAGCGCCACCGGCAGCGATAAAACCGCCGACGTATCGCCGACCGCCAAGGCCAAGGCCCAGCTCAACGCATCGATCGTGCAGGCATCGCTGACGGTGTCGCTGAAAACGGCCAACGATCCGATGTCGGTGGTGTTTAAGACTGCGCTCACCGGCATCAACGAGGCGCTCGAGGCCGATTTCGGCAAGGATGCGATCCAGAATGCGGCGTCGCAGGACAATACGCCGGAAGCGACGGCGAACCGCATTGTAGCGCTGTCCACCGGTTTTTACGAAGCGTACAAGCGGCAGAACCCCGGCCAGGACGACGAGACCGCGCTCAACAACTTCATGGATACCGTCAAGAAGGGCGTGGAGCAGGGTTTCAAGGAAGCGCGCAGCATCCTCGAGGGCTTCAAGGTGCTCAACGGCGAGCTGTCGGCCAACATCGACAAGACGTACGACCTGATTCAGAAGGGCTTTGCCGATTTTGCCGCTGCGCAAAAGGCGCCGCCGGCCGGGGCAGAGGCTACCGGCGCAGTCG
This sequence comes from Duganella sp. Leaf126, assembly GCF_001423125.1. Lineage (GTDB taxonomy): Bacteria > Pseudomonadota > Gammaproteobacteria > Burkholderiales > Burkholderiaceae_D > Rugamonas. The sequence goes on from NZ_LMNW01000004.1 coordinate 71,669, forward strand.
GCGTCAGCGCCGCGGTCACGCCCAAAGCGCCCGGCAACGGCGACAGCGGCGCCGGCGTGCGCCAGATCGATCCGCCCGCCGTCTGACCAAATGGCTGCTGAGGCTGGCTGCCGAAACGCGCATCGTATTTGCTAAAGCAGTGGCAACCACAGCGTGGGTGGGCGCCAGATCGGACGGTTGCTGAAAAACCGGCTGCTGAAAATTCAGCTGCCGGCGGCTTGCTGCGCCACCTGGTTGCGGCCCAGCTCCTTGGCGCGGTACAGGGCGGCGTCGGCGCTGGCGATCAGGTCCTGCTCGTTTTGCCGCGCCTCCAGCGTGGCGACGCCGAACGAGGCCGTGATGTGCGGCAGCGGCAGGCGCATGTCGGCAAACACCTGCGCCTGTTGCATGCGTTCGCACAGGCGTTCGGCCACGGCGACCGCCATCGGGCCGCTGGTGTCCGGTAACAGCACCATCATTTCCTCGCCGCCGTAGCGCACCGCGAAATCGGTGGGCCGCAAGGCCCCGCTCAGTACCTGCGCGGCAGCGCGCAAGGCCTGGTCGCCGGCCAGGTGGCCATGGCTGTCGTTGAAGCGTTTGAAATGGTCGAGGTCGATCATGATCAGCGCCAGCGGCGCGCCCGTGCTGTGGGCCGTGGTGGTCAGCCGCGGCAGCACGTCGTTGAGCCAGGCCCGGTTGTACAAGCCGGTGAGGGCGTCGTTCATCGACATTTGCCGGTAGAACTCGCCGACCTTCTGGCGCCGGCGCAGCTGGGCATTGGCAGCGCGGATGCGGAACGACAGCAGGCGCAGCAGGTTGCGCGCGAGCACGTTCGATTCGTCGATCAGCTGCCATACCAGGTGCGCTTCGATCACCAGGATGTCGCTGTCTTCGAGCGCGGTGATGCTGGCCAGGTTGGCTTCCTCGTCGAGCACCGACTGCTCGCCCACGCTCTCGCCGGGCAGCACTTTGCTGACCGTGCCGTCGGTCATGCCGGTGCTGGTATCGGTCTCCACGGCCAGTGCGCCGCGCAGCACGATATAAAGCCGCGCCTGGTTCGACTCGGCGACGGCCTGGCCCGCGTTGAGGCGCATGATGGGGCAGGGGGCCAGCAGCCGGGCGACAGCAGCGTCGTCGCCGGCGTCGCGCAGCAGCTGCAGATCGCCGGGCTGGTAGCCGGCGCTGCCGAAGGTACTGATCTGTTTCAAGTCGGTTCTTTCAATAGCGCAGCAATAGGTGCTGGCAAGCACCGCCAGGCACACCCCATGATAGCCCAAAGCCCCCCGGCGGTCACGCCGGCGCCTGGCGCCGCGTTCGATAAGCGGTGTAAATGTTACACAGGCAGCCCCGGCATGCGGTAGTCTATCCGGCAACGCACGAGCGAGGAGCCGATTTGACCACCACCACCGACCCGATGTTCACCGACGCGCTCGGTACCGCGCACCGCCCCGATCCGAACGCCCGCATCGTCTCGCTGGTGCCGTCGCTGACCGAGATGCTGTGCGACCTGGGCCTGGCGCCACAGCTGGTGGGCCGCACCGGCTTTTGCATCCACCCGGCCGACCTGGTGCAGACCATCCCGAAGGTAGGCGGCACCAAGGACGTCAACCTCGACAAGATCCGCCAGCTGGCGCCGACCCACTTGGTGGTCAATATCGACGAGAACGAAAAAGACACGGTCGACCTGCTGGCCCAGTTCGTTCCCCACATCGTCGTGACCCACCCGCTGGGACCGCAGGACAACGTGGCGCTGGCGCGCCTGCTGGGCGGCGTGTTCTGCCGCGCCGAGGCGGCTGCGCAGTGGTGCGCCGCATTCGAGGCCGAGCACGCGGCCCTGCAGGCCGCCCCGAAAGGCCCGCCGCAAACGATGTTGTACGTGATCTGGCAAGATCCGTGGATGACGATTTCGCCCGACACCTATATCGCCCGCATGCTAGCCGAAATCGGCTGGCAGGTGCCGCTGCTGGGCGACGTGCGCTACCCGCAGTTCCGCTGGTCGCCGGAACTGGTGCAGGGGATCGATGGGGTGTTGTTGTCGAGCGAACCGTACCGGTTCACCGAAGCGCATGTGCACGCGCTTGAGCAGCAGATCGGCAAGCCGGTCATGCTGGTCGATGGGGAGCTGTTGTCGTGGTACGGCAGCCGCGCGCTGCCGGGTTTGCGGTATCTGCGGCAACTGGCCCGCGCCTGATGGCGGGCCGTCGCCGGTCCACGGTTATTCGCGGGTTTCTTCGATGTCGTCGGCAGCGACGGCGTCCTTGGCCGGCGCGTGGTGTTTGTCCTTGTCGTGCAGGCGACCGAGGGCGCTGTCGATAGCGCGCTTGAGCTTGGCAGAGGCGCCGCCGATGGCCTGGTGCAGGGTGGCGTTATGGTCGCTGACGGCAATCGGCTTGTAGCCAGTGATGCGCGCTTCCATCAGGCAGCGGTTGTCGCCGTCGGCCGATTTCTGGCCCAGGTTGTCGCTGAGGTGCACTTCGACGCTGGTGATCTGTTCGCCGAAACGGTGGAGTGAATCGCTGACGACGGTGCGCACATGCTCGTGAAGGCCGGCATGAACGGCAACGGTCTTATCGGAATTGACGTTGATTTGCATACGATTGCTCCTGTCTTTTTGTTGATGTGCGAAATCATCTTACTCCTTTTATCCTTAGGTTCGCGTTAAGTAGCCCACCTTCGAAAGCAACCGTGCTGGTCAGTTGATCAGCGACGCGGCAATGTTGATCGACAGTCCCAGGATGGCCAGGTTGTAGAAGAAACACAGCACCGACTGGCCCAGCACCACTTTGCGCATGCCGCGGTCGCGCACGCTCACGTCCGAGGTCTGCACCGCCACCGAGATCGTGAACGAGAAGTACAGGAAGTCCCAGTAGTGCGGCTGCAGGTCGCGGTCCGGGAAACCCAGCGGCGGTTCGCCTTGCCCGCTGGCGTAATACAGGTGGGCATAGTGCGAGCAGAACATCACGCCCACCATCAGCCAGGAACCGATCACCGTCAGCGCCACGAATGCATACTGCAGCGGCAGGTCGTCGGGGTGGTTTTTGACCGACGCCAGTTGCAGCACGACGGCGGCCAGCGACACCATGATCGCCACCGACAGCGTGGCCAGGATCACCGGCCCCTTTTCGTCCTGGCGCTTGGCAGCGTGGCGGATGTCGTGGTGGTCGGCGCGCAGCATCATGGCCCCCATGGTCACCAGGTACAGCCAGACCGTGACGTCCCATGCCGTGAGCAGGCGCGTAAGCGCGTGCCAGTCGCCGGGCAGCAACGGCCAGACCGCGGCGCCGATCGCCACTGCCAGGCTCAGGTGGGGGCGGCTGTGGATGATGCGCGGCAGGGTGGGGCGCCAGCTCATAGGATCACCTTCATGTCGTTACCTTTTTCTGGTCATGGGGAAAGCGGTCCATGCGCGAGAGTACTGGGAATAAATAGGCCCACAGGCCCGTCACTGCCAGCGTGGCGGCGCCGCCGAACAGCACCGCGCGTGTCAGGCCCATCCAGCCGGCAGTCACGCCCGATTCGAATTCGCCCAGCTCGTTGGAGGCGCCGATGAAGACCGAGTTGACGGCGCTGACGCGGCCGCGGATTTCATCGGGCGTTTCGTACTGCACCAGCAGATGGCGCACGTACACGCTGACCATGTCGCCCATGCCCATCAGGAACAGCGCCACCAGCGCCACCGCGAAGGTGGACGTGGCGCCCAGCACCAGCGTGCCGAGACCGAAGACCGCGACGCCGCCGAACATCCAGGCACCCACGCGGCGCGTGATCGGGAAAAACGCCAGCGCGATCGAGCACAGGGCGGCGCCGATGCCGGGTGCGGTGCGCAGCATGCCGAGGCCCTGCGGCCCCACGTGCAGCACGTCGTGCGCCAGCGCCGGCAGCAGGGCCGTGGCGCCGCCGAACAGCACCGCGAACAGGTCGAGCGAAATCGCTCCCAGCACCACCGGGCGCGATCGCACGAAGCGCAGGCCCTCGAGCACCGTGTGCCAGGTAGCCGGTGCGCGGTTGCTCGGCTGTTTGACCGACTTGACCAGGCACATCAGGATAACCGAGAGCGCCAGCATGGTCGACGACACCAGGTACACGGCCTTCGGGCCGGCCAGGTAGAACAGGCCGCCCAGCGTGGGGCCGAGGATCACCGCCACGTGCATGCTGGACGAGCTCAGGGCCACCGCGCGGGCGAAACTGTCGGGCGGCACCAGGTTGACCAGGATGGCCTGGGTGGCCGGGCCCATGAAGGCACGCGCGCTGCCGAACAGCACCAGCACCGCGAACACGGGCCACACCTGGGTCAGGCCGGCGTAGGTAAAAGCCAGCAGCGACAGGCCGCACAGCAGTTGCGCAGCGAGCGCGACAGCGATCAGGTTGCGGCGGTTGTAGCGGTCGGCCGCGTGGCCGGCGATCAGGATCAGCAGCAAGAACGGCGCAAACTGCGCCAGGCCGATCAGGCCCAGGTCGAACAGGTTGCCGGTCATCGAATAGACCTGCCAGCCGATCGCGACATTCTGCATCTGCACGGCCAGGGTGCCGAGCGTGCGGGCCAGCAGGTAGAAGGTGAAATTACGGTGGCGCAGGACGCTGAAGCCGTTGGCGGAAGGTGCAGGGGTGGGACTGTCGGACATGCAGGCTTTCAGGATGCAGAGTGCCGGGACTCTACATCCCGGGCCCTGCGGGTGGATGCGGTCAGGACTGTACTAATCCGGGCTGGTGCAGATCGGCCTCGGTGGTAAAGGCGTCGGCGTAGAACTCCTGTTCCGGCAGGGCGCAGCGGGCGACGAAGTCGCGCTGCGCCGCCTCGACCATCAGCGGGGCGCCGCAGGCATAGACCTGGTGGCCCGACAGGTCGGGCAGGTCGGCCATCACGGCCTGGTGCACGAAGCCGGTACGGCCGGTCCAGCCGTCGTCCGGCAGGGCGTTCGACACCACCGGCACGTAGCGGAAGTTGGGCATGCTGGCGGCCCAGTCGCGGCACAGCGCGTCCATGTACAGGTCCTGCGGCCGACGCCCGCCCCAGTACAAGGTCATCGGGCGGGTGGCGCCTGCCGCGCGCAGGTGTTCGACGATGGCCTTGATCGGTGCGAAACCGGTGCCCGAGGCCAGCAGCACCATCGGCTTGTCGCTGTCGTCGCGCACGAAGAACGTGCCCATCGGCCCTTCGAAGCGCAGGATGTCGCGCTCCTTCATGGTGGAGAATACCTGGTCGGTGAACAGGCCGCCCGGCAGGTGGCGGATGTGCAGCGACAACGGCTGGTCGGCGCCCGGCGCAGTGGCGATGCTGTAGCTGCGGCGCTTGCCGTCGCGCAGCAGGAATTCGATGTACTGGCCGGCCCGGAACTTGAGCGTCTCGTTGGCCGGCAGCTGCAGCGTCATGACGATCACGTCGGGCGCCACCTTTTCCAGGGTGCTCACGCGCGACGGCATCTTGCGGATCGGGTATTCGGCGCTGCCGGCCACTTCGCGCGCCTCGATGACCAGGTCGCCGGCCGTGGTGGCGCAGCAGAACAGCGCGAAGCCGGCCGCTTCCTCGTCCAGGCTCAGCGCCCGTTCCTGGTGCGCCTTGTGGGTGACGGCGCCGGCCAGCACCTTGCCCTTGCAGGAGCTGCAGGCGCCATTCTTGCACCCGTAAGGCAGTCCCACGCCGGCGCGGATGGCGGCCGCGAGGATGGTTTCGTCCTCGTCGCACGGGAATCGGTGGCCGCTAGGCTGTACAGTAATTTGAAACGTCATACAATCCTTCAGATGAAAAACCCTACTTGTCCTATGCGCGCTGCCTTCAATCTTCCGCGCCTGCTGATCGTGGGCTGCGGCGACGTCGGCAAGCGCCTGTTGCCGCTGCTGCGCGGCCATTATCGCGTGTTTGCCACCACCAGCAGTCCCGAACGCTGTGCCGAACTGCGGGCGCTGGGCGCCGTGCCCATCGTGGCCGACCTCGACCGGCCGGCCAGCCTGCGCCGCCTGGCCGGGCTGGCGCCGACCATCGTCCACCTGGCGCCGCCGCAGGGCGAGGGACCGCTGGACCGCCGCACGCGCAACCTGGCCGCCATTCTACCCGAGCACGCCCGCATGGTTTATGTAAGCACGACCGGCGTGTACGGCGACTGCGGCGGCGCCCTGTTCGATGAAACCCGGCCGGTGGCGCCGCGCAATCCGCGCGCCACGCGCCGCGTCGACGCCGAGAACGTGCTGCGGCGCTGGGCGGTGCGCAACCACGCCACGCTGTCCATCCTGCGCGTGCCGGGCATCTATGGCGCCGAGCGGCTGCCGCGCAAGCGGCTCGAGCAGGGTACGGCGGCGCTGATCGCCGAGCACGACGTGTACACCAACCACATCCACGCCGACGACCTGGCCGCCATCATTGCGCGCGCATTGCGCCTTGGCCGAGCCAACCGTCTCTACCATGCAGTGGACGACAGCCACATGAAGATGGCCGATTATTTCGATGCGGTGGCCGATGCGCTGGGCCTGGCCCGTCCGCCCCGCCTGCCGCGCGCGCAGCTGCAGCAGGTGGTCACGCCGGCGCTGCTGTCGTTCATGTCGGAGTCGCGCCGGCTCGACAATCGCCGCATCAAGCGCGAACTGGGCGTACGCCTGCGCTACCCCACGGTGGCCGCGATGCTGTCGGCACTTTAATTTTTATAGATCAATATCTGTTGCATTTGCACATCGTTCAATAAGATTACAGCCTTCTATACTTTTTTTTACAATTATTTTTTGTTCTAGCACAAGGAATAGCGTTAGAATCTCACACATTGTCACGGATCCGCATTTTTTGCTTATCCGTCGAATAACAAAGATGTGTAGTAGCGGGGAACGGCGCCCATCGCGGGCACATGACTTCACTAACTGCACCGATCGTTTTCTTCGTTAATGTGTCGTTTTTTTCCAACTGCGACCCCGAACCTGCTAAACACCATGTCCATCAAAGAAATCACCTCCTCCCCGACCTACAACCCGAATCGCGTCCTGGACGCCATCATTGAAAAGCTGCAGCTGAAGAACGATGCAGCGTTGTCGCGTGCACTCGAAGTGGCGCCACCGGTCATCAGCAAGATCCGTCACAACACGCTGCCGATCGGCGCCACCATCCTGATCCGCATGCATGAAATCAGCGATTTCAGCATCCGTGAGCTGCGCGAAATGATGGCGAACTAAGTAGCGAACCCCGTGGCGCGTTGAGAAGCCTGCCTTGCGTTAAAACGGCGCGTCACCCTCGCGGGGACGCGCCGTTTTTCGTCGGCTGCCGCTTGCGCAGCGCCTAGGCGGTGGTGTTGATCATGCTGCCCAGGCGCTGGCCGCTGGTATTGACCATCGGCTGCGGCGGTGGCTGCTGTTGCTGCTGGGGCGGCGGCGCCACAGGCTGGGCTTGCCGCGCTGCCGGTTCCGGCTGGCGTGCGGGCGGCGTGGTCTGGATGTTAACATTGCCGGATGCGACAGAATTGATGGCCATGACGGGCTCCTGACATCGGTTGAAGCCCGAGTATGCCACTTTTTTTGGCAGATGTCAGCCCAGGCGCGGCCGTTCCGTGTACAGCGACGCCGCGACCGGCTGGCCGGGCGGCATCGCGCAATAGGCTGCCTGCGCGGTTTCCCCGGCGCAGTACGCTGCCTGCGCCGCCTCTCTGGCGCAGTATGCGGGTTGTGCGCTTTCTCTTGCGCAGTAAGCTGCTGCCTGCGCTTCGCGGGCGCAGTAGGCTGGCGTGGTCTTGGCGCAATACGCTGCGGCGATGCCGGCCGTCACGCTGCCGTACGCCACGCCGAATTCCTGTTCGTACAGCTGCTTCATGCGGTTGCCCATGCGCGCCAGGGTGGCCGCATCGTCGGCGCCGCGCATGCCGATGTAGGGGAAGTGGTGCAGGAAGTAGCCGAACACCGCCTGGCAGTCGGCCGCGTACTTCATGGTGTCGAGGATGTGGTAATGCCAGAAGGTGTCCACATCGACCGTCGGCGACGTGTCCTCGCGGGGGAATTTCTGCATCAGGATCAGGAAGCGGCGGTATTCGAGTTCGACCGCGTTGGCGCGCTCGAGGGTCCAGCCTTCGCCGGATTCCTTGTGCATGAGTTTGACTTTGATCGGTTCCAGGTCCAGCGCAGCGATGGCGTTCATGATCTTCCTTTGCGATTGGGATTGATGGTTAACAACATTGCCGATTTTGTCATCCACCCCATGCGCGCCATTGATGTTAATCAATAGGTGTAAGGGAATTCTTATCGCCGTGCGATTCTGCTGCAGCTGCAGCCGATGGCGGGGCCGCCCGCGCGCGCGGTACCGAGATCGCCACCACGGTGCCGCCGTTGGGGCCGTTCGCAATGGTGCAGGTGCCACCCAGCAGGGTGATGCGTTCCTCGATGCCGACCAGGCCGAACGATCCGGTCTTGCTGCGGCTGTTGGGGCGCAGGCCCACGCCGTTGTCGCTGATGGTCATGGTCAGCGTGTGGTCGGTGGCTGCCAGTTCCACCCGCACCACGCTGGCGCGGGTATGCTGGGCGATATTGCTGAGCGACTCCTGCAGGATGCGGAAAAACGCGGTGGCGCAGCGGTCGTCCACGCGGATATCGTGCTGGTGCTCGATCAGCTCGCACACCATGCCGGACCGGGTGCGGAACTGGGCGATCTGCCACTCGACGGCAGCGCTGAGACCCAGGTCCAGCACGGTGGGGCGCAAGTCGTTGATGATGTTGCGCACGCTCTTGATGGTGCTGTCGATCTGGCGCAGCGTGCCGACGGCGCGCGCGTGCAGGCGCGGGTGGCGGTGGCGCGTGCGCGTGGCCAGCAAGTCCGCTTCGATGCGCAGCACCAGCAGGTTCTGGCCGAGGTCGTCGTGGATTTCGCGCGCGATGCGCTTGCGCTCGAGCTCCTTGATCTGTTCCGCATGGGCAGCCAGCCGGCGCAGCTTGTGGTGCGACAGCTGCAGCTTGGCCTGGCTGTCGCGCAATTCGCGCGTCATGGCCTTGGCCATGCGGATCGCGCGCAGGCGCGACGACGACAGCGTGTGGAACAGCAGGTAGAACATCAGCGTGCCGATGAAACCGGCCCCCATGGCCAGCCAGGGCAGGAACAGGTCGAAGCGGCTCGACCAGGCGTGCTTGGGGGCGCTGAACAGCGTCTGCCACTGGCGGCCGTGGAAGTCGAGCGGCAGCACCACCGAGTACAGCTGCCGCCCGCGCGCCTCCCTGGCGCGGGGCTGGCTGTCGAACAGCAGTGCTGCCTGCGCCATCGGCGCGTGCGCGCTGCCGCCGTCGTACAGGCGCAGGCGCACATCGCGCACCTGCATCTGGTCCATGGCCAGCTGCACCAGGCGCGGCACGCTGATGCCGATGCCGACCGAGCCGACGAAATTGGCGCGGCGCTGGGCCAGCGTGTCGTGCGGCAGGCCACGCCGGTACACGGCCAGCCGGATCGCCATGCCGCTGCCGCCATGGCCCGGGCCGGCCATGTCGATCATGCGGCCGGAGGTGCTGGCCTCCCCCGTATCGCGGGCGCGCGCCAGCGCCGCGGCGCCGGCAGCGGGAGCGGCGATGTCCAGGCCCACCCGGTTGTGGAACGCGCCGATCGGCTCGATCATCGTGATCACCGAATAGTCGGGCCGGCGCCCGGGCGGGCGGATCGTGATACCGCCGGTGGCGGAACGGCTGCCGCTGTGGGGCGCAGCGCGCTCGAAGGCGTCGCGGGCGGCGTCGGTCACGTACGGGGCGTAGTTGATGCTGTCGAGCGCGGGGAAACGGACGGGCAGCTGCAGGCCGCTGACGAAGTTGCGGAAGTCGTCAGGCGTGACGCTGTCGCTGGCGTCGAAGTAGCTGGCGGTGGCGCGCAGCACATTGGTATAGGAATCGATATGGGCGCGCAGGTGGAACTGGGCGTTGCGCGCCTGCTGCAGGAAGCGGGCATTGGCATCGGCCTCGACCGCGTGGTCCGCTGCCACGTGGCACAGCACGCCCACGCCCAGCGAGAGCAGTACGCCCACCCACCACACCGGCTGGGACGGCGAATACCAATGCCGGTGCGCGAAAAATCCCCTCATCGACTCTGCCTTTCTTGCGCTCCGTCGTCTTCATGTTTGTTGAATATAAAAAATATTCCATATGCAAGTCAAGTAGAAGCGCCGACAAAAAAAGCCGGCGCCCCCACGGGGGATGGCGCCGGCTGCCGCAACGCGCGCGACTTATTTCGCTGCGAAACTGTCCTTGAGCGTGACGATGCGGTTGAACACCGGCTTGCCCGGCTGGCTGTCGACGCGGTCGGCGACGAAATAGCCGTGGCGCTCGAACTGGTAGCGCTGGTCGGGCAGGGCGGCGCTCATGCCCGGCTCCAGGTAGGCGGTGATCACTTCGCGCGCGTTCGGGTTGAGCAGCTCCTTGAAATCCTTGCCGCCGGCGTCCGGGTGCGGATCGGTAAACAGCCGTTCGAACAGGCGCACTTCGGCCGGCAGCGCGGTGGCGGCCGAAACCCAGTGGATATTGCCCTTGACCTTGTAATTGTCCGACCCTGGCGTGCCGGACTTGGAGTCGGGGAAGTAGTTGACGTGCACGGCCACCACGTTGCCGTTGTCGTCCTTGTCGAAGCCCGTGCACTCGGTCACGTAGCCGTGGCGCAGGCGCACCCGGCTGCCCGGCTTGTCGCCGCTCGGCGGAGTGTAGCGGAAGTAACCCTTGCTCGGCACTTCCATGAAGTCCTCTTCCTCGATCCACAGCTCGCGCGAGATCGGGAAGGTGCGCACGCCCATCTCCGGGTGGTGCGGGTGGACCGGCGACGAGCATTCTTCGCTCTGCCCTGCGGGGTAGTTGTCGATGATGAGCTTGAGCGGACGCAGCACGGCAGTGGCGCGCGGCGCCTTGGGGTCGAGGTCTTCGCGCAGGCAGCCTTCCAGCGTGCTCATGTCGATCCAGCCGTCGGACTTGGTCACGCCGATGCGCTCGCAGAACAGCTGGATCGCCTCGGGCGTGTAGCCGCGCCGGCGCAGGCCGACGATGGTGGGCATGCGCGGATCGTCCCAGCCATCGACGATTTTCTCGTCGACCAGCTGGCGCAGCTTGCGCTTGGACGTGACCACGTAGGTGAGGTTGAGGCGCGAGAACTCGTACTGGCGCGGCACCGGCAGCTTGAAGAAGCCGCCTTTCGACAGCGTTTCCAGCAGCCAGTCGTAGAACGGGCGGTGATCCTGGAATTCCAGCGTGCAGATCGAGTGGGTGATGTTTTCCAGCGCGTCCGAAATCGGGTGCGTGTAGTCGTACATCGGGTAGATGCACCAGGCGTCGCCGGTGCGCACGTGGTGGGCGTGGCGGATGCGGTAGATGGCCGGGTCGCGCAGGTTCATGTTCGGCGAGGCCATCGCGTCTTCGCTGATCTTGGCGCGCAGGATGTGCTCGCCGTCGGCGTACTTGCCGGCCTTCATGTCGCGGAAGATCTGCAGCGACTCGGCCACCGGGCGGTTGCGGAACGGCGAGTTGGTGCCGGGCGTGTTGAAATTGCCGCGGTTGGCCGCCATATCGTCTGCCGACTGGCTGTCCACATAGGCGTAGCCCTGCTCGATCAGGTACTCGGCCATCGCATACAGCTGGTCGAAATAGTCCGAGGCGTAGTGCAGGTGGTGTTCGACGCTGCCGTCGGCCTGCGGGTAATCGTAGTCGAAGCCGAGCCACTTGACGCTGTCGATGATGGTGTCGACGTATTCCTGCTCTTCCTTGGCAGGGTTGGTGTCGTCGAAGCGCAGATTGCAGCGGCCCTGGTAGTCGCGCGCCAGGCCGAAGTTCAGGCAGATCGACTTGGCGTGGCCCACGTGCAGGTAGCCATTCGGTTCCGGCGGAAAGCGGGTGATCACGGTCGGCAGGTCGTCGCGCACATAGGTGCCGGCTGCCTGGTCGTGGTCGATGATGGCGCGCAGGAAGTTCGACGGGGCGGACGGCGAATCGGCCGCCGGGCTGTTTTTATCGTTGCTCATCTGGAAGATTGACTTTGGGAAGTTCGTGTAAAGGCCATTTTACCGTATCCCTTGCCAGCGGCCAGAGGGAAATGCTGCGTTGCGGCGACCGCGGACACAGGGGCGCAGCCGGCGGCGGTGAGGTCGCAGGTATAATTCGCCTTTGGTTCTTAACATCAGTTTCGGAGTTTCCCAAATGGAAAATCATTACAACACGCTGGGAATCGCGCCGAACGCCACCGAGGACGAGATCAAGAAGGTCTACCGCTCGCTGGCGATGCGTTTTCACCCGGACCGCAACCAGGCGCCCGGCGCCGAAGCGCGCTTCAAGGCCATCACCAAGGCCTATGAAATCCTGTCCGATCCGGTCAAGCGCGAGGAATACAACCAGAGCGTGAACCACCGCATCATCATCGATGCCGAAGCCGAAGCCTACCAGCTTTGGCGTTCGCTGTTCAGCCTGCACGGCACGACGCTGCCTGCCGCCTGACGCCACCTCATACTATCGAAAGCAAGCACATGAGAAAAGTACACCCGGAGTTCGCCTACCAGTCGCGTGAGCTCGAAGGCCAGATCGAGGGCATCCTCGGCGATCCGCCCGACCGCAAGAACTACCAGCGCATGATCGACGCGCTGATCGACGAGTACGCGAGCGGCAGCGGCATCGAAGACGTCAACATGCTGGCCTTTGCGCTGGTCGATGCGCTCGAGTTTTCCGATCCCAAGGGCTTGCTGGCCGAGGCCGGCGATTACGGCTTCGGCGACGCCGCGCGCGTGTTTGCCATGGCCTCGTGCAAGGGCGAAGCGGCCGGCCGCATGTACGCGGCGCTGCAGGAAAACCTGCCCGACCTGGCGCGCCAGGCCATCATCACCGCCTTCCTGTATAAAAATCCGCGCAAGTGGGACGACGACGACCAGTCGCTCGAGCAGCTGTCTGCCAACGACGATGGCGACGATATCGAGGACGAAGACAACGCATCCGACGATTTCGCGCAAATGTTCGACAAGGATGGAGAATAAACCATGTCCGACGACCAACCAACCCGCAACCTTCCGGCCCTGAGCAAGCAAGTGACCGAACTGGTGCTGGCCGGCTCGCTGGGCCACGCCGAGCAGGCGTTTGCCGAAGCGGCCGACCAGTACGGCGACCTGGCCGTGGTGGAAGTGCTGTCCGCTATTCCGCCGCAGGTGACCGCGCTGCACATGGCCGGTTTTGACGGCGGCAAGATGTCGCTGGCCACGCTGCTGGTGCCGCCCAAGGCCTGGGCCGACAGCCTGGCCTTCATCGCGGCCACCTGGCCCGACGACCAGATCGAGGACGATCCCGAGCGCATCGCCGAATCGCTGTTCGCCCACGTGCACGGCGTGGTGTTTGCCACCGACGACGAAGACCGCCGCAACGAGCTGCTGGCCGCTGCCTCGGCTTCCGATCATGGCGCCACCATGTTTGCCATCCTGTTCTCGATGGCGCCCAAGGAAATTCTCGAAGTGGCCGGCGAAATCATTTCGAAAGGCCCGTACCTGACCGGCCAGACCTCGTCCGACAACGACGTCGTGCCGCTGGCGATCGCGCTGGCCCAGGCCTCGGAAGACGGCTGGGACCGCGCCCTGTTCGAGCTGTTCCCCGAATTCCGCCACAGCGCCGACCTGGCCGACGCCGAGTTCAACGACGACCCCGACGAGGAACAGAATTTCCTGCAGCGCTCGACCAAGGAATTGCTGTACCGGCTGCGCAAGCAAATACCGAGCACGCGTGCGGTCAAGGCCTCGCGCCGCAGCGTCGGCACCGGCATCTTCTCGTGAGGGAACGCTGATCCATGCTGCCAGCAATCGTCAAAGAAAACCTGCCGCGCCTGACGCGCGCGATCCAGCAACTGGCCACATCGCCCGATCTCGATCGCGACCCTGACGCCGCCTACACGCTGGCCGACGAACTGACCGGCATCACCGCCATGGTGGCCGAAAAGTTCACCAACGACCGCACCGCCGACGGCATCCAGAAGGCGCTGCAGCTGACGGTGGGCGCGGTGTCGCTGGGGCTGGACCAGGCGCTGCCCGAGGCCGAGGTCCAGGCCGGCGGCGAAGACCCGGACCTGCGCGCGCTCGAACTGCTGATCGACGAGGGCGCCGAGCACGCGTTCCAGATCGGTTTCCGCATGATCAAGGATTTGTCGGCCTTGCCCGAGGACGCCCTGGTCGGCGAGTACGACACCGACCCGGTCTACGCGGCGCGGCGCCTGCGCGAGCTGTTCATCGACCTGTGCCAGACCGATCCGAACCAGAACTGGAACGGCAGCGAACGCTATGCGGTGATGCTGCGCCAGCGCAAGGAAGTGCAGGCCATCGTGCGCCTGGCCAACTGGCTGCGCCGCCACCACAGCGAAGGCCCGGTGTCCGACACCGACCTCAATGCCGAGGGCGTGATCGCGCTGGCCGTCATTTTCGCGGTGGAAGGCGGGGGCAGGGTGGTCGCCCGCACCGGCCAGAAGGAGTTCGAGCGCTTCGTCAAGTCGGTGCGCAAGAACAAGCCGGACTTCGAAGAAGGCTGGGCTGCGCTGGTGGCCGCCGTACCGGCACAGCACCATCCGGTGCTGCTGGAGCGTATCGCCAGCTACCGCCAGGCCTGCACCGTGCTCGATCACATCCGGGGACGGACGGCAATGAAGACCTTGTTTGCGGAGCTCGAGAATTACGCCGGCTCGGAACTGGACGCCGATTACTCGTAACAGCCGCAGTGCAGCGGCGGCCGTCCCGCCTGCGCGGCGGCCGGCCGCTGCGCAGTCACGACGGCGCCAGGACATCTGCCGTCGTCGGCCGTCGCTTCGTCATTGCCGCGCAGCCGGCAATGACGTCGGTGGCGCTGCCGGCACCTCATTTTGCAGCTTCTTCCGCCACCGCCACAAACCCTGCCACCAGCGGCGAATGCTCGTCCGCGCGCCGCGCCAGCAACAGCGCCGTATTGGCCTCCGGATCGGCCAGCGGCCGGTAGCACACGCCTTCCATGCGGATGATCTCGAACGAACTCGGTAACACTGAAATCCCGCTGCCGGCCGCTACCAGGCCGATGATGGTCGAACCTTCCGCCGCCTCCACCGCGATATTCGGCACGAACCCTGCTTCCTTGCACAGCCGGAAAATCTGCGGATGGAGGCCGGTGCCGGCCGTCTTCGGAAACATCACCAGTGGCAGCCCCTTGAGGTCGCTGATCGCAATGGCCGGCTTGTGCGCCAGCGCATGCCCGACCGGCAGCACCAATACCAGCGGATCGCGCCGCAATTCGGTCAATACCACGCCATCGGGCAGCGCCTGCTCGGGCGGACGCACCAGGCCCAGGTCCAGCCGGCGCTTGCCGATGGCGTCGAGCTGCTCGAAAGTGGACAGCTCGTGCAGCGTCAGCGTCACGCCCGGATAGCGCTGGCGGTAGCGGTTGATCACGGCGGCAAACAGCGGCGTCAATGGCGTGGAAAAGGTAAAACCGACCCGCAGTTCGCCCGCCTCGCCGCGTTCGGCCCGGCGCGCCGTCAGCACCGCCTGGTCGGACAGGGCCAGCACGCGCCGCGCATCGTCCAGGAACAGCTTGCCCGCTTCCGTCAGCCGCACCCAGCGCTTGCTGCGCTCCAGCAGCTGCGCGCCCACTTCCGCTTCCAGCATCTGGATCTGGTGGCTCAGTGGCGGCTGACCGATGTGCAGGCGCTCGGCGGCGCGGGTGAAGCTCAATTCTTCAGCCACGGCAACGAAGTAGCGGAGGTGACGCAATTCCATTTTCTTATCTTTTAAAAGTATGACTGACGGCTTAAATATATATTGGACACTAGGATCGTGCAATCCTAAGATGGATTGTCCCTCTGCTTCAGATTGCTTGCCATGACTACCGCAGCCTCCCACATCGACCAGCGCAGCGCCCCGGATGCCGCCGGCGCACCGGCCCAGCGCCTGCCGGCGCCGCGCATCGCTGCCGGCACCGCCGATTTCAAGCGCAGCAACCGCGCCCTGTTCTTCGGCGGCTTCTCGTGTTTTGCCCTGCTGTACTGCGTACAGCCGCTGATGCCGCTGCTGTCGCGCGAGTTTGCGCTCAGTGCGGCGCAAAGCAGCCTGGCCTTGTCGATCTCGACCGCCGCACTGGCCCTGTCGCTGGTGGTGTCGAGCGCCATCTCCGAGCGGCTCGGACGCAAGCCGCTGATGGTGGCGGCGATGGCGGTGGCTGCCGCGATGACGGTGCTGTGCGCGTTTGCCCACAACTATCACCAGTTGCTGGCGCTGCGCGCCTTGCTCGGTGTGGCGCTGGGCGGCATGCCGGCCATTGCCATGGCTTACCTGGGCGAGGAAATCGAACCGGCCTCGCTGGGCCTGTCGATGGGGCTGTACATCAGCGGCAGCGCATTCGGCGGCATGGCGGGCCGTGTTCTCACCTCGGTGCTGAGCGACCACTTTTCGTGGCGGCTGGCGGTCGGCGTGGTTGGCTTGGCCGGCATCGTGGCGGCGTGGGAATTCTGGCGCAGCCTGCCGGCGTCGCGCCACTTTACGCCGTCGAACGGCGGCTGGCGCGCATTGCCGGCCGGCTTCCGGCTGCACCTGGGCGACGCCGGCCTGCCATGGCTGTTCGCGCTGGCCTTCCTGCTGATGGGCGCGTTCGTCAGCCTGTACAACTACATCGCCTACCGCCTGCTCGGCGCGCCGTTCGGCCTGAGCCAGAGTCTGGTGGGCACGGTGTCCTTCCTGTATTTGCTGGGCATCTACAGCTCCGTGTGGGCCGGCAAGCTGGCCGACCGGTTCGGGCGCCGCCACGTGCTGTGGGCGGTGCTGGCGCTGATGCTGGCCGGGCTGCTGCTGACGCTGTCGAACTGGCTGCCGCTGATCGTCGCCGGGGTGGCCCTGTTCACCTACGGCTTCTTTGCCACGCACTCGGTGGCCAGCAGCTGGGTGGGGCGGCGCGCACTGTCGAACAAGGCGCTGGCGTCGGCGCTGTACCTGTTTTTCTATTATCTCGGTTCCAGCGTGGTCGGTTCGGCCACCGGCATGATGTGGGAGCGCGGCGGCTGGCCCGGCGTGGTGACGGTGCTGGGCGCCGCGCTCGGCCTGGGCCTGCTGGTGGCGGTGCGGTTGCGCAGCCTGGCGCCGCTGGGCGCGGCCGAGAAGTAAGCGGGCGTCCGTAGCGCTCTGATCCACGTCAACCCGTCGCACGGAATCTGTCGGCCGCAGCCGGTGTCGAATCAAGACAGGAACGCCGTTCGTTTCTTCTTCATTGCGGAGGTGACACCATGCAGCACACCAACGACCGGCGCACCGACATCGGCCGCCGTTTCCACCTGGTCGAACAGGCCATCGCCCAGGCTGCGGAAGCCAGTTCGGCCGAACACCAGCTGCCCAGCGAACTGCGCGACAGCATCCAGCGCGTGGACCGCCTTGGCGACACTGCGCGCGACGTGCTGCTGTCCGACGACCCGGCGCGCCTGCGCAAGCTGGTCGCCGACATGACCGGCGCCGCCGAACGCGCGCGCCGCGTCTGTACCAATATTCCGCAGCTCTCGGCCCGCATCCGGGGCGCGGTCAGCCACATGGCCAGCCAGATCCAGGAACTGCAGCGCGACGTGCAGTAGCCGGAGCGGCGCAGTTTGCCGTGCCGGGGCGGGCAATGTTGCGGCGGCCCGACGTGGGGCGCCGGCCTGCCAGGCCTGGACGGTCGCCGGCCGCACCGGTCTGCGGCTTTGCAGCACCGGCTTCACAGCACCGGCTCACCGCACCGGCTCACGGGGGCCCGTTCACCGGATCCGCTCACGGGACCCGTTCACGGCACCGGTTCACCGCACCGGCTCACGGGGCCCGTTCACCGGATCCGCTCACGGGACCCGTTCACAGCACCCCCTTGGCGCGCAGCGCGGCGATCTCGTCATCGCTGCGCCCGAGCAGGCCGCGTACGATGTCGTCCGTGTGCTGGCCCAGCAGCGGCGGCGCCACGGCATTGTCGGCGGGCGAGGCGGACAGGCGCATCGGGTTGCGTACCAGCTTGACCTTGCCGGCGGTGGGGTGGGGCACCTCGGTGACGATGCCGCGCGCCAGCACTTGCGGATTGCTGTACACGTCGTCGAGGTTGTTGATCGGGCCGCATGGCACGCCCACCGCTTCCAGCGTCGTGATCCAGAAATCGCGCGGGTGTTGCAGCACCATCTCGGCCAGCAGCGGCACCAGCTCCTCGCGGTGCTGGACGCGCAAGGGATTGGTGGCGTAGCGCGGGTGCAGGGCCAGGTCGGCGCGCCCGCCCGCCTCGACGAATTTCTGATACTGGCCATCGTTGCCGGTGGCGACGATGATGTAGCCGTCGGCACAGGCAAAGGTCTGGTACGGCACGATGTTCGGATGCGCATTGCCCCAGCGCCTGGGCGGCTTGCCGCTGTTGAGGTAGTTGCTGCCCATGTTGGCCAGCATCGCCACCTGCACGTCGAGCAGCGCCATGTCGATGTACTGGCCCTCGCCGCTGCGGTCGCGGTGGGTCAGGGCGGCCAGGATGGCGATGGTGGCGTACATGCCGGTCATCAGGTCGGTCAGCGCCACGCCCGCTTTCTGCGGGCCGCCGCCGGGCAGGTCGTCGCGTTCGCCGGTCACCGACATCAGGCCGCCCATGCCCTGGATCAGGAAATCGTAGCCGGCGCGGTGCGCATACGGTCCGTCCTGGCCGAAGCCTGTCACCGAGCAATAGACGAGATCGGGCTTGATGGCCCTGAGTGCGTCGTAATCGAGGCCGTAGCGTTTCAGCTGGCCCACCTTGTAATTTTCCAGCACCACGTCGCAGTGCGGCACCAGCTCGCGCAGCAGCGCTTGCCCCTCGGCGCTGGCAATGTCGATCGTCACCGAGCGCTTGCCGCGGTTGGCGGCCAGGTAATAGGCTGCCTCGGTGGTGTCGTTGCCGTCGGCATCTTGCGCGTACGGCGGACCCCAGGCGCGCGTGTCGTCGCCGCTGCCCGGACGCTCGACCTTGATCACGTCGGCGCCCAGGTCGGCCAGGTTTTGCGAACACCAGGGGCCGGCCAGCACCCGGCTCAGGTCCAGCACGCGCAGGTGGCCCAGCGCTTTCGGTACAGTCATCGTTTTCTTTCTAAGTGGTTCGTCTCGCCCGTCAGTGTAGTGTCTGGGGCGCGATCGTGATAGTGTCAGGGTTCCAGTGCTCCCAATTCGAGAATTCATTCGGCATCATGTGGCCTTATCCGAAAATTGTTGCGCATCGCGGCGGCGGCACCATCGCGCCCGAGAACACGGTGGCCGGCTTGCGCGCCGGTCTCGCGTACGGCTTTCGCGCCGTCGAGTTCGATGTCATGCTGTCGCGGGACGGCATCGGCATGGTGATCCACGACCCCGAGTTCGGCCGCACGGTGGCAGGGCTTGGCGCCGTGGCGCGCACGCTGGCGCGCGACCTGGCCGCAATGGACGCCGGCAGCTGGCACAGCGCGCCGTTCAAAGGCGAGCCGGTGCCGTACTACACGCAATTCATCGCGTATTGCAGGCAGCACGGCATCTGGATGAACGTGGAAATCAAGCCGTCCGACGGCGTCGAGGCGGCCACCGGCGCCTGGGTGGCGCAGGTCACGCGCGACGCCTATGCGCAAGAGATTGCGGCGGGGCAGGTGGCGCGGGTGCCGCTGCTGTCCTCGTTCAGCCATGCGGCGCTGGCCGCCGCCCGCGACGCCGCGCCCGAGGTGCCGCGCGCCTGGCTGCTCGACCGCCTCCCGCCCGACTGGCAGGCCCCGGCCCGGGCGCTGCAGGCGGTGGCGATCCACACCAATCACCGCCATTTGACGCAGGCGCTGGCGGCAACCGTCAAGGCCGCCGGCTTCGGCCTGTTTTGCTACACGGTCAACGATCCCGACCGCGCCCGCGAGCTGCTGAGCTGGGGCGTGGACGGCTTGTGCACCGACCGCATCGATTTGATCGGCCCGACCTTTACCTGAAACCATCCCGAGGTAGAGGTCATATATAATCAACCCTTTGCATCCAACCTTTGCTTCGGCCAGCTACCCTCCCAGCCTACGACATGAAATCATCTGAAATCCGCGAGAAGTTCCTCAAGTTTTTTGAATCCAAGGGGCACACGATAGTCCGTTCCAGCCCGCTGGTACCTGGCAACGATCCGACCATGCTGCTCACCAACAGCGGCATGGTGCAATTCAAGGACGTGTTCCTGGGCCTGGATACGCGTCCGTATTCGCGCGCGACCACCGTGCAGCGCTGCGTGCGCGCCGGCGGCAAGCACAACGACCTGGAAAACGTCGGCTACACGGCGCGTCACCATACGTTCTTCGAAATGCTGGGCAACTTCAGCTTCGGCGACTATTTCAAGCGCGATGCGATTCAATACGCCTGGGAACTGCTGACCAAGGTCTATGCCCTGCCGGCGGAAAAGCTTACCGTCACCGTCTATTTCGAGGATGACGAAGCCTACGATATCTGGGCCAACGAAATCGGCGTGCCGACAGAGCGCATCATCCGCATCGGCGACAACAAGGGATCGCGCTACGCGTCCGACAACTTCTGGCAGATGGCCGATGTCGGTCCCTGCGGCCCGTGCACCGAGATCTTCTACGACCACGGTCCCGAGATCTGGGGCGGTCCGCCGGGCTCGCCTGAGGAAGACGGCGACCGCTTCATCGAAATCTGGAACCTGGTGTTCATGCAGTTCAACCGCGACGAAGCGGGCAATATGAACAAGCTGCCCAAGCCCTGTGTCGATACCGGCATGGGCATGGAGCGCCTGGCTGCCGTGCTGCAGCACGTGCACAGCAACTACGAAATCGACCTGTTCCAGAACCTGATCAAGGCTGCCGCGCGCGAAACCGGCGCCACCGACCTGGAATCGAAGTCGCTGCGCGTGATCGCCGACCACATCCGCGCCGCCTCGTTCCTGATCGTCGACGGCATCATCCCTGGCCCGGAAGGCCATGGTTACGTGCTGCGCCGCATCATCCGCCGCGCGCTGCGCCACGGCCACAAGCTGGGCCAGACCAAGCCATTCTTCTACAAGCTGGTGGCAGACCTCAACCTCGAGATGGGCGCTGCCTACCCGGAACTGGCCGACGCCAAGGACCGCGTTGCCGCCACCCTGAAGGCCGAGGAAGAGCGCTTCGGCGAGACGCTGGAAAACGGCATGAAAATCCTCGAAGCGCAGCTGGCCAAGGATCCGACCAAGCTCGACGGCGGCACGGCGTTCACCCTGTACGACACCTACGGTTTCCCGCTGGACCTGACCGCCGACATCTGCCGCGAGCGCAACATCACGCTCGACGAAGACGGTTTCAACGCGGCCATGGAACAGCAGAAGAAAACCGCGCGCGCGGCCGGCAAGTTCAAGATGGCTGCCAACGTCGAGTACACGGGCGAAAAAACCAAATTCGTCGGTTACGACGACCTCAGCGTCAATGCCAAAGTGATCGCGCTGTACGCCAATGGCGCGGCCGTGCAGGAATTGAAGCAGGGCGAATCGGGCATCGTGGTGCTCGACACCACGCCGTTCTACGCCGAGTCGGGCGGCCAGGTCGGCGACCAGGGCGCGATCAAGTCGGCCGGCGCGCTGTTCGAAGTGGAAGACACGCTGAAAATCCAGGCCGACGTGTTTGGCCAGCACGGCGTGCTGACCCAGGGCAGCCTGAAAGTGGGCGACGCCGTGTCGGCGGAAGTGGACCTGCACAAGCGCGGCCGCACCATCCGCAACCACTCGGCTACCCACCTGATGCACAAGGCCCTGCGCGAAGTGCTGGGGGGCCACGTGGCGCAAAAAGGTTCGCTGGTCGATTCCGATAAAACCCGTTTCGACTTCAGCCACAACGCGCCGCTGACGGCTGAACAGATCGCCGAAGTGGAAGCCAAGGTCAACAAGGAGATCCTGGAAAACCACGCGACCAAGGCCCAGCACATGTCGTTCGACGACGCCGTCAAGCATGGCGCCATGGCGCTGTTCGGCGAAAAATACGGCGACGAAGTGCGCGTGCTCGACATCGGCACCTCGAAAGAGCTGTGCGGTGGCGTCCACGTGCAGCGCACCGGCGATATCGGTTTGTTCAAGATCGTCGGCGAAGGCGGCGTGGCGGCCGGCATCCGCCGCGTGGAAGCGGTGACGGGCGAGGGCGCGCTGGCGCTGGTGCAAGGCCTGTCGCGCAAGCTCAACGAAGCTGCTGCAGCGTTCAAGGCCAACCCGGACGAGCTGATCGTCAAGATCGGCGCCGTGCAGGACCAGGTCAAGTCGCTCGAGAAGGAACTGGCGGCATTGAAGTCGAAACTGGCGTCGGGCCAGGGCGACGAGCTGGCCACCAAGGCAGTCGATGTCAACGGCATCAAGGTGCTCGCTGCCACGCTGGAAGGCGCCGATGTGGCCACCCTGCGTGCAACCATGGACAAGCTCAAGGACAAGCTGAAGACTGCCGCCATCGTGCTGGCCGCCGTCAATGACGGCAAGGTCAGCCTGATCGCCGGCGTGACGGCGGACGCCACGGCCAAGGTCAAGGCGGGCGAGCTGGTGAACTTCGTTGCACAACAAGTGGGCGGAAAAGGCGGCGGACGCCCCGATATGGCGCAGGCCGGCGGCACCGATCCGAGCGGCTTGCCCACCGCCCTGGCAGGCGTGGTCGCGTGGGTGGGCGCCAAGGCGTAACGCAAAAAAGCAGTCCTGATCTGCAAGTAACCCTGTAGAATCAGGGGTGGCGACGGCCCGCGTGTCAAGCGCGGGCCGTTGTTGTTTGATTGCTCTGATTGTATACTTGCAAGTTCCCGTTGCAAAATTGCAACGTGCTACGAACTATTTTGGTGCAGCGCGTCAAGCGCGCCGAAAAGGAGTAGTATGGCGTCACTGCCAAACAATTCACTAGCTCATTAGCGGGTTCTCAATGACCGACACGATACTAGACAACGACATCATGGAATTCCACATGGAACTCGATGCGCGCGAACTGCACTGTCCTCTGCCCATCCTCAAGGCCAAGAAAGCCCTGGCGGAACTGCAAAGCGGCGAAGTGCTGCGCATCATGGCAACCGACCCTGGCTCCGTTCGCGACTTCCAGGCATTCGCCAAGCAAACCGGCAACGCGCTGCTCTCGCACGTGCAGACCGGTCGTGAATTCGTCTTTTTGATGCGCCGCAAATAAGTCTGGCGCACCGCTCCCTCCTGTTCTGTTACCCGGCTTGACCTGTGGATCGATCGTCTAAGTAGTTTTTAGACGATTTCCACTAACTAAAAATCGCACGATCGTGCTTTAATTTATTGTGTCCGGCGGATTTCTCATATAATCTAGCCCACTAATTTAGTCCGTTATTTACTATTTTCCCAAAGGCACAGCTATGAAAGTCTTGGTACCCGTCAAACGCGTGGTCGACTACAACGTCAAGGTGCGCGTCAAATCGGACGGCACCGGCGTCGATATCGCCAACGTCAAAATGTCGATGAATCCGTTCGACGAGATCGCGCTGGAAGAAGCCACGCGCCTCAAGGAAGCAGGCAAGGTCACCGAAGTGGTGGCAGTCTCGTGCGGCGTAGACAAGTGCCAGGAAACCCTGCGCACCGGCATGGCCATCGGCGCCGACCGCGGCATCCTGGTGCAGACCGACGTGGAACTGGAACCGCTGGCCGTGGCCAAGCTGATCAAGGCGCTGGCCGACAAGGAACAGCCGCAGCTGATCATCCTGGGCAAGCAGGCCATCGACGACGACTCCAACCAGACCGGCCAGATGCTCGCTGCCCTGCTGGGCTGGCCGCAAGCGACGTTCGCGTCGAAAGTGGTGCTCGAAGACGGCAAGGCGACCGTCACCCGCGAAGTGGACGGCGGCCTGGAAACCCTGGCGCTGACGCTGCCGGCCATCATCACCACCGACCTGCGCCTGAACGAGCCGCGCTACGTCACTTTGCCGAACATCATGAAGGCCAAGAAGAAGCCGCTGGACGTGACCAAGCCGGAAGACCTGGGCGTCGATGTGACCCCGCGCCTGAAGACGCTGAAGGTTGCCGAGCCTGCCAAGCGCTCGGCCGGCATCATCGTGCCGGACGCCGCCACCCTGGTCGCCAAGCTGCGCACCGAAGCCAAAGTCATCTAAAGGAATCATCATGGTCGCATTAGTTATCGCAGAACACGACAACGCCAGCCTGAAAGGCAGCACCCTCCACACCGTGACCGCAGCTGCCCAGTGCGGCGGCGACGTGCACGTGCTGGTGGCCGGTTCCAACGCCGGTGCTGCCGCTGCGGCTGCCGCGCAAATCGCCGGCGTGTCGAAAGTCATCGTGGCCGACGCGCCGCACTTTGCCGACGGCCTGGCCGAAAACGTGGCCGAGCAGATCCTGGCGCTGGTCCAGGGCGACGCTTACAGCCACATCCTGGCTCCGGCCACCGCGTACGGCAAGAACATCCTGCCGCGCGTGGCTGCCAAGCTGGACGTGGCGCAGATTTCCGAAATCACCAAGGTCGATGCGCCCGACACCTTCGAGCGTCCGATCTACGCCGGTAACGCCATCGCCTACGTGCAATCGTCGGACAAGATCAAGGTCATCACCGTGCGCGCCACCGGCTTCGACGCCGCAGCTGCCACCGGTGGCTCGGCTGCCACCGACACCGTCACTGCCGTGGCCGATTCGGGCAAGTCGAGCTTTGTCGGCCGCGAACTGGCCAAGTCCGACCGTCCGGAACTGACCGCCGCCAAGGTGATCGTCTCCGGTGGCCGCGGCATGGGTTCGGGCGAAGCGTTCAAGGTGCTCGAGCCGCTGGCCGACAAGCTGGGCGCTGCCATGGGTGCGTCGCGCGCAGCGGTCGATGCAGGCTACGTGCCGAACGACTGGCAAGTGGGCCAGACCGGCAAGATCGTCGCCCCCAACCTGTACATCGCGGTCGGCATCTCGGGCGCCATCCAGCACCTGGCCGGCATGAAGGACTCGAAAGTGATCGTGGCCGTCAACAAGGATCCGGAAGCGCCGATCTTCTCGGTGGCCGATTACGGCATCGTGGGCGACCTGTTCGAAGTGGTACCGCAGCTGGTGACCGAGCTGGGCTAACGGTTAAATACCGACGTCACCAACGAGCCACGCTGGTAGGGAAACTGCCACCGTGGCTTTTTTTAAACCCAAACCTGCGCGCCGTCATTCCCGCGCAGGCGGGGACCCGGTTTGTACGCGCAATGTTGGCTGTTGTGCAGGACAACACGGGTCACCGTCATTGGATTCCCGCCTGCGCGGGAATGACGGTGCCAGCGTCAGCGGCTGCGTTCGCTGCAAACAAATACGGAGACAATATGCCCTACCAAGCCCCCCTCAAAGACATGCTGTTCGTGATCAGCGAACTGGCCGATCTGGCCGCCGTCAACGCGCTGCCCGGCAATGAAGACGCGACCCTGGACACGGCCGAAGCCATCCTCGAAGAAAACGGCAAGTTCGTCAGCGGCGTGATCGCGCCGCTCAACCATGCCAGCGACAAGGAACCGAGCTACTGGCACGACGGCCAGGTCACGACCTCGAAAGGTTTCAAGGCGGCATTCAAGGCCTTCGGCGAAGCCGGCTGGCAGGGCGTGCAGCACCCGGTCGAGTTCGGCGGCCAGGGATTGCCGAAACTGCTGGCCACGCCGTGCATCGAGATGCTGAACGCGGGCAGCATCTCGTTCGCACTGTGCCCGCTGCTGTCGGACGGCGCCATCGAGGCACTGCTGACCGCCGGCAGCGAAGAGCAGAAAGCCACCTACCTGGAAAAACTGGTGTCGGGCGAATGGACCGGCACCATGAACCTGACCGAGCCGCAAGCCGGTTCCGACCTGGCCGCCGTGCGCACCCGCGCCGAGCCGCAGGGCGACGGCACCTATAAAGTGTTCGGCACCAAGATCTACATCACCTACGGCGAGCACGACTTCTCCGACAACATTGTGCACCTGGTGCTGGCGCGCACGCCCGATGCCCCGGCCGGCGTGAAGGGTATTTCGCTGTTCATCGTGCCGAAGTTCCTGGTCAATGCCGACGGCACGCTGGGCGCGCGCAACGACGCCCACTGCGTCTCGCTCGAACACAAGCTCGGCATCAAGGCCAGCCCGACCGCCGTGCTGCAGTTCGGCGACCACGGCGGCGCCATCGCCACCCTGGTCGGCGAGGAAAATCGCGGCCTCGAATACATGTTCATCATGATGAATGCAGCGCGCTTTGGCGTCGGCCTGCAGGGCATCGGCCTGGCCGAGCGCGCGTATCAGAAGGCGGTGGCGTTCGCGCGCGAGCGCGTGCAGTCGCGCGACGTGGCGGGCTCTGCCGGTCCGGTTGCCATCATCCACCACCCGGACGTGCGCCGCATGCTGATGAACATGCGCGCGCAAACCGAGGCCGCGCGCGCGCTCGCTTACGTCGGTGCCGGCCTGTCCGACATCGCTCACCGTCACGCTGATGAAGCCGTGCGCAAGCACAACCTGGCCGTGTACGAGTACCTGGTGCCGGTCATCAAGGGCTGGTCGACCGAGATGGCGCAGGACGTCACGCGCGACGGCGTGCAGGTGCACGGCGGCATGGGCTTCATCGAAGAAACCGGCGCTGCCCAGCACTACCGCGATGCCAAGATCCTCACCATCTATGAAGGCACGACCGCGATCCAGGCCAACGACCTGGTCGGTCGCAAGACCGTGCGCGACGGCGGCGCCGTGGCCAAGGGACTGATCGACCAGGTGCGTGCCACCCAGGCCCAACTGGCCGCATCGGGCGACGCCCAGCTGCAGGCGATTGCCAAACAACTGGCCGCCGGCGCCGACGACCTGGCGGCAGCGGTGGACTTCGTGGTCGCCAACGTCAAGAGCGACGTCAAGGCCGTGTTTGCCGGCAGCGTGCTGTACCTGAAACTGGCCGGCGTGGTGCTGGGCGGCTGGCAGATGGCGCGGGCGGCAGCGATCGCGCAGCAAAAGATCGCGGCAGGCGAGGGGGATGCGGCGTTTTACCAGGCCAAGATCGGCACCGCCCGCTTCTTTGCCGACCACATCCTGTCGCAATCGGCCAGCCTGCGCACGGCCATCGTCGACGGCAGCGCCGGCGTGCTGGCGCTGGACGCAGCGCAGTTCTGACACGGTTGCCGGATCGTTGCGACGATCCGGCAACCTGCGCCCACGTCAAAGTCCGCCCGTTGGCAGCGTCACACCGGCCACGCGCGTCGTGCGGTGAGCCAGCGACAGCGCGGCAACCAGCGTTTCGCAGGCCACGCGCATCCTGCCATGAGCCAGCGCCAGCGCGGCAACCAGCGTTTCACCGGCCGCGAGCATCCTGCCATGAGCCAGCGCCAGCGCGGCAACCAGCGTTTCACCGGCCGCGAGCATCCTGCCGTGAGCCACCGACAGCGCGGCAACCAGCGTTTCACCGGCCACGCGCGTCCTGATGTGAGCCATTACCAGCGCGGCAACCAGCGTTTCACCGCCCGCGAGTCCCGCCGTGAGCCAGCGGCAGCGCGTCACCCGCCGTCGTACCCGCGCAGGCGGGCACCCAATTCACTCGTGCGGGATGGCCGCAACGCCGTTTTATTTCACGTCGATACGCCCATACAGCCCGTGCGTGCTGCCGTTCGGGCCGGCCGTGTAGAACAGGGTGTTGGTCGGCTGGTTGTTGACGCCGTTACCGAAGGCCAGGCCCCACAAGCCGTCGATGGCGATCTTGCTGCCATCGGCTTTCTGCAACATGCCTGCTGCCGCGCCCGTGTCCGGATCGTAGGCCTGGATCAGGCCGTCACCGAAGTTACCGACCAGCAGTTTGCCGCTCAGGCTGCCGAAATTGGCGGGCGCCTGGGTCATGCCCCATGGCGCGTTCAAGGTGCCGCCCACCACCAGCTGCTTGAGCAGGTTGCCGCCCGTATCGAACACATCGATCACGCCGGAGCCGACCGCATGTTCGGCGAAGCGGCCGGCGTGCTTGGCGTAGGCCACGTAGATGCGGCTGCCGATGGTCTGGATATTGTAGGGACCGTAACCGGCCGGCAGCTTGGGATCGGTAAAGCTGCCGGGCAGGGTGGCCTTGGCGAACTTGGCGTCGAGCACGTCGATCTTGTCGTTGGCAAAGTCGGCAGCATACAGGTAGTTGGCGCCGTTGTAGGTGGCGAGGGCCAGGCCCAGGTAGGAAGTACCGCTGGCGCTGTTATCGACCACGGTGGCGGCGTTGGCCGCATCGGTGGCCGGCGACCAGGCGGCGATCGCGCCCAGCGCGGTGCTGAACACGAACGGGCTGCCGTTGAAGTCGGTGCCGCTGCCATTGAAGACGATGCCGATCGGCGCCGGCGGCGTCTTGACCACCAGCGGTTGCGGCACGCCATTGCCGTCATACAGGGTCGAGGTGCCGGTGCCGGTGTTGGCCACCCAAACATAGCCGGTCGGATTGAAGGCGATGCCCCAGGCGTTGATCAGGTTGGCGTCGGTGTTGGGCGCGGTGCCGGCCACGTCGGCCACCAGCCTGGTGTCGGCATACGCGCTCGGTGGCGCGCTGGTGGCGGTGGAGCCGCCGCCACAGGCGCTGAGCAGGCTGGCTGCGGCCAGCGACAGCGTGGCCGTCAGTTTCACGGAAGGACGGAGAGTGCGGGCAGGGCGTTGCATGATGAACCTTTGGACGGGAAGAGGAACCTCTTAATGCGCTCTCGCCGCCCGCAGGTTTTAATGATTCTTGTAACAAGTTTGTTACATGGCCCCGCGCAAGGCGTCAGCGGCGCACCAGCGTGCCGTGCTGCTTCTGGACCCGTTCGCCGTTGACCATCTGCGGGTCGTTGTCATAGACAAAGGTGTCCTGCTTGCCGTCGTCGTAGCGCACGTGCACGGTCCACTGCTTGGTGGTGCGCGCCTGCTCTTCCACTTTCTTGCCGGCGTAGGCGCCACCTGCGGCGCCGGCCAGCGTGGCCAGCTTCTTGCCGCCGCCGCTGCCGACCTGGTTGCCGAGCAGGGCGCCTGCCACGCCGCCGGCGATCAGCCCCACGGCGCCGCCTTCACCGGCTTTTTCGCTGACCACCACCGACGTCACGCGGCCGCAGTCGTGGCAGGCCGCGGCCTTGGGCGCCTTCCGGTTGTAGCGCGCCTTGGCGTCGGCGTTGTGCTGCGTGTATTCGGTCTTGGCGTCGCGCAGGCACTGCATGCGTGCGCTCGCCGTGGCTTCGTCGGCGCACAGCTTCTTGTCTGCTGCGTAGCGGTTGGCGATGCGTTTGGTCTCGGCGTTGTATTCGGACTTGCTCATCTGGGCATAAGACGTGGATGTCAGGGTGGCCATGGCCACTGCCAGCAGGATGGAGTGCTTGTTCATCTTGTTTTCCTTGTAGTTGGTTTTCAGCCGTAGGCGCCGCCAGTGTATAGCAGATCAAAAAAGCGTGAAATTGTGGCAATCAGGCTGGCGGCGCCGACCATCATGGTGGCCACCAGCACGAGGGCGATCGGCCAGCGCGTGTTGGACTGCCTGCCCGAATGCGGGTTGAAGCGCGCATCCCATTGTTGGTCCGGCATCAGGCCCAGCACCAGCGCTTCGAGAAAGCCGGCCAGGCCCGACAGCATCAGCGGCAGCAGCTTGTAAAAGCCGTCGGCGTGCGGCGCCAGCGCGGTCACCAGCCAGGCGGCGGGCAGGGCGGCCAGGTGCAGCCACAACCACGGGTCGCGCCAGCCGCGCAGGTACAGGCGTTGCGCGCCGAGACCGCCGAACAGGAAGGCGAGCAGAGCGGCGATGGTCTTGTTTTTGTGGCGAGCAGTCATCGAAGGCGGCAAAAAAGTCCGGGGAGGCCCAGTATCGGCGATAATGTCGTCCCCGGCCTACTTTTTTGGCAAGAATCCAGGCAACTTTCCTACGCAGGTATTGCTCCGTTGGCCGGAACGGGGGATAATCTTCGATTACCCCAATCTGCCCGATTATTTCATTAACGCTTG
Organism: Duganella sp. Leaf126; assembly: GCF_001423125.1. Taxonomy (GTDB): domain Bacteria; phylum Pseudomonadota; class Gammaproteobacteria; order Burkholderiales; family Burkholderiaceae_D; genus Rugamonas. The sequence continues at coordinate 101,419 of NZ_LMNW01000004.1, forward strand.
CTGCTTTGCGGTCAGGCGCGCTATAATTTGCGGCTTTTTCCGTCCTAGCACACTTTTTGGAAATATTATGGTCGTTATTCGTTTAGCTCGTGGAGGCGCCAAGAAGCGTCCGTTCTTCAACATCGTTGCAACCGATTCGCGCAATCGTCGCGATGGCCGTTTCATCGAACGCATCGGTTTCTACAACCCGATGGCGCAAGGCGGCGAAGTGCCACTGCGCATCACTGCTGACCGTCTGGCTCACTGGCAATCGGTCGGCGCACAACTGTCGCCAACCGTGGCACGCCTGGTTGCTTCGAACAAAGCAGCTTAATTCAGGTTGCTGGTTTGACCGATAAGCAAGCATCCGGGGTGCAAGTCCCCGACGATCTGGCACAGGTAGGCTTTGTCTTCGGTGCTTACGGCGTCGCTGGCTGGGTGAGGATACGTCCTTTCTCGGAAGATGCGGATGCGCTGCTCTCGGTAAAAACCTGGTGGATCGACAAGCCCACCCTGCACGATGTCGATGTCAGGCAGTGCAAGCTGCATGGCGGCGACGTGGTCGCACAGCTGGTTGGCGTCACTGACCGGAATGTCGCAGAAGCGCTCAAGGGCGCCGCTGTTTCCATTCCGCGCAGCCGCTTCCCGGTATTGTCGGAAGACGAGTTTTACTGGGCCGAGCTGATCGGTCTGGAAGTGGAAAACCTGCAAGGCGAAGCGCTCGGCACGGTCACTGACATGATGAGCAACGGTCCGCAGTCGATCTTGCGCATCCAGCCAGCAGAATCTGCCGAAGCAGCACCCGACGACACGGCGCCCGAGCGCCTGATACCGTTTGTCGACGCGTTCATCATCAAGGTGGACAAGGCGGCGAAAAAGATCACTGTCGATTGGGGTCTTGATTACTAGTGAACACAGAGGGCGGCCCGCCATGCAATTCGATGTCGTGACCCTGTTCCCCGAAATGTTCGCCGCACTGACGCAGTCGGGTGTCACCCGGCGCGCGTTCGAACAGAATAAATGTGGCTTGTCGTTGTGGAATCCGCGTGACTTCACGACCGACAATCACCGCACCGTGGATGACCGCCCCTACGGCGGCGGCCCCGGCATGGTGATGCTGGCCAAACCCCTGGAAGCGACGATCAACGCAGCGAAAGCGCGGCAGCAGCAAGCCGGCCTGCCGGCGCCGCGCGTGGTGTTCATGTCGCCCCAGGGCAAGCAGTTAACGCACGAGCGCGTGGTGCAGCTGCAGCAGGAACCCGGCCTGGTGATCCTGTGCGGCCGCTACGAGGCGGTCGATCAGCGCCTGCTCGACCGCTGCATCGACGAAGAAATCAGCCTCGGCGATTTCGTTCTGTCGGGCGGCGAGCTGCCGGCGATGGCCCTGATGGATGCCGTGATCCGCCTGATTCCGGGCGTGTTGAACACGGACGCCTCGGCGGTCGAAGACAGTTTCGTCAACGGCCTGCTCGACTCGCCGCACTACACGCGGCCCGAGACGTACGAAGGCGTGGGCGTGCCGCCGGTGCTGATGGGCGGCAACCATGCCGAGATCGGCAAGTGGCGCCGCCAGCGCATGCTGGAAGCGACCGCGCGCAAGCGGCCGGACCTGCTGGTCAAGGCGCGGGCGGCAGGGCAGCTGAGCAAGATCGATGAAAAGTTTTTGGCAGGTTTAGCAAAACCTGTGTAGTTCCCCGGCAGGTTCGCCTGTCGATTGATCGCAGTACCACCATCCTCTACCGGGCATCGGGTGTTTCCCACAGCGCGCCGGCACGATGGCTTTTGGAGTTATAAAAATGAACGTGATTCAACAACTCGAGCAAGAAGAAATCGCTCGCCTGGGCAAGAACATTCCTGATTTTGCCCCTGGCGATACCGTGGTCGTGAACGTTAACGTCGTCGAAGGCACCCGCAAGCGCGCCCAGGCATACGAAGGCGTCGTGATCTCCCGTCGCAACCGTGGCCTGAACTCGAACTTCATCGTTCGCAAGATCTCGTCCGGCGAAGGCGTCGAGCGTACCTTCCAGCTGTACTCCCCGCTGATCGCTTCGATCGAAGTGAAACGCCGCGGTGACGTACGTCGCGCTAAACTGTACTACCTGCGTGATCGTTCCGGTAAATCGGCACGTATCAAGGAAAAACTGCCAAACCGTCGCCCAGCGGCGAAAAAAGCAGTCGCCGCTTAATTGTAGCGATTGGGTTTGGAGAGAGGGGCGCCGTATCGGTGCCCCTCTTTTTTTAAGGAGCTCACTTGGCAACGTTGTTATTCGATCCCCGCACCCTGCCGATCGACGCCATCGCCGGCGAGCCCGGTCTGGCGCTCGAACGGCTGCACCCGGACTGGCTGCGCCAGCGCTTTGCCGAGCAGCCGCAATGGTCGCCCGAAGCGGCTGAAACCAGTTATGCGCTGCGCGCGGACGGCTCGCCCGCCACGGCCGCCTCGGTCCTGATCGCGCTGGTCAGGCGCGCCGAGGGCCTGAGCCTGGTGCTCACCCAGCGCAATGCCGACCTGACCGACCATCCGGGCCAGATCAGTTTTCCCGGCGGGCGCGCCGAAGCGTACGACGCCAGTCCGGTGGACACCGCGCTGCGCGAGGCGGAAGAGGAAATCGGTCTCGATCGCACCCACGTCGAAGTGCTCGGCACCTTGCCCGATTACTACACCGGCACCGGCTACCGCGTGACGCCGGTGGTGGCGCTGGTCACGCCGCCGTTGTCGCTGCAGGCCGATCCCGGCGAAGTCGAAGAGATTTTCGAAGTGCCGCTGGCCTTTCTGATGGATGGTCTGAACCACCAGCGCCTGTCGGTCGAACTGCCGTCGGGGCGGCGCAGCTTTTATGCGATGCCGTACGGGACCTATTACATCTGGGGCGCGACCGCCGGCATGCTGCGTAACTTGTTCCATTTCCTGCGCGCCTAATAATTTGATTCCGTTACACGTCTAGGTTATCGTAACGGGCAACGAGGTATGGCTGGACGAAGTACCGAACCAAAGGATCATCGATGACATTTCTTTCCATTCTGTGCGCGCTGCTGATCGAGCAAATGAAACCGCTGCGGGCGGATAATTTTATTTACGCGGAGATCAAGGCCCTGGCGTTGCGGATGGAGACCTGGTTCAATGCCGGGCAGGCGACGCACGGGCGCATCGGCTGGTTCCTGATGATGGCCGTGCTGCTGGTGCCGGTGGCCCTGATCTCGTGGCTGCTGCACTACTACGACTGGTTCCTGGCATCGTTCGCGTGGAATGTGCTGATCGTGTACCTGACGCTGGGCTTTCGCCATTACAGCCATTACTTCACCTCGATCCAGCTGGCCCTGAACGCCGGCGACGATACCGCCGCCCGCGCACTGCTGGCCGAATGGACGCGCCAGGACACCATCGGCATGGACGCCAACGAGATCTCGCGCGTGGCCGTGGAAAAGGCGCTGATCACCACCCACCGCAACGTGTTCGGCGTGTTCTTCTGGTTCCTGATCCTGGGGCCGGTGGGCGCCATCCTGTACCGCGTGTCGGAATACGTGGCGCGCGCCTGGAACGAACCGGAGCACATGCGCAACGAGGCGTTCGGCCTGTTTGCCGGCCGCGCCTATTACTGGATCGACTGGCTGCCAGTGCGCCTGACGGCCGTGGCGTTTGCCGTGGTCGGCAACTTCGAGGATGCGATCTACGCCTGGCGTAATTTCTCGCGCCGCTGGGCCGACGAGGCGATCGGCATCATCCTGTCCGCCGGCGGCGGCGCCATGGGCGTGCGCCTGGGCTCACCGGCCGAACACGCGATCCGCGTGACGCTGATCGATTCGGCCACGGTCGATATCTCCGACGTCGAAGCGGACACGCTGCCGGGCGACGAGCCGACCGTGCGCGCGCTGCAAAGCACGGTCGGCCTGGTGTGGCGTGCGCTGCTGCTGTGGATGATGTTGCTGCTGCTGCTCTCGGGCGCGGTGTGGCTGGGCGCCGCCCCGTAGCACGGTACAATAGCGTCTGCGTTTGGTGCGGCGTCGCAGAGTCCTGCACCATTATGCCGTTTTGAAATAAAAATCCGCGTCAAATCAAGGGCTTAAGTATTCGGGTCTTCTATAAGATATAATACGTAGGTTCCTCATCCACACGTCTCATCGCAGAGCAGCCGCCCATGGCAGAGTCAGTTCAAAAACCGGTCGAACAGCAGGATTCGTTCTTCATTCTTGGCCAAACCAGCAATGGCCGGGCGTTCCGTCCCAGCGACTGGGCCGAACGCCTGTGCGGTGTGATGGCGTGCTTCAAGCCCCCCGGCAGCGGCGGCGGACGCAATTCCCACCTGCAGTTTTCGCCGTACGTCACGCCCACCGTGGTCAACGGCGTCAAGTCGGTGGTGGTCAACGGCAAGCTGCGCGACCTCGAGCCGATGGCGTACCACTTCGTGCTGTCGTTCGCCAAGGACAACGACCTGCAGGTGGTCGATGCCTGTCTGCTTCCCGAGAAAAAATAATTTAAGCGCTTCCTCAGTAAAAATGCGCCGTTGCGGCTAGCAGGGTGTGCGGGGCAGGGCGTATGCTGTGCGCTTCCGTATTCTCGCGAGACACCATGAATGCCAGCCGTCTGAAACACCTTGCCGCCGCCAGCATGCTGCTGTGCGGCTTTTCGTTTGTCGCCGCCGGCAGCGCCTGGGCCGCCACCGCTTCCAGTACCGCGCTGCCGGCCGGCGTGGTCCAGGGGCCGGCCGTCGAAGGCATCACCGAGTACCGCCTGCCCAATGGCTTGAAGGTGCTGCTGTTCCCCGACGCCTCGAAGCCCACGGTCACCGTCAATGTCACCTATCTGGTCGGCTCGCGCCACGAAAACTACGGCGAAACCGGCATGGCCCACCTGCTCGAACACATGATGTTCAAGGGCTCGCCGAAGAACCGCAGCATTCCGCAGCAATTCGCCAGCCGCGGCATGGACTTCAACGGCACCACGTCGTACGACCGCACCAACTACTACGAAGTCTTCCCTGCCGGCGCCGACAACCTCAAGTGGGCGCTCGACATGGAAGCGGACCGCATGGTGCATTCCTACGTCGCCCGCAAGGATCTCGATTCGGAGATGACGGTGGTGCGCAACGAGTACGAGAGCGGCGAGAACAGCCCGTTCTCGGTCATGATGAAGCGCATGCAGAGCGTGGCCTACGACTGGCACAGTTACGGGCGTTCGACTATCGGCAACCGTAGCGACATCGAGAACGTGCGCATCGAGAACCTGCAGGCGTTCTACCGCACCTACTACCAGCCCGATAACGCCGTGCTGCTGGTGGCCGGCAAATTCGACCCGGCGCAAACGCTGGCGTGGATCAGCAAGTCGTTCGGCGCCATCCCGAAACCGAAGCGCGTGCTGCCGCCGTTCTGGACCGTGGAGCCGCAGCAGGATGGCGAGCGCAGTTTCGTCGTGCGCCGCAAGGGCGACATGCAGATCGTCATGCTCGGCTATAAAATCCCGTCGGCCCTGCATCCCGATGCGGACGCCCTGTCCATCATGAGCGAGATCCTCGGCGACACGCCGTCGGGCCGCCTGCACAAGGCGCTGGTGGCGACCGGCAAGGCCAGCGAGGTGTTCGCGTTCGGCCAGACCGGCTATGCGCCGGGACTGGAAATCGTCGGCGCCATCGTCAAGGCGGGCGAGCCGATCGAACCGGTGCGCGCAGCACTGACCGAAGCGGTGGAAAGCTTTGCCGCCACCCCGCCGACGGCCGAGGAAATGGAACGCGTGCGCCGCAGCTACGCCAACAGCGTGGAAAAGTCGCTCAACGATCCGCAGCAGGTGGGCGTGGCGCTGTCGGAGGAGATCGCGCTGGGCGACTGGCGCCTGCTGTTCCAGACCCGCGACAAGCTGCCGCAGGTGACGGCCGAGCAGGTAAGCGCCGCTGCCGGCCGCTATCTGCGCCGCGACAACCGCGTGACCGGCACCTTCATCCCGGACGACCAGCCGCAGCGCGCCGTGATCACGGCCGCGCCGCCGGTGGCCGAGGTGATGAAGGACTTCAAGGCCAGGCAGAGCGTGCTGACGTCCGAAGTGTTCGACCCGAGCCAGGACAATATCGACGCCCGTACCGAGATCAGGACCATCGGCGCCCTGAAAGTGGCGCTGCTGCCGAAGAAGAACCGCGGCCAGGCGGTGTCGGTGGATTTGCAGCTGCACTACGGCGACGAGAAAAACCTGTTCAACCAGCAGGTGGTGGCGGCGTTTGCCGACGCGATGCTGATGCGCGGCACCAGCCGGTACACGCGCGAACAGCTGGCCGATGCCTTTGAAAAACTGAAGATCTCGGGCGGCGTGTATGGTTTCGAGACCACCGGTCCCAACCTCGACGCCGCGCTGCGCCTGGTGGCGCACGTGCTGCGCGAGGCCAGCTTCCCGCAGGACGAATTCGAGCAGTTGCGCCAGCAGTGGCTGGTCGGGATCGAGTCGTCGCGCAACGAGCCGGAATCGCTGGCCCACAACGCCATCGACGAATATTTCGACACCCATCCGAAAGGCGACTTCCGCGCTGCCATGTCAGTCGATGAACAGCTGGCCGCCGTCAAGGCGCTCAGGCGCGACGACGTGGTCGCCTTCCACCGCGATTACTACGGCGCCAGCCACGGCGAGCTGGCCATCGTCGGCGACTTCGACAAGGCTGCCATCAGCAAGACCATCGACGACAGCTTCACCGGCTGGCACAGCAAGGTCGCTTACGCGCCGCTCAAGGACACGCCGGTGGACAAGCCTGCCGTGCACCGCGTGATCGACGCGCCGGAAAAGGAAAACGGCATGCTGGCCGCGCGCCTGAACCTGGACCTCAATGTCAACGATCCGGCCTATCCGGCGCTCGATCTGGCCAACTACATCTTCGGCGGCGGCAGCCTGAAGTCGCGCCTGATGGACCGCATCCGCCAGAAGGATGGCCTGTCCTACGGCGGCGGTACATCCGTGCACGCGGGCGATATCGACCGCGCCGGCTACTTCACCATCGACGCCATCGCCGCGCCGCAGAACCTGAAAAAACTCGAGGCGGCCATCCGCGAGGAACTGGGCCGCGCGCTGCAGCAGGGCTTTACGGCGCAGGAACTGGCACAGGCCAAGTCGGGTTTGCTCCAGCAGCGGCTGCAGAACCGTTCGCAGGACAAGGTAGTGGCCGGCGGCTGGACGCGCAACCTGTACCTGAACCAGACCTTCGGCTGGAGCAAGGCCTACGAGGCCAGGCTGCAGGCGACCACGCTGGAACAGGTCAATGCGGCGTTCCGCAAGGCGGTCGATCCGGCCAAACTCACGGTGGTGGTGGTCGGGGACGAGAAGAAGGCGGGGAGGTAAGCGCTGCTTACGGTGGCGGGCTGTCCGCCACCGTTACCGGGCGCCTGCCCAGCGTCTCGTCCTGCGGCGCCGGCGAATCGAGCACAGGCCGCAGGCGCGGCAGCGAATCGGGGTAGTTGGCTGCGACGAAGGCGATCATCGCCTCGCGGATCTCGCAGCGCAGATCGAAGGCCGTGCCGGAATCGACCGCGCTCACCAGCAGGCGCAGCTGCATGCCTTTTTCGTTGGCGTCGGTAACGTGCAGCACGCACACACGCTTGTCCCAGCGCGTGGACGCGTGTGTGATGCGTTCGAATTCGGCCCGTACTTTTTCCACCGGCACGCTGAAGTCCAGCCACAGGAACACCGTGCCCAGGATGCTGGCCGAGGTGTGGGTCCAGTTCTCGAACGGGTTTTCGATAAACCACTGCAGCGGCACGATCATGCGCCGCTCGTCCCAGATGCGCACGACGACATAGGTGCCGGTGATGCGCTCGACGCGGCCCCACTCGCCCTTGACGATCAGGACGTCGTCGATGCGGATCGGCTGCGAAAAGGCGATCTGCAGGCCGGCGATGAAGTTGCCCAGCACCGGCTTGGCGGCGATACCGGCCACCAGGCCCGCCACGCCGGCCGAAGCGAGCAGGCTGGCGCCGAACTGGCGCGCACCGGGCAGCGTGAGCAGCATGAAGCCGATGCCCAGCAGGACGATGATGCCGTTGGCGCTGCGCGTGAGGACCGAGGTTTGCGTGAGCACGCGGCGCGCGCGCATATTGTCGAGCACATCGACCGGATTGAGGTCGGAAATGGTGCGGTTGATCGAATTGATGCAGGCAATCGCCAGCCAGGTCAGGCAGATGATCAGCAGCACGCTGACGATGCGCGAGAGCGACGTCAGAAACGGCGTGGTTTCCGGCGCGCCCGTCAGCACCAGGCGCAGCGCGAACAGCACGGCCGCGATCTGGCTGGGCCGGTACGCAAACTTGATGGCGTTGGTGGTGTAGGGACGGTGGCGCGCGATGCGCTTGAGCAGCTCGATGCCGGCGCGGTGCAGCACCAGCGCAATGGCCACGAAGATGACGGCGGTGATTGCCACCGCTGCTGCGGCGCGCCAGGGGCCCTGCTGCAAATCATTAAAATATTCTATTTCCATGAGCTGAGATTGTAGTGAATGGGGCCTTATTGCGTCGCACAATTCCCCTTATGCGTGCGCTAACGAACAAATGCATTCCCGTCAATAATGAAACAATAGGCGGGCTGAGGTCGATTGTACGCATCCATCCGAAGATGTCGCGATTCGCTGCCACTCTGCAATCTCCTGAGAGGAATTCTTCATGTTGTCACGTTCAGTAAAATTATCTCTACGCTTCATCCTGCCGTTGGCGATCCTGCTCTGCCTGTTCGCCTACATCGTTGTACCGTTGATGGACAAGCTCACGCTGCGCTGGTCGCTGCGCGATCTCGACAACCGTTCGCAGCTGCTGGCCACCACCTTGCAGGTGCCGCTGCGCGAAGACGTGCTGCTCAACGACAGCGCCCACATCAAGCGCCTGTTCGATGGCGCCATCGAGGACGAGCGCCTGTTCGCGCTGGGCTTCTGCGATGCGTCGGGCAAGCTGCTGTACAAGACCTACACCTATCCGCAATCGCTGGGCTGCTGGAATACGCCGGCCGACGGCACTGCGCGCAAGTCGCTGGTGCAGCTGCCGCGCGGTCCGGTGCACGTGGCCGAAACCCCGATCATGGATGCCGGCACCGAGCTCGGTCGCCTGATCCTGGTGCACGACATGAGCTTCATCGAGCGCCGCAGCGCCGAGACCACCAAGTACGTGCTGGGCTTCTTTGCGCTGCTGGCCGTGGCGATTGCCTTCCTGACGCTGCTGGTATCGCACCTGAGCTGGCGCGGCTGGCTGGCCAGCCTCAATGACGTGCTGCGCGGGCAGCTGATTCCGCGCGCCACCGCCAAGCCCGATCCCGATGCGCCGCCGCCGCCGCCGGAGATGGAGCCGCTGATCGGCGAGCTGCGCAGCCTGCTCGAGGAATACCACCAGGAGCGCCAGCACAGCGACAGCGGCAGCTACTCGAGCAACGGCGCCGACTGGGCGCCCGAAAAACTCAAGGCCCTGCTGCAGCAGGACCTGGCCGGCGACCAGGTGCTGGTGGTCTCCAACCGCGAACCGTACATCCACGAAAAGTCGGCCGATGGCAGCGTCAAGGTGCGCCGGCCCGCCTCCGGCCTGGTGACCGCGGTGGAAGCGGTGATGCGCGCCTGCTCCGGTACCTGGATCGCCCACGGCGCCGGCAGCGCCGACCGCGAGACCGTGGACAAGAACGACCACGTGCCGGTACCGCCGAAAAATCCGAGCTACACGCTGCGCCGCGTGTGGCTGACCGAGGAAGAAGAGAAGGGTTATTACTACGGCTTCGCCAACGAGGGCCTGTGGCCGCTGTGCCATATCGCCCACGTGCGTCCCGTGTTCCGCTCGTCGGACTGGGAAGAATACGTAAAGGTCAACCGCCGCTTCGCCGACGCCGTGATCAAGGAAGCGCGCACCGACAACCCGGTGGTGCTGGTGCAGGACTATCACTTCGCCCTGCTGCCGCGCATGGTGCGCGAGGCGCTGCCGAAGGCGACGATTATCACGTTCTGGCACATCCCCTGGCCGAACTCGGAATCGTTCGGCATCTGCCCGTGGCGCGAAGAGATCCTGGAAGGCATGTTGGGCAGCACCATCCTCGGCTTCCACACGCCGTTCCACCGCAAGAACTTCCTCGACACGGTGGACCGCTACCTGGAAACCCGCATCGAGCCGGAAGCGTCCACCATCTCGTATGGTAACGAGCTGACCCAGGTGGAGGACTACCCGATCTCGATCGCCTGGCCCGACTACCCGGACACCGTGCCGGTGGACGTGTGCCGTACCGAGATCCGCCAGATCCTCGGCGTACCGGAAGACCACCTGCTGGCGTTCGGCGTCGACCGCCTCGATTACACCAAGGGTATCCTCGAGCGCTTCCAGGCCGTGGACCGCATGCTGGAAATGCATCCGTCGATGATCGGCAAATTCAGCTTCGTGCAGATCGCCGCGCCGAGCCGCTCCGACCTCGAGGAATACATGAACTTCGAACAGCGCGTGCGCAAGCTGGCCGACAAGGTCAACCAGCGTCACGGCAAGGACGGCTACCTGCCGATCATCCTGAAGATCGAGCACCACGACCAGAACGAACTGCAGCGCTACTTCCGCGCCAGCGAAGTGTGCATGGTGACCAGCCTGCACGACGGCATGAACCTGGTGGCCAAGGAATTCATCGCCGCCCGCGACGACGAACGCGGCGCGCTGGTGCTGTCGCAGTTCACTGGCGCAGCGCGCGAGCTGCACGAAGCGCTGATCATCAACCCGTATCACATCGAGCAGGGCGCCGATGCGCTGTACCGCGGTCTGACCATGCCGGTGGTCGAACAGGTCGAGCGGATGCGCAGCATGCGCGACCGCGTGCGCCGCTTCAATGTGTATCGCTGGGCAGGCCATATGCTGCTCGACGCCGCACGCTTGCGCAAGCGCGAGAAAGTGATGCAGAAGATCCGTGCGCACAGCCGCAGCAACTTGCGCCGGGTGGGGTGATGATGACGCCTGCAACAGAAGATTTTCACCTGAACCAATGGCTCGATGGCGCAGTGTTCCTCGACTTCGACGGCACCCTGGTCGAGCTGGCCGAAACCCCCGACACGGTGCTGGTGGCGCCCGGCCTGGTGCAGGTGCTGGCCGCGCTGGCCGCCAAGCTGGAAGGCCGGCTGGCCATCGTCAGCGGCCGTCCGATCGCGCAGATCGACGCCATGCTGGCGCCATTGAAACTGCCGGTGGCCGGCGTGCACGGCGCCGAGCGGCGCGATCACGCGGGCCAGCTGCACATTGCCAGCGCACCGTCGCTCGACGCTGCGCAGGCGATCCTGCGCGCGCTGGTGCTGGCCCATGACGGCTTGCTGCTCGAAGAAAAGCGCGGCGCCCTGGCGCTGCATTACCGGCTGGCGCCGGGCCTGCGCGGGCAGTGCGAACAGGCGATGGCAGCAGCGCTGGCGGCGGCCCCGGGTACCGTCCTGTTACATGGCAAGATGGTGCTGGAGTTGAAACCGGCAGCCACCAACAAGGGCAGCGCCGTGGCCGAGTTTTTGCAGGAGGCCCCGTTCAAGGGCCGCAGGCCGGTCTTCGTCGGCGACGACACCACCGACGAAGCCGGCATCGCCTACGCGCAGCAACTGGGCGGCGTGGGCGTGAAGATCGGCGCGGGACCGAGTGCGGCGCGCTGCCGCCTCGCCTCGCCGCAGGCCTTGCATGCGCAACTGGCGCAGGCCGCCGCATCCACCAGTCCAACCAGCGAAGGAGACACGCCATGACCACCACCACCGGCACACCGGTCACCCCGGGCATTCCGGTCGCACCGACTGCACTGGGCCCCGTGCGCGCCCCGGTCACTCCCGAAGCGTCGCTCAACTGCGGCGTGATCGGCAACTGCTCGTATAACGCCATGGTGGACAAGAGCGGCAACATCGTCTGGTGCTGCCTGCCGCGCTTCGACGGCGACCCGGTGTTCAATGCCTTGCTCGACAACTCCGATAACGGCAGCGTGTGGAGCATCGAGCTGGAAAACTGCGTCAAGACCGAACAGTTCTACGATCCCAATACCGCCGTGCTGCGCACGCGCCTGACCGACGCCGACAACCACGGCATCGAGATCACCGACTTCGCGCCGCGCTTCATGAGCCGCGACCGCATGTTCCGCCCGCTCATGCTGATCCGCCGCATCCGCATCCTCAACAGCGCCGTGCGCATCCGCGTGCGCGTGCGCCCGCGCTTCGACTGGGGCCGCATCACGCCGCAGATCACGCGCGGCAGCCACCACATCCGCTACGTGGGACCGGAGCAGACGCTGCGCCTCAACACCGATGCGTCGCTGAGCCACCTGCTGTCCGAATCCTGGTTCCTGGTGAATAATTCGCTGAACTTCACGCTGGGGCCGGACGAAACGCTGAACGACGGTATCGAGGACATCTGCCTGCGTTTTGAAAAAGAGACCATCAACTACTGGCGCAACTGGAGCCGCCGCCTGGCGCTGCCGTTCGAGTACCAGGACGTGGTGATCCGCGCGGCGATCACGCTCAAGCTGTCGCTGTATGAGGATACGGGCGCCATCATCGCGGCCATGACCACCAGCATTCCAGAAGCGCCCGGCAGCGAGCGTAACTGGGACTACCGCTTCTGCTGGCTGCGCGACGCCTTCTTTGTCGTGCGCGCGCTCAACAGCCTGTCCGAAGTGGGGACGATGGAAGAGTACCTGCGCTGGCTCAGCAACATCGTTGCCAGCTCCAAGGGAGGCCACATCCAGCCGCTGTACGGCATCGGCCTGGAAGAACAGCTGCCGGAATCGACGCTCGACCATCTGCCCGGCTACCGCGGCCACCGTCCGGTGCGCGTCGGTAACCAGGCGCAGGAACACTTCCAGCACGACGTGTACGGCAACGTGGTGCTGGGCGCGGCCCAGGCTTTCCTCGACCACCGGCTGCTCAACCGCGCCGGCGTGGCCGAATTCGCGCTGCTCGAAGCGGTGGGCGAACAGGCGTTCCGCGTGCACGACCAGCCCGACGCCGGCATGTGGGAGCTGCGCACCCGCGCCCGCGTCCACACCTCGTCGATGCTGATGAGCTGGGCCGCCTGCGACCGCCTGTCGAAGATCGCCCACGTGCTGGAGTTGCCCGAGCGCGCCGCCTACTGGCAGGGCCGCGCCGACCAGATCCGCGAACCGCTGCTGCGCGACGCCTGGAGCGAGGAGCGCCAGGCGTTCGTGGAAAGCCTGGGCGGGCGCGACCTCGACGCCAGCGTGCTGCTGATGGTGGAAGTGAACTTCATCGACCCGATGGACCCGCGCTTCATCAAGACCGTGGAAGCGCTCGAGAAGACCCTGTGCGACGGTCCGTACATGCGCCGCTACGAAGCGCCCGACGACTTCGGCAAACCGGAAACCGCGTTCAACATCTGCACCTTCTGGCGCATCGACGCGCTGGCCCGCATCGGCCGCAAGGACGAAGCGCGCGCCATCTTCGAGACCATGCTCAAGGCCCGCAATCACCTGGGGCTGCTGTCGGAGGACACCCATCCCGTCACCGGCGAGATGTGGGGCAACTTCCCGCAGACGTACTCGATGGTGGGCCTGATCAACTGCGCGATGCGGCTGTCGGCGCCGTGGGACAGCGTGGTGTAAGCGCCTGCGCCGGCTGATTTTGCGGCCGGCGTGCACGATCGCGTTTTATGTACTATCATTAGTTACATGAGACGCGACAGCAAACTATCTTCCATCCTGCACGTGCTGCTGCACATGGCGCAGGCCGACCGCCCGTTCACCTCCGAGGAGCTGTCCGGCTTCCTCGATACCAACCCGGTGCTGGTCCGGCGCGTGCTGGCCGGCTTGCGCGAGCGTGGCTATGTCGGTTCCGGCAAGGGCCATGGCGGCGGCTGGGTCATCACCTGCGACCTGGCGCAGGTCACGCTGTGGGACATTTATTCGGCGCTCGGTTCGCCCACCGTGTTCGCCATGGGCAACCGCAGCGAACAGCCGCAATGCCTGGTCGAGCGGGCCGTCAACGACGCCCTGGCCACTGCTTTCGACGAGGCGGAAGCGTTGCTGATCGAGCGTTTCAAGGACGTGACGCTGGCCGCGCTGTCGGCCCGTTTCAACCGCGATTATGCCAACCACCGGGGAGCCCTCCATGAACATCCACCATCGGTCGACTGAGTTCGACGTCATCGTCGTCGGCGGCAGCTATGCCGGCCTGTCGGCTGCCACCCAGCTGGCGCGTGCGCGCCGCCGCGTGCTGGTGATCGACACCGGCCAGCGCCGCAACCGCTACGCCCGGCATTCGCACGGTTTTCTCGGCCAGGATGGCCGCGAGGCAGCGGCGATCGCGGCCGATGGCAGGGCGCAGCTGCTCAGCTATCCGACCGTCCAGTGGCGCGAGGGCATGGCCGCCCGCGCCGCGCGCCTGGACGACGGCTTTCGCATCACGCTCAACGACGGCCGTGACGCCGGTGCGCAGGCGCTGGTGCTGGCCACCGGCGTGGTGGACGAACTGCCGGCGCTACCGGGCCTGGCCGAGCGCTGGGGCGCCAGCGTGTTTCACTGCCCGTATTGTCACGGCTACGAACTGATGGCAGGGCGCATCGGCGTCCTGGCGGTCGGGCCGCTGTCGATGCACCACGCCCTGATGCTGCCCGACTGGGGCCAGGTCACGCTGTTTCTCAACGGTGCGTTCGATCCCGACCAGGAACAGCTGGCGGCGCTGGCAGCGCGCGGCGTGGCCATCGAGCGCACGGCGGTGGCGCGCATCGTCGGTCACGCCACGGTGGAACTGGCGGACGGCCGCGCGCTGGAGATGGCGGGCCTGTTCGTGATGAGCCGCACCCACAGCGCCAGCCCGCTGGCCGAACAGCTCGGATGCGCGATGGAAGAGGGGCCGACCGGCCTGTTCGTGCGCACCGATGCCGCCAAGGCCACCAGCGTGGCCGGCGTATTCGCCTGCGGCGACGCCGCCCGCGCCGCCGGCAACGTCGCGCTGGCAGTGGCCGACGGCGCCCTGGCTGGCGTCGCCGCCCACCGCCTCACGATCTTCGGCGCGCCAGCGGCCTGACCCGGCTGCACGCGACGTAAAAAAAGCCGGCGGTTGCCGGCTTTTTCGTGGCTTGCAGCGGCTTACTTGGCTGCCGGTGCTGCTGGTGCTGCCGGGGCAGCGGTGGTGGCTGGCTTGTTCTGGTAGATGATCCAGAAGCGGGCCAGGTCGCCGCGGCCGTCGTCGCCCTTGATGGTTTCGAGCAGTTTGACCGATTCGTCCTTTTTGCCGGCCATGGCCAGGGCGTAGCCCAGGCGCAGCTTGGCGTCTTCGGGGTTTTTCGCCACGCCCTTGGCGATACCTTGCTTCATCAGGTCGATGCCCTTGTCGAACTGGCCCAGCGTGATGTAGTTGTAGCCGAGGTTGACCAGGCCGATACCGTCTTTCGATTTTTGCGCGGCAGCGATGCCCGAATCGATGTTCTTGGCATCGTCGGCGGCGCCGCGGGTGGCGGTGTCGCGGATCTTGACGATCGCTGCCTTGTTCTTTCCGGCCGGGATATCGCCGTTCGGATAGGCCTTGTCGATGGCGATCTTCGCTTCGGTGAAGAAGCCGCCCAGCGACGCCAGTTCGGCCTGCTCCAGGTAGTCTTCGGCTTCCATCTTCGACGGTGCGGCCACCGCCTTCAGGCGCGCCATGTCCAGGTCCAGGCGCTGGTTGAAGGTCTTCTTGCCGCGCGTGCGGTTGAGCAGGTCGAACCAGTAGTCTTCGCTCGGGTAGTAGCGCACCAGGTCTTCGACCGCGCTCAGGTACAGATCGGTGTCCTTGGTCTTGATGCCGATATTGCCCAGCAGGTTCAGCGTGTCTTTCGACGGCGCGGTGCCGGCCTGCTTGGCGGCGGCGATGTCTTTCATGACTTCGGTCTTGGCGTTGGCGTAGTCATCCTTGAGGAAGTACGAACGGATGATGAACTGGCGCTGCTTGGCCGTGTCGCCCGACTCGGCGCCGTAGCGGTTGAACCAGACGATGGCCTTGTCGTAATCCTTGATGTTGCTGTAGTAGATCGAACCGATGGCGTCGATGAAGCGCAGCTTGGTTTCCTTCGGCAGGCGGCCCGAATCGATCATCGCTTCCAGCGCCGCGATGGTCATGGCGTTGTCGCCCGTGCCCTGGCCGACCTGCACGCGCATCTGGTTCAGCACGAAGGTTTCGTACGGCGTCAGGTTGGGCATGGCGGCCGCAGTATCGATGCGGGTTTTGACTTCGGCGTAGTTCTTGGCGTCCAGCAGCGGCTTGATCTGGGCCGGGTCGATCAGCTTGTAGATCTCGGGACGGACCGCCTCTTTCGGCGCTTCGGCAGCGGCTTTTTCCTTGTCCTGGGCGTGGACCACGTTCATGCCCAGCATGGCGGGAGCGGCATTCAGGCCGATGGCGGCCAGGATCAGGCTAATACGGGCAAGACGGATATGGGACATGTGTAATCCTTCAATCAAAGACATTGGTTTTTTGGAGGCGGCGGGCGCAGGGCGCGGCGGCCAAGCGCGCGTATTGTTACATAAAATATGACATCTGCGCCGGATTCAAGCGTGTGACGGCCGCCTCAGGCGCCGAATCCGGGCACCGGTGCGCGGCCTGCCGCCGGCAGCGTCCCGGCCAGCCAGGCGTTGATCGCGTCGAGCGCCGGCGGCGCAAAACCGTAGGTCAGCAGGGCCGGCGCGGCGATGTCGAGCGCCTGGTAGGGATTCCATAGCGCCAGGTGCAGGTCGGGCCGCCAGGTCCGACGCGCGTGCGCGCCGTAGCGCAGGCGCGAGGTCGACGCCAGCACCGTGTAGCGCCCGTCCCGCGGCAGCGTGCGCCAGTCGAAGGCGTCGGCATCGGCATAGGTCACCAGCTCGACGTCGTACAGGCGGCGCAGGGATGCGGCCACGCGCGCCGCCGGCACGCCCGCTTCCGATACGCCGTCGCTGACCACGTCCTGGCGCATCACCAGCCGCAGCCTGGCGTCCGGGGCCGGGCGCTGCGGCTGGCCGTGCGCAGTCAGTGCGCGCTGCCAGCCTTCGGCCATCAGCGCGCGGTCGGCGTCCTCCTCATCCGGTCCATACGGCTGCTGCCCGCACGGGTAGGCGCGCGCCAGCGCGGCCAGCCGGTCCAGCCGCTGCTGCACCTCGGCGAGCGGCAGTGCGCCCGCGGCGATGGCGGCGGCAATTGCGGCCACGGTTTGTTCCTGGGTCTGCGGCGTGCCCAGCGCCATTACCATGTCGGCGCCGGCGCCGAGCGCCCGTACTGCCGCCTGGCCGACGCCGTAGCGGTCGGCAATCGCGTGCATGTCCATGCCGTCGGTGATGATCACGCCGCGATAGTCCCACTGCGCGCGCAGCAGGTCGTGCAGGATGGCGCGCGACATGGTGGCGGGATTGTCGGCATCGAGTGTCGGATAGACGATGTGGGCGGTCATCATGGCCGGCGCGGTGGCGGAAGCGGTGCGGAACGGCGCCAGTTCCAGCTGTTCCAGCGCGGCCACCGGCTTGTCCACCGTGGGCAGGTCGCGGTGCGAATCGACGCTGGTGTCGCCGTGGCCGGGGAAGTGCTTGACGCAGCAGGCCACGCCTTGCGCATGGCTGCCGTCCATCCAGGCCAGCGCCAGCGCGGCGGCGCGCTGCGGCTCGGCACCAAACGAGCGCTCGGCGATCACCGGGTTGTACGGGTTGTTGTTCAGGTCCAGCACCGGCGCGAAGTTCCAGTTGAAACCCAGCGCCCTGATCGCGCGCGCCACTGCCGCGCCGGTGCGGCGCGCCAGTTCGGCGTCGTCGGCCGCACCGAGCGCCATCGCCGATGGCGGCGCCGGCACCCAGGTGGCGCGCACCACGGCGCCGCCCTCCTGGTCGATGGCGATCAGCGACTGCGGCCCCATCACGGCGCGCAGGTCGGCCGTCAGTGTCGACAGCTGGGCGGCGTCGGTCATGTTCGCGCGGAACAGGCAGACGGCGCGGATGCTATTGGCTTTCAGGAAAGCGGCAGTGGCGGCATCGAGCGTGGTGCCGGGGAAGCGGACCATGATCAGCTGGCCGGCCAGCCGGCGGAAATCCTTTATATCGTTAATATCGTTATTATCGTTAATATCGTTCACAGTCGTTCGCCCTCCAGGTACACGGCTTTCAGTTGCAGGTCGCGGTCCAGCACCACCAGGTCGGCCCAGGCGCCGGTGGCAAGGCGGCCGCGGTCGGGCAGGTCCAGGTAATCGGCCGCATAGGTGGACACGCGCGCCGAGGCGTCCGCCAGCGTCAGGCCGATACCTACCAGGTTGCGCAGGGCCTGGTCCATGGTCAGCGCGCTGCCGGCCAGCGTGCCGTCCGGCAGGCGCACGCCGCCCATGCATTTCATCACCACCTGCCGGCCCAGCATGTACTGGCCGTCCGGCATGCCGGTGGCGGCGGTGGAATCGGTCACGCAATACAGTTTCGGGATGCAGCGCAGCGCGGTGCGGATCGCGCCCGGATGCACGTGCAGCAGGTCGGGGATTACCTCCGCGTACTGCGCATGGGCCAGCGCTGCGCCCACCATGCCGGGCTCGCGGTGGTGCAGGCCGGTCATGGCATTGAACAGGTGGGTGAAGCCGTGGGCGCCATGCTCGAGCGCCGCCTTGCCGTCTTCGTAGGCGCCGGCGGTGTGACCGAGCTGCACCCGCATGCCGGCGTCGGCCAGTTCCCGGATCAGCGCCAGGTGACCGTCGATTTCGGGCGCCACCGTGATCAGCTTTAACGGCGCCAGCGCTTCCAGCGCGCGCACGTCGGCCAGCGTGGCCGCGCGCGCGTAGGCGGGCTGCGCACCGAGCTTGCCGGGGTTGATATACGGTCCTTCCAGGTGCGCGCCCAGTACCCGCGCCTGGCCCGGACCGCGCGCCGCCGCCGCGCGGCCGATGGCCGCCAGCGCCAGCCGGATGTCCTCGGGCGGCGCCGTCATGGTGGTGGCCAGCAGGCTGGTGGTGCCGTGGCAGGCGTGGACGGCGGCGATGGTGGCTACCGCATCGCCGCCTTCCATCACGTCCTTGCCGCCACCGCCGTGCACGTGCAGGTCGATGAAGCCGGGCAGGATGTAGTGGTCGCCATTGGCTGCCGGATCGACCGCGTCGCCGGTGATGGCGGCGATATGCGTGTCGAAGCCGATCTGGCCGTGGCGCCAGCCGTGGGGAGTGAGAATATTGCCGGTGATTGCTGCGCGCATGG
The DNA here is from genome assembly GCF_001423125.1 of Duganella sp. Leaf126. Taxonomy (GTDB): domain Bacteria; phylum Pseudomonadota; class Gammaproteobacteria; order Burkholderiales; family Burkholderiaceae_D; genus Rugamonas. Next base: position 120,506 of record NZ_LMNW01000004.1, read on the forward strand.
CGACTCCGCTTGCGTGTTTAATTCGTGAATGAGGCGTGAATAATGCGTGACTGATGGGTGACTGATGCGTGAATTATGGGTGATGAATGCGTGGTTGATGCCGTCAGCGTGGTGCTTCATCGAGGTGCTGGCGTATCAGCCGCAGCGCGCCGGCCGCCGAATCGCCGCGGGGCGCCACCACGCGCGCCTGCAGCGCCGGCGGCAGGTAGGGGTGCAGCGGCGCGGCCAGCCCGCCGCACAGCGCCAGCGGCAGCGTGCCGCCGGCGTCGAGGGCTGCGGCAATGCGCGCCACCTGGGCGCCGGCCGCCTGCACGATGGCGTGCGCGGCCTCGCTGTCGGCGGCATGGCGCAGCACCACCGGCGCCAGCTGCGCGTACCGGGCCGGCGCGGCGCCGGCCAGCCACTGCTGCAGCAGTTCGCGCGCGGCCGGATCGCGGCGCCGTGTGGCGTCCGGGTCGAGTCCGCACGCTTGCGCCACGGCGTCGGCGAATGCGTTCGGCGCCAGGCGGCCGTCAAAGCTGTGCTGCAGGTGGTTGATGGCGTGCAGACCGATCCAGGCGCCGCCCGCCTCGTCGCCGGACGGAAAGCCCCAGCCGCCCACTTCCACGTGGCAGCCGTCGGCCAGCCGCACTTCGCCGACACTGCCGGTGCCCAGGGCGATGATGGCGCCGGGCGCACCGTCGTGCGCCCCGAGCACCGTGGTGTAACCGTCCGATGCCAGCGCCAGGCGGCCGTAGCCGGGATCGGCTGCAGCAAATTGCGCCGCCCACAGGCGGTGGTGGACCCCGGCCAGTCCGAGGCCGAGCGCCACCGTCGAGCGGGGCGCCGGCGGCAGGCCGGCGCCGGCAAACGCAGCGGCGACCGCCTGCTCGACAGCTGCCCACGCACGCTCGACGCCAAGCGACAGGGCGGACGGGCCGGCTGTGCCGGTGGCGAGCACGGTGAGGGCAGTATGGGCGCAAGCGCCAGCAGGGGCAGCAGCGCCAGCAGGGGCAGGGGCAGGGGCGCCGCCGCCGGCCGGGACCGCGCGCGCCAAGCAGGCCCGGGTGCCGCTACCGCCGCCGTCTACGCCGAGAAGAAATTCGATCATGCGGCACTATAGAGGGTGGCCGAGCACACTGTCAAAATGTTTGGCCGGTGCTGGCTGGCGCCGCCGGTTCGGGCATTCAATTTATCGTGCCGGGTGCCGATAATGTCATAATGAAGGCGTCCACAAAGCGCCGACGACCGAGGATTGCATATGATCAAATACCTGGGGACCAAAAATACCAAGGAAGGTGGAGTGTTGTATATCTTTTTGATTAACGGCTTGCAGAAAGAAATACGCGAAGCCGCGCTGAAACAGTACCCGGGCTGTTACGACGCCCTGCCGGCCACCGCCAAGGCGCGCATCAGCGCCAACCGCGCCTGGCTGTCCAAGGCCTGATCCGGTGCGCGGTCGATTGCCTGGGCTGCGGCGCGGTGCGCTGTCCCTGCTGCTGGCGTATGCCGCAGCGATGCCGGCACCGGCCAGCGCCCAGAATGTCCCCACCACGTTCGGCGCCATCATCGGCAACGGCCTGCTGTGCCGCGACCAGACGGCCAACCGGTATTACTACGATTACCTGGTCAGACATTTCGGCCAGCCGTACAAGCACGAGGGCGGCGCCTTCTGGTTCCGTACCGACGGCGCCACGCTGTGGGGCCGCGAAATACCGGAAGTGATGGTCAGCGACGACACCAGCACCTATGTCTTCGTCGGCGCCGTGGCCGAGGCCACGCCCGAGGAACTGCAGCAAGCGATCATCACCCAGGTCGGTGTGCATTACGTCCGCATCGATACCTCGGCCTACCCGGTGCGCGAGGCCAAACCTGCCAGCCGCATCGTCTATTTCGATACCCGCTCGAAGATCTATTGCGCCAAATACAAGCCCTTGCCGCCGGTGCAGCCGCCCCCCGTGCAGAGGCCACCGAAGTAAAATACCGGCACGCGCACTTTCAAGGTTTTCATGTACACGCACTACTTCAACCTGAAGCAATCGCCATTCTCGATTGCGCCCGACCCGCGCTACCTGTTCATGAGCGAGCGCCACCGCGAAGCGCTGGCGCACCTGCTCTATGGCATCGGCAGCGGCGGCGGGTTCGTGCTGCTGACCGGCGAGATCGGCGCCGGCAAGACCACGGTCTGCCGCTGCTTCATGGACCAGATTCCCGAGAACTGCAAGCTCGGCTATATCTTCAACCCCAAGCTGACGGTCGAGGAATTGCTGCTGACCATCTGCGACGAGTTCGGCATCGGCTTGCCGCAGCAGGGCGCGGCCAGCGTCAAGCGCTATGTCGATGCGATCAACGCCTATCTGCTGGCCAGCCATGCCCAGGCGCGCAACAACGTGCTGATCATCGACGAGGCGCAAAACCTGTCGGCCGAGGTGCTGGAGCAGCTGCGCCTGCTGACCAACCTGGAAACGAGCGAGCGCAAGCTGCTGCAAATCATCCTGATCGGCCAGCCCGAGCTGCGCACCATGCTGGCCCGGCCCGAGCTCGAACAACTGGCGCAGCGCGTGATTGCGCGCTACCACCTCGGTTCGCTGTCGGAGGCGGAAACGTCGGCCTATATCGAACACCGCCTGGCGGTGGCCGGCGCGGCAGCGATCGCGCCGTTTCCGCGCCGCCTGATGGGGCTGGTGCACCGGCTGACCAAGGGCGTGCCGCGCCGCATCAACCTGCTGTGCGACCGCGCGCTGCTGGGCGCCTACGTGGAAAACCAGCCGCAGGTATCGCGCACGATCTTGCGGCGCGCGGCAGCCGAAGTGTTTGCCGGCGCCGAGCAGGCGGGGCAGGGCGCCACCGCCGGCGCGCGCTGGCCGCTGGTGGCGGCCGGAGTGGCCGGCGGCGTGGTGCTCAGCGTGGTGCTATGGCATTCAACCGACGGGCAGCGCGGCAAGGCAGCAGTGCCGGCCGCAGTGTCCGGTCCGGCGCTGGCGGCGCCGCAGGGGCCCGCTGCTGCGCCGGCCGGGGCAGCGTCGAACACGGCAGGGCTGGCAGTGGCGGCATCGGCTGGCGCGCCTGCCGCGGCGTCGCCAGGGGCCCTGGCGACTGCTGTGCAGTCGGTGCCGCTGCCCGACACCGTGTCTGCGTCGGGCGCAGCTGCGCCGCTGGCTGTGCACTCTCCCGGGGCGGCGTCTGCGACCGGCGCAGCCGCACCGCTGCCCGCAACCTCGCAGGCAGTGGCTGGCGCGGCTGCATCGTCGTCGCCGTCTTCACCGGCGGACCTCGCCGCTTCGGCCGCGTCGCGCGCGCAAACGGGCGTGACCGACAAGGCTGCCGCGCTGCGCCAGCTGGCCGGACTGTGGGGACTGGCGCTCACCGGCAGCGATCCGTGCGCCGCCGCCGCGCGCCTGAACCTGCGCTGCCTGCAAACCCGGGGCGGCATCGACGAGCTGCGCCAGCTCGACCGGCCCGCCGTGCTCACGCTGCGCGACAACCACGTGATTCCCGCCTACGTGCTGCTGACCGCGCTCGACGCCAGCGGCGCCACCCTCGTCACGCCGGGCGGCAAGACCGAACGCGTGAGCGTCGCGGCGCTGGCCCGGCGTCTCGACGGCGACTTCACCACCTACTGGCGTGCGCCGGCCAACTGGCGCGACCAGGTGGCGGCCGGTGACCACGGCCCCGACGTCGACTGGCTGGCGCAGCGCCTGGCGCAGTTGTACGAACTGGCGACGCCGGCGGCAGACCAGCCGCTCGACGCGGCGCTGCGCAAGCGCCTGCGCGACTTCCAGGCGGCGCAGCAGCTCAAGGCGGACGGCGTGGCCGGTCCGAAAACATTTATCCGGCTCTACCAGCTGGGCGGCGTACAGGAGCCGCGCCTGCTGGCGCAGTCTGTCGCCGGCGCGGGGAAATAATCGATGTCGTACATTCTGGAAGCGCTGAAAAAAGCGCAGGCCGAACGCCAGCTCGGCAACTCGCCCACCATCCACGCGCCCAGCCTGCAGGCCGGCGCCGAAGCTGCTGCCAGCGGCCGCCTGAAGACGCCGCTGGTGCTGGCGCTGGCCGCCATGGCAGTTGCCATCGTGGTGCTGCTGGTGCTGGTCTTGCGGCCGGCCGGGACGGTGGCGCCTGTGCCACCCACGACTTCTGCCGTGCCGGCGCCGTCGGAACCGGTCACCACGCCCGCCACGGCGCGAACGTCCGCCGCGGCGCAGAGTCCGAGCGCTGCCTTGGCGGCCCCGGTCGCAGCCTTGCCGCCGCCCGTCGCTGTGGTGACGACGCCGCTGACGCAGCCGTCGCCGTCGCCTTCGCCTGCGTCCGCTGCCACCGTTGCGCCGCCAGCGGCCGGCAAGGTCGAAGAGCCGGTGCTGAACCTGCGCGAGCTGCCGGAACCGATCCAGCGAGCGATTCCGCAGGTGGCGGTGGGCGGTTACATCTATTCGAAGAATCCGGCCGACCGGCTGCTGCTGGTGGATAAGATTTTGCGCCACGAAGGCGAGGAGGTCGCGCCCGGGCTGCTGCTGGAAAAGCTGCATCCGAAAGAAGCGGTGTTCAGTTACAAGGGCTATCGCTACCGCGTTCCATATTAAATTGTCATCAACGCGTCACGCGGCGATGATATGGTGTTCTCCATTGCAACCATAGCAGGGAATGACCATGAAATACCTGACGCTGTTGCCGTTCCTGATCGCCGCCGTCATCGCCATGCCGCACGCCCATGCGGCCGCGCAGATGGTTTATACCGCCATCGACAACGAACCCAGCACCTATCTCACGGCGCTCGTGTGTCTGCTGCTGATCCTGCTGGCGAACAGCCGCTCCCGCAGCGACCGCTTCCGTCAGCACGACGAGGAGTAGGGGCGAGCGGAACCTGCTGCGTCGAATGTTGCTGCGTATAATGTCCGGCAAGAGCAACGACGTTGCAGGGAGAGTTATCGATGCATCATGCAAGTTCCGCAACGCTGCGCCAGGTCCTGGGCGTGATCGGCACCTCGGGCAGTGGCAAGACCACGCTGCTGGAGTTCCTGATCGCCCGGCTGGCGGACCGTGGTCTGAAGGTCAATGTCATCAAGCACAGCCATCATGACCTGGAACTGGAACCGCCGCGCAAGGACAGTGCGCGCCTGCGCATGGCCGGCGCAGCCGAGGTGATGGTGGCGTCGCCGTTCCGGTACGCCATCGTCCACGAACTGCGCGGTGCTCCCGAACCGACGCTGGAACAGCAACTGGCGCGCCTGTCGCCGGCCGACCTGACCCTGCTCGAAGGCTTTAAAAAATACCCGATCGACAAGCTGGAAGTGTACCGGCGCGGGCAGGGCCGTGAACCGCTGTATCCGCACGATCCGCACGTGGTGGCGGTGGCGTCCGACCTGCCGCGTCCGGCGGAATTGCCGGACAGCACGGTGTGGCTCGATCTGAATGCGCCGCTGGACGTGCTGGACTGGCTGCTGGCGCTGGTCGAAAAAAAACGCGCCGATTTGTCGTTGCCAGCCTAAAGTTATCGCGCATGCTGCCGTAATCAGGGGATACGCCTTAATGGAGGACATCATGGACGTCACCGGTATTGCACAGTTAGCAACCAGCATCGCCGACACCGGCAACAAGCAGGCGGTGGGGATCGCCGTGCTGAAAAAGGCGCAGGATCTGCAGGCGTCCAGCGCCAACGCGCTGCTCGAAGCGATCCCGCCGGTGCCATCAGCGCCGCGCCTGCCTGCCAACCTCGGCAACACCATCAACACCACCGCCTGACCCGCATCGGGCGCCGGGTTACCGGGGGAGCGGAACAGGCGGACAGACTAGCCGTGGCAGCAGATTTGCTGCTACGCTGCGCCTGCCGACCATCTTTCTGGAGAACCCATCATGAATCAACGTCACGCCCTGATCGCCGCCGCCCTGGCTGCCGCCTGCACGACCGGCACCGCCAGCGCGGGCATGGAAGGCGCTGCCAACAGCGAAAAATGCTACGGTGTCGCCAAGGCCGGTCAGAACGACTGCGCAGCCTCGGACGGTTCGCACTCGTGCGCAGGCCAGGCCAGTACCGACAATGCCTTGACCGAATGGAAATACGTTCCCAAGGGAACGTGCGATCAAGCCGGCGGCAAGACCACCCCGCCCGCCAAGCAAGGCGGTTGAGCGGTCGGCGCGCCATGCCGGCAGCGCCCCGGGGCGGCCTGGGCGTTGGCGTGGGCCTGCGTGCACGGCACCACCAGCAGTTTCTCGACCAGCGCCCGGCCGTGGACTGGCTCGAGGTCCACACCGAAAACTACCTGCAGCGCGCGGGCCGCGACTGGCAGGTGCTGCAGCAGCTGCGCCGCGACTATCCGGTCAGCCTGCATGGCGTGGGACTGGGCCTGGGATCGGCGCGCGGCTTTTCTGCCGAGCACCTGGCGCGCGTGCGCGACCTGGTGGCGGGCATCGAACCCTGCCTGGTGTCCGAGCACCTGTGCTGGAGCGCGGTGGACGATCGCCACCTGAACGACTTGCTGCCGCTGCGGCTCGACGCTGCCGCGCTCGACCTGCTGTGCGCGCGCGTGGACCGGGTGCAGCACGTGCTGCAACGGCAACTGCTGCTGGAAAACGTGTCCACCTATGCCCGTTTTCATGCCGACAGCATGAGCGAAGCGGAATTTCTGGCAGCGCTGGCTGCGCGCACCGGCTGCGGCCTGCTGCTCGACATCAACAACCTGTATGTCAACCAGTGCAACCACGGCGAAGATGCGCTGGCCGCCCTGCACGCCATCGCTGCCGGCACGGTGGGCGAGTTGCACCTGGGCGGCCACCTGGTGACGCCGCAGGCAGTGATCGACCACCACGGCGCCGCCGTGGCCGAGCCGGTCTGGCAACTGTACCAGGCGGCGCTGGCACGCTTTGGCGCCGTGCCGACCCTGATCGAATGGGATACCGATGTGCCGCCGCTGGCGGTGCTGCTGGGCGAAGCCGACAAGGCGCGGACGCTGTCCGCACAGGAAAAAAGCGATGCGCCAGCGCCGCAGATGAGCGTGAGCAGGGCGGCAGCGGTGCCGGAGCCGGGTGCCGGTCCAGCGGTGCCTGCCGAGGACCTTTCCGCAGCCCCGCGGGTCGGGGTCCGGCAACCGTTCGCCGGTACGCTGCCGGACAGCGGGCAGCTGCCGGTTGCCACGCTGGCGCAGGACCAGCAACTGTTCGCCGACGCCCTGTCCAGCGCCGATGCGGCAGCGCCGGCACTGGCGCTGTGGCGTGCGCATCCGCACAACGCGCATCGTCTGGGTTTGTATCGCGGCAACCTGGCTGCCACCGCGAGCAAGGCGCTGGCGGCGGCTTACCCCGTGGTGGCAGCGCTGGTGGGCGACCAATTCTTCGGCGCACTGGCGCGCGCCTACGGTCGGGCATGGCCGTCGCAGGACGGCAATCTCCATCGCTTCGGCGCCCGGCTCGGCGCGTTTCTCGACGATTTCCCGCACGTGGCGCAATTGCCTTATCTGGCCGACATGGCGCGCCTCGAGTGGGCCGTGCACCGCGCCCATTACGCTGCCGATGCCGCCCCCGTCACGGCGCAGCAACTGGCGGCCATGGCGCCGGCGCAGCTGGAAGCGTCCCGGCTGCGTCTGCACGAAGCCTGCCTGCCGTTTCGTTCCCCGTGGGCGGTGGTGTCGCTGTGGCTGGCGCACCAGCAGGTGCCCACCGGGGCCTTCCCTGCCGCGCTGGCAGTGCAGGAATACGCGGTAGTGGCGCGGCCGGGGTGGCGCGTGCAGGTGGCGCCGCAGGGCGCCGGTGGCCATGCGGCGCTGGCGGTGTTGCATGCGGGCGGCACCTTCGGTGCAGCGCTCGATGCGGCATTCGCAGTGGAAGCAGATTTGGACGTGGCGGCGCACCTGCGCCAGTGGCTGGACCTGCAGTTGATTGTTGCCGCAGACGTTGATCCGTAGCGGATGCCGCTTGAAGGCCGCTGCAAAAAGTGGCGGCATTGGCAGCCTGAAGGAAGATCAGAAAGTGTCGCGGGCGGCGCCTGATCGTCGGGAGCAGGGCCAGCGCCAACGGTTGCGCCGGATGCCGCAGCAGCCATGGCAGGCCGCGCAGCAGGGGTGATCGGCTTCTCAGACCTCGCGGTGGAAGGCCCGCAGCAGGCGCGCTTCGCCGGTCAGGTCCGCGTGCAGCTGGTTGGCGCGCGCGGTCAGTTCCATCATGCGGCCGATGTGGGCGTCTTCGAAGCGCGCCAGTTCCTCGGTGGCCGCCTGCAGCGCCTGGGCCAGCTTGCCGCGCGCGGTTTCATACAGGGCGCCGTTGTATTGCGTGGTGTTCTTCAGCAATTCTTCAGCATTCTCGATCACTTCGCGCAGATCGCCGAGCAAGCGCTCCTGGGTAGGTCTGGCTGGTTGTGGACCGTCCATGACGTCCCCCTGTTCAATAAGTTCACACGACTGTGCCGCGATCGGCACGCGACTTCACACTGTACGAGGCGCGCCCGCCGTCCGGCTTACGCGGCGTCATGGACTGCGCAATGCATTTCAGTGTAGCGCATTATTTCCATGGGGCAAATAAATTATGCAGGATCGACACTGATGCGGATGTCGCCGACGGTGACCTGCTGTCCGGCGCGGATCTTGGCCGTCTTGCGCAGCTCCTGCTTGCCATCGACCTTGACGTCGCCGCTGGCCACCATCATCTTGCCGGCGCCCCCGCTGTCGCACAATCCCACGAGCTTGAGCAACTGATTCAACTCGACAAATTCCCCGTTCAATTCAAAACTGACTTTCTGCATTTTTTCCTCTGATACATGGTTTTCAGGCGCGGCGCCGCTACCCTGCACTAGTGTAGCGGCATTCCGGCAGGCGCGCAGTGTACCGTGACCATGCATATTTCCGGAAGGAACTCGTCTGGACGGGCCGCGTTCAGCCGGGACGGGTCATATCGAGCGGCACGATCCATTCGTCGAACTGTTCGGCCGTCACGTAATCGAGCGCCAGCGCGGCCTGCTTGAGCGTGGTGCCTTCGTGCTGGGCCTTCTTGGCGATCGACGCTGCCTTGTCGTAGCCGATGTGCGGCGCCAGCGCGGTCACCAGCATCAGCGAACGCTCCATCAGCTCGGCGATACGGTCGCGGTTGGGCGCGATGCCGTGCACGCAGTGTTCCTCGAAACTGCGCATGCCATCGGCCAGCAGGCGCGCACTCTGCAGGAAGTTGTGGGCAATCAGCGGCTTGTAGACATTCAGTTCGAAGTTGCCGGAGGCACCGCCCATGGTGATCGCCACGTCGTTGCCGAACACCTGGCAGCACAGCATGGTGACGGCCTCGCACTGGGTGGGGTTGACCTTGCCCGGCATGATGGAGCTGCCCGGTTCGTTTTCGGGTATCGTGATTTCACCGAGGCCCGAGCGCGGACCGGAAGCCATCCAGCGCACGTCGTTGGCGATTTTCATCAGCGCTGCCGCCAGCGTTTTCAGCGCGCCGTGCGCCGCCAGCAGCGCGTCGTGGCCGGCCAGCGCGGCAAACTTGTTCTCGGCCGTGCGGAACGGCAGCGCCAGCGTGTGTTCGAGCTCGGCGGCGATGCGGGTCGCATATTCGGGATGGGCGTTCAGGCCGGTACCGACCGCCGTGCCGCCCGCGGCGAGCTGCAGCACGCCGGGCAGGGCGGCCTGGATCGCGTGGTCGGCAAAGTCCAGGTGCGCCACGTAGCCCGAAAATTCCTGGCCCAGCGTGAGCGGCGTGGCGTCCTGCAGGTGGGTGCGGCCGATCTTGACGATATCGGCAAACGCCTCGGCCTTGGCCTGCAGGCTGGCGCGCAACTGGCGCAGGCCCGGCAGCACGTTGTTGGCCAGTGCCTGGGCGGCGGCCACGTGGATGGCGGTGGGGAAGATGTCGTTCGACGACTGGCCCTTGTTGACATCGTCGTTCGGGTGCAGCAGCCGCGCTTCGCCGCGCACGCCGCCCATCAGCTCCGAGCCGCGGTTGGCCAGCACCTCGTTCATGTTCATGTTGGACTGCGTCCCCGAGCCGGTCTGCCACACGGCCAGCGGGAATTCGGTGGGATGCTGGTTGGCCAGCACTTCGTCGGCGGCGCGCGTGATCGCGGTGGCCTTGGCGCCGTCGAGCAGGCCCAGGTCCAGGTTGACGCGGGCCGCAGCGCGCTTGACGCTGGCCAGCGCGTGGATCAGCTCGGGCGGCATGCGCTCGGTGGAGATGTGGAAATGCTCGAGCGAGCGCTGGGTTTGCGCGCCCCACAATTGTTCGGATGGCACATCGATGGGACCGAAACTGTCTTTTTCGCTGCGGGTACTCATATGAATTCCTTTGTGGGTTGTCATCATGCTTGCCTGATAGGCACGGTCCAGTGTAGCGCAGTTCGGAAAAATTAACTGAGGGCTACAAAAACGCAATTTCCAGCCGTTAATGAAGAAGATTCCCGGATGTCGCCTCGGTGACCTATCGATTATGCAACGCTTCTTGACTGATTATGTTCCGCGCCTGCTTGCTGCGCTGACGCTGCTGGCCCTGGCGCCGGTGGTGGATGCTGCCGAATTGGGCGATATTTCTCCGCGCTCCTACATCGGCCAGCCCTTGTCGGCCGATGTCGAGCTGCTCGCTGGCGACGGCGGCCCGGTGCAGGCGCGGCTGGCGCAGCCGGACGTCTATCGCGGCGCCAGCATCACCATGAACCCGGCACTGGCCTCGGTCAGGATGACGGTGCTCAAGCGCGACGGCAAGGATGTGCTGCATCTGGCCACAGCCAGCCCCGTCAATGCGGACTACGTGCACGTCTATGTCGAGCTCAGTGCGGGCGGCCGGCGCGATATCCGTCTGGCCACCGTATGGCTGCAGCCCGATCCCAACCCGGCGCCACCGCCCCGGGCCACCGCTGCGGCGGCGCCGGCCGCGGTTGCGCCTGCTGTCCTCGCTGCGGGCGAGTCGTCCAGGCCAATCGATGCTGCAGCGGCAAGCGCTGCGCGTACGGTCCGCGACCGCGCGCGACCGGCGCCGATGCCATCGTTCCACGAATCGGAAGTCGGCGGGCCGGGCGGCTTGAAAGCCGCTGCCGCGCAGGCACGGACGCCGGCGCTGGTGCCGGTGCGAGACATTCCCGAACGCATTTCCGAAGCACTGGGCTCACGCGTGAACGCGTCCGCCAGGAGCGCCGCGACCAGTCCGGCCAAGGCAGACGCCAGCGCCATCGCCCAGCCTGCCGCCCAGAGTGTGAACAGGCTTGCGGCGGTGCCGGGCCTGCATGCAAAAAACGCAGCGGGCAATTCAGTGAACAGTGCAGCAACTGGCGACGCAGCCGACGCTGGAACAAGCGCAGCGTCCCGCACGGCACCTCATGCCGCAGCCAACGCTGCGCCTGGCGCAGCGACCCGTGCAGCAACTGGCGACGCAGCCAACGCTGGAACAAACGCAGCATCCCGCGCGGCACCTCATGCCGCAGCCAATGCTGCGCCTGGCGCAGCGTCCCGAGCAGCGACTGGCACCGCAGCCATTGCCGGACCCAACGCAGCGTCCGCTGCAGCGACTGGCACCGCAGCGGGTGGCGCCAATGTCAATGCGGGACACGATGCCGGATCCCACGTTGCAGCCAACGCTGGCGCAGCGAAGCCGGCGGCAAGGTCGCAGGGAAGGCTGGCTGACAGCCCGGGTGGCAAGGCAGCTGTGATGCCGGCCGTGACGCTGGCAGGGAAGGCGGACAGCCAGTCTGCTGCCAAGTCGGACGCTGCTGGCGCGCCGCCGGTGCAGGTGTCGCAAGCGCTGTTGCCGCTGCCGCCGTTACCGTTGCCGGCCGGCGTGAAAAAATCCGCGCCGGCGGCCTGCGCGCCGACCGGCGCCAGCGCCAGGGAGTGCCGCGCGCTCGACCTGCAGAGCCAGGCGCTGTCGAGCAAGCTGGCAGAGCTGGAAAAGAAAATGAAGCAGTTACAGTTTGCGGTGGGCGGGACGGCTGGCGCGGCTGCCGCTGCTCCTGCCGCTACTGCTGCTGCGCCGGCATCGCCACAGGTGCCACCGGCCTCGGCGCCTGCTGCTGCAAAGGCTGGCAGCGCCAGCACGCAGGCCGGGTCCGATGCCCCTGCAAAGGCTGGCGGTGCCAGCACGCAGGCCGCGTCCGCTGTCGCTGGAAAGGCTGGCAGCGCCGGCACACAGGCCGCATCCGATGCCGCTGCCGAGGCTGGCGATGCCAGCACGCGGGCCGCGTCCGCTGCTGCGGCAACTTCCGCACCCACTGCGCCGCACGCCGAAGCGGATACCGCCAAGCCACTGGCCATCGCGTCCGGCCTTGGCGAAGCCAGGGCGGCCACGCCGGGCGCGCCTGCCGCGAGCGCTCCAGCAGCCTCCGCCTCCGTCAGCACGCCGGACGCTGCTGCGGCCCCTGCCGCAGCGCCGGTACCGCAGCGCCGCGTCCTGCCCAAGCTGAAATACAAGAAGGAAAAGCCGCCCGAAGAAGCGTCGAGCCATCTGCCGCTGATCATCGGCGGTGCCGGGGCGGCGCTGCTTGCTGGCGCTGGTGCGCTGTTCTACCTGCGGCGCAAGAAATCCGGTGCGCCGATGAAGATCTGGCAAGGCTTCCGCAAGAAACCGGGCGCAACCGAAGCGGCCGGCGACGAGTTCCACGAAGTGCCCACGCCAGAGTGGGCGGCTCCGGGACCGGCAGTCCAGTCTTGAGCGCTGGCACGGCAGTTTCCGCTTCGGTCACTGCCTGACGCGCTGTTGGCACGATGGCGAACTGGGGTATAGTGATCGACGCTTCCCGGCATCGTTCTCCCTTTTTGAAAGCGCCACATGACTGCAGCCCAGGATCAACAACAGTACCAGGCGTTCAAGCAACGCGGTCTTCAACTCGATATGTCGCGCGGCAAGCCGTCGCCCGAGCAGCTCGACCTGTCGAACGCCTTGCTGAACGCGGTGGACGGGTACCGGGCCGCCGACGGCGCCGACGGCCGCAACTACGGCGGCGGCGTCGGTCTGCCGGAGGCGCGCGCATTGTTCGGCGAGCTGCTGGACGCGCCTGCAGCGCAGGTCGTGGTCGACAGCAGCGCCAGCCTGGGTCTGATGCATGACGTGATCGTTTATGCGCTGCTCAACGGCCTGCCGGGCCAGGCGCCGTGGGTCCGCGAGCCGGCCAGCTTCCTGTGCCCGGTGCCCGGTTACGACCGCCACTTCGCCATTTGCGAAACGCGCGGCATCCGGATGATCAACGTGCCGATGGACGACGACGGCCCCGACATGGACCTGGTGGAACAGCTGGTCGCTGCCGACGCCAGCATCAAGGGCATGTGGTGCGTGCCGAAATACAGCAATCCGGGCGGCGTGGTGTACTCGGACGCCGTGGTGCAGCGCCTGGCGGCAATGCACACCGCTGCACCCGACTTCATCCTGATGTGGGACGACGCGTATCGCTTCCACCACCTGGGCGCAGAAAAGCGCGCCGTGCAGGGCATCCTCGAAGCGTGCGCCGCTGCCGGCAACCCGGACCGGGCCTTCGTGTTCGCGTCCTCGTCGAAGATCACCTGGGCCGGATCGGGCATTGCCGCACTGGCGTCGTCGCCGGCCAATATCGCCTGGTGGACCCGGCATGCAGGCATCCGCAGCATCGGTCCGGACAAGATCAACCAGCTGCGCCATGTGCGCCTGCTGAAAGACTTGCCGACCGTGCAAGCGCTGATGGCACGCCACGCGGCGCTGCTCAAGCCCAAGTTCGACGCCGTCCTGGCGCAATTCGACCGCTACCTGGGCGATGTACCGGGCGTCAGCTGGACCCGCCCGCAAGGCGGTTATTTCATCGACCTGATCACCCCCGACGGCGCCGCCAGGCGCACGGTCGCCCTGGCCAGGGAAGCCGGCATCACCCTGACCCCGGCCGGCGCTGCCTTCCCCTACGGGAACGACCCGCGCGACCGCCACATCCGCATCGCCCCCAGCTTCCCGTCGCTGGACGAGATCACCGCAGCGGCGCAAGGCATCGCCCTGTCGCTGCGCCTCGCGCTCGCATGAGGGAACTTCGTCAAGCCGGCTGCGCGCCGCGCTCAGCTACACAAGACGCGATCGGGCCGCTGGCTGCGGTTTTGCGAGATCCCTGTAAAGCATCGGGGTCAGATCCTGTCGGATCTGTCCCCGAAGCCGTCAAGTTAAGCGAAAACTATTGATGTTGTCAGCATAAAAACGTCGTCCCTGCGCAGGCGCGGACCCAGTGTGGCTGGCATGTCGACGCATCTCGCAGAATTTGGGTCCCCGCCTTCGCGGGTACGACGGATATCTGACTCTGAAATGAGGGGAACTACTGGCGCGGCAGGCCGGGGATGGCGGCCATCCAGGGATCGGCGAGGTCGCGGATTTCGCGGTCGTTGGCGAGGATCTGTTTCAGCAGGTCGATCTTGCGCAGGCGGGGGGCGCCGTCCAGGGCGGGGACGCCGGTGGCGGTGGCGCGCGCTGCGGTGGCGCACTGTCCTTCGAGCTTGCCGACGCCGTCCCAGTCGCCGATGCGTGCGGCGGCAGCCATTTGGGTGCTCAGGCCGGCAATGTTTTCGTACATCGAGAGGACTTCGGAAGTGTTCATCAGCTCACCAGGGTAGTTGCGATATCAGGACGGATGACCGCTTGTCTTGATTAACGTCCGCTCTGGCGGGAACTTGAGGGCAAAAACCAAAATAATTTAAAAAAATGCGAAAAAAAAGCTGCCGGATCGATGTCGGGCAGCTCGGGAGGAAAACGGCGGCGAAATCGCCGCGCAATATTGCCGTTTATTTCACCAGTTCTTCGAGGCCGGCGCTCAATTCGTCCGGCGGCGGCATGTCGTCGATCAGGGCATTGTCGTCCAGGCCCAGTTCTTCGGCCAGATCGGTCGGGTAGCAGGCGGCGATTTCTTCGCCAGTCAGGCCGGCCTGCTCCACCCGCGCGCGCCACGCGGCCAGCGCGACCACGGCAGCCAGGCGATTGAGTTCGCCATCCTTGTGCGGTTCGGGGAAGGCGGCGATGGTCTCGGCGAAGGTTTCCGGGAATTTCCAGCGGCGCGCCAGTTCGGCGCCCACGTCGGCGAAGGTGTAGCCGAACGAGGCGACTTCGGCGTCGAGCCGGCGCGCGTCCATCGGACCGGCCACCTTGTCGAGGGCCATCGCTTTTTCCGGCATGGCCGAGTGGATCACCAGCTGGCCGATTGCGTGCATCATGCCGATGGTGAAGGCCAGGTCGGTGTTTTCCCGGGTTTTCTTGGCGATCCACTTGGCCGTCACGGCCGTGTGCAGG
This sequence comes from Duganella sp. Leaf126, assembly GCF_001423125.1. GTDB lineage: Bacteria > Pseudomonadota > Gammaproteobacteria > Burkholderiales > Burkholderiaceae_D > Rugamonas. The sequence continues at coordinate 135,671 of NZ_LMNW01000004.1, forward strand.
CTGTAGCGCCAGAATTGTTTCAGTTCGAGGCCGGGCACCGTCTTGAAACCGCTGACCAGGCCGGAGCTGATCACGAGCGTGCGCACCGTGACGAAACCGAGCATCAGTACCGCATCTTCCACCGTGCCGATGCTGCGCGAGACATGGTAATAGGCCGAGTTGGCCAGACGCAGCAGCTTGGCGCTGAGCACCGGATCCGTCGACAGCTTTTTGGCGATCTCCTCGGTGGAGACGCTGGCCTTGTCAAAGCTGCTGATCAATTCTTCGACAACTTTCGGGGCCGTGGGCAACGCGGTCGGATTCTGGAACAGTGCATCAAGTTTCATATAGGATCTCCTCGGTGATAGGCACGTTGCTATGGGTTAACTATATAGCGATTCGTCACCGGGAAGAAGCGTTTTGATGCCTGACCGTATCTTTTCTGCCGTCCGCCGTTTTACATTTGGGTGGGCAAGCGCACAGAAGCTCAGCCATGAGAAGCCTATAGTGGAACCCATGCACACAGCGTTGTGTGTCCGGTAGCTTCAACATTGACCCAAGGAGTGCATCATGAACGAAGATCAAGTCAAAGGTAAGGCGAAAGAAATCGGCGGCAAAATCCAGGAAGGCGCCGGCAAAGTGGTCGGTTCTTCGGAGCAGCAGGCCAAAGGCCTGAACAAGCAAGCCGAAGGCAAAATGCAAAAGTCGGTTGGCGACGCTAAAGAAGCCATCGACGACACCCTCAAGGGTAACCGCAACTAAGCATTGCTCGACCGCTTGGTAAGCAGGTAAACAAGGGCCGCTATCGCGGCCCTTCGTTGTTTTGCACGCCCGGTCGGCAATTATTTCGCAGCGTCGGGCATCAGGTTCTTCTTGAAGAAGGCCTCGATCATGCCGTACACGTGGCGCTGCGGCACCTTGCCGGAAATGCCGTGCTTGGCGCCGGGGTAGGTCATCAGCTCGAACTGCACATTGCGCGCGACCAGCGCGTCGATCATGCGCGTGGTGTTGGTGAACAGCACGTTATCGTCAGCCATGCCATGCACCAGCAGCAGCTTGGATTTGAGTCCGTCGACATGCGAGAACACGCTGCCCGACTTGTAGCCGGCCGCGTTCAGCGTGGGCGTACTCATGAAGCGCTCGGTGTAGTGGGTGTCGTACAGCGACCAGTCGGTCACCGGCGCCACCGACACGCCCATGGCGATCTTGTCCGATCCCTGCGACAGCAGGCGCAAGGTCATGAAGCCGCCGTAGCTCCAGCCGAACACGCCGATGCGCTTGGGATCCACGAAGCTCTGCTTGCTGAGCCACTCGATGCCGGTCAGCTGGTCTTCCACTTCCACCCGGCCCATGTCGAGGTAGATCGGGTCGGTGAAGGCGCGCTCGCGGCGGCTCGAACCGCGGTTGTCCAGGCGCCAGACGATGAAGCCCTGCTGCGCCATGTACTGGTCGAACAGGTTGCCCCATTTACGCGACACGTGCTGCGCGCCGGGGCCGCCGTAGGTGGACAGGAACACCGGGTATTTCTTGGCCGGATCGAAGCCGGACGGCTTGGTGATCGAGTAGTACATGGTCTGGCCGTCTTTCGACTTGATGGTGCCATATTCGGGACGCAGGTGGGCGTCCAGGTATTTCGCATACGGGTGGCTGGCGTTCAGTTCATTGTGCTCGAGCCAGCTGATCATGGTGCCGTCAGGACGGCGGATGCTGACCTGGGGCGGCGTGTTCGGATCGGAATAGGTATCGACAAACACTTCGCCATTGCCGGCGAAACTCGCATCGTGCCAGCCGTCGCCCTGCGTGATGCGGGACGGGCGGTCGGCGGTGGAACCGTCGAGCTTGAGCGCATAGGTCTGGCTGTCGATGACGGCGTCGCGGTTCGACTGCACGAACACGCGGCCGGTTTTTTCGTCGACGGCCAGCACGCGCTCGACCCCCCATTCGCCGCTCGAGATCGGATGCAGCAGCTTGCCGTTCATGTCGTACAGGTACAGGTGCTTGCGGCCGGTGCGTTCGGACGACCACACGAAGCCCTTGCCCTTGGCCAGGAAGCGCAGGTCGTCGAAGATATCGACCCAGGTCTTCGAGGTCTCGGTGATCAGGACGCGCTGCGCCAGCGTGGCGGCATCGACCGAGATCAGTTCCAGTTTTTTCTGGTCGCGGCTCTGGCGCTGGAACAGCAGCGCGCGGCTGTCGCTGCTCCAGTCGGCGCGCACCAGGTAGATATCCTGCTCGGCGCCGAGATCGACATTGCGGATCGCGCCGCCGGCTGGCGACACGATCTTCAGTTGCACGGTGGCGTTAGGCTTGCCGGCGGCCGGGTAGCGCTGGTCGATCACATCGGTGCGGTCGGCATAGATTTCGAAGCGGCGCACCACCGGCACCTGCGCTTCATCGTAGCGCTTGTAGGCGATGGCGGAATCGTCGGGCGCCCAGTAGTAGCCGGTGGTCTGGTGCATTTCCTCCTGCGCCACGAACTCGGCCTCGCCGTTGTGGATGGTGCCGGCGCCGTCGGTGGTCAGCTGGCGCTCCGCGTTGGTGGCGAGGTCGATCACGAACAGGTTCTGGTCGCGCACGAAGGACAGGTAGCGGCCCTTGGGCGAAATCTTCGGATCGAGCACATTGCCCTTGGCCACCAGGCGGGCGGCGTCGGGCTTGGCGGCGTCGATCAGGTACAGGTTGCCGGCGATCGGCACCAGCAGCTGCTTGCCGTCCGGCGACCAGCTGTAGTTGAGGATGCCCTTCAGGGCGGCGGTGCGGGCGCGTTCGCGGCGCGCTTTTTCGGCGTCGGACAGATTTTCTTCAGGCACCAGGGTTTTCGAATCGACCAGGCGGTGTGTCGATTTGTCCTTCAGGTTGTACTCCCACAGGTCGAGCTGGAACTGGTTGTCGTCGCGGCCCTTGAGGAAGGTGACGCGGGCGCCGTCCGGGGACACTTTCAGGTTGCGCACGCCGGGGCCGCTCAGCGACGGATCGGAATGGATGCGGTCCAGGGTCAGTTTTTCGGCAGCGGCATGGCCGCCTGCCAGCATGGCGCACAGCGTGATGGGAGCGAGAATGAAGCGCATGAAGAATATGTCTCGAAATGTGGGCAAGTCGAGACGATACCAGACTGGCCCCCGGGTGGCGAGGTGGCAATCTTTTGAATAAGACAGTGAATGACGTTTTTAGTTTGGTGCGCCGTGCACCGTGGCGGGGCGCGGCGTACGCTCTCCGCGGTCAGTGCACGGCCGCAGCGGCTGCCACGCGCTGCCGCGACAGCCGCTGCAGCGCCCAGCTCAGCAGCACCGCCGCCACCGTCAGGCCCACCACCAGTCCGATCCAGAAGCCCGCGGCTGCCATCGGCTGCGCCGGCGCCCACGGCAGCCATTGCGGCGCCAGGCCCAGCCAGCAGCCGATCGGCAGCGCGAAGCCCCAGAAGGCCAGCACCTGGATCAGCATCGGCTGGCGCGACACCTTGTAGCCGCGGATCGCGCACGAGGCCGCTACTTGCGTCGAGTCCGACAACTGGAACAGCGCCGCGAACAGCAGCAGGTGCGCACACAGTTGCTGCACCGCCGGGTCCGACGTGTAGGCGCGCGCGATCTGGTGCCGGCACACCACGATGAAGATGGCCGACACCACGGCGAACGCCAGCGCCATCCACACGCCCACCCAGGCGATGAAACGGGCCCGTGCCGGTTCGCCTTCGCCCACGGCCTGGCCCACGCGCGTGATCAGCGCAATGCCAAAGCTGAGCGGCACCATGAACACCAGCGAGGTGAAATTGAGGGCGATCTGGTGCGCCGAGATCGGCACCACGCCGTAACGCGCGACCAGCAGGCTGACCGCGCCAAAGGCGCTGACCTCGGCAAAATAGCTGATACCGATCGGCACGCCCAGGCGCAGCATGGCGGCAATCTCGGGCCAGTGCGGTCCCTCCAGTTGGGCGAACGGGTACGTGGCACGGTAGGCCGGCGCGCGGCGTATCCACAGCAGCATGGCCGCCAGCATCAGCCACATGCACAGCGCGGTGGACACGGCGCAGCCGACGCCGCCCAGCGCCGGCAAGCCCCAGTTGCCGAACACCAGCAGCCAGTTGACGAAGACATTGAAGCACAGGCCGAGGATGGCGATCATCATGACCGGCCGCGTCTGGTTGATGCTGGTGCTGTAGCCGTACAGCGCGCGGTAGGCGGCAAACGGCGGCAGGCCGCAGCTGATGATGTGGACGAACCGCTCGGCCTGCTGCTGGACGTGCGGCGTCAGGTACAAGTGGTCGAACAGCAGCGTGGCCAGGTTGGCCAGCGCCATCGCGATCAGGCCCACGCCCAGCGATTTCCACAGCGACTGGCGCACCGCGTGCGGCACGCGCGCGAGCTGGCCGGCGCCGATGTCGTGCGCGACGATGCTGTTAATCGCCATCATGGTGCCGCTGACGGTGACCAGGATGATCGACCAGATCGAGGCACCCAGCGAGACGGCGGCCAGCTCGTCGGCGCTAGTGTGGCCGGTCATGGCCACGTCTGCCACACCCATGCCGACCGTTGCCAGCTGGCCGATCAGCATGGGCCAGGCCAGCTGCCACAGCGAGGAAACTTCGGCGCGGATATTGCGGACAGTGAACGAGTGCGGCATGGAAACCTGACGAAAGAGGGGCAACCCTTGATTTTACTGTGAGACACACCACCTTGCGGATTATCATTTGCATCACACACGCATTCCGCTGCCGCCGATCTGCGCTAGACTGTTTTCAGGAAGGCGGGCAGCCCAAACAGGAGCATCAAGGTGGAATACAAGGATTATTACCAGACCCTCGGCGTGAAAAAAACGGCCACCGAGGACGAGATCAAGAAGGCTTACCGCAAGCTGGTCCGCAAGTACCACCCGGACGTCAGCAAGGAAGCGGACGCCCAGAAGAAAACCCAGGAACTCAACGAAGCCTACGGCGTCCTCGGTGACGCTGAAAAGCGCGCGGCCTACGACGACCTCGGGCGCGGCCAGCAGTTCCGCGCCGGCCAGGAATTCCGCCCGCCGCCGGGCTGGGGCGGTGGCGGCGGCCGTCCGGGTGCAGGCGGGTTCGGCGGCGGTGCCGATCCCGGCGACTTCTTTTCCGACCTGTTCGCCAACTTCGGCAACGGCGGCGGGCGCCGGCGCCAGGCCTACCAGCCGCAAAAGGGCGACGACACCCACGCCAGCATCACGATCGACCTGGCCGACGCCTACACGGGCGCCACCCGCAAGATCAGCCTGATGGTGGCCGAACGCGACGCCCAGGACCGCATCCACACGCGCGAGCGCACGCTCAGCGTCAACATTCCGAAAGGGGTGACGGCCGGCCAGCAACTGCGCCTGAGCGGCCAGGGCCAGAACGGCGAAGCGGGGCCGGGCGACCTGTACCTGGAAATCCAGTTCAGCCCCCATGCCCGCTACCGCGTCGATGGCCGCGATGTGTACCAGACCGTGCCGGTGGCGCCCTGGGAAATGGCGCTTGGCGGCGAGATCGAAGTGACCACGCCGTCGGGCAAGGTCAATGTGACGGTGCCGGCCGGTTCGCAGACGGGCCGCAAGCTGCGCCTGCGCGGGCGCGGCATCCCCGGCAAGGAAATTGGCGACTTGTACCTGCTGCTGGAAGTGGCGCTGCCGCCGGCCAGCACCGACAAGGCCCGAGAACTGTATCAGCAGATGGCGCGCGACATGGCCTTCAATCCACGCGCGGGAGGATAAGCATGAGTAAGCATGATGAATCGACGGGCGCCGTGCATACGGGCGCCGTGCATACGGGCGCCGTGCACACGGGCGCCGTGCACACGGGCGCCGTGCACACGGGCGCCGTGACGGCGGTGGTGATCGACGAAGTCGCCCTGACCCTGGACGAACTGGCGCATGCATGCGCGGTCGAGCCGGCCTGGGTCGTGCAGCGGGTGCGCACCGGCGTGCTGCTCGACACCGCGCCCGACGACCACGCGGTCTGGCGGTTTACCAGCGCCGACCTGGTGCGGGCGCGCCGGCTGTGGCAGGTCGAGCGCGATTTCGAAGCGAACGACGATGTCGCCGCACTGGTGGTGGACCTGACCGAAGAAATTTCGCGGCTGCGCCAGAAGCTCAACGCTGCCGGAGTGCGATAGGCGCGGGGGCGGGGGCGGCCGTGTACGGGGGCGCGACGCTGCCGCCGCCAGACTGCTCGAGGTCGAGGAACTGCTGCATCAGCCAGCGGCTGGCCGGCCCGGCTTCCTCGTCGCCGCGGTGGATCACGTACAGCGGAAAGCTGAACGCGCTGCCTTCGGCCACGTCGAGCCGCACCAGGCGGCCGGCGTCGAGGTCCCACTGCACCAGTTCCACCGGCATATTGCCCCAGCCGATGCCGCTGCGCAGCAGCGCATGTTTCGAGCTGAGGTCGCCCAGGCGCCAGTCGCGCAGCGCGGTCACGCCGAAGTCCTGGCCCTCGGTCAGCGTGCTGCGGTCGGTCAGCACCAGTTGCGTGTGCTCGCGCAGCACTGTGCCCGGAATCTTGCCCTCGACCCGGGCCAGCGGGTGTTCGGGCGCCGCCACCGGCACCATGGTCACGTAGCCGCAGCTCTGGCGCTCGATGGTGGCCGGCGTGCCCGGCATCCAGCCGCTGACGCCGATCTTGCACGTCCCTTCCATCACCAGCTGGGTGACCGCACCGAGCGCCTCGGTACGCAGCCGCATCGACACGGTCGGAAACTCGGTCTGGAACGCGTGCAGGATGCGCACCAGTTTGCAGGTCGAAAACATCACATCGACCACCAGTGACACTTCCGCCTCCAGCCCCGACGAAAGCGCCCGGGCCCGCGCCCGCATGCCATCGACCTTGAGCGACACCGCGCGCGCATCGGCCAGCAGGGCCTTGCCGGCCTCGGTCAGCACCGGCTTGCGTTTGCTGCGGTCGAGCAGCGCGATATTGAGCTGCTCCTCCAGATTGGCGATGGTGTAGCTGATCACCGACTGGGTGCGGTGCAGCGCCCGCGCCGCGTGGGCAAAGCCGCCATGGTCGATGACGGCGATGAACACGCGCAGCTGGTCGAGCGAGGGAAGGCCGGGGTCGCGCATGAGGGTCCTTGAAGTCTGGCGAAAGTTGGATATCTAGAAAATCGATAGATACCATTTAAATTAACTGTATTTCCTCGATACTAAACCCGATTTATGATGGGTGCAACTTACCTCACTCAGGAGCTCATCATGGCAACCATGCTTCATATCGAAAGCAGCGCCCGTCAAACCGGATCCCTGTCGCGTCAGCTCGGCGGCGAACTCGTCGCCAAGCTGCAGGCGGCGGCGCCCGGCGCCACCGTGGCCCACCGCGACCTGGCTGCCAACCCGCTGCCGCACCTGACCGAGCAGACGCTGGGCGCCTTCTTCACCCCGGCCGCGCAGCGCAATGCCGAGCAGGCTTTCGCCGTCAAGACTTCGGATGCGCTGGTGGACGAGCTGCTGGCGGCCGACACCATCGTCATCGGCGCGCCGATGTACAACTTCTCGGTCGGCTCGGCCCTGAAGGCGTGGATCGACCACGTGGCCCGCGCCGGCCGCACCTTCCAGTATGGCGCCAACGGCCCGGAAGGCCTGGTCACCGGTAAAAAAGTGTACGTGGTGGTGGCTACCGGCGGCGTGTACAGCACCGGCCCTGCAGCCGCTTACGACCACGTGACGACCTACCTGCGCGCCGTGCTCGGCTTCCTCGGCATGACCGATGTGACCTTCATCGTGGCCGAAGGCGTGGCCATGGGCGAAGCAGCTGTAGCCGAGGCGCTGGCCAAGGCCCGCAGCCAGGTCGACGCCATCGCCGCGTAATTTCTGCCGCAACGTGTGCGACGATGCCCCGCTGGACGGGGCATCGTCGCTGGCGCGCGACACGGCTTGCAGGCGCTGCGGCTATGATGGGGGCTACCCGTTACGGAGCCCTGCATGAAACGCCATCTGCACCTGTTGATCATCGACCCGCAAAACGATTTTTGCGACCTGCCGCCTGCCTACCTGCCGGTCCACCCGGCCACCGGCGCGCCGTATGCGCCCGCCTTGCCGGTGCCGGGCGCCCACGCCGACATGCAGCGCCTGGCGAGGCTGATCGCACAGGGCCGCGACGGTATCTCCGCCATCAGCGTCACGCTCGATTCGCACCACCGTTACGACATCGCCCATCCTACCTTCTGGGCCGGCAGCGACGGCCAGCCGGTCGCCCCGTTTACCGAAATTACCGCCGCCCAGGTGCGCGCCGGCCAGTACCGGCCACGGGTGCCGGACGCGCTGGCGCGCGCGTTGCATTATCTCGACCGCCTGGAAGCGGCGGGTCGCTACCGGCTCATGGTATGGCCCGTGCATTGCGAAATCGGCAGCTGGGGCAACAATGTCCACGACGACGTGCGCGCCGCCTACAACGGCTGGGAAGACGCGACGCACGCCCTGGTGACCAAACTGGCCAAAGGGTCCAATCCGTGGACCGAACACTACTCGGCGGTGATGGCCGAAGTACCGTACGACGACGATCCCGCCACGCAATTCAACACCGCCTTCGTGGACCGGCTGGCCGCTGCCGACACCATTTACGTGGCCGGCGAGGCGGGCAGCCACTGCGTCAAGGCCACGGTCGAGCACATTGCCGACTATTTCGGCGCTGCTGCGTCGAAGCTGGTGCTGGTGGTTGACTGTATCAGCCCGGTATATGGCTTCGATGCGCCGTACCAGGACTTCCTGCACGCCATGGCCGCGCGCGGCGTGCGGCTGATGTCGTCGGGCGACGTGTTGCCCGAGCTGCTGGCCAACGCCGGCTGACCCATGCTGACCCGGCGCCAGGTGCTGGTGGCATCGGCCGCTTCGGCGGCGTCCATCACCTTGCCTGCCGCTGCGGCAAATTTGCCGGCGCCAACCGCAGATACCTTGCGCTTCGTCTTTTCTCGCCCGCTCGACAACCCGCGCACGCAGTGGCTGATCCGGGTGTACACCCAGGTCACGGCCGAGCTGGGGCTGGGCTTCGCCTTTATCGAGGTGCCGCCCAAGCGCGCCACCGCCATGGTGCTCCATGGCGATGCCGATGGCGAACTGGGACGCACATTCGAATACCAGCTGCTGTACCCGACGCTGGTGCGGGTGCCGGAGCCCAATAACGCGGTGCGCTTTGCTGCGTATGCCACGCGTCCCGGCCTGCGGTTCGACAGCTGGCAGGCGCTGCGCGCTGGCGGCATGCGGTGCGAATACCGGCTCGGCATCGTCGAACTCGAACACATGCTGATGCGCGAACTGCCCGCGACGCGGGTATCGGCGATCAACGCCATCAGCCAGGGGGTGAAGAAATTACAGCTCGGACGCACCGACCTGTACTTCGACGTGGAAGAAGCGGTCAGCGACTACCTGTATTTTCTGGGTCCCGAGCAGCGTCAGGCGCTCGGCGCCATGCGCCAGGTGGGCGTGGTGCTGACCACGACCGGCCACGCCTATCTGAATTCCACGCGCGCGGCACTGGCGCCGCAACTGGCCGCGACGCTGGCCCGCCTCAAGCGCCAGGGCGATGTGCAGCGGCATTTGCTGGCGGCGCTGGCCGCCTACAAGGCCAGGCTCTGACAGGCAGACAGCGATCCTCGCCGTGATCGCGTAAGATCATGGGCACAAGCAACTTGGAGAGCCCATGAAGCAGCCCATCGTCCGCAGCCTGCTGGAGACCGACTTATACAAATTCACCATGTGGCAGGCCCTGCTGCACGGCCATCCCAACGCCCACACCGAATACGAGTTCGTCTGCCGTAACCAGACGGCGTATCCGTTGACGGACCTGATCGAGGAAGTCGAACGCGAGCTTGACCACCTGTGCTCGATGAGTTTTCGCGACGAAGAACTCGACTTCCTGCGCGCGCTCCGTTACATCAAGAGCGACTTCGTCGATTTTCTGACCGTATTCCGTTTCCAGCGCAAGTTCATCGACGTCCGTGCCGATGGCGAGACGCTGGTGATCCACGCGGCCGGCCCGCAGGTGCACGTGATGGGCTTCGAGATTTACGTGCTGTACATCGTCAACGAGCTGTATTTCCGCCGCTTCGATCAGCAGGCCGCGCTCGAGGAAGGGCGCCGGCGCCTGGACGCCAAGATCGCGCTGCTCAAGCAGTTCGGCGCCACCGAGCCGCAGCGCCTGAATCCGTTCGAGTTTTCCGACTTCGGCGTGCGCCGCCGCTTTTCCGGCGCCTGGCATGACGAAGTGGTGCAGCGCCTCTCACGCGAAGTGCCCGAGTATTTCAAGGGCACGTCCAATGTCTACCAGGCGATGACATTCGACCTGGTGCCGATCGGCACGATGGCGCACGAATACATGCAGTCGTTCCAGGCCTTCGGCGTGCGGCTGCGCGACTTCCAGAAGGCGTCGCTCGAAGCGTGGGTGCAGGAATACCGGGGCGACCTGGGGATCGCGCTGACCGACGTGGTGGGGATGGATGCGTTTCTCGACGACTTCGACCTGTATTTCGCCAAGCTGTTCGACGGCCTGCGCCACGATTCGGGCGACCCGGTGGTGTGGGGCGAAAAGGCGCTGGCCCATTACGCCGCCCTGCGCATCGACGCCAAGACCAAGCGGCTGGTGTTCTCCGACGGTCTGAACCTGGAAAAGGCGATCGCCTTGTACCGCCATTTTGCCGACCGCATCATGGCCGGCTTCGGCATCGGCACGCATCTGACCAACGATGTCGGCCTGGCGCCGCTCAACATCGTAATGAAGCTGGTGGCCTGCAACGGCCAGTCGGTGGCCAAGCTGTCCGACTCGCCGGGCAAGACGTTGTGCAAGGACGAGACCTTCCTCGCTTACCTGCGGCAGGTGTTTCACCATCCTGCCGCCTAGCAGCTGCCGATCGGCGTCAGGCCGCGCGGGCGCCGAAGCCGGCCAGGATGGCGTCGGCCTGCTCGACCTGGTCTTCATCGTAGATGTCGATGGTGAGCATGGCGCCGCTGCGCTCGCGCGCATGTTCGGCCGCATCGGGCCCGCCCGGCGTCAGGTTGTCGAGCAGATGGCTGACGGTGCTGGTGGCGCCGTTCTGCGGCAACGGCTTGTGCCGGGTCAGGGTCACGCTGGCCGGTGGAAAACCCTTGGCCAGCAGGGCGCTGCGCGCACTTTCGGCGTCCGTGACTTCCGAAAAATTGCGGTGGATGGTGCGTGTCATGAGAGCCTCCTTATTATTGATTGATCGGCTGGGGTGATGGCTTAAAAGCCGTCCACCACGGTTGCAAAATGCTCCACCTTCGGCGGCCGCGCAAAGTGGTCGCCCACCAGTGCGCGCCAGGCGTGGAAATCCTCGCTGCCACGAAAATCGACCGTATGGTTCTCAAGGGTTTCCCAACCGATGACTAGGTGGTACGTGTCCGGCGTTTCGATGTCGCGGTCGAGCCGCATCGACACACATCCCTTGGCACCCCGGAACAGCGGCACCGCTTCTGCCACGCCGGCCTGGAAGGCGGTGTGCGACTCGGGCCTGATATACAGTTCGGCGACTTCGTAGATCATGGTTTTCCTTCAGATGGAGACAGCCTATTGTGCCTGAAGTCGCACCACGACGTCTGTGCGCCCGGCGCTGCTGCGCGCGCGCAGGATGAAACACGGTTCAGGGGAAAGGGCGAGGGGAGCAGCCGTTGCAGCTGCTCCCGCGGAAGATGGTGCCGGTATATTTCCCGACCGCCGGCGCCGGTAGAAGCACCCCGCGAGGCGCTAATGGGTCGTTCCATGTGAGAACTGAAACCATCATAGCGACCGATTGTTACCGGCGTTTGACGCGTGCACGCTGTGCGAGTGCGTTCGTCGCCAAAGTGGAGTAGAATGACAAGTCTGTGGGGACGACCTGGTTTCGACGTGGGTTGCAAAGCAGAGCAGGGCATACCGAGGCCTGGTTACCTCGTAAATACACCCAGAAAAACTTAACTGCAAACGATAACTCGTACGCACTGGCAGCTTAATTGCTGCTAGCTCCACAACACCTCGTCCCTGGGGTGGGCCGTTAAAAGCTGTGGAGTCATTTACAGGGACTCGCGCTGTGAGGGGTCACTTCAATCAGCGCTAAATCTAAGGTGAATCGCCAGTCCAAAACGTGCACGTCCGTGTTGTACTGGTTAAATTAAATGATAGTGCTAAGTATGTAGAACTGTCTGTGGAGTGCTTGCGGACGCGGGTTCGATTCCCGCCGTCTCCACCACTTATTCGTTTCAAGCAGGCTCAGCAAGAGCTAAAAAACCCGCCCTGTGCGGGTTTTTTTCTTTCGGGGGGAGTCCCGCACGGTGTCATGGTGGCCAGGCACGGTCAGGGGGAGAGGCACTGTTTTCAATGCGGATCGACGTTTCCAAGGTAAGCGTCCGCTCAGCGCCGTCTTGAGTGCAATGGTGATTTGATCGATGATGGCATCACACCGCTGGGAAGCGGCGTCATCTCAAAGGGCTGCTGGCGTTCAGCTTGGCCGTGCCGATCAACGAGTAGATCGCGGCGGCCCGTTCGCCGCCGCTGTCGGCGCCGGCGAACAGATAGTTGCGGCGGCCAATGGCGACACCACGCAGGGCGCGTTCGGCCGCCGAGTTGTCAATCTCGATGGCACCGTCGTCGCAGTAGCGCAGCAGTGCCGGCCAGAGTTTGAGCGCGTACAGGATCGCCGCCGCCGTGTCGGACTTGCGTGATAGCGTGTCGAGCGTGGTGCGCAGCCAGCGTTCCAGGTCGTCGAGCAGCGGGCGCGAGCGGGCTTGCCGAACATGTCGTCGTTCGTCGGGAGGCTTGCCCCTGATCTCGGCCTCGATCATATAGAGCTCGGCGATCCGGCGCAGCGCCTCGGTCGTAAGCGGCGTCGCGCGCGCTGCGTGCAGGTCGTGGAATTTGCGCCGCAYGTGCGCCCAGCAAGCCGCTTCGCGGATCGTGCCGTCTTCGAACAAGGCGTTGAAACCGGCGTACGCGTCCGCTTGCAGCACGCCCTCGAACTTGGCCAGGTGGGTTTGTGGATGGATGCCCTTGCGGTCGGGCGTGTAGGCAAACCAAACCGCCGGCGGCGTGGTGTCGCCGGCGGGCCGGTCATCGCGCACGTACGTCCACAGGCGGGCCGTCTTGGTGTTGCCATTGCCGGGCGCCAGCACCGGGATCGGCGTGTCGTCGGCATGCAGCTTCGACGCCGTCAGCACATGGCGGCGAATGGCATCGACCAACGGGCGCAGCAATGCGCTGGCGGCGCCGACCCAACTCGCCAGCAGCGCACGATCAAGGTCGACGCCTTCGCGGGCGTAGATGACGGACTGCCGATACAGCGGCAGATGGTCGGCGAACTTCGCCACCAGCACATGCGCCAGCAGGCCGGGCCCGGCAATGCCGCGCTCAATCGGCCGGCTTGGCGCCGGCGCCTGGACGATGGCGTCGCAGCAGGAGCACGCCAGTTTCGGGCGCACATGGCGGATTACGCGGAAGCTGGCCGGCACGAACTCCAGTTGCTCGGCCACGTCCTCGCCCAGCGGCCGCAGACCGCCACCACAGGCTGGGCAGGCGTCGGCCGGCGGCGCATACACCTTCTCGTCTCGCGGCAAATGATCGGGCAACGGCCGACGCACCGATTTTTTGCGCGGCGCCTGATCGGCCGCCGGCATCTCGCGCGCCGCCTCGGCCTCGTCGGCTTGCAGGTCTTCCAGCTGCAGTTCAAGCTGCTCGATCTGGTGGTCCAGCTTTTCCGACTTGCGGCCAAACTGCATGCGCCGTAATTTGGCGATCTGCAGCTTGAGGTGTTCGATCTCGACGGCGCGTGTGTTTAATTGTTCACGCAGCCCTTCCACCACCTCGTCTTGGGCGAGCAGCAGCGCCTTCAAAGCGGCGATGTCGTTGGGCAGGTCGGCTGGGCTGAGCATGTGGCAAGTTTACGCGAGGCTTGCCACGTTTACAAGGCCGACATTGGTTTCCAGGTCCGCTCAGGTCGCCGCCAGTCGATCCCCTCAAGCAGCATCGACAGCTGCGCTTGCGTCAGTGCCACCGAACCGTTGGYAGCCTGTGGCCAGATGAAGCGGCCACGCTCAAGCCGCTTGGCTAACAGGCACAGGCCATCGCCGCTCCACCACAGGAGTTTGATGAGGTCGCCGCGCCGGCCCCGGAACACAAACACGTGGCCGCTGAACGGATCTTCCTCTAACGCCGTCTGCACTTTGGCGGCCAGGCCGTTGAAGCCGGAGCGCATGTCGGTGGTGCCGGCGGCAAGCCACACCCTGGTGCCGGCGGGCAGGCCGATCATCGCAGCACCCGATCCAATACTTGGGCCAGCGTTGCCGCGTTGGGCCGCCCTTCGATGCGAAACCGGACTTCGCCCAGCTCTAGCACGATGGTGCCGCCAGCGTCACCAGCGCCGCCATCGGCGCTGTTCGGCGTGGGCGCCGACGGTGCCAGCACCACCGGCAACAAGCCATCGGTGCGCATCAACGCCGGCACACCAAGGCGTCCTTGTTGATASAGCCGGCGCCAGCTGAACACCTGGTTGGCGTTGACRCCGTGTTCGCGCGCGATGCGCGCGACCGAGGCGCCCGGTTCGAGCGATAGCGCAACCAAGGCGCGCTTGAACTCCAGCGGATGCTGGCGATAGTGGCCGCGTGCGCTCTTTGAAATAGTCGGTTGAAAATTTGTGTCCATAATCTGAATTTGTGGGCACAAATGCTGTGCCAAAATTCGATCATGAATGACGGTGCTCAGACAGTCCAGACGGTACTAGAAAGACGCTTAC
>NZ_LMNW01000005.1 GCF_001423125.1 Duganella sp. Leaf126
GGCTGTCGGTGAATCGGGAAGTCTTCATTGCAGAACTTTCAAAAAACTAATTGAGAAAATTCTACTTCTGATGGCGATCATTTGCAGGGGGGATTACCATTTTAATGGTGATGGAAAACTGGACTGCGCGATACTAAATGGTATCAGCAGGGCGATTAACGGACACAAGCCCGACGCCGACCTTGTCGTGCAAGACATGGAAATGGCCTAGGAGCAGCGAGGACGACCGGCAGGGAAATTGTTGGGATAACTCAACTATGGGACGACTGTTCAGCAGCTTCAAGACACAAATACCTTGGAATCATGTCGGCGTACTTTGTGCATAAACCTTGCTTCAGCTCACGGAGCTAATTTTACATAATATAAATTATGCGAAGTTTGGGATTCGGTTATGGATCGGGTGCCGTCCGCATCCCAACCGACGCCAGGATCTCGTCATGCCGCTCATGATCGGTCTTGTGCAGATACGCTGCCGTGGTCGCGATGCTGGCGTGGCCGGCGGTTTCCTGCAGTGTTTTGAGCTGCACGCCGTTGTTGGCGTGGTTGGTCAGCATGCTGTGGCGCAGCCAGTGGGCCGAGGCTTGCCGCAGCGTGGCGGCCATGTCGGCGTCGCCGAACGCGTCGGCAGCGCCGGCGGCTGCAGCGAAGATGGCCTTGAGCGCGTCGGACGCGGCTTCATCGGTGATGCGCACCAGCGTGTCGCCACGGCTCGACAGCACCAGCGGCGTGGTGTCGCTGCGGATCGCGTGCGGCAGCAAGCCGTAGGCGGCGCGGTACTGGCGGTAGGCGGACAGCATATCGGGCGGCACCGGCAGCCGGCGCGGCTTGTTGCCTTTGCCGAGCACATCGAGCCACCAGCGGCCGTTGCCCTCGGTGTACAGCGCGCCCATGTCGGCGCTGACGATTTCGTTCAGGCGTGCACCGGTGTGGATGTAGGCCGTCAGCAGGAACCGGTCGCGTTCGCGCCGGCGCATGGCGGCCGGCGTCGGCGCCTCGCGCGTGGCCACCGTGTGCAGCGCCAGGTTCAGTGCATCGTGGGTCAGGTAGCGCGTGATGCGGCTGGCGCTCGCCGTTTTCACGTGCTTGACCAGCGCTGCCGGATCGCGCCGCAGATAGCCGGTCTGGGTGGCGTACGCAAACAGTCCCTTAACCGCGATCATGGCCTGGCGCCGGCTGGCGTCCGACAACGGGCCGCTGAACGGCCGGTACCGCTCGTCGCTGCGCGGCCACTTGGTGGTCGAAATCCACGACGCCGGCGGCGCTTTCAGGAACTCCTTGTAGCCGTTCAGGTCCGCCACGCTGAGCTGGCGCAGCGTCTTGCCCGCCTCCTCCCGGCACCAGGTCAGAAAGCGGAACAGTTCTTTCTGGGTGTTGGCGATCGACTTGGGCCCGAGTTCGCCGTGGCTGATGAATTCACGGGCGATTTCGCTGTCGGTCTGGGCATCGGTGATGGCGTCTTCGGCGATGGTGCGCAAGGCGTCACGGTCGCGCTGGCGGCGCCGGGCCGCGCCGTCACTGTGCGCGGGAAACGGGTCGAGATTGATGACGGCGAACTTCTTCTCTGGCGCTGGCTGCTGCATGACGGTTACCGGGATAAAGGACTGTGTGAATATACAGTCAATTATACAGTATTGCATACAGTTATTTAAATCGACAATATAGAAGGTAATGTCGAGTTAAAGACGTAGGCCGCGCTGCTGGCGGGCCGGCTTTCACCGGCCAGGTCCCTCACGAATTCAGTCCAGATCGGCCTTGTCGTGGCGCTCGGCCAGTTGCTCGCTGGCGTCGCCAAATACCCGGTTCACGCGGCGCCCGCGCTTGACGGCCGGCCGCGCGGCGATCTCCTCGGCCCAGCGTTTGACGTGCTGGTACTCGTGCACGGACAGGAATTCGGCCGCATTATAGAGCTGCCCCAGCACCATCCAGCCATACCATGGCCAGATCGCCATGTCGGCAATCGTGTAGTCGTCCCCTGCCACGTAACGGTGCTGTGCCAGCTGGCGATCGAGCACGTCGAGCTGACGCTTGGTTTCCATCGCGTAGCGGTTGATCGGGTATTCGAGCTTGTCGGGCGCGTACGCATAGAAGTGGCCGAACCCGCCGCCCATGAACGGCGCCGATCCCATTTGCCAGAACAGCCAGTTCAGCGTTTCGGTGCGGGCACTGCCCTCCTTCGGCAGGAAGGCGCCGAATTTCTCGGCCAGGTGCACCAGGATCGAGCCCGATTCGAACACGCGCTGCGGCACCGCGCCGGAGCGATCGACCAGCGCCGGAATCTTGGAGTTGGGATTGATGTCGACGAAGCCGCTGCCGAACTGGTCGCCTTCGTTGATGCGGATCAGCCAGGCGTCGTACTCGGCGCCCGCATGCCCCGCCGCCAGCAATTCCTCGAGCAGGATGGTGACCTTGACGCCGTTCGGGGTGCCCAGCGAGTACAGCTGCAGCGGATGTCGACCGACCGGCAGCTCCTTGTCGTGGGTGGCGCCGGCCACCGGGCGGTTGATGCTGGCAAAGGTGCCGCCCACCGACGTGGGCGGCGTCCAGACTGCGGGGGGAACGTAGTTGCTTGCTTCGGTCATACGGGTCTCCTTGGAAGGCGCGCACGGGCATCGGCGCGCTGACGGTCGATTCTAGCGGATGCCCCGCGGCTTTGCTGGCGCCCGGGCCCATTGCGTGCCGGGGCTCGGCAAGCCCGCTATAATGTCGCCCTTCACAGAAGGAATCCGCCATGTCTCTGCTCGCTCACCAGCTCGAACTGCTGTCGCCCGCCAAAACCGCCGAAATCGGCCGCGAAGCCATCCTCCACGGCGCCGACGCCGTGTATATCGGTGGCCCCGCCTTCGGCGCACGCCACAATGCCAGCAATCCGATCGAAGACATTGCATCCCTGGTGCAGTTCGCGCACCGCTACCACGCCCGCATATTCGTCACGCTCAACACCATCCTGCACGATTCGGAGCTCGAAGGCGCGCGCAAGCAGATCTGGCAGCTGTACGACGCGGGCGTCGATGCGCTGATCGTGCAGGACCTGGGGCTGATGGAAATGGACCTGCCGCCGATCCAGCTGCACGCCAGCACCCAGTGCGACATCCGCACCAAGGAAAAGGCCAAGTTCCTCGGCGACGCCGGCTTCTCGCAGCTGGTGCTGGCGCGCGAACTGACCATCAAGCAGATCCGCGAGATCCACGCTGCCACCGACACGCCGCTCGAATACTTCGTCCACGGTGCGCTGTGCGTGGCGTTTTCCGGCCAGTGCTACATCTCGCACGCCGACACCGGCCGCAGCGCCAACCGCGGCGACTGCTCGCAGGCTTGCCGCCTGCCGTACACGCTGTCCGACAACGCCGGCCGCGTGGTCGCCTACGACAAGCACCTGCTGTCGATGAAGGACAATGACCAGAGCCGCAACCTCGAAGCGCTGATCGACGCCGGCATCCGCTCGCTCAAGATCGAAGGCCGCTACAAGGACATGGGCTACGTGAAGAACATCACGGCGCACTACCGCCTGCTGCTCGACGAAATCCTCGAGCGCCGCCCGGAATTCAAGCGCGCCGCCAGCGGCACCACCAGCATCCATTTCACGCCCGATGTCGACAAGAATTTCAACCGCGGTCACACCGATTATTTCGCCAACGGCCGCCAGGACGAAATCGGCGCCTTCGACAGCCCCAAGTACCTGGGCGTGGAACTGGGCACCGTCACCCGCGTGGCCACCGACCATTTCGACATGGTGGCCAATGCCCCGCTGGCCAATGGCGACGGTTTGAACTACATGCACAAGCGCGAGACGGTCGGCATCCAGGCCAACGTCGCCAAAAAGCTCGGCGACAGCGATGACGGTGAAATATGGCGCGTGTTCCCCAACGAGGCGTTCAATGCCCTGCCCGGCTTCAGGGCCGGCATCGCCATCCACCGCAACCGCGACCACCAGTGGGAAGCAAACCTGAACAAGAAGTCGGCCGACCGCAAGGTCGCGCTGCATGTCACGCTGTCGGAACTGGACGGTGGCGCCGGGCTGCGGCTGTCACTGCTCGACGAAGACGGCTGCCTGAGCGTGACCGACGCGCCGATGGCGCTGCAGCCGGCGCAGCAGGCCGAACAGGCCGAACACGGCTTGCGCGCCAGCCTGTCCAAGCTGGGCGCCACCATGTTTACCGCGTCCGACGTCGTCTTGAACCTGTCGCAGCCCTGGTTCGTGCCGTCGGCTGCCATCAATGCGCTGCGCCGCGACGCGGTGGCCGCCCACGAGGCGGTGCGCCTGGCGGCTTGGGAACGCCCGCAGCGCAAGGCCGCGGTCGAGCCGCCGCCGGTGTACCCGGAAACGCAACTGAGCTACCTGGCCAACGTGTACAACGAAAAGGCGCGCGCCTTCTACCACAAGCATGGCGTCCAGCTGATCGCGGCGGCCTACGAGGCGCACGAGGAAGCGGGTGACGTGCCGCTGATGATCACCAAGCACTGCCTGCGCTTCTCGTTCAACCTGTGCCCCAAGCAGGCCAAGGGCGTGCAGGGTGTGCAGGGCCAGGTCAAGGCCGAGCCGATGACGCTGGTGAGCGGCAAGGAGACCTACACGCTGCGCTTCGACTGCAAACCGTGCGAGATGCACGTGGTGGGCGCAATGAAGCCGAACATCCTGAAGTCGGCGCCGCCGTCCAACGTTGCCTACACGCCGATCAAGTTCCACCGCCAGCGCCCGACCACCTGAAAAGCCTTACGCAACAGCCCAGTGTGGCTTATCTACCAAAAGACAGGCCCGCATCGATTCTTGGTTAACAGCTGTGATAGTATCAATGTTTCCATATGGAATCATTTATCCATACACTGCAACCGCCGAGGGGCCTGCCTTGAACCACCTATCTTCTCTGACTCACCGCGTGCTGCCGTTCGGCGCAGCACTGCTGCTTGCCGCCTGCGGCGGCGCCGGCGACGCACCCGATAACACGCCGCGCCGCAGCACGCTGGCCGGCATGATCGCGGTCTCCGGCGTGGAAACGGCGCTCAGCCCTGTCGCGGCCAGCGCCAGTTCCAGCGAACGGGGCGACCTGTCGGCGGCAGCCGCCATCGATCGCGACAGCAACACCCGCTGGAGCAGCGCCGCCGGCGACGACCAGCACCTGACGCTGGACTTCGGCGCGGTGCAGAACATCACCCGAGTGCGCATCGACTGGGAAAATGCCCACGCCCGGCGCTACCTGCTGCAGGTATCGAGCGACACCAGCAGCTGGACCACGATCAAAACCGTGGACGACAGCCAGGGCGGCACC
This sequence comes from Duganella sp. Leaf126, assembly GCF_001423125.1. Classification (GTDB taxonomy): domain Bacteria; phylum Pseudomonadota; class Gammaproteobacteria; order Burkholderiales; family Burkholderiaceae_D; genus Rugamonas. Next base: position 5,265 of record NZ_LMNW01000005.1, read on the forward strand.
GAAGACGCCACCGGCTTCTCGGTCCAGGGCCGCTACCTGCGCATGCAGGGCGTGCAGCGCGTCACCCAGTACGGCTACTCGATCTTCGAAATCCAGGCGTACACCGGTAGCCCGGCGTCTGCCCCGGCACCGGACCCGGAACCGATACCGAACGATCCCGACCAGCCGGGCGTACTCATCAAGCCGGTGGCGGCCACGTCGTCGGCGGTGGAAAACCCGGCCATGTCGGCGGCCCAGGCCATCGACGGCAAGCCAGCTACCCGCTGGTCCAGCACCGCGCAGGACAACGCCTGGATCCAGTTCGACTTCGGCGCCAGGACTGCCATCGGCTACATGAAGCTGCAGTGGGAAGGCGCGTACGCCAGGCAGTATGCGCTGCAGGTGTCCGACGATGGCCAGAACTGGTCGCAGCTGCGCTACGTCACCGACGGCCAGGGCGGCACCGAGGAGTTCTTCAACCTCGGCGCCCATGCCCGTTACCTGCGCCTGCAGGGCGTGGCGCGCGCCACCCAGTACGGCTACTCGCTGTTCGAGGTCGCATTCAAGTCGCCCGGCAGCGACAACAGCCTGCCCACGGCCGCCACCTCGCCGCAGCCGTTCCCGGCCAGCGGCGCCGGCTGGTCGCCGCTGCCCTCGGCCGGCGAGCCGCTCGAAACGCTGCAGTTCACGCTGGCCGACGGCACCCTGGTGACCCGCTTCGGCGCCCGCGGCCTGGCGCGCCACGGGCGCGAACGGGGCGAGGACTGGAACGAGATCGGCTACGGCCCGAATGACACCGTGGACCCGGTCACGGGCCTGGCGGTGGACAAGGGCCCCGGCAATTACCTGACCTTCGTGCCGCAGTATTTCAAGAACCGCACCTGGGGCGTCGAGATCATCGACAACAGCCGCGTGGCCGGCGTCACCGCGCCCAAGCTGATCGTCAACCAGTACACGACCGTCGATTTCCTGCCCGGCGGTATCGCCCTCTTCCGCGGCTTCGACCGCCCCGGCGTGACCGGCTATGGCTGGATGGCGCCCGGCGAACTGGTGGACCGCGATGTCGCCGTCTGCAAACCGACGCCCTATCCCGCCAACGGCAAGCTGACCACCGCCAGCGGCATCAACGGCGCCTGCACCCTGCAGGTCAGGGACTACCCGGGCCACGGCGGACTCGATGCCGCCGGCATGCCGAACAACGCCTACGTACCGCCGCGCGCACTGGCCGTGGGCGATGCGATCGAGGTGTCGCCGTCGATGTTTTCCACCACCGCCGCCATGACCGCCATCGGCGATACCGGTGGCATCCGCTATTATTCGAGCGAGTGGATCTACGTGGTGGGCGCCGGCCTGCGGCCGTGGTACGGCGTGCAACCGCGCCTCAATTCGGTGCCGCTGCCTGCCGCCACGCTGGCCGGCGGCCTCGGCTCCGTGTCGTACAACTACAGCGACAACGGCGCATTCATGTTCCAGCAGCCGCACAACCACACGGGCATGCAGAATATCCAGCGCTTCGTCGAAGGCCGGCGCCTCGTGCACACCAATTTCACCACCGGCGCGCACAACGAGCCGGGCAACGACCGCTATGCGGCTGCGGCCGGCCTGCAGGGCCAGCGCTTCAACCAGTCGGCCTGCATCGCCTGCCACGTCAACAACGGCCGCAGCCCGGCGCCCGCCGCCATCAACCAGCGGCTCGACACCATGTCGGTGCGCGTGGCGGCGGTGGACGCCAACGGTACCCAGTCGCCCCATCCGCAATACGGCGCGGCGATGCAGATGAACGGCGTGTCCGGCAGCGGCGCCCGCCAGAACTGGGGCAACGGCGTGCGCGTGGCAGGCTTCGAGACGCGCCAGGTCAGGCTGGCCGACGGCAGCGTGGTCGAACTGCGCAAACCGACCGTCGCTTTCGATGGCGCCACGCCGGCCGTGGTGTCGCTGCGGGCGGCGCAGCCGATGCTGGGCACCGGCCTGCTCGAGGCGATAGCGGAAGCCGATATCCTGGCGCGGGTGCGCTCGGCGCCCGACAGCGACGGCGTGCGCGGCGTGGCCAACTTCGTGTTCGATCCCGAATCGGGCGCGGTCCGGCTGGGCCGCTTCGGCTGGAAAGCGTCGAAGGCCACGCTGCGCCACCAGGCCGCATCGGCGCTGCTGGCCGACATGGCAGTCACCTCGCCGGTGTACCGCAGCCAGGCGTGCCATACCGACCCGGCCAACTGCAAGGGCGCTGCCGCGCAGCCGGGCATCACCGAGGCGGACCTGCAGCTGATCACCCAGTACCTGGCGCTGGTGGCGGTGCCGGCCCAGCGCAGCCTGCCGAGCGGCTTCCCGCAAGGCGTGGCGCCGCTCGACGAGCACAAGGTCGATGCCGGCCGGGCCGCGGCCGGCGCGCGGCTGTTCGACGGCATGCGCTGCACGGCCTGCCACACGGCGCAGATGACCACCGGCAGCGGCCACCTGTTGGCGGAACTGCGCAACCAGACCATCGCGCCGTATTCCGACCTGCTGCTGCACGACATGGGCGCCGGCCTGGCCGACAAGCTGGTCGAAGGCCAGGCCATCGGCGCGATGTGGCGCACGGCCCCGCTGTGGGGCATCGGCTACACCGACAAGGTGATGGGCGGCGCCGGCAATGTCGGCTACCTGCACGACGGTCGGGCGCGCACGCTGACCGAGGCCATCCTGTGGCACGACGGCGAAGCGGCCCGTGCCCGCCAGCGCTTCGAGCAGCTGTCCAAAACCGACCGCGACGCCGTGCTGGCCTTCCTCAAGTCGCTGTAGGCCGCGACGCGCCCACCGCTGCGTTGTGAGCGCAGGCGCACAGTGGCCGGGCGCGGTCCGCAGTATGGTGCTCCTCAAAACAGGAGGAGCACATCATGGTTTTCTGGATCATACTGGCCGTCATCGTCGGCATTCCGGCCGTCATCCTCGGCGTGCCGGCACTGCGCCGCAGCCTGGTCACGCCGCACATCTTCGCGCTGTTCAAGCGCATTTTGCCCGCCATGTCGGACACCGAGCGCGATGCGCTCGAAGCCGGTACCACCTGGTGGGACGCCGACCTGTTTTCCGGTCGCCCCGACTGGGACAAGCTGATGCAGCTGCCCCGCCCCACGCTCACTGCCGAGGAACAGTCGTTCCTCGACGTGGAAGTGCGCCAGCTGTGCGAACTGGTGGACGACTGGGAATCGACCCAGGTGTGGCAAGGCATCCCGGCGCCGGCCTGGCAGTATGCGCGCGAGAAGGGTTTTCTCGGCATGATCATCCCCAAGGAATACGGCGGCAAGGCGTTTTCGGCCTTCATGCACTCGCAGGTGGTGATGCAGCTGTCCACCCGCTCGTCGGCGCTGGCGGTGCAGGTGATGGTGCCCAACTCGCTGGGACCGGCCGAGCTGCTGCTCCACTACGGCACCGAAAACCAGAAAAACTACTATCTGCCGCGGCTGGCCGCGGGCCAGGAAATTCCGTGCTTTGCGCTGACCAGCCCTTATGCCGGCTCGGACGCCGCCGCCATCCCGGACACCGGCGTGGTCTGCATGGGCATGCACGAAGGCCGAGAAACCCTGGGCCTGCGCGTCACCTGGAACAAGCGCTATATCACGCTCAGCCCCATCGCCACCCTGCTGGGACTGGCGTTCCGCGTGGTCGATCCCGATGGGCTGCTGCCGGCCGGCGCCACGCCCGGCATCACTTGCGCCCTGATTCCGGCCACGCACCAGGGCGTGGTGATCGGCCGTCGCCACTGGCCGCTGGGCGCCGTATTCCAGAACGGTCCGACCAGCGGCAAGGATGTCTTCATCCCGATGGAATGGATCATCGGCGGCCCGCAGCAGATCGGCAAGGGCTGGCGCATGCTGATGGAATGCCTGGCTGCCGGCCGCGCCATCTCGCTGCCGTCGACCAGTGTCGGCACGGCCAAGCTGGCCGTGCGCGGCACCAGCGCCTATTGCGCGATCCGCCGCCAGTTCAAGACCGCGATCGGCAAGTTCGAAGGCGTGCAGGAAGCGCTGGCGCGCATGGGCGGCAACCTGTACATGATGGACGCCACCCGCAAGCTGTCCGCGCTGGCCGTGGACCTCGGTGAAAAGCCGGCCGTGATCTCGGCCATCGCCAAGTACCACGTGACGGAGCGCGGCCGCGCCGTGGTCAACGACGGCATGGACATCCTCGGCGGCAAGGCCATCTGCATGGGGCCGAGCAATTTCCTCGGCCGCGCCTACCAGCAGATCCCGATCGCCATCACGGTGGAAGGCGCCAACATCCTGACGCGCTGCCTGATCATCTTCGGCCAGGGCGCCATCCGCGCCCATCCCTACGTGCTGCGCGAGATGCACGCCACCGCCGACACCGACCAGCGCCGCGCCGAGCGCGCCTTCGATGACGCCTTCTTCGGCCACGTGCGCTTTGTCTGCGCCAATGCCGCGCGCGGGCTCTGGTATGCGCTGACCGGCGCCGCGTCGGCGCCCGTGCCAACGCAGGCCGATCCGGCCATGGCCGGCTACTACCGCGCCGCGGGCCGCCTGTCCACTGCGTTCGCGCTGCTGACCGATACCTCGATGTTCGTGCTCGGCGGCGAACTGAAACGGCGCGAACGGATCTCGGCGCGCCTCGGCGACGCGCTGTCGATGCTGTACATGGTCAGCGCCACGCTCAAGCGCTACGAGGACGACGGCCGCCACCACGACGATGCCGCCTATGTGCACTGGTCGGTGCAGGATGCGCTGCACCGCACGCAACTGGCGCTGGCCGGTGTACTCGACAACTTCCCCAACCGCCTGGTGGCAGGCGCCGTGCGCGTGCTGCTGTTCCCGTTCGGGATGCCGTACGCGGCGCCCGACGATGCGCTGGGCAGCGACGTGGCGCGCGCCATGCAGACGGCCGGCCCGGGGCGCGAACGCCTGCTGTCCGACGGCTACCTGGCCGACGACCTGCGCGACCCGGTGGCCTGCGGCGAACTGGCGTTCGCCCTGCTGCCGCAGGTGGAAGCGATCGAACACCGCCTGAAGCCGGCGGTCCGCGCCGGCCAGATCGAGGCCATGCCGCAAAACCTGCCGCTGCTCGACCAGTGGAGCGCGCGCGCGGTGTCGCTGGCACTGATCACGCCCGAGGAGCGGCGTACGCTGGCCGACTTTGCCCGCTTCACCGACCTGTCGGTGCATGTCGACGACTTCTCGACCGACTTCAACGCGGCTGCCGATGCCGACCAGCGCCGCCGCATGACGGCGCCGGCCATCGTGCTGGAAGCGTGACACCATCCACCATGAAACCAGTACCAGGCGCCGCCTGCCCGCGATGGGGCGGGTGGCGCCGCCTGCCGTTGACAGTGACATCCGTGACCATCGTGGCGCTTTGCCAGACTGAACTATTGCGTTAAAGTCTAGGCGTTTTTATTCTTTTTGCCACATCACCTCGAAGGACTGGTCACGCCATGAAACTCCGTCAGCAGCTGTTCGTCCCCGCCATCCTGTTTTCTGCCATGGCCAGCGCCGGCATGGTCAGCGCCGCCGAGCGCATGACCGTGACCGTTACCCACACGCTGGACCAGGCCCGCCCGTCGGAAACCATCACCATCCCCTGGTCCGAAGTCAATCGGGCGCTGCCCGGCGCGCTGCTGCAGCGCATCGCGGTCAGGGATGCGTCGGGCAAGGCGCTGCCTTACCAGGTGACCAATGTGGCGCCGCAGTCCAAGGATCCGAAGAACGAAGGCATCGCCTACGGCGATCTGATTTTCCAGCACGACTTCGCCGCCGGCGAAAAGCGCGCCACCTTCACGGTCGAGAAGACCGACGTCGTCTCGCCTGTGTTCCCCAGCAAAGTCTCGGCCCGTTACATCCAGGAGCGCCTCGACGATTTCGCCTGGGAGAACGACAAGATCGCCCACCGCACCTACGGTCCGGCGCTGGCCGCACCTGCGCCCGAGGGCAGCGGCAAGGAGGTGCTGGTCACCAGCGGCATGGACATCTGGTTCAAGCGCGTGCCCTACCCCATCGTCGACCGCTGGTACAACAAGGGCCATGACCATTACCACCACGACGAAGGCGAAGGCATGGACATGTACAACGTCGGCAAATCGCGCGGCGCCGGCGGCACCGGCATCTGGGATGGCAAGACCCTGTCCACCGGCGTCAACTACGCGCGCTGGAAGGTCATCGCCAACGGCCCGATCCGCGCCATCTTCGAGCTGTATTACGATGGCTGGGATGCAGGCGGCGCCAAGGTGTCCGAGGTGAAGCGTTTTACCGTCGATGCCGGCCACTATTTCGACCAGATTGACAGTACCTTCACCTTTACCGGCCCGCAGCAGCTGACCGCCGCCATCGGCCTGAATAAAACCCCGGCCGACAAGGGACAGCAGGCCAGGGTGCAGCCGATCACGCAGCCCGCCGACCGCGCGCTGCTGCAGTGGGTCGAGCAGCAATCGAACGACGCGTTCGGCACGGCCGTCATCCTGCCCACCGCCGGCGAAAACGACTATGCCGAAGACAAGCTCAATGCGCTGATCACGGCAAAAATCGTTTCCGGCCAGCCGCTGCGCTACTACGTGGGCGCCGCCTGGGCGCGGGCCGGCGAGATCACGAGCCGCGACGACTGGACCCGCTACGTCGCATCCCAGGCCGCCCGCGTGCGTGCACCGGTTGCCGTGTCGCTGGCGGCCGGCAAATAACGCGGTGCGCGGCGTGTCTGCACAGGACCGTCTGCGCTGTCAGCGCGCGCGGTGCGGACCGGTGGGATCGACAGGTGCGACCAGCTCCACCACATCGACGTCGCGCAGCTCGTAGGGCGCGCCCTCGAGCTGGAAGCCGATGCGTCCGGCGGCAGGCTGCACGCCTGTCACGCGGTTTTGCAGCACGCCGTTGATCGATACCTCCACCGTGCCGTCGCGGGCGACGATGTCGGCGACATTCCACTGGCCCGCCGGCCGTTCGCTGTCGGCCGCCATCTTGTCCTTGGTGCGCGGCACGGCGTCCGGCGCGCTGGTCAGCGGCTCGCTGAAGGCGGCGCCGGCCATCGGCAACAGGTCGCCGGCGCGGCCATGCTTGGTCTGCACCTGCAGGCTGAGCGGCCAGACGCGGTCTTTCGCCCCGTCGCTGATGTGCAGCAGCACGCCCGCATTACCGGGCTTGCCGGTCCAGCGCCACGCCACGTGCAGCCGGTAGTTGGCATAGCTGTTAGTGGTGGCGAGAAAACCGGACGGCTGGCCGGCAACCGCGATTACGCCTTCGGGCAGCACGCGCACCACCTGCTCGATGCTGGCGGCAGGCGTGGTCTCGAGGGTCCAGTTGTCGAGATTGCGGCCGTTGAATAATGGCGCGGCGCTGGTAGACTGCACGGACAGCAGCAGCACCATTCCGATAACGTTCGCTCTCATTTGATCGTCTTCCATGAAAAAAGCCCTGATGGCACTGATATTGAGTCTGGCGTCGAGCGCGGCCCACGCGGGCAGCGACGTGATCCCCTTGTGGCCCGAAGGCGTGCCGGGCCTGCGTGACATCGGCCCCGAGCAGGTCAGCGGCGGGCATATCGCCAATGTCTCGGTGCCCACGCTGACCCGCATCGGGCCGGCGGCCGACCGGCATCATGGCACAGCTGTCATCATTTGTCCCGGCGGCGGTTATGCACGGCTCTCCACGGCACGCGAAGGCGAACAGTTCGGCCACTGGCTCAGTACCCTGGGCGTGACCGCCTACGTGCTCAAGTACCGCATGCGCGAATACGGCCACCCGGCGCCGCTGCAGGACGTGCTGCGCGCCGTGCGCACGGTGCGGGCGCACGCAGCCGAACAGGGCATCGACCCGGCGCGCATCGGCGTGATGGGCAGCTCGGCCGGTGGTCACCTGGCTGCCAGCGCCGGCACCCTGTACGACCACCCGCTGGGCCGCACCGGCGCCGCGCTGGACACGGTCAGTGCGCGCCCGGATTTCCTGATCCTGATGTACCCGGTGATCACGCTGAAAGATCCGGCCGCCCACGCAATTTCGCGCAGGATGCTGCTCGGCGAGCATCCGACGCCGGAAACGGTGGCCCTGATGTCGCTGGAAGACCAGGTGACGCCTGCCACGCCGCCCACGCTGCTGATCCACACGCAGGAAGACAACACGGTGCCGGTGGAAAACAGCATCCTGTTCTACCAGGCGCTCACCCGCGCCAGGGTGCCGGCCGAAATGTACTTGTTCGAACGCGGCGGCCACGGCATGGGCATGCGCGAGGGGCTGGGCACCACGTCGCAATGGCCGCACCGTGCCGAGGAATGGCTGCGCGAACGGGGCTTGCTGACGGCATCGAAGGCAGGACAGCCGCCGGCAAAATGACTGGCGCGCGGCTGGCGCTGCTGCCGTAGCTGCCGTAGCGGTTGGATCTGCCGATCCGTGCCATGTGGGGGAAATAGGGAAAACGGAAAAAATCGGGCGCTAAGCCCTATGGCCCGTCTTTGAAGGCGCGCAGCGGCCGATATTTGCCTTCATCGACCTTCCTGCTCTGGCGCCAGACGTAGTCCCCTGTCAGGTTGATGTGCTCCCAGCCCAGGGGCGACAGGAATTGCAGCATATCGTCGTCGGCCAGCTTGCCGGCCTCGCGCAGGGCCTGTGTTGAGCGCTCCAGATACACGGTATTCCACAGCACGATGGCGGCCGTCACCAGGTTCAGACCGCTGGCGCGGTACCGCTGCTGCTCAAACGTCCGGTCGCGGATCTCTCCCAGCCTGTGGATGAAGACCGCCCTGGCCAACGCATTCCGCGCCTCCCCCTTGTTCAGCCCGGCGTGCACCCGCCGGCGCAGCTCCACGTTCTGCAACCAGTCCAAGATGAACAGCGTGCGCTCGATGCGGCCCAGATCGCGCAGCGCGATCGCTAGGCCGTTCTGGCGCGGGTAGCTGCCGAGTTTGCGCAGCATGAGGGACGCGGTGACGGTGCCGTGCTTGATCGATGAGGCCAAGCGCAGCACGTCGTCCCAGTGCTCGCGCAGGTGCTTGATATTCAGGGTGCCGCCGATCATCGACCGCAGCGCCGGGTGGTCCGCCACTTTGCCGGGCACGTACAGCTTGGTGTCGCCCAGGTCGCGGATGCGCGGCGCAAACCGGAACCCCAGCAGGTGCATCAGCGCGAACACGTGGTCGGTGAACCCGGCCGTGTCGGTGTAGTGCTCCTCGATGCGCAAGTCCGACTCGTGGTACAGCAGGCCGTCCAGCACATAGGTGGAGTCGCGCACGCCGACATTGACCACTTTGGTGCTGAATGGCGCGTACTGGTCGGAGATGTGGGTGTAGAACAGCTTGCCAGGCTCGGCGCCGTATTTCGGGTTGATATGTCCAGTGCTCTCCGCACGGCCGCCGGCGCGGAAGCGCTGGCCGTCCGACGACGATGTGGTGCCGTCGCCCCAGTGTCCGGCAAACGAGTGCCTGAGCTGGGCGTTGACGAGTTCCGCCAGGCCGGCCGAGTAGGTCTCGTCCCGGATGTGCCAGGCCTGTAGCCAGGACAGTTTCGCGTAGGTGGCGCCCGGGCTCGATTCCGCCATCTTGGTCAGGCCGAGGTTGATCGCGTCGGCCAGGATCGCCGACAGCAACAGCGTGCGGTCCTTGGCCTCCTCGCCGTTCTTGAGGTGGACGAAATGGCGCGTGAACCCGGTCCATTCGTCCACGTCCATCAGCAGTTCCGTGATTTTGATCCGGGGCAGTAGGCCGCTGGTGAGGTCGATCAGCGCCTGCGCAGCGTCCGGCACCACGGCGTCCTGTGGGCTGATCCTCAGTCCGGTGTCGGTGATGATCGCGTCCGGCAGCTCGTTGGCCAGAGCTAGACAGTTGACCTTGGCAAGCTGCTCCTCAAGCAGCAGCAAGCGGTCATGCAGATACCGGTCGCAGTCCTGGTTGACCGCGATCGGCAACTGCCGTGCTGTTTTCATGGCGCCGAATTTTTCCGTTGGCAGCAGGTATTCCTCGAAGTCGCGGAACTGGCGCGAACCCTAGACCCAGATATCGCCCGATCGCAGCGAATTTTTCAACTCCGAGAGCACGCAAATCTCGTAGAAGCGTCGGTCGAGCCCTTCGTCGGTGATGACGAGGGGCTTCCAGCGGGCCTTGACAAAGCTGGTCGGCGCGTCATCCGGCACCTTGCGGGCGCCGGTCGCGTTCATCCCGCGCAGCACGTCGATCGCGTCCAGTACGGCCTGCGCGGCCGGCGCCGCCTTCAGCTTGAGCACGTCCAGGAACTCGGGCGTGTATCGCCGCAGGGTGCTGTACTGCTCGCCGACAAGGGACAGGTGATCGAACGACTCGGGCTGCGCCAGCTGGCCGGCCTCGGTGACGCTCTGGGCGAAATCGGTCCAAGGCAACACCGCCTCGATCGCGGCGTAGGGATCTCGGCCCGATGCCTTGGCCTCGACCAGCGCGCGGCCGATCTTCGAATACAGCCGCACCTTGTCGTTGATTGCCTTGCCTTGCTTCTGGAAATCCTGCTGATGCTTGTTCTTGGCCGCGCTGAACAGTCTGATCATGATCCGGTCGTGCAGGTCGACCAGCTCATCCGTCACCGTGGCCATGCCCTCGATGGCCAGCGCCGCCAGAGTGGCGTAGCGCCGCTCATCTTCGAACTTGGCCAGGTCGCGCGGCGTCATCTGCGCGCCCTCCCGGGCCGTCTTCAGCAACCGGTTTTGGTGGATCTGGCGCCCGAGTCCGTCAGGGAGGGCCAGCGACTGGAATACCTTGAGCCGTTCGATGTGCTCGCGCATGTAGCGTGAGTTCGGCTTGAGCGGCGACTGGCGTAGCCAGACCAGCCATGTGACGTTCATGTCGGGCGCGACGTTGAGAAGGTTGTCCAGGGAGCGCTTGTGGTGGCGCTCTAACGGGTCGATCAGGGTGCGATAGATACGCCGGTTCGCCCGCGTCACGGCCTCGGCACAGGCGCGTTCGATTACCGTCAGCGCCGGGAGGATGATGCGCTGCTGACGCAGTGATTCAAGGGAATGCGCCGCGAGGATCATCGCCTTGTCGGTTTGCATGGCGAGGTCGGAAAGGCTGTGCACCAGCTTGCGGAAATGAGGTAGCCCAAACACGGACAGTCCCATATAGGCGCGCAACTCATGTAGGTGCTCGTTTCGGGTTTTTTCGCGCTCTCCATACTCCGGCCAGGCTGCGGCGTCGCTGCCCACCTGTTTGGCAATGCAATGGACCACCGCTTCCGGCAGTACGGTGTCGCTGGCCAGCGCGTAGCCAGGGTAGCGCAGCAGGCATAGCTGCACGGCAAAACCCAAGCGGTTGGCGGCGCCACGGCGTTGCCGGATCAGCGCCAAGTCCGCGTCGGTGAAGCTGTAATGCTGAATCAGGTCATTCTGATTCTCCGGCAATATTAACAAACTATCTCTTTCCGTATCGGAAAGCAGTGCGCGACGCGGCATTCGATCGGTCCTTTCGGAGAGTTATTTCGAGAATTTTGATTGCCATAATGGCATAGTTGCGTTCAATCAGTCGAAGAAAATCAATATGATTTTTTATGATTAAAAACGATTGACACCTTTATTGCGCTATGGGAGGATGAATCTGGCCTAGGAACGATGGGCCCTACGGAATGCGCGAAACTCAACGAAAGGAAATGATGCAAAAATTCACCAGTATCCTCGCCGTGGTGGCCACCGTTTCGCTGACCGCGTGCGGCAGTAAGACTGACGCCAATGAGAAAAACTTTGGCGCGGCGATGAGCCAGTACTTCGACAAGAAGGGGGATCTTTGCCTCAACACCAAGCAGTGGCCGGTCGAAGTGACTGAAATGGACCTGCGCATGGAGAAGGCTTTGAAATCCGGCAGCGCCTCCCGGATGGGCGCGCTGCAATCGGTTGGCCTGGTCAAGGGCGAGGACGTCGAAGTGGATATCATGGGCATCATGGGCAAGCCGACCGGTGCGAAAGCCAAGGTGAAACGCTATTCGCTGACCGATGCAGCCAAGCCTTTCGCCCAGGAAAAGGACGTCGAGTCGATCGGATTGAACGGCAGAACCACCGTCCGTCAGACCGACCTCTGCTGGGGCAAGAAGGCGCTCGACAAGATCGTGAAATGGGAGGGGCCGATGAAGTTAGGCGACTACCAGGAGGCCGGCATCACCTACACCTACAAGGTCGACCACACGGCTAGCTGGGCAACTAAGCCCGAGGTGCAGGCCGCTTTCCCTGCCATTAAAAGCATTCTCGATGGCGCGGGCAAGAGCGAGCTGAAACACGGCGTGAAGCTCACGTCGCAAGGCTGGGAAGCCAAGGGATTGGATTCGGCGTTTTAATATGTCGTAGCAAGGCCGTGTTGTACGCAACATGGCTCTCGGCGAGGATTCGCCCGTAGCTCCCAGCCCCGCTCCACCACCAGATTTTTGAGGAGAAACACCATGGCACAGACCGAAACCAAAGTGCTCACCGCACACGTCCCTCTGCCGCTGGCCGACAAGGTCGACCTGCTGGCCGCGCGCCTGGAACGATCGCGCGGCTGGGTCGTTAAACAGGCGCTCAGCGCCTGGGTCGACCAGGAAGAGGAGCGCAGCCGCCTCACCCGCGAGGCGATGGCCGACGTCAAGGCCGGCCACGTCATCGACCACCAGGCGGTGCAGGCGTGGGCCGACAGCCTCGACACGGACAACCCACTGCCGGCGCCGGTGGTACCCTGATGCGGTTGCAGTGGAGCGGCAAGGCATTGTCGGACCTGGTGCGCCTACATGAGTTTCTGGCCGCCGTGAACAAGCCTGCTGCGGCGCGCGTGGTCAAGTCATTGACGGCCGCGACCGCAGGCCTGATCGCCAACCCGCGCATCGGTGAAAAGCGGGAGGAATTCGAGCCCGGCGAGGTGCGGCGCATCCTTGTCGGCCAATACGAGATGCGTTACGAAATCGTTGAATCGACGGTCTATGTTCTGCGCCTGTGGCATACGAGGGAGGAACGATGAGCATGGCGCGCCCCAACAATCGGGTGTTCGACGCCAAGCCGGCAACCGCTGCGGACCAATCTGCTGAAAAGAAGCAAGGCATGTTTGCCAAAGTCGGCGACGGATGTTGGTACGCCATCCCCCCGGGGATGGCGGAAACGTTTCGGCAGGCCGGCGCCGAAGTTCTGCAAGCCGATGCTTTGCCGCGCTCGGAGTAATCCAGAACAATCGCGTCGAACGTCCAATGTCGGAACAGCGCTGCACGGCAATTCCAATAATGGCATAATGCATCGATGACAACGAACGACCCCGGCAATCTTCCCGATCCGCCCAATTTGCAATTGCGCGCCGCGCTGATCGCACGCATTCAGATGCTGCTGGCCAGCAACGACTGGACACAGCAGGAAGCCGCGCGCATCTGCGGGCAGACCCAGCCGCGTATCAGTGACTTGCGACGCGGCGCGACGGAGCGCTTCTCGCTCGACGCATTGGTCAACATCGCCGCCGCGCTGGCGCGGCACACAATAACCACCGAAGGAGACCTGATGGAATACACAGAAGCCGACGGCGAGCGTCTCGTCGCCGAGTTCATGGCACAACTCGCAGCCAAGCCCGTCAAGGGGCGCTATCCGGCCGCCACCGAATGCTCGACTACCGAGCGCGGCGGCGTGATCGTCGCCAGCAGCGGCCTGCGCACGGCGGGCGGGCGCGTCGCGCTGGTGGGCGACATCGTACGCTACCCGGACGGTGACGAAGCCCGTATCGTCTCCGGCGCTGGCGCGGCCTTGCTCTGCAAGGGGCGGATGATGGCCTTGGTCGGCAGCGAACTGGACAATGGCGACCGCATCACCGGCCCCATGCACAACGGCATGGTGATTGTGCAGTACGCCGATGAGGCGCCGATCAAGGGCCTGCTCGACCCGAACTATGTTCCTCCATCAGCAGACGGAGGCCATCCATGAGCCAACCGTTGATCGTCGTTGGCGACAAGACCAGCCACGGCGGTACGGTCATCGGTTGCGCGCCGACCGCCGATACCCTGGGCAAAGGCTGGGCGCGCATGGGCGACATGGTGGCCTGTCCACGGTGCAAGGGCGTTTTCCCGATCAGCCAGGGCGACGCCAGCTTGATCGAAGACGGCCGCGCGGTCGCCTATCACGGCTGCAAGGTCGCCTGCGGCGCGGTGTTGATTTCCAGCCAGATGCTCACCCGCACCGAGCCGTCCAGCGGCACGGGGCCGGACGCGGCTGGCAGCGCATCGGACGATATGCTGGCCAAGGGCCTGGGCGCCATCGGTGCCGGCTTTGTGGCTGGCTACCAGGATGAACCGCTGGACGACACCGCCCAACGTTTCCGCGGCCGCTTCCAGGTATTGGATCTGACCTCTGGCGAGCCCGTTACCGGCCAGTCGGTGCGTGTGCGCTCGACGGGCGGCCAGTACTTTACCGGCAGCACCGACGCCGAGGGCTTCACCCAGTGGGTCGAGCGCGATGCCAGCGAGGCGCTGGCTTTCGACCTTGCCGATTCTGGACAGCCATGACGGAACCCATCAAACCATCCGCGCCGTTGGCGACCGGAGGCATGTCTCAAGGCGGCACTACCACGGTGGTGAAGATCAACCGGCCCAACGTGGACTTCGTGGACAAGAAGGTTTTGTGCTCGGCCATCTGCAAATGCAAGGATGATCCTGGCATCGGTACGGACGGACGCTCGCTCAAGCAGTCCTGTGTTTCCAAGCAGATCAGGGGATTGGACGCGGTACTTGAACACCGCAGCCCCTACAAGCCGGAGGTCAATTACGACATGACCAAACAGCCGCCGGAGCCTATCATGGATTCGGCGGTCGACACAAAACCGCACGACTGGCTGCCGGGCTTCATCAAGAAGCACTGGGAGGCCGACCACGGTTCGCCTTACCTCAAAGGCGCGGGCATGGTGCGTCGCCCCGATGTCGTCATCGTCAACGATCCGAGCAAGCCGCCGACCCAAGACAATATCAAGCAGGTTGTTGAAATAAAATTTCCACCCGACAAGATCGACAAACCTCAAGAAGACGCCTACGTCCAGATCGCCGGCAGCGACAACAAGCTCGTTGTCATTGGGCCTGAGAGTTGCGACTGTAGCCAGCCCGAGCCCAAACCGTCCAAGATTCCGGTCGAGGAAATTGGTGCGGCGGCGGCTCTCGCCCGCATTTTGTACATGCTTATCACCCGCCGGCCACCACCTGGCCCGGTGCCTGCATTCTAAGGAATCACCCATGACCGATCTTCCCTTTGATCCGATCCAACTGATGCGCGAGCATCCCGAGAAGATGCACATTCCCGGCGGCCTGCTGACCAAGCAGGGCCCGCAGGACTACGTGGGCGGTGTCCCCGCCATCACCGGCACGCTGTTCTTCAACGACGCCCACACAGCCGAGGTGCGTGAGGCCATTTGCGCCTGCTTCGACGAGTACGAGGTGATCGCCAAGGCCCATCTGACCTGGTTGTGGCGTGCGGAACCGCCCGAAGGCCCGGACAAGTTCGTTTATGAAAAGGCGCCATCGATGCGTGCGATGATCAAGCGCATGAATGAAAACGACTTGGTGAGCTTTACCTACGTCAGCGGCAAGCAACCGCACGATGCGGGCGACTGGGAGTTCCAGGTTTTTGGTCGGCGTGGGTGGGAAGCCAAGATGATCGTGCGCGGCACCTCAGCGTTACGCTTTACCATGCCATTGCTGCATGTCGAGAAGAATCCTGCGGCGTTCCAGGCCATGTTCGTGAGCTTCGCCAAGCGTCTAAAGGCGCTCCACGGTTACGGTGGGCAGGGCTTGGTGCTATCGGCCCCGCGAGAGAGTGACAATCAGCCATTCGAGGCTTACTTGGCCAACATGCTCAACGGACTTGATGTCGGTGAGCCGGTTGGTGCAACTCGCTCGGCCCATCTGGGCATCAAAACCGTTTCCTGGCTGACTGCCGTCAATCACAAAATGATCGAGAAGATCGGCGGGCTATCGGCGATCCGCTCCGAATTGCCAATGGACTGGTTCGCACTCTACGACTACGGCGCGGGTTTGGTCGTGCAGGCCGGGCCGAAGCCAGAGGGCGCGCCCGCCGACCAACCAAAGCCTGCCCGGCTGGTGCTCCCCAACATGCTGTTCAAAGAAGTGCGTGCGCCCAAGGTCAGCCTGCACTACGCGTCCAAGGAAGGCGAGCCCCGCCTCATCGGTTGGGGCGCGGAGCAGTGGCTCCAACGCTTCGACGTGCCAGAGGACGAAGTGCAGGCTTACAAGGCCCGGCTGCTGGACGAACCGAAGCTGACCAAGGCAACCACTTTGCCGGATCGCTTGTGATGAGGCTGCGCGATGTCGCCGCCCAACTGCGGCATTTTTGGCGGTGCCGTTCTGAATACAAGTTGCTGGAACGTCAGCACGCGACGATTGCTGAAACGCTCGCGGCACGTCCGCCGGACGAATTCAGCGTACTGCATCTCGCCATACTGCGAAACCTGCGTGTCACATGGTTGACGGTCGAATCCGGGGCGCCGGGCCTGCGGCAGTTTCTCCCTTTCGGTGCGAATCGGTCCACCCTCAATGTTGGGTTTGAACTAATCGGTTGCCGGGATGAGGCGTTGCTTGCGCGAGCCTTGGTCGAAACCGGCCAACTGATACCTGCTTTCTGCACGAAAGCGGTGATGTCAGCTGGCAGATATGCCGTTCCCGCCGACATGCGCGACTATTTCGCCGATTCGCAGACCGGGGTCTCGACTGACGGAATGTTCGAGTTCCGTGAAGAACACGCCGTCTTGCTGCGGCAGTCCTGCTGGCGCACCGACATGCTTTATCCCCCCTCGTGGCCGCTGCCGGGCATCGATGGGAAACGCCCCTACGGTGACCGTTCATATTTCCAGATCGATATGGCCTCCCATCTTGGCATGCCGTACCAGATCAGTAGCGACGGTGAGGTGCAGACAGACGAGGTGCGCGATGCGGAACTGGAAAGCCTGCACTGGCAGATGCTTACCGCCTTGCAGATATTTTTGTTGCATGCGTGTGTTCCGGACCGGGGGTAAAACTGCACCATGGGTACCGATCTGCGTTTGAAAGTTGCCGACTTGCGGTCAGTGGGTTTTTGACAAGAAATCCTGTGCCACGCGCTGCACCTGTTCGCGCGCGTCGCGCCTGTTACTTCTTTTTGCCAGCCCCCGGCGGTTTAATCGCACCGGATGCAGCCTCCAATTGCGCTTTCAGCGCGGCTACCTCATCGAGCAGAGCGCCATTCGTAGTATCGAGTCTCACATTCTCGCGCTCGGTCTTGTCTCGCAGCTCGGCCGTCATCGCGGCGTCCATGTGCTCGCGGCTGGCCATTTCCCGCGCGGCGACGAGCTGCTCGCGCAGGGTGTAGACCTCGCCTAAGCGCTCCTTCGCTTCGCCGGTGGCGCGCTCGACCTGGTGTTGCAATCCCTGCTTCTCCGCGCGTAGCACGGCCACCGCCTGCTGGTGCTCCTGCAGGTGGGTGCGCAGCCGCTGGGCGTCGTGCTCCAGCGTGCCGATGCGGGCCTCGAAACCCTGTCGGTCGCTCTGCCGCTGCTCGGCCGTCTTTTCCTGGAAGTGATCAAACTGGTGCCGCGCTTGCGCCAGCTGGTCGGTCAGCAACCGGACCTCGGCGGCCCGGTCGGCAAGTCGCTGGGTCAGGCCGTCGTTTTCGGCCCGCAGGGCCGCGATCGCCACGGCGCCGTGCTGCCGCTCGTCGCGCTCGTGCGCGAACGCCGCCTTCACCTGAGCCAGCTCGGCGCTGAGCACGTCCCGCTCGGCGCGCAGCTGGCGGCCGGTGGCGCGTTCCGCCTCCAACTCCTGCGCCCCCTCCTGGCGGACCTTGTCGTTCGCGGCGCGTAGCTGCTCGACCTGCGCCTGCGCGCCGGCCTCCAGCCGTTGATACACACCCTTGACGGCTTCCAGCAAGTCGGCGGGCAGGCCGGCGCCGGCGGCTGCCGCTTCGCCCTGGTGCTGAGCCTTCCACTGCTTGAGCATCGGCGCGATGGTGCCCTTGCTGCCGGTGTCGCCGAGCGCAGCGCGGACAGTGTCCACGGTGGGGTTGGTGCCGGCCGCCGCCAGCCGGGCGGCCGCGCTGGCCACCTGGGAGTAAAGAATGCCTGCGCGCGCCATGGTGGACCTTTCACGAAATTAAGTAACGTATTCCATAACACGTAATATCACGATATATTACGCTTTTGGGTTTTCGCTGTCACGCGTCGTTTTATCCTGCGATAAATTTGCTTACAGCAGGCCATGCCGCTCGTGGCGTGCTATGCTGGCCATAATCCCGTTATGAACGTGCAAGTCGCGCGACATCGCCATGACCACCACACCCGCCGATACCGAAGCCGCCAATATGCCCGATACCGGGCCGGCGCCGGCCATCCGTACTGCCGTTACGCCGCAGGACGATCAAGACCACGCCGCGCGGCATCGCGCCTTCCTGGCGGCCGCCACGTCCGAGAACACGCGCCAGGCGTACCGTTCGGCGATCAACCACTACCTGGACTGGGGCGGCGTGCTGCCGGCGGACGAGCCGGCCGTCATCCGCTACCTGGTGCGGTATGCCGACACGCTCAACCCGCGCACCCTGGCGCTGCGCCTGACGGCGCTCTCGCAATGGCATGTCCACCAAGGCTTCGCCGATCCGGCGGCCACGCCGACTGTGCGCAAGACCTTGGCCGGGATCGCGCGCGTCAACGGCCGCCCGAAGAAGAAGGCCAAGGCGCTGCCGATCGAGGATCTGGAACTGATCGTGGCGACGCTAGCCGGCTTGGGCACATTGAAGGCGGCGCGCGACAACGCGTTGCTGCAAGTGGGCTTCTTCGGGGGCTTCCGGCGCAGCGAGCTGGTGGACATCGAGGTTGACCACATCGCCTGGGACTGTCAGGGGATCACGATCGCGCTACCGCGCTCGAAGACGGACCAGACCGGCGAGGGAGTGGTTAAAGCGATCCCCTACAGTGACGGGCCGTGCTGTCCGGCGACGGCTCTGCGGGCCTGGCTGGACGCCGCCGGCGTGACCAGTGGTCCGGTGTTTCGCTCGATCAGCAAATGGGGCGTGATGGGCGCCGATGCATTGAATCCGGCAAGCGTAAATGCCATCCTGGCCGGCGCCGCTCAGCTGGCCCGGCTCACCTACGTGCCGGAACTGTCGAGTCACAGCCTGCGGCGAGGCATGGCCACCAGCGCGTACCGCGCCGGCGCCGACTTCCGAGACATCAAGCGGCAAGGCGCATGGCGCCACGATGGCACGGTGCAGGGCTACATCGAGGATGCGGGTGTATTCGACCAGAACGCGGCCGGAAGTCTGCTGCGATCAAGGATCAAACCCGCCTGAATTGGCTTAGCGCCCGATTTTTTCCGTTTTCCCTGTTCGCCCCCATGTGCGGGCCACCGCGACCTCTTACTTTCGTCTCTGGCAGCCTGGCCAAGGACCGCGCTACACTGGCGCGATGACCTTCCCCGATCCCTTCCAGTCGCGCAGCGCCCAGGCGCTGCCGCGCATCGCACCGGCCGAGCTCAAACGCATGGAGCGCTTCGGCGCCCGTGCGCAGTACGCCGATGGCGCCATGCTGTTCGAGGCGGGGCGCGACCGGTTCGGCCTGATGGTGGTCATCGGCGGCAGGATCCGCATCAGCCGTTACGACGGACTCGGTAACAGCTCGCTGATCACCGAGCACGGTCCCGGCGAGTTTGCCGGCGAGATGAGCCAGCTGTCCGATGCGCCGACGCTGGTCAACGGCCATGCGCTGGGCGCGGTGGAGGTGCTGGTGCTGACCACGGCCACGCTGCGCACGCTGCTGGTGGCGGAGGCGGAGCTGGGCGAGCGCATCGTACGCGCCTTCATCCTGCGGCGCGTGGAATTGATGGAGAGCGCGGCCTGCGGCCCGGTGCTGCTGTCGCCGCAGCACCATCCGCGCATGCACGCGCTACGTGGCTGGCTGGCTTCGAACGGCATGCCGCACAAGGTGTTGCAACCGGACGAGAATGCGCAGGCGCGCGCCTTGTGCGCCCACCATGCGCCGCAGGCGGACGACTGGCCGCTGGTGGTCTGCCCCGACGGCAAGGTCCAGAAAAATCCGACCATGGTCGATCTGGGGCGGCGCCTCGGTACGCTGCCGGTGCTCGACTCGGCCCAGGTCTGGGACGTGATCGTCGTCGGCGCCGGGCCGGCCGGGCTGGCCACGGCCGTGTATGCAGCGTCCGAGGGCTTGTCGGTGCTGACGCTGGAGACGCGCGCCTACGGCGGCCAGGCGGCCGCCAGCGCCCGCATCGAGAACTACCTCGGTTTCCCGACCGGGATTTCCGGCCGGGCGCTGGCCGGCCGCGCCTATGTCCAGTCGAAAAAATTCGGCGTCGAGATGGCGATCCCGGCGCCGGCCGCCCGCCTGCTGTGCGACGCCCGGCCGCTCGAAGTGGAAATGTGCGGCAGCCTGCAGCGGCTGCGGGCGCGCAGCGTGGTGGTTGCGTGCGGCGCACGCTATCGCCGTCCGCAACTGGCGAACCTGGCGCGCTTCGAGGGCAAGGGCGTGTACTACTGGGCCTCGCCGCTGGAAGCGGGGCTGTGCGCCGATGCCGAAGTGATCCTGGTCGGCGGCGGCAATTCGGCCGGCCAGGCGGCCGTCTACCTGTCCGCGCACGCGTCGCGCGTGCACATGCTGATCCGCAGGGGCAGCCTGGTGGATACCATGTCCACTTACCTGATCGAGCGCATCGCCGCCACACCCAACATCGTGCTGCATGCGCATACCGAGATCGTCGCGCTCGACGGCAACGACGAAGAAGGGCTGCGCCGCGTCACCGTGCACGACCGCCAACACGGCGCCGAGCGCGATTACGACATCGCCCGCGTGTTCCTGTTCATCGGGGCCGATCCCAACACGGGATGGCTGGCCGACTGCGGCGTGGCAGTCGACGACAAGGACTTCATCCTGACCGGCCATGCCGCGCACAGCACCGCAACGTCCGCTGAACCGGGCGCCAGTCTCGCAACCAGCGTCCCCGGCGTGTTCGCCATCGGCGACGTGCGGGCCGGCTCCACCAAACGCGTCGCGGCAGCGGTCGGCGAAGGCGCCGCCGTGGTCGCGCAGATCCACAACTTCCTGTCCCGCCGGCCCTGACTGCGGCGCTGCATCAGTAGATGTCGCGGCGCAGCCGCTGCATGCTGAAGTCGTTCTGGTCGAGCCACAGGTGGGCGTCGTCGAGTTGGCGTTCGAGGCGGCGCAGCTGGTCCGCCAGGTCGCGGCGGTCCTGTTCGCGGCGGCGGTTTTGCCTGTCCGATTCGTCGGTGGCGGGTTTGTCCTTGGTCGGTTGGCTGTTGCGCACGTCGCGGTCGAGGCGGTCGAGGCGGCGGCGTCCTTCGTACAGGCGCGCTTCGAGCTGGCGCACGTCTTCGACGACCTGGCGCTGGCGTAATTCCGCGCTGGCGAATTCTTGGCCGTTGAACCAGGCGCTCCGCAGCCTGTCGCGCAGCGGCGGCTGGCAGACCTCGAAGGCAAGGCCGCGGTTCAATCGTCCCTGCTCGAAGGCGTTTTCCGGCACGCAGTAGCGGGCATTCTCCGCTTCCCACGCGCGCGTGTAGATGGCGCGCGTGTCGGGGATGGCGAACACGCCGTCGCGGCGGGCATTGGCGATCCGTTCTTCCAGCAGGAACGGCTTGCCGTAGCCGTCCTCCCGGCCGGCCTGCTCCCAGTGCTCGGTCAGGCGCTTTTCCCAGGCCTGGCGGTATTCGGCTTCGAACACCTTCAGACCCTTTTGCCGCGCTTCGCGGCCGCGCACGCCGAACTCGGAACCGGTCACCGCATCGCGCGCGCCCAGGTTGCGCCAGTAATTGACGATCTCGCCGTTCCAGGCGGCCCGGTAGACATCTTCCTGCACCTGCACGCCGGCGCTGCGGGCGCTGGCCGCGCGCTCACGCAGTGCGCTGTCGGGCACACCGTTGCTGGCGTCGCTGGCGCCGGCATCCTGCCAGAACTGGCGGTTGCCCGCCTGCCAGCCGCTGTCGTAGGCAGCGTCGTCGAAGCGGATGCCGGTCTGATCCGCCTGGCTGCGGCTGGCGTCCTTGCCGGTCAGCGGCCGACCGGCCACGCCGTCGCGTTTGCCGATCCCTTCCCAGTACTGCGCATTCCCCCTGAGCCAGCCGTCATCGTAGGCGCGCTGGTTCGGCGGCGTCTTGCGCTGGCGGACTTCCTCGCCGGCAGCGCGCGCGGCGAATTGCTGCGCCATGCCGCGCGCACCGTCGGCGACGCCCACCGCGGTCCACATCTGCGTGTTGCCCAGTTCCCAGCCCGCCGTGTAGCGGGCGCCCGCGTCGGCGGCCGCGGACTTGCCGCTGTCGGCATGGTCGTCGCAAAAGTCCTTGCGCTCGGCGAAGTTCGGCGGTGCGCCATCGAGGCCGTCCTTGCGCCCGATCTGCTGCCAGTCGCCGACCTGGCAGTCGGCGATGCGCTGTTTGATGGCGGCGGAACAGCCGGCCAGCATGACGGCGACGATCAGGGGCACTACACGGGCAGCAAAGGTCATGGCAGTCATTATTTGGTTTCAGCGACGTAGTTTCGGCTACGCAATTATAGTATGTGGCTATAATTGCCAGTCTCCCATTTTTTGGAACGCTCCATGATCAAGCGCTTGCGTGTCGCCGCTGCCGCCGTGGCCGGGTTGAGCATGCTTTCGAACCCGGCCTTTGCCGATCCAGCCGATACCTTCGGCATGATCGCGTCCGCGCCGCTGCAGCAGGTGTGGCTCAATGCCGGCTTCTATTCGTACCACTTCGACCGCAACCGCGGCCTCAACGACAGCAACCCGGGCCTGGGCGCAGAATACCGGTTTTCGACGGTGGCGTCGGCAACGGCCGGGCGCTTCTATAACAGCGACCGCCAGTACTCCAACTACGTGGGCGTGTACTACCAGCCAGTCAGGATCGGGCCGGTGCGGCTGGGCGCCGTGGTGGGCGCGTTCGACGGTTACCCGCACATGCGCGACGGCGGCTGGTTCCCGGCAGCGATACCGACCGCCAGCGTCGAGTACAAGCGCGTGGGCGTAAACATTGCAGTGGTGCCGAAATACAAGGACCGCCTGTACGGCGCGCTGTCGGTCCAGCTGAAATTGAAGGTCTTTGAATGAAGGGTTGCCGCAGCGTGCGACCTTTCTGACGAGATGTGCGACGTACCGAACAGCAATAACCCGATCCCGTGTAATAAACTGCAAGTTTATATTTCACCGGGAATATTTGCATGACTGTCCGTCCGAAAACCGCCTTGTTGCTCTGCCTGGGCGTCGCCCCTACCTTCGCCCTGGCCCAGGCTGCCCCTACCGAGGCCGAGAACCTCGAACTGCGCGTCGAGCGCTGCTCGGTGCTGGGCGACGCCAGCGCCCGTCTGGCGTGCTACGACGGTCTGGCGCGCAAGACGCCCGGCGGTCAGGTCGCTGCTGCGCCTGCCGTCGGCGGCCCGGTGCCGGACACCGAAAAGGTCGCGGCGGCCGATGCCCCGGCCCGCACCCAGCCCGACGCGCCGCCCCCGCCGCCAGCGGCCGTCCTGCCGCCCAAGGTGGCCGAGCTGACCACCATTCCGCCGGAAGACAAGGTCTCGCGCATGGTGCAGTCGTGGGAACTGGACCGCTCGGCCAAGCGCGGCGTGTTCAACTTCCGTCCCCACCGCGACAATTTCCTGCTGCTGGCCAACTACAGCAATGGCAATAACGAAAAACCGTTCGAAGAATTTTCGCCGGCCGGCCTCAAGACCCAGCACGTGGAACTGATGTACCAGCTCAGCTTCAAGATGAAGATGATCGAGCAGGCGCTGGGCTACCCGGTGGACCTGTGGTTCGGCTACACGCAGGAGAGCTTCTGGCAAGCGTACAACCACTCGGAATCGAGCCCGTTCCGCGAGACCAACTACCAGCCCGAACTGATGCTGACCACGCCGCTGGCGCTGAACCTGGGCGGCGTCGATGTGCGTTTCCTGACGCTGGGCCTGGTGCACCAGTCGAACGGCCAGTCTTCCACGCTGTCGCGCAGCTGGAACCGCGTGTATGCCCAGGTCGGCGCCGAGAAGGATAATTTCGCCCTCACCTTCCGCCTGTGGCACCGGCTCGATAACGGACGCTCGGACAACGACAACATCGACATCACCGACTACCTCGGCCACGGCGACCTGACCGCCAGCTACCGCTGGGATGGCCAGGAAATCTCGCTGCTGGCCCGCCGCAACTTCCACACCAGCCGCGGCGCCCTCAAGCTCGGCTATGCGTTCCCGGTGGCAGCCAACCTGAAAGGCTATGTGCAGGCCTTCAGCGGCTATGGCCAGAGCCTGATCGACTACAACTACAGCCAGAAGTCGATCGGCGCCGGCGTCCAGGTCGAATTTTAATACGCCCTTGGGCTAGCGGCGGCTGCCGCCGCCCAGCATGCGCGCCGGCAGCAGTACCACGGCGCGCAGCAACGCGAACAGGCCCTCGACGCCAATGCCGATCAGGCGAAACGGCAGCGTCAGCAGCCAGCACACCGGGTACAGCACCAGCGCCAGCAGGGCCAGCGGCCAGCACACCAGCAGTAAGACCAGCCACAGCAGAAAACCGAACATGGAACACTCCCGTCTCAAGATGGTGTCGATGATGGCACTGTAGTGAGCGGGCGTTGTCGCTGCAACGGTGGTGCGACCGGTTGCGCGCAGGCGGGGATGAAGCGGAAGAAAAGCGGTATGGATGGCGCTGAAGCTTACTGGCCCACGCAGATGATCTTGGTAACGTATTCGTGCGCGTTCGGCTTTTTCTTGGCCGACCAGGCGATCGCCTCATTGGCCTGCGCGATGGTCAGCACCGAGGCCTTGTCCTTGGACCGGATGAACGAGACGCCTTCGAACACGCCTTCCTTGCTGCGCATGACCTTGGCGAACACCGGGGGCTTGGTATCGCCATCGGCGATCTTGTTTTGCTGGACGAGGTAGCGCTGGTCGATCGGTTCCATCTTCTTCAACTTTAAAGGGTAAAAGACGAAGTATACGCTGTTCCCGCCCCGCTGGCAGCAGCTGCTTCAGGCAAACGCCGGCACGCCGCCGGCCTGCTCGGTGGTCTGCTGGGTGGCTTGAAATACGAGACCGGCCTTGAGCGACGCCTGCAGCGACGGAATCGATCCGCCCGCGCGATACTGGAAGCTCACTTCCAGCACATCGCCGACAGCAGCCCTCACCGGCGCAGCCAGCGGCAGCGTCATGTAGTGATTGAGCCAGTCGATGGTGGTGGCGCGTTCCTGCACCACCGCCAGCACGTTCTTGGTCACGAAGCGCATGGCGTTGATCTCGCCCGCCCGTTCGACCACGAACTTGCCCTGCCAGGCATACGCGAGCTGGTTGGGCTGGCTGAAGTCGATGATGCTGTACACGGCCGGAGCGGCCAGTTCCACGGTGCCGGGATAGACGACCTGGGTTTCCTGGAATTGCACGATCGGCGCATAAAAGCCTTCGAAGTCGTATTCCTGTTGCAGCGGCTGCACTGCCATGATCACTGCTTCGGGCAGGAACACCGGCAGCGGTCCGCCGAAGCGCTCGAGGTAGCGGCGCTTGAACGATTCGATGACCTCGACCTGCTTCTCGCGCAGCATGGCCACGTGGATCATTTCGCAGATCACCACATCGACCGGTTCCGGCGGCAGGTATTCGAAGGCGTCGGCATGGATCACTTCCACTTTCTCGCCGTTGGGATTGAGCGCCAGCATCTTGCGGGCTTCGCGCACCATGTCCGGATTGAATTCCACGCAGTACACCTTGGCCGCCTTGGCAGCGGCAAACCAGGACAGCACACCGGTGCCGCCGCCGAGTTCGAGCACCTTGGCGCCGGGCTGGACGGCATAATCGATCGCCGATTTGAACCCGTGCATGCGGTTCTGGTCCATCAGCATGTTGTGATGGTAGTGGACTGGTATGAATTGCCCCAGATAGCAGCTTTCGATTTCGCGTTCGTTCAGCATGAAGGTTCTCCTAGAAATCGCACTGACTCTGGATGCAATGCGGATAGCTGCATTATCAAGACTTTTGCAGCGCCATGATGTTACGAATTGGACAGAAAATACCCGCCAATTCTCGCCGCATGACCGCTAACGCGCGCCGCTTCGATACAGATTACCTTTTCGTCACTATTCCCGCACTTTACTTTATACTGGCAATGGTTCGAGGGAGATAGTAATGTCGGTGCAGCAACGCAACAATGTCCATTGCCACGGCGATGGGGAACACACGATGATGTTCGTCCACGGTTATGGCTGCGACCAGAGCATGTGGCGCTTCATCCATCCGGCCTACAGCCGGCGCTACAAGATCGTTCTGCTCGACCTGACCGGCAGCGGCGGTTCCGACCTGTCCGCTTACGACCGCGACAAGTACGCCGACCTCCATGGGCACGCCCAGGACATCCTGGAGATTATCGAACTCTATGCAAAAGGCAAGGTGATTTTCGTCGGCCACTCGGTCAGCGCGATGATCGGCCTGCTGGCGTCGATCCAGCGCCCCGAACGCTTTGCCGCCCAGGTCATGATCGGTCCCTCCCCGAGCTTCATCAACGACGGCGATTACGTCGGCGGCTTCAACGCCGAGGACGTGGACCAGCTGCTCAAGATGATCGACGAGAATTACCTCGACTGGAGCCGGCAGATGGTGCCGGCCATCATGGGCGCGCCCAACCAGCCGCATCTGACCCGCGAACTGCTGACCCGCTTCGAGCGCAACGACCAGGACATCGCCCGCCATTTTGCACGCGTGACCTTCACGGCCGACCACCGCGCCGACCTAGCCAGGTCCACCATTCCGTCGCTGGTGCTGCAGTGCAGCGACGACCTGCTGGCGCCGCGCGAGGTGGGCATCTACCTGCGCGAGCACCTGCCCAATTCGGTCGTCAAGATGGTGTCCAATGTCGGCCACTGCCCGCACCTGAGCGCGCCGGAAGACAGCTCGGCCTACATCGACGCTTTCCTCAGCCGTAACGGCTACTGAGCACTGCGCGGCAAGGCCCGCTTACCGCGGTTTGGCGCGCTGGGCGGCCAGATGGGCGTCGATGGCTTTGGCGATCCATGGCTTGTCGGCCTTCATGGCAAAGCCCGAGGCGGTCAGATGGAAGCCGCCGTCCTTGAGCGCTGCGTTGGCGCCGCGCGCCAGCAAGACCTTGACGGCGTCTTCCTGGCCTTCGCGCGCGGCCATCATCAGCGGCGTCATGCCCGACGGCGATTCGGCGTCGATCGCTGCCTGGTGGTCGAGCAGCAGGCTGGTGATCTCGGCGCTGCCGCCGGCTGCCGCATAGTGCAATGCCGTCCAGCCTGGCTGATGAGTTGGCGGATTGATGCGGGCGCCACGTCGGATCAGGTCCACCACCAGGGGCTGGTTCCTGCGGAACGCCGCCATCATCAGCGCGGTATTGCCGTTGGGCGCTTTCGCTTCGAGCTCCACGCCCGGCTGGTCCATCAACACGGTGGCGGCATCGTTGGCGTCGTTGCGGATCGCAACGATCAGCGCCGTTTCGCCGCCCAGGTCGCGCGCATTGGGATCGACACCGGCCGCCAGCGACTTTTTCACCCCCGCTGCGCGGTTCATCTGCACGGCGCGGAACAGGTCGACTTCGGCCGGCGACTGCGTTGCGGCCGCCAGCACCGGGCCGGAGATGGAAAACGACAGACAGCAAGCCAGCGACAGGCGCGCCAGCACTGCACGGTGACGGTGGCCAGGCATCAGGCAGCCTCCTTGCGTATATTGAACAGCTTGAAAAAATTGGCAGACGTCTGCGCCGCCACCTGTTCCACCGGAACCCCCTTGAGCTTGGCGATGAATTCGCCGACGTGGGCGACATAGCCCGGCTCGTTGGTACGGCCGCGGAACGGCACCGGCGCCAGGTACGGCGAATCGGTCTCGATCAGCATGCGCTCGAGCGGCACCTCGAGCGCCACCGCCTGCAACTCCCTGGCGCTCTTGAAGGTGACGATGCCCGAGAACGAAATATAAAAGCCGAGCGCGATGGCGGCGCGCGCCGCCTCCAGCGATTCGGTAAAGCAGTGCATCACTCCGGCCACGCCGCCCGCTTCGGGAGCCGCGCCCTCTTCGCGCAGGATGCGGATGGTATCGTCGCTGGCGCTGCGGGTGTGGATGATGAGCGGCTTGCGGGTCAGGCGCGAGGCACGGATATGGGTGCGGAAGCGTTCGCGCTGCCATTCGAGGTCGCCTTCGAGGCGGTAGTAGTCAAGGCCGGTCTCGCCGATGGCGATGATTTTCGGATCGTCGGCCAGCGCCACCAGCTGCTCGACGGTCGGTTCCGGCGTGTCTTCGTAATCGGGATGGACGCCGACCGAGGCGTAAATGTGCGGATACTGGTGCGCCAGCGCCAGCACCTGCGGGAAATCGGGCAAATCGACCGACACGCACAGCGCGTGCGTCACCTGCTTCTCGGCCATGGTGGCCAGGATCTCGGGCATGCGAGCGGCGAGCTCGGGGAAATTGATATGGCAGTGGGAATCGATATACATGGCGCGATTGTACCTTGAAGGCTGGCGCGCGTGCCACGACGGCACCGGCGGAGCGCTACAGCGTGTGGGTGGCGCGGGCCGACCGCAGCGCCGGCCCCAGGATGTCCTCGATGCGCTGGCGCAGCTTCTGGCCGCCTTCGTCGCCGGGAAAATGGATGCCCACGCCCTGCGCCTTGTCGTGGTGGGCGCCTGCCGGCGTGATCCAGGCGACGCGGCCGGCCACCTGGTATTTTTCGGGCTCGTCCATCAGGGTCAGCAGCAGGAACAGTTCGTCGCCGAGCTTGTACGCCTGCCGGGTCGGAATGAACAGGCCGCCATGACGCAGGAACGGCATGTAGGCCGCGTACAGTGCAGCCTTTTCGCGGATCGCCAGCGACAGCACAGCCGGCCGGCCCGACTGAGCCGGTTTGTCCGCAGCGGCGGAGGCGTCGTAAAGGCTGTCAGCGGGCATGGATCACCTTGTAAGAAACACTAGGAAGCGCAGGCGGCGGTATAGTCGAGCAACATATCCTCCAGGAACAGCTTGGGCGACAGCGGATGGTCCGACGTGGCGCGGCGCTCGTTGACGCCCCGCGTGACCGCCAGCAGGCGGCTGATGTGGATCCTGTCCGCCAGGCCCGTCAGCTCGCGCTGGTAGCGTGGATAGTAGCGCACCTTGCCTGCCAGCTTGACCGCACACACATCATACAGCCAGCGCTGCAAGCACGACACCTGCGCCGTGAGCGGCACCTTCTGCAGCTTGTCCGCCACTTTCAGCGCGCCTTCCACGCTGGGACGGGCCAGCAGCTGCAGCAGGGTTTCCAGGTCGTCCCGGTTGCCCAGTTCGGCCTGGGCCATGGCGGCCAGCGGCGCGCCACCCTGCTCGCGCAGCCAGCTGTCGGCGTCGGCCACGTTTTGCTGCTTGAGCCAGGCCAGCGCCTGCGCGTGCGACGGCATCGGCAGGGCAAACTTGCGGCAGCGCGACAGGATGGTGGGCAGCAGGCGGTCCAGGCTGTTGGAGGCAAGCAGGAACACGGTGCCCGGCGGCGGTTCCTCCAGCGTTTTCAGCAGCGCATTCGAGGCCGGCATGTTGAGCGCCTCGGCCGGATATAGCACCACCACGCGCAAGCCGGCGCGGTGGGTGGAGACGTTCATGAAATCGGCCAGGTTGCGGATCTGCTCGATCTTGATCTCTTTCGACGGCGCTTTGGCGGACTTGGCCGATTTTTTGGCATCGCCCTCGCCTTCCTCGCCCTCGGCCGGCTCGTCCTCGAGCGCCTCGGGCCGCACGCGGCGGTAATCGGGATGGTTGTGCTGGACGAACCAGCCGCAGGACACGCACTGACCGCAGGCGTGACCGTCCGGCCGCACGGCCTCGCACAGGAGGCCCTGGGCAAACTGCTCGATGAAGTCGGCCTTGCCGATCCCGGCCGCGCCGTGGAACAGGATGGCGTGCGGCAGCCGCTGGCGCAACTGCTGCAATTGCTGCCAGGATTCTTGCTGCCAAGGATAAATGGTATCGCTCATTGTCGTTAGTGTGTTGCAAACTGGCTGCCGAAGCAATGTCGAAACGCTATGTGACGACAGCCGGCCGGACGCTGGCGCCTAGTCTTGCGCCAGCAGGGCGTCGAGCACGCCCGCGATCTCGGTCTCGATCTCGGCAATCGTGCGGGTGGCATCGACCAGGTGGAAGCGCTGCGGGAACTGCGCGGCGCGGCGCAGGTATTCGTTGCGGGTGGCGGCAAAAAAATCGCTCTGTTCCTGCTCGAACTTGTCGAGCGCGCGGGTGGCGTCCAGGCGGGCGCGGGCCACGGCCAGCGGCACGTCGAACAGCAGGGTCAGATCCGGTTGCAGATGCGGGTGGACCCATTGCTCGAGCGCTTCGAGCTTGCTGCGGTCCATGCCGCGCCCGCCGCCCTGGTAGGCGAAGCTGGCGTCGGTGAACCGGTCGGAAATGACCCAGGCGCCGCGCGCCAGCGCCGGCGCGATCACCTGCGCGATGTGCTCGCGGCGGCTGGCAAACATCAGCAGCGCTTCGGTCTCCAGGTCCATGGTTTCGTGCAGCACCAGTGCGCGCAGCTTTTCGCCGAGCGCGGTGCCGCCCGGTTCGCGCGAACTGACCAGCGCGATGCCGCGCTGTTCCAGGTAACGGCCGGCAAACGCGATGTGGGTGGACTTGCCGGCGCCGTCGATGCCTTCGAAGGTGATGAATTTGCTGCTGCGGGTACGGTTATCGGTCATCGTGCTATCGCTGGTATTGGTTGACTGCCCGATTGTGGTCGTTCAGGTTGTCGGAGAATTTACTGGTGCCGTTGCCGCGCGCAACGAAATACAGGGCGGCGGTCTTCGCCGGCGCCATCGCGGCCGCCAGCGATTCCACGCCCGGCAGCGAGATCGGCGTCGGCGGCAGGCCGGTGCGCGTATAGGTATTAAAGGGCGTATCGGTTTCCAGGTCGCGCTTGCGGATATTGCCGTCGAACTTCAAGCCCATGCCGTAGATCACGGTGGGATCGGTCTGCAGCATCATGCCCAGGCGCAGGCGGTTGACGAACACGGCGGCAATCATGTTGCGCTCCGACTTTTGCCCGGTTTCCTTTTCGACGATGGACGCCATGGTCAGCGCCTCGTACGGCGTCTTGTACGGCAGGCCCGCGTCGCGCTTGGCCCAGGCCGCATCGAGCCGCTTGATCATCATCGCATGGGCCTGGCGATAGATCTGCAAGTCGCTTGAATTCTTGGCGAACAGATAGGTGTCAGGGAAAAACAGCCCTTCCGGATGCTTGTACCCGGACCCGATCGCCGCCATCAGCTCGGTATCGCTGAGCAGGGTCGTTTCGTGCTTGAGACCGGCATGCGCGTCGATTGCCGCGCGCATCTGGCGGAAGCTCCAGCCCTCGATGATGGTCAGCTGCTCCTGGGCGAATTCGCCGCGCACCAGCTGGGTGATCAGCTGCGAAGGCGTGGTGCCCGGTTTCAGTTCGTACGAGCCGGCCTTGATGCGGCTGCTCTTGCCGCTGCCGCGCGCCAGCAGGTTGAACAGCAACGGCTGGATCGGCACGCCGGCATCGGCGATCTGCTGGCCGGCCGCATGGGCGCCGCTGCCGGGCACGATGGTGAAGTCGACGGGTGCGGCTGCGCCGGCAAGGATCGGGGCCTGCTGCCAGTAGGCGAAGTAAGCGCCGGCTGCCAGCGCCACGAGGATGCAGAGGGTGATTATTTTTTTAATAAAAGCCATTTCCGTGCCATAGGGGGTCTATCGGGAAGCCATCGGTCGGCGTGCCACTGGCAGCGCCTGCACAGCAGCGGCCCGGCCGCTTTTGCACCGGTGCCGACGCGATCGACGCGACATCACTATAATGAGCCCGTAATGATAATGCGTAATCGTCATTCACACCGTCAAATACGTCGTTAAATACTGGAAATTATGTCATCCTGGACCGAACTGTTATCCGCCGCCGCGCCCGCTGGCCCGCTGACCACCACCACGCTTGCCGGCGGTTTCGTCGCGCCGATCACCGACCAAGGCCTGATTGCCCTCGACGGCGAGGAATCGGCCAAGTTCCTGCACGGCCAGCTGACCAATGACGTCGAACACCTGGGCGCCGGCGACCTGCGCCTGGCCGGCTATTGCTCGCCCAAGGGGCGGTTGCTGGCGTCGTTCCTGATGTGGCGCAGCGCCACCACCATCTTCCTGCAGCTGCCGCGCGAGATCCAGGCCCCGGTGCAAAAACGGTTGTCGATGTTCGTGCTGCGCGCCAAGACCAAGCTCAGCGACGCCACCGCGCTGCCGGGCATGGAGGTGGTGCTGGGCTTCGGCGGCGACCAGGCCGAGGTGGTGCTGCAGAACTGGTTCGACACCTTGCCGGCCCAGCCTTATACGCGCGTCGAGCACCCGCTGGGCACGCTCTTGCGGGTGGCCGATGCCTTCGGCAGCGCGCGCTACCAGTGGCTGATGTCGGCCGCCACGGCAGACACCATCGCCGCCGAACTGGCGCGCACGCTGGCGGTCGGCGGCGACCAGGCCTGGCGCCTGTCCGAGATCCACGCCGGGGTGCCGCACATCGACAAGTCCACCCAGGAGCAGTTCGTGCCACAGATGGTCAATTACGAGTTGCTGGGCGCGGTCAATTTCAAGAAGGGTTGCTACCCGGGCCAGGAAATCGTCGCCCGCAGCCAGTACTTGGGCAAGCTCAAGCGCCGCACGACGCTGGTCAGCATCGCGGACTCGGCAGCGGCGGCCGGCGCCGAAGTGTTTGCCACGGCCGATCCGGAGCAGCCGTGCGGCATGATCGTCAACGCGGCGCCCAACGGCCACGGCGGCGTCGATGCCCTGGTAGAAATGAAACTGGCTGCCATCGAGGCTGCCTCGGTCCGGCTGGGTTCGGCCGAAGGACCGGCGCTGACCTTCCTGCCGCTGCCATACGTGCTGGAACCGCTCGACCTCTAGCATGGACCTGTTCATCTACTACAAGGTCAGGGAAGCCGATGCGGCGCGCCTGCGCGCGGCAGTCGTGGCCATGCAGGCGCACCTGGCAGACCAGTTCGCCGTGACGAGCCAGCTCAAACGCCGGCCCGAAGCGAGCGACGGCGTGCAAACCTGGATGGAAATCTATCCTGACGCACCGGGCAACTTTGCCGCCACGCTGGCCGTGGCGGTCGAACGGGCCGGCTTGTCGCAATGGATCATCGGCAATCGCCACGTGGAAGCGTTCATGGATGTGCTGCCATGTGCCTGATGGTGTTTGCCTGGAAAATTTTGCCGGCAGTCCCCCTGGTCGCAGCGGCCAACCGCGACGAGTTTTACGGACGCGCCACCGCAGCCGCCGCGCCGTGGCCCGACCATCCGCACATCTACGGCGGCCGCGACCTGCAGGCGGGCGGCAGCTGGATGGGCATCGCGCACGGCGACGCGGGCGGGGACCGGAACGGCGCCCGCTTTGCGGCCATCACCAATATCCGCGCACCGGGCGAACGCCGCGACGATGCGCCGTCGCGCGGCCGGCTGGTGGCCGACTTCCTCACCGGCAATCTGAGCCCCCAGGCCTATATCGACACGCTGCGCGGCCGCGCGGCCGACTACAACGGCTTCAACCTCGTCGTCGGCGACCGCGACACGCTGATCTGGTATTCGAACCGCGGCGACGCCGACCCGCGCAACGGCCAGCCGCTGCCGCCGGGCGTGTACGGCGTCTCCAACGCCCTGCTCGACGCACCGTGGCCCAAGGTGGTCAAGACCAAGGCCGAGCTGGCCAGCCTGATCTGCCTGGGCGCGCCCGACGACGCCTTCTTCGAAATGCTGGCCGATACCACCCCCGCCCCCGACCAGCGCCTGCCAGAAACCGGCGTCCCGCTCGACATCGAGCGCGTGCTGTCCTCCGTCAGGATCGACAGCCCAGGCTACGGCACCCGCACCTCCACCGTCGTCAAGCTCTACGCCAACGCCACTGCCACCTTGCAAGAACACATCTTCCGGTAACCCCACTTCGGGGCCTATTGGTGCCGAGTTAAGCGAAAAGCATTAATTTTGTTGGCATAAAAACGTCGTCCCTGCGTAGGCGGGGACCCAATTTGGCTGGACATGTCGACGCAGCTCGCAGAACTTGGGTACCCGCCTTCGCGGGTACGACGGGCAGGAAGACCTTCACTTAGCCGCATGAACTTCGCGGTCAGAACTTGTGGTGCATATTGATGTGGCGGATGCCGGCCTCGTAGAATTCTTCGCCTTCGATGGCGAAGCCGTGGCGCTGGTAGAACGGCGCGGCGTGGGTCTGGGCGCTGAGGGCGACCAGGCTTTCGCCGCGGGCGCGCGCTTGCGCCATCAGCCCTTGCAGCAGGGCGCCGCCGACACCGGTGCCGCGTCCCGACTTGCGCACGGCCATGCGCCCGATGTGGCCGTCCGGCAGCAGGCGGCCGGTACCGATCGGCACGCCGGCGGCATCGTAGGCCACCGCGTGCAGGCACAGGACATCCATATCGTCCATTTCCAGTTCGGCCGGCACGCCCTGCTCTTCGACGAAGACTTCGGTGCGGATCAGTTTGGCGTCGGCAGCCATGGTGGCCCAGTCGCCGTAGCGTATCGTGTGTTGGACAGTGTCGTTCATCGCTTCGCTTTGCTCAGGAAAAACGACCATTGTCGCACGCCGGCCTGGTTTTCGGAACCGCTGATTGCGGTGCGCCTTATCTGGTGGCGCGGATCACACCGCAGGCCAGGCGACCGCCGGCATTGCCGGTGGGCTGGGTTTTCAGGTCGTCGGGCGCAGTGTGCACGATCACGCCGCGGTTGAGGGCGTTGACCGGGCTGCCTTCGGTCAGCGTCAGCTGGGACAGCGGCACGGTCACGTCCAGCATGGCGACACCGTTGGCGTCGGCCGTGATGTTGCCGAAGTCGCCGCTGTGCTTGCTGCTGTGGGTCGGATCGCCGTGCGGCGCGCTGGTGGGATTGAAGTGACCGCCGGCGCTGCTGCCGTCCGGTGCCGAGCAGTCGCCTTTTTCGTGGATATGGAAGCCGTGCAGGCCCGGGGTCAGGCCCTCGACCTTGGCCTTGACGTGGACGCCGGCAGCCGTCTGTTCGAAGGTGACCAGACCGGACGTCTTGCTGTTGGCGGTCGGCGCCAGCTTGGCCTCGGCGGTGACCTTGGCCGTGTCGATGGCGGCCGAGGCGGTCTGTATGGCGGCCAGCGCCAGGATGCAGCTGAGTACGGCTGTTTTCATTGCGGTTCCTTCGAAAGTAGACAACGGGTGGGCAGGCAAACGATGCGCGGGCGCTGGACGCTTGATACAGCACAACGCGCTCAAATCATATCAACTTTACCAGTTGCTTGCCAAAATTGAACCCCTGCAGTAATCCGATGAACGCCGCCGGCGCCGAAGCAAGTCCCTGGGCCACTGATTCCCTGTATTTGACCTGTCCGCCTGCCACCAGGTCGGCCAGCTGCGCCAGCCCCTGCTGCCACAGGTCCATGTGCTCGGTGACGATGAAACCCTGCAGCGTCAGGCGGTTGATCAGCAACAGCTTGGCGTTGTTGATTGCCATGTCGGCGCCGCCGAAGCCGCCGATCATCCCGCACAGCGCCACGCGTCCGAACGCATTGGTGCGCGCCAGCGCGGCGTCGAGCACGGCGCCGCCGACGTTTTCGAAGATGCCGTCGACACCGTCGGGCGTGGCGGCCGCCAGGTCCGCGTCGAGGCGGCCGGCCTTGTAGTCGATGCAGGCGTCGAAGCCAAGTTCATCGACCACATACGCGCACTTGTCCGGTCCGCCCGCGATGCCGACCACGCGGCAACCCTGCAGCCGCGCCAGCTGGCCGACCACGCTGCCCACCGCTCCGCTGGCGGCCGACACCACGACGGTCTCGCCCGCCTTGGGCGCGATGATCTTGTTCAGCCCGTACCAGGCCGCCATGCCCGGCATGCCGACCGCGCCCAGGTAGGCCGAGAGCGGCAGCTTGCCGCCATCGACCTTGCGCAGGCCGGTGCCGTCCGAAACGGCCATCTCGGTCCAGCCCAGCACGCCGACGACGGTGTCGCCGACCGCGTAGCCGGCATGGCGCGACGCCACCACCTCGCCGACGGTGCCGCCGATCATGGTCTCATCCAGCGCCTGCGCAGCAGCGTAGCTCTTGCCTGCGCTCATGCGTCCGCGCATGTACGGATCGAGCGACAGGTAATGGTTGCGCACCAGCAGTTCGCCGTCCTGCAAGGCCGGCACCTGCGCCGTTTCGAGCCGGAAGTTCTCGGGCGTGACCGCCCCGCGCGGGCGGCTGGCCAGCACCACGCGCCAGTACGGCGTCATACTTCGTAGTCCATGCACTGGCGCTCGAGCCGCACGGCCGCAATGAACGGCTTGATGGCGACGTGGTCGGGATGGTCGAGGTAGGCGTTCAGTGCATCCTTGTCGACGAACTCCGAATACAGCACCACGTCATAGGTCGCTTCCAGGCCGGGCTGGGCCAGCATCGGTTCGAACGTGACGATGCCGGGCACGATGCCGGCGCAGCCGTCGAGCAAGGCTTTCATCTTGACGGCGTTGGCGGCGCGGTCGGCGCCCTCGGCGTGGTCCTTCAGTTTCCACATCACGATGTGTTTCAGCATATGTCTCTCCTGTCTTTCCTGGGAATCTTGAAATGGGCTGACATGACACGGGGACCGGGCGGCGCCAGGCCCCCAGCGGCCATGCTCAGCCGTTGAAGCGCCCGCCCTCTGCGGCCAGGCGCGCAAGCAGGGGCGCCGGAGTCCAGGCGTCGCCGTGGCGCCCGGCCGCGAAGCGCTGCATGGCCGCGAGGACGGCCGGCAAGCCTACCGTGTCGGCATAGAACATCGGTCCGCCCCGGTAGGCCGGGAAACCGTAACCGGTCAGGTACACCATGTCGATATCGGAGGCCCGCAAGGCGATTCCCTCCTCGAGGATGCGGGCGCCTTCGTTGACCAGCGCATACACGAGCCGCTCGACGATTTCCCGGTCCGCGATCTCGCGCCGCTCCAGGCCCAGCTGCGCCGAATGGGCGACGATCATGGCATCGACCTCGGCATTCGGGTGCGGCGTGCGCTGGCCGGGGCGGTAATCGTACCAGCCGGCGCCCGTCTTCTGGCCGAGCCGGCCCATGGCGCACAGCAGGTCGGCGGTCCTGGAATAGGCCAGTTCCGGCTTTTCCACCGCGCGGCGCTGGCGGATGGCCTGGCCGATGTCGTTGCCGGCCAGGTCGGCCATGCGGAACGGCCCCATGGCAAAACCGAAGCGCTCGGCTGCCGCATCCACCTGCGCCGGCAAGGCGCCTTCTTCGAGCAGGAAACCGGCCTGGCGGCTGTACTGCTCGATCATGCGGTTGCCGATGAAACCGTCGCACACGCGCGCGACCACGCCGGTCTTGCGCAGCTTTTTCGACAGTGCCAGCGCGGTGGCGATCACATCGACGGCGGTTTCCCGGCCACGCACGATTTCCAGCAGCTTCATCACGTGGGCGGGACTGAAGAAGTGCAGGCCCAGCACGTCCTGCGGACGACCGGTGACCGCCGCGATGGCGTCGACGTCGAGGGTGGACGTATTGGTGGCCAGGATGGCGCCCGGCCGTGCGACTGCATCGAGCGCGCGGAACACGGCCTGCTTGACAGCGAGGTCCTCGAACACCGCTTCCACCACGATATCGGCCTGCGCCAGGTCGGCATAGTCGAGCGTGCCCCGGACCAGCGCCACGCGCTGCGCCAGCTGTTCCGGTGTCAGCCTGCCCTTGGCCACGGCGTTGTCATATAAGGTGCGCAGCGACGCCAGGCCCTTGTCGAGCGCATGCTGCGAGGTTTCCAGCAGGGCCACCGGCATGCCGGCATTGAGGAAATTGATGGCGATGCCCACGCCCATCATGCCGGCGCCGACCACGGCAGCCGAGGTCAGCGGGCGCAGCGCCGTATCGGCCGGCACATCGGGTACCTTGCCCGCCACCCGCTCGGCAAAAAAGGCGTGGCGCAGCGCCTTCGATTCGGTCCCCTGGATCAGGTGCATGAAACGCTCGCGTTCGAACTTCATGCCCTGCTCGAACGGCATGCTGACTGCTGCCCCCACGGTGGCGATGCATTCGAGCGGCGCCGGGTAGCCGGGCGCCCGGGCCAGCGCTTGCGCACGGGCGTGCTGCAGCACGGCGTCCGCCTGCGGGTGGGTGACCGCGCGCGCGCGCACCTTGGGCAGCGGGCGCACGTCGGCGATGCTGTCGGCAAACGCGATTGCCGAAGCGATCAGGTCGGCGCCGGGCTCGAACACGCGGTCGAACAGCGGCGTCTGCGCCAGTTGCTCGGACAACACCGGCTCGCCGGTGACGATCATCTGCAGGGCCGGTTCCAGCCCCAGCACGCGCGGCAGGCGCTGGGTGCCGCCGGCGCCCGGCAGCAGGCCCAGCTTCACCTCGGGCAGCGCGATTTTCGCGCCCGGCAGCGCCACGCGGTAATGGCAGCCGAGCGACAGTTCCAGCCCGCCGCCCATGCAGATGGTGTGGATCGCCGCCACCACCGGCTTGGTCGCGCTCTCTGCGGTGGCAATCAAGGTATGCAGGGTCGGCTCGGCCAGCGCCTTGGGCGAATTGAATTCGCGGATATCGGCGCCGCCCGAAAACGCCTTGCCGGCGCCGGTGATCACGATGGCGCGCACGGCGTCGTCAGCCAGCGCACGCTCGATGCCGGCAACGGCGGCAGTCCGCGTGGCCAGTCCCATGCCATTCACCGGCGGATTATCGAGGGTAATTACGGCAACGGCGCCGTGGACCTGGTAGTGGGCAGTCATGTCTCGTCCTTGTTGTAGTGAGCTGGCAATGCAGGCCGTGATCGTACCTGAAATCTTGATCGAAAAGCCAGTGCTTTGAATGCGGCGGTAAAACTTTTATTTAAGGAGAATAAACGCGCCCATTCAAATGCCGGTTTGCGGAAATATTAATTCAACGTGGAAAATAAGGTACAGCAGCAGCGGAAAGCAGGGCGGCGCACTTGAAATAATCGTGGCCAGCCTGAATAATAAAACGCATTAGAAATCGGCCCCACATTAATGCCGAGGCTGCCGGATTTAAATATTTGCTTTTGAAATAATTCTCACCAAATATAACAGGACCCTCATGGAAGCGCATAATCAAGCCATACATACCCGCGAACAGGACTTGCAGGCGATTAATACCGCGCTCAACCGCGTCCAGGCGCTGATCGAGTTCGATCTGGATGGCAGCATCCTGCACGCCAACGAGAATTTTCTTTCCACCATGGGTTACACGCTGAGCGAGGTGCAAGGCCAGCATCACGCCATGTTCTGCGATCCCGATTACGTGCACTCGGGCGCCTACCAGGCCCTGTGGGACAAGCTGGCCCGCGGCGAATTCGACCGCGGCGAATACAAGCGCCTGGCCAAGGGCGGGCGCGAGATCTGGATCAGCGCCTCGTACAACCCGATCATGGACGACGACGGCAAGCCGTACAAGGTGATCAAGTTTGCCACCGTCATCACCGACAGCAAACTCAAGAACGCCGAACACGAGAGCAAGATTGCCGCCATCAGCAAGGCCCAGGCCGTGATCGAGTTCGACATGAGCGGCCACGTGATCGGCGCCAACGACAATTTCCTCGACGTGATGGGCTACGAGATCGACGACATCCGCGGCGAACACCACCGCATGTTCTGCGAGCCCGAGTATGCGGCCAGCAGCGATTACAAGCGTTTCTGGCAAAAACTCAACCGCGGCGAATTCGATACCGGCCGTTATAAACGTCTCGGCAACAATGGCAAAACCGTATGGATACAGGCTACGTATAATCCGGTACTCGATTTGAATGGCAAACCTTATAAGGTTGTGAAATTCGCCAGCGATATTACCGCGCAGGTGGAACTGGAAAATTCGGTGGTGGCCAAGGCCGAATCGGACAGCGCCAAGATTCATAAATTGCTGCTGTCGGTGGAGCGCGCGGCGCAAGGCGATCTGACCAGCGAAATCGATATCTCGGGCGACGAGGCGCTCGACCAGCTGGCCGAAGGCATCAGCAAGATGATCGCCGACCTGCGCAAGCTCATCGGCGAGGTGGTGTCCTCGGCCAGCGGCCTGTCGGACGCCTCGACCACCATCGCCGAGCGCTCTAACGCGGTGGCGGTCGGCACCCAGGCGCTCGGCGCCACGGTCGAGGAAATGAACGCGTCCATCGACGGCCTGAGCAGCTCGATCAACATCATTGCCGGCAACAGCGCCAACGCCGACGCGCTGGCCAAGGATACCCAGCGCGAGGCCGAGGCCGGCGCCAAGGCGGTCGCCAAGTCGATCGAGGCGATGGACCTGATCAACCGGTCGTCGGAAGACATCGGCGAAATCGTCAAGGTGATCAGCGAAATCGCGACCCAGACCAATATGCTGGCGTTTAACGCCGCCATCGAAGCGGCGCGCGCCGGCGAACACGGGCTGGGCTTCTCGGTGGTGGCCGACGAGGTACGCAAGCTGGCCGAGCGCTCGTCGCAGGCGACCAAGGAAATTTCCAAGCTGATCAACGAGTCGGTCAAGCGTGTCTCGGCCGGCAGCGAGATTTCGCGCCAGGCCAGCGTCGCGTTCGACAAGATCGTTGCCGGCGTGGCCAAGACCACGGTGGCCATCTCCGACATCTCGACCGCCACCAACGAGCAGCAGCTGACCGCGCGCGAGGTGGCCACGGCCGTGCAATACATCGCCGAGGAAGCGGAAAAATCGGCGGCCGCCTGCGACAGCATCGCGCGCTCCACCGAGGGACTGAACCAGCGCGCAGGCGACCTCAACAAAACCGTGTCCGGCTTCGTGGTGTGACCATGTCCCTGTCCGCCGGCATCCAGCCCGAAACCTTGACCGCGCTGATCGCGCTGGTACGCGAACACACGGGCATTGCCATGTCCGAGCGCAAGAGCGTGCTGCTGGAACGGCGGCTGCGCCCGCGCATGCAGGCGCTGGCGATCGGCAGCTACCAGGCCTACCTCGACAAGGTGGTCAAGGACCGCGCCGAGGTCCCGCACTTTATCGACCTGGTGACCACCAACGACACGCTGTTCTTCCGCACCCAGCAGGTGTGGGACTACATGGAGCAGGATTTCCTGCCGCAGTGGCAGCGCGAGCACGCCGGCCAGCCGCTGAAGATCTGGTCGGCAGCAGCCTCGAGCGGCGAGGAGCTGTATTCGATGGCCATCCTGTGCGAGGAGTTCAAGGCCAGGACGCCGGGCTTCGGCTACCGGATTTACGCCACCGATATCTCGCAGCAGATCCTGGCCCATGCGCGCAGCGGGCGTTACGCCGGCCGCTCGGTGGAAAAGCTCCGCGCCACGCACCCGGAATGGGTCAAAAAGTATTTCCAGGCCAGCAGCAATGGCCTGCAAGTGATGGAAGCACTGAAAAAACACGTGGAACTGGCCCAGCACAACCTGCTCACGCCATTGAAACCGCCGAAACAGTTCGACCTCGTGTTCCTGCGTAATGTCCTGTTCTACTTCGACCAGGAGCACCAGGAGGCCGTCCTGCAGCAAGTCCGCCACAGTATGGCGCCCCATGCCAGGTTGATCCTGGGCGAATCCGAATCGATCACAGGCCTCGACACCGCCTACCAGTTCGACCGGCCGATGATCTACAAGCTCGACCAATAACGGGGCAGCCATGCACGCACTCCCACATCCGTTTATCGCCACGCCGATCGCGTGGTTCGACATCGACGCCGCGCCGGTGGCCACCACCGGCAGCCAGCGCTGCTTCCACATCGCCAGCGGCGCATTGCGCGTGGGCGCCCGCACCGACCAGATGCAGGTGCTGCTCGGCTCGTGCGTGGGCATCGCCCTGCTGTGGAAAAAGCGCGGCCGCTGCGGCCTGGCCCATTGCCTGCTGCCCGGGTCGTCGGCGCCACCGGCGAACCTGGGTGCGCGCTACGTCAGCCAGGCCGTGCCTTCGCTGCTGCGCCTGATGGGCGCCTGTGCGGCCGATTACGCCGACATCGAGGTGGTGGTGGCCGGCGGCGCCAATATGCTCGAGGGATGTTCGTCGCGCCTGCGGATCGGCCAGCAAAACATCGACGCCGCCCGCAGGCAGCTGGATTTGCACGGCTTGCGGCTGCGCTTTGCCGACGTGGGCGGCAACTGCGGCCGCACCCTGACCGTCGATTGCGCCACGCAGGAAGTCAAAGTATGCGCAATCGCGCCAACGGCCCCGGCGCGGGCCCGCAGCCGGGTGGCGCTCCATGCCTGATACCGTCGATAACGGCATGGCGACCGGCGACCTGGCCCCCGCGCAGAGACCAACGCAGCCGGTGCCGCAGGCACCGATGCCACCATCAATGCCGGCGCAGCCGGCCGCGCCATCCGTCGAGCTGTTCGGTTCCTTCCTGCTGGGACCGGACGAGTTCGCCCTGCCCGCTTCCTGCATCCGCGAAGTGGTCAATTACCCGGACCGGATGACGGCCGTGCCGCTGGCGCCGCCGTTCCTCGACGGCATGTTCAACCTGCGCGGCACGGTGATCCCGGTCGTCAATCTCAGCCGCGTGTTCGATCCCGCCGCGCCGTCGGCCGACCCTGCCCACAAGATCGCCATTCTCGATTACCAGGGTGTGCTGATCGGCATCCTGTTCCACGCCACCGGCGAAATCCTGCGCGTGCGTCCCGAACAGCGCAGTACGCTCAGCTATGCGCCCGGCGCCCGCCACGCGGTGGTCGCCGGCACCATCCTGCTGGCCGATGGCGCCCGCCTGCTGCAGGTGCTCGACCCGGCCGCGCTGGTGCGCATCGAAAACGTGCCGCAGGTGCTGGCCCTGCAGAGCGCCGGACGCCAGGCCGCGCGCCGGCAGCAGGGCGAGCGGCGCCAGTGCGTGAGTTTTCGCGCGGCCGGCTCGGCGTTCGCGTTCGACATGGGCGCGATCCAGGAAATCATCCGCGTGCCGGAAATCCAGCCGTCCATCCTCAACAGCGCCTTGTGCCTGGGCCGCATCAATTTTCGCGGCAGCCCGGTCGCCATCGTCTGCTTCGGCACGCTGCTCACGGCCCCGGGCGCTGCCAAGGACGCCAACTGCGCAGCACGCGAGTACCTGCCCGACCAGCGCATCGTGATTGCCCGCATCGACGATGCCACCATCGGCTTCCTGGTCGATTCGGTCGACAGCATCGTCCATTACTATGCCGAAGACCTGATGCCGATCCCGCTGCTGAGCCGCGCGCGCGCCGGCATGTTCGCCGGCTGCATCGCCCGGCCGTCCGGCGCCGACGTGATCGTGCTCGACCACCGGCAGATCCTGTCGAGCGCGGAAATCGTCGAGATGCGCAATGGCCACGCGCGCCTGTATCCGACCGACGAGACGGCGGCGGCCAGCCTGGCCGCGCGCGAGGCCCGGCGCATCCAGCGCCGCGTCTATCTGACCTTTGCGCTCGACAATATCTACGCCGTCGAAATCAAACAGGTGCGCGAGATCATCGATTACACGGCCGAGATCGCGCGTCCGCCCGGCATGCCGGACTTTATGCGCGGCATGCTCAACCTGCGCCAGCAGATGATTACCGTGATCGACCTGCGCAGCCTATACGGCATGGCGCCGGCCGAAGCCACCGCGGACACCAAGATCCTGGTGGTCGAACGGGCGGGCGCCCTCGGTGTGGAAAAATTCGGGCTGATGGTCGATGCCGTGCAAGACATCATGACCATCGAAGACAGCCGCCGCTTCACGGCGCCGCGCATCATGCGCGGCACGGGCGCCGACAGCAAGGGCCCGAGCAGCGATATGCCGGACGTCATCGACATCGAGGGCGACGGCGCCAGCCACCAGACGCTGAGCGTCTTCGAATGCGACCGCCTGCTGCAACGGCTGGCCGACCAGCTGCGGGCTGCAGCTGCCTGACGCCGCATCGTCGCCGGCGCCATTTTTGCCCGGCGCCGGCTTTCTGACCTGGACCTCTACCGTAGCGGCCGCCTGAGACCGACTTGCCATATCGGGTAAGGACCTGATGTCGTTAAGCGGAAAGTATTGACTTTGTCAGCATTAAAACGTTCAGAACGTCGTCCCTGCGCAGGCGGCGACCCAATGTGGCGGACATGCCGACGCGTCTCGCAGAACTCGGGTACCCGTCTTCGCGGGTACGACGGAGGGGAGGACCTTCGTTGAACGGTTCTGACCGCAGCAGAAACGCCTGCTGCATTTCTACAATAATGCAACAAATGAAAGTATCGCCAGGCCGTCATCTTCCTGTATTATTTGCCGTCGCCGCGACCCGGGACACGGGGTGCAATCCCG
The DNA here is from genome assembly GCF_001423125.1 of Duganella sp. Leaf126. Taxonomy (GTDB): domain Bacteria; phylum Pseudomonadota; class Gammaproteobacteria; order Burkholderiales; family Burkholderiaceae_D; genus Rugamonas. The sequence continues at coordinate 49,356 of NZ_LMNW01000005.1, forward strand.
CCACCATAAAAATATCTGGAGCCTGATTTGAGCCTTTTTAGAACGAAGAACCTCGACGATATGATTGCCGGTGCCAAGAAGCCCGGCGGTCTGGCCAAAGTACTCGGTCCATTCGATTTGATCCTGATGGGCATAGGCGCGATTGTCGGGACCGGCATTTTCGTCCTGACCGGCACCGGCGCCGTCACTGCCGGCCCCGCACTCACCCTCTCCTTCGTGGTCGCCGCCATTGCCTGCGGCTTTGCCGCACTCTGCTACGCCGAGTTCGCCTCGTCGGTGCCGGTGGCAGGCTCGATCTACACCTATACCTACGCCACGCTGGGCGAACTGGCGGCCTGGATGATCGGCTGGGACTTGCTGCTCGAATACGGCCTGGCCTGCGCGGCCGTGTCGGTGGGCTGGTCCGGCTATTTCCAGTCGCTGATCGCCGGCTTCGGCTACCAGCTGCCGGTGGCGCTGACGGCGGCGCCTGGCGCCATCCCCGGCGTGTCCACCATCATCAACCTGCCGGCGCTGGTCATCATGCTGGTGCTGACCGCCATGCTCGGCTGGGGCGTGCGCGAATCGGCGCGTGTCAACAACATCATGGTGGCCATCAAAATCGGCGTGGTGCTGCTGTTTATCGTGGTTGGCGCACGCCACGTACAGCCGGCGAACTGGCAGCCATTCATGCCTTATGGCTACAACGGCATGCTGAGCGCGGCCGCGCTGGTATTTTTTGCCTTTATCGGTTTCGACGCCGTGACCTCGGCGGCCGAAGAAGTCAAACGTCCCGAGCGTGATCTGCCGATCGGCATCATCGGCTCGCTGGGCGTGTGCACGGTGCTGTACGTGGTGGTGGCCGCGATCATGACCGGCATCGTGCCGTACAAGGAATTCCTCGGTGTCGACCACCCGGTCACGCTGGCGCTCAAGTATGCGGGCGAAAACTGGGTGGCAGGCTTTGTCGACCTCGGCGCCATCCTCGGCATGACCACCGTGATTCTGGTGATGGCGTACGGCCAGACCCGCATCATCTTTGCCATGTCGCGCGATGGCCTGCTGCCGAAAAAGCTGTCGTCGGTGCACCCGAAATTCCAGACGCCGTTCTTTGCCACCTGGATGGTGGGCCTGTTCTTCGGCGTGGTGGCAGCGTTCGTGCCGCTCAACATCCTGACCGAGCTGATCAACATCGGCACGCTGGCCGCCTTCAGCCTGGTCTCGATCGCGGTGGTCATCATGCGCAAGAAACGCCCGGACCTCAAGCGCACGTTCCGCGTGCCGCTGGTGCCGCTGATTCCGGCGCTGGCCGTGATCTTCTGCGTGCTGCTGATGACCTACCTGAGCTGGCACACCTGGGTGGCGTTCGCGATCTGGATCGCGCTCGGCCTGATCGTCTATTTTGCTTACGCCCGCAAGCATTCGCTGCTGAATTGACGGCAACCTCGAAAACGCGCCCACCTTCACACCGGCGCAGGCGTTTTCGAGGCCACCTGAAGTATTGCTGCACAAGGCAAGCCCGACCGGCTTGCCGTCCTTCCTCCCTGTCAGTCCACGCTGATCTTGCCGGTGCCCGCATTGCCGAGCACCGACTGCCTGACCGCAGCCGCCGACATCGGCGATACCGCGTACGGCAGCGACCATCCCACCGCGTTACTGAAGCTGCACTTGCCGGCCAGGTTCAGCGCTGCGCCGTTGAGCAGCGAGCCGGCGTCGGTCACTGCGCCAGACTTGCTGGCCGAACCCGGGTTGGTGACGATGTCCGCGCACGCGCTGGCGCCGGCGATGTCGAAGGCATTGTTCTGCATGATGATCTTGGCCTTGTAGCCGACGCCCACGCTGTAGTGATGCGGATAGACCTTGTGCGACTGGCTGCCCTCGAAATAGTTGTTATACAGGTGGACCTTGCCGAAGCGCACCCGCGGCGCGCGCTCCGAAACGTTCAGGTAATGGTTGTTGTGGAAGGTGACGGTCAGGTGGCCGTCGTCGGTGGTGCGGCTGTCGGACGAACCGACCAGCGTGTTTTTCTGGTGCAGCTCGAAGCGGTTGTGCGAAATCGTCACGTAGTCCGAGCCGTTCTTGACGTCGAGCGCGCCGTCGTGGCACTGCTTGAGACGGCCGTTGGCGGTAGGCAGCTGGTCATCGGTTTTCGGCGCGTCGGTGAAGACATTGTGGTCGATCCAGATATTCTTCGAATTGAGCACCGTGATGCCGTCATACTCGGAATTCCAGTTGCCGGCGCTGCCGTCTTCCGGATCCCAGATCGGGTTGATGTCGCAAGGATTGATGATATTGAGGTTGCGGATGATGACATTCTGGATGCCGTTCAGCACCAGGTTCGCATTGACCAGCTTGGTATTTGAACCGATGCCGATCAGCGTGGTGTTGCTGTTCAGTTTGATCTGCAGGCGCGCAGCCTGGTCGTTGGCATCCTTGTAGGCGCCGCCGTTGTCGGCCGTGGTGGGGTCGATGGTGCCGTACAGCTTGATGATCTTGGGCTTGTCGCCCTGGGCCTTGAGCGCAGCGAGCAGCTGCGCTGCCGAGCTGACCTTGTAGGTCGCAGCGGCCGATGCGCCGGCGCCGCCCTTGGTGCCGCCGTTCTGACCGGCCCAGCCGGTCGAGGGCGCCGTCTGCAGGGTGTCGTCGGCGTGCACCGGCGCGGTGGCAAAGGCTGCCAGCACAGCCAAGACGGCTGCCGTCATGTGGATAGGTTTGCTCATCATGTTATCTCCGTTGTTGTTATAGGGATAATTCCCTAAGGCAACGCTAGCAGAAATAACAAGCAAAATCACCTGCTTTTCCAGCCCCGACGCCAGAATGCCGAAAAAAGTCGCAGAATGGGGAAAACGTTATACTAAATTACCACAAAATCGAGTGCCCGCAGGAAGCTTGCCGCTTGTGCATGGGAAATGATGGCACCCTTGAAGACGGCTGCATCGGACAATTTCAACCCTTCGATATCGGTCGCGCGCAGGTCGGCGCCCTGGAACCGGGCCTGCTTGAGCACGGCATTGCGCAGGCTGCCCCCTTCGAAGGTGGCGTCGCGGAAGTCGCAGCCGGCCAGATACGCATCCGAAAAATCGTTTTCTTTCAAAAGTGCCTTCCGGAATGACAAACCGCGCAGGTCGGCGCCCACCAGCAGGCATTCCTCGAACAGCAGCCCCAGGTGCGCCACTTCCTCGAACGCAGCGCCGGTCAGCTTGCAGCCGCAATAGCTGACCGAGGCCAGCTTGGCGCGCCGCCACCTGGTGTTGTTCAGGTCGCAGCTGTCGAAGCGGGCGTCGACCGCGTCCGCCGACTCGAAATCGGCGCCGCCGGCGCGGCAGCGCTGCCACACGGTGCGCGCCAGCTTTGCCGCGAACAGGGTGGCGCCGGCAAACGTGCAGCGCTCGAACGTGCATCCCTGCAGGTCGAGCCGCGACAGGTCCTCATCATCGAACGCGCAGTGTTCGAAGCGGCGCACGTCCTGCGCCAGGTGCCGGGCCAGCTGGTCGCGGTCGAGCGCGATGCCGGAAACGGTGGAAGGGGGTGAGCTAGCTGGTGCCATGAAAACGGTTCCTCGATGCGGGTGGCCGACATTTTACCCGCAGCAGTGCCGCGCGTGCGACCGCTCCCGCGCCCCCTGCCCTACAATGCGATCAGATCAACCGGGGGGAAACCGCTTGGAACGTGAACTCGACATCATCCGCCAGCTCGACGACCAGGAAGCAGTGCTGCAACGGGCGCGCCTGCGCACCATGCAGCTGGTGGCGCTGGGCCTGTTGCTGCTGGCGGCGCTGCTGTTTGCGCTGGCGCGCGCGCAGCGCCACGGCCATCCGGCCTGGGGCTACCTCGAAGCGTTTTCTGAAGCGGCCATGATCGGCGCGATTGCCGACTGGTTCGCCGTGGTGGCGCTGTTCCGCCACCCGCTCGGCGTCCCGCTGTGGCACACGGCCATCATCCCCAACAGCAAGGACCGCATCGGCAAAAGCCTGGGCAAGTTCGTCGAAAACCATTTTATTACCGAGGCGGCGATCAACGCCCGCCTGCGCGAGGTCGATATCGCCGGCAAGGCGGGCCGGTACCTGCAGGATCCCGCCCACGCCGAGCGGCTCACGCGCTGGACCGGCCCTGCTCTGGAACAGCTGCTGCAGTCGCTGGACCAGGACAGGATGCGGCGCCTGGTGTGCGACACGGCCGCCCGCGAACTGGCGCGGCTGGACCTGGCCAGCCTGGCCGGCGACTGCGTCGATGCGCTGATCGCGGAGGACCAGCCGCAGCACCTGGTGGACCTGCTGCTCGACCAGCTGGGCGAGTACCTGTCGGACGAGGGCAACCACGAAACCATCGGCAACGTGGTGCAAAGCGCGGTCAATACCGACAGCTCGGTGGTCGAATACGCGCTGCACAAGGCCATGCCGCGCCTGATCCGCTCCACCATCCGCAAGGTGGCCGATGTCCGGGTCGACCGCCAGCACCCGCTGCGCGCGCGTCTGGGCGCGTGGATCGCCGACAGCGCGCTGCGCCTGAAGGCCGATCCGCAGTGGCAGGCGGCGATCGCCCGCTTCCAGCACGACGCCCTGGCCAGCGACAAGGTGCGCCACATGCTCGAAGGCCTGTGGGATGCGCTGCGCAGCCGCGTGCAGGCCGAGCTGCACAGCGCGGCGCCCGGGGTGCCGGGCCGGATACCGGCAGGCCTGCAAACGCTGGTGCAGAACGCCGGCCGCATGCTGGCCGAAAACCAGGCCATGCGCGAGGGCCTGAACCGGCTGCTGGAAGCGGGCAGCGCGCAACTGGTGCGCAATTACCGTGGCGAGGTGGGACTGTTCATCGAAACCCAGCTGGCCCGCTGGACCCGCGACGAAATGAGCAATCGCATCGAACTGGCGATCGGCCGCGATCTGCAGTTCATCCGCATCAACGGCACGGTCGTCGGCGGCGTGGCCGGCCTGCTGATTCATGTCATCGTCCAGTACACGGTGTAGGTGCGCCGGCGCCATCCCGCACTGGCCGCAGCGGCCCACATGCTTTACCATGCGAGGTCTTTCATCACTTTGCCGTCCATGAGCCCAGTGTCCGTCTCGTTCCTGCCACGCCTGGTCGCCGCCCTGCTCGCGCTGCCGCTGGCGGCGCCGTACGTCCTGGCCGATGCCGGTCACGTCCACGAACTGGCGGCGGCCAGCGCCGATACGCTGACCGTGGTCGGTCCGTGGGAATTGACCGGGATCGAGCCGTCGCGCAGCGGCTTCATGTTCACCCGCATGGAAGTCACCCAAACCCTGCTCGATGTCGATGACCAGGGCCGCCTGCGACCGGCCGCCGCCAGCAGCTGGGATGTCTCGCCCGACCAGCGCGAATGGCGTTTCTTCATCCGCCAGGGCAACCGCTTCCATGACGGCTCGGCGCTGACCGCCAATACGGCGCTGGTGTCGCTGCGGCGGGCCTTGACGACGCCGGGCGTGCTGCAGCTGGCCGGCATCGAGGACATGTACGCCGAGCGCGGCGCCATCGTGGTGCGCCTGCGCCGCCCGTTCGCGCCGCTGCCCTATCTGTTCACGCAGTACGGCACCCAGCTGCTGGCGCCGTCGTCGTTTGCCGCCGACGGCCGCGTGACTGCCATCGTCGGCAGCGGTCCGTACCGCATCAAGTCGATCACGCTGCCGCAAATGTTCGAGACCGAATTTGCCGCGACCTGGAACGGCGACGCGCCGGCCGTGCGCCGCGCGCGCTACATCAGCGTATCGCGCGCGGAAACGCGGGCGCTGATGGCGCAAAGCCGCCAGGCCGACCTGGCCTTTACGCTCGATCCGCCCAGCATCCGCCGCCTGCAGCGGCAGAACGGCGTGTCGCTGGTGGCGCAGAACCTGCCGCGCACCACCTTCCTGAAACTCAATGCCGCCCACCCCTTCCTGCGCGACGAGCGCGTGCGCCGCGCGATCAGCCTCGGCGTCGAGCGCGAAGGCATCGCCAGGGCGCTGTTGCGCGATGCCGACCTCGGCGCCACCCAGCTGTTCCCGCCCGCGCTGGCGCGCTGGCACCAGCCGGCGCTGGCGCCCTTGCGCACCGATCCTGGCGCCGCCCGCGCGCTGCTCCGGCAAGCCGGCTTCACACCCGGCGCCGACGGCATTCTGCGGCGCGACGGGCGCCGCTTCGCGCTCACGCTCTATACCTTTGTCGATCGCCCGGAACTGCCGCTGATCGCCTCGGCGATCCAGGAAGAGATGCGCCAGATCGGCATCGCCGTGCGGGTAGTGGTCGGCAATTCCAGCGACATCCCGTCCGGCCACCGCAGCGGCACGCTGGAAATGGGACTGGTGGCGCGCAATTTCGGCACCACGCCGGACCCGACAGCGACCATGATCGGCGACTACAGCAACGGCGGCGGCGACTGGGGCGCGATGCACTGGCGCGACGCCGCGCTCGACGCCGCGCTGGGCCGCCTGGCCAGCGGCGAAGCGCCGGCCGCCCAGGACGCCGACCGCCAGCACGTGGCCAGCCGCCTGCAGGAAGCGCTGCCGGTGGTGCCGGTGGTCTGGTACCGCCAGACCATCGCCGTCTCCAGCCGCGTCGGCAATGTCAGCGTCGACGCTTTCGAGCGCAGTTACCGCATCAGCGACATGAAGTGGACCAGGTAGATGAACACGATGAGCCTGTTGTTTGCAACCGCGCGGCGCTGGTCGCCGCTGCTGGGGCGGCGCCTGCTGCAGGCGCTGCTGGTGGCCCTGCTGGTGGGCACGCTGTGCTTCTTCATGACGCGCTGGCTGCCGGGCGACACTGCGTTCCGCATCGCTGCCGGCCGCTACGGCTACGACATGGTCGATGCCGCCGCTGCCGATGCGGTGCGCGCGGAACTGGGCCTGAACCGCCCCGCGCTGGCGGCGCTGGCCGACTGGTGGGGACGGCTGCTGCGGCTCGATCTCGGCGTCTCGCTGGTGACGGCGCAGCCGGTGATCACCGAGATCGGGCTGCAACTGGGCCAGACCCTGCGCCTGTCGTTCTGGGCGGTGCTGCTGTCGGTCGTGCTCGGTCCCGTTCCGGGCGTGCTGGCCGGGCTCAGGCCCGGCGGCTGGTTCGACCGCACCACGCTGGCCGTGTCGGTCATGCTGCGCGCCATGCCGCCGTTCGTGCTGGGACTGCTGCTGGTGCTGGTGTTTTCGGTGGAGCTGAACGCACTGCCCGCGGCCGGCCACGTGGACCGGGGCAGCGTGGCGCTGCCCGCGCTGACGCTCGCGCTGGGCCTGGCAGCCGTGTCGTCGCGGGTTGCGCGCGACGCCATGGTGGCCGTGCGCGGCAGCGCCTATTATGCGTTCGCGCTGACCAAGGGCCTGTCGCCGTCGCAGGCGCTGGCCAGCCACGGCGTGCGCAACGTCGGCGTGCCGGTGGTCGCCTACCTGGCCGTGCAGCTGGTCTACCTGGTCGAAGGCGTGGTGCTGGTGGAAACCATCTTTGCCTGGCCCGGCATCGGCCACGCACTGGTGCACGCGATCTTCGGCCGCGACGTGCCGATGATCCAGGGCACGGCGCTGGTGCTGGGCCTGATGTTCGTGCTGTTCAATGCATTGGTGGACCTGGCCTGCGCCGCCATCGATCCGCGCCGGCGGCCGCAGTGACAACGACGATAGCGCCGATGAGCAAACCATGACCGCCCCTTTCCCTACCACGCCGCAGCCGGCGCAGTCCGACCTGCCCGACATGCACGACGCCCTGCTGGCAGCAACGCCTGTGCGCCGCTGGCCTGCCGCGCGCGTCGCCGGCGCCGCCATGTTGCTGGCGATAGCAGCCTTCGCCCTGCTCGGCCCCTGGCTGATCGGCATCGATCCGGCGCGGCAGACGCTGGCGCGCTTTCTCGAAGCCCCGAGCCTGGCCCACCCGCTCGGTCTCGACCACCTGGGCCGCAGCATGCTGGCACGGCTGGCCGAGGCGTCGCGGCTGTCGCTGTCGATGGCGCTGCTCAGCGTGGCAAGCGCCGCGCTTCCGGGCACCGCGCTCGGCCTGCTCGCAGCGTGGCGCGGCGGCTGGGTCGAGCGGCTGCTGACCGCGTTTGCCGACGCCATCCTGGCCCTGCCCGGGCTGTTACTGGTGCTGCTGCTGGCCGCGTTTGCGCCGGGCCAGTTCTGGCCCTTGTACGTCGGCATTTCGCTGGCGCTGTGGGTCGAGTACTTTCGCGTGGCGCGGGCGGCGGCCACCGTCATGCTGGCCGGCCCGCAGGTGGAAGCATCGCGCCTGCTCGGCTTCGATGCGCTCTACATCGTGCGCCGTCATCTGCTGCCGGAACTGCTGCCACGCTTGCTGACGCTGATGCGCTTCGGCTATGCCGGCGCGGTGCTGGCGATGGCGGCGCTGGGCTTCATCGGCGTCGGGCTGCAACCGCCGACGGCGGAACTGGGCGTGATGATGATCGAACTGCTCCCGTACTACAGCGAAGCGCCGTGGCTGGTGGCCGCGCCGATTGCCGTATTGTTCGCCACGCTCCTGGCGATGATCTTGCTGGGTACTGGAAAAGACCGATGAAACAACGTTCCGTCCATGCGGCCAGGCCGCAGCAAACCATCCGCGCCCCCGATGCCGGACCGGCGGCGCCGGTTGCCGGCGCTGACCTTGCGGCGGCCGGGCCGGCCCACCTGACGGTACACGGCCTGTCGGTCGGCGCCGCCGGTCACACGCTGGTGCACGCCACCGATCTGCATATCCCGGCCGGCGGCGCGCTCACGCTGCTGGGCGAGAGCGGCTCCGGCAAATCGCTGCTGGCGCAGGCGATCATGGGCAATCTGCCGTCCAACCTGCGCTGCAGCGGCATGGTGGAGGTGGGACTACACCGCTCCGATGCGGCCGACCGGGCAGCGCGGCGCGCGCTGTGGGGGCGTCGCCTGGCGCTGCTGCCGCAGGAACCGTGGCTGGCGCTCGATCCGACCATGCGCGTGGCGCAGCAGATCGCCGAGGTGCACGAACTGGTGGCCGGCATGGCGCCGGAAGCGGCTGCGCCCACCGCGCAGGCAGGGCTCGAACAGCTGTCGATGGGCGACGCCGGCCACAAATACCCGTTCCAGATCTCGGGCGGCATGGCGCAGCGCGTGGCCTTCCTTGCCACCCACGCCGCCGGCGCACCGGTGATGATCATCGACGAACCGACCAAGGGCCTCGACGCCGACCGCCGCGCCGACGTGCTGGCCGTGCTGCGCGCAGCCATTGCCGACGGCCTGACCCTGCTCACCATCACCCACGACGTCTGGCTGGCGCGCCAGTTGCGCGGCCAGGTGGCCGTGATGCTGGCCGGCGCCATCGTCGAGCACGGCGATGCAGCCACCGTGCTGGCCTCACCCACCCACGATTACACGCGGCGACTGCTGGCCGCAGAACCGGCCGCCTGGCCACCCCTGGTTCCAGCCGAGGCGACAAATCGGGGCGATCCGGCGACTCTGACGCAGCCGGCCCGTCCGCCGGTTCAGGGCAATCCGACGACTGTGGCGCAGCCGGCCGAACCAGCGAATCTGAAGCAGTCGGCCGCTACGTCGCAGCATGCAGCCGAACTGGCCAATCTGACGCAATCGGCCAATGTGCGGGATGCGGCCGGACTGGCGATTCGGAAGCAGTCGGCCAATACTTCGGATGTCGCCGAGCAGGCAAATCTCACCCCAGCGGCCGATATAAAGGGTGCGGCCGAACTGGCGAATCTGACCGGGCCGGCAATTTCGGCGCAGCCGGTCACCGCAGCCGGCGGCGCCCGGGCGGACCATGCCGATGTGCTGGTGCGCATCGACGGCGTGGCCAAGCGTTACGGCGTGCAGCAGCTGTTCGCTGGCGTGACGGCGCAGATACGGCGCGGCGAATGCATCGCCGTGACCGGTCCCAGCGGCTCCGGCAAGACCACCTTCGGCAACATCGTGCTGGGCCTGCTGCAGCCCGATGCCGGGTCCGTGACCCGCGCACCGGGGCTGGCGCGCACCGCGTTCCAGAAGCTGTACCAGGATCCGGCAGCGGCATTTGCGCCGTCGGTCACGCTGCGCCAGTCGCTGCAGGACGTGGTCGGGCTGCACCGGCTGGCGTGGTCCGACCTCGATATCCTGCTCGCGCGACTGCGCCTGCGCCCGGCCCTGCTCGACCGCCTGCCGGCCCAGGTATCGGGCGGCGAACTGCAGCGCTTCGCGCTGGCGCGCGTCCTGCTGCTGCGCCCCGCCCTGATTTTTGCCGACGAGCCGACCTCGCGCCTCGATCCCGTCACGCAGCAGGAAACCCTGGCGCTGCTGGTCCAGCATGCGCGGGCGTCCGGCTGCGCAGTGCTGCTCGTCACCCATGACGCCGACATCGCGGCGCACCTGGCGTCCAGGGCGATCAGCCTGTCGCCCGCGCGCTGAGTTGCATCCAGCGCTCAGCATCGATGGCCGCCATCCTGCTTGAAGTCTGCGTGGACAGCCTGCACGGTATCGCTGCCGCGCTTGCCGGCGGCGCCGACCGCATCGAGCTGTGCGCCGCGCTCGATCTGGGCGGCCTGACGCCGGGCGCGGACCTGCTGCGTCTGGCCGCTGCCTGTCCGCTGCCGGTGGTGGCCCGCATCCGGCCGCGCGCCGGCGACTTCTGTTTCGACGCGGTCGAGGTGCAGCGCATGCTCAACGCCATCGACGCCGTCGCGCACGCCGGGCTGCAGGGCGTCTCGCTGGGCGCCACGCTGCGCGACGGCCGGCTCGACCAGCCCACGCTGGCGCGCCTGCTGGCCCGCGCCCACGACCACCGGCTGGCCTGCACGCTGCACCGCGCCATCGATATCAGCCCCGACCTGGCGCAGGCCACGCGTACCGCCATCGACCTTGGTTTCACGCGCATCCTGACTTCCGGTGGTGCACCGGAAGTCAGCCAGGGCATCGACGGCCTGCTGCGCTGCTTCGATGCGGCCGCCGGCCGCATCGCCATCATGCCCGGCGCCGGCATCGACGCCGCCAACATCGGCCGGCTGCGCGCCAAGCTGCCGCTCAGCGAGGTTCACGCTTCGTGCTCGGCGCCTGCCTTGTCGCCAACACGCGGTGCCATCGGTGCCACCAGCACCACCTGCGCCGCCAAGGTGGCCGCACTTGTCAAAGCGCTCGCCTGACGGCACCGGACGCGAGCGCGCGGCACGTACGTCGTGCCGCGCCAGCACCGCCACGCAATACGCCCAGCACCACCGGTGCCTTCAAGCCCAGCAAGGTGGCAGCGCAGTGTATAGCGCTCGCCGGACAGCACCCTGCGCGATCGCGCGGCACGACATCCGCACCGAGCCGCGCCGGCACCGTCAGGCAGTACGCTTGGCACCACCGGCGCCATCAACCGCACCAGGGTGGCAGCGCTGTGCGAATCGCCCGCTCGATAACGGTCTGCCCGGACGAGAAGACTTGGCAAGAAACGTACAATGCCAGCGCCGTGCCAGCCCTGCCAGCGACTGCAACGCTGCGCCAGCCATGCCACGTAAAAACAAAGCTTGATCGCGCAGGGCTCGGTGCCCTGCCCAACAGACAGCCGCCACGAAGCGCACTAGCATGTAGAACATCAACGCGATATCACCGATATCACCCGACATCACCCGATCCACCCACCGCACTACCACCGTGCGCACCATCGAGAACGGCACAGCAGCGCCATGCAATCGACCCACTGGTTCATCCTGATCGGCCTGCTGATGCTGGCGCGAGGCCTGGCCGCCACCAGTATCTCGCGCTCGCCGTTCACCTCGGCCATCGTCTACCTGGGCGTGGGACTGGTACTTGGCCCCACGGTACTCAACCTGCTGCATTTCGAGCCGTCCGACGAGTCGGGCCTGCTCGAGGTGCTGACCGAAGTGGCCATCCTGGTCTCGCTGTTCTCGGCCGGGATCAAGATGCCGGTGCCGTTCAGGCGCGCCAGCTGGGAGGCGCCGCTGCGGCTGGCGTGGGTCGCCATGATATTCACCGTGATCCTGGTGGCGGCGTTCGGCTTCTTCGTGCTGGGCCTGCCGGCCGGTGCGGCGATCCTGCTCGGGGGTATCCTGGCGCCGACCGATCCGGTGCTGGCCACCGACGTCCAGGTCCGCCACGCCGGCGACACCGATCACCTGCGCTTCACCCTCACCTGCGAAGCGGGCATGAACGATGGCAGCGCCGCGCCGTTCGTGTTCCTGGGCCTGGGCGTACTCGGGCTGGACGAGACGGCGGGCCAGCCGTGGCGCTGGCTGCTGGTCGACGTGCTGTGGGCAGCCACGGCCGCCGTGGCGATCGGCGTGCTGTTCGGGGCGCTCACGGCGCGTCTGTCCTGGCGCCTGCGCATGATCAAGCCGCGCCACGAGATCATGGACGACCTGGTGGGACTGGGCCTGATTGCGGTGGTGTACGGCGTGGCCACGCTGGCGCACGCGTGGGGTTTTCTGGCCGTGTTCTTTGCTGCCGTGGCGCTGCGCCAGACCGAATTGATCATGGCCGGCGCGCCCAAGGATGGCCATGGCCTGCTGGAGCCGGACACCGGCAAGTCGCAGGCGGCGCTGGACAGCGATACCAACGAGGCGCCGCCCACGGTCAGCACCGGTTCCCTGGTGTTCAAGGAACATCTCGAGCGGCTGTCCGAACTGACGCTGGTGGTGCTACTGGGCGGGATGATTTCGCTCGGAGAATTCAGCTGGCAGGCCGTGTTCATGGCCGCCTTTTTGTTCTTCATCGCGCGTCCCGTCGCCGTTTTTCTCGGCCTGGCCGGCAGCGGCACGCCGCTGCGCCTCAAGGCGATGACGGCGTGGTTCGGCATCCGCGGCATCGGCTCGATCTATTACCTGGTATTCGCCATCGAGGCCGGCCTGGCGCCCGACCTTGCCGCCCAGTTGACCAACATCACGCTGTTCGTCATCATGCTGTCGATCGTGGTGCACGGCCTGAGCGTCAAGCCGCTGATGAACGCCGTCTGGGGCAAATAGGCGCAAACAGGCGTCAGATGCCTTCCAGGCTGAGCGCGCGCACCGCACTGCGCAGGGTTATGTAGAGCTGCGTGCGCTGCTCCGGCGTCAGATCGGGAAACATGCGCTGCTCCACCGCGCGCACCATGCCGTCGCACTGGCCCAGGATGGCGTGACCGGCTGCCGTCAGCTGGATCTGGATGATGCGCCCGTGCGAAGGATCGGGCGAGCGCTCGATCCACCCCTTCGCCTCCATCTGCTTGACCATCTCGTTGGCCGACTGCGGCGACACCATCGTGCGCGTGGCCAGCTGCGCGTTCGACAACGCGCCCTGGGCGCGGAACACCGACAGTGCCGTGTACTGCGGCACCGTCACCCCGGCCGGCGCGCAGCAGTCGCGCAGGCGCTTGCCCAGCACGTGATCGAGCCGGCCCACCAGGTAGGCAAGGCCCAGCGGCCGGGAATCGTCGGAGGGGTTCGGAGCGTGTTCAACCATGACTATAAAATTTTCTTGTAATTCGGAAGACGTGAGTATAGTATAAGTTCCATATCAGGCAGCCTGATACTGCACTATAAACCTACATTGGAGATCGATATGTCGAAATACGCAGCGCGCTGGGAAACCGTCAAGGTGGACGTGGAGGCCGGCATCGGCTGGATTACCCTCAACCGCCCCGACAAGCGCAACGCCATGAGCCCGACGCTCAATCGCGAAATGATCGACGTGCTCGAAACCCTGGAGCTGGACGAGGAAGCGCAGGTGATCGTGCTGACCGGCGCCGGCGAGGCCTGGACCGCCGGCATGGACCTCAAGGAATACTTCCGCGAGAACGACGGCAAGCCCGAGATCTTCCAGGAGCGCCTGCGCCGCGACTGCTCGCAATGGCAGTGGAAGCTGCTGCGCATGTACTCGAAACCGACCATCGCCATGGTCAACGGCTGGTGCTTCGGCGGCGCGTTCTCGCCGCTGGTGGCCTGCGACCTGGCCATCGCTGCCGACGAAGCGGTGTTCGGCCTGTCCGAAATCAACTGGGGCATCCCGCCCGGTAACCTGGTCAGCAAGGCCGTCGCCGACACCATGGGTCACCGCCAGGCGCTCCACTACATCATGACCGGCGACACCTTCACCGGCCAGGAAGCTGCCGCCATGGGCCTGGTCAACAAGAGCGTGCCGCGCGCCCAGCTGCGCGACGAGGTGGTCGCACTGGCCGGCAAGCTGCTGGAAAAAGCGCCGACCGTGCTGCGCATCGCCAAGAACGGCTTCAAGCGCTGCCGCGAACTCAATTGGGACCAGAACGAGGACTACCTGTACGCCAAGGTCGACCAGTCGAACTACCGCGACCCGGAAAAAGGCCGGGCCCAGGGCCTCAAGCAGTTCCTGGACGATAAGACCATCAAGCCTGGTCTGCAAACCTTCAAGCGCGGCTAAACTCTACAAAAATAAAAATGGAGACACCCACCATGTTTGACACCGATCTGCTCATCGGCGGCAGCACCCACGCCGCCCAGGACCGCACCACGTTCGAGCGCCGCAGCCCCGCCAGCGGCGACGTCGTCACCCGCGCCGCCGCCGCCCAGCTGGCGGACGTGGACCGCGCCGTCAAGGCGGCCAGCGAGGCGTTTCCTGCCTGGTCCGCCCTCAATCCCGGCGCCCGCCGCGCCCTGCTGCTCAAAGCTGCCGACGCGATGGAGGCGCTGCGCGCCGAGTTCGTGGCGCGCGGCGTGGCCGAAGCAGGCGGCGCGCCGATGTGGTACCAGTTCAACGTGACGCTGGCCGCCAACATGCTGCGCGAGGCAGCGTCGATGACCACCCAGATCAGCGGCGAAGTGATCCCTTCCGACGTACCGGGCTCGCTGGCGATGGGCGTGCGCCAGGCGGCCGGCGTGGTGGTCGGCATCGCGCCGTGGAACGCGCCGGTCATCCTCGGCACCCGCGCCATCGCCATGCCGCTCGCCTGCGGCAATACGGTGATCCTGAAAGCCTCCGAACTGTGCCCGGCCCTGCACCGGCTGATCGGCACCGCCTTCGAACAGGCCGGCTTCCCGGCGGGCGTGGTCAATGTCATCACCAATGCGCCAGCCGATGCGCCGGCCGTGGTCGAGCGCCTGATCGCCGCGCCGGCCGTGCGCCGCGTGAATTTTACCGGCTCCACCAACGTCGGCCGCATCATCGCCCAGCACTGCGCCCGTCACCTGAAACCGGTGCTGCTGGAACTGGGCGGCAAAAACCCGCTGCTGGTGCTCGACGACGCCGATCTCGATGCAGCGGTGGAGGCGGCAGCCTTCAGCGCCTTCTTCAACCAGGGCCAGATCTGCATGTCGGCCGACCGCATCCTGGTGGACAACAAGGTGGCGGCCGCCTTCCTCGACAAGCTGGCCGCCAAGACCGCCACCCTCAAGGCCGCCCACGCCGATGCACCGCTGACCGGCATGATCGACGCCGCTGCAGCGACCCGCGTGGCCGCCATGCTCGACGATGCCCGCCAGCGCGGCGCCACCGTCACCCAGTCGGCCAGCGGCGCTGCCGGCAACCTGCTGCAGCCGGCCATCGTCGACGGCGTCACGCCGGAGATGCGCGTGTACCAGGAAGAATCGTTCGGCCCCATCGTCTCGATCCTGCGCTTCGACTCCGACGAGGAAGCGATCCGCCTGGCCAACGACAGCGAATATGGCCTGTCGTCGGCCGTCTTCAGCCGCGACATCGGCCGCGCCATGGCCGTGGCGCGCCAGATCGAATCGGGCATCTGCCACATCAACGGCCCGACCGTGCACGACGAGGCGCAGATGCCGTTCGGCGGTGTCAAGGGCAGCGGTTACGGCCGCTTCGGCGGCAAGGCGGCCATCGCGGAGTTCACGGAACTGCGCTGGATCACGGTGCAGACCACGCCGCGCCACTACCCGATCTGAAAGGAGCTCCGCATGAACCAGTCTTTGAATGCGGAGCAGGCGGCAGATGCGGGACAGGCGGGAGGCGCAGTAAAACGGCGCCACGTCGCACTGGGCAATCCGGAGATCGCAGCCTGGCAGCAAGCCGGGGTGTGGCACGTGGACGCCGTCACGCCGCTCGCGCCCTGTCCGTCCCGCGTCACCGACCGCCTGGAATCGGGCGCCGCCCAGCACCCGGACCGCACGCTGGTGGCGCGCCGGGGCGCCGACGGCGCATGGATACGCATCAGCTACGCGCAAATGCTCGCGCGCGCCCGTGCACTCGGCCAGGCGCTGCTGGACCTGGGCCTGTCGGCCGACCGGCCGCTGGTCATCCTGTCCGGTAACGACCTCGAACACTACCAGCTGGCGCTCGGCGCGATGTACGCCGGTGTGCCGTTTGCCCCGGTATCGCCGTCGTACTCGCTGGTGGCCACCGATTTCACGAAACTGGCAGACATGCTCGAACGCCTGACTCCGGGCGCGGTGTTCGCCAGCGACGGCGCCGCGTTCGGCCGCGCCATCGCGGCCGTGCTGCCGGCGTTGCCGGCCGATGCGCAGCTGGTGCTGGCGCATGGCGACGTGGCTGGGCGCAGCGCACTGCGCTTCGAGGCGCTGCTGGCGACCACGCCATCGTCGGTGGAAGCAGCCCATGCAACGGTCGGGGCGCAGACCATCGCCAAGTTCCTGTTTACGTCCGGCTCCACCAAGAAGCCCAAGGCCGTCATCACCACCCACGGCATGTTGTGCAGCAACCAGCAAATGCTGCTGCAGAGCTTTCCGTTCATGGGCGAGGAACCGCCGGTGCTGGTCGACTGGCTGCCCTGGAACCACACGTTCGGCGGCAGCCACAATGTCGGCATGGCGCTCTACAACGGCGGCACGCTGTACATCGACGACGGCAAGCCCACGCCGCGCGACTTCTCCGCCACGCTGCGCAACCTGGCCGAGATCGCGCCTACCATGTACTTCAACATCCCGAAAGGGTTCGAGATGCTGACCGACGCCATGGAGCACGACGCCCGGCTGGCGGCCAACTTCTTCTCGCGCGTCAAGCTGTTCCTGTGCGCGGGCGCCGGCCTGTCGCAGGCGGCGTGGGACCGGCTCGACCAGGCCGGCATCCGCGCCACCGGCGAATCGATCCGCATCATCACGGGCCTGGGCATGACCGAGACCTCGCCCTCGTGCACGTTCGGCACCGGCAGCATCATCAAGGCCGGCTATGTCGGCGTGCCGGTCCCCGGCTGCCAGGTCAAGCTGGTGCCGGCCGGCGGCAAGCTCGAAGCGCGCTTCAAGGGCCCGCACGTGATGCCCGGTTACTGGCGCGCGCCGGACCTCACCGCCGAAGCCTTCGACGAAGACGGCTACTACCGCACCGGCGACGCGCTGCGCTTTGCCGATCCCGCGCAGCCGGAACTGGGCTTCATGTTCGACGGCCGCATCGCCGAGGACTTCAAGCTCGACACCGGCACGTTCGTGAGCGTGGG
This sequence comes from Duganella sp. Leaf126, assembly GCF_001423125.1. Taxonomy (GTDB): domain Bacteria; phylum Pseudomonadota; class Gammaproteobacteria; order Burkholderiales; family Burkholderiaceae_D; genus Rugamonas. The sequence goes on from NZ_LMNW01000005.1 coordinate 66,609, forward strand.
GCCGCTGCGCGCGCGCGTGATCAGCACCGCCACGCCGTATGTGCTCGACGCGGTGGTCACGGGCATCGACCGCAACGCCATCGGTCTGCTGGTGTTTCCGCGCCTGGAGCACTGTCACAAGCTGTCAGGGCTGGGCGAGGACGCCAGCGCAGCCGAGATACTGGCCAGCGCGCCGGTACGGGCCAGGTTCCAGGATCTGCTGCGCCAGCTGAACCAGGACGCCAGCGGTTCGTCGATGCGCATCGACCGCCTGCTGCTGCAGGCGGAGCCGCCATCGATCGACCACCGCGAGCTGACCGACAAGGGTTCGATCAACCAGGCAGCCGTGCTGGCGCGCCGCGCCGCCACCGTCGATGCGCTGTATGAAGGGAGCGACCCACAAGTCATCATCGCAACGTAATCTGGCGGCGCGGCGGCAAGCTGCAGTTTTCAGTCATGTTCACGATTCACTACAATAACGGAGACACCATGAAACTCATCAAACTGGCCCGCACGGGCGTGGCAGTCGGCGTGGCGATGCTGGCCATGAATGCAGCCTGTGCACAGGACACCATCAAGGTCGGCGTGATCGCCGCGCTGACCGGGCCGTTTGCCAATACCGGCAAGCCGTTCGAAGACGGCATCAAGACCTATATGCAGCAGTACGGCAGCAGTGTGGCCGGCAAGAAGGTGGAAATCATCTACCGCGACGACGGCGGCAGCAATGCCGACCTGTCCAAGCGCGCGGCGCAGGAACTGATCGCGCGCGACAAGGTGCAATTCCTGATCGGCTTCTCGCTCACGCCGAGCGCGCTGGCCGTGGCACCGATCGCCACCAAGGCGAAGATCCCGATGATCGTCATGAACGCGGTCACCACCGGCATCACGGCCAAGTCGCCGTACATGCTGCGCACCAGCATGACCATGCACCAGATGACCGAGCCGTTCGGCACCTGGTCGGGCCAGAACAAGGTCGGCAAGGTGTACACGCTGGTCAGCGATTACAGCACCGGTCACGATGCCGAGGCGAAGTTCGTCAAGGGCTTTACGGCAGCCGGCGGCAAGGTGGTGGGGTCGGCGCGCTCGCCGCTGGCCAACCCGGATTACTCGCCGTTCATCCAGCGCATCAAGGACGAGAAACCGGACGCGCTGTTCTTCTTCGCGCCCGGCGCCGAAGACGGCACCGCGCTGCTGAAGGCCTATAGCGACAAAGGGCTGGACAAGGCCGGCATCAAGTTCCTGGGCGTGGGCGACATGACCAGCGACTCGCCGACCCTGGAAGCATTGGGCGACCGCGCCCTCGGCGCCATCACGGTGCTCAACTACTCGACCGCGCTCGACAACGCGGCCAACAAGGCCTTCCTGACCGCCTACGCTGCCGCCCTGCCGAACCGTCCGCCACCAACCTTCGTCACGGTGGCGGCGTACGACACCATGGCCATGATCTATGAAACCGCGCGCAAGCTCAAGGGCACGATCAGCGGCGACGCCGCGGTGAAAGTCATGAGCGGCATGAAGCTCGACAGCCCGCGCGGCCCGATCGTGATCGACCCCACCACCCGCGACATCGTCCAGAACATGTACATCCGCGAGGTGCGCAAGGTGAACGGCAAGCTGGTGAACCAGCCGATCGGCACCCTGAAAGACGTACCACCGCAGTAAGTCCCACAGCAAGTCCGTAGTCCATCATCGCGCCAGGATCCGACGCAGCCACCCCAGAAGCTGCGCGGATCCGTTCGTCCTGAGCATGTTAAAAAATCGAGGAGACATCATGCAAAACCGTTCCACCCCGCTTACCCTGTCCGCGCTAGCGGGCAGCCTGCTGCTGGCCGCCTGCTCCGGCGGCGGCGGCAGCAATCTCGGCGCAGGCACGCCGACCATTCCTGCCCTGCCCCAGCTCGCCGCGGCCACCGGCGCCACGCTCGCTTCCTGCACCGACCTGGCGACCAGGCTGCAGCTGGCCAATACCACCATCACGGCCGCCAACGCCATCGCTGCCGGCACCTTGACCGTCGGCGGCAAGCCGGTGCCTGCACACTGCCAGGTCACCGGCCGCATGTACGACCGCGTGAGCACCGTGGACGGTCAGCGCTACGCGATCGGCTTCGAGATGCGGCTGCCCAATAGCTGGAACGGCCGCTTCTTCTATCAGGCCAACGGCGGCCTCGATGGCACCGTGGTGACGGCCACCGGCCCGGTGGGCGGCGGCGGTCCGCTCGACAATGCGCTGAACCAGGGCTTTGCGGTGATCAGTTCCGACGCCGGCCACGGCGCCCCGACCCCGCTGTTCGGCTTCGATCCGCAGGCGCGGCTCGACTACGGCTACCAGGCCGTCGGCAAGCTCACGCCGATGGCCAAGAGCCTGATCGAAACCGCCTACGGCAAGAAACCGGACCGCTCCTACATCGGCGGCTGTTCCAACGGCGGCCGCCACGCCATGGTGGCGGCGTCGCGCTATGCGGACCAGTACGACGGCGTGCTGGTCGGCGATCCCGGCTTCCGGCTGCCGCTGGCGGCAGTGGCCAATATCGCCGGCGGCAAGGCCTACGCATCGCTGGCAACGACCGCCGGCGATCCGTCCACCGGCTTCACGGTGGCCGAACGCACGCTGGTTTCGAACGCGGTGCTGGCCAAGTGCGATGCGCTCGACGGCGCCACCGATGGCATGGTGCAGAACACGCAGGCCTGCCAGGCCGCCTTCGATATCAACCGCGACGTTCCCACCTGTACCGGTGCGCGCGACGGCAGCTGCCTGAGCGCAGCCCAGAAGACCACCATCGGCGGGCTGTTCGCAGGCGCCACCACGTCCAGCGGCGCCAGGATCTATGCCAGTTTCCCCTACGATGCCGGCCTGGCGACTGGCGGCTGGTCGTTCTGGAAGTTTGGCAGCCCCGGCACGCTCGACTCGGGTGCGGTCGGCTTCGTGTTCGAGGCGCCGCCGGAAGACCTGGCCACTTTCGATGGCAAGGCCTTCGTGCGTGACGGCGACCTGGCCACCATGCTGGCCAAGGTCGGCGCCACCAGCGGCCTGTTTACGGAAAGCGCCCTGTCGTTCATGCTGCCGCCCAACCCGACCGACTTGTCCACGCTGAAAAACCGCGGCGCCAAGATGCTGGTCTATCACGGCACCAGCGATCCTATCTTCTCGAGTAACGACACCGCCGCCTGGTACGATGGCCTGCGCACCGCCAATGCCGGCGACGCATCCAGCTTTGCCCGCTACTACCAGGTGCCCGGCATGAACCATTGCAGCGACGGCCCGTCGACCGACCAATTCGACATGCTCACGCCGCTGGTCAACTGGGTCGAGAAAGGTGTGGCGCCGGGCAGCGTGACCGCCAGCGCGCGCGGCACCGGCAATGCCGGCGGCGCCAACGCCGACGTGCCGGCCGCCTGGTCGCCGACGCGCACGCGGCCTCTGTGCCCGTACCCGAAGACGGCCAAGTACAGCGGGAGCGGCAGCGTGGACGACGCGGCCAACTTCAGCTGCTCGTGATCGCAACCGGAGCCTTCCGTTAGCTGGCTAACAGAGGGCGCCGGCGACTAGCGACTATGCTGGGTCTTCGACTCGACTTCACGGAGACATCATGACCAAGCGTATCGGTAACAAGCATATCGCACAGCACCGCGGCAAGGCGGAACGGCGCCTGATCAAGGCCAGCAACATCGCAGCCGAAGCGGTCAAGAAGGAAGCGGCCCGGCTCAAGTACCGCAATTCGGTCAAGAACCAGCCGCCTGTCTGATTCAGGTGTCCGGCGACAGCCGCGCAGTCACCCGACTGCGCGGCGCAGATACGGCGCCGTGCGGCTTGCCTTGTTGCCGGCGAGTTCGCGTGGCGGCCCCGCAAACACGATCTCTCCCCCCTCCTCGCCCGCACCGGGACCGACATCGATGACCCAGTCGGCGGCAGCGAGCACCTGCATATTGTGCTCGACCAGCACCACCGTGTTGCCCGCATCGACCAGGCCATGCAGCTGCGTGAGCAGCAGGTCGATGTCGGACGGATGCAGGCCGGTGGTCGGCTCGTCGAGCACGTACAGGGTGTCGCCCCGGCTGGCGCGCTGCAACTCGGTCGCCAGCTTGATGCGCTGCGCCTCGCCGCCCGACAGCTCGGTGGCCGGCTGGCCCAGTCGCAGGTAGCCCAGGCCCACGGCGCGCAGCACGTCGAGCGCATGGCGCAGCGGCGCCTGGTCGGCAAAGAAGTCGGCAGCCGCGTCGACGGTCAGCCTCAGCACCTCGGCGATATTGCGGTCGTTGTAGCGCACGGCCAGCGTCTCCGGGTTGTAGCGGGCGCCCTCGCATTCGGAACATGGCGCATACACGCTGGGCAAAAACAGCAATTCCACCATCACGAATCCCTCGCCGGCGCAGTTCGGGCAGCGGCCCTTGGCGACGTTGAACGAGAACCGTCCGGCGTCGAATTTGCGGGCGCGCGCGCTGCGGGTGGCCGCGAACAGCTTGCGGACATGGTCGAACAGGCCGGTGTACGTGGCCAGGTTCGATCGCGGCGTGCGGCCGATCGGCTTCTGATCGACCTGCACCAGCCGGCGCACCTGCTCCATCCCCTTGGCAATGCGCCCCTTGAGCGGCGCGGTGTCGCCGGTGTCGAGCACCGGGTCGCCGCCTTCCACCTCGGCTTCCGCCGGCTCCTGTCCCAGTTGCGCGCGCACCAGTTGCACCAGCGCCTGGCTGACCAGGCTCGATTTGCCGGAACCGGACACACCGCTCACGCAGGTCATGACGCCGAGCGGAATATCGACATCGATCCCGCGCAGGTTGTTGCGCTCGATGCCGCGCAGCTGCAGCGCGCCGGCCGCCACCCGCAGCGCGCGGGGATCGCGCGCGACGCGCTCGAACAGATAGCCTGCCGTGCGCGAGTCGTCCACCGCGCCCAGTCCCTCGGGCGCGCCGCTGTACAGCACCTTGCCGCCCTGCTCTCCTGCCTGCGGTCCGACATCGACGATCCAGTCGGCATGGCGGATCACGTCCAGTGCATGTTCGACCACGAACAGCGAATTACCGGATGCCTTCAGGCGGTCGAGCGCACGCAGCAGCGCCTCGGTATCGGCCGGGTGCAGGCCGGCCGACGGTTCGTCGAGCACATACACCACCCCGAACAGCGACGAGCGCACGGCCGTGGCCAGGCGCAGGCGCTGCAATTCGCCTGGCGACAGGGTCGGCGTGGCGCGCTCCATGCTCAGGTATCCGAGTCCCAGGTCGAGCAGCACGTTCAGGCGCGCCACCAGGTCCTGGGCGATGCGTTCGGTGACGACCGCCTTTTCCGGGTGTTTGGCCGTACCCTTCGGCCTGGCCGCGCGCCCCTCGGCAAACGGCAGCAGCAACTCGGCCAGACGCTTGAGCGGCAGGCGTCCGATCTCGGCGATGTCATGGCCGCAGAAGGTCACCGACAGCGATTCCGGGCGCAAGCGCTTGCCGTGGCAGGTCGGACAATCCATGCCGACCAGGTACTGCGCCACGCGCTTCTTCATGATCGCGCTCTCGGTGCCGGCAAAGGTCTGCAGCACGTATTTGCGGGCGCCGGTAAACGTCCCCTGGTAGCTCGGAGTTTCCTTGCGTTTCAGGGCGCGCCGGGTTTCGGCCGGCGTCAGGCCGGCATAGACCGGGACGGTAGGCTGCTCGTCGGTAAACAGGATCCAGTCGCGCGTCTTCTTCGGCAGATCGCGCCATGGCGTATCGACGTCATGGCCGAGCGTGACCAGGATGTCGCGCAGGTTCTGGCCGTGCCAGGCCGTGGGCCAGGCAGCGATGGCGCGCTCGCGGATGGTCAGGCTGTCGTCCGGCACCATCGACTGCTCGGTCGCTTCATAGACGCGGCCCAGGCCGTGGCATTGCGGGCAGGCGCCCTGCGGCGTATTGGGCGAAAACGATTCCGCGTAGAGCAGCTCCTGCCCGGCCGGATAATCACCTGCGCGCGAGTACAGCATGCGCATGGAATTGGAAAGCGTGGTGATGCTGCCGACCGACGATCGCGTACTCGGCGCGCCGCGCTGCTGCTGCAGCGCCACGGCGGGCGGCAAGCCGTCGATGCTGTCCACCTCGGGCACCGCCATCTGGTGGAACAGCCGCCGCGCATAGGGCGATACCGATTCCAGGTAACGCCGCTGGGCCTCGGCATACAGCGTGCCGAAGGCCAGCGACGATTTGCCGGAGCCGGAAACGCCGGTAAACACCACCAGCGCGTTGCGCGGGATATCGACATCGACGTTTTTCAGATTGTGCTCGCGCGCGCCGCGTACGCGCACGTAGCCATTATCTTGCTGGTGGGTGACTGTGGATTTGGGCATGGGGTCGCTGGCGTGAAGGATATGCCTTCATTATCGGCCAGCGACGGGCGGTGTTCGAACATGGTTCGCTGCCCGGCGTTAGGCAGCGAACTTATCAAGGCGCCAGTTCAGGCAGCCACGCCGAGCCAGACGCCGGCCAGCGCAATCGCTGCGCCAGCGGCGCGCAGCCAGCTGCCGCGCGCCTGCACCGTGCGGGCCAGGCCCAGGCCGGCCGCGTGCAGTGCAGCGCTGGCCGCGACGAAGCCGAGACCGTACAGCAGGCCGCTGCCCATCACCGGCATCTCGACGCCGTGCGCATAGCCATGGCACAGCGCGAATACGCCGACGGCCAACGCAGCGGGGGCGGCCGGCAGCTTGACCGCGAAGCCGATCAGCATCCCGAGCAGCAGCACCGAGGTGACGATGCCTGTTTCGGCCATCGGCAGCACGGCGCCGCTGGCGCCCAACACACCGCCGACGGCCAGGAAGCCGACGAAACTGGCCGGCAGCAGCCACTGCGCGCGGCCGCCCAGCTGGGCAGCCCACAGGCCGACGGCCACCATCGCCAGGATGTGATCGAGACCGGTCAGCGGGTGCAGCAAACCGGCGACAGCGCCTTCGGCATGGCCCGGGTGGGCCATGGCGCTGCCGCTGGCCGCCAGCGCCAGGACCAGTACGGATACGAGTTTGCGGTTGAATTTCATGGTTTCCCCTTGTGGTTAAATAGGATGGTCAATCGTCGAATCAAAATCAGTGCCACTTGGTGCCGGTCCGCTCCGACAGCAGCGCGGCGATCTTGCCGCGGCTGATGTGGTACCCGATGAACACCAGTTGCGAACGCGCTGCAGTCGTTTGCTGCTGGTCGCGGTGGACCGACACGCGGGTGCGCACGCCCTGCACCAGCAGCACGCCGTCGGCGCTGCGCACGTAGCCCTTGCTGCGCAACACCGGTTCGGTCCGCGCCGCTTCGGACACGGCCTGCGCCAGCTGGTCGGCGTCCTGCGGCGCATCGCTGCGCAGCACGAACGACAGCCAGCCCGGATCCTGTTCATGAAAATGCTTGTGCGTGGCCAGGCCGTGGCTGTGCGCGCCCAGCCCCGAATGCGCGTGGCCGTTCAGGCGCGTCTGCACCGCCAGCGGCGCGGCTTCCTGGCCCGGCATGCTCGCCAGCGGCGCATATTGCTGGACGTGCGCGTGCTGCAAGTCGGTGCGCGTGGGCTGGTGCAGGCGCAAGCCCAGCGCCAGGCGGATATCGAGTTGCGCGTGGTACGCCAGTTCCAGGAAGCGCACCTTGGGCGCGCGCTGCCGCACCCGCGTTTCGGCAGCCAGCAGCGCATCTTCGTCGAGGTCGTCGATCTTGTTGAGCACCACCACGTCGGCAAATTCGAGCTGCTGGTCGAACATGATGGCCGCCGGCGCCTGGTCTGCTGCGTGCTCGAAGCGGTCCGACAGCAGCAGCGGCGTATCGACCACGGCCAGCGTGGCGTCGAGGATGAAGTGGTCGGCCAGCTCGGGACTCTGCAGCTGCTCCATCACGGCAGTCGGCAGCGCCAGGCCCGAAGTCTCGATCAGCACGTGGTCGATCTGCGCGCGGCGCGCGGCCAGGGCCAGCATGGCCGACACGAACAGCTCGTCGTCGCCGTAGGCGATCAGGCCATGGGCGAAATCCTGGACGTGCACCTGGGTGCCGCCGCCTACGGTGTCCGCCGCCGTGGTGCGCACCATGGCGCCGTCCACCGAGATTTCGCCGAACTCGTTGATCAGCAGGGCAAGACGGCGCGTCTGGCGCCGCTCGATCAGGCTGCGCAACAGCGTGGTCTTGCCGGCGCCGAGAAAGCCGGTGACGATGGTAACGGGAATCAGCTGCTTCATGGCGTGTTGCGACCTGGCGCCGCGCGATCGAGCATCTGCGTCACGTCGCCGACGCTGGCGACCAGCGCCGGATAGGCCAGCTGCGGACGCGCCACCACCAGCAATGGAATGCCGAGCGCCCGCGCTGCCTGTACCTTGGCCTGGTAACCGCCAGCGCCGCCGGAGTCCTTGGTCACCACGCAGTCAATGCCCCAGTCGCGCCACAGCGCAGTGTTGAATTCGGCCGAGAACGGACCCTGCATGGCGCAGATGCGCTCGCGCGGGATGCCCAGCGCCAGGGCGCGCTCGATCAGCTCCGGCTCGGCGGTCTGGCGCACGAACCACTGCCTGTCGGCAGCACCCGGCGTTTGCAGGAACGTGGCCAGGTCTTTCGAGCCGGTCGCCAGGAAGATGCGCTGCCCGGTCGCCACGGCGCGCGCAGCCGCCTGCTCGACCGAGTCGCAGGCCTCGCCATCCTGCACCGTGTATTCGCTCGGGCGTTCATAACGCAGATAGGGGATGCCCAGCTCCCGGGACAGTCCCAGCAGCTGCTCCGACATCGCGCGCGCATACGGATGCGTGGCGTCGAGCAGCACCCGTGCACCTTTTGCAATGAGCACGCGGCGGCGCGCCTCCACGCCCTGCCGCCCGGACCAGATGGCCGCACCGGGGCAATCCTGGCGCGCGAGGTCGCCGCCATGGTCGCTGGCGGCGGAGACCACCACCGGGCCGATATCGGCTGCGGCCAGGCCCGCCGCCAGCGCGTTGCCGTCGCTGGTGCCGGAAAAGACCCATACCGCGTTATCGGGCAGCGCCTCTTCCTGCGCAGCCTTGTCCAGCGCCGGCAGGTCGGCCGGCAGCTCGGGCTGGGCCCAGTCGTTGTAGCCGCGCGGCGTGAAGATCTGGCCGCGCTTCCTGGCCGTGAAGCGGTTGCCGACCACGATGGTGGTCAGCATGTCGAACTTCAGACCGGGCAGTTCGTCGAGGCGGTAGATATCGACCTGCTGGCCGGGGCGGTAGGCATTGCGCACCACGCCGCACAGCGTGCCGGGCGCTTTCGATTCCAGCATCAATTGCAGCACGCGGTACACGCCTTCCTGGCGGCTGGCGCTCTGCACGTTGTACATCACGCAGGCCAGGTCGGCCTGGGCGATATGGCGCGCGCGATGCTCGATCCATTCCCAGGGGCACAGCAGGTCGGACAGGCTCAGTGTCGCAAAGTCGTGCGACAGCGGAGAGCCGAGCAGCGATGCGCAGGCGTTGGCCGAGGTCACTCCGGGGACCAGGTTGACCGCGTAGGTATCGTCCTCGCGCATCTCTTCGTACGCCAGCGCCGCCATCGCGTAGATGCCGATGTCGCCGCTGGAGATCAGCGACACCCTGGCGCCCTTGCGGGCATGCTCGATCGCCAGTTGCGCGCGCTCGCGCTCCTGCGTCAGCGGCGGGCTGAAAACCTGCTTGCCTTCGATATGCGGCGCGATCCAACGCAGATACAGTTCATAGGCGACGATTACGTCGCTGTCGCGCAAGGCGGCAATCGCGCGCGGAACGATCAGGTCCTCGTAACCGGGACCCACCGACACCAGATTCAGTACACCACTCATTCAATTTCCATCCATTTATCGATTACCACTGCGACGGCAACGCCGTCGAGGCGCATTTTCGGCACCAGCAGCGCACCGCGCGGGCTTGCCACCAGGGCGCAGGGTTCGCACACCCCGTCCAGTCCCACATTTTGCTGCACCCATGCCGATGGCTGGCTCACCCAAGGCCGCGCGGCCAGCGTGGCGCGCGCGAACACCCGCAGCGGCACGTCGTGCTGCAGGCAGAACGCCAGCAGGCCCGGCTCGTTCGCCTTCAGATCCACGGTCGCCATCTCGCGCACATCGCGCATGCCATAGTCGCCGGCCGCCAGCAGCGCCTTGACGACCGCTGCCTCGATCTTCTCCGCCGGCACACCCTTGCGGCAGCCGATGCCCACCGTCAGCGGCTTCAGCGCTTCGGTGGCGGTGGTGACCACCGGCGCCGCACCGACCACGTTGGCCACGCGGTAGGCAAGGATATTGCCGCCACCCTCATGGCCGGACAGCAGCGCCACTGCGTGGCGCGCCGCTTCGTCCACTACCACCACGGCCGGATCGGTATGTTTGTCCACGGGCAGACCTTCGAGGAAGCGCACGGCGATGCCGCTGGCGCCCACCATGATCCACTGCGCGTGGCGGCGCCAGGCGGCGGAAAATTGCGCCTTTTGCGCCATGCCGGGCTGCATCCACGGCCGGTAGATGTCGCCGCCGAGGCGCACGTGCAGAACCCCCGCCAGCGCTTCCGCTTCGGGTCGCACCAGCCAGATGCCGAGCGGCGACCCGGGCGCTGGCGATGTCACGCCGCTTCCTCGTTCTTCTTGACGACCCGGAACAGGTGCGTGAACTCCTTCGAATACAGGCTCGATTCGACCGCCACGCCTTTATCGAGCGCCGCGCCAACCAGCATCATGGTGGTCAGATTCCAGGCGCCGCGCTTGGTCTCTTCCAGTATCGTGCCCAGCGTGCCGGTATAGCTGCGCTGCTCGGGCCAGGTCGCGCGGTGCACCAGGCTGACCGGGGTGTCCGGCGGATAGTGCAGCAGCAGGTCGCCGACGATTTTCTTCAGGTGCGGTCCGGACAGGAAGATACACATGGTGGCACGGTGCTCTGCCAGCCGCGCGATCGATTCCAGTTCCGGCACGGCCGAAGCGCGGCCGGACACGCGCGTCAGGATCACGCTTTGCGACACTTCCGGCTTGGTCAGCTCGGCGCCGATGGCTGCTGCGGCTGCCGTAAACGACGACACCCCGGGCACGATCTCGTAGGCGATGCCCAGCGCCTCCAGGCGCCGCATCTGTTCGGCGGTGGCGCCGTAGATGGCCGGGTCGCCCGAGTGCAGGCGCACCACGTCGATATCCTGCTCCTGCGCGCGGACGTAGCAGGCCTGCTGCTGCTCCAGGTCCATCTGCGCGGTATCGAGCAGTTCGGTGCCCGGCGCGCAGTGGGTCAGCAGTTCCACCGGCACCAGCGAACCGGCGTACAGCACCATGCGCACGCTGCCCAGCAGGCGCGCACCGCGCACGGTAATCAAGTCGGCGGCGCCGGGACCGGCGCCTACAAAATACACTTTCATCTATCTGTCCTTTCGCGGGTGGCGGCGCACCAGCATGGTGGCCAGGTAACCCATCGCATCATCGGCCACCAGGTCGGCCACGCCCGACGCCAGCAGTTCGCCGGGCAAGCCGATACGCCGCGCGAACGCGCAATGATCGGCGATCTTCATCTCGCGCAGCAGGTCCAGCACCCATGGCAGCCGGGTTCCCACTTTCATCAGCACCACGATGTCGTGGGTTTCTATCTCGCGCCGCAGTTCTTCCGGCGTTTCCGGGCATGGCAGGATCAGTACCCGCTCCTTGCCCTCGCCCAGCGGCCAGGCCAGCGCCGATGCCGCAGCAGCGTAGCTGGTGATGCCGGGGAAGGTGCACTGCGGCAGATCCGGCAGCCGCTCGCGCAGCCCGGCCAGTACGTAGCCGTAGGTCGAATAGGTGAGCGAGTCGCCGATGGTCAGATACGCGACGTTGCGGCCGGCGCGCAGTTCCACGGCCAGCGTGTCGGCCAGCTGGGCGTAATGCTCGCTCAGCACCGAGCGGTCCGGATCCATGTTGAATTCGATCTCGCGCAGCCGGGCCGGATCGGGAATGAAGCCGGCGCTGGCCAGGCATTGCAGTGCGACCGAATCGGCGGCGCCACGCGCACGCGGCGCATAGATCAGGTCCGCATGACGCAAGGCCTCGAGCGCGGCCGCCGGCACGAAACCGGCCGGACCGGGACCGACGCCGATGCCATACAGCGTGCCGAGGGCTGCGGCGCTCATCGGTGTTCTCCCAGCAGATTGCCGGCCAGGTCGAACAGGCGCACCTCGATGCGGTGCACCGAGGGCACGCGGCCATGCACCAGCGCCGCGATGCGGTGCTCGATCTCGCGCCAGAACGCTGGCGCGCCCGGTTCCTGCCTTAATATGTCCATTGCTGCTTCCACTGTATTGGCCTGTTCAATTTGCTGCACCATCGTCGGCGCGTATCCCACCTCGGCAGCCACGCGCGCGACGCCGCCCATGGCCATCCTGCTCTTGCTCGAATGCGTATCCCACCAGCCGTCGATTACCTTGGCCAGCTTGCCCGGGTGGCCGGCCAGCCAGAGCACGTCCAGCGTACGCCGGTCTTCGACCAGCACCCGTTCGGTGAAGTCGAGCGCATCGCCGAGAAAATTGGCGATCTGCACCGTGTTCTTGTCCGGCAGCTGCAGAACGTCGCGCGCGAACTCGCGCCCGATCTTGCCCGGCAGGTAAGCCACGCACTGCTGCCCCTGCGCCAGCGCCACCCGGATATACACCTCCACAGACGCGATCCACGTCGCCAGCGACATCGGTTCCACGATGCCCGACGTGCCGAGGATCGAGATGCCGCCGACGATGCCCAGCCGGGGGTTGAAGGTCTTGGCGGCGATTACTTCGCCATTTTCACAGCCGATGGTCAGATCGAACCCCTGGCCGTCGCGCCCCGCCACTTCCTGCACCGCCAGCCGCATCATCTGGCGCGGCACCGGATTGATGGCCGGCTCGCCCACCGCCACCCGCAAGCCGGGCAAGGTGGCCGTGCCCACGCCACGACCGGCAAAAAAACGCACCACGCCGGCGTCATTGCGCCGCACCTCGGCGAAGATAGTGGCGCCGTGCGTGTTATCGGGATCGTCGCCACCATCCTTGATCACCTCGGCGCGCACCGCCTCGCCCGGCAGCAGCCACGCCTGCTGCTGAATCGGCACCGACAGATAATGCACGCCGTCGGGCAGGCTGATATCGACGGTCGATAGCCGCACGTCCTGCAGCAGCAGGCGCAGCGCCGCCTTGACGGCAGCCGTGGCGCAGCTGCCCGTGGTGCGTCCGCGCCGCAGGCCGTTCAGGGCCCGGACGTCGAGGTCGAAAGGCTGGCGTTCAGCCAGCGACATCTTTCCCCGGGCCGGCCGCGTCTTGAGCCGATGCGGCCGGCGCAGCCTGCGCCAGCTCGGCGGCCAGCCCGTTCAAGGCGTCGATCATCAAGCCATTGACCACGCTGGCCGCCCACGGCGAGCCGCCGCGCGTGCCCCGATTGGTGATGCGCGGCACCTGCAGGCAGCGGCGCAGATCCTCCTTGGTCTCGCGCGTGCCGACAAAACCGACCGGCAGCCCGATCACCAGCTGCGGGCGCCAGCCGTGCTCGCGGATCAGGCGCGTGGCTTCGGCAATCGCGGTGGGTGCGTCGCCGATCGCCACCACCACGTCGTTGCCGAATTTTTCCCAGCCGCGCCGGATCCCGGCCGCCGACCGGGTAATCCCGTACTGCTCCGACATCAGATGCGTTTCGCGATCATGCACGCCGCACCATGTGTCGATGCCCAGTTCCTCGAGCAGCGCGCGCTTGAGGCCCGTCTGCACCATGGTGACATCGGTCAGCACCCGCTTGCAGCGCAGCAGCGCGCGGATGCCGCTGTCCACGGCACCCGGCGAGAAATACATGTCGTCGACGGCGCCGAAGTCGCCGCTCGTGTGCACCAGGCGCTGCAGGATGGTCAGCTGCTCGGGCGGGAACGGCGCCCAGTCGCGGCCTTCGGCGATGATGCGGAAGCTTTCCGCCTCGATCGGATGCGGCACATAAAAATTGTACTGCGGTCCGGCCGCGGGGTCCGGCGCCGGCTGCGCGGACAAGGCCCGCACCGCCAGGTGGTGCGCCTGCTGCGGCTCGCCCACCTGCTGTTCGAAGCCGACGATCTGCACGCGGTATTTGCACAGCGAGCAGTTCATCGCGGCGCGGCCGGCCACCGCTTCGCGCGCGCGCTCGATCATCACGTCGGCCATCAGCGGATGCACGCCCAGGTAACCGGCTTTCAGCACCTCCAGGCCAGGTTCGCGTTCGGCCAAATCGTCCGCCGCCGCGTAGATACGTTTGACCAGCACACCGTCGAACAAAAAGAACGGCAGCACCACCACGCGCGCGTAACCGAGGCGCGCCACGCTGCGCAAGCCGTCGGCCACCAGCGGACTGGCGGTACCCGAGTAGCAGACGCTGGCCGCGCCGAAGCCCAGGCCTTCCTCGAGCATGCGCGCCAGCTTGGCCACTTCGCCGTTGGCGTCGGGGTCGGTCGTGCCGCGTCCGACCACCACCAGGCAGGTGTCGGCACGGCGCACGGTATGCGGCGACAGCGCTTCGGCCGCCACGATGCGTTCCTGCGCCAGTTGCAGCAGCTTGGGGTCGAGGTTCATCGGCGCGCCGAAATGAAAGTCGATCCCGGGATGGTCGCGTGCCGCGGCCTGCATCTCGGCCGGCATATCGTTCTTGGCGTGACGGGCAGCGAGCAGCACGCCGGGCACGATTGCCACCTGACCGGCGCCGCCGGCGATGTTGGCCTGCACGGCCTCGCCGATGGTCGGCGTGGCAAATTCCAGGTAGCCATGGGTGACCACGTCCTGCGGCGCCCGTGCTTTGACCAGTTCCACCAGCGCCTCGAACTCGCGCACGGCGTCGGGATCGCGGCTGCCATGGCCGGCGATCACGATGCCGAATCGTTCGCTACCGCTCATGCCGGCACCGGTGGCGGCTCGATCTGGCTGGCCATCGGCGCCATGGTGCGGATCAGCATGATGCTCATGTCCGACACCTCGCGCTCGGCGCATTCGGCCAGCGTGCCATGCCACTCCGCCTCGTTACGGGTCAGGTTTTCCCAGACCTCGACCGGCTGGCTGGCAGGAATGCCCTGCTCGATCAGGTATTTGGCGATATGCCACGGCATGAACGAACGCGCCGCATCCCAGGGACACGGGATGACGATGGCATTGCGCTGGTCCTGCAGCACATGCACCAGGTGGCGCTTGAACGGCTCCAGGTCGCCGCGCCGGTGGAAGGTGATGAAGGTGGTCTCGTCGAAGCACACCTTGGCGCGCGAGGCCAGGATCTGCGCCGATGAAATGCCGGGCAGCGATTCGACCGGGTGGCCGCAGGCGCGCTCCACGCGCTCCAGGTACTGGAAGCCGCTGAAATGGATGTCGCCCATGAAGACGACCACGCATTTCTTGCCGGCGTGGTGTTCCACCGCGACCTTGTCGAGCTGCTCGACCTGGTCGCGGTAACCCATGCTGATCACGCGCGCGGTGTCGGGAATCAGGCTGCGCACCACATTGAGCACGGCCTCGAAGCCGGCCACCACGTCGGCGTCGCGTATCAATTCCGCGCCGCGCTGGGTCAGGTAACCGACGTCGCCGGGACCGGCGCCTATACAAATAATCATTACTGCTCCTGATAAAACTTTAGGATGATCGCCATCTTGCCATTATGCCGTCATGCCAGCCTTGCCCGCACCGTCAGCGCCAGGCTGTCGGCCGATAATTCTTCGAGTGTCAGGCACTCGGCGCCCAGCGCCTGCGCCAGCTGCGCAGCGCGGCCCAGGCGCAGGTAGCCGCTCTCGGTGTCGATCACCAGCGCCGGCACGCGGCGCTCTGCTAGCAGTTCCGCCATTGCCAGCGCTTCGCCCCACGCGTCGCCGCCTTCGGCCATCGGCACGTTGCCCTTGCCGTCCGTGAGCAGCACCAGCAGCGGCGGCGCGGTGCGGGCGTTGGCGCCAGCGCGCTGCAGCGTTTCCAGCGCCAGTTGCAGGGCGTGCGGCAGCGGCGTGCGGCCGCCGGTCGGCAAGCTGCGCAAGCCCTGCTCGGCCAGGTCCACGCTGCGCGTGGGCGCCAGCAGCAGTTCGGCGCGCTGGCCGCGAAACGCCACCACTGCCACCTCGTCACGCTGCTGGTAGGCGTCCGTCAGCAGGCTGAGCACCGCACCCTTGAGCGCTTCCATGCGCCGTTGCGCCGCCATCGAACCGGAAGCGTCGACCACGAATAGTATCAGGTTGGCGCTGGCGCCGACCCGCACCTGCTGGTGCAGATCGGCGCGCGTGACTTGCAGGCGGCCGAAATTGCTACCTTCGTTGCTACCTTTGTTGTCACCTTTGTTGTCACCGTGGTTGCCACCTTCATTGCCACCTTCGCCCCCGCGCCCGACGCCGCGCAGCGCCGCGCTGCGCAGGGTGGCGCCGATGGCAATGCTGTCCGGCTGCTGGTTCGGCACCGCGCGCAGTACCTGACCGCGCGATGCATGCTGCGCCACGCTGCGACGCCCGGCCGCGCTTGAAGACGACTGCGCCTCGACCGAGATGCGCGCAGTCGGCAGGCTGGCAGCGGCAGCAAACACCTGCGGGTGCTCTCCGCCGGCGGACTGCTCGCGGTCTGGCTCGCGGTCTGGCTCGCGGTTCTGGTCCCGGTGTTGGTCCCTGGCCTGCCCACCATCGCCCGTCTGCCTTGGTCCGCCTGCCTGCTGCGCTTCGGCGGCAGGCAGCCCGCCGCTGTCCCGCTGGCGGTCACCGCTCTCCGTGTGATCAACAGCCTGACCTTGTCCGCTGCTCGCAGCCCGGTCGCTGCCCGGTTCACGATTGCCATCCGGCTGCTGCGCGTGTTTTGGCTGCACACCGCTTTCAGGTGGCAATTCTCCCTCCGGCCGCTGCGCGTTGCCGGAAGACTGTCCGCTGCCCGCCTGCTGCTCAGCGCTGCGATCGCGTTCGGACGGCGCCTGCTGCATCAGTTCATCGAGTTTTTGCTGATCGAGGCCCGGCTGCTCGAACGGTTTGCGGCGGCGCCGATGCGGCAGCACCAGTTCGGCCGCGCCGCGGATGTCATTTGGCGTGACCGCGAGCCGCCCGTCCAGCGCAGCGATGGCGCGCGCGGTCTTGTACATCACGATGTCGGCGCGCAGGCTGGCCACTTCCAGTTCGCAGCACAGGTGGCTGATCAGGTCGAGCAGCGCGTCGTCGAGCGTTACCTGCGGCAGCAGCTGCTGCGCCCTGGCCAGGGTGGCCTGCAAGTCTTCCTGCGGTTCGCGCCACGCCTGGCTGAACGAGGCCGGATCGGCCTCGAAGCCGATCCGGCGGCGCACGACCTCGGCGCGCACCGCCTTGTCGCGCGGCGCCGTCACTTCCACCATCAGGCCAAAGCGGTCGAGCAGCTGCGGGCGCAGGTCGCCCTCCTCCTGGTTCATGGTCCCGACCAGCGTGAAGCGCGCCGGATGACTGACCGCGAGGCCCTCGCGCTGGACGCGGTTCACGCCCATGGCGGCAACGTCGAGCAGCACATCGACCAGGTGATCCGCCAGCAGGTTGACTTCATCGATATACAGCAACCCGCGATGGGCCGCTGCCAGCAATCCGGGCTGGAATGCCTGCTGGCCGCCGCTCAGCGCACGCGACAGATCGAGGCTGCCCAGCACCCGGTCTTCGGTCGCGCCAAGCGGCAGCGTGACAAAGGGCACCGGCGACAATCGGACCACGCGATCGGCCTGATTGCAGGTTTCGCAGTGTGCGCACGGAGCCTGCACGGCGCAGTTGAAGGCGCAGGCCGCGACCAGTTCGACCGGCGGTAGCACTTCGGCCAGAGCGCGCGCGGCCGTGCTCTTGGCCGTGCCCTTGTCGCCGCGTATCAGCACGCCACCGATGCCTGGATCGACTGCGCACAACATCAGGGCAAGCCGCAGCTGCTCCTGGCCGACGATGGCGGTAAACGGAAAATTCATCGTGTGCCTGTCTTATCCATTGCGCGGGGTTTCGCCGCGTTCTTCCAGCAGCGTCTCGCTGCGCAGATACAGTTCACGCAGCTGCTCGATCGTCTCCGGCCTGGGCGCCGCCCACATGCCGCGCGCGGCCGCTTCCAGCAGGCGCTCGGCGATCGCATTTTGCGCCCATGGATTGGCCGTCTGCAGGAACTGCTGCATGGCGGGATCGAAGCCATAGCATTGCGCCACGTCTTCGTACATCCAGTCGTCCATCACCTGCGCCGTGGCGTCGTAGCCGAACAGGTAATCGACGGTGGCGGTCAGTTCCAGGCCGCCCTTGTAGCCATGGCGCTGGATGCTGGCCAGCCACTTGGGATTGACCACGCGCGACCGGAACACGCGCAGCGTCTCCTCCTTCAGATCGCGCACCTGGGCGCGCGATGGATCGTGGCTGTCGCCAAAATAATGGCGCGGCTGCTGGCCGCTCAGCGCGCGGATGGTGGCGATCATGCCGCCGTGGAACTGCAGGTAATCGTCGCTGTCGAAGATATCGTGTTCGCGGTTGTCCTGGTTGTGCAGCGCGATCTGCACGCCGTTCAGGCGGGTGCGGAAGGCGTCGCGCTGATCCGAACCCTGGGTGCCGCGCGCATACGCATAACCGCCCCAGTTGACATAGGCCTCGGCAAAGTCGGCGTCGGCTTCCCAGTTGCGGTGCTGGATCAGCGGCAGCACGCCGGCGCCGTAAGCACCCGGCTTGGCGCCGAAGATGCGGTAGGCAGCACGCGCATGCGCTTCGCCCTGCGCCACGCCATCAGCCATCAGACCGGCCAGCTCCTCGAGGTAGTGCTTGCGCACGAAGTTGTGCGTGGGCGGCTCGTCGAGCGCGATCACCTGGTGTACAGCGTCGTCCACCAGGTCGATCAGTTGCGGGAAGGCGTCGCGGAAGAAGCCGCTGATACGGGTGGTGACGTCGATCCGTGGCCGTTTCAGTTCGTCCAGCGGGATCACTTCCACGCCGCTCACCTGCCGGCTTTCTGCGCGCCACACGGGGCGCACGCCCAGCAGCGCCAGGATTTGCGCCACGTCGTCGCCGTGGGTGCGCATGGCGCTGGTGCCCCAGATGCTGATCGCCACGCTCTCCGGGTAGGCTCCGGTCTCGCGCTGATAGCGCTCCAGCACTTCGCGCGCCAGCTGCTGGCCCACGCGCCACGCCGATTGCGACGGCACGCTGCGCGGATCGACCGAATAGAAATTGCGTCCGGTCGGCAGGATGTGGGCCATGCCGCGCGTGGGCGAACCGCTGGGTCCGGCCGGCACGTAGCCGCCGGCCAGGCCGCGCAGCAGGTTGTCGATTTCGTCGGTGGCGCGGGTCAGGTTCGGTACCAGGTCGGTACAGGCAAACGCCAGGACCGTGCGCAGGCCGTCGAAGCGCGCGGCGCCAGCCGGTTTGGCCGTCGCAATGGCCTGTTTCGCAGGTTTCAGCGGGACCGGCTTCGCACGCGGCTTGCCCATTTGCGACAGCACGTTGGCCGCCGATTTCACGGCCGGCTGCAGCAGTGGCGCTGCCGGTGCGGATGCATCGAGGTCGGCAAACACCGATGCCAGCACGGCATCGATGCGCGCTGCGTCGTAACCGGCGTCGCCGAGCGCCGCGAACAGGCGTACGCACAGCACGTCCACCGCTTCCAGCGCATTTGCGCGCGAAACCACGGCACGCCCGGACAGGCGGGCGAGGGCCGGATCGACATTGAGCCGCCGGCCCTGCTGGTCGAGCAGCATTTCCATGGTCAGGCCGAACAGGCCGGCGATTTCCGCCTGCAGGCCGGGGATGCCCAGGTTGGGCAGCCGCGTGAGCGCCACCAGCATATCCGGCATCTGCGCATCGTCCGGTCGGCGTCCGAGGATGTGCAGGCCATCGCGGATCTGGGCCGAGCCGAGTTCGCACAGGTAGCCGTCGAGATCCTCGATCAGGTGGGCGACATCGGAGCCGCCCATCGCCGCCAGCGCGGCCGGCAGCGCGCCGTCGTGCGCGTGATCGTTATCGTGATCGTGCCCATGGTCGTGATCGTGCCCATGACCGTGATGATCGTGATGGCCATGGCCGTGACCATGGTGGTGATCGTGCTCGTGGTCGTGGTGCCCATGACCGTGACCGTGATCATGATCATGATCATGGTGCAGCAGCCGCATCTGCAGATCGGCATCGAGGTTGGTCTGTTTGACCAGTTCCCAGATCTGCTGCTGCAGCAAGGGCAGCTTGGCCGGGTCGAGCACTTCGACCTGGTAGTATTCCCCCACCAGCTGCGTCAGCTGCGCCAGCGCGCCGTAGGTGTCGGCCGTCGTCATCGGCGGCGTCAGGTGATCGACCACCACGGCGTGGCCCCGGCGCTTGGCTTGCGAGCCCTCGCCCGGGTCGTTGATGATGAACGGATAAAACAGCGGCAGGTCGCCGAGCAGCGCGTCCGGAAAGCATTGTTCCGACAAGCCGACACCTTTGCCCGGCAACCATTCCATCGTGCCGTGCTTGCCGACGTGGACGATGGCGTCGGCCTGCCAGACATCGCGCAGCCAGCGGTACAGCGCATAGTAATGGTGCGTCGGCGGCAGGTCCGGCTGGTGGTAGATGGCGTCCGGATCCATGCCGTAGCCGCGCGGCGGCTGCAGCGCGACAAAGGCGTTACCGAGCTCGATGCCGGCCAGCGCCACGTAGTCCTCGTGCACATAGGCTGCGCCGGGAGCGGCGCCCCATTGCGCAGTCATCCTGTCCTGCATGGACTGCGGCAGCTGGTCGAACCATTGCCGGTACTGCGCCGCCGGCACGCGGCCGGCGGCGCCGTGCATCTGTTCGGCCGTCAGGTAGATATTGTCGTACGAGCAGCGTGCCACCAGGTCGTGAATCAGCGCCGTCCCGCTTTCCGGCAGGTCGTCGATCGTATAGCCTGCCAGCTTCATCGCTTCCAGGATGCGCATCAGCGACGCCGGCGCATCGAGGCCCACGGCATTGCCGATCTGCGAAGCCTTGCTGCTCGAATTGGTGAACATGAACGCCACGCGCTTGTCCGCATTCGGCACGCGCTTGAGGCGCGCTGCGCGCCAGGCAATGCCGGCGATGCGCGCCACCCGGTCGGGCAGCGGGTCGTATTCGACCGCGTCGCCGGGCATGCCGGCAGCACGGGCCTTGAACGACAGCGGCACGGTGATGATGCGGCCATCGAATTCCGGCAGCACCACGTTCATCGCTGCGTCGAGCGGATTGAGTCCCCGCGCCGACTGGTCCCACTGGGCCAGCGTCATGCCGCTGGTGATTGCCTGCAGCACCGGCACGTCGAGCTGTTCGAGTACACCGACCGACCAGCCGGCGGGCGTGGGACCGCCCGGCGTGATCTCGCCCATCGCGAACGACGTGGTGTTGATCAGGACATCGACATGGGCACGGGTGGCGCCGTCTTCGACGGTGCCGAAATAGCGCAATGCAGCAGGCAGCTGGCCGTCGCCGGCGCCTGCCCGCAGCGAGGCAGTAAACACGGGCAGCACGTTCATGCCGCGCGCTTCGAGTGCGTTGAGCAGCGCATCGATGAAACGTGTGTTACCGCTCATCCAGTGCGCGCGATAGAACACGATGCCCACGCTGGGGCGCTGTGGATCGGCCAGTGCCAGCCACGCGGCCAGGTCGGCGCCAGGCGCCAGGTCCGGATGGTAGATGCCGTGGTCCAGCAATGCCAGCGCCGGCTCGAAACCGAAGCCGGTCCACAGCAGGTGGTCGGACAGGAAGCGCAGCAACTGCGCCAGGTTGGCGCTGCCTCCGGCCTGGAAATAGGTGAGCGTCATGTCCAGCACGTCGGGACGCACGGTGGACACGGCCGCCAGTTCGGGATCGGGTTCGCCGGTGCCGCTGACGACGACCAGGTGCCGGCCGTGGCGCCGCGCATGCTCGACCAGCTCCGCGAAGCCGGGGATGCTCCCCAGGCGGCCCAGTACCCGTACCACGATCACGCGCGCTGCGCGCAGTTCATCATCGAGCAACTGCGCCAGGGTGCAGTCCTCGTCCAGCGCCTGCAGGTTCACGCCCGCGACCGGACCGAAGCCGTCCGGCAGCTGGGCCTGCGCCTGGTGCAGCACGGTGAGGTCGTTCGAGGCGTGGGTCAGCAGCGCCAGTTGCGCGGTGGTTACAGAGGTCGGGATATCGGTCATTTCGGTCCAGGTTCGCAGGTATCCCCCACGCCAAGGCAGTGGAATACCAGGTCGGCGACTTCGCGCCCGCCCAGCAGGTGGTCGTGGACGATGCGCTCGGCATTGGCTTCGTTGACGCGCTGGTACCACACGCCTTCTGGATAGACCACCACCACCGGCCCTTCGAAGCGGCACGCGACCATGCAGTGGGTGCGCGTGCGCTTGACGGCCAGTTCCGGGTGCGCGTCGATGATCTTGCCCATGTGCTCGAAGACGGCTTGCGCGCGGCCTTCTTTCGGCTCGCAGCGCGGACCGACGCACATGAAGATGTGACGGTGGTGAGTTCTCATGATTCGGACAACCTTATCTGGCGGTCTTCAGGCAGGTTTTTTGTAGAACCAGCCAACCAGCGCGCCCAGGGCCAGCCAGAACACGGCATTGGCCAGCGCGGTGGCGACTACGAAGGCGCCTGCCAGTTCGGCTGGCGCCGCCATCGCATGCACGGACGGTTGCGGTGCGCCGACCAGGTGCGGCACGAACAGCAGCGCCACGGCGCCGACCTTGAGCCAGAGGTTGCGGCTCCAGACCAGCATGCCCAGTGCCACGGCGGTGGAAAAAGCGGTGCAGATCCACCAGGCCTGGCGGGCAGCCACCGGCGCAGCCAGGGTGCCCGGCAACTCGGGCGGCAGGCCGAGCGAGGGGGCGATGAAGAATACTGCGTAGGCGGCCGCGCCCCACAGCAGGCCGCGGCGCCACGTGACAGCGCCGCCGCGCAGGCAGATTGCGGCCACCAGCAGCAGCGCGTAACCGACGCCCATGCTCACATCGGCCAGTGCGGTGTAGGCCGTGCGTTCGAGACCGTCGTCGGGTTCCCAGCCGCCATGGCTGTGGGCTGCTTCGCCGACGCCATGCGCATCATGGGCATGCGCGTGCTCGTGTGCGTGCTGGGCTGGCGCGGCATCCTGATGCACGTGAACGGCGGGTGGGCTGGCCTCCTGCGCCTTTTCGTAGACTTCCGCCTGCTGAATGATCGGTATGACCTGCAGGTGCTGGATCGCGGTCAGCAGCAGCCCCGCCACGATGCCGGCGGCAGCGGCCGTGCGGACGATGCCATTGAAAACGCCGGTGCCTGCTGCGGAAACGCCGGCTGCGCCGGCGCGGTTCAGTGGCACGGGAAGCCTGCCGAATGACGGCTGTCATGGGCCGCGTTATGCAGCGCCTCCATCGACGCGAAGCCGGCGCCGAACAGCAGCACGGCGCCAAGGCCGGCTGCGCACAGTGCAGGCACCAGCTTTTCGCGCAGGCTCGCCAGACGGCTGGAACTTTCGGTGTGACCGGAGATGACTGGGGTGACGGGCATGATCTTCCTTCCAGGGTGCGTGAATACGTCGGGGTACGCGCAGGAGGAACAGCGGGGAAGCGGCCGGAATGCGTTGCAACAGGACAGACAGCACGGCGCAGCACTCACCCGTATCGCCCTCCGCAATACAAACGTGTTGACCGCTGCTGGCTGGTTTCCGGGCTGACGAGTGGATTGCTCCTGGCGGTGCGCCTTCCCATGCGTGTGCACAGTGGCTGCTTGCACTACCTTGACCTCGACTACCGTTGCGGGGGCAGCGCCGGCATGGCCCTGCGGGCGCACCGGCTTCCCATTTAAATGTGCAGACCGCGATCGACCGGGGCCTGGCACATACCAGAAGCTTGACTACCGGCGAAGTATAGGGGCCGCAGGATGGAATTGCAAGGCGTTCAGCCAGCAGGGTTCAGCCATCCACGGGCGCGGCTGGCGTCGGCAGTATCAGCTGATAGAACGCCAGATCCAGCCAGCGGCCGAACTTAAAGGCGGCGTGGCGCACGGTGCCGGCGTGGACGAAACCCAGCTGCTCGTGCAGCGCAATGCTGGCGCGGTTGTCGGCGTCGATGCCGCCGACGATGGTGTGCAGCCCGGCCTGGCCCGCTGCAACGACAACTTGTTCGAGCAGCGCGCGTCCCAGTCCCTTGCCGCGCTGGTCGGCCCGGACATAGACCGAATGCTCCACCGCGTACTTGTTGGCGGGATAGCCGCGAAACGCGCCATAGCTGGCAAAGCCGAGCAGCGTGCCGGCGCCATCCTCGTATCCGAGCACCGGGTAGCCGCCGGCGCGCTTGGCTGCAAACCAGTTCGTCATGGTCTCGTGCGTGCGCGGATGGTATTCGTACAGCGCGGTCGAATTGGCGATGGCGTCGTTGAAGATATCGAGTATCGCTTGTGCGTGGCGTTCTTCGGTACAGCTGACGAGGTGCATGGTGGCTCCGTCCGGGTGGCGAGGGGTAAGACACCCGACATGATAGGGGCAAAGCACCGGTATGCCAATGTCGGGCGCCGCGCTGGCAGGTGGCGTTTGTTGTCCCGCCGCTTATTTTCTTGCTTTTAAGACACAGCAAATTCATGTAACATATGTGCCATCCCGACCATTACAGGTATCATGCGCGCCCCCTCGATCCGATCCCGCTTGCTGTATCTGGTAGTCGCATGCATCGTGCCGGCGTCGTTGATGGCGATTCTGCTGATCGGCTACGACTACACGCAGGCACGGGCTGCGTTCATCACCGGCGCCATGGCAACGGCGCGCGCCAACGCCACCGACATCGACAAGGAATTCGCCGCCGTCGAAGCGGCGCTGCGCGCGCTGGCCGCATCGCCGGACCTGATGCGCCAGGACTTGCGGGGGTTTTACGAGCAGGCGCGCGGGCTGGCCGCCTCCCAGAACATGCTCAACATCGTGCTCGAAGACGCCAGCGGCAAGCAGCTGATCAACACCTTCCTGCCGCGCGGCGCTGCACTGCCGCCGGCCTCGGTGGGGTCGGCGCTGCGCGTCATCAGCGAGCACGAAGCCACGGCCATTTCCGGTATCTTTGTCGGCGAGGTCTCGCATCGCCAGGTGGCATCGGTCGGTGTGCCGGTGCGTTACAGCGCCGGCGACTGGCCGAATCAGGGTGGCGAAGTCGGTGCCCTCAGCGCCGCTGTCACCGTGGAGCGTTTCGGCGCCCTGCTCTCTCAGCAAAGCTACCCGGAACACTGGATTGCCAGCATCCTCGACCGCGACGGCAACGTGGTCGCCCGCAGCGAGGACATGCAGCGCTACGTCGGCCACAAGGCGCTGCCCGAGGTGATCAGGCGCATGCGCGAAGGTTTCGAAGGCGGTTTCGAAACCGCCACCCTGGACGGCAAGCCTATCCTGGCCGTGATGACCCGCGCCGGCACGTCCGGCTGGACGGTCGGCATCGGCATCCCGCTCGAAGTGCTGAACGCCGAGCTCAATCGCAAGCTGTGGCTGCTGGTGCTGGTCACTGCCACGCTGATGGCGGCCGGCCTGCTGGTGGCCTGGCGCATCGGCAACCAGGTGTCGCGCGCCATCGGCGCACTGGTCACGCCGGCCATGGCGCTCGGTCGCGGCGAACCGGTGGCACCCGCCAGCTACGGCCTGCGCGAAGCCGATGAAGTGGGTAACGCCCTGGTGGACGCGGCACGCATGCACGCGCTGGCGCGCCACCAGGCCACGCACGATCCGCTGACGGGACTGGCCAACCGCACCATGTTTACAGAGTTTCTGGGGCGGCAGGTAGAGTTGTGCGCACGCTTCGGCGCGCCCCTGTCGCTGTTATACCTCGATCTCGATGGCTTCAAGCATATCAACGACACCTATGGCCACGCCGCCGGCGACCAGCTGCTGACCGGCGCCGCAGCGCGGCTGCGCGCGGAGCTGCGCAAGTCCGATCTGGCGGCACGACTGGGCGGCGACGAATTTGCCGTGGTGCTGGTCGGTAGCGACGCCGCCAACACCGACATCGTGGTGGGAAAGCTGGAAGCGAGCCTGGGCCGGCCCCATTGCATCGAGGGCCGCGAACTGGCGGCCGGCGCCAGCATCGGTGTCGCCATCATGCCTGCCGCAAGCGGCCACCCCGGCGCCGTGCCCAGCGCCGCCGACCTGGTAGCCGACGCGGACGACGCCATGTACCGGCGCAAGGCGCAGCGCAAGCGGGCGGCAGCCGAATCCCTTCAAAGCTGAGGGACGACCGCGCCTACCCTTCCCGTGAAATGCCCGGGCGCCCAGGCGGCGCAGCGGCCGGTCACACTGGAGCTTGCGCTTTGTCCTGTAGCCAGCACGAGTTCGACGGTACACAAGAAAGGCTCGCCAGCAGGATTGGCACCGGTGTAACGGACGGAGACGTCGGCGTTGAACTGTAAGGTAAGGGAAGCGCGCTGCAGGCACTGCCAGTCAAGCATCTGCTTCGACAGTGCAGCGCGTAAGTATGCCGATTCCCTGGCAGCGATACAGGCAGCGATCGCATTGATGGGAGAGGCAGTTCCGGAAAGCAGATCGAGTTCGATGTGCCAGGGTGGCACCTGCACACCTCTGTATAACAAGCCCAGAGCCCAAAAACCCTGGTAGTCGTTATTCCGGCCGACAAACCTGGAGAGCAGGCCGGCAGCACTATGCTTGAGTCGGGAGCGAACTTTCATGAAGGGTTCCAGCGTGGCTAGCGGCCTGTACGCCCATCCGCGTCGCGGAGCACGCCATCTTATCACTAGCGTAAAAACTGGCTTGCTGCTAAGGCGTCGCTAGTGAGCATCACCGCGTCTCCTGTAGAAATGCATGGGCCATGGCTATCCGTGGTCCGCATCACCTGCCCGCCGCCTCCACATAAATCTCGTCGCCGCACCCCTGCACCCGCGCCGGTGCCGGCTGGGCGTTACCCACCATGGTCGCCAGGTCGCGGTCGGTGGGGAAGTCCAGCGGCAGCGAGACGCGGATCTCTTGCAGGTATTTGCGCTGGCTGCATACCAGCGTCAGGCTGTTGGCGGCCTTTTCGCCTTCGCGGGCTTTGACGCGGGCGAAGAAGTCGGACACGCGTACGCTCTTGCCGGTGCTCGACAGGATGATCTTGCCCACTTCCGAATCGTTGACCACCCGCACGGCGGATACGGCCTTGATGAAATAGTCGTCCGGCGCCAGCGACTGGCATTTGCCATGCTTGTTCCACTCGTAGGCGCCGAAGGTGCGTTCGTAATAAAAGTTGGGCATCCACGGCGCGATCTTGGCGATCGTGTCCTGGGACAGCGCGAATGGCGGCCCCTCGCAGCTGCCGTAGCGGGTACCGCACTCCTTCTTGTTGGGCCACAGGCCGTGCAGGCTCAGGGTCCTGGCTTCCAGTTTGCCGCCGTTCATGGCGTCGCATTCGGGCTTCTTGCCCTTGTACGGGAAGTGCTCGCAGAACCCGGGCTGCCAGGTGACGGCCAGCACATAGCTGTCCTGGCGGTTGGCGATGTTGCAGGAACCACCGTCGCCCTGCGGATCGCTGCCGCGCGGCGGCCGCTTCGAACGCTGCTCGATCGGTTCCAGAATGGCGGCGCCGCAGTCGCGCTGCACCCAGCGCAGCCCGGGTTCCGCGCCCGGCACTTCCACCCGCAGCCACTGGTAATCGGCCTGGTTGATTTCGCGGACCGTGTAGCGCTGGCCCGCTGCGATGCGGGCGCCGCCGGGGTTGGTGCGCTTGGCAAACGAGGCATAGGCTTCGCAGCTTTGCGCGGCGGTGAACGTTCCGCTGGCAGCTTCGCTGGCCTGGGCGGCGGTGGTGCAGAACGCCAGCAGGATGGTGACGCTGGCTACACTGGTACGCAACATGGAGAACTCCGCGAGTGGGGGTGTCGGCATTGTAGCCGAGACGCGCTCGGCGTTGTCGATTCGCCACGTCCAGCGAAAAATGGTAGCGCATGACATTTTGCCGGATCTTTCTGTTGACAACGCCTTTGCAACCGTCCTAGACTCAAATGGTCGCGGTACCATAATCACAATCATCGCTGCGGCAAATTACAAAAGCATAAAATCATTAGGAGACAGCAATGCCCAGCCCCCTTACCCCAACCGGCGGTGGCCGCCGTGCGCCTGCGCGCCTGGCCTGCGGCCTGACCATCATGGCCGGCCTGGTCGCCCAGGCCTACGCCCAGCAGGCACCGGCCCCCACGCCGCCCGCCGCCCCCATCGACGAAGCGACCATCCAGAAGGTGGAAGTGAGCGGCTACCGCAACAGCCTGATCTCGTCGGCCAAGGACAAGAAGGAAGCAGTCGGCTTCCAGGATTCGATCAACGCCGAAGACTTCGGCAAATTCCCGGACAAGAATATCGCCGAGTCGCTCAGCCGCATTCCCGGCGTGGGCGTCTCGCGCGACGTCACCGGCGAAGGCATGAACATCCAGATTCGCGGCCTCGGTTCGAGCTTCACCAAGATCCTGCTGAACAACGCGCAGATCGCGGTGGCGTCGTCCGGTCCGGTCGATGGCCAGAACAGCAACCGCGAGGTCGATCTCGACCTGCTGCCGACCGACCTGTTCACCAAGCTCACGGTCAGCAAGAGCCCGACCGCCAGCATGCTCGAAGGCGGCGCTGCCGGCGTGGTGAACCTGCGCAGCGCGCGACCGTTCGACAAGGAAGGCAGCACCGTTGCCATGAGCGTGACCGGTACCCGCAACCAGATCGCCGACAAGACCGGCGGCCGCGGTTCGCTGCTGGCCAGCCAGACCTGGGGCAAGACCTTCGGCATCCTAGGCGGCATATCGCTGTCGCGCCAGGAAATTCGTACCACCGGTTTCGAAACGGTGGGCTGGACCAATCCGAACCTGAGCGCCGCGCAGAACACGTCCGCCACCCGCAACAACACCGGCGGCGGCAACTGGAACATTCCCGCGGTGGTGCCGGCCAATGCCGGCAACGGCCTCGTGCCGGGCACCGTGATCGACCAGGCCTTCCTGCTGGCGCACAATCCGGGCTTGACCATCGAGCAGATCGACAACGCCATTGTGCCGCGCCTGGGCCGCACCATGGATTACTTCGGCACCAAGGACAAGCTCTCGGCCATTTTCAGCACCGAGTATCGCCCTACCGACGACCTGCACTTCTACGTCGACACCATGTACAGCAAGCGTGACGACAAGGCCCAGCGCGTTGCCTACAACTGGGCCGTGCGCAACAACGCCGCGATCCCGCTCAACATGACGGTGGACCGTACCGATTGCAGCGCCGGCTGCACCGTCACCAGCGGCACCTTCGCCAATTCGCTCAACTTCATCGAGTACGGCCCGCGCCGCGACAAGGTGGACCTGCTGGGCATCAATCCTGGCATGGAATGGACCATCGCCCCCAAGCTCAAACTCGACGCCCAGGTCAATTACACGCGCAGCCGCTTCAGTCACGAGGCCCCGACCGTGATGCCGATCACGCCGGCCAACAGCGGCAACACCGTCACCTTCGATAACACCGGCGGCGGCATTCCCAACATCACGTCCAGCCTCGATCTGAACAACCCGGCCAACTACGCGTGGGCCGGCGGGCGCGTGAATATCGCCAACGAACTGCGCGAAACCCGCACCAAGGGCGCCCACACCGACCTGACCTGGGGCGACCGCGCATTCAACATCAAGGCCGGCCTGGCCTACGACGATATCAACCGCCGCATCCGCGCCCAGGAAAATTCGGCCGCGTGGCAGGCCGCCGTGTGCGGCAACAACCCGAGCGTGGTGCTGGACGGCCCGAACGGCGCACCCAACTGCGACGGTGCCAACACGCCCGGCGCCAGCGCCGCCGCCCTGTACCCGGGCTTCGGCACCGGCTACACGGCCGGCCGCACCGACGCCCTCACCTACGGCGGCTCGCTGATCCCGCAAAGTGCCCTGGGCAGCTACATCGTGCCCGGACCGTACGGCCGGCCGATCATCGACTGGGACCGCTTCCGCAAGGATTCCAACTACGACACGTACAACAACAACGCGCCGTTTGCCACGTCGTCGTCCACCGGCGCCAGCGCCGGCTTCATCGCCGAGAAGACCACCGGCATCTACACCGAGCTCAATGGCGAAGCCAAACCCTGGGGCATGGAGCTGCGCTACAACGCCGGCGTGCGCTACGTGCGCACCCGTCAGCAGGTGGGGTCGTTCAACTCGTTCAGCGATCCGCGCAATGCCAGCCTGCCGCTCAACGGCAGCAAGTATCCGAACGTGAGCCAGTGGGTGTACCAGGACACGACCTACAACAACACGCTGCCGTCGGCCACCGCCGCGCTCAACCTGCGCAGCGACGTGGTGGCCCGCGCCGCCGTCTCGCGCAGCATGACGCGCGCCGATCCGAACGCGCTGCGACCCGGCATCAACTTCTCGTCGCCGTCGGCCGACATCGGCACCATCGGCAACCCGACGCTGAAGCCCTATTTGTCCGACAATATCGACCTGGGGCTGGACTGGTACACGGGGCGCGAAGGCTATCTGAGCGCCACGGTATTCCAGAAAAAAGTGGCCGGCTTTACCGCCAACGAAAACCTCACGCTGCCGTTCAGCGACCTGGCGGCCTTCGGCATCACCTATAACAACCTGACGGCCAACCAGCAAAGCGCGATCAACGACCGGGGCGGACCCAACGCCGCCACCGTGGTCATGACGCGCACCCGCAACGCCAGCGGCATGCTGCGCATCCGCGGCCTGGAGCTCGGCTGGGTGCAACCGCTCGACAAGCTGCTGCCCTTCCGCGGCCTCGGCTTCAACGAAACCGTCACCTTCATCACCCAGCGCGCCAACGGCGAAGGCAGCGAGGGCTTCGTCGCGCTGGGCGTCCCCAAGCGCACCAACAACCTCTCGGTGTTCTACGAGAATTACGGCTACTCGGCGCGGCTGTCGCACACGTTCTCCAAGGGCAGCCAGGTCTCCACCGGCAACCAGAGCGGCATCCCGCTGGCCAATCTGTACGTCAACGACTACAAGCAGCTCGACTTCTCGTCGAGCATCGACCTGGAACAGGTGCTGGACCGCGAGGGCTGGCCCACGCTCACCTTCGACATCGTCAACCTGAACCGCGACGCCAAGCGCACCTACTTCCAGTTCTCGAACGCCCGCTTTACCGAGTACGCGCCGGGCCGCACGTATTCGTTCGGCTTACGCAAGAAGTTCTGAGTGTGTCGCTCCCTGCTCCCACGGAGCAGTTTATGGGCACTGTCGCCGGGTGGCGGCGGTGCTTCTTTTTTTGACAATCTCGATGGAGCCTCGCGATGACATCACGTGCTTCGAATGGCGCTGCAGCAGCGCTGCTGTTTGCCCTGTACTGGCTTTGCGCGGGCGCGGTCGCGCATGCGGCTGCCACCGCCCCCGTGCCGCAGCTGCGCCAGCAGGGCACCGCCACCCAGCTTATCGTCGACAACCAGCCATACCTGGTGCTCGGCGGCGAACTGCATAATTCCTCGGCGTCGCACCTGCCTTACCTGGAACGGCTGTGGCCTGCACTGAAAAAAGCCGAACTCAATACCGTGCTGGTCCCGGTCCAGTGGGACCAGATAGAGCCGGAAGAAGGCCGCTACGACTTCGCCACGCTCGATGGCATGCTGACGCAGGCACGCGCCAACCATATGCGGTTGATTTTGCTGTGGTTCGGCGCCTGGAAAAATTCGATGTCCACCTATGCGCCACCGTACGTCCGGCGCGACACCGTCCGCTTTCCGCGCGCCCTCAACCGCGCCGGCGCAGTGCAGGAAATCCTCACGCCGTTTGGTGGCCAGACCTTGCAGCGCGACAGCGCAGCCTTCCGTGCACTGCTGGCGCACCTGGCGCAAGTCGATACCCGGCGCACCGTGATCATGGTACAGGTGGAAAACGAGATCGGCATGCTGCCCGATGCGCGCGATTACGGTCCGCTGGCCAACACGGCGTTGGCTGGCGCGGTGCCAGCGCGTCTGCTGGCCTATCTTCAAACGCACCGCGCGACGCTGCATCCTGCGCTGCTGGCGCTGTGGACCACGCATGGCCAGCGCACGCACGGCACCTGGGCCGAGGTGTTCGGCACCTCCGCCGCTGCCGAAGAGGTGTTCCAGGCCTGGGCCTATGCGGCATTCGTCGAAACCATGGCCACCGCCGGCAAGTCGGCCTATCCGATTCCGCTGTATGTCAACGCGGCCCTCAACCGTCCGGGCAAGAAGCCGGGCGAATACCCGAGTGCCGGCCCTTTGCCGCACCTGTTCGACGTGTGGAAGGCGGCGGCGCCATCGATCGACGTGCTGGCGATCGACACCTATTTCCCCAATTTTGGCGACTGGGCGCCGCAATTCAAGCGCCACGACAACCCCCTGTTCGTACCGGAAGCCGACAACGCCGGCCGCCACGATGCCGCCGCCAAGGCCTTCTACGCCATTGGCCAATACGACGCCTTCGGCTTTTCGCCGTTCGGCATCGAAGACAGCACCGGCACCGGCGACGACACCCTGCCGGCAGCCTACCGCCTGCTGCGCCAGCTCGCCCCCGTGATCAGCCGATACCAGGGCGCCGGCGCCATGCGCGGCTTCAAGGTCAAGGTGTCGTACGACGGCGTGGTGGACGCCACGGCGCAGCAGGCGACGCTGGGCGGCTATCTGCTCAATGTCGGCTTCAGCAATCCCTGGGCCAAGTCCAGCAGCCGCGAACTCGAGGCATGCGGTGGCCTGGTGATACAGCTGGCGGACGACGAGTTCCTCATCGCCGGCAAGGGCCTGACCGTATCGTTCAAGGACGCCACCGGCGCTGGCGACAGCGTCGGCCTGGAACGGGTTACGGAAGGCACCTACGACGATGGCCAGTGGATACCGGGCCGCTGGCTGAACGGCGATGAAACCCACCAGGGCCGCCAGGTCATGCTGGGTACGGGCGGCTTCACCATGCAGCGGGTGAAGCTCTATCGCTACCGCTGACGGCCGCGCCGCCATGCTGCCCTGCCGATGGTCGGCAGCCGGCAGCAGGCAGCCAGCCCCCGGCTGCGTTAAAAGGATGAACTATGCTACAGTGTTGTTACACCATCGCATGATGGTAGCGTTTTACATCACTCCACCGAAGGTAGTCCTCCCCATGAATAAAATGGCGCCAGATGAGCGCAGCCAGCCGACCATGCATGATGTGGCTCGGCTCGCTGGCGTGTCGCCGATGACGGTGTCGCGCGTCATGAACGGCAAGGATACGGTCCACGCCAGGACCCGCAAGAAGGTCGCCGACGCGGCCGCCGCCCTCAACTACATGCCGAACCAGGAGGCGCGCAAGCTGGCCGGCGCGCGGCCGATCCGTATCGGTTTCTTGTACAGCAACCCCAGCGCCGGCTACCTGAGCGCACTGCTGGTCGGCCTGCTCAACCAGTCGAGCATCCACAACATGCAGCTGTTCGTGGAAAAAGGCGACGACCAGGCCCACCAGCTCGAGCAGATCGAGCGGCTGATCGACAACAACCTCGATGGCATCGTGCTGCCGCCGCCGCTCGGCGACGATCCGGCCATCCTGGCGCGCCTGAACAGCGCCGGTGCGCCCGTGGTGACGGTGGCCTGCGGCCAGCCCGAGGCCGATGTCAGCTCGGTCAGCATCGACGATTACCTGGCCGCCTTCCAGATGACGCGCCAGCTGATTGGCCTGGGCCACCAGCGCATCGGCTTCATCGCCGGCGACGGCAACCAGATCGCCAGCGCACGGCGGCTGGCCGGCTACCAGGCGGCGCTGCAGGAAGCGGGCGCCCAGATCGCCCAGGAACTGGTGGTGCCCGGTCTGTACACTTACCGGTCGGGTCTGGAAGCGGCGGAAACCCTGCTGGCGCTGGCCGAGCGGCCCAGCGCCATCTTCGCCAGCAATGACGACATGGCGGCAGCCACCGTGGCGGTGGCGCACCGGCTGGGCATGGACGTGCCCGGAGATCTGACGGTGGTGGGCTTCGACGACACGGCGCTGGCCACCACCATCTGGCCTGCCCTCACGACCGTGCACCAGCCGATCACCGACATGGCCGGCGAAGCGGTGCGCCTGCTGCAGCGGCAGATCCGCAGCCGGCGCGACGGCGCACCGCTGCATCCCGAACACGTGCTGATGAACTTCTCGCTGGTGCGGCGCCAGTCCGACGCCGCCCCGCGCGTACGTCCACCGGCGCGCTACCTGCCGCCGCAGGCGCCGCGTCCGGTGGACGCGGCGACGCTGTTGTTTAGCCCACCATCAGCTTGACGGATTTGAGCTGCACCGAGTCCGGGCCGGCGTGGATGGTGAAGCTGCCCGGTTCCACCACGCGCTCCATGCGCATATTGTAGAACTGCAGGTCCGCAGGCTTGATGTCGAACGACAGCGTGCGGCGCTCGCCCGGTTGCAGCGTCACGCGCTGGAACGCTTTCAGTTCCAGCACCGGCCGCGTGGCCGAGCTGACGTCGTCGCGGATGTAGATCTGCACCACTTCGTCGCCGGCGCGCTTGCCGGTGTTGGCCACGTCCACTTCGACCCTGGTGCTCTCGCCCACCGCGATGCGGGCCTTGGTCAGGCGTGGCGCGGAAATGTCGAACGTGGTGTAACTGAGACCGAAGCCGAACGGGTACAGCGGCTTGGTGCTGCCGTCGATGTAGCCGCGCCGCGCCGATGGCTTGTAGTTGTAGAAGATCGGCAGCTGACCCACGCTGCGCGCGATCGATACCGGCAGCTTGCCGCCGGGGTTGGCGCGGCCGAACAGGAGGTCGGCCACGGCGTTGCCGGTTTCCTGGCCCATGTACCAGCCTTCCACCAGCGCATCCGCTTTTTCGGCCAGCAGGTTGACCGACAGCGGACGGCCGTTGAGCAGGAATACCACGGTCGGTTTGCCGAGCGCGAAAATGGCGCGCGCCAGGTCGTTCTGCTGGCCGATCAGGTCCAGTGACTCGCGGTCCCCCAGGTGATTGTCGGCCCACGCTTCGCGGCTGGTCTGCTCGTTGTCGCCGAGGACCATGATGATGGTGTCGGCGTTCTTTGCCGCAGCCACCGCCTCGGCGATCAGCCTGGCGTTCACTTCCGGCGCCACGAACTTGATCTCGTCCTGGCCCCAGATGCGGCTCTCGGTCAGCCGCACGCCCTCGGCGTACGCCAGCTCGAAACCCTGGGCGCGGCTTTCGGCCTGCAGGCCTTCGTACACCGATACCACGTGGCGCGGAATGTCGGAATAGCCGCCGATCGGCGTGTCCTTGGCGTGCGCGCCCAGCAGCAGTACCTTGCCCACCTTTTTACCGTCCAGCGGCAGCAGGCCCTTGTCGTTCTTCAGCAGTACCGGCGTGCGGGTGGCGACCAGGCGCGCCAGCGCCACGGCGTCGCTGGCCGCGGTCAGGCTGTCGGCGCGGCTGGCATCGACGTACGGCTGTTCGAACAGGCCGGCCTGAAACTTGAGTTTCAGGATGCGGCGCACCACGGTGTCGATCTCCTTGACCGACACCCGCTTTTCCTTGACCAGTTCGGCCAGCGACAGGTAGGACAGCGGGTCCGGCGTTTCGATATCGACGCCGGCCTTGATCGCATAGTAGCCCGCCTCTTTCGGATCGGCCGCCAGCTTGTGACGCGAAGCCATTTCGTTGATGCCGAAGTAGTCCGATACCGTGACGCCCTCGAAACCCCATTCCTCGCGCAGCACCTTGTGCAGCAGCCAGTGGTTGGCGTGCGACGGAATGCCGCCGA
The DNA here is from genome assembly GCF_001423125.1 of Duganella sp. Leaf126. Taxonomy (GTDB): domain Bacteria; phylum Pseudomonadota; class Gammaproteobacteria; order Burkholderiales; family Burkholderiaceae_D; genus Rugamonas. The sequence continues at coordinate 102,013 of NZ_LMNW01000005.1, forward strand.
TCTCGTTATACGACGGCATTACCGCCGCCACGTTGGTTTCGCGGATCAGGCGCTCGAACGGCGGGAAGAAGTCTTCGCGCAGCGTGCGCTCGCTCACTTCGGCAGGACCGATGTTGGTGCCGCTCTCGGGCTGACCATGGCCGGTCATGTGCTTGAGCGTGACGAAGACCTTGTCCTTGGCCAGCACCGGGTTGGTGCCGGCGAAACCGATCACTGCGGCCTTGCCGATTTCCGCGCTCAGGTGGGCGTCCTCGCCGTAGGTTTCCTCGATACGGCCCCAGCGCGGCTCGCGCGCCACGTCCACCACCGGCGCCAGCGCCAGGTTGGCGCCGCGCGCGCGCATTTCGCGCGCCGCCACGCTGAAGGCCTGCTGCACCAGCGGCGGATCGAACGACGACGCCAGGCCGATCGCCTGCGGGAAGCTGGTGGCGTCGCGCGCCACGTAGCCGTGCAGTGCCTCCTCGTGCATGAACAGCGGGATGCCGAGGCGGGTCTGCTCGACCGCCCACTTCTGGGCAGCGTTGGTGTAGGTGGCCGTTTCCAGCGCGTTGCGGTTCTTGACGCCGCCGGTATCGCCGGCGCCGGCGGCCTGGCCCAGCTGGCGGTCGGACGGGCGGCCGATCATGCCGATACCGTGCGGGTAGGCAGCCTTGGCCTTTTCCGCATTGAACTCGCCGCTGGCGTCCTGGATCGCGGTCTTCTTCTGCCACACGCACAGCATTTGGGCGATCTTCTCTTCCAGCGTCATGCGGCCCAGCAGGTCGTTCACGCGGCGGTCCACGGGCAAGGCCGGATTTTTATACGGTGCGCTGGTGGCAGCGGCGGCCAGCGCCATCGGCGCCGACACCATGGACAGCCCGGCCACGCCGGTCATCGAGGACAGGAAGGTCCTGCGGTTGGTTTTCATATTTGTCTCCGTATTTTTATGGTGGTTACGACGAAAATGTTCAGCGCCCCAGACTGGGCCTATTCGGGGAATAGGTCCAGCCGGGCACCAGGTAGCGCATCGCCATGGCATCGTCGCGCGCGGTGGTGGCGACCTTATTGTAAAGCGCGTGGGCCGCTTCGATGCGGTCCATGTCGGGTTCGATGCCCAGGCCCGGACGTTGCGGCACCATCACCTCGCCGCCGACGATCTGCAGCGGCTCGCGGGTCAGGCGTTCCTGCCCCTCCTGCCAGATCCAGTGGGTGTCGATGGCCGTGATACGGCCCGGCGCCGCCGCTGCGGCATGGGTGAACATGGCCAGCGAGACATCGAAATGGTTGTTCGAGTGCGAGCCCCAGGTCATGCCCCATTCGGCGCACAGCTGCGCCAGGCGCACCGAGCCCTGCATGGTCCAGAAATGCGGATCGGCCAGCGGAATATCGACCGCGCCCAGCAGGTGCGCATGCGCCATTTGGCGCCAGTCGGTGGCGATCATGTTGGTGGCGGTGGGGATGCCGGTGGCGCGGCGGAATTCCGCCATCGTCTCGCGCCCCGAATAACCGTTCTCGGGACCGCACGGGTCTTCGGCGTAGGCCAGCAAATGTCCCTGGCCGCGACACAGGTCGATGGCCTCGCGCAGCGACCAGGCGCCGTTGGGGTCGAGCGTTGCGCGCGCGTCGGGAAAGCGCGCCTTGATCGCGGCCACCGCTTCGAGTTCCTCGGCGCCGTGCATCACCCCGCCCTTGAGCTTGAAGTCGCGGAAGCCATAGCGCGCCACCGTGGCCGCGGCCTGGTCGGCAATCGCGGCAGGCGTGAGGGCTTGCTGGTGACGCAGGCGGTACCAGTCGTCGCCACCGCCGGACGAAGCGGCCAGGTATGGCAGATCGGTGCGGCCACGGTCGCCGATGTAGAACAGGTAGGCCAGCATCGGCACGCTGTCGCGCTGCTGGCCGGCGCCGAGCAGTTCGCACACGGGCACGCCGAGGTGCTGGCCAAGCAGATCGAGCAGCGCCGCTTCCACCGCAGTGATCACGTTTTCCAGGCGCAGATTGATTTCGTGCGGCTGCTTGAGCACTTCCGCTTCGGCCGCCGACGTGACCTGGTATTGCTGGCCGCTGACGTCGCGCCGGGCGATGGCGGCGCGGATGCCGTTGAGCGTGTGGTTGTAGCGGCCGATCGCCGTTCCCACCACCAGCGGCACGGCGTTTTCCAGCGCGCGCAGGATGCCGGCGCCGCCCGGCACCTCGCCGATGCCGGTGTGGCCGGCGCTGTCCTGCAGCAGGACCAGGTTGCGGGTGAAATACGGCGCGTGCGCACCGCACAGGTTGAGCAGCATGCTGTCGTGACCGGCCACCGGGATCACGCGCATGGCCGTGATGACGGGCGTCGCGGAGACCGGTGGGGACGAAGGCGTGGAAGGTAAGGGGGACTGCGGTAAATGTGTTGCCTGTACCATGCCTTTATCCTAAAATGATTAGCGCTACCATTTACTCAGTGTGAAGGATTTATGCGATCACGTCAACCTGTCAGACCTTTTCAAAACATGACGGCAGGCGGTATCGCTGCCGCTGCCCGACTCGCGGTGGCCTCGCTTGGTGAAGGATTTATGCGGTCACGTCAACCCGTCAGACCTGTTCAAAACATGACGGCAGGCGGTATCGCTGTCGCTGCCCGACTCGAAGTTGGCGCCATCGCTGTCGCCACCCTGCTCGCCGTCGGCACCCTGGGCGGCTGCGCCACGGCTGCTGACCGTGGCGGTCCGGATAGCCAGCACTGGGTGGCGTCCTGGGGAACGGCGCAGCTGGTGCCGGAGCCGGCCAACGAGCTGCCTGCGGCCAGCTGGCGCGACGCCAGCCTGCGCCAGATCGTCCACCTCTCGCTTGGCGGCAGCCAGCTGCGGATACGGCTCAGCAACGCGTTCGGCACCGCCCCGCTGCTGGTCGACGCGGCCAGCGTGGCGCGCGCCGTCGCTCCCGGTCGCGCCGATATCGACGCTGCGACCGTGCAGGCGCTGACCTTCGACGGTCGCCGCACCGTCACCATCCCGGCTGGCGCAGAATACTATAGCGACCCGGTGAAGCTCGATGCGCCGCCCGGCGCCGACCTCGCCATCTCGCTGCACTTCAATGCCGAACCGGCGCGCCAGACCAGCCATAGCGGCGCGCGGACCACCAGCTTTGTCACCCCCGGCAACCGCACGGCGGACGCCAGCTGGCCCGATGCCGGCAAGATCACGCGCTGGTACACGATCGCCGATGTGGACGTGATGGCGCCGCGCGCTGCCGGTGCGCTGGTGGCGGCCGGCGATTCGATCACCGATGGCTACGGCGTGACCACCGACGGCAACAACCGCTGGACCGATGTGCTGGCGGCCCGCCTGCGCCAGGACGGCCTGCCGATGGGCGTGGTCAATGCGGGCATCGGCGGCGGCCGCATGCTCAGGGATGGCCTGGGCCCGAACCTGATGGCGCGCTTCGACCGCGACGTCTTTTCGCGCGCGGGCGTCACCCATGCGCTGGTGTTCATCGGCGTCAACGATCTTGGCGGCCAGCACCGCAACACGCCGGACCTGCCGGCCGACCGCCAGCAACTGCTGGCCGACCTGAAACTGGCGCACCGCCAGCTGGCGGCCCGCGCGCGCGAACGCGGCGTGTGCCTGATCGGGGCCACCGTCACGCCGTACGTCGGCAGCGACTATTATCACCCGGAGCCGGCCAACGAAGCAGACCGGCAGGCACTCAATGCCTGGATCCGCGACTCAGGCGTCTTCGATGCCGTGGTCGACTTCGACGCCGCGCTGCGCGATCCGGCGCAGCCGCAGCGGATCTTGCCGCAATACGATTCGGGCGACCACCTGCACCCGTCGCTGGCCGGCTACCGCGCACTGGCCGACGCGGTGCCGCTGGCGCTGCTGCGGCAGTCGTGCCGCAGCAGCCCCTGACCAGCTTCTGCATGCAGTTCCCGCATTACACACTATAAAAACGGATAACCACAACAATGAGACAAATGCTGACCGCTGCGGCGGGGGCACGGGCACTGCGCGCCCTCGCCCGCCACCTTCCACTTCCCCCTGTCCTGCACCGTATCGCGCTCTGCAGCCTGTCCCTCGGTCTGCTGATTGCCGCGCCCGCGCAGGCACTGGGCCAGAAGCCGCTGGTGCTGTTCGCGGCGCCGCCCGCCGGCGCCGTGACCATGGCGGACAACGGCAAGGCCGCGCCGCTGTACGTGGATGCGGCCGACCATGCGGGCGTGCTGCGCGCCGCGCACGACCTGCAGGCCGATATCGCGCGCGTGACCGGCGTCACGCCGGCGCTGCAACAAGGTGCGCCGGCCGGCGCCGACGTCATCCTTATCGGCACGGTCGGCCACAGTCCGCTGATCGACAAGCTGGTGGCGACGGGCAAGCTCGATGTGGCGGCGATCCGCGGCAAGTGGGAAGGCTGGCAGGTGCAGACCGTGCTGCAGCCGATGCCGGGCGTGGAACGGGCCCTGGTGATTGCCGGCAGCGACAAGCGCGGCACCATCTACGGCATCTATGAAATGTCCGAGCAGATCGGCGTGTCGCCGTGGTACTGGTGGGCCGATGTGCCGCCGCCCAAGCGCGCCGCCCTGTATGCAGCGGCACCGGCAGCGGTGCACGATGCGCCCGTGGTCAGGTACCGCGGCATCTTCCTCAACGACGAGCAGCCGGCGCTGACCGGCTGGGTGCAGCAGACCTACGGCGGCTACAACCACCGCTTCTATGAAAAGGTGTTCGAGCTGCTGCTGCGTTTGCGCGCCAACTACCTGTGGCCCGCCATGTGGAACGCGGCGTTTTTCGATGACGATCCGCTCAACGGCAAGCTGGCCGACGATTACGGCATCGTCATGGGCACCTCGCACCACGAGCCGATGATGCGCGCGCAAAAGGAGTGGGCACGCCAGGGCAAGGGCCCGTGGGACTATCAGCGCAACCCCGGGGTGCTGCGCAATTTCTGGACCGGCGGCATCCGCAACACGCGCGACTACGAGAAGATGATCACCATCGGCATGCGCGGCGACGGCGACGAGCCGATGTCGGAAGCGTCGAACGTGGCGCTGCTCGAGCGCATCGTGGCCGACCAGCGCACCATCATCGGCCAGCAGATGGGGCGCGACGCCGCCACCGTGCCGCAGATGTGGGCGCTGTACAAGGAAGTGCAGGACTACTACGAACAGGGCATGCGCGTGCCGGACGATGTGACGCTGCTGTGGGCCGACGATAACTGGGGCAATATCCGCCGCCTGCCCACCGCCGAAGAACGCAAGCGCAGCGGCGGCGCCGGCGTGTATTACCACTTCGATTACGTGGGCGGCCCGCGCTCGTACAAATGGCTCAACGTCACGCCGCTGCCGAAGATCTGGGAGCAGATGCACCTGGCGTGGCAGTACCAGGCCGACCGCATCTGGATCGTCAACGTGGGCGACCTGAAGCCGATGGAAGTGCCGATCGAATTCTTCCTCACCTATGCCTGGAACCCGGCCGCGTGGCCGGCCGCGCGCCTGCCCGACTATCTGAAACTGTGGGCCACGCGCGAATTCGGACCGGAGCACGCCGACGCCATCGCCGACATCGTTGCCAGCTACGCGCGTTACAACGGCCGCCGCAAACCGGAACAGCTGGCGCCGGACACCTACAACCTGGTCAATTACGACGAGTCCGAGCGCGTGGTGGCCGAATTCCGTGCCATCGCCGACCGCGCCGAAAAAATCGCGGCGCAGCTGCCGGCCGCGCAGCGCGATGCCTTCTTCCAGCTGGTGCAGTACCCGGCGCAGGCCAGCGCCGTGGTCACCGAGCTGTATGCGACAGCGGGCCGCAACCGGCTGCACGCGGTGCAGGGCCGCACCTCGACCAACGACCTGGCGCTGCGCGCGCGCAGCCTGTTCGCGCAGGATGCGGAGCTTATGCGCCGCTACCACCAGGAGATCAGCGGCGGCAAGTGGAACCACATGATGTCGCAGACCCACCTCGGTTATACCTACTGGAACCAGCCGCCGCGCAACGTGATGCCGGCCGTGAGCGAGGTGCAGGCGCCAGTGGCGGCCGACATGGGCGTGGCCGTGCAAGGCAGTGCGCAGGCATGGCCCGGACCCGACAGCGACAAGCTCGCCCTGCCCCCGCTCGACGAATACACCGGGGCGCCCGCGTACCTGGAAGTATTCAATCGCGGCCAGCAGCCGTTCGACTACCGCATCACGGCCAGCGCGCCTTGGATAGAGATCGACCAGCCGGATGGCCGGGTGGAACGCGACCGCCGTGTCTACATCAAGGTGCGCTGGGACCAGGTGCCGCGGGGCGCCGATCGCGCAGTGCTGACCGTGCAGGGTCCCAACCGCGCCAAGGTCGCTATCCAGGCGCCGCTGCGCCGCCTGCTGCCCGGCGTTACCGCCGGCGATTACGTCGAAACCGGCGGCGTGGTGTCGGTCGAAGCGGCCGACTACAGCCGCGCGGTGGCGCCGGCCGGGCGCCAGTGGCTGACCATACCGGGCCACGGCCGCACGCAGTCCGGCGTCACCGCGCTGCCGGTGGTGGCCACACCAGAGCAGTCGCCGTCGATGCGGCTTGAATACGCGGTGCACCTGCAGACGGCCGGCCCGGTCGTGGTCCACGCCACGCTGGCGCCTACCCAGAAGTTCCAGCCCGGCGCCGGCCTGCGCTACGCCGTCTCGTTCGATGACGAAGCGCCGCAGCTGGTGAATATGCATGCCGACCAGTCCGAGCGGGCCTGGGAAAAGAGCGTCTCGGACGGCGCCACCGTCATGTCGTCGCGTCACACCATCGCCAGGCCCGGCCACCACACGCTGAAGTTCTGGGCGATCGACGCGGGCGTGGTGCTGCAAAAAATCGTGGTCGATACGGGCGGCATGAAGGACAGCTATCTCGGTCCGCCGGAAAGCCCGCGCGCCCGGTAAACAAAAAAAATCACGGAGACACCATGCATACATCATTTGCCAATGCACTGGCGGCACTGCTGCTGGCCGGCGCCATCGGTCTGGCTGCTGCAGCACCGGCAGCGTCGGCAGCGCCGGCTGGCGCGCCTGCAACCGCCGCCCGGACACAGCATACGGCCCCCGACGAAGATGGCTACAAGCTGTGGCTGCGCTATCAGGCGCTGGCCCCCGCTGCGCAGGAACGGCTGCAAGCCCAGGCACGCAGCATCGTCCTTGCCGCTGCAGCGACGCCGACCACCAGCGCCGCCATCGCCGAGCTGCAGCGCGGCCTGGCCGGCATGACCGGCACGGCGCCGCCGCAGGCCAGTGCGCTCGCCGACGGTGCACTGGTGCTGGCGACACCGGCTTCCATGCCGTCACTCGATGCCGCCTTGAAAGCCGAACTGGCGCAACTGGGCCAGGAAGGCTATCTGCTGCGCGCGACGCGCCTGCAGGGTCGTGCGGTGACACTGATCGCCGCCAACGCCGACACCGGCCTGCTGTACGGCGCTTTTGCCTGGTTGCGCGCCGCCGCCACCGGCGTGGCGCCGGAAGCGCGCTCCGCTCCCGGGCTGCAACTGCGCCTGCTCAACCACTGGGACAATCTCGACCGCCACGTGGAACGCGGCTACGCGGGCGCGTCGATCTGGGACTGGTGGGCGCTGCCGGAGATCGTCGACAGCCGCTACACCGATTACGCGCGAGCCAATGCCTCGCTGGGCATCAACGGCACGGTGCTCAATAACGTCAACGCCAAGCCCGAGGTGCTCACTGCGGCCTACATCGCCAAGGCGGCCGCTGTGGCCGACGTGCTGCGTCCCTATGGCATCAGGGTATTCCTGTCGGCGCGGTTTTCCACGCCGCTGGAGCTGAAGGAAACCGATACGGCAGATCCGCTGGCGCCTGCCGTGCAGGCCTGGTGGAAGAACAAGGCCGACGAGATTTACCGCGCCATCCCCGACTTCGGCGGCTTCCTGGTCAAGGCCAATTCCGAAGGCCAGCCCGGTCCCCAGGATTATCACCGCAGCCATGCCGATGGCGCCAACATGCTGGCTGCGGCGCTGGCGCCACACCATGGCATCGTGATGTGGCGCGCGTTCGTGTATGCGCCGCACCCCGATCCGAAAACCGACCGCGCCCGCCAGGCCTACGAAGAGTTCAAGCCGCTCGACGGCAAGTTTGCCTCCAACGTGATCGTGCAGGTAAAAAACGGCGCCATCGACTTCCAGCCGCGCGAGCCATTCCACCCGCTGTTCGGCGCGATGCCGCACACGCCGCTGATGATGGAATTCCAGATCACCAAGGAGTACCTGGGCTTTTCCACCGATATCGCCTACCTCGGCACCTTGTTCTCCGAAGTGCTCGACAGCGACACCATGCAACGCGGCCAAGGCAAGGGGCCGACGGTGGCGCAGGTGCTCGAGGGCGGCGACGCGCCGCGCCAGCTGACCGGGATGGCCGGCGTGGCCAACATCGGCGTGGACCGCAACTGGACCGGCCACCATTTCGATCAGGCCAACTGGTATGCGTTCGGCCGCCTGGCCTGGAATCCGCAGGCATCGGCCCAGCACATCGCCAAGGAATGGGCCGCGCAAACCTTCGGCAACGATGACCGCGTCCAGCAGCAGGTGGTGCAGATGCTGATGATGTCGCGCGAAACGGTGGTCGATTACATGACGCCCCTGGGCTTGCACCACCTGATGGGCACTGCCCACCATCACGGTCCGGCACCGTGGGTGAATGACCTGGAACGCCCGGACTGGAACCCCGTGTACTACCACCGCGCCGCCCGCGACGGCATCGGCTTCGATCGCACCGCCAGCGGCACCAATGCGCTCGACCAGTATGCACCGGCGCTGGCCCGCCTGTACGCCGACCCGCGCACCACGCCCGACAGATACCTGCTGTGGTTCCACCACCTGCCGTGGACTTACACCATGGCGTCGGGCCGTACGCTGTGGGCCGAGCTGCTGTGGCATTACGATCGCGGCGTGGCTGGCGCGCGCGACTTGCAAGCACGATGGGAAGCGCTGCGCGGCGCGGTCGATGCGCGCCGGCACGCGGAAGTCGCGCAGCGCCTGCGGCGCCAGGTGATCAATGCCGAATTGTGGCGCAATGCCTGCATCGCGTATTTCCAGTCCGTCTCGGGCCTGCCGCTGCCGCCCGGGGTGGCACCGCCACCGCAATCACTCGATGCCTACAAGGCCATTCATTTCCCTTATGCGCCCGGTCGCGGCTGACCAGCTGGCCGCCTGCGTGTGCAAGCGAACATACAGGCGTCCTCTTCAACCCCATGATGCAAGAACGATATTTTTCCGTTCACATCATGTCTCCACTTGCCCGCTTACGCCACGATCTGGCGCCGGCGCCCACCAGGGTGCCGGCCTTGCTGGCGCAGTTCCTGTCCGGCGCGCACGATGACGCCGCCGCCACCCTCGCTGGCGCCATCGCTGCCGGACTCGATAGGCTGCCGCTGCCCGGCAGCGGCGCCACCCTGACGCGCTGGCAGGCGCTGTCCATCGCAGGCCATCATGACCTGTCGTTCGCCAAGCTGTACGAGGGCCACACCGACGCCCTGGCCATTCTGGCGGAACTCGGCGGACCGCAGATCGCCGGCGCCAGCTGGGGCGTGTGGTGCGCCGAGCCGCCCGGGCCCGCCGTAGCGTTGCGCATGCAAGGCGATGGCCGGTACACGCTGTCCGGCCGCAAGCTGTGGTGCTCGGGCGCGGCGGCGTTGAGCCATGCCCTGGTCAGCTGCCGCGATGCGGCCGGCCGGCGCATGCTCGCTGCGGTCGATCTGCGCCAGCCCGGCGTGCACGTGACAGACCAGGGCTGGCACGCCGTCGGCATGGCCGGCAGCGCCAGCGTGGACGTGGAATTCAGCGAGGCGCAGGCGGTACCGGTCGGCGAACACGAATCCTACCTGACCCGCGCCGGCTTCTGGCACGGCGGCGCCGGCGTGGCAGCCTGCTGGTACGGCGCCGCCCGCGCCATCGGCGAACGGCTGTTGACATCTACCCATGCGCAGCTTGCGCCACGTACTGCAGATGGCGAAGCCTCTGCGCAGGCCGATCCGCATCGCCTCGCGCACCTCGGCCACGTCGATCTCGCGCTGTCCGGCGCTGCGGCGGTGCTGATCGGGAGTGCGGCAGCGATCGACGCGGCACCGGACACCGGCGCCCAGGCGCTGGCGCTGCGCGTGCGCCTGACCGTGGAGGCGGCAGCGAGCACCGTGCTCGAACACGCGACCCGGGCGCTCGGCGCCGGTCCGCTGTGCCGGGACGCCCGCTTCGCGCGCATGGCAGCCGACCTGCCCGTGTTCCTGCGCCAGAGCCACGCGGAACGCGACCTGGCCACGCTGGGATCGACGCTGGCTGCCACCGGAGACGCTCCATGGGCTTTATGAACACTGCATTAATTGCGGCGCATGCCGCTGCCGGCCCCGCCCCGGGCGGTCTGCTGCATGAACCACAGCATCCGCGCCAGATCGCCGGCCAGGGCACGCCGGACGCCGCATGGCAGGCGTGGGAAGGCTTGCGCCTGATGCCGTCCATCGCTGCGCACGAACTGGTGGCGCCGGGCCAGCGCGCCATCATCGTGGCGCCGCACCCCGACGACGAAGTACTGGCCTGCGGCGGCTTGCTGCAGCTGCTGGCGGCGCAAGGCACGCGCACCGTCATCATTGCCGCCACCGACGGCGACGCCAGCCACCCGGGCTCGCAGCGCTACACGCCGGCGCAGCTGGCCCGCCTGCGCGCCCGCGAGACCGAAGCCGCCTTGCGGGCACTGCTCGGGCAAGACCCGCTCGCTGCGACGCATGCCGCACCACCGTTGCCGCGGCAGTCGCCGTCCCCGCTTCCGCAGATTATCCGCGCCCGCCTGCCCGATGGCGACGTCACCGGTCAGGCGAGTGTACTGCACACCCTGCTCGGCCAGCTGCTGCGCCCCGATGACGTGCTGTTTACTACCTGGCGCCAGGATGGCCATCCCGACCACGAAGCGTGCGGCCACGCTGCCGCCATGGCCGCACGGCTGTGCGGCGCGCGCCTGGTGGAACTGCCGGTATGGACCTGGCACTGGGCCGAACCGGGCGACCGGCGCGTGCCGTGGCACCGCGCGCGGCGCCTGGCGCTCGATGCCGCGACCTTGCAGCGCAAGCACGACGCCATTGCCTGCTACACCACCCAGCTCGAACCCGATCCGACCACCGGCCAGCCGGCCATCCTGCCGCCGCATGTGCTGGCGCGCCTCACGCATCCTTACGAGATCTGCTTCCTATGACCATCAGCAACCGGCACAGCCACTTCCAGCAGCTCTACACCGACGATGCCGATCCGTGGAAGGTGCGCCAGCGCTGGTATGAACAGCGCAAACGCAGCCTGCTGCTCGCGTGCCTGCCGCTGCAGCACTACCGCCACGCCTTCGAACCGGCCTGCGGCAACGGCGAGCTGACGGCAGCGCTGGCGCAGCGGGCCGACGCCGTGCTGGCCACCGACCTCTCGCCCGAGGCGGTACGCCTGACGCAGCAGCGCGTGCGCCAGGAGGAGGCGGCTGCCGCCGCCCGCGTGACGGTGCGCCAGCAGGTGGTGCCGCAGGAGTGGCCCGAGCATACCTTCGACCTGATCGTGATCAGCGAGATGGCGTACTACCTGCCCGAGCACGAAGTGGGCACACTGCGCCAGCGCTGCATGGCGTCGCTGGACGACCATGGCACGCTGGTGCTGTGCCACTGGCGCTGGCCGTTTGCGGACCGTCAGCTCGACAGCGCCGACATCCACGCCGCCTTCGACGGCACGCCGGGCATGCACCGCCTGATGCAGCACAGCGAAGCCGATTTCCTGCTCGATATCTGGTCGCGCAATCCGTGCTCGGTCGCGCAGAAGGAAGGGCTGGCGCCGTGATCGGCATCGTCATCCCGGCCCATGACGAGGAGCGCTATCTGGCTGCCTGCCTTGCTGCCGTCAGCCAGGCAGCGTGTCATGCCGGCCTGCGCGGCGAGTCGGTCTGCGTGGCCGTGGTGCTCGATCACTGCCGCGACAATTCGCGCGCCATCGCCATGGCGCACGCCGGTGGGCTGCACGGCGCGGCTTACCGGGTGGATGTGCTGGAAGTCGATGTCCGCAACGTCGGTGCGGCGCGCGCGGCCGGCGCCGAATGCCTGCTGGCGTATGGCGCGCGCTGGCTGGCGTTCACCGATGCCGATACGGTCGTGGCGCCTGACTGGTTAGTGGCGCAATTGCGGCTGGGGGTGGAGGTGGTATGCGGCACGGTGGCGGTGGACGACTGGTCGGCCCATCACGAGCAGCCGCTGCTGCTGAGCAGGCACTTCGACGCAGCCTACACCGATTGCGACGGCCATCGTCATATCCACGGCGCCAACCTCGGCGTGTGCGCGCTGGCCTACCGCACCGCGGGCGGTTTTGCCCCGCTGGCCTGCAGCGAGGACGTCGCGCTGGTGCGCGCGCTCGAACGCTGCGGCGCCAGTTTCGCCTGGAGCGCGGCGCCGCGCGTCAAGACCAGCGCACGCAGCGACGCACGGGCGCGCGGCGGCTTCGGCGACACCCTGCTCCAGTATGCTGCCGCCGCCATGCTGGCGCCGGCAGTGGCCTGATCCCGTGCAGGACCGGTCAGCCGGTTCAGGTAACACGGATCAGGCAGTCTCCTTGCGGCGTGGCGCCACGCGCTGGTGCGACTCCGGCGCGCGCAGCACCTTGTAGGCGATGAAACGCGGGATACCCATGCTTATGGCGTACTGGGCTGCAGGGTCGAGCCCGGTCTCGGGCAGCAGCCGCCTGGCTTCCTCGATGATGGCGGCGGTGGCAGTAGGTTTGCGGCGGTCGGATAAGGGCATGGTGAACTCGCGGTGGCGTAAAGTTACAATGTACGGTGCGCTGGCGCCTGCGACTGTACGCAGCCTCACCCATTCCTTCCAAGCGGAATTATTTTAGCTGGTGCAGCGCACGGAACGCACCGGGCGACATCAGCGCCTCGCGCCTGAAAAACTTGGTGAAATTGGTGGCCTCATCAAACCCGACCTGGCCACCGACCACGGCCACCGGAAGCGCCGTGTGCGCCAGCAGGCGCTTGGCCTCGAGCATGATGCGCTCGACGATGACGGCCTTGGCAGTGCAATCGGCAAAGGCCTGTGCGGCGCGGTTGAGCGACTTGTCGGAACAACCGAGCGCTGCCGCGTAGTCCTGCACCTGGTGCCAGTGGCGGAAACGCTGCTCCACCAGCTGCAGGAAGCGCCGGTAACGCTGGCGCTCGCCGGCGCTGACCGGGTGGCCGGCGCTGGCCGCCTCGCGCTCGCCCCAGGCGATGGCCAGCCGGATCAATAAAGCGTGCAGCTGGTGGCGCAGCAAGGCATGCAGTTCACCGCGCACGGCCGGCAGCTGCGTATCGCGGTGCAGCTGGGCCACGGAGTCCGCCACCCGCTGCTGCAGGGCGCCATCGAGCTGCATGGGCTGGCCCAGCCAGGCCAGCTCCGGCGCCAGGCTGCGGCCAGCCTGCGCGGCGCCCGACGGCAACAGGAAATCGGACTGGAACAGCAGCAGCCAGCCATCCCAGGCGCCGTCGGTGTCGAATTGCTGGGCTTGTCCGGGCCTGGTCATCAGGATGGTGCCGGCCACGCAGTCGACTTGGCCGAAGTCGACCACGTGGGCGCACCGTCCCTCGGTCACGTACAGCAGCTGGTGGAAGTCGATGCGGTGCGCCCGGCGCAGCTGCTCGGCCTTTTGGCGGGGCCACAGCTCGGCCACACGAAAGACCTCGATGTCCAGATTATATTTGCCGAACGGTTGATAACCAACGCGTTCCATTCCCTGCGCTACCGTCGGTGTCGCCATCGCTGTCCCAAAATGACCATCAGTGGTTCGAATTCTACCGTGAGTTGCAGCGGCGACTCGCCTATAGTCCGGAAGCAGGTCTTTCTTCATTCGCCACACATTCAACAGGAGTCATCATGAGCAAAGTCGTTATCGTCTTCCATTCCGGCTACGGCCACACCCAACGCGTTGCCGAGAGCGTGGCAGCAGGCGCCGGCGCCGGTGCCGAACTGCTGCAGATCAGCGCCGAGGGCGAGCTGCCCGAAGGCGGCTGGGACAAGCTCGCTGCCGCCGATGCCATCATCTTCGGCACCCCGACCTACATGGGCAATCCCAGCTGGCAATTCAAGAAATTCGCCGAAGCGACATCGAAGATCTGGTTTTCGCTCGGCTGGAAGGACAAGGTCTTCGGCGGTTTTACCAACAGCGCCAGCTTCAACGGCGACAAGGCCGTGACGATGATTTCGCTGCAGACGCTGGCGTCGCAGCACGGCGGCATCTGGGTCAGCCTGGGCATCCTGCCGTCGAACACCAAGGCTGCCCAGCGGACCGACTTGAACAACCTGGGCGGCGCGCTCGGCGCGCTGGTGCAATCGCCGTCGGACGCCGGTGTCGATGAAATTCCGCAGGGCGATCTCGATACGGCCAAGGCGTATGGCAAGCGCGTGGCGGAAGTCGCAGCGCGCCTGGCCTGAGCCGGCCCCGCCTGACTCAGCTGCCGCTGTTCAGGGTCAGCGGCAGCCAGCTTGCATGCGCGTAGCGCTGCAAGCCTGCCTGGTCGAAGCGCCACAGGTGCAGCCAGCCATGGTCGAGCAGCTGCCTGACCACGGCATGCTTGCCGATCACCGCGTCGATCGCCGCCTGCGGGGCGTCGATCACCACGGTCAGCCGCAGCGGTTCATGCATCCAGCGCTCGCCGTCGTGCAGCGACTGCTGCGACAGGCCGATGCGCAAATCGCCGCCATTGCCCTCGAATACGCCGAGCGTGCCGCCCACCACGTTGTGCAGCAGCTTGTTGCCGCTGCCCAGGCGCTGCGGATCGCAGGTGGACGCGTGGTACTGCCAGTTGATCCAGTGGGTCACCAGCATCGGCGCCGTCATCAACAGTTCGAGCACGCTGCCGTCGGCATCGAGGCTGGCGTCGTAGTCGTGCAGGAAGCTGCGCCCGTCGAGCGCCAGACCCATGCTGCGCCGACGCGGCGCAATCAAAAAGGCCGCATTGCCCGCCAGGCCCCATTCGGGCCGGGTCTGGGCGCCATCGTTGGCGCGGCGGATCAGCTGGTCCAGTAATGCATCGTGCGATGCCTGCGGATCGAGCCGCAGGCTCAGGGCCCGCTCGCGCCGCACCTGGTCGCCGGCCTGCGCAAAGACCGCCTGCAGCCGCAGCCAGCGCGCCTGCGCTGCCGGCGGCAGCAGATCCAGATCGAAGCCCTCGATCTGATCGGTGGTGGTGTTATGCAGCGCCGCCACGAACACCGTCGTCTCCGGCACGTGCACGCCCCGCCCTTGCAGGCCTTGGCGCACCGCCCCATCGTTGAGCAATTGCGCCAGGCTGCGCGCATTCACCTCGCCGGTCTGGCCGCAGCAGGCGCCGCAATCGAGCGCCGCCGCATGGGCATTGTTGGCGGACTGGCTGCCGTGGCCGACCAGCAGCACCAGCGGCGCCAGCTGCTGCTCCAGCCCCATCGCATGCAGCACCCGCGCCGCCAGCGCGACCTTGGCGTCCAAGTCCACACCCAGCAATTGTGGCCGGCAGAGCTGGCGGTAGCGGGTGGACAAGCCGGCCAGATCGTCGCGCGCGCGCGCTTGACGGTTCGGCCGAAGCCAGTTGCCGAGTTTGCCGACATAAGCCACGCCCGCCGCTTCCACGAAGGAGAAGGCGGCGCCCGGCCAGCGACTGGCCGCCAGCCACTGGTCGGCCCGTGCAAAACGCGCCTGGCGCGCGCGGCTGGCCGCGCCTAGTCTGGCCGCATCGTCCGCGCGCTGCACCGGATCGCTGCTGACGATGCGGTCGCCGACCGCCATCGATGGCGCCAGCAGCCCTGGCAGCTGGGGCCGGCTGGCCTCGGTCGCCAACGGGGTGTAATCGACCGGCAAGCCGAAAAACCCGGCAAACCCGAGCGTCCGGATGCCGGGCCACGCCGCCTCCAGCGCGCGCCGCAACGGTTCGCTGCGCACGTCGATACAGAACGCGGCCTGCACTTCGATGGCAGTTGCTGGCGCATCGTGCACATGGGCTGCCGCCAGCTGCTGGGCCAGCGCGCGCTGATAGCCGATCTCGAGGGCCAGCTGCCAGACCTCGTCGGGCAGCAAGGCCTGTTCGGCGTCCTGCAATACGGCCCCAGCCTGGCTCCAGGCTTGCTGCAATGCGCCAAACGCCTGCCGGGCCGCTGCATCGTCCTTGCACTCGAGCAGCAACACGCCCCAAGCCAGACGGATTGCCAGCAGTTCGCGCAGGTGGCTGTCCTGGCGTCCGGCCAGGCCGGCCTGCCAGCCGAGATAGGCGCACCACGAAGCCCAGCCGTTGACGGTCAGCAGCACCGATTCCAGGTAGTCCGCCCAGACCGCCTGCGGCAGCCCCAGGCGCTCGATCACCCAGCGCTCGGCGTCCTGCACGGTGGCGGGCAAGGCGCTGATCGCCCGGCCGATGTGCGGCAAACCCATCAGCAAGCCGATGCCATGGTCGTGCTGCAAGGTTTCGCGCCAGAACGCATACAGGCCCTGGCTGCGCTCGGGCTGCCAGCTGGCCTGGTGTTCATCGAAATACGCGGCGCAGGTCTGGCTGACCTGGTGCGTGATGGCCTGCCGCCACGGCAGCCTGGTATGGCGCTGGGGATCGTTGTCGAGTACGTCGATCAGCAAGGGCAGTTGCACCCGCAGCGCGCCTGCCTGCAGTGCAGCGATGCACTGTTCGGCCGTCACGGCGGCGGTCTGCGCAGCCGGCAGCTGACGCAGCGCCTCGGCCAGATCGGCTGCCGTGATGCGGCCCTCGCGCCAGGCCAGCAGTTGCCGGTCGCGCGGCGGGAAAACCTGGATCCCGCCCAGCACCGCCATCCGCGCAGCCACGCGGCGCACCGGCATGCCGATGCGCGACCAGTGCGGGTTGACGGCAATGGCGCGATCGAGCGGCCAGGCCGGGGCGATGGCCTGGCAGGCCATTGCGCAGGCGCGTGCGATGGCCGCGTGCCTGGTTTGCGCCACGTCGCCGGCCGCCATGAGGTCTTCCGCTGGCGCGGTTGCTTGCTTGCTCAGTTGATCGATCATGAAATTCTCCGTGTAATCTGATTAGCGCGCAGCATCCACTGCCCGGGCGGCAGACGGCTGGGCGGCGATGCGGACAGCAGTGACCGCGGACGCTGGGCTCCAGCGCGCCGGCCACAGCAGCAGTGCCAGGCGGGTATAGGCTTCATCGAGATAAAAGCCGGCGTAGCTCCAGCGCCGCCAGCGCGACAGCAGCTGCGCCTGCTGTTGCAGCGCCACCTCGAACAGGTACAGCACTGCCATGCCGGCCAGGACGATCACGCCCAGGCGGTGGTCGGGCGCGTCGTGCAGGCCGAACGGCAGCAGGTGGGCGACCATGGCGGCAACCGTCAGCGCCATCGTGGTGACGATGCCAAACAGCAGCTGGCGCGTACGGGCAGCACCGCCAGCTTGCCCGGTGGGCAGCCACAGCAGCGGCGCCCACGCCAGGCCCATCACGACGCTCCACCACCAGGGCCAGGCCGCCACACCCGACAGCGCGAGCACCAGCAATACCGCCGACGTCGTGATCAGCGGCGCCAGCAGCAGGCTAGCGCCATGCGGCGAGGACGTTCCGTGCAGCGCCTGTACCCGCGTGTCGCGCACCACCGACGACGCCGACAGGAACGCATGCGCCTTGTAGAGCGAATGTCCGACCAGGTGCAGGGCCGCGAGCGTGTACAGACCGAGCGCGCATTCGAGCAGCATGAAGCCCATCTGCGCCACCGTGGACCAGGCCAGCCTGACCTTGATGCTGATGCGGGTCAGCATGACCATGCCGGCCAGCAGCGCGGTCGCCAGGCCCAGGATCATCAGCAGGCCGCGCGCGGGACCGGCCTGTTCCAGCAGTGGCGCACAGCGTATCAGCACGAAACCGCCCAGGTTGACGACGCCTGCATGCAGCAATGCCGACACCGGGGTCGGCGCTTCCATCACCTGGATCAGCCAGCCATGGACTGGCAACAGCGCGGTGCGCAGCACCACCGCCAGCACCAGCAGCACGGCGCTTGCATGCAGCGGCAGCGACATGCCATGCTGGGCCAGGTGCGCCCACAGCGCCGACAGCGCACCGCTGCCGATCGTCGACCACGCCAGCCCAGCAGCGCCCAGCAGGATGACGTCGGCCAGCCGGTCGGCAATGCGCTTTTTATGCGCCGCCAGCAAGGCGAACGGGCGATCCGGGTAAAAGCACAGCAGCTGCTGCAAGGCCATGCCCACGGCCGCCCAGGCTGCGATCAACAGCAGCCAGTGGTCGGCCAGCAGCAGCAGGTGGACGCTGGCCAGTACGGCGGCCAGGCCGCCGATGTAGCGTTGCTGGGCGGCTTCGCCATCCAGGTAGCGCGCAGAAAACGCGCCGATAACGGTGCCCAGCAGCTGCACCAGCACGGCCAGCACCAGGCTGAACGTGGTCGCATTCACGACGCCAGGCCAGAACGGCTGCTGCGCGCCGACCGCGAGCGACAGCGCGCAGCAGGCCAGCGCCGCCAGCGACACCGTCCGAAACAGCCGCCACTGCTGCGCCGGAGCACGGTCGGTGCAGCGCGTCGCCAGGGCCAGCGCCGCCAGCAACGTCAGCAAGGCGACCGGCGCCAGCGCGCAAACCATGTAAATAATCTGGAAAATCTTCATCGCTTGATCCCGTTGAAATGCACTGGGCGCATCATGAATGGAATGCAAAATGCTGTAAAATAGATTGTTAGTGTGAAACTCATACCGAAAACAGAACGATGCAACTGAACCAGCTCAACTTCAATCACCTGTTCTATTTTTGGCAAGTAGCCAAGCTCGGGCATTTGACCCGCGCGGCAGCCGCGTTACACACGTCGCAATCGGCAGTGTCGGCGCAGATCCGCCAGCTGGAGCAGCGCATCGGCGACGACTTGTTCATCCGCGAAGGCCGCCGATTGGTATTGACCGATACGGGCCAGCTGGTGCTCGCCTATGCCGACGACATCTTCGGACTGGGTCAGGAGATGCTGGGACGGCTGCAAGGCCGCTCGGCCGGGATTAGCCGCCTGCGAGTGGGCAGCGTCTCGACCATGTCGCGCAACTATCAGGAAAACTGGATACGGCCCGCGCTCACCGATCCGGCGGTGGTCCTGACCCTGGAATCGGGCTTGCTGGAAGGCCTGCTACTGAGGCTGGCGCAACATCAGCTCGACGTCGTGCTGGCCAACGAAACCGTGCCGGCCGACCCCGATCGCCCCCTGCACTGCCAGTTCCTCGGCAGCCAGCCGATCGTGCTGGTCGGCCCCGCCAGCAAGTGGGCGTCGCAGCGCCTGCGCATCCCGGAAGACCTCGACGGTGTGGACATCGCCCTGCCCGGCCCGCGCCACGCCTTACGCGCCCAGTTCGATGCGCTGTGCGCCAGCGCCGGCGTGACGCCACGGTTGCGGGCCGAAGTGGACGACATGGCGCTGCTGCGCCTGATCGCGCGCGACAGCGGCTGGCTGGCCGTGCTGCCGGAAGTCGTGGTGCAGGACGAATTGCGGTCCGGCTTGCTTGTCGTGGTCGGCCACTCCACGACCTTGCAGGAGCGCTTTTATGCGATTACGACGCCGAGGCGCCATGCTGTCGAGGTGCTCGATCGGTTGTTGGCAGGGGCGACGCAAGCGTGATGGCGGCCTTCCTGCCCGGCGTTTCGGTCATGCCAAATGCTGCGGGTGCCAGTGCCTGGGCTGCCCTTCTGTCGGGAGCGCGCCGTCAGTCTGCCGGCGACGGCGGTCGCCGGCGCTGCTCTACGTGATGGACGTTGTTGGCGGTATTTCCGTTGCCAGTTCCGGCATCAGTCGATTGATCACGCTGTAATTGAGCGCCGTCCACCACTCGGAGCCTTCGCCCGTGAGCGTCTGCTCGGAGGCCGCGATGGCTGCGTAGCCCTCACTGACCAGGTAATCCTCGACATCGTTCATCGAGGCGAACGCGAAGATCGACACTGCATCGATCTTCTTGCCTTCCGGATCTTTCTGCGTGGAGCCGATGTTATGCAACTGCGCGTAGCGACGCACGAATTGTCGGGTCGCCGGATTGGCCACGACCAGCGGCGCATGCTCATGCAGCAGCCGCTGCTGGAACTGTTCGCGCGTCAGGCCGTCGGCGCGCAGGTGAATTTTCACCAGGCTGATCGCGTCGCGGTGCTGCGCGCTGGGAATCAGGATGTACTCGCGCGCGACTTCGCGCGACACCATGCGAAACGCCACCTGTTCATCGGCGATGATGCGCTCGGCAAATTTCTCCTGCTCCAGCGTGGTATCGATGTCGTCCCGCTCGGCGTAGGTGATGTAAGCGAGGCCGTCCCAGCGCGGCCGCTGGTACGCCGGGACGCAACGGTGCGGCGCCGACGGCAGCTTGCCGCTGTCATCGATCATGGCCCGGTAAGGCGGCGGAAAAAAATTCGATGGCCCCGATGCGATGCGGTGCAGCTGGTCGTAGCGCAGCACCAATGCGCCCGAGCTGCCCGGCTCGTCCCAGGCGAACTTGGGCCCGTGCACTTTGCGCCAATATTCCTGCCAATGCTCGTACGCAAGGTTGGGACGGTCTTCGAGCGCCAGCGATCCGCTACGCCAGTTGGGGAAATGGATCCCGTGGCCGCGTTTGCTGGTGGACGAGCCGGCATCGAGCGGACGTTCGCTGCGCGGCGTATCGTCGACCCGGCTGACAAATGTGCCGGTGACGATCAACGGCTTGGCGGTGGCGCCGATCGGCTGGACCATTGGCGGGCGGTGCAGATTGTCGGCGCGATTGAAATCGGTGGGCATGGTGGTGGTCCTTGTCTGATCCCTGCATGAGTGGACTGACCAGCTTACCGTGCCCGATCGCCGCGCTAGGTTGGCCGACGTACAAAGCGGACGTGTTGCGCCTGCCGATGTGACCGCGCCTGGAGGCAGCCCGGACCAGGGGGGATCGCAGGCCTGACAGTGAGCGCTTCAATAGGCCAGGCGCCTATGACGCATCCAAGCCGCGCCGCAGTATGGCATGCTGCGTCAAGAAAACGCGCAACGACACGGCGCCTGCTTCCTACGAACGCGGCGACTCATTGCGATGTGGCTGGACTCAATTGCACAAACAATTTTCTGGCCAAGCCCATGAGCACCTTGTCGGCGCCCATGTCCGGACCCGCATTGGCCACCATCAGCGCCCCGGTCCCTGACTCAGGAAATAGCACGGCAATGGCGAGCCAGTTGCCGTCCGAACCCTGGTGCACCAGAACGGGACCTTTACGGCCCGCAATCGACTGCTGCACGCCCCAGTCGAGGCCTGCCGGGCTGCCAGGCTGCGCCGTCTGCATCAGCCGGTAGGACGCCGGCGACAGCAGCTTGCCCTTGCCTGCCGCCCCCGCGAGCTGGTCCAGATTGAACTTCGCCCAGTCGCCCAGGCTCATGTGCAGAAAGCCAGCGGGCGCGTACATTTGTGGGGCGCCGTCGTCGAGCCTGGCCATATCGAGCATCGGCGCACCGTGCTGGTGGCCGCGATTCTGTCCCCTGCCGGTGTTGCCGAAGCCGACACCTGTCGTGCCCAGCGGCTTGAATACTTCTGATCCCATCAGTCCCTCATAGCTCGCATGCGCGGCGCGCTCGGCAATAACGGTGGCGACAATGAAGCCCACGTTGCTGTAGCTGAAGGTACCTGGCTGCGCTTCCGGCTCGTCCTCGAGTGCGTGAGCCGCGTAGCTCAGGCGCTGTTGCGCGCTAGGGCGCGCATCGTGGAAAAACTTCACCATTTCAGTTTCGTCCCGCAGGTCACGTGGGAAGCCGGCGCGGTGCGAGAGCAGTTCAACCAGGGTCACCTTGCGATATTCAGGTCGCATGGAGGCTGCGAGTTCCGGCAGCATCGCATCCAGCGGCGCGTCCCATGCAAGCAGGCCTCGTTCGACCAGGCGGGCGATCATGGCCACTGTCATCACCTTGCCCGTTGAGCCGATCAGCCACACATCGTCGAGCTTCACCGCCGCCGTGCTTCCCGCCTCGCGTACGCCCAGCACGGCCTGCGCCGAGATAGCGCCGTCGCGCAGGATGACGGCGCCGACGGCAGGCACGCTCGACCCTGACTTTGCCGCTGCAAGGGCGGCCGAGAGCTCATCCGAAGGAGTTGCCGCAGCCGCAACAGCGAAGGTGAAGGCTGCCGCGCCGCAGAGAAATCGTTTCAACATATCGTGTCCTTTTTGATTTGCATGGTCGGAGTCTAGGCGGGCGCGACAATAACCGAGTCCATATTGCGACGAGCGGGAGAATGCGGGGAATGGAACGTACCAATTCCCGGCAGACCGCAGCGACCGCACTCTGGAGGACCCACAAGCGGGAGGAATACGAAGCAGCCCGTCAAGTTCCAATTCACCTCGGGAACCAGGAGAAGCCTCGGTGACTGGATCATGGCGGCGGCGCTGCGCCAAGGCGATCTTCTTTTTCCAGTCGAATTGCAGAATTGCTGCACAGTTAGACCAGGCAGTACGCACACGATGCGCCCCATAAAGCCAGCACTGTTGTTGGGCCACACGCGCCCCGAAAGCACCGCACGATATACGGAATATCGAAGTTGTTGACACTCTCGAAATGGCCGAGCAAACGGACGCTTAAGAACACGGGCAACGCCAGCAGTTCAGACCATAGCTGTCGCCCGATTTTCCATGGCGACGGCCTGCTGTGTAACGCGTCACTGGGAACATGGCTTTCTGTCCGCGAGGGACCCAGTACACATTAATCAACGCGGTACAGGCTGTCGCCGCCTAGCTCCACTGACGTGCTGTCTGCACCACCAGGCATCGGTAGGCCCTGGCTCCACGCGCTTGCCAGGCTCTGCACGTCACGCACAGGATCGGATTGCCTGGCCCTCTCGTTGCGGTCGCGGCAGGTTTCGGGGTATGTGGCGAGCAGTGCACGTGCGAAGACGCGTCCCTGTTGTGCCAGCCCTGCGGTTTTCGGTGCGCGAATTCTCGCAAACGCCTGGAAGATGTCTTCCAACCTCCTGCTTGCACCGTCCAGGCTTCGGGCCAGATGCCACGCATCCTCAAGCGCCTGACAGGCGCCTTGACCCGACGTCGGCTACGGCGCATGCGCCGCATCTCCCACCAGCAGCACATTTGCCCGGCTCCACGTGTGCAACGGCTCCAAGTCATGCACGGCAATCAGTCGGATGGCATCGGCCGGTGTCGCCTGGATGAGACGTGTGATTGGCTCGGGCCATTCTGCGAACAAGCCTTCGATTTCATTACGCATATTCACTGCAGGTGCCGCGTTCGGTAATGGCCGTGCCTGTGCCGCCGCCCAGTAGACCAGATCCGGACGGACCGGCACGGAACCGAACCGCTGGCCCGTCCCCCAGAAATCCTGAATCGAAACATCGTTCACGAGTGCACGCGACGCCTGCGCAACGCCAATCCAGTTCACAAAGCCTTGATAGATCGGTGCGTTGTCACCCGCGACAAACTTGCGCGCAACCGATTCCATGCGGCCGTCGGCCCCTATGAGCAAATCCGGGCAGATGCTCGCGCCACTATCGAAATGGGCCACGGCTCTGCCGTTAGTACCGAGTTCGATAGCAACTGCCCGGCGTCCGAACGCCACCGGAATTCCTGCCTGTGCCGCATGATCGAGCAGCACTTCCTGCAAGTGCCTGCGCAGCACCGTGTATGTCGGGTATCCCATCGTCCGGTCCAGCAAGCCAATATCGAGGCCCCCCAGTGCATTTCCCGCAGCATCCTGGCGCCGCATGGTCGGGGGTCTGCCGCCAATGGCCGCAATGTCTTGCAGCAGTCCCAGTTCTTCCAGCACGAAGCTGGCATTGGGCCACAGCGTCACGCCAGCCCCCATGGTTGCCGGCGCCACGCGGCGCTCATACACGCGGGGACTGTGCCCCTTCTTGCTCAAGGCCAGCGCCACGCTCAACCCTGCAATACCGCCACCAAGTATTCCGATGTCCATGCTAAAGCTCTCCTGTTGAATCCGTCGCGACGGGCCGCCGACGGCGATTCATCGAACGAGATGGCATAGTAAATTCCGCCACTGTAGGACACTAGTGTGTAAAAATGGGTCGATTTCATACCTTAATCGGGATAATGATGCGCAACACCCTCGATCTGAATACAGTCCGCGTCTATGTGGCGGTCGTCGATGAACAAAGCTTTGCCGGTGCGGCACGCCTGCTGGCCTTGCCATCTTCCAACGTTAGCCGCCACGTCGCTTCGCTCGAACGCATGCTGGGAGTGCGCCTGCTCGAACGCAGCACGCGCCACCTGCGCATGACGGAAGCTGGCAAGCTACTCTACGAACGCGCAAAACCCTTGCTTGAATCGCCCCGGAAATTTAGGAGGCCGTTTGGTGTGAGTCAGGTGACATAGCCTGCTCGGAAAGTTGTTGATAGTAGTTTGCCTCAGCTTCGGCCGG
>NZ_LMNW01000006.1 GCF_001423125.1 Duganella sp. Leaf126
TCATGGCTCGATGCAATGTCGACCGTCTTGAGATTCAGGTCGTGGCCGGCGGCCAGGCCGGTGGTGCCGTTGACGCCGGCGTTGGCGATCACGGCGGCAGTCAGGTTGATGTCGCGGCCGGCCTGGGCCAGCAGGACATTGCCTTCGCCGGTGCCGGTCACATACATGCCCGCCACCTTGTTCACCACGGTGCTGGTGTCGGTCACCATGTTGCCGTCCTTGCGGGTGGTGCTGGCGCTGCTGACGGTGGACGTGACCAGGTTGAGGTCGCGCCCGGCGCTGGCGGTCAGCTGCTGTTCCGCGWTCACACTGCTGGCGTGGTTGTTGATGTCGTTGCCGGCCATCAGTGCGACCTTTCCACCTTGCAACARGCTTGCCGTGTCCTCGGCGCGGACAGGCAGGCCGGCGGCATTGGTGCCGACGCCGGCCAGGCCGGTCGCCAGGTTCAGGTCGCGGCCGGCGGACAGGACGGTCGCGCCGTTTCCGGTCGCGCCGCTGACCGTGGCGCCGGTCAGGCTGATGTCGCGGCCGGACGAGAGCGCGGTCGTGCCGCCGGYCGCGGTGTTGCTGACCACCGCGCCGGCGATGTTGATGTCGCGYCCGGCCGAGAKCGTCATAGCGCCRGCGCCGTCGGCGCCRCCGCTGAKGTACARGCCGGCGACGCGGCCGACGGTTGCCTCYGGACGCCACGGCGTCTCGGCGCCGGTGGCCAGGGTGGCGGTGGTGACATTGATGTCGCGGCCGGCGCTGGCCTGCAGGGCGCTGTTGGCTGAAATGGCGCCGCTGATGTTGTTGAGGTCGTTGCGCGCGGCAATCGCCACGGCGTTGCCATCGATGCGGCCGGCCAGGTTGTTGACATTGTCGGCGGTGAGCAGGACCACGTCGCGGCCGGCAATGGTGCCGCTGTTGGTCAGGTCGCCCGTGACGTTGATRTTGACATCCTTGCCGGCGAGCAGCGCGCCGCTGCCATCGATGTCGTCGGCGCGCAGACGCACGTACAGCTGCGGCACCAGCGCTTTCTGGATGCTGCCGTCGGCCATCGTGACATCGCGCTCGACCAGCCACACGATGTCGCTGGTCAGCGCGGCCATCTGTTCGGCGCTGAGCGCCACGCCGGGGCGCAAGCCCCACTGCTGGGCATAGCTGACGCCGGCGTCCATCAGGCCGCGGTATTGTTCCTCGTCGCTCGTATAGTCGCCCGTGTAGCGGTGGCCGGTGAGTTCGGCCACCTGTTCGCGCACCAGTTGCTGCTCGTAGAAGCCGTCACCGAGCCGCTTTTGCGTGACATTGGGATCGAGCTGGACTTTCGAGGTCATGTAATMGGAGCCGGTCCACTCGCGGTAGTTGGCATAGCGGGGATCCGTCTCCACGAGATAGCTCGCTTCCACGGTCGGCCGGACCTGGAACAGGCTGGCATTGGGCAGCGCCAGCTGCCTGGTGGCGGTACGCACCACCTCGGCCTTGCCGCTGGGACTCGACAGCGCCACCTGCACGATGCCCGGTGCGCGCGGCGGGCTGGCAAGCGCGCTGGCGCCTGCCTGGGCCGCGTTACCGCGCACGGTCGCAATGGTGACACCGTCCGGCGACACTGGCGCGCCGCCGGCCACCGCGCCGGGATGCGCGCCAGCGTCGGCCTGGGCCGCAGTGCCTGCCTCGGCCTTGGTCCCGCCATTCTTGAGCACGCTTGCAACGGCGCCCAGTACGTCGCCAAGGCCATGCTTGGTGCCGGCCGGGAGCCGGTCGCTGCCAGCCGCGCCTGCCGCSAGCTGGGCCGCATCGTCGAGCGCCGGCGCGTTGCCGCGCTGGTTGAGGGCGACCTTGCTGCCGGTGGCCAGCCCGGCCGGCAAGGGATTGCCCGCCGTATCAACACCCGCTCGCACCGGCCCGCCGCTTGCCGCGCCGGCACCTGCACCAACGCTGACCGCGCCGCCTGCCGCCGGACCGGCTCCCGCCACCAGACGGCCCGGATCGTTCATGCTGATACCGCCCGTACCGGCGTTCGGCGGTACCTGTGCGCCGGCTGCCGGCATGCCGACAACGACACCTGCTGCGACGCCGGCCGTGACGCCGGCGACGGCGCTGCTGCTGCCGGTCTGCGCAATCTGTCCGGCGCGGTCGGTGCCGCTGACAGCCGCTGCGGTGCTGACAGCCTTGACGTTGATGCTCGANGGCGACGGCGCTGCTGCTGCCGGTCTGCGCAATCTGTCCGGCGCGGTCGGTGCCGCTGACAGCCGCTGCGGTGCTGACAGCCTTGACGTTGATGCTCGATGCTGCTGTCGCGCCGAGCGCTCCCGCATTGCTGGCAACGCCAGCGCCCTGCGCGGCGGCTGCGCCCGCACCAGTAACGGCGGTGCCGCTGGCGACGGAACCATTGATGGCGCCAGGGCCGCTGGCAGCACCGACGCTGCCGGCCGCCTGCCCCTGGCTCGCACTGACACCTGCGACCGGACCGGCGTTATTGCCCACTGTATTGAGCCAGACGTTGACGTTGGTGGCGGTGGCGGCGGTGGTGGAGCCGGCAGCACCCACGCCGCTGCGCACACTGGTCTGATAGACGGGAACGAATCCTCCCCCAACGGTACTGCTGCCACCGACAATTTCCGTTCGGTTGATCTCCTCAGTCTCTGGACTGCCGATGGTCCCATTCAGATAGTCGGTATAGACGCTTCGGTAGGAATCCCATTTACCTACTTCCGTGATCTGGACACCGGCAGCAGCAGAGTCGTTGACCAGTTCCTGGCTACGAATATTCAGCGTCTTTCCAGCGGTGATCTGGCTGTTATGGTTGGCGACGCGGTAGGCATCAATGGTCAAATCGCCCCCGGCGCTGATGATCGCGGGGTCAGATGACGTCACGACGCTGCCGCTCGTCGTCCGGACGAAGGAGTAGAAATCGAAATCGTAGAATTTTTGACCGCCGACCGTGACGCTGAGCAGCCCGACTTTCGGCGCGGGGTTCATCTCTACTTCGCTAGGATCATATTTTTTTCCGCCTATTTCGTAGTAGCCGATGTACTGCCTTGTCCCCGCCGAGTATTCAGCTTTGAAATTCTTATTGACCAACGACACCTCCCCCGCCCTGAGCGCCAGGTTGCCCAGCGCCTGAATCGTCGCGCTGGCGTTAGTGACGCTGGTGGCGGCGCCGGTGGCGTGGCCGGTGCTGTCGAGGGCGCCGCCGATGACCATGTCGCCGGCGCTGAAGATCAGGGCGTGGTCGCTGTTGTTGAGCGTGGTGGCGCCGATGTCGAGCGCGCCGCGCGAGGCGATGGTGGCGGCAACGCCGCCCTCCACCGCATTGTTGAGGGTGCCGGCGCCGATGGCCAGCGTGTCGCCATAGAGGCGGCCGGTACCGACGTTGTTGAGCGTGCCCGCCGTGACCTGGGTGAAGATGCCGTCGATCACGCCGCGATTGTTCAAGGTGCCGGTCACGTTGATGCGGGTGGCGCCGGCATTGATGTCGCTGCTGGCGTTATTGTCGAGGCTGGCTGCGCCCACGGTCAGTACCCCACCAGCCTGCAGCTTGCCGTCGTTGACGAACGCACCGCCGAAGAGCAGGCTGGCGTTGCGGTTGGCGATCACCTGGCTGCCCGCTTCCAGTGCGTAATTGCCGCTCAGGTCCAGGCCGAGGTCGCCCTTCGACATCACGCTGCCGACGCCGGACAGTCCGGCCGCCTTCAGCGTCGTCGAGACGCCGCCAATGATGGTGCCGCCCGCGTTGGCGATCGTCAGCGCACGCGCGACGCTGTCGTCCCGTATCGCCAGCGCGTTGTTGCCGCTGATCAGGCCGGCGCTGTTGTCGAGCCGGCCACCGCTGTTGATCGCCAGGTTGTTGTCGGCGCGCAGGCCGCCCTCGCGGTTGTCGATGACGCCGGCCGACAGGTTCAGGTCGCGCCCTTCGATGCCGAGGCCGGCAACATTGGTGCCGCTGTTGACGATGGTTGCCGCGCCCAGCGTGGCGGTGGCGCCGCTGCGGATCAGTCCCGCGCTGTTGTCGATGGTGGCGCCGCCCGCTTGCAGGCCGAGATTGTCCACGGCCTGGATCTGCCCGCCCTGGTTGGCCAGGCCACCGATGGCCAGCGCGATGCCGCTGCCGGAAACGATGCTGCCGCCCAGGTTATTGATATAGCCGCTGACGCCATCGATGGCACCTGCCGCGCCCAGGCGGCCACCCGCATTGTTCCAGCTGCCGACGGCCAGCGTCAGCGTGCCGCCGCTGCTGATGCCGCCGCTGGCGCCGCCGTGGCTGTTGCCGTAGGCCGATGCATTGCCGTTGTCGAGCGTGTTGCCACGGGTGTCGATCGACACTGTACTACCGCCCTGCATCAGACCGCCCTGGTTGGCCAGGGCGCCCGTATGCAGCGCCAGCGCCTGGGCGGCGGCAATGGTGCCGAGCTGGTTGTCCAGCGTTTGTCCGCCGGTGTCGACCGTGATGTTGCGACCGACGATGGCGCCGGCGGCAGCGTAGCCGCTGGCCACGCCGTTGCCGAGGCTGCCCGTCTGCAGCACCACGTCGCCGCCGGCCTGGAGCTGGCCGCTGGCGTTGCGCAACTGCCCGGCAATCACGCCGAGCTGGCCGTTGACGCTGGCCAGCCGTCCGCCGGCATTCTCGACCAGCGCAGCGCCCACATCGAGCTGGCCGTTGGCGGCGATCAGGCCGCCGGTGTTGTCGAGCGACTGGTCGGCCTGGATGCCCAGGCTGCCGCCGGCCGTGAGGTTGCCGCCACGGTTGACGATGGTGCCCGCACGGACCGTGGCACTGCCGCCGGCCGCTACGGTACCGCCGTCGCTGTTGTCGAGCACGGCGCCTGCGCTGAGATCCAGTGCAGCGCCACCGGCTACCTGCACCACGCCGCCCTGGTTGCGGATGTTGGCGGCGCCGACCGTGGTGTTGCCATTGCTGGCCAACAGTCCGCTACGGTTGTCGAGCTCCTGCGCGATACGGATCGCGCCCTGCCCTGCGCCCAGCTGCACCAGTTCGCCCTGGCGGTTGTCGAGACTGGCAGCGTCGATGGTGACGCGTCCGGCCTGGGTGCTGGCGTTGCGGTGGTCGATGCTGCCGGCCGTGATGTGCAGGCTGCCGTTGGCCGTGATCTGGCCGGACTGGTCGTTCAACACGCCGGCATCGAGCGCCAGCTGACCGGCACCCGCGTGGGTGATCACACCTGCCGTATTGTTGACGGTGGCGGCGCCCAGGGTCAGGTTGCTGCTGTTGACGATGATCCTGCCTTCGGTGTTGTCCAAGACGCCGTTCTGCGCCCCCATGACGAGCGCCGTGTCGCCGCTGCCGCTCTGGGCGATGCTGCCCTTGCGGTTGTCGAGATTGCCAACCTGCACCTGCAACTGGCCCGCAGCCACGTTACCGAGGCGATTATCCCAGGCCTGGCCGGCGTTGTTCTCGGCGCGCACCGTCAGTGCACCGGGCGTGATCACGCTGGCGCCCCCGGTGATCACGTTGCCGGCGGTGGCCGTCAGCGCCACGCTGGATGCGCTGGTGACGCTGTTCGACAGGTCCACGCTGCCCGCCGTGAAGGTCGCGCCGCCGGCCGCCAGGTTCTGGCCGGCGGCGTGCAAGACCTGGCCGGCAGTCACCCGCAGGTCGCCGCCCGTGGCCAGCCTGCCGTCGGCGCGCATGCCTGCCGCCAGCAGGCTGCCGGCCGTGCTGTCGATGCTGCCCGCCGCCAGCGTGGTGTCGCCGAGCGCGGCGATCACGCCGCTGTTGCGCAGCATGCCCGCTACCGTCATGTTCTGGATGGCGCCGTACATGGTGCCGCCGTTGCCGACATTGGTCGCGACCGTGCTGAGCGTCCCACCGGCAGCGATGGTGCCGCCCGAGTTGCCGAGCTCGCCCGCTTGCAAGGCGACGTCGCCATTGCCTTCGATGCGGCCGCCGCCATTGTCCAACGTGCCGCTGGCCGAGAGCACCGCCGTGCCGGTCCCCAGTTGCAGCAGTTCGCCGCCGCGGTTGTCGAGCGTGCCGGTGGTCAGCGTCAGCTGGCGCGCCTCGGTGCTGGCGTTGCGGTGGTCGAAGTACGCAGTACGCAGGTCCAGCGCGCCGTTGCCGGTGAGCTGGCCGCGCTGGCCGTAGACGTTGCCGGCCACGATGGTCATGGTACCGGCACCGGCATGCTCGATCTTGCCGTCGGCGTTGACCAGCGTGCCGGCCGTGAGCTGCAGATTGCGGGCATTGACCGCGATGCGACCGCTTGTATTGTCGAGCACACCGCTTGCGGCCAGCACGATGGCCGCGTCGCCTGCGCCGGTCTGGACAATGACGCCGCCCGCATTGGTCAGATTGGACAAGCGCAGGTCGAGCTGGCCCGCGCTGAGCTGGCCGCCCAGGTTGGTCAGCACCTGACCGGCGCTGCCGTTGGCCGTGATGGCCAGCATGCCGCTGGCGCCGACGATGGCGGCGCCCGTGTCGACATTGCCGCTGGTCGCGGTCAAGCCGATCGCCGCCGCGCTGGTGCGGCTGCGCGCCAGGTCCAGCGCCGCGCCGGCCAGGTCGATCCGTCCGGCCGCCAGGTTTTGTCCGTTCGCCTGCAGCGTGCCGGCCGTGGTCACCGTCAGGTTGCCAGCGGGGGCCAGCGCGCCATCGGCCCGCAGCCCTGCGGCCAGCAGGCCGGCACCGGTCAGATCATGGGCGGTGACGGTGGTGTCGCCGAGCGCGGCAATCGAGCCCTCGTTGCTCAGGGCGCCGCCCACGGTCAGCAACTGGTGGCGACCCGCGTACAGCAGGCCGCTGTTGTGCATGTCGGCCTGCACAGTGGTGGTCAGATCGGTGCCGGCCGTGAGCTCGCCGTTCAGATTGGCCAGGCTGCCGGCGCCCACCTGCAAGCTGTCGGCAGCTGCGATCAGGCCCTGCTGGTTGTCGAGGCCGTGGGTGACCGCCAGCACCGCATCGGTGGCGGACTGCAGCGTGCCGGCCCGGTTGGACAAGGTGTCCGCATTGACGCGCAACTGGCGCGCCGACGTCGTGGCGCCGTTGTGGTCGAGGGCGCCGGCCGTGATATCGACCAAACCGTTGCCGGTGATCGCGCCGGCAGCGCCGTCGAGGACCGCGGTCGCAATGGTCAGGCTGCCGCTGCCCGCGTGCTCGATCTTGCCGCTGCGGTTGATCAGGTGGCTCGCGTCGAACCGCGCATTGCTGCTGTTGAGCGCGATCTTGCCGGACGTGTTGTCCAGCAGGCCCGTGGTAAAAATCGTGTCGGCGGCGCCCGTTTGCACGATGGCGCCAGCCGTGTTGTCCAGGTTGGCTGCCGTGACTGCCAGCTGGCCGCCCTGCAGCACGCCTGCGCTGTTGCGCAGATCGCCCTGGCTGGTGATGGTCAGCGCTCCCGGCGTGACGACCGTGGCGCGCGTGGTCAGCACATCGCCTGCGGTGGCAGTGAGCGCCACGCCGGCGGCGCTGGTCTGGCTGGCGCCGAGATCGATGCTGGCGCCGGTCAGCACGGCCTGGCCGGCGGCCAGGTTCTGGCCGTGGGCGGCCAGCAGGCCGCCGGTGGTGATCGCCAGCGCGCCGCTGCCCGCCAGGCTGCCATCGGCCCTGACCCCGGCACCGATCAGGCTGGCCGCGCTGCTGTCGAGCGCGTCGGCCGTGAGCGTGGTGTTACCGAGCGCGGCCAGCACGCCGGTGTTGGTCACCGTGCCGCGCGCTGCCAGGACCTGGTTGCCCAGCGCATACAGGCTGCCGCTGCTGGTGACATTGGCAGCCGTGGTGGTCAGGTGCCGTCCTGCGTAGATGCCGCCGGCGGTGTTGTCGAGGTTGCCGATGGTCAGGACCGCATCGCCGCCGGTTGCCTGCAACTGCCCGCCCGTGTTATAGACGTTGCCGCCGGTCAGCGCCAGGCCGGTGCCGGCGACCAGCTTGCCGCCACGGTTATCGAGCCGATTAAAGGCCAGGCTGGCGCTGCGGGCGGCGTCGAGATGGCCGTCCACGTTGCGCAGCATGTCGGCCTGGACAACGGCGTCGCCGTTGCCCGCCAGCGTACCGCCGGTATTGTCGAGCGCGCCGCTGACGGACAGGGTCAGGATGCCGTCGCCCGCGTGGGCGATGGTGCCCTGGGCATTGGTCAGCGTGGCCGCCTGCAGGCCGAAGTTGGCGCTGTTGACGGTGATCTTGCCGGCCGTGTTGTCGAGCGTGCCCGTGTCGATGCGGGTGTCGCCGACGCC
Source organism: Duganella sp. Leaf126 (assembly GCF_001423125.1). Lineage (GTDB taxonomy): Bacteria > Pseudomonadota > Gammaproteobacteria > Burkholderiales > Burkholderiaceae_D > Rugamonas. The sequence continues at coordinate 8,170 of NZ_LMNW01000006.1, forward strand.
CGCCTGCGTGATCGCGCCTCCGGTATTGACCAGGTTGGCCACTTGCAGTTGCAACTGGCCGGCCGCCAACTGGCCGCCCGTGTTGACCAGCCGCTGGGCAGTGAGGGCATTGGCAGTGATGCTGAGCAGCCCGGCAGCCGAGACCTGCGCCTTGCTGGTATCGACGTCGCCGCTGCGGGCGAGCATCGTCACCTGACCGGCGCCCACCTGGCCCCCGGCCACATCGACGCCAGCGCCGCTCAGCGCCACGGCGCCGGCAGCAAGGGTCTGGCCGCCCGCTTGCAGCGTGCCGGCCGTGGTGACGACGAGGTCGCCGCTACGGCCGGCACCGGCGCCCACGCTGCCGTCGGCGCCGATGCCGGCGCCAAGCAAGCCGTTACCGGTCAGTGCAGCGGCGGTGATGGTGGTGTGGCGGCCGGCCACGATGGAGCCGGTGTTGGTCAGCAGACCAGCGGCCGCGATCCGGGTGTCGCTGCCCGCGTACAGCAGCCCGTTCGTATTGTCGAGCGCGCCGGTGGTGCTCATGTCCAGCATGGCAGCCGACGTGATGCGGCTGCCGGTAACGACCTGCAACTCCTTGGCCCAGACGCCGCCATTGACCTGCACCGCGCGTGCCAGAATTGCCGTGTAGTCGGTCAGTGCGGTATCGAGCCCGCGGCCGTTGATGGACACCACACCGCGCTGCACCTTGTAGCCATCGAGGCTGCCGCCGTTGATGACCGGCGTGCCGGTGGTCAGCACGACCCGGCTGGCGTTGATGAAGCCGCCACCGTCGACCGCCATCCCGGCCGGGTTGGCGATCACCACTTCGGCGCGCTGGCCGGCCACCTCCACGTAACCGCGCAACTGGCTCGGATTGGACGAATTGACTTCATTCAGGATCACCCGCGCGCTGCCATTGGCCAGCCATGGGTTGCCCTGCACCCAGCCCCCGGTCTGGGTCTGCACCGCACCGCGGCTGTTGTTGAGGATGGCGCCGCCGGCCTGCACGTCGAACTGGCTGTAGGTATTGCGCGACACGCCGGCAGCGCTTGGCGTCTGGATGTTGACCTGGGTCGTGCCGTTGCCGCTCTGGACGATGGTCGGACGCTGGCCGCCCGGCGCGCCGGGATCGGCAACGATCTGCCCAAACGCCGGGCCATTGACGAACAACACCATACCCAGCAGGCTGAACACCGCCAGCGCCAGCGGCTGCACCACGGCTGTTATCGCTGTTATCGCCGCCCCCGCCGCACCCACTGCGCCTGCCGTGCCGCCCGTTCCCGCAGCCTGCTTGCCCTGCGCTGCAGCGTGCTCGCCCACGACCATCAGCTGGCCACGGCGTTGATTGAAAATGACGCGATACAAATGCTTGTTCATCGGGGATCCTGGAGACGACGATGGCGGTAGAAACAACCGCAGAGGGTAGGTTTAATAGCTGGCATTCAGGCTGAAGCCTGCGGTCTGGCTGGCGGTGCGAAACTGTTGCGGCTTGCCCGCCGGCCAGCCGACGAAACCGTCGTACTGGACACCGAACCACTGGCCGCGCAGACCGACAGCGGCGCCGGCCAGGCGCGTGCCGACCAGGAAGGCAGTCGAAGGACCGCCCACTTCACCGTGGTCGTACGCCACATACAGTTCCTGGCCGCTGGCGCCCAGCGCCATGCCGACATCATTGCGCAGCAGCCAGCCGCGTTCTGCCGACAGGCTGCTCTCGCCGTCGAAACCGCGCACGGTGTAGCGTCCGCCGATGGCAAAGCGGTCCTGCGGAATCAGCGGCGTGCGGTCGCGCTGCAGGCGCCAGGCGCCGGTGTAGCGCCACGCCTGGTCGGCCAGCTTGAACGGCGCCGACAGCGTGGCGTCGGCCAGCACCAGCGCCGCGCGCGACGTGCCGTCACCGAACGCCTCTTCGGGCGCCGCCATGGCGCCGCGCGCGCCGGTGCCGCGCCGGTACTGGGCATTGACGTCGAGCGTGGCGTCGCCGAGAAACTCGCGGTGTCCCACGCCCAGCTCCCAGCCTGCCATGCGGCGGCGCTGGACTTGCACCTCGGTGTCGTCGATATAGTTTTGCGAAGCGCGCTGCCACAGCCGCAACCCCAGCGTCGTCTTGCGCGACGCATCGCGGTACACCAGGCGCGAGAGCTTGATTTCGCGATTCTGGCTGGCGCCGCTGTAGCGGTAGTCCTGGTTGATGCCGGCAACGGTCTGGTGATAATCGGTGTCGCTGGCGGTGACGGCCAGCAGCCAGTAGCCGTAAGGGACCGAGTAATGGGCCACCGTGCCACGGTTGCCACGGTGGCCACGGTGGCCACGATGGCCTGCGGCGTTGTTAGCTGCGTTGGTAGCCGCGCTGTCCGCCGAGTTGTCAGCCGCGCTGTCCGCACCGGCGCCGGGCAGCTCGCGGTTGCCATCGAGGTTGCGGTTGACGCTGACGTACAGCAGGTCGTTGAGCGTGAACGCGTGATCGTAAGACAGCGTCAGGTTGCCCTGGATGCGGCCGGTGGCGCGCGAGCCGCTGTAATCGATACCGAGCGCCACGCGCAAGGGCCGGCCCTGTTTCCACTGGATCTGCAGGTCGCTCTCGCCCGGTTGGGCATTGCTGCCGGCGGCCGGCACGATCTGGATGTCCGCCTCCGCCGTCGGCACCCGCTTGAAGTTTTCAAGCGCCTGTTCCGTGTCGCGGATATTGAGCAGCTCACCGGGCCGCGACGCACCGCGTTGCGCCAGGTGGCGCGCGCGGACGTCCCCGGCGCAAAACCGATCTGCCGGATGCGACCCGGCAGGATCGACAGCGCGAGCGTGCCGCGGCTCAGGTCCTGCGGTTCGGCCAGCACGCGGGTGGTGGCGTAGCCGCGCGCGATGATGGCGTTTTGCAGCCGGCCCATCACGATATTGATGCCGGTCGTGCCCAGGCAGCGACCGAGCGGTGCATCGGCCTGCCCCAGGTCGTCCCGATCGGCCGCCGGCCGCGCCCACGCGAACGCTTCGGCACCCGGGCCGCCGAGCAGCAGCTGATCGATGGTGAAGCACGGCGACTCGTGCTGCGGCAAGCGGTTTGCCGCCGTGGGCGCAGCATCGGCCTGCAGCCGCACGTCGGACGCCGCTTCCTGCTGCTGGCGCAGCACCCGCTCGCGTTCCTGCTGGCGGATCAGTTCCAGGCCGGCGTCGTCGCGCAGGCTGCCGGAATTGACGGGGGGTGTCGGGGAATTACCGGGATAGGTCTGGGCTGATACGCCCGCGCTGACCAAGCTGAACATCAGAAGCAACCCGCGACGCGGGACTGAATACGGACGCATACACTGCCTGAAAAGTTACATAATTTGGAACAGTTTAAGACAAAAATTTCTATACGGCAATCTTAATGCGGAGAATGTTAAATTTGTGGATTTAAAGCAACTGCGCGCATTCTGTTGGCGGGCGGGGTAAAACAGCGCCAATTTCACCGTCATCTCCATCAATTCTTCATCATTCCCACAAAGTTTCTGAACCCTTGAATGGGAAACTGGCGGCATTCCGACCACTGGGCCGCTGCCATGTCCGCTCGACTTCCTGTTGTTCTGTGCACCCTGCTCCTTGCCGGCTGTTCGTTCACTCCCCCCTATCACCGCCCGGCCATGCCCGTGCTGCCAGCCACGCTCGGTGGCGCCGGCGTGCCGGCAGCAGCGGCCAGCTCGGTGCCGGCCGTCGCGTTGCAGCCGGCCGAAGCGCGGCTGCTGGCCGACTTTGCGCCGCAAGACAGTCCCGCTCGCCTTGCCACGCTGACCATGCTGGTCGGCCAGGCGCTGGCCCACAACGCCCAGTACCAGGTGGCCATGCGCGGGGTGGCCGAAGCACGCGCGCTGGCGCGCATGGCCGGCGCGGCCCGCCTGCCCGTCGTGGCGCTGCAGGCGCAAGCCAGGCGCACCAGTTTCGACAATCCCGACCTGGAGGCCACCGAACGCGAACACTACGTCGCCGCCGGCCTGGCGCTCGACGGCGATCTCGACATCTTCGGCAGGCTGCGCGCGATGGCGCAAGCGGCCCGGGAGCGCTACGCCGGCTCGGAACAGGGCCTGGCCGCCGTGCGCGCCGGGCTGATCGCCGAAACGCTGCGCGCCTACAGCCTGGTCGTGTCCAGCCGCGAAGCCCTGCGTGTGCTGGAGGCGCATGACACGGACCAGCGCCGGCTCGACGCCTACACGGCGCGCCAGTTCGACGTGGGCCTGATCTCGCGCGACCAGCGCGATGCCGTGCGCGCCGCCACGCTCGGCCATCATGCCGCCACCGTCGCGGCGGCAAGCCGGTACGCGACCGCGCAGCGCGCACTCGCCATCCTTACCGGCTACGCGCCCGCTTCCATGGTCGATGGCAGCGACGGCGTGGCGGCGCTGGCGGCCAGCCCGCTGCCGCTGGCCGCGCTGCGCGACCTCGATGCACGCATCCTGCTCGATCGTCCCGACATCCGCCAGGCCGAGGCCGAGCTCAGGGCACGCCATGCCGACATCGGCGCGGCGCGGGCCGCGTTCTTCCCGTCGATCCACCTCACCACCGGCGTGGGATCGGTGAGCGACGCGCTCGGGGGCCTGTTCAAACCGGGCAGCCGCGCCTGGACCTTCAATCCGGCGATCAGCCTGCCGATCTTCGATGGCGGCAGAAACCAGGCGCAGCTCGACGCCGCCGAACTGCGCAAGGATGCCGGCGTGGCCAGCTACGCCCAGGCCATCGAGGCGGCGTTCCAGGAAGTGGCCGGTGCGCTCGACCAGCAGCGCGCACTGGAAGCCGAGGCAGCAGCGCGGAGCGAGCGCCGCACCTTGCTGACGCGCCGCGCCGACGCCACCGCGCAGCGGGTGGCGCAAGGCCTGCAGGATGCCACCGAGCTGCTGGCCGAACGGCTGCGCACCGAAGACGCTGCGCTGGCCCACATCGACGCGGCGCGCGACCTGGCGCTGAACCGGGTTCGTTTGCTGCATGCCTTCTATGGCACGGCGTTTTCTCTCCATCCCTCCCTCCACCAGGAATGACCACACCATGCTCAACCACCTCCGCCCATTGTTTTTGCCCGCCGCCCTGTTCGCGACGGCACCCGCCGCGCACGGCGCCGAACTGACCGTCAACTACCTGCTGGGCGACAAGCTCGAAGCCGCCATCGGCGCCGGCATGCGGGTCGCGCCGCGCTACCTGGGATCGCGCGACACTAGCGTGACGCTGGTGCCCGTGGTGTACGCCCAGCGCGGCGTGTTCTTCATCGACAGCAGCCGCGGCGCCGGCCTGCAACTGCTGACGGACGGCGGCTTTTACGTGTCGCAGTCGGTCCATTACGACCAGGGGCGCGGCGTCAAATCGAGCCTGCTGCGCCCCGGCGGGCGCGACCTGGCCGGCATGGGCGAGGTGCCGGGATCGGCCACCTGGCACACGCTGATCGCCCAGCAGCTCACCCCCGCGCTGTCGATCAGCGCCGAAGCCGACGTCACGCTCAAGTCGCGCGTGGACCGGCACAACCTGCGCGTGGGCGCGGAGTGGAACGTGATCGACGCCGGCGCCGAGCGCGTGGCGCTGGGCGCCAATATCCACGCCGGCAACGGCCGCTACAACCAGGCCTATTTCGGTGTGACCGATGCGCAGGCGGCCAACAGCCGTTTCGCCACCTACCGCGCTGCGGGCGGCCTGTATGCGGTATCGGTCAGCGCCCAGTGGGAACACAGGCTGGCCGAGCACTGGTACAGCTCGGTGCAACTGACTGCCATGCCGTTCGCCGCGCGCGCCGGCGACAGCCCGCTCGTGGCGCGCAAAAACCCCGTCGATCTGATGACGACCATCCGCTATGCGTACTGACAGCTGAGGAGGCACATGCGATGACCCGAACTTCCCTTCCCCTGCTGCTCAAGGTGGCGCTGCTGGCGGCGCTCAGCACACAGCTCGCGGCCTGCAACCGCCGCCCGGCTCGGCCCGAAGCGCCACTGCGCATGGTCAAGCTGGTGACAGCCTCCGCCGCCGCTGGCGGCGACTACCGCTTCGTGGCGCTGGTACGGCAGGCGCAGCGCGCCGACCTGTCTTTCGAGAGCGGCGGCCGGCTGGCCGGCGTGATGGTCGATGTGGGCGACACCGTCCGCCGCGGCCAGGTGCTGGCCGCACTCGACCCGGAGCCGGCCCACCTGCAGGTGCTGCAGGCGCAGGCCCAGGTCAGGTCGGCCGCCGGCCAGCTGCAGGAGCGGCGCGACCAGCTGCGCCAGCAGCAGGCCATGTATGCCGACGGCGCCGCCGCCAAACTCACGCTCGATGCAGCGCAGCTGGCCGTGACGATGGCCGACGCCGCCCACGGCGCGGCCTGCGCCGCGCTGCAGCTGGCGGAACGGGCGCAGCGCCAGGGCGTGCTGCGCGCGCCGTACGCCGGGCGCATCAGGACGCGCCTGGCCGAACCGGGCGCGCTGGCCGCTGCCGGCCAGACCGTGCTGCAGATCGAAGGCGACGGCCCGCCGCAGGTGGTGGCCGACCTGCCTGCCGCGCTGCTGCCTGCCTCGCTCAAACCGGGCGCTGTGCTCACCGCGCGCAGCGCGGACCAGCCCGACGCCAGCCCGCCGGTCAGGCTGGCCTTGCGCAGCCTGGCCAGCCATCTCGACGCCGGCGGCACGGTGCAAGCCATCTTCGACCTGCAACCGGGACCGCAAGCCGGCCAGGCGCCGCTGCGCAGCGGCGCTGCGCTGTCGCTTGCCATCGACGCCGGTGCGCCGCCCATGACAAGCGTGCCGTTGACGGCAGTAGCGCTGGGCGCCAAGGCCGGCGCGGGCCACGTGTTCGTCTTCCACCGCAACGGCAACGTGCTCGAACGCCGGCCGGTGGTGCTGGGCCGCCAGTACGGCGAGCGCATCGAGATCCGCCAGGGCCTGCGGCCGGGTGAGGAAGTGGCCGGCGCCGGCACCGCGTTCCTGACCGACCACCAGCGCGTGGCGCCGTACCAGTCCGCGTCCACGCTCAACGCCGGGGAGCAGCCATGAACATCACCCGCGCTGCCCTCTCCCATAGCCGGCTGACGATCGTTGTGGCCCTGCTGCTGCTCATCGTCGGTATCGTGACCTTTCTCGATTTCCCGTCACAGGAGGAACCTTCGGTCACGGTGCGCGAGGCAACCGTGGCCGTGTCGTTTCCGGGCATGCCGGCCACCCAGGTGGCCGAGCTGCTGGTCAAACCGCTCGAGGAGCAGTTGCGCGAGATCGCCGGCATCAAGCGCATCGTCTCCAGCGCCCGCACCGGTAACGCCATCATCCAGCTCACCGCCTACGACAACGTGCGCGACCTGCCCGCGCTGTGGCTGCGCGTGCGCGCCAAGGCGGCCGATGCCGGCGGCGCCCTGCCGCAAGGCACGGTCGGCCCCGTCGTCGATGACGACTTTGGCCGGGTGGCTGCCGCGTCGATCGCCATCACGGCGCCGGGCTTCGGCATGAGCGAGATGCGCGGCCCGCTGCGCGCCATGCGCGCCCAGCTCTACACGGTCGATGGCGTGGAGCGCGTGAGCATGCATGGCCTGCAGGAGGACCGCGTGTACCTCTCCTTCAACCGCGCCCGCTTGGCTGAAGCGGGCGTGGCGCCGGCGGCCGTCATCGCGCAGCTGCAAACGCAAAACATCGTGGCGCCGGGCGGCTTGACGGCGGTAGCCGGCATGTCCATGTCGCTGGACACGACCGGCATGCTGACCAGCGTGGACTCGCTGCGCCAGGCGCCGATCCGCGTCAAGGGCGGCACGGGCGCGCGTACCGTGCACCTGGGCGATCTGGCGGACGTGCGGCTGATGCCCGCCGATCCGCCCGACAGCGCCGCCATTTACCAGGGCCAGCCGGCCGTCGTGATGGCGGTGTCGATGGCCGCCGGACGCAATATGGAAGCTTTCGGCAAGGCCCTGCGCGTGGGACTGGACCGGGCCAGGGAACAGCTGCCGGTGGGCTTCCAGCTGCACATCGTGACGTTCCAGCCTGACGTGGTGGCGCGCGAAATGGGCAAGATGCACCACGTCATGGGCGAGACCATCGTGATCGTGATGGCGGTGGTGATGCTGTTCCTGGGCTGGCGCACGGGCCTGATCGTGGGTGCCATCGTGCCGCTGACGATACTGGCGGCGCTGATCGCCATGCGCGCCCTGCATGTGGAACTGCAGACCGTGTCGATCGCCGCCATCATCCTGGCGCTCGGGCTGCTGGTCGATAATGGCATCGTGATCGCGGAAGACATCGAGCGGCGCCTGGCAGCAGGCGAAGAGCGCGCTCACGCCTGCCAGGAGGCCGGCCGCACGCTGGCGATCCCGCTCCTGACCTCGTCGCTGGCCATCATCCTGGCGTTCTCGCCGTTCTTCTTCGGCCAGACCGCCACCAACGAGTACCTGCAATCGCTGGCCATCGTGCTGGCCGTCACCCTGCTCGGCTCCTGGCTGCTCAGCATCACGGTCACGCCGCTGCTGTGCCTGCACTTTGCCAGGGTGACGCCGCAGCACGCGGGCGCGGCGCACCACGATAGCCGCTTCTACCGCGCCTACCGCCGCGCGATCACCACGCTGCTCGACCACAAGCTGCTGTTCATCGCCGCCATGTCGCTGGCGCTGGCCGGCGCGGTGACGGTGCTGCTGTCGATCCCTTATGACTTTCTACCGCGCTCGGACCGGCTGCAGTTCCAGATACCGGTGACCCTGCAGCCGGGCGTGGATACGCGCGTGACCCTGCAGCGGGTGCGCACCCTGAGCACCTGGCTCGGCGACCGGTCAGCCAACCCGGAAATCGTCGACAGCATCGGCTACGTCGCCGACGGCGGCCCGCGCATCGTGCTCGGTCTCGCACCGGCGCTGCCGGCGCCCAACATCGGCTACTTCACGGTCAGCGTGAAGCCCGGCACGGACGTCGATGCCGTGATCGACCGCGTGCGCCGTCACACGCTGGCCAGCATGCCCGACGTCCGCGCCGAACCGAAGCGCTTTTCGCTCGGATCGACCGAGTCGGGCCTGGTGGCGTACCGCGTGTCGGGACCGGACCAGGCCGTGCTGCAGCAGGTCGCCGCGGGCATCGCGCAGCGCCTGCGCAACTTGCCGGGCACGGTGGACGTGCACGACGACTGGGAGGCGCGCGCACCGCGCTACGTGGTCGAGGTGGACCAGGTCAAGGCGGGCCGCGCCGGCGTCTCCAGCACCGACATCGCCAGGGCGCTGCAGCTGCGCTACGGCGGCGCCACCGTCACCGGCATCCACGACGATGGCGTGACGGTGCCGGTGGTGCTGCGCGGTGACGCCGGCGAACAAGGCGCGCCCGAAGAAACCATGATCTACCCCGCCGACGGTGCACCGGTGACGCTCGGTGCGGTAGCGCGCGTCGCTACTGCCAGCGAACCCTCGGTCATCGTGCGGCGCGACCTGACGCCGGCCGTCACCGTCACCGGCCGCAATCCCGGCATGACGGCCAGCGAGATCGCCGCCACGCTGGCCGACGACATCGCCGGCATCCGGCTGCCCCCCGGCTACAAGATCAGGCTGGGCGGGGAGCTCGAGGATTCGGCCGAAGTCAATCAGGCATTGCTGGGCCTCATGCCGCACGCGCTGTGCGCGATCCTGCTGCTGTTCGTATGGCAGTTCAATTCGCTGCGCAAGGTGGTGATCGTGGCCTCGAGCGTGCCGTTCGTGCTGATCGGCGCGGCCGCCGCGCTGCTGGTCACCGGCTATCCGTTCGGCTTCATGGCGACCTTCGGCCTGCTGGCGCTGGCCGGCATCATCGTCAACAACGCGGTGCTGCTGCTCGAACGGATCGATGCCGAACTGGCGACCGGCAGCGCCCGGCGCGAGGCGGTGGTGGCCGCCGCCATCACGCGCCTGCGCCCGATCCTGATGACCAAGCTGACCTGCATCGTGGGCCTGGTGCCGCTGATGCTGTTCGCCGGTCCCCTGTGGACCGGCATGGCGCTCACCATGATCGGCGGGCTGGCGCTGGGCACGCTGGTCACGCTGGGACTGATACCGGTGGCGTACGAGCTGCTGTTCTCGCTGCGCACGGGGCGCAACACGGCGTGAGGTGCGGCCGCACGCAGGCTGCGTCAGTGACTTACCGCTGAATCAGCGCTATACCGGCGCTGAATCAGCGCTGAACCGGTGCGCCGAGCCAGCGCGACGCCGCCCGGGCAAACTGCGCCGGATCGGGTACGCCATCGCTGGCGCACGCGACCACCCCGTCGGGACGCACCAGCAGTGCTGTCAATCCCAGGCAGTCCTGGGCGCCGGTGGCCACATACACCAGGCGACCGGACCAGCTTTGCGCCAGGCCACGTAACGCCGCGCTGGCGGAAAAATCGAGCAGCACGGCGTTGCCGGGTTGCAGGCAGGCGCTGAGGGCGCTGCCGCCGTCGAGCACGAAATCGGGCGCGCTGCGCCCGACCAGCGGGTGACCGTCGCCCAGGTCGTAGCGCAGCATGGCGCCCCACGCGCGCTCGGCGAAGAAAGTGGCGCCGTCGCGCGTGGCCATCAGGTCGCGCGTGATTGCCGCCATCGCCGTAGCGCCCGGCGTGGGCCGCATCAGCGCCACCTGGGCGCGCGACCATGCCAGGACCTGCGCGCCCACCGGGTGGCGCTCGGCGGTGTAACTGTCGAGCAGCGCGGCAGGCGCGGTGCCGCGCACGGTGGCGGCAAGTTTCCAGCCCAGGTTCATGGCGTCGCCGAGTCCCAGGTTCAGGCCCTGACCGCCCAGCGGCGAATGGATGTGCGCCGCGTCGCCGGCCAGCAGCACGCGGCCCTGCCGGTAAGTGCTCGCCTGGCAGGCGCGATCGGTCCAGGTGGCGCTGCGGTGCAGCGCGGTGAGGGTGACGTCGGTACCGGACACGCGGCGCAAGGTCGCCTCGACGTGCTCGCGCGTGATGGCGGCGCTACGATGAAAAGCACCGCCGTCGAAATCGGCGATCGACACGAAGCCGGGCGGCTGGAAGCTGTACATGCCGGTGGGCGTGGCATGGCGCCCGGCTGCAAGCTGGCGCTCGGCCGGGTCGCCCAGCGTCACGTCGGCCGAGTAGCCGGTCAATGCGGGTTCGGTCCCGGCAAACGCGAAATCGCACAGCTTGCGCACGGTGCTGCGCCCGCCGTCGCACCCGACCAGCCAGCGGCCGCTGAAAACCTGCCCGCCGGCGTATACGCGCACGGTGTCGTCTCCCGGCGCCACGGTGTGGACGCCGCAGCCCCGTTCGATGGTAACCCCGAGCGCCAGCGCCCGCGCGGTCAGGGCGGCTTCGAGGCGCGCCATCGTCACGCTGGCAGGGCTGGTGAATGCGCCGGGCAGCCGGTAACTCCAGCGCGCGGTATCGACATCGTCGAGAAAGAACTGGATGCCGGCGAAGTGTCCGCCGGGTCGGCGTGACGATGCACCGCCGACTTGGGCGCACATATCGGGGGCGACGGCGTCCAGCAGTGCGCGCCGCTGCAGCGCTTCCAGGCTCGGAACCGACAGGCCGCGCAGCCCGAACGGCAACTGCTTCAGAAAAGACGCCGGGTGTTCGGCCTGCTCGAGCAGCAGCACCGACAGGCCGGCAAGACCGAGTTCGCAGGCGAGAAACAGGCCGACCGGGCCGGCGCCGGCAATGATGACGTCGTACAGAGGATGGGAAGGATGACGGATATGCATGAGGGCTCCTGTAAGGTCGATGGTCGACCGGAGCGTTTCTCGCAGCGGGCATACCACGGACGAATCACGCGACACGCCACGGGGCGCGCCGATGTTCGTCGTGGGGATCCGGTGCGAGACCAAAGACCAGAGCTTTCGTTACCGAAAGGACTTGGGCTAACCAGACCAAGTCTGCCTTTTCCGACAGCAGCGATACTAGTGCAGCTGGAATTGATTTGCAAGCGCACCCGCTGCGCTGCCGGCGTGGTGCAGCACGGGCGACGGCGACAGCGCTAGCGCGGCAGCCTGAGGACGACTTCGAGCCCGCCACCGCGGCGGTTGGCGCAAGTTAGCGTGCCGCCGTGGGTTTCGCAGATGGCAGCGGCGATGGCCAGTCCGAGCCCGCTGCCGCCGAGGTGGCGCGAACGCGAGTCCTCGGCGCGCCAGAACCGGTCCACTGCGCGCGCCAGATGCTCCTGGTCCATGCCGGGACCACGGTCGGCCACCACGATGCACACCATGGCGCCATCGGCGTAGGCTGCCACGTCGAGCGCCTTGCCGTCACCGGCGTAGCGCAGCACGTTGTCGATCAGGATGGACACGGTCTGGCCGACGCGGTCGCGGTCCGCCCGCAGTAACAGCGCCGGATCGCAGCGGGTGGTGACCTCCATTGCTGCCGCCGCGATGGACAGCGTGGCCCATTCGAGCCGCTCGAGCAGCAGCTCGCGCACGCCGAAGCGGTCGATCTCGAGGCCCAGCTGGCCGGCGCGCGCCAGCGACATCAGGTGCAGGTCGCCGACCAGGCGGTTGATCTGCTCGAGCTGGGCGTGCACCTTGCGCAGCTGTTCGGGGTCGAGCGGGAACACATCGTCGAGGATCGCCTGCAGCCGGCCCATGGCCGCATTGAGCGGCGTGCGCAGCTCGTGCGCCAGCATGGCGCTCGACTCTTTCAGTTCGCGCTCGTACTGGGCCAGGCGACGGCCCATGTCGTTGAAATTATCGATCAGTTCCACCAGCTCCTGCGGCGCGCGCGGCGCCGGCGCCAGCCGGATCGAAAAGTCGCCGTCGCGCACCTTGCGCACACCAGCGCCCAGCACCGTGAACTGGCGCGAGATCGAGCGCGACACCAGCAACCCGCTGATGACGAGGAACGGCGTGACGATCACCACCATCGCCACCAGCATCCACCAGTCGTCGTTCGGCAGCGTGGGCAGATACAGCGCGATATTGTAATGCTCGCGCAGCAGGCTCCAGATCTGGTCGGCGTTTTTCTGCGGCTCGCGGATCAGCACTTCCAGCTGCGCGCTCACGTCCGCCGGCACCTGGCGCAGATACCGTTGCTCCTTGGCGTTCAGGTACCACCACATGGTGAGCGCGATGGCGATCACCGCGACGATCGCCAGCATGCTCATGCGCAGGCCCATCCAGACCCACAGCGGCACACCCTGGCGCCGCCACCGCGCGAACATGGCGCGCATGGTGGGCATGGTTGGCCCGGTCACTGGAACCGGTAGCCGATCGAACGCACGGTCAGCAGCACGTTGTCGAGGCCATGGGCGCCCAGTTTGCGGCGCAGGTTGGAGATATGGGTATCGACCACCCGTTCGAGGGCGTCGCTGTCGGGCAGGCAGGCGGCCAGCAGTTCGCTGCGGGTAAACGCCTTGAACGGTGCGCGCAGCATCAGCGCCAGCAGCTGGAATTCGGTGGGCGTGAGATCGAGCGCATGTTCGCGCGCTGCCGGGTCCACGATCACCGCCCTGACCGACGCCGTATCGACCGTCAGCGGACCGTGGCGCAGCACGCTGCCGGCATCGACGCGCGGCTGCCAGCGCCGCAGCACGGCGTGGGTGCGCGCCACCACCTCCTTCGGGCTGTAGGGTTTTACTACATAATCGTCGGCGCCGTAGCGCAGCGCGCCGAGCTTTTCCGGCTCGTCGCCGATGGCCGACACCATGATCACGGGCGTATCGCCGCAGCGGCGGATATGGGACAGCACGTCGGTACCCGACAGGCGCGGCAACATCAGGTCCAGCAGCACCAGGTCGGGCTGCCAGCGCGCGTATAAATCCACGGCCTGCACGCCGTCGCGGGCGATCTCCACCTGAAAATCATCGCGCCGCAGGTAGGCTTCGAGAATACTGGCGCTGTCGGCGTCGTCTTCCACGATCAGGATGCGTTTGCCGCTTGGGAGTGTATTCATTGGTGCAGGGTGTAGTGGTGGCAGGAGCTGTCGCTCGGATTATAGGGGAAATGGCGGCCCGTGCCCTCGCCATCGAAGCGCACGGCATACAGGCTTATCGACAGCGCGGTGACTCGGGTCTTGCGCTTGCGGAAGCACTGAGACGGATGCCGAAGTGCGACCGTGCAGCGGGCTCGAATGCCAGCCATCCGCACCGCCACCACTGGCGCCGGCCCTGGCTTGCGAAAACTTAACGCAACGTCCGAAACGGCTCCGCCACGCTAGGCCCCGAAGCTGCCAGTCAATTCAGTTCGAGGAGCCCGGGCCGAGGCGCATTGTCCGGCGCTGCAGCCGTTGAACCGGCCAGTTGCTTGAGCACGTCGCCGAGCGGCGCCGGCCGGTGGAAGTGGAACCCCTGCATCACGACGTTGCCCTGCTGCCCCAGGAAATCCGCCTGCGCGGCAACTTCCACGCCTTCCGCCACCACCCGCAACCCCAGGTGTCCGGCCATTGCCAGGATGGCATGGACGATGGCAGTGCTGTTGTGGTCGTTTGGCGTATCGCGCATGAAGCTCTTGTCGATCTTGAGTTCAAACAGCGGCATCTTGCGCAGATACGCCAGGTTCGAGTACCCGGTGCCGAAGTCATCCACCGAGAACCGAATGCCCAGGGCAGCCAGCTCGTGCATCCGGGCGATGGTCTGGTCGATTTCGTCGATCAGCAGGCCTTCCGTGACCTCGAAAACCAGTTGCTGCCCGGGCGTGCCGGTGGCTGTCAGCACGGCACGGACCTGATCGACGAAATCGGGCTGACGGAACTGCAACGGGCTGACATTGATGGACAGCGTCATCGGCTTACCGGCACGGTCGAGCGCCAGCCACGCTTCGCACGCCTGGCGCAGCACCCAGTGACCGAGCGCCACAATCAGACCGCTGGACTCCGCAATCGGAATGAACACATCCGGTGGTATCGCGCTGCCGTCGGCACGGCGCCAGCGCATCAGCAGTTCCGCGCCCACCGCCGCGCCCGCGCGATCGACCTGCAACTGCAGGTACGTGGACAATTCGCCGTTGGCCAGCGCCGCACCGAGGTCGCGCGCCAGTGTCAGCTTGCGCTGCGCATCGGCCAGCATCTCGCCATCGAACAGCATCACGCCGTCGCGCCCGCCTGCCTTGGCGTGGTACATGGCGGTGTCCGCCTCGCGCAGGAGGTCGTGCGGTTTGGCGCCGGGTACCACCAGCGCCACCCCGATGCTGGCCGAAATCCGGTAGTGCTGGCCGTCGAGCTGCAGCGGGTGTGCCAGGGCTGCGCGCACGTCCGCCGCCACTGTCAGCGCGAGAGGTACCGTCGCATCTTGCTGCGCGTCGCGCGGTTCGAGCAGGATCACGAATTCGTCGCCGCCAATGCGCGCCACCATGCCGCGCCCGCGCAGCGCCTGCTCCAGGCGTCTGCCTGCGTTGTCGAGGACGACATCGCCGATCGCATGGCCGCGTTCATCGTTGATGTTCTTGAAGTTGTCGATGTCGAGATAGAGCACCGCGCCGCACGCAGCGCCTGGCCGGGTCTCGGCCAGGATGGCGCTCAGGCGCTCGATCAGCAGGCGCCGGTTCGGCAGCCCGGTGAGGACATCGTAGAAGGCCGAGCGGTGGATCGCCTGGGCTGCCGCCCTGCGCTCGCTGATGTCGCGGCTGACCACGACCCAGTGACTCAGATATTCACCACTGCGGGTAAACGGCATGGCTTCAAGTTCGAGCCAGAAGCTGTCGCCGGCGCCGCTGTAAGCGAGCATCTCCGTCTTCAACGAGCGGCCCTTCTCCATCGCCTGCTGCAGGCCGGCCATGACGCCGGCATCGGTGTCGGGTCCCTGCAGAATGCGCAGGTTCCGCCCCAGCACGTGCTCGCGCGTGTGACCGGTGCGCTTGAGGAATGCATCGTTGACGAAGATAATGACGCGCTCGGCATCACCCGCGCTTCCCGCCGAGAAAATCAACACCATGTCGCTCAGTCGCGACACGGCGGCCGACGTCAGCTCCAGTTCCGACAGCGAACGGGCCAGGCCTTGCAGCAGCGTGCTGCTCATCAGCGACAACATCAAGGCCACGGTGCTGTAGTTGATCGCTGCCACCAGTGAGGACTTGAGCGGAGCATGGCCCCAGCCAGGCACGCTCAGCTCGATATGCCCGGTGGCGCCGATGACGACCAGCGCCAGCACGCCCAGCCCGGTGGCGACCAATGCCGAGCGCAGGTTGAGCAGGATGGCCGCAATCAATGGCGGCCCCAGAAGATAGCTGAGGCTGGCCGAGCCGACCGACAACATCAGGACGATCGCCAGCGCATAGACGACCGCCAGAAAGTTATAGACGCGCGCCACATAAGACAGACGCCTGAGACGCCAGATGCCCAGCATCCAGGCCAGGGCCAGCAGATCGGCGATCACCACGTGCCACATGCGATTCTGAAGCAGGAACGGGATGATGGCCACGGTCGAGATGGCGCCCACGATAATGACCACCGACATCAGCGACGAGAAGGTGTGCTCGCGCCATCTCGCGATGTTATAGACATTGCCCATGGGGGAAGAGCCCGTTCGGGCGCGGCGCTCACTTTAGCGTTGAAGGAATGTAATGTTATATTGCACTGTGGAAAATGTCACGTAAAACGTGCGGAGTGTTGCATCCCTACCTTCCCTGCCCGGGGGCACCGGCTTGGCGCCAGGTTTTACCCGTTTAATACACGGCTGTCTGCCGGCGCCTGTGCGCGCTCGCTCATGCCGTAGTCGCGCACCACACTTGCGATACGCAGGCGGTAGTCCTCGAACAAGGCACCGCGTCCCTGCGACTGCGCCGCGCGGTGCGCCTCCAACTGCCGCCACTGGGCCACCGCCGCGTCGTCGCGGAAGAAAGACAGGGACAGCAGCTTGCCCGGATTGCTCAGGCTTTGGAAGCGCTCGATCGAGATGAATCCATCCACCTGCCCCAGCAGAGGAAGTAGCGACGCAGCGATTTCGAGGTATTTGTGCTTGCCCTCGGCGTGCGGCAAGACTTCAAAAATTACTGCAATCATTTTATCTCCTCAAAAAATTCGGGAACACGCGCGTTCACGGAAGGACGATAACGCCACGGCATGTGCGGTATCCCGGGCAGGGTTTGCAATGCAGCGGCCGCAATCGTCTCGGCGAGTGCCTGGCCCGGACAGGCATGCACACCGTGGCCGAAACCGAATACTCGCCCTGCGGCGCGCGGGTCACGGCTGGCGGCAGCGAGCAACAGAAGGATCACCTGACCTTTCTCCACGCGCACGCCGCCGACGTACGCATCTTCCACCACGAAGCGGCGCGTGTTCTGCACGGGCGGATCCAACCGCGCCACTTCGCGTACCAGGGTCGCTGCATCGTCGGGCCGGGACGTTCCGCGCTGCAATGCCACTATGCTATTGCCGATCAGGCCCGCAGTCGCCTCGTAGGTTTGCGATAGCAGGCCCACCAAATTCGCGAGTAGCGCATGATCGCTGTCCCAGCCGACGGCCTGCGCTTCCTGCGCCACTTTCTCCAGCAGGGAGCCCGAACGCGGCGATTCCAGCAAGGCGCGGAAAGCGGCCAGCAGTTTTAGGCTTGCGCTGTGCGCCGATTCGATCTGTTCGGCGCTACTGAGCGGCGACAAGCAGGCCACGAAGCTGTTCATCCACATCGTCAGCGATGGCAGCTGCGCCTCGTTAAAGCCCAGCAGGCTGGCGACGGTACGCACCGGAACTTCCATCATCCACTGCGACAGGTGCACTGCCGTCATCGGTACCGTGCCTGCCAGTTCCCGCGCGATACAGGTGGCGGTCGCGCCAGCTTGGTCCAGCGCCACGCGGCCCAGCGAGCGCTGCAGGGCGGCCTTGGGCGCAGCGTGGCGCTCGCCATCGTTCATGCGTACCAGCGCGCCGAACACCTCGCCCGCGCTGCCACAGGCAATCGCCGACGGCACCGGCTCGCACTCTGGACGCACACGGCAAGCCGGATGTGCCATCACTTCCATCACCAGCGCCGGGCTGGCGGCCACCCACATGGTGCCATGCCAGCCAAGGCGCGGTGCGCTAGCCAGCGATGCGTAGTAGTCATAGGGGTCGGCGCACGTTACGGCCGCAACGGGATTCAGCATTTCATAATTCCACCAAAGTTGAGGAAATTGCAGTATGCTGAAAATTCGACAGCGACATTTCGTCCCACGCCAAACTATGGATGTACATGCCGACCACTACCTCGCCCGCGTCGCGGGCGCAATTGCTGAGCCGGCACGCGCCCGCATGCTGTGCTGCCTGCTCGACGGTCACGCCCGCACCGCTACCGAACTTTCCGTCGTGGCGGAGATCAGCGCCTCGACCGCCAGCGCCCACCTCGCGCGCCTGAAGGACGATCACCTAGTCGTCTTTCAGGCGCAAGGCAAGCACCGCTACTATCAGATCGCCAACCCGGACGTTGCCACTGCCCTGGAAGCGCTACTGGTGGTGGCGGGAGGGGCGGGACTGCAGCGCACCCAGTTCACGCCCAACACGCCGGAACGACTGCGTCACGCGCGCACCTGCTATGACCACATGGCGGGCACGGTTGCCGTCCGGCTTCACGACCACTTCGCCGAACAGGGCTGGTTGGCGCCGATCGGCGACAACCAGTACGATCTCACGCCGACCGGCGAACAGCAGTGCTACCAGCTCGGGTTGGACCTGCCGGCCATGCGCAAGCTGCGCCGCCGCTTCGCCTGTCCTTGTCTGGACTGGAGCGAGCGCCGCCCCCATCTCGGCGGTGCGCTTGGCGCGGCCCTGCTGCAGCTGGCATTGAAGAAGGGCTGGGTCGAGCAGGATCTCGACAGCCGCGCCCTAAGCGTGCCGCTACAAGGACAGCGCCAGATGCTGGCGTGCTTTGGCTTGAGTGGATTGCAATGAGGTGTGGAGCGATTGCTGATCGTTGACCTGGCCATGCCAGCCGCTGCATTCGACCGGAGCAGTATCTCTTTGTGTCGCGGGGGAACCGGGCGCCCATCCAGGTAATTTTATCCCTGAGTTTTCGATGGCTACTCTTCAACATGCCATCACGCTCCCATTTTCAAGCGGCTGCCTCCCGCTGCTACGGGCCGAAGCCAGCCGCCTGCATTCACCTTACAGCAATTTGGAATTTTTAAAAAAATCAGGGATGGCTTTTCAACCACTCCAGACGACGCTGATCAGCTAAATGCTTGACCGAGAAATTCTCGAATCTGGCTTCAAAACCGTCACCATCGGGACTGGCAGCCATCAGTCCGACCATCACCGGAGCATTGTCCTCAAGGGGCGCATTTCTGACCATGACGTAGTTTTTGTCATCCAACGAGTAAAAAATTTCCACGGCATCCAGTCTGCGGACGACCTTGATCCAGACAAAAGGAGGTACTTTTTCGAGTTCCAGTACGCTCCAGTCACTCTTTTCATGCGTTACGACGGTGCTGATATTAAATTTTCCATCCACGAACTCGACACCGGTCTTGATGTAGTTCTTGTGATCAGTTCTGATCATCAATCCCATTTGATCAAAACGTGCCTTATAGGCGCCGATCAGTTTAACTTTGGCTTCGAATTCTCCACCGTACGTCGCATAGTAGAAAGGACCATCATCGACCGTAAATCCATAATGCGATATCCGCCAGTAATCTGTTTTCGGTGTCACCTGCATGATCAGCGCATTATTTTTGACTTCCCAACGCTCAGGTTGGTTAAACCACTGCAATTTCTCTAAATTTTGTGCATGAATTTCGGCTGCGCCAAATAACAGGCTGAGTGCGAGGATGAGTTTTTTCATAATTGTCGCTTTTAACATTCGATCACGATCCATGGATTGCCGGATTGGCAACAGCCATTTTATTGTGCGCTGAGCCATTTGCCAATAGTTCGTATCGACCATCCGGTAACCAACATCGAGATGAGTTTGACTGTCGTCTCTGGGAATCTCGACCTGATCATCTGTTTGCGGTTCCAGCGATCACGTGATCTTTGCCGCCGTCATCATCTTGACCATGAACGCGCTGCCGGCTTCCCTTATCCTGTCAGCTCAGCTGGAAAAGCAGCGTGGACGGGCTGGGAGACATGGAGGCCTACCCCCCAGCCTACCCCCCAGTGCGCGCTGGCTTGGCATGGATCGTAGCGGACGCTACAGGACGCAAAAAAGGCCGTTTCCCCTATGAGAAAGGCAGAAATGAAAAAACCCGCCGAAGCGGGTTTTTGGGGTTCTGGCGGAGACGGTGGAATCCCTAAAATCCGTCACAGCCCGCATGTACGCTCAATTTCATGAAAATCTACGGCGCCCCTACCCTCACCCATACCCAAAAAAAAGTCGAGGACGCTTGGTGTGGCTGCGATTCGACATGGACAGTGTAGCAGCGTCACCCTCACAATCTACTGCACGTTACCGGGCAGAATTTCGGAATCACTCGGCATGCCATGCGCGTGAGAATTAAATTACTCCGCAAATGATGACGCTGGCTGCGGCCAAAGATTGGCGCGAGGGCAATGCAATTACACTCCAAATGGGTTGCTGGCAACTTCTCTCCACGTTGTCCGCGCATCGAATCAGGAAATCAAGTCACGCAATATTTTACATTCGCGCACACGCACCGTGCTTTGACAACTAGCGCGCAACTTCAACAGCTCGTCTTGCAAGGCCTTTAATTCATCGATTTTAGCCCGTAGCAGCTCGATATGATGGTCAACCAGGTCGTTCACACCGCCGCAGGGCTGCTCAGGTTCATCCTGAAGCGCCAGAAGCGCCTGCACTTCATCGAGCGACATATCGAGGCTGCGGCAGCGTCGGATAAACGTGAGTCGATCCACGTGCACCGCGCCGTACAGCCGATAGTTGCCGCTTGAGCGAGCCGGGGCGCTGAGCAAGCCGCGCTGCTCGTAGTAGCGAATCGTCTCTGGCAAACAACCAGTTCGCGCCGCCAACTCACCTATTTTCAAATTCATCACATTCCCCTTGACCCTGTAGTAACTAGAGGGATTCTAATGCACTTTTGTATTAGGAGAGTGTCATGGCTGATTGCTGTTCAGGTTCCTGCGGATCCGCGCGTGCGCCAGACCCGCGCTATCGCAAAGTCCTTTGGATTGCGCTACTGATCAACGCCGCAATGTTCTTGGTAGAAGTGGTTGCCAGCATGCAGGCACACTCGGCATCGCTGCTGGCTGACTCCATGGATTTCCTGGGTGACGCCGCCAATTACGGTGTTTCACTGTTTGTGCTCGGCATGGCCGTGGTATGGCGCAGCCGCGCGGCCTACGCCAAGGGCCTGGTGATGGGAATATTCGGTTTGCTGGTACTGGCCCGTGTGCTCTGGACGGGCCTGGGCGGACACACGCCGGTGGCGGAAACCATGGGGGCGGTCGGTATCCTGGCCTTCGTCGCGAACGGAGTAGTCGCCTGGTGCCTATACGCTTTCCGCGATGGTGACGCCAACATGCGCTCGGTCTGGCTCTGCACCCGCAACGATATGATCGGCAATATCGCCGTGATGTTGGCCGCCCTGGGCGTGTTCGGCACCGGCGCCGCATGGCCTGACATCGTCGTGGCCGTGATCATGGCCTTTCTCGGCCTCACCGCAGCGCGCGAGGTAATCGGCCGCGCCCGCCAGGAGCTGAAAATCGCAGAGAAACAGCATGCATAAACGTGTACGCCTGATTACCAGCGGGGTGCTGCTGTGCACTACGCTCCTGTCTCCGCTGCATGCCGAAACCATGACCTTCTCCTTGGGAGATGCGATATCCAGGGCCCAGCAGCGCGCTCCCGCCATTGTGGCGGCCGAAGCTGCGCTGCGTGCAGCCGATGCCAATATCGAGGTGGCGAGATTACGTCCCAATCCCACCCTGTCATACGAGGCCGAAAACGTCATGGGTACCGGACGGTACGCCGATTTTGGCAGCAGCGAGCGCACGATAACGGTGTCGGTCCCGATCGAGCTGGGAGGCAAACGCGAAGCGCGCCGCCGCGTCGCTGAGGCCGAGCGCGGCGCCACCAACCTCGGCGTGGCCACGACCCGTGCCGACATCACTCAGCGCGTCACCATCGCGTTCATCGTGGCCGCTGCGGCAGAGCAGCGGCTGGACGTGACGCGCAGCGGCCATGAGCTGGCCAGGCAGGCAGCGCATGCCGCGCACGAGCGGGTTGCGGCAGGCAAAGCATCGCCGATCGAGGAGGAACGGGCGCGTGTCATGCTCATCAATGCCGAGGTCAAACTGGGTAAAACCGAGCGCGCATTGAAACTGGCGTTGGCCGATCTGGGCAGGTACACAGGCGACCTGTCACCCGGCGCCATCAGGGCACCCTGGTTCGGTGCGCTCGTTGAAGCGAAACAACCCGTGCACGTCTTACTTCCCGCCACTGCCGCAGCCGAGGCGCGCCTGGGGGCGGCCAGTGCGCGCGTGGACGCCGCCCGCCGCGACCGCATCCCCGACCTGACGCTCGTCGCCGGCAGCCGCAGGTTCGGCGACAATCCGGATCGCGCTGCCGTATTGGGTATCTCGATACCCTTCCCTCTGTTTAATCAGGGAACGCAAGCGCTTGCCCGGACTCAGGCTGAATATGAACGTACCCAGGCGGAACGGGACGCGGCAATCCAGGATGCCGACCAGGCACTGGCTCACGCCCAGGTCGATGTCGCCGACGCCCTCGCGGCGGCAGAGGCGGCACGGGGACCGGCACTGGCTGCCGCAGAAGAGGCAGCACGAATCGCCCGGCTTGGCTATACCGAGGGGAAATTCCCGCAACTTGAATTGATCGAGGCCGAACGCGCCCTGGCGGAAACCCGTGAGGCGGCCGTCGATGCGCTGGCGGCGTTCCATACCGCACAAGCACAATTGGCTTACCTGCACGGCACTATCGCCCCCCTCTACAAGGATTGACCCATGCAACACCATATGCGTATCGGCGCGCTCATCGCCCTTCTTGTCATCACCGGGTGCACGCGCAAGCCCTTGCCGGAACAGGAGCCGGGGCGGGAATCAACAACGGGTGCCAAGGCAGCAGCGCCGGCAAAGCCACCGGCTGAGAAACATAGCGGCGAACACGAGGACGAACATGCGGACTTCGTCAAACTCAGCGACCAGCAGATCAAGGCCGCAGGTATACAACTTGGCGCCGTGCGCACCGACTTTGCCGGTGCCATCGAAGCGCCAGGCGTGATCATCGTCGATCCCCAACGTTCGGCCATTGTCAGCAGTTCGGTCGGGGGCCGCGTTGTAGAGATTCGCAAGACGCTTGGCGAACAAGTTGCGCGCGGGGAGGTGCTCGCCGTGATCGACAGCCGGGAAGTTGCACAATTGAGCGCCGATGCCGCCATCGCCGAACGTCAACGCGCGCTTGCTGAAGCAACGTTCCTGCGCGAGGAAAGACTGTTTGCTGAAAAAGTGTCGTCGCGCCAGGAATATGAGGTTGCCAAAACCGCGCTGGAAGAAACTCGCACCCGCCTGCGCCTGGCGCAGCAGCAGCTACGCAGCGCCGGGACTGGCGGCGGCAGCACGTCCGGGCAGTTACGTCTCGTGGCCCCGTTGGGCGGCGTCGTCACCTTCCGTCAGATCAATGTCGGGGACGTCATCGATGGCGATGAGAAATTGTTCGAGGTAGCTGATTTAAGCCATTTGTCGATCGAACTGTCGTTGACAGCAGCCGATGCCGCGCGCCTCGCTGTGGGCGCGCAGGTCGATCTCATGTCAGAGAACCGCACCGCACGGGCCCGATTGACCCACCTTTCGCGCATCCTCGATCCTGCCACGCGACAGGTTCGCGCCCTTGCTGCGCTCGACGACGCCAAGGCGAGTTGGCGCGTGGGCGAGACGATCCGTGTCAGCATTGCGCTGGCCGGCGCTTCAGGCGCGGGGAGCATGGCGATTCCCCGTAGTGCGGTGCAAACGGTGGAAGAAAAGCCGAGTGTCTTCGTACGCGAGAAAGGAGGCTTCGCGATCCGGCCGGTGGTGCTGGGCAAGGCAGCGGGCAACTATGTCACGGTGCAGTCGGGATTGGAAGGAACTGAACAGATTGCGGTCGCCAACACGTTCATCCTGAAGGCCGAACACGGTAAAGGCGAGGCAGGTGACCACGATGATTAATGGCCGTCGTATGCCGACTTGTGGAAGGGGCGCCCCATGATCGCGCGGATCGTAAATGTGTCGGTCCAGCGCCCATGGCAAGTGCTGCTCGCCACCCTTTTCCTGGCTATTTTGGGCGCATTGGCAATGGCGCGACTGCCTATCGATGCCGTGCCGGACATCACCAATACCCAGGTCCAGATCAATGTGAATGCGCCGGCGCTGGCGCCAAGTGACCTGGAGCGCCAGGTCACCTACCCCATTGAAACGGCGTTCGCCGGTATCCCGGGCCTGGAGTCGACGCGTTCGCTCACCCGTCATGGCTTCGCCCAGATTACCACCGTCTTCAAGGACGGCACCGATATCTATTTTGCCCGCCAGCAGATTGCGGAGCGGCTGCGCACGGTCGAGCGGGTTCTGCCCGCTGGAGTGACCGCATCGGTGGGGCCAATCGCCACCGGCTTGGGCGACGTCTTCATGTGGACCGTCGAATTTTCCAGCACGCATGACAGCCGTATCACCAACGGAATGGCTGCCGACGGCAGCTATGTCACGCCAGAGGGCCAAGTACTACGGACAGCCGTCGATAAAGCTACGTACTTACGCACGGTACAGGACTGGATCGTCGCGCCGCAACTGAAGAACACCCCCGGGTTAGCCGGGGTGGACGTGATCGGCGGCTATGTCAAACAATACGTGGTGACGCCAAACCCGCAGCGCCTCGCAGCCTTCGGCATCAGCCTCACCGCACTGGCAGAGGCGCTGGAGCGCAACAACACCAGTGCTGGGGCGGGTATCGTTGTGCAAAACGGCGAGGCGTTGACGGTGCAGGCCGATGCGCTGGTCACCAGCGTTGAAGAGCTGGAAAAGGCAGTCATCACCACGCGCAACGGTACCCCGGTGCTGCTGTCGCAGGTGGCGACGGTTGGCATTGGCCAGGAAACGCGTTTCGGTTCGGCATCGGAAGGCGGCGTGGAAGTCGTAGTCGGGACAGCGGTCATGCGCATCGGGGAAAACAGTCGCACGGTTGCCGCTGCGGTCGGCGTTCGACTCAAGGAAATCGCCCGATCACTCCCTCCCGGCATCATCATCAAGCCGGTGCTGGACCGCACCCGCCTGGTCGATGCGACCATTGGGACCGTATCGGCCAATCTGGCCGAAGGCGCCCTGCTCGTGATCGCGGTGCTGTTTGCGCTGCTCGGTAATTTGCGGGCGGCATTGATCGCTGCGGCCGTGATCCCGATCACCATGTTGCTCACGTCTGCCGGGATGCTGCGCGCGGGGGTGTCGGCCAATCTGATGAGCCTGGGAGCGCTGGACTTCGGCCTCATCGTCGATGGTGCCGTGATCATCGTCGAAAATGCCTTGCGCCGACTCGGTGAGCGGCAACAGGCCACCGGCCGACCGCTGGAGAGAGCCGAGCGCCGCGAAGTCTTCGCAGCGGCGGCGCGCGAAATGATACGGCCCAGCGTTTACGGCCAGGCCATCATCATGCTGGTGTATGTGCCGCTGCTGACGTTCGAAGGTGTCGAGGGCCGCATGTTCACGCCGATGGCAGTGACCGTCATCCTGGCGCTCGCATGTGCTTTCGTACTGTCGTTGACACTGGTACCGGCGCTGATCGGCCTGTGGTTGTCGCGCCCTGTCAGCCACCAGGAAAACCGCCTCACGGCGGCGGTCGCTCGCTGGTATCAGCCGTCGCTGGACCGTGCACTGGCTCGTCCGCTGCTGACAGCTGGCACCGCCGCCGGCGTATTCTTGGGCGCCTTGCTACTGTTCCAGACGCTGGGAGAGGAGTTTCTTCCCACGCTCGATGAGCAGGATGTGCTGCTGCAGGTCGCGCGGATTCCAGGAACATCTGTCGAGCAAAGTCAGGCAATGCAGTTCGCCGTCGAGAAGGCGGTAGCGCGGCTGCCTGAAGTGAAGCTGGTCTTTTCCCGCACCGGCACGGCGGAGCTGGCGTCCGACCCCATGCCACCCAATGCCACCGATACGTTTATCATCGTCAAGGAGCGCAAGCTGTGGCCAGATCCGTCCCTGAGCAAGGCAGAGTTGGTGGAGAAAATCGAACATGCGGTGGCCGATATTCCGGGCCAGAGCTACGAGCTGACGCAACCAATCCAGATGCGCTTTAACGAACTGCTGGCCGGCGTAAGGGGTGATATCGCGGTCAAGGTCTACGGGGACGATTACCCAACCATGTTGCGTACTGCAGAACAGGTAGCGGAACAGCTACGCCGGGTTGACGGCGCTGTCGACGTGCGAGTGGAACAGGTGGACGGCCTGCCGTTACTCGCCGCCCGCCCCGATCGCGATGCCATGGCGCGGGTAGGCTTGAGCGCGCGTGACGTGTTCGACACCCTCGCTGCGGCAGTTGCCGGGCGGGAGGCGGGAACCGTGTTCGAGGGCGACCGCCGCTTCGACGTCGTGGTCCGGCTGAACAATGCCGAGCGCAACGACATCGAAACCCTGCGCCAGTTACCGGTACTGACACCATCGGGCAGTTTTGTGCCGCTCGGCTCGGTTGCAGCGCTGGAACTGGCGAAGGGCCCGAACCAGATCAGCCGGGAAAATGGCAAGCGGCGTGTGGTGGTCCAGGCCAATGTGCGCGGCCGCGATATTGCCGGAGTCGTCCAGGAGGCGCAGGAAGTGATCAATGCCAAGGTGCAACGCGCCCCTGGTGTCTGGCTGACGTGGGGCGGGCAGTTTGAAAACCTCGAACGCGCCCGCTCGCGTCTGATGGTGGTCGTTCCGGCCTGCTTCGTACTGATTATCGTGCTGCTCTACTCCGCAGTCGGATCGTGGCGCGCAGCGGCAATAGTGTTTACTGGTGTGCCCCTGGCACTGATCGGCGGCATCCTGGCTCTGTGGCTGCGCGGGTTGCCGTTCTCGATTTCGGCAGCGGTCGGCTTTATCGCCTTGTCCGGCGTAGCGGTTCTTAACGGCCTGGTGATGATGGAAGCCATCCATGAACTGGCCAAGAGCCACCCATGGCGCGACGCAGTGCGGTTGGGCGCTCAACGCCGGTTACGCCCGGTGTTGATGACGGCGCTGGTGGCGTCGCTGGGCTTTGTGCCGATGGCATTGGCTACCGGCGCGGGCGCTGAGGTACAACGGCCGTTAGCGACCGTGGTAATCGGAGGGCTACTGACGGCAACACTGCTTACACTGTTTGTTTTGCCTGCGCTGTATGCAAAAATCGGACGTCCTAAAAGTAACTTAGAGGCCCAAGTGCATAGCTCCGCCAGTTGATGAATTTGTCAGGACACGGAGCGGTGTCCTGGATTGGTGGGAAGGATCGCAAAGGGCAGTGCTGTACACCGGCAACACTGCCGCTGCGTTCACCAGCGCTCGGCGTAGAAGCTCTAGTCAAAGAGTAGCAAAATAATTCGATATTACTTGAAGTATCGTATAACCTAAGATACTATACTTCCATGTTTCTCGAATCATGAAAGTACGCATCATGGATACCAAACAGGTATTAGCCGCCCTGGCGGCCATTGCGCAAGAAAGCCGGCTTGCCATTTTCAGGCTGTTGGTACAAGTCGGCCCCGAAGGCATGGCAGCCACTAAAATTGCCGAGCAACTCGACATCGCGCCGTCATCGCTGTCCTTCCACCTGAAGGAATTGACGCACGCCGGATTGATCACCTCGCGTAGTGAGGGACGTTTCATCATCTACTCGGCCAATATCACCGTGATGAACGGCTTGATCGGCTATCTCACCGAAAACTGCTGCGGCGGCGTTCCTTGTGGACAGTCGGCCAGCGATATCACTAACTCGCCCACCTGACCTGGAGACTCACCATGCAAGAGAAAGTCTACAACGTGCTGTTCCTTTGTACTGGCAACTCGGCACGCAGCATCATGGCCGAAGCCTTGTTGACGACCATGGGTAAGGGTCGTTTCAAGGGTTATTCGGCTGGCAGCCATCCTGGCGGCACCGTCAATCCCTACGCCATCGAGCAAGTGGCGCATACGGGTTACCAATGCAAGAGCTACGCAGCAAGAGCTGGGACGAGTTCGGCGCCGCAGAGGCGCCGCACATGGACTTCATCATCACCGTCTGCGACAACGCTGCCGGTGAGGTCTGCCCGCATTGGCCAGGCCATCCGATGTCGGCCCACTGGGGTTTTGAAGACCCAGCTGCGGCCCTGGTCAACAGCGTCGAGGAAAAGCGAGCGGTATTCAACCGCATCTTCCGCCAGATCACGGCCCGCATGAACATTTTTATCAGCCTGCCGCTGCACTTGCTGGAAAAGAATGCCATCCAGCGCGAAATCCACGCCATCGGCGGAACCGCCGTTTAATGTCCATTCCGCATACATCAATGAATATTTTGTTTCTCTGTACCGGCAACTCGTGCCGCTCGGTCCTGTCCGAGGCCACCTTCAACCATCTCGCCCCAAGCGGCCTGAAGGCGATCAGCGCCGGCAGCCAGCCGGCCGGCAAGCTGCATCCGCGCGCCGTTGCGCTGTTGCACAGCAAGGGTATTTCGACCGAGGGCTACTACAGCAAATCGTGGGACGACCTGCCGCTAACGCCGGACATCGTGGTTACCGTGTGCGGCAGCGCCGCCGGTGAAACCTGCCCGGCCTACCTCGGTCCGGTGCTGCGCACGCACTGGGGCGTTGACGATCCCGGCCACGTGGTCGGCACCGAAGAAGAGATCAACACTGCCTTCGAGCAAACCTACCGCATCATCCGCGCCCGCATCGAGGCGT
Source organism: Duganella sp. Leaf126 (assembly GCF_001423125.1). GTDB lineage: Bacteria > Pseudomonadota > Gammaproteobacteria > Burkholderiales > Burkholderiaceae_D > Rugamonas. Next base: position 36,726 of record NZ_LMNW01000006.1, read on the forward strand.
TCCTGGCATTGCCGCTGGACCAGTTGGCCAACGACAGGGCGCAGTTAAAGGCCGAACTCGACAAGATTGGCACCATCCTGGCCTGAGCCACAACTGCGGATTCACGGTCGGCCCCAAGGCCGACCGGCGCCCCCTCGTCTGACATAATTTACCAGGAGCTCACGTGCTTCTCGCCTTTCTGATTTTCCTTGCCACCCTGGTCCTGGTGATCTGGCAGCCGCGCGGCCTCGGCATCGGCTGGAGTGCTGCCGCTGGCGCCGCTGTCGCCCTGCTCGCCGGCGTGATCCACAGCAGCGACATCCCAGTGGTGTGGCACATCGTCTGGAACGCCACCGGCACTTTCGTGGCCGTGATCATCATCAGCCTGCTGCTGGACAAGGCCGGCTTGTTCGAATGGGCGGCCTTGCACGTGGCGCGCTGGGGCCGGGGCAGCGGCCAGCGCCTGTTCGTGCTGCTGGTGTTGCTGGGCGCGGCCGTGGCGTCGGTGTTCGCCAACGACGGCGCGGCGCTGATCCTCACGCCCATCGTTATCGCCATGCTGCGCGCCCTGAAATTTTCCGCCAGGGCCACTCTGGCGTTCGTGATGGCGGCAGGCTTCATTGCCGATACCGCCAGCCTGCCGCTGGTGGTATCGAACCTGGTCAACATCGTCTCGGCCGACTACTTCGATATCGGCTTTGCGCGCTACGCTGCCGTAATGGCGCCAGTCAACCTGGTGGCCGTGGCCGCCACCCTGGGCGCCCTGCTGTGGTTCTTCCGCAAGGATATTCCGGCCAACTACGACCTGGCTCAACTGAAGGCGCCTGCCGAGGCCATCCACGACCGCGCCACCTTCGTCGCCGGCTGGTGGGTGCTGGCCTTGTTGCTGGCGGGGTTCTTCTGGCTCGAGTCGCTCGGGGTGCCGATCAGCGCGGTGGCGGCAGCCGGTGCAGTGTTGCTGTTGCTGGTGGCTGGCCGCGGACACCGGATTTCCACCCGCGAAGTACTGGTCAGCGCGCCGTGGCAGGTGGTGGTGTTCTCGCTCGGCATGTACCTGGTGGTGTACGGACTGCGCAACGCCGGCCTGACCGATTACCTGACCGCCGTGCTCAACGAATGCGCCAGCTACGGCGTGTGGGGCGCCGCGTTCGGTACCGGCGTGATCACCGCCTTGCTGTCCTCGGGCATGAACAATATGCCGACCGTGCTGATCGGCGCACTCTCGATCGATGCGACCACGGCCACCGGCGCGGTGCGCGAAGCGATGATTTACGCCAACATCATCGGCAGCGACCTGGGACCGAAGATCACGCCAATCGGCAGCCTGGCCACGCTGCTGTGGCTGCACGTGCTGTCGAGCAAGGGCATACAGATTTCTTGGGGCTATTACTTCCGGGTCGGCATCGTGTTGACGCTGCCGGTACTACTCATCACCCTGGCCGCACTGGCTGTGCGCCTGGCTTAATGGAGAATCATTCATGACTGTCACCATCTACCACAACCCCGACTGCGGCACGTCGCGCAATACACTCGCGCTGATCCGCAATGCCGGCATCGAGCCGGTCGTTATCGAATACTTGAAGCACCCGCCGAGCACCGAAAAGCTGGCCGACCTGATTCAGAAAGCGGGACTCACCGTTCACACGGCCGTTCGCCAAAAAGGCACCCCGTATGCGGAGCTCGGTCTCGACTCCCCCGCTGTCTCCGATCAGGACTTGCTCGACGCGATGGTTGCCCACCCGATCCTGATCAACCGCCCGTTCGTGGAGACGCCGCTGGGCGTGCGCCTGTGCCGGCCATCGGAACTGGTGCTCGACCTTCTGGCGCAGCCACAACAAGGGGCGTTTGCCAAGGAAGACGGCGAACAGGTGATTGACGCCGATGGGGAGCGCATCAAGCATGGATAAGATCGCAGCCCTGCCCAATATCGATCCGTCGCTGCTGGACCTGCCGACCCTGGACAAGCTGGCTCAGGTCGGCGACCTGAACCACCCGCCGCGCATCCTGATGCTCTACGGCTCGTTGCGGGAGCGCTCATTCAGCCGTCTCCTCACAGAAGAAGCGGCCCGCATCCTCGAGCACTTCGGCGCCGAGGTCAGAATTTTCAATCCGATGGAATTGCCCATGGCAGGCAGCGTGCCGGAGGACCATCCGAAGGTGGTCGAGCTGCGTGAGCTATGCCTGTGGTCCGAAGGCCAAGTGTGGTGCAGCCCGGAGCGGCATGGTACCGTGACGGCCGTGATGAAAAACCAGATCGACTGGATCCCGTTGGAAATGGGCGCCATCCGCCCCAGCCAGGGCCGCACCTTGGCGGTGATGCAGGTATGCGGCGGTTCGCAGTCGTTCAACGTGGTCAACACGCTGCGCCTACTGGGCCGCTGGATGCGCATGTTCACCATCCCGAACCAGTCTTCGGTACCGATGGCTTACAAGGAGTTCGACGCGGATGGCCGCATGCGGTCCTCCGGCTATTACGAGCGGGTGGTCGACGTCATGGAAGAACTGTTCAAGATGACCTTGCTGCTGCGTGGCCGCACCGATTATCTAACCGACCGCTACAGCGAGCGCAACGAGCGGTCGATGAAGGCCATCGACCACGCTATCAAAAGAATCTGACTTTATAAAGGAACCGACATGCAAATGCGCGATGCCGTAGCGGTCGATGCCCAGAAAGTAGCCGACATCTACAACCACTACATCCTCGACACGACCATCACCTTTGAAGAACTGGCGGTCACGCAAGCCGACATGGCAGGCCGCATCGCCGATGTACAAGCTGCCGGCCTGCCGTGGCTGGTGGCTGAACAGGACGGCGTAGTGCTCGGCTATGCCTACGCCACCAAATGGCGCGTGCGCCCCGCATACCGCTTTTCTGTAGAAAGCACCGTTTACCTGGACCCAGCATTTGCAGGCCGAGGCGTGGGAAAGGCGTTGTATTCGGCGCTGTTACAACGGCTCACCGACAGTGGCTGCCACCTGGTCATCGGTGGCATTGCACTGCCCAATTCCGGCAGCGTGGCGCTGCACGAAAAACTGGGGTTCGAAAAGGTGGGCGAGTTCGCTGAAGTGGGCTTCAAGTTCGATCGCTGGATCGACGTCGGGTATTGGCAGAAGACGCTTTCTCCTAAGGCAGGCTAAAACAACGTCCATCTCAATTCTTCAGTGCAAATAGCCGCACAAGCATAGCCCAGCCGCAGTCGCCCATCTGTACTTGGACCACCACCGAAGTTAATCGCTCGGTCGGCCTTCACATTTAGCAAATAGGGCAATCGCTCGGTCACAGTACTTGCAATGTCCCTGGCAGCAGTCGTGCATCAGAAATGCTACCAGGTCGGATAGCGTCGAAAATATGACACTGTAGATGATCGACCTGCCGTTGCGGCGACTCTCGATCAGTCCTGCGTTTTCAAGCTGACTGAGGTGAAAAGAGATCCGTGGCGACGCGGCGCCGCCCAGCTGTTCTGCGATGGCACCGGCAGCCAAACCCTCCGCGCCAGCGACGACGAGTAAGCGAATGATGCGCAAACGGGTCTCCTGGGAGATCGCGGCAAAACTGTCCAGCGCTTGCTTTTCTTTCATTGTTCAAAATCCTTTGGTGCTATCAGTGGTATACATCAGCACAGATACAAATCATTCTCATCTCAATTGATCAATAACTATTGAAGTGTTATTATAAGCCAACTGCTCCAACGATAGCAGCGACAGTGTTTGCCGCACCGGCAGCACCATCCTCAACTTGCGCTAGCCGTTCGACTGTCACTGGTTCCTTGTACATGCGCGTGCCGGGCGGATAGCCCCTCACAGACTCCGATCATGAGCCGGATACGCGAAACACTAGAACAACGCCAAGTCATTATTTATTTTTGTTCCATTGTGCTTGCAGCAGTGATTGCTACCCTGGTACCTGGTACGGGCGCACTCGAGGCCGTGATTAATCCAGCGCTGGCACTGATGCTGTTTGTCACCTTTCTGCAGGTGCCACTTGCTGACCTGCGCCGCGCCCTCACCCGCGTTCGCTTCCTTGGCGCGTTATTGGTCACCAATTTTATGGTCGTGCCATTGCTGGTAGGTGTCCTGGTTCAGTTGCTGCCGCAGGATCCCATGATCAGGCTCGGCCTGCTAATGGTCCTGCTGACACCCTGTATCGATTACGTGGTGACGTTCGCCCACCTCGGCCGCGCGGATGCCAAGTTGCTGCTCGCAGCAACGCCAGCGCTGCTCGTCGCGCAAATGATACTGCTGCCACTTTACTTGCGTAGCTTTCTCGGCGACGAAGCCGCCAGTCTGGTGCATCTGGGTCCGTTCTTCGACGCCTTTGTCTGGCTGATCGCAGTCCCGCTGGTGACCGCTGCCGCCGTCCAACTGTGGGCGGCCCGCAGTCCGGCGGGGAGCCGCAGCGCGGCGATGCTGGGGGTTCTGCCAGTTCCCGCCACTGCACTGGTGCTGTTTATCGTGGTTGCTGCGATGTTCCCGCAACTGGGGATGGCTACCGACGCCGCGCTCCGCGTTGCCCCTGTCTACATTGCCTTCGCAGTCGCCGCGCCGCTCCTTGGCTGGGCGGTGGCGCGCGCGTTCGGTCTTGACGCTCCCGCAGGTAGGGCCGTGGCATTCAGTGCCGGAACCCGCAATTCGCTCGTGATATTGCCACTTGCCCTTGCGGTGCCAGCTGCCGTCCCGGTGCTGCCGGCCATCATTATCACGCAAACGATTGTCGAGTTGGTCAGTTCGCTGATCTACATTCGTATGATTCCAAAGCTCGGAGGCAACCAGAATGTTCAGTAAAGTACGGTTTTACAAGATTTTAAGAGTAATTTTCGCCGCCACACTACTCGTAGCAGGTTCTGTCGCCACCCAGCCGGCAACGCCAGCGGACGCCAAGCAGCTGTGGCAGCTGATCGATTATGTAGCGGTAGACTACGGCGGTGCGGTTGCCAACGGTGCCGTCGTTAGCGATGCTGAATATGCGGAAATGCTTGATTTCACCGAGAACGCCGGCAAGCAAGTGCAACTGCTGCCTGCTCACGCCGGCCGAACCGGCATCTCGGCGGCCATCGACGAGCTACGCGCGGCAGTCGTCCGCAAGGCAGATGCAGCCGAGGTCGCACAGCTGGCGCATCACGCCAATGGCCTCCTGCTGCTTTCCTACCCGATTCCGGTCGCCCCTAAGTCGATTCCTGATCTTGGGCGTGGACGTACCCTGTACCTCGCGCAATGCGCCTCCTGCCACGGCGCGTCCGGCGGCGGAGACGGCCCAATGGCCGCCAGCCTGGAACCACCTCCCATAGCATTCACGGACGCAGAGCGTGCCCGCTCCCGCAGCGTAATGGCCTTATTCCAGATCATTTCACAGGGGGTCGCAGGAACCTCGATGGCGAGCTTTGAGACGCTGCCGGAGGATGACCGCTGGGCGCTGGCCTTTTACGTCGGCTCCATTGCCTACGATACCGACATGCGTCAGCGCGGCGATCAGTTATGGAAGGCGTCCGGCGGCGCAGTGAAGGGCCACTTCCCGGACCTGGCTGCGGTGACGACGATCACGGAAGCACTCGCTGCTCAAACCTTGCCGAAGGATACCGCCCGTGACATCACCGCTTATCTTCGAAGCCATCCTGGTGTCGTGGACGCGGGCAAGCACTCCGGCGTGCCCCTGGCGCGCCAGCGACTGCAGGAAAGCCTCGCTGCATTGCGCGAGGGCGACAAGCCCACGGCAACCCGGCTGGCTTTATCTGCCTACCTCGATGGCTTCGAACCGATTGAACCAATCGTTGGTGCGCGCGATAAATCACTGCTTGTTGCCGTCGAGGGCGCAATGCTCAATTACCGGTCCATGATCGTGAGCGGATCGGCCGAGCAGGCGCAAGCCGCAGCAGACGAGCTGACCCGCCTGTTTTCCAGGGTAGAAGTCCTGATGAACGATGCCAAGGCGGATCCCACGACGACCTTCCTTGGCGCGCTGGCGATCCTGCTGCGCGAAGGCGTGGAGGCGCTGTTGATCGTGATCGGCATGATTGCCTTGCTGAAAAAAGCAGGCCGTCCCGATGCATTGCGGCCCGTGCATGTGGGCTGGATCAGTGCCCTGTTTGCAGGAGGACTCACCTGGGTCGTCGCCACGTTTTTCATTGAAATCAGCGGCGCCAGCCGCGAAGTCACGGAGGGCTTGGGCTCGGTGCTGGCGGCGGTAGTCCTGCTGAGCGTTGGCCTGTGGATGCACCAAAAAAGCAGTGCCGGCCGCTGGCAGGACTACCTGAGCGGCAAGCTGTCCGCTGCCATGACGCGTAAATCAGCCGGCGCACTTTTTGCACTGTCATTTATCGCGGTGTATCGCGAGGTCTTTGAAACGGTGCTGTTCTACTCTGCGCTGGCGGCCGAAGGAAATGGCAATGCACTCGCTGCCGGCTTCCTTACTGCACTAATACTTCTGGCGTTGATCGCATTTGGATTGTTGCGCACCAGTGCACGCATGCCGATTGGTAAGTTCTTCTCGTTCACGTCGATCCTGGTAGCTGTTCTGGCGATTGTCCTGATCGGCAAGGGTGTGTCGGCATTGCAGGAGGCCGGATGGATAAGCGCCAACCTGGTTAACGGACCGCGCGTTGACTGGCTCGGGCTCTATCCGACATTGGAGACGGTAGCGGCGCAGGTCGTTGTGGCGATGGCAGCCTTCGGTGGATTTGGCTTTAACTGGTTGACTGCGCGTAGACATTCAAAAGAGTAACCGGAATTGCACGTCAAGTTTGCGAATGTCGTGCGCTTCGACGAGGCAATCTCGACGCTCACGACCCGGTGCGGGCTTACGGCCATGTCCCTGAGCGTGCGGGGTTACGTCGTCAACCGCGAGCGCCTGCAATGCCCGACGCGCAGGATATCCCTGCCCGCGCGTCAACACGGCACCGTGGGATCAGGTGTCAATCAGGACAGAACAAGTTCGGGATGCCAGTTCGAGCTCTTTATACTCCGAGCGATCAGAGGTTGTGATGGCAAATTCATTTGCCCCAGTTGTCCCCGTGCGACTGGACTGCTCGTTCGAGCGCCACGGTCAATATACTGACCATGGCGAGCTTGTTATCTATGCTGCCCTGAGCATGAAGTGTCAGGACGAATTGCTCAAGCGGCACGGCCAGCGTGTGGGGCAATTCGAGCTCTACAGCCAAGTTCCCACACTGTTCAAGCGAATTCGAATACTCCTTTCGAACAGACTCCACCGCCAGAAATACACGTTGCCTGGTAACGCCATGCTCGACAGCGACCTCAGCCAAGCCTCTCCGCTCAACCAGAATGCCGGAAGCCATGGCAGTTGCGGCCGGCCCCAACCGGGTTCGCGACGCGATACGCGCAAAGTCACTGGCCGAAAGGCGAACTAGCTTCATGTCTTGCTCCTGACAGGGTTTATGGAATGCCGCCGACTGCATCAGGGTGGGGCATTCGCGCGCCGTACAAACGTACGCACAAAGGAGCCGTAACCTGTCATGCCGACGGCTGCACGCCGTTATATCAAACCAGCTACGCGCCCAAGCTTTTTTGCAACTCCGCAGCAAACGTCGCCATCCTGATCGGCTTATCGCGCCAGTGCACGTCGAGCTGTCTGATCGCGCGCGCCGCTTCGGCTTCATCAATATGTCCGCTGGTGACTTTCCCGCTGAGGACGTAGATCGGCACGCCGTTAGTCTCAGCCAATCGGATTTTTTTGATTAGTGATTCCGACGTCCGCTCGCCGAGTATCCAATCCATGACATAGCCATCGTACTCGCGTTCCTCCATTGACCGCTCAAGCGATGCCAGGTCATAGAAAGGAACGGCACGCAAGCCGCTATCGTTCAGGTAATCGCACAGGCTATCGGCAAAGCCGTGTTCATCGTCAACGATCGCCACCGTCGGCGCGAATGGGTGCTCGACAACGATTTCCAGCTTGTTGGCCCGGTAGCGCGGCACATCGTCGGGACACCTGGAACTTTCGATCACTGCCCACCCGTCGCCCTCCCCGATCACGACGAAGTCGACCTTAGCACTGGTGCTCAGTTGCTCGCCGATCCACACCAGGCAGGGATACCGCGCACCATCGGCACCCATCGTCAGCGTCGCCCGTGAGGCGTCGGTCGCATGACCACCGCCCCCCCCCCCYCCCCAACCGATAGTGTCGAGACGCTCGTTGAAAAAATCTGCCACCGTCTGCACCTGGCCGATGGTCCAGTCCACCCCGCCATTAAGCTTGCGGTGTGCCTGCGAATAACTGAGGCCCAGAATTTCCGCCAGCTTCTTGCTTCGCTGACGCGCCGGGACACCGTGGCGCAGCAGCATTTCGCCCACTGCGTCAACGATGGAACCGGAATTACGTTCGGTATCGGTCACGTGCATATTTTTCCTCGCTGGGAGAAGGCAGCTGGGCGGATCGGCGTCTATGCTGGACAGCAATGAACTGGTGAAATCAATTGTAGCAAGCCAATCTAGCGGGACCGCAATGTTTCCGCAAGATGGAAGCGATTAATCAAAAATAGCATATAGCGCAAATCGCCGTAGCACAGTTGGCGCACGATCATCAACTCATGTCCACTCGAATCGTGGGCCTACTGCTCTCCCGAGCAATATCGTTTGCGGGGATTTCATGACGCTCTACAAAATCGGCGGCGATACCGTCGAAAAAGGCGCCGACAATTTTGAGACGCTGCTCGCCGCTGCTTATGGCGCCAGGCAACGTCCGAAATGCCTGTGCCTCCCAGACGGGATCGACATGTACGTCGCCCGCATCGACGAGCGCTACGTCATCAAGCGCATGCCCTACTCCGCCGACGACCACGATGCCGCTTGCCCCTCGTACGAGCCGCCCCCGGAGTTGTCAGGGCTTGGCGAGGTACTCGGTTCGGCCATCATCGAAGTGCCCGACCTCGACGCCACGACCTTGAGGCTGCAGTTTGCGCTCACCAAGTCGGGCGGCCGTGCAGCACCCAAGCCTGGCGAGGGTGACGCTGACAGCGTCAAGACAGACGGCAAGAAACTGTCGCTGCGCGCCCTGCTGCACTTCCTGTGGGAGCAAGCGGGCTTTCACAAGTGGTCGCCCGCCATGCACGGCAAGCGCAATTGGGCCGTGCTGCGCAAGTACCTGCTGCAAGCGGCCCGGCATAAGCAGGTGAAAGGTCACGACCTCTCGGATCTGTTGTTTATCCCGGAGCCGTTCACGCTCGAACGCAAACAGGCCATCGCGCATCGGCGTACGGCCCAACTGGCGCAAGTCGCTGAAATAGGCGGCCATCAGGGCCAGCGCAGGCTGATGGTGCTGATCGCAGAGGTCAAGGATTTTGCGCCGTCCCGTAACGGGCACAAACTCGTCGCCCGGCATTCGGCGGACTTCCCCTTCATGCTGGGGCCGGGCATGCACGAGCGCCTGCTCAAACGCTTTGACCAGGAATTGAGCCTGTGGCAGAGCATCGACGGCACCCACCTGGTCACCATCGCGACGTTCGGCGTCAACCAGGCCGGCGTGGCGACCGTCGAAGAAATGGCCTTGATGGTCACCACCGATAACTGGCTGCCGTTCGAGAACCGCGCGGAAAAAATCCTGATCGACATGCTGGCCGCCGATGGCAGGCGGTTCCTGAAAGGACTGCGTTACAACCTGCCGCAGAACCGGCCGCTCGCCACTGCCGTGCTGGCAGATACGAAGCCGCCGATCGCGATGTACATTCCACCACCGGGCAGTAGCGACGACTATACGGCGGCGCTGGCAGAGCTCATCGATGGCAGCAAGATGGCTGCCTGGGTATGGCACCCGGAGTCCGGCGAGATGCCGCCCATAGCACGATCGGCGTGAAGCCTGTCGATGGGGCGATCCCTTGCTAATCGTCCCATAGCCCGCGCCGCTCCATCACCTCTAGCGACGTTCGCCTGTCCGTAATTCTGAAGCCTCATCACTGCTGGAAGTGCTGACTCGTCCGCCTCAAGCGGTGCCTGATTTGGTCCTGCAAGCCCCCCCCACACCGCAATCCCACTGAAAAATTTCCTCAAAAATAGGACCTGACCGCTAGCAGTCGAACCCTTCGCTGTAAAGGCTGAAGTCGCCTGCCATGACTTCCATCAAACACAAATTTCAACCCTCCAAATTATCTTGACGCGCAAATTTAAGTGATCAAAACTGGCTGTCAATGCGAGCTTTTATACGAAACTTATTGCTCGACGCAAAACAATAAGCGGGAGACACAAGATGCGCCCGAATTTCCAAAACGCAAAGGATGGGCAGGGATTTCTGCCCGGCCGCTTCCTTGTGGCCGCCCTCCTTCTCACCAGTGCCGCTTGTACAAACGCGAAGGAAATTCCTCGCCAGTGCTTCGACGACGCCGGCAAGCGGTTCGTTTTGCCCCGCCCCGACATCCTGCGCGCACTTGCCCAGCAAGAGTCATCTGGCGCATGTATCGCACGTCATCCCGTCAACAGCAACGGCACCTACGACATCGGCTGCATGGGCATCAACAGCAGCTGGCTCCCGACGCTGCATCGCCAGTTCGGCATCACCGAGCAAGACCTGCTTGAACCCTGCACCAACGTCCACGTGGGCGCATGGATCTTCGCCAAGAACCTGCGCCGCTTCGGCGACACCTGGCAAGCCGTAGGCGCCTACAACGCAGCGAGCGAATCCAAACGGATGGAGTACGCATGGAAAATCTACAGACACTTGAACGCAGCGCGCTGATTGCGTGCCTGGCGGCCTCGCTGTGCGCGTGCGCTACATCCGCATGGCCGCCAGTGACTGCTACGGCGCCGCGCGCGGCAGCACTGCCCGCGCCACGTTTCGACATCACCCAGGTTGGAGCTGGCCAGAGCACGCGGTACGTGTACTGCGCCATGCCTTCCTGCCCCGTGCCGAGCGTGAAGACAGCTGTTCTGCCAGCGCCGACAGCGACGCCCGTCAACCCCGTGGCCGCCGGCATTGGGGACAAGAAGGACGTGAAGCTGACCGTCGATATCAGCTTTCCCTTCAATTCTTCGCGGGTAAGCGATGCAGACCGGGATGCGTTGATCGATGCTGCGCAAGCACGTCCACAGTCCCGCGTCGAGATTACCGCCCGCTCGGATTTCGTTGGACCGCCTGCCGGACAGCATGCCGTCATCGCGGCCCGCGCCAAGGCGATGCGCAGCATCGTCGCGCACCAGGCTCCCGGCGCCCAGATCATCGAGCGCCAAGAGGTCGCCGCTCCACGCCCGGTTGCACGCGCCGAACAGGCCATGCAGCGGCGGGGAACGGTACGTTTTCCTCCCCCTGCTGATGTCCACATGAAAGGAAATGCAAAGTGAACACAATCGTCCAACACCGCTCGCCCCTGGTGAGCAAACGTCATCTGAGCGTGGCGCTGACACTGGCGGCAATCACGATACTGATGAGCAGCGCCCACGCGGGCGTGACCGGTACCGAATTCCAGGAAACCTACGACCTGATCGTCGGCTGGGCCAAGGGCTACCTCGGCAAGATCTTTGCCATCGCGGCCTTCCTGATCGGCGCCGGCTTTTCCGCCGCCCGCCAGAACCCGATGCCGGCCATCTTCGGCCTGGTCCTGGCGCTGATCATCGGTTTCGGTCCGTCCCTGATCGAATCCATCCTGACCGCAGTTGTTTGAGGTGACGCCATGGATTTCGCCATCCCCACCAAGCACGACGAGCCGCCCAAGATGTTGTGGTGGGACTTCGACCAGACCATTATTTTCATGATCGGCGTGGTGTTCGGCATTCTGTCTGGCTTTCTGCTGCTGGGGGTGGTGATCGGCGTGTGGTGCGCACGCTGGTACAGCAAGAAGAAAGCCGGCAAGCACCGCATGTACGTGGTCCACATCATGTACTGGTACCTGCCCAGCGAGATTGTGTTTCCGTTTCCCTCGCTGCCGCCATCGTCCGCCCGTGAATTCATAGGCTGACCATGGACAAGCACTCCTACCTCGGCCAGCTCTCGGATGAGCAAAACAAGAACCGCACGCTGCGCTGGATGCTGGCGGGCTGCATCGTCGCCATCATCATCCTGGCAAGCACGGTGCTCGCGCAGACCGGCGAAACCAAGACCGCGTTCGTGCCGCCGGAAATCACGCGCCCTTTCTGGATCAGCAGCGAAGACGCCTCGCAGTCGTACTACGAAGACCTCGGCCAGTTCATCAACGGCCTGTCCCTGAACGTCACGCCCGAAACCGTCAAAACCGCGTGCAGGCAGTACCTGACCTACGTGCTGCCGCGCGACCGCGACACGTACAAGAAGCGCTGCGACCTGCAGGAGATGCGCGTCAAGCGCGATGGATCGAGCTCGATGTTCTCGGTCAGGGAAATCAACACGGACATGCGCAACCGCCGCGTCGCAATAACAGGCGACCTGGTCACCATCGTTTCAGGCAAACCCTTTCCGCCGCGCCGCCAGTCCTACGTGATCGACTTCGTTCACGCCGGCGGCCGGTTCTACATCACCAACCACCACGAGGCAGACAACGATGATCCCTTCGCTGAAAAAAAATAGTCGCACTGCCCGCGCGTCGGTGGCCGTGGTGATAGCACTGGCGACTGCGCTGGCGTTGTCCTGCGCCCAGGCCAAGGCCGTCCAAATCGTCGAAGGCGGCGACGGCAGCACCCTCTATGCCAAGCTCTCCAAAAAGGAAATGACGCGGCTGGCGGTCGATCACGGCCGTGTCGCCTCGCTGCGCGTGCGCGAAGGAGAACTGGGTATCGACGCCGACGAGGAAACCGGGCAGGTCTTCCTCACGGTGCCGGACGGCGCCAGCAAACCGATTAACGGCTTCCTGACCACGGATGCTGGCAATACCTACACCCTGGTCCTGCAGATCGTCGATGCGCCAGCCGACTCGATCATCATCAAGCAACCGAGGCAGCGTAGCGCCCTGGCCCGCAACGACTTCAAGTCCGGTGCCTACGACAAGGCGATCAAGCGGCTCATCGGCGTGATGGCCGGCGACGAACTGCCCGAGGACATCGAGGTGACGCAGGTAGGCCGCAAGCTCGACCTCTGGCAGGAGGCGTCGATGCTGCTCGAAACAAGGTACAGCAGCGGCGACATGGTCGGCGAGCGCTACGTTCTCGCCAATGTCTCGCAAGCGCCGATGGTGCTCGATGAACGGGAATTCTACCGCCCGGGCGTACACGTGATCGCGCTCGACCAGCTCAACCTGGCGCCGGAGGCCTCAACCCGCCTGTACATCATCCGCAGGAAGGCCCAACATGAATAAGCCCTCTCCCACCACGCGTGCGCGGCGCAGGCAGTACGTTCTGCTGGGCGGCGTACTGCTCGGCATCCTCGCCATCGCGTCCGTCGGTGTCTACTTCACCTCCGATACGGCGCCGAAGGCAGGCGTCACATCCAAGGCCGACATCAAGACCAAGAGCTACATCGCGCCCGGCGACAAGGTCGATCCGCAAGATGCCTGGCGCGGCGTCTCGGATTCCCGCCTGGCCTCAATGGAGGCCAAGCTGGCGATACTGGAAAACGAGAACCGCATCCTGACCGCGCGCGGTGCCGGCAGCAGCTCGCGAGACAACGCGGCAGGCAAAACACCCGAACAGACGCCGGAGAAAATGAGCGACGCCGACCTTGACCGGCGCTTGGCCGAATACGAGAAGAAGATCGACAAGACGAACAGCGGCTACCCGGCCGGCACGCCCTCGGCACCGGTACCCGGGCAGACACCAACAAAGCCAGCACCGCAAGCAGCGAAAGCGCCAGGTCAAAAGCCACCCGGCCAAGGTGGCAGGAACGCGGCGTCGCCACCCATTGGCGGCATCCTGACCGTAAAACTCGGTCGAGGCCCGGAGTCGGTGCACGGTGCAGGTCCCGCTTTGGCGGCTGCGGCCAATTCGCCAGACTCCAAAGCAGCGCGCAAGACCGCGCAGAACTATCTGCCCGCCGGCATGTTCGGCCAGGCCGTTCTGCTCTCCGGTCTTGACGCACCGACCGGAGGCCAGTCGCAGTCCAACCCCCACCCGGTGCTGCTGCAATTGCACGACCTGGCGGTGCTGCCGAACCGCTACCGCTATGACTGGGCGCAGTGCCTGATCACGGGCGCCGGCTACGGGGACCTGAGCAGCGAACGCGGTTACATCCGCACCGAGTCGCTGTCATGCGTGTCGAAAGACGGCAACGTGCTCGATGTACCGATCAAGGGCTACATCGTCGGCGAGGACGGCAAGGCCGGCATGCGCGGGCGCCTGGTCAGCAAGCAGGGACAGGTGCTGGGCAATGCGCTGTTGGCCGGCGTGGTGGCGGGGATCGGTACAGGGCTGGAGCGATCGTCGTCGGTGCAGTCGGTGTCCCCGCTGGGATCGACCAACTCGATCAAGCCGGGCCAGGAGTTTCAGTCGGGGATAGGCAGCGGCGTTGGCCGGGCGCTCGATCGCCTCGCCACGTATTACATCCAGCTCGCAGAAAAAATGTTTCCAGTCATCGAGATCGACGCCGGTCGCGTGGTCGATATCGTCCTCACTCAAGGAGTTAAAGTCGATGTCGACCCTGAACACGAATAGCACCCGCGCGCGCGTGCTGCTAACCATGGCTGCATTGCTGGCCAGCTGCGGCGCCGCAGGCGACGCTCCAGATTGCGCTGCAGGCGCCGCCCAAGATTACGCTGTCGCCGCCGCGCCCGATTACGCTGCCAGTGCCGCGCAGGATGACGCTACCGGCGCCGCTGCTGCCGCGCTGCACGCTGCCCATGCCGACCCGGCCAAGGCGGCCGAGAAGGTCGATACCGCAGAAACGGCGGAGGCGGCAATGCGCCAGTTGCTGGCGCAGCGCTACCCGTCCACCACCTTCGGCGCCATCGCCCGCACACCAGTGCCAGGGCTATGGGAAGTATGGATGGGTTCCAACGTCGCCTACATGACCGACGAAGGCAGGCACTTCATCTTCGGCCACTTGTACGACATGCAGACCCAGACCGACCTGACCGCAGCGAGCAAGAACGCCACACTGCGGCAGGATCAACCTGACCGCCCCCGGCTCGCCTTCCAGGAACTGCCGCTGGCAGACGCCATCAAGACCGTGCGCGGCAGCGGCGCGCGCCAGCTGGCCGTGTTCTCCGATCCGCACTGCCCGTATTGCCGGCAGCTGGAACAGGAGCTCGCAAAACTGGACAACGTGACGATCTACACCTTCCTGTTTCCGCTCGCCTCGCTGCACCCGCAGGCGACCGCAGTGGCGCAAGCAATCTGGTGTCAAGCAGACCGTGCTGTCGCATGGCGCGATTTCAACCAGACGGGCAAGCCGCCCAAGTCGGCCAAACCGGCCAAGTCGCTCAGTTCGATAGCGTGCAGCACGCCCATCGCCCGCAACGTGGCCCTGGCAGAGCGGTCAGGCATCAGCGGCACGCCGTACATCCTGTTTGCCAACGGCGGCAGCGCCGCCGGTGCCATGTCCGCTGCCGAACTTGAAGCGCGCCTGGCGCGCCCATGAAACGGAGACTGCCATGAATTCAAACCTCATCTGGCCATTGCTGGCAATCGCGCTGCTACCGGGATGCCTGTCCATGACAGGCCTGACCGGAAACGAGAAGTTCGCGTGTAAGGCGCCCGACGGTGTTTCGTGCACATCGGTCAGCGGCGTTTATGCCAACGCCCAGCAGAACAATCTGCCGGCCCTGCAGTCTTCGGCGCGCGCTGCTGCGAAGGCGCCGGAGCCGGCCGCTGCGACGGATGGTGCACCCGTGCGCCCGGGCACCTCGGCATTGCCCGTCCTCGCCGCCGGCATGCCGATCCGCAGCCAGCCGCGCATGCTGCGTGTCTGGATCGCGCCGTGGCGCGACGAGGACGATACCCTGCACGACCAGTCCTACCTCTACGTGATGATCGACCCCGGGCAGTGGCAGGTGGAGCATAGCCGCGCCGCCACCGTGCAGAGAACCATGCGGCGCCTGCAGCCGCTGGGCGCTGCGCGCACGCCAGCAATCGGTGCAGGCTCTCCAGTAAGCGGCACAGCAAGGGGAACGGCAGCCGGCCAGCTGGCCAACGTGCGCGACGACGCCAGTGCGCAGCAATCAGCGCGCGACGCAGCCGTTGTTCCAGGCGATCCGGGAGACTGACATGAAGCTGCACACAGGAATAAAAAGCCTGCTCGCGCCCATGGTGGACGTACTGTCCAGGGGAGAGCAAGAGCCGTATCAGCCGTCACCGCTACGCGCCATGCGCGAGATTACCAATACGGAGAGCTTTCGCGCCCTCCTACCGCACTGCGCCTACGACGAGGTGGACGGCCTGTTCGTGCTCGACACCGGAGAGCGCGATCCGAAAGGACGCAGCGAAGCGCTTGGCATGGTGATCGAACTGACACCGCAGACCGGCGCCACCGAAGAGATGATCAACGTGCTCGCGCCCATCATCGCCTCGGCGCCAGGCGGCACCTTCATGCAGGTCAGCCTGTACGGCGGATCGCGCATCATTGACCGCATGAAGCTGTACGCGCTGCTGCGCGACAATGGCGAATCGGCACCGCCCGATGAAGGGGAACGGCGCAGCGCGGACATCTTCCGTGCCATGGCGCGCCACCGCATCGACTACTACATGCGCGGCACCGCCCGGCGCCTGATTCCGCACATCCCGATGCTGGTACGCGATTTCCGGCTGGTGCTGTCGATCGCGCGCCACTGCGACCCGCGCGACGTCACGGTGATCGAAGAACTGGTGCGCATGCGCGACGGCGTCCATGCCACCCTGAAGGCGGCCAGCTTCGATTGCTGGAACTGGACGCCGAATGACCTGATCAACTGGTGCTATGAGCTGACCAACCCGAACAAGCTGCTGACCCGCTCGGCCCACTACAAGAAGTCCTACGATCCGGGGCGCCTGATACGCCACCAGATCGTCGACCAGGACACGGTCTGCGTGCCGACCGACGACGGCAAATCGCTGCGCTACGGCCTGCCGGGCGAGGCCAGCGAAGTGCACAGCCGCCTGTACAGCGTGACCGGCTACCCGAAGGACTTTCCGCTCTGGGCCATGGGCAACCTGATCGGCGACTATTACCTGGGCCAGCTCGGCTACCCTTGCCCGTTCGTTATCACGATGGGCATCCAGGTACTGGAACAGGCCGACCACAAGAATGTCGCCCAGATCAAGGGTGCGCGCGCCACCACCAATGCCAGTTCACCCATGGCGCGCTTTCTGCCGGAGTTCCAGGACAAGAAGCGCGACTGGGACACCGTGAACCGTTCCTATGCGGCCGGCATGGGCGAAGTGGACATGTACCACCAGGTACTGCTGATGGCGCCGCCGGGCGAGATCGAGGCGGCGGAAACGGCCGCGCGTTCGATCTGGCGCGCACGCGGCTTCAACCTGGTGGCGATGCAGTACATGCAGGTGCCAGGCATCCTGACCTCGCTGCCGCTCGGGTACACGCCCACCATGCAGAAATTCTACAAGCGCAAGGGACTGAGCTGCCGCAAGACCAGCATGAACGCGATCAACCTGGCGCCTTTGATCGCCGAGTGGAAAGGCACCAGCACACCGGTGTTCAACCTGATCGGGCGCCGCGGCCAGTTGATGTCGATCGACCTGTTCGACAACCGGGGCGGGAACTCCAATCTTGCCTGCGCCGCGTCCTCCGGCTCAGGCAAGTCGATGTTCGGCAACGAGATGGCGACGTCGTACCTCGGTGTGGGCGCCAAGGTATTCATCATCGACGTGGGCCGCAGCTACGAAAAAATCTGCCGCCGCTACAACGGCGAATTTATCGAATTCGCCAAGCAGGCCGAATTGACCATCTGCGTCAACCCGTTCGATAACATCGTCGACATCATCGAAGACATGGAGATGATCAAGCCGCTGGTGGCGCAAATGGCGTCGCCTTCCGGCACGCTCACAGACCACGACCGCTCGCTGATCGAAATCGCCATCATCGACCAGTGGGGCCTCAAGGGCAATGCGATGGAGGTGAGCGACATCGCCCAGGCACTCAAAAGCAGCAAGGACCGCGATGCGCGCAGGCTCGGCGACCAGCTGTTCCCGTACACGCGCGAAGGCATGTATGGCCGCTACTTTACCGGCAAGAGCAATGTCGACTTCAGCAAGCAGCTGGTGGTGCTGGAACTCGAAGAGCTCAACTCCAAGAAGGACCTGCAAAGCGTGATCCTGTTCATCATGATGTTTCGGATCACGCAGGCGATGTACCACGAACGGCGCGACCGCAAAAAAATCTGCATCATCGACGAAGCCTGGGACCTGATGGACGGCGCCAACTCCGGCAAGTTCATCGAAGTGGGCTACCGGCGCGCCCGCAAGTACGGCGGCGCCTTCGGCACCCTGACCCAGTCGGTGATGGACTACTACAAGAATCCGGCATCGCAGGCCGCGCTGGAAAACTCGGACTGGCTGTTCCTGCTCAAGCAAAAAAAGGAATCGATCGAGCAGCTCGACCGCGGCGGCAAGCTCAAACTCGACGAGGCCACCAAGCGCGTCGTGATGTCGCTGAAGACCGAACAGGGCCTGTACTCGGAAATCTACATCAGCTGCCCGATGGGCACCGGCATCGGCCGCCTGATCGTCGATCCTTTCACCTTGCTGGCCTACAGCACCGACCCCACCGACTGGAAAGATATCCAGCGACATCGCGACGCGGGCCTGGGCGTGACAGAGGCCATCAACGCGGTGCTGCAGGAACGCGCGCAGCGCGGCGGGAGCGCGTCATGAATGCGTCACGTGAGGTGGTGCCAATCAATCCGTGGATCGCCGCCAGCGTGTGCGCCACAGCAGCAGCGCTGGTCGCATTGGCGCTGGCCCTGTCGCCGCCCTTGCACGAACGCTCGGGCCCCGGCAAGTTCGCCGTGGTCGACCTGGCTGCTGTGGTGCGCGCCAACCAGCAGCACACGGTGGCTCTGCTGGCCGACAAGGGCGCCGACCCGGCTGCGAGAACCAGTGCGCTGGCACGGACCCGCGACTTTGGCCAACAGCTGGACCGCGAGGTACGCGCCCTGAGCGCCGAATGCGATTGCGTGCTGCTGATGCGCGAAGCGGTCGTCGCTGGCGAACTGGAAGACCTGACGCCGGCGCTCATGGTCCGGCTGGGCAGGAAGTGAGGATGCCATGGCACACGACGACGGGGTGGGCCATGCCTACCCGCTGCAGCAGATCACCGTCAAGGTTCAGGGTACCCGGCATAGCAGCAAAACGGACTTGATCGAGTTGCTGGAGATCGTGCTGGCACGGCTCCAGCAAGGCGACGCCACCGGTACTGCCCACGACGACGATTTCGGTTACTGGTTCGAGCTGCGCGAGGCCGTGAACGGTCCATCGTTTTTCGACATGCCAGCCAACAGCGACTGAGGAGAGGAACATGACGATCCCGGCGTATCCCCGAATCCGTTTTACCTTGCTGGTGCTGGCGCGCCATGCGCGGCGCCGCTGGTGGCTATACGGCCTGGCATCCGCAATGTTTGGCTGGGCCTTCTGCCATTACCGCCTGGCGCTGAACATGTCGAACAGCCTGCCCGAATCGATGTACCTGGTGGTGCTGGGCACGCAGCCAACGCGCGTGGGCCAGTACGTGGCGTTCGAGTGGCAGCGCGACCAGTTCTACCGGCGCGACTGGCTGTTCGTCAAGCGGGTGGCCGGCCTGCCCGGCCAGTGCGTGACGGTCACGCAGCGCTCGGTGTACATCGACGGCAAACTCGCCGGCTACGCCAAGCCTGTCAGCCGGCGCGGCGTGCCTTTGGCGCCGATCGCGCCGGGCGTGATTCCGGCGGGGTATGTCTACGCCGCCGCCAGCCATCCGGACAGCCTCGATAGCCGCTACCGGGTCACCGGGCTCATTGCAACGTCACGCATCGTGGGGACTGCATATGCAATCTTTTAATTCTTTCCGCTCAGCGCTGATGCTGATCGTGGCCGTCGCCGCCCTGGCGCCTGCAAGAGCCACGGACTACGGCAAGATCGGCCCGACCTATCCGGTGCGCGAGCCGGACATGCTGGCGTGGATCGAGCAGCGCGTGGCCGCCAAGGTGGCCAGCGGCGAAGCGCTGCGCCACCAGCAGCAGCAAGCCGAAAAAATCAGCCACAAGCTGCACAACCCGGAACCGCTGCGCTCCGTCACAAGGGCAAGCAAGTCGCGCACCGTGTATTACGACCCGACCTTCGTGGTCGAGGAAAACGTCACCGATGACAGCGGCCGGATACTCGTTTTGGCCGGCACCACCATCAACCCGCTCGAGCGCGTGGGATTGAGCCGCCCGCTGGTGTTTTTTGACGCGCGCGACAAAAACCAGGTGGCGTTCGCCAAGCGCTACCTGGACGGGCGCGCTGGCCTGGCCAAGCCGATCCTGGTTGGCGGCAGCTACTTCGAGCTGATGAAGCAATGGCAGACGCCAGTCTATTTCGATCAACAAAGCGCCCTGATCCGCAAGCTGGGCATACGGCATGTGCCGGCCATCGTGGTACAGGATGGAAAAAGGTTGAGAATCGATGAAATCGCTCTCTAAATTTGTGCTCACGGCCATCGTACTGTGGTGGTGCATGGCGTGGCAACCAGCCAGCGCCGCCTGCAGCGGCAAATTCATGAACCCGATCACCGATATCTGCTGGTCGTGTGTTTTCCCGATCACCATCGGCAGCGCGCCCATCCTGCAAATGGGACAGGAAGATATTGAAAACGTCGGTTCCCCGATATGTGCGTGTGGTCCGCCGCCGTTCGGCAAGATCGGCATCAGCATCGGCTTCTGGGAACCCGCGCGCCAGGTCGATGTCACGCGCACGCCTTGGTGCTTCACGTCGCTGGGCGGCGCCACGATGGGCGACAGCTTTTCCGCGCCCATGCCGGCCGTCTCTCAAGGTAACTATAGCCGGCGCGCGTCGAACACCTCGATTTACCAGGCGCACTGGTACGTCAACCCGGTCCTGTACTGGCTCGAGGTGTTGTCCGAGACCAGTTGCCTGGAACAGGGCGGCTTCGATCTGGCCTATGTGACCGAACTCGATCCCGCCTGGAACGACGACGAGCTGGCGGTGATACTCAATCCCGACGTGTTCCTGTTCGCCAACCCGGCGGCGCAAGCGGCGTGCGCCGCCGACTGTATCGCCGCCACGGTGGGCTTTCCACTCGCGGCGCTGCAATGGTGCGGCGGTTGCCAGGGCTCAATGTATCCGCTCAATGGCCACGTGCAGTCGCACGTCGGCGGCGTGCAGGCGTCTTCCCTGATCCTGCAACGCTACGCGATGAAGCTGCACCGGGAATTTCTCGCCTTTGCCGGCAACGGCATCCCGGGCTGGTGCGGCATGTACCCGGCGCCGGTGCTGGACAAGCGCATCTACAAGTATTCGATGCTGTACCCGGGCTCCCAAGGCAAGGGCATCGATGGCCGCTGCTGCCAGCCACTGGGTCGCACCACGCACCTGTGGAGCGCCGGCAAGGAGTACCCGATCAAGGGCGAGGATTTTGCCTACATGATGTACCGCAAGCGCAACTGCTGCGAGCGCATCTACGGTTGGGTCAAATAGCAGTCTGGACTGCGGCCTGTATTGGAAGGAGTGAGCACCATGCGATCCATAAAACGAACCGGCTGCGCCCTCGGGATGGTGCTGATAACTGCCGCCGCGACGACGGTCATGGCGCAGCAGCTGCCAAACGACGACGTCATCGCGCGTGAGGCAATCAAGCAGGCCGCGCGCTCGGCAAGCACCATCGAGAAGGCTGACCGGCAATCGCGCCAGCTTCGCCAGGCCGTACCCGACGTGGGCGCTGTGGGCCCACTCCCTGCCCCGCTGCCGGCGCCAGACCCCAGCGACATCGCCAAGCGCTACGGTGCCGCACAGCAACCGCAAGCTGCGCTGTTTGTGCTGGTCTCGCTGTCGATGCCGCCAGCCTCCCTCGACAGGCTGGCGGCGCAGGCAGGCAAAGCGGGCGCGACGCTGGTGCTGCGCGGCGTGGTGGACGGATCGCTGACAAAAACGGCAGAGATGACGGCCGCGGTGATCCGTCAACACCCGGGCGCCCAGTTCCAGATCGATCCGACGCTGTTTCGCCGCTTTAACGTCGACCAGGTACCGACCTTCGTGCTGGCCACGCCGACAGCGCGAGGCCAGACCTGCGGCAAAGACTGCGACGCCCAAGGGACTTTTGTGCGCGTGTCCGGCGATGTGACGCTCGACTACGCGCTCGAGCATCTTGCCAGGCAAGCCAATCCGCGCTTCGCCAGGCTGGCGGAGCAAAGGCTCAAACAGGTGCGAGGCACGCCATGAATCGCGCAAGCCCACTACTGGCGTTGGCCCTGTGCGCCGGGTTACACCCTGCACAGGCACAGAGCACGCAGGAGCAGGCCTTCGCCGAGGGCAAGGCCTATAAACCCGCCAATGCCGGCATCAAGAACAGCATCGAGCCGAACGCGCTGACGCAGGTGCCCGGCCAGGATAGCGCCACGACCAGCGACCTGACGGGCCTGTACGGCACCGACCTTGCTGCACCTGGCCGCGACAAGGTGACCGCGTGCGCCGCCTACGTGCCGGGGAGCGACGGCTACAAGAACGCCGAGTGCGATACCGTCAACTACGTCGTACGTAATCCCGGCGAACGCCCGTCCTACACCATCGACAAGCAGAACGACCCGCTGATCGTTCATGGCAACCAGGTGCGCAACGCGCCGCAAGCCCATACCGCAGGTATGTCGGGGCTGAGCGGGAACTACACTGCCTGCACTGAAAAAACAAACATTACGCCAGAGCGCATCGAAACGGAACGCTGCGACATCGACCGCGTCGTGACCGAAACGCAATGCAGCGCGACGTTGTCGGTCACGTACAGCTGGCAGCCCTACACCAATCAGGCCGGCGCCGAACTTCGCTACGGCCGCTGCGCGCCAGGCCAGGTGCGCGGAGACCGCATGGCGCTGCCCATCACGAGCACCTACCGTACCGAGAACGGCTCATGCGCCGACTTCGGCCATGGCGTCGGGGTCGAAGTCACCATCTGGCACCGCGATTGCGCAGGCAACGAGGTGCGGCATGGGTTTGATGCCTCCGCCTGCACGGCGCCGCCGACGCCAGCGAGATCAGATCCACCGCGCCCGCCGGTGCAGGCGTGCGCGGATGCGCCGCACGCAGCCGACAACTGCTTTACGCCAGCCGGGCGCTTTATCGCCAAGGCCAGCGTCCCGGTCTTCGAGGACCGCTGGGATGACAGCGCGTGTACGGCCCTGAGCAACGGCCAGGCCGTTACCCAATGAGGAACCACGATGCGACGCTTACTGATCCTCGCCGCCCTGTTGCTGTCGTTCGACGCCGCCGCAGCCAGGCAATGCGGCATCGTGAGCCAGACCTGCTCGTCGGGGCCGGCCACGGTGGACATCGATGGCATGGAAGTGACCCGACCATGCTGGCGCAACACGATCCAGTACGCCTGCATCGAAGAAGGCGTGTCCAACACGTGCGGCGCCATCGCCGCCAAAGGCTGCGACTTGACGCGCTCGGTCTGCGCGGAAGGCGTGACAGTGGGCGGCGCATTCCAATGCATTAGCGAGCAGCGCGAATATGCGTGCAAGACGCAGCCAGCAAGCAGCAGCACCGGCGTTGATTGCGGTTCCCAGCAGTTTTGCATCGAGGGCCACTGCTTCGACACCGGCGCCGTGCCCGATCCTGACTTCGCCAAAGCTGTCGCCGGGATGGAGGTGGCGCGCGAGGCCGGCGTGTACGTCCATGAAGCAACGTTCCAGGTATTCAAGGGCCACGACAGCCGCTGCGCGAAAAGCGCGCTGAAAAACTGCTGCAAAGGCGCCACAAAGCCCGCCAGCGGCCTGACCAACCTGGCCATTGCCGGCGGCAGCGCCTATGCGTTCGACATCCTCGCTGGGGGAACAATGAAGTCCACGCTGGTACTGGGCTTTGACCCCGTGGCACTGGCGCTCACCATCTCGGTCATGGTGGTGCAGCAGATGCTGGCCTGCGACCGCGAAGACGTGATGGTGGCCCTGAAGCGCAACAACCGCCTGTGCCACCACGTGGGCGATTACTGCTCCAGAAAAATCAGCCTGGGCCTGGCCCGCATCTGCGTGCAGCGCAAAGAGACCTACTGCTGCTTCAACAGCAAAATATCCAGGCTGATCAACGAGGGGGCAAGGACACAGCAGCCAGGCCTCGGTTGGGGCACGCCGGAAGCGCCGTCGTGCCAGGGGATCACCATCGCACAGTTCCAGGCCATGGACCTGTCCACCGTCGATTTCAGCGAATTTTATGCCGACGTCGTTCCCACGGCGCCTAACGAAGACGATATCAGCGCCCGTGCTGCTGAGAAGGTTGATTCCTACTTCGGCAAATAAAGAAGAAAAAGTAACAGCAAAAGTAAAAAGGAGGATGCGATGAAGCGCCGATTGATAGCACTGCTGGCGGCCGTGTCGGCTGCTGCCGGCGCCGGGGATGAGCCGCAGCAGGAAGCGCCCCACGTGGTGCGGCAAGCGATCGCCGATGGCCACGCAAAGGCCACCATCGGCGGACCGCTTGCCGAAGAATCGCGGCGCCGTCTCAACGCCACCGGCACGCTGCACCTGTCCGTGCAGCGAATCTACCTGTTCGACCAAGCCAATTGCGCCCGGCTGCAACTGGACTTTACCCAGTACGATGCGCTGCCACCCGGTACCACGCAGCCAGCGCCCTACACCTGGTCGACGCAGATGAGCGTCTGCGCCGACGGCCATCCGCCTGCCAACACCGCACGGAGACGCAAATGAAGCTACTCATGATGACAATGCTGCTGATCGCCGCCGGCGTCGCCAGCGCGGACCATGAACCCGCGGCCTACTGGCGCGGCTCGACCTGGACTGATCCTGACCGCGGCTTCCTCTGGTATGCGCCGCCGAAACCAGCGAAAGAGGAACCGCAGGACGATCCGAAAGCGGCACCCACCAAGCGTTACGAGCACATGACCAACAAGCAGCTTGGCAAGGAGATCGAGCGCCTGCTGGACATCGCCGTGGAACAGCAAAGCCCGGCAGCGGTAAAGGAATACCTGTTCCTGCAACAGTATGCGATGGACCGGGCCAGCCGCTTTTCCGACGTGTTCCGCCGTACGGTCTGGACCACGCCAGAACTCGATTACAGCCTGCGCAGCCGGCCCACCAACGCCATGGCGATCAACACGTATGACGTGGAGCGCGATAGCAAACGCGCTGCCGTCTCCGCACAACTGGCGCAAACCCACGGCCTGTTCTTCTACTTCAGAAGCAACTGCCCTTACTGCCACCAGTTGGCCCCCATCCTGCGCATGTACCAGCGCAGCTCCGGCATGGAGATCTTCCCGGTATCGCTCGACGGCGGCACGCTGCCCGAGTTTCCCAACGCCAGACTCGACAACGGCTCTGCCGAAAACCTGCGTGTGACCACCGTGCCGGCCGTGTTCTTGGCTGACAAGCGCACTGGCAGCATCCAGCCGATCGGATATGGCGTGCTGTCGCTGCAGGAGCTGGCCGAACGTATCTATGTGCTCACCTCAACTCAACCAGGCCAGGAGTACTGATCATGATTAGGAAAAAAATTGCCGCCTGCGCCGTGGCGGCAGCACTGCTCACCCAGGCAGCAAGCGCTGGCGACAACGGCATGCAGCAACTGTTCGACGACATGGGAGCCTTTGGAAATGTCACCGGCCCTGGTGCCTATCGCGCCCAGGGCATGAACATGGTCACCGGCGGGAATCTCTTCATGCGTGTACCGCAGCGCAACTACAACCCCGTGGCAGCCCAACTACCCAGCCTGAAAATGGGATGCGGCGGTATCGACCTGTATGCGGGTTCATTCTCGTTCATCTCAAAAGCGCAACTGGTCAGCATGATGAAGAATATCGGCTCGAGCGCAGTCTCCTACGCCTTCAAGCTGGCGCTCGATTCGATCAGCCCACAAATCAACAAGACCCTCACCGAGCTCCAGCAAACCGCGCAGGATCTCAACGGTACCAACATCAATTCCTGCGAAGCCGGCGAAGCACTGGCGCGTGGCGCGAGCGGCGACTGGCAGCGTTCGGCTCAGTACTTCGCCAAGGTGACGGCGCCAATTACGGGGCTTTTCTCCGACCACAGCGAAGCACGTGCGGAGGTGCAAGGCGATAATGGCAAGGTCAACGAAGCAATCTCGGCAGTTTCCGATCCAGCCACCAGAGTCCAGGTTCAACCCGGCAACATAG
The DNA here is from genome assembly GCF_001423125.1 of Duganella sp. Leaf126. Taxonomy (GTDB): domain Bacteria; phylum Pseudomonadota; class Gammaproteobacteria; order Burkholderiales; family Burkholderiaceae_D; genus Rugamonas. The sequence continues at coordinate 62,812 of NZ_LMNW01000006.1, forward strand.
CCTGGCGAGCACTATCCCGCCTTTCGGGCCTGGACAATGATGACCGTAAGATCCTGATGGCGCTGTCTGGTACAACCATCATCTCGCCCACAGAGTCGGCAGACGTAGCCCCACTCTACAAGGAACCGAAAGCAATCACGATTCATCAATTCATACGCGGCAATGAAAATGGAAAGCTGCCCATCTACGGCTGCGTCGACAGCACGACGCCGGAAGGATGCCTGGTATTGTCGGATGACGAGCTTGTGGTCTCGCCGTTTGCGCAAAAGGTTGAAAGCAAGCTGATCGCGATTGCCGAGAAGTTCAAAGCCAACGTCGCCCTGACCCCGGACGAGATTTCCTTCATCAACATCACCGGCCTGCCGGTGTACAAGGCGCTGGCCGTATCGACGTCGCTACCCAATGTCGGCCTCGATGTAATCTGGATAGGCAAGTACGCCGACCTGATTGCTGCGGAATATGCGTACCAGTACATCGTGCAGGCTACCCACCAGATCAAGCAAGCCTATTCGCAAGCCTCGGCCGGTGCGCCTGCCCTCGCCATCGATGACATGAAAACCATGTCCGCCAACGTGGACCGGCTGCGCGGAGACGCGCGCGAAGAGGTGCGCCTGGCCTATTCAAAAGTTGAATCGGTCAACAAGATCGCGGAAGAAGTGATCTACATGGAACGCAACCTGATGGCAAATCTGCCGGCCAGCCTGGCAGGCAATCTGCGCTTTGCAACCGGTGCAAGATAGCGAGGCATGCCATGGCAAGTTTTGAAGTCTACGCCTATTTTAACGTCGACCAGTTGGCCACGCTGATGGATGGCGTTGCCGCCATCACTGCCAGCGGTGATTACCTCGACGTCTTCCGGTCGGTATCCATGCTCGCCTTCCTGGTCTTTGTTGCGGGCCTGGCAACCGGCAAGACGCAAGACCCGGTCGAATTCTTCCGCTGGCTCATGCTGGTGGTGCTGATACACTCGCTGCTGCTTGTACCCAAAGCCGACGTGGTGCTGATCGACCGCACCGGCAGCGCACCGCCCACTGTGCGCTCGAACGTGCCGATCGGGCTGGCGTTCTTCGCATCCGTCACCTCGCACGTCGGCGATACGCTCACGCGCACGTTCGAGGCTGTCTTCGCACTGCCCGACGACCTGCAATTTCAGAAACACGGCATCATGTTTGGCAACACGATATTGGTCGATTCCTTGCAGACGGTGCCGATCAATGCGTCGTTCCGCGATGACCTGGTCACCTTCATCAACAGCTGTACCTATTACGACATCATCAACGGCCGCATACCGCAAGACCTCTTCACGCGGGCGGACGATGCCTGGGCCGCGATGTCCGAAACCTCCAACACCCATAGCACGAGGATATCGACGTCGCCGACCGGAAGCATGGTTTGCGCCGCCGCCTACAATGACCTGAACACCCGCTGGGGCAACGAAATCACGCAGACCATGCAGGCGCGCGGCCGCGCGCTCAATTCGGACATTATCGACAATGTTGCGGCCGGCGCCGCACTGAGTTCGCAAATTACCAGCGCCTACACGCGCCTGACGAACATCGCCAAGTCATCGACCGACATGCTGCGCCAGAACATGACACTGAACGCCGTGCGCGATTCGCAGCTGATTTCAGCACAGAATCTGGACGCGCCAAGCGCCGCCATAATCGGCGCTGCCCAGGCACAAGCCGAAGTAACCGCCAACACCAACTACCTGACGATGGCCAGGGTTGCCGAGCGCGCGGCGCCGGCGATCCGCAATGTCATCGAACTGATTTGCTACGCGGTCTTTCCCATCGTAATACTGCTGCTGATCGTCGCTGGCGAGCACGCGGGAAAATTATTCAAGGCCTACGTGATGTCCTTGGTTTGGGTCCAGCTGATTCCACCGCTGTATGCCATCCTGAATTTCGCCATGACCAGCGCATCCCGCGTCACGCTTGTCGGCATCGCTGAATCGACGACAGCCAGTGCTGCGGTCAACCTGGTCAACATAGGCCAGATGAGCCAACGCGGCCTGTCCGATTCCGCGATCGCCGGCTATCTGACGCTCTGCCTCCCGGCGATCGCGTACGCCCTGGTCAAGAGCGGCGATGTTGGCGGGTCCGCCTTGTTCAGCGCCATCATGAGCCCGTCGAAGGCGGCGGTCGACGGTGCCGCAGCTAGCGTTGCCGCCGGCAATATCAGCCAGGGCAACGTCTCTCTCGATACGGTCGCTCGCAACAACGTCAACGCCAACCATTACGACACGGCGCCGACGATGGCGTCAGGCTTCAGCCGCGTGAGCTCGGCTGCCGGTACATCTATTTTCGGCAGCGATGGTACCTTCCGCTTCCAGGGGAACCAGAGCACGCTCGGGTTGAGTGCGAACTTTGGCCAGAAAATCGGCAACGCCTTGAACAGCGAAGCAAGCCAGCGCGAAGAGACGGCACTGCGCGAAACCACAGCAGCTTCGCAGATGCGCACCGCCGCCCTGGTGGAGCGCATGGGCATCGTCAAGGCATACACGGACCAGCATGGCGCGAGTAACACCAACGACGCCTCCCACGGCACCCGCAGCGGTCAGGCAATATCTGAGCTCCAGCAGATCGCTGAAAACGTTAATGAAAGGCTTGGCCTTTCGGCGAACAGTTCAGTCGGACAGCGCCTCATTGGCACGCTCGCCACTGGCGGCAAGGTTTCGGTGGAGGCATCAATAGGTTCTCCAACAATTTTACCGTTCTCGGTTAAGGGATCGACCAGTGCCGAGACGAGTGTCAGTTCTCAGAAGATGGACGACGCAGTAAAAAACAAGAACTTCGAAGCTGCTGTCAGCTACGCAAAAGATCAGCTCCACAGCAAAAATATCTCCACCGACCAGGCACTCTCGTCGGAGTTCCGCACGTCCGAAGCGTACCAATGGGGTAAGCAGAACCGCACGGAATCGGTACAGGGTGAGGAAGCAGCGCTGACCAAGGCCACCCAACACACTCGCAATGCCGAGGCGGCGCATTCGCAAGCGTTCAGTCTTTCTCATCAAGCAAGCACGGTACAGGAACAATGGCTGCATTCGTCAATGGACTACACCGGCTACCTGGCAGACCGGTTGCACCAGGACGGAAAACTCGACGCCTTCAACATGCTCTACCAGACCGATCCAGACCGTGCGGCGCGTCTGGCCGCGACTTATCTGGCGGAAACCAGCTTTGATGCGATGCCAACGCCATCGCAGGTATCAACCAAACTTGAGGACGTGCAGCAACGCTCCCCTACCCTGTCCGGGAAGTCGCTGGAGGCTGAACATCAGCGCCACCAGGGCAAGGTCACTGATGGCACGGCTGGCGCGCATCGCAGGAACCAAGGGGCGGCAGGCGCACAAGGATACAAACAAGAGACGATAGAAAATGAGGTTGAGGAAAAGGTGAATGCTGCCGTTGATCGAAGCCTTGAGGAGTTCAACCATCAGCAAAAAGATATCGAGCCGGCGGTGACCGAAGGGAGAAACAGGGCTGCTGCGGAGCTTCGGCGTGATGCTCAGATACCGGGACTGAAGGGGCCGAGCAGCGCCCCTTCGATCGGAAGTGCTGCGGAACATCAAGATAAAATCCATCGAAATCTTTTCCCCAAGTCGGATAAAAAAAAGACAGAACCCTGAAACTTGGTTGGCAAATTATTTTCGTACATGAAATAAGGTATCGCGAAAAGCCTACCTGTCGTTTGCCGGTGTCGCCGGCAATGCTGCTGGCCTGGGTTGGCCAGACCGGCGCAGCCTTGGAGGGTACGGCCGACGTGATGAGTGTGATCACGCGACTTGATGGTCCGATTTTCACGTAGATCGATGGTCGGTGATCGCGCCATTTTGCTCAGTTTTGGCAGCGCGACGTTGGAGTGTTCGCACTGCCATCGAGAGAAGTCAGAATGGTTCGCTGCCGAAGCGTTCGTGACGCCAGAACAGCGCCACAGCGGCGTTGCGGACGCCGTTCTGCGGCAGCGGCGGGAGGGCTATGCGCAGGCGCGCGAGCGCCATCCGTTGCGTTGGAAACGACTACCACGCGGACGGCAGGTGGCTGATGAGGTTTGGCTTAATCCGCCGTCCAGGCTTGACCAACGCCGCGCCGCATAACCTGTTGAGGAAAGGACAGAATCGACACATCTAAAACAGGACGTATGCGACAATTACCTTGACACTCACCGGCAGCACGCAGCCCCGAGTACGACAATACGTCATACAGGAAGAAAGAACTTCTTCCACGCTGCGCACAATGCGCCATGTGCACTATAACAATACGATGGATTATTTTTCAGCTACGTCCATAGGGCATACGATTTCGTCTTTGATTTCTTGCAGGTGAGCGTTCTTTAAGAAGAAGTAAAACGTCGAATCTACTACCTTTAGTTGGCGCGAATTCGAATCGTAAGCGATGACCGGAGGGCTAATGCCTTTGCCTGACTGGAGTTCTGTAAGCCCCTTGAGGACAGCCGTAAGCTGCGCGCCTTTAAGATCGTCTTTGCGGTGATGCTTTTCTTTAATTGCATGAAGGAGCGACTCACGACTGACTCCGCCGTTGAAGCCTTCCAGTCCAATATCAAGGATGTACATCACAATGTAATATTGAAGGAAGTATGGCAGGGGGCAGTCTTTTTGAATAACAGCTCCATTACCAGAAGCAATTGCCTCCAGACTCCTGAGGTGCCGCCCCGAATACTCTGCAGTTTTCTTCAAGATTGCAGTCTTGACAGCGCCCATATTATCAATAATTACCTGATGAGATGATTTCTTAAGAACGTCACACTCTTGGCAGGTCGATTTCAATAGCTCTTGGAATACGCCAACGCTTTCAAAGGAATTTACGATACATTCATTAATAACTTGCTCTGTGAACATAATGTTTAACAATGAAGATCCATTGTTGATAATACGCCTAAAGTCAGAATCAAGCCATGGCTCAACCGGAACTTCAACAATTCGATCCTGTAGTTCACCGTTAAATTGTGCCAGCCGGTTTGCTTCCTTCCAAATTCCAAGAATTACAAATCTAACCTTTAGATCTTGGAATGTACGAAGATCAAAAGAGAAAGCGCGCTGCAGGTCTTCAGGCAGGTAGTGAAAATTTTCAAGAATTATAACCTTTTTTTGCCCCAATCGATTGACTATGTCGGCAACATCATCGGGCAATTCTAGATTGAACTGGATCTCGTCGTACTTCTCATCAGTCTTCGAGTTCGATTCTTTATCAAGCCCGATTTCAACCTTAGCTTTCATGATCAAAGCAACTGCACCTTGGATCGACGCCTTGCTCTTTACTTTGGAGACGTCCCCTGTGCCTTCTGTATACGATATCTTAAGGGAAACACCAGACTTCCTTAAGATAGATTGATAAATATCTTTCAGAGTGCTACGCGGCGACAAACTGATTACGATATTTTCTTCGTAATTAATATACTTCTTCACTAGAGCTGTCTTACCTTGCTTAGATGCACCATACACAATAATTTGCTTATCCGTACGAAGTGCATCGATGAAGTGATCATCTACCTCCTCACGCTCGACATAACTTCCAACCTGCTTACCACTTACCCCAAAAACATCTTCTAAATTACTCATCAAAGTCCTAAATTTATATTTCTCGTTATCCAAAGCATCAAGCAATAACAGTCATTTCAGTTTATAACTTAACTCCGAGCTAATTCGCTGATTGTCATTCTGGTTTCTAATGCTTCACAGATGCATGGCAATTTACGAGCTTCAAGACACAGGGTGAAACCATCTTCGACATCAGAATTCGACAAAGTCTCTTAGCGCCTTCCCAATCTTTTAGGTCAGCGTTCATAGCGCCAGAAAAATAATAGCCTTTACTTTGTTCCGACTTTTATTTACAGATAAAGATATCTATAGCACTGTGGTTAATATCTTGTGGCGGCCTTACTCCATGCTTCAACACAGACTCCGGACTTGGACAAGCCATCAATAATTTCCATACCAAAATTTGAATTTATTTTTAGTCTAGGTCTGGACTGAATAAAATTCCATAGCAGCGGTTAGCCTGGACTGCGGTAACACTTTCCAGAGGAGGCAAGCACTTCTTCCCAAGAGCAGCCATTCAGTTGGCACAATAGCTACGTGAGAATCGGCACCCCTCATGATATTTGTTGATCTATAGCCTAATGTCGTGCTTTCGCAGGTACGATAAATCGCCGAAGTCTCAATCAAGGATGAGGCCATAGCCTTCGCGGAGCTCCTGGTCGACGAGGTGGAACCGGTCTAGCTTCAATGATGTCCAGTGCTCCTGGCCGATGTGCTCCAGCAAGATGATCTGGAACCCGCCATGTTTTTCCATGTCGATAACGAACTGGTTTAATTCTGTCAAAACCTTATCCAAGCTTCTAATATCGTCGTTGGGCTTGCCATCGGTCGAGAAGTATGGAGTGCTGACTTGATCGAGCACCAAAAAGGACGGAACCCACGGAATTAGCCTTGTCTTGGCTATCTCGTGTATTGCCAGAAAATAGGAAACGTGGAGGTATAGATAATTTGACGCGCTTCCAACATCTCGCATCTTTTCTACCGTTGCAAAATCAGGGGAATGTAGATGTATCAGTTTCTCTCTTTCGCTTAAGAATGCTGAAAAATTATTGTAGCCTTTGAGAGGGAGTTTGACGAGACGCTTATTGATCAAACGATTCAACTCTTGTTTTGCTAAATCGCTTTTTTCTTCATTTTGACCGACGATACGTTGCAGATCAGCAATTGATTCGTCCAGGTCATCTTGAACTGGTTGAGCTTGCGCCCCATCATCGTGACGGTAAATTTCGAGCTTCGCCTCTACGCGCCCCAGATAACGGTGATAATCATTGGGATTATCTCGAATAGGCTGCTTTATGTTAACTATAGACAGTTCCTCTCGTAATTCTTGAATTTTCTTTTCATTTTGCGCATGGACATCTTTGACTTCATCTAGGAAAGGGAAACTATTGCGATTACGAAGCGCAGCTTTTATATCAGAGAGCTCGCGGTGCAAGCGCGCAATCACCGTGTTGGCTAACGGCGAAGGAAATAAATCTTCGGCCTGAGAGTTAAATGCGTTAACAGGTTTGAGCGAGTCTTCGGTTTCTTTTAGTGCACCAGTATAAATCGCCTTGTTGTCTATAAACGCCATCAGTTGACGATTTTTAGCTGCAAGACTGAAGATTTGTTTCTCGATACGCTCAACCTCCCGTTGGTAAGCGTTCGGAATTGCCGGTGCGTTAACTAGTTCGCGAAGCACTGCAATCTTATCTTGATACGTTTCAGGAATACGTTCGATGACCCCAAGGGAATACGCCTCGTTTGACAGCGCTTCTACCTCCTCCGCGAAAGCATTCGTAGATTTTACGTATGATTCAATTTTTCTTGCCTCGAGAGCTTTTTTTCGTTCTAGTTCGGTGAGGCGATTCCGTGAAAGCGCAGTGTCTACATTCTCTGCTCCCACGGCCATACGGAACGTTCGTTCGATGGCTTCCTGATATCGCCCATCAGTTGGGCGGATATAGAGATAATCAGGCGCAACGATGGTATTTTGATCTTGGTAGCAGTAAGCTAGGAAATTCCTAAAGGAAACTTTTGATCCCGTCTGTATATATTTTCCGCCATATGGAACCTTCAATTCGGTATCGATTCCAAACGCGGCGCTAAGAACCTTTTTGAGATTATCGATTCGAACGTTTAACTCCGGAGAAGACGGGATAATACCGTTCTCGTTGAAGTAAGCGCGGTCCGTCGCGCCATTAATCTCTGAAGGGCGTGCTATCACAAGCTCTTTCCCATCGACTGAAATTTTAATCCCATACCAGTCCACCTTGGAATCTATATTCGTCTTAGAAATTCCGGTAGTCTCACTTGCCAATAAGCAATAGTCGATAATATAAAGAATTGATGACTTTCCCTTTCCAGAATCTCCTGTAACGACATTCACGCGATTGTGCAAAAAATCAAGAGTCCGTGTTACTCCATTTTTTTGCCAAAGGATAATATTTGAAATTTGAATTTTACTCACAACTCAATCCTGAATGTTTGATAGAGATCTGCAGCATCTTCGCTAAGTATCAGACCCACCTTGGGACCTGACGCCAAGATATCTAATGCATTTTTTCCAATTTCTAGGTTATTAGGGAAGAATATCTTCTTTTTGAGAACCAAGCAGTTTCCCACAAGCGTCACGAGGCCCATCTCTTGCGCAAGAATTATTGCGTTTAACGAAGTGATTGTCAGATCCTCGTAACGTGCACGTATCGTGACAAATGCTACTGGATTGGAAATCAAGAGATCTTTACTCCCTAGCACGACGCTGTTTTTCCTCTTTAAAACAGATCGTACTGCCTTATCGAAAAGTAAGGGCAGTACCAGCATAACTTTGGCCAATGAAAGGCTATTTCCTATTGAGTTATCAAGTGCGCTTTGGATAGCAATCGTGCCGATCAATTCATTTTGATATAAACGATTCATTTTTTAAATGTATTTTGCCAGTTCTTACGCCAGCCGATGCGAGGAAGATTAGAGAGTTTAGTGTATTTACCACAACTCAAAATTCTCGGAAGTTCTACATCGCCAGCTTTTAAGGAAGATCCCATTGTTTCGTCGTAACAGTCAATAGATGCTTTCTTATGTGCTGTCGTATCCTCTACTTTTGTACTTCTATGCGATTTGCTGTGCACTCGTTGCCAATCGGAAACCGCCTTATTTTCTAATCTCAAATTATCGCTCGCACTGAACGAACCAAGCTCCCGGAGTGATTCCATAAATTCTTCTGCTAGCATCATTTCAACTCCGCGGTCAACAATTTCATCATCACTTACACCAATATCTTTGAGCTGATCGTGGAATTTGCTGTTGCTAAAAGATATTGAATCGGGGCGCTGATAGCTATAATAGATGTCCACGAATCGATCAAAGTCGGCGGGTTCGGACCGTGCCGATATGACGATTCTTTCAAAACCCATTTTTGTACGAAAATCGTCAAAAGTGATGACGACTTTTTCTCCTTTGATTATTTTTGAGAACTTCGACTCTTTGAATGCGCCGATCACGTGCTTTCTCGTATCATCCAACTGCGATTGCGGGATCGCAAGTTGTCGCAGGGATGAAGATATTCTAGAGATAATGGAAGAGCTATCAGAGTGAAACTCAAATCGGTCAAATAGGTATTTGAGCTGCTCATCACTTGCCTGAGAAACTGATTTCACATATTTTGCAATCGGATTCGGGGACTCATTAGGTTTCTTTATAGCCTCAGCTGCGGAGATTTCCTGATCCGTTTTTCTTATGTGATCGACGATAGGTTGGACGTTCTGACGTGGGGCTTTTAGTAGGCTAACTAAGGCTTGATTGTTGAGACTCTTGTTGGTGTAAAGCTGGAAGGTCAGCTTACTGGAAGACGGTAGCCCCGGTACGAGCTTAAGCCAATTATGGATGGTCTTCCACAAATCAATGTCCCGATCTGTGATGTTGCCCGGGTGAACTGAGTGCTTGACCTGAATGAGTAGAAGATCTTCTATTGACCCATCGTCTGCGGCAGTTTCCACGTGGATGTCGTCGTGCAGCTCCAGCCCTAATGTTTGTCCCGGCCTAAGCTCGATCAGTCTTTCGATGTAGACTAAGTCTTGAAACTCAAACCCAAGAGAGGTTTTGTCCGCTGCTATTTTTTCAGAATAATTCATGCCGTCTCAATCGACTTTTAGAGTTCCTGGCCCACCAACGACGGGTGTGCGCATGCGCGGTGTAGCATTTGTAACCAATAGCTGATAACTATAGCAAATTTTTCCGCTAGGAAAACTCACACAATACCACCTGTGGTTATCGCCTACTTCAGGCCGCCTGCGGGAGTCCGGTACCTCAATTTAGCGCATTAAAGTATCAAATTTGCAATTGCAAAACTTCGACATCAAAACGTGTCTCAAGATACGACAACTCGAACTCGGCGGATGCCCAGTAGGATAGAGCATTGCTCATGGGAAATTTAAACGAATTCTCATCAAATTTTGCTGTATCTAGGTGTCCAGTTCCGTCTGTGTCGGCGCCGACCGAAAACTGCCCCCCCCGAGTGCACTACAACTGGGAACATTACATGTGCAATGGAATGCCGTTTATCGCAATTTCCTGCATTAGTTCCTCTTCATCAATTCATATATGGAGTTTGGAGTCGTTGCACATTGGTGCTCAGGCATCTTGAGCATCATCGGAGGGGCATGGCGAATGGGCCGTTTCTAGCGGCACCTATTCCATCAAGTTGTGCGCCAGCACGCGGCCAACAAAATCCCCGTTGACCTTGTTCATTTCAATCAATGAGCGCAGGGCCGTCTTCATCTTGGCCTCCGGAATGTCCGCCGCCATTGCCGCTTTCATGACCGCGGCGTATCCGTCCTGCACATCAACACTCGTAATGTCATAACCATATCCGGCGGCCAGATAGTGCAGTCCGGTCATTCCGGCCGCGACAGCGAAAGTCGGGCGTTCGTCGGCAAAATCCCTCGCCGCGCGTATAAGTGTTTTGGGGTCCGCTGGGCTGCGGTTCGCCAGCTCTATGGCCAAGTCGAAGAGGCCCGCATCCTTAGCTGCAGCAAACCACTTTCCTTCTTGGCCTGGCTGACGCGCAACCAGATCGCGCAAAATAGTCTCCTTGGGCTTGTCTGGGTATTTCTTGACGATGGCCTTGAATGTCGCCACATTAGTCGTCGCGTACGTAGCTTCAAGGGCGTAGCGTGTATATGCCTCGTCGGCGAATCCCGAAGCCAGAAGAACGCCCTCACAGAACTGCGCAATCGAGGCCAGGGGAACGTTCAATCCCTTTGATTCTTCAGCGTACCGAATAGCTTCGGCGCGCTTACCTTGGGCCGCCAGGGCCTTCGCGCCCCACACCCTGTAGTGCCAGGACTTGTGTCGATATTCCGACTTCGCTACTAATGAAAGCAGCTCGTCGTGACGGCCAGCAGCATATAGCGCGCTCAGGCACGGAATCGTCCCTTTGGAATAGCCGTATTCACCAGTCCGCGCGCAATGGTCCCACATTGTCGTCAATGTCGGCGACAGATAGTCAGCCCATTTTGCTGCAATCTCCGGTGTCGCGCACAATTCGCCCCAGAAGTCGCCGAGGTACTCGAGGTACGGCATGTCATCTTCTTGGAGCGCCTCGAACAACCGGTCCAGCCACTTCTCTCGAACTGCGCGCGCCACGTCTGCCTTGGATATGATGGGCACGAGCGTCTCGATGGCGCGGTTGACGGCGCTACCGATACCGCCGGAAGAACTGTCGACCTGCTCAATGGCTGGCGCCAGCTTTTCCAGGAACAGTACGGCCCCATCGGCTGCCAGCACGGGATCTTTTTTTGTGATTGCCTTGATTTCAGCGAGAGCCTCCTTGATGCGCTGGATAGGAGTGTCTGATTTCCAACCGAAGGCGTTGCGGCGGAAGCGAGGGGCGAATTGCCATTTGTAGGTTGTCATGAACGAGATGTTAGCAGCGGACCGTAAAAATTACTAACTTCGGGTCCATTTTCTGAGCCTCGTCGATCAGCAGCAGGCAGAGGCCAGTGAGCGGAGGCTCAAGTCATGACTGCCACGCCCGGCATTGGGAAAATATCCAGTTTCCTTTATGCTAACCATGGTCAAGGCCACATCGGCGATCAACTACCGACCATAGCAAAGTAAAATTTTTTCAGAAATTAATCAGTCGAAAGATGTATTCCGGGGACCATCCCAATACGCATGCCCTGGATTAAGAAAATCAACAGGCTCGACCACCCTGGGGATTGCCACAGAATTCGCAATCAAAACGTAGAGTCGACGATGTTTTATCAACGCTGCCGTCCGGCCGAGCCAAGCGTCCTGAAAACGCGGCTCGGCAGCAAGTAAAGCAGCGGCAGCAGCCTCAGCCTGTCCCCTTGTCATTTTGTTGTTCATGGCGCCCCCTCAGGCTTTTTTATCACAGAGCGCCTGTAACCTGTGTACACGCAAGCGATGACCGCACCAGTCGCGGGATGATAAACAATGGATTTTCCGAAATCACAAACCTGCATCGCGACTGCGCTCTTCGCCCAGCCTATGTCGAGAATATCGCCGCGCTTGCACTGGGCAAGCGCCGCCGCGAAACCCTGTTCATTTTGAACAGCCATTCCCATGGCGCAGACGCGCTCGCGTCCATCAGCAACCGGACTATCAGCCGTCTCAGCACGGACCGCCGTACTACCCAGGCAGGCCAACAAGACTAGCGCAACCCACCGGACTAAGCACCTCATACTCACCTCGCCTTCCTACGTTGAGTGGCCCTGGACAAGCTGTCCAACGGACTGTTCACAGCAAAGAGTGGCAACGAATTACCGTTGCCACCGGCGACCAAATGTGGGGGCGCAAAGTACACAATGCACACTCCCGGGCCACAAAAAAAAGTAGCACGTCGGGCGGAGGCAATATTTGATCCATCTCTAACCGATCCGGTTTCAGCCAGCCGGCCTCGACCGAGGACCCAATTCGCGATATACCTTTTTCCTCAGAGCTACGCAGGAACCTTGGGCTCACAGTTCCGCACCCGCGCTGCGATCGCCACCGGCCTGCCCCCTTCCGCCCGTTCCTTTACCATCTTCATCCGGCCTGGCTCCGCCAAGAAGATCTTTTACGCTGAAGGCTTCAACCGCACTGGTTTTGTTCTGCGCCTGCAAAATGAGTTCTTCAGCCTTGCCCCGGTCGTTCGTGTAAATCGTCATGTCCAGTTTCGGCCGGGTGATTCCCACGTAGAACGAACGTTCGCCCATCGCAGCACCACTATCCGCAGTGATCATAAAATTCGCGTCGTTGGTCGTCCTGCCCTGCGATGCGTACACCGTCATCGCGTACGCGTAATCCCAGTGTCCATGCGACATTTGCGTGGCGCTCAGCGTCATCGCCCCCTTCGCCGTCTCCACGACCATCCCGCCTTCCGATATCGCAGCAACCTTCATGGGCGTGCCGTTGTTCAGGCCAAGCTCCTTGTGGTTGCGGGTGAACCGCAATTCGTCGCCGACCGCCAGTTGCCGGCTCTCTACCTTGTACGCCTCGACCTTCGCGTGCTTTTCAGGACTCCACGCCACCTGCCGTCCGTCTTCCATGTTGAGGTGCACCACATGACCCGGCACGTCGATCCGCGTCACCGTTCCGTATTCGCCACCAGCGACCCCAAGGCTGCGGTAGGCACGCCCGAAGCGCACCTGCATCGCCGGTTCGTAATACGGCGTGGAGCCTTTCTGGGCATCCGTGTAGCCGGCCGGCACCAGCACCGTCCGCTCGGCCGCGTCCGCAGCGATCTCTCCACGGTCCTGCAGCCCCTCGCGTACCATCGCGTTGATCTTGTGGCGATCGATATTGAGCGGCACGATGATCAGCGCCTTCTCGCGGTCCTCGGGGTGCTTCTCGAGGATGTCATGGGCCACGCGCCGCAGCAGTTCGCCCTTGTTATCGATTTCGACAATGCGTTCGCTCAAAAGTTCGAACGCCTTGAGGTTGTCGCGGTTCACCGCAGCCGTTACCGCATGTTTAAGATCATCAACCTGCTGGCGATTGATGTCCGACATGACCGCGCCGGCGATGCCAGCTTTCTGCAACAACTCGAAGGGTTTGCCCGCTTCCACTGCGTTAAGCTGCAACCGGTCTCCCACCAGGATCAGGCGCGCGCCTGCTTTGTTTGCCATTTCCATCAGTTGAGTCATCTCGCGCTGGCCCGACAGCGATGCTTCATCCATGATCCACAGCTCTCCGCTGCCGTAACCGGTGCGCGCCTTGGCCTGCAACATGAGGGAAAGTTTGCGCCACTGCGTGCCCTCCAGGTCCATGGCGCCGAAGACGTTAAGCTTGACAGGCTTGGCTTGCTCGACCGCCCGTGCCCCTTCGTCGATCAAGAAGCGCGCGGTCGTGACGCTTTCGATGCCGGACTCGTTCTGCAACGTCAGTGCCGCCATTGCGCTTGGCGCCATGCCACGTACCTTGTAACCAGCATCTTCTGCCACGACCCGCACCAGTTCCAGCATGGTCGTCTTGCCGACGCCCGCATACCCCTGCAAGCCGAGGAAGCGATCGTCCGACGTCAGCGCCACTTGGGCCGCCTCGACCTGCCCAAACGTCAGCTGGAATGTGTTTCCGAGCGCCTGCGAACGGGCCTGCTCGAAATGCTCGATGCCTGCCGCCACCCGTTCGGCTTGCGCAATCGGTTTGACGGCGCCTCGCCCGGCCTCCAGCATCGCCAGCATGCCCCGCTCCCGCTCCAGCGCTTCAGGTGTGCTGATATGGCCTTCAATCGTCGATAGCGCTTGCTTGCTGGCCAATCTGCCCGCCAGGGACTTTTCGACATCATCGAGGCGCACCCCGGCCCAGGGTGCATCCTTGACCGCATGTTCGAGGGCAGTCTTGATCACGTCCTCCCAGGGCACTACGCTCTCGCGTTCCGTCAAATGGGCAATCGCGAATCTCATGGCATCGTGCGCCTTGTCGCTGCGTTGGGCGTCGCTGATGGGCGGGGCGCCGCCTTGCTCGCGCTCGGTTTCAATGCGTTTAAAATCAACACCGGTGGCCTGCGCCCGCTCCTTCCAGTCCTCCGCTAGCGCTTGGTGATCGACTTCGCGCTTGGGGTCGCGTGTGCGCAGCGCCGCATCCTCGCGCTGGGCAGCGGTCGCGGTGTCACGCGTCAAGCCGAACTTCTCCAGCCGCTCCGCGATGGCCTGGCTGCGCTGGCTGAAGTGATCGATCTGGTCTCGCGTGATGCCAGCGATCTCCCAGCGGCCTTCCTGGGTCGATTCGAGCCGGTAGCCCAGTCCGCGCAGGTTGGCGGCCAGCTCGCTGTCGTAGATCGCGCCCAGCAGCTTCTGGTGCTTGTAAATGAGCTCGTTGGCGATCGAGCGCCACCGGCCATCGTCCAGCTGGGTGGCATTGGCGACGACCAGGTGGGTGTGCGTCTGGGGATCGAGGTCGCGGCTGGTGGTGTGGTAAAACTTGCCAACAATCAGATTATTGGTCGGCACGGTCGTGGTCTCGCCGGCCTCGGTCGTGCGCGCCTGCGCCAGCCTGCTTTCCATGTATTCCAGCACCTTGGTGACGGCCGCTTCGTGCGCGTCCCTGACCTCCTGGTTGCCGGCCACCTCCGCCAGCAGCGACACCGACTTGGGCGCCGACAGCGTCACATCGAATCCAGGCCGGTGGTCGCGCAGCACTTCGCCGTCGGCGTCCTTGCCGACAACACGCCCCAGGCCAAACTCGCCGATCTCGCCGGCCAGTATCCTGGCGAAGTCTTCGGGATCGACGGGACCGGCAAGGCCCAGCGCCTCGGCGCCCTTGCCGGCCCACGCCGACATTTCGCGGTTCTCCTCCTGGCTATAATAATTGTCTTCCGCGTAGTACGCCGCGGCACTGGCCACGCTGGTGATATTACTCATCGAGAGCATAGCTATCCACTTCCCTTTCGATGAACGCCTCGGCGATCGCCGGGCGTTCAACATAGTCGATCTTCACTTTCATGACCTCGTTGCGGCCGGCCAGCCGCAGGTAGCCTTCCATGGTCGGCAAGCCCTGGATCTCGGACGCCAGCACCAGGTCGCGCAGTTCGCGCCGGGTGGCGATGGTGACGCCATCGCGGGTGGAGTCGATGCCAAAGCTGATGTTCTCGTCCTTTTCCATCAACTCCTGGTTGGCCAGGTTCTCGCTCACGTACTTGGCGGTCTGGAAGTCGGGCACGGTGAGCGTGAGGCGCGACTGCAGCATCGAGATGATGGTCTGCGCATCGTTCTCGCCGTAGATGTCGCGCACCTGCGCGATGTTCTGGTAACCGAGCAACAGGGAGATACCGTACTTGCGCCCGCGCGTTGCCACCTCCTTCAAAGTGCTGATGCGGTTGAGCGAGGCCAGTTCGTCGAGCACTGAAAAGATCAGCCGGGAACGGCTTGCCGGCAGCGACATGATCGAGCGCATCGCGATATCGAACCAGGCGGTGAGCAGTGGGCGCATCGTCGACAGCATCTCTTCCTTGGTCGAGAGGAACAGCCAACAGTCACCCTGCTCCTGGCTGATCCAGTGGCGGATCGAGAACTGGGCAGCAGCGTCGCCATCGGCCAGGTAGCGCATGGCCTTGGCCGCCCGCACCACGTTCATGCGGATGCCAAGCGCGGTCTTTGCCGCTTCCGGGTCCATGTACACGGCCGCCGGCAGCCGCTTGACGATCACCTGGATCTCCTTGAGGCTCAAGACGTTGATCACTTCGACCAGCCGCCGGTTGGTGGCCTGGTTGGTCTTGGCCAGGCGTGACAGCAGATCTTCCAGCACCGCCTGGCCGCCCTCTTCCCAGAACGGCTCGCGCCGGTTCATGACCGGGATGAAGGACTCGGCGATGTTGGCGTAGTCGTAGGGCTTGCGCGCCTCGTTCCATGCAGTCCAGGGCGGGCTGCGCTGGTCGAAAGGATTGAGGATCGTGTCCAGGCCCGGGCGATAGAAATGGCGGATGAATTCGCCGGTCGAGTCGAACACGATGGCCCGCTTGCCGGTGCGCCGGATGTCGGCCAGTACCGCCGAGATGCTGACCGTCTTGCCCGAACCGACGGCGCCAGATACACCGATGTTCAGCACCTCGGTGCCGGCTTCCAGCGGCACGCCGGCGATATGAATCCGGCTGGCCCTGCCAGATGCTTCGAGCTCTTTCCTGATGTCGTCGGCATCTGCGAACACCGCCCCGCGCACGACCTCGTCCCTGGAAACCTTTTTGCCGAACTGCCGCCACGCCCAGTTGGTCAGAAAGAACAACGCGATGCCGGTCGCCAGCGCGCCCCAGGCACTGAGCTTGAGTTTCCACTGAATTTTTGTCCACTCGGGGCTGGTGAGTTCGAGCAGCGTTTGCGCGGGCAAGACGTAGGTCTTGGGAGTGCCTGCGCGGCTCAGCACCAGCTTGACTTCGTCGCGCGGCTTGTTGGCCCGCACGCTGAATTGCGCCACCGTGCGCGCAATGATGATTTTCCCCTCGTCCTCGCTTAGCGCCGCGTTCGCGACCAGCAAGCCGGTACCCACTGCCGTCAGCAAGGCGATCATGAAGCTGAAAAACAGCGCGCTGAAATACAGCCCGTATTCGTGACGCATGACCTCCGCACCGCGAGTGAACTGGTGGCGCTTGTCGTTGCGGCTAATGGTCATGATGTTCTCCTGTCGGAAACATCGCTTCGAGTTCGCGGCTGGCCCAGGCTTGCGCGTCGGTGCCCAACGTTTCCGGATGACGGATCACGCCGCGCGCCTGCGCCTCCACGATGTAGCGCATCGCCAGCGTCTGGCGCAATATCTCGCGCTGCATGCCGGCACCGGCCGCAGCACGGATGCTGTCGACCAGCTCATCTACTGTCTGCGCTCGCAGTCCCTGGATCATCAGTTCGGTCGCGATATAGGTTTCGGTCTTGTTGCGCAAGCCCTTTTGGGCGGTGATCCAGTGCCGCAGATCCGGGTCCAGTCTAAGGGTGAGCATTTTCGGGTCTTTTTTCATGTGATTCTCCTTTCGAATCAACGGTTTGCGGATGCTCGCACCGAAGCACGTCATACAGAGCGCAGCGACACGAATACGCTGCAAGCCAGGCGCAGCGCGGCTTGCAGCAGCAACCGGAGGTTGCGTGATGTGTGACCCTTCGCCGGGGGCCACGGGGCCTCCCCGTGAGGCTCAGTTCGCCGCTTTCCCCTTGCCGGAACGAGCCCATCAGCGGGATTTTTAGCCCCCGGGAAACAGCCGCTGGCTGATGCTGCTGGCAAATGAGCTACGAATGAGCTACGAATGAGCTACGAACAGGCTACGAATGAGCTACAAATGAGCTACGAATGAGCTACGGACGAGCTACACCGCCCCCAAACCGAGCCAGACATGGACCACGGCAACGCTTTAAACCGGCTACACCACGACGCATTTTTCTCCGTCAACAAGCACGGTGCTGAGCTTGTTTTGAAAGCATGGGCGGCGCCATCCGACGGTGCTTGGAGCGGGATCAAACATGGCCCATCCACGCCCCCGCCGACACGCACTGGTCCGTTACACTGGCTGCCCTGTCTGCTATTTTTTGACGCGACGAGCAGCAGCTTGTCACGTTGAAATGCGTGCCTGATTTTGCGCGGAGCCTGGTCGTGGACGTCAAACAATTTGTCGAACAGCACGAAGGAAAATACGGCAAGCTGAACCGCTGGGAGGCCGAGATTTTCGCACTCTACCGGGCGCGGGCATCGTACGAAAAAATTGCGGAGTTTCTACGCATGCATGCGGTACAGGTCAGCAAAATCGAGGTGTACCGCTACATCCACCGCAACAAACGGCGCCACCTGCTGCAAGGCGCGCCGCCCGCAAGGCAGCCAAACCTCGCACCCGCCGGCATGCCTGATTCTGCGACGGCGGTGCAGCAGGAAACGCCGGGCAGCGATGCCTTCACAACAGACGAGGCAGCATCGCAGGCGCAAGGCAGCACGCTGCCCAAGTTCAGCTGGCAGCAGAGTCGAAACAAGGACAAACCGAAATGGTGAAGGAGACGTCATGAACCAGCATCAGGTGCATCTTATTCTTCAAGGTAAGGGTGGCGTGGGCAAGTCGCTGATCGCCGCCATCCTGGCCCAGTATTTTCAGCACAAGGCAGGCCAGGTGCGGCCGTTCGATACCGATCCCGTCAACGACACGCTGTCGCAGTATGCAGCGTTCGCCACCACGCGAGTGGACATCCTCGACGCACGCAACCACATCAACGCCAGGGCCTTCGACAGCCTGATCGAAGCCGTGCTGGTCAACGACCAGGTGTGCGTCATCGACAATGGCGCCTCCACCTTCGTGCCGTTGATGGCCTACATGGTGGAAAACCGCGTGATCGAATTGCTGGAACACGCTGGCAAGCGCGTTTATATCCATTCGGTGGTGACCGGCGGCCAGGCCTTTGCCGATACGCTGCAAGGCCTGGCGGTGATGCTCGAGGAACAGCCGGCGCCGGTGGTCGTGTGGCTCAACGAATTCTTCGGCGCCATCGAACGTGACGGCAAAAGCTTCCAGCAGTCGTCGCTGTATACCGAATTCAAACACCGCATCCACGGCGTGGTCACCATCGAAAAGGGGAACGCGGACACCTTTGGGCACGACATGGAAATGATGTGCAAGAACAAGCTGACGTTCGACCAGGCGCTCGAGTCGGCGCAGTTCGGCATTATGTCGCGCCAGCGCCTCAAAATGGTACGCGAAGCACTGTTCAACCAGCTCGACGCCATCGGGTTCTGACATGAAGACGCAGCACTCCCCGCCGTCCGCAAGGCAGGAGCCGACCCAGGGCAAGCTTCGTCTGAGCGCCCAGGACGAAGCGATTGCCGCCGTCTGCGCCGAAGTCTATCGCCTCACTGGCCAGACCATCACCGACAACGATCCGATCTTGCTGGCGGCGCTGTTCCAGTCCGAGCTGATGCGCAAGGCTGGCGCCGACATCACCACGGCGTTCGAGCAGACGGTGGCCCAGGCCATCGCCATGCTGGCCGATGCCGTCAAGGAGGAACGCGCGCAGGCGGCCAACCTGGACAAGTCGGTGGCCGCTGCTTTCCAGCAGATCGCCAACGGCGCCAAGGCAGCCGGGGACGCCGAACTGGCGACGATGCAGGGACGCTTCGCCCGCATGGCTGCCGAAACGCTCGACCAGGTCCGCCGCGAGGCCCAGCGCGCGGTCCCGAGCAACTACCGCTGGAAGATGACGCTAGCCGCCGTTGCCGGCCTGGCAGCAGGTTTGCTGGTGAGTGTGCTGATGCATCACCAAGAGACCCCACGCTATAGCGACGAACAGGCGCGGCTGATCCACAACGGCATGCTGCTCGACGATGCCTGGCCGAAGCTGCCGAAAGCAGCGCGCGCTGCCTTCGGGGTGCAACCGAAAGCCCCCGCCACACCACCTGCTGCCGACAAGCCATGAATTCCGTGATCGACTTGCTGGAACGCCCCAAGGTGTTCGCCCGCGTGGCGACGGCCACCGTGGCAGCCGCTGCCCGCGCAATGGCCGCAGGCGGCCCTTACGCGCTGTGGGAAGACGGCGTGCTGGTGCTGCTGTACCCGGACGGCCACTGCGAACGCGTAGGCGAGAAAAACGACTACCGGGAGAACGAACATGAGCGATGACAAGCGCAGCATGCCGGTCTTTGCAGTCATCGCCGGCCTGCCTGGCGTGGGCAAGTCCACGCTGCTGGACCAGCTGCGCGATGAAACCGGCTTCCCGGCGCACCTGGTGCAGGACACGCCAGCGCAACGGCAGCATGCATCGCTGGCAGTCTGCGACGCGCTGGCGCTGCGCCACAGCGTGGCGGTGGAGTCTCGCTGCGACAGCCCCACCGTGCTGCACTGGATGCAGCAGGCGGGCGAACGCGGCTACAGTGTCGAGCTCGTGTGGGTCGGCGTTGAAGGCGACGCTTTGGCCGCGCGGCGCAGCCGCGCGCGCCGCCTTGCGAAAACGCAAGTTGAAGCAACGCAACGCCGGCTGGCGATCGCCGCCGACCTGGCCCAGCGCGTGCTGTGCATCGACAACAGCACCGCCACAGCGCGCATGGCCGCACGCGTCGAGCATGGCCGCATCAGCGTGCTGGACACCCGCCCCGGCTGGATCGTACGCCACATGCTCATACCACGACTGGCGCGCATTGCCTCATTGCGGTCGATACGCCGCGCCTACGACGCCATTGTTACCCACAGCCCGGTACAGCCGCTATGGCAGCTGGCCACCGCCAGCGGCACTTATACCGGCGCGGTCGTCGCCGCGACAGAATTTCACCTGTTGCAGCAAGTCGGTGCGGCGCTGCACGTGGTCCATGACCTCGGCATGCTGGCCGCGATCCCCGGTGGCCTGCTGGCGATGCCCACCGTGCTGACCGTGGCCTACGATCACGCCGCCCCTGCCCGCACACAACAAGCGGTCCAGCAGCGCGGACCTGAGCGCTGATCGGCAATGTGCCTCGCGCCAGGTAGTCATGCGCAGATATGAGCGATTACGAAGGATTTAGCGGGCAGTCCGTTAGCGCGGTTGCACCAGGTTCGCCACACGTCGGCCTGCGCCGCTCCTGCCAAACGCCTTGCGCGGTGGCGTGATCGCGGCGCGTGCCGTTGCCGCGTCATAGTCGGCCAGCCACGCCGCAATTGCCGGGTCATCGAGCGTCGGTGGCGCTGCGCCTGAAACGGGCTGCGCGGGCACCGGTGCCTGCCGCAATCGCACCGCCGTGGCAACGACCGCCGTCGCGGTGCGATTGACGCCGTCACGGCCAGTCCAGTGGCGATATTCCAGGCAACCGTGCACGCGCAGCACCGCGCCCGGCGTCAGCGTGTCCAGCAGTCTCAACGCTGACGCACCGCCGATCACCACGCGGTGCCGGACGGTCACAGGCTCAAGACGCCCGGAGTTCCAGTCGTAGGCGCTTTCCTCGGTTGACAGCACCACGTGGCACACCATCGCACCACCGGGCAGGCGCGACCAGCGCGGCGGCAGCGCCACCGTCCCCTGCAAGGTCACCCGGTTGATCGATGGCGACATGGTTGCTTCCCGCCTTCCCTGTTGAAGGCCCCGGCAGACTCGCTACCGGGGCCGTTGCTGCGTATGACGTCTTACGCGGTGCGCAGCATTGCCGGTAGCCAGCCCGCATCGGCAACCGCCCGTTCAGCCGCCTCGGCCGCCGCTTTTTTCGGCAGCTTTTCCAGCGGTACCGCCGCCGTGGCGGACACCGCTTCGGTCACCACCTTGACCGTGCATTCACGCGGCACGTGGTCGAAGTAGCTGGCAGCAGTGGCGCGCCACCACTTGGTCATGTCCAGCTTCAGCGCCTTGCCCAGCGCCACGAAGTCAGGCGAGTCTTTCTCGCGTTCAAGCGTGGCGTCGAGCGATGCGGCGACACAAAATGCCAGCAGTTCCAGCACCACCGGCTGGGGCTGCGCCTGCAACCATGCCAGCCAGCCGCCCTGCCCGTTCTGCCCGTTCTGTGCAGCATCGGACAGGCGCGCCAGCAGTTGTTCGCGGCGCTGTGCCAAGGCGACGCCAGCGGCACTGTCCGTGCTATTGTCGGCGAGGGTCGCCATGCCCAGGCTGATCTTGGACAGCGAGGCGGTACCGACGCCGTGGTGCGGCAGCAGCACCGAGCGCATCAGCGTGTAGGTCAGGTATGCTAGCGCGGTGTCGGGCTGGTCCATCATTTCCGCTTGCAGCCCCAAGGTACGCTGCGACGTCAGCTCCAGGGTGAGACGGTCGGAGTGATCGCGCCTGACGCGCTTGCTCTCCGCTGGCATCGCCGCTGCGCCCTTGGCGGCGCTGGCACGGCGGGCGACATCAGCAGGCCGAATCACGTCGCGCAGCACCACCGGCTTGCCGTCGTGGTCGAGATAAAGCACGGCACCGGCCAGCGCGGCGTCGTCCGGGTGTGGCACGCTGGTGCGGCGTGCAAGGACGGCATCGCGCTTCGCGCACAAGGCATCGCGTTCGGCGTCCAGCGTCTCGGCCAGCGCCTCGTTGTCGCCGTCGCAGGCGTCGTCGATGCGCTCGTCCAGCGCGGCGATCTGCGCTTGCAAAGCGTCTGCTGCTTGCCGGTCAGCCTCGCTCAGTTCCCCGGTGGTACTACGCACGCGCCCAAAAGCTGAGAGGTCGGCGTGATCGGCGCGCGGCACGAGCTCCACCCATGCCACGCCGTCCTTGCGTAACTGTTTTGCTTGCTTGGCCAGTTTGTCGAGCGCCAGCTTGTCGAGCAGAACCGCATCGCTGATGTAGCCGGTATTGTCTCGGCTGAACAGGTCACGCTCCACGGTACCGCCTGCCGCCTCGAAGCTGCGCACGCCGACGAAGCGCGCCACCCGGTCGGTCTGGGTATTGATCTTCTGGGCGGTGAGCAGGCGGCGCAGATCGTACGGATGGCGGCTGTGTGCTGGCAGACTGTCCCACGCCTGTTGCTGCGCCGCGTGGTCATCGACCAGCGCCAGCGCCATCATGTGCTCGAAGTTGAGCACGCCATCGCGGTACAGGCCGATCAGGCGCGGCGCAACGTTCGCCAGTTTCAGGTAGCGCTTGACGGTCGTCACTTCCAGCTCGAAACGCAGCGCTACGTCCTCGATGGCGCGGCCGTGGTCGATCATCGCCTGCATCGCCACGTAGAGATCGGCGGGGTGCATGTCGGCGCGGCCAAGGTTCTCCGCAAGACTCAGTTCGATCGCCTCGTCCTCGGTGACGATCAACAGCGGGATGGCAAAATCGTGCGGCAGATCGCCCCTCTCGATCAGGTGGCCGATAGCGGCCAGACGGCGGCCGCCTGCCACGACTTCGATGATGCTGGTGGCGATCCCATCCACCATCTGGCGATAGCCGACAAGGTTTTGCAGCAGTCCGTGCGTCCGAATCAGGGTGGCAAGCTCCGTGACATCGGTCTGCTTGGTGCGGACGTTGTAGCGGCTGCGCACCAGTTGCGTACAGGTGGCGTTGGTGATCGTCGCGTGCGCGGTCAGCTGCGCCAGCGCGTCGATTGGGGGCGGCAGGTGCGCGCCGCCGGGAATGATGATGGCGTCGCGGGTGTCAAGGGTGTCAAGGGTGTCAAGGGTGTCAATAAGTGCGTGCATGATAGCTCCTGAGAACAGAGGGAATAAGCGGCCGCGCATCGCGGCCGGGGCCGGTCCGGTCCAGCGTCGGCGTCGGGGTGGACCGCTTCCCGACGCCCGGGTACTAATCGAGCGCAGCGCGGATCAGGCCGGCATCACGGTGCTGAAAAATGAACTCGGACAACTGGTGGTAGGCGGTGGCGAAGCGCTTGCCATTGCTGAGGAACGACAGGTGGCTGTAAGCACTGGCGCTGGCGATGATGCCGGCCGTATCGGCGCACACCGTGTGCTCAAAATAGTTTTCGCACGACAGCGGGAAAGCTGCATCGGAATCGGGGGCCATGTAAAAGCCGCCGTTCGACAGGTTGTAGAAGTGCCAGTAGCCGCCTTCGTAGCTGTCGCAGATCCGCGCCAGCGTGTCGAAGATGGTGGACTCGAGCAGCACGCAGCGCATGCCAGCGATGCGCGGCAGGCATTCCATGCGTTCGAGGTCACTCGTCACCAGCGTGGCGGTGACTGCGGCGCGGCCGCGCGGTTGTTTCAGGTGGGCGTTGATGGTTTCCATGATTGTCCCTTTCAGAAAGTTGTTAGGAGTTAAGAGGTAAAGCTGATCCTCTTGCTCGAACTCTCTCGTTCCCGCCCTGGGGCGGGCGGAGGGTGGGGGATGCCCTGCCCTCACGGGCAGGGTGGGGATGGGTGGGGTTCAGGCAGCGAGGCAAGGGGCCGCTGAATCTGCCCCGTTCCGTCGTTTATCCCCAAGCAAGCCCCCCTCACTTGCCTTGGGGGGCGCTTGCTTGGGGATTGAGGAACGGGGTGCCTGCGGCCCGTGCTGCCCATCGTGGGGGTTGGCCAGGGAGCGGCCGGCTTCATAGCGCCAGCGGCGGCTCAAGGGCTGTGACAGCCGTGGTGTTGGGCTGGCGCCGCCCTTGAAAGCTCCCGGCCCCTGGACCTGTCGCGGCCGGCTTCATAGCGCCAGCGGCGGCTCAACCGGCGTGACAGCCGTGCCGTTCGGCTGGCGCGACGGTTGAAAGCGACGGTCCTTCACTTCAGGTGGTTTGCATGCGGGCCAGCAACGCCTGGGCAGTGCGGCAACGCGACCCGGCCGCCGGGCCGAGCCCGCAGGGCCGAGACCCGGCTTGCCGGGGCTCGGTTCACGAGAGACCGGGGTTTCGGCCCCGGCCATTGCCCCGGGCCTTGCGTTCCAGGTCGAGTACTTGAACGGAATGGCGGAGATCAAGCCCCCGCTGCGGCATGCTGCCGATGCGATCGGCGAACAGACACCGCAGTCGTCCTGCCACCTTTCCACTGTCGGTACGCTACCCCATCGACAGGCAGCCCAACAGGATCTGCTGACGCTCAAACACGACGAATAAGCGCGATGGGATGATATCGCCAACGGTCGGCGACGGTCGGAGAGTTACCCCAGGCGCATGACGGAATGAAGCAGGTTCCGGTGACATCACCACGCAGTCGAGCATGAGGGCGCGCAGCGGTGACGCCCCCTTTGCTGACAGTAAAAACAGACTTGGCTGAGCAAGTTTGGGCGCACCGCAGGGCCACCCTGCTTCCGTCACGACAACGCAAACAGCTGCACGGCGGTACGGCCTTCCTACAGGTACAGAGGCCAAGAGAACCGGCGAGGACACCATGTTGATACGCATTTACAGGTTGGACGAGAATTCGCAGAAAACGTTGCTGGCAGAGCTGCACGTGGACGCGCTGCGGCTGATGCTCGTTGCCGAGGATCGCGAGGAGAACACCCGGCGCCGGGGGCGCGTCTGGGCAGCCGGCGCCGTGCCCTTCTTCGCCCAGGAATTATTGAAAACGATACAACACGCCAGCCGCGCGAGCGCCAGAATCTGCAGGCGACCAACGTCGCCATGTCAGCGTGGCTGCACGACTCGATTTACGTTGGCGTGACACCAGAACAATTCGTGCGGTCCGACTTGAATTTCGTGGTCCTGGCCGATGGCGCAGTGGAGTGTGAGCGGATCATGAAGGTCGCATGAATGCCCGTCCAGGTAGCGCAGCCAACGTGATTTGGCAGGCGCCCTCGCCGAATAAGGCGAACGAGAGGCACGGCACAAATTTTTACTGGTTGGGCCTGTGCGACGATGCGTTTCAGTTGTCGAACCAGGATTCGTGCATAACCCGTCGCTACTGCACGATCCTCTGATCTGCCTCAAGGCCTCGCGTGCGCGCGCGCGTACGATGGGTTATGTTATTCCACTCCACATTCGATAAGCAGAATCTCGCCAGGCTTGAAGCGCTTTTGCTTGCGCATCCCATTGCCCGCAATTATTTCCAGGGCATTCTGTATGATGACCACGGTCAACCTCTGACGGAGCTGGTGATCGAGAGCGGAGCCGGGCGCTCCCTCCGACTCGATACGAAGTCCATCGGCCATCTGTTCATGATTCCGGACGGTTCGCTCGTCTCTGCCAACCGGGTAAGCGAGCGCCACGGCGCACCAGGCGGGATCGACATCCGCTACAGCAGCGTTTTTCTTGTCGAGGATGAAGAGAACAGCGTCATCGTGTATTCCAGCGAGGATGGCCCCGCCATCTGGCTCGATGCGCTGTACGTGCAATTCATTATGCTGGGCGCGCACGCGCCACGCCGGCTGATCACCGTCGCTTTCGGCCTCATGGCGATCGCCGCGTATCGCCTGGGCTTCCAGGTCATCAGCCTGTTCGGCGCCGGGCGAGGGCCGCTCACGCACGATGACGAAGAGACGCTGGTCGGCTATGCCGTGTGGCCCAAGTTTGGCTTCGACGCAGAAGTGTTACCGGTCGAGCTGGACCGCTTCCCTGAACCGGCGCTGCACCACGCTGCCACGATCCAGGATGTACGCCAGGCTGCGCCGGGATGGTGGGAGGCGCACGGCAGCGCACGCGCCATGTCTTTCGATCTAAAAGCGGGCAGCCGCAGTTGGACGATTCTGCTAAACTATTTGTACAACGCCTTGCAGGAGAATGCACCATGACTGCCGCGAAGAAAATACCACTGAACGAAAAAGCCAGCTATGCCATTGCCACCGCGCTCCACCGTGCGAAGGTACTGGCCAAACGCCAGCCAAAGCCTGGCGAATTTGAACCCGTTAACGGGAAACTGCATGTTGTGCTGACCGGGAAACCGGTACCGCGAGGCAAAGAAGTTGAAGTCTTCGGCGAGTCCCGCATCGTCATTCCGGAATTTAAGGACTTGGCGCGGGAGTGATGCGAAACAGAGGCTGTCATGCTCTACATGGCAGCCACTGGCCATAAAGCGGCACCACAACAGCTGACCCATGGTCCTACCTTCTTAGACTTTCCCTCATACCGCCAGCAAGCGCAGCAGCATCGACGATGATCCCCAGTTAGGTGCCGTCATCGCTCACCTGCTGAAATCATCTCCCTGCACCACATCGCAAACCGTCATCCGCCAAGGTTCATGCCGACACGGTCCGCCCTGCGTCATTCAGCCCAAACCTGCAACGCTCCAAAGTGACGACGTCAGTCGCCGCGATTGCAATGGCCAGCACGCTGCGCTCCTATGCCCCCGTCACCATCCCGCCCTTGATCGCTCGGTGCAGCGCGCCCGTAACGCTGAACCAGCGCCAGTCAGATAGAGAATCGCAACCGCAAATACCCCGAGACCACCACAGTCCGCCAACATAAGTAAGAAGGGTAAGAATAAGAAGATGAAAATCGGTTGATAAGAAGAAGCAATACCGGCTAAGGCTTATTCTTCTGCCCCAGATCAAACCGTCCGCCTCCCGAACGCCTATGCTCAATCAACAGCACCAGCCGGAGCACATCATGCTTCCCCACGACGACATCGACCCCGAGATCATTCGGCGCATCAGTGACGCGGCCGACCAGCTTTTCAACGAAGGCGGACACAATGCAGTGCCCAGCGTCGACGCCGTGCGGCGCCGCGCCCGCGCCAACATGAACCATGCATCGCTGGTGATGCGAACCTGGCGCCAACAGCTGCAAGCCCAGCCTGGCCCTGCCGAAGAACTGATGCCGGAAAGCCTGCGCCATGTCGGCAACCAACTGATACTCAACATCTGGCGCGAAGCGAAGAAGACAGCCAACACGCACCTGGCCAGCACCAAAGCGGCGTGGGAGGAAGAACGCGGCGAACTGGAAGAGTTCCGCCGCCAGCTCTCAACGGCGTTCGATGCCCAGTCACGGGAACTGAAGGAGGCGCAAGCTGCCCTGGCGACGCTCCGCAAGGAAAGCGACGAACGGACCACCGCATGCTCTGCACTAGAGCAGCGGACCATCGAAGCCGAAACGGCCCATATCGGCAGCGAGCGGGTACTGCGCCAAGCCCAGGAAGAAATCCTCGAGCTGCGCAAGCTGCTGGTCGCCACACAAGCAGCGCAGGAGCGCATCGGCCAACAATTGCAGGAACAGTTGCGCGCGCAAGTTGCTGCCGCTGAAGGCCATCTGGCCGAACAGAAAAGAACGGCCGAACAGCTTGGGCAACTACGACAGGAAGCTGGCGAACTGCGTGCCCGAGTGGCCCAGTCAACGCCTCCCCTGCCCAAGCCACAAAAAAAGACTTCGAGAAAGCCGAACGGCAAGCCGCCGTCCACGCAGGCCAGCCCTGCACCACCTCAAGGAGAATGACCATGGACACGCCCATCCTGCACCTGATCGGGCCATGCCGGGACGGCAGCCCCGCGATGATCGCCGGTGATGTCGTCGCGCTGACCCGCCTGCGTGCCGCCATCGATGCTGCCATTGCGAACAGCATCGGCATGGCAGAGCTTTTCAGCTCCGACTACGAGCCTTATGATCTGCTGGTGGTGGCGCCGCCGAATATGTGGAATGTGTGCACCGTCTACGCCGGCGAAATCAATCCAGTGCGTTCACAGCGGGAAACCGTGACGCTCACGCAGTTATGGAACCTGCACAACAAGCGCCAGCACTACGCCACCGCCAATCAACCCTGCGAAGCCAGTCGTCTCGATGTCCCGGCTGAGCACCAGCCCGCGGCCTGAGCCTTTTGGCCACGACGAGAACTGAGAGGGGCATGGACGTCCGTGACGCCCTTCCAAAAGTCCCCCTGTCACACTTACTCAAGATCGAGGTTCTGGCATGATGTTGGCGGACCGACTCTCACCTGATTTCAATGAACAGGATCGCCATTCTGGCCATCCTGTTCATTGCGCTCGCCCCGACTGTTTCACATGCCCAGCAACCTTCGAGGGTTCCGTGGTGAACGAAGTGCGCGGCAATCATCCTCCCGCTACGACGGAATCTGCGAGGAATCGCGAAACGGCAGCTGAGATGTATCGCTTGCCGCAACGTCGCGATCAAAGTCCGCGCGCGTGTAATCGCGCGGATAATAGGAGAAGCTCTTCAGGTTGAAATAAGCATCTGCGTCCATATAACGCCGAGACAGCTCTAAGCTTGCCGCTTCAGCCGACTTTGCGTCGAAGTCGTGGCTAAGGTGGATCATAGATATGCCACTGTCGTTCGAACTACTTGGGTCAACAGGCACAGCACCGCTCCTCGACCATTCATCCAAAAGAATGTCCGCAGTTTTCGGTGGACCGTAGGCAACGACTGGGCCCACCGAAACTCCTGAGATCGAATCCATATGCTCGTCGAGAAACGAACGCGTTTCGTCAAGCGTCTTGGTCGTTTCCCCTGCATACAGCAAGACATTGACCTTAGCGGCGATACCATGAACGTTGCATGCTTGAAGCAGACTAGAGGCGCGTTTTAGATAGCGCTCCGGATCGTTCGATTTGCGCATACTTAGAATCTGCGTCGGCGATGCCGTTTCGAGGCCAAGATCGAGCACTTTCATGCCTGCCTCAGCGAGACAAGCAATCGTTTGAGGCGTGAGCGCATCAACTCGGCTTTCTGTTCGCCATGAAACATTCAGGCCGGCATCTCGAACCGCATTTGCCAAGCCGGTGCCCCATTTCTCATTAGGGGCGAACATTGATGACTGGAAATAGGGGCGGATCTCGCTATCACCATACTGACTAACAACTGCCGCAAGCGTACTGGCAATCTGCTCTGGTGTACGCAGCTTCTCTAGCCGAATATCCCGCTCCTCGCAAAAGGCGCATCCCATGCCACACCCTCTTGATGCCTCAATGCTTGGCTGGTAACGTTTGAAGCCAGATACCAAGGGATGATTCAGGACATCATCTGGCGTCGGCGCAGGCAGGCGACGCAAGACCGGCGTGCTCGTGAGCAGACTTGCTATCACGGGTTCCGCCAACCCTGGTACAAGCAAGTTCGCCTCGGGCAGTTTGGCACGCAACCAGTCAGGATCTGGGCCAACTACCCACCGTCCGCCGACAATGATCTTGGCATTTGGATCCACACTTCGCGCTAGACGGCAAAAGGTCTGTGCCCACGGGAGGGCATAGAAGCTAGGGATCGACAGCATCACCGGCAGCCGAGATGGGAATACGCCTTTCTCGAGCAGTATGGCAAGTACATCTGAGGGTTCCCTATGCTCCCCATGGATCAGTAAGGTTTCGGTCCCCATTGAATCTAGGATTGTTGCAAGCGACAATGCGCCGTAATTAAGATAAAGTTGCCTTCGAGCAAGTATATGGTCGCGCTTCTTAGGTGATAACATGCCAGCGGATATGAATGCAACTATATTTGAACGCTTCATTAATTAAGATACCATCGTTTTTTTGAATTTTAGAAAGAAGGATAAACGTGCCATTTATAAGTATCGAGGGTATTGACGGTAGTGGGAAGACAAATCAGGTGAGAATGCTTGTCGAACGCCTAAAAAGTTTAGGAGAGGATGTATTGCAGACAAAGGAACCTGATGGAGGCCATTTGGGTGCGGAGGTGCGAGCGATATTGACTTGTCCAGATCGACAACTCGCTCCTGCGGAGCAGCTCTTGTTGGTAAGCGCGGCTCGATTTGATCATGTGCGAAGTGTTATCAGGCCGGCATTAACGAATGGAAAATGGGTTATCTCTGATCGCTTCATCGACTCAACTTACGCGTTTCAGGT
This sequence comes from Duganella sp. Leaf126, assembly GCF_001423125.1. Lineage (GTDB taxonomy): Bacteria > Pseudomonadota > Gammaproteobacteria > Burkholderiales > Burkholderiaceae_D > Rugamonas. The sequence continues at coordinate 93,358 of NZ_LMNW01000006.1, forward strand.
CGCGGTTTCCGACGACGATCTCTACCAGCTATTCCGGTCGACTCGCGAGATCGTCGTGGGTACGACGCTTCCTGATTTGACGATTATCCTCGACCTTCCGCTCGATGTTGCATTCGGCCGGAGGGAACTGCGCCGCGATGGCGTTCTCGACCCAGCGGAGGCAATGCGAGATTTTGCCGCAATTCGCGAAGGGCTACTCACGGTGGCACGCGAGGATACAAAGCGCTGCCATGTTATCAACGCGAATCAAACGCTGAACGCGGTGGCGCAGGATATTTGGTGCATCGTTCAACGCTTGCTATGACTCAGTTGCGAAGTAAGCGCCCGCTCAGCGCCGTATTGAGCGCAGGGGCGTTTTGATCGATGATGGCGTCACACCGCTGGGAAGCGGCGTAATCTCAGAGGGCTGCTGGCAGG
>NZ_LMNW01000007.1 GCF_001423125.1 Duganella sp. Leaf126
TTGGCTGTCGGTGAATCGGGAAGTCTTCATTGCAGAACTTTCAAAAAACTAATTGAGAAAATTCTACTTCTGATGGCGATCATTTGCAGGGGGGATTACCGGCGCACCGCTCGCGCTGAAACATCGTTTTCTTGCCGGGATACGAAAGTGGCGCGTCAAGGATTTTGACAACTTTCTGATTTTCTACTTACCGCAAACCGACGGCGTATCGATCGTGCGGGTCTTGCACTCCACCAAAGACTGGTGGAGATTGCTCGGTATAGAGGAAGCCCACCCGCAAACAGACAAATGACCTTCCTCCGCTCTCGGGAGGATGCCAGCAACGGACAACAATGAGCGCTTACTCCGCTTTGAGTTGGCCTGGCAGACCTTAAATCCGTTGGGCGCAGCTTAGAGTCTCGCACGGCCCACCAAGATTCATAGCAAGCTCACAAATTTCGGTTTGTGGGCTTTTTTGCTTTTAGCCGTCCGCTTCTATTTACCTGCGTGTTGGCTGTGCGGCAGACAAACTGGCTGGCTCACCTTCATCTAAAACTCAACCGTGATCAGCACCCTGCTGACGCAGAATCGCGTCGAGCAGCCCCGGAAACCGGCTGTCGATATCGGCGCGGCGCAGCGTGTTCATGTGGGTGGTGCCGTTGTTTTCGGTGCGCACCAGGCCTGATTCGCGCAGCACCTTGAAGTGGTGCGAGACCGTGGATTTGGGTCGGCCGCCGTCGAGTTCGCCGCAGCTGGCGGCGGGCACGCCTGCGAGGTGGCGTACGATGTCGAGGCGTATCGTGTCGCTCAGCGCGTGCAGCACGCGTTCGAGCACGAATTCGCTGGCAGGGGGATGTTTGTAGGGACGCATCGGCAGAATCATACACGATCGGCTATACTCATTCTGTAGTTCGATAATTTACGAAATTAAGAACCTTCTACCCCTCTACTTTCTAAAGGCCACCATGTCCGCTTTATTCCAACCGTTCAAGCTGAAAGACATTACCCTTCGCAACCGCGTTGCCGTGCCGCCGATGTGCCAGTACATGGCGGTCGATGGGCTCGTCAACGACTGGCACCTGTCACATTACGCCGGCATGGCGCGCGGCGGCGCCGGCCTGGTGATTGTCGAGGCGGCGGCCGTGTCGCCGGAAGGCCGTATCACGCCGGGTTGCGCCGGCATCTGGAACGACGACCTGGCGCAGGCTTTCGTGCCGGTCGTCGAGGCCATCAAGGCGGCCGGTGCGGTGCCCGGGATCCAGATCGCCCACGCCGGGCGCAAGGCCAGCGCCAACCGTCCGTGGGAAGGCGACGACCACATTGCCGAGGGCGATGCACGCGGCTGGCAGACCATCGCGCCGTCGGCGATTGCGTTTGGCGGCAACCTGGGCAAGGTGCCGCGCGCGATGACGCTCGACGATATCGCCCGCGTGCGCCAGGATTTCGTGGACGCTGCCGTGCGCGCCCGTGACGTCGGCTTCGAGTGGCTGGAGCTGCATTTCGCCCATGGCTACCTGGCGCAAAGCTTCTTCTCGGCGCACAGCAACCAGCGCGATGACATCTATGGTGGCAGCCTGGAAAACCGCAGCCGTTTCCTGCTCGAGACCTTGAAGGCCGTGCGTGAAGTATGGCCGGAACACCTGGCGCTGACGGTCCGTTTTGGCGTGATCGAGTTTGACGGGCGCGATGAAGAAACACTGCGCGCATCGATCGGCCTGGTCAAACAGTTCAAGGATGCCGGCATGGACATGATCAGCGTGAGCATGGGCTTTACCATTCCTGACGTGTCGATCCCGTGGGGGCCTGCCTTCATGGGGCCGATCGCCGAACGCGTGCGCAAGCAGGCCGATGTGCCGGTGTCGTCGGCCTGGGGCTTCGGTACGCCGGAGATCGCCGAGCGCGTCGTCAAGGACCAGCAGCTCGACGTGGTCATGGTCGGCAAGGCGCACCTGGCCAATCCGCACTGGGCGTATTTTGCGGCCAAGGAACTGAAGGTGGACCGCGCTTCGTGGACCTTGCCAGCGCCTTACGCACACTGGCTCGAACGTTACTGACCGGTTTTGCCGCAGTTTGCCGGATACCGTTTGCACAGCGGTTCCGGCAGCGGCACGACAGCGCGCGCCGGGGTGCCCTCGCCCGGCAACATCATGTGCGCTAGTCCGTCAGCGTTCAAGCCGGGCGCAGACAGCAGGCGTTACTTGGCCTTGCCCACCTTCTTTCCGCCAGCCCCCGACGCCTCGTAGATCGCCTTGGCATCCTGATGCGCCTGATCGACCGTGCGCAGCTTTTCGTTCTCGTCGTGCTTGACGAAAAACTCCTTGTCCTGGGCTGCCACCACCATCTTGACGGCGGCCGCTTCGGTCACGCCAAATTTTTCGAAGATCAGCGTGGTGACTTCGTCCAGGTATTCTTCGTAGGTCATGCGACCGTCCTCTCTCGTTGATGCGATTGACTGCAAGGTTGGCATGGTAATCGGATCGGGCGCAATCACCAACCCCGATCAGCGCAGCGACACCACCCCGCCCCGGCTACTGCCGGGCTTGATTGCATCGCGCAGGTCGAACTTGTCGGTGATGAACTGGACTGCGCGGCTCAGCGGCAGTTCCACCCAGCGGTGGAACATGGCGCCGGCCAGCAGGCTGGCGCTCCAGGCGGTCAGCATGCCGAGCAGTTGCAGTGCCGGTTCGGGGGCGACGAAGCGGGTGAAGGCGGCGTTGACCAGCAGGCAGACGGGGAAGTGGATCAGGAAGACCGAGTACGAAATCTTGCCCAGCTGGTTGATGACCGTCCAGGCGTTGCCCTGCGCTGCGGTCCGGATCCGGCCGCACACGAACAGCACGCTTGCCACCACCAGCGCCAGCGCGATGCGGCTGCGGAATTCCAGCACCAGCGCGGCCAGCGCCGGCAGCAGTGCGCCCAGCATGATCAGCGTGGTCGCGCCCGGTTTGCGGGCGGGGTCGCTGCCCCACCACGCCATCAGGCCCAGGCCGTAGCTGCCGAAGAAGTACGGCGCCCAGTTATCCCAGCCGGCATCAAGGTTGAAATGCAGCAGCGACACGGTAATGCCGGTGGCCACCAGCAGCGGCATCAGCCAGCGCGCCGCGTGCTTGCCGACCAGGAGGCCGGCGCCCCACAGCAGCAGCACCAGCAAGGCGTACAGCTGGAAATCGATGGCGACGTACCAGGCGCCGGCCGACAGCGACGGATAATCGAGCACGCCATGCAGCAGCACCGCGTGGGCGGCCAGTTGCGCCAGCGTGGCCGGCGCGGAGATGGAATCGTGCACCATCCAGCGGCTGGCCAGTGACGACGCGATGGCAGCAACCAGCGTGGCGGCAATGAACGGCGGCGCCAGCTTGGCGTAGCGGTACCAGATCGCGTTGAGGGGATGCGGATGCGATGGCAGACCGGCCGGCGACAATGACTTCGCTGCCAGGAAACCGCCGATCACCAGGAACACCTGCACCGCGATGCGGGCGCTGTCGCCAAGCCAGCCGATCAGGTCGGGAAAGACCGGGCGCACGTAGTCGGCCATCGGTCCGTAGAACGCCAGGTGGTGCAACACGATCAGCTGGGCGGCGCCTGCCTTGAGCAGGTTGATGATGCCGAATTGGGACGGGGCGGTGCGGACAGAATTCATGGGACTCCCTGTGATACCTTGTGATACCTTGTCATTGATACGCTGACAAGTTTGCCAACAAGGTCGCTATCATAGCGGAGGTCGGAAGGTCGGGGCGCACGGACGATGGCAAAATGGCAGCGCGCGTCATAAAAACTCGGCCGCACGGTTGAATTTTCGCGCTGCGCCCAGTACAATTCGCGCCCTTGGGTCGTTAGCTCAGCTGGTAGAGCAGCGGACTTTTAATCCGTTGGTCGCAGGTTCGAATCCCGCACGGCCTACCAAGACAGTGCGAAAACGCCAGCCGGCATCCGGGCTGGCGTTTTTTTTCGCCGGCCGGCATAACAGATATCACGGAAAGACAGATCTCTTCCCTCAGAGAAATTCAACTTTTGAATGCCGCTTATCGGAAATTGAAATTATCTTTATATCTGTGAGGCGCGTAAGATGTATTCATTGAAGAATGCTTTGCAAAGGAGCCTCACATGACTACCGCTACCGCCGAACTCACCATCGCCACCGACGCTGCACCGAAAGCCCCACGCCGTTCGTGGAAAGCCATCGTGCGCCGCATGTTCGAACTGTGGGCCGAGCCGTACAGCCACGGTCCGTACCAGCCGCTGTAAGTCGTCGTCCGCAATCTCCGCAATCTCTGCACTACCCCGCAGCAGTGCCGACGCGCGCAACGCGCGGCCGGCACGCTAGCGGCGCTTGGACTTCTTCGGCTGCCGTCTGCGCGCGGCCGAATTCTGATCCTGCAAAATCGCATCGACCCGCTCCGACGCTTCGCGCGACAGCCTGAGCGCCAGCGCCGTGTCCGGAAAATAGTCGGGCTGGCGGTAGGCCAGCCAGGCATAGGCCGAGTACAGCCGGCAGGCGTTTTCCGCTTCCTGCAGGCTCATATAGTGGAGCGGGTTGTTTTCCGGCTTGAGGTGGGTGATCTTCTTGTGCGCCAGGGCCGTGGCCCAGCTTTCCCACGCATGTTGCAGGGTATGAACCTTGGCCGAGATCGGCACGAGCGACAACGCGAATTTCTCCGCCACCGATAACGGCAAGGTATCGAGCCAGGCCGCGCGTTCGAACTGGTCCTCGGTGATGCGCGGGTAGAAAAAGCCGTCCGGCACGTCGATATTGTGGATGAAACGCTTGAGCAGCTTGGCCAGGGCGTGCTCGTTGGTCACGGCCGAGATGCGGTGTAGGTGTTCCAGCGTCGGCGCCACGGCAAAGCCGGTGGTTTTCAACGGCACCGGCTTTTCGCGCAGCAGCGAGCGCATCACGCTATGGGTTTCGTGATCGAAACCGGCCACCAGTCCTTCCTCGTGCACGCCGAAGCGCCCTGCCCGGCCGGCGATCTGGCGCGCCAGCGCCGCCGGAATCTCCTCTTCTTCGTAGCCGTTGTACTTGACGCTGGTGGTCATGACGATGCGCGCGATCGGCATGTTCAGGCCCATGGCAATCGCATCGGTGCCCACCACCACGTCGGCAGCGCCGTCGCGGAAGCGCTGGGCCTGGGCGCGCCGCACTTCGGGCGACAGGTTGCCGTACACGGTGGCCACCGACAGGCCTGCCTCGGTGACGTTATCGCGCCACATCAGCACCTCGCGGCGCGAGAAGCAGATCACGGCGTCGCCGCGCCGCAGCCCGGTCAGCTTGCGCACCGGACCGTCCTCCATCGACAGCGGCCCCTTGCGCTTGAGCAGATGCACTTCGAGCTCGCAGTCCAGGCGCGCGGCCAGCACCTCGATTGCGCGCCGCGCTTCGGGTGCGCCGACCAGGTACACGGTGTGGGCCGGCGCGCCGCAGACGGCAGCAGTCCAGGCGGCGCCACGGTCGCGGTCGGCCAGCATCTGGATCTCGTCGATCACAGCCACGTCCACCGGCGTGCGGGTATCGAGCATCTCGACCGTGCTGGCAACGTGGGTGGCGCCCGGCTCCAGGCGCCGCTCTTCGCCGGTGACCAGGCTGACGGCCAGCGGCCGGCCATGCGGCTGCATCGCCTGCAGCCGTTCGTAGTTTTCCAGCGCCAGCAGGCGCAGCGGCGCCAGGTACACGCCGCTGGGCGCCTTGGCCAGCGCTTCGATGGCCTGGTGGGTCTTGCCGGAATTGGTCGGCCCCAGCAGCGCGATGAACTTGCGCTTGATGCGGCGCGCCACCTCGAACGAGGCCGGGTATTCGGCCAGGTTGATGCTCTGGCGCGTGCGCTCGGCATGCTGCTCTTCCATGTCGCGTTCGACCGCGTGCTGCAGGCGCTGGCGGATGCGGTCGAACACCATGCCGGCCGGCTCCGCGATCTGCATGTCGGCCAGCCCCTGCAGGAAGGGCTGGGGAGCGAGGTCGCAGTCGTCGCTGGCGTCGGCGATTTCCTGCACGAAGGCCTGGACCTGGCCGTGCAGCTCGTCCACCACCGCCGGGCTGGCCCGCTCGCGCAGCACGGCGGTGCGGCCTTCGGCGTCGAGCTTGCGCCACTTCGACGGTTTCGCCAGCACGCCTTGCGCCGGCACCAGGTCGTACGGATAGCGACGGCCGCCGTACTCGACACTGCCGGTCAGGCGCAGGAAGACCCGGCCTTCGAGCCGCATCAGCGAAAAGCCGAGCCCGGCCAGGCCGAGTTCGCGCATTAATTGGTCGTCGTGTTCCTGGTCTGCTGTGTCGCTCATGGTCGATTCCGGTTTCTGGAGACGCGATTATATCGCGCCCGCCCTGGCGGCCATTTTGTCTTTCCGGCAGTTTCTGGCACCATGGCCCGTTTGTCCCCGCAGTCGCGCAGATACGCCATGCCCCAAACGATCCTCTCCCCCGTCCAGCATGAATTGCTGATCAAGAAAAGCCGCTTTATTGCCTGCGTCCAGCCGATGACCGATCGCGCCGCCGCGCAGAAAATCGTCGCGCAGTTATGGGCGCAGCATCCGCAAGCGGCGCACGTGTGCTGGGCATTATTGGCAGGCGGTCAATCGGCTGCCGTCGATGACGGAGAACCGAGTGGTACGGCCGGTCGTCCCATGCTCGATGTATTAAGGCACCAGGACCTGGAGGGAGTATTGGCGACCGTGGTGCGCTATTTTGGCGGGGTAAAACTCGGCGCCGGCGGACTGGTACGCGCTTATACCGACAGCGTGGCGCAGGCATTATTAAAGGCAGAGAAAATCGCGATGATCCGGCAGCGCCAGTTAATCTGCACCGCCCCTTATGCACTGGAAGGCCTGATCAGGCGCGAATTCGACTCGGCAGGCGCCACACTGGACCATGTCAGCCACGGCGACGAGGTCCGCTTCGAAGCCAGCCTCCCGGCGACCGACGCCGAAGGGCTGATCGCGCGCCTGAACGAAGCAGGCCACGGCCGCATCACCTGGCGCGATCCCGAGCTCGCGTAACACCCTCTTCCAGGGGCTACGCGCTGCCCGGAGCAAACCGGAAACCGGCACATTCACGCCATTTTCTGGCGCGCCTGCCCGGCCCAGGTGGCCTTGTGCCATAGTGCTTCCAGCGGTCCCTGCGCATGCGAACGCAGCCACCAGACACTGAACTGGCGCTGGGCCAGGGCCAGCGCAGCGCCGATCGCCAGCGCCAGGGTCGGCCCCGTGTATTGATACAGACCCGCGCCGTAACCGTAATACAGCGCCGTTCCCACCACCGACTGCATCACGTAACTGGTCAGGCTCATGCGTCCCAGCGGCGAGAAAAAGGCCAGTCCGGACCCTTTATAAAATAACAGGCTGAAACTAGCGACCAAGACGGCCATGAATGCCAGGTTCGACCACGACGTGACAATGATCGTCAGCGGGCGCTCGATTGCCGTGCCCGTATGCCAGGTGCCCAGATAAGTCTTGATCCAGTAAAGAGGAATGAATAAGACGATCGCCAGCCAGAATATGCGCCACCAGCGCCGCTGATTTTCCGGCGACGTGATAAAGCACCCTGCCCTGCCGGCCAACATTCCCAACATAAATAAGGCGGGAATCTGGAACAGGCGGCCATTTTCCCAGCTCCATAAAATCACGCCGGTTTTACCGTTGGTCAGATTACCGGTCCAGACGTCGAATAGCGAACCATGTTTCATATATTCGTTCGCGCGGCCGAAATAGGCCCACGATGCCGGGTCGGCCAGCTTGGTATCAGGCGCCGCCAAGGCTTGGTACCATTCCAGCCAGGCATAGGGCTGCAGCAGCAAGAAGACGGCGATGCCCAGCACCGCCGCGCTGCGCAGGCGGGCCACTGGTATCAGGGCCAGGCCCAGCACCGCGTACAGGCTCAGAATATCGCCGTGATACACCATGGAATTGAACAGCCCAAAGCACAGCAGCAGCACCATGCGCCAGGCGTAGCGGGGGCGGAAATCCTGGCCGCGTGCGGCCCTGCCGTGGAACTGGATATAGAAGGTGACGCCGAACAGCAGCGCAAAGATCGCGTATGACTTGCCGCCGAACAGGAAGAACATGCTGTCCCACACTGCCATATCGATTGCCGTCAGCCAGGCGGGCGCGCCGGGCGGCGTGAAATACAGGTCGAAATGCTCGATGTTATGCAACAGCATGATCGAGACGATGGCAAAGCCGCGCAGGGCGTCGAGCAGATCGAGACGGGAAGAAGACGTGGTTGTCATAAGCAAGCCTGTCGAAACGGAAACTCGGAAGCGGCAAGCTTATATGAAAACGTTTTCTCGCGAAAGGAAAAATTAGCTAAAAATTAAGGCGACTGGTTGCGGCCGCAGTGGTGCGCCACCGTGGCGATCATGGCGTCGAAGTCGATCGGCTTGTCGATGAAGTCGTTCACGCCGGCCGCGCGGCAGGCGGCGCGCTCGTCATCGAGCACGTGGGCGGTCAGGGCCAGGATCGGCAGGTTAGTGTGGCCCAGCGCGCGCAGGCGGCGCGTTGCTTCGTAGCCGTCCATGACCGGCATCTGCATGTCCATCAGCACGGCGTCGAACAGGCCAGGCGCGGTCACGCACGCGAGGGCTTCGGCGCCGTTGCCGGCGACCGTGATCGCTGCACCCTCGGCCTGCAGCAGCATGCATGCAACTTGCTGGTTGAGAAGGTTGTCCTCGACCAGCAACAAGCGCAATCCCGTCAATCTCTGTCCCGACCCGGCTTCCATGGCGAGCGCTCCCGGCTACGTGTAATGAAGTGATGTTACGAGGAATCATAACATGCGCAACAAGCCCAACAATCAGTTGCCGAGTGGAAAATTCCTGTGTATATTGGTGACAATTGGCAAGCTCCACATCAAGCCATCCCGACCGCCCAAGCCGCGCGATCACACTCCCTCTCCGGCCCGATTCCCCGCCAACGTTCCCCAGAAACGCGAGACTGACCTCTCGACATCGGAATTATCATGAATACCAGGAATTTGAAAGTCAGCACCCGCCTCGGCATCGGCTTCGGCGTGATCTTGGTGATGCTGGTCGCCGCCATCGCGCTGGGCATCTTTTACATGTCCGTGATGAACGCCGGCACCAACGCCATCGTCACCGACAACTATCCGAAGGTGCTGCAGGCACAAACCCTGATGAACCTGAACAACAAGATCGCCCGCTCGCTGCGCAACGGCTTGCTGCGCCGTGACGAGGCGCAGTCGGCCAAGGAATTTGCCACGGTCGAGGAAAACCGCCGGCAGGTGGTGGTCGAAGCGAAAAAGCTCGACGAGATGGTGTCGTCGGCCAAGGGCCAGGCGCTGTTCGATGCGGTGTCTGCCGCCTACACGCCGTATGCCAGGTCGATCGACGAAGTGATCCGCTTGCGCCGCAACGGCAACACCGATGCGGCGGTGGACTTCATGCTGACCAACACCCGCGACCTGCAGCTGGCGTACATGAAGCGCCTCGACGAACTGATTGCGCACCAGAGCACGGCCATGGAACGCGCGCGCGCCACGGCCGAAGAAACCTACCAGAATTCGCGCCGCTTCATGCTGATGCTGGGCCTGCTTGCAGTGGCCAGCGGCGCGGCCGGCGCCTGGCTGATTTCGCGCCAGGTGCTGGGCCAGCTCGGCGGCGAGCCAAACTACGTCGCCGGGGTTGCCGGCCGCATCGCCGGCGGCGACCTGGCCGTGCCGATCATGCTGCGGGCGAACGACCAGCAAAGCCTGCTGTTTGCGATCCAGTCCATGCGCGACAGCCTGGCCGACATCGTGCGCCAGGTACGCGGCGGCGCCGATTCCATCGTGACGGCCGCCACCGAGATTGCCAGCGGCAACCAGGACCTGTCGTCGCGCACCGAGCAGCAGGCCGGGTCGCTCGAGGAAACCGCGTCGTCGATGGAAGAGCTGACGGCCGCCGTCCGGCAGAACAGCGAGAATGCACGCCAGGCCAATACGATGGCGCAGTCCGCTTCGGAGATCGCACAGCAAGGCGGCGCCGTGGTCGCCGACGTGGTCACCACGATGGCCGGCATCAACGAGTCGGCCAAGAAGATCGTCGATATCATCAGCGTGATCGACGGTATCGCGTTCCAGACCAACATCCTCGCGCTCAACGCGGCGGTGGAAGCGGCGCGCGCCGGCGAACAGGGGCGCGGCTTCGCGGTGGTCGCCACCGAGGTGCGCACGCTAGCGCACCGCTCGGCCACGGCTGCGAAGGAAATCAAGGCGCTGATCGACGATTCGGTGAGCAAGGTCGGGATGGGCACGCAACTGGTGGGCGAAGCCGGCGCCACCATGGAGCGCGTGGTCTCGGCGGTCAGGTCGGTCACCGACATCATGGGCGAGATCAGCATGGCCAGCCAGGAGCAGGAAACGGGCATCGCCCAGATCAACCACGCCATCGCCGAGATGGACACCGTGACCCAGCAGAACGCAGCGCTGGTGGAGCAGGCCGCAGCGGCTGCCGAGGCGCAGCAGGACCAGGCGCAGCAGCTCTCGCAGCTGGTGGGCGTGTTCACGCTGGCCGATCACGCCGGCGCCAGGCCGGCCGCCACGTCGAGCCCGGCAGCAGCAGGCCGGCGGCCGGCGCAGCCCCTGATGCCGGCGCAGCTGGGCCTGGCCTGATCAGAACCGCAGCGACAGGCCGGCAGTCCAGCTCCAGTCCGGCGCGTTGCGGTTGATACCGCGCGACAGTGCAGTATCGAGCTGCACCGACTTGCTCAGCAGCCAGCTGGCGCCGAGGTCGAAGGTGCTGGTCGAGCCGCCGTCGCGCGCATGCGCAATTTGTTGCGCGGCATATTCGACGAAAGTACTGAAACTGCTGGTCCAGTCCTTTTGCAGCACCATGCCGAACAGGGCGCTGGTAAACCGTTTGCCATCGTCGCGGTGGCGCCAGGCCAGGCCCTGCACCAGCCCCAGTTCCAGGTCGTCGGCCAGCTGCCACTCCTCGCCCAGGCGCAGCGAGCCGCCCTTGCCTGCCGCCCGCACCGCCTTCGAACCCGTATCGAGATCCCATTGCCCTACCAGGCCCAGCGCCGGCTGCGCGCCGTCGCCATCGCGCAGATGCCATTTCGCGCCCAGCGACAGGTCGGCGTAGCCGCTGGTCACCGTGCGCTCGCCGGTTGCCAGGTCGCGGTCGATGGCGCGCTGGCGGGTATCGGTTTCCAGCCGCAATTCCCAGTCGTCGCTCACGCCAGCCCTGAGCAGCATGGGCAGGGTATCGGTGCGGTGCCTGACGCCGTCGGCGGTGTCGCGTTCACGCTGGAAACCGGTTTCGATCTGGAACCGGCCCTTGCCCACCACGTCCGGCGAATCGACGAAGTCCGGGCGGTCGGTGGCGATCGCATCATCGTCATCGGGTGCGGCGCAGGCCGTGACCGGCAAAAGCAAGCACAACAGCACTACATGTATTTTGATAGCCATAAGCGCTCCGCGCATACCAGGGGGGCATACCGTAACACATGGCGGTTGATTTCCCGTTGGAAAATATCCACAGCACTGCTTACGTGGCGGACGCATCCCTTTCAAGTCAGTGCACCGCCAGGCGGGCGACCCTGCGGGACGGCGCGGACACGCTGGCGGGCGCCTGGACCGCCGGCAAGCCATCGACCCGGAACACGCTGACGATGCGTTCCAGGTTGGCTGCCTGCAGCTGCAGCGCCTCGGCTGCTGCTGCCGCTTCTTCGACCAGGGCCGCATTCTGCTGGGTCACGGTATCCATTTCCGTCACTGCCTGGTTGATCTGCTCGATGCCGGCGCCCTGCTCGGCGCCGGCGCTGGAGATTTCCACCATGATGTCGTTGACGCGCTGGACGCTGTCCACCACGTCGACCATGGTCTGGCCGGCCTGCTCGACCAGCTTGCTGCCGGTTTCCACTTTTTCGACCGAGTTGCCGATCAGCGCCTTGATCTCGCGCGCGGCCGAGGCCGAGCGCTGCGCCAGGTTGCGCACTTCGGTGGCCACCACCGCGAAGCCCCTGCCCTGCTCGCCGGCGCGGGCGGCTTCCACTGCCGCATTCAGGGCCAGGATATTGGTCTGGAACGCGATGCCGTCGATGACGCCGATGATGTCGACGATCTTGCGCGACGATGCGTTGATGGCACCCATGGTGTCCACCACTTGCGCCACCACCGAGCCGCCCTGGCGCGCCACGCTGGCGGCGGTATCGGCCAGCACATTGGCCTGGCGCGCGTTGTCGGTATTCTGGCGCACGGCGCTGGTCAGCTCCTCCATCGACGATGCCGTCTCTTCGAGCGCGCTGGCCTGCTGCTCGGTGCGCGACGACAGGTCCTGGTTGCCGGCGGCGATCTGGGTCGAGGCGGCAGCGATGGTCTGGGTGCCGGTGCGCACCTCGGTGACGATGGCCGACAGCGCATCGCGCATCATCTTCATCGCGTGCAGCATGCTGTGCTGGTCGCCGTCGCGGGTGGTCACCGCCACCGTCAGGTCGCCCGCCGCGATGCGCCCGGCGATGTCGGCTGCGTAATCGGGTTCGCCGCCGAGCTGGCGCAGCAGGTTGCGGGCGATCAGGACCGACGCCACGGCGCCGACCGCAATCGCCAGCGCGCTCAACGCCAGCATCAGGGTCCGGGCGCGCGCGTACGCGGCGGCAGCGGCGTCGGCGTCGGCCTGGTTGCTGGCGCGCTGCAGGGCGGCGTACTCCTCCATCGCATCCTGCCATTTCTGCGTGGCCGGACCGGCCTGCTGCATCAGCAGCGTGGTGGCGGCAGCGTCCTGGTGGGCGCGGGCCAGCTCGAACACTTTATTGTTGTGGTTGCGCGCCTCGGCCTGCAGTGCGCCGATGCGTTCGCGGATGGCGATGCCGGCAGCGGTGGCCGGCAGCGCGGCCAGGCGCTCGCGCGCCTTGTCATAGGCGTCGCGCGCACCGACCACCTTGGTCATTTCCCGTTCGATGGCAGCGTCGTTGTCAAGCAGCACGACCGAGCGCGACACGCGCGCGACGATGTGCACGGCATTCGACATCACGCCGACCAGCTCGGTCTTGACGGCGTTTTCGTTGACCACCCGGTCGAGCTTGGCATGGATCGTGCTCATGTTGTACACGCCCAGTGCCGCGATCGATAACAGCAATACCAGCACCAGGCCAAAACCCAGTCCCAGCTTGGTGCCGACTTTCAGATGTTTGTTCGCCATGCTATGCCTCCCGGTGGAATGCTCGTCAAGGTAGTAAAACGAAAGTTGCGATATGGAAATGAATATCGATTCTAACCTACCTGCTGTCGGGATTGCCTATAAAATGGTTGCCCCGCCAGTAGTTTGCGGGCTTTAATTATTTGCAGTGAAAGAAGAAAAATATGGCGATCAACGTACTACTGAACCTGGCGGCGGCGGCCGTGCTGCTGGGCGTGCTGTACCTGCTTCAGCGTCGCAACGCGTCCTTTTCGGTGCGCGTCTTCACCGGCATGGGGCTGGGCGTGGCGCTCGGCGCAGCGCTGCAGGCGATCTACGGCGTCAGCGCACCGGCGCTGGCGACCACCAACGAATACCTCGACATCGTCGGTTCCGGCTATATCAAGCTGCTGCAGATGATCATCATGCCGCTGATCATGGTGTCGATCGTCTCGGCCATCCTCAAGCTCAAGGGGCTCGACTCGCTCGGCAAGATCAGCGCGCTGACCATCGGCACGCTGATGCTGACCACCCTGATCGCAGCAAGCATCGGCATCCTGATGGCCAAGGCCTTCAGCCTGACCGCCGTCGGCCTGACCGCGTCGGCTGCCGATGTGGCGCGCGGCGTTTACCTGGAAGGCAAGGTCGGCACGGCGCAGGGGATTTCGCTGCCCAACATGCTGCTGTCCTTCCTGCCCGCCAACCCGTTCCTCGACCTGACGGGCGCCCGCAAGACGTCCACCATCGCGGTGGTGATCTTTGCCGTGTTCATCGGCGTCGCTGCCAGCGGCATCCACGAGAAGAAACCCGAACTGTTCGATTCGTTCGAGCACTTCGTCAAGGTCGCCCACGCGATCGTGATGCGCATCGTCACGCTGGTGCTGCGCCTGACGCCGTACGGCGTGTTCGCGCTGATGGCCGGCATGGTGTCCACCTCGAGCCCGGCCGACATCCTGCACCTGATCGACTTCGTGCTGGCCTCGTACAGCGCGCTGCTGCTGATGTTCATGGTGCACCTGCTGATCGTCACCGGCGCCGGCCTCAATCCGCTGCGCTTCGTCAAGAAGGTGTTGCCGGTGCTGACCTTCGCCTTCACCTCGCGCAGCAGCGCGGGCGCGATTCCGATGAGCGTGCAAACCCAGACCCAGCGCCTGGGCACGTCCGAAGGGATCGCTAACTTCGCCGCCTCGATCGGCGCCACCATCGGCCAGAACGGCTGCGCCGGCATCTATCCGGCCATGCTGGCGATCATGATCGCGCCGACGGTCGGCATCGATCCGTTCACCTTCAACTTCATCGCGCCGCTGCTGGCCATTATCACCATTGGCTCGGTGGGCGTGGCAGGGGTCGGCGGCGGCGCCACGTTCGCGGCGCTGATCGTGCTGTCATCGATGAATCTGCCGGTGGCGCTGGCCGGCCTGCTGATCTCGATCGAACCGCTGATCGACATGGGCCGCACCGCGCTCAATGTCAGCGGCTCGATCACGGCCGGCGCCCTCACCAGCCGCGTGATGGGCGAGACCGACATGGCGGTGTTCAACAGCGACGCCGAGCTGTCGATCGATGGTGACGACACCACGACAGGCAGGCGCGCCTGAGTAAAAAACAGGGAACGCGCCCACGCGGCGCCGGTCTAAATTTTTCCATTGCTTTTTTTGAAAGGAAAAATCATGACCTCCCTGTCTGCTTTCTCCAGGATCGTGTGCGGCGCGGCGCTCGGCGCCGCCTTGCTGGCCGCCTGCGACCGCCGGCCGGCCGACCAGCCGGCCAGCCCCACGGCCACCCCCGAATCGGCCACCCCCACCCCGTCCGGCAGCCCCACGCCAGACAGCACCGCCACGCCCGGCAGCGGCAGCAGTAGTACCGGCAGCACCACTGGCGGCGGCACCAGCGGCAGCGGCACCAGCGGCGCCGATACCAGCGGCTCCGGCAACGCCGGCGCCGGCTCGGGCAGCTCCGGCACCGGCAGCGGCGCCGCCGGAGGAAGCGCCACTGGGAGCAGCGCAGGCAGCAGCGGTATGGGAACCGGCACCGGTTCGGGCAGCAGCAGCGGCGCTGGCTCGGGCAGCAGCGGCAGCAGTGGCGGCGGCACTGGCTCCGGCAGCAGTGGTACGGGATCGGGCGCCGGCGGCACTGGCGCGGGTAACAGCGGCACTACGGGATCGGGCGGCAGCGGCAGTAGCGGGTCGGGCAGCGGCACGGGCAGCACTGGTACGGGATCTGGCACCGGCGGGACCGCGGGCTCGGGCACGCCGCCCCGGTCCGGCCAATAGCGCGGGCATGGCAGGCGCTGGCAGTCTCCCCTCCCCGCCCGGCATTTCGGCCAGTGCACGCAAGGCCCGCCAACGGGCAAAAAAAGAGCCCTGCAGCGATCAGGGCTCAAGGCTCATAGCGTCGAGCGATGCGACGAAAGGACAGCGGCCTGGTCGATCAGCCCGCCAGCGTCGCCCGCGCGAGGCGGGGATGCCGGCAACAGACCCGCAGGACGCTGGTGTACCTCAGCCGCGCACGGCTCAGAACTTGTAGTTGTACGACAGGCCCAGCAGCGAGATATGGGTCTGCGACACGCCACGCGTGGTCTCTCCGTTACCGGTGCAGGTGCGCGACAGCGTGGTGCACTGGTTGGTGTAGTTCAGCGGCGCATCCTTGAAGTCCAGGTAGCTGTAAGCGACATCGATCGACGAGCGGTCGTCCAGTTTCCACTGGGCGCCGAGCGAATACTGCATGCGGTCGCTGTCCGGCAGCGCCGGGTGACGCAGCTCGGCGCTTTGCACCGGCGACTCGTCGTGGGCCACGCCGGCGCGCAGGGTCAGGCTGTCGCTGTAGGCATAGGTGCCGCCCAGGGCCACGCGCACGGTGTTCTTCCATTGCTGGCGGATCACTTCGGCGCCTTCCGGCGTGCCGGGGAATTCGATCAGCAGGTCGCCCAGGCGGTTATGGCGCGACCAGGTGACGTCGGCCATGCCGGCCCACTTGCTGTCGAACTTGTGGTACACGTTGGCTGCCACGGTTTCCGGCGTGCGCAGCTTGACCAGCGCGGCCGAGTTGACGCGGTTCGAGGCGACGCTGAGGGCGCCGTTGACGACCTTATCGTCGGTGGACTGCGAGAAGTCCCACACCGTGCTGCCCTTCATCTTGTGCGCGATCGACGAGCGGTACGACAGGCCGAAGCGGGTGTTCTCGTCGAGCGTGAACAGGTAGCCGAGGTTGAAGCCATAGCCCCAGTCCTTCACGCTGTTCGAACCATGGCCGTCACCGGCGGTGGCCAGCTTGGCCGGATTGCCGCCGGCCGCGACGATCTGGCTCACCAGTGCTGCGCGCTGCGCGGCAAACGCCGGCGACTGCAGCTGGGCCACCGTGCCCAGCACATCGACGCCCTGGCCCAGCTCGGCCTTCATGTACTCGGCCGAGATGCCGATACCGAAAGCATGGTGCTCGTTGAGCTTGAACGACAGCGAGGGATTGAGCGTCACCGACTTGAGCATCACGTCAGTCAGCGCATAGCGGCCGGTCCAGTTGTTACCGTAGTCGAGCTTGGCGCCGTAAGGGACGAACAGGCCGATACCGGCGGTCCACTGGTCGTTGATCTTGCTGCTGGCATAAATCGACGGCGCGGTTTTCACCGACGGCACGTAGTCGGACGGATTGCCGCCACCGGTCGGCAAGCCCACGAAGCGGGTCGAGCCGGTGTCGGTATAGCTCGAATGCGGCACGACGAAGGTGGCGCCGGCGCTGATCTGGTTGCCGTCCAGGCGCGACAGGCCTGCCGCATTGTAGAAGATGGTCGACGGGTCGTTGGCTTCGGCGCCGCTGGCGTCGGCCGTGCCTTGCGCCGACACGCTTTGCGAGCCGAAACGGTAACCGGAAGCGTGGGCGTTGAACGAGAGCGCGCCGACGGCGGCAGCGATCACCAGGGGAAGTAACTTACGTTGCATAGTTCGTCTCTTTATTATCGGGTTGTCAGGTTCCCGCGCCGTAGCTGCCGGTCTCGGCGACAAGGTGCTGGAAGGCCAGCAGCTTACCCGATGGCAGTCCGCACACGAAAGTCAACAAACTAGAGGAAGACCCCTAATTTTCTGCTTGAAACCGAACAGATGCTCTGCATCGGGAACGAAAAAAAGGGGCCGCAGCCCCTTTTTTGCCTGACCTTGCTACCTCACTTGCTAGGCCACCTTCTTGCTGTAATCGCCGTGATCGGTCGGCGGCTGCTTGCGCGTGCCGCTGGCCACGAAACGTCCGAGCATCAGCACCGTGCGGTAGACGAAGCGCGCCAGCGTCAGGAACAGCACGATCTCGATGGCCGTGATCAGCACCGCCAGCGGCAGTCCCATGGCGCCGGCGCGCGCGGTCCAGTAGGCGCTGCGGCGCTGGAACTTGCGGCCGAGGTTTTCGCGCTTGATCTCGATGCTGTCGTAGAAGGTCGGCACCATCAGCAAGGTCAGCAAGGTGGACGTGATGGTGCCGCCGATGATGGCCACCGCCATCGGCCGGTAGAACTCGCCGCCCTCGCCCAAGGCCAGCGCCACCGGCAGCATGCCGGCAATCAGCGCAAACGTGGTCATCAGGATCGGGCGCAGGCGCATGCGGCCCGCGTACATCAGCGCATCTTCGCGGCTGTGGCCCTCTTCCTCGCGGGTGCGGGCCGCTTCCAGCAGCAGGATGGCGTTCTTCGCAACCAGTCCCATCAGCATGATCACGCCGATCAGACTCATCAGGTTGAGCGTGCTGCCGGTCACCAGCAGGCCCACCACCACGCCGATCAGCGACAGCGGCAGCGACAGCATCACGCCGATCGGCGCCATGAAGGAACCGAACTGCATCACCAGGATCAGGTACATCAGGCCCACGCCGGCCAGCAGCGCGATGGCCATGGCGCCGAACACTTCCTGCATGTCCTTGCCGGCGCCGCCCACCGACAGGCCGTAGCCGGGCGGGAAGTCGATCGACTTGGCCAGCGCCTTGGCGTCGTTGGTCACCTCGCCCGGCGAACGGCCCTGGGCGTTGGCGGTGACGGTGATCACGCGCTTGCCGTCCTTGTGCTTGATGGTGGACGGTCCCTTGCCCATGGTGACGGTGGCAATCTGGTCGAGCGGCACCATCTGGTTGGTGCCCACCACGGCAATCGGCAGGCGCTCGATATTTTCCGCGCTGGCGCGGTCTTCCGGCGCCAGGCGGACGGCCACGTCGCGCGATTCGCCGGTCGGATCGACCCAGTCGCCGACCTCGATGCCAGCAAAGGCCACGCGCAGCGCCTGCGCAGCGTCGCCGGCAGCAATCCCCATCGAGTTGGCCAGGCCGCGGTTGAGCACGATCTGCAGCTCGTCCTTCGGATCCTGCTCCGACAGCGTGACATCGACCGCACCGGGCACCTTGCGCAGACGCTCCATGTAGTCGCTGGTCAGTTCCATCAGCTTGCGCGAATCGGTGCCGGTAAATTCGATCTGCACCGGCTTGCCGCCGCCGTTGGCCAGGTCGTCCTGCACCGTGTATTCGGCGCCGACCAGGCCGGACAGCTTCTCGCGCAGCTCCTTGGCCACCTCGGCCGAGGACCGGTTGCGCTCGTGCTTCTTGCCCAGGTCCACGTAGATCTTGCCGCCCGTGACGTTCACGTAAGCATTGGTCTGCTTGGTTTCCTTGATGGTAAAGGCGATATCGACCGCGTTCTGCAGTTTCAGGCGCGAATACTCGAGGCTGGACGACGACGGCGAGCGCACATCGATGGCGATGGTGCCGAAGTCGGACGCCGGCAGGAAGCTCGAACCGCCCTTGGTCACCTGCAAGGCGATGGCGCCGGCAAACATCAGGAAGGCGATGATGCCCATGGCCATGCGGTGGCGCAGCGCCCAGGCGATGATGCGGCCGTAGCGGTCGGCCTGGTGGTCGAACCAGATATTGAAGCGTTCGAGCACGCGGCTGAACCCCTTGCGCGGCGCCGTGTGGTGGTCGGGCGGGTCGCCCCAGAAAGCCGACAGCATCGGATCCAGCGTGAACGAGATCAGCAGCGAGACGGCCACCGAGCAGGTGACGGTCAGCGCGAACGGCCGGAACCACTCGCCGGTTATGCCCGGCATGAACGCGACCGGGATGAACACGGCCATGATCGAGAACGTGGTGGCAGCGACGGCCATGCCGATTTCGGCCGTGCCCTTGAGCGCCGCCGTGCGGCGGTCGGCGCCCATCTGCATGTGGCGCACGATATTTTCCCGCACCACGATGGCGTCGTCGATCAGCACGCCGATCGCCAGCGACAGGCCGAGCAAGGTCATGAAGTTGAGCGTGAAGCCGCACAGCCAGACGCCGATGAAGGCCGCCAGCACCGACGTCGGCAGCGACAGCGCTGTGATCAGCGTCGAGCGCCACGAGTTCAGGAACGCGTACACGACGAAAATGGTCAGCCCGGCGCCGAACACCAGTGCTTCGATCACGTTGTTGAGGCTGGACTCGGCGTCTTCACCGCCATCCTGGGTGATTTCGAGCTGGGTGCCCTTCGGCAGTTCCTTGTTGATCTCGGCCGTGAGCTTGCGCACTGCATGCGCCACCGAGACGGTGGAGGCGTCGCGCGAGCGCGAAATCGAGATGCCGACGTTGGGATTACCGGACCGCACGCTGAGCGAACTCATTTCGGCGAAGCCGTCCTCGATGGTGGCCACCTGGGCCAGGCGCACCAGCTCGTCGCCATTGCGCTTGACCACCACCTGCTGGAATTCCTCGGGCCGCTCGATGCGGCCGACCAGGCGGATGCTTTTTTCGTCAAGGTCGCCGCGCACCTTGCCCACCGGCGCGTTGGTGTTCTGGTTGCGCAGTGCGTTGACCACGTCGCCCACCGAGACATTGTATTCGCGCAGCTTTTCCGCCTTGAGCAGCACGCTCAGTTCGCGCCGGAGCGAGCCGTCGACATTGACCGAGGCCACGCCGTCGATGCCGCGGAAGCGGTCGGCCAGCTTGTCCTCGGCCAGGCGCGAAATCGCCGAATGGCTTTGCACCTTGGACGACAGCGCCAGCTGCATCACCGGCTGGGCCGAGGTATCGATGCGCTGCAAGATCGGTTCGCGCATCTCGACCGGCAGCTTGTAGCGCACCGACGCGATGGCGTTGCGGATTTCATCGGACGCCTCGATCAGGTTCTTGCTGAAGCTAAACTTGATCATGATGCGCGCCGAGCCTTCGGACGCGGTGGAATTGGTCTCGGTCGCGCCGGTAATCGACTGGAACGATTTTTCCAGGCGGTTGATGATCTCGCGCTCGACCGTTTCCGGCGACGCGCCCGGGTACGGAATGCTGACGATGATGAACGGGATTTCCACGTCCGGGTTCTGGTTGACCCGCAGCTTGGACAGGGCCATCAGGCCCAGGCACATCATGGCCACGATCAGCACGATCGTGGCGACCGGCTTCTTGACACTGAAATTGGATAAGAACATGGCGGCTTATTCCTTCTTGTCTGCCACGGCGGCAACAGGGGCGGATGCAATGGCCTGGGCAGGCTTGGCGACTTTCGGCGCGATGAACGATACTTTCTGCCCATCCTTGAAGTTCGAGCCGGGCACGCGCATGATGGTGTCGCCGGCGGCCAGGCCCGACAGTACCTGCCAGTTACCGGTGCGCTCGTCGCGGGTGCCGATGGTCAGCATCGCCTTGCTCATCACGCCATTCTTGACGCGCCACACATAGTTGACGTCGCCGGCCTGCACCAGCGACGACTGCGGCACGGTCAGCGCAGCATTGGCCTGCGATTCGATGCGCCCTTCCGCGTACAGGCCGGCTACCCGCGGCTGCGCTGCGCCGGCAAACGCCACCAGCACTTCCACCTGGCGGGTAACGGCGTTGGCAGCCGGATCGACGCGCTTGACGGTGCCGGCAAAGTTCTGGCCCGGGTAGCCGTTGACGCGGAACAGCACCGGCTGGCCTACCTTGACCACGCCGATCTTGTCGGCCGAGACCATGCCTTCGAAGCGCATGCTGGCCGGATCGATCACTTTCACCAGCTCCTTGCCCACCTGGGCGGTGTCGCCGCTCGACACCTTGCGCTCGCTGACGATGCCGTCGAACGGGGCGCGCACCACGGTGCGGCCCAGCTGCTGGCGCGCGGTCACCAGGCGCGACTTGGCGGCGGCCAGCTCGCTTTGCGCCGTATTGCGGCGCAGTTCCACGTCTTCCAGCGCCTGCGACGACACCATGCCCGACGAGCGCAGCGTGGTCTGCCGTTCGAGCATGCGCTGGGTCTGGTCCAGCGACTGCTGCGCGGCGCGCGCGGCTTCCTCGGCCGAACTGACGTTGTCGCGGATCGAGGTCTCGTCCAGGCGCAGCAGCACGTCACCCTTTTTGACCGGCTCGCCGTTTTCCTTGAGGACCTGCAGCACGATGGCGCTGACTTCGGCGCGCAGGTCGGCGCGGCGTTCGGGCTGGATCGAGCCGGTGACGACCGGGCCGGAAGCCAGCGCGCTCGACTGCACCACCAGCGTATCTTCGCTGGCCACCTGCAAGGGCATGCCGGCGGCCTTGGCGGCTTCTTCCTTTTTCTGGGCATCCTCGTCTGGTTTGTGACACCCCGCCAAGGCTGTAGCGACGGCGATAGCGAGCAGGGTTTTGCGCAACATAAATGAATCTCCGGAGATGGACAACGTGGTATTGATATTGTGGTCAGACGTTAGCGCGCAAAGTATCCACGAGTGACCGATAGTGGTCAATCCACCTGCGACAGACGGCAAAATTTGTGGCTGAATTGCCAAATACGGGGATGAACGGAGGCAGCCGCCGAAACCGGCCCGCTGGTGGCCGCGTTGCCGGCTGTCCCGGACAGCCGCTGATCAGCGGCCGAAGAAGTGGTAAATCAGGTGGGCAACCGCGATGCCCGTGCACAGGCCGCCGGCGATTTCCACCAGCGTATGGCCCATCCGCTCGCGCAGCCGCGTGTGGCCGCCGTCGTCGCCGGCCAGCCGGTTGATGGCGGCGGCCTGCCTGCCCACGTGCTGGCGCAGGCTGTTGGCATCGATGATGACGATGAAGCACAGCGTGACCGCCACCCCGAACGCGGGGTGGCCGATGCCTTCGCGCAGCGCAATCAGGGTCGCCATGCTGGACACCACCGCGCTGTGATTACTGGGAAAGCCGCCGTTACCAACCAGGTTGAAGGCCCATTTGCGGGCCCTGGCGCTGTTGATCAGGAACTTGATCGGACCGACGGTGATCCAGGTGATCAGGGGGGTGAGCAGGTAAGCGAGGTCCATCGGTAATCCTTTGATTTTGTGGAGCAATAATTTTTGTGGCGCAATTATGGCAGAAGCGCACGCCACGGCCCAGCCATGATGCCAAACAATCTACAAGTCGGCTAAAATCGGTCATCCCTCACCTCCCAAGAAGAACAATATGCGTCATTTCGGCGTTTCCTTCGTAGTCACTTTCGTCCTCATGGCCCTGGCCGGCTGGTGGGGTTACAACCACGGCGGCAGCGCCGGCCTGCTCTCCGCGCTGTGGATCTGCGCGGTGCTGGGGGTGATGGAGGTGTCGCTGTCGTTCGACAATGCGGTGGTCAATGCCTCGGTGCTGCGCCACTGGAGCGAGTTCTGGCGCAAGCTGTTCCTGACGGTCGGCATCCTGGTCGCCGTGTTCGGCATGCGGCTGGTGTTCCCGCTGCTGATCGTTTCGGTCGCCACCGGCCTGGGCCTGTTCGATGTCTGGACCATGGCCACCACCACCCCGGACGAGTATTCGCGCCACCTGACCGAGGCCCATGCCCAGGTCGCGGCCTTCGGCGGCGCGTTTCTGCTGCTGGTGTTTCTCAACTTCCTGTTCGACGAAGACAAGGAGCACCACTGGCTGGGCTGGATCGAGGAAAAACTCGGCGCCATCGGCACCGGCGGGCTGGCCGTGCTGCTCACCCTGGCGGGCGTGTTCGCCTGCATGAGCATGGTCCCGGCGCAGGACCAGCTCAGCGTACTGACGGCCGGCGTGGTCGGCGTGGTGGTCTATCTGGCCGTTTCCTGGCTGTCCGAGCTGCTGGAGCAGGATCCGCCCGCGGGCGTGGAAACCGATGACGCCCAGCCGTCCGGCGCCGGTGCAGGCGCCGTGGTGGCCACGGTGGCGCGCGGCAGCATCGGCGGCTTTTTGTACCTGGAAGTGCTGGACGCGTCGTTCAGCTTCGACGGCGTGATCGGCGCTTTTGCCATCACCAAGGACGTGGTCATTATCATGCTGGGCCTGGCGATCGGCGCCATGTTCGTGCGCTCGCTGACCGTGTTCCTGGTGCACAAGGGTACGCTGGACGAATATGTGTACCTCGAGCATGGCGCCCACTACGCGATCGGCATCCTGGCGCTGATCATGCTCGCCAGCGTGAAATACCATATTCCTGAGTGGTTCACCGGCCTGTCCGGCGTCGCGTTCATCCTGATCTCGCTATGGTCGTCGATCCGGTACAAACGGCGCCACGCTGCGTGATAAGATCCCAACCAGTTTAACTTGACTGTCCAACCATGAAATCGAAGCGCGTACTGCTGTACTTTATCGGCCTGGTGATCGTCGCCATGCTGGCCTTTGCGGCCTACACCTGGACCATGCTGAACGTCTCGTATTCGGACGGCGAGCGGGCCGGCTTCCTGCAAAAGTTTTCGCGCGTGGGCTGGTTCTGCAAGACCTGGGAAGGCGAAATCCTGCTGACCTCGATGCCGGGGGCAATCCCCGAGAAATTCTTCTTCAGTACCCGTGACGACGCCGTGGCCAAGCAGTTGTCGGCCGCCATCGGCAAGCGCGTGGTGCTCGGCTACGCCCAGCACCGCGGTGTGCCGACCCAGTGTTTCGGCGAGAGCGAGTATTTTGTGACCAAGGTGACGGTACAGCAGTAACCGAATCGGATCCCCGCCTGCGCGGGGATGACGGATGTGAGGTCCGATGCCGTCATTGGCGCGCAGGCGCGAACCTGTTTTTCTAGCAGGCGTGCCACGCAGCCTGTTCCGGCTGGGCCTGACGCGCTTCCTTGCGGGCGCGCGCGGCGTCGAGCGTCTCCACCATCGCACCTTCGGTCACGGTCAGTTTGGCCAGCACCTTTTGCGCCGCGCCGTAGCGGCGCGTTTCCAGTGCCAGCATCTGCTGCTTGGCGGCCGTCATGGCCGCCGTGGTGTCGGCCACCTTGCGCTGCATGGCGGCGTGGGCGCGCGCTGCGTCGAGCAGGGCGCGCTGGGCGTTGGCCTTGTCGATCGCTGCCGCCGCCGCTGCCTCTTCCTGCTCGGCGCGCTGGCGCGCCGCTTCGGCCACCGCCTGTTCCGCTTCCAGCCGGCCGGCAATGGCCTGCGACGCCCGCACTTCCGACGCATTGGCGATCCGCTGCTGGGTCAGTTTCTGGTTGATCAGCGCCAGCGCATCGCGCTCGGCGATCACGAACGCCTGTTCCGCTTCCAGCAAGGCCTGGGCGGCAGCCGCCTTTTCCTGCTCCACGCGCGCGCGCTCGGCGTGCACGGCGCCCAGTTCCACGGCCAGCCGCGCCTGCGCTGCCAGGGCGCTGGCGGCAACGGCCTTCTGGTCCGCTTCCAGCGACACTTGCGCCGCCAGCTGGCGCGCCGCCTGCGCCTCGGCGTCGGCAGCTGCCGCCAGCCGCTGTTCGGCCGCCTGCTGCTGTTGCAGTGCTTCGGTGTGCTCCTGTTCGGCAGCGATGCGCTGGCGTGCCGCTTCCTGCGCGCCCTGCTCGGCTGCCAGCCGGGCGCGCAGCGCAGCCAGGGCCTGCTGTTCGTCGAGTGCGCGCTGCCGTTCGGCGTGCAGCACGGCCTGGGCCTGGGCGGCGCGTTGCAGCGCCACTTCGTGGGTATCGGCCTGCGCTTCGACCTGCTGCGCCAGCGCCGCCGCTTCTTCCTGTTCTGCGCGGTTCTGGCGGGCAGCCAGTTCGGCTGCGGTGCGCACCAGTGCCGCGCGTTCGTCGGCCAGTGCGGCGGCGCGCTGGTGTTCCTGCGCTTCCTGGCGCGCTGCTTCGGCGGCGCCCGCGTCGCTGGCCTGGCGCAACCTGGCCTGGTCCAGCGCCGCCGCTTCCGCTTCGACCCTGGCGTGGGTGTCGATTTCCGCTTCCTGCTCGGCCTGCACCCGGGCCAGCGCCACGGCGCGCAGCTGGTTGTCGGCATCGATGCGCGCTTCGGTGGCGGCCAGGATGCGCGCGTCCGCTTCGCGGCGCGCCTGGGCGCTGGCGGCAGCCACCATTTCCAGGCGCTCGCGGTGCAGCGCGGTGTCGCGGATTTCCTTTTCGGTTTGCAGGCGCAGGTGCAGCGACTGAGCGGCGCTGCGCTCGGATTCGGCCTTGGCCAGCGCGATCTGTTCGCGCTCCTGCTCCAGGTGGGCCAGCGCGCGCGCCTCTTCCAGCGCGCGCACCTCGGCGGCAGCGCGGTTGAAGGCCGACTCCAGCGCGATCTTGTCGGCGCGCTCGCGCTGCACGGTCAGGTCCAGCGCCTCGGCTTCGGCGTCGGCCAGCATCTGCGCGGTCTGGCGGGCGGCGTGGGCATGGCGCTCGCGCTCGCGCGCCAGCGTGGCCATGCGGGCGTCTGCGCTGGCGATGCCGACCACCTGCTCCTTGGCGGCCTGCACGGCGGCGACACGTTCGACCGCCTGCAGGCGCGCCTGTTCGGTTTCCACTTCGAGTTCGTCGGCGGCGCGCGCGGCCTGCGCGGCAAGCGCCGATTCGACAGCGATCTGCTCGGAGGCGCGCTTGCGGCTTTCGTTTTCGGCGCGGGCGCGCTGTTCGGCGGCCTGGCGGATCAGGTTATCCGCCTCCACGCGGGCGCGCAGTTCGGCCGTTTCCTGCTTGACCGCGTCCAGCCGGGCCACGCTGGCCTGGGCGGCCGCGCGCAGCGATTCGAGACGGTCGCGGTTGGCGGCAATCGCCTCTTCCGAGGCTTGGGCGTTTTGCTGGGCGGCGGCCGCAGCGGCAGCGTCCATGGCGGCGCGGTCCTCGGCCAGCGCACGGGCGCGCGACTCGGCGTGGGCGCGGTTTTCGGCAGCGCACGCCGCTTTCGCCTCGGCTTCCACGCGCGCAATCGCTTCCTGGATCGCCTTCATCTCCATGGCCGCGCGCGGGGCGTTGAGGGCCGGCGCCGGTTCGTCGCGCACGCTCACCTTGGGCAGCGCCTCGGACAGGGACGTGAAGCTGGCGCCGTCATGTTCGACGCGGTGGTCTTCGCTGGTGGCCGATTGTGCTTGCATGAGAGTTCTCGCTGACGATATGCCCCGATCCACACCGGGACTTCTGAACCGTCATTATCGGCCAGCGCGCGCGCCGGCCGATGGGCAAGCAGAGCGGGAAAAACCCGCTATTTCGGCCGTTAGATCGGCAGCGGCGGCTCGTCCATCAGCGCCACCTGCTCGCGCAGCTCGAGGATGCGGTCCTGCCAGTACTGTTGCGTGTTAAACCACGGGAACGCCACCGGGAACGCCGGGTCGTCCCAGCGCCGGGCCAGCCAGGCCGAATAATGGATCAGGCGCAGCGTGCGCAGCGCCTCGACCAGGTGCAGCTGGCGCGGCTCGAATGCGCAGAAGTCTTCGTAGCCGGCCAGGATGTCGGTCATCTGGCGCACCTGCTCGGCGCGCGTGCCCGACAACATCATCCACAGGTCCTGGATGGCCGGTCCCATGCGGCTGTCGTCGAAATCGACGAAGTGCGGCCCGGCGTCAGTCCACAGCACGTTGCCGCCGTGGCAATCGCCGTGCAGCCGCAGCTGCGGCAAGGCCCCTGCCCGGTCGTAACTGCGGCGCACGCCGTCGAGCGCCTGCTGCGCAATGCTGGCATACGCCTCGGCCAGGTCGGCCGGGATGAAGCGATGCGATTGCAGGAATTCGCACGGCTCGGTACCGAAGCTGGCGAGATCGAGCGCGGGCCGGTGCACATACGGCCTGATCGCGCCCACCGCGTGGATGCGGGCGATGAAGCGGCCGGTCCATTCGAGCACGTCGGGCGCATCGAGCTCGGGCGCGCGGCCGCCGTGGCGCGCGAACACGGCAAAGCGAAACCCGTCGTGGTGATGCAGCGTGGCGCCGTGCACGGCCAGCGCCGGCACCACCGGGATTTCGCGCGCGGCCAGTTCCTCGGTGAACGCGTGTTCTTCGAGGATGGCGGCGTCGCTCCAGCGGCCGGGCCGGTAGAACTTGGCCACCAGCGGCTGGCCGTCCTCGATACCGACCTGGTAGACGCGGTTTTCGTAGCTGTTGAGCGCCAGCAGGCGGCCATCGCCGCGCAGGCCGATGCTCTCGAGCGCATCGAGCACGCAGGCGGGGTTGAGGGCGGCGTACGGGTGCGGCGCAGTGACGGCGCTGGCAGGGGTGGTGTCGTGCGCGTCCGCCATGGCGGCAGCCAGCGCGGCAGCGCGCGCATCGGCAGCAGCATCGGCAGCCTCGTCATCGTCGTCGTAGTGTGGGGTATGCTGGTTCATGCTGTCATTGTACGTGGCGCGGCGTGTATACTGACGCCTTCCCAGTAAAAGCAGCAGAAAGATAAAAAATGCAACTCGACCAGCCCCTGAGCGACAAAGAATTCGACGAACTCGACAGTTTCCTGCTGTCCGACCGCAGCCCCGAGGATGCGATGACGATGGACATGCTGCACGGCTACCTGACCGCGATTGCGATCGGCCCCGAAACCATCATGCCGGTCGAATGGCTGAAAAAAGTCTGGGGCAAGGAAGACACCGACATTCCGACCTTCAAGCACGCCAAGGAAGAGGAACGCATCCTCGGCCTGATCACGCGCTTCATGAACGAGGTGCTGGTCACGTTTGAAGTGGCGCCGAAGGAGTTCGAAGCGCTGTTCGTCGAGCACGAGCACGAAGGCCAGACCCTGATCGACGCCGAAGCCTGGTGCTGGGGCTTCTGGGAAGGCATGGACCTGCGTCCCGGCTCCTGGGACGCCATCTTCACCGAAGCGCCGGAGCTGATGAAACCGATCTACCTGCTCGGCGCCGACGAGATCGAGGAAGACGAACTGCCGCTGGTGGAAGACCCGGTCAAGGCCCATAAACTGGCGCTGGAACTGGAAGCGAACCTGCCGGCCATCCACAAGTTCTGGGTGCCGCGCCGCAAGGCCGCCGTGGAAACCGTCAAGCGCGACGAACCGAAAGTGGGCCGCAACGACGAATGCCCTTGCGGCAGCGGCAAGAAGTACAAGAAGTGCCACGGCAACGACAGCGCCGCCGAATAACCAAGCTTGTCCGGGTCGGGGCGCGGCCCCGATCCGCCCTTCCCCATGTCCATGTTCGCACTGCCGTTCAAGCTCCCCACCACGGCCACCGCGCCGTTCTGCCCGTCCGAAGTCGCCGGTACCGTCGCGGTCGCGGCGGGCGATCCCTACTGGAAGAAAGTCCTGCGCTTTGCCGGCCCCGGCCTGCTGGTGTCGGTCGGCTATATGGACCCGGGCAACTGGGCCACGGCGATCCAGGGCGGCTCGCAGTTCGGCTACCAGCTGCTGTACGTGGTGGTGCTGTCGAGCCTGGCCGCCATCGTGCTGCAATGCCTGAGCATGCGCCTGGGCATCGTCACCGGCAAGGACCTGGCCGTGCATTGCCGCGAACAATACAAGCCGCCGGTGGCCAAAACGCTGTGGGGCTTCGCCGAAATCTCGATCATCGCCTGCGACCTGGCCGAGGTGCTCGGCTGCGCGCTGGCGTTCAAGCTGCTGCTGGGTGTCTCGCTGCCGGTGGGCGTGGCGCTGACGGCGCTCGACACCCTGATCATCCTGGGCCTGAAAGGCAAGGGGTTCCGCCAGATCGAGGCCATCGTGCTGGGCCTGATCCAGACGGTGGCCGTGTGCCTGGTGGCCGAACTGGTGTTCGTCCATCCCGACTGGCGCGCCGTGGCGGCCGGCCTGCTGCCGTCGATGGAGACGCTGGCCCAGCGCGAACCGCTGTACCTGGCCATCGGCATCCTCGGCGCGACCGTCATGCCGCACAACCTGTACCTGCATTCGTCGGTGGTGCAAACGCGGGTCGTGGCGCCCACGCCGGCCGCACGACAGGAAGCGATCGGCCTGGCGCGCATCGACACCATCCTCTCGCTTCTGCTGGCCCTGCTTATCAACGGCGCCATCCTGGTGGTGGCTGCTGCCGCCTTCTACCAGCCGGGCAACACGCGGATACTCGACATCGACGACGCCTACCAGCTGTTGGCCCCGGTGGCCGGCACGGCGTTTGCGGCCATCCTGTTCGGCCTGGCGCTGCTGGCGTCCGGCCAGAGTTCCACCTTTACCGGCACCATCGCCGGCCAGGTGATCATGGAAGGCTTTTTGAAACTGAAAATCCCGTGCTGGCAGCGCCGGCTGATCACGCGCGGCCTGGCGCTGGTGCCGGCCATGATCGGCGTGCTGACGCTGGGCGAACATTCGGTGGGCAAGCTGCTGGTGCTGAGCCAGGTGGTCCTGAGTCTGCAGCTGCCATTCGCCATGTACCCGCTGATCCGCCTGACCGCGCAACGCCGCATCATGGGCGACTTCGTCAACGCGTGGTGGACGACGGCGCTGGCGTGGCTGCTGTTCGTGGTGATCTCGGCAGCCAATGTGTGGCTGGTGTGGCAGGCGGTGGCGGGGTAACGGGCCGCCAATCCGGCGCGGCGGCGCGGTTCAGCGCCGCGCGGCAGACCGTTCGCCGCCCTGCGCCTGTGCCGTTGGGGCAGCCAGCACGTACGCTGCCACATCATCGAGCGTCGGCGCCAGCCAGCGCAGCGGAGCGGCGATGGAGCCGATCAGCGTGGTGTGGCTGACGCGGTCGTAATACCGTTCCTGCACCGGCACCTGCTGCGCGCGCAGCGCCTGGGCCAGGTGGCCGGTGTTGCGCTGCGGGTCGACCAGGTCGTCGCTGCGGGCGGCAATCAGCAGCGCCGGCGGCGACTGCGGCGAGACGTGGCGGATCGGTTGCGAATCGGGCGGCGTATCCGGAAAGTGGAATACCGGTCTGGTGGTGGTGTTTTCGATCGGCAGGAAGTCGTAAGGACCGGCCAGGCCGATCCAGCCGCGCAGCACGGCCGGCGTCATGCCCTGCGCCGCCAGCCAGCGCGGATCGAGCGCCACCATGGCGGCGTTGTAGGCGCCGGCGCTGTGGCCCATGACGAACAGCCGCTGCGGATCGCCGCCATACTGCGCCGCGTGGCGCCTGGCCCACGCCACGGCCTGCGCCGCGTCGGTCAGAAAATCGGGATAGCGCACCTGCGGGTACAGCCGGTAATCGGCCACCACGGTGACGATGCCGCGCGCCGCCAGGGCGCGGCCGATGAACGCATAATCGTCACGCTGGCCGGACACCCAGTTGCCGCCATAGAAAAACACGACTACCGGCGCCGCACCCGGTGCTTGCAGTGCTCCCGGGGTTCCCGGGGTTCCCCTCATGGCCAGCTTGCCGGGCCGGTACACATCGAGCTGCTGGCGCGGCCCGTCGCCGTAGGCCAGTCCCGCGGTCCGCTGGACATCGCCGGCGGGCGTGAGCGCATTGAGGGTGGCCAGGGGCGAACAGGCAGCGAGCACCAGCGCCAGCAGCGCGGGCGCGGCGAGCATCGCGATGGTGCGGGAAAGACGAGGCATGGCGGACGGTATGAGTTACAACCGCATCACTGTACCGCGCCCGCACCCGTGGCACAGTGCGCTGAAACACGGTCGCCAGACACGACCACGGCAAATTACCTGGCGCGCGCGCGCACCACGGTGGCGGTGTACTCGCGCAGCGAATAGCCACCCGGCATACCCCGGCACAGTTGCCCTGACGACGCTTCGATCAGCTGGAAGCCGGCTGCAGTCCAGCCCCAGCTGGCCGAGGCATTACAGTCGGCAATGCCTCGCCCCTTGGAAAAACTCGACAGCGTGCCATGGTCGAATGCGGGATTCATCACGTACGCTTCCTGCTGTCCGCCGGCGTCGGGCAGCCTGACCCGCTTGGCGGCATACGGCGCCTTGTCGTTGGCGGTCCACAGCTCAAAGCTGGACTGGTAGGCGCCGCGGTTGCATTCGAGCACCAGCAGCACCTGGCCGGACGACAGGCGATGGAGTTCGTTCTGGCGCTCGCTGTCCGCGATGTCGGACGCACTTTCGCAGCCGCCATGCGGGAGGCCCTGGACGATGGCTGGCAGCAGCCTAGCGTCCCCGGCGCGGGTGGCGACCGCCGGCAGCAGCTGTACCTGCGGCGCCGGCAAGGGCGCCAGTGCCGCATCAGCCGGTTTGTTGCCACGCATGGCCAGCGCGGTGGGCGTGCCCACCCGGCCCTGCAGATCGTCGAGCTTGAGCAGCGCCGCCTTGACGCCCGCGAGCGACAGCACCCACACACGCTTGCCATCGCTCACCTTGGCCGACTCGGCATTGAGCAGCAGCGGCAGCAGCTTGCCCACCTGCTCCGGCGTCAGCGCCACATCGGCATGCAGGCCGCGCATGGTGGTCCGGCCGACCCGCACCGTCAAAGCGCCGAGCTTGATGTCATCGTCGGTGTACGGACTGAACACGGCTTCGACGGGCGCCATGGCGCCGGCCGCGCGCGTGAGCGCCAGCAGCACCGGCTCGGCCGCCTCCTCTTTCTGATACCCGACCGCCTCGCAGCGGCGCGTGTTATCGCAGGCGACTTCCCAGTCCTTGAACGTGAAATGCTCGGCGTGGGCGCTGGCGGCGACAATTGCGGCGCCCAGTACACCCGAACGTAATCCATGAAGAAATGTCATTGTTACCTTTGCTGGTATGTGCCACGCGGGCGAGACAATGCGGCGCCCTCTCCCAGCGGTGAGGCTGAAGGATGGCATAAGGGATAGCGAGGGAGAAAGGACGCGCCGCAGTGAGAATGTGTGAACATTAATCGAGGAAAATTGGCTACATTAATGGTTGCTTTTAAATAATCAATATTGACCAGGTAAAATATGAACGAAATGTTTGAGATTGCTTACGCCGCCGCCTCCGGACGCCTGTGCTTATTTACCGGCACAGGCTTTTCGAAAGCCGTGACGGACAATGCCGCACCGAGCTGGCAAATGTTGCTGGAGTCGGCATGCGATCATGCCGCCCAGCCGGACGCCTTGAAAGCGGCGCTGTTCCCGAAGCAGGGAAATAACCCGTTGACGCTCGAAGAATCGGCGCAGGTCATCGCGATTGAATTATCAAAGCAGGGCAAAGACATTCACGAAGAAATCGCCAAGAACATCAGCGCGCTGAGTCCAAAAGGCGAGAACAGCGCCATCGTCGAATTCCTGTCCAAGCGCTCCTTCGATGTGATCACCACCAATTACGACAAATTAGTCGAAGAGCTGGCAGGAAAAAAAGACTGCCATTCGATTACACCCGGATTACCGATTCCACGTTCGCCGGCCCGGGTTCAAGTCTATCACGTTCATGGTTCGATAGACTCGCCGCAGAATATGGTGGTCACGTCGGACGATTATTTCAGGTTCATCAATTCCCAGTCCTATTTTTCAAGGAAATTGAGTACCGTGCTGCACGAGAATACGGTTGTCATCCTGGGCTATTCGCTAGGCGACACCAACCTGAAAGCCATCATCAGTGATTACAACGGCTTCTCGAAAAATCACGTGATCGGCTCGAGCATATTCCTGGTGTCGCGCTCGAAAGTGGATCAGCACATCAAGGACTATTATTCGCATTGCTACGGCATCCGCGTGCTGGACCAGCTCGAGGCGCACCAGTTTTTCAGCAACTTGAATGCGGCAATGCCCGCTGCAGAAAAATGCACGGTTGAGTCGATCCAGAATATCCGCAAAGTCATCTTCGACAAGCAAACATTCACCGACAAATACCTCGGCATTGAAAACTCATTTTTCGAGATCATTTCCGCCCTCGGCGCTATCGGTCTGAGCATCAATAACGCCGCAGTGGTGGACATGCTCGGGGTCGTGATCAAGGCGAAAATCCGTCTGACGCAGGAACCCAGCGCCTGGGTTCAATACGAACACCTGGCCAAGTGGCTCATCTATCTGGGAACAATCCTGAAACTCAAGGGCACATCGATTGAAACGGTGTACCTCGAGGCCACGCTTAAATCGATGAAGTCAATGGGGGCTTCGACCTGGGGACATTCGTGGAAAGCGTATGGCGCGTGGAAAAACGACTGGTCGAAGATTATTGCGTCCAACCGCGACATCATCCGGCAGTACATCGAGGGGAACACCGACTGGCCGGACGCGCTCAACGTCGTCCGCAGTAGCTGAGACAGCGTCTAGCACTCCTGAAATAAAGATGCCGGCGAAGCCGGCATCTTCATGCTTACCCGAGTCGCATCACAGCTTGATGAAATGCTCGCGGTAATACTTGAGCTCTTCGATCGACTCGACGATGTCGGCCAGCGCCGTGTGCATCTGGTGTTTCTTGAACCCGGCGACCATGGCCGGCGCCCAGCGTTTGCCCAGTTCTTTCAGGGTCGAGACGTCGATATTGCGATAATGGAAATACGCCTCGAGCTTGGGCATGTAGCGCACCATGAAGCGGCGGTCCTGGCCGATGGTGTTGCCGCACATCGGTGCTTTGCCTTTCGGTACCCATTGCTTCATGAAGGCGATGATCTGTTCCTCGGCCTCGGCTTCGGTCACGGTGGACGCCTTGACCTTGTCGATCAGGCCCGAACGGCCGTGGGTGCCCTTGTTCCAGGCGTCCATGCCGTCGAGCACTTCATCGCTCTGGTGGATCACCAGCACCGGGCCTTCGGCCAGCACGTTCAGGTGCATGTCGGTGACGATGACCGCTACCTCGATGATGCGGTCGGTGTCCGGTTCGAGGCCGGTCATTTCCATGTCCACCCACACCAGGTTCATCTCGTTCTGGCGCGGGGTGATCACCGCCGGGGCGGAACCTTCTGGCAAATCATTAGCTTGTGACATAATTCTCTCTTGGCTTGACGTGAGCCGATAGTAATCCGAATCCGTCATTTTCTCACAGGCATAGAATGTATACCCTCGCGTTTTCGATTTTGTTTGTGTCTTTCATCGTTTTGACGCTGATCGTACGTTTCTGGCTGGCCTCGCGCCAGATCCGCCATGTGCTGGCGCACCGCAACGCCGTGCCGCCCGAGTTTGCGTCGCGCATCCAGCTTGCCGCCCACCAGAAGGCGGCCGACTACACGGTGGCGCGCACCAAGTTCGGCCTGCTGGCGCTGCTGGTCAACACCGTGGTGCTGATCGGTTTTACCCTGTTTGGCGGCCTGCAATGGCTGTCGGAGCAGATCTATCAGATCACCGGCCCCGGCATGGTGTACCAGCTGGTACTGCTGGCGGCGTTCGCGCTGATCTCGGGCGCGGTGGACGTGCCGTTCGATTATTACCGGCAGTTCAAGCTCGAGCAGCGCTTCGGCTTCAACAAGATGACGCGCGGCCTGTTCTTTGCCGACCTGCTCAAGGGCACGGTGCTGGGCGCGGCCATCGGCCTGCCGCTGGTGTGGGTGGTGCTGACGCTGATGGATAAATCGGGCGCCCTGTGGTGGTTCTACGCCTGGCTGGTGTGGAGCGGCTTCCAGCTCTTGATGATGGTGCTGTACCCGACCGTGATCGCGCCGCTGTTCAACAAGTTCACGCCGCTGGCCGACCAGTCGCTGAAGGACCGCATCGAGGGCCTGATGACGCGCGTGGGCTTCGCCTCCAAGGGCCTGTTCGTGATGGATGGCTCGAAACGCAGCGCCCACGGCAACGCCTATTTTTCCGGCTTCGGCGCCCACAAGCGCATCGTGTTTTACGACACCCTGCTCGCGCGCCTGCTGCCGCACGAGATCGAGGCGGTTCTGGCGCACGAGCTCGGTCACTTCAAGCTGCGCCACATCGTCAAGCGCATCGTCATGATCTTCGCCGTCTCGCTCGGCTTCCTGGCGCTGCTCGGCTACCTGAAGAACCAGCTGTGGTTCTACACCGGGCTCGGGGTCGATCCGCTGGCGCTGCCGGGCCAGACCAACGACGCCATGGTGCTGCTGCTGTTCATGCTGGTGCTGCCCGTGTTCACTTTCCTGTTCGGCCCGCTGACGTCGCTGAGCTCGCGCAAGCACGAATTCGAGGCGGACGCCTTTGCGGCCCAGCACACCGATGCGCGCGACCTGGTGTCGGCGCTGGTCAAGATGTACGAAGACAACGCTTCCACGCTGACGCCCGATCCGCTGCACTCGGCCTTCTACGACAGCCACCCGCCAGCGAGCGTGCGGATCCGTCACCTGCATCAACATCCGACCATGGCGGCGGCCTCATGACCACATCATCCTCCCCGCAAAAACTGCAGGCGACCATCATCGCCGCCCATGGCCGCCACTACCTGGCCGAAGCCGATGGCCGCAAGCTGCAATGCGTCACGCGCGGCAAGAAGACCAATGTCGCTGTCGGCGACGTCGTGCAGATCACCACCACGTCCGGCGACCAGGGCGTGATCGACAGGATCGAGGAGCGCAGCACCCTGCTCTACCGCTCCGACCAGTACAAGTCGAAACTGCTGGCCGCCAACCTGACGCAACTGTTCATCGTGGTGGCGACGGAACCCGGTTTTGCCGACGACCTGGTGTCGCGCGCGCTGGTGGCGGCCGAAGCGGCCGGCATCCGCGCCCACCTGATCCTCAACAAGACCGACGTGGCCGCAGCGCTGCCGCGCACGCGTGAGCGGGTGCAGGTGTACGCGTCGCTCGGCTACCCGGTGCACGAAGTGTCGGCCACCGCGCGCCCCGAGGAAGCGGTGGCCACGCTGCAACCGCTGATGGCAGGCCAGTCGTCGATCCTGATCGGCCAGTCCGGCATGGGCAAGTCGTCGCTGATCAACCTGCTGGTGCCCGAGGCCGACATCGCCGTGCGCGAGATTTCGGCGGCGCTCGACACCGGCAAGCACACGACCACCTTCACCCGGCTGTACCGGCTGCCGGAACTGGGGCTGGGGACGGCCATCATCGATTCGCCCGGCTTCCAGGAGTTCGGCCTCTACCATCTGACCGAGGGCATGCTCGAGCGCGCGTTCGTCGAGTTTGCGCCGTATCTTGGCCACTGCAAGTTCTACAACTGCCGCCACCTGACCGAACCGCAGTGCGCGGTGCTGGCTGCCGTGGAAGCAGGCCAGATCGCCCGCATGCGCCACACCCTGTACGCCCAGCTGCTGCACGAATCGTCGCAGACGCTGTACTGACCGGGCCCGATCGCATCCCGCCAGCGACTTGCGCGCGGGTGCTGTTTGCAGTCTATAATTCCCGATTGCAATACCAACGCAGGCAGCCCAACCTTCGCTGCGCGTCCGGTAAAGGATCGCGATGGACTTGTTTGTAGCCGACGACGAAGTAGCCCTGTGGGAAAACGCGCTGCTGCGCCTGACCGGCGCCGCGCGGCTGCCGGTGCTGGTGCCGCTGGCCTGGCATCTGCGCCAGCGCGACAGCATGCGCGCCGCCGCCCTGGCGCAGGAAGGCCTGGCGCTGCTGCGCGCGGCCGGCTTGCCGCCGCAAGACCAGGCGGCGACATCTGCCCGGCTCGACCTGGTGGCGGCCGAGGCGGCATGGCTGGCCGCCGACCTGACGGCTGCCGAACGCATGGCCGACGACATCGGCGCACGCATGCTGGCCTGCCGGGACTGGCGCGGCGTGGCCGATACCCACTGGCTGCGCGCGTGGATCGCCATCGACGGCGGCGACCACGGTGGCGGCGCCGCTCACCTGGCGCAGATGGCCGCCATCGCGCGCCGGCCCGAAGTCGACGACGCCGACCGCGCCATGTGCGCCGAAGCGGCGATCGCCCGCTGGGCGGTGATGGAGGACCGCTGCGCCGCCGAGGCGCGCTGGTCGGCGCCGTTCGCCGCCGCCGCTGCCCGGGCTGCGCAGCACCCGGCGCTGGCGGTATGGGTGCACGATTACGTCGGCACCGCCGCCACCCAGGGCAGCAATTTCGGTGCGGCGGCCGGCCATTTCGCCCGCGTGTACGAAGCGGCGCGCGTCAGCGGCCAGCTGCGTTCGGCGATCACGGCCGCCATCAACATCGGCATCGATTTCACCAACCTGAACGACCACCGCGCCGCCCTCGAATGGATGCAGCGCGCGCTGGACATGGCGCGTCCCACGCACTGGCCGCGCAGCGTGGGCGTGTGCCTGACGCACACGGCCGACACCATGCGCCGGCTGGGCCAGCTCGACGCCAGCGCGGCGCTGCTGGACGAGGCCTTCGAGGTGCTGGCGCCGCTGGCCGATGGCCGCAGCTATGCCACCGCCCTGCAGTTCCGCGGCGACCTGCAACTCGACACCGGCGACTACGCGAGCGCGCTGGTGTCGTTCCGCCAGCTGGAGGACAAGGCGGCGCGGCTGCGCCACGCGGACCTGATGTGCGCCGCGCGGCGCGGCCAGGCGCACGCGCTGTGCTACCTGGACCGGCCCGAAGAGGCGCTGGCGGTGGCGGCGGACGCCATCGCGCTGGCGCTGGCGCAGTCCAGCGTGACCAACCACGTGCGCACGCTGCGCGTGCTGTCGGTGATCCATGCCCGGCACCCGCTGCCGCCGCCGGCGGACATGACCGAGCAGAACGCCACCCTGCACTATCTGCACCAGGCGCTGGCGCTGGCCTCGCACATCGAAGGCTACACGCTGCCGGGCGACCTGCTCGAAACGCTGGCGCACGAGTATGCGCAGACGGGCCAGTACCAGCGCGCCTACGAATCGGCACAGGCCGCAGCGGCGGCGCGCCGCACCACCCACAGCCGCGAGGCCACCAACCGCGCGATCGCCATGCAGGTGCACCAGCAGACCGAACGCGCGCGCGCCGAGGGCCGGCACCACCGCGAGCTGGCCGAGTCCGAGGCGCGCCGCGCGCGCGTGCTGCAGCAGACCACCGCCACGCTCGAACGCCTGTCCGCCATCGGCCAGGAGATCACCACCCACCTCGACGCCAGGGCCGTGTTCCAGGCCATCAACCGCCACGTGCAGGCGCTGCTGACGGCCGACAGCTTTGCGATCTACCTGTGCGACCCCGGTTGCGACACCCTGAACCGCGCCTTCGGCATGGAGAACGGCGTGTCGCTGGCCGCCAACGCGATCGCCGTGGACAATCCGCGCGCCAACGCCGCACGCTGCCTGCGCGAGCGGCGCGAAATCTATGTCGAGGACGCGGGGCCGGACGACATCTTCCTGGCGCCCGGCACGTCGCTGATGGCGTGCGCGCTGTACGTGCCGCTGATGGTGGGCGAACGCACCCTGGGCGTGATGACGGTGCAGGCATCGAGCAAGCGCGCCTACCGTGACCGCGAACGGCTGATCTTCCGCACCCTGTGCGCGTACGGCGCGATCGCGCTCGACAACGCCAACGCCTACGCCCAGCTGAAAAGCGCGCAAACCCAGCTGGTGTCGCAGGAAAAGCTGGCGGCGCTGGGATCGCTGATGGCGGGCGTGGCGCACGAGCTCAATACGCCGATCGGCAACAGCCTGCTGATCGCCAGCACGCTGCACCAGAAAACCACGGACCTGGCGCGCCAGGTGGCGGGACCGGGCCTGCGCCGGTCGGAACTGCAGGCCTACCTGGAGGACGCCGCCCGCGCCCACGACCTGGTGATGCGCGGCCTGACCAGCGCGGCGGAACTGGTCAACAGCTTCAAGCAGGTGGCGGTGGACCGCACCACCGAGCAGCGCCGGCGGTTCGACCTGCAGCAGGTCACCACCGAGGTGATCGCCACCATGATGAACCGCATCCGCGCCTCCGGCCACCGGATCGAGGCCGAGGTGGCGGCCAGCATCGCGATGGACAGCTATCCCGGCCCGCTGGGCCAGGTGATCGCCAACTTCATCAACAACGCCTTGCTACACGCGTTCGACAAGGGCGTGGTCGGCCGGCTGTGGCTGCGCGCCGCCCTGGCGCCGCCCGGCAGCGCCGGCGCGGACGGGGCGGGACGCGTGCAGCTGGTCTTCGGCGACAACGGCGGCGGCATCGCGCCGGCCCATATGTCGCGCATCTTCGATCCGTTCTTCACCACCAAGCTCGGCCAGGGCGGCAGCGGTCTCGGATTGTCGATCAGTTACAACATCGTCACCGCGCTGCTGGGCGGCCAGATCGCGGTCCAGAGTTCGGCCGCCGGTACCGTGTTCACGCTGGACCTGCCGCTGGTGGCGCCGCAGGCGCGCGCAGCGACCGCCGCGCAGATCTACCATTGAATCGGGGGGCTGGACCAGCATAATCTGCGGCGATTGGCTTGCTGCACCGAATTGCCTTTATAATTGACCGGTTCAGCCGGCCGGGTATCGAGTCCCAGGCCAGCTCACCTGTCAGTTGTTATTATGCCTATCCAAAATCCGATCAAGCATTACCTGCAGTTTTCCGACTTCACGCTGGAAGAATACGAGTACGTGATTGAACGCGCCCACCTGATCAAGCGCAAGTTCAAGAACTACGAGATCTATCACCCGCTGATCGACCGCACCCTGGTGATGGTGTTCGAGAAGAACTCCACCCGCACCCGCCTGTCGTTCGAGGCCGGCATGCACCAGCTGGGCGGCGCCGCCATCTATCTGAACACGCGCGACAGCCAGCTCGGACGCGGCGAACCGGTGGAAGATGCAGGCCAGGTCATGAGCCGCATGTGCGACATCATCATGGTGCGCACCTTCGGCCAGGACATCATTGAGCGCTTTGCCGCCCATTCGCGCGTGCCGGTGATTAACGGCCTGACCAACGAACACCACCCGTGCCAGGTATTT
This sequence comes from Duganella sp. Leaf126, assembly GCF_001423125.1. Lineage (GTDB taxonomy): Bacteria > Pseudomonadota > Gammaproteobacteria > Burkholderiales > Burkholderiaceae_D > Rugamonas. Next base: position 39,692 of record NZ_LMNW01000007.1, read on the forward strand.
GCCGACATCTTCACCTTCTACGAGCACCGCGGCCCGATCACCGGCAAGACGGTGGCGTGGATCGGCGACGCCAACAACATGCTGTATTCGTGGCTGCAGGCGGCCGAGGTATTCGGCTTCCACGTCAATGTCTCCACGCCCAAGGGCTACGACATGGACATGTCGCTGGTCGCCACCGACCGCTACACCTTCTTCGCCAACCCGTCCGACGCCTGCGCCGGCGCGCACCTGGTCAATACCGACGTCTGGACCAGCATGGGCTACGAAGAGGAGAACGCCGCGCGCCTGAAAGCGTTCGACGGCTGGATCGTCGATGGCGCCAAGATGGCCCGCGCCGCGCCCGATGCGCTGTTCATGCACTGCCTGCCCGCCCACCGCGGCGAGGAAGTGGCGGCCGAGGTCATCGACGGACCGCAATCGGTGGTCTGGGACGAAGCCGAGAATCGCCTGCACATCCAGAAGGCGCTGATCGAGTACCTGCTGCTCGGTCGTCTCGATAACCGGCCCGGCACGTCCGCATAATCAATCAATCATCTACACCCACTTGGAACCAGCATGAGCGACATCAAAAAAGTAGTCCTCGCCTATTCGGGCGGCCTCGATACCTCCGTCATCCTCAAATGGCTGCAGGATCACTATCAGTGCGAAATCGTCACCTTCACGGCCGACCTGGGCCAGGGCGAGGAACTGGAGCCGGCGCGCGCCAAGGCGCTCAAGTTCGGCATCAAGCCCGAGAACATCTACATCGACGACGTGCGCGAAGAATTCGTGCGCGACTTCGTGTTCCCGATGTTCCGCGCCAATACCGTGTACGAAGGCGAATACCTGCTCGGCACCTCGATCGCGCGTCCGCTGATCGCCAAGCGACTGATCGAGATCGCCAACGAGACCGGCGCTGACGCCATCTCGCACGGCGCCACCGGCAAGGGCAACGACCAGGTGCGCTTCGAACTGGGCGCGTATGCGCTCAAGCCAGGCGTCAAAGTGATCGCCCCGTGGCGCGAATGGGACCTGCTGTCGCGTGAAAAACTGCTGAAGTACGCGGAAGACGCCGGCATCGCCATCGACATGAAACACAAGAACGGCGGCGCGCCGTATTCGATGGACGCCAACCTGCTGCACATCTCGTTCGAGGGCCGCCACCTGGAAAACCCGAGCGCGGAAGCCGAGGAATCGATGTGGCGCTGGAGCGTGAGCCCGGAAGCGGCGCCCGACCAGGCCGAATACATCGACCTCGAATACGAAAAAGGCGACATCGTCGCCATCAACGGCGTGCGCATGTCGCCGGCCACCGTGCTGACGGAACTGAACCGCCTGGGCGGCAAGCACGGCATCGGCCGTCTCGACCTGGTGGAAAACCGCTATGTCGGCATGAAGTCGCGCGGCTGCTACGAAACCCCGGGCGGCACCATCATGCTCAAGGGCCACCGCGCCATCGAGTCGATCACGCTGGACCGCGAAGTGGCGCACCTGAAGGACGACCTGATGCCGCGCTACGCGTCGCTGATCTATAACGGCTACTGGTGGGCGCCGGAGCGCGTGGCGCTGCAGACGCTGATCGACCACACCCAGGCCACCGTCAACGGCTGGGTCCGCGTCAAGCTGTACAAGGGCAATGTGATCGTGGTCTCGCGCGACTCGAAGACCGACTCCCTGTTCGATATGAACATCGCCACCTTCGACGAAGACGGCGGCGCCTACAACCAGGCCGATGCCGGCGGCTTCATCAAGCTCAACGCACTGCGCATGCGCATTGCCGCCAACGCCCGCCTGAAGCGCGGCCAGTAGGTCAATAGGCGAATACGCAACGCGCTCCGCGACCAAAAGCCGCTCACCGAGCGGCTTTTTTTGTTCTCACGCGATTACCATGGGACAATAGCCCAATCACCGACTGGCGCCTGGAGAAACCATGTTTAAAGACCTGAGCATCAAACGCAAACTGTACCTGGGCTTCGGCGCCATGCTCGCCATCATCGTGGCGCTGCTGATCGTCGCCTACGACCGTTTTAATAGCCTCTCCGAGGCCAACCAGTGGGACCGCCACACGATGGAAGTGATCCAGGCCATCGACGGCTTGCGCAACGATATGCTGCAGGTGCAGGTGGAGGCGCGCGGCTACTACCTGACCGGCACCGCGGCCCGTCTCGAGCGCACCCGCAAGGAGCAGCGCGACCTGCCCGAATCGATCCAGAAGCTGCAGCAGCTGACCAACGATAATCCGGCGCAGGTCGCCCGTTTCAAAACGCTGGAGAACATGATCAACGCCTGGAACAAGGACGTCATCGACAGCCAGCTGGCCATGCGCGAGCAACTGGGTACGGCGCCCGGCGCTGCTGACGCCATGGGCAAAACGCCGCAGCTGGCCAATCTGACCGGCACCGCCATCAGCGAGATCTACAAGTTCATGAGCGAGGCCACCAACGAGGAACACCGGCTGCAGGCTGAGCGCTCGGCCGCGTCGGCCAGGCTGCAGGAGAGCATGCGGCTGGTGATTACCGTGGGCGGCCTGGTATGCGTGCTGCTGGGCATGGCCGTGGCATGGATGCTGGTGCGCTCGCTGACCGCGCCGCTGCTCAACCTGACCGACGTGGTGGGCCGCATTGCCGGCGGCGACCAGGGGGCGCGCGCGACCGTGCTGGCCAATGATGAGCTGGGCCGGGTGACCGAGGAGTTCAACCGCATGGCGCAATCGATCCAGGACAGCCAGGCCAATGAAAAAGCACTGAACGACGCCTTGCGCGCCAAGGTCGATTCGCTGCTGGGCGTGGTCTCGAAAGCCGCCTCCGGCGACCTGACGGGCACCATCGAAGTGACCGGCAGCGACGCCATCGGCCAGCTGGCCCATGGTCTCGACCGCATGTTCGAAAACCTGCGCGCGCTGCTCAACAATGTGCAGAAGGCCGGCATCCAGGTCACCACGTCGGCCACCGAAATCGCCGCCTCGGCCAAGCAGCAGGAAGCGACCGGCATCGAGCAGGCGCAGACCAGCGTGGAAATTCTCAGCACCACCAAGGAGATCTCGGCCAACGCCTCGCAGCTGCTCAAGACCATGGAAGAAGCGACTGCCGTGGCGGACTACACCACCACGGCCACCGCCGATGCCCAGGGCAACCTGCGCCGCATGGACAGCACCATGCAGCACATGGTCAGCGCCACCGATTCGATCAACGCCAAGCTGGCAGCGCTGTCGGAAAAAGCCTCGAACATCAACAGCGTGCTGATCACCATCACCAAGGTCGCGGACCAGACCAACATCCTGTCGCTCAATGCCGCCATCGAGGCGGAAAAGGCCGGCGAGGCGGGACGCGGCTTCTCGGTGGTGGCGACGGAAATCCGCCGCCTGGCCGACCAGACCTCGGTCTCCACCTGGGACATCGAGCAAATGCTCAAGGAAATGCAGTCGGCGGTGTCGGCCAGCGTGATGGGGATGGACAAGTTCTCGGAAGAGATCCGCCGCAGCGTCGGCGAAGTGCGCCAGGTGACCGACCAGCTGTCCGGCGTAATGGACCAGGTGCAGAAGCTGGCGCCGCAGTTCGACGCCGTGCTGCAGGGGATGCAGTCGCAGGCGGTTGGGGCGGAGCAGATCAGCGCCACCATGATGCAGCTGAACGACGCCACCCAGCAGACGGTGGAATCGCTCAAGGCTACCAGCGAAGCGGTGCACCAGCTGCAATACGCGGCCGGCGACCTGCAGACCAGCGTCGCCAATTTTGCGGTTGCAGTCTAGGCGCGCGATGAAAGTGCTGGTCTTTCACATCGGCGCCGACCGCTACGGCTTGCGCCTGCGCGACGTGGTGCGCGTGCTGCCGCTGCTCGACCTCAAGCACCTGCCGCTGGCGCCCGCACCGGTGGTGGGTCTGATGGACTACCACGGCGCCTCGGTGCCGGTCATCGACCTGTGCCTGGCCAGCGGGCTGCCGCCCGGCCTCGATCATTTCGATACCCGCATCATCGTGGTCGACTACCGTACGCCGGAAGGCGCCGTGCACTGGCTGGGCCTGCGCGCGGAACGCGTGCAGGGCGTACAGGACCTGCGCGACGACCTGCTCACCGACAGTGGCGTGCAGGCGGCGCCCTTTCTGGGGCAGGTCGCCGGCGACGAACGCGGCATGCTGCAACTGGTGGAACTGGAGCAGCTGCTCACGCCGGCGCTGCGCATCGCGCTGTTTCCGAACCCAATCGACGGCGGAGACCTGCCGTGACGACGCCGGCCCAGGTCATGCTGCGTGCAGCGACGGGACTGAACCTGTCGAAGCAGGTGGTTGACCGCGCCATCCGCGCGCGCGTGGTAAGCGTGAGCGCGCGCGATGCCGACGATTACCTCGAGCGCATGACGCCGGAAGAACTGACCGCGCTGGTGGAACTTGTGGTGGTGCCGGAGTCGTGGTTCTACCGCGACCAGCAGGCGTTCCACGCCACTGCCGGCTACCTGAAACAGCAATTGCAGCTGGACCCCAACCGCCTGCTGCACGTCCTGTCGCTGCCCTGCGCCGGCGGCGAGGAGCCGTACACGATGGCGATGGTGCTGCTCGACGCCGGCATTCCGGCCGACCGCTTCATGATCGACGCCTTCGATATCAGCCCGGTATGCGTGGCGCGCGCCAAGACCGGTGTGTACGGCCGCAACGCCTTCCGCAACCAGGACCTGGCCTTTCGCGACCGCCATTTCGAGGAAGTGAGCAAGGAAGCCTGGCGCATCAACGATGCAGTGCGCAGGCAGGTGCGTTTCCAGCAAGGGAATGTGCTGGACCTGACCATGGCCAGGCGCGCCGCTTTCTATGACGTCATCTTCTGCCGCAACCTGCTGATCTATTTCGACAAACCCACCACCAGCGCTGCCGTGCGCAACCTCGACACCATGCTCAAGCGCGACGGCCTGCTGTTCGTCGGCTACGCCGAAGTGCCGTCGCTGTGCGCCAATGGCTTTACGCCGCTGCAGTATGCGCAGGCATTCGGGCTGGTCAAGAATGCCGAGGCGGCCCTGCGCAAAAAGGCGTGCGAGGTGGCGGCGCCGGCACCGGCTCGGGCGGTCAAATCCGGCCCGGCGCCCGTACCGAAACGCCCGCTGGCGGCCGGCGGCAGTCCGGTCACGGCTGCATCCCCGGCTGCGCCCAAGCCGAAACCCGGGCCGGCACCCGTCCCCGCGCCGCCACCGGCACCGGCGCGGGACCTGCTGGCCGATGCCCGCCGCCTGGCCGACCTGGGCCAGTTGAAGGAGGCCGAGCGTCTTTGCCGCGACCACCTGGCGCAGCAGCCGGAGGCGGCCGAGGCGTATTTCATCCTGGGCCTGATCAACGAATTGACCAGCAAGCACGCGCAGGCGCAGGATTACTGGAAGCGCTGCATCTACCTGCAGCCCGACCATTACGAGGCGCTGTGCCACCTGGCCCTGCTGGCCGACACCAGCGGCGACGCTGCCGGCGCGGCTGCGCTCAAGGCGCGCGCCGCGCGCATCTACCAACGCCAGCAGGCATCTTAAGGACAAGGGCGCCCCGACATGACGACCACCGCCGCTTCCGCCGGTCTCCCTCCCGATCCCGTCGGCATCGACGATTGCTGGAACCGCATCGGCGTGGCCGGCGACCAGACCTGCGCCAGGCTGGCCGACCATATCCACTGCCGCAACTGCCCGGTCTATGCAAACGCCGCCCAGCGCAACCTGCAGCGCGCAGTGGGCGCCGGCTACAAGCAGGAATGGGCGGCGCACTTCCGCCAGCCGGCGCAAGACAGCCAGGCGCTCGATGCCTCCTGCCTGGTGTTCCGGATCGGCCGCGAGTGGCTGTCGCTGCCCACCCGGCTGTTCCTGGCCGTGGCGCCGCAGGCGAAGCCGCACCGTCTGCCGCACCGCAACGATCGCGGCCTGTCCGGCATCGTCAACGTCGGCGGCACCCTGTATCCCTGCATGTCACTTGCCGACCTCCTGGGCATCGACGATAGCGCGGCTGCTGCGGACAAGGCCGTTGCGGCCAAGGGAGGCGCCCATCGCCATACCTATGCGCGGCTGCTGCTGATGCGCTGGGAAGAACAGGCCTACGCGCTGCCGGTGGCCGACCTGCACGGGATCGAACGCTACGCCACGGCGGCCATGCAGGCGCCGGCCGCCACCATCAACAAGGGCCTCTCCCGTTTCCTGTCGGGGGTGATCGCGATCGGCGACATGCACGTGGGTGTGCTGGACGCCGCACTGATCGGCTACCAACTTGCGAGGACGCTGCGATGAGCCAGGATAACGGCGGCATGGGTGGAGACCTGAGCCAGTTTTCGATGCTGGACCTGTTCCGCATGGAGGCCGACAGCCAGACCCAGATCCTGACCGATGGCCTGCTGGCCATGGAGCGGCTGAAAAACGACGCGGGCGCGGTGGAATCGATGATGCGCGCGGCGCATTCGATCAAGGGCGCGGCAGCCATCGTCGGGCTGGAGGTGGTCGTGCAGGTGGCGCACAGCATGGAGGACGCCTTCATCGCGGCGCAGCACGGCAAGCTGGCGCTGACGCCGAACCGGGTGGACGTGCTGCTGGCCGGCGTGGACCTGATCCTGCAACTGTCACGCCTGCAGGACAGCGGCGTCGATGCCTGGCTGGCCGCCAATGAGGCGCTGATCAAGCGGACGCTCGATGCGATCGCCACCATCGCCTTCCTGCCCGAGCCGGTCAGCCTGCAGGCCGAGATGGGGTGGGCGCCGCCGGCGCCGCCGGCACCGGCCGCACCGACATTCCCGGTGGGCGAGCTGCCGGTGTCTCCGCAGCCTGCCGCAGCAGCGGCGGCACCCGCCGACGAGCCGCCGCTCGATCGCCGCGCGCCGTCCCCCGCCAAGGCCCAGAACTTCGACAAGCTGCTGTCGCTGGCCAGCGAATCGCGCATCAACGCGCACCAGATGCAGCCGTTCATCCATAGCCTGCAACGCTTCAAGCGCAACCAGGCCAGCCTGGCCACCGTGATCGAGCAGTTGCACGAAGCGATCTCCAACAGCGACGATCCGAAACTGAAGGAGCTGTCCCTGCTGGCGCTGCAGAAAACCCAGCCGCTCAAGCAGTTCGTGCTCGAACACATCGCCGACACCGAGGCCTACGAACGGCGCCTGCTGGCCGTCTCGCAAAACATGGTGGACGAAGTGCTGACCATGCGCATGCGACCGTTCCGCGACGGCGTGCAGCCGTTTCCGCGCATGGTGCGCGACCTGGCGCGCAGCCTGGGCAAGGACGTGCAACTGCAGATCGTCGGCGAAGACACGCTGGTGGACCGCGACATCCTGGCGCGCATCGAAAGCCCGCTCAACCACATGCTGCGCAACGCCATCGATCACGGCATGGACAGCGCGGTCGAGCGCATTGCGGCCGGCAAGCCGGGCGCCGGCACCATCGTGCTGGAGGCCAAACACCGCGCCGGCATGCTCAGTATCGAAATCAGCGATGACGGCAAGGGCGTGGACCTGGAAAAAATCCGCGCCCGCGTGGTGGAGCGCAAGATGGCCAGCGCGCCGATGGCAGCCGCCATGTCGGGCGCCGAGCTGATGGAGTTCCTGTTCCTGCCGGCCTTCAGCCTCAAGGAACAGACGACCGAGATCTCCGGGCGCGGCGTCGGCCTCGATATCGTCCACGAAACCATCCGCTCGCAAAACGGCACGGTGCGCATCGAATCGGAACTGGGCGTGGGCTTCCGCACCCACATCACCTTGCCGCTGACGCAGTCGATCGTGCGCGCGCTGGTGGTGGACATCAAGGGCGAAGCCTATGCCGTGCCCATCGTGCAGGTCGAGCGCGTGATCAAGGTGCCGCAAGCGGCCATCCACACGCTGGAAAACAAGCAGTTCTTCGACTTCGGCGGCGAGCATCTGGGACTGGTATCGGCATCGCAGGTGCTCGATCTGGGCGACACCGACGCGTCGGCCGCGGAGCTGGCGGTGGTGGTGATCGGCAGCGGGGCGCGGCGCTACGCGCTGGTGGTGGATGCCATCAACGGCGAACAAAGCCTGGCGGTGCAGGCCATCGATCCGGTCTTCGGCAAGATGCGCGACATCTCGGCCGCCGCCCTGCTCGACAACGGCGAACCGGTGCTGATCCTCGACGTGCCCGATCTGCTGCTGTCGATCGACAAGCTGCTGCACGACGGCGGCCTGCACCAGCTCACCCGCGCCCAACACAGCGAACGTCACAAGACCAAGCGCGTGCTGGTGGTGGACGATTCGCTGACGGTGCGCGAAATGGAGCGCAAGCTGCTGCAAAGCCGGGGCTTCCTGGTCGATATCGCGATCGACGGCATCGACGGCTGGAACGTGGTGCGCAGCGGCGAGTACGACCTGGTGATCACCGACGTCGATATGCCGCGCATGGACGGTATCGAGCTCGTTGCGCTGATCAAGAAGGATATCCACCTCCACAAACTGCCAGTCATGATAGTCTCCTATAAAGACCGGCCGGAAGACCGCGCCCGCGGACTATCGGCCGGTGCAGACTATTATCTGACCAAGGGCAGCTTCCACGACGAGACGCTGCTCGACGCCGTCAGCGACCTGATTGGAGACGCCCACCGATGAAGATCGCCATTGCCAACGATGTCGCCATGGCAGCCGAAGCGCTGCGGCGCGTGGTGGCCAGCACCGCCGAGCACCAGGTGCTGTGGATCGCGCGCACCGGCGCCGAGGCGGTGCGCATGTGCGCGGACAACCGGCCGGACCTGATCCTCATGGACCTGAACATGCCGGAGCTCGACGGCGTGGAGGCTACCCGCAGGATCATGGAGCAAAGCCCGTGCGCGATCCTGGTGGTGACCGGCCGGCCGCAGGACAACGTCAACCAGGTGTTCCGCGCGCTGGGCGCGGGTGCGCTCGATGTCACGGCCACGCCGGTATTGCAGGGCAAGCCCGGCGGCGATGCCGAGCTGCTGGCCAAGATCCGCACCATGGACAAGCTGATACGCCATAGCGGTGGCGCGCAGGCGCTGGCGCCGCGCACTTCGCTGGCCGGCAGCACGCCGGCGGCGGTCGCCGAGCATGCCGAAGGCGCGGTGCCGGTGACGTCGCTGCTGGCCATCGGCGCCTCTACCGGCGGGCCGGTCGCCGTATCGAAGATGCTCGCTGGCTGGGTCGCGCCGCGCGGCTGCGCGGTGGTGGTGGTGCAGCACATCGATGAGCACTTCGCCGACAATTTTGCGCGCTGGCTGGGCGAGCAGCTCGACATGCCGGTGCGCACCGCCGAGGAAGGCGACGAGCTGGCCGCTGGCGTGGTCCTGATCGCCAAGAGCAACGATCATTTAACCCTGGATCAAAATTATCGCTTGCGTTACGATGCCAATCCCAAGGACTATGCCTACCGGCCGTCGGTCGATGTGTTTTTCCGCTGCGTGGCACAGCACTGGAAAGGCCTGTCGGTGGGCGTGCTGCTGACCGGCATGGGCCGCGATGGCGCCGAGGGTCTGCTGGCGATGCGCCGCGCCGGCCACCTGACGATCGCCCAGGACCAGGCCAGCAGCGCCGTGTATGGCATGCCGCGCGCCGCCGCCGAGCTGGACGCGGCACAAATGATTTTACCGTTGACGCGGATCGGACCGGTCCTGCGCGGCACATTGGGCAGCCGCACCTGACGACAGCATGGCGTGTGCACCGCGCTGCCCCGAAAGAAAGAGAGTATCGATGTCCGAAGCATCCGCAACCGCCGCAGCCGCCCTTGATCCCGAACAGGCGCTCACCGCCTTCAAGGTGCGCGTCCTGCTGGTGGACGATCAGCTGATCATCGTCGAAGCCGTGCGGCGCATGCTCAGCGACCAGGCCGATATCGAATTCCATTACGTGACCGACGCCATGCTTGCTCTGCAGACGGCGGTGCAGCTGCAGCCGACCGTGATCCTGCAAGACCTGGTGATGCCGGGGGTCGATGGCTTCGGCCTGATCCAGCAGTATCGCGGCGACGAAGCGCTGCGCCACGTACCGGTGATCGTGCTGTCGGCCAAGGAAGATCCCAAACTCAAGGCCCACAGCTTTGCCACCGGCGCCAACGACTACATGGTCAAGCTGCCCGACAAGCTCGAACTGCTGGCGCGCGTGCGCTATCACTCGGGCGCGCACATCAGCCGCCTGCAGCGCGATCAGGCCTTCCGCTTCCTGCGCGAGAGCCAGAAAAGCCTGGCCGACGCCAACATCGAGCTGCAAAAGCTGGCCGCACTCGACGCCCTCACCGGCATCGCCAACCGCCGCCGCTTCGACGACACCATGCGCATCGAATGGCAGCGCGGGCAGCGCGACAAGAAGCCGCTCGCGGTCCTGATGTGCGACGTCGATTTCTTCAAAACTTACAATGACAGTTTCGGCCACCTGGCGGGCGACCTCGCCCTCAAGAAGGTGGCTGCCGTACTGACCGAACACCTGAAGCGCCCTGCCGACCTGGCGGCGCGCTATGGCGGCGAGGAATTCGTCATCATCCTGCCGGAGACACCGTTGGCTGGGGCACTGATCGTGGCCGAGTCATGCCGCCGACACCTGGAGCAACTGGCCATCGACAACCCGCAGGCGAACAGCGACCTGGCGTACGTGACCATGTCGGTCGGCGTGGCCAGCGTGGTGCCGTCACCGCAGTCGAGTGTCGAGGAGCTGCTCGGCCACGCCGACCAGGCCCTGTACGTTGCCAAGAGCGGCGGCCGTAACCGCGTCGAAAGCGCGGCCCAACTGCCTGGTCCCCTTCCCGCCTCACACTAGGAAAGCAGCAAGCATGAGTACCCAGATCGATCAGGTCAGCGTCGTCAAAAAGGCCAATGTGTACTTCGACGGCAAATGCGTCTCGCACAACGTCATCTGCGCCGATGGCAGCAAAAAAAGCGTGGGAGTGATTTTCCCGTCCACCCTCACGTTCAACACCGGCGCGCCGGAAATCATGGAAGTGGTCAGCGGCGTGTGCAAGGTACGCCTCGCCGGTGAGGACGCATGGGAAACCTATGCGACGGGCGACCGGTTCAGCATCGCCGGCAATTCGTCGTTCGATATCGAGACCGTCGAGACGCTCGATTACGTCTGCAGCTTCGGTTGAGTTGAACCGTGCATGCCTTGCGGACTGTCGTTGCGCAGTCCGCAAGGCGTGAGTCTGCCGGTCCCGCCTCCACCCGGGCGGGAACCACTGCCGCGCCTTGCTAGACGAAGACCGGCTCCGCCTCCAGCGCCACACCGAACCGCGCCATCACGTCGGCCTGAATTGCCTGCGCCAGCGCCACCACTTCCCCCCCCGTCGCACCACCGTTATTGACCAGCACCAATGCCTGCTTGGGGTACACGCCCGCTGCGCCCAGCTTGCGTCCCTTCCAGCCGCATTGGTCGATCAGCCAGCCCGCTGCCAGCTTCTCGCTGCCGTCGGGCTGCGCGTAATGCACCAGCGAAGGAAACTGCGCGAGCAGCGCCGCGCACTGCATGGACGACACCACGGGATTTTTGAAAAAGCTGCCGGCGTTGCCGATCACGGCAGGGTCGGGCAGCTTGCGGCGGCGGATCGCGACCACGGTATCGGCGACCTGCTGCGCGGTGGGCGCGGTCCAGCCTTGCTCGGCGACGGCCTGCGCCAGTTCCGCGTAGTGCAGCCTGGGCTGCCAGGTACGCGGCAAGGCAAACGTCACGTCGAGGATGACCAGGTTGCGCCCTGCCGCGTGTTTGAACACGCTGTCGCGGTAGCCGAAGCGGCATGCTGCGGCATCCATGCTGCGGATCGCGCCATCGCGCGGATCGAACACGGTCAGGCTGTGAAAGACGTCCTTGATTTCCAGTCCATATGCACCAATATTCTGGATAGGCGACGCGCCCACGGTGCCCGGAATCAGGGCCAGGTTTTCCAGTCCGCCAAGGTTTTGCGACAGCGTCCACTGGACCAGGCCGTGCCAGTTTTCGCCGGCGGCGGCCCGCACGAAATGGTGCGTGTCATTACCGCCGACGAGCTGCTTTCCTTCGGTGGCGATATGTAAAACCAGGCCCGGAAAATCGTCGGTGAGCAGCACGTTGCTGCCCCCGCCCAACACCAGCCGCGGCAAAGCGCGCCAGGTGGCGTCTGCATAAACGCCGATCAGCTGCTCGGTATTTGTGATCCGGATATAGGCATGGGCAGTGGCCGCGATGCCGAATGTATTGAGGGACTGCAGTGGGAATTGGTGCTGAACGGATGTGTATGGCTGCATGGACTAAAAAACCGATAAATTTAGTCGATTATAGAGTGAAACGCACAAAAAACCAGTTGCCAGATGCCAGCTTGCACGCGGTTGTCCGTTAAAATGTCAGACTTTGATGCAGGGCCGTTTTACGCTCACAGCTCCTGCATGCCACACGAAAAGGAAATAGTTATGCCGTCGTTTGATGTAGTCTCTGAAGCCGATATGATCGAAGTGAAAAACGCGGTCGAACAGTCCAACAAGGAAATCAGCACGCGGTTCGATTTCAAGGGCAGCGACGCACGGGTCGAGCAAAAGGACAACGAACTGACCGCCTTTGCCGATTCCGAGTTCCAGCTGAGCCAGGTTCGCGATGTGCTGACCAACAAGCTGGCCAAGCGCAAAGTGGATGTGCGGTTCCTCGAAGACGGCGATATCAAGAAAATCGGCGGCGACAAGGTCAAGCAGGTGATCAAGGTCAAGAACGGTATCGAAACCGATGACGCTAAGAAAATCGTGCGTGTCATCAAGGACAGCAAGATGAAGGTGCAGGCGAGCATCCAGGGCGAATCGGTGCGTGTGACCGGCGCCAAGCGCGACGATCTGCAGGCAACCATGGCCATGTTGCGCAAGGACGTGCCGGACATGCCGCTGGAATTCAACAACTTCCGCGACTGATCCCGCCGCGCGGTGCATGCCGCGCCGTCACCAGGCTGTAGCATGCTGGGCGTAGAATCAAGCTTCTTGCCGCGTGCTACCGCACTCATTTATCTCCGCATACCGCCGGCCGCCCCGCCGCCGGCAACAACTTCGGTAGTCTAAGGATAGCAATGAAACGTGTTGATGATTTCCGCCTGCGATTTGGCAATAACGAATACGTGCCCATCATGGTCGGCGGAATGGGTGTCGATATCTCGACGTCGGAACTGGCGCTGGAAGCTGCGCGCCTGGGCGGCATCGGCCATATTTCGGATGCCATGGTCGAAGACGTCTCCGACCGCCGCTTCGATACCAGCTACGTCAAGGACAAGACCAAGCTCTACAAGTTCAACATCAATAATTCGGACAAGTCGGTCGTGCAGTTCGACCTCGAGCGCTTGGCAGAAGCGCAGCGCTTGCATATCGGCAAAACCATGGAAGCGAAGAAAGGTCCCGGCCTGATCTTCGTCAACTGCATGGAAAAGCTGACCATGAACGGTCCGCGCGAAACCCTGCGCACCCGTCTGAACGCGGCGCTGGACGCCGGCATCGACGGTATCACGCTGTCGGCCGGTCTGCACTTCGGCTCGTTTGCCCTGATGGCCGACCATCCGCGCTTCCGCGAAGCCAAGCTCGGTATCATCGTCTCGTCGGTGCGCGCACTGCAGATTTTCCTGCGCAAGAACGCCAAACTCGATCGTCTGCCCGACTTCGTCATCGTCGAAGGCCCGCTTGCTGGCGGCCACCTCGGCTTCGGCATGGACTGGGCCGATTACGACCTGATGACCATCACCAAGGAACTGCTCGCTTACCTGAAGGCGGAAAACCTCGACATCCCGCTGATCGCCGCCGGTGGCATCTTTACCGGCAGCGATGCCGTCAGCTTCCTGGAAGCAGGCGCAGCAGGCGTACAGGTGGCCACGCGCTTCACCATCACCCACGAATGCGGTCTGCCGGCCAAGGTCAAGCAGGAATACATCCAGGCTACCGAGGACGACATCATCGTCAACGGCATTTCGCCCACCGGCTACCCGATGCGCATGCTCAAGAGCACCCCGGCAATTGGCGCCGGCATCCGTCCCGGCTGCGAATCCTACGGCTATCTGCTCGACGCGACCGGCAACTGCGCCTATATCAACTCGTACAACCGCGAAGTGGCGGCCCACCCCGAGCTGAAAGTGGTATCGGTAATGGACAAGACCTGTCTGTGCACCCACATGCGCAACTTCAACTGCTGGACCTGCGGTCACTACACGTATCGCCTGAAGGACACGACACACAAGAAGGCCGACGGCGAATACCAGCTGCTGAGCGCCGAGCATGTGTTCAAGGACTACCAGTTCAGCATCGATAATCAGATTGCCTTGCCGGAAAAAGAGCTGTGAACCGGATAACCGGCTAATGAAAAGCGCTTCCGAGGAAGCGCTTTTTTTATGCCTGGATCAGATGTACCGACCGATTCCTTGCTGGGAGGCGCAGACAGCGATCGACCGCTTAAACCAAAAAACCCCTGCCAGGATCACACCGTAAACCTACTCTGCGGACACGCAAAGCAAAAAACCCCACCAGGATCACCGGGTGGGGTTTTTCATATAACTAGCCTGACGATAACCTACTTTCACACTGGTTGCAGCACTATCATCGGCGCAAAGTCGTTTCACGGTCCTGTTCGGGATGGGAAGGGGTGGGACCGACTTGCTATGGTCATCAGGCATTGACTTGTASGGGCCGCGTTCTGGTGAACGTTGCCCTGAATCTGGAATCGGTAAGTAGCGGTGGTATTGAACCACCWGGGTAATGAAGTTGTGTATCAACGAACGYTCAACGCACTTCTTACTCTCTATAACCTGCCAAGGTTATAGGGACAAGCCGTACGGGCAATTAGTACTGGTTAGCTTAATGCATTACTGCACTTCCACACCCAGCCTATCAACGT
>NZ_LMNW01000008.1 GCF_001423125.1 Duganella sp. Leaf126
CCCCGGGTCGGCACGCTGGCAGCGACTGCCTTCTTGGCCTTGTAGTCGTAACTGAGCACGGTGGTGAGGCCGGCGCGCAGGCTGTGGCGGGCGCGCAGTACGGTAATGGTGTCGGACGCTTCGGCGGCGCGGGCGCCGTGAAAACGGATGCCGGCGCCGGCAGCGCTGCTGGCGTCCTCGATCGTGGCGCTGGGGTTGCTGCTGTCGGCAAACAGCACCAGGCACTGGCCGCCGTCCGCTTCCTCGAAGCGCCAGGCCAGACCCTCTTCGGTGAGCAGGCGAGTGACGAAGTCGAGGTCCGATTCGCGGTACTGGCAGCAGTAGCTGCGCGCCCCGGCATCGGCCATGCCGGCGGCGACTTCGTCGCTCCAGCGCCACTGCGCCAGCGGTGCGTGGCCCTGGAACACGGATTCCACGATCTCGATCACGGTCTTGTCTTGCCACACGCGGCTGTTGCGGACCTGGCCCAGGCGCCACAACCACGGCTGCAGGCGCAGCCGGTAGCGCGCCAGGCCGCCGAAGCTGCCCAGCATGGCTGCTTGCGTGACCAGGCCGCTGAAGCGGGTGCGGCTGCCATTGGCCAGGGTCGTTTCGAGCGCTGCCTGTTTGCCGAGCAATGGCGCGAGCTGCAGGTTGGCGTCGGTCGAGAGCAGGATCAGGTCGCGCTGGCCGAGTGCCTGCACGCCGTCGTCGGCTGCGAATGCTTCGACCAGCAGCGCACTGGCGCTGCCGTCGATCTGCAAGCCGTACAGGCGTGTCGCGCTGGAAAATCCATCGAGCGCTGCCATTACTTGCTGGACCGATGCGAAACTCATTTGTGTACCTTGCAAGCGCCAGTTTTGCTGCGTCCGTCGCATACGCGCTCGCGGCAGTGCGCAGCCTTGGTTTTGGAGAATTTATTGCATTGCGCGATCTGTTCATCGAGGCTCAGGCGGCGCGGTTTCGCTGGTGCCGGATCCGCCTCGCGCTCGGACTGCGTATGCGCGACCAGCGCCGCCAGCAGTGCCACGTCATTTTCTTCCTCCGGCGAGGTTTTGGTCTTTTCCTCGGCCCGTGGCGACTTTGCCACAGTCGGGTTCGTCTTGGGTTTATGCTTGGGCTTGTCGCTGGTGGCGGGCTTGTGCGGCGCAGCTGCCGGCGGACCCGAAGGCGATTCCAGCGCTTTGCTCAATTCATTGCCGTTCGGCTTGTCCGATGCATGGGCGGGCGTGTCGAGCATATCGCTCAGACTCTGCTGCTTGTCCTGCGCGCGCGCCGCATGGTCTTCCTGGATCACCGCTGCCGGCGGCGCCGACGCCAGGACTTCTTCGGACGACACATCGGACGCCGCCGAATTGCCAGCAGCGGCGGGCGTATCCGCCGCTGCGGCCGTGGCGGACGACGGGTTCGGCGCAGAGTCGGCGTCGCTCCACCACCAGAGGCCGGCAATCACGGCGATCGCCAGGCAGACGACAGCCGCTCCCAGCCACAACGTGCGCGGACGCTTGCGCCGGACTGCGGGCGCACCCGCCTTGCCCGATTCGAGCTGCGACAGGATGCGCTGGCGATCGGCCTCCGCCTGCTGCGCCGGCGTCAGCAAACTGGGGCGGGATGACTTGGGGATGCCGTCTCTATGTTGCAAATTCGAACTCCTATCAGTTTTTGCAATACTTTACGCTATTCAACGTCAACCTGACGCCGCGTTGAAAAGTTGTGCTGCAGTTACCCCGGACCAGGTGCACGATTGAAATCAATCTTGCCCCCATTATCAGACTAGTAAGATATACTCTCAAGCAATAGTTAATGATGCAACAGGAATCCGTGCAGCGTGGTCTCCGCAGGGTGCCGCAATCACGGTCCGAGGTCAACGGTTGAGGCGTTCGTGTTCTTACTGGCGGTAATACTCTATTTTGTGTTGGCGTGCGTGCTGGCCTGGCTGGTGTTCTTCCCTGCCGGACGCAGCTACGTGACGGGCTGCATCCAACGCGCGCCGATACTGCTGCGCCGCGCGGGCGCGGCCGTGACGAGCCGCTGGCCGCTGCGCCCTGCCGTGGCAGCGCGTGCAACGCCGGCGCCGGCCAGCAGCAGCGGCCCCTGGATCGATGCCGCCAGCGTCGGCGCGTTCATGCGGCGCCATTACCTGCTGCTGATCGTGGGCGTGGTGCTGGCCGGCGGGCCGCCGCTGCTGGCATTTTTTGCCGGTGGAAAAAATATGCTTGGCGGTTATGACGTCTCCACGCGCGAGGTCAACACCCAGGTGGCAGCATTGTTGCAAGGGGAGCAGCTGGTTCCGCCGGTAGCATTGCCGCCAGCGGTGTTTGCCAGTGCTGCCGTAGAACGCGAGCGTCCGATGCTGGTATCTGCCAGCCGGAACTGGGCGTTGATGAACCCCGACTACACGCAGCGGCTGCTGATGGTGTTCAAGATCATGAAGGAGCAGCACGGTTACGAGATGGCCATCCTGGAAGGGTACCGCAGCCCCGAGCGACAAAATATGCTGGCGGGCATGGGCAGCAATGTCACCAACGCGGCGGCGTTCCAGAGCTGGCACCAGTACGGGCTTGCTGCCGACTGCGCCTTTTTGCGTGACGGTAAGCTGGTGATCTCGGAAAAGGATCCGTGGGCTATGCGCGGCTACCAGCTGTACGGCGAAGTCGCGGAGTCGGTGGGCCTGACCTGGGGCGGCCGCTGGAAAATGATGGACTTCGGGCATACCGAACTGCGCCTGCCCGGCGTCATGAAGAAAAAAACTGGAGGAGAGTAGACATGGCAGGAGCATTGATCCGGTTGGGGGACAAGACGTCACACGGGGGAGCGGTGATCAGCGCGTCGCCGCTGAGCGAAAGCGGCGGCATTGCGATTGCGCGCGTCGGCGACCGCGTGTCCTGCCCCAAAGCAGGCCATGAACCGTGCGTGATCGCCAGCGGCGATCCCACCATGATTGTCGATGGCCAGCCGGTGGCCCGCGACGGCGACAAGACCAGCTGCGGCGCGACGCTGATCGCCAGCCAGCAGGCAACTACCGATCAGGTCTAGCCGATGAACGATACGAGTCTGAACCCGGGGAGCGGCCGATGCGCCCGTGGCTGACCCGGACCCTGGTCGTCGTGGCCACTGTCGGCGCCTGCTGGATGGGTGCGATCTGGTATTGGCGCGAGACCCGTCGCATGCCGGCGACCGAGGACCTGGTCGTCTACCTGGTGCTGCTGCCCCTGTTGCTGCTGGCCTTGCTCGCATTGGCCGTCTGGGCCGGCCGCAAGCTGTCCGCTGCTGGTGCGGCCAAGGCAGCTGCAGCAGCAGCAGCAGCAGCGGCCGGTGCGGCTGCCGCCCATGCGGGCGATGGCGCCGGCGCAGCGCCGGCGTCCACCGCCACGCTGACCGTGCTGGCCGGCGCGCTGCGCATGCCGCACGGCGACAGCGCCGCGCAACTGGCGGACGCCATGCTGGCGCGCAAGGTGACGCTGTCGCTCGATCCGGTGCTGGTCAACGATAATGGCTATCCCATCCTGAGCGGCCGCATCGACGACCTGGACGCCGGCGGGCAGGAACAGGCCATGACCGACTGGCTGGCCACCCACCACCCGGAAGCGGTCTACACGGAAGAACACTGGCGCGCCCTGGCGCTGGGCAGCGACATCGCCGCCCAGCTCACCATGGAACTGGCGGCGCATCCGCTGCTGCCCGACTTTATCGATGCCCAGGCGGCCGGCAAGCCGCTGCCACCCTTACCCGCGCTGCAGCTGCTCGCGCTGCTGCCCGAAGAATGGGGCGTTACCGAGCGGCGCGCCGGCGCCGACTGGCTGCGCCAGGTCGTCGTACACAGCGGCTGGCCGGAGGCCCGCACGGCCACGTCAGCCCTGGCGGCAGCGGGACAGCCGGCGCCGGGACTGTATGCGCAACTCGCGCAGCGGGTCAGCCATGGGCAACATGCAGGAAACGTCGGCGCTGCAGCAGGGGGCGAGCTGTGCCTGGTGGTCGCCTGCCATTCGCGCCTCGGCGCCGACAGCATCCAGGCCTGGTCCGATCAGTTCATCCTGTTCGACAGCGACCATCCGCAAGGCCGCATCCCCGGCGAAGGCGCGGCCGGGCTGCTGCTGGGTGACCACGCGCAGGCCACGCTGCTGGCGATCGACGCGCCGGTGTTGCTGCACGCCGCCAGCCATGCCACGCGCCAGGCGTCCGCGGACGGCAAGGCGCGCGGCGACAACGACCTGCTGGCGCAGCTGGCGACGCAGGCGCTGCAAGGCGCCGGCGTGCCGGCCAGCGCCGTTGCCGCCCTGGTCGCGGACAGCGACCAGCGCACCGGCCGCATCACCGAACTGCTGGGCATGGCCACTGCAGTGGTCCCCGAACTCGACGCCGCCAGCGAGGTGCTGAGCGTGACGGCAGCATGCGGCGACGCCGGCGCGGTCGCCACCGTCGCCGCCCTGGTGTTGGCCGCGCAACAGGTGGGCGCCGGCGCCGGACCGGCGCTGTGCGTGACCAATCTCGACCCGTTCCAGCGCGGCGCCGTGGTGCTGGCCAGCGCCGCACCGCCGCTTGCCATGGCCGATGCAGCGGCCGATACCGCAGCCGTCGCAAACTCACCGGCCTGAACCACTTTGATCAACCCTCGTCCTTAAACCTCTCCGCCACATTATGATGCAACGATTCTGGCAATTTCTTACCGCTCGTTTCAGCCTGGCTGTGATCGGCTTCGCGGCGCTTGCCGCCGTGCTGTTGATCGTCGCGGCTGTGTTCGACTTTTCCTTCCAGTGGTCGCTGGCCATCCTGCTGGCCGCCCTGCTGCTCTACGGCGCGGTCCAGCTGTTCAAGTATTACCGGCGCAAGCGCTCGGGAGCGGCGTTTGGCGGCATGCTCGAACAACAGGTCGACCTGCCCAAGGCCAGCGCCGCACAGCGCCAGGAAAACTCGGCGCTGCGCGAACGCATGCTCGAGGCGATCGGAACGATCAAGACGTCCAAGCTGGGCCAGCTCTCGGGCGACGCCGCGCTGTACGAGCTGCCCTGGTACATGGTGATAGGCAACCCGGCCGCCGGCAAGAGCACGGCCATCGCCAGCTCGGGCCTGCAGTTCCCGTTTGCCGACAGCAAGATCGTGCAAGGCGTGGGCGGCACCCGCAACTGCGACTGGTTCTTCACCACCGACGGCATCCTGCTCGACACGGCCGGCCGCTACTCGGTCAGTGAAGAAGACCGCGGCGAGTGGCTGGGTTTTCTGGGGTTGCTGAAAAAATACCGCAAGCGCGCGCCGATCAACGGCATCGTGATTGCCGTCAGCGTGGCCGAACTGACCGGCAGCCGGCCCGAGTTCGCCATCAACCTGGCCAAGAATCTGCGCCAGCGCGTGCAGGAGCTGACCGAAAAGCTCGAAGTGCACGCACCGGTCTACGTGGTGTTTACAAAGGCCGACCTGATCACCGGCTTCAACGAGTTTTTCAAGGATGCCGACCTGAGCGAGCGCGACCGCGTGTGGGGCGCCACCCTCCCCTACAGCCAGAGCAGCACCAAGCAGGATGTGCTGGAACAGTTCGACCAGCGCTTCGACGAACTGTACGACGGCCTCAAGGAAATGAGCCTGGCCAATATGGCGCTGCAATCGCGCGAGCGCATGGCGCCAGGCGTATTCACGTTCCCGCTGGAATTCAGCTCGATCAAGGGACCGCTGCGCACCTTCATCGCCACCCTGTTCGAGGAAAATCCCTTCCAGTTCAAGCCCGTGTTCCGCGGCTTCTACTTCACCAGCGCGCTGCAGGAAGGCGAGTCGGTATCGGCCTCGTCCGAACGCGTGGCGCACCGTTTCGACCTGCAGCTGGCGCCCGCCACCCAATCGGAAGTGCATGACCAGCACGGTTACTTCCTGCTCAACCTGTTCCGCACCGTGATCTTTGCCGACAAGGACCTGGTGGCCCAGTACGCCAGCCCGGCCAAGACCCGCATGCGCTACATCACCTTCTTTGCAGCCATGGCGCTTGTGGGCCTGGCGCTGGGCGGCTGGAGCTGGTCGTACCTGGCCAACCGCCAGCTGGTCGCCAACGTCGAAGCCGACCTGGCGCAGGCGGTCAAGGTGCAGGACAAGAAGCTGGACCTGGCCTCGCGCTTCCAGGCGCTGGAAATCCTGCAGGACCGCATCGAGCAGCTGGAAAACTACCGCACCGACCGGCCGCTGTCGCTGAGCCTGGGCCTGTACCAGGGCGATTTCCTCGAACGCAAGCTGCGCGAGGAATACTTCTCGGGCCTCAAGGAAGTCATGCTCAAGCCGGTCGGCCAGTCGATCGAAGCCTTCCTCGGCGAAGTCAACAGCAGCGCCGACCAGTTGCAGCCGATGTCGCGTCCGCCGCAATCGGGCGCCGTCAACACCACGCCGGCAGCAACCGCCGATGCCACGGCCGCCACTGCTGCTGCGGCAGCCGTGAGCACGGCGGCACCGGCCGTCCCGGGCGCTCCGGCCGCGCTGCCGGTGACAGCCACCGGCGTGGCGCTGTCGCCCGCTGCGGCCGTCAATTTCGGCGCACTGCAGTTCAAGGACGCCAGCCCGACCAACGTCGAGGACGCCTATAACGCGCTCAAGACCTACCTGATGCTCAGCGACAAATCGCGGGCCGAAGCGAGCCACCTGAACGACCAGCTGACCCGCTTCTGGCGCGTCTGGCTCGACAGCAACCGGGGCACCATGCCGCGCGAGCAGATGATCCGCAGCGCCGAGCGCATGATCTCGTTCTACCTGAGCCAGCTCAACGATCCGTCGTGGCCGCAAATCGAAGCCAAGCTGGCCCTGGTGGACCAGACCCGCGACAACCTGCGCCGCGTGGTGCGCGGCATGCCGGCGCGCGACCGCGTGTATGCCGACGTCAAGGCCCGCGCCGCCACCCGCTTCCCGTCGATGACGGTGGCGCGCATCGTCGGCGACCAGGACAAGGAACTGGTGGTGGGCAGCTATGCCATTCCCGGCACCTTTACCCGCGACGCCTGGGACAAGTTCATCCAGGGCGCCTTCCGCGACGCCGCCAACCGCGAGCTGCAAAGCACGGACTGGGTGCTCAAGACGGCCGCCAAGGACGACCTCACGCTCGAAGGCAGTCCCGAGCAGATCCAGAAGGCGCTGCTCGAGCTGTACAAGAACGACTATGCGCGCGAATGGCAGAAGTTCATCCAGGGCGTGAGTATCCGCGACCTGAACGGCTTCGAGCAGGCTGCCGCCGCCATGAACCGCCTCGGCGATCCGCAATCGTCGCCGATCGACAAGCTGATCAAGACGGTCTACGAAGAAACCTCGTGGGATAATCCGTCGCTGATCGACGCCGGCCTGAAAAACGCCCAGCGCGGTTTCGTCGGCTGGTTCAAGCAGACCATCCTGCGCCAGAAGCCGGCCGGGATCGACATCAACGTCAATACCGGCGCCGGTGGTTCTTCCGCCATCCCGATGGGCCCGGTGGGCCGCGAGTTCTCGGGCGTGGCGCGCCTGGTGGTCAGCAAGGACCGCGGCGCCACCCTGATGGGCGGCTACATGGAAGCGCTGTCGAAGCTGCGCGCCCGCTTCAACCAGATCAAGAACCAGGGCGATACCGGTCCGGGCGCCAAGCAGTTCATGCAGCAGACGCTCGACGGCAGCGGTTCCGAACTGGCCGATGCGCTCAAGTATGTCGATGAGCAGATGCTGGTCGGCATGACCGACGGGCAGAAGCAATCGATCCGTCCGCTGCTGGTGCGGCCGCTGATGCAGACCTTTGCCGTGATCGTGCGTCCGACCGAGGCCGAGGTCAACAAGGTCTGGACCGCGCAAGTGCTGGAACCGTTCAACCGCAACCTGGCGATCAAGTATCCGTTTGCGCCGGAGTCCCGGGTGGAAGCGACCGACGCCGAGATCGGCCAGGTCTTCGGTCCCGAAGGCGCCGTGGCGAAATACTTCAACACCACCATCGGCCCGCTGGTCGTACGCCGTGGCGATACGCTCAGCGCCAAGACCTGGGCCAACATGGGCATCACGCTGGCGCCCAACGTGATCGCCAGCTTCCCGGGCTGGGTGGCGCCGCTGTCGGCCGGCGGCGTGGCCGCCCAGGCCAGCGCAGGCGAAGCGCAGACCAAGTTCGACGTGCAGGCGCTGGGCGCCACCGGTGCGACCGAGTTCACCATCGAGATCGATGGCCAGGCCCTGCGCTGGCGCGGTCAGCCGCAGCCATGGGTGCACATGGTGTGGCCGAATCCGATGGGCACACCGGGCTCGCGCATCACTGCCATCACGCCCGAGGGGCGCACCGTGAACCTGCTCAACGAGCCGGGCCACTTCGGCCTGAAGAAGATGATCGACGCCTCGCGCCGCGTGCGCAAGGACGGCGGCGTGTTCGAACTGAGCTGGGAAAACAACGGTGTCGTGGTACGCGCCAACCTGCGCATCGTGGCCACCAACCAGGCGCCGGCGCCAGCGGCCCCGCCGCCGAACGCCGCAGCCGGTTTCCGCCGCATGCGCCTGCCCGAAATGGTGACGGCCCCGGCGCCGGTACCGGCGCCCGTGACGGCGGCGGCGCCGGCCGCGGCAGCTGCCGTGCCGGTGGCCGGTGCTGCCGCTGCGCCAAGTGCGCGCGCGCCAGCGCCTGCCCCTGCCAACGCGCCCCGGAGCCAGCCATGAGTCGTGCCACGCCGATTGCCGTCGGCTACTTCGGCAAGATTCCGAGCCGTGGCGACTTCGTCAAGGCCAGCGACAACCCGGCGCTGATCAATATGCTCGACGCCTGGCTGGCCAACGCCATGGACCTGCTCAGCGCCGACGCCCGCTGGAAGCTGACCTACGACGTGCTGGCGCCGCTGCATTTCGCCTTCATCGGTCCGCGCCGCAGCCGCGCCATTGCCGGCCACATCGTGGCCAGCAGCGACCAGTCCAAGCGGCGCTTTCCCTTCCTCATGATGGGCACGCTGGACGTGGGCGACGCTACCGGCTTCGTGCCCAACAGCCCGCTGGTGCTGTCGCGCCTGTGGAACCGGCTCGAAGCGTTGAGCGCTGGCGTGCTGGCCGCGCCCGAGCCAGCCGGCGCCCTGCAGGCGGCCGCCGCCAGCACCATCGACCTCGACCTGACCAGCGCCGCCTACGACGCTGCCTTCAACGACTTCCTCGACCTGCAGACGGTGGGCGCACTGGAAGCGCTGCTGGCGCAATCGGGTTTCCACGGCAGCGTGCGCCAGGTGCTGCTCGCGCTGGGCCTGCTGTTACAGCCGGTGATGGCCAGCAGCTCGAGCCGGCTAGAAAAGAGCCTGGTGCTGCCGCTGCCGTCCGACCCGATGTACCGCAACCTGGTGGGCGCCTTCTGGATGCACCTGATCACGCCGTTCCTGCTGCGCGCCGACTTCGAGCTGGCGCTGTTTTCGACCCGCCTCGACGACAAGCCGGTACTGGTGCTCGGCTTCAGCGGCGCCTCCGCCATGACATTGCACGCCATCATGGACCCGCAAGCGGCCCGCGAACGCCATATCGGCTTCGAGGAGCTGGACTGGGTCGAAGACCAGGTCGATACCGATTACGGCATCAAGAAAGTCTCGACCTACCTGGCGCAACCCGCGCTTTCACTCAAATCGGCCTGCGACTCGCTGCGCGCGGCCTTCATCGGAACCTGATCATGCGTTTTATCCGGACCGTTTTCTCCCTCACCCTCATTCTCGGCCTGGCCGCGAGCGCCTCGGCGCAAACCGGCGTGCCTGCCGCCGCCACCCCGCAACCGGGCCAGGTGCTGGCCAGCGGCACCGTTCCCGACGAAGTCACCAAGGCCGCCGTGCTGGCGCGCCTGCGCGAAGTGTACGGCGACGACAAGGTGGTGGACCAGATCGCGGTGGGCCAGGTGGCCCAGCCGGCCAACTGGAACGCCTACGTGCAAAAGCTGATCACGCCCAATCTCAAGCAGATCAGCCGCGGCCAGCTGAAAATCGACGGCAGCACCATCAGCGTGCGCGGCGAAGTCGCCAACGAAGCCCAGCGCCAGAAGATCGCCAGCGACATGGCCACCAGCCTGAATCCGACCTATGTCATCAACAACGGCCTGCGGGTGTCGGCAGCCGAGCAGTCGATCCTCGACAGCACGCTGGCCAACCGCATCATCGAGTTCGAAAGCGGCCAGGCCAACCTGACCGCGTCCGGCAGAAGCATCCTGGACCAGATGGCGGCTGCCATGCGCAAGCTGCAGGGCCGCAAGGTGGAAATCATCGGCCACACCGACAACCAGGGCCTCAAGGTCAGCAACCAGAACCTGAGCCAGGCGCGCGCCGAAGCGGTCAAGACCTATTTGCAGGGCAAGGGCATCGATCCCGACATGCTGACCGCCTCGGGCCAGGGCTCGGACCGCCCGATTGCCAGCAACGACACGCCGGACGGCCGCGCCCGCAACCGGCGCATCGAATTCCGCATCGCCCAGTAGGCATCGTCACTTTTAAGGGATCTCCCATGTTTTCAGCAGAACAATTGCTCAGTCCCATCAGCCCGGCCGCACCCAGCGGCGAAGACCTGGCGTTCTCGCCCGAGCTCGACGCCATTGCCCAGGCGCGCCGGTTCGACGATCCTTCGCTCGACCAGGGCGAATGGGTCACCGAACTGAAGGAAGCCGACTGGGACTTCGTGGTGCGCCGCTGCGCCGCCCTGCTCCAGGAAAAAAGCAAGGATTTGCGGCTGGCCGTCTGGCTGGCCGAAGCGGGCGCCAAGACGTCCGGCCTGCGCGGCCTGGGCCAGGGCTACCGCGTGATCGCCGGCCTGTGCCGCGAGTACTGGGACCAGGGCCTGTATCCGGAATCGGACGGCGACGACCATGACCAGCGCATCGGCAACCTGAGCTGGATCCTGGCGCGCACGCCGGCCCTGGTGCGCGAGATTCCACTGACCGAAGGACGCGGCAGCGCGTATTCGACCATCGACTTCGATACGGCCCGCAAGCAGGCCAGCGGCCAGGGCGGCGTGGCCGATCCGACCGGCGTGCGCCTGGCCGACATGGAAGCGGCGCGCCGCAACAACACGGCGCAGTTCAACAGCGCCATGGTGGCCGACGCCCAGGAGTGCCTCGATGCGCTGCGCGCGCTCGAGGAGATTTCCGACGAGCGCCTGGGACCGGACAGCCCGGGCTTCTCGGCCGCGCGCGACGCCATCGTCAGCCTGCAGCGCACGCTGCCTGCGGCAGCGATGGCAGCCGCTGCCGAGGCGCCCGCGGCGCCGGACGATGGCGGAACACCGGCCGGGCATTATTACCACGACCCGGCCGACAGCGCGCCTGCCACGCCGCCATTGGCGTCCAGCGGCCCGCCCGGGACGATCCAGACCCGCGCCCAGGCGCTGGCCCAGCTGCGCGCCGTGGCGCAGTTCTTCCGCCGCACCGAGCCGCACAGCCCGGTATCGTATTTTGCCGACAAGGCAGCCGACTCCGGCGAGCAAACCCTGCACGACTGGCTGCGCTCGGTGGTCAAGGACAGCGACTCGATGCGGCACATCGAGGAACTGCTCGGTGTAAAGTCGGACAACTGATCGCGGTCAGGAGCACCAGCGACAACAGGGGCGGCACCGCAAGGTGCCGCCCCTGTTTTTGATCGGCCCGCCGCAGCTGGCGGGCCGAAACGCCTGCTACTTGATCGTGTACTTGAACTGGCCCTTCTTGTCGGCGCCCACCTTGATCTTCGCGATGGTCGCACCTTCGGCCATCCTGGCCAGTACCGCCTCGGCAATTTCCGGCAGTAGGCTGCCGTTGAGGATGTTGTCGACATTGCGCGCGCCGGAATCGACCTCGGTGCAGCGCGCCAGCACCGCTTCCACCAGCGCCTCGTCCCAGGTCAGGTCGGCCTTGTGGTTGTCCTGGATGCGGCGCGCGATCTTGCCCAGTTTGAGCTCGATGATGCGCACCAGCACGTCGTCCGGGATCGGGTAGTACGGCACCACCTTCATGCGGCCCAGGAACGCCGGCTTGAACACCTTCATCAGGTGCGGGCGGATCGTCTGTTCCAGCTCTTCCGGGCTCGGCATCTCTTCCGGCGCCTTGTTCAGGCAAGCCTGCATCATGGCGGCCGAGGCCACGTTCGAGGTCAGGATGATGATGGTGTTGCGGAAATCGATCTCGCGTCCTTCCGCGTCGTCCATCACGCCCTTGTCGAACACCTGGAAGAACAGCTCCATCACGTCCGGGTGGGCTTTTTCCACTTCGTCGAGCAGCACCACGCTGTACGGATTGCGGCGCACCGCTTCGGTCAGCACGCCGCCCTCGCCGTAGCCGACGTAACCGGGCGGCGAGCCTTTCAGGCCGGAGACGCTGTGGGCTTCCTGGTACTCGCTCATATTGATGGTGATGAGCTTGCGTTCGCCGCCGTACAGCACGTCGGCCAGGGCCAGCGCCGTTTCCGTCTTGCCGATGCCGGACGGGCCGACGAACAGGAACACGCCTTTCGGCTTGTTGGGGTCGTCCAGGTTGGCGCGCGACGTGCGCACCCGCTGCGCCACCGCCTCGATCGCATGCGACTGGCCCAGCACGCGCTGCTCGAGGTTATCCTTGAGCTTGAGCACGGTCTTGATCTCATCCTTGACCATTTTGCCGAGCGGAATGCCGGTCCAGCCGGCGACGATTTCAGCGACCACGTGGCCATCGACCTGCACCGGCACCATCGGCGCTTCGCCCTGAAGGGCCTTGAGCTCGGCCACCAGCGCCTGCACGTGCGCAGTGGCTTCCTTGTTTGCGCCCTTGTTGGCGCCCTTGTTTGCGCCGTTGTCTGCGGTCTTGCCGGCCGGATCAGCCTGGCCTTCGGCCGGGGCTTCCAGCGCCACCCGGGCCGCCTTGATCTGTTCGGTCAATGCCTTTTCCTGCTCCCAGCGCGCAGCCAGCGTGCCGTGTTCGTCGCTGGCCCTGGACCGTTCGGCGCGCAACGTTTCCAGGCGCGTGCCGTGGCTGGCGCCGCTGCTTTCCTCGCGCGCCAGCGAAGCGATCTCGGCGTCGATACGGTCGAGCTTTTTGACCAGATTTTCGATCAGCGCCGGTGTCGCGCTTTGTCCCAGCGCCACCTTGGCGCAAGCCGTGTCGAGTACGCTGATCGCCTTGTCGGGCAGCTGGCGGCCCATGATGTAGCGGTGCGACAGGCGCACCGCCTCGGTGATCGCTTCATCGTACACGCGCACGCCGAAGTGCTTTTCCATCAGCGGCGCCATGCCGCGCAACATGGCGCACGCCAGTTCCTCGCTCGGCTCTTCGACCTTGATGACCTGGAAGCGGCGCGCCAGCGCCGCATCCTTTTCGAAATACTTTTTGTACTCGCCCCAGGTGGTGGCGGCGATGGTGCGCAGCTCGCCGCGCGCCAGCGCCGGCTTGAGCAGGTTGGCTGCATCGTTCTGGCCGGCCGTGCCGCCGGCGCCGATCATCGTGTGCGCTTCGTCGATGAACAGGATGATGGCGTGCGGGCTTTTCTTGACTTCGTCGATGACGTTTTTCAGGCGGTTTTCGAATTCGCCCTTCACGCTGGCACCCGCCTGCAGCAGGCCCATGTCGAGCGTATGGATTTCTACACCTTTCAATACATCCGGCACGTCGTCCTGGGCGATGCGCAGCGCCAGGCCTTCCACCACGGCGGTCTTGCCGACGCCGGCCTCGCCGGTCAGGATCGGGTTGTTCTGGCGGCGGCGCATCAGGATATCGACGGCCTGGCGGATTTCCATGTCGCGCCCGATCACCGGGTCGACCTTGCCGTCGCGTGCGCGCTGGGTCAGGTTGGTGGTGAACTGGTCGAGCGCCGGGGTCTTGGAAGCGCCCTGGCCGGCCAGCTCGCCGACCGGGTCGGCGCCCTCCCCGCCGCTGGCGCCGGCGTCGGCCTGCGCGGTCACCGGCGCCGCTTCCTGCGAGCCGGCAGTGAGTTCGATCAGCTTGTGCTTGATCTCGTCCACATTGAATTGGTTGAACAGCTTGGAGCCGCGGTAGGCCAGCTGCGACAGTTCGCTGTCGGTCAGCAGCGCCTGCAGCAGGTGACCGCTGCGGATGCTGGTCTGGCGGCCGGCCTGGATGTCGAGCGAGGCGATCAGCCAGGCATTTTCGAACAGCTTGGGCAGCCGCGCCGAAAACACCGGGGTGCGGGTGTTACCGGTTTTCAGGCGCGCGACCTCGGCCTGCAGGTCCGCCTCCAGCATTTGCGGGCTGATGCCGCTGTGGCGGGCCAGGATCACGAAGTCGCTCTTGGGCTGTTCGAGCAGCGCCAGAAAAACGTGTTCGATATCGACTTCGAACTGGCCGAGGCCTACGCATATGCTGGCCGCACGGGTGGCGGCAGTGCGGCTGGTCTCGTTCAGCTTGCTGATCAGCGTCTTCAGGTTGATGCTCATTGGACGGTTTTCCTTATCGTTGGTCGAGGTGTCGGTAAGTCATAGTTAAAGCTACAGCGTATGGATCTGGTAATGCACATCGGCGCGGTCGCAGCGTTCGTCGCCGGTGATCAGGAAGCTGTCCCAGCCCAGGCGGCCGCCGGCGCGCGGTTCGTGCAGCGTCACGCCGTCCACGTCTTGCGCCCGCAGCACCAGCTGCACTTCGTATTCGAGGCACAGGCCGGTGAACATGGTCAGCATCTTTTCCAGCGCCAGTGCGGCAACGCCGCCGGGCAAAAACGATTCGAACACGGCGCGCGGCAACGGGCCGACGGTCAGGCGCATGCGCAGGTCGCGCTGCCAGACGCGCTGCCCCACCAGGGCGCTGGCGCCAAGCTGGGTGTTCTCGCCGCCGAGGATGGTCTGCTGCGACAGCGGCACGTCGTACCACGCGCCGATGAACTGGGTGACAGCGATGCGCTGGCCGAAGTATTCGCTCAACACCTGCCCTACCGCGTGGGCGGAAGCGGGACGGTGGCGCATGGCGGCAGCGAAATAGCCGACCGATTCGTCGAGCACGCCCTGGCCGCCGTCGGACAACCGGTGCGTGAGCGACGGATAACCGACGCCGGCCAGCGACAGCAGCAGCGGCAAGAAGCGGTCTTCGCCATCGACCTGGTACTTGAGTTCGAGCCGGTATTTACGCCACGCTTCGTAGAACAGCGCCAGCGCGCGGTTGGAAAACGTGTCGAGAAAGGCGCGCGGGCCGTCGTCCTTGTCGTACAGCGCATGTGCGGCTACCCGCTCGGTGTAATGGGCGGGCAAGGAGCCCGCGGTACCGAGAAAGCCCATGAAGGCCGGCGTCAGGCGCACATAGCGCAGCTCACCCTTGACCAGCGCTTCGCCCAGCGCGGCGCCGTCGCGCTCGAGCGTGCGCGGCTCCGGTTCCACCGCCTCGAGCTGGCTGGCGGGAAAATTGAGCGACAGCGTATTCTGGAAGCGCAGGAAGCCGGTGACCGTCTGCTGGTACGGCAGGCCGTTGCGCTTGAGCCAGAGCTCGAGCATGCGCACCGCCTGGAAGAACTGGAAGCGGTACGGCTGGGCGAACAGGCGCTCGATTACACTAGGGTCAAATCGCCGCTTCGTGGTGTGCATCGCCACAGCTCCTCTCCCGATTTTTTGGCGATGATCACCAGTTGCGTGAAACTGTTGGCGTGCACGTACAGGCCGAGGAAGCATTCGATCAGGTGGGCAAACGCATGGATGCCGCTGCCGACGAACGCTTCCTCGTCGATGGTCAGCCGCACCTCGATGCCGCGCACCAGGCAGGCGAACGGATTGCCGGGCAACCAGGCGTTGGCGGCCTTGCTGTCGATGGCGCAGATGCCGCGGATCTGGCGCTGCGAGATCGCCGAGCGCGGCAAATCGTACAGCGTCAGCATTTCCTGGAATGCGTCCACGCCGCTGCCGGCCAGCGACAGGTGATTGAGCGACAGGTGCGAGATCAGGCGCCAGTGGGCGCCGCGGCCGCGCTCGAAGCGGTAGGACGCGGTCGGCCGGCGCAGGAAGGTAATGCTGCGCACGCTCGATCCGCCTTCGAGGAACAGGTCGCCGCCACGCATGCCGTAGGTCAGCGACGCCGGCAAATCGCGGTTGGTGCAGGTCAGCTCCAGGCTCAGGGTATCGGTTTCGATGGCGGCCGGGTCGAAATCGATATCGACGATCGAGATCTCGGTTTCGTAACCGGGACTTTTCTGGGCAATCACTTCATCGCGCCGCATGACCCAGTAATGGCCCTGCTTTTCCGGCGTTTCGCCGTGACGCAGCGAATAAAAAGGCCGGAACTCGATCACCGACTCGCCCTGCGGCGTTTGCCGCACCAGCTTGACGGCGTCGATCGACTGTACTTCGAACGCGTAGGCACGGCGGGCGTCGGCCAGCACCGGGTAGCTGCTGACCGTGTGGCTGATGCGGATCGGTTCACCGCGCTGGCGGAACAGGTTAACGACCGGTGTGCAGCCCAATAGCAGGCTGTTGGTGGACATGGTGCCCAGCATGCGCGCGTTGTTGGAATCGGTGCGCATGCCGGACAGGCCCAGGTGCAGCGTAAAACGCTTGACGCCGGCCGGCAGCATGCGGGCGATCTCCTGCAGATCGAGATCGAAAAAATTGAATTTTTCCGGGAAGCAGAAGTACTCGGTCAGCAGACGGTAGGCGCAGTGCGACCGCGACGAAAACGGGATCAGCGCATCGGCTTCGTCGAAACCGACCGGCTTGACCGGCACCTTGGCCAGTGCCGACCAGCGGCCATTGCCCTCCGGCTCCACCCAGGCCTTGACGGTGCGCATGAACAGCGCATCGCGCAGCGCCGCGCAAAACGACGGTTCGCCGTCGATGAACACGCGCAGCGACGCGATGCCGAGCTGGCCGATGGTGACCTGGGCAGCCGTGGTCTCGATGGTGATGCTCACACCCGAACTGACGTTGGGGGGCAACATCACCGCTTCCGGCGCGTCGATGATGGCGGCAAAAGCAGCATGGCTGAGCGCGATCGGCGCCACCGTCACCGGGTAGGCGGTGCGGAAGGTGCAGGCCACGCCGTTCACGGGGCGGGTATCGAGCTCGGTGCCGCGGGCGATTTCCGTGGAGGTGGTGAGCTGGGCGGCGGCGGCGCTGTAGTCCATCCGCGCGATCGAGCACGACGGGAACGGCCGCAGGTAGTGCGGGTACAGCACCTCGAACAGCGCTTCGGTAAACTGCGGGTAATCGTCATCGAGCCGCTTGGACACGCGCGAGTTCAGCAGCGCGAACGACTGGATCATGCGTTCGATGTGCGGGTCTTCGCACACCTCGCCGCCCATCAGCAGGCGGCCGGCGATCTTCGGATAGCGCTCGGCGAACTCGCGCGAATAGCGGCGCAGGAATCCCAGTTCGCGTTCGTAATAGGGTAATAATTCTTCCAAGTCAGACTCCCGGCGACGCCAGGCGGCGCGCCTTGCTTATCGTGTAATGCAGACTCGACGGTTGCAGGACGGCGTCGAAATTGACGGGTTCCTGCTCCGCGTTCACCACCAGCAATGCGGTGATGGCGAAATTGAGGCGGTTGATCTGGCCGTCACGCACTTCGAGCGAGGCGCGCACATTACGCAGGCGTGGCTCGTGGCGGGCAATGGCTTTTTCCAGGCCGGCGCAGATGTGGGCGCGGTCGTCCGTGCTCGACAGGCTGAGGCCTGCGAAATCGTTGAGGCCATAGGTGAGGATCGAGCGGGCGCACTCGGGGAATTTTTTCAGCAAATCTTCGCTGAAGACGGAGCGGGTGTTGAGCAGCGCCTCGAGGTCGCGCGCAACGGCGTCCTTGAGTTCTTCGATCGACAGCCGCGTGACGGTAGCGGCAGTGGCGCCGTGGACGGGGGTATCCATCAGGCGGTCGAACAATCCCGGCGAAAAACCTTTCATGTGCTTCCTGGTCAGGTGCGGTCATAGGGACCAAAACAACATCACGGCAGCCAGGACCCCGGCTGCCGCGCTCTGGTTGCGCCAGGTGCGGCGCCTGACGCCGCCGCACCTGGCGCGCGCTGTCTTAGGCCGTTTTGTTGGCCGACAGGTCCCAGCTACCGGAGGTGTTGCCGCCGGAGCCGCCACCCACTTTTTGCTGGGTGTACTTCCACTTGACGCGCGAGTACTTGATCGACAGCTCTTCGGTCAGGATGTCGCCAGGCGCGACCGACGGTGCCACGCTGCTGATCAGCACGTTTTCCAGTTCGATTTCGAAGTACTTGATGCGCTCGCCCTGACCATCGGCGCGCAGGAACTCGAACTTCGCCTTGGGGATGGTTTTACCGGACGAGCAATTCTGCAGCAGCAGCGGGGTCGCCAGGTCGGCCAGCTTGGCCACCACGATGTCCTTGTGCTCGGTACGCTCGGCGGTATGGCCACCACCGGTCGAGGCGGTTGCCGATTTCGGCTGCAGCACTTCCCACTTGACCGATTTGCACTCGATCCAATCCTTGTGGGCGGAGTCGGTGGACTCGCCTTTGATGCCGTCGATTTGCAGATAGACGTCGATTGCCATGGTATTCCTTTCGATTGTGGTTTAAAAATTACGACTTGGTCGATTGCGGCAGCTCCGCGACCAGACGGAGGGAGACAGACAGCTCGTCGAGCTGGAAGTGCGGCCGCAGGAACGACACGGCGCGGTACACGCCCGGACGTCCCGGCACTTCGGAGACCTGCACCGAAGCTTCGCGCAACGGGAACTGGGCCTTCTGTTCTTGGCTGGCGTTGTCGTCGAGCAGCACGTACTGGGTCAGCCAACGGTTGAGGAAGTCTTCGACATTCGACGCTGCGGCGAAGCTGCCGATCTTGTCGCGCATCATCGCTTTCATGTAGTGGGCAATGCGCGAGACCGCGAAGATGTATTGCAGCTGGGCCGACAACACGGCGTTGGCGTTGGCCGCGTCCGTGTTGTATTTCTTGGCCTTCTGGGTCGACTGTGCGCCGAAGAAAGCGGCGTAGTCGGTGTTCTTGCAGTGCACCAGCGAGATGAAACCGAGATCGCTCAGCTCCTTCTCGCGGCGGTCGGTGATTGCGATTTCGGTCGGGCACTTGAGCGCCACTTCGCCTTCGTCGGTCTTGAAGGTGTGGGTCGGCAAGTCTTCGACCAGGCCGCCACCTTCCACGCCGCGGATCGCCGCGCACCAGCCGTAGTCTTCGAACGCGTTGGTGAGCTTGGTACCGAATGCATAGGCGGCGTTGCACCACAGGTATTTCTGGTGATCGGTGCCATCGACGTCTTCGACGAAATTAAAACCTTCGACAGTGGCGCCATCGGCCGGATTGAACGGCAGACGGCCGAGGAAGCGCGGCAGGGTCAGGCCC
The DNA here is from genome assembly GCF_001423125.1 of Duganella sp. Leaf126. Lineage (GTDB taxonomy): Bacteria > Pseudomonadota > Gammaproteobacteria > Burkholderiales > Burkholderiaceae_D > Rugamonas. The sequence goes on from NZ_LMNW01000008.1 coordinate 19,150, forward strand.
ACGTAGCGCGCGTCTTCCGATTCGCGGAACGATTTCCACTTGGCGTACTCGACAGTGTCGAACACTTTCGACAGGTCGCGCGGCTTGCCCAGGTCGCTATAAGTTTCGAGGCCGAACAGCTCGGGCGACGCAGCCGATATGAACGGCGCGTGCGAGGCGGCGGCCACGTGCGACATCTGCTCGATGAAGTACATGTCCTCGGGCTGGCGCGTGATCTCGAAGTCGCCCAGCAGGGCGCCGAACGGCGCGCCACCGAAGGTGCCGAATTCTTCCTCGTACACTTTCTTGAACATCGTGGACTGGTCGAATTCGAGCGCGCTCTGGAAGTCCTTGACCAGCTCTTTCTTGGTCGCGTTGAGCATCTTGATCTTCAGGTTCTGGCCGGTGGCCGAATTGCGGACCAGGTAGTGCAGACCGGTCCAGCTGCTTTCGAGCTTCTGGAATTCCGGCGCATGCATGATGGCGCTGAGCTGGCGCGAAATCAGGCTGTCGATCTCGGCCACGCGGGCGTCGATCGTGGCCGCCAGGTTGTCCGACACCACCACGGTGCCGTCCATGACCTGGTTCACCAGCTCGGCGATGATGTCCTTGGCGCGGGCGTGCTCGACGCTGGACTTGGCAACCTTGCTCTGTTCGACGATCTGATCGAGCAGCGCCAGTTCGGTGGTGGCCGCACCGGCCGACGAAGAGGAAGTTTGGACGGACATGGTTCAGTCTTTCTTGTCAGTGGTTTGCTGGCCCAGGGCGGCCAGCTTCTCGGTGCTGTGCAGGACATCGTTGAGGATGTCTTCCAGTTTGTCGTTGCCGGCCAGCTTGTTGCGCAGGTCGGCCAGCTTGGTGCGCGCCTCGAGCAGCTTGCGCAGCGGATCGACCTGTTCGACCAGCGACTCGGGCCGGAAATCGTCCATCGACTTGAACTTGAGATCGACCGCGAACTCGCCGCCGCCCTCGCCCAGCTCGTTCTTGACGCGGAAATTCGCGCGTGGCTCGACGCCCTTCATCACTTCGTCAAAGTTATCGCGATCGATCCCGACGAACTTGCGTTCCTTCAAACGTTTTTTCTCGACTTCGGAATTGCCGCCGAAATCGCCGACGACACCCATCACGAACGGCAGTTCCTTGTTCTCGATCGCATCGCCGATCTCGACGTCATACGTCATCTGAACCCGCGGCGGACGCACCTTTTGCAGGCGTTTCTGAACACTCTCTTTTTTCGACATGACATCCCCATTTCAAAATAGGCGGCGGCATGCTGAGGCCGCCAAGTGGATAGAGCCTGAACTACTTACGATTACTTCAACGCATCGAAGGGATCAGCCTTCGGTTCAGCAACTTTTTTCGCGCCCTTGCGGCTGCTGGCCGGCGGCGTAGCGCGCGTGGGCGCTGCGGCAGGCTTCTCGCGTACCGGCGGCACCAGCACCTGCTCGCCCAGGCTCTCGCGCAGCAGCTTGGCCAGGTCCTGCGACTCCGTCCGCAGCGAACCGGACAGGTTGTTTTGACGGCTCAGGTCTGCAAGCGCCCGGGTGGACAGGCGCAAGCCGCTGATGGCGATGATGCTGTTGGCCAGCTGGTCGTTGGGATCGCGCACCAGGATTTCCTGGGCGTTGACGATGGCGTCGCCGTACTGGCCGGCGTCGTACTTGGTCTGCGCCATGCGCGTCCACGGGGTTTTATCGGCCGGATACTCGGTAGCGGCCTGCTTCCAGATCGTCATGGCGGCTTCCTTCTGACCGGCGGTGTCCACGGCGGCAGCCTTGCCCATCAGGTCAGCCAGGCTCGGCTTTGGTGGCGGGGCCGGCGGTGCGACCGGAGTGGTCGAGCAGGCGGTCAGTATCATCAGGCAGGCGGCCCCGCCGAGCAGACGGCGAATATGCATGGTGGTAATCATGTAATCCTCAAAAAACGGTGATGGAAAGCAATGCAACAGTCGCTGGCTTGCTATAAACTGTTGCTTATTTCTTATTTTTCGGCAGCGTAGCATAAATTTAATATTTACCTCGTACAATACAAACTCAGCCGTAGACATGTGTCAAAAGAAACATTGCATAGCTTAGCACGTTACCTCAAAGCAATACTCGCGCTAACGCAGAAAATGTTATTGTTCTGGCAGTTGTGATTGGGCATTACTTTTACCGGCATGGCAGACCATGCCGCGGCGCAGGCAGGAGGCAAGGACAATCGATGAGCACTACCGGAAAACTTTTATGGGGCGAGGGCCTGTTCCTGCGGCCACAGCATTTTCAGCAGCAGGACCGCTACCATGAACAACGCCTGCACGAGAGTGTCAAGGCGCTGCACCCGTACGCCTGGGGCGTGGGCCAGTTGCAGCTCGACCGCGACGCCCTGGTCAACAACACGCTGCGCGTGCTGGACCTGGCGCTGGTGTTCCAGGATGGCGAGATCTATCACGGCCCGGGCAACGACGAGCTGCCGCCCGAAATCGACCTCAGCAATGTGCCGCAATCGCAGCAGTCGCTGACGTTCTATGCCGCCCTGCCCGCCTTCAAGCATTTCGGCGGCAATTTCGCACCGGACGGCCAGCCGGCCAACACCGCCCGCTACGCCCAGAACAATGTCGACACGCCCGACCTGTACACCCAGGCCGCGCAAGCCCAGCTGACGTTCCTGAAAAAATCGCTGCGCCTGGTGTCGGAACTGGAGCCGCGCGACTCATACGTGACCTTGCCGCTGCTGCGCCTGCGCCGCCTGTCCACGGGCGGCTTCGAACAGGACCCGTCCTTCATTCCACCGAGCCTGACGATCCGCAGCGCGCCGCTGCTGTTCCTGCAACTGCGCCGGCTGCTCGACGCGCTGCAGGCCAAGGTCAACGCCCTGTACGGCCACCACCGCGAGCCCAGCAAGCACGTGATCGAATTCCGCTCGGGCGACATGTCCTCGTTCTGGCTGCTGCACACGGCCAGCTCGGCCTACGCGTCACTCAGCCATTATTTCCACCATCCGGCGCTGCACCCGGAGCGGCTGTACGAACAGCTGCTGGGCCTGTCCGGCGCGCTGATGACGTTCTCGAAAGGCATCTCGCTGGGCGACCTGCCGGCCTACGACCACCTCGATCCCGGTCCCGGTTTCGCGCGCCTGCACGGCATCATCCGCGAACTGCTCGACACGGTGATTTCGTCGAAATACTTCGCCATCGCCCTCACCGAGGTCAAGCCGTCGTACCACCACGGCATGCTCGACTCGGGCAAGATCGACGCCCAGACCACGTTCTACCTGGGCGTGTCGGCCGACCTGCCCGGCGTGGAACTGGTGGACGTGGTGCCGCTGCGCTTCAAGATCGGTGCGCCGGACGACGTGGAGAAATTCGTGCTGTCGGCCATGCCGGGCGTGCGCCTGTCGCATGCGCCGCAAGTGCCGGCCGCCGTGCCGGTGCGGCCCGACACCTATTATTTCGCGCTCGAGGCCAAAGGCCAGATGTACGAACGCATGCTGCAGGCGCAGTCGATCTCGATCTACGTACCGTCCGGCATGCGCGACCTGAAACTCGACCTGGTTGCCGTAACTTCCTGAAGACCATACCATGACCACTACCGCTCCTCCCTCTCTGATCCCCGGCGGACAACCGGCATTTTCAGCCAGCGTGGCAGCCGGACCCGGCACCGAACACACGCTGATGGACCTGATGTATGACGGCTTTTATGCGCTGTTCATGCTCAAGAACGGCAACGGCCCGCAAGCCAATGCCGACTTCATCGCCAAGATGACCCAGTTCCTCGACGACTTTACACGCGGCGCCAGGAAACAGGGCGCCTCGCCCGACGACATCGACAACGCCAAGTACGCGTTTTGCGCGGCGGTGGACGAGATCATCCTGCGCTCACAATACGGCATCCGCGACGCCTGGGAGCGCCGTCCGCTGCAACTGGTGCTGTTCGGCGACCAGCTGGCCGGCGAGAATTTCTTCAACCGCCTGGAAAACCTGCGCGCGCGCGGCGCCGTCCACCTACAGGCGCTGGAAGTGTTTCACATGTGTTTGCTGCTGGGCTTCCAGGGCAAGTACATCATCGAAGGCTCGGAAAAGCTGGCCTACCTGACTGCCCGCCTCGGCGACGAAATCGCCAACATGAAAGGCAAGAAAACCGGTTTCGCGCCGCATGCCGAGCGCCCCGACCAGATCATCCACAAGCTGCGCAACGACGTGCCGCTGTGGGTGCTGTGCTCAGTGTTCGCCCTGATTTGCGCCCTCGGTTACATCGGGCTGCGCAGCATGCTCGGCCATGGCACTGAAAAAAGCATGAGCGCGTATAACGATGTCGTCAAGCTCGCGCCCAAGCAAGCCAACCTGACCATTACCTTGCCGTGATCTCGCTGTCCGACCTGCCGGGCGCGTCCTTGGTGGACAGCGTATTCGGAACCGGCCTCAGCCAACACGCGCGCCTGATCACGCTTGCCAGCGCGCAGGATTCCACCCTGCCCGAAGCGTTGCTGCCCGAGCACTTCACGGGCCGCGAAGCAGTCAATGAACTGTTTCGCTTCGACATCGACGCGCTCAGCACCTCGACCGACCTCGACCTGGGCGCCTTCATCGGCGAGGAAATCACACTCAAGCTGCTGCAGCCGGACGGTTCCCGCCGCGCCTGGCACGGCCTGTGTACCGAAGCCGCCTGGCTCGGCGCTGACGGCGGCATGGCCCGCTACCGGCTGCGCCTGGAACCGGGCCTGTCCCTGCTGGGCCTGCGCCGCGACAGCTACATTTTCCAGGACAAGCATGCGCAAGACCTGATCACCGAACTGCTGGCCGATTATCCGCAAGTGCGGTTCGCCTTCGATATCACGCAGCCCCTGGTGGCGCGGCCGATCTGGACGCAGTACCGCGAAACCGATCTCGAGTTCCTGCAGCGCGTGCTGGCCGCCGAAGGCCTGAGCTGGCGCTTCGAGCACGACCAGGATGGACAGGATGACAGCAGCGCTGCCGCCGACGGACAGCAGCAAGCCAAGCATCAGGTGATCTTTTTCGACAGCAAGGCCGTGCTGCCCGACACGCCGGGCGGCGCCGACCTGCGCTTCCACGGCGTGCGCGCCACCGACACCGACGACGCCATCGACGCCTTCAACGCCCGCCGCCGCGTGCAGGCCAACGCCGTCACCATCANCGACCTGCGCTTCCACGGCGTGCGCGCCACCGACACCGACGACGCCATCGACGCCTTCAACGCCCGCCGCCGCGTGCAGGCCAACGCCGTCACCATCAGCAGCTGGGACCCGAGCCAGCTGGTGGCGCCGGCAGCTGAACAGAGCACCAGTCTCGACATCGGCGAACTGCCGGCCATGCCGATCTACGACGGCAGCGCCGAGCGGCGCCACGCCGACACCGCCGCTGCCGATCCGCACAGCCGCCTGATGCTGCAGGCGCTGGAACTCGACAACAAGCTGTTCGACGGCGAAGGCGCCGTGCGCCGCCTGGCCGCAGGCCACCGCTTCCACCTGACCCAGCACGAACGCTACGCCGACGGCGACAATGGCTTCACCACGCTCTGGGTCGAACACGAGGCGCGCAACAACATCACGCCTGCCATGGACGGCGTCGGTAACCTGCCGGGCGCCGCCAAGGCCGGCCTGGCCACGCTGGCGAAATTCGCCGCCAGCACCATCGAAAACGGCACCTACCGCAACCGCTTCGGCTGCGTACGCGATACCGTCGCCATCGTCCCGCGCGCAGCCGCCGCCCGCTACACGGGCGTCGCGCTGGGTCCGCAAACGGCACTGGTGGTCGGTCTGCCCGACGCCGTCAACACCACCACGCGCGAGCACCAGGTGCGCATCCAGTTCGCCTGGCAGCGCGGCGCCAGCACCAACGCCGGCGGCCTGCCGCACAATACAGACCAGAAAGGCAACGCGCCCGGCAACGATACGTCGGGCGCCTGGGTGCGCGTGGCCGAAGCGCTGGCCGGCCCCAACTGGGGCTCGCAGTTCACGCCCCGCATCGGCACCGAAGTGCTGGTCGACTTCATCGAAGGCGATATGGATCGCCCGCTGATCGTCGCCCAGCTCTACACGGGATCAGACACCCCACCCTACGCTGCCGGCGTGGACAGCGGCGTCAATCACGCCGGCGTCATCTCGGGCATGCACAGCAATAACTTCGACGGCGGCGGCTACAACCAGTGGGTGGTCGACGACACGCCCGGCCAGCTGCGCACGCGCCTGGCCACAAGTACCGCCGCCACCCAGCTGAACCTCGGCTACCTGGTCCAGCAAACCCCGACCTCCGCCGAGCGCGGCAAATATCGCGGCCACGGCTTCGAACTGCGCACCGACGCCTGGACCACGATACGCTCGGGCGAAGGCCTGCTGCTCTCGGCCACCGCCCGCCCGCAACTGGGCGCCAGCGTCACCTCCACCCAGCTCGACAGCAAGGAAGCGATCGGCCACCTGAAAAGCGCAGCGGAGTTGAACAGGGTGCTGGCCGACGCCACCACCCAGCACAGCGCCTTGTCGAGCAAGGCGGCCGGCGAAGCGCAAACCGACTTCATCGCCCAGATCGACCCGACCCAACAAGGCAAATTCGAGGGCGCCGTCGGCGGCCAGGAGTCACTGAAGGCTGTCGAAGGAAAACGCGAACCGGACAGCGCTGCGCCAGTGGAAAAGTTCGCGCAATCGGTGGTGCTGATGGAAGCCCCCGCCAGCATCAACTGGGCAACACCCGCCTCGACCGCGCTGTTTGCCGGCGGACAGCTGCAGTGGACCACACAGTCGGACCTGCACCTGGCGTCGGCATTTACGGTGGCATCGGTATCGGCCAACGCCACCGGCCTCTTCACCCACGCAGGCGGCATCCAGGCCATCGCCGCCAACGGCCCGGTGTCGCTGCAGGCGCATACGGATCAGCTGGAGATTCTGGCGGACAAGGCGATTACGGTGATTTCAGTCAACGATGTGATCGAGGTGAAAGCGAGTCAGAAGATCGTGTTGCAGGCTGGGCAGTCGTCGGTGACGCTGGAGGGTGGGAATATTACGTTTGCTTGTCCGGGGAATTTTACGGTGAAGGGGGGGCAGCATTTGTTTGAAGGAGGTGGGCGTCAGACCGCTAATCTACCTAATCTCCCTGGGAATGCACTTATCGAATCGAACTGGATAGCTCTGCATTATCTTGAACCAGAAACTGCTTTAGGAATACCAGGCGTCGAATACGAGATTCACTTTGAAGGTGGCCCAGTACTTAACGGCACTCTTGACGAGCAGGGAAAAGCGCGTCATGAAAACGTGGAGCGTAAAAAAGTTAAAAAAATTATATATAAACCGCGCAAGCCGGAGAAGGAGAATCCTGCTCCGCAATTGGAGGATTTGAGCAATGCCTGAGGCCTACGAACTGGCGGTACAACATGGCTGATATCAACACGACTCAAATGCGGGATGCACTGGCATGGATGACAAATGACCAGAAAGAAGCTGAGCCCAGTAGCGATCCTTTCGTTTGGTTTTGGGAAGCGATACAGGGCGACTTCAATGAAGATCGATCTACTGGACAGTTGATGATAGATGCAGCAATTTCTATGATCCCGTTAGTGGACCAGATTTGTGACATCCGTGACCTAATTGCCAACTGCAAAAAGATCAATAATGATCGTTCGGACACCTGGGCGTGGGTGGCATTGGCCTTAACCTTAATAGGTCTTTTCCCCTTCCTAGGGTCGCTTGTCAAAGGTGTACTCAAAATCTTTTTTGCATTCGTAAGAAGAATGGGTGGTGCTGCTACCATAAAAGCTGTAGACCTCGCGATGACTTGGGTCATCACATTCTTACGCCGTAGAGATGTGCAGAATTATCTTATATTGCATAAAATTGATAATGTATTTAACTGGCTTGCTAAGGAAATTAGATTAATTCATGGAAAAATTAATACTGCTGCATTATTAACAGCATTTGACCGCGGCATAAAAGTTCTAGATGGAATGGCGAATAATGTAAAATATGTTCCAATGATTAGTAAAAAAGCTATTGATTGTTTAAAGTATGTTAAAGAAATTCGGCTTGCAGCAGATAAATACTTAGGAATCGCAGTTGCTCCTGTTCAAAATGTTCTAGAAAAAGCCGCGTTAAGACTTGATAAGGCTGCATTAGAACACCTCCCCGGAATCGTTAATGTCAACAACATACATTTTCGCGGCGGCTTACCCGAAGCATCGGCTGTGACGCTGATGCGCAATGCTGATCCTTTACCAACTTGGCTTAGTAAAGGTAAGGTGGCGAATCACCCCTCTCTAAAGTACTCGCAATACAAGGCGTACGTTGAAAAATATGCTGCTAACGGATGGCCTGCATTAAATAAACAAAACGTTGAGTCTTTCGCAAATTTGCTACGGGATGAGATAAAAGGCCCAGCCAGATTGTATCGTATCCTTGCTCCCAACAGTCGAGCAATGAGCGACTGCTGGGTGACTGAGGAAGTTTTTAATCAACTTAAATCTCAAAAAGATCCTCGCTCAGCTTGGCGAAAATTTCTAGCAGTATGGCCTGACTGGAATGTAAATGGACAATTTGTTGTCTATGATGTTAAAGCAGGCGAAAGTCTTAAGGTATGGCGCGGCAAAGCATCATCACAATTTAAGGAAAATATTCCGGACCGACATCTCGAGGGAGGTTGGGAACAAATAATCTTCAAAATAGATCGCAGCGATGCACGTAACGACTCGATGCGTTACTACACTCTTAATGGGGGTAAGAAAAATCGACTTCAGAATGCAACTAGTCAAGAAGAATTTAATAAATTCAGTGATGCAGAAAAGGCTCGCTACACTGGCCTGCGCGAGTCGATTAACCACCCCAATATAAGTGGTCCTTTCGATACCGGCTGGGGTTACTCTGATTTCGGTGGCGTAGGACTAGGTGAGCGAATTGGATTACCCTCACTGCCTGGCCAAACAACCAAACTCACTAAATAAGGTAAAACATGCAAAAAGCTCCATTTGAAATGAGCAATTGGCAGAAAATCCAAGTTACTTTACTTTATCACTTTGCCTCTCTAGATTATCTCAAAAATCTACAAAAAAAAGTTCATGGATTGATGATGGCAGTAAATCCTACATTGGACTTAGCTAAAGCTCAGCAGCGTGATGCTCTACTCACAGATACGCGCTGGGGTGCTCGAAATACCGCAGGCAATTGGGAAAATAACGGCTGGGCATACTTGGCTGATTTTGAGTTATCTATTACTACCCAGATTTCAAAAATATCCCTTGAATCATATTCAATTACAGGCACTAATCAGTGCGAAAGAGGGTTGTCTGAATTATCTTTACAGTGGATGACGCAAGCTGAACAAGATGATTTTGAGTCGCGACTTGAGGAAATATCCAATTATGCTCTGGCATTAGATGAGACGATGAATCAACACGAAAAAGCGGGTAGATGGGATGACTTTAGCCTAACTCTTGCTTCACGAGATCATAGCGAGGCACTAGATAGTGCACCCGCTCTACGCCTTCGCCCTGACGTGACTGCAACAAGCGGAATTACTCCACCTCGTACAGGTGTTTATCTTCCCATCGACGACCCCAACGGCGCTCCACAATTCTGCTGGACAGGAAATCCACCCGGTAAATTATTGGAATGCACGACCTTGAATGCATTAGGAATGAAAGCTTTGCAAGAAGTCGGACGCAAAGAAATATGGGTAAATGAAGATCTAATGCATGCCTTTGTACAGAAACATTTAAACGATCCTTTACTGACAAGAGATGATTTTTTTTCTGATAGTATAACTGATCCAGCACTTGCGCCAAGTTTAGTGGCACGCAATGCGTTTACAACAAGACCTTGCACTTGGATTTACGTTGAGCAAATTAATGGAGAATCAGAAAAATGGGAGGACAGCAGCAAACCTGGTGCCCCTACAGATGTTGTGCGTCTTAAAGCAGGGGAATTGTGCAACCTAGAGGGCTACTACTTTAGTCCGGCCAAACCCGATTCACGTCGATATTTCTCAAAAGGCGAGTTAATGCCAAATATCGGAGGAGATTATGGGCTTACCTTTTGGCAGTGGGATATTAATCAATAACTAAGTTGATATTTCGAGGACCATCAAAAGGTCATTATGGTAGCAGCGCTGCCGCGGATGGCCAGCAGCAGGCCAAGCACCAGGTGGTCTTTTTCGACAGCAAGGCCCTGCTGCCCGACACGCCGGGCGGCGCCGACCTGCGCTTCCACGGCGTGCGCGCCACCGACACCGACGACGCCATCGACGCCTTCAACGCCCGCCGCCGCCCGACCTGCGCTTCCACGGCGTGCGCGCCACCGACACCGACGACGCCATCGACGCCTTCAACGCCCGCCGCCGCGTGCAGGCCAACGCCGTCACCATCAACAGCTGGGACCCGACCCAGCTGGTCGCGCCGGCAGCCGAGCAGAGCACCAGCCTCGACATCGGCGAACTGCCGGCCATGCCGATCTACGACGGCAGCGCCGAGCGGCGCCACGCCGACACCGCCGCTGCCGATCCGCACAGCCGTCTGATGCTGCAGGCGCTGGAACTCGACAACAAGCTGTTCGACGGCGATGGCGCCGTGCGTCGCCTGGCCGCAGGCCACCGCTTCCACCTGACCCAGCACGAACGCTACGCCAACGGCGACAATGGCTTCACCACGCTCTGGGTCGAACACGAGGCGCGCAACAACGTTACGCCCGCCATGGACGGCGCGGGCAACCTGCCGGGCGTCGCCAAGGCCGGCCTGGCCACGCTGGCAAAATTCGCCGCCAGCACCATCGAAAACGGCACTTACCGCAACCGCTTCGGCTGCGTGCGTGACACCGTCGCCATCGTCCCGCGCGCAGCCGCCGCCCGCTACACGGGCGTCGCGCTAGGTCCGCAAACGGCACTGGAATTTTACGGTGAAGGGGGGGGCAGCATTTGTTTGATGGCGGGGCAAGTAACCCACCGGACTTCCCAGCTCTTCCCGATACGAAAGTCAAGTTTTTTGATGAGGCATTTGTTCTCAAGGATCCGACTGGAATGCCATTGGCGAAGATTCCATATAAGATAAAAGACCCATCGGGTGAAGTCATTTCAAAAACCTCCGAAAATGGATTTTCCGAAAGAGTTTCTACTGAAGCTAGCGAGTCAATAGAATTTGAATTGCAATGGTTCAAAGTCATTTCACAAAAAAATGATTTAGACTTAGCACTATAGGGATCTAGAATGAGCACCCCAGAAAAATCGACGTCTCAGACCAATAATAGAAAAAACTCATGCAAAGAGATTCAGTGCGACTGCAATATGATGTGGTCGATTGTGCAGCAAATGAGTACAAAACGGCTTTGCGATAGTACAGGAAAAAATGAAGGTACAATTATACCTGTTTATCGCGACAGAGCAGAAAGAATAGCTGCAACATACGCTAGATTGTATCTTGAAACAGAGGATTATGGCGACATCTCTAAAAAGGGAAGATTTTATTGGATGGCATTAGGAGCGTTTGCTAGTAAAACAGTAGCTTGCTCATTATGCGACACGCGTGTAGCTCTAATTGGTACAGTCTTCAAAGGACTCGCAAAAGGAAATCTGTGGTTATTTATGATATCAGCGGATGGCACTGGTATTATACGCGCTTCCGCAATAGTTTTGATCAATGCGTGTCAAATAGAGATGCCTCCCAATATGTAAAACCTGTAAAAGCTCAAGTCGCTAGTTACCCTTGGAAAGATGAAGCATTACCTAAAATAAAAAACATGAGCCGCCATAGTTTTATAGTTAAAGGATTTGATTTTTCGAAAAAAAATAGAAACAGAAAAGCGATTAAATATCAAAGCATCTTTCCAATTACAGCACCTTCTGGCGATCGCTGATCACGAGCAAGGATTCATTCTCCAGCCGTTAATTTATGATGATCCAAGTTTTTCAGCATGGGTTGAACGCCTGAGAGCTTGGTATGCGAACTGGGCAAGCCCTGAGTTACATTTAGTCTTTAACCATTCGTGCGATACGGACGCTGCGCAATTGAAATCAGTTGCGCCAAAAAAGACTGTCCTTGAGAATTTTGCCAGCCGGATGAACTGGATCCGTGCCGCCGCAGAAAATTTTCACGACCTGATGCAAAACAGGATAAACTATATGGAAACTGAACTAACCATTATTTCAAGCTGGGTACAAAAAACGTCCGTTCCGGTATCGCAAAATTACTACGTACCAATGTAAATAATGAGAATACTGTTAATACTAATATTTCTTTCAATTCTAGGCTGCGAAAAAAAGCCCACAAAAAATAACATGGAAAATCCAATAGCAATTTTGAAAATAAACGAAGATCCGCGCGCATTTTTAGATGTTAATGGTTTCTTTAAGGTTGAAAATCATCCGGCTGGAATTAATTTCTACACCGCGAATTGGAACGCGTCCGATCATGCTAGAGCTAGATTAGAAAATATCAACCATTCCTTCTCTATCGAACATATGTTAGGCGTCACTGCGACCGATGAGCCTAACTCGCCGGAGGAAGGGATAGTCAAATTTAGCATCAATGCGGGAATTTCGTCCGCCGACGTAATAAGCCATGAAGAGGCGCGTCAACGCTTTGTCTACATACTGAAAAATATTCGGAAAGTAGGTTGGCAGCGTTTTCTGGACGAAGGAGATCCTCGTTTGAGCGGCCGAGATATGTTAGATTTCATATTAAAGGACTCTCCAGCAAGCTCAATGGATCCTGATTATGAACCGACATTTGAAGAATGGATGAAAATCCCTAGTCGAACTACTTGGTCTTTCTACGCTAATCATGTTTATTTATCGCTAGATTTCTCTCGCGATCCCACATTAACTGATCCGAATAAGCCAGGAGCGTATTTAATAACATTTACAGTTAATAGCGAAAACAACCACTATAAGAGCTACGTAGATCCCAAAGATCGGAAAGATTGGAAAAATCAACTTTCTTCCAAACTGGCGATCTTGCCAAAAATGAGAAAAGAAGCCGAAGCAGAATTACGCACCAAAGGCGTTAAAATTGATGAATTTTACGTGGACCCTCCAAAGCCGAGCTTTATCAGATAAAAATTGCGTTGTAATTTTCCGTATTTGAAAAATTAATTAATATCTTAAACTCGAATCGAAAAATACTTATTTTTTAATATTTTTCATTTTCAGCAAAACGTGAATTACTTAGTCGGGTGTGAGCAAATCCTAACCGCTAAATTCTGCTGCTGAAAGATCAAAAAACAGTAGGTGGGATTTGCAAGCTTTCGCTAAATAGTGGTAATTACTTGCAAATTTCAGAGGCCTGAATGGGATCGAAGTCAGCCGGATCACAAAGCGCACACATGTTCCGGCAACGGCTGGACGAACTGGTTAACCTCGAGCATCCGCTGGCCTGGCTGGCCGCCCATATCGACTGGAGCGTCTCTGAGCGCGAATGGGGCGGGCATTTCCCTTCATCGCGCGGCCGTCCCGCCACCTCCACTCGGCTCATCGCGGGCCTGCTGTACCTGCTGCACACATTTGCCCTGTCCGACGAGGATATGATCTGAGGCTGGGTCGAGAATCCGTCTTGGCAGTTGTTCTGCGGCGAGGCCTGGTTCCAGCACCGGCCGCCGATCGATCCCAGTTCGTTGACGCGCTGGCGCAAGCGCATCGGCGAGGCCGGGCTGGAGTGGATGCTGACGCAAACGATCAAGGCGGCCGAGTCAGCGCGGGTGGTCAAGCTGCAGAGCTTCCCAAAGGTGATTGTCGACAGCACCGTGCAGGAAAAAGCCATCGCTCATCCTACCGACAGCAAATTGCTGGAGCCGGCCAGGCAGCACTCGGTCAAGCTGGCCGCCAAGGCGGGGCTGACGCTACGCCAGAACTACAACCGCGAAGCGCCGAGGCTGACTGTGCAAGTGGGCCGCTACGCGCACGCCAAACAATACAAGCACATGCGCGCCAGCCTGAAGAAGCTCAAGACCGTGGTCGGCCGGGTCTGGCGCGACATCGAGCGCCAGAGCGACAAGAATTGCATGGCACCGGCGCGCCTGTTACGCGACTTCGTAGACAGCCATTGTCCACAGGTAATCCCCCCATTAATGATGCGCACCAGAAGTAGAGGCTATGCGGCGAGGGCCAATTTCTGAATCGGCGTGATGCCGCCAAGTGCCATGTGTGGCC
>NZ_LMNW01000009.1 GCF_001423125.1 Duganella sp. Leaf126
CTATCTTGAATTCTTCTGTGTACCGCTTGCCACTCATACATTCTCCTTGGGTCCGATATTATGGCTCAGGAGTGTCTACAATTGTCGTGGCGATTCAAATAATATATAAAAAATAAGAATTTTGATTTCGTTTAAATTCGAGATGGAAAATATGGAACTGCAAGAGAGCCGCATTGATTCTGAGTGGATTGCGTTAAATGCCTTCCGCGAGCTACTGAAAATCTCGACTAAAGGAGATTTGGCAAAAGCTACTTACAACGATGCTTTGAATTTTGGTGGGGAACTCTATCCAGCCTTGCTCGGACAAGAGAACAGCGTTCTTCGTCGAGTTCGTGAATCCGATACCACTAAAGAATTTCGGCAAAGGGCTCGGCTGAGAAGCGAAAAAAATGGTGTATCAATTACTGCGTTAGAGCTTTTGCTTCCGGAAATAGAGGAGTATGAAGGCTTATTAAAGATAGCCAAGATCAGCAAGGATAGGAGTAGGGTCGACCAGTTAAAGGGGCGACTGAAAACGCTAGTTAATGCTAAGAATGAGTTAGACCCGCCTGCCCATACGGAAAATCAATTGATTTTCCGCGATGCTACCGCTGTGGCAAAGGGGCTACTAGAAATGGGGGCCGGGCAGGCAAGACGGGATTTTGAATTGCCCGATGGTGGGATGTTGAGAGTTCGTGTCCTGCACCCTGACAAGCCTGAGCAGGTCACGGGGGCTGATGTTATTTATGAAAGACATTCCATTGATCAGGAAGAAGCCAGTATTGTAATTGTGCAGTATAAAATTTGGGAAAATCGAACTCTACGGCTCACTGACCCTAGGCTTCTACAGCAGCTTGATAAAATGCGTACTTTCGCATGCGGAAATTATTTGTGTAAAAGTGATAAAGCTGAGTCAGGGTACCGATTCCCGCACTGTGCAGCATTTCTTAGACCTACTGATAAGCTGCAAAATGCAGATCAAAAATTCATTAGCAGTGGCGAACATATACCTCTATGTCAGATCGACAATTGCAAGACGATCACTGAACGAGGTACTCCAGTGTTGGAGTACAAGAAAATTCGAAAAACTTCGCTTTCTGGTGAGGCATTTGAATATTTATTCTCTGCTGAAAAAGTAGGGTCGCGGATAGTAAGTTATGAGGAATTGGCGGAGTTGTATGAGAAATTCAAAGTAGCATCTGATACTGATCACTTAATAATTCACGCGCAAGAATACTGATGCCGCCTCGTTGCAATGAGGCGGGATCAATCTCGCGATTCACTAATCGTAAAGACGATATTTTACTTTTTGATTTGCTGATTCCTGGGTCTTGTTTGCCAGGTAATTTAGTAGTTCTTCTAAAATAACAACTTCCATAAAATGGCCCGAGCCTGCCTGTTCTAGGCGGTGAGTTGCTCCATAGAACACCCGCCTTACGCCCTGGTCATCTACCAAATAGGAGTGAATGGAAAATCCGTTCTTGACTTGAAGACTCGCTTTCCAACATACAATAAAGTCCACATGCTTCGCAAATTTAATGGATGCATCGAAATCTCTGAATAACGCATCTAGGTCAAACTTGTATTCAAGGATTTTTGGCTCGGAATTATAAGGAAAATCGATAGCACTTGTTACGCCCAGCGGACAGGAAGCCGGGTGATATTGCACAGTGTCGTCAGAGTAGTTCATTTCTACCAAGGCATCATATCGTTCATTCACCTTCGACCCATAGAAGTTTATGCCACGAATAAGGCCTGCTCCGATAAGTTGGTGGTAGAGCGCAATTACATCCTGTTCCTCTTGAGGGGCAGAGATATAGCTTGTAGTTGGCCATGTTCCTGTGAGATTTAGGGGATGCTTGTCTCTCCAGTCCTCTTGGGCACGCTTCCACACATGTAATTCTTTGTCCGGTAATAGGGTAGGTATCGCTCCGGAATCTGGCTTTAGTAAATTTCGATAAGTAATAAATACGTTCGTGATCTTTTCAGCGATCTCTTCAGCTAATGCGCGCAATTCTGGTTGAAAAACTTTCCGCCCTAGGTCGGGATTGCCATCTTTAAAATGAACAACGATATGTGCGTTTCGTTGATAACCTATATATCGTTTAAGTGGAATTACGAGCAGCTCCCCTTGTGGCATCGAATCAGTCGCTAACTGTAAGCCGCCGCGTAGATATTTGAATCGCTCATTTACACCCAGTTTTCTATTAAAAGCGTCAAATATATCTAATGTAGAGACAAAGCCGCCATAAACAGTGACGCAATGTTGTTCAATTAATGCCTTTTGTTCATCATTTAGTTTGTCTAAACCTTTTTCTGATAATAAGGTTTTCGCATCCCAAAAGTCCCAAAGACATTCGATGTTTTTAAATCTGTCCGGAATGCGGGATGCTTTATGTGCCGGGTCCCCATCGATAGATGAAAGAGCATCGCGAATACTACTCAGATCTACACTACGTACGCCGTCAATATCGTGAACGTAGAAATACTCCGGATTTACAATACTCGTGCCCGTTTGTGTTCCCGACCTGTCTGTAACGCTTATTTCTACCGTTGGCTTAAATTCAGAATGTTCGATATAAATACCACCGAGCGGTGTGAGAATACGTAAAAGGGTCATCCATTGCTCGGCATTCGTCGCACCGCACCAACCTAAGTCCTTAGGTTTCTCATTTGTCGAGCTGGTCAGCTTGATGAGGATAGAGGTTCCGCTTACTTGGCGATCTAGCCAGTCGCAGTTGAACGTCTTCAATTCCTCCAACTTAGGGCGTGGCACGAAATTATTTCCATCTTCTGCCCATTGGCGGCCCTGACGCAGAATCGCTGCACGACGCTCTCCGTCGCATTTAGTTTTAAGTTGCACATAATTGAACCCATAAGCAAGGAAAGTTGCACCGACTCCTTTCTGTCCACGTAACCGCTCGCCTTTTTTGTAGGAGACGTTTGGCGTAAAGCAGTGTGCGAATTGCGTTGCCGTCATCCCTGTACCGTTATCAAGTACCTCGACTGTTTGCTCTTGTATACTGATCTCGATGCGGATTTTAGGCACATAGGTGCTATCCAGCCGCCATTGCTTTTCGCAAGCGTCTAACGCGTTCTGTATAGGCTCGCATAAGATATCGAAGAAACCTGTATATGACTTGAGTATATTAAGTACGTTCCCCTTAATAGCGGTTTCATAGATGTGGTTCGAGTTGGCACTGCCATTGGCATGCGATTCGAAGAAGCTAAGAGGATCGTATCCGTCAATAGATGTTGTATTCATAGCGCAAAGTGATGGCAGGCAAAAGTTCATCCTAGCATGCTGCTCACCAATGTTGCTACTTAAGAATACAATTTTTTCAAGCAACGCCTGGTGACGATACGTGTCGGGCACAAGGAAGTTGGCTAGAGGACCAGAAATGGACCAGAAATGGACCAGAAACAAAAAAGCCCACGAACCGAAATTCGTGGGCTTCCTTGATAATTCTTGGTAGGCCGTGCGGGATTCGAACCTGCGACCAACGGATTAAAAGTCCGCTGCTCTACCAGCTGAGCTAACGACCCAAGGGGGCTTCGGTGGTAGGCCGTGCGGGATTCGAACCTGCGACCAACGGATTAAAAGTCCGCTGCTCTACCAGCTGAGCTAACGACCCCCGAAGAAGCGAGATTATAGGATGTTTCGATGCATCCTGTCAAATGCCGCTCGGACAATTTATTTGTCCGGCCGCCTCATCCCGACAACTTATTTGCCGCTCAGGCGCTGCTTGGCCGTGACGGCTGCCTGCGAGTCGGGGAACTGCTTGATCAGGTCCTGCAGCGTTTTCTTGGCGGCCTTGTCTTTCAGCTCGGTCTGGCAGCTGGCGATGTTGAGCATGGCGTCCGGTGCTTTCGGACTGTCGGCGTAGTTCTTCAGCACCACTTGCTGGGCCGCGATGGCGCTCTTGCAGTCGCGCTGGGCGTAGAACGAGTTGCCGAGCCAGTACTGGGCGTTCGGGGTATACACGGACGCGGGGTACTGGCGCACGAAGGCGGCCAGGGCGTCGCCGGCGGCCTTGTAGTCGCCAGCCTTGAACTGGGTCATGGCGGCGTCGTAGCTGCGTTCTTCGTTCGGATCGACCTGGGCGGTCTTGCCGTCCACGTTCACTTCGCGCGGTTCGAGCTTGCGCAGGCGGGTGTCGAGGTCGGTGTACAGGTCGCGCTGGCGTTTCTGCGCCATCGATACTTCGTTGGACAGCACTTCGATCTGGCCGCGCAGCTTGGCGATTTCCTGCGTGGTGTTGTCGTTCTGAGTGACCAGGTCCAGGGTGCTGGACTTGTCGGACTTGGCGTCGAGGCGGGTGTTGACTTCGGTACGCAGCGCATCGACCTTGGCGCGCAGATCGAGCAGGGCTTTGCGGGCTTCATCATCGTCGAACAGGCCGGCATGGGCTTGCAGCGGCAGCCAGGTCATTGCAGCCAGCACGGCGGCGGCGACGCCGGATTGGGAGAGTTTCATCATGTCGGGCGCTTTCAGCAAATCAAAATGGAAACGGGGCGGTGCCGGGACCTTGACCACAGTCCGGGCACCGCCCCGTATTATGCCTGTGACCAGGCCAAAGACAAATTACTTGTAGACGATGTCCGCGCGGCGGTTTTCGGCGCGTGCAGCTTCGTCGGTGCCGGTGGCTTTCGGCTTCTCTTTGCCCAGCGAAACGGCTTCGATCTGCGAGTCCGACACGCCCAGCGTGGTCATGGCTTTACGCACGGCTTCGGCGCGCTTGAGACCCAGGGCCAGGTTGTACTCGGACCCGCCGCGGTCATCGGTGTTACCCTGGATCAGGATCTGACGCGATTTGTTTTTGGTCAGATAGGCCGAGTGGTTTTCCACCACCGGGCGGCCATCGGCGCGCACGGTGTAGCTGTCGAAGTCGAAGTACACGCTGCGGTTGGCCAGCACGCCTTTCGGATCGTCGAGCGGATCGAGCGACTTGGTTTCCACCGGCGCCACGGTGCGGGTATCCGATTGCGCCGGCGACTGGCCGGTGGCTGGACGCTCAACCACTGGCGGCGGGGTGTTTTCCTTGATCGGGGTCGACGAGCAGGCCGACAGGATCGCTGCAGTGGTCAGGACGAGGGCTAAGCTGCTGAGTTGGCGCATGGGTTTCTCCTAGTAACGTTAGTTGTTGGCGTTGTTTTTACTGCATGAACGGACCCCAGGTGGGCTCCTTGATGTTGCCCGCCTGCGTAGTCAGGCGTTGCTTCACACGGCCATCGACCGAGACCACGGCCAGCGATTTGCGGCTGCCCGCCGTGGTGGCGTACATGATGTACTTGCCGTTCGGGGCAAAGCTCGGCGACTCGTCGCTGGTCGTGTCCGACAGACGCTGCTCCTGGCCGCTGCCCAGGTCGAGCACGTACAGCTGGAAGTTGCCGTCGCGGCGAGAGATATAGGCCAGGGTCTTGCCGTCCGACGAGATGCGCGGGCTGGTGTTGTAGGTGCCGGAGAAGGTCACGCGCTTGGCGTCGCCGCCGCTGGCGCTCATGCGATAAATTTGCGGGCCGCCGCTGCGGTCGCTGGTGAAATAGATGCTCTGGCCATCGGCCGACCATTGTGGCTCGGTATCGATGGCGTTATTGCTGGTCAGGCGGCGCAGGTTGCTGCCGTCGGCGTTGACGGTGTAGATCTCGTAGTTGCCGTCCTTCGACAGCGCCACGGCCAGCTTGCTGCCGTCCGGCGCCCACGATGGTGCCGAGTTATTGCCTTTTTCGTTCGCGATCACGGTGCGCGCGCGCGTGACCAGGTTCTGCACGTAGACCACCGGCTTCTTCTGCTCGAACGACACATAGGCGACCTTGGTGCCGTCCGGCGACCACGATGGCGAAATGATCGGCTCGTTGGAGCGCAGCGCCAGCTGCTCGCCTTCGCCGTCGGCGTCGGCCACCATCAGCATATTGCTGCGGCCTTCCTGCTTCACGTAGGAGATGCGGGTGGAGAAGGCGCCGCGCACGCCGGTCAGCTTGAAGAACACGTCGTCGGCGATCAAGTGCGCCGACAGGCGGGTGAACTGGGCCGTGACGGCCTTGTCGAGGTTGGAGATCTGCGATTGCTTGACGGTGTCGTAGAGCTTGTAGCGCACGTCGTAGCGGCCGTCGGCCATGGCGTTGACGGTGCCGACCACCAGCGCATCGGCGCCCTTGGCTTTCCAGCCGCTGTAATCGACGTTGTTGACGTCGGTGATCACGCCGGCGTCGATGATCTTGAAGGCGCCGCTGCGTTCGAGGTCGGCCTTGATGATGGCCGACACCATCTGCGGCGCCACGCCTTCGTTGGCAAAACCGGCCACGGCCACAGGAATCTGGTTGCTGCCGGCGCCCGAAATCTCGATGCGCATCTGCGCCTGGGCGCTGCCCATGGTGGCCGCAATGGTCAGGCCGGCATACAACATGATGTGTTTGATGTTGGTTTTCATTAATGCATTTCCTTCATATTGAATACGAGTTCGATTTCGCGCTCTACCGTACCATCTTTTTTCTTGGGCAGCGGTGACGATTTGGCAATTGCGTTCTCGATCGCACTGTCGTACGCCGGCGAGGCGCTGCCCTTGACCTTGCGTACGCCAATGATTTCGCCAGTCGGCAACTGGGTAATCTTGTACGTCGCGGTCAGGCTGTCGTCGGTGCCGCCGTACACCAGGTTGCTTTTCACCTTGGTGCGGATGGCTGCCGCGTAGCCGCCATCGACCTTGCCGCCGGTCGATTGTGCGGCCGTGCCGGTCGAACCCTTGGCGGCCGAGCCGGTAATCCGGCTCATTTCCGCTGCAAACGCTTTTTCCTTGGCCGCCTTGTCGGCCTTGTCGGCTTTTTCCTTGGCGAGTTTTTCGGCGGCGGCCTTTTTCTTGGCAGCCTCGGCGGCGAGTTTCTTCTCTTTCTCTTGCTGCTCTTTTTCCTCTTGATCTTCGCGGGCTTTTTGCTCGGCGAGTTTTTTCTGTTCGAGCTTTTTAGCCTCGAGCTTGGCTTCGAGCTTGGCCTGCTTCTCTTCCGCCTCTTTCTTCAGCTTGGCTTCTTTTGCTTCCGCCAGCTTCTTCTCTTCCTCGAGCTTTTTCTTCTTTTCCTTCAGGCGTTCGAGGGCAATGTCCGGTTCCTTCGGCGCGGGCGGCGCTTCCACCGGCGGCGGTGGTGGCGCTTTGACCACGGGCGGCGGCACAGGTTCCGGCTCGGGCGCCGGGGTCGGATCGGGTTCGGGTTGCGGTTCCGGCGGGGCGGCGGGGGCGGCGTCCTGCACCTTCATGTCCCAGATTTCTGCCTGGACTTCGGTCGGCTCGGAGTTTTGCCAGCTCACGCCCACCCACAGGAACAGCAGCAGCACGACGTGCACCGATACCGCCAGTATCGCCGCGCGCAAGCCGTTGTGTTGTCGCGGCACCTTGTACGGGCCGCCTGCGGTAGGGGGATTCATGTTCTGCACAGTCTTATTGGGTGGCCAGGCCCACGCGGGTAATGCCCATTTTTTTCGCTTCCGAGATCAGCTGGATCACGTCGTCGTACTTGCTTTCCTTGTCGCCCGAAATCAGCACCGGGTAGTCGGGATGGGCGTCATGCAGCGTGCGCAGCTTTTTCACCAGCGCGTCGCGGCTGGGCGCCGTTTCCGGCGCATCGGCATCCTTGCCCTTGACGCCGATCGACAGCGCGCCGTTCGGCTTGATGACGATCTGCACGTAGTCGCTGGGCGGCTTGGTCGATTTTTCGGCCTGCGGCAGGTTCACCACCGACGCATCGTTGGCCGACGGCATGACCATGAAAATGATCAGCAGGCACAACATCACGTCGATGTAGGGGACGACGTTGATCTCGGACTTGAGCTTGCGGCCACGGCCGCCGCGCATGCTGCTGTTGAAAGAAGAAGCCATGATCGTTCTGCCTTATCGGGTTATTGCAACCGCCCGCGCTCAGCGCGACTGGCGTTGCAGGATGTTGGAGAACTCTTCGACAAAGCTTTCGAAGCGGATCGCCAGGCGGTCCACTTCGTGCGAGAAGCGGTTGTAGGCGACCACGGCAGGAATTGCCGCGAACAGGCCGATGGCGGTGGCGATCAGCGCTTCTGCAATGCCGGGTGCAACCGCTGCCAGCGTTGCTTGCTGCACATTGGCCAGCCCGCGGAACGCGTTCATGATGCCCCACACGGTACCGAGCAGGCCGATGTACGGCGATACGGAACCGACCGACGCCAGGAAGGCCAGGTGCGATTCGAGCACGTCCATCTCGCGCTGGAAGGCGGCGCGCATGGCGCGGCGCGAACCGTCGAGGATGGCGCCGTGGTCCATTGCGTCACGGCCGCTGGCGTAGGCAGCCTTGCTCTTGATAAATTCGCCCATGCCGGCTTCGAAGATGCGCGCCAGCGGGCCGCTGTTGGCGCGGTCCTTGCCTGCGTTCTGGTGCAGCGCGTGCAGGTTGCCGCCGGCCCAGAACGTCTTTTCGAACTCTATCGTCTGGCGCCGCGCAGCGCGCACCGCGAACAGCTTGCTGAAGATATACGTCCAGCTGACCAGCGAGATAATGAGCAGCAAGCCCATGATCAGTTGCACGATCAGGTGGGCATTGGTGATGAGGGAGATGAAAGAGAGGTCTTGAGTGACGTTCATTGTTTATCAGTCTGATCAGTCGGATTTACGTAGTGACGCATTTTTTCAGCCACGGCGCTCGGTATCGGGTGCAAGCGCATGGCCGTATCGACGCAGGCAATCGTTACCTGTGCCGAATTGAGCAATTGCTCGCCGCACCATGCCTGCTGCTGGAAGACCACCGATGCGCGGCCCAGTTTTTGGATAGAAAGTGTTAATTTTATGACGTCGTCCAGTTTTGCAGGCGCATGATACTCCGCGCCGACGGTTTTGACGACGAACAACACATCGTGTTCCTGCTGCAATGCGCGCTGGTTCACATTGAGGTGGCGCAGCCACTCGGTGCGGGCGCGCTCGTAGAACTTCAGGTAATTGGCGTAATAAACGATCCCGCCGGCGTCGGTGTCTTCGTAGTAGACGCGGACATTCCAGTCGAATTGTGCTGACATGTTGTATTGACTGCAAATAAGATTGAGCAATATTCTACGTCAATTTGTTGCTCTGGATGCAGGATGGATGCATGAAATCCATCCTTGCCGTTCCCGATTCAGCGTCACTTAAGTTTTGCTGTGCGCTCGCCGGGCTGCCGCCTAGGCCGTGCGCTTGATGTTGAGCGGACCATAACCCTGGCAGGTCGGCATCATCTCGATGCGGTTGATGTTGATGTGCGCGGGCAGGGTGGCAATCCAGTACGCGGTGTTGGCGATATCGTCGGCGGTCAGCGGCGTGGTGCCCTCATAGACCTTGGCAGCTGCGGCATCGTCGCCCTTCATGCGCACGTTGGAAAACTCGGTGCCGCCGCACAGGCCGGGCGCCAGGTTGGTGGCGCGTACGCCGGTGCCCACCAGGTCGGCGCGCAGATTGAGCGTGAACTGTTCGACGAAGGCCTTGGTGGCGCCGTACACATTGCCACCGGGGTAGGGCGTATCGCCGGCCACCGAGCCGATGTTGATGACGGTGCCGCTGCCGCGCGCGACCATGTCGGGCAGGATGGCGCGGGTCATGGCGACCAGGCCGCTGATGTTGGTGGCGATCATGGTGTCCCAGTCTTCCAGCGACGATTGCTGGGCCGGCGTCACGCCGAGCGCCAGGCCGGCGTTATTGATCAGCACGTCGATCTGGCGCCAGCCCTCGGGCAGTCCGGCCAGCGCTGCCGTGATCGCAGCGCGGTCGGTGACATCGAGCACGACCGGCAGGGCGGCGTCGCCGAGTTCGGCAGCCAGCGCCTGCAGGCGCTCGGCGCGGCGGCCGGCGATCAGCACCCGGTGGCCATGTTGGACGAAGATGCGCGCCATCGCGGCGCCAAAGCCGGCCGAGGCGCCGGTGATGAAAACGATCATGGAAGTTCCTTCATGAGTGGAGCGTGGTAGGGCGATGGCAAAATTGTAGCTGAAATCAATGAAATTGCTTGGCGCCAAGAGTGAGCGCCTGGCGGCACGGGTCCGCTGCTGCCGGCGGCGTCGGCAGTCATCGCCTGGCAGCTATTATGGCCAGACCAGGGCCGCGTGCCCGGCAGCGGGGCTGGGCCGGATTTGCTCAAATCTGGCGCATAAATTACAATTCCGGTTCCATTACGTCTCACGTAACTGGCGAAAAGCTGCGATCGGCCCCAGAATGGTGCGCGGATCAATCGGCGAAAGATGGACATCCATCGGGAAACGTGAGATTTCAACAGCCGTTCGCCTGGGCAGCCCTTCGATGGAATGTACGAACGAGGCTGCCTGTCCGCTCCGGCTTCCCTCATTCGATCAACCTGCCTGCAACAACGTAGTCATCACGTTACTCATTGATTGGAGTTTTTTCATGTTCGCAAAAGATCACACCCTCGCCAGCGTTGACCCGGAACTGTTCGGCGCCATCCAGCACGAGAACACCCGCCAGCACGACCACATCGAACTGATCGCGTCGGAAAACTACACCTCGCCGGCGGTGATGGAAGCGCAAGGCTCGCAGCTGACCAACAAGTACGCAGAAGGCTATCCGGGCAAGCGCTACTACGGCGGCTGCGAATACGTGGACGTGGTCGAGCAACTGGCGATCGACCGCGTCAAGCAGCTGTTCGGCGCCGAAGCGGCTAACGTCCAGCCCAATTCGGGCTCGCAGGCCAACCAGGGCGTGTTCTTTGCGGTGCTGAAACCAGGCGACACCATCATGGGCATGTCGCTGGCCGAAGGCGGCCACTTGACCCACGGCATGCCGCTCAATATGTCCGGCAAGTGGTTCAACGTGGTGTCGTACGGCCTGACCGCCGACGAAGACATCGACTACGACGCCATGGAAACGCTGGCCAAGGAACACAAGCCCAAGCTGATCATCGCTGGCGCCTCGGCGTTCTCGAAAAAAATCGACTTCGAACGCTTCGCTGCCGTGGCCAAGGCTGTCGGCGCCTACTTCCTGGTCGACATGGCCCATTATGCCGGCCTGATCGCTGCCGGTCTGTACCCGAACCCGGTGCCGCACGCCGACTTCGTCACCTCGACCACGCACAAGTCGCTGCGCGGCCCGCGCGGCGGCATCATCCTGATGAAGGCCGAGCACGAGAAGATCATCAACTCGGCCATCTTCCCCGGCATCCAGGGCGGTCCGCTGATGCACGTCATCGCCGGCAAGGCCGTGGCCTTCAAGGAAGCGCTGACGCCCGAATTCAAGGCGTACCAGCAGCAGGTGGTGGCCAACGCCGACGTGCTGGCCAAGACCCTGATCAAGCGCGGCCTGCGCATCGTCTCCGGCGGCACCGAATCGCACGTGATGCTGGTGGACCTGCGTCCGAAAAACCTGACCGGCAAGGAAGCCGAGGCGATCCTGGGCACCGCCCACATCACCACCAACAAGAACGGCATCCCGAACGACCCGCAAAAGCCGTTCGTGACCTCCGGTATCCGCCTCGGTTCACCAGCGATGACCACCCGTGGTTTCAAGCAAGCCGAAGCAGAAGAAGTGGGCAACCTGATCGCCGACGTGCTGGACAACCCGCACGACGCCGCCACCATCGAGCGCGTCAAAGCGGCTGTTAAAGTGCTGGCTGACAAGTTCCCGGTCTACGCCAAGTAATCCCCCCGGCGCGCCCGCTATACCGGCCGGCGCGCCGTTTCACCTCCCGTGGCGCATATGAAATGTCCGTTCTGCCAGCATGACGATACCCAGGTGCTCGATACGCGCGTATCCGAGGAAGGGGACGCCATCCGTCGCCGCCGTCGCTGCACGAAATGTGATAAACGATTTACCACGTATGAGCGCATCGAGCTGGTGATGCCGGCCGTGGTCAAGAAGAACGGCAGCCGTACCGAATACTCGTCTGACAAATTGCGCGGCAGCCTGTCGCTGGCCCTGCGCAAGCGTCCGGTGGCGGCGCCTGCCGTCGATGCCGCGGTGGCGTCCATCAAGGAAAAGCTGCTCACCAGCGGCCTGCGCGAAGTTGACACCGGCTACATCGGCGAACTGGTGATGCAGGAATTGCAGCGCCTCGATACGGTCGCGTATATCCGCTTCGCGTCCGTGTATAAAAACTTCGAAGACCTGGCCGAGTTCCAGAATGCGATCGCCGAAGTGGGCGAGGAAAGCAAGCCGCGCAAGGCCTGAGCGCAGCGCCTGCACTGCCTTCCCGGGCGCGCTGCAGCCCCTGTCTGTTATAACCGCCGTGATCGCCTGACAGCGAGCTCTACCGCTGTCAAGCCGGCGAACCCGTGCGCACGCTTGATGCACCTCATCTTCGCGCCATAAACGGCTGCTAACGTCGAACACTGTCCCGTTCAGCGGAGGTGTACCGTGCGTGCGCGTCAACAGTTGTGGTCGGCTGCAGGCTTTACCCTGGTCGAGGTGCTGGTCGCCGTGTTCGTGCTGGCGGTGGGCATCGTCGGCGGCGTCTCGATGCAGCTGGCCGCCATGCGCGCGCGCCACCAGAGCGCCTTGCTGGCGCAGGCATCGCTGCTGGCGGCCGATGCGGCCGAGCGCCTGCGCGCCAATCCGTCGCAACTGCAGCTGCCCGACGGCGTCAATCCCTATCTCACGCTCGACTACGATGCGCTCGACCAGCCGCCACCTGCGCCGCCGGCCGTGTCGTGCCACGCGGCGCCCTGCGATCCGTCGCAGCTGGCCTGGTTCGACCTCTACGACATCAAGTCTGCGCTGCGCGCCCGCCTGCCGGGCGGACGCGTGGTGATCTGCCGCGACGCCGGCCTGTGGCAGGGCGGCGTGCTGTCGTGGCCGTGCAGCGGCGGCGCCGGTGCGCCGCTGGTCGTCAAGGTCGGCTGGCGCGGCAAGCGCGCCGACGGCACGCCGCAGACCGATCGCGCCGGCCAGTACGCGCCCGGCGTGGCGCTGACCATCGGGCTGCGGTGACTGCCATGACTCCGACGCCTACGATAGCTGCGACGACTGCGACGCCTACGATAGCTGCGACGACTGCGACGCCTACGATAACTGCGACGACTGCGACAACTGCGATGTCTGCGATAACTGCGGCGCCTGCGATAACAGCGACAACAGCGTTGACCCGTGCGCGCCAGCAGGGCTGGAGCCTGGTCGAGCTATTGCTGGCCACCGGCCTGGGCTTGCTGCTGACCTTGCTCGCCGCCAGCCTGCTGCTGGCGTCGGCCGGCAATTACCGCCATCACGCCGAAAGCGCCTTGCTCGACGACAGCGGCCGCGCCGCGCTGGACATCCTGGCGCAGGCGGTGCGCCAGGGCGCTTACGTCAACTGGGACAGCACGACCGCACCGGTCGCCATCGGCGACGATGCAGCGCCCGCCATCACCGGCTGGGATGCGCGCAGCCTGTCCAGGTCCAGCGACGGCATTGCCGTGCCGCTGCCGGCCGTGGCCAACGGCAGCGACGTGCTGGCCGTGCGTTTTGCCGGTCACGGGCAGGGCGTCAGCGGCGACGGTTCCAGCGTCAACTGCGGCGGCTTCGGCGTGGCCGCGCCAAGCGACGATGATGCGCTCGGCTGGAGCATTTTCTATGTCGCACTCGATGACGCCGGCAACGGCGAATTGCGCTGCAAATACCTGGGCAACGGCAACTGGGGTGCGGACGCCATCGTGCGCGGTGTCGATTCGTTCCAGGTGCTGTACGGCCTCGATACCGACCAGCCGGCCGACGGTGTGCCCAACCGCTATCTGAACGCCAGCGCCATCCGCGCGCTCGATGCTGCACTGGTGCCGGCCGGCGCGACCGCGGAGGCGCAACAGCGCGACCTGCAGCGGCGCAGCCACTGGAAGCGCGTGTGCACCGTCCGCCTGGCCCTGCTGCTGCATGGCGACGGCAATACCCGCAGCGATACCCGCGCCATGCAGTTCGATCTGTTCGGTCCGGCTTATGCCGGCAACGGCGGCCAGGATCGCGGCACGCAGGTTCTGGAAGCGCAGATCCCGCAGGCACAGCGCTGGCAGGCGCGGCGCCTGGTGGGCCTGACGGTCGCACTGCGCAACCGCAGCGGGTGAGCCATGCGCGCGCAACGCGGCGTCACGGTGGTGGTGTGCCTGGTCATGATGTTGCTGGTCATGGTGCTGGGCGCGTCGGCGGCACGCCTCGGTGTGCAGGACGAGCAGTCCGCGCGCGCCGAGCGCGACCGCGAAGTGGCGTTTCGGGCAGCCGAAGAGGCGCTGGCCGATGCCGAGCGCGCCATCGACGACGGCAGCGCGGTCGTTGCGCATGGCGCTTGCGAGGCGGACCCGGCCTGGCAGCGGGCCGACCTCGGTGGAGAAGCGGGCGGCGCCTGCACGACCGAATACGGCGCCACGACGGGCGCCGCCATGGCAACCGGCCAGGGTGCATTGCCGCGCAAAAAGCCGCGCTACATCGTCGAGCTGCTGGCATGTCACCAGCCCGGCGCCGACGCCTCCGCGCCGCAGGCCTGTTACCGGGTCACGGCGATCGGTTTCGGTCCCACACCGGGCGTGGAAGTGGTGTTGCAAAGTGTGTACTTACCGGGACCTTGAAACACCATAGCGAGCGGCCCGCTATCGTCTTGAGTAGCGCAAGCGTACGGAGATACGCTGAGCAACGGAGAGGCGATAGCGTGTCGCGCAGCAGGTGTTTCGAGGTCCCTTTACCGCAATGATGGAGGAATCATGTGGACCTGCATGCATTGGCGCCTGGCGCCGGTAGTGCGGCAGTGGTTGGCCGCCGGGCGCCGTCGCGCAGATCTTCGGCCTGCGCGATGCCGCTATTCTGCCGCCCGAGGTAACCTTTGGGTCCCGTGCCGCCCGCACGGTAGCGCGCGAGCCAGTGCCGGGCGTCCGGCTCGCGTGATCGACCTCGCCCGCCATCGCGCGGCGCTGCTGATCCGGAACGTGGCCCGGCGGCTGGCTGCCTTGGTGCTCGACTACAGCAGCCTCCACGCGCGCCTTGCCCGTTGGCTGACGGTGCGCGCGGCGTTTGCCGGCAGCAGCGCCCACGCGCACCGCGTCCGGCGGTTGTTGGTCAGCGCAGCGCTTGCTGGCGGCAGCGCCCATGCACGCCGCTGCCGGTGGCTGTTGGTCAGCGCGGTGTTGGCCGTCAGCAGCGTCCACGCGGCGCCGCCGGTGCTGGCGATTGCCGGCGAACCGCTTGCAGCGTCGTGCCGGGCCGACAATGCAGGGCGCGTGGACGGTCCGTCGCTGGTGCACGCTGCGGCCCGGCCTGATGAGAGCGGTACGCTGTACCAGTCGTCCATGACTACGGCCGACTGGTCCGGCAGTTTTAGCCGCTACGCCATGGCGTCCGGGGCCGGCGGCTTGTCGCAGGCTAAGCAGGCGGCATGGGAAGCCGGTGCATTGCTGACCGGCAGCGCCAGCCGTCCGCCATCGCCTGCGCCCGAACGCCGCCAGCTCTACACGTCCATCGTCGAGACCGATGGCACGCTGACCATGACGCCGTTCACATGGCATGCGCTGTCGCCCGCGCAGCAGGCACAGCTCGATCCAGCACACGACGGCAGCGGCCCGCAACGCCTGGCGTGGCTGCGCGGCGACCGCAGCGGGGAGGGCGTATCGTTCCGCCGCCGCAGCAGCGTGCTGGGCGACTCGGTGCACAGCACCCCGGTGTTCGTGGCGCAGAGCGCAGCGGCGCAGTCGCAGGAACGGCAGCCACCGTCTCACGTGCCGACGCGGGCGCTGGCCACCGTGCCCGGCCCGGCGTCGATGACAGCTGCGCAGCGGACCGACATGATTTACCTGGGCGCCAACGATGGCATGCTGCACGCCTTCGATGCCGGCGGCGGCGCCGAGGTGTTTTCCTATGTGCCGGCTGCGCTGTTCGACGCCTTGTTCCAGCTTGCCGATCCAGGCTACCGGCACCGCGCTTACGTCGATGGCCCGGCGCGCGCCGGCGATGTCGGCATCGGCGCCAGCGTCCGCACGGTGCTGGTGTCCGGCATGGGCGGCGGCGCGCAAGGCGTGTTCGCGCTCGACGTGACCGATCCCCTGCACTTCGCCGAACAGGGCGGTGTGCTGTGGGAATTTACCGACCGCCACGATGCGCTGATGGGCAACGTCACCGGCACGCCGCAACTGGCAAAGCTGCGCGTGGGCACGCAGGGCGGCGTCCCCGTCTATCGCCACTTTGCTGTCGTCGCCAGCGGCTTGAATAATAATGCTGCCGATGGTTATGCCAGTGCCACAGGCGACGGCGCCCTGTTCCTGCTGGCGCTGGACAAGGCGCGCAACGCACCCTGGCGGCTCGGCGACAACTACTACCGCCTGTCCGCACCGATCGCGGACCCGGCGTTGCCCAATGCCTTGCATGCCCCGGCCATCGTGGCCGATGCCGAGGGCGCTGCCCGGTACGCCTATGCGGGCGACCTGCAAGGCAATCTCTGGCGCTTCGACCTGGCCGGCGCTATACCTGGCAAGGCCGCCGGCAAGTCCGCCGGCAAGTCCGCCGATGGGGACGCCGGAACCGGATCCGCATCGCTGCTGTTCGTCGCGCGCGACGCCAGCGGCCGGCGCCAGCCGATCGCGCAGCAGCCGCAAGTTGCGTACGCGGCCGATGGCGGCTATCTGCTGTTGTTCGGCACGGGCCGGCTGATCGAACAGGCCGACCTGGACCCGGCGCGGTTCGCGCCGCAAAGCTATTACGCCATCCGCGACACGGTGCGTACGCCGCTCGAGCGCGTCACCGGCAGGCGCCAGCTGACGCGCCGCATCCTCGTCGGCGATCCTGCC
Organism: Duganella sp. Leaf126; assembly: GCF_001423125.1. Lineage (GTDB taxonomy): Bacteria > Pseudomonadota > Gammaproteobacteria > Burkholderiales > Burkholderiaceae_D > Rugamonas. Next base: position 16,700 of record NZ_LMNW01000009.1, read on the forward strand.
AGCGAACGCCTGTCCCTCGAGGGCGAGGCCATCGAGGCGGGCAGCATGGGCTGGTATGTCGATCTTTTGGCGTCCGCTGCCACCGGTGAGCGCAGCCTGGACAGCGGTGTGCTGCTGAATGGCGCGCTGGCATTTACCACAATGCTGCCGTCAGCTGACCCGGACCATCCTGCGGAATGCATGCCGGCCCATGGGCGCACCTACGTGCTCAATGTGCTGACCGGCCTGGCGACAGGGCAGAGCATCAGCGCCAGGCTGCCGCCCACGCCGGATGCAGCGCCCCCGGTCGTTGCCGAGCACACGCCCCGCTATTTGCCGCGTCCGCTGTTGCTGCCGGTAGCGTCGGTCAAGCCTCCGGCCGCGCGCGAACCGACCGGCAGGTTGGATATCGCGCAGGACTACGCGATCGGCCTGGCCGGTCCGCAGGCCGAACCGGTCCTGGGCACGGTCCACACCCACCGGCGCGCCGGCCGCCTGAGCTGGCGCGAGGTGGCCAACTGGCGTCAGCTGCACCTTGCGCAGGCGGGGCAGCAGGGGAGCGAGGCGCAGCAGAAACAGCAGCAAAGCCAGCAACGACGGGTGCAGCAGTTTCAGCAGGTCCAGCAGGCACAACACGTGCAGCAGCTGCAGCAAGAACAAAAGGTGGTGCCATGAATACACCGCGCGGTTTTTCCCTGATCGAGCTGCTGGTGGTGTCCATCATCGCGATGGTGCTCGCTGCAGTTGCCGCCCCGCTGTGGACCGAGCACGTGGTGCGGACCCGCCGCTACGAGGCGCAGGCGACGATGCAGCGGCTGATGTTGCAGCAGGAGCGCTATTTCACCCAGCACGGCAGCTATCTCGCCTTTGGCGCCGACGTCGATGCCGACGATCCGGACGTGCGCAGCTTCCAGTGGTGGAGCGGCGCCACGGCGCCGGCCAGCGGCTACGAGATCGCGGGCAAGGCCTGCGACGGCCACACGCTCGACAGCTGCGTGCAACTGCTGGCCACACCGGGCACGCAGCGGGTCGATGCCCGTTTCCGCGATACCGACTGCGGCCAGCTGAGATGGACCAGCAGCGGACTGCGCCAGGCCGACGGCCCGCAGACCACGTGCTGGCGTTAAACGGTGATGCGCCGATGAGCACCGCCACCCCGATGCGCGCTTCCACCGACCCAGGCGATGCGACCGGAATGCGCATTTCGTGCAATCCGGGCGCCTCGACAGCAGAGCGCGGTGCGGCGCGCATCAGCGCGGCGGTCAACCATGGCGCCTCGACCCAATTGAACACCTCGACCAAACCGAGCGCCACAGCGCAAGTCGGCTTCACGCCTCGCATGAGCATTTCGTTCAAGCCGGGCGCCTCGACTTTAGAGTGCGAGGCGACGCGCATCAGGGCGGCGGTCAACGGCGCCTCAACCCAAATGAAAGCCTCGACCGAAATAAGTACCTTCACCAAACCGAGCGCCACAGCCCAAGCCGTCTTCACGCCTCAAATGAGCATTTCGTTCAAGCCGGGCGCTTCGACAGCAGAGCGCGATGCGGCGCACATCAGCACAACGGTCAACGGCGCCTCAACCCAAATGAAATCCTCCACTGAAATGAGCACCTCGACCAAACCGAGCGCCACAGCGCAAGCCGGCTTCACGCCTCGAATGCGCGTTTCGTTCAAACCGGGCGCTTCTTTAGCAGAGCGCGCTTCGCCACCGCTCGGCGCGGCGGTCAGCCCTGGCGCCTCGACCCAAATGAATGCCCCGACCCGCATGAATGCCCCGACCCAAATGAAAACCTCGACCAAACCGACCGCCACACCCGAGACCGGCTTCACGCTGGTGGAATTGCTGACCGTGCTCGCGGTCGCCGGCGTCCTGCTCGCGACCGCGGCGCCGTCGTACCAGCAGCTGATCGAGCGCCAGCAGTTGCGGGCGGCGGTGGCCGACCTGGTGGCCGCCATCGATCTCGCGCGCGCGCAGGCGATCGCACGTGGCAGGATCGTGATGCTGGCGCCGCTCGATCCCGGCGGCATCGACTGGCGCGGCGGCTGGATCGTGTTTGTCGATGCCAATGACAATCGCCGGCCCGATGCCGATGAGACGACGATCTTCCAGCGCGGGCCGCTGCCGGCCGGTTTGCGGATGAGCGTTTCCTTTACCTCCAAAGCGCCGCCGTCCTACCTTGCTTATAATAGTGCCGGTCGCACATGCAATGCCGGTAACGGCCTGGCTGCCCGCTGGGGCACGCTGTCGCTGGCGCTCGGCGCGCATGCGCGCAACATCAAGATCAATATGCTGGGCCGGCTGCGCGTATGCGATCCGGCAGCAGAAGCCGCCTGCACGGGCGCATCAGAATAAGGACATCGTGAGTATCCATAACGATACGGAAGGCATGGCCCTGGCGCTGGCCTGGGCCGAGCGCGGCCTCTATACCACGTCGCCGAATCCCCATATCGGCTGCGTGATCGTGCGCGACGGTGTAGTGATCGGCGCCGGCGTCACCCAGCAGGTGGGCGGCGACCACGCGGAAATCCAGGCGCTGAAGGATGCGCAGGCGCGCGGCCACGATGTGCGCGGCGCCACCGCCTATGTCACGCTCGAGCCGTGCAGCCACCATGGCCGCACGCCGCCGTGCGCCGACGCGCTCGTGCGCGCCGGCCTCGCGCGGGTGGTGGCAGCGATGGAAGACCCGAATCCGCTGGTGGCCGGGCAGGGCATGGCGAAACTGGCCGCCGCCGGCATCGCGGCCAGCAGCGGTCTGCTGGCCGAGCAGGCCCACGAACTGAATATCGGCTTTTTCTCGCGCATGACGCGCGGTCTGCCATGGGTGCGCATGAAAACTGCGGCCAGCCTGGACGGCATGACCGCCTTGCACAACGGCGCCAGCCAGTGGATTACCGGCGACGCCGCGCGCGCCGACGGGCACGCATGGCGCGCGCGCGCCTGCGCCATCCTGACCGGCATCGGCACCGTCAAGGCCGACGACCCGCAGCTCAATGTGCGCGGCATCGATACGCCGCGCCAGCCGATCCGCATCGTCGTCGACAGCCGCCTTGAAATCGACCCGTCCGCCAGGATATTGCAGGGAGGCGGCAGCTGGATCGTCGCTGCCGTGCCCGATGCGGAAAAAAGCGCAGCGCTGCGCGCCATGGGCAACGAGGTGATCATGCTGCCCAATGCGTCCGGCAAGGTCGACCTGCCCGAGCTGATGCGCGAGCTGGGCCGGCGCCAGATCAATGAACTGCACGTCGAGGCCGGCAGCAAGCTGAACGGTTCGCTGATCCGGGCAGGCTGCGTGGACGAACTGCTGGTCTACCTGGCACCAGTGCTGCTGGGCGATGCGCAAGGCATGTTTGCGCTGCCGGCGCTGTCCCACCTGTCGCAGAAACAGTCGTTGAAATTTCATGCAATACAGCAGATCGGCGCCGACGTGCGGCTGCTGGCCCGCTTTATCCGTTCCTCCACTCCTACCTGAGAATTGTTATGTTTACTGGAATCGTTGCCGCTGTCGGCAAAATCGCCTCGGTCACCCCGCTCGAAGGCGGCTCGTTTGCAGGCGTGCGCCTGGACATCCACGCCGGCGGCCTGCCGCTCGAAGACGTGGCGCTCGGCGACTCGATCGCCATCAACGGCGCCTGCATGACCGTGGTGGAAAAAGATGCGTCGAGCTTCCGCGTCGATGTCTCGCGCGAAAGCCTCAATTGCACGGTCGGCCTCGACACGCTCACCGAGGTCAACTTGGAAAAAGCGCTGACCCTGAACGAACGCCTGGGCGGCCACCTGGTGTCCGGCCACGTCGATGGCCTGGGCGTAGTGCGCAAATTCGAACCGGTGGGCGAGTCGTGGGAACTGGTGATCGAAGCCGGGCACGACCTGGCCAAGTTCCTGGCCTTCAAGGGTTCGATCGTGGTCAATGGCGTGTCGCTGACCGTCAACCGCGTGACCGACATCGGCGCCGGCGCCGACCTGGTGTGCCAGTTCTCGATCAACCTGATCCCGCATACGATCGCCATGACCACGCTCAAGCACCTGGTGGTGGGCGCCAGGGTCAATCTCGAAATCGACCTGATCGCCCGCTACGTAGAACGGATGGTTTCGGTGTCCAGTGTCATCGGTGGAAAGTGAAAAGCCTATAAGAAACAAAGATCTATACTTTCACTGGACAGCATAAGACATGTTGATCCAATGAAACTATGGCGGTATTATTGACGGTATGAATACATCGACATCAAAAAATACCGTCAAGTTGACGGATAGGTCCGTAAAAGCGCTAGAGGTTACAGGCAAGCCGCAGAAGTTCTTCGACGAGAAGGGGCTGTACCTCTACGTCACCGAAAAGGGATTGAAGTCCTGGCGATACGACTATCGGGTTGGTGGGAAGCGCGCCACCGTCACTTTTGGTCGCTACCCGGAGGTGGCGCTTTCGTTAGCGCGTAAAAAGCATTTGGAGGCCCGTACCAACCTGGCAAACGGTGGAGACCCTGCGCGTGAAAAGAAGGTGCTAAAGCTTGAGCGCCAGCATTTGTTGAGCAATACCTTTGTAGTGGTCTAATGTACCCGGACACTGATTTAGGCGAGAATGCTCGCCATGGAGAGGTGTTTGATGAGCAAGCAAAGACGTACATTTTCCCCTGAGCTCAAGCAGCAGGCAGCATGCTTGGTATTGGATCAGGGATACAGCCACGTGGAGGCCAGTCGATCGATCGGCGTCGGAGAATCGCTGATGCGCCGCTGG
>NZ_LMNW01000010.1 GCF_001423125.1 Duganella sp. Leaf126
TTGTGAACATTTGATAAGTTAAGCATCACGCCACCGAAGCGGCGTGTGCACTGCCATCAAACGTCCACACTTATCGACTGTTAATTTTTAAAGAACTTGTTCGGTGCTTTTTACTGCGTTGCCGACAAAGCGTTTTGTTTGTCAGCGAAGAAGCGAGAGTATGAAGTGTTTCGTTTATCTCGTCAACTTTCTTTTTTCTCGTTTTACGCTGCGTTTGATGCAGTGTTCCGCGAGGGACAGAACTATATCGCAGGGTGTCGCCGCTGGCAAGGGGCAGCGATTACTCCCTGTGCTATCGTAGCGACGATATTTATTCAAACTTGTATAAAACTAAATATGTCCATTCCTGCCATTCCGGCCATCGCCGCCACTGCCAACGACCAGCTGGCGACGCTGCTCGATCAAGCGATCAATAACAAGACCAAGCCGCTCGGCAGCCTGGGCGCCCTGGAGGCACTGGCAAAACAGATCGGCCTGATCCAGAATACCCGCGAGATCGCGCTGCACGCGCCAGCCATCCTGGTGTTTGCAGCGGACCACGGCATCGTTGCCGAGGGTATTTCCGCCTACCCGCAGGACGTCACCTGGCAGATGGTGGAAAATTTCCTGGCCGGCGGCGCTGCCATCAATATCTTTGCGGCGCAACACAACTGCGCGCTGCAAGTGATCGATGCCGGCGTCAACCACGCTTTCGGTCCGCGTCAAGGCCTGGTCGACCGCAAGCTGGCCAACGGGACCCACAATTTTGCCCAGGAACCTGCCATGAGCCGCGCTACCTGCCAGGCGGCGCTCGCTGCCGGCATGGACCTGGCCGCCCAGCTCGACGGCAACGTGGTCGGTTTCGGCGAAATGGGTATTGGCAATACCACCGCTGCGGCAGCCCTGATGCACAAGCTGACCGACATCCCGGTCGCCCAATGCGTGGGCGCGGGCGCCGGCCTGTCGCCGGAGGGTGTGCTGCGCAAGCAGCGCGTGATCGAAGCGGCGGTGGCGCGCCACGCTGCGGTTGTCGAGCCGCTCGACGTGCTGGCCACCTTCGGCGGACTGGAAATCGCCATGATGACCGGCGCCATGCTGAAGGCCGCGCAGCTGCGTAAGGTGCTCCTGATCGACGGCTTTATCGTCACCAGCGCGCTGCTGGTGGCCGCGCGCGTGCAACCGGCCATACTCGACTACTGCGTGTTCGCCCACTGCTCCGACGAGCAGGGCCACCGCCAGATGCTGGCGGCGCTGCACGCCAAGCCGCTGCTGTCGCTGGGGCTGCGCCTCGGTGAAGGCACCGGCTGCGCGCTGGCGCTGCCGCTACTGCAGGCAGCCGTCAACTTCCTGAACCGCATGGCCACGTTCGAATCGGCCCAGGTCAGCACCCAGGCCGATTAACGATATCGATCAAAACAGGACCACCCCATCATGCACCAGCTGCGCCTGTTCTTCACCGCCCTGCAGTTTTTTACGCGCCTGCCGATTCCGCGCTGGGTGGGGTTCGATCCCGCGTGGCTCAACCAGGCGGCGCGCTATTTCCCGCTGGTCGGCGTGGTGGTGGCGCTGATCACGGGCGCCGTGTATGCAGTCGGCTTCAAGCTGTTCCCGCCAGCGATCGCCGCCATCCTGTCGACGGCCGCCGGCATCTACGCCACCGGCGCCTTTCACGAAGACGGGTTTGCCGATACCTGCGACGGCTTTGGCGGCGGCATGCGCGCCGAACGCGTGCTCGAGATCATGAAGGATTCGCGCATCGGCGCCTATGGCGCCATCGGCGTGGTGTGCCTGTTGCTGCTCAAGTGCGCCACATTGACCATGCTGCCGCCGTTCGGGGCGATCGCCGCCCTGCTGTTCGCGCATCCGATGTCGCGCCTGATGGCCACCAGCCTGATCTGGCGCCTCGATTATGCCCGCGCCGAAGGCAAGGCCAAGCCGCTGGCGCAAACCATGACGACGCCGGAATTTGCCATCGCCGCCCTCACTGCGCTGGCGCCGGCACTGCTGCTGATCTGGCTGAACTGGCTGTCGTGGAGCATGCTGCTCTCCGGCGCCGCCTGCGCGCTGGCAGCTACCGTCTGGCTGGCCCGCATCTTCGTGCGCCGTATCGGCGGTTACACGGGCGACTGCCTGGGCGCCGTGCAGCAGGTGACGGAAGTGATCTTCTACCTGTGCGTGCTGGCCAGTCTGCACAGCAGCGGCCAGTTCTTCTAGCGCCATGCGGCTGACGCTGATCCGCCACCCGCAACCCGAGGTCGCGCCGGGCGTCTGCTATGGTCGCACCGATCTGGCCGTGGCGGCGCACCACCTGGAGCAGGCGGTGGCCGCACTGCTGCCGGTCCTGCCGGCTGGCGTGCCCCTGTTTTCCAGTCCGCTGCAACGCTGCGCTGCCCTGGCCTTGCGCCTGACGCCCGCGCCGGTGTTCGATGCGCGCCTGGTGGAAATGGACTTCGGCAGCTGGGAGATGCATGCCTGGGACAGCATTGCGCGTGCCAGCGTCGATGCCTGGGCTGCCGATCTGGCCAACTACCGCCCCGGCGGAGGCGAAAGCGTGCTGCAGATGGCCGAACGCGTCGCCACGTTCTACGCCGACCTGCAGCGCCAGCTCGCAGGGGACGGTGCGGCGGAGGCCATCGTCGTGTGCCATGCCGGCACCATGCGCCTGCTGGCAGCCCGCCATGCGGGACTGGCGCCGCTGGCCATGGCGCTGCAGGCGGCAGGCGCGCCGCACCAACTGCCTTATGGCCAGACTCTGGTGCTGCCGCACCGGGATGGCGATGAAGGTAACCGGCACGCGCCGGTACCGCGCGACACCGTATAATGGCGCGGTTTGGTGCTCGCGCGTCCGTCCGGATGCGCAGTTAAACGGGAAACACGAAGCCCCTGATCCGGGGCCGGCGTGTGCTGCTCCCGCAACGGTCAACAAGCGTCGCCCAGGGCGACAACCAGTCCGATTGCCACTGTGCGCTGCATGGGAAGGTGGACTGGCCGCTTGCCAGCCCGGATACCGGCCAGACCTGGTGGAAGCACACGCGCCCCTGCGCCGTCATGCGCTTCTGTTCAATCTGGCCTGCGGGATGCTGGCCGGTTGCTTTTACAGTCAACGCTATCATGATCGTTCGCTTCATCCGTCACCCGGCGCTGGCCGTCGTTCTGGCCGCCGCCTGCCACGCGCACGCAGAACCTGCGTCCACCGTGCTGGTGACCGCTACCCGCAGCCCGCAGGCACTGGCCGACGTGATCAGCGACAGCACCACCATCGACGCCGCACAGATCGCCCGCACCGGCGCCGGCTCCATCGTCGATCTGCTCCAGCGCCAGCGCGGCATCGAGGTGACGCGTAACGGCGGCGCAGGCAGCGCCGCGAGCGTGTATCTGCGTGGCGCCAACAGCAACCAGAGCATCGTGCTGGTGGACGGCGTGCGCATCGGATCATCGACCACCGGCGCCGCCAACTGGAGCGCGATTCCGCTCACCGCCATCGACCGGATCGAAATCGTGTATGGCCCATTGAGCGCGCTGTACGGCGCCGACGCCATCGGCGGTGTGATCCAGATCTTCACCAAACAGGGCCAGGGTGCGCCGGCCGTCACCGGCTTCGCCGGCTATGGCAGCAACAACACGCGCAAAGCCGACGCCACGGTCTCCGGCGCCACTGACGGCGCGCACAGCCTGCGCTATGCGCTCAGCGCCGGCAAGGAGACGTCGCACGGCTTCTCCAGCACGCGCCCCGGCCTGTCCTCGTATAACCCGGATGACGACGGCTACGACAGGCAAAACGTCGCCGGTCACTTCGGACTGCAACTGGCAGAAGGCGTCCACGCGGGACTGGTATTGCTGCATAGCCGGCTCCAGGCAGACTACGACACCGGTCCGTCCGCCTACAACACGCACAGCATCAGCAGCATCGCCACTGCCGGCGTATTCGTCAGCGCGCAACTGCTGCCGACATGGCGCACCCTGCTGCAAACCGCACAAACCCGCGACAACAGCGCCAACTACACCAGCGCCACGGCTGCCGGCAACACCCGCATCGACACCCGGCAACACTTCACCACCTGGCAAAACGATGTGCAGGTGGGCGCCGACCTGCTGCAACTGCTGGTCGAGCACCGCACGGAGCACGTCGACACCAACGGCGCGCCGGCCATGAACCGCGACCGCGTGACCAAGGCGTTCGCGGCCTCGTACAACGCGCGCCGTGGCGCGCATCTGCTCAGCGCCAGCGCGCGGCGCGACGATGCGGTCTATGGCAAGCAGTACACGGGCGCCATCGGCTATGGTTACCAGTTGGCCCGGGCGCTGCGCGCCAGCGCCAGCTACGGCAGCAGCTTCCGCGCACCGACTTACAACGAGTTGTACTTCCCGAACTACGGCAACGCCGCCAACCGGCCCGAAAAAGGCCGCAATGCCGAAGTGGGGCTGCGCTACGACGACGGCGTCAACGCGGTCAGCGCCAGCTATTACCGCAACCGCCTGAGCGACATGCTGGTCAATACCACGCCTTGCCCGTTCGGCGCCGGCTACACCGGCGGCTGCGCCTACAATGTCAGCCGCGCTACGCTGGCCGGCGCCACACTGGCAGGCGCGACGCGCGTCAAGGACGTCAGGCTAGGTGTCAGCGCCGACCTGCAACACCCGCAGGACGACAGCACCGGCAAACGCCTGATCCGCCGCGCCAGGCGTCACGCCACCGTCAGCGCCGACTACGACGCCGGTGCCGCGAACGCAGGCGTGGAAGTACAGCTGTCGGGCGCACGCTTCGACAACGCCGCCAACACCAGCCGCCTGGGCGGCTACGGCCTGGTCAACCTGTACGCCACCCATGCCTTGACGCGGGACTGGTCGGCCCTGCTCCGCTGGAATAACGTCGCCAATAAACGGTACGAACTGGCCCGCTACTACAACACGCCCGGCGCCACGCTCTTCGTCGGCTTGCGCTTCGGCGTCAATCTCACCGGGGGCGCTCAGCAGGAGGCGCCATGGCATTGAGCCGCGCGCTCTGCATTATCATTGCCGCATTGCCGGTCCGTTCCCCCGTTGACGAAAGTTGGTATGACTGATTCTTCCCGCCGTCTGCAACAGCGCGCCGCCCTGGTGTTGGGGGTGCTGGCGCTGTTCGCGCTGGCGGCGCTGGTGTTGTCGGGGATGACGGGGTCGGTGACGATTCCCCTGGCCGACATGCCTGCCGCGCTGGGCGCCGTGCTGCGGGGCGAGACCCCGACCCTGGCCGCCACCCTGCTCGAGCTGCGCGGCCAGCGGGCGCTGGCCGCCTTCATCACCGGCGCGAGCCTGTCGCTGGCGGGCGTGATGATGCAGGCCCTGTTGCGCAATCCGCTGGCCGACCCGTATGTGCTGGGCATTTCCGCCGGCGCCTCGGTGGGCGCGCTGGCGGCCCTGATGCTGATGTGCGCGGCCTGGATGGTCGATGCAGCGGCGTTCGGCGGTGCGCTGGCAATCTCGCTGCTGTTGTACCTACTGGCCCGGCGCGACCTCGGCGACGGCGCTGCGGCTGGCGGCGTCGCCACGCTGCTGCTCACCGGCGTCATCCTGTCGTCGGCCTGCATGGCGCTGGTCACGCTGATGCTGTCGATCGCGCCCGACAGCCGCCTGCGCAGCATGGTGTTCTGGCTGATCGGCGACCTGGCTGGCGCGCCGCTGCGCGCCATGCCCTGCGTGGTGCTGGCGGCCGCGCTGATCTTCGCGGTAAAGCAGGCGCGCGCCGTGAATGTGATGGTGCTGCATGCGGAAGCTGCCGCCACCCTGGGCATCCGCGTCGGTGCGCTGCGCCGGGGTCTGTTCCTTGTTGCGGCCCTGCTCACCGCCAGCGCCGTCACCACCGCCGGCAGCATCGGCTTCGTCGGCCTGATCGTGCCGCACGCCTGCCGCTTTGCGCTGGGTCCCGACCACCGGCTTCTGATCCCTGCCGCCACGCTGGCCGGCGGCGCCTACCTGATGCTGGCCGATACGCTGGCGCGCACCGTCATCGCGCCGGAGCAGCTGCCGGTGGGCGTGATCACCGCGCTGGTGGGGGCACCGGTCTTCCTGTACCAGCTGCACCGGCTGCGGAAATGAGCGCATGATGATCACCACCGACAAGCTCTCGCTCCAGATCGGTCCGCGCCGGCTGATCGCCGACCTCGACTGGCAGGTGGGGCAAGGCGAATGCTGGAGCATCGTCGGCCGCAATGGCGCCGGCAAGAGCACGCTGCTGCGTACCCTGGCCGGCCTGCGCGCGCCCGACGCCGGCACCGTCGCCATCGGCGGGCGCGCGCTGAACGACTGGCCGCTGGCCGAACTGGCACGCCAGCGCGCCTTTCTGGCGCAGAGCCGCAGCGACACGTTTGCCTACACGGTGATCGAAACCGTGCTCTCGGCGCGCCACCCGTACCACGAGCGCCGCTACTGGGAAAGCAGCGACGACCATACGATTGCGCTTGCCGCACTCGCGTCGATGGAGGTGGGCGCGCTGGCCGACCGCGATGTGCGGACTCTGTCGGGCGGTGAGCGCCAGCGGGTGGCGATTGCCGCCCTGCTGGCGCAGGATACGCCGCTGCTGCTGCTCGACGAACCGGCCAATGCCCTGGACCTGGCACACCAGGTCAGCGTGATGACGCTGCTGGCGCGCCTGTGCCGCGAGCGCGGCAAGACCGTCGTCATGATCGGCCACGACCTGACCCTGGCGCACAGCGTCTCCACCCACGCGCTGCTGCTGCGCGGCGACGGCCGCTGGCTGGCCGGCGCCAGGGACGACGTGATGCGCGCCGAGCTGCTGGGCGATTACCTCGGCCATCCGATCGATGCCGTCCGCCATGGCCACCGCACCATCTTCATTCCCTCCGAGGAGCAAGCATGACCGAACAGACCGACATCCCCGGCAGCGACGACGCCGCCCTCAACGAGCGCCACCGCATCCGCATGGCGCGCAAAAAAGCCATCATCGACGCCCAGATCGCGTCCGCCAACAAGCAGATCGGCATCATCATCGTCAACACCGGCAACGGCAAGGGCAAGAGCTCGAGCGCGTTCGGCATGGTGGCGCGCGCGCTCGGTCACCAGATGAAGGTCGGCGTGGTGCAGTTCATCAAGGGCGCGATGGCCACCGGCGAAGAGCAGTTCCTGCGCCGCTTCCCGGACGAAGTGAGCTTCCATACCATGGGCGAAGGCTATACCTGGGAAACCCAGAACCGCGAGCGCGACATCGAAAAAGCCACGCTGGCGTGGGAGCAGGCCAGGCGTTTCCTCACCGATCCCGCCTGCGGCCTGGTGGTGCTCGACGAACTCAATATCGCCCTCAAGTACCGCTATCTCGACGTTGAAATGGTCATCAACGACCTGCTGGCGCGTCCGCCCATGCAGCACGTGGTGATCACCGGTCGCGGCGCCCCGCCCGAGCTGGTCGCAATCGCCGACACGGTTACCGACATGACCGTGGTCAAGCACGCCTTCAAGGCCGGCATCGCCGCCCAGCTGGGCACCGAATGGTAACGCCGGTGTCCCACTTGGACGTCAAGGTGGTGATGGTAGCGGCCGTGTCGTCGGGCCAGGGCAAGACCACCTGCACTGCCGCGCTGGCGCGCAAGCTGGTCAAGCTGGGCAAGCGCGTGCGCGTGTTCAAGTGCGGTCCCGACTTCATCGACCCGATGCTGCTCGAACGCGCCAGCGGCGCGCCGGTGCACACGCTGGACCTGTGGATGGTCGGCCCCGACCTGTGCCGCAGCCAGCTGGCGCACGCCGCGCTGGAGGCGGACGTGATCCTGATCGAAGGCGTAATGGGCCTGTATGACGGCACGCCATCGTCGGCCGACGTGGCGCGCACCTTCGGCGTGCCGGTGCTGGCCGTGATCGACGCCTCGGCCATGGCGCAGACGGCCGGCGCCATCGTCATGGGCCTGCGCGACTACGGCGCGGTGAACATGGCGGGCGTGATCGCCAACCGGGTCGCCAGCGCGAACCACGGCAAGATGGTGGCTGCCTCGCTGCGCGGCGTCCCGCTGTTCGCCACCATGCCGCGCCAGCAGGCATCGCTGCCGGAGCGTCACCTGGGGCTGGTAGTGCCCGGCGAAATCCACAACCTCGACACCGTGCTCGATCAGCTGGCCGACCAGCTGCAGTTCGACCAGGCGGCCTGGGAGACGCTGGCGCCGGTGCGCATCGAGCTGCCGGCAGCGGCACCGTCGGCACTGCCAAAGCCGCTGCAGGGCGCAACGATTGCCATCGCCCGCGATGCCGCCTTCACCTTCCTGTACCCGGCCAACCTGGACCAGCTGCGCGCACTGGGCGCCACGCTGACCTACTTCTCGCCGCTGGCCGACGAGCCGGTGCCTGCGGCGGCCAGCGCCGTGTACCTGCCCGGCGGTTACCCGGAACTGCACGCGCCAACCTTGAGCCGCGCCGCTCAATGGCGCAACTCGATCCGCGCGGCACACGCCGCCGGCATGCCCATCGTGGCCGAATGCGGCGGCATGATGGCGCTGGCCGATACCCTGACCGACCAGCAGGGCGCTGCCTGGCCGATGGCGGGACTGCTGCCTGGCGCTGTGACGATGCAGGCACGCCTGGCCGGCCTGGGACCACAGGGACTGCCGACACCGGACGGCATCCTGCGCGGCCACACTTTCCATTATTCGACGCTGAGCACCCCGGTGACGCCGGTCGCGCATACAATCAAGCACCCTTCCGCCATCGAAGGGGAAGCCTGGTATCGTGTTGGCGCATTGACCGCTTCGTATTTCCACGCTTATTACCCATCCAACCCGGCGGCAGCAGCCGCCTTGTTTATGAGGAGACAGGGATGACACGCACCTTGGTTCTGGGAGGCGCGCGCTCGGGCAAGAGCGCTTACGCCGAACGCCTGGCCATCGAGTCGGGCAAGGAAGTCGTCTACATCGCCACTGCCACCGCCGGCGACGCCGAAATGGCAGCGCGCATCGCCCACCACCGGGGCAGCCGTCCCGGCGAGTGGACCACGGTGGAAGAACCTCTGGCGCTGGGCAACCAGCTGCTGCGGTGGTCTTCGCCCGAGCGCCTGATTCTGGTCGATTGCCTGACGCTGTGGCTGAGCAACCTGCTGTTCTCGAACGGCCAGCAATATCCCGATGTCGGAGAAATCGCCCTGCCGCCGCTGTTCCACGAGCAGCAGGACATGCTGGCCAGCGCCTTGACCAAGTGCAGCAGCGACATCGTGCTGGTGTCGAACGAGGTCGGACTGGGCATCATGCCGTTCGGCGCCATCTCGCGCTGCTTCCTCGACGAGCAGGGGCGCCTGAACCAGTCGGTGGCGGCGATTTGCGACCGCGCCGTCTTCGTCGCTGCCGGCCTGCCGCTGGTCCTGAAGGGATGATCGCTGGCTTGAGCTTTGCTGCCATCGCGCTGCTGATGGTCGCCGGCGTGCTGCTGGACCTGCTGCTGGGCGAAGCGCGGCGCTGGCATCCGCTGGTCGGCTTCGGCAACCTGGCCATGGCACTCGAGCGCCGACTCAACCGGGGCACCGGCCGGGCGCGCTTCCGGCGCGGCATCCTGGCCTGGCTGCTGGCAGTGCTGCCGGTTACCGTGATGGCCGCGCTGCTGGTCTGGACGGCTGCCACGGTGAGCGTCTGGCTGGCCGCCGCCATGCACGCGGCGATGCTGTACGTCTGCCTGGGCTTGCGCAGCCTGCGCGAACACAATCTGCCGATTGCGCAGGCGCTGGCCGCCAGCGACCTGCCGCAGGCGCGCTATCTGACCTCGCGCATCGTCAGCCGCGATACCAGCAGCGCCAGCGAAATCGAACTGACGCGCGCCAGTGCCGAGTCGCTGCTGGAAAACGGCAACGACGCGGTGTTCGCCACCCTGTTCTGGTTCATCGTCGCGGGCGGTCCCGGTGCGGTCATGTTCCGCATGGCGAACACGCTCGACGCCATGTGGGGCTATCGCACCGAGCGCCTGCTGCGCTTCGGCTGCGCTGCCGCGCGGCTGGACGATGCCTTCAATTACCTTCCCGCGCGCCTGACCGCCTTATCGTACGTGCTGCTCGCTCCGGGCCTTGCCGCCAAGCGGCGCGCCTGGCGCTGCTGGCGCGCCCAGGCGCCGCTGTGGGACAGCCCCAACGCCGGTCCCGTGATGGCCAGCGGCGCCGGTTCGCTGGGCGTGCAGCTGGGCGGCCCGGCGGTCTATCACGGCCAGCGCGAAGAGCGCCCGGTGCTGGGCGCCGGCATGCCGGCCACCGGCGTCGACATCGGCCGTGCATGGCAGCTGGTCACGCGCACCACCGTGCTGTGGCTGGGCGCCGGCCTGGCGCTGGCCGCTGTGCTGGAGGGGCTCCATGCTTGAACATGGCGGCAATCTGCGCGACGCCACGCTGCGCTTCGGACGCAGCGACTGGCTCGACCTGTCCACCGGCCTCAATCCGCGCTGGTATCCGGCGCCTGCGCTGGCCGGCAACGCGTGGCATCGCCTGCCGGAAGCCTCGCCCGCACTGGCCGCCGCCGCGCAAGCCTACTACGGCGCGCCGCTGATGCTGCCGGTGGCCGGCACCCAGGCCGCAATCCAGGCCCTGCCCCGGCTGCGCACCCCATCGCGCGTGACGGTCGCTGCGCCCTCGTACGCCGAACATGCACATCACTGGCGTGGCCATGGCCACACGCTGACGCAGACGCCGTATGCGGACCTCGCTGCCGCCATCGCCAGCAGCGACGTGGTGGTGGTCTGCAATCCGAACAACCCCACCGGCGCCACCGTGCCGCCAGCGCAGTTGCTGGAGTGGGCAGCACAACTGGCCGCGCGCGGCGGCTGGCTGGTGGTCGATGAAGCGTTCGGCGACACCGCGCAGCACCACAGCGTGGCCGCGCAGTCCGGCGCTCCGGGCCTGATCGTGCTGCGCTCGGTGGGCAAGTTCTTCGGGCTGGCCGGTATCCGGCTCGGCTTCGTGGCGGCGCATGCCGACCTGCTGCGCGAGCTGGCCGACCTGCTCGGCCCCTGGACCATCAGCGGCCCCGCCCAGCAGGTGGCCCTCGCTGCGCTGCAGGACCGCGCCTGGCAGGCCGCGACCCATGACTACCTGCACCGCGAAGGCGCACGCCTGGCCGCGCTGCTCGCCCGGTACGGCATCGCCGCCAGCGGCACGCCGCTGTTCCAGTGGTGGGCCGAACCGCGGGCGCCGGCGTTCTGGCAGCACATGGCCGAACGCGGCGTGTGGGTGCGGCTGTTCCGCGAGGCAGCGCGCGGCATCCGCCTCGGCCTGCCGCCCGATGAAGCAGGCTGGCGGCGGCTGGAACAGGCCTTGAAAGAATGGAACCACCATTCCACCGACTAATGGAACGACCACTAAACCGACAAATGAGACTTTCGACTTACCTGGCCCTGCTGTCGCTGACAGCTATCTGCCTGACTGCCCATGCTGCCACCGCCGCCATTTCGGTGCGCGACGACGACGGCAAGCTCGTTACCCTGCAACAGCCGGCGCAGCGCGTCGTCTCGTTGGCGCCGCACGTGACGGAACTGCTGTTCGCAGCCGGCGGCGGCGAGCGCATCGTCGGCGCCGTCAGCTACAGCGACTTTCCGGAAGCGGCAAAAAAAATCCCGCGCATCGGCAGCAACCGGCAAATCGACATGGAGCGCGTGATCGCCCTGAAGCCGGACCTGATCGTGGCCTGGATGCACGGCAGCTCGGAGCGCCAAATCGATACGCTGCGCCATCTCGGCATCCCGATCTTCCACAGCGAACCGGTAAAGCTCGATGGCATTGCCGACAATGTGCAGCGCCTGGGCCAGTTGCTGGGCACGGACAAGGTGGCGCAGCCGGCCGCTGCGCAGATCCGCGCGCAGTTTGCCGCGCTGACCGCGCAGTATGCCAGCCGGCCGCCGGTGCGCCTGTTTTACCAGGTGTGGGACAAGCCGCTCTACACGCTGAGCGGCAGCTCGATCGTCACCGACGCCATGCGCGTGTGCGGCGGGGTCAATATCTTCGCCGACCTGAAAGTGACGGCGCCGGTGGTCAGCATCGAGGGCGTGCTGCAGGCCGATCCCGAAGCGATCTTCGGCACCGCCGAAAAGGATAACGGTGGCGTCGCGCTCTGGAAGCCGTATCCGACCATGACGGCGGTGCGCAACAACAACCTGTTTACCATCGACGGCGAACTGCTCAACCGCGCCGGCCCGCGCATGGTGGCAGGCACGCGCGCCATGTGCGAACTGCTGGAACAGGCGCGCCAGCGCCGCAAGCACCGATGACGTTTCCGTACACGACCCTGATGGTGCAGGGCACCACGTCCGACGCCGGCAAAAGCACGGTGGTGGCCGCCCTGTGCCGGCTGCTCAAGCGCGACGGCGTGCGGGTGGCGCCGTTCAAGCCGCAGAACATGGCGCTCAACAGCGCGGTGACGGCCGACGGCGGCGAGATCGGCCGCGCCCAGGCGCTGCAGGCGATTGCCGCCGGCGTGGCGCCCCATACCGACATGAACCCGGTGCTGCTGAAACCGTCGAGCGACATCGGTGCCCAGGTCATCATCCACGGCCAGGTGCGCGCCGAGATGAATGCACGCGACTACCACCGCTACAAGACGGTGGCGATGGAAGCCGTACTCGCCTCGCACCAGCGCCTGCTGGCGCAATACGACTGCGTGCTGGTCGAAGGCGCTGGCAGCCCTGCCGAAATCAACCTGCGTGCGCGCGATATCGCCAACATGGGCTTTGCCGAAAAGGTCGACTGCCCGGTGATCCTGGTGGCCGACATCGACCGCGGCGGCGTGTTCGCGCACCTGGTGGGCACCTTGTCGTGCCTGTCGGAGAGCGAGCGGGCGCGCACCATCGGTTTCGTCATCAACCGCTTCCGGGGCGACATCAAGCTGCTCGAACCGGGTCTGGCCTGGCTGGAGCAGCAGACCGGCAAGCCGGTGCTGGCCGTGCTGCCGTATCTGCACGGGCTGTTCCTCGACGCGGAAGACGCTGTCCAGGCGGTGCAGGCGACCACCGGGGCGTTCCGCGTGGTGGTACCCAGCCTGCCACGCATGAGCAACCACACCGATTTCGACGCGCTGCGCGCGCATCCCGATGTCGATCTGCGCTTCGTGCGCCAGGGCGAGCCGATTCCTGCCGCAGACCTGATCGTTATACCCGGCAGCAAGAACACGCGCGGCGATCTGGCCTGGCTGCAGTCGCAAGGCTGGCCGGCCGCCATCGCGCGCCACCTGCGCTACGGCGGCAAGGTGATCGGCGTGTGCGGCGGTTTCCAGATGCTGGGCGCCAGCGTGAGCGATCCGCTCGGCATGGAAGGCCATGCCGGTGCCTCGCCGGCGCTCGGCCTGCTCGACATGACCACCGAGATGACGCCGCACAAGCGGCTGGTGCAGGTGCGCGGCGTGTGCGCCTTCGATGCCGACCGCGCCCCGGTCACCGGCTACGAAATCCACATGGGCACCTCGACCGGTGCGGCGCTGGACCGGCCGGCGTTCGCCATCGACGACCGGCCCGAGGGCGCGGTGTCGTCCGACGGGCAGATCCTCGGCACCTATCTGCACGGCCTGTTCGATACGCCGCAGGCCTGTGGTGCGCTGCTGCGCTGGGCCGGTCTTGCGACCGACAACACGGTCGATACGGGCGCCCTGCGCGAGGCCAGCCTGGAACGCATCGCCGACGCCACCCGGCCCCTGTACGACGCACTGGTGGCGCTCAAGACGCTGCGCTGACTCACACCGGCGGGCACTCCTCGAGCTTGCGGTTGCCCGGACCAGGCACGGTGCGCAGGCTGCGTTCCACCGCCGCCGTGTATGCATGGCTCGATACCGTGTCGACAAAACGGAAATCGCAGCGCACCTGCTCATGGCTGGCGGTGACGATCAAATAACCGCGCTTGCTGGTCTGGGCATAGTACAGCGGTGCGATCATCTCGGTCATCATGGCCGCCACCTCGTCCGGATTGGTCCCCGGGTAGGCGCCTTCCATGCCGGGCGAGGTCACGCCGGGCGTGGCGAATTCCACGCCGACCTGCCGGCCGCTGGCGTCGAACAGATCGCTGGCCCACGCGTTATGGGTGTCTCCGGCCAGCACCACCATGTTCTTGCGGTGCCGCGTCATGATGTCGAACAGCCGTTCGCGCTCGCTCTGGTAACCGTCCCACGAATCGAAATAGCACGGCAGCGACGGGCCGGCGAGCCAGCGCCGCTCCTGCTCGGTCACACTGGCGGGATCGAGCGCGGCGCGCCGCTTGAGCGCCACGTAATCGGCGCTCGAGCACTGCTTGGTCACCACCGCATGCGGGAACTCCATGCGCGCCATCAGCACCTGCTGCCCCAGCATCTGCCAGCGCGCGGTCGATTGTTCCACCTGCCGGTCGAGCCACGCCATCTGCGCGGCGCCCATCATCTGCCGCTGCGGCGCATACAGGTCGCTGCGGTAGCGCGCTTCGTCGAAGTGATGGTCGGCGTCGAGATAGGACGACATCGTCAACTGGTGGTCGCGGCCGATCAGGCGGGTATCGAGCATGTGCAGCGAGACGATGCTGCCGAAATCGAACGAACGGTAGATGCGGTCGAGCGCCGCCGGATCGGGCGTGCGCACCGGCATCCATTCGTGGTAGGCGGTGGCCGCTGCCTGCTTGCGCAGCTTGAACGGACCATGGATGCTGTCGCGGTGGTCGAGCGAGCCGTCGCGCCAGGTATCGTCGGCAAATTCGTGGTCATCCCAGACCACGATGAACGGCATGGCCGCATGCACGGCCTGCAGGTCCGGATCGCTGCGGTACTGGCCGTAGCGGCGGCGGTAGTCTTCCAGCCGTACCAGTACTTCGCGCGGCTCGGACAGACGGTCGAGGCGCTTGGCCTGCTCGGCGCCGTAGCCGGTGCTCTCGTATTCGTAGATGTAGTCGCCCAGGTGCAGCGCGGCGTCGATATCGGCCTGCAGCGCGCAGTCGGCGTAGGCATTGAAAAAGCCGAACGGGTAGTTCGAGCACGAGAACACCGCCAGCTTCACCTGGCGCACATCCGCGCGCGGCAGCGTCTTGGTGCGGCCGATCGTGGACTTTGCCGTGCCGGCCTCGAACTGGTAATGGTACACATGGCCGGGCAGCAGTCCGGCGGCATCCACCTTGACGGTATAGTCCTGGCGCGCGGACGTGGTCAGGCTGCCCGAGGACACCACCGAGCGCATGCTGGCGTCGGTGGCCAGCTGCCAGCGCACGGCAATGTCGGCGCCACCGTTATCCTGTCCGGGCGTGACGCGGGTCCACAGGATGACGCGGTCGTTCAGCGGGTCGCCGCTGGCCACGCCGTGGGCAAAGCGCATCGGACCGGTGTTGTCGTTGTTGTCGCCATGGCTGGCGGTACTGGTGCAGCCGCTCACGCCCGTACCGAGGCCGGCGCCCAACAAGGCGGTGCCGGCAACCTGGCGGATAAAGCCGCGTCGTCCGGGAACAGGCGGTTGGTCGTGCATGAGGCCTCCTTGGCATGATGGGGTGTACCGGTGAATGCACACACCTTAGCGCCGCGGTGTGACGCCATCATGACCGCCGGGTGGCTCTGCCGCGTGCCTCGCTTGGCGCGTTTATGGGAAAATCCGTCGATGGATACCATCGACCAAAACTCCGTGCCGGCGCCCGTACCTGCGCCTGTACCTGCGCCGATACCTGCGCCCCCGCCGTCGTCCGCACCGTCTGCCGCCGAAGCAGCCGCCAAACGCTACCTGCCATGGGTAGTGGCCACTGCCCTGTTCATGGAGCAGCTGGACTCCACCATCGTCAACACCGCCATTCCCAGCATGGCGGCCAGCCTGCAGGTCACACCGCTCAGTCTCAAGGCCGTGGTCACCAGCTATGTGCTCAGTCTCGCGGTAGCGATTCCGGTCAGCGGCTGGATGGCCGACCGTTTCGGCACGCGGCGCGTGTTCATGAGCGCCATCACCATCTTCACCATCGCCTCCATCCTGTGCGGGCTGTCGGTCAACTCGCCGATGCTGGTGGCGGCGCGCCTGCTGCAAGGCTTCGGTGCAGCGATGATGATGCCGGTCGGGCGGCTGGCCATCGTACGCACTTTCCCCAAGTCCGAGCTGCTGGCGGCGATGAACTTCGTGATCATCCCGGCCCTGATCGGTCCCCTACTCGGGCCCACGGTGGGCGGCCTGATCGTGCACTGGATGACCTGGCGCGAGATCTTCTTCGTCAACGTCCCGGTGGGCATCGCCGCGCTGTACCTGGCCAACAAGCACATGCCCGACTACCGCAGCGAGGACACGCGTCCGCTCGACTTCATCGGCCTGGTATTGTTCGGCACCGGCGTGGCGCTGCTCTCCTGGCTGCTCGAAGTGTTCGGCGAACACCGGCTCGACGTGACGTCGATGTCGGTGCTGCTGTTGCTGGCCTGTTCGCTGCTGGCCGCCTATGTGTGGCACGCGCGCGAGGCAGCATATCCGCTGCTGCGCATCGCCCTGTTCAAAGTGCGCACGTTCCGGGTGTCGGTGATGGGCGGCTTCATCACCCGCATCGGCGTCGGCGGCCTGCCGTTCCTGCTGCCGCTGCTGTACCAGCTTGGCCTGGGCTTGCCGGCCTGGCAATCGGGCCTGTTGATGATGCCGTCGGCGGCGGCGGCCATGTTCATGAAGTTCATTTCAGCGCGGGTGCTGGCGCGCTTCGGCTACCGCCAGGTGCTGACCATAAACACGGTGCTGATCGGACTGACCATCAGCCTGTTCTCGTTCGTCCAGCAAGGCACGCCGGTGTACGTGATCGTGATGATCAGCCTGTGCCTGGGCTTTTTCAACTCGCTGCAGTTCTCGAGCATGAATACCATCGCCTACGCCGATGTGGAGGGTAACGACAGCAGCATGGCCAGCACCATTGCCAGCTCGATGCAGCAGCTGTCGGTCAGCTTCGGCCTGGCGGCTGGTTCCCTGATCACCGGCTGGTACCTGGGCGACGTGCCGCAATCGAACCGCGTGGCGCTGACCACGGCGCTGCACTACGCCTTCCTGACACTGGCCGCGATGACCATCCTGTCGTCGATCACGTTCTGGTCGCTGCGCAAGAGCGACGGCGAGAGCATCAGCAAGGGCCACGCGAAAGAATCTTAGCGTCGTTGCCGCACGATCAGGCGGTTCACATACGGGTCCAGCGGCAGCGCCCCGTCATACGTCTCCGGCGCGTAGCAGTAGGCGTAGGCAGGCAGCAGCGAATACTGAATCTGCAGCATCAGCCGAGGCAGCACACGCGGCGCCGTGCCCTTGTGGATGCCGGCGGTATCGACCGCAAAACAGAAACCGTGCGGACCGGTGGCCGTCAGCAGCGGGGCTGCGCCGTGATGGGCGGCGATGTCGGCGACGGCGGCATCGCTGTAGTAGCGCAGCCGCGCCGGCGCCGGCGCCAGGTGGCTGCCGCTCAGGAACACGTGCGGGCCGGCGTCGAGGTCGACATCGGTCAGGTATGCCAGCACCTTCAGGTAGCGCCAATCTTCCGCATCGCGGTGAAACGCCTGCAGGTCGCTGTCGCGGCCCGCGACCGGGAACGACCAGCGCAAGCCCAGGGCGGAAATGGTCGGTTTGCACCCGAGATAGCGTGCAGCCAGCCCCAGCAGCGGCGTGCCGTTGGCCAGCGCCAGGATATGGGGGCAGGCGACCACGTCGCGCAAGTGATAATCGGCCACGCGCACCCCGTGCGGCGCGTGCGCCAGCACGAACGGCGTGCGCTCGCGGTCGCGATCCGTCAGCAGCTTGTCTTGCAGATAGGTGCGGATCGCTGCGCATTGCTCGCTGCTCAGCAGCTTGCCAAGCGGCGCATAACCGTTGCGGCGCAGCGCACCCAGGGCAGCCGCTTCCTCGGCATGGCCGCCGTGCAGTTCCGTGCCGCTGCCATGGCGCAGGCGCAGTGCACCGGTCAGGGTATGCACGACCAGGCGGCGCAGCGCCGGTTGCGTCACCAGGCGCTGACTGAAGTACAGCAAGCTGCGCACCGGTGCGAACCGGCGGCCGGGTTTCAGCTGTGCATATTCCATGAGGAAATCCTTCCAGGATGATCTCTGAGAAGGTAGCAAGCCGTTGCGCCGCCGCCTTGATACGGACCAAAAGATGCCTACTAGCAATTCGCGCGGGACGCGTCAGGCGCTGGTCAGGCCACGGTCAGACCGGCGTCAGAAGGTGGTCAGCGCCTTGCCGAACTTGATCAGCCACAACCGGCTCGGACGTTCCAGATCCGTCCCGCGACCGACGCGGATGGTGTTACCGGTTGCACAGCCGGCCGCGCTGCTGGCAATGATGGCGCCGCTGCTATCGACATTGCACTTGGTAACGTCGGCCTCGTCGATTACCGCGCCGGCGGCAGTGAAGACCTTGGTTTTCATGCCGAAATCATTGTCATTGGCCAGGGCCAGCGTGTTGCTGTCCACCATGGTCAAACCCTCGGCTTTTTCGGCCAGCCAGCCGATCGCGTTCAGGTCGAGCAGCACGGTTTTTTTCAGGGTGACCACGGTCTTCCAGTCGGCGCCGTTGACGGCGCCGCCGCCCATGCTGCTTTTCTCCAGGTCGGACGTGGTGGCGTTGTAAGCCGCTGACGAGATGTCGGTGGCGGCGCCTATCTCCACCAGCATCAGCTTGTTAAAGACCGTGCCGCCCGGCGCTGCGCCCTGTTCGATCACGATGAATTTGCCATTGCCGAGCGCAACCATGTCGCCGAGCTTGGCATTGCCGGTGCGGCCGTCCTGGTAGTCGGCCGGGTCGAGCGGATAGGCGTACATCTTGCCCGACGTGCCAGTGGTCGGATCGAACTCGGTCCAGCGGGTAAAGCGTGCATAACGTTCGACCGCTTCGTTCTTGCCGGTGACCGTGTAAGGCGCATTGCCATCGGTCAGCGGACTTTGCAGGAAGCCGTGCAACTTGTCGGTCGTCGCGTCGAGCGCCATGCCTTCCATGCCGCGGTTGGCACGGCGCTTGGCAAAGATGGCCGGCAAGCCGGCGCCGGGGGCGTATTTGTTGACGATGATACCGGTGGCCGGGTCGATCTTCGCGACAAACGGGCCGTACTCGTCCGATACCCATAACACGTTGCGCTTCTTGTCGAACACGATCGCTTCGGAATCGAGTCCGCCGGCGTTGAAGGTGGCCTTGCTGGCAGCGTCATATTTCATCACGTCCATGACCGGCAGCTCGGACGTGTAGCCGACACTGCCCGGCGCCACCGGCAGGCCAGAGGTCGCTACCGCTGCCGAGACCCTGATCGGCGTGGCCGAGGTCAGCACCGCGCCCGACTTGCCGACCGTGATCACGCCAAACGATGGTGCAAAGCTCGGCGAGGGGAAAATCTTACTGCCGGTGACGCCGGTACCGCTCAATGCCGGCAGGTTCGGGCCGTCGCCGTTGGGGCCGCGATCGGTCAAGCCATAGAATTCGAGCTCGCCGTTGGCGTTGGTCCCCTTGAACGCCAGGCCGGAGCCGTAGGACGGCAGGAAGCCAAGCGGGAACTCCTGCTTGACGCTGGCATTATTGCCTTCGTAAGGGATGTAGAACTTGCTATCGGCCTGGACCTGGTAGCGGGTGACGGTCACCGCCACATCGCCGAGCGCGTTTTTCTGCGTGAACGCTTCGTTGACCGGTGTGCCACGTTTGGCAGCCAGCGTGTCTTCAAAGTGTTCGCGTACCAGTGCGCGTCGGTTGTCGTCCACGCTGCGGGCAGCATATTGGGCGCCGGCAGTGGCCAGGGTGGCGCTGATGGCGGCATTGAAGGCGGTGGCGGCAGCGTTGAAGTCGAGCGTCTTGGCGGCCAGGGCGGCTTTGGCGTCTGCGCTGAGCTTGATGCCGTTCGACGGATCGTTGTCTTCGTCCAGCAGTTGCAATGCCAGCAGGCGGTTGCTGACCTTGACGTCCTTGAGATCGACCACGCGTGCCAGTTCCAGCGGCGTGATGGTCGGTGCGCACAAGGTGCTGCCCAGCGCGATACCGCCGATACTGAAGCTGACGGTATCGCCAGCGTAACAGCTGAATTCGCCCTTGGCATTGGTGGCCGCTTTCGGTGCGCTGCCGGCCGTGTAATCGAGATTTTCCACCACGCCATCGAGGAATACGCCAGTCATCGGCGCATTCACCGGCGCGCCGGCATCGTGATCGTTGCCGCCGCAGCCCGTCAACACCGACAGGACTGCGAGCGATACCAGGGAAGAACGCCTCATGCCAACCACCTCTTATTAAGAAAGAGATAATTTTAGCGACCATAAGTGACAGGAGCGTGACGTTGCGAGGCGACCGGCCAAAGCAAAAAACCCCACCAGGATCACCGGGTGGGGTTTTTCATATAACTAGCCTGACGATAACCTACTTTCACACTGGTTGCAGCACTATCATCGG
>NZ_LMNW01000011.1 GCF_001423125.1 Duganella sp. Leaf126
GCTGATCCGGGGCTTCATCATTGTGGTACTAGTTGGTCGCGGGCTGATACAGAATTTTACCGAACCGGCGAGCGGTAGGCTAGGTTTCTAGAGGTCCCCTTAAGGGGGCCTCGAAAAACCGTAGCGGGTCACGCAGCAGGTTTTACGAGGTTCCCTTCAGTGCAATCTCCCCACCTTGTAAGCCAGCGGTAAGCCTTCCAGCTTATCGTGGGATCAAGCTCAGACAAATGGGCAGATTCCTTAATAAATGGAGACAAACAATGCAAGACGACCTGGTGAGAAAAATTAAGGCCGATCCGAATTATCACAAGCTGGTCAAAGAGCGTTCGCGGTTCGGCTGGATACTGACCGCGCTGATGATGGTGGTCTATTACGGCTACATCCTGCTGATCGCGTTCGACAAGGAGCTGCTGGCATCGAAAACCGGCGACGGCGTGATGACCTGGGGTATGCCGATCGGCCTGTTCGTGATCGTGTTTACCGTCATCATCACCGGCATCTATGTGCGCCGCGCCAACAGCGAATACGATGATCTGACCGCCTCTATCGCCGCACGGGTGAAAGCATGAGCGCCTCGAACCGCCAGCTGGCGGTGGTTGCGTCCGCGCTGATCGCTGCTGCGGTCAGCGGCGCCGTGTATGCTGCCGGCGGTGACCTCGGTCAGGCCACCAAGCAGGCCACCAACTGGACCGCCATCACCATGTTCGGCGTGTTCGTGCTCTTCACGCTATGGGTCACCAAGTGGGCTGCTGCCAAGACCAAGTCGGCCGCGGACTTCTACACTGCCGGTGGCGGCATCACCGGCTTCCAGAACGGCCTGGCGATTGCCGGCGACTTCATGTCGGCGGCATCGTTCCTCGGTATTTCCGCATCCGTGTTCCTGAACGGTTACGATGGCCTGATCTACGCCATCGGCTTCCTGGTCGGCTGGCCCGTGATCACGTTCCTGATGGCCGAGCGCCTGCGCAACCTGGGCCGCTTTACCTTTGCCGACGTTGCCGCCTACCGCTTCGCGCAAAAGCCGATCCGCATCTTTGCCGCATCCGGCACGCTGGTGGTGGTGGCGTTCTACCTGATCGCGCAGATGGTCGGCGCCGGTCAGCTGATCAAGC
The DNA here is from genome assembly GCF_001423125.1 of Duganella sp. Leaf126. Lineage (GTDB taxonomy): Bacteria > Pseudomonadota > Gammaproteobacteria > Burkholderiales > Burkholderiaceae_D > Rugamonas. Next base: position 1,113 of record NZ_LMNW01000011.1, read on the forward strand.
TGCTGTTCGGTCTCGAATACTGGATCGCGGTGGTGCTGGTCGGCACGCTGATGATGATCTATGTGCTGTTCGGCGGCATGACCGCCACCACCTGGGTGCAGATCATCAAGGCCGTGATGCTGCTCGGCGGCGCCAGCTTCATGGCGATCGCGGTGCTGGCGCAATTCGGCTTCAGCCCCGAAAGACTGTTCGCCAGGGCGGTGGAAGTGCATGCCAACAAGGATGCCATCATGGGGCCGGGCACCTTCATCAAGGATCCGATCTCGGCCATTTCGTTCGGCATGGCGCTGATGTTCGGTACCGCCGGCCTGCCGCACATCCTGATGCGCTTCTTCACTGTCCCGAATGCCAAGGAAGCGCGCAAGTCGGTGCTGTGGGCAACCACCTGGATCGGCTACTTCTACGTGCTGACCTTCATCATCGGTTTCGGCGCCATCGTGCTGGTCGGCACCAACCCCGACTTCAAGGATGCCGCAGGCAAGCTCCTGGGCGGTAACAATATGGCAGCGGTCCACCTGGCCAAGGCCGTGGGCGGCGACGTCTTCCTCGGCTTTATCTCGGCGGTGGCGTTTGCCACGATCCTGGCCGTGGTGGCGGGGCTGACGCTGTCCGGCGCGTCGGCGGTGTCGCACGATATTTATGCTACCGTGATCAAGAAGGGCAAGGCGACCGGCGCCGAAGAACTGCGCGTGTCGAAAATGACCACCGTAGCGTTGGGCATCGTCGCTGTGGTGCTGGGCATCGTGTTCGAGAAGCAGAACATCGCGTTCATGGTATCGCTGGCCTTCGCGATTGCCGCGTCGGCCAACTTCCCGGTGCTGTTCATGTCGGTGCTGTGGAAGGACTGCACCACGCGTGGCGCCACCATCGGCGGCTTCATCGGCCTGATTACGGCCGTGGGCCTGACCGTGGTATCGAAGTCGGTGTGGGTGGACGTGTTCGGCAAGGCGGAACCATTGTTCCCTTACGCGTCGCCGGCGATCTTCTCGATGGCGGCCGGCTTCATCGGCATCTGGGTGTTCTCCATCCTCGATAACGGCCAGCGCGCCCGGATCGACCGCGACGGCTTCGAAGCCCAGACCGTGCGCTCGGAAACCGGCATCGGTGCGGAGGGCGCCAGCGGCCACTGATCGGTCCCGAATAGCCAAAAAAAGCTAAGTTGTCACTACAATGCCCGGTTTTTTACCGGGCATTGTTGTTTTGAACACCAAAACCTCCTGAACTTGGTTTAACATCCGTCAACTAACAATAATAATTTGTTATGGTTGTTGATTATTCAGGGATCTTATGTTGAGCAATACGGAGTTTCTCGCTGGCGCACTGGCGCTGATCGGCGTGCCCGCGTGCGCCTACGGTGCGGACGCGACGGTGGTCGCGGCCAATGCAGAACTGGTCACGCTGCTGGGGCGCGATCCTCGCGGTTTCGGCGTGGACAAGCTGTTTACGCAGCACGTGCGCGAAGCCAGCGTCGCGCGCCTGACCGATACGCGGTCGGGCGTGCGCTGGGATACGTACCTGACGCCGGCCAGCGGCCATTATTTTGCGGTCCAGGCCTGGGTCAAGCCGCTGCCGGTGGACTCCGATATGGCGGGCACCACGGCAAGCACTACAGTAAGCACCACGGCGGGCGGCACCATCGTCTTCAACGACATCAGCGACGTGCGGCGCGACCAGCGTGCGCTGCGCAATGCGCTGCTGGAAAACCAGGCCATCCTCGACAGCGCGGTGCTCGGCATTTCGGTGGTGGAGAATGGCCGCAACCTGCACTGCAACGCCAAGATGGAGGAACTGTTCGGCTATCCGCCCGGTGGCATGAACAACCTGAGCGTGCAGGCCTTTTATGCCGACAAGGCAGCCTGGCAGGCCGCGCGCGCCGAGACCCTGCGCGACTTCATGGCCGGTCGCATCAACGTTTCCGAGTATGAGCTGGTGCGCCGCGACGGCACACCGTTCTGGGCCCGGCTGTCGGGGCGTCCGTTCGACCTCGCGCAGCCGCGCGGGCGCTCGGTGTGGCTGGTGGACGATATCACCGTGCGGCGCGAGGCGTCCGAGGCGGTCAGCCGCGCGCGCGATGAACTCGAAGTGCGGGTGCTCGAGCGCACGGCCGAACTGGCAGGCGCCAACGCGCTGCTGCAGGGCGAGATCATCGAGCGGCGCCAGGCCGAGGCGCGGGTCCACCACATGGCGTACCACGACAGCCTGACCGGTCTGCCCAACCGCGCGCTGCTGTCGGAGCGGCTCGACCGTGCCATGTCCAATGCCCGGCGCGCGCAGCGCCAGCTGGCGATCATGTTCATCGACCTCGATCGCTTCAAGACCATCAACGATTCGCTGGGCCACATGACCGGCGACCAGCTGCTGAGGGAAGTTGCGGACCGGTTGTGCTGCGCGGTACGCGCCGGCGACACCGTGGCGCGCCTGGGCGGCGACGAATTCGTGGTACTGCTGCCCGCTATCGCGGCAGCGGACGAAGCGGGCGCGGTAGCCTCCCAGATCATCGCTGCGCTCGAGCGCAGTTTTCCGATCGAGGGCTACCAGCTGCATATCACGCCGTCGATCGGCATCTGCATCTACCCAGACCACGGCGCCGACGTCGCCACGCTGATGCGCAACGCGGACACCGCGATGTACCACGCCAAGGCCACCGGCAGGAATAATTACCAATACTTCGAACCGGTGATGAACCAGGCCGCGGCCCAGCATTTCGAACTCGAATCGAACCTGCGCAGCGCGCTGGCGCACGAACAGTTCTCGCTGCGCTTCCAGCCCATCATGGACGTCGGCAGCCGCCGGCTGCACGCGCTGGAGGTATTGCTGCGCTGGCGCCGCGGCGGCGACGAGCTGGTGCTGCCCGACAGCTTCATTCCGATCATCGAGGATAACGGCATGATTGTGCCGATCGGTGAATGGGTGATCCGCCAGGCCTGCGAGCAAAGCATGGCGTGGCTGCAGGCCGGCCTGCAGCCGGTGCCGCTGGCGGTCAACCTGTCGGCGCGCCAGTTCATGCACGGCGGCCTGGTGCCGGCCGTGCGGCGCATCCTCGACGACACCGGCATCGATCCCGCGCTGCTGGAATTCGAGATCACGGAAACGGCGCTGATGCAGCATGGCGATCAGACCCAGCAGATCCTCGAGCAGATCAATGCCATGGGTATCCGCCTGTCGATCGACGATTTCGGTACCGGGTATTCGAGCCTGGCGTATCTGAAGCGCTTCCCGGTCAAGAAGATCAAGATCGACCGCGCCTTCATCAAGGATTTGCCCGACAGCGCCGAGGACCGCGCCATCGTGGCCGCGATCATCGCCTTGTCGGGCAGCCTGCAGCTGTCGGTGGTGGCAGAAGGGGTGGAGAACGAGGCGCAGTATGCGCTTCTGCAGCGCATCGGCTGCCAGTTTGCCCAGGGATTCCTGTTCTCCGAACCGGTGCCGCCGGACGCGGTGCGCCAGCTGCTGTCGCACCGGAATGCGGCGCTGGCGTAACGCTCAGTCGAGGGTGGCGATGACGGGCGTATGGTCGGAGGGCTGTTCCCATTTGCGCGGGGTGCGGTCGATCAAGCAGGCCGTGCAGCGCTGCGCCAGTGCCGGCGACAGCAGGATGTGATCGATGCGCAGTCCCTTGTTCAGGCGGAAGCCGAGACCGCGGTAATCCCACCAGCTGAACGATTTTTCCGGTTGCTCGAACAGGCGCAATGCATCGACCAGACCGACATCGAGCAGCCGCCGCAGGGCGGCGCGTTCCGGTGCCGAGACATGGACTTCACCTTCCCAGGCGGCCGGATCGTGGACGTCGCGGTCTTCCGGGGCGATGTTGTAGTCGCCGAGGACGGCCAGTTGCGGATGTGCTGCAGCTTGTTCGCCGATCCAGCGCTGGAAGGCGTCAAGCCAGCCCATCTTGTACTGGTATTTTTCGGACCCGACGCTCTGACCGTTCGGCACATAGGCGCACACGATACGCATGCCGTCGATGGTAGCCGTCAGAATACGCTGCTGGGGATCGTCGTAATGCGGATTGTTCTTGACTACGTTTTCGATAGGCTTCTTCGACAAAATAGCCACACCGTTGTAGGTCTTTTGTCCCGTAAACGCCACGTGGTAACCGGCCGCTTCGATCTGGGTCAGCGGAAACTTGTCGTCAGTTAATTTTGTTTCTTGGATGCAGAGGATATCGGTGGGGTTTGCCTCTAGCCATGCCATAACGTGCGGCAGTCTTACGTTCAGTGAGTTAACATTCCATGTAGCTAATTTCATCACTAGTTAATGTCCTTGAAGATGTGAGGTTGAAGGGGCAAGCAGGGTTGGCGCGCATCTTACCGCACTTAGATTTAACAGATGAGCACGTCTTTTTGCCGGGGCGAACGATGTTTTTTTCAAAAAAATTGTCAATCAGCCCTTCGCAAGAAGTTGCCCAGCCCCTAAAATGTTGCGAAAATTGTGAAATACAAAAAGATGTCCGTTTGCTCTCCAGTAGGAACAGGCAAACGTGTGGCCGGACAAAATATCAAAAAAGAAATATACTGTAACAAAAGTCAGGTCATTAGTTGTGTTGCCATTGAGCAACCCCAAGTGAGCAATAAAAGGTTATAGTCATTATTGTTTATTTGGAATACATGGTTCCGTTCAGAAATAACCTGTAGTTTTAACCGTAAATTGCGCGTAGCGCATTTGCAAAGGAATTAAAAATGCGAGCTGCATTTGAGGCATGGGCACAACGCGACGGACATATCGTACGCCGTCGCGAGGACAAACCGGAAGAATATCTGGTTTTTGAAACGCAACGGCGCTGGGTGATCTGGCAAGCTGCGTTGGAACACGGCAAGACGCCGGGCGGACGCAAGACCGCTGCGCAAAAGGAAGCCGCTGCCGCTGAAAAGCGTGCTGCCGAAGCGCTGCAACGCGCACCGGCAGTAAGCCAGGACGAGGCGGCCGTGCGCAACCAGGTGCTCAACGAGGTGATCGATGCATTCTCGTCGCTGGGCGGCCAGGGCGGCATGGACGACATCCTGAAAGTCGTCAACGGCCTGAAGAAAAAGCAGCAGGAGCAAGCCGAAGAGCGCGCCCCGGTTGCCAGCAAGGCAGCGGCGACCCAAAGCGCCTGATCGTGCCAGCCGTGACCGCAGCGTCGGCGCCATCGTTGCTCACTGCGCCTGCCAGACGTTTTCGCCACTACAAGGGCGGACTGTACGAACTGGTATGCGAGGCAACGCTGGAAGCGGACCTGAGCACCATGATCGTCTACCGTGCTGCTGACGGTTCCGTCTGGTGCCGTCCGGCCGCCGTGTTTTTCGAGCTGATCGAGGTCGATGGCGTCAAAGTGCAACGCTTTACGCCCCTTGATTAAAAGAATCAATCCTCGCGCGCCTTGATACACTGTCCCGGTATTCATTTCCGAGACTGACCATGGTTTTCCGCCTTCCCGCGCGCGCGCGCGCCGCCCTGCCCAGAACACTGACCATGATGGTTGCCGTGGTAGCGGCCATGGCCGTTTCCGGCTGCGCGTCGCTGAGCGAAACGACCGATCAAACCGTGCTGGTGCAGACCGTGCTCGACCACCGTCAGCTCGGTGGCGTGGGCTGCGTGCTGTACAACGACGCCGGCAAGTGGTTCGTCACCACGCCGGGTCGCGTCACCCTGCGCAAGAGCGCGTCGCCGTTGCGGATCGACTGCAAGAAGGAGGGGGCGGGCTGGGCCTACGAGCGCGTCGATCCCAGACCCAATGCTAATCTGTGGGGCAATTTGATCCTGACCGGGGGCGTCGGCTATTTTGTCGACCGCACTACCGGCGCCGGCTACGATTTTCCCTCCACGCTGACCGTGATCATGCGCCCGGCCGAAGAACGCGACGACTTGCCGCCGCCGGCGCCGGGCGTCACGCTGTATTAACAAAAAGGCAGACTGCGGTCTGCCTTTTTTGTTGTGTGCGCGCGTGCAGCGATCAGTTGCGCGTGGTGCGCGCGGTGCGCTCGGTCCGGCCAATCAGGAAGTTCGACAGCAGGGGCACCGGGCGGCCGGTGGCGCCTTTTGCACCGCCCGATTTCCAGGCCGTGCCGGCGATGTCGAGGTGGGCCCAGGTATACTTGCGGGTGAAGTTCTCGAGGAAAGCCGCTGCCGTGCACGAAGCGCCGCCCGGGCTGCCGATATTGGCGAGGTCGGCAAAGTTGGACTTCAGCTGCTCGTTGTATTCTTCGCCGATCGGCAGGCGCCACGCGGTGTCGCCGGCAGCTTTGCCCGCTGCCATGATCTCGTCGGCCAGCGCGTTGTGGGCGTCGTCGTCACGCGTAAACAGGCCGCTCTTGTGGTGGCCCAGCGCCACGATGCAGGCGCCGGTCAGCGTGGCTACGTCCAGCACCACGGCCGGGTTGAAGCGCTCGGCGTAGGTGAGGGCGTCGCACAGCACCAGGCGGCCTTCGGCGTCGGTGTTGAGAATCTCGATGGTCAGACCGTTCATCGAGGTGACGATGTCGCCCGGCTTGGTGGCGCGGCCCGACGGCATGTTTTCGCAGCTGGCGATCACGCCGATCACGTTCAGTTTCAAATTCATTTCGCCGATGGCGCGCATGGTGCCCAGCACCGATGCGGCCCCGCCCATGTCGTACTTCATCTCGTCCATGCCGGGACCGGCTTTGAGCGAAATGCCGCCGGTGTCGAAGGTGATGCCTTTACCGACCAGCACCACCGGCGCATCCTTGGCCTTGCCGCCCATGTGCTTGATGATGATGAACTTCGGCGGTTGCTCGCTGCCGTTGGTGACCGACAGGAAGCTGTTCATCTTCAGCGCTTCGAGCTGTTTGCGGTCCAGCACTTCGACGTCGAACTTGTAGTCCTTGCCCAGCTGGCGGGCCGTGTTGGCCAGGTGGGTCGGGGTGCAGATATTGGCCGACAGGTTGCCCAGCTCCTTGGTCAGGTCCATGCCGTTGGCGATGGCCACGGCCTGCGCCAGCGCCAGCTTGGTCTCGCCGGTCGCTGGCACGGCCAGTGCGATTTTCTTGACGCCAGCCGGCGCCGGATCCTTTTTGCTCTTCTGACCGTCGGTGCGGAACACGGCTTCGTGGCCCGCCTGCACGACGCAGCGGATCGCCCAGTTGACGTCACGCTCTTTCACTTCCGTCATCGGCAATGCGATAATAGCGTCGCTCGCGCCCAGGGCGCCGAAAGCCTTGATGGTCGCCGAGACGCCGCTGACAAAGCTTTTTTCGCTCACTGCACCATCATCGCTGCCCAGGCCCACCAGCAGCACGCGCTCGGCGGTCACGCCCTGTACGCCACGCAGCAGCAGGGTGGTGCCGGCCTTGCCGGTGATGTCGCCGGACTTGAGCGCAGCCGAGATCTCGCCGGAACCATCGAGGGCCTTGGCGGCTTGCGACAGCTTTTTGTTCTCGAAGACCGCGACGGCTACTACGCCGGTTTTTGCCGAGGCGATGGTGTTCTTGGTGTCGAATGCTTTTATGCTAAAGTCCATTTGATTCTCCGTGACTGTGTGCGAATTGCCTGCCTGTTTCAGGTATCTGGCAAGGCTGTTACTTTTAATTTTTTTGGCCCTGTCTGAGCTGTTACCGGGCCATAACCATCAATTATAAACTTCGAATGATTTTTCAACGTGCCCTACGACGAGAAATGGCCGCTGCGGCCGGCACCACCTTCACGGTGCTCTTCAGCGTCTGCGTGACCTGGACGCTGATCGGCATTCTCGGCAAGGCCGCCGGCGGTAAAGTCGATTCCGGCGACGTGCTGGCGCTGATCATGTTCGCGACCGTCAATTACCTGCCCACCATCCTGATCCTCACCAGCTTCATCTCGGTGCTGATGGTTGTCACGCGCACCTATCGCGATTCCGAGATGGTGGTGTGGTTCGCGTCGGGCCTGAGCCTGACGCGCTGGATCTGGCCGGTGCTCACTTTCGGCATTCCGATGGTGCTGCTCACCGGCGCCCTGAGCCTGGTGGCCGCGCCGTGGGCCAAGGAAAAGAGTTCGGAGTACATCGAACGCTTCGCCAAGCGCGAAGACCTGCAAAAAATCTCGCCGGGCCAGTTCCGCGAATCGTCGTCGGCCAACCGCATCTTCTTCGTCGAAGGCGTGGCCGGCGACACCTCGGTCGTGCACAACGTGTTCGTGAACACCGTCGATGAACGCGGCACCGCCATCATCGTCGCGCGCGAAGGCGTGATCAGCACCGGCGCCAAAGGTGAGCGCTACCTGGTGCTCAAGAACGGCCGCCGCTACCAGGGCATCCCGGGCCAATCCGATTTCCAGACCATGGAATTCGAGAGCTACAGCATGCGCGTGGCCAGCCAGTCGCAGGAACTCGCTACCGATAACGACACCGACGCCGTGCCCACCTTGGCGCTGTTTGCCGATAACAGCAACGCCGGCCGCGCCGAACTGCTCTCGCGCATCGCTGCACCGCTCACCTGCCTGCTGCTGGTGCTGCTGGCCATTCCGCTGGGGTTCGTCAATCCGCGCGCGGGCAGTTCGGCCAACCTGATCATCGCGCTGCTGATCTTCTTCTCGTATAACAACCTGGTCAAGCTGATGGAAGGCATCGTCCAGGGCGGCAAGATATCGTTCGCGCTGGGCTGGTGGCCGCTGCACCTGGTGACCGCGCTGGTGGTGCTGGCGTTGTTTGCCTGGCGCCTGAACCTGAACCACCCTTACCACCCGCTGGCCGTGCTGGCGGCGATGAAACGCTCGCGCCATGGCGCCGACAACAAGGCTGTCTCGCCATGAAAATCCTGCAACGCTATTTCGCCGTCTCGATCCTGCAGGCGGTGCTTTTCGTACTCGTGGCCTTCCTGCTGCTGCAAGCCTTCCTCGACTTCACCGGCGAATTGCGCTCGGTCGGCAAGAACGGCTACACGCTGCAATACGCGCTGCTGTACGTGGTGGCGCGCATACCCGGTTATGTGTATCAGGTGATGCCGGTGGCTTCGCTGATCGGCACCATCTACATCATGGCGCAGTTCGCGGCTACGTCCGAGTTCACCATCATGCGCGCCGCGTCCATGTCCACCGGCATGGTGGCCGCGATGCTGGCCAAGATCGGCGTGGTACTGGTGATCATCACCTTCATCTTCGGCGAGATCATCACGCCGCGCACGGCGCCGATCGCCGAGACCATCAAGCTCAATTCGCGCGGGGCGGCCATTTCGTCGGAGTTCCGTTCCGGCCTGTGGACCAAGGACATCGTCAAGTCCGACGGCATGACCGGCACCGTCACCGGCTCGCGCTTCTTCAATGTGCGCGAAGTACGACCCGACGGCACGCTGGTGGACGTCAAGCTGTACGAGTTCGATAACAGCTTCCGCCTGCGCTCGATCACGGCGGCCAAGCGCGGCACTTTCCAGGGCAAGAACAACTGGCTGCTGTCCGATGTCACCGAAAACATCTTCACCAATCCGGCGCTGCTCAAGCCGGGCATGATCGCCAGCCTGGAAAACAACTTCGGCCAGGAGTCCAGCCTGATCGAGACCCATCACAGCACCACCAAGGGCCTGGTGTCCGAGATCACGCCGCGCATCCTGGCCGTGTCCGGCGCCGACCCGGACCGCATGTCGGCCAACGAACTGCTGGTGTACACGCGCCACCTGCAGGAAAACCGCCAGGAGACCGAGCGTTTCAAGATCGCGTTCTGGAAAAAGCTGTTCGACCCGCTGGCGATTTTCGTGCTGATGGCGCTGGCGCTGCCGTTCGGTTACCTGCACACCCGCAGCGGCGGCGTGAGCCTGAAGATTTTCGTCGGCATCATGATCGGGGTGAGCTTCCTGCTGGTGAACACCTTGTTCTCGCACCTCGGCGTGCTCAGTACCTGGCCCGCCATCCTGACCGCGATCGCCCCGAGTTTGTTGTACCTGTGCCTGGCGCTAGGTGCGCTATGGTGGGTGGAGAGACACTAGATGAGCAAGCAAGCCCTGATCTTATTCGCCCACGGCGCCCGCGCCGCCTCCTGGGCCGCACCGTTCGAACGGCTGCGCGACCTCACGCGCGCACGGCTGCCCGATACCCGGGTGGAGCTGGCCTTTCTCGAATTGATGTCACCGCGTCTGCCCGAGATGGTGGCGGAAATGGCCGCGCAGGGCATCGACGACGTCACCGTGGTGCCGGTATTCCTGGGACAGGGCGGCCACGTGCTGCGCGACCTGCCGCTGATGGTGGAACAGCTGCGCATCGATCATCCGCAGCTGTCGTTCAAGGTGGTGGGGGCGGCCGGGGAGGATGCGAAGGTGCTCGATGCATTGACCGATTACTGCGTCAACGCGCTGTAAAGGCCGCTTCAGCGCAGCCAGCGCTTCGTTGCAGCGCCTTGCCGTGCTCACGCACTGTCTGCGTCGCTGCGCCTCGCTCTGGCAGCCCTGAAGCGGCCTTTTACGCTGCAGCGCNGCCAGCGCTTCGTTGCAGCGCCTTGCCGTGCTCACGCACTGTCTGCGTCGCTGCGCCTCGCTCTGGCAGCCCTGAAGCGGCCTTTTACGCTGCAGCGCATTCAGCGCTTCGTTGCAGCGCCTTGCCGTGCTAACGCACTGTCTGCGTCGCTGCGCCTCGCTCTGGCAGCCCTGAAGCGGCCTTTTACGCTTCGGCGCAGCCAGCGCTTCGTTGCAGCGCCTTGCCGTGCTCACGCACTGTCTGCGTCGCTGCGCCTCGCTCTGGCAGCCCTGAAGCGGCCTTTTACGCTGCAGCGCNCCAGCGCTTCGTTGCAGCGCCTTGCCGTGCTCACGCACTGTCTGCGTCGCTGCGCCTCGCTCTGGCAGCCCTGAAGCGGCCTTTTACGCTGCAGCGCAGTAGCGCTTCGTTGCAGCGCCTTGCCGTGCTCACGCACTGTCTGCGTCGCTGCGCCTCGCTCTGGCAGCCCTGAAGCGGCCTTTTATGCTTCAGCGCAGCCATCGCTTCGTTGCAGCGCCTTGCAATGACTTTGGATTAGTGGCGCGGTACCAGCTTGATCTCGTAGAGCCTGGGCCACAGCTTGCCGGTCACGAACAGCCGCTTCTTGGCGGCGTCGTAGGCGATGCCGTTCAACACGTTGTCGGCGGCCGCGCCTTTGCCGGCGTCTGCGTACAGTTTTCCGAGGTCGATCCAGCCGGTGATCTTGCCGGTCTTCTGGTCGATGCGGGCGATCGTGTTGGTTTGCCAGATGTTGGCGAAGATCTCGTCGCCTACCACTTCCAGTTCGTTGATCTGATCGACCGCGATGCCGTCGGCGGTGACCTTCACGCGCCGCACTTCGAGGAACGTCTTCGGATCGAGGAAGCGCAGCGTGCTGCTGCCGTCGCTGAGCACCAGTTCCTTGCCGTTTTGCGCCAGTCCCCAGCCTTCGCCCGGATAGGCAAACTCGCCCTTCGGCTCGAAGGTCTTGAGGTCGAACACGAAGCCGGTCTGCGAGCGCCAGGTGATGCTCACCAGCGTGTCGTTCCAGTCGGTCATCCCTTCGCCGAAATACTGTGCCGGAATGTCGCGGCTTTGCAGCACCTGGCCCGTTTCCAGCTGCACCTTGCGGATGGTGGACCTGCCGTTCAGGCCCGTACTCTCGTACAGATATCCGTCGCGGTACAGCAGGCCCTGGGTAAAGGCCTGGGCGTCATGCGGGTAGCTGTGGACGATCTTGAAATCGTAGGTGGGGACTGCTGCGGCAGCCGTCGTGGTGGTGGCAGCCAGGAAGGCGGATAAAAGAAATACGGGCAGGCGGTTCAGGTTCACAGGGGCGATCGTCAGGTAAGGGCAGCGTTTTGCAGTTCGACCAAGGCGTCGAGCGTGGTGCCGGGATGGGCGAATTCGGCCTCGATACAGGCGCGTGCTTCGGGCGCGGTAATCAGTGAGACTGCCTGCTGGCGCAGCCGGGCGGCGCCCGCATGGTCGCCGTAGCCGTCGAGCAGTTCCAGGATCAGCCGCACTTCGGTCATGTAATTGTAGACGGTGGCCAGCAGCTCGGACATGCCGGCGTCGCCGAGCAGGTCGAGCGTGGCCACGTGGGCATTCACTTCGGCCGCGTAGTCGCCCAGGTGGGCGTCCGGATGCGGCAGATAGGTGCGGGCCAGCGAGAAGTCGCCGCAGGCCATCATCGACGGCAGCGCCGAGTTGGCGCACTCGCGCGCCAGATCGGCCGGCAGACGCTGGAACAGCTGGTAGGTGTGCTGGGCGTCGCCGAGCTTGTCGTTGATGGCGCGTACGTCGTTGAACAGGATGGCGTCGGCCTCAGCCTTGGCCTCGGGATCGGCCCCGGTGCCGATGTCGGCCAGCAGGCGCGCAGCGTCGCGGTCGCGCAGCGCGACCAGCGCCTGGCGCGCGGGCAGGTGTTCCTCGGCCAGCTTGGCCCAGCCATTGAGCACATACGACAGGCGCAGCGGCGCCACCTCGGATGCATGCTCGGAGGTAGCCTCGAACAGCCAGGTGTAGTCCTGCAGCGCGGCGTCGAATTCGCCGGCCGAATGCGCGGTCCACGCACGGTTCAGGATGTCGTGAACATTATCCATTGCTGCCTCGGGCACAGTTGGTAAGAATGGATATTCTATTACGCTTTTGGGGAATTTATGCGCGGAGTTGCTGCCCGATTGCGTCGCTGATCCGGGATTCGAGCTGCTGGTGACTACGCGTTTGCATGGCGTCGCCGATCATGACCAGCACCGGGCCGTGCGCTTCACCGAGGCCGTGGGCCATGGCAGCGATGGTCATGCGGCGGATGCGCTGGTCGGCGCGGCTCACATTTTCGATCACGATCACCGGCATGTCGGCGCGGCGGCCGGCGTCCAGCAGGCGCTGCGCCGTGGCGATGGCCTCGCGCCCGCCCATGTACTGCACCAGCGTGTCGGCATCGGGAATGGCATCGTGCTCGCTCTCGCCAGGGGCGGTGGACGAGGTGAAAAACGCCACGCTGCGCGAGACCCCGCGCTTGGTCAGCGGTTGCCCGGTGGTGGCGGCGGCGGCCAGCGCGGTGGTGATGCCGGGGACGACCTCGACCTCGATACCGGCTTCCTCGAGCGCGCGCAGTTCTTCGTCGGCGCGGCCGAACAGCATCGGGTCGCCGCCTTTCAGGCGCACCACCAGCGCCGCCTTGCGGGCGTGGTCGATCAGCTGCTTGTTGATGAAGTGCTGGGCGCTCGAGAGCTGGCCGCAGCGCTTACCCACCAGGATCTTCTCGGCCTGCGGGCACAGTTCCAGCATCTCGGGCGTGACCAGCGCGTCGTGCAGCACCACGTCGGCTTGCGCCAGCAGGCGCGCGCCGCGCAGCGTCATGAGGTCCTGGGCGCCGGGGCCGGCGCCGATCAGATAGACTTTTCCGGGAGTTGGCATAGTAGTAAATTCCGTGGGGGCAGCACTGCGGGCGGCAGTTCTCAATCCGCCAGACGAATCATACCTGCTGCCACGGTCTGGTGGGTCACTTCATCGATCAGGATGAAGGCGCCGGTGGCGCGGATGTCGGCGTAGGCGTCCGCTGCCAGCGGCTGCTGCACGGTCAGACCGATGCGCGCGATGTCGTTCAGTTTCAGTCCGTCCGCGCTGTGGCGCTGCTGGGTATTGATGTCCAGCAGCGAGTCGATGGCCGTGACCTTGGCCGAGGTCTGCCGGGTGCCATGCTTGATCCAGTACTTGCGGCGCTGGTCCAGCGGTTCGTCCGACATCCAGCACACGTCCGCCGTCAGTGTCTTGAGCAGCGTGGCCGGCTGGGCGGCGCCGGCCAGCAGGTCGCCGCGCGAGATATCGAGGTATTCTTCCAGCAGCAGGGTGACCGACTGGCCCACCACGGCCGAGCGGTGCGAGCCTTCGAGCGTGACGATGTCCTTGACGGTGGCGCTCTGGCCCGACGGCTGCACCACCAGCTTGTCGCCGACCGATACCTTGCCGGCTTCGATGCGGCCCATGTAGCCGCGGAAGTCGTTGGCTTCGTGGCCGTTGTGGCGCGCCACCAGCTGCACCGGGAAGCGGAATGGCGCATCGTGCGATTCGTCGTACACGGACAGCGATTCGAGCAGTTCGATCAGGGTCGGCCCCTGGTACCAGGCCAGCTTGTCGCTCCTGTCCACGACGTTGTCGCCGGTAAGGGCCGACAGCGGGATCGGCGTCACGTCCTGCAGGCCGAGCGTGGCGGCAAATTCCTGGTAAGCCTTGACAATGCGCTCGTAGATCGCCTGGTCGTAGTTCACCAGGTCCATCTTGTTGACGGCGACGATCACGTGCTCGATCTGCAGCAGGTGCGCGATGGTCGAATGGCGCTTGGTCTGGATCAGCAACTCGACACCACCGTCTTCGCGCAGCTTCACCTTCGATACGTCGACCAGGATGATCACCGCGTCGGCGGTCGAGGCGCCGGTGACCATGTTGCGCGTGTACTGCTCGTGGCCCGGCGTATCGGCGATGATGAACTTGCGCTTGGGCGTGGCGAAGTAGCGGTAGGCGACGTCGATGGTGATGCCCTGTTCGCGCTCGGCTTCCAGGCCGTCGGTCAGCAGCGACAGGTCGACCGTGTCGCCGACCGTGCGCTTGTGCTTGGAGCGCGACATGGCGTCGAGCTGGTCGGCGAAGATGCCCTTGCTGTCGAACAGCAGGCGGCCGATCAGCGTGCTCTTGCCGTCATCGACGGAACCGGCGGTGATGAAGCGCAGCAGGCCGCGCTCGGACAAGTTTTGTATCGGTGCGTTCATCAGAAGTATCCTGCTTTCTTACGTTTTTCCATCGATGCTTCGGAAGTCTGGTCGTCCATGCGGGTGGCGCCGCGCTCGGTGATTTGCGTCACGGCCGTTTCGGCGATGATGGCGTCCACCGTGGCGGCATCCGACGCGACCGGGCAGGTGCACGAAATATCGCCGACGGTACGGAAGCGCACCACTTGCGTTGCCACGGTTTCGCCGTCGCGCGGCGGTGTCAGATCGGTCAGCGGCACCAGCAGGCCGTTGCGCGGAATCACCTGGCGCTGGTGGGCGAAGTAGATCGGCGGCAGCGCCAGTTTTTCGCGGGCGATGTACTGCCACACATCGAGCTCGGTCCAGTTCGAGATCGGGAACACGCGCATGTTTTCGCCCGGATGGACGCGCGTGTTATACAGGTCCCACAATTCCGGCCGCTGCGATTTCGGATCCCACTGGCCGAATTCGTCGCGGAACGAAAAGATGCGTTCCTTGGCGCGCGCCTTTTCCTCGTCGCGGCGGGCGCCGCCGATGCAGGCGTCGAAACCGTGTTCGGCGATGGTCTCCAGCAGCGTGACGGCCTGCGCGGCATTGCGCGAATCGGTCTGCGGATTACGCAGGCGCACCGTGCCCTTTTTGATCGATTCCTCGACCGAGCCGACGATCAGGCGTTCGCCCAGTTCGGCCACGCGCTGGTCGCGGAAGGCGATCACTTCCGGGAAGTTGTGGCCGGTATCGACGTGCACCAGCGGGAATGGGAATTTACCGGGCCGGAAAGCCTTTTCGGCGATGCGCAGCAGCACCACCGAGTCTTTGCCGCCCGAGAACAGCAGGGCAGGGTTGGCGCATTCGGCCGCCACTTCGCGCATGATGTGGATCGCTTCCGATTCCAGGGCGTCGAGGTGGCGTGCGTTGACGTGCACGGCGGGGTTTTCAGCGATTGCGTTCATATTGTACTTACCTATTCCTTATCGTCAGGCGACGGATTTAATGCGTATCAGTTTGCCGTCCACCATGTGCAGGCCGCATTCCTTCGATTCCGGGTTTTCCCACCACCAGCGGCCGGCGCGGACATCCTCGCCCGGCTGCACGGCGCGCGTGCACGGTGCGCAGCCGATCGACGGAAAACCCTGGTCGTGCAGCGCGTTGTAGGGCACGTCGTTGGCGCGGATGTAGTTCCACACGTCGTCCTCCGACCAGTCGGCCAGCGGGTTGAACTTGACCATGCCGTGCGCCGCATCGTCTTCCTGCACGTGCAGTTCGGCGCGGGTGGCCGACTGCGCGCGGCGCTGGCCGGTCACCCAGGCCCGCTTGCCGGCCAGCGCGCGGCCCAGCGGCTCCACCTTGCGGATGCGGCAGCACTCGCGGCGCAGGTCCACGCTGTCGTAAAACGCGTTCAGGCCGTGCTGCGCCACGTAGGCTTCGACCGCCTCGGGCTGCGGCTTGTACAGCGCGATCTCGTAGCCGTCGTAATGGGCCTTGACCTTGTCCAGCATGTCCAGCGTTTCCGGATGCAGGCGACCGGTTTCGAGCGAGAAGATGCCGATATCGAGTTTCGATTTCAGTATCAGGTCGGTCAGCACCATGTCTTCTGCAGCCAGGCTGGAGGCGAAAACGGCCGGGGAAAAATCGCTGGCGATGCGCGACAGCGTGGCGCTGCTGTCGGCAATCAGCTTGCTCAGATCGTTCATGGCGGTTCCTCAGGCACCGGCGCTCATGCGCGCGTGGCGGCGGAACAGCGGCACTTTCTGGTCCACCGATGCCTGGTATGTCTCCGAAAAATCGGACAGGCCCTTGAGCGCATCGTGCACGTCGCGGTCGGCGCGCACCGCGTAGGCGTCGAAACCGACACGACTCATCTGGAACAGCTGGTCGCGCAGCACGTCGCCGATGGCGCGCAGTTCACCGGTCCAGCCCAGGCGCACGCGCAGGTTGTAGGCGATCGAGTATCCACGGCCGTCGGTAAATTTGGGAAAGTCCACGGCCACCAGCGCGAATTGCGAGAGGTCGTCACGGATCGCTTCCGGACGTTCGTCGCTGGCGATCCAGACGCCGATTTCGCCGGCAGCAGCGCGCGCGGCCAGCAGGTCGCGCTGCACCAGCCAGACCGCCTGCGGCACGATGATGTTGCCTGTCGGGACAGTAACGGTGGCCGGGTCGATGGCCGGTGCGCCATCGACCGGTTCGGCCAGGCGCAGCACTTGCCAGCTGTCTGCCACGACTTCGCGGCCCTTGATGATCAGATTGCTCACTGCGTCAGACATATTCATCCTCTCCCACCAGGCGACCGCCTTTTTCGGCGATCGGCGTGGCGTACACAAATTGCTTGAACGGCGCCACACCGAGGCGCTGTGCGCAGTCGGCAAACGACTCGTCCTCGTAGCGCTCGCGCAGGTAGACCTGCAGCAGGCGGTCGATCACTTCCGGCATCTGCTGCGCGGAGAACGACGGTCCGATGATCTTGCCGATCGCTGCGTTGTTGCCCTGGGCGCCGCCGATCGACACCTGGTACCACTCGCTGCCATCCTTGTCCACGCCCAGCACGCCGATCGAGCCGACGTGGTGGTGGCCGCAGGCGTTGATGCAGCCCGAGATATTGAGCTCGATCTCGCCGATATCGTGCTGGTAATCGATGTTCTCGAAGCGCTCGGCGATCGACGCGGCGATCGGGATCGACTTGGCATTCGCCAGCGAGCAGAAGTCGCCGCCGGGGCAGCAGATCATGTCGGTCAGCAGGCCGATGTTCGGCGTGGCCAGCTGGTGCGCCTTGGCCTCCTGCCACAGCGCGTACAATTGCGACTGCTCGACATCGGCCAGCACCACGTTCTGCTCGTGCGTCACGCGCAGTTCGCCGAAGCTGTAGCGGTCGGCCAGGTCGGCCATGAAGTCCATCTGCTCGGCGGTGGCGTCGCCCGGCGGCACGCCCGGCTTTTTCAGCGACAGCACCACGGCTGCGTAGCCGGGCTGCTTGTGCGGCTTGACGTTGCGCGCCACCCAGTTGGCGAACGCCTTGTTGCCGGCTTGCGCCGCCACGATATCGCTGTCGTCGAGCTGCTTGTAGGCCGGCGGCTGGAAGTAGTCAGTAATGCGCTGCATTTCTTCCACGGTCAGCGTTTCGGGACCGTCCTTGAGATCGGCCCATTCCGCTTCGACCTGGCGCGCGAATTCCTCGGCGCCGATGGCCTTGAGCAGGATCTTGATGCGGGCCTTGTACTTGTTGTCGCGGCGGCCGTACTGGTTATACACGCGCATCACGGCTTCGGTGTAGGTCAGCAGGTGCTGCCACGGCAGGAATTCGCGGATCACGCTGCCGATGATCGGCGTGCGGCCCATGCCGCCGCCGGCCATGAACCTGAAGCCGATCTCGCCGGCGTCGTTGCGCACCACGGTCAGGCCGATGTCATGAATGGCGATGGCGGCGCGGTCTTCCACGGCGCCGTTGATGGCGACCTTGAACTTGCGCGGCAGCGCGATGAATTCGGGGTGGAAGGTGGACCACTGGCGCAGCACCTCGGCATATGGGCGCGGATCGATGATCTCGTCGGCCGCCACGCCGGCATACGGGTCGGACGTGGTGTTGCGGATGCAGTTGCCCGAGGTCTGGATCGCATGCATTTCCACCGACGCCAGGTCGGTCAGGATGTCCGGGGTCTGCTCGAGCTCCACCCAGTTGAACTGGATATTCTGGCGCGTGGTGAAGTGACCATAGCCGCGGTCGTACTTGCGGGCGATATGGGCGAACATGCGCATCTGCTTCGACGCCAGCAGGCCGTACGGCACGGCGATGCGCAGCATATAGGCATGGCGCTGCATGTACAGGCCGTTTTGCAGGCGCAGCGGCACGAACTCGGCTTCGGTCAACTCATCGGCAAGGCGGCGGCGCACCTGGTCGCGGTACTGTGCAATCCGCTCGCGCACGATAAGATGGTCGTATTGGTCGTATTGATACATAGTGTTCCTGGTTGGTCGCTTACGAGAATCCCCAAAGTAGCTGCAATAGTAATAAACTTCTGCTTTATTCCAAACGACTTAGTCTTTATTTGCTTATATAAGGATTGGGTATAAGCATGGACGTTTTTTTAGATCGGTCGAGATGAACCTTCACCAATTGCGCTTCGTGCGCGAAGCTGTACGCCAGAATTACAACCTGACTGACGCCGCCAAGGCGCTGTTTACTTCCCAGCCCGGGGTGTCGAAGGCGATCATCGAGCTGGAAGAGGAACTGGGCGTCGACATTTTCACTCGCCACGGCAAGCGCATTCGCGGCCTGACCGAGCCGGGGCGGCTGGTGCTGTCGTCGGTGGAGCTGATCATGCAGGAAATCGACAGCCTGAAACGCATCGGCAAGGAATACGCGGCCCAGGACAGCGGCAGCTTCACCATCGCCACCACCCACACCCAGGCGCGCTACACCTTGCCCAGGGTGGTGCAGGCCTTCATGGTCAAATTTCCCAAGGTGCGCCTGTCGCTGTTGCAGGGCAGTCCCCAGCAGATCGCCGAGATGGTGCAGCGCGACCAGGCCGACCTGGCGATTGCCACCGAATCGATCGCCGGCATTAACGGCTTGATCACCTTGCCTTGTTATCAATGGGAACACGTGCTGGTGGTCGCGCCCGACCATCCGCTGCTGCGTTACAAGGAAGTGACGCTCGAAGAAATTGCAGCCTATCCGATCATCACCTATGATGGCGCCTTTGCCGGCCGCAGCAAGATCGATCACGCGTTTGCGCTGCGCGGCCTGAAGCTCGACGTCCTGCTGGAAGCGATCGATGCCGACGTCATCAAGACCTACGTCGAGCTGGGCATGGGCATCGGCATCATCGCAGGCATGGCCTTCGACGCCGAGCGCGACAAGAATCTGCGTGCGATTCCCGTAGGACACCTGTTTGGCATGAACGTTTCGCGCGTGGCCGTCAAGCAGGGCGCCTACCTGCGCAGCTATATATATACGTTTATCGAACTGCTGGCGCCCACGCTCAACCGCAAGCTGGTGGAGCAGGCCATGAGCGGCGATAAAGAGCACTACGAACTGTAAAGAAAGCAATCGATGATTACCAATCAGTTGGCACAATTTTATGCCGTTAACGCCGACAACTACGACCAGGTGTATGCCCAGGAAGAGCGTTTCGACGATCTCGACGACCTGCAGGAAATGGTGGCCGAGCTGTTCGAAGGCCACAAGGTGCTGGAACTGGCCTGCGGCACCGCGTACTGGACCGACCTGATCGCTGAAACCGCCGAATCGGTCCACGCCACCGATCTGGTGCCGGAAATGATCGCCCTGGCCGAAACCCGGGGCCTGGACGAAGATGTGGTCACCTTCGGTATCATGGATGCGTTCAACCTGCCCGATGGCCTGGAAGGCAAGTACACGGCCGTGTTTGCTGCCGGCCTGTGGAGCCACGTGCGCCGCGAGGACCAGGAAAAATACCTGAAGCACTTGCGCGCCAAGCTGGGCAAGGATGTACTGCTGGTGCTGCTCGACGAAACCTATGTCGACGGCAACTCGATGGTGTTCGCGCGCACCGATATGGAAGGCAACACCCACCAGATCCTGACCGCCGACGACGGCCAGCGCTACGAAATCATGAAGAACTACCTGACCGACAGCACGCTGCGCAAGCGTTTCGCCGCATCGGCCAAGCAGATCCGCATCGAGCGGCTCGAGTATTACTACCTGCTGTCCTGCCGCCTCAAGTAAGGGTACTTGCTGTCCCTCACAGCCGCCAAGCGCGGCTGTATTCTTATGTTGTTCCCGAACAACAACTTGGCGTTGTCACATTGTTGAAGTAATTGATAGGCATGATTCCGCCCGTACAAGCAAATCGTGCATCTTCTTTTAACCTTCAGTAGAGAACTTCAAGTGAAAAAAATTACTCTGGCAGCAATGATCATCGGCGGCTTCGCAGCCCAGGCCCAGGCACAGTCGAATGTCACCATTTACGGACTGATGGACGTCGGCATGGTTTCCGAGCGCGGCGGCATTGCCGGCAACGTGACCAAAGTAACCAGCGGTATCGGCGGCCAGTCGCGCCTGGGCTTCCGCGGCACCGAAGATCTGGGCAATGGCCTGTCCGCCATCTTCCAACTGGAAGCCGGTCTGAAAGTGGACGATGGCACGCTCGATAACTCGAACAATGCCCTGTTCAACCGCACCGCCATGGTCGGTCTGAAAAGCAAGGATGCCGGCACCCTGACCATCGGCCGCCAACAAACCATGCTGTACAACGCCTTGAGCCAGGTAGCCGATCCGTTCGGCGCCGGTTATGCCGGCAGCGCCAAGAACCTGTTCCCTACCTCGGGCAACCTGACCCGCGTCAGCAACTCGCTGGTGTACACGACGCCGAGCATGTCCGGCTTCACCATCGACGGCCAGTATGCACTGGGCGAGCAGCCGGGCAGCAGCGAAGCGGCACGCCAGTTCGGCCTGGGTATGGCCTATTCGCAAGGTCCGCTCAACGTGCGCGTGGTGTACAACAACCGTAACAACGACACCGTCGCCAATGGCGTGGTCACCGAGCGCGATACCGGCAAGAACACCCTGGTGGCGCTGAACTACGACTTCAAGGTCGTCAAGGCATACGTTGCCGTCGGCGCCAACAAAGGCCTGAACAGCTCGCCGCTGCCGGTGGCCAATGCCTTCGGCTACCGCGTGGCGCCAACCGCCAGCCTCGACAGCCGCGACATGTTGGTCGGCGCGCAGATCCCGGTCGGCGCCGGCACCATCATGACGTCGTACACCCGCAAGAACGACCGCACTGCCTTCAACCAGGATGCGGACCAGTTCGCAGTAGGCTATCTGTACGCGCTGTCCAAGCGTACCGGTGCTTACGCCAGCTACGCGAAAATCAAGAACAAGAACGGCGCCGGCTACACCGTTGGTAACAACAACGAGCCAGGCACGGGCGACAAGGCGTTCAACGTCGGTATCCGCCACGCGTTCTAAGCGGGGTTGGCAGAACTGGGGCGTGGCGGCAGCGGCAGGCGGACCATGATCCGCGTGCCGCCATCGCTGACGATGGAGATATCGCCATGCAGCGCCCAGACCCGCTCCCGCATGCCGATCAGGCCGTAGGATGCGGCCTTGTCCATGTCCTGGGCGGCAATGCCGCGGCCGTCGTCCTGGATCGAGATGTCGAGCTTGTCGTCCACGCGCCGCAGCGACAGCTCGACCCGGCTGGCTTGCGCATGGCGCGTGATGTTGGTCAGCGCTTCCTGCACGATGCGGTAGATGGCGGTGCTGTGGGCATCGTCGAGAATCAGCTCTTCTTCGTTCGCATGCAGGCGGCAGGCGATGCCGTAGTGCGAAACGAATTCCTGGCGCAAGCTCTCCAGCGCAAAATACAACCCTCCTTCATCGAGCGCCCGCGGCCGCAGATTGCTGGCGATACGCCGTAGCGACGTGATTGCCGCCATCAACAGCTCGTCCATACCGGCGAGCACGTTCTGCGCTTCCGGTGCGCGTACCTGGCGTTGCAGCAGCGCCAGGTCGACCCTGAGCGTGGCCAGCAATTGCCCGAGGTCGTCGTGCAGTTCGCGCGCGATGTGCTTGCGTTCTTCTTCGCGTATCGTCAGCAAGGCGGCGGACAGCTCGCGCAGCTGGGTATGCGACTGCGCCAGCTTTTCCTGCACCTGCTTGCGCTCGGTAATGTCGCGCAGGATGATGGTGTAGATCGGCTTGCCGTTTTCGTACAGCGACGAGATCGAGCCTTCCAGCGGCACGTGCTGGCCGTCGCGCCGCACGCCGGTCACCGCGTAATCGCTGGCGCGCCGGCCTTTCATGCGCAGGTGGATGCCGGTGTTGCCGAAGTAATGCGAGGTGGCCGGGTTGGCGCCCAGGCGCTGGTCGCGCGGGATGAAGGCATCGAGCGGGGCGCCCTGCATGTCATCCACGGTGGCGCCGAACATGGCGGCCGCCGCTGGATTGGCCTGCAGGATATTTTGCCGCTCGTCGGTGATGATGATGGCGTCGATGGCGTGCTGGATGATGCCGCGGCTGCGGCGCCATGACTTGCTCGCTTGTGCGCCCAGCAAGGGACGCAGCAGCGGTCGCAACATGGACGGCAGCCTGAATGGCGACGCGGGCGGCAACAGCGAACGCGCCAGCAAGGCGGCGCCGGTGATGGCGGCGACGGCGGCGGCAAACAGAGGCAGGCGGTGGCCGGGAGGCTTCATGCGAAATCCCCAGCCGGGAAAGGAAAGGCGGCTGCGCTTTGTACCTTAAAGGACGTGCGCATGCCGCCTTTGACGCATCTCAAGCGTGCGCAGGGGCGCGCGCCAGAACCCCGCTGTACGGTTGCTCTCTACATTTGTTTAAACAGGTGCAGGAAGCTGCGGCTTACTTCGAGCTTGTCGGAACGGCCCTTGATCATCACCAGGTGGCGGCCGCGGATGTCGCGCGTCACGCCTTCGATGGCGTTGACGTTGACCAGGGTGGCGCGGTGGATTTGCCAGAACAGCTTGGGGTCGAGTTCCTCGGCCAGATCGCGCACCGGCTTGCGGATCAGCGCCTCGTAGCGCTCGGTCTGGACACAGGTATATTTTTCGTCGGAGCGGAAAAACAGGATTTCCTCGACCGGTATCATGCGCAGGTCCTGGCCGATACTTGCCTGTATCCATTGCAGGTGCGACGGCTTGGGTGCGGAAATTTTTTCGGTCAGCTGCGACAGCAGGGCCGTTACGCTCGCGTTCACGTCGGGGGCGGCCGGCTTGTGCAGGCGCTCCTTCAGACGTTCGACCGTGATTTTCAGCCGTTCCGGTTCGGATGGCTTGAGCACATAGTCGATGGCGCCGCGCTCGAAGGCTTCGACCGCGTAGGCGTCGTAAGCGGTGACGAACACGATGTGGCTCTTGTTGCCGATCACGGTGGCCGCTTCCATGCCGGTCTTGCCCGGCATGCGGATGTCGAGGAAGGTGAAGTCGGGCTTGAGCTGATCGACCAGCTCGATCGCCTCGTCGCCGTTCTTGGCTTCACCAAGGATCTCGAGTTCTGGCCATACTTGTTCCAAACGCATGCGCAACTGGTCGCGCATCAGTCTTTCGTCATCGGCAATAATTGCTGTGGGCATCTTGTTCGCTGGCTAAGGATAATCAAAAGGGTGAGTCGGTCAATTATTCAACGAATCCCGGCCATGGTCAATTAATCAATCAGGCTTGGCAAGGTTGGCGGGGGCGTTGGTAGCGTCGCTCCTGGTCTTGGCCAGCGCGTAGGGCACCTCGATGGTGGCGATGACGCCGCTCGGGCTGTTGGCGGCAATCAGCAACTGGCCCTGCTCGCCATGCAACAGCTTCAGTCGTTCGCGGATATTGGTCAGGCCCAGGCCGGTGCCGTTGCTGGGAATCGCGCCGAAGCCGAGCCCGGTATCGGACACGATCACGCGCAACTTGTTGTGCGCCACTTCGGCACGCACCTTGAGCAGGCCGCCTTCGGGCTTGGCCTCGAGACCGTGCTTGATGGCGTTTTCCACCATCGATTGCAGCATCATCGGCGGGAAGGCGGCCGTACGCAGGCCGTCCGGCACATCGAATTCCACGGTCAGCCGCTCTTCCATGCGCATTTTGAGCAGGTTCAGATAGGCTTCCACCATGTCGGCCTCGCGACCGAGGTTGGTCACCAGCGCGTTATCCCGCATTTGCGGCAGCACGGCACGCAGGTAGCGTATCAGGCTGCGTTGCATGGCCGAGGCGCGTGGCGGGTCGGTTTCGATCAGGTGTTCGACCGAGGCGAGCGTATTGAACAGGAAGTGGGGTTCCACCTGGGCCTGCATCATCTGCATCCGCGCTTCACTGAGCTGGCGCTGCATGGCTTCGCGCTCGACGGCAGCGTTGGCGCTCTGGGTTTCCGCTTCCGCGCGCTTTTTTCCTCCCATCAGCGCCTTGGTGCCGAACAGGGCCAAGACCAGCAAGGTCACGAAACTCTTGAACCAGGTCGACGCCTGCACGTGGTAACGGGCGACTTTCTGTTCGGCAGCGTCATCGACCGCTTCTTCGATGGCATTGGATAACTCTTCGCCGATTTGCGGTGGCAGTTCGATGTGGACCTCGTCGCCCGGCAAGGAGGGCAGGGAAGGCACGGCGGAAGCCTTGCCGGTCTTGGCCGGGGTAGTGGGAGTGGCGGGTGTCGCTGGGGTGGGGGATGCCGTTGCTGCAGCGTCGGGGGCGGTGGGCTCGGTGGCGGCAGCGGGTTCGGCCGGTTCCGTTGGCTCGACATTCGTGTCATGGTGTTCAGCGGCTTTTTCCTCGACAGCTCTGTCGATCTCCTTGCTGATCGCCTTGTTACGCGGGTTGAAGCGGATACCGCTGTCGTCGATCACGATATTGCTGTCGCTGCCGCGGCGCCTGGCCTTGTCGCCGCGGGCCGATTCCTGCATGACCGTATTCGATGAGAATAATTCGTCCTGCAAAATGGAGCCGGCGATCAGCATCAGGATGGCAAACACCAGGAACTTCCACCACGACAGCTGGGTCACCCAGGTCGCCACGGCATCGAAACCGCGATGGAGCCAGGTAGCGACGGTTTTGACCGTTTCTTGGGTTTTGGGAGAAGGAAACATGTGTGGCTTTCACTGCGTAGATGGATGTTGCCACTGTAACGACCGGCGCTGTTTTGCGCCATGGCTGTGCGACAGGATGCAAAAAACAGGGGCTGGGCCGGTAAGGGATCAGATTTGCCGAAAAGCCGCTTGCCAGCGCGCAGGAGGTCGGTTATAGTTCTGTCCCTCGCAGCGAACGACATCAACACGTTGAACAAAGCGAGAAAAAAAGAAGGTTGACGTAAGCAGCGAAACGCTTCATACTCTCCTTCTCGCTGACAAACAAAACGATTTGTCAAGTGCGAAAGTCACAAGAGTTYGGTTCTTTAAAAATTAACAGTCGATAAGTGTGGACGTTTGATGGCAGTGCACACGCCGCTTCGGTGGCGTGACACTTAACTTATCAAATGTTCACAAGGGCGGCATGCCTTACACATGCAAGTCGAACGGCAGCGCGGGGCAACCTGGCGGCGAGTGGCGAACGGGTGAGTAATATATCGGAACGTACCCTGGAGTGGGGGATAACGTAGCGAAAGTTACGCTAATACCGCATACGATCYAWGGATGAAAGTGGGGGATCGCAAGACCTCATGCTCCTGGAGCGGCCGATATCTGATTAGCTAGTTGGTAGGGTAAAAGCCTACCAAGGCATCGATCAGTAGCTGGTCTGAGAGGACGACCAGCCACACTGGAACTGAGACACGGTCCAGACTCCTACGGGAGGCAGCAGTGGGGAATTTTGGACAATGGGCGCAAGCCTGATCCAGCAATGCCGCGTGAGTGAAGAAGGCCTTCGGGTTGTAAAGCTCTTTTGTCAGGGAAGAAACGGTGRRRGCTAATATCYTTTGCTAATGACGGTACCTGAAGAATAAGCACCGGCTAACTACGTGCCAGCAGCCGCGGTAATACGTAGGGTGCAAGCGTTAATCGGAATTACTGGGCGTAAAGCGTGCGCAGGCGGTTTTGTAAGACTGACGTGAAATCCCCGGGCTCAACCTGGGAATGGCGTTGGTGACTGCAAGGCTAGAGTTTGGCAGAGGGGGGTAGAATTCCACGTGTAGCAGTGAAATGCGTAGATATGTGGAGGAACACCGATGGCGAAGGCAGCCCCCTGGGTCAAAACTGACGCTCATGCACGAAAGCGTGGGGAGCAAACAGGATTAGATACCCTGGTAGTCCACGCCCTAAACGATGTCTACTAGTTGTCGGGTCTTAATTGACTTGGTAACGCAGCTAACGCGTGAAGTAGACCGCCTGGGGAGTACGGTCGCAAGATTAAAACTCAAAGGAATTGACGGGGACCCGCACAAGCGGTGGATGATGTGGATTAATTCGATGCAACGCGAAAAACCTTACCTACCCTTGACATGGCAGGAATYCCYGAGAGATTGGGRAGTGCTCGAAAGAGAACCTGCACACAGGTGCTGCATGGCTGTCGTCAGCTCGTGTCGTGAGATGTTGGGTTAAGTCCCGCAACGAGCGCAACCCTTGTCATTAGTTGCTACGAAAGAGCACTCTAATGAGACTGCCGGTGACAAACCGGAGGAAGGTGGGGATGACGTCAAGTCCTCATGGCCCTTATGGGTAGGGCTTCACACGTCATACAATGGTACATACAGAGGGCCGCCAACCCGCGAGGGGGAGCTAATCCCAGAAAGTGTATCGTAGTCCGGATTGTAGTCTGCAACTCGACTGCATGAAGTTGGAATCGCTAGTAATCGCGGATCAGCATGTCGCGGTGAATACGTTCCCGGGTCTTGTACACACCGCCCGTCACACCATGGGAGCGGGTTTTACCAGAAGTAGGTAGCTTAACCGCAAGGAGGGCGCTTACCACGGTAGGATTCGTGACTGGGGTGAAGTCGTAACAAGGTAGCCGTATCGGAAGGTGCGGCTGGATCACCTCCTTTCTAGAGTAGCGCTGATCATCAAGCGTTCACACTTATCGACTGTCAATGA
>NZ_LMNW01000012.1 GCF_001423125.1 Duganella sp. Leaf126
CGGCCCAGCCTGTCGCAGTAGATTTCATCGGCGCCGGCTGCACCGGTGCTGCCATCGGCGCCGACCACGATCGCGCTCTGGCTGCCGTGGGCGGTCGGCTTCGGATGGTGGCGCAAGCCGCTGTCGTCGTTGGCCGGGCGCCATGGCGTGGCKGCTGCAATCGCCTCGAAATGGTTGGCGTAGCCGCTCTCGCCGGCCTTGGCGATCACGGCGTCGAACTGCTCCGGTCGATSGGGCATGGTTTCGTCGAGCAGTTCCGGGATCGGGCCGAACAGCTCGGCCAGGCCTTGCTGCGCGGGCCTGGGCAGGTTGTTGACGCCGACGCTGACCACGCGNTTCGTCGAGCAGTTCCGGGATCGGGCCGAACAGCTCGGCCAGGCCTTGCTGCGCGGGCCTGGGCAGGTTGTTGACGCCGACGCTGACCACGCGCAGCASCACGTATTGTGGGYCTTCGCCGGACGCCAGCGGTCCCTGGGTCAAGGTGAACCGGGTACCGGCGCGCAGCGTGCGCACGGTCGAGCGGCCGGACCACAGGGCGCGGCGCGCTTCCTGCGCTTCCATCTGCAGCAGCGCGTAGCGCTGGGCTTGCGCGCTGTCGGCAAAAAAATACTGGCCCGGCGTGTCGTAGCTTTCAATCTGCGGCGCGCGTTCGCCNCGCCCCGGGTCGGCACGCTGGCAGCGACTGCCTTCTTGGCCTTGTAGTCGTAACTGAGCACGGTGGTGAGGCCGGCGCGCAGGCTGTGGCGGGCGCGCAGCGCGGTGATGGTGTCGGACGCTTCGGCGGCGCGGGCGCCGTGAAAACGGATGCCGGCGCCGGCAGCGCTGCTGGCGTCCTCGATCGTGGCGCTGGGATTGCTGCTGTCGGCAAACAGCACCACGCACTGGCCGCCGTCCGCTTCCTCGAAGCGCCAGGCCAGACCCTCTTCGGTCAGCAGGCGGGTGACAAAATCGAGGTCCGATTCGCGGTACTGGCAGCAGTAGCTGCGGGCGCGGGCATCGGCCATGCAGGCGGCGACTTCATCGCTCCAGCGCCATTGCGCCAGCGGTGCGTGGCCCTGGAATACCGACTCGACGATCTCGATCACGGTCTTGTCTTGCCACACGCGGCTGTTGCGGACCTGGCCCAGGCGCCACAACCATGGTTGCAGGCGCAGCCGGTAGCGCGCTAGGCCGCCGAAGCTGCCCAGCATGGCTGCTTGCGTGACCAGGCCGCTGAAGCGGGTGCGGCTGCCATCGGCCAGGGTCGTTTCGAGCGCTGCCTGTTTGCCGAGCAATGGCGCGAGCTGCAGGCTGGCGTGGGTCGAGAGCAGGATCAGGTCGCGCTGGCCGAGTGCCTGCACGCCGTCGTCGGCCGCGAAGGCTTCGACCAAAAATACTGCGTCGGCGTCGTCGAGCCGGAGGGCATGGAGTCTGGTATCGCCGGTAGTGCTGGCAAATTGCGCCAGCGCCGCTTTCACTTGTGCCAAAGCCGAAGTCATCATGTCGTTTTCTCGGCGATATCCATCGTTGGAAATGCGTGATGAGAGAACGTTGCATGGTGCACGAATCAGCGGGGTTCGGCGCGGCCCCGGATTTGATCTATGGCAATGTCTGAGTCAATAGCGAACGCAGTGCAGCAGAGGCGGAGGGCGCGCGTTGATGCGCCATTCATCAACCTCATCGCTATGGCGATCTGCCGCCCGGGTTACGGTTTCGGCGGCCGTATGCCCGTGTATTGCGCCGAGACCAGCATCCACTGCCGGTCGATCAGGCGGGCGACATAGCCGCCGCGCATGGCGAATGTGCGCGCATTGCCGCCCTGGTTCGTGCTGTAGGACAGCCGGACCGACACCAGCGCCATGTCGCCCAGGATGCGCACCGCCGGTTCATCCACGCGCAGCTGCGGGGCCAGGCGCTTGCTTTCCGGCGCATAGAAGGACAGCATTTTTTCGCGGCTGTCCACCTCGCCGATCGGCGAGATTTCGACATAATTGTCCGCAGTGATGGCGCGCAAGGTGGCCTGGTCGAACTGGCTCTGCGCCTGTGCGTGGCGTTCGACCAGCGACACCAGTTCGGCCTCGGCGGGGGCGGCTTGCACCGGCTGCGCGAGCAACGCCGCACCCAGGGTAGCGCCGGCAAGCACGGCGCGGTAGGCGAGTTTCATCAGTTTTATCCTTTCCTAATAGGTCCTGAGACATGGTAGGCATCGACTGGCTGCGCTGCAGGCGTTTGCGACAGTCGGCTGAATAATGGAATGGAATGCGGATTTGACGTGTCGAACTGCGCCGGCGCGACATCCCCACAGTGTTTGTTTCCAGACGCCAATCAAACATCTGCCGAACCGATGTCAACGTTAGAATGACCATCCGCACCGGACCGGTGATTGCGTGATCAACCTGAGCGAACCATGACAGCGAGCGCTGCCCCCAACGACGCCACTTTTTTCATTGCCCTCAATGCCGGCTCGGGCCACGCCGAAACGGACGAGCGCCGCGCCACCATCGAGCGTGTGCTGCGCGGCGCCGGCCGGCGTTTCGAGCTGACCATGATCGACGAGCCGGACGCGATCGACGCGATCGCCGCCAGCCTGGCCAGGCGGGCCGTCGACAGCGATGGCGTGCTGGTGGCAGCCGGCGGCGACGGCACCATCAACGCGGTGGCGCGGCAGGCGATTGCCCATGGCTGCAAATTCGGCGTGCTGCCGCAGGGGACATTCAATTACTTCGGCCGCACCCACGGCATTCCCGAAGACTTGAGCGAAGCAGTCCACGCCTTGCTGGCAGCGCGCGTGCACCCGGTGCAGGTGGGCGTGATCAATGGCCGGGTTTTCCTGGTCAACGCCAGCATCGGCTTGTATCCCAGGCTGCTCGAGGAGCGCGAGGCGGACAAGAAACAGTTCGGCCGCAGCCGCGTGGTGGCAGCGTTCTCTGCCCTGAAAACGCTGCTCAGCCCCCATCGACGCCTGCGCTTGACGCTGCAGATCGACGGCACCTCACGGCATCTGCGCACCGCCACCTTTTTTGTCGGTAACAACCGCCTGCAAATGGAACAGGTGGGGATTCCGCCGCTCAGCGACGCGCTCGAAGACGGCCGGCTGGCTGCGGTAGCACCCCGCACCAAGGGCAAGCTCGGCATGCTATGGCTGATGCTGCACGGTGCGCTGGGCCGGATGGGACGGCTGAACCAGGCCGACGAACTGACCACGTTCAGCTTCAGGCAGATCGAAGTCCACGTGCGCAGCCTCTCGCGGCGGCGCCAGGTCAAGGTGGCCACCGACGGCGAGATCACGATGATGGACAACCCGCTGGAAATTCACGTGATGGACGAGCAGTTGCTGTTGCTGAAACCGGAGCCGGCCGTGGTCGATGGTGACGCAGTTATCTGATGTGCACCGGGGTATTCTTGTTAGACCACAGCCGTCATCGCTCGAAATCTGCAGTACGCGGGCAAATGTCGATGGCCTCAGTTTCAAAGTCGATATCAGCCACCGCGTGCATTGCAGGATAGGACAGGTCAATCGCTTGAAAGTTACGATCAGACGATCGTTAGTCTT
Organism: Duganella sp. Leaf126; assembly: GCF_001423125.1. Classification (GTDB taxonomy): domain Bacteria; phylum Pseudomonadota; class Gammaproteobacteria; order Burkholderiales; family Burkholderiaceae_D; genus Rugamonas. Next base: position 3,533 of record NZ_LMNW01000012.1, read on the forward strand.
GGCCACCGCTCGCGGTACGACGCGGCCTTTTGCTGGAACAGGTCGGCATGGGGCGTGAGCGGATTACTGCTCAGCACCCCTTGGTACATCAGCGCCAGTCCGTTGGGGGCGTACAACGCATCGGGCCGGATGCCGATGCAGGTGGCGGGGATCAGAAAACGGTCGATGCCGTCTTGCACACCGCGCAGCGGCGCGCAAGGATGGCCGAAATATGCCTCGTACCAGGTGTGGACACGGGCCTGGTTGGCCACCTCGATCTTGACGCCGAGGTCCGCCAGCAGATGCGCGACGCGCTGCTGCACGACTTGCTCACCAGCTTCGCTGAGGTCGTCGCCGTCGAAATAGAACAGGTCGTAGTCCTTGATGTTCTCTTCGGGTGCTCGTCCTGCCTGGAGATTCCACACTGTCTGGAACAGGCAACCGGCCACCAGCCAGCCGTCGGGCAGCGCCAGCGTGGGCCAGCGTTCCAGGATAGCGCGGTTGTGGCGGTTGCTTGTGACGTCGGCACGGAATCGGTCTTGCATCGGCTGGCGATCAGACAGTCAGGGGTGTTTAAGCGTGGTGCCAGCGATCATGCCCGAGTCTTGCTGCCGCTCGTCGCCAGCGCCACGATCGCAATCCCGGCCGCCACGACCAGCGCATCTTCGATCAGGCCGCTGCGGGTCTGGCCGATGTGCGCCATGCCTTCCTTGCGGCCGGCCAGCGTCAGGTAGGCCATCGGCACGGCCGTGGCCACGGCCACGGCAGCGCCCGCGCCTTCGCTACCCTTGGGGGCGAGGGCGGCGCCGGCGATGCCGGCACTGGCCACGCGGGCGATCAGGCCCAGCGGCACGGTGCGGTCCGGTGCGGTGGTCATCTTGTCGCCGTACAGTTCGCCGGCGCCCATGGCCAGCGCGCCGAATTTGAAGACCGGGCGGTCAAGCAGGAATAATTCACCCGGGGTGCGCCGCCCGGCCAGGCGGGCTGCGGCGATGGTGGCCATCGGGGTCATCGAACGGGCGCTGGCGACAACGCCGATCAAAAAGGAAGCAAGCAGGTTGCGAGGAGTCATAGGATTTTCCGGTGAGGTGAACAATGGTCGAATCGACATCAATATAGCCCACCCCGGCCGTGTGCGTTGTCTCCTTGCCGTGCCGACACGATCAGTCGGTCACGTCGCTTTCACCGCCGTCGTCATCATCGTCGCCCAGCCCGTCCTTGACCGACCGCGCGCGCGCCGCATCGGCGCCTTGCTTCAATTTTGCCGCGTTGCCCAGGAATTGCGCGAGGCTGTGGTCCGGACTGTGCCGCACTTCGGGCGGCAGCAGCACCGACATGTACAGCTCGTCGGCAGTGCGGCCCGTCGACTGGAGATTGTTCAGCAGCGACAGCGCCGAACCGGCCACCAGCATCACCCATGCCGTGATGGCAAAGCGGCGCGGATGGTGCGGCTTGATGGTGATCAGGTGGAAGAACAGCACCGCGCAGACGATGGCCAGTGTGACCAGGCTGCCGTAGCGGGTGAAGACTTCGGCCGACCAGGCATAGGCGATCACATTGCTCAGCGCGCGCCAGATGAACACGGCGGCCATGCCGCTGCCGAGGATGAACAGATGGCGTCCCATCCGTGCATGGCTGCCGAACAGGCGGTTGGCCAGGCCCCAGGCGCCGGCCCACAGCAGGCCCAGGCCCAGGCTGGACGCCAGCACCAGCAGGTAGCGGATCAGGGCGAACGGTTCGATGTCGGAGATCCACGTGCCCAGGCAGCTGAACACGGCGATCAGCGCCAGGCCGATGGTGGCGGGCACCGTGCCTTCCCAGCCGTGCATGGTGGTGTCGGCCACTTCGGCCGGCACCGGGAAATCGGCGCTGCGGATGCGCAACCGCGTGTGGCCCAGCCGCATGACAGTATTGCCTTCGACCACCGTGCTGCTGGCGCGCTTGCCGTGGGCAAAGGTGCCGTTTTTGCTGCCGAGGTCGCGCAGCAGCAACTTGCCGTCGTCGTCGAGGTCGACGATGGCGTGCGCGGCAGCGCTGTGGGCGTCGTCGAGAATGACGTCGTTATCGTAGCCGCGGCCGATGCGTATCGGCAGCGTCGCCACCTTGTGGCGGTGCAGCACCTCGCCGTTGCGAGCCAGGATTTCGACGAAGTAGGGCGCGCTCATCGTGCACCTCCTGCGGCCGGCTTGGCACGCACGGCCTGTTTCGGCGCCAGCGCGAACGATTCGAGGAAGACCTGCGTGAGACGCATGCCGTTGTCGTAGGAGACACCGCGTGCATCGAGCCGGCTTTGCAGGCTCATGGCGCCCTGGTCGGTGGCGGCGGTGAGCAGGGCGAAGTCGTACAGCCCGGCAAACTTGCGGTAGGCGCGCACGCACAGCACGGCGCGCAGCGGCACATCCTTGCTCCTGACAAAGTCTTCGGTGCAATTGGGGCCGGTCAGGCGGCTGTCCTTGAAGTTGCCGAAGTGCTCGTTCTTGAACGAGGCGGTGGCCAGTTGCGCGAAGCGCAGCTGGTCCAGGCCGTTACTGCGCATGAACTGGTGGCGGATATTGATCTGGCCCGTCTGCAGGCTGCCGCTGACAAAGATCGCCGACTCCATCGCGCAACTGGCGTCATCGACCGTGAACGGCTTGTCGGCCTTGACGCTCGAACGGCCCCAGCAGCGCATCTGCTCGGACTCGCGCACCGGCACCAGGTAGGGGCCCATCGGTTTCAGGCTCAGCGGCGTCGCCAGCAGCTGATCGACCATGGCGCGCTGGTGGCTCAGCAGCTGGCTGGCCACCACGGCATTGAAGTCGGCTGGCGGTCTGGCCTGCTGCGCAACCTTGCGCAGCAGGTCCTGGGCAAAGCGGGCCGGCACCAGGAAGCTCACCAGCTCGCCATCGAGTCGCTTGGAGACATTGACGCCGGCCACCGAGCCATCGACCGTCACGCTGGGGCCGCCGCTCATGCCGGAATTGATCGGGCCGGTGAACATCAGCTGGTCGTAAAAACTGCGGGCGATCACGCCGTTATATGCGCCTTCCGAAATGGCGAAGCCGAGGTCGAGCGGATTGCCCATCGAATACAGGTACTGGCCCTGTGTCAGCCGCGCCAGCTGCTCCGGCATCTTGAAAAAGCCGGTGCCGTTGCGGCTCACACGCAGCACGGCCAGGTCGTGCAGCACATCGACCGCCAGCAGCTCGACATTGCCGCGCTTGCCGCTGGTGTCCACCCATTCGCCGACATAGGTATCGGGATCGAGCGCGAACTGCGACACCACGTGGTAGTTGGTGACCACCAGGTTGCTGGTGCCGATCAGGAAACCGGAACCGACCGACGACTGCGTGCGGCCGCTCTTGAGCAGCGAACGCACTTGCAGGATGTCGTTTCTGGCCGACGCGTACAAATGCTGGGCGGCGGACGAGGGCGGCGGCAGCGGGGCGGCGTCGGCTGCTGCGGCGGCCTCCCCCGGCGCAGCGGGCGTGCCGGGTGCCACGGGATGGGCTGGGGTGGCTGACGTGACGGGCGTAGCAGGTGCAGCCGCTGCCGCTTTCGCCGCTGGCGTCGCGGGTGCCGCAGGGCCGGTGGCAGCCGTCCCGGCAGTGGTTGCAGCAGCGGAGACTGCGGCCGGGATTGCCAGCGCGCTCGCGCTGGCCCAGGTCATGGCAAGTGAAGCAACAACGACAGTGAATTTCATGCAGTTCCCGAACGGTTGGTACGCGGTGCCGGTAGGCGATAGGCGATAGGCGATGCTACAGGGCGCCGTCTTCGACCGGCGCCGGTGTGAGCGGCTTCATCATGTGTCCGAGCTTGGCGGCCTTGGTATCGAGATAGTGCTGATTGAAGGCATTGCGGTTGACCAGCAGCGGCACCCGTTCGGCCACTTCGATGCCGAGCTTGGTCATGGCGTCGATCTTGCGCGGATTGTTGGTCATCAGGCGCAGGCTTTTTACGTCGAACTGATCCAGCATCGGCTTGACCAGGCCATAGGTGCGCTGGTCGGGCTTGAAGCCCAGCTGTTCGTTGGCCTGGACCGTGTCGGCGCCGGCTTCCTGCAGCCGGTAGGCGCGGATCTTGTTGACCAGGCCGATGCCCCGGCCTTCCTGGCGCAGGTACAGCAGCACGCCGCGGCCTTCGTCGGCAATGCGCTTGAGCGCGCCTTCGAGCTGGGCGCCGCAATCGCAACGCTGCGAGTACAGCACGTCGCCGGTCAGGCATTCGGAATGCACGCGCGCCAGTACCGGTGCGCCGTCGCTGATATCGCCGAGCACCATGGCCAGGTGTTCCTTGCCCGTTGCCTTTTCCACGAAAGCGTGCAAGGTGAACTGCGCCCACGGGGTAGGGAGCGCGCACGAGGTCATGTAGTCCAGCTCATCCTGGACCGGGATTTCTGCGCTCTGCGACATAGCTTTACTCTTCGATTCTTGTTCAAGTGACATAAAAAAGGCGCGCCGGGCTGTTCTGACAGACCCGGCGCGCCCTTCATCATACCAAAACTGGCGGAAATGGTTTCCGGGCCAGCGCGGCTGCCTGCTTTGCCAAATCAGTTCGGCAAATCGAACACCAGCACTTCGGCATCGGTGGCGTCCGCCAGCGTGACGCGGTTCTCGGCCGTGATCTTCAGCGCGTCACCGCCCTTGAGCGCGGTGCCGTTGACGGTCACGTCGCCACGGATCACGTGGACATAGGCGATCCGGCCTGCCGCCAGCGGATGCGCGAGGGCGTCGCCGCTGCGCAGGATGCTGGCAAAGATGGCCGCATCCTGGTGGATCAGCACCGAACCGTCGCGGCCGTCGCTGGATGCGATCAGGCGCAGCTTGCCGAGCTTGCTCTCGACGCTGAAGTGCTTTTCCTCGTAGCTCGGTGGAATGCCGAGCTGGTTCGGCTGGATCCAGATCTGCAGGAAGTGCACTTGTTCGTCAGCGCTGTGGTTGAACTCGCTGTGCCGCACCCCGGTGCCGGCGCTCATGCGCTGCACATCGCCGTAGTGCAGCACGGAGCCCGTGCCCATGCTGTCCTTGTGTTCGAGCGCGCCGCTGAGCACGTACGAAATGATTTCCATGTCGCGGTGGCCGTGGGTGCCGAAGCCCTGGCTGCCTTGCACGCGGTCTTCATTAATCACCAGCAGTGGACCGAAACCGACGTGCTCGGGATCGTGGTAGTGGCCAAACGAGAAGCTGTGTTTGGAATCGAGCCAGCCATGGTTGGCAGCGCCGCGGGCTTCACTTTTACGAATTTGCAACATGATAAGGCTCCATTTCTTGTGATTGAGGTTAATGTGCGATAATTTTGAACGCTGTTTCTGCCGGTCCGTTTCACCATCGCCGCATCCATGGATCACAGTATAGACGGCGGCCCCGGATTTAAAAAACGGAAAAATTACCGCTCTATTGTCGAAAAAATCGAATGCTCAGACTCAGCCTGGAAGCCCTGCAAATCGTCGATGCCATCGACCGCCGTGGTTCGTTCTCTGCCGCCGGCAAGGAGCTGCACCGGGTGCCGTCCACCATCTCTTACACCGTAGGCAAGCTCGAGGATGATCTCGGCGTGCAGGTGTTCGAGCGTAACGGGCCGCGCGTGGTGCTGACCGCGGCCGGCGCCGAGCTGCTCAAGGAAGGGCGCTACCTGCTCAAGGCGGCCCAGGATCTCGAACACCGGGTGCGGCGCGTGGCGTCGGGCTGGGAAACCGAGCTGGCCATCGGCAGCGATTCGATGTTTTCGGCCTGCATGTTCAGCGACGACGTGCAGGCGTTTTACCAGGTCGCCCAGCAGACCCGGCTGCGCATCGTGCAGGAAGCGCTGTCCGGCGCCTGGGAAGCGCTGCTCGACCGCCGCGCCGACCTGCTGGTCGGGGTGGCCGGCGACGGGCCGGCCGGCGGCGGCTATGTGTCCGAGCCGATCTGCACGATCGGCTTCGTGTTCGCGGTGGCGCCCGGCCATCCGCTGGCAGCCGTGGACGGCAAGCTCGACCGCTCCGACCTGCAACGCTACCGCGCCATCAGCGTGGCCGATTCGGCCCGGCGCATGGCGCCGCGCACGGTGGGACTGCTGCTGGGGCAGGACACGCTCAGCGTGCCGGACATGAAAACCAAGCTGCAATACCAGCTGGCCGGTGTCGGCTTCGGCTTCCTGCCCGAGCCGTGCGCGCGCGCGGCGATCGACGCCGGTTTGCTGGTGGAAAAACAGGTGGCCGAGCCCAAGCCCGACGAAACCTTTTACCTGGCCTGGCGCTCGGGCGAGAACGGCGCTGCCCTCGACTGGTGGATCGCGCGCATGCGCGCTGCCGGACTGGCCGAGCGGCTGGTCCGGCACCTGCCGCACCACGCCTTGTCTATTTGATATTGTGAAATATCCAATATGGTCGCACTGCTCACATAATGTTGACCAAAACCAATAATTTCGGAGTACCATGGCGGGATCGCCCACCGCTTGCTGGATCATGTAAATGACCGCCCTGATCGCCGCTACCCCTGTTGTGCTGCAAATGCTGGCCGACCGCCATGGTCACCCGGCAGCGTTGCTGCTCGACCTCGGCGCCGGTCTTGGCGCCATGGCGACAGGAGCCGAGACGGCCGCCGACGCGGTGGCCCCGCCCGCACCCCCAGCGCACCTGGCACAGCCAGCACTGTCATCATTACCGGTGCCGCTGCTGGCCGCGCTGGCTGCGGCCGGCATGCCGTGCCTGTACCGCGCCGACCGGGCCGGCGAAGCCGCCGCGACGCTGGTGCAGGCGGGCTGGCAGGCGTGCGACCCGGCCCTGGTGCAGCGGATCGACGGCCCGCCGCAGCTGCCACCGGCGCCAGGCGCGCAATGGCTGGCCGGCGAGTGGTTCATGGCGCCGCCGCCCAAGCCGGTGGGCGCGCAGGCGGCATCGCGTGCGCTGGCGCTGAAACTGGTGCAACTGGTGAGCAACGACGCCGATACCCATGAAATCGAAGCCGTGCTGCGCCAGGACCCGACCCTGTCCTACCACCTGCTCAAGCTGGTCAATTCGCTGGCCATCGGTACCGGCGCCGGCGCCGGTCGCCGTGTCACCAGTTTTTCGCAAGCCATCCTGATCCTGGGCCGCGCCCATTTGCGGCGCTGGCTGAACCTGATGCTGTTTTCCGCGCGCGCGGGCGACCACCGTTCGCCGATGCTGCTGGTGCGCGTCTCGGTGCGGGCGAGGGCGATGGAATTGCTGGCGCACGAGGCCGGCCTGAACAAGAGTCAGCAGGAAATGGCATTCATGACCGGCATGTTCTCGCTGCTCGGTGTGCTGTTCGGCATGACGCTGGCCGACGTGCTCAAACCGCTGACCGTCAGCGCTGCGATCGGGCGCGCCTTGCTCGACTACGACGGCGAACTGGGCCGGCTGTTGACGGTGGTGGAACTGGCCGAGCGTGACGATCACGCGGCCCTGGCGCGCGCGCTCGCAGCGCTCGGGGTCGAAGGCGAACACTTCAATCGGCTGATGGTGGACGCCCATGTCTGGATGCAGTCGGTGCTGCCGGTACAGGCGGCGCCAGCGGCCAAGGCGGGCGGGCGCGATGCTTGACGCGATCGAACGCTGCCTGGCGCTGAGCCGGCGCGCCAGCACCGAGCAGGGCGAGGCGCTGGCCCACACGCTGGCCACTCTGCAGGCCACGCTGGCCGAAGCGCATGCGCTGATGACGCCGTCCGTCGATGCCGACGACCGCGCCGTGCTGGAGCTGGACCTGACCGGTTATGTCACTGCCTGGAGCCCCGGCGCCGGCCGCATGTTCGGCTACACGGCCGACGAGGTGCTCGGCCGCCACGTGCTGTTCCTGTACACGCCCGACAACCTCGGCGACGAAGACGGCAGCATCGTCGAGCTGGCGTCCGAGCTCGACGGCAAGGTCGGCGTGCGCGCCGACGTGCGCCGCCGGCGCAAGGACGGCGCGGTGATCTGGGTGCGGCTGCATATCTTCCTGCGCCACGACGCCGGCGGCGAACCGTCCGGCATGCTGGTGCAGCTGACCGCCATCGACCAGGCGCTCAGCGCGTCCGACAAGGTCAACCTGCATGCGCGCATCATCGAAGACAGCGACCAGGGCGTGCTGATCACCGACGCCAACGAACGCATCGTCTCCGTCAATTCGTCGTTTACCCGGATTACCGGCTACAGCCAGGAAGAGTCGATCGGCCAGACCCCGGACCTGCTGCGCTCGGGCGTGCACAGCCCCGAGTTTCGCGCCAAGGTGCGCGCGGCCATGCGCGGCGCCGGCCCCTGGCGCGGCGAGATCGTCGGCAAGCGCAAGAACGGTGAATTGTTCCCGCAATCGGTCACCATCAGCGCCGTGCGCGATGCGAATGGCGACGTCAGCCACACGTTTTCGCTGTTTTCCGACATCAGCGAGCACAAGGACGCCGAAGCGCGCATGCAGCGCATGGCCAATTACGATCCGCTCACCGGCCTGCCCAACCTGTGCCTGCTGACGCAGCTGGTGGGCCAGGCGCTGATGGAAACCCGCCGCACCAAGGCCCATGGCGCCATGCTGGTGGTGGAAATCACGCGCGTGGGCGCGATCAGCGACACGCTGGGCGCCGACATCGGCAACGCGCTGCTGTGCGAAATCGGCCGCCTGTTCCGCCAGGCCCTGCGCGAGGCCGATGTACTGGCCCGGCTCGACGGCCACAAGTTTGCGGTGGCGCTGTTCAAGATCGAAAAGCGCGAGCATGCCGGCGTGGTGGCGCAAAAACTGCTGGCAGCGCTGGCCTCGCCGATCCAGGTGGCCTCGCACAGCCTGCAGGTCGGCGGCCACATCGGCATTACCGTCTACAACGACGACGCCCACGATGTGCCCACCCTGATCCGTTATGCGGACGTGGCCATGGGCCGCGCCGCGCAGAACATCGAAAGCGGCTTCCTGTTCTACAGCGAAGAGATGAACCTGCGCGCCAAGGAACACCTGCGCATCGAAAGCGAACTGCGCCAGGCCATCGCCAACGACGAACTGTGCTTGTACTACCAGCCCAAGGTCAGCCTGCGCAGCGGCCGCATTGTGGGCGCCGAGGCGCTGCTGCGCTGGCGGCACCCGGAGCGCGGGCTGATGGCGCCCGGCGTGTTCATTCCGGTGGCCGAGGAGAGCGGCCTGATCCTCGACCTCGGCAGCTGGGTGCTGGAACAGGCGTGCCGCCAGATCGGCGTCTGGCGCGAGGCCGGGCTCGACGCCATCGTGCCGCCGATCGCCATCAACCTGTCGGCGCGGCAGTTCGACGCCGGCCTGCCGGGCCGCGTGGCGGCCGTGCTGGAACGCCACGGCGTGCAGCCCGAGCAGCTGAACCTGGAAATCACCGAGAGCCTGCTGGTGCGCGGCACCGAGCAGGTCGTCGATATCATGAACCGGCTGGTGGCGATGGGCATGTCGCTGGCGCTGGACGACTTCGGCACCGGCTATTCGAGCCTGGCCTACCTGAAGAAATTCCCGATCAGTACGCTCAAGATCGACCGCTCGTTCGTGATCGGCCTGCCGTACGAAGAAAACGATTGTGCGATCGCGCGCGCCATCGTCACCATGGCCCAGCAGCTGCGCCAGGAAATCGTGGCCGAGGGCGTGGAGACGCCGGAGCAGATGCGCTTCCTGCGCGAGCTCGGCTGCGACCAGCTGCAGGGCTATCTGTTCAGCCCACCGGTGCCAGCCGCCGACTTTGCCGCCATGCTGGGCGAAGGCCGGCGCCTGGCGTTCGCGTCGTAGCGCTTTTCTGACGGTTGGCGCCGCTGCGTGCGGACGGCCACGCTACGGTGGATGTGCGGCTGGCGTGCGCGCCGTAAAAATGACAGAATCGCCCTGCAATGTTGCCGTAACACCTGACATCCAAAGGGGAATCACATGCACACATCGAGTATCCTGAAGCGCGCCAGCGCCACTGCCGCGCTGGCCCTGGCCGCACTGACGCTGACCGCCTGCACCACCACCACCCAGACCGGCGGCGCCGTCAAGACCGATCCGGCCGCAGCCCGCACCGACATTGAGCGCGGCGCCTACAACACGCTCGAACGCCTGTACACGGAAGTCAAGGGTTCGCGCGAGCTGGTGCGCAAAGCCAATGGCGTGCTGGTATTCCCCAACGTGCTGGCGGCGGGCCTGGTGGTGGGCGGCGAATACGGACGCGGCGTGCTGCGCACGGGCGGCCAGAGCGTCAATTACTACAGCCTGGCGAGCTTGTCGGTCGGCTTCCAGGCCGGCGCCCAGTCGAAAGCGATCGTGGTGCTGTTCATGAGCAAGGACGCGCTTGATAAATTCCGCAACAGCAAGGGCTGGACGGCCGGTGTCGATGGCTCGGTGGCCGTGATCAACGTCGGCGCCAATGGCGAGATCGCCACCAACACGGTCAACAACCCGGTGCAGGCGCTGGTGCTGACCAATGCCGGCCTGATGGCCAACCTGAGCCTGGAAGGCACGAAGATCACGCGCCTCGATCTGTAAAGCGGCAAGACGGTCAGCGCCGGCCGCGCAACAGCGTGTCGGTCAGCGCCTGCAGGGGCGGCGGCGCCGCATCGCGGTAGTAGCGTACCGTGTGCGTGTGCCCGCCGTGCTCCACCTGCAGGTCGTACAGAAAATCCCAGGACTGCGGCGCCGGCTTGCCAAGCCGGTCGGGCAGGGCGAAGAAGTCGCACGATTGCAGCAGCGCTTCCAGCTGCTGCGCCTGGTCCTGCGGCAGCGCAGCCAGATCGACGCTGCGCGTCTGCGCGCCGGCCGGCCCGGTAAAGCCGCCGGTGCAGCGCAGTGTGAATGTCGTCATCTCATCTCCCCTCAAGTTCGTTGACCCCCACCAGCTGCCATGCCGACTGCACGGCGCGCTGCACGCTGCTGCCGGCGCCGTAGAGGCGGGCAGCTGAGCGGCCCGTGGCGCGCGCCATGTCGGCAAACGTGGCGGTCGGCGTAAGAAGCGCCAGGGCGTGATACCAGATCGGCGCCGCGCGGTCCCAGGCGTGGCCGCCGAGCGCCATGCACAGCGCGTAAAACGCGTGATTGGGAATGCCCGAATTGGTGTGCACGGCGCCGTCCGCCACGTAGGCGGCCAGCGTTTTCGGCTGATCGTCGCCGGACCAGGTCAGTTCCCGGTTACCGGGATCGGCCAGCGAGCGCAGCGCCTTGCCGACGCCAGGCCCCATGATGCCATGACCGATCAGCCAGTCCGCTTCGCCCACCGATTGTCCCAGCGACCACTGTTTCACGACGCTGCCGAACACGTCGGCAATCGATTCGTTGAGCGCGCCGCTTTGACCTTCGTAGTCGAGGCCGCCCGGCACTGCGTACTGGATCAGGCCGTGCGTCAGCTCGTGGGCGATCACGTCGATGCAGCGTGTAAAGCCGATAAATGATTTGCCGTCGCCGTCGCCATACACCATCTGGTCACCGTTCCAGAACGCGTTGTTGAAGTGCTGCTGATAATGGATGGTGGAATCGAGCCTGCGCCCGCGGCCATCGATGGAATCGCGGTTGAAAACGGCGCGCAGGAAATCGTAGGTGATGCCGGCGCCGTCGTAAGCCTGGTTGGCCTGCTGGTCCGGCACCGCCTGCCCACCCTCCGCGCGCAGCAGGGTGCCGGGCAGCCTGCCCAGCTGCCCGGCGTCGTATACGCCGCGCTGCTTGCCCAAGTGAGACTCGTTGGACAGCGCGGGCGCCAGCGCGTTCACCCGCGCCAAGCCGCGCGCGTCCGCTACGCCGGCTGGCGCCGTGTCCGCCAGTGAGGATGCAGCTGCGGTGGCAGGGAATCCGGTGGCGGCAGGCGTGGTGGAACGGGACGTCCTGGCGGCGGCCGCTGTTGCCGTTACCTGGGGAACGCCCCGCGTGGGAACGACCGCCGTGGTAACAGGCCCTGTGGCAACGGGCCCTGTGGTAACGGGCCCTGTAGAAACGGTCGCCGTGGAAACGGCTCCCGTAGCAGCCGCCGTTAAAACGGCCGTCGTGGCAGCGGCCGCCGTGGCAGCGGATCCGCTCGACACCGTCGCCGCGCCAGCAAGCCGGCGCCGGTCGCGCAGCCGGGCCGACAGCGCGGCCTGGTCGAGCAGGTCGCAGCGTTCGGCCTCGCTGCAAGCGGCTGCCGCCAGCTGGCGCAGCATGTGCGGAGGAATAATGCAGCAGGTGCAGGGATGATGTGCCATGACGACCTCCTCTGAACGTGGTGGGTCCGTTATACCGCGTTGTTGCCTGCCTGAGTGCGCCGACCGGCCGCACAATTCGTCAGGATCAAGCCGATTGCGCGCTTTGTCTTACAATGAATTTTTCCCTCGACCGCATCCCCCCATGGCCCACATCCACCCCACTGGCTGGCAGGAAATGTCCGTCACCGGCACTGCCGCGCGTGAAATCGAAACCCTGTCTTACCTGGAAGCCACGCTGGCCGACCTGCCGTACCGCGTCTATCACGGTGTGCACTGGACCAATGTCGAGCAGGGTTTTTCCGTGTATGGCGAGATCGACTTCATCCTGGTCGCGCCCAACGGCCGGCTGTTGCTGATCGAACAGAAGTCGGGTTTCCTGAGCGAGACGCCTGATGGCCTGATCCGCAACTACGAGGGCAAGCCGCGCAAGGTGGCCAACCACATCCTGCGCTCGATCAAGGGACTGACCGAGCGCTTCGGCAGCCCGCTGTCGGTCGATTACCTGCTGTATTGCCCCGACTACACGGTGCGCAACCCGAATCTGGCCGGCATCGATCCGCGCCACATCATCGACGCCCGCAGCAAGGGCAGGCTGGCGCAGGTAATCCGCGAAACGCTGCCGGTCGATGGCGCGCCGCCCGGCGAGCAGTTCGACAAGGTCACGCGCTTCCTGTCCAATATGCTGAGCCTGCGGCCCGACCCGAGCTCGATGATCGGCAACGCGGCCGGCCTGGTGGCGCGGCTGTCGGGCGGCCTGTCCACCTGGGCGCGGCGGCTCGACTTTGCGCCGTTCCGCCTGCACGTCAAGGGCACGGCTGGCAGCGGCAAGACCCAGCTGGCGCTGGCCGAATACACGGCCGCCATCGACGCCGGTCTGAAGCCGCTGTACGTGTGCTTCAACCGGCCGCTGGCCGACCATATCGAAACACTGGTGCCGCCCGGCGGCCGCGTGACGTCGTTCCACATGCTCAGCGATGCGTTCGCGCGCGCCCGGGGCCAGATTCCCGACTACACCGCGGCCGACGTCTGGGACCGGATCGAGGCGCGCATGACCGCTGCCGAGCTGCCGCCGGACTGGCAATACGATGTGCTGATCGTGGACGAGGGCCAGGATTTTTCGCCGGCCTGGTGCGACATCCTGCTGCGCATGCTCAAACCCGAGGGCAGGGCGATCTGGCTCGAAGACCCGAACCAGAACCTGTACGGCCGCGAACCGGTGCCGCTGCCGGGCTGGGTCACGCTGCACTCGGACACCAACTACCGCAGCCCGCGCCAGATCATCGACATGCTGACGTCGATCGGCGCCGTGCGCGAACCGGTGGAGGCGGGCAGCCCGTTCCGCGGCGCCGACATCGAGGAGCTCGTGTATCCGGATGGCGATACCGACGCCATGCTGGCGCAAACCCGGCGCGCGGTCACCAGCTGCCTGGCGGCAGGCTTCGCCCGCCACGACATCGCCATCGCCTCGTTCCGCGGCCGCGACAAGTCGGTGATCCTGCACATGGATCAACTGAGCGACGCCCACACGCTGAAGTCCTTCACCGGCAATTACGACCTGTTCGGCACCCCCGAGTACCGGCCCGGCGGCCTGCTGGCCGAAACCGTGTACCGTTTCAAGGGGCAGTCGGCGCCGGCCATCATCTTCACGGAAATCGACTTCGACCACATCGACGAGCGGGTGCTGCGCAAGCTGTTCGTGGGCATGACGCGCGCGCGCCTGAAACTGGTGCTGGTGCTCAGCGAGCGCGCCGAGCAGCAGTTGCTGGACCGGATGTAAGCGTCGGCCCCGCCATGGCTGCACGGCGGCGGTGTATATTGTCGCCTTTTTGCCTGCTGCGCCATGTCTGCCGTTTCCCTGTTCTGTCTGGTGGTTGCCTATTTTGTCCTGCTGCTGGCCGTGGCGTGGCGCACGTCGCGCCACGCCGATAACGCCAGCTTCTTCATCGGTAACCGGCGCAGCAACTGGATGGTGGTGGCGTTCGGCATGGTGGGCACCACGCTGTCGGGCGTCACATTCATCAGCGTGCCGGGCGCGGTGGGCGCGGGCGGTTTCGGCTACCTGCAGGTGATCCTCGGCTATGTGCTCGGTTATATCGCCGTGGCCCTGATCCTGCTGCCGCTGTACTACCGCTTGCAGCTAACTTCGATCTACCACTACCTCGACCTGCGCCTTGGCGGCGGCGCCTACCGCAGCGGCTCTGCCTTCTTCATCCTCTCGCGCCTGCTCAGCGCCTCGGCGCGGCTCTACCTGGTGGTCCACATCCTGCACATCACCCTGCTCGATGGCATGGGTGTGCCGTTCTGGCTCACCACCGTGGCGATCCTGGCGATGATCATGCTCTACACGTTCCAGGGCGGCGTCAAGACCATCGTCTGGACCGACACGCTGCAGACGGCCGGCATGATCGTCGGGCTGCTGGCGTGCGCGGGCTGGCTGCTCCATGCGCTCGGTATCGGTCCGGTCGAGAGCCTGGCGCGCCTGCACGACGCCGGCCTCACGCGCTGGATCACCAGCGACACCGACAGCCCGGCCAACGTCTGGAAGCAGGTGCTGGCCGGCTTTTTCATCGTGCTGGCCATGACCGGCATGGACCAGGAAACGATGCAGAAGAATATCTCTATCAAGACCCTGCGCGACGCGCAAAAAAATATGCTGGTGCTGACCGTGATCCTGACGGCGGTGCTGGTGCTGTTCATGTTCCTCGGCGGTCTGCTGTCGCTGTATGCGCAGTCGGCAGGGCTGGCGGCCAGCGGCGACAAGCTGTTCCCGGCCGTGGTGATGGGCCACATGCCGGCCGTGCTGCAACTGCTGTTCTTCATCGGCCTGGTGTCGGCGCTGTTCCCCAGCGCCGATGGCGCCATGACCGCGCTGACCGCCACCTTCAGCCTCGACATCCTCGGCATCGAACGCCGTCCGGACCTCGATGAAGCGCACCGGGTACGGATCCGCCACCGCGTCCACCTGGCTTTTTGCGCGCTGTTCCTGCTGCTGGTGCTGCTGTTCAAGTGGATCGACAACGCCAGCATGGTGGGGCTGGTGCTCAAGCTGACCGGTTATACCTATGGACCGCTGCTCGGCCTGTTCGCCTTCGGCCTGCTGACGCAGCGCGCCGTGCGCAACCGCTGGGTGCCGTGGGTGGCGCTGGCCGGCCCGGCATTGTGCTACGTGGTCGATGTCAACCAGGCGGCGTTATTCGCGCACTACCGCATCGGGCTCGAACTGCTGGTGCTGAACGCCGCCCTGGTGTTTATCGGCCTGCTGCTGATCTCCACCCCTCGGCAAGCGACCCGACTTGCAGTATCATCGTCAACCATCCGCTTGTAAATTTCGCAATCACCTGGAGTCCTGATGGCCCGTTCACCGTTTTCCTACATTCGTAGCGGCTTTGCCTTCTTCTGGCGCATGCTCGACGCCGGCCGCCGCACGATCCTCAACCTGCTGTTCCTGGCCCTGCTGATCGTGCTGGCCGTGGCCATCTTCGGCGGCGGCGCCAAGCCGCTGGCGCCCAAGACCACGCTGGTGCTGGACCTGAAGGGCCAGCTGGTCGAACAGACCAGCGCCAGTCCGCGCGACGCGCTGCTGACCGGCGTGCAGGGCGGCGAAACGCTGCGCATGGTACAGCTGCGCGACGTGCTCAAGGTGCTCGACGCGGCTGCCAGGGATCCCGACATCGGCGGCGCCGTGCTGCTGACCGACGAGATGCAGGGCGGTGGCCCGGCCATGCTGCGCGAGGTGGCGTCGGCCATCGACCGCTTCAAGGCGTCCGGCAAGACCGTCGTGGCCTGGGGCACCCACTATGACCAGAACCAGTACCTGGTTGCCGCCCATGCCAACGAAGTCTATGTGCACCCGATGGGCATGGTCATGATCGAAGGTTACGGCCGCTATCGCAACTACTACCGCGATGCGCTCGACAAGCTGGGCGTGACCGTCAACCTGATGCGCGTGGGGACCTACAAGAGCTTTGCCGAACCGTATATCGCCAATGGCCCGTCGCCGGCAGCGGCCGAGGCAGACGCTTACCTGAACAACGCGCTGTGGGCGTCCTACACCGACAACGTGGAAAAGGCGCGCAAGCTGCCCAAGGGCCAGGTCATGAAGATGATCGACGAACTGCCGGCCCGCGTCACCGAGTTCAATGGCGACCTGGCCAAGATCACGCTGGCGGCCAAGCTGGTCGACGGCCTGAAGACCCGCGACGAGATCCGCGACCTGATGATCAAGCGCGGCGCCGCCGACGACGAGGGCAAGAGCTTCCGCCAGGTCAGCTTCGACGACTACCTGGCGCGCCAGTCCGAACCGATGACCGGCGACGCCATCGGCGTGGTCATTGCCCAGGGTTCGATCAGCGACGGCACGGCCGGTCCGGGCAGCATCGGCGGCGATTCCACCTCCAAGCTGATCCGCACGGCGCGGGAAGACAAGAATATCAAGGCCGTGGTGCTGCGCGTCGATTCGCCGGGCGGCAGCGCCTTCGCTTCGGAGCTGATCCGCCGTGAGCTGGAACTCACGCGCGCGGCCGGCAAGCCGGTGGTGGTCTCGATGGGCAATGTGGCCGCATCGGGCGGCTACTGGATCTCGATGTCGGCCGACGAAGTGATCGCCGAACCGAACACGATCACCGGCTCGATCGGCGTGTTTGCGATCCTGCCGACCGCTGAAAAAGTGGCCGACAAGCTGGGCATCCACTCGGCCGGCCAGCCGACCACCTGGCTCGGCGACGCCTACAACCCGCTGCGCCCGCTCGATCCGCGCTTCGTGCAGGTCATGCAGGGCAGCGTCAACCATATCTATGCCGACTTCACCACGCGCGCCGCGCGCGCCCGCAAGACCACGCCCGAGAAAATCGACGCCGTGGCCCAGGGCCGCGTATGGACCGGCGCCCAGGCGAAGGAGCGCAACCTGGTCGATACCCTGGGCAGCTACGGCGACGCCCTGGCCTCGGCCGCCAGGCGCGCCAGGCTGACCGGCTACCGCGTGGTGTACATCGAGCGCGAGATCAGCAAATTCGAGCGCGTGCTGGGCATGGTGGGCGGCACCGCCGCGCAGGCCGTCGGACAGTCGGTCGCCAACGCGGTGGCGACCAAACTGAACCTGGGCGTCACCGCTGCCACCGGCCTGCCGCCGGGCGCCGCCAACGGCGTGGCGCAGGACATGGCGTGGCTGGCCGACGTCAAGGCGTCGCGCAAGCCGTTCACGGTGGTGACGCACTGCCTGTGCGAAGTGCCGTAGGTCGAAGTACCCGTCACCGTTACGCCGTCATCCGCGCCTGCGCGGGGATGACGTGTCAACCCTGCGCAGCTAGCGGCAATGTGATCTCGAAACAGCTGCCGCCGTCCGCACGCACGATGCAGCGCGCGTCACCGCCATGGCGGCGCGCGATTTGCCGGATCAGCGCCAGGCCCAGTCCCGCACCGCTGTTGTCGCGCGTGTTGCGGCGCCGGTAAAACGGTGCGAACACGCGTTCGAATTCCTCTTCCGGTATGCCCGGTCCCTGATCCCACACCAGCAAGCGCGCCATGCCCTGTTCGGCAGCGATGGTCATGTGCACCGGCGGCACGCCGTGGCGGTAGGCGTTTTCCAGCAGGTTGCGCAGCATGCGGCGCAGCAGGCGCGGGTCGCCCTGCAGCACGGCCGACGCGCCATCGAGCAGCGCTTCGTCATAGCGCGCGCATTCCTCGGCCGCCAGCGCCAGCAGGTCGAGTTCCTCGTGCCGGGTGGTGTCGGCCAGCGCACCGAGGCGGCTGGCCAGCAGGATTTCATCGAGCAGGTCGTTCAGTTCGGCGATGTCCTGTTCCAGCCCGTCGCGGCGCTTCGGATCGACGTTGTCCTTGACCAGTTCCAGCGCCAGGCGGATGCGCGCCAGCGGCGTGCGCAATTCGTGCGACGCGTTGGCCAGCAGGGTCTTGTGGGCGCCCACCAGCTGCTCGATCTGGTCGGCGGCACCGTTGAAGCTGCGCGCCAGGCGCGCCACCTCGTCGTTGCCTTCCACCTTGACGCGGGCGGTCAGGTCGCCGGCGCCCAGCGACTCCACGCCCTGCTGCAACCGTTCCAGGCGCTTGGTCAGCCGGCGCACCAGCGGGAAAGCCGCCACGCCGATCACCAGCGCCAGCATCAGCATGGTGTTCTGCAGCGCCGCCTTGGGGCGGATGAAGCCGAGCGGCTCGCTCGACAGCAGGCGCCGGCCGTCGGGCAGGCGCACATACGATTCCGGCGGCGGCCCGGTGATGCCGTGCTGGCGCCAGTGGCGCGCCGGGATCAGGTCGCCGACCACGGCCAGCGGCCGCCAGTCGCGGGTATATAAGGTCATGTGGGCGTTCAGGCCTGCGGCCACCCGTTCCAGCGCGGCCTGCTGCTGCGCACGGGGCGCATCGGCCGGCGCCAGCACGTTCATCATCACGCGCGAGAGCGTGGCGTTGGAGCGTTCGAGCGGCCCGCCTGCGCGGCCCCACGACTGCAGCACGGCGATGGCGAACAGCAGCAGCACCACCAGCAAGGCCAAATAAAAGCTGAAGTACAGGCGCGGCAGACCGCGCGAGAAGCGCTGCAGCAGGCCGGCAGCCGGGGGCGGGGGTGCGCTCAATCCTGCACCTTGGCGAACAGGTAGCCGGCGCCGCGCACGGTGATGATGCGGCGCGGCTTTTTCGGATCGTCCTCGACGGCGGCGCGGATGCGCGACATGTGGACATCGATCGAGCGGTCGAACGCCTCGATCGGCTCGCCCTTGAGCAGTTCCATCAGGCTGTCGCGCGACAGTACCCGGCCCGCGTGGCGCGCCAGCACCAGCAGCAGGTCGAACTGGTAGGCGGTCAGCTCGCACGGCACGCCGTCGAGCCGCGCCGCGTGGGCAGCCGCATCGATTTCAAGCCGGCCGAAGCGCAGGAAGTCGCTGCTGCCGGCCGGCCCGCCTGCCATGCGCTGCTGGTCGGCACGGCCCAGGCCCAGGTCCACGCGGCGGCGCAGGATGGCGCGCAGGCGCGCCAGTAGCTCGCGCGGTTCGAATGGCTTGGGCAGGTAGTCGTCGGCGCCCATCTCCAGGCCGACGATGCGGTCGATGGCGTCGCCGCGCGCGGTGAGCATCAGCGCCGGCACGTCGGACACGGCGCGCACCTGGCGGCAGACTTCGAGGCCGTCCATGTCGGGCAGCATCAGGTCGAGGATCACGGCGTCGGCCTGGCCGGCGGCGATGTGCACCACGGCGTCGCGCCCGTTCGGTGCATGGGTTACGCGAAAGCCGGCCTGCGCCAGGTATTCGGTCAGCATGTCGGCCAGGCGCGGGTCGTCTTCGACCAGCAGGATGCGGTTGGCGGTATCGGTCGTCATCGGATTATTTTACAGCGTCGCCGCCGCAGTTTGAGCGTGGCACGATTGTGCCGGGCGCCGGTATCGCGCCGATGTCGGGGACGTAAAGAAATGTAAAGCGAACCAGTCAAAATGTGACCGAAGTCCTTGATCGTTCAGGCTTTTGTAGCGAGTTTGTATCGGCCGCCCGCACGCCACTGACAGCGCTGGGGCCATGTGCTAGAGTCCACGCATTCTGAGACCGTGACGGTCTGTCGTGGACCAGCCAGCATACAACAGGGATAACAATGGAAACACCAGCCAAGCCGAATTCGCACCTTGATCCAGCCGCCGGCCGCCGGCCCAAAAGCCGCCGCGCCAAAGTCATCGGCGGCGTGATCGCCGTGGCGGCGATGGCAGGATTGGGTGGCCTGGCGTGGTACCTGACCCACCAGCCGCCGGCAGCAATGCCCGGTGCGCCCGCCGGCGCCGGCGGCCCCGGTGGCGGCGCCGGCGCCGGCGGGCGGCGCGGCATGCCGGCCACCACGGTCGGCGTGGCGACGGCCGAAAAGGCCGACATTCCGGTCACGCTCGAGGCGCTGGGCACGGTCACTGCCGCCACCACCACCACGGTGCGCCCGCAGGTATCGGGCATTCTGCAAAAGGTGCTGTTCAAGGAAGGCCAGATGGTCAAGGCCGGCCAGGTGCTGGCGCAGATCGATCCGCGCCAGTTCGAGATGGCGCTGCTGCAGGCCAGCGGCCAGCGCCAGCGCGACGAGGCGCAACTGGAAAACGCCAGGCTCACGCTGGAGCGCTACAACACGCTGCTCAAGCAGGACTCGATCGCGCGCCAGGACGTCGATACCCAGGCGGCGCTGGTCAAGCAGCTTGAAGGCACGGTGATGACCGACCGCGCTGCCGAGGGCATGGCCCGGCTCAATCTCGGCTACACCAAGGTGATCGCGCCGATCAGCGGGCGCGTGGGCCTGCGCGTGGTCGACATCGGCAACCTGGTCGGCTCCGGCGACGCCAACGGCATCGCCCTGATCACGCAGGTCTCGCCGATCGATGTCGAATTCGCGATCCCGCAGGACACCGTGCCCAGGCTGATGCAGCGCATCGGCGAGACCGCACCGCTGCCGGCGGTTGCGCTCGACCGCACCCGCACCAACACGCTGGCCAGCGGCAAGTTCGCAGCACTCGACAACCAGGTCGATACCCAGACCGGCACCGTCAAGGCCAAGGCGCGCTTCGACAACGACAAATCGGCGCTGTTCCCGAGCCAGTTCGTCAACGTGCGGCTGGAACTGCGTACCATCAAGGACGCCGTCATGGTGCCGGTCAACGCCGTGCGCCACGGCGCCAAGGGCGACTTCGTCTGGGTGCTCAAGCAGGACCGCACCGTCACCATGCGCAGCATCACGCGCGGCGAGGCCACGGTGGACACGGTGCAGATCGCCAGCGGCCTGCAGGCCGGCGAAAAGGTGATCACCGAAGGCGCCGACCGCCTGAAGGAGGGCGCCAAGGTCACGCTGCCGGGCGCCGGCAGCCACCATGGCGCTGCCGGTACTGCCGGAGCGAAAGGGGCTGACGGTGCCGCGCCGGCCGGCGAGCACCGCCGCCGCAAAGAGCAGGCTGCGGCGCAATAATGAGTGAACCGACGAGTAACTCGATGAGTCCATCCGCTCCCTTCATCCAGCGACCGGTGGCAACGTCGCTGCTGATGCTAGCCATCGTGCTGGCCGGCCTGGTGGGCTTCAAGTTCCTGCCGCTGTCCGCGCTGCCGCAGGTCGATTTCCCCACCATCCAGGTGCAGACGCTGTACCCGGGCGGCAGCCCCGAGGTGATGGGCCAGACCGTCACCGCGCCGCTCGAGCGCCAGTTCGGCCAGATGGCCGGCCTGCAGCGCATGAGTTCCACCAGCGCCGCCGGCGTCTCCATCATCACCCTGCAGTTCGGGCTGGGGCAGACGCTCGACGTCGCCGAGCAGGAGGTGCAGGCAGCCATCAACGCCGGCGGCTCGCTGCTGCCGACCGACCTGCCGGCGCCGCCCGTGTATGCCAAGGTGAACCCGGCCGACGCGCCGGTGCTCACGCTGGCCATCACCTCGGACACGGTGCCGCTGACGGAAGTGCAGAACATCGTCAACACCCGGCTGGCGCTGAAGATTTCGCAGGTGTCCGGCGTGGGCCTGGTCACCCTGAGCGGCGGCCAGCGGCCGGCGGTGCGGATCCAGGCCGATACCGATCTGCTGGCGTCGTACGGGCTCGGGCTCGACACCCTGCGCACGGTGATCTCGTCCTCGAACTCCAACGGCGCCAAGGGCAGCTTCGACGGTCCCACGCGCGCCTACACCATCAACGCCAACGACCAGCTGGTCACGGCCAAGGATTACCGCGACCTGGTGCTGACCTACAAGAACGGCGCGCCGGTGCGTCTGACCGACGTGGCGCAGGTGGTCGACAGCGCCGAAAACGTCGAGCTGGGCGCCTGGGCCGGTTCGCAGCGCGATATCCGGCAAGCGATCATCCTCAACGTGCAGCGCCAGCCCGGCGCCAACGTGATCGCCACCGTGGACGCCATCAAGGCGCGCCTGCCGGAGCTCGAAGCCGGGCTGCCTGGCGCGATCAAGGTCGAGGTGCTGAGCGACCGCACCACCGGCATCCGCGCGTCGGTCGAACACGTGGGCATCGAGCTGCTGCTGGCCGTGGTGCTGGTGGTGCTGGTGATTTTCGCCTTCCTGCACAGCCTGCGCGCCACCGTGATCGCCAGCCTGTCGGTGCCGATCTCGCTGATCGGCACCTGCGGCGTGATGTACCTGCTCGGCTACAGCCTGAACAACCTGTCGCTGATGGCGCTGACGATCGCCACCGGCTTCGTGGTCGATGACGCCATCGTCATGATCGAAAATATCGCCCGCTACATCGAGGAAGGCGATACGCCGATGGCGGCCGCCCTGCGCGGCGCCAAGCAGATCGGCTTTACCATCATCTCGCTGACCGTCTCGCTGATCGCGGTGCTGATCCCGCTGCTGTTCATGGGGGACGTGGTCGGCCGCCTGTTCCGCGAGTTTGCGATGGCGCTGGCGATCACCATCCTGATTTCGGCCGTGGTGTCGCTGACGCTGGTGCCGATGATGTCGGGCCGCTGGCTCAAGGCGCACGGCGAGGAAAAGCCGGGCCGCTTCGCCCTGCGGTTCCAGCATTTCTTCGACTGGGTGGTCGGTCACTACGACCGCTCGCTGACCTGGGTGATCGCGCGCAGCGGCCTGACCCTGCTGGTCGCGCTGGGCACCATGCTGCTCACGGTCGTGCTGTACATCGTGATTCCGAAAGGGCTGTTCCCGACCCAGGACACGGGTCAGCTGCAGGCGCGCCTGGAGACCGGCAAGGCCGTCTCGTACACGCGCATGGCCGATCTGCAGCAGCAGGCCGCGCGCGCCATCCTCGCAGATCCGGCCGTCGGTACGCTCAGTTCCGTGGTCGGGGTGGATGCCGCCAACAACAGCATGCTCCACACCGGCAGCATGCTGATCAACCTGAAACGCGACCGCAGCGGCAACCAGCAGGAGATCATGGACCGCCTGCGCCAGCGCGTGGCGCAGATCCCGGGCATGACGCTGTACCTGCAGCCGACCCAGGACCTGACCATCGACGCCGAAACCGGCCCCACGCAGTTCCGCGTGTCGATCGAGGGCGCCGACAACGCCACCGTCAACGAATGGGCCACCAAGCTGGCCGAGCAGATGCGCACCAAGCATGAATTGCGCAACGTGGTCTCCGACGTGGACGCCAGCGCCAATGCCGCCTATATCTCGATCGACCGCGACACCGCCTCGCGGCTGTCCGTGACCGCCGCGTCGATCGACGATGCGCTCTACAGCGCTTTCGGCCAGCGCATCGTCTCAACCATTTTCACGGAGACCAACCAGTACCGCGTGATCCTGGAAGCGAAGACCGGTTCCATCACCAATCCCCAGGATCTGGCCAACCTGCAGCTGCGGACCGGCTCGGGCAAGGCCACGCCGCTGTCGGCGGTGGCCACCATCAGCGAGCGTCCGGCGCCGCTGCAGGTCACCCACGTGGCGCAGTATCCGGCCACCACGCTTGGCTTCGACACGGCCAGCGGCGTGTCGCTGGGTACGGCGGTCGATGCGATCCGCCAGGCGGCGGTCGAGATCAAGTTCCCGCCATCGGTGACCATGACCTTCCTCGGCGCCTCGGGCGCTTACCAGAATTCGCTGTCCAACCAGCTGTGGCTGATCCTGGCGGCGGTGGTGTGCGTGTACATCGTGCTCGGCGTGCTGTACGAAAGCTACGTCCATCCGCTGACCATCCTGTCCACGCTGCCGTCGGCCGGCGTGGGCGCGCTGCTGGCGCTGATGCTGACGGGCCAGGACCTCGACGTGATCGGCATCATCGGCATCATCCTCCTGATCGGCATCGTCAAGAAGAACGCGATCATGATGATCGACTTTGCCATCGAGGCCGAACGTGAAGGCGGCAAGCCGCCGCGCGAAGCGATCCACCAGGCCGCGCTGCTGCGCTTCCGTCCCATCATCATGACCACGCTGGCGGCGTTGTTTGCAGCCGTGCCGCTGATGCTGGGCTGGGGCGAGGGGGCCGAACTGCGTCGCCCGCTGGGCCTGGCCATCTTCGGCGGCCTGATCGTCAGCCAGCTGCTGACGCTGTTCACCACGCCCGTGATCTACCTGGCGTTCGACAGCCTGGGCCGCCGCTTCGGCGGCCGCCGGCGGCCCCCGCACGATGAGGGGTATCCGGTCGAAGGCGGTGCGCTGTGAACTTGTCGTCGCCGTTCGTCAAGCGCCCGATCGCCACCGTCCTGCTGACGATCGGCCTGGCGCTGGCGGGCATCGGCGCGTTCTTCGTGCTGCCGGTGGCGCCGCTGCCGCAGGTGGACTTCCCGATCATCTCGGTGTCGGCCAGCCTGCCGGGCGCCAGTCCGGAGACCATGGCTTCGAGCGTGGCCACTCCGCTCGAGCGCCATCTGGGCGTGATTTCCGGGGTCAACGAGATGACGTCGAGCTCGAACACGGGCAGCGCCAACGTCACGCTGCAGTTCGACCTCAATCGGAATGTCGATTCGGTGGCGCGCGAAGTGCAGGCGGCGATCAACGCCAGCCGCGTGGATTTGCCGGCCACGCTGCGCAGCAACCCGACCTACCGCAAGGCCAATACGTCGGGCGCACCCGTAATGATCCTGGCGCTGACCTCGAAAACGCGCACGCCGGGCCAGATCTACGACGCCGTCTCCAACGTGGTCGTGCAGCGCCTGTCGCAGGTGCAGGGCATCGGCGACGTCGAACTGGGCGGCGGCTCGCTGCCGGCCGTCCGCGTCGAACTGAATCCGTTCGCGCTCAACAAGGTGGGGCTGTCGATGGAGGACGTGCGCGCCGCCATCCAGGCCACCAACGCCAACCGCCCGCGCGGCGCACTGCAGGGCAAAGGCCGCCGGCTGCAAATCTATACCGAATCGGTGAACGGGGAGGGCGGCCGCAGCGCCGCCAACTACCGCAAGCTGGTGGTGGGCTGGCGCGACGGCGTCGCCATCCGGCTCGAGGACGTGGCCGAGGTGGTCGATGGCGTGGAAGACCAGAACAATCTGGGCCTGTTCAACGGCCAGCCGGCCATCATCGTGCTGCTGCGTCCCCAGGCCGGCGCCAACGTGATCGAGACCGTGGACAGCGTGCGCGCCCAGCTGCCGTCGCTGCAGGCGCAGCTGCCGCCCGACGTGACGGTGTCGGTCGCCAGCGACAGCACCAATTCGATCCGCTCCTCGCTGCACGAGATCGAGATCACGCTGATCATCTCGATCCTGCTGGTGGTGCTGGTGGTGAGCGCCTTCCTGCGCAATCTGCGCGCCACCATCATTCCCGCAGTGGCCACCATCGTTTCGCTGCTGGGCACTTTCGGCGTGATGTATCTGCTCGGTTTCAGTCTCAACAACCTGTCGCTGATGGCGCTGACGGTGGCCACCGGCTTCGTGGTCGATGACGCCATCGTGGTGCTGGAAAACACCACGCGTCACATCGAGGACGGCATGGACCGCATGACGGCGGCGCTGCTCGGGGCGCGCGAGGTCGGCTTCACGGTGCTGTCGATCAGCCTGTCGCTGATCGCGGTCTTCATTCCGCTGCTGTTCATGGGCGGCCAGTTCGGCGCGCTGTTCAAGGAGTTTGCCGTCACGCTCTCGGCGGCGGTGATGATTTCGCTGCTGGTCTCGCTCACCACCACGCCGATGATGTGCGCCTGGCTGCTGCGCGCCGACCAGCACACGGCGCAGCCGGGCCGCATCGCGCGCGTGTTCGAGCGCGGCTTCGACCGCATCCTCAAGGGGTACGAGCATGGCCTGGACTGGGCACTGTCCAGCGTCTGGCTGGTGATGCTGGGATTGCTGTTCGTGGTGGGCCTGAACTTCTACCTGTTTGCGGCGATTCCGAAAGGCGGCTTCCCGCAGCAGGACACGGGCCAGATCAACGGCGGCATCCGCGCCGACCAGAGCATCTCGTTCCAGGCCATGCAGGGCAAGCTGCGCCAGCTGGTCAACATCATCAAGGACGATCCCGACGTGGCCACCGTGGTGGGCTTTACGGGGGGGCGGCGCGCCGGCGGCGGCTTCATGTTCATCAACCTGAAACCGGCCGACCAGCGCAGCGTGGCCGGCAACGCCGTGCTGGCGCGCCTGCGCCCCAAGCTGGCCAAGGTGACCGGCGTGAGCCTGTTCCTCAGTCCCGTGCAGGACTTGCGCTCGGGCGGCCGTTCGGCCAATGCCAATTACCAGTACACGCTCAAGAGCGATAACCAGGCCGACCTGAAAAAATGGGCGACGCGCCTGGCCGACGCCATGAAAAGCCAGCCGGGGCTGACCGATGTCGACAGCGACCAGGCCGAAAACGGCGTGGAAACCTATGTCACGGTGGACAAGGACAGCGCCGCGCGCCTGGGCATCACTTCGCGCGACATCGACAATGCGCTGTATAACAGCTTCGGCCAGCGCCAGGTGGCGACCATTTACGACGAGGTCAACCAGTACCACGTGATCATGGAAGTGGCGCGCGAATACAGCCGCAGTCCCGAGGCGCTCAAGGACGTGTATGTGCCGGCGAAAGGGCTGCCGTCGCCGACCGCCGCCAATCCGAGCGGCGCGCCGACCGCCAGCGTCGTCCCCGCCGCCGCCACTACCGGCACCACTACCGGCGCCACCGGCACTGCTGCCAGCGGCGCGCGGACCGGCACGACCGGCACCAGCGCGGCCAGCACCGGGCTGGCGGCCAATGTCTCGGCGCCGGCGGTGCGCGACGCCTCGTCCGGTTCCGCGCTCAGCACTTCGGCCACCACCATGGTGCCGCTGTCGGCCATCGCGAAGTTTGCCGAAAGTGCCACGGCCACCTCGATCAACCACCAGGACGGCGAGCTGGCCACCACCATCGCCTTCAACCTGGCCGACGGTGTCAGCCTGTCCGATGCGACGGTGCAGATCGCCGAGGCCGAAGCGGCGATCGGCTTGCCCAATAACGTGCGCGGCAGCTTCCAGGGATCGGCCAAGAGTGCGCAGGACAGCAACAAGGCCTTGCCGCTGCTGATCCTGGCCGCCATCGTGGTGATCTACATCGTGCTCGGCATCCTGTACGAAAGCCTGGTGCACCCGGTCACGGTGCTGACCACCTTGCCGTCGGCCGGCGTCGGGGCGGTGCTGGCGCTGCTGCTGTTCAAGATGGAGTTTTCGACCATCGCCCTGATCGGGATTTTCCTGCTGATCGGCATCGTCAAGAAAAACGCCATCCTGATCATCGACTTTGCGCTCGAGACCGAGCGCGCGCGCGGGCTGTCGCCGTTGGCCGCGGTGCGCGAGGCCTGCCTGCTGCGCTTCCGGCCGATCCTGATGACCACCGTGGCCGCTGCGCTGGGCGCGCTGCCGCTGGCGATCGGCTTCGGCGAAGGTTCCGAGCTGCGCCGCCCGCTCGGCGTGGCCATCGTCGGCGGCCTGATCGCCAGCCAGCTGCTGACCCTGTTTACCACGCCGGTCGTGTACATCCTGATGGACAAGCTGCGCCGCCGCAGCCCGTCCGAACAACAACTGAGCAGAATCCACGGCGAGCAGGCAACTGCGGCGCCGACCACACCATGAGCCCTCACGTCACCGTCAAATCTGTCTTCCGTCCCTCGACCATCCTGCTGGCCCTGGTGCCGGCAGTGCTGGCCACCGGCTGCGCGGTCGGTCCCGCCTACCGGGTGCCGGCCACGCCGAGCCCCGCCGCCTTCAAGGAAACCGTACCCGCCGCCGAGAAGGTGGCGGCCGGCTGGACCGAGGCGGCGCCGGCCGACATGCTCGAACGCGGCCCGTGGTGGCAGCTGTTCGGCGACGAGCAGCTGAACCAGATGGCCGCCAGCCTGGAAGTGACCAACCAGAACCTGGCCGTGGCGGCCGCCAATTACGCCCAGGCGCGCGCGCTGGTGGCCGAGCAGCGCGCGGCGCTGTTCCCGGTGGTGGACCTGTCCGGCAGCGGCAACCGTTCCGGCGGGGGCGGCGATACCCGCACCAGCACTGCCTACCGCGCCAGCATCGGCGCCAGCTGGGAGCCGGACGTGTGGGGCAAGCTGCGCGCGGGCGCCAGCAGCGCCGAGGCGAGCTTGCAGGCCAGTGCTGCCGACCTGGCTGCCGCGCGCCTGTCGGCCCAGGGCGAGCTGGCCGTCAACTACCTGTCGCTGCGCATGACCGACGCCCAGAAGCAGCTGCTCGACGCCACCACCGAAGGGTACGAACGCGTGCTGCAAATTACCAGCAACCGTTTCGAGGCGGGTGTCGCCGCCCGGTCCGACCTGCTGCAGGCGCAAACCCAGCTGGCCAACGCGCGCGTGACCCAGGTCACGCTGGTGCGCCAGCGCGCCGTGCTCGAACACGCGATCGCGGTGCTGCTCGGGCGCGCCGCCAGCGACTTCGCGATCGCGCCGGCCAGGTGGACCGTGGTGGTGCCGGACGTACCGACCGGCGTGCCCTCGACGCTGCTGCAGCGCCGGCCCGATATCGCTGCAGCCGAACGCCGGGTGGCCGTGGCCAACGCGCAGATCGGCATCGCGCGGGCCGCGTATTTCCCCAGCCTGACCCTGAGCGGATCCTACGGCTACGGCGCCGCCGCCACGGGCGGCCTGTTCAATGCGTCGAACAGCCTGTGGTCGCTGGGCCTGTCGGCGGCGCAAACGCTGTTTGACGCCGGCGCCATCAAGGCGCGCGTGGCCGGCGCCGAAGCCTCGCGCGACGCCGCCATCGCCAGCTACCGCCAGACCGTGCTGTCGGCATTCGCGGACGTGGAAAACCAGCTGTCGGCCACGCGGGCGCTGGCGCAGCAGCTGGAGTTGCAGCGCGCCGCGTCGGAAGCGGCCGACCAGGTCGAGGCGCAAATGCTCAACCGCTACCGGGCCGGCCAGGTCAGCTACACCGACGTGGTGACCGCGCAGACCACCGCGCTCAGCGCCCGCCGTGCGCTGATCCAGGCCCAGGGCGACCGCCAGACCACGGCGGTGGCGCTGATCCAGTCGCTCGGCGGCGGTTGGCATGCCGCTAGCGACAGCGGCCGCTGACGGCGGCGTCGCGGCGCATTGTTCGGGCGTACTTGGTTTTTGCAGGGGGGCTTTGTATAATTGCTGGGCGAGCAACCTTTACCCCGCGATGAACGAACCAGGCCCGCCCCCGATCCACCCCGCCAGCCCGGCGGCGCCCATGCCCGATGCGACGGTGCCCGTGGTGGGGATAGGCGCGTCGGCCGGTGGACTCGATCCGATGTGCGAGCTGCTGGCCAGCCTGGGCCACGGTACCGGCTTCGCCTACGTCATCGTCCAGCATCTCGATCCGCTGCACCGCGGCATCCTGCCCGAACTGCTGCAGCGGGTGACGCGCATGCGCGTGATGGAAGTCGAAGACGGCATGGAGGTTGAACCCGACAGCGTGTACGTGATACCGCCCAACCGCGACCTCGGTTTCCATGGCAAGTGCTTTGCCGTCCTGCCGCCATCGGGCAAACGCGGCTTCCGCTTTCCGATCGACGGCTTTTTTCGTGCACTGGTGGGCTACAGCGGCGAGCAGGCGGTGGGCATCGTCCTGTCCGGCATGGGCACCGATGGCACGCTGGGCCTGGCCGCGATCCGCGAGGCCGGCGGACTGACGCTGGCGCAGCTGCCCGATTCGGCGCGGTTCGACGCCATGCCGGCCAGCGCGATCGCTGCCCAGGCGGCCGAAGTCGTCACCCAGCCGGCCGAGATGGCGACCGCGGTGGCCAACTGGTGGCGCGTGCGCGCCGGCGTGGCGGCGCCGCATGCGCTCAACGAACGCAATGCGCTGCACCAGCTGTTCCAGCTGCTGCTCCAGCACACGGGTGCCAATTTTTTCGATTACAAGCTCAGTACCGTGTTGCGCCGCATCGACCGCCGCATGAAGCTGCGCCAGTGCCAGACGCTGTCGGCCTACGTCAGCTATCTGCACGATAACCTGTCCGAGGTGGACCTGCTGTTTAAGGAGCTGCTGATCGGCGTGACCAGCTTCTTCCGCGACCCGCGCGTGTGGGACTACCTGATCGGCAACGCCCTGCCGCAGCTGCTGTCCGAATATCCGGAAGGCGCTGCCTTCAAGGCCTGGGTGCCCGCGTGCTCGACCGGTGAGGAAGCCTATTCGCTGGCGATCGCCTTCAACGAGGTGCTCGAGCGCCTGCGCCCGGCCGCCCACTACACGCTGCAGATCTTCGCGACCGACCTCGATAACGACGCCATCGACCGCGCGCGGCTCGGCGTGTTCGGGGCCAGCATCGTCGAACACGTCTCGGAAGAACGCGTGCGGCGCTACTTCATGCCGGCCGAACATGGCGGCTTCCGGATTCGCAAGGATGTACGCAATACCATCATCTTCGCGCGCCAGAACGTGATTTCCGATCCGCCGTTTACCAAGCTCGATATACTGTGCTGCCGTAACCTGCTGATCTACTTCACCGCCAAGCTGCAGGAGCGCCTGATCCCGCTGTTTCACTATGCGCTCAAGAGCGGCGGCTTGCTGATGCTGGGCAGCGCCGATACGCCCGGCTATTTCAACGACCTGTTTGCGCCCACGTCGGGCACGGGCCGCATCTACCGGCGGCTCGATGCCTCGATCCACCGGGTTACCCATTATTTTCCGACCCGCGTGAGCGGTATTTCGGTCTCACCAGTCATCGAACCCACTACGTCATCCATGAACGGAAATCTGCAAACCCAGGTCGAGCAGTTGCTGCTCAAGAAGCACGCGCCGGCGGCCGTGCTGCTCAACGCCCATGGCGACATCCTCTACATCCATGGCCGCACCGGCGCCTTTCTCGAACCGGCTGCCGGCAAGGCCAACTGGAACATCCACGCGATGGCGCGCGAAGGACTGCGCCACGAGCTGGCCGACCTGCTCAAGCGCGCCGGCCAGAGCGAGGACATGGTCGCCGTGCGCGGCCTGATCCAGCGCGACGAGGCGGGCAAGCCCGCGCAGTCGCTCGACCTGACGGCGGAGGCGATGCCGGGCAATGGTCCCCTATCCGGCACCGTGATGGTCACCTTTGCCAGCGCGCCGCTGTCGGCGGAGCGCCGCCGCACGCGCGCCCGCAGTCCGCAGGTGCTCGACCTGGAACAGCAGCTGGCCCAGGCGCGGCTCGAGATCCAGGCGGTCCGGGACGAGATGCAGGCATCGCGCGAGGAGCTGAAGTCGGCCAACGAGGAACTGCAGTCCACCAACGAGGAGCTGCAGTCCACCAACGAGGAGCTCACGACCTCGAAGGAGGAAATGCAGTCGCTCAACGAGGAACTGTACACCGTCAACGCCGAGCTGCAATCGAAGGTGGACGACCTGTCGCTGGTCAACGGCGACATGAAGAACCTGCTCAACAGCACCGATATCGCCACCATCTTCCTCGACAGCGCGCTGCGCATCCGCCGCTTTACCGACCGCGCCACCCAGATCTACAAGCTGATACCGACCGATGTCCAGCGTCCGCTCGGCGATATCGTCAACGATCTCGATTACCCGGCCCTCGAGGACGATGCGCTCGAAGTGCTGCGCACGCTGGTGTTTTCGGAAAAGCAGATACCGACCCGCAGCGGCGGCTGGTACACGGTGCGCATCATGCCGTACCGGACGGTGGAAAACGTGATTGACGGGCTGGTGGTCACGTTCGTCAACATCACCGAATCGAAGCAGCTCGAAGTGCGCCTGCGCGCGGCGCCGGACGACGCCAGCTGACATGCGCAAGCCGCCCCGCCCGGAACTCGACGCCGACCGTCTGCGCCACGCCGCCGAACAGGCGGTGACGGCGCTGCGCGACAAGGGCCGCGACCGTCAGCCGCCCGGCAGCGATGCCCTGCGTCAGTGGCATGAACTGCAGGTGAGCCAGGTCGAACTGGACATGCAGCTGCAGGCACTGGCCGAGCTGCAATCCGAGTGCGATCAGGCCGAGGCAGGGCGCGAGCGCTACGCTGCGCTGTACGACCAGGCGCCTGCCGGCTACCTGTCGCTGGACGTCGATGGCGGCATCACGCGCGCCAATCTCGCTGCCGGCGAGCTGCTGGGCGTGGCGCGCGATGCGCTGCCGGGCAAACGTCTCGAGCAGTTCGTGGCGCCGGCGGCGCAGGCTGCGCTGCGGCGCCTGCTGGCCGGCGTGCTGGTGAGCGGAGAGCGCACCACGCTCGAAGTGCCGCTGTTCGATCCGCGCGGCGCTACTGCGGCAGATGCGGGCCGCCAGGTCCATCTCGACGTCAACGCCGATCCCGATGCGCGCCTGTTCCGCGTGATCCTCACCGACATCGGCACCGACCGCGCGCGCGAGGCGGCGCGCCAGCGCGCGTTCCAGGTGCTCGAGCACCTGGGCGAAGGCGTGATGGTGTGCGACGCCAACGCCGACCTGGTCTTCGTCAATCCGGCCTTTACCACGCTGACCGGCTACCCGGTGGAAGAAGCGCTGGGCCGCAATCCGCGTTTTCTCGGCCGCCAGAGCGCCCATCCCCCCGGTTACCACGCCGAAGCGATGCGGCGCCTGCAGGCCGAAGGCAAGTGGCAGGGCGACTTGTACAATCGGCGCCGCGACGGCACGCCCTACGTGGTCAGCATGTCGATTACCGTGATCCGCGACGAGCAGGGCACCATCTGCCGCTACATCGGGGTGTTTTCCGATGTCACGGCGCAGCGCCGCAGCGACGCCGATTTGCTGGCGCTGTCGCGCGAACTCGATGCACGGGTGGCGGCGCGCACCGCCGAACTGACCGCCGCCAACCGCCTGCTGACGATGGAGATCGGCGAACGCAAACGCACGGAAACCGCGCTGCAGCAGTCGCGCGAACAGTTGCGCAAGCTGGCCTATCACCTCGAATCGGTGAAGGAAGAAGAGCGCAAGCGCATTGCGCGCGACCTGCACGACGAACTGGGGCAGAACCTGCTGGCGCTGCGCATCGACATGTCGCTGCTGGTCGTGCGCACCGGCTCGCGGCATCCGCGCCTGCGCCAGCGCGCCCAGGGCGCGCTCGACCAGCTCGACGCCACCATCCGCAGCGTGCGCGGCATCATGAACGACCTGCGCCCGTCCGTGCTCGACCTGGGCCTGCAGGCGGCGCTCGAATGGCAGGCGGCGGAATTTCGCAAGCGCAGCGGCCTGGCCTGCGACCTGTCGCTGCCGCCGGAAGCCGCGTTTTCCTCCATCGCGCCCGACGTGGAGATCGTACTGTTTCGCTGCCTGCAGGAAGCGCTGGCCAACGTGCGCCGGCATGCGCGCGCCACCCACGTGGCGATCGCGCTGGCGGTGCACGAAGGGCAGCTGACCTTGAGCATCAGCGACAACGGCATCGGCCTGGCGCCGGAGGAGCGGGCCAAGAGCGAGTCGTTCGGCCTGATCGGCCTGGCGCCGGAAGAGCGGGCCAAGAGCGAGTCGTTCGGCCTGATCGGCATGGCCCAGCGCGTGCAGGCGCTGGGCGGGCGGCTCGAGGTGCAACCCTACCTGGCCGGCGGCGGCTGCCGCTTGAGCCTGCACCTCGACCTGACGTGGAGCTGAGCTGCAAAAAGGACTATACTGCCGCTGACTTTCAACCAGGGGCTTCTATCTTGTTAAACAAAATCGCAATGTCTGTCGCCATGATCTGCGCGACAGTCACGTCGGCGCACGCCGACGAAGGGCAATGGCAGCCGTACCAGCTGCCGCAACTGGCATCCGAACTCAAAAAGATCGGCATCGCCATCCCGGCCGAGAAGCTGGCCGACCTGTCGAAACACCCGATGAGCGCGATCGTGTCGCTGGGCGGCTGCTCGGCGTCGTTCGTGTCCAACGCCGGCCTGGTGGTCACCAATCACCATTGCGCCTACAGCGCCATCCAGCGCAACTCGACCCCTGAACACAACTATATCGAGAACGGCTTCCTGGCCAGGACCCGCGCCGAAGAGCTGCCGGGCGGCCCGAATACGCTGGTGTATGTGACCGACAAGGTGGAAAACGTCACCGCGCGCGTGCTCAGGAACGTCACGCCGGCCATGACCGGCAAGCAGCGCCACGACGCGGTCGAGAAGGCGGTCAAGGCACTGGTGGCCGAATGCGAAAGCGGCGGCAGCGCCGGCGCCTACCGCTGCTCGGTACCGGCCTTCCATCGCGGGCTGGAGTACTACCGCATCCGCCAGATGATGATACGCGACGTGCGCCTGGTGTATGCGCCGGCCGACATGATCGGCAACTTCGGCGGCGATATCGACAACTACGAGTGGCCGCGCCAGGGGGGCGACTATTCGTTCCTGCGGGCCTACGTGGGCAAGGACGGCCTGCCGGCCGATCCGTCGCCGGACAACGTCCCGTACCAGTCGAGAGACTTCCTGGTGGTGTCGGCTGCAGGGCTGAAAAACGGCGACCCGGTGCTGCTGGCCGGCTACCCGGGCCGCACCAGCCGCTACAAGCTGCCGTCCGAAGTGCGCGCCGCGCGCGATGTCGCGTTTCCGCAGCGCGTGGCCGAGATCCAGGCCGACCTCGACGTCATTGCCGCCGCCACCAGGGGCAAGCCGGCGGACGAGGTGCGCTATGCCAGCGTGGCCAAGAGTCTCAACAACGTGATGAAAAAGGCGCAGGGCCTGTCGGACGGCTTCAAGCGCCGCGACATCGCCGCCATCAAGGATGCGCAGGACGCCGAATTCCGCGCCTGGTACGCCAGGCAGCCGGGCAGGTCGCCGCAGCTGCTGGCCGAACTCGATGCGGTCATCGCTGCCGACATCGCCCTGTCCGACGAGGAGTTCGGTCATGGCGTGGCCTACACCAGCGATCTGCTGAAAAGCGCGACGACCCTGGTGCGCCTGGCCAGCGAAAGCGCCAAGCCGGACGCCGAGCGCGAAGTCGGCTACCAGCAGCGCGACCGCAACATGATCCGCGCGCGCCTGAACCGCCTCGAACAATCGTACGTGGCCGGCGTGGACCAGGCGCGCTTTGCGGCCGCCCTGCAGCGCTACGCCAGGCTGCCCAAGTCGCTGCACGTGCAGGGCCTGGACGCTTTGCTGCCCGCGCCGGACGCCGTACCGGCGCTGTATGCCGGCACCCGGCTGGGCGACACCGCCACCCGCGTGGGCTGGATGGACAAGGACGCAGCTGCGGTCAAGGCCGCCGACGACGCCTTCCTGCAGCTCGCGCTCAAGCTCGACGGCGTGACCCAGTCGCTCAAGGACCGCCGCGCCGAGCTGGATGGCAACCTCGAACGCGTGATCCCGCAGTACATGGCGGCCGTGATCGCGTGGAAGAAATCGCAGGGCAAGCCGGTGTACCCGGATGCCAACTCCACGCTGCGCGTCACCTACGGCACCGTGGCGCCGTACTCGCCGGCCGACGGCATCACCAAGGGACCGTTCACCACGGTCGAAGGCATCGTCCAGAAGCACACGGGCAAGGACCCGTTCAACGCGCCGCAAAAGCTGC
This sequence comes from Duganella sp. Leaf126, assembly GCF_001423125.1. Lineage (GTDB taxonomy): Bacteria > Pseudomonadota > Gammaproteobacteria > Burkholderiales > Burkholderiaceae_D > Rugamonas. Next base: position 38,843 of record NZ_LMNW01000012.1, read on the forward strand.
TCGATGCGATCAAGGCCAAGCGCTACGGCCAGTTCCGCGATCCGGTACTGGGCACGGTGCCGGTGGACTTCCTGACCAGCGCCGATACCACGGGCGGCAACTCCGGTTCGGCCGTGATGAACCGCAATGGCGAGCTGATCGGCCTGAACTTCGACTCGACCTACGAATCGATCACCAAGGACTGGTACTTCGATCCCGAGATCACCCGCGCCATCCACATGGACATCCGGTATATGCTGTGGATCATGAAGGAAGTCGACCATGCCGACAACCTGCTGCAGGAAATGACCATCAAGTATCCCACCAAGGCCGCGCGATAAGCCATGCACGCACTGACAGCACTGCTCGGGTTCATGAACCTGCCATTGCACCTGGCGGTATTCGTCACGACCCCGCTCGAGCTGCTGTCGTTCGGGCTGTCGGTGCTCACGGTATGGCTCAACATCCGCCAGAGTCACTGGGCCTGGCTGTTTGCCATCGTCTCGTCGGCCACCTACGCGATGGTGTTCTTCGGCTCGCGCCTGTATGGCGACATGGGCCTGCAGTTCGTGTTCATCGCGGTCTCGGTCTATGGCTGGCGCCAGTGGCTGCGCGGCGACTTGCGCCACCGTGATGCCGATTTGGGCGCCCCGGGCGCCGGCCTGGCGGTGACCGCGCTCGGTGCACGCGGGCGCTGGCTGGTCGCCGGCGGCTGGCTGGCCGGCTTCGTGGTGCTGGCGTGGTTTCTCAAGACCTGGACCGATACCGACGTGCCGCATGCGGACGGGTTTCTGACGGCCGGCAGCCTGGTGGGGCAGCTGCTGTTGTCGCGCAAAAAGGTGGAGAACTGGCACGTGTGGATCATCGTTGATGTGCTGTACGTGGGCCTGTACCTGCACAAGCACCTGGTGCTCACCGCCATCCTCTACGCCGTCTTCGTCGGCATGGCGATCGCCGGCCTGCGTGCCTGGCAGCAGTCGGCCGGCATGCCGACCGGTGGCAGCGGCAGCGATGGCGGCGGCGGCAGACGCCTGGTGCTCGAATGAGTACCGGCGCGACGGCGGGCATGACCATGGATGCGGCGCCATCGAAGGTTGCCATCCTGGGCACCGCATCGTCCGGCAAGACCACGCTGGCGGCGGCGCTGGCGCGTCATTACGGTACGGTATGGGTGCCCGAGTATTTGCGGGAATTCGTCGATACCGAAGCGCGCGTGCCGGTCGCGCAGGACCAGATCCACATCGCCCGCACCCAGCGCCTGCGCGAAGACGCGGCCCTGCCGCTGGCGCACCGCTACCTGTTTTGCGACACCACGCCGTTGATGACCGCCATCTACAGCCGCCATTACTTCGGCGGCATCGATGACCAGCTGGCGCTGCTGGCCGACGCCCACCAGCGCGACTATGCCTGCACCGTGCTCACCGCGCCCGACATTCCGTGGGTGGCCGACGGCCTGCAGCGCGAGTCGCAGCAGGTGAGCGTGCGCGTCCACGTCATGCTGCTGCAGGAGCTGGCGGCGCGCAGCATTCCCTACCTGGAGGTGACGGGCGATCCGGCCCGGCGCCTGGCACAGGTAGCGCATCATCTGACCCCATGAGACGGCACCCCCAACGTGCCTGCCTGCTGATGCTGGCGGCAACCCTGGTCTGGCCTTGCGCGGCGCAGGCCGATACCGGCTATTACCTGGTCTCCACCTACGATGTGGCGGGGCAGACCTCGATCGATTACAAGTACTGGAACGCCCGCTACAGCGACGGTACCGTCGCTTCGCCGGAACTCGGCGTCGGCTACGGTGTCACGTCACGCTGGTATACCGAGGTGTATGTGCAGTGGCTGCGGGTGGGTAACGGCGCCGGGAAGATGGTCGAAACGGCCTGGCAGAACGACTACATGCTGACCCAGGGTCAGTATCCGTTCGACCTGGCCCTGCACACCAAGGTCGCCAAGGGTCACGATGCGGCAGGCGGGTATTCCGCCGAATGGGGGCCGGTGCTGCAGACCGAGATCGGCCGCACCCAGTTCAACGCCAACCTGTTCTTCCAGCGCAGGTATGGTCAAACCGGCCAAACCGCCCAAGCCGCCCAAACCGGCCAGGTACCGCCGCGCGGCGTCGAGCTCACTTACCAGCTCCAGGTCAAGCAGCACTGGAAGCCGTGGTTCCAGCCCGGCATCCAGGCATTCGGCGAAGTCGGCCAATGGAACGACTGGCTGCCGTCCCGGCAGCAATCGCACCGCGCCGGCCCGATGATCTACGGTCACCGCGATATCGGCGCCGGCGGCGAACGTGAAGTCAAGTACGAATTGGCCTACCTGTTCGGCAAGAACACGGGCCGTGCTGCCCGCAGTTTTTCGCTGCGGGTGCAGCTGATTTTTTGAACCGGAACGTCCCCCGGCGGCAGGCCCGCAAGTCACCTGCCTGGACCGCCAGCAGGTGACCCGGCCCCCATCCTAAAAGTCGAACTGCGCCGACACGCGCCCGGTGCGCGAGGCGCCCGGGATCAGGTAGCCTCCCAGGTCCGGCGTGACATCGCGCCAGTAGAACTTGTCGAATGCGTTGTCGATGCCGGCGCGCAGCGTGGTGGCGACGCCGCCGACGCGGGTGGCGTAGGCTGCGGCAAAGTTCATCAGGTGGTACTTGGGCACGAACACCGTGTTCTCGGCATCGAATGCCTTCTTGCCCGAATACTGCCAGTTGGCGCTGACGCTCAGGCCCTGCACCTGCGGCACCGCGTAGTCGGCGTACACCGATGATTTAAAGGCCGCCACATTGGTCACGCGCTTGCCATCGAGACTGGCCTGGCCGGTGTCGCGCTGGCGGGTGTTGAGCGCGGTAGCGCTGACGCCCAGCGTGAGGTCGCGCGTGACGCGGCCGTTGAGACCCATCTCCAGGCCGCGGTTCTGGGCCTGGCCGTTGCGCACGAAGACATTGGACGCAGCATCGACATATTCGAGACCCTTGCGGATCTGGAATAGCGCCAGCGTGGCACTGAGGTCGTTGCGAATGTCGGCCTTGACGCCCAGTTCCACCTGCTTGGACTTGGCCGGTTCCAGCGCCTGGCGCTCATTGACGGTGCCCTTGGGCGCCACGCCGCCATGCTCGAGGCCTTGCGCATACGAGGTGTAGAGCGCGACGTTGGGACGCAGGCTGTACACCAGCGCCAGGTTCGGCAGCCAGAAGCCGGCGTCGGTCCGGGCGTACGGCAGGACCACGCCGTTGTCGTCCGCGCCGACGTACTGGCTGCGCCGCACCTGCACGTAGCGCGCACCCGCGTGCAGCTTGAGCTGCGCGCTCAGGCTGACGATGTCCTGGCCGAACAGCGACCGCTCGTTGGTGTAGCGGCGCTCCGACACCGGACCGCTGGTGCCGGGCGCCGGCGGCACCACTACCGGGCGGTAGATATTGCTGACGCCGGAAAAATCGTACAGGTCGTCGCCCCATTTTTCGCTGTTGCGCATCAGCGAGCTGCCGAGCGTGACCGCGTGGTCGAACGTGCCGGTGGCAAAGCGTCCCTGCAGCAGCGCCTGCACCGTCAGCGGCGACTTCTTCTCACCTTCGCTGATGTAGTTGTAGACATCGTAATCGCCATTGCCGCAGAAGCCGGGGAACAGGTTCTGCGCCGTGCAGCCGTAAGGGAAGGCCGTGTAGTCGTCGCGCCTGAAGGTGTTCTGGTTGGCGCTGACGCTGGCCTTCCACGCGGGCGAGAACGTGTACTCGAAGCGGGCACCAAGGTTGCTGCTGGTGGTCCTGACCGGCCGCGCCCACGGCTGGTCGTTGAGCATGGTATCGGGGTCGATCGACGGCAGCGTGGTGTTGTCGAGCAGCTGGAAGCCGGGTGCGGTCAGCTGCGACTTGCGCTGGTAGTCGGCATCGATCTGCAGCAGGGCCTGCGGCGAGATGCGCCAGTCGAAGGCGGCCGAAATGAACTTGCGGTTGCCGTCGGCGCCCCTGACGATCGAGCGCAGGCGCTCGGCCACCACGTTGATGCGGTAACCGAAGCGCGTGTCCTCGAAGCGGCCGCCGAGGTCGGCCGCACCGTACAGCGTGCCGCGCTCGCGCGTTTCCAGCACCACCGTGCGCAGCGGCGTGTCGGTCGGACGCTTGGTCACGTAGTTGAGTACGCCGCCTGGCGCGGACACGCCGGCCTGCAGCCCGGACAGGCCCTTGAGCACTTCGAGCCGGTCCTTGTTTTCCAGTGCGATCTGGGTGTCGCCGGCGATGGTCATGCCGTCCTTGCGGTAGCTCGAACCGTTGTCGAGCTTGAAGCCGCGGATCGAAAACTGTTCGGCATAGCCGACCGCGTTATAGGCGTCCGACAGGCTGGCGTCGTAGCGGGCGGCGTCGGTGGTGGAGCGGATCTGCAGGTCGAGCATCTGCTGCGACGTGATCACGCTCAGCGATGCCGGCGTGTCGAGCAGCGGCGCGTTGGAAAAGCCGCCGATTGCGGCGGTGCTGGCGCGGGCCTTGACGGCGCTGACGACGACTTCGGGCAGCGGCTGCCCGGCGTCGTCGGCCATGGCGGCGCCCGCAAACGATTGAAGCACTGCCAGGGCGATGACGGATACGGCGAAATGTGGTGTGGACATGGTGTCTGCTCTTTGCTGGTTCGGCTGGGCGCCGCGAAGAGAGACATCAAAGGAGGGGAGGGCCGACTTTTGCGCTTTCCTTCGCTGGCATTATCCAGATCAGGTACGAAGGGTATCTCTCACCCGGAAACGATTCCAGGACCCCTAGCGAACCGCGAGTGTAACACAAACGTCATCGTTGACGCCCCATCAAGCCAGGCAGCGGCCATGATTGTGACGCTGGCGCCACGCGTGCGCCACAATCAGCGCGCCGCCGCTACACTGCGGCTTTGCGCCGCGAGGCGCCAGCGTAGCGGCCACGGCAGGACCGGCGATACCGGAGCAGCGGCACTGCACCGGCACCGTCAGCAGTAACAGCAATCACGGCGGTAACAGCAGCACCGGCAATATCAGCAATATCAGCAATATCAGCAATATCAGCAATATCAGCAACCCCGGCCGCAACGGGTAGCGAAAGGATTTGAATGAGGCAGTCGTATCAAGAAGGTAGTTTTTTCGTCGTGCCATTGCTCGACGGTGGTTACGGCGCCGGCCTGGTGGCGCGTTTATCGCCAGGCAGCAAGATCATGCTGGCCTATCTGTTCGGTCCCCGCGAGGACCGCCTGCCGGAGCTGGAACGGCTCAAGTCGCTCGGTGCGCAGGACGCCGTCAAGGTGCTGCGGGTGGGCGACATGGCGCTGGTCAGTGGCCACTGGCGCGTGCTCGGCGAGGCCGACGCCTTCGATCCGGCCCAGTGGCCGATGCCGCAGTTCCTGCGCCGCGCCGATGCCCTCAAGCGGGCCTGGCGCGTGACCTATTCCGCCAACGACCCGGCGCGCTCCGAACGCGAGGAATCGGTGCCGTACGAAACGGTCGGCTTCGAGGCCGATTCGCTGTACGGCTACGGCTCGGCCGAGCTGCTGCTGACCAAGCTGCTGGCCCGCGCCGAGCCGGCCCGCGCCGAGCCGGCCCGCGACCGCCAGTCCGGCAGCTAGGCTGCCTGGCGTCCGTCAGCCGCTGCAGCTGACATTCCACGCCGTGTATTCGCTGCCGTGCTTGCGCACGGCCACGCGCGCCACGGCGCGGCGGTCGCTCTCGAACACCATGCCCAGCATCTGCGGCGCGCCGGCAGCGGGCGCCAGCGGTTCCAGCGCCGCCAGCCGGTACGTCAGCGCGCGGTACGGTGCGCATTGCGAGTGGCCGGCAAACAGCAGCCGCGCGCGGCCCAGCAGTTCACGGTGCTGGCGCAGCAGCGCCACTACGTCGGCCCCGGCCACCTTCGGATCCTGCAAGGTCGTGTAGCGCGCTGCGGCGCACGGGACGTTGGGGGTGGCCAGCCAGACGTACCAGCGCGGCGGCTCGGCCGCCTCCTGCCAGCGCGCGCCACGCGGCGCCGTCGCGTCGTAAATGAAGCTGGAGCGGATTTGCCGGCACAGGTCCGGATGCGAGCGGCGCGGCGCCGCGTCCACGCGGGCGATCACGCGCCACGGCTTGCCGCCGGCGTCGCGGTCAATCTCGAACATCGGCGCGAACAGGGGTCGCGCGGCCCACGGGCCGGCCGGCGTCGCCGCCCGGCGGGCGCTGAAAAATTCCTCGAACGATTGCCGTTCTTCGGCGGTCGGTGCGCGCTCCAGCGCCGGCTTGACCGGCCTCGCGGCCAGCGCCGCCGCCGACAGTGCGCCGGCAGCCAGCGCTGCCGCGATCAGGAAAGGCCTGCTCATGCGCTTTTCATCGCGATGCGGATGGCCAGGCCGCCGCCGTCGCGGTTGCGCACGGTCAGTTCGGCGCCATGGCGGCGCAGCACGCGGTCGACGATTGCCAGGCCGAGCCCGGCGCCATTGGCCTGGCCGCGCGCCGTATCGAGCCGCGTAAACGGCTTGAGCAGCTGGGCGATCTGGTCGTCGGGCACACCGGGGCCGTGGTCCGCCACCTCGATGATCACGCGTGCGCCGGTCCCGGTGCCGGTGACGCTGCAGGCGATATCGAGCTCGGTCACGTCCTGCTCCGGCGTCTTGCCGTAGCGGCGGGCGTTTTCCACCAGGTTGCCGAGCACGCGTTTGAGGTCGGTGGCGTTGCCCATCGCGTGCACGTCCGCCGCGATATCGGTCTTGACGCGCACGTCCGGCAGGCGCGCCGCGTCGTGCGCGACATCGGTGAGCAGCTCGCTGATGTCGACATCGATGAAACTGGACGCCTCGGTAGGCCGCGCATAGTCGAGGAACTGGCCGATGATGGCGTCCATCTGGCCGATGTCGGACTGGATGCCTTCGCGCGCCTCGTGCGACAGGTTGGCCATCTCCACTTCGAGCTGCATGCGCGCCAGCGGCGTGCGCAGGTCGTGCGAGATGCCGGCCAGGATCACGGCGCGGTCCGATTCCACCTGCTGCAGCTGCAGCACCATCTGGTTGAACGAGCGGTTGGCCTCGAGGATTTCGTTCGGCCCTTTTTCCGGCAGCGGATCGGGGCGCAGGCCTTGCGCAAAGGCGCGCGTGGCCTTGGTCAGCCGGCGCAGCGGCAGGTTGATCAGGCTGGAGATGATGGCCGCGCCCAGCAGCGACATGATCGACACCACGCTGGCCCAGCCCAGCCACTGGATGCCGGTCAGGCCGCGGATGCGTTCGCGCTCGAGCATCAGCCAGTACTGGTCGCCATCGATCTTGAACGACACCCAGAAACCGGAGACGCCGTTGACCTTGGACGAGAAGCGCGTATCGCGGCCCAGCTTGGCCCGCACGAGTTTTTCGATGTCGGGCATCAGCGCATTGTTGGGCGGTGGATCGACCTGGTCGTCCGCCTCCAGCGTGAACACGCGGATGCCTTCGTTGGACACCAGGTCGAACAGCAGCTCGCGCCGCAGCTCGGGCGCCGAGTGGGTCAGGGCGGCGTGGGTGATGGTCACCACCGACACCACCTGGGCCGAGATCTGCTGCACCTGCGGATCGTGCTGGACCACGCTGATCATGCCCACCCAGGCGGCCATGCTGGCAGTGGTGAGCGCGCCGAGCAGGATGAAGGTGCGCCAGAACAAGCCGCTTTTCAGGCTGGCCAGACGGAGCGTGAACGACCGCTTGAGCGGCGACTTCGGCTTGGACTTCATGGGTGTCCCGCGCTCAGCGCGGCTGTCCCTCCGGGATGAAGACATAGCCGAGTCCCCACACGGTCTGGATGTACAGCGGGCTCGATGGATCGGGTTCGATCAGCTTGCGCAGGCGCGAGATCTGGACGTCGAGGCTGCGGTCGAAGACTTCGTATTCGCGCCCGCGCGCCAGTTCCATCAGCTTCTCGCGCGACAGCGGCTGGCGCGCATGGCGCGCGAATACCTTGAGCACGGAGAATTCGCCGGTGGTGAGCGGCACGGTTTCGCCGGCCTTTTTCAGGGTGCGGGTGCCCAGGTCCAGCACGAACTGGCCGAACTCGAAGGTTTGCGGGGTTTCGGACGGTGCGCCGGGAATCTCATCGGGACCCCGGCGGCGCAGCACGGCGCCGATGCGCGCCACCAGTTCGCGCGGATTGAACGGCTTGGGCAGATAGTCGTCGGCGCCCATCTCGAGACCGACGATGCGGTCCACGTCTTCGCCTTTGGCAGTGAGCATGATGATCGGCGTCTGGTCGCCGGCGCCGCGCAGACGGCGGCAGATCGACAGGCCGTCTTCGCCCGGCAGCATCAGGTCCAGCACCAGCAGGTCGTAGCGCTCGCGCAGCCACAGCTTGTTCATGGCAGTGGCGCTTTCCGCGGTGAAGACGTTGAAGCCTTGTTCGGTCAGATAGCGGCGCAGCAGGTCGCGCAGGCGCACGTCGTCGTCCACTACCATAATCTTGGCCTGATGGCCATGCTGGTTGACGGCAGTGCTGCCGCCAGTGTTGTTGGATTCAGGTGTAGTCGTGGTCATTTCTGTGCCATGTTGTCTTATCGATGTCTCTATGGTAACGTCATAATCGCAAGTCGAAAACGTCTGCTTTAAGGCATTACAAAGTGTTACAAACTTTACCCGATTCGTCTTACTCCCCCGTGCAAACCATCATACACTGCGGACATGGAATCACCTGTTAGGAATGCCATGTTCATCGACCTCAAAAAAATTCACGCGGCAGCAAGCGCATCTTTTTGCGTTCGATCCACGCTGGCTTGCGTCGTGGTGAGCTGTGGTGTGCTGGCGGCGTTGCCTGCGCAGTCGGCAGGGCAGGACCGCCGCGACGAGCGCAGCTTTCAGGGTGGGGCCAGGCCGCAGGAAATGCGCCAGGATATGCGGCAGGACATGCGGCAGGACATGCGTTCCGACATGCGCCAGGAGCAATCGCGCCAGCCCGATCCGCGCGCCTACGAGTCGCGCGCCGACGAGCAGCGCCGCGCCGTGCAGGATGGTAACCGTAACGCCGAGATGAACCGCCGCGTGGGGCGCATGACCGCCGACGAGCGGCGCGACCTGCGGCGCCAGATCAACGAAGCCGGGGCAGAGGTCTATGCGCTGCCGCCGCGCCGCTAGTCTTCCCCGATCGCTGCACCCTGCACCCTGCGCTCGCCACCGTCCCGTGGCGGGCGTTTTACTATGGACGGGGTCACTTGTGGCAATTCCATCACAGTTGGCGTTTGGTCATGTGGGATAGTGCTTTTCTTTTTGTTAGCTCTGTGTAATATTAGTTAATTACACGCAATGCCTGTCGGCCGCGTGTTCTTTCTGGAGGAAGAACGTGGTTCCAGACGTTGCCACAGCAGCGCTTTCGGCCGTGTCCGCGCTACCCGCGCCCGATGCGAGCCTGCCCATGGGCCTGACCGAGCGCCCCGACGGCATCTACATCGACCTGGGCCTGCCGCCGCCGGCGCGGGCAGCCGCCATCAACCAGGTGTTCGGCGCCGGTTTTTATCTGGCCGGGCTCTCGTATCCCGTTCTCATCAAGGCGCTGTACGACGTCGGGCCGGCGCTCGGTGCTGCGCAGGCCGTGCGCGTGGCGGCAGCCGTGCGGCCGATCGACGCCAGCCGCCTGGCGCTCTACAAGAGCCCCAAGCCGGGGCGCGGCTACGCCGAATACTACGTGGAGCCGCTGTTCCTCGACGAGGAGGTGCTGGCCGATGGCACGGTGCTGCCGGAACGGGTGGCGCAGCTCGACATCGACGAATTCGTCGCGGCCATGTGGCGCCATGGCATCCGCTTCGGCATCGACGTGGCGGCCGTCACCACCGCCATCCGGTCGGCCAAGGCCCAGCGCATCACGTTCGCCACCGACCTCGAACCGGAGCCGGGCCGCGATGCGGCGGTGCTTGAAGTGTCGGAGGCGCTGCACCGCAGTGACGCGCCCAAGGCGCGCGCCGACGGCCGCATCGATCTGCACAGTTTCGAGAACCGCTTCCCGCAGATCAAGGCCGGCGTGCGGCTGCTGAAAAAAGTGCCTTGCGCGCCCGGCCTGCCGGGCTACGACCTGGCCGGGCGCATGACGGCCCCGCCGCCGCCTGCCGACCTGGTGCTGCGTCACCGCGCAGGCGATGGTACCGAGGTGCAGACGCTGGCCGACGGCGAGTACCTGGTCTCGGTGCGCGACGGGTTTCTGGCGGTCGATGCCAAATCCGGCCGCGTGTCCGTCACCGACAAGATCGTCAGCCTCGACGGCGTCAGCGGGCGCACCACCGGCAACCTCGAGCTGGCCGGCGCCTACGAAGAATACGGCGACGTGCAGGAGCAGCGCGACGTCACCGGTGGCGACATCACGGTGCACGGCAACGTCTATGGCAATATCCATTCGCGCGGCGGCGCCGTGGTACTGGACCGCAACCTGGTGGGCGGCAGCGTGCGCAACGCCAACGGTCCGATCGCCATCGCCGGCGTGGCCTCCAACGCGGTGATTCATACGGGCGCCGGCGCGATCACCGTGGCGCGCGCGGAGAACTGCGTGATCTCCGGCGGCACCGTGACCATCGGCGAGGCCTCCAACTGCGAAATCGTCGCCGATGTCCTGCGCATCACCACGGCCGAAGGCTGCGCGGTGGCTGGCCGCGACGTGGAGATCGACTGTGCCGGTCCGCGCCGTCGCACCGAGATGGTGGTGCACGTGCTGCTGCGCGATGTCGCCCGCTACGACCGCGAGCTGGGCGACATCGCGCTGCGCCTGGCCGAACTGGACCGGGTACTGGCGTCGTACGAACAGGAGGCGGCCCAGCTGGCGGTACTGCCCGACGTGCGGCGCTATATCGCGCTGTCGCGCAAGCTGCGCAACCAGGAACTGACGGTGTCGCCCGAGCAGACCCATTTGCTGCGCAAGATCGCCGCCGGCGTGGCGCAGCCGATGCAGGCGCTGGACCGCCTGAAGAAGGACGGCCAGATCGCGCTCACCCAGCAAAAGCTGCTGCGCGACCGGCAGCACGCGGTGCTGGCGCAAAAGCTGGCGGCCGCCGGCACCGCGCGCTGTGGCTTGCACATGATCAGTGGCGAAACCGTGGTGCGCACCATGCCCTGCGCCGGGGCCGACGCCGATGCGGCCGCGTCGGCGATCGGCGCCACGCCAGCGCTGGCGCAGCAGCCGGTGCGCGAGATCAAGCAGCGCCTGCGCGGCGCGTCCGGCGGTGCCGTGCTGTTCTGGGAGAGCGCAGGGTCGCTGGACTGGCACCTGGACCCGGCCGGCGCCTAGCGGCGCTCACCCAATCGCAACAGTTCATGCTAATCTACCGACAACATTAAAAAAGTGAAGGGGCAACGTGCTCCGACGTACATCTTCGTGGGGATTACCGTGTCAAACGCAACGACGTTGAATGCAGGCGCCGGGGGCGAACTGCCCGCTGCGCTCGTCAAGCGTGACGACGGCATCTACTTCGACGTCGCCGCCACGCCGGCAGCGCGCCTGGCGGCGGTGGGCCAGGTCTTTCTGGGCGGCGCCTGCTTCGCCGGCCTGCACTACGCGATCTTCTCCAAGATGATCTATGACGCCGGCCCCGACCTGCCGCCGGCCCTGGCCGGGCGCCCGCTGCTGCGCTTCGCGGACCGCATTGCACCGTTCGAACCGGCGCGCCGCCAGCTGTACAAGAACGTCAAGGTCATCGGCGGCGAGGCCGAGTATTATTTCGAGCAGGTGTTCGTCGACGTGCCCGGTCTGCCGCCGCAACCGGCGCGGCTCACCTTCGATGAATTCGTCGCCGACATGTGGGCCAAGGGTATCCGCTTCGGCATCGATGCGCCGGCCGTGCGCGACGTGATCGCCACCGGCCGCGTGGCGCGCATCACGGTCGCGCGGCGCCTGAACGCCATGCCCGGGCGCGACGCCGCCATCGTGGAAGTCTCGCGCGACATCCATCGCAGCAATGCGCCACGCGAAAAATCCGATGGCCGGCTCGATCTGCAGACGTTCCAGAACCGTTTCCCGCAGGTGAAGCCGCACGTCAAGCTGCTGCGCAAGGTACCGCCGGTACCGGGCGTGCGCGGTTTCGAGATGTCGGGCAAGGTGATCGAGCCGCCGGCACCCAGGGATCTGGAACTGACGTCGGTGGCCGGCGCCGGCACCGTGATCGAACATTTTCGCGATGGCGAATACCTGGTTTCGGCGGTGGAGGGATTCATCAGCGTGGACCCCAAGACCCGCCGCATCTCGATCGGCCCGAAGATCATCAGCCGCGAGGGTGTCAGCGCGCGTACGACCGGCAACCTGCAGCTGACCGGCGAGTACGAGGAATTCGGCGCGGTGCAGGAGCAGCGCCGCGTCGAAGGCGGCAACATCACCATCCACGGCGACGTCTACGGCAGCATCGAGTCGCGCGGCGGCGACATTTCGCTGCATCGCAACCTGATGGGCGGCGCAGCGCTCAACGCCGACGGCGCCATCCGCGTGCGCGGCGTGGCCTCTGGCGCCGTGCTGCAGACCAGGAAGGGAGAAGTGGCGCTGACCCGCGCCGAAAACTGCGTCATCTCCGGCACCCGCGTCGTGATCGGGGAGGCCAGCAACTGCGAGATCATGGCCGACGAAGTGGTCATCAAGATCGCCGAAGGCTGTGCGATCGCCGCGCGCCGCATCGACATCGTCCACGCCGGCCCGCGCAAGCAAAGCGAGATGCTGCTCTACGTGCTGGTGCCCGATACCACCAGCTACGACAAGCGCAGCGCCGCACTGCTGCCCAGGGTGGAAGCGGCCCGTCGCGAAGCCGCCCGCTGCCAGACCGAGATGGATGCCATCACCAGCCAGGCCGACGTGCGCAACTACCTGACCCTGGCCACCCGCGTGCGCAAACGCGAAGTGGTGCTGTCGCCCGAACAGGAACCGCTGTTCCACCGCATGGCCACGGCGGTCGGACCGGCATTGCGCGCGGTGGGCCGCATCTCGCTGGCGCTCAAGGCCGCGCAGGCGCAGGAAACCCAGGCGCGCGCCGAAGTGGCGCAGATCGACAGCGACAAGCGCGCCCTGATCGGCCAGTCGCAGTGCGCGGTGCAGCTGCTGACCGGCGACGTCCAGCTGCGCCCGATGACGTACGCACCTGCCGGCGCGGCGCCCTACGACTACCCGGCCAGGGAACTCAAGGCCAGGGTGCGCACGCCGGCCGTCGGCGCAGCGGTGCTGTTTTCCGGCAGCGCCGGACCGGTCCACTGGGCGCCGCCGCAAGACGATTAGGCCAGCAGCGCCGCCACCAGCTGACGCGCCGGAGCGGGCAGGGCGTCGCGCTCGCGCAGGCACACGGGCAGCTGGCGTGCAGCCCAGGCGTCGGTCCATCTCACCGCGTTCAGCAACCTTTGCTTGCGCACCACGCTGCCCCTGGTAGTTGCTGGCCGAGCTGTGAGCGGCGCTGCGGGCGAGCTGCCAGCCTTAGAAGACCACCTTGCCGCGCAGCTGTTTGCGCTCGCCGTCCCTGGATTTGCCATCGAGCCTGCGGCGTTGTGCGCCGCGCGTCGGCTTGGTCGGTCGGCGCACGGTCGGCAGCACCGCCACGCTGTCCACCAGTTGCTGCAGGCGCCGCAGCGCGTCTTCCCTGTTTGCTTCCTGGCTGCGTGACTGCTGCGCCTTGATGACCACCACGCCGTCGCGCGTGATGCGGCTGTCGCGCAGGGCCAGCAAGCGTTCCTTGATAGGGTCGGGCAGCGACGACGCGGCGATCGCAAAGCGCAGGTGCACGGCACTGGAGACCTTGTTGACGTTCTGGCCGCCCGGTCCCTGGGCGCGAATGGCGCTCAGCTCAACGTCGTTGATATCGATCTGCGGGTTCATCGGCGCATTCTAGCAAACAGCCGGTATCGCGCCCGGAAAAAGTTGACGGCAGTCAACATGCTCGCGGGGGCGGACGGTTAGGATGGCACATGCCTGTTACCGCAGGCGCGAGGACGAAAGGATCATCATGTCGCATCCAGCCCCACAATCACGCTCAGCCCACGTTGATGCCGACGTCACCGCATCGACCGCGCGGCAATACCTGGTGTTCCGGCTCGGCGGCCTCGATTACGCGCTCGACTTTGCCAAGGTACAGGAACTGCGGCCGCTCAAGGAACTCGAACGCTTTTCGTCGGACGGGGAAATCATCAGCGGGGTGGCCGTTTCGCGCGGCGTGATCATGCCCATCGTCGACATGCGCATCGCTTTCGGGCCGAGGGCGAGCCGGCACGATCCGCAGACGGACGTGATCATCCTGAAGCTGTCGAGCTGCGTGATGGGGATGGTGGTCGATGGCGTCACCGACATCGTCTCGCTGGTCGTCGAGCAGCTGCAGCCGTTTCCGGGCATTGGCGCCGCGCCTGCCGTGAACTACCTGCTCGGCATCGGCGAAGTCGATGGCCGCCGCCTGATCGTGGTCGATATCGACAAGCTGATGTCGATCCGCAAACTGCCATGCGTGCCACGTCAGGCGGCGTAATGCCGCTTTAGCCTACTCCACTTATGCCAGCGCTTCCAGCTCTTCCTGCAGCTGCAGCCACTGCGCTTCCAGTTCGCCAAGGTCCTTGGTAAAGAAGGCCTGGTCGGCCAGCGCCTGTTTCAGCTTGGCCTTGTTGGCCGCCTCGTAGAGCGCTGCATCGGCCAGGCGGCCGTCGACTTCCGCCTTTTGCGCGCTGCGCTTGGCGATCTGGTCGTCCAGACGCTTGATCTTCTGCTCCAGCGGCTTGCGCAGTGCGGCCAAGCGCTGGCGGTCTTCCGCTTCCTTGCGTTTCTGCTCCTTGGTGTTGACCACCGGGGCGGACGGCGCCGCCACGGGCGAACTGACCGGGAAGTCGGTCTTGTTGGCCTTGCCCGCTGCCGGCAGCACGTCCGTGCCCTTGCCGAGCTTGGTCTTGAACAGCCAGTCCTTGTAGTCGTCCAGGTCGCCGTCGAACGGTTGCAGCTTGCCGTCGGCGACGATGATGAATTCGTCGGTGGTGGCGCGCAGCAGGTGGCGGTCGTGGGACACCACGACCAGCGTGCCGCCGAACTGCGCCAGCGCCTCGGTCAGCGCCTCGCGCGTTTCCAGGTCCAGGTGGTTGGTCGGTTCATCGAGCAGCAGCAGGTTGGGGCGCTGCCAGACGATCAGCGCCAGCGCCAGGCGCGCCTTTTCGCCGCCCGAGAACGGCCCGATCGAGCTGGTCACCATGGTGCCGGGGAAGTTGAAGCCGCCGAGGAAGTTGCGCAGCTCCTGTTCGCGCACGGTCGGCGCGATCTTCGCCAGGTGCCACAGCGGCGACTCGTCGTGACGCAGCATCTCGACCTGGTGCTGGGCGAAGTAGCCGATGTTGAGGCCCTTGCCGACGGTGGCGTCACCGGTCAGCGGCGCCAGCTCGCCGGC
The DNA here is from genome assembly GCF_001423125.1 of Duganella sp. Leaf126. GTDB lineage: Bacteria > Pseudomonadota > Gammaproteobacteria > Burkholderiales > Burkholderiaceae_D > Rugamonas. The sequence goes on from NZ_LMNW01000012.1 coordinate 54,099, forward strand.
GATGGTCTTGATCAGCGTCGACTTGCCGGCGCCGTTCACGCCGAGCAGGCCGATGCGCTGGCCGATCTGCAGCGAGAACTTGATCTGGTTGACGATGGTCTTGGTGGTGACTTCGCCGGTCTTCTCGTTCTCGATGCGGTAGCCGGCATCGACGTCTTCCATCACCAGCAGCGGGTTCGGGGCGCTGAGCGGCTCGCGGAATTCGAACGAGAATTCGGCAGCGGCGCGCAGCGGCGCCAGTTCTTCCATCTTGGCCAGCGCCTTCATCCGGCTCTGCGCCTGGCGCGCCTTGGAGGCCTGCGCCTTGAAGCGGTTGACGAACGACTCGAGGTGGGCGCGCTTGCGCTGCTGCTTCTCCAGCGCGCCGGCAGCGAGCACCATCTGCGCCGCGCGCTGGCGCTCGAACGACGAATAGTTGCCCGAGTAGCGTTTCAGCTTGCGCTCGTCGATGTGCACCACCACGTTAACCACCTCGTCGAGGAAGTCGCGGTCGTGCGAGATGATGATCAGGGTGCCGGGGTAGCGCTTGAGCCAGTCCTCGAGCCAGATGATGGCGTCCAGGTCCAGGTGGTTGGTCGGTTCGTCGAGCAGCAGCAGGTCCGATGGGCACATCAGCGCCTGCGCCAGGTTCAGGCGCATGCGCCAGCCGCCGGAGAAGCTCGACACGGGACGCTGCATCTGTTCGATGGTAAATCCCAGGCCCAGCAGCAGCTGTTCGCCGCGCGACTGCACGGTGTAGGCGTCGGCGTCGGCCAGCGCGCTGTAGACGTTACCGATGGCGATGCCGTTCTCGGACGACTCGGGCGCCGCTTCCAGGCGCGCCAGTTCGGCTTCGAGCTTGCGCAGGCCGACATCGCCGTCGATCGCGTAGTCGAGCGCCGCGCGTTCGAGCGGCGGGGTTTCCTGGGCCACGTGGGCCACGCGCCACTTAGCCGGGAAGTCGATTTCGCCCTGGTCGGGATGGAGCTCGCCGCGCATCATGGCGAACAGGCTCGATTTGCCGGCGCCGTTGGCGCCGATCAGGCCGATCTTGTCGCCGGGATTGAGGGTGACATCGACTTGTTCCAGCAGCGGCTTGGTGCCGCGCATCAGGCTAACTTGTATGAAGCGGATCATTGTGTTCTTTTACAGTTTGAGCTGGTCGGCGGTCAGCAGGAATACCATGTCGTCGCCGTTGCTGGTGGTGAGCCAGGTCAGACCCATGTCGCCGAAGGCGGCTTCGGCAAACTCTTTTTCATTGCCGATTTCGACGATCAGGAGACCGTCGTCGGTCAGCCGCTCGGCGGCACCGGCCACGATGCGGCGCACGATGTCCATGCCGTCCTTGCCGCCGTCGAGCGCCAGTTCCGGCTCGGCGCGGTATTCCATCGGCAGCTTGCTCATCGACGAGGAATTCACGTACGGCGGATTGGTGATGATCAGGTCATATTTTTTGGCCGGTACATTGGCGTACAGGTCCGACGCGATCAGCGTCAGGCGATCCTGTAGTTCGTAGGTAGCGACGTTCTTGCGCGCCACGTCCAGCGCGTCGGCCGAAATATCGACAGCATCGACGTGCGCGTCGGGGAAGGCGTCGGCCATCATGATCGCCAGGCAGCCGGAGCCCGTGCACAGTTCCAGGATGTTTTCGATATTCTCGGGCGAGTTGACCCACGGTGCAAAATACTCGGGAATCAGCTCGGCGATGAAGGAGCGCGGCACGATGGTGCGCTCATCGACGTAGAAGCTGTAGCTGCCCAGCCATGCCTCGTTGGTGATGTAGGCGGCCGGCACCCGCTCATCGGTGCGGCGCGAGATCACGGCCAGGACCGACGCCACTTCTTCGGGCAGCAGCTTCGCATCGAGAAACGGCTCGAGCCGATCGAGCGGCAGCTTGAGCGTGTGCAGGATCAGGTAAGCGGCTTCGTCGAATGCTTCTGCGCTGCCGTGGCCGAAGAACAGCTTGGCCGTATTGAAACGGGTGACGGCGTAGCGCAGCAGGTCGCGCGGCGTGGTGAAGGGAGTGGTGTTCATGGCTATCTCGTTCGGTAAGGTGCCGGGCGCCTGCCTGGCGCGCGGCGTCAGGCCAGCAGGTTTTCCAGCGTGCGGCGGTAAATATTCTTGAGCGGATCGACGAAGCGCAGCTCGATATGTTCGTCGATTTTGTGGATGCTGGCGTTGGGAGGGCCGAATTCTATCACCTGGGGGCAGATCTGGGCGATAAAGCGCCCGTCCGACGTGCCGCCGGTGGTCGAGAGCTCGGTGTCCACGCCGGTTTCGGACTTGATCGCGCTTGATAAGGCATCGCTCAAGGTGCCGCGCGGGGTCAGGAAGGGCAGGCCGCTGAGCGCCCAGTTCAGTTCGTAGTGCAGGCCGTGGCTGTCGAGGATGGCGTGCACGCGGCGCTTGAGTTCCTCGTGCGTGCTGGCAGTGGAAAAGCGGAAGTTGAAGTCGATGACCATCTCGCCCGGAATCACGTTGTTGGCGCCCGTGCCGGCGTTAATGTTCGACATTTGCCACGACGTGGGCAGGTAGTACTCGTTGCCCTCGTCCCAGACCTCCGCCACTAGTTCGGCCAGCGCCGGCGCGGCCAGGTGGATCGGGTTGCGCGCCAGCTGCGGGTAGGCGATGTGGCCCTGCACGCCCTTGATGGTCAGTTTGCCCGACAGCGAACCGCGACGACCGTTCTTGATGATGTCGCCCAGCGTTTCGTCGGACGTCGGTTCGCCGACGATGCAGTAGTCCAGCGTTTCGCCGCGTTCCTTGAGCAGGTTGCACACCACCACCGTGCCGTCGATGGCCGGGCCTTCCTCGTCGCTGGTGATCAGCAAAGCGATCGAACCCTGGTGGTTGGCGTGTTCGGCGACGAACTCCTCGACCGCCACCACGAAGGCCGCAATCGACGTCTTCATGTCGGCCGCGCCCCGGCCATACAGCTTGCCGTCGCGCTGGGTGGGCGTGAAGGGCTGCGACTGCCATTGCTCGAGCGGACCGGTGGGCACCACGTCGGTGTGGCCGGCAAACACCAGCACCGGCGAGGTCGTGCCGCGGCGCGCCCACAGGTTGGTGACATCGTTGGAGACGATGGTTTCGCACACGAACCCCAGGGGCGTGAGCAGGTCGATCAGGTGCTGCTGGCAGCCTTTGTCGTCGGGGGTGACGGAAGACAGCGAAATCAGTTTTTCGGTCAGCGCCAGGGTTTTCGAAGGTGTCATGTCAGGAATTGAAGAGCTGTTGGTAGTGGGCGTCGCTGAAACCGACGGCAAATGTGCCATCCTTGTCCAGCACCGGGCGCTTGATGATCGACGGATGCTCGAGCATCAGCGCCAACGCCGCCTCGTCGTCGACGATGGCCGCCTTGCGCTCGTCGGGCAGGGCGCGCCAGGTCGCGCCTTTTTTATTCACGAGCACCTCGCGCGGCACCTGCGCGAGCCAGGCAGCGACGGTTTCCCGCGTCAGGCCCTGTTTCTTGAAATCGTGAAAAACGAATGGATGCTGGTGGTCGGCGAGCCAGGTGCGTGCCTTTTTGACGGTATCGCAGTTGGGGATGCCGTAGACGGTGATTTTCATGGACGTTCTGGGGCTCGTATAGGGTCGCTGCTGTGGTTGCTGCTTTGCGGGGGCTATAGCTTATCATGCGCGTCCGAAGCCACAAAATTTGGCAAAAATTTCCAGGCACAATTGGCGATAAAAGATTTGAGCGTGCAAATGCGCTAGACTGGTTTTATATACAGCGACTGGGAGCCGGTCATGACCCGAATTACCTTGGATATCGACATCGACGACACCGAGCTCGCGCATTTGCGCGCTGCTGCCCAGGAAAGTAAAACTGACCCATCGAACATCCTGTCTGCGGTGGTCAAGCAGGGCTTGCAGCAAATGCGGTCGTCGCAATCGACCTATGCTGTTGAGGACAATACGTTACCAGTTTCCAGGCTCGATCTGACCGGCCTGACGTTGGAAGAGCGGCGCGCCAGGCGTTTCGCCATTCTGCAAAACAGCAGCGGGATATGGTCCGGAGAGCCAGGTATGCCGCGCGACGGCCTGGTATATCAGCAAGCACTTCGCGCAGAATGGCCTTAGTGCTGTTCGATTCCAATATCATCATCGACCACACCCTCGGCTATACCGAGGCACGGTCGGAGATTGCCGCGTACGACCACGCTGCGATCAGCGCCAACACATGGATGGAGGCTTGCTGCAAGCTCGACGTCCGGCAGCGATATACCTTGGAAATCGAGCTGTACATGCTCGGGATCGATGTCATCCATACCGACGACGCCATCATGCACCGCGCCACGGAGCTGCGCGGGGCGACGCGCAAGAAGCTGCCAGACTGCATCATTCGTGCGACGGCGGATGTCGGAAGGCGCGTCGTGATTACGCGCGATCCGGTCGATTTCGGCGGCGTGTCGAACGCCAGGGTGCACATGCCTTATCGCATCGTCAATGGGGTGGTGGTGGACGTCCAAGCACCTGTTTCCTGAGCTCGGCACTGCAACCGCATCAGGTATCGAGCGTAAATCCCGAAAACGACGCCGACGGCGTGCTGGTGCCAGCCTGACCGGCGGCTTCCTTCTGATCGAGCGCGTTATTGAGCTGCCAGAGCAGGTTGGTGGCGGAATCGGCATTGGCCAGCGCTTCCTCCGCACTGATCACGCCATCGCGCACCAGGTTGACCAGCGCCTGCTCGAACGACTGCGAACCGGGCGACATGCTGTTGTCCATCGCCTCCTTGATGTCCCCGATGCGGCCCGCTTCGATCAATTCGGCCACCGCGCGCGAGTTGACCATCACCTCGACCGCAGCGGCGCGCGCGCCGCCGTGCAGTGCCGGCACCAGCCGCTGCGAGACGATTGCCTTTACGGCCGACGACAGGTCCTGCATCAGCGCCATGCGGCTCTCGACCGGGTAAAAGCCGATGATGCGATTGAGCGCGTTGTAGCTGTTGTTGGCGTGCAGGGTGGCCACCACCAGGTGGCCCGACTGCGCGTAGGCGATGGCTGCGCCCATTGCTTCCTTGTCGCGGATTTCGCCGATCAGGATGCAGTCGGGCGCCTGCCGCATCGAGTTGCGCAGGGCGGTGGCAAAGCTGGTGGCGTCGCTGCCGATCTCGCGCTGGTTGACGATCGACTGCTTGTTCTTGAACAGGAACTCGATCGGATCTTCCAGCGTGAGGATGTGCCCTGCCGAATGGGCATTGCGGTGATCGAGCATGGCGGCAATCGTGGTCGATTTGCCGGAACCGGTGGCGCCCACCACCAGCAGCAGGCCGCGCTTGGCCATGATCAGGTCCGCCAGCACGGACGGCACCTTCAAGTCCTGCAGGTCGGGGATGTCGCCGGGAATATAGCGGAACACGGCAGACACGCTGCCGCGCTGGCGGAATGCCGACAGGCGGAAGCGCCCCACGCCCGCCAGCGACACGCCCATATTGAGTTCGTTGGTGACGGCCAGGTCGGCCATCTGCGCCGGAGAGGCCACCTGGGCCAGCAGCGCTTCGATGTTCTCGGGCGTGAGCGCCTGCTGGTTGACCGGCACCAGCTTGCCGCCGATCTTGAGATGCACGGGAGAGTGCGCGGCGAGGAACAGGTCCGACGCATGCTTTTCCTGCATCAGCTGGAACAGGCGTTCCATGGCCATCGCTTTCTCCCTGGAGAGTGCTGCGATCAGATACCGCGCAGCAGTTCGTTGATACCGGTCTTGGCGCGGGTCTTGGCGTCCACGCGCTTGACGATCACGGCGCAGTACAGCGAGTACTTGCCGTCTTCCGATGGCAGGTTGCCCGACACGACCACCGAACCGGCCGGCACGCGGCCATAGGTCACTTCGCCCGTGGCGCGGTCGTAGATCTTGGTCGACTGGCCGATGTAGACGCCCATCGAGATCACCGAGTTTTCTTCGACGATCACGCCTTCGACGATTTCCGAACGGGCGCCGATGAAGCAGTTGTCCTCGATGATGGTGGGATTGGCCTGCATCGGTTCCAGCACGCCGCCGATGCCCACGCCGCCCGACAGGTGGACGTTCTTGCCGATCTGTGCGCACGAACCGACGGTGGCCCAGGTATCGACCATCGCGCCTTCATCGACATAGGCGCCGATATTGACATACGACGGCATCAGCACCACGTTCTTGGCGATGAACGAGCCGCGGCGCGCCACGGCCGGTGGCACCACGCGGAAGCCGCCCTTGGCGAAATCGGCCTCGGTGTAGTTGGCAAACTTGGTCGGCACCTTGTCGTAGAACTGCATGGTGCCGTCCGACGGCATGGCCACGTTGTTCTCGAGGCGGAACGACAGCAGCACGGCCTTCTTGACCCACTGATTCACTACCCAGTCGCCGCTGGTTTTTTCGGCCACGCGGATGGTACCTGCATCGAGGCCGCCGATCACGTGCGAGACGGCGTCACGCAGCTCGGCTGCGCCGTTGGCAGGGTTGATGTTGGCGCGGTCTTCCCAGGCCTGGTCGATGATGTGCTGGAGTTGTTGGGTCATGATGGTCTTTATTGAACGAGGGTTTTGCAGAATTGGACAATGCGCTGCGCAGCTTCGAGGCCTTCCGAAGTTTCGGCCACGAGCGCCATGCGGATGCGGTTGCGGCCCGGATTGACGCCGTGCGCGTCGCGCGCCAGGTAGCTGCCCGGCAGCACCGTCACGTGATAGTCGGCATACAGGCGCTGGGCGAATTCGGTGTCCGAAAGGCCGGTGCGCGAGACGTCGGCCCACAGGTAGAAACCGGCGTCGGGCAGTTCCACGTCCAGCACCTGCTGCAGCAGCGGCGTGATGGCGTCGAACTTGGCGCGGTATTGTTCGCGGTTGGCTTCGACATGGGTTTCGTCGTTCCACGCCGCGATCGACGCAGCCTGCACGGCAGTGCTCATGGCGCTGCCGTGGTAGGTGCGGTACAACAGGAATTTTTTCAGCACGTCGGCGTCGCCGGCCACGAAGCCCGAGCGCATGCCGGGCACGTTCGAGCGCTTGGACAGGCTTGAGAAAACCACCAGCCGCGCATACGGTTTGTCCACCGACGACAGGCCCAGCATGTGGGCCGCCTGCAGCGCGCCCAGCGGGGCCTCGGCGCCGTGATAGATCTCCGAATAGCACTCGTCGGCAGCGATGATGAAATCGTAGCGCTCCGAGAGGGCGAACAGGTGTTCCCAGTCGGTGAGCGTGAGCACGGCGCCGGTGGGATTGCCGGGGGAGCACAGGAACAGCAGCGACACGCGCTCCCAGACCGCAGCGGGGATGGTGTCGTAGTCGCAGCCGAAGTTGCGGGCCGGGTCGGAGTTGACGAAATACGGTTCGGCGCCGGCCAGGTAGGCCGCGCCCTCGTAGATCTGGTAGAACGGGTTGGGGCACACCACCAGCGCGTTGGCGGCCGGGTCGATCACGGTTTGCGCGAACGCGAACAGCGCTTCGCGCGAGCCGTTGACCGGCAGTACCTGCGTGGCCGGATCGATGGCAGGCAGGCCGTAACGGCGCTCGAGCCAGCCGGCGATCGCACTGCGCAGCGCTTCGGTGCCGATGGTGGTGGGGTAGGTGGCCAGGCCGCCGATGTTGTCGATCACCGCCTGCGCGATGAACGGCGGCGTCGGATGCTTGGGTTCTCCCATGCCCAGGCTGATCGGCTTGTACTGCGCATTGGGTGTCACCTGCGCGAACAACTGGCGCAGCTTTTCGAACGGGTACGGTTGCAGCTTGTCGAGATGTGGATTCACGGGATGCTAACGTTGCTAACGTTGTTGGCTAAGTTGGAAACGGACAGCGCGGGTCAGGCATTATAGCGCCTCCGCACCGGCATGGTGACGCCTGCCGGCACGCTAAGCAAATTGATAACAGTGCAGGTTTAGTGCGATACTGCGGCGCTATCAGGGACTACAGAACCGGATCCGTATGCAAATCGAACACTATGATGAGGTGCCCGGCGCCCAGGTCAGCCGCCCCGTGATGACGTTGCGCCTGGCGACGGGGTTGGTGCAGGGCGTGCTGCTCTACCTGCTGTACCGCGCGGCCACCATCGCCATCTGGCCGGCCACCGAGCCGTTCGTATTCCTGCCGCTGTTCCTGCTGGTGCTGCTGCTCCCGGTCGTGTTCATTGCCAGCCTCGGTCATATGACGTCGCGCAACGTGGCGCGCTGGACGGCTGCCGCCGGCGCGGTGCTGCTGATCATGGCGCTGCACGAAGCATGGCGCAGCGCGGGAGCCGTCGATCTCGGCGGCGGTTTCATGGCGCAGTTGGCCGAGCGCGTGCCCACCATGCAGGTGATCGTGTTCTCCGGCGTGTTCCTGTACATCGCCCACACGCTGGTCATGGCCGGTGTCGGCGACGGCAAGCGCATCGCCAGCTATGGCAGCTATTTTGAAATCTCCTGGAAGCTGGCCGTGCAGCTGCTGTTTTCCGCCTTTTTCGTCGGCGCCCTGTGGCTGGTGCTGTGGATGGGCGCAGGCCTGTTCAGCATGGTCAAACTCGGTTTTCTGGAACGCCTGCTCGGCAAACCGTGGTTCGTGGCGCCGGTCATCTGTTTTGCTTTCTCGTGCGCGCTGCACATCACCGATGTCCGGCCAGCCATCGTACGCGGCATCCGTTCGCTGCTGCTGGTGCTGGCGTCCTGGATCCTGCCGGTGGCGGTGGTCCTGATCGGCGGCTTCCTGTGCACCTTGCCCTTTACCGGCCTCGATGGCCTGTGGAAAACGCGTTCGGCCACCGCGCTGCTGCTGACCACCGTGGCCGTGCTGGTCTTGCTGATCAATTGCGCCTTCCAGAACGGCCAGACCGCCGCCACGCTGGCGATCCGCATTGCCGCGCGCATGGCAGCGATTTTGCTGCTGCCGCTGACCGGCATCGCCATCTATGCGCTGGGCTTGCGGGTGCACGAATACGGCTGGACCGTCGATCGCATCGTCGCTGCCGCCTGCCTGCTGGTGGCGTCGTGCTACGCGCTCGGCTACCAGTGGGCCGCGCACCGTTACGAAACCTGGCTGGTGGAGATCGCGCCGGTCAATGTCGGCACCGCGTGCGTGGCCCTGGTGGTGCTGCTGGCGCTGTTTACGCCGCTCGCCGATCCGGCGCGTCTTGCGGTCGCCAGCCAGGTTGGGCGCCTCGAGCGGGGGCTGGTGAAGGCCGACAAGTTCGATTACCACTTCCTACGCTTCGAGGGCCAGCGGTATGGCCAGCAAGCGCTGCAGCAGCTGGCGCGCCAGGGAGTGGGACCGCAACCGGCACTGGTCGCCGCCGGGGCGGCGGCAGCGTTGAAGCGGACCAATCGCTGGAGCACCGACAGCGGTCCTGCGACAGCAGCCACCATCGCCGCCAACATCACCGTGGTGCCGGCTGGCGACGCGCTGCCGGCCAGTTTCATCGGTCAGCAATGGAAAAAGGGAAATGACCAGCCGCTGCCCGACTGCCTGAAAGACGCGGCGCAGCGATGCACAGCCTTGCTGCTGGACGCCGACGGCGACGGCCGGCGCGATGTCCTGCTGCAGCCGTACGGTTACGGCGAGAGCTATTTGTACCAGCAGCAGCCGGACGGGCGATGGGTAGCGTCGGCGCGCATCGCCAGCTTCTGTCAGCCGGCACTGGAACGACTGCGCGCGGGGCGCTACAAACTGGTGCAGCCGCCGATGAAAGCGATCGATGTCGACGGTATGCTGCTGTTGTTCCAGCCCGTGTTTTCGACGGGCGACTGCAGAGCGCTCAAGTCTGCGCCTGCCGCTTCCGAAGGACGATAGCGGTCGCCCGGTCGGGTTGGACGGGTGAAGGGGCTTGGCGTATAGCGTATACTGTCGGGCCGTTATCCTCACACTCAGGCCACCATGTCATTTTCCTCACTGGGCCTCGCTCCCGCGCTCCTCGACGCGGTCGCCGCCGTCGGCTATCAGCAACCCACTGCCATCCAGCGCGAGGCGATCCCCGCCATCCTGCGCGGCGAGGACGTGCTGGGCGCGGCCCAGACCGGCTCCGGCAAGACGGCCGCCTTCGTGCTGCCGTTGCTGCAGTCGTTGCTCGATAACCGCGACGGCGCGCGCCAGCTGCATGGCCTGGTCCTGGTGCCCACGCGCGAGCTGGCGGTGCAGGTGGGAGAGTCGGTGCGCAAGCTGGTGTCGCACCTGCCCATGCCGGTCAAGGTGGCGATCGTGTTCGGCGGTGTATCGATCAATCCGCAGATGATGGCGCTGCGCGGCGGCGCCGACATCGTGGTGGCCACGCCCGGCCGCCTGCTCGACCTGATCGACCACAATGCCCTGAAACTGTCGCGCGTGGCGATGCTGGTGCTGGACGAGGCCGACCGCCTGCTGGACCTGGGCTTTGCCGAAGAACTGGCGCGCATCCTGGCACTGCTGCCACGGCAGCGTCAGAACCTGTTCTTTTCCGCGACCTTCCCGCCCGCCGTGCAGGCGCTGGCCGACACCATGCTGCACCGGCCCGCGCGGGTCGAGGTGCTGGCCGAGCCGGCGACCAGACCCGATATCGCCCAGCGCGCGATCCTGGTCGATGTGCCGCGCCGGACCATGCTGCTGCGTTACCTGATCTTGCAGTATCAGTGGGACCGGGTGCTGGTGTTCGTGGCGACCAAGTACGCGGCCGAACACGTGGCCGACAAGCTCAATCGCAACGGCATCAAGGCTGGCGCCTTCCACGGCGAATTCAGCCAGGGCGCCCGCACCGAAGTGCTGGGTGACTTCAAGGCCGGCCGCCTGCAGGTGCTGGTCGCCACCGACGTCGCCGCGCGCGGCATCGACATCGCGCGCCTGCCGGCCGTGGTCAACTACGATCTGCCGCGTTCGGCCGTCGATTACACCCACCGCATCGGCCGCACCGGCCGCGCGGGCGAGCGCGGCGTGGCGATCAGCTTCGTCAGCGCCGCCACCGAGCAGCATTTCCACCTGATCGAAAAACGCCAGGGCATGCGCGTACCACTGGAGCAGGTGGCCGGGTTCGAGCCGGTAGAGACGGCGCCCCCGGTGAGCGCTGCCACCGATACGGTCAACGGCGGCATCAAGGGCAAGCGCAAGAGTAAAAAAGACAAGCTGCGCGAGGCGGCGGCCAAATCGGCCTAGCGCGCCCACCGCGGGCCGTGTGCCCACTGCCGCGTGCCGACTGCTGCGTGCCGCCGGCGCGGCCTGCTGCACGCAGCGGGCGCCCGGCTGGTGCTGGCGACCGGCGCGGCGGCCCACGCCGTGCCAGCCTCCCGACAGGCGTCATTCGCGCGCAGGCGGGAAGCGAGTCCTGCCGCGCGGCGCTGGCTTGTCAGCCGCCGATGCGCTTCGGGCTATACCCCATCTTCTTCAGGTTCTCGATCACCAGGTCACAATGATCGCCCTGGATCTCGATCACGCCGTCCTTGACCGTCCCGCCCGCGCCGCAGGCGCTGCGCAGCTGTTTGCCCAGCGCCGCCAGCGCTGCGGCGTCCAGCGCCAGTCTGCGCACCAGCGTCACGGTCTTGCCGCCGCGTCCTTTCGATTCGCGCGCCACGCGCACATTGCCGTCGCCTTGCGGCCGTGCCCTGGCGGCGGCCTTACAGGCGCAGGCGCTCAAAGGCTGGCTGCAGTCCGGGCACAGGCGGCCGGTTTCGGTGGAGTAGACCAGCCGGCTGCTCATGGCTGCTCCGCCAGCAGGCGGCCCATGAAAAGGCCGTAGAAGCGCGGCTGGTTCGACGTCAGGCAGACGGCGGCATTCGGCTTGCCGGCCGCCTCGCGCGTGTAGCCGTCATCGGTCACCACGATGCGTAATGGCGTGGTCGGACACACGGCGGGATCGAGCAGCCACGCCACCGGCACCACGTCAAACAGCGACGGCATATTGCTGGACCATGGTTGGTAGGCGTTGATCCACTGGTGATACAGCAGCGCCAGCGCGTCGGTCACCGGCGCGCCATGGCCGAGCAGGGCGTTGCGTTCGACTTCGTCGAGGCGGATCTGGGTCGAATCGACCGGCATCATCACGATCGGCACGCCGGACGCGAACAGCCGCTGCGCACCGTTGACGTCGGAGGCGATGTTGTATTCCTTGTCGGCAGGGCGCGCCGGCACATACTGCGACTTGCGATAGCCGCTGCGCACCGAGCCGCCCATCATGACCACCTGTTTCAGCTGGCCGAAGGTGGCCGGGTCGCGTGCGATGGCCGCGCCGACGTTGGTCAGCGGTCCCAGCGCCAGCAAGGTGATCTTGCCCGGCTGGCGCCTGACCTGGTCGAGCAGGAAGTCGACTGCCGGGATGTTCGGCACCGGCTTGCCGCGCTGTGCGTAGCGCGCCTGCGTAAATGGTTGCGGATTGCCGGTGGTGGCGATGCCGGTGGCGACCGGAATGCCGCTGTGGCCCGTCTCGCGCAGCATGCGCTCGACCAGGCGGGCGCGCAGCGCCGTATCGCCCCAGGCAGTGGTGATGCCGACGATCTCGATCTCCGGGCTTTGCAGCAGCAGCGCCAGCGCGAACGCGTCATCGATATCGTCGCCGATGTCCATGTCGACGATCACCGGCTGGCGGGCGGGGGCGGCTGCGTGCGCCGGCGACGCCAGCACGGCGGCACTGAACGCCAGCGCGGACAAGGCCGCGCGCAGCGGATGGAAAGGAGGGTAGGCCATGAACATCCCGACACGACAAAAGCCGGATTTTAGCAGAGGACCGGGGCCAGCCTGGAGCGAGAGCGGCAGTTCAGGTTTTCGGTTGCCCGGCCGCGAGGTCGATCCGGCGCTGCAGCCGCTGCGCTTCCTGCGTATCGCCAGCCTGCTGCGCGCGCATGACCTGCACGCCGAGCCAGGCCATCAGCGGCCGGCGCCAGCCCTGGTTCGAGGCCGTATCGACGGCGTCGCGCAAGGTCTGCGGCGTGGCTTTGCCGGCACGCATCAGCACACCGGAGGCGACCAGCCTGGCAAGCGGATCGGCGATCGCCTGCACGGCGGTCGCTGCTGCGCCATCGTTGCCGGCGCTCGCTGCGCTGGCGGCAGCGCGATGCTGTTCGGGCAGCAGTGCGGCGTCGGCCGCGGTGGCGCGGCCGGCCAGGTAGGCGGCGTAGGCGCGGTCGGCGGGACTGGCGTCCTGCGCCAGCTGGTCGAAGCCGGTGCACGGCTCGAACACCAGCGCGGCGACCCGCGTGGCGCAGCGCGTCAGTTCGGCGCGCAGCACCATGCTGGCCTGACCGGTGCTGGCCAGCGCCTCGCGGGCGCGCCGGAAGTCGGCGTCCTCGACCCGGCTGTTGCCGGTCAGGTAAGCGCTGGTAAAACGCTCGGTCGCGCTGTGCGCCGTCATCTTCCAGTCCGGTGCGGGCGGGGTATTGCCGCAGCCAGCCAAGCCGACGGCGGCGGCCAGCAGGAAGAAATGCTTCGCTATCATGGCAGTTTGATCTCCGGGTCGCGCTTGAACGGCCATTTGCGGTTGATTTCGTTGACCAGCTGCTCCACGCGGCGCAAGCTGCTTTCCACCTCGTTGCGCAGTGTGCCCAGGTCGGCCGTGGCTTCCTTGGCGTTGGCGCCGACGGCCTGCGCTTCCACCAGCACCGCGTCCATTTTCTTGAGGCTGTTGCGGGCATCGGCCAGCAGGCCGTTGAGCTGGACGATGGTCGCCTGGGCGTCGGTCATCACGCCCTGCGGCCCGAACACCTGGCGGTCGGCATTGCCGACCAGGCTGTCGGCCTTGGCGGCCAGTGCGTTCACCGTGATCAGCAGCTTGTTGGCGCGCTCGGTCAGTTGCTGTGCATTTTTGTCGTCACCGGCAATCAGGCCCATGGCGCCCGATGGTCCATTGAGCTTGCCGGTCACACCCTGGACATTGGCCAGGCTGGCGGCCAGCGCCGAATTCTCGGCCGTCAGGGTATTGAGGTTTTGCAGCAGATCGCGCGCGGACGCCAGCAGGCGCGGGATTTCCGCGCCGGCGTCGCCGACCAGCAGGGTGCGCGCGGCGCCGTCGGGCAGCGGCGGGTCGGTGGGAATGCCGCTAAAGGCGCGCAGCTTGGCGCCGCCCACCAGGCCGCGTTCGAGCGTGAAGATGCTCGAGGTGCGCAGCCAGTGGGCGTCGTCGCGCGGCACATCGACCAGCACCCGGGCCTTGCCCTCCTTGCTCAATTCGATGCGGCGCACGCGCCCGATCGGGAAGCCGGCAAACGTCACATCCATGCCGACCACCACGCCGTCGGAATCGTCGGCTTCGAGCACCAGGCGCTGCGTTGATTCGAACGCGCCGCGGGCATACATCAGGTACACGGCGGCGCCGGCAACCAGCAGCACCAGCATCGCCAGCAGCACGGCAGCCTTGAATTCGGCATTACGCACCGGCACCGGCGTTTCCGGTAGCGGTTCCTGCATCGCCTGGTTCGGCGATTCCTGGTGGGTGGGTTCTGTCATCGTTAAACCTGGTCGTCCTGAATTGATCTGTTTCTAGTAGTAGTTACCCATCAGCGATGCGATCTCGATCAGCAGGATCGCCGCAAACAGCCGCACCATGTCCGACAGGCCGTGCGTCACCTTGGCCCGGTAGCTGGCGCGGTAATAAAACGACGAAGCCATCGGGATCAGGCCCACTGCAAAGCTGAAGAAGATGATCTTGAGCGCCAGGATCATCGTCACCGCCGGGTTGAACACTTGGCCCACCACGCGCGTGTAGCCGGGCAGGGCGTACGGCGTGAAGCCGTACAGGGTCAGGTAGGCCAGCACCAGCGTGAGCACGCACGAGACGGCCGCCAGCATCCAGACGGCGAAGATGCCGGCCGCCACACGCGGGAAAAACACGCTGCGCATCTCGGCCACGGTGGCGACGGCGGCGCGCTGACGGTGCTGCGAAAATTCGAGGCCGGCCGGCAGCGTGGTGCGCAAGGCCACGAAGGCAGCGGCGGTCAGCGGGATCAGTTCCAGCGTCAGCACGCGCACCACCAGGTCGAGCGCGTAGCGCGTCAAGCCGTAGCTTTGCGAGGTGACCAGCACGATGCGGATCAGCACCAGGCTGACCAGCGCCGACAGCACGCCGAACCAGGCCAGGTTCGGCGCGGTGTCGCGCACAAGGTGCTGCGCCAGCAGGCGGCGGTTGTCCTTGCGGTAGGTGGCCGGCAGCACGGCGATGGTCAGCATCAGCACCGAAAAATTCAGCAGCCGCCACCAGCTCAACAGCCACGACACTGCGCTCCGGTGCAGCCGGTGCGCGATGCCAGAATGTGATGGAAGAGCGTTCATCTTGGCATCTTAGCATTCACGCTGCGCGGCAGGGCGTACGGATGGGCGACGATTCCTGCCGGGGACGGCCAATTCGGTGTAAGGTAGCTGGTTATCATAATCCAGTGCACCCCGAATGAAGATCAGAACCATCCTGGCCGCCGTGCTGCTGTCGTGCGGCGCCATCGCGACGGCGCAAGTCGTTGTCCCCGCCAAGCCCGCTGCCAGCGCATCGGTACCACTATCGAGCCACCTGCCCATCAGCCCCCTGGTCACGACCGGCAAGCTGGCCAATGGTCTGACCTATTACATCCATAAGAATCCACGCCCCGAAAACAAGCTCGAACTGCGGCTGGTGGTCAAGGCCGGGTCCATCCTCGAGGATGACGACCAGCAGGGCCTGGCCCACTTCACCGA
Source organism: Duganella sp. Leaf126 (assembly GCF_001423125.1). Taxonomy (GTDB): domain Bacteria; phylum Pseudomonadota; class Gammaproteobacteria; order Burkholderiales; family Burkholderiaceae_D; genus Rugamonas. The sequence goes on from NZ_LMNW01000012.1 coordinate 69,635, forward strand.
GCACATGGCCTTCAACGGCTCCACCCATTTCAAGCGCAACGAGCTGGTATCTTATCTGCAGTCGATCGGCGTGAAATTCGGTGCCGACCTCAATGCCTACACCACGTTCGACGAGACCGTGTATATCCTGCCCATCCCGACCGACAACCCGGCCGTGGTGGAGCAGGGCTTCCAGGTGCTGGAAGACTGGGCCCACGGCCTGTCGATGAACGATGCCGATATCGACAGCGAGCGCGGCATCGTGCTCGAGGAACTGCGCATCGGTAAAGGCGTCGATGACCGCATCAACAAGGTGCTGCTGCCCAAGATCCTCAACGGCTCGCGCTACGCCGAGCGGCTGCCGATCGGCAAAGAGCAGATCATCCGCCACTTCCAGTACGACGCCATCCGGCGCTTTTACCGCGACTGGTACCGCCCCGACCTGATGGCGGTGGTGGCCGTGGGCGACATCGACCCGGACAAGGCGCAACAGCTGATCGAGCGCCATTTCGGCCGGCTGAACAATCCGGCCAACCCGCGCCCGCGCGTCTATGCGACGATTCCCGAGCGCCAGGCATCGGAGGGCGTCGTGGTCACCGACAAGGAGATGAGCACCAATAACGTCTTCATCCGCTATCCGATCCAGCCCTGGCCGGCCGAGAACACGCTGGGCGACTACCGCCAGAAGCTGATCGAGAGTCTCGGTGCCTTTATCCTGAGCCAGCGCATGTATGAATTGACGCAGCAGGCCAACCCGCCATTCCTGCAGGGTGGCAGCGGCATGAGCAAGATCGTGCGCGGCTATCGCTCGTTCGGCGCCGGCGCGGTGCTCGGCAAGGGCGGCGTCGAGCCGGCCATCAAGGCGCTGGTGGCCGAAGACGAGCGCGCGCGCCAGTTCGGCTTCACGGTGTCGGAGCTGGAACGCGCCAAGAAAGGCATGCTGCGCAACTACGAGAACATGTACCAGGAGCGCGACAAGTCCGATTCGGCAGGTTTCGCGGCCGAATACATCCGCAATTTCCTCGAGGGCGAGTCGATTCCCGGCGTGGTGGCCGAGTACCAGTACGCGCAGCAGCTGATCCCCGGTATTTCGCTCGACGAGGTCAATGCGGCCATGCGCACGGCGATTCCCGACAACCAGAGCAAGCTGGTGGTCTACACCGGCATCGACAAACCGGGCGTGCAGCCGCCCAAGCCCGACGAGCTGCTGGCACTGGCCACCGCCGCCGAGAAGATCAGCGTCAAGGCCAATGCGGACAAGGCTTATGCCAGCCAGCTGATGCCGTCCAGGCCGGCGCCCGGCAGCATCGTCCAGCAGACCCGCAACGACAAACTCGGTACCACCGAACTGGTACTGAGCAACGGCGTGCGCGTGGTGCTGCGTCCGACCGACTTCAACAACGACGAAGTGCTGATGGCCGGCGTGCGCTATGGCGGCTGGTCCCTGTTCGACGACCGCGACACCTTTGCCGGACACTATGCCAGCAGCATCGTCAACCAGATGGGCGTGCTCGATTACTCGCCCAACGACCTGGCCAAGATCTTGGCCGGCAAGAGCGTCAGCGCCAACGCGCGCGTGAGCGCGCTCAATGAAGCGGTGCGCGGCGAATCGGGACGCGACGATATCGAAGCGATGCTGCAGCTGGCGTACCTGCAAATGACGCAGCCGCGCAAGGATCCGGTCCTCTACAAGGCGGTCGTCGACCGCCAGCGCGAACTGGCGCAGAACAACCTGGTGCGGCCGGAATCGGTGTTCTACGACACCGTCAACCGCACGCTGTACAACGACAACCCGCGCGTGCCGCACCTGGCCAGACCGGCCGATTTCGACCAGCTCTCGCTCGACCGGGTCTTCGACCTGTACACCAGCCGCATGGCAAGCGCGCGCGATTTCACCTTCTTCATCGTCGGCAGTTTCGACATCGAGAACATCAAGCCGCTGCTGACCACCTACCTGGCCAGCCTGCCCACCGCGCCGACCGCCACCGCCTTCCGCGACGAGGGCATCCGCCCGGTGCGCGGGGTGATCAAGAAGGAGGTGCACGCGGGCACCGAGCAAAAGAGCGTGATCTCGTTGTCGTTTACCGGCGCGGCGCCGTACAGCCGCGACGACGCGCTGCGCATGCGCGTGCTGACCGAAGTCCTCAACATCAAGCTGATCGAGGTGCTGCGCGAGAAGATGGGGGCGATCTACAGCGCCGACCTGAGCGGCTCGCTCAACCGCGTGCCGTATCCGAACTACGCCATCAACGCCAATCTGCCGTGCGCGCCGGAGAACGTGGACAAGGTGCTGGCGGCCACCTTTGCCGAGATCGACCGCATCAGGCAGCAGGGCGCGCAGCCGGCCGACCTGGACAAGGTCAAGGCAGCGATGCTGCGCGCCTACCGCAAGGGCATGCGCGAAAACGGCTTCTGGATGGGATCCCTGCAGAACGCCTTCGTCAACGGCACCAGCCCGGAAGAGATGCTGACCTTCGAGCAGCGCCTGGCCGCCGTCACGCCGGGCGACGTAGCGCAGGCGGCGCAGCGCTACTTCGACCTGTCCAATTACGTGCAGGTGGTGCTGTATCCGGCAAAGTAGGCAAGCACCGGGCGGGGCGCCTGTTACACTGGCGCCTCGTGTTCATCCCAAGCAGCAGAGGCTCATCATGGCAAAGAAAAAAGAAGAACTGGACGAGGAAACCCTGGCGCTGATCCACTGGTGCATCGAGGTCGAAGGCTTCCTGGTCGCCGGCGGCGCCACCCAGGACCAGGCGCAGGAACATATCGAGGAACAGATCGAATGGTTCACCGACCAGTTCTATGACGGCCTCACGCCCGAGGAAGCCGCCAAGGAGGCCCTTGCCTGAGCATCGGCAGCCCGCTCACAAGGCGCCGCGCAGTTCGAGCGCGATGGTGCGCGGCGGCGTGACGATGCCATACGGCAGACCGAACGGCTTGGTCTGACCGTCGAGCGTGTTGACATAGCGCTGGTCGAACAGGTTGTTGACCAGCAGCGCCACGCCGAACTTTCCGCTGTCGTGGTCCCAGGCCAGCCGCAGGTCGGCCTTGGTGGTCGCAGTGCCGGTGCGCAGTGCCGGCGCATCCAGGCATTGCAGCGCGCGCGTGTCGTCGTTGCAGCGCAGGCGGCTGCGGTGCGTGCCCTGCAGCGTGGCGCTGATCCTGCCGCCCGGCCCATCCCAACTGGCATTCACACCGGCCATGCCGGTGAACGCGGGCGTGCCCACCGTCTGGCCCGACAGGTCCAGCGTCGCGCCATTGTCGGACGTGGTGCGGTAGCGGCGGTAGGTCTGGTCGATCAGCTCCAGGCCCCCGAACACGGTGAGCATCGGCGTGACGCGGATGCGGCCGTCGAGATCGACGCCCTTGGCCTGCTGGTCGCTATTGACCACGTTGTAGGTAGGGATGGGGCCGGTGCCGCCGAGCCTGATGTCCTGCAGGTTCTTGAAGCGGTAGGCGAACAGCGAACCGTTCAGGGTGGCCCTGATGGCCGGCACATACAGCTTGAAGCCCGCTTCCAGGTTGGTCATTTTTTCGGGGGCGTAGCTGGGGTCGCGCTGGCGGGCATCGGTGGCGGCGCTGTTCGGTGGCGTAAACACGTTGTAGCCACCGGCCTGGTAGCCCTGCGAGAACGAGGAAAACAGCATCAGGTCGGGCGTGAGCTTGTGGTCGAGCACCACGCGCGGACTCCAGTCGGTCCAGCGCTTGGTGGTGGTGACCGGTTGCGCTGCCAGCAGGCCGGCCGCGTAAAAGATCTGGTTGGCGGGCAGCGAGGCGGCGCTGAAGCCAGCCGGCGCGCCATAGGTGTCGAGCAGCTGGTCGAGCGCTGGCGACTGGCGCGGCGGCACCTGCCAGGTCATCTGCTTGCGGTCGCGGCTCCAGCGCAGCCCCAGCGTCAGGTTGGTGGCGGGCGTCACATGCCAGATCACGTCCTGGTACAGCGAGAACGCGCGCGTGCGCAGTACATTGTAGGTGGTCTCGCCCCACGGGAAACTGGACGTGCCATCCACGCCCGGCACCCCGGCCTGTCCGAGGCCGGCAACCAGCGCGGCAAAATCGGCATTGCCGCCGCCGAGCAGGCTTACGCTGTCGAGCGTGGCGGTATTGAGTTGCGCGGTCGATGCCTGGCGCTCGCGGTTGTCGTAAAAGCTGGCGCCGGCAATCCAGTCGAGCGGACCTGTAGTGGCGGACAGCTTGAACTCCTGCTGCCAGTTCCACGATTGCTTGCGGTCGGTGTTGGCCAGCGAAAAATCGGGCCGCGCAGTGCCGTCGTTGTCGGTCAGGTTGGACGTGGCAAACGTGCGGTACGCGGTCATCGAGTGCAGGGTCGCGCTGCCGAGCGGCGCCTGCACCCGCGCCGTCAGGCCATCGAAGGTGCGCCGCTCGCTGCCACCGACATCGTTTTCCAGTGGTGCACTGCGCGGATCGACGAAGTTGGCGACGTAGGCTGCGTCATACACGCCGCGAAAGCCGGCGAACGGCTGGGCCGGATCCTTCACCACGCCGAACGCCGGCCAGCCGCGCTGGCGCAGCTGTTCGTGTTCCCAGGACAGGTTGACGGTGGCGGCATCGAGTTTGTGCTTGAGCGAGAGCCGCGTGGCCCATGACTTGTCGCCGGCCGCGCGCTCGCCGGTCGTGCTGTTGCGCACCCAGCCCGCGCTGCCCGCACGCACGAACACGAAGCGCAGCGCCGTGCTGTCCGTCAGCGGCAGGTTGACCATGGCGTCCAGGTTGGCGCGCCGGTACTCGCCGAGCTTCAGGTGGCCGCTCATGTCGAATGCCGCTTCCGGCTCGTTGGTCACCACCGAGATGGCACCGGCAGCGCTGTTGCGGCCGAACAGCGTGCCTTGCGGTCCCTTGAGCACTTCCACCCGCTGCACGTCGACAAAATTCATCAGCGCGCCACCGGTCTTGCCGGTGTAGACGCCGTCCACATAGATCCCGACCGGCATGTCGGTGCCGATGCCGAAGTCGCCGGCCTGCACGCCGCGGATGCCGAACTGCGGCTGGGTGGGCTGGGTGGCGTCCACTTGCAGCCCCGGCAGATAACCGTTCAAGTCGCCGAGGTCGCGTGCGCCCAGGTTGCGGATGTCCTTGTCGGTCACCACCGCCATCGAGATCGGCACATCCTGCGCCGCCTGCGCCCGCAGCTGCGCGGTGACCACGACTTTTTGCACGTCGGCCGGGGCGTCGGCAGTCGGATCGCCGGCTGCCAGTGCGTGCTGCGGCAGCGCGACCGCGCCGCAAGTGCCCACGAAGGCGAGGGCGATGCTGCGGGCAAGGCGCCGCTGCGTGGGTTTCGGTGGAACGGCGAGGGCTCTTTTCACGATATCTCCTGGTTTTTGTCGGCGCAGCGGGCGTGCGTCCTTGTGATTTGAATGTAGACGCGCGGCGCGGCCGGGCGGGGGCCGGATCGGACATCGACGGACCTTGGTACGGCCAATTGCCGCCGATAGCAGCCCCCTTGCGGCCGGTCGGGCGCCAGCCAGCGTGGCCGGAAATGCACCCCTGCTGTCCCTTTGGCCCCCGTGGCGCCAGCGCTTTGTTTGCACAATGGTCCGGCATCCACAACACAACGGGAGACAACAATGGAGCACGATCAAATCATCGACTGCGGTAACGCGGTTTGCGTGGTGGGCGCCGGGCCGGGCGGCCTGTCGGCAGCGCGCGCGCTCAAGGGCATGCAGCTCGCCTACGAACAGTTCGAACGGCATTCGGACGTGGGCGGCATCTGGGACATGCACAATCCCGGCAGCCCGATCTACCAGTCGGCGCATTTCATTTCGTCGCGCGACCTGTCGGGCTTCATCGGCTTCCCGATGCCCAAGTCCTATCCTGACTACCCGACCAACCAGCAGATCCTGGCCTACGTGCGCAGCTATGCCGACGCCTACGGCCTACGCGCGGCGATCCGCTTCAACACGCCGGTGCAGCACGTGCAGAAGCAGGACGACGGCCGCTGGCTGGTCACGCTCGGCGACGGCAGCCGGCGCCGCTACCTGGCCGTGATCTGCGCCACCGGCTGCAACTGGGATGCCAACATGCCCGCCATCAAAGGACAGTTCAACGGCGAGATCCGCCATTCGGTCACCTACAAGCAGGCCGACGAATTTGCCGGCAAGCGCGTGATGATCGTCGGCGCCGGCAATTCCGGCGCCGACATCGCCTGCGACGCCGCCACCCGCGCCGGCAAGGCCTTTATCAGCATGCGGCGCGGCTACCACTTCATTCCGAAGCACCTGTTCGGCCTTCCGGCCGACCAGGTCGGCGAGAGCGGCCCGCAACTGCCGCTGTGGATCGCGCGCCCGGTCATGTCGGTGCTGCTCAAGATGTTCACCGGCGACCTCACCCGCTTCGGCCTGCCCAAGCCCGATCACCGGCTGTTCGAGAGCCACCCGCTGCTCAATTCGCAGCTGCTGCACCATCTCCAGCACGGCAATATCGCGGTGCGTCCCGACATTGCCCACTATGACGGCGACGACGTGGTCTTCGTCGATGGCAGCCGCGAGAAGCTGGACCTGGTGGTGTACGCCACCGGCTACAAGTGGAGCTGCAAATACGCGGCCGACTACTTCGAGTGGCGCGGCGGCAGGCCGCAGCTGTACCTGTCGATGTTCAGCCGCGAGCACCGCAACCTGTTCGGCATCGGCTACGTGGAAACCAATTCCAGCGCCTATAAACTGTTCGACACCGAAGCCTTCATGATCGCCTGCTACCTGCGCGACCAGGTGAAGCAGCTGGGCGCTGCGCGCCGCTTCGACGCGCTGATCGCCAACGACAATCCCGACCTGTCCGGCGGGCTGAAGTTCGTGCAGTCGCAGCGGCACGAGGTTTACCTGGAAGCGCATGCGCTCAAGTCCTATCTGAAGCGGCTGCGCAAGCGCATGGGCTGGCCCGAGCTGACCGACACCTTTTACGATCACCTGCGCCAGCAGCCCGGCGCCGCCACCGCGCACGCGCCGGCGTCGTTGCGCGCAGCCGCATGAGGACCCCCATGGATAAAGACTATGCCTATTACCGCCAGCAGGCGGACCTGATCGTGCCCCGGCTCGAAACCCGGGCGCTGATCGGCGGCCGGTTCGTCGATGCCGCGTCCGGCGCGCGGCTCGACACCGTCAACCCCGCCACCGGCCGCATGATCGCCGCCATCGCCAGCTGCGACCAGGCCGACGTCGATCTGGCGGTGCGGGCAGCCCGCCTGGCCTTCGACCGCGGCGACTGGTCGCGCGCGGCGCCCAAGCACCGCAAGAAGGTGCTGCTGCGCCTGGCCGACCTGGTGGAAGAGAACCTCGAAACGCTGGCCATCCTGGAAAGCCTGGATGCCGGCAAACCGGTGCGCGACACCCTCGGCACCGACCTGCCGGACATGATCGAGAGCCTGCGCTGGCACGCGGAAGCTGCCGATAAACTGTACGACCAGGTGGCGCCCACCGCGCCGGACGTGGTGGCGATGGTGGTGCGCGAACCGCTGGGCGTGGTCGGCGCCGTCCTGCCGTGGAATTTTCCGCTCTACCTGGCCGGCTGGAAGATCGGCCCGGCGCTTGCCAGCGGCAACTCGCTGATCATCAAGCCTGCCGAGCAGACCTCGCTCACCGCGCTGATGCTGGGACGGCTGGCGCTGGAGGCGGGCATCCCGGACGGCGTGCTGCAGGTGGTGCCCGGCACCGGCGAGACGGTGGGCCGCGCGCTGGGCCTGCATGGCGACATCGACGGCGTCAGTTTTACCGGTTCGGGCGAAGTGGGGCGGCTGTTCCTGCAGTATGCGGCGCAGTCCAACCTCAAGCGGGTGGTGCTCGAATGCGGCGGCAAGAGCCCGGCGCTGGTGCTGCCCGACGCGGTCGATCTGCCCCGGGTGGCGGACCAGATCGCACTGGGCGCGCTGTTTTGCCAGGGCGAGAACTGCAGCGCCGGCTCGCGCCTGATCGTGCACCGCGCGCGCAAGGACGAACTGCTGGAGGAAGTCAAACGCGCATTCGACGCGTGGCGCGTCGGCGATCCGCTCGACCCGGCCACCCGCGTGGGCGCGCTGATCGAGCCGGGCCACATGGCGCGCGTGCTCGGTTACATTGCCGGCGCCCGCGAGCAGGGCGCGCAGCTGGTGCACGGCGGCGCCCAGGTCCGGCGCGAGACGGGCGGCAGCTTCGTCGAGCCGACCATCTTCGACAATGTGCAGGCGTCGATGACGATCGCGCGCGAGGAAGTATTCGGGCCGGTGCTGGCGGTCACCGCCTACGACGCGCTGGCGCAGGGCGTGGCGATCGCCAACGACACCAGCTACGGCCTGGCCGCCTCGGTGTACACGGGCAGCCTCGACGCCGCACACGGCGTGGCCCGGGCGATCCGCGCCGGCACCGTGTCGGTCAACTGCTTTTCCGAAGGCGATACCGGCGTGCCGTTCGGCGGTTACAAGGAGTCGGGCTTCGGCGGCCGTGAAAAATCGCTGCTGGCGCACGACCAGTACACCGAAACCAAGACCATCTGGATCCAGCTCGGCGCTGCCGGCAGCACGGAATCGAAGGAGGGCCGATGACATCGCATGCATTTTCCGGCCGGGTGGCGCTGGTCACGGGCGGCGCGGGCGGCATCGGCCGCGCCGTGTGCCGCGGCTTCATCGAGCGCGGCATCGTCTGCGTGCTGGCCGACCGCGACCAGGGCGCACTCGATCGCGCCACGGCCGAACTGGGGCCGTCGGCCGTGGGCGTGCAGGTCGATCTGACCGACCTCGACGCGCTGCCCGGACTGCTCGACGAGGTCCAGCAGCGCTACGGCCGGCTCGACATCCTGGTCAACAACGCCGCCATCACGGCGACCGGCCACTTCGAGGAGCGCTCGCTCGACAGCATTGTGGGCGAGCTCAATATCAACCTGATTTCACCGATCGTGCTCACCCGGCTGGCGTTCGCTGCGCTGCAGCGCAGCGGCGACGGGCGCGTGATCAACACCGTGTCGCTGGGCGGGATTTTTCCGCTGCCGGAGACCGGCATCTACTCGGCCACCAAGTTCGGGCTGCGCGGCATCATGCTGTGCCTGGGCATGGACCATGAGCGGCACGGGGTGCGGGTCGGGAACGTGATGCCGTCGGCAACCGAAACCCCGATGCTGATGCGCGAGGCGGTCGAGGGCGGCAATACGCTGCAATTCATGGACCCGCCGCAGCAGCCTGCCGACGTGGCGCGCCAGGTGATGCGCATGCTCGAGGCGCCGCGGCTCGAACGCTATCCGCGGCTGGGCGAATCGTGGTCGGTGCGCCTGGCCATGCTGCTGCCCAACCTGCTGCCCCGGCTGATCCCGCTGTTTCGCAAGAAAGGGGTGCGCGGCCATGCGCGCTACCTCGAGTCGCTGCGCCAGCGCGGACTGGTGCAGTTGCGCGAGGGACGCTGGGAAATGCTTTGAATATCGCTAGGCCAGCTCGCCATGCCGGCCGGCGTGGCGCGCCTGGTTGGGCAGCATGCCCGACCAGCGCTTGAACGCGCGGCGGAAGTTGCGCGCATCGGTAAAACCGGTGGCCATGGCGATATCGACCAGCGCCATGTCGCTGCGCCGCAGCAGGTCGAGCGCGCACTCGTAGCGCACCTGGTCGGCCAGCTTCTGGTACGAGGTATCGAGTTCGGCCAGCCGGCGGCGCAGCGTGCGTTCGCTCAGGTTCAGTTCCGCGCCCACGCTGGACAGGTCGGGCATGTCGTCCACCGCGGCGCGCAGCACGTTCATGATCGATTCCACCAGGTCGTTGCGCGGCGCTTCGGCGCACAGCATGTGGTCGATCTGCGCCTGCAGGCTGTCCTGCATGAAGCGGTCGTGGGTGGGCAGCGGGCAGTGGAACCAGCTCATGTCGCTGACCATGCGGTTGAGCGGCGCGTTGAATTCGATCGGGCAGCGGAAGTATTCGCTGTAGGCGCTGGCATAGGCCGGGCGCGGATAGCGCAGCTCGAGCCGGGTGGGGCGGAAATGCGAGCCGACCAGCGAGCGCGCCACTGCCGTACCGCTGACGAATATCTCCTCGATGAAGAATGGTTCGAGCTCCGGATCGTGGAAGCGGGTGGTGACGCCGATGGCGAAATGGCGCTCGTCCACCGGAGTCAGTTCGTTGACCGTGAACGCGCCTGCCGCATGCTGGTAACGGATCAGGTATTGCAGCGCTTCGCCCAGCGTGGGGCAGGTCAGCATGCCCAGCCCCGGCAGCCCGAAGCACACCACGGTCTGGCGGGCGCCGGTGGCAATCCCGATGGCAGGGTCGCCCCAGCACTGCATGGCGCGCCGCACCAGCGCGCTGGTCTGGCGGTACGATACCCGGAAGCTGGCGTCGCACAGATTGTCCGGCGTGAAGCCCAGCCCTTTGCACAGGCGCTCGGGCGAGTGGCCGCTGGCTGCCACCAGCTGCAGCACCTGGCGGATCACGTGCGGGGGCACGTCGGCGGCGGTATCGGGCAGGGGCGACTTGTTCGGCATGGCGGCTCCGGATCGGCGTGACAGGATCACAGGCTAGCATAAGCGATGTGACGGCCGGCGACACCGGTGTCGAAATGGCCGCGACTGTCGCTTTTTTGGCCGCTGCGGCCCCCTGCAATGCGGCGCAGGCCGTATGCTGGTGCGATGAAAACCGTTCACGCCTCCGCCCGCCCAGCGCGCCAGCACGCGCCCACCGCCATCCTGTCGTGCGCCTGGGCGCTGGGCATCACCGGCACCACGCTGATGCCGCTGCTGGTGACCAACGCCATGGCGCGCCTGCACCTGGACGAAGGGCAGGCCACCATGATCAGCGGGCTGGAAATGGTGGGCATGCTGGCGGGCTGCATCGTCCTGCCGCCACTGGCGCGGCGCCGTCCGGCCGCCACCACGGCCGTCGCACTGCTGCTGCTGGCGGCATGCCAGGCGCTGACGGCGTGGGCCGGCCAGCTGGCGCTGTTCGGCATGCTGCGTGCGGTGGCCGGCGTCTGCGAAGCGCAGCTGGTGGTCATGGTGGGCATCTGCCTGGCCTGCCATCGCGATGCGGAGCGGCTGTGGGGCTGGGTGCTGCTGTGGTCCGGGCTGATCGCGGCCGGGGCATTTACCGTGCTCTCGCTGTTCCCGGCCGTGGCGGCCGACGCCCGGCTCTGGAGCGCGCTGGCCGTGCTGACGCTGGTGCTGGCGACCGTGGCGCTGCGGGTGCCGGCGCTGGTGCCGGTGCGCCTGCCTGCCGTCCGGCCGGCGCCAGCTTCGGCAAGTTCAGCAGATTCGGCGCCGCGGATCGGCGCCGATGTCTGGATGGCGTGGGGCGTGTTCGTGGGCGCCTACAGCGTGCAGGCCGGGGTGTGGGCGGTGTCGGCCCTGCAGGGCGAGCGCCTGGGCTTGCCATTGCCCGTGATCGGCACGCTGCTGGCGCTGTCGTCGCTGCTCGGTTTTTTTGGCGCGCTGGCGCCGGCGCTTCCGGCACTGGCCGGACGACGCGGCCTCACCATGGCCGCTGCGCTGGCGGTGATGGGCGCGTCGGTTGCGTGCTTTTTCACTGCCCGCTCGGCCACGATGTTCTTCGTGTCGCAGACGCTGCTCAATGCCGGCTTCTACGCCGTCATGGCCCTCCTCAACGGGTTCATTTCGGCGCGCGACCGCGACGGCACGCTGTTGTCGCAGTCGGTCATCGTCACGTTCGCGGCCGTTGCGGCAGGCACAGTCGGAGCAGGGGAGTTGTTCCAGGACGCCGGCGCCGTCGGCGTGATCGTGTTCGCGCTGCTGGCGCTGGCGGCCAGCGCCCCGCTGGGGCTGGGCGCCCTGCGCGCGCGCAGCGGTACCGGCGCCGTGGTCAACTCGTCATCAGCGCCTTGATCGCCTCGAGCGCCGCGCTGCCGGTATTGGTGCAGCACACCTGGTTGCGGCCTCGTTCCTTGGCCGCGTACATGGCGCGGTCGGCGGCGACGAACAGCGATTCGGTATTGTCCAGCTGGTGCGGCAAGATGGTGGCCACGCCGATGCTCACCGTCAGCCACGCCGAGGTGGTCGAGCGCGGATGCGGTATCTGCAGCGCCTCGACATGGGCCCGCACTGCCTCGGCCAGCGTGCAGGCAGCGTCGGACGGCGTTTCGGCAAACAGCATCACGAATTCCTCGCCGCCGTAGCGCGCCGCCAGGTCGGTGGTGCGCATCGCGTGCGAGGCGATGGCCTGCGCCACCTGCTGCAGGCAGGCGTCGCCTGCCGGGTGGCCCAGCGTATCGTTGTACAGCTTGAAGTGATCGACATCGAGCACGACCAGCGACAGCGGCTGGCCGCTGCGCATGGAACGCTGCCACTCCTGTTCCAGGAAACTGTCGAAGTGGCGGCGGTTGGCGATCTTGGTCAGCGGATCGATCATGGCCGCGCGCTGCAGCGCATCTTCCGAGCGCTTGTGGTGGGTGATGTCGTGCAGCAGGCCGATGAACAGCGGCTGGCGCAGATACATGGGCGTGAGCGTCAGGTCCATGCACACCGGGCTGCCGCTGCGCTGGCGGATGATCACCTCGCGCGTGCCATGGTGGTGGGTGACGCCGGGCGCACTGGCGTAGCGGCTGAAGTACTCGAGATACTCCTGCACCACGGCAGGGTTGAGCAGATCCGAGATATGGTAGCCGGCCAGCGCATTGTCCGCGTAGCCCAGGTGCCGGTTGCAGGCCGGATTGGCAAACTGGATGCGGCCGTCCGCCTCGATGATCAGCAGGCCCTCGGCCATGTTGTTGACAATTGTGCGCAGGCGCTCTGCCTGTTCTTCCTGCGACTCGGCGTTGACCCGGATCTGCAACTGGGTGCGCACCCGTGCCCGCACCTCGGCCAGGCGCAGCGGCTTGCTGATGTAATCGACCGCGCCGAGGTCGAAGCCGGCCACCACGTCGTCGGTCTCGGTGCGCGCGCTCATGAAAATGACGGGAATGCGCGCCGTGGCGGCGCTGCCCTTGAGCTGGCGGCAGGTTTCGAAACCGTCCATCCCCGGCATCATCACGTCGAGCAGGATCAGGTCGGGATGGGCGCGCCGCGCGATCTTGAGGGCGCGCTCGCCCGAATTGGCGACAAAGGTCTGGTAACCCTGTTCCACCATCAGCTTGCGCAGCACGGCCAGGTTTTCCGGCGCGTCATCGACGATCAGGACGGCGGCGTCGCGCCGGCCTGCAATGTTCATCGATGCGGGCATCATGGCGCATCGACTGCTGTCAGGGTAGGACGGCGATCGGCGAGGAGGTATGCGCGGATGAACAATGGTAGACCTTGGTTGAGGGATGGGAGCTACCGTGAATCATACAACTTTGACTGCAGGAAATGTGAGATTTAGCGGGACCGCTGTACGCCAGTGCCACATGAATACGGTTGAACACGGCCGATCCATCGGCTGCATTCATTATGGATGGCGAATTGGCAAATGATTTGGTGGTTTTTACCACAGTCTGTCACTGCCAATTACCTATTGGGAACTCGTAAGTGTTGTATTTCTGCAAGTCCAAACGGGCGGCCCATGCCGCCCGCAGCGCGGTGACCTAGATTTTGGCGGCAATCAGTCTGGCCAGGATTTCGATGCCGGCACGGATGCGTTCCGGCGCCACCGTCACGAACGACAGGCGCAGCGTGTTGGTGGCCGGATCGTTGGCGTAGAACGGCGCGCCCGGCACGAACGCCACTTTCTGGGCGATCGCTTCATCGAGCAGGGCGATGGCGTTGATGTGCTTGGGCAGCGTCACCCAGATGAACATGCCGCCTTCGGGACGGGTCCACTCCACGCCGGCCGGGAAGTACTGGGCCATGGCGTCGAGCATGACCTGGCACTGGTTGCCGTACAGGCTGCGGATTTTCGGGATGTGGTGCTGCAGGAAGCCATCCTTGACCACTTCGTGCACGACCATCTGGGTCAGCTGCGACGTGTGCAGATCGGCCGCCTGCTTGGCCAGTTCGAGGCGGCGCACCAGCGGCAGCGGCGCCACCACGTAACCGAGGCGGATGCCCGGGGTCAGCACCTTGGAGAACGAGCCCATGTAGATCACGCCGTCCGGGTTCATCGCCACCATCTTCGGCAGCGGGTCGCCTTTGTAGCTGAGGGCGCCGTACGGATCGTCCTCGATCAGCGGCAGGCCCAGGCGGGCGCAGGTTTCCACCAGTTCCAGGCGGCGCTCGACCGACAGCGTGCGGCCGGTGGGGTTCTGGAAGTTCGGCAGCGCGTACAGCAGGCGCGCGCCTTCGGCAACGGCCGCCAGCGACGACGGCACCAGGCCGTGGTCGTCGGTGTCCACCGACTTGAATTCGGGACGATAGACCGAAAACGCCTGCAGGGCGCCCAGGTACGACGGCGTTTCCACCAGCACGCGGCTGCCTTCGTCGATCAGCACCTTGCCCAGCAGGTCCAGCGCCTGCTGCGAGCCGGACGTCATCAAGACCTGCTCCGGCACGATGCGGGCGCCTTCGGTGGACAGCGAATCGGCGATCCACTGGCGCAGCGGCAGGTAGCCGTCGGTGGGGCCGTATTGCAGCGCCACCTTGCCGTTGTCGCGCAGGACCTTGTCGTAGGCCGCCTGCATTTCTTCGACCGGGAAGGTCAGCGGCGACGGCAGGCCACCCGCGAACGAAATGATTTCAGGCTGCTGGGTGATCTTGAGGATCTCGCGGATGAACGAGGCTTGCAGCTGGTCTGCGCGCTCGGCAAAGCGCCACTGGATAGGATTCGGGTTTTCGATTTTCATACGGGTCTCACTGTGGTGGATACAATGCGCGCTGGTGCGCTTCTGCTATGCGTTTTGGCTGCGGGACGCCGGCCGGTGCCGGTCAAGCCACTTCGGCGATCAGTTCGATTTCCACGCAGGCGCCCATCGGGATCTGCGCCACGCCGAAGGCCGAACGGGCATGCTTGCCGGCGTCGCCGAACACCTCGCCCAGCAGCTCGGAAGCGCCGTTGGTGACCAGGTGCTGCTCGGTGTAGTCGCCGGTGGAATTGACCAGGCTCATGACCTTGACGATGCGCTTGACGCGGGTGAGATCGCCGCCGACGGCCGCCTGCAGGGTGCCGATCAGGTCGATGGCGATCGCGCGCGCGGCCTGCTTGCCTTCGGCGGTATCGATGTTCTTGCCCAGCTGGCCGGTCCAGACGCTGCCGTCGGCGCGCTTGGCAATATGACCCGACAGGAACACCAGGTTGCCGGTCTGGGCGTACATGACGTAGGCGGCAGCCGGCGTTGCCGGGGCGGCCAGGGTGATATCGAGCGCTTTCAGTTTTTCGTAGACAGACATGGGCTTATCCAAACGTGATGAAAAAATTTAATCGGTGATCCGGTATTGTACCCGCGCTGCCGGCTGTGCCTGCAAAGCGGGCAAAAACCAGATAGTCCACGGTTTCAACGCGGTTTTACCCCCGTTTAGCCTTCGGCGCCCGCTGTGACGGCCACGGCGATTGCGAAAATGGTGCTGTGGAAGCAAGCGCCTGGTGGCAATCCGCCCCATCCTGCGCGGCGCCCTGGCCGCAGACGACCGGGGACCTTGCCGGGAACGCCGATTCCTATAATAAGTGACAAAGCCAGTACAGTGCCGGTACACTTTGCCAGATAAGGACTTGTACTGTCATGGTGATATGAGCAATACGAAAAACCGGCCCTCGATGCTGGGCGCCGCTGCGTCCCGCGCTGCGGCTGCCGTGGCCGAAGCGCTGGCGGCGCAGGCCGAGCGCGCTGCCGCGGGCGCGCAGAAGCAAGCGCCGGTTGCAGAAGCAGGTAGAGCGGCAAGCAACGGGGCCGATACAGGGGTAAGCACACGCCCAGGCGACGGGGCAGACGCGCGGTCAGGCAACGGGGCAGGTGCATGGTCAGGCAGCGATGCCAGCACACGGTCAGGCACTGGTGACAGCGCAGTGGCGGTCACGACAACGCATGCGTTTTCAGCGCTGCAGGCGGCAGTCAGGCCGTCTTTGGCAGCGACCGCAGCAGCGGTGACATCGCCGCCGGCTGCGCGGCCGTCAGCGGGCGCCATGCTGGGGCCGCTATCGCGCGACGCCGGGATCACCCTGATCGACCAGATCGTCGGTTCGGTCATCAGCCGCATCGACGAGCGCCTGCTGCGCGGCGGCGCGCGCATGCCGTCGATCCGCGCGTTTGCGACCAGCAATGGGGTTTCGCCGTTCACCGTGGTGGCCAGCTACGACAAGCTGGTGGCGGCCGGCTACCTGGAATCGCGGCGCGGCGCCGGCTTTTTTGTCCGCGAACGCTTGCCGATGGCGCTCAGCGGCGCCGAGCCCGGGGCAGGGCGCGCGGCGGCGTCGGCTGCGGACGCCTGCCCGGCAGCCAAGCCGATCGACGTGGTCTGGCTGGTCCGTAATATGTTCCGCCAGCTGCCGCACCAGCACATGCCCGGCACCGGCGTGCTGCCGACCGACTGGCTCGACGGCGCAGCGGTCGCCAATGCGCTGCGCGCCGTCAGCCGCCAGCATCCGGGTTTGCTGCTCAGCTATGGTGTGCCGCAGGGCTTTTTGCCGCTGCGCCAGCAGTTGCAGAACAAGCTGGCCGAGCTCGAAATTGCCGCCGCACCGGAGCAGATCGTCACAACGGCCGGGGTGACCCAGGCGCTGGACCTGGTGGCGCGCGAATTCACGCGTCCCGGCGACACCATCTTCGTCGACGACCCCGCCTGGTTCCTGATGTTCGGCTCGTTTGCGGCGCTGGGCGCCAAGGTGATCGGCATCCCGCGCCTCGGCGACGGTCCCGACGTGGCCAGGCTGGCCGAGCTGGCCGCGATCCACCGGCCGCGGCTGTACATCATCAACTCGGTGCTGCACAACCCCAGCTCGACGTCGCTGTCGGCAGCCAAGGCGTTCCAGGTCCTCAAACTGGCCGAAGAGCACGACTTCATCCTGGTCGAGGACGATATCTATTGCGATCTGCACCCGGGCAGCGCGGTGCAAGCGGCAACGCGGCTGGCCGCCCTCGACCAGTTGCAGCGCGTGATCTACCTCGGCGGCTTTTCCAAGACCATGGCGGCCAATCTGCGGGTCGGTTTTATTGCGACCTCGCCCGGGCGGGCCGAACGGCTGGCCGACCGCAAGATGCTGTCCACGCTGACTACCAGCGATATCGGCGAGCGCGTGGTCTATAAAGTGCTGTCCGAGGGCTCGTACCGCAAGCACGCCGACCGCGTGCGAGCCAGGCTCGACAGCGTTCGCGCCAGGACCCTGCGCCAGATGGAGCGGGTGGGGCTGAAGCCGGTGCAGGCCGCCCCGGCCGGTATGTTCGTGTGGGTCGATACCGGCTGCGACACCAACGTCCTGGCCGAGCGCGCCATGGCGGAGCAGCTGTTGCTGGCCCCCGGCAGCCTGTTTTCGCCGAGCCAGCGGCCATCGACCTTCATGCGCGTCAACGTGGCAGCCATGCAGGAGCCGGCCGTCTGGCGGTTCCTGGAGAAGACGCTGCCGTAAAATCACTGCTGAAAATATTTTGCTCTTGAAAACATTTATCTGATCCCCACTTCCCGCACACCAGCGGTTTCGCGACCGCGCGACCCACGTATTTTTCATCTTAGACTTAGAGGTTGACGACAACATGGCAGACAACGATAAACAAACCCTTGGTTTTCAGGCCGAAGTAAAACAGCTGCTGCAGCTGATGATCCACTCGCTGTATTCGAACAAGGAAATCTTCCTGCGCGAGCTGATCTCGAACGCTTCGGACGCTGCGGACAAGCTGCGCTTCGAGGCGATCAACAACGACGCCCTGTACGGCAACGACCACGAGCTGAAAATCAAGGTCGGCTTCGACAAGGCCGCGCGCACCATCACCATCTCGGACAACGGCATCGGCATGAGCCGTGACGAGGCCGTCTCGCACCTGGGCACCATCGCCAAGTCCGGCACCAAGGAGTTCTTCGGCAAGTTGTCGGGCGACCAGCAGAAAGATGCAGCCCTGATCGGCCAGTTCGGCGTCGGCTTCTATTCGGGCTTCATCATCGCCGACAAGATCACCGTCGAAACCCGCCGCGCCGGCCTGGACGCGTCGCAAGGCGTGCGCTGGGAATCGACCGGCGAGGGCGACTACTCGATCGAGCAGATCGAAAAAACCGGCCGCGGCACCGACATCATCCTGCACCTGCGCGAAGGCGAGGACGAGTTCCTGTCGTCGTGGAAGATCAAATCGATCATCCGCAAGTACTCGGACCACATCTCGCTGCCGATCGTGATGCACAAGGAAGAGTACGACGACGAGAAGAAGGAAACCGTCCTCAAGGACGAGACCGAGACCGTCAACCAGGCCAGCGCGCTGTGGGCCCGCAACAAGTCCGACATCACGCCGGAACAATACGACGAGTTCTACAAGCACGTCTCGCACGACTTCCAGGCGCCGCTGACCTACACCCACAACCGCGTGGAAGGCCGCAGCGAGTACACCCAGCTGCTGTACATCCCGGCCAAGGCGCCGTTCGACCTGTGGGACCGCAACAAGCGTGGCGGCCTCAAGCTGTACGTCAAGCGCGTGTTCATCATGGACGACGCCGAACAGCTGATGCCGACCTACCTGCGCATGGTCAAGGGCGTGATCGACTCGGCTGACCTGCCGCTGAACGTGTCGCGCGAAATCCTGCAGGAGTCGCGCGACGTGCGCGTGATCCGCGAAGGCTCGACCAAGCGCGTGATCGGCATGCTCGAAGAGCTGGCCAATGCGGACGAACAGGACAAGAAAGACAAGTACGCCACCTTCTGGACCGAATTCGGCCAGGTACTGAAAGAAGGCATCGGCGAGGACGCGGCCAACAAGGACCGCCTGGCCAAGCTGCTGCGCTTCGCCTCCACCGCCAACGACAGCGACGCGCAGTCGGTCTCGCTGGAACAGTACCTGGCGCGCGCCAAGGAAGGCCAGGACAAGATTTACTACGTCACGGCCGACAACTATGTCGCCGCCAAGAACAGCCCGCACCTGGAAATCTTCCGCAAGAAGGGCGTGGAAGTGCTGCTGCTGACCGACCGCGTCGATGAATGGATGTTGTCGTTCCTGACCGAGTTCGAGGGCAAGGAACTGGTATCGGTGGCCAAGGGCGGCCTCGACCTGGGCGCACTGGAAGACGAAGCCGAGAAGAAAGAGCACGAAGAAACCCAGACCTCGTACCAGGACCTGGTCGGCAAGATGAAGGAAGCGCTGGCCGACAAGGCCAAGGACGTGCGCGTCACGTTCCGCCTGACCGATTCGCCAGCCTGCCTGGTGGCCGACGAGAACGAACTGTCGGGCAACCTGCTGCGCATGCTGAAGGCGGCCGGCCAGAATGCGCCGGAGTCGAAGCCTATCCTGGAAATCAACCCCGACCACCCGCTGGTGCAGCGCCTCAAAGCGGAAGACGTGGCCAGCTCGTTCAACGACTGGGCCAACATCCTGTTCGACCAGGCCCTGCTGGCCGAAGGCGGTTCGCTGACCGATCCGGCGTCGTTCGTCAAGCGCCTGAACGAGTTGCTGTTGAGCGCGAAGTAATTTTGCTGCGCCCAAAAGGCAGTTTCTAAAAACCGTAGCAATGAATAGCTCATCGTACCAAGGTGCGATGAGCTGCCGAACTCGAACTCCGGTAAAGTTTAGTCGTTCTATGCGTGATTTTAGTGGCTGGCCCGTTTTTGAGGGACAGTGAGGTGATGGACGCTCGCTTACATAATCATTATATGGTGCATGCCCACATCATGATGGCCGACTAGTGTCACTTCCACCGGTGCATAATGCTGGGTTTCGGTGACGCTAATATCTCACCGATTGCCTCAACAGCAATCACCGTTTCCCACTGCACCAAGCCGTTTCCGCTGTCGTGGCGCACTGCCACCTGTTTGCCGAGCAAGTCAGGCGCCAGCACCAAACCTTCGGGAGTCGGTATAGGAGCAGTATCGGAGCACTTGAGGCTGGTACCGCTCTCGGTGGTAATCCGGAAGCCCGCTGCGGTTTTAATTTGTGAATAACTGACCACACCGCGCCCAGGCTCCAGCATGCGTTCATCGGCCAGTTGCAGTTCATCGCCCACCACGATTTCACCGGCTAACCTCCCATCAGGCAGGATGGAGTCAATACTGACGCAGGCCCCGAGGCTTCCACCACCATCGCCATCGCTACTTCCACCTGGATCATCAGGATCACTATCAGTGCCGTTCCAGTTATCGTTAAAACCATCCGCTTGCGTCGAAGATCTGACCTGCCCGTCCGACCCTACTTCGACCCATTTACCTTCGGCCGTATGCTCGGTAGGGTTGTTTACAGCAACGTAGTCACCGGAGTGATTGGTACGTCCTTCCTCGCCCAGTGGAACGATGATGGAGTTTGTTCTCTCGGTAGCGATCCTTTCTGCGACGAACTCATATTGAGCATCGGGGGTGGTTGACGTAGTCGCGAGGTCCTTATCGGCCGCATGCGACATTTCATGAAACAGATTCGCAGCTGGGGATTCATAGTTGCTGATATTTCCGTCCGCATCTGTGACAGCAATAGCAGTGTTCGGGTCCCAAGTGATGGTGATCTGCCCATCCGGGCTGATTGAGGTTTGATTAAGGCCGGTGTGGTCGATTACAAGGTCGACGTGCTGTTGAGACGTATCGCGCAACAGCTGAATTCCTTGCGCATTTTGACTTCCGTAACTTAATGCACTCTGAAGTTTTTCCAGATCAGCACCGTTGTTATTTTCTATGGTTCTGAATATTCCATTGATGGGAATAATTTTCCAAACTGTCTTCTAATAATCAAAGGAGATCGCAAGGAGATGACGCATGTTCATTGATTTGTGCGAATTTTCCGCCTTTAATTACTTCGCGAATTTCAGCGACTACTTCATCGCGAAGTAATATTGGCTGCGTATTCCAGGTCGCATTTACATAGGGCTGGTTCAGAAATTTTTGACCGAATTCTACAGAAACATCCTCGCTGTTCTTAAAATGAAAAATTATTTTATTTCTAACTTCAAATTTTTTTCTTGAAATTAATTGATCTTGAGGTAAATCACGCGCTGTGAGTAGAATTTTCAGTAGTTGAAAAGATTTATCCGGACCATCGATAAAATATTTACATCCAATTTTTTGCAAAATTGCATCATTAATATGTGTTCCAAATAATAGTCTTGCGGGAATAAAGGCTGCATCTGCGGACACGGGATTATCTAACTTTCCCGTGTCCATATTAGGATCCGCAAAACTCGCTAAAGGTAAGAGCGAAGCTACTGTGAATAGCGAAAATAGTAGATTTTTCATGTGCTTGTAAAAATATGGAACTCCAAAACAGACATGTTCGGTGTTTGAGCGTCACCATTCTGATTCGGTCAATGATGAAGTACTCTACGTGTCAAAAAATACAATATCAAATCATTTTGTGTAAGTTAACGTAACGCCATGTTTCATTGTATTTCCGTTATCGCATGTAGCTGATGCACCGGTAGCAGAAGTGGTTGGATATGGAGGCGTTGAAATTAGGTCCTTAAATCCTTCGACGTCCTCAACGCGCCTATAATCCTTGCGAGAGTCGGACGGAGGAGTCAGAGCAGACTTCCGCGATCAACCATAGCCTTTTAGCTGTTGGTAGCTCGAGCAGCTCACGACCAGGCCGGAAGCTTTACTGTTGCCAAAGCCTTCTGCTGGATAGCTGGTGCGCTTGCTACTGATTGGCGGTTTTACACTCCGAGCGACTAACAGGGATAATTCAAGCTGATGCGTCCTTTGAATGTCCACGGTTTGTCTTGCTGTAGCAAACTACTTGCTCCAGCGTGCCTTTGCTCTATGTCGATCGTTACCTGTTCAGATAGTTTGTAGTCAGCCACCACGTAGCGATGATCGGCCACTCAGGCACATGAGCTTTAAACAGTCCAAGATGCTGCTAAGTCAAGCGAAAACCTGGCCTCGGCAGTCTGAGTATTGCATCTGTGAAGTCGAGGGCGAATTTCCACCTATACCCGGCTACGTTCGCAAGATTCAGGTTACTGCGCTCGCGACCGTTTGCCGAAGCAGGAAGACGGGGATCCAAAAGTTAAAATATAAAAATTGCAAGCATGCTCGGAATTTATCGATCACCGAGCCCGGCGCAAAACTCGTCGAACAATGCCAGCCCTTCAGGCCAAGGGCCATAGCCGGCGTCGCCGTTGATGTGGCCGGCGTTGCCGATCTCGATGCAGGTGCTGCCCCAGGCCGATGCGAACTGGCGGGCGCGGGTGATGTCGACATACGGATCGTTGCTGCTGGCGACGATCAGCGTCGGGAAGGGCAGCGGCGCCAGTTGCATCGGCTGGAAGCCGGTGGTGCAGTCGGGGTAGGTGGGGGCGTCGGTGTCGGAAGGGGCGACCAGGAAGGCGCCGGCCGCCTTGTACTGCGAGCCCGATGCGGCCCAGCGCGTGATCAGTGCGCAGCTCAGGCTGTGGGCGACCAGTACCGGCGGCTCGGCGCAGCGGCCGATGGCGGCGTCGAGCTCGGCCACCCAGGTGCCGGCGTCCGGCGTTTCCCAGTCGCTGTGTTCCACCCGCCGCCAGTCCGGGCGCTGCTGCTGCCACTGGCTTTGCCAGTGCGCGGGACCTGAATTCCATAATCCTGCCAGCACCAATACCTGTTGCGCCATGTCCGCCTCTCCCGTCGCGTCGTAGCAACATGATAACCGAGGCAGGGAGCAGTGCGGCAATTGCCTAAATGGCATGGGCTGCGTATCGAAAAAAAATCGAAAAAAAATCGAAAAATAATTCGGAAAAACCCTCAAGTTACCCAAAACGCTGCCGTTACCAGGTTCAGGATACGGGGAAATGGGTCTGAAAAGGCGCAGGTCGCCGTCCCGGGTTGCAAAAAGGTAGTTAAAAATAATTGAAAATTTTTTCGTGGAAACCCTAAAGTTCCCGAAAATGCTGCCGTAACCAGCTCAGATGTAGCAAAAAAGCGTCGCTCGCAACAAGATTTTTGGGCCGGTTTCATCACCTTTCCAGGATTTTTTTGAAGACTGTCAGCCGCCAAATGCCTACGCCGCAAGGGCGTAGACCCCCGATCTGCATGTGTTTGTAAGACAAACACGGACAGGTCGCGTTCGCTATTTCCCGACGGAAAATACGGAGGTGCACCTCTACTCGTATTTTTGTTGCTCCCGCAGAATGTATCTCACTGGAAACGTAATTCCGCAGTGAAACACACGAACGAACTGGGAGATGGAAATGACCGCAAACGACATGATGGCTGAGATCCGCGATGCTAACCTGAGCTACCTGATGCTCGCGCAGCAAATGATTCGCGCTGACAAAGTCACCGCGATCTTCCGCCTCGGCATCGCTGCCGAAATCGCCGAACTGATCGAAGGCATGAGCAATGCCCAGATCCTCAAGCTCGCAGGCGGCAACATGATGCTGGCCCGTTTCCGCTTCGACGACAGCGCCATCCTGTCGATGCTGACCAACTATAATAAAGACCGCAACCTGGCGCAGTCGCACGCCGCCATCCTGATGGCCGGCCAGGCCGTTGAAGAAATCGCGTAATCAGACCACGATACGTCGCCACCTATCTATCAGCAGCCGGGAGCCCAGATCATGACCAAGAAAAGCGTAGTCTCCGAAGCCCAGGAAATCCAGCTGGCCATCGAACTGATCCAACTGGGCGCGCGCCTGCAGTTGCTCGAATCGGAAGTCTCGCTGTCGCGCGAGCGCCTGCTCAAGCTGTATAAAGAGTTGCGCGGCGTGTCGCCGCCGAAGGGTATGCTGCCGTTTTCGACCGACTGGTTCCTGACCTGGCAGCCGAACATCCATAGCTCGCTGTTCATCAACATCCACCAGTTCCTGGTCACCCACGCTGGCGCTTCCGGCATCCAGGCCGTGATGAAGGCTTACCAGCTCTACCTCGAGCAGATGCCGCCGGCCCCGGGCGAAGAGCCGCTGCTGTCGCTGACCCGTGCCTGGACCCTGGTGCGCTTCTTCAGCAGCAAGATGCTGGAAACGGCCCACTGCGGCAAATGCCAGGGCAAGTTCGTGGTCAATGCCATGGATCTGCACGGCAGCTATGTCTGCGGCCTGTGCCACATGCCTTCGCGCGCCGGCAAGACCAAGGCGGCGCAAAAAGCACGCGACGCCGAACTGGTTGACGGCGACGCCCTGGCTGCGTGACCCGCCCACCTTCCTCCATTCTCTCCCGCCTGGTCCGCACGCCTGCCGTGCGGGCCCTGCTGATCCAGTGCGGCGCTGCGCCGCTGACGCTGGTCCTGGTCTATCTGCTAGCCTCGCTGCGCCTGAGCTGGTTGTATCCGGTCAGCTATCTGACCGTGGCCGTGGTCCACGGGCTGGTCGCGGCTGCCATCACCTGGCGCGCCGGACTGGCGCCGTGGTGGCGCCTGATCGAGCTGCTGTTTCCGCTGGCCGTGCTGGCGGCGCTGGCGCTGCAGCTGCCGTCGTGGATCTTCCTGCTGGTCTTTCTCGTCCTGCTGGGCTGGTACTGGTCCACGTTCCGCACCCAGGTGCCGTATTTTCCGTCCAGCCCCGGCGTGTGGGATGCCGTGCGCCAGCAACTGCCCGAACCGCGCGCCGGCGGCGGGCGCCTGCGCGTGATCGATATCGGCAGCGGGCTGGGCGGCTTTGTGCTGTACCTGGCGCGCGTGCGGCCCGATGTCGACGTGGTCGGCATCGAGCTGGCCCCGCTGCCGTGGCTGACCAGCTGGCTGCGCGCCCGGCTGTCCGGCAGCCGCGCGCAGTTCCTCCGCGGCGACTACGAGCAGCTCGATTTCGGCCAGTTCGACCTGGTCTTCGCGTATCTGTCGCCGGCCGCGATGGGGCAATTGTGGCGCAAGGCGCAGGCTGAAATGTGTCCTGGTAGCAATTTAATAAGCTATGAATTTGACATCTGCGGCAAGCCGCCCGATCTCGTCATTCACGCCACAAACGACACGACTCCCCTCTATAAATGGTACTTTTAAGCATCATTTGGCGTTATTCGCTTGCCCGGGGGCACTGAGACAAGCTATTGTAGTTCTACACGTAAATTTTATGAAATCGGGCCGCCGCGAGTTAATGTTTTGGCCCTTTTTCTTTTTCGGGAGCCTTTCTTGTTTGTCATCATCGGTTATGTAGTCATCATGGTCGGCGTCTTTGGCGGTTACGCCATGGCGGGCGGGCACCTGGCTGCGCTGTTCCAGCCGCTCGAACTGGTGATGATCGGCGGCGGCGCATTCGGCGCTTTCATTGCCGGCAATAATGCCAAGACCATCAAGGCCACCATGGGCGCGCTGCCCAAGCTGTTAAAAGGGTCCAAGTTCAACAAGGACCTGTACATGGAGCTCATGTCGCTGATGTTCGACGTGCTGTCCAAGGTCCGCAAGGAAGGCCTGATGTCGATCGAAGGCGATATCGACAGCCCCGAACAGAGCCCCGTGTTCAGCAAGTATCCGAGCGTGCTGGCCGACCACCACGTGGTCGAATTCATCACCGATTACCTGCGCCTGATGGTGTCCGGGAATATGGATGCGTTCCAGATCGAAAACCTGATGGACAACGAGATCGACACTCACCACCACGAGGGCGCCGCGCCGGCCCACGCCATCGCCCGTCTCGGCGACGGCATGCCGGCCTTCGGTATCGTGGCGGCGGTGATGGGCGTGGTCCACACGATGGAAAACGTCGGCCTGCCGCCGGCCGAACTGGGCATCCTGATCGCCCACGCGCTGGTCGGTACCTTCCTCGGTATTCTGCTGGCCTACGGTTTCGTGGCGCCGCTGGCCAGCCTGCACGAACAGAAGCTGGAAGAAGAAGCCAAGATGTACCAGTGCGTGAAGGTCATCCTGCTGGCCAGCCTGAACGGTTACGCGCCGGCGCTGGCGGTGGAGTTCGGTCGCAAGGTGCTGTACTCGACCGAGCGTCCGACCTTCGGCGAGCTGGAAGACCACATCAAGAAATCGAAATCCAAGTAATGGGTTACCCGATGTCCGGCTCAAGGAACCGAAATGGCTGAAGAAGGCTTACGCCCGATTATCGTCAAGCGCATCAAGAAACACGGCGGCGGTCACCACGGCGGCGCGTGGAAGATCGCCTATGCCGACTTCGTGACGGCGATGATGGCGTTTTTCCTGCTCATGTGGCTGCTCGGCTCCACCACCAAGGGCGATTTGAACGGCATCTCCGAATACTTTAAAACGCCGTTGAAGGTGGCGATGCAGGGCGGCTCGGGCAGCGGCGACAGCAGCTCGGTGATCCAGGGCGGCGGCACCGACTTGACGCGCAAGACCGGCCAGGTCAAGGCCAGCGATGCGCCGACCGAACAGAAGACCTACAACCTCAACGCGGCCAAGAAGGCGCTCGAAGCCGAGGAAAAAGACCGCCTGAAAAATCTCAAGCAGAAGATCGAGCAGAAGATCGACGCCAACCCGGTGCTGACCAAGTTCAAGAACCAGCTGCTGCTCGACATTACCAGCGAAGGCTTGCGGATCCAGATCGTCGACGAACAGAACCGGCCGATGTTCAATTCGGCGCGCGCCGAGCTGCAGCCGTATTTCAAGGACATCCTGCACGAGATCGGTTTTGTGCTGAACGATGTGCCGAACCGCATCGGCCTCACCGGCCACACCGATTCGACGCCGTATATGAGCGAGACCGGCTACAGCAACTGGGAATTGTCGGCCGACCGCGCCAATGCCTCGCGCCGCGAACTGATTGCGGGCGGCATGTCCGACGCCAAGGTGCTGCGGGTGACCGGCCTGGCGTCGGCCGCCAACCTCGACAAGGCTGATCCGTTCAATCCGATCAACCGCCGCATCAGCATCCTGGTGATGAACAAGCGTACCGAGGAAAGCGTGATCCGCGACGGCGGCCGCCAGATCGAGGTCGGCGCCGAGGAGGGCACGGTCGAAGACGGTCCGGCAGCACCGCCGGCAACGGCGGCGCCGGCGGGACCGCCGGTACGCAAATGATGCGACGCCACGAATTTACGCAGCCAGCAGCAAGAGTAATCACGAGACTTATATGACGAGAAAAAAAATCCTGGGGTCGCATGTCAAACGCCTGATGTCGGGCGTGTCCGACCACGGGCTCAAGCATCTGACCGAGGTCGAAACCGACTTGATCCAGACCCGGCTGCTGCTGGAGGAGGCGATCGACAAGCTGTCGTTCAACTTCATGGCCATCCACCAGGCAGTGACGGGCGAACAGGCCACCATCGACCGCCTGCTCGCGGGCGCCGACATCACGGCCGACCAGCGCGCCCGGCTCGAGGCCCTGCCCGGGCAGCTGGGCACGTATGTGAATGCGGCCGTGGTCAGCCTGCAGTTCCAGGACATGACCGGCCAGCTGCTCGACCGCACGCTCAAGCGCGTGAACGGCTTGCGCGATTTCCTCGGCAAGCTGGGCGAGCATGGCGCGGAAATGACGGCCGAGAGCGAGGATGAGAAAATCGTCGAACTGCTCGGCAAGGTCAGCATTGCGCTGACCGTCCAGAGCCTGGAATTGAGCAGCGTGCTGCGCAAGGCCGTACATCAGCAACACATGGAGAGCGGCGACATCGAACTGTTCTGAACCGCGCGTGAAAATCGCCCGAGCAGCGCCGATACGACCCTGATATGCCGGAACACCGGCAATAATTTTAGTGAGAACCAAGATGGCCAAGACAATACTTGCAGTTGATGATTCCAGTTCCCAGCGCCAGATGGTGGCCTTCAGCCTGAAGGCGGCCGGCTACGACGTGGTCGAAGCCGTGGACGGCATGGACGGCCTGGAAAAAGCGCGGCTGCAACAGGTCGACATGGTGTTGACCGACCAGAATATGCCGCGCATGGACGGCCTGGAACTGATCAGGATGCTGCGTCAGCTGCCCAGCTACGCCAAGACCCCGATTTTGATGCTGACGACCGAGTCGTCGGACGAGATGAAGAACAAGGGCCGCGCTGCCGGCGCCAACGGCTGGCTGGTCAAGCCGTTCGATCCGCAGCGGCTCAACGAGGTGGTGAAGAAAGTCATCGGCTGACAGGACGTATGCAATGATGCTGAGCGAACTTTACGGAGTAGCACCATGACCATCGATATAAGCCAGTTTTTCCAGGTCTTTTTCGATGAGGCCGAGGAACTGCTGGCTGAAATGGAACGGTTGTTGCTGGCGGTCGATGTCGACGCGCCCGACGCCGAAGATCTCAATGCGATTTTCCGCACCGCCCATTCCGTCAAGGGCGGCGCCTCCACGTTCGGCGTGACCGACATGGCGGAAGTGACGCACATCCTGGAAACCCTGCTCGACCGCATCCGCAAAGGCGAAATGGCGCTGACGTCGGAGCACGTGGACGCCTTCCTGGCCGCCAAGGACATCCTCAAGATGCAGCTCGACGGCCATCGCCATGGCGCCGAGGTGGACCAGGATGCGGTCGGCAATATCCGCATGGTGCTCCATTCGCTGACGGAAAACGTGCCGGTGGCGGCGCTGTCGCCGGTGGCCGTGGCCTCGTTCGGCGTGGCCGAGACGCCGGTCGTCGATCACAGCGGCGGCCGCCGTTACCGGCTCGAGCTGCCGGTGATGGACCACCGCGAAGTGACCGCGCTCGGCGCCGAGCTGGGCCTGATGGGACACGTCTCCATCACGCCGCTCGACAAGGACCGCAACGCCATGGTGGTCACCACCCACGAAAGCCTGGACGACATCATTGCCATCTGCTCGTTCGTGCTGAACCCGGACGAGATGCGGGTGACCGAACTGCCGGCGCTCGACGCCGCCCAGCAGCAGCTCGAAGACGCGGCCCGCAGCAAGGTCGAGAACGAACTCGGATACGGCTTCTTCGACGCCGTGCCGCTGCACCCGCAGCAGGGCGCCGGCGGCGCCGGTGCCGTCGAGGGTTACGGCTTCTTCCAGCCGCTCGAGGAAATCCGCGCCAATGCGCAGGCGGCCAGCGACGATGCGCGCGGCTACGGTTTCTTCCAGCCGCTGGAACAGATCCGCGCGGCCGCCGGCATCGTGACCGATCCGGCCACCGTGCAGGAAGAAGAAAAGAAGGCGGCCAAGAAGGAAGAGAAGGAAAAAGAGAAAGCATCCCACGCCGGCGCCGAATCGTCGTCGATCCGCGTCTCGATCGAAAAGGTGGACCAGCTGATCAACCTGGTGGGCGAACTGGTGATCACGCAGGCCATGATCGAGCAGCGCGTCGATACGCTCGACCCGATGAAGCACGAGCGCCTGCTCAACAGCGTGAGCCAGCTGACCCGCAATACGCGCGACCTGCAGGAAGCGGTGATGTCGATCCGCATGATGCCGATGGACTTCGTGTTCTCGCGCTTCCCGCGCATGGTGCGCGACCTGGCTGCCAAGCTCGGCAAGAAAGTCGATTTCATCACCAACGGCGCGGCCACCGAACTCGACAAGGGCCTGATCGAACGCATCGTCGATCCCCTGACGCACCTGGTGCGCAACTCGATCGACCACGGCATCGAAATGCCCGAGGTGCGGCGCGCTGCCGGCAAGAGCGACGCCGGCCGCCTGTTCCTGTCGGCGTCCCACCAGGGCGGCAACATCATCATCGAGGTGTCCGATGACGGCGGCGGCCTGAACCGGGAAAAAATCCTGGCCAAGGCCATGCAGAGCGGCCTGGCCGCCAGCGACACCATGACCGATGCCGAAGTGTGGCAGCTGATCTTCGCGCCCGGTTTTTCCACGGCCGACGCGGTCACCGACGTGTCGGGCCGCGGCGTGGGCATGGACGTCGTCAAGCGCAACATCACGGCCATGGGCGGGGTGGTCGATATCCGCTCGGCCAAGGGTTTCGGCACCACGATCTCGATCTCGTTGCCGCTGACGCTGGCGATCCTGGACGGCATGTCGATCAAGGTGGGCGAGGAAGTCTACATCCTGCCGCTGGGGTTTGTGATCGAATCGCTGCAGCCGACGCCGGAAGACGTCAAGGAAATCAGCGGCAAGGGCCGCGTGATCAAGGTGCGCGGCGAGTACCTGCCGCTGGTGCCGCTGTACCAGATGTTCGATATCGTGCCGCGGTTTACCGACCCCAGCCAGGGTATCGTGGTGATCATCGAGACCGAGGGCCGCAAGGCCGGGCTGTTCATCGACGACCTGGTCGGTCAGCAGCAGGTGGTGGTGAAAAACCTGGAATCGAATTACCGCAAGGTGGCCGGCATTTCCGGCGCCACCATCCTGGGCGACGGCGGCGTCTCCCTGATTCTCGACGTTGCAGCGCTGATACGCTCGTCGCGCCAGCTGGCCGACGAACAGATTTTTTCGTAGAAAGGAATTACCATGTCCGAAGCATTGACCACAGGCGCCAACGAAATCGCCGGCCACGAATACCTGGCCTTCAAGCTGGGCTCGGAAGAGTACGGCATCGACATTTTGAAGGTGCAGGAAATTCGCGGCTACGAAGCCGTGACCCGCATCGCCAACGCGCCCGAGTTCATCAAGGGCGTGATCAACCTGCGCGGCATCATCATCCCGGTGGTGGACATGCGCATCAAGTTCAACCTGGGTGAGCCGATCTATGACCAGTTCACGGTCGTGATCATCCTGAACATCAGCGGCCGCATCGTCGGCATGGTGGTCGATTCGGTGTCCGACGTCACCACGCTGACCCCGGAGCAAGTGAAGCCCGCGCCCGAGATGGGCACCGCCTTCAGCTCCGACTACATGATCGGCCTGGGCACCATCGACGAGCGCATGCTGATCCTGGTAAATATCGACAAATTGATGTTGAGCCCCGAAATGGGCTTGATGGAACAACTGGCGGCCTGAACCCAGCCCCAAAGCGGTACGCGTCCCTGCCCGCGGCGTGCCCCACAGAGGGCGTGCCAGAAGAAACTAGCAGCACCACCGGATGGACGTTTTCGGTGGCGTATAACAATGGAGCAACGGGGTAACAGCGATGAATTTACGCGATGTAACGATTGGTACGCGTCTGCGTGCCGGCTTTGGCGCCATTCTGGCGATCCTGGTAGCGATGGTCCTGCTGACCAACTACCTGAACTACAACAACAGCAAGCGCCTGGAAGACGGCCTGACCGTGGCCAATGCCAAGAGTCTGCAGGCGAGCCTGATGAAAAGCGCGATGCTGGAAACCGGCATCGCCATGCGCAATATCGGCCTGCAATCGGATGTCAGCCTGATGCAGAAGGAAGAGCAAAAGGTCAAGGACCAGCGTGCGCTGTACGAAAAGGCCGTGAAAGACCTGCAGGCGCTGGGCTTGTCCGGCGAAGAGCAGGGTGTGCTGGCCGAAATCGGCAAGCTCGACGCCCAGACCGACAGCGCCTTCAAGGAAGCGCTGGCGCAGATCCTGGCGTTCAATTCGGAAGGCGCAGCCAAGATCCTGTCGGGCCGCATCGATCCGCTGAGCCAGCAAACCCTGAGCCAGATCAATAAGCTGGTCAACCTGCAGCTGGCCAGTTCCGACCAGGTGATCGGCAGCTCGGAGGGCGCCGTGCGCTCGCTGATGTACCTGCTGTTCGGCCTCGGCGCTGCAGCCGTGGCGCTGGGCGTGGTGTGCGCGGTGGCGATCACCCGCTCGATCACGGCACCGCTGGCCGGTGCCGTGGTGGTGGCGCAGCGCGTCGCTTCCGGCGAACTGAGCTCGGAAGTGGTGGTGGTGGGCCGCGACGAAACCAGCGAACTGCTGCAGGCGCTGCACGACATGAACGAGAGCCTGGCCAAGACGGTGGGCGAGGTGCGCGCCGGTTCCGAACTGATTACCACGGCCGCCCAGGAAATCGCGGCCGGCAATGCCGACCTGTCGGCACGCACCGAAACCCAGGCCAGCTCGCTGGAAGAGACGGCGTCCTCGATGGAAGAACTGACCAGCACCGTGCGCCAGAACGCCGACAATGCGCGCCAGGCCAACCAGCTGGCGGTCTCCGCCTCGTCGGTGGCGGAAAAGGGCGGCAACGTGGTGTCGCAGGTGGTCTCCACCATGGGCTCGATCAAGGAAAGCTCGAGCCGCATCGTGGACATCATCGGCGTGATCGACGGCATCGCGTTCCAGACCAATATCCTGGCCCTGAATGCGGCCGTGGAAGCGGCCCGCGCAGGCGAGCAGGGCCGTGGCTTTGCCGTGGTGGCGTCCGAGGTGCGCAACTTGGCGCAGCGCTCGGCCGGCGCCGCGCGCGAAATCAAGGAGCTGATCAACGACTCGGTGGAAAAGGTCGATACTGGCAGCCGCCTCGTCGATGAAGCGGGCCAGACCATGGAAGTGGTGGTGACCTCGATCCGCCAGGTGGCCGACATCATGGGCGAGATCACTGCCGCCACGCAGGAGCAGAGCAGCGGCATCGAGGAAGTCAACCAGGCCATCACCCAGATGGATGAGATGACCCAGCAGAACGCCGCACTGGTTGAAGAAGCGGCCGCTGCCGCCGAAAGCATGAACGAGCAGGCCGAGATCCTGGCGCGCGCGGTCAGCATCTTCAAGCTCGCCAGCGACGGCGGATACCGCGCCGCGTCGGCCCCGGCACCGGCCGCGTCACGCCCGGCGGCAATGGTTGCCCGTCCGGCGGCGCGGCCTGCTGCCCGCCTGCCCGGCGCCGTCAAGCCGGCTGCGCCGGCCGCAGCCGCGCCGGCGCCCAAGGCCGCACCGAATGCTGCACCGAATGCTGCACCTAAGCCGCCCGCAAAGCCTGTCGCCAAGCCTGTCGCCAAGCCGCTGGCCGACGAATGGGAAGAATTTTGAACGCCGTGATGGACGCGCCCGGCGCAACGCGCAGCGCAACAAGCCATGCTGGATCGAGGACACACCATGCCGCACACTAAGGATACCGTTAAAGAATTCGATTTCAATGCCCGGGACTTCGAGCGCGTGCGCGGACTCATCTACAAGCGGGCCGGCATCTCGCTGGCCGACAGCAAGCAGGAGATGGTGTACAGCCGCCTGGCGCGGCGCCTGCGCGCCACCGGCATCGGCTCGTTCGCCAGGTACCTGGACGACCTGGAAGCGGGCCGCCTCGGCGACGAGTGGGAAGCGTTTACCAATGCGCTGACCACCAACCTGACGTCGTTCTTCCGCGAGGCGCACCACTTCCCGCTGCTGGCCGACCACGTCAAGGGCAAGCGCGAGACGCTCAATATCTGGTGCTCGGCCTCGTCCACCGGCGAGGAGCCGTATTCGATCGCCATGACCGTCTGCGAAGCGTTCAACACGCTCACGCCGAACTGCCAGATCATCGCCACCGACATCGACACCAACGTGCTGGCCCACGCGGCCAACGGCGTGTACACGATGGACCGGCTCGACAAGATGACCCCGGAGCGCAGCCGCCGCTTTTTCCTGAAAGGCAAGGGTGAGCGCGAGGGCCAGGCGCGCGTGCGCCAGGAGCTGCGCAATATGATCACCTTCAAGCCGCTCAATCTGCTGGCCGACAGCTGGCCCGTGAGCGGCCAGTTCGACGTGATCTTTTGCCGCAACGTGATGATTTATTTTGACAAGGACACGCAGCGCAAGATCCTGTCGCGCTTCGTGCCGCTGATGAAGCCCGATGCGCTGCTGTTCGCCGGCCACTCCGAGAACTTCCTCTACGTGTCCGATGCGCTCAAGCTGCGCGGCAAGACCGTGTACGAGCTCGACGACAAACACCGGGCCGCTGCCAAGTCCCCGCACCGCGCCTAGGGAACAGTCATGGACCTCGAACAATTTGCCACGAACCTGTATTACGACCGCACCTTCGACTGCGAAGCGGCCAAGATCCTGCCTGGCGAATATTATTTCACCAACAAGGACATGCTGATCGTGACCGTGCTCGGGTCGTGCGTATCGGCCTGCATCCGCGACCGCACCACGGGCCTGGGCGGCATGAACCACTTCATGCTGCCCGATGGCGGCGGCGACGGCAGCCCGGTCTCGGCCTCGGCGCGCTACGGCACCTATGCAATGGAAGTGCTGATCAACGACCTGCTCAAGGCTGGCGCCAAGCGCGAGAACCTGGAAGCGAAGGTGTTCGGCGGCGGCGCCGTGCTCAAGGGTTTTACGGCGATCAACGTCGGCGAACGCAACGCGGCGTTCGTGCTCAATTTCCTGAAGACCGAGCGCATCCGCGTGGTGGCCGAAGACCTGAACGACATCCACCCGCGCAAGGTGTATTTCTTCCCCCGCACCGGCAAGGTGCTGGTGAAAAAGCTGATGCAGACCCATAACGATACGCTGGCCAAACGTGAAGTGGAATACGCGAGCCGCCTGAAGAAGGCGCCGGTGGGCGGCGAAATCGACTTGTTTTAATCCGTAGAAAGCACCCGTATGAAGATCAAGGTTCTCATCGTCGACGACTCTGCGCTGATCCGCAGCGTCATGAGCGAGATCATCAACAGTCAACCCGACATGGAAGTGGTGGCGACCGCCCCCGATCCGCTGGTGGCGCGCGAGCTGATCAAGCAGCATAACCCGGACGTGCTGACGCTCGACGTCGAGATGCCGAAGATGGACGGTCTCGATTTCCTGGAAAAGCTGATGCGCCTGCGCCCGATGCCGGTGGTGATGGTCTCGTCGCTGACCGAGCGCGGTTCCGAGATCACCATGCGCGCGCTGGAACTGGGGGCAGTCGATTTCGTCACCAAGCCGAAGATTTCGATCCAGGCCGGGATGCGCGAATATACCGAGCTCATCTCCGACAAGATCCGCGCGGCTGCCAAGGCCCGCGTGCGCGCCCGCACGCTGCCGCCGGCCGGCGCTGCTGCGCCGGGCAGCGCGCCGCTGTCGGCGCTGCGCAACCCGCTGCTGTCGTCGGAAAAGCTGATCATCGTCGGTGCGTCGACCGGCGGCACCGAGGCGATCCGCGAATTTCTGATGCAGATGCCGTCGGACTGCCCCGGCATCCTGATCGCCCAGCACATGCCCGAAGGCTTTACGCGCTCGTTTGCCAAGCGGCTCGACTCGCTGTGCAAGATCTCGGTGCAGGAAGCGCAGGGCAACGAGCGGGTGCTGCCCGGCCACGCCTACATCGCGCCCGGCCACTCGCACCTGTACCTGACCCGCAGCGGCGCCAACTACATGACCCGCATCGACCAGGCCGATCCGGTCAACCGTCACCGGCCGTCGGTGGACGTGCTGTTCCGCTCGGCAGCGCAGGCGGCCGGCAAGAACGCGGTCGGCGTGATCCTGACCGGCATGGGCAAGGATGGCGCTGCAGGCATGCTGGAAATGAAGACCGCAGGCGCCCATAATTTTGCCCAGGACGAGGCCAGCTGCGTGGTGTTCGGCATGCCGCGCGAGGCGATCGCCGTGGGCGCCACGCACGAGGTTGGTGCACTGACCGCACTGCCTGGCATGGTACTAGGGTACCTGGCGCAACACGGCATGCGTGCCTTGAGGGTCTAAAGGCGCTAATTGTGGTTGCAGTGACGTTTTACTGCGACTTTGTTCGCCTTGGAGCAACGAAAATGCTATCCTACAACTTGCTTGGAGTTTGTAGGCAATATTAACAACCGCGTAAAGAAACAACGGAGTAATTCATGGCTGATCCGAAGATGAAATTTTTAGTTGTTGACGATTTTTCGACGATGCGTCGCATCGTCCGAAATCTGTTGAAAGAACTGGGTTATGCCAATGTCGATGAGGCGGAAGACGGCGTCATGGCGCTGGCCAAGCTGCGCGCCGAGTCGTTCGACTTCGTCGTCTCGGACTGGAACATGCCCAATATGGACGGCCTGACGATGTTGCAGAACATTCGTGCCGATCCCGCCCTGGCCAAGCTGCCGGTGCTGATGGTGACCGCCGAGGCGAAGAAGGAAAACATCATTGCCGCCGCCCAGGCCGGCGCCAACGGTTACGTGGTCAAGCCGTTCACGGCCGCCACCCTGGACGAAAAGCTGAACAAGATTTTCGAAAAGCTCAACGCTTAATTTGCTGTAGCACTATCGTCACGAACGGAACCCTCACGCCAGCGTGGCGGTTCCGGTGTTTGTTGCCTATCGGTTGCAACAGCCGGGCATGGAGAGCTTTACGCGGTCTCGGCCCGGCCACCAGCCACTGCCTGCCCACGGACGGCCATGCACCATACCCATTTCCTGGTTCGCGAGCCGTTGCTCGATCCGCAGCAGCGGGTGGTCGGCTACGAACTGTCCTGGCAGCAGCCTGCGCCACACGCAGCAGCGCCCACGTCCCCCGCGCCGGTGATCGCACTCGAATCGCTGCTGACCTTTGTGGCCAGCCACGTGATCGGCGGCGAGGACGGCGACACCTGGCTGCTGCGCGACAAAACCCTGTTTCTCGAAGCCGTGCCCGAGATGCTGTCGGCCGACGCGCTGCACCGCATGCCACCCGCGCGCACGGTGCTGTCGCTGCCCGCCGCCGTGCTGGCCGATCCCGATACCCTGCAAGCGGTCCACGCGCTGCGCGCCGGCGGCGTGGGCATCCTGCTGCGGCATGTGTCCCGCGCGCCGGCCGGCCTGCGCCTGTCGTCGCTGGCCTCCTACGTGGAAGTGCGGTTCAGCGGCGCCGACGTCGCCACCCAGGCGCGCGCCTACGCTGCGCTCAAGCAGTCGGGCCTGACCATGGTGGCGCGCCCGGTCAGCAACTGGACCGACTTCGACGCCTGCGCCGCGCTGGGTCTGAACGCCTTTGTCGGCAAGCTGCACCTGACACCGCGCCCGGGCAGCAGCGCGCGCGGCCTCAACCCGGCCCAGACCTTCATCGTCCAGCTGATGCAGATGGTGCGCGAGAATGCCGACCTGGCGCAGATCGAGGCCGTGCTGCGGCGCGACCCGACGCTGTCGTACAAGCTGCTGCGCTTCATTAACTCGGCCGGATTCGGCGCCGGGCGCGAGGTGCAGTCGCTGCGCCAGGCGCTGACCCTGCTCGGCTACGCGCCGCTGCAGCGCTGGCTGACCTTGCTGTTGGCGACTGCCAGCAGCAATGGCTATTCGCCGGTGCTGCTGGAAACAGCCGTGGTGCGCGGCCGCCTGGCCGAGCTGCTGGCGCGCGACACGCTCGGCAAGAGCGAAGCCGAACAGGTCTTCGTGGCCGGCATGTTCTCGCTGCTGGACCGCCTGCTGGGCATGACGATGGAAGAGGTGCTGGGCGCCGTCCAGCTGCCGGACGGCGTGATCGAAGCCTTGCT
Organism: Duganella sp. Leaf126; assembly: GCF_001423125.1. Classification (GTDB taxonomy): domain Bacteria; phylum Pseudomonadota; class Gammaproteobacteria; order Burkholderiales; family Burkholderiaceae_D; genus Rugamonas. The sequence goes on from NZ_LMNW01000012.1 coordinate 106,535, forward strand.
GACCCGCAGCGGACGCTACGGCCCTTACCTGGCCCTGGCCGAAGCGTGCGAACTCAATTCCGACCTGGTGGCGGCGCTGGCCATTGCCCTCAAGCTGCGCCCGGAGGACATCAACCGGGCGCATCTGCAAGCGCTGGCCTGGGCCCAGCAGATGGCCGGGTAGGCGCCTGCGCCGGCCTGAGCCCCTTAAATCTCGAGGTTGTCGATCAGGCGCGTGGTGCCGAGTTTGGCGGCTGCCAGCACCACCAGCGGCGCACCCTGCGCCAGGTCGCCGGCCGACGGCGGCTGCAGATCGCTGCGCTTGCGGATCGAGACGTAGTCGGGCTGCCAGCCGCGCTGGGCCAGGCTGTCCATCGCCTTGTGCTCGACCTGGAACACGTCGAGATGGCCGGCGCGGATTTCTTCGGCCACGAAATTGAGGGTCTGGAACAGCACCGGCGCCTCGGCCCGCTCGCTGGCCGACAAGTACATATTGCGTGACGACAGGGCCAGGCCGTCGTCGGCGCGGTAGGTCTCGGCGCCGATGATCTCGGTGGGCAGGGCGAACTGGCGGCTCATATTGCGCACCATCATCAGCTGCTGGTAATCCTTTTTGCCGAACACGGCCACCTTGGGCTGTACGCACGAGAACAGCTTGAGCACGATGGTGGTCACGCCGGTGAAGAAGCCGGGACGGAACTCGCCCTCGAGCGTGTTGCCGAGGTCGGCCGGCGGGCTGACGCGGAACTCCTGCGGCTCCGGGTACAAATCCTTTTCGGTCGGCGCGAACAGCACGTACACACCTTCCTTTTCCAGTTTTTCCACGTCGGCCTGGAAGGTGCGCGGGTACTTGTCGAAGTCTTCGTTGGGGCCGAACTGCAGGCGGTTGACGAAGATCGACGCGACCACCGGGTCGCCATGCTTGCGGGCGATGCGCATCAGCGACAGATGGCCCTCGTGCAGATTGCCCATGGTGGGCACAAAGGCGGTGCGCAGCTGGCCGCTGAGCTGGTCGCGCAATTCTTCAATGGTGGTGATGATTTTCATGGATGATTTCGGTAAACAATTCAGACCGGCGCATACGCCAGCCGGACATAGATCGGTGCGAACGGTTCGGCCTGGGTGATCTCGACCAACGTTTCCTTCGCCAGTTCGAGCAGGGCGACAAAATTGACCACGACCACCGGCACGCCGCCTGCCACGTCGAACAGGTCCGCGAACTCGACGAACCGCGTCGATTGCAGGCGCCGCAGGATGCCGGTCATGTGTTCGCGCACCGACAGCTCTTCGCGGCTGATCTGGTGATGCCGGGTGAGCCGCGCGCGTTTCATGACGTCGAGCCAGGCCTGCTGCAGGTCGATGGGGGAGACGTCGGGCAGCACGGTCACCAGGCTCTGCTCGATATGGATCTGCGGCCGCACGAAGTCGCGGTCGAGCTGCGGCAAGGCGTTGAGCTCGTATGCGGCCAGCTTGATCTGCTCGTATTCGAGCAGGCGCCGCACCAGTTCCGCGCGCGGATCGTCCACCTCGATGTCGAGCTCGGCCTGCCGCTGCGGCAGCAGCATGCGCGACTTGATCTCGATGAGCATGGCCGCCATCAGCAGGTATTCGGCCGCCAGTTCCAGGTTGGACTTGCGGATCTCGTCCACGTATTGCAGGTATTGCAGCGTCAGCTGCGCCATCGGAATATCGAGGATGTTGAAGTTCTGCTTGCGGATCAGGTACAGCAGCAGGTCCAGCGGCCCTTCGAAGGCGTCGAGAAAAATTTCCAGCGCATCGGGCGGAATGTACAGGTCGTTGGGCAGCTTGAGCAGCGGTTCGCCGTACAGCCGCGCGTAGCCGGCACCATCGGTGGCGGCGGCACTGTCTGCTTCGACGGACGCGGTGGCCTCAGCCGTGCCGGCCTGCGTCGTTTCCGCCGCTGGATCTGGCAACATGCGTGGCGTCCGCCGTGATCAGAGCTTGTTCTGGTACACGTAGGCTTGCTGCTTGACGGCAGACTTCAGCTGGCGTTCCTGCTCGTCGAGCGAGATCGGCGGACGATCCCACAGCAAGGCGCGGCCCTGTTGCTGACCTGCTTCGATACCCGGATTCTTCGCCTTGAGTTCCTTGATGAACAGGGTGTGGTCGGATTCGTACATCGAATGTTGTTTGGAGAGTTTCATAGCGTTGGTATGAGTGGATAGTCAACGTCTATTTTACCGCGTCAACGCCGCTCGGGGCGAATTTGATCGCTGCTGCGGCCAAGTCTTTTTGCGCTGGCGGTCCGTCGCGCCAGCGTAGTGCGGCCATGAACGGCAAAGGCCGCACCGGCATGCCGGGCGGCCTCGCGCGCTTGCTGCACGGTGACGGGCGATCAGCGCACCATCGGCTGCGCGTTCGGGCGCATGCAGTCGGCTTTCGCCAGGCGGTTGTCGTGCTTGCCTGCGTGGGCGGCGGTTTGCGCCGGTGGCGTGGCAACGCCGGCGTCGACGCAGCCCGCATCGGTCATGCGCTGGGCGCTGGCCATCTTGGCATCTTCACGGGTCTGGTAGCGTTGCTGCGGATCGGTCTGGGTGGCGGCGTGGCTAGGCAGGGTAGGGTGCAGTTCGCCGGTGGTCGATTTCGCCTGCAGCGATTCCGAGGTGACCGGCGCCGCTTCTTGCGGGCTCAGCTGGTTCGGGGTCAGGGCGGCGTTTTGCGCATACACGCTGGCGCTCAGGCACAGGGTAGCAAACAGGGCAGTCATCTTGGCGGTGGTCTTGGTGTTCATGTCAGCTCCTCGTATTGCGTTGAATGAGGCTTGATTATTCCATCGGGTACCGAATTCATCCGTAGGACACACTCTCATGGCAACGTCGGACTGTATGGTGTCGATTTGCCATCCTGCAGCCATCGAAAAGTGACATTCTGTTAACTGATGGGCGAAAAAAAGCCGCCATGGCGTCGGAAAGCGCCATGGCGGCCGGGAAATGCCACGCACATCATGCGTGGGCGCTGGCGGGATTTATGGGCAGTTACCGACCTTGTAGAAGTCCTGCGCAGTCTGCGCCAGCGTGGTGCGGAAGAACACCGTTGACAGGCCCATCAGGTCGTTCGAACCGTTGGCGTACGCCAGGCCGAACTTGACCGTGGCGCGGCCCGCCTGGACATGGGCATAGTTTGTGGCGGTGACCGTGGTGCAGGTCCAGCCGCCGTTGCCGGCGCTGGTGGTGACCGACAGCGGCGACGACTGCGCGCTCTCGCCGCCATTGCCCACCGAAGACACGGTGATGGTGTAAGCGGTGTTGGCAGTCAGGCCGGTGACCGTGTAGCTGGTGGCGGTCACCGGCGTGCTGGTGACGCGGGCGCCGTTCACGTATACGTTGTAGCCGGTGGCGGCACCGGCAGCATTCCAGGTCAGCGGCACCGAGCTGTCCGTGACGGCGCCGGCCGCGACGTTGGTCGGCGGCGTCAGGGCAGGCGCCGTACCGACCGAGAACGGCGCGATGCTGCAGGCAGCCGAGTTGCGGTTGGCGCTGTCGGTGGCGGTCACCGTGCCGCTGTAGTTGCCGGCGGCCAGGTTGTAGGTGCGGCTGAAATTGCTGCCGCTGCCGGCTGCGCTGTCGTTGACGGCGGTGGGGCCGTTCAGCACCACCGTGTAGTTCTTGACCTCGCCGGTGGCGGCGCCGCTGACCGTGGCGCTGGTGGTGCTGATGCCGGCTGCCGAGCACGACGTCATTTCCGGACCGGTGCTGGTGCCGATGCGCAGGTTGTTCTTGTACCAGAAATCCATCACGAAGGCAGGGTAATTGATCTTGGTGTTGTCCACGAAATTGGTGTTCTGGCCGCCGGGGCCGGCAGGCCAGGCGTGACCCAGGCCGGTCACCGTGATTTCGTGGGTGCGCACCTTGCGGTTGCTGTCGAGGTAAGGGATGTTGACGCCGCCGCCGGGGATGTTTTCAGCGGCGCCACGGGTAAACGTGCCGCCGTAGATGATGCGCATCGCCTCCGTGGCCAGCGGACCGTACTTCTGGTCGACCGTGTAGTCGAACGTACCCCACACCGCGCCGGCGATCTGCGTGCTGAACTTGTCCGCCGCGCTGCCGGCCATGGCCTTGCAGCGCGATGCTGCCGTGGCCGCCGTATAGCCGGTGGGGACGCCGCCGATCTGGATCGTGGTGGTGCCCGGGGTGGGGCCGGCGTTGATGCCGACACCGGCAAACACGTCCGGCGCCAGGCAGCCCATCACCATCGTTTCGCCGCCACCCGACGACAGGCCGGTCACGTACACCTGGTTGGGATCGATCTGGTACTGCGGATTCTTGACGAAGCGATCCACCAGGTCGAGCAGCACCTTGTCGTGGCCGCCGCCGCTGCGGGTGTGGCTGGTGTTGGCATAGTCCCAGCAGTGGTTGTAATAGACATTGCCGGGCGCGTTCGGCGCCAGGATGACGGCGCCGTACTTGTCGCCCATGGCCGCCCAGTTGTAGCCGCCGTCGTTGGCGTCGATGACGTCGCTGGCGGCGGTCTGTTTGCAGCCGTGCAGGACCAGCACCAGCGCGCGTTTGCCACCGATGGTCGGTTCGCTGGCGGGCCAGTAAAAGAAGCCGGTGAGGTTGCCGCCGTTGACGCTGTCGGCTGCCCAGGATTGTTGCGCGCTCCACTTGCCGGGACCGGGCGTGGCGCTCCATGCGGGCCAGGCCCAGCAGAGAAGAATACAGACGAGCGCGTGCCACAGCGTGCGCTGGAGGTGGTGAGTCATGATGGTCTCCGTTATAGAAAAAATGATGTGCTAAGCCAGCCCAAAACATGAGTGGCTGGGGAAATATTAGTCCACGAAAATTTTCATACAAGCACCCCCGTAGTTCTACTGTTGCGTGCGCGCTTGGCGCAACTCAACGAAATGCTGTAAAGGAGAAATTGAAAGCGCGCCTTGTGGCATAAGGCGGTCTGAGCAGTTGGCGCATTCGTGGGACAGCATGCGGCGCCGTGTAAGCCTGGTGGGAACAGGTCTCGTGCTTTTTACTGCAGAGTGCGCTTGGGTCGCAAGCCGGCATCTCAATTTCGGGCTCGGCCCCACCTTTTGGATGGAGCCACCGCGCAGTATTTCACGAGCCTCGAGGGGAATCAGTAGGAGGGTGGCTCGTGCGCGAGTGGGAACGCTGCCAACCGCCGCCAGGGCGGTTGGCAAGAGGGGGGGGTGATCAGCGGATGCGCATGCCGGGCGCAGCGCCCGGCCACGGGTTGAGGATGTAGATGCCGGGGTTGGCCTTTTCATCCTTGGCCGAACCAGCCAATACCATGCCTTCGGACACGCCGAACTTCATCTTGCGCGGCGCCAGGTTGGCCACCATGACGGTCAGCTTGCCTACCAGCTCTTCCGGCTGGTACATCGACTTGATGCCCGAGAAGACATTGCGCAGGCGGCCTTCGCCGACGTCGAGTGTCAGGCGCAGCAGCTTGTCCGAGCCGTCCACGTGCTCGCAGTTGACGATCTGCGCCACGCGCAGGTCGATCTTGACGAAGTCGTCGATCGAAATCTGCGGCGCCAGTTCTTCCACGCCTTCGGGCATCGGCACCGCAGGCGCTGCAGCAACGGCAGCGGGCGCGGCCTGCCTGGCAGCCTTGGCCGGCTTTTCGGCCGGCGCAGGCTGGGCGGCCGCAGCGGCCTGCTGGCCCGGTGCGTCGAACAGTTCTTCGATCATCTTGGCGTCCACGCGCGTCATCAGGTGCGTGTAGGCGCCGATGGTGCGGCCGAGCATGGCCTGCGACACGACGCCGCTGGCGACATCGGTGTCGGCCCAGACCAGCTGGCTGTCACCGAGGAACTTGGTGACGTTGGCAGCCACGCCCGGCAGCACCGGCGAGAGCAGGATGGTGAGCTGGCGGAACAGGATCAGGGCGGCCGTGCACACGTCGTGCAGCTCGGCGGTTTTCGCCTCGTCCTTGGCCAGGATCCACGGCTTGTTCTCGTCGACGTACTGGTTGGTGATGTCGGCGATCTCCATGATCTCGCGCAGCGCCTTGCCGTACTCGCGGGCCTCGAAGTTGGCGGCGATATTGGCCTGGCGCTCCACGCCTTCGGACGTGACCAGTGCGCGCTGTATCCATTGCTGCGCGCCGGGCGACAGCGTGTCGGCCAGCTTGCCGTCGAATTTCTTGGCGATGAAACCGGCGCAGCGGCTGGCGATGTTGACGAATTTGCCGATCAGGTCGCTATTCACGCGCGCCACGAAATCGTCGCCGGTGAAGTCCAGGTCCTCGACCTTGGAGTTCAGCTTGAAGGCGATGTAGTAGCGCAGCCATTCCGGGTTCATGCCCAGGTTCAGGTAGCGCAGCGGCGAGATGCCGGTGCCGCGCGACTTCGACATTTTTTCGTTGTTGACGGTCAGGTGGCCATGCACGTTGACTTTCAGCTTGTCGATCACCGGGTGGCCGGCAAACTTCAGCATGGCCGGCCAGAACAGCAGGTGGAACGAGACGATGTCCTTGCCGATGAAGTGGATCTGCTCGGTGGCAGGATCGTTCAGCAGGGCGTCGAAGTCGATGCCCTGCTTGGCGCAGTAGTTTTTCAGGCTGGCCAGGTAGCCGACCGGCGCGTCGAGCCAGACATAGAAGAACTTGCCCGGTGCATCGGGAATCGGGATGCCGAAGTATGGCGCGTCGCGCGAGATATCCCAGTCGGCCAGCTTTTCGCCGGACTCGCCCAGCCATTCGCTGACCTTGTTGACCATCTCCGGCTGCAGGCGGCCCGGCGTATTGAGCCAGTCCTTGAGGAACTGGTAGCAGCGCGGGTCGGACAGCTTGAAGAAATACTGTTCCGAATCCTTGAGCACCGGCGTGGCGTTGGTAAACACCGAGAACGGGTTGATCAGTTCGGTGGGCTGGTAGGCCGCGCCGCATACTTCGCAGTTGTCGCCGTACTGGTCCTTTGCGTGGCACACCGGGCATTCGCCCTTGATGTTGCGGTCGGCCAGGAACATGCCCTTCACCGGGTCGTAGAAGCGCGGCACGATCTTGGTCTGGATCAGGCCCGCATCGCGCAGCTTGCGGTAAATGCCCTGCGACAGCTCGACGTTTTCCGGCGAGTCGGTCGAGTACCAGTTATCGAAGGCGATGTGGAAGCCGTCCAGGTACTGGGCGCGGCCGGCAGCGATCTTGGCGACGAATTCCTGCGGCGTGATGCCTTCCTTTTCAGCAGCGATCATGATCGGCGTGCCGTGGGTATCGTCCGCGCCCACGAAGTGCACCTCGCGGGGCCGACGCTGGTCGCCCTCACCGTCGCGCTGCATGCGCTGGAACCGGACCCAGATATCGGCCTGGATGTATTCCATCATGTGGCCTATATGGAAAGCGGCGTTGGCGTAGGGCAGGGCAGTGGTGACAAACAGCTTGCGGGTCATGGTTGATGCACTTTGTGGGTGGAAAAGAAGCATTTTAACAGCGGTTCGGCCGGGCAGTCATCCGGGCGGGCCGCCAGCCGGGGAATTTTGCCGCGATGCGCTAGAATGGGCGCATATTTCACGGAGAGCCTCATGAGCATCACAGCAGAAGCAGTCAAAGCCGCCCTGGCGCAGGTAATCGACCCCAATACCGGTAAGGATTTTGTCAGCGGCAAGGCCGTGAAGAACCTGAAGGTCGAAGATGGCGACATTTCGCTCGACATCGAACTCGGCTATCCAGCCAAAAGCCAGATCGACGGCATCCGCAAGACCGTCATCGCCGCCCTCAAGGCCCTGCCTGGCGCCGGCAATATCAGCGTGGGCGTGAGCGCGAAGATCATTGCCCATACCGTGCAGCGCGGCGTCAAGCTGATGCCGAACGTGAAGAACATCATTGCCGTCGCCTCGGGCAAGGGCGGCGTCGGCAAATCGACCACCGCCGTCAACCTGGCGCTGGCGCTGGCCGCCGAGGGCGCGGCAGTCGGCCTGCTCGACGCCGACATTTACGGCCCGTCGCAGCCGATGATGCTGGGCGTCTCCGGCCGTCCGCAGACGGTCGACGGCAAATCGATGGAACCGATGGAAAACCACGGCGTGCAGGTGTCGTCGATCGGCTTCCTGATCGACCCGGACGAACCGATGGTGTGGCGCGGTCCGATGGTCACGCAGGCGCTGCAGCAGCTGCTCGAGCAGACCAACTGGCGCGACCTCGACTACCTGATCGTCGACATGCCGCCCGGCACCGGCGACATCCAGCTGACGCTGTCGCAGAAAGTGCCGGTCACCGGCGCCGTGATCGTCACCACGCCGCAGGACATCGCGCTGCTCGACGCGCGCAAGGGCCTGAAAATGTTCGAAAAGGTCGGCATCCCGATCCTGGGCATCGTGGAAAACATGAGCACCCATATCTGCTCGAACTGCGGCCACGAAGAACACATCTTCGGCGCCGGCGGCGGCGAAAAGATGTGCAAGGACTTCCACGTCGACTTCCTCGGCGCGCTGCCGCTGACCATGGCGATCCGCGAACAGGCCGATGCCGGCAGGCCGACCGTGGTGGCCGACCCCGACGGCCCGGTGGCAGCCATCTATAAAGACATCGCCCGCAAGATCGCGGTGCAGGTGGCGGAAAAGGCCAAGGACATGAGCAGCAAGTTCCCGAGCATTGTCATCAAGAACGACTGAACAAGAACGACTGGACGTCAGCGCGCCACCGGCGCGCCAGCTGGCGTCTGCTCACCTCTCGTGATCAAGGCTGTAAAATAGCGGTCTTTATAGCTCAGCTTTCCGATCACGATGACCAACGCACCAGCCAAACCCGTCCGCACCCGTTTCGCTCCCAGCCCGACCGGCTATCTCCATCTGGGCGGCGCCCGCACGGCGCTGTACTCGTGGGCCTTTGCGCGCCACTTCGGCGGCACCTTCGTGCTGCGGATCGAAGACACGGACCTGGAACGCTCCACGCCTGCCGCAGTGCAGGCCATCATCGACGGCATGCAGTGGCTGGGCCTGAGCCACGACGAAGGCCCGTTCTACCAGATGCAGCGCATGGACCGCTACCGCGAAGTGCTGGCGCAGATGCTGGCAGCGGGCACCGCCTACCAGTGCTACTCGTCGCCCGAAGAAGTGCAGGCCATGCGCGAGCGCGCCACCGCCGCCGGCGACAAGCCGCGCTACGACGGCACCTGGCGCCCGGAGCCGGGCAAGACCCTGCCGGCCATTCCCGAGGGCCGCAAGCCGGTGCTGCGTTTCAAGAATCCGCTCGACGGCGAAGTGACCTGGAACGATTTCGTCAAGGGCTCAATCACGATCGCCAATAAAGAGCTGGACGACCTGGTGATCGCGCGCCCGGATGGCACGCCGACCTACAACTTCTGCGTGGCCATCGACGACCTCGACATGGAAATCAGCCATGTGCTGCGCGGCGACGATCACGTCAACAACACGCCGCGCCAGATCAACATCCTGCGCGCCATCGGCGCACCGCTGCCCGAGTACGGCCACCTGCCGATGATCCTCGGCTCGGACGGCGCCAAGATGTCCAAGCGTAAGGACGCCGTCAACGTGATGGACTACCCGGCGCAGGGCTACCTGCCGGAAGCGATCCTCAATTACCTGGCGCGCCTGGGCTGGAGCCACGGCGACGAGGAAGTGTTCTCGATGGAACAGATGATCGCCTGGTTCGACGGCAGCCACCTGTCCAATTCGGCCGCGCAGTTCAATATCGAAAAACTGAACTGGCTCAACAACCACTATATCAAGCAGGCCGACAACGACCGCCTGGCCGAGCTGGCCCGCCCGCGCATGCTGGACAACGGCGCCGACTTCGACGGCGCGCCGGCGCTGCCGGTGGTGCTGGGCCTGATGAAGGAGCGCACCAACACCGTCAACGAGCTGGCCGATGCCGCCATGCTGTTCTTCCGCACGCCGCAGCCCGATCCCGCACTGCTGGCCCAGCACGTGACCGACGCGGTCAAGCCGGCGCTGGCGCAGTTTGCCGAGCGTTGCCGGACGGTGGAGTGGAACAAGGCGGCGCTGGCGGCGATGCTCAAGGAAGTGCTGGCTGCGCATGGCCTGAAGATGCCGCAGATCGCCATGCCGCTGCGCCTGTTCCTGACCGGCCAGCTGCAAACGCCGGCCATCGACGCGGTACTGGAAATCTTCGGGCGCGACACCGTTGTGGCGCGCGTGACGAAGTTTATTTAAGCAGCAGTCGATTGCAGGGGCAAAGTTGCAAAAAGGTATTTGCATAATGCGGCGCCTCTGCTATACTCTTGTCTCTCGCGCAAACGGGGGTATAGCTCAGCTGGGAGAGCGCTTGCATGGCATGCAAGAGGTCAGCGGTTCGATCCCGCTTACCTCCACCAGTTTGCAGGGTAGTGTAGTACCGTAGTGCCAAGGTCCCCATCGTCTAGAGGCCTAGGACATCACCCTTTCACGGTGAGTACGGGGGTTCGAATCCCCCTGGGGACGCCAGCTTCGCCAACGCTGGTAGCAGTAAAAGTAGTCGCAGTTTGTTTTTGCGCCCGGGGGGTATAGCTCAGCTGGGAGAGCGCTTGCATGGCATGCAAGAGGTCAGCGGTTCGATCCCGCTTACCTCCACCAACAGCGCAGGGACGAATTGATATAAATAGTTTTACCGTAGCGCCAAGGTCCCCATCGTCTAGAGGCCTAGGACATCACCCTTTCACGGTGAGTACGGGGGTTCGAATCCCCCTGGGGACGCCAGCCTTGCTGGCAGCAGTAAAAAAAGTAGTAGATGTACGACAGAAGACTTTCTGCGCCCGGGGGGTATAGCTCAGCTGGGAGAGCGCTTGCATGGCATGCAAGAGGTCAGCGGTTCGATCCCGCTTACCTCCACCACTGCGTAGAGAGCACAGACACTGTCCCCATCGTCTAGAGGCCTAGGACATCACCCTTTCACGGTGAGTACGGGGGTTCGAATCCCCCTGGGGACGCCAGGTAATGACTGCAAGGTCATGGCAAAGCCGCTCGATGAGCGGCTTTTTGCTATGCGCGATAGTTTTCTGGCTTTCAAAATATCCTGTGAAAACAACGGTTTGTTGTTGCGCCGACGGTCAGACACTGCTATGATTCGCGCCTTGGAAATGTCCCCATCGTCTAGAGGCCTAGGACATCACCCTTTCACGGTGAGTACGGGGGTTCGAATCCCCCTGGGGACGCCAGACATTTCCAGTTACGGTAACACCAGGTCAGTACGACAGATTTCTGTCTCCATCGTCTAGAGGCCTAGGACATCACCCTTTCACGGTGAGTACCGGGGTTCGAATCCCCGTGGAGACGCCAGACAGCAACAGGAAAAAGCCGCCGCGTGCGGCTTTTTTTCATTTCGCCTTACTTTTTTTCCGACCATGACCTTGCGCCTCGACCTGTTTTGCCGCGTTATCGACAACTATGGCGACATCGGCATCTGCTGGCGCCTGGCGCGCCAGCTGCACGCCGAGCACGGCATCGCCGTGCGGCTGTGGGTCGATGACCTGGCCAGCTTCAGCCGCCTGCAGCCCGACGTCGATACCGGCGCCGAGCACCAGCTGGTGCAGGGCGTGGCCGTGCGCCACTGGCGCGGCCAGGACGGTGCGTTCACACCCGCCGATGTGGCCGACATCGTCATCGAATTTTTCGCGGTGGACCTGCCGCCCGCTTACGTCGCGGCCATGGCGCAGTGCACGCCGCGCCCGGTCTGGCTCAACTTCGAAGGGTTGACGGCAGAGGAGTGGGTCGAGGGCTGTCACCGCCTGACTTCGCCCCATCCGCAACTGCCATTGCTCAAGCATTTCTTCTTCCCCGGCTACACGGACAAGACTGGCGGCCTGCTGCGCGAGGCCGCGCTGGACGAGCAGCGGCGCGCCTTCCTGGCCGACCCGGCCACCGCCGACAACTTCTTGCGCGCGCTCGGCGCCACCGGGGCCGAACTGGCAGCAACGCGCGTCTCGCTGTTTTGCTACCCGTTCGCGCCGGTGGCGCCGCTGTTCGACGCGTGGCGCGACAGCGACGACGCGGTGACCTGTTTCGTGCCCGAAGGCGTGGCGACCGAGGCGGTGCAAGGCTTTCTGGGCGGTCCCGCGCGGGCCGGCGCTGTCGCCACGCGCGGCCGGCTGACCGTGCGCGTGCTGCCGTTCGTGCCGCAGACGGATTACGACAAGCTGCTGTGGGCCTGCGACGTGAACCTGGTGCGCGGCGAAGACTCCTGGGTGCGCGCGCAGTGGGCCGGCAAGCCGTTCGTCTGGCATATCTATGCGCAGGACGACCATCTGCACCACAAGAAATTGCGCGCCTTCCTGCAACGCTACGCGAACGGACTGCCGGCCTTAAGCGCGTTCACGCTGGCCTGGAACGGGGTGCAGCAGCACGCCGACTGGCCCGCCCTGTGGCACGCCTTGCGCGCCGAGGCGCCGCAGATCGCCGCCCATGCGATCACGTGGCAGGACCAGGTCGCCGCGCATGGCGACCTGACCGGCAAGCTGCTGGCTTTTGTGCACACACTGCGCGGCGCCTGAGCCACGGCCAAGTTAGGTTCCGCCGGAAAAGCCGGGTATAATGCCGGGTTAATTTCTAGAACATTTTTTACCCTGATCAATCGTGAGCTGATGGCCCCGCGCCCGGCGCAGATGATTTTTTACGCAACTTAAATTTTTAAGTAACTACTATGAAACCAGCAAAAGAAATTCGTGTCGGCAATATCATCATGGTCGATGCCAAGCCATTCATCGTGCTGCGCTCGGACGTCAACGGTTCGAGCCGTACCGGCTTCACCTACAAGTGGAAGATGAAGAATCTTCTGACCAACAGCCCGCTGGAAAACGTGTTCCGCGGCGACGACAAGTTCGACGTCGTCGTGCTGGACAAGAAGCCGGTCACCTACTCGTACTTCGCCGATCCGCTGTACGTGTTCATGGACGCCGACTACGAACAGTACGAAATCGAAGAAGAAAACCTGGGCGACGCCCTGAACTACCTGAAAGACGGCATGGAATGCGAAGCAGTCTTCTACGATGGCAAAGCCATCTCGGTCGAACTGCCAACCACCATCCAGCGCAAGATCGTGTACTCGGAGCCTGCAGTCAAGGGCAACACCTCGGGTAACGTGCTGAAAGAAGCGCGCATCGAGAACGCCATCGAATCGAAGCAGCACACCGTGCAAGTGCCACTGTTCGTGAGCCAGGACGATGTCATCGAGATCGACACCCGCACCAACGAATACAAGAAAATCGTCCGTAACTGATCGCCAGCGGTCAGCAACGCAAAAAAACGCCCCGCGGGGCGTTTTTTTTTGCGCTGTGCCGTCATCGCTGCAGGGCCGGCGTGGCGTGGCCCGGCCGGCCTTACCGGCCGATCACGTGGCGCAGCGTCGGCTCGATCTGACGGCGGTGCAGTTCCGCCACGATCTGTTCCAGCGTGGCCTCGCCGAGCAGCACGCCTGCGGGCGCAGGCTGGCGCATCTGCGCCGTGGGCGGCGCGGGCTCGGCCGCTGGTCCCGCTGCCTGCAGTTCGAGCTGCTGCAAGGCCTGCGCGAACTGCTCGGCGCTGATGCTGTCGAGACCTTGCAGGAATGCCGCCTGCGCGCTGACCGGCGGCGGCAACTCCAGTCCCAGGTCGTCGGCCAGCGCAGCGCCCATGGCGGGGTTGATGAAGGCTGCCCACAAGCCGCTTGCCTGGTGCCGGCACGGCGGCAGCGCCACCTCCGTGGCGTCGGGCGCCGCGCCGAGGTCGGGGCAATACGCCTGCTGCAGCAAGGTGCGAAAACGGCGCAGCTGCGCCAGCGGCTGCGCCGGCGAAAACGACAGCCACAGCGTGAAGCGGTCGGCGCCGTTGACGCTGACGGCCGGCGCCGGCAACGTCAGGTCCTGTTGCAAGGCGTTGGCGACGTCGCACAGCAGCAGCCAGTGGCGGTCGTCGGCAGCGCGCGGAAAATCGAGCGCCATGGCCCGCGCCGTGCCGGCCTCGCCGGCCAGGTCGACGGTCAACGTGGTGCTGCCGTGCAGGTGGTCTTCCAGCGCGGCGGTGGACGGGTGCTGGGGGTCGGGCAGGTAGAGCCTGCGCAATTCGGCAATCAGTTTTTCCATGGTGGCAGCATTGTAGTGGATGGCGGCGCTACAGTGTCTGCAGCGGCGCGCGCCATTCGGTCAGGTAGTGCTGCGGTGTCTTGCCCAGGATGCGGCGGAACATGGCGGTGAATGCACTGGGGCTGGCATAGCCGAGCGCCGCGGCGATCGCGCCCACGCTGTGGCCCTGTGCCAGCCGCCCGAACGCTTCGGCCAGGTGCACCTGCTGCATCCACTGGCGGTAGTGCAGGCCGGTCTCCTGCGGGAACAGGCGGATCAGCGTGCGCGCACTGGCCCCCACCTCGGCCGCATGGTCCTCGATGGTGCGCGTGCTGCCGGGATCGGCCACGATGGCGTTGCACACGGCCACCAGGCGGCGGTCGCGCGGCCACGGTATCGCGATCGGCACCGTTTCCGCTGCCGCCAGCTCGGACAGGATCAGCATGGCCAGGTGTTCGCCGCGGCCGGGAATTGGATACTCGACCGGTTCCTGCAGCAGCGCCAGGATCAGCTGGCGCAGCAGGGCGCTGACTTCGATCACGCGGCAGGCGTTGCCGTACTGGCGCGCCGCGCCCGCCTCGATGTAGATGGTGCGCATGGCCACCTTGCCGATCGAGGTCCAGTGGTGCACCACGCCGGGCGGGATGAACAGCGCGCGGCGCGGCGGCAGGATCCACACGCCGAGGTCGGTGACGACCCGCATCAGGCCCGCAGTCGCGTACAGCAGCTGCGCGCGCGCGTGGCTGTGCGGCGGCGCGGTCATGCCGTGGCCGGTGTCGCGCGCCATGGCCGTGATCACGCGCGGCACGTTCTGGTAGTCGCGGTGGTCGCTGCTGCGCTGCGCGAGCTCGATGGCGGGCGGCGCGGTCATGTCGATAAACTTTGTCACTTGGTAGACGAAGAATGGAATATCCGGGTATGCCGGCCATCATACACTGTCGGTTCCTCATCAAAAGACTCTGCCATGAATTCCACTGCTGCCACAGCCGCGGCGCGTCCTGCAAGCGCCCCCGCTCCCCAGACCCAGACCGTGATGCAGATACTGGGTGCAGTCGCCTTTGCGCACCTGCTCAACGACCTGGTGCAGGCCATGCTGCCGTCGATTTACCCGCTGCTCAAGGCCGAATTCGGCCTGTCGTTTGCCCAGGTCGGCCTGATCACGCTGACATTCCAGTGCACGGCGTCGCTGCTGCAACCGTGGATCGGCCTGTACACCGACCGCCACCCCATGCCCTACCTGCTGCCGGCCGGGATGGTGTCCACCTTCATCGGCGTACTGCTGATGGCGGTCGCGCACAGCTTCCCGGCGCTGCTGGTGGCGGCCGCGCTGATCGGCGTCGGTTCGTCGACCTTCCATCCGGAGGCGTCGCGCGTGGCGCGGGTGGCGTCGGGCGGACGTTTCGGCTTTGCGCAGTCGCTGTTCCAGGTCGGCGGCAATGTCGGTTCGGCGCTGGGACCGGTGCTGGCGGCAGCCATCATCATCGGGCGGGGGCAGGGCAATATCGGCTGGTTCGCGGTGCTGACGGCACTGGCGTTCGGCGTGCTGGTGTACGTGAGCCGCTGGCACAGCGCCCACCTGGCCGGCCTGCCGCGCAAGAAAGCGGTGGCGGCCGAGTCGCCGCTGCCGAAGTCGCGCGTTTATGGGGCGCTGGCCGTGCTGGCGCTGCTGGTGTTCTCGAAGTACATCTATATGTCCAGCCTGAGCAGCTACTACACGTTCTACCTGATCGATAAATTCGGCGTCTCGGTGGCGTCGGCGCAGATGTATCTGTTCCTGTTCCTGGCAGCGGTGGCGGCCGGCACCTTCATGGGCGGCCCGATCGGCGACCGCATCGGCCGCAAGCGCGTGATCTGGATGTCGATCCTGGGCGCCGCGCCGTTCACGCTTGCGCTGCCGTACGTGGACCTGTTCTGGACCGCCGTGCTGACGGTGGTGATCGGCTTCGTGATTTCGTCGGCGTTTTCCGCCATCGTGGTGTTCGCGCAGGAACTCATGCCGGGCAAGGTGGGCATGGTCGCCGGCATCTTCTTCGGCCTGATGTTCGGCGTCAGCGGCATCGGCGCGGCCGCCATGGGCCACCTGGCCGACGTGGCGGGCATCGCCTACGTGTACAAGCTGTGTTCCTACCTGCCGTTGCTGGGCATCTTGACGGTGTTGTTGCCGGATATGGAAAAGCACAAGCACTAGTCAAAAAAAAAGCCGGCGGTGCCGGCATTTTTTTTTCAGACCTCGATGAAACGCATCTTGAAGTTGCGTCCCTTGATCGTGCCGAAGTCGCCGCCGAGCGGGTTGTTCCGGCTCAGGCGGTCGAATGCTTCGTAGGCCACGCGGCGGTCGAGCGCCACGTAGGTCTGGAACTCGAACACGTTGATCTTGCCGACCTGCTCCTTGCTGAGGCCGGCGTCGCCGGTCAGGGCGCCCAGCAGGTCGCCGGGGCGCAGCTTGTCTTTCTTGCCGCCGCTGATCACCAGCGTCATCATCGGCGCCGGATCGACGCCGTAGTCGCCGTCATCGAGGCTGGCCAGGTCGTACCAGTCGACCGGCGCGCCCTGGTATTCCTCGATCAGCTTGACCCATTTCTTTTCGTTCGGCGCACACAGCGACAGCGCCAGGCCTTTTTCGCCGCCGCGGCCGGTGCGGCCCACGCGGTGGATGTGGACTTCGGTGTCTTTCGAGACATCGACGTTGATCACTGCTTCCAGGTTGGGAATATCGAGGCCACGGGCGGCGACGTCGGTGGCCACCAGCACCGAGCAGCTGCGGTTGGCGAACAGCACCAGGATCTCGTCGCGCTCGCGCTGTTCCAGCTCGCCGTACAGCGCCAGCGCCGTGAAGCCCTGTTCGCGCAGGTGGTCGGTCAGTTCGCGGCACTGCACCTTGGTATTGCAGAAGGCGATTGCCGACACCGGCTTGTAATGGCCCAGCAGCGTGGCCACGGCCTGGTTGCGGTTGTCGAAGCCGATCTCGAAGAACAGCTGCTCGATCTGGCTGTTGTCGTGCTGCGCTTCGACCGTCACTTCGACCGGATCGGCCAGGAAGGAGTCGGTGGCGCGGCGGATGTCGTCCGGGTAGGTGGCCGAGAACAGCAAGGTCTGGCGCCGCTTGGGGCAGGCGCTGACGATGCCGGCGATCTCGTCGTAGAAGCCCATGTCGGTCATGCGGTCCGCCTCGTCCAGCACCAGGGTCTGCACCTTGGACAGATCGAGCGTGTTGCGGCCCAGGTGGTCGCGCACGCGGCCCGGCGTGCCGACCACGATGTGGGCGCCGTGTTCGAGCGAGGCGATTTGCGGGCGCATCGGCGAACCGCCGGTCAGCACCAGCACCTTGACGTTGCCGGTGCTGCGCGCCAGGCGCCGCAATTCGTTGGCGACCTGGTCGGCCAGCTCGCGGGTCGGGCAGAGCACCAGCGCCTGCACGGCAAACCACGCCGGGTTGAGCTTGTGCAGGATGCCGAGGCCGAAGGCAGCGGTCTTGCCGCTGCCGGTTTTGGCCTGGGCGATCAGGTCGCGGCCGGCGAGCACCGCTGGCAGGCTTTGCGCCTGGATCGCGGTCATCTGCCTGTAGCCGAGCGTGTCGAGGTTTTCCAGCAGCGCGGGAGCGAGCGCCAGGCTGGCAAAGGAGGTCGAACCGGCCTGCTGGTCGGGCGCGGTGGTGTCGGTGGATGTCATGGTGTCAGACCTGTTCAAAAAGGACGTTGGCACAGTCTAACAGGCTGCGTTCCGGCCCGATGCTGTGTGGGAAATGCTGAAGGTAATACGGGGACTGCTAATCTGGCTTAACGTCATCGGGCGCCCACACGGGCAGGCCGGTAAGATCGAGCTTGTCGTCGCGCACCCAGACCGGCAGGCCGGTGGTGTCGGTCGGTTCCAGCAGTTCGAGTTGCTCCTGCCGGGCGCCGGTGCGCCGGGCGCGCGGTGCCGGCGGTCGCTTGGCTTCCGGCTCGAGCGGCGCCGCCCGGCCGAAACCGGGCAGGTCGAACGTGGCGTTGTCTTTTTTGTCTCTCATTGCGCAATCTCGTGCCCACGACGCGTCGATAAAATGCGTCGCGCAAAACAAAAGCCCGGCTGCGGGAGTCGGGCTCAGTGAAGCGCGCAGTGTATCACAAAGCGCAGCGGCAAAAAACCTCAGCGGAAGCTCAGGGCGCCGGTCAGGTCGCCCGGCGGCAGCGCGTGGTTGGCGGCGAATGCCTCGTTGCGCACCTTCAGCCCTTGCAGCAGCGGCAGGTCGTGCAGGCGCGTGATGAAGCGCAGGATCGAGGTCGTATCGTAGAAGCTGTGATCGACCTGGCCCTTCTTCGCAAACGGCGAGACCACGATGGCCGGAATGCGCGAGCCCGGACCCCAGCGGTCGCCTTTCGGCGGCGCCACGTGGTCCCACCAGCCGCCGTTCTCGTCGAAGGTGATCACCACCACCATATTGCTCCACTGCGGCGACTTCTTCAGGTGCTCGATCACGTTGGCGATGTGGGCGTCGCCGGACTCGATGTCCGAGTAGCCGGCGTGCAGGTTCAGATTCCCCTGCGGCTTGTAGAACGTCACGGCCGGCAGCTTGCCTGCCACGGCGGCAGCGATGAACTTGTTCGAGATCGGACTGTCGCCGAGGCCGCCATCGCGCAGGTGTTCCGCACGCGCGGCGGTGCCGGGCGCGAACTGCTTGAAGTAATTGAACGGCTGGTGGTGGAACTGGAAGTTCGGCTTGCTGCCGCCGCCCTTGCTGTCGAGCGCCGCCTGCCAGCCGCCGCCATACCAGGCCCAGCTCACGCCCTTGCGCGAGAGCAGGTCGCCGATGGTGTCGTAGGTTTGCGGCGGCAGCGTGTTGGCGTCGGCCGGATCGGCCGCCAGCGGATCGCCGTTGTAGGCGGGGCGGATGTAGCTGGGCTGGTACGGCGGCGCCATGGTGTTGACCACGTAGCCGTCCGGCGTGATGGCGCCATCGTTGACGTAATGGGGCTTGCCGTCGAGCGCAGACTTGGGCGAGTCCGGCGCGACGGCCAGGCGCACGCCTTGCGGGCCGTCTTCCAGCACCGCGATCTTCTTTTTGGCGGCCGTCTCGGCGGCATTGAAATACTCGTTGGCGCGGCCCGTGATCAGGAACTGGTGGTTCATGTACGAACCGCCGAAGGCCGCCATGAAGAAGTTGTCGCACAGCGTGTACTGCAGCGCGATCTGCCACAGGTTGAGATTCTTCGAGGTCTCGCCGTAGCGGCCCATGACCAGGCCGCCGCTGTCGGCCCAGGCGGCAAAACCGTCGTTCTTGCCGCCGTTGATCTGCATCTGGTTGTTATAGAAGCGGTGCACGAGGTCGCGCGTGACGATCGCCTCGGGCAGCGGTTTGCCGGCGGCGTCGCTCAGTTTGAACGGCGCATTGGGCAGGCCGGAAATCTGGTCTTCCTTGATCAGGTAATCGGTGCCGCCGATATTCTGCTGCTCGGGCACCATGCCGCCCCAGACCTTGGGCAGCGTGGCCAGCACCGAACCATCGCGGTCGCGCTGCACGTAGGCAGCGGCCGGCACCTCGGACAGCGGCTTGGCGGTGCCGGGGAAATTGGCAAACAGGTTGTTGAAGCTGCGGTTTTCGAGATAGATCACGACCACGTTCTTGACGTTGGCCTTGAGCTTGGCGTCCAGCGAGCCCTTGCTGGCGGCGTTGGCGCCGTTACCCTTGGCGGGGCTGGTCGCCGCGTCGGCCATCATCGGCAGGGTCGTGGCGATGCCGGTGGCGGCGACTGCCTGAAAAATGCGCCGGCGCGACGGGCTGGCAGGCGCGTCCTGCTGCGCTGCCGAGTGTGCTGGTCCCAGTTGCTTGTCCTGATCGTTCACCGTGCGCTCCTTCCAGTTGCTGAAAGCAGCGATTGTGACAGTTTTGCGGTGGTTTGGATATGTGCGGAAGGCATCGTGAGGAGGCATGCCGGGTCAGGCGCCGACCATGCGGGCCGCATCGCATCGCCTCGCCGGCGCAGGGTTCCCAGATGCAAAAAAACCGTTGATTTCCTGAAGAAAATCAACGGTTTGCCGTATCTGGTTGCGGGGACAGGATTTGAACCTGTGACCTTCGGGTTATGAGCCCGACGAGCTGCCAGACTGCTCCACCCCGCGTCTGAGACATAGATTATATACAGGTTCAGCCAAGGATGCAAGCGCCAGGCCGAAGTTTGCTTTATCTCAATGATCAGGCCGCTGCCAGGCGCCACAACGACGTCACTTCGGCGGCGCGGGCCTTGTGCAGCGGATCGCTGGCGTCGGCCGCGCGCGGGTGGGTCGGGCGCACGTCGCTGCGATCGACCACCTTCAGGCCGGCGTCGGCGATCCAGCGCAGCAGTTCGGCGCGCGGACGCAGGCCCAGGTGTTCGGCCAGGTCGGACAGGATCAGCCAGCCTTCACCGCCCGGTGTCAGGTGGTCCTTGAGGCCCGACAGGAAGCCGCGCAGCATGCGGCTGTCCGGGTCGTACACGGCGTGCTCGATGGCCGAACTCGGACGGGCCGGCACCCAGGGCGGGTTGCACACGACCAGCGCTGCGCGTCCTTCGGGGAACAGGTCGGCCACGCGCAGCTCGACCTGCTGCTCAAGTTGCAGGCGGTGGATGTTCTCCCTCGCGCAGCTCAGGGCGCGCTGGTCCTGGTCGGTACCGATCACGCGCGCGACGCCGCGCTGCGCCAGCACGGCCGACAGCACGCCGGTACCGACGCCGATGTCGAACGCCAGCGACGTATCGGCCGGCAGCGGCGCCTCGGCCACCAGCTGCACGTATTCGCCGCGCACCGGCGAGAACACGCCGTAGTACGGGTGGATGCGCGCACCGAGCGCCGCGATCTCGACGCCGGTGCGGCGCCATTCGTGGGCGCCGATCACGCCAAGCAGTTCGCGCAGCGAGGCCACGAACGGCACCTCGAAGCGGCCGTAGGCTTCGTTACAGGCCAGCTGCACGTCCGGCGCGCGCCGCAGCGGCAGCGTGTAACCGTCTTCGAGCGGCAGCAGCAGCATGGCCAGCGTGCGGGCGCGCTGCGACTGGGCCTGGCGATGCAGGTGGAACGCCTCGGTGGGCGTGGCGGGCGCCTTGGCCGGCCTGGCTTTCTTGGCCGGCTTGCCCTTGTGGTCGGCGCGGCGCGCCATCGCCTGCAGCAGCTGGCGCGCATTCTGGAAGTCGCCGCGCCACAGCAGGGCCGTGCCCTCGCACGCCAGGCGGTATGCCTGGTCGGCGTTGGTGCGGTCGTCGGCGACGACCACGCGTTTCGGCGGCGGCATGCCGGCCTCTGAGCGCCAGCGGGCACTGTGCTGCACGCCGTTTTCTTCCCAGTGGATCTGTGGTGGCGTCGGGGTGGCTGAGGGGGTAACGAACATGGCGGACGATCGGTAAAAGTGATGGGGGAGCAGCGACGCAGGCGCTGATGCTGGCGCTGGAGAGATCACGCACAGGTAACGCAAAAAAACGCCGGTGACGCATGGCGTTCATCCGGCGTTGTGGGCACGTGCCGCTGCTACGGGGGCGTATTATAACTTGCAGCCCGGGTGAAGGTTATGGGTGCATTCTCGGTTACGGCCGCGATGGCAAGCGCGTGTGCCGCCGCGGGAGCATCCTAGGTCGCGGCTTTCGATGGCGTTGCCGTTGCCGTCTCGGCGCCGGTCGCCGCGTCGGTCGCAGCGGGCGCCGGCGCTGCGGTAGCCGCATCGGGCGCGGCCTTGACCGGCATGGTGACGTCGTCCGCCGGCGCCAGCTCGCCGTAAGCGGCGGCCGATTTGGCCTTGTCGGCAGCCGACGGAGCGGTATAGGTGTCGCTGTGCTTGCTGTCGACCAGGTTGAGCAGGCGCAGCGACAGGCCGCGCAAGGTGTTGCGGTCGATATTGTCGCCGGTCTGGTCGGACCGGTCGCCATTGGTGGCCAGGGCCGACTGCAGGTCGCGGCCGATCAGCTGGAACAGGTCGGCCAGCGTGCCCGGGAAATCGATGTTCGGCACCTTGACGGTGGGCAGGTCGGACGGGTTGCCATTCTGCGGTGTGGCGTCGGCCTTGTCGGCGCCCGGCTTGCCGGTCTGGCTGCCGGCAGCGGCGCTGAGCTGTGCGTCGTATTTGACTTCCACTTCGAAGTCGAACTTGCGGCCATCGGCAGTAGTGATGGTGCCCTTGCCGATGAAGTGGGCGCTGTCGGTCAGGCTCAAGCCGGCCAGCGTGCGCACGCCGTTGGCGTCCGACGTGCGCTGCACGCCCACCGCGTAGCTCGACGACGCTTCCAGGCTGGCCGAATCGAAGTCGATGGTGGCGCCCTTGGCGTCGTCGCCGAACAGCGCCTGGGTGAAGCTGCTGACGAAATCCTGCGCAAAATCGACGGTGGCGTTGCCCAGCGACGCCACCCGCTGCTGCATGTCGAGCGCATTGTTCGACAGCCTGGACAAGGAAGATGCCTCGCCCGTCTTTTGCGTGGCAGGGCTGTTGGCAGACTTGCCCTCGGTCCGGGGGCTGGCGGGATAATAGTTCGCCGGCAGATTGCGGGCGCCGAGTGCGGGAATGTTGGCCATGGCAGCTTCCGTTTGATAATACTTCTATAACGGTCGGACTTTTCGGAACTTGAGGGTTTGCCGTTTAACTAATATTGTCAGTGATGGTGGGTCCAGCCTTCCGGTGCAGCCAGGTAGGAGGCCACGGCATCTTTCTGGCCGATCGCGTGATGCTTGACTTCGCCGCATGCGCAGACGCCCAGGTAGGGCTGGATGTGCGAGCAGGCCGACACTTTTTGCAGGCGGACCTGGACGGCCTTGGCGCACTTGGCGCATTTGAAGGTGAGGGTGCGTGGTGCTTTTAACATGAAGAATCCGTACAGGTTAGAAGAAGGGCGGGCCAAAGGCGCGATTTTATCACCGCGCCCCGTTACACCACGCTGATCGAGCTGCGCCCGCCGGCTGCGGGCTGCACCAGGATCTTGGTCGAAATCCGCTCCGTCATCTCCTGCACGTGCGAAATCACGCCCACCTTGCGGCCCATCGCCTGCAGGCCGTCCAGCGCATCCATCGCCACCCGCAGCGTGTCGGCGTCCAGGCTGCCGAAGCCCTCGTCGATGAACAGCGATTCCACCCGCACCCGGTTGGACGACAGCGAGGCCAGTCCCAGCGCCAGCGCCAGCGACACCAGGAACGATTCGCCGCCCGACAGCGAATGCACCGAGCGCATTTCGCCGCCCATGTCCTGGTCGCGCACCAGCAGCGCCAGCGACGGGCTGGCCGGGTTCTGGATCCGTTCGAGCTGGTAGCGGCGCGACAGGTGGTGCAGGTGGGCGTTGGCGTAACCGAGCAGCACGTCCAGCGTGAACTGCTGGGCGTAGTTGCGGAATTTCTTGCCATCGGCCGAGCCGATCAGATCGCTCATGCGCGACCAGCGCTGCTCGATTGCCTCCTGCCGCGCGATCTCGGCCAGCATCGATTGCGCAGCATGGCGCTTGGCGTCGTCCTGCGCCAGCACCAGCTGGATGGCGGCCAGGCGGTCCTGGGCAGCCTGGCGCTGGCCCGCCAGGGCGTCGAGGGCGGCGGTCAGCAACGGTATCGGTGCGGCAGGCGTCGCGCTGGCGTCGGCCGGCGCAGCATCCGCAGCGAATGGCGCCGCGCTGGCGGCAGCGGCCGGTCCGGTAAAGACCTTCGCGCCTGCCGCAGCTCCCGGCCCTGGGCGCGGCGGCGTTCCCGGCACCGTCCCCGCCTCTGGGCGGGCATGCGTTGGCGGCACACCCTGCGGCGCTGGCAGGGTCGCGGATAAAGCCGCAGGTTCAGCCACAGGTTCAGGCACCGTCAAGATGGCCGGCGTCAGCGCCGGCGGCGCCGCCAGCTGGTGTTGCGCGCGCTGGCGCTGGCGTTCGGCCAGCACCGTGGCGGCGTGGTCGGCGGCGCGGTCGATGGCAGCCAGCGCTGCGCGTTCGGTCTCGATGGCGGCGGCCGGCTGCGCCAGCAGCGCATGCAGCTGGTCGAGCGCGTCGATGCCGGCCTGCGGCTGGTGGTGCCGGAAGTCGGACAGCCACTGCACCAGCCGCTGCTGCGCGGTAGCGGCCGCCATGCGCAGCGCCGCCAGGCGCTGGCCGGTCTGGGCGTGGCCTTCCTCGGCGCGCACGCGCGCCTGGGCCGCCAGTTGCGCTTCGTGCTGGCGGTTGGCCAGCAGTGCGCGCGCCTGCTCGATGGCGCCGGCCAGCTGGCGCTCTACCGCCGCTACTTCGCGTCCGTTCCACAGCGCCATGCGCTGCGCCTGGGTTTCGCCGAGGGTGGCGTCGGCCTGGGCATACGCGTGGCGCAGACGCAGCGCGTCTTCGCCGGCGCGGTTGACGGCGTCGTGCAGCGTGTTCAGGTCGATATCGAAGGCGGCCAGCGCCGCGCTGCGCTGCGCATGCGTGTCGCGTTGCGCCAGCCATTGCCGGCTTTCGGCCTGGCGCGCCGCGTGGAAGCGGTCCGGCGCTGCGCGCCAGGCATCCTTCCAGCCCTCGTTGGCCAGGTCGCCGCCGTCGCTGCCCGAAAATGCCGGGTCCAGGTCCGACAGCAGATCGGCCAGGGCCGCCGTCACCTCGCTGCGCTGCGCTTCCAGCGCTTTGGCTTCGGCGCTTGCCTGCGCCAGCGCGGTGCTGGCCTGGGCCACGGTATCGTGCAGCTGTTTCAGTTCGGCGGCGGCCGCTTCGTAGGCTGCCTGCTCCTGGTCGCGCGTGGTGCGCGCCGCGTGCAGTGCGCGGTCCTGCCGTTCGATCGCCTGCAGGTTGGCGCGCGCCTTGTCCAGTTCAGCCGCGAACCACGCCCGGCGCAGCTGCGCTGCCGGTGGCGGGGCGGCGCTGTCGGCAGCCAGCAGCGGATGGTCGCGCCAGGCGGCGCTGGCGCGCGCCAGCGCCTGCGCCACGGTGTCGGCTTCCGCGGTCAGCGCCTGCAAGCGGTCGCTGCTGGCCTCGAGGGTGGCGCGCTGCGCGGCCTGCTGGCCGGTATTGGCGTCGAGCGCGTGGCGGCAGCGCGCCACCTCGGCTTGCAGGCTGCCCAGCATGCCCTGCACGGCCGGGTCGTTGTGACGGTAAGGATGGTCGTGCGCGCCGCACACGGGACATGGCGTGTCGTCGCTGAGCGCTGCGCGCAGCGCTTCCACGGTGGCGCCCGACGCCGCGTGCGCGAGCATCAGCGAGCGCTCGGCCTGGGCCAGGGCGGCGGCCAGGCCGCCACTGTCCTGCGCTGCGGCTGCCAGCGATTGCCTGGCGCTGGCGATGGCCGCCTGCAGCTGCTCGCGCTCGGTCTCGAGCTGGGCCTGGCGCTGCTGGTGCGCGTCGAGCTCGAACCACAGCCGTTCGCCGCTGGCCAGGCTTTCCCGGTGCTGCTGCCAGCCGCTGCGCGCACTGTGTAGCTGTTCGGGGTCGAAGCCGGCCAGCGCCTGGGCGGCGTCCTGGCGCCGCGCTTCCAGCGTGGCCAGCACCGTTTGCGACGTGGCCAGGCGTTCCGCTGCCTGCGCGGCGTCGTCGCGATGGGCCTGGGCGGTACGCTGCACCCGCGCCAGCTGCTGGTTCAGGCGCTCGGCCTGTCCGGCAGCCTGACCGGCCTGCCCGAACAGGACGTCCCAGCGCTCCCACGATTGCGCCAGGGTTTGCCACTGGCCGTGCTGCGCCAGCCAGGTGGCGCCGCTGGCCACCTGCGCTTCCAGGCGGCGGCGTTCGTCCTGCTGCGCCTGCAGCGCAGCCCTGGCCGTGGCTTCGGCGCGATCGGCCTGTTCGCAGGCCTGCGCCGCCTGACGCCAGGCGGGCAGCATCGCCTTCACGCGGGCGTCGAGCGCCTTGGCCTGGTCCAGTTGCGGGCCGGCTGCGCGCTGCGCCGTTTCCGCCGCCTGCAGCGCAATGGCGGCCTGCTGCTGACCGGCGTCGGCGCGCGCCAGCTGCTGCGCGGCGTCGTTCATGGCCTGGGCGCCGTCGGCCAGCGCCGTCGCGGTGGCGGCGATGTCGGCCTCGATGCGGTCCACTTCGGCGGCCAGCGGCCGCGCCGCCTGAACCGCCACGAGGTGGGCCAGGGCGGTGCGGCGCGGCGCCGATGCTGCGATGTCCGTTGCCGCCTGCGCGCAGGCCTCGCCTGCGGCCAGCTCGTCGCGTTCCAGCTGCGCCGCCTGGCGATGCCAGCGCAGCTGCTGTTCCAGATCGGCCTTGCGCTGTTCCAGCGCCTGCAGCGCCTCGGCAGCGCCGGCCGCCTGCGCTTCGGCCGATATCCGTTCGTCGTTCGACAGCGGCTTCTGGTCGGCCAGGCGGGCGTTGAGTTTTTGCAGCGCCTGCTGTTCGAGCTTGGCGCGCTCGAACGCGCGCATCGAGATCTCGGTATAGACCGTGCTGCCGGTCAGCGTTTCCAGCAGTTCGCCGCGCTCGTTGTCCTCGGATTTGAGGAAGGCGGAAAACTCGTTCTGCGCCAGCAGCACCGCGCGCGTAAACTGCTCGAACGACAGGCCGATGCGCCGCTCGATTTCGCCCTTGACCTCGGTCTTGGTCGCGCCGATCGCCTGCAGCGCCGGCAGCAGGTGCAAGCTCATCGCGGTCGGCTGCAGCGCGCCTTCCACCCGCGTGCGCGAGCGGCGCACGCTCCAGCGCGCGCGGTACGAGGCGCCGTCGTTGCCGATGAAATCGACCTCGGCGTAGCCGTCCGCCGTGCCGCGCCGCAGCAGCGTGCGCGTATCCTGGGTGGAGACGGTTTCGCTGCCGACGTCGGCCAGCATGCTGCGCCCGGACACCTTGAGCAGGCGCGGCGTGTCGTCGTACAGCGCCAGGCACAGTGCGTCGAGCAGGGTGCTCTTGCCGGCGCCGGTGGGGCCGCTGATGGCAAACAGGCCGGTCGAGGCGAGCGGCTCCTGCTCGAAGTCCACGGAAAATTCGCCGGCCAGCGACGCCAGGTTCTTGCCACCGATACGCAGTATCCTCATGGCAGCATCAACTCCGCAAAAGCGCTCAGCTGCTCGGACGGCGCCTCGTTGCCGAAGCGCTGCCGGTACAGCTGGCGGAAGATGTCGTCCGGTTTGAGCTGCTCGAGGCGGTCGAGCGTCATCACTTCCGCATCGGGCGCGGTGCCGCGCGCGGCGCTCGAGGTCTCGATTTTTGCCAGGCGCACCGGCTTGCCGTCCAGCGCCGCCTCGATGCGCGCGCGCAGGCCCGGTTCGGGCGCGTCGAGCCGCACCCGCACTTCGAGCAAGGGCTGTTCCTCGGCGGGCACGGGCGGCAGATCCAGGGCCGCCAGTTCGTCGAGCACCTGCGCTATCGGCGCCGGTCTGGCCGGCACCCGCAGCAGCGGCACCGCGCGCGGGACCAGGATCGGCGCGATCTCGCGTACCGCCTCGCCATCGAGGTCGATGCGCAGGATCTGGTGCCGGTACCCCACTTCCGCGAACGACAGCGGAATCGGGCTGCCGCTGTAGCGGATGTGATGCTGCTTGCCGACCGCCTGCGCCAGGTGCAAATGACCGAGTGCAGCGTAGGCGATGGCGGGATCGAAGATCCCGGCCGGCAGCATCTCGGTGCCGCCGATGACGATGCGGCGCTCGGAGTCGGCCGACATCTGGCCGTCGATCATGTGGCAATGGCCCATCGCGACGATGGCCTGGCCGGGCTGGCGCCTGGCCAGCGCCAAGGCCAGCGCCTGCCGGTAGAGCAGGGCGATGCCGGCCAGGTAAGGATCGGCAGCAGCGTCGGCGTCGGCGCCAGCGCCAGACGCGGCCGGCTGGCGCGGCACGTCGCCAGGGCGCAGGAAGGGCACGGCCAGGCACCACGCGTGCACCGCGCCGTCGGCGCCGGTCAGCGGCAGCACCAGCGATTCGATATCGGGCGCGCCGTCGGCGTTGCGCTGGACCGCGCCGATCACGCGCGTGCCATGCGCGGCCAGCAGCGGTCCGGGCGCCTCGAGCCGGCCCGGCGAATCGTGGTTGCCGCCTACCACCACCAGGTTCAGGTGCGGCACGCGCTCGCTGGCGCGTTGCAGGAAGCGGTATAACTGCTTTTGCGAGGCCGAGGAGGGATTGGCATTGTCGAAGATGTCGCCGGCGACCAGCAGCGCGTCGGCCTGCTCGGCCTCGATGGTGTCGAGCAGCCAGTCGAGGAAGCGCTGATGTTCGTAGTGACGTTCGATAGTGTGCAGGGCCTGGCCGAGATGCCAGTCGGAGGTGTGCAGCAGACGCATGAATGAGCGATAAACAACCGGGAAAGACACAATATAGCGCATCCGCGCTGTCAGCCGGCTTTAAAATAGCAGCCGGGGCGACGTAGTTGCCGCGTTTTACCATTATCGGACCAGGGATAAAGCTTGATCATCACCAGTGCAGAGCATCCATGATATTGCCGCCAGCACCGGCCAGCCTGCTGGGCGCTGACGGCCAGCCGCTGCTGGGTCGCTATGCGGGCCAGACCGGCCCTGTCGACTGGCGCGGCCTGGCGCCGCCGTTCGCCCGCGGTGCGCTGTGGCGCCGCCTGCACCACAAGCGCTGGCATTACGTGACCCTGTGCACCGAGCGGGTATTTTGCGGCGTCGCCGTCGTCGACCTGGGCTGGATCAGCACCGCGTTTGCCTACGCCTTCGACCGTGACGACGGCGACATGCTGGCCAATTTCTCGGCCGACGGCCGCCTGGGCCGGCGCGGCCAGGTGGCCGACCACTCGGGCGGCGCCAGTTATTTCGCGTCACCACAGGGCCGCATCGCGCTCGAACCGTCGGGCGCCGGCACCTTTACCCTGTCGGTGGCCTGCGACTACCTGGAAATCGACGCCGAATTCGGCCCGCCGGCAGCCCCCTTGCTGCTGGCCGTGGGCGCGGTCGCGGGTGGCGCCGTGCATTCGACGCAAACATCTCCCGGCATGCCGGTCACCGGCGACGTGCGCACCTGGCGCGAAGAATACGATCTGGCCGGCGGCGTGGCCAGTTTCGATTACGCGAACGGCCTGCTGGCGCGCAACACGGCGTGGCGCTGGGCCTCGGCCCATACGCTGGAACTCGGTTTCAATCTGCAGTCGGGCTATTTCGGCGCCAGCGGCAACGCGCTGTGGCTCGACGGCCAGGTGCATGCGCTGGCGCCGGCCCGGTTCCTGTACGATGCCAGGGATCCGTTGTCGATCTGGCATATCTTTACCGAAGACGACATGCTGGAACTGCATTTCACGCCCGAGGGCGCGCGCCGCGACCACCGCAAGCACCTGCTGGCGTCGAGCCGCTTCCTGCAGCCGGTAGGCACGTTTACCGGCTGGGTGCGCGCTGCGCCCGACGCGCCGAAACGCATGGTGACCCAGCTGATGGGCATGACCGAGGAACACGTGACGCGCTGGTAAGCAGCCGGTGATGCGCAAGCGCCCGTCAGCCCGGGCCCTATCCATATGCACCGCGCTGGACCAGGTTTGTCTTAGCTCAAGGCGCGGGTGTCGGAAATATTTACACTTTCCACTTCCACTCTTGCCGTCCCATCATGGGCGCGCAACTTCAGCTTGGGGAGTCAGAATGTTAACAGCCACATACACCCTGGTCGCGCTGTCCGTGGAACAGGCCAGCGTTCGCCTCAGTTTGCAATCGTTCCAGCAATATGTTCGCAATACCCTGCTGCAACAAAGCAGCATCACGCTCTCGCAGCTCGAATTCGCCTGCGAATCGCTGCACAAGCTGTACCAGGCCTGTCACTGGCGCAAGACCGAAATGTATCTGATCCCCGCGCTGCGCCAGACCACCGAGCGCGCCGACCAGCTTCTCGACGAACTCAACCGCCTGAACCAGCTGGCGCTCACCGCCATCCGCAACCTGCAGGAAAAGCTCGGCGTTTTTGCTGGCATGCAAGATTTTCGTGTAGAACAGGTGTGCGAAAGCATCGAAACCTTTTGCTCATCGTTATTGAAGCGGCTGGAAAAGGAAGAGCAGGAACTGTTTGCCATCGCCCGTGCCGCCTTCGCCGGCGATACCTGGTTTACGATCGCCAACCAGCTGATGATGCACGACAAGCACCTGGAAGAAATGAAGCGCTGTGCGCCGGCAGCGGCCGCACCGCACGCTGCCGCCCGGCAACTCAGCGACGCGCAGATCGCCATTCCCGGACTGCAAGTGTTACCGGTGCTCGGCGAGATCGAGGCGGAAGAGGGCGAGCCGGCCCCGCGGCCCGCCCGCGTCCGTCCGGCTGCCCGCCACGACCTGTTCGACCAGGCGCTGGCCAAGTAAGCGTCCCGCTGCCATCCGATCCCGCCGGCGGCGCCACCCGGTCCCGCCTTGCAGCGCCGCTGCACGCCCCTCGGGCAAATTCCTACTGCTTTGCTATCATGGTGGTTTCTCCCACCTCCATAGCGCCCCATGTTCGATTTCATCTTTAAGCGCACGACTGCTCCCACCCAGGCCACGCCCAACGCTCCGGGCGCAGCGGAGGCGGGCGCCACTGCGACGCCTGCCGCTGCGGACTCCGCCAGCCGCCGCGATGCCCAGACCCAGCGCGCGGCCGCGCTGGCTGGTAACGAAGCGGATGCCGTCGCCCTGATCCTGGAAAGCGAATTTGCCGGCGTGCGCCTCGCTGCTGCCGAGCACGTGCAATCGCAGGCCGCCCTGGAACAGGTGTTGGCCGCCATGCGCAATACCGACCGCCGCGTCGCCAAGCTGATGCAGGGCCGGCTCGACGCCATCCGTTACCAGCAGGCCGAGTTGCTCAAAGCCCAGGCCAGCCTGGAACTGGCCCGGCGCCTGCTGCAGGACGAAAAGCTGACGCCCAACCAGGTTGCTGAACTCGACCGTCAATGGGCGATCACCTCGGCCGTGCCGGCCGTTGCCGAGCCATATGCCGAAGCCCGCGCCGCGCTCGGTGCGCGCCTCGAAGCCCAGGTGACGCTGCAGCGCACGGTCATCGACGCCATGGCAGCGGTACGCCAGTTGCCGGACGCCGCACTGCCGCCGGCCGAGGCCGAGCAGGCATTGGCGCGCCATCGCGCCGACCTGGCCAGCTACCAGCAGGCGCCCGAACACGCCGCGCTGCCGCGCCACCTGCTGACCGATTACCAGCAGGCCATCGAACAGGCCGGCACGGCACTGGCCGCAGCCGGGCGCGACGCTGCTGCCGCGGCCGCGGCCACCACCGCTGCTGCCCAGGCAGCCGCTCCCGACCCGGCAGCCGCCGATGCGCCGGCGCAAAACGGCGCCAGCGCTACCGACAGTGCGGCCGGAGCAGGCGCGGGGCAGGGCGTCGCCGCCGGCGGCGCAGCGCCCGCCGTGCCGGGCAAGGAGCGCGCAGCGAAGCCGCAGCCATCGAAAGAGGTCGAAAAGAAATTCCTCGACACGCTGGCCGCCATGGAAACGGCGCTGGAGCAGGGATCGCTGCATGCCGCTGCCGAGCACGACAAATGGCTCAAAGATCACAAGATACGGCTGTCGCCATCGCAGACCGACCACCTGAACCATGTCCGCGCCGAACTCAAGCGCCTGGGCGACTGGGCGCGCTGGGGCGGCAATGTCTCGCGCGAAGAACTGGTCAAGGCCGTGGAAGAATTGCCGGCCCAGGGCTTGTCGATGAGCGAACTGGCGCAAAAAGTCGGCAGCATGCGCGACCGCTGGAAGGCGCTCGACGCCGTGTCCGGCCACGCGCCGAAGGGCCTGTGGGAAAAGTTCGACGCCGCCTGCACCGCCGCCTACGCACCGGCCGCCGCCCACTTCAAGCACCTGGCCGAGGAACGCCACGCCAATGCTGCCAAGGCCCAGGCCCTGATCGATGAGACCCGTGCCATGGCCGAAGCTGCCGCCAGCGGCGCCGACCTGAAAAACGTGGCCGCCGCCGTCCAGCGTCTGCGCCAGGTCTGGGGCCGACTGGGCGCCATCGACCGCAAGGAAAAGCGCAAGCTCGACCAGGCCTTCGACAAGGCCCTGGCGCAGATGCAGGCGCCGCTGTCCGAGCAGCGCAAGATCGAGGCGGCCCGGCGCGAGGAACTGATCGCCGAGGCCGAGCAATTGCAGCCGTCCGACCGCCATACGCTCGACAAGCTGCGCCGCCTGCAGGAACGCTGGCAGGAGCAGGCCAAGGCGCTGCCGCTCGAACGCAAGGTGGAACAGGCGCTGTGGCAGCGCTTCCGCAGCGTGTGCGATGCGATTTTTGCCAAGCGCAAGGAAACCGCCCACGCAGCCGATCACGAGCGCAAAACCCACCTGCATGCGCGCGAAGCCATCTGCAAGACGCTGGAAACGGCCACGTTCGACGGCGACGACAAGGCCCGGCTGGCGGCGATGGCGCAGGCGCTGCGCGACGCCCAGGCAGCGTGGAACGGCGCCGGCGTGGTGCCGCGCGCTGCCGAAGCCCGCATCAACGAGCGCTACCAGGCAGCCGTGGCTGGCGTGCAGGCCCAGGCCGAGGCCATCAGGCGCCGCGCCGGCGCCGCCCAGGCCAACGCGCTGCGCGACAAGCTGCGCCTGGTGCAGGAACTGGAACGCTCGGTGGCCGGGCAGGGCGAGCAGCGCGATGCCGATACCTGGCAGGCACGCTGGAGTGCGCTGCCCGCCCTGGGCGGCGACTACGACAAGGCACTGCAAGGCCGCTTCGAGGCCGGCGTCGCTGCGCTCGACGATGGCCGCGCAGCGTATGCTGCCGAGCTTGAAGCCAACCGCGGCAAGCTGCAGGACGAAGTGCTGCACCTGGAGATCGTCGCCGGTGTTGATTCGGGCGCCGAGTTTGCGCGCGAACGCCTGAAAATGCAGGTCGAAGTGCTGCAATCGTCGCTTAAAACGGGCCAGAAGCCGTTGTCGGCCACGGCTGCCTACTTGCAGCTGTGCGCGCTGCCGGCGCTGGCCGACGACCGCACCATGCACCGCATCGAGCAGCTGCTGCGCCGCATCGGCGGTTCGGAGCGCGCATGACCGGCGCCAGCGCCAGCCTGAACCAGGTCCGCATCCAGACCGAGGACTTCGACCTGACCACCGAGGTGGCGCGCCTGCGCGCCGCCAATCCGAAGATCGGCGCGGTGGTGACCTTCGTCGGCGCCGTACGCGACCTCAACGACGGCACGTCAGTGGCCGAGCTGGAGCTCGAACACTACCCGGGCATGACCGAGCAGGCGATTGCCGCCATCATCGACCAGGCCAGGCAGCGCTGGCCGACCTTCGGCGCGCTGGTGATCCACCGCGTGGGGCCGCTCAAGCCACTGGACCAGATCGTGCTGGTGGCAGCCACCGCGGCGCACCGGGGCGAAGCTTTCGCCGCCTGCGAATTCATCATCGACTACCTGAAAACCGAGGCGCCGTTCTGGAAGAAGGAAGCCACGCCCGACGGTGCGCGCTGGGTCGATGCGCGCGTCAGCGACGATGCGGCGCTGGCCAAGTGGCAGGGAAGCGCCGCAGGCTGAGGTTGTTTGCCTGATCCCGTATCGGCGCTCTTGAAAAGATATCAGCGTAGCCTTATCTGTGCGCTAACCAAATCTAACCGGAGCATGACCATGCGGCAAGACAAACTCACGACCAAACTCCAGGAAGCGCTGTCCGATTCGCAAAGCCTGGCAGTAGGCAACGACAACCAGTACATCGAACCGGCGCACCTGCTGCTGGCGCTGCTGAACCAGGAGGACGGCGGCGCCCGTTCCATCCTGCAGCGCGCCGGCGTCAATGTCGGCGGCCTGACCAGGGCGCTCAAGGATGCGCTCGACCGCAAGCCGAAGGTGTCGGGCACGGGCGGCGACGTCCAGGCCAGCCGCGAGCTGGTCGGCGTGCTGAACCTGGCCGACCGCGAAGCGCAGAAACGCGCCGACCAGTTCATTTCCAGCGAAATGGTGCTGCTGGCGCTGGCCGACGACAAGTCCGATGCCGGCACCCTGGCCCGCGAGAACGGTCTCACCCGCAAGTCGCTGGAAGCGGCCATCGAGGCCGTGCGCGGCGGCGGCAAGGTCGACAGCCAGGAGGCCGAAGGCCAGCGCGAGGCCCTGAAAAAATACACGCTGGACCTGACCGAGCGCGCCCGCGCCGGCAAGCTCGATCCCGTGATCGGGCGCGACGACGAGATCCGCCGGGCGATCCAGGTGCTGCAACGGCGCAGCAAGAACAACCCGGTGCTGATCGGCGAACCGGGCGTCGGCAAGACCGCCATCGTCGAAGGGCTGGCCCAGCGCATCGTCAACAACGAGGTGCCCGATTCGCTCAAGGGCAAACGGGTGCTGGCGCTCGACATGGCGGCGCTGGTGGCCGGCGCCAAGTACCGCGGCGAGTTCGAGGAACGGCTCAAATCGGTGTTGAAGGAACTGGCGATGGACGAAGGCCAGACCATCGTCTTCATCGACGAGATGCACACGATGGTCGGCGCCGGCAAGGCCGATGGCGCCATGGATGCCGGCAACATGCTGAAACCGGCGCTGGCGCGCGGCGAGCTGCACTGCGTTGGCGCCACCACGCTCGACGAGTACCGCAAGTACATCGAGAAGGACGCCGCGCTCGAACGCCGCTTCCAGAAAATCCTGGTCGACGAACCGAGCGTGGAAGACACGATCGCCATCCTGCGCGGCTTGCAGGACAAGTACGAGCTGCACCACAAGGTCGCCATTTCGGACGCTGCCATCATCGCGGCGGCGGAACTGTCGCACCGCTACATCACCGACCGCTTCCTGCCCGACAAGGCGATCGACCTGATCGATGAAGCGGCGTCGAAGATCAAGATCGAGATCGACTCCAAGCCCGAGGTGATGGACAAGCTCGAACGCCGCCTGATCCAGCTGAAGATCGAGAAGGAAGCGGTCAAGAAGGAAAAGGACGAGGGATCGCGCCGCCGCCTGGACCTGATCGAGGAAGAGATCGAGCGCCTGCAGCGCGAACTGAACGACTTCGAGGAAATCCTCAAGGCCGAAAAGGCGGTGGTGCAGGGCAGCACCCACATCAAGGAAGAGATCGACCGCATCAAGCTGCAGATGGAGCAGGCCACGCGCGAGAGCAACTGGCAGCGCGTGTCCGAACTGCAGTACGGCCGCCTGCCAGAGCTGGAAGCGGAACTGAAGCAGGCGGAAAGCGCGGCGGCCAACGGCGTGTCGCTGGAAAAGAACACGCCACCGAAACAGCGCCTGCTGCGCACCGAGGTGGGCGCCGAAGAGATCGCCGAAGTGGTGTCGCGTGCGACCGGCATTCCCGTCTCGCGCATGATGCAGGGCGAACGCGACAAGCTGCTGCACATCGAGGAAAAGCTGCACGAACGCGTGGTGGGCCAGGACGAGGCGATTGCTGCCGTGTCCGACGCCATCCGCCGCTCGCGCGCCGGACTGTCCGATCCGAACCGTCCGTACGGGTCGTTCATGTTCCTGGGACCGACCGGCGTCGGCAAGACCGAGCTGTCGAAGGCGCTGGCCGGCTTCCTGTTCGATACCGAGGAATCGATGATCCGCATCGACATGAGCGAATTCATGGAGAAGCACTCGGTGGCGCGCCTGATCGGCGCGCCGCCCGGCTACGTCGGCTACGACGAGGGCGGCTACCTGACCGAAGCCGTGCGCCGCAAGCCGTACAGCGTGATCCTGCTCGACGAGGTGGAAAAAGCCCACCCCGACGTGTTCAACGTGCTGCTGCAGGCGCTCGACGACGGCCGCATGACCGACGGCCAGGGCCGCACCGTGGATTTCAAAAATACGGTAATCATCATGACGTCCAACCTCGGGTCGCACAAGATCCAGGCGATGGAGGATTCCGACCCGTCGGTGGTCAAGCTGTCGGTGATGGCCGAGGTGCGGTCGCACTTCCGTCCCGAGTTCATCAACCGCATCGACGAGATCGTGGTGTTCCATGGCCTCGACGAAAAGAATATCGGCGCGATTGCCCGCATCCAGCTGGCCATCCTCGAACAGCGGCTGGCCAAGATGGACATGGCGCTCGAGATCACCGACGCCGCCCTGCAAAAGATCGCCGAGGCGGGCTACGATCCCGTGTATGGGGCGCGGCCGCTCAAGCGCGCGATCCAGCAGCAGATCGAAAATCCGCTGTCCAAGCTGATCCTGCAGGGGCGCTTCGGACCGAAAGACGTGATCCGTGTCGATGCGGCCAACGGCGAACTGGTGTTCCACTGAGCCTAGGCGGGGACCGGCGTTCGATTGAACGCCGGTGACGAGGGGGCCACTGTTGGACACTTGCATCACTTTTCAGCAATTTTTTAGCCGGTTTCGACCGGCGATCACGATCAGGGCGCTGTTAGCGCCCTTTTTTTCATCTGGCGAAAAATGTCTTTCACATCGTGGAATTTTATGTGGGTCCGCAGCATCGGCTGCTTTCATGCTGAGAAAAGGCTTACCGTATCCTGAAAAGTTGTTTTCAGATCGTTGATTTTTATAAGAAAAATTTTAGTTATATGTCTTATAGAAGAGTAGTCGTGCGCTGCACAAAAAGCGCTACACTATTTTCAACGCAAGACATTTTTATCACCGATCCGACACTACCTGAGGAGAACACCATGGCAACCCGTGAACAGCAAATCGCCGCCCTGCAGCAAGACTGGGACACCAATCCACGCTGGAAGGGCGTGACCCGGACCTACACGGCCGAAGACGTGGTGCGCCTGCGCGGCTCGCTGCAGATCGAGCACACGCTGGCCAAGCGCGGCGCGGAAAAACTGTGGGACCTGGTCAACAACGAGCCGTTCGTCAACGCCCTCGGCGCGCTGACCGGCAACCAGGCCATGCAGCAAGTCAAGGCTGGCCTGAAAGCGATCTACCTGTCGGGCTGGCAGGTGGCGGGCGACGCCAACGTCGCCGGCGAAATGTACCCGGACCAGTCGCTGTATCCGGCCAACTCGGTGCCGCTGGTGGTACGCCGCATCAATAACACGTTCCAGCGCGCCGACCAGATCCAGTGGTCGGAAGGCAAGGACGATATCGATTACTTCGCGCCGATCGTGGCCGACGCCGAAGCCGGTTTCGGTGGCGTCCTGAACGCCTACGAGCTGATGAAATCGATGATCGACGCGGGCGCTGCCGGCGTCCACTTCGAAGACCAGCTGGCCTCGGTCAAGAAATGCGGCCACATGGGCGGCAAGGTGCTGGTGCCGTCGCGCGAAGCGGTGGAAAAACTGACCGCCGCGCGCCTGGCGGCCGACGTGATGGGCACGCCAACGCTGGTGATCGCCCGCACCGATGCCGAGGCGGCCGACCTGCTGACCTCCGATGTCGATGAAAACGACCGTCCTTTCTGCACCGGCGAGCGTACCGTGGAAGGTTTCTACAAGGTCAAACCGGGCCTGGAGCAGGCGATTTCGCGCGCCCTCGCTTATGCGCCGTATGCCGACCTGGTGTGGTGCGAGACCGGCAAGCCGGACCTGGCCTTCGCCAAGCAGTTCGCTGACGCCGTGCATGCCAAGTTCCCGGGCAAGCTGCTGGCCTATAACTGCTCGCCATCGTTCAACTGGAAGAAAAACCTCGACGACGCCACCATCGCCAAGTTCCAGAAAGAACTCGGCGCCATGGGGTACAAGTTCCAGTTCATCACGCTGGCCGGCTTCCACGCACTCAACTACGGCATGTTCAACCTGGCGCACGGCTATGCGCGCAACCAGATGTCGGCCTTCGTGGAACTGCAGGAAGCGGAATTTGCTGCGGCCGAGAAGGGCTTCACCGCCGTCAAGCACCAGCGCGAAGTGGGCACCGGCTACTTCGACGCCGTTACCCAGACCATCCAGAACGGCCAGTCGTCCACCACGGCGCTGCATGGCTCGACCGAGGACGAGCAATTCTTCGACAAGAAAGTGGCCTGAGTCGCCCCTGGCCACGGCACGGCGGCAGGCTTACTGCCGGCCGTGCTGCGCCTGCAGGGCTTGCTGCAGGCGCTGTTTCAGCTGCTCGGCGTCGGTGAGCGCGACCGTATCGTCGGCCACGTCCACCACGTGCGACTGAAAATCCTCCAATATCACGTGCTCGGGCACGCTGTCTCCCGGTATCGCGCCCAGGATCTCGCCCTGGTCGTCGGTGACGATGGTCATTTTCATGTTGTCCTCCCTGTTGATGGTGGCACCATCTTAGAGTTGCCCGGCGGGCGCGCCTTGATGCATGCCGGATCGGCGGTTTCTGGTGGCCGCGACGGTTCTGGAGGATAATGCGGGATTGCGCAGTCCAGTCTGCATTACCTCTTTAGAAAGTCCCCACCCATGTTCAGCTACCGCCACGCCTTTCACGCGGGAAATCACGCCGACGTATTGAAGCACTTTGTCACCATCCAGTTGCTGCAATACCTGAATCAGAAAGAGACGGCCTACACCTATATCGACACCCACTCGGGCGCCGGCGTGTATGCGCTCGACGGTGCTTTCGCGTCCAAGAATGCCGAGTACGACACCGGCATCGGCCCGTTGTGGGAGTTGAAGGACATGCCGGCGCCGATCCGCGAATACGTGGACCTGATCAAGGGACTCAATCCGAGCGGCAAAATGCGTCAGTACCCGGGCTCGCCGTTTATCGCCGACCTGGTGGCGCGCGAGCACGATCGCCTGCGTCTGTTCGAACTGCATCCAGCCGATTTCAAGCTGCTCACCGATAACTTCCGCAAGCTCGACGAGCACGCTGCCCAGCAGGGTATCCGCCCGACCACGCGCGGCAAGCGCGTGCTGGTCACCAAGGGTGACGGCTTCCAGTCGCTGAAAGCCCTGCTGCCGCCGCCATCGCGCCGGGCGCTGGTGCTGATCGATCCGCCTTACGAAGACAAGCAGGACTACAAGAAGGTCAAGGATGCGCTGGCCGACTCGCTGGTACGCTTCCCGGGCGGCACGTACGCGGTCTGGTATCCGCTGCTGCAAAGAATGGAATCGCGCGAGTTCGCGGACAAGCTCAAGCAACTGCAATGCAAGGACTGGCTCAACGTGGTGCTGACCACCCACACGCCGATGCCCGATGGGTTCGGCCTGCACAGCAGCGGCATGTTCATCCTCAACCCACCATACACGCTGGAGCCGATGCTCAAGGAAGTGATGCCCTGGCTGGTGAAAGCACTGGGCAAGGACAGCGGCGCGCGCTTCACCCTCGAAAGCGGCCAGCCGTTGCCTGCCGGTAAATCGGTCCGCAGCGGCATGCCGCTGGCGCGCACGGGCGCTGGCAGCGCAAGTGCCGAAGGCGGTGCCGGCGCGCGCGCCGGTGCCGCAGCCCGTTCGGATGGCAAACCGTGGCCTGGTACCGGCGTCGGGGGCCGTCCCGGCAGCCGTCCTGGCGCCAGCACAGGCGCTGCGGGCCGTGCCAGTGGCCGGCCGGGCGCGAAGTCGGACGCCAATCCGGGCGCAAAACCCGGCGCAAAAACCGGCGTTTCTGGTCGTCCTGGTGGCCGTCCCGGGGCCAGCAGCAGTGCACCGTTCAATGCCAGGTCAGGGTCCGGTTCCAGCGCCGCCCCGGCCGCCAAGCCGGCCAGCGCCAGGCCGGCGCTGGCGCAACCAGCAGCCAAGCCGCGCAGCAAGCCGGTCGGCAAATAGCCGGTCCGGCGTCCGGTCCCGGCGCCGCCCTGGCCGGCAAACCCGCCAGCGCTTGGCCGGCGCTGGCGAAGCCAGCGGTCAAGCCGCGCAGCAAGCCGGCCGGCAAATAGCCGGCCCGGCGTCCGGTTCAATGATCGGACGGCGACTGGCGTTGCTCATTGCTGATCACTGGCGCGCCAGATGGCGAAGCGGACGGTTGCCACGTGCCGCGCGCGCGGCCCCGAGTCAGCCGCTTCCGGCCCGGCTTGGCGCAAGCGGGACCGTGCCCCCGGTCCGTGCCTGTTTCTATAGAGTCAGCTTGTTAGTTATCAAATCGGCAGGTTCGGGTATAGTGGTGTTTCGCGGACGTGCGCTTGCGCGGGCGTCCCGTTCCAGTCACCGAGATGCGGAGTGCCCATGCTGTCAGCTACCGAGTTGCCACCATCGAAGCTTGCCGATAATTTTTTTCTGGCGCGCCAGCCCATATTGAACCGGGGGCAGCGGCTGGTCGGTTACGAGCTGCTGTTTCGCGACGCCCACCACGCCACGTCCGCCAACAGCGCCCGCTTTCGCGACGATGCATCGGCCACTGCCACTGCCACCGTCATCGCCCACGCGTCCGAACTGGGCATGGAACAGGTGGTCGGCGACCAGCTGGCGTTCGTCAACGTCGATGAAGTCGGCCTGATGAGCGACTTCATCCGTTTCCTGCCGCATGACAGGGTGATCCTCGAAATACTCGAAACGGTGCAAGCCACGCCTGCCGTGCTCGAGCGGGTGCGCGAACTCAAGCGCGCCGGCTTCCGCTTTGCGCTCGACGACGTCATCGGCGAGAGCGATGACGTGCAAAAGCTGCAGCCGCTGTGCGATGTCATCAAGGTCGATATCAGGCAGATGAAACCCGGCACCTTGCCGGCGCTGGCGCGGGTGCTGAAAAACCCGCACCAGAAGCTGCTGGCGGAGAAGGTGGAGACGGTGGAGGAATTCCGCCAGTGCATGGACCTCGGCTTCGAATATTTCCAGGGCTATTATTTCGCCCACCCGGTCATCCTCAGCGGCAAAAAGATTTCGCCCTCCCAGCGCAGCGTGCTGCACCTGCTCGACCTGCTCGATGCGGATGCCAGCAGCCACGACATCGAATCGACGGTCAAGCACGACGCCCTGATTACCCTGAATTTGCTCAAGCTGGTCAACACGCCGGCCGTGGGCACGCGCTACCGCATCAATTCCGTCGGCCACGCCTTGATGGTGCTGGGGCGCCGGCAGCTGCGGCGCTGGCTGCAGATTTTGCTGTACGTAAAAAGCGGCGGCGCCCAGGAATTCACCTCGCCGCTGCTGCAACTGGCCACCACGCGCGGCAAGACGCTCGAGCTGCTGGTCGAGCACACGCTGCCGGGACAGCGGGTGAGCGCTGATATCGGCTTTACGGTCGGGGTGATGTCGCTGATGGATACGCTGTTTTCGATCGACATGCAGGAGTTGCTCGACAGCGTACACGTACTCGACGAGGTGCGCACGGCGCTGCTGGAGCGGGGCGGCAACTACGGGATGCTGCTGCGCCTGATCGAGGATATCGAGCGCGGCCGCGATACCGCCGCGCTGGCGCACACCCTGCAGCAGATCGGCCTGCGGCCGGCGCAGCTGTATGCGAT
Organism: Duganella sp. Leaf126; assembly: GCF_001423125.1. Taxonomy (GTDB): domain Bacteria; phylum Pseudomonadota; class Gammaproteobacteria; order Burkholderiales; family Burkholderiaceae_D; genus Rugamonas. The sequence goes on from NZ_LMNW01000012.1 coordinate 147,465, forward strand.
ACAGCTGGCGGCCATCGAATGGGTGACCGAGTATGCGCGCGGCTTTTGAACGGCGCTGATGGAAACCTCGTAAAACCTACTGCGCGACCCGCTCTCGCCTCTGCGTTGCTCAGCGTACCTCTGTATGCTTGCGCTACTCAAGACGATATCGGGCCGCTCGCTACGGTTTTTCGAAGTTCCCTCGAAATTCCCTTATTGGCCCAGCAGCAGGAACACCGTCGGTTTCTTGTGGAAGTCCGGCGCCTTGCCGGCGGCAAGCTGGCTTTTCCACTGAGCAGCGGTCTGCGTGCGGATGGTTTCCGTCGCCAGGCTCAAATCGGTCGCCACGCACAGCAGCGTGCCCGGTGCGCAGGCACCGGCCAGCGCGTCGAGCATGGCCGTGTTGCGATACGGGGTTTCGATGAAGAGCTGGGTTTGTTTTTCCTTGCGCGACCGGGTTTCCAGCTCCTTGATGCGGGCTGCGCGCTGGGCGGCGTCGGTGGACAGGTAGCCGTTGAAGGCGAAGCTCTGACCGTTCAGGCCGCTGGCCATCACGGCCAGCAGCAGGGACGACGGCCCCACCAGCGGGCGCACCGGAATGCCGTGCTGGTGCGCCAGGCGCACCAGGTCGGCGCCGGGGTCGGCCACGGCCGGCACGCCCGCTTCCGATACCAGGCCGCCATCGCGGCCGGCCAAGAGCGGCGCCAACAAGCCGGCCAGCGCGGCAGGCGGCGTGTTCACGTTCAGTTCCGAGATCGCAATGTCCTGCAGCGGCTTGGCCAGCGGGTGGCGCGCATGCACCAGTTTTAAAAAGGCGCGCGCCGTCTTGGCGTTTTCAGCCACAAAATAATCGAGCTGCGACGTCGTGTGTTGCACCTGCTCGGGCAGGACGGAGGCAAGCGCTTCGGTCTCGCCCAGGGTGTTCGGGATCAGAAATAAGGTGCCGGGCATGGGGAATTCAATTATCTAAAAAAGGAAATACCAAGGTGGCGCAGCATGCCTGTCAGGGCGATCAAAGGCAAGCCGGTGAGGGCGGTGGGATCGCTGCTGTCGATGCGTTCGAGAATGGCGATGCCGAGCGCCTCGTTCTTGGCGCTGCCGGCACAGTCGTACGGTTGCTCGCGGCGCAGGTAGGCATCGAGCTCGGCATCGGGCAGGTCGCGGAAGGTGACGCGGGTGACGATGTCGGCCAGCTGCGGGCTGGCGCCGTCGTCGCTGCGGCCATCCCAGACGCACAGGGCAGTATGAAACAGCACTTCGCGCCCGCGCATCGTCTGTAACTGCACCAGGGCATTGGCGTGGTTGCCCGGCTTGCCGATCTGTTCGCCGTCGAGCGTGGCGACCTGGTCGGAGCCGATGACGATGCTGCCGGGCAGCCTGGCCGCCACGGCCGCGGCCTTGTCGCGCGCCAGGCGCAGCGCCGTGGCGCTCGGGGTCTCGCCGGGCAGCGGACGCTCGTCGACGTCGGGCACGGCCACCTCGAACGGCAGTTGCAGGCGCGCCAGCAGCTCCTTGCGGTAGGCGGAGCTGGACGCGAGGACCAGGCGGAAAGGTAAACTTGATGTCATAGGAGGAATGTTATATGCTCTGTCGCCGGCGAAAGCTGCGGCATTCCCGGCACACTTGCGGTCCAAAAACGGCGTGAAATCCACGCAGCTTTTGACTTGCGGGTGAAAACCCTGCTATTATCGCAGGTTTTCCGGGGAATTTTTCTGTAATGAATGCTACGGTCATCGACGCTTTTGATTTTTGCCGTCACAATGGCAGCGAACAAGGCGTGACGCCTGTTGCCGAAATGACCCGTCTGGCCAAGGACTGCGCTGACGCGTCCGGCGAGATTACCTGGAAGGTAGAGGGTGGCACCACCAAGTTGGGCTACCCGCAATTGACCCTGTCGGTTGCCGGCACGGTGCAACTGGTCTGCCAGCGCTGCCTGACGCCTTATGCCCACACCATCGATTCGTCGACCGTGCTGGTGCTCGGTAAGGATGACCAGGAAGCCGATGAAATCGAAGAAATTATTGCCGACGAATCGATCGATGTGATCGTCGGCACCCGCAGCATGCCGGTGATGGACCTGGTGGAAGATGAAGCGTTGCTGGCCCTGCCGCAATCGCCGCGCCACGACGTCTGCCCCGATGCCTCGCTGCTGGACAAGGCCAAGAGCGCTAAAATCTCGCCCTTCGAAGCCTTGAAAGGGCTGAAATAAGCCCGCCATCCCGGATAACCGTTGTACAGATCGTGTTGTAAAGAACGTGTCATGCGCGTGTAGTAATCGAGTATTGGCAAGTTGTAGTGAAAGTAGTACCCGCATTTAACGTCGCCGGGCTTTATTGCCGGTGAGATACTCGATTCGCATGTATTTGCTGATCGATTGTGTTAAAATTTTAGAACTTATGTATTAGGAGTCATTAACATGGCAGTTCAACAGAACAAGAAGTCCCCTTCGAAGCGCGGTATGCACCGTTCGCACGATTTCCTGGTTGCTCCACAACTGGGCATCGAGCCAACCACCGGTGAAACCCACCTGCGTCACCACATCAGCCCTAACGGCTTCTACCGTGGTCGTAAAGTCCTGAAAACCAAAAACGACGAGTAATCGACGCTTTTGCTGGACACAGAAACAGGCGGTGCTGACTTGCGAAGCATCGCTTTTTCTTTTTTCATCGGCTGCAAACCACTTTTGCACACCGTCATGTTGATACGCCGGGCGTCACCGCTCAGCAGCTTGCCGCAGCTCGCCCCGGAAGGGCTGGAGCGTGGTACTGAACCCAAACAATGACAATCAAAATTTCTATCGACTGCATGGGCGGAGATCACGGTCCATCGGTCACCATTCCTGCAGCACTCTCCTTCGTCAACCGCGAACCAGGCGCCGAGCTGATCCTGATCGGGCTCGAAGACGTGGTCCGCGCCGAACTCCGCAAGCATCACGCCGAACACCATCCGCGCCTGTCGATCGTCCACGCCTCCGAGCAGGTGACCATGGACGATCCGCTGGAAGTGGCGCTGCGCCGTAAAAAAGATTCGTCGATGCGCGTGGCGATCGAACAGGTCAAATCCGGCAATGCCCAGGCCGCTGTCTCGGCAGGCAACACGGGGGCGCTGATGGCGGTCGCCCGTTACGTGCTCAAGACCATGAGCGGCGTCGATCGTCCGGCCATCTGCTCGATCATGCCGAACCAGAAAAACGGCCCGACCTACATCCTCGACCTGGGCGCCAACGTCGATTGCGAACCGCATCACCTGCACCAGTTCGCCATCATGGGGTCGGTGCTGGTCTCGGCCATGGAAAACATCGAACGCCCGACCATCGGCCTGCTCAATGTCGGTACCGAGGACATCAAGGGCAACGAGGTGGTCAAGGCCACCAGCAAGCTGCTGCAGACCGATCACGAGCGCGGTGCGCTCAACTTCTACGGCAACGTCGAAGGCAACGATATCTTCAAAGGTACCACCGACCTGGTGGTGTGCGACGGCTTTACCGGCAACGTCACGCTCAAGGCAGTGGAAGGGGTGGCGCGCTTCTTCGCCGACACCGTCAAGGCCGAGTTCAAGCGCACGCCGCTGACCATGCTCAGCGCGCTGCTCGGCCGCGGTGCGCTCACCGCCATCAAGCACCGCCTCTCGCCGTCGCGTTACAACGGCGCCAGCCTGCTCGGCTTGCGCGGCCTGGTGTTCAAGAGCCACGGCGGCGCCGACGCGTACGCGTTCGAGTGGGCCATCAAGCGCGCGTATGATGCTGCCAAAAACGACGTGCTGCCGCATATTTCGACCCTGATCGCCGAGCTGATGCCGCGTAACGCCGAAACGCCCGAGGCGGCCAGCGCTCCCGCGATGGCTGCCAGCGCCGCCGGCATGGTTGCCGGCTCAACTATTTAGTGGACGGTAGATCGCATGACCCAGTACAGCAAACATAGCAAAATTATCGGTACCGGCAGCTACCTGCCGGCCCGGCGCGTGACCAACCAGGAGCTGGCGGCGCAGCTGGCCGCCAAGGGCGTCGAGACGTCCGACGAATGGATCGTCAGCCGCAGCGGCATCGCCGCGCGCCACTTTGCCGCAGCCGATGAAAAATCGTCGGACCTGGCAGCCCATGCCGCCAGACAGGCGCTGGCCATGGCGCGCCTGGCGCCCAACGATATCGACCTGATCATCGTGGCCAGTTCCACCCCCGACTTCTTCGGCAGCTTCCCCAGCACTGCCTGCATCGTCCAGCAAAAACTCGGCATCACCAACAACGGCGCGGCCGTCGACGTGCAGGCCGTCTGCAGCGGCTTCGTGTATGCGCTGTCCACGGCGGACGCCTTCATCCGCGCCGGCGTGCACAAGAACGTGCTGGTGATCGGCGCCGAAGTGTTTTCGCGCATCCTCGATTTCAGCGACCGCACCACCTGCGTGCTGTTCGGCGACGGCGCCGGCGCCGTCGTGGTGACTGCCTCGAACGAGCCGGGCATCCGGTCCACCGCGCTGCATGCGGACGGCAGCCACTCGGGCATCCTGTGCATGCCGCAGTCGTTCGGCGGCGCCACCGCCGGCGAGGCCTACCTGTACATGGACGGCCCGGCAGTGTTCAAGCTGGCCGTCTCGGTGCTGGAAAAAGTCGCCCACGAAGCGCTGGACAAGGCCGGCATGTCGGCTGACCAGATCGACTGGCTGGTGCCGCACCAGGCCAATATCCGCATCATGAACGGCACCGCCAGGAAGATGGGTCTGCCGCTGGACAAGATGGTGGTCACCGTCGATCAGCACGGCAATACCTCGGCGGCTTCGATCCCGCTGGCGCTCGACGCTGCCGTGCGCGACGGCCGCATCCGCAACGGCCACAACGTCATGATGGAAGGCGTGGGTGGCGGCTTCACCTGGGGCGCCGTGCTGGCCACCATGAGCGGCTTGCCCGACACCTTCTAGGCGGCGCCAAGCTTGGGCCGGATTAGAGTTAGAGTTCTAGCGGCTATAAAAATAGATTCCTTTCGAATGGATGACGTATGACTAAATTTGCATTTGTATTCCCGGGCCAGGGCTCGCAGGCGATCGCCATGCTGGACGGCTTCGCCGGCAACCCGGTGGTGGCCGAGACCGTCGCTGAAGCGTCGGCCGTGCTCGGCTTCGACCTGGGCAAGCTGATCGCCGAAGGTCCGAAGGAAGAACTGGACCTCACCACCAACACCCAGCCGGTGATGCTCACTGCGGCCGTGGCCGTGTACCGCGCCTGGATCGCCGCCGGCGGCCCGGCGCCCACCATCGTGGCCGGCCACAGCCTCGGCGAATACTCGGCCCTGGTGGCAGCGGGCGTGATCGCCTTCAAGGACGCCGTGCCGCTGGTGCGCTTCCGCGCGCAGGCGATGCAGGAAGCGGTGCCGGTCGGTCTCGGCACCATGGCTGTCGTGCTCGGCTTGTCCGACGACGACGTGCGCGCCGCCTGCGCCGAAGCGGCTGCCGCCGTCTCGGACTCGGTGGTGGAAGCGGTCAACTTCAACGCCCCGGCCCAGGTGGTGATCGCCGGTCATACGGCTGCGGTCGAGCGCGCCTGCGACATCGCCAAGGCCAAGGGCGCCAAGCGCGCCATGAAGTTGCCGGTGTCGGCGCCGTTCCACTCGTCGCTGCTGAAGCCGGCGTCGGACCGCCTGCGCGACTACCTGGCCGACCTGACCTTCTCGGCACCGCAGATCCCCCTGATCAACAACGTCGACGTTGCCGTACTCAACGATGTCGCGGCAATCAAGGATGCGCTGGTGCGCCAGGCTGCCGCGCCCGTGCGCTGGGTGGAAACCATGCAGCAGGTGGCAGCCCAGGGCATCACCCAGGTGATCGAATGCGGTCCGGGCAAGGTGCTGATGGGCCTGACCAAGCGCATCGATGCGAACCTGGCCGGCGACGCGATCACCGACCAGGCCTCGCTCGAACGCGTACTGGCCACGCTGAAGTAATCACTATCGATCCGTACTACCAAGAAGGACACACATGAATTTAGCAAATCAAGTGGCGCTGGTGACCGGCGCGTCGCGCGGCATCGGCAAGGCCATCGCCGAGGAACTGGCGCGCCAGGGTGCGCGCGTGATCGGCACCGCCACCACCGAGGCCGGCGCCGAAGCGATTTCCGCCTACCTGGCCGAAATCGGCGCCGAGGCAGGCAAGGGCATGGTCCTGAACGTGACCGACGCCGAGCGCTGCGCTGCCGTCATCGACGAGATCGGCAAGACCTACGGCGCGGTTGCCATCCTTGTCAACAATGCCGGCATTACCCAGGATAACCTGGCCATGCGCATGAAGGACGAAGAGTGGGAAAGCGTGATCGCCACCAACCTGACCGCGGTCGGCCGCCTGTCGCGCGCCGTGCTGCGCGGCATGATGAAGGCCAAAGCAGGCCGCATCATCAATATCACGTCGGTGGTGGCGTCGAGCGGCAATCCGGGCCAGATGAATTACGCCGCCGCCAAGGCTGGCGTGGAAGGCATGGGCCGCGCGCTGGCGCGCGAAATCGGCAGCCGCAACATCACCGTCAACAGCGTGGCGCCGGGCTTCATCGACACCGACATGACCAAGTCGCTGGGCGACGAGCAACATGCCGCACTGCTGACCCAGATCCCGCTCGGACGCCTGGGCAAACCTGAAGATATCGCTGCAGCGGTTGCCTTCCTGGCGTCGCCGCAAGCGGCTTACATCACCGGCACCACGCTGCACGTGAATGGCGGGATGTACATGAACTGATGGGTTTTCCCATCTTTTACCAGTGATTTCGGTGGACTTATGGGCCAACTCGGACCAAACACCGAAATTCGTTTTTCAGTGCGCAAACCTGATAAAATGCGCGCTTTCCGTAACAAACAAATGGAGCCATAACATGTCGGATATCGAACAACGCGTTAAGAAAATCGTCGCAGAACAACTGGGCGTCGCAGAAGCAGACATCAAGATCGAATCCTCGTTCGTCGACGACCTGGGCGCCGATTCGCTGGATACCGTGGAACTGGTGATGGCCCTGGAAGACGAGTTCGAAATGGAAATCCCTGACGAACAGGCAGAAAAGATCACCACCGTGCGTCAAGCCATCGACTACGCTACCGCGCACGTCAAGGCTTAATCGCCGCCCGATCGACTTTAGGAGAATCGCTTGAGAGGTTCTAAAAACCGTCGTGTTGTCATTACCGGCCTCGGCGCCGTTACCCCGATCGGCAACAATGTTGCCGACACCTGGGCAGCGGCGCTCGAGGGCAAGTCCGGGATTGCCACCATCACCAAGTTTGACGCGCAAGCTTTCAGCACCCGTTTTGCCGGTGAAGTCAAAGGCTTCAATATCGAGGACTATATCTCGGCCAAGGAAGCGCGCCACATGGATACCTTTATCCATTACGGCATGGCGGCCGGCATCCAGGCGGTGCAGGACTCCGGTATCGAGGTTACCGACGCCAACGCCGATCGCATCGGCGTCATCATCGGTTCCGGTATCGGCGGCCTGCCGATGATCGAAGAGCAGAAGGAAGATTACGACAAGCGCGGCCCCCGCCGTATCTCGCCGTTCTTCGTGCCGGCCTCGATCATCAATATGATTTCGGGCAACCTGTCGATCAAGTACGGCATGCGCGGTCCTAATCTGTCGATCGTTACCGCTTGCACCACCGGCCTGCACTGCATAGGCGCCGCCGCTCGCATGATCGAGTATGGCGATGCCGACGTGATGATCGCCGGTGGCGCCGAATCCACCGTGTCGCCGCTCGGCCTCGGCGGTTTTGCTTCGGCAAAAGCGCTGTCCTCGCGTAACGACGATCCGGCCACCGCCTCCCGTCCATGGGATACGGACCGCGACGGTTTCGTGCTCGGCGAAGGCGCCGGGGTGATGGTGGTGGAAGAATACGAACACGCCAAGGCGCGCGGCGCCAAGATTTACGCCGAGCTGGTCGGTTTCGGCATGAGCGCCGACGCCTACCACATGACCTCGCCATTGGAAGATGGCAGCGGCGGCAGCAAGTCGGCGCAAGCCGCGCTGGCCAACGCCGGTGTCAACCCTGACCAGGTGCAGTACGTCAATGCGCACGGCACCTCGACGCCGCAGGGCGACGTGGCCGAAGTGCAGGGCATCAAGCGCACCTTCGGCGACCACGCCAAGAAGCTGGTGGTCAACTCGACCAAGTCGATGACCGGCCACCTGCTGGGCGGCGCCGGCGGTCTGGAAGCGGTGTTCACGGTATTGGCGGTGCACCACCAGGTGTCGCCACCGACCATCAACATCTTCAACCAGGATCCGTCGTGCGACCTGGACTTCTGCGCCAATGTCGCCCGCGACATGAAGATCGAGTATGCAGTCAAAAACTCGTTCGGCTTCGGCGGCACCAACGGCAGCCTGGTCTTCGGTAAAATCTGAGCAGTAAAAAAGTTTAACTTTCAGTTGAACTAATACCGCGCCTGCCATGTCAAATCATGGTGGGCGAGGATTCGGCGCTGGCATTCGTCAGCGCCGGTATTGCCCGGCTCCGTGCCGGCGCATCCAGTCGTTGTGCTCCCCATCCGTATAACTTTTTGTGCTGGTCCTGCCCGTCCTGCAGTCATGTCGATCGCGGTGTCCGTCGTCGTTCGTCCTTCGCCTGGTTTGCGCATGCTGCATGCCGGGTTGTGCTGCTGCGTGCTGGCGTCCGCTGCTGCCTGTCCCGGCGTGCTGGCGCCGCTGGCATGCGTGGTCGCTGCGGTTTGTGGTTATGTCTACGGGCAACCATGCAGTAATGCAATATCGGTTGATATAACCGCAGTCGGGCAGTTTCGCACTGCGCTATACCAACAAACGGGAACGCCGCTGCGCCTGCTTGACGGCTCGACCGTGTGGCGCGGCTTGCTGCTGTTGCGCCTGGGGGATGAGGACGGCGGCGTGCGGTCGGTGCTGGTATTGCCCGATTGCGTAAGCGGGGCGGAGTTGCGGGCGTTGACGCTGGCCTGTCGGGCCGCCGCCGCACGCAGCGAAATAAATACGCCAACACTGTGAACTTCTTGCAGCGGGCTAACTCTATAACATACAGGGTGCCGGTGACGTTGCAGGCCACCGAGGAATGCCGGAGTGACGACAGAACGTGAGTGTGACCAGATGCTGGTCGACCGGGTCCGGGCCGGCGACAAGCAGGCTTTCGACATGTTGGTGGCCAAGTACCAGCGCCGCCTCATGCGCCTGCTGTCGCGTATCGTGCACGACCCCGTGGAAGCCGAAGACGTGGTACAAGAAACGTTTATCAAGGCTTACCGGGCGCTGCGGCATTTTCGCGGCGACTCCGCTTTTTATACGTGGTTGTACCGCATCGGAATTAACACGGCCAAGAATTTCCTGACGACGCAGGGGCGGCGCACGCCCACGTCGACGGAAACCGATGCCGAACATGCCGAGGGTTTTTACGATGGCGATAATTTGCGCGACATCAATACGCCTGAATCCATGCTGGCAAGCAAGCAGATTGCCCAGACCGTCAACGCGGCCATGGACGCCTTGCCACTCGATTTACGGACGGCGATCGCCTTGCGCGAAATAGAAGGGCTCAGCTACGAAGAGATTTCCGATATCATGCTGTGTCCCATCGGTACCGTGCGCAGCCGTATCTTCCGCGCCCGCGAAGTCATCGCTGAAAAGTTAAAGCCTCTGCTCGACACGCCAGTTGACAAGCGCTGGTAAGGCAGGAATGATGGCATTGACGCCCGGCAATCTGTCGGTTACGGTGGCAATGTATTGACAGGCGGAGCATGCGATGGACACCCATAAAAGACTGCACGAAAACATCTCCGCGCTGGCCGATGGCGAGCTCGCGCAGAGCGAGCAGGAGCTTGCCTTCGCGACCTTGCAAACCGAGGAGGGCAGGGCAGCCTGGCAGGTCTATCACCTGACGGGCGACGTGCTGCGCGACAGCGCCTGCGGTGCCCTGAGCAGCGGCTTCGATGCCGCGCTGGCGGCGCGCCTGGCGCAGGAGCCCGCTTACCGGTCCGATGCGCGGCCTGCTGATCTTTCGGCGACGTCTTGCGCCTCTGAGCCGGTCAGTCAGTCCGCTTATTCCTCCGCTCGCACGGCCTCCCAGTCCACTGGCGACGCGCCCGCTGCCGGGGCGGACCCGGCGCCGCACCACCATCGTGCCCTGACCACCGGTGCCAGTGCCGCAGCCGCACCGGCGTCGCCACCTGCGCGCCCGGCTGACGCCGGCAACGGAGCCGCCGGTACGCCCGCCACCGGTGACGCCGCCGGTGCTGGCGTGCCCGGTGCCGGCAGTGCCACCGAAGCGCCGTCTGTGGGCAAGGGCCAGGCCCGCTCCGGCGCCGACGTAATCTTCCCTTAAGCCGTCTCCCGGTTTCCCCCTCGTATAATTGCCTGGTGTCCCGTGTGCGGGACTTTTGTGCCGCCATGTGCTAGCCTCGTGTCGCACGCCTCGCGCCGCGGCGCGTGCTACCCGCAATCCAGATCTTTTAGAGAACGATATCGTCCATGAAAAATAATTTGAAAAATAATTTCGAGTACAGTTTATCTGCCGGTAGTAAAACTCTTTCCGCATTGCTGGTCAGCGCAGGCATCCTGATGGCGCCTGCCGTGCTGGGTCTGCAGCCGGCCATCGCGGCCGCGCCGGTCACCGGCGCCGTCACGGGCTTGCCCGACTTTGCCGATCTGGTCGACCGGGTCGGTCCGGCCGTGGTCAATATCCGCACCACCGAGCTGGTCAAGCAGGGCGGCCGCGGCGATATCGGCGAAGATGAGATGGCCGAATTCATGCGCCGCTTCTTCGGCGGCGCCATGCCGGTGCCGCCGCAGGGGCAGGGCCGCAAGAATGCCCCGCGCCGCAACCCGGTGCCGGAAGAGCCGGTGCCGCGCGGCGTCGGTTCCGGGTTCATCCTGTCGGCCGACGGTTACGTGATGACCAACGCCCACGTGGTCGATGGGGCGGACGAAGTGTTCGTCACGCTGACCGACAAGCGCGAATTCAAGGCCAAGGTGCTCGGCGCCGATGCCCGCACCGACGTCGCCGTGCTGAAAATCGACGGCGCCAATCTGCCGTTCCTGCAAATGGGCGACTCCGACAAGATCCGCGTCGGCCAGTGGGTGATCGCCATCGGCTCGCCGTTCAACCTCGAGAACACCGTCACGGCCGGCATCATCTCGGCCAAGCAGCGCGATACCGGCGACTACCTGGCGCTGATCCAGAGCGACGTGGCCGTCAATCCCGGCAACTCGGGCGGTCCGCTGATCAATATGCGCGGCGAAGTCATCGGCATCAATTCGCAGATCGCCACCCTGTCCGGCGCGTATAACGGCATTTCGTTCGCGGTGCCGATCGACGAGGCGATCCGCGTTTCCGAGCAGCTCAAGAAAAACGGCAAGGTCACGCGCGGACGCATCGGCGTCCAGATCAGCGAAGTGAACAAGGAAGTGGCCGAATCGCTGGGCCTGAAAAACGCCGAAGGCGCCGGTGTGGCCATGGTCGAGCCGGGCGGTCCTGCCGACAAGGCCGGCGTCAAGCCGGGCGACATCATCCTCAAGTTCAATGGCACCACGATCACCCGTTCGTCGGACCTGCCGCGCATCGTCGGCGGTACGGCCATCGGCAGCAAGGCCACCATCACCGTCTGGCGCAAGGGCCAGCAGCTGGACCTGCCGGTCAACGTGGTCGAAATGGATGCCGACAAGGCAGGCAAGGGCGCCGGCAAAGGCAAGGATGGCAAGGGCGGCAAGGCCGAACCCGAGCAGCCGAAGTCGAATGCGCTGGGCCTGATCGTCACCGACCTGTCGGCCGACAAGAGGAAAGAGCTCGGCGTCGATGGCGGCGTGATGGTCGACGATGTCGATGGGGTGGCCGAGGCGGCCGGCCTCGATGAAGGCGACATCCTGCTGCAGTTGAACAATACGGCCATCAAGGACGTCAAGCAGTTCAACGCCATGGTGGCCAAGCTCGATCCGAAGAAACGCTCGGTGCTGCTGGTGCGCCGCGGCGACCAGACGCAGTTCATCTCGCTGCGTCCGAGCGCGCCGGCCAAGTAAGCTGCGCGCACCCGCACCGCCGCCTGGCGGTGCGGGCCCGGCCCCAATCATGCATTTCACCCTGTATGCGCGCAGTTACTGCCACCTGTGCCAGGACATGCATGACGCGCTGCTGCGCCTGCAGCCGCCTGGCATTCTGTTTACCATCGACGTGATCGACATCGACCAGGCCGGTGTTACCGATCCTGCACTGCTGGCCCGCTACGACGAACTGGTGCCGGTGCTGTGTGCCGGCGCGGGCGGCCCGGAACTGTGTCATTACCACCTCGACGAAGCGAGGATCCGCGCCTTGCTGGCCGATGCTTCGCAAACATGATCGAAAAGACCAGTTTTCGCAGAAGTCGGCCTTTCCACTCTGAAATCCGGTAAAATGCCGGGTGTTCCGTTCTGTGGTAGTCCAAGGCGCTCGCCAGGGCCATCATGCCCGGCTTGAGCGCTTTTTGTATTGCGCGCCACGTTACGACACGGCGCGCACCCGTCGTTTCGACTTGTCCTTGATTATTTGTTAATGAACAACATACGCAATTTCTCCATCATCGCCCACATCGACCACGGCAAATCGACCCTGGCCGACCGCATTATCCAGTTGTGCGGCGGCCTGTCCGACCGCGAGATGGAGGCGCAGGTGCTCGATTCGATGGACCTGGAACGCGAGCGCGGCATCACCATCAAGGCCCAGACTGCGGCCCTGAAATACAAGGCGCGCGATGGCGTCGTCTATAACCTGAATCTGATCGATACGCCGGGCCACGTCGACTTCTCGTACGAAGTGTCGCGTTCGCTGTCGGCGTGCGAGGGCGCGCTGCTGGTGGTCGATGCCTCGCAGGGCGTGGAAGCGCAAACCGTGGCCAACTGCTACACCGCGCTCGACCTCGGCGTGGAAGTGGTGCCGGTGCTCAACAAGATCGACTTGCCCAATGCCGATCCGCCGACCGCGATCGCTGAAATCGAGGACGTGATCGGCATCGAAGCCGGCGACGCCGTCCATTGCTCGGCCAAGACCGGCCTCGGCGTGGAAGACGTGATCGAATCGATCATCGCCAAGGTGCCGCCACCGAAGGGCGATCCGGACGCGCCGTTGCAGGCGCTGATCGTCGACTCGTGGTACGACGCCTACGTGGGCGTGGTGATGCTGGTGCGCGTGATGAACGGCACCCTGAAACCGAAAGACAAGATCAAGCTGATGGCCACCGACTCGGTGCAGCTGGTGGAAGATGTCGGCATCTTTGCGCCGCGCTCGCTGTCGCTGCCGCAGCTGTCGGCCGGCCAGGTGGGTTTCATCATCGCCGGCATCAAGGAGCTGAAGGCTGCCAAAGTGGGCGACACCGTCACCCTGGCCAGCAGCCCGGCGCCGGCGCCGCTGCCCGGCTTCAAGGAAGTGCAGCCGCAGGTGTTTGCCGGCCTGTTCCCGGTGGAAGCGAACCAGTACGACGCGCTGCGCGACTCGCTGGAAAAGCTCAAGCTCAATGACGCCGCGCTGATGTACGAGCCCGAAGTGTCGCAGGCGCTGGGCTTCGGCTTCCGCTGCGGCTTCCTCGGCCTGCTGCACATGGAAATCGTGCAGGAACGCCTCGAGCGCGAATTCGACATGGACCTGATCACCACGGCGCCGACCGTGGTGTATGAAGTGGTAATGCGCGATAACAGCGTGGTCAAGGTGGACAACCCGTCGCGCATGCCCGAGCCGACCAAGATCAACGAGATCCGCGAGCCGATCGTCACCGTCAACCTGTACATGCCGCAGGAGTACGTGGGGTCGGTGATCACGCTGTGCATCGGCAAGCGCGGCGTGCAGATGGACATGAGCTACCACGGCCGCCAGGTCAAGCTCGTGTATGAAATTCCGATGGGCGAGATCGTGCTCGACTTCTTCGACAAGCTGAAATCGACCTCGCGCGGCTACGCCTCGATGGACTACGAGTTCAAGGAATACCGCGCGTCCGACGTGGTCAAGGTGGACATGCTGATCAACGGCGAGAAGGTCGATGCGCTGGCCATCATCGTGCACCGCTCGAACAGCGCCTACCGCGGCCGCCAGGTGGCCGCCAAGATGCGCGAACTGATTCCGCGCCAGATGTTCGACGTGGCAATCCAGGCCGCCATCGGCGTCAACGTGATCTCGCGCGAAAACGTCAAGGCCCTGCGCAAGAACGTGCTGGCCAAGTGCTACGGCGGCGATATCAGCCGTAAAAAGAAACTGCTGGAAAAGCAAAAGGCCGGCAAGAAACGCATGAAGCAAGTGGGCTCGGTCGAGATTCCACAAGAAGCATTCCTGGCAATCTTACAAGTGGATGAAAAATGACCATGCAAGTGATTTTGGGTAATTTTGCACTGATCCTGTTCGTGCTGATGGTGATCACGGGCGTGATCTGGTGCCTGGACGTGTTCGTGCTGGCCAAGCAGCGCCGCGCTGCCGCCGACCGTGCACTGGCCGAGTTCGACGCCCGCGCCGCCAAGCTGACGGCCGACGGCTACCAGCCCGACAACCAGGCCAGCCGCGCCGCGCTCGAGGCGAGCATCCTGCGCCAGCCGACCTGGGTCGAATACTCGGGCAGCTTCTTCCCGGTGATCGCACTGGTGTTCGTGCTGCGCTCGTTCCTGTACGAGCCATTCAAGATTCCGTCGTCGTCGATGGTGCCGACGCTGGAAGTGGGCGACCTGATCCTGGTGAACAAATTCACCTATGGCATCCGCCTGCCGGTGCTGAACAAGAAAATCATCCAGATCAACGATCCGCAGCGCGGCGACGTAATGGTCTTCAAGTATCCGGTGGACATGACCCAGGATTACATCAAGCGCGTGATCGGCGTGCCTGGTGATAAGATCACGTACAAGGACAAGCGCCTGACCGTAAACGGTGTTGCCGTGCAGTACACGCCGTTGCCTGACTACCTCGGTGGCGACGAGCAGGAGCTGCTGCGCTATAACAAGCAATACCAGGAAGCGCTGACCGGTGTCACGCACCGCATCCTGAACTTCGAAAACCGGGCCAACTTCGATCCGGCCCAGGTGATGCAGTTCCCGATGAAGGAGCAGGCGTGCAACTACACCTACGACAGTTTTACCTGCGTGGTGCCGGCCGGCCATTACTTCATGATGGGCGACAATCGCGACAACAGTACCGACAGCCGCTACTGGGGTTTCGTTCCGGACAAGAATATCGTCGGCAAGGCCTTCTTTGTCTGGATGAACCTGAGCAACCTGAAGCGTATCGGCAGCATCAAGTAACCACACCGGCCCGCGGGCCATACCGGGAGAGCTGAAATGCGACCACATCGGCAAAACGGCGTTTCCCTGACGGGAGTGATCCTGGTCCTCGCGGTGCTGGGCCTCATGGCCGTGCTGGCCCTCAAGATCTTGCCAACCTATACGGAATACCGGGCGGTCAGGAATGCCATCGTGACGGCCAAGGCCGCCGGTGGCAATTCGCCGGCCGAGATCCGCAAGGCGTTCGACGCCAACGCCACGGTGGCCTACATTACCGCCATTTCCGGCAGCGATCTCACCATCGAGCGCGCCGGCGACGGCGACGGCGTGGACGTGAGCTTTGCCTACGAAAAGAAAATCCCGCTGGTCGGACCGGCCAGCCTGCTGCTGGAATACCAAGGCAGCACCGGCGCCGGCAACTCGCCCCGTTAAACCATCGACACCAACACCCGATACCAGAAAACCCGCCAATGAATCTTCAGTTATTGCAAACCCGTTTAGGCTACACGTTCCAGGATGCCGGCCTGCTGCAGCAGGCCTTGACCCACCGTAGCCATAGCAGCTTGCATAACGAACGCCTCGAATTCCTCGGCGACTCCGTGCTCAACTGCGTGGTCGCCAACATCCTGTACGAGCGTTACACGACCATCGACGAGGGTGACCTGTCGCGCCTGCGCGCCAACCTGGTCAAGCAGCAGTCGCTGTTCGAAATCGCCCAGAAGCTCGAACTCTCGCAGTTCCTGCGCCTGGGCGAGGGCGAACTGAAATCGGGCGGCTTCCGCCGGCCGTCGATCCTGGCCGACACGCTCGAAGCGATCCTCGGCGCGATCTTCCTCGACGGCGGTTTCGAGCCGGCCGCGCAGGCGATCCGCGCGTTCTACATTCCGATCCTCGACACGGTCGATCCGCAAACCCTGGGCAAGGACGCCAAGACGCTGCTGCAGGAATTCCTGCAAAGCCGGAAGATTTCGCTGCCGCTGTACAATGTGGTGGCCACCCACGGCGCCGCCCACAGCCAGGAATTCGAGATCGAGTGCCAGATACCGAAACTGGGCATCAAGCTGTTCGGTCGCGGCGGCAGCCGCCGCGCCGGCGAGCAGGCGGCCGCCAAGCTGGCGCTCGACGCTGCGCAGCAGGCGCTGCTGAAAACCCCGGCAGCCGCGCGCAAGCCCAAACCGCGCGCCGCCCAGCTCAAGCTGGCCGGCATTGCCACCGTGCAGACCGACGACGACCTCGACGCCGGGCAAGCCACGCCTGCGCCTGCGCCCAAGGCAGCCAACAAGTAACGCTTTAAAAGAAACGATCATGACTACCGAAACGACCTCTCCCAACTTCCGTTGTGGTTACATCGCCATCGTCGGCCGCCCCAACGTGGGAAAATCGACGCTGATGAATACCCTGATCGGCGCCAAGGTCAGCATCACGTCGCGCAAGGCGCAAACCACGCGCCACCGCATCACCGGCATCATGACCTATGACGATGCCCAGTTCATCTACGTCGATACCCCGGGTTTTCAGACCCGTCATGCGAATGCGCTCAACAAGACGCTCAACAAGACCGTCACCAATACGCTGATTTCGTCGGACCTGATTCTGTACGTGATCGAGGCCGCCACCTTCGGCCCGGCCGACCAGCAGGTGCTCGACCTGCTGCCCAAGGAAGTGCCGGTGCTGCTGGTGATTAACAAGTCGGACCGCACCAAGGACAAGGCCGTGCTGCTGCCGTTCGCGCAGCAGGTGGCCGCCAAGTTCGACTTTGCCGCCATCGTGCCGGTGTCGGCCAAGCTGCGCTTCCAGCTCGACGGACTGCAAAACGAGATCAAGCGCTTCCTGCCCGAGAACGCCCCGATCTTCGGACCCGACGACATCACCGACCGCAGCGAGAAATTCCTGGCGTCCGAAATCGTGCGCGAAAAGCTGTTCCGCTTCGTCGGCGACGAACTGCCGTACACCAGCACCGTCATGATCGAGCAGTTCGAGCAGGAGGGCGACCTGCGCCGCGTGTTTGCCGCCATCCTGGTCGAGCGCGACACCCACAAGTCCATGATCATCGGTAACAAGGGTGCGCGACTCAAGGAAGTCTCGACCCAGGCGCGCCTGGACATGGAAAAGCTGTTCGGCGGCCCCGTGTACCTGGAAATCTGGGTCAAGGTCAAATCGGGCTGGGCCGACAACGAAGCAGGTCTGCGGGCCTACGGCTACGAATAAGTCCATGTCTTCCGCCACGCCCGACGCCGCGCCCGGCAGCGCGTCAGCGTCACCGCAGCAGGCCGCGCCTGACGCGCAGGGCGGGGCGCTGCATGCCCCGGCCGGGCAGGCGGACTCGAATGTTGATGCTGCTGCCGCTACCGGCGCTGCGGCTGTCATTTCTCCGGCTGCTCCGATGGTTGCCGGCGTCGAAACCGTTGCGATACCTGTCGCTCCAGCAGCAGCAGCAGCTGCTGCAGCCGCCGCGACTGCAGCAGCGCCGCCCAAGCGCCCCCGCGCGCCAGCGCGCGAGCGCACCGTCGGCACCAAGGTCGCCGGCCAGCCGGCCTTCGTGCTGCACAGCTATCCGTACAAGGAAACCAGCCTGATCATCGATCTGTTTACGCGCGACTACGGCCGCGTGGCACTGATCGCCAAGGGCGCCAAGCGGCCCTACTCGCAGCTGCGCGGCGTGCTGCAGACGTTTCAGCCGCTGTCGTCGAGCTGGGTGGGCAAGTCCGAGCTGCGCACGCTGACCGACGCCGAGTGGGTGGGCGGCATGCTGCCGCTCGAAAAAACCGCGCTGCTGTGCGGCTTCTACCTGAACGAACTGTTAGTGAAACTGCTGGCCCGCGACGACGCCCATCCGGCCCTGTTCGACCATTATGTGTCCACCCTGAACCAGCTGGCCCACAACGAACCTGCCACCATCGTCTTGCGAAAATTCGAACGGGCCTTACTTAAGGAGACAGGGGTGGCGGCCGACCTCGGGCGCTGCACCAGCACGCGTGCTGCGGTGCTGGCCGACGTGACCTACGTGGTGGACCCGGAGCGCGGGCCGCGCCCCGAGCGCGCTGCCGACCCGTGGCCGCGCGTGGCCGGCAAGACGCTGCTCGACATGGAGCGCGAGGATTACCAGGACGCCGCCACGCAGGCACAGAGCAAGCAGCTGATGCGCTTCCTGGTGGCGCACCACCTGAACGGCGCGCCATTGAATACCCGGCAGATATTGGTCGATCTGTCACAATTGTGAGGAAATCTTGAATAAGCTACTGCGCGATCCGCGACGCTTCTTCAAGGTTTCTACGCTGATAATGATTACTCTATAAACGGTATAGAACGAATGAGCTTCCTGCACCCTTCCGGCCCCATCATCGACCTCGGCGTCAATATCGACCACGTGGCCACGCTGCGCAACGCGCGCGGCACGCCGTATCCGGACCCGCTCCGCGCCGCGCTGCTGGCCGAACAGGCGGGCGCCGACTGCATCACGCTGCACCTGCGCGAAGACCGCCGCCACATCAAGGACGCCGATGTCATTGCGCTGGCGCCGCAACTGCTCACGCGCATGAACCTGGAAGCGGCCGTGACCCAGGAGATGATCGACTTCGCCTGCAAGATCCGCCCGGCCGATGTATGCCTGGTGCCGGAAAAGCGCACCGAAGTCACCACCGAAGGCGGGCTCGATGTGGCCGGCAATTTCAACGCGGTACAGGCGGCAGTGAAGCAGTTGCAGGCCGAAGGCATCCGCGTGAGCCTGTTCATCGACGCCGAAGCGCAGCAGATCGACGCCACGGTCGCTGCCGGCGCCCCGGTGATCGAGCTGCACACGGGCCGCTACGCCGATACCGACGGTGCGCAGCAGGTGGCCGAACTGGAGCGCTTGCAGCGCGGCGTGCTGTACGGCGCGTCGAAAGGACTGAAGGTCAACGCCGGTCACGGCCTGCACTACACCAATGTGCAGGCCATCGCCGCCATTCCCGACATCGCGGAACTGAACATCGGCCACGCCATCGTCGCCCATGCCGTGTTCGTGGGCTGGGAAAACGCCGTGCGCGAGATGAAGGCGATCATGGTCTCCACCCGGCTGGGGCGCCGATGACGATGGCGAAGATATACGGGATCGGCACCGACATCTGCAAGATCCCGCGCATCGAAGCGGCGCTGGCGCGCCACGGCGACCGCTTCGCACAAAAGATCCTGGGGCCGCAGGAGATGGACAAGTACCTGGCGCGCAAGGCCAAAAGCCCGGTGCGCGGCATCCGTTTCGTCGCCACCCGGTTTGCCGCCAAGGAGGCATTTGCCAAGGCCATCGGCCTCGGCATCCGCATGCCGATGACCTGGCCCGCCGCGCAGATGCTCAACGCGCCCAGCGGCAAGCCGGTGATCGTGTGCAGCGGCGTGCTCAAGGAGTTCATGGACCAGCGCGGGCTGACCGCGCAAGTGACGGTGAGCGACGAGGCGGAATACGCCGTGGCCTTCGTGATCGTCGAACAGGCGGCCTGAAACTACATGTTATTGGTAGGTGAGAATTGACCGAGCAAGCCCCCATCGTTACTGCCGACCCCCGCGAGCAAGTGCTGGCCACCGTGGCCAAGCTGCCCAACCTGCCGGGCGTGTACCGCTATTTCGACGCCGAGGACAAGGTCCTCTACGTGGGGAAGGCGCGCGACCTGAAAAAGCGCGTCTCGAGCTACTTCCAGAAAAACCTGGCCAGTCCGCGCATCGCCATGATGGTCGAGCGCATCGCCCGGCTGGAAACCACGGTCACGCACAGCGAGGCCGAGGCACTGATCCTCGAGAACAACCTGATCAAGGCGCTGAGCCCGCGCTTCAACATCCTGTTCCGCGACGATAAGTCGTACCCGTACCTGAAAATCACCGGCGGCGAGGCGCCGCGCATGGTGTATTACCGCGGTGCGGTGGACAAGAAGAACCAGTATTTCGGTCCGTTTCCCAGTTCGTGGGCGGTCAAGGAATCGATGCAGATCCTGCAGAAGGTGTTCCAGATCCGCACCTGCGAAGACAGCGTCTACGCCAACCGCACGCGCCCATGCCTCCTCAACCAGATCGGCCGCTGCAGCGGTCCGTGCGTGGACCTGATCGGCAAGGAGGATTACCAGCGCGATGTCGACAACGCGGCGCGCTTCCTGCGCGGGCGCCAGAGCGAAGTGCTGGCCGACCTCGAAGCGAAGATGCATGCGTACGCATCGGATCTGAAGTTCGAGCAGGCCGCTGCCGTGCGCAACCAGATCCAGTCGCTCTCGCGCGTGCTGCACCAGCAGAGCATGGAGACGGTGGGCGACGCCGATGTCGACATCATCGCGGTGCTGGTTCAGGGCGGGCGCGCCTGCGTCAACCTGGCCATGGTGCGCGGCGGGCGCCACCTCGGTGACCGCGCCTATTTCCCCACCCACGTCAGCGATGCCGAGGCGATCGCCGAGGACTCGATCGAGGTCGAAGTGCTGGCTGCGTTCCTGGCCCAGCACTATGCCGACAAATTCATCCCCGGTGTGCTGATCCTCAATATCGAGTTCGACCATCCCGCCCTGATCCAGGCCTTGCAGGAGCAGTGCGGCCACCGCATCAACCTGCTGTTCCAGCCGCAGGACCAGCGCCGCAAGTGGCTCGAACTGGCGCAGAAGGGCGCGCAGATCTCGCTGGCTCGCCTGTTGTCCGAGCAGGGCTCGCAGCAGTCGCGCACGCGCGCGCTGGTGGATGCGCTGTCGCTCGAGCCTGAAGATATCGATGCGCTGCGGGTGGAGTGCTTCGACATCAGCCACACCATGGGCGAAGCGACGCAGGCGTCGTGCGTGGTGTTCCACCATCACCAGATGCAGAACGGCGAATACCGCCGCTACAACATCAACGACATCACGCCCGGCGACGATTACGCGGCGATGCGGCAAGTGCTGTTCCGCCGCTACGAGAAAGTGGCCAACGGCGACGGCGTGATGCCCGACGTGGTGCTGATCGACGGCGGCAAGGGACAGATCGAGATGGCGCGCCAGGTATTTTCGGAACTGGGCCTGGACATCAGCCTGATCGTCGGCGTGGCCAAGGGAGAAGGGCGGCGCGTCGGACTGGAGACGCTGATGTTCGTCGATGGCCGCCCGTCCCAAGAGCTGGGCAAGGAATCGGCAGCGCTGATGCTGGTCGCGCAAATCCGCGACGAGGCGCACCGCTTCGCCATCACCGGCATGCGCGCCAAGCGCGCCAAGGCCCGGCAGACATCGCGCCTCGAGGAAATCGAAGGCATCGGCGCCAAGCGCCGCCAGCGCTTGCTGGCACGCTTCGGCGGGCTGCGCGGCGTGGTCAATGCGAGCGTGGAAGACCTCAAGCAGGTCGAGGGCATCTCGAATGCGTTGGCCGAGGAAATCTACAAGCAGCTGCACTGAGCGGTGCAGCGTTGGCGTGATCGCAGCAGCTCACGCCGACAGGGCGCGTAACGTGCTGGTTTAATACGTGGTGGCAAGGTAGACTAGCGGCGCGTTACCAAAACTCTCATGGCTTTACCTTTCTACCAAGTTTATGCGCCTTCGCTATGCCATTTAATATTCCGATTCTGTTGACCTGGTTGCGCGTGGCGCTCATTCCGCTGGTAGTCGGCGTGTACTACCTGCCGACGTCGGTGCTGCCGGTGGCCGAGCAGAATCTGGCGGCGACCCTGGTGTTCATCATCGCCGCCGTCACCGACTGGTTCGACGGCTTCCTGGCGCGGCGCTGGAACCAGACCTCGGCCTTCGGCGCCTTTCTCGACCCCGTGGCCGACAAGCTGATGGTGGCCGGCGCCCTGATCGTGCTGGTGCAGCTCGACCGCGCCAACGCCGTCATCGCCTTCGTCATCATCGGCCGCGAGATCGCCATCTCGGCGCTGCGCGAATGGATGGCGCAGATCGGCGCCTCGAAATCGGTTGCCGTCAGCTCGATCGGCAAGATCAAGACCACCGCCCAGATGGCAGCGATCCCGCTGCTGCTGTACCACGACGTACTGCTGGGCGCGATCGACACCCAGTTCTGGGGCGCGCGCTTCCTCGAGCTGGCCGCCGTGCTGACCGTGTGGTCGATGTTCTACTACATGCGCCTGGCCTGGCCCATGATCAAGGAAAAGGGCGGCCACCTGTAATGCGGGTGCCGACCGGCGAAACGGGATAAACCGTTTTTTCTGTTTTCGATGCATCGAAATTTTGTTATTGACAGAGCGTCCAGATCCTCTATAATGTTGGCCTGTTGTTGATGACATGTTGATGACAGCAGTGCGGGAGTAGCTCAGTTGGTAGAGCGCAACCTTGCCAAGGTTGAGGTCGAGAGTTCGAGACTCTTCTCCCGCTCCAGTTGCAAAACTGGTGCTGATCGCAATCAGCTTATTGCAAGCAGTACTGGCAATAACGATAGCGAGCTGTTAAAATGTTGGACTCCAAATGCGGGAGTAGCTCAGTTGGTAGAGCGCAACCTTGCCAAGGTTGAGGTCGAGAGTTCGAGACTCTTCTCCCGCTCCAGTTTCCTCGGAAACTGATTGGTGCAGTTGTTTCACCTCCTATGCGGGAGTAGCTCAGTTGGTAGAGCGCAACCTTGCCAAGGTTGAGGTCGAGAGTTCGAGACTCTTCTCCCGCTCCAGAATTCGGAGCACAGCATATAACCGGCTGTGTTCTCGTATCAAGTCTTCCTCGGGCGAGGTAGCAAAGCGGTTATGCAGCGGCCTGCAAAGCCGTCTAGGTCGGTTCGACTCCGATCCTCGCCTCCATCAAATCAAGTACTTAGCGTTTTCTGAGCAAGCTCAACATGGCTGTTAACCACGCAAAAAGTGTGGTTAACCTCGCGCCAGACGGCCTGTTTGCCGTAGGCCGTCTCGCCGTCCATCGCTATCATCGGCGTATGGCCTCGATCAAAAAACTCCCCTCCGGCGCGTTTCAGATATGCATCCGCCATCGCCTGTTGCCCAGGCCTTTCTGGGCAACCTTCGATGACAGGGCGCAGGCGGCTTCCTACGCCTCGCAACTGGAGGTGCTTCTGGGGCAGGGCATTGTGCCGGCCACGCTGCTTGAAGATCCGGTGGCGAAGCCGGAGACCTGGACGGTCACGCGCTGCATCGTCGAGTATCAGCGCCACAATGCGCTGGCGCTGTCCGAGATCAAGCTGCTCGACACCATCCAGCCGCAACTGGCCAAGCTGGCCACCAACTGCCTGAACTACAACTGGGCGGAAGGCTGGATCCGCAGCATGAAGCGCGAAGCCAACCTGTCGCCTTCGACGATCCGCCACCGCCAGGGCGCGCTGGCCCGCTGCTTCGACTGGATGACCCGCAGGCATCCGGACATCATGGCGCAGAATCCTTTAAGACTGCTCAAGCGCGGTTTCTCCACTTACACACCGGACGATGTGGCGTTCCTGTCCCGGCATGGCAAAGGCCCCAAGTTCGCGGAGGAGCGCGACCGGCGCCTCGGTATCGAGGAGGAAGTGCGCATACGCGAGGTGCTGGCCGACCGGCCGGTGGAGCTGACATTTTTCATCCTGGCGCTGGAGACGGCCATGCGCATGCGCGAGTGTTACACGCTGGACCTGACGCAGTTCAACCTCGAGCAGCGCACCATCTACCTCGACCGCAGCAAGAACGGCGACCGGCGCCAGGTGCCGCTATCCTCCACGGCCATCATGGCGCTGGCAGATCACATGACGAATGACCGCGCTGCCATCAGGGAGCGCAGCGGACGGCTGTTTCCCTACTGGAGCGGGGCGCGCGCGGAGAAGGAGCTCGATGTGGTCACGCGCGACTTGTCACGCGTGTTTGCACTGGTGTTCGAGGCGGCCGGCGCGCCAACGCTGCACTTCCATGACCTGCGCCACGAGGCGACGTGCCGGCTTTACGAAAAAACCAGGCTGACCGACGTGCTCATTGCGCGCATCACCGGTCACCGCGACCTGCGCCAGCTCAAGCGCTATGCGAGCCTGCGCGGCAGCGATCTGGCCAGCCATCTCTGGTAGAGGATTATTTGGTGCCGGCGCGCGCGGAAAGGGTGGGCGGCTCCGGCAGCAATGGCAGCACAGGAAGTTCTCGCCGCTTGCGCGACGCAGGCCGTGGCACCAGCAGGGCGGCAGGCGCCGGGGATGCTGCGCGTTGTGATTGCAGACGCTGCGCGGTGTCGTGCCTGACGCGCTCGCGCAGAAAATCGAGGATGTCGGTACGCAGGAAAACCCAGGACTTGCCGATCTTCGTGCCCGGCAGCTCGCCCTTGCGGGCGAGTGCCAGCACCGTCTCCACGTCCGCATGGAGCAGGGTGGCCGCACCCAGGGCGTTGAAGGTGTCCTGGGCTTCCATGGTCAGGCACCGTGTGACGATTGCGCGTTGCCGCTCATGACCTCCACCGACAGCGCCGGAACGATGACATCGCCCCGGAAAAGATGATCGCGAAATTCCAGCGCCTTGCGATAGCCGTCGTTGAAGTTGGTGACGGTGCGCATCGGGACCGTCTCGCGCAGGGAGCGGCCTCTCGGCTTCTCGGCCGCGTATGCCGTGTGCACCGGGTGCATGTCCTGCTCGAGAGCCACCACCAGTGCATAGGGTTCGCCGTCCGACTGGAAACTGTACGTGCCGCCCGCGCCGGTTCTCAGCGCCGTATCGACGGCTGCGCGCAGCTCCAGCAGCGCGACTCGGTCACCCACGATGGCGCCGACTTCGTCCCAGCGCGATGGTCCCATGAAATGCAGCATACGTTCGCTCATCATAGCCTCCTAGTGGTCATGCGCCGAACTGCAGCGCGATCAGTATGTCGAAATGACGACACCAGTATGCAAGGGCTTTCAGACGCAGCAAAGCGAAAGGCGACGGAAATATCGAATGGATCAAATGCGGTAAGCGACCTTGTCGGCGGAAGTGATCGTGGGTGTTTCAGCCGCTAAATTCACGCGCGCTACTGGATTTGATTTTTCTCAAGACGCGTGGTGACGGCCCGGTCAGCATGGTGGAATTGAGCAATGTCGGAGGGCAGCACGATGGCACATCCATGTTAAAGCCGGCGACGCAGGGCGCACCGCTCCAGTTGCCGCTCGATCTCGTCGATGAAGATCCGCACCAGCCGCGCGCGGCGGACAGCCCGGGCTTTTCCGCCGCCAGCCTGGGTGAACTGGCGAAGTCGGTCCGGCTGCGCGGCGTCAAGACGCCGATTTCGGTGCGCGAGCATCCGGGCATGCCTGGGCGTTACATCGTCAACCACGGCGCCCGCCGTTTCCGTGCCTCGCGCCTGGCCGGCCTGCTCACCATTCCCGCCTTCATCGACAACGACTACAACGAGACCGACCAGGTCATCGAAAACCTCCAGCGCAACGACCTGACGGCGCGCGAGATTGCCGACTACATCGGGCGCGAACTGGCGCGCGGGCTGCGCCGCAAAGAGATCGCGCAGCGCATCAGCAAGTCGCCTGCCTACGTTACCCAGCATGCCATGCTGCTCGACCTGCCGGAGCCAGTGGCGCGGGCATTCAGTTCGGCGCGCGTGCGCGACGTCTCGCTGGTGAATGAACTGGTGCAGGCTTACAGGGACCGGCCCGACGTGGTGACGGCTTGGTTAGACGACGACCAGCAGGAAATTACCCGGGGATCGGTGCGCATGCTGCGCGAGTTCCTGGCCCAATCGATCGTCCTGGAAATGCCGAACGATGCTGCGCAGGAACCGGCGGCCAGCGACAGCGTTCCTGACGCGTCCTCGCTGGCGCGGCAAGCAAGGGAGCCGGCCTTCAAGGGCGTGCTGCTGTTCACGCATGCAGGGCTATCGTGCGAGCTGCTGATGCGCCGCCCGTCGAGCCGCAAGCTGGCGTGGGTGCGCTACGATGACGGGCGCATCGCAGAGGTGGCGCTGTCGGATTTGCATGGCGATGCCTGGCGCGGTGTCTGATGCAGGAAACGATTTATCTCATTTTAATTTTGCTGCGCACTTTCACCGTTGGCGCCGGCGCTACGGGTATTCCGCTTGCCAGTTCACCGACCTTGCCGCCAATGCGGTCCAGTCCATGTTCCTGCTCGTCATTCATCAGGCGCCGATCTGGGTGAAGGGCAGCCACCTGTCGAATCTACAAGCTCGTGCCTTCCAGGCACGAATAATAGTAATAAGAATAGTATTCCTATTACTACTCTTATTATTGCTATTACTACTGCTTGATACGCCGCAAGGTCCGCGCCAGTAATAAGAATAATATTCTTCCTATGGGAGGGCGCCTCATGAACACCGATACCGATATTCCAACCCGCATCATGTCCGCTGCCGACGCTCTGTTCGAGCAGGGCGGCGGTATCCAGTTTCCTACCGTTGATGCCGTACGCAAGGCGGCGCGCGTCAGCATGAACGACGCCAGCCAGGTCATGAAGGCCTGGCGCCGTGCGCACCTGGCCGGCCCCAAGCCGGCCCCGGTCGATGTGCCACCAGCTTTGCAAGACATCCACCGTGCGTGGCTGGAGGCACTGTGGCGCGCCGCGCAGCACCATGCCAGCCAGAGCATGGCCAACATGCAGGTGGCGTGGGACGCCGAGCGCGCCGAGACCGAACAACTGAACCGCGAAATGGTTGTAGCCTTCGAGGCACAGGCGGCTGAACTGGAACATGCCAACAATGAACGAGCAGCTTGCCGGCAGCGCATCGCCGAACTGGAGGCCGAGGCCCACGCCCACCTGGAGTCGATGTCCAGGATGTCGTCAGACTTGAGCGCGGCGCAGGCAGAAGTACGCACCCAGTCAGCGCGCGCGGTGGAGATCCAGCGGCGCGCCGACGAACTACGCACCGAGCTTGACCGCACCCATGCCGCAAATGCCCCCCAGGCGGCAAAGGACGCAGCCAGCCAGACGGAACTTGCTGCAGTCCGCGCCGAGATGCTGCACTTGATGCAGATGGTTGCCGGCGCAATCGGCGGCAGAATTCCTGCGACAAAAGACTATAGTGATCGGAAACGACAGTGACCGCGACGACGCGCCATGCCGGGAGATATAGATGAGCCAGAGGGTCTTGGTGATGAACGGCCAGCGTCTGCTGCAAAGCGAGAGCGACGGCAAATGGGTGACCAACAAGGTGGACAAGGCAGGGCAGCTCAAGCCGGGCATCTACCGCCTCGACGCCGCGCAGCCAGCGGACAAGGCCAAGTCTCATCTTGGCGTCATCGTCCATGCGGACCGGCAATCGGTTTTCCAGCAGTCGGGGCAGTCACTCGTCAGGCACGACGCCGATGCCTTCGCGCAGACGCCTGCGCACGGCGCAGCAGCGCGGATCGAATACGCCCAGGGCAAGGCAAGCTGCGAACAGGAAGGCCAGCAAGTGCGGCGCGGTATCAGGCGCTAGCGGTCACCGCCGGCCGATGTTCCATATTTCGCTGGGACGAAATTCGCGCAAAGGACAGCACATCGCATCATGTACAACCAGATATTCTTCACCAACGTGCTGCGCACGCTCGATGAGCAGGGCATGACCAAGAGCGAACTGGCCGACAAGGCTGGCATCTCGGTGTCGTTCCTATCCGACCTGACCAACGCAAAAGCCAACCCCTCGCTCAAGGTGCTTGATGCCATCGCCCGCGCACTCAATACCGCGCTGCCGGCGCTGCTGGAAATCACCGACCTCGATGACGCCACCATGGCGGCGCTGATGGATGGACAAACCACGCAGAGCCTGCCCGATGGGTATGTACGCGTGAGTGCCGTGCTTACTCCTTTCCAGGCGTTTACGGTCAAGCGCTGGGACGAGGAAAATCGTAGGAAGCTCAAGCGCTGAATTGCAGACTTGACCCGGCGCGAAGACAGGCGGCAGCGCACACATTTCAAAGCAGATAGTGGACGGCGGCGCTGATTAATCGTGCTCCGCCACTTTGTTAGTGAAAATCCCGTTAAATGACCAGGAGGCCGATGCGATGCGAAGTGTCCTATTGCTTGTCTTGTTCATGTTCTGCGGCGATGCCTGCGCGAAGGCCGAGACCTTCAGCAACATTTTCCTGGACCGTAAAAGTAATGCCCATGTATCGCTGGCACAGGGTGGCGAACGACGGCTGACGACCAATGGCCGCGCGATGAACGTCGCTCTCTCGGGCGACAGGCGCACGGCCGCCTGACTCGTGCGGGAGACCTGGGAGCTCGACGGCCAGCCCTTCGTCACCGCTGACACGCTCATGGCCTATAGAGATGGCAGATACCGGCGTATCAAGTGCTCGCCGTTCATACGAAGCTACTGGTTCTGGAACGGGGGGGAGCAGCTCGCGATCGATTGTGGCGGCCTGCACTTCGCCGGAACCCTGTCGCTGTATGACTTCGCTACCGGTAAGCTCGTCGACTCGTTCTCCCAGCCGGACATCCCGGAAGCTGAACGACCTGCCTGGTCAAGACCGGAAGAACCAAGCTCGACGGAGGCGATTCCGAGGCCTGGGTCAGCAACATTTTGATGCATGTCGTGGATCGCCCGCCCAAAGTTCGGGGCGCCACACCACATCCGAATTAAGCCCGGTAAAGTCCATAATCACGGACTTCGACCGGGGAATGATTTGGCTATCTCATATCAAGTTCGTCACTAGCGGGAAACGATCACTCATCCCCGCCGTCATCCTTATCTACACCTTGGTAGGCGTCGTTATTGGGGTTAAGCTGATTCGAATGATTATCCATGCTGTCATCGTAAGCATCGTTATTCGGATTCATGCTGACACTACGGTCATCGTTGGCTGTTCAGCCCATTATGGTTCTCCTTAAAATTTTTAAAAATAACTAACTTCTGCTTTTGAAATCGTCAAGTTATTCAGGCTTGTTCTGCATGTCGTACGCCCGCTGAATTCTGGCGATATGACTATTCTTCGCGGTGTGGCCATCGCCTTTCGTTGATGCCACTCTTTGCATCCTGCGCACGTCTTTGGCAGCAATGGTAGCCCTACCGGCTAGCACACTTTTCCCTTCTTCCTGCTTCTTCGGCGATGCCGGCGGCTTGTTTTTTGCTGTTGATATTTTACTCATGATGGTTCTCCAAAAAGTGTCCTGAAACTGAACCGTGAAAGTCACGGCAACCTTATTTACTTTATGAATTAGCGTTGGCTGTTCAATGAGGGAAGTGTGTGCTACAACCGGATCGGGAGCAAATCCAATGCATCACGTGTGCATCGATGCATTAATTGGTGCAATATTTTGTTGGATGCAGTACTGTTCGAGCCGTTAATACGCCACTTTTGAAAATGCCCCATGGCAAAGCCGAAATCTCACCCGGGTCCAGTGCGCAAGGCCCACGGATATCCTGTATTCAACTCTTACGAGCGTATCGCGCAGGAGTTGATCAGAAATTATCCAAGCACCTATTCTTCAAACCAGGCACGAAGTCTGGCTGCAAAAATAGGCGACTTGGATCGGGGAAAACGAACTTGGTGGATAAACCATCCAGAAAGTTCTGTCGGACTGGCGGAGCTGCTGCAGGTCTCCCTGGAAGATCTCGGGCTGTACGAGCAGGCATCGAGGAGCCATATGTTCGCCCTCGATGCTTTCCTATTGCCTCCGCTGGACTTGAAACAAGGCAGGCCGTGGCAGCTGGCGACTGCAGAGTTGGATTTATCGCAGCGGGATCCTGGAGCGCTGAGCATTCCCACGCTTGAGCACTGGCTCGAGCCTGCTGGATGGACACAGCGCCCGCCCTATGATCTCGAATGGCTGTATGTCGAAGACGACCTGGAACGCGAAATACTGTCCAGGTCGTTGGCGACAGTCGCCCATTTCGAGGTTGTGTACGCAGAAACACTGGCTGATGTAGCCAGCCGCCTGCGAATCCAGAAACCGGTTGTCATCTGCGTGCGTGGCGACGGAGGGCATGACGATATGCTGGCATTGGCGCACAGGCCAGAAAATGCAGGTGTGCTGATCATTGCCCCATTTATGTTGCCAACCCGCAAGGCAACAAGTTCTGCTGAATATTTTGGATGGGAGCGGCAGTCGTCGAGCCAGCGGGATCTGAATCTATATGAAATCGAAATGCCCGGGCGATTTGCGCCAGTGAAACGCTGGACATGGACACTTGTTCCGGCCTGGCGCGATCAACTGATCGAGAAGGTGGATGCTCATATCGGTCAGCATGTAGGCGACAGCCTGTTTTCAGCACAGCGCATCACTACTTGGCTAAAGGCCTTCGATCCGAGGGGCATATGGTTTTCTACCACCACAGACGTGCTGCACCTTTGCCAGATGTGCCACCACAGCGGCACAAAAATGCCTGCGGCGAGCCACTCCGATGCTGTCAACGAGTTTGCTGAGTCGCTACTGCGGACAGAAACGCTTTCCTTCGGCAGTGAATTAGCACAGTTGGCTAAACTTCGCTGGCAGCGCGACGATCTGGTATGGAAAGGCGCTTTGCCGCTGAAAACTTGGCTTGCGCTCACGGCGTCGGGTAGTTTCACACTGTTCAATTCAGAGAATCCGAAGCACCTCTGTGCTAGTGGCTTATTGAAACAGGAAAGGATGGGGCAATTTGAGTTTCAGCACCGTGCCCTCGCCAACCTCGCCGTACGCGACTATTTGATACACCAAATAACGAAAGAAGCGCTGGACAGCTGGGCACTGGCCTGCTTTGAGGAGCAGCGCAGGTCAATGGTTGACGCCGCGCTAGATGCCATCTCAATCGTCGAGCTCATTAATGTCGCTGAGAAATTACATCTTGTCACTCAAGATTGTGCTACGAAGATTGGTGCCTCCGAAGCGATATTCATGGCCATAGCGCGAAGAATTGCGAGAGGCGACACGTTTGGTCCTGAATATATCGCCGCACTGACGTCACTCGCAAAATGTGTGCTGGGGCGCCTGGACTTTACACAGGGGGATTGGTTTTTACCCAGTCCATGGTCAAGACCATCGTCATCGCCAGATGAACAAATCGAATGGATCACCGCGTGCTGGTCCTGGAGCCTGTTGCCGGAGCTACGAATGGACGTCTCGGCGGAATGGCTCTTTCCCGGCTGGTGCGAGTCTTTGGGCGAGGCACCGCTATGGCTAGAACACCTCTGGCCGCAATCGAGTCGCAACCAGCTGCCACCTGCCTGGACAAACTTCTTTTCGGTTGTCGATGAACTGGTAAAGGATTTGAGCCATCCTGTTTTGAATGCTCCGCGCCTCTTGAGCATCGCACTGCTTGGAAAAGCAGCGCGCGGCGCCTGGTGCGCTGAACCCTCATGGTGGCTATTTCTCAATGGTTCTGCACGCGAATCATGGGTGTCAAAAAATTTATTAGAACGTATTAGCGTCAATAACTCGGAGGGCGCGGCGACGTTATGGCCGTCCTTTTTGCTGTTCGAGCGTACGAGTTCGGATCAGTTTGTGCGCTTTTCGCCAGTACGCCGATGGCTGCTGGGACAGCTTAATCCCAGCAATGGACTGAACTCCCTGACAAATCAAGATCTTCTCTACCTGGCAGCAATACCGGAAACCCTGCCGCCGGCATTTCGGGCGCCGCTGCTCTCGTTGGTGATGCCACTTGTATCGGAAATGGCGCTGTTGAACGAAGAGCAGTTCCTGGAGCGTTTCGGGCCGAGCGCTGCTCCATGCCTTCTTGACTACCTGGAAAGCGGCGTGATGGTTGACGCCGCAATCAGTTTCTTGTGGGATTGGGATCCGGAAGCCGCCATAGCATTGCTACGCAAAGAAACGCCTCTTAGTACAACGACGCTCGGCGCCGTGGTTTTAGCCTGTCCTGCAAACCACCTGGGGGTGGCGATTGATTTGCTCTGGAACGACCCAGCGGTGCTCGATGCATCAACGCGGATTGATTGGGCGAGAGGGCACTTGAGTAAGTCTGGAATTCATTCACAGCAATTAATTGAAATCATCGCCAATATCCCCTCAGCGACTTGATGACCGCACCGAGCATCGTCAGGGCCACATAGGGCGTCAAATATTTCAGGCGTGGCGGGAGTGCGCAAGGCTCTGTTTCCATTAATGTGCTCTGATACGCCAATCGGCGATTGAGGGATGAGCCATGGGCAACTGGAATGAAGCGATTATTGACGAGGCAGTGACCACCGAGGGGCAGGCTCGTGAACTTGCGGCGGTCATTGTGGCGTGGTTGGCGGAAGAGCAGATCATCGAGGACAGGCAGTGCGACTGCTGTCTTGGGGACGGGGCCTGCTATCCACCTGGAAGACGCTTTATGCAGGCGTGCGGCGGCAGTGAAAATGACGCCTCCAACGGGAACTATGCGGACTTCTCGCGGGATGCGGTCAATGGCATGCGGGTAGTCGCGAGCCGATGGGCCATTGTCAATATGCAGGGCGGGTTCGGTCCGGTCCCGTGTCCCGCATGCGCAGCTCCAATGCCCATCGATGACCTGTACGCTGCAGGCAATCTGTGGATCGAGCAAGTAAGCGATACCATGACCTGTAGCAATTGCGAGCAGGCCAGTATTTTGCCGAAATGGCCGCACCCGGACATCAGGTTTGTTGCCCTGGCGTTTGAGTTCTGGAACTGGTCGCCGCTGTCCGAAGAGTTTGTCGCAGAGATCGGAAAAAGGCTGGGACATAGCGTCACCACCATGATTGGAAAGGCGTAGCACGTGCACACTGTCACTATATGCATCAGTTTGCGTCAGGCATATTCACGCAGCGTTACCGAGGTACTGTATCAACCACGCGCCATTGTTAATCACCCGCGACGTTAGTTCAATTTTGGTGCCGCCTGGAGTCGGTTGGGCGCGCCAGTCGATTCCGCTCCATCAAAAAGTCAGCGTGGTGGGATCCTCGACCCTGTCAGGGAGAGTTGACTCGATTGCACCTGAAAGTGTGGATTGTCGTCTCAGCGGCGCAAGGAGTTGCGGGACTCGGCGCCGGTTTTTTTCGCCTTCAGCCTCGGCAGAATGAGCCCGGCCGCTAGGCCGAAAGGTCCGGAAACCATCAGCAAGGTTTGCCAGCGCAGGAAAGCATAGTACTCGGCTTCGGTATGCTGCCGGTGAGTCTTGCCGGTATAGGTGCCGTTATTGCCCGGCTTGATGGGTGCGTCGGGATACGTGGCGATACCATAGGCGAAAATCAGTAGGAACCAGGCGAGGACGGCCATCAGAAGGAAGCGAACTATTTTCATGAGGTTGCCCCTTCATTTCGGGCTGCCGCCAGGCACCGTGCATCCGCACCGAGTACCCCTTCATTCCCATCCCGCAATGCATCGCCATGCAACTGCATCAAAAGAAGATTGCGGCAGCCGCCATCGTGTTTGTTCAGCAGGTGTCGCAGCAATCCACTTTGGGCGTCAATTAATTCGTCCACTGCAGCGTGGCAAGCCCAAGATGAACTGCGATCCAGGTTCGCCATTTTCGCACCCAGGGAAGGCCATAGCAATACTGCGATTAAGTAAGCGGGCGTATGCGGGCCATCCCTGCCGCCAAGCGCTGCACGCAAGAACGCATGGTGCTCCGGTGGCAAGAACGCGCCCAGCTGGCCGGCTTGGTCAAGCCACCGCCACGCCGACGATGGCCGAAACTGGCCCATGCGAATGAGCTCCCTGGCAGCGCGCCAGCACGATTCGGCGTCCCAACGCAGCTCGCTCTGACGCATTGACGCAAGCAAGTGCGGATCGATATCGAAGCCCAGCTTTGCCGCCAGCCTGGCAGCACGCAGCATCCGGATAGGATCGAATGCCAAACTGGCGCAGGCGTCGCCCACGCAGCTTAACCGGAAGGCGTCAAGGTCGGCCAAGCCGCCGTACGGATCGTGGACTTTGCCTGCCAGCGGATCCCAATACAAAGCATTGACCCGGAAGTCCCGTGTTGAAGCATCGGCCGCCAGCCGGCCAATCAGTGTGTTGGATCCGTCAATAGCCACGCTGGCAAGTGTACTGACTTCGAGACTGATTCCGCCGTCGCGCACTACCGCCAATTGGTGACGGTGGCCGATGATGCTCACGCGGTCGAACAACTGAAATAGCTGGATGGGCATGGCATCTGTCACCATATCCAGATCTTGGACTGGCATCCCACAGAGCAAATCCCGAATGCAGCCGCCGGTAATATACGCGTGGAAGCCGTTGGCACGCAGACGTATCAGCACCGGCTGCACCCTCTTGAACAACTCTGCGGCGGTCGCCATTGACGACAGGCGTCTGGAATGGTCATCCATGCAGCGTTTCCGGTTTGAGATGGCTTCGAATTTGCGAGAGCAACGGTCCAAAATGGCCACGAGCGGCGCAGCGCATTGCATAGTAAAACGCAGCGACTCCTATCTGGTCCCAGTAAATTTTTAAGTCGTGCCTGTGTAGCATGGCCGACACCAGCGCCAGCGCCACGCGACGATTACCGTTGAGGAAAGGATGTATCGTCAGGAAGTCGGTGAGAACCCTGGCTGCGAAAGGCAGTAGCCCTTCGGGTACGAGCGCCGGTCCGCGTGCCACTGCTACGAGCAGTGCATCGAGCAATCGCGGAACGTCTGCCGCATCGACGAACACGCTGTACTGTCTTATGTTCAACGTTCGCAGACAGCCGAAAAATGCCGGATGCGCAGGAGCCATCGATTCGTGACAAGCCAGCACGGCGGCGGTCGTCAGTTCAACGGGAACATTCGGCTCGCGTTCTTCAATGCAAGCGGCAGCATAACGTTTGGACATTGTACCAATAGCGTCCATATCCAGATCGGCGGGACTGTGCGGACGGTAATCGACCAGCCATAATCGCGGTGGCCGTGCTCGCGGACGGGCCCAGCGCCGGCGGTCGCTGACTTCGAGCAGATAGCTGACAGCACCGGCTGGCAAGGCCTGCCATGGGGGGATAGGGGGCGAGCACGGATCGAACAATATAGCAACTCCGCTGGCACGGGCCACCGCCAGCATTGCGCGACCGTCCGCCCAGCAAAGCAGCAAGATACTGTCGTCAGGGAGCGACTGCTGGTGAAGCGGCTGTGCCAGCTGCTGCAGGCTAAGACCCAACTGGCGGCAGGCGAACTGCAAACCGGCGCCACTGCCCGGCGTCATTGGCGCAAGGCCGAGCACATTGATCAGACGTCCGCGAAAGCCCCTCCAGCGCATAAACGTGAGCAGGCAGGCCAGGACTATGGTATCGGTGCCCCGTGCTTCGATATCCGCAATTCGCTGGCTTTGCGTAGCGGCGGTCATGGCCAGGAGTACCGTATTTGGGTGGCGATATCGTCTGCAACGCGTCGTGCGAAGCGCTGGTAGCGTATATAGTCGCCGGCATCGCACGCTGCTTTTTTGCTGGTGCTGGTAAACCGACGACTGATCGTGACCCGGTTTCCTTGTTGCGTATAGCTCGACTGATAGGCAAGTTCTGCCGCCTGAATATCTACTGCGTCAGGCATGGTCGCCTTGCTACCAGTTGGCATAACGAGCGTATAGCGTTCCACGATGGTGCGCGGCGGGCACAGGAATCCGTTAGCACGCCGCGCGGCCTGGAAGCCAAGCGACATGCCGCCCAAGGTAGACCGTTTGCCAAAAAACGGATTGAACGCGATAGCTACCCGGTGATCGGCCGACGCTAGCTGCGATGAAAAATTCATGGTGAAATTCATACGATCGACGTCACCGTCAAAACGCATCGTACCGCGAGGTGCGCGCAAGCCACGCGCGACCAGCGACTTCTCAAGTAAGGC
The DNA here is from genome assembly GCF_001423125.1 of Duganella sp. Leaf126. Taxonomy (GTDB): domain Bacteria; phylum Pseudomonadota; class Gammaproteobacteria; order Burkholderiales; family Burkholderiaceae_D; genus Rugamonas. The sequence continues at coordinate 183,184 of NZ_LMNW01000012.1, forward strand.
CCCCAGGTCTTGCCCTTGCATCGCATCGCGCACCAATATCGTCTCCAGCGCACTTTCACCTTCGCTGACTGTGCGCGAGCTAACCACCATGCTACCTTGGTCGAGGCGATACGCGGCGTCAGTCACGCTGCTGTCGTCAGCGGTGAGCGGTGTACGCGCCTGCTTGCCGTCGCGGTCCAACCACAGCACCGGCTTGTCTTGGCGGTTCAGAGGGAGACGGTCGAAGCGGGCATACTTGTCCGTGGCATCGACATACAGATCGAATGCGGGCAGATAAGTGATGACGTGATTGAAGTCGGCCACCACGGGCGTGGTCGACAGCTGATACTGGCTTTCGGTGTTGATGAGCACCATGATGCTTTCGATGCCCTGCGCCTTGAGCAGCGCCTGGAACAGAACGACATGATCCTTGCAGTCACCGTGGCCGCTTGCCAGTATGGCTGGCAGCGAACGCGGCGTGATGCCGTTGGCATCCATGGCCTGTGCGTCGTAAGCGATATGTTGTTGGACCCACTGATACGTGGCGCGCGCAGCCGCGCGTGGGTTATCGGCTCGAGCGGCGATTCGCTCGGCGATCTGGCCCAGCACATCGCTATGGACAACGGCTTTGGCGAATTCACCCTCGATTAGCGCTGCCAGCGCAGTGTAATTCTTGAAGGTCGATACACGCACGGTGGGCATTGTCGCTTCGCGGTTGGCGACATTGTCTTCTTCAGGCAGCGCCGTATCGTTCCTGACCACGTAGGAATAGGTCCGCCCGGCCGCAGTAGTCTGGATTGTTTGCTGTTCGAATCCTGAAGCGCTCACTTTAATTGTGCTGCCCTTGGGAACGTGCACATTGACGCGGCCTTCGCCGAATATCTGGTGGCGGCGCAGCTCGTAATGCAGCGATTGCTGCCCTTGCGGCAGCAATTGGGGATGATGAATATTGATCGCGTAATCGACGATATCCCCGGGCTTGAGAGCGGCCAGCACCTGTCCCAAGGCAGGTCCTGCCGGTATCTCGGTAGCATCTGCGCCATCGCGGTGAGGTAAGATGCGTATCCGTTGAATCGTCACCAGCTTGCTTTGCGCCGCGAGCAAACCTCGTATCTCTTGGCCATCGGAGGCATCGGCTACGGCATGGGTCCGTTGCAACAATTCGTCGTAGCCACCACCCGCAAGGATGGTCAGGTCCACCTGAACCCGCTCCTGCGACGCGAGGGTAGCCGCTTGCGTTGGCAGCCACGGCAGAAATTGCATTGCAATGATGAGAAAAATTCGTTTCATATAAAGGCATAAAACGAGGAGCGGCGCCACCCCTCGTCAAGTCAGCAAACAGGATTATCGTGCGTATTGATGAATACCGACCGCGTGGTTCGAGTAATTGACCGCATCATGGATCACGTTCTTGAACTGATCCGATAACGGGACCGGATTGCTGTTCAGCGGCACTGTGTACGAAACGCTCGCCCCAGCGCCGCCGGGAGGGCTGACGGTAGGCTGCACGGAATCGAAGTTCGTCGCCGCACCGGCGCCGTTGGGCAGGTTGACGGAACCACCAAAGCCGGACAGCCAGTCTTTAGGATCCTGTCCCGACGGCGTAGTGCCGGTGGTGATGATCTTTCCCGGGTTGCCGACCACGATGGAAACCAGCGTATCGCCCTTGTCGGTGACAGTCACCGAGCCGCCTACACCGACCGCCGTCACGCCTCCCACGGTGGTGTATTTACCGCCGGCCTCGTTGCTGCTGCTGCTGCCGCTGCTGCTGCTATCGCCCGAGTCCGCATAGCTGCCGCCATCGTCATAGCTGCTGTAGTCGTCATCTTCATAAGAGGAAAGGCTCATTTTCAACTCGCTTTCAAACACTGCCGAAATTCCGGTCGGCAGCTTCCGGTCAATGGGACATCCCATTCGATGCTGGAAAGTGGTTCATCGCGGCGACAGCGCATTGGTGCTATAAGCTGATAGCCGAGCTGCTGAAAAAGCGCGTCGCTGCGCCAGCCAGCCATTCAAGGAGATTGCCTGCAACCTCATGCCAGCGCTCCCGCTTGCTGCGAGAAAAGATGGTTGTATAAGCCGCAGCTGTCGATGAGCATCTGGTGCGGCCCTTGCTCTGCGATGCTGGCCATCAAGGCGGCCCACGTGCAGGCCCGTGAAACCTACGGGCCTTTGCGCCTGCAGCCGGAGCTCGTCGCCCAGGGATTCGACACCGGCCGTGATCGCATCGTTCGGCTGCGGCGCGAGCTTGGCCTGCGCTGCAAACAAAAGCGAAAGTTCAAGGCCACGACAAACTCGAACCATAGCTTCCCGGTGGCGCCGAACCTGTTGGAACAGACCTTCGCCCCGACGCGCCCGAACGAAGCCTGGGTGAGCGACATTACCTACGTCGCCACCGATGAAGGATGGCTCTATCTGGCCGGCATCAAGGACGTCTTCACATGCGAGATGGTGGGCTATGCGCTTGGGCCGAGGATGACGCAGGAGCTCACGGCGCAAGCGTTGTGGCGGGCCGTTCGAGGAAAGCGGCCGGCGCCAGGGCTGATTCTGCACTCGGACCGTGGCAGCCAATATTGCGCCGACGACTATCGCAAACTGGTCGCGCAGTTCGGCATGCAGGCATCGATGTCGCGCAAGAGGAACTGCTACGACAACGCGCCGATGGAGAGCTTCTGGGGCAGCTTGAAAAACGAGATGATTCATCATCAAAGGTACGCCACACGGGCCAACGCCGAAGCGGCAATCAAGGAGTACATCGAGATCTTCTACAACCGCCAGCGGCGCCACTCACGCCTTGGCTACGTATCGCCGGCGTCGTTCGCTGAAAATTTCAGGAAACAGGTGCTGGCTGCTTGAAACGGATGTGTCCACTATTGACAGTACACCTCAGTCATCGTGTTCTGCGAGTTCAGGGACTTGCAGCGCACGCTCCAGCGATCCATCGCTGATCGATTTGGATTCACGCCGGACGTGATCAACGGCGACACGTCGGCGGACTCGGCCAATGCGAACAATCGCCAGAAGCGTATCAGGGCTTTCCAAGAGAAGCCTGGATTTGGCGTGATCGTCCTGTCGCCACTGGCCGTGGGATTTGGCGTGAACATCCAGGCGGCCAACCACGTCATCCATTTCACGCGCACATGGAATCCGGCCAAGGAGGACCAAGCCACGGATCGGGCCTATCGCATCGGCCAAGAGCGAGATGTCCATGTCTACTATCCGGTCGTCGTCGCCCACGATTTTCTCACGTTCGACGCCAAGCTCGACAAGCTGCTGGACAAGAAGCGCGAGCTGTCGGCTGACATGCTCAATGGCGCCGGGGATGTGAGCCCCGCCGACTTCGGCGATTTGGAGGCTCCCGACGGCGGCAACGCGTTTAGCAACGAGCCTTTGACTACCGACGACATGGGATCGCTTGATGGCGACGCTTTCGAAGCCTTCTGCGCGCTCTTGTGGAGCAAAATGGGTTACTCGCGGACCATCAAGACTAAGCGCGTTGGCGATGGCGGCATTGACGTGGTGGCCATCAAGCGCAACGAGGGCGCTTTGATACAGTGCAAGAGCTCGGTAGTTGAGAACAAGGAGCTTGGCTGGGAGGGCGTCAAAGACGTGTCCGCCGGTTCGGCAGACAGCATGCTGACCAAAATTGCCCTCAGCTCGCCGCGGACGAGGAATTCGTCCATCGTCTCCTGATGCTTGGGATTGTTCGAGAAATGGATCTGAAGGGCGGCAACGGCCAAGCGTACCGCAACCTCGGCCCAGGACATTTCAATCGTGGCCAGCGGTTCCAGTTCAGTGTCCGTCGGTCCGGTTGGGACTGGCGTAGGCGGTATAAATCCGGCCAGTGCCTTGAACTTCTCGAGATTCAGCCCCTGGTTTTTTACATCAGGCATCGGCCAGTTCCGCTGCAGGCAGGAGTTCGTCCTCGTAGCCACATGCCAGAAGCTCGGGCGGTACACCGGTTTCTTGTGCAGTTTCTTCCCAGGTGGTCAGCCGGCCCCACGAGGCTTGGCCTTGATCGAAGGATACTTCCATCAGGCTGTATCGATTACCCAGAATGCCCAGTCCGGCCGGGTAGTGTTCAAACCAGCGCACGTTCGCATCTCCCGGAATCACTTCGTGCATCTGCTCGGTAATATCCTCGATTGCGTTGGTGATGGATACGCCACGGTGGTCAGGGCGTTGACTCAGGACGACAACAAAGACGTTGCCTTTCCAGACGATGGTGACGTCGCAGATGACCACCCCGCTCCAGGCGCGAAACCGGGCGCCAGGAGAGCGGACGACAGTGTAGTCGCCCACAACCTGTTGAGTCGGCTGAATTGGGATAGCAGCATTCACGGTTCGCTCCGGACATCGAATTCTCGATATGCCATTTTAGTAGCCTTGCGCGTGCGGGGCAATGCGGCCCCGGAGGGGACGTCACACCAATCGTCCGAGCAAGAATGTGGCTTCTCCAGCTGTTCACTCATGCGCTCCTGTCCCAAGAGTATGGCCCCTACACGATACTGCTCACTTCTCCTACATGGGGTCGTACACGAGCCATCCATCATGGAGGTTCAGCCGCACGGCAAGCCGGTGCTGCGGCGCTGCACCCCTTGACACGTATTCTTCAGGAGGCTTACCCATGTTTTCCCTTGCGAAACTCAGCCCCACCGTTACCGACATGATCCGCTTCGATCACTCGCATGTCTTCGTTACCTTTCACCAGTTCACCCATGACAAAAGCCCGACAGTGAAGAAGGCGTTGAGCGAGACGATCTGTTCTGCGCTGGAGATACACGCAACGCTGGAGGAAGAGATTTTCTATCCGGTCATGCGGACCGTCGATGCCGCCGACCCCGTGCTGGAAAAGGCGCCGGATGAGCACGCCGACATGAAACGGCTGATCCGCGAGCTGCGCGCCATCCCGGGACACGATGACCGCCACGACCGTGTCTTGCTGGAGCTGATGCGCGAAGTCATACACCATGTCGCGGACGAGGAAACCGTGGTGCTGCCTGCCGCCGAGCGCCGGCTGTCGAAAGAGCGTCTCAACCAGCTTGGTGTGGAGATGAACAAGCGACGAGTGGAACTGCTGGCGCCCCAGGCAGGCAAGGTTGCCATCAGCCATGCCGTCGGCTTTTCCGGCAGCACGACCGCCTGGGTGCTCGGTGCGGTCGGGGCGATCGGTGCGGTGCTGGCATTGGCTACCGCGGGGCGCAGGACGGCGGCGCAACATTGAGTGTAGGGAGCAGGGCAGGGTGTCGTGGTGCCGCTGTCGACCAGGCGATCTACAGCAGAGGGCGCTTTTTGCAGATGCCGTGGCGCTTTCCCGACCGAATTGACAATGTCGAGCAGCTTTTTTTACTTTGTTAAATAACACACATAGTAACTCGGCAGTTGTTGTTAAAATTTTATTTCCGGTCACATTGATCGAAGCCAGCTCTGCCCTGCATCAATCACGTCAGCCTTTATCAAGGAGCGCACATGAGCCAGTTCGAATATCCCCGGCCCCAGCTGGTGAGGGATGGATGGATGTCTCTCAATGGCCAATGGGATTTCGCGTATGACGACGAACTGCTGTACGGTGGCCCTGATCACGACATCGCGTGGAAGCATCGGATCGAGGTGCCGTTCGCACCGGAATCGGCTGCCAGCGGGCTGGGCGACGAGAATTTCCACCCGTGCGTGTGGTACCGCCTGAATTTCGACCTGGTGCCCGAAGGCGACTGTGTGCTGCTGCATTTCGGCGCTGTCGACTACGCCGCGAAGGTATGGCTGAACGGCCGCCTGGTGGCCCAGCACGAAGGCGGTCACACGCCGTTTACGGCCGATATCACCGATGCCCTGGTTACCGGCGCCCCCCAGGTGTTGATTGTCCGTGCCGAAGACGACCCGGCCGATCTGCACAAGCCGCGCGGCAAGCAGGATTGGCTGCGCGAACCGCATTCGATCTGGTACCCGCGCACCACCGGCATCTGGCAGACCGTGTGGATCGAGCAGGTGGCCGACACCTACATCAAGCAGCTGCGCTGGACGCCGATTTTCGACGGCTTTGAAATCGGCTGCGAGGTGCTGGCAGCGGGCAAGCAAAAGTCCGGGCTCTCGGTGGAGGTCCGGCTCTCGCTCGGCGACAAGGTGCTGGCCGACGATATCTACATGCTGGTCGGGCTGGAAGCGAACCGGAAAATCGCCTTGTCCGATCCCGGTATCGATGATTCCCGCAACGAGCTGCTGTGGAGTCCCGAGCGGCCCATCCTGATCGATGCCGAAGTGATTCTGCGCCACGGCGACCGCGTACTCGATACCGTGCGCTCCTATACGGCCCTGCGGTCGGTATCGATCAACCGCGACCGCTTCATGCTCAACGGCCGCCCCTACCAGTTGCGGCTGGTGCTGGACCAGGGCTACTGGACCGAATCGCTGATGACCGCGCCCAATGACGAGGCGCTGCGGCGCGATGTCGAGCTGGCCAAGGCGATGGGATTCAACGGCGTGCGCAAGCACCAGAAGATCGAAGATCCGCGCTACCTGTACTGGGCCGACAAGCTCGGATTGCTGGTGTGGGAAGAAATGCCTTCCGCCTACGCGTTCAGCCCGCGCGCGGTGACCCGGCTGGTCAAGGAGTGGACCGAGGCCATCGAGCGCGATTACAGCCATCCCTGCGTGATCGTCTGGGTGCCGTTCAACGAATCGTGGGGCGTGCCCAATCTGACGGCCATGCAGGCGCACCGCAATGCGGTCGAAGCCTTGTACCACCTGACGCGGGTGCTCGACGCCACGCGCCCGGTGATCGGCAACGATGGCTGGGAGGCGGCTGCCACCGACATTCTCGGCATCCACGACTACGATGGCGAACCGCAGCGCGTGCGGGCGCGCTACGAAAGCCAGGAGTCGCAAACGCTGTTCGACCGGCGCCGCCCGGGCGGGCGGATACTGACACTGGACGGCTTCCCGCACCGGGGCCAGCCGATCGTACTGACCGAATTTGGCGGCATTGCCTACGACCCCAAGGCGCCGTCGCACCACACCTGGGGCTATTCGCGCAGCAACACCGCCGAGGCATTCGAGGACCTGTACCGCGAGCTGCTCAAGGTGGTCAACGAGACGCCGATGTTCAGCGGCTTTTGCTACACCCAATTTGCCGACACTTTCCAGGAGACCAATGGCCTGCTCAATGCAGACCGTACACCCAAAATTCCGCTTGAACAGATCAGTAGCGCCACCCGCAATGCCGGGCGTTGACGCCCGCAGTCCAGCCGCACCCACAACCCCCGGCTCGCAAGAGCCCACCGAGGAGAGTCTCATGCAAACCATCGTCGTTTTCTGCCACCTGCGTTGGGACTTCGTTTATCAACGGCCGCAGCAACTGCTGACGCGGCTCGCCGAACACTACAAGGTGCTGTTCATCGAGGAACCGCTGTTCGATGCGGCCGAACCCCTCCTGCACACCTATAGCCCGGCGCCCAATCTGACCGTGTACCAGCCCCACACCCCGGTGCATGCGCCCGGGTTCCATGACGAGCAGATGCCGGTCCTGCAACTGCTGCTGGCCGACCTGGTACCGCCAGACGAAGATCCCGTGGTCTGGTTCTATACGCCGATGGCGCTGCCGTTGCTGGGACAGCAGCACCCGTCACTGGTTGTGTACGACTGCATGGACGAACTCTCTGCGTTCAAGAATCCGCCGCCCGAGCTGCTGCAGCGCGAGACGGCGCTGCTGGCAGTGGCCGATCTCGTATTCACCGGCGGACCCAGTCTTTACGAGGCAAAGCGCAACCGTCACGCCAATGCGTACTGCTTCCCCAGCAGCGTCGATGCAGCGCACTTCGCACGTTCGCTCGACCGCAGCGATGTGCATCCGCTGCAGCAGCACATCGGCAGGCCGCGCCTGGGCTTTTACGGCGTCATCGATGAACGATTCGACACCGGCCTGATCGCAGCCATGGCCGATGCCCATCCGGCATGGCAGATCGTGCTGGTCGGGCCGGTGGTCAAGATCGATGCGGCCGAACTTCCCGTGCGTTCCAACATCCATTACCTGGGACAGCATTCGTATCAGGCGCTGCCGCAATTTTTGGCGGGATGGGATGTGTGCCTGCTGCCGTTTGCGCTCAACGAATCGACGCGCTTCATCAGCCCGACAAAGGTCCTCGAATACATGGCTGCCTCCTTGCCCGTCGTCAGCACCGCCATTACCGATGTCGAGCAGCCTTATGGCCACATCGTGGCCATCGGTCATGACCACGCCGAATTCATCGCCCACTGCGAGAAAGCGTTGGGCCAGACGACCGCGCAAACCGCCGCCATGGCGCAGCAGATGCGCACCATCATCGCGGCAACGTCCTGGGACGCCACGGCCGATCACATGCGCGAACTGCTCGAACATGCCACGGCCGAACGGGTGGCCGGGTCGCGGCACGCGCTGCCGCCGGTGCTGGTCGGCAGCGCGAGCGAGCTGGACACCGGTCGCGCAGCCGTGCTGCGGCCCGAACTGGTTGCCTGAACCACTGCCAACGATGGTGACGACGCCGCGTCCGTCACCACGCTGCAACCTGCACCCGCCCATTACCTGGCGCTGTCCATCGCGCGCCAGGCTACAGTTAACCACCCCCACGTTGCGGGAGACTACATGAAACCTATCGCCATTGTCGGTGCAGGATTTTCCGGGGCCGTGATTGCCCACCAGTTGGCGCAAGCCGGTCGTACCGTCCAGGTGTTCGAGTCCCGTTCTCACGTGGGCGGCAACTGCCATTCCGAGCGCGATGCCGAGACCGGCGTCATGCTGCACGTGTACGGCCCGCATATTTTTCATACCGATAATGAGCGGGCCTGGGAGTTCGTCAACCGCTTCAGCGAGTTCAAGCCGTACGTGAACCGTGTGAAGGCGATTACGGGCGACCGGGTCTACACCCTGCCGATCAACCTGTTGACCATCAACCAGTTCTTCGGCAAGACCTTCCGTCCCGCCGAGGCGGCCGATTTTCTCGCGTCCCTCGGCGACAAGACCATCGAGCATCCGCAGACCTTCGAGGAACAGGCACTGCGCTTCGTCGGCCGCGAGCTGTATGAAGCGTTTTTCAAGACCTACACGATCAAGCAGTGGGGGCTGTCGCCCAGCGCGCTGCCGGCGAGCATCCTGAAACGGCTGCCGGTGCGCTTCAATTACGACGACAACTATTTCAGCCACAAGTACCAGGGCATGCCGGTGCACGGCTATACCGCGTTGATCGAGAAGATGTTCGACGTGCCCGGCGTCACCGTCCACCTCGGCACCCCGTTCGACCCGGCAGCGAAAAACGATTTCGAGCATGTGTTCTATGCCGGACCCATCGATGCGTGGTTCGGTCATGCGGAAGGACGCCTGCCCTATCGCACGCTCGACTTCGAGGTGTTCCGCGACCGTGGCGACTACCAGGGTAACGCCGTCGTCAATTACTGCGACGCAGCCCAGCCGTACACGCGGATCACCGAACACAAGCACTTTTCGCCATGGGAGCAGCACGACGGCACCATCCTGTACAAGGAATACAGCCGGCAGTGCGAGGACGGCGACATTCCCTACTATCCGATCCGCCTGGCGCGCGACAAGGAGCAGCTCGAGCGCTATGTCGCCATCGCCAGGCAAGAGCGCAACGTCACCTTCGTGGGGCGGCTGGGCACCTACCGCTACCTGGACATGGATGTCACCATCCACGAGGCGCTGCTCACTGCCGACAAGTTCCTGGCCTGCGCAAACGACCGCGTTGCCATGCCTGCCTTCGTTGTCGATCCACTGGCGTAGCGCCTTGCTGCCGCTGTGCGCTGACCGCTTCCTGCAAGGTACCCTGCATGCAGATTTTCCAGAATAACTCAGTGACGCCACCGCTGGCGCTGTGGGGCGGCGTGGAATGCACGGTGAACCGGGTCGGTGACCGGTACTTCGACCAGGCCGCGCAAAGCGGCCACGGCGCGCGCCCGGGCGAGGTGGAACTGCTGCATTCCACAGGCTTGTCGGCACTGCGCTACCCAATATTGTGGGAACGCATTGCGCCCGATGGACTGGAAAGCGCCGACTGGTCGGTGGCCGACGCGCAGCTGGCGGCGTGCCGCGAACGCGGCATTACCGTGATCGCCGGCCTCGTGCACCACGGCAGCGGGCCGCGCACTACGAGCCTGGTCGATGCCGGTTTTGCACCGGGACTGGCCGCGTACGCGGGGGCCGTTGCCGCACGCTATCCGTGGATAGACCATTACACGCCGGTCAACGAACCGCTGACCACGGCGCGCTTCAGCACCTTGTACGGATTGTGGTACCCGCATGCCAGCAGCGACCATGCCTTTGTCACCGCCGTGCTGAACCAGACCCGCGCCACGGTACTGGCCATGCAGGCCGTGCGCAGCGTCAATCCGGCCGCGAAGCTGGTGCAGACCGACGACCTCGGCAAGACCTGGGGCACGGACGAGATGGCAGCGGTGACAGAGTTCTATAACGACAGGCGCTGGCTGGCGTGGGACCTGCTGTGTGGCAAGGTCGATCAGGACCACCGCCTGTGGGCATATCTGCTGCAACACGGCGCCACCGCAGCCGATGTGCTCTGGTTCCGCGATCACCGGTGCCCGCCCGACATCATCGGCGTGAATTACTACGTCACCAGCGAGCGCTGGCTCGACCACCGGGTCGAACGCTATCCGCACCTGCGCCCCGGCCTGATCGACGGCAAGCCTTGCATCGATACCGAAGCCGCGCGGGTGGCCGAGGCGCCGGAGACGCAGCTGGCGCCATTGCTGATCGAAGCCTGGCACCGCTACGGCCTGCCGATCGCCATCACGGAAGCACACATCCACGCTGGCCGCGAAGACCAGCTGCGCTGGATGACGGAAATCTGGGAGGCCGCTTTGGCGGCCCGGGCTGAAGGAGCCGACGTGCAGGCCGTCACGGCCTGGGCGCTGCTGGGTTCGTTCGACTGGGACAGCCTGGTCACGCGCCAGGTCGGCCATTACGAATCGGGCGCTTTCGACATCCGTGGCGGCAAGCCGCGCCCCACGGCCGTGGCCCGGATGTTGCAACAACTCGCTGCCGGCGACCACCCCGCGCATCCGGCTGCGCCCGGGGCCGGCTGGTGGCGGCGCCCCACGCGCTACCACCCGGGCCGGCGCAGCGCCCTGAGACCGGGCGCAGCAGCGTCCCTGACGGCAGCGGATGCCAGCGGGCGGCCGCCGTTGCTCATTTCCGGCGCGAGCGGCACGCTGGGCCGCGCTTTTGCCCGGATCTGCACCGAGCGCAATCTTGCTTTCAAGCTGGTCAGCCGGGCCGAGATGGACATTACCGACCCCGCCGCGGTCGAGCGCGCACTCGAGCGCTACCAGCCGTGGGCACTGATCAATGCCAGCGGCTATGTCCGCGTCGACGATGCCGAGCACGACGCCGAGCGATGTTTTCGCGAGAACGCCCAGGGTCCGCAGGTGCTGGCACGGGCATGTGCGCGCCACCGCATCCACCTGACCACTTTCTCGAGCGACCTGGTGTTCGATGGCCGGGCAGGGCAGCCGTATGTCGAAACCGATCCCATCTCGCCCATCAACGTCTACGGGCGCAGCAAGGCCGACGGCGAACAGGCGGTGCTTGGCCTGCTGTCCGATGCGCTGGTGATCCGCACCAGCAGTTTTTTCGGTCCCTGGGACCAGTACAACTTCGTACACCACGCGCTGGCGGCGCTGCAATCGGGGCAGGCGTTTGCCGCCCCTGGTGACCTCATCATCACGCCCACCTATGTCCCCGACCTGGTCGATACTTGCCTGAACCTGGTCGTGGACGGCGAGTGCGGCATCTGGCACCTGACCAATGGCGACGCCGTTTCATGGATAGCGCTGGCGCGCATGGCGGCCGTGCAAGCAGGACTGGACCCAGCAGCCCTGCGCGAACAGCATTCGTCCGACTGCAACTACTTCGCCAGGCGCCCTGCAAACAGCGCGCTGCATAGCAACCGCGCCATGCTGTTGCCACCGCTGGATGACGCGTTGATCCGGTTCGTGGCACAGCGTTGCTGAAACGTAGCTGCAACGGTGCTCTCACTGCTCGAAGGTTCGGCTGGTCGACCTTGATAGATTGGTAATGATAAACTTTACTGTCGTCAACCTGACCATGCCCGGCGTCGTTCCGACTTCAAGTCCGATCGTCACCGTGGTGCTGCCCGAGAGGAAAAATGAACATCGTTGCTATGAGATGGTGGATGTTGTGGCTGCTGCTGATCGCCAGCCCCCAGCTGCTTGCGCAAACCGGTCTCGGCTCCACACGCGAGCTGGTCAGCGAACGCGGTGGCGCTGACCGCGTTGCTCTCGTCGATGGGGGCAGGGCGGCGCCGTTGATGCTCGATCAGGCAGACCATTGGGGCGTGCTGCGCGCTGCGGGCGACCTGCAGGCCGACATCGCCAGCGTCAGCGGCACCAAGCCTGCGCTCTACACCGGAGCGGAAAAGCCTGGCTCCCACACGGCGATTCTGATCGGCACGGTCGGCAAGAGCGCTTTAATCGAACAGCTCGTCAAGGCGAACAAGCTGGATGTGGCGCCGATCCGCGGGAAATGGGAATCGTTCGTCATCGCCACCGTGCAGCAACCGTTGCCGGGCGTCGAGCGAGCGCTGGTGATCGCAGGCAGCGACAAGCGCGGCACCATTTACGGCATCTACGAAATATCGGAGCAGCTTGGCGTGTCTCCCTGGCACTGGTGGGCAGACGTGCCGCCCAGGCAACGCCGTACGCTGTTCGCCGTACCCGGTGTGACGGTCCAGGGGCCACCTGCCGTCAAGTATCGCGGCATCTTTATCAATGACGAAGAGCCTGCGCTGGCGGGCTGGTCGCGTGCGAAGTTTGGCGCGCTGAACGCCAAAATGTACACCCACATGTTCGAGCTGCTGCTGCGCCTGCGCGCAAATTATCTGTGGCCGGCGATGTGGTCGAGCGCCTTCAACGAGGACGATCCCGACAACCCGCGGCTGGCGGACGCCTATGGCATCGTGATGGGCACGAGCCACCACGAACCCATGATACGCGCCCATCGGGAGTGGACTGCCCACCGCAAGGACTATGGCAATGGAGAGTGGAACTACCTGACCAACGAAGCAGGCATCAGGCGTTTCTTTGCCGACGGCGTGCGTCGCAACAAGGCGTACGAAAGCGTCATGACCATGGGCATGCGCGGTGATGGCGATGTGGCGATGCCCGACGCCGGCGGTCTGGAAGCAAACAAGAAAATGATTGAAAAAATCATTGCTGACCAACAGCGCATCATTACCGAGCAAAGCGGTGTGGACCAGCGCCAGGTACCGCAGCTGTGGGCACTGTTTACCGAGGTGCAGCAGTATTACGACGCCGGGCTGACAGTGCCCGACAACGTCACGCTGCTCTTTACGGACGATAACGTGGGCAATCTGCGCCGCCTGCCCACGCCAGCCGAGCGGGCGCGTCCCGGCGGCGCCGGTATCTATTTTCACATGGACATGAATGGCGGCCCCTTCTCTTATAAGTGGCTAAACAGCAATCCCCTGCCCAAAATCTGGGAGCAGATGAACCTGGCAAATGCCTACGGGGCCCATCAGATCTGGATCGCCAATGTCGGCGACCTCAAGCCGCTGGAAGTGCCGATCGAGTTTTTCCTGCGCATGGCGTGGGACCCGTCTGCCATCAGCAAGGACCAGATCGGTGCCTGGACCGAACGCTGGGCGGCGCGGGAGTTTGGCGCCGAGCACGCTGTGGAGATTGCAGCGCTGGTGGCTCACTATGCCAAATACAGCGCCTGGCGCAAACCTGAGCTGGTGCGCCCGGACACTTTCAGCCTGACTGACTACCGCGAGGCGGAGCGGGTGTCGGCTGCCTGGGGCGAGCTCAACCGCCGCGCCGTTCTTCTGAAGGAGAAGCTTCCAGCGCGTCAGCAGGATGCCTACTACCAGCTGGTGCTCCATCCTATCCTGGCGCTGTCGAACTTCATGGAACTGCAGATCGCCGCAGGCCGCAATCAGCTGTATGCCGAGCAGGGCCGGTTCGCAGCCAACGCCGAGGCTGCGCGTGTGCGCAGCCTGTTCCGGCGCGATCAGGCGCTCTCCGACTTCTACAACAACGCGCTGGCCAACGGCAAATGGCGCCACATGATGGACCAGACCCACATCGGCTACAAGGATTGGCGCTCGCCCCAGACCAATCTGCTGCCGGCCTTGCGCTCGGTCCAGGCCGGCGAAGCGGGTGCCATCGGTATCGCGGTCGATGGCGCCAGGCCTGCCTGGCCCGGCGATGGCGACCCGCCAGCGCTGCCAGGCTTCGATTCGATCAACCGACAGCGTTCCTACATCGACGTGTTTTCGAAAGATGGCCGCCGGCCGGTCTTCACCACCGAGGTCGACCAGCCATGGATCAAGCTATCGCGTGCGCCGGTGCCGGACGCCAGCGAAGACCAGCGCATCTGGGTCGATATCGACTGGCGCCTGGTTCCCATCGGACCGGCACAGCTGGGCCGCATCGCGATCATCGCCAATGGCCAGCGCCTGAACGTGAACGCGTTCGCGACGCTCGCTACCGAGGACGAGCGACGCGCCAGCGCCGGTGCATTCGGCGGACTGGTCGGTCCGATCGCGTTCGACGCGATGGCCGCAGTGCGTAACATCGCGGGAAAAACGGCGCGCTGGGAAGCGTTGCCGGACTATGGGCGCGGGACGGGGGCGATGACGATTTTCCCCGTTACGGCGCAAAGCGTCACCGACTTTGCGGCAGCGCCGCGGCTCGAATATCCGGTGTACTTCGCCTACGCGGGCACCTGGGAGGTAGAACTGGTGACGGCGCCAACGTTGGATAACTATCCGGGCCGCGACCTGGCGATTGCGTTGGCGGTCGGCGACCAGGCACCGCAGGTGTCGCGGGTATTTACACCGGCAACGCGCGACAGCGAAACTTTCCTCGGCAAAAAGCACTACAAGCATGCGGCGGACAATGCGCGCGTGATGCGCTTCAAGGTCAGGATCGAAGCTCCCGGACAGTACGACCTGAAAGTGATCATGGTCGATCCATCGCTGGTTGTGCAGAAGATCGTGCTGCATGACAGCCCGCTGCCGGACACCTACTTCGGCCCACCGTCGCAGCCGCGCAATCCCGTCCAGGATCAGGGCCCAGCGGCTGCAGCGCGCTAAGGGATCAGTTTTTTGATCATGTCGGCCAGGTCGTCTAGCTTGAACGGCTTGGGCAGGATCTGCAGGTCCAACGCTGACGCCGGTCGTTCCAGCGCGTTTTCCGAGTAGCCGGTGGCGGCCAGGGTCGCCACATCCGGGTACAGGCGGCGCACGTTGTCGATCAATTGCAAGCCGTTCATCCCTCCCGGCATGATGACGTCGGAAAAGACGAGGTCAACCGGTGTCGATTCGAGCACGACCAGCGCTGCCTCGCCGCTTTCCGCTTCGACCGTCTCATAGCCAAGAGAGGTCAGGAATGCGGCCGACATTTCCCGGATGTCGGCATTGTCGTCGACCACCAGGATGCGCTTGGTGGCGGCGTCTGCCTGCCCGTCGCCAGCGGACGCAGTGTCGGTCTGGTCCTGCAAGCGTTCGCGCGCCGCCTCGGCTACCGGGAAAATCATCCGCACCTGCGTTCCTTTGCCCACCTCGCTGTCGAGTTCGAGCCGGCCGTGCGACTGCTCGAGGAAGCCGTGGACCATGGCCAGGCCCAGGCCCGTGCCGGGCCCCTTGGTGGTGAAGAATGGTTCGGTCGCGCGCTCCACGACTTCGCGCGACATGCCTTCGCCCGTGTCTGTCACGCAGATGACAACGTACTGGTCGCCCAGCAGGCGGTGCGCGGCGATTTTCTCCTTGTCGTGCAAGACCGAGGAACCGATCGTGATGGTGCCGCCGTCCGGCATGGCGTCACGCGCATTGATCAATGCATTGAGCAGGGCCACCTCGAATTGATGGGGGTCGATGCAGCAGTCGGGCAAGGTGTGCCGCAGGTCCAGCCTGAGCTCGACGCTTTTGCCCAGCGTGCCTGCCACGATTTCGCTGAACGCAATCACCTTGTCGTTCAGGTTGACCAGGCGCGGTTCAAGGCGCTGCTTGCGTGCAAACGCCAGCAACTGCTGGGTGAGCTTTGTGGCCTTTTGCAGCGCGGCCTGGCTCTTGGACAGCATCTTGCCGGTCAACACCGCGTCGGACAGGCTGCGCAGGGCGATTTCCTGGTTGCCGATGGCCACCTGCAGCAGGTTGTTGAAGTCATGCGCCAGCCCGGCGGTCAGCTGGCCGATCGCTTCCATCTTCTGCGCCTGCGTGTACGACATCTCGCTCGTGCGACGCGACGTGATATCGAGTTGCGATGCAAAAAAGTAGAGCAGTTCGCCTTCCCGGTCGAACACGGGACCGATGAACAGGCCGTTCCAGAAGCTGGTGCCGTCTTTCTTGTAGTTCAAAATATCGACCGCCACCGCCTTGTGCTGGGCCAGCGCCGTGGCCACCTCCTTGACGGTGGCACGGTCGGTGCCGCGTCCCTGCAGAAAGCGGCAATTGCGCCCGAGGATCTCGTCAGCGCTGTAACCGGTCAGGTCGCGGAACGCCCCGTTGGTAAACACGATCGGATTGTCCGGCTGGCGCGGATCGGTGACGACCATGGGCATGCGCGTCATCTCGACGGCTGCGAAGAAAATATTGTCCTGGTCGGCAAAGCCCGGCTGGGAAATGGCACTGGCCTTCCAGTGCTCCACGCCTGGATTGCCCATCGGATTGTAGGCACTGCCTTCGATTTCGCCGCCGGCCTTGACGCCTACGCTGCCGTTCTTGCTGACGATCTCGTCGTCTTCGTCGCGGGAATTTGCGCTAACCATAGAGAGTTCCATTAAAAACCAGAAATTACCACGGAGGCGGAAGTACTGTAGCCATGTAGAGGTCGCTCTGCGCTGGTCCTGCCGGCATGTTGCCGTGATCGCAGAACCAGCGCGGGAAAGGACCGTCAGCGGAAACCGGTGCCGGCGCGCGGCGCCGTTCGGCACTGGCTACCGCTTGAGTTGACTGACAGCGCGGTGCGCCTCAGTTCAGTCCGATCCCTTTTGCGCCATCTCGCGTTGCAGCTTGGCGTGATTGGCCAGGTACTCTGCGTGTTGCGCCTCGGTGCGCTCGGTGCCCATTTTCTGGAACAGCTCGCGCAGCTTGTCGGCCGACAGGTCGGCGCCGTAACCGGGCGTGCCGGGCTGCTGGCGCCACGATTCGTGCAGCGTGCCGTTATCGACCGGGTCGAAGCCCAGCTCGTCCACCAGCGCCATGACTTTCTGCTTGGCCGCGCTGTCGTCGCCGGAGACGGGCAGGGCGATACGGCCGGCTGTCCCCTTGGGCAAGCCCTTGGTCTTGATGTGCTCGGCAAAGATGTTGTTGAACACCTTGATCACCGGGCGGCCCAAGTGTTGCTGCACCCACTCGCTTTCGGTCAAGTCGCCGTGTTCCAGTTCCGGCATGTGGCCGTCACGCAAGATCGGGTAGTAATTGCTGGTGTCGATCACGGGTACGTCGGCTGCCACGTCCGCGAACAGATCCTTGGGCAGCTTGGGAATATTTTTGAGCGGAATGGTGACCACGACGATCTCGCCGTGGCGGGCCGCCTCTTCGGCCGTTACCGGCCTGGCGCCGGTGTCGCGGGCCACGTCCTTGAGGGTGTCGGGACCGCGCGAGTTGGCGATGGACACCGAGTGTCCGAGGCTGACCAGTCGTGTTGCCAGCGCGCTGCCGATATGACCGGCACCAATGATACCAATGTTCATAGAGTCCTCCAGAGTAGGGTTTGAGTGATGTAGCTCGATTGCAAGCATTTATCCGAGTGTTCTTCAAGCGATGTTGAAAAACCATCCCGATGGTACACATCCAGCCCGGTATGCGCCGTACGGTCTGTAACGTTGGCAGTGACTTGGTGCAGCAATACAGGCGGCGCACGGGTGGCGCGCTACGCGTCAGGGAAAGCGGACCGTGACCGACAGACCGCGACCGTCAAGCCCGGCCCCCAGCTCGATCTTCGCGTGATGCTGCTCGGCAATGCGCGCCACGATCGACAAGCCCAGCCCGCTGCCTGGCGTCGCAGCACCCGCCAGGCGGAAAAAGCGCTCGAAGACGCGCGCCTGCATCGCTGCCGGGATGCCCGGCCCGGAATCGGCCACGCAGACGAAGGTGGCGCCATCGCGCTGGCCGCAGCTGATCGCGATGCGCCCCGGCGCTGGCGTATAGCGCACCGCGTTGTCGACCAGGTTGCGCAGCAGCGTATGCATGCTGTCCCCGTGCAGCTGGCACGGCGCCGCGTGGATCGTGCACGCCAACGCCAGGCCGTGCGCGGCGCACTGCTGGCGCCAGTGGTCGGCCTGCTCGCGCAGCAGCGGCGCCAGGTCTGCCGGCTGGCGGGGCGTGACGGCGCCCTCGACTTTTTCCAGTGTCAGCAGCTGGTCCATCAGCCGCGCTGCGCGGTCCACGCTGGCGCCGAGGGCTGCGGTGAATTCATCGCGTTCGTCGGCCGTGCGGGCGCGCTGCAGCACCTGCAAATTGGTCTTGATGGCAGCGAGCGGCGTGCGCAGTTCGTGCGCGGCATCGGCCGTGAAGCGCTGCTCGTGCTCGATGGTCTGGCGCACGCGCGCAAACAGGCGGTTGATGGCCAGCAGCAGCGGGTGGACTTCGCTGGGCGCGGCATCCACGCTGACCTCGGCCAGGTCGTTCGGGGTGCGCGCGGCCACCTCGTCGGCCGAATCTTGCAGCACGCGCACCACGCGCGAGATGCTCCACCACAGCGCCGCTGCCGCCAGCAAGGCCATCAGCGTGCCGAAGATGACGATCTTGTAGAAGAAGCGGCTGCTGATGTCCTCGCGATGGCTGGTCGGCTCGGCCACGACCAGCGCCAGTTCGCGGCGTTCGTCCCACAAGCTGTAGAGGCGCCAGCGCTGGCCGTGCAGCGTGGTCCAGGCCAGGCCGGCCGGCGCATCCGGCGCCAGCGCCGCGTCGGGCGCACCATCGTTCTTGTACAGCACCCGGCCATTGACGTCGCGGACCTGGAACAGCAGGTAGCGGCGCGGATTGGCGTGGCCCTGCATGGGCAGGCTGATAGGCCGCGACAAGCCATGTTCGCGCACCTCGTTTTCGACCAGCGACAGCAGCAGGTGCGCCGTCTCCACCAGCGACTGGTCGAACAGTTCGTCACTTTCCTGCTGCGCCTCCACGTACACGATGGCTGCGCTGCTGGCCCACAGCAGCAGCGTCAGGCCCAGCAGCGATGCCAGCAGCGTGCGTTTCAGCGACCAGCGCTGGCCCGCGCCCGTCATGCTGCCGCCGGTTTGTCGATGCAGTAGCCGATGGCGTGCACGGTGCGGATCAGATCGCGGCCCAGCTTCTTGCGCAGGTGATGGATGTGCACCTGCACCGCGTTGCTCTCCACCTCATCGCCCCAGCTGTACAGGTTTTTCTCCAGCTGCTCGCGGCTCAGCACGCGGCCGGCCTGCTCGACCAGCAGCAGCAACAGGCGGAATTCCTTGATCGTGACGGCAATCGGCTGACCGGCTTTGCAGACGCGCCGGTCGGCGACCTCGATCACCAGGTCGCCATGCACGAGCAGTTCGCGCACGCGGCCGGCCGCGCGCCGGCAGGCGCTGCGGATGCGCGCGGCCAGTTCGTCGAGGTCGAACGGTTTGACGACGAAGTCGTCGGCGCCCGCGTCAAGACCGGCGATGCGGTCCGGCACCTGGTCGCGCGCCGTGACCATCAGCACCGCGCCGGCATAGCCGCTGTCGCGCAGCCGGTGCAGCACGTGCATGCCATCCTGACCGGGCAGGCCGATGTCGAGCAGGATGCAGCCGTAATCGTGCAGCCGCGCGGCCGTCAGCGCCCGTTCGGCCGTGGTCACCCAGTCGACGGCGTAGCCGCCTTGCTCCAGCCCGATCTGGGTCGCGCGGCCCAGTTGGGGATCGTCTTCGGTCAGCAATATGCGCATGGTGTCGGCCTGTTGTCGTGCGTGTTGTCTGGGTGTCGTCTGGGGGTTGTCTGGGTGTTATCGGGCCGGCCAGATGGCGCGGCCGGGCGGCGGCAGTTATTAAGAACCTCTTAAGAACTGCTCAGCACCATCGCCCGCATTTCCCCACCAGTCACCGTCCGCCATGTTCACTCCATTGTTAATCGCGTCCGCGTCCGCCGCCGTTGCCGCCGCCGGGGCCGCGGCTCCCCGGACCGAGCAGGTCGTCATCACGGCAGCGCAGATTGCGCGCGCCGGCATCGAGACTACGCCGGCGCTGGCCCGCTTGCCCGATGGCGCCGCCGGTCCCGGCGCCGGTTCCAGTGCCGGTGCCGGCCCTGACGCCATCGTGCTGTCAGGTACGGTGGTGCCGTCCGCGACCGCGATGGTCGTCAGCGGCACGGCATGGGGCGGTATGGTACAGCAAGTCCATGTGGCCACGCTGCAAACGGTCAAGGCCGGCGCACCGCTGGTGACGCTGTTCAGCCAGAGCTGGATGGAACTGCAGCGCGACTACGTGGAGCTGACAGCGCGTGCGCGCCTGGCAGCCGACAAGCTGGCGCGCGACGAGAGTCTCTACGCGGACGGGATCGTCGCGGCCGTCCGCCGCGACGAGAGCCGCGCGGCGGCGCAGCTGGCGCAGCTGGCCGCCGAGCAGCACGCGCAGATGCTGCGCGCAGGCGGCTTGCGCGGCGCGGCGCTCGACGCCTTGCCGGCCAGCCGGCGCCTCAGTCCCCTGTTGACGGTCCGCGCGCAGGCGGCAGGAACCGTGGTCGAGTTGCCGCTGGCGGTAGGCCAGCAGGCCGAGGCAGGCGCCAGCGTGGCAAAGATCATGCGCGACGGCCCGCTGTGGGTGGAACTGCAGGCCTCGCGCCAGCAATTGCCGGCGCTGGCGGTAGGCGACCAGCTGACGGTGGCCGATAATTGCCATGTGCGGATCAACGCGATCTCGCCGCTGGTCAATGGCGTCAACCAGACCGCGCTGGTGCGCGCCGAGCAGCGCGAGCGTAACAGCTGCCTGAAGATGAACGCCTTTGTCGAAGCACGCGTGACACCGCCGCGCACCCAGCCCGGCGCGCTGGCGGTACCGACCGCCGCGCTGGTGCGGCGCGGCGCCGCCAGCTACGTCTTCGTGCGCAATGCCCGGGGCTTTGCCGCCGTGCCGGTGGCGCCTGGCGCCGCAGCCGGTGCGCTGGTCTGGGTGCGCGGCGCGCTGCTGCCGGGCGCGCCGGTGGCGCTGCGCGGCGTGGCCGCCATCAAGGGCGCGTGGAACGGGCTGGGCGAACCGCCGGCCGGCAAGGAGCAGCCATAATGCTGGGCCGCCTGGTCGCACTGTCGCTGTCGCAGCGGCTGCTGGTGCTGGTGCTGGCAGTGCTGATGGTGCTTGCCGGCGTGCGCGCGGCAGGCGCACTGGCGATCGACGCCTTCCCCGACGTCTCCAGTACCCAGGTCAAGATCGTCATGAAGGCGCCCGGCATGACGCCGGAGGAAGTCGAAACCCGCATCGTCGCGCCGATCGAGCAGGAGCTGCTCGGCATTCCGCACCAGTCGGTGCTGCGCTCGCAGTCGAAATATGCGATTGCCGACATCACGCTCAACTTCGACGACGGTACCGATATGTACTGGGCGCGCCAGCAGGCCACCGAGCGGCTGGCGGCCGTGCTGCAGGACCTGCCGGCGTCGGTCAGCGGCGGCCTGGCGCCGATCACCACGCCGCTCGGTGACGTGTTCATGTTCACCATCGACGGGCCGCTGTCGCTGATGGAAAAGCGTACGCTGCTCGAGTGGACCATCCGCCCGCAGCTGCGCAATATCGCCGGGGTGGCCGATGTCAATTCGCTCGGCGGCGAAGTGCGCAGCTTCGAGGTGGTGCCCGACCTGGCGGCGCTGGCTGCACGCAAGGTGTCGCTCGACCAGCTGGAGCAGGCGCTGCGCGCCAATAACCGCAGCGACGGCGCCGGGCGCCTGAACAGCGGCGAGGAATCGTTCCTGATCCGCAGCGACGCCAGCGTGCGCACCCTGGACGACGTGGCGGCGATCGCGCTGGTCAGCCGCGATGGCGTGGCGGTCACCGTCGGCCAGGTCGCGCAGGTGCGCATCGGCGCACTGACCCGCTATGGCACGGTCACGCAGAATGGTACGGGCGAAGCGGTGCAGGGCCTGGTGCTGGCCATGCGCGGCGCCAATGCGCTCGACGTGGTGGACCAGGTACGGGCATGCCTGCAGGACATCGGCAAATCGCTCCCGGCCGGCACGACCATCAATACGTTTTACGACCGTGGTCACCTGGTCGAACGGGCCGTGGGCACGGTCGGCAAGGCCCTGCTCGAGGCGACCGTGCTGGTGGTGCTGCTGCTGTACGTTTTCCTCGGCAATGTGCGGGCGGCCTTGGTCGTGGCGTGCATACTGCCGCTGTCCGCGCTCGGCACCTTCCTGCTGATGGGCCAGTTCGGCCTGAGTGCCAACCTGATGTCGCTCGGCGGGCTGGCAATCGCCATCGGCATGCTGGTCGATGCGGCCGTGGTGGTGGTGGAAAATATCGAGGCGCGCAGCAGCAAGGCGCAACCGGGCATGTCGTGGCTGCACGTGATCTACCGCGCCGTACGCGAGGTGGCGGTGCCGGTCACGGCCGGCATGGTGGTGATCATGGTCGTGTTCATTCCGCTGCTGACCTTGCAGGGACTGGAGGGCAAGATGTTCGCACCGGTGGCCATGACCATCATCTTTGCGCTCGGCGCGTCGCTGCTGCTGTCGCTGACGGTGATCCCGGTACTGTCGTCGTTCCTGCTCAAGGCGCACCACGGCCCGGCGCCGCGCATCGTCGTGTGGCTGGAGCGCGTGTACCAGTCGGCGCTCGCGGCCGCCTTGCAGCGCGAGCGGCCGGTGATGCTGGCCGCCGGCAGCGCGCTGCTGGTCGCAACCGCCCTGTTCCTGGTGGTCGGCAAATCGTTCATGCCGGTGCTGGAAGAGGGCGACCTGATCATGCAATCGGAAAAACTGCCGTCGATCAGCCTGGCGGAATCGACCGCCCAGGACCTGGCGATCCAGCGGCGCATCCTGCAGCAGGTGCCCGAGGTGACGCGCATCGTGGCCCGTCTCGGCACCGACGAACTGGGCCTCGATCCGATGGGGCCCAACGAGACCGATGCCTTCCTGGTGTTGAAGCCGCGCGACCAGTGGCGCAGCCCGGACAAGGAAGACCTGATCGACGCACTGCGCCGGGCCACGGCCGATTTCCCCGGCATGAATTTCAGTTTTACCCAACCGATCGAAATGCGCACGTCGGAGATGCTCTCCGGCGTGCGCGGCGACCTGGCCATCAAGATCTTCGGCGCCGATGCCCGCCAGCTGGGCCAGCTGGCGGCGCAGATCGCAGCCGTGGTGCAGACCTTGCGCGGCAGCGGAGACGTGCTGACGGTGCAGAACGAGGGCGTGCAGTACCTGCTGGTCGATATCGACCGGGTGGCTGCAGGGCGCCTGAATCTCACCGCGGAACAGGTGCAGAACGACCTGCGCACCATGATCGAAGGCCGTACGGCCGGCATCGTCATCGATGGCGCCCAGCGGTTGCCGCTGCTGCTGCGCGGTGGCGACGCCCTGCGCATGTCGGCAGAGCTGTTCCGGCAGCTGCGCGTGCCGCTGGCCGATGGCCAGTCGGTGCCGCTGAGCCAGATCGCCACGCTGCGCACGGTCGACGGTCCGGTCAAGGTCGAGCGCGAGAACGGCAGCCGGCTGGCCGTGGTGCGCGCCAATGTGCGCGGCCGCGACCTGGTCGGCTTCGTCGAGGAAGCCAGGGCTGCGGTGGCGCAGCAGGTCAAGCTGCCCGTCGGCTATCGGTTGTCGTGGGGCGGCCAGTTCGAGAACCAGCAGCGCGCGGCTGCCAGGCTGGCCGTGGTGGTGCCGGCGGCGCTGGCGCTGATCTTCCTGCTGCTGTTCAGCACCCTGGGCAGCGTGCGCCAGGCGGTGCTGGTGTTCGTGAACATCCCGTTTGCCCTGGTCGGCGGCATGGTGGGGCTGGCGGTGACCGGCGAGTACCTGTCGGTGCCGGCCTCGGTCGGGTTCATCGCCCTGATGGGCATCGCGGTACTCAACGGGCTGGTGATGATCACCTGCTTCAACCAGATGGTGGCGCGCGGCGTGCCGCTGGCCGACGTGGTGATGCAGGGTGCACTGCGGCGCCTGCGGCCGGTGATGATGACCGCCTGTATCACCGGGCTGGGACTGGTGCCGCTGCTGCTGGCCACCGGCCCGGGCTCGGAGATCCAGAAGCCGCTGGCCATCGTCGTCATCGGCGGCCTGCTCAGCGCCACCTTGCTCACCCTGATTTTGCTGCCGCTGCTGTTCCGCCGCTTCGGCATCCCTGCGCGACTGGACCACGAATGAACATCCTAGCCAACGACAGCCTGCTGACCATGGTGATCCCGGTCAGCCTGGAAGAAGACATCCTCGATTTTTTACTGCTGCACCCGCGCTGGGCGGGCGGATTTTCCATCATCGCTGCGCAGGGCATGGGGCAGGGCGCACGCCTGCACTCGGCGATGGAGCTGGTGCAGGGCAGGAGCGCGCGCAAGCTGGTCCTGATTGCCGGTGTCCATGCCGACCTGCAGCGGCTGATCGAGGCGCTGGCGCGCGAGATGCCGGTGCCCGAGGTCGAATACTGGATCAGCCCCCTGCTTGCCAGCGGGAGGCTGGCATGAGAGCGGTACTGGCGGTCCTCGGCTACGCCTGTGCGCTGGCTGCGGGTGGTGCCCATGCCGGCCTGCCGCTCGCTGGCGACGTGTTATATGCGTTGCCGCCCGAAGCGGCCGTGCGCCGGTCGCTTGCGGCCTTGCCGCAGCTGCGCCTCGGTGCACTGGAACAGGACCTGGCCGCCGCCGAACGCGACAAGCTCACGGCCGGCACGCACGAATGGATCGCCCGCGTGGGCGCTGCGCAGCGCCGGGTGGAAGGCGAGCGGCGCTACAGGGAACAGGAACTCGGTGTGGAACGGGCCGTACGCTGGTTCGGCAAGGCTGACCAGGACCGCCGCATCGGCGAGCAGGGTGTGGCGCTGGCGCAGGCCCGGCGCACGGATGCCTGGCACGAAGCCGGCCGCGCCCTGATGCAGGACTGGTACGACGCGCTGCGGGCGCTGGCCACCGTGCAGCTGCTGAGCGAACAGCACGCGCTGATGTTGCAGCTGCAATCGGCTGCCGCGCTGCGCGTCCAGGCCGGCGACGCGCCGGCGCTCGAGCGCATGCAAGCCGGGACCGAGCTGGCGCGCGCGGAAGCCGCCCTGGCGCAAGCCCGTCACGACGCTGCGCAGGCGCTGGCCTTGCTGGCGACCACCTATGGCGCGCTGCCTGCACCCACCGTCGACCGCCTGCCGGAGCCGCAGGACGATGCGGACGATGTTGCCACCCGGGTGGCCTCCATCGTGGGCGACAACCACGAACTGGAACTCGCTGCCGCCGAAGCACAGTTTTATGCACTCAAGGCGCGCCGCGCCGCCAGCGAGCGCATGCCCGATCCCACGCTGGGCCTGCGCAGCACGCGCGAGCGCGACGGCCAGGAACGCACGCTCGGCGTGACGCTGTCGATTCCGCTCGGCGGCGCTGCCCGCAGCGCCGAAGGCGCCGCTGCCGCCGTGCAGGCGCGCATGGCCGACGAGCGGGTCGACCAAACCAGGGCCAGGGTGCAGCGCGACGCCCAGCGCGCGGTGACCGAGCAGCGCCATGCCTATCGCCACTGGGCCGGTCTGCGCGACGTGGCGCAACAGAGCGCGCACCAGGCGGCGTTGATCGGGCGCGCGTACCAGGCCGGTGAAGTCGGCCTGGCCGAGGCGCTGTTGAGCCGCCGCCAGGCGCTCGACGCCACGCTGGCGGCGCACACCGCGCAGATTGCCGCCCTGGCGGCTGCCGCCCGGGTCCGGCTCGACGCCCACGCCCTGTGGGCCATCGACTGATCATGGGGCGCATGCGTCAATTACGTTCGGTGGTTTGGTGATTTTCGTAATTGTCGGGTGACAGGCAAGACTGGACAATTGCCGCATAACGACAATCACGAGGCATCTCGATGGAGACTACACGTAACGCGGCCAGGCTGCTGGCGCTGGCCGCAGCTTGCCAGTGCCTGCCCGCGCTGGCCGGCGAACTGGCACTGGCGCGCATCTTTTCCGACCACGCTGTCCTGCAGCGCGACCAGCCGATGACAGTGTGGGGCACGGCGCCTGCCGGTAACAAGGTGGCCGTGACCCTCGGTGGCAAGAGCGCGACCGCCGGCGCCGATGCCAGCGGCAAGTGGCGCGTAGCCCTGCCGCCGCAGCCGGCCGGCGGTCCCTACACGCTGGAGGTGGCGTCGGCTGGCGCCACGCTCAGTCGCAGCGACATCCTGGTCGGCGACGTCTACCTGTGCTCGGGCCAGTCCAATATGGAATTCCCGGTCCGCACCTCGACCAATGCCACCGGCACGATCGGCGCGGCGCAGAACGACCGCCTGCGCTTCCTCGATATCGAAAAAACCAGCGCTGCCACGCCGCAGGAAGAGCTCAAGGG
This sequence comes from Duganella sp. Leaf126, assembly GCF_001423125.1. Lineage (GTDB taxonomy): Bacteria > Pseudomonadota > Gammaproteobacteria > Burkholderiales > Burkholderiaceae_D > Rugamonas. Next base: position 209,652 of record NZ_LMNW01000012.1, read on the forward strand.
CAAGGTGGCCTGGACCTCGGCGACGCCGCAATCGGTCGGCGACACGTCTGCCGTGTGCTACTACATGGCGCGCGCGCTGCAGGCCGGTTACCGGATACCGGTGGGCTTCATTCACGCCAGCTGGGGCGGCACCACGATCCAGGGCTGGATCGGCGCCGGGTCGCTCGGTGCGCTGCCCGATTACCGCGCCGGGGTGGCCGCGGTGGCCGAGTATGGCGCCGATGCGGCGGCCGGCATGCGTGCCGAGGAGGCGCGCAACGAGGCGTGGTGGACCGCCCACGATCCTGCCGCAGCAGCGCAGCGCAGCTGGCGCACGGCGGCATTCGACGACAGCGCGTGGCCGTCGCTGGCGCCCGGCGTCTCGTGGAAAGACAGCGGCGTGGCGGGATTCAAGGACTTCGACGGCGTGGTCTGGTACCGCACCACCATCGACTTGACGGCCGAGCAGGCCAGCCAGGCCAATCAGCTGAACCTGGGTCCGGTCGACAGCTTCGACACGGCCTGGGTCAACGGCACCCGCGTCGGCGGTGCCGCCACGTCGTGGGTGTGGCGCCAGTACCCGGTGCCGGCCGGCGTATTCCGGCCGGGCCGCAACGTGATCGCGCTGCGCGTGTTAAACAGCGGCAAAGGCGGCGGACCATCCGGGCCGCCCGCCAGCCGCGGCATCGGTCTGGCCGACGGCCAAGTACTAGCGCTGCCTGCGGTGTGGAAGGCGCAGCGTGGCAGCCCGTTGAAAGGGGTGGCCGTGCCGCCGGCGCCGTGGGAGATTCCGACCAGCCTGACCACCCTGTACAACGGCATGATTGCGCCGCTGGCCGGCTACAAGTTCAAGCTGGCCGCCTGGTACCAGGGCGAATCGAATGTCGGCGCGGCCCGGGAATACCGCACGCTGCTGACGCTGTTGATGCGTGACTGGCGCCAGCACTTCGGCCAGCCGCAACTGCCGTTTATCGTCGCGCAGCTCACTGCGTACGGTGCGCCGGCCAGGGCGCCGCGCGAATCCGGCTGGGCCGACCTGCGCGCGGCGCAGGCGGCCAGCGTGGCGGCCGACGGACACGCGGGCCTGGCCGTCACGCTGGACGTCGGCGACCGCTTCGACATCCACCCGACCCAGAAAACCGTGGTGGGCGAACGCATGGCGCGCGCCGCGCGCAGCATCGCCTACGGCGAGCGTGGCGCGGCAGGCAGCCCGTACGCGGTGTCGGCCCGGCGCAGCGGCCAGGACATCGTGGTCGCGTTCCGCGACACCGGCGGCGGCCTGGTCACGTATTCGGCGGACCGCGCGATCGGCTTCGAAGCATGCGCCGGCCAGACCTGCCGCTATACCGAGGCGCGCGCCGAAGGCGATACCGTGCGCCTGCCGGGGGCGGGCAGCGCTGACGTGACGCGCGTGCGCTACGCCTGGGCCGACGCGCCGTTCGTCAACCTGTACAGCGGCGACGACCAGCCGGCCGCACCGTTCGACATCGACGTCCGCTGAACGCGGCAAGGAGACTCCGATGCAAGAAAAACCGACTGTGCGTCCACCGCAGCGCCAGCGTCCACTAAGCGCGCTGCGCTGCCTGTCGGCGGCGCTGCTGGTGGCGGCGGCCTTCGGCGCGGCTGCCGATCCGCTGGCCCCGACCGCACGCTGGAGCGCCTATACTGCCGGCCGCGCTGGCACGCCGCCGATGGGATGGAGCAGCTGGAACGCGTTCGGCACCGATATCGACGAAGCCAAGATCCTCGGCTCGGCCCGGCGCATCGTCGACAGCGGCCTGGCCGCCAGCGGCTACCGCTACATCAACATCGACGACGGCTGGGCGCTGCGCCGCCGCCAGCCCGATGGCCGGCTGGTGATCCGGCCGGACCGTTTTCCGTCCACCGCGGGCGGCAGCACCTTCCGCCCGTTCACCGACAAGCTGCACGCGATGGGCCTGAAAGCCGGCATCTATTCCGACCTTGGCCGCAACACCTGCTCGCAAGCCTATTCCGGCGGCGACGCCGACCTGCCGCAGGGGACCGTGCTGGAACGCGAGGTCGGCCTGTATGGCCATATCGACCAGGACATCGCGCTGTACTTCGGCGACTGGGGTTTCGATTTCATCAAGGTCGATGGCTGCGGCCTGCGCGCCTACGGCGCCGACAGCCCGAAAGTGCGCACCGGCGCCTACCGCGCGCTGGCGCCGGTGCTGGACCTGCAATCGGTGAGCCGCTCCGACATCCCGGCCGTGCAGGCCGAGTTTGCCGAGATCAACCGCGCCCTCCAGCGCAGCAATCCCGATGGCGACTACCTGCTGTCGCTGTGCGTGTGGGGTGCGGCCGATGTGCGCGCGTGGGGCAAGAACTTCGGCAACATCTCGCGCACCAGCGACGACATCACGCCGTCGTGGGCGCGCATGCTGACCAATTTCGACAGCGCGGTCCGGCGCGAGCTGTACGCCCATCCCGGCAGCTGGAACGATCCCGACATGCTCTACATCGGCAAGGGCGATTTCGATGCCGGCCACCTGGTCGAAGCGCGCTCGCACTTTGCGCTGTGGGCCATGCTCAACGCGCCGCTGATGATCGGCGCCGACCTGCGCACGATGGCGCAGCCGCTGATGGACATCGTCGGCAACACCGACATCATCGCCCTCAACCAGGACGCGGCCGGCAACCAGGCCACGCTGGCCTACGACGCCGACGACCTGCAGATCCTGGTCAAGCCGCTGGCGTCCGGGCAGAAGGCGGTCGCCATCTTCAACCGCGGCCTGGCGCCGATCGCTGCCGACCTCACCGCGGCGCAGTTGAAGCTGCGGCAGAACGCGCCGGTCACGCTGACCGATTTGTGGAGCCGCGAAAAGACCACGTTCACCGGCGAAACCAAGGTGATGGTGGCGCCGCGCGAAACGCGCATCTTCCGCGTCGACGGCGCGCGCCTGCTGGCCGACGGTGTGTATTTGTCCGAGCAACCGGGCAATGTCAACCCGGCGGTCGATGGCGTGGTCTGGCCGCAGGCCGACCCCAGCATCTTCCGCTCGTCGGCCGGCTGGACCGGCACCAAGGGCGCCGGCGAACGGCCGATGTACAGCGGCTGGGGCGGCGCGCGTGCCGACAGCACGCCGTACGGCCAGGTGCTGCAGGTGGCCGGCAAGCCGTACAGCGCCGGCCTCGGCGTGCTGGCCAATTCGCGGCTCGAAGTGCGCAACCAGGGCTACCGCAAGTTCACGGTGCAGGCCGGCGTGGACGACTCGGCGCAAGCACGCCAGCAGGCCGTCACCTTCATGATCTACGGCGACGGCAAATTGCTGGCGCAGAGCAGGGCGGTTCGCTGGAACGAACCGGTGCAGGCAATGAACGTCGATGTCACCGGCGTCAAGCTGCTCGAGCTGGTGGCGCGCAGCGCCTCGGCGCCTGGCGGTCAGCTGCCGGTGGTGTGGGGCGAGGCCGCGCTGCTGTCGCCTGTGCGGCCCGACTAGCGTAGGGAATGCGGCTGCACCTGGCCGGCTGCACCTGGCCGGTTGCGCCGGCCGCCAGCAGCGCTCGGTGCCGCAACAGCGGCGACCGGGGACCACCCCGTTGAATGCATGGCGCCAAGGCTATTCGCCCACCGGACCGTATTCGGCCGGGACGCGGCGCCAGGCATGGCCTCCGATGCGCTGGGTGCGTCCCAGACCCGGGAACGGCAGGTGGGCGCCAGCGATCCACTCTGGCGCGAGCCTGCCCGGGACAGCAGTGCGCCGGCTCGAGACTGCGTTCGGATGCTCCGGGTCTAACTCGATGGCTACTTCCGGGTATTCGAATGGCACAGTGGCATCGTGAATGATGTCGCCCACACCAGCAGGTTCTGCCGCGCCGATGAAAACCGGCAGGCCGCGTGTCCGGGCGTATGCGCTGGCGCCGGTACCGCGCTCGCCCGCTCGCAGCGGGTGACCCGGCTGCCAGCGTGCCTGCCGCGGGCCAGGGCAGCCGCTGCGAGCACGTCGCGCGTTATCCGTAACCATGCCTGTTTTTCTGTTGGCGTCGCTGGCGCCGCCCGCAGGCACAGCCACGAATCGGCGTGGGCCGTCGGCGCCAAAGGCCGGGGGCGGCAGGCAGTCCCGCTGGCCGACGCGCTGCCGGCACCGCGCGCAGCAGGCGTCGCGATTTGCGCCGCCTGGCCGCCGGCGCGCCATGCAGCGATGCCGGTGCGCGCCATCATCGCTGCGCGGGTACGCCAAGTGTCAGGCAGGCGCGATCGCCGGTGACGTCGTCTGTTGCGGCAAACGGCGCCCGATCAGGGCGCGTGCAGCGATCCGGTACGCACAGCAGCCCCTTTCGTGACCGCTCTGTACGTGAGCCAACCAAGAACGGCGGTCTTGCACGGTAAGCTGTTCGAACTGCTGCGCGCATTACCGTTGCAGACATGGCGGCCGGCAGTGCGCCGGGCAGCGCGCCCGGTTACATGCGGACGCCCGAAGCACGGCGTTGCGGTCGATTGTCTGGCGCCGGAACGCGCCGCCCCAGTACCCCAATCAAGTTCAACTTATCGGAGGAAGCACCATGCAAGAACGAAAAGCAGCGATCGTCGGTGGACTGATCGCCGGCCTGGTTACCACGGCAGTAATGGTGGCGGGACGCAAATCCGGCGTGCTGAGCAAGACCCTGGACCGCGACGCCGTCGACTGGATCGACGACGTGACCGGCTCGCGCAAGGTGATCGGCGACACCGGCACCAGCATGGTGGAATTCACCAATCACCTGGGCGCATCGGCGGCCTTCGCCTCGGTCTATCCGGAGCTGCGGCGCATGGCGCCGACCTGGTCGCCGGTGGCCATCGGCGCCCTGTACGGCACGGCCTTGTACGCAGTCAACATCGGCGCCATCGCGCCCGTGCTCGGCATTACCGAAGGCGAAGTCCAGGCCGGTCCGCGCAAGGCCGGCGAGCGCTGGGCCATCCACGTCCTGCAGAGCGTGGTCACTGCCGTAGTGGCAGATCGCCTGACGGCCCCTTCGTCGGAGCGCTGACAGCCGCGACAAAAAAATCCGGGGCCGCTGCAAATATTGCATACTCAACACTTCGCCCACACCGAAGGAGTAAGCAGTGAATCCACGTGCAGTCAAACTCGTTGCCGTCACCCTGGCCCTGTCCCATGTTGCGTCCCTGGCGGCCGCACAGGAGTATGGCAAGTACAGCCCCGCCGCGCAGGAAGCGGAGCTGGCCAGCATTGCCGTCTCGCGCCTGGGCGTGATGGTGCCGATGCGCGACGGCGTGGCGCTGTCCACCGATATCTATACGCCGAAAAAGCCGGCCGCCAGGCAGCCGGTGATCCTGTGGCGCACACCGTACAACGAGCACAAGCTGCGTGGCCCGACGCTGCGCTACGTGCTCGAGTCGGTCAAGCGCGGCTACACCTTCATCGTGCAGAACGAGCGTGGCCGATACTTCTCGCAAGGTAAATGGGAAATCCTCGGCCACCCGCAGACGGACGGCTACGATGCGCTGACCTGGATCGCCAGCCAGCCCTGGTCGAACGGCAAGGTCGGCACGCTGGGCTGCTCGTCGTCGGCAGAATGGCAGCTGGCGCTGGCCGGCATGAACCACCCGGCCCACGCGGCCATGGTGCCGATGTCGGCCGGCGCCGGCATCGGCAAGGTGGGGCGCTTCCAGGAACAGGGCAACTGGTACACGGGCGGCGTGCCGCGCAACCTGTTCTTCGTCTGGCTGTATGAGGTGGACAATCCGCTGCGCGCCGAACTGCCGGCTACGCTGACCGATGAAAAACTGCGCGCCCGCATCGAAGCCTACAACGACCTCGATGCCAGCAAGCCGAAGGTGGACTGGAACAAGCAGATCAGGCACCTGCCGGTGGACCGCATGCTGGCCGACCTTGGCGAGCCGCCGGCCACGTTCGAGCAGCTGATCGCCCGCACGCCAGCCGATCCGGCCTGGCAGCAGGGCGGCCTGTATCACGAAGGCATGGGCTGGGGGGTGCCGGCGCTGTGGTTCAACACCTGGTATGACGTGTCGATCGGCCCGAACATGGAGCTGTTCAACATGGCGCGCGCGGCCAACACCGACCAGCAAGCGAGCGCCAACCAGTACGCGGTGATCGCACCGGTGCCGCACTGCCAGTTCTCGAAACTGGGACCGAACACGGTGGTGGGCGAGCGCGACCTGGGCGACACCAGCTTCGATGTCGATGGCGCCGTGTACGGCTGGTTCGACCGCTGGCTCAAGGACGATCGCAAGGCCTTCCCCGCCAGCACGCCGCGCGTGCGGTACTACCTGATGGGCGCCAATCGCTGGCAGAGCGCGGCCCAGTGGCCGCCGCAGGAAGCCAGGCCGATGCGGCTGTACCTGCGTTCCGGCGGCAGGGCCAATTCGCTGTACGGCGACGGCCGCCTGGCCGAGCAGGCGCCGCCGGCTGCCGAAGCGGCCGACCGCTACCGCTATGATCCGATGAACCCGGTGCAGACCATCGGCGGCGGCGACTGCTGCAACGGCGGCGTGGTGATCCCGGGCGCATTCGATCAGCGCCAGATCGAGTCGCGCCACGACGTGCTGGTGTACAGCAGCGAGCCGCTGACGGCGCCCGTCGATGTGGTGGGCTTCGTCGATGCAGTGCTGAAGGTATCGTCCAGCGCCAGGGATACCGACTTCGCCGTAAAGCTGGTGGACGTGGCGCCCGACGGCACCGCCCTGATCATCGGCGACACCATCTTCCGCGCGCGCTACCGCGACGGCTACGACAAACCGGCGATGATGACGCCGGACCAGGTCTACACCATCCATCCCACGCCGATGACGACCGCCAACCGTTTCGCGGCCGGCCACCGCATCCGGGTGGAAGTGACGTCGTCGAACTTCCCCAAGTTCGTCCGCAACCTCAACACGGGCGGGCCGAACGAGAGCGAAAAGACCGGCGTGGTGGCCGACAACGTGATCCATCACGACGCGTCCGCGCAAAGCTATATTGACTTGCCGGTACTCCCTTCAAAATAACATTTGGTATCAGGCCGGCAGCACAGCGTCATTGTGCTGCCGGCGTCACATTACCGAAAACAACACTGCGCCGAAAAAACTGAAATAAAAGCAACCATTGCTGAAGCTGCTTGCTATAATTTTTTTCATGGTGGCGCGGTTAGCCACCGCTACCAGGAAAAAACACCAGCATGCGGTCACCCGACGAAAGCATCAGCAGCGTGAAATCCAGGCCACCCGTTCTGCGGGTGGTGGCGATGCTGGCCGTGCTGCTGGTCTTCCTGGCCCAGCTGCTGGCCGCCGGCGTGCACCAGCATGCGATCGCCGACGACGACGCCGATTGCCCCACCTGCCAGCTGGTCATCGATACGCCGTCGTTGCCGCCGCCGGGCGACCTGACCGTCGCGCCCCGGCTGCCTGGTCCCGTCTACCACCTGCGCTCTGCCCACTTCAGCTCCACCACACAGTCCACCACCTTCCTGATCCCGCTGTCCCACGCGCCACCGGCGCACGCCGTCTGAGCTTCCCTTCATTTCCCCATTAGCGACGCGACTGCCCACCGGCATGTCGCATCGAGATAGACACGCCTTGACCGCTCCTCCCGGCGCGGCCGATAGATCCGTGTCGCCCTGAAAAAACACACCCGTTTTTTTCAGGGGTAGTTGCAAGCGCGCGGCACCGGTGACCGATCGGCGCGGCGCATCATGTTGATCAACTCGGAGAACCATATGAATTTGAAAGAGCAACTGAAACTGTCGCCCCTGGCATCCCTGACTTCCCTGGCCGTGCTGGCGCTGGCTGCCACGACCGGCGTGGCCCACGCCGAAACCTGGGTCGCCACGGCCACCAAGGCGCCTGTCGTCACCGGCGCCACCGGCGCCACGATTCAGGCGCAATCGCTGATGCAGTCCGGCATCGCGACCCACGTGGTGGTGGCGCTCAAGCTGCGCAACAAGGCCGACCTTGACGCCTTCACCAGCGCCATGGTCGCCGGCCACGGCGGCCAGCCGCTCACCAAGGCGCAGTTCATGGAACGCTATGCGCCGACGGCCGCGCAGGTGCAAAAGGTGGTCGATCACCTGCAACGCAGCGGCTTCATCAACATCACGGTTTCCGACAACCGCATGCTGGTGAGCGCCGACGGCACCGCCGGTTCCGTCAAGAACGCCTTCAACACGGAGATGCGCACCTATAACGTCGAAGGCCGTACCGCCTACGCCAACGTCAGCGACGCCGCCGTGCCGCAGTCGCTCGGCGACACCGTGATGTCGGTCCACGGTCTGCAGACCGTCCACACCTATCACACGATGGCCAAGCCGGCCGCCGTGACCCTGGCCACCACCGGCCACAATCCGACCGAATTCCCGGCGATCTATAACGCCAACGGTCTGCCCAGCGCGGTCAACGCCACCATCGGCATCATTACCCAGGGCAGCATGCAGCAAACCATCGCCGACCTGAATACCTTCACCAGCCGCGCCGGCTACCCGACCGTCAACGTCAAGACCGTGACCGTGGGCTCGGCCAGCAGCGACACCTCCGGTGTCGGCGAATGGAATATGGACACCCAGGACGCGCTGGCTGCCGCCGGCGGCACCATCAAGCAGATGATCCTGTACACGGCCAGCACCCTGAGCGACGCCGACCTGACCGACACCTACAACCGCGCCGTCAGCGACAATGTCGCCAAGACCATCAACGTCTCGCTCGGCGAATGCGAAACCAGCGCCAAGAACTCCGGCATCATGGCCAGTAACGACCAGATCTTCCAGGCCGCCGTGGCCCAGGGCCAGACCTTCGCCGTCTCGTCGGGCGACTCGGGCGCCTACGAGTGCGGCGGCAGCAGCACCTCGCAAAGCTACCCGTCGGTGTCGCCATGGGTGGTGTCGGTGGGCGGCACGCTGCTCGGCACCAGCGGCAGCGGCAGCAACACCACCTGGACGTCCGAATCCGTGTGGTCCTGCACCGGCAGTTCGGACTGCCAGCAGAGCAACAACGGCGGCGCCGGCGGCGGACCGAGCCTGACCGAATCGGCGCCGAGCTGGCAGCTCAACGCCGGGGTGCTGGGCAGCTCGACCAAGCGCGGCACGCCGGACATCGCCTTGAACGCCGACCCGTCCAGCGGTGCACTGGTGCTGGTCAAGGGCGCCACCCAGCAGATCGGCGGCACCAGCCTGGCCGCACCGCTGTTTACCGGTTTCTGGGCGCGCGTGCAGTCGATGAACAACAATGCGCTGCCGTTCCCGTCGTCGAATCTGTACGCCCGCGCAGCAGCCAATCCCGGCATGTTCCATGACATCGTCTCCGGCAAAAACGGTGGCTACAGCGCCGCCAGCGGCTGGGACTACGCCAGCGGCTACGGCAGCCTGAACGTGGCCAACTTCGCCAGCGTGATGGCCGGCGGTGGCGGCAGCACGACGCCACCGGCATCGAATGCGCTGACCAATAATGTCGCGGTGACCGGCATCTCGGTGGCGGCCAACGGCAGCAAGACCTATACCTTTGCCGTGCCGTCGGGCGCCACCAGCGTGACGTTCAAGACCTCGGGCGGCAGCGGCGACACCGACCTGTATGTCAAGCTGGGCTCGGCGCCGACCACCAGCTCGTACCTGCAGAAGTCGGACGGCACCACGACCAGCGAAAGCATCACGCTGTCGGCGCCGACGGCCGGCACGTACTACGTGCTGGTGTATGGCTTCAAGGCATCGAGCGGCGTCTCGCTTGTCGCCGGCTATAAATAAGGCAATGTTGTCTGCCCGGGCGCTTCCAGGCCCGGGCAATATTGTCAAATTACCTTTATTTTCAACAACTTATGTGGTGTTTCTCACTCTTTTTTAGAAAAAATATTCTACTAGTATCATAGTGCAAGGATTTTTCGGCTTTGCCTCGTATACTCACCGGATTATTGATGTGAGGAAAAATTATGAGGCTGTTTGACATGAAGCTGGCCCATCGCTTCGCTGTACTGATGGGAATAATCATTGCCGGCTTCGCCCTGTACGGCAGCTGGTCGTTTTATGTGCTGAACCGGGTCAAGGTCAACGGCCCGATCTACGAGCAGGTGGTGCAGGGCAAGGACCTGATTGCCGACATCCTGCCGCCTCCCGAATACATCATCGAATCGTACCTGGTGGCGCTGCAGGCCACCAGCGCGCCGCCTGCCGAGCGTGCACCGCTGATCGACAATCTCAGGGCGCTCAAGAAGGACTACGACACCCGCCACGATTACTGGACTGGCCAGCCGCTGGACGCCGAGACCAAGGACATGCTGGTCAAGGGCGCCGACAAGCCGGCGCAGGCGTTCTACCAGGTCGCGTTCGCGCAGCTGGTGCCGGCGCTGGAAAAGAACGACACCGCTGCCGCTGAGGCGGCAATGGCGCTGATGAAGCAGCACTACGCGCAGCACCGCAGCGCGATCAACGCACTGGTGGAGCGCGCCACCAAGCTCAATGCGGACGACGAAGCAGGCGCCAGGGCCGAGATCGCCTCGTCCTCGGCCATCATGCTTGCCATCCTGCTGGCGTCGGTCGGACTGGCGGCGGCCGTGTCGTACGCGCTGGCGCGCAGCCTGATCGGGCAGATGGGCGGCGAGCCCGGCGATGCGGCGGCCATCGCGTCCAGCATCGCCGCCGGCAATCTCGGCATCAGCATCCGGGTCGCAGGGCGCGACCAGGGCAGCCTGCTGGCGGCAATGAAGACCATGCAAGGGGGGCTGGTCGATATCGTCGGCCAGATCCGCAGCGGGACCGGCACCATCGCCAGCGCCTCGGCGCAGATCGCCTCCGGCAACCAGGACCTGTCCGCCCGCACCGAAGCGCAAGCGTCGGCACTGGAGCAGACCACGTCGTCGATCGAGGCGCTGGCCCAGGCAGTCAAGCACAACGCCGGCAACGCGCGTCAGGCGCAGCAGCTTGCGCTGTCGGCGTCCGACGTGGCGCTGCGCGGCGGTGCAGTGGTCTCGCAGGTGGTCGATACCATGGGCGCCATCAACGATTCGTCGAAGAAGATCGTCGACATCATCGGCGTCATCGACGGCATCGCCTTCCAGACCAACATCCTGGCGCTGAACGCTGCGGTGGAGGCGGCGCGCGCCGGCGAGCAGGGACGCGGCTTCGCGGTGGTCGCCTCCGAGGTGCGCAACCTGGCGCAGCGCGCGTCTGCCGCCGCCAAGGAAATCAAGCACCTGATCGACGATTCGGTCCACAGCGTCGATACCGGCGCGCAGCTGGTCAGCCAGGCCGGCATCACGATGCAGGAAGTGGTCGACAGCGTGCGCCACGTGACCGATCTGATCAGCGACATCAGCGCCGCCAGCCAGGAGCAGACCGACGGCATCGCCCAGATCAGCGACGCCATCCGTCAGCTCGACGGCGTCACCCAGCAGAATGCGGCACTGGTGGAGGAAGCGGCCGCTGCGGCGCTGAGCATGCAGGACCAGGCGCAGCACCTGTCGCAGGCGGTCAGCATCTTCAAGCTGTCGGCGGCGGAAACCGCGTTGCCGGCGCCGCGGTCGATGTCGCGGCTGGCGCTGCCCGGTTGATCCGGTTCAGGATGGCTGCGTGCGGCGCGCCAGGTACCACTGCGCCAGCAGCAGGTTCGGCACCCAGCACAGCCAGGCAATGACGCGGTAGGCGAGCAGGAACTCGACGCCCAGCACGCTCGACAGCGGCAGGTAGAGCCGCAGCGCGACGGCCGCCAGGGTGAGGGCGAACGACCGTACCATCCAGCGCCGGTGCGCTGCCACGTCGCCGGCCACGATGCGGCGGACGGCGATAGCGGTCGTCACCAGCCAGGCGATACCGAGCGCGCCGAAGCCGGCGCCGGCGACCGGGCCGGCCGACACACCGGGCGCCAGCACCAGCGCCGACACGCCCCCGACCAGGCAGGCCGCCACATACACGCGGCCCACCGCGCGGTGCACGGCCGGCAGGCGCTGGCGCAGCGACGGCAGGAACTGCAGCGACCCCACCAGGAGCGCCGTGGCGGCGCCCGTTGCATGGATGACCAGCCACGGGTGAAAATACGGGTTTAGCGGCAGGTTGGGTGGCACCGGCCCCTTGCCGAACAGGTAGCGAAACGACACCAGCGCGACGATCGTGGCGAGCAAAGTCATCGCGCGCCAGGCGCGGCGCGGCCAGGTGCGCAGGTGGTGGCCGGGTGCGGGGTGAATTTGGGCAGTCATGGTGGTGGTCCGGTGATGTTTGGCGTTACTATAGGCGTCAATTTCCGGACCATCCACCGCTAATCGTCGCAATATTCATCGCCATCGTCCAAATCCATGGATCCTCTGTCCGACCTGCTGACCCTGATGAAACCTGCCGGCTACGGCTTTCGCGGTATCGACGCCGGCGGCGACTGGGCGCTTGCCTTTGCTGCTGCCGATGGCGTGCTGTGTTTTGCGATCGAAACCGGCAGCTGCTGGCTGCAGCTGGCGTCGGCGCCGGCGCCGCTGCGGCTCGCTGCCGGCGACGTGGTGCTGCTCAGCAGCGGCGGTGAAGTTGAGCTGTATTCGCACCAGGCCGCGCCACGGCGCGACGCTGCGGCCTTTCTGTCCGGCGTGCCGCCGGGCGAAGTCGCCGTCCTCAACGGCGGCGGCGACTGCCGAGGCATCGGCGGCTTTTTCGGCTTGCAGGGGTGGCATGCGGCCAGCCTGCTGGCGGCCGTGCCGGCCGTGGTACACGTGCGCTCGGCCAGCAGCAAGACCGCGCTGCGCGCCGGGGTTCAACGCCTGATGGACGAACTGCGCACACCGCGCCCGGGCAGCGACCTGATCGCCAGTCACCTGGCCCAGGCGCTGCTGGTCGAGGCATTGCGCGCCCACCTGGAAAGCGGGGAAGGCAGCCAGGGCTGGCTCGCTGCGCTGGGCATGCCCACCCTGCGGCGCGCCCTGAGCGCCATGCATGCCGATGTGGCCCGGCGCTGGACGCTGCGCGATCTGGCGGCCGTCGCCGGCATGTCGCGGTCGAGCTTTGCGGCCCACTTCGAGCGGGTGACCGGCGACACGCCGATCGCCTACCTGACCCGCTGGCGCATGGTGCTGGCCGCGGACAGGCTCACCGGTTCCAGCCGCGCGCTGGCCGACATTGCCGCCTCGGTCGGCTATGAATCGGAAAGCGCTTTCGGCGCCGCCTTCAAGCGCGTGATGGACAGCTCGCCGCGCCGGTACCGCGCCGCAGCGGCGCCCGCGCCGACCGCCCGCAGCGGGCGTCAAGATGCGGCTAAGGTTCGGCAGTCGTAGCGGGGCAGGAGTACAGCGACCTGGCCGGTACTGCCGTGCACTGTGCACTATCCCGACCGATGCGCGCGGCCGGCACCGGTTCGTGGGTCCGCCGGCGCTTCCGCACTGCGGACACAAGGGCAACGTCAGATGAAGGTGGAGGCAAGGCCGCCATCGACCGGCAGGTTGACGCCGCTGATCCAGCGCGCATCGTCGCTGCACAGGAACGTCACCACCGACGCCACTTCATCGGCATAGGCCGGACGTTTCATGCGGCCGGCGTCGCGCTGCACGCGCTCCTGGCCCAGCATCGACACGAAGTCGCCCAGTATCGGCGTGAAGACGGGGCCCGGGGCCACGCTGTTCATGCGCACCGAGCGTTCGAGGAACCATTTCTGCGACTGTACGTAGGTCCAGACGATCAGCGCCTCCTTGAAATACTGGTAGCAGCTGTCGTCCGGCACCGGGTGCTGGTCGAGCCAGGCCTGGCCGGCCGCAAAGCCCTCGGTGGCGGCCAGCTGCTTGTGCAGGTCCAGCCGCTGCGGCCAGTCGGCGCCGAGAATGGACGCGATGTTGACGATGGCGCCGCCGGCCGGCAGCCGCGTCAGCACGCCGGTGGTCAGGTAGCGCAGGCCCAGGTAGTTCACCTGCGCCAGCAGCGTCGGGTTGGCGGTGCCGGGCACGCCGGCGATATTGCACAGCGCGTCCACGCGCTGCGGCAGGGCGGCGATGGCGGCGTCGATGCTGGCGGTGCTGCTCAGGTCCACGGCGATGAAGCGATCGAGCGTGAGCCCCGGTGCGTTGCGGTCCATGCCGATCACGGTGGCGCCTTCGAAGCGCGCCAGGCGCGCCACCTCGGCGCCGATGCCCGAGGCTGCGCCGGTGACAACGACGGTCTTGTTACGTAATTTCATGAGGTCTCCTCAAAATGGATAGCGCGGTGCCGCGGGTTTGATGGTGAGCCACTGGGTCTGCGTGAACTCTTCCCAGTCGATGGTGCCGCCGTGCCGCCCGCCGTTGCCGGACGTGCCGCCGCCGCCGAACGGCGCATGCGCCTCCGCCACCACGGTCTGGTCGTTGATGTGGACATGGCCGGACGGCACGCGGTCGGCGATCGCCATGGCGCGGCCGATATCGGGCGTGATCACGCCCAGCGCCAGGCAGCCGCTGGTGGCCGATGCAAGCGCAATCGCTTCGTCGTCGGTATCGAACACGGTGATCGAGGCGACGGGTCCGAACAGCTCTTCCTCGAAGCAGCGCATGCCGGCGCGGGCGCCGGTCAGCACCGTGGGCCGGTAGAACAGCTGCTCGAAGGTGCCGCCGGCCAGCAGGGTGGCGCCGGCGGCCACGCTGTCTTCGACGATGGCGTGTACGCGCGCCACCTGGCGCGCATTGATCATCGGCCCCAGCGCCACGTTGCCGCCCATCGGGTCGCCCACCGGCAGCCGGCGCGCCTTTTCCACCAGGCGCGCGATGACGGCGTCGGCGATGCCGCGCTGGAGCAGCACGCGGCCGGCGCACATGCAGATCTGGCCCTGGTGCAAAAAGGTGGCCCAGGCGGCGTTGGCGGCGGCGATCTCGGGGTCGGCATCGTCGAGGATGATCAGTGCGTTCTTGCCGCCCAGTTCCAGCGACATCTTCTTCAGGTGCCGGCCGGCCAGTTCGCCCACGCTGTGACCGGCCGCAGTCGATCCGGTGAAGGCGATCATGCCGATGGCGGGGGCGCTGCACAGGGCCTGGCCGGCCTCGACGCCGCCCGGCAGCACGTGCAGCACGCCGGCAGGCAGGCCCGCCGCTTCGAAGATGCGGGCGATCAGGACGCCGCCGCTGACCGGCGTTTGCAGGTCCGGCTTGTGCACCACGGCGTTGCCGGTGGCCAGCGCCGGCGCGATCGAACGGATCGACAGGATCAGCGGAAAATTGAACGGCGAGATCACGCCCACCACGCCGTGCGGCACGCGGCGGGCGATGCTCATGGTGCCGCTGGCGGACGCCAGCAGCTGCCCCCTCGGTTGCCGCAGCATGGCTGCCGCTTCGTGCAGGTGGGCCATCGCCTCGCGCAGTTCGAGGTCGGCCTTGGCGCGGATGGCGCCCGTCTCGCGCATGATCCACGTGGCCAGCTCGTCGTGGTGCTGTGCCACCAGGTCGGCAGCGCGGCGGAAGATGTCGGCGCGCGCCTTGTAGTCGGACGCCGCCCAAGCCGTTTGCGCCGCGCGCGCCTGCACGCCTGCCGTCAGCACGTCGGCCGCATTGGCCATGCCGGTCACGCCCAGCTGCTCGCCGGTGGCCGGCTCGGTCAAGGTGTGCGTGCCGCCCTGGGCGGCGACCCAGGCGCCGTTGAAGATCCGGCCGCGCCAGGTGGCGGGGTCGAGGAAGGGCTTGCCGGCACTGGCGCCGGCGCGATCACTGGTCTCGGTCATGTCGTCTCCTTGGTTGAGGAACGGGCAGTCGATGGTCTGCCGCTTGTGCCGGTTCTCTTACAAGTTGCGTGCCAGGTTCGCGGGCCGGCAGCGCCGGCCGGCGCTGATGCATCGCAGCATGGGCCTCCTCACGGGCGCGCCGGTGAACGCTGCGGCATGTCGCTGGCGCGGCGCAGCAAACGCGTGCGCGGCGGCCCGCTTCATCAAATCATCAACCTTGCGATGTGCCGATGTATGATTTGATCAAACCGGACGGAGGAGACATGAACGAGCGTGACCGCATTTCGCTGGCGGAGCTGGCCAGGTCCAGCGGCAAGATGCTGCACCGGGGCGACAGCGCGCACCTGGACGAGGGCGCGGCGCCCACGCTCGACGACATCACCGGGAGCCTGCATTTCTCGCCGGGCGACGGCCGCATCTGGCTCAACGGCCAGCGCATGCAGCTGCTGCACCTGTCGTCGCTCGGTTCGCTGCGGCGCGAACTGATCGAGAGCATCGGTGCCGAGCGCACCCGCGGCCTGCTGACGCGGGTCGGCTACACGGCCGGCGCGCGCGACGCCCAGCTGCTGCGCGAGCGCTGGCCCGATGCCGATCCGGCGGCGCTGTTCTCGGCCGGTCCGCGCATGCATTCGCTCGAGGGGGCGGCCAGGGTGGAAGCGCTGCACTTCGAATTCGACCAGGCGCTGGGCACCTATCGTGGCGAATTCCTGTGGCACCACTCGGGCGAGGGCGAAGTCCACGTCGCCGATTTCGGCACCGGCAGCGGGCCCGCGTGCTGGATGCAGACCGGGTATGCGATCGGCTACACCAGCGCCATGATCGGCCGCCTGACCATCTACCGCGAAGTCGAATGCTGCGCGATGGGCCACCAGCACTGCCGCTTGGTGGGCAAGCCGGCCGACGAATGGGACCACGTGGAAGAGGATCTGCGCTTCCTGAATGCGGAAGCGTTCGTGAGCACCACGGCCTACAGCGAACCGCAGGCCCGGCGCCAGGCCGCCGTCCTCGCAGGCGACGACGGGCGTCCTTACGCCGACAAGGAAATGGTGGGCGTGTCGCCTGCCTTTAACGCCGCCTGCCACATGCTCAGGCGCGTCGCCCCGACTACGGCCACGGTACTGTTTACGGGCGAATCGGGCGTGGGCAAGGAGCTGTTTGCCCATATGCTGCACCAGATCGGCCAGCGCAGGGACCGGCCTTTCGTGGCGGTCAACTGTGCGGCGATACCGGAGACACTGATCGAATCGGAACTGTTCGGCGTCGAGCGCGGCGCATTCACCGGCGCCACCGTGTCGCGCCCGGGGCGCTTCGAGCGCGCCAGCGGCGGCACGTTGTTCCTCGACGAGATCGCAACCCTGAGCCTGGTCGCCCAGGGCAAGCTGCTGCGCGCGCTGCAGGAAGGCGAGATCGAGCGCGTGGGCGGGGTGCGCAGCCAGCGCGTCGATGTGCGGCTGGTGGCGGCCACCAATGTCGATCTGCGCGAGGAAATCCGCCAGGGACGCTTTCGCGAAGACCTGTTCTTCCGCCTGAACGTGTTTCCGATCCACCTGCCGCCGCTGCGCGACCGCCGCGACGACATCCCGCTGCTGATGGGCTACTTCATGCGCCACTACGGGCAGAAACACCAGCGCCGCCTGACCGGCTTTACGGCGCGCTCGGTCGATGCGCTGCTCAACTACGCGTTCCCTGGCAATATCCGCGAGCTGCAGAACCTGGTCGAGCGCGGCGTCATCTGCGCCGACGAAGATGGCCCGATCGATGTAGCGCACCTGTTTACCAGCGGCGAGGAATCGCAGGCCGCGTATTGTTCGCTGGCGCAGAGCGGGCGCCCGACCGGCGCAGGGGACCGCGCGGGCGGTGGCGCGGCGGCTGCGCCGGCAACGTCGGCAGGGCTACCTGCTGCGGCATCAGGCGCAGGGCCCACCGCTGCTGTCCGCATCGACTTGCTCGACGCACTGCCGGCCATGCTTGGCGATGCGCAGAACTGGTCGCTCGATACGCTAGAAAACACGCTGATCCTGGCGGCCGTCAAGCGCGCCGACGGTAACCTGTCGGCAGCGGCACGCATGCTCGGACTGACGCGGCCGCAGCTGTCGTACCGGATGAAGAAGCTGACGCCCTGAGCGGTGCGCGCGGCGATGGCGGGCTGGCGGCAGTGTTGCCGCTGCTGGCGCTGCTGGCATTGCTGTCGCTGCCGCTGCCGCCACCGCCACCGCTTCCGCCACCGCCACCACTGTTACTGCCACCCGGCAGTAAAACCGACCGTCAGACTGCGGTCGCCGGCATCAGAACTCTTCCCACTCGCCGGCTCCCTGGGTGACGCCGGCCTGCTGCGGCCTGGCTGGCTTCGCTGCGGCTGATGGCGCCGCCGCTGTTGCGGATGCGGCCGGTTTTGTCGGCGCCCGCTGCTGGCGCGGCAGCGCTACCATCGCCTTGCCCGCGGGTTTAGGCGCCGTCGTGGGCCGTGCTGGCGCCGGGGTGTGCGCCTGGGCGGTGTCGCCGTGCAGACGGAACACGGCCACTGCCTGGGCCAGCGTCGCCGCCTGTTCCTGCATCGATTCCGACGCGGCAGCCGACTGCTCGACCAGCGCCGCATTCTGCTGGGTCACGGCATCCATCTGCATCACGGCCTGGTTGATCTGCTCGATGCCGGCGCTCTGTTCGGCGCTGGCCGACGACATCTCGGCCATGATGTCGGTCACCCGCTGCACGCTGTCGACGATGTCGCGCATGGTCTGGCTGGCAGTATTGACCAGCTCGCTGCCGCTGGCCACCTTGGCCGTGGACGCGTCGATCAGCTCCTTGATTTCGCGCGCGGCCGATGCCGACCGCTGGGCCAGGTTGCGCACCTCCGACGCCACCACCGCGAAGCCGCGCCCGTCTTCGCCGGCGCGCGCCGCCTCCACCGCCGCGTTCAGTGCGAGGATGTTGGTCTGGAACGCGATGCCGTCGATGACGCTGATGATGTCGGTGATCCGCGCCGACGATGCGTTGATATCGTTCATGGTGCCGGTCACCTGGTCGATCACCTGGCCGCCGCGCGCAGCCACTTCCGAGGCGCTGCGCGCCAGCGCGTTGGCCTGGCGCGCATTCTCGGCGTTCTGCCGGGTGGTCGAGGTCAGCTGCTCCATCGACGAGGCGGTTTCTTCCAGCGAGCTGGCCTGCTGCTCGGTGCGCGACGACAGGTCCAGGCTGCCCGACGCCACCTCCAGCGCGGCGGTCGCGATGGTGTCCGTGCCGGTGCGCACCGTGCCGACCGTGGCGGCCAGGTTGTCGTTCATCGCCTTCAGGGCTTGCAGCAGCTGGCCCATTTCATCGTTGCTGTCGCTGTGGATCTGGCTGGTGAGGTCGCCGCTGGCGACGGTGCGGGCGATGCTCAGCGCACGGTTGGCTGGGCGCGTGATCGAGGTCGTGATCCACCATGCCACGGCAGCTGCGAACGCGATCGCCAGCGCACCCAGGCCCCACGACTGGAGCTGGCTCTGGCGGAAAGTGGCCTCGGCAGCGTCGGCGGTTTTGCCGCTCAGCTCTTTCTGGCGCGCTGCCAGCGCGTTGACTGTCTGCTTGAGATCGGTAAGTATCGGCCGCAGCTCGCTGGCCAGGTAGGCGCGGGCGTCGCCGAGCCGGTCGGCCTGCATGTAGGCGATGATGCGGTCCTGGCCCGGACGATAGCGGCCGATATGGCCCTTGATTTGCGTGAGCAGTTCGCGCGCGCGCGGATCGCGGATGGTGCGCTCGAGCATGTCGAGCGCCTGCTGGTTCGACTGCCGCGTCGCCATGATGCGCTCGGTCTGGGCCTTGCGGTCTGCAGCATCGTCGCTGAGCATGATGTTGCGCAGCGAGATCGCGATCTCGTTGACCCCGGCCATCAGCTGGGTGGTGGCCTCGATTTTCGGCATCCGGTCGTGAACGATCTCGTCAGTACCGGCGTTGATACGCGCCATCATGGTATTGCTCAGCACGACCATCACCAGCAGCAACAGGCATACCACGCCAAAACCCACGCCCAACCGCAAGCCGATCCGCATATTCGCTAACGTCATTGCTGCCTCCCAAAGTGTTTGTTCGATCGTATGTCGATATTGTTCTGCAAGCTCGTAGGCATGCGGACTGCATGCCAGGGCCATATCGATTATGACGTGGGTTGCGCATGGAAAACCAGCGCACACTGCATCTTGAGATCGGCAAACAACACCGGGTAGCCGGTCAATCCAGCTGGGTCCGCTTTGCGAAATAGTCGCAGATAAAACTGACGAACACGCGCACCTTGGTGCTCACCAGCCGTCGCGAGGCGTGCAGCACCCACACCTCCACCGGCGGCCGGGTGCACGCGCCCCATTGCACCAGGCGGCCGGCGGCCAGTTCGTCGGCCACGATCGCCACCGGCACCATGGCCGCGCCGGCGCCGGCCACCACGGCGTCACGGATCGACAGCGGCGACGACAGCCGCAGCACCGCCTGCGGACGGTAGGGGCGAATGGCGCCGTCGATGGCGTCGACGATGGTCCAGGTCTCGCCATCGACCATCCCGGTGCGCATCACGGCAGGGAAGGGCTGGTGTATCTCGGCCGGACGCGCCAGGCCGGGCGGCGCCACCAGCACCAGCGGGTTGGTGAGAAAGCAGCGGCCGACCAGGTCGTCGTCGGGGCGCGGGTTAGCGCGGATGACCACGTCCACGGTGCCGTCGCGCAGGTCGACGAAGCCGTCGTCGGTGGTCACTTCGAGCAGCACCTCGGGATAGGCTGCCAGGAAGGCAGCGGCCAGCGGCCCCAGCGACATGTTGGCAAACAGCAGCGGTGCGCTGATGCGCAGCAGGCCGCTGGGCCGGTTCAATCCGGCCCGGATATCGCGCAGGGTGTCGGCGATGGCGCCGAACGGTTCCTCGGTGCGCGCATACAGCGCCGCACCTTCGTCGGTGAGCCGCAGCGGCCGCACACCGCGCTCGATCAGGCGCACGCCGAGGCTTTCCTCGAGCTCGCGCACGCGGCGCGACAGCGTGGCTTTCGGCGTCGCTGCCACGCGGCTGGCGGCGCCGAAGCCGCCATGCCTGGCGACCAGGTTGAAATCTGTGACTGCTGCAAGGTCCATCGTCGTTCCAGTTTTGAGACACGGTGTCCCGATCTTAGCAGCTGTGCAGCAGCGGGCCGATCCCTTACGATCACGGCCAGCGCCGATGCCGGCACCGGCATCGCCAACCCCCGGAGACAAGCTATGCAACACACTGGCAACACCATCCTGATCACGGGCGGCGGCTCGGGCATCGGCCAGGCCCTCGCACACCGCTGGCACGACGCCGGCAACCACGTCATCATCACCGGCCGCCGCCGGCAGGCGCTCGACGCCGCCATCGCAGGGCGCCCCCGCATGTCGGCCTATGTGCTCGACGTCACGGCGGACGATGACGTGGCCGCGTTCGCGCGCCAGGTCGTGGCCGACCACCCGTCGTTGAACGTACTGGTCAACAACGCCGGCGTGTACAGTGCCGAAAAGCCGACCGCGCAGCGCGACCTCGGCGCTGCGCAGCGCATGATCGCCACCAATGTGCTCGGGCCGATCCGCATGATCGACGCGCTGGTGGACCACCTCTCGCGGCAGGCTGGCGCGGCGATCATCAACGTCTCGTCCGGGCTGGCCTTCGTGCCGCTGCCGGGCGCCCCGACCTACAGCGCCAGCAAGGCCGCCATCCATTCCTATACGGCTGCGCTGCGCCCGCTACTGGCGGGCAAAGTGGAAGTGATCGAGATCGTGCCGCCGCAGGTCCAGACCGAGCTCACGCCCGGCCAGTCGCAAGACCCGGACAGCATGCCGCTGGCAGCCTTTGTCGACGAAGTGCTGGCCCTGCTGCAGGCCGATCCCACCCCGGCCGAGGTCTGCGTGGAACGGGTGCGCTACTTCCGCGAGGCCGAGGCCAAGGGCCAGTTCGATCAGGCCTTGCAGATGCTGGCGCAGTACAGCTGATCGGATCGCCGGTCGTTGCGCAGCACGCCGGCGTCTCCGGCCAGCAACGGTGCGCGGTGGAGGCGTGTCCGGTAGCACGGTAGTTTCTCGCAAGAACTTATCTTTACTGTTATCATATGGAAAGTATGCCAATAACAGTAGTCAAATGTCATCGGCTTACGCCGCCCGGTCAACACGGCGGCAGGGAGGGTGCCAGTCACCTGGACGAAATTTGGCGGAACAAGATGCGAAGAACTGACCACATGATGGCGCAGCAGGTCGATGTTGCGATCGTTTTCCGGGACATGCTGGGTCCCGAGGATGCGACCGCGTACATGGCCCGGTGCGGCTTGCCGGAGAGCGTCGTGCAGCGCGTGCTGCTCGGCATGGCCGTGACCCGCATCGCACCGACGCTGCCACCGCCGCCGCTGGCGCCGGCCAGCGCCTGCGGCAGCGACCTGCCGTCCGGCGAGGCGGCGATGTTCGTCAGCTATGTCGATAATTTTTCGGCGGTCGATCCCGCAACCAGTCTGCCTAAACCCTGATTCACCATCGCGCCCGCCGCCACGCCGGGATCACTCTTGGCCGTTTGCCGCCACCGGCAACGGCGTCACCGTCACCTGCACATCGAGTTCCTGGGGCCCGCCGCCGAGCACGATGCCGCGCATCGGCGGCACGTCGCTGTAGTCGCGGCCCCAGCCCAGCGTGATGTGTTCGTGCTGGACCAGGCAGCGGTTGGTCGGGTCGAAATCGATCCAGCCCAGTGCCGGGCAGTAGACCGAAACCCAGGCGTGCGAGGCGTCGGCGCCCACCAGGCGCGGTTGGCCGGCCGGCGGGTGGGTGAGGATGTAGCCGCTGACGTAGCGCGCCGGCAGGCCGATGCTGCGCAGGCAGCCGATCATCAGCTGGGCGAAGTCCTGGCAGACGCCGCGCCGGCCGCGCAGCACCTGTTCGAGCGGGGTCGAGATATCGGTGGCCTTGCTGTCGAACTCGAAATCGTCGAAGATGCGGCGCGTCAGGTCGAGCGCGGCGTCGAGCTGGGGCCGGCCCGGCGTGAAGCTGACCCGCGCATACGCTTCCAGGTCCGGGAACCAGTACACGTGGGGCGACGCGTACAGGTAGCGGCACGCTTCGAGCGTGGCGGCGCTTTTTTCCTTGCCCATCATGTCGCGCACGCTCTCCCACGCCAGCGAGCCGGCGATGCGCGCCAGGTCGGGGCGCGCGCGCAGCACCACCGTCGATTCGGCGTGCACGAGCAGGCTGTCGTGCGGCACCGTCAGCGCCACGTGGCGCACTTGGTTGCCGAAGTAATCGGAGCTGTTGTGTCCTTCGCTGACGACGGGGTCGAGCCAGATCAGGTGCGACGCCACCTGCTGACAGGCGAACGCGCGCGGGGTCAGGTGCAGATACTGCTGCGACAGCGTCACCGTGCTGGCGTAGCGGTAGCGGGTGGCGTGCACCACGCGGTAGCGTGCGCACGCCGCGCCCGGCGCCGCTGCCGGTGTGCCTGCCGCTGCTGCCGTGGTCGTACCGTCGCTCATGCTGTGCGTTTTCCTTGCAGGCCGTTGTCGGTGTAGCTGAAGAATTGCACGCTGATGTGCTCGGACAGCGCCGCGCTGGCGGCGTGGATACGCTTGAGCAGCGCGCCCAGCGTGGTGTTGCCGTGGGCCAGGTCGGCAGCCGGCGTGAGCGCGCCCAGCTCGTCCCGGAACGGCGCCAGCAGGTGGGCGCCGCACGGGCCATGGGTGTAGCTGATGTGGCGCAGCGTGCCGAGGATGCCGTCGATCTGGAACAGCACCGAGCGCGGATTGCTTTCGTCGCACAGCAGCAGGTCCAGTACCGGCAGCCACTCGGGCTGGGCGCGGTAGCGGGCGCGGTAGGTGATGATGCTGTCGGACAGTTCGAGCAGCCATTCGAGGTTGCCGTCATGGTCCATCGCCAGCGCGCGCTGCAGCACTTCGCACTGGAACTGCAGCCGTTCGAGACGGCGTCCGACCGACATGAAGCGCCACCCCAGGTCGCGCGTCATGCCGTCGAGCGAAAAGCCGGACAACATCATCAGCGCGGCGGCAGCGTCGTCGAGGATGGTCATCGCCGCCGACTGCGACGGCCGTTCGCCCGGGTGCACGGCCGGCTGCACCATGCGGTTGAGGGCGCGCCAGTTATCGACCGAAAAACGTTCATGCAGCTGGCTGGCCACCCGGTGCAGCTGGCGCTGCTGCAGCGCCAGGCCCGGCACGTCGGGCGACACCACGGCCAGCAGCAGCGCCGATTCGATCTCGGCGTCGCTGAAGACGGTGGCCGCTGCCGCCTTGGCCGCACCGGTTGCGGCGCGTTTGGTACCGGCGTCCAGCAGGCCGAATTCGATGCACAACGCTTCCACGGTCGGCCATTCGGCGCCGCGCTGGTCGAAGCGGACATTGAACAGGATGTGCAGCGCCACCCGCAGCAGGCGCCCGGTATTGTCGCAGCGCTCGGCATGGCGGCCGTACCACAGCAGGTTTTCCGCCACCCGGCTCGACAGGTTGGTGTCTTCGCGCACCAGGTTGTCGCTGCTGATGCTCGCCTGCTGCGGCCGGTGCCGGTCCACCCGGGCGCGGCCCTGCACCCAGGTATCCTTGCTGGCGCCACCCATCTGCATGGTGAGCACCCGCGCATCGGGCCCGGTGGCCACCCGGGTCAGGCCGCCCGGCATCACCACGTAGCCGTTCGGGGTGGCGCAGGCAAACACGCGCAGCCCGATGGCGCGCGCCTGCAGGCCGGACGTGATGCCGCCTTTCCACACCGGCGCCTGCGACAGCCGCACCACCTCCTGGGCGATGAAATTGCCGGGGTTGGCGCGCAGCCCGGCGATGAAGGCGTCCCGCGCCGTGCCGTCGAGGTCGCGGCCGAACACGGCCGACTGCGGGCGCTGGGAAAAGCTCGGCTTGATGACCAGGCGGTCGAGTTTTTCGATCACCGCTGCCAGCGCGGCCGGCTCGCCGCACCACCAGGTGGCCACCGACGGCATCTTCAACGGCTCGCCCAGCAGGCGGCGCGACAGCGCCGGCAGGAAGCCGAGCAGGGCGCCCGACTCCAGCAGGCTCGAACCGAGGCTGTTGGCCACCACCACGTTGCCGCGCTGCGCGGCCTGGACCAGGCCGGCCACGCCCAGCATCGAGCTGTCGAGCTCGAGCGGATCGCACGCCTCGTCATCGACCCGGCGCATGATCACGTGCACCCGCTGCAGTCCCGCCAGGGTTTTCAGGTAGACCACGCCGTCGCGCACGGTGAGGTCGCCGCCTTCCACCAGCGCCAGGCCCAGGTGGCGCGCCAGGTACGCCTGCTCATAGTAGCTGGCCGTGGCCGGACCGGCCGTCAGCAGCACGATCAGCGGCACGTCGCCATCGCGCAGCGGCGCCGGGCGGTCGCCGCTGGCAGCGCACGCGCGGCCCCAGTGCTGCAGGCTGTCGTGCATGGTGCGGAAAAAGCCGGTCAGCGGCTGCACCTTCAGCTCGCGCAGCAGGTCGGGGAAGGTCGGCGAGATGATGGCGCGGTTTTCCAGCGCATAGCCGGCCCCGGACGGCGCCTGGGTGCGGTCGGCCATCACCCACCAGCGGCCGTCGGGCGCGCGCGCCAGGTCCACCGCGTACGCATGCAGGGCGACATCGTCATGGTGGCGGATGCCGTGGCACGGGCGCAGGAAGCCGGCGTGGCCGTGGACCAGCGCCGGCGGCAGCAGGCCTTCGCGGAGCATCTGCTGGTCGCCATACACGTCGAGCAGGATGCGGTTGAGCAGGGTGGCGCGCTGGATCACGGCCGCCTCGATCAGGTTCCAGTCGTCGGGCGGCAGGATCAGCGGCAGCGCGTTCAGGTCCCACGGCCGCTGGCGGCCGTCGCGGTCGGCCGGCACATTGTAGGTCACGCCGTTTTCGCGCACCTGGCGCTGGACCATCTCGTTGCGTTGCCGCATCATGCCCGGCGCTTCGCCTCCCAGGTTGTCCAGCATGGCGCGCCAGTGCGGGCGCGGCGCCCGGCCGGCGTCCAGCATCTCATCGTAGCTGTCTGGCGCGGCCAGGTAGTGGGCGAGTAGGGAAGAAGGCATGGACGCGCGGGCGACGGGTGAAAAATGGTCGATTGATTGCTGGATCGAAACAATAGGTCAATCGGGCTGCCAGCGCAAGTCCAGTGTCATCGGGAAGCGCGGATTGTGTGCTTCTTTTCGGACAGTCATCGGCCCCGGCGTATGGCCGTGCGGCCAGAAGCGGGCGAAGCGGCGCGCCTCGGCAGCGTTGGCGTTGACCGGTGCGCCGACCTCGTTGCGCCCGCCCGGGTGCGCGACGTGGTAGGTGCAGCCGCCGATGGCGCGCCCGCTCCAGGTATCGACCAGGTCGAAGCGCAGCGGCGCCTGCACGGGAATGGTCGGGTGCAGCGCCGACCACGGGCGCCAGGCGCGGAAGCGTACGCCGGCCACGTATTCGCCCGGTACGCCGGTCGGGTGGAGCGGCACCATGCGGCCGTTGCAGGCGACCACGTGACGGCCGTCGGTCAGGCCGCGCACCAGCAGCTGCAGGCGTTCGACCGACGAATCGACATAGCGCGCGGTGCCGCCGGCGCCCACTTGCTCGCCCAGCACATGCCACGGCTCGATGGCCTGGCGCAGTTCCATCTCGACGCCTTCGTACGCCACGGTGCCAAAGCGCGGGAAGCGGAATTCGACGAACGGCTCGAACCAGTGGTCTTCGAACGCGTAGCCGGCCGCGCGCAGGTCGCGGGCGACGTCGCGCATGTCCTGGGCGACGAAATGCGGCAGCATCCAGCGGTCGTGCAGGGCCGTGCCCCAGTGGACCAGCCTGGCCTCGAACGGCTGGCGCCAGAAGCGCGCCACGAGCGCGCGCAGCAACAGCATCTGCAGCAGGCTCATGCGTTCGTGCGGCGGCATTTCGAAGGCGCGCAGTTCGACCAGGCCCAGGCGGCCGGTCGGGCCGTCCGGCGAATACAGCTTGTCGATCGAGAATTCGGCGCGGTGCGTGTTGCCGGTCAAATCGACCAGCATGTTGCGCAGCAGGCGATCGACGATCCACGGCTTGTCGCCGTCGCCCAGCGTCGGCAGCACCTGGTCCATCTGCTGGAAGGCGATGGCCAGTTCGTACAGGTTGTCGTCGCGCGCCTCGTCCACGCGCGGCGCCTGGCTGGTGGGGCCGATGAAGGTGCCCGAGAACAGATACGACAGCGCCGGGTGCACCTGCCAGTAGGTGATCAGGCTTTTCAGCAGGTCGGGCCGGCGCAGCATCGGGCTGTCTGCGGCGGTGGCGCCGCCCAGCGTGGCGTGGTTGCCGCCGCCGGTGCCGGTGTGGCGGCCGTCAAGCATGAATTTTTCGGCGCCCAGGCGCGTCAGGCGCGCTTGCTGGTACAGCGTGGTGGTGTTGTGCACCAGCTCGTTCCAGCTGGCGGCCGGGTGCACATTGACCTCGATCACGCCGGGATCGGGCGTCACGCTGAGCAGCTTGATGCGCGGATCGCGCGGCGGCGCATAGCCTTCGATCCACAGCTTGAGCCCGAGCCGGGACGCGGTGGTTTCCACCGCCGTGACCAGGGCCAGGTAATCCTCGAGGCGCTTGAGCGGCGGCATGAAGATGTACAGGCGGCCGGCGCGCACTTCCACGCACAGCGCGGTCTGGATCACGTCGGGCGGCGCCGGATCGGCCGTTATTGCATGCCCGGCCCCGGCGTTGATTGCTGCCTGCTGCGCCGGCTGGCCGGCATGGCCCGGCGCCGTGCGCTGCGCCATGCCGGCCGGCGGCAGCGGACCGCGTGGCGCGAACGGATCGACGTCGAAGCCGTCGCCCGTCGCGCGCTCGCCGGGCTGCACCCAGGGCAGGGTGGCCAGCGGCAGGCGCAGGCCCAGCGGCGAATCGCCGTCGAGCAGGTACAGGTGCTCGCGCCGCAGCGGCCACGCCGAGGTGCGCCAGCGGCTGCCCGGCACCAGCGCCGGATCGTGGTCGGCGGCCTGCAGCGGCAGCACGTAGCCGGCCACCTGGCCCAGGCCCCGTTCCAGCAGCCGCGCCAGGCGGCGCCGCTCGGCAGGCGCAGCCAGGTCGGCCTGCAGCGGGTCGAGGTTGCGCGGCAGCGCCTGTTCGCGTTGCGCCTGCAGCAGCACGTCCTCGTAGGCGGGGATGGCGCTGTCGGGCGGCAGCTGCAGCACCTTGGTCAGCTCGGCAGCAAAGCTGGCCGCCTGCGCGCTGCCGTAGCCGTCGTCGACATGCTCTTGCGAAAACAGCGACGGGTCCTGCCAGATCGGCTGGCCATCGACGCGCCAGACAATATTGAGCGCCCAGCGCGGCAGCGGTTCGCCCGGGTACCACTTGCCCTGGCCGTAATGGAGCAGGCCGCCCGGGGCAAAATGGTTTTTCAGGCGGTGCGCCAGCTTGCCGGCCAGTTCACGCTTGTGCTCGCCGTGGGCCAGCGTATTCCATTCGGCGCCGTCCATGTCGTCGATCGAGACGAAGGTCGGCTCGCCGCCCTGGGTCAGGCGCACGTCCTGCTGCGCGAGGTCGGCATCGACCTGCTGGCCGAGCCGGTCGATCTTGCACCAGTCCGCTTCCGAATACGGCTTGGTCACGCGCGGGTCTTCGTGGATGCGGGTGACCGTCATCTCGTGGAAAAAGGTCACTTCGGCCTGGTCGGCATAGCCGCTGACGGGCGCCGCCGACGACGGCGTGGCCGTGCACGCCAGCGGAATATGGCCCTCGCCGGCCAGCATGCCGGACGTCGGGTCGAGCCCGATCCAGCCGGCGCCGGGAATAAACACTTCGGTCCACGCGTGCAGGTCGGTGAAGTCTTCGGCGGCGCCGCTGGGCCCGTCCAGCGCCTGCTGGTCGGCACGCAGCTGGATCAGGTAGCCGGACACGAAGCGCGCCGCCAGGCCGAAGCCGCGCAGGATGTGCACCAGCAGCCAGCTGCTGTCGCGGCACGAGCCCGAGCGCTTTGCCAGCGTGTCCTCGGGCGTCTGCACGCCGGGTTCCATGCGCAGCAGGTAGGCGATGTCCTGCTGCAGGCGCCGGTTGATGGCCACCAGGAAGCCGATGGTCGATGCCGGTTCGGCCAGCAGTGCCTGGCGTGTAGACGCCACCCACGCGGCCAGCAGCGGGCCCGGCGGTTCAACATTCAGATAGGGACCCAGCTCGGTTGCCAGTTGCGCCGGATAGGCGAACGGGCATTGCTCGGCGTACTGTTCGATGAAGAAATCGAACGGGTTGATGACAGTCATGTCGGCCACCAGGTCCACGGTGAATTCGAGCACGTCGGTTTTTTGCGGGAACACGAAGCGGCCGATGTAGTTGCCGTACGGGTCTTGCTGCCAGTTGATGAAATGGTTTTCGGGCCGGACCGTCAGCGAATACGACAGGATCGGGGTACGTGCATGGGGGGCAGGGCGCAGACGGACTTCGTGCGGCGACAGGTCGACCGGGCGGTCGTAACGGTAACTGGTCTTGTGGTGCAGCGCGATGCGGATAGCCATGCAGGGATGCCTTTACGAGGTGGGCGCAGCGGGAGCCGGCGCGGCAGGATGCGGGAAGCAGGATTCATACCTGGAATCCATGCCCGTGCACCATGTGTGGAGCGCCATTATGGTGCAAACGGCGCGATCGCGCGCTGGCCTGGCGAACCGGCGCGCACCTCGTGGAACGGACCCGGGACGGTCAGGCCGTCTGGGGCAGGGGCGCGGCTGCCGGCGCGGGGGCGGCCGGGGTGGCCGCCGGTGCAGGCGCCGTGCTTGCCGGTGCAGCAGCGGCGCCGGTCTGGATCCCGGTCTTGCGGTACGACGCCACCACCTTGTGCACGAAGGTCAGCTTTTCCAGCACAGGCGTACTGAGCTTGAACGGGTAGGAATCGGGCATGCCGATGCTGCGGTTGAGGCTGTTGAGCACATAGGTCAGGGTGAACCAGTCGGAGAGCGTGTCGTCGAAGGTATCGACGCGGGTCGGCAAGGTCACGCCGTCGAGCGACGGTTCGTCGGGCTTGGCCGGCTTGAGCGACAGGCCGCAGGCATGGGCCGTTTCCAGCGTGTCGATCATGTGCAGGTAATGGGCCCAGGTCTCGGCCCAGTCTTCCCACGGGTGGGAGCTGGCGTAGCTGCTGACGAAGCGTTCTTCCCAGTCGGCCGCCGGACCTTCGCTGTAATGACGCTGGAGGCTGGCCGCATAGTCGGCGCGCTCGTCGCCGAACAGGGCGCGGAAGCTGTCGATCCACGTGCTGTCGACCACCAGCCGGTCGAAATAATAATGCCCACTTTCGTGGCGGAAATGTCCGAGCAGGGTGCGGTAGCGTTCGTGCATCTGTTCGCGCGTGCGCTCGCGTTCGGCCGGGTCCGCTTCGGCGATGTTCAGCGTGATCAGGCCGTTGTCGTGGCCGGTCATCACGCACTGGTCTGTGACGCCGTCTTCGAGGAACTGGAACGCCAGTCCCGTCTCCGGTTCTTCCTCTTTCGATGCCGGGGTCAGGTTCAGCGTCGCCAGCGAGTACAGCAGCCGGCGCTTGGCAGCTTCCAGGCGCGACCACAGGATATGGTTCTTTTCCGACGACAGCGCCGGTATCACGACCGTGTACTGGCACGATGCGCACAGCTCGTGCGGATCGTCGGCCGCGATCATCCAGTTGCACACGTTGTGGTTGACGTAGTTGCCGCACTGTTTGTACAGCTTGCCCGCGTCCCGCTTGTTCAGGCTGCGCCACAGGCCGTTCTCGGCCGGTTCATAACTGTTGATGGTCCGCTGCGAGGGTTGATAGCCGAGCATGCTCTCGCAATTGGCGCAGAGCGTATTTTCAAAAAACACTTGTTGGGAGCATTTATCACAGTGGAACGTTTTCATGAGGCACCGGTGAAAGAGGTTGGGATTGATCGGGTATGCGGATCACAATCTAGCAGTAAATGACGCGCCGATATTGTCGTGTAAGACTATGCCTCGCAATCGTGCGCACCCCGGCGCACGGTGGCACGATCGCGGTCCGCAGCGCGTCGATTTCTGCTAGCCTGACGGACGTCCAGACGACCACCGATCATCGATACGAGGAGCACCATGACCGCTGCCATCACCCCGGCCGTCCGCGCCGCCTTTGCCCCAACCGGCACGCTGCGCGCGGCCATCAATCTCGGCAATCCGATCCTGGCCCACCGCGGCGATGGCGCCACGCCTGCCGGCGTGTCGGTGGACCTGGCGCACGAGCTGGCCGCGTTGCTGGCATTGCCGCTGGCATTGCAGGTGTTCGACACGGCCGCCGAATCGGTGGCCGCCCTCGACAGCGGCCAGGCCGATGTCGGCTTTTTCGCCATCGACCCGGTGCGCGGCGCCCACATCGCTTTTACCGCACCTTACGTGCTGATCGAAGGCTGCTACCTGGTCCGGCACGACGCGCCGATCACCAGCAACGACCAGGTCGACGATGGCGGCAACCCGCCGCTGCGGGTGGTGGTGGGCCAGGGCAGCGCCTACGACCTGTACCTGACGCGTACCCTGAAGCACGCCACCATCGTGCGCGCACCGTCCTCGCCGGCAGTGGTCGATGTTTTCCTGGCGCAAGGGGCCGATGTCGCAGCCGGCGTGCGCCAGCAATTGCAGCACGATGCCGCGCGCCTGGGCGGCCTGCGCCTGCTGGACGAGCGCTTCATGGTGATCGAGCAGGCGATGGGCTTGCCCAAGGCGCGCGGCGACGACGCAGCGCAGGTGCTGCGCACGTTTGTCGAAACGATGAAAGCGCGCGGCATGGTTGACGCGGCGCTGGCGCGCCATGGTGTGCAGGGCGCGTCGGTGGCGCCGCTGGCCTGAGAGCGACCAGGCAATGACCAGCCGCGTCGATGTCACCTGCGCAACGGGCCGCCGACGCGTGCCATGCTGGCGTGCGTGCAGACCCGCGCTGCTGCCGGGCTCACTGCGTACCATTAACATGACGCTGCGAAATATTAGCCGGGTGCCTGGTCCGTCTTGCCCTGCTGCGCCAGTTCGGCCTCCCGGAACGCGGCCGCATCGCCCGCCATCATCTCTTCGAGCTCCTGCCGGCCCTTGCGCGTGATCGACACCACCTGGTCCTGGTCCTGCTGGTGCGGGTACACCTTGAGCAGGGTTTTTAGGTTGTGGGTGCGGAAGATGCCGGCCGCCTGGTCGGCCCGTTCGCTGCTAAAGCCCAGCTGTTGCAGCACCTTCGCGCCCAGGTGCAGCGAGGCTTCGAAGGTTTCGCGTTCGATCAGGGTAACGCCACGGTCGAGCAGTGCATAATAGTGCGAGACATTGCGGGCGCGGGCCAGGATCGTCAGTTGCGGATAGCGTTCGCGCACGGCGTCCACCAGCGCCAGGCTGTCGTCGACGGTGTCGATGGCGATGACGAGGGCGCTGGCCTTGCCGATGCCGGCCGCTTCCAGCAGGTCGATGCGGGTGGCGTCGCCATAAAACACTTCGTAGCCGAACTTGCGCAGCAGTTCGATCTGGTCGGGGTCGTGATCGAGCACGGTGACGCCGATCCGGTTGGCCGAGAGCAGGCGGCCGATGATCTGGCCGAAGCGCCCGAAGCCGGCGATGATGACCGGGTTGTCCACCGCGATCCGGTCCGCTTCGCGTTGCTGCTTGCCGCCGCGCAGGCGCGGCGCCACCAGCTTGTCGTGCAGCAGGAGCAGCAGCGGCGTGGCCGCCATCGACAGCGTGACCACCACCACCAGCAGCGCGCCGGTGGCCGCCGGCAGCACCCTGGCGTCCACGGCTGTACCGAACACGACGAACGCGAATTCGCCGCCCTGCGACATCAGCAGCGCGAAAAACAGCCGCTGGCCGCGCGGAATGTCGAACCAGAACGACAGACCGAACAGCAGGGCGCCCTTGACCAGCAGCAGCGCGCAGACCAGGCCCAGCACCAGCCAAGGCTGGGCCAGCAGCAGGCCGAAGTCGGCCGACATGCCGACCGCCATGAAGAACAGGCCCAGCAGCAGCCCCTTGAACGGCTCCAGGTCGCTGATCAGCTGGTGGCGGTACTCGGAATCGGCCAGCAGCACGCCGGCCGTGAACGTGCCCAGCGCCAGCGAGAGGCCCACCCATTCCATCAGCAGGCAGATGCCGATCACCAGCAGCAGCGCAAAGCCGGTAAACAGCTCGCGCAGACCGGTGCGGGCCAGGTAGCGCATCACGGGATTGACCAGAAAACGCCCGCAGGCGACCAGGGTCAGCAGCACGGCCAGCAGCTTGACGGCCTTGATCCAGCCTTGGCTGTCGTGCCCGGCCGCGGCGCCGGCCAGCGTCAGCAGCGGCACCAGGGCGATCATCGGGATGGCGGCAATGTCTTGCAGCAGCAGGATGGAAAAGCTGGCCTGACCGGCCGGACTCGGCAAGAGCTTGCGTTCGCCGAGCGTGGCCAGCACGATGGCGGTGGACGAGAGCGACAGCGCCAGCCCGGCCACCAGCGCGACGTGCCAGTCGATGCCGCAGGCCACGGCCACACCGGCCAGCACGGCGCTGACGACCAGCACCTGCAGGCCGCCCCAGCCGAAGATGGGGCGGCGCAGCGACCACAGTTTCTTCGGTTCGAGTTCGAGGCCGATCAGGAACAGCATCAGCACCACGCCGAATTCGGAGATGTTGAGCACATCTTCGACGTTGCCGATCAGCGACAGGCCCCAGGGGCCGATCAGGGCGCCGGCGGCCAGGTAGCCGAGCACGGCGCCCATGCCGGCGCGCTTGGCCAGCGGCACCAGCACCACGGCCGCCACCAGGTAGAACACCATGTGCAGCAAGAAACCGTGGCTCATGGTCGGAAGGGGACAGAGTTATTCATCGGACCAGTATCGCATCCGCCGACCGCCGCCGTCCATCCTCCCGGAGGGTGAAGCGCTGCGCTTACACGCCCACCATCGAGACGGCCTTGGTGTTCAGGTAGGACTCGAGCGCCTCGGGGCCGCCTTCCGAGCCGTAGCCCGAATCCTTGACGCCGCCGAACGGCATCTCGGCGCTTGGCGTGGCCGGCTGGTTAATCCACAGCATGCCCACTTCGACGTTCTGCATCAGCTGGTGGGCGTGCTTGATCGAGCGGGTGAAGGCGTAGCCGGCCAGGCCGAACGGCAGGCGGTTCGATTCGGCGATCGCCTCGTCCAGCGTGTCGAAGCCGCGGATCGCAGCCACCGGGCCGAACGGCTCGTCGTTGAACACGCTGGCGGTCAATGGCACATCGGCCAGGATGGTGGGCGCGAAGAAGTTGCCGTCCGTGCCCACGCGTTCGCCGCCGGTGGCCACATTGGCGCCCTGGGCGCGGGCGTCCTCCACCAGCTTGGTCATGGCGCTCACGCGGCGCGGGTTGGCCAGCGGACCGAGCGTGGTCGCAGCGTCGAGGCCGTTACCGAGTTTCAGGCTTTCGGCATGGGCCACCATGGCGCGCGTGAACTCGGCCTTGATGCTGTTGTGCACCAGGAAGCGGGTCGGCGAGATGCAGACCTGGCCCGCGTTGCGGAACTTGGCGCCGCCCGCTGCCTGCACTGCCAGCGCCACATCGGCGTCTTCGGCAATGATGACGGGGGCGTGGCCGCCCAGTTCCATCGTCGCCCGTTTCATGTGGGCGCCGGCCAGCGCGGCCAGCTGCTTGCCGACCGGGGTCGAGCCGGTGAAAGTGACCTTGCGGATCACCGGGTGCGGGATCAGGTAGCCCGAAATTTCAGCCGGATCGCCGAATACCAGGCCGACAGTGCCGGGCGGCACGCCCGCATCGACGAAACATTGCAGCAGCGCGGCAGGGGAGGCCGGCGTTTCCTCGGGCGCCTTGCACAGGAACGAGCAGCCGGTGGTTAGCGCCGCCGCCAGCTTGCGCACGATCTGGTTGATCGGGAAGTTCCACGGCGTAAACGCGGCCACCGGGCCGACCGGCTCCTTCAGGACCAGCTGCTGGGCTGCCGGGTTACGCGACGGCACGATCCGGCCGTACACGCGCATGCCTTCGGCCGCGAACCAGTCGATGATGTCGGCGCCGGCCGTCGCTTCGAGCTTGGCCTGGGCCAGCGGCTTGCCTTGCTCTTGCGTGAGCAGGCGGCCGATCTCGTCGGCGCGCTCGCGCAGCAGGCCGGCAGCCTTGCGCATGATGGCGGCGCGCTCGAAGGCAGGAACCTTGCGCCAGGCGTCGAAACCGCGCTGGGCGGCAGCCAGCGCGCGATCGAGGTCGGCAATGCTGGCGTGCGCCACGGTGCCGATGGCCTGGCCGGTGGCGGGATTGACGACAGCAATGGTCTTGGCGCCGGTGGCGTCCACCCATTCGTTGCCGATCAGGAGGCGGGTATCGGGATACGCTGGTGTGCTGGTGGTGGTCATGGTCGGGGATCTCCGGTCAGTAGGGTAGTGACGAGCGCATTGCCAAACTCGACAGTGGCGATGCGAGGCCCTCTACTTTGCCAGAAATCGGCAAACCGGGTAGGACGCCATCGCGCCCGCCTGCGGAACGCTACTTTCGCAGTGGCAATGGTACACTCGCGGAAAGTTAGCTAGTATTTAAGAAAGAAACACACCTTGGGCCAGGACCTGACATCGCAACACGGCGCCGTGCTCGCAGAGCAGCTGGCGCTTCACCAGGCGCAACGCCGCGCCCTGTTCGAGGCCATCGACGACGGCTTTTGCATCATCCGCTTCATCGACGGTCCGCACGGCCCGATGAGCGACTACGTTCACATCGAAGCCAATTCCGGCTACCAGCGCCATACCGGCATTGCCGACATCGTCGGCAAGCGCCTGCGCGAGATCGACCCCGGCAATGCCGAGGTCTGGCTCGACCTGTACGGCAAGGTGCTGGCGACCGGCGAGCCGGCCCGCTTCGAGCAGGAATTCCAGGTCGTGGGCCGCTTCATCGAAGTGTCGGCCAGCCGCGTGGGGCCGCCGGAGATGCGCCAGGTCTCGGTACTGTTCCGCGACATCACGGCGCGCAAGAAGACCGAGGCGGCGCTGGCCGAGAACATCGAGCGCGTGCAGCTGGCGCTGGCGGCCGGCGCCATCATCGGCACCTGGATCTGGGACCTGCCCACCGACCGGTTCAGCGTGGACGAGGGTTTTGCGGCTGCGTTCGGCTTCGATCCCGCCAAGGGTCGTACCGGTCTGAGCCTGGCGGAAGTGGTGGAGACCGTGCACCCCGACGACCGCGCCGGCCTGGCTGCCGCCATTGCCGAGGTGATCGCGCGCGGCGGCGCCTACGCCCACCAGTACCGTACCCGCCGGCAGGACGGGAACTATTATTGGCTGGAAGCGAACGGCCGCGTCGAACTGTTGCCCGATGGCAGCGGCAGCAAATTTCCGGGCGTGCTGATCGACATCGAGGGCCGGCGCGCGGTCGAGGCCGAGCGCGACCGCGCCATTGCCGCGCTGCGCACGCTGACCGACACGCTCGAGCAGCGCGTCGAGCAGCGCACGGCAGCGCTGCTCGAGGCGGAGGCAGCGTTGCGCCAGGCCCAGAAAATGGAAGCGGTCGGCCAGCTGACCGGCGGCCTAGCGCACGACTTCAACAACATCCTGGCCGGCATCAGCGGCAGCCTGGAGCTACTCAAGATCCGCCTGGCGCAGGGGCGGATTGCCGATGTCGAGCGTCACCTGGCCGGCGCCCAGGGGGCCGTCAAGCGCGCCGCCTCGCTGACCCAGCGCTTGCTGGCGTTCTCGCGTCGGCAGACGCTCGCGCCCAAGCCCGCCTGTGTGCACCGCATCGTGGCTGGCATGCAGGAGCTGATCCGCGGCAGCGTGGGGCCCGGTATCGCGCTCGAGACCGCCGTCGGCGCCAGCCTGTGGCCGACCTTCGTGGACGTGAGCCAGCTGGAAAATGCGCTGCTCAACCTGTGCATCAACGCGCGCGACGCCATGCCCGACGGCGGCGCCATCGCCATCCGCGCCGACAACCTGCAGCTCGACGAAGCGGCCGCCGTCCAGCGCGGCCTGGCCGTCGGCGACTATGTCGCACTGAGCGTGCGCGATACCGGCGTGGGCATGACGGCCGACGTGTCGGCCCGCGCCTTCGAGCCGTTTTTCACCACCAAGCCGATGGGCCAGGGCACGGGCCTGGGCCTGTCGATGGTCTATGGTTTCGCCGGCCAGTCGGGCGGCGCGGTGCGCATCTATTCGCAACCGGGGCAGGGCACCGAGGTATGCCTGTACCTGCCCCGTCATACCGGCGCCGAGCTACCGCACGACGCCCACGGCGACACACCGGCGTTGCCGGACGCGCCGGCCCGCAAGAAAATCCTGGTGGTCGACGACGAGCCGCTGGTGCGCAGCGTGGCAGTCGAGGTGCTGCGCGATCTCGGCTACGACGTCAGCGAGGCCGAAGACGGTCCGTCCGCCTTGAACGCTTTCGCGGCCCGGCCCGATATCGACATGCTGGTCACCGACGTCGGTATGCCCAACGGCATGAACGGCCGCCAGCTGGCCGACGCCATCCGCGTCCGGCGCCCCGGCTTGCCGATCCTGTTCATCACCGGCTATGCCGAATACACGGTGCTCAACCACGGCGATCTCGACGCCGGCATGCAGGTGCTGACCAAGCCGTTCGCTGCCGAACAGCTGGGCCAGCGGGTGGGCGAGCTGCTGGCCTGACCGGCCAGGCTTAGGAGGCTGCCCGACTTTTTGTTACCATTGCTCATTTTTGCGAACTTTAATTCGCATTCCGAATTATTTCGATTCTTGAATGAGTGTGTTGATGAAACTGATCGTATCGTTCCCTCCTGCCCTGGTGCTGTCCGCAGCGGTGGCTGCGGCCTGCACGCCCACGGCCGCTGCTGCCGAAACGGATGTCACGCTGTATGGCGCCGTCGATGCCGCGCTGGCCTACACCTCCAACCAGCAGGGGCAGGCGGTACGCTATATCCGCAGCGGCAACAAGGATGGCAGCCGCGTCGGCTTGCGCGGCAGCGACCGGCTCGGCGAAGACACCGAGCTGCTGGTCACGCTGGAGGCCGGATTCAACCTCGACGATGGCGGCGCGTCCCAGCCCGGCAGCCTGTTCAATCGCCAGGCCTGGCTCGGCATTGCCGACCGGCGCCTGGGCACGCTGATCGCCGGTCGCCAGTACGCGCCGTACTTCACGTTCATGAGTCCGCTGGGACCGCTCGGTGCGGTGACCGGCGCGGCCGGCGCCGCAGCCGGCGACATCGATGGCCTGAGCATCATCATCCGCAACAGCAACGCCATCGGCTACACCTCGCCCGACTGGGCCGGCGTTCGCCTGAGCCTGATGGCGGCCAGCGGCGAACAGGCCGGCCACCAGGGCAGCGGCGGGGCGCTCAGCGCCGCTGTGAAATACGATGGGCCGGCCTGGCGCTTCGGCCTCGGCTACCAGCTGCTCAAAAACGGCCCGCAGCGCGCGGGCTGGGACCCGGCCGCCGCCAGCAACTTCGCCCGCTCGCCCGTGAACGGCGGCTACCTGTCCGCCGGCAGCGTGCGTTATCTGGCTGCAGGCGCGCGCCGCCAGCTGGGCGGTGTCAGCGTGGGCGGCACATTCACCAATGTCCAGTACCGTCCCGACGGCGGCTCGCGCTTTCGCGACGCGGCCATCTTCAATACCGTCGGCCTGGTCGCCACCTGGCAGACGGCCAGCCCGTGGGTGCTCGGCGTGGCGGCCAACCGCACCGGCGCCGTTGCCGCCAACGGCGTGCGGCGCGCCGCCCGCTACCGCCAGCTGGCGCTGCAGCAGGCGTACTGGCTGTCGCCGCGCACGGCCATCTACGTGCTGCAGTCGTTCCAGCGCGCCCACGGCGACACCCTGGCCGCCGACGGCGTCACCGTGGTGGACGCAGTGGCCGTGGTCGGCGATTCGCAGGCCGGCACGCCGTCATCGAACGGCCGTCAGAACGTCTTCATGCTCGGCCTGCGCCACGCGTTCTGAGCGCCGGCGTCGTGGCGCCCATATGTCCTTTAGACGCCGGTCAGGCGTCAGCCCTGCGCGAGCCGCCCGCAGTTCATGCGCCGAACAGCGGCAGATCGAAGGCCCGCTCCACCAGCCACACCAGCGCCAGCAGCGCAATCAGCGCCGAGCCGCCGGTCAGCAGCACGCGGTAGAAGCGCGTGCGGCGCAGCAGGTAGGCGATCGGCAGGAACACGGCCACGATGCAGAGCTGACCGATTTCCACGCCGACGTTAAAGCCGAGCAGGCTGGTGACCAGCGCGCCCTGCGGCAGTCCGAGGTCGCCGAGCACGCTGGCAAAGCCGAAGCCGTGGATCAGGCCGAAGGCGAAGGCGGCTACCGGGCGGCGGGTGCGGAACAGCGGATAGATGTTGTTGACCGCCGCCAGCACCACCGAGGCGGCGATCGCCGATTCCACCAGCCGCGAAGGCAGCGAGATCACCGACAGGCTGGCCAGCGTCAGCGTCAGCGAATGCGCGAGCGTGAAGGCGGTGACCACTTTCAGCACGTCGATGAAAGCGCCGCGCAGGTTGTTGGCCGGTGGCGCCAGCAGCACGGCCGGCAGCAGCAGCGACAGCAGGAACAGGATGTGATCGTAGCCGATCCAGATATGCCACACGCCTTCCTTGATATACGTCGCGAACTGGTGCCAGCGGTCGGGCGCGGCCAGCGTCAGCGTCTGGCGCGCGTGCTCGGGATCGAAAATCGCGGTGGACGTTTCGCCGTCGTGCGTCAGGCGCAGCAAGCCCTTGTGCTGCGGGTCGATCTCGGCAAACAGCCGGTAACCGACATCGAGCGACGTGACCGGCGCCGCGCAGGTGGCGGTAAACCGCAGCACGCTGTAGGCGCCGTCGGTATGGTTGTCGATCAGCTGCTGCTGCGGCGTGACCGTGCACCGCCCCTGGCCGGTGGACAGGGTCAGGCGTTCGAGCGCATAGGCGGCAATGGCCGCATGGCGCGTGCGGATTTCATCCCAGGTCAGCTTGCCGTCGCCGTCCTGGTCCAGGCCCAGCGCAAAATCGAGGTCGCGCAGCGCGATGTCCCATTGACCGCTGATCTGGGCGCCGCGGATATCGAGCGCCAGGTAGCTGTCGCTGGGCTTGTGCGCCTGCGCCGGCAGCAGCGCGCCGCACAGGCAGACCAGGACGAACAGCCGGTACCACCAGCGCGCCGTCACGCAGCCTCTCCGAGCTGGCGCACCAGCCTGGCGGCGCCAGCGTCTTCCGTCTTGTTCTTCGCGATCCAGTCGAGCACCGGTTGCGCGGCGTCGCGGTCGCGCGCCTGCAGGGCGGCGTCGAGATAGATGCGCATGTCGGCCGGTTCCTTCTGGATCGCCCAGTTCTTGCGCGCCAGCGTCAGCGCCCGCGCCGTATCGCGCCGCAGCAGCTCGAAGCGGGCCTGCTCGCGCTGGTGCACGGTGTCGCCGCGCAGCATGGCCGCGTCGAAGCGTGCGCCCAGTTCGGCCACGTCGGCTGCCAGGGCGGCGCCCTTGCCTTGCTGCTGCAGCGCCAGCGCGCGGCGCAGCAGCAGGGCATCGATGCGGGTCTGGTCGGCCAGCAGCGCCTCCACCCGCGACGGCCGTTTTTGTTCGAGCAAAAAGTCGCAGTAGGCGCCCAGCAGGTAGCTGTCGCGCGGGTCGAGCGCCAGTGCGCGCTGGAAGCGCGTCTCCGCCA
The DNA here is from genome assembly GCF_001423125.1 of Duganella sp. Leaf126. GTDB lineage: Bacteria > Pseudomonadota > Gammaproteobacteria > Burkholderiales > Burkholderiaceae_D > Rugamonas. The sequence continues at coordinate 249,699 of NZ_LMNW01000012.1, forward strand.
GTTCTGCGGCGTCGCGCCGCTGCGCCATTTCGGCCAGCAGCGTCAGCACCCAGACCTGCAGCTCGGGCGCGGTCTTGCCGCTGCGCTCGAGCGTGAGCGCCAGCAGCTGTTCGCTTTGCAGTGCGCGGCCGGTCACGGCGCCCACCTGCGCCACGCAGGTGACGGTGATCAGTTCATTGGCCAGCGACGACAGGTGCGCGCAGCTGCGGGTGGCGCCGGCGTAGTCGCCCTGCACGGTTTGTACCGTGGCCAGGGTCAGCCAGGCCTGGGCATTCTGCGGCTCGGCCGCCAGCACGCCTTGCAGGTCGGCCAGTGCGGCAGGAAACTGGTGGGTGCTTTGCAGCAGCGTGGCGCGCAGCAGCCGTACTGCCGGCGGTGGTGCGGCCATCTTCCACCACGGCGCCAGCGCGGCTTCGGCGTAGCCGAGGTAGCGCGGATCGGTCTCGCTGCGGCCCAGCGCAATGTAGCGTTTGGCCAGCGTGGTGGCCAGTGCCATGTCGTCGGGACGGGCGTTGAGCTGTGCGCGCAGCCGGCGCAGTTCCTGCTGGACCGGGTCGCCCCGGCGCGGCAGGGTTTCGATCACCTGGGCGCCGCTGGCGGGAATGTATGGTGCTGCGTGGGCGCAGGCGACGGCGCCCACCACCGCGCACAGCGTGAATAACTTCTGGAGTCTGCTCATCGATGCATCCTGCAATCACAAAGAACGACAATAAGAACAAACGGCGCCGGTCCTGCAACGGACCAGCGCCGGGGTCATGCCCGATTGCCCTGAAAGCTTTACGGGAACCACGTCAAACCTGCTGCGCGACCCGCTATCGCCTCTCCGTTGCTCAGCGTACCTCCGTACGCTTGCGCTACTTAAGACGATATCGGGCGGCTCGCGACGGTTTTTCGCGGTCCCCTTATTTCAGCGCGACCGGCTCGGTGTCTTCCGGTGCGGTGGCCGTGATGCTGTCGGTGGCCACCGGCTCGGTCGTGGTCTCGCTGCCGTCGCCGATCAGCGCCAGCACCGCGCTGTAAAAGCTGTCCACCATGCTGCCGCCGCCGCTACCGCCGCCGCCACTGCTGCCGCCGCCGGTATTGCTGATTGCATGGTCATCGCTGCTGCCGCAGCCGGCCAGGGCCAGCAGCGCTGCAGCGCCCAGTGTCACCGTGATTTTTTTCATCGTGCGCTCCTTGCCGATTGGGCCACGGCGGCGCTTTGCGGCGAGCCGGCGATCGGGGTTTTCAGGTAAGGGAAGCCGGCGTTGAAGAAGCTGTCGTCGATGTAGGCGCCGTCGGTGAACTGCAGCGCGCCGGCCGGTGCATCCGACGGTGCGCAGCCGAGGCTGATGGTGCACAGCTTGCCCATCACCACGCGCAGGGCGATATCGACCACGTCGTCGCCGGGACGGCGGCCGTTCGGGAAGCCGGCATTGTCGCCGCCGATCACGCCGAGGCGGCTTTGCGAACCCATGGCCGTTACCGGCGTCGAGGTGTTCAGGCGCAGCATCTCGGACGCGGTGACGGTGGCCGGCTGGTTCAGGCCCTTGACGCCGGTGAGGAAGGCGGCCACCAGGTCGTTACGCGGGAAGTTGGTCGGCGCCTTGGCGCCGGCGCTGCCGTACAGGATCTCGATCAGCGCGGGCAGGGTGGGGTTGGTCACGTAATCGGCAAACTGGGCGTCGCCGGAAGGCTTGCTGGCGTTGAAGGTGTCCTTGTCTTTCAGGCCGATCACCACTTCGTTGACCAATGGCGAACCGAGGCGCGAAACCTGGGTCCAGGCGCCGCCTTCCTTCGATGGCGTCGAGCTGTTCGGGGTCGGATTGAGCAGGCGCGCCTGGCGCACGCTGGCCGTGGTCCAGCCGCCGATGACCGGGTCGCTGCTGTTGGCGGCGGTCAGGCACGATGCCGCCACTTCCATCTCGATCGAGGTCACGTTCTTCTGCGCCAGGTCGTCCTTGGCTGCGCGTTCGGCGTTGGCGGCAAATTCCACGGCCGGCGCCTTGATGTTGACCAGGTCGAAGGTTTCGCCGAGGTTGACCACGAACGGATCCTTGCGCTGGCCGACGAACACGCGGGCCGGCGTCGAGCAGCCGGGGATGTTGACGCTGTACACGTGGGCAGCGGCATAGGCGGCGTAGTCGGGGATCGACTTGTTGCCGATGTTGTCGAGCGGCTTGTCGAAGGTGGTGCCGCCGGCGGCATTGGTGATCGCCGACTTGGTACCGGTGCGGCGGTCGCCGCGCACCACGTTGATGGTGTAGGTTTCGCGCACATTGGCGCCGGCGGCATTGGCGCCGGCGATGGCGCCGCCGTTGATCACCAGCGGAATCGAGACCGATTTGCCGCCCACGGTCAGCTTGGTGTCCTTGTTGGTGTTGGTGAAGCGGAACTGGAAGGTGATGTCTTCCTTGGCGTCGCCGTTGTTATCGATGTGGATTTCGTACAGCGCGTTCGGGTCCATGGCGAAGTAGTTCGGACCGCCGTAGGCATCCTGCAGTGGCACGTAATCGGCGATCAGCGTGACGAAGCCGGAGCGGCCCGTCTCGTAGCTGCGGAACATGTAAAAGTCGGTGCCGTCCACTTTCGGACTTTGCGTCACGAACGGCGCTTCGCGGTGGCTCGACGCCATCGCTGCCGGCGCCAGCGCGCCAGCCAGGGTACCCAGTACTGCCATGCCCAAGGCATGCTTGATCAACGTTTGCATCGTATATCCCCTTTGGTTTAAATGTCGGTTACTGCAAACTGCGGTTGTTGCCTACACTGCCTACACTGCTCACACCTATACGGCGCACGATTGCCGTCGGATTCATAAATGGCTAACTTTTTTTGCATCGTCAAAAGCGGTGGCTCAGCGTGAGCCGCGCGGTGCGCGGTTCCACCGGATGGAAATGGAGGTCGTTGACGCCGTCGGCCGGTTCGCCCGGCAGGCGCGACGCGTAGTAGTAATCGATGTCGCTGGCCTTGCGGTTGAGCAGGTTGAAGCCGTCCAGGGTCAGGCGCGTGCGCGGCGTGAACTGGTAGCCGATGCGCCCGTACAGCAGCGTGGTGGCGTTCGAGCGCACGCTGTTGTCTTCGATCAGCGGGCGCTTGCCGAAATAGCGCAGCTCGAGCGCGCCCTGCCAGCGGCCCAGATCCTTGACCGTGACGCCGAACGACGCCACCCGGTCCAGCGCCTCGGGCACGTAATTGCCGGCCGGGTCGCTCTGGCGGTAGCGCGCGCGCGAGGCCGACAGGTCGAGGTCGAACAGCAGCCAGGGCGCCGCGATGTAATGGCTGCTCCACTCGATGCCGCGGCGGCGGCTGGGCCGGCTCGGTTCGGTCTGGCCGCTGTCGCCCGCGAACACCAGTTCCGAGTCGATATCGAGCGTCCACAGCGACAGCGACGTCTGCAGACCGGGCAGCCATTCGCTGCGCACCCCCAGCTCATAGCCGCGCGTGCCCACCAGCGGCGTGGCCGGATCGGCCGCCTGCACCACGCCGCGCGCGTCGTTGCTGTGGAAGCCGGCGCCGTAGTTGATGAAATACTCGGTATCGGCCCATGGCCCCAGGATCACCGACAGCTTGGGCGAGGTGCGCTGCGCGGTCACGCGGTCGCCGTCGACATCGAAGCGGTAGCCGTCGTGGCGCACCCCGAGCACGGTGCGCAGCGTAGGCTGCCAGTATGCGGTGTTCTCGACGTAGACGCCGGCGCTGGCTTCGTTGACCCGGTCTTCGCGCACGGTGCCGATGCGCGCGCGGGCCACCGTGGCGTACAGGCCCAGCGGCGAGATATGGTCGTAGCGCGTCTGCACGCCGATCTTGTTGCGCACCTCGACGCCGCCCCAGCTGGCCAGCCAGGCCGTGCTGGCGTTGACGCCGGCCATGGTGCGCCGTTCGCTTTGCTGGAACTGGTCGCCGTTGACGGGATCGTTCAGAAAATAGGTGAAGTTGCTGAACAGGTCCAGCCGCGAGCGCACGATGTAGGCGGCCGCCTCGCTCACGCGGTTGTCGTCCTTGACGTGCATGGCCCATGACAGGCTGGCGCGGTCGGTCTTGCCGCCGTCGCTGGCGTCGATGGCGCCGAAGCGGTCGATCACCCCCTGCTGCACGGCGCGCAGCGGCACCTGGTCGGTGGCGTTCCAGCGGTTGCGGTATGCCATGGCGGTGATGTTGTAGCCGCGCTGTTCGTCGCCGCTGCTATAGCGCAGCAGCGCGCTGGCCTTGCGCACGTTTTCCGGAGCATCCCACGGACCGTCGTTGCGGCCCGCATCGACGCCGTACAGCAGCTTGCCGCCGGCGAGGTCGAACGCGTTCGCCAGCAGCGCACGCTGGTAACCGTAGCTGCCCAGCGTGGCGCTGGCCAGCCCCTGCGGCAGCGTGTCGACCAGGCTCAGTCGGGCGGCGCCGGCCGACGAGAAGTCGCCTTCGTCGGCAAAATACGGTCCCTTGCGGTAGTCGATGCGCTGCACCAGCTCGGGAATCACGAAGTTGAGGTCCGAGTAGCCCTGGCCATGCGCGTTGGTGCGCAGATTGACCGGCATCGCGTCCACATAGGTGGCAAAGTCGGTGCCGTGGTCGAGGTTGAAGCCGCGCAGGAAATACTGGTTGGCCTTGCCGTCGCCGCTGTGCTGGGTGACGATCATGCCGGGCACGAATTCGAGCAGCTCGCCCGTGCGCAGGGCAGGGCGGTTGGCGATCAGGCTGGCCGTGACCGTGCCTTCGCTGGCGGCATCGGCCGTGCCCACGGCATTGTCGTAGTGGCCGAGCACCGTCACGCTGGGCGGGGCGGCGTCGTCTTCCACCAGCGCTACGGCAGGCTCGCCGTGCGCGCCGGGCGCCAGCATCATCGCCAGCACACCTGCCATGGCGCCCATCACCGATTCAACTCTCATCCGGTCTCCTGAAAACGTCGAATTTATTTTCTTTATGAAAATGATTCTACGCAAGGAACATGAAAACGGATTCATGATTCGTACAGTGCGCGGGTCCATGTGGTATTTTCCTGTCGCTTCCATTTTTAAATCCGGTTCCGTTCCCCAACACACAGACAAGCTCACCGTGCCAGACATTATTACTACCGACCCCCAGCAACTGCGGCGCTGGCTCGAAGGCGCCGCGCGCCGCGATGCAGCGGCCTTTCGCGCCCTGTACGACGCCGTGTCGCCGAAACTGTTCGGCTTTGCGCTGCGTATATTGAACAGGCGTGAACTAGCCGAAGATGTTTTACAGGAGAGCTTTGTGGCGATCTGGAACAATGCAGGCAACTACCAAAGCCACCTTGCCGCACCGATGACATGGATGACCACCATCGTGCGCAACAAGGCCTATGACGCGCTGCGCCGCAGCGACGACGACGCCGAGATCGATGGCGATCCGTACGCCGCTGCCGTGATGGACGCCTTGCGCGATCCGGGCGCCACGCCGATCGATGCGCTGGAACTGAGCCGCGACGCCAAGGCGCTGGCCTACTGCATGTCGGCCCTGGAAGGCGTGCACCGGCAGGTGATGGGACTGGCCTATTTCCACGACCTGTCGCACAGCGAGGTGGCCGCGCACATGGCGCTGCCGATCGGCACGGTCAAGACCTGGATCCGCCGCAGCCTGGAAAAACTCAAGGCCTGCCTGGCGCGCGAGGCGGCGCCATGAACCTGCGCGACAACCTGCCCCTGCGCGAAAAACTGGCAGCCGAATACGCGCTTGGCACCCTGCGGGGCGGCGCCCGGCGCCGCTTCGAAGCTTATCTGCACCACGACGCCGCACTGCGCCGCACCGTGGCCGAATGGCAGGACCGGCTGGCGCCGCTGGCCGAGTTCGCGGGGGCGCAGACGCCGCGCCGGCAGGTCTGGACCGGCATCGAGCGCCGGCTCGGCTTGCGCCCGGCGGTGCCGGCCTGGCAGTTCTGGCGCAGCGAAGCCTGGCACATGGCAGGTGCCGGTGCGTGGCGCCCGCTGGCCATCGTCTCGACGGCGGCCGCGCTGGTACTGGCCGCGCTGCTGGCCACGCACGGCATGCAGGCGCCGCAGGCCGAATACCTGGCCACCCTGACCGACGACAAGGCGCAGCCGGTGCTGGTGCTGGCGGCCGACCAAAACCGGCGGCAGCTGACGGTGCGCCTGGTCGGCGGTGCACCGGTCGCGCCGGACAAATCGCTGCAGCTGTGGGCAGTGCCCAAGTCCGGCAACCCGCGTTCGCTGGGCCTGGTCGATCCGTCCGGCCGGCTGACGCTGGCGCCGGGCGCCCCGTCACGCGCCATCGGCGCCGACGTGGCGCTGCTGGCGGTTTCGCTGGAACCGAAGGGCGGCTCGCGCGATCCGAACGGACCGAGCGGGCCGATACTGTACAAGGGGAACTGGGTGCGCGTGCTGTAGCGCGCCGGCCACCGGAGCGGGCTGGCACCATAGCCAGAATCAATGGCGCAGGTCGTTGACTGGGTGACAAATATGAACGATCATCGTGAAATCGTTTTCTTGACCCTGTGCCCCGTGACCATGCCAACTACCTTCCCGTTCCACCGGCGCGCCGCGCTCGCCGTCGCCATCGCCAGCAGCTGCGCCGCTTCTTGCGGCGGCGCCAGTGCGGCCGACATCAAGCTCAATCAGCTGGGCTTTCTGCCCGGCGCCGTCAAGGTAGCGGTGGTGCCGGAGACGGGCGCCACGACGTTCAGCGTGATCCGCGCCGCAGGGGGGACCGGAGGTGGGACGGTGGTGCTGCAAGGGACGCTGAGCGCCGCCAGGTCGGCGCCGGAGTCGGGCGAGACGGTGCGGCAGGCCGATTTTTCCACGCTGACCACGGCGGGCCGCTACCAGCTGCGCGTGGCCGGACTGCCCGATTCGCTGCCGTTCGACGTTTCGGCCAGCGCCTTCCAGGCGCTCAATGCCGGTGCGATCCGCGCCTATTACTACAACCGCGCCAGCATTGCGCTCGACCGGCAGCACGCCGGCGTGTACGCGCGCGCGGCCGGCCACCCGGATACCAGCGTGATGGTGCACGCTTCGGCCGCGTCGAGCGCGCGCCCGGCCGGCACCATCATCTCCAGTCCCAAGGGCTGGTACGACGCCGGCGACTACAACAAGTACATCGTCAATTCCGGTATCTCGACCTACACGCTGCTGGCCGCGTGGGAAGACTTCCCGGCCCAGTTCCGCCAGCAGGCGCTCAATATTCCGGAGAGCGGCAACGGCATTCCCGACCTGCTCAATGAAACGCTGTGGAACCTGCAGTGGATGCTGACCATGCAGGACCCCAACGACGGCGGCGTGTACCACAAGCTCACCGACAAGAGCTTCGACGGCTTCGTGATGCCGGCCGACGCCCACCAGCAGCGTTACGTGGTGCAGAAGACCACCGCCGCCGCACTCGATTTTGCCGCCGTGATGGCCACCGCCAGCCGCGTCCTCGCGCCCTATGACAAGCAGCTGCCCGGTCTGGCCGCGCGCATGCGCACGGCTGCCGAACGCGCGTGGCGCTGGGCCAATGCCAATCCCAGGGCGTACTACCAGCAGCCGGCCGACATCAAGACCGGCGAGTATGGCGACCAGGACGTGCGCGACGAATTCGCGTGGGCTGCCGCCGAACTGTTCATCACCACCGGCGACGCCGCGTATTACCAGGCCATGCAGGCGCCGACCGTGCAGGCCACGGTGCCGTCGTGGGGCCAGGTGGACAGCCTGGCGTGGATGTCGCTGGCGCGCCACCGCCAGCACCTGGCGGCGGTCGCCGACCAGGCCCTGATCGCCAGCCGCATCGATACCTTGTCGAGCCAGCTGGCGGCGGTCAGCCAGCGCTCGGCCTACGGCACCGCGATGCAGGCTGCCGATTACGTCTGGGGCAGCAATGCCATGGTGCTGAACCAGGCCATGGTGCTGCTGCACGGCTACCGCCTGACCGGCAAGCGCACCTACCTCGACGCGGCGCAGGCCAATTTCGACTACATCCTCGGCCGCAACGCCGTCGATATCTCGTTCGTCACCGGGTTCGGCGCGCGCTCGACGCTGCACCCGCACCACCGGCCGTCGGAAGCGGACGGCATCGCCGCGCCGGTGCCCGGTTTCGTGGCCGGCGGGCCCCAGCCCGGCCGCGAAGACCAGAAGGACTGCAAGGCCAGCTACGCCTCGACCTTGCCGGCACGCGCTTACCTCGATGATGTCTGTTCATATGCCAGCAACGAGGTGGCCATCAACTGGAATGCGCCGCTGGTGTACGTATCGGCGGCCCTGCAGGCGCTGACGCCGGCACCTGCCAAGTGAGCGCGTCAGCGGGACGTAGCGGTATTCGCTGCTGAGGTAACATCGAGTCCGAGACGCGCCACCGGGAGCGCGCCACGGAGGAGAGACGATGAAGGGAAACAAGCGCGTACCTGCTGCGCTGCTGCTGGCAGCGGCCTGGCTGGCAGCGACCGGCCAGGCCGCTGCACAGACGACGCCCGCGCAAGGCGCCAGCAAATCTGACGTCATGCCGGACGTTCCCACGCCGCAGCAGCTGTTCGGTCCACTGTACCAGGCGGTGCAAACCGCCCACATCTACCCCGACGCCAAGACCTTTGCCGATGCCGTGCCGAAGGCCGATCCGCAAGCGATCCTGGCGCAGTACCGGCAGCAGCAACCGCGCGACAAGGCGGCGCTGCAAGCCTTCGTGGAACGCCACTTCACCCTGCCGGCGCCAGCCGCCATCACGCTGCGCCAGCACATCGCCTCGCTGTGGCCGGTGCTCACGCGCCCGCCGCTCGATCCGCCCAGGTGGTCGTCGGCCTTGCCGCTGCCGGCCAGTTACGTGGTGCCGGGCGGGCGCTTTCGCGAAATTTATTACTGGGATTCGTATTTCACGATGCTGGGCTTACAGGCCGACCACCGCAGCGACCTGGTCGAGTCGATGATCGTCGGCTTCCAGAGCCTGATCGAGCGTTACGGCCACATCCCCAACGGCACCCGCAGCTATTACCTGAGCCGCTCGCAGCCGCCGTTCTTCGCGGCCATGGCGCAACTCAAGCCGCTCGGCGACACCGCTGCCGATGCGCGCCTGCTGGCCGCGCTCAGGCGCGAGCACGATTACTGGATGCGCGGTGCTGCGTGCCTGCCGCAGAGCGGGCAGGGCGCCTGCGAACACGTGGTACGCCTGGCCGACGGCACCATCCTCAACCGCTACTGGGATGCCAAAGACACGCCGCGCGACGAGGCCACCCAGCCCGACCTCGACACGGCCCGCGACAGCGGCCGCTCGACACCCGAACTGTTCCGCGACCTGCGCGCGGCGGCCGAGAGCGGCTGGGACTTTTCGTCGCGCTGGCAGGACGATCCGCAGCGCCTGGCCACCGTGCACACGACCGCGATCGCGCCGGTGGACCTGAACAGCCTGCTCTACCAGCTCGAAGGCGAAGTGGCGCGCCGCTGCGAAGCTGCGCACGACACGGCGTGCGCCGCGCAGTACCGGCAGGCCAGCGCGACCCGCGCGGCGGCCATCCAGCGCATCTTCTGGGTCGGCGCCGAGCAGCGCTATGCCGACTACGACCTGCGCCACCAGCGCCCTACCGCGGTGCTGAGCGCGGCCACCTATTACCCGCTGTGGGTCGGCATCGCCACGCCGGCGCAGGCGGCAGCCGTGGCCGACACCACCCGGCGCCAGCTGCTGGCCGAAGGCGGCGTACGCACCACCTTGCTGCGCACGGGCCAGCAATGGGACGCCCCCAACGGCTGGGCGCCGCTGCAGTGGATCGCCGTCGATGGCCTGTCCCGCTACGGCCACACCGCCCTGGCGCGCGACATCGCCGGACGCTGGGTCAACACCGTCCACCGCACCTGGCTGGAAACGGGCAAGCTGCTGGAAAAATACGATGTCGAAGAACGCAAGACCGGCGGCGGCGGCGAATATCCGACCCAGGACGGCTTCGGCTGGACCAACGGCGTCACCAGCGCGCTGCTCGAGCGGTATCCGGACCTTGGCCGGGAGCGAGAATAGGACAGCGACCGACGCGTTGCTGAGACGGAATCGATCGCTGCGATTTCGTGTTTCGTTTATTTCGATTAGAATGGCAGCAACCAAATTTATTGGACGGGGGATGCTTGCCATGAACATGCCAATTCTTCCTGTGACGCTGCCTACCACCGGCGACATCGCATTGGCGAGGGAGTCCGGCCGCGCCTTATCGGCTGTGTTACGCAGCCGTGAGACATCCCAGCAAATTGATTTTTACGACGAGCAGGGCAGCGTCAAAGCAGTCAGTATTCCGACGTCGGCACTGCGGCTGCTGGTGGACATCCTGACGGAAATCGGACAAGGCAACGCGGTGTCGATGATACCCGTCCACGCCGAGCTGACCACGCAGCAAGCAGCAGATATGCTCGGCGTCTCCCGACCCTTCCTGATCCGGTTGCTGGAAAATGGTGATATACCTTTCCACAAGACTGGCGCGCATCGGCGGGTGCGCTTTCAGGATGTGATGGACTATAAGCAGCGTGTCGATGGCGAGCGTCGCGTCGCGCTCGAGGAGTTAAGCCGTCAGGCACAGGAGCTCGGTTTAGGGTATTGATCATGAGCGCGCACTTCACGGTCGTGTATGACGCCTGCGTTCTGTACCCGGCACCGCTACGCGACTTGTTGATGCACCTTGCGCTATCGGATCTATACCGCGCCCGCTGGAGTGAGCTGATTCATGACGAATGGACGCGCAACGTCCTGGCTAATCGTCCTGATCTCAATGCTGGTCAGCTGAACCGGACACGCCAATTGATGAACGCGCATGTCCGCGACAGCTTGGTCAGCGGCTTCGATTATCTTATTCTGTCCGTGAGCTTGCCTGATCCCGCCGATCGCCACGTTGTCGCTGCGGCGATCCATTGTGGCGCCGCACTGATTGTGACATTCAATCTCAAGGATTTTCCGCAAACGGCTTTGCTTCCGTATCAGCTTGCAGCGCAACATCCCGACGATTTCATCATCGACCTTCTGGATCTCCACACTGCAGCGGTGCTGCAGGCAGTGGCAAACCACCGCCGGTCCTTGAAGAACCCGCCCAAGACTGCGTCGGAATATCTCGATACGCTATTGGCGCAAGGACTGACGCAAACCGTGGCGGGATTGCGCCGCTGGTCGATCGCCATCTGAACAGAGGGCTGTCGTCACGGCAATTTAGTTGGTCATCGGAGCCGCGAACCACGTCGGCTGGTTTAGAATGCTGCACGATCGTTCAACCTTGCCGAAAGACCAAATAATGCACGAATTTCTGACCTTGCTGGGCGCCTGGTTCCTGCACCTCGATGTGCACCTGTCCGAACTGGTGGCGGCATATGGCCACTGGATTTACCTGCTGCTGTTCGCCGTGATCTTCATTGAAACCGGGGTGGTGATCATGCCCTTCCTGCCCGGCGATTCGCTGCTGTTCATCGCCGGCGCGCTGGCCGCCAAGGGGCTGTTCGATCCGTGGATCCTGTTCTTCCTGCTGCTGACGGCTGCCGTGACCGGCGACGCGCTCAATTTCGCCATCGGCACCTATGTGCGGCGCAAGGCGGTCGATACCTCGCGCATTCCGTTCCTGAAGGCCGAGCACATCGTGCTGACGCAGAAATTCTTCGAGCGCCATGGCGGCAAGACCATCATCCTGGCCCGCTTCGTGCCGATCGTGCGCACGCTGGCGCCATTCGTCGCTGCCCTCGGCTCGATGCCGGCGCGCGTGTTCTTCACGTACAACGTCGTGGGCGGCCTGGTCTGGGTCGGCAGCCTGCTGCTGGCCGGCTACCTGTTCGGCAATATCCCGTGGGTCAGCAACAACCTGACGGCCGTGGTGCTGGCCATCGTGTTCCTGTCCATCCTGCCCGGCATCGTCGCCTGGCTGCGCTCGCTGGGCAAAAACGCGCGCAGGGTCTAGGCTCTGGCGCAGCAAGCTGGTATCCTGAAGCGCATTCGAAAAGGGATAAAAAATGAACATGCTGAGCGATGTATCACCGCTGCTGGTTCCCATCGTGGCGCTGCTCGTGCCGATCGCGGGCGTCATTGCCTGGGCCGTCGTCAAGGTCACTCGGATGAATTTATTGCACGAAACAGCGCGCCATCTGAGTTCGAACGGCCAGCCGATTCCACCCGAGCTACTGGCCGAGATCACGGGTCACAAGCGTTAGGCAGTATTGCCGGACGCTGCCGTCTAACCCCATCCGGGCAAACAAAAAACCCTGCAAACCGCGAGGCTTGCAGGGTTTTTTCTCAGGGGCAGTCGCCCCGGTGTTGTCGCTTAGATGGTGTCGAGCGCTGCGTTGAAGGTGGCGCTTGGACGCATCGCTGCGGCGGTCTTGGCCGGATCGGGCTGGTAGTAGCCGCCGATGTCGACTGCCTGGCCCTGCACCTTGGCCAGTTCTTCCACGACCTTGGTTTCGTTTTCCGACAGGGCCTTGGCCAGCGGCGCGAAGTGGGCTTGCAGTTCCGCGTCTTCGGTCTGGGCGGCCAGCGCCTGGGCCCAGTACAGCGACAGGTAGAAGTGGCTGCCACGGTTGTCCAGTTCGCCGGTGCGGCTCGATGGCGACTTGCTGTTGTCGAGCAGCTTGCCGGTGGCGGCGTCCAGCGTCTTGGCCAGGATCTTGGCCTTGTTATTGCCCGACTTGATGCCCAGCTCTTCCAGCGACACGGCCAGCGCCAGGAACTCGCCCAGCGAATCCCAGCGCAGGTGGTTTTCTTCGACCAGCTGCTTGACGTGCTTCGGCGCCGAGCCGCCGGCACCGGTTTCGTACATGCCGCCACCGGCCATCAGCGGCACGATCGACAGCATCTTGGCCGAGGTGCCCAGTTCCAGGATCGGGAACAGGTCGGTCAGGTAGTCGCGCAGGATGTTGCCGGTCACCGAGATGGTGTCCAGGCCGCGCGAGACGCGCTCGAGGGTGTAACGCATGGCGCGCACTTGCGACATGATCTCGATCTGCAGGCCGCTGGTGTCGTGGTCCTTCAGGTAGGTCTGCACCTTCTTGATTACTTCGTTTTCGTGCGGACGGTACGGGTCGAGCCAGAACACGGCAGGCATGCCCGAGTTGCGCGCGCGGGTGACGGCCAGCTTGACCCAGTCGCGGATCGGTGCATCCTTCACCTGGCACATGCGCCAGATGTCGCCTTCTTCCACGGTCTGCGTCAGCAGCACTTCGCCGGTGGCCAGGTCGGTGATGTTGGCGATGCCGCCTTCGGTTACTTCGAAAGTCTTGTCGTGCGAACCGTATTCCTCGGCCTGCTGCGCCATCAGGCCCACGTTCGGCACCGTGCCCATGGTGGTCGGGTCGAAGTTGCCGTGCCATTTGCAGAAGTTGATCATCTCCTGGTAGATGCGGGCGAAGGTCGATTCGGGCATGACCGCCTTGACGTCGGCAGTGCGGCCGTCGGCGCCCCACATCTTGCCGCCGATGCGGATCATTGCCGGCATCGACGCATCGACGATCACGTCGTTCGGCGAGTGGAAGTTGGTGATGCCCTTGGCCGAATCGACCATGGCCAGCTTCGGACGATGCTCGAGGCAGGCGTGCAGGTCTTTAAGAATTTCTTCCTTCTGCGAGGCCGGCAGCTTTTCGATCTTGTCGTACAGGTTGACCATGCCGTTGTTGACGTTCACGCCCAGTTCCTCGAACACCTTGGCGTGCTTCTCGAACGCTTCCTTGTAGAAGATGCGCACGCAGTGGCCGAACACGATCGGGTGCGACACCTTCATCATGGTCGCTTTCACGTGCAGCGAGAACATCACGCCGGTCTTGTAGGCGTCGTCGATTTCCTTCTCGTAGAAGTCGAGCAGCGCCTTTTTGCTCATGAACATGCTGTCGATGATTTCACCGGCCTGCAGCGAGACCTTCGGTTTGAGCACGATGGTCTTGCCGGAGGCGGTGATCAGTTCCATCTTGACGTCGCGCGCCTTGTCGATGGTCATCGACTTTTCGCCGTGGTAGAAGTCGCCGGCGTGCATGTGCGACACGTGGGTGCGCGACGCCTGGCTCCATTCGCCCATCGAGTGCGGGTGCTTGCGCGCGTATTCCTTGACAGCCTTCGGCGCACGGCGGTCGGAGTTACCTTCGCGCAGGACCGGGTTGACGGCCGAGCCGATGCACTTGCCGTAGCGCGCCTTCAGCGCTTTTTCTTCGTCGGTTTTCGCATCTTCCGGGTAGTCGGGCAGGGCGTAGCCCTTGCCTTGCAGTTCGCGGATCGCCGCCTGCAGCTGCGACACGGAGGCGCTGATGTTGGGCAGCTTGATGATGTTGGTGTCCGGATGCTGGGTCAGTGCGCCCAGTTCGGCCAGCGTGTTCGGCTGGCGCTGCGCTTCGGTCAGATATTCCGGGAATTCGGCGATCACGCGGGCGGCAACGGAAATGTCGCTGGGGACAACGTCGACGCCGGCCGGCGCGGTGAACTTCTGGATGATCGGGAGCAGGGAATACGTCGCCAGCAGCGGCGCCTCGTCGGTCAGGGTGTAAATGATTTTAGATTTTTCTGTTGCCATGTTGATTCCCTCAGTTCATTACCAAATCGGATCGGTGCCAGACGGCAGGAGTGTTAGTAGTCTATCTAACCCAGACGAATATTTTAGACTGTCCGCGTGACATTTGTGCGAATTCCGTACTCAGCCGCAGCGTTATCTTGGCAATTTAATCATTCGGCCGGTCAAAATGGGCGTCGGCGGTTTTGTAACCATGCTAAATTATTGATTAACTAATTTTCCACTGGACATCATTCTCGGCTTGGAACAAGATGGGGAATTATCACTTCATCACTGCCGATGCCATGCGCGATCACGCCTTACGCCTGCAATCCCTGTCCAAGTCGTTCGGCCGCCCGGCCGTCGATCGCCTCGACCTGGCCGTGCGCCGCGGCGAGTTCTACGCGCTGCTGGGGCCCAATGGCGCCGGCAAGACCACGACCCTGCGCATGGCGACCGGATTGCTGGCGCCCGACAGCGGCAGCGTCGAGGTGCTGGGCGTGGACATGCTTGACGATCCGGCGGCCGCCAAGCGCGACATGGCCTATCTGCCCGACGAGCCGATGGTATACGCCAAGCTCAAGCCCACCGAGTACCTGGAATTCGTCGCCGGGCTGTGGGGCATCGCTGCCCACGAAGCCGAGCCGCGCGCGCGCCACCTGCTCGACTGGCTCGACCTCAGCAAGCATGCCCACGAGCTGACCGAAGGTTTTTCGCGCGGCATGAAACAGAAGCTGGCGCTGGCCGGTGCGCTGATCCATGCGCCGCAGCTGCTGATCCTCGACGAGCCGCTCACCGGCCTCGACGCCGCCGCGGCGCGCCAGGTCAAGGACCTGCTGCAGCAGCACGTCACCGACGGCGGCACCGTGGTGCTGACCACCCACATCCTGGAGGTCGCCGAGCGGCTGGCCGAACGGATCGGCGTGATCCGCGCCGGGCGCCTGATCGCCGAAGGCACGCTCGACGAGCTGCGGGCGCTGGCGGGGCTGGGCGCCGGCGGTACGCTGGAAGACGTGTTCCTGCAGCTGACCGGAGAGCCGGCATGATCGGCAAGGGCGCGCCGGGCAGCACCTGGTGGCTGCTGCGCCACGAGATACGGATGGTCTTCGCTGCCATGCGCAAGGTGCGCGCCAACGGCAAGATCGGCGCCCGGTGGCTTGGCCCGACGTTTCTGGTCGTGCTGCACCTGGCGTTGCATGGCGTGGCCTTCACGCTGATACCGGAGCTCCACCGGCAGGGGCCGGCGACGGCGCTGGCGGCCATGCTGGCGACCGCGGCCGTGCTGGTGGGCGTGACGCTGATGCTGGCGGCGGCCTTGCGCGGCAGCGTATCGGCCCTGTTCGAGCGGGGCGACCTCGACCTGCTGTTGTCGTCGCCGCTGCCGACGGCCAGCATCTTCTTCACGCGCCTGCTGGGCCTGGTCGTCAGCGTGGCCGGCGCCTTCCTGTATTTCCTGGCGCCGTTTGCCAACGTGGGGCTGCTGACCGGCCACCCGGAATGGCTGGCCTTGTACGTGGTGGTCTTCGCGCTGGCGCTGCTGGTGTCCTCCGGCGCCATGCTGTTGACGCTGGTCCTGGTGCGCCTGATCGGCGCGCGCCGCACCAAGGTGCTGGTGCAGGTGCTCAGCGCCATTGCCGGCGCGCTGGTGTTCCTGCTGTCGCAGGCGGCCAACGTCCACGGCGCCATGGGCGAAAGATTGAAATGGCTGGTCCACGGCGACTGGTCCGGCGTGCTGTGGCTCGGTCACGCGGCGCTGGGCCGGCCGCTGCCGCTGGCGGCGCTGCTGGCAGCCGGCGTGGCGCTGTTTTTCTTTACCACGCGTACCACGCGCGGCTTCTTTGCCAGCGGCGTGCAGCAGGCCGCCGGCGCGGGCAGGGCAGCGGCAGCGCCGCGCGGTGGCCCGCGCCTCAATTTCACGCGCGGGCTGGTGTGGACCACCATGGTCAAGGAGTGGCGCCTGATCGGGCGCGACACGCGCCTGATCACCCAGGTGCTGATGCGTCTGCTGTACATGGTGCCGCTCGGTTTCATCGTCTTCAAGAACGCCGACACCATCAGTGCCTCGGCAGGCGCTGCGATCGTGTTCGTCTGCGCGTCGATGGCCGGTTCGCTGGCCTGGATCACCATCGCCGCAGAAGATGCGCCGGATCTGCTGGCCAGCGCCCCGCGCAGCGCCGCCGTCATCGAAGGCGCCAAGGTGGCCGCTGCCACGGTGCCGCCGCTGGCACTGGTGGTGCTGCCCGCGCTGTGGCTGCTGGTTCACCGTCCGCTGGCGGGCCTGGCGGTGTTGCTGACACTGCTGTGCGGTGCGGTCGCCAGCGCCACCATCATCCTGTGGAACTGCCAGCCCGGCAAGCGCAGCGACTTCAACCAGCGCAGCGGTCGCGGCGTGGGCGGCCTGCTGCAATCGCTGAGCTCATTCGCCTGGGCCGCCACCGTGTGGCTGCTGCTGATGGGGATGGACTACGCGCCGATGCTGAAATGGAGCCCGCTAGCGCTGGGCGCGGCGCTGCTGATCCTGGGCGTGGCGTGGGCCGTGCGGCAAACCCGGCAGGTACGCGTGCGGCGCCAGCTGGCGGTAACACAGGTCAAAACGGCTTGACGATGCCCTGAACAACGGTGGTGCGGCGCAGGTTCTGTACTTGGTACCGGGGCCGGCTGCCGCCCGGTGTTGCCTGTCTCGCTGCTACCCCGGTGCATGCACTGCCGCCGCCAGCAGCGCCGCCTGCCTTGCTAACGCGTCGGCGCATGTACCGACGCCGCCATTTGCACCGCCGCCTGCGTCGCTAACGCGTCGGCGCATGTACCGACGCCGCCACCAGCAGCGTCGCCCGCAAGCCCGGCGCGTTGTCTGCCAGGGTCAGGCTGCCGCCATGCAGCCGCGCCACGGCCGACACCACCGACAGCCCCAGACCCACGCCCGGCGTGCCGCGGCTGGCGTCGCCGCGGTAGAACCGTTCCACCACTTTCGGCCGCTCGTCCTCGGCCACGCCGGGGCCGTTGTCGGCCACCACCAGCTGCAGCACGTCATCGGTCGGGCGGCTGGCCGTGATCGCGATGACGCCGTGCTCGGGCGCATACTTGAGGGCGTTTTCCACCAAGTTGCCCAGCGCCTGCGCCAGCAGCACCGGGTCGCCGATGGTGGCCAGGTTGCCGCTGGGGGTGAAGCTGAGTGCGATGTTTTTCAGTTCCGCCACCGGCAGGTAGAATTCGGCCACCTCGGCGCCCAGGCGCGCCAGATCGACCTCGACGAAGCCGCCACGGCGGCTGCCGCTGTCGATTTCCGCCAGCCGCAGCAGGGCATTGAAAATGCTCATCACGCGATCGACGTCGCCGATCGCGGCGTCGATCTCGGCATAGGTTTCCTCGTCGGACGGCCGCGCGACTGACAGTTCCTCAAGCCGCGCGCGCAGTTCCGACAGCGGCGTGCGCAGGTCGTGGGCGATCGCGTTCGACACGTCCTGCACGCCGGTGACCAGGTGTTCGATCTGGTCGAGCATGCGGTTGACGGTGTGCGTGAGCAGCTGCAGCTCGTCGCCGTCGTCGGGCACCGCCAGGCGGCGCGACAGCTGGCCTTCGATGATGGCGGACGTGGTCTGGCTGATGTTCTGCACGCGCGCCAGCAGGGCGCGCCGTATCATCACGCCGCCCAGCGCCGCCACCATCAGCACTGCGGCGGCGCAGCCCAGCAGGCCATAGATGAACAGCTGTTCGAGCACGTCGAAGCGATTGAGGTTGCTGGCCACCAGCAGGCGGTAGCCATCCTTGAGCGTCATCTGCACCATCTCGATCCGGCGCGGCGTGCCATCGACCTCGATGGTGGCCGAGCTGTTGCCCTCGACGCGCGGCAGGTCGGCAGGCCAGCCGGGCAGGTTGCCGGCCAGCTTGACGCCGTTGGGCGCGGTGAACACGATGATCTTGCGCACGCCGTCGTTGGTGCCCATCACCTGGCTGTCGATGGCGGCCGCCAGTGCGAACGGTCCGGTGCGGGCGAACAGGTTGCACATGCGGCGCGATTCGGACTGCAGCAGCTCGGTGCGCACCTGTTCGATATTGATGTTCCAGGCCCACCACAGCGGCCCTGCAAACATGGCCAGCACCAGCAGGCTGATGGCGGCGTAGCCGATGGCGATGGTGCGGGCGGAAAAGCCGGGCAGTTTCAGCATGGGGATAATTTCTCGCGGCTACTCGCGGTCGGTCAGCATGTAGCCGGCATTGCGCATGGTGCGCAGCAGCGGCACGGGGAAACCGGCGTCGATCTTCTGCCGCAGCTTGCTGATATGGACATCGATCACATTGGTCTGCGGATCGAAGTGGTAGTCCCACACGTTTTCCAGCAACATGGTGCGCGTGACGACCTGGTTGGCGTGGCGCAGCAGGTATTCGAGCAGCTTGAATTCGCGCGGCTGCAGGGCGACCGGTTTGCCGCCGCGGACCACTTTATGGGCCAGCAGGTCCATGCTCAGGTCGCCCAGCGCCAGCACGGTGTCCACCGACACGTTCTGCGAGCGGCGCATCAGCGCGTCCAGGCGCGCGAGCAGTTCGCCGAAGGCGAACGGCTTGATCAGGTAATCGTCGCCGCCGCTCTTCAGGCCGCGGATGCGGTCATCGACGCCGTCGAGCGCGGACAGGATCAGGATCGGCACCCGGTTGCCGTGCATGCGCAGCGCTTCGATGATGGCCAGGCCGTCGATCCCGCCCGGCAGCATGCGGTCCATGATGATGGCGTCGTAGGCCGCGCTCACCGCGTGGTACATGCCGTCCTTGCCGTTGTCGGCATGGTCCACCGTGTGGCCGGCCTCGATCAGCCCCTTCTTAACGAAGCGGCTCACGCGTTCATTGTCTTCGACCAGTAATAGTTTCACCGCATTCCTCCGTTGCGCCTCACGCTGCCGGCGTCGCTGCTGCCGCGCCGCTGTCGGCTGGCGCCGGTGCGTCGCCGGTGCGGGCGATCCAGCCGCCGCCCAGGGCCCGGTACAGGCCGACCAGTGACGTCAGCCGGTTCTGGCGCGCCGTGATCAGGTTGATCTGGGCATTGTACAAGTCGGTTTTTGCGGTGAGCACGCTCAGGTAGTCGTTGACGCCATTGTTGTACAACATCTCGGCCAGCGTCACGCGGCGTTGCTGGGCATCGACATTGCGCTGGCGGGCAGCGAGCTCGGTGTCGTAGGTGCCGCGCGCGGCGAGACCGTCGGCCACTTCGCGGAACGCCGTCTGCACACTCTTGCGGTACTGGGCCACGCCGATGTCGCGGTTGATGCGGGCCGTATCGAGATTGGCCTGGCGCGCGCCGCCGTCGAAGAGCGGCAGCAGCAGCTCGGGCGCCAGCGACCAGGCGCCGGTGCCGGCCTTGAACAGGTCGCCGAGCGCGTTGCTGGCCGTGCCGGCGGCCGCGGTCAGGCTGATGCGCGGGAAAAAGGCTGCGCGCGCAGCGCCGATGTTGGCGTAGTCGGCGCGCAGCAGCGCCTCGGCCTGCTGCACGTCGGGCCGGCGCAGCAGCAGGTCGGACGGCAGGCCGGCAGGGATATCGGCCAGCATGGCCTGCTGCCCGAGCCGTGTGGCGGCCGGCAGATCGGCCGGCAGCGGTTGCCCCAGCAGCAGCACCAGCGCATTCTCGGCCTGAGCGCGCAGGCGCAGCTGCGCAGCGTGGTTCGCTTCGGCCTGCTGCAGCGTCACCTGCGCCAGCGATTCGTCGAGCGCCGAGGTGGTGCCGGTGTCGTATTGCAGCTTGACGATGCGGTACGACTCGCGCGCGGCAGCCAGCGTATCGTCGGTGACCTTCAGCTGCTCGTCGTAGGCCAGCATGGCCAGATACTGGTCGGCCACCTGCGACACCAGCAGGATGTGCGTGGCCTGGCGGCCGTAGGCGCTGGCCAGGTATTGTTCGCGCGCGGACTCGCTCAGGCTTTGCAGGCGGCCGAACAGGTCGATCTCCCATGCGGTATTGAGCATCACCGCGTTGCTCTTGCTGAGCGCGCGGTTGCCGGACGCATTATTGGTGGTCGACGAGCGTCCGGCCGACGCTTCGGCGCCGACCGTGGGCAGGGCGGCGGCGCGCTGCAACTGCAAGGCCGCCTGCGCCTGGCTGACGCGCAGCAGGGCCACGCGCAGATCCTGGTTGTTGTCGAGTGCCAGGCGCACCAGCGCCTGCAGCCGGGGATCGACCAGGAAGTTCTGCCAGCCCGTGTCGGCGGCGGCAGTGCCGTTCGCCGTCGGTGCGGCCGCATAGGCCGGGCCGGTCGGGTAGGCCGGCGTGGTGGTCGTGGCGGCCGTGGTCGGCTGCTGATAGGCGGGCTGCAGGGCGCAGCCGGCGACCAGTGTCCCGGCCAGTAACGGGCCCAGTACTGCGCCCAGCGTCTGCATCATGGTGTTCAGCGTGGTCTTCATGTCAGTGCGCCTCCGGCTGGGTGGCGATGGCGGCCGGCGGTGCGGCGCCGTCCGATGGGTTGCGTTGTTTGATCTTGCCTGCGATGAGCACGAAGAACAGCGGAATCAGGAACGTCGCCAGGAAGGTCGCCGTCAGCATGCCGCCGATCACGCCGATGCCGAGCGCATTCTGGCTGGCCGCGCCGGCGCCGCTGGCAATGGCCAGCGGCAGCACGCCCAGCACGAAGGCCATCGACGTCATGATGATGGGGCGCAGGCGCAGCTTGGCCGACTCCAGCGCCGCATCGAGGATCGCGTAGCCCTCGATCTGCAGTTCGCGTGCAAATTCCACGATCAGGATCGCGTTCTTGGCCGACAGGCCGATCGTGGTCAGCAGCCCGACCTGGAAGAACACGTCGTTTTCCAGGCCGAAGGCGGTGGCCGCGCCGAGCGCGCCGAGCACACCGACCGGCACCACCATGATGACGGAGACGGGAATCGACCAGCTTTCATACAGCGCGGCCAGGCTCAGGAACACGACCAGGATCGACAGCGCGTACAGCAGCGGCGCCTGCGCGCCGGCCTGCGATTCCTGCAGCGAGATGCCGCTCCACTCGTAGCCGAAGCCTTCCGGCAGCTGGGCCACCAGCCGTTCCATGATCTTCATCGCTTCGCCGGTACTGTGGCCGGGCGCCGGCTGGCCGAGGATCTCGGCCGACTCGATGCCGTTGTAGCGCGACATGGCCGGCGCACCCCACGCCCACTGGGCGGTGGCGAACGCGGAGAACGGCACCATGCCGCCGGCCTGGTTGCGCACGTACAGCAGCTTGATGTCGTCCGGGTTCATGCGGAACTGGGCGTCGGCCTGCACATACACGCGCTTGATGCGGTTGTCGGTATCGAAGAAGTTGTTGATGTAGCGCGAGCCCCAGGCGGTGGCAAAGGTCTGGTCGACATCGGTCAGGCTCACGCCCAGCGCTGCCGCCTTCTCGCGGTCGATATTGATTTTATAGGTCGCATTGTCGGCCTGGCCCGTGTAGCGCACGCGGCTCAGGTTCGGCTCCTTTTTCGCCAGTTCCAGCAGCTGGTCGCGCGCCTTGCCCAGCGCTTCGTGGCCGGCGTTGCCACGGTCCTGCAGCTGCAGCGAGAAACCGGTGGCCGAACCGAGACCGCGGATTGGCGGCGGTTCCACCGGCGTCACCTGGGCGCCCTGGAAGTTGGCGTAGCGGGCGGCGATGCGGTCGCTCAGCGCGCTCACGGAAAGCCTGGCGTCTTCGCGCTCGCCCCACGGTTTCAGGCGCACGAACAGACGGCCCTGGTTCTGGCCGCGCTGCGGCTGGCTGGCGCCGTTGGTCAGGAAGGTCGATTCGACCATCGCCTTTTCGTCCGTCAGCAGGTAGTTGCTGATCTCGTCGAGCACCTTGCCGGTGGTTTCCAGCGTGCTGCCAGCCGGGGTTTGCACCTGCACGAACATATAGCCCTGGTCTTCCTTGGGCAAAAAGCCGCCGGGCAGACGCAGGAACAGGAACAGCACGGCGCCGATCAGCACCGCATACAGCACCATCCACAGGCCGCGGCGGCCGATGATGGCGGTCACGCCGCCCAGGTAGCGGTCGCGGGTGCGATCGAAACTGCGGTTGAACCAGCCGAAGAAACCGCGCTTATCATGGTGATCGGGGTCCGGCCGCTTGAGCAGCATCGCGCACAGCGCTGGCGTCAGCGTCAGGGCCACGAACACCGACAGCAGCATCGAGGCCACTACCGTCAGCGAGAATTCGCGGTAGATGGCGCCGACGGTACCGCTGGAAAACGCCACCGGCACGAACACGGCAGACAGCACCAGCGCCACGCCGATCAGCGCGCTGGTGATCTGGCCCATGGCCTTGACGGTCGCGTCGTACGGCCCCAGGCCGTCCTCGTGCATCACCCGCTCGACGTTTTCCACCACCACGATGGCGTCGTCGACCAGCAGGCCGATCGCCAGCACCAGGCCGAACATCGACAGCGTGTTGACGGTGAAACCGAGCGCCGACATGATGCCGAAGGTCCCGAGCAGCACCACCGGCACCGTGATCGACGGAATCAGGGTGGCGCGGAAGTTCTGCAGGAACAGGTACATCACCAGGAACACCAGCACGATCCCTTCGATCAGGGTCTTCACCACTTCGTGGATCGAGACCTTGATGAACGGCGTGATGTCGTTCGGGTACACCACGCGCAGGCCGTGCGGGAAATAGGCTTTCAGGTCGTCCAGCCGGGCGCGCACGGCGTCGGCCGTGGCCAGCGCGTTCGCGCCGGGCGCCAGCGAAATGCCGAGGCCCGAGGCAGGCTTGCCGCTGATGCGCACATCGACGTTGTAGTTTTCGGGACCGAGCGCCACCCGGGCGACGTCGCCGATGCGCACGGCGGAGCCATCGGGCTGCACCTTGAGCAGGATGCGCTGGAACTGCTCGGGCGTGCGCATCAGTGTCGATTCGCTGATGGTCGCGCTCAGCGTCTGGCCCGTGACGGCAGGCGAGCCGCCCAGCTGGCCGCCGGAGATCTGCACGTTCTGCGCGACGATGGCCGTGTTGACGTCGAGCGGCGTGAGCGAATAGCTACGCAGCTTGACGGGATCGAGCCAGATCCGCATCGCGTACTGGGTGCCGAACAGGTTCATGCTGCCCACGCCGGGGATGCGCGAGAGCGGGTCCTGGATGTTCGAGGCCACGTAGTTGGCGATGTCGAATTTGGTCATGCTGTTGTCGTCCGAGACAAAGGCCGCCACCATCAGGAAGTCCGATGTCGATTTGCTCACGCGCAGGCCCGATTGCTGGACATCGTTGGGCAGCCGCGGCACGGCAAGCTGCAGCTTGTTCTGCACCTGCACCTGGGCGATGTCGGGATCGGTGCCGGCGGCAAAGGTCAGGGTGGTGGTGGACTGGCCCGTGTCGTCGCTGGTGGACGTCATGTAGAGCAGGTTGTCGATCGCGGTCATCTGCTGTTCGATCACCTGCACCACGGTGTTCTGCATGGTCTCGGCGGAGGCGCCAGGGTAGCTGGCCTGGATCTGCACGGTGGGCGGCGAGACCGGTGGATACTGTTCGACCGGCAGCTTCATCAGCGAGATGACGCCGACCAGCATGATCAGGAGCGCGATGACGATGGCAAAGATCGGGCGCTGGATGAAAAATTTAGGCATCGTGTGTCGTCCCTTAGCGCGCTGCAGCCGGGGTGGCAGCGGCGGTGGCAGCGGCGGCCGGCGCGGCGGCGCGCACCTTGACCACGATCCCCGGTTTGAGCTTCTGGATGCCGCTGGTGACGATGCGTTCGTTATCCTGCAGGCCTTTCTCGACCAGCCACTGGCCATCGACCAGCGCGCCCGTTTCGATCGTGCGTTGTTCGAGCTTGTTGTCGGCGCCGACCAGCATCACGGTCGCTTCGCCCTGGGCGTTGCGGGTGACAGCCGGTGTCGGCACGCGGATCACGGCCGGGCGCACGCCCTGGCTGACGGACGCGCGCACATACATGCCGGGCAGCAGCAGGTGATCGGGATTGGGGAACTTGGCGCGCAGGGTGACCGAGCCGGTGGCCGGGTTGACGGTCACGCCGGCAAATTCCAGCGTTCCCGCGTGCTGATAGGTGGTGCCATCTTCGAGCTTGAGGGTGACGGTGGCGTGATTGGCGCCGTCGAGCTTGAGTGCGCCGGCAGCGAGGTCGCGGCGCAGCCCCAGTCCTTCCACGCTCGACTGCTGCAAATCGACATACATCGGGTCGATCTGCTGGATGGTGGTGAGCAGGGTGGCCGAGCCGCCCTGAACGTAGGCGCCTTGCGTGACCTGCGAGACGCTGCTGCGGCCGCTGATCGGCGCCGTCACGTTGGTGTAGCCGAGGTTGATCTTGGCGGTGGCGACCGACGCCTTGCCGGCCGCCACATCGGCAGCGGCCTGCAGTTGCGCGGCCTGGGCATTGTCGAAGGCCTGCTTGCTGACCGCGTTACCGCCGATCAGCACCTTGTAGCGGTCGAGCTGGGCGGTGGTGGATGCCAGGTTGGCCTGCGCACGCTGCAGCGTGGCCTCGGCGCTGGCCAGAGTGGCGCGGTATGGCGCAGCGTCGATCAGGTACAGCGGCTGGCCTTGCTTAACGTCGGCGCCTTCCACGAAGCGGCGTTCCTGCACGATGCCATCGACCCGAGCACGCACCTCGGCCAGCAGGAAGGGCGCGGTGCGGCCGGGCAGCTCCACCTTGAGCGGCACGCTGTCGCGTTTGACTGCGAGCACCGTCACTTCGGGGACGGGCGGCGGCGAGGGTTGTTTTTTCTCGCCACAGGCAGCGAGGGCGAGGGTGACGGTGGTAACAGCGGCAGCGAGCGCGGAACGGCGCGCAAGGGTGGTCAGGTGCATTGTTCGGTCCAGTTGGCGATAGGGGCGCGGTCGAAATACTAAAAGTTTTCTGATGGCACTGCACTATGCCCGGTAGGGGCTTAAATGGGGCTGTGCGATTGATTAAATTTAGTTAATGTAGCAGCGGCAGTGGCAAAAAGACATCGGTCAAGCGCAACCCGGGCATGGCCAACGACACGCACGAACAACAAGGGAAGACAAACAGGGGGGGGAAACTGGAGCGGGAGAAGAGTCTCGAACTCTCGACCTCAACCTTGGCAAGGTTGCGCTCTACCAACTGAGCTACTCCCGCACAGGAGTGTGAATGACAAACCAGCCAGCTTTCGCAAGGAAAACTGGAGCGGGAGAAGAGTCTCGAACTCTCGACCTCAACCTTGGCAAGGTTGCGCTCTACCAACTGAGCTACTCCCGCAGAGGGCGCTATTCTAACAACCTTTTTCGAAACGCGCCAGATCAAATTCCACTGCGAAAAGTGCTATGTCGATTTGGTTATGTTTAGTGCTGCAAAAGTCATTGGTGTGGCATCCCGGCGTCCCTTAGGATAGCGCTAGCTTGCAGTACTGCGCCCATTCATCACTAGAAAGAGACATCATGTCCGCTATCAAACTCGCCATCGTCGGCGTCGGCAAGATCGTGCACGACCAGCATTTGCCGGCGATTGCCGCCAATCCCGATTACCAGCTGATCGCTTCGGCCAGCCGTCACAACACGGTCGACGGCATCCCGGGGTTTACCTCGATCGAAGCCATGCTGGCGCAGATGCCGGACATCGAAGCGGTGTCGCTGTGCATGCCGCCGCAGTACCGCTACAGCGCGGCCCACGCGGCGCTCAGCGCCGGCAAGCATGTGTTCCTGGAAAAGCCGCCCGGCGCCACGCTGTCGGAAGTGGCCGACCTCGAAGCGCTGGCAGCATCGAAAGGATTGACCTTGTTCACCAGCTGGCACTCGCGCTATGCGCCCGGCGTGCAGCCGGCCAAGGCCTACCTGGCGGCCCATGCCCCGACCAGCCTGCACGTGGTGTGGAAGGAGGATGTGCGGCACTGGCATCCGAACCAGGACTGGATCTGGCAGGCGGGCGGCCTTGGCGTGTTCGATCCGGGCATCAATGCGCTGTCGATCGTGACCGAGATTCTGCCGCAGCGTGTCTTCCTCAGCGGCGCCAGCCTGGAGTTTCCCGACAACCGCGAAGCGCCGATTGCTGCCGACCTGCACTTCCAGGGCGCGGGCGACCTGCGCGTGCACGCCGAATTCGACTGGCGCCAGACCGGCAAGCAAAGCTGGGACATCGTGGTGGACACGGCCAAGGGCCAGCTCAAGCTGTCCGACGGCGGCTCGCGCCTGTGGATCGACGACGTCGAGCAGCCGCTGGACAAGGAAGCCGAGTACCCGTCGCTGTACCGCGTGTTCGCCGACTTGGTCAAGGCCGGCAAGTCGGACGTCGACGTGGCGCCGCTGCGCCACGTGGCCGATGCGTTCATGCTCGGCAAGCGTAAGGTCGTCGACGCCTTCCACGACTAGGCGCACCGGACGGCACCTCCGGAGCGGCGTTGCAGCTCCTTGCCGTACTGTCGTACTGTCGTACTGTCTTCGTCGCTGCGCCTTGCTCCGAAGGCGCCGTCCGGCGCTCGTGCAATGCGCGCCTGGCGTCAACTGCACACGGCCCGCGCCCATCACGCGCGCCGTTTCACATCAAGGCAGCTTGCCGGCGCCCGCCCTGGCCGGCACCGACGTCAGCGTCGCTGCCGCCGTCTGCAGCGTGTACGCGTACGGCGGGGTCCAGACGTTGTTGCCGGTTGGCGGCGCGTAACCGCACTGGCCGTCGATGGTGCTGGTGCCAGTGCCGTTCACCAGTTTGTCGCTGCTGAAGATATGGCCGGACGAGCGAAAGCCGATGAAGTCCTTGCCCTTGATCGCCTTGCCGCACACTTCCGTCACCTTCAGTCCCGTGAAGTTGTAGTAGTGATTTTCCAGCAGCATGTTGGAGCGGTAGCGCGCGTCCGTGCCGCCCTCGAACTTGACGTTGCTGTCCTTGGTGCTGGTGCTGCCGGCAATCAGGTTGTTAAACATATGCACCTGGCCGTAGCGGTTCAGCGGCAGGCGCGTGGTGGCGCCGTCGTACCAGTTGCCGGAGAAGGTGACGTGCATGCGGCCCTCGTCGCTCCAGGCGCGGCCGGCATCGCCGTTGCCGACCAGCGTGGTCTTGTGGTGCTTGTTGAAGACGTTGCTGGCGATGGTGACGTAGTCGCTGCCGCGCACCACGTCGAGCGCACCGTCGTGGCGCGTGTTGTTGGTCGAACCGGCCAGCGAGTCGGGCGTGTCGCCGTCGCTGATGGTCAGGTGCGAGATGTAGACATTCTGCGCGCGCGAGAGCGTGATGCCGTCCGCGTAGGCGTTGGCCGAGTCTTCCGGGTTGACGTCCCACGGCGTGTCGAACGCGATGTTACGCACGATGACGTTGCGGGTCCAGGTCGGGTAGTCGTCGCCGTCCTTGCCGTCGGCGATCCACTTCTTGAAGTCGGCCTGCTCGTCGCCGCCGGCGCTCAGCGCCAGCTCGCCGCCGATCAGGATCGTGGTGCCGGTCATGCGGGCAGGGCGCCCCTGGGCGTCGTTGATGCCGACCAGCGTGGTGTTCGACGGCAGGCTGATCGAGCCGCCGAACTTCTGGTCGCGGTAGCTCGTGTATTCGCGGAACACCGTGTTGTTCTGGCTCCAGCGCAGGTCGATGTGGCCGACCACGCGGATGATCTTCGGCTCGTTGCCGGCCTGGTTGATGGCAGCCACCAGCTGCTGGCCGTTGTACACCGTGTAGATGCGGTCGGCGCGCGCGGCGCCGCCGCCGGTGACCGTGACCGCGCCCTTGCGCGACCACGCATGCCAGCCGTTCGACGGCGCCGGCTGGCGCTCGAAGGTGAGCACGCCGCCGGTGGGGTCGGACTGGGCGAAGCGCCACACCGGCAGCGCCGGCGCAGCCATGTAGTTGGCCGGCGCATGCAGGCTGTCGATCAGCACCGGCGCAGAGTAGTTGCGCACGCCATACTGGGCGGTCTGCAGCGGCGTACTGGCGCCGGTCAGGGTGGCGGCGTCGATCGCAGCGTGGGCGTGGGCGGCAGCGAGCCAACCTGCGGCAGCGGCAAGTATCAAAGCGGTTTTCATGATGTCTCCATTCATTTTTATAAATAATATGGACCGTTTGCGCGCACGCCGGCAAGCTGGAACGGGGTGGCGGAAAACGGGAAGGTTCAGCCCCGCAGAGGCGGGATCCGAAGCAGGCACCTTGCGTACCTGCAGCCTTTGCGACGAGGGCTTGGGGGAAGCCGAGGTCGGTCAGGTGGCAACGACCGGCCCATCATATTCCCGCGACGTGAAATACGCAACCGGCCGTGTTGGAAACGCGTCATGCGATTTCGGTATACATCTTCAAAGAAAAATGATTGGTCGGGCAGCGTGACTGTCAGTAGCATGCCGCTAGATTTTGCCACCCGACCCGGAGAGACGACATGAAACACCTGCTGCACGCCGTGCTGGTCAGCGCGTTGCTGGCCGGCGGCGCCCACTTTGCCGGCGCCGCCGCGCCGGGCGTCGCCACGCCGGGCGCCTTTGCCAAGGGCGCCGATATCAGCTGGATCACCGAAATGGAAGATGCGGGCCGCGTCATGCGCAACCGCGAGGGCAGGCAGCAAAGCCTGCTCGCCACGCTCAAGAAGCAGGGCATGGATGCGGTGCGGCTGCGCGTGTGGGTCGATCCCGCCGCTGGCTACAACAACCTGCGCGATACGCTGGTCAAGGCCCGCCGCGTCAAGGAGGCCGGCATGCGCCTGATGATCGACTTCCACTACAGCGACGACTGGGCCGATCCGGCCAAGCAGTTCAAGCCGCTCGCGTGGCAGCACTACAGCGTCGACCAGCTGGCCGCTGCGGTAGCTGACCATACGCGCACCACGCTGACCGCCCTGCGCGAGGCCGGCATCACGCCCGAGTGGGTGCAGGTCGGTAACGAAACCACCAACGGCATGCTGTGGCCCGAGGGCGACGCCAACACGCACATGCAGCACTACGCGCGCTTCGTCACTGCCGGTTACGACGCCGTCAAGCAGGTCTTCCCGCAGGCGCTGGTGATCGTCCACGTCGATAACTGCCATGATGGCGCGCGCTTCCGCTGGAACTACGACGGCCTGGTCGCGCATGGCGGCAAGTTCGACCTGATCGGCGCCTCCGCCTACCCGACCACCGCCAGCAACCTCAGCTGGCGTGCCGCCACCGCCGCCTGCCTTGCGACCATGAACGACGTCACCGCGCGCTACCACAAGCCGGTACTGCTGGCCGAGGTGGGCGCGCCGTGGAATCACCCCGAGGGCAAGGCCATCATCGCCGACCTGCTGGCCAAGGTCCGTGCGGTGAACAACGGCATGGGCGTGGGCGCGTTCTACTGGGAGCCGCAGGCATACGACTGGAAAGGCTATCCGATGGGCGCATTCGACCAGCAAGGCAGGCCGACGCCGATGCTCGATGCGTTCCGCGAACAGTGAACCCAGCCTGGCTGCTGCGCGCCTTGCCTAGGGCGCGCCGCTGCCGCGCTGGCCCGCCGGCGCCAGCAAGGTGAGCAGTTTGCTGGCCGACACCGGATGGCCGATATGGCTGCCTTGCAGCAGGTCGCAGCCGTGTTGCCGTAAAAATTCCGCTTGCGCTGCCGTTTCGACCCCGTCGGCCACCACGGTCATGCCGAGCGTGTGGCCGAGGTCGATCAACAGCCGGGCCAGCGCGCCCTCGTCGCCTTCGGGCGAGATGGCGCCGACCGCGCCCGCGCACACTTTCAGGTGCGATGCGCCCAGCTCGGGCAAGCTGCTGAGCAGGGTGGCGCCGTCGCCGACATCGCCGAGCGCCAGCCCGATATCGCAGGCGCGCAATTGCTGCGTGATCTTGCGCATCAGCTGGGGATCGCGTTGCAAGGTGCGCTCATCGATCTCGATCTGCAGCATCGACGCGGGCAGGCCCTGCTGCGCGAGACGGTCGCACAGCGCGGGGATGAAGCGGTCCTCGCTCAGCGATCTGAAGCCGACCTGCAGCGACAGGGGAAAACCGGTCACGCCGGCATCGCGCAGCCGGGTCATGCAATCGATGGCCAGCGCCAGCAGCCGGTGACCGAGCGCTTCGCCATGCCGTTGCTTTCGGCCTGCTTGAGGAACAGCGCCGGCGTGAGTACGCCTTGCTCGGGATGTCGCCAGCGCAGCAGCGCCTGCGCGCCGCGCAGTGCGCCGTCGCGCGCCCCCATGCGCGGCTGGAACATGAGGAAGAATTCGTCATTGTCCAGGGCGGCCACCAGGTTGCTCTCGAAGCGGCGCCGCGCGTCGGCGCTGGCGCGGTGATCGGCAGGATAGAAGTGGGCTTCGGTGTCGCCGCTGGCCTTGGCGTCGTACATGGCAAGGTCTGCAGCCTTGACCAGTTCCAGCGGCGCATCGGCATCGTGCGGATAGATGCTGACGCCGAGGCTGGCCCCGATGGCGATTTCGTGCTGGTCGAACGCTACCGGCTGCGCCAGGTTCGCGCGCAGGCGCTCGATCATGCGCATGGTGTAGCGCAGGGAGGGCTGGTCGGCCAGCACCAGCACGAATTCGTCGCCAGCGAGGCGGGCCACGGTGTCGGTGTCGCGGACCGCGTTTTGCATGCGGCGCGAGACGACCGTCAGCACCAGGTCGCCGGCCTCGTGGCCGTACGTGTCGTTGATCTGCTTGAACTTGTTGAGATCGACCAGCACCACTGCTACCAGCGTCTTGTTACGCCGGGCCGCCTGCAGCGCCTGTTCCATCCGGTCCCACAGCAGGTTCCGGTTGACCAGCCCGGTCAAGGCATCGTGGTTGAGACGGTGTTCGAGGCACGACGTGCGTTCCTTGATCACCGTGACGTCGTTGATGATGCCGATGTAATGGGTCACCATGCCGCGCTCGTCCTGCACCGGCGTGACCGACAGCTCGTTCCAGAACAGCCCGCCGTCCTTGCGCAGGTTGCGAAACACCACGGTCGCTTCGCGCCGTTCGCGGATGGCTTCGCGCAGCTGCGTGCGCAGGTCGTCGTCGAGGCCGGGCGCGGCCATGAAGCGCGAGTCGCGTCCCAGTGCCTCGGCAGCCGTGTAGCCGGTGATGCGTTCGAACGCCGGGTTGACGTAATCGATCGGATTCTCGCGGCCCATGCAGCGCGTGATCACGATGCCGTTGCTGGCTGCGTGCAGCGCGCGCTCGCGTAGCCGCAGCAGGCTTTCGCGCGCGCGGCGGGCGGTGATGTCGATGCCGAAGCCGCATACCTGGCCGGTCCCCGGGGCGTTGGCAACCGACAGTAAAAAAGTGACGAGCGCGCCGTCGCTGCCCTGCATCGATGCCTCGATCGACTGCGCGTCCTGTTGCTCGCCTGCGTCGCGCAACAGGGCCTCGACGCGCTCGCGGTCGTCCTCGATGAACAGGTCGGCCAGGCGCAGGGCGCCCAGTTGCCTGTCGCTCAGGTTCGTGATCGCCTGCAAGCGCTGGTTCCACTGCGTAAGCATGCCGTGGCGGTCGGCGACATAGAAGATGCCGGGGTAGGCGCCGGTGATGACGTCGGGCGGCAGGGCGCGCTGACGTTCTGGTCGCTTGCGGTTTTCCGGTCGGGTGAAATCTTCAGCTTTCATTGCTGCCTCCAATGCGTTCGCGGATGATTGGTATCCGGCTGGATACGGCGCGCATTGGAAAGTTCGGTCGCTGTCGCACCATCGTGGCCGCCGGCGGTGCCAGGACCGAACCGACACCGGCGGGCGGCGGGGTCAGGCAGCAGCCGGTGACAGGTCGGTGCGCGCCAGGTCGATGGTGCGGTAGCTGGCTTGCTCGTTGACCGCACCCGTGGTGATGAATTCCACCAGCCCGGCGCCGGCCAGCGCCATGCGGTACAGCTTGCCGGTATTGGGCGGGATCAGCAGCAGCACGTGTTTCACCACGTAGCCGGTGCAGCGCTCGCTGCTGCGCGCGACGATGATGCGCGCATCGCAGCCGGCGGGGGTGGGCGTTCCTGCCGGGCGCAGGTCCACCAGCGGCAGCGGCCGGCCGCGCCAGGCGATGGTTGGCAGCAGCTGCTCCTGGCCATCCACGTGCGCCGGCGCCAGCGCCAGGATTTCCTCGATCGGATCGATGGCCGTGGCGTGCTGCTGGTCGGTCTGGAACACGATGTAGGCGCTGCTGTTGACGCGCTGGGCCGCTGCCGTGGCGGTCGCCGCCGACAGCCTGGGCGCCGCTTCGGTCGTGCGGCTGATCGAGGCTTCCGGCACGCGCGCCAGCAGGGTGGCCGTGTCGATCACCTCGATTGCGCTGCCATCGTCGTCGATGACGGTGGTGGCCACGCCAGTGGCCGGTGCGGCCAGCGTGCGCAATTCGAGCGCCGCGCGCACGGCCAGGCCCAGCGCCAGGTCGCCACGCTCGACGATGGCCAGCAGCGGCGCGTTTGCTGCGGCGGGCAGGTTGAGCAGGCGCGTGGTATCGAGCACCGCCACCTTGCGGTTGCGCCAGCTGCAGTAATTGCTGCCCCCGGCAGGACCCAGCGGCTGCAGCGGCGGCATGCGCTTGACCTGCGCCACCTCGTCGGCGGGCACGGCGATGCGGGCGTCGCCCACGGCCAGCAGCGCGTACAGGACGCCGGGCGGGCGCGCCGCCGCACCGTGCACGCCGGCAGCCGCTGCAGCAGCTGCCCCGTCGGGCATGCCGGCTTCGCCGGCCTGGCCCGCGCCACTGCTGCGGTACTCGCCACCGTCAGCACCGCCAGCGCTGCCGGTATCCGGAGCACCCGAGGCCCCGTCGGCGCCAGCGTGCCATGCCGCCGCCAGCGCGATCAGCCGTCCGACATCGAGCACGCTGATCACGCGCGCCAGGTCGGCCGATCTGACCACGGTGTCGAAGACCTCGTCCGGGTGCTGGTCGTGCAGCACCTGCGTTGGCGCGGGCACGTCGGTCAGACCCAGCACGGCGTCCACCCGCAGGCCGATGGTACGCCGGCCGTCGCCCAGCACCAGGATGCGCGCGTGCTTGTGCCGGTCGGCGCCGGCGTCCGCAGCGGCGCCCACCTCGACCCAGCGCGCCAGGTCCACCACCGGCACCAGCGCACCGCCATGGTCGGCCACGCCGCACAGCGCGCCCTGGCGGCGCGGCAGCGGGTGCAGGGCGCCTGCCAGGGGCAGCGCCTGCAATACCGCTGCGACCGGGATGCCGATGGTGACCGCGCCCACGGTGGCCACCGCCAGCTGGACCACAGCGGCAGCGTGATTCTGCGCGACTGCCATCTCAGTGTTTCGGCGTGATGGTTTCAAGCTCGGTCAGCAGCGCCGACGCGTCCTGCGTGGCGCTGGCCTGGGCCGACGTGGAGGCGTGGATCTGGCCGATCGCCACGCTGGTCTGCGCCATCGAGCGCACGATGCGCTCGAACGCCGCCTCCACGTCGCCGGACAGGCGCGTGCCTTCGTCGACGCGGCTGACCGTTTCGTTGATCAGCTTGGCGATTTCGCGGGTGGCCAGCGCCGATTTTTCCGCCAGCTTGCGCACCTCGTTGGCCACCACCGAAAAACCATAACCGTGCTCGCCGGCGCGCGCCGCCTCGATCGCGGCATTGAACGCCAGCAGGTGGGTCTGGCTGGCGATGTCGCTGATGGTGTCGATGATTTCGCGCACGTCCACCGACGACTTCTGGATCGCCATGATGGCGTCCTTCGATCGGCCCAGCAGCTTGCTGCCATCGGCCGCTTCGACCTGGGTCTGGCCGGCCATGCCGGCGGTCTGCTGCGAGCCGTCGGCAATTTCGCCGATCGATTGCGTGAGCTTGGCCAGCACCCTGGAAATGCCCTGCACCTTTTCGCTGACCAGCATTTCGCGCCGCACCTGCTCGGTCATGTCCATGGCGAACTTGACCACCTTGTAGGCCTTGCCGTTGATGTCGAGGATGGGGTTGTAGGTGGCCAGGATCCAGATGTCGGCATTGTGCTTGCCGCGCCGCTTGAACAGGCCCGACTGGAATTGGCCCTGGCCCAGCGCGGCCCAGAAGTTGCGGTATTCCGCGCTCTTGACCAGCTCTTCTTCGCAGAACATGCTGTGGTGTGCGCCCACGACTTCCTCCTCGACATAGCCCATGGTGCGCAGGAAGTTGTGATTGACCGACAGCACGTGGCCGCGCAGGTCGAATTCGATCACGGCCTGGGAGCGGCCCAGCGCATCGAGCTTGCCGCGCGATTCCGTGCTCAGGTTTTTCTGCTCCGTGATGTCGGTGGCAAATTTCACCACTTTCAGGGGCTTGCCCTCGGCATCGAAAATCGGGTTGTACGACGCCAGTATCCAGACGTCCTTGCCGTCCTTGGTCACGCGCCGGTATTCGCCTGCGTTGAATTCGCCGCGCCCCAGCCGTTCCCAGAAGGCCAGGTATTCGGGCGAATGGACAAAGGCGGCGGCGCAGAACATGCGGTGATGCTGGCCCTGCACCTCGTCGATCCGGTAGCCCATGATGTTGAGGAAGTTGTCGTTGGCGGTCAGGACCTTGCCTTGCAGGTCGAATTCGATCACGGCCTGGACCCGGTTCATCGCCAGGTTCTTGCCTTCGAAGTCGGCGTTGCGCATCTTCGCTTCGGTGATGTCGGTGGCAAACTTGACGACCTTGAACGGCTTGCCGCTGGCGTCGAAGATCGGGTTGTAGCTGGCCTGTATCCAGACCGGGCGGCCGGTCTTGGAGAGGCGCTTGAATTCACCCGAGTGCAGCTCGCCCGAGGCCAGGTGCCGCCAGAAGGCGACGTAGTCGGGCGAGCGGCTGAACGCTGGCTCGCAAAACATCGCGTGCGGCTGGCCGACGACTTCGTCAAGCTTGTAGCCGAGCGCGTTCAGGAAATTGTCGTTGGCGGTGAGGATGCGGCCGGTCAGGTCGAATTCGATGACGGCCTGGGCCCGGTTGACGGCGGCGTGCTGGCCCTGGGCCTCCGCCGCCGCCATTTTGCGCGCGGTGATGTCGGTGGCAAACTTGATCACCTTGACCGGTTTGCCGTCCGGGCCCAGCGCCGGGTTGTATGACGCGGCGATCCACACCTCCCTGCCGCCCTTGGCGCGGCGCCTGAATTCGCCGGAGTGGAACTCGCCGTCACCGAGGTGCTGCCAGAATTGCCGGTATTCGGCGGACGCCGCGTACTCGGGCTCGCAGAACATGCTGTGGTGCTGGCCGACGATTTCGTCCAGCGTGTAGCCGACGGCGTCCAGGAAATTGGCGTTGGCGTGGATGATGGTGCCGTCGAGCTGGAACTCGATGACGGCCTGCACGCGGTGGATGGCGTCCAGCACCGACATCGCGGTAGCCAGTTGGGTTTCGTGATCCATGGACGCCAGCTCTTCGATCGAATTTTTCATTGCAATGTCTCTTATAGAAACGGGGCCGCCCCGCTCTGTGCAGTGTATCGTCCGCTTGTCGAATCGGCGGCAAAGCTGCCATAAGCACAATGAAAAACGCCGGGTCGCGTTGCGTTATTGCATCAAGGAATTACTTCCAGCATGGAAGGCGTCAGCCCATGGCCGTGTCCAGTACCATCATGACAATGAAACCGACCACCAGCGCGAACGATGCGGTGCGGTCGTTGCCGTGGCGCTGGGACTCGGGCACCACGTCGTGGCAGATCACGTACAGCATTGCGCCGGCCGCACCGGCCAGGCCCCACGGCAGCAGCGTGCCCGAGGCTTCGATCAGCAGCGCGCCCACGACAGCGCTGACCGGTTCGATGACGCCCGACAGCGTGCCCAGCGCCACAGAAAACAGGCGCCCGTAACCGGCCACGCGCAGCGCCATCGCTACCACCATGCCTTCGGGAATATCCTGGATGGCGATGCCGGTCGCCAGCGCGTTGGCCTTGCTCAGGTCGACACCGGCGTAGCCGACGCCGATCGCCATGCCTTCCGGAATATTGTGGATGGCGACCGCCGCCACGAACAGCCAGGCGCGCGCCACGGTGCCGCCGTGGTCGAGTACCCCGTCCGAGCGGACCAGGCGTTCGAGCGCCATCACTAGCAGCATGCCGGCCAGGATGCCGCCCCCCACGGTCATGCTGGCCGCCAGCGCCGTGCTGCCTGCGCCCTTGCTGGCGGCAAGCGCCGGCAACACCAGCGAAAACGAGGTGGCAGCCAGCATGATGCCGCCGCCCAGGCCCAGCGCCGCCGCGTGCGCGCGCGGCGAAAAACCTTGCGACAGCAAGACCGGCAGCGTGCCCAGCGCGGTGGCGGCGGCCGCCCACGCGCCGCCGACCAGCGCGTGGTACACGAGCGGCGGCATGGCGGCAATCAGGTCGGGCGCGCGCGCCAGCGTGACCGCGCACAGGACGGCAAGCAGGGTGGCGATCACGGTGGCGCCGGCCACGCGGCCCGGCGTCAGGGCGCTGGAACTGTATCGGAACATGGGGGACGCTCGAAGTTGTCGGATGGTACACAGAGTGTACAAGCTGCGCAGCGTCCGCAACCTACCGTGTCCACCATGAATCCAGGTCCATTCGTGCGTTGCCGTACGGATGCTAAAATCACAAAAAAACCCGATCTTCCCGTATCCGATGACTGTTGAAACCTCCCTCGTCGTCCAGGCCTTGCCGTTTGCCTTGCTCGTGCTCGATGTTTCGCCCGAGTTCGTCATCGTGCACGCCTCGAACGAATACCTGGCCGCCACCGCCACCACGCGCGCGGAAATCATCGGACGACCGATGTTCGAGGCATTTCCGGCCGCCTCGGCCGATGCGGACGGCCCAGACCGCCTGCGTCATTCGCTGCAGGAAGTGGTGCGCACGCGCCGCATCCACACCATGGATCTGCAGCGCTACGATGTGCCCGACCGCCAGGGCGGCGACTTCATCGTCAAATACTGGTTGCCGACCAACCTGCCGGTGCTGGGCCCGGACGGCCAGGTCAACGCCATCATCCACCGCGTGTACGACATGACGTCGCTGGTCCATGGCGACCACGGATTGCAGGCCGGCGATCCGGCCGAGCAGGTAAAACGGTCGTTCGAGGATTTGCGGCGCGTGATCGAGGTGGTCAAGGAAGGCGAACGGCGCCGCACGGCAGCCGAGGCGCGCGCGGTGGAAGCGGGCGAGCGGCTCGACCTGGCGGCGCAAGCTGCCGAGCTGGGCACTTTTTATTGCCCTATGCCGATGGACAAGATCTACTGGAACGATACCTGCAAGGAGCACTTTTTTGTCGCGCCCGACGCCGAGATCGATTTCGACCTGTTCTACGACCGCATCCATCCGGACGACCGCGCCCACACGCGGGCGGCGGTGGAGGCGAGCGTGCGCGACAAGCGCGGCTACGATGTCGAATACCGCGTGGTGGCGCCCGACGGGCGCGAGCGCTGGTTGCGCGCCAAGGGCCGGACCTATTTCGACGCGCTCGGCAAGCCCACGCGCTTCGACGGCATCACGCTCGACATCAGCCGCCAGAAGCAGGTGGAAACCGAACTGGCCCGCAGCAACCGGCAGAAGGACGAATTCCTGGCCATGCTGGCGCACGAGCTGCGCAACCCGCTCGCGCCGATCAGCGCCGCCGCCGACCTGCTGGCCATGGCGCCGTCCGACCCGGCGCGCGTTGCTCGCATGAGCGAGGTGCTGTCGCGCCAGGCACGCCATATGTCCGGGATGCTCGACGACCTGCTCGACGTGTCGCGCGTGACGCGCGGCATGGTCGAGCTCGACCGCACGGTGGTGGACGCCAAGCACGTGGTCGCAGCCGCGCTGGAACAGGTGGCGCCGCTGATCGAGCAGCGCGGCCACCGCGTGCATACCGACATCACCCCTGAGAACACGCTGGTGCACGGCGACGAAAAACGGCTGGTCCAGGTGCTGGCCAACCTGCTCAACAACGCCGCCCGCTACACGCCGCTCAGCGGCAGCATCGACCTGGCCTTGCGGGTGGAGGCGGAGCAGGTCGCGATCGATGTCACCGACAACGGCGTCGGACTGGAGCCGGAACTGCTGCCGCGCATCTTCGAGCTGTTCGTGCAGGGTACGCGCACCCCGGACCGCGCCCAGGGCGGCCTGGGACTGGGGCTGGCGCTGGTGCGCAGCATGGTCGAACTGCACGCCGGCCGGGTGGCCGCCAGCAGTGCCGGCGCGGGCCGGGGCGCCACCTTCACCGTGTGGCTGCCGCGCCACCGGGTGTCGCCCACCGAGGCGCCGGCCCTTGTCAGCCACCGCCTGGACGCCGAGCGGCCGCTGCGCATCGTCGTGGTGGACGACAATGTCGATGCCGCCTGGACGCTGGCTACCTGCCTGCGCGCGATCGGCCATGACGTGGTCGAGATCAACCGGCCCGGCGAAGCGCTGGCCCTGCCGCCGGCGCAGACGCCGGACGTGTTCCTGCTCGACGTCGGCATGCCCGAAATGGATGGCCGCGAACTGGCGCGCCGCCTGCGCGCCCAGCCGCACACGGCAGCCACGCGCCTGATCGCGGTGACCGGCTACGCCAACCCCGGCGACGCCGATACGCCGTTCGACCACTACCTGGTCAAGCCGGTCGATCTGGCGGCGCTGGTGCGCATCCTCGGCCAGGCGAGCTGAGCTGACCGCCTGCGCGTGGCTAGATGCTGCGTTTGACCAGCAGGTTGCGGATTTCGCTGATGGCGTGGGCCGGATTGAGTCCCTTGGGGCAGACGTCGGTGCAGTTCATGATGGTGCGGCAGCGGAACAGCCGGTAGGCGTCGTCGAGGTCGTCGAGCCGCTGCTGGGTCGCTTCGTCGCGCGAGTCGGTGATGAAGCGGTAGGCCTGCAGCAGTCCGGCCGGACCGACGAAGCGGTCCGGGTTCCACCAGAACGTGGGGCAGGCGGTGGTACAGCAGGCGCACAGGATGCATTCGTACAGGCCGTTCAACTGTTCGCGCTGCTCCTGGCTCTGCAGCCGCTCGCGTTCGGGCGGCGGATCGTTGTTGATCAGGTAGGGCTTGATCGAGTGGTACTGCAGCCAGAATTCGCTGAGGTCTACGATCAGGTCGCGCACCACCGGCACACCGGGAAGAGGGCGCAGCACGATCGGCTGCGCCAGCTCGCCGATGGTGGTGATGCAGGCCAGCCGGTTCTTGCCGTTGATGTTCATCGAATCCGAGCCGCACACGCCTTCGCGGCACGAGCGGCGGAACGACAGGCTGTCGTCGATGTGGTCCTTGATATGGTTGATCAGGTCGAGCACCATGGTGCCGCGGTAGCCTTCCACCACGTAGTCGCGCATGGCGGGGCGGCTGTCGGTGTCGGGGTCGTAGCGGTAGATCGACAGTCTGACCGCAGCGGGCCGGGTCATGATGCGCTCCGTGCACGCGTGCCGGCCACCGCAGTGCAGGCCGCATACGCGGCATATGCGGCGCCGCCCCACAGCAGCGCGGTCATCAGCGGTCCGGCCCGCAGCGACAGGCTGGTGTAGGGCGAGCGTTCGCAGACCGGTTGCTGCTGCAGGCCGCTGCGCTGCTGCAAGGCGTTGCCGCCGGATGCGTGCAGCGCGTCGCGGCGGTCGGGCAAGGCCGGGCGGTCGGACTGCTGCAGGCGGAACATGGTCGCCTCGGCCAGCCGGTCGAACAGGCGCGGCAGGTGGAAATTGCCGAGCGACATCAGCCGCGACGCGCCGCCGACATAGATGTCGCGCCGGCGGTGGCTGGCCGCATGCAGGATCGCCCGCGCCACCAGTTCTGGTGCGTACACGGGCGGGGGCACTTGCGGCTCGTGCGGCAGGTAGTTGCGCGCGTGCGCCGTGAACATCGTGTCGATTGCCGCAGGCTTGATCAGCGTGACCGAGATCGGTATCCGGTCCCGTTCGATTTCCATGCGCAGCGAATCGGTGAACCCCTTGACGGCGTGCTTGGACGCGGCGTACATGCCCTGCAAGGGCACGGCGCAGTCCGACAGTTCGCTGCCCAGGTTGATCAGCGCGCCGCCGCGATCGCGCATCTGCCTGAGCGCCTCCAGCGAGCCATGCACCACGCCCCAGAAATTGGTCTGGAACAGGCGCTGCCCGTCCTCCTCGCTGACCTCTTCGTGACGGCCGAACATCGAGATGCCGGCATTGTTGACCCAGGTGTCGATGCGGCCGAAACGGGCGATTGCGGCCTGGCCCAGCTGCTCGACCTCGGTGCGCACGCCGACGTCGGTGGCCACGGTCAGTACGTCCGCGCCGCCCGCTTCGAGCTCGGCTGCAAGCTGCCGCAAGGCTGCGCCGTCGCGTGCAGCCAGCACCAGCGCCGCGCCTTCGGCGGCAGCCATGCGGGCGGTGGTCAGGCCGATGCCGCTGGTGGCGCCGGTAATGACCACCACCTGCGAGGCCAATGGTTTCAGAGACGCTTTCATCGACTGCTCCCGTGGTAGGTGAACGTCGATTGTGGCAGCGGACGGGCCGGCGCGAGTAGGACGATGGCGCGCCGCCGGGTCGGATGATGGCCGGCCGGTTTGCATCGTTTCCAGCGAGAATCCGACCTTCACAGTGGATGCACTCCTACAGGTAAGCGCTGTGCCCGGTGGAACAATAGGGTTTTCGCCGTCAAGGAGTCATCATGTCCAAACATATTTTTGCGGCTGCACTCGGCGCCGCTGTCCTGTGCCTGGCGCCGCTGTCCCAGGCCCAGACCACCACTCCCGTGCACCCGACCGGCAGCACCGGCGCCACGGCGTTCCAGCCCGAGGGGCAGAACAAGGCCGAGGCCGACGCCAACACGACCTCGGCAACCGACCAGGCCGGTAACGCCGGCATGCAGCAGAAGGCCAAGCCCGGCTTCGACAACAAGCCGCCCAAGGGCGCCAAGGCCGATTGCCACCGTCCGCAGGGCGGCGTGGACGCCAGCGGCGGCGAAAACCTGACTGCCACCGGCAAGCACAACACGTCTTGCACGGGCAGCAAAGGCGGCAAGTCGGACAAGGCAGCCAAGCCGGCCAAGGGTTGATGGCCGAACACGGACAGGCGCGTGCACCGCGCCTGTCGTAAGCTGGTCGATTGCGCCTGGTAAAAACTTGTTGTCGGGTTGCCCAGCACCGGACCGGCAGGCTGTCACGTTGCAAGCGAACACGTCCAAAAACCGGCAAGTTCAAGGACCAAAATAAAGTCGTTGCATTATTGCCGAAACGTTAGATGCCACGCTTGTGTACGCCAATCATGGTGCGACAATCGGGGTCTTCTTCAAGGAGAATCACGATGTCGAGCAGCCATACCTACCGTCCCGACCTGGTCTCGTCGGAAATCGTCCAGACCGGCATCGAACTTGCCGATCAGCAGGGCCCGGAAAGCGCGGCCGCCTATCTGAGCGGGCGCGGCGTGCTGGAACCCGTCATTGCACGGGTGGTGTCCGAACCCACGCAGCGCCGTAACATGGGGCGTTTGCGCGGCAAGGACGACCACGCGCTGGCCGAAGAAGCGTCGCGCTATAAATTCATGTTGTAATGTTGTTGTCATGCCACGGTAGCCATCTGGCCTTGCGGCCCGATGGCGCCGTGGTTGCTTCTCCCGCCACGGGCGGGCCGCTGCTGCCGGCACCACCTGACGCGCCAGCCATGTTGCGCTGCAAAACAGATTGCGCTTTACAAAATCCGGCATTGCGATAAAGTTCAGTCGGTAATGATAACGCTAACTTCGCCGCGCCCCGGCGCCGCAGGTTTTCCTTTCGCAATATGAAGCCGGATTCAGTTTATGTCAGCACAATGTGTAAAATTTAAAATGTTAGCGCTAACTTCGGGTGCGATCTTTCGCGCTGCCTGGGGCGCGCCATGACGCCGGTGCGCTGGGTGGTGATGGGCGTGAGCGGTTGCGGCAAGAGCACGGTCGGTGCGGCGCTGGCCGCGCGCAATGGCGTGGGCTTCGTCGAGGGCGATGCGTTTCATCCGCAGGCCAATGTCGACAAGATGTCGGCCGGCCTGCCGCTCGACGACGACGACCGCGCCGGCTGGCTGCTGGCCCTGCAAGCGCAGCTGCGCCAGGCGGTCGAGCGCGGCGTGGGGCTGGTGGTATCGTGCTCGTCGCTCAAGCGCCGCTACCGCGACCTGTTGCGCGCCGGCGATCCGGCGCTGCGTTTTGCCCACCTCGACGGTCCGCGCGAACTGATCGCCGACCGCATGCACGCCCGGCCCGGCCACTACATGCCGCCGTCGCTGCTCGACAGCCAGTTGCGCGACCTGGAACCGCTGCAGGCGGACGAGGCCGGTGTGACGGTGCCGATCACGCTGGCGCTCGACGAGCAGATCGCACGTATCGTTGCCAGCCGCTGATTCCAGTCGCCACCTCCCTGTTTCAAGCCGGTTCTGACGGACCGGCGGCCGTACCCGAACCACCGCAGCGGACCGTCAGATGTACCGCGCAGCCATCACAAAAACAAACAAGATCGGAGACACCATGCACCATCCTACCCGCAATACCATCATGCGCCTGGCCGTTGCCAGCGCTTGCGGCTACCTGGGCCTGTCGGCGCTGCCGGCGCAGGCGCAACAGGCTGCTGCCGAGTTGCCGGCGGCGCCTGCCGCAGCGGCTCCGGTGGCGGCGCCGAGCCCGGCTGACCAAGCCCAAGTTCAGGCGCAGGCTGCGGACGCAGCCTCGACAGCGGTTGCCAGCGATGGCGCAGCAGGCGCCGCTGCAGCGGACGCCGCCGGACCGGCGGCTGCGCTGCCGACGCAAAACGTGGTTACCGTCTCCGGTTCGCGCATTGCAGCGCGCGGCTTTACGCAACCGACGCCCACCACGTCGCTGGGCGCCGAAGACCTGGCCAAGACCGCCAAGCCCAACCTGTTCAACGCGATCGCCGAACTGCCGGCGCTGCAGGGCAGTACCGGCCGCACCACCAGCACCAACAGCACCAGCAGCGGGGTCCAGGGGCTGAGTTCGCTGAGCCTGCGCGGTCTCGGCCCGATCCGCACGTTGACCCTGCTCGACGGCCAGCGCGTGGTGGGCGCCAATGTCACCGGCGTCACCGACGTCAGCCAGTTCCCGCAGCTGCTGGTCAAACGGGTGGACGTGGTGACCGGCGGCGCGTCGGCGTCATACGGTTCGGACGCCATCGGCGGCGTGGTCAACTTCATCACCGATAAAAAATTCGAGGGGTTCAAGGCCAATGTCGAAGGCGGCATGACCAAGTACCACGACGACAAGAACGGCACGCTGCAGGCAGCCTGGGGCAAGGCCTTCCTGGACGACCGCCTGCACGTGACGGCCAGCGCCGAGTACGGGCGCGAGAAGGGCATCGAGTCGCCGGGCTTCGGCGAGGTGGGACCGAACGGCCGCACCTGGTACAAAAACCCGGCATTCCAGATCCGCCCGCTGTCCCAGACCAACGATGGCAAGCCCCAGTACACGGCCATCGAGCATGCGCAGCAATACCAGTATGCGAAATACGGCCTGATCACCAACGGACCGCTGCAGGGCACGGCATTCGGCGTCAACGGCCAGCCGTACAAATTCAATTACGGCTCCAACGGCGTGCCGACCGGCACCGGCGCGGTGACCAACTGCGTCAATCCGTTCTGCATAGGCGGCGACCTGAGCGGTAGTGTCGGCGCCGGCACCAACCTGGCCATGGATTTGACGCGGCAGGTGGCCTACACCCGGGTGGGCTTCGATCTCACGCCCGAGCACGAAATCTATTTCACCGCCAATTACGGCAAGGTCAAATCGCAGTTCTCGCCCAACCCGGGCGCGGCCAAGAATGCCAACCTGAATATTTCCTGCGACAACCCCTACCTGCCGGCGTCGATCGTTGCCGCTTGCGCGGCCAACAACATCACCAGCTTCCAGTACGGTACGGCCAACGCGGTGTTCCCGGAAAACATCAATGTGCACCCGACGCGGGAAATGAAACGCGTCGTCGTCGGCGCCAACGGCAAGTTCCAGCTGGCGGGCAAGGAATGGTCGTACGACACCTATGCCGAGCATGGCGTCAACCGCACCGACATCATCGTCCACGACATGACGCTCAATGCGCGCTACAACGCCGCCATCGACGCCGTGCGCGCGCCGGACGGCAGCATCGTCTGCCGTAACGCGGTGGCGGCGGCGTCCGGCTGCCGGCCGTTCAACATCATCGGCGACGTGCCGGTGGACCAGGCGGCCTGGCGTTACATCGCGCCCGAAAACGGTCCGCAGCAGCACACGCGCCAGACCCAGGATGTGGCCAGCATCAACTTCAACGGCGAGATCTTCTCGTCGTGGGCCGGACCGATCGCGATGGCCACCGGTGCCGAATACCGCCGCGAACATTACAAGGTGACCGGCGACCCTTACGGCAACGGCATCTTTGCCGACAGCCCCAACACTGCCGACTATCCGGCCGACCCGCTGCTGAACACGGCGGTGGGCAATAACTGGTACGCGGGCAACTATCACAACGCCCAGGGCACGTACAACGTCAAGGAAGCGTATGTCGAACTGAACGTGCCGGTGCTCAAGTCGGCCACCTGGGGCGAGGCCAACGTCAACCTGGCCGACCGTCATACCAGGTACAGCACCTCGGGCAACGTGGAAAGCTGGAAGCTCGGCGCCAACTGGAAGACCGGCCTGGACGGCTGGCGCCTGCGCGCGGTCACGTCCAAGGACGTGCGCG
The DNA here is from genome assembly GCF_001423125.1 of Duganella sp. Leaf126. GTDB lineage: Bacteria > Pseudomonadota > Gammaproteobacteria > Burkholderiales > Burkholderiaceae_D > Rugamonas. The sequence goes on from NZ_LMNW01000012.1 coordinate 294,399, forward strand.
CGCCCAACCTGAGCGAACTGTATGCGGCCCAGGTGGTGGTCAACAACGTGGTCCAGTCCCAGGGCAACACGGTCGCGATCCAGCAGCGCACGGTCGGCAACACCCGCCTGCGTCCCGAGATCGCGCGCAACACCATCTTTGGCGTGGTGCTGACCCAGCCATCGTGGGCGCCCGGTTTCTCGGCCTCGATCGACTACTTCGACATCAAGGTCAAGGGCGTGATTTCGGCGCTGACGGCGCAGCAGGAGGTGGACCTGTGCGCTGCCGGTAACCAGGAGATCTGCGGCGCGGTGTCGCTCAACAATCCCGTCTCCACCAATAACTTCGTGACGGTCCAGGCATTCAACCTCGCTGCGCTGCGCAGCAAGGGCTATGACCTGGAAGGCTCGTACCGGATGAACCTGAAAGACTGGGGCGCGCCGGGCCGCCTGACCTTGCGCGCGCTGGTCACCCGCAACATCAGCTTCCTGACCGATCCTGGCGTGGTGGGCACCATCCCGTCCGAAGGCGCGGGCGCCAACCTCGGCTCGACGCCGCGCTGGAAAGGCCTGGCGTCGCAGTCGTGGGACACCGACCAGTTCAGCCTGACCCTGGCCCAGCGCTGGATCAGCAAGGGTGTGTACAGCAACGAGTACATCGAGTGCCAGACCAACTGCCCGGTCTCGACCCTGATCCATCCGACCATCGCCGACAACAAGATGAAGGGCGCGTTCTACGTCGACCTGGGCGGCAGCTACAAGTTTTCCGACAAGCTGACCGGCTTCTTCAAGGTCGACAACATCGGCAACGTCAGCCCGGCGGCTGCGCCCCAGGCCAACCTCAGCTTCGGCATCAACCCGGTGCTGTACGATGTGCTGGGCCGCGTGTACCGCGCCGGCTTGCGCTACAACTTCTGAGGAGGCGCGATGCTGAACGTGTTACGCCGCGCAACGCCTGCGATGGCACGAGCAATGGCTATGTCGATCGCCATGGTGGCGGTGGGATTTGTCGCTACCGCAGCGGCGCAACCGTCGCCGCCGCCATCGTGGCCGTTGTGGCCCGATGGCGCGCCGGTCAGCGCCGCTGCCGGCCCGGCGCCGAGCGCGCGCCACCGCGCGCCGGAAACGGTGCGCGACACCTACGTGGCCAACATCCACGACCCGTCGCTGACGGTGCTGCAGGCCGATGCGCGCCATGCCAACGGCGCTGCCGTGATCATCGCGCCCGGCGGCGGCCACCGCATGCTGGTGTGGCAGAACGAGGGGCTGGTCGCCGCACGCGCCCTGAACCGCATGGGCGTGACCGCGTTCGTGCTCAAGTACCGGCTGGCGCGCGAAGAAGGGTCCACCTACACGATCGAAGGCGACGCGGCGGCCGACCTGCGGCGCGCCGTGCGCTGGGTGCGGGCGCATGCGGCGCAGTTCAAGGTCGATCCGCAGCGGCTCGGCGTGATGGGCTTTTCGGCAGGCGGGGAACTGGTCACGCTGGTGGCCGATCATGCCGCGCCGGCGCCGGCCGGAAAAGCCGATGCGATCGACGGCTACAGCGCCCGCCCGGACTTCCAGGTGCTGGTCTATCCGGGACCGCTGGGCGTGCCGGCCACCGCTGCCGGCGCAGCGCCCCCGGCTTTCATCGTGGCCGGATCGAACGACAAGTGCTGCGCGCCGCCCGCACTCGCGCTGTACCAGCAACTGCTTGCTGCCGGCGTCTCGGCCGAGCTGCACCTGTATGCGGATACCGACCACGCGTTCAACATGGGGCAGCGGTCGGAGCGCCTGTCCGATGTGCACTGGCCGGACCGGCTGGCCGACTGGCTCGCTGACGGAGGATGGCTGGTGCCGGGCGGCGGCAAGGCGGGCGTGCCGGCGCCGGCGCAGTAAGCGCCTAATGGGAAAGTTTGAGCAGCAGACCCGCGATGAGCGCCGTCTGCAGTATGCCCACCGACACAACCCAGCGTATCAGCGCGCTTTTAACCTCGGCGCCACCCTGTCTTTCTCCGCATGCTATGGCTTTCTTGACGTAAAGTTAAAGCTTCGATGATAATAGCAATCATTCTCAATTAAAAAACGAGGTTTTTGCCGTGACATCGACATTCTCCGCACCTAGCTCACGCGCGCTCGTGATGCTGGCCTGCGCCACGCTGCTCGGCTGGGCCGCGCCGGTGGGCCATGCCAGGTCCCAGACGCCGCTGCCGCCTCCGTGCGACGATACGGACGCTACCGTTGTGGTGTCCGCCTCGCGCTCCAACATCGCTGCCAACCAGGCGCCGCAGACGGTGGTCATCATCAAGCAGGAAGACATCGCCAGGCAGCTGGCCATTTCCGGCAATTCGTCGGACGTGCTGTCGAACCTGCTGCCATCGTACACCCCGAGCCGCGGCAAGATGAGCGGTTCCGGTGAAACGCTGCGTGGCCGCACGCCGCTGATCCTGGTCGATGGCGTGCCGCAGTCGAACCCGCTGCGTCCGACCGGGCGCGAGGCGCATACGATCGACTTCTCGCTGGTCGAGCGCATCGAAATCGTCCAGGGCGCCAACGCGATCAACGGCCTCGGCGCGACCGGCGGCACCATCAACATCATCACCCGGCGTCCGGCAAATGGCGCGCTGAACCAGTCGTTCGACGTGCAGACCACGCTGCCCACGACCGGCATCAGCAGCGAGACGGCCAGCTACAAGGCCGCCTACAACGTCAGCGGCCGCCGCGACAAGTTCGACTTCCTTTTCGGCCTCAGTTATGAAGACCAGGGCCTGTACCTCGATGGCAAGGGCCGCTCGATCGGCGCCGATACCACCCAGGGCGACCTGATGGATTCGCGCACCTATGACGCGCTGGTCAAGCTCGGCTACCAGCTCGACGACGCCCAGCGCCTGCAACTGTCGGTCAACCGTTACCGGATCAAGTCCAAGGCCCACTACCAGGTGGTGGCCGGCGACCGTGCGCTCGGCATTCCCAGCACCTCGGTCAGGATCAGTCCGCAGGGCACGCCGCCCTGGAACGATGTCTGGACCTCGAGCCTGAGCTACCGCCACGCCGACCTGGCCGGCATGGAACTGACCGCCATGGTGTTCAGGCAGGAATTCGAAGGCTTGTTCGGCGCCGACCTGAACACCACTTTCCAGGACCCGCTGATCGCGCCGCCCGGCACCCTGTACGACCAGTCGCGCTCGGTCGCGGCCAAGACCGGCAGCAAGGTCGGTCTGATGCGCGACGGCCTGCTCGATGGCCGGCTCAAGCTGACGGTCGGCTTCGACACCCTGTTCGACAAGGGCAAGCAGGACCTGTACCTGACCGGGCGCACCTATGTGCCGCAGTCGGCCTACCGCAGCTATGCGCTGTTCGCACAGGGCGAGTACAAGCTGGTGGACGCGCTGACGCTGCACGCGGGCGTGCGCAAGGAACAGGCCGATCTCACCGTCGATACCTACCGCACCCTGGCCCAGTACCGCCGCGTGCTGGTCCAGGGCGGCAAACTCAGCTTCGACGAGACGCTGTATAACGCCGGCCTGGTGTGGAACCCGGCGGCAGGCCTCACGCTGTTTTCCAGTTACTCGGAAGGGTATGGCATGCCCGATATCGGCCGCGTGCTGCGCGCGATTAACACGCCGGGCCTGAGCATCGCCAGCATGCGCGACCTGGCGCCGATCCTGACCCGCAGCGTGGAGCTGGGCGGACGTTATCACCAGGGCCGCTGGGATCTCGACGCTGCGTACTTCCGCGCCGATTCCGACTTCGGCACCCGCGTGATCGCGGTCGATGGCGCCTTCATGATGGCGCGCGAAAAGACCCGGACCGAAGGCCTGGACCTGGGGGCGGCCTACCGCCTCGACCGGGCCCACCGCCTCAAGCTGTCGTACGCCGCCACCAGGGGCCGCTACGACAGCAACCAGGACGGGTCGCTCGACGGCAAGCTCGATGGACTGAACGTGGCCCCCAACCGCGTGATCGCCAGCTGGAACGCCGACTGGAACGACCGCTGGTCCACCTTCGTGCAGGCCCAGCATGCGTTCAGCCAGAACTTCGACGAGGCGGACAAGCGATTCGGCGGCTACACATTGGCCGACGCCACCGCCCGCTACCAGCTCGGTCGCGGCAACGGCGAACTGCGCCTGTCGGTGGCCAACCTGTTCGACCGCAACTACATCACCTATTACTCGCAAAGTGCGCTGGTCGAGCCGCGCCGGTATTTTGCCGGACGCGGCCGCACGCTGAGCCTGGGCTACGCGCTGCGCTTCTGATGCCGGCGCGGCGCGCGGCGCTTACAGCGCCAGGCGCTTGCGCACTTCGTAGAGGTTGCGGCCGACTTCGCGCACCACAGCGATCAGGCGCGCTGGCGAGATGTGGAATTCTTCGGCCCAGTAACGGACTTCCTGCACGTGGTGAGGATTGATGAAGCCCTGGCGGCTTGCCGTGGCTGCCGTGGTGGAGGCGGCTACCGGGTTGTTGTTTGCGTATGCTTGCATGATCGTCCAGCTCCATTGTGCGCGAGAGTGTCTTGCCGCCGTGCTGGCTTGCCATTGCCGGCATCCGGTGTCGAGACCTTCCCTTAACGCAACTGACGCGCTGCCGGTTGACAGCAGCGCGATCCGCCCCAGGCCCGTAGCTTATTTGCCCGGGTCCTTCATGGCGGGGAACTGGTCGAACTCGACGTTATAGACCTCGTTGCCGACTTTTTCCACCTTGCGCACGTACACCGTCTGCACGATGTCGCGCGTGGCCGGATCGATCGCGATCGGCCCGCGCGGACTGGTCAGCCTGATCGTCTTGAGCACCGCCATCGCCTTGTCGCCGTCGATCTTGCCGTCCAGTTTGCGGGCCACGTCGTAGATGGCTGCCATGCCGTCGTAGGCTGCCACTGCCATGAAATTGGGCCGTCCGCCGCCCGGGTTGGCAGCGGCAAAACTTTTCAGGAAAGCGGCGTTTTCCGGCGACTTGTGGGCGGCCGAGTAGTGGAACGTGGTGATCACGCCCAGCGTGGCGTCGCCCATGGCCGGCAGCACGTGGTCGTCGGTCAGGTCGCCGGTGGCGATCACCTTGATCCCGGCGGCGGCCAGGCCGCGTTCGCGGTAGCCCTTCATGAACGCGATGCTCTGTTCGCCGGCCGGCACGAAGATGAACACGGCGTCGGGCTTGGCGTCCTTGATGCGCTGGATGTACGGCGCAAATTCCGGATTGCGCAGCGGGACGCGGATCGCCTCGGTCACCGTGCCGCCGCCTTTCACCAGTTCCGCCTTGAACGCGGCTTCGGCATCGATGCCGGGGCCGTAGTCGGCCACCAGCGTCACCACCTTCTTGATATTGTTCTTCGCGGCCCAGGTGGCCATCGGCGCCGAGATTTGCGGCAGCGTCATCGAGAAGCGGGCGATGTAACTGCTTTTGGTGGTGATCGACGAGGTGGCCGCGTTCATGATGATCATCGGCTTCTTGGCTTGCTGCGCAATCGGCGCCACGGCCAGCGCTTCAGGCGTCAGGCCGAAACCGGCCAGGAAGTCCACCTTGTCGCGCACCACCAGTTCCTGCGCCAGGCGCTTGGCCACTTCCGGCGCCGGGCCGGTGGTGTCCTTGACGATGATCTCGATTTTCTTGCCGGCGACGGTAGCGCCGTGCTGCGCCATGTAAGCCTTGATGCCGCCTTCGATCTGCTTGCCGTAGTCGGCAAACGGGCCGGAAAAGGCGGCAATCACACCGATTCTGATGGTGTCCTGCGCATGGGCGTGGGTAGCGAAAGCAAGCGTCAGCGCCGCCGCGACCACTCCCGTTTTGACAAAATTTTTCCTGTTCATGCCGGTCTCCAGTTGTTCTGTTTTTGGTCCACGATTTGGTCGACGCGGATCGTGGCGCGGGCAGCGCGGCAGCGATACTTGGTGAAGATATCAGGTAGCTTGACATTGCCCCGCGACGAACATAGTATCGAATTTATGTGCGATCAACAACCAGTTGTTCGTTGATCGCACATGCTGATCGCGAGACAGATAACGATACCAAGACCATAAAATCAACAGGAGACGGTAATGAAAAACAGTATCCGTGGCGCCGTGGCGCTGATGGCATGCCTGGGCGCGTCCGCTGCCATGGCGCAGAGCAGTGTGACCGTGTATGGCCTGCTCGACACCGGCATGGTGTACACCACCAACGCCAACGCTGCCGGCAATTCGGTCACCAAGGTGCCGTCGCTGACCGGCACGCTGCCGTCGCGGATCGGTTTCCGCGGCGTCGAGGACCTCGGTGACGGCCTGCAGCTGGTCTTCACGCTCGAATCGGGCCTGGCAGTCGACAGCGGCGCCATGGGGCAGGGTAACCGCCTGTTCGGCCGCCAGGCGTCGGTGGGCCTGAAAGGCAGCTTCGGCACGCTGACCCTGGGCCGCCAGATCAACATGACCTACATCGCCGGCTTCAAGTCCGACGTGATGGGACCTAACCTGTTCGCCATCGGCAGCATCGATCCCTACCTGCCGAACGCCCGCAGCGACAACGCCATCGGCTACCTCGGCAACTTCAACAACTTCGTGGTCGGCGCCACCTACAGCACCGGGCGCGACACCTCGTCCGCCGGTGGTCCGGCTGCGACGGGCTGCCCCGGCGAGGTGGCGGGCAACGCCAAGGCCTGCCGCCAGGTGACCGGCCTGCTCGGCTACGAGAGCCCGGCCTGGGGGCTGAATGCGTCCTACGACATCCTGTACGGGAACGCAGGCGCCGCCAACGGCCTGACCAGCAGCGACAACAGCGACAGGCGCATCACCGCCAACGGTTACGTCAAGGTCGGCGAGGGCAGGATCGGCGCCGGCGTGATCGATCGCACCACGCGCGCGGCCACCGGCCTGGTCGAATCGGACCTGTACTACCTGGGCCTGAGCTACCCGCTCACGCCACTGACCACGCTCGACACCCAGGTGGCGCGCCGCGACGTGAAAAACAGCGGTGACGACGTCAGCATGGCGGTCGCGCGCCTGACCTACTTCCTGTCCAAGCGCACCGCCACCTACGTTGGCATCGGCCGCATGAAAAACAGCGGCCTGTCGGCGGTGGCGCTCGATGCGGGCGGCTCGGTGGGCGTGGGCAAGACGCAGAATGGCGTCATGGCCGGCCTGCGGCACAGTTTTTAAGGCAGCAGAATCGAGAGTTCCTGCGCACCTTTGAGCAGCACCGGCAGGAACTCCTTTTCCAGCTCCCGGACGCTGACCCGCGCCGCCTGGGCGCCGACGTTGAGCGCGGCCAGCACCGTGCCCGAGGCGCCGCGCACCGGCACCGCAATCGAGCGCAAACCCAGTTCCAGCTCCTCGTCGTTGATGGCGTAGCCGTCGGCGCGCACGCCGGCCAGGATCTCGCGCAGGCCGGTTTCGCTCACGACCGTGTTCTTGGTCATCGCGCGCAGCGTGGTGCTGGCCAAGTAGCGGTCCAGCTCTGGCGGCGGCAGGTGGGCCAGCATCACCCGGCCCAGCGAGGTGCAGTAGGCGGGCAGGCGGCTGCCGGTGTTGAGCGCCACCGACATCACGCGGGCGGTAGCGGCGCGGGCTACGTACAGCACCTCGTTATCGTCGAGGACCGCCAGCGAGCTCGATTCGTTCAGCGTGCGGCTGATGCTGTTCAGATAGGGCTGGGCCGACACCGTGAGCGGCGTCGAGGACAGGTAGGAATAGCCGAGCGTGAGCACCTTGGGCCGCAGCGAAAAATTGTTCAGCTCCGCATCGACGTAACCGAGCGCGCGCAGCGTGTGCAGGCAGCGCCGCACGGCGGCGCGCGGAATGCCGGTCTTCTGGCTGATGTTGGCGATGGTTTGCGGCTTGCGCGAATCGCTGAAAGCCTGCACCACGGCCAGGCCGCGCGCGAGCGAGGTCATGAAGCTGGGATCGGTGAGGGCGTCGATCTGCTCGGCGATGGTCGGTGCATGGCCTGCGGCAGCGGCAGGGGAGGGAGCGGCGGTGGGTTTGGCTTTGGCTTTGGGCATGGCGTGAGGTTCTTCCGGGCGATCGATTCGACAGGCGCTTTCGCTTGACCACCGCCGACGCAGGACATACACTGAATGTGCGGTAATCAATCATTAGTTCGATTATCGCACAAAACGGAATTTTGGATGCAGCATGTAGCGTGAAAGCACACTATGATCGACAAAACCTTTGAATCACTGGAGCGCGCGGTGGCCGACATCCACGACGGCGCCACCGTCATGATCGGCGGCTTCGGCAACGCCGGCATGCCGTCCGCGCTGATCGACGCACTGATCGACCAGGGCGCGCGCGAACTCACCATCGTCAACAACAACGCCGGCAACGGCGACACCGGGCTGGCCGCGCTGCTGAAAGCGAAGCGGGTGCGCAAGATCATCTGCTCGTTCCCGCGCCAGGCGGACTCGCAGCATTTCGATGCGCTGTACCGCGCCGGCGACATCGAACTCGAACTGACGCCGCAGGGCAACCTGGCCGAGCGCATCCGCGCTGCCGGCGCCGGCATCGGCGGCTTTTTCACGCCCACCGGCTACGGCACGCTGCTGGCCGAGGGCAAAGAGACGCGCCTGATCGACGGCCGGCACTATGTGCTCGAAGCGCCGATCCACGCCGACTTCGCGCTGATCAAGGCGCTGCGCGGCGACCGCTGGGGCAACCTGGTGTACCGCAAGACCGCCCGCAACTTCGGGCCGATCATGGCGATGGCCGCCAAGGTCGCCATCGCCCAGGTGCGCGACGTGGTGGCGCTGGGCGAGCTCGATCCCGAGACGATCGTCACGCCCGGCATTTTTGTGCAGCGTGTCGTCAAGGAGGCAGCATGAGCGATATCGGTAACCCCGGCAACCCCGCCAATGGCGCCAACCCCACCAGCACGGCCAAACGCTATACGCGCGACCAGATCGCCGCGCGCGTGGCGCAGGACATTCCCGAAGGCGCCTACGTCAACCTCGGCATCGGCCTGCCGACCAAGGTGGCCAACTACTTGCCGCCCGAGCGCGAGGTGTTCCTGCACAGCGAGAACGGCTTGCTGGGCATGGGGCCGGCCCCGGCGCCGGAAGACGAGGACGAAGACCTGATCAACGCCGGCAAGCAGCCGGTCACGCTGCTCACCGGCGGCGCCTATTTCCACCATGCCGATTCGTTCGCGATGATGCGCGGCGGCCACCTCGACGTGTGCGTGCTCGGCGCGTTCCAGGTGTCCGAACACGGCGACCTGGCCAACTGGCATACCGGCGCACCGGACGCGATTCCGGCCGTGGGCGGTGCCATGGACCTGGCCATCGGCGCCAAGCAGGTGTTCGTGATGATGGACCATGTGACCAAGACGGGCGAGAGCAAGATCGTCGAGGCATGCAGCTATCCGCTCACCGGCGTGGCATGCGTGAACCGCATCTACACCGACATGGCGGTGCTCGACGTGGGCAAGGACGGCTTGACGGTGCTGGAAATGGCGCCCGGCCTCACTTTTGAAGAATTGCAGGCAGCCACCGGCGCCAGGCTCAGACAATGAAAGGATTGATCATGAACGATGCTTATATCTGCGACGCGGTGCGCACCCCGATCGGGCGCTACGGCGGCGCCCTGAAGGACGTGCGCGCCGACGACCTGGGCGCCGTGCCGCTGCGCGCGCTGGTGGAACGCCACCCGGGCGTGAAGTGGGATCAGGTGGACGATGTGTACTACGGCTGCGCCAACCAGGCCGGCGAAGACAACCGCAACGTGGCGCGCATGTCGCTGCTGCTGGCCGGCCTGCCGATCGAGGTGCCCGGCACCACGCTCAACCGCCTGTGCGGCTCCGGCATGGATGCCGTGGGCACGGCGGCCCGCGCGATCCAGGCCGGCGACGCCAGCCTGATCATCGCCGGCGGCGTGGAATCGATGACACGCGCGCCGTTCGTCATGGGCAAGGCCGACAGCGCCTTCTCGCGCAGCGCCGCGCTGTACGACACCACCATGGGCTGGCGCTTCATCAACCAGGCCCTGAAACAGGTGTACGGCGTGGACAGCATGCCCGAGACGGCGGAAAACGTCGCCGGCGACTACCAGGTCAGCCGCGCCGACCAGGATGCCTTTGCGCTGGCCAGCCAGAACAAGGCCGCCGCCGCGATCGCTGCAGGGGTGTTCGCGCGCGAGATCGTGCCGGTGACCATCGCACAAAAGAAGGGGGACGCCATCGTGTTCGCGCAGGACGAACACCCGCGCGCCACCACCATCGAGGCGCTGGCCAAGCTGAAAGGCGTGGTGCGGCCCGATGGCAGCGTCACCGCCGGCAACGCCTCGGGCATCAACGACGGCGCTTGCGCGCTGCTGATCGCCAGCGCCGAGGCGGCGCAGCAGCATGGCCTCAAGCCGCTGGCGCGCATCGTCGGCATGGCCACGGCCGGCGTGGCGCCGCGCGTGATGGGCATCGGCCCGGTGCCGGCGGTGCGCAAGCTGCTGCGCCAGACCGGCCTCACGCTCGAGCAGATGGACTGGATCGAGCTCAATGAAGCATTCGCTGCGCAGGGGCTGGCCGTGCTGCGCGAGCTGGGTCTGTCCGACACCGACCCGCGCGTCAATCCCAACGGCGGCGCCATCGCGCTCGGTCACCCGCTGGGCATGAGCGGCGCACGCCTGGTCACCACCGCCACCTGGCAGCTGCAGCAGCACGGCGGACGCTACGCGCTGTGCACGATGTGCATCGGCGTGGGGCAGGGCATCGCGATCATCATCGAGAAAGTCTGACACGATGTGATTGAAGGCAGTTCCAACCAAGTTCGAGAATGGCAGGAGACACAATGAACGAACCAAACCAAGACGGCGCCGCAGAGCGCCTGGACAAGAAACGGGGGCAGCCATGCTAGCCAATTTCGCCGGCGTGCTGTTCGACGGCATCGCCTATGGCAGCTTGCTGTTCCTGATCAGCGTCGGCCTGTCGGTCACGATGGGCATGATGAACTTTATCAACCTGGCCCACGGCGCGTTTGCCATGCTGGGCGGGTACGTCAGCGTGATGGTGTTGTCGAGCCTGGGCGTGCCGTTCCTGGCCTCGCTGCCGCTGGCCTTCATCGCCGCAGCCGCGGTGGGCCTGGTGCTCGAGCGCCTGCTGTACCGCCGCCTGTACAAGGCCAGCCACCTGGACCAGGTGCTGTTCTCGATCGGCCTGACCTTCATGTCGGTGGCAGCCGCCACTTATTTCTTCGGTCCCACCCAGCAGCCGGTCACGCTGCCGGACTGGCTGCGCGGCCAGGTGCACGTGCTGGGCCTGGACGTCGGCGCTTACCGGGTGTTCCTGATCGGCCTGGTGGTGCTGGTCACCATCGCGCTCGGCCTGCTGATCGAGCGCACCCGCTTCGGCGCGCAGATCCGCGCCTCGGTCGATAACCAGACCGCGTCCGCCGGGCTCGGGATCAACGTCAGCCTGGTGTTCAGCCTGACCTTTGCGCTCGGCTCCGGCCTGGCCGGCCTCGGCGGCGCGCTCGGCATCGACGTGCTGGGACTCGACCCGAGCTTCCCGGTCAAGTACATGGTGTACTTCCTGCTGGTGGTGGCCGTCGGCGGCGCCGGCACCATCAAGGGACCGCTGGTGGCGGCGCTCATCCTCGGCATCTTCGACGTCGCCGGTAAATACTATGTGCCGCAGATCGGCGCCTTCGTGATCTATGCGCTGATGGTAGTGCTGCTGATCGTGTTCCCTGCCGGCCTGATGCGGAGGAAAGCATGACTGCCATGACCGATACCGTGAAAACCCTCCCTGCTGCGAAGACCGCCATGACGCCAGATCCGATCGCCCCGACCACCCGTCTGCACCTGCCGAACGACCGCTGGAAACCGCTGGAGATCGTGTTCTGGCTGCTGCCGGTGGCTGCCTACTTTGCCTTCCCCGGCTACCTGGTGCTGATCAGCCAGATCATGATCGTCGGCCTGTTCGCGGTCTCGCTGGACCTGATCCTCGGCTACGCGGGCATCGTCTCGCTCGGCCATGCAGCGTTTTTCGGCCTGGGCGCCTACACGGCGGGTCTGCTGGCCGTGCATGGCTGGGGTGAGCCGCTCAGCGGCCTGCTGGCGGCGGCCGTGGTGGCCGGTCTGTTCGGCCTGATCGTGTCGTTCCTGGTCGTGCGCGGCCAGGATCTCACCCGCCTGATGGTCACGCTGGGCATCTGCCTGATGCTGCACGAGGCGGCCAACAAGGCGGCCTGGCTGACCGGCGGCGTCGATGGCCTGTCGGGCATGATGGTCGGCAGCCTGTTCGGCAAGTTCGAGTTCGACCTCAATGGCACGGTAGCGTTCTGGTACAGCTTTGCCGTGCTGTTCATCATCTTCGTGGTGCTGCGCCGGCTGGTCAAGTCGCCGTTCGGTCTGAGCCTGATCGGCATCCGCGAAGGCGTGCGCCGCATGCCGTCGCTGGGCGTCAACGTCAACCGGCGCCTGATCGCCATCTACACCGTGTCGGCCGTGATTGCCGGCGTGGCGGGCGGGCTGCTGGCGCAGACCACGCAGTTCGTCGGCCTCGATGCACTGGGCTTCCCGCGCTCGGCCGAACTGCTGATCATGCTGGTCCTCGGCGGCACCGGGCGCCTGTACGGCGCCCTGATCGGCGCGGCCGTGTTCATGGTGGCGCAGGATTACATCTCCGGCCTCAATCCCGCCTACTGGCAGTTCTATATCGGTCTGCTGCTGGTGCTGATCGTGCTGTTCGCGCGCGGCGGCATCCTGGGCGGCCTGGAAAAACTGGCGGGCGGTTTCAAAGCGAAGAAGGAGGCGGCATGAGCAACCCAAGCAGCGATATCACCTTGCGCACCGAAGGGCTGACCAAGCGCTGGGGCGCTTTCCTGGCCAACAGCGATGTCAGCCTGACCTTCAAGCCGGGCGCGCGCCATGCGCTGATCGGTCCCAACGGCGCCGGCAAGACCACCTTCATCAACCTGCTGACGGGCAGCTTCATGCCCAGCAGCGGCAAGGTGTACCTGGGCGGCGCCGACATCACCGCGCTGCCGCAGCACGAACGGGTTCACCGCGGCATGACGCGCACTTTCCAGCTCAATACCCTGTTTGCCGGCATGACGGTGCTCGAATCGGTGGCGCTGGCCATCTCCGAGCGGCGCGGCCTGCAGTCGGTCTGGTACAAAACCGTGGCCAACCATCCCGACGTGATCGCCGAAGCGATGGCGCTGCTGGCGTCCCTGAAGCTGACCGACCAGGCCAACAGCATCACGCGCAGCATGGCGTATGGCAAGCAGCGGCTGGTGGAAATCGCGCTGGCGCTGGCCACCAGGCCGCGCATCCTGCTGCTCGACGAGCCGGCAGCGGGCATACCGTCGGCGGAGAGCCGCGAACTGTTCGAGGTGCTGGCCGACCTGCCGCGCGACGTGACGGTGCTGTTCATCGAACACGATATGGGACTGGTGTTCCGCTTCGCCGACCGCATCACGGTCATGGTGGGCGGCAAGGTGCTGACCGAAGGCACACCGGAGGAAATCGCGGCCGATCCGCGCGTCAGGGAAGTGTATCTGGGAGAGGCCGACCATGCGTGAATTACTAAAGCTCGACAATGTCACGGCCGGCTACGGCGAATCGATCGTGCTCGAGGGCGTGTCGTTTGCCATGAACGAGGGCGACAGCCTGGCCCTGCTCGGTCGTAACGGCGTGGGCAAAACCAGTCTGCTGGTCACCATGATGGGATTGACCCGCCTGCACGGCGGCGGCATCCACTGGGATGGCGCCGACATCGGCCGCCTGTCCACCCACAAGCGCGCCCGCGCAGGACTGGGCTGGGTGCCGCAGGAGCGCCATATGTTCCCGTCGCTGACGGTGGAGGAGCACCTGACCGTGGTGGCCCGCCCGGGGCCATGGAACCTGCAGAAGATCTACCAGATCTTCCCGCGCCTGTTCGAGCGCCGCAGCAATATGGGCAACCAGCTGTCTGGCGGCGAGCAGCAGATGGTGGCCATCGCACGCGCCCTGATGACCAATCCGCGCATCCTGCTGCTCGACGAGCCGATGGAAGGGCTGGCGCCGATCATCGTGCAGGACCTGGTGCGGGTGATCCGCAAGCTGGTCGAAGAAGAGGGCATGTCGGTGATCGTGGTGGAACAGCATGCGCGCCTGGCGCTGTCGCTCACCAAGCGCGCCATCGTGCTCGATCGCGGCCGCATCGTGCACGACTCGGACAGCGCCAGCCTGCTGGCCGATGGCGACAAGCTCGACCGGCTGGTGGCGGTGGCCTGAATTCGGCCGCTGCGCCTGCTGCGCCCAGTGCGCCCACTGCGCGCTATTTTTCGCCGCCGGCGGCGGGCGTCAGCGGCGCGCGGCTCTGCGCATTGTTTGCCTGTACCAGCTTGGTCAGCAGCGCCATGAACTGCAGCTGCTCGGCTTGCGTCAACGGCGCCAGCAGGCGGCGCCGCAGGCGCTGGGCGCCCGTGACCATGGCGGCCAGCTGGCGCTCGCCGGCAGCCGTGATGGTGAGCGCGCGCTGGCGGCGGTTGGTGGGGATCACCTTGCGCTGCAACAGGCCTTTTTCCTCGAGCCGCGCACACACGGTGGCGCCGGTGGACGTGTCGATGCCGGTCAGTGCGGCCAGCGACACCTGGTCGGTGCCCGGGTGGGCCGCCAGGTTGCCCAGCACCGCGTACTGGACCGGCGTCAGTTCGCTGCCCATTTCGTCGTAAAAGATCGATACCGAAATCTGCTGCGCGCGGCGCAGCAGGTGGCCCGGATGGTCGTACAGATTGATCAAGCTGTTGTCGGTTTCTGGCATGAAGATTCCCGGCCGCGCTGGTGCGGCGCAATATGAAAAGAGTTGGCAGCGCAGGTTTACTTCGCTGCGTTCAGGACTATACTTTAAGACATTCAGTGTACTGAATATATAAAAAGGAGACCAAGATGTACCCGAAAAATACCTGGTATGTGGCGTGCACACCGGACGAAATCGACGGCAAGCCGCTGGGGCGCCAGATCTGTGGCGAGAAGATCGTGTTCTATCGCGGCGCCGACGGCAAGGTGGCGGCAGTCGAGGATTTCTGCCCGCATCGCGGCGCCCCCCTCTCGCTGGGCTTTGTCCGCGACGGCAAGCTCGTTTGCGGCTATCACGGCCTGGAAATGGGCTGCGACGGCAAGGTGGTCAGCATGCCCGGCCAGCGCGTGCGCGGTTTTCCGTGCATCGGCAGCTACGCGGTGGAGGAGCGTCACGGCTTCATCTGGGTGTGGCCCGGCGACCGCGCATTGGCCGACCCGGCCCAGATACCGTATCTGGAATGGGCCGAGAGCCCGGAGTGGGCCTACGGCGGCGGCCTGTATCACATCAACTGCGAATACCGGCTGATGATCGACAACCTGATGGACCTCACGCACGAGACCTATGTGCACGCGTCGAGCATCGGCCAGAAGGAGATCGACGAGGCGCCGGTCACCACCCGCGTCAACGGCGAGGAGGTGATCACCAGCCGCTACATGGAAAACATCATGGCGCCGCCGTTCTGGCGCGCAGCCCTGCGCGGCAATGGCCTGGCCGACGACGTCCCGGTCGACCGCTGGCAGATCTGCCGCTTCACGCCGCCCAGCCACGTGATGATCGAGGTCGGCGTCGCGCACGCGGGCAACGGCGGCTACGACGCGCCCGCGCACCTGAAGGCGTCGAGCATCGTGGTCGACTTCATCACGCCGGAAAGCGCAACCTCGCACTGGTATTTCTGGGGCATGGCGCGCAACTTCAAGCCCGAAGACCAGGCGCTGACCGCGTCCATCCGCGAAGGGCAGGGCAAGATCTTCAGCGAAGACCGCGAAATGCTGGAGCTGCAGCAGGCCAATATCCTGCGTCATCCCGAGCGCAAGCTGCTCGCGCTCAATATCGATGCCGGCGGCGTGCAGTCGCGCCGGGTGCTGGACCAGTGGTTGGCGAAGGACGCTGCGGCGGCAGCGCCGGCAGCGCCGGCAGCTGCGGCGGAGCAGCCGGCATGAGCGCCGGTCTGCTCAGCGTCCGGGTCGCGCGCCGGACGCGCGAGGCGGACGATATCTGCAGCTACGAACTGGTGAGCGTGGACGGCAGCGCGCTGCCGGCGTTTGCTGCCGGCGCACATATCGATGTCCACGTGGCGCCCGGCCTGGTGCGCCAGTACTCGCTGTGCAACGCACCCGGTGAGCGCCACCGCTACGTGATCGGCGTGCTGCGCGACCCGGCCTCGCGCGGCGGTTCGCAGGCGATGCACGACGCCATCGAGGCCGGCAACATCATCGAGATCGGCGCGCCGCGCAACCTGTTCCCGCTGGTGGACGCATCGGGCCAGGGGCGCAGCCTGCTGCTCGCCGGCGGCATCGGCGTCACGCCCATCCTGGCCATGGCGGAAGCCTTGTCGCAAGCGGGCGCGCAGTTCGAACTTCATTACTGCGCGCGCTCGCCCGAGCGTATGGCCTTTCGCGAGCGCATCGCCGCCTCCAGCTTCGCCGCCGCCGCGCATCTGTACTTCGACAGCGGCGACGGCGCCCGCCACCTGGATCTGCCGGCACTGCTGGCGACGCTCGACCGCAGCACCCACATCTACTTTTGCGGGCCGGCCGGCTTCATCGAGCACGTCAAGGTGTGCGCCGCGCAGCAGCAGTGGCCGGCCGACCAGCTGCATCTCGAATATTTCGGTGCGGTCGTCGAGCAGGCCGAGGGCGACCAGCCGTTCGAAGTGCGGATCAGGTCCAGCGGCGCCGCCTACACCGTACCGGCCGGCGTGACCGTGATGCAGGTGCTGCAAGACGCCGGCGTGTTCGTGCCGGCGTCGTGCGAGCAGGGCGTGTGCGGCACCTGCCTGACGCGCGTGCTCGACGGTATTCCCGATCACCGCGACCAGTACCTGACCGAGGACGAGCAGGCCGCCAACGACCAGTTCACGCCATGCTGCTCGCGCGCCAAAACGCCGGCGCTGCTGCTCGATCTGTAACAGCGCGAACCAGGAAACACACTACAACAATAGCAACGGAGACACCATGAACGACCAGATCGACCAACCGCGCCGCCGCATCGTGCTGGGCGCCGCCGCCCTGTCCACCGGCTTGTCCACCGCCCTGCTGCCGCTGGCGGCGCTTGCTGCCGAACCGGTCAAGGTGGGCCTGATCCTGCCGATGTCCGGGCCTTTTGCCTCCACCGGCAGGCAGATCGAAGCGGCCGTCAGGCTGTACCTCGCCCAGCGGGGCGCCACGGTGGCCGGACGGCCGGTGGAGCTGATCATCAAGGACGATGGCGGCGTTTCGCCCGACGTCACCAAGCGCCTGGCGCAGGAACTGGTCGCGCGCGACAAGGTGCAGGTGCTGGCCGGCTTCGGCCTGACGCCGCTGGCGTTTGCGGCAGCCCCCGTGGCCACCCAGGCCAGGGTGCCGATGATCGTGATGGCGGCGGCAACATCGGTGATTCCGCAACGGTCGCCGTACATCGTGCGTACCGGTTTCACGCTGGCGCAGGTGACCGCGCCCATGGCGCAATGGGCGGCAAAGAACCGGATCCGCACCGTGGTGACGCTGGTCAGCGACTACGGACCCGGCATCGATGCCGAAAAGGTGTTCGTCAAGGGCTTTACCGAAGGCGGCGGCAAGGTGGTGGACACCGTGCGTGCGCCGCTGCGCAACCCCGACTACGCGCCGTTCCTGGCCAAGGTGCGCGACCTGAAACCGGATGCGCTGTTCGTGTTCGTGCCCTCGGGCGAGGGAGCAGCGGCGCTCAAGCAGTTCACCGAGCGCGGGCTGGCGGCAGCGGGCGTGCGGCTGATCTGCACCGGCGACGTGCTCGACGACGACCTGATGGCCAGCATCGGCCCGGCAGCAGCGGGCGTGGTCAGCAGCCACCATTACTCGGCTGCGCACCCGTCGGCCGACAACAAGGCGTTCGTGGACGCCTTCCAGAAGGCGAACAAGGGCATGCGCCCGAACTTCCACGCGGTCGGCGGCTACGACGGCATGCACCTGCTGTATCAAGCCCTCACCAAGACGGGCGGCGACAGCACTGGCGACAAGCTGCTGGCTGCCATGAAAGGCATGGCCTGGACCAGCGTACGCGGCCCGGTCGGCATCGATGCGGCCACGCGCGATATCGTGCAGACCGTGTACATCCGCAAGGCGCAGCTGGTGGCCGGCGGCTATTACAACGTGGAGTTCGACCAGGTGGACAAGGTGCGCGACCCGGGCGTGTGAGCGGTGCGGGCGCGGCGCGCGGTCGCTGCGCACGCCATGGGGGCTGCCAAGGCGCTCGGCGCGCCGGCAGCCGGCACGTCCGCGCCGGATCAGAGCGTGGCGATGAAGCGGTGCACGGCGCTGTTGAACGCCTGCGGCTGTTCGATGGCACTCAGGTGCGAGGCCTGCGCCAGTACGTCCAGCTGCGCCCCGTCGATGGCCGTGGCCAGCACCTGCGCCATGGCGGGGGGCGTGCCCTGGTCCAGTTCTCCCGCGATGACCAGCGTGGGCGCCTTGATCTGCGCCAGCCGCGCCGTGGTGTCCACCGTGCCCACGGCGTGACAGCAGCCGGCGTACCCCGCTGCGTCGGTGGCCACCAGCCGGCGCCGGAAGCGCGCCACTGTGCCCGGGTGGGCGGCGCGGAAATCGTCATGGAAGTAGCGGCCCATCACCGCGTCGGCAATCGCTTCGATGCCTTGCGCCTGCACGGTGGCGATGCGCTGGCGCCAGACTTCCTGCACCGGCGCCGGATAGCCGGACGTGGTGTTGGCCAGCACCAGCGCGCGTACCAGCGACGGGTGGCGCAGCGCCAGCTCCTGGCCTACCATGCCGCCCATCGACAAGCCGATCCATACGACCGGTCCGGTGTCGCGCTCGCGCAGCAGCGCCGCTGCGTCGTCGGCCAGGTCGGCCATCGTGTACGCGCCGGCAGGCGACGCCGAGCTGCCATGGCCGCGGTGGTCGTAGGCGATCACGCGGTGTTCCAGCGCCAGTTCGGTGGCCAGCCGGTCCCACATCGTGAGGTCGCAGCCCAGCGCGTGGCTGAGCACCACCGTGTGGCGCGGCGCCTTGCCGCTGCGCGGTTCGCGCACCGTGTAGTGCAATGCGGGACCGTTGCCACTGCGGTTGCTGCGGCCGGCGCGGCCGACGCCGGGATGGCTGGCGTCCAGCGGCGCTGCGGGCGCGAGTTCGTATCCGATCTGCGGACCGACTTCGCGCAGGATCGCCATGGCATGGGTAAAGGCGGTGTTGGCGGCCGGTACGCCGGCATAGATCGCCGACTGGATCAGCACTTCCTTCAACTCGTCCGGCGTCAGGCGGTTGCCGTCTTCGCCCAGCAGCGCGGCGCGCACGTGCAGGTCGAATTCTTCCCAGCGGCCGAGCGCGATGGTGATCGACAGCACGATGGCGCGACGGGTTTTTTGCTCGAGGCCGGGCCGGCCCCAGATCTCGTTCCAGGCGTAGCGCGTGATCAGGTTCTGGAAGTCGGCGTTGAAATTGTTGGCGTTGCCGAGCGAACGCTCGACCCACGCATCGCCGAGGATGGCGCGGCGGTTGCCCAGGCCACGCTCGAAGTCGTGGTCGATCGGATCGAAACTCATGGCGTACTCCCTGGCTGACGTTTGCTGAAGTTGTTGATGTCGTTGCGCAGGCGGTCTAGCTGCTGCTGCGCCAGCTTGCGCGCGGGGTCGGTGGCGGCCACCGGATCGAACAGGGTGCGCAGCTGCGCCAGGTCCACCGCTGCCTGCAGCGCCGGATCGGCAGCGAGGGCTGCCGCCAGCACATCGGCCAGGTGGCGGCCGCTGGCCAGCGTCTCGGCCGTCATTTTTTCCAGCAGCGCGTGGGCGGCCGGCTTGCCGATGGTGGCGGCCAGGTAGCCCGATGCCGCTTCCGCGAAGACCAGCCCTTGCAGTGCGTCGATATTGCGGCGCATGCGCGCACCATCGACCTGCAGGCCGGCAAACGCTTCGTCCAGCGCCTGCAGCGCGCCGTGCGCGGAGAGGAACAGGCCCGGCCACTCGGCCAGTTCGGCCTGCCAGTTGCCGAGGCCCCGTTCGTGCTGCTGTCCCATGGCGCCGAGCAGCGCGGCGGCATGCTGCGGCGTGCGGGTGGCGGCGGCCAGTGCGATCATGGCCGATACCGGGTTGCGCTTGTGCGGCATGGCCGACGAACCGCCACGGCCGTTGCCCGACGGTTCGGCCAGTTCGGCGATTTCTCCCTGCGCCATCAGGCTCAGGTCCGTGGCCAGCTTGCCCAGGCTGCCCGTCAGCACGGCCACTTCCAGGCCCAGTCGCACCCAGTCGTCGCGCTGCGTGTGCCATGCCGCATCGGCCAGCCGCAGGCCGAGCGCGTCGGCCATGCGCGCAGCAACCGCCGGCGCCCGTTCGCCCATGGCCGCCAGCGTGCCCACGGCGCCGCCCAGTTGCAGTTGCAGGGCGCGCGCAGCGCACTCGCGCAGGCGGCCGCGCGCGCGCACCAGCGGCGCCAGCCAGCCGGCCAGCTTGAAGCCGAAGCTGGTCACTTGCGCCGGCTGCATCAGCGTGCGCGCCAGCACCGGCGTGGCCAGGTGTTCACCTGCCAGCAGCAGCAGCCGGCCGGTGAGGTCGTGCAGGCCGTCGTCGAGCAGTTGCAGCGCATCGCGCGTGACCAGCACCATGGCCGTGTCGATCACGTCCTGGCTGGTGCTGCCCCAGTGGACCTTGCCGGCCGCTTCCTGGTCGTACAGCGCCACCGTGCGGGTCAGTTCTTTTACCAGCGGGATGGCCAGGCTGCCGGCGCGGCGGCCGGCGGCGATCAGCGCCGCAATATCGTACAGCTGGGCGTTGCACACGCCGGCGATGGCGCGTGCCGCAGATTGCGGCAGCAGGCCTTCGTCGGCCTGCGCCTGCGCCAGCGCCTGTTCGAAGCGGAACATGCCCTGCACGATGGCCGCGTCGTCGAACACGGCGATCATGTCGGTCGAGGTCAAAAAACTGTCGAAGATCGAGACACTCACTGCAGCTCCAGGCTAGATGTAATCGAAGAAGGCGGTTTCCTGCGGGCCCTGCATGCGGATGTCCCAGCGATACTGGCCGTCGGCCGTTTTCGCGGCCAGCAGGGTGGGACGGCGTGCTGCCGGCACCTGCGCCAGTATCGCCGATTTTTCCAGGCCGGCATCGTCGGCCAGGAACACGGCGGTGAACTGGTGCTTGACCAGGCCGCGCGCGAACACGGTGACGTACGCCACCGGCTGGCCCGGCTCCGCCGCCATGTCGATGTCGGCCAGGGTGAAGGCGAAGCCGCCTTGCTCGTCGCTGGGAATGCGGCGGAATGCCGGCATATCGAGCGCGCGCTCGACGCCGGCGGCGCCGGGCTGCCAGGTTTCGATCTGGGCGTCGTTGATCGGCACGCCGTCGCCGTCGTAGATGGTGCCGCTGATGGTGATGCCGCCCGCTGCGGCACTGCCGGCGTTGGCGGCCTTGCCGAGGTCTGCGGCCCATTGCCAGGCTTCGTGCGAGAACGGACCGATGGTTTGCGCGGTGGTGATGGGAGTGGTCATGTCGTGTGCTCCTCAGATGCCCATGGGCGTGGCGTCGCGGCCGCGCAGGACGATGTCGAATTCGTAGCCCAGCATCTGGTCGCTCACCGTGTGTTCCAGCGAGAAGCGCGAGATCAAGCGCTGGCGCGCGGCCAGGTCGGGAATGCTCTGGAAGATCGGGTCGTAGTCGAACAGCGGGTCGCTGGGGAAGTACATCTGCGTGACCAGGCGCTGTGCATACACATTGCCGAACAGGGAAAAATGGATGTGGGCCGGGCGCCAGGCCTTGTGGTGATTGCCCCAGGGGTAGGGGCCGGGCTTGATCGTGACGAAGCGGTAGCGGCCTTCATCGTCGGTCATCATCTTGCCCCAGCCATTGAAGTTGGGGTCTAGCGGCGCGTCGTGCTGGTCCTTCTTGTGGCGATAGCGGCCAGCCGCATTGCACTGCCACACTTCGAGCAGCGAGTTGCGCACCGGCTTGCCGTCTTCATCGGTCACGCGGCCGGTGACCACGATTTTTTCGCCCAGCGGCGCACCATCGCCCTGCGCGGTCAGGTCGGTATCGTACGGCAGCAGGATGCGCGGCGAGGGCGCGATGTTGGCGCTCACGGGCAGCGGTGCGGCGATGCGCAGCGCAGGCTGCTGCGGGCCGCGCTTGAGCGTGGATTTATACGGCGGATAGACGAAGTCCGGATAGACGCCGGCGGCGACGGGATCGAATTTCACAGCAGTCTCCTTGGGGTTGGTGCCGACGATGGTAGGGAAAGCGCTGGCGTCGCACAAGCCGCCTGCTGCGTGCTATATTCGCTATCCGCACCAATTGTGCGCATAGCGCCCAAATATTCGACTATCTATCCTGTTACCCATCCATGACCGCCGACGACGACATGCTCCCCAGTGCGCGCGACCTGGTAGCCGGCCTGGAAAAAGGCTTACAGGTGATCCAGGCGTTCGACCAGGAGCGCAGCCGCCTCAGTATCGCGGAGGTGGCCGCGCACACGGGACTCACGCGCGCGGCAGCGCGGCGCTACCTGATCACGCTCACCCACCTCGGCTATATGCGGCACGAGAACAAGCTGTTTGCGCTGACGCCGATGGTGCTGCGCCTGGGACAGTCCTACCTGCATTCGGCGCGCTTGCCGCGCCTGGCGCAGCCGCTGTTGTACCGGCTCGCGTACTCGCTCGGCGAAGCCGCGTCCGTCGGCATCCTCGATCACGACCAGCTGGTATGTGTAGCGGCGGTCAGCGCCGGCCAGCTGGTGTCGGCCACGCTGCAGCCGGGCACCCGGGTGCCGGCGTGGTGCACCGCCAACGGCCGCATGCTGCTGGCCAGCCTGCCGCCGCAGCAGCTGGACGCCTATCTGGCGCGCGTGCAGCCGGAACCGATCACCGTGCACACCATCGTCGGCAAGGAGCGCCTGGCGCTGGAAATCGCGCGCGCCCGCGCCCAGGGCTATGCGCTGGTGGACCAGGAGCTGGAACTGGGGCTGCGCACGCTGTCGGTGCCGCTGAGGAATTTCCGCAACGAGGTGGTGGCTGCCATGAACATCAGCGTGCACGCGGGGCGCATGCCGCCCGCCGCCATGGTCGAGCGCTGCCTGCCGGCGCTGCTCAAGATCCAGGTAGAACTGAACGCGCTACTTTGAGCGGAAGGCTTTCGGCGTCATGCCCGACTGCTTCTTGAACAGGCGGCTGAAGTAGGCCGGGTCCTGGAAACCGAGCTCGTAGGCGATGCTGGCGATGCTGGCCGGGACATAGGTGAGCTTGCGGCATGCTTCGAGCATCAGCCGGTCCTGGGCGATGTCGAACACCGATTTGCCGGCCAGCTTCAGGCACAGGCGGTTGAGGCGGGTCGGCGTGACGCGCAGCGCAGCGGCGTAGTCGGCTACCTGCCATTGATCCTTGTAATGCTGCTCGACCTCGGCCCGGAAGCGCGAAAACAGTTCGAAGTCGCTGCGACCCGACTGGTCGGCGAAGCGGTGCTCGGCATGCACGCGCACCAGCAGCAGCAGCACGCAGCGCGCCAGCCAGTCGAGCATCAAGGTATGGCCGTGCTGCGGCCAGGTGGCCTCGGCCAGCAATTGCTGGAGCAGCGCTTCCAGGCGCGCGCGCATGTCGGGCAGCGCCGCCAGGTCGATCGCCAGCGGCGCGAGAAACAGCGTCGCATACAGGTCGGCCTGGTTTTCGGCGGCGGAAAACACCACGTTCTGGTCCACCGTCAGCACGTAGCCGTGCGCCTCGGGCGCGAAATCGAAGCCGTGGGTCACGGCCGGGTTGATGGTGATGACGGTCGGTCCGCGGCATTCCCACACCGCGTCCTCGACGTCGGCCCGCACTTCGCCGCCGAATAGAAAAAGTACCTGAAACATGCCGGGATGGGTGTGGCGGCCGATGTGCCAGTCGTAGACGCGGCTGCGCGTTTCGATCAGTTCGATGTGCACGAATTCCGCGTTGTCGGCCCGTGTTTGCTCGCCGTACAGCGCGAAACGCGGGATGGCGGCGGTGGCGTGGTCCGGTGGCGGCGCGGTGTCGGGCATGGCGGGCGAAGTGTGAGGGACTGTCGAAATAGTACAAGTTTTATGCGCTTTCCTCCATGTTTTTTCTGCCGGGCCGGCGCTACGATGCAGCCATAACATCGGATCACCCTGAGATCAACCCATCGGAGACATCACCATGCAAACCCAGGTCGCCATCATCGGCGCCGGCCCGGCCGGCCTTCTGTTATCCCATCTGCTGCATCTGCAGGGCATCGAATCGGTGGTGCTCGAAACGCGCTCGCGCGCCGATATCGAGGCGACCATCCGTGCCGGCGTGTTGGAACAGGGCACGATGGACATCCTCAACGCGTCCGGCGTCGGCGAGCGCATGCGCACCGTCGGTGCGCTGCATCACGGCTTCGAGCTGGCGTTCGACGGCAAGCGCCACCGCATCGACCTGACGGAGCTGACCGGCAAGGCCATCACCGTCTATCCGCAGCACGAGGTGATCAAGGACCTGGTGGCGGCGCGCCTGGCGGCGCAGGGCCAGCTGCTGTTCGAGGTGTCCGACGTGGCACTGCATGGCGTCGAGAGCGACAAACCGTCGGTCACCTTCACCCATCGCGGCGAATCGGCCCACCTGCACGCCGACTTCCTGATCGGTGCGGACGGCTACCACGGCGTATCGCGCGCCTCGATGCCGGGGCAGGACCGCCGGCGTGACTTCCAGCGCATCTATCCGTTCGGCTGGTTCGGCATCCTGGTGGAGTCGGCGCCATCCTCGGAAGAACTGATCTACGCGCAGCACGATCGCGGTTTTGCGTTGATCAGCACACGTTCGCCAACCGTGCAGCGGCTATACTTCCAGTGCGACCCGAAAGACCATGTCGACAACTGGTCGGACGACCGTATCTGGGCCGAACTGCACGCGCGCCTGGAGAACAACGATGGCTGGAAGCTCAACGAAGGCCGCATCTTCCAGAAGGGGATCATCGCCATGCGCAGTTTCGTCTCGACGCCGATGCAGGCCGGGCGCCTGTTCCTGGCCGGCGATTCGGCGCACATCGTGCCGCCGACCGGGGCCAAGGGCATGAACCTGGCCGTGGGCGACGTCAAGCTGCTGGCGCGCGGTTTTGAGCAGTACTACAGGCAGGGCAAGGACACGCTGCTGGCCGGTTACACCGAGCAGGCGCTCAAGCGGATCTGGCGCGCCGAGTATTTTTCGTGGACCATGACCCGGCTGCTGCACAAGTTCGACGATGCCACGCCGTTCGAACGCGAGATGCAGCGCGCCGAACTGTCCAATATCGTCGCTTCGCGCGCGATGGCCACGGCGATCGCGGAAAACTACGTCGGCGACTTCTAGCCGCACGATGGCGGTCAACGGGTAGGATTGGTCTTACGCTATGTTATGTTCCTAACCTACATTAGGCCTGTAGGTGCTCCTATAAGGTAGCGAACATAGCGGCGATATAGTGTTGGTCAACAAGCCGGCACCTGTCACTAGGCGCCGGCAGCAGACAACAACACCACATAAGAGGCCCACCATGTTCCACGCTACGCAAACTTCCGTCTCCGCCAACACGCTCGGTAACGCAGGTCGTACCATCGCGGCGGACGCGGCGCCCATGGTGAGCCTGACCGGCGCCCAGCAGAACGAACTGCTGCGCGCGCTGTCGCGCGAAGAACTGATCTCGATGTTCGAACACCTGGAACTGGTGCCGCTGGAAGCCGGCAAGCACCTGTTCGACATGGGCGACAAGATGGAATACGCATTCTTCCCGACCAACGCCATCGTCTCGCTGCAGTACGTGACCGAAGAGGGCGGCGCCACCGAGATCGCCGTGGTCGGCCGCGAAGGCGTGGTCGGCGTCTCGATGTATGAAACCGAGCGCGCCAACTGCTCGGCTGTCGTACAAACCTCCGGTTACGGCTACCGCGTGCGCGCCGCCGTGCTGCGCAACGCCTTCTTCAGCGGCGGCGCCCTGGCGCAGCAACTGATGCGTCACACCAGCGCCCTGTTCGCGCAGCTGGCGCAAACCGTGGCCGGCGTGCGCCACGGCAGCATCGAGCAGCGCCTGTGCCGCTGGCTGCTCGAACGCCTGGACCGCTCGCTGTCGAACGAACTGAAAGTTACCCAGGAAATGATCGCCAACATGCTCGGCGTGCGCCGTGAAAGCATTACTTGCTCGGCCGGCAAGCTGCAGGAGGAGGGTCTGATCGTCTACCGCCGCGGCACCGTGACCGTGATCGACCGCGCTGGCATGGAACGCCGCGCCGGTGGCTGCTACACCCCTGCGTAACGTCAGTCACTTGCATTCGAATGCGAAAAACCTGCCGCCAGCGCGGCCGGGTTTTTCGCATTTTGCCGTTCAGGCCAGCGACTGATCGCAGCCGGACTTCGCCGGCGGTACGGCGTTCAGTGCAGGTAGCGTGGCATCTGCTGGATCTGGTCGAGCATGCGCTGCACCAGCTGATACCAGGCATTGGCCCAGCGCGCAGCCCGCATCGATTCCTCCACCGTGGCAGCCGTCATGGTGCGCTGCACGGCCACCATCTGGCGGTGCAGGGCATAGGCCGCGGGGTGCGGTTTGTTGACGATGTAGTGCGAGGTGTCCATGGATGCATTCTGCCCTGCGCTCCTGCTCGCGGCTGTACGGTGCCTCACCTTGGCGCGTGCGGCAGGCGGCGGCTTGCCAGCCTGCGTTGGACGGGGCGCTAGGGGACCAGCTGGTCCGGCGCGCCCTGGTCGAATACCAGCGTCTTGACCGGCCCGTCGATCTGCACATTGACCGTGTTTTTCTGCGTCGGGATCAGATCGGTCAGCATGGCGTTGTGGATGCGCGCGCCCGGCGTCAGGCGGGTGCGCGGAATTTCCTGGAAAATCACCACGCTGTCGGCATCGGCCTTCATGCCGATCCAGGTCAGCGGCAGGCGTTCGCCCTTGCGGCCCGCCACGGCGAACTGCTGCTCCGCGTACTTGCGCAGCAGCGCTTCGCTGCCCGGCTGACCGAGGTCCACCAGGCGTCCCGCCTGGCGGCTCAGCAGTGCTGCCACGTCGTGCGCCGTGTAGGTATGGACGATTTCGGTGCTGCCCGAGCGCGTGTTGTAGCTGATGTCGGCGATGCCCATGTGGTAGTTATGGGCGGTCGCCGCCATGCTGGTCAATGCCAGCAGGGCAGCGGCGCCGCGCAGCAAGGGCCGTACCATCAATTGCCCGCTTCGGCCTTGGACTTGTCGTCCTTGGCTTTCAGCGGCGTATTGTAGTCGCGCATCAGGTTGACCTTGTCACGCTCGGTCTTGAACAGTTCCAGGCGCGACTGGCCCGGCTTGCGCGGCCAGGCATTGTTGCTGGTGTCGATGTCGGCGGTTTCCCAGTACGGGTCCTGGGTCAGGCCCACCATCGGCTCGTCGGTGACGATCAGCTTGGTGATCTTCTTCGGCGAATAGCGCCAGACCTCGGCCGGGACGCGCTCGATATACTTCTTGCCGCTCTTGAGTTCTATTTCCAGGATCAGCGGCATGACCAGCCCGCCGAGGTTGGAAAAGTCCACCAGGTACAGGTGCTTGCCTTCGTCGAGCAGCTTTTTCTGCCAGGGTTCGAGCTTGTCCACGGCTTCGGCATACGTGTTGCGGTCCTTGTTGGTGACCGTGAACTCGTCGTGCTCGTTGTAGAAGTCCTTCAGTTCCGGGTGCGCGTCGGTGCGCTTGGGCAGCGCCTTGTTGCGCTGCTCGGAGATCGACACCGGCTGCGCCGCCTTCTGGGCGCGGCGCCAGGCTTTTTCCTTTTCCGGATCCTGGGTATTGACGCCGTACTCGGTGATGCCGTCCACGCTGATGTCCACGGCGTCGGTGGTGTAGAACCAGCCGCGCCAGAACCAGTCGAGGTCCGTGCCCGAGGCATCTTCCATGGTGCGGAAGAAGTCGGCCGGGGTGGGACGCTTGAACTCCCAGCGCTGCGCATACTCGCGGAACGCATAGTCGAACAGCTCGCGGCCCAGGATGGTTTCGCGCAGGATGTTCAATGCGGTGGCCGGCTTGGCGTACGCATTGTTACCGAACTGCAGCAGCGACTCCGAGTTGGTCATGATCGGCACCTGGTTCTGGCTGCGCATGTAATCGACGATGTTGCGCGGTTCGCCGCGGCGCGACGGGTAATTGTCTTCCCACGCCTGCTCGGCCAGGTATTGCACGAAGGTGTTGAGGCCTTCGTCCATCCAGGTCCACTGGCGCTCGTCCGAGTTGATGATCATCGGGTAGTAGTTGTGGCCCACCTCGTGGATGATCACGCCGATCAGGCCATACTTGGTCTGCTGCGAATACGTGATCTCACCGGTCTTCTTGTCCTTGGTCGGACGCGGCCCGTTGAACGAGATCATCGGGTATTCCATGCCGCCCACCGGGCCGTTGACCGAGATCGCGGTCGGGTACGGGTAGTCGAAGCTGAACTTGTTGTACTGCTCGATGGTGTGGATGATGGCCTGGGTGCTGTACTTCTCCCACAGCGGATTGCCTTCCTTCGGGTAGTAGGACATCGCCAGCACGTTGCTGCCGCCCTTCTTGTAACCCTGCGCATCCCAGATGAACTTGCGGCTCGAGGCCCAGGCGAAGTCGCGCACGTTCGATGCCTTGAAGTGCCAGGTCTTCGATGCGGTGCTGACCGATTTTTCCGCCTGCTCGGCTTCGGCCTGGGTGACGATCACCACCGGCTTGTCCGAGGTCCTGGCCCGTGCCAGGCGGTCGCGCTGGGCGGCGCTCAGGACGTCGCCGGGGTTCTGCAGTTCGCCGGTGGAAGCCACCACGTGGTCGGCCGGCACCGTCAGCCTGACGTCGTAGTCGCCGAATTCGAGCGTGAACTCGCCGGACCCGAGAAACTGCTTGTGCTGCCAGCCCGTCACGTCGTAATAGGCCGCCATGCGCGGGAACCACTGGGCGATCTCGAACAGGTCGTTCTTGTCCGCGTCGAAATGCTCGTAGCCGGAACGCCCGCCCAGCACCACCTGTTCGTTGATGTTGTAGGACCAGTCGATATTGAAGCTGTAGCTCTGGC
The DNA here is from genome assembly GCF_001423125.1 of Duganella sp. Leaf126. Taxonomy (GTDB): domain Bacteria; phylum Pseudomonadota; class Gammaproteobacteria; order Burkholderiales; family Burkholderiaceae_D; genus Rugamonas. Next base: position 323,270 of record NZ_LMNW01000012.1, read on the forward strand.
CCGGCTTCAACGGCGCTGGCAGGTCGATGCGCATCATGGTGCGGTTGATGACGTACTTGAGCGGCTGGCCGCCGGCCGTCACGGCCGCGATCTTGAAGCCGCCGTCGAAGTCGCGGCCCGCCAGCACGCTGCGCAAACCCTCGAACTTGAAGCCATCCTCGGCGCCGCGCGGCTTGGTCCACGCCTCGCGCGACGGCTGCGTGAGCATCATGCGGGCGTCGGAATCCTTCTTGTAGATGTTCTGGTCCAGCTGCACCCACAGGTAGGTGAGGGTGTCGGGCGAATTGTTGTGGTAGCGGATCTGCTCGGTGCCGGTGATGGCGCGCCGGGCCTCATCGAGCGTGGCGCGGATCGTGTAATCGGCGCGCTGCTGCCAGTAGGCTGCGCCGGGAGCGCCGGAGGCCGTGCGGTAGGTATTGGGAGTGGGAAGGATTTCGTCGAGCTGGCGGAATTTGTCGTCGAAGGGTTCCGCCGCCCATGCAGAGACGGAGACGGTCAGGCATAAGGCCATGAAGCCGAAGGTTTTGCGCATAGTTTGGTATCCTGCTCTGGTCCCGAATAAAAGAAGCTAGTGTATCGCAACCATACAAATTGTTTCCTCCAGATACATTAATATACAAATCAACATACGGTTTATACCGACACTGTCGGCACTGCACCACAGCCCGCACCGAGTCGGCCCTCAGCCGGCACTAAGCCGGTGCAGCCGTGGTGCACGCACGCGCGCGGTGCACCACGGTGGCCGGGCCAGCCTGGCTGCCGCGCCCGGAAATTTCGCTGGCCGTATCGCGGACCGCTCAGCGTTTTTGCGTCGCCATCGCGTCCTGGAATTCGAAGCGGGCGTCGTCGGGCGCTGCGATGGCGTGCGGATCCACATCGAGCAGCATTACCTGCGCGCCGGCGCCGGCGCGCGCCTGCGGCCACTCTGGCAGAGCTGCGCCGTTGGGATTGCCGGTCTTGATGAAGTTGGCGAAGTAGCGTTGCATCTGCTGCGACAGCGCCCGGTCTTCCGGCGTCCAGGCATAGGTCTTGTTGCCATCGAGGTTGCCCAGCGCGTATTCGATTTCCGCCGAGTGGGCAGCGCCCACATTGCCCGGCCGTGCGCGCGTATAGAAGTAGCGGTACACGGGCTTGCCGCTGGTGCGGGCGTGGGTGTCGAGCCACTTCCAGGTGCCGTACGAGATGAAGCGGTCGCTGGCCAGGTTGACGGCAGCGGCCGTGACCTGGTCGGCGCTGGCGCCGTCGCCGAGGTAGGCCTGGCGCGCGCTGTCGGCCTGCTCGCCGTACAGCTTCTGCAGCGCTGCGGTGAAGCTGGCGACGGTCGGTTCCTCCATGCCTAGCACCTGCTTGTCCGAGCCTTCGTGCGAGTTCCAGCCCGCCAGCAGCGGCACCCGGGCTTGCCGGCCTGCCGCGTACAGTGCTTGCGGCGCGCCCGGCAGCACATAGCCGTCTTCGATCACGAAGAAGCCGGTGCGGGTGGCAGGCAGGGCGTCGAGCAGCTGCTGGGCGGGCATGGCGCGCAGTGCGGCCAGGTCGGCCGCGCCCACCTTGCCGGCGAAGTCGGCGCCCGCGCGTTCGGCATCGGCCAGCTTTTGCGGCGCGTACAGGCCCAGCAGCGAACCGCTTTCGCCGATGGCGCCGGCGATCAGGCGCTTGGCGAGCGGCGAGATCATCTGGGCGCTGACCGAGAACGAGCCGGCCGACTCGCCAGCGATGGTGACGCGTGCCGGGTCGCCGCCGAACGCGGCGATGTTGTTGCTGACCCATTGCAGCGCTGCCGCCTGGTCCATCAGGCCGTAGTTGCCGGACGCCTTGTGCGGCGATTCGGCGCTCAGCTCCGGGTGCGCCAGGAAGCCGAACACGTTGAGGCGGTAATTGACGGTGACGGTGACGATGCCCCTGGCCGCCATGGCGGCGCCGTCGTACCGCGGCTCGGAGCCGTCGCCGGCCGCGAAGCCGCCGCCGTAGAAGTACACGAGGACCGGCAGCCGTGCGTGCTTGACGCCGGAAGGCTGGACCGGGGTCCAGACGTTCAGATACAGGCAGTCTTCGCTGGCGGTATCGGAGCGGAACACCATGTCGGCAAACAGCGGCAGCTGCATCGGACGCGGACCGAACGCGGTGGCCTGGCGTACGCCGCGCCAGGCGGGCGCCGGTTGCGGCGCCTTCCAGCGCAGCGCGCCTACCGGCGGCGCCGCGTACGGGATGCCCTTGTACGAGACGACGCCGTCAGCGACCAGCGCGCCCTGGACGACGCCGCCGGTCGTGGTGGCGCGCGGGGCCTGGGCGGGGGACTTGGCCGCTGGCGCGGCGTGGGCGGCGGCCGGTACCGCGGCGAACAGCACGGTAAGCGAGGTGAGCGCGGTGGCGCTGGCGGCAAACAACAGGCGGGCAGGGAGGGTCATGGCAGCTTCGGTTGTGAGGAAAACGGCAACTATACTCCTGCCCGCCATCTGGTGCGTGACGGCAGCGTACGCTGGCGAACATACATGGGACCGGCACGTTGCTACGATTTAGCCATCAACAATCAATCAACCCATCAACCAACACGAGGCCCATCATGGCAAGCCAAAAACAAGTCCTGGTCGTCGATGACAATGTCGAAATGGTGGAGATGCTGTCGGCCATGCTGCAGCACCACGGTTACGAGACGGCGTCGGCCCACAATGGCTACGAAGCCTGCGACTGGGTGCGCGAGGGCATGCCGCGCGCCATCATCATGGACCTGGGCATGCCGTGGATGGACGGTTTCGGCGCGGTGCGGGCGATCCGCCGCATGCCGGGCGCCGAAGCGCTGCCGATCATCGCAGTCACCGGCTCGGCCGACAACGACTCCGCCAAGAAGGCCGTGGCAGCCGGCTTCACCCAGCATTTTTCCAAGCCGCTCAACTTCGAGCACCTGAACGACTACCTGGCCACCCTGAACTGAGGCTGGCGCCTGCAGGCGACTCGCGCGGTGCGCGAGTCGCCGTTCCAGTTTCAACGTCCCCTATTTCAGCGTCTCCACCAGCACCCGGCCCTCGGACCCTGCCGGCGGGCGCACGTGCAGGATGTTCGCCAGCGTCGGCGCAATGTCCACCACTTCCGCATACTGCCCGTAGTAACCGGGTTTGATCCAGCGTTTACCCATGAGCATCAGCGGCACGTTGGTGTCGTACGCATACGGCGAGCCGTGGGTGGTGCCGCTGGCGGTGCTGGCGAAGTACCAGTACGGACGCGTGATCACCATCAGGTCGCCCGACGCTTCGCGGTTCCAGGCGCGCCGCATCAGGGTGGCGATACGGGTGCCGGCCACGGCGCCACTCTCGAACTGGGTACGGGTCATCGCGTCGCTGATGCCGGGCTGCTGCAGCAGGAACCGGGCGGCGGCGTCTTCCACGTCGGCGTGGCGCAAGCCGGCCTTGTCGACCGCTGCGTAGTCGAGGTGGATGTTGGGCAGCGACCAGGCAGCCAGCAGCCTGGCGCCGCCGAACTTGTCCGACAGGTGCTTGCCCAGGTCCTGCATCAGCTGGTCGCCATTGATGCGCTGCGCTTCGCTGCGCTGCTGGTTCGAGAACTCGGCCGTGTTGGCAAAGCCATGGTCGGCGGTCAGCACCACCAGCACGTTGTCCATGCCCAGGCGCTGGTCAAGGTAATTGAAAAATTCGCCGAGCATGCGGTCCACGCGCTGCAGGTGGTCGTGCGACAGCTTGCTCTCCGGGCCGTACGCATGGTTGACGTAATCGTGCGCCGACAGGCTTACGCCCAGCAGGTCCGGTACGGCGCTGTCGTTGCGGCCCAGGTTTTCGCCTTCCACGGCCGCCCGCGCGAAGTCCAGCGTCAGCTGGTCCAGGTAGGGCCCCGTCTTGAGGCTGTTGTAGTAGGCCGCGTCGATCTGGCCGCTCTCGCTGTAATAGGTGTACGGCAGGCGGTTATGGCCGCCGGGCTTTGCCGGTGTCAGGTCGTCGTGGGCATCGCCGGCATAGGCGGCCTCGGGCAACAGCGCGCTCCAGGCCTTGCCGTAATAGCGGTCCTGCGGCTTGCCGGCCTGGTACTGCGTCACCCAGGCCGGATGCGCGGCCATGTAGAAGGTGCTGCTGGCGAAGTTGCCGGTCTTGTCCATGTACATATAGGCGGTGCCGGTTTTACCGGCAAGCAGGATCGCGCCGCGGTCCTTGCCCGATACCGTGATGACCTTGCTGCGGTTGCCGGAAGCGTAGCGCAGCTGGTCGCCCAGCGTATCGACGCGCAGCCGCGTGGGCGCCGTACCGTCGCTGGGCTCGGTGTGCTCGCCGATATAGGTGTAGCGCGTATCTTCGGTGCAGTAGACCGACTTTTTGGTGACCGGATCGATCCAGTTGTTGCCGATGATGCCGTGCACATACGGGTAGGCGCCGCTCAGCACGGCGGAGTGGCCGACCGCGGTGACGGTCACGCCGTGCGCCTGGTGGGCGTTGCTGAAGCTGGCGCCTTCGGCCAGCAGCCGGCCGAGGCCGCCCTGCTTGCCCTTGCCGAACTGGTCGCGGTAGCGCTGCACCTGTTCGTTTGGCAAGCCGTCCACTACCAGCACCACCACCAGCTTCGGCGGCGGCGCTGCCGTGGTTGCGCCCGGCGTGAAGGGGGCGGCATGGACAGTGAGCGCGCTCAGCGCCAGGGTGGAAACGGTCAGTACGAGGGCGGGCAGGGACAGTGGTGTCGTCATGGGAAAGTCTGGTCGATGGGAATGGGACGTGGTCCACAGCGTACCATGGGCCGGGCGGCAGCTTACAGCGCGCATGTGACCGCTTCATGACATGATGGCAATGCGGGGGAGCGCATTTTTGTTGGGGAAAACACAGCAATCGGGCCGGGAAGCCGCTAAATTACGTGCTTGTCGGAAAAATACTTGATAGAATGATGCCGTGAGGAATCTGTCTTCGGGAGCAGGAAATGATAACGGTAAACAGTATTGGTGGTGGCACCCTGTCGGCGGCAGTCGTTGCCGAGAAGTCGCAGGGTACCCAGCAGATCGCGCCGGCACAGGATCTCGGTGCCGACGATCTGGGCGCGTCGATCGCTGCCTATATGTCGCTGCCCGGCTTTAACGCCGCCGGTGCCGTCGGCGCCAGCAACGATACCGCAACCGATACGCAAGCCGACGGCGGCCAAGCTGCCGCGCTGCAGGCGGTGTCCGATTCCGACGATGACGGCCTGAAGCAGGCTTTGAAAGAGTTCGACGACGGTCTGAAGAGCCTGTCCCAGCGTCCCGAAGCGCAGGTGTTCCGCGCTAAGTTCGGCGCCGAGCCGCTGGTCGAAGGGCGTTTGCCGCCGCCGCCGCCACTGCCGGGCGTCCAGGAAAACGGTTTGCTCAACATGCCGGGCAGCGACCGCCTGGCAGCCGACACCAATCACGACGGCAAGGTCAGCGAGGAAGAGTTGCGCCGTTACCAGGAGCCGTTGACGTACCGCGCCATTGCCGGCGCCGGCCGCCTCGATGCGCTGGCCGATGGGCCGTCGGCGTTTTCGCTGGTCGAGGCCAACCGCGCTTACGGCGTGGTGTCCGCCGCTGCTGCCACGGCCTGATCGCACCGATTCCGCAACACGGGTTTTGCCGGCCAGGTAAAGCCCGTTTTTTTTTGCCGGACCGGGTGGCCATGCCGGCAGCTGCCACGACGGGACGCTGCCGAGGGCAGGGGCGAGCGGTGGCACGGCCCGGGCGCCACGGGTCAGCGCTGCTGCACCGCGATCGTGATATTGTTCCCGGTAACGATGGCGCTGTCCGGCGCGCTGCCCTGCTTGCCCTGCTTCAGTGCCGTCGCCGGCGATGATCGCAGCGGCACGCGCGCCTTGAAACGCCGATCTTGACCAGACAGAGAGAAGAGACGAGCAGTGCCGATACCAGAGTCGAGAAACAGCAAGGACAGTCCGTTTGCATGGCTGTCCGACCGCCGTCAGCGCAGCAAGGAAGAGGTCATCCTGATGATCATGTGCGCGCTGAGCATTCCCAGCATCCTGCCGTTCGGCCTGTACCGTCTGTGGCAGGGGGCATGGCTGTCGGCAGCGGTGGACCTGGCGCTGGTGCTGGCCATGCTGTCGGTGATCGTGCACGTGTGGCACACGGGGCGCCACAAGGTGGCCAGCCTCGGTGTCACGCTGTTCTATTCGGCGGGCATGCTGGCCACGATCTACCTGCGCGGACTGTCGCTCGTGTACTGGGTGTACCCGACCATGATCGCGGCGTTCTTCATGCTGCGGCCCAAGGTGGCGCTGGCGATCAACAGCGTCTCGCTGCTGGTGCTGGTGGCCATGCTGGAGCCGCAGATGCACCTGCTGAACCTGCTGACGGTGGTGGTGACGATCTCGCTGGTCAACCTGTTCGCCTATATCTTTTCGCACCGCACCGGCCTGCAAAACCGCGAACTGCACATCGAGGCGGAGCGCGACTTCCTGACCGGCGTGGGCAACCGCCGCGCCCTCGACAGCAAGCTGGCCGGCTACGCAGCCGAACGCCGTCCGCAGCCCGAGGCATGCCTGCTGCTGCTCGATCTCGACCACTTCAAGCAGGTCAACGACCACCACGGTCATCCGGCCGGCGACGAAGTGCTGCGCCGCCTGTGCGACGTGCTGCGGCACCACACCCGCGTGACCGACGAGATTTTCCGTTACGGCGGCGAAGAATTCGCCATCATTGCCCACGGCGCCAGCGTGCGCGCAGCCGGCAAGCTGGCCGACACCCTGCGCAGCGCCGTTGCCGCCGCACCGCTGCTCGACGGCCACCCGATCACCGCCTCGATCGGCGTCGCCCCGATGCCGCGCGGTACCGCACCGGCCGAGTGGCTGGAACAGGCGGACAAGATGCTGTATGCGGCCAAGGAGGGCGGGCGCAACACGGTGCGGGTGGCGCAAGCGGCAGCCGACGGCCGCTAAGGCGGCTGGCCGGACCGGACAGCCATCCCGGCCCGGGGGCGCAGGCGGTCAAAACATCCAGGACAGGGAAATCCGCAGGCTCTTCCTGAAAACGATAATCGAAAACATGACGGCCATCAGAGAAATCAGATGGCTCGACATATACAGATAAATGCCGCTGGTGCGTAGCGTCTGCCGCATCATCGCAAAACCGATGCAGGGCGATGTCAGGCAGAGCAGCAGCAGGATCGGCGCCACCCATAAACGTTCCAGGTTATCGTGCAGATAGCCGAGCGCGCAATACCACGCGACCAGCGGTACCGGCACGGTCAGCAGCGCAACCAGGATCAGTGTCGAGACCAGATAAGCCATAGTTTCCCCCTTCCTGCTTTATACGTGGGCCGATACCGGTACAGATTCACACAATGTCACCGACCGGTATTCATGGCGCCGCGTTGCCGAATTTCGGAGAATAAATCGTGCTGGCGTGGCAGCCGCGTCACACAGCTGCCATTCTCTTAAGGTGGTATAAAAATCAAATTTTTATTGAGAGCGCTTACCTGCAGATACTGCGCGTGCATTGGTCGCGCATCGGCATTAGCGCGACGCAGCTGCGGTGCTTGCATCCGGCGCGTCGTCCTCATCCTCATCGTCGTCCTGGTCCGCCCGCGGCGCCGGTGCGATTGGCGGCGGCATGGCATCGACCTGTTGCACCACCTGCGCCAGCAGCGCCTGCGGCCGGTACTGCAGCGCGTCCGGTGTCAGACCCAGGCGCACCACCACCAGCTGGCGCGACGGCACGATGGCGATCGACTGGCCGTCGTGGCCCTGCATCCAGTAGGTATCGGCCGGCAGGCCGTACGGACCGTCGGCGTTGGGACCCGTGGTCGGTCCCTGGCGCCAGACCAGGCCCTGGCCGTACCGGCCGCCGGAGGCCGGCACCGGGGCCTGCATCGCTGCGACGAACCCCGGCGGCAGCATCCGCTTGCCCTGCCACACGCCATCCTGCAGCAGGAACTGGCCGAAGCGCGCCCAGTCCTGGGTCGTCGCGTACATGTAGCTGGAGCCGACCAGCGTGCCGCGTGCATCGGCTTCGATGATGGCGCTGCTCATGCCCAGCGGGGCAAACAGCTGGTCGTGCGGCAGCGCCAGTGCGCCGGTTGCGCTGACGCTGCCGGTCGGCACCGCTGCGCGCTGCCAGATGCGCGCCAGCAGCACCGTGCTGCCGCTCGCATACTGCCATACCGTGCCCGGCGTGTGCGCCAGCGGCTGCGCGGCCGCGAAGGCCGCCATGTCCGGTTCCAGGTATAACATGCGGGTGACGTCGGAAACGTCGCCGTAGGCTTCATTGAACTGCAGGCCGCTGGTCATGGCCATCAGCTGCGCCAGCGTGATCTGCGCGCGCGGGTCGGCCGGATCCGCCCAGCAGCCCGTGCGCCCCGGTGCAAGGCTGCCGTCGGCGATGCCGATGCCAGCCAGCGCCGCAGTGACGGTCTTGGTCATCGACCAGCCGAGCAGCGGGACGCCGACACCGAAACCGTCGCCGTAGCGCTGCGCCACCAGGCGGCCGCGATGGATCACGACCAGGCCGCGCATGCCGGGGCCGGCCAGCTTGTCGTCGTTGACGGCAGCCTGGATGGCCGGCAGCGTCTCGGCCATGGCGCCGGTGGGCCATGGCACGTTGGGCGAGGCGCTCCAGATGCGCAGGGGAGGGTATTGATAGCGGCTGGCCTGGGCCAGGTCGCCGTCCGGCACCACCGCGCAGCCGGTGCCGGGCCGGTACACGGCCAGGCCCTGGCCCAGCAGGCCGAAAAAGTCGGCATGGACGGTCTTGTTCTGCCGGTCCACCCGTACCCGCAGGTACTTGAGCAACGGATGCCCGGGCGCCTGCACGTCATCGGCCAGCACGTCCTGCGCATCGCGGTGGGCGATGAAGACGTTGGAGCAGACGATCTTGGCGCCGTAGGCAGCGCCCACCCGCAGTAGTTGGGGCGGACGCCCGATCAGGGTGAGGGCGGCGCCGGCAGCCACCACCAGCAAGGCGCCGGCGGCGATGACCAGGCGCGGCACCAGCTTATTGGGCATAGGGGAGAGGATTCAACTTCCGGGTCCGTTTCACTACACAATCGACCTGATCGATTATGCCCAGTTCGACCTGCGAATACAACGAGCAAATGCGCGGGCAAATGCGCGGCCGGAAGTCAGGGTAGACGTGCAGGCGGACGCGCAGCCAGGTGCGCGGCCACCCGCGAGGTCACGCGCGCGGCCGATACCCAAGGTAGCGGCCGGCGCTAGGGACAAGTTAGAAGCTCGTCGACAGGCCTGCGTACAGCGAACGGCGCGCGCCGTACTGCGGTGCGCCCACGCCCACGCCGGAACCGTCGCGCAGCAGGTAGGACTTGTCGAACAGGTTGATCACCGCGATGCGGCCTTCGACATTGCCGGCGCCCGACTGTTTCCAGTTGTGGGTCAGCGCCAGGTTGACCGTGGTGTACGACGGCAGGTGACCGGAGTTCGGCGCAGCGCCGTCCGGCGTGGTGCGCAGGCCGCTGCCGTACAGGAAGTCGCTGCTGATCTGCGAATCGCCGAAGTGGTAGTGGGCGCCGCCCGACACGGTGTAGGTCTGGTCGTGGTCCACGTAGATGTAGTGGTTGCTGATGTACGCCAGTTCATCGACGCCGAACAGCGACTGGCCGGAGACGATGTTTTCCGCCTTGGCGCGTTGCGTGGTCAGGTTGAGGAAGCCGCCCCAGTGCGCCTGGCTGTAGATCGCCGACAGTTCCAGGCCCTTGGCAAAGCCGTGTTCATAGTTGAACGGCGAGAGGATCAGCGCCTGGCCGAACTGGCCCTCGTCGAGCATGTTGTGGATCTTCTTGTAGTAGGCGTCGGCGGTCAGGGTCAGCTGGCCGTTGACCTTGTGGCTCACGCCCACGTCGAAGTAGTTGGTGCGCTCGGCGCGCACGTTGTCCGAGATGGCCACGGCCGGCGCATTGGTGGTGCCGGCGTACTTGTCGATGCTCTCCTGGGCGGCCAGTTCCTGCGGCGGTGGCGTGAAGTAGCGCGAATAGCCGGCGTGCAGGGCGGTGTCCTTGCCGACCTGCCAGGCCAGGTTGGCGCGCGGGCTCCATTGCTGCTCGTTGATGAAGGCGCGCACCTTGTCGTAACGGACGCCGTAGTTCAGCGTCAGCGGCGCGGCGATGCGCCATTCGTCCTGCAGGTACACGCTGCCGAGCTTGCCGGTCTGGCGGCTGTTGTCGACGATGGTGCGCGGGTCGGTCGAGGCCTGGCTGCCGTCGTCGTTGGTGTCGAACACGGCCACGCTGTTGTCGCTGCGGGTGTTCTGGCGCGCATACGACAGGCCGGTGCGCAGCGTGTGCTGCGGGTTGAGCTTGTAGCTGAGGTCGAACTGGGCGCCGCTGGCCGAGTTCGAGCGCAGCGTGTCGGAGCCGACGCCGTTGTAGATCAGGTCGCCCAGCGCATCGGGCGTGTAGTGCAGTTCCGAGTACTGGTGGAAGGCCGAGACCTGGTAATTGAGGTCGCCCAGGCTTTTCTGCAGCGACAGCACCACGAAGCGGTTCACCTCGCGCTGGTGCTGGTCCAGCTGCGACGACGGTGCGTTGGTGGTGCCGGCGGCGGCGTCGCTCTGGCCGGTCAGCGAAAACGCCGGCGCCTGGTCCGGGTTGTTCGGAATCTGGAAGCGGCCGTTATAGGTGCCGAACATCAGGCCCAGGCGGGTCTGGTCGTCGAGGAAGTACGACAGCGCGCCGAAGGACTTGGTCTGCTGGGTGTGGTTATGCAGCGAATCGCGGCCCGGCAGCGGGTTCTCGATGCCAAGATCGTTGCGCAGGTAGCTGCCCGACAGGTAGTAGTTGAAGGCGCCCTGGGTGCCGAAGAATTCCGCGCTCGGCTCGTAATGGTTGTTGGAACCGGCCAGTACGCCGATGCGCCCGCCCGGCTGGGTCGTGCCTTCCTTGGTCTGGATGTCGACGATGCCGGCCGTGCGCAGGCCGAACTGCGCCGGCAGGGCGCCCGTGATGAAGTCGGTCTGCTGGACGAAGCGGGTATCGATCGACTGGCCGAAACCGCTGATACTTTCCGGCAGCTGGACGCCGTTGACGCGGTATTGCACGTTGGCGTGGTCGTCGCGCACGTGGATCGAACCGGATGCCTTGGAGTCCTGGCTCACGCCCGGCAGGCGCAGCAGCACTTCGTTGAACGGCGTGTTGTCGCCCTGTCCCAGCTGGTCGATCATGTGGCGGTCAATCGTGTAGACGGTGGTGCCGACATTGGGCGACAGGTCGATGCGGGCGCTTTTCAGGTGCGCGGCGGTCACTTCCACCTGTTGCAGCGGCTGGTCGGTGCCGGTGGCGTCGGGCGCATCTTCAGCGTGGGAGTGGGTGGTGTAGAAGGCGGCAGCCAGCAGCAGTGGCAGGGCGCGCAGTTGAGGAGCGTGTTGCATGTTCTATCCTTGGATGTCGGGCGTGACGGTGCACGGACGTGCAGCGGCGTCACGCAAAAAAGCGTCGGATCGGCGGCAAGCGCCGAAACTCGGAAAACGATCAGAGGGGAAAAACAGCAACGGCCGGCGGCGCGTGCGAGGGGGGCGTCAGATAGCTGGTGCGCAGCCGTGGTGCGTGGTAGGCCGGCGCAGGCGCAGCGTAGGCGAACGTGACGGCAAGCGGCGCCACCGCGGCCGGCGGCGGCAGGTCGCCGAGCGGCATGTCGGCCACCTGGCAGGCCGCGCAATCCGTATGGTTTTCGGCATACGCGTGGGCGTGCGCATTCGCGCCGAGCAGCTGCAACGCCAGGAACAGCAGCACGAACACCATCACCAGGCGCTGGTAGCGCTGGGTTCGCAACTGTCGGTGCGAGGTGACGTGACTGGCGGCGGAGGCGTGCATGGGCGCGATTCTACAGGGATGTACCCATAACGACAACGCTTGTTATCGTATCAATGTCGGCGCAGTTCCCCGTGGTCGCCGACCAGCCCGCGCCGGGTGGCCAGCACCACGGCGTGCGTGCGCGCCGTGGCGCCCAGCTTGTCGAACAGGCCCTTGACATGGGTTTTGACGGTGCCCACGCCGATCCCGAGTTCGCGCGCGATCGACTTGTTGCACTGGCCCTGGGCCAGCAGCTGCAGCACATCGGTTTCGCGGCTGGTCAAGCCGATGCGGGTAAAGCTGTCCGCCACGCAGCGGCTCAGTTCCGCGCTCAGGTAGCGCGCGCCGCGCCCCAGCGTGCGCACGGCGGTCAGCAACTGGTCGGCCGGACTGTGCTGCAGCAGATAGCCGTGGACACCGGCCATCATCGCGGTGCGCACGTCCCATTCGCGCTCGAGCTGGGTGACGATCAGTATGCGCGGCTGGGGCGCGCCGGGCAGGGCGTCGGCGGCGCGGCGCATCTGCGCGATGCCGTCCTTGTGGTTGAGGATCAGTACAGCGGCGTCGTCATGACCCTCTGCCGGCGCCGCCTGGTCGGTTGCCATGTGCACGTCCATGCGCACGTCCAGGTCGGCGCCGCCGGCCAGCAGCGCGGCCAGCCCGGCGCTGACGATCGGATCGGCATGGGCCACCACCACGGTGAGCTTCTGGTCGGGCGGCATGCCGGCGGTGCCGGCCTGGCTGGTGCTGCTGCCGCTGGCTGCCTGCGGCCAGCTTTTGCTATCGAGTCGCATAAGGTTTCTCCTGGGTTGCCGTGCCGGCGATACGTCGCCAGCGCCACGACAGCGTAACTGCGATGGTCGAAAATGCCACGACCCGATCCGGTGGTGCCGTCATCACCAGATCGGGTGATAACGGCCAGGGAAGGCCGGCATACTCCCCGAAAGAGGTAGCGCGGGCCGGTCATTACCGGTGATGGCAGCAGGCGGCGCGGCACCTACACTGTGGGCCCGGCGTTGCTGCGGTGCGCCCTGTCCAAAGACAGGTGCGGCGGCCAGCGTCAACCAGTACAGTCTGAATTTTTGAGGAGTTGTCCGCCATGAGGATGTATATCATCTCGATTGCCACCGGCCTGCTGGTCGGCGTCATCTACGCCCTGTTGAATGTCCGCTCGCCGGCGCCGCCGGTGATCGCCCTGCTCGGCCTGGCCGGCATCCTGATCGGCGAACAGATCCCGCCGCTGGTGCGCACCTGGATCAAGCCCGAGGCCACCAAGGTCTCGTGGGTGGCAGACCACGTCAAGCCGCACTGCTTTGGCAAGCTGCCCACTGCCCAACAATCCGATCAAGCCAAAAGGAGCGCATGATGTCGCACGCTATGTCGCAAGCTGTTACCAATGATGTGCCTGACCTGATCCTGCATCGCGGCCTGTTCACCACGCTCGACCGCAGCAATCCGCACGCCGAGGCGGTGGCCATCAAGGACGGCCGCTTTACCCACGTGGGCCGCGCCGACGAGATCATGGCGCTGGCCGGTCCCGCCACCCGGGTGATCGACCTGCACGGCAAGCGCGTGCTGCCCGGCCTGATCGACAACCACTGCCACATCATCCGCGGCGGCCTCAATTTCAACCTCGAACTGCGCTGGGACGGCGTGCGCAGCCTGGCCGACGCCATGGCCATGCTCAAGGCGCAGGTGGACATCACCCCCGCACCGCAATGGGTGCGCGTGGTGGGCGGCTTCACCGAGCACCAGTTTGCCGAAAAGCGCCTGCCCACGATCGCGGAACTGAACGCCGTGGCGCCCGATACGCCGGTGTTCATCCTGCACCTGTACGACCGCGCGCTGCTCAACGGCGCCGCGCTGCGCGCCGTCGGCTACACGCGCGAGACGCCGGAACCGCCGGGCGGCCAGATCCTGCGCGACGGCGCCGGCAATCCTACCGGGCTGCTGCTGGCCAAGCCGAATGCGGCCATCCTGTACGCGACGCTGGCCAAGGGCCCCAAGCTGCCGCTCGAGTACCAGGTCAATTCCACGCGCCACTTCATGCGCGAACTCAATCGCCTCGGCATCACCGGCGTGATCGATGCCGGCGGCGGTTTCCAGAACTACCCGGACGACTACCAGGTGATCCAGCAGCTGTCGGACGCCAAGCAGCTGACCATCCGCCTGGCCTACAACCTGTTTACCCAGAAGCCGAAGCAGGAAAAGGAAGACTTCCTCAACTGGACCCAGAGCGTCACGTACCAGCAGGGCGACGACTACTTCCGCCACAACGGCGCCGGCGAAATGCTGACCTTTTCGGCGGCCGACTTCGAGGACTTCCGCGAGCCGCGTCCCGACATGCCGGAGACCATGGAAGACGACCTCGAAGGCGTGGTGCGCATCCTGGCGCAGAACCGCTGGCCGTGGCGCATGCACGCGACCTACGACGAGACCATCAGCCGCGCGCTCGACGTGTTTGAGCGCGTCAACCAGGACATGCCGCTGGCAGGCCTGAACTGGTTCTTCGACCACGCTGAAACCATTTCCGAGCGCTCGATCGACCGCATCGCCGCGCTGGGCGGCGGCGTGGCCGTGCAGCACCGCATGGCCTACCAGGGCGAGTACTTCGTCGAGCGCTACGGTCACGGTGCGGCCGAGGCGACGCCGCCGGTCAAGAAAATCCTCGAAGCCGGCGTCAAGACCTCCGCTGGCACCGACGCCACCCGCGTTGCGTCGTACAACCCGTGGGTGTCGCTGGCGTGGCTGATCACCGGCAAGACCGTGAGCGGCATGCAGCTGTACCCGCGCGCCAACTGCCTGGACCGTGAAACGGCGCTGCGCATGTGGACCGAGAACACCACCTGGTTCTCGAACGAAGAAGGCAAGAAAGGCCGCATCGAGGCAGGGCAGCTGGCCGACCTGATCGTGCCGGACAAGGATTTCTATGCCTGCGCTGAGAGCGAGATCAGCGAGCTGACGTCCGAACTGACCATCGTCGGCGGCAAGATCGTGTACGCGGCCGGCCGCTTTGCCGCCCACGATACGCCACCGCCGCCCGCCATGCCGGACTGGTCGCCGGTGCGCCGCTTCGGCGGCTACGCCGGCTGGGGAGAACAGATTGCCAACAACCGCGCCGGCCGGCAGGAGCTGGAAAAACGCCGGCAGCAGCAGGAGCAGCTGCGCGCCCAGGCCGCGGCCTGCGGCTGCGCCAATGCCTGCAACGTCCATGGCCACCAGCATGCATCGGCCTGGACCAGCAAGCTGCCCACCTCGGACCTGAAGAGCTTCTGGGGGGCGCTCGGCTGCGCCTGCTGGGCCGTGTGATGGGCCGGTCGCCACCGGTCTTGCCGGCTTGCCTGCGCGCCCCGTGGGTGCCCCGGGTCTGCCTGCTGCTGCTCTGCTCGGCATACCTGCAGGGCGGCATCGACAAGCTGGCCGATTTCAACGCGGCCATCGCCGAAATGCAGCACTTCGGCGTGACGCCGGCGGCGCCGATGGCGGCGGTCGTCATCATCGGCGAACTGGGCGCCTCGCTGATGATCGTGGCCGGCTGGTACCGCTGGCTCGGCGCCGGCTACCTGGCAATATTTACGGTGCTGGCCACGCTGATGGCCAACCGTTTCTGGGAGATGGCCGGCGCGGCGCGCTTCGCGGCTGCCAACAGCTTTTTCGAACACCTGGGCCTGGCAGGCGCCTTCCTGCTGGTGGCCTGGCTCGACCTGCAGGAAGGACGACACAATGCGACACAATAACAATGGATAACAATGGAACGAGGTAAGCATGGAACGCGGTAACATCAAGCAGGGCATCGCGCTGGCATTTTTGGGCGGCTATGTCGATACGCTGGGCTTCATCGCCCTGTTCGGGCTCTTTACGGCCCACGTCACCGGCAACTTCGTGCTGATCGGCCGGGCGCTGGTGGAGCCGGCCTACGACATCATCCCGAAATTGCTGGTGTTCCCGGTGTTCATCGTATTCGTGGCGATTGCGCGCATGCTGATCCTGCACTGGGAGCGCAGCAGCCGCCCGGCGCTGCGCAACAGCTATCTGCTGCAGCTGGTGCTGCTGTGCGCCGGGCTGGCGTGCGGTGTGCTGGCGTCGCCGATGGCCAATGCCCATCAGCCGATGAGCCTGCTCACCGGCATGCTGTGCGCCGGCGCCATGGCCACGCAAAACGCCTACGGCAAGCTACTGCTCGGTAAAGCGGCTGCCACCACGGTCATGACCGGCAATGTCACCCAACTGGTGATCGAACTGACCGACGCGCTGCGCGGCGACGGGGCTGCCCTGATCCGCTGCAAGGCGCTGGCACGGCCGGTGCTGGCGTTCGCGGTCGGCTGCATCCTGGGCGCGTATGGTTACCTGGCGTTCGGCTTCAGCGGCTTGCTGCTGCCGTGCCTGGTGCTGGTGGGGATGGCGGTCGTCACCAGGGATTGAAGGGCCGCTGCCGCCGTCGGACCGGGCCGCGCCGGTTTGTATCCGCGCATATACATTTCGCTGCTGTGTCGGCTGTTACCCCGCAGGTATAATCGTTTGTCGCATTGCCGGTGTAACCAACACTGGCATGCATCGAGATCATATTTGAAGGGAACACCGTGTACCGAACGCTGATCAGCGCCGCCTGCTGCGCCTTGCTTGCCTTGTCCTCCCCGTCGTCGTTTGCCGAGCCGGCGGCGCCGGTGTCCGGCATCGACCTCAACACTCTCGATCCGGCCGTCAGCCCCAAGGTCGATTTCTATAGTTATGTCAACGGCATCTGGGCCCGCAATACCGAGATCCCGGCCGACAAATCGACCTGGGGCACCTACACCGAGCTGCGCGAGATTGCCCAGCGCCAGCTGCGCGCATTGATGGAAGACGCCGTCAAGCATCCGGGCAAGGCCGGCAGCGACACCCGCAAGATCGCCGACCTGTACACCAGCTATCTCGATGAAAAGGCGCGCAACGCGGCCGGCTTCAAGCCGCTCAAGGCCGAACTGGGCCGAGTCAGCGCCGTGCGCGACAAGCGCGAACTGCCGGCCCTGTTCGCCCAGCTGCAAGGCAGCGGCGTGCAGACCCCGTTTGCCGCCTACGTGGCGCCCGATGCGCACGATCCGGACCGCTACACGATCAACATCAGCCAGTCCGGCCTGGGGCTGCCCGACCGCGACTACTACCTGAAGGACGATGACGCCAGGCTCAAGGGCGTGCGCGACAAGTATCTGCAGCATATCGCCACCATGCTGACCATGAGCGGCGACCGCCAAGCCGCCGCGCACGCGGCCCAGGTGCTCGATATCGAAACCCGGCTGGCCCGCGTGCAGTGGACCCGGGTGCAGATGCGCGACCCGGTCAAGTCGTACAACCGGGTGGATTTCGCCCAGTTCGCCACACTGGCGCCGGCCTTCGACTGGCAGGCGTATTTCGCTGCCGCCGGCTATGCGGACAAGGAAACCTCGGCGGTGGTGCGCCAGCCGGGCTTTCTGACCGGCTTTGCCGACACCTTCGCCAGCGTGCCGCTCGACGCCTGGAAGAGCTACCTGCACTGGCGCATCATCGAGAGCTATGCGTCGTACCTGGACAGCGCTGCCGTCAGGGAGCGCTTCGCCTTCGAGGGCACGACCTTGCGCGGCGTGCCGCAAAGCGAACCGCTGTGGCAGCTGGCGCTGAAATTCACCGACGGCGCGCTCGGCGACGCGGTCGGCAAAAAATACGTGGCGATGTACCTGCCGCCGGAAACCCGGCCGCGCGTGATGGCCATGTTCGACAATTTCGTGGCATCGTTCAGGGATGGCATCGACCACCTAGACTGGATGAGCGCCGAGACCAAGAAGGAAGCGCAGCTCAAGCTGGCCGCGCTCAAGCCGAAGATCGCCTATCCCGACCGCTGGCGCGATTACAGCAGCATGACAACCCAGCCACGCGACCTGGTCGCCAATGTGCGCGCCGCGCGGGCCTGGAGCCGGCAATACAACCTCGACAAGCTGGGCAAGCCGGTGGACCGCGACGAATGGTCGATGACGCCGCAAACCGTGAACGCCAGCTACAGCCCGGCGCTGAATGCGATCACGATTCCGGCCGCCATCCTGCAGCCGCCGTTCTTCAACGTCAAGGCCGAAGACGCCGTCAACTACGGCCTGCTGGGCATCACCTTCGGTCACGAGATCAGCCATGCCTTCGACGATTCCGGCAGCCAGTACGATGTCCGCGGCCGCCTGCGCGACTGGTGGACGCCGGCCGACCGTGCCGCCTTCAAGGCCCGCGCCGCCGGCCTGGTCAAACAATACGGCGCCTACAGCCCGGTGCCCGGCTACCACATCAACGGCGAGCTGACGCTGGGCGAAAACATCGGCGACAACTCCGGCCTGTCGCTGACCTACCGCGCTTACCAGCGCTCGCTGGGCGGCAAGCCGTCGCCCGTGATCGACGGCCTGACCGGTGAGCAGCGGCTCTATATCGGCTTCGCACAGAAATGGCGCGCCAAGCTGCGCCCGGAAGCGGCGATTGCCCAGATCAAGAGCGACCCGCATTCGCCCGGCGAATTCCGCGCCAAGGGCACGGTGATGAACCAGCCGGGCTTTTACCAGGCGTTCGACATCAAGCCGGGCGACCCGATGTACCTGCCGCCGGAGCAGCGCGTGCTGATGTGGTAAGGGCGGCTGCGGCCGCTCACAGGTGGCGCACTGCCGCCGGCGGCGTGTCCCAGTTTTCGTTCCTGCCATCGAGGTAGGTGACCGGGGCCGCTGCCAGCTCGTCGGGCGTGGCGTCGTCCAGGCACGCCAGGTTGACCGCATAAAACGGACCCCAGCGCGGCGAGCGGCCGATGCCGAACGCGTGGATGCCGCAGTGCCGGCAGAACCGGTGCTGCTCGGTGCCGCTCAGAAAACGGTAGTCGCCCAGCGCCGCTTCGCCCGCCAGCAGCCGGAACGCGTTCGGCGCGACGATCGCCGGCCAGAAGCGCAGCTTGGCGCAGAACGAGCAGTTGCACTTGATGGTGCCGGCGCCCAGGTCGATGTCGGCAGCGAAACGCACGGCGCCGCAATGGCAGCTGCCGTGATAGGTTTTCATGCCGCCTCCGGCAGCTTGCGCGCACGCGGGCGCCAGGTGCTCCACGCGATCAGGGCCAGCAGCGCCCACAGCGGCACCTTGAACAGCTCCGGTTGTTGCAGCATATAGATGTGGGCCGGTGTTACCACCAGCGTCAGCAGAAACAGGCCGATCCCTGCGGCCCGCCGCAGCCCCGGTATCAGGATGCCGACTGCGCCCAGCAGCTCGAACACGCCGCTCACCAGCACTGCCGCGACCGGCCACGGAATATAGGGCGGCACGATGGTGGCTTCGAGGTTGGTGGCGGCAAAGTGCGCGATACCGCCGACGAAGAACCAGACGAACACGATCGCCAGGCCGATGCGTTGTCCGGTGCCGGCGCCGTACGTGGCCAATGCCTCGCTAGCAGCCACCGGATTCCGCCATCAGGACCTGCACCAGCTGCGCTGCCGGCATCGCGCGGATCAGCGGCGCGCCCTGTCCGGCCCAGTGGGCCGCGAACTCGTGGTTGCCGTCCTTGCTGGCGGCTGCGTGGAGCTGCTTGCCGGCGTCGTACGCGAGCGGGTAATCGGCTGCCGGCGGTGCGCCGGGCGCATCGCCGTGCAGCATGAGCCGGTTGACGATGCCGCGCGCCAGCCGACCCGAGATGGCGGCAGTCAGCCCGGTATGGGCGGCGCGGTCGCTGGTGAGCATGGCGCGATACGCTGCATTGGCGGCAGACTCGGGGCACAGCAGAAAGGCCGTACCGAGCTGCGCGCCGGCCGCGCCCAGGTCCAGCGCCGCGCGGATGCCGGCGCCGTCCATGATGCCGCCGGCGGCGATCAGCGGCAGCGACGTGTGCCTGGCCAGCAGGCGCAGCAGCACCGCAGTGCTGAGCCGTTCGTCGCGGGCGTCCGGATCGAACACGCCGCGGTGGCCGCCGGCTTCCACGCCCTGGGCCACGATGGCGTCGACGCCGGCCTGCTCGATGCGCCGCGCCTCATCGACGCTGGTGGCCGTGGCCATGGTGCGGATGCCTGCCGCGCGCAGCGCCGCCAGCCAGGGGGCGGGCGGCAAGCCGAAGTGAAAGCTCACCACCGCCGGCCGCAGTGCGAGCAGCAGGCGGAACGTGGGCTCGTCCTCGACAAAGCTGCGGTAGATTTCCGTGAGCGCCGTGGGCGGGGCGCCGCCGACCTCGGCGAACAGCGGCGCCAGCCAGGCGATCCACGCCGCTTCGCGGGCGGCGTCGCGCCTGGCCGGCGCGTGGCAAAAGACATTGACGTTGAACGGGCCGGCAGTGAGCGCCTGCGTCGCTGCGATCATCTGGCGCGATTGCTCCACGGTGCTGGCGCCGATGGCCAGCGAACCGAGGCCGCCGGCATTGGTGACTGCAGCGGCCAGCGCCGGCGTGGAGAAGGCCGCCATCGGCGCACCGATGAGCGGATGGTGCACGCCGAGCTGGCGGAAGAACGGGTGTAAGGCGGCCATGGCGCCGGCTCCTTGGGTATGGTGGAGCGACGATTTTATATCGTAATGATGCCGCGCTTGAGTGCAATCGTCACCGCGTGCGTGCGGTCGTTGGCAGCGAGCTTGGACAGCACGTTTTTCATGTGGGCCTTGACGGTTTCTTCGGAAATCGACAGGTGTTCGGCGATGCGGCGGTTGGAATTGCCGCCGGCAGCGTGGTTCAGCACTTCGAGCTCGCGCGGGCTCAGCGGGCCTTGCCCCATGTGCTGCGCCAGCTCCATGGCGATTTCGGGCGGGATGCGGCGCTGACCGATGTGCACGCCGCGCACGGTATCGAGCAGCTCGCGCCGCAGCGTGCTCTTGAGCAGGAAGCCGGCTGCGCCCGCTTGTACCGCGCGCAGGATCTGGGCGTCGCCCTTGTAGGTGGTCAGCATGATCACGCGGGCTTCGCTGTGGTGGCCGCGGATGCGCTGCAGGGCGGTCACGCCGTCGAGCTCGGGCATCGCGATATCCATGATGGTGACATCGGGACGCAGCTGCTGGTAGCGTTCGACCGCTTCCCGACCGTTGCCCGCTTCGCCGGCCAGGTGCATATCGTCCTGGCTGGAAATGGCCTCGCCCAGCCCGGCCCGCAGCAGTGGGTGGTCGTCGACGACAAGGACAGAAATGGGGCGCGGAGAGTGCATGCTGTAACGAGTACTTTATTGAGAAAAACGGGCTGACATACCGGGTAGCTAGCGCGTAGTAACCAGTAGTGTGCTATGTGCCGGCAAAGTATGCCTCTCCCTAAAGAATGGCACAATAGCTACGCATGCAAACCAACTTTGCATTTTTTGCAAACAGGAGGAGATTTGATCGATAGCTTGCACTGCTTAGTGGCAGTGGTCGAGCAGCGCAGCCTGTCGCGCGCGGCGGCCGACCTGAAACTGTCGGTGTCGTCGGTATCGCGCAAGCTCGATGCACTCGAGGCGCATCTCGGCGCGCGGCTGCTGGTGCGCGGGACACGGCAGGTCGTGCTGACCGACGCCGGCGAGCGTTTTCTGCCGCGCGCCCGCGCGGTGTTGTCGGAACTGGCCGAAGGCATGGCTGCCGTGCAGGACGTGGGACCGGAGCCGCGCGGCCTGCTGACCGTGACGGCGCCGGCCGGCTTTGCACGGCTGCACGCGGCGCCGGCCATTGCCAGCCTGGTCGCCCGCTATCCTCTGCTGCAAGTGCAATTGCTGGTGGGCGACAGCGTCGTGGACCTGACCGAGCAGCGCGTCGATGTGGCGCTGCGCGCCGGGGTCGCCCCCAGCGGCGAGCTGGTGGCCACCCGGCTGGCGCCGCAGCACCGCGTGGTCAGCGCCAGCCCGGCCTACCTCGCACGTCACGGCTGGCCGGCCACGCCGCTCGACCTGTTACAGCACCAGTGCCTGTCGATGGTGGGCAAGTCGCCGCGCGCCTGGTGGCGCTTCGAGGGCGTCAACCACAACCAGCCCTTGCCGGTCAAGGCGGCGTTCAGCTGCGACGATACCGACACCCTGATGCATGCGGCGCTGGCCGGCGCCGGCATCATCCACCTGGCCAACTGGATGGTCAGCGATGCCATCGTCGCCGGCAAGCTGGTGCCGGTATTCCCGATGGCGCCGCTGGTGCCGGCCAGCGGCAGGGCGCCGCTGCGCCACGACCCGGACGAGTCGGCGATCCATGCCGTGCACATGCCGGGGCGTTCCAACCACGCCAAGGCGCAGTTGCTGATCAATCATTTGCGGGAGTTTTTCGGCGATCCGCCGTATTGGGATGTTGCGATGGTGAAGGCAGGGGCAGGGGCAGGGGCAGCGCGCGCGGTTGCGGCGCGCGCCCCGTGATGGATGATCCGTGCGGTCAGTTCCAGTCGTCGCCGCCGCCACCGCCACTGCCGCCGTCATCCCAGCCGCCGCTGACGCCGAAATCGCTGCCGCCCATGTCGTCGTTCGCCACGATATTGCTGCGGTTCGGATCCTCGTAGATAATGTCGTTGCGGCCGCCGTCGGTGGCGCCGCTGTCATTGGCGCCGTGGTTGCCGCCCATATTGCGGGCGATCGCCTCGGCTGCCATGAAACCCGCGCCCACCGCAGCGCCGGTCGCCAGGCCGCCCATGATGCGCGAACCCATGCCCGGACCTTGCTGCGGATAGCCTTGCTGAGGATAACCCTGCTGCGGGTAGCCCTGTTGCGGGTAGCCGCCAGGCGGATAGCCGGGCGCTGGCGGATTGCCGGTGTTGAAGCCGGGGTTGTAGCCGCCACCGTTGCCGAGGTTGCCCATGCCGCCTTGCTGCTGCTGGCGCCGTTGCATGAAGCGCGACGCCACGAAGATGAAGCCCACCAGCAGGCCGCCGATCAGCAGCACGCTACCCCACGGAATGCCGGCGCTGGCGCGCGGGGCGTCGGCGCGGTTGGCGTAGCCGCCGCTGTCGTGACCGACGCGGTTACCGGGCGCCTGCTGGCTGTAGCCGGGCGACGAGGTGCCGACCGCACCCCGTTCACCCTTGGCGATCAGCGCTTTGAGGTTGGCGACCGAGGTCGCGTTCACCTTCGGCAGCCCGGGCGATAGCCGCTCGGCAGTGGCCAGCGACTGCTGGGCGGCGGCAAACTTGCCCTGCTTGGCCAGCAGCTCGGCCTCGACAAAGTGCGCCTGCGAGCTGTTCGGATGTTCCTTGAGCACCTGGTCCATCATGGCCTGGGCTTCGGTGAATTTGCCCGCCTCCGCAGCCAGATAGACGTCGTGCACGGACGGGGAGGCCGCGAACACGGGCGCCGACAGCGCCAGCGCTGCGGCAAACGTGAGGCGGGTGGCAATGGTTTTACTGTTCATGACGGATCTCCTGTTGGAACAACCCTAAAATGTGGCCAGCTTACGCCGTTTTCAATGGTCCGGTGGTGCGGTGCGCCACAGAATGGCGATGCACCGCACCGGCTTCGATCAGCTACGCTGGGCGGCAGCGATGTAGCGGTCGATCACGGACGGCAGCACCGTCAGCGGCACGCCGCAGCTTTGCACCAGCGCATCGTTGAAGCCGGGCAGGTCGAAACGGCTGCCCAGCGCAGCGCGCGCCCGTTCGCGCTGGCGCAGGATCTCGTTATGGCCGACCTTGTAGCCGCAGGCCTGGCCCGGCGACACGCTGTAGCGGTCGATCTCGCTGGTCATGGCCTGCTCGCCGCGGCCCGTGTTTTCGACCAGGAAGCGGATCGCCTGGTCGCGCCGCCATTTCATCGCGTGCATGCCGGTATCGACCACCAGCCGGCACGCGCGGAACTGCTGCGCCTGCAGGTAACCGATCTGGCTGAACGGGTCCCTGGCATACAGGCCCAGTTCATCGACCAGCTGCTCGGCATACAGCGCCCAGCCCTCGATGAAGGCATTGAAGCCGATCAGCGACGACATCAGCGGCAGGCTGTCGTGACGCTCGGCCAGGTAGGCGCCCTGGAAGGCGTGGCCCGGCAGCCCCTCGTGCGCCGTGAGCGTGGCCAGTTCCGGCTTCGGCCACAGCGTGGTCGATTTCAGGTTGATGTAATAGATCGCCGGCCGGCTGCCGTCGAGCGCGGCGAAGTTCATATAGCCGAGCGGCGCGCCAGCCTCGATATCGATCGGCACCCGCTTGATTTCGAGCGGCACCTTCAGGTTCATGCGCGAGATCTTCGGCATCAGGTCGCGGATCGCTTCCACCCGCTCGTTGCAGTAGGCGATCAGTTCGTCGCGGCCCTTGTCGTTGTCGGCATAGAAGCGCTTGGGGTCCTTGGTCAGCGCCAGCAGGCGCGCGCCCACCGTGCCCTGGGTCATGCCCTGGGCTTTCAGGATGGTGTCGATGCGCGCCTGCAGCGCCAGGTTCTGCTCCATGCCGATCTCGTGGATTTCCTTGGCCGACAGGCGGGTGGACGTACCGAGGCGCAGCGCCCATTCATAATAGGCGTCGCCGTCGGGCAGGCGGTGCACGCCCGGCACGTCGGTGGACTTGGCGGTCGCTGCAGCCAGGGCCTTGATCTGGCGGTCCAGCGCCGGGTACACCTGGCGCTCGACCAGCCTGGCGGCACGCGCCGCCCAGTCGCCGTCGATGCCGAGCTTCTGGGTGCGGTCCACCAGCGACTGCACCAGCTTTTGCTGACCCACCGGGGTCTTGCGGAATTCGCGCAGCTGGCCCAGCGCGGTGCGGGCGATGAAGTCGGGCGGCATGATGCCGCGCGCCGCCTGGTTGGTGATGCGCGTATTTTCCTGTTCCAGCATGCGCGCCAGGGCGGTCAGGCGGTCCAGGTAGGCATTGGCGTCGGCCACGTTGGCGATCTGGTGCTGGGAATGCAGAAATTCCGGCACCCGCACGATGGCGCCGTCCTGCTGCGTGACCGGGTAGGGCGCGGCGCTGCCGTTGAATCCGCCGGCCGCGCCGCCGTAGCTGAAGCGCAGGCCTTGCACGCCTTCGTCGGCGGCGTAGCGCACGGTGTCATAGCGCAGCTGGGCGTCGGGACCGAGCTTGACGCGGTCCACCGCATCGAGCCGCTTGAGCATGGACTTGACCTGGCTGGCCCAGGCCGCGTCGCCGGCGCGGCTGACGTTTTCCAGCTTCGACTTGAGATCGGCGCGCGCGCCCTTGTCCAGCCCCAGCGAGGTGGCGGTGGACGGCGACAGGCGCAGGATTTCGTCGGCGAACGTGTCGAGCAGCTTGGCGAACGTGGCATCGCCCGGCCCCGCAACGACCGGCGCCACATTGCCTGCCGCAGCCTGGCCCCGGCCCAGGGCCAGGCCTGGCAACGCCGAGACGGCGGTGGCGGAGAGGGCGGACAATAACAGCGTGCGGCGGGAGAGATTCTGGGGCTGGTGGCTCATGACATCCTTTTTTCTTGGGCAATAGTTGCGAAAAAACAGTGCGAGGATGACCATAGCGTGCCGCGCCGATCGGTGTCAATGGGAATTGCGTGCGGTTTAAGGCGGGGTTAATGCAGAGAAAGCTGCAGTTGGCGTCGCCAGCGTGCAGTTGGCGCCGCCGCCAGACGTTTGGTCGCATGGTTTCCTGCGGCAGAGCTGGCGCGGGCATAGTGCGGTCATCCCAACCGCACCTCACAGGAGTCCGACATGTTGCACCACATCCTTGCTCACACCCCCCTCTACGTCTGGGCGCTGCTGGCCTTCCTGGTGTACCGCGGCTGCCTGGCATCGCGCGACCGCGAAGTGAGCCTGCGTGCGCTGTTCGTGCTTCCCGCCGTGATGCTGTACCTGTCCGTGAGCGGCATGCAGCACACCTTCGGCGGCGGCGCCGCCGTCTGGGCCTGCTGGCTGGCGGGAGCGGGTGCCGGCGCGGTCCTGGCGTGGCGGATGACCGGCGCCGCGATCGCGGTCGACCGCGCGCAGGGTATGGTCGTGCAGCGCGGCAGCTGGGCGCCGCTGGCCCTGATGATGGGCATCTTCGCCACCAGGTACACCGTCGCGGTGCTGTTGACCATCGATCCTGCCGCCGCCCACGGCGGGGCAGTGGCGGTCGCCACCTGCGCCGTGTATGGCCTATTCAACGGTATTTTCGCCGGCCGCCTGGCGCGCTACCTGTCGGCCTGGCTGCGCCAGCCGGTGTCCGTCGCCGCCTGAGCGACGGCGCCCTGTCCGGCACACCGCGCAGCGCTGCTGCCGGCCGATGGTATGATGGCCATGCATGCTATATAACTAGCCGACCAACTAACCGACCAACTGCCTGACGTTTGCGATGTTGCCATGACCTGTACCATTACCCGCCGCGCCATGCTGCTGGCGCTCGTTGCCGCGCCAGTGGCCGGCGCCGCCGAACTGCTGGACCGGCCGCCGGCTGCAACCGTCCTGTCGCCCGCCGCGCAACTGGCGCGCCTGGAGACGGACAGCAAGGGACGGCTCGGGGTCGCGGCCATCAACACGGCCGATGGCGCCATCCTGTCCCATCGCGGCGACGAACGCTTCCCGTTGTGCAGCAGCTTCAAGGCCATGCTGGCGGCCGCCATCCTGCACCAGGAGCCGTCGCTGCTGGACCGGCGCATCCGGTACAAGGCGGCCGACCTGGTGACGTATTCGCCGGTCACGGGCCAGAACCTGGCGGACGGCATGACGGTCGGCGAGCTGTGTGCGGCAGCCATCCAGTACAGCGACAATACCGCCGCCAACCTTTTGATGAAACTGGTCAAGGGCCCGGCCGGCGTGACTGCGTTTGCGCGCACGATCGGCGACAAGGCCTTCCGTCTCGACCGCTGGGAAACCGACCTCAGTACCGCGATTCCGGGCGACCCGCGCGACACCACCACCCCGTTGGCAATGATGAAATCGCTGCAAGGCGTCACGCTGGGACCGGCGCTGACGGTGGACAAGCGCAAGCAGCTGACCGAATGGCTGGTCGGGAACACCACCGGCGACACGCGCATCCGCGCCGGCGTGCCGTTCGACTGGCAGGTGGGAGACAAGACCGGCACCGGCGCCCATGGCACCACCATCGATATCGGCGTGGTATGGCCGCCCGGGAAGGCGCCGGTGGTGATGGCGCTCTACTTCACGCAGCCGGGCAGGGACGACGCCGCCAATGCGGAGATACTGGCTGCAGCGGCCAGGGTGGTGGTGGAAGCGTTCAAGCTGGCCTAGTCGTGGCCGCGCCCTGGGTGTACACCAGGGTGCCCACCAGGTTGTCGGGCAAATCGAGTGTCACGGTCGCCCCCGACGACTGGCTGTGCGCCGGCCACTCGTCCAGCCCTACGCCCAGCCACTTCAGGTGCGCCTCGCGCGCCGTCCAGGCCTGCGCGAATGCGGCATCGCGCTCGGCGCGCGGCGTGGCGGCGATGCGCGCAGTTGTCTCCGGTCCCAGGTAATCGCGCGCCACCGCCTCCCAGCCCGCCACCTCTTCCGCCAGCATCAGGTCCACGCCCACCGGTCCGTTGAAGCACACTGCCGCCAGCGACATGCCGCCATCGTGCGCGAACGAGCAGTGCAGGCGCCGGCCATCGGGCAGCACCACCACCGGCGCTGCGCCGGGAAACGCTTCGATCTCGATCTCGCGCGGCGGCGTCTCGAGCAGCACGCCGAGGGCCTCGGCCAGTGCCTGGCGCAGCTGCTGGCGCGCTTCTTCGCGCTGCTCGCCGGTGGTCAGCCGGATCACGAACACGCCGTCGGTGATGGCCGGCGTGGCGCCGGGCCAGGCATGGACTGTCAATTGATCGATGGTGGTCATTGTTTTATGCCTTTGCTGGCGCGGCGGGACAGCCGGCCCAGTTGCCGTTGGCGGGAATATGCTCGCCCTTCATCACCAGCGTGAAGGGGCCGAGACGCGCATTGCGGCCGACGACCGCGCTGTAAAGTACAGCGCTGCGCGGACCCAGGTAGACCCGTTCGCCGATGTCGACCCCGTCGATCTTCATCACCCGGTCTTCGAACAAGTGGGTTTGCGGGCAGGTGAGGGCATTGAGTTCGCTGTAGTCGCCGATGCGCACGCAGTCGAATTCGGTGATGTCGGTGGTATCCATGTACACGCCCTTGCCGATCTTCGCACCGAGCAGGTTGAAGGCCAGCGGCAGCCACGGCGTGCCGCGCAGGTAGCGCATGAAGTTCGGCACCGCGATCCCTTCGTACAGATTGGTCACGCCTTCGGACAGCCAGACGAACGGCGTCCACATCGGCTCCGACTGCTTGCGGTAACGGCCGATCAGCAGCCACTTGAGCAGCACCACGAACACATAATTGCCGACGCCGTACACCAGGCCCGCCAGCGTCAGGTCCCAGATCACCTCGGCCCAGCGGCCGGCGCCGGCCGCCGGCATCACTTCCAGCACCACCGTGTAGCCGACCGCGATCACCAGCGCGTGCGGCGCGACGATGCGGAATGCCTCGATCAGGCCGCGCCCCAGGCGCCGCAACGGCGACGGGTGGAAGGTCAGCGATTCGGGATAGCCGCTGGTCTGCTCGCGCGCGGGCAGGTTCAGGGGCGGGGAGCCGAGCCAGGTGTCGCCGGTGTTCATGCGGGCGTTGCCCGGCGCGCGCGAGTGCACGCCGATCAGCACCTGTTCCGGCAGCACGGTGCCGTCCGGGATGTAGGCGCCGTTGCCGACGAAGCTGCGGTTCGAGACCACGGTGGGCTGCATGGTCATCCAGCCGCCGTCGATTTCCTCGTCGCCCAGCATCACCGCGTCGGCGATGAAGGTTTCGTCGCCGAGCGTGAGCATGTCGGGCACCACGCCCAGCGCGGTCGAGATTTCCGCATCCTTGCCCACCTTGGCGCCCAGCAGCCGGTACCAGTACGGTGCAAACACGGTGGCGTAGATGCCGTGCAGGACGTTCAGGCTCGATTCCTGGATCTGGCTCACCAGCCACTTGGCGCAGTAGGTGTTGCTGTGCACTGCCGAGCGGCCGGGCTTGAGGCGCGGCAGCACGGTCCAGCGGATGCCGGCCGACAGCAGCGCAGTCAGCACGATCAGCACCGTGCTGGCCGGGAAGGCCAGCACGAAATAGCGCAGCAGGCGGATGCCCATGCCTTCGCCCTGCAGCCACGGCATCCAGCCTGCCTCGTCGAACCAGTCGATCAGCACGAAGCTCGGGAACACCGGCATGAAGAACAGCGTGACGATGAGCAGGATGCCGAATACGAAAAAGCCGCCTTCGAGCAGGCTGCGCGCCGCGGTGACGGTCGGACGCGGCGGCAGGCGCGCCGGATCGAAGGCGCCCGCATCGGCAGCCGGCGAACCGGCCCAGAGCCGGCCGGCCGGTACGTGGGCGCCGTCGCCGAGCGCCGACTGGCCCTCGAGGTGGCCCTGGGCGTCGATGCGGGTATTGCCTTCCAGGACAGCGAACGAGCTGACGCAGGCGTCGCGCGCCAGCACGATGCGGCCCAGTTTGAGCACGCCGCGCTCGACCCGCGCGTTCTCGAAATTGACGGCGTTGCCGATGCTGACGAAGTCGCCCACGCTGAACAGGTCCGGCGCGCGCAAGGTCATCGAACCGATGGTGACATCCTTGCCGATCCTGGCGCCGAGTGCGCGCAGCCACCAGTTGTTCAGCGACGATCCGGCCAGCAGGTAGGCCGGCGCCGCCTCCACCAGCCGGTCGGCCAGCCACCAGCGGTAATAGGTCAGGCTCCACAGCGGGTATTCGCCCGGCTGCAGGCGCCCGGCGATCAGCCATTTGCCGCCGATGGCGATGGCGAATTCGAGCACCGTGGCGATCAGGAACACGCCGACCGAGGCGGCAATCGCGCGTGCGACCGAGTCGCCGGGGTCACCCGTGAAGAAGTGGTAGGTGAAGAATGGCGCCAGCCACTGCGCCATGCGCAGCGCCACCAGTCCCGGCATGGCCGCCGCCTGCGCCAGTCCGCAGAGCCAGCGCCGCGCGGTGGCGGGCGGTGTCCATTCGACTTCGGCGCGCGCCGCGCCGGCATCGCTGGCGCCGTCGGCCAGGGCCCGGGCGATCTTGCCGACCTGGCGCTGCTGGTAGATGTCGCGCACCGTCATGTGGGCGAAGCGCGGATCGGCGCGCAGGCTCGAGGCCAGTCGCGCAGCAAAGAACGAGTGGCCGCCGAGGTCGGAGAAAAAGTCGGCCTGGCGCAGGATGGGCTGGCCGGGGAACAGCGCGGCCAGCGCCGCGAACAGCGCGGCTTCGGCCGGCGTTTCGGGCAGGTCCGATTCGGCCGCGCTGCCGGCCGGCGGCGCCGACAGCGGCATGGCCTTGAGCGCCTTGCGGTCGATCTTGCCGGAGGTCAGGCGCGGCATGGCTGCCTGCATCTCGTAGCGGCCCGGCACCATATAAGGGGGCAAGGTCGCCGCCAGCGCCGCGCGCAGGCTCTTCGGATCGAGCGTCACGCCTGCTTCCGGCACCAGATAGGCCACCAGCTGATCGATGCCGTCGTCCTTGCGCAGCAGCACCGCCACCGTGCCCACGCCCGGCTGCTGCGCCAGCAGCGCTTCGATCTCGCCCAGCTCCACGCGGAACCCGCGGATCTTGACCTGGTCGTCGGCGCGGCCCAGGCAAGTCACCTCGCCGTCGGTGCCGATGCGCGCCAGGTCGCCGGTGCGGTACAGGCGGCTGTCGTGCACGCCGCTGGACCACGGGTTGGCCAGGAATTTTTCCGCCGTCAGGTCGGGCCGGCCCAGGTAGCCGGCTGCCAGGCCCGGTCCCGTGATACACAGTTCGCCGACCTCGCCGACGGGCAGCAGACGCAGGGCGCCGGCCTCCGGGTTGGCCTCGATCACCAGCAAGCCGTAATTGGGCAGCGGCGTGCCGATGGTGACCGGGTGGCCGGGGCGCAGGCGCGCCAGGCTGGCCGACACCGTCGCTTCGGTCGGGCCGTAGGTGTTGAACATCTGCCGGCCCGGGCGCGACCAGCGCTCCACCAGCGACTCCGGGCACGCTTCGCCGCCCAGGTTAATCAGGCGCAGCGACGGCACCTCCTGGTTGAACAGCGCCAGCAGCGTGGGTACGGCGTGCAGCACCGTGACCTGGTGGGCGTCGAGCATGCGCGGCAGCGTTTCCGGGTCGCCGCTGATGTCCTTGGGGCCGATCCACAGCGTGGCGCCGGCCAGGTAGGAAATCCAGATTTCCTCGAACGACATGTCGAAAGCCACCGAAAAGCCCTGGTACACCTTGTCGGCGGCGGTCACCTGCAGCACCGCATTCTCGCTGCGCAGGAAGTGGCAGATGCTGCGCTGGGAGATCAGGATGCCTTTCGGCTTGCCGGTGGAGCCGGACGTGTAGATCACGTACGCCGGCGCATCGGGCGAGACCGGACCGCGCGTGGCCAGCAGCTCGTCCGCCCCGCGGGCGGCCAGCAGCGCCTCGATGGTCCAGGCGGGCCGGCCGACCGGGGCCAGGCGCGGGGCCAGCGCGGCGCTGGTGACCACGCCGGCGCCGTCGGCGTCGTCGAGGCATACCTGCAAACGCTCGACCGGCGTGTCTTCATCGACCGGCAGCCAGGCCGCGCCGGCCTTGGCGATGCCGGCCTGCGCCACCAGCAGGTCGATCCCGCGCGGCAGCCACAGGCCGACGATCTGGCCGGGCCGCACGCCGGCGGCGATCAGGCGGGCCGCCACCAGGGCGGCCCGGGCGTCCAGCTCGCGGTAGGTCAGGGTGCGGTCGCCGAAGATCAGCGCCGGCTGTTCGGGCGCGCGCGCGGCGCTTGCTTCGAGCAAGTCGGCGAGAATTTCCTCGCGCAGCAACGCATCGTCGGGCGGCCCGAACAGGATGTCGGGATGGCGGCTGGGATGGCGTGGATCAAGGCCCTGCGGTGCTGGCTCGGTCATGCTGAAAAAGTGTGGATGAGAGGCGATCATTGTACGCCACGGCCACCCGTTTTACCGCTGACCTGTCTTAGCCGTAAGGAGAAATCTGCAACGGTGTGCAACTGGATGCAACTTCGGCTGGCAGCCCTTACAATGCCATTCAGCGAACCTCGGAAAACCCTAGCGGATCGCGCAGCAGGTTTTACGAGGTTCCTTTCAGAGCTATCTTTTAAGGAGTCGTATGTCACCGATCCGTCCTTCGAACCGACCGTTCATCGCACCCGTGCAGTTCGACGATCCCGAAGCTGCGTTCGACCAGGTGCTGACCATTTACGACGCCGGCATCGAGCACCTGCGCGATGCCATGAAGCGCTTCGTGGCCGGTGAAGACGTGGGCGACCACGTGCGCGCCTGCTACCCGTTCGTGCGGGTCCACACCGATACCGTGGCCCGCGCCGATTCGCGCCTGGCGTTCGGCTTCGTGGCCGGCCCGGGCACGTATGAAACCACCGTGACCCGGCCCGACCTGTTCAAGCGCTATTACATCCAGCAGTTCAAGCTGCTGCTGAAAAATCACGGGCACCGCCAGCAGGTGCGCATCGAGGTCGGCACCAGCGCCCAGCCGATCCCGATCCACTTCTCGTTCGCCGAGCACGAACATATAGAAGGCAGCCTGACGATGGAGCGGCGCCTGCTGATGCGCGACGTGTTCGACCTGCCCAACCTGGCCGCGATGGACGACGGCATCGCCAACGGCACCCACGAGCCGGCGCCGGGCGAGGCGCAGCCGCTGGCGCTGTTTACGGCGCCGCGCGTGGACTACTCGCTGCAGCGGCTGCGCCATTACACGGGCACCTCGTGCGAACACTTCCAGAAGTTCGTCCTGTTTACCAATTACCAGTTCTACATCGACGAATTCGTCAAGCTCGGTCATGAGCTGATGGGCCAGGCGGCAGGGGAAGGGGACAATGCCTACATCGCCTTCGTGGAACCGGGCAACCTGGTGACGCGCCGCGTGGGCCAGTCGGTGGCGCCGGGCGACGCCTACGGCACCCAGCCGCCACGGCTGCCGCAGATGCCCGGCTATCACCTGATCCGCGCCGACGGTTCGGGCATCTCGATGGTCAATATCGGCGTCGGTCCGGCCAACGCCAAGACCATTACCGACCACATCGCCGTGCTGCGCCCGCACTGCTGGCTGATGCTGGGCCACTGCGCCGGGTTGCGCAACACCCAGGAACTGGGCGACTACGTGCTGGCCCACGGCTACGTGCGCGAAGACCATGTGCTCGACGAAGACCTGCCGCTGTGGGTGCCGATCCCGCCGCTGGCGGAGGTGCAGGTGGCAATCGAGGCGGCGGTGGCCGAGGTGACCCAGCTCACCGGCCATGACCTGAAACGCGTGATGCGCACCGGGACCGTGGCCAGCACCGACAACCGCAACTGGGAGCTGCTGCCGCAGCGCACGCCCGAGCGCCGTTTCAGCCAGAGCCGCGCGATCGCGCTCGACATGGAAAGTGCAACCATCGCTGCCAACGGTTTCCGCTTCCGCGTCCCGTACGGCACGCTGCTGTGCGTGAGCGACAAGCCGATGCACGGCGAGATCAAGCTGCCCGGCATGGCCAACCAGTTCTACCGCGACCGCGTGGACCAGCACCTGCGCATCGGCATCAAGGCGCTGGAGATGCTGCGCAATCTCGGCGTGGACAAGCTGCACAGCCGCAAATTGCGCAGTTTTACGGAGGTCGCCTTCCAGTAGCGGCCACGCCGCCGCGCCCGGATCCGCCACCCGCCGCCCGCCGCGCGCGGGTTTTTTTACGCCCGCGCGCAGGGCTTGATACCGGTTTCGATATCATAAAAGCCAAAAAATTGATTGGTTTGTTTTCGCGCGCGCCCATAAGATCGGTTCATCGGCCGATACAGGCCGGGGTAACGACCCTATAACGACGAGCACTGGAGACACATGAAACCCTCGAACTACGGGGCCGCACGGCCCTGCGCGCAGCATCGCCTGGTCCTGACGTCGGGCGCCGCACTGCTGGCCGCCGCCGGCCTGCTCACCACCTTGCCCGTACTGGCCCAGCAGGCCGCACCGGCTGCCACTGCCGCCAACTCTACCGCCGCCGACGCCAACGTGTCGGTGGTGACCGTCACCGGCATGCGCCGGGCGGCCGAGTCGGCGCAAAAGCTCAAGCAGGATGCCGACAACGTCATCGATTCCATCGTTGCCGACGATATTGGCAAGTTCCCGGACACGAACGTGGCGCAAACCCTGGCCCGGGTGACCGGCATCCAGGTGCGCCGCGACGCCGGCGAAGCCAACTCCGTCCTGATCCGCGGCCTGCCCGGCATCGCCACGCTGCTCAACGGGCGCGAGATGTTTACCACCACCGGCCGCTACATCCAGCTGGCCGACATTCCGTCCACCATGCTGCAACGGGTGGACGTCTACAAGTCGCAAAGCGCCGATCAGGTGGAAGGCGGCATCGCCGGTGTGATCGACGTGCGCACCAACCGGCCATTCGACTTCAAGGACTTTACCGCCAGCGCGCAGGTCGGCGCCAAGCACAAGGACAAGGCAGGCGCCACCGATCCGGAACTGTCGGGCATGATCTCGAACCGCTGGCAAACCGGTTTCGGTGAAGTGGGCGCCCTGTTCGGCGTGTCGTCGGTGAAAGACCGCTTCCAGGAAGAGCGCGTGTTCCAGACCTTCCCGATCGATAAGAGCTTCGCGGCGCCCAACCTCACCGGTCCCGACCTGGTGGGGCTGCAGAACGTGCACGGCGAACGCAAGCGGCAGGCAGCCAACTATGCGTTCCAGTGGAAGCCCAACAAGGACCTGGAACTGTACGCCGAAGGGCTGTACACCAAGTACAAGAACAACGACCAGACCGATTTCTTTGTCGGCCTGCCTTGGGCCACGACGCCGGATCAGATCAAGGTCACCAAGATCCCCGGCACCGACCAGGCGCAGACCATCGATTCGACCAACAGCTACACCATCCTGTCCACGCAGGCGCGTGCCTCCGAAAACACCACCTGGCAAAGCGCCGTCGGCGCCAAATGGCGCGTGGCGCCAGGCCTGCGCGCCAGCACCGAGCTGGCCAGGACGAACAGCAAGTATGACTGGGTCAATCCGATCCTGGACACCAGCACCACCGCAGCGGCGGCTTCCATCCGGACCAATGCCGACAAGAGCCCGTATGCGCAATACACGGGCGCCGGCCTGACCGACCCGACCAAGATCGTCCTTTCGCAGTTCTTCGACCGGTATGGCTACGATCGCGGCAAGTCGACCGACTGGCGGGCGGACGCCACCTGGACCCCGGAAAACGACGGCTTCCTGAAAGACGTGAACTTCGGCGTGCGCTACAACGAGCGCCAGGCCAGCTCGATCAAATCGTTCGAAGGCAGTGTGCCGGCGCAGAATCCCGCCACCATGGCCAGCATCCCCGGCCTGTCGTGCACGTCGCCGGCGCTGTCGGAGAATTTCGGCACTTCGGGATGGGCCACGCCGTGCGCGAACTTCCTGGTCAATAACACTGCCACGATCCGGGCCGCCGTTACCGGCAACGCTGCGGCGAGGGCGATCGATCCGGCGTCGTTCTTCGAGAACACCGAGAAGAACTATGCAGCGTACGTGACGACCCGGGTCGGCTTTGACCTCGGTGCCTACCCGGTTGACGGGGTCGTGGGCGTGCGGGTATCGAAGACCGATTCGACCATCAATGCCAATAATGCGACGACGTCGGGCGCCACGACCACCTACGCGCCGACCAGCATCGACACCTCGGGCACCGAGGTGCTGCCGAGCGCGAACTTCAAACTGGCGATCCGCAAGGACCTGCTGGCCCGTTTCGCGTACAACAAGACGCTCACGCGCCCCGATTTTGCACAACTCAATCCGGCCACCGCCTACGTCAATCCGAATGTCACCACCACGCCCGCCACGGCGTCCGGCGGCAATCCCGGTCTGAAACCGTTCACGGGCCAGAATTTCGACGCCACGCTCGAATGGTATTTCGCGTCCACCGGCTCGGTCAGCGGCACCGTGTTCCGTCATAATTTCGACGGTTACATCATGAACCAGCGTTCGAGCGAGATCTACCAGGGTATCAACTACACGGTCACCCGTCCGTTCAATACCGACAAGGGCCACCTGCAGGGCGTGGAACTGGCGTACCAGCAGTTCTACGACACCTTGCCGGGCTGGCTGAGCGGCCTCGGTCTGCAGGCCAACGTCACCTACACCCAGGGCGGCGTCGATTCGTCGATCGACCCTACCATCGCCGACAAGCCGTTCGCCGGCATGTCGCGGCTGTCGTACAACATCGTCGGGCTGTACGAGAAGGACGCGTGGTCGGCGCGGCTGGCCTACAACTGGCGCTCGAAGTTCACCCAGGTATACAGCGATTCGACCGATGTCAACAACCCGGTGCGCAAGGACCTGATTGCTGCACCGATTTCCTCGCTCGACGGCTCGCTCAGCTACAAGCTGACCAGGCAGGTCACGCTGAACCTGACCGGCACCAATCTGCTCAACTTCAAGTACCGCGATTACTGGGATAACGAGAACATCTTCCCGCGCGATACCCGCAGCTACGATCGCACGGTGGGCCTGTCGATGAATGTCAAGTATTAAGCAGTCCGGTGGATTGATGGAGAGGTAGCAGGCAGATGTCGAATCAAAAATTATCGCTGTTGGAAAAAGTGGGGTTCGGCGCCGGTGACATGGCGCTGAACGTGGTGATTTCGTCGATGATGTTGATCATCACGTTCTTCTACACCGACATCTACGGTCTGAAGACGTCCGACCTGGCCTTGCTGTTCCTGGTCGTCAAGGTGGTAGGGGCCATCGGCGACCTGGTGGTGGGCCAGCTGACCGACCGCTATACCAGCCTGCGCATGGGCCGCTACCGTCCTTGGCTGCTGGCGCTGGCCATCCCGTACGGCGTCAGCGTGTTCTTCGTGTTCACCACGCCGGACTGGGCGTACAGCGCCAAGCTGGTGTGGGCCTATTCCACCTACATCATCATGACCCTGATGACGTCCGGCGTCGGTGTGGCGTATATCTCGCTGCCCAGCAGCCTGACCGACGATCCGCAGGACCGGCTGTCGGCCAACGGCTACCGGC
This sequence comes from Duganella sp. Leaf126, assembly GCF_001423125.1. Lineage (GTDB taxonomy): Bacteria > Pseudomonadota > Gammaproteobacteria > Burkholderiales > Burkholderiaceae_D > Rugamonas. The sequence goes on from NZ_LMNW01000012.1 coordinate 359,821, forward strand.
TGTTCTTCGCCAAGATCGGCGCCTTCATGGTGACGGTGGTGGTGCCGTTCCTGTCCGAGCGCTGGGGCGGCGGCAATCCGGCCGTCGGCTACCAGGCGGCGATGGCCGTGATGGCCGTGGTGGGCGTGCTGCTATTCCTGTTCTGCGTGTTCGCCACCACCGAACGGGTACGCCACGTGGTGCAGCGCCAGCCGCTGGGCGACCAGATCAAGCTGCTGCTGAAAAACGACCAGTGGCTGATCCTGTGCGGCGTGTGCGTGGTGGGCACCGTGGGCTACGTGGTGCGGGCGTCGGCCGCCATCTATTACGCCAAGTACTACCTGGGCGGGAATACCGCCACGGTGTCCACCTTTCTGTCGATCGGCGTGGTGGCGGCCATCCTCTCGATGATCGCCTCGACCTGGACCACCAAGTTCTATTGCAAGGTCAAGCTGTTCCGCTGGTCGCAGATCGCGGTCGGCGCGATCAGTGCGCTGATCTATTTTGTCGTCAAGCCCGGCGATGTGATGCTGGCGTTCGTGCTGTACTTCGTGCTGTCGTTCGTGGTGGACCTGCATGCGCCGGTGTTCTGGTCGGCGATCGCCGAAACGATCGATTACGGCCAGGTCAAGACCGGCAAGCGCGTATCGGGCTTTGCCTATGGCGGCATCTCGGTCTGTCAGAAAGCGGGCATGGGCATTGCCGGGGTGTTGGTGGGGTGGCTGCTTACGTATTTCCAGTACGCGCCCAACCATGAACAGACGCCGTTTGCGCTGCACGGCATCGTGCTGATGGTGACGCTGATCCCGGGCTTCTTCCACACCGTGATGGGACTGATGATGTTCCGCTACCGCGTGACGGACCGTTATTATGCGCAGGTGAAGCAGCAGATGCAGTCTTCGCCTGCCCCCACACTGTAAATACCTGTAACTTACTTGCAAACCCGATGGCCACTCCAAGCACTCCACAACCTGTCCTGCAACCGCTGATCGAACAGCGCGCCGACCCGTTCATCATGCGTCACACGGACGGCTATTATTATTTCACCGCTTCGGTGCCGCAATACGACCGCATCGAGCTGCGCCGCGCCAAGACCATCGCCGGCCTGGCGGATGCCGAGAAGGTCGATGTCTGGCACAAGCCCGACACCGGCCCGTATAGTGAACTGATCTGGGCGCCCGAGCTGCACTTCAACGATGGCGCCTGGTATGTCTATTTTGCGGCCGCGCCGAGCCGCGAGATCAAGCACAAGCTGTTCCAGCATCGTATGTATGCGATCCGCAATACCAGCGCCAATCCACTGGAAGGCGCGTGGGAATTCATGGGCCGGATCGACACCGGCATCGACACCTTCTGCCTCGACGCCACCACCTTTACCCACCGCGGGCAGCTGTACTACCTGTGGGCGCAGAAGGATGTGGCCATCGAAGGCAATTCCAACTTGTACATCGCGCCGATGAAAACCCCGTGGCAGCTGGGCGGGCCGCCGGTCATGCTGAGCAAGCCGGAATTCGACTGGGAGACGCGCGGCTTCTGGGTCAACGAGGGACCGTCGGTCCTGCAACGCAACGGCAAGATCTTCATCACCTACTCGGCCAGCGCCACCGACGAGAACTACGCGATGGGCCTGCTGTGGGCCGACGACGACGCCGACGTGCTGGACCCGGCGGCATGGACCAAGAGCGCGCAACCGGTGCTGCAGACCTGCTTCGAGCACGGCGTGTACGGGCCCGGTCATAACAGTTTCACCATCGGCGACGATGGTGAAACCGTCATGTTGGTTTATCATGCCAGGACTTACACCGAGATCATCGGCGACCCGCTGTGGAATCCGGACCGTCATACCTATGTCAAGCCGCTCAAGTGGGACGGGCAGGGGATGCCGGTGTTCGGCAAGCCATCGATCGCCTGATGTTAAAAACTGGGCCCCCGCCTGCGCAGGGGCGACGGAGCTGGCTGCAACGGTTGATTTATCGTCATCGCATCGTATGCGCGACAAAGTCACCGATACAGGTCGATCCGTCATCCCCGCGCAGGCGGGGATCCAATCGACACCACGCCACGGCCGGAAAGGGTGATTCCTTCCGGCCGCATTCACATGGAGACACCCGATGCAAGCCACGATTACCGAAGCCCCGTTCGGTCAGCTGCCCGACGGCCGCGCCGTCACCGAATACACGCTCACCAACGCCAGCGGCATGATCGTCAAGATTCTCGACCTGGGCGGCGTGATCACTGAAATCCACGTGCCCGACCGCGACGGCAAACTGGCCGACGTGGTCTGCAGCTTCGACGACGTCGCCGCCTACCTGGGCGAATCGCATTACTTCGGCGCGCTAATCGGCCGTTACGGCAACCGCATCGCCAACGGCCGCTTCACGCTGGACGGCAAGCAGTACCAGCTCGACGTCAACAACGGCGTCAACCACCTGCACGGCGGCACCGACGGCTTCCACCGCCGCCTGTGGACAGCCGAAACCTTCACCACGCCCACCTCGGCGGGCCTGATCCTCAGTTACCTGAGCGCCGACGGCGAGCAGGGCTACCCGGGCCAGCTCGACACCACGGTCATTTACGAGCTGCGCGCCGCGAACGAATTGCGCATCGCCTTCCATGCCATCACCGACCACGCCACGCCGGTCAACCTGACCAATCATGCCTACTTCAACCTGGCCGGCGGCGGCGACATACTCGGCCACGAACTGACCATCCACGCCGACCGCTACACGCCGATCGACGAGGTGCAGATTCCGCTCGGCCCGCTCGCGCCGGTGGCCGGCACGCCGTTCGACTTCCGCACCCCGCACGCCATCGGCGAGCGGATCGACGCCGATGACGGGCAACTGCGCAACGGCGCCGGCTACGACCATAACTTCGTGCTGGCCAGGCCGCAGGAAGCTGCACTGGCGCTGGCGGCGCGCGTGCGCGAACCGGGCTCGGGCCGGGTGCTCGAGGTCTGGACCCAGGAACCGGGCATCCAGTTCTACAGCGGTAACTTCCTTGGCGACGCCATCCGCGGCAAAGGGCGCACCTACGGCCACCGCAGCGCGTTTTGCCTGGAACCCCAGCATTTTCCCGATTCGCCCAACCAGCCCGACTACCCATCGACGATCCTGCGCCCCGGCGCCGAGTACGCGACCGTGATGGCTTACCGGTTCACGACCGACTGAGTGCGCCGATCTGATATCGTTTTCGATATCGAAGTCGTTTTATAAATTATTGGAAAGTTATCTCGCACCATCTTAGACTGGCGCATCGCTGCAAGGGGCGCCACGCCGCGCCCGCGCACAGGAATAACCGAGGAGATTTGCATGTCCGAGAACGACGACAAAAAGGTAAAGCTGCGCTCCGCCGAGTGGTTCGGCACCAATGACAAGAACGGCTTCATGTACCGCAGCTGGATGAAAAACCAGGGCATCCCCGACCATGAATTCCAGGGCAAGCCGATCATCGGCATCTGCAATACCTGGTCCGAACTGACCCCCTGCAATGCCCACTTCCGCAAGCTGGCCGAACACGTCAAGCGCGGCATCCTGGAAGCGGGCGGCTTCCCGGTCGAATTCCCGGTGTTCTCGAACGGCGAATCGAATCTGCGCCCGACCGCCATGCTGACCCGTAACCTGGCGTCGATGGATGTCGAAGAATCGATCCGTGGCAATCCGATGGACGCCGTGGTGCTGCTGGTGGGCTGCGACAAGACCACGCCGGCGCTGCTGATGGGCGCCGCCTCGGTCGATCTGCCGACCATCGTGGTCACCGGCGGTCCCATGCTCAACGGTAAGCTCAACGGCAAGAACATCGGTTCCGGCACTGCCGTCTGGCAGCTGCACGAGCAGGTCAAGGGCGGCGAAATCAGCATGCACGAATTCCTGGCTGCCGAAGCAGGGCACTCGCGCTCGGCCGGCACCTGCAACACCATGGGCACGGCGTCCACCATGGCCTGCATGGCCGAATCGCTGGGCACCTCGCTGCCGCACAACGCCGCCATTCCGGCAGTCGATGCGCGCCGCTACGTGCTGGCCCACATGTCGGGCATCCGCATCGTCGAAATGGTCAAGGAAGACCTGAAACTGTCGAAGATCCTGACCAAGGAGAATTTCGAGAACGCCATCCGCGTCAACGCCGCCATCGGCGGTTCGACCAATGCCGTGATCCACCTGAAAGCCATCGCCGGCCGCATCGGCGTGGACCTGGAACTGGAAGACTGGACCCGCGTGGGCCGCGGCATGCCGACCATCGTCGACCTGCTGCCGTCGGGCCGCTTCCTGATGGAAGAGTTTTATTATGCGGGCGGCCTGCCGGCCGTGATCCGCCGCATGGGCGACGGCCAGCTGCTGCCGCATCCGGGCGCGCTCACCGTCAACGGCAAGACCATCTGGGAAAACTGCCAGGACGCGCCGATCTACGACGACGAGGTGGTGCGCCCGCTGGACAAGCCGTTGCTCAAGGACGGCGGCATCTGCATCTTGCGCGGCAACCTGGCGCCACGCGGTGCCGTGCTCAAACCATCGGCCGCCACTCCGGCGCTGATGCAGCACCGCGGCAGGGCCGTGGTGTTCGAGGACTTCGAACACTATAAATCGCGCATCATGGACCCGAACCTGGACATCGACGCCGATTCCGTCATGGTGATGAAGAACTGCGGCCCGAAAGGTTATCCCGGCATGGCGGAAGTGGGCAATATGGGCTTGCCGCCCAAGCTGCTCGCGGCCGGCGTCAAGGACATGGTGCGCATCTCGGACGCGCGCATGAGCGGTACCGCCTACGGCACCGTGGTGCTGCACGTGGCGCCGGAAGCGATGGCGGGCGGCCCGCTCGGCATCGTCCAGGATGGCGACTGGATCACGCTCGACTGCGCCGGCGGCGAACTGAATCTGGAGATCAGCGCCGAAGAAATGGCCGCACGCCAGGCAGTTCGCGTGGCCGGCAGCGCACCGGGCCCGAAGACCGGTTACCAGCAGCTGTACATCGAACACGTGCTGCAGGCAGACGAAGGCTGCGATTTCGACTTCCTGGTCGGTAACCGCGGTTCGGCCGTGCCGCGCCACTCGCACTAGGCCGCATCAAACAACTTATAACCACGGCCATCAGCCGTCGGGCCGTCATCCCCGCGCAGGCGGGGATCCAGTGTGCATGCGACGCGCAGACACTGGCCCCGCATGGGCGGGACGACGTACAGCCGGACGACCATCAAGGAGACTTTCATGCTACTCATCCAATTTACCAGCGAACAGGGCGCGCGCCAGGTCGGCGTGCTGGACCAGCACACCGTCCGCATCCTCGACGGCTACACCACCACCTACGCGCTGGCGCAGGAGGCGATCCGCCGTTCGACCGGTCTGGCCGCGCTGGCCGACCAGGCCATCGGCGCCGGCACCGCCTCGTTCGCGGCGATTGCTGCCGGCGGCCGCCTGCTGCCGCCGCTCGATCATACGGACCACGCCCACACCTACGTCACCGGCACCGGCCTGACCCACCTGGGCAGCGCCGATACCCGTGACGCCATGCACAAGAAGATCGGCGGCGATGTCGAGACGCTGAGCGACTCGATGAAGATGTTCCGCATGGGCGTCGAAGGCGGCAAGCCCGAGGCGGGCAAGGCCGGCGTGCAGCCGGAATGGTTCTACAAGGGCGACGGCTCGATCGTGGCGGCCAGCGGCCAGGATCTCGCCATGCCCGACTTCGCGCTCGACGGCGGCGAAGAACCGGAAGTGGCGGGTCTGTACGTGATCGGCGACGACGGTCAGCCTTACCGCGTCGGTTTCGCCATCGGTAACGAATTCTCCGACCACGTGACCGAGCGTCAGAACTACCTGTACCTGGCCCACTCGAAGCTGCGCGTGTGCGGCCTGGGCCCGGCGCTGCTGGTCGGCGACGCACCGGCCCACATCGAGGGCACTTCGCGCATCATCGACGCCGCCGGCAAGGTGCGCTGGGAAAAGGCATTTTTCAGCGGCGAGCAGAATATGTCGCACACCATCGCCAACCTCGAACATCACCACTTCAAGTATCCGCTGTTCCGGCGCGCGGGCGATGTGCACATCCATTTCTTCGGCACCGCCACGCTGAGCGTGGCCGACAACATCGTGGTGAAGGAAGGCGAAACCTTCGAGATCGAGGCGCCCCAGTTCGGCCCGGCACTGCGCAACAAACTGACCGTGTACGCAACCGACATCGCGAAAGTGACCGCATTATGATCGACGCCACCATCACCGGCGAAGCGCTGATCGCCGGCCAGGCTGTCAAGGGCACGGGCGCCGTGCTGCGCGCCTGGGACCCGGCCGCCGGCAAACAGCTCGACGCCGAATTTTTCGCGGTCGATCACAGCCAGATCGACGCTGCGTGCCGCGCGGCGGAAGCGGCGTTCGATACCTTCCGCGCCACCAGTGACGCGCAGCGCGCCGTGTTCCTGGAAACCGTCGGCGAGCAGATCCTGGCACTCGGCGACACCCTGGTCGAACGCGTGATGGCCGAAACCGGCCTGCCGCGCGCCCGCGTCGAAGGGGAGCGCGGCCGCACCGTGGGCCAGCTGAAACTGTTCGCCAGCCTGCTGCGCGAAGGCTCGTGGAATGATGTGCGCATCGATGCCGCGCTGCCGGACCGTGTGCCGCCCCGTCCCGACCTGCGCCTGCGCATGATCGGCCTCGGCCCGGTCGCGGTTTTCGCCGCCAGTAACTTCCCGCTGGCCTTCTCGGTGGCCGGCGGCGATACTGCGTCGGCCTTCGCCGCCGGTTGCCCGGTCGTGTTGCGCGCCCACTTTGCCCACCCGGGCACGTCGGAACTGGTCGGCCGGGCGGTGGCCAGGGCGGTCGAACTGTGCGGTTTGCCCGGCGGCGTGTTCTCGCTCTTGACCGGCGCCGGCAACGCCATCGGCCAGGAGCTGGTGCGCCATCCGGCCATCAAGGCGGTCGGCTTTACCGGCTCGCGCGCCGGCGGCATGGCCCTGATGGCGGTGGCTGCCGCGCGGCCGGTGCCGATTCCGGTGTACGCCGAAATGAGCTCGATCAACCCGGTGTTCCTGCTGCCGGCAGCACTGGACAAACGCGCCGAGGACATCGCCGCCGGTTTCGCCGCGTCGCTCACGCTGGGCGTGGGCCAGATGTGCACCAATCCCGGCCTGGTGCTGGCGCTGGCCGGCCCCGACCTCGATCGCTTCACCGGCGCTGCTGCGCAGGCGCTGGCCGGTACCGCGGCTGCCGTGACCATGCTGTCGCCTGGTATCGCCGGCAATTTCCAGCGCGGCGTCGCGCAGCTCAGGGAGCAGCCCAACGTCGCCACCGTGTCGCTGGCGCCGCAGGAAGAGGGCAAGGGCGCGCCCGCCCTGTTCGTCACCACCGGCGCCGCTTTCCTGGCGCAGCACGCGTTGGGCGAAGAGATCTTCGGCCCGGCCTCGCTGGTGGTGGCGTGCCGCGACGTGGCCGAACTGCTGCAGGTCGCCGAGCAGCTCGAAGGCCAGCTGACCGCGACCCTGCAACTCGACGATGCCGATCTCGAAGTCGCGCGCACACTGCTGCCGGTACTGGAGCGCAAGGTGGGCCGCATCCTGGCCAACGGTTTTCCGACCGGGGTGGAAGTGGCCAGCGCGATGGTGCACGGCGGCCCGTTCCCGGCCACGTCGGACGGGCGCAGCACGTCGGTGGGCACCGGCGCCATCGTGCGCTTCCTGCGCCCGGTGTCGTATCAGAACCTGCCGCAGGCGCTGCTGCCCGAGGTGCTGCGCGACAGCGCCCCCGAAGGCTGGCGCCGCCGCGACGGCGAGCTGACGCGCCACTGAGCATCGGCCAGTGTGACGTCCTGCGCGAGCCCTGCACAGACGGGGCCGCGCGCACAGATCGATATCTGACTTCAGGAGACTGCATGACACGGTTGGCCATTTCATCGTCCGCAGGGCCGGTGGCGCCCGGGCACCGAACACACATCCGGGAAACCGGCGCCGGCAGCGGGCGTCCGGTGCGACCGATGCCGGCCAGTGCGCACGGCATCGCATGCGCACGGCGCCGCGCCGGCGCGGCCGGCTTGACGGTGGCGGCAGGTTTGCTGGTCATCGGCACTGCGGGGACGGCTGCCGCTGCTGCCGACTATCCGGCGCCGATGGCGCTGTCGAGCCCCGACCGGCACATCACGGTCAACATCGTTGCGGCGCCCGGCAAGCCGCTCAGCTACACCGTCGCGCGCGATGGCAAGCCGGTGCTGCTGCCGTCGGCGCTGGGCCTGCAGCTGCAGGACGCCGACCTGTCCGGCGCGCTGACGGTCGCCGGCGCTTCGGCCGAGATAGCGGTCCGCGACGACTACCGCATGGCAGCGGGCAAACGGCGCGACATCAGCTACCGCGCCAACGAGCGTACCTGGACCGTGCAGAATGCCCGCCAGCAGAAGATGGACATCGTGTTCCGGGTTTCCAACGACGGCGTGGCGTTCCGTTACGTGGTGGCCGAGCCATCGCTGCCGCGCAAGCAGCTGCTGCAGGAACGGACCACCTTTGCCTTCCCGGCCGCCACCCGCGCCTGGCTGCAGCCGATCGCGGTGGCGCATACCGGCTGGGGCCGCACCAACCCGTCGTACGAAGAGCACTACCAGATGGACATCGCGGCAGGTACGGCGTCGCCATCGCCGGCCGGCTGGGTGTTCCCGGCGCTGTACCACCACGGCGACACCTGGGTGGCGTTGTCGGAAGCCGGCATGGACGGCAGCTTCCAGGCCTCGCGCCTGGCGCCGGCGTCGCCGGGCGGCGTATACAGCATCGGCAACCCGATGAAGGAAGAAGTGTTCCCGGGACGCGGCCTGCTGGCCGACGTGCAGGGCACCCTGACCACGCCGTGGCGCCTGATCGCGCTCGGCTCGCTGGCCACCGTCACCGATTCCACGCTCGGCACCGACCTGGCCGCGCCGGCGATCGCCTTTGACGAAAAGCTGGTCCGGCCCGGCCATGCCTCGTGGAGCTGGGCGCTGCTCAAGGACGATGGCACGGTGTACGACGTGCAGAAAAAATTCATCGACTACGCAGCCGACATGCACTGGGATTACACGCTGATCGACGCCGACTGGGATCAGAAGATCGGCGTGGACAAGGTCAGGCAGCTGGCCGACTACGCTGCCAGCAAGAACGTCGGCCTGCTGCTCTGGTATAACTCTTCCGGTGCGTGGAACGACACCAAGTATTCGCCCAAGAGCCAGCTGCTCACGCACGCGCAGCGCGTGGCGGAATTTGCGCGCTTGCGCGAGATGGGCATCAAAGGCGTGAAGATCGACTTCTTCAACGGCGACGCCCAGTCGATGATCGCCTACTACGTCGATATCCTGAACGACGCCGCAGCCGCCGGCCTGCTGGTGAACTTCCATGGCGCCACGCTGCCGCGCGGCTGGCAGCGCACCTGGCCCAACCTGATGACGATGGAAGCGGTGCGCGGGTTCGAATTCACCAGTTTCGATCAGAAAGACGAGGACGCGATGCCGGCCCACGTCGCCATGCTGCCGTTTACCCGCAACCTGTTCGACCCGATGGACTTCACGCCCATGGTGTTCGGCGATATCCCGAAGATCAGGCGTACCACCAGCAATGGTTTCGAACTGGCGACCTCGGTGCTGATGCTGTCCGGTATCCAGCACTTTGCCGAGCGTCCCGAAGGTATGGCCACCGCGCCAGCCTACGTCAAGGACTTCCTGCGCCAGCTGCCGCGCAGCTGGGATGACAGCCGGTATGTCGATGGCTATCCGGGCCGGTACGCGGTGATCGCCCGGCGCGCCGGCGATACCTGGTACATTGCCGGCATCAACGCCACCGATGCCGACAAGACCCTGACGCTCGACCTGGCGTTTGCCGGCGCGGGCGCAGCGCAACTGATCACCGATGGCGAAGCCGTGATTGGCCAGCCGACCAGTTTCAGCCAGCGCAGCCTTGCTGCTGGCGGAAAAGCAGTAGTGACCATCAAGCCGCATGGCGGCTTCGTGATAACAAAAAAACAGTAACCAGGAGACGGGTATGACCTTCAGCACCAAGCAAACCACCAATCAATTCAACCAGATCAAGCACGCGGTCGTCGCCCTGTGCCTGGCCGCCGCCGGCGGCTACGCCAGCGCCGCGCCGGTCAGCGTGACCATCGACACGTCGAAACCCGGTCCGGTGATCAACAAGAACGTCTACGGCCAGTTTGCCGAACACCTGGGCACCGGCATTTACGAAGGCATGTACGTCGGCACCAAGTCGAAAATCCCGAACACGCGCGGCTGGCGCAACGACGTGGTGGGTGCGCTCAAGGAGATGCACGTGCCGCTGGTGCGCTGGCCGGGCGGCTGCTTTGCCGACGAATACCACTGGCGCGACGGCATCGGCCCGCGCGAGAAGCGCCCGGTCAAGGTCAACACCAACTGGGGCGGCGTGGAGGAATCGAATGCGGTGGGTACCCACGAATTCTTCGACCTGGCCGAGCAGCTTGGCGCCGACACCTATGTCAACGGCAACCTCGGTACCGGCAGCGCGCAGGAGATGTCGGAGTGGGTCGAATACATGACCTCCGACAGCAAGTCGACACTGGCCGAAATGCGCCGCAAGAATGGCCGCGACAAGCCGTTCAAGGTCGATTTCTTCGCAGTCGGTAACGAGGCCTGGGGTTGCGGCGGCAACATGACGCCACGCTACTACACCGATCTCTACAAGCAGACCGAGACCTTCCTGCGCGCGCCCAAGCATCTGCGCCCGCAGATCATCGCCAGCGGCGGCACCGGCGACGACACCAAGTGGACCGACATGATCAGCCGCGAAGCGGCCAAGCAGACCTATGGCGTGAGCTTCCACTACTACACCATCCCGACCGGCAAATGGGAAGTGAAGGGCGCCGCCACCGGCTTCAAGGAAGACCAGTGGTTCTCGACGCTGGCGAACACGCTCAAGATCGACGGCATGATCAAGACCAACGTCGAAGTCCTGGACCGCAACGACCCGGAGAAAAAGGTGGGCTTCCTGGTGGACGAATGGGGTACCTGGTATGACGTGGAAAAGGGCACCAATTCCGGCTTCCTGTACCAGCAGAACACGCTGCGCGACGCCGTGGTTGCAGCGCTCAACTTCAACATCTTCCACCAGCACGCAGACCGCGTGCGCATGACCAATATCGCGCAGATGGTCAACGTGTTGCAGGCCATGATCCTGACCGACAAGGACAAGATGCTGCTCACGCCGACCTACCATGCCTACCACATGTACGTGCCGTTCCAGGACGCGACCTCGATGCCGGTGACGCTCAAGGATAATCCTGCGTATGTCTACGACGGCAAGAGCATCCCGGAAATCAGCGCTTCCGCTGCCCGGGCCAAGGACGGCAAGCTGTATCTGGCGCTGGTCAACACCAACCCGCACCAGGACGCCGAAGTGGCGGTGAACGTGCCTGGCGTGACCGTCAAGTCGGTCAAGGGACGGGTACTGACTGCACCGGCCATGGATACCCACAACACCTTCCAGTCGCCCGACGCGATCAAGCCGGCACCGTTTGCCGCCAGCGCCGCGGCCGACGGCAAGCTGACGATCAAGGTTCCATCCAAGGCAGTGATCGTGGTGGCGGTGGAGTAAGCATCGCCGGGCGCCCCGGCATGGCGGCATGCCTGTCCGGGTTCGGGGCGCCTGAACTGTCAACCCAGCGCGGTCGTGCGCGCGCCGGCGGCGATTCCACGCGCGCGCCGGCGTCGCAAGGGCAGCGCTCATCCCCAGGATGCGCTCATGTTTTCCAGGTTTTCCACCGTCGTTTTCGTTGCCATGGCTGCCGTGTCGGCTGTCGCAGCCAGTCCCGCCGTCGCCAGCGAGGTCAGTGTCCACGACCCCGTGATGGCCAGGGACGGCGACACCTATTATGTTTTCTCCACCGGCCCCGGCATCACCTTCTACAGTTCGAAGGACATGCTGCACTGGAAGCCGGAAGGCCGCGTGTTCGCCGGTCAGCCCAGCTGGGCCAAGCACGCCGCGCCCAGCTTCGACGGCCATATCTGGGCGCCCGACATCCAGCGCCATGACGGCAAATACTATTTATATTATTCCGTGTCCGGCTTCGGCAAGAACACGTCCGGCATCGGGGTGACCGTCAACAGGACGCTCGATCCGCGCGCGCCCGACTACCGCTGGGAAGACCAGGGCATGGTGCTGCAGTCGGTGCCGGTACGCGACGACTGGAACGCCATCGATCCCAACGTGATCGAAGATGAACACGGCGTGGGCTGGATGGCTTTCGGCTCGTTCTGGAGCGGCCTGAAACTGGTCAAACTCAACCAGGCCTGGACCGGCCTGGCCGAACCGCAGGAGTGGCATGCGATTGCCGCCCGGCCGCGTTCGGGCAACGTCGCCGGCGAAACTGCCGGCACGGGCGAGATCGAAGCGCCGTTCATCTTCAGGAAGAACGGCTATTACTACCTGTTCGCCTCGTTTGGCCTGTGCTGCAAGAAGGCCGACAGCACCTACCACGTGGTGGTGGGGCGTGCGAAGTCGCTCAAGGGGCCGTACCTGGACCGTCGGGGCGTGGACATGGTCAACGGCGGCGGCACGCTGGTGATTGCCGGCGACAGGGACTGGAAAGGCCTGGGCCATAACAGCGCCTACACGTTCGATGGCAAGGACTGGCTGGTGCTGCATGCCTACGAGACGGCGGACAACTACCTGCAGAAGCTGAAAATCATGGCGATCACCTGGGACCGCGACGGCTGGCCCGGCGTGAACCAGGCCGACCTCAATCAGTACCGCAGCGTACAGCTGCCCGCGCAATGAGACCGCTGCGGCGCATGCTGGTTGGCGCAGCGCTGCTGGCGTTCGCGCACGGCGCCGCCACATCCGCTGCTGTTGCGGCTTCTGGAACGGCTGTTGCAACCGCGGCCGCCACGCCGCTGCAACTGTTCCCGCTGCAGGACGTGCGGCTCGGCGCCAGTCCTTTCCTCGAGGCGCAGCAGACCGACCTGCGCTACATGATGGCGATGGAACCCGACCGCCTGCTGGCGCCGTTCCTGCGCGAGGCGGGCCTGCCGATGAAGCAGCCGACCTACGGCAACTGGGAGTCGAGCGGACTCGATGGCCACATGGGTGGCCATTACCTGTCGGCGCTGGCGCTGATGTTTGCGTCCACCGGCGACGAGGAGGTCAAGCGGCGGCTCGACTACTTCGTGGCAGAGCTCAAGCGCTGCCAGGACAAGAACGGCAACGGCTACATCGGCGGCATACCCGACGGCAGCGCCGCATGGCAGGCCATCGCGCGCGGCGACCTGCGCGCCGACAGCTTTTCCGTCAACGGCAAGTGGGTGCCATGGTATAACCTGCACAAGCTCTATGCGGGCCTGCGCGACGCCTACAACTATGCCGGCAACGGCGATGCGCGCACGATGCTGATCGCCATGGCCGACTGGGCGCTGGCCCTGAGCGCGCACCTGACCGACGACCAGATGCAGGCCATGTTGCGCGCCGAGCACGGTGGCATGAACGAGGTGCTGGCCGACGTGGCGCAGATGACGGGCCAGCAGAAGTACATGGACCTGGCGCTGCGCTTTTCGCACCAGGCCATCCTGCGGCCGCTGGTGCGCGGCCAGGATCAGCTGACCGGCCTGCACGCGAATACGCAAATTCCCAAGGTGATCGGTTTCAAGCGCATCGGTGACCTGACCGGGCGGCGCGACTGGCAGCAGGCAGCGCAATTTTTCTGGCAGACCGTGCACGACCACCGCACGGTGGCGATCGGCGGCAACAGCGTCAAGGAGCACTTCCACGACGCCGCAGACTTCACGCCGATGATCGACGAGGTGGAGGGCCCCGAGACCTGCAATACCTACAATATGCTCAAGCTCACCGAGCTGCTGTTCCTCGGCGATGCGAAGCGCGCGTACACCGACTACTACGAGCGCGCGCTGTATAACCACATCCTGTCGTCGCAGCGGCCGGACACCGGCGGCTTCGTGTACTTCACGCCGATGCGCCCCAACCATTACCGCGTGTACTCGCAGGTGGACAAGGGCATGTGGTGCTGCGTGGGATCCGGTATCGAGAGCCATGCCAAGTACGGAGAATTCATCTATGCGCATAGCCGGGATGCGCTGTATGTAAATCTGTTCATCCCGTCCACGCTCACGTGGCGTGACAAAAACCTGGTCATCACCCAGGCCAACCGGTTCCCGGACCAGGCCAGCAGCACCGTCACCGTTACCGGCAGCGGTGCATTCACCATGAAGATACGCTACCCGTCGTGGGTGGCGCGCGGTGCGCTGACCGTGACCGTGAATGGCAAGGCCGTTCCGGCCGGGCCCGGGGCGGACGGCTATGTCAGCGTCAGTCGCCGCTGGCACAGCGGCGACAGGGTCGAAATCGGCCTGCCGATGACCACCTGGCTCGAACAGATGCCCGATCACTCGGATTATTACGCGGTGCTGCACGGCCCCATCGTGCTGGCGGCGAAAACCGCGCCGGTCGCCAACGAAAAGCTCAACTTCCTGGCCGACGGCTCGCGCATGGGCCATATCGCCTCCGGTCCGATCTGCCCGCTGGAGTCGGCGCCCACCCTGGTCAGCGACACGCGCGCCTTCATGGACCGCTTCGTGCCGGTGCCGGGCCGGCCCCTGACATTTACCGCACCCGGTCTGGTGCAGGGCAAGAACGTGGACCAGGTGGTGTTCATGCCGTTTTTCCGTCTGCACGATGCGCGTTACATGCTGTACTGGCCTTACGCCACGCCTGCCGGACTGCAGACGCTGGAAGCGAAGGCCGCCGAGCGCGAAAAGGCGCGGCTGGCGTTGAACGCGGTCACCATCGACCAGGTGGCGCCGGGCGAGCAGCAGCCGGAGTCCGATCATTTCTTCGTGGCCGACGGTGGCGAGGCCGGTGTCAGCCAGGGCAGGCACTGGCGCCGCGCCAGGAGCTGGTTCGGCTATACGCTCACCGACAGCAAGAGGGAGGCGCGCATCCTGCGCCTGACCTACGCGAAAGCCGATGCCGGCCGCAGCTTCGATATCGTCGTCAACGGGCAGCTGCTGGCCAAGGTCGTGCTGAACGCAGCGGCCACGCAGCCTTTTTATACGGTGGACTATCCGCTGCCGCCGGCACTGGCGGCCGATGACGGCAAGCTGGTGGTAAAGTTCGTGGCCGGCCCCGGGTCGTCCGCCGGCCCGCTGTACGGCTTGCATTTATTGCGGTCGTCCCCGCCGTGAGATCGGGTAAGCTCTCTCATGATGTGACAGTTGTCTGGTCAGCCCCAGTGCAGGCTGATATTGGCCGATAATGCGTGATCACCACACGCGCCCCGCAGAATATCGATTTTTTCATGGACATCAACCCGAACTGGTTTTTACGCGCGCGGCTCAAGACGCGCCAGCTGCTGTTATTGATCGCGCTCGACGAGCAGCGCAATATCCACCGCGCTTCCGAAGAACTGCACATGACGCAGCCGGCTGCCTCCAAGCAGCTGAAGGACCTCGAGGAGATGCTCGGTGTGCAGCTGTTCGACCGCCTGCCGCGCGGGATGGAGCCGACGATCTACGGCGAGACCATGATACGGCACGCCCGCATGGCCTTGAACAGCCTGTCGCTGGCGCACGAGGACATCGTCGCCATCAAGGCCGGGCTGGCCGGCCAGGTCGATATCGGCACCATCATGACCCCGGGGATTGCGCTGCTGCCGCAGGCGATCACGCGCACCAAGCAGGCCGCGCCGCACCTGCGCATCGGCGTGGAAATGGAGCAGTCCAACGTGCTGATCGAGCAGCTGCAGCGCGGCAGGCTCGATTTCATGATCGGCCGCATTCCCGAGCGCCAGAGCGCCGAGGGTTTCAGCTACGAGGAACTGGGCGACGAGCCGGCCTGCGCGGTGGTGCGGCCCGGTCACCCGCTGCTGGCGCAGCGCAAGCTGCAATTGCGCGACATCTCGACCCAGCCATGGATCCTGCCGCCGCAAGGCAGCATCTTGCGCTCGCGCTGCGAGCTGATGTTCCGCCGCGCGGGTCTGGACGTGCCGGTCAACGTGATCGATACCACGGCCATGCTGATGATCAAGCCGCTGCTGCAGCAGACCGATGCCTTGAACGTGATGCCGGTGGCGGTGGCGCAGTATTACGAAGCGCAAGGGGTGCTGGCGATACTGCCGATCGAGCTGCCATGCCGGATGGACGGCTACGGGATCATCATGGTCGATGGCCACCTGATGTCGCCGGGCGCCCAGCTGCTGCTGCGCCACGTGCGCGACGTGGCGCGCGGCGTTTAGGATCAGCCGAAGCTGGCGAAGGTATCGAGCAGCACCTTGGCCCGGAACGGTTTCACGATGACCCGGCTGATATCGCGGCTGCGCAATTCCTGCAGCAGCGCGGCCGTGGGCTGATCGACCATCACCGCGATCGGAATCTGCGGGCGGCTGGCCGACATGCCGCCGCGTACGCGGTCGAGCAGCGTGAAGTTGTGGGCGGCGCCGCCGAAGGCGCCGCATTCGAGCGAAATGACCGCGCCCTGGAATCTGCGCTCGCGCAGCAGCTTTTCTGCCGCTTCGGCGGTTGCCGCCTCGTGCACGGTTCCAATGCCCAGCGAGCGCGCGGTCATCGAGACGGTCTTGCGCAGCAGCGGCTGCTCTTCGACCAGCAGCATGTCGATCGGATGGCGTCCACGTTCAGGCATGCTGTCCCCCCGTTCCGGATAGTTCCTCCCGCAGCAGATCGCGCAGGCTGGCGAGGATGGCCAGCCCGGTGGCGTCCAGCGAACGCGGTCGATGGTCGATCAGGCACAGCGTGCCGATGACATGTCCCGACGGTGCGGCCAGCGGCGCGCCCGCGTAGAACACGATGTATGGCGTGCCGGTGACCAGCGGATTGTCGGCAAAACGCAAGTCCTGGCGTGCGTCCGCGATGACGAAAATATCGGGCTGCACGATGGCGTGGCCGCAAAACGAGACATCGCGCCCCGTTTCGCAGATGTCCAGTCCCACGCGGGCCTTGAACCACTGGCGGTTCTCGTCGACCAGCGTGATCAAGGCGACCGGCATGTCGAATTCTTCGGCCGCAAAGCGCACGATGTTGTCGTAGCGTTGCTCGGGCGGCGTGTCGAGTATCAGCAGCGCGCGCAAGGCGTCGAGGCGCTGCTGGTCATTGACAGGTATCGGAGCTGCGAGCATGGCGTGGGCGGCGCGGCGGCCGGTTGGTCACATGCTGCCGACTGTACCACCACCGCGAAAAAAATGGTGCGCGCCAGCGTGCCGGCCGCGCACGGGCGGCACCGGATGTGCGATATTACGGCGCATACGAATCACAGCGAGGCGGAGACGATATGGCACCAACATGGCGCGACAGGCGCTGGCTCAGGTGGGGGCTGCGGTGGACGGCAGGCGTGATGCTCCTGCTGCTGGCGGCCGGTGTCGGCGGGTGGCTCTGGCTGCGCGCCAGCCTGCCGGTGCTCGATGGCACGCGCACCGCAGCCGGCCTGCAGGATGCGGTCAGCGTTGCGCGCGACAACCACGGCGTGCCGCTGATCAGCGGCACCAGCCGGCTCGATGTGGCGTACGCCACCGGATTTGTCCACGCCCAGGAACGCTACTTCCAGATGGACCTGCTGCGCCGGGTGGCGGCCGGGGAGCTGTCGGAACTGTTCGGGCCGCGGGCGCTGCCCACCGACCGGGCGCGCCGCCTGCACCGCCTGCGCGCCCGCGCCGACCTGGCCCTGGCTGCGCTGCCGCCCGCAGACCGGCTGCTGATGACGCGCTACACGGACGGCGTCAACGCCGGCCTGGCCGCGCTGCAGGCGAAGCCGTTCGAGTATGCGCTGAACGGCACCGCGCCGCGTCCATGGCGCGCGACCGATTCGCTGCT
The DNA here is from genome assembly GCF_001423125.1 of Duganella sp. Leaf126. GTDB lineage: Bacteria > Pseudomonadota > Gammaproteobacteria > Burkholderiales > Burkholderiaceae_D > Rugamonas. The sequence goes on from NZ_LMNW01000012.1 coordinate 377,599, forward strand.
GGTGATCTGGGCCATGTACTTCGACCTGCAAGGCGGCCAGCTGCAGCACGACCTGTCGCGCGGCTGGCTGCGCGCGCACACCGACGAGGCCCAGCGCGCCTTCCTGGCGCCTGCCTTCAGCGCCTGGGACGCGCCGCTCGACGCCGCCAGCATTACCGGCGCCACGCCGTCGATACCGCCCAGCGCACCGGCATGGTGGGGCCGACAGCGCACGGACAGTCCCGCCGACCCGCACCGGCAGGCCTGCGCCCCGGGCTACCTGCCGCCGGATGACCGGTTCCGGGGCTCATCCCCTGGCCAGCCGGGCAGCCAGTCCGGTGCCGGCCTGCTCGCCGCATTCTTGCCGGACACCCTGGCCGAATCCGTGACCGGCGCCCGCGCTCCCTCGTCGTCCGCTTCGTTGTCCCCATCGTTGGCCGGACCGTGGGGGCAACCGATGCATCCGGCAGCTGCAGCATGGCGCAACACGACGGGCAGCAACAACTGGGCGCTGGCCGGCAGCCGCAGCGACAGCGGCGCGGCCATCGTTGCCAACGATATGCACCTGGGACTGCAGTTGCCGGTCATCTGGTATCGCGCCGCGCTGCAGTTCCCGGACGGGAAGGGCGGCCAGCGCCGCGTGGTCGGCGTCACGCTGCCCGGCACGCCGGTCGTGGTCGCCGGCAGCAATGGCCAGGTGGCGTGGGGTTTCACCAACAGCTATGGCGACTACCTCGACCTGCTGGCGCTCGACGGCGATCCGGCGCATCCGGGCCAGGTTCGCACACCGGCCGGTGCCGAAGCCCCCGTCGTGCATCGCGAAACCATCGTCGTCAAGGGCGCACCGGCCGCTACCCTGGTCGTGCGCGAGACATCGCTCGGGCCGTTGTACGAGGCAGGCGGCAAGACGTATGCCGTGCGCTGGGCCGCGCACCAGCCGGGGTCCGTCAACGTGCGCCTGCACCTGCTCGAAGATGTCGCGTCGGTGCAGCAGGCCCTGGCACTGGCGCCCACGCTGGGCATCCCGGCGCAGAACATGGTGGCGGGCGACAGCGCGGGCCATATCGGCTGGACCATCGCCGGCCGCATCCCGCGCCGTGCCGTCACCGCGCCCGACGCCAGCTATCCGCTGCGCGCGGACGCTGCCGACAGCGCCTGGCAAGGCTGGCTGGCGGCCGACGACTACCCGCGGGTTGTCGATCCGGCTGACGGCCAGCTGTTTACGGCCAACAGCCGCCAGCTGAACGGCGCCGGCGCCGCGCTGCTCGGCGACGGCGGCTTCGACCTCGGTGCCCGCACGCGGCAGGTGCGCGACGGCCTCACCGCACTGGGGGCGCGCGCCGGCGTGGAGCGGGTGTACGCAGTGGCGCTGGACGACCGCGCGCTGTTCCTAGCGCCGTGGCGCGACCGCGCCATGGCGGCGCTCGATGCGCAGTCGGTGGCCGCACGGCCGCAGCGCGCCGAGGCGCTGGCGCTGCTGCGGTCCACCTGGACCGGGCACGCCAGCGTCGACTCGGTCGCCTATCGCCTCACGCGCAGCTACCTGTACGCGCTGTACGACATCGTATACGGGGACGCCGACCGGCAGCTGGCCCTGCTCGATCCGCATGCGGGCATGGCGTCGGCCACGTCGCGCTGGCCGGTGGTGCTGGCGCGCCTGCTCGACGCGCAACCGCCGGCCTGGCTGCCGCCGCAGTACGCCAGCTGGCACGCGTTGCAGCTGGCAGCGATCGACCACGCGATTGCCGACCTGACGCAGGACGGGCAGCGCCTGGCCGACGCCACCTGGGGGCAGCGCAATACCGCTGCCAGCGCGCATCCGATGGCGTCCTCGATCCCGCTGCTGGGGCGTTATCTGACCGTGGCGCCGGACATGCTGGCAGGCGACCAGCACATGCCGCGCGTGACGGGGCCGACCTTTGGCGCTTCGGAACGGCTGACCGTGTCGCCGGGCCGCGAGCAGGAAGCGGTGTTCAACATGCCGGGCGGCCAAAGCGGCCATCCTCTGTCGCCGTATTTCCTCGCCGGCCGCAGCGACTGGGTGGCAGGGCGCACAACGCCGCTGCTGCCCGGCGCACCGGTGCACACGCTGAACGCCTTCCAGGCAGGTCGGGCGTGAACGAGGGGCCGGTCGGCTCGACCGGTGCGCCGCTCTCCCGTCCGATTTGCCGCCCGTTCTGCTGCGCCGCCGCCGTTCATGGCATCATGCACGGCGCTGCGCGACACCGGGCCGGCAGCTGCTAGGCGGGCGTGGCAGCCGACGACGCCGGCGCGGTCACGGAGGAAGCCGATGCCGGTGACAGGCTGGCCGACACCGCGCTGTCAGCCTGGCGGCTGCCGGCGCCCGGCCGCTCGCGGCCCAGGCCGAACAGCGGCCGCAGCAGCGCGACACGGCGCACCAGTTCGAACACGCCGAAACTGATGGTCACGGTCAGGATCACCAGCACTGCGCCTTCGGTGACGGGCGCCAGTTTTACCGGTTTGAGCCAGTGGGCCATGGTCACAATCAGCGTCTGGTGCAGGATGTAGACGGGGAACACGGTCTCGGTCAGGTAACGGCGCGGCGCGCTGTCGCCAGCCACGTGGCGGTGGGCATAGCCGCACACGGTCAGGATCGCCACCCACTGGTTCAGGCAGTAGATGGCCCCCATCAGCGGGCGCCACGGCGCGACGGCCGCGCTGTGCATCAGTTCATGCGGCATGCTGTAGCACACCACCAGGATGGCCCAGCTGCCCAGCCACAGGCCCAGGCTGGTCCAGCGCAGGCGGTCCGCTTCCTGCCACACGCGGCGCTGGCTGGCCAGCAGCGCGCCCAGCACGAACAGGTAAAAGTACTGGGCATGGTTGTACCAGTCGCCGAACAGGGCATGGGTGCTCGGATACTTTTCGGAGAGGATGAAGCGCGCCGCGACCAGCAGTATCACCGGCAGCAGTACCAGCTTCCAGCCGCCAAGCACCCGACCCGCCAGGTCGGGCCAGCGCGCCAGCCGGCTACCGGCCAGCCAGGCCACGATGCCGAAGATCATGGTGTACACCCACAGGTAGGCGACGAACCACAGGTGGTTCCAGGTCGGCATGGACAGGCAATCGTCGCCGCGGCAAAAGCCCCGGTAGCCGGTGACATACAGCTTGAGGAAGTCGCCGTAGCCGCCCTGGTAGGCCAGTTTTTCCACGACCTCGAAATACGATTGCGGCGGCACGATCACCAGCATGCCGAAGACCAGCGGCACCAGCAGGCGCCAGCTGCGCTGCACGATCAGCGTTCCCGCTTTCAGCTTGCCCAGCATGAAGGCGGTGGCCACGCCCGAGATCATGAACAGCAAGCCCAGTCGCCATGGCGCCGACAGGATCATCAGCGGTTCGATGGCGTGGCCGGCGTCCGGACTTTTCACATGCCAGTCCCAGGTCACGTAGTACATGCCGGTGTGGTAGAGGATCAGCACCAGGAAGGCGATGATGCGTATCCAGTCGAGGAAATACAGGCGTTGGGTGTTGTGCATGGCGGTGGGGGCGGCGATTGTCGTTGATCGGTGACGCCAGCTTATGCGATCGCCGGCCCGGAGGCCAGCTTCGTGGGGCGAGCCGGGATGCCGCAGGGGCGAGCCGGATCTGCCGGGTGCGCCGCAACCGGTGGCGGTGGCGGCGCCGGCCCCCGGCGTACGGCACGGTCGCCGGCATCAGCCGGCGTGCCAGCATGGGTCAGCGCAGTACCCGCGTCAGCCTGAGGCCGCGCTGCCGGGGTCAGCCAGCAGCTGCGCCGCCGGCTTCAGCCGCGGTGCGGGGACCCGTCGGGCGCCGGCCCGGGCCCGGCCTGCAGCCGCGCCAGCACGTCCTGGCGGAACTGGCGCGAGCAGGGCACGCGGGCGCCGCCGCGCAGCAGCAGTTCGCCGTCGCCCTTGTCCAGCATGTCCAGGCCTTCCACCCACTGCAGTTGCACGGCTGCGCGGCGATGGCAGCGCACGAAGCGCGGGCCGAGCGTGGCGAGCAGGCCGGCCAGGGTCTGGCGCAGCAGCGGCTGGCCGTCGGCCGTGTGCAGCACCACGTAGTTGTCGGCCGTTTCGATCCACGCGATGTCGTCGATGCGCACCACGCGCATGCCGCCGCGCTCCGGCACCAGCAACTGCGCGGGGACGGGCGCCGGCACAGGAGGCGGCACCTGAGCCTGCGCCTGAGCCGGCAATGCCGGTGGCGGCGCCAGCGCGTTTGCCGGTGCCGCCGGCTGCGTCAGCCGCGCGCGGGCGCGGTCGAGCGCGCGACGCAGCCGCTGCTGGTCGTAGGGCTTGAGCAGGTAGTCGATGGCATTGGCGTCGAACGCGCGGATCGCGTAATTGTCGTAGGCAGTGACGAACACCACCACCGGCGCCGGCGCCGGCAGCGATGCCGCCACATCGAGCCCGCTCACTTCCGGCATTTCGATATCGAGCAGCAGCAGGTCGGGCGCAAACTCCGCCAGCAGTTCGAGCGCTTCCACCCCGTCGCGCGCCTCGGCCACCGCGCTGATATCGGGTTCCTGCGCCAGCAGTCGGCGCAGCTTGTCGCGCGCCGGGCGCTCGTCGTCAACGATCAGCACCCGCATGGCAGCCGCATTTCCGCCCGCACGCCGGCCGGCGCGAGCTGTATCAGATCGAAGGTTGCCGCGCTGCCGTAGCCCGTGACCAGGCGCTGGCGCAGGTTGCGCACGCCGATGCCGCTGGCAGCCGCGGCGCTGGTGCCGCTGGCGTGCACCGGCGCCAGGCGCCCGCTGTCGTCCTCCACCCGCAGCACCAGCATGCCGTCCTCGCGGTGGGCGCTGATGGTGATGGCGGTCGGCTGGCGGCGGCGTTCCACCGTGTGCTTGAAGATGTTTTCCAGCAGCGGCTGCATGCTCATCACCGGCACCGGGCAGTCCAGCAGCGACCGGTCGTCCTCGTCGATGCGCCAGGCGATGCTGACGCGGTCGGCGAACCGTTCGGCCATCAGCGCCGCATAGCCGCGCAGCAACCGCAGCTCGGTGGACAGTGGCGCCTGGTGCTGCTCGCCCACGTCGAGGGTGGCGCGCAGCACGTCGGCCAGCTGCACCAGCATGGCGTCGGCACGGTGCACATCGGTGTGCATCAGCGAAGAGATGGTGTTCAGGGCGTTGAACAGGAAGTGCGGCTGCAGTTGCTGGGTCAACCGCAGCAACTGCACCTCGCGCAACGACGCATTGACACGCTCGAGCCGCAGCTTTTCGGCGAGCATGGCGTGGTAGGACAGGATGCCGAACGTAATGGTGGTAAAGATGAAGAAGAACACCGTCATCTTGACGTTCTCGTACAGCAGCACCTCGGGCCAGGCCTGGTGGGTGTAGACGTCGCCGGCCATGCCATATAACAGGTGGCGCATGCCGAAGGCCAGTGGCGTAAACGCCACCCAGTACACGGGCAGCCACACCAGCTGGCGCGCGAACCAGCGCACGGGCGCGCCGACCAGGGCGTCGTGGCGCGCGGTGGACCGGCGCTGCAGGTACAGCAGCAGCGTCACCGTCACGAACGAGGTCAGCTCCCAGACCACGGGCTTCCATAATTGCCGGCCATCGTTGCGCAGGTATTCCTGGATCGCGGTGGCCGTCATCAGGCCCCAGAACAGCAGCCAGGCGATGGCCAGATTGAGCCTGGTGCGGGAAGAAGACATGGCAGCCATCGGGGCGCGTTCCATCCTATTTGTAGCGCTCTTCCAGCAAATCGATCTCGCGCACCAACTTGCGCGAGATCGCATCGGAGATCTTGTCCTGCCGTGCCAGGTCGAACACGGTGCGCCGTTCGGCCTTCAGGCCGGCCAGGCGCAGCTCGCGCTCGGCCGAGTCGGACCGGCGCCACGCGCCTTCCTTTTCCGGCTCCACTTCGCGCAGCCGGTGCTCGTAGAACGCGATCACGCGGCCGGCCGCCTCCGGATACACGTTCGGGTCGGCGCAGTCGTTTGCCTCCATCAGCTTGACCTGGGCGTCCTTGACCGCCTCCAGCGCAGCGGTGGCAGCGGCGCGGCGGCCCAGGTCTTCCTCCTGCTGTTCTTCCGGCTCGGCCGGGAAGGTCATGCCCTTGAGCAGGCCCGGCAAGCCGATGCTGGCAATCAGCAGCGACAGCAGGATCACCGAGCAGGCCAGGAAAATGGTCAGCGAGCGGGCCGGGAACGGCTCGCCGCCGGGCAGCATCAGCGGCAGCGTCAGCACGCCGGCCAGGGTGATGGTGCCGCGCGCGCCGGCCAGCGTGGTGGCCATCACCAGGCGCCACTTGATTTGCGGCCCCGGTTCATTGCGCAGGCGCCGGCGGAAGATGGTCAGCCGCAGCGACGCCCACACCCAGGCAAAGCGCAGCAGCAGCAGGCCGCCGGTAATCGCTGCCGCGTAGATGGCCAGCCACCACGGGTTCAGATGGCCGCTCTCCTCGATGGTGGCGCGGGCGCCCTTGAAGATGTCGGGCAGCTGTTCGCCCAACAGCACGAACATCACGCCGTTGAGCGCGAACTGCACCGTGTCCCAGACGGCCGAGCGCTGGATGCGGGTGGTGGCCATGGCCTGGCCGCTCAGTTCCACGTAGCTCATGGTGACGCCGGCGGCCACCGCCGCCAGGATGCCGGAGGCGTTGAGGCGCTCGGCCACGAGGTAGGCGCCGAACGGCAGCAGCAGGTTGACCAGGATCGGCGAGCCGACCGGTTCGCCGAACCGGCGCGTCAGCCAGCGCTGCGCCCAGGTCACGATCATGGTCACGCCGACGCCGGCTCCCAGTCCCGCGGCCACCAGCCACAGGAAGGTCAGGCTGGCCGTGCCGATCGAAAACGTGCCGGTCATGGCTGCCGCCACCGCGAACCGGAAGCACACCAGGCCGCTGGCGTCGTTGAGCAGCGATTCCCCCTCCAGGATGTGCATCAGGCGCTTGGGGATGGGGGTGTTGGCAGCGATCGAGCTCACGGCGATCGGATCGGTGGGAGAGACGATGGCGGCCAGCGCAAACGCCACCGCCAGCGGCATGGCCGGAATCAGCCAGTGGATCAGGAAGCCGGCGCCGATCACGGTGAAGAACACCAGTCCGAACGCCAGTTCGAGGATGGTGCCCTTATCGCGCAGTAGCCCGCTTTTAGGAATGCGCCAGCCGTCGAGAAACAGCAGCGGCGGCAGAAACACCAGGAAAAACAGGTCTGGCTCCAGTTCCACGCCATGCGAGGACTTGGCCGCGATCAGGGCGCCGAGCGCGATCTGCACCAGCGGCAGCGGGATCGCGCTGGGTAGCAGCCGCATCAGGTAGGCGCTTGCCACCACGGCCAACAGCATGACCAGCACAATTTCAATCGAATCCATTCCTATCCTTTTATTCTTATTACGCAAGATGGCAAAGTTTAACCGAAGGGCCGCACGGTATGAATTTGGCAAACGATGGTGGCGATGACGGCGTAGGACTGGCATTACGGAAAAAGTTCTGGCATAATCCGGCCTCTCCCAGCGGGAGTAGCTCAGTTGGTAGAGCGCAACCTTGCCAAGGTTGAGGTCGAGAGTTCGAGACTCTTCTCCCGCTCCAGCATTCAGGCGCGCAGATGGTCACAGCTGCGTGCATTCAAAAAGGACCTGCGGGTCCTTTTTTGTTTTCGCCCGCCTGTTCACTCGATGACTTTCAGGACGGATGGTCGATCGCATCGCCAGCGCTGCCAAAATCCCTGATGTAACAAACAATGTTGCTGCAATAAGCGTTGTTTATCGTGCTGTAGGACAAGATTACGCTGCTGAAAGTGCTCCGTAACAGTGTTGCGAACGTTATACTTCCGAGGCAATGGCAGCAGGGGTCCGCGGTGGACCCGCTGTTTTGCGGACCCGATGGAGACGATCTATGAAATCAGTTCAGCAGGAAGTGGATGAACGCAGTAACCTGACCAATTCCAACAAATTCGAACTGTTGCTGTTCCGCCTCGGCGCCGACGCCAATGGCGAGCATTCGGAATTGTTCGGTATTAACGTCTTCAAAATCCGCGAAATCGTGGCGATGCCTGAAGTGACAGCAGTGGCCGGATCCCCGCCACATATGCTGGGCGTCGTCAATTTGCGCGGTCAGATTATCACGGTGCTCGATTTGCCGGGCATCGTCGGTGTGACCCCAAAAACTGGTCTCAATATCATGCTGGTCACCGAGTTCGCGCGCACCACGCAAGCGTTCGCGGTGGAATCGGTGGAAGAAATCGTGCGCCTCGACTGGAGCCAGGTGCTGACGGCCGAAGGCACGGCCGGCGGCAAGGTCACCAGCATTGCGCGCATCGATGGCGATGTCCAGAACACGCGCCTGGCGCAGGTGCTGGACGTGGAAACCATCTTGCGCGAGCTGGTGCCGCCCGATGGCAAGGACGTGGATCCGGAAACCATCGGCGCCAAGGTGCTGCTGAAGCCGGGCAGCGTGGTGCTTGCTGCCGATGATTCGGTGGTGGCGCGCAACCTGATCGAAAAGGGCCTGGAAGCGATGGGCGTGCACTTCATCATGACCAAGTCCGGCAAGGAAGCGTGGGAGCGCTTGAATTCGATCGCGGACGGCGCCAAGGCCGAAGGCGTGCAGATCAGCGACCGCGTGGCGATGGTGCTGACCGACCTGGAAATGCCGGAAATGGATGGTTTTACGCTCACGCGCAAGATCAAGCAGGACGCGCGCTTTGCCAAGATTCCGGTGGTGATCCATTCTTCGTTGTCCGGCAAGACCAACGAAGATCACGTCAAGGGCGTGGGCGCCGATGCCTACGTGGCCAAGTTCTCGGCCGAGGACCTGGCGTCGACGATCCGCAGTGTGATCGGCAAGGCTGCCGCGTAAGCGTCGGCGTGACCGCAGTACCGGGGGCCGCGATGGCGACATCGCGGCCCATTTTTTTTTGCTGCGCGCGGCGTTACGATTCCGTCAGATTCCTGGCGTGGAAGCGGATGTGGTCTGCGATGAAGGTCGTAATGAAGTAATAGCCGTGGTCGTACCCCGGGTGACGCCGCAGTTCCAGCGGCTGCGCGGCATTGCGGCAGGCCGCCTCGAATACTTCGGGGTAGAGCTGCTCGGCGAGGAACTTGTCGCCCAGGCCCTGGTCGATCAGGATGCCGGCCGGGAAGGGCGTCTGCAGGCGCGCCATCAGCACCGAGGCGTCGTACGGCTCCCATGTTTCCTGGTTGTCGCCGAGGTAGCCGGTGAACGCTTTCTTGCCCCAGGGCGACTTGATCGGTGCGGCGATCGGCGCAAACGCCGAGACCGAGCGGAAGGCCTGCGGGTTTTTCAGCGCGAGCGTCAGCGCGCCATGACCGCCCATCGAATGGCCGAAAATGCCGACCCGGTCGCCATCGACCGGCAGCTCGGCCACCACCAGCGCGCGCAATTCGTGGATGTAGCTCTCCATGCGGTAATGCCTGGCCCATGCCGGCCGGGTGGCGTCGAGGTAGAACCCGGCGCCCACGCCGAAGTCCCAGCTGTCGGTCTCGCCCGGTACGTCGGCGCCGCGCGGGCTGGTGTCGGGCGCGATCAGGATCAGGCCTGCCTCGGCGGCATGACGCTGGGCGCCGGCCTTGGTCATGAAGGTTTCCTCGTTACAGGTGAGACCGGCCAGGTAGAACAGGGCGGGCAGGCGCTGGCCGTCCGGGTGGGCCGGGATGAATACCGAAAAGCGCATGGGCAGGCCGATCTCGCGCGACGGGTGGCGGTAAAAGCGCTGAACGCCGCCGAAACAGGCGTGTTCACTCAGCAATTCGAGCATGTTGGGCTTCCTTATGTTTCTTATGGAACAGGAGATTGTGGAGTCTTCGGCCATAATATCACCGGTAACCTTAAGTCTTTTGCAAACTAGGAGAACAGCATGCCGGATTTCCAGGTCATCCTGGCCGACCTCGGTTGGCCGCTTGCCATTGCCATCGCCTGGCTATTGGGCGAATTCATCCACCGCTGGACCCGGCTGCCGCGCATCAGCGTGTACGGCATCGTCGGCTTCCTGCTGTCGCAGGCATTTCCGGCGGCGCTGACCAGCGGCGCCGCCAGCACGGTCACCACGCTGGCCAACTTCGCTTTCGGCCTGATCCTGTTCGAGTTCGGCTACCGCATCAACCTGCGCTGGCTGCGCATCAATCCCTGGATCCTGGTCACCGGGCTGGTGGAATCGGCCGCCACGTTCGGGGTGGTGTACCTGATCGCCCACCTGACCGGCATGCCGGCGCTGACGTCGCTGCTGCTCGCTTCGCTGGCCATGTCCACCTCGCCGGCCGGCGTGCTGCGCGTGATTAACGAGCAGAACAGCTCGGGCCAGGTGACCGAACGCGTGCTGCACCTGGTGGCCATCAACTGCGTGCTGGCGGTGTTCGTGTTCAAGGTGGTGGTCGGATTCTGGGTGTTCGAAACCTCGGGCAGCCTGACCCAGGCCGTGTCGCATTCGCTGATCGAACTGCTGATCTCGGCAGCGATGGGCGCCATCCTCGGCTTCCTGGTGCCGGCCGTGCTGCGCCGCCTGGGCGCGCTGGCGCAGGATGGCACGATCGCGTTTGCGCTGGGCGTGGTGCTGCTGGTGGCCGGCTCGTCGGCGTTCGAAGTGTCGCCGGTGCTGGCCACGCTGACGTTCGGCCTGGCGGCGCGCCACAGCCGCGTGGCGTTCAGCCGTACCGAGCGCAATTTCGGCGGCATCGGCGAACTGCTGACCGTGCTGCTGTTCGTGTTTGCCGTCTCCACGCTGGAATGGGAACGCGTGGTCGAGGGCGCCAGCCTGGGCATGGTCGTGCTGCTGGCGCGATTCCTGGTCAAGACCGCCAGCACCACCCTGTTTGCCCGGGTGGGCGGCATTTCCTGGCGCAAGGGCGTGCTGACCGGCGTGGCACTGGCGCCGATGTCGGTCTTCGTGACTCTGCTGCTCGAACAGACCCGCTACATGGGCATCGTGCTGGTCGATGAGCTGGCGGCGCTGGCGGCGATGACGCTGGTGCTGGAAGTGCTGGGGCCGATCTTCACCCAGCGCGCGCTGATCTGGGCGGCCGAAACCACCAACAAGGAGAAGTAAGATGCCATTGGAAAAATTCAACGACTCGGCGCCGCTGACCATGGGGGTGGAACTCGAATTGCAACTGGTGAGTTTGTCCGACTACGACCTCACCGCATCGAGCCCGGACCTGCTGCACCTGCTCGGACGCAAGCCGTTCCCCGGCAACGTCACGCCCGAGATCACCGAGAGCATGATCGAGATTAACAGCGACGTCCACACCCGCCACAACGAGCTGGTGGCGCAGTTGCAGGTGATCCGCGATACGCTGGTGCAGGCGGGCGAGCAGCTCAATATCGGCATCTGCGGCGGCGGCACCCACCCGTTCCAGAAGTGGTCGGAGCGGCGCATCTTCGCCAAGCCGCGCTTCAAGGAAGTGTCCGAGCTGTACGGCTACCTGGCCAAGCAGTTCACCATCTTCGGCCAGCACGTGCACGTCGGTTGCGCGTCGGGCGACGATGCGCTGTTCCTGCTGCACGCGCTCAGCCGCTACGTGCCGCATTTCATCGCGCTGTCGTCGTCGTCGCCGTTCGTGCAGGGGAACGACACGCTGTTCAATTCGGCGCGGCTGAACTCGGTGTTCGCATTTCCGATGAGCGGCCGGGCGCCGTTCACGCTGAGCTGGGACAGTTTCGAGCACGAGTACTTCGCCAAGATGGAACACACGGGCGTGATCAAGAGCATGAAGGACTTTTACTGGGACATCCGCCCCAAGCCCGAGTTCGGCACCATCGAGCTGCGCGTGTGCGATACGCCGCTGACGGTGGAGCGCGCCGCCGCCCTGGCTGCCTACCTGCAGGCGCTGTGCGCCTACCTGCTCGAACGGCGCGAACAGGCGCCGGCCGAGGACGACTACCTGGTCTATAACTACAACCGCTTCCAGGCCTGCCGCTTCGGCCTGGACGGCACGCTGGTGCACCCGAAGACCTACGACAGCCTGTCGCTGCGCGAAGACATTCTGACCACGCTGCGCAAGATGGAACCGTACGGCGTAACGCTGGGCGGCACCGAGGGCCTGCAACACCTGGTGCGCGCCACCCACGAGGGCAGCGACGCCCACTACCTGCGCCAGCAGTACGACCGCAGCGGCAGCGCCGAAGGCATGGTCGATGCCGCCATCCACCGCTTCCGCGGCCGTTGATGCCTCCAAGGCGGAAGGTGACCGTCGGCGGTGGATCAAGTGCAAATATGTCCGGCTGTCGGATCATGTCCCTAGCGCGGTCAAGTTAAGAGGAAAGGGTTGGTCTCGTTTGCATAAAAACGTCGTCCCCGCGCAGGCGGGGACCCAATGTGGCCGACATGTCGACGCATCTCGCAGAACTTGGGTACCCGCCTGCGCGGGTACGACGGAGATCAAGACCTTAAGTTGACGGCACTGGGACCTGACCGCGAAACTAGGCCAGCGTGGGGAGCAGCTGGCCGAGGGCGGCGATCTCGAAGGTGGGGATGGCGGTCGAGGTGTTCGGCAAGCGCTCGCGGTTGAACCAGCAGCTGTCGATGCCGTAGCGGTTGGCGCCGAGGATGTCGGCGTCGAGGCGGTCGCCGATGATGATGGCCTGGTCCTTGCTGAACGGCCGCGCCTTTTGCGCCGCGAATTCGAAGAAGCGTGTATCCGGCTTGGCGTGGCCGCAGGCTTGCGAGGTGGCCACAAACGACACATAGTCCTGCAAGCCCGAGCTGGCGATGCGTACCTGCTGGACATGCTCGGCGCCATTGGTGATGATGCCGACTTCGCCAACCGCCGCCAGCGCCGCGCACACCTCGGTGGCGCCGTCGATCAGCACCACCGTGTTGGCCAGCGAGGCCAGGTAAATCTCGCTGGCGGCCTGGGGGTCGAGATCGAGCTGTTGCGCCAGAAAGGTCATGCGGAAGCGCTCGACCTTGAGAAAGTCGGTGGTCACTTCGCCCAGTTCCAGGCTGCGCCACAGCGCCACGTTGATGGCCTGGTACCGTGCAAACAGGCCGTCGGGCAGGGTGTCGAGGCCCAGCACCTGCATGGTGTGCTGGAACGACAGGTGTTCGGAGGCGCGGAAGTCGAGCAGGGTGTCGTCGAGGTCGAACAGGAATAACCGGTGCTTCATGTCGGATCGGGGCAGCGGGTGCCGGGAGTTGCAATCGGCGATGGTAGCATACCGTCCGCCGCCATCGCTAACTGAACCGGGATAGCCCGCTACTGCCACCGGGCTGCTGTCAGCAGCTGTTCCTCAGGCCGAAGCAAACTCTGCCACCCAAGCCGCCACGGCAGCCTCCGGGTAGCCGCGATGGAAACGCTTGCGCCAAGGATAAGCACTGTTGCCCGATCCGTCCTTGAGCTTGATATCGCTGGTATTGCAGATGAACTTGGCCGGGCTGCCGGCAACCACCGTATCAGGCTCGACCGTCCTGTTGACCGAGCTGTGGGCGCCGACCAGCGCTCCTGACTTGACCGTGACACCGGGCAAAACGATCGACATGGTGGCAATGGCGGCAAAATCCTCGATGGTGACACCCATCATGACTTCGCTTGGTGGATGCGGGTCGTTGGTCAATACTACGTAAGGGAAAATCCACACGTAGTTGCCGATGGTCGAATGCTGGCCGATGTGGACGTTGCTGTGGAACTTGACGTAGTCGCCGATGGTGCAGTGGCCCTGGATGTCACCCAGCGTGCCGATCTGGAAACCATCGCCAGCCCTGGTTTTCTCGCGCACCGTGACCCGGTGCCCGGTACTCAGCTTTTCGCCGAATTCGGACCCCTCGTAGAAAACGCTGTGGGAACGGATCAGCGATGATTTCCCGATCACCAGCGGCGCGCCACCGGACAGCGCTGATGGCACGCCGAGCTCGCAATGCGAGCCGATCTGGGTGTCGTCACCGATGATGACGTTGGCGTGGATGATGGTGTAAGGGCCGACGGAGACGCCTTTGCCGAGCTTTGCGCCGCTGTCGATGATCGCTGTCGAATGTATCATTGCTGGTGAACCTTTCTGGTAATGGCCTGCTGAAGCTCGTCTGCCCGGATGGAAAAACGCTCGCTCATGCGCGTGGTCGTCGATCTTACAGCGAGTCGCGCTCCCTGACAATGAACAGCCGCTTGCCCGGGCAGCCTGTATGCCGGGCGGAGCGAGGCCACGTCCCCAGGGGTGCGTGCCCCGGCGTCGCCATCGGGTAGACTGTCGGTCCCATGACGTCCAGGCTGTCCCCGTGAGTACCATCAATCCTGCAGTTTCCGCGTTTGCGCCAGATGCCGACTTTCTGGCGTTGTTCGACGCCGTGCCGTCGCCGTGTCTGGCCGTCACCCCGGCGCTGGTGATCGTGGCGGTCAACGACGCCCATTTGCGCGCCACCGGCGCGCGCCGCGAGCAGCTGCTGGGACGCCGGCTGTTCGATGCCTTTCCCGACAATCCGGCACTCGACCGTCCCGATGGTGCGGCCAATATCGGCGCCGCGATCGCGCGCGTGCTGGACACCAGAATGCCCGATACGCTGCCGGTCCAGCGCTACGATGTGCCGGCCGAAGATGGCATCGGCTTCGTCGAGCGTTACTGGAAGCCGGTGCACGTGCCGGTGCTGGGCGCCGACGGCGCGGTGCGCTACGTGATCCAGCATGCCGAGGACGTCACCCAGCGCGTGCGCGACGCCAACCAGGCCGCCAGCATGCGTTCGGAGCTGGTGGCACAGGCGCAGACCATCCGCGACCAGCATTCGATGGCCGAGCTGTTCCGACAGGCGCCCGTCTTCATGGCCATGCTGGAAGGCCCGTGCCACCGCTACACCTACGTCAACGCAGGCTACCGGCAACTGCTCGACGGCCGTCCGGTGCCGGGCCTGACCGTGGCACAGGCGCTGCCCGAAGCGCAGCAGCAGGGCTTCATCGCACTGCTCGACCAGGTGTACCGCACCGGCACGGCGCACACGGCCAACGGCGTGCGCTGCCTGGTGACGGCGCCCGCGGGCAGCGCCACCACCGAGCGGCATGTCGATTTCATCTACCAGCCGGTGCGCGGCGCCGACGACGCCGTCACCGGCATCCTGGTACACGGCACCGACGTCACCGACCGCGTGCTGCGCGAACTGCGCCGCCACGCGCTGGTGCGCCTGGGCGACGCCGCGCGCCGCGTGCGCCACCCCGAGGACATCCTGATGCAGGCCTGCGTGATCCTCGGCGAAACGCTGGGCGTGAGCCGGGTCGGCTACGGCAGCGTGGACGCCCTGGCGCAGACCTTCACGGTGGCGCGCGAGTGGTCGGCGCCCGGCGCCCGGCTGCCGCCCGCCACGCTGCGCTTCGGCGATTACGGCACCTTTTTCGAGGAGCTGCGGCAGGGCCGGCTGGTGGCCATCGACGATGTCGATTTCGATCCGCGCACGCGCGATGTCGCCGCCGCGCTCAAAGCGCGCAACGCCGGCGCCCTGGTCGACGTGCCCGTGATCGAGCAGGGCGAGCTGGTGGCGCTGATCTTCGTGCACAGCGCGCAGCCGCGCAGCTGGAGCGACGAGGACGTGGCGCTGATCCGCGAGATGGCCGAACGCGCCCGCGCTACCAGCGAGCGGCTGCGCAGCGACATCGCGCTGCGCGCGAGCGAGGCCAGCTTGCGCACCATCGCCAACGCCATGCCGCAAATGGTGTGGTCCACGCTGCCCGACGGCCTGCACGACTACTTCAACCAGCGCTGGTACGACTTCACCGGCATGCCGGTCGGGGCGACCGACGGTGACGCCTGGAACGGCCTGCTGCACGCAGACGACCAGCCGCGCGCCTGGTCCGTGTGGCAGCACTGCCTGGCAAGCGGCGACACCTACGAAATCCAGTACCGGCTGCGCCACGTCTCCGGCCGCTACCACTGGGTGCTGGCGCGCGCGCTGCCGATCCGCGACGACGCCGGCCACATCATCCGCTGGATGGGGACCTGCACCGACATCCACGAACAGAAGCTGGCCGAAGCCGAATGGCGCCAGGCCAGCCAGCGCAAGGACGATTTCCTGGCGATGCTGGCGCACGAGCTGCGCAACCCGCTGGCGCCGATCAGCACCGCCGCCCAGCTGCTCAAGCTGCGCGGCAGCCGCGAGCCAGGGATCGAGCACGCCAGCGACATCATCATCCGCCAGGTCAGGCACATGACCGACCTGGTGGACGATCTGCTCGATGTGTCGCGCGTCACGCGCGGCCTGGTGCAGCTGGAACAGCACGAACTGGAGCTGATGGCCATCGTCCACGGCGCGGTCGAACAGGCGCGCCCCCTGCTCGAAGCGCGCCGCCATGCGCTGGTGCTGCGCCTGCCGCCGGACCAGCTATTCGTGCGCGGCGACAGGACGCGGCTGGTGCAGGCGCTGGCCAACCTGCTCAACAACGCCGCCAAGTACACGCCGCAGGGCGGCGAAGTGGTGCTCGCGCTGGACGTGCGGCGCGACCACGCCGACCGTCATGGCGCTGCAAACGCCGAGGCGGTCCTCTCGGTGACCGACAACGGCATCGGCATGCCGCCCGAACTGCTGCCGCGCGTGTTCGACCTGTTTGCCCAGGCCGAGCGCACGCCGGACCGCGCGCAGGGCGGCCTCGGTCTCGGCCTGGCGCTGGTGAAAAGCATCGCCGTGCTGCACGGTGGCAGCGCGGTTGCCGCCAGCGACGGTGCCGGCAAGGGCAGCACGTTCACCATCGTGCTGCCGCTGCTGTCGCCGGCAGTGCTGGCCGTCGCGGCGCCTGCGGCGCTGCCGCTGGCGCACCTGGCGCCGTCAGCGGCGAGCGCCCGCCAGCGGCGCCTGGTAGTGGTGGACGACAACCAGGACGCCGGCCGCACGCTCGGCGCGCTGCTCGAGGCGCTGGGGCACCAGGTGGCGATTTTCAACGACGCGGAAAGCGCGCTGCGCGCCAGCGCGGCGTGGGAAGCCGATGGGGCAGCGGCGGCGGACGCCTTCATCCTCGATATCGGCCTGCCCGACATGGACGGCTACGAGCTGGCGCGGCGCCTGCGCGCCCGGCCGGCTACTGCGGACAAGCTGCTGATCGCACTGACCGGCTACGGCCAGGCCCACGACCGGGTGCTGTCGAGGGCGGCCGGCTTCGACCACCACTTCGTCAAGCCGGTCGACCACGCGGCGCTGGGCCGGCTGCTGGCCGACCCCACTGTTGTTTCCGGCAACGACCGATAGACACAAAACGGTTTTAACTTGAATTTTAGCAAGAAGCGGCCTATACTTTATGCGAACAAAACTTCGCATTCCGAATAATTGTGGCATCATTGATAGCCGGGCCCGACGTTGTGACGTGTTTTTGATGCTCCTTGGAAGCAGCATGGCCAGGTCGCTGCTCTATAATTCGCATTCCGAACATAGAGGAGTGCAGCATGACAGGACCTATACAGCAACCGCCGGCCGACCCGAAGAACACGGTGCAATCACTGGCCAAGGGTTTCAAGGTATTGCAGGCGTTTACGGCGCAGGAGCCGGAATTGACGATGGCCGAAGTGGCGCGCAAGGCGGGCCTCGATAACGCCACCGCATTCCGCTTTCTCAACACGCTGGTGGGCCTCGGCTACGTGACCAAGGTGGGGGAGAGCCGGCTGTTCCGGCTCTCGCTCAAGGTGCTGGACCTCGGATTCGACGCCATCGCGCGTTCCGACCTGCGCACGCTGGCCCGGCCCATCCTGCGCGGCCTGGTCGGCGAGGTGAGCGAGGCGGCGTCGATCGGGGTGCTCGACGGCAGCAGCGTGGTGTACGTGGAACGGGTGCAGGCGGGACTGGCGCAACTGGGCGTCGATGTGCGCATCGGCAGCCGGGTGGCAGCGTATTCGAGCGCGGTAGGGCAGGCCATCCTGGCCTGGCTGCCGCAGGATGCGCAACTGAAGGTGCTGCGCGGCCAGCCGCTGGTCAGGCTGACGGCGACCACGCTGACCGATATCGACGCCCTGCTCGAACGCCTGGCGCAGGTGCGGGCCCTGGGCTATGCGATGTCGAACCAGGAAACCGTGTCCGGCGTGTACGTGATGGCAGCGCCCGTGCTCGATGTCGATGGCTTGCCGGTGGCCTCGCTCAGCGTGGCCGCCCCCGCCAGCCGCAGCAGCTTGCAGCAGTTCGAGCAGGACACGAGGGCGGCAGTGGTGGCGGCGGCAGGGCAGCTGGCGCGCGCGCTGCAGACCACCGGCGGCTATGTCGGCCAGGACCGCTAGGTCCGCGCGATGACTGTCCTGGGCCAGGCCGGACCTGCCGGGGCTGCCGTCATCGTGGCGATGGTGGTGGTGTACATCGCGCTCACGGCGGCGCTGACCGCGCGCCTGCGCAGCCGCACCGCCAGCGAGTTCATGGTCGGCGCGCGCACGCTGCCGGCCGTGGTGGTGGGGGTGTTGATGGTGTCCGAATTTGTCGGCGCCAAGTCCGCTGTCGGCACCGCGCAGGCGGCGTTCGAGTCGGGCATGGCGGCGTCGTGGGCGGTGCTGAGCGCGGCCATCGGCTTTCCGCTGTTCGGGCTGGTGTTCGCGCGCAAAGTGTACAACTCGGGCGAGTACACGATCTCCGGGGCGATCTTCCAGCGCTACGGGCGGGCGACCCAGATGACGGTGTCGCTGGTGATGATCTACGCACTGTTGCTGGTCAACGTGGGCAATTACATGAGCGGCGCGGCGGCCATCGCCACGGTGCTGCAAGTGAGCCTGCCGCTGGCGGCGGTGGTGATCGCGGCGGTCAGCACCTTCTATTTCGCCTTTGGCGGGATGAAGAGCCTGGCCTACGTCACGCTGCTGCACAGCGCCGTCAAGTACCTGGGCGTGCTGGTGGTGCTGGCGGTGGCGCTGAAACTGACGGGGGGCGTGGCGCCGATGGTGGCCACGCTGCCGGCATGGTATTTCACGTGGGACGGCGCATTCGGCGCCTCGACCATCGTAGCGTTTTTTATCGGGAATATCGGGGCGATTTTCTCGACGCAGTACATCATCCAGGCGATTTCATCGACCCGGAGCGCCAACGCGGCACGCCGCGCGACGTTTATCGCGGGCTGGCTGGCGCTGCCGATCGGGATCGCACTGGGCCTGATCGGCGTGGCGGCGCGGTATCTGCACCCGGACATGCCCAGCCTGTACGCGCTGCCGGTGTTCATGCAGAGCATGAATGTGGTCCTGGCCGGGCTGGTGGCGGTGTCGCTGGTGGCGGCAGTGTTTGCCGGGGTGAGCGCCGTGTCGCTGGCGATCGCTTCGCTGGCGGTGCGCGATTTTTACGTGCCGCTGTGCCGTCCCACGCCGGAGCGCGAGTTGCGCGCCACGCGGGCGATGGCCTGGGCGATCGGGCTGGTGCCGCTGGTGTTCGTGCTGTTTGCGCCGGGCTTGTTGCAGCTGTCGTTTTTTACGCGTGCGCTGCGGCTGTCGATTTCGGTCGTGGCCGTGATCGGCCTGTATTTACCTTGGTCTGGCGGCAGGCGCGGCGCCATGTGGGGACTGCTGGCGGCCAGTGTGGCCACCACCGTCTGGTACCTGCTGGGGGATCCCTGGGGTATCGACAATATGTATATCGCGCTGGTGACACCAGCGATCGTGATTCTGGCCGGGCGGGTGCTCGGTCGTGGGGGCAGCGTCGAATAACAGGCGCTGCCTGTTTTTTGTCGCTCTGCGACCATTTTGGAGATGATGCAAGCGCTGTTCCGCCTGGAAGCCGGGCCGGACACCGCGCTTGCCAGTGCATATGAACCAACCTCAATTCCTGATCCTGGGCGGCTTGCTGCTGTCCGGCGCCTGCGGCACCGTTGCCGCCCAAACCAGCGGCTCGAATGTCAGCATGTACGGCATCGTCGACGTGGCCGTCACGCGCATCGACCACCTGCCGGGCGGCGCCAAGACCTTTATGCGATCCGGGCCCAAGGACGGGAACCGGCTCGGTTTCCAGGGTTCGGAAGACCTGGGCGGCGGCACCCAGGCCATCTTCAAGCTCGAAGCAGGTTTCAACACCGACGACGGCACCGCCGGCCAGGCGGGCAGCCTGTTCAACCGCGCCGCCTTTGTCGGCCTGACCAACAAGCAGGTCGGCACGCTGACCGTGGGCCGCCAGTATTCGTCGTACTTCGACGCCCTGAATGCGTTCGGGCCGGTGCCGGTCGTGACCGGCGCTGCCGGCGACCACCCGGGCGATATCGACGGCTTCGACATCACCATCCGCCACAACAATGCGATCAAGTACACCTCGCCCAAGATGCACGGCGTGACGGCAGGCGCCATGGTCGCGGCCGGCGAGCAGGCCGGCCACACGGGCAGCGGCGGGTCGGCGGCCGCTTCGGTCAAGTTCGACGGCAGCCACTGGCACCACGCGCTCGGCTACCAGCTGCTGAAAAACGGTCCGAGCCAGCTGAACTGGGATACCAATGCGTCGAGCAGCTTTTCCAAGTCGCCGCTCAACGCCGGCTACCTGTCCGCGCGCGACGTGCAGTACCTGGCCGCCGCTTCGCGCTACGAGACCGGCGCCGTGACCTTCGGCGGCTCGGTCAGCAATGTGCAATACACGCCCAACGCCAGTTCCGTGTTCCGTGACAAGGCGATCTTCAACACCGGCGCGCTGCTGGCGTCGTGGCAGACGGCCAGCCCGTGGCTGCTCGGCGCCGGCCTCACCTACACCCGCGCCACCAGCGCCAACGGCATCAGCGACGGCGCGCGCTACCGCCAGTTCTCGCTGCAGCAGGCGTACGGGTTCAGCAAGCGCACCTCGGTGTACCTGCTCGAAGCGGTGCAGCGCGCCAGCGGCAAGACCCTGGGCGCGAACGGCCGCACGATCATCGCGGCGGACGCCGTGATCGGCACTTCGCAGGCCGGCCTGGTCGGCGACGGTCCGCGCCAGACCATGCTGGCCCTGGGCCTGCGCCACTCGTTCTGACGCGCTGGCGGGGCAGGGCCGCTGGTCCGGCCCCGCTTCGCGTCCGGCCTTTTTACAGGATTCGATATGTCTCTCTCAAGACGCAAATTTTTGCTGGGCGCCACCGTCATCGTCGGCGCCTGGGTGACCTGGGGTACGGTGCCGGCGTGGGGCGTGGCGACGCCGCCGGCCCCGGCCCCGGCCCGTGCCCATACCGCGCAGTTCATGAAGGTGTCCCGCCTGCTGATCAACCACCAGCTCGACGACGCGGTCGGCGCGCGTATCGCAGCCGCGGCAGCCGCCAAGTACCCGGACATGCCGCGCATGCTGACGGCCATTGCCGAGCTGGCGCAGGCCAGGCAGGCAAAACAGGTGGAAGACTTCTTCGCCGACATCGCCGAAGGTCCGCTGCAGGAATTCGCGCACTGGGTGATCTTTGCCTGGTACACCGGCTGCTCGTCGCCAAAAAAGGATGCGCAGCTGTTCACCTACGAACAGGCGCTCACCTACAAGACCACGGCCGACGCCGTGGCCATGCCGTCTTACGGCTTTTCCGGCCCCAATCTGTGGAGCCGTCCGATAGTCCCGCTGTCCAGCATGCCGGTCTTCTGATCGAAGGAACACATAAATGCCCAACCCTACTAGCGCCGATGTCGTCATCGTCGGCACCGGCGTCGTCGGCGTTTCAATCGCCGAAACGCTGCTCGACGCCGGCCTGTCCGTGCTGATGCTCGAAGCCGGCCCGCGCGTGGCGCGCGCCGAAATCGTGGAAAACTTCCGTAACCTGCCGCTGGCGCTCAAGGGAGATCCGTCTTCCTGCTACCCGCCGGCGGCCTGGGCCCCGCATCCGATGGCCTCGGTCGAGACGCCGCAGGACGCCTACCTGCAGCTCTCCGGGCCCGACCGCTATGCGCAGAGCTATATCCGCTACGCCGGCGGCTCGACCTGGCACTGGGCCGGCACCTGCTGGCGCCTGACGCCGGAAGACATGCGCCTGAAAACGCTCTACGGTGTGGGCCGCGACTGGGCGTTCGACTACCAGACGCTGGAGCCGTACTACACCCGCACCGAATATGCGCTGGGCATCTGCGGTCCGTCGGCACCGGCCGAGCAATGGCCGCCCGTGACCGACACCGCCAAACGCTCGAAACCGTATCCGATGCCGCCGCTGCCGTTCGGCCCCGGCGAACAGCGCTTCACCGACGTGGTGAAAACGCTTGGTTACCACAATATCCCGACCGCGCAGGCCCGCAACAGCGGCACGTCGTACGACGACCGCCCGGCCTGCTGCGCCAACAACAACTGCGTGCCCGTGTGCCCGGTGGGCGCCAAGTACGACGCCGCCACGGCACTGTCGCGCATCGAGGCGAAAGGCGCAACGATCACCGCCAACGCGGTGGCCTACCGCCTCGAGACCGACGCCGCCAACCGCGTGGTCGCCGTCAACTACTACGACCAGCACAAGGCCAGCCACCGCGTCACGGGCAAGCTGTTCGTGCTGGCCTGTAACGGCATCGAAACGCCGAAACTGCTGCTGATGTCGAAGAACGACCGCAACCCGAACGGCCTGGCCAACAGCAGCGACCAGGTCGGCCGCAACATGATGGACCACCCGCAGCTGACCATGACGCTGACGCTCGAAGAGCCGTTCTGGGCCGGCGTGGGACCGGTGGTCAACAGCGGCATCATGGAAACCTCGCAGGGCGCGTTCCGCAGCGAGCACGCCGGCGCCTACTTCCGCTTCAATAATTTCGCCCGCAACCGCTTCGTCACGTTCGCGGCGCTGAAAAAAGGCCTGGTGGGCAAGGCGCTGGACGCCGAGATCCGCCGCATGACGGCCTGCACCGCCGACGTGGTGCTGGCGCACGAGGTGCTGCCCGACCCGAACAACCGCCTGACGCTGTCCGACAAGACCGACTGGCTCGGCCTGCCGAAACCGGCGATCCACTACGACGTGGGCGACTACACGCGCAGGTCGGCCGAGGTGTACTCGGTCCCGATCGGCAAGCGGATCGCCCAGGCCATGGGCGCCACCGACATCAAGCTCAGTCCCCAGTTCAACCAGAGCAAGCACATCATGGGCGGCACCATCATGGGCCTTGACCACCGCGATTCCGTGGTCGATGCCGATTGCCGCGCCTGGGACCACGACAACCTGTTTTTGCCCGGGGGCGGCGCCATGGCCAGCACGGCCTGCGGCAACAGCACCATCACCATGGTGTCGCTGGCGTTCAAGGCCGCCGACGCGATGGTGCGTCAGATGAAGGGGGCATGATGAAAGCAGCATTGAACTTTTTGCTGGCGCTGATGCTGCCGGGCGCGGTGCTGGCAGCGCCGGCGCAGCCGTTCGATGCGGCCACCGTCGCGCGCGGCAAATACCTGGCCACCGCGTCGGACTGCATGGCCTGTCACACGGCGCACCACGGTCAGCCGATGGCGGGCGGGCTGGTGATGTCGTCGCCGGTGGGTGAGATCGTCTCGACCAACATCACGCCGTCGCGCGAGCACGGCATCGGCAAGTACACCGCGCAGCAGTTCAGCGACGCGGTACGCAAGGGCGTGCGCGCCGACGGCCAGATGCTGTATCCGGCCATGCCCTACACGGCGTACGCCAGGATGACGGACGCCGATGTCAACGCCATGTACGCGTACTTCATGCAGGGCGTGCCGGCGGTGGACCGGCCCACCACGCCAACGAGCCTGCCGTTCCCGATGAACATCCGGCTGTCGATGAAGGCGTGGAACGCGCTGTTCCTGGATCAGCAGCCGTTGCGGCCCGAGCCGCAGCGCTCGGCGCAATGGCTGCGCGGCCAGTACCTGGCCGAAGGCGCCGCCCACTGCAGCACTTGCCACACGCCGCGCGGCGCGCTGATGCAGGAGGATAAGACACGCCACCTGTCCGGCGCCCAGGTCGGCCCGTGGTATGCGCCGAACATCACCTCGCATCCTGTCGCCGGCATCGGCGCCTGGACCGAGGCCGAGGTGGTGCAGTACCTGCAGACGGGCCGCGTGGCCGGCAAGGCGCAGGCGGCGGGCAGCATGGCCGAGGCCATCAGCCTCAGTTTCAGCCACCTGGAACCGGGCGACCTGCGGGCCATCGCCGTGTATATCAAGTCGCTGCCGCCGTCGGTCGGCCATGGCGACCAGTCGGCCGGTCCGTCGCGTTTCGAGCAGGGCAAGGCGGGCAATGCGCTCGACAAGATCCGTGGCGTGCCTTACCAGGAGAATATCAAGGGCGCCAACCTTGGCGCGCAGGTGTTCTCGGCCAACTGCGCCTCGTGCCACGGCGCCAGCGGCCAGGGCACCAGCGATGCTTATTACCCAAGCCTGTTCCACAATTCGGCCACCGTCAACACCAACAACCTGCTGGCCACCATCCTGCTCGGCGTGGACCGCAAGACGGCTGACGGCCACGTGTTCATGCCGCCGTTCGGCGACCAGGTCAACGCCGTCAACCACCTGAGCGACACCGAGGTGGCCGCGCTGGCCAACTACATGCTGGTGCAGTTCGGTCCCGGCCAGGCTGCCGCCACCGTCACGCCGGAGGCAGTGGCGCAGGTGCGCCAGGGCGGTCCGCAGTCGAACCTGCTGACGCTGGCCCGCGCCGGCATGGTGCTCGGCGCACTGGCCGTAGCCTTGCTGATCGTCTTCATCCTGCGTCGCCGCAAGCGCGCCGGCGCCAACTAAGGAATCCCATGCATAGCAAACACACTTCGCGGCGCAGTGCGCTCAAGGCGCTGGGTGCGCTCGGTGCGCTGACATTGTCTGGCGTCGCCAGCCAGCTGCTGCTTTCCACCCGCGCCGGCGCGGCCATCGCCCCGGCTGGGCCGGGACTGACCGACTTTATCGCCGTCTCGCGCACGCTGACCGGCAAGGCCGAGATCAATCCCACGCTGGCGCTGGCGCTGTACCAGGCGTTCGTCAAGCAGGCGCCCGACACCGATGCGGCGCTGGCGCGCCTGAACGCCACGCTGGGCGCCGGCGAAGTGCTGGCGCAGGACGACAAGACCACGTTCACCGAAGCGCAGAAGGCCGACCAGGCGCTGTCGCAGGCGATCTTGCAGGCCTGGTACCTGGGCGTGGTCGGCAAGGGCAAGAAGTCGGTGTGCGTGGCCTATGCCGATACCTTGTCCAACCTGGCCGTGGCCGACGTGCTGGTGCCGCCGAGTTTTTCCTACGGCCCGTGCGGCAGCTGGTCCGCCCAACCTCAAGCCCTGAACAAGTAAAGACAACCTATGAATACTATCAATTCTGCCGACATCTGCGTGATCGGCGGCGGCATCTGCGGCGCGCTGCTGGCGCGCAAGCTGGCGCTGGCCGGCAGCTCGGTGCTGATGCTCGAATCGGGGCCGCGCGTCGGCCGCGGCGAACTGGTCGAGCGCTATCGCCATTCCGCCTTCAAATCGGACTTCATGGCGCCGTACCCGTTTTCGGAAATGTCGCCGCACCCGGTGTTTTCGCCGGAAGCGAACAAGTACATCGAACAGGTCGGACCGCACCCGTTCCAGGCACAGTACATCCGCATGCTGGGCGGCACCAGCTGGCACTGGGCGGCGCAGATGTGGCGCTACCTCCCTTCGGACTTCAAGACCCAGTCGCTGTATGGCGTCGGCAAAGACTGGCCGATCAGCTACGAAGAGCTGGAGCCGTACTACTGCGAGGCCGAAGTCATCGCCGGCGTCGGCGGTTCGACCGAAACCGGCTCGCCGCGTTCGCAGCCGTTCCCGATGGAGACGGTGCCGGCATCGTACTTCCAGCAGCGCGTGACCGCGCGCCTGGCGCCGGACTTCAAGGTGCTCGACGACTGCACCGCGCGTAACAGCCGCAGCTTCGATGGCCGTCCGGCCTGCTGCGGCAACAACAACTGCATGCCGCTGTGCCCGATCGACGCCCAGTACCACGGCGGCATCGCCGCCACCAGTGCCGAAAAGGCGGGCGTCCGCACCATCACCGAAGCGGTGGTGTACAAGCTCGAACATGACGCCCGCGGCGCCATCACGGCGGTGCACTACTACGACTGGAACAAGACCAGCCACCGCGTCACGGCCAAGACCTTCGTCATCGCCGCCAACGCCATCGAATCGGTCAAGCTGCTGCTGATGTCGGCCAGCCCGGCATTCCCGACCGGCCTGGCCAACCGCAGCGACCAGATGGGACGCAACCTGTGCGACCACCCGGCCATCGGTGTGACCTTCGATGTCGATGAGCCGATCTGGCCGGGCCGGGGCCCGGTGAGTCCGTGCTCGATCGGCCAGTTCCGCGACGGCGAATTCCGCCGCGATCATGCACCGTTCCGCATCGATATCTCGAACGCCTCGCAAGTGGCGTCGGTGACCAAAGAGCTGATCGGCGCCGGCTATTACGGCGTCAAGCTCGAAGGCGCAATCCGCGACCGCGCGGCGCGCCGCGTGAGCATCAAGAACGCGCTCGAGCAGCTGCCGGACCCGAACAACCGCGTGACCCTGAGCGACAAGCGCGACGCGCTGGGGCTGCCCACGCCGCGCATCTACTGGGACATCGACGACTACGTCAAGCAGGGCACGGTCGAAACGCGCAAGCGCTACGACGAGATCGCCAAACAGCTGGGCGCGACCAATATCAAGCACAGCAAGGAAGGTGCGTTCAGCAACCGCCAGCACATCACCGGCACCCTGTCGATGGGCAAGGACGAGCGGAGCAGCGTGACCGATCCGTTCGGCCGCGCGCACGATCACCCGAACCTGTACATGGTCGGCACCGGCGTGATGCCCACCGTGGGCACCTGCAACGTCACGCTGACCGCCGTGGCGCTGGCGCTGCGGACGGCGGACAAGATCCTGTCGGAGGCCCGTCATGCGTGAATCCTGCCGTCCCCCCGCGCGCGCCAGATGCGCCGGTACCGTGCATAAGTCCGTACTCAGCGGATGGCCTGCCGCCGTGGTAAATTCTGTGTCCAATTCCGTGTCCAACTCTGTGCGCAAAGCTGTGCGCAAAGCTGCGTTCAACGAGGCGCTCAGCGCCGTGCTCAACGCCGTGCGCCATGCCGTGCATGGGCGCCTGGCCGCTGCCGCATGGTTCGTGCTTGCCGCCGGCTTCGGCGCACTCCATGCGCCGGCGCAGGCAACCGGGCAGCCGCTCAAAACCGGCGCCACGCCGGCGCTGGTGGAACGGGGCAGGAGCCTGGCCGTGGCCGGCGACTGCATGGCCTGCCATAGCGCACCCGCGCGTCCTGCCTACACTGGCGGCCTGGCCATCGCCAGCCCGCTCGGCACGATTTATTCGACCAACATCACGCCGTCCGTCAAGTCGGGCATCGGCGCCTACACCCTGGCGCAGTTCAGCCGCGCGGTGCGCGCCGGCGTGCGCGGCGACGGCAGCCACCTGTACCCGGCCATGCCTTACACCGCGTACGCGAAGATGACCGACGACGATACCGCCGCGCTGTACGCCTACTTCATGCACGGCGTGGCTGCCGACGACACGCCGGCGCCGGCCACCAGCCTGCCGTTCCCGTTCAATCTCCGCCTGTCGATGGCGGTGTGGAATGCGCTGTATCTCGACCGCCAGCCGTACCAGGCCGACAAATCGAAGTCGGTGGAATGGAACCGCGGCGCCTACCTGGCGACGGGACTGGCCCATTGCGCGACCTGCCACACGCCGCGCAACTTCCTGATGGCCGAGAAATCGTCCGAATACCTGCGCGGGGGCTCGCTCGGTACCTGGTATGCGCCCGATATCACGCCGGGCGCACTGGCCGCCGCCGGCTGGGACCCGGCAACGCTGCAGCAATACCTGGCAACCGGCCACGCCCCGAACGGCGCCACCGCCGGCGGTCCGATGCGCGAAGCGATCGACAAGAGCTTTTCGAGGATGGATCCGCAGGACGTCAAGGCGATCTCGGTGTACCTGACCACGCCGGCGGCGGCAGGCGCAGCGGCGCCGATGGCTAGCTCGGCGCCAGTAGCTTCGCCGGCTACGCCAGCGCCAGGAGTTCCGCCAAACTCGCCCGCACCAGCAGCCACGCCTGCTTCCGCAATTCCCGCAGGTGCGCCAGCGCTGCAAGTTCGGCCAGCTGCGCCGGCGCCGGGGGCCAGGCTGCCGGCCAGCGATATCGCGGAAATGGCCGGCAAGATCGGCGCCGGCGAGCGCCTGTACCGCAACAACTGCGCGTCCTGCCACCAGATCGACGGCGACGGCGTGCGCGGCCTGCCGGCCTTGCGCAACCATCCGTCGCTGCGCCATCCGACTGCCGATAACGTGGGCATGGCAGTCCTGGAAGGGATATGGCCCGAGCACGGGCAAGGCATGCCCGGCTTCGGCGACGAACTGACCGACCGCGACGTGGCCGAGCTGACCAACTACGTGATGGCCACGTTCGGCCAGAGCAAGGTGACCATCACCGAGCAGCGCGTGCGGGCATTGCGCGCCGGCGGCGAGCCGTCGCCGCTCCTGCTGCTGGCGCGCGCGGCCATGGCGCTGGGCGTGCTGGCCATCGTCGCCGGACTGGCGCTGCTGGCGCACCGCTGGCGCCAGCGCACACATCAAGGGCACACCGCCATCAACTGAAGCACCCGGAGAATGTCATGCAATGGTTCTACGATCTGAAAATCAGTAAAAAATTGTTCCTGTCCTTCGGCGCGGTGCTGGCCCTGACACTGCTGCTCGGGACGGTGACGATCGCCAGCATGGGGCGGCTCAACGCGGCGTCCAATCACCTGTCGTCGCAGTCGCTGCCGAGCATGCGCTACATCCTGGCGCTCAAGGCTGCGCTCAATACCATGCGCCGCTACGAGATGGAGCAGCTGCTGTCGAGCGACCCGGTGCGCGTGGCCAAGTATGACGACATGGTGGCGCGCATGGTGGCCAAGGTGGACAAGCTGCAAGGCCAGTTCCAGGGCACCATCACCAACGAAGAAGACCGCCGGCTGCTGGCGCAGCTGGTGGCCGTGCGCGCCGAGTACGCGGTGCAGCGGGCCAGGATGGTGGAGCTGCGCAAGCAGGGCCAGCGCGACGAGCTGATGGCCATCGCAGAAGGCGTTTCGTTCAAGCTGATCAACCAGACCGCCGACGTGATCGACAAGATCGCCCAGCGCGCCCAGGAGCAGGGCGACGCCGCCAGCGACGCAGCGGAAGCGCAGTACCTGTCGGCGCGCGAACAGGCGCTCGGCCTGCTGGTCGCCAGCATCGTCATCGGCGGCCTGCTGGCGGCGTGGGTGGCCCGCATCATTTCGCGGCCGCTGCAGCAGGCAGTGGACGTGGCGCGCCGCGTGGCCGACGGCGACCTGACGGCCGACGTGCAGGTGACGTCGCGCGACGAAAGCGGGCAGCTGATGGCGTCGCTGCGGCACATGAACGACAGCCTGCAGCGCTTGGTGGGCCAGGTGCGCGGCAGTACCGACACCATCGCCACCGCATCGAGCCAGATCGCCGCCGGCAACCAGGACCTGTCTTCGCGCACCGAGCAGCAGGCCAGTTCGCTCGAAGAAACCGCGTCGTCGATGGAAGAACTGACCGCCACCGTCAAACAGAATGCCGACAATGCGCGTCAGGCCAAGGGACTGGCGCTGTCGGCGTCGCAGATTGCCGTCAAGGGCGGCGACGTGGTGGGGCAGGTGGTGGGCACCATGGCCTCGATCAACGCTTCGTCGAAGAAGATCGTCGACATCATCTCGGTCATCGACGGCATCGCGTTCCAGACCAACATCCTGGCGCTGAACGCGGCGGTGGAAGCGGCGCGCGCCGATGAACAGGGGCGTGGCTTTGCCGTGGTGGCCTCCGAGGTGCGCAACCTGGCGCAGCGCTCGTCCGCGGCCGCCAAGGACATCAAGCTGCTGATCGACGATTCGGTCGGCACCGTGGAAGCGGGCACCGCGCTGGTGGACCAGGCCGGCGCCACGATGGGCGACATCGTCGCCAGCATCACGCGGGTGGCCGACATCGTCAGCGAGATCACCGCGGCCAGCCAGGAACAGAGCGCCGGCATCGAGCAGGTCAACCAGGCCATCACGCAGATGGACCAGGTCACCCAGCAGAATGCCGCGCTGGTGGAGGAAGCGGCAGCAGCGGCCGAATCGCTGCAGGACCAGGCAGCCGCCCTCAGCGAGCGCATGGCGGTCTTCAAGCTGGCCGCGCCAGCGCGACCCACGGCTACCGCACCGCGCCTGCAGGTGCGCTGAGCCGCAAGCGGCAAGCGTCAGAACCGCAAGCGGCAAGCGTCAGACCGCAAGCGGCAAGCGTCAGAACCGCGTCTCCCGCGCCACGCGCAGGAACTGGTCCAGGATGCCGGTACAGTCGAGCAGTTCGACGCCGCCGGCGCGGTGGAATTCCGGGTGCCATTGCAGGCCCATCACGAACGGCGCCTTGCGGTAGCGGATCGCTTCCACCATATTGTCGGGTACCGACAGCGCTTCGACCATCATGTCGCGCCCCAGCGTCTTGACGGCCTGGTGGTGGATGGAATTGACGGTGCCGCTGGCCTGTCCCTTGAACAGCCGCGCCAGCGACGAGCCGGGCGGGAAGGTGATGTCGTGGCGGTTGCGGTCGTAGTCGTCGTTGACGTGGGCCAGCGAATCGGGCACGTCGGACGCGATGTCCTGGTACAGCGTGCCGCCGAACGCCACGTTGATCAGCTGGCAGCCGCGGCAGATGCCCAGCACCGGCTTGCCGGCCTCCACGAATTCGTGCAGCAGTTCCAGCTCGTACATGTCGCGCGCGCGGTCGCCGCTCCACTCGGGGCGGGTGGGCGTTTCGGCGTAGCTTTGCGGCGAGACATCGGCGCCGCCCTGGAGCACCAGGCCGTCGAGGTGGCGCGCATAGTCGCGCAGGCGGATGTTGGACGGATGCAGCAGGCCGTCCGTGTTCACGGTCGGGATCATGAACACCAGCACGTCGCGCGACATCACCCACTGGGCGATCGATTCTTCGAGATATTGCAGGTTCTTGCTGCGCAGTCCGGTAGAGCCGGCCTCGGGGTGGAAGATGCGCGCCGAGATGCCGATGTGGAGCGGGCGCTGCACGATGTGGCGCGTCACCGACGCGGCCACGCGCCGGTAGCGCGCCATCAGCACGCGGCCCCACAGGCTGAAGACGGTGTCGCCGGGGTCGAGGTAGCGCGGCGTGCCGTTGCTGCCGACGTCACCGCGGCTGCTGCGCAGCGGGCCCTGCTGGTGATCGGTGGCGCGACGGTGCGGCGTGCTGGGCGGGTCGTCAGGGCCGTCAGTCATGCTGTTCCTCGTTTGCTGTAGACGTGTTGTCAGTGTGCCACAAGCCGGCGTCGGCAGTCGCCCGGTTCACAAATCCTTACAACTGCCGGTAGCGGACCGTTCGCCAGCGTACTCCGGGCAGTGGTGCACGCGCTTGCTTGCGCGACGTTGCTTCTATAATCGGCCGATGAGAAAACCATGGAAGACGTTCGGCCGCGTGGCGGCATCGGTCGCGCTGGGCCTGGCCAGCGCCTGGGGCGCGCTGGTCCTGTGGTTCCAGCCGCCGTTCCAGCTGGCGGCGCTGCGGGTGCCGGCGATGGGGCTGTGGGTGGCGCTGGCGGCGGTTACGCTGTTCTGGTGGTGGCGCCTGCAACGCGCGCGCGTGCTGCTGCCCTGGGCCGCAGCCATGATGGCGCTGCTGCTGTGGTGGGGCACGCTGCAGCCGCGCCACGACCGCGTGTGGGCCGACGACGTGGCGCGCATGGTGACCGGGCAGGTGCATGGCAGCGTGGTGACGCTCGACCAGGTGCGCAACTTCGACTGGCGCAGCGATGACGATTACACGCAGCGCTGGGAGCGCCGCAGCTATGACCTCGACCAGCTGCGGTCGGTGGACGTGGCGCTGTCCTACTGGATGGGGCCGGCGATCGCGCACACGCTGGTGTCGTTCGGCTTTGCCGACGGCCGCTACCTGACGTTTTCGATCGAGATCCGCAAGGAGCGCGGCGAACAGTTCGACGCCATCGCCGGCTTTTTCAGGCGCTACGAGACGGTGCTGATCGCCGCCGACGAACGCGACATCCTGCGCGTGCGCACCAATGTGCGCGGCGAGGATATGTATTTATACCGTTTGAACATGCCGCAATCGACCATGCGTTCGCTGTTCCTGTCCTACCTGGACGAAGGCGCGCAGCTGAAACGCACGCCGCGCTTCTACAATACGCTCACCGCCAACTGCACCACCATCGTCTTTGAAATGGCCAGGCGTATCGACACCGCGCTGCCGCTGGACTGGCGCCTGCTGGCCTCCGGCTACCTGGACCGCTACCTGTTCGACCTGGGCGCGCTGGCCGGACCGCAGCAGTTTGCCGTCCTGCGCCAGGCCGCCCACATCACTGCCCGCGCGCACGCGGCGGACCGGGCGCCCGACTATTCGGCTGCGATCCGTCGGCCAGCGCCTTCAGCTGCCCCTTGAGGATCTTGCCCGTGGCGGCCGACGGCAAGGTCGCCATTGCGACGATCTCGGTCGGTCGCTTGTAGGGCGCCAGGTGCTGCGCCAGCCAGGTGTGCAGCGCGTCCAGCGCGACCGGGTGACGGGTGTCGGGCTCGATGTAGGCCACCACGTCCTCGTCGCCGTCCGCACGGGCGCGGCCCACCACGGCCGATTG
This sequence comes from Duganella sp. Leaf126, assembly GCF_001423125.1. Taxonomy (GTDB): domain Bacteria; phylum Pseudomonadota; class Gammaproteobacteria; order Burkholderiales; family Burkholderiaceae_D; genus Rugamonas. Next base: position 409,928 of record NZ_LMNW01000012.1, read on the forward strand.
CGTCACGCCCGGGTGGGCGTTGAGCACGGTCTCCACTTCCAACGGATAGACGTTGAAACCGCCATGGATGATCAGTTCCTTGCTGCGGCCGACGATGAACAGTGCGCCATCGGCGTCCTGCCGCGCCAGGTCGCCGGTATCGAACCAGCCGCCGGGTCGCATGCTGGCAGCGGTCAGCTCCGGGTCGCGGTAGTAGCCGAGCATGAGGTTGGGGCCGCGCACCCACAGCGCGCCCGTCACGCCGGACGCCACCGGCGCGCCGCCCGCATCGACCACCTGCGCCGCCACGCCCGGAATCACGTGGCCGACCGAGGTATCGGTACGGGGCTGGTCGAGGCGGGTCTGGCACACCGTGGGGGCGGTTTCGGTCAGGCCGTAGCCGTTATGCAGCGGTACGCCGAGCACGCGCTCCACCCGCGCCTTGAGGCTGGGCGCCAGCGGCGAGCCGCCGGCATAGGCGAAGCGCAGATGGTTGGGCACGGGCATATCGTCGCGGCCCAGCTTTTCGAGCAGCCTGGCATACATGGCCGGCACGCCCTGGACGATGGTGAGCCGGTGATCGTGCAGCGCGGCCAGCAGCGCATTGGGCGTGTAGCGCGGGCACAGGACCAGGCAGGCGCCCGCGTACAGGGTGCCGAGCATCATCGAGGTCATGCCGTACACATGGGTGATCGGCAGCACGCCGTATGCGCGGTCCAATGGCGTCAGCGCGCGCAGGCGGCTCGACACGGCCGCCACGAACAGCAGGTTGCGGTGACTGAGCATCACGCCCTTCGGCGCCCCGTCCGCGCTGGTGGTGCCGGTGGTGTACACCAGCGCCGCTACCTGCTGGTCGGACCTGCCATGCACGGGGTCCGGCGCACAGTCCGGGTTCAGCGCGCCCACCATCCAGGCGCCGCACGGACCTTCGCCTGGCAGGGCGTCGTGGCGCAGGCCGTGGGCAGCGGTTTCGGGCGACGCCGCGCACCCGGGAGCGCTGGTGTAGATCACGCGGCGCGGCTGGCAATGGTGGCGGATGCGGTCGATTTCAGGGGCGCTCAGGCGGCCGTTGACGTGGACGACGACAGCGTCGATGTCGGCGGCGGCAAAGGTGAGCGCCACTTGCGCCGCGCAATTTTCGCCGACCACCATCAGGCGGTCGCCGGCGCGCACGCCGAGCGCGCGCAAGCTGGCGGCGGTCGCCCCGACGGCGGCAGCCAGCGCGGCATAGGTCCAGCAGCGCTGGCCGTCGTGCAGGGCGGGGGCGTGCGGCGTCGCGTCCGACCAGCGGCGCACGATGGCGCCGAGCCGCGCCGGCCGATCGTCGGGATCGATGGGATCGACACTCGGCTGGTGGTGGAAATCGTCTGGGTTCATCTGGCCGCTCGCAGCGCTGGCGTGTCAAAAGCCGCCAATGTGACGGTGCGCCCGGCCGCTGTCAAGTGGCCGCGCCGACCGGCGGATGAGCGGCGGCCAGGGCCGGCGGCCGGTCGCGTGCCGGCGTCGCTCAGGCCTTGATGTCGAGCAGCGAGCCGAGGGTGGCGTCGGACGTCTTGATGACCGACAGCGAGGCCTGCGTCTGCGCCTTGTACACCATCGAGTCGGTGATCTCGGTAGCCAGGTCGGTGCCGCTGGGCGCGTTGCCGGCTGCCAGTTGCTGTCCCTGCAGCGAAATCGATACGCCGCTGCCGGCTGGCGTCGTTTCGCGGAACGTCGCCTGCGCCGGCGCAAATCCCTGGGTGGACGCGTTGGCGATCGAATTGGCGCTGTTGGACAGCGCGGTGAGGCCGGCGGTCACGCCGCTGGCGCCGATATTGAGAGCGGAAATGGCCATGATGATATTCCCCTAAGGCAATATCTCGATTGTACACCTTTGATCCAAATCATGCTTGCTTTGGTTTGCTGACGTAGCCTTGGTGTTCGATCTGCGCTAACGCAATGCGCCCGGTTCGCTTTCCGATCCACCAACCCATGCATGGAGGTTACCCAATGTTTCCATATTCACCATCCGTCACGCCTGCCGTCAAATCGCATCTCGACGCCCAGATGGCGTTTTTCAACGACGTGTCGCGCTCGATGTTTCGCACCGTTCAGCAATTCAGCGATCTCCACCTGCACATGGCGCAAACCATGCTGGAAGACGCGGCGCAAACCGGCTGCGAGTGCCTGACGGCAGAACGCGCGACCGACATGATCTCGGCCGCCACCAACCGCGCCCAGCCGGCTTCCGACAAGCTGCGCGCCTACCAGCAGCACCTGTCGCGCATCGCTGCCGACACCCAGATGGAAATGTCCAAGGTCGCCGGCGAGCACGTCGAATCGACCAGCCGCACCGCCAAGGCGCTGGCCGAAGAGGTTGCGCGCAGCACGCAGGAAGAAACACAGCGGGCTTTGCAAAAGCAGCAGGCATCGGTCGAACGGTCCACCGATCCGTTCCGCCAGAATGGCCAGCGCACGCACGACGGCCAGGACGGCCAGGATGGGCACGACCGCCAGCCCATGTCGGCGCAAGCTGCGGCCCCGTCGGCCGCGCAGACCGGGGCGCAGTCGGCGTCCCAGGGCAGCCGGCAGAGCGGTGCGCGCAAGGAGTCCTGAGCGCGGCATCGGCCTGCGCGTGGCGCGGTCGGGGCGATCCTCATGCGCGGTAGCTTGCATCGGCGACGGTCTCTTTTGTGCGCAGGCGCACCGACCGTCACGACCTTCCCGGCCGATACTCCTGTGACAACAAGGAGGACATATGATCGACGACCAATCGCGCCGCGCATTCATCAATGAACTGTGGGAGCGCTTCGAAGAACTGCAGCGCTGGGCCGAGGCCAACTGGCCCGACCAGGAAAACCCGCTGACCAGCGCCGACTTCGTGGAAGCGCGCAAGGAAATCCTCGGCCTGCGCAACCCGGCGCAAGCCCCGGGCAAGGTGCCCGATGCGCGCGAACCGGAACAGGGGGGCGCGCAGTACGTCGATGTCACGCCGGCCCCGTGGCCCTGAAGGTCCGGCCCAACAGGTAGCAGGGAGAAACGCCCGCACGGTGCGGGCGCCTACCCCTGGCACCACCATCAGTGCACGACCGGCCTGCCGATTTGCGCCAGCAGCCATGCCGCCAGCGCCACCACCAGGCTCCCCAGCACACCCCACGCCAGATTGAGCGCGCTGTCGAACAGCAGCGGCGCTACCAGCCCCGACACCAGCGCGAACAGCAGCATCTGGATGAACGACTGCATCGACGATGCCAGCCCGCTGTTGTGCGGGAAGTACTCGAGCGACATCAGCGTGATCGGCGTCATGGTCAGCGACAGGCCGAACGAATAGATGAACAGCGGTAGCACCGCCCACGGCACGGCCGCAACAAATGACAGGTTGTAGCCGACATTGATCGCGCCTGCCAGCAGCATCACTGCAAAGCCGATCCACGCCTGCGTCTTGCGGGCGAAGCGGTGCGCGAATTTACCGGACAGGGCCGAGCCCACGACCATGCCGCCGATCAGCGGCACGAACATCCAGGCGAAGGCCGTCTCCGGCAAGTGCAGGATGTTCATCACGAAGTAGGCGGCCGAGCCGATGTAGAGCGCCACGCCGGCAAAACTCATGCCCACGGCGATGGCCAGCAGCAGGAAATGGGGGTGGCGCAGCACCTTCAGGTAGTTGCGCGCGATGACCGCGAGGTGAAACGGATGACGGTCCTTGACGGCCAGGCTCTCCGGCAGCGCGCGCTGCACGGCAACCGCCATCACCAGGCCGAAGGCTGCCAGGAACCAGAACACCGAGCGCCAGCCGAAATTGACCTGCAGCCAGCCGCCGAGTACCGGAGCGATGGCCGGCGCCAGGCCGAAGACCATCATGATGTGCGCCAGGATTTTCTGGGCAGCGGCGCCGCTGAAGCGGTCCTGCACGATGGCGCGGCCCACGACCGAGCCGGCGCCTGCTGCCAAACCCTGCACGATGCGGCACGCCAGCAGCACGCCGATGGACTGCGCCAGCGCGGCGCCCACCGACGCGGCGATGTACAGCACCAGCGAGACCAGGATGACCGGGCGGCGGCCGAAGGAGTCGGACAGGGTGCCGTAAAACAGCATCATGAAGGCAAAGCAGAACAGGAACATGCTCAGCGTCTGCTGCACCAGGATGGGGCTGGCGTCGAAGGCCACGCCGATGGCGGGGAACGACGGCAGATAGGTATCGATGGCCAGCGGTCCGACCATGGTCAGGCCCGCCAACAGGACGGTCAGCAAAATATTCATGAAAAGGGTATTGTTCGGTGGACCCGGCATTTTACGCGATATCGCGGCAGTGCCGCTGTCGGCCCATCATATGCGGGATGACCGAGTGTACGCGTTATACCGCCAGCGCATATGGCGCGACAGATTGATTCGTTCACGCGGCGGCGCGGTGCGCGTATGCTGGGCCATCGGCGCCGGTTCGGCTCCCACCCGTACCGGCCAACACATGAGATGACAGAGCCATGACTATCGATACCTTCGACGCCGCCGGCGTCAAACCGTCGCACTGGAACCTGACCAGCGTGATCGAACAGCTGCGGGTCTCGCGCGAGGCCACCCACAACATCCGCCATCAGGGCAGGGTGCGCGAGCTGCCGTCGCGCGAGGCGCTGCAGATCATCGTCAACGGCTTGTCGGCCGTGCTGTTCCCCACCCACTACGGCCGGCCCAACCTGACCGACGAAAGCATCGACTACTTCGTCGGCGATACCCTCAACACCACGCTGAACCGCCTGACCGAGCAGGTACGGCGCGGCCTGCAGTTTTCGGCCACCGAGGACCTGTCCGACGAGGCCGCGCTGACCCAGCAGGCGCACGTCATCACGCGCGAGTTCGCGGCCAACCTGCCGGCCATCCGCGCGCTGCTGGTGTCCGACGTGCACGCGGCGTTTTCCGGCGATCCGGCCGCCACGTCGATCGCCGAGATCATGCTGTGCTACCCGGGCACCATCGCCATCCTGTATTACCGCCTGGCGCACTGCCTCCATCGTCTCGGTTCGCCGTTCCTGGCGCGGCTGATTTCCGACATCGGCCATTCGCTGACCGGCATCGACATCCATCCCGGCGCGCACATCGGCGGCAGCTTCTTCATCGACCATGGCACGGGCGTGGTGATCGGCGAGACCGCCATCCTCGGTCAGCGCGTGCGCCTGTACCAGCATGTAACGCTGGGCGCCAAGCGCTTTCCTGCCGACGACCAGGGCGTGCTGATCAAGGGTGTGCCGCGCCATCCGGTGGTGGAGGACGACGTGGTGATCTACGCCGGCGCCACCATCCTGGGCCGCATCACCATCGGCGCCGGCTCCACCATCGGCGGCAATGTGTGGCTCACGCAGAGCGTGCCGCCCAACAGCAATGTCTCGCAGGCGCAGATGCGCAGCGATTAAATCGCGACCTGTCGCCCGACGTGGCTGGCAGGCAGGCGCGCGCCGCCGCCCGTGATGCGGCTGCGCAGCGTGCCGCTATCGCTATCGTTATGGTTATCGTAGGCGCTGCGGTACCGTCCGCGGCGCTGCAGTTCCGGCACGATCAGCTCCACCACGTCGCGCATGCTGTCGTGGGCCACGGCAAAGGCGAGATTGAAACCGTCTATGCCGGTCTCGTCCTGCCATGCCTGCAGCTGGTCCGCCACCTGGCGCGGGTCCCCGACCAGCACCGGTCCGCGTCCGCCCAGTCCCACGAACTGCGCCGCTTCGCGCACGGTCCAGGTGCGTTCGGGATCGGCCTCGGTGAACGAGGCCAGCGCCGAGCGGCCGGCGTCCGATTCGATGTAGTGCACGGTGGCGTCGAGCGGAAAGCGGCTGAAGTCGATGCCGGTCCAGCCGGACAGCAGCGCCAGCGCCGCATCGATATCGATGTGACGGCGGTACTCGTCATGCTTGGCGCGCGCCTCGGCCTCGGTAGGCGCGGTGACGATCAGCGCCTGGGCATAGATCTTGAGGTCGTCGCCATCGCGTCCGGCGGCGCGCACGGCAGCGCGCAGGTCGCCGGCATACTGGCGCACCACCTTCTTGCTGGGGCCACTGACGAACGTGCATTCGGCGTGCCGCGCCGCAAACGCGGTGCCGCGTGGCGAAGTGCCGGCCTGGTACAGCAGCGGCGTGCGCTGCGGCGACGGTTCGCACAGGTGAAAGCCCGGCACCTTGTAATAGCGGCCCTCGTGCCGGATCGGGTGGATCCGTGACGGCTCGGCATACACGCCGCGCGCCTTGTCGTTGACCACCGCATCGTCGTCCCAGCTTTTTTCCCACAGCTTGTAGACCACCTCCATGTACTCGTCGGCCAGGTCGTAGCGCGCGTCGTGGCTCAGCTGACGGTCCAGCCCCAGATTGCGCGCTGCACTGTCGAGATAGCCGGTCACGATGTTCCAGCCGATGCGCCCACGGGTCAGGTGGTCGAGCGTGGACATGCGGCGCGCAAACGTGTACGGATGCTCGTAGGTGAGGGCGCAGGTCACGCCGAAGCCCAGGTGCTCGGTCACCTGCGCCATCAGCGGCACCAGCGCCAGCGGATCGTTCAGCGGCGCCTGCACCGCGTGGCGCAAGGCGGCGTCGGCGCTGCCCTGGAAGACATCGTAGGCGCCCAGTACGTCGGCCAGGAACACGGCGTCGAACAGGCCCGCTTCCAGCAGGCGCGCCAGCGCTGTCCAGTGTTCGGGATCGGTGTAGCGGTGGCCGGTGTCGCGCGGATGCGTCCACAGGCCCGGCGACTGGTGGCTCACCGTATTCATCTGGAAGGCGTTGAAGCGTATTATCGGCTTGGTCATGTCATCGCACCGGGCTGGCCGGTTGTTGTGCCCGTTGCGCCTGCGCCAGCTTGAGCTGGTAGTCGGTCTTGGCATAGTCGGCAAAGTGCAGGTTGGTGATGTCGAGGAATTCGCGCGAGCGGTAGGCGGCGGCAATGTCGCGCGCGAACGGCTTGTCGCGGTCGGCCGTGCGCACCGCCACCAGGTTGGCATAGTGGTCCGAGATTTTTTCGGTCTTCAACGCGTCCCTGAGCTTCAGGCCCGATGCCAGCGCATAGTTGCCGTTGACGAAGGCGTAGTCGGCATCCTGCAGCGAACGTGGCAGCTGGGCCGCTTCCAGCGGAATCAGGCGGATTTTCCTGACGTTGGCGGCGATGTCGCGCTCGGACGCGCGCACCGGATCGAACCGCTCGCGCAGCCGGATCCAGCCCAGCTGGTCTAGCATGACCAGCGCGCGCGCCTGGTTGGTCGGGTCGTTGGGCAGCGCCACCGTTGCGCCTTCCTTCACCTCGGTCAGCGTCTTGTGACGCTTGCTGTAGATGGCGATCGGCGCGGTCGGCACCTTGACCAGTTCGGAGATGGCCAGCCTGTTCTCGGTCGCGAACTTGTTCAGGTACACGCTGTGCTGAAAGATATTGGCGTCGAGCGAACCCTCGGCCAGCGCGAAGTTGGGCTGGATGTAGTCGTTGAACTCGACCAGCCTGACCTTGTACCCCTTTTTCTCCAGCAGCGGCTTGATGCCCAGCTTGACCTGGTCTGCGTACGGACCGGCGCTGGTGCCGATGACGATTTCCTTGGGATCCCTGGCGTGGACGCTGGCGCTCGATACCAGTGCCACGGCGGCCAGCGCCACGGCGGTCAGCACGCGACGGCGATCGGTGATAGGGTGGGTCATGTGCGCTCCTTAGCGTTTGTCGATGCGGCGGGCGATGCGGTTGCCGGTGAACTGGATCAGCTGCACCATGACGATCAGGATGGCAACGGTGGCCACCATGATGTCGGTTTCGAAGCGGTAGTAGCCGTAGCGGATCGCCAAGTCGCCGATGCCACCGCCACCGACCACGCCGGCGACGGCGGAGTAGGAAAGGAAGCTGATCGCCACCACCGTCAGCGCCAGCACCAGGCCGGAACGCGCTTCCACCAGCAGCACCCGCAGCACGATCTGCAGTTCGGAGGCGCCCATCGCGTGCGCCGCCTCGATCACGCCGCGCGGCACGTCGCGCAGATTCTGTTCGACCATGCGCGCGAAATACGGAATCGCCGCGAACGACAGCGGCACCGCAGCGGCCAGCGGTCCGATCGACGTGCCGGCGATGATGCGGGTGAGCGGCACCAGGGCCACCAGCAGGATAATGAACGGGAACGAGCGCACCGTATTGACCAGCCACCCCAGCACCAGCGCCGCCGGCCGATTCTGCAGCGACTGGCCGTCGGCCACCAGGAACAGCACGATGCCGAGCGGTCCGCCGACCAGCACCGCAGCGGCAAGGCCGATGCCGAGCATGGTCAGGGTCTGGCCGACGGCGGTGACCATTTCGGGCAGCATGGCAGCAATCGCGGTAAACGACGCACCCAGCGTGGACAACAGCTCAGACATGGGCAGCCTCCCGGTAAATGCTGGCCGCTGTCTCCGCGTAAAAGGCGGCCAGTTCGCGGCCCAGCGCGGTGTGACGCGGCGCCGCGTCGCGGCCGGCGGCGGCGTCGAGGGCGAATTCCTCAACCAGTGCGCCGTCCTCGATCACCGCCACCCGGTTGCAGATGTCGGCCAGCACCGACAGCTCGTGGCTGACGATAACGATGGTCACGCCGAGGCGGCGGTTGATGTCGCGCAGGGTGGCCAGCAGCGCGCGCGTGGTTTCGGCGTCCAGCGCGGACGTCGGCTCGTCGCACAGCAGCACCGCCGGGCCGCTGGCCAGCGCGCGCGCGATCGCCACGCGCTGCTTCTGCCCACCCGAAAGCTGCGCCGGGTAACTGCCAGCCTTGTGTCCCATGTCCACCAGATCGAGACACTGTGCGACGCGGGCAGCGATCTGCTCCGCACGCTGGCCGCCGTGGATGCGCAGCGGGAAGGCGACGTTGTCGAATACGGTGGCGTTTTGCAGCAGGTTGAACTGCTGGAAAATCATCCCGATCGTGCGCCGTGCGGCGCGCAGCTGGTGGCGCGGCAGCGCAGTCAGTTCACGCCCGGCGACGGTGATGGCGCCGGCATCGGGCCGTTCGAGCAGATTGAACAGGCGCAGCAGCGTCGACTTGCCGGCGCCGCTCTTGCCGATCAAGCCGAAGATGTCGCCGGCATCGATGCGCAGCGAGACGTCGCGCACGGCGTCGAAGCGGCGGCCGTCGGGCAAAGTGAACGTCTTGCTCGCGTGCGCGATATGGATCAGGGGAGCAGTCATCGGGTTGTCACGAGTAAGCGGTGGGTTCGGGCAGCGAACCGTCGAGCGCGTGGCGTCCGAGGTCGCGGATCTTGTAGTCGACCGGGTCGTGCAGCGTGTGCACGCGCGCATTGCGCCAGAACCGGTCGTAGCCGTAGCGGGCCGACGTGGACCGGGCGCCCGTCAGCTCGAACATCTGGTTGCTGATGTCGATGCTGGCCACGTGCGCCAGCACCTTGGCTTCGGCCCCGGCCACGGCCAGCTCACCGCGCTGGCGCGCGGTGACGTCCGGCCCCAGGCGGAACAGCCGCTCCAGTTCGCGCGCGGCCTGGTCGGCCAGCACGGCGGCAGGCCGCAACTTGAGCCACAGCTGGCCGAAGCGGTGCTGGATCAAGGGATCGGCCGCCGCCGACGGTGCGCCCGAGGCGAACCAAGGCCGCGCTTCGTCCACCGTGTAGGCGCGCGCCGCCTCGAACGCGCCTTCGGCGATGCCCAGGTACAGGTTGGTCATGATCAGCTGGGCTACCTGCGAGCGCAGCGTCGATTGCGGCGTGGCCGCAACGCCGGGCGCTTGCAGCACCTGGTCGGCCGGCAGCGCTACCGCATCGAAATGGACATTGCCGCTGTCGGTCTGCTTCTGGCCGAACGCGTCCCAGTCGGCCTGCACCGCCACGCCGGCCTGGCGCGTGGGCAGCACGCCGATCAGCGCGGTGCCGGTGGCTGCGTGCCAGGCCGAGACGGTCAGCCAGTCCGATCCCACCGAGCCGGACGAAAAGCTCTTGACGCCATCGAGCCGAAAGCCGTCGCCGGTGTCCACCGCCGTGGTGCGGCGGTCGAGCGGGTTGAGCGCATTGCCCCAGAACAGCTGCTGGTCGACGGTCTGTGTCAGAAAGCGGCGTTGCTGTGGCGGCGTGCCATACAGCGCGATGCCGGCCAGCTGCAGATGGTGAAAGCCGAAAACATGGGCCAGCGCGCTGTCGGCGCGGGCCAGGATGCGCACTGCGTGCAGCACTGTCGGCCAGTCTGCGCCCTGGCCGCCATAGGCCTCGGGTATCGACAGGGTCAGCAGACCGGAATCGCGGATCCAGCCGCGCTCCTGCGCTGCGTGGCCGCCGGCCCGGTCGCGGGCGTTGGCGGTGTCGCCCAGGCGGCGCGCCAGGTCGGCGGCCACGGTGAGCGGATCGGAAGCGGATGGCAGCGCCGGGTCGGGCAACGCCGTTCTGAGCGGGAGAGACATGGTATGTCCGTGGGTCGATGTGATGGTCAATATCGGTAAGCGGTGGCCAGTATTGCACCGGGTCTGGCGCGCCGTACACGAACAAATCCGGCTATTTATATGCAAAAAAGTCATGTGTCGGAAACCGCATATGGAAGCGCAAAACTATTCGTTCTGCTATCGGCCCGGCCGATCTATTCTGGCCTGGATGCAGACGGCGCATGCAGCGCAGCCAGGCGGCACGCCATTCACACCATTCACGCCATTCACGCACCTACCAATGCAAACACGCACACTGACGCTGGGGACCGGATCATGAACATTCTTTTATTGGGCGGCAGTCCTGCCGCGGCATCGAGCACCGGCCGTTTGCTCGACCACGTCGCTGCCAGGGCGGCCGAGCGCCTCGCCGACGACGCGGCGGAACACCGCTTCACCCGGGTGCCGGTGCGCGAATTGCCGGCGCACGCCTTGTTGCACGCCGACACGGGGGACCTGGCGATCAAGCGCGCCCTGGGCGCGGTGGCAGACGCCGATGCCGTCATCGTCGCCACGCCCGTGTACAAGGCGTCTTACACCGGCCTGCTGAAAGCCTTCCTTGACCTGCTGCCGCAGGACGGCCTGGCCGGCAAGCTGGTGCTGCCGCTGGCCACCGGCGGCAGCCAGTCGCACATGCTGGCGCTGGACTATGCGCTGCGGCCGGTGCTGCAGGCGCTCGATGCACGCCATGTGCTGGCCGGTATCTACGCCACCTCGGCGCAGCTGGTGTGGAGCGAGGCAGGCGGCCTGGTGGTCGATCCGGCCGTGGCCTGGCGCGTCCAGGCCGGCGTGGATGCGCTGGCCGCCGGGCTGCACGGGCAGCAGGCGTGGCGCGATCTCCAGGCCCGGGCCGACGACCGGTGCGCAGCGCCGGGTACAACACCGGGGGCTGCGTTGCGCCTGGCGCGCTGAAAGGAGACGAGATGACTGTTCGGGATTTGCGCGGAACGCGCAGGCGCACGCTCGGTGTGCTGTTTGCCGCTGGCGTGATCGCCGCCACTGCCCACGCGCCGGCGCGCGCGCAGACCGGCGGTGCAGAGGGCAAGCAGGAAATCAGGATCGGCTTCCAGAAATACGGCACGCTCACCTTGCTCAAGGGCCGCGGCACGCTGGAGCAGCGCCTGGCCGGCAGGAACATCACGGTCAAGTGGACCGAATTCCCGGCCGGACCGCAGCTGCTGGAAGGGCTCAACGTGGGCAGTGTCGATTTCGGCACCGTCGGCGAAGCGCCGCCGATCTTCGCGCAGGCGGCCGGCGCCAACCTGGTCTATGTCGGTAACGAGCCGCCATCGCCGGGCAGCGAGGCCATCGTCGTGCCGCAGGCGTCCACCGTGCGCAGCGTGGCCGACCTCAAGGGCAAGAAGATCGTTTTGAACAAGGGGTCGAATGTCCATTACCTGCTGGTCAAGGCGCTGGAAAAGGCGGGCGTGGCCTACCGCGACGTGCAGGTGATCTACCTGCCGCCGGCCGACGCGCGCGCCGCGTTCGAGCGCGGCAGCGTCGATGCCTGGGTGATCTGGGATCCGTTCCTGGCCGCTGCCGAGAAGCAGATCGGCGCCCGTGTGCTGGCCGATGGCAAGGGCCTGGTCAACAACTACCAGTTCTACCTGGCGTCGCGTCCCTACGCAGAAAAGCACCGCGAGACCGTGGGCATCGTGCTCGAAGAAATCGCCAAGGTCGATGCCTGGGGCGCCGCCCATCCGAAAGAGGTGGCAGCCATCCTCTCCACCCAGACCGGCCTGGAACCGGGCGTGGTGGCGCTGGCGGCATCGCGCTACGCCTATGGGGTGCAGCCGATCAGCGCCAGCGTGCTGCAACAGCAGCAAAAGGTGGCCGACGCATTCGCCAGCCTGCGGCTGATACCGAAACCGATCGTGGTCGCGGACGCCCGGCTGCAGCCGGCGCCTGCCGCCCCGCCATCGACGAAATAGCCATTGTGAAGGAGTACTGCATGAATATCTTCTGGTTCATTCCCACCCACGGCGACAGCCGCTATCTCGGCACCACCAAGGGCGCGCGCCCCGTCGATGCCGACTACCTGCGGCAGTGCGCGGTGGCTGCCGACACGCTCGGCTACGACGGTGTGCTGCTGCCGACCGGACGCTCGTGCGAAGACGCATGGGTGGTGGCGTCGTCGCTGATCCCGGTCACGCAGAAACTCAAGTTCCTGGTGGCGATCCGCCCCGGCCTCACCACGCCCGGACTGGCCGTGCGCATGGCTGCCACCTTCGACCGCCTGTCCAACGGCCGCCTGCTGATCAACGTGGTCACCGGCGGCGACCAGGGCGAACTGGAAGCGGACGGCCTGTTTGCCGATCACGCCAAACGCTACGAGATTTCCGATGAATTCATCCGCGTGTGGCGCGCGTCGCTGGCCGGCGAGGGCGGCGAAGCCGGCTACGATTTCGAGGGCAAGCATATCAAGGTCAAGGGCGCCAAGACCCTGTATCCGGCCGTGCAAAAGCCGTATCCACCGCTGTATTTCGGCGGCTCGTCGGAACCGGCGCACGCGCTGGCTGCCGAGCAGATGGACGTCTACCTGACCTGGGGCGAGCCGCCCGCTGCGGTGGCCGAAAAGATCGCCGACATCCGGGCGCGCGCCGTCAAACACGGTCGCACCGTCAGATTCGGCATCCGCCTGCACGTGATCGTGCGCGACACCAGCGAGCAGGCGTGGCGCGCAGCCGATGAGCTGATCAGCCACCTCGACGACGAGACCATCGCCAAGGCCCAGCAGGCGTTCGGCAAGATGGACTCGGTGGGGCAGCAGCGCATGGCAGCGCTGCACGGCGGGCGCCGCGACAAGCTCGAAGTGGCGCCCAACCTGTGGGCCGGCGTGGGACTGGTGCGCGGCGGCGCCGGCACGGCGCTGGTCGGCGACGCCGAGACGGTCGTGGCCCGCATCCGAGAATACGCCGACCTCGGCATCGACACCTTCATCTTCTCCGGCTACCCGCACCTGGAGGAATCGTACCGTTTCGCCGAACTGGTCTTCCCCTTGCTGGGCAAGGGCAAGGCGGCCGGCACCCAGTCGCTCAGCGGGCCGTTCGGCGAAATCATGGCCAGCGACATCGTGCCGAAAAAGGCGGCCTGACATGCGCCACCAGATCGATACACCACCTAGCCCGTGGGCGCCGTGGATCCTGCCGGTCGCGCTGATCGTGCTGTGGCAGGTGGCGTCGCAGGCAGGCTGGCTGTCGAGCCGCATCCTGCCCGAGCCATGGGCCGTGGCCAAGGCCTTCTGGACGCTGGCCGAGTCGGGCGAATTGTGGCTGCATCTGCGCACCAGCCTGTGGCGCGCGGCCACCGGCTTTGCCATCGGCGCCGGCCTGGGCCTGCTGCTGGGCTTGTTGACGGGCAGCTTCCGCCGCGCCGAGACGCTGCTCGACACCACGCTGCAAATGGTGCGCAACATCCCGGCGCTGGCCTTGATCCCGCTGGTGATCCTCTGGTTCGGCATCGACGAGACGGCCAAGCTGTTCCTGCTGGCGGTGGGCGTGTTCTTCCCCGTGTACCTGAATACCTTCCACGGCATCCGCTCGGCCGACCAGGGACTGATCGAGATGGCGCGCAGCTACGGGCTGTCGGGCTGGCCGCTGTACCGCGACGTAATCCTGCCGGCGGCGCTGCCGTCGATCCTGGTCGGCGTGCGGTTTTCGCTGGGCCTGGTGTGGGTGCTGCTGATCGTGGCCGAAACCATTTCGGCGCAGGCCGGCATCGGCTACATGACCATGAACGCACGCGAGTTTTTGCAGACCGACGTGGTGCTGGTCGGGATCCTGCTGTACGCGCTGCTGGGCAAGGCCGCCGACCTGGCGTCGCGCGCCATGGAAAAGCACTTCTTGCGCTGGAACCCCGCCTACCGCTAATTGCCTTTCAACTGGAGTACCTCATGACCATTTCCACCACCTTGTTCGAGCGCGGCGGCATGGCGCGCGAAAACCTGGCGGCGCTGCCGCCGTCCGGCGCCAGCACCGGCAAGCCGCCGGCGCGGCGACAGGGCGTGGCCCTGGCGCTGGACGGTTTGAACAAGTCGTACGGCGAACGCGCAGTGCTCAACGATATCGCGCTGCAGCTGCATCCGGGCGAATTCGTGGCCGTGGTCGGGCGCAGCGGCTGCGGCAAGAGCACGCTGCTGCGCGCGATCGCCGGACTCGAAGCCGTTGAGCAGGGCACCATTGCAGTGGGCCAGGGCGTGCTTGACCCTGGCGCGGCAAATATCCGCATCATGTTCCAGGAAGCGCGCCTGCTGCCGTGGAGGACGGTGCTGGACAACGTGGCGCTCGGCCTGCCGCGCGCGCTCAACGCGGCTGCCGCCACGCTTGCCACGGTGGGCCTGGGCGAACGCGCCGATGACTGGCCGGCCGAACTGTCGGGTGGCCAGCGCCAGCGGGTGGCCCTGGCGCGCGCACTGCTGCACGAGCCGCAATTGCTGCTGCTCGACGAGCCGCTGGGTGCGCTCGATGCGCTGACCCGCATCGAAATGCAGCAACTGATCGAACGCCTGTGGCTGGCGCGCGGTTTCACGGCAGTGCTGGTGACCCACGACGTGCAGGAAGCGCTGGCGCTGGCCGACCGCGTGGTGCTGATCGAAGACGGGCGCATCACGCTCGACCTGGCAGTGAACCTGCCGCGTCCGCGCGCACGCGGTACTGCGGCGTTCGCGGCGCTCGAGCAGCGTCTGCTCGAGAGAATCCTGCAGCCGGCGGCTGCCGCAGCGCCGGTGCGCGGCAGGGACCAGGCTGCCTGATGGATCGGCAGTGGCCTATGATCGATTTTCTCGATAGTAACGAGGCAAATTTTTCGTTTTACAACGCCAATTGTGCAGAGCATAATCATTGCCACCAGAGACATGGACTTGCCCGGAACCCCGGGCGGTTGCATGGCTCACCGATTCACAACACAGGAGTCTGACAATGAAAAAAATCTTTGCCCTGATGGTCGCTGCCGGTATCTCGATGTCCGCCTTTGCTGCACCGGAAACCTTTACTTCCGATGCCAACCACACGTTCTCGAGCTTCAGCTACAGCCACTTCGGCTACTCAATCCAGACCAGCCGCTTCAACAACACCACCGCCAAGTTCACGGTGGACCGCGCTGCCAAGACCGGCTCCGTGGAAGCGACCATCGACACCAAGTCGGTCGATACCGGTTCCAAGCTGTTCGACAGCCACATCCAGGGCGAAGATTTCCTGGACACCGCCAAGTTCCCGACCATCACCTACAAGTCGACCAAGGTCAACTTCAAGGGTGACGTGCCTGCCACCATCGACGGCAACCTGACCATCAAGGGCATCACCAAGCCAGTGACCCTGACCGTCACGCACTTCCAGTGCGCCGACCACCCGATGATGAAGAAAATGGCTTGCGGCGCCAACGCCACCGCCAAGATCAAGCGCACCGAGTTCAACGCCGGCAAATACGCGCCGAACGTCGGCGACGAAGTCACCCTGACGCTCGCCATCGAAGCGATCAAGGAGTAATCTCCTGCCGTCAACCGGTTCCGGGTCACACGACCTGGAACCAGCCGAGCAGGGCGCCGGCAGCCAGCAGCCACAACAGGTGGATGCGGGTGCGCCAGATCAGCACGCCGGCGGCCACTGACACCAGCCATAGCGGCCAGTCGATGGCGAAGTCGCGGTGGGCGCTGCCCAGCGTAATGCCCACCGACACCATCAGGCCGACCACGACCGGCGCCATGCCCTGCTTGAAGGCGCGCACGCCCAGCTGGTCGCGGTGGCGGCGCGCCCAGCGCGCAGTCAGGTAGGTGATCGTGGTGCTCGGGATCAGGATGCCGAGCATGGTTACCGCCACGCCCGCGCACGCAGCAAGATAGCTGCCCGTATTCAATCCCACATTCCAGCCCATCAGCGCCACGAACAGGACGTTCGGACCGGGTGCCGCCTGGGCGATGGCGATCGCGTCGTTGAACTGCGACTGGGTCAGCCAGCCATGTTCGAGCACCAGATAGCGGTGCATCTCGGTGGTGGTGGAAATGGCGCCGCCCACCGACAGCAGCGACAGCAGCAGGTACTGGCCGAACAGGTTGCACCAGTCGGCAGCGCTCAGGACGATGTGTAGCGGGGCGCCGCTCATGGGGCCTGAGACCCGGCGTCGGGCGTCCTGTCTGCGCGCTTGCCCAGGATCCGGTACGTCAGTCCCACGCACACGCCGCCGAGCGACAGCAGCGTCCACGCCAGCGGCACCTTGAACACCACCAGCATCGTCACGCACAGCACGGCGGCCAGGCCGCTGAACCAGCCCGGCAGCGGATGCGTGCGCAGCGCCGAGGCCAGCTTGACGCCGGTGGCGGCGATCAGGCCGGCAGCGACGGCCGCCATCCCGCGCAGGGCACCGGCCACGCCCGGGTGGTTGGCATACTGCGCATGCAGCACGGCCAGGCACAGCACCAGCAGCAGCGGCACCGTCAGCATGCCGGCCAGCGCCACCATGGCGCCGCGCAGGCCGAAATAGCGGTCGCCGATCATCAGCGACAGGTTGACCACGTTGGGACCGGGCATCACTTGCGCCACGGCCCAGTCCTCGATGAATTCCTCCTGCGTCAGCCAGCGCTTGCGCTCGACGATCTCGCGCTGGACCACGGCCAGCACGCCGCCAAAGCCTTGCAGCGCCAGCAAGGTAAACGAGATGAACAGGTCGGTCAGGGAAGAGGGCTGAGGGCGGGGCGGTTCCGAAGTCATGCGGGTATTATCGCCCCGCTTATTGCCGCGTGTCCATTCCCGACGCTGCCCGGCGTGATTTTATTGCGCAATGATAGGAACCTGACATTGACTTTGGCGCGTCGGCGCGCATACTCCCGTTGCGGAACTGCTTGATCTTAATCAAAACCCTTCCATGTCAGCGAGGATCATGATGAACGATGTGTTTATGCCACCAGCCGAGCAAGCCCAACAGCAACGTAGCGACCACCGCAGCAGCGCCATCGTCGAGCGCGGCATTGCCGTGCAGTCGACGTTCAACACCGTGTGCGCGATCGAATATCTGCGTTCGCACAATGTCCAGTCGCACATCATCGAACGGGTGCTGTCCTATCCGGACCAGCGCCGGCAGCATGCGCACTAGCCGGCGCCTGCAGGACGACTTATGCACTGACGCGGCTGCTCAAAAAATTTTTTTCATCCGAAAACTTATCAGCCGATGCGGCTGCTAAGTGACTGATTTGTAAGGCGATAAAAATTGCCTGTTGGACGGGCAGTTTGTTGAATACCGCGCCGTTACTGGTGCGCTTCGTTGTCAATGGGGTGATATCCACAGAGATGTCCACAGAGCTTGTGGATATCATGAAAAACGCTTGCGAATCCGGGACTTAACCGCGATCACAGCGGTTTTTTCAGGGCCTGCATGACACTGCCCACGACCACGTACGGCGCGGCCGGGTCATCGACCACACTGGCCGTGACCCGCAGGCGCAGTTCCTGGCCGTCGCGCCGCCACGCGGTGACGACGTCGCTCCAGCTTTCGCCGGCGCCCAGTGCGGCCAGCGCGTCGGCCAGCTGGTCGGGCGGATACGGCGGCGTGTGCAACAGCCGCAGGTCGACGCCGACCAGTTCCTGGCGCGAGAACTGGAACTTGCTGCAGAACTTGTCGTTGACGCTGACAATGCGGCCGCGCGCATCGAACCTGGCGATCACTGCGTGCTGATCCACCGCATCGAGCAGACGCCGGGTGTGATCGAGCTGCGCCTGCAGTGCGGCCGCATGGCTCTGTGCCTCGTGCAGGGTGGCATACGCGCGCAGCGAGGCAATCACGGTGGTAAACAGCTTGCGCGTGGTGAGATCGGTCTTGCACCAGAAATCGTTGATGTCGTAGTCGAGGATGATGCTGTGTTCGAGCGCCTGGCCCGGCTGGCCCGTGCGCAGCACGATGCGCACCAGCGCGTTGTGCTGGACATCGCGCACCTGGCGCGCCACGTCGAGGCCGGCGTTACTGGTTTCCATGATCACGTCCAGCAGCACCAGGGCGATGTCGGGCGTGTTGCGCAGCGTGGTCAGCGCTTCCTCGCCGCTGTAGGCATGCAGGAAGCTGAGCCGGCGACCGCGAAAACTGACGTTGCTCAGGGCGAATTTCGTCACCACGTGCACATCGACATCGTCGTCCACGATCAGCACCTTCCACGGCGGCGCAGCGGCAGCTGCGCTGTGCGCTGGCGCCTGGCGGGCGGCCGCGACTGCGTCATCGTCGTCGATCAGCCAGCCCGTATCGTCATCATCCTGATTCATGCATCGATCCCGCAACGCGTTCTTTGAAGAAAATTGTGGCCTTCGAAGCCACACTATGCCTGGCGGGCGGTTTTGTCAAAGATTTCGGGGCCGGATTGTCCGCTGTGGTATCCACCGCAGGCTCGTGCCAAAAAATATTTTTTTGCCACGCTTGAAAACAGCGCCGGGATCGTCAAGCGACGCTGTAAGTCATTGATTTTATTCGGGTAAAATTTTGCCTTCCGTTTAAGCATTTTGTTGAAACGCCCGCCATTAAAGGCGGTCCGGGCTGTCAAGTGGTGCTTATTCACAACCTTATCCACAAATGATGTGGATATCTCGACTAGGCCGGGTCACCGATGGCGACGATCTCCGACAACTGCTTGCGCACCGCGCCGTGCGCCATCACCAGTTCCGGGCCGTCGTGCAACATGGCGTTGTATTTGGCGCGGAATTCGAGGTCGCCCTGCTCGGACGGACCGATCAGCGACTCGATGGCGCGCCGGTATGTCACCGCATCTTCCGCCGTCACCGGTTCCTCGTCGTCGAGGCGCTCGTCCATCTGCGTCATCAGCCCCGACAGCTTTTGCAGCCACGCGAAGTTGGGATGGTTGGTGACCAGCTGCAGCAACTCCAGCGGACTGCCAACCGCGCCGAAATACTGGCTCTCGATGTGGATCAGCTGCTTGTGCAGGTCGCGCAGCGCGCGGCCGAGCGCAGTGAGCCTGGCGCGTTGCACGGCGTCGTCGGTATGCATGGGAATTCCTGTCGATGATGATGGCCGCAGCTTAACAGAGTCCCCCCTATGGCGGAGCCTATCTTTTTGCAGTGGTGCAGCAGGGGGGGCGGCTCCTACCATGAAGCTTCCTTACACCACTCTGGAAGCATGATGATGAACCCAAAACTCGAAGTCCTGACCCCGCAAAACTCGCAGCTGATCTTCATCGACCAGCAGCCGCAGATGGCATTCGGCGTGCAGTCGATCGACCGCCAGGTATTGAAAAACAATACCGTGGCACTGGCCAAGGCCGCCAAGGTGTTCAATATTCCGACCACCATCACCACCGTGGAAACTGAAGCGTTCTCGGGCCATACCTACCCCGAGCTGCTGGACGTGTTCCCTGGCAAAGACATTCTCGAACGCTCGTCGATGAACTCGTGGGACGACCAGAAAGTGCGCGACGCGCTGGCAGCCAGCGGCAAAAAGAAGGTGATCGTCTCCGGCCTGTGGACCGAGGTATGCAACACCACCTTCGCCCTGTGCGCGATGCTCGAGGGCGGCTACGAAATCTACATGGTGTCCGACGCCTCGGGCGGCACCTCGAAGGAAGCGCACGACATGGCCATGCTGCGCATGGTGCAGGCGGGCGTGATCCCGGTGACCTGGCAGCAAGTGCTGCTGGAATGGCAGCGCGACTGGGCCCGCAAGGAAACCTATGACGACGTGATGAAGATCGTCAAGGAGCACTCGGGCGCCTACGGCATGGGCGTGGACTACGCCTACACCATGGTGCACAAGGCCCCCTCGCGCGCCAATCCCGATCACAAGACCCTGGCGCCGGTTCCCGCCAAGTAAGGGCAACGCCTGAAGCCTGCTGCGGAGCAGGCTAGAATGCGCTGAGCAAGCCGCGCCGGGTCGCCACTGTGGCGGCCTCGGTACGGCTTTCGACATTGAGCTTGGCGAGAATATTATTGACGTGGAATTTCACGGTGCCTACCTCGATGGCGGCGCTGCGGGCGATCATCTTGTTGCTCTTGCCGGTCGCCAGGTGGGCCAGGATTTCCAGTTCGCGCGGCGACAGCGGCGCCGCTGCCGAGTGTTCGGCCAGCTTGCCTGCCACGTCCGGCGGCAGAAACCTGCGGCCCTGCACCACGGCATGGATGCATGCCACCAGCTGCCCGGCGTCGGCATGCTTGAGCAGGTAGCCGCGCGCACCGGCGCGCAGGCTGCGCTGCACGTCCTGGTCGCCCTGGAACGTAGTCAGGACCACGATGCGCGCGTGCGGATCGAACGCCATGATGCGGGCGATGGCATCGAGGCCGTGCATGACCGGCATGCTCAGGTCCATGATCACCACCTGCGGACGATGCTGGCAGTACAGCGCCACGGCGCGCTCGCCGTTATCGGCCTGGCCGACCAGGCGCAGCCCCGCGGTGGCCTCGATCAGCGCCGCCAGCCCGGCCAGGATCAGCGGGTGGTCGTCGGCAATCAGCACGGAAATGGTGTCGGCTCCGGTGCCGGTAACGGTATGGGTAGTGGTGGTAGTCATCCTGGATATCCCTTGAGGCTGATGTGAAAGGCGGCGCCATGCGGCTGGCGCGAGGTGGACCAGATGCGCCCGTGATGGGCGTCGATGATGGCGCGGCAGATCGCCAGTCCGAGGCCGGTGCCGCCCGGCTTGGTCGAGAACAGCGGGTCGTACAGGCGCGCGGCCAGCTTGGCCGGCACCCCGACGCCATTGTCTTCCACGCTGATGCGCACGGTGCCGGCGCTGTCGGCCAGCATCGAGCGCACCTCGAGGCGGCGCGGCCGCGTGTGCACGTCCTTCATCGCCTCGATGGCATTGAGCACCAGGTTCATCATCACCTGCTGCAGCTGCACGCGGTCGGCGCACAGCTGGCGACCTTGCAGGGCCAGGGCGTCGTGGACCTCGATGCCGTGCTTGTGCAGCTCGGCACGCAGCAGGCGCAGCACTTCGCGCAGCGCTTCATCGACATCGAAGCGCGTGGCCTCCGGCTGGGCGCGGCAGGACATGCCGCGGATGCTGCGTACCACGTCAGCGGCAGTGGCGCCGGCGTGGCGTATCAGGGTCAGCGTCTCGCGCGCCCGTTCGGTCTGGCCCGACTGCAGCGCCAACAGCCCCGCCTCGGCCTGCAGCACGATGGCGGCCAGCGGCTGGCTCACCTCGTGCGCGATCGAGGCCGCAAACTCGCCCATGGACGAGATGCGCGCCAGCCGCGCCAGCTCTTCCTCGGTTTCGCGCAGCGCTTCCTCGGCCTGCAGGCGGCGGGCTTTTTCAGCCAGGTAGCGCCGGTATAACTGCTCGCTGTCGAGCAGTCTTTCCGTTACGAGGTCGGCGGGAGGCGGCACGGCCGGTCCCGCTTACCTGGCTGCCTGCGTTTGCGCGGCCAGGTGCTCGCCGATGAACCAGCTGTGCAGCTCGTTGCTGCGCACCACCTGGCTGACGATCAGGTCGTTGGTGCCGTCGTCGCCCTGGTCGGCCGCCGCGCGCGCCAGCGGGCGGGCTTCGAGCAGGATGGTTTCATGCGCGTCCAGCAGGCCGGCCAGCTGCGCCGCTGCCGTTTCGCGGCCACGCGGCGCGCTGCGCGCGATGGCCGATTCTTCCACCACGTCCTGCGCCAGTGCGAAGGTGACGCCGCCCAGCGTCTGCACGCGCTCGGCGATGCTGTCCATGATGGCGACCTGCTCGTTGTAGTGCTGGTCGAACAGCAGGTGCAGCTGGTGGAAGGTGGCGCCCGATACCTGCCAGTGGGCTTTCTTGTAGGCGTCGCGGATGGCCATGGTGTGGGCCAGCAGGCGGTTCAGCGCATGCACGCTGTTCGCCCGCACCTCGCTCGGCAGGCCGATGCGCACCTCGGTCAGGGCGCCGAAATGCTGCAGGACTTGCTTGGTATTGGCATTGCTCATGATGGTATTCCTTTAAAAGTGCCTGTTGTGCCACCGGGCGATTATGGGCCGCCATCGTCATGGCGTTCAGCTCCGAAAGGGTGAGACAGAAGCGCGAACAGGGCAGGGTTGGCGCTTACCCGATCGGGGGATCAGGATTGCAGGAAGGCCAGCAGGTCGGCGTTCAGGCGATCCTTGTGCGTGGTCGGCAGGCCGTGCGGCGCACCTTCGTAGATCACCAGCCTGGCGTTGTTGAGGATCTTGGCCGAGGCCTTGCCCGAAGCGTCGATCGGTACGATCTGGTCGTCGTCGCCATGCACGACCAGCACCGGCACGTCGATCTTTTTCAGGTCTTCCGTGTAGTCCACTTCCGAGAACTGCTTGATGCAGTCGTAGGCGTTCTTGATACCACACTGCATGCCCTGGGCCTGGAAGGTGTCGCGCACGCCCTCCGACACCTTGGCGCCGGGGCGGTTATAGCCATAGAACGGCATCGACAGGTCCTTGAAGAACTGGGCGCGGTCGGCCAGCACGCCGGCGCGGATGCCGTCGAACACGTCCATCGGCAAGCCGCCCGGGTTGGTGGCGGATGTGACCATCTGCGGCGGTACGGCGCCCACCAGTACGGCCTTCTTGACGCGGGCGCTGCCGTGGCGGCCCAGGTAGCGCGCCACTTCGCCGCCGCCGGTGGAGTGGCCCACCAGCGTGGCCTCCCTGATGTCGAGCGCGTCGAGCAGGGTGGCCAGATCGTCGGCATAAGTGTCCATGTCGTTGCCGCCCCATGGCTGGCTCGACAGGCCGTGGCCGCGACGGTCGTGGGCGATCACGCGGTAGCCATGGCTGGCCAGGAAGAACATCTGGTCTTCCCAG
Organism: Duganella sp. Leaf126; assembly: GCF_001423125.1. GTDB lineage: Bacteria > Pseudomonadota > Gammaproteobacteria > Burkholderiales > Burkholderiaceae_D > Rugamonas. The sequence goes on from NZ_LMNW01000012.1 coordinate 432,996, forward strand.
GCGTCGCCCTGCAGCGGCCAGCCGTGGCTGAACACCACGGCCGGGCCGCTGCCCCAGTCCTTGAAGTGGATGCGGGTGCCGTCTTCGGTGATGACGCTGTCGATGCCGAGATTGCTGTTTGCCATGGTATTGCTCCTTTGCTGACACAGTGAGGGGGATGGGGGACGGTGCGCATCCAGTGTAGTCAGCGCGCGGCTGGAAAGCTCCTGCCAAAAGTGCAGGGCAGGCTGCAACGTTGGGGGGCGCTGCTGCCGGCCTGGCTCAGCCGCGCCAGCCCGGTCGGTTGGCGGCGTCCGGTGCGCCGTCGTAGTCGAGCGGCAGCCAGTTGTAGTGCTGGCCCGTCTTGCGGGGGCGCCCGAGGCTGGGAAGGCGATGTGGGCGGTCGCGCCCAGCGTGCGGTCTTGCGCCAGCGTGTGCAGCAGGCGGCTAGGAGTGGCGCGCGTCGGTCGCGCTGCTGTCATACTTGACGTGCGCTTGCGGGTGGTCGAACTGGATCGCGCTCACATGCACGATATCGCTACAGGTCAGCAAGGTCTGGCCGGCGCTGCGCGCGGTACATGGCGTGGCCCGGGGGTGGCCGGCGCCGGCAGCGCCTCGATGCCGGCCGACAGCGGACCTGAGCCACGATAGGGCTGCTAATGGTGCGCTGCCTGGTAGCGCGCCATGGCAGCGCGGGCGGCGTCGGAGAAGCTGGCCAGGAAGGCAGACGCACGGGGTTTGCTGGTGCCGCTGAGCCAATAGTCGGCCTCGGTGTGCGACAGGCGCAGCTTGGCGTTCGCCAGCACGGCGTTCCCGTGTGCCATGATGCCCCGCGTGGTCCTTGTGCTCAGCTTTCGGTTTCCGCCTCGTCGATCGCTTCGCGCACCTCGTCCGCGAAACCGAATTCGACCTCGTGGCCGTCAACGCCGTCCTGGTAGAAGAAGTGCACGGGGCCGTCGGCTTCGGCAACCAGCCAGGCATCCACTTCGGCGCGCTGGTGACGGTTGCCGATGCGCGCCACGTCGATCTTGTGGCGTTCGCCCGGCACCTGCAGGTGCTTGACCACATCCTTGGTGCGGGCCGTGGCCAGCGGCACATAGTGGGCGGTATGGACGTTGCGGCGGTTCTGGCTGCCGGTCTCGCGGTTGTCTTGTTCGGTCATGTTCACTCCTGTCGAATTATCCTGCCACAAGTGTACCGCGCGCACGCGCGGGTTTCCCCTGCCATCGGGCCGGTTCGGTGCGCTGGCTTACGGTTTCAGCGCCTCGTACCGTGCCAGAAACAGATCATAGGCCCGCTGCGGCCCGACCGGCACGATCACGCCTGCGGCCGGCGGCGGCAGGTGGCCCCATTCCATCCAGGCCGGCGGCAGCAGGTCGCGCAGCTCGGTGGCCATACAGACCAGGTCGGCGTGCTTGATCTCCGGCACGTCGTCCTGGAAGCCGAAGCGGCGCCGCAGCGCCTGTTTGACCGGGTGCATGCGCTCCTTCACGTAGTCGCGTCCGAGCATGACCTTGACCGGCGACGGCCAGTCGCCGAGAAACTCCTCGCAGTCGTGCATCAGCGCTGCATAAGCGTATTCGGGCGCCACCAGCTGCGAGCACATGATCGAGTGTTCGGCCACCGAGTACCAGGGGCGGGCAGCGCCGCCCCAGCGCGGCTGGGAGGCCAGGCACAGCGCGATATCGGTGATCGGCATACCGCTGGCATCCGGTTGCAGCAGGTTGAAGACGTACCCGGAAGGCAGCAGGATGGACGTGCGGCCGTCCGGTTTTCGATGGGGGGCAGATGTCATCGGGCCATCGTACACCATCGCAGAATGTTTTATTTAAGCAACATAGTGGCCTGCTGGACGGCGTTTTGTCCTACACTGGTGCGCTGGCCTCATTCCTTATCTTCTACACCTCTCACCCCACTTCATGGCAACCAGACCTTCTTATATCTACCAGGGCGGATCGGCGCTGATGCACGCGCCGCTGCAACTGAAAAACGCCCAGATGTCCGGCTTCTTCATCAAGGGCGACAGCGCCTGCCTGCAGGCCACGCTCGACGACACGCTCAACTGCGTGGCGGGCGGCCGCATGCGTTTCAAGGCGATTTCGCCGTACGTGCTGACCACGTTTACGCGCGTCGGCCACGCCAATTCGGCGGTCCCGGTGGACCAGGACAAGGGCTGGATCAGCGAAATCGACATCGTCACCTGGATCATGGTGGGCGCCATGGATGACGCCGGCCAGCTGGCACATATTTACTACTATCCGGCGCACATCTTCGTCGATGACGGTATGGCGCTGATCAATGGCCGCGAGCTGTTCGGCTACCCGAAATACCTGTGCGAGTACGAGATCCCCGCTGCCGGCGCCGAGCCGCTGCGCTATTCCGTGGCGGCCAAGGGATTTCACCCGTTCTCGCCCGAGACCCGCATCGCCATGCATCCGCTGCTCGAAGTCAACGCCACCAGCAAGACCGGCAGCGAAAAACCCGTGCACAGCGTGCTGGACCTGATCGAAGAGGCGATCGCGCTGTTCCTGTCGATTCCCGATTTCTTCAACCTCGACGTGGCCGGCTGGGAAGATATCGTGTCGCTGCTGCGCAATCCGCGCATCGACCAGATTTTCCTCAAGCAGTTCCCGGACAGCGCCGGCATCGAGGCCGTGTACCAGGCCATCCTGGCGGCGCCTGCCACGGTCGATAAGATCCATGGCGGCAAGCTGCTCGGCTACGAGTACCAGGCCGTGCTGCACGCGTTCGACAGCTTCCCGCTCGACCGCACGCTGGGCTTCAGGCTGGGACCGCAGCAGGCGATCCTGCCGTTCAATCTGCACTTCGACTTCACCGCAGAAACGGGCAAGGAATTGATCGACAATTCCCGCATCGCGCCGCAAAAGATCGCCGTGCTTGGCGGCGGGGTGTCGGCCATGACGGCTGCCTATTACCTGAGCGACCAGCCGGGCTGGCAAAACAACTATGACATCACCGTCTACCAGCAGGGCTGGCGCCTGGGCGGCAAGGGCGCCAGCGGGCGCAATGCGCAGTACGGCCAGCGTATCGAGGAGCATGGCTTGCACATCTGGTTCGGCTTTTACACCAATGCGTTCAAGATGATCCAGGCCGCTTACGAGGGCCTGGACCGGCCGGCCGGTGCGCCGCTGGCCACCTGGCAGCAGGCGTTCAAGCAGCACGACTACGTGGCGCTGTCGGAAGATGTGGACGGCCACTGGCGCAACTGGTCGATCGTGTTTCCGACCCTGCCCGGCGTGCCGGGCCAGGGCGACCAGGACATCACGCTGTGGCAGCTGGCGGTGGCCATGGTCGGCTGGATCGAGCAGTGGATCGGGAGTCTGCACCACCTGACTGCCGCGCTGGAGCTGGACGAACCGCCCCATCACGCGGGCATCGTGCCCGACTGGCTGCACCACGTGGCAAAAGGCGTGGTCCATACCGTGGGCGAACTGGCGGGCGATTTCGCCTTGCTGGGCAGCGCCTTGTCCGGCATGGTGGCCAATCTGTCGCCGGACACGCGTCGCCATGGCGATGGCGAGCACCATCTGCTCGCCGGCGTGATGGCCGGTGTGCGCACCCGCCTGCACCAGCGCTACGGCGCACTGCTGGCGCGCGCGCAGGCGGCCGAGGGCGACGCCCCGGGCGCCGACCTGATCGACGATATCCGCCGCCTGCTGATCTGCATCGACCTCGGCACCACCGTCATGAAGGGCGTGTTCGAGGATGGCGTGATCAAGCATGGCTTTGATGTCATCAACGATATCGACTTCCGCGACTGGCTGCGCAAGCACGGCGGCCACCAGGCATTGTCGATCGATTCGGCGCCGGTACGCGGCTTCTACGACCTGGTGTTTGCCTACGAGGGCGGCGATTTCGACAAGCCGAACATCGAGGCCGGCACGCTGCTGCGCGCCATGGCGCGGATCGGCCTGTGCTACAAGGGCGGCATCATGTTCAAGATGCAGGCTGGCATGGGCGACGTCGTGTTCACGCCGCTGTACCAGGTGCTCAAGGCGCGCGGCGTGAAGTTCAAGTTCTTTCACAAGGTCGAAGAGCTGGTGCCCGACGGTGCGCAGATCGGCAGCATCCGCATGACCGAGCAGGTGGCCATGGCCACGCCCGGCCAGGGATACGATCCGCTGATCGATGTAAAAGGCCTGGCCTGCTGGCCGAGCCAGCCGCTGTATGCGCAGCTCGATCCGGACCAGGCCGAGCTGCTGCAGGTCAGGGACATCAACCTCGAATCGCACTGGACCGACTGGCCGCAGGTGTACCAGGAACGCTTCGGCTGCCCACTGCCCACCCACACGCTGCAGCGCGGGGTCGATTTCGACAAGGTCGTATTCGGCATCTCGATCGGTTCGCTGCCGGTGCTGTGCCCGCAGTTACTGGCGCAGAGCCCGGCATTGCTGGCCACGACCGAGCACGTCAAGACGGTGGCCACCCAGGCCTACCAGGTCTGGCTGGACAAGGACCTGACGCAGATGGGCTGGAGCCACCAGCCCAAGGGCGAGCAGCCGGTCCTGAGCGGCTTCACGGAACCGTACGATACCTGGGCGCCGATGGACCAGCTGCTGGTGCGCGAAGACTGGCCTGCTGCCATCGCACCGCGCAACGTCTCGTACTTCTGCAGCGCGCTGACGGTGACCGACTATCCGCCCGCCACCGACACCGGTTTCCCGGCGCGCATGGCGCAGCTGGCCAAGGAAGGCGCCGTCAACCAGCTCAGTCACCAGATCGCTGCGCTGTGGTCGGCCACGGGACCGGCGGGCGCGTTCCCGTGGCAGTGGCTGGTCGATGCCAGCGGCGCCACCGGCGTCCAGCGCTTCGACGCCCAGTACTGGCGGGCCAATGTCGATCCGTCCGAACGCTACGTGATGTCGGTGGTGGGCAGTACCCGGTACCGGTTGCGCACCGACCAGTCCGGTTTCAGCAACCTGTTCCTGACCGGCGACTGGATCAAGACGGGCATCAATGCCGGCTGCGTGGAGGCGGCGGTCATGGCCGGCATGCAGGCTTCACGCGCGATCAGCGGTTATCCGCAAACGATCGCGGGCGAGACCGACTTTGCCTGACGTGGCGCATCGGGCAATAAACAGGGCGTAGTTGAAGAGCGCACGCGGGCGGGCAAAATAAAAGGGCGCATCGCTGCGCCCTGTCGCCTGCCCGGAACAGGTCGATCGGCTGGTCAGCGGCCCTTGCCGGTGTTGCCGTCGGCACGCGCGCCAGCCGCGTTATAGCGGTGGGTGGTCTGCGCAGCGGCAGCCGAGGCAGCCTGCTTGCTGTCGTAATAGCTGCGTCCCATGTTGCCTTCGCGCACGCTCTGCTCGGAGCGGGCCGGCTGGCGGCCGTGCTGGTTCGTATGATGGTTGCTGGTCGGATTATCGTTGCCCGGATGGCCCACCGCGTGGTTGCCGCTCTCGGACATACCTTGTTCCATCGGATCGTAGTCGTCGTGCGGCATGTTGGCGCCGGGTTTGAAACCACGTTTGTTCGCTTGGCTCATGATAATTCTCCTGGAATGGGCGGGATCGAGAGCATTGATTTAATATTCTCGTCACCCGAAGTCACATTCTAAGCCGCGCTGAAGCAATGCCACGTAGGCGCACATGCCGCGCCATTGTAGGAGCGGACTCGATCAGGCCAGCTCAGCCATTGCTTCGCCGAGACGCACCGGCGCCGCCGGCTGCCACGCCGGATTGAAGCGCAGCGTATCTTTCGGGAACAGCATGACGACCGTGGAACCGAGCAGGAAGCGGCCCAGTTCATCGCCTTTTTTCAACACGATGTGCTGGTCATCGTACGTCCATTCGGTCACCTTGGGCAGGCGCGGCGGATTGACCAGGCCGTGCCACACGGTGGCCATGCTGCCGACGATGGTCGCACCCACCAGCGTCATGACGAACGGGCCGTGCGCAGTGTCGAACACGCACACCACCCGTTCGTTGCGGGCGAACAGGCCGGGAATGCCGCGCGCCGTGGTGGGATTGACCGAGAACAGTTCACCGGGCACATAGATCATGCGGGTCAGTTTGCCATCGACCGGCATGTGGATGCGGTGGTAGTCGCGCGGACTCAGATACAGGTTGGCAAAACTACCATGCTGAAACTTTGCCGCCAGCGCGGGGTCGCCGCCGACCAGGGCCGTGGTGGTGAACCGGTGGCCCTTGGCTTGGAAGATCTGGTCGTCCTCGATCGCGCCGAACTGGCTGATGCGACCATCGACCGGGCAGATGAAGGCGGCGTTTGCCAACGGTCGCGCATCGGGGCGCAGCGCCCGGGTAAAGAATTCGTTGAAGCTGGCATAGCTGGCGATGTCCGGATTCAACGCTTCGCCCATGTTCACATCGTACCGGCCGACGAACCAGCGGATCAGGCGCGTGGTCATGGCGCCGCCCCTGGCGCCGGCCACGCGGCCGGCAAAATTGGTCAGCGCTCCCTTGGGAAGCAGGTATTGGGGCAAAACGGCAAGGCGGTCGGACACGATGGCAATCCAATAACGGAGGAACGATCGCGCATTATAAACGGATCGTCGCGGTTGTAACGCTGTTGTCACCACGTCACCGGCACTCAGATTTTTACCAGCTGCCGTTATGAAATTTCACCAAACTGCGGCAGACGCGCCACAGCGGCCAACTTCGTCATGAATGTTTAATACAGGCAATGCATAATAACGGATTCCATCATTTAACATTCTCCCGGTCACGCCATGTCCACGCCCATCCTGCGTCCTACCCGGATCGCCGCCGCCGTTTGCGCCATCTGTCTTGCCACCAGCCTCCACCCGCCGGCCCATGCCGACGAGGCGCCGGACGGCGCCAAGTCGCGGTCGGACGGCGCGGTGAAGCCGGTGATGCAGATGGTGATGATCAAGGGCAGTGCCGCCACCTACGATGCGCGCCGCAACGACACCGCCAGCAAGGTGGTGGTGGGGAGCGAGGAAATCCAGAAATACGGCGACACCTCGGTCAACGACGTGCTCAAGCGCCTGCCCGGCATCACCGTCGGTGGCGCTGCCGGGCGCGGCGGCGGTGAAATCCGCATGCGCGGCCTCGGCGCCGGCTACACGCAAATCCTGATCAATGGCGAGAAGGCGCCGGCCGGCTTCTCGATCGACAACCTGTCGCCGGATGTGATCGAACGCATCGAGGTACTGCGCGCGGCCAGCGCCGAGTTTTCGACCCAGTCGATCGCCGGCACCATCAACATCGTGCTCAAGAAGACCGTCAAGCTCGATCAGCACGTGGTCAAGCTGAGCGCGGCCAAGGGTAGCACCTTCTGGTCGCCGGGCGCCAGCCTCCAGTGGTCGGATCGCGACGGCGCGCTGTCGACTTCGGTCAGCGCCAACGCCTGGCGCTATCAGTACGCCCGCACCACGCCCAGCGTCGAGACCGGCAGCGATGCGTTCGGCACGCCCGACGTGGCGCGCGCTTCGACCTGGGCCGACCGCGGCCGGTCGGACGGCGTCAACCTGTCGCCGCGCCTGAACTGGGCGCTCGGCGACGGCGACACGCTGACCTGGCAAACCTTTGTCAACTACAACACCTTCGACAGCAACAACCAGAGCCTGACCAGCGTGGCGCTGGCCGCCGATCCGGGCCCCGCTTACGACCGCATCGATGGCCGCTTCAACAGCCACAACGGTTTCGCCCGGACCGATCTGAACTGGGTGAAGCAGCTGGACGACGGCGCCAAGCTCGATGCCAAACTCGGGATCAACGGCAGCCGCAACGCATCGGACGGTTACAACCTGGGCAGCAAGGATGGCGCCGCGCCCACGCTCGAGCGCAACGTCACGTCCACCACCACCGAGCAGGGGCTGAGCAGCCAGGGCAAGTATTCGCGCCCGCTGGTGCTGGGAATGGCCCGCGATGGCGAGGACGCGCCCGAGCACGCGCTGGCGCTGGGCTGGGACGTCGGTGTGACCGGGCGCGACGACCAGCGGCGCCAGCGCGAGGCGCCGCTGCCGGGCAGCGATCCGACCAATTTCGACGAGGATTTTTCCGCGCGCGTCACCCGCGTGGCCGTGTACGGGCAGGACGAGTGGAACGTCACCCCGCGCTGGTCGGTGTACGCCGGCGTGCGCTGGGAGGGTTACCGGACCGAGATCGACGGCGCCGGTTTCGACCCGGTCAACGAACGTTCCAGCGTGCTCAGCCCGCTTTTCCAGACGCTGTACAAGCTGCCCAACAAGAAGGACCAGCTGCGCCTGGCGCTCACGCGGACCTACAAGGCGCCCGCCACGGCCAACATGGTGCCGCGTAACTTCATCTCCGCCAACAACAGCCGGCTCGACCCTGACCGCCGCGGCAATCCGCGCCTGAAGCCGGAGGTGGCGCTGGGCCTCGACGCCTCGATCGAGCATTATTTCGGTGACAGCGGCGCCATGCTCAGCGCCAGCGCCTCGCTGCGCCAGATCGACGATTACACCCACAACGTGCTGATGCAGGAGGGCGAGCGCTGGCTGGCGATGCAGGTCAACGACGGCCGGGCAGCAACGCGCGGCATCGAACTGGAAGCGAAGTTCCCGCTGCGGGTGGTGCTGGACGCGGCGCCGGCGCTCGACGTGCGCGCCAGCGTCAGCCGCAACTGGTCGCGGGTGGACAGCGTGCCGGGGCCGGACAACCGGCTCGACCAGCAAGTGCCGCTGAGCGCCACGGTGGGCCTCGATTATAAAACTGCCGATGGCGAACTCAGCACCGGCACCAGTTTCAGCTTCCGCAATGGCGGCCTGGCGCGATTGACCGATACCCAGAGCGGCTACAACTCGGTGCGCCGCGATCTCGATGTTTATGCGTTGTGGAAAATCGACACGCGGAATAATCTGCGCGTGGCCGTGTCGAATTTACTGGCCCAGGATTACACCACAGAATCCCTGTACGCCGATGCCCAGGGAACCTCGGCGCGTTCCACCGTCAATGCCGGAGAAACCCAGTTCCGCGTCACCGTGGAACGCCGGTTTTAAGCCGGGTCTTGCCGGGTGGCGCTGCGCCACCCGGATAATTTTTGTGGCATATAATTGGTACAAGGCCTGCCGATTCAAATCGCTTAAACTCCGCACCAGTATCACCAGGCACCGTTCTGGCCCTGCACTTACTCCTCCCCTTAGTCCCGATAAGCAAGTCATGATATTGATCGAAGCCGTCTTCGATCAGCGACGACACTTGTGGAAAAACTCCGGATTTATAGTTATATTGGCATTTGTAACGTGCGCTATGGAGAAAACCGCCAGAGTTATGGTAAATTGCGTCTATAAAATTCTCACACATTCTCACCTGTGATTTTTTTGTAATCAACCGCCGCTAAGAAGGATACGAGATGACCACCTATCAAGAGTACAAAGCCAAGATCGCCGAACTGGAAAACCTGGCTGAAAATGCACGTAAAAACGAGATTACCAAAGCCAAAGAGCAAATCGCCACCATCATGCGCGATTACGGCCTGACCGTTGCCGACCTCGGCACTGTGACCAAAGCCAAGCCGGTCAAAACCCGTGCGCCGGTGCCAACCAAATACCGCGATGAGGCGACCGGCCAGACTTGGACCGGACGCGGCCGTGCTCCGAAATGGCTGGAGGGTAAAGACAAGAACCAGTACCTGATTAAATAATCGTTTAGTGGGCAATGCAGTACTGGTTTTTTCAAGGTCATCTGCAAACCCGATTGCAATCTAGCACGCGCGTGATCGCCGGCAGCGGCAAATGCCCGGCGATTAACGCGTGTGTTGTCTTGTTCTGTTGATTCTTGTCGATCGCTGTACGCTATCCGACAGCCGTTGCTTTTCTGATGAAAGGTATGCGCGTGGAAACCTTCAACCCCGGTTTCGTGCGATGATGCTGGCATGCCTTCGATTCCTCTCTTTCCCCTCAATACGACGTTGTTCCCTGACGGACATTTGCCCTTGCAGGTGTTCGAAGTGCGTTATCTGGACATGGTCAAACGCTGTATCGAAAACGACGAGCAATTCGGCGTGGTGTCCCTGCTCGAGGGCAGCGAAACCCGCGTGCCCGATCAGCACGATACCTTGGCCAACGGCGGCACGATGGCCCGGATTACTGAATGCGTGACGCCGATGGCGGGTTTATTGCAGATATCGTGCATCGGCACCACGCGTTTTCATGTGCGTTCCACGCACCAGTTAAAACACGGTTTATGGATGGCCGACGTCGAGAATGTCGATGACGACATGGTGGTGCCCATTCCCACCGAACAGCAGGATGTAGCGGATGCGCTCGGTTCGCTGATTCGATCTTTGCAAAAAAAACAGATTTCAATTGCCAAAATGCCGCTGGCGCCGCCGTATCGATTAGATGAGGCCGGTTGGGTGGCCAATCGCTGGTGCGAATTACTGCGTCTGCCGCAAGAGGAAAAACAACGGCTGCTGTTGCAGGAAAATCCCGTGCTGCGCCTGGAATTAATCCAGGATGTACTCAGCGAAAATGGTTTGCTCGACCAATAAGGTCATCGGCCGGGCCTGTTTCAATCCCCGGCATGCACCCGCGCGGCACCGTCGAGGGCGTGGACCCGCACCGACCACATCACGCCCAGCACCAGCAGGCCGATGGCGGCCAGCTCCAGCGTCCGCGGCCATTGTTGGTGGTAGATGAATCCGTAGCCGAGCGCGAACAGCGTCTCGAACAGGATCAGCTGGCCCGACAGGGTCAGCGGCACCGTGCGGCTGGCGATATTCCATAGATGGTTGCCGATCACCGAGGCGCCCAGCGCCAGCACGCCATTGACGATCCAGAACACCGACCAGTCGCGCCCGCTTAACAGTGCGCCGGCGCCGGTGACGTCGCGGTGGAACAGGGCCAAGCCAAGCGCGGCGATCGCCAGCGCGATCAGCCCGCTGGACACGCCGTACAGGGCCGACCATTCGCCGCTGCTGAAATGGGGATTGCGTTTCAGGTAGCGCGCATTGTCCACCGAATACCAGGTCCAGCACAGCAGGGCGCCGGCAGCGCAGGCCACGCCGGCCAGCCTGACCGGCAGCGTTGCCTCGCCACCTGCCGCGCCATGCGTCAACACGTCGAGATTGATGCAGACGATGCCGGCCGCCACCAGCAGCAGCGGCCAGGCCAGGCGGTGCAGCGCAACCGCGCCGTGGTCCTTGCGCCCCATGAGCGTGACGCTGATCGGCAGCACGCCGATGATCAGCGAGGTGGCGGACACGCCGGCCATCTGGACGCCCAGCGCCAGCAACATGTAATAGACGATGTTGCCGGCCAGCGCATGCTTGACCATGGCGGTCACGTCGCTGCGATCGAGCCGGCGCAGCAGCGGCAGCAGGCGCCGCCCGAGCAGGCTGGCGGCGATCAGGCCGTAGGCGATGTAGCGGCCGCACGCCATTTCCAGCGGTGTGAACGCCGTCAGATAGGCAGGCGCGACAAACACCATGCCCCACATGGCGCCAGCCAGCAGGCCGCACAGCACACCTTTCAGGACACTGTTGTTCATGTCAGCGGCGCCAGGCCAGCCAGGCCGCAGCCGCCAGCGCCGTTACGTTGAGCGCCACCGTCAGCCAGAATTTCACCTGGAACGCGGTCTTGGCTGTCTTGTGGCGCAGGCGGCGCTGGGCCAGCCAGCCGCCTGGCCAGCCGCCCAGCAAGCCGGCCAGCAGCAGCACCCGCTCCGGGATGCGGCGCGCCCCTCGCCTGGCCGCCGCCTTGTCGATGGCATAGGCGATGTAGCATGCGGTGCTGGCCACCGCATACACCGAGGCCAGCCACATCAGCAGCAGGGGCCAGACTGCCGGCGCGGACATGCTCAGAAGTAGGACAGGCCGAGCGCGGCCTTCACTTCCTCGGCGGTCCTGGCGGCCACTTCGCGCGCCTGCAACGTGCCTTCCTTAAGCATTTGCATGATGTAACCCTTGTCCTGGGCCAGTTCCTCGCGGCGCGCCCGGATCGGCGCCAGCATTTCCTGCAGCACCAGTTCCAGGCGCTTCTTGACGATCGAGTCGCCCAGGCCGCCGCGTACATAGTGGGCCTTCATCTCGGCCAGCTTGTCCTGCTCGGGATCGAAGGCGTCGAGGTAGATGAAGGCGACGTTGCCTTCCAGGTGGCCGGGGTCTTCCACGCGCAGGTGCAGCGGGTCGGTATAGACCTTCTTGACGGCCGCAGTGATCTCGGCGGCGCTGGCGCCGAGGTTGATGGTGTTGCCGAGCGACTTGCTCATCTTGGCCTTGCCGTCGGTGCCGGGCAGGCGGCCGATGTCGGGCACCAGCGCCTTGCACTCGACCAGCACGTCGCGGTTGGCGATGCGGTTGAAGCGGCGCACGATCTCGTTGGTCTGCTCGATCATCGGGATCTGGTCTTCGCCGACCGGCACGATCGACGCCTTGAACGCCGAAATGTCGGCCGCCTGCGAAGCCGGGTAGGTCAGGAAGCCGGCCGGGATGTCGCGCTCGAAACCGCGCAGCGTGATCTCGGCCTTGACGGTCGGGTTGCGCTCCAGGCGCGCCACCGTCACCAGGTTCAGATAATAGAAGGTCAGTTCGGCCAGCTCCGGGATCTGCGACTGGATCAGGATCGTCGACTTGGCCGGATCGATGCCGACCGCGAGGTAGTCGAGCGCCACTTCGACCACGTTGCGGTGGACCTTGTTGATGTCGTCCATATTGTCGGTCAACGCTTGCGAGTCGGCCAGCATGATGAACTGCTTGTAGTCGTCCTGGTAGGTCACGCGGTTGCGCAGGCTGCCCACGTAGTGGCCCAGGTGCAGCGGGCCGGTGGGACGGTCACCGGTCAGGATCACGGTCGGACCCTGGGCAGCATTGGCAGCGGGGGCGGAAGAAACAACTTGGGACTGGTCTGGCTGGTTCATCGGGCAGTATTCCTGGGGTTGCCCCGGACCGGCTCGACGAATAAAAAACGCCACCAGACCAGGGCGGCGTTGATAAAAATATCACATCACTATCGTTAAACAGTGGCCGCGCTTGCTAGGAGCGGCGCCAATCGATCAGCAATGTGGTGAAAAAATTCATGGACGTATGGTTGCAGTTCGGCGGCGGTCTGTCAAGGCCGCTCCGCCAGTCACCGCTGCCCGTGCACCATGGCGCGGCCACTAGCACCATTCGCCGGCGAAACGCTCGCGGAACGCCAGCAGCTCCTGCAGCCGCTCTTCGCCCAGGCGGCGGCCGGTGGCGGTTTGCATCATGGCGGGCAGGGTGGCCAGCTTGGTCTCGATGTGGTCGAGCGCATAGGCGCGGTCGTCACGCTCGCGGTGGCGCGCCAGCGGATCCTGGCCATGCGCCAGGCGCGACCCCATGCGGCCGGCGATGTAGAACAGCCGTGCCAGGCCGACCGCGCCCAACGCGTCGAGACGGTCGGCGTCCTGCACGATCTGCGCTTCGATGGTGCGGGCGGGCAGGGCGGCGGAAAAACTGTGGCATTCGATGGCGTGGGACACGGCGTCTAGCCGTTGCGCCGGAAACTCGCGCGCCGCCAGTTCGCGCACGGCCAGCGCGGCTGCCTGGCGCGAGGCCAGATGGCGCTGCGGGTGATTCTTGGGCAGGTTGACCAGGTCGTGCAGATAGCACGCGGCCAGCACGACCAGCGCGTCCGCTTCTTCGTGCTCGGCCAGCAGCAGCGTTGCATTGCGCCACACGCGGTGCAGGTGATTGATGTCGTGCGCACCATCGTCGTCCTGTCCGGCGCTGACCAGGGCGATCAGGCGCGGCTGCCAGTAATCGAGCAAACTGTCCATGAAACTCCACATCAAATGCCCATGATACCGCGCGCCGCCGTCCGCTGAAATGCCAACGAGGCTGAATGTTGTCTCCGAGATAATTGCACGGACTGCAAAGGTTGTCGGTCTGACCAGCCGATTATGTGCGTTCGGTGCTTCAAGTCACGAATAGTTAATGTCAAGAAACTTGGCTTAGGGTAACATTACGCCATATTTTTCATCAAGGACTCACACCATGACCAGCAATGTCAGCGAATTGCACCCCAACTCCACCGCCGGCGAATACCTGGCCTTCACGCTCGGCCAGGAAGAATACGGCATCGACATCCAGAAAGTGAGCGAGATCCGCAGCTACGAAACCCCGACCCGCATCGCCAATGCGCCGGAATTCGTCAAGGGCGTGGTCAATCTGCGCGGCATCATCGTGCCGATCGTCGACATGCGCATCAAGTTCAACCTCGGCGAGCCGGGCTACGACCAGTTCACGGTGGTCATCATCCTCAATATCGGCAACCGCGTGGTGGGCATGGTGGTCGATCGCGTATCGGATGTGACCACGCTGACCCACGAGCAGATCAAGCCGGCGCCGGAAATCGGTTCCGCCATCAACACCGACCACATCGTCGGCCTGGGCACGATCGAAGACCGCATGCTGATCCTGGTCGATATCGACAAGCTGATGTCGAGCGAAGACATGGGGCTCATCGAAAAAACCGCCCTGGCAGCGTAGGCACGGCGATAAACCTACTGCGCGGTCCGCTATCGCCGCTGCGTTGCTCAGCGTACTGAAGTACGCTTGCGCTACTCGCGACGATATCGGATCGCTCGCTACGGTTTCTCGCCGTGCCTGCGGCCGGAGATAAACTTATTACGCGGTCCGCTATCGCCGCTGCGTTGCTCAGCGTACTGAAGTACGCTTGCGCTACTCGCGACGATATCGAACCGCTCGCTACGGTTTCTCGCCGTGCCTGCGGCCGGAGATAAACTTATTGCGCGGTCCGCTATCGTCGTGCCTGCGGCAATAAGCCATTGTGCGCTAAGGTTCCTCCGCCATATGGTCTATCGCTTGCTGCGACAAGCGGTCTGCTTCGCTGTTGCGGTGGCGCGGGATCCATTGCAGGTGGCTGGTGGCCGTTTGCTGCATCAGCGCCAGCACGCGGGCGCGGTAGTCTTCCAGCCCCCTGGCTGTGCTGGCCGTCCTGGCGCCGGCCGGCGCCTGATTTTCCGTCATCCCCGCATGTACATCGTTGATCACCACCTGGCTGTCGCCGTACAGCAGCAGGTTGTGCGCGCCTGCGTCCACGGCTGCGGCAAGCAGCGCGGTCAGGGCCAGGTATTCGGCGACGCTGCTGTTACCGTGGCCGGCCCGGCGGCTGATCTCGACCCGTTCGCCATGGGGGCCGCACAGCAGGGCGCCGATGCCGATCCGGCCCGGATTCGGATGGGCCGAACCGTCGAACCAGCCGCGCCAGCGGTCCGGCGGCGGCGTCTTTTGCGCCTGGCGCAGCGCCAGCTCGTGCGCCTGCTGCGCGCGGCGGCTGGTGCGCCGTTCTTCTTCGCGCTGGCGCGCCTGGGCGCGCACTGCCAGCAGCTCGGACAGGTCGGCCAGGCCGTCGCGGCTTGCTGCCGTCGTCAGCACCTGCGCCAGCGCCTGCGACATGGTGATGTGGCTGCGCGCGGCCAGACGACGCGCGGCCACGCGCTCGCCATGGTAGGCGGCCGTGGCCAGCATCTCAAACGGTGGATCGATATTCGTCATCAATCGCGGCGCGGGTTGTCCGGACGGTGGTCGTAGCGGTTGGCGATGCCGTCGCCATCGCGGTCGCGATCGTAGCGGTTCGGCACGCCATCATGATCGCGGTCGCCCCAGCCGTGGCGGCGGTTATCGTGGTGATGACCGCGGTTGTCGTGGCGGTCGTAGCGGTTGGGGATGCCGTCGTGGTCGCGGTCGCCGTAGGGGCCGCGATTCCAGCGGGCTTGTTCGCGGTACCAGCGGCCCTGGCGCTGCTCCCAGTGCGGCTGCGAGTACACATAGCCGGGGCGTACCGCCACCCAGTTACCGCCGACCCAGACGTGGCGGTTGCTGCGCCAGTCCCAGTAGCCGGGCGACCAGATATAGCCGTGGCGTGGCGGCGGCACGGCTTCGTAGCGCAACGGCGGCGGCGCCTGGCCGATGACCACGCTCACGCCCACCTGGGCGGAAGCGGTCGTGGGCGTGAAGGCGGCAGCGCTCACGGCCAGCAGGGCGGCGGCAAAAACGGTGTGCGGGCGGATGGTCATGGCAGTTCTCCTGTTGAACGATGCATTGTGTGCATGCGCCAATATAACAAGCACGGTGCCGCGCTTGATTAACTGATGCAACTTTTTACATATGACACAAAGTCGGCGGCGAATTGTAAGCGACAGGTAGTGCGGCAGCAGCTGCCGATGCGGTCGGTGCAGTCGCCGAAACAGACGGGTAATTCGCCTTGTAAGCGCGGCAATGGCCTGCCACGGCTGTGGCATCATGATCGGGCGCGCGCAGCCTGGCCCCGGTGCACCGGACCAATCGCGTCGCCCTGCTAGAATCGTCCGGATGGCCGGCGGGCAGCACGCGGCGGGCACCGCGCGATGATAGATCAAGGAGTCTGACATGTTTCAAATGTTTGGGTTTGGCGGCGTCAAATGCCCGCGCTGCGCGCACAAGAGCGACGACCGGTCGGGCTACTGCCGGCATTGCGGCCTGACGCTGGGCGCACCGCGCAGCGACGCCGTCCTGCGCGAGAACCGCTGGGCGCCCGGCGACGACGAGCTGGCCGTGTATTTCGGCGTGAACGCCTTGACGGCCATCTTCGGCAAGACGCTGCGCGTGCCAGCCGCCACCCGCGCCTATGTACTGCAAGCCGACCAGGTCACCGAGGTTCCGCCGGGCGAGTACGATAGCGATGGCAGCGACGGTTTTTTCACGCGCCTGAACCACCTGCAGCGCCAGCAGCCCGCCGAGATCCTGATCACCCGCAGCACTGCGCTGCCGGTGGAGTTGGCGTACGACGACCTGCACACGGCCGAACACCTGAAAATGTCGGCACGGTTCACGCTCGCCATCAGGATCGACAATGTCGCAGCCTTTTCGCGCCACTTCATGACAGCGCCGGGCGCGGTCGGCACGGCGCAGCTGCAGGAGCTGCTGGCGCCGTCGGTGCGCCAGCTGGCGTCGGAATTCGTCGGCAGCCGGTCGATCCGCGACATGGCCGGCAACCCCGACCTGCGTGCGCAACTCGACGAGCGCCTGCACAGCGCACTCAAACAGCGCCTGGCCGCCTACGGCCTCACGGTGGAGCGGACAGAGACTGCCGCGCTGCGCCACGACAAGTTCGACCATAACCGCGACCGCGTCGGCACCCTGTGGCTGGTGGCGGACGAGCGCCAGGCGCAACTGGACCACGTCAGGCAGCTGGACCAGATCTACGACGCCGAAGAATGGCAGGCGATCCGGCGCGAAGAGCACAAGCTGCGCTCGGACTTCCGGCGCGCCGAACTGCGCCAGGACGCCAGTGTCGGCAAGGCCGAACTCACGCTCAGGGAAAGCGAGCGGGTACAGGCATTGCGCGCGCGCGAGGTGGAACTCTACAGCCAGGTCATGGAAGCGAACACCCGCAAGGTGGCCATCGACAAGGGCGCCGGCACCGTGCTGGCCGACCTCGAACACGAACTGGCGCAAAAGAAGATGGTGCGCGCCGGCGAACAGGCCGACTGGGAGCATGTGCGTCACCTGGCGCAGCTCAAGATGCGTACCGAGCTCGAGGTGCTGCAGCAAACCGCTGCCGAACAGCGCCAGCTGGCGCAGCAGCGCCTGGGCCACCAGCTGCGCCAGCAGGCCATCGACAACCAGATCGCCCAGGCCCTGCAGATCGAGGACGAAGCCCATCGCAGGAACGAACTCGCTGCACTGCGCCAGCGCGAAAAGGACGAGAAGGCACGCGAACTGCAGCTGGAACAGGAAGCCCATGATGCCCGCATCCACGGCATGACCGTGGCTGCAGCGGCGCGCCAGCGCGAGGCGGAACGGGTGCAGGAATGGGAAGACCAGCTGGCGCTGGCGCGCCAGCGCGAACTGCTGCGCGGCGATGCGGTCCGCGATGCCGCCAACGCCGTCGAGGTGGCCGAGATCAGCCAGAAGATCGCGCACCTGCGCCGCAGCGGCGAAGAGGCCGACGCCATCGCCCAGTACGAGAAGCTGCTGCGCACCATCGAGGCGGACGGTGTCCACGCGCGCCAGAACCAGGCACTGGGCAAGCAGGCCGCGCTCGACCAGCTGGCCATCGAGGAGCAGCGCCAGATCCTGCGCCAGCGCGAGCGCGAAGCCGAGTGGCAGCAGGAGCTGAAAAAGCTCGACATCGAGCGCGAGGAAAAATACGCACGCTGGAAGGGCGATTACGACGTGCTGCTGGCGCAGCAGGGCCACGAGATCAGCCGCATCGAAGCGATCGGACGCCTGAGCGATATCGGCATGGCGGCCACCGCCAACGAATCGAATGCGCAGGCGGTGGCGCAGATCATGCGCATGCAGATCCAGGGCGGCATGACGGCGGAACAGATCCAGTCGCTGGCGTCGGTCGTGGCGGCCGAGCAGGGCGTCACGCCGGCCGACGCGGCGCGCCTTGCCCACGAGCGCGTGGCCGAGGAACGCCGCCACCGCGACACGGAGCTCGACAAGGACCGCCGCCATCAGCTCGACCTGCTCGATGTACAGAATGTCGCCAATGCCAACGCCCTGACCACCCAGATCCAGGCGGGCATGAACCGGACCGGCGCCGTCACCGGCCATACCCACGGCGCCTGGGACCAGGCCGGCATGCCGCCGGCGCGCCGCTGCCCGAACGGCCATCCGCAGCGCGCCGGCCACCCCGAGGACAAGTTCTGCCCGCAATGCGGCGCTGGCTTGGCCTAGGGTTGGTTACACTGCGATGATGCAATCAGCAAGAGACAAACTACGCGAACTGCGCGCTTTGCACGAAGACGGCCTATTGAGCCTGCAGGAGTTCGATCGTCGCAAGAACGCCATCCTCGATGCGGAATATGCGCCGCCGGGCAGCGCCGCTGCGCCGGCCGCTGCGTTGCATGCGCCGCGCCAGGGGACGGAGCTGGGCCTGATGACGGGCCAGGAGATCGGCCCCCTGCATCGCCGCTACCGGCTCGAACGGTTGATCGGCATGGGCGGCATGGGCCAGGTGTGGCAGGCCACCGACCTGGCCACCCACGCGGAGCTCGGCCATAGCGAAACCGTGGCGCTCAAGATCTTGCCGCCGCAGCTGACCCAGAGCGCCACCCACGCCAAGCTGCTGATCGAGGAAGCGACGCAGGCGCGCCGGCTGGCGCACGAAAACATCGTGCGCGTGTACGAATGGGCGCAGGATCCCGCCACCTCGAGCTATTTCATCATCATGGAATACCTGGAAGGCGAGGACCTGGACGCCTACCTGGCGCGCGAGGGTTCGCTGGCGCTCGACGCCATCTTCCGCCTGCTGTCGCCGGTGGCCGAGGCACTGGCCTATGCCTGGGACAAGCACAAGCTCGTGCACCGCGACCTCAAGCCGGGCAATGTCTTTCTCACCCGCAAAGGCGAAGTCAAGCTGCTCGATTTCGGCATCGCCTCGCGCGCCCGTAATGCCGGCAGCAGCCTGGGGCTGCAGACCCCGAATGCGGGCACGGCGGGCTACCGGGCGCCCGAAGCCGGGGTGCACCAGCGGCAGCCATCGCCACGGCTCGATGTGTACGCGGTCGCGGTGATGATCTACCAGCTGCTCGAGGGGCGGGTACCGTTCGACGACCTGCGCCCGGCCGACTTTCAGCCCTCGGCGCCGCCCGGCCTGACCCCGCGCCAGTGGCAGGTGCTGCAGCAGGGGGTTGCCGTGGTGGCCGAGCGGCGCCAGGCCACCGTCGCGGTGCTGCTGGCCGAGCTGCGCGACGCGGCCGGGCCGTCCGAGGCGGAGCTGGCGCAAGCGGCGCAGCGCGCGCGGGAACGGGAGGAACAGCAGCAGGAGCAACTAGCGCAGCAGGAGGAGCAGCAACGCCAGCAACGCGAACGCGCACAGGCTGCCGCCGTGGCCGCCGCACAGGCCAAGGCGCAGGCCGACGCCCAGGCTGCCGAGCTGGCGCGCGAGGCCGAACGCGAACGGGCCGCCAAGGCCGCCGAGCTGGCAGCGCGGCGCGACGCGCTGGCCAAGGCGGCCGCCATCGAAAAGCTGCGGCTCGAGCAGCAACGCCGCGCGCTGGAAGCCAAACAGCGTGCCGAGGCCGAGGCGGCCGCCCAGGCCCGCAAGCAGGTGCTGCGCGAACAGCTGGCCGCGCGGCGCGACGCCGACGCCAGGCAGGCGCGCGAAGCGCGCGAAGAACAGCAGCGCAAGGCGGCCCAGCTGAAGGCGGAAGCGGCCTACCGCGCCGAGCAGGATCGTCACCGCAAGCAGCAGGCCGAGCGCCATGCGGCCGAACTGGCGGCGCTCATGCCCGGTCCGGCCAGTCCGGTCGCCGACGCCAGCGGCGTGCTGCGCGACCGCTTTGTCGATGGCGCCGGCACCGGTCCCGACCTGGTGCTGATTCCCACCGGCCGCTTCCAGATGGGATCGCACGAGGTGGAGCAGGCAGCGGCAGTCAAGGCAGGCGCCCAGCACAAGTGGCTGCAGCGCGAAGGGCCGCAACACTGGGTCGGCATCGGCCAGTCGTTTGCGCTGGGCCGTTACCCGGTCACGGTCGGCCAGTGGCGCCAGTTCGTGCGCGCCACCGGATGGGAATCGCAATCGGACGTCGACTGGCGCGCGCCGGGCTTCGCCCAGAACGACGAGCATCCGGTGGTGGGGGTGAGCTGGTACGACGCGCAGCGCTACCTGCGCTGGCTGTCGGAGCAAACCGGTCAGACTTACCGCCTGCCCAGCGAGGCGGAGTGGGAATATGCGTGCCGCGCCGGCACCAGGACCGCGTTCAGCTTCGGCGACACCATCGGTGCCGACCAGGCCAATTACGACGCCAACTACGTCTATAACGGCGGTCCGCGCGGTGAATTCCGCCAGGGCACCACCCGTGTCGATGCGTTTGCGCCCAATCCATGGGGGCTGTTCGACATGCATGGCAATGTCTGGGAATGGACCCAGGACGTGGTGCACGACACCTATGACGGGGCGCCGGCCGACGGCAGCGCGTGGGAGACCGGCGGCGACCAGGCGCGCCGCATCCTGCGTGGCGGCTCCTGGCTGTACAACCCGCGCTACCTGCGCTCGGCAGTGCGCAACGGCTATTCGGCCCTGCTGGCCAACGACATCGTCGGTTTTCGCGTGGCCCGCAAGCTGGTCTAGCACATGGGGGAGGCAGGGCGGGATGGCGTGGGGTAAAGTGGGGTGCAGGGCGTGTATACTGCCGGCTCTCTTTACCAACATCAGGATCACACCCATGAGCGCCTTGCCACCATGCCCACAATGCAATTCCGAATACACGTACGAAGACGGCGGGCAGCTGGTCTGCCCGGAATGCGCGCACGAGTGGAGCGCGACGGCCGGCGCCGGCGCCGGCGCTGCCGCAGCCGCTGAAGACGGGCCGCGCGTGTACCGCGATGCGGTGGGCAACGTGCTGGCCGACGGCGACACCGTCACCGTCATCAAGGACCTCAAGCTCAAGGGCGGCGGCGGCACCGTCAAGGTGGGCACCAAGGTCAAGAACATCCGCCTGGTGGACAGCGACCACGATATCGACTGCAAGATCGACGGCTTCGGCGCCATGAGCCTGAAAACGGAATTCGTCCGCAAAGTTATCTAGCATCTCACCCAAGGAGACCAAGCATGACCATCGCCAATCTGCTCAAGGGCCACGAAAAGGATCTCGGAGGCGGCTTTCTGGTGCGCCGCTACCTGCCGTCCGCAATCAAGCAGGCGGTCGGGCCGTTCATCTTCTTCGACCACTTCGGTCCGGTCGACGCGCCGGCCCACGCCGACCACGACGTGCGCCCGCACCCGCATATCGGTCTGTCCACCGTGACCTATCTGTTCGAGGGCGCGATGGATCACCGCGACAGCCTCGGCACCGTGCAGCGGATCGAACCGGGCGCCGTCAACTGGATGACCGCGGGGCGCGGCATCGTCCATTCGGAGCGCACGCCGGCCGACCTGATCGAGGTGCCGCACCGTACGCACGGGCTGCAGTTGTGGGCGGCGCTGCCGCGCGCGCACGAAGAGGATGAACCGGGCTTCTGCCACACGCCGGCTGCCGACATCCCGCAGCTGACTGTCGATGGCGCGGTGATCCGGGTACTGGTGGGTAGCGCTTTCGGCCAGACGTCGCCGGTCAAGACCTACAGCCGGACGCTGTACCTCGACATCGTGCTCAGGGCCGGCCAGGAGCTGGCCCTGACCGGCCTGCCGGAAGAAGCGGCGATCTATCCGGTGACGGGTACGGTCGGCATCGACGGCGCACCGCTGGCGCTGCACACGATGGCGCTGCTGGCCACGGCCGACGTACAACGGGTGAGGGC
Source organism: Duganella sp. Leaf126 (assembly GCF_001423125.1). Taxonomy (GTDB): domain Bacteria; phylum Pseudomonadota; class Gammaproteobacteria; order Burkholderiales; family Burkholderiaceae_D; genus Rugamonas. Next base: position 455,163 of record NZ_LMNW01000012.1, read on the forward strand.
GGCCGACGACAGTGACGCCCATTTCGTGGTGATCGGCGGCGAACCGCTGGACGGCCACCGTTACATCTCGTGGAATTTCGTTTCGTCGAGCAAGGAGCGCATCGTGCAGGCGGGCGAGGACTGGGAAGCGCAGCGCTTCCCCAAGGTGCCGGGCGAAACCGAGTTCATTCCGCTGCCGGCCAAAAAGCCGGTGCCCAGCTATCTTTGAGCGCTTGCCAGGCGACCTGCGAGCCGTTTCAGGCCGGGTGGGCGTAGTGCCCGCCCTGGGCGCCGTGGTGCGCCTGGCCGTGGGCGTGGCCCGCATCCAGGTGAAGGTCGTCCTCGCTGCCGCTGGTGCGGATGATCCAGTGCTCGGGATACGCGTCGCTGGCGAAACGGCTGTGGCGCGGCATGCGGCTCAGTTTTTCCAGCGACACCGTGGGCGTCAGCGCGGTTTCCTGGCCGGTCAGCTGGTCAAGGTGCCAGAAACCGCCGGCGGCGTGGAACAGCAATGGCAGCGCTGCCGCATGCGGCGCGGCGGCAAACCCCTTGAGCGGGAAACCAGGGCGCGTGTCGGGCGCCAGCACGACATAGCACTCGGCGCTGGCGCCATGGTCGATGCGGTGCAGGATGACGCCGTGCGGCATGATGGCCGTGACCTGCAGGAGCGCCACGCCCTTGATGCTGGCAGTGAGCTCAATGCGCATGCCGAGCCGCAGCGCGACCGGCTTGTGCTTGCCGGGCCAGACGCCGTCGAGCAGGATGCCGTAGCGTGATACATCCTCGATCTCGAATCCGGCGCCGGCGCGGCGGATGACCGCGTGGCGGCCGGACAGGCGGCGCGTCAGGCCGTTGGTGTCCTGGCCGTCGGCCGAATAATGGGTCAGCAGCGCATGGGCTTCCGGATCGACCAGTTCGAAGCGGCCGAACACGCATTCATCGAGCGCGAACAGGCGGATCTGGCGCTGGGCGCCTGCTTCGGGAGCGGCATTGACCAGCGAAGCGGCGGTGCTGGCGTGGGGATGCACGTCGCCGGCCATCGGCATGTCGATTTCGATCAGGTCTTCATCCCAGGCGATGGTGGAAAAGCCCAGGTCCACCTTGCCCGCCGCGGCGCTCAGGTCGAGGTGGGCGATGCCGGCATTGCGGGCGGTGACGTCGATATCGAGGCTGTCGCCGCCGCTGGCGCTCACGCGTGCGATGGACGCATCGTCCGCCATCACCCGCACGTTCTTGTGGGTGCTGAGGAAGATGCGGTGGATCTCGGTGAGCGTGGCATCGAGGCGTGGCACCAGGATCACGAAGGTGCACACCCACTTGCGGGCCGGTGCACTGCTGCCGTGACCGGCGGGCTGGCTCAGTAGCTCGATGCTGATCTGGTATTGGCCGTGCTCCTTGTCGCGCGACGAGAACTCGACGAACACGGGGCGCCAGTCGCCGCCGACGGCGCGCACGAACTGCTGGCGCGCCGCGCCGTGCGGGATCAGTTCCGACTGCAGCGCCAGCGCCAGTTGAGGAGCGCAGGTTTCGGGCATGCCGCGCAGCTCGATTTTCAGGGTTTGCCGGCCGCCGGCCGCCCGCGGGTCGAAGCCGCTGATATGCAGCTGCGGGCGCTCGGCGCGGGCGCGTTGCAGCGGCCGCGCGTAGCCATCGGCGGCGGCAAGTGCAGTAGTTGGAACAGCATGCGCGTCCGCCTCCGCCGCTGCCGGCGAACCGGAGCGCGTGGTGCACGTGGTGCGCAGAGCGCTCAGCAGGGCGTAGCTCGAGGAATCTGCCTGGGCGTGGCCGCCTTCGCAAGCTTGATTTCCCGGCATGACCCAATGAGTGCAATGCGGATGCTGGGCATTACTGCATTTTTTCATGACTGGCCAACCGATGGGATACCCGTCAGTTTACGCGGTTTCGCCGCACATTGCCAATCAAAGCTGCAGCCAGCCCCGATATTTCCACCTGCCGCAGGCTGTTGCGGACGGACTGCAACAGATGGCTGGCCGGCAGCCGTTGCGGTGGTCAGGAATGGGGGCGGATTGATGCTGCGCGCCGTGCCATTTCATCAAGGTTGTCACGCAGCCGGCGTCTGGAACCGCAGCGCGATCGCAGTGACGTTGTCGAGCTGCAGCGCCGCCGGCGGGTGCGCGCCGTAGTCGTCGAACAGGGCGTCGAGCGCGGCATCGGGCGCATGGCCGGGGCGCACCAGCAGCGCCGGCCAGCGCGCGGTCCATTCCAGCGGCCGGCCGCACGACCACAAGCCGTCCGTCGCCAGCAGGTATAAGGCGTCGTCGCGCACGCTCAGCGCGCGGCGGTCGCTCAGCGCGCGCAGAAACGGCGGCAGGCGCTGCGCGTCGAGCGGCAGCAGCGCATCGTCGAGCACCTGCGGGTCGCGCAAGGCGTTGCCGAGAACGTAGGCTTGCGAGATCTGCGGCCGGTGTTCGCCATGCACCTGCTGCCACCAGCGCTGTTCGTCGAGCAGGCCGTGCAAGGCACGGCAGGTAGCCGGGACATGGTCCACCGTCAGCGGACGCGCAGCCAGCACCGAGATTTCGTAGAGGCGCGAGTCGCCAACATGGAACAGCAGCGGCGCCCGGCCCGGTGCGATTTCCAGCAGCGTGAGCGTGGTGCCCGGCCGGCGCAGGCTGTCGCCGGCCTGACGGAACTGCTGCTGCAAGCTCTGGTGCAGGGCGTCGAGCTGCCGGTCGAGCTGCGCCTGGGTGCTGCAGGCAGGCACGCGCAGCAGGCCCTGCGCCACGGCTTCGGCAGCCTGGCGTCCGTGACCGTGTCCGCCCATGCCGTCCATCACCGCCACCCGCACATGACCGGCCGGCCAGCCGGCCACCTGCACGCTGACCGGCGCCTGGTCGCGCAAGCAGACGGCGCGGCCGGTGGCGTCGATCAGCAGCAGGTTGTCCTGGTTTTCCGGCGCGTACGAGGGAGCGATGCTGGCGAGGCTGCGGGCGGCAATCGCAAGGCCCGGGCCGAAATCGAGCAGGTCGGTAATGCGCGTCATCGGGAACGGCGCCGGGGCGCTGGAGGCGAAAGACCACAGCTTAGCGCAAAAGCCCGCTCCCGGCGATCACCGAGGGAGCGGGAGGCGGGAGCGGGCGGGCAGTCGCGGACGGCTGCCGAACGACGCGGTAGACTTAGCGGCGGTAGCCGTCGTAGCGGTCGTACCTGTCGTAGCGGTCGTGGCGGTCGTGGCGATAATCGCGGTAGCCACGGTCGTAGTAGTAATCGCGGCGCACTTCGCGGTACTCGCGGTACACGGGGCGCGGCGGTTCCACGTAGACCACGCGTGGTGGCGGTGGGGGCGGTACGTAGTAACGGGGCGCCGGTGCGTAATAGGTGGTTGGCGCTTCGTAGTACACAGGCGCCGGCTGCGAGTACACGCGGGTTTCGACATAGCGGTCGTCGCGGCGGTAATGGTCGCGGCTACTGAGGCCGTTGCCGACCGCCGCGCCCACCAGGCCGCCGACGATGGCGCCGTCGCGGCCACCGGCGCTGTTGCCAATGGCAGCGCCGACCACAGCGCCGGCCACCGTGTTGAACTCACGGTCGCCTGCGTAAGCCGCCGACGATACTGCGGCTGCGGCCAGTAACGCGGTGCCCATCAATTTTTTGCTCAACATGGTAATCCCCTTGCTGCGGCGCGGATCGGAATGATACGTCTGCCGGTGATGTCACTATAAAGCGTCGGAAAAAAGACGCAATCAGTTAAACACCTGCTTACATTCAAGACCGCTTGTAACAATTGACTTACAAGCGCGCTGTCAGCGGCGCTGACGGTCAGGATTGCTGGCGCCGCGCTTCCCATTCGGGGCGCAGCAGACTGAAAATGCCCACGTCCTGGAAGCGGCCGTTGAGGAAAAAGCTCTGCCGCAGTATGCCCTCGGCGGTAAAGCCGCACTTTTGCGCCACCCGCACCGAGCCGATGTTTTCGGGCGCCGTGAGCAGCTCGAGCCGTTGATACTGGTGCACCCGGAACAGGTAGTCGATCAGCAGCTGGCATGCCTCGCTGACGTAACCGCGCCCGGCCAGCTTGGGATCGAACAGGCGGTAGCCGATTTCGCGCGTGGTTGGCGTGCGGCTCTTGAAGTGGGTGATCACGCCGACGATGTGATGCAGGCTGTCTTCGATCACGAACAGTTCGCTGTCGTCGGTGACAAAGCTGTGCTGCAGGAACTCCTTGCGCAGCGTCTCGGGCGACTTGAAATGGCTGGAAAAATAATCGCCGCGCGATGGCAGGTCGTTGACCAGCGCGATGAAGATATTGAGGTCGGTGCCGGTCACGTGGCGCACGATGCAGATCTGACCCTTGAGCATAAGACTGTCCTCTGGCGGTGGAAGGCCATGGTAATGCAAGCATCATGACAATTCAATATGGATGACAAGGGCGACACGATCGGTTATGGTTGCACGCTGACCTGCCATCCTTTCACTCTTACAGGGCCCGCATGAAATCCGTCTTCCCGTCCACATTGACCATCCTCGCCAGCAGCCTGCTGATCGCCACGGCGGGCCTCACCACCTCCGTCTCCGCGCTGGCGGCGCCCGCCAACGATCCCGCCACGCTGGCGCACATCCGCGACGGTGCGATGAAGGAAGACTGGGCCTACGAGCGGCTGGCCGACATGACCGATCTGATCGGGCCGCGCCTGTCCGGTTCCGAAGGCGCTGCCGCTGCCGTGGAGCAGGTGGCCGCCGCCATGCGCAAGATCGGCGCCACGGTCACGCTGCAACCGGTAAAGGTGCCGCACTGGGTGCGCGGCGAGGAAAAGGCGCAGCTGGTCGACTACGCCGGACGGCCGTCGGGCATCACGCAGAAAGTGGTGCTGTCGGCCCTGGGCGGCTCGGGTGCCACACCGGCGGCGGGCCTGACGGCGCCGGTGATCGTGGTGCGCGACTTCGACGAACTGGCAGCGCGCAAGGCGGAAGTCAAGGGCAGCATCGTGCTGTTCGACGTCGCCTTCGACGATGCCATGGCCAAGGCGGGCCAGGCCGGCAAGGCTTATGGACGCGGCTCCAATTTCCGCACCAACGGTCCGCGGCTGGCGCAGGAACTGGGCGCGGTCGCTGCGCTGGTGCGCTCGGTGGGCGGCGCCGATTTCCGCCTCACGCACACGGGCGCCACCATCATGGCGGACGACAAGCGCATTCCGGCGGCGGCCGTGACGGCGGAAGACGCGATGCTGATAGCACGCCTGCTCAAGCGCGGCGCGGTGCGCATGCACCTGACGCTGACGCCGAAGAACCTGCCCGATGCCGACAGCTACAACGTGATTGCCGACTTGCCCGGCACCGAGAAGCCGGAAGAAGTGGTCGTCGTCTCGGGCCACCTCGATTCCTGGGATCTGGCCACTGGCGCCCATGACGACGGCGCCGGCGTGACTGCGGCGATGGCGGTGATCGACACGCTGCAAAAACTCGGTCTCAAGCCGCGCCGCACCATCCGCGTGATCGCCTGGATGAACGAGGAAAACGGCACACGCGGCGGCAAGGGATACTTCGACATCAACCAGCAAAAGCTGGCGCAGCACTTCGCCGCCATCGAGTCCGACAATGGCGCTGGCCGGCCGCTCGGTTTCATCGGCAGCGTGCGGCCGTCGATGGTGAAGTATTTCGCTCCGCTGCAAAAATCGCTGGACCAGATCGGCGCCGGCGTGTTCGACCGCCGCGACGCCGCTGCCGGCTCCGACATCATGCCGCTCGAACGCGCGGGCGTGCCGTCGTTCCAGCCGCTGGTGGACTTCACCACCTACTTCAATTACCACCACACGGCCGCCGACACGCTCGACAAGGTCGATCCGACCGACCTCAAACGCCAGGTCGCCGTCATGACGTCGCTGGCCTGGTACCTCGCCAACATGGACCAGGATATCGGCCGCACCGTGGAGCCGCAGTAACGAGCAGCGTAACGGCGCGCCTCAAAATGCGTCGAGCGGGATTTTCAGATAGCGCACGCCGTTCGCTTCGGCCTCGGGCAACTGCCCGGCGCTGATGTTGACCTGGATGGCCGGCAGGATCAGTACCGGCATCGGCAGCGTGGCATCGCGCCGCGTGCGCATCTCGACGAACTGCTGTTCCGTGACACCGTCGTGCATGTGGATGTTGTGTGCACGCTGTTCGGCCACCGTGGTTTCCCACCGCGCCGGGCGGCCGGCCGGCGGGTAGTCGTGGCACATGAACAGCCGCGTCGCCGGCGGCAGCGCCAGCAGCCGCCGCACAGAGCGGTACAGCGTGGCCGCGCAGCCGCCGGGAAAATCGCAGCGGGCCGAGCCCACATCCGGCATGAACAGGGTGTCGCCGACGAATACGGCGTCGCCGATCCGGTAGGCCAGGTCGGCCGGCGTGTGGCCGGGGACATGCAGCGCCTGCAGCTGCAAGGTGCCGATGGTCAGCACCTCGTCCGGCGCGATCAGGTGATCGAACTCGCGCCGCACCCCTGGCGCTTGCGGGAACACGCGCGCGAATGCCTGCTGCACGTCGGCGATATGGCTGCCGATGGCAATGCGGCCGCCGAGCACCTGCTTCAGATACGGCGCGGCGGACAGGTGGTCGGCATGGGCATGGGTTTCCAGCAGCCAGACCGGTGTCAGCCCGTGATCGCGGACGAACGCGACCACGGCGTCGGCCGACGTGGTGGCCGTGCGGCCCGACCTGGGATCGTAATCGAGCACCGGGTCGATGATGGCGCAGTCGCGGCCATCGTGGACGACATAGGTGACGGTGCCGGTAGCGGCGTCGAAGAACGCTTGGATCTGTGGATTCATGGCGCTCATTATAATAAAATTTATATCGGAAACTGCGTTGGAACGCCGCCCGCATGTTTTCGATAGCGGAACGTTGTTGTCGGCGCGATCCGTGCGCAGCATGGCGCGGCCTTCGTGATAGGCTGCTTAGCCATCAAAAGGAGCCATACATGGACAAGATTCACTACAAGGGCTGGGAGATCGTTCCCACCGTCCTGCCGACCAGCGACAACAAGTTTACGGCCAGCTGCGACATCGAGCGCGCCAACGCCGACGGTATCGAAGTCTTCGAAGGCGCCACCATGCAGTTCGTGCGCGACAGCGAGGACGACGCGGTCACCGCCGCCTGCGAAGAGGCCATACGCCAGATCGACAACATCATCGCCAACCCGCTGGTGCGCCTGGCATAGGGTTGTGGCGCGGCCCCGGCAGCCGGGCGGCCTGCGCGGTCTCCATGCCGGGGCGCTGTGTTACCATGACAGTATGACCGTCTTCCTTCGTTCCCTCGTCGTGTATTGTCTGCTGCTGGCATTCCCTTACCAGGGTTACGCTGCGGCCGCGATGATGGCCTGCCTGCCGTCCGCGCCATCGCATGCCGGGCACATGATCATGCCCGCCGGCCCGCACGACCATGCAGCCATGCTGGCCGCGGCGGCCTTGGCGCACGAACGGGCGGCACCGGCTTCCCGCCCCGTTGATCACGGTGCGGCCCCGGGCGCGTACGCCAACCACGACAATACCAGCCATCGTTACGCCAACAACAGTTACGCCAACGGGAGTCACGCCAAAGGCAGTTACGTCAACGACCGTCACGCCGAAGACAGTCACGCCGAAGACAGTCATGCCGGCCCAAGGCAAGCTGACGACAGTCACCCCAGCGACAGTCACGCCCACGGCGCCAAGTGCGGCGGCGCCGGCTGTTGCATCGCCGGCGCGCCGCTGCCCGCGCCGGTACTGGCCGTGCCTGCACTGCCTGCCGTGTCGAACGTGATCGCGTCATATTCCGCTTATCTCCCGGCCGTCCACCTGGCCCATCCCGAACGCCCTCCGCAGGCATAAGCCATTCCACGCCACAGGTCCGTCCACGGACCGTATCCCTGGCCTTGCCATTGCCGTCCCATCAGGGACGCGCATGCGCAGACTACCAATACCGTCTATAAAATTACTACCGAGGTGTAAGACATGATCTGTCTGCATAAACCTGGCGTCGCTGTGCCAGCTGCCGTGCCGGTCGTGATGGCCGCAGTGCTGCTGCTGTCGGGCTGCACATCGCTGTCCGGCGATGGCGGCTTCCACGCCGCTGCTGCGCTCAGCACACAGCGCACCGGCGCACCGGCCAGCGTGGCCGGCCGCCTGCCGCGCAACGAGGACGATGCGCGCGCGCTGGCCACCGTCGTCGCCGCCAAACTGGCACAGCCCCTGAGCGCCGACGACGCGGTGCAGGTCGCGCTGCTCAACAACCGCGACCTGCAGGCGACCTACTGGTCGCTTGGCATTGCCGAAGCTGACCTGGTGCAGGCCAGCCGCCTGCAGAACCCGGTGCTGGATTTCAAGCGCAGCCACGGTGGCGGTGCGATCGAGATCGAACGCACGCTGACGTTCAACCTGCTCGGCCTGATCACGACGCCGCTGGCCGGCCGCATCGAGGCAGGCCGCTACGAGCAAAGCCGGCTGCTGGTCGCCAACGAAGCGGTGCGGTTGGCCGCCGAGACGCGCCGCGCCTGGGTGGCGGCGGTCGCCGCCGGCCAGAGCGCCGACTATGCGCAGCAGGTGCAGGCATCGGCCGAGGCCAGTGCCGAACTGGCGCAGCGCATGCGCGACGCTGGCAACTGGAGCGCAATGGACGTCGCGCGCGAACAGGCTTATCACGCGCAGACCGTTGCCGACGTCACTGCGGCGCGCAAGGCCACCGTCAACGCGCGCGAAAAACTGGCCCGCCTGATGGGACTCGCAGGCGCGCAAGCGGCGTACCGGCTGCCGGCGCAACTGCCGGATCTGCCGGCGGCGCCGGCCCGGCTGGCGCAGGTCGAACAGCTGGCAATCGACCAGCGGCTCGATATCGAAGCCGCCAGGCTCGACGTGGCCCATACCGCCAGTTCGCTGGGGCTGACCAATACCACGCGCTTCATCAATGTGGTGGACCTCGGCCTGGTGGCCAACAGCGCAGGCGCCACCAATACCCGCGGCTATGAGTTGTCGCTCGAGATTCCGCTGTTCGACTGGGGCGGCGCCCGCGTGGCACGCGCAGAAGCAACGTATATGCAGGCGGTCAATCGGCTGGCGCAGGCGGTAGTGCATGCCCGCAGCGAAGCGCGCGAAAGCCATGCCGACTATCTTGCCGCCTACGAGCTGGCGCGCCACTACCGCGACCAGGTGCTGCCGACACGTAAAAAACTGGCCGATGAAACGCTGCTGCGCTATAACGGCATGCTGCTCAGCGTGTTCGAGCTGCTGGCCGACGCCCGCGAGCAGGCCGGCGCCGTGCGCGGCTACATCGCGGCCCAGCAGGACTTCTGGACCGCCCAGGCCAATCTGGACGCTGCCCTCGGCGGCCAAGCCGGCCTGCCCGCGCCCGCTACAAATCCATCGACGCAAGGAGAACAACCATGACCAACCGCAGATCGTTCCTGAGCGGCGCCGCTTTGATCGGCGCCGGCATGGTCAGCAAGGCCGGTGCGGCGTCGCTGCCCGAAGCGCCGGTGCAACCGTCTGCCGCCACCGCGCCGCCGTTGGCGCCCCCCAATGGGCGTCCCTATAACCCGGTGGTCACGCTCAACGGCTGGACGCTGCCGTGGCGGATGAAGGACGGCGTCAAGGAGTTCCACCTGGTGGCCGAGCCGGTGGTGCGCGAAATCGCGCCCGGCATGACGGCCAACCTGTGGGGATACAACGGCCAGAGTCCCGGCCCGACCATCGAGGTGGTGGAGGGCGACCGCGTGCGCATCTTCGTCACCAACAAGCTGCCCGAGCACACCAGCGTGCACTGGCACGGCCAGCTGCTGCCGAACGGCATGGATGGCGTGACCGGCCTGACCCAGCCGGGCATCAAGCCCGGCAAGACCTTCGTCTATGAATTCGTAGCGCGCCATGCCGGCACGTTCATGTATCACCCGCACGCCGACGAAATGGCGCAGATGGCGATGGGGATGATGGGCTTCTGGATCACGCATCCGAAGAATCCCCGTCAACACGCGGTGGACCGCGACTTCGTGTTCCTGATCGGCGCCTACGACATCGCGCCGGGCAGCTACACGCCCAAGGTCAACACCATGCTCGACTTTAATTTATGGACCTTCAACAGCCGCGCGTTTCCCGGTATCGATCCGATGGTCGTGCGCAAGGACGACCGCGTACGGGTGCGCGTCGGTAACCTCACCATGACAAATCACCCGATCCACCTGCATGGCCACCGGTTCGAAGTGACCGGCACCGATGGCGGCTGGGTGGCACCGTCGGCACGCTGGCCCGAGGTGACGACCGACATCGCCGTAGGCCAGATGCGCGCCATCGAATTCGTCGCCGATGCGCCCGGCGACTGGGCCTTCCACTGTCACAAGTCGCACCACACGATGAACGCCATGGGACACGATGTGCCGAACATGATCGGCGTCGATCACCGGGGCGTGGCCGAAAAGATCAACCGGCTGGTGCCCGGCTACATGGTCATGGGCGACAAGGGCGGTTCGATGGGCAGCATGAAGATGCCGCTGCCGGAAAACACGCTGCCGATGATGAGCGGCGACGGCCCGTTCGGCAACCTGGAAATGGGCGGCATGTTCACTACCGTCAAGGTCCGCGAAGGCCTGGCGCGCAACGACTATCGGGATCCCGGCTGGTACCGTCATCCGCAAGGCACGGTTGCCTACGAGTGGACCGGAGAGACGCCTCCAGCGCCACGGGCGCCGGGCGCGCCCGAGCGCGCGGCAGGGCGGCCGGCGGCCGATGCGCTCGACATCCGGCGCGACGGCGACGGACACCATCACCATTAGCAGGCGACCGGACCTGCGGATCTCAAAAAGGCGCCGGCCTGGTATCCGCCACGGCGCTGTAGCGGCGCCATGCGATGCGGTCGGTGTCGATGGCGCCGACCAGGTTGGTCGTATCGAACTGCGCGTAACTGCGCGAAAAGCCGCCCTCGCGCGGCGACACCAGCATGATCGGCAGGGTAGGGAACACGCGCTGCGCCTCGGCCACCAGGCGTGCGCCAGGTTCCGGGTAGGTGCTGTCGGCGGGCACCAGTACCACGGCCAGCGTCAGCCGGCCGATGGTGAGGATGGCGGCGGTCAGTTCGGTCGTATCGCTCACAGCCGGTCCTTGAAGTTACGCGCGTCGAAGCGTACGATGCGGCCGATCACGAAGCAGTCCGCACCTTTGCATGGCTCGGGACGGAAGGCCGGATTTTCGGACGCCAGAAACCACTCGCGGCGCTGATAGACCAGCCGCTTGATGACGGCCTGACCGTTGTAGTTCATGGCAAACACGCCGCCGGCCTTGCGCGTCTTGTCCACCGTGTTGATGACCGCGATATCGCCTTCGTACATCATGGGCTGCATGCTTTCGCCCTTGATCTTGATGGCCAGCAGGGCGCGCGGCGACAGCGCGTTTTCCTGGAGCCACTGGCGCGGCACATGGTGCTGGCCATTTTCCTCGTACAGCGGCACGGTTTCGATGCCGTCGATGCCTGCCTGCAGATGCAGCGACACCAGCTCGATCGGCACCGTCGGCGGCGCCAGGTCGTCGTCGTCGGTGACCGTCTGCGCTTCCGGCATTTCCATGCCGGCGACCGAACGCGAGGCCTCGGCAATCTGCGCGGCAATGGTGGGACTGAACGCATCGACAGGAACGGCCAGGCCCCGTGCGAACGCGGTCGCGGCCTTGATGTTGAGCGGACGCCGGCCTGCCAGGTACTGCCAGACCATCCCTTGCGAGCCGATATCGAACTGCATGCCGAATTCCGCCTGGGAGATCTTCGGCTTGCGCCCGGCCAGCAGCCGCTTGAGGCGCGCAGCGTCGTCGAGCTGCCAGGGTTCCAGTGATTTCGCGGTAGGTTTCATAAGCGAATTTTAGCATGGACTAACATAAATAACGAGCTTTGCTATTGATTTATATAATAGCGGTGCTATTATTCAATTGTTACCCGGAGATTTTTCACCGCCTTCAAGAGAGAGCCATCATGCCCGTTCCCGACATCACCCCGTTCAGCGCCGGCGCGTTGGCCCAGATCCTCACAGTGCCTGTGGCAGCTGGCGCAGCTGCCACCGCGCTCACGTTCCTGTTCATGTGGCCACGTACGCGTCGCGAGGCACTGGTGCGCTTCGCCTGTTCGATCTGCACCGCCGCCTTGCTGGGCCCCTTGCTATTGGTCGCACTTCACAGCTGGTGGCCAACGTTGTTCGAATCGGCCCGGGTATTGGCCGTGTTGTACGGCGCCCCGGCCATGCTGGGCGTGGTGGCGGTGGCTTGCCCGGTGATGGTGCTGGCAGGCTTGCCAGCGTGGTGGACGCTGGGCGCGATGGTGTTATGGCTGGAGCGCCGGCGCGGCAAGGATCTCGGTGAACTGGTGCATGACGCGGCGGAAGTCGTGCGCGACGTGCGGCGCGGTTGAGCAGGTGGTGATCTTTCCGCAATGTTGATATCGCAGGCGCGCACCGCTTGTGTCATAATGTCGCGCTGCCGTGCTCCGGTGGTGAAATTGGTAGACACTGCAGACTTAAAATCTGCCGCCGCAAGGCGTGCCGGTTCGATTCCGGCCCGGAGCACCAGCCTTCACTTACACTTCAGACGACGCCATGCAGCGCGGGGCTGGGGAAAACAGCGCGCGATGCCGGCGCACCCTTGCACGCCTCCGACGTGCATCCGGGCAACACTTTAGGGTGGTTGGTGTTGCGTGCGGGAGTTGCCGTGCTACAGTGGCGACACGCACCGGTCGCCGGCCGCGCCGGGTGCAACGGAGCCGATTGGACCTGCTGTCGCGACACCGGTTACTCCCGTTACCCCTTATTCACTCCGGAAGCCAGATGGTCGCCTACAAATTTCTGCTGGCATGCAGTGCGTTTGCCATGCTGCTGCTGGCGCATACTTCCTGGCAGCGCCGCGCGGCCTCGGGAGCGCCCGCGCTGACGCTGATACTCGTCAGTTCGGCCTGGTGGCTGATCAGCTCTGTCATTCCTTTTTCCGACCTGTCTGCAGCCGAGGAGATGTTCCTGCGCGCGCGCCTGATCTTCCCCGGCGTGGTGCTGGTGCCGCCTGCCACGCTGGTGTTCGCGCTGACGTTTTCCGGAACGATGACAAGGTTGAAGCGGCGGCATCTGGCGCTGCTGGCGATCGAGCCGGTGGTCGTGCTCACCTGCGTGGCCGATCCGGCATTGCACGACTATTTCTTCGGCGACTGGCGCGGCCGCGTCGAAGACGGCGACTTTTACGGTGGGCCCGTGTACTGGGTGCACGCGATGTATTCGTATGCGCTGATCGGCAAGGCCATGGTCACCCTGCACGGCTTTTATTTGCGCAGCACCCAGTTACTGCGGCGCCAGACGGCCTACATCCTGATCGCGATCCTGCTTCCCTTGATCTGCAACTTCACCTTCGTCTTCCGGTTATTGCCGTTTAATGTGGACCTGACGCCGCTGGGCATTGCCTCCACCGGTGCGCTGATGTCGCTGGCCTTGTTCCGGCGCGGCTTGATGGACCTGATCACCGTGGCGCGCGAAAAGGTGGCGGCTGCGGTGCCCGATGGCTATGTCGTGGTGGACGAGCGGCGCCGCATCGTCGACATCAATCCGGCGGTCACCACCTTGCTGGCCCGGACCGACCACGTCACCATGGGTGAACCGCTCGATGCGCAGCTGCCCGAGCTCACGCTCGACTGGCAAGCCATCGCAGAGGGTGCGGCGCGCTTCGAGCTGCAGCTGGCGCACGGGCGATACCTGGAAATGCGCATTTTCGCGATCCGGCACGACGACGGCGTGCCGTTCGGCCATGTGCTGCTGGTGCGCGACATCTCCGACCTGAAAATCAATGCGCTGGCGCTGGAACACGCCAACAGCCGCCTGCGCGACCAGCTGGTGGAGATCGAGGCCATGCGCCGGCAGCTGCAGGAGCAGGTCGTGCGCGACCCGCTGACCAATCTTTTCAACCGCCGCTTTCTGGACGAAATGCTGGAAAAGCATGTGAGCCAGGCCGCGCGGTCGGGCGAGCATTTCACCGTCGTGATGATCGACATCGATCACTTCAAGGCGATCAACGACACCTATGGCCACGCCGCCGGCGACGCGGTGCTCAAGGCGCTGGGTGGACTGCTCGCCTACCGCTCGCGCGCGGCCGATTCGGCCTGCCGGTTCGGCGGCGAAGAATTCGTGATCCTGATGGGCGCGAGCAGCGCCGAAGCGGCCGTCCGGCGCGTCAACGACTGGCGCATCGAATTCGCCGGCATGGACCATACGGCCAGCGGCGGCCCGCCCGGCGTGACCCTTTCTGCCGGCGTAGCGGCGTTTCCCGATGACGGCGCCGAGGCCCACCAGCTGCTGGCCGCAGCCGACGCAGCGCTGTACCTGGCCAAGAACGCGGGCCGCAACCGCGTGGTGTTGTCCGGTGCAGCCACCTGCGCGGAGCTGGCGCCGATCTAGACTGGCAGAAGTGAAGCGAGCATTGTGGTGTGGCGCACAAAGTGTCCGGCAGCGCTGCGGCACACTATGCATCACCCGCATATTCTCACTTCGGAAGGAAACAGATGAACCGCTTCAAAGACAAGACTGTGCTCATTACCGGTGCCGCTTCCGGCATGGGTCTCGCTGCCGTACGTCGCTTCATCGAGGAGGGCGCCAGTGTCGTCATGCTCGACATTAACGAGAGCGGCCTGAAAACCGCTGCCGACCAATTCCCGCAGGACCGCGTGCTGGTCCACGCCGGCGACACCGCCGACCGCGCCACCGCAGACGCGGTAGTAAAAGCAGCGGTCGAGCGCTTCGGCAAGCTCGACGTCCTGATCAACAACGCGGGCATCGGCAGCGAAGGCGACATCATGAACACCAGCGCCGAGGATTTCGACCGCGTGATGGCGGTCAACGTGGGCGGCTACTTCCACATGGCCAAAGCGGCGATGCCCGAACTGGTGAAATCGCGCGGCGCCATCGTCATGACGTCGTCCGTGTCGGGCCTCAGCGGCGACTGGCAGATGTTCGCCTATAACACCTCGAAGGGCGCCGTCAGCAATATGGTGCGCGCGATGGCGCTCGATGCGGCCAAGGACGGCGTGCGCGTCAACGCGGTCAATCCGAGCTTTACCGACACCGGCATGACCAAGGACATGCAGGAGGATGCGGAGCTGGTGGCCAAGTTCAACGAACGCATGCCGCTGGGCGCACCGGAAGGCCCCGATGGCGTCGCTGCCGTGATGGCCTTCCTGGCCAGCGACGACGCGCGCCTGATCACCGGCGTCAACCTGCCGGTCGACGCCGGCCTGATGGCGTCCAACGGTCAGCCGCCGCAATAAGGTCCGGTCGGGTGCCATAACCCGGCACCAGGCATGCCGCCGATGGGATTTTGTTTTTTTGACACAAGGCCCCATCGGTTCTTGACGCCGCGATGTCGCCCGCATACGATAGCCGTTATCGCAAGCTTGCGAAAGGGCGGAGCCGTGGAACCTGCGGCATGGTTTCCCGCCACACTGCAGTGATGGCGCAACGGCCCTTGGCAGTGTCGGCTTCACCTCGTTTCTTGGCGAACGGCCCTCTGTAGTCATCCCTTGGTAGTACTCCCGTTGTAGTGTTATCGCTGTAGTACTCCCGCTGCAGCATTCCGACGTAACACCCCTTTGTCTTACCTCTCCCAGTAATCCCCTGAGTCCGCGCCAGCGCTGCGCATCCACTCGTCCCGTCCAACCTACCCCCACGCCGGCCTCCGCGCGTGTGCAGGAGCTTGTCCATGGAAGCCTTTTCACTCGACGATCCGCCCGGTCTCTCCACGCTGGCGCCGCAGCGCCGCGCCGTGCCGAACGATCCGGCCAACCCCGCCAACCCCGCCGATAGCGCCTACCTTGCCGACCGCATCGCCATGCGCCTGGGCAGCGCCCGGTTCCGCCGCGATTACGGCTTGCGCTATGCCTACCTGGCTGGTGCCATGTACCGCGGCATCGCGTCACCGCAGCTGGTGGTGGCGATGGGGCGGGCCGGCATGCTCGGTTTTCTGGGCACGGGCGGCATGAGTCTGGACCAGATCCGCGCCGATGTCGCCACCATCCGCAGCCAGCTGGCGCCGCACCAGGCCTGGGGAATGAACCTGATCGCCCAGGTCGCCGACGACGCCATGGAGCGTGCCACCGTGGCGCTGTACCTGGAACTGGGCGTGTGCGCCATCGAAGCATCGGCCTTCATGCAGGTCACGCCGGCGCTGGTGCACTTCCGGCTGCAAGGCCTGGTGCAGCAGCCCGATGGCACGGTCATCTGCCGCAACAAGATACTGGCCAAGCTGTCGCGTCCCGAAGTGGCGCGCGAATTCATGCAGCCGGCGCCCGAGCGCCTCGTCGCCCGCCTGCTGGCGGAAGGACTGGTGACCGAGCAGCAGGCGCAGCTGGCGCGCAGCGTAAGCATGGCCAGCGACATCTGCGTGGAAGCCGATTCCGGCGGCCACACCGACCAGGGCGTGGCGCTGGTGCTGCTGTCGGCCATCCAGCGGCTGCGCCACGAACTCGGATGCGACCCGCAAGCGCTGCGCGTGGGGCTGGCCGGCGGCATCGGCACGCCGGAGGCGGTGGCGGCAGCCTTCATCATGGGCGCCGATTTCGTGCTGACCGGGTCCATCAACCAGTGCACGGTGGAGGCAGGCACCAACGACGTGGTCAAGGACCTGCTGCAGGATATCGACATCCAGGACACGGCCTATGCCCCGGCCGGCGACATGTTCGAGATGGGCGCGCAGGTGCAGGTGCTGCGCAAGGGCGTATTTTTTCCGGCGCGCGCCAACCGCCTGTACATGCTCTACAACCAGTACGAGTCGCTCGACGAGTTGCCGCCCGCCGTGCGCGCACAGCTCGAAGAAAAATACTTCCGCAAACCGCTGACCGACGTCTGGCGCGAGACGCGCGATTTCCTGGCCGGGTGCGGGCGCCAGGACGAACTCGCCAAGGCCGAGGCCAGCGCCAAGCACAAGATGGCGCTGGTGTTCCGCTGGTACTTCGGTCACTCGATGCGGGTGGCCATCACCGGCGACACGGCCCACCGCGTCGACTACCAGATCCACACCGGCCCGGCGCTCGGCGCCTTCAACCGCTATGTCAAGGGCACCGCGCTGGAGAACTGGCGCGCCCGTCACGTCGACCGCATCGGCCGCCAGCTGATGACCGATGCCGGCGCCCTGATGCTCGCGCGTCTGACCGCGCTCACTGCCGAACAAGGAACATGACCATGCACCATGTCGGAATAGAGGCGATGAACGTCTACGCCGGTACCGCCTGTGTGGATGTGCGGGCGCTGGCGCGGCATCGCCAGCTCGACCTGGCCCGCTTCGACAATCTGCTGATGCTGGAAAAAACCGTGGCGCTGCCGAACGAAGATCCGGTCACCTTTGCCGTCAACGCAGCCAAGCCGCTGATCGATGCGCTTTCGCCGCAAGAGCGGGACCGGATCGAGATGGTCATCACCTGCACCGAGTCCTCGTTCGACTTCGGCAAGTCGCTCAGCACCTATGTGCACCAGTTGCTGGGACTGAACCGCAACTGCCGCCTGTTCGAGCTGAAAAACGCCTGTTATTCGGGCGTGGCCGGCTTGCAGATGGCGGTCAACTTCATCCTGGCCCAGACCTCGCCCGGCGCGCGGGTACTGGTGGTGGCCACCGATATCAGCCGTTTCCTGATGGACGACGACACGCACGACCAGGACTGGTCGTTTGCCGAACCGAGTGGCGGCGCCGGCGCCGTGGCCATGCTGGTCGGCGAAGATCCGCAGGTATTCCGCATCGACGTCGGCGCCAACGGCTACTACGGCTACGAGGTGATGGACACCTGCCGCCCGTCGGCCGACAGCGAGGCCGGCGACGCCGACCTGTCGCTGCTGTCCTATCTCGACTGCTGCGAGCATGCGTGGCGCGAATACCGCAAGCGCGTGCCCGAGGCCGACTATGCGAATTCGTTTCGCTACCTGGCCTTCCATACCCCGTTCGGCGGCATGGTCAAGGGCGCGCACCGCAGCCTGATGCGCAAGCTGGCGCCCGCCGGTCCGGCCGAGATAGAGCTGGACTTCACGCGCCGCGTGGCGCCGGGCCTCGATTACTGCCAGCGGGTGGGCAACACCATGGGTGCGGCGGCCATGGTGTCGCTGGCCAGCACCATCGCCAACGGCCAGTTCGACACGCCGCAACGCGTGGGCTGTTTTTCCTACGGGTCCGGCTGCTGCTCGGAATTCTTCAGCGGTGTCGCTACCAGGGAAGGGCAGGCGCGCCTGCGCGCCATGGACATCGGCCGGCGGCTCGAACAGCGCTACCGGCTGCCGATGGCCGACTACGACGCCATCCTGGCCGCCGGCGGCGTGGTGCGCTTCGGCACCCGCAACGCCACGCTCGATGACCGGTACATACCGGCGCCCGCGGACGGGCAGGGCGCCACGCTGTTCCTGCGCCGCATCCGCGACTACCACCGGGAGTACGCATGGGCGAACTAGACCGGGCATACACGAGCGTGATCGTGCGCCGCGAGGGCGAGGTGTGCTACCTGCAGCTGCACCGCCCCGACGCCGAAAACGCCATCAACGACGCCATGCTGGCCGAATGCGGGGCAGTGCTGCGCGACTGCACGGCATGGGCAAAACTGGTGGTGCTGGAAGGACTGCCGCACCTGTTCTGCATGGGCGCCGACCTGCAGGACGCCGCGAAATCGAGGCCCGACCGCAGTGCCGCAGCGCGCAGCGCCGATGCCTTGTACGGCGTGTGGCTGCAGCTCAAGCGCGGACCCTTCATCAGCATTGCCCACGTCCGCGGCAAGGTCACCGCAGGCGGCGTCGGCTTCGTCGCCGCCTGCGACCTGGTGCTGTGCGCGGACGACGCCACGTTCGCCTTGCCGGAATTGCTGTTTGGCCTGATGCCCGCCTGCGTGCTGCCGTTCCTGATCGACCGTGTGGGCAAGGCCCGTGCGCATGCCATGACCGTCATGACGCAGCCGGCTGCCTCGCACCAGGCGCTGGCCTGGGGACTGGCCGATGCCAGCACCGCCAATAGCGGCAATCTGCTGCGCCAGCATCTGCTGCGCCTGCGGTTGCTGTCGCCCGACGCCATTCGCCGTTACAAGCACTACCTGGCCGGCATCGATGGCGCTGTGGAAGCCGCGCGTGCGCAGGCCGTCGCTGCCAATGCCGAACTGTTTTCCGATCCGGCCATGCACGACAAGCTGGCCCGGTACGCCGCCACCGGCCAATTTCCTTGGGAGGTCGTATGAAAACCTGTTTATTTCCCGGCCAGGGTTCGCAAGCGAAGGGCATGGGCCGTCAGCTGTTCGACCGCTTTCCCGAACTGACCGCGCAGGCCGACCACGTGCTCGGCTACTCGATCCGCGAACTGTGCGTCGACGATCCGCAGCAGCGCCTCAAGCAGACCCTGTATACGCAGCCCGCCATCTTCGTGGTCAGCGCCCTGGCGTGGTACGACTACGTGGCCAGCCACGGCAAGCCCGATGCCCTGGCCGGCCACAGCCTGGGCGAATTCAATGCCCTGCTGGCTGCCGACGCGTTCAGTTTCGAGACCGGGCTGCGGCTGGTGCGCCGGCGCGCGGAGCTGATGCACGCCGCTGCCGATGGCGCGATGGCCGCAGTGCTGAACCTGGACCTGGACCGGATCACCGCCATCCTGCACGAGCATGGCCTCGACGCCATCGACATCGCCAACCTCAACGCGCCGTCGCAAACCGTGATTTCCGGTGCGCGCGACCAGGTCGCTGCGTTCGCGCCCCTGGCCGAGCAAGCCCACGGCCACGTCGTTCCGCTCAATACCAGCGGCGCTTTCCATTCGCGCTACATGGAGCCGGCCCGCCAGCAGTTCGAGGCATTCCTGGCCAGTTTCGATTTCCGTGCGCCGGCAATTCCGGTGATCGCCAACGTCACCGCGCAACCGTATCAACCGGGCGCGGTGGCCGCCAACCTGGCGCGCCAGATCACGGGGACGGTGCGCTGGCACGAATCGATGGCCTATCTGCTGGCGCAGGATCCGGGGCAGCAGATGGTGGAGCTGGGCCATGGCGAAGTGCTGACCAATCTGCTCAAGAAAATCCGCAGCGCTGCGCGTCCGGTGCCGGCCATCGGCAGCCCCGCCACTGCAGGGGAGCGCGTGCGCGCCTGGAACCTGCGGCACCCGGTCGGTACGCGCGTGCGTTCGGCCATGGTGGCCGGGGCCACCCTGGCCACGCGTACCGAAGCGGTGGTGCTGTTCCAGCACCGCCCGGCCGTGTACCTGGACGGCTACCAGGGCTATTTCGATCTCGATGAATTGCAGCCGGTCTGACCCGACGCTGCACAAGGAGCCAACGTGTCTGTGCTAACCGATACCCCCGACGATATCGCCATCATCGGCATGGCGTGCCGCCTGCCCGGCGCGCCCGATTACGAGGCGTTCTGGCGCGCGCAGCGCGACGGCCGCTTCTGCGTGGACGAAGTGCCGGCCGACCGCTGGCGCTGGCAGCAGTATTATTCTCCAAGGCGCGAGGACGAGAACAAGACCGTCAGCAAATGGGGCGGTTTCATGGCCGGCGTCGATCTGTTCGACGCCGCGCTGTTCCGCATCTCGCCGCGTGAAGCGGAGCTGATGGACCCGCAGCAGCGCATCATGTTGGAACTGGCATGGTCGTGTTTCGAGGACGCCGGCTATGCTCCTTCCGGTCTGCGCGGCAGCGACATGGGCGTGTACCTGGGCGTATGCAACTTCGATTACAAGATGCAGGTCGAGCGGGCGCCGGCTGCCATCGAAGCGCATATGTCCACCGGCGTGCACACCACGCTGATCCCCAACCGCATTTCGTACGAGTTTGACCTGCGCGGCCCCAGCATTCCGTTCGACACGGCCTGTTCCAGTTCGCTGGTGGCGCTGGCCGAAGCCGTGCATGCGCTGCGCCGCGGCGACTGCAAGAGCGCGCTGGTCGGCGGCGTGAGCGTGCTGCTCAACCCCACCCATTTCATCTCGTTCTCAAAGGCTGGCATGCTGTCGCCGCGCGGCGTGTGCCGTTCGTTCGACGAAGGCGCGGACGGCTATGTGCGCGGCGAGGGTGCGGGCCTGATCATGCTCAAGCCGCTGCAGCAGGCGCTGCACGATGGTGACAAGGTCTATGGCCTGGTCAAGGGCGTGGCCGTCAACCACGGCGGCAAGGTGGCCACCGTCACCTCGCCCAATCCGTTCGCCCAGGCGCGCTGCGTGGAGCTGGCGCTGCGCGATGCCGGGCTGTCGCCTGCCGCCATCCAGTACATCGAAGCGCACGGCACCGGCACGCCCAAGGGCGACCCGATCGAAATGCATGCGCTGACCCGCGCCTATGCCAGCCAGGCCAAGGCGCACGGCGTGGCGCTGCCGGCCCGCTCGTGCGCGATCGGCAGCGTCAAGACCAGTATCGGCCACCTGGAGGCGGCTGCCGGCATCGCCGGCATCATCAAGGTCAGGGAAGTGACCTACACCTCGCCCGAAATGGCCGTCATTTCAGCCTAATTCATATGAAAAGGAAATCCATGGACCAGCAAGCGATTGTCGATATTATTGCCGGGCATGCGCGCGAGGTGTTGCCCGATCTGGCCGCAAAGCCGCTGGGCGCTGCCGACTCGTTGCGCGAACTCGGCGCGAACTCCATCGACCGCGCCGAAATCCTGATGCTGACCACCGCCACGCTGGCCCTGCGCGTGCCGCTGGTGGCATTGTCGCAGCCGCGTAACATCGGCGAGCTGGCCGAATTGCTGGCCCGGCTGCTGGCCGAACGGAGCGAACGTGTCGCCTGACGCCGTCGTGACCGGTCTCGGCGTGGTAACCGCCATCGGCCAGGGCAAGCAGGCGTTCCAGCAAGCGCTGTTCGCAGGGCGCCACGCGTTCGACGTGCTGCGCCGGCCCGGCCGGCAGCTGCCGGCCGGCGCCGCGCACGACGGCGCGGACGACACGCAGCCGCCGTTCATCGGCGCGGAAATCGCCGACCTGCAGCTGCCGGCGTCCCTGCCGCGCAAGGGGCTGCGGACCGCCTCGTTGTCGGCCCGCGCGGCCCTGGCAGTGCTGGACGAGGCATGGCGCGAAGCGCGGCTGGACCAGGTCCGGCCCGAACGCATCGGCCTGATCGTCGGCGGCAGCAATGTCCAGCAGCGCGAACTGGTGCTGGCGCAGGCCGCGCAGGCCGGCCAGCCGTGGTTCATCGCGCCGGCCTATGGCCACACGTTTCTCGACAGCGATCTGTGCGGGCTGTGCACCGAGGCGTTCGGCATCCGCGGCTTTGCCTACACGCTGGGTGCGGCGTCCGCCAGCGGCCAGGTGGCGGTGCTGCAGGCGGTGGAAGCGGTGCGTTCGGGCCAGGCCGATGTCTGCATCGCCCTCGGTGCGCTGACCGACCTGTCGTACTGGGAATTGCAGGCGCTCAGTTCGATGGGCGCCATGGCGTCGTCCGGCGCGGCCGAAAGCCCGGCAGCAGCGTGCCGGCCCTTCGACCGCGACCGCGCCGGTTTCGTGTACGGCGAAGCCTGTGGCGCAGTGGTGGTCGAACGTTTCGACCGGGCAGCCGGTTGCGGGCGCAGCGGCGTGCAGCCGTATGCGCGCTGTCTCGGCGGCGCGTTCAATATGGACGGTAACCGCCACCCCAATCCTTCGCTCGGCGGCGAATGCTCCGCCATCCGCCGCGCGCTGCGCCGCTCGGCGCTGACTGCAGCGCAGATCGACTATGTCAATCCGCACGCCAGCGGCTCGCCCATCGGCGACGACACCGAGCTGCTGGCGCTGCGCGAGAGCGGCCTGCTGCACGCCTGCATCAACACCACCAAGTCGCTGACCGGTCACGGACTGGCGGCCGCCGGTGCGGTGGAGGTGGTGGCCACGCTGCTGCAGATGCGCGCCGCTCGCGTGCACCCGTGCCGCAACCTCGACCATCCCGTACAGGACGGATGGCGCTTCGTGCGCGAGAGCGCGCAGGCGTGCGAGATCCGCCACGCCTTGACGATCAGCATCGGCTTCGGCGGCGTCAACTCCGCCTTGTGCTGGCAACGCCTGTGAGTACGTCCATGTCCGCCCCGCCTTCCGGCCTGCTCGACTATTACCTGCCGCGCTACACGTTCGCCCACCGCTACCGCACCGTGGTGCACTGCGGCGACATCGGGCGCGTGTACGACATCGCCCGCAACGTCGACCTCTCGCAGTCGCGCGCGATCGTGCTGCTGTTCCGGCTGCGTGGTCTGCCGCGCGGGTGCTGGCGCGCGCGCGCGTTTTGCTCGGCGATGCACTGGACCGAACTGGCACAGCGGCGGCCCGCCGAATTCCTGGTGGCCTACTGGCGCGGCGGCGACGGCAACCGCATCCGCCGCATCGATCACGCCGCGCAGTTCCGCGACGCGCTGCCCGGCGCCTCGCAAAAAGTGGGATTCGCGTTCCGCTTCCGGCAGCTCGACGCCGGCAGGGTGGAAGTCGCTACCGAAACGCGGGTCTTGTGCATCGGTGCGCGCAGCCGCCTGGCGTTCTTCGGCTACTGGTGGCTGATCAAGCCGTTCAGTGGCCTGGTGCGCAAGGAAATCCTGCGCCTGATCCGGCGCGAGGCCGAGTCATGACGGCGGCCCGCACACGACCGAATGCCATGGTGGTCAAGCTGCCATGGCTGGTGCTGGCGCCGTTGCGGCTGTTCTTCCAGGTGGCCGGCAGGCTGGCGCCGGCGGCGGCGGCCACGGCGTTCCGCCAGCTGCTGGCGCACACGCCGCGCCGGCGCCTGTCGCCGCGCGAGCAGGATTTTCTCGCTGGCGCCCGGCGGCGCGACTTCGATTGCGGCGATGCGGTGCTGGCCGGCTACAGCTTCGGCGCCGGTCCCACGGTGCTGCTGGTGCACGGCCTGCAAGGCAGTGCGGCCAGCTTCCGCGCACTGGCGCCGGCGCTGGCGCAGGCCGGCTATCGCGCGGTGGCGTTCGACGCCATCAACCACGGCAACTCGCCGGCCGGCAGCGCGTTTTCGCAGCGCTCGGTTGCGCACCTGCGCCAGGTACTGGCGCAGTTGAAGCGTCCCGAACAGGCGTTCCCGCTGCATGCCGTGGTCTGCCACTCGGCCGGCGCCTACCTCGCCATGCTGGCCCTGTACCAGGCCGATGTGGCAGTGGACAAGTGCGTCTACCTGGCGCCGTATCCCGATATCGCCACCACGCTGCGCACCTTTGCCGACTACCTGTGGCTGCCGCATGCGGTGGAGCCGCTGCTGCAGCGCTGGTTCGAGGACATCGGCGGCCTGCCGTTTGCACAGCAATCGATGCGCCATTGCCTGCCGCACCACGGCGCCACGCGCAACCCTGCCTGCCTGTTCGTGCACGATGCGGACGACCGCCACATTCCGCTGGCGTGCACCGAGGCCACGCTGCGCCACCTGCCGCATGCACGGCTGCACGTCACCACCGGGCTCGGACATTTTCGCATCCTCAAGGAACCGGGCGTGATCGCCCATATCGTCGATTTTCTCCAACATCCATGACCATCAACGCCAGATACCCTTCCACGGAGCCTTGCCCCGAACTGGTCTTTCTGTTCCCCGGCCAGGGCTCGCAGCATTACCAGATGGGGCGCGCGCTGTTCGATGCCGACCCGGCCTTTCGCAACCTGATGATGCACCTCGATGCGCAGTTTGCCCGGCGCGAGGGCGTGTCGCTGCTGGCCCGCCTGTACGGGTCGCTGACAGCGGCCACGCCGCTCGATGATATCCACCTCAGTCACCCGCTGGTGGTGATGATCGAATATTGCCTGGCGACCGTGCTGCGGCAGCGGGGCCTGCATCCGGACCGGGTGATCGCGTCGAGCGCCGGCGAATTCGCGGCGCTGGCGTTCACGGGACGCATCACCATCGAGATCGCGCTCGACATGATGGCACGCCAGGCGCAGTGGGCGTCGGCCTGCGTGGCGCCGGGCTTCATGCTGGCGGCCATGGCGCCGCGCGCGTGGTGCGCGGGCGATCCCGAGGTGCGGCGGCTGGCCTCGATTGCGGGCGTGGGCATGGCCAGCGCCACCGTCCTGAGCGGCCGGCGCGACGACCTGGAGCATCTGGAAACGCTGTTGCGCGGGCGTGGCGTGGCCTTCAGCCGGCTGCCGGTGCGGGTGCCGTTCCACAGCGCCCTGATGGCGCCGATGCACGGGCACTGGATGCGGCGCTACGCCGGCAATCCGCACGCGGACACGCTGTGGAACGTGATCCGCCAGCCGTTCGATTTTCCGGCCGCGCTGGCGGCGCTGGACCGGCAGGCGCCCTGTGTGCTGGTCGATGTCGGACCGTCGGCCACGCTGGCCAACTGGGTTCGCCACGGGATGGCGCAGCTGCCGGCGCAGTGGCATATCCACGGCATCCTGTCGCCGTGGGGCGGCGATGTGGCGCGCCTGCAGCAGGTGCTCGACCTGGCTGCAGCGCGCCGTGGCGGGGCACCGGCGGCAAACACCGGCACGCCGACGGCTGCAGCATGACGCGCGGTGCCCGCCTGTTCCTGTTCGCGGTGATGGCGTTCGGCCAGTTCATGGCGCTGGTGGACATCCAGATCGTGGCAGCGTCGCTCAACGCCGTCCAGGCCGGCCTGTCGGCGGCGCCCGACGAAATCAGCTGGGTGCAAACGGCCTACCTGATGGCGGAACTGGTGATGATACCGCTGGCCGGGTTCCTGGCCAGGGCCTTGTCCACGCGCTGGCTGTTCGCGGCATCGGCCGGGCTGTTCACGCTGGCCAGCGCCCTGTGCGGACTGGCGTGGGATATCGACGCCATGATCGCGTTCCGGGTGTTCCAGGGTTTCGTCGGCGGCGCCATGGTGCCCACCGTGTGGGCCACCGGCTATCTGCTGTTCTCGGGCCGTGACCGCGCGCTGGCGTCGTCCATCCTGGGGGTGGTCACCATGCTGGCGCCGGTGACCGGGCCCACCATCGGCGGCTGGATCACGGAGCTGATCGGCTGGCGCTGGATTTTCTACATCAACATCGTGCCCGGCATCGCGGTGACCGTGCTGTCGGCAATGCTGATCCGTTTCGACACGGCGCAGCCGTCGCTGCTGCGCACGCTGGACTGGTCGCACCTGCTGGCCATGGCGCTGTTCCTCAGCTGCCTCGATTACGTGCTCGAAGAGGGGCCGCGCCATGACTGGTTCCACGATACCGGGATTGCCGTGGCGGCGTGGGTGGCGCTGGTGGCCTTCCTGCTGTTCGTGGAGCGTTCGCTGCATTCGGCCACGCCGGTGGTGCGGCTGACGCCGTTCCGGCGCCCGACCTTCGTGCTGGCCAGTACGCTGGCGCTGGCCACCAGCGCGGCGATCTTCGCGGCGACCTATCTGGTGCCGGTCTTCCTGGGCCGGGTGCGCGGCTTCAACAGCCTCGATATCGGCACCACCGTGTGCGTGACCGGACTGGGCATGCTGGTCAGCGCACCGCTGACCATGCGCCTGCTCAAGCACTGCGACCCGCGCCTGGTGATGCTGATCGGCGTGCTGCTGTTTACCGCCAGCCTGTGGCTGTTTTCGTTCATCGGCCCGGACTGGGGCTTCAGGGAGCTGTTCTGGCCCCACGTGCTGCGCGGCGTGGCCGGCATGTTGTGTGTGGTGCCGGCTGCCAACCTGGCGCTGGCCGACCTGGCCGACGAGGCGCTGCACGAGGCGTCGGGCCTGTTCAACCTGCTGCGCAACCTGGGCGGCGCGCTCGGCATCGCCCTGGTCAACACGTGGCTGCAGGATCACGGCCGGCTGCACCTGCTGCGGCTGGGCGAGGCGCTGGGCGCGCGCGGCGACCAGGCGCGGCAGGCCCTCGACGGCGTGCGGCTGGCGCTGGCCGCCCATACCACCGACGCCGCCCAGGCGCTGCTGGCCGCGCAGGCGCTGTTCGAGCGCCAGCTGCAGCGGCAGGCGCTGGTGCTGGCGTTCGACGATGTGTTCCGCCAGATGGCGTGGCTGCTGCTGGCGACCGTGCTGCTGTTGCCCTGGTGCCGGCCGGCGCCGCCGTCTTCCACCCCTCACGCGATTGAATCATGACTGCTACCGAATCCCCGCTTCCGACCACCCGGCGCCGCCGCGCGCTGACACCGTTGCTGGCAGCCTTGCTGCTCGGCGGCGCCGGCGCGGCCTGGCTGGCCGCTGCCGGCAACCACGAATCGACCGACGACGCCTATCTGCGCGCCGACGACACCAGCATCGCGCCGCAGGTCAAGGGCAGGGTGCTGGAAGTGCTGGTACGCGACCACCAGCGCGTGCGCACCGGCGCTGCGCTGCTGCGGCTCGACCCCGACGACCTGGCAGCCCGCACCCGCGCCGCCGAGGCCGACCTGCTGGGCGCCCGCGCCAATGTGCAGGCGGCGCATGCCGCGCTGGCCAGCCTCGATGCCGAGGAAGCCCTGGCGCAGGCGCAGATCGGCACCGTGCAGGCGGGCATCGTGGCGGCGCGCGCGCGGGTGGCGCGCACCGCTGCCGAACAGGCGCGCCACGAGCGGCTGGCGCTGGCCGGCGCCGTGGCCCAGCGCGAACTGGAACTGGCGCGCACCGGCGCGCTGGATGCCCGCGCCGACGCCGACCGCACCACCGCGCAGCTGGCGGTGACGCAACGCCAGCTGGCGCTCACCCGCACCCGCCGCGCCGGCCTGCGCGCGGCGCTGGCCCAGGCGCAGGCCGGCGTGGCCCGCGCCGACGCCGCGCTGGCGCTGGCGCGCCAGGAGCAGAATCACGCGGTGATCACGGCGCCGGTCGATGGCGCGGTGGGCGCCTTGCAGGTGCATCGCGGCGATGTCGTCCAGCCCGGTTCGGTACTGATGACGCTGGTGCCGCTCGAACGGCTGTACGTGGTGGCCTATTTCAAGGAAACGCAGAGCGAGCGCATCCTTGCCGGCCAGGCCGTGCAGCTCGAGGTCGATGCCCTGCGCGGGCAGACCTTGCGCGGCACGGTCGAGAGCTTTGCGCCCGGCACCGGCGCCCAGTTCTCTTTGCTGCCGTTCGAACCCGGCACCGGCAACTTCACCAAGATCGTGCAGCGGGTGCCGGTACGGATCGCCCTCGACGGCGGCCAGGAACAGTGGCTCGCCAAATTGCGGCCGGGGCTGTCCGTGACGGCGCGCGTTGCCGTGCGCTAGGCCAGTGGTGGCGCGGCGCGCTTGTCAAGCGCCGTGATTACTATGGGTCGCAAAATTGTCGCACCGTCTACTTTTTTATTTCTTCCAACTTTGCCTGTCGTTACAATCTAGGCATCCGAACACCGAGGCGTGCGCACCATGATTTGCCTGATCGTCGATCATCATCCCGTCATTTCCAGCGGCCTGGCGCAGATGGTGCGCGCCAGCTTCGCCGACTGGCAGGTCGATATCGTCCACACCGTCGCCGGCGCCATCGCGCAGGCGGATGCCGCTCCGCCCGACCTTGTTCTGCTCAGTCTGCTTATGCCGGACAACTCGGGGCTGGCCCTGCTCGGGCACCTGCGCCAGCACCATCCGCGGGTGTCGCGTATCGTCATCGCCGACGCGCCGGACGCCGAGACGGCGCGCCTGTGCGAACGGCTCGGTGCCCACGGTTTCATTTCGCGCGCGCACGCCTTTACGGCCATCCCGACCGCAATCCGCGCCGTCTGTGCGCGGCAAAAATATTTCGAAACGGGCCACGATGCCGGTCTGCCGGCACCGCTGCGGCTGACGCCGCGCCAGCGCGACATCGTCGACCTGCTGCTGATCGGCTACTCGAACAAGCAGATCGCCACCACGCTCAACCTCAGCAGCGGCACCGTCAAGAACTATATTTTCGACCTGATGCGGATGATCTCGGTCAGTTCGCGGCTCGAGATGGCGCTCAAGATCCGCGACAGCGGCTACGGCACCGCCGCCAAGTGAGCCTGCTGGCTGCGACCGCAACGAGACCCTGCACCGGGTCTTTTTTTTCGCCTGCCGCCGGCCATGGTGCCGGAAGACACCTGCCATCGGACAGGTATCCCTTGCCATCTGTTCTTATCAGTTCGGCAAAAAGATAATGGGCATCGACATCACCGACCAATGGAGGTTCCATGTACGATGCTTCGCCCCAACCGTGGCTGGTGCTGCGCACCCGCAGCCGCCAGGAAAACGTGGTGCAGGAAGTGCTGCACCAGCGCCAGATCCACTGCTACCTGCCCAGGCACCGCGCGCCGGCCCGGCCGACCGAAACGGCGCTGTTCCCCGGCTATATCTTCGTGCAGCCGCGCCCCGAGCAGGTGGGGGCGCTGCGCACGGTGCGCGGCTCGTGCGGTCTCCTGATGAGTTGCGGACGCCACGCCCAGGTGCACGCCAACGACGTGCAGGCGATCCGCATCATGGTCGGCAGCGGCGCGCCGCTCGACCTGCACGGGCACCTGGTGGCGGGGCAGCCGATGGAGGTGATCGCCGGACCGTTCAAGCATGCGCAGGGCCAGTTCGTCAGCGTCGGGCGCCAGCGCCGGCTGGTGATCAACCTGCACCTGATCGGCCGTGGCCTCAGCGTCGAGATCGACGCGGCGCACGTGCGGCCGCTGGCCAACGCCGCGTGAGGGACGGCGCCATGTCGATTACCGAAATTTATCTGCTGGCGATGCTGATGATCTTCGCCGCGCCTTATCTCGTATGGCGGCTGCTCAATTCGGACAATGTGGCGCCGCTGGTGGTGGTGCAGATCGTGGGCGGGGTGCTGCTCGGTCCCGGTGTGCTCGGTGCGGCGTATCCCGCGTACCACGCCTTTGTGTTTTCGCCGCCGGTGACGCTGGCGCTGAACGGCATCGCCTGGTGGGCGGTGATGGTGTTCGTCTGGATCGCCGGGGTCGAACTCGATTTGCGCCAGGCCTGGCAGCACCGGGCCGAAAGCCTGGTGGTGGCCGGCATGGCCCTGGTCACGCCGCTGCTGCTGGGGATAGGTGTGGCCTTGTTGCTGCTCGGCTGGCAGTCGGACTGGATCGGCGCGCGCGCCCATACCTGGCAGTTCGTCACCGGCGTGGGCATGGGCTGCGCGGTGACGGCGCTGCCGATCCTGGTGCTGTTCCTGGAAAAGCTGGGCATCCTGCGCAGCACGCTGGGGCAGCGCCTGCTGCGCTACGCCAGTTTCGACGATCTCGCCATCTGGGGCGTGCTGGCGCTGATCCTGCTCGACTGGGAACGCATCGGCCGCCAGGGCTTGTTCCTGTGCGGCTTCGGCGTGGCCGCGTGGCTGGTGCGGCGCCTGATGGGGCGCCTGCGCGAGGATGACCGCTGGTACGCCAGCCTGGTCTGGCTGCTGCTGTGCGCCTTCGTCTCGGACTGGGCCGGCCTGCACTACATGGTGGGCGCGTTCCTGGCCGGCGTGGTGCTCGACGCCGGCTGGTTCGACCGCGCCCGCATGGACGCCCTGCGCAGCCAGGTGCTGTTCGCCTTCATGCCGGTGTTTTTCCTCAGCACCGGCCTCAAGACCACCTGGACCGTCGGTGCGGAAACCGTGTTCGTGGCGGCAGCGCTGCTGCTCGTGGCCAGCATTGCCGGGAAGTTGCTGGGTGTCTGGCTGGCGGGGCGGATGCTGGACTGGCCCGCCGGCGATGCGCGCGTGATCGGCTGGCTGCTGCAAACCAAGGGCCTGATCGAACTGATCTTCGCTAACATCCTGCTCGACAAGCAGATCATTTCGAGCCAGACCTTCACGGCCATGCTGCTGATGGCGGTGGCGACCAACATGCTGTCGCTGCCGATGGTGCGCAACAGCCACCTGATGCCGGCGCGCGCCCTGGCGGCCGTGCCGGGCGCGCCGCTGCGTGAGCGCTGACGCCTGCCTGGTGCTGTGCACGGCGCTGCCGGACGGCGATCCGGCGGCGCTGGAAGCAGCGCTGCGCGGCCGGCTTGGCGCAGCCGCTGCAGACCACTGCGGAGATCTGCGCGGCGCCTGCACCGCCGCTCGCCCCCCGGGCTTTCGAGACCCGGCGCCACACCGTGCCCCTGGCGCGCGCGCCATGGCTGGTTGCGGTCGCGCCGGTCGGCCCGACGATCGCTGCCGGCTCGGGCATCACGGCCATCCCGGCCCTTGCGGCCATTCCGGCCATTCCGGCCTCGACCACTGCTGCCACGCCGGCCAACCCGGCTACCCCGAACACTGCGGCCACCTCGACCACGCTGACTACTCCAGCTACCCCCACTATTCCGACCACACCGACTACCCCGGCTGCACCGGCTACCCCGACTACACCGGCTACCCCGACTACACCGGCTACCCCGACTACCCCGGCTACCCCGGCTACCCCGGCTACCCCGGCTATTCCGACCAACGCGGCTATTCCGACCATCGCGGCGATCGGGCCGACGCTTTGCTCGACGCGGACACCATCGCCCGCATCGACCGCCTGCGCCAGCCGCTCGACCGGCTGCGCTCCCTGGTCGGCCGGCTGCTGCTGCGTCACGGCTTGCGGCTGCGCGGCGCCGCGCACGGCGCCAGCGTGGTGACGGGGCGGTTCGGCAAGCCGCGCCTGCAGGCCGGTGGTCCCGAATTCAACCTGGCCCACGCGGGGCGGCAGGTGGTGTGCGCGTTGTCGCGGGCGGCGGTCGGCGTCGATGTCGAGCAGCTGCGGCCCTGTGACCTGCAACTGGCCTGGCGCTTTTTCCACCCGCGCGAGTACGCGGCGCTGGCCCGGCAGCCGGCAGCCGCGCAGGCGGCCTATTTCTTCCTGCTGTGGACTGCCAAGGAGGCCTACGTCAAAGCGCTGGGACTGGGCTTCCAGCGCGATCTGGCCTCGTTTTGCGTGGTCGATCGCCATGGCGCCATCGCGCTCGATGAGGATCCTGATGGCGGCGGCCGCACCGCGTCCCGTTTGCGGCTGTCCCACCTCGCGTGCGACCGCGCGTACCGGCTGGCGCTGTGCCGTACCGAAGCGCAGGTGACGGTCGTCCACCTCGGCTTCGATCACCTGGTGCAACTGACCACGCAGCGTTAACTTACTTTCAGGCTACTGTGCTGTCGTGCCCGCCACGACACGGCATAATGCGCTTCAGGCATGGTTGCCTAAAGGACATATAGTGCTGAATGGAATGTTGAAACGCGATCTGTCGTGGCTGTGGGCCGCCATCGCGGCGATGGTGGTGCTGGTGATCTGGCTGCTGCTGCAACTGGGCCGGCAAGGCTCGGAAGCGCAGATTGCCGACGCCCGTACCCGCGCGGCCGTGATCTGCCAGATCATGCGGGCCGGCGCCCAGCGCCTGGGCGCGGGCGATGCGCAGACGGAAGCGATCGAGCGCGCCGTGGTCGATATGGCGCTGCGCGAGGACAACGGCGTCGAGGGCGGCCTGTGGCAGGCCCAGCGCGGCGTGTACGCGTACGCGTTTCCGACCTATGACGGCAGCGGCGTCAAGGACGACGCGCCGGTGGCCGAGCTGCCGCGCATCGGCACGCTGGCGCAACGGGCCCTGGCCAGCGCCGGACCGGTGCTGGACGTGCGGCCGGGCTTGCGCGAGGCCGTGGTCTACGGCGCCTGCCCGGTGGCCGACGGCGTTGCCGGCTGGACCATCACGCGCGTGGCGACGCTGGCCGACACCGCGATCGACCACCTGGTGGTGGCGGTGAGCGTGCTGCTGTGTTCGCTGGTGCTGGCGGGCGCCTGGTTCGCGGTGCTGCTCACGCGCTGGGGCCGCGAGGTGCAGCGCTTGACCGGCCTGCTCGGCGCCAGCGAGCGGATGGCGGCGCTGGGCAGCCTGGCGGCCGGCCTGGCCCACGAGATCCGCAACCCGCTGGGCACCATCCGCATGAAGGTGGACAACGCGCTGGCCGCCTCGCCCGAGCGCCGGCCGGCGCGCACCGAGGCGGCGCTGCGCACCACGCTGCTGCAGGTGCAGCGCCTGGAAACCCTGGTGGCCAGCCTGCTGGCGCTGACCCAGCCCTTCCACCCGCAGCGCGTGCCGGTGGTGCTGGCCGACTGGCTGGAACAGCGGCGCCAGGACCACGCCGACGCTGCCGACGATCTCGATGTGCGGCTGGTGCTCGTGCTGGGTGCCGGTCTCGATGGCGGCGGCGCCGCTGTCGAAGACGGTGCCGGGCCCGGTGCCGATGTGGCGCTGTTCGATCCGGCCCAGATGGCGCGCGTGCTCGACAACCTGCTGATCAATGCGCTGGCCCACACCACGGCCGGCGGGCAGGTGACGCTGGGCGCGGCGCGCGACGGTGCCGTGCTGCGATTGTGGGTGGCCGACGACGGGCGCGGCGTGCCGCCGGCCCTGCAGGCCAACCTGTTCGATCCGCTGGTGACGGGTCGTCCCGGCGGCACCGGCCTCGGGCTGGCCGTGGTGCGCGAAGTCGTGCATGCGCATGGCGGCACGGTGGCGCTGGACACCGCCCATGCGCCGGGCACGCGGATCGTGGTGGAGCTGCCATGGAACTGATCCTGATCGTCGATGACGATACCGCGTTTCGCGCCACGCTGGCCGAGACGCTGGAAGACCTCGGCTACCGCGTGCGCCAGGCCGACAGCGCCGAAGCAGGCCTGCGCGCGCTGGGGGAGGGCGGCATCGCGGTCGCCATCGTCGACTTGCGGCTGACCGGGGACGACGGCCTGACCCTGCTGCGCGCCGCGCCCGGCGTCGCGCCCGACGTACCGTGCATCATGCTGACCGCTTACGCGAGCGGTTCCAATACCATCGAAGCCATGCGCCTGGGCGCGTTCGATCACCTGACCAAGCCGATCGGACGCAGCGCGCTGGCGCAAACCCTCGAGCGCGCCTTGCGCGCCAGGACCGTCGCCCAGTCGGCGCCGCCCGTGTCCGGCGACGAGCCGGCGGACGATCCGGCCGACACCATGGTCAGCAACAGCGAAGCGATGCGCGCCATTTTCAAGCGCATCGGCCTGGTGGCCGACAGCGACAATTCGGTGCTGGTGCTGGGCGAAACCGGCACCGGCAAGGAACTGGTGGCGCAAGCCCTGCACCGCAACAGCAGCCGCGCCGGCGGACCATTCGTCGCGGTCAATTGCGCGGCGATCCCGGCCGACCTGCTCGAGAGCGAGTTGTTCGGCCACGTCAAGGGGGCCTACTCGGGCGCCACGGCCGACCGCCCGGGGCGTTTCCGCGAAGCCGATGGCGGCACCCTGTTCCTCGACGAGATCGGCGACATGGCGCTGCCGACCCAGGCCAAGATCCTGCGCGTGCTGCAGGAGCGCGTGGTGACGCCGCTCGGCGGACGCCACGCGCAGCCGGTCGATCTGCGCGTGGTGGCGGCCACGCACCGCGATCTCGAGCGCGAAGTTGCCGAGGGCAATTTCCGCGCCGACCTGCTGTACCGCCTGCAGGTGATCACCATCGTGCTGCCGCCGCTGCGCGAACGGCAAGACGATATCGCGTTGCTGATTGCGCACTTCTTGCGCCGTGAAGGTGGCCGCACCAAGCAGCTGTCCGCTGCCGCGCTGGCGGCACTGCGCGCGCATGACTGGCCGGGCAATGTGCGCGAGCTGCGCAACACCGTCCAGCGCGCCATTGCGCTCAGCGAGGGCGACCTGATTGAGGTCGAGCACCTGGCCCTCGGCGGCAACGGCGCCGAACCGGCGCCCGCGTCCATGGCCGCCGGTGCGGCGGCGATGGCGTCCGCACCGGCGACCGATAGCAGTGCGTCGGCCCCTGGCCATGGCGCGTCTGTAGCGCCCGTACTCGTCACGTACGCCCCGGCCGGATCGACGGCGGTTGCCGCTGCGGCGGCGGGCCACGGCGCGTCGCTTGCGCCGGTATTCGTCACGGCCGGCGCAGCCGGAGCGGCGGCGGGTGCGGTTACGGCGCCGGTCCACGGCGTGTCGCTTGCGCCGCCTTCCACCCCGGGCGACCCGGCCGCATCGGCGGCGGGCCACGGCGCGTCGCTTGCGCCGGCATTCGTCACGGCTGGCGCAGCCGGACCGGCGGCGGGTGCCGCCGCGGCGCCGGGCCACGGCGCGTCGCTTGCGCCGGCATTCGTCACGACCGGCGCAGCCGGGACGGCGGCGGGTGCCGCTGCGGCGGCGGGCCATGGCGGGTCGATTGCGCCGGCATTCATCACGGTCGGAGCAGCTGAACCGGGAGCGGTTGCCGCTGCGGCGGCGGGCCACGGCGCGTCGCTTGCGCCGGCATTCGTTACGGCTGGCGCAGCCGGACCGGCGGCGGTTGCCGCTGCGGCGGCGGGCCACGGCGCGTCGCTTGCGCCGGCCTCCACCACGGCCGGCCCGGCCTCATCGACAGCGGGTGCCGCTGGACACGCGGCGGGCGCGTTGCCTGCGATCGACTGGGACGGCAGCCTGGAGCAGGCAGTAGCGCAGCTGGAAGCGGCCATGCTGGCGCGGGCGATTGCGGCCAGCGATGGCAATCGCAGCCAGGCCGCGCGCCGGCTGGGACTATCTCGCCAGCAACTGTACCGAAAACTGACGCAATACGGACTCGATCGGTGACGCCTGTCCGCCACGGAGACACGATGTGTCACGAAAACGGACAGGCGGGGCGCCGAAACCGGGGTAGCAGCCCCGCGCAGCAGCAAAAAAGTCCTGGCACGCTATCTGCATAGAGATAGCTACCCACCTTTCACAACACAAGGAGATCAACATGAAGTTCCGTCATCTGACACCTGCCATGCTGGCCATCTCGCTGTCTGCCGCCAGCGCCGCGGCGTTTGCCGCACCGCAGCCACCGGCAGCGCCGCTGCTGGCCCAGGCCGACGTGCCGCCACCGCCACCACCACCGGGCGCTGCCGGTCCACGCCGTGCCGCACCACCGGCATCCGGCCAGCACGTGCGTCCGCCAGCCCCACCGCGTGACGGGACAGCGCCGCCACCGCCTCCACCAGCGGGCGCCGGTATGGCGCCACCGCCACCCGCTCCAGGCGCAGGCATGGCACCACCGCCACCTGGTGCGGGCACGCCACCGCCGCCACCAGGCGCCGGCATGGCGCCTCCGCCACCGGGCGCGGGCACGCCACCGCCGCCACCAGGCGCCGGCATGGCGCCACCGCCACCGGGTGCGGGCACACCACCGCCGCCACCAGGCGCCGGCATGGCACCACCGCCACCGGGCGCGGGTATGGCGCCTCCGCCGCCTGGCGCAGGCATGCCACCGCCAGCCGGCGCCGGTACGCCGCCGCCACCGCCACCGGGCGGCGCCGATGCGCCACCGCCACCACCGCCGCCAGCAGGCGGTCAGATCTGACCGAGGCGGGCGTGCATGATGTGGATCCGTGACCGCCTGCCAGCAGCGCTGCTGGCGGCGCTGCTGGGCGGCGTGGCGCAGGTGGCCGGCGCCGCGCCGCCAGCGCCGCTTCTGTCCGACGCTCCCGGAGCTGCCGGGCCGGCCGGTCCCGGCGGCCCGGGCAGCAGGTCGGCGCTGACCGTCATCGAAGGCAAGGTGCAGCGCATCCTGATCACGCCCTACGGCGAACCGAATGGCGTGCGGCTCGACACGGGGACGGTGGTGCTGTTGCCGCCCCATCTGGCAGCGCGCCTTGCGCGCACCGTGGTCGTGGACGACCGCGTGCGCGCGCTCGGCCAGCCGGCCATCGGCCACGTGCTGCGCGCGCAGGCCCTGATCAACCTGGTGTCCGGCAACGCTGTCGACCAGCCGGGCAATGACGCGCCCGCGCCACCGGCGCCACCGCCGGCGCGGGCGCCGCTCCAGCAGTTCACCGTACGGGGCGTGATCGATGCCGTCCTCTACGGCCCACGCAACGACGCCAACGGCGTGATCCTCACCGATGGCGCCATCGTGTATTTCCGGCCCGACCTGGTCGACGCCCAACTGGCGCCCGGCCAGCCGTTTGCCGCCACCGGCATCGGCACGCGCGCGGCGTCCGGACTGGCCATCGAAGCGATTTCCGTCTTGTCCCAACCCACCCCGACACCGACTACCACTTCCCAACCCTGACCGAGCTGCCCATGTCGAGTAACGCAATTTTATGGACCATCACCGCCATCACCATGCTGGGTATCGTCGTGCGCCCCTGGCGCTTGCCGGAGGCTGTCTGGGCGGGGCTGGCCGTCGCCGCCTTGCTCGGATTCGCACTGATCGACACCGCCCAGACCCTGGCCGGCGTGGCGCGCGGCGCCGATGTGTACCTGTTTTTGGCGGGCATGATGCTGCTGGCGGAACTGGGACGCCGCCATGGCGTGTTCGACTGGCTGGCCGCCCACGCGGCGCGCGCCGCCGGCGGTTCCGGCCATCGCCTGTTCCTGCTGGTGTATCTGGCCGGCACCGTGGTGACGGTGCTGCTGTCGAATGACGCCACCGCCGTGGTGCTGACACCGGCCGTGTACGCGGTGGCGCGCGCGGTCGATGCCGAGCCGGTGCCCTACCTGTTGCTCTGCGCTTTCGTGGCCAATGCCGCCAGCTTCGTGCTGCCGGTGTCCAATCCCGCCAACCTGGTGATGTTCGGCGCCCACATGCCGGGCCTGGCCGACTGGCTGGCGCTGTTCCTGCTGCCGTCGGTCGCAGCCATCGTGGTGACCTACGCCATCCTGTACTACCGGCTGCGCGCCGATCTGCCGGCAACGATCCGCAGCACGGTCGACGTGCCGCTGCTGGCGGCGGGCGGGCGCGTGACGCTGGCCGCGCTGGCCGGCACGGCGCTGCTGCTGGGCCTGGCTTCGGCGCTGCGCTGGCCGCTCGGCCCGGTCACGCTTGCAGCCGGTGTCGGCGCCTTGCTGCTGGCCAGCGTGTCCGGGCGGCAGTCGCCGCTGGGCCCTGTACGGGCGCTGTCGTGGGACGTATTGCTGATGGTGGCCGGTCTGTTCGTGCTGATCGAAGCGTTGCAGGCGCACGGCGTGGTGGCAGCGCTCGGCGCCCAGCTGCAGCGCCTGCAGGCGGCGCAGCCGAGGCTGGCCGACGGCATCGCCGGCGTCGTGCTGGCGTTTTCCTGCAACCTGTTCAACAACCTGCCGGCCGGCTTGCTGGGCGCGGCCACGCTCGACCACGTGGCGGCCGATCCGTCGCTGCGCGCCGCCGCCCTGATCGGCATCGACCTCGGTCCCAACCTGTCCGTCAGCGGCTCGCTGGCGACCATCCTGTGGCTGACCGCCTTGCGCCGCGAAGGTCTCGCATTCAGCGGTGCGCGCTTCCTCAAGCTCGGGGTGCTGGTCATGCCGGCCAGCCTGCTGGCCGCGCTGCTGCTGTTGCAGGTGATGGCATGAGCGCGGTGCAGGCCGGTCGCGCCGGCAGCCAGCAGCCGTCCGGCAGCACCCATGCCGGTCCTGCCGCCGCCACCCTGTGGGCGCTGGCGCTGCTCAATTTCTTCCTGGCCGACGCGCGCGACGGCCTGGGACCGTTCCTCGACGCCTACCTGACCACCAAGGGCTGGCAGCCGATCGACCTCGGCATGCTGGCCACGATCGGCGGCGCCATCGGCCTAGCGGCCGGCGTGCCGGCCGGCGCCTTTGCCGACCGCACCCGCAGCAAGCGCATGATGATCGTGCTGCCGGTGGCGCTGATTACTGCCATGAGCTTCATGTGCATCGCCTGGCCGCAGAAGGGCGTGGTGTTCGTGACGCAGGCGCTGGCCGCGCTGGCCGGCGTGCTGATCGCCCCGGCGCTGACCGGGATCACGCTGGGACTGGTGGGGCCGAAGCATTTCGGTCGTCAGCTGGGCAAGAACGAGTCCTGGAACCATGCCGGCAACGTGGTGCTGCTGGGCGGCACCTGGGCAGCCAGCGCCTGGTTCGGCCTGCCCGGGGTGGCGGGGCTGATGCTGATCACGACCATCGCCGCCATCGTCGCCACGCTGGCCATCGCGCCGGGCAGCATCGACCATGCGGCCGCGCGCGGGCTGGCCGCAGCGCCCGACGGCGCGGCGCAGGCCACGCCGTCATGGCGCGAGCTGGTGTCGAACCGGTCGCTGCTGCTGCTCAGCGTGGCCCTGTTGTTGTTCCACTTCGGCAACGCGCCGCTGGCGCGCCTGATCGCCCAGCAGTTCGCCAAGCAGATGCAGCGGCCGTTCGAGACCACCGCCGTCATCACCATGGTGTCGCAACTGGCGGCGCTGGCGGCGGCGCTGATGGCGCAGCGCATCATCCGGCGCGACTGGGTGCGCGCGGCTGCCGTGCTGGCGGTCCTGAGCTTGCCGATACGGGGCGTGCTGGCCTGGAGTTTTTCCGACTTCGCCATGATCTACCCGGTCCAGCTGCTCGACGGCATCGGCGTCGGCCTGCTCGGCATCCTGACGCCGTTCCTGGTCGAACGGATGACGCGCGGCAGCGGCCACTTCAACATGGCGCTGGCAACGGTGATGGTGGTGCAGGGCGTGGGGGCGGCGGCCAGCAACGTGGTGGCCGGCTTCCTGGTCGCGCATTACGGCTACGCGCTGACCTATCTGCTGCACGGCAGTTTTGCTCTGCTGTCGCTGGCGGCGCTGCTGCCGGCGCTGGCCGGCGCCAGCAAGCCGGGGTAGGGCGCCGGCGGCAACCGGCCCGATGATGCCGGGCCATCTGCTGGCGCTCTGCCATCGCCTGGTCCTCCATATATAATTCCGGTTTGCCGGTCGCCCGGTCTCTCTGGAACTTATGGAAAAATCAATCGAACCGCAGTCGTCCGGCAAGTTGCGCACGCTGGTCATCTCGCCCAACTGGATCGGCGACGCCGTGATGGCGCAGCCGCTGCTGCGGGCGCTGAAGACGGCCAACCCGCAGCGCCGCATCGACGTGCTAGCCCCGGCCTGGGTGGCGCCCGTGTGGCGCGCCGCCGCCGAAGTGAGCGAGGTGCTCGAAACGCCGTTCAAGCACGGCAAGCTGCAGTGGGCCGAACGCCGCGCCTACGCGCGCATGCTGCGCGAGCGCGGCTACGACGAAGCCTACATCCTGCCCAACACGCTGAAATTCGCGCTGATCCCGTGGATGGCGAAGATCCCGAAACGGGTCGGCTACAAGGGCGAGATGCGCTATGGCCTGATCAACGTGATGCACCACGACGACCCGCACGCCAAGCGGCCGATGCTGCCGTTCTATGCCGCCCTGGCCGGCCCGGTCAGCAGGACGGCGCCGCAGGACGTGCCGTTCCCGGTGCTGACCATCAGCGAGGCCGACAAGGCTGCCGCGCTGGCGCGGGTCGGCATTGCGCCCGGTACCACCCTGGTCGCATTTGCGCCGGGCGCCGAATTCGGCCCGGCCAAGCGCTGGCCCAGCAGCCACTTCGCCGGGCTGGCGCGCATGCTGCAGGCGGCGCGGCCCGATATCGCCATCGTGCTGATGGGTTCGGCCAAGGATGCCGAGGTCTGCGACGAGATCGCGGCGGCCGCGCCCGGCGTGCGCAGCCTGGCGGGTGCGACGTCGCTGGCGGACGCGCTGGCCATCCTCGGCAGCGCAGCGGCGCTGGTGACCAACGATTCGGGCCTGATGCATATCGCTGCCGCGCTCGGACGCCCGGTGGTGGCGCTGTACGGCCCGACCGACCCGCGCCATACGCCGCCGCTGTCGGACATCGCCAGGGTGCTGTGGCTGCACCTCGATTGCGCACCGTGCCAGCAGCGCGTGTGCCCGCTGGGCCACCAGGATTGCATGCACAAGCTGACGGTAGACATGGCATGGACGCCGCTGCACGCGGTGCTGCCCGCGCCGCCGGCGGCCCGATAATTTTTCAGAACAGGACAGACTATGATTTTGGTGACCGGCGGAGCAGGTTTTATTGGCAGTAACATCGTTCACGCGCTGAGCCGGCGCGGCGGCGAAGCGATCTTCGTGGTCGACAATTTGAAGCGCCCGGAAAAATTCCTCAACATGGTCGATGCCGATGTGGTCGATTACATGGGCAAGGAAGAGTTCATCGAGCGCCTGGGCCGCGGCGAATTTGCCGGCAAGTTCTCGGCCGTGTTCCACGAAGGCGCGTGCTCGGACACCATGGAAATGGATGGCGAGTACATGATGCGCAATAATTTCCGCTACAGCGTGGCCCTGTTCCAGTTCTGCCAGAAAGAAGAAATTCCGTTCATCTATGCGTCGTCGGCCGCCGTCTACGGCGCCGAGGAAGGCTTTATCGAGGACCGCGCGGGCGAGCGCCCGCTCAATGTGTACGGTTACTCGAAATTCCTGTTCGACCAGTACGTGCGCAACTTCTGGACCACCCACGGCGACCGCGGACCGCAGGTGGTGGGACTGCGTTACTTCAACGTGTACGGGCCACGTGAATTCCATAAAGGTAATATGGCTTCGGTGCCGCTGCACCAGTACCGCCAGTTCCTGGCCGACGGGCAGGTGCGGCTGTTCGGCGACTACGACGGCTATGCCGCAGGGACCCAGACCCGCGACTTCGTGTACATCGACGACGTCGTCAGCGTCAACCTGTTCTTCCTCGACCACCCGAACAAGAGCGGCATCTTCAACCTCGGCACCGGACGGGCGCAGCCGTTCAACGACATCGCCGTGGCTGTCGTGAACAACCTGACGCCGGCAGCGGGTGCGCTGACGCTGGACGAACTCGTCAAGAACAGGCTGCTCGAGTACGTGGCGTTCCCGGACAAGCTCAAGGGCAAGTACCAGAGCTACACCCAGGCCAACATCGCCAAGCTGCGCGCGATCGGTTACGACCGGCCGTTTCACGATGTCAATGCCGGGGTCACCGCGTACATCGCCTGGCTCAAGGCGAACCCGGCCTGACACGGCTAGACGCTTTGGCAAGCTTGGTTCAGCGGCACGTAAATAACTGCATGGACGGGCCCATCTGTTGCTGAGCGGTCACTCTGCTGCGAGGTGCCGGCGGTATAATGTCGTACCGCGGAGGCAGGCTGTCCACGGCCCACCCTTCGCTCCGAAAGCCGATGACCATCTCTGATTTTTCCATCCGTACTGTCGACGTGCCGGTCACGCTCGAAAACTGCGCCGACGAACCGATCCACATTCCCGGCAGCATACAGCCGCATGGCGCGTTGCTGGTGTTTAACAACGCGGCCCAGCTGGTATCGTGGAGCGCCAATGCCGCCGCCATCCTGCGCTGGCAGGCGCCGCCGGTGCTGCTGGCCTCGTCCGACGAGCTCGGCCTCGACGCCGACGTGGTGGAAAAAATACAGGAGTGCCTGGACGACCTCGACGGCGGTGAAGCGCCGGCGTCGATGCTGGAAACCATGGTCGGCGGCCAGGAGTTCGATTGCATCGTGCACGGCCACGAGGGCCTGATCATCGTCGAATACGAATGCCGCGAGCGCGAAGCGGCCAGCGTGGCCACGTTTGCGCTCAAGGCCCATACCGCCATCGAGCGCCTGAAACGGCAAAAGTCGGTGGCCGCGCTGCTGCAGTCGGCCGTCGACCAGATCCGCCAGATTACCGGTTTCGACCGCGTGATGGCGTACCGCTTCCGCCAGGACGACAGCGGCGAAGTGGTGGCCGAAGCGCGCATCGACACCCTCGATCCCTACCTGGGCCGCCGCTACCCGGCCAGCGACATTCCCGCCCAGGCCCGTCGCCTGTACATCATCAATACGCTGCGCATGATCGGCGACATGGGCTACACGCCGGTGCCGATGACCGGCCGCGCCGGCGCGGCGCCGCTCGACATGAGCTATTGCGTGCTGCGCAGCGTCTCGCCGATCCACGTCGAATACCTGCGCAACATGGGCGTGCAGGCGTCGATGAGCATTTCCATCGTCATCAACAACAAGCTGTGGGGCATGATCGCCTGCCACCACATGGCGCCGCGCCGCGTGCCGTACGCGATCCGCATGGCGGCCGACGTGATGGCGCAGGTGCTGGCGGCGTCGGTGCAGTCGCTGGAAGCGCGCGAGCGCGCCGCCACCACCGAGCGGGCGGCCGAGGTGCGCACGCGCGTGATGCAATCGCTGCTGCATTCCGACGACGTGGCTGCCGCGCTCACGGCCTGCGCTGCCGAAATCGCCGCGTCGCTGGGCGCCGGGGCGCTGGTCATCATGTACGGCGGGCGGGTAGCCACGCATGGCCCGGTGCCGGCCGACGTGGCGGCAGCGGCAGTCGAATCGATGCAGGCGGCCGACACCGACGTGGTCGAACGCGCCGCGCGCCGCGACTGGCCGCCTGCGCAGCAGCAGGCCTGCGGCAAATGGGTGGGCTTGCTGGGCCTGCGCTATGACGCCGCCGCCAACGGCTGGCTGCTGGCGCTGCGCGAAGAACAGGTGGAGCTGGTGCGCTGGGGCGGCAAGCCGGACAAGGTGATCGCCCATGGCCCGCTGGGGCCGCGCCTGACGCCGCGCGGCTCGTTTGCCGAATGGCGCGAAACCGTCGTGGACCAGGCCGAACCGTGGGAGCCGACCCGGCTGGCCATCGCGCGCCAGCTGCTGGTCGAAATGCACCGCGCCTCGATCACGCGTCACGAACAGAACGACCGCGCCCGCGCCCAGCTGTTCGCCATCCTCGGCCACGACTTGCGCAACCCGCTGCAGTCGATCAGCATGGCTGCCACGGTGCTCGAGCTCGGCGGGTCGCAGGAAACCGCGGGACGCCGCATCAAGGCGTCGAGCGGACGCATGGAGCGGCTGATCTCGCAGGTGCTCGACATGAGCATGATCAACGGCGGCATGCGCCTGCGCGGACCGGTGGCGGCGGTCGACCTGGCCCCCATCCTGACCGACCTGGCCGACGAATTCCGTACCGCCAAGCCGAATATCGTGCTCAACCTCGACAGTCCGGCGCAGGTGCTGGCACCGGTCGATGCCGACCGCCTGGCCCAGGTGGTGAGCAACCTGATCAGCAACGCCTACCATCACGGCAAGATCGGCGAAGCGGTCGACGTGCGGCTGCTGCAGGACGCCGGCGGGGTGACGCTGGACGTGCGCAATGTTGGCGACGAGATTCCCGAAGACACGGCGCGCACGCTGTACAACCCGTTCAAGCGGCTGTCGGCCAACAATGTGCGCAACAAGGGCGGTATGGGCCTGGGCCTGTACATCGCGCGCCAGATCATGATCGAGCACGGCGGCACCATCGAATACAGCTACGAGGCGCCGCACGTGCGCTTCACGCTGCGCCTGCCGGCAGCGCCGGACGCCGGCCCGGCGTAACGTTACGGTAGCCGGGTCTGGCTAGTTCACCTGCCACAGCCCGGCCATCAGCCAGCGCAGGTCGACCTCGGGGTCGTCGCGGTGGCGCAGGAAGAAGCTCTCTGCCCATTCCGCGTCGAGCGGGGTATCCCAGTCGTCGAAACTGGCGGCCGGGTACGCGGTGCGGAACAGTTGCAGCAAGTCGCCGTGCGCTGCGCGCGCACCTGGCGCCAGCCCGCGGTGGACCGCAAAGCGGGCCAGCAGATCACTCTTTTTCATGCGCGTGGCCCGGTAACGCGCCCAGGCTGCGTCCCAGTTCGTCCAGGTTGGCGGGTTTGACCAGGTGGAAGTCGAAGCCGGCGTCGCGCGTCTTGCGGCGATCCTGCTCGGCGCCGTAGCCGGTGTGGGCGATCAGCCGGGTGCCGGCAAACAGCGGGTCGGCGCGCAGCATGCGCGCCAGGGTGTAGCCGTCGATCTTCGGCATGCCGATGTCGAGGATGATGGTGTCGGGCAGGTAGTCGCGCGCCACGTCCAGTG
Source organism: Duganella sp. Leaf126 (assembly GCF_001423125.1). Lineage (GTDB taxonomy): Bacteria > Pseudomonadota > Gammaproteobacteria > Burkholderiales > Burkholderiaceae_D > Rugamonas. The sequence continues at coordinate 499,471 of NZ_LMNW01000012.1, forward strand.
CCCGCTCGGCGTCGTGGACCAGCATCACGTCGTGGCCCAGGATGCCCAGCAGCTCGCCCATCACTTCGGACGAATCGACGTTGTCGTCCACCAGCAGCAGGCGGCGCACGCCGGGCTTGCGCGCTGGCCGCAGCGCTGCGGCCAGCGCTTCCGGACCCGCTTCGACGGGCGGCGGCGCTGGCGCAGCCGCCGCCTGTTCGTCCACCAGCAGGGGCAGGACCAGTTCGAAGCTGCTGCCCAGATCGATGCCGGGACTGCTGGCGTGCACGCTGCCATTGTGCATCCTGGCCAGTGTGGAGACCAGCGACAGGCCGATGCCCAGGCCGTCATGGGCACGGTCCTGCGCGGTGGCGCCCTGCGCGAACATGTGGAAGATGCGCGGCAGGTTGTACGAGGTGATGCCGATGCCGTTGTCGTGGACGGCAATCGAGACGCGCCGGTCCGGCAGCAGCTTGACCTGCAGGCGCACCTGCCCGCCGCGGTTGGTGAACTTGGCGGCGTTGTGCAGCAGGTTGCCGATCGCTTGCGCCAGCCGCACCGGGTCGCCGTGGATCCACATCGGCTCGGGCGGCACGTCCACGGTCAGGCTGTGCTGGCGCGAGGCCAGCATCGGCTGCGCCGTTTCCAGCGCCACGTCCACCACCGCGTGCAGTTCCGTGCGCTGCAGCTGCAGCGTGAGCTTGCCCTGCGAAATGCGCGCGACATCGAGCAGGTCGTCCACCAGGCGCGACAGGTGCGCCACCTGGCGCACGATGATCTGGCGCGCCTTGCGGTGCAGCGCCTCGTTGTCCGGCGCCGCTTCGCCCATCAGCGCGACCGCGTTGCGGATCGGGCTGAGCGGATTGCGCAGCTCGTGCGCCAGCGTGGCCAGGAAGTCGTTCTTGTTGTCGTCGGCCGCATGCAGCCGGTCTTCCATGTCGCGCCGCTCGGTGATGTCGCTGGTGATGCGGGCCAGGCGGTAAGGAACGTTGGCCGCGTCGCGCACCAGGAAGGCGCGGTCGCGGACCCAGCGCACGCCGCCGTCGGCCAGAGTCAGGCGGTACTCCTCGTCGAACGGCTCGCCGGCGCCGGCCAGCTGCCAGCGCGCGGCGACGGGGGCGCGGTCCTCGGCGTGGATGGCCTCGAGCCAGTCGCCGGGCGTGCGCTCGAGCGCCTGCGGCTGGCGGCCCCACATGCCGGCGTAGGCGTTGCTGACGTACAGCAGCGCGCTGCCGTCGAGGCTGAACATCCAGAACACGTCCTCGATATTGTCGGTCAGCTGGCGGAAGCGCTCCTCGCTGTTGCGCAGGTCGGCCTGGACCCGTTGCAGCCGCAGCAGGGCGTTGACGTTGGCGATCAGCTCGTCCGCCTCGATGGGAGCGGCCAGGTAATTGTCGGCGCCGCCTTCCAGGCCGCGGATCTTGTCGTCGCGGCCGGTCAGTGCGGCCGAGGTCTGCAGCACCAGGATGGTCCAGGTGGCCGGATCGGACTTGAGCTGGCGGCAGACTTCGATGCCGTTGATGTCGGGCAGTTTGACGTCGAGCAGCACCAGCGTGGGCCGCAGGCGGCGCGCCATGGTCAGCGCGTCGGTGCCGTTGGCCGCCTCGATCACCTCGAAGCCGGCGCCTTGCAGGATGCGGGTCTTGACATAGCGCGCGCCGTCGTTGTCGTCGACGTTGAGGATCAGGATGTCACTATTGCTCACGGAGCGGTCTTTCGTGGTAGGCGGTTGGGCGTGTCAGTGCTGGGGTGGTGGTCCGGCCAGCGGCAGGTGCAGGAAAAAGGTCGATCCCTTGCCGCTGGCGCTTTCGACCTCCACCGAACCGCCCAGCAAGGTCGCCAGCTTGCGGCACAGCGGCAGGCCGAGGCCCGTGCCCTTGACCTGGCGCTGCAGCGGATGCTCGATCTGCGAAAATTCCTCGAAGATCAGCAGCAGGTTGTCGGGGCTGATGCCGATGCCGGTATCGCTGACTGCAAAGGTAACATGACCGGGGAGGCCGCACTCGCGCAGTGCGACGCAAATCTGCCCGCGTTCTGTGAACTTGAGCGCATTCGAGATGAAATTGCGCAGGATCTGCGCCACCATGCCCTCGTCCGACCGCAGCAGCGGACCGGGAGGCGGGGGCGCGAACACCAGTTCCACGTGGTCGTGGTGGGCCAGCGGCCGCAGCATGCCCTTGAGCGCGGAGAACAGGTTGCCGACATCGATCGGCGCCACCGTCAGCTCCACCTTGCCGGCCTCGATCTTGGCCAGGTCGAGCAGGTCGTTGACCAGTTCCGACAGGTCGCTGGCGGCGGTGGCGATGAACTGCACCTGGCGCTCCTGCTCCACGGTCAGCTCGCCGTCCATGCGGTCGAGCAGCAGCTTGGACAGCGCCCTGATCGAGCTCAGCGGTGTGCGCAGTTCGTGGCTGGTATTCGACAGGAAGCGCGATTTCATCTCGTCGGCCTTGCGCAGCCGCTCGGCCTTTTCTTCCACCTCGGCGTACAGCGCCACCACGCCGCGGTTGGTGTCTTCCAGTTCGTGGGTGAGCGCGATCAGGTCTTCCTGGCGGTCGCGCAGCTCGGCCAGCGCCGCCGCCAGCTCGCGGTTTTGCTGCTGCATTTCCGCTACCGTGTTCTGCACCGGGCTGGCCGCCAGCTCGCTGCCCAGCTGCAGCAGGCGGTCGCGGTCCAGATGCTGGCGCGGCCCCAGGGCCTTGACCATCTGCACCTGCAAGCCTTGCCCCGGGGTGTCGTGCACGCTGCAGCTGTCCATCAGCCGCTGCGCCGTGGCGACCGCGTTGCCCAGCTGCGCCTGCGGCGATTCCGCTTCGGCGTCGGTGGCAGGTGCCTGGCTGTCGTCGGTGCGGATGGTGACCACCAGCTGTTGCTGGGCCGGCTGCAGGCCGGTCGCAGCGCCGGACTCGAGCGTGAATACGGCACGGCCGCGTGCCAGCCGCGCCGACGCGCAGCGCGCCACCTCTGACACGGCCGTGGCAATCCGCACCTGGTCTTGTGCGCCAAAGCCGAGCAGGGCCGAAATCTGGCGCGCGCGCTGGCGCACCGCCACCACGTCCGGTTCGCTGTCGAGGCCGACCTGCAGGATGCGGTGCCCGCTCATCATGCACCGCCCGGTATGCGGTACACCAGCACGCTGGCGTCGTCGCGCGGACGGGCGTAGTCGCGCAGCAGCACGGCCGCGATCACCGACGGATCGCAGCCGGCCAGCCCCGGATACTGCTGCAGATCCCACTGGGTGCCGATGCCGTCGGTGGCCAGCACCACCAGCGCTCCGGCAGCGCAATCGATCGTAAATTCCTGCACCTTGCGCAGATTGTGGCCGACGATGCCGTTGTACGACGCCAGCTGGCGGCGGCCGCCGGCGTCGATCACGCAGGCGGCGATGTTGCCGATGCCGGCAAAGTGCAGCTGCCCGGCCGCCGCATCATGCAGCGCGATGGCCAGCGCCGCGCCGCGCGTACTGCGCAGCGCCGTGTGGCAGACGTCGATCTGCCGGGCCGGACGCAGTGCCGGTTGCAGTTCGAGCGCCGCGATGGCGGCCGCGGCAGCCTTGGCCGCCTCCGGCCCGTGACCGAGGCCATCGACCATCATCAGCGCGGTGTGGCCGCGCACCGGGGCCACGGCCCAGGCGTCGCCGTTGGCGGTCTCGCCGGCCAGCGGCAGCGCGAGGCCGCCGCAGTCGAGGCGCAGGTCCGGCGACGGCGTGCGCCACAGCCGCATGAAAAATACCGCGCCCTTGCCGCGCGGCGCATACACGTCGAACTGGTCGGACAGGCGCAGCAGGGCGCCCAGGCCATTGCCGGCCGTGCCGGCGGTGGAGGCGCCGTCGCGCAGCGCCTGCCCCAGGTTGCCGATGCCGGGACCGGCGTCATAGGCCAGCACGTCGATGCCTTGCAGGCCTGCGGCATAGACGGTGGACAGCACGATCACGCCGTCGCCCGCGTGTTTCAGGATATTGGTGGCCGCTTCGGTGACGATCAGCGCGAGCTGGCCGGCACGCACCTCGTCGAAGCGGGCCAGGTCGGCCAGGCGCTGGCCGGCGCGGCGGGCGGCTGCGATGTCGCTGGCGTGGCTGACCGTGATCCAGGTGGCGGTATCGACCGATTGGTTTATTTTTTCCATTTAACAATGGCTACTGCCGTACCTTCTCCGCTGCGGGAATCGATGGCGAACTCGTCGACCAGGCGCTTGGCGCCGCCCAGTCCCAGCCCCATGCCGCCGCCGCTGGTGAAGCCGTCGCGCAGGGCCTGGTCGATATCGGCGATGCCCGGGCCGTCGTCGGCGAACACCAGCCGCACGCCCTGGCGCAGGCCGCTGTCGAGCATTTGCGCCTGCACCATGCCGCCGCCGCCATACTTGATGGTGTTGCGCGCCAGCTCGCTGGCCGCCGTCACCAGCTTGGTCTGGTCCACCAGGCTCAATTTCAGCGCGAGCGCCTGTTCGCGCACCAGCTTGCGCACGCCGACGACGTGTTCGTCGGTGTGGATCGGCAGGACGATGGTGCTGGACACGCGCGCGCCCGGTTCGCTCAGCAGCGGCGAACCGAAGCGCACCATGTCTTCGCTGGCCAGGCTGCTCATCGCTTGCCGAGCATGGCCATGCCCTTTTCGACATTGAGGGCGGTTTTCACGCCGGGCAGGGTGAGGCCGAGCTCGACCAGCGTGATGGCGACGGCAGGCTGCATGCCGACCAGCACGGTCTGGGCGTCGAGCACGCGCGCCATGGCGGCCGTGTTGCTGATCATGCGGCCGATAAAGGAATCGACCAGGTCCAGCGACGAAATATCGATCAGCACGCCCTTGGCGCGGTCGCTGACGATGCGCGCGGTCAGGTCGTCCTGCAAGGTCATGGCCAGGCGGTCATGCATATCGACCTGGATCGACACCAGCAGCAGGTCGCCGAGGCGCAGGATGGGGATCCGTTCCATGGCCGGCTCAGGCGGCGACGCGGGTGACGCGTGCGCCCACGCGCGACAGCGCCACTTCGAAGGCGTCGGCCAGGGTGGCCTTGGTCACCACGTCTTCCAGGTTGACGCCCAGGTGCACGATGGTCTGGGCGATCTGCGGACGGATGCCGGAAATGATGCAGTCGGCGCCCATCAGGCGGGCGGCGGCGATGGTCTTGAGCAGGTGCTGCGCCACCAGGGTATCGACGGTCGGCACGCCGGTGATGTCGATGATGGCGATCGCGGCGCCGGTCTCGACGATTTTCTCCAGCAGCGTTTCCATCACGACCTGGGTGCGTGCGCTGTCGAGCGTGCCGATCAGCGGCAGCGCCAGCACGTCGTGCCACAGCTTGACGACCGGCGTCGACAGTTCCAGCAACTCCTGCTGCTGGCGCACGATGATCTGGTCACGGCTCTTCTGGAACACTTCCACCGTGTACAGTCCCAGCTGGTCGAGCAGGGTGGTGGCGGCCCACAGCGCCTGGGCCAGCACGGCCGGCTCGCCGGCCAGCGCGTCGCGCAGCACCACGAACAGCGTCTGCTTGAGCGAAAACACATAGGTCGCGGTTTCGCTCGGTGTCGAGCCCTGCTTGGCGCGCTCGGTCGAGATTTCGCCAAGCAGGTTGCGCACTTCATCCCAGGCCCGGCCCTCGATATTGTCGGTGCCGCCGGCCACGGTGGCGCCCGGCAGCAACGCCAGCAACTGGGTGCAATGGCGGCGCAGCTGTTCGGCAGCGGCAGCATCCTTGCGGAACGACAGGCTGCTCAGGTGGCCGATCCAGGCGTCCAGGATCGGCTGTTGGTGTTCTTGTATGACGGCGCCGAGGCGGCGTGCGATGTCGTTAGAGCTCATCAATTCCCCAGTGTAGATTGATATTTCCCGCGAGTATAACAATTGATTCAAATCCACGATTTACTGTATCGTGCAGCAGTGCAGACTGGTCAGTTTTTCACGTTTCAACCGGCGCCGGCATGGGAAAACCAGGTAAAAACAGGAACATCAGCAGGAGAATCGGTGTAGGGGAGGTGATGCAATGGACACGTTGCCGGAGCTTGGCACAGTCCGGAGAACCACGGCAGCGATCGGGAACAGACGGGGGAGCAGACGGGGGAGCAGGGGTGGCTATCCCCTGATCTTGAAACGGTGGCAGCAGGCCGGCTGCGCTCTGCGGCCGGCCTGCTGCGGAAAATCTTAACGCGCTGGTGGCGGGGCGGCCGGGTCTGGCGTGGTGCCGGCTGGCGGCGTGGTGGTACCGCTGGCGCCATCGGCCGGCGGCGTGGTGGCTGGTGGCGGCATGGTGCTGTCTGCTGGTGGCGAACCGGTCGGTGCAGTATTGGCCGGCGGTGCTACAACTTCAGGTGCTGGCGGATTGACTTCCTGCTTCTTGCAACCGGTAACAGCGGCGGCGGTCAGGATCAAGGCGAGGGCGAACTTGGCTGGTGCGTGATGCTGTTTCATGTTGAGCTCCTTTTGGTGTAAAACGAACCACACTTTAAGCATTCCTCAGCCCGCGCGCTATCGGCGCGCCTGCGGCCTCGCTGTAGGACTACTCTGAAGTCGGCTGTATCGATTCTTTCCTGGCGGGAAGGCCAACAAGCGGCCCGGCAGCAGGCGCCGGGCGCGCGCGAACCCGATGGCCCGGCTCAGCGGCAAACGCGCTGGAGATCAAGGCTGCCCTCCGGCGGCGGCTGCACGTCGAGCCTGATCCCGCGACCGTGGGCGGTACGGTCGATCACGGTGCCGCCTTGCGGCTCGGCATAGGCCGGGTCGGCCTGCGCCTGTTGCAGCGTGACATAGCGGGCGCCGGCGCGGTCCAGCCGCTGCAGCACGTCCGGCAGGGTGACTGCGCTCCAGCCGCCCAGGTGGGTCAGCAGCACTTGTGGTATCACGCGGCCGTACACGCGCTGCGAATCGGCCTTCATGCCCGCGATGCTGCGGTCGACCGCCGCCAGGTACTGGGTTTTCATGGCGGCGATGGTGGCCTGGTCGCCGCGCGTGACGCAGCGCGCGTAAGCGTCGGCGTAAGCCCAGTCGTCGAACGAGAGACTGACGTCGGCCAGGCGGTAGCCGCGCGCGCGCAGAAAGGCCATCGCCGCAGCGAACCGGTCGCCACCGTCAAGGTAGGGCAGACGCAGGTAGTGCCAGTCCTGCCCCTGCATGCGCTGCGCCACTGCCGCTTCGCCGGCGATGACATCGGCCTGCCAGGCTGCCAGCGACGGCGCCTGCGACAGGCCCATGTGCGTCGCCGTGTGGTTGCCGAGCGGCTGACCGGCAGCGCGCCAGGCATCAAGTACGCGGGCATCGTCGGGCGCGTTGTCCAGCTTGCCGGCGTTGACGAAGCCATACGCCTGCTTTACGCCGTGCTGGCGGAACACCTGCAGCGTGGTCTCGGCAATACCGAGGCGCGTCATACCAGGCGGCAACTCGCCGTGGGCAGGCAGGTCATCGACGGTGACGGCAACATCGAAATGCTGGGCGCAGGCAGCGCCGGACACCAGCAGGGCAGCAACAACAGTGGCAGTGAATTTCATCGGTGGCAGTCTTGTAGTCGGGGCAGACGCATGCTAACCGAACTATCGTCGGGGCGGGCTGCCTGGCCGAAAAAAAACCGCCCGGTCTGGCGACGGGGCGGCTTCGGCTCAAGACCGGTGCGAACGCAGCTTAGAATTCATAGGCTGCCGTGAAGCGGAATTTGCGCGCGCTCTGGAATGACTGCGGCTGCATGTAGGTCGCGCTCGGGGTGCCCAGTGCGGTTTCGCCCTGCTCGTTGATCGAGGTAACGGTGCGCTCGTTGAAGATGTTGAGCGCGTCGATCGTGAAGGTCAGGCCTTTCTGCCATTTCGGCTGGTAATTGGCCTGCACGCCGACTTCGGTGGTCCATGCCAGGCGGCCTTGCGAGCCGCGCGGATTGAACACGCCGTTGCAGTAGAACGAAGCCGAACCGTAGCCGATCGAGACGGTGTCGAGGTTGCCGTTATAGTAGCCCAGGCAGTTCTTCGGACGGCCCGACTGCACCACGAGGTTGGTGCCGAGGCGCCACTCGTCGGCCACCTGATAGGCGCCGAACAGTTTCACGGTATGGCGGCGGTCGTTGGGCAGGTAGCCGTAGGCGCCCTCCATCAGGCCCGGGTAATCCCAGTCCTGGCTGATACCGGCGTCGTCCTGGCCGATGTCGGACTTGACGTAGCCTTCGGTGTTACCCTTGCTGAAGGCCATGACGTAGGAACCCTGCAGCGACCATTTGCCGTCCCATGGGCGTTCGAAGGTCAGCTCCAGCGACTTGTAGGTACGCTCCGGTTTCGGGAAGCCCAGCGCCGATGCGGGAATCCGGACCTGGGTAAGGCCTTTGCCGTCCTCGAAATCGACGTTGGCAGTCAGGTCCTTGCCCGGGTTGTACAGGAAGCAATGGTCGATGGCGTCGCCGAGGATGGCCGCCTGGTCGGCCGTGTAGCCATTTGCCGTCGCCCAGCTGGCTGCGCCGGTGCCATTGCACATGTCGTCCATCACGCTTTGCAGTTTGCGGTACGTGAGCTTGGCGCCGACGACCCAGCGGTTGGCCAGCGCCTGCTGGATGCCGAGGATGTATTCGTCCTGGTACATCGGTTTGATGTTGGGGTCGACCACCGAGCGGGGATCGCCCGCTTCGCCGTTGCCCGACACCAGGCGATCACCGAGCTTGGTCCCGAGCGCAGGTAGGCGGAAGCGGTCGGTCCCGAGCGAACCGCCATACACGTAGACGTCGCGGTAATCAGTTTCCGCGCCCGACAGGCGCACATTGGTATTCGACATGACCGGGATGTAGTAGCGGCCGGCGTTAGCGAACAGCTTGGTTTGCGAATCGCCGCGCACGTCCCAGGTCAGGCCGAGCCGTGGGGCCCAGGTGTTCTTGACCTCGATGAAGGTGGCGCCGACCGCGTTCTTGTTGGTAAACGATTCATTGCGGATGCCGAGCGAGGTCACTACGTTCTTGCTGACCTGCCAGTTATCTTCGATGTAGTAAGCGGCATTCTCGGTCTCGAAGGCGCCGCCGTTGGCGAACACGCGGCTGGTCACGATATCGATAGGCGCGCCGCTGGTATTGCGGTAGCCATTGATGGCGGTGGAACCGGCGTTGAGCGTGCTGATCTGGTAGAGCATGCCACCCGAGTAGGACGTGCCGTCGACCACCTTGTATTTTTCGCTGTCCAGGCCAAAGCGCAGGCCGTGGTCGCCGAGCGTCCATTCGGCGTCGAGACGGAATGCCTTGCGTTCGTCGTTGGCATTCGGATCGGTGATGGTGCTGGCCGTGCGGCAACCGTAGTTGGTGGTGCTGCCGCGCAGGTCCTGCACGATCGGGCAGGCCGACGTGGCGATATTCGACTTCCGGTTGTAGCGGCCCAGGCCGTACATCGCGGACACGGTAAAGTCGTCGGTCAGCCAGGTGGTGTACTTGGCGATATAGTTTTCGCCGCCGGTCGTGTACTCGTCATGACCGACAAAGTCGCCGCGCCCTTCGGCGTAGGCGTTGGGCGATTGCCAGGTATCGACCTTGTCCTTGGCTTTGTCGCTGAACGCAGTCAGTTCCAGCGTATTGCTGTCATTGATGTTCCAGTCCGCCTTGAGTAGGTATTTCGGCGACTTCGACGTGGTGACATCCTGCTGCGTCTTGCCGTACGTGTCGCGCTTGATGTCGGCGCCTTGTACCAGGCCGAAGATGAACAGCTTGTCCTTGATGATCGGACCGCCGAGCCAGACATTGCCCTGGAGATCGTCGGTACCGCCCGGGCGCTTCAGTTGCACGTATTTGCCGTCGGCGGTCTTGACCGTCGGTTCGGTATAGATCGCGGAGCCCTCCAGCGAGTCGGGCGCGTAAATGACATTGGCGCCGCCCTTCCACTCGTTGGTGCCGCGCTTGGTGGTAACGGACAGCACGCCGCCAAGCGAGCGGCCATATTCGGGGCCATAGCCGCCGGTCTTGATTTCCTGCGAGCCGATGGCGTCGAACGGCACCTGGTTGAATGCCACACCGTTCAGGGAATTGGTGACGTTAAAGCCGTTGATGTAATACACGTTCTCGGCCGGCGAGGCGCCGCCCAGCGACGGCACATTGCCGGCGCGCAGGTTGGTCTGACCGATGCGGCTGTCGCCGCGGGTCGCCCCCGGCGCCAGCAGCGCCACAGCGGTCACGTCGCGCGTCACAGGGATGCGGTCGATGGCCACCTTGCTCAGCACCGTGGTCGATTCCGGGGATTTGAAGTCGATCCGCGCCGCGCGCGAGCCGGACACGGTCACCGACGCCACATCGCTGAAATTGACAGTGCTGCCCTGGCCCGGATTGATCACGACCGTATCGCTCTGCTCCGCGCCATTGGGCAGCTTGACGGTGATGGTGTAGGTGCCCGGCGCCATCTGCGACATCTGATACATGCCATCCTTGCCGGAAGTGACGGTGCGCGACACACCGATCGACTTGTTTTCGATGACCACCACGCTGCCGGCGGCAGCTTTGCCCGAGACGCTGCCATTGGTCGATTGCGCATGGGCCACCGTCACGATCGCGTGAGACGCAATGATTGCCATGAAGGCGACCGACAACGCATGGGCTACTACGGTTTTTCTCAACATCTGATACCCCTTGGTGAAGCTCTTGCCTGCCTGAGCTTTTATTTTGAGTAACGCGCCAGGTCGGCGCGTGTCGCCTGCTCACACTTGACCTGTGATCAATATTGATCGCTCGATCAAAGCATTGCCTGGCCATCAAAACATGGGGCCGAAAATACTGTCAATAAACTGGTATAAAAGTCGGTGAAATACAACATTTTCAAAAGTAAATGCACCAGAATGAACGAGATATGCTCCGTTGCTGTGCATTTTGCACCGTCTGGAGAGCGAACATTCACTGCGCATGAACCTGGTTTAAGTCGTATTTAATTCTGAAAAATTCTGATTTTGCCGATGGATGTATGGCTACAAAGCGAAGCGGTGCACTGGCGCAGCACGCGCCAGTTGCCGTCGATGGGGACTCAGCGCGGCGTGCCGATGCTGTCTTCGATCGAAGCCAGTATTACGTGTTCGGCTGCCTGGTGGATGTTGGGATTGCTCAGAATGTCGTACTGGAACGCGCCGCCAGGCGTGGCCATCAGGTTGCCGTCGCAGTAGACGCGGGCGTTCCAGTCGGCGCCGTGGCCGACGCTGTAGGTGCCCAGGTAGCTGATGGCGCGGCCGTCGCGCTTGCGCGTGAATGCGCCCTTGATCGGCCACTGGTCGAGCCAGTACGTCGCCATTTCCCTGGCATAGCGGTTGGCGCCGTCGACCGAGCCGAATTCGGCTGCCGGGTACGACTGCTCGTAGACCAGGTCGCCGGCCGGCGACGTTCCGCGATAGATGCGGAAACTCGCATAGTAACCGTGATCGGCCGTGCGTTTGGGGGTGCAGACGATGTGGTGGCCTGCATGGGTATAGCTGTAGGATGTCGCCATAGAACCTCGCTGGGTGAACTGGTTTGGCGCATCGCACCAAACTTGCCGGGCAACGGTAGCAGCCGCTGCGCGGGCGATTTTTATGGGGCAAGAATAGCATAGGCTGCCGCAGCGGGCCGGTTCAACCGTGCGCGCAGGCGGGTTGTTTATTGCGTCGCAGCATGAGTGCCTGGGATGCGGCGGCGTCAGGGCAGGCGGCTGCAGTAGCTTTGCGGGGCCAGTTCGGCTTGCGGCGCCAGCGCCTGCAACCGCTTGTACAGCACCCGGGTTTCCAGCAGATTCCACACGCGCAGCATCGCTTCCAGCGTGTCGAACGGCTTGGTCAGGAAATCCTTGGCGCCCAGCGACAGGGCGCGGCGCCTGGCGTCGGCCGTGGCATCTGCCGTGATCACCAGCACCGGGCGGAAATCGTAAGGATCGCCGCGGCGCTTGAGGCGCTCGAGCACGGCGTAACCGTCGAGGTCGGGCATCATCAGGTCGAGCACGATCAGGTCGGGGTCGAACGCGGTGAACAGGTCGAGCGCGGTGCGGGCGTCGGTGGTGCCGACCACGTGGGTCAGTCCTTCGGCAAGAAACATGTCTTCCAGCAGCCGCAGGTTGGCGGGCTGATCGTCGATGATCAGGATGCGCGAGGCGAGTACCTGGTTTTCCATCATGGGGTGTGTCCTGTCGTGTCGAGGAGGGCGTAGAACGCCGGGATATCGAGCGGCTGATCGAGCCGGTCGGGCTGGCGGCCGGCGTCCCTTGCTGCAGGCGCAGCCGCTGTTGTTGCCGAACCTGCAGCCGACCCTGCAGCCGGGCCCAGCAGCACCACGCGGGCCGGCAGGGCGCGCCATGCCGGGTGGTCCAGTTTAGCCGCCAGCAGCACCAGGTCGGGCCGGTCGGCCTGCGCCTGCGCCAGCGCAGCGGCGGCGTCGGCCACGGCGCTGATCCGCCAGTGCGGGCGGCGCCGGGCCAGCGTGGCGACCAGCATGCGGGTGGCGGGGTCGGCATCGACGCACAGCAGGTGGTGGGTGGTGGCCGCATCGGCGGGCAGGGCGGCGGGCGGTGCCGGCTGGGTGGGCTGGTTTGGTTCATCGATGTCGTCTGCGGCCGGCGCCGCTTCGGCGCTTGCCAGCGGCAGGGTCAGCACGAAGCGGCTGCCGGGTCCGGTCTTGTCGCCCAGCACGACATCGCCGCCCATGGCCTGCATCAGCGCTTTCGACACGGCCAGGCCCAGGCCGGCGCCCTCGGTCTTGCCGCGTTCCGCGCCGAGGCGGTCGAACGGCGCAAACAGGCGCCTGCGCAGCGACGGCGTGATGCCGGGACCGTTGTCGTCGATGGCGATGCGGGCCTGCTGCCGGTCCAGCGCCACCATGATGGTGACCGCACCCTCGCGCGGACCGTACTTGATGGCGTTCGATAGCAGGTTCAGCAACGCCTGCAGCAGGCGCTGGCGGTCGGCCATGACGGCGACCTGGGCCAGGTCGGGCGCTGGCGCAGTACTAGCGACGCCCGCAGCACCAGCCACACCAGCCACACCAGCAGCACCAGCAGCATCAGCAGACTCAGCACCAGCACCAGCGGCACAAGTTGCACCAGCACCAGCACCAGTACCAGCGGCACCAGCACCAGCACCAGTACCAGCACCAGCGGCACCAGCACCAGCACCAGCACCAGCATCAGCACCAGCACCAGCACCAGCACCAGCGGCACCAGCACCAGCACCAGCACCAGCACTAGCACCAGCGGCACCAGCACCAGCGGCAACAGCACCAGCACCAGCACCAGCACCAGCACCAGCACCAGCACCAGCACCAGCACCAGCGGCACCCGCACCAGCACCCGCACCAGCACCTGCGGCACCAACGGCACCAACGGCACCAACGGCGCCAGCACTAGCAGCACTGGCACTAGCACAAACAGCAACAGCAACAGCAACAGCACCAGCACCAGCACTAACCGCACCGGCATCGTCGCGGCACAGCTGCACGCCGCGCTGGCGCGCCAGCGGCGCCATCAGCATCATCGCTTCGTCGAGCAGCGGCGCCAGCGCGACCGGCGCGCAGGCCAGGGTCAGCTTGCCCGCTTCGATGCGGCCGATATCGAGCACCTCGTTGATCAGCGATAGCAGGTGCTGGCCGGCCTGACGGATATGTTCGGCGTGTTCGCGCGCGCGCGGTTCGCGCAGTCCCGCTTCGAGCAGCTGCGCGTAGCCGAGGATGGCGTTGAGCGGGGTGCGCAGTTCGTGGCTGGTGCGCGCCAGGAATTCGGTCTTGGCGCGGCTGGCGGCCTGCGCTGCGGACGCCCGTCCGGCCAGCAGCACGCTGGCCTGGTGCAGGCGGTCGGCCAGCTGGCCCAGTTCGTCGGTGGTGGACGGCGTCGGCTTGAGCGGCAGATCGTTGGACAGGCGCTCGGCATTTTCGGCCGCCAGCCGCACGCGCCGCACCAGTTCCAGGGTGAAGGTGAGCGTGGCCAGCGCGCCGGCCATGCCGGCGCCGATCACGATCAGCGACATCCACAGGTTGCGGTTCGACGCCTGTTGCAGGGCTGCCGTGCGCTGCTCCACCAGCACTGCTTCGCGCACGTTCATCACGCCGATTTCGCTGCGCAGCTGGTCGAGGATCTGCTTGCTGCTGAGCAGGTGCTGCTGCAGCTCGGCCGTGCTGGCTTTGCGCTGGCCGCGCAGCAGGTTCAGGCTCTCGAGCTTGCTGCGCAGCAGCGGCGTGATGCGCGCCAGGCTGGCGCGCTGCTCGGGATCGACCGCGCGCGCCTGCAGGCTGGCCAGCGTGGCCGGCAGCTGTTCGGCCGCCAGGTGATACGGCACCAGGAAGTCGTCGCGGCCGGTCAGCAGGTAGCCGCGCACGCCCGTGGCCGCCTCGGCGATCTGCGTGTGCAGGCGCTGGATGTCGGCCTGCGCCTGCATGGTGCGCAGCATGTCGGCGGTGGCGGCGGCCGTGTTGCGTTCGAGCGTGTAGCTGGTGGCGGCCGACCCCAGCAGCAGGAGCAGCGACGCGGCAATGATGGAGCCGCCCTTGAAGCCGAGCGACCAGTGGCGCGGATGGAACCGGGCCAGCCCGTGCGGGCGCTGCGGCGCGCTCACGATCCCAGCCCCAGGTCGGCGGCGCGGACGGCGGCCTGGGTGCGGTCGTTCAGATCGAGCTTGTGCAGGATGCGTTCCACATGCACCTTCACCGTGCCGGCCGCGATGCCCAGGTGTGCGCCCATGGCGGCATTGGTCCAGCCTTGCGGCAGCAGGGCCAGGATCTGCAGCTCGCGCGGCGTCAGCGCCTTGAGCACGGCCGCCGCCTCGGTCGCCCCCACGCGCGGCGCCGCCTGGTGGTTGGCCAGCGCGGCTGCCAGCAGGGTGGCCAGCGCCTGCAGCGTGAGCAGGTCGTCGGGATGGGGCGGCGGCGCCGCAGCGCTGCTCAACAGGGCCAGCATGCCGCGGTGCCTGCCGTCCACGCACAGCGGCACCAGCACCTCGAGGCCGGCACGCTGCTCGCGGCCGATGCGCAGCGTACTGGGAACGTCCTGCCGCACCAGCGGCGCCACCGGGCCCGGTTGCAGTACCGTGTGCAGCGCCATTGCGTGGGCGATGCGCGCACCGACGGGCGGCACCTGGCCCTGGCTGGCCGCAACCTGCAGTGCATCGTCACCGAGCACCAGCATCACCCCGTCCTCGAGCGACAGGAAGGCCAGCACTTTCGACAGCACGGTGGACAGGGCGCCGGCACGGGCGCCGTCGCGGGCCAGTGCGTCGGCCGCGTCGGTGAGCAGGCGCCAGCGGGCGGCGCTGCTTTCGCTGTGACGGTAGCGGGTGCGTACGGCGAGGGCGCTGTCAACGGGAGCAGTAGTCATCGTTCAACCAGTTTCATGTGTATGCCGACGATTATATGCCGCCCGGCATATGCCGCAACCCCCGGCCGGCAGATTTTGGCGGTGGGCCCGGCGGCCATACTGCGGTCATTGGCAGTCGCAGCCTGCCGATCTTTCCCAACCACCTGGAGTTCACCATGAAAAAAGTCCTGATCGCCCTGGCCCTGGCCGCTACCACCAGCTTTGCCGTTGCCGACATCGCGCCGAAGCTGTACACCGGCGTGGCCACCGCGCCTGCCAATGCCCAGGAAGCGGAGATCGCGGCACTGTTCGACCGCTGGAACGCCACCCTGGCCACCGGCAACGCTGCCAAGGTCGCCAGCCTGTACGCCAGCGATGGCGTGCTGGAGCCGACCGTGTCGAACGAAGTGCGCACCACGCCGGCCGCCATCGAAGACTATTTCACCAAGTTCCTCAAGATGAAACCGGTCGGCACCATCAATATGCGGCAGATCCGCGTGCTCGGTCCCGACTCGGCGCTCGACACCGGCGTGTACACGTTTCGCCTGACCGTCGACGGCAAACCGCGCGATGTGCAGGCGCGCTACACCTATGTGTACAAAAAGATCGATGGCGACTGGAAGATCCTGAACCACCACTCGTCTGCCATGCCGGAGGTGGCCGTCAACTAAGCGCATCGTCACAACGAGAAAAGCCCCGCGGTGGCAGCAACCACCCGGGGCCGTTGGTCAATAGCTGGAGAAAGCATGTTTGACTGATTGAGATAATAAAGGGCAATTCTTAAGCCAGTCTTAGCTGCACTGCAACATCGCGCATGGCGCGACCTGGTAGACCGCGCCAGCGGCCCCCGCTTGCCGGCGCGCCGGATGGTGTAGCATGTCGCGTGGCGCAGCTGGCAGGCGCATTTTGCCCGCCGCCGCCTGTACTCAAGGAAAACCATGCAAATCAAAATCAACGACGTGCTGCGCGCCTACATCGAACCGCTGACCGAGGCCGAATACGCAGCACTGGAGCGCAGCGTGCTGTCCGAGGGCTGCCGCGACGCGCTGGTCCTGTGGCAAGACATCCTGGTGGACGGTCACAACCGCTACCAGATCTGCCAGGAACACGGGATTCCGTTCAAGGCGGTGGAAAACACCAGCTTCCGCGATCTCGACGATGTCAAATTGTGGATGATCGACAACAACCTGGGGCGCCGCAGCATTTCCGATTACCAGCGCGGCGTGCTGGCGCTGCGCAAGAAGGAAATCGTCCGGGCCCGCGCGCTGGAACTGGCGGCCGAAGCCGCTGCCGAAGACGCGGCCATTGCACCGCCCGACGGCGAGGCGAAACCGAAGCCGGCTGCCATGCCGCTGAGCTCGCGCGAAGACATCGCCCGCGCTGCCCGCCTGTCGAGCGCCACCATCAGCCAGATCGAGAAGATCCAGAAGACCGCCACGCCGGAGCTGGTGGAAGCCGTGCGTTCGGGCACGATCTCGATCAATGCCGCCGCCACCGTGGCCTCGCTGCCCGAAGAGGCGCAGATCGCTGCGGTCGCTGGTGGTAAGAAGGAGCTGCAAAAGGCGGCCAAGGAAGTGCGCGAGCTGCGCACGGCCGGCAAACCGCCCAAGGAAGCCAAGGGTGCGCGCGAAGACGGCGAGCGCGATTACAATCGCAATCCCGGCGAGGCAGACGAGCTGCGGCGCGAAAATGCCGCGCTGCGCGAGAAAAACGCGGCGCTGCTCGAAGAAATCACCGCGCTGCAGCGGCGTATTTCGGAGCTGGTGTCGGCCTGATCTGTTTTGGCCTCATCCTGACTGGAGTTTGTCGATTCACCGATGGCGCGCCACGCTGGCCTTGATCTGCTTTGTTCCGCTCAATGCCGCACTGGCCGCCAAACCGGTGCCGGCGCCGCCATCCGGCGCCGACCTGGCCCGCATGCAGGCCCAGGCCAGGCGGGTGACCATCCTGCGCGACCGCTGGGGCATTCCCCACGTGTATGGCCACAGCGACGCCGACGCCGTCTTCGGCCTGCTGTACGCGCAGGCCGAAGACGACTTCCACCGCATCGAGCGCAACTATATCAATGCCCTGGGCCGCCTGGCCGAAGTCGAGGGTGAGGCCGAACTGTACCGCGACTTGCGGATGAAGCTGTTCATCACGCCCGAGTTCCTCAAGGCCCAATACCAGCAAAGTCCCGCGTTGCTGAAAAAGCTGATGGTGGCGTTCGCGGACGGCCTGAACTATTACCTGGCCACCCACGCCGACGTCAAGCCCGCGCTGATCACCCATTTCGAGCCGTGGATGGCGCTCGCGTTCAGCGAGGGCAGCATCGGCGGCGATATCGAAACCATCGACCTCAAGCAGCTCGAAGCCTTGTATGCCGGCGGCGCCCACCCGCTGATGGCGCCGGTATTGCTGGCCGCCGAAGGCAGCGACCTGGACCACGAGCCGGGCGGCTCCAACGGCTTCGCCATTGCCCCGGCCATCACGAAAAACGGCCATGCGCTGTTGATGATCAACCCGCACACGTCGTTTTATTTCCGTCCCGAAGTGCAGGTGCACAGCCGCGAGGGCCTGAATGCCTACGGCGCCGTGACCTGGGGACAGTTCTTCGTGTACCAGGGATTCAACGACCGCGTAGGCTGGATGCATACGTCCGGCGGCGGCGATGTCATCGACGAATACCTGGAAACCATCATCGACAGGGACGGGCAGTATTATTACCAGTACGGCGCCGAGCAGCGGCCGCTGAAGGCGGTCGATATCGTGCTGCCGTACAAGACGGCCCAGGGCATGGCCAGCAAGACCGTGACCGTGTACTACAGCCACCATGGCCCGATCGTGCGGGCCAGGGACGGCAAGTGGATCGCCGTGCGCCTGATGAACGAGCCGAGCAAGGCGCTGACCCAGTCCTTCATCCGCACCAAGGCGCGCAACTACCAGGAGTTCTACGACTCGATGACCTTGCGCACCAACTCGTCGAACAACACCGTGTATGCGGATGCAGACGGCAATATCGCCTATTTCCACGGCAATTTCATCCCGCGCCGCAATCCGGCCATCGACTTCCGGCACCCGGTCGATGGCAGCGATCCGGCTACCGAGTGGCAGGGCCTGCACGAGGTCGAGGAGACCATCACCCTGTTCAATCCGCAGAATGGCTGGATCTATAACACCAACAACTGGCCGTTCACGGCGGCCGGCCCGTACAGTCCCAGGGCCAGCGATTACCCGGCGTATATGTCGATGAACCCGGAAAATCCGCGCGGCATCCACGCCGTGCGGGTGATGGAAAACCGCCGCGACTTCACCATCGACAGCCTGATCGCTGCTGCCTACGATACCGCGCTGCCGGCCTTCGAGCCGCTGCTGCCGCCGCTGTTCGCCGCCTACGACGCCTTGCCGGCCGACGATCCGCTGCGGGCCGGCCTGGCGCCGCAGATGGCGGCCCTGCGCGGCTGGGACCTGGGCTACGCACTGGATTCGGTACCGACCTCGCTGGCGATCTACTGGGCGCAGGATCTGACGGCCGCCTTCGGCCCAATCGCCAAGACCCGCGACGTGCTCGTGCTCGACTATCTCCAGGCCGCACTGACGCCGCGCCAGCGCCTGGAAGGACTGGTGCGGGCGTCCGCCAAGCTCACCCGGGACTTCGGCACCTGGCAGACGCCGTGGGGCGAGATCAACCGCTACCAGCGCCTGACGGGCGACCTGGTGCAGCCGTTCGACGACAGCAAGCCGAGCCTGCCGATCCCGTATGCGTCCGCCAACTGGGGCGCGCTGGCTGCCTACGGCATGACGTCGCCGCAGACCACGCGGCGCATCTACGGCGAGCGCGGCAACAGTTTTGTCGCCGTGGTGGAGTTCGGGCCGCGCATCAAGGCGCGCAGCATCCTCGTAGGCGGGCAGAGCGGCGACCCGGCGTCGCCCCATTTCGCCGACCAGGCCGAAATGTTCGCCCGGGGCGAGTTCAAGGAAGTGCTGTTCTACCGCGAAGATGTCGAGCGCCATCTCGAGCGGCGCTACCATCCGGGCCAGCCTGCGGACCGGCCGGCGTCGCCTGCGGCGCGGCCGTAGGCGGCGCAGACGGGGCGCAGAGGGAGCGTAACCGGGGCTGCGGGCCGGGGCAGGAGCTCGGGCCGGGATCGAAACTGCCGGCCTTTATCGGCGTCTCAGGTCTGCACCAGATTGTCGGGCAGCGCCGGCGGCGCAGCATCGGGCGCGGTCGCGGGCGCGGCCGGCGGCGCTGCGATCAGCTCGAGGTTGTCGATGTTGTTGTTGCGCACATTGCCATCCTTGTGGCGCACCAGCGTGTAACCGCGGGGGTTGGGCAGGTACACTTCCGCCACCAGCTCGTGCACGTAGAATTCGCCGGTCCGGTTGCCGCCGCGCAGCTTGACGCGCAAGCCGTCCGGATACAGGGTGGGGCGCACCGCCGTCACCTTCGGCCCGGCGCACATCAGCACCCGGCCGTCGCGCGAGATCTTGTACATGCCGCTGCCGGGAATCGGCTTGGCGCTGGCCACCGTGACCGAATACAGTACGCCGAGCGCCAGGACGCCGGCGATGAGGAAGACGATTTCCATCGTTGCTGGGTATGGTTGTTGTGATGATCACATGGTAACAGCGAACCGCGACCGGCCGAGCGCGGAATACCGGCCGTTATCGCCCCTATATCCGGGCGCTGTCGTGGCGCCGGTGCTGCGGTGGCCGGCGCCCCGTGCCCAGGGTTTATAATCGCGCACACTTTTTTCGCCGCTGGCCGGCGCGTTGATTGGAATCCCATGGCAAGTCTACATTTCAGGTACTCGGCGATGAACGCCGGCAAAAGCACCTACCTGCTGCAAGTCGCGCACAACTACAAGGAAAACGGCATGGACGTGCTGCTGCTCACGTCCGCGCTCGATGGCCGCGACGGATTCGGCGTGATCGCATCGCGCATCGGGCTCAAGAGCACCGCGACGACCTACACGGCCGAGACCGACTTTGCCGCGCTGCTGCGCGACGTCAAGGTCGCGTGCGTGCTGATCGACGAAGCGCAATTTCTGACCGTATCGCAAGTCCACCAACTCCACTGGTGGGTGCACACGACCAACACGCCCGTGATGTGCTTCGGCCTGCGCTCCGATTTCCAGGGCAATCCCTTCCCCGGCTCCGCCGCCTTGCTGGCGCTGGCCGACAGCCTCGAAGAAATCAAGACCATCTGCAAGTGCGGCAAGAAGGCGACCATGAATATCCGCACCGACGAACACGGCGTGCGCGTGCGCGAGGGCGACCAGGTGCTGATCGGCGGTAACAGCCTGTACCGCCAGGTCTGCGCACGCTGTTTCTACAACTAGCCGCGTCGGTCCTGGCCTGGCGGTCATGCTTCCCCTCGGTGTAGTTGCCCTATCTTAAGACAGAATACAAGGTAGGGTGCGATGGTGTCCAATGGCGGAGTCGGTCCACGCGTGGCGTGGACAGTCCCCACCATCCGAATGACAGCCATCAGGAGCACGACGTGAAATCCGAAACTACCCCTCTCGACACCATTACCTCGCGCCGGTCCGCCATCGCCGGCGGCCTCGGCGTGGCGGCTGCCGCCGTGGCAGCCACCCTGCCGTCGGCGTCGTCGGCGGCCGCTGCCGGTGCTGCAGCGCTGCGCGGCGCCACCATGGACAGCGGCTACGTCACCGTCAAGGACGGCGCCCAGATCTTCTACAAGGACTGGGGCCCGAAAGACGCGCCGGTGGTGTGGTTCCACCACGGCTGGCCCTTGAGCGCCGACGACTGGGACGCGCAGATGATGTTCTTCCTGCAGCACGGCTACCGCGTGATCGCCCACGACCGCCGCGGCCATGGCCGTTCCACCCAGACCGACAAGGGTAACGACATGGACACCTACAGCGCGGACACCGCCGAGCTGGTCGCCGCGCTGAAGGTCAAAAAAGCGATCCACGTCGGTCACTCGACCGGCGGTGGCGAAGTGGCGCGCTACACGCGCCAGCACGGCAAGGGCCTGGTCACCAAGGTGGTCCTGATCAGCGCCGTGCCGCCGATCATGGTCAAGTCGGCCAGCAATCCGGACGGCGTGCCGCTGTCCGTGTTCGACGATATCCGCAAGGGCACCGCGTTCAACCGGTCGCAGTTCTACATGGACCTGACCGTGCCGTTCTACGGTTTCAACCGCCCGGGCGCCAAAGTGTCGGAAGCGATGCGCACCAACTGGTGGCGCCAGGGCATGATGGGCGGCGTCAAGGCGGCGTACGACTGCATCTTCCAGTTCGCCCAGGTCGATTTCAGCGACGACCTGCGCGCGCTGGACATGCCGGTGCTGGTACTGCACGGCGAAGACGACCAGATCGTTCCTTTCGCCAACAGCGGCGCCAAGTCGGTCAAGCTGGTCAAGAACGGCAAGCTGATTTCGTACCCGGGCTACCCGCACGGCATGCCGACCACGCACGCCGACGTGATCAATGCCGACTTGCTGAAGTTCTTCAAGGCATGATGGCGTCGCGCATGTGACGAGGGCAGGGCTCTGGCGCGATAATGCAATTGAGTTGCATTCCGTGTAGAATGCCACGCTGTTGCGATGTCATCCCTGGAGCCTTCATGTTCGTAGTTCGTCCTTCGCGGCTGGCCGTGTGCCTGGCCGCCGCCTATCCCTGGCTGGCCGTGGCCGGCCCGCTCGACGCTGCTGCTGCTGCTGTTGATCGGCAGCCCGAAGTCAGCGATGTCGTTGATGTGGTGGCGGCGCGCCAGCCGTATCGCAGCCTGTCGGCGACCGGCGCCACCAAGACCGAGACCGACCTCAAGGACCTGCCCCAGGCCGCGCGCGTGCTGACCGCGGACATGCTCGGCGACGCCGGCGTGACGCGCCTGGCCGATGCGCTCGACCTGGGCAGCGGCATCGCGCGCCAGAGCAATTTCGGCGGCGTCTGGGACAGCTATGCGATCCGCGGCTTCACGGGCGACCCCAGCTACGGTTCCGATTTCCTGGTCAACGGCTTCAGCTCCAGCCGCGGCTACAACGGCCAGCGCGACACGGCCAATGTCAGCAGCATCGAGATCCTCAAGGGACCGGCTGCCGCGCTGTACGGCCGGGGCGAGCCGGGCGGCATCATCAACATCACCACCAGGAAGCCGCTGTTCCAGCCGTCGTACATGGTGGAGCAGTCGATCGGCAGTCACGACACCTATCGCACTGCAGTGGACCTGACCGGGCCGCTGGGCGAGAATGTCGCGTACCGCCTGAACGGCGCCTACCAAAAGGGCGACAGTTTCCGCGACGTGGTGCGCAACGAGCATCACCTGCTGTCGCCGTCGGTGATCTGGCGCATCTCGGACACCACCACGCTGTCGTACGAAATCGAGCAGGTGCTGCAGCACGGTGCGCTCGACCGCGGCGTGGTCGCGGTCAACGGCGTGCTGGGCCTGATACCGGCATCGCGTTTCCTCGGCGAACCCGGCGATGGCCGCACGACCATCAAGTCCACCGGCCACCAGGTCTTCCTGCAGCACGACTTCGCGCCGGGCTGGTCGCTCCAGAGCGGACTGTCCTACCGCAGCAGCCGGTTCACCGGCTTTTCCAGCGAGGCCTCGGCCTTGCAGGCCGACGGCCGCACCCTGCGGCGCCAGCGCCGCTACCGCGATTTTTCGGGCCAGGACTGGTCGGGACGGCTGGAAGTACTTGGCCGGCTGAGCACCGGCGCCGTGCAGCACAATGTGCTGGTCGGCGTCGATGGCTACCGCTTCGTCGACGACCGCCTGCAGCTGCGCCGCAATCCGAGCGCGGCCGCGCCGTACAGCATCGACATCTACGAGCCCGTGTACGGCGGTGCGCAGCCGACCAACCTGGCGCGCTCGATCGATACCCGCGAGCAGCAGTGGTCCACCGGCGCCTACGTGCAGGACCAGGTCGATCTGGGCGCGCAGTGGAAGGCGCTGCTCGGCGTGCGCCGCGACGCCTACCGCCAGCGCATCACCAACGCGCTGCTGGCCGGGCGGGTCAACCAGCAGCGCATCTGGGCCACCAGCCCGCGCGCCGGCCTGGTGTATCAGCCGGACAAACAGCTGTCGCTGTATGTGTCGGCCGCCAAGTCGTTCCGGCCCAACAGCGGCATCAGCATCAGCAACGACGCGTTTCCGGCGGAGAGCAGCCGCGCCTACGAGGCGGGCGTCAAGTTCGACACGGCCGATGGCAAGCTGAACAGCACGCTGGCCATGTACTCGATCAGGAAGCAGAATGTACTGACCGTGAACCCGGCCGATACCAATTTCTCGCTGGCCGCCGGCGAAGTCGGCAGCAAGGGCGTGGAACTCGATGTGGCAGGCGAGCTGGCGCGCAAGCTGCGGCTGTCGTTCTCGTACGCCTACACCGACGCCACCATCCTGCGCGACAACGTGCTGGCCGTGGGCGGCCGGGTGGCCAATGTACCCCGGCACACCGCCAACCTGTTGCTGGTGCGCCAGCTGAGCGTGGCCGGCAGGCGCGCCTCGCTCGGCGGCGGCCTCAACTATGTCGGCGAACGCAACGGCGACGTCGCGATCAGCCAGAGTTTCAGCCTGCCTGCCTACACCACGGCCAAGCTGGTGTCGTCGGTGGACGCCACGCGCCAGCTGCGCTTCTCGCTCGACATCGACAACCTGTTCGACAAGGTGTATTACGCCAGTTCCTACCAGCAGCTGTGGGTGGCGCCCGGTGAACCGCGCCGGGTGACGCTGAAGGCGCAGTACAGGTACTGACTGCGCCGGGCGCCTACGCCATCATGCGCGGGTGACCGGCGTCTTGAACTCGAAACGCTTGATGTCGCCCACCATGAACACATAGCACACGATGGCCAACGCCGCGTTGGCGCCGACGAACACCAGCGCGCCGGCGAAGGAACCGGTGGTCTGCAGGATGTAGCCGATCACGATCGGGGTCGTGATCCCGGCGATGTTGCCGAAGCTGTTGAACAGCGCGCCACTGAGGCCGCCGGCTTCTTTCGGCGACGTATCGGCCACAACTGCCCAGCCGAGCGCACCGATGCCCTTGCCGAAAAACGCCAGCGCCATCACGGTAATGATCAGCCAGTCTGCATCGACGTAATTGCAGACGATCATCGTCATCGCCAGCAGCATGCCGCCGACGATCGGCAGCTTGCGCGCCTTCGATTGCGAGTAACCGCGCTTGATCAGGCGGTCCGATATCACGCCACCGAGCACCCCGCCCAGAAAACCGGCCAAGGCCGGCAGCGCCGCCACCAGGCCCACTTTCAGGATCGTCATGTGACGCTCCTTGACCAAGTAGATCGGAAACCAGGTCAGGAAGAAATAGGTGAGGGTATTGATGCAGTACTGGGCGATATATACGCCCAGCAGCATGCGACTGCCCAGCAGCTGGCGGATCGCCGACCAGATGTCGATGCCACCGCCGGCGGCGCTCTTGTCCCGGCTTTCGAGGTCGACCAGGGCGCCGCCGGCCGAAATGTACTCGAGCTCGGCCTTGTTGGCGCGCGGATGGTGTTTCGGTCCGTAAACTAGCTTGAGCCAGAAGAACGACATCACGATGCCCAGTGCGCCCATTACGTAAAACACGCTCTCCCAACCATGGGCATGGACCAGCCAGCCCATCAGCGGACTGAACAGCACGGTGGCGAAATACTGCGCCGAATTGAAGATGGCTGCTGCTGTACCGCGCTCGGCGGTGGGAAACCATGACGAGGCCATGCGGCTGTTGCCGGGGAACGAGGGCGCTTCGGCCGCGCCGATGGCCAGCCGCAGGCAGAACAACGTGACCAGCGCGGCGGCGCCGGTCAGAAAGCCCACGGTGCCCATCAGCATGGTGAATACGGACCACAGGAAAATGCTGAAGAAATACACGATCTTGGTGCCAAAGCGGTCGAGCAGCCAGCCACCCGGCAGCTGCGCTACCACGTATGACCAGGAAAAGGCCGAGAACACATAGCCCATCTGGAGCGGGTCCAGGCCGAGCACGCGGGTCAGCTCCGGGCCGGCTATGCCGACAGTGGACCGGTCGGCGTAGTTAATCGTCGTAACGGCGAACAATACGGCCAGTATCATCCAGCGTACCCGCGTTGCCTGTGGTTGCTGCGTTACCATGCGTGATCTCCTTCTTATCGGTATGTGCCGATCATATCGCACATATCAGACATCATACAACTCGATATCTAAAATAAGTATCACTCCACCAAAGCAGCGCGCAAGAATCAGTTAAGCCTTAAAAATCAAGCGGTTAAACGTTTTCTCATGTTATCTTAGTTGTATGATGACATGAGCAGAAGAGGTGCAAACAGATTCAGTGGTCGGCGTGAGCAGCTGCGGCCAGGGGCCTGACGATCGCCTCGACCTTGACGTTGCTGCGCACCCTGGCGGCGTTTTCCACTTCCAGCACCAGCGGTACCTTGTCGCCGTCCTTCAGTTGCTGCCTGAGCTGGAACAGCATCAGGTGGTAGCCGCCCGAGGTCAGCGCCACCGGTTTGCCGGCCGGCAGTTCCAGGGCGGACACCTGGCGCATGCGCATCATGTCACCGGCCATTTTCATTTCATGGATCTCCACCGCACCGGCGACCGGCGAACTGACCGCCACCAGGCGGCTGTCGCGGTCGGCCGTGAGCGTCATGAACGCGCCCGTGACTTTTTGGGCAGCCACGGTGGCGCGCACCCAGGGCTGATCGACGGTGACCTGCGACCAGGCCGGCAGGCTGGCCAGCAGGGTGGAACCGACAATCAGGGCAGCGATGGTTTTCATGGTCATAATCCTTGCGGCAAGCCGGTGGGCGCGTGGTGGCCGGGTGAGTGGATGAGGTGTTGCCGTGATTATAAAGAAAAAAAGCCGCCGGCGCGGGCGCGCGGGCGGCTCGGTCCGGCGCGTGTGACCGGCGGCTAGTTCAGCGCCAGGCGCGAAGGGGACTTCGTGCCCGGCTTCACCAGCGAGTGCACGGCGCCGGCATTGCTGCCGAGATTGAAGATGCGCACGACTTCGACCAGGTCGTGGGCCTGGTCCTGCAATGCCGCCGCAGCGGCAGCCGCTTCTTCGACCAGCGCGGCATTTTGCTGCGTGACTTCATCCATCTGGTGGATGGCGTCGTGCACCTGGCCGATGCCGGTGCGCTGCTCGTCGCTGGCGCTGCTGATCTCGGCCATGATGTCGGTCACGCGGCGCACGCTCTCGACCACCTCGCGGATGGTATTGCCCGCCTCGGCCACCTGGCGGCTGCCGGCGTCCACCTTGCTGACCGAGTCGTCGATCAGTTCCTTGATTTCCTTGGCGGCCGTGGCCGAGCGCTGCGCCAGGTTGCGCACTTCGGAGGCCACCACGGCGAAACCGCGCCCCTGTTCGCCGGCGCGCGCCGCTTCCACGGCCGCATTGAGCGCCAGGATATTGGTCTGGAAGGCGATACCGTCGATCACAGAAATGATGTCGACGATCTTGCGCGACGATGCGTTGATCGAGCCCATCGTATCGACCACCTGCGCCACCACTTCGCCGCCCCGTGCTGCCACGCCGGACGCGGCCATCGCCATCTGGTTGGCCTGGGCAGCGTTGTCGGCGTTCTGGCGCACGGCGCCGCTCAGCTCTTCCATCGACGCGGCCGTCTGTTCGAGGCTGGACGCCTGTTCCTCAGTACGGCTCGACAGGTCGAGGTTGCCGTTGGAGATCTCGGTGGCTGCCGTGGTGATCTGCTCGGCGCCTGCGCGCACCTGGCCCACCACGCCCGACAGGTTGCTGCTGATGCCGTTCAGGGCCTGCAGCACCTTGCCGATTTCATCCTTGCTGTCGATGTCCAGGTGGACATCGAGGTCGCCGCGGGCGATGCGGTCGGCCGCTTGCTCGGCGCGGGCCAGCGGCCGCGACACCACCTTGCGTACCAGCAGGAACAGCAGCACGGCAAAGATCGCCAGCGCGGCCAGGCCCACCAGCGCGTAACGGTTGCGCAGCATCACGGCCTCGCCGGTGATTTCATCGGTGTAGGTGCCGCCGACGATCAGCCAGTTCCAGTCCTTGAAGGTGTGGAATTCGACCATTTTCTCGCGGGCCGCCTGGTTGGGGCCTTCGGACCAGTTGTAGATCATGCTGCCCGATTTGGCTTCCAGCATGTCGCGGATGATGGCGCGACCGTCGGTGCTCTTGATGTCGATGAGGTTGTCGCCTTCGCGGCGCGGGTGCACCAGCGCCGTGCCCTGTTTGTCGCCCTTGGCGGCATTGATCACGTAGATGTAGCCGGTCTCGCCGATCTTGTACTGCTTGATTTTCTGCTTGAGCATTTCCATGTTCTTGGAGATGTCGAGGCCGATAAACAGCACGCCGATCACCTTGCCGGCGCTATCCTTGATGGGGTCGTACTGCGTGATGAACTGCTTGCCGAACAGCGTGGCCAGGCCGATATAGCTCTGGCCGTTACGCAGCAGCGGATAGCTCGGGTGTGCCAGGTCGAGCTTGGTGCCGACAGCGCGGTCGCCGTTTTCTTTTTTCAGCGACGTCGTCACGCGGACGAAATCGGTGCCGTCGGCGGCGAACACGGTGGCGATCACGCCGGTTTCATTGGTGAACTTGTCCGGCACCGAGAAGTTGAGGTTGAGGACCTTGTCGCCGTGCATCAGGGTTGGCGTCGGCTTGCCGGCGATTTCGATGGTACGTGCCGGGTCCAGGGTGAACTTGCCCTCGTCGAATTCGGACGCAAACAGGCGCGCGAAGCTCGATGCCTCGTTGGTCATGGCGTTGTTGAACACTTCGACCGTGTTGCTGATGCCGTGCAGCGAATTGGCGACATTGGATCGGGCGCGCTCGGCCAGCATGGAAGACGTGCTCAGGTTAATCAGGCTCAGCAGCACGGCCATGATCACGGTGATCAGGGCAAACGTGAAGACGGTGATTTTGGTACCAACTCCCCAGTCGCGGGGATTCATCAGGGATTTACTCATCGGGTGTAATAGTCGATCTTATTAGTCGTTCGGAAACGGAATATGCCCCCAAGGTGTGGGAGCGCTGCGTAAGGCAAGGAAAAACAAGCGCCTCACGAGTTGAGGCGGGCTGATCAACACCGGCGGCAAGGGCGGCGTCGTCATGAAGCTGAAGTACTAAAGCTGAAATGCGTCAGATCTATTTTAGCAGAAGTTTTCCTAAAAGCAATCATATTTTCACCCATCATTGTGAGTTTTCGTCTTAGAAACAATGACTTAAATAATATATTGCAGCAGTTAAATAAGGAGTTCTACGTATTCCCGCCAGCCATTCAGTCGTGCTTAAGGTTCAGCCGGGAAACTCCTTCTGCACAGTATGGTGTCCCAACTGCTATCCTGTAAAATGAATCGATAGGGCGGAGACAATTACACGCGATGCAGTTGTGGTTTTTTTGTCGCTTCGATTTCCTTTTATTATTTTTACCGCCTGTCGTACCTGTCCAAACATTCCGGAGTTAGCCGATGAAGAAAAAAATGCTGTTGGTGGCCATGATCGCGGCCCTGTCATTCCAGGCCGGCGCAGCCGTGCCGGACAAGGTGGCAGATGCGCCGCTCAAGCCCCAGGTTGGACAGGCCGAGGCCGCCGTGCTGGCGTCGCGCGTGCTGACCAAGCTGCATTACAAGGCAGCGCCGCTGGACGATGCCATGTCGGAAAAGATTTTCGACCGCTACTTCAAATCGCTGGACTCCGAAAAACTGTTTTTCACGCAGGCCGATCTGAACCAGTACGCCATCGTGCGCACCCGCCTGGACGACGCCATCAACGGCCAGAATCTCAGCGTGCCGTTTGCCATCTTCAACCTGTACCAGACCCGCATGCGCGAGCGCATCGCCTATGCGCGCGACCTGGTCAAGAACGGCAAGTTCGAATTCGGCTCCGACGAGACCTACCAGCTCGACCGCGAGAAAGCCGACTGGGTCAAGAGCGACGCCGAGATGAAGGAACTGTGGCGCAAGCGCGTCAAGAACGAATGGCTGCGCCTGAAGCTGGCCGGCAAGGACGATAAAAGCATCCGCGAAACGCTGGACAAGCGCTACGAAGGCTACCTGAGCCCGTCGCGCCAGCCCACCAGCGAAGACGCGTTCCAGATCTTCATGAACGCCTACGCCATGTCGATCGAGCCGCACACCAATTACCTGGGACCGCGCGCTGCCGACAACTTCGACATCGCCATGCGCCTGTCGCTCGAGGGCATCGGCTGCGTGCTGCAAAGCCGCGACGACTACGTGGTCGTGCGCGAAGTGGTGCCGGGCAGCCCGGCCGGCCTGTCGGGCAAGATCAAGGTCGGCGACCGCATCGTGGCCGTGGCCAAGGACGAGAAGGGCCCGATGACCGAAGTGCTGGGCTGGCGCCTGGACGACGTGGTGGCGCTGATCCGCGGTCCCAAGGATTCCACGGTCAAGCTCGAGATCATTCCGGCCGATGCCGGCCCGGACGGCAAGCACACGGTGGTCTCGCTGGTGCGCCAGAAGATCAGCATGGAAGAGCAGTCGGCCAAGAAAACCATCTACGAAGTCAAGGATGGCAATACCAAGCGCCGCGTGGGCGTGATTTCGCTGCCGACGTTCTACCAGGACTTCGAGGCGCGCCGCAAGGGTGACAAGGACTTCAAGAGCGCAACCCGCGATGTCGAACGGCTGCTGGGCGAGCTCAAGAAAGACAAGGTGGACAACCTCCTGATCGACCTGCGCAACAACGGCGGCGGCTCGCTCAACGAAGCGGTCGAGCTGACCGGCCTGTTCATCGACAAGGGCCCGGTCGTCATGCAGCGCAGCGCCGACAAGAAAGTGGAAGTCGAAAGCGACACCCGCGCCGGCATGGCCTGGGACGGCCCGATGGGCGTGCTGATCAACCGTGGTTCGGCGTCGGCGTCCGAGATCTTCGCGGCCGCCATCCAGGACTATGGCCGCGGCGTCATCATCGGCGAACCGAGCTTCGGCAAGGGCACCGTGCAAACCCTGTTCAGCCTGGACCGCTTTGCCCAGGACGACAAGGTGCGCTACGGCGAGGTCAAGTTCACCATCGCGCAGTTCTTCCGCATCAATGGCGGCACCACCCAGCTGCGCGGCGTCACGCCCGACCTGAAGCTGCCGACCATGACGGACGCCGAATCGTTCGGCGAATCGAGCTACGACAACGCGCTGCCATGGACCCAGATCACGCCGGCAACCTATATCCCGGCCGGCGACCTCAAGGACATCCTGCCGGTGCTCGATAAGAAGCACACGGCCCGCATCGCCAAGGACAAGGACTTCCAGTACCTGGCCGAGGACATTGCCCTGGTCAACAAGCAGCGCAAGGACAACGCGATTTCGCTCAACGAGACCGTGCGCCGCAAGGAGCGCGAACAACAGGAAGCGCGCGCCAAGCTGCGCGAGGCGCGCCTGCTGGCAGCGCCGGGTGCGGACGACCCGGTATTGCTGCCTGATCCGAAAGACGCGCTCAACAAGGCGATTGCCGCCAAGCCGGCCAACGGCAAGACGGCGCCGGTACCGAAGGTCACGGACATGAAGGGCGCCTTGCGCGCCGACGACGGCCTGCAGGGCGCCGAGCGTTCGCTGGCGGCCGAGCTGGAGGCGGAAAAGCAGGCCAAGGCCGCCAAGGACGTGCTGCTCAACGAAGCCGTGCACGTGCTGGCCGACGAGGTGGGCTTGCTCAAGGCCGACGCGCGCATGGCGGCGCGGGTGCTGCCGTATGCGCCCAGCTATTCGAGCTCGGCCAGTGCGGCCAGCACCACCAGCGGGAAGTAAGCACCTGCACAAAAAAGCCCCGCGCCATCACCTGGCGCGGGGCTTTTTTTATGGGTCATGTTGCTGGTCGATGTAAGAAGGCTGACCTGACGGGCGTGAACTCGACGTGTTGACGAGGTGTCAGCGACGGCTCTTGCGGCGGGCGCGCGCTGCCACCAGCGCCAGGCCGGCCATCAGCATCGCGTAGGTGGTCGGTTCCGGCACGGCCGAGACGGCGTCGCGCGCCACGATCGAGCTGACGGTCAGGAAGTCCGAATTTTCGGCAGTGCGGTCGGTGATCAGCGCGAACGGGCGCAGGCCGCTCGGCGTGGTCATCTGGTTGGCAAAGAAGGCGAAGCCGCCCGAGATGCCGTCCGCATCGCCATAGGTCGTATCGTTACGCGGATCGCTGCCGACCACCACGCGCTGCCCGATCAGGTTGCGGCGGAAGTCCAGCGGCGCTGCCGTGTAAAACAGGATCGACGAGAAGTCCTGCTTGCTGAACACGCCGTTGCCGACGCTTGCGCCACTGACGGTCAGCTTCAGGTTGTCGATGCGGCTGATGTCGATCGTGCGCGGGCTGAGCGGCGCGGTGTCGATCAGCGTCGAGTCGAGCGTCAGTTCGGCAAAGGCGGCATCGACGCCGCCCGCGCTGGCCCACTTGATATCGAAGGTGACCAGGCCCGCGTGGGCGAACGGTGCGACGGTCAATGCGCATGCTACTGCGGCCGCGCCAGCCAATTTTTTCAGGGAGTTCATCATCTAGGTCCTGCTGTCGGTGAGGGGATTCTTGCATTGAAGTCATGCAACGGATGCAATATAACCGTGGCCAGGTTAACTGGCAACCATTAATCGGTCACCGTCCGGACAAGCGTGATCGCCACGCGACAGATCGTTTTGCTCATAAATTTCCGCCAGGAATGGAAGCATTAGATCGATGCAAGGTTTCCGATGCAAGGTTTCTCCGCCAGAGTCCGGCTAAGTGGTACATTGATGGAATGATGCAGACCTCGGAGACAGCATGGATTTGAGCTATTCGGCGGCAGACCTGGCGTTCCGCGACAAGGTGCGCGCTTTCCTTGCGGCCAACCTGCCGCCGGACCTGCAGAAGAAGGTGCGCAACCACGTGCGGCTGACGCGCAACGACTACGTGCGCTGGCACCAGATCGCCGCGCGCCAGGGCTGGTCCGCGCCGGGCTGGCCGGTCGAGTACGGCGGTCCCGGCTGGACGCCGACCCAGCGCCATATCTGGGAAGAAGAATGCGGCCGCGCCGGCACGCCGCAAATCCTGCCGTTCGGCGTCAACATGGTGGCGCCCGTGCTCATGGCCTTCGGCAGTGCGGCCCAGAAAGCCCACTACCTGCCGCGCATCCTCAATTGCGACGACTGGTGGTGCCAGGGCTATTCCGAACCGGGCGCCGGCTCCGACCTGGCCTCGCTCAAGACGCGCGCCGTGCGCGTCGGCGACGTCTACATCGTCAACGGCCAGAAGACCTGGACCACGCTGGCCCAGCATGCCGACATGATGTTCTGCCTGGTGCGCACCAACCCGGACGTGCGCAAGCAGGAAGGCATTTCCTTCCTGCTCATCGACATGACGTCGCCCGGCATCACGGTGCGTCCGATTATCACGCTCGACGAGGAACACGAGGTCAACGAAGTCTTCTTCGAGAACGTGCGGGTGCCGGCCCACAACCTGGTGGGCCAGGAGAACAAGGGCTGGACCTATGCCAAGTACCTGCTCGGCCACGAGCGCACCGGCATCGCTGGCGTGGGCCGCTCCAAGCGCGAGCTGGCGTTCCTGAAAAAGCTGGCCATGGAGCACACGCGGCACGGCAAGCCGCTGCTGCACGATCCCGTCTTCGCCAGCAAGGTGGCCAACGTCGAGATCGAACTGATGGCGCTGGAAACCACGGTGCTGCGGGTGATCACGCGGCCCGCCCATGCGCCGGGCCCGGAGGCGTCGCTGCTCAAGATACGCGGCACCGAAGTCCAGCAGTGGCTGACGGAACTGATGATCGACGTGCTGGGCCCCGACATGCTGCCGTTCGATCCGGCCTACCTCGAGGGCGACAGCGAGCATGCGGTCACCGGCGACGACACGGGGGCCGCGCTGGGCGCCAACTACCTGAACATGCGCAAGACGTCGATCTATGGCGGCAGCAACGAAATCCAGAAAAACATCATCGCCCAGATGATCCTGGGATTGTAAGGGAAACGGCATGGACTTCAATTTCAGCGAAGAACAGCAGCAGTACGGCGACGCCCTGCGGCGCTGGATCGACAAGGACTACGGCTTCGAGGTGCGCCAGCGCATCGTGCAGTCGGCCGCCGGCGTTTCCGACGACGCCTGGCACACACTGACCGAGCTCGGCATGCTGGCGCTGCCGGTGCCGGCCGCCCAGGGCGGATTCGACGGCGACGCGGTCGACCTGCTGGTGGTGATGCAGGAACTGGGCCGCGGCCTGGTGGTGGAACCGTATTTCGCCACCGTGTGGGGCGCCTATTTTCTCAGGCTGGCCGGCAACCAGTACCACCTGCTGCAGGACGTGGCCGAAGGCCGCGTCAAGCTGGCCTGCGCGCTCGGCGAAAAGCACGCACGCTACGACCTGGCCGACATCAAGACGCTGGCTGCCGTCAACGGCGAGGGTTACCGCATCGACGGCACCAAGACCGTGGTGCTGCACGGCGCCCAGGCCGATGCGCTGATCGTCTCGGCCCGCAGCGCCGGCAGCCAGCGCGACGCCAACGGCATCAGTCTGTTCGTGGTGCCGGCCGACACGCCCGGCGTGACGCGGCGCGACTACCGCACGCTCGACGGCCAGCGCGCCGCCACGGTGCAGTTCAGCCACGTGGCGGTGCCGGCCTCGGCATTGCTGGGCCGGCTCGGCGGCGGCTTCGACCTGCTCGACGAGGCCGCCGATCACGGCGTCAGCCTGCTGTGCAGCGAGGCGCTGGGCGTGATGGACGCACTGTTTTCCAGCACCCTCGACTACGTCAAGACGCGCCGGCAGTTCGGCGTGGCGATCGGCAGCTTCCAGTCGCTGCAGCACCGCATGGCCGACATGTACATCCACCTCGAGCAGGCACGCTCGATGGCGATGCTGGCCAGCGCGCGCATGTCC
The DNA here is from genome assembly GCF_001423125.1 of Duganella sp. Leaf126. Lineage (GTDB taxonomy): Bacteria > Pseudomonadota > Gammaproteobacteria > Burkholderiales > Burkholderiaceae_D > Rugamonas. Next base: position 533,458 of record NZ_LMNW01000012.1, read on the forward strand.
TGCGGCGACCCGCGCGAACGGCGCCGCATCCTGTCGGCCGCCAAGGTCAGGGTGGGGCAGGCAGCCCGCTTCATCGGCCAGCAGGCGGTGCAACTGCACGGCGGCATGGGCGTCACTGACGAACTGCCCGCCTCGCACCACTTCAAACGCCTGACCGCCATCGAACACACGCTCGGCGACACCGACCACCACCTCGAGCGCTACACCGCTTCGGGGGCCGATCCTGATGCCGCGAAGGCAAGCGAAAAATAATGATTTTGTCAGCCTAAAAGCGTCGTCCCTGCGCAGGCGGGGGCCAAGTTGGCTGATAAGTCGACGCATCCCGCGGAACCTCGGTACCCGCCTTCGCGGGGACGACGGCGATGAAGCTTTTAACTGGGCGCGCCGGCAGGATCTGACACTGAAATCTGGAAAGTGGCGTTCAGTTGTTGTGGTACCGGTTGCGGCCGCTTTGCTTGGCCTGGTAGAGGTGGGCGTCGGCGGTGCGGATCAGGGCGTTGGCTTCGTGCAGGTCGAGCGGCGGCAGGGCGGTGGCCAGGCCCATGCTGATGCTGACGGTGGCGGCGGTGGACGAGGGTTCGTGGGGAATGGCCAGCTTGCGCACCTCGTCCTGGATGCGCTGGGCCACCGCTTCGGCGCCGTCGCGGCCCTCCTGCGGCAGCAGCAGGATGAATTCTTCGCCGCCGTAGCGGGCCAGCAGGTCCTGCGGGCGGGCGGCGCAGCGTTTCATGGCGGCGCTCACCTGTTGCAGGCACAGGTCGCCGGCCTGATGGCCGTACCGGTCGTTGTACAGCTTGAAGTGGTCGATGTCGATCATGATCAGCGACAGCGGCAGGTTGGCGCGCGCGCAGCGGCGCCATTCGGATTCCATACGGTCGTTGAAGTGGCGGCGGTTGGCGACGCCGGTCAGGCCGTCGGTCAGGCTCAGCTCGCGCATGGCGTCGGCCTGGCGCTTGATGGTGAGCTGGCTGCGCACGCGGGCCCGCACCACGGCCACATTGAACGGCTTGCTGATGAAATCGACGGCGCCCGCTTCCAGGGCCCGGGTCTCGTCCTCGGGCTGGTTCAAGGCGGTCACGAAGATGATCGGGATGTCCCGCAGCCGCGGCGAAGCGTCCAGCGCGGCGCAGACGGCGTAACCGTCCATGCCGGGCATGATGGCGTCGAGCAGGATCAGGTCCGGCTGCTGGGCCAGCGCCACTTCAAGCGCCTTCTCGCCGGACAGCGCGAACAGCACTTCGTGCTCGTCGCGCAGCGCCTGGTGCAGGACCTGGATGTTCTCCATGGCGTCATCGACCACCAGGATCCGTCCGTTGCGGGCCAGATCGGTCCAGCTCATGCATTATCCTTTCGCTGCTTCATTGCGGCCTCACCGTCGGTCTTCCCCTGCACCCCTTGCATTATCGCGTGCACCAGCGCGGCGGCCGCGTCGAAGTCCAGGTTGTCGACAGCCTGCGCCAGCGGAACGGCGTGCTCCATGTCTGCGAGGGCGGGACGCAGCGCTGCGAAGTCTTCCAATGCCTTTAAGTTGTTATTTTGAAGCAAACTTTGTAAGTGCGCCAGTTTTTGCACCAACTCGGCACGATCGGTGTTGCTATATGGAATAATTTGTTCGTCCACGTTCAGCAACCGGATGCCGTCCGCCACCACCGCCAGCGCCGTCGCCAGCTGGTCCAGCGCGGCGTGCACGGCGCTGTCGGCGTGGTTGGCGTGCAGGGCGCATTCGACCTGCGCGGCCATGCGCGCCACCTCGTTGGCACCGAGATTGGCGGCCACCCCGCGCAGCCGGTGCAGCAGTTGCCGGGCCGTCTGATCCTCGCCGGCCACCAGCGCGGCGCGCACGGCCAGCACCGCGTCGCCCTGGGTGCGCTCGAAGCGCTTGAGCAGCGCCGCCAGCGCATCGAAGTTGCCGCCCATGCGGGCCAGCGCCGTGTCCAGATCGATGCCGGGCAGGTCCGGCGGCAGCGCGTAGGCAGCCGGTGCCACCGGTGCGGCGGCCACGGTGGCGGTGGGCGCCGCCGGCCCGGCCGCGTGCGGCGCCAGGTCGCGCAGCAGGGCGATCAGCATTTCGACATCGACCGGCTTGGCCACGTGGGCATCCATGCCGACGTCGGCTGCGCGCTGGCGGTCCTCCTCCATCACGTTGGCGGTCATGGCCACCACCGGCAGCGTCAGGCCGGCGGCGCGGATGGCGACGGTGGCGTCGTAACCGTTCATCACCGGCATCTGCACGTCCATCAGGACCACGTCGTAGCGGCTGGCGTCGGCCAGCAATCGCTGGACCGCCAGCTGGCCGTTGCCGACCAGGTCCACGCTGGCGCCCGCGTGCAGCAGCATGTACTGCGCCACTTCCTGGTTGATCTCGTTGTCTTCGACCAGCAGGATGCGCATGCCGGCCAGCCGGCCGTTCAGCGGCGACGGCGGCACGCTGGCGCTGGCGCCGTCGCCATGGTCGCCCGACATCAGCGCGCGGATGCGGTCGAGCAGGCGGTGCGGGCTGACCGGCTTGGACAGCACCCCCGCCGCACCGCTGCCGTCGAGGTCGCGCAGCACCGTCGCCGCCTCGTGCTCGGACACCATCAGCAGTATTGGCGGCACGATCGGCGGCAGGATCGGCGGCACCGCCCGTCGGATTGCCGCGTCGGCTAGCGGCGCGGGCGCCAGCGCGCCGGGCAGGTCGCCGTCCAGACCCGGCAGATCGCGGTCGAGCAGCAGCAGTTCGTACGGCAGGCCGTCGTCGCGGCCACCGGCCAGCATGGCGCGCAGCTGGCCGGCGTCGGCCGCTTCGTCGACCTGCCAGCCCAGCCAGTGGCAGGCGGCAGCGATCGCGCCGCGGACGCCGGGATTGGCGTCGGCGACCAGCACCGTCATGCCCTGGGCTGCTGCCGGCACCTCCGGCGGCTGCGGCGGCGCCGTGCATTCGAGCGGGCAGGTGAACAGGAATTCGGCGCCGTGGCCCACCTCGCTGCGCACGTGCACCGCGCCACCCATCATGTCGGCCAGCTGGCGACAGATGGCCAGGCCCAGGCCCACGCCGCCGAATTTGCGGCTGGTGCTGCTGTCGGCTTGGGAGAAGGTAGCGAAAATATGTTCCTGCTGGGCCAGCGGGATGCCGATGCCGGTATCGCGCACGCTGAACTCGAGCAGGATGGCGCGCCCGGCCTGCCAGTCATGGCCGCCGCCGATGGCGCGCACCGACAGCACGACTTCGCCGGCGGCAGTGAACTTGACCGCATTGCTGAGCAGGTTGAGCAGCACCTGCTGCAGCCGCATCGGGTCGCCCGCCAGCTCGTTAGGCAGGTGCGGGTCGATGTCGTACACCAGCGCGATGCCCTTGTCGGCTGCACTGCCGCTGATCAGGACGCTGATGCTGTCCAGGATGTGGCGCAGCTGGAACGGTGCATGTTCGAGCTGCAACTGGCCCGCTTCCACGCGCGACAGTTCCAGCACGTCGTTGACCAGGCCCAGCAGCGATTGCGTGGCGACCTGGATCTTGTCCAGGTAGCCGCGTTCGCGCGGCGCCAGCGGTGCTTCCTGCAGCAGCCGCGCCAGGCCGATGATGGCGTTCATCGGCGTGCGGATCTCGTGGCTCATATTGGCCAGGAACTCGCTCTTAGCGCGGTTGGCGGCTTCGGCGCGGTCGCGCGCCAGCACCATTTCCTCGTTCACTTCCTGCAGGTGCAGTTCCGCTTCCTTCAGTTCGGTCACGTCGGACACCAGCACGAAAAAGCCGCGCACCTCGCCGAATTCGCCGACGTCCGGAATGTAATTGACCCAGGTGTAGCCGATCTGCCCCGACGGCCAGTGCAGCTCGCCGGCAAAGCCCTGCGGTTCGCCCTCGAGCGCGCGCTGGACATGGGGGGCGCTCTGGGCATACGCGGCTTCCTTCATCACGTCCGGCATGAAGGCGCCCAGCATCTGCTGCTGGTCCATGCCATACCAGTCGAGGAAATACCGGTTGGCGAAGCGGCAGCGCAGCCCGGCGTCCCAGTAGGCGACCATGCCGGGCAGGCTGTCGGTCAGCGTGCGCAGGAATTGCTCGCTCTTGCCCAGTTGCGCGACGGTGGCGCGCAAGGTTTCCTTGACCTGCTTGGGTTCGGTGATGTCCATCCCCAGGACCAGGATGTGGGTGGCCACGCCATCCTCGTCGCGCAGCGCCACCTTGCGCGTGGTCAGGTAGCGCGTGGCGCCGCGCGCGCCCACGATCGGTTCTTCGGCGATTTCCGTGATCTCGTTGGCGCTGGAGGCAAGCACCGCGCGGTCGGCTTGGTTGTAGCGCTCGGCCAGCTCGGGCGGATAGAAATCGAAGTCGGTCTTGCCGATGAAATCTTCGCCGCTGCTGCGGCCGGCCAGCACGGCGGCGTAGCGGTTGACCATCTCGAAACGCAGGTCCGAGGCGCGCTTGACGAAAATTACCGCCGGCAGGTTTTCCACGACCGAACCGAGCAATTGTTGCGAGCGGTGCAGTTCCGCTGCAATGCGTTTCTGGTCGGTCACGTCGAGCAGCAGGCCGGTGATCGCAGTCACCGTGCCGGCCGGGCCGAACTGCGGATAATAGCTGGCGACGAAATGCCGGACCACGGCGGCCTCGGCGCCGGCGCCCGTGTGCTCGACGCCGACCAGCGGCCGGCCGGTGTCGAGCACGGTGCGGTAGTCGGCCAGTATCGCGCGCCGCAGGGCCGGGTCGCGCACCATGTCGCCGATGTGGCGGCCGATGTGAGCCAGCACTGGCTGGCCCGTGACCCGGGCCAGGAAATCGTTGACGCGGATGATGCGCAGCTCGTTGTCCACGTAGCTGAGACCGACGGGAGCGGTCGCGTACAGCGTTTCGAGCTGGCTGCGCGAGCGCTCGAGCTGCTCGGTGCGCTCGCCGACCAGCTGTTCCAGCCCGTGCCGGTGCGCCTTCAGGTCGGCGGCCAGCGCGTTGAAGGCCTGGGCCACGGCGTCGGCCTCGCGGAACGTCATCGGCTCCAGCGTGAACGGGCGGTCGCCGGCCAGCGCCTCGGCCGGCCCTACCAGCGCCCGCACCGAGCGGGCAATCCGTCCGCCCACCAGCCAGGCCAGCGAAAAGCCGGCCAGCAGGACCAGCGCCAGGATCAGCGCGATGGTAGTCACCGCGTGCAGCAGCTCTTCCAGCGCCTTGGCCTGCGGCGTGGAGATGACCACGGTGGCGCCGCTGACCGGCGAGCGGCTGTAGCCCTGGTAGATCGCCACGCCCTCGGTGTCGGTGGTGGAAAACAGTGCATCGGACGCCTGTGCCAGGCGCGCGCGGAGCGCCGGATCGGCGGCCTGGCCCAGCAGCTGGCGCGGTCCTCCCGACTGCGCCACCAGCCGGCCCTGGCGGTCGTACAGTGCCATGGTCTGGTACAGCTTGATGCGTTCGTCGCGCAGGATGTGATCGAGCTGCTGCGGTTTCAGCAGCGCGGTCACGGCCGACACCACGCGGTTCTCGACGAATACCGGCACATCGATCGCCAGCAGGGCGCTGCCGGCCACGTAGACGACCGACAATTGCGGCCGCGCCGTGTCGAACAGCGGCTGCAGGCGGCTGGCGTTGTTGATCGGATTGAAGGTGTCGGGCAGCGGCGCGCCCATGTGCATGGCCACCTGGCCGCTGCTGTCGCTGAGCAGGAACTGCGAGGCCGGGAACTGCGGTCCCAGCAGGCCGCCGGCCTGCAGCCGCAGCGCAGCCATGTCGTTGTCGCGGATGCTGGGCGAGATCGCCAGCGCCCGGGCCGCCCCTTCGCTCTGCACCAGGTCGCGGTCGATGGCGGTGGCCACCATGCGCGCGGCCTTGCGCGTGTCTTCCATCAGCGCATCGCGTTCGCGGCTGTAGAACTGTTGCACCACGGCGCCGAAGCCGATCGTCGTCGGCAGCGAACAGGCCAGCACCAGCAGGGCGATCTGCGCACGGATCGACGGCAGGCGGGCTTTTTGTGGCACGGACGACACTCCTGGTGGTGGTGGCGGGGGCGGCGGCGCGGCAGCGTGGCCGCGCGCCCGGGCGTCGGCGGACTCCCGGGTCAGAAGAACACGGCGGTGCGCTGGATCACGCTGCCGTTGTTGGTGTAGGGGGCGGTGGCGCGCACCGAGCCGGTGTCGAACTTGCCATCGTCGAGCTTGCTGTCTATCTGTTCCGCGAAGCTGTCCGGCAGGTTGTCGAGGCGCACGCCGTTGCCGCCGCGTCCGCCGATGGCGTCATTGTAGATGTAGACGGCGCCGCCCTGGGCGCTGGTCATGAAGTCGGTGGTGCCATTGAACGAGCCGGTGATGAAGCCGGCCAGGGCCAGGTGTTGCGGCGCCAGCAGGTATTCGGTGATCTGGCCGTCGCCATTGCCGTTGCCGGTGGCGCCCGGGGCGTGGGTGGTGCCCTGCACATCGTCGCCGGGCAGCGCGCGGAACTTGTCCTGGTAGGCGTTGACGGCCGACGTCAGCGACGTCGATTGCTGGATGATGTTCTTGACGCGGGCGCTGTCGATCAGGCTTTGCCCCTTGAGTACGCCGCCCAGCAGCAGGCCGATGATGACCAGCACGATGGCGATTTCCACCAGCGTGAAGCCGGTTTGCCGGGTCGGGTGGAGCAAGGGACGGGACGCACGCATGGGAATTCCTTTAGTTGAATCGGCTTGAAACGGTTGCGGTAAAGGCTGCAACACGGTCACTATATTACCGCAGCGCTAGGGCCGGGTGGGGCGGTTCTGTTGCTTACACTCACCGATTTGATCGAGACGCCGGGCCAGGAAGGCCAGCTCGCGCGGATCGCTGACCTGGCCGCTGGCCAGCATGCCGCCGATCAGCGTGCGGGCGGCGTCGCATTCGTTCATGTCTTCCAGCACGAAAATCTCGAGTTGCTGGGCCCAGTCCGGCACGCCGGGGCCGGTGGCGTGCAAGCGGATGTCGCGTGCGTACGACAGCGCCAGCGGCAGGTCATGCAGCCGGTGGCGCGCCACCAGCGCCGCGTGCGCCAGCCAGGGCCAGCGCCGGTTCGGGTCTTCGGCAAAGCGGGCGTGGACGAAATCGAGCATGCGGCGCGTGCGGACCGGGTCGCTGACGGCGCCGTACACCTGGCTGGCGGCCAGCAGCGGCGACTGGCCGCGCGGGTCGAGCGCCAGCACGCGCGCCAGCCAGGCGATCACGGTCTCGTAGTCGAGGTCGCGCCATGACACGCTGAGCCCGGCCTGTTCGTCGAAACCCTGCACATACAGCATGGTCAGCCGCGCCAGCGCCACCGGTTCGCCGAGCGCGGCCAGCTGCAGGGCGGCTGGCGACGGCGCCGGCGGCAGCGCGCGCGCGTGCGCGTGCGCTGGCGGCCGGCCCGCCTGCCAGGCGACCTGTAGCAGCAAAGCCAGCACCAGCAGCAGCCAGACGCCGCGCGGCACCACGTGTAGCGGTTTCTGGGCGGCTGCCATCACAGTTGCTTGCGGTAGAGGTCGAACAGGCCGGCGCCGGCCAGCAGCGCCACGTACAGCACGGTCTGCACGCCGACCGTCAGCAGGTCGGCTGCGGCGCCGCCGTGGTACACCAGCCAGTCGCTGCGGGTGAACCGGTCGAGGTGCGGCAGCAGCAAGCCGAGCAGGTCGATGCCGGCCGCCAGCAGCTGCTGGCCGGCGCCATCGGCGGCGCCTGCCTGTTTCATCAGCTGCAGCGTGCCGATGGCGCGCGCCATCAGGTAAAACGCGGTGGCGGCCGCCAGTGCCGGCAGCACCTGCTGCAAGGTCAGCACGCACAGCAGCGAAAACGCCGCCACGATCCAGCATTCGCACAACAGGGAAAACGCCCACAAGGCAGCCTGGTCGGGCGGCGCCAGCGCCAGCGCCAGGGCGCCGAACAGCAGCGCCGGCAGCAGCGCCAGGGCGCCGAAACCGGCCAGCTTGCCGCCGAGGTAGACGGCGCGGGGCATGGGCAGGGCCAGCAGCAGTTCCAGGCCCTTGTCGTTGGCCTCGCGCACCATGCTGGTGACGACAAAGGTGGCGACCAGGAACACGGCAGCCAGGCGCAGCCCCGCGCCCAGCAGCGCCGCCTGCAGCTGGTGGCTCTCGGTCAGCGCCAGTGCCTGTAAAAAGCCGGTCAGCCCCACCGCGCCCAGCGCTGCCGCGATCAGCAGCCACAGCAGGCGATTGCGCAGCGCTTCGAGCAGCGTGTAGCGGGCGATCGTGACCGTCATTGCGCCGTGGCGGCGGTTCAGGGTACGCGTCATGGCAGCTTCTGCGCCGCGACCATGCGGTTGAACAGGATGTTGGGCGACATCCACAGCACCAGGTCGTCGTATTCGCCGCCGGGCGCGCGCGGATCGGTGCTGGCCGGACGGCTGACAAAGGCCACGCCTTCGCCGCCGAGATTGGTCTTTTCGTCGATGTTGCCGATGCCGGCGTCGAGCAGGCGCGTGTTCTGGTCGCTGGTGGCGCCGTAGCCATTGCGGCCGAACGACACGATCACGGCCGGGATGTCGTTGGCGTCGGACGCCGGAATGATCTGGCCGTCCAGGCCGCGCGTGGCCACCGTGATGTCGCGCGGGCTGCCCAGCGTGAAGAAGCTGACGCTGTTGGCGAACGCCGGCGTGACCGAGTACGCCAGTATGCGGCCCCAGCCGTCCAGCCGCTGCACGCCCAGCGTCGCCCACGGCAGATAGCCATAGCGCTTGTTGCAGATGCTGCCGGCGCGGTCTTCGCGGCCGTCGATGGCGGAAATGGCAGGACAGGGCAGGTAGTTGTTGCGCAGCGCAAAGCCGAACAGCGCCTCGCGCGCCTCTTCCATCGCGCGCTGGGTGTCGGCCACGCGCCGCTGTTCCAGCTGCGACGACAGCGGCGCGATCAGGCCGCCGATCATCAGGCCGACCACCAGCAGCACGATGGCGATCTCGACGATGGTAAAGCCGGCCTGGCCGGAACGGTGGTGACGGGGCGTGGTCGAATTCATTGCGGGGACTTGGTGACAGGGGCGGTGGCGCGCAGGCGGTCGCGGATCAGCCGCAGCGGCACCCAGCCCAGTTCGTTGCTGAAGCTGCCGCCGGGGCTGCGGGCGTCGTCGGTGGCGGCGCGCGCCATGAAGTCGCGCACCGCCTCCTGGTTGGCCTGTTCGTCGCGGTTGTCGGTTGCTGCAGCGGCCTGTTCGATGCCGGCCAGGCTGGTGCCCAGCTGGCGGCCGCTGGACAGGATCACGGCCGGTGCGCAGCGGTCGTCCACCACGCAGTCGGCCGAACCGACGCGGTAGAACATGCTGCCGTCGTCGCTGCGGTCCACCAGCGTCTTGGTGGCTTCGGGCGCGCGCTCGAGATTACCATTGGCAAACTCCGGCGACACGCTGTAACGCAGCAGCTTGTTCCAGCCGTCGCCGGGCGTGATGCCGAGCGTGATCCACGGCAGCAGGCCGGTGCAGGCAGCGTCGTCGGCGCACGGCTGGTTGCGCTCGCGCCCGTCCAGCGCGGACACGGCTGGCCGTGGCAGCCGGCGATGGACCACCGCGTAACCGATCAGCGCTTCACGGGCGTCGGCCAGCGCGGCGCGTGTCAGCGCCTGGCGGCGCAGGTCGCCTTTGGGCTGGCTGAACATGCCGATCAGGACCGACGCCGCCCCCAGCCCCAGCACCAGCAGGAGCAGCAGCAGGGCGGCACCGCGCTGGCGCGCCAAAAACGGACGGCGAGGCGGTGCAGCCATCATTGGCCGACGTCTTTCACGCGGTCGTCGGCCAGGTCATAGCGCTGGCCCGGCCGCAGCAGCACGCGCTTGCCGGACGGCAGGGTGACGGTGACCGCCTTGCCGTCGCGTTTGCCGACCGCGACCGCCGCGCCCCGCTGCGGCGTGTCATTGAGCCACACCGTGCTGCGGCCATTACTGCCGCGCAGCACGCCGTTCATCGTCAGCTGCTTGGCGCCCGGCGGCGATTGCTGCGCTGGCTGAGGATACGGTTGCGGCTGCCCGATAGGGCGCTGCTGCTGCTGCTGCTGCTGCGACACCTGCGGCTGCTGCGGCTGCGCTTGTGACGATTGCGCCATCGGCATCAATTGCCGCTGATCTGTCGCCATGTTTGATTGAGATGCCTGGGACTGCTGCGCCAGCGCCAGCGCCGCCGGCTGCCGCTGAGCCGCTGCGGCCGATGGCTGCCTTTGGGCCTGCTGCATCGCGGACAACGGTGCCTGCGCCAGCGCCGCCGGCTGCTGCTGAGCTGCTGTTGCCGATGGCGGCATGTGGGGCTGTTGCATCGCGGACAACGGTGCCTGCGCCTGCGCCGCCGGCTGCTGCTGCCCCGTCCCCTGCTGCTGGGCGGCGCGGACCATGGCGGCCATTTCGGCCTCCATGCCGGGCGGCATATTGGGCGGCAGGTCCGGCACGATGTCGGGCGCCTGGCCCTGACGCGTTGCGGACGGCATGGCGCCTGGGGTTGCTGCATGGCGGACTGCGCGGCCGTCGGGCGGCAGGGGCGTTGCGCCGGGCGCGGGCGTGCGGACGTCCTCGGCCAGTCCGGCGAACACTGGCGGCGCCGGGTAGGCCGCGTCAGCGGACGTCTGCGACGCTGCCGGGGCCGGCCTGTTGCGCGCGGCGTCGATGGCCTGGCGTTCCTGCGGCGTGTTGAACAGCCGGCCCAACCCGTTCTGGGCGTGGGCCGCGGACCAGGTCAGCCACAGCGCCGCCAGCAGCACGGCGCGCCTCATGGCTGGCGCCCGGTTGCCAGGGCCACCGGCTGGGCCGGCCTTGCAGCGGGCACCATGGTGATCCAGTTCAGCGTGCAATCGACGCCGAGGTTGCCGCCGGCAGCGGCGGCGCCACCGGCCTGATCGCGCTGCCCGCCGGCCGCTGCCGCCAGCCGCTTCAGCGAGCAATCCTGCGCAGCAAAAAAGCCGCGCGCATGCAGGCCGCCGAGGAACTCGAACAGGTCCATTTCGTGCAGCAATTCCATGTGCAGGCGCATGCGGCTGCCGCGCAGCTGGTAGTCGCCCAGGTCCAGCGCCGCTTCCAGGCGCACCGCCTGCTGCGGTTCGATCTGGTAGCTCAGCGGCGGTAACTGCAGCTCGTCCTGTACCTGGCGGATCGCATCGACCCATTCCAACCGGCGCTCTTCGCCGATCAGGCCGCGCTGGCGCAGTTCCAGGTAGCGCTGCTGGAAATTGCGGATGTCGCGCTTTTCGATATCGACGTGGGCGTAGCGCGAATGGGCGGCGTCGCGCAGGCGCTGCGCATGGCGCAGATCCTCGTCGGCATCGTGGCGCTTGCCGAGCGTGACCGCCACCAGCGTGGCGCCGATGACGACGGCAGCCAGCGCGGTCAGCACGGCAGTGCGGATCTGCGCCATCTCGGCGATCCAGTAGGGCAGGGCGACGCTGTTGGCCGTCTTGCGGGCGGCGGCGCCGGCGGCGGTGACGGTGGCGGGATTCGGATTCATGGTTTCCACACCAGGTTCAGGGTGAATGTGGCGCGCGGCGCGACGGCGGCGGCGCCCGCCTTGCCGTCGAGCCGCACGGTGGAACGGGTGTCGATCGGCGGTTTGTCCACCTGCACGACCAGGCGCGGATGGCGCGCCAGCTGTTGCGCGAACCGGTTCATGGTCTCGACAGCGTTGCGGTAATCGTCTTCGGGCGAGAGGATTTCCGCTTCCAGCAGCAGCGACTGGGGCGGGCGCGCCGGAATCCCGGCCAGCAGCGACGACATCGGCGCACCCGCCGCACCGGCTCCGGCGCCACCGTTGCCGACCACGACCGGCGCGCTGGCCGGCTGCCCCGGCAGATCGACTTTCCAGCCCAGCTGCAGCAGGCGCACCTGCGGCGCCTGTTCCAGCGCCGCGCTGACCATCGCCACCATCTGCCACGGTGACGGACCCTGCGTGACCAGCATGCGCTCGACGTTGACGGCGGCGCGCATATTGGCGGTGGACGTCACGCGCGGCGGCATGGCCGCCATCACCGCGTTGTAGCGGCGGTCGAACTGCTGCGCCTCCTGCGCCAGGCGCGCGCTGTCGGCGCGCGCTTCCCAGGCTTGCCACAGGTTGATGGCGATGGCGCAGACGGCCACCACCGCCACCGTGGCGGCGGCCGCATACAGGCGCCGGCGCGCCAGCCACAGCTGGTAGTAGCGCCGCAGCGGTCCCAGCGTGTAGTGGCTGGCGGGACAGGTTTTCGCCAGCAGGGCCAGCAGCATGGTGTCGGCCAGCGGCCCGCTGCCCGGGCGGATGCCGGCTGCACCATCGGCCCCGGCCGGACCGGCCGGACCTGTCATTCCGGCTGCCCCGGTTATCCCGTCTGCACCGGCCGCACCGGCCATCCCGTCCGCACCGGCCATCCCGGCCGTACCGAATGTCCCGGCCGTCCAGTGTGCGCCGGTCGTCCCTTCGGCGCCTGCGCCGTCCGCAGCCGCTTCCACGCCCAGCTGTTGCGCCACCTGCGCCAGCGGCAGAAAACGGAACGCGGTTTCCGGCCCGTCCGCGCACTGGGCGTCGAGCGCCGGCAGTTGCCCGGCGGGGGCGATCACCACGGTTTCCAGCACGCTGCCGCGCGCGAACAGGCGCACGCTGGTCAGGAATTGCTGGGCCTTGGCCGTTTCAGCGCCGACGTCGATGGCGTTGCCGTCGCGGTCGATGGCAGGCGTCAGGCGCGAGAACTTGAGCTGGCCGCGCTGGAAATAGCTCTGGCGCCAGCCGGCCGACTGCTGGGTAACGAGCAGCAGGTGGTCATCGCGCAGGCCGAGCTTGTTGACCAGGTGCTCGCTCAGCAGCGTGGTCGAATACAGGCCGGCCAGCGGTATGCGCTCCTGTTCCAGCGCCTCCACCCACGGCAGCACGATCGACGGATTGGTCAGCGCCGACAGCAGAACGATGTCGTCGCGCCGGCCGTCCGGCTCGCGCCCCTGCACCTCGTGGTAGCGGAACGGCGTTTCGCGGTACTGCTGGAGCAGGCGCCGCTGCGTGAGCCGGGCGCCGGCGCGGCCGCCCACGTGCGGCAGGTGCACGCGCTGGAAATCCTCCTCGATCAGGTCGGTCAGCAGGTACACCGGCACATTGCGGTGCTGGTCGAGGTGGTCGAGCAGCGCATCGACGCCGGCGCTGTCGTTGGTGAAGCTGGCGCCGCCCAGCAGGCGGCCGCGCTCCCAGCGCCAGGCGCCGAGGAAGTCGTTGCTCAGATAGAGTACATGTCGGTTCAGCACGGGCGCCTCAGGTCTGGATCTTGCTGATCGTGTCGTATATCGGACCCATGACGGACAACATGATCCAGCCCACCATCAGGCCCAGGATCACGGTCATGGCCGGCTCTATCATCGATTGCACCTTCTCGATCATCTCCTTGACTTCGCGGTTGTAGAAGTAGGCGACATTGCGCAGCGCGCCGTCGAGCGCACCGGTGGTTTCGCCGACCTTGAGCATGCGGATCACCAGCGGCGGGAAGATGCCCGTGTGCTGGAACGCCGCCGTGATGCCCTGGCCCTCGGAGATCAGCTGGCCGGCGCGGCGCAGGCCGGCCGCCACCACGCGGTTGCCGACGATGCCTTCCGACAGGCGCAGGCATTCGAGGATCGAGATGCCGGACGCGTACATCATCGCAAAAAAAGTGGCAAAGCGCGCCAGCATGATCTTGTGCAGCACGGGGCCGATCAGCCACACGCGCAGCCTGGCGCCGTCGGCGATGTAGCGCGCCTGCTCGCTGCGCGCCAGCCAGGCGCGCAGGCCGAGGTAGCCGACGACCGGCAGCGCCACGATCAGGTACCAGTAATCGATGAAGATGCCGGACACCCAGATCAGCGCCCTGGTGTGCAGCGGCAGCGTGTTGCCCATGTTTTTGACAAAGCTGGTCAGCTGCGGCACCAGGTAGATCATCAGGAAGAAGGTCACGCCGGTGACGAACAGCCCGACCGCAGCCGGATACATGACGATCTTGCGCGTCTGCGACGCCAGCTCGTCCTGCCACTTCAGGCTTTCCGACAGGTTCTTGAACACCTCGGTCAGCTTGCCGCTCTGTTCCCCGGCCATCACCAGGCTGGTAAACGTGTGGTCGAACACTTCCGGGTAGGCGGCCATGGCGGCCGACAGCTGCAGGCCGCCTTCGATGTTTTCGATCAGGCCTGTGATCATTTCGCGAAAGCGCGGGTGGTCGATGCTCTCGCGCAGGTCGTTCAAGCCCTCCAGGATCGGCACGCCGGCGCCGGTCAGCTGCTCCATGTGGAAGCAGAAGTTGATCAGGTCGCGCCGCGTGATCACGCGCTTGAGCGCCACCACCCGCGCGCGCGAGACGCGGCAGTCGATCAGGTCCAGGCCCATGCGGTGCAGCCGCAGTTCCAGGTCCGGCTCGTTGGACGCGTCCATATTGCCGGGCTGGATCTGGCCGGCTGCGTTCATGGCGCGGTACAGGTATTGCGGCATCAGCGCATTCCCCCCAGCCGTTCGGTCAGGTCCACCACGCGGCCCACTTCCTCGAGCGTGGTCACGCCTTCCAGCACGCGGCGCACGCCGTCGTCGATCAGGCTGTGGAAGCCGCCGGCCGCCGCTGCCGTTTTCAGCTCGCGCGACGACACGCGGCGCGCCACCAGTTCGTCCAGGGCCGCCGTCATCTTCAGCAGTTCGATGATGGCGATGCGGCCCTTGTAACCTTGGTGGGCGCAGCGCTCGCAGCCGACCGCGCGGTACAGCGTCTGCGGCGGCGCGTCCTCGGACAGGCCCAGCAGCTGGCGCTCGATGTCGTCGGCCAGGTGCGGTTGGCGGCAGTGCGGGCACAGCCTGCGCACCAGGCGCTGGGCGATGATGCCGATGATGTTGCCGGACATGATGTCGGGCAGCACGCCGATGTCGAGCAGGCGCGGGATCGCGCCGATGGCCGAATTGGTGTGCAGCGTCGAATACACCTGGTGGCCGGTCATGGCGGCGGCAAACGCCATCTCCGCCGTTTCGCGGTCGCGGATCTCGCCCACCAGGATCACGTCCGGGTCTTGCCGCATCATCGAGCGGATGCCGTCGGCAAAGCCCATCTTGGCCGACTCGTTGACCGACGTCTGGCGGATCATGTTCATCGGGTACTCGACCGGGTCTTCCAGCGTCATGATGTTGACGCTCTCGGTGTTGATGTGGTTGAGGATCGAGTACAGCGTGGTGGTCTTGCCCGAGCCGGTGGGGCCGGTCACCAGGATCACGCCGTCGGGCCGCGCGATCATCAGTTTCAGCAGACTCAGTTCCGTCTCGCCCAGACCGAGGCCGTCGAGCGGCACGATGCCTTTCTGGCGGTCGAGCACGCGCAGCACGAAGTTCTCGCCGTGCGTGGTCGGCTGCGCCGAAGCGCGGAAGTCGATCTGCCGGCCCGAGAACTTGATCGAGATGCGGCCATCCTGCGGCGCCCGCGTTTCGGCGATGTTCATGTTCGACATCACCTTCAGTCGCACGGCCATGGCCGGCCAGTACGACTTGTGCAGGCTGCGGATCTGGCGCAGGATGCCGTCGATGCGGTAGCGGATCCGCAAGAACGACTGTTCTGGCTCGAAGTGCAGGTCGGAGGCGCCGTTCTGCACGGCGTCGGCCAGGATGGCGTCGATCAGCCGCACCATCGGCTGGCTGTACTCGTCGGACGTGGAACCGAGGCTGGCGTAATTGACTTCGCCCGTTTCGATCTCGTGCAGGATGCCGTCGATCGACAGCTCGAAACCGTAGTACTGGTCGATCGCGCGCGAGATGTCCGACTCGTTGACCAGCAGCGGCGTGATGGTGATGCCCTTGACCAGCATGGCGCTGATCTGGTCGAGCGCGACGATGTTGCTGGTGTCGGACATGGCCAGGATCAGGTTGTCCGTCTGGCGCTCGTAGACGATCGGGAATACGCGGTAGCGCTTGGCCACTTCCTTCGGGATCAGTTTCAACGCGATCGCATCGACCACCAGGCTGGTCAGGTCGGCGCTCTGCTGGTTCAGGTTCTCCGACAGCGCCATGCGCACGGTCGCTTCGGTGACGAAGCCGAGCGTGATCAAGAGCTTGCCGAGCGGCTCGTTGCTGCGCTTTTGCTCGATCAGGGCGATGCGCAGCTGGTCTTCGCTGATGACGCCTTTCTGGATCAGCAGCTTCCCGAGCGGAAGTTTGACTTGTTCTGCCATGAAAACTAGTGCGCTCCGTTCAGTTCATGCATGCGCTGGCGCAGTGCGCTGCGGTCGAACGCGACCGGCTTGTCCTGGCCCAGCGCCAGGGCACGCTGGTAATAGGTCAGCGCCAGCCGGCCCTGGTTCAGGCGGTCGAGGCCGATGGCCAGGTTGTAGGCATAGTCGGCATTGTCGGGCGCTGCCGTGTAGGCGCGGAAATAGGTCTGCTGCGCTTCGGGCCAGCGGCCTTGCTGCGCATACAGGTTGCCGAGTGCGAACAGCACCGGGCCCGCGTCGGGATTGCCGGTCAAAATGGCTTTCAGGCGCCGCTCGTTCTGGCCGGCGTCGCCGCCGCGCAGCTCCACCAGGCCGGCGACGGCGGTGGCGTCGTTCGGGTCGAGTTCGAGCAGGCGCAGGTAGTAGGCCGACGCCTGCGCGCCCTGGTTCTGGCGCGATGCCACCGCTGCCATGCCGAGCAGGGCATCGCGGCTGTTCGGATCCTGGCGCAGCGCCGCTTCGTACTGCTGCTGGGCGTTGACCAGGTCGCCGCTGCCGAGCGCCTGGTAGGCGTTTTCCAGGGCCGGAGCGATGCGCGCAGGCTGCACGGTACGGGCCACGCGGATGTCGGTATTGTCGGGCGCAGCCACGGGTGGCAAGCGGTCCTGGCGCGGCGCGGCGGCCTGCGCCTGGATGGCTTGCCGGGTCGCTGCCAGTTCCTGCTCGGTGCGCTCGAGCCGGCGTTCGAGGTCGTCGCGCGCGGCGCGGTTCATGCCGCCCGTGGGCGAGGGCGCCAGCATGCCGGCCACCGACGGATCGGCGGACTCCGCTGCGCCGTCGGCGCTGTTGCCGGTGTCGGCCGGGCCGACGATCTGCACTGCGCCGGACCCGGTGGCGCCGGTGGCGCCCGCTGGCGGCATCGCCACCGGCGGCAGACGCGCACCGGCACCGGGCGCCATCACCGCTTGCCAGTAGTAATAGGCGAAGCCGACGATGATCAGGACCAGCACCGTCAGCAAGCCGATCAGGCGCAGGCGTTCCGGGTCCATGCCCGGCGGTTCGGCGCCGGCGCTGGCGGCCTGGCGCGCGCGCCGGCGCGGCGTGGGCGCAGCGTCATTGCCGGCGTGACTGGTCTGGTTGCGGCTGGCGCCGGGCGCCGGCCGGGGCCCGGCTGCGGCAGCCGGGTTTGCTGTGCGTGCGTGCAGCGGTTCGCCGGTGATCGCATCGAGGGCGACGTCGGATGCAATGGTGGCACCGGCGCCGCGTCCGACACCGCGACCGGCACCGGATGCAAAATCAGGTCCGAAGTCTGCAGCACCGGCGGTCGCCCCCTGCGCTGCATTGCTGCCGTACGGTGCAGCTGCAGCCGCCGGCGGGAACGACGCCGGTCCCGCGCCGGCAGGCGCGGACCGCATTCCCGGTCCGTCGGGCGCGGACGGGTCGGGCGCCAGGGTAAAGCCCGTGCCCGCATCGTGGATCGGGCTGGCCGGCGCCGGATCCGGCATCGGCCGCGCTGCAACGCTGGCAGCGGCGGCAATGGTCGGTGACGTTGGCGGCTCCAGGCTGAACGCGGGAGCGAAGTCCAGGCTCAGCGCGGATTTGCCAGCCGCGCCGCCTTCTTCACCGGCACGCCCGCCGCCGGCAGGATCGCCGGCAGCGCCAGCTTTGGCAGCAGCGTGACCGAGTCCGGCGCTGCCGCCAGCACTGCCACGATCCGTTACTCCAGGACCGGCACCACCGGCCCCATTGCCAACACCGGCCCCATTGGCAGCATCGGCGCCAGCAGCGCCGTAGCGCGCGTCGGTACCGGCCGCACCGGCAGCAACCGGATAGGCGCCGCCACCGGCCATACTCCCTGCGCCCCCGAACCCGCCAGCGTTGCCGGGCGCGGGCGCGGGCGCCGGGTCCGGCGTCAGTGCCAGCAGCTCGTCGAACTCGCGTGACGGACGGTCCACCTCGACGTCGCCGGTGGCATTCTGTTTGGCGCGCTCGGCTTTCTTGAGCGCCTGCATTAACAAGCTCATGATCCGTTGGCCTTGGCGGTAGGGACTGGGTAGGTGGACGGCACCGGGTACGGTTCGTTGTCGGGCTGGCCCGGCAGCAGGTTGCGGTAATCCTTGTAATCGCCGTTGACGCTGGCGTCCTTGATCACGATCGGGCGCATGAAGATCACCAGCTCGGTCTTGGTGCTGGTTTCATTGCGGTAGGAGAACAGGTCGCCGATCACGGGCATGCTCGACAGCACAGGCACGCCATCCTTGCGGTTGTCCACGCTGTCCTGCATCAGGCCGCCCATCACGGCGATCTGGCCGCTCGGCACCTTCATCAGCGATTCCAGTTCGCGCGCCTGGATCACCGGCACCTGGCTGACGACCTTGGCGTCGGCCAGCGCCGGGTTCGGATCGTTGACGTAGCCGACGATGCGGGTGATGGTCGGACGGACGTTGATGGTCACCTCGTCGTTGTCGGCGATCTGCGGCGTCACGCTCATCACGAAGCCGACCGGCACCGTTTCGAGCTTGGACTCGTACACGGCCTGCGAAATCGGGTTGCCGTTGGTGCCCAGCACGGCCGGCGTCACCTTGAGCGTGAAGAACACGTTGTTATCGACCACCTTGAGCAGCGCGGTCTGGTTGTTCATCACGCTGATTTTCGGACTCGACAGCACTTTGACCTTGCCGAACGATTCGAGCAGCTGGATCGCCGCCGACAGGTTGCCGAGCTTGCCCGCTGCGTTGTAGGTCAGCAGGAACGAGCCGGGACTGCTGCGGGGGTTGACGCCGCTTGGCAGCCCGCTTTGCCCGATCGGCTGCATGGTGAAGCCGACATTGCCGCCGGACAACGTGTTCCAGTTGATGCCCTGCTGGTAGTTATTACTGAGTTTGACTTCGAGCACGGTGGCCTCGATCAGCACTTGCCGCTTGGCCGCGCCGAGCACGATGTCGAGGAATTCGCGGATTTTTTCGTGCTGGCGGCTGGTCGCGCGCACGGCGATCAGGCCGCCCTCGGCATTGACGATCACCGAATTGGTGGTGTTGCGGTTGCCGCCAAAGGCGCCGCCGTCGAACGGCGATGGCGCGTTTTGGCTGTTGGCGCCCTGGGCGCCGGCAGTCTGGTTGGTTTGTGCCGGATTGGCAGCGGCCGGTGCCAGCGGATCGATCAGCTTGTCATTGATGGTGGTCGGGCGCAGCAGGTCGCGGATATTCTTTTCCAGGCTGTACCAGAAATTGTTGTCCGAGCGGTTGTTGACCACGGTGGTCGAGTTGTTGCTCGGGTTGTTGGCGGCGTTGTTGCCGCCGCCACTGCTGCCTGCGCCCGCGCCCTGGCCGGTGGCGGTGGCGGCAGCCACTGGGTTCGCGGCGCTGCTGCCGCCGCCGGTGGTGGAAATCTGGGTCGCGATATTGACGCTGCTGGTCGTGCTGCGCGCAATGTTGACGTAATCGACCTTGTAGTTGCGCCATTCTGGCGTGTCCGGCAGCACGGTCAGGGTGCTGCCATTGATTTCGTAGCGCATGTCCACCTGGCGCTGAATGCGCGAGAGCAGCTGCGGCAGGGTCTGGTCGAGCGCGTTGAGCGTGACGTTGCCGGTGATGTCAGGATGAACATCGACATTGAGGCCCGCATCGCGCGCCAGCGCGAACAGCAGCGACTGCACCGGCACCTTGTGCACGGTGACGCTGAAAGTTTCCACCTTGGCGGCCGGCTTGGGGGGCGGCAGCATGGCGCTCTGGCGCACCGGCTCCGGGATCGCCCCTGCTGCGCGCGGCGGTTCCGACACGTGGTTGGCGGAGGGCGGCAGCGCACGGGTGGCGCAAGCGCCGAGCAGCAGGCTGCAGGCCGCGGGGATCAGGGAACACGCCAGTTTTTTCATTGAGTCTTTCCGCCCCGCCGACTTGCCAGGCGTGCCCGCATCAGGAAGTTGTAAGCCAGGAAGTTGTAAATTTGCAATTTTATCGATCATCATCTTACAATTCAGAAGCTCTCGCAAGAACACTCCAATAAAGCGCCACAAATGCCGCGAATAACAGGCTCAGCGTGCACGCGATTGCAACAGTGCGCCGCTGGACATTGCCGAACCAGCGGGCGATCGGCCAGCTGCCGCCGTGAGAGCGGCTAGAACGGTAAGAGCGGTACGGCGATTCGCCGATCGCCAGGCGGGCGTGGCGCGCTTCCACCGTGGCGGCATCGTCGGCAAACGCGGCCAGTAGCGCCTTGTCGGCCAACACGTTAATTCGCCGCACGATGCCTTCCGAGGCGTCGGCGATCAGCCGCACGGCGTCGCTGGTAAACACCGGCGCACCGTCGTGGCCGGCGGCCGCCAGCCGGAATGCCAGGAAGTCGGCCACCAGCGCCGGCGCCATGGCCGGCACCTCGAAGCTGTGGGTAATGCGCTCCTTGAGCTGCCGCATCGATGGCAGATCGAGGTGGCGGTCCAGCTCGGGCTGGCCGAACAGCACGATCTGCAGCAGCTTGCTGCGGGCCGTTTCGAGATTGGTCAGCAGGCGTATCGCTTCCAGCGTCGTCAGCGGCATCGCCTGCGCCTCTTCCACCAGCAGCACCACGTTGCGGCCCTGGCCGTGGCGCGCAATCAGATGCGCATGCACGGCGCGCTGCACTTCATCGACGCGGTAGCCGCGCGTGGCCAGGCCCAGTTCGGCCGCGATCGCGTATTGCACTTCCACCGCGTCCAGGTTCGGGTTGACCAGGTAGATCACTTCGACATGGGCGGGCAGGCGCTGCTCGAGCATCCGGCACAACATGGTCTTGCCGACGCCCACTTCGCCGGTGACCTTGACGATGCCTTCGCCGTGGCACACGGCATACAGCAGCGCGTCCAGGATTTCGCCGCGCGTGTTGCCGGAATAGAAAAATGCCGGATTGGGCGTGATGCCGAACGGCGTTTCGCGCAGGCCGAAATGCTGCTGGTACATGGCCGCGGTCACCATCAGGCGATGCAAGCCAAAAAGGCTTGTTCCAGGGTGGCGGCGCCATACTGCGCGCGGCACGCGGCCGGCGTGCCGCTGTAGCGGATGGCGCCATCATGCAGGATGGCCATGCGGTCGCACAGTTCGTCCACATCGGCCAGCGCGTGCGAGGTGATGAACAGCGTGCTGCCGCGCTGCTGCAAGGCCCGCAATTGCTCTTTTAACAGTGCGCGCGCCTTCGGATCGAGTCCGCTCATCGGTTCGTCCAGCACATATAAACGCTTGTTCGACAGCAGGCAGGCGGCCAGGCCCAGCTTTTGCGTCATGCCTTTCGAATAATGGCGCACCGTGTTCTTCAGCGCCGCCGTGTCGAGGTCGAGCGCGGCGAGCATGGCGTCCACCGCGTCGGCGTCGTAGCGCAAGCCTTGCAGGGTCAGCAGGTAGCGGATGAAATCGGCCCCGGTCAGGTAGTACGGTGGCATGAAGCGTTCCGGCAGGAAGCCCAGCGCGGCGCGGCTGTCCGGGTGGTCGTGCGGCTGGCCGAAAATCGCGATGTCACCGCTGTCGAGCGCGCAAAAATCGAGCAAACACCGGATCAGGCTGGTCTTGCCGGCGCCGTTGACACCGACCAGACCGAAACAGTCGCCGGCCTTGACCGCCAGATCGACTCCCTGCAGTACGCGGGCCTGGCCATAGCGTTTGACGACGTGCTCGAAGCGCAGGGCGGTTTCAGTCATGAAGCGGGGAGGATGGTAGCCGGTGGGAAACGAAATGACACTGTAGCGTATCCATGCGCGGAATGCGACATCGTTTCGTATTTCTTCATCGCAAATGTCACATTCTCGTCTAGAATGTCTGGCAAGTTGTCCTGGGGCACTAATTAATGCCGTGGCAGATTTAACAAGGAGCGGGTATGGCAAGGCCGGAGAAAGTCAGGCTGGGAGAAATCCTGGTGCAGCAAAAGCTGCTGTCGGAGGAACAACTGGGCCTGGCCTTGACCGAGCAGAAACGCACGGGGCGCAAGCTGGGCCGGGTGTTCGTCGAGAACGGTTATGTCACCGAAGAGCAGATCGCCAATGCGCTGGCGCGCCAGCTCGACATCCCGTACGTGCACCTGAAGTTCTTCAACATCAACCCCGACATCGTGCGCCGCCTGCCCGAGACCCAGGCGCGCCGCTTCCGCGCGCTGGCGCTGGAAGACCGCAACGGCACCCTGTTTGTCGGCATCTCCGATCCGACCGACCTGTTCGCGTACGACGAGATTGCCCGCATCGTCAAGCAGCCGATCGAGCTGGCGGTGGTCAACGAGACCGAGGTGCTGGCCGTCATCGACCGCATCTACCGCCGCACCGAGGACATTTCCGACCTGGCGCGCGAGCTGGAGCAGGATCTCGGCGACGTGTCGGTCGACTTCGGCGCGCTGGCTGCCAACCCCAACCTCGAAGAGGCGCCGATCGTCAAGCTGCTGCAGTCGGTGTTCGACGACGCCACCCAGGTGCGCGCCTCCGACATCCACATCGAGCCGCAGGAAGGGCGGCTGCAGATCCGCTTCCGCATCGACGGCGTGCTGCACCTGCAGACCGAGACCGACATCAAGATCGCACCGTCGCTGGCGCTGCGCCTGAAGCTGATGTCGGACCTCGATATTTCGGAAAAGCGCCTGCCGCAGGACGGCCGCTTCGCGGTGCGCGTGCGCAACCAGCGCATCGACGTGCGGATCTCGACCATGCCCACCCAGTATGGCGAATCGGTGGTGATGCGTCTGCTGAACCAGGGCGGCGCCCAGCTGCGGCTCGATGCGATCGGCATGCCGCGCGCGCTGGTGGAAAAATTCCGCGCCATCGTCCAGCGTCCGAACGGCCTGGTGCTGGTGACCGGCCCCACCGGCAGCGGCAAGACCACCACGCTGTACTGCGCGCTGGCCGAGCTGAACTCGGTCGAGAAAAAGCTGATCACGGTCGAAGACCCGGTCGAATACCGGCTGCCCGGCATCAACCAGGTGCAGGTCAACGAGAAGATCGACCTCGATTTCGCCCGCGTGCTGCGCTCGGCGCTGCGCCAGGATCCCGACGTGGTGCTGGTGGGCGAGATGCGCGACCAGGAAACCGCGCAGATCGGCCTGCGCGCCGCCATGACCGGCCACCTGGTGCTGTCCACGCTGCACACCAACGACGCCGCCAGCACGCCACTGCGGCTGATGGACATGGGCGTGCCGCGCTACATGGTCGGCAGTTCGCTGCAGGCGGTGCTGGCCCAGCGCCTGGTGCGCACCATCTGCGAGAGCTGCACCACGCCGCACCAGCCGACCCCGGCCGAACGCGAGTGGCTGAGCCTGGAGATGAACGACAAGGTCGATATGGGGCGCTACTTCCACGGCAAGGGCTGCTCGCATTGCAACGGCATGGGCTACCGCGGCCGCACCGGCGTGTACGAACTGCTGGAAATGACGCGCGCCGTGGTCGATGCCGCCAACGATCCGAACCCGTCGCACTTCCTCAAGGTGGCAGCGCAGCAGATGGCCGGCGAAACCCTGCGCCGCCACGCCGTGCAGCTGGTGGTGCAGGGCCGTACCACCATCGCTGAAGCCATGCGCATCAGCAACCAGATCGAGGATTGACGTGCCGTATTTCGCCTACAAGGGCCGCAATGCGCGCGGCGAACTGATGCAGGGCGTGCTGGAAGCGCCCGACAGCGGCGCCGTGGCCGACCAGCTGTTCAACACCGGCGTGACGCCGATCGACATCAGCGTCACGCAGAAAATCGTTGCCGACGACGGCGAAGGCTGGTGGGCCAAGCTGCTGGAAAAAAAGGTGACGTCGATGGACGTGCAGCTGTTCAGCCGCCAGCTGTACACGCTGCTGAAATCGGGCGTGCCCATCATGCGCGGCCTGGCCGGCCTGCAGGAGTCGGCCGTCAGCAAGTCGTTCGGCAAGGTGATCAAGGACTTGCGCGAGTCGCTCGACTCCGGGCGCGAACTGTCTGCCGCCATGCGCCGTCACCCGGACGTGTTCACGCCGTTCTACCTGTCGATGGTGCGCGTGGGCGAGATGACGGGGCGGCTGGAAGACGTTTTCCTACGCCTGTTCGACCACCTGGAATTCGACCGCGACATGCGCGAGCGGGTCAAGACCGCGCTGCGCTACCCGAGCTTCGTGTTGGTGGCCATGACGGCCGCCATGGTGGTGGTCAATATGTTCGTGATTCCGGCCTTTGCCGGCGTGTTTGCCAGCCTGAATACCGAGCTGCCCCTGATGACGCGGGTGCTGATCGCCACCTCGAATTTCACGGTGCACTACTGGCCGGCGATCGCGGTGGTGACGGTGGCGG
This sequence comes from Duganella sp. Leaf126, assembly GCF_001423125.1. GTDB lineage: Bacteria > Pseudomonadota > Gammaproteobacteria > Burkholderiales > Burkholderiaceae_D > Rugamonas. The sequence continues at coordinate 557,741 of NZ_LMNW01000012.1, forward strand.
GCGGCGTCGGCTTCGGGCGCTGGATCGCCACCACGGCAGGGCGTTATCGCTGGGACAAGTTCAAGCTGCGCATCCCGGTGGCCGGCAAGATCATTCTCAAGGCCACGCTGGCGCGCTTCGCGCGCAGCTTTGCGCTGTCCTCGCGCAGCGGCGTGCCGATCGTGCAGGCGCTCAACGTGGTGTCGCAGACCGTCGATAACGCCTACCTGTCGGCGCGCGTGGAGCAGATGCGCGACGGCGTGGAACGCGGCGACAGCATCCTGCGCACGGCCGCCGCTGCCGGCGTGTTCACGCCCGTGGTGCTGCAGATGATCGCCGTGGGCGAGGAGAGCGGCGCCATCGACGACCTGATGGACGAGGTGGCGCAGATGTACGAGCGCGAAGTCGATTACGAGCTCAAGACCTTATCGGCGCAGATCGAGCCGGTCCTGATCGTCTGCCTCGGCATCGTGGTGCTGGTGCTGGCGCTCGGGATCTTCCTGCCGATCTGGGATCTGGGCAAGGCGGCGCTGCGTCATTAGGACGTTGCTGATGTGACCCCTGGAGTGACGCCTGAAGTGACGCCATAAAAGTGTCGCGTATTTGTTAAATCATCTGAAAACATTTTTCGATTCTCATCCGGAACAGCCGAATTTCAGGGTAGAATTGTTGCACTTGCTCAACAACTCTGGCGATACAGAAAACAAAGACGGTTGTATCGTTCCGGGCAGGGCGGCGCCCGACATAACAGTGCGCCAATCAGAGCCAGCCATTGAAAGCCGCGCAGCGCTGAGCGCCCGCTGCGGCGTTTCCACCCATTATCCGATCTTGGAGAGGTTTTATGAACAAGCAAGCAATGTCCGCCACCCGCGCCCGCGGCGCCCAGTCGGGTTTCACCCTGATCGAGCTGATCGTCGTCATCGTGATCCTCGGCATCCTGGCGGCAACGGCTTTGCCACGCTTCATCAATCTTGGCGCCGATGCGCGCGCCGCCTCGATGAACGCCGCCAGCGGCGCACTGGCCTCGATGACCTCGATGGCACGCGGCCAGGTGATGATGGGCCGCCTGACCGCGGCCAGCACGGTGCCGATGGAAGGACTCGATGTATCGATCGTCAACGGTTATCCGGCTGCCGATGCCAACACCTTCGCTGCGGCCGGTCTCAACCAGCGCGATTACCAGTTCTTCGCTGCAGGCACTGCCGCCAACACCTTCCACCCGGCAGTGCCTGCCGGCACGATAATGATCCAGTTGGCCAGCTCGGCCAATAACACCAACCACAGCGCTTGCTGGGTCACCTACGCCCAGTCCACCGCCGCCAACGTGGCGCCGGTGATCACCAACAACGCCAGCGTCACCAACTGCCCGTAAGCGGACCGCCTTGAGCGCCGGGAGCGCGAATTGACGCCTCGGCGCCCGCCTGCAGCCGGCTTCACCATGATCGAACTGATCACGGTGATGCTGATCGTCGGCCTGCTCGGCGCGGTGGCCGGCAGCCGCTTTTTCGACCACCAGGTGTACGCGGCCCGCGCCTATGCCGACCAGGTGGCCGCACTGATCCGCTATGCCCAGAAGCTGGCGATCGCGCAGAACCGTCCGGTCACCGTGCGCTCCACGCCCGGCGGGTTTGCCGTCTGCTTCGACGGCAATGCCACGACCGCGCCGTGCGCCACACCGGCCAGCCTGGCCCAGGCCCCGGGCGGCGCCAACGACGGCAGCGCTGCCACCCGCGCCTTTTGTACCGACCGCGCCAGCGGACGCTATGTCAGCAACTGGGCCTGTCTCGGCAGTCCGCTGTCGGTACAGGTGACCAGCAGCGCCCCACGGGCGGAAATGGCGACAGGCGGCTTTTTCGTCTTCGATGCGGCCGGACGACCATTCAACGGCAGCGACGCGCTCAACGGCGCCTCCAGCTTTACCCGGCTCACCCTCAACATCAGCAGCGGCAACCAGCGCGTTACACTCAACGTCGAAGCGGAAAGCGGCTATGTTTTTTGAGCGTGCGCGTGGTGTCACCATTATCGAGCTGATCCTGTTCATGGTGATCGTGGGCGTGGCGGCAGCCGGCGTGATCGGGGTTCTCAATCTCAACAGCACTGCCAGCGCCGATCCGTTGCGCCGCAAGCAGGCCCTGATGATCGCCGAAGCGCTGATGGAAGAAGTACAGCTGGCGCGCTTCACTTACTGCGCATCGTCCGATCCGAACGCGGTCGACGCGACCACGCAGGCCGCCTGCAACACGCCGGTTCAGGTGGGGGTGCGCGCGGCCGGCGCCACGCGTCCGTACGGCAACGTCGCCGAATATGCTACCGTTGCCGGCCAGCCGCAAGCGACGTTCGCGGTCAACAATGTGGACCGCGATATCAGCGGCAACCCGTTCGGGGTGGACGGTACCGGCGCGACCATGGGCAACACATCGCTGGCGCCGATCACCTCCACGGTCACGCTCAATTACGTCGGCGCCCAGGCCCCGCTGGGGCCTGCGGGAAGCGCGCTCACGTCCAGCGCCAGTGCGCTCAACGTCCTGCAGATCACCATCATCACGACCTACGGCAGCGGCGCCGGCGACTTCGTGCGGCTCGATGGCTACCGTACCCGCTATGCACCGCAGGTGCTGCCATGACCGGGGGGCGTGTCCGTGTCCATCGGGCCGCGCGCGGCTTCACGCTGGTCGAGGCGATCGTCGCGATCGTGCTGACCGCCATCATTGCCGGCACCATGGTGCTGTTCATCAAACGCCCGGTCGCCAATTACATCGACAGCGCGGGCCGCGCCGAGATGAGCGACGTGGCTGACCTGGCATTGCGGCGCATGGCGCGCGAAATTCGCGCCAGTCTGCCCAACAGCGCGCGTGCCCAGTTCACCGCAAGCGACGGAGCGTGGTACCTGGAATTCATTCCTACCTTCGGCGGCGGCCGCTACCTGTCTGTCGAAGACAACACGGTCAGCGGCACGCCGCTCAGTTTTACCGATCCTGCAGCTGCCAGCTTCAGCGTGGTCGGTGCAGCAGCGGCAATGACGCCGGCAGGCCCGAATTACATCGCCATCTATAACCTCGGGGCCGGTTTCCAGGATGCCGACGCCTACGCCGCCGGCAACCTGGCGCGGGTGACGGGCAGCAGCATGGCCTCGGGCTTGCAGACCATCGCGTATGCCAGCGTTGCGGCGGCGGACCTCGGCGGCGGCAACACCGTCTCGCCCGTGGCCAACCCGTTTGCGGCGCCAGCCAACGCGGCCACGCCGCGGCCGCCGAATACGTCGCCGGACCAGCGTTTCCAGGTAGTGGGCAAGCCGGTCGTATTCCGCTGTGCCGGCAACGCCAGTGGTACCGGCACGCTGACCCGTTCGGTTGCACCGGTCTTCAGTCCCGTCCCCACCACGCCTGCCGCCGGCGCCGGCGTGCTGTTGGCCAACAACGTGGTGGCGTGCGCGCTCAGTGTCGCAGGCAATGCCAACCGCCAGTCGGCGCTGGTGGGCCTGACACTGACACTGGGGCGCACCGGGTCCGATGGCAGGCTGGAAACCGTCACGCTGACACACCAGATCAATGTGAACAATCTGCCATGAAGACTCGTCGACTGGACCAACCACTGCAGCGGCGTTTGCTGCACAAATCTTCCGGCGTGGCGCTGGTGACCGCCATCTTCCTGCTGGTGGTTCTGGCCGGACTCGGTGTGGCGGCGGTGTCGCTCACGACCGCGCAGCAGGGTGCGCGTGTCCAGGATGAACTGGGCGCGCGCGCGTACCAGGCGGCACGTGCAGGCATGGAGTGGGCATTGTTCACCCACTTGCAAGGCGGCGGGCTGTCCTGCGCCAGCCCGATGACGTTCGCGCTGCCTGCCGGCAGCAGCTTGTCTACATTTACCGCGACGGTTACGTGCGCGGCGGCGCCCGGTTACGGCGTGTCCAACGGCGCAACCGACCCCACTGCCAATCGTCTCACCATCACCGTCACCGCGTGCAACGGGAGGCCGGGCGAGGCCTGTCCGGCGCCCACCAACAGCGCTGACTACATCCAGCGAACGATACGCGCGCAGCTTTAAAGAAACAAGCTGCACGGAAAAATGTGTATTTTCACGGCATGAATGTGAAATAAGGCCGAGGTGGCGCATAAGTTGACTATAATCAACGATATTAAGACGAACTAGCGCCGGCATGGGATTTTTTACAAGAACCAAAAAAAAGGATGGCTGGGTGACCGTGGCCTTTCTGCACGACGGACTGTGCGTCGCCCGTGTCAAGCGCGTGCGCGAGGGCCGGCCGGTGGTGCGGCTGTGCGCCTTCCACCCGGCGGTTGACAGCAGGACCGTCGCCACCCTCGAGCGTGTCGCCAGGGAGTCCAAGCTTGTCAATTACCAGTTCGGCACGATGCTGGGCGGCGGCGAGTACCAGCTGCTGACCGTGGAAGCGCCGAACGTGCCGCCGGACGAACTGAAAACCGCCGTGCGCTGGCGCCTGAAAGACATGCTCGACTTCCATGTTGACGACGCCACCATCGATGTGGTCGACATTCCTGTCGACGCCAACGGCATGTCGCGCGGTCATTCGATGTTCGTGGTGGCTGCCCGCAATGCGCTGATCCAGTCGCGTCAGGCCCTGTTCGCCGACAGCGACCTGGCGTTGACCGTGATCGATATTCCCGAACTGGCGCAGCGGAATATTTCGGCGCTGCTGGAAACGCCGGGCCGCGGCCTGGCCATGCTGTCGTTCGACACCGACGGTGGCCTGCTGACGATCACCTTCAAGGGCGAGCTGTATCTGTCGCGCAGGATCGACGTCACGATTGCCCAGTTGCTGGAGCCGGATACCGACCAGCAGCAGATCTGCTTCGACAAGATCACGCTCGAACTGCAACGTTCGCTCGACCACTTCGACCGCCAGTTCAACTACGTCAATGTCAACAAGCTGCTGCTGGCGCCGATCGGCGCCTCCGGCCTGCACGCCTACCTCGCCGCCAACCTGTACACCCCGGTCGAGGCGATGGCCCTTGAAGACGTGTTCGATCTATCGCGCGTGCCCGCCTTGCAGGACGTTGCGCAGCAACACCGCTGTTTTCTGACGCTGGGCGCGGCGTTGCGGCACGAGGAGGTGGTGCTGTGAGCCAGCAGATCAACCTGTTCAATCCGGTCTTCCTCAAGCAAAAGAAGATTTTTACGGCGCGGCCGATGGCCGAGGCGCTCGGTGCCATCGTGGTGGGCACACTGCTGATGACCTGGTACGCCAGCCACCATGTGGACGTGCTGGCGCAGCGTGCCGCCACCAGCAAGCTGCAGCTGGCCGACCGCGAGCGGCGCCTGCAGCAAGCCAGCGCGCAGTTTGCGCCACGCCAGCACAGCGCGACCCTGGCCGCCGACCTGGCGCAGGCCGAAGTTGAACTGGCGTCGCTGCAGCGGGTGGCGCAATTCCTGCAGCAGGGGACCTTGGGCAACAGTGCCGGCTACGCCGAGTATTTTCGAGCGCTTGCGCGCCAGAATGTGACTGGTCTGTGGCTGACTGGTGTGACCATCGCCGGCGCCGAGATCGGCATCCAGGGTCGCGCCCTCCAGCCTGCCCTGATTCCGCAATACATCGGTCGCCTGAAGTCCGAGCACGTGATGCAGGGCAAGACGTTTGCCAGCCTCGATATCGCACGTCCCGACGCGGCGCTCGAGAGCGCTGCCGGCACAGTGGCCCTTGGCGCCGCAGCGGCACCGTATGTTCAGTTCAGCCTGCAGACGACGGGAGTGCCAGCCAAGTGAAGCGACTGAACCGCCTGTGGCTCACGCTGAGTACCCGGCTCGACGCCATGACGCTGCGTGAGCGGGCGCTGGTGTTCGTGGCGGCAACCGGCCTGGTCCTGTTCCTGTTGTACACCTTCGCGGTTCAGCCGCTGATCGGCCGGCAAACCGCGCTGCTGGCCGACATCGCGCGGCAGCAACAGCAGATCGGCAATATCGATGCCGACATCGTCGCCCGCGCCCGGGGCTTCGTTGCTGACCCCGATGCACGGTCGCGCCAGCAGTTGCAGCAGGTGCGCGACGACAGCGACCGCATCACTGCCAGCTTGCTGGCTGTGCAGAAGGGGCTGGTGGCGCCGCAGAAGATCGCGCCGCTGCTCGAGCACCTGTTACGCGGTAATGGCAAATTGAAACTGGTGTCGCTGCGCACGTTGCCGGTGACCGGCATGAACCAGGCTGCCTCGCCGCTGTCGTCCGCTGCGCCGGGCGCGGCGCCGGCAGGCACGGCAGCGGCTGTCCCCGCCATGGCGCCGTCCGCAGCTGCGCCAGCGGGCGCCGCCGCCTCGATACCGGCAACGGCAACAACGGCGGCTGCGCTATCAGCAGGTACGCAGCCCGGTGTGCAAGCGGGCATGCAGCCAGCGGGTGGCGCCGCGGCGGCGGCGGCCACCACCGCGCCGCGCGAACTGCTGTACCGGCATAGCGTGGAAATTGTTGTGCAGGGCAGTTACCTGGACATGATCGACTACATGCAGGCGCTGGAAACCCTGCCTGCCCAGCTGTTCTGGGGCGGCGCGCGCCTTGACGCCACCCGGTATCCGAGCGCCACGCTCACCCTCACGCTCTCCACCCTGAGCCTCGATGAAAAATGGATGACATTATGAGCCGCGCCACCGTGCGCCTGTTGCGAGGCAGCGCAGTGCCATGGACCGTCATGTTGGCGCTGGCCGGCGCCTGCATACCGGCTGCGGCGCAGCTGGCCGATCCCACCCGGCCGCCGCTCGAAGTGCGCCTGCCCGCCGGTCCTGCGCTGCCGGCGCCGCTGCGCCATGGCCCGCAATTGCAGTCTGTCCTCAACGGCAACCACGGTCGCCAGGTGGCCGTAATCGACGGCCAGGCGCTGCGCGTGGGCGACCGCATCGATGGCGCGACCCTGGTCCAGGTGGGCAGCGACCACGTCGTGCTGCAGCGCGGACCCACGCGCCAAGTCGTGAAACTGTATCCCGGCGCCGGCAAGACCACGCCCAGCCGCCAGCGCGCCACCCACACCGCAGCAGAGGATTGAACCGATCATGTTCTTAAAACTGTATCCCGGCGCCGRCAAGGCCACGCCSAGCCGCCAGCCCGCCCCCATACCGCAGCAGAGGATTGAACCGATCATGTTCTTAAAACTGTATCCCGGCGCCGGCAAGGCCACGCCGAGCCGCCAGCGCGCCACCCGTACCGCACCAGAGAATTGAACCGATCATGTCCAAGCACCTGTCCCTCGTCGTCTTGACCACGCTGCTACTGGCTGGCTGCCAGACGCCGCCCAAGCGCGACACCTACAACCAGATCGGCGCCGAGGTCGATGACGCGCTCAAGGCCCGGCCGCCGGCGCCGACCCAGGCCGACGCTGTCGCCAGCGCGCTGCTGCCGCCGGTGGCGCAGCTGGGCGCGCAGTTGCCGAAGGCGCGCGCGGTGCTCGACGAACGTTTCAACGTCTCGTTCAACAACGTGCCGGTGCAGCAGTTCTACAATTCGATCGTCGCCGGCACCCGTTACAACATGCTGATCAATCCTGAAGTGACCGGCACCATCACGGCCAATCTCAAGGATGTCACGCTGTTCGAGGCGCTCGAAGCGGTGCGCGAGCTGTACGGCTACGACTACAAGATCGACGGCACCCGCATCTATATCCGCCCGCTGACGATGCAGACTAAGATGTTCAAGGTCAACTACCTGACGGCCAGCCGCAAGGGCGTATCGAGCCTGCGCGTGTCGTCGACATCGGTGGCCAACAGTGGGACCAGCAACAGCGGCAGCAGTAGCAACGGCAACAATGGCTATGACAATGCGGGGAGCAACGGCAACAACAGCGGGAATAACGGCAGCAACAACGACGGCAGCAACGGCAACAACGGCAACCGTGGTCAGCGCGACGCCGCCGCCGTGCAGACCACGTCCGCCAGCGACTTCTGGCTGGAACTGAAAACCGCGCTCGACGCCATCGTCGACAGTGGCAAGGATGGCCGCAGTGTGACCATCAGCCCGCAGTCGGGCGTGATCGTGATCCGCGCCATGCCCGACGAGCTGCGCAACGTCGACGAGTACCTGCGCGCGACCCAGGTCTCGGTGGACCGCCAGGTGATCCTGGAGGCCAAGATCCTCGAAGTGGAATTGAACAGCAACTTCCAGAGCGGCATCAACTGGGCCGCGTTCGGCAAGCTCAGCACCAACAGCCGCATCGCTGCCGGCATGGTGCAGCCGGGCACCGCGCTGGCGCCGCTGGGCGCCAACAACGCCGGCGTGTCGGTCAACAACGGCAGCATTACCGCCACACCGGGTTCGGCGCTGGGCGCCGCCAGCGACGCCATGGGCTCGCTGTTCGGGCTGGCTTTCCAGACCAGCAATTTTGCAGCGCTGATTTCCTTCCTCGAGGGGCAGGGCACCGTGCATGTGCTGTCGAGCCCGCGTATCGCCACCCTGAATAACCAGAAGGCGCTGCTCAAGATCGGCACCGACGAATTCTTCGTCACCGGCGTCAGCACCACCACCAATAGCAACACCAACGGCACCGGCGTCACCACGCCGAGCGTCACGCTGCAGCCATTCTTCTCGGGCGTGGTACTGGACGTGACGCCGCAGATCGACGACGCCGGCAACATCATCCTGCACGTCCACCCGTCGGTGAGCCAGGTTTCGACCGTTAACAAGGCGGTCAACCTGGGCGTGGCGCTGGGCAGCCTGTCGCTGCCGCTGGCGTCGTCCTCGACGTCCGAGATGGACAGCATCGTGCGGGGCCAGAACGGGCAAGTGGTCGCGATCGGCGGCCTGATGCGGCAGTCGACCACCTCGGACCGTTCCGGCGTGCCAGGCATCGGCGGCTTGCCGGTGGTCGGCGCGCTGTTCCGCTCGTCCGAGGAGGTGGTGCAGAAGCGCGAGCTGGTGGTGCTGATCAAGCCGACCGTGATCGAATCGACGTCGGACTGGAACCACGACCTGCTCGACAGCAGCCGCCGCATCAAGGCGCTCGATCCGCACCGCGGCGAAGGGCGTCCGTGACCATGTACGCCAGACACTTCGGCTTGCGTGAAGCCCCGTTCAACATCACGCCGGACACCAGTTATTTTTTCACCAGTCCGCATTCGCAGGAAGCGCTGAATACCTTGCTGGTGGCGGCGAAGAGCGGCGAAGGCTTCATCAAGATCACCGGCGAGGTGGGGACCGGCAAGACCCTGCTGTGCCGTAAGTTCATCGCCACCATCGGCGCCGGTTTCGTGACCGCCTACATTCCGAATCCGCTGCTCGAGCCGCGTACGCTGATGCTGGCGCTGGCCGACGAACTCGAAATCGCGCTCGACCGCGACGTCGATCAGCACCAGCTGCTCAAATCGATCACGGCCCGCCTGATCGACCTGGCGCGGCAAAACCAGCAGGTCTTGCTGCTGCTCGACGAAGCGCAGGCGATTCCACTGGAAAGCCTGGAAGCGCTGCGCCTGCTGTCGAACCTGGAAACGGAAAAGCGCAAGCTGCTGCAGATCATCCTGTTCGGCCAGCCCGAACTCAATGTGCGGCTGCGGGACAATACGGTGCGCCAGCTGGCCCAGCGCATCACCTTCCACTACCACCTGGGACCGCTCAAGCGCGACGATCTCGACTACTACCTGGCGCACCGGCTGCGGGTGGCCGGCTACGATGGCAGCCGCCTGTTTACGCGCGGTGCGGTGGCGCGGCTGTACGGCGCCAGCGGCGGCATCCCGCGCCTGGTCAACATCATTGCCAACAAGGCGCTGATGGCGTGTTTCGGCGAGGGGCGCCAGCAGGTAACGCGGCGCCACGTGAGCCTGGCGGCGCGCGATACCGTGCCGCCGCGCGGCCAGGCGCGGCTGGGCTGGATCGCTGCGGGCCTCGGCGTGCTGGCGGCTGCGGCGGGCCTGACCTGGACCTTGACGGGGCGCTGAACGATGAGTCTGATCAACAAGATGCTGCAGGATCTCGATGCCCGTGGCGGCGCCCGCGAAGACGGTTTGCAGCAACGCGAACTGAAAGCGGTGCCGCCGCCCGAGCGCGAGCGGCGTCCGGCCCTGCTGGCGGCGGCCGGCATCGGCGCGGGCGTGGTGGCCGTGGCGGCAGTCGCCGGCTGGTATGGCTGGCGGGCCGCCCATGCGCCAGCAGCGCAGCCGGTGTCGGTGATGGCGGTGGCGACGCCGCTGGTGCCGGTGGCGGCGGCCGCTGGCGCCGGTGCGGTGGATGGCAACGGGCCTGCTGCGCCTGTCCAGCCACTGCGCGACGTCGAGGCTGAAGCGAAGACCGGCCCGGCAGTGAATGCCGATGCCGCGGCGACAGCAGGTGCGACGCCCGTAACCGTGCCGCCACCGGACACGGCAGCGGCGGCACAGTTGCCCGCAGCATCGTCCGGCGCAGCGGCCGGCAACGGCCAGGGCAGAGCAGCTGCGGCCTCAGCAACGCCGGCTTCGGCAGTGGAACGATCGGCAAACGCAGCGACTGCAGTCGGCAACACCGCCGCGCCGCTCACGGCAGCGCCTGCCGTCGGCAACACCGCCACGCCGCGCACGGCACCGCCCGCCGTCGGCAATACTGCCACGCCGCGCACGGCAGCGCCTGCCGTAGGCAACACCGCCGCGCCGCGCACGGCAGCGCCTGCCGTCGGCAACACCGCCACGCCGCGCACGGCACCGCCCGCCGTCGGCAATACCGCCGCGCCGCGCACGGCAGCGCGTGCTGCCGGGCAGACCGGCACGGCACCGGCAGCCGCACGACCGCTGCGCCCGGGAAGTGACCATGGCGACCAAGGCGACGCTCCGGCCACTGCCAGAACCGAGTTGACACCGAAGCAGCTGGCGGAAAACACCTATCGCCGTGCCCTGGCAGCCTTGCAGGATGGCCGCGTCAGCACCGCCATGGCCGATCTCGACCGTGCGCTGGAAATCGATCCGCGCAATGATGCCGCACGCCAGACCTATGTGTCGCTGCTGCTGGAAAACCGCCGGCCTGACGACGCCGTGCGCCAGTTGCGTCTGGCGCTGGGCATCGACCCGCGCCAGCCCGGACTGGCCATGATCCTGGCGCGGCTGCAGCTCGAGCGCGGCGGCCCGGCACTGCAAACCCTGATGACCAGCCTGCACTATGCGGGCGCCAACGCCGACTACCAGGGTTTCCTGGCCGGCGTGCTGCAACGCGAGCAGCGCCACGCCGAAGCGGTGCAGTACTACCAGGCAGCGCTGAAACTGTCGCCGCTGAACGGCGTCTGGTGGATGGGGCTGGGCATCTCGCTGCAGGCCGCGCAGCGTCCGGCCGAAGCGCGCGAAGCGTTCACCCGGGCCCGCACCGGCAACGGCATCACGCCGGAACTGCTGGCGTTCATCGACCGCCGGCTCGACCAGTTGTCGCGTTCCGCACCACAGTGAGAGTGCCAGTCAAACAATAGGAGAGTTGGGTGATACCCATGGTCGTGCCTTAATATTAAGATCGTGATGATTATTTTAAGATAGTGTCACGAAACATTTACCATTGAGGCTGAGCATGAAACAATTCTCTTCCCGGCAGGTGCTGACCGCCGGCCTGACGCCCCTGCTGCTGTCGCTGGCGGTGACCAATGCCTACGCGGCCGACGTGGTCCGTACCGGTACCGCCGGCCGGCAGGGCGCCGACGCCACGACGCCCGGTGCAGCCGGCGGCGTCGGTACCGGCGGCCAGTCGCTGACCATCAATCCCGGCAATGCCGGCGCCGTGTACAACCGCCTGAGCGTTACCGGCGGGCGCGGTGGCGATGGCGGCATGGGCGGTCCCGGGTCGGATGAATTCGGCAACGGCAGCGGCACCGGCGGCAGCGGCGGAAGGGGCGGCAACGCCAGCGCCACCACGCTGGACCTGACCGGTTACGCCGGCGCCAGCGCGCTCGGCGGCGACGGCGGCCATGCCGGCAGCTCGCCCGGCTATTTCAACTTCACGCCTGCCAATCCGGCCTACGGCAACGGCGGCAGCGGCGGCGCCGCCGTCAGCAGTGCGCGCACGTCGGCGGTCGGCAACGCCACCGCGCTGGCCGAGGCCACGGGCGGTATCGGCGGCAATGCCAACGGCGGTGCCGGCGGCTACGCGGGCGTCGGCGGTGCGGCCAGCGCTGCCGCCAGTGCCAGCTCGCTGACCGGCAATGTCGGTGCCTCGGCAGTCGCTACCGGCGGCGCCGGCGGTAACGGCACCGATGTGGCCTGGCGGGGCGGGCGCGGCGGCAACGCCACGCTGACCAATGCAGTGCGCGGGACGACCGTCGGCGGTACCGTCACGCTGAGCCAGCGCGCCACCGGCGGCCAGGGTGGCAATGATGCCGTCAGCACGATCCCGCCCTACCAGGAGCTGACCGGCGATGTCCGTGGCGGTCGCGCGGTGTCCACCCTGGTACTGGACGACGCCGGCGCCAGTGCGCTCACGCTCGACATCGCCAGCATCGGCGGCGCCGGCGGTACCCCGACCTCGTTTGCCGGTGTCTCGAACGGCGACGGCGGCGCCGCCACCAGCAGCCTGACCCTGACTTCGGCGCGCAGCGGTTCCCGCATCGACGTCCTGGTGAGCGCGGTGGGCGGCGCCGGCGGCGAAAGCTACCAGGTGGCGGGCAGGGGCGGCAGCGCCAATGCCAGCGCCGACCTGCGCGGCGCGGCAGTCGGCGGCCGCGTTGCCGCCACCGGCGGGTATGGCGATATCGGCGGCAACGCCACGGCCTCGCTGCGCGCGAGCGGCAGCGGCGTGGTGCGCGGCACGGCCGAAGCGGCTGGCGGCGCCGGCATCGATTACCGTTCGTCGCGCAGCTACGGCGCCGGCTCGGCCACCCTGATGTTGTCCGGCGACGGCGCCGAGGGCGCAAGCCTGAGCAGCGGCGGGTCCGCCACCAGCAATACTTCGGTGACGGGCACCGGCGCCCTGGCGGTCGATGTGCAGGCGCAGGCCACGGCCAGCGGCAATAACGGCCCGCGCTATGGTGCGGCCGTCGCCAACACGGTCGTCAACACCGTGCGCGCCGGCGTGGCGGCCGGCACGGCAGCCGTGCGCGCCGTCTCGGTGGCGCTTGGTGGCGATCATGTCGAGACGGCCACCGCCACGACCGACGTCCGGGCTGCCGGCGACATCTTCGCCAGCAGCAAGGCCAGCGGCGGCTCGGACTCGTTCGAGCACGCCGATTCGCACAGCGGCGACAGCGTCGCCATGAGCCGGGCCATCACCAGCGGCGCCCACAACGTCAACGTCACCGCCACTGCGCTCAGCAATATCGGCAATCCCGGCGGTGATCGTGCCTTCCTCGGCAATGCCACGGCCGGCAGCTACGGCCGCTCCGGCAGCGGCGTCGTCGAGAGCGTGGCCGTGGCGCGCGGCGGCTATTACGGCTACGCGTTCGACAACGGCCAACTCAGCCATGCCAACGCGTCGGCCACCGCAGTGACGACCCGTGCCGGCGGCGTCAGCCTGGCGCGCGCCGAGGGCGAAGGCCTGGTCATGAACGTCACGGCCACGGCCCAGGGCATCGGTGCAGCCGGCGGCGCGATGACGTTTGCCGCCGGCGCCCGCAGCAGTTTCGGCAATGCGGCGCAGGCCTCGGCCTCGAACCGGTTCCGCACCAGTGCGTTCGACCTGCCGCAGCTGGCGGCCGTCTCCACCATGTCGGCCCACGTGGGCGCCGGCCCCGCGGACGCAGCAGCATTGGGCCTGGGCGCCAACGTGGCGGCCGCCGTGCCGAACGTGCTTGGCACCGGCGTGCACGCGGCCGGCGTCGAGGCGCTGATCGATACCTCGCCAGCCGTGCTGACCACGTCCGGCGAATTCAGCTTCGCCACCGACACCGCGCAGCGCCTGCTGCTCGGCTTCGTGTCATCGACCTTCGTCGGCAGCGGCTTCGACGCGCTCGACCTCACCATCAGCAACAATGGCGTGACCTTGCTGTCGCAAAGTTTCACCACGCTGGCCGCCGCCAACCTGTACTTCAACGACCACGTGGTAGACCTGGGCCTGTTCGGCGCCGGCAACCAGCACCTGGTGATCAGCTCGTCGATGACCTACGCCCAGCAGGGCGCCTACGCCTTCAATTACGTGCTCGGGGGCGGCGCCGCCTTCCGCACCTCGGCGCTGGGCGTGCCCATGCTCGACACCGTGTCGGCCGTACCGGAACCATCGGCCTGGCTGATGATGAGCCTGGGCATGGGTGGCATGCTGCTGGTGGCGCGCCGCCGCAAGGCAGCGCCGGGCGCCTGACGCCAGGCGGCGGCGCCGACCGAGCGTGGCGGCGCCCGCTGGCAGCGCGATTCCAGCGCGATTGCCAGCGCAATCGGCTGCCGGTGCGAAAGACTGCCTGGCTGGCCGCCAGCCGTCCGATCGAAGGCGCCGTCGAGCAGCCGTCTGATCGCCTGCCCGGTTACCGGTTCGGCTGCCTGATCGGCAATGCTCTCGTCCGGTCATCCGGCGCGCTGCCGAACCGCCTGGTCGGCAGTGCTGTCGGCGGCCCGCGCGGCGACCTTGCGGGACGAGGCGCTTGCTGCCTGAACCGGGGCCGGGTCGGCGGGCGGTGCTGCGCCGGCGCGCCAGGCGCTTGGCGTCATGCCGAAATGGTTGCGGTAGGCGCGGGAAAAGTGTGCCGGGTGGCTGAAGCCGAACTGGTAGGCGATCTGGCTGATCGGCTGACCGCTGCAGGCCGGATCGCGCAAGGCCAGATGGCACAGTTGCAGGCGCGTGTCCCACAGCCAGGTGCTGAAGCTTTGCGCCTCGCCCGCAAACAGGCGGTGGATGTGGGCAGCCGAGATGCCCAGTGCTTCGACCAGTTCGTTGATCGACAGCCCGCTGTCGCCGATGTGCCTGAGGGCATACTGGCGGATGCGGGCCAGGTGATACTGGCCGAGGCGCGGGCGCTGCTGCGGCCCCGTGACGGCCAGACCGAGTGCGCACGCGGCCAGCGTCTGCCGCAGGGCTTCGGCTGCGTGCAGCGCCGCCGCCTGCGGCAAGCCCGCATAGTCGGTGGCGGCATGACACGCGACCATCGCCGTCAGCAACGCCACCTGCGGCTTGCGCACGGTGAGCACGGCACCGAGCAGCGTATCGATCGGCGGACACAGGCTGCGCATGGCGGCAGCAGGGATGCGCGCGACGCTGACCTCGAACGGCGCGTCGAAATCGAGCCGGTAGGGCTGGCTCGCATCGTGCAGCACCACATCGCCTGCCGCCAGCCGTATCGTGCCGCCGTGCTGGGCCAGCACTGCGCTGCCGCGCTGCTGCCACAGCAGCAACAGGTGTTGCGCCTTGCTGTTACCACTCCACGCAATATCGCGCTGCACGCTGTGGTGCGCCGCCGCGGCCTGCGACAGCGTCACGGCGCCCAGGGCCTGGCTGCTGTGGGTGCCGGGAAAATCGTCGAGCGTATCCATGTCGAACCAGGGAGCGGGACGTCGGGTCGCAGCGCGGGCAGCCAGGGAGGAAGGCATGGTCTATCGGGTGTGAGAGATGGAATCGAGCGATGCGAAACACTGCGGACATTATAACGATCTTAATTAACTTAATATCCGGACAATCAAAATAAATCGTTGCCCGGTCCGCGCGCTTCCTTGAGAGCACACCACGTGGGGCAGCGCTGCCGGCGGCGCCGGCGCCCGAAGCTTGTGCAGAGGTTGCGCTAGAGTCCGGCCTGTGGGCCCCATACCTGCTTCATGCTGAAGCGGATATCGGCGTCGTCCTCGCTGAGGGCGGCGGCGATCGCGGTGGCCGGCAGCGAGCGGGCGCCGGCGGGCACCGCCATCCCGGCAGCGTCGCGCAGGCACACCACCTGCGCGGTGCCAGCGCCAGCGCCGCGCGTGCTGACCACGCCGATGTCGCCGCCGTGCAGGCGCACCAGGCAGCCGGGCGGGTAATCGCCGAGTTCGTCGCGGAAGAGGTCGAGCAGGCCGGGGTCCACCGGGCTGGCGCGGTCGTCGCGCAGCTTGCGCAGCGCGGCGTCCGGCAGCATCGAGCGCCGGTAGTTGCGGGCCGAAACCAGGGCACAATAGCGGTCAGCAAGACTGAGCAGCTTGGCGTCGAGCGTGACCTCGGGCCGCGCCAGGCCGGCCGGATAGCCGCTGCCGTCGTCATTTTCGTGGTGCAGCAGCACGCAGGAAATCCACGCCTGGTCCTGTACGCCTGCGCATTGCAGCAGGGTGGCCGAATCTTCGGGATGGCGGCGCACGATGGCCTGTTCCTCGCCCGACAGCGGCGTGTGCTTGTCCTGGAAGCTGTCCTGGTGGCCCAGCATGCCGACGTTCATGGTCAGCGCGGCGGCCGCCACGGTCTGGATGTCGGCGCCGGACTTGCCCAGCCGGCGCGCCAGCACGGCGACCAGCACGGCCGTCTCGATACAGTGGCGCACGGCGTAGCTGCCGGCGATCTGGTTGAGCAGGACGGCGGCGATCGCGATGTCGGCGTTTGCCTCGACCGCGTGGATGACATCGGCCGCAACCGCGCGCAGCGCGGCCTCGGCATCGGAGGCGCTGCGCAGGTTGTCCAGCATGTGCGCGAGCCGGCGGTTGCAGGCGTTGAGCTGGTGCAGGACCGAAACGCCGGGCGCCGCTGCGTCGAGGTCGGCCATGCCTGCCTCCTAGAGCGTCGCCAGGCGCGCCAGTGCCAGCGCCAGCGTGGCGTCCTGCTTGGCAAAGCAGAAGCGCACGATGCCCGACTCGATGCCGTGCCGGTAAAAAGCCGAGACGGGAATCGCGGCCACCTTGATTTCGCTGGTCAGCCACTCGGCAAACGCGGCCTCGGTCTGGGTCGAAATTTTCTCGTAGCGCACGCACTGGAAATACGTGCCATCGGCCGGCAGCAGCTCGAAGCGGCTGGCGGCCAGGCCGGCGCGGAACAGGTCGCGCTTGCGCTGGTAAAACGCCGGCAATTGCAGATACGGTTGCGGGTCGTCCATGTAGCTGGCAATGCCATGCTGCATGGGGGTGTTGACGCTGAACACATTGTACTGGTGCACCTTGCGGAACTCGGCCGTCAGCGCCGGCGGCGCTGCCACGTAACCGACCTTCCAGCCGGTCACGTGGTAGGTTTTGCCGAACGACGAGACGACGAAGGCGCGCGCCGCCAGTTCCGGATGCCGGCACACCGATTCATGACGCTGGCCGTCGTAGACCATGTGTTCGTACACCTCGTCGGACAGGACCAGGATGTTGGTGCCGCGCACGATGTCCGACAGTGCATGCATGTCCGAGCCGCGCAGAATGCTGCCGGTCGGGTTGTGCGGCGTGTTGATGACGATGAGGCGGGTGCGGCTGGTGACGGCCGCCGCCACCTTGGCCCACGGCACCGTATAGCCGCTGGCGCGCATGTCCATCTGCACGCACACCGCTGTGCCGCCGGCCAGGGTAATGGCCGGCACATAGCTGTCGTACACGGGCTCGATCACGATCACTTCGTCGCCCGGGTGCACGCAGCACAGGATGGCCGTGGTCAGTCCCTCGGTGGCGCCGGCGGTGATGGTGATGTCGTCGATGCCGTACTGCTGGCCGTACAACGTGGCGATCTTGGCGGCGATGGCGGCGCGCAGGGCCGGCACGCCGCTCATCGGCGGGTACTGGTTGCAATCGGCCTGCATGGCGCCGGTGACGGCGTCGATCAGGCTGCGATCGCAGGGAAAGTCGGGAAAGCCCTGGCCCAGGTTGACGGCGTCCGCCTGCGCGGCCAGCATCGACATGCGGGTAAACACCGTGGTGCCCACGGCCGGCAGGCGGCTGTGCAGGGCAGGGGGAGGGACCTCGTTGCTGCTGTGTTGGCTACTGTTCATGTCGGCGATCGGGTGGACAGAGCGCCTATTCTAGCGCAGGTCGGTGCGCGCCGGTCAGCTGTCGAGCGACCACTTTTCCGGCACCACGACCTTGAACAGGCCGGCCTTCTGCAAGCGTTTGCCGAGCTTGAGCAGGGCCTTGTCCTTGGTGATCAGTACGCCGGCCTGGGCATCGCGCGCCACTTCCAGAAATTTCTGGTCGTCGCGGTCGGTGCACACGGGCAGGCGCACGCCCGATGCGGCCGGCGCCACGACCTTGATCAGCGCGTCGAAGCGGGCGGCAGCGAGCGGCCGGCTGTCGTCGTCGAGCGGCAGCTGCTTGTAGTGGAGCACGATGCGGTATTCGTCGCGGCAGTCGGCGCGGGTGACGGCGTCCACCGCGCCGGTCTCCAGCGCGTGCAGCAGCGCCGCCCAGCGCGGGTCCCTGAAGACGAACAGATCGAGGCAGACGTTGGTGTCGATGACGATGCGGGGAACGGGTATCATGTCGGTAGTTCAAAAAATAGGTTAATCAGAAATATGTTGATCGTGCTGTCGCCCGCCAAAAGTCTCGACCTCGAAACCCCTCCCACCACCAAGCTGACCTCGCAACCGGATTTTCTCGACCAGTCGGCGCTGCTGATCGAGCGCCTGCGCGCATTCTCGCCCGCCCAGGTCGGCGAACTGATGGACCTGTCCGACAAGCTGTCGGCCCTCAACGTGGCGCGCTACGCATCGTGGACCCCGGACACGTCCGAAGGCCGGCAGGCCATCATGGCCTTCAACGGCGACGTCTACGCGGGCTTCGATGCCTACAGCCTCAACGCCAGGCAGCTCGACTACGCGCAGGCCCACATCCGCATCCTGTCCGGCCTGTACGGCTTGCTGCGGCCGTTCGACCTGATCCATCCGCACCGGCTGGAAATGGGCACGCGCCTGGGCACCGCGCGCGGCAAGAACCTGTACGACTTCTGGGGCGACACCCAGACCCGCGCGCTGAACGCGCTGGCGGCCGAGCGGGGCGCCAGTGCGCTGGTCAACCTGGCGTCCGAAGAATACTTCAAGTCGGTCAAGCCGAAACAGCTCGCGGTACCGGTGATCACGCCGCAGTTCGAGGACTGGAAGGGCGGCAAGTACAAGATCATCTCGTTCTACGCCAAGCGCGCGCGCGGCCTGATGGCCCGCTATGCGGCCGTCAAGGGTCTGACCGATCCGCACAAGCTGAAAAAATTCGACGTCGACGGCTATGCTTTCGATGCCGGCGACTCCAGCGACACGACCTGGATTTTCCGCCGCAAGGTGGCTGCGTAAAACCAGGTAAAGAAACAAAAACCGGGATGTGCATCCCGGTTTTGGCTTATTTCGTGGTGTCGTTGCTGCTCCAGAACTTCCACCAGTGCCGCTCGGCCTTCTTGCCTTCGTCGAGGAAGCGGCTGTTCGGGTAGTTCAGGCGGAACACGCGTTCGGCGTCGTTGCGCAGTTCGGTCATGCCGAGCTTGTCGTAGCTGCGGATCATGATGAACAGCGCCTCCTCGATCGACGGCGAGTCGCGGTAGTCGTCCATGATGCCCATGGCGCGGTTGGCCGCCGCCAGGTAGGCGCCGCGACGGTAGTAGTAGCGCGCCACGTGCACTTCGTACGAGGCCATGGCGTTGACCAGGTAGCGCATGCGCTGGCGGGCGTCCGGCGTGTATTTACTGTTGGGGAACTTGTCCACCAGCTGCTTGAAGGCCGCGTACGCTTCGCGCGTGGCTTTCGGGTCGCGCTCGGTGACATCCTGTTCGTAGACGAAATTGAGCAGGCCCACCTGGTCGTTGAAGTTGATCAAGCCGCGCAGGTAGTACATATAGTCGACCTGGGCGTGATTCGGGTGCAGCTTGATGAAGCGCTCGACCGCCGCCAGCGCCTGGGCCTGGTCCTGCGACTTGTAATAGGCATAGGCGATCTGCATCTGCGCCTGCTGGGCGTAGGTGCCGAACGGATAGCTCGATTCGAGCCGCTCGTACAGTTGAATCGCGCGCTCGTAGTGCGCTCCTTCGAGCTCTTCGGTCGCCTCCGAGTATAATTTCGAAGCGCTCCAGCCCTTTGTTTCGTCGGCCTTGTCGGACAACGCTCCGCAACCGAACAAACTAAGCATCACCAACGTTGCTGCGACTACTGATAATTTTTTTTGCATATCGTTTTGCAAGAAGCTGTTTAACCAAAGTTTTACAATAGGCTGATTATAGCCGATGGGAATGCTGTGATATTAACTCCAAAGCCGAATTCGACCGAATCCTCCACCGAACTGGCCGACCCTGTCGAACACGACACCGCGCTGGCCCTCGATGCCGACGGCGACGAAGACGATAGCCTGGCGCCGATCGAACTGGAACTGACGCCGGACGCGTGCGGCCAGCGCCTCGACAAGGTCATCTCGGGCCTGGTGCCGCAATTTTCGCGCGGCCGCCTGCAGATGTGGATCACCGACGGCTTCGTCAGCGTCGATGGCAAGCCGGCAAAAAGCACCAAGGATACGGTCTACGGCGACGAGAAGATCGTCATTCTGCCCCAACCGGCGCCGGAAGACGAGGCCTTTAAACCGGAACCGGTGGAGCTGAACATCGTTTTCGAGGACGAGCACCTGATCGTGATTAACAAGCCGGCCGGCCTGGTGGTGCACCCGGGCGCCGGCAACTGGAGCGGCACCCTGCTCAACGGCCTGCTGCACCACTGCCCGCAGCTGGTGGGCGTGCCGCGCGCCGGCATCGTCCACCGGCTGGACAAGGACACCAGCGGCCTGATGGTGGTCGGCAAGACGCTGGCGTCGCAGACCGACCTGGTGCGCCAGCTGGCGGCACGCACGGTCAAGCGCGAGTACTTCGCGCTGGTGTGGGGTACGCCGCGCATCAGCGGCACCATCGATGCCTCGATGGGCCGCCATCCGAAGGACCGCATCAAGATGGCGGTGTCCACCAGCATGGGCGCCAAGCCGGCCATCACCCACTACGAACTGCTGGCCAGCGGCGACCTCGACCGTCGTCCCGTCAGCCTGATGAAGTGCCGCCTCGAAACCGGGCGCACGCACCAGATCCGCGTGCACATGATGTCGATCGGCTTCCCGCTGGTGGGCGACACCACCTACGGCAAGCAGCACCTGTCGAATGTGTTCCCGCGCCAGGCGCTGCAGGCGCGCCGCCTGGGGCTCGTGCATCCGGCGACCGGCGAACCGTGCGAATGGGTTGTGCCGCTGGCCGATGACTTCGCGGCCCTGATCGCGCAGGCCGGCATCGCCGAGCCGGAACAGCACTGATGTCCGGCGGGCCGATCGGCGACACACCGGCGACCGGCGGCCAGCAATGGTTGCTGCCCCACTGGCCGGACCTGCCTGCCAACGTGGGCGTGCTCTCGACCACGCGGCGCGGCGGCGTCAGCCCGGCGCCGTATGACGATGGCATGGGGCACGGCGGCCTCAACCTGGCCACCCACGTCGGCGACCAGCCGCACAACGTGGCCCGCAACCGCCACATCCTGCGCGCGCAACTGCCCGGCGATCCGGGCTGGCTGGCGCAGGTGCACGGCACCGTGGTGGCCGACCTGGGCAAGGTCGGGCCGCAGCAGGTGCCGGAAGCGGACGCCAGCATGACCACCATCGCCGGCAAGGTGTGCGTGGTGATGACGGCCGACTGCCTGCCGGTATTGTTGTGCGACAGCCGCGGCGCCACCGTGGCTGCCGCCCACGCGGGCTGGCGCGGGCTGCTGTCCGGCATCCTGGAAAACACCATCGACGCCATGCGCGCTGCCGGCGCCGGCGACCTCACCGCCTGGATGGGGCCGGCGATCGGCGCCTACCAGTTCGAGGTCGGCAGCGAGGTGCGCCAGGCCTTCCTGCACAACGCGGCCGATGCTTCAAGTGTGCGCCACGTGACGGCAGCCTTTACGGCGCTTGACCACAAGCCCGGCAAGTTCCTGGCCGACATCTATGCGCTGGCGCGGCACCGCATGCTGCGCGCGGGCGTGGATCAGGTGCACGGCGGCGAATACTGCACGGTGGCCAATTCCGCCAGGTTTTATTCGTTCCGCCGCGACGGCGTGACCGGCCGCCAGGCCAGCCTGATCTGGCTGAAGGGCAGCTCGTAAAGCCTGCTGCGCGAGCCGCGATCGCCTGTCCGTTTCCATCCGCTTGCGCTGCGCACGACGATATCGGGCCGCCCGCGGCGGTGTTTCGGGTTCTCTGACGCGGGCGCGCTTCACCGGTCCGGCGGGGCGGGCGGACCGGACTGCGCGCCTTCCTGCGCGGCGCGCCGGCGCGCCCGGCGCCGGCCGCTGCCGGCGATGTAGATCCAGGTCGCCAGGGGTAGCACGCAATAGAAGATAAACGTTACAATTCCCGCAATGATGGTCGGTTCGGTCAGGGCCATCAGTCCCACGACATACATCCACGCAATAGCAACAATCAGCATGTAGCAACCCGTTCAGAGATAGTTAATATTTTTTAGGGACTTACACATGAATTTGCCCGATCCGCAAGCCATTGCCAACGCCTGGATGTCGCAGGTCGGCGATCCCAGCCAGTGGCAATCCTGGTTCAGCAAGGCGCCCACCATCGACGCCAACCCGTTTGCCACCATGTTGCACGATATCGGCGTTGCGCTCGACGCGGAAGCGATGGAGCAGCTGAAGAACGACTATATGCGCGATTTCGGCGTGTTGTGGCAGGATTTTTTGGCCGGCAAGGCGCCGGCGGTCAGCGACCGGCGTTTCAGTTCGGCTGCTTGGCAGGGTAATCCGATGTCGGCCTTCAACGCCGCCACGTACCTGCTCAACGCCAGATTCCTCAGTGCGATGGTGGAGGCGGTGGAGACCGCCCCGCAGCAGAAGCAGAAAATCCGCTTTGCCGTGCAGCAGATGATCGACGCCATGTCGCCCGCCAACTTCCTGGCCACCAATCCGGAAGCCCAGCAAAAGCTGATCGACACCAAGGGCGAAAGCCTGACCCGTGGTCTGGCCAACATGCTCGGCGACATCAACAAGGGCCATATCTCGCTGTCGGACGAATCGGCGTTCGAAGTGGGGCGCAACCTGGCCATCACGCCGGGTACCGTGATCCATGAAAATCCGCTGTTCCAGCTGATCCAGTATACGCCGACCACGCCGGCCGTCAGCCAGACACCGCTCCTGATGGTGCCGCCGTGTATCAACAAGTTCTATATCCTCGACCTGCAGCCGGACAATTCGCTGGTGCGGTACGCGGTAGAGCAGGGCAATACCGTGTTCATGGTCTCGTGGAGCAATCCGGACAAGTCGCTGGCCACCACCAGCTGGGACGACTACGTGGAGCAGGGCGTGATCGAGGCGATCCGTATCGTGCAGGATGTCAGCGGCCAGCAAAAGCTCAACCTGTTCGGCTTCTGCGTCGGCGGCACCCTCGCTGCCACCGCGCTGGCAGTGCTGGCGGCGCGCGGCCAGCATCCGGCGGCCAGCCTGACCCTGCTGACCACCTTCCTCGACTTCAGCGACACCGGCGTGCTGGACGTGTTCGTCGACGAAACCCAGGTCTCGCTGCGCGAACAGCAGCTGCGCGACGGCGGCCTGATGCCGGGACGCGATCTCGCGTCGACTTTCTCGAGCCTGCGGCCGAACGACCTGGTATGGAACTATGTGCAGTCCAACTACCTCAAAGGGAATGAGCCGGCCGCGTTCGATCTGCTGTTCTGGAATTCGGACAGCACCAATCTGCCGGGGCCGATGTTCTGCTGGTACCTGCGCAACACCTATCTGGAAAACAGCCTGAAGGTGCCGGGCAAGCTGACGGTGGCCGGCGAAAAAGTCGACCTTGGCCTGATCGATGCGCCGGTCTTCATCTACGGCTCGCGCGACGACCATATCGTGCCGTGGAAATCGGCTTTCGGCTCGCTGCATATCCTGAACCAGGGCAAGCCTGGCGCCAACCGTTTCGTGCTCGGCGCGTCGGGCCACATCGCCGGCGTCATCAACTCGCCGGCCAAGAACAAGCGCAGCTACTGGATCAACGACAACAGTGCCGGCGACGGCACTGCGCAGGCCTGGTTCGATGGCGCCACCGAAATGCCGGGCAGCTGGTGGCCGCAATGGGCCGCGTTCCTGGCCAGCCACGGCGGCAAGCAGGTCAAGCCGAAAGGCAAGGCCGGCAACGTCCGCTACACGCCGATCGAGCCGGCGCCGGGGCGTTACGTGAAGGTGAAGTCTTATTAAACCGGGTTAACAAGGTGCGCAGGGATTGTAAAGCTGACTATTAGTTGCGTTGCAATAAAATCCAGTACTGTTGCGACTTTATGCAATTTTTGCATTTTCCCCTCTATAATAGGATCAGGTAGACACGTGAAAAGCGGACCCCGGTTCGCTTTTTTTTAGAATAGTTGCAGTGTGCGCTGCAGCGCAATAAATGGACTTGTGATCGGACTTGTGATGAGTAGTGCGAAAAAAAATGCTGACCGCTTGATCAAAAAATATCCGAACCGCCGGCTGTACGACACCCAGACCAGTTCCTACATCACGCTGTCGGACGTCAAGCAGCTGGTGCTCGACAACGAGGTATTTACCGTGGTCGATGCCAAGACCAACGAAGATCTGAGCCGCAGCATTCTCCTGCAAATCATTCTGGAAGAAGAGGCCAGCGGCGCCCCCATGTTCTCGAGCGACGTGCTGTCGCAAATCATCCGTTTCTATGGCCACGCCATGCAGGGCATGATGGGCTCCTACCTGGAAAAAAATGTCCAGGCCTTCACCGACATCCAGCGCAAGTTCACCGGCGCCGGCGCCATGGACGGCAAAGCCTTCAGCCCCGAAATGTGGACCCAGTTCATGAACGTCCAGGGCCCGATGATGCAGGGGATGATGAACAACTACATCGACCAGAGCAAGAGCCTGTTCGTGCAGATGCAGGAGCAAATGCAAAACCAGAGCAAGACCCTGTTCGGCGCCTTCCCGTTCGGCGCGGTGGTGCCGCCGAGCGACAAGAAGTAGTCATCTGTATTGACGGAAAAGGACGGCACAGGGCGCGAGCTGCTGTGCCGTTGTTGTCTTCGGCGAGTTTTTAAAATAGCTGTCGCCGCCGGTAACCCGGGTCCCGGGCTTCTCCGGAGCAAGCATGATCGGGTATAATGCCCGATTGCCCGGCATCTTCACGACACCCAACATGCAATCGCAACCACTTTCCCGTATCGCCAAGCCTGCTGCCACCACCACCGTCAGCGGTGCGGCGCCCAAAGTCGGCTTTGTTTCGCTCGGCTGCCCCAAGGCGCTGGTCGATTCCGAGCAGATCCTGACCCAGCTGCGCGCCGAAGGGTACGAGACCGCCAAGTCCTACGACGGCGCCGACCTGGTCATCGTCAACACCTGCGGCTTCATCGACGCTGCCGTACAGGAGTCGCTCGACGCCATCGGCGAAGCGCTGGCCGAAAACGGCAAGGTGATCGTCACCGGTTGCCTGGGCGCGAAGAAAGACGCGGAAGGCGACGACATCATCATGAAGGTGCACCCGAAGGTACTGGCCGTGACCGGCCCGCACGCGCTCGGCGAAGTGATGGACTCGGTCCACCTGCACCTGCCCAAGCCGCACGAGCCGTTCATCGACCTGCTGCCACCGCAAGGCATCAAGCTCACGCCCAAGCATTACGCCTACCTGAAAATCTCCGAGGGCTGCAATCACCGCTGCTCGTTCTGCATCATCCCGTCGATGCGCGGCGACCTGGTGTCGCGCCCGATCGGCGAGCTGCTGCTGGAAGCGGAAAACCTGTTCAAGTCTGGCGTCAAGGAACTGCTGGTGATCTCGCAGGACACCTCGGCCTATGGCGTCGACGTCAAGTTCCGCACCGGCTTCTGGAACGGCCGCCCGATCAAGACCCACATGACGCAGCTGATGGAAGCGCTGGGCGAACTGGCCAAGTCGTACGGCGCCTGGGTGCGCATGCACTATGTGTATCCATACCCGCACGTGGACCAGGTGATCCCGATGATGGGCGAGCACGTGCTGCCTTACCTCGACATCCCGATGCAGCATGCGCATCCCGACGTGCTGAAGCGCATGAAGCGCCCGGCCAGCGGCGAGAAAAACCTCGACCGCATCCTGGCCTGGCGCCAGATGAATCCGGAGCTCACGATCCGCTCGACCTTCATCGCCGGCTTCCCGGGCGAGACCGAAGCCGAATTCCAGTACCTGCTGGACTTCCTCAAGGAAGCGCAGATCGACCGCCTCGGCTGCTTCGCCTATTCGCCGGTGGAAGGCGCCACCGCCAACGAACTGGCCAACCCGGTGCCGGAAGAAGTGCGCGAAGAACGCCGCGGCCGCGTGATGCTGCTGCAGGAAGAAATCTCGAAGAACCGCCTGAAGGCCAAGGTCGGCAAGACCGTGCGCGTGCTGATCGATGAAGTCAACCGCACCGGCGGCATCGGCCGCTCGGCAGCCGACGCCCCCGAGATCGACGGCGTGGTCTATGTGAAGCCGCCGTACGAACCGCACAAGAAGCTGGCCGTCGGCCAGTTCGTCGACGTGCGCATCACCACGTCCGATGCCCACGACCTGTGGGGTCAGGCCGAGTAAGCCCGGTCGGCGCGGCTATAATGAAGGCGGACCATGCAGATGGCCCGCCTTTTTTTATCTGCCTACCGCCGCCGATGACCACCAAAAAATCCCCGCAGACCGCCCTGATCCACTCCGACTACCGCCCGCCGGCAGGCTTCGATGCGTTCCCCACCGCGATCCACCATGCGTCCACGGTGCTATTCGAAAACGTGGCGGCGCTGCGTTCTGGCCAGTGGAAGGACAAGAACGCCTATACCTACGGGCTGCACGGCACGCCCACCACGTTTACGCTGGAAGCGCGCCTGGCCGAAATCGAAGGCGGCCACCAGTGCCTGCTCGCCCCCAGCGGGCTGGCGGCGATCGCCATGGTGGACCTTGCACTGCTCAGGGCCGGCGACGACGTGCTGCTACCCGATAATGTGTACAACCCGAATCGCGAACTGGGTCGCTGGCTCGAGGCCGATTTCGGCATCACCGTGCGCTATTACGATCCGCTGGCGGGCGCCGGCATCGCCGAACTGATACGACCGAACACCCGGCTGATCTGGACCGAGGCGCCCGGCTCGGTGTCGATGGAAGTGCCGGACCTGCCGGCCATCTGCGCAGCGGCCCGCGCGCGCGGCGTGCTGGTCGCGCTCGACAACACCTGGTCGGCCGGCCTGGCGCTCAACGGGTTTGCGCACGGCGTGGACATCGTCATGCAGGCGCTGACCAAGTACCAGTCGGGCGGCTCGGACGTGCTGATGGGCGCCGTCATCACGCGCGACCGCGCCATCCACGACCGCCTGAGCATGGCTCACATGCGCCTCGGCCTCGGCGTGGGCGCCGACGACGCCTACCTGGTGCTGCGCGGCCTGCCCACCATGCGCCTGCGCTTCGAGGCCCACGACAAGTCGGCGCGCAAGGTGGCGGCCTGGCTTGCGGCGCGGCCGGAGATCGCCCGCGTGCTGCATCCGGCGCTGCCCGACTGCCCGGGCCACGCCACCTGGCAGCGTGACTTCACCGGCGCCGGCGGCCTGTTCTCGGTGCTGTTCGACGCCCGCTACACGGAAGCGCAGACCGACCGCTTCGTCGATGCCCTGCAGCTGTTCGGCATCGGCTACAGCTGGGGTGGCGCCAACAGCCTGGCAATCCCGTACCGTATCGCCCACATGCGCCAGAACTGGCGCGACGCCGGCATCCTGGTGCGCTTCAATATCGGTCTGGAGGACGCCGACGACCTGATCGCCGACATCGCGCAGGCGCTGGAGGTGATGGCATGAGCCGCTACTGGAGCGACGTGGTGCATGGCCTGACGCCGTACACGCCGGGCGAGCAGCTCAACGTGCCTGGCCTGATCAAGTTGAACACCAACGAGAACCCGTACGGTCCGTCGCCGCAAGCCGTCGCCGCCATGCAGGCCGCCGTCGGCGACGGCCTGCGCCGCTATCCCGACCCGGCCAATACGGCGGTCAAGGATGCCGTGGCGCGGCGCCTGCGCGTGCAGCGCGAGCAGGTCTTTGTCGGCAACAGCTCGGACGAGGTGCTGGCGCATACCTTCCATGCGCTGCTCAGGCATGCGCTGCCGCTGCTGTGCCCCGACATCAGCTACAGTTTTTACGCCACCTACTGCAGCCTGTACGGCATCACCGCGCAGCCGGTGCCGCTCAATGCGCGCTTCGAGATCGATGTCGACGACTACCGCGCGCCGTGCGGCGCCATCATCATCGCCAACCCCAATGCGCCGACCGGCATCGCGCTGCCGCTGTCCCGCATCGAGGCGCTGCTTGACCGTCACCGCGACCAGGTGGTGGTGATCGACGAAGCCTACGTGGACTTCGGCGGCGCCAGCGCGAGCGCGCTGGTGGACCGCTACGACAACCTGCTGGTGATCCAGACCCTGTCCAAGTCGCACGCGCTGGCGGGCTTGCGGGTCGGCTTCGCGGTCGGTCACCGCGACCTGATCGCCGGCCTGGAACGCGTGAAGAACAGCTTCAATTGCTATCCGCTGGGGCAGGTGGCGCAGGCCGGGGCAGTCGCAGCGCTCGACGACGTCGCGTATGCAGCGCAGAGCGCGCGCGCCATCATCGCCACCCGTGGCCGGCTGACGGCCGAATTGCTGGCGCTCGGTTTCGAGGTGCTGCCGTCGCAGGCCAACTTCGTGTTTGCGCGCCATCCGCAGCACGACGCGGCCACGCTGGCTGCCGGCCTGCGCGAGCGGTCCATCCTGGTGCGCCATTTCAGGCAGGCGCGCATCGACCAGTTCCTGCGTATCTCGATTGGTACGGATGCCGAATCGGCGGCGCTGACAGACGTACTGAAGACGCTGCTGGCCTGATCCGTTCTGCTATACTGTATGCCTATACAGGTGCGGAGCAGATCATGGAACTGACGGACAAACTGGAAATCCTGGCCGATGCGGCCAAGTACGACGCGTCGTGCGCGAGCAGCGGGGCGCCCAAGCGCCATTCGGTCGGCAAGGACGGTTTCGGCGCCACCACCGGCATGGGCATCTGCCACAGCTACACGCCGGACGGACGCTGCGTCTCGCTGCTCAAGATCCTGCTGACCAATTACTGCCTGTACGACTGCCAGTATTGCGTCAACCGCCGCACGTCCAACGTGCCGCGCGCCCGCTTCACGGTGGCCGAAGTGGTCAAGCTGACCAAGGATTTTTACCTGCGCAATTACATCGACGGCCTGTTCCTCAGCTCCGGCATCATCCAGTCGGCCGACTACACGATGGAGCAGCTGGTGCAGATCGCACGCGAGCTGCGCGAGGTGCACCAGTTCCGCGGCTACATCCACCTGAAAACCATCCCCGATGCCGACCCGGCGCTGATCGCCGCTGCCGGCCGCTACGCGGACCGCCTCAGCGTCAACATCGAGCTGCCCACCCAGGACAGCGTGCAGAAGCTGGCGCCGGAAAAAAGCGTCCATACGATCAAGCTGGCGATGGGCTCGATCCGCCGCAAGCTCGACGAAAAAGCCGAAGAGCCGAAAGCGCCGCGCTTCGCTCCGGCCGGCCAGAGCACGCAGATGATCGTCGGCGCGGATGCCAGCGACGATCAACAGATCCTGAAAACCGCCGAAACGCTGTACGGCAGCTACAAGCTCAAACGCGTGTACTACTCGGCCTTCAGCCCGATTCCGCAAAGTCCGAAAAGCGTGCCGCTGGTGCCGCCGCCGATGGTGCGCGAACACCGGCTGTACCAGGCCGATTTTTTACTGCGCAGCTACGGCTTCCAGGTCGACGAGCTGCTGCCCAAGACCGGCAACCTGGCGCTCGACATCGATCCCAAGCTGGCCTGGGCGCTGGCCAACCGCGAGCATTTCCCGATGGACCTCAACCGCGCCGAGCCGCACATGATCGCCCGCATTCCCGGCATCGGCCTGCGTAACGCCCAGCGCATCGTCGATCTGCGCCGTTTGCGCCAGGTCCGCTACGCCGACCTCACGCGCCTGAAATGCAGCTTGAAGAAGATCGCGCCGTTCATCATCACGGCCGACTACTTCCCGGCCAACGACGCCAGCCCGTCCGAGCACCTGCGACGGGCCATGGCCGTGGCGCCGCAGCAGATGAATCTGTGGCCGGAGCTGCAGGCAGCATGACGCGGCGCGTGGTCGGCACTTTCGCCGAATGGCGCACCGCCGCGCGCGACCTGGTGGCACGCAGCATCGCGCCCGAGTACGTGGAGTGGGCCAGCGAGCCGGAGGATGGCGACCTGTTTTCCGGTTTCGGTGCCGCTGCCGGCGCTGCCGTGGTGCCGGCGATGCCGCCGCCGGGCGCCGAATTGCGCGTGCCGCGCCAGCTGATGGACATGATCGAGGATGCCGCCTGCTTCAATGCGCTCGACCGCTGGTCATTCCTGTACAAGGTGATCTGGCGCTGGCACCTCGGCGAGCGCGACGTGGTGTCGCCGGCCGATGCCGACGGCGCTCGGCTGTACGCGATGGTGAAAGCCGTGCACCGCGAGCAGCACGATATGCACGCCTACGTGCGCTTCCGCGAACGCAAGGAGGAGGACGGCGCGCCGCGCTTCGTGGCCTGGTTCGAGCCGGTGCACGACGTGCTGCCGCAGGTGGCGCGCCATTTCGCCCGCCGCATGGGGCCCACCACCTGGATGATCGCCACGCCGGGCCAGGCCATTTTGTGGGATGGCGAAAAACTGATCGAAGCGCCGTCGCTGCTGCGCAGCGCAGCCGATATCGAGGACGCCGGCGAAGCGCTGTGGCTCACTTATTACCGCAGCATCTTCAACCCGGCGCGGGTGAACGCCGACCTGCTGCGCAGCCATATCCCGTCGCGGTTCTGGAAGCATCTGCCCGAAGGCGCGATCGTGCCGGCCATGGTCACGGCCGCCAACAATGGCGAACGCCGCACCGGCCAGACCGGCACCGTGGGGCAGCGCAGCGGCGCCACCGACATCCCGATCGCCCCCGAACGGGCGCAGCCCCAGCGCACCTTGCCGACTTCGCTCGACCAGTGCCGCCGCTGCGCGCTGTGGGAACACGCCACCCAGCCGGTGGCCGGCATCGGGCCGGCGCCCGCGCGCATCATGCTGGTCGGCGAACAGCCGGGCGACCAGGAGGATTTGCAGGGTGTGCCGTTCGTGGGACCGGCCGGCGCCGTGCTGCAGCGGGCCATGCAGGAAGCGGGCATGGCGCGCGACGACATCTACCTGACCAACGCGGTCAAGCATTTCAAGTGGGAGCCGCGCGGCAAGCGGCGCCTGCACAAGACGCCGGCGCAGCGCGAGGTGGCGGCCTGCCACCTGTGGCTGGAGGAGGAACTGAAACGCGTGCAGCCGCAGGTGGTGGTGGCGCTGGGCAGCACGGCCTTGAAGTCGCTGCTGCAGGATGGCGCGGCCACCATGACGGCGATGATCAGCGATGGCCAGCCGGTGCCGGTGCAGCACGACGGCCGCTGGCTGGTGACCGTGTATCACCCGTCCTATGTGCTGCGCGCGCCGGACGAAGCGAGCCGGCGCCAGGCCTATGGCGTGATCGTTGCCGGCCTGCGCCAGGCCCTGCAGCTGCTGCAGGGCGGCCAGCCTTAGACGGCAGCCGCCTCGTTGTTGTTGAGGCGCATGAAGCCGGAGATCAGACGGTAGGCCTTCCACAACCAGGCGCCGAGCCAGATCAGGTAAGCGAACGGGATGCCGATGATGGTGATGAAGGCCACGCCGCCGACCGCGATCCACACCACGTACCACCAGAACGAGCGGATCATCCAGGTGTGGTGGCTGTGGACGAAGGTACCGGCGGTGGCGGGACGCTGGGCGTAATTGATCACCAGCGGAATCACCGAAAACAGGCCCAGCGAAAAGATGAAGCTCACGGCATGCACGACGTACAGCCACCAGGCCATGGTCTTGGCCGAGCTGTCACGGCTGTCAAGTATCAGTTCTTGCGACATGGCGTTTCCTTTCAGGTGGGCGGTAACAAAAAATATAAAGAAAAATACAAGAAAAAGTATAACGGAATCGCGGTTGCCCGAACGCGCTTAATGTGTCGCTGTGTCGCCCAGCGTACGGTGCAGGAAAGCGGTGATGTCGTCGAACAGCGCGGGCTGGATCGTAGCGCGGTCGAAACCGGGCGGGTCCTGCGACGGGTGGAATTCCGGCCTGGTCATCTCGGCCGGGAACTTGCTCATGAACGAGAAATGGGCAGCGCCGGCAAACACCTTGTGCACGACCCGGCTGCG
Source organism: Duganella sp. Leaf126 (assembly GCF_001423125.1). Lineage (GTDB taxonomy): Bacteria > Pseudomonadota > Gammaproteobacteria > Burkholderiales > Burkholderiaceae_D > Rugamonas. Next base: position 589,652 of record NZ_LMNW01000012.1, read on the forward strand.
ATCGGCCACGCCGTCGAGCACGTTGAGTGCGTGCGCCACCGGCGTGTTGACGTCGAGATCGCCGGTGATCATCAGGATCGGCTGATGCACTTCACGCAGCGCACCGGGGCGGAACCAGGCCGTGGCCGGCGCCAGCAGCACCAGCGCCCGCACCCGTGCATCGGGCGTGACCGGCACCGGCTGCGGCGGGTTGGTCTTGCGTTCGTAGGGGCCGGTCCACGGCTGGCCGCCGGCAACCGCCAGCGCCGTGTAGCCGCCGATCGAATGGCCGATCACGGCCACCGTGTCGGCGAGCAGCATGCCTGGCAGCGCGCGGTAAGCAGCGTCGATCACGACCGAGATGTGGCGCGGCCGGTTGGCCAGGTTGGCGGCCGTATTGGCGCGGTTATTGTTGTTGCGGGTATTGCCGGGGTGGGCGGGCAGGGCGACCACGTAGCCGGCCTGCACCAGGTGCCGGGCCAGTTCGCGGTAGGCCCACGGCGTGCCGGCATTGCCGTGCGAGACCACCACCAGCGGATACGGGCCGCCGACGGGCGCCGCATCCTGCGCCACGTCGAGCGTGTAGGGACCGAATCGGGCGGTGGTCTCGCTGCCGGTTGCCGGATACAGCAGCGCCAGCGGTATCACTGCCTTTTGCACGGCATCGTCCACCTCGAGCAGGCGGCAGCCGCAGGCATGCACGCCGTTCAACCCCAGGCAGCCGGATCGATGACGCCTGCTGCGCGCAGGGCCGGCTTGCAGAACAGGTAGCCCTGCATCAGGTCGATGCCGGCGCCGCGCAGGGTGTCGCGTTCGGCAGCGGTTTCGATGCCCTCGGCCAGCACTTTTACATTGAGGTCGCGGCAGATCGCCACGATGCCGCGCACGATGGCCTGCTTGGCGCTGCTGGTGTCGATGCCGCGCACCAGGTCCATGTCGATCTTGATGATGTGCGGCTGGTACTCGGCCAGCAGGTTCAGGCCCGCGTAGCCGGCGCCGAAATCGTCGATCGCGGTCTGGAAACCGAAACGCCGGTATTCGCGGAAGATGTTGACCAGGTGCGGCCGGTCCTGCACTTGCTCGCCCTCGGTCACCTCGAAGATGATGCGTTCGGTCGGGAAGCCGGATTCCTCGGCCGCCTGCAGCGTGCGCTGGATGCAGGCTTCGGGCATGTACACGGCGTTGGGCAGGAAGTTGATCGACAAATACCCCTGCAGATCGAGCCTGGCGGCGCCTTCGATGGCGGCCACCCGGCACGCCTGGTCGAAGGCATAGCGGTTGTCTTCGTTCACTTTCGACAGCACCGACCATGCCGATTCGCCATTGGGGCCGCGCACCAGCGCCTCGTGGGCATAGATCTGGCGCGTGCTCAGTTCGACGATGGGCTGGTACGCGAACGCGAACTCGAACCCCAGCGGCTCGGCCTGGCGGCACTGGAGACAGCCTTTGGACGTGAGTTTCGTCATGCAGACGCCAGCAGCGGCAGGATGCCGTCGAGTCCGGTGAAATTGAGCGCCACGCTGGCCTGTTCGCGCACCACCGGCTTGGCGCGGAACGCCACCGACATGCCGGCGATGCTCATCATTTTCAGATCGTTGGCGCCATCGCCCATGACGATGGCCTGCGACGGCGAAATGCCGAGTTCCGCGCACACCCGCTCCACGGTCTGCTGCTTGACGTCCGCATCGACGATGGCGCCCAGCACCTTGCCGGTCAGTTTGCCGTCAATGATTTCGAGTTCGTTGGCGTGGGTGTAGTCGAGGCCCAGGCGCTCCTTGAGGCGCTCGGTGAAGAACGTGAAGCCGCCCGAGACCAGCAGGGTTTTCAGGCCGGCCCGTTGGACCGCCTGCAGCATGGTTTCCGCGCCCGGCGACAGCCGGAGGCGCTCGTCGTACACGCGCGCGAGCGCCGAAGCCTCGAGGCCTTCGAGCAGCGCCACCCGGCGCGTCAGGCTGGCGGCAAAATCGAGCTCGCCGCGCATTGCCGCTTCGGTGATTTCGGATACCTGCGCCTTGAAGCCCTGCATGTCGGCGATTTCATCGATGCATTCGATGGTGATCAGCGTGGAATCCATGTCCATCGCCACCAGCTTGAAGTCGCTCAGTTTCTGCAAGCCGATGGTATAGGTCGCGTCGAGCTGGGCGGCGTTGGCTGCCACCTCGATGGTCTGGCGCAGCGCCGGCGAAAAGGCGATGCCCTCGCAGCGCACGGCGCGCTCGCTCAGCCAGGTGAGCGAGCGCGGCGCCGTCAGCGCAGCGATGCGTTCCAGGCGCGCGCGGCAGTCGTCGCCCCCTTGTAATACCAGGTTCATGGATGTTGTAGCGGTTGTCATTATCGATAGGGTGAGGACTGCGTTGTTTGAATGCAGTGTTCAAGTTACGACGGAAGTGGCCCGCGGTCAACCTCGTCGCTTGCCCTTGCCGGGGCCTAGTTCCCGGTAAGTTGTTTAATTGCACCTTTTATTTGCGCGACGCGCGACGCCAGGTCCGGCATGGCTGCCGTGATTTTCAGCTTGTCCTGGCCGGCCAGCTTGATCTGGCGGTTTTTCTGGATCAGCTCGATGATGCGCAGCGGGTCGATCGGCGGCTGGGCCATGAACTGCAGGTTGGCTGCTTCGCCGTGGGCGTCGATCTTGATGATGCCGACGGTCTTGGCGGCGATGCGCAGGCGGTGGGTTTCGATCAGCGCCTTGACCGGGTCGGGCAGCTTGCCGAAACGGTCGATCAGCTCTTCCTGCAGGTCGTCGATCTTGCCCTGCGACGTGCAGTTGGCCATCCGTTTGTAGATCGACAGCCGCTCGTGGACATCGCCGCAGAAGTCGGCCGGCAGCAGCGCCGGCGTGTGCAGGTTGATCTCGGTGGTGGTGGCCAGCGGCGCCGCCAGGTCCGGCTCCTTGCCGGCCTTGAGCGAGCGCACCGCCTCGTTCAGCATGTCGGTATAGAGCTGGAAGCCGACTTCGGTCATCTCGCCCGACTGGTTGTCGCCGAGGACTTCGCCGGCGCCGCGGATCTCCAGGTCGTGCATGGCGAGGTAGAAGCCGCTGCCCAGTTCTTCCATCTGCTGGATGGCGTCGAGCCGGCGCTGCGCCTGCTTGGACAAGCCCTGCACGTCGTTGACCAGCAGGTAGGCGTAAGCCTGGTGGTGCGAGCGGCCCACGCGCCCGCGCAGCTGGTGCAGCTGCGCCAGGCCGAACTTGTCGGCGCGGTGCATGATGATGGTGTTTGCGGTGGGCACGTCGATCCCGGTTTCGATGATCGTGGTGCACAGCAGGATGTTGTAGCGCTGCGCCACGAAGTCGCGCATGACCTTTTCCAGGTCGCGCTCGTGCATCTGGCCGTGCGCGACCGCGATGCGCGCCTCGGGCAGCAGCTCGGTCAGCATCGCCAGCCGGTTGCCGATGGTCTCCACCTCGTTGTGCAGGAAGTACACCTGGCCGCCGCGTTTCAGTTCGCGCAGGCAGGCTTCGCGGATGATCGATTCGCCCTCGCTGCGCACGAAGGTCTTGATGGCCAGGCGCTTTTGCGGCGCGGTGGCGATGATGGAAAACTCGCGCAGGCCCTCGAGCGCCATGCCCAGCGTGCGCGGAATCGGCGTGGCCGTCAGCGTCAGCACATCGACTTCGGCGCGCAGCGACTTGAGCGCCTCTTTCTGGCGCACGCCGAAGCGGTGTTCCTCGTCGATGATGACCAGGCCCAGGCGGGTGAACTTGACGTCGTCCGACAGCAGCTTGTGCGTGCCGATCACGATATCGAGCGTGCCGTCGGCCATGCCCTTCATGGCCTGGTTGATCTCCTTGCCGGTGCGGAAGCGCGACATCTCGGCGATGCGCACGGGCCAGTCGGCAAAGCGGTCGGTGAAGGTTTGCGCGTGCTGCTCGGCCAGCAGGGTGGTGGGCGCCAGGATCGCCACCTGCTTGCCGCCCATGACCGCGATAAAGGCGGCGCGCAGCGCCACCTCGGTCTTGCCGAAGCCGACATCGCCGCACACCAGGCGGTCCATCGGTTTGCCGGAGGTCATGTCGCGGATCACGTTGTTGATCGCTTCCTGCTGGTCGGGCGTCTCGTCGAAGCCGAAGCTCTCGGCGAAGCGTTCGTAATCATGCGCCGAATATTCGAACGCGTGGCCCTGGCGCAGCGCGCGGCGCGCGTACAGGTTGAGCAGCTCGGCGGCCGTGTCGCGCACCTGCTCGGCCGCGCGGCGCTTGGCTTTTTCCCACTGGCCCGAGCCCAGCGTGTGCAGCGGTGCGTCGTCGGGCGAGGCGCCCGAGTAGCGCGAAATCACGTGCAGCTGCGACACCGGCACGTACAGCTTGGTGTCCTTGGCGTACTCCAGGTGCAGGAACTCGGTTTCGCCTTCGCCGAGGTCCATGCTGGTCAGGCCCATGTACCGGCCGATGCCGTGGTTAATGTGCACCACGGGGTCGCCGATTTTCAGTTCCGACAGGTCGCGCACCATCGATTCGACCTGGGTGACGGCTTCCTGCTTCTTCTTGCCGACCCGGCGGCCCGACCCCGCATACAGCTCGGTTTCGGTGATGAAGATCAGCCGCTCGGTCGGCGTGGCCAGCTCGAAACCGGCGTGCAGCGGCGCCACGCCCAGCGCCAGCTTGGCATCAGAGGTGGCAAAGCCTTCGTAACCTTCGACCGGCGTCAGGGCCAGGTCGTATTCGCTGAAATACTGCTGCAGCGTTTCGCGGCGGCCGTTGGTCTCGGCGCAGATCATCACCCGGGTGCCGGCCTGCAGCAGGTAGCTGCGCAGGTTGGTCAGCGGATCGTCGAGGTGGCGGTTGACGGCGATATTCGGAATCGGCGCCGACAGTTCGGACGCGCCCTGGTCGGGATCCCTGGCAATCGTCATCCGGCCGTACGGCTTGGCCAGCGTGAAGAACTGCTCGTCCGACAGGAACAGCATTTCGGGCGGCAGGATCGGGCGTTCGCGGTCGGCCTTCAGGAAGCGGTGGCGCGACGTGGTGTCGGCCCAGAAGCGCTTGATGGCGGCGTCGATGTCGCCGACCAGGGCCAGCGCGGCGCCGTCGGGCAGGTAGTCGAACAGCGTGGCGGTCTGCTCGAAGAACAGCGGCAGATAGTATTCGATGCCGGCCGAGGCGATGCCGCTGCTGATGTCCTTGTACACCACGGAGCGCGACGGGTCGCCCTCGAAATGCTCGCGCCAGCGGCTGCGGAACGTGGTGCGCGCCGCTTCGTCCATCGGGAACTCGCGCCCCGGCAGCAGCCGCACTTCGCCCACCGGGTACAGCGAGCGCTGTGTGTCGGCATCGAAGGTGCGGATGGTTTCCACCGTGTCGCCGAACAGGTCGAGCCGGTAGGGCAGGGCGGAACCCATCGGGAACAGGTCGATCAGGCCGCCGCGCACCGAGTATTCGCCGGGCGACATCACCTGCGTCACGTGGGTGTAGCCGGCCAGGGTCAGCTGCGATTTCAGGCGCGCTTCGTCGAGCGACTCGCCCTTCTTGAAGAAGAAGGTGTAGGCCGCCAGGAACGACGGCGGCGCCATGCGCACCAGCGCGGTGGTGGCCGGTACCAGCAGCACGTCGCACTGGCCGCCCGAGATTTCGTGCAGCGTGGCCAGGCGCTCGGACACCAGGTCCTGGTGCGGCGAGAAGGCGTCGTAGGGCAGCGTTTCCCAGTCCGGCAGCAGGTGGCAGCGCACGTCCTCGCCCGCAAACCACGGTATCTCGTCGCGCAGGCGCTGCGCGTCCGCTGCGCTGGACGTGATCACGGCCAGCATGCGGCCTTGCGGTTTGAGGGCAAGCGCCGCTTGCGCGAGCGCCCAGGCGTCCGACGAGCCATGCAGGGTGGGCAGGGCAAACCGGTTGCCGGGTTTGGGGAGAACGTTGGCGATTTGTAGGGACACGAGGATAGGCGCTGGGGCTGCGAGGCACGGTGATAAACGGTGCCGACATTATAGACGAAGCCCCGTCACCGGGCAGGCGGCTACCCCGGCTTCGGTGCGTGGGTCGCCGCCAGGTTGGCGATGCCGAACGGGATGTGCACCATCGGGATATTGCCGGCCGGCGATTTCAGGTGGCTGAGCTGGTCGTCGAAGAACAGGTGCGGCTTGAAGATCGACAGGATGCGCGCCTTTTCCATGCCGCCCAGGAAAAAGGTTTCGTCGGCCGACACGCCCCAGCTCTTGAGCGTGGTGACCACGCGCTCGTGCGCGGGCGCGCTGCGGGCCGTGACGATGGCAATGCGCAGGATGCGCTGGTAGCCGGGATCGGCCAGCAGCGCCTGGTCTTCGAGGCGCTGCATGGCCGACAGCTTCTGGAACAGGTCGGCCAGCGGCCCCGGCTGGTGCGGAATCGCCACCCGCTCGCGCTCGTGGGCATGGAACTCGGCCACATCGTTGTTGCGCTTGAAGACGGTTTCCGATTCGTCGTCGGCAATCACGCCATCGAAGTCGAAGGCCACCCGCAACTCGCCGTCGGCATCGTCGTCCTCGGTCAGGCCCGGCAGCACCAGCCCGGCCGGGTAATGGGCGTCGAGCGCCATGCGCACGTCCTGCTCGTTGGCGGTGAGGAATAGCGAGGTATTGAAGGCGGGCAGGTAGGTGTACGGCGACTTGCCGGTCACGAAACAGGCGCGCGAAATGTCGAGGCCGTAATGGGCGATCGAGTTCATCACGCGCAACCCCGTTTCCGGCGAATTGCGCGACAGCAGCACCACTTCGACCGGCGCTGCCTGCGCATGGTGGGTGTTGATCGACAGGAAACGACGGATGAACGGAAACGCCACGCCTTTGCCGAGCACGACATCGAGATGACGTTCCTGGTACTGGCGGTACGCTTCCGCGCCGCTTTCCAGGTACACCTGGTGCGATTCGGTCAGGTCGAACAGCGCGCTCGACGCGATGCCGACCACCAGCTTGTGTTCTATCGGATAGGCCATGGTGCGGAGTACTGATTGCGGTCGGGTTATCGATTACACCACTTTACCCGATTTTCCGTCGCCGCCGCGCCACAGCGTCGCGGCGCGCCGCAGATTTCGATTGACGTGACTTGCATGACAACGGATATTGGCTACGTAAAACAAAAAGGTAAGCCACTTCTGGTACCGCAGTACGATCGAGCAGCCCGCGTGGCTGCTTTTTTTTGTCCGCTGCAATCGCACCCCAATGTTCGCTAGCGTACGGATGGCAAGCGGACCTTGCTTCAACATCGCTAGCGTCGATATTTCTAAATTGCAGCTATTCAATGAAACCAGTTTCATATAAGGCAACGTTGGCTTTTGCTCCGCGCCGCGATGGTTCGTTGTCAGATGAGCTGGTCGGTTGCTGCCGCCTGGGCGGACGCATTTCATGAGTGCGCCCTTGTTTTACAGGCGGCACGCCCGCATGCGCACCGCCAGCGTGCTGGTGCTGGGCGCGATGGTGTGGTGCGCGGCAGCGAGGGCGGGTGTGGACAGTGCGCCGGTTGCCGGTCAGCCGTGGCCGGTCGCAACGGGACAGCAATCCTTGCCGGTCAGACCTTTTACGGCGCCGGACGCTGCCGATCCCGCCACCCAGACCACTTCCTGGACCTTGGCCCAGTTGAGCAACTATGCGCTGGCCCACAACCCGGCCACCAAGGCCGCCTGGGCCGGTGCGCTGGCCGACCAGTTCGGGGTCGATGGCGCGCGCGCCCTGTTGAAACCCGCCGTCAATGCCAATATCCCGTTCACGATCTCGCGTGCCAGCGGCGCCGACGCTTCGGGTGTCACGCGGACAGTGTCGCCGAGCTTGAGCCTGGCGTGGATCGTGTTCGATGCGGGCGCCCGCGCCGACGCTGTGGAAGCGGCGCAGTGGCAGGAGCTCAGCAGCCGGTTGCTGTACAACCGGGAATTGCAGACGGTGCTCAACGATGTCGAGCAGTCCTATTTCACCTTGCTCGGCGCGCGCCAGCTGGCGGCGGCAGCAGAGGTGACCGTTGCCGCCGCGCGCACCAGCGCCGACGCTGCCCGCGCGCGGCGCAGTGCCGGCGTCGGCACCGCCGGTGACACGGCGCAGGCCGACGCCGCGCTGAGCCTGGCCAGCTTGCAACTGGTGCAGGCGCAGTCGTCTGCACGCAGTGCTGCCGGCCAGCTGGCCAGTGCAGTGGGCCTGCCGGTGACCAGCGCGCTGGCGCTGGCCGATGACGGTGCCCCGTTGGCCGACCAGCCCAACCTGCCCGGCGTCGATCAGTTGCTGGCGATGGCGCGCCTGACGCGCGCCGACCTGGCGTCCTCCCAGGCGCAGCTGCGGCAGGGCGAAGCGCAGTTGCGCGCAACCCGGGCGCAGGGCCTGCCGACGCTGGCATTGAGCGCCCAGCTGAACCGCAGCTTCAGTAACAATACCAGCCCTGCCGGCAGTCGCACCATCGGTCTGGCCCTGTCCTTCCCGCTGTACGACGGCGGCCTGGTGCGCGCGCAGACGGGCGCGGCGCAGGCCCGGGTCGAGCAGCTGGCTGCGCAGTCGCGGCAGCAGCAGCAAAGCGTCGAGCTCGAAGTCTGGCAAAGCTTCCAGGGCGCCGCCAGCGCCAGCGCGGTGATTGCCAGCGCCCGCGATCTGCTGGCCAGCGCGTCCGAGGCCGAGGCGGCCGCGCGCGAACGCTACCGCGTGGGCGTGGGCACCTTGCTCGAGCTGATGGTCGCCCAGAGCGATGCGGCCCAGGCCCGTGTCAGCCTGATACAGGCCCAGTATGGCGCCAGGCTGGCCTATGCCAGCCTGGCTTATGCAGTCGGCAGCCGCAGCGCGTTGGCCGAAAATCAGAAAGGTCGGCCATGAGCGGACGCATCAAACATTCAACACTGCTGGCCGTCGTCGTGCTGGTGGCGCTGGCCGCCATCGCATGGTGGTGGCAGCGCAAGCCCGAGGACAAGCCCAAGGCGGCGCCCGCGATTCCGGTCGAGGTGACGGTCGCAAGGCAGCAGGCGGTGGCCCAGGTGGTCGACAGCGTGGGCAAGGTCCAGCCCCGGGACAGCGCCGAAGTGCGACCGCAGACGGGCGGCATCATCCGCCGTGTGCTCGTGCATGACGGCGACCAGGTCAGGGCCGGCCAGGTACTGTTCGAGCTGGAATCGTCACCGCTGGTCACCAGCCTGGCGCAGGCCCGCGCCCAGTATGCGCGCGACCAGGCCCTGGCCAGCGATGCCGGCGCCGCGGCAGCGCGTCTGAAGCCGCTGGCCGACAAGGAGTACGTGTCGGCGCGCGACTACGAGTCCGCCGTCAGCAATTACAAGTCGCTGCAGGAAGCGGCTGCGGCCAGCAAGACGCTGATCGAACAGGCCCGCATTGCCCTCGATTACGCCACCGTGCGGGCGCCGATTGCCGGCCGCGCAGGGGCGGTGCTGGTCAAGACAGGCAACCTGGTCGCCGCCAACAACAGCAACCCGCTGCTGGTGATCAATGTGATGCACCCGGTCGATCTGGTGTTTTCGCTGCCGCAGGAAACGGCACGCGAGCTGCGCGACGCCCTGCGCCAGCAGCCGGCCGGCCGCCGCCTGGCGGTCGAGGCGCGCGACAGCCTGACCCAGAAGCTGCGCGCCAGCGGCCACCTGCTGTTCGTCGATAACGCGTTCGGCGATACTTCCGGCGCGGTGACCCTCAAAGCGCGTTTCGACAACGGCGACGATGCCTTGTGGCCCGGCGAATTCTACGCGTTGCGCATCATCCTCGGCGACGACGAGCAGTCGGTCACGGTGCCGGAACGCTCGCTGCAGCAGGGGCAGAACGGCCCCTACGTGTTCGTGGTGCAGAACGACGTGGCGCGCATGCGGCCGGTCAAGGTGCGCCGCATCCTCGATGGCACGGTGGCGATCGCGGCCGGCCTGGCCGCCGGCGAAACCGTGCTCGCGGCGCTGCCGTCGACTCTGCGCGATGGTTCGGCAGTCAGGATCACCGCGACGTCGGGTGCGGCAGCTCCTGCAACCGCCAGCAACGGCGGCAGCCGATGAATATCAGCGCACTGTTCATCGGCCGCCCGGTGATGACGGCCGTGCTGATGAGCGCTCTGGTGATCTTCGGCGGCTTTGCCTTTGCCAGCCTGCCCGTCAACGAATTGCCCAACGTCGATTTCCCGACCGTCAGCGTGCGCGTGACGCTGAACGGCGCCAGTCCGGAGACCATGGCCAATTCCGTCGCCACGCCGCTCGAGCGCGCGTTCAGCGCCATCGATGGCGTCGATACCATCACGTCCACCAGCACCAGCGGCAGTACGCGGGTGCTGATCCAGTTCAAGCTGGAACGCAATATCGACGCTGCCGCCCAGGACGTGCAGGCAGCGATTTCGCAGGCGCAGGCGCTGCTGCCGACCGATATCGATCCGCCCCAGCTGCGCAAGGCCAATCCCAGCGATGCGCCGATCATGCACCTGGCGATCAGCTCGAAGACCCTGCCGCTGTCGGACCTGAACCAGTTCGCCAAGGACCGGATTGCCCTGCGCCTGCAGACCGTCAGCGGGGTCGGCCAGATCGATGTCAACGGCGCCCAGCGCTATGCGGTACGCCTGTACGTCGATCCGCATGCGCTGACGGCGCGCAAGCTCGGTTTCGACCAGGTGGTGAGCGCGATCCAGAACGCCAACACCAACGCGCCGGTGGGCACGCTCGACGGCACGGCCCGCAGCTACACGGTCAAGGCCGACGGCCAGCTGCACGACGCGGCGTCGTTCGGCAAACTGGTGCTGGCCTACGATAACGGCCAGCCGGTGCGGCTGCGCGACGTGGGCCGCGCGGTGGACAGCGTGGAAAATATCAAGACGTCCGCTTTCGTCAACCAGCAACGCGCGATCGAGGTCAACCTGCGCCGCCAGCCCGGCGCCAACACGGTATCGGTGACCACGGCCGCACGCAAGGCGGTCGAGGAGATCCGCAGCCAGCTGCCGGGCGACATGCAGCTGCAGATCCTGTACGACCGCGGCGACTACATCAAGGAGTCGATCCACGACGTGGAGTGGACGCTGGTGGCGTCGCTGGTGCTGGTGGTGGTGGTGATCATGCTGTTCCTGCGTAATCTGTCGGCCACGCTGATCGTGGTGCTGGTCCTGCCCACGTCGCTGATCGGCACTTTCGGCGTCATGCATTTGCTCGGCTACAGTCTGAACAACGTCTCGCTGCTGGCGCTCACGCTCGCTGTCGGCCTGGTGGTGGACGACGCCATCGTCGTACTCGAAAACATCGTACGCCACCTCGAGCAGGGCATGCCGCGCCAGCAGGCGGCCCTGACCGGCGCCGGCGAAATCGGCTTCACCATCGTCTCGATCACGCTGTCGCTGGCGGCAGTGTTCATTCCGATCGTGTTCATGGGCGGTATCGTCGGGCGCCTGTTTACCGAATTCGGCGTCACCATGGCGGTCGCGGTGATGTTGTCGGGCGCCGTCTCGCTGACGCTGACGCCCATGCTGGCTGCGCGCTACCTGCGCGCCAAACAAAGCGAGATGACGATCTTCCGCTGGTTCGAAGCGGGCTTCACGGCCACCCTGAACGGCTACCGCAGCAGCCTGGCCTGGTGCATGCAGCACCGCGGTGCGATGTTGCTGCTCTCGGGCGCGGTGGTGGTGGGCATGGTCGGCCTGTACCACGTGGTGGACAAGGGCTTCATTCCCAAGGTGGACTCGGGCAAGATCGATGGCGACACGCGGGTGCCCGAGGGAACGCCGTACGCCACCTTCCTGGCGCGGCAGAACAAGATCGCCGCCATCGTCAGTGCCGATCCCGACGTGGACGCCGTGATGTCGGTCATCGGCAGCGACGGCACGCTGGGCAACAGCGGGCGCCTGCTGATCGGCCTGAAGCCGTTTGCGCAGCGAACAACGTCGGCCGACGAAGTGATCGCCAGGATACGCAGCGCAGCGAACCGGGTGCAGGGGATCGAGCTGACCTTGCGTAACCCGCCCGCCATCGAGATCGGCGTCGGTCCCAACACCGGCCTCCAGTACGTGTTGCAGTCCACCGCGACGGAAACCCTGTATCCGGCGTCGGACGACTTCCTGCGCCGGCTGGGCCAGTTGCCGGAACTGCAGGACGTGAAAAGCGACCTGCAGCTGCGCAATCCGGAAATCCGCGTCGAGATGCGGCGCGACCTGGCCGCTGCGGTCGGCGTCAGTCCGGCCCAGATACAGACGGCGCTGCAAAGCGCGTACGGCGGGCGCAAGGTGTCGAATATCTTCGGCGCCACCGACCAGTATCCGGTCATCCTCGAAGTGGACAAGCAGTTCCAGGCCGATATCAATGCGCTCGACCAGCTGTCGCTGCTGTCCGCCAGCGGCGACATGGTGCCGCTGCGCGCCGTGGCGCAGGTGCGCAGCGATGTCGGCCCGGTGGCGGTCAACCACTATGGCGGCCTGCCGGCGGTGTCCATGTCGTTCAATACCGCGCCCGGCGTGGCGCTGGGCACCGCCACCGAGGCCGTGCACCAGCTCAGCGCCGCCGGCAGCAGGCAGTTCACCGGCACGTTTGCCGGCGCCGCCAAGGCGTTCGAAGACTCGCTGCGCAGCCTGCCCATCCTGCTGCTGGTCACCGTGCTGCTGATCTACATGGTGATGGCCATCCTGTACGAACATTTCGTCCACCCGGTCACGATACTGACCGCGCTGCCGATGGCCGGCTTCGGCGCGCTCCTGATGCTCTGGCTGTTCGGACAGGAACTGAATCTGTTCAGCTTTGTCGGCCTGGTGCTGCTGGTCGGCCTGGTCAAGAAGAACGGCATCATGATGGTCGATTTCGCGCTGGAGCTGATGCGCACCGGCGAAGACGGAAAGCGGCTGGGCGCAGTGGAGGCCATGCAGGAGGCCTGCGCCGAGCGCTTCCGGCCCATCATGATGACCACCATGGCGGCGCTGCTGGGCACCTTGCCGATCGCGCTCGGCATCGGCGCCGGCGCCGAGTCGCGCCAGGCGCTGGGCATCGCAGTCGTGGGCGGCCTGATTTTTTCGCAGCTGCTGACGCTTTATATCACGCCCACATTCTTTGTCAGCATGTCGAATTACCTGGAGCGGCGCAAGAAGGTACAGCAGGACTGAACCGGACGGCGGACGCCAGGCATACGCTATAATATTTTTTATAAAAACAAGTAAAGAGACTGCCGTGCAGCCAGACTTCACTTTTGAGCAGTTCCAGACCATGACGCCGCTCGACGCGGGCAATATCTGGGCCTATCTGCTCGACCATCACGCTGACCGCATTACCGTCAAGCGCCGCAAGCCGGCGCTGGAAAACATCGAGCGCATCTTCAACGCCACCTTCAAGCTCGCCAACGATGTCGGCTTCCGCGCCATGAACCTGCGCGACCTGTGCCAGGAGACCGGCCTGTCGATGGGCGGCTTGTACGGCTATATCACCACCAAGGACCAGCTGGCGGAAATGATCGGCGACGTGGTGCGCCACGCCACGCACCAGGTGCCGCTGCTGTTCGACAGCATCGTCGATCCGCTCGACCGCCTGGAGGCGCTGATCCGCTCGTCGATCTACATCTCGGAAATCCTGCAGCCCTGGTTTTATTTCGTGTACATGGATTCGCGCGTGCTGCAGCCGGCGCTGCGCCACGCCGCCAAGAACTCCGAGCTGTATGTCCAGTCGCTGTTCGCCGACGTCATCGTGCGCCTGCCATCGCGTCCGCCAGGCAGCGCCGACCTGCTGGCCTCGCACCTGATGGCGACCTTCCAGGACTGGTACGTCAAGCGCTGGAAATACCGCGCTGCCGACATCACCCCCGACCAGTTCGCCGCCAGCGCCGTGCGCATGATGCGCGGCTATCTCAGCTGACGCTTCTTCAGATTCAGATACTAATGCAGCGAAAGGGGCCCTTTAGGTTACGGTGTGCATATCCGTCGTACCCGCGTAGGCGGGTACCCAAGTTGTGCCAGATGCGTCGACCTGTCAGCCAAATTGGGTCCCCGCCTGCGCAGGGATGACGTTTTTTATGCTAACAAAATGCGTACTTTTCGCTCAAGTTAACGGCATGAGGGTCAGAGCCGACCGAGGCGCTCCGACATTTGGACAGGAGCGCAGCGCCCACAGTTGATGCCGCCCCTTGTGCCGCTAGTCCGATATCGCGCCCGCGCGGGCGGGCGCTGCGGTATCGTCGTTCGCTCGCGTAGCGGCGCCGCCCGGGCGCTTATTGCGCTGGCGGCTGTACCTGCGGCTGTGGCGGCAGTGGCGGCGCGCCGGCACCGGTCGGCACGGGCACGATGTTTTCGGCCCCGGGCGGCTGGCTGTCGAGGTCGAGCGAGGCGCGGCCGGCGTCGCCCATGAATTCATCGTACAGCCACTCGTTGCCGACCTGCGTCAGGCCGACCGGTACCTGGCGGTCGCGCGCGGGGCGGTCCTTCATTGCCACTTTCATGTAGTCGAGCCAGATCGGCAGCGCTGCCGTGGCGCCGAATTCCTTGTTGCCCAGCGACTTGGAATCGTCAAAGCCCATCCACGACACCGCCACGATGCCGCCGCCGTAGCCGGCAAACCAGCCATCGACCGCATCGGACGACGTGCCGGTCTTGCCGGCCATGTCGTGGCGGCCCAGGCGCGCCACGGCGCCGCCGGTGCCGGTACGGGTCACTTCGCGCAGCATGCTATCGGTGACATAGGCGTTGCGCGGATCGAGTACGCGCGCTTCGTCGGGCAGGGTGGTGCGCGGCTTGGCTTCGGAGATGACCTTGCCGTCGCCATCGACGATCTTCGCGATCAGGTAGGGCTCGACCGAGTAGCCGCCGTTGGCGAAGACCGCATAAGCGCCCGCCATCTGCGCCGGCGTCACCGAACCGGTGCCGAGCGCCATGGTGAAGTTCTTCGGATGCTTGGACAGATCGAAACCGAACTTGCCCAGGTAGTCGTGCGCATACGGCACCGTGATCGCTCGCAGGATGCGCACGGTGACCACGTTTTTCGACTCGGCCAGGGCGTAGCGCATGGTGATCGGGCCTTCGTACTTGCCATCGTCATTGCGCGGGCTCCATGGCTGGTTGCCGGTTTCGGCGGCGGTCAGTTCCAGCGGCTCGTCATTGAGCAGCGTGGCCGGCGAAAAGCCTTTTTCCAGCGCGGCCGAATACACGAACGGCTTGATCGAGGACCCGGGCTGGCGCCACGCCTGCGTGACGTGGTTGAACTTCTGCAGGTTGTAGTCGAAGCCGCCCACCATGGCGTGGTAGGCGCCGGTGACCGCATCCATCGACACGAATGCTGCCGCCACCTGCGGTACCTGCGAAATGGTCCAGCCCTTTTTATCGTTCTGCATGATGCGCACGACCGCGCCGGGGCGGATGCGCAGCGACTCCTTGGCCTTGTCGGAAAGGGCCGCAGCCACCAGGCGCAGGCCGTCGCCGCTGATGGTGATTTCCTCGCCGGCGTCGTTCTGCACCTTGACCGATTTGGCGCTGGCGGCCAGCACCACGGCCGGCGTCAGGCGGTCGCTGGTCGGTCGGCGCTGCAGTGCTTCCTCGATGGCGTCGTCGCGTTCTTCCTCGCCCGCCGGCAGCGTGATGAAGGCTTCCGGACCGCGGTAGCCATGGCGCTGATCGTAGTTGATGACGTTGCGCCGCATCGATTCGTACGCGGCATTCTGGTCATCCTTGAGCAGCGTGGTGTACACGCTGATGCCGCGCGTGTAAGCCTCGTCCTGGAACTGCGCATACACGGCCTGGCGCGCCAGTTCGGCCACGTATTCGGCGTGGACCTCGAATTGCTGGCCCTTGGCGCTGATATGGATCTGCTGGTGCAGGGCCTGCTGGTACTGGTCTTCGGTGATGTAACCGAGGTCGCGCATCGAGCGCAATACCAGCTGCTGGCGCTGCTTGGCGCGCTTCGGATTGGTGATCGGGTTGTGGCGCGCCGGATTTTGCGGCAGGCCGGCCAGCATCGCCATCTCGGCGATATTTAACGCTTTCACCGATTTGCCGAAGTAGGTCTGGGCAGCGCTGCCGAAGCCGAACGAGCGCTGGCCCAGGTAGATCTGGTTCATGTACAGCTCGAGGATTTCATCCTTGGAGAGGGCGTGCTCGATTTTCAGCGACAGCATCACTTCATTGAGCTTGCGCCCCAGGACTTTTTCGCGCGTGAGGAAGAAGTTGCGCGCCACCTGCATGGTGATGGTGGAGCCGCCCTGGCGGAACGAGCCGCCCAGGTTGGCCTTGACCGCGCCCAGGGCGCGCACCCAGTCGATGCCATTGTGTTCGTAGAAGCGCTTGTCCTCGATCGACAGCACCGCTTTTTTCATCAGGTCCGGCATCTCCTTGATCGGGATGAAGTCGCGGTGCTCTTCGCCGAATTCGCCGATCAGGGCATTGTCGGCGGTGTACACGCGCAGCGGGATCTTGGGCTTGTAGTCGGAAATCTTGTCGAGCGAGGGCAGGTTCGGCGCAATCGCCAGGAACATGTACGCCGCCAGCGCGACGGCGCCTACCAGGATGGCCAGGCCGATCACGATCACGCCGCGGATGGCATTGCGGCGATTGAGCCACTGGGGCAGTTTGTTGGAGGTAGCAGTCAAAACGTCGGTCTCGCTATCAATACGGTGCGCAGATTATAGACCAAGCCAATTTGAGCAAGCTTAAGGGAATTTCGTAAAACCTACTGCGCGACCCGCTATCGCCTTCCCGTTGCTCAGCGTACCTTCGTACGCTTGCGCTACCAAAGCCGATACCGGGCCGCTCGCTACGGTTTTTCGAGGTTTCCTTACATATCATATTCATAAGTAACGTGGCCGATGACGGGAATTTTAGGCGGACGCTACGGTTGCCCTCTATCATCAAAACCAAATTTGTCGTACCGTAGCAGGACGTGGCGAATCTGGCTACATTTCAAACGATAACAAGAAAACAAGCGACCATTTCGGGGAACTCATGGCGGAACCGCAGCACACGCTCGATTGCGATGTCCTGATCGTGGGAGGCGGCATCAATGGCGCGGGGATCGCGCGCGATGCGGCCGGTCGCGGGCTGTCGGTCGTCCTGTGCGAAAAAGACGACCTGGCGGCGCACACGTCGTCGGCCTCCACCAAGCTGATACACGGTGGCCTGCGCTACCTCGAATACTACGAATTCAACCTGGTGCGCAAGGCGCTGCTCGAGCGCGAGGTGCTGATGCGCGCCGCGCCCCACATCATGTGGCCGCTGCGCTTCGTGATGCCGCACGCAAAAGGCCAGCGGTCGGCCCTGCTGATCCGCGCCGGTCTGTGGCTCTACGACAGCCTGGCCAAACGCGAGCTGCTGCCGCGCTCCGCTGCCGTCAACCTGCGCTGCCACTCGGCCGGCAAGCCGCTCAAGCCCGAATTCCGCTGCGGCTTTGCCTACTCCGACGGCTGGGTGGACGACGCCCGGCTGGTGGTGCTCAACGCCATGGACGCGAGCGAGAAGGGCGCCACCATCCTGACCCAGGCGCGGGTCGCCTCGCTCACGCGCAAGGGCGGCGGCTGGGAAGCGCTGGTCGACAAGCCCACCTGCGGCACCATCCGCGTCAATGCCCGGTACGTGGTCAATGCCGCCGGACCGTGGACGACCCGCACGCTGCACCAGGCGACGCCGAAGGAAGGCAGCGGCCATCTGCGCCTGGTCAAGGGCAGCCACATCGTGGTCAGGCGCATGTTCGAGCACGACCAGGCGTATATCTTCCAGAACCGCGATGGCCGCATCGTGTTCGCGATTCCGTATGAGCGCGACTTCACGCTGATCGGCACCACCGACATCGACTACCTGGGCGACGCCGACAACGTCGCCATCGACGACGCCGAAGTCGCCTACCTGTGCCAGCTCGCCAGCGGCTACTTCGTCACGCCGGTGACGCCGGCCGACGTGGTGTGGACCTTTTCCGGCGTGCGGCCGCTGCTCGACGACGGCGCCGACGCCAAGGCCGTCACGCGCGACTACAAGCTCGAAGTCGACAGCGACGGTGCACCCATCCTCAGCATCTTTGGCGGCAAGATCACCACCTACCGCAAGCTGGCCGAAGACGCGGTGGAACTGATCGCCAGGGCGCTGGACAACCGCCATGGCAACTGGACCGCGCATGCCTGCCTGCCCGGCGGTGACCTGTTCGGCGCCGAGCCGCAGAACCGGTCGGTGTTCGGTTTCGACGAATGGGTGCGCAAGGCGCAAGCGCATTACGCCTGGCTGCCGCCACTGCTCGTGGTGCGCTATGCGCGTGCATACGGCACCCGCATCCATACCCTGTTGCGCGAGCGGACCACCATCGCCGACATGGGCGAGGAGATCGTGCCCGGCCTGTACCAGGTCGAGGTGGAATACCTGCGCAAGTACGAATGGGCGCGCACCGCGCACGACATCCTGTGGCGCCGTTCCAAGCTTGGCCTGCACCTGCCGCCCGAGGCGGCGGCCACGCTGCAGGTGTGGCTGACTGCCCATCCGCTGCAGTTCAAATAATGCAGTGCAAATGACAACGGCGCCCGAGGGCGCCGTTGTCATGGTGGTTGTCGTTACCCTATGCCGCGCTTACTTCACACCGTGCATCAGCTTCTGGATCAGCGGTGCGATCAGGAACAGCAGCACGCCACCCGCCATCAGCGAATAGAAACCGAAGGTGTAGCCCGACAGCGCCGAGGTGACCGACATGCCCGCTTCGCCGCTGACGTACGAGGCAAAGATACCGGACAGGTTGTTGCCGATGCCGGTGGACAGGAACCAGCCGCCCATGCCCAGGCCCACCAGGCGCACCGGCGCCAGCTTGGTCACCATCGACAGGCCGATCGGCGACAGGCACAGCTCACCGATCGACTGCAGCACGTAGACCATGAACAGGGTCCAGAACGGGATCTTGTTGTCGATATTGACCAGCATCGACAGCGCGTACATCAGCA
Organism: Duganella sp. Leaf126; assembly: GCF_001423125.1. Lineage (GTDB taxonomy): Bacteria > Pseudomonadota > Gammaproteobacteria > Burkholderiales > Burkholderiaceae_D > Rugamonas. Next base: position 608,408 of record NZ_LMNW01000012.1, read on the forward strand.
GGCCGAATGCGAGGCCGTTGAACAGCAGGCCCAGGCCGAACTTGCGTGGAATCGACGGGTTGTTACGACCGAGCTTGACCCAGATGAAGGCGATCAGCGGCGCAAACGTGATGATGGCCAGCGAATTGACGGTCTGGAACCAGGCCACCGGGAAGGTCCAGTTGAACATTTCGCGGTCGACGATCTTATCGGCCAGGAAGGTGAACGAGCTGCCGGCCTGTTCGAAGAACATCCAGAACATGATATTGAAGAAGAAGATCACCAGCATGGCGATGGCCTTGTCGCGCGCGACCTTGCCGTTCTTGATGCCCTCGACGATCAGCATCACCGACAGCAGGATGAACAGGATGGTCAGCACGACCTGCAGCTTCTCGGCGCCGGCCGCGAGCAGGAAGTACACGACCGGGATCACGCACAGCGAACCGACGATCACGAACAGCAAGCGCTTCGGATCAGCGTGCGCGGCGTCGGGCGCGCCGATGCCCAGCAGGCGCGCGCGGCCGATGAAGAACCATACCAGGCTGATCAGCATGCCGACACCGGCCGACATGAACACCACCTTGTACGCCGGCATGCCGTCGGTACCGAATACCTTGGCGGCCAGCCATTCGGTCAGCACCGGCGCCACCATGGCGCCGGCATTGATGCCCATGTAGAAAATGGTGAAGCCCGAGTCGCGTCGCGGGTCGGCGGTCGTGTACAGCTTGCCGACCATGGTCGAGATGTTCGGCTTGAACATGCCGTTACCGACGATGATGGTGGCCAGGCCGAATTTGAACACTTCTTCGTTGGGCACGGCGATCATGAACAGGCCGGCCGCCATGAAGGCGGCGCCGACCAGGATCGAGCGCTGGTAGCCGAGCACGCGGTCGGCCACGTAACCGCCGAACAGCGCGGCGGCATAGACCAGCGCGAGGTAGGAGCCGTACACCAGGTTGGCTGCCGATTCGCCGGAAGGATCGCCGTTGTAGAACTGGGCCACGACATACAGCACCAGTGCCCAGCGTATGCCGTAGAACGCGAAGCGTTCCCAGAATTCGGTCATGAACAGCATCCACAGGGGGGCGGGATGGCCCATGATCTGCTTGAACTCGGGGACGGCAGCTTCCGATTTGTTGATGGTGGCACCGCTCATGCGGGGTCTCCTCTTCATTGATCTGTTTAAAAAAGGTGTCGGGCTCCCTCGTGAGGAGCCAAATCGGGCGCCATTTTAATCTACAAACGGTTTAGAAAGTACTTTTTGCGCGATGGCCGCCTTCGCACGCCGTGCAAACGCCACGCAATCTCTGCGCACGCCGCGCAGACTTGTCGTATATTGGCAGGGCAGGAAACCCAGCGCGATATTCACCGACTGCGCGAGTGCGCGCCTCTGAACATAAGGATTTACGCAACATGGAACATGACGTCATCGATACCCTGATTTCGCCGGAAGGCCAGCTCGAAGTACTGTCCAAGGCCGAAGTAAACAAACTGCTCGATACCAGCCAGGGCGGCCTGTATAACGTCTTCCGCAACTGCGCACTGGCCGTGCTCAATTGCGGCAGCACCATCGACGACGGCAAGGAACTGCTCGAGCGCTTCGAGTCGTTCTCGATCAGCATCGTGCAGCGCGAACGCGGCATCAAGCTCGATATCAAGGGCGCGCCGGCCACCGCTTTCGTGGACGGCAAAATGATCAAGGGCATCCACGAACAGCTGTTCGCGGTCCTGCGCGACATCGTTTTCGTCAGCAACGAGGTCACCCACTCCGACAAGTTCGACATGGGCCGCACCGAGGACGTCACCGATGCCGTGTTCCACATCCTGCGCAATGCCGGCGTGCTCAAACCGATGCTCAACCCGAACCTGGTCGTGTGCTGGGGCGGCCATTCAATCAACCGCGCCGAGTACAACTACTCGAAGGAAGTCGGCTATCAAATGGGCTTGCGCGAACTCGATATCTGCACCGGCTGCGGTCCGGGCGCGATGAAGGGCCCGATGAAAGGCGCCACCATCGGCCATGCCAAGCAGCGCCTGACCAACGGCCGTTATCTCGGCATCACCGAGCCTGGCATCATCGCTGCCGAGTCGCCGAACCCGATCGTCAACCAGCTGGTGATCATGCCCGACATCGAGAAGCGCTTGGAGGCCTTCGTGCGCGCCGGTCACGGCATCGTGGTGTTCCCCGGCGGTGCCGGGACGGCCGAAGAGATCCTCTACATCCTCGGCATCCTGCTGCATCCCGATAATGCCGAACTGCCGTTCCCGCTGGTGTTCACCGGCCCGGAAACCTCGCGCGAGTATTTTGTCCAGATTAATAACTTCATCCACGCCACGCTGGGCCCGGAGGCGCAGGAGCGCTACAAGATCATCATCGACGATCCGGAAGCCGTCGCGCGCGAAATGCAGGCCGGGATCCGCGCCGTGCGCGAATACCGCAAGAGCCGCAGCGACGCCTACTACTTCAACTGGGGACTGAAGATCGACCGCGAATTCCAGATGCCGTTCGCGCCGACTCATGCCAACATGCGCAACCTCAGTCTGCACAAGAACCAGGAAGTGCACCTGCTGGCGGCCAACCTGCGGCGCGCGTTTTCCGGCGTGGTAGCCGGCAACGTCAAGAACGAGGGCATCCGCGCCATCGAGCAGCACGGCCACTTCGAGATCCACGGCGACAAGTCCATCATGGGGCCGATGGATGCGCTGCTGACGTCTTTCGTGGAGCATAGCCGGATGAAGTTGCCGGGTAAGGCTTACGAACCCTGCTACCGAGTGATCCAGTAGGGCACCTGAAAAACCTCCATGGCGGCGTTGCAGCGACTTGCCGTACCAGCGTACTGTCTTCGTCGCTGCGCCTTGCCCTGGAGGTTTTTTCAGGCGCCCTCAGTGCCATGGCGGCAGTGGGCGCTGCTATGCCGGCCAGTCGCGCGGGGCGCGGCCTTCCATTTCGCGGTCGATGTAGAAGGCCGCGCTGACCAGGGCCAGGTGGGTGAAGCCCTGCGGGAAGTTGCCCACCAGGTGGGCACGCTCGTCGAATTCCTCGGCGTACAGCTGCAGGTGGTTCGCGTAGCGCAGCAGTTTTTCAAAGATGTGACGCGCTTCGTCCATGCGGCCGGCGCGCGCCAGACACTCCACGTACCAGAACGAGCAGGCGGAAAACGCGCCTTCCTGGCCGGGCAGGCCGTCGTCGCGCTTGTAGCGGTACACCATGCCGTCGTCGGCCAGGTGCTTGCCGATGGCGTCGAGCGTGGCCAGCCAGCGCGGATCGGTGGCGCCGACGAAGCGCACCAGCGGCATCAGCAGCATCGATGCATCGAGGTCCTTGCTGCCGCGTTCCTCGACGAAGTGGCCGAGTTTCTCGTCCCAGAAATGGTCCCAGATATCGTCCTGGATCGCGTTGCGCACCTTGATCCAGCGTGTAAACGGCGCGGCCAGCGAACGCTTGCTGGCCAGCCGGATCGCGCGGTCCATCGCCACCCAGCACATCAGGCGCGAATGCAGGTGGTGGCGTGCCGGCCCGCGGATTTCCCAGATGCCGGCGTCCGGCTTTTTCCAGTTGCGCGCCACATAATCGATCACGCGGCACACGCCCAGCCAGCGGTCGTGCGAAATCGCTTCGCCGTACTTGTTACTGAGGTAGATCGAGTCCATCAGCTCGCCGTAGATGTCGAGCTGCAGCTGGTCCACCGCGTCGTTGCCGATGCGTACCGGCGCGGCGCCGCCGTAGCCGGCCAGGTGGTCGAGCGTGGTCTCGGCGGGCACCTTGCCGCCGTCGAGCGCATACATCACCTTCAGCTGGCCGCCACTGGCCGAATGCATGGCACGGTCGCCGATCCAGCGATAGAAATCCTTGGCCTCGGCATGGTAGCCGAGCCGCATCAGCGCGTAGATCGAGAACGAGGAGTCGCGGATCCAGGCCGCGCGGTAATCCCAGTTGCGCACGCCCCCCGCAGCTTCCGGCAGTGAAAACGTGCCGGCAGCCGCGATCGATCCGTGCCGGCGCGAGGTCAGCAACTTGAGCACCAGCGCCGAGCGGCCGACCGCGTCGCGCCAGCGTCCCTTGTAGGTCGACTGCGCCGACCAGGCGCGCCAGCGGCTGATGGTTGCGTCGATCAGCTGTCCGATCTCGTCGGCAGCGGTCAGCGGCGCGTCCGGCGCGTCGAGCATCAGCGTCACGCATTGTCCGGCCTTGAGCTGGAGGCGCGCGTGGACTTCGCCGTCGCGGATGGTGAAATCGGCGCCGGACAGCCGCAGCGGCGGGCAGTCCTTGGCGCTGAACAGCGCAGCGCCGTCCTCGATCGTGACCTCGGGCGTGATCCGTGCGTAATCGTAGCGGGGTGCGCAGCGTACGTGCACGCTGACGGTGCCGCGCGTGACGACCAGGCGGCGCACCAGGCGGGTCGGCGCTTCGCCCGTTTCCGAGGTATCGACCATCAGGTCGGTCAGTTCGGCGCTGGCGTCGCTGCCCATCCAGCGCGTGAGCAGCACGTTGGTATCCGGGATGTACATCTGCATCACGCGCGGAGATTCGATGTCGGGCGCGAACTCGAACACGCCGCCGCAGTCGGCATCGAGCAGGGCGGCAAAAATGCTGGGGCTGTCCAGGTTGGGCCAGCACATGTAGTCGATGGCGCCGTCGCACGCGACCAGCGCGATCGTGGCCAGGTTGCCGATGATGCCGTGGTCGGCGATATCGCGCTCCTGGCGCTGCCGGTCGTGCGCCGGCGGTTCCGGTTCGCCCGGCTTGAGGGGCTGCGGAGCGCCTCGGCCGCCTGACGCCTTGTCCGTCTTAGCAGCCCTGGCTGCTTTCGGCGGCCTGGTTGCCTTGGCCGATGCGGCCGATGCGGCCAATGTCGCCCGCCTGGCCGGGGCCTCGGACTTGTTTGCCCTGGACGATGCGGTCGATGCGGACGAACCGGCGGTCGCGGCGCGGCGGGCGGCAGCCATCAGCCGTTGTCCTCGAAGCCCGGGTACAGCGCCATGCCGCCATCGACGAACAGCGTGCTGCCCACCACGTAATCGGCCAGGTCGGAGGCCAGGAACAGGGCGGCGTTGGCAACGTCTTCGGGCTGGCCCACGCGGCCGTATGGAATCAGCTTGAGCAGCGCCTCGGTGCCGCCATCGGCGGTAACGTCGGCATTGATCGCGGTCTTGATGGCGCCGGGGGCGATGGCGTTGATGCGGATTCGTTCGGGCGCCATTTCCTGCGCCATGGTTTCCATCAAGAGGTGCACGCCGCCCTTGGACGCCGCATAGTTGACGTGGCCTGCCCAGGGGATGCGCTGGTGGACGGAACTCATGCAGATGATCTTGCCCAGCGCGCGCGAGCCCTCGCGCTGCCCCTGCTTGCGGAAGGTGCGTACCGCTTCGCGCATGCACAAAAACTGGCCGGTCAGATTGGTTTTCAGGACGCCTTCCCACTGCGCCAGCGTCATGTCGGCGCTCGGCGCATCGTCCTGGCGGCCCGAGTTGGCGACCACGATGTCGATGGCGCCGAACTTGTCGATGGCGGCGGCGAACAGCGCCTGCACGTCGGCTTCCTCGCCGACATCGGCTTGGAACGGGATGGCTTTGCCGCCGGCAGCGGTGATGGCGGACACGACTTCGTCCGCCTGGTCCTGGTGCGAATGGTAGTTGACGACGACGTTGGCGCCGGCCTTGGCATAGGCAAGTGCGATGCCGCGACCGAGGCCCGAGTTGGCGCCGGTGACGATGGCGGTCTGACCTTCCAAACTGATTTGCATGGGCGTGCTCCTGTGGGCGGAAACGGTGATCGTTCCATTGTAGGCAGCACGGGTGGACCGGGAAGGGCGCACGCACGGACGAAGCGGCTCCACCGCACGCAGGGGCGCAAAATGCGGGCGAAAAAAAACCGTCCCCGGAGGGACGGTTGCTACGGTTTCAGGGATCGGCGAGCGACGCCGATCACCTTATTCTTCGCGGCGCAGGTGCGGGAACAGCAGCACGTCGCGGATGTTGGGCGAGTCGGTGATGATCATCATCAGGCGGTCGATGCCGATGCCGCAACCGCCGGCTGGCGGCATGCCGTATTCGAGCGCGCGGATGTAGTCGGCGTCGTAGTACATCGCTTCTTCGTCGCCGGCGTCCTTGGCCGCCACCTGGGCCAGGAAGCGCGCCGACTGGTCTTCGGCGTCGTTCAGCTCCGAGAAGCCGTTGGCGATCTCGCGGCCCACCATGAACAGCTCGAAGCGCTCGGTGATGCCTTCGCGGGTGTCGGAGGCGCGTGCCAGCGGCGACACTTCGACCGGGTAGTCGATGATGTACGTCGGCTCCCACAGCTGCGCTTCGGCGGTTTCCTCGAACAGGGCCAGCTGCAGCGCGCCCAGGCCGGCCGTGGCGAACGGCTTGACGCCGAACTTGAGCAGTTCCTGCTTGATGAATTCGGCGTCGTTGAGCTGCTCGGTGGTGTAGCCGGGCGCGTACTTGTTGATCGCCTCGACGATGGTCAGGCGATGGAACGGCTTGGCCAGGTCCAGCTCGCGTCCGCCGTAGGTCAGGGTGGCGGTGCCGTGAGCGTCGATGGCGGCCTGGCGGATGATCGCTTCGGTAAAGTCCATCAGCCACTGGTAGTCGGTGTAGGCCGCGTAGAACTCCATCATCGTGAATTCGGGGTTGTGACGGATCGACACGCCTTCGTTGCGGAAGTTGCGGTTGATCTCGAACACGCGGTCGAAGCCGCCCACCACCAGGCGCTTCAGGTACAGCTCGGGCGCGATGCGCAGGAACATCTGCATGTCGAGCGCATTGTGGTGGGTGGTAAACGGCTTGGCCGAGGCGCCACCGGGAATGGTGTGCAGCATCGGCGTTTCGACTTCCATGAAGTCGTTCTTTTCCATGAAGCGGCGCATCGACGAGATGGCGGCGGTACGGGCCTTGAACGTGCGGCGGGTTTCCTCGTTCATGATCAGGTCCACGTAGCGCTGGCGGTACTTGGTTTCCTGGTCGGCCAGGCCGTGGAACTTGTCCGGCAGCGGGCGCAGGGACTTGGTGATCAGGCGCAGTTCGGTGACCTTGACGGTCAGCTCGTCGGTCTTGGTCTTGAACAGGGTGCCGGTCACGCCCAGGATGTCGCCGAGGTCGTAGTGGTGCAGCGCGGCCATCGCGGCTTCGCCGGTCAGATCGAGCGTGGCGTAGATCTGGATGCGGCCGTCGGCATTCTTGCCCGACGCGTCCTGCAGGGTGGCGAAAGCGGCCTTCTTGCCGGCTTCGCGCTTGAGCATCATGCGGCCGGCCAGCACCACGGTGACCGGGTTGGCTTCCAGTTCCTCGCGCGTCTTGCCGCCGAATTCGGCGTGCAGGTCGGCCGCCTTGTGCTGCGGCTTGAAGTCGTTCGGGAAGGCCACGCCCTGCTGACGCAGGGCAGCCAGCTTGGCGCGGCGCTCGGCGATGATCTTGTTGTCATCGGGCGGGTTGGCGGAGGCGCTTGCTTGGTCTTGAAGATCCGTAGTCATGGTCTGTTCTTTGGTGGGGTGAAGATGGCGGTAAATAGTTAAGCGGCGACGTCGGACGCGCTGGCGAACAGCGCCTCGACATCGAGCTCGCTGAAGTCGCGCGCAATCGCGATCACGTTGTCGAACTCGGCGAACGCTGACGCCGGCAAGGTGGTGGTCAGCACCACCGCGCGCATGCCGGCCCGGCGCGCCGCTTCCACGCCCAGCGGCGCATCCTCGAACACGATGCTGTCGGCCGGTGCGCTGCCGGCGCGCTCGGCGGCCAGCAGGAACACGTCGGGGTTCGGCTTGCCGCGCGCCACGTCGGCAGCGCCGGCAATCGCATCGAACTGGCGGCGCAGGTCCAGCCCGTCGAGCGTGAAGTCGATATTGGCCGGCGGCGCGGCAGTGGCCACGGCCAGCCGGACGCCGGCGGCCTTGGCGCGTGCGATGAAGGCCTCGAAGCCGGCCGTGGGCGCCAGGTGCGGCGCATACAGCTGGCGGTACAGCGATTCCTTTTCCTCGTCGAGCGCGGCCGCCTGCTCGGCCGTGAGCTGCTGGCCCAGGTAGCTGCGCATGATTTCATGGCCCTGGCGGCCGGCCGTGTCGCGGAAAAACGCGTCCGGCTCGAGCTGCTGGCCGCGTTTGGCGAAGAAGGCCAGCCACGACTGCGTGTGGTAGGCCATGTTGTCCACGATGGTGCCGTCCATGTCGAAGATGAACGCGCGCGGGGAAGTCGAAGTCATTGTTAAGCCTTGTTATATTGCTATACGCCTTGTTTCAGCGAAGCTGAAATGAAGTCGTCCAGTTCACCGTCGAGCACTGCCTTGGTATTGCCGGTTTCGAAGTTGGTGCGCAAGTCCTTGATGCGCGACTGGTCCAGCACATAGGAGCGGATCTGGTGGCCCCAGCCGACGTCGGTCTTCGAGTCTTCCAGCTTCTGCTGCTCGCTCATGCGCTTGCGCAGTTCCAGTTCGTACAGCTTGGCCTTCAGCATTTCCATCGCCTCGGCCTTGTTGCGGTGCTGCGAGCGGTCGTTCTGGCACTGCACCACGATGCCGGTCGGGCCGTGGGTCAGGCGCACCGCGGAATCGGTCTTGTTGATGTGCTGACCGCCGGCGCCGGACGCGCGGTAGGTATCGATGCGCAGGTCGGCCGGGTTGATCTCGATATCGATCGAATCATCGACTTCCGGATAGACGAACAGCGACGTGAACGACGTGTGGCGGCCATTGGCCGAGTCGAACGGCGACTTGCGCACCAGGCGGTGCACGCCGGTCTCGGTGCGCAGGAAGCCGTAGGCGTATTCGCCCTCGACCTTCAGGGTGGCGGTCTTGATGCCGGCCACCTCGCCGTCGGACTGCTCCATCACCTCGACCTTGAAGCCCTTGCGGTCGCAATAGCGCACGTACTGGCGCAGCAGCATCGAGGCCCAGTCCTGGGCTTCGGTGCCGCCGGCGCCGGCCTGGATGTCGATGAAGCAGTTGTTCGGGTCCATCGGGTTGTTGAACATGCGGCGGAATTCCATGCTCTCGATGACCGCGCGCACCGATTCGGCGTCGGCGATCAGCGCTTCGAGCGTGTCGTCGTCGCCTTCCTCCTTGGCCATGGCGAACAGGTCGGCCATGTCCTTGAGATCGGTGTCCGCCTTGGTCAGCGCAAACACGATCGCTTCCAGCGATTTTTTTTCCTTGCCGAGATCCTGCGCCTTTTTGGGGTCGTTCCAGATCGTCGGGTCTTCCATTTCTTCGTTTACCTGCTCGAGCTTCTCCGACTTTTTATCGAAGTCAAAGATACCTCCGAAGTTCGGCTTCGCGCGTGGTCAGATCGGCGAGCAGGGCGGAGAGGGCGTTGATGCGTTCGGCTTCCATGTTTGTTCTTCTTTCTTTTTCTCTAAGGGGCGAAATCAAACCCGCCATTATACGCTAGGCGCGTCATGGGGCGCTGCCGCGGGCGGCACGCGGCCAGATGCAGCGTCTTACGTGCGCTGCATCTGGCCGATCACGCTGGCGATCTTGGCGGTGATGACGTCGATGGCCGGACCGTTGGCGCCGTGCGGGAAAATCACGTCGGCATTGCGCTTGGTCGGTTCGATGAACTGCTTGTGCATCGGGCGCACGGTGTCCATGTACTGGCCGACCACGCTTTCGACCGAGCGGCCGCGATCGGTGATGTCGCGCTGCATGCGGCGGATGAAGCGCACGTCGGAAGCGGTATCGACATAGATTTTCAGCGACATCATGTCGCGCAGGTCGGCGTCGTACAGCGCGAACAGGCCTTCGATCACGATCACCGGCGCCGGCTTGACCGCAATGGTGCGGTTGGAACGGTTATGCAGCGTGAAGTCGTACTCCGGCATGTCGATGGTTTCGCCGCGGCGCAGCGCCTGCACGTGCTGCACCAGCAGCGGCCATTCGAAGGCGTTGGGGTGGTCGTAGTTTTGCTGGGTGCGCACTTCGGGGGCCAGGTGCGACTGGTCGCTGTAATAATCGTCCTGCATCACCACCGAGACCATGTCGGCCCCGAACGCGGCAAGCAGTTGCTGGGACACCGTGGATTTGCCACTGCCGCTACCGCCAGCGACCCCGATAATGAACGGTTGGAAAGGAATTGTAGTCATACCCGTGATGATACCGGAAGCGGGGCATAACCGACAGGGAGCGATGGCGTCCGAACGCCGAAAAAGCTCGCCAACCGCTATAAAATCCGAGGGCGCGTCCGGTTGCATAGTGCTTGATTCGGGCCCGATCGCTGCGTATCATGCGGCGATCTTTCCTGAACTGATACCTTATGCCGCTGCCGCCATTGTTCCGCCTCCTTCCGATGTTGCCATGCCTGCTGCTGGGCGCGAACAGGCCGGTGTCAGCAGCGACGGCAGCCGATCCTGTGGCGGGCACCCAGGCCACCGTGGCCCTGCTGGAGACCACCGACCTGCACGCCAATGTGCTCAGTTATGATTATTACAAGCTCAAGCCCGAGCCGTCGATCGGTCTGGCCCGCACGGCCACGCTGATCAGCCAGGCGCGCGCCCAGTATCCGAACAACCTGCTGCTCGATAACGGCGACGCGCTGCAGGGCACGGCCCTGGCGGACTACCAGGCCAGGGTGGCCCCGGTGCCGTGCGGCCAGCTGCCGGCCATCTACAAGGCGATGGACATGCTGGGCGTCGATGGCGCCGGCATCGGCAACCATGAATTCAACTATGGTTTGCCCTATCTGAACCAGGTCACCGGCAGCGCTTTCGATGTCGATGGCGTACCGGCCGGGACGCCGCGCTGTGCCGGACCGAAGTTCCCGATCGTGCTGGCCAATATCGACAGCAAGCGCACCGGCAAGCCCCTGTTTGCCCCATACAGCATCCTCAAGCGGCAGATCAGCGCCACCGGTCCCGATGGCCAGCCCGTGACCGCCACCATCAAGGTCGGCATCATCGGTTTTGCGCCACCCGGCATCCTGGCCTGGGACAAGCGCTGGCTCGACGGCAAGCTGGTGGCCCGCGGCGTGCGCGAGACGGCGCAGAAATTCATCCCGCTGATGCGCGCCCAGGGCGCGGACCTGATCGTGGCGCTGTCGCACGGCGGCATCGACGGCGCGCCTTACACCCCCGACATGGAAAACGCCAACTACTACCTGGCGCAGGTGCCGGGCGTGGACGCCATGCTGATCGGCCATGCCCACCTGCCGTTTCCGCTGGCCGCCAGCACGGTCCCGCAATTCAGTCTGCCGGGCGTGGACAAGACGCGCGGCACCGTGCACGGCGTACCGGCCGTGATGGCCAGCCTGTGGGGCAAGCACCTGGGCGTGATTGCGCTGCACCTGACCTACGACGGCCAGCACTGGCAGGTCGATAAGACCCGCACCACGGTGGAGGCGCGCAGCATCCGCAATGCCGATGGCAGCTACGTGGCAGCCGATCCGGCCATGGCCGACCTGGTGGCGGCCGAACACGAGGCCACCATCCGCTACGTGCAAACGCCGCTGGGCAGCAGCGATTTCCGCATGTCGTCGTACTTTGCCGACGTGGGCGACGTCAGCGCCGTGCAGCTGGTGAACCAGGCGCAGACCGAGTATGTGCGCCGCTACCTGCAGGCCAACCTGCCGCAATACGCCTCGCTGCCGGTGCTGTCGATGGCGTCGCCGTTCAAGACCGGCGCTGCCGGTGCCGGCGACTACACCGACGTCAAGGCGGGTGCGCTGGCACTGAACAACGCCGCCGACCTGTATCTGTACCCGAACGAACTGCATGCGGTGAAGGTTGATGGCGCGGGCCTGAAGGCGTGGCTGGAAAAATCGGCCGAGCGCTTCAACCGCATCGATCCGGCCGTGACGGCGCCGCAGGAGCTGGTCAACACCGGCGTGGCCGGTTATAACTTCGACATGCCCACCAGCGCCGACATCAGCTACCAGATCGACGTCACGCGGCCGGTGGGACAGCGTATCGTGGCGCTGAGCTGGCAGGGCGCGCCGGTCACGCCCGGCCAGCAGTTCGTCGTCGCCACCAACAACTACCGCGCCAGCGGCGGCGGCAATTTCCCCGGGCTCGACGGCAGCCGGACCGTGATCGCAGCGCCGGACAGCAGCCGCGACGTGCTGATCGCCTACATCCGCAGTGCCAAACACCTGACCCGCGCCAGCAATGGCGCCACCCGCAGCTGGCGTTTCGCCCCGGTGCAGGTGGCCGGCCCGGTCGTATTCCACTCGGCTCCCGGCATGCTCGCCCAGGCCGCCGAAGCCGGCCTGACCAGCGTCACCGAACTGCAGCCCGACGACGGCAGCGGCAAAGGCTACGCGCTTTACGCGGTGGACCTGGCGCAATAGCTTGCGGTGCGGTGGCCAATGCCGTTCAGCTCAGCGCCGCGTTTGCGTGGGGGCGCCGGCCGCCGGATCGGGGTTTTTCGCTCAAACCGCGGTATTTTTCAACCGCATCGGGAACCGGGGGCGGCGCGGTTTTGGGTACACTGCTGGATTTGCGGGAGGGGTGATGAGGACAGTGACGCTTGCCGGGGCCGATGTGCCGGTGTTGGGGCAGGGCACCTGGAATATGGGCGAGGATGGGGCGCGCAAGGCGGACGAGGTGCGGGCCCTGCGCCTGGGGCTCGATCTGGGCATGACGCTGATCGATACGGCCGAGATGTACGGCGAGGGCGGCGCCGAGGAAGTGGTCGGCGAGGCGATTGCCGGGCGCCGCTCGGAGGCTTTCATCGTCAGCAAGGTCTATCCGCACAACGCGAGCTTCGACGGCGTGCGCGCAGCGTGCGAGCGCAGTCTGCGGCGCTTGCGCATCGAGCGCATCGACCTGTACCTGCTGCACTGGCAGGGCCACCATCCGCTGGCCGAAACCTTCGACGGCTTCGAGGCGCTCAAGCGGGCCGGCAAGATCGGTGATTACGGCGTCAGCAATCTCGATCTGCCCAGCATGGAAGAGGCAGTCGGCTATGGCGCGCCCGTCACCGACCAGGTGCTGTACAACCTGCTCAAGCGCGGCATCGAGTTCGATCTGCTGCCGTGGTGCCGCGCGCGCGGCTTGCCGGTGATGGCGTATTCTCCGCTCGAAAGCAGCGGCCGCGACCAGGCGGCCCTGCTCGGTCATCCGGCGCTGCGCGCACTGGCGGACGCGCATGGCGTCTCGCCCGCGCAGATCGCGCTGGCCTGGGTGTTGCACCAGGATGGCGTGATGGCCATACCGAAGGCGGTCGCGCCCGATCATGTACGCGCCAACCGCGCAGCCGCCGACCTTCGCCTGAGCGGCGACGACCTGGCTGCACTCGACCGCGCCTTCCCGCCGCCGCGCCGGGCCCGCGCGCTCGATATGCGTTGATCAGCGCAAGCTCTTATTACCCCACTGGCATCCATCATCACCATGTTCAAACGACTCAAGCAGCTGTTGTCCCCGGCCATGCCGTCCGTCCCGCAAGGCGACCAGATCCTGGTCAATGCTTACGCCACCGTGGCCGAGCTGCCGCCGCGCGATTTTCCCCATACCACGGGCGCCGCGCGCAGCCTGGCCGATCCGGCGCTGGCCCCGCACCTTAATGGTTTCATGCACCACGTGGCCGACGCCGGCAACGGGCAGATGACGCGCACCCGCTACCACGTCATCCGCCACATCCAGCGCGTGCAGCAGCACGTCAGCCTGGCGGTGGCGCCGGCCGACATGCCGGGTTTACTGGCCTGGATGGAGATGGCCAACGCGATTGCCTTCATGCCCGATGGCAGCGTGCTCGATCCGCACGGCCGCGCCTTGCTGAACGCCGGCGGCGCCGATGGCGAACCGCAGGCTGCCGTGCCGTATCCGCCGGCGGCCTGGGCGCGCAAGGCGCGTACCGATGCGCTGCTGGCCCAGAGGCAGATCGCCGTGCCGGCCGATCTGCCGCCGGTGGTGTCGGATCCCGAGCTGCGCCTGCGTACGCCGGAAGAGGTGCTGCGCCGGATGCTGGCGCTGTTTGCCGTGACCATCCGCGCCGAGTCGCTGACCGGCGAGCAGCCGATCGCGGTGGCCGATCTGCAGCAGCGCTTCCCGCCGGCGTTTGCCGGCCTGACGGAGCGCGAGCGCGACTTTCTGGCCAAGGATGCGCCCCCCGCCGACGAAGTCACCCAGTTCCTGTGGCGTTACGAAGCGATCCTGGAGCTGCAGTGGGCGCTCGGTCTGCAGGAGGCGCTGCCGTTCCCCGATGCGATCTGCGATGTGGCAGCCATCTCCAGCACCGTCATCGAGCGCGCGACCGACGGCTTGCGCAAGCAGCCCGTCATGCGCAGCGGCGCCGAGGTGCTCGACGCGCTCGACCTGCACTACCGCCTGCACTGGGCCTCGCGCCAGGCGCTGCTCAAGAAGACGGCGGTGCCGGCCGGCCTGAACGACAGCGTACTGCAGGAGCGTCACCATGCGCTGAACTGGCTGGTACGCTTCGAGGACCGCGACTGGGACGACGTCGATACGCCGACCTGACCGCGGCGACCCTCACGGTGCTGCCCGCCCGAGCGCCGCGTCGATCACCGCCTGCATGTGCAGGGCGTGCAGCCGTTCGTCGTCGCTGGCGGGGCGTTGCGCAGTACTGGCAGGCGGATGGCGGCGTTCGGCGATTGCCTGTTCCAGGTAGGCGTCGTCGGTGCCGAACCACTGTTCGCTGACATCGGCGCCCAGCATGCGCTGGCGCAGCTGGCGGCGCTGGGCCTGCCAGCCGGCCAGCCGGTAAAGGTCGGGCTGGTCGCCGAAGTTCTGTGCCTTCAGCAGCGCATCGTGCGCGGTCAGGTAGGCGTCATAGCGCGCTGCCAGGGCCAGCGCTTCGCTGGCCGCGCCGGCCGGCAGCCGCGCGCGCACGAAGCCGGCCAGCTGCTGCAGGCGCTGCGGATTGCGGCGGTCCGCCAGATACGCGTCCATTACCGCATGCAGCGCCTGGTCGGCGATCAGGTGCTGGTCGTCGGTCAGCGCCAGGCTGCGGCTGTCCGCCGGCACAGCTGCTGCCATCCCGGGGACGGCAGCCGTGTCCGCCGCCGTCAAGGCGTCGTTCATCGGGGCCGCGCGGCCAGCGCTGCTGCCAGTTGCCGCCGGCGCCAGCTGCGACAGGACGTGTGGCGCCGTGCTGGCGGCTGCTGCCGCTGGCGCCCGGCCGCCATCCACGGCTGCGGCCAGCACCAGCGCTGCCGCCGACAGCGTGGTGGCAACCACCAGCGGCGCGGACAGCATCAGTAGGTCGGCCAGCCGTTGGTGAAGAACAGGTCGCTCATGAACAGGATCGGCGTGTAGTTGTTCTGGCTGTCGAGCGCGTGGCGGGCCAGCACGCCGTTGCTGACCGATTCGCCGCCGGGTGCGATGAAGCGGCCGCCGCCGGCGTCGAGCACGGTGCCGCCGCCGTTGCGCATGTCGACGCCGTTCTTGTCGAGATAGGGCCCGGTCACGCTGGTCGCGCGGCCGTAGGCGATGCGGTAGGTGCTGTTGGCGCCATCGCAGCATTTGCCCTTGGAGACGAACAGGTAGTAATAGGACCCGTTGGCGATGATGAAGGGATTTTCGATGCCGATGCTGTCGGCGGCCAGCCGGGTGCGGGCGCCGAACGGTTTCAGGGTGTTGGCGTCCACCCGCGTGATATAGATCCCGGTCCAGAACGAGCCGTAGCTGAGCCACGGCTGGCCCGCCTTATCGACAAAGAAATTCGGGTCGATGGCGTTGAAGTCGTCGCCGGCGGCGGAGGTCAGCACGGCGCCCTGGTCGGTCCAGTTGCCCTGGGCGATGCTCGACGCCGTGGCCAGGCCGATGGCCGACTTCTGCTTGCCGAAGCTCGACACCGCGTAATACAGGATGGCCTTGCCGTTCCATTCGTGGACGTCGGGCGCCCAGACGCTTTTGGTGTTGCCGTTGTACTGGCCCCACCACGACAGGCCGCTGCCGAAGACCGGCACGCCTTGCTTCCACGCGCGCCCGTCGGCCGAGTACTTGACGCCGATGCCGGTGTCGCTGGTTTCGACGATCCACCAGGTGCTGGCCGCCTTGTACAGCTGCGGATCGTGGGTGACCAGGTCGCCGGTCAGGGTGAACGTGGCGCCGGCGGCGCCCAGCGAGGCCAGGGACAGGCAGCCGGCAGCCGCCCACAGGGTCAGTTGTTTCAGGGGTGTCATGTAGTCTCCGATATGTTATGGCTGCCGTCGTTGCGGCAGTGCCCCATGCTGTGCCCTGGCGGAGCGGGCGTCTAATCAATTTTTTCCCCGCTGCGATATCGCGATCCATATCACGACTACAGGCATTCATGTAGTCGAATTACTGTTCCCGGAGAATTTTTCAGTAAACGCTTGAAATTTATGCTGGCAAACCGCTGTAGTTCTGCTACATTTTGCGTGGGAGACAATGATATCCCCAACATAACGACAAAGGACACGATGATGACCCCGACGAGACTTCGCAACATCCCCCGCATCCTGTGCGCTGCCGGCCTGATCGGCGCTGCAGCCCTGGCGCCGGCCCATGCCGCGCTCAACCCCACCGATACCTCGGCCCAGATGTTCCGCTGGAAGTGGAACGATATCGCCAAGGAGTGCACCAGCTTCCTCGGCCCGCAAGGTTTTGGCGCGGTGCAGGTGTCGCCGCCGACGGCTGCCGCCAGCCTCGGCACCTGGTGGGACGTGTACCAGCCCGTGAATTTCAATTCGCTGCAAAGCAATATGGGAACTGAGGCTGAGTTCAAGGCCATGGTCAATACCTGCCACGCGGCCAAGGTGCGCGTGTACGTGGACGTGGTGGTCAACCACGTGGCAGCCGGCGCCGGCACGGCCACCGACGGCTCGACCTGGAATTCGACGTCGCTCACGTACCCGTTCTTCAGCGCCAGCGATTTCCACCCGGCGTGCGACATCGCCGGTGGCGATTACGGCTCGCCCGGCAACCGCAACAACGTGATGTTCTGCCGGCTCAGCGGTTTGCCCGATTTGAAAACCGAGGGCAGCTACGTCCAGGGCCAGGTCAAGACCTACCTGAACAAGCTGCGCTCGCTCGGTGTCGACGGTTTCCGCTTCGACGCCGCCAAGCACATGCAGCCGTCCGATATTCAGGGCTTCCTCAGCGGCGTCACGCAAACGACGACGTCGGGCGAACCGCTGTGGGTGACGCAGGAGGTGATCCCGGACAGCAACGTCGTGCGCTCGACGTATTTTGCCGCCGGCACCCTCAACGAGTTCCAGTATTCGTACGCGCTGAAAGCCATGTTCCGCAACGAGAACGGCGCCAGCCTGTCGCAGGTGCGCACCATCATGGGCACGCCCGGCAACTGGGGCGGCAGCTGGGGCTTCGTGCCGAGCGAGAAAGCAACCGTGTTCGTCAACAACTGGGATACCGAGCGCAACGGCAGCTCGCTGGTCGCCAGCAACTACGTCTCGGGCAGCGTCAACGACACCCAGGGCACCAAGCGCTACGACCTGGCCAATATCTTCATGCTGGCCTGGCCGTACGGGCAGGCCCAGCTGCACTCGGGCTTCCGCTTCAGCAGCTACGACCAGGGGCCGCCATCGGCCAGCCCGTTCGATGCCAGCGGCAATCCGGTCATCAACCAGCAGTGGGACTTCATCCACCGCTGGAGCGATATTGCCAACATGGTCAAATTCCGCTCGGTGACGGCGGGGCAGGGCGTCGATAACTTCACCACCGGCACCGCCAACCAGATCGCCTTCGGCCGCGGCGCCAAGGGGTATGTCGCGATCAACAACGACAGCGCTGCCTGGAATGCATCGCTGCAAACCCAGCTCCCTGCCGGTACCTACTGCAACGTGGTGCAGGGCCAGTTGAACAGCGCCGGCACCGCCTGTACCGGCGGCAGCGTGACGGTCGGCAGCAATGGCGTGATCAGCGTGAGCATTCCCGGCAACGGCGGCGCGAGCGTGCCTGCCGTGGCGCTGCACATCAACCAGAAGGTGGCAGGGTCGGGCGGCGGCAGCGGCGGTGGCACCACCAATCCCGGCAGCTGCAGCACGGTGCCGGTCACCTTCCGCATCGCCAACGCCAACACCACGTTCGGCCAGAACCTGAACGTGGTCGGCAACCAGGCGGCGCTCGGCAACTGGACGCCCGGTTCCGGCACCCAGATGACCATCGAGGGCAGCGGCGCCAACGTGCCGTGGTCGCGCACCGTACAGCTGCCGCCGGCCACGGCGATCCAGTACAAGTTCGTGAAGGTGGGCGCCTCGGCCGTGTGGGAGAGCAATCAGTCCACCGCCAGCGGCAACCGTGAAGCGACCACGCCGGCTTGCGGCGGCACGCTCACGCTCGATGGCGGCAGCTTCAAGAACTAATGCAGGCGCGCCGGTACAGCCTTGTGCTGCTGTACCAGGATGAAGGGACTGACCACGGACGCCCACAGCTGGGCGTTCGTGTCGAGCCAGCCCTGGGCCTGCTGGTCGCTGACCTTGGCCAGCAGGCCGGCCTCCATCCACTTGCCGATGCTGGCCTTGTCGTCGTGCGAAATGCGCACGGCCACATCGACCAGGTCGAGCGAGTCGGCCACCCACACCACATTACCCTGGGCGAAATGCTTGAGCAGTTCGGTCAACGGCAGGCGCGCGGTCTCGCGGTTGACCTTGTCGCGCAGTTCGGTGTCTTTTTCCGGTTTGGTTTGCATAGTCTTTATTTTATAAAATCTCGATGATCGGGTCGGGGGCGCCGCGCCAGGTCAGCCGGTAGGCTGCGCCCTTGCGCGCATTGCCCACCAGCGCGGGGCGGAAGCACGCCAGGTTGGTGCCGCCGGCGCGCCGCACGCTCGGATACAGCACGCCCAGCGAGCCGCCGTCGAGCAGCTGTTCGGCCAGCGTTTGCGAGGCGACATAGCTGTCCGGCGCCAGACAGGCGTCGTAGCGCGGCTGGCCGCGCAGGTCGTGGAAGCTGGCCGTGAAATCGGCCAGCATGCACTGGTACTGGACACTGTCGTCGAAGCGGCCGATCTCGGCATATTCGACCGTCTTGTGGAAGCTCACCTCCGCCAGCGCCGTCTCGGCGTCGAACGCGCAGTACCAGGCCCCGCGCCGGCCGTCGTTGAAACGGCTGCCCTGCGGATGGGCGTAGGTATAGGCGGCGTTGATGATGCGGAAATTGGGCACGCCGAACACCAGTTCATCGACGCTGATGCCGGTGCCGGCGCCGGTGGAGGGGCCGCCGTTCTGAGTGCGCAGACGGGCATTGGTGGCGTTGTCGAGCTCGAACAAGTCGCGCAGGTGGGCGTCGTTGTCGGCCAGCGGCGCCAGCACCGAATCCTCGACGTCGGCAAAGCGCGACGGCAGCAGGCGGCAGGTATCGAACTGGCGCAGTGTGGTCAGCGGTGGCACCAGGGTAACGGCCACTTACAGCCCTCCGCGCCGGGCGTCGAGCAGCTGGCGCACCGTCTGCATGGCCAGCAGGCCGCCGGCGAGCATGTAGGCAAGCGGTGTGCGGCCGTCGAAAATCTGGTTGGTGTTGGGCAGGTTGATCCACTCGTCTGCCAGCCGGTCGCCGTACAGGATGTGCAGCGCCTTGTAGATGCCGAGCAGGTAGGAGATGCGGGTGATGCAGTCCACTTCCAGCGTGCGCTCCGGCTTTTTCTTCCAGTCGTACCAGGTGCTGTTGGACAGCCCGCCCAGCAACTGGCGCGCGTCGTCGTCGCGCAGCCTCCAGGTGGCCGCCAGCTTGAAAAAGCCCTTGAGCGCCGACGTCGACAGGCGCTCGCGCTCGGCCTTGGCATTGAGGTCCACCAGCACGGTGGGTTCGAAGCGGCTGCGGGGGTAGGCAAAATTGAGCATAAATCCTCCGGTGATGGTGTGGTTATACTCTGTTTTCGGATGAAAGGCAATCCGAAATCAAACTGGCGCGCCGCTTTTTTGCCCGGTTTATGCCGCTTCCGCGTGCTCGACCAGCAGCTGCACCTTGGTCACGCCATTGAATTCGTTGGCGTCGAGCCGGAACGCGACCCTGGCGCGGTCGCCGAGCGCATCGATGTGGCCGAACCAGATCGCGTCATAGCGCGCGCCGTTTTTTTCCAGCAGCAGTTTCAAATGACGTTCCTTGAGGATGCGCTGGCTGACCACGCGGAATTCGTCGCAGAACACGGGCGGCGCAAAGCCCTGGCCCCAGACCTGGCCCGCCATCAGGTCGATGAAGGCGGTGGTGTAGTACGCATCTTCGAGCGGGCCGTCGGTTTCGATCACGCGTTCGAGCTGCTGCTCGGTCAGCCAGGCGCGCCCGACTTCCTCGAAGGCGATCGAGAACGCTTCGAAGGCGTCGGCGCGCAGGGTCAGGCCGGCAGCCATCGCATGGCCGCCGAACTTGTCGATCAGGCTGGGCGCCTTCTTGTACACGAGGTCGAGCGCATCGCGCAGGTGGAAGCCGGGGATCGAGCGGCCCGAGCCCTTGAGCCAGCCGTCGCCGGCCGGCGCGAAGGTAATCGTCGGGCGGAAGAATTTTTCCTTCAGGCGCGAGGCGACAATGCCGATCACGCCCTGGTGCCAGCTGTCGTCGAACACGCAGATGGTGCTGCTGCTGGCCGGCTCGAAGGTGTCGAGGTGCAGCAGCGCGGTGTCCTGCATGTCGGCCTCGATCTCGCGCCGCTTGAGGTTGATGCTGTTGAGTTGCTGGGCCAGTTCCCAGGCGCGGTCGTCGTCGTCGGTCACCAGGCACTCGATGCCGAGCGACATGTCTTCCAGGCGGCCCGCAGCATTCAGGCGCGGACCGAGCGCGAAGCCGAGATCGAACGGCGAGGCCGTGCGCGGGTTGCGGCCGGCCACGCGGAACAGCGCTGCAATGCCTGGGTGCATCTGGCCGGCGCGCATCCGTTTCAGGCCTTGCGCGACCAGGATGCGGTTGTTGGGATCGAGCCGCACCACGTCGGCCACCGTGCCCAGCGCCACCAGGTCGAGCAGTTCCTGCAGCCTGGGCTGGGTCTTGGTATCGAACACGCCACGGTCGCGCAGCTCGGCGCGCAAGGCCAGCAGCACGTAGAACACCACGCCCACGCCGGCGATGTGCTTGCTGGGGAAACCGCACTCGGGCTGGTTCGGATTGACGATCACGCGCGCGGCGGGCAGGGTGGCGGCCGGCAGGTGGTGGTCGGTCACCACCACCTCGATGCCGCGCCGGTTCGCTTCGGCCACGCCGTCGATGCTGGCGATGCCGTTATCGACGGTGATGATGATGTCGGGCTGCTTTTCGCGCGCCGTCAGCGCCACGATCTCGGGCGTCAGGCCGTAGCCGTATTCGAAGCGGTTGGGCACGATGTAGTCGATCACGGCGCCCATCTGGCGCAGGCCGCGCAGCGCCACGGCGCAGGCAGTGGCGCCGTCGCAGTCGTAATCGGCCACGATGACCATGCGCTTGCCGGCGGCGATGGCGTCGGCCAGGAACACGGCGGCAGCGCCGATGTTCATCAGCCCCGACGGCGGAATCATGGCCGACAGCTCGCTCGACAGGTCTCTGGCGTCGGTCAGGCCGCGCGCCGCGTACAGGCGGGCCAGCACCGGGTGCACGCCTTCCTGGCGCAGCACCTCGGATTCGCGGAAAGGGATGGGACGGATGGCGATACGGGTCATGTCAGCGTTGTTTCAACAGATTCAGGTTGGGCTGGCGCCAGAATTTGCGCTGCGCCATTTTGGTGGTCGAGACCTCGAGCCAGCCTTCGCGGTGGCTGAGCATCAGCGTGACGCGGCCCAGCTGGCCTGCCATCAGCGCTGCCAGCAGCGGCGCGCACCAGTCGCGGTCGATCTGCTGCAGGGCGGCGATCCATTCGGCCCAGGCGCTGGCCTGGCCCGGTGCGATCAGGTCGGCGACCATGGCGACGCCATGCTGCGGGCCAGCAATCAGCTGGTCCACGGTGGCCTGACGCCATGCCGGTGCGGCCAGCGCCTGCAACCACGACGGCGCGCCGCTCACGGCCAGCACGGGCGCCGCTGGCCTGGCTGAAGATGCCGGCGTGGCAGGCGTGGCTGAAGCGCCGCCCCAGCACCAGTACGAATTGACGGCCGGTAGCCCGCGCGCCTCGCGCGCGGCATTGACGGGATGGGCATGCCACAGCATCTGGATTTCATTTTGCAGGCGCCGGAAGTCGCGTGCGCGCTCGCCCTCGGGCAGCCAGTCGCCGAGATTCTGGTTGACCGCCGTGTCGGGCGAGGCGGTGGACAGGTCGCGCCAGTCGTCGGCACGCACGAACCACAGGCCCGGCGCGCCGAACAGCAGCGGCTTGCCCAGCTCTTCGAAGAACGGCCGGGCGGCGTCGAACAGGGCGCGGGCGTCGGCCTCGTCGAGCTGCAGCGCGCGCGGATCGGCCAGCGACGGGTGGGTGCTCGAGACCTGGATGTGCGCCGGCTGCAGGATCAGCCAGTGACCTTCGGCCGCCTGCGCCTGCAGGCCGCAGCCGCGCATGCAGGCCAGCGCCAGCGGTGCGGCGGTCTGGCCGGTGACCGGCGCCGGCGCCAGGTGCAGGGTGCGGGCCAGCCACGCTTCATGCGGCAGCACGCGGCTGTGCTCACTGGCACTGTGGAATTGCTGGCGGCTGTGGCGGCCGAGCAGGGCGGCAAGCGCCGGAACTTGCAACGCGCGCAACAGGTGCGGCGCCATGTCCGCCGGTGGCAGCGCGAACGGTAGTGCGAGGGTGATATCGGTCATCCCGAGATTGTAGGCGATTGTGGCCAAGGACGAGCAGGCGTTTCAAAAACCGCCAGCGCAAGCCGGATCGCGCGACATCCGAATAGTTGCTTTAAGGAAAACTGTATTATTTTATGCACAAACGCCTGTCAGATTGAAAATAATAGTTATCTAAAGTAAATTTTGGCTATAATCTCGACAACAAAAATGAAAGCAAGTCATGAAAGCAAGTTGTCACCGAGCCCCGTGACGCTTGCGCAGTAACCGCCACATCCCTCACCGCCGCTGCAACCCCCGATTCGCGTTTCGCTGCGCCGGCCTGTTGTCGAAAATACTGTCGAAAAAAAGAACTGAAGAAAGCGAAGCATGAGCTCGATCAATATTGCAACCACTATTCACATTTGCGAAGATACCGAAGGTAACTTCGACATCCGCGACATCCTGGCCAGCGCGGGCTACACGCCCAATCCCGGTAACACCCTGAAAATCAACGCTCTGTCGGTAGTGCTGCCCGACGGCACGGTCAGCAACAAGGACACGGCGCTGTTCGGCAAGGTGGACGCCGATACCGTGTACGTACGTCCAGGCAAGTGGGCGCCCAATTACAACGGTGAATTCGGCACCTACGAGCTGGTGCTCGACCAGGGCAGCAAGGGTAATTCGATCACCCTGAGCCTGCGCGTGATCGTCGATCCGGTCAACGACGCCCCCACCGGCGCCGACAAGACCTTCGATCTGCACGATGGCGGTCCGGTGGCCCTGAGCCAGGCCGATTTCGGCTTCGTCGATCCCGTCGAGCACGACGCCTTCCAGTCGGTGATCATCACCGCGCTGCCGAGCGCGGGGATACTCAAGCTCAATGGCGTGGCGGTCACCGTCAACACCGAGATTTCTGCTGCCGACATCGATGCTGGCAAGCTGAGCTTTGAGCCGAGCCAGAGCACGGCCGGCACCTTCGAAGTCGGTTTCAAGGTACGCGACGCCGGCGGCGTGGTCGGCTGCGGCGCAGCCGACACCAGCGCAACCCCGAATTATCTGACCTTCAAGGTGCCGCCTGCCCACCTGGGCGACCTGGTGTGGGAAGATGCCAATGGTAACGGCGTCCAGGATGCCGGCGAAGCGGGCCTGGCCGGCGTGGAAGTGCAACTGAAAGCTGCCAACGGCGACCTGGTCGCCACCACCACCACCGACGCCAGCGGCAACTACCACTTCGACGTGACGGCCGGCACCTATTCGGTCACCGTCAAGGCCCCGGCCGGCTACGCCGTGACGGCGCAGGCGCAGGGCGCCGACGGCGCGCACGACAGCGATATCGACGCCAGCGGTCATACCGGCGCAATCACGCTGGCCGCCAACACGACCAATAACGATGTCGATGCCGGCCTGTACCGTCCAGCCACGCTCGGCGACACGGTCTGGTACGACAGCAACCGCAACGGCGTGCAGGACAGCGGCGAGCGCGGCGTGGCCGGCGTGCGCGTGACCCTGCTCGACGCCAGCGGCAACGCCGTTGCCGGCGCCGTCGCTACCACCGACGCCGACGGTCACTACCAGTTCAGCAACCTCAAGCCGGGCGCTTACAGCGTGCAGTTCGACAAGACCACGCTGCCGGCCCATTACCTGTTCACGGCCCAGGGCCAGGGCGCCGACGGCACGCTCGACTCGGACGCCAACGTCGATACCGGCGCCACCGCGCAAGTGGTGCTGGCCTCGGGCAGCAATGTGACCCACCTCGACGCCGGCATCGTCATCGAGCAAAGCACGCTCGGCGACCGCGTGTGGGAAGACCGCAACGGCAACGGCGTGCAGGATGCCGGCGAAGCGGGCATCGACGGCGTGGTGGTCAACCTGAAGGACGCGGGCGGCAACGTGGTGGCCAGCGTGACCACCCACGACGGCGGCCAGTACGGCTTCACCGTCGATCCCGGCACCTACACGGTGGCGGTGGCGCCACCGGCCGGCTATGTGTTCACCGCTGCCGGCCAGGGCGCCAACGGTGCGCTCGACAGCGATGTCGGCGCCAGCGGCCAGGCCACGGTGGTGCTGGCCCCGGGCCAGAACAACCTCGATATCGATGCCGGCCTGTACCGTCCGGCGTCGCTGAGCGAATTCGTCTGGTTCGACAAGAACCGCGACGGCCTGGTCAGCGACGGCGAGACCGGCGCCGCCGGCGTGCGCGTGACCCTGCTCGACGCCAGCGGCAACGCCGTGCCTGGCGCCGTCGCCACCACCGACGCCAATGGCCACTACCAGTTCACCGGCCTCCAGCCGGGCACCTACAGCGTGCAGTTCGACAAGGCGACGCTGCCGGCCGGCTATGCGCTGACCACGGCCAGCACCGGCGCCCCCGGCAGCGGCGGCTCCGACGCCAGTGTCGACACCGGGACCACCGGCCAGGTCACGCTCGCCTCCGGCGACGACGTGACCGTGCGCGCCGGCCTGGTGGCGCAGAAAGCCACGCTCGGCGACCGCGTCTGGGAAGACAGCAACGCCAACGGCGTGCAGGACGCCGGCGAAACCGGCATCACCGGCGCCACCGTGCAATTGAAAGACAGCAGCGGCAAGGTGGTGCAGACCACCACCACCGGCGCCGACGGCAAATACAGCTTCACGGCCGACGCCGGCACCTACACGGTGGCCGTCACCGCGCCCAAGGGGTATGTCTTCACCGCCGCCAATGCCGGCAGTGACACCAGCCTCGACAGCAACGTCGGCAGCACCGGCCAGAGCGGCAAGATCACGCTGGCCAACGGCGAGACCAACAACACCGTCGATGCCGGCCTGTACAAGACCGCCAGCGTCGGCGACCGCGTGTGGTTCGACAAGAACGGCAACGGCATCCAGGACAGCGGCGAAGCGGGCATCGGCAATGTCAAGGTGACGCTGCTCGACGCCAGCGGCAAGCAGGTGGGCGCCTCGGTCCTGACTGACGCCAATGGCAACTACCAGTTCGGCAACCTCAAGCCCGGCACCTACAGCGTGCAGTTCGACAAGAGCACGCTGCCGGAAGGGATGAGCTTTACCGGCGCCCATGCCGGCAGCAACGCGGCTGTCGATTCCGACGCCGACGCGGGCGGCCTGACGCAAAGCTTCACACTGGCGTCGGGCGAGGTGAACAAGAGCATCGACGCCGGCGTGGTGGCAGCCGCCACCATCGGCGACCGCGTCTGGTTCGACAAAAACGGTAACGGCATCCAGGACAGCGGCGAGAGCGGCAAGTCCGGCGTGACCATGGAGCTGCGCGACAGCAGCGGCAAGGTCGTCAAGACCACCACCACCGATTACAACGGCAACTACAAATTCGCGGTCGAGGCGGGCACCTACAGCGTGGCCATGAAACTGCCGAACGGCTACGTCGTCACCAAGCAGTTCGCCGGCAGCAATGATGCGCTCGACAGCAACGCCAATGCCAGCGGCAACCTCGGCACCGTCACGGTGGCCGCCGGCCAGAACGTCACCAATATGGACGCCGGCGTGTTCCAGACCGGCGCCATCGGCGACCGCGTGTGGCACGACGCCAACGGCGACGGCATCCAGCAAAGCTACGAGAGCGGCATGGGCGGCGTCAAGGTGACGCTGCTCGACGAAGCGGGCAAGGCGGTGGCCACCCAGGTCACCGACGCCTATGGCCAGTACCTGTTCAATGACGTCGGCCCCGGCAAATACTCGGTCAAGTTCGACGCACCGGACGGCTACCTGTTCACCAAACAGAACCAGGGCTACTACGACAGCTTCGATTCCGATGCCGATGCCAATGGCCTGGTGGCGCAGTTCTCGCTTGCGTCCGGCGTGATCGACCGGACCCATGACGCCGGCCTGATCAAGGCGTCCAGCATCGGCGACCGCGTCTGGGAAGACAGCAACTACAACGGCGTGCAGGATGCCGGCGAAAAAGGCGTCGATGGCGTGACCGTCAAGCTGTACGATGCCAACAACGTACTGAAGGCCACCACGGTGACCCACGACGGCGGCCAGTACCTGTTTGGCGGCCTCACTGCCGGCAACTACAAGGTCGAAGTGACCAACGGCGCCGGCTGGTACTTCACCAAGTCCGGCATGGGCAGCGACGCCACCGATTCCGACATCACGAACGTGAACGGCAATACCGGCCGCACCGGCACCATCGTGCTGGGCACCGGTCAGAACATCACCACCGAGGACGCCGGGATTTACCGCAAGGCCAGCATCGGCGACAAGGTCTGGCGCGACAGCAACCACAACGGCGTGCAGGATGCCGGTGAGGAAGGTATCGGCGGCATCACCGTGTCGCTGTACGACGCTGCCACCAAGAAGCAGCTGGGCGCGTCGGTCAAGACCGATGCCAATGGCAACTACAAGTTTGTCAACCTGACCCCGGGCAAGTATTACGTGCAGTTCGACAAGACCGACGTCCAGTTCAAGGGCGTCAATCTCAGCGACTGGAAATGGGGCGTCAAGAACACCGGCACCGACGACACCATCGATTCCGACGTGGCCGGCGACGGCAAGATGTTCAACAACGTCACCAAGACCGACACCATCACGCTCACGTCCGGCAAGAACGACATGAGCTGGGATGCCGCGATCACGCCGATCGCGATCGACCTCAACGGCGATGGCATCCACACCATCGCCCGCCAGGACATGACCGGTTCCTTCGATCTGCTTGGCACCGGCAAGGCGATCCAGACCGGCTGGCTGTCCAAGGGCGACGGCTTCCTGGCCATCGACAGCAACCACAACGGCCAGATCGACGATATCGGCGAACTGTTCGGCGGCATGGGCAAGGGCGACGGTTTCGCCAAGCTGGCCAGCTATGACAGCAACGGCGACGGCGTGGTCGATAGCCTGGATGCCGATTTTGCCAGCCTGCTGATCTGGCAGGACGCCAACAGCAACGGCAAGACCGACGCCGGCGAACTGGTGTCGCTGGCCCAGGCCGGCGTGGTCAGCCTGAAACTGGCCCACACCGACCTGGCTTTCCTCGACGCCAACAACAACCTGCACATGGAAAGCAGCACCGTGACCCTGGCCAATGGTCACAGCGCGGCCATGACCGACGTGTACTTCAACGTCGCCGCCAGCGACGCTGCCGCCGCCGGCGTGACGGCGCCGAGCATCGACCAGCTGCTTGCCGACGCGGGCCAGGTGCAGCTGGTGGGCCAGAGCGCGCCGCATTGCCCGCTGTTCGCGGCGTGACCGACCCCTACCACGATTTGAACTTGCCATTACCCGACTATCCACTTCACCACAAGAGAACAACAATGACCATCACCCTGCAAAACGTCCTGAAATCGTCCGCCATCGCCGCCGCCATCGCCATCGCCTTCCCGGGCGCCAGCCAGGCAGCGCCTGCCCCAGCAGGCGTCGTGACCTACAACCAGAATGCCGTCGATGGCGGCCTGGTGGTCGATGCCGGCGCCAAGTTCTTCAAGGAGCCGCCGCTCGGCAGCTTCCACGCCCAGGGCGTGGCGCTGACCCAGATGACCAGCAACGACAGCTATGCCAACCAGTTCTACGTGTACTGCTTCGCACCGGCCATCGACGCGCTGCAAAACGCCGTGTACACGGCGCACCAGAACGTGGTCGTCAGCGACAAGGTCAAGGCGCTGTATGAAACGGCGTATGCCAACACCGTCAAGAGCGTCGGCAAGGGTACCAGCAGCGACGCCCAGGTGGCGTTCCAGCTGGCGCTGTGGGAACTGCACAACGACGACGGCAAGCTGTTCGACACCACCGGCCTGCAGTACTACACCCGTGGCAACGACGCCAACGTGGAAGCGGCCCAGCAGCTGATCGACAACCTGGCCGGCTACCAGCTGAAAAACCTGTACACCTACACCAGCTACACCGGCATGGACGGCCAGCAGGTGTCGCAGGAGATGCTGGGCGTGTCGCCGGTACCGGAAGTCGGCACTTGGGTCATGATGGGGATGGGCCTGGGTTTGCTGGGCGTGATGGGCCGTCGTCGCCGCAAGCATGCGGGCCTGGGCCAGGAAAAATTCGCCTGACGTACGCTAAGCGGTCGGCGAAATCGCCAAGTTGTGGCACACTGCGGCCTCAACCCACCACGCGTGACCGTTTTTTATGAGTTTTATCCGTGTCGTCAGCAGTTTGCCGTATGAATGGCTGGTCGGTCTGCGTTATACGCGGGCCGGCAAGCGCGGCGGCCGCAACCGTTTTATCTCGTTTATCGCCCTGATCTCGATGGCCGGCATCGCGCTCGGCGTCGCTGCCCTGATCGTCGTGCTGTCGGTCATGAACGGCTTCGAAAAAGAGGTCACCAACCGCATGTTGTCGGTGCTGGCCCACGTCGAACTGTTCGACCTGCGCGGCCAGATGCCGGACTGGCGCGAGCAGGCGCTGGCAGCCCGCAAGAACCCCGAAGTGACCGGCGTGGCGCCGTTTGCCGAAGCCCAGGGCATGCTGGTGCGCGGCGATGTGCTGAAACCGGCCATCGTGCGCGGCGTGTTGCCCGAGATGGAGGCGCAGGTGTCCGACGTCCTCCAGCAGATGCGCGAGGGCAGTTTCAGCGCGCTGCAGCCGGGCAGCGACAACATCGTGCTCGGCATCGAGCTGGCGCGCCTGCTCGACGTCAAGCCGGGCCAGAAGGTGACGCTGGCGCTGTCCGACGGCCAGCCCACCAGCGCCGGCGTGATGCCGCGCATGCATACCTTCCACGTGGTCGGCATTTTCGAGGCCGGCCATAACCAGTTCGATTCCACCCTGGCCTTCGTCCACCTGGCCGACGCCGAGCGCGTCCTCAAGATCGATGCGCCGGCCGGGTTGCGCCTGCGCGTGGCCGACATGCAGCAGGCGCCGCAGGTGGCGCGCGCGCTCAAGCTGTCCTTGCCCGGCCAGCTGTACGTGCGCGACTGGACCATGCTCAACTCCACCTGGTTTGCGGCCGTGCAGAGCCAGAAGCACATGATGTTCATCATCCTGACCATGATCGTCGCGGTGGCCGCGTTCAACCTGGTCTCCACGCTGGTGATGACCGTGACCGACAAGCAGGCCGACATCGCCATCCTGCGCACGCTGGGCGCCTCGCCGTTTTCCATCATGAAGATCTTCATGATCCAGGGTGCGCTGGTCGGCGTTGCCGGCACCGCCATCGGCGTCGCGCTGGGGGCGCTGCTGGCACTCAATGTCGACGTGATCGTGCCGGCCATCGAGCAGCTGCTGGGCATGAAATTCCTGTCCAAGGAAATCTACTTCATCAGCGCCTTGCCGTCGGACCTGCGCTGGGGCGATGTGGTGAGCATCGGCGCCGTGTCGGTGCTGCTGGCCTTCGTGGCCGCGCTGTACCCGAGCTGGCGCGCGGCGCGCGTGAAACCGGCGCAGGCGCTGCGCTATGAATAATCGACGAGTCAACGCATGAGCATCATGAAAAATCTGCCATATGAGTGGCTGGTCGGCCTGCGCTACACGCGGGCCGGCAAGCGCAGCGGCCGCAATAGCTTTATCTCGTTCATCTCGCTGATCTCGATGGCCGGCATCGGCCTCGGCGTGGCGGCGCTGATCATCGTGCTGTCGGTGATGAACGGCTTCCAGAAAGAGGTCACCGGCCGCATGCTGTCGGTGCTGGCCCATGTCGAGATCTTCGATAACAATGGCTCGATGCCGAACTGGCGCGAGCAGATCGCTGCGGCCCGCAAGAACCCGGAAGTGACCGGCGCCGCACCGTTCGCCGAGATGCAGGGCATGTTGGTGCGCGAAGACCTGCTGCGGCCCGCCATCGTGCGCGGCGTGCTGCCCGAGCTGGAACCGGCCGTCTCCGAGGTGGCCGCCCAGACCCGGCGCGGCAGCTTCGCCCAGTTGCAGCCGGGCGCCTACAATATCGTGCTCGGGGTGGAACTGGCGCGCTCGCTGCACGCCCAGCTCGGCGACAAGGTCACGCTGGCGTTGGCGCAGGGCCAGGCCACGCCGGCCGGCGTGCTGCCGCGCATGCGCTCGTTCACGGTGGTCGGCATCTTCGAGGCCGGGCACAGCGAGTTCGACGCGTCGCTGGCCTTTGTGCACCTGACCGACGCCGAGAAGATGCTGCGGCTCGACGCCCCGTCCGGGCTGCGCCTGCGGCTGGTGGACATGCACCGCGCGCCGCAGGTGGCGCAGGAACTCAAGCGCAGCATGACGGGCGACCTCACGGTGCGCGACTGGTCGCAGCTGAACGCCACCTGGTTTGCCGCGGTGCAGATCGAAAAGCGCATGATGTCGATCATCCTGGCGCTGATCATCGCGGTGGCCGCCTTCAACCTGGTGTCGACGCTGGTGATGACGGTGACCGACAAGCAGGCCGACATCGCCATCCTGCGCACGCTCGGTGCGTCGCCGGCATCGATCACGAAAATCTTCGTGATCCAGGGCGCGCTGGTGGGCATCCTCGGCGCGCTGCTGGGCGTGGCCGGCGGCGTGCTGGTGGCGCTCAACATCGACGTCATCGTGCCATTCATTGAACATTTATTGGGAGTGCAGTTCTTGTCCAAGGATATCTACAGTAACAGTACCGTGCCATCGGACATGCGCTGGCCGGATGTATTCAAGATCGGCGGGCTGGCCGTGGTGCTGGCCTTCCTGGCCACGCTCTATCCGAGCCGCTGGGCCGCGCGTGTCAAACCTGCGGAGGCGCTGCGCTATGAATAACATGAATCATGCCGATCAACCGCTGGTGCTCTCCTGCCGTAATCTCGGCAAGACCTTCACCCAGGGCAGTTACTCGGTGCAGGTGCTGGCCGGGATCGACATCGACGTGCGGCGCGGCGAGCGGGTAGCCATCGTCGGCGCTTCGGGTTCCGGCAAATCGACGCTGCTGCACCTGCTGGGCGGTCTCGATACCCCAACTACCGGCACCGTGACCCTGCAGGGCCAGGACTTCGCCACCCTCAGCGAGACCGCGCGCGGCGACCTGCGCAACAAGTCGCTCGGTTTCGTCTACCAGTTCCACCACCTGCTGCCGGAATTCTCCGCGCTCGACAACGTGGCGATGCCGCTGCTGATCCGCCGCGTCAAGCGCGCCGAAGCGGGCAGCGTGGCGCAGCAGATGCTCGCGCGCGTCAACCTGGCCAAGCGCGTGAGCCATGTGCCGGGCGAACTGTCGGGCGGCGAACGTCAGCGCACGGCGCTGGCCCGCGCGCTGGTCACGCAGCCGGCCTGCGTGCTGGCCGACGAACCGACCGGCAATCTCGACCAGGCCACCGCCCAGCAGATCTTCGACCTGATGCTGGAACTGGCGCAAACGCTGGGCACCGCCTTCATCATCGTCACCCACGACGTGGCGCTGGCGCGCCGCTGCGACCGCGTGCTGCGCCTGACCGAAGACGGCCTGAAGCCCTGGCAGGACTAGCCAGCGCAGAACCGGGAGCCCCCATGTGGATCGATACCCATTGCCACCTGGACGCCGGCGAATTCGGCGACGAGTCGGTGGCGCAAGCCGCGCTGGCCAAGGCGCAGGGCGTGGACATGATCGTGATTCCGGCCGTGGAAGTGGCCACGTTTGCCGGCGTCGCCCGGCTGGCCGGCAGCATACCCAACGGCTGTTACGCACTGGGCATCCACCCGATCTTCGTGCCGCACGCGCACGAGGACGACCTGCGCGCGATGCGCGACCAGGTGGCCGCCGCCATGGACGATCCGCGCTTCGTCGCCATCGGCGAGGTCGGCCTCGATTTCTTCATTCCGATGCTGTGCGAACCGGCCATGCGCGACAAGCAGGTCCACTTCTTCCGCGAACAGCTGCGCATCGCGCGCGACTTCGGCCTGCCGATCCTGACCCACGTGCGCAAGTCGCAGGACGTGGTGCTCAAGCATATCCGCCAGATCACGCCGAACGGCGGCATCGCCCATGCCTTCAACGGCAGCTTTCAACAGGCGCAAGGCTATATCGACGCCGGCTTCAAGCTCGGTTTCGGCGGCGCCATGACATTTACCCGCGCGCTGCAGATCCGGCGCCTGGCCACCGAGCTGCCGCTGGACGCCATCGTACTGGAAACCGATGCGCCCGACATCTCGCCGGCGTGGGTACACCCGGGCAGGAACAGCCCGGACCAGATAGCGCGCATCGGCGAGGTCCTGGCGCAGTTGCGCGGCATTGCGGTGGACCAGGTGGCGCAAGCCAGCACGGCTGCTGCGACAGCGATCTTGCCTAGGATGAAGTTGAAAGCCGATTGAGCGGCATCAAGCCGTAGCACGCCGCGCCCAGCGTTGACAGCAGCGCCACAGTGATCGCGGCAGGCCGCACGCATAATGGTGGTTCGATGATGGCTACGGCGAGGCGGCGCGGTTCGGCCGCACGGCTGCACGTCTGCATCCTGTGACCACCGCAACGGCGCACCACCAGTGCGTTCTGCGGGTGGGCCGATCATGGCAAGCCCTGATGGCAGGCGCCAGATCGCCAACTTCGATTGCGCGAGGAAAGTACGATGAGAGCGGCGATCGTCGGGTTTGTCGCTGGTGCGGGCTTGCTCCAGCAGCAGGCTACCTTGCCCACCGTTGCCTGCCTGCTTGCCGGGGTGGTCGGTCTGCTTGCGCTCCTCGTTGCAGGCCCCGCGCTGGCGAGCTTGCTGCCGTTATGCGTGCGGCTGTTGCAACCACTGCCAGCGCGGGGCAGGAGCGGCTGGGCCGGCTGGTTCCGCTGGGCCGGATTCCTGGGCAGGCTAACAGCCGGCAGGTCCCGCCGGGCCGAAATCCCGGACAGGCTGGCAGCCGGCAGGTCCCGCCGGGCCGAAATCCCGGACAGGCTGGCAGCGGGCAGGTCTCGCTGGGCCGAAATCCCGGACAAGCTGGCAGCGGGCAGGTCTTGCTGGGCCAGACTTCCGGACAAGCTGGCAGCGAGCTGGTCCCGCTGGGCCGAATTTTCCGGCAAGCTGGCAGCCGTCCTGGCGGGGTTCGTTGCCGGCTTCCTGTGGGCCGCCTGGCTGGCCCAGCGCGCGCTGGCGCCGTCGCTGGCGCAGGCCGACGAGGGACGCGATCTCATCGTCGTCGGCACCATCGACAATCTGCCGCATCGTTTCCCGCAGGGAGTGCGGTTCAATTTTGCCGTGGAGCGGGTGGAGGACCGCACCGGCGCCGGCATCGGCTCGGCATCTGCATCGGCATCTGTGCCGGTGCCGCCGCGCATCGCGCTCTCGTGGTACAGCGATTTTCGCGACCGGCCCGCTGCAACAGGAGGCTCCGCGGCATCGTCCACAGTGGGCAATGTGCAGCCCGGCGAACGCTGGCGCCTGACCGTGCGCCTGCAACGTCCGCACGGCAATGCCAATCCACATGGTTTTGACTACGAGGTGTGGCTGCTGGAGCAGGGGATACGCGCCACCGGCTACGTACGCCCCGACCACGACAACCGCCGGCGCGATGCGTTCGTGGTCAGCGCCGGCAACCTGGTCGAGCGCAGCCGGGCGGCGCTGCGGGCGCGGATCGAGAGGGCGCTCGACGGCAAGCCCTATGCAGGCGTGATCGTCGCGCTGGTGGTCGGCGACCAGCGCGGCATCGGTCAGGCGGACTGGCAGGTGTTCAACCGCACCGGCATTGGCCACCTGGTCAGCATCAGCGGCCTGCATATCACCATGGTGGCAGGGCTGTTCGCGCTGGCGGCGTTCACGCTGTGGCGGCACTCGTTTTTCACCGGCGCGCAGCTGCCGCTGCTGCTGCCGGCGCAAAAGGTGGCGGCGCTGGTCGGCGCCGTCAGCGCGCTGCTGTACGTGCTGCTGGCCGGCTTCGGCGTGCCGGCGCAACGCACGCTGTACATGCTGACCGTGGTGGCGGTGGCGCTGTGGTGCAACCGGCTGTCCGATTTCTCGCACGTCCTGTGTACTGCGCTCGGCGTGGTGGTGGTGATCGATCCCTGGGCCGTGCTGTGGCCGGGATTCTGGCTGTCGTTCGGGGCGGTGGCCGTGATCGTGTATGCGACGGCGGGGCGCATCGCCGTTCGGCCTGCACGCCTGCCACCTGGGCAATCAATGCCAACCAAAGTCCGCAGTGCTGGCCCGTGCAGCACTGTGACTGCCGCCGCACTGCACATGGCGCAGCGATTGCGCGGGCAGGCCGCTACCGGCGCGCCCGGCGCTACCGCACCGAAAGCAGCGCCGGGAGTGCAGGATGAAGCCTCTGTGGGCGCGCCCGGCGCTACGGCACCGAAAGCGGCGCCGAAGGTGCAGGATGAAACTGCTGCCGGCATGCCAGGTGCTCCCGCCATGCAAGGTTTGCCGCAAGTTCAGGGCGAGACCCGTGGCAGTGCGCCAGTTATCGACGCCATGGGTGCGACAGCGACAGCGACAGCGCCAGACCTTACCCATGCGGGGCCCCTGCAGCGTGCTGCCGGGCAGCTTCGGGCATGGCTGCAGCCATGGTGGCAGGCAGTGCGGCTGGGCGCTTATACCCAATACGCCGTCACGCTGGGACTGCTGCCGTTGACGATGCTGCTGTTCTCCCAGGTGTCCGTCATCAGCCCGGTCGCCAACGCGGTGGCGATTCCGTTGATCAGCCTGGTGATTACGCCGCTGGCACTGGTCGGCAGCGTGTTGCCCGCCATGTTCGGTGCGCCGCTGCTGGTGCTGGCCCACGGCCTGATCGCCTGGCTGGCCGCCTGCCTGACCTGGCTGAGCGGAATCGATCACGCGGTGCTGACCGCGCCGGCCCCGCCGCTGTGGCTGTTCTGCCTGGCCATGTTCGGCACCTTGTGGCTGCTGGCGCCGCGCGGCTGGCCGGTGCGCTGGCTGGGACTGGCTACGTGGATTCCGCTGCTGGCTGCAGAACCCGACCATCCGGATCCGGGGCGGATGACGGTCACGGCGTTCGACGTCGGGCAGGGCATGGCCCTGCTGGTGGAGACCAGCAGCCGCCGCCTGCTGTACGACACCGGGCCTGCCTACGGCCCGGACAGCAATGCCGGCGCCCGCGTCATCGTGCCGTATCTGCGCACGCGCGGTATCGGCAAGCTCGATGGCATGGTCGTCAGTCACAGCGATGCCGACCATGCCGGCGGCGCGCTGGCGGTGCTGGACAATATCGGCGTGGGCTGGGTGCTGTCATCGCTGGGCGACAGCCACCCGGTCGCCGGTGTGGCGCGCCGGCACCTGCGCTGCGCGGCCGGCCAGGGCTGGACCTGGGACGGCGTCAGGTTCGAGATATTGCACCCGCTGGCCGCGCAGCACGCGGACGCCGGCCTCAAGTCCAACGGGCGCAGCTGCGTGCTGCGCGTCACGGCCGGCGCCAGGTCGCTGCTGCTGGCCGGCGATATCGAAGCGGCGCAGGAAGCCCAGCTGGTAGCGCGCATGGACGCCGGCTTGCGCGCCGATATACTGCTGGCGCCCCACCACGGCAGCGGCACCAGTTCGACCCCCGCCTTCCTGCAGGCGGTAGCCCCGCACACGGCCATCTTCCAGGTCGGCCACCGCAACCGCTACCGGCATCCGCAGCAGCAGGTGTACGAGCGCTACGGCGCGCTGGGGATCGAACGGCTGCGCACCGACCGCAGCGGCGCGCTGACCTTGCATTTCGGCCAGACGGTGCAGATCGATGCCTACCGCCAGACCAGTCCCCGCTACTGGTACGACATCGCGTCGGCATCGTCAAACTAGAACCTTTCCACCACGCAGGATCATCACATGCCGCTACAATGGGCCGCTGACATCATGACCATCGACGGAGATCGCCCGTGAGCAAGCCCAAGCTCCATTTCGCCCACGCCAACAGTTACCCGGCCGGCGTGTACCGCCAACTGCTGGAACGCCTGGCGCTGCAATTCGACATCGGGGCGCTGGACATGCATGCGCACAACCCGCATTACCCGGTGTCCGACTGCTGGCCGCACCTGGTGGACGAATATATCGCCGAACTGGTGGCGCGCTACACGGAACCGGTGATCCTGGTCGGCCATTCGCTCGGTGGCATGCTCAGTTTGCTGGTGGCGTATAAGCGGCCCGAACTGGTGCGGAGCGTGGTGATGCTCGATGCGCCGGTGGTGGCGGGATGGCGCGCGCTGGTGTGGCGCCTGATCAAGCTGGTCGGGAAGGAGTACGACCTGCCGCCGGCCAAGTTCTCCAAGCGGCGCCGCTTCGTGTGGCCCGACGCGCAAGCGGCGCACCAGCATTTTGCCGGCAAGGACCTGTTCGCGCGCTGGGCGCCGGGCGTGCTGGACGATTACATCGCCTGCGGCCTGACACCGCACCCGGACGGCGTGCAGCTGCGTTACACGCGCGAGGTCGAGACCCGCGTCTATGCCACCTTGCCGCACCACCTGGGCCGCCTGCTGCGCCGGGGGACGCCTGTGCCCATCGGCTTTATCGGTGGCGCCGATTCCTGGGAAACCAGGCAGTCCGGCCACCAGCACACCCGGGCGCTGGTCGGCGCGCAGTTCCGCATCGTCGAGGGCGGCCACCTGTTTCCGATGGAGTCGCCGGCGCTGGCGGCAGACGCCATCGTCGAGATGGTCGCGGCGCTAGAAAAGGTGTTGAAACCGGGTGCTTTCGCGTAAAATCTCGTCCATTTGGCGCAGCTGCGCCTTTCCAGCATTCAGGATGACTTTGCGATGACGATTAAAAGCGATAAATGGATACGCCGCATGGCGGAACAGCACGGCATGATCGAGCCGTTTTTCCCGGACCAGGTCCGCATGGAAGAGGGGCGCAAGGTCATCTCCTATGGCACGTCGTCGTATGGCTATGACATCCGCTGCGCCGATGAATTCAAGGTGTTCACCAACATCAACAGCACCATCGTCGATCCGAAGAATTTCGATTCGAATTCGTTCGTCGATATCAAGAGCGATGTCTGCATCATTCCGCCCAACTCGTTCGCGCTGGCCCGCACCGTCGAGTACTTCCGCATTCCGCGCAGCGTGCTGACGGTCTGCCTCGGCAAATCGACCTATGCGCGCTGCGGCATCATCGTCAACGTCACCCCGTTCGAACCGGAATGGGAAGGTTATGTGACGCTGGAGTTTTCCAATACCACGCCGCTGCCGGCCAAGATCTATGCGGGCGAGGGCTGCGCCCAGGTGCTGTTCTTCGAAAGCGACGAGGAATGCGATGTCTCCTACAAGGACCGCAACGGCAAATACCAGGGACAGCACGGCGTCACGCTGCCACGCGCGTAAGACCGTTGTCGTCTTAACGCCGCTTTACACCGCTTTACATGGCGCGGGCTCCGGCCCGCGCCGGCGTTGCCGTTAACTCCTGTATCGATCATCTCAGGGGAGTCAACAATGGTATCAGCAGTGGGATCGGCCACGGCCACGGCTGCGGGAAGCAGCACCTCGTCGGACAGCAGCACCATCGCCAGCCTGCAAAAGCAGCTGCAATCGTTGCAGAAGGATCTGGCGCAAGCGAACAAGGATACCTCGGAAACGGGACAGTCCAAGGCCAAGCTGCTGCAGACCCAGGTCGATGCGATCGAACAGCAGATCGCGCAGCTGCAAGCGCAGGCGGCGCAAAAGGCGCAGCAACAGCAGGCTGCTGCGCAGACGACCGGGGCTGCAGCCGGCACCGACGCCAGCGCTGCCAGCGCCGGCAACACCGGCAACACCGGCAAAAGCTCGCGCTACGACACCGTCGGTTCCGTGATCGACAC
Source organism: Duganella sp. Leaf126 (assembly GCF_001423125.1). GTDB lineage: Bacteria > Pseudomonadota > Gammaproteobacteria > Burkholderiales > Burkholderiaceae_D > Rugamonas. The sequence goes on from NZ_LMNW01000012.1 coordinate 646,463, forward strand.
CACCGCTTGACCGGCGCGTGCCAGCACGGCCGCCACCAGCGCGGCCGAGGCCCGGTACAGCGGCACGTGGCCGCGCAGCAGGACCTGGGCGCTGCGGCGGTAGGCTGCACTGCCAATCTCGGGCAGGCCGCCCGCCATGCGCGCCACCACGGTGGCGTCGAGGATGCCGGCCGGATTTTCGATACCCACCGCGACGTCGGCAAAGTCGCTGCCGATCGGCGGCAAGCCGCGCGCCGCCTGCTGCGCGACCGAACCGGGAATCAGCGTGGCCGCCGCCAGGCAGCAGCCACCGGACACCGCCATCGACGCATGGCCCGCTTGCGGGGTGAAATAACGGACCGCGATATTGCCGCCCGCCTCGGGCTGGCCGACGATGCAGATCTTGGGAATGGTCTCGCTGCGCGCCAGGTCGTCGCCCGTCATCAGGCTGCCGTCGCGCCGCCGCAGGCCCATGCGCAAGCCTGCCGCCACCCACAGGCTGCGCAGCGTTTGCTTGAAGACCGGATCGGCGTCGAGTTCGGCGATCGGTGCCTGGGCCGACTTGCCCAGTTCGGCCGCATCGCAGATCACCATCGGCACGGCCACATCGACGCACGATACCGTGTAACCGTCGATCACATCGCACACGCTGCCGGTGGGCAGCAGGCGGCCGGTCTTGGCGCCGACCGGCGACTGCATGAACAGGTCGACGGCAGGGTAGGCGCCATCGACGCCGGGAATCGCGGCAGCCAGATACCTGCCGTCGGCCTCGGCGTGCATGCGCGAGACGGTGGTGACGCCGGTATTGGTGTTGCGGATCTGCAGATCGCCCGCACTGCTCACCATCGCGCTGTCGAGCGCCCACAACTGCAGCGCGGCCGACATATTGCCGCAGTTGACGCTCCAGTCGATGGCATCGTGATTGTGGGCCAGTTGCGCCAGGGTGCTGACCAGGACATCGCCATCGCTGCTGCGCTCGATGTCGGCAAAAAACACCTTGTTGCTGGTGGGCGTGCCCCGTCCGAGACCGGTGATCTGCCGGTTGCGGTCATTGTGTCCGCCCAGCGGCACGCCCATCAGGTGGCGCAGCAGTTCCTCGCGCAGCGCCAGGTCCTGCGGCGCCCAGCGGTCCCACAGGACCAGGCCGGTCGAGGTGCCGCCGCGCATGTGGTGGACCGGGAATTCCAGTACGCCGTGGCGCAGCCGTGGTGCAAACAATGGTGTCATGGTTCAGTGCCGCTTGACCGGCAAGATGATTTCCACGCTCAGCCCGCCGCCTTCGCGGTTGCTGGCGCGGATGGCGCCGCCATGGGCTTCGATCACGTGCTGGGCGATGGCCAGGCCGAGACCGTGGCCTTCGGTACTGGCACTGCTGGCGCGGGAAAATGGTTGAAAGATGGTGTCGAGTTCGTCCGCCGCCACGCCGGGACCGCGGTCCAGCACGCGGATCGCCAGCTTGCCCTGGTCCGGCAGCGCCTGCGCCTGCAGCAGCACTTCGCCGCCGGCTGGACTGTGCTTGATGGCGTTGCGTACGACGTTTTCGATCGCGCGCCCCAGCAGATCGGTCTGGCCGACCACGATCACATCGGCCTCGCCCTCCTGGGCGACGCTGCGTTGCTGGCTGGTCGCCTCGAAGCGCGCATCGTCGGCGATCTGGTCGAGCAGGTCGGCCATGCTGATGTCTTCCTGGCTGGCCTTGATGGCGCCCGCTTCGAGCCGGGCCAGCGTCAGCAGCTCGCCGACCAGCTTGTCCATCCGCACGCTTTCGCGCTCGACCCGTTCCATCGAGGCGGCCATCTTGTCGGGCTGCTGGTGGGCCAGGCCGATGGCCGCCTGCAGCCGCGCCAGCGGCGAGCGCAATTCGTGCGAGACATCGTGCAGCAGGCGGGTCTGGCCGTCGATCAGGCTGCGCAGGCGCGCAGTCATGCGGTCGAAGTCGCGGCCCAGGTCGTTGAGTTCGGTGCCGCGCATGCCGGCGGCGTTGGCGAAGCGCGGCGACAAATCGCCGCCGGCCGCCGCGTCGAAGGCTTGCCGCAAGGCCCGGATCGGCCGTGAGAAATACCAGGCCAGCAGGAACGAGAACAGCAGGCTGGCCAGCACCGCTGCCACCAGCGGCACCCACGGCGTGATCGGCTGGAAGCGCGGTCCCATCGGTCCACGGAATTCGTTCGGTCGCCCCGGGCCACCCTGCTGCGGCGTCGCTTGCCCCTGCGCTGCGGATGGCTGGTTCCAGCCGGATGGCGGTGGCGGCGAGGGCGGCGGCTGGGCGCCCGGCATGCCTTCCCGGCTCATGAACATGCGCATCTCGCGGTCGTTAATGCCCAGCAGCGAACGGTCCTTGTCGTAGCCGCGCAGCCGTTCGGACGCGGGCAGGAACAGCAGATAGCGGTTGCCCTGCGGGTCGTAGACGTGGCGCACCACGCGCTGGCGGTCTTCGTCGCGCAGCAGGTTGCGCGATTCGCGCAACATCGATTCGCTGACAATACGGCCGAGCAGCTCGCGGCCGGCGTCGTTGACGGCGTACACGCGGCGCCGGTCCATGTTTTCCAGCATGCGCTTGAGGGCGTTGGCGCCGCCGAATTCGAGCGTGGCGGCGGCCGCACCGATCGCCATTTCGGCCGGCGGGCTGGTGTCGATGTCCGATTGCACGGTTTGCTGGCGGCGGTTCTTGAGCCAGATGGCGCCGCCGATGCCGACCGTGGCCGCCAGCTGCGCCAGCAGGATGCAGACAAAAAACTTCCAGAACAAACGCCCCACGGCCTACTCCTTGATCAGCTGGTAACCGAGGCGGTACACGGTTTGCAGGCAGGAGCGGCCATCGGCGATGGTGCCGAGCTTGTGCCGCAGGCTCGAGAGGTGAACATCGATGTTGCGGTCGAAGCGGGCCAGCGGCCGGCCCAGGCCCTGCTCCGACAAGGTGTTCTTGCTGACCGGACGGCCGGCGTTCCGGGCCAGCACTTCGAGCAGGTTGAATTCGGTGCTGGTCAGTTCCAGCTTGCCGCCAGCCCAGGTGGCGCGCCGCTGTTCGGGCCACATGGTGAGCTGACCGACCACGATGGCCGATGCATTGCCGCTGTCGGCCGGCACGCTGTGGGCGCGGCGCAGGATGGCGCGGATGCGGGCAGTCAGTTCGCGCGGGGTGCAGGGCTTGGCGACGTAATCGTCGGCGCCCAGTTCCAGGCCGACGATGCGGTCGGTGTCGTCGCCGCGCCCGGTGAGCATCAGCACCGGCAACTGGCTGCCGGTGCGGATGCGGCGCAGCGTTTCCAGGCCGTTCATGCGCGGCATCATCACATCGAGGATGGCGATCGCATAGGCGCCGGTGCTGGCCTCGATGGTGCCGGCTTCGCCGTCGTGCACGGCCTTGACCTCGAAGCCTTCCTGTTCCAGATATTCCTTGAACATGCCTACCAGTTCGATGTCGTCGTCTATCAGCAGTACTTTGCTCTTCATGTGCAGCGATTCATTGTAGGAATGCCGTCCATGATAGCAGCGGTGCCAGCGTCCCAGCAGCGTTTTACCCGCTTTTACAATGCGTTACTTTGCAGAAACCGGTGGACCTTACCCGGCCGATGGCAGCAACAGCAATGCCAGCGGCGTGGTCAACGTGCTCACCCAATCGGGCGTAGTGCGCAGCGATATCCGCAGCAGTTTCAATGGCGCCACCGGCACCGCCGCAGGGGTGCCGCTGACCATCAAGCTGCAACTGGTGAACGTCAACGGCAGCTGCGCAGCGCTCGACGGTGTCGCCGTCTATCTGTGGCACTGCGACCGTGACGGCAACTACTCGCTGTATTCGAGCGGCGTCACCGGGCAGAATTATCTGCGCGGCGTGCAGGTCAGCGACAGCAGCGGCAACGTGGCGTTCACGTCGATCTATCCGGGCTGTTACGCAGGGCGCGTGCCGCACGTGCACTTCGAGGTGTACCGCACGCTGGCCGGTGCAACCAGCGCCGCGAACCGCATCAAGACCTCGCAGTTCGCGTTTCCCGATGCAGCCAGCAATGCGGTGTATGCGAGCGCCGGCTACAGCGCCAGCGTGCGCAACATGGCGCAAATCAGCCTGGCGACCGACAACGTCTTCAGCGACGGCGCCACGCTGCAGGTGGCCAGCATCACGGGCAACGTCACCGAAGGCTATGTGGCGACGCTGACCGTGGGCGTGGCGGGGTAGGGCCCGCTAGGGAGAATGGGCTCAGCGGCCCATGGCGTCACGGATCTTCTGGTCCGTCTTGTACTGGCTCAGCGCATACACGGCCCAGATGGCGGCAGGCAGCCAGCCGATCAAGGTGATTTGCAGAATCAGGCAGATGATGCCGGCCATGGGGCGGCCGATGGTGAAGAATGTCAGCCACGGAAGTATCAAGGCGATGATTAAACGCATTGCAGTTCTTTCATAGTTGTAAAGGTTGTGCCAATTTAGCATGAATCCGTGCCCCACTTTGTGCGCACGGAGCCATATGCCCGAGGTTGGTTCAGCGCTGCTTGCGCAGTTTTTCCAGGCGTGGTGGCAGGGCAGCGATAAACGGTATGATTTGTTGCGTGAGATAAGCCGCCCCGAGTGTTACGCCCTCAGTTTCGTCACGATTGCCAGCGTAATACTCGAGCTTGGGTAGCAGGGCGCCCCAGAATGCCGCCTCCTGGGCCAATGCAGGATGGCTCACGCCCGCATACCTTGTCTGCAGTGCCCGTAGAACGGTGCGCAACACGGGCATGTCGCTGCCAGCCAGAAGTTTGGCAAACTCGTCAGCGTGCAAATACTCGGTGAACGGGATGGCGCCAAACTGTGCCTGCGCACCCGCGCTGGAGGCGATGCGACTTGCCCAGCGCTGCGGGTCCGTTCTCAGCTCGGTCATCCACAGTTCCCACCAGTATTTGAATTGCTGTTGCTGCGTGGCCGTCACAGCCGTGCGCAAGTCCGATTGCAGTTTGCGGAAGATGGGATGGCTACGTGACCAGTAAGCGAGGCCAAACGCGCCATTGCCGTCGATGGCGGCGCGGTCTTCCGCAGTCAGCGCAGTATGCAGTGTCCCGGAAGTTGCCCACTTGGCCTTGACCACTTCGCTTCCCAGATCCTGCACGGCGTCGTCCGGCATCTGCAGCAATCGCATACCGATAAACTGAAGTAGCAAGCCGGTGGCATGCAGAAATGCGCCGGGCGAGTCGAATGCGCTGTCCATGTAAGCTTCTTGCAGTTTATAGACCAGGGCATTGAACCTGGCATTGGACAGCTGCTGCCAATGCCATAGCTGTAGCCAGGCCGGCTCGTCTTCTGTGACGAACCAGGCGCTGTGCCTGATGGCCTCGCGCAGTGCTTCGTGTCGCAGTTCGCCGTACTGGAAGTATTCCCGGTAAAGGGCTGGCGGCAGCCCGTATGCGGTGATGTCATCGAGACCGTGCAGCCGCAGGCGTGCTGCCCCGGCCCCGCGCGCCCGCTCGCTGTCCACAGAGGGTAAAGTCGCGGCCGAGTCGCACAGGGTGCTGAGGTCATCCAGTTCCAGCTGGCCGGCGCGGAATTCGATGCTCAGCGCCAGCACCTCATGGACGAGCCGCCTGACGTACGGTTCCGGCAGTTGAAGGTAGGGAACAGCTTGCTGGAGGGCGCCCCGCACTCGCGAAAAGTCGAGCATGGCCTGACGCAGCTGTCGCAGGTTGCTGTAGCCGGCGAGTTCGAACACCCTCAATACCGTCTCTTGATGCTTTGCCAGCTGCTGGCTACCAGCCACTTCCCCCAGTTCATTCAGAAAGGACTGCAGCGCACCGCGCGGGTCCGGGCTGAGTCGCAGCGTGCGGCCGATGACTTTTTCTTTGAGTGTGGCAAAGGGAATGGTGGTGCCGCGTTCAGGCACCTGGTCGGGATTGGCCAGAATCAGCACGCGGTGGTCATCGTGCTCGACCAGCTGGTTGATAATGCCGAGCACGTCGTCGACTGGCATGGTGCTGCGCTCGAGATCATCGAAGATGAGCACGGCGTTGTGGGTCCGCAGGCGCTTCTGGATATCAGGTGCTGACATCTCGAGCTCTAGTGCATCATCGGCGATCTTGAACGTGCCTTTGAGTGCGCTGCGGGCCAGCCCCCACGAGGTTTGTACCACCGTGCTGCCCAGCAGCGGATTGAGTTGCCTGAAGAACTGCTCGGCGATGTCATTGATGCTGCTCACACCATACAACGACACATACAGCGTTTTCTTTTGGTGCTGCTCGGTAAGACGCTGGGCGAACTGCTTGATGCGCCAGGTCTTGCCGGCACCCCACTCGCCTTCGATCAGCACGGCGTAATGGGGACTGGCCGGCTGCGTGCAGTATTGAGTCAAATAAACTTCGATTGCATCGTCGTGCGCTGGCTGCATATTATCTCCGGAATAGTTTGCGAATGTGCTTGCAAAGAAAGTTCTATGCGGAAATTAATTTACCATGAAGACGTTTGGGCTTGCAATAAAAGCAAACTGGCAGCCGAAGCTGCCAGTCATGAAGGACAATCAGGTGCGGCAGTTGCCCGGCATGCGGCCTGCCGGAGCGCTTACTGCTTCACGCAGTCGACGAAGTAACCGCGCTTGCCGTCGACCTCGCGCTTGACCAGGCCGTGCACGTCGGTCTCGAAGCCGGGGAAGCGCTCGTTGAAGTCGCGCGCGAAGCGCAGGTAGTCGACGATGGTCTTGTTGAAGCGCTCGCCCGGGATCAGCAGCGGAATGCCCGGCGGGTAAGGCGTCAGCAGGATCGACGTGATGCGGCCTTCCAGGTCTTCGATCGCCACGCGCTCGATTTCGCGGTGCGCCATCTTGGCAAAGGCGTCCGACGGCTTCATGGCCGGGATCATGTCCGACAGGTACATCTCGGTGGTCAGGCGCGCCACGTCGTAAGCCTTGTAGAAATCGTGGATCTGCTGGCACAGGTCGCGCAGGCCCATCGATTCGTAGGTCGGATTGGCCGCCGCAAACTCGGGCAGGATGCGCCACATCGGCTGGTTCTTGTCGTAGTCGTCCTTGAACTGCTGGAGCGCCGTCAGCAGCGTGTTCCAGCGGCCCTTGGTAATGCCGATGGTGAACATGATGAAGAACGAGTACAGACCGCACTTCTCGACGATCACGCCGTGTTCGGCCAGGTACTTGGTGACGATCGACGCCGGGATGCCGGAATCGGCAAACTGGCCGTCCAGCGACAGGCCCGGGTTGACGATGGTGGCCTTGATCGGGTCGAGCATGTTGAAGTTGGGCGCCAGGTCGCCGAAGCCGTGCCAGTCGTCTTCCGCCTTGATCACCCAGTCTTCGCGCGAACCGATGCCTTCTTCGGCGAACTCCTGCGGGCCCCACACCTTGAACCACCAGTCCTTGCCCCATTCGGCATCGATCTTCTTCATGGCGCGGCGGAAGTCGAGCGCCTCGAGGATCGATTCCTCGACCAGCGCGGTGCCGCCCGGCGCTTCCATCATGGCGGCGGCGACATCGCACGAGGCGATGATCGAATACTGCGGCGAGGTGGACGTGTGCATCAGGTAGGCCTCGTTGAAGGCGTCGCGGTCCAGCTTGACCGATTCCGACTCGCGCACCAGCACCTGCGACGCCTGCGACAGGCCGGCCAGCAGCTTGTGGGTCGACTGGGTCGAGAAGATCATCGATTCCTTGGCGCGCGGACGGTCCTTGCCGATCGCGTGCATGTTCTTGTAGAAGTCGTGGAAGGTGGCGTGCGGCAGCCATGCTTCGTCGAAGTGCAGCGTGTCGATCTGGCCGTCGAGCAGCTCGCGCAGCGTCTCGACGTTGTACACCACGCCGTCGTAGGTCGATTGCGTGATGGTCAGGATGCGCGGCTTCTTGTTCACGGCTTCGCGCGCGAACGGGTTGGCTTCGATCTTGCGGCGGATGCTCTCCATCGAGAACTCGGCCAGCGGGATCGGGCCGATGATGCCCAGGTGGTTACGGGTCGGCATCAGGAACACGGGAATCGCACCGCACATGATGATCGAGTGCAGGATCGACTTGTGGCAGTTGCGGTCCACCACCACGATGTCGCCCGGCGCCACGGTCGAGTGCCACACCATCTTGTTCGAGGTCGAGGTGCCGTTGGTGACGAAATAGCAGTGGTCGGCGTTGAAGATGCGCGCGGCGTTGCGCTCGGACTTGGCGACGGGGCCGGTATGGTCGAGCAGCTGGCCCAGCTCCTCGACCGCGTTGCAGACGTCGGCGCGCAGCATGTTCTCGCCGAAGAACTGGTGGAACATCTGGCCGATCGGCGACTTCAGGAACGCCACGCCGCCCGAGTGGCCGGGGCAGTGCCACGAGTACGAGCCGTCGTTGGCGTATTCGACTAGCGCGCGGAAGAATGGCGGCGCCAGGCCGTCGAGGTAGGACTTCGCTTCGCGGATGATGTGGCGCGCCACGAATTCCGGCGTATCCTCGAACATGTGGATGAAGCCGTGCAGTTCGCGCAGGATGTCGTTGGGGATGTGGCGCGAGGTGCGGGTTTCGCCGTACAGGTAGATCGGGATGTCGGCGTTTTTATGGCGGATCTCTTCGACAAACGCGCGCAGCGACTTGAGCGCGGCGTCGGTTTCCTCGGTGGAGCCGGCGCCGAATTCCTCGTCATCGATCGACAGCACGAAAGCGGACGCGCGCGACTGCTGCTGGGCGAACTGCGACAGGTCGCCGTAGCTGGTCACGCCCACCACTTCCATGCCTTCTTTTTCCATCGCATCGGCCAGGGCGCGAATGCCCAGGCCGGACGTGTTCTCGGAACGGAAATCCTCGTCGATGATGACGATGGGGAAACGAAATTTCATGCATGTCTCCAAAAAAGCAAGCCGCCCCGGTACTTGTGTGGAGGGCGGCCCAGGGCGCGACCGCTGCAGCACAGCGTCGCCAAAAAAATAAGAACGGGATTCTCGCAGAAATGCAGCCGCTGCGGGGAAAAAAGATCATAACCAAAACCGGCCGGACCCGCGCAGAATGCCGCACCGGTGTGACCGCATTGTTACAGACGCTGCCTCATTATGAGGCAAAACCGCCGATGTCCCGTTCAACCGCGCCGGCGGTAGGTCACAAACGCATAGGGCAGGCCGGAGCTGGCCGATACATGGGCCTCGCGTGCGCATTCCTCCCAGGTGGCAGCGTCGATCGCCGGGAAAAAGGCGTCGCAGTCGTAGGTCTGGCCGATTTCGGTGACAACCAGGGTGGTCGCCAGCGCCATCGACTGGGCGTAGATCTCGGCGCCGCCGATCACGTAGCCGTCTGCGCCATCGAGCAATGCCAGGGCAGCCGTCAGCGAACCGGCCGTCTCCACGCCGTCGTGGTGCCAGTCGGCGTTGCGGGTGACGACGATGTTGCGCCGATTGGGCAGCGGGCGGCCGATCGACTCGAACGTCTTGCGGCCCATGATGATCGGGTGGCCGGTGGTGAGCCGCTTGAAATGCGCGAGGTCCTCGGGCAGCTTCCACGGCAGCGTGTTGCGGATGCCGATGCCGCGCTGCTGGTCGGTGGCGACGATGATGACGAGATTGCTCATGGCGTTATTCTTCAATTAACTGGTTCGGTTGCACTGGCCGACATTATCGCGGAAATCCGCTTGACTATGCGGCTATCGGCACCAGATGCGCAGTGCCGGTGCGGCAAACCGCGCAGCGAGCCCGCAGTGTCGGTGCATCGGGTTGCCCGGCTGAGCGCCTCGCCCGACGAGATTGCCGATCTGCGTTACACTATGAAGCACGTGAAACCAGCATGTGAAATCCGGGGTAAAACCCTCCGACATCCGGCTTTCAGCCCAACGTAAAGCCCAACCGAGTACCTATGACGACGACTTTTGAAAAAATCGGCAGCCGCGTGATCCCAGCGCTGCAAGCCACCGTAGAAGAATACATCTCGCCGCGTACCGGTGCGCGCCATATCCACCTCGCCAGCGACCAGGCCGAAAAGGTATTCCTGGTGGCGTTTCCCACCGTGCCCGATGTCAGCGACGGCCGTGCCCACATCCTCGAGCACCTGTCGCTGTGCGGTTCGCAGCGCTACCCGGTGCGCGACCCGTTCTTTTCGATGCTGCGCCGTTCGACCGCTACGTTCATGAACGCGTTCACCTATGCCGACCGCACCGTCTACCCGTTCTCCAGCACCGACAGCAAGGATTTCTACAACCTGCTTGACGTCTATCTGGACGCCACCTTCTTCCCCAACCTCGACTACCTGAACTTCCTGCAGGAAGGCTGGCGCTATGTGCTCAAGGACGGCAAGCTCGGTTACCAGGGCGTGGTGTTCAACGAGATGAAGGGCGCGTTCAACGATCCGGTCCGCGCCCTGTACAGCGGCATCGAGCACACGCTGCTGGCCGGCACCACGTACGAAGTCGAGTCGGGCGGCGATCCGCTGGTGATTCCGGAACTGACGCACCAGATGCTCAAGGACTTCCACGCCAGCCATTACCATCCGTCGCAGGCCGTGTTCATGACCGCCGGCGACATCAGCGCCGTAGAGGTCCAGCAGCAGATCGAAGACAAGGTGCTGTCCAAGCTGCCGCCGGCGCCTGCCGCGCGCATGCTGCCGGAACTGGCCGCCACCTGGACCGCGCCGAAATCGAACGAGGTACGGATTCCGTCGCAAACGGCCAAGCCCGACGAGCACGGCGTGCAGATCACCTGGCTGATGGGCGAATCGTCCGATATCGACACCTTCTACAACACCTATCTGCTGTCGTCCGGCCTGCTGGGCGACTCGTCGTCGCCGGTCATGAAGGCGATGGAATCGGCCGGTTACGGCCGCCCGTCCGCGCTCAATGGCCAGGACAACGGCCCGCGCCAGATGATTTTCCACCTCGGCATGGAAGGCCTGACCGAGCCGCAGATCGAGGAAGCGCGCGCCCGCATCTGGGCCGCGCTCGAGCGTGCGGCCGAGGAGGGCGTCCCGACCGAGTCGCTGCAGGCTGCGCTGCGGGACGTGCGGTACAGCCAGCGCGATACGGCATCGGGCCGCATGCCCAACGCCCTGTCGCGCCTGCTCAATGCGCTGCCGATCGCCATGCGCGACGGCGACGTCTTCCTCGCCTTCGACAACGAGGCCCATCTGGCCAAGCTGGAACAGGCGATCGCCGATCCGGCGTGGTTCAAGGGGCTGGTACGCCAGCTGCTCGACAACCCGACCCGCCTGACCACGCGCGTGGTGCCGGACGCCGAATACTTCAAGAAGCGCGACGCCATCGAGGAAGCAGCGCTGGCGGAACGCAGCCGCGCGCTGACCGACGCCGAGCGCGACCGCATCGAGCAGGAGTCGGCACAGCTCGAGGCGCACCAGCAGCTGCCGTCGAATTCCGATGTGCTGCCCCGTATCCGCCCGTCCGACGTCAGCGCCGAACCGCGGCCGGCGTTGCCGATGCCCGCGCCGCTGGCCGACGCCGGCCACGCCATCGTGCTGCCGTTCGAGATCGCTTCCAATGGCCTGTCGTACGTGCGGGTGGGCTACGACGTGTCCGGCTTTGCGGCCGAGGACTGGCCGTGGCTGCGCCTGTGGGTGGACCTGGTCACCCAGCTCGGCGTGGGCGACATGGATTACGAACAGGCGGATGCCTGGCGCCAGCGCATGGCGCCGTCGTACGACCTCAATCTCGACGGCACCCAGCACCCGGGCGGCGACCTGAGCGTGGAACTGTGGTTCTCGGCCAGCGGCCTGCGCGAGGAGCACGCCAACATCGCCGAGCTGGTATCGCGCAGCCTGGCCGAAGCGCGCTTCGACGAGCACGAACGGCTGGCTTTCCTGATCGACAGCCAGGTGCAGGATCGCATGAACGGCCTGGCGCAATCCGGCAACCGCTACGCCATGCTGACTGCTGCCGCGCCGTTGTCCGCGCTGCGCCGCTTCGAGGATATCGTCAGCGGCGCCGCCAGCCTGGCGTTCCAGGGCGAGTTGCTGGAACTGAGCAAGACGCCGGAAGGCCTGGCGCAGATTTCGGGCCGCCTTGATGCGCTGCACCGGCGCGTGATCGCCATCACGCCGACCGTGCTCGCAGCCGGCGCCGGCGACGATGGTGCGGCGCTGGGGCGCCTGCTCGCGCTGCCGGCCTCGCAGGCTGCCTTGCCGGCCGTGGCGCCGCGACTCGACGCCATTGCGCCGGAAAACGCCGGCCTGCACGCGGTCAGCCAGGTCAACCACTGCGTGGTGTCGTACCGCGCGCCGATGATGCAGGAAGACGGCGCCGCCGCGCTGGCGGTGGCCGCCGAACTGATGACCAACCAGCTGCTGCACGTGGCGCTGCGCGAGAAGGGCGGCGCCTACGGCGGCAACGCCGGCTACAACGGCGGCACCGGCACCTTCCTGATGGCGTCGTACCGCGACCCGCGCCTGGCCGACACCTACGCCGATTTCGACAGCGCGATCGACGAGGTGCTCACCGGCGAGTTCTCGCAGGAGATGCTGGAAGAGGCGATCATCTGCGTGATCAAGGGCATGGACAAGCCCAATGCGCCGTACGACCAGGTGCTGCATGCCTGGGCGCTCAAGCGCCGTGGCATCGACCAGGCGCTGCGCCAGCGCTTCCGCACCGAGGTGCTCACCTGCACCCTGGAGCAGATCCGCGCAGCCGTGCGCACCTGGCTCAAGGACGGCAAGCCTAGCCGCGCGGCGTTTGTCGGCGACGTCACCAAGGACGTCGCAGGGCTCAAGGTCGTGGACTTGCTGGGCCTGGCCAAACAGGCCTGACAGGGAAGCGACATACCAAAAAGCCTGCGTTAATCGCAGGCTTTTTTCATGGTGCTGATAATTTGCTGTAGAACTGGTGCAGCAGCGCGGCCAGCGGTGCCGGCGCCTCCAGCGGTATCATGTGGCCGGTCGGCTCCGCAATCAGCGCCAGGGTGGCATCGGGCAGTCGCGCGGCCATGGCACGCAGGTCCGCTACCGGCACCAGCTGGTCGCCTTCGGCGCCCACGATCAGCACCGGAAACGGCAGCGTGTGCAGCCGGTCCATGTAGTCGACGCGGTCGATGGTGGTGACGAACTGGGCCAGCAGCACTTCCTTGCCCAGATCGACGGCCATCTGTTCGATCGGACCGGTGATCGCCGTGTCGGTCACGTGATCGGGATGCAGCAGCTCGCGCAGGCGCTGGCGCGTCATGCCGGTATAAACGTTTTTTTCCAGGATGGTGACGATGCGCTGGCGCGCCGCGATCTCTGCCGGCGGCAAGCCCTTGCAGGAGTTGGCGATCAGCACCAGCGTCCCGATCCGTTCCGGATGGGCGACCGCGTATTCGACGGCCAGGTAGGCGCCCAGCGAAAAGCCGACCAGGTTGGTCTTCGATGCGCTGTGGCTGGCGATCAGTTCGTGCATCTGCGCGCGCGTGCGTGCCTGCGGCAGCGGCACGTGGTGCAGCGCGAAGTCGCCGAGCAGCGGCGCCACGCGTGCCCACATCCGCTCGTCGCACAGCGTGCCGGGGATCAGGTCGAGCCGCGTGGGCTGGTCTGTCATACCGCCATCGGCGCGGTGATCGGCGCGTGGTGCTGGTAGTTTTCGAGCGAGAAGTCGGACGGCTCGACCTGTTCCAGCCATTGCGGCTCGTACTTGCCGGTCTTGGCGAAATCGGGCACGCGGTCAGCGATGCGCAGGTGCGGCGCCGGGAACGGCGCACGCGTGAGCTGCTCCTTCACCATGTCCAGGTGGTTTTCATAGATATGTGCGTCGCCGATGAAGTAGCTGAACCAGCGCGGGGTGTAGCCGGTCAGGCGCCCCACCAGGTGCATCAGCGCCGCGCCTTCGGCCAGGTTGAACGGCGTGCCGAGACCGAGGTCGTTCGAGCGCACGTACAGGCACATCGACAGTTCGCGCGTGGTCGGATTCGGGATGAACTGGTACAGCAGGTGACATGCCGGCAGGGCCACTGCGTCCAGCACCGCTGGGTTCCAGCCATGGAACAGGATGCGGCGGCTGCCCGGATTGTTGACGATGGTATCGAGACACTCGCGCAGCTGATCGATCGATTTATGCAGCAGCACCTTGGTCTCGCCGTGGTCGTCGAACTGCGAGATCAGGCGGAAGCCCTTGCTCTGGGCATCGGCGATCTGTGCATGCTGGTCCATGCCGAGCAGCTTGAAGCCGGGCCACTGGCGCCACTGCACGCCGTACACGGGACCGAGATCGTCTTCGCCGAGGCGGTACGGGTTGGCCAGCCACTGCTGGTTTTCATTGGCGTTCTGGTCCCAGACCTTGCAGCCCAGCGCGCGGAACTCGGCCGCGTTGCGCGACGCGCGCATGAACGCGCACAGCTCGCCGATCACCGACTTGAACGCCAGGCGCTTGGTGGTCACGGCAGGGAAACCTTCACGCAAATCGAAGCGCATCATGGCGCCGGGCACGCTCAAGGTGCGGATGCCGGTGCGGTTGTCCTGCCAGCTGCCGGTATCGAGGATGGTTTGGATCAGGTCCAGGTATTGCTTCAATTAACTCTCCAACAGGGTGCTGCGATCCCGCGCCTGTCACGCGGGGCACAAAACCTGCCATTCTATCAGGAGCGCGGACCCGACCTGGTTTTCCGATTGCCCGCCTGCGCCGTCACCTTGCCCGCGGCGCGCGCCAGCGATTTGGCGCCGCGGCCCGCGGTGACGACGATGGCGCCTTGCGGCGCGGCAGACCTGGCGGCCGACCGGGCGCCAGGTTTGGTCCCCGCCTGCGCGGGTGCAGACGGATGACGCGGCGCAGGCGTACCGCTGCCCGCTGCGGTCCTGGCGTTGGCGCCCGGGGCGCCAGCCTTGCCAGTCGAAGTGCTGACAGGTTTCTGCCCGCCAGCGGGCGAACCAGCAGGGGCGCGCGCCGCCTTGCCGCCCGCCGGTCCCGTGAACGGCCGCTTCTTCTTGCCCGGCGCCGCGGCCGCCGCCTTTTTCGCTGCCGCCGCAGCGGCTGCGGCAGGCGCCGTTTCCGGCACGCGGTGGTCGGCTTCGAAGCCCGGTTCCTCGAAGCGCGCGATGACCTGGCGCGTCAGCGTTTCGATCGCCTTGAGCATGTCCGCCTCGTCGGCGCACACCAGCGAGATTGCCTCGCCGTCGAGGCCCGCGCGACCGGTGCGGCCGATGCGGTGGATGTAGTCTTCAGCCACCGACGGCAGGTCGAAGTTGACCACCTGCGGCAGCGCCTCGATGTCGAGGCCGCGCGCGGCGACGTCGGTTGCCACGAGCAGCTGCACCTCGGCCTTCTTGAAGCGCGCCAGCGCCTTCAGGCGCGCCGGCTGGGTCTTGTCGCCGTGGATGGTATCGGCCGTGATGCCGTGCGCGTGCAGGGTCTTGACCAGCTGCTCGGCGCCCTTGCGGGTCTTGACGAAGACCAGCACCTGGCGCCAGCCGAACTTGTCGAGCAGGTGCAGCAGCAGTTCCGGCTTGCGCCGCTTGTCCGTCGGGATCAGCCACTGGCGCACCGTCCTGGCGCTCGCATTGCTCGTTTCCACCTGCACCGATACCGGATCCTTGAGCATGCCCCTGGTCAGCTGGCGGACCCGGTCGGAGAACGTGGCCGAGAACAGCAGGGTCTGGCGCTGACGGGGCAGCGCGGCCAGCAGGATGTCGAGATCGCGCTCGAAACCGAGATCGAGCATGCGGTCCGCCTCGTCCAGCACCAGCGTTTGCAGCTGCGCGAAGCTCACCGCGCCCTGGTCGAGCAGATCGATCAGCCGGCCCGGCGTGGCCACCAGCACGTCCACGCCCTTGCGCAGCCGGGCAATCTGCGGCGCAATCGGCACGCCGCCGTAGGCCACGGCCGCGCGCAGCGGCAGCCTGGCGCCGTAGGTGCGGAAGCTCTCGAACACCTGTTCGGCCAGCTCGCGCGTGGGCGCCAGCACCAGGCAGCGTGCGGCGCCCGGGGCGTTTTCGCCTGCCAGCAGCAATTGCTGCAGGATGGGCAGGGCAAAGCCGGCGGTCTTGCCGGTGCCGGTCTGCGCGGCGGCCATCAGGTCGCGACCTGCCAGCACGGCAGGTATCGCCTGCTGCTGGACCGGCGTCGGCTGCCGGTAGCCCAGGGTATCGAGCGTCTGCAGGAGGGGGGCGATCAGGCCCAGTGCTTGGAAAGTCATGATGTGTGCGGTGATATCGTTCAACAGCGCGCAGTGTAGCCGGTTCGCCTGCTTTGCGCGATAGCGAGATGCAGCGCCCGGGCTTGGGCTGCCGGCGTTCAGTGGCCGGCCAGCGCGGCCGACCACAGCCCGAGGATCTCGTGCACGCGGTCGTCGGGCAGGTGCAGCAGGTTGTCGCCCACGTACAGCTCCACGTAGCAGTGCTCCGGCAGCGCCGCGTGCTGGGCGCCGTTGAACAGCCACACGCCATGCTCGCCGGCGATGCGGTTGCGGATCCCGAGCGCCTGGTCGCGCCCCACCGGCAAATGCAGGTGGAGCATATTGGCTTGCGGGCGGGCCGGGTTGGGCGTCAGCAGCGGGTAATTGGCAAGCTGCTGGTACAACCATTGCGTACGACGGAAGTAGTCGGGCATGGCGGCCAGGCGCGCGTCGAACTGCATCGCCGCTGCCACCACGTACGGCGTGCGCTGGTACACATTGCCGCCCTGGCGCCGGAACCATTCACGGGCGCGGTCGATGAAGACGGTGTCGCCGGCGAGCATGGCGCCGCCCATGCCGCCGATGCCCTTGTACAGCGACACGTAGACGGTGTCGAAACCGGCGGCAATCTGCGCCACGTCGCGGCCATACCCGGCCGCCGTCTCCCACAGGCGCGCGCCGTCCATGTGCAGGTGGATGCCGCGGGTGCGGCAGTCATCCTTGATGGCAGCCAGTTCGTCCCAGGACGGGCACTGGCCGCCAAGTTCGCGCATCGGCAGTTCCAGCAGCACCGCGCCCAGCTTGTCGGGTACCGCTTGCAGGTCCGCCACGCCCCAGGGACGCTGCGGGTCGCCCAGCGGCAATGCCTTGAAATGATCGAACAACTGGTGGTTGCCGCGCTCGTGGCGAAGGATGTGGGCGGTCGGGTGCAGCGCCACCATCTGGCTGCCGCGTTCCATGCAGGCCAGGCGCAGCGCAGTCGCCTGCACCATGGTCCCGGTGATGCAGAACAGCGCGGACGGGTACCCCAGCAGGGCTGCTACCCTGGATTCGAAGTCCTCGATCAGCGCGCCGCAACCATACACATCGTGGGTGACGTTGTTGGCCTGGCACCAGTCGGACATGGCGGCAAACAGCTGCGCCGGTGTCGGCTGCCGGTGGCCGGGCAGTATCGTGTGGCAGGTTTGGCGCAGTGCCGTGTCGTTCATGGTGGCCCCTCACGTCCGCGTGTTTCAGTGGGCGGCAAGTCCGCTGTGGAACTGCAGCGCCGCCAGGTTGGCGTAGATGCCACCCAGCGCCACCAGCGCGGCGTGGGTGCCGGTTTCGACGATCCTGCCGTCTTCCATGACGATGATGCGGTCTGCACGCTGCACGGTCGCCAGGCGGTGGGCGATGATGACGGTGGTGCGGCCGACCATGGCCGCTTCCAGCGCGCTTTGCACCAGCCGCTCCGATTCCGCATCGAGCGCACTGGTGGCTTCGTCGAGCAGCAGCAGCGGCGGGTTTTTCAGCAGGGCGCGCGCGATGGCAATGCGCTGGCGCTGGCCGCCGGACAGGCGGACGCCGCGCTCGCCCAGGAAGGACTGGTAACCCTGCGGCAGGCGCTCGATGAATTCGTGGGCGGCCGCCATCTTTGCGGCGGCGATGACGTCGGCGTCGCTGGCATCGGCGCGGCCGTAGCGGATGTTTTCCATGGCGTTGGCCGAGAAGATCACCGTGTCCTGCGGCACGATGCCGATGGCGCCGCGCAGCGTGTGCAGGTCGAGCTGGCGGATGTCGACGCCATCGAGCTTGATGGCCCCATGCTGCGGATCGTAGAAGCGCAGGAACAGCTGGAACAGCGTGGTCTTGCCGGCGCCCGACGGTCCGACCACGGCCACCGTCTCGCCGGGACGGATATCGAGCGAGAGGCTGGTCAGCGCTGCCGACTCGGGGCGCGAAGGATACAGGAAGGTGACATCTTCCAGGCTCAGCGATGCGCCGTTGGCGGCGCGCGGCGGCAGCGCCAGCGGGGTCGCCGGCCCCTCGATCGCCGACTTGACGGCCATCAGCTCGAGCAGGCGTTCGGTGGCGCCGGCGGCGCGCTGGGCGTCGCCCATGACTTCCGACAGCGCGCCAATGGCGCCGGCCACGATCGAGGCGTACAGGATGAACTGACCGAGGTCGCCGCCCGTCATCTCGCCGTTAAGCACGGCGTGCGCGCCCAGCCACAGCACGAACACGATGGCGCCGAACACCAGCACGATGGCGATCATGGTCAGCATGGCGCGCGCGCGGATGCGGCGCATGGCGGTCTGGAAGGCGCCTTCGACCGAGGCGGTAAAGCGGCGCGATTCGATCTGCTCGTGGGTGAACGCCTGCACGGTGGGCATGGCGTTGAGGATTTCGCCGGCCATGGCCGAGGCGTCTGCCACGCGGTCCTGCGAATCGCGCGACAGCTTGCGCACGCGGCGGCCGAAGATGATGATCGGCAGGACCGTCAGCACCAGCAGGCCGATGATGATGGCCGACAGCTTGGGACTGGTCACGAACAGCATCACCAGGCCGCCGATGAACAGCAGCGAATTGCGCAGCGCCATCGAGATGCTGGTGCCCACCACGGCCTGGATCAGCGTGGTGTCGGTGGTAATGCGCGAGAGGACTTCGCCGGTCTGCGTGGTCTCGAAAAATTCGGGGCTCTGGGTGACCACGTGGCGGTACACGGCGTCGCGGATGTCGGTGGTCACGCGCTCGCCCAGCCACGACACCGTGTAAAAGCGCGCAGCCGTGGCCAGGGCCAGCACCGTGGCCAGGCCGAACAGCGCCAGGAACACCAGGTCCACGTGCTTGATGCTCTTGTCGCCGACGCTACCGGCGCCGGCGGCGGCGCCGAAACCGAGGTCGATCATCTGCTTGAACGCGGCCGGAATGGCCAGCGTGGCCGCGGCCGCCACCAGCAGCGCCAGACCGGCCATGGCAAAGCGCCGCTTGTACGGCGCCAGGAACGGCAGCAGGCCGCGCAGGGTGGCGAGGCTGCCTTTTTCGGCCACGCGCGCGGTCGATGGCGCAGCAGGCGTGCTGCCGAGGGTACTGCTAGCGCTGCTGCTGGCGCTCAGGCTGGCATGCGTGCCGACATTTGTGCCGGCATTTTTGCCGGCTGCGGTGCTGTTGGTCATGTGTGGCTTATCGGTTATCTCAACTACTACAATTTCATGGCGCGGACATAGCCCGTCAGTTCGAGGTAGGCGCGGCCCACGCGCCGGCCGTCGCGGCGCAGCGTCACCGCACCTTCCCAGTACACGGCGCCGGTCGAGCGGCGCGAGTCGAGTTCCTGGTCGTCCTGCAGCGGGTCCACCTGCCAGATGGTGGCGCCCGTGGTCAGGCGCAAGGCCACCGGATATTCGGCCCTGGTCCGGGGCGAACGCCAGCGTCGCAGGGTCGTGAATGCCACCTGTTCCGGCGCAAACTGCGTGATCTTACCGGAAGCGTCGCGCCATGTCGCGTGGGCCCATAGTTTATCACCTGTCTTGCTGCGGATCTGGAAAGCCATCAGGGCGCCGCCGTCGTCGAGGTTGGCGCCTATCCATTCCCAGCCAGCCGCCTCGGCGTCCAGCACCTGCGACGACCATTCGTGGTCGAGCCAGGAACGACCTTGCACGGCGACCTGTTTGCCGGCCCGGGTGATGGTGCCGGTGGTGCGCAGCTGCGGCTCGCTGTAGTAGTAGCTGGCCTGCGCGGGCAGACGCCCCTTGCGCGAAAAACCGCCGACGCCCTGCACCAGCACCGGCTGCGATGGCGCCAGCGTCAGTTCCAGGCTGAATTGCGCGGCGTCCACGTGCACCGCGTAGCTGCCGTCGGGCCGGCGCGCCATGCGCCAGTCGTCCAGTTTGACGTCGGTCTCGCCGACTCTGGCGTAGGCCAGGCCCAGTCCCTCGCGCGCGCTGCGCTGGTCGTGCAGGAGCTTGCCGTTGGCGGCGTCCGACAGCGCCGCATGGCCGATGATCAGCTGCTTGGGCGCGAACCGGCTCGGATTGGCGCGGTCGTGATCGCTGGCGCTGCGGAAGAAGGTGACCTGGTAGCCGAGCGACTTGCCGTCCGCCGTATCGACCCAGCCGGTGACGTACCACCACTCGGTCTTGTAGTCGGGATGGGCGCCAAAATCGGCCGGGAAGCGCAGCGTGGCGCCGGGCGCCAGCGGTGTGACCGGCGCAAATTGCGGCGCGGCTGCCATGGCTATTCCGGCGCCGGTGAACAGCAGGACCAGCGCGGTCAGCAGCATTCGTACAATGGTCATCACCAGTCCTCCCGCACGGCGCGGATCGGACCGCCCGACAATGATTGGCGTCCTGCCAGCAGCGCGGTCAGGGCCGCCGCAGCCAGCAGCAGCGCTGCCACCGCCGCCACCAGGCCCCAGGGCAGGTGCAGCTGCATGGTCCAGTGGAACGACTGCGGATTGACCACGAACACCAGGATCAGGCTGATCACCCAGCCGAGCACGAAACCGGTGACGATGCCGAGCGCCGTCAGCGCACCGCCCTCGATGGCCAGGATGGCGAGGATCTGGCGTTGCGTGACGCCCACGTGGCGCAGCATGCCGAATTCCCGGGACCGCGCCAGCGTCTGCGCCGAAAACGTGGCAGCCACGCCGAACAGGCCGATGACGATGGCGATCGCCTCGAGCAGATAGGTGATGGCAAAGCTGCGGTCGAAGATCTTCATCGACATGTCGCGGATGTCCGACGGCGTGCTGATATCGAGCGTGGCGGCGAACGGCAGCGCTTTCAGGGCCCGTTGGGCGGCCGCCAGGCCGGCGCTGCCATCCTTGAGCCACAGCGCGACGCTGCTGGTGTCCTGGTCGCCGGTGATGGCGCGATAGTCGCTCAGGCGCATCTGGATCGAGCCGGTGGGCCGGGCATAGTCGCGCCAGACGCCGGCGACCGTGAACGCGTGCTGGCGTCCTGCCAGCGGCAGCGCGATCCGGCTGCCTGCCTGCATGCCGTACAGATCGACCATCGCTTCCGAGATCCACACGGGCGGCGGCTCGCCGGCGCCAGGTGCGCGGCTTGCACCGACCAGGGCCAGCACCTTGCCCGGATCGGCAGCATCGACGTTGCGGGCGATCAGCGCCACTGCCGGGCGGCCTGCCGCCAGCGCGATCGGCTGCACGCGCAGGAAGTCGGTGCCGTCCACCCTGGGCAGGGCGGCGATCGCTGCCTGCTCGGCCGGGCGCAAGCCGGCCGTGGCGCCGCCGCTGACGGTGCTGACATAGATGTCGGCCGGCAGGATGTGGCGCATCCAGTCGTCGAGCGACACCCGGAAGCTGGTCACCATGATGGCCATCGCCACCATCAGGCTAAAGCTCGACAGCACCCCGCCGAGTGCAATGCCGGCCTGGCTCGATGCATTGGCCAGCCGCGCCAGCGTCAGCGTCAGCACCGGTGAGGCGCCGGGTCGGCCGGCGACCAGCGTATTCCAGCGCCGGTGCGCGGCGCGGAACACGGCGCCCGCCAGGCGCGGCATCAGCGCGATCACCGCCACCAGCAGCAAGGCGATCGACAGGTAGCCGAAGATCGGCAGTTCGAAGACGGGCGGCGCCTGCGACAGCAGTGCGGCCAGCGCGATGCCGGCCAGCGGCGGCCACACGGTCGCCAGGCGCGAAATGGCCGCCTCCTCGGTGCCGGACTTGAGCGCCACGGCCGGCTTGGCGCGCGCCGCGTCCCACGCCGGGGCCGCGCAGCCGAGCAGGGCGACGGTGACGCCGAGCGCAAAATACACGCCGGCAGCTACCGGTGTGAAGTGCACGGTGGGGCGCACGCCCGAGAAAAAGCCGGCGCCCAGATCGGCGCCCATGAAATGCAGCGCGGCGGCGGCCAGACCGTAGCCGGCAGCGATACCGATCGCCGATCCCAGCATGCCCAGGCACAGCCCTTCGAGCAGGATCTGGCGCAGCAGCGTCCGCCGCTCCATGCCCAGCACGCGCAGCAGTGCGAACTGGCTGCGGCGCCGGATCACCGACAGGGCCTGGGTGGAGAATACCAGGAAGGCCCCCGTAAACAGCGCCACCAGCGCCAGCACGGTCAGGTTGACGCGGTAGGCGCGGCTCATGCCCTCGTTGCGGCTGCTCTGGTCTTCGTCGTTGGGCTGGTTGACCAGGAAACGGCCCGGATAGTCGCGCTGCAGCTGCTGCTGCAGCATCTGCTTGAATGTGTCGCGGTTGACGCCGTCGCGCAGCTTGAGATCCACGCGCGACAGCTTGCCCAGCCGGTCGAAGCGCCACTGGGCGGCGCCGATATCCATCACGCCCAGCCGCTGGCCCGCGCGCGCGCGTTGCAGCGGCCCCGCATACCGCAGCGCCACTGTGCCCACGCCGAGCTGGAAGCGCAATGGTTCGGCCGCTTTTGCCGCCAGCCACTGGCCGGCGGACGGCGACAGGAAAATCGCGTCGTCGGCCAGCGTGTCCTGCAAATGCGCCTCGTCCGGCGCGCCAACCAGGTCGGGGGTGACGAAGCCGGCCCGGAAGACGTCGATGCCGATGATCTTGAGCGCAGTGCGCTGGCCGGGCACCGAGGCTTCCAGCTCGAGCACGGGCGAGGCGACCGCCACGCCGGGCAGCGTTGCCAGCAGCGGGTAGACGGCTTCGTCGAACAGCGGTTCGGTGCCGCGCACCTGCACGTCGGCCACGCCCGACAGGCCCTTGATGGCGGACGAGAACTCGTTGAAGGCGGCCGCGTTGATCAGGTGGATGGCAAAGCCGAGCGAGATGCCGATGGCGATTGCCGCCACCGCCACCAGCGTGCGCACCGGGTGCGCGCGCCACTCGCCGAGCAGCAGCCAGCTTCGCAAGCGTCCCGGCGCCATGGTCGTCATCAGCGTCCGCACTCCAGGGCCAGCAGGTCGGCAGCGCGGCGCGCCCTGGTGCGGGCGGCGTCGCTGTTGCTGCCGCTGGCGCGGCGGGCGTCGTCGTCGGCCCACTGGCGCTGCAGGCGCAGCTTGTCGCAGCGGCGCTGGCGGACCGCGGCTGCCTGCGCGACTTTGGCGTCCTGCTTCGCTTGCTGGTCCTCGCGCGCCAGGCGCGATTTCTCGAGCGCCAGCGCTTCCTTGCGCATGCGGGTCAGGCTGGCCGCTGCTGCCGGGTCGGCGGGCGGCGCCGCCTGGCGCGCCAGGGTGCTGGCCGATGTCGCCGACTGCGGGCAGGGCCGGTCGCTGTAGCTGAGCTTGCCATCGACCAGGCACTTGTGGATGTCCTGCGCAGCAGCCGGGGCCAGCGGCAGCGCGCTGGCGACAAGCAGCGCGGTCGAGAGTAGACCCGATGGTCCGCTGCGATGCGAGCGGACGTGGGCGGGGCGACTGGAGGACGGAGAAGTGAACATGCAGAAAGTCATGATGGTCCCGTTCATAAAATTTTACCGGGATTCATGATACCGAGCGGGTCGAGCGCAGCCTTGATGGTCCGCATCAGGTCCAGTTCCACCGCCGACTTGTGGCGCACCAGCGCGTCGCGCTTGAGTGCGCCGATGCCGTGCTCGGCCGAGATCGAGCCGCCGAACGCTTCCACGCTGTCGTACACCACGCGGTTGACCTCGTCCTGCCGGTGCAGGAACTGTTCGTGCGGTACGCCCGCGGGCGGCGCCACGTTGTAGTGCAGGTTGCCGTCGCCGACGTGGCCGAAGCACACGAGCTGGCAGCCGGGGAAGGCCGCCTCGAGCCTGGGCCCGGTGGCAGCGATGAAATCGGCGATGCGCGAGACGGGCAGCGCGATATCGTGCTTGATGTTCTTTCCGGCCCTGGCCTGGGCCAGCGGAATATGTTCGCGCAGCTGCCACAGGCCGGTGGACTGAGCGATCGACGTGGCCACCACGGCGTCGTCGATGACGCCGCCGTCCAGCGCCGCGCCGATGGCCCGTTCCAGCAGGCCGACGGCGTGCTGCTCGGATTCGCTGCTCGACAGTTCCAGCAGCACCGATTGCGGGGGCGGCGGTGCAAACGGTTGCGGCAGTTGCGGGAATTGCTGCGCCACCAGCTGCAGGCAGTAGCGCGACATCAGCTCGAAACCGGTCAGGCTGGCGCCGCAGTAGTCTTGCATCAGGCTCAGCAGCCGCAGCGCATGGGCCGGGGAGGGCATGGCCGCCAGCGCGGTGATCGCCGCCTTCGGCTGCGGATACAGCTTGAGGACAGCGCCGGTGATCACGCCCAGCGTCCCTTCGGCGCCGATGTACAGGTCGCGCAGGTCGTAGCCGGTATTGTCCTTGCGCAGGCCGCGCAAGCCGTTCCAGATCTCGCCCTGCGGCGTCACCACTTCCAGGCCCATGCACAGCTCGCGCGTGTTGCCGTAACGGAGCACCGCCGTGCCGCCGGCATTGGTGGCCAGGTTGCCGCCGATCGTGCAGCTGCCTTCGGCTGCCAGCGACAGCGGGAACAGGCAGCCGTGCGCGGCAGCGGCCTGCTGCACGTCGTGCAGGATGCAGCCGGCATCGACAATCATGGTGCGGTTGACCGGATCGACCTGGCGCACGGCGTTCAGGCGCGCCAGCGACAGCAGGACGGCGCGGCCGCCGGTGTCCGGCACGCTGCCCAGTACCAGGCCGGTATTGCCGCCTTGCGGCACGATCGGCACGCGCGAGCGGGCGCAGGCGCGCACCAGCGCCGCCACCTGCGCGGTGGTGGCCGGTCGCAGCACGGCCAGCGCCCGGCCCGTGTGGCGCGCGCGCTGGTCGGTCAGGAACGCGGCCTTGTCGGTGTCGAGTTCGAGCACGTGGGGCGCGCCGACGATGGCGCGGCACTGGTCGAGGAAGGCGCCGGCGGTATCCGTCATTTGACCTTGTTGACCTTTACCTTGTCGAGCAGTTCCCTGGCCAGCTTCTTGGCGGCGCGCTTGTACGGATGCAGGTACAGCAGTGCGCAGACGAAATACACGCAGACGATGATGGCCTCGCCCCAGCCGAGCCAGGCAGTGTCGCGGTCGGTGTCGCTCCAGCCGCGCACCACGCCCTCGGTGAAGTACAGCAGGATCATCATCGAGGTCCACTGCAGCGTGTACAGGTCGCGCTTCCAGACGCCGTACAGCGGCAGCAGCAGCGGCGCGGCCTTGAGCACCAGCCAGGAGCCGCCCGGTTTCAGCGGTGCGATCGCCATTTCCCACAGCACGCACCAGGCGATCAGCAGCACCAGGCTGCCGACGGCGCCCCAGTGGAAATACTTGTGCATGGTGGTGTGCATGGCGATCTCCGTGTCACGGTCGGCTAGGCGCGCAGTGGCAGGGGGGCGGCCAGCCTGACGGCGGTTTCGGCCAGGCGGCGGCCCTGGGCGATGGCCAGCCGCTTTTCGTCGTCGGTGATCGGGCGCGCGCCATCGAGCCCGGCCCAGTGGCTGGCGCCGTACGGGGTGCCGCCGCTGGCGGTGGTCATCAGCTCGGCATTGGTGTAGGGCAGGCCCAGCACCACTAGGCCGTGGTGGAGCAGCGGCACCATCATGGTCAGCAGCGTCGATTCCTGGCCGCCGTGCAGGCTGCCGGTGGACGTGAACACGCAGGCCGGCTTGCCGGCCAGGGCGCCGGACAGCCACGCGCTCGAGGTGCCGTCCCAAAAATACTTCATCGACGCGGCCATGTTGCCGAAGCGGGTCGGCGAGCCCACCGCGATGCCGGCGCACGCTTGCAGGTCGTCCGCCTCGACATACGGCGCGCCGTCGGACGGGACGTCGGGCGCGGTCGCCTCGGTGACGGTGGAGACGGCCGGCACGGTGCGCAGGCACGCATCGCAGCCCGGTACGCTCTCGATGCCCTGGGCGATCAGCTCGGCCAGTTTGCGTGTAGCGCCGTGACGCGAGTAGTACAGGACAAGAATAATCAGATTCGGTGCAGTCATCGCGGTTATTATAGGGGGTTAAGCGGGCGCTGGCGGTGTGAGTATCGGTATGAGTATCCCTTGCACCGACCACATCGACCGCCCGGCAGTGCCTGAAATCCGATTATCGCTCATGTTCCAAAAATATATACAACCGATTTTCCTGTATCTGCTGCGCAGTTGCCGCAATGGCGTCGAGACCGTGCGCGCCCTGTCGTGGTCCGAGGTGCGCGACCTGGTGCTGTTCGCCCACCGCCGCCTGCGCGAGGAGAGCCTGCCGCAGGTGGCCGGCAGCCTGACCTTCACCACCGTGTTCGCGCTGGTGCCGCTGCTGACGATCGCGCTGGCCATCTTCACGACCTTCCCCATGTTCAATACCTTCCGCGCGTCGCTGGAAGCGTATTTCGTGCAGAGCGTGATGCCGAAGACGATTTCGGCCACCATCCTCAACTACCTGACCATGTTTGCGTCGAAGGCGACGCGGCTGTCGGCGGTCGGTGCGGTGGCGCTGATCTTCACGTCGATCGCGATGATGAACCTGATCGAGCGCGTGTTCAACCGCATCTGGCGCGTGCGCGGAGAGCGCAGCTGGACCCGTCGCATACTCGTCTACTGGGCCATCATCACGCTGGGGCCGCTGCTGATCGGGGTCTCGCTCACGCTGTCGTCCACCGTGTTCATGGCCACGTCCGACCTGTTCGACAAGATACCGGTGCTGGGCGCCATCGTGTACACGTTTGCCTCGCTGGCCGTGACCACGGTCAGCTTCACCTTGCTGTACGTGGCCGTGCCCAATCGCGACGTCGACTGGCACGACGCGGCCTGGGGCGGGCTGGTGGCCGGGGTGGCGTTCGAACTGGCCAAGCGCGGCTTTGCCATCTTCATTACCCAGTTCCCCACGTATTCCAAGATTTATGGCGCGCTGGCGGCCTTGCCGCTGTTCCTGGTATGGATCTATGTGTCGTGGGTAATCACGCTGGTCGGCGCCTTGCTGGTGGCGGCGCTGCCGGTGGTCAAGTACGAGCGCTGGTGGCACGAAGCCAAGCCCGGCGGCGAATTCGTCGATGCGATGGCGATCCTGAAGGTGCTGTATCTGGCCTGCAAGTGCGGCGATACCGCGCTGGTCAGCGCCGGCGCCATCCGCAGCCGTACCCGCCTCGGCTTCGACGAGATGGATACGCTGCTGGAAAAAATGCTGGCCGAAGGCTGGGTGGGGCGGGTCCAGGTGCCGGCGCCACGCCGCGTGCAATGGGGCAAGCGGGTGTCCGACGGCAGCGACCACTGGGTGCTCTTGGCCAATGTCGACAAGCTTACGCTGGCCGAAGTCTACCGCCTGTTCGTGTTCGGCGGCATGGCCGTCAATGCCGGCGTGATCGACGACCAGATCGGCGATGGCGACGAGCGCGACCGGCAGGCCGCGCGCGAAGCGGCCCAGCTGGCGCGCGTGGTGGAAAGTGCTGTCGAAACCGGCCTCGGCAAAAGCGTCGCCGACCATTTCGGTCCCGTCGATTGCCGCTGAGCCAGCTTCTGCGGGCCTGCTTCGCTGCGACGCAGCATAAATAGTCTGCCCGTGCGCAGCAAAATCGTGCGCAGTGCCGGGGCGCGGCGCTGGATTTTTCGACTGGCATAAGCTACATTTCTTACAGCTTAATCATTACAATAAACAATGACATCTTCAACCCACGAAGCCTCTCAGCGGACAGGACGGTCAAACATGAAAGTCTCCGAAATCCTGCAGGTCAAAGGCAGCATCCTTTACACCATCTCGCCCGATCAACCCCTGGCCGAAGCAGCCGACATCATGGCGGAAAAGGACATCGGCTCACTGGTCGTCATGGAATTCGGCGACCTGGTCGGCATGCTGACGTTCCGTGAAGTGCTGCGCGCGCTGCACGACAATGCCGGCAATATCGGCGGCGGCACCGTGCGCAAGCACATGGACGACTACCCGATCACGGTCACGCCCGATACCGAGGTCAATGAAGTGCGCCGCATCATGCTGGAAAAGCACGCGCGCTATCTGCCGGTGATGAATGCCAAGACCATCCTGGGCGTGATCTCGTTTTACGACGTGGCGCGCGCGGTGCTGGAAGCGCAAAGCTTCGAGAACCGCATGCTCAAGGCGTACATCCGTGACTGGCCTGGCGACCAGGCCGAAAACCACCCTGATTGAAAGAGGGCAGCGGCGCGCACAGGCTGCTGCGCGGCCCGCGCGCGCCGCCGCCGTGCCGCTCGGACGGCGTTGAGACTGCGCTAGTGACGGCGATGGCGCATCGCGCGCGACGGTGTAGCGCGTTTGCTTGCGTGCCGGATCCGGCGGCTGCCAGCGTCAGCGGCCACCATTGAGCCAGTCCGCCAGCGCGTCCGCCTTCATCGGGCGCGCGAACAGAAAGCCTTGCGCCAGCGGGCAGCCCAGGGCGTGCAAAATGTGCGCCTGGCGTTCGTCTTCCACGCCTTCGGCAATCACCGTCAATCCCAGGTTGCGTCCCAGCTGTATCACCATCTCGGCGATGCTGCTCCCGCGCGCCGAGCCGGTAATTTCGGTCACGAACGTGCGGTCGATCTTGAGCCTGTCCACCTGCAGGCGCTGCAAATAGGACAGCGACGAAAAGCCGGTGCCGAAATCGTCGATCGCAATCGATACCCCGGTTTCCTTGATCTGGTCCAGCATCTCGATCAGCAGGTCCGGCTCTTCCATCGCCATCGATTCGGTGATCTCCAGTTCGATGTTGCGCGGCGGTGCGCCGGTTTCCTCGAGCGCGCGGCGCAGCATGTCGAGGAAATGCGGATGGCGGAACTGCACCTGCGAGACATTGACCGACATGACGAAGTCGAGGTGGCCGGCAGCGCGCACGGCCACCAGTTCGCGGCACGCGGTGCGCAGCACCCATTCGCCGAGGTCGATGATCAGGCCGGAATACTCGGCAATCGGAATGAAGCGGTCGGGCGAGACGAACTTGCCGTCTTCGGTCTGCCAGCGCAGCAGCGCTTCGGCGCCCACCGGACGGCGGGTTTCCAGGTCGATCTGCGGCTGGTACATGACGAACAGCTGGCGCTGGCCGAAGGCCGTGCGCAGCGCGTGCATCATGCGCACCCGTTCGCGGATTTCCACGCCCATCGCGCGAGAAAAATAGCAGTAGCCGGCGCGCTGCTGCGACTTGGCGCGTTTCAGGGCGATGTCGGCGTCCTTCAGCGCATCGCCGCCGGTGCCTTCGTGGTCGTCCAGGCGCACCAGGCCCAGCGTGGCCGAGATCTGCACGTCCTGGCCGTCGATGCGGAACGGCCGCTGGAACATCGCCAGCAGCACGGCCGGCGTCACCACGCTGGAGTCGCCCAGCAGCGCGAAGATATCGCCGCCGATGCGCGCCGCCGTTACCTGTCGTCCCAGTTCGGCCTGCAGCCGGTTGGCCACCGATACCAGCAGCAGATCGCCGAACTGATGGCCCAGCGCGTCATTGGTCTCGGCGAAGTGGTCGAGATCGACCAGCGCCAGCGTGGCCTGGTCGTGCCCCGGCTGGGCTGCAGCGGCCAGCCGTTCCTCGAGCATTTCCAGCAACCGGGTTCGGTTGGGTAGTTTCGACAACTGGTCGTAGAACGCCGCGTCGTGCAGGTGGCTGACCAGTTCCACGTTGTCCAGTCCGACAGCCACGTTGCCGCAAAAGACGTCGAGCAGGCGTTCGTCGATGTCGGTGGGCGCTTGCGCGACATCGAGGCAGGCCACGAAATCGCGGCTGGCCTTGCCGGCAAAGTAGAGCGTGATGGCGTCCGCCGCATAGACATTGCGCTGCTGCGCCATCGCCTGTTCCATCAGCGCGCGCAGGCGGCTGTCGGCCAGCGGCGCGTGCTGCTGCAGCGCGTTGCGGCCAAGATGGGCGTACCGGCCGCAGGCGGCCATCACCATCAGCTCGTCGCAGTCGCCGTCGCCGGGGCAGTCCTTGACGCACAAGACGCCGCTGGCGGCAATGCCGAGCAGGTCGCCGATCTGGGCCAGCACGCCGGTGGCGAAGTCCTGCACGCCGTGCAGCGCCATCAGCTCGGTGCTGGCGTGCACGATCTGGTTCAGGCCGCGCCGGCTGTCGTCGATCTTGCGGATCTGTTCGTAAGAGCGGATGGCCGACGTCACGGTCGTGTACAGCTTGATGCGGGTGAGCTCGGACTTGGTCTTGTAGTCGTTGATGTCGAAATCGCGGATGGCGTCGATCTCGGGCGCGTAGCCGGGCTGGCCGGTGCGCAGGATGATGCGCACGTCGGCCAGCTTGAGCGTTTCGCGGATGTGGCGCACCAGGTGCAGGCCGGCGTCGTCCTGCTCCATCACCACGTCGAGCAGGATGACGGCGATGTCGTCTTCGCTGCGCAGCAGGTCGCGGGCCTGGGCGGCCGAATACGCGTGCAGGAATTCCAGCGGCCGGCCCTGCATGTCGAGATTGCCGAGAGCAAAAGTGGTGGTCGAATGGACATCTTCGTCATCATCGACGATCATCACCCGCCAGACGCCGGTGGCGCTGGCATCGGTCGGTTCCGCAGGCTGCTCGTCGAGGAATACCAGGTCGTCTTGATCATCCTTGGCCGTTGCCGCGATGTCGCGCTGGCCAGGAGGGGTGATCGGTTGGGGCATGTGTCGCGTCTCCAGGATTGCTCGGTTTTCTCTTGAGTAAGTATATAGCCTATTGTTTAAAACAACTCGAATTTCCCCATTATCGACCCGGCACTGCGCCTGCGGGGACCCGCGAGCGGCATCATTGCAACAATGACTGCGGCCACGCAGCGCCTTGCCGGGCTGTTAGAATGTGGAACTTTCTTACTATTTCCAAAGATTCTCTTCCTATGTCCGGTAATACATTTGGCAAATTGTTTTCTGTAACGACCTTCGGCGAATCGCACGGGCCGGCGATCGGTTGCGTCATCGATGGCTGTCCGCCGGGCCTGGCCTTGTCGGAAGCCGATATCCAGCCCGAACTGGACCGCCGCAAACCGGGCACGTCGCGCCACGTTACGCAGCGTCAGGAATCGGATACGGTGGAAATCCTGTCGGGCGTGTACCAGGGCGTGACGACCGGCACGCCGATCGCGCTGCTGATCCGTAACGAAGACCAGCGCAGCAAGGACTACGGCAATATCGCCGAGAGCTTCCGTCCCGGTCATGCCGACTACACCTACTGGCACAAGTATGGCGTGCGCGATCCGCGCGGCGGCGGCCGCTCGTCTGCGCGCCTGACCGCGCCCATCGTCGGTGCAGCCGCCGTGGCCAAGAAGTGGTTGCAGCAGCAGTACGGCACCACGTTCGCCGGTTGCATGAGCCAGCTGGGTGATATTGTGGTTCCGTTCCAGGACTGGGCCCATGTGCACGACAACCCGTTTTTTGCCGCCAGCGCGGACGCCGCCCTGATCGCGCAGATGGAAGCGACCATGGACGCGCTGCGCAAGGCTGGCGACTCGATCGGCGCCCGCATCGACGTGGTGGCGCGCAATGTGCCGGTGGGCCTGGGCCAGCCGATTTACGACAAGCTCGACGCCGACATCGCGTACGCGATGATGGGAATTAACGCCGTCAAGGGTGTGGAAATCGGCGCCGGCTTCGCCTCGGTGGCGCAGAAGGGCACGCAGCACGGCGACGAGCTGACGCCGCAGGGGTTTATCGGCAATAACGCGGGCGGCGTGCTGGGCGGCATCTCGACCGGCCAGGACATCACGGTATCGATCGCCATCAAGCCGACGTCGTCGATCCGGACGCCGCGCCAGTCGATCGACAAGGCAGGGCAGCCGCAGCTGGTGGAGACCTTCGGCCGCCACGATCCGTGCGTGGGCATCCGCGCCACGCCGATCGCCGAAGCCATGCTGGCGCTGGTGCTGATCGACCACGCGCTGATGCACCGCGCCCAGTGCGGCGACGTCAAGGTATCCACCCCCGATATCGCGCGCTGACGCGTTTCGTCTTGCCCGGCGCGGGCAGCGCGGCGGCTGTCAGCTGCGCGCAGCGCCGGCGACCGTGGTGGCGCTCTCCTGCCGGTGGCGGCGCTCGGCCGCCCGCACCACCATCATGCGCAGGTCGTTGAGCAGCGCGAACTCGGTGGGACTGAGCTGGATCGGCGGGAAGGTGTCGTCCCAGTCGCCGTACAGGAAGCCGGTGGCCTGGCCGTTGTAAGAGAGCGGGATGATGACGAAGCTGTGGGCTTGCGCCAGCGAGGTTTTCCACCACAGCGGCAGCTTGGCGGCAAACTTGGCGTCGCGCGCATTTTCGATGAAGATCACGCGGTCGCTATTGAGGGCGGCGTGGAAGACGTTCGGTTCGTAGGCGTCGTCGAAACTCATTGCCGCCAGCAGCTCGCCGCTGTCGTCGCCAAAGCAGATGCGCGCCGCGTACCGGTTATCGCGGCGGTTGCGCACGAAGGCGATGGCGCGCGAAAATTCCAGCCCCTTGTACAAGGTCTCCAGCGCGACCTGCACCATCTGGCCGGGACTGGCCGTCTCCAGCATGTCGCGCATGTCGGCCAGCCCGGCCAGCAGGATCTTGTTGCCGGCTGCGCGCTGGCGACTTTGCGCCTGCGCGCGCGCCTGCCGCTCTTCCGGACGCGAGAGCGGAGCGATGGTCAGATCGATGGCCGCCAGCGTGCGCGCCTGTTCGACGGCGGCCGTCAGGCTGTCCGGCGCCATGCCCAGCATCGGCGCGTACTGCGCGATCAGTGTTTGCACCTGCGCCGCGCCGGCCGCGTCGTCGTGCCACAGCGATTCGGCGCACCGGGCGGCCATGGTCGACATGCCCGCTACCCAGTCGGCCGGCTCGGCCACCTCGGACATCTCCGCAACGTCGGCCATCTCTGCCACGTCGGCCATCCCGGCCTGATCGGCGTGCGCAGCCGGCTCGATGCGGCGCATGCCGTTCACCAGGCGCGCGGGCAGCCGCCAGTGCAGCGCGGCGGCATGGCCGAGCTGCTCGATGCTCAGGCCCAGCATGGCCGGCGCCACCGCTTCGATGCTCGAGCCTTCGTCGTCGGCGCGGCGCTGCAGCGCCAGCCAGCGCTCGGGCATGTAAAAGGTGAGCATCATGCGTCCCAGCGTGTGCAGCATCGCGCACACCACCGCTTCCTCGCCGCGCGGGTTGTGCGCTGCGGCGGCAATCTGCTGCGCGACCATGCCTGCCAGGACCGCCTTTTCCATCTCGATATGGGCGACCGAGGCGTCGCCGGCTGCCGTGTCGGCGGCGATTTCCTCGATCAGCTTGAGGCCCAGCGCCAGGTGACCGATGGCGTCGGTCCCGAGCACCACCACGGCCTTGGACACCGTATCGACGTGCTGGCCGAAGGCCGAATACATGCTGCTGTTGGCCAGCCGCAGCACCTTGTTGGTCAGGACCGGGTCGGACAGCACCGTGTTGGTCATATTGAAGGCCTGGTCGTCCTCGCCGCGCATGGCGCCGAGGATGGCCGTGATGGCCTTGGCAAAGCCGGGCATGTCACCGCGCCGGCGCGTGCATTCCCACAGCTGCGCCAGCGTCTGCTCGCCCTGGTCACCGATGGCGGCGATGATTGGCGCCATGCTCATGGCGCCACCTGCTGCGACGCCGTGCTGACAGTCGGGATATCGTGCGGCACCAGCTTGGCGTGCATGCTGTCGCGCAGCGCGGCCAGGGCGACATTGGCCGGCATCGGCTTGCCGGTCAGGTAACCCTGGATGTACTGGCAGCCGCGCTGTTCGAGCCAGCCCAGCTGCTCGGCAGTTTCCACGCCTTCGGCCACCACCGACAGGTCGAGGTGACGCGCCAGGTCGAGTACCGTGCTGCAGATGGCGCCATCCTTCTGCGACGCCGGCAGGTCGCGGATGAAGGCGCGGTCGATCTTGAGCACGGAAATCGGAAAGCGCTTGAGGTAGGCCAGCGACGAGTAGCCGGTGCCGAAATCGTCGATGGCGATGCGGGCGCCGCGCTCGGCCATCCTCGACAGTATCGTTTCCGCATGCACGGGATCGACCATCAGCGTACCTTCCGTGATTTCGAGTATCAGCCGTTCGCCGGGCAGGCCGGAAAAGGCCAGGGCTTCGTCCAGCACGCCAAGAAACTTATCGTTGCGGAACTGGCGCGGGCTGATGTTGACCGAGATGTAGAGGCTGCGTTTTGCCACTTCCTCGAACTGGCGCAGCTGCACGCAGGCCGCCTTCAGCGCCCAGGCGCCCAGCAGGTTGATCAGGCCATTGGCTTCGGCGATCGGAATGAAGCGCACCGGCGGCACCATGCCCAGCGTGGGGTGCTTCCAGCGCATCAGCGTCTCGAACCCCTGGATCTCGCAGCCGGGGGCGTCGACGATGGGCTGGTAGTACAGCAGGAACTCGCCTTCGCGCACGGCCTGGAACATTGCCGCCTCGAGCGAGATGTCGTGCTGCTGCGGTCCGGCCTGCGTCGGGCTGTAGATCACGCAGCGGGCCTTGCCGGTTTGCTTGGCGCGCGACATGGCAGCGTCGGCCAGCGCCACCAGCCGCACTTCGTCTTCCGCGTGCTCCGGGTAGACCGATACGCCCACCGACGCGCCGACATAAATGGTGTGCTTGTCGATCTCGAACGGCGACTGCAGGGCGGCGATCAGCCGTCCGGCAACCAGCTTGATCTGGGCTTCGGCGTGGGTGCCGGTCAGGATGGCGACAAACTCGTCGCCGCCCACGCGCGCCAGCGTGTCGCTGTCGCGCAGGGTCTTGCGCAAGCGGGCGGCGGCCATCTGCAGCAGCGCGTCGCCAGCCGGGTGACCGAGGCCGTCGTTGACTTTCTTGAATCCGTCAAGGCCGATGGTGGCGACCGCGAAGCCCTGGCCCGAGCGGCGCGCATTGGCGATCACCATGCGGATACGGTCCGACAGCAGCAGGCGGTTGGGCAGGCCGGTGAGGGCGTCGTGCGTGGCCAGATGGCGCAAGCGTTCTTCGGTTGCCTGCTGCTCCGACAGGTCGCGGCCCACCACCAGCATCGCCGGCGCTTGCGCCAGAGCGGACGGCGTCAGGCAGGTGATGCGCAAGGCGTGCCAGACGTCGGTTTCCGGCGCCCTGATGCGCACCTGCACCGTCTGCGGCAGGCGCGTGGCCAGCGTCGCAGACAGCGCTGCGGACAGCGCCGCCTGGTCGTCGTCGCACACCAGGCGCGCCAGCGGCAAGCCGGGCAACGGCGCCAGGCGACCGATCAACGCGGTCGCCCGCCTGCTGGCGAAGGTGAGGGTGCCGGCGCCGTTAAGCCGGAACACGACGTCCCCCGCTTCCTCCATGAGATGGTCCAGCTCCTGGAGCATATCGTGCGGCGGCTGAGAGGAAGGATGCTGTTGCATTGCGAAAATCTGTGCTGTCGAAGGTTGAGGTGTGACATTCGGATATGCTGATCTTGCAATCCAGGGGGCACTCTAACATTTCTGCACGGCGATAGGCATGAAAATAAGCAACATTCTATGGAGTTCTGGTAATTTCTATTGAGAAATATCCAAAATAACACAAACAATGTTTTCTGCCGGCGCTGCGTCGCGCATCGCCGTGGCCCCAGTGCGGCACGTATAATCACGCGCACGACGAACATTTATCCGACACCTCAATGAAACAAGATCCGCGCTTCCCGAACCTGTTCATCACCGACCATCCGCTGATCCAGCATAAGCTCAGCCACATGCGCGCCAAGGACACGTCCACCCGCACCTTCCGCGACCTGCTCAAGGAAATCACGCTGCTGATGGGCTACGAGATCACGCGCGACCTGCCGCTCACGACCCGCACCGTCGAAACGCCGCTGATGACCATCGATGCGCCGGTGATCGCCGGCCGCAAGCTGGCCATCGTGCCGATCCTGCGCGCCGGCATCGGGATGAGCGACGGGCTGCTGGACCTGGTGCCGTCGGCGCGGGTAGGGCACATTGGCGTGTTCCGCGATCCGGCCACGCATCAGCCGGTCGAATACATGGTGCGCCTGCCCGATACCGTGGAGCGCACATTCATCCTGTGCGATCCGATGGTGGCTACTGGTAACTCGGCAGTCCACGCCGTCGATGTACTCAAAAAACGCGGCGTAACCGATGAGCAGATCATCTTCCTGGCCCTGGTGGCAGCGCCGGAAGGCATCGACGTATTCCAGCGGTCGCATCCGGGCGTGAAAGTGTACTGCGCCGCGCTCGACTCGCACCTCGACGATCACGCCTACATCGTGCCGGGCCTCGGCGATGCCGGCGACCGTATCTTCGGCACCAAGTAACGATGACTGCCTCGACCGATCCCGATTTCCGCGCGCGGCTGGCAGCGCTGAACGCCAAGTTTGCTGCCACCGTGCCCTCCACGATGGACAAGATTGCGCAAGCGCTGGCCGCCTGCAACGCCAGCATCGAGGATGGACAGCCAGGCGCAGAACCGCTGCACCAGTTGCACGAACTGCTGCACGGTGTGGCCGGCTCGGCCGGCACGTTCGGTTACGCGACCCTGGGCCAGGAGGCGCGCCGCATCGAGCAGCAGGTGCGCGCCGTGATGAAGCAAGGTAGCGGCTGGGCGCCGGTGCCGGCGCAGGTGGAACGGCTGTTGGCCTGGGCCGCGCGCGACCCTGGCGCCATCGAATTCGATACGAGCAATTAGCGCGCTTGATTTACCTCAAATAGGTTATGATCTTGTTGTCTATAATGACATGTACACATTGACCGGGGCAGTTGCGCTTCATGCGATTGATCAAACCGGCGGCAGATTGGGGTGTAAGCTGAGGCAACGGAAGCATGATTTCCGCGTTTTCAGTTTTTCCTACCAAAAAATCCGCAGGTTTGCATTTATTTTTGTGAACACGTGCTTTTCTCTAGTAAATGGGTATAATACGGAATCGTTTAGATTCAAGAGTACTGCAGTTTGTATGTCTTTCTTGCCTCAAACGATATCACGGGCGCAAGCCCAACTTAACTGAAATAGGAATTGTAATGGCAACTGGTATCGTAAAATGGTTCAATGATTCGAAGGGTTTCGGCTTTATCACCCCTGACGAAGGCGGCGAAGATCTGTTCGCTCACTTCTCGGCGATTCAGTCGGCAGGCTTCAAGTCGCTGCAAGAGAACCAACGCGTTTCTTTTGAAGTGACCGCTGGTCCTAAGGGCAAGCAAGCTTCGAACATTCAGCCTCTGTAATACGCTGGATCTAACGACATAAAGAAATCCTCGGCTTCCGAGGATTTTTTTTCGTCTGCAGCTTTGCGGATCCGTCCAGGCGGGGCCGTGCCGTAAGCGGAGTCCTGCGTGCTTACGCCGGCTTGCGGCGCCAGTAATCGGGCTGGGCGTACGCCCGCCGCAGGAAATCCACGAACGCCCGCACGCGCAGCGGCAGGTGGCGGCGCTGGGCAAATACGGCGTGGATATCGTTACCTGGCGCGGCAAAGGCCGACAGCACCGTGCATAGTTTGCCTGACTCGATCTCGCTGCCCACCTCCCACATCGAGCGCCATGCCAGTCCCTTGCCGGCGAGCGCCCAGTCGTGCAATACCTGGCCGTCGTTGCAGCCCATATTGCCTGACACTTTCACCACCACGTTCTTGCCATGCTCGCGGAAGGTCCAGCCGCGCTGGCTGCCCTCGCTGCTGATGGCCAGGCAGTTGTGGCGCGCCAGGTCGGCCAGCGTTTCCGGCGTGCCGTGACGCTTGAGGTAGGCGGGCGCGGCCACCACCACCCGTTCGTTGTCGGCCAGCTTGACGCTGACCAGGTTGGAATCGGCCAGGCTGGCGATGCGGATCGCCACATCGATGCCTTCGCCGATCAGGTCGGTGACGCGATCGGTCATATTCAGGGTAGCCGTCAAGTCCCGGTGCTCGGCCAGAAACGACGGTAACAAGGGCGCCACGTGCTGGCGGCCGAAGCCGGCAGGCGCCGAAATCATCAGGTGACCGGTGGCATGTGCGCTGCGCTCGGTCACAGCCGCTTCCGCCGCTTCGAGCTCGGCCAGGATGCGCTGGCAGTCTTCCAGGAATGCCGCACCCTCGTCGGTGAGCGCGAGCTTGCGCGTGGTCCGCTGCAGCAGCTTGACACCAAGCCTTGCCTCGAGCGCATCGAGCCGGCGGCCGATCATGGCCGGCGCAATGCCTTCTGCCCGGGCGGCGGCCGACAGGCTGCCTTTCGCCACGACCTCGACGAAGGTCGAGATTTGTCTGAACTGCCCCATCGTGATCCTTCTATCTGTGACAAAAACGCATGGATGAAATGATATTTAGTGCGGTTTGCATAAAAAATAGTGAATATACTGGAAAAAATCCTGCGGCGTGCGCTGAAGTTGGCAGCGCGTGCGCCGGGAGGAGATGCTTATAATCTGGCACATAAATCAACTTTCGGAGATCTGCATATGACGCTGTCCATCAGTCTGCCCCAGGGCATGGAAATTACCGGTGACATCAAGCCCGGTTACGGGACCATTCTCACCACCGAGGCATTGGACCTCGTGGTCAAGCTCAGCCGCGAGTTCGAGGCGCGCCGTCAGCAACTGCTGGCAGTGCGGGTGGAACGCGCACAGCGGCTCGACGCCGGCGAGCGTCCCGACTTTCTGCCGGAAACCGCGCACATTCGTAATGGCGACTGGACCATCGCACCGATACCGCCCGCGCTGGCCTGCCGCCGGGTGGAAATCACCGGTCCGGTCGAGCGCAAGATGGTGATCAACGCCCTCAATTCGGGCGCCGACAGCTATATGACCGACTTCGAGGATTCCAACACGCCGAACTGGGATAACCAGATCACCGGCCAGATCAACATGAAGGACGCGGTGCGCCGCACGATAGCGCTTGAGCAGAACGGCAAGTCCTACAAGCTCAACGACAAGATCGCGACCCTGGTGGTACGGCCACGGGGCTGGCATCTCGATGAAAAACATGTGCTGGTCGATGGCAAGCGCATCTCGGGCGGCATCTTCGACTTTGCGCTGTTCATGGTCCACAACGCCAAGGAGCAATTGGCGCGTGGCGCCGGTCCGTATTTTTATTTGCCGAAAATGGAGTCGCACCTGGAAGCGCGCCTGTGGAACGACATCTTCGTGATGACGCAAACCGCGCTGGGACTGCCGCAAGGCACGATCAAGGCCACCGTGCTGATCGAGACCATCCTGGCCGCGTTCGAGATGGACGAGATCCTGTACGAATTGCGCGACCACAGCGCGGGACTGAACGCCGGGCGCTGGGATTACATCTTCTCGTGCATCAAGAAGTTCAAGCTGGACAAGGAGTTCTGCCTGGCCGACCGCGCCAAGGTGACGATGACCGCTCCGTTCATGCGCGCCTATGCGCTGCTGCTGCTGAAAACCTGCCACAAGCGCCAGGCCCCGGCCATCGGTGGCATGGCTGCGCTGATTCCGATCAAGAACGACCCGGAGAAGAACGAAGTCGCCATGGGCGGCGTGCGCAACGACAAGGCGCGCGACGCCACCGACGGCTACGACGGCGGCTGGGTGGCCCACCCGGGCCTGGTGGCGCTGGCCATGACGGAATTCACCAAGGTGCTGGGCGACAAACCGAACCAGATCGACAAGCAGCGCCCCGATGTCGAGGTCACGCGCGATCAACTGCTCGACTTCAAGCCGGAAGCGCCGATTACCGAAGCTGGCCTGCGCTACAACATCAATGTCGGCATCCACTACCTGGGCAGCTGGCTGGCCGGCAACGGCTGTGTGCCGATCCACAACCTGATGGAAGATGCCGCCACGGCGGAAATCAGCCGTTCGCAGGTGTGGCAGTGGATACGGTCGGACAAGGGCGTGCTGGAAGATGGCCGCAAGGTCACGGCCGACATGGTGCGGGCAATGATTCCGGAAGAGCTGGCCAAGGTCCAGCGCGATGCACCGGGCGGCGATGGCCCGACCTATCCGCGTGCTGCACAGATCTTCGAGCAGATGTCGACCTCGACCGACTTCGCCGAATTCCTGACCCTGCCGCTGTACGAAGAAATCTGACGACTCATGCCTTGCGGCGCATAATTTCCTGCCCAAGCAGGAGTGATGCGCCGCGCCTTCGACCTCCCTCGATGCCGGCGTCCTGCCGGCTTCACTGCATCACATCAGAAATCATTCTTCCACAAGCGCATTGCCGTAAATACCGCCAGTGGCGTCTCCATGCCGTCGAGCTTGCCAGCCTTGACCAGTTCGCGCGCGATCGCCGGTTCGCGGTAGCGCAGGAAGGGATTGGTGGCCTTCTCGATGCCGATGGTGCTGGGCACGGTCGGCAAGTTGTGTTCGCGTTTATCGGTTTCCACCTTGACCCGTTCCTGCAGCGCGATATTATCGGGCTCGACCACGCGCGCGAAGCGCAGGTTGGATAGGGTATATTCATGGGCGCAATACACGCGGGTGTCGTCGGGCAGCGCCGCCAGCTTGCCGAGCGAGCTGATCATCTGCGCCGGTGTGCCCTCGAACAAGCGCCCGCAGCCGCCGGCAAACAGCGTGTCGCCACAGAACAGCCAGGCAGGCTCGTTCTCGGACGGCGCCCGCACGTAGGCGATATGGCCCATGGTGTGGCCGGGCACGTCGAGCACGCCCACGCGCAGCGCCAGACCCGGCACGTCGATCTGCTTGCCTTCGCCGACCGGCAGCGTAACGACCGCGATGCTCTCGTTGCGCGGCCCGAAAACGGGGACCTGGTAATGCTGTAATAATTCGGGGACGCCGCCCGTATGGTCAGCATGATGGTGGGTCAGTAGAATAGCGGTCAACCGCAGGCCGTGCGCCTTGAGCGCCGCCAGGACCGGTTTGGCTTCGCCAGGATCGACGACAGCGGCGTTGATGCCGTCATGGATCAGCCACAGGTAGTTGTCTTTGAACGCTGGAATCGTAAGAACACTGAGAGCTTGTTGAGAAGATATGGTCATTGGATCGCTAAAGGCTGGACATGGATAAAGCAGGTTCTGAGCAATCCATTATAGCGCTGGAAGGCTGGCTGCAAACGCCGGCCGGCGTGTACATGCGTGCGTGGGAACAAACCTGCCTCGATAACTTGACGGCAGATATTTTTGGGTACAACGCCGTGCAGATCGGCTTGCCACAAATCGATGCGCTGGCTGCCAACCGCATGCCGAACCGGTGGCTGGTGGACCGTAAGGTGCGTCCGGAGAACATTGTGCCCGCAGCGCTCGCTGCGCCTGCAGACAGTAGCGCGACCGTGACCGCAGCGCCCGCGCGCCGGCCGGTCGCCGTCACCTGCGATTTCACCGAACTGCCATTTGCCTCGCACAGCCTGGATCTGGTGGTACTGCCCCATGTGCTCGAATTTTCCACCGACCCGCACCAGGTGCTGCGTGAAGTCGAGCGGGTGCTGATACCGGAAGGGCAGGTCATCATTTGCGGCTTCAATCCCACCAGCCTGTGGGGGGCGCGCCATGTGCTGCGGCGCGTAGGTGGCGCCTCGTTTCTGCCGCCGACCGAAGCGCTGATTACCATGCCGCGCATGCGCGACTGGCTGAAACTGCTGAACATGGGCGCCAGTCACAGCTATCTCGGCTGCTACGCGCCGGCGTGCCGCACAGAAAAATGGCTGCAACGCTATGCATTCATGGATAATGCCGGTCCGCGCTGGTGGCCGTTTCTCGGTGGCGTGTATGTGATCCAGGCCATCAAGCGCGTGAAAGGCATGCATCTGATCGGCCCGGCATGGGCCAGGAAATCGGCAACCGCCCCGGCGGTGGTGCCGGCAACGAATAAACGACGGGAACAGCAGGATGGATAAGGTTGAAATTTTTACGGACGGCGCATGCAAGGGCAATCCCGGCATCGGCGGCTGGGGAGCATTCCTGGTCGCAGGCGACGCGGAAAAGGAAATCTGCGGCGGCACGCGCGACACCACGAATAACCGCATGGAGCTGCAGGCCGTGATCGAGGCGCTGAGCATCCTCAAGCGCCCGTGCAACGTGGTACTGCACACGGACAGCCAGTACGTGCAGAAAGGTATCAGCGAGTGGATCCACGGCTGGAAAGCGCGCGGCTGGAAAACCGCGTCCAAGGAACCCGTAAAAAACGAGGACTTGTGGAAGGCGCTCGACATCGCCCAGTCGCTGCACACGGTGGAATGGCGCTGGGTGCGCGGCCATAACGGCCACCCTGGCAACGAACGCGCCGACATGCTGGCCAACCGTGGCGTGGACGTGGCGCGGGCCAAGAAATAAGCGCAAATGCGAGGCGGGGCGGCCTGTTATACTAGGCCGCTTGTTTGTAGCACTCACTGAAACACTATGCGCCAAATCGTACTCGATACCGAAACCACCGGCATCAATCCCAAGCTCGGCAACCGCATCATCGAAATCGGCTGCGTCGAACTGGTCAACCGCATGCTGACGGGGAATAATTTCCACGTCTACATCAATCCAGACCGCGATTCGGAGGAGGGCGCGCTCAATGTCCACGGCCTGACCACGGAGTTTTTGAGCGACAAGCCGCGCTTCCACGAAATCGTCGATGATCTGCGCAACTACATTCAGGGCGCGGAAGTCATCATCCACAACGCGCCGTTCGACCTCGGTTTTCTGAACCACGAATTCAAGCTGCTGAACTTGCCGGATTTCTCCAGCCACGTCGGCAGCGTGATCGACACCCTGGTACAAGCCAAGGAACTTCATCCGGGCAAGCGCAACTCGCTCGACGCATTGTGCGACCGCTACGGCATCTCCAACGCCCACCGCAAGCTGCACGGCGCGCTGCTCGACTCGGAATTGCTCGCCGACGTCTACCTGGCGATGACACGCGGCCAGAACAGCCTCGGCATGGACGTGGAAGAAGCCAAGCCGACCGGCGGCGAACTGCTGGCGCCGGTTGCCATGGCCGACATCATCTTCCTGCCGGCAACGGAAGAGGAACTGGCAGCCCACGTCGAAGCGCTGGCCGGACTGGACAAGGCAGTCAAAGGACAGTGCATCTGGACCGCCGCCATGGCACCGCAACTGCCGGCCTGACGCCATGGCGAATAATTTTCACATTTGCCCTTCCATTTTGCCGGGCACGTAGCGTATAATTCGCCTCGCTTCGGGAGGTTAGCTCAGGGGTAGAGCACTGCATTCACACTGCAGGGGTCGCAAGTTCGAAACTTGCACTTCCCACCAAGAATACA
Source organism: Duganella sp. Leaf126 (assembly GCF_001423125.1). Taxonomy (GTDB): domain Bacteria; phylum Pseudomonadota; class Gammaproteobacteria; order Burkholderiales; family Burkholderiaceae_D; genus Rugamonas. The sequence continues at coordinate 689,304 of NZ_LMNW01000012.1, forward strand.
AAGTGAAATCAATCACTTAACCAAAAAGCCGACCTTTAAACAGGCCGGCTTTTTTCTTGGGTGTAATTTTTGGGTGTAATTTACTTCACGATCAAGTCCGATAAACGATCCAGCGCCTCGCGCTGGGCCTCGACCTGCAAGTGGGCATAGCGCTGAGTCGTTTGCACATTCGCGTGGCCCAGGATTTTACCGATGGTGTACAGATCCGCCCCCAGGGCCAGCAGGATGCTCGCGCACGAGTGCCGCAGGTCGTGGAAATTCGCGTGCGGCAAGCCAGCCTTCACGCGAGCTCGGCGCCAAGCGGACTGCACGCCGTATAGGGTCATACGCAGGGGGTAATGGTACAGCCATGGCCGCAGTGCCGGGATAATTGGGACCACGCGCATCTTCGCAGTTTTGGTATTGCTCGATGGGAAGGTGATCGAATCCTTTCCGATGTGTTGTTTCTCGATTTTGAAGAGCTCCCCCCTGCGGGCGCCGGTAAGAAGCGCACCCCAAATCGCCGCCTGCGCCACGATGCTGCAGTGTGAGGCAATTCGCTGTACCTGGGCAATGGTGAGAAAAACCTCCCGCTTGTTGTTCACCGGCACGCTTTCGATCCTCAAGCCGTAGTTTTCCGGCGTCATTCGGTGACGCCAGGCCAGCGTAAGGCCCTTCTTTGCACACGCCAGCGATCGATTGATCGTGGCTGGCGCGTACGCCGGTTCCAGCTCGCCAGTCTTTCTGTTGGGGATGCGCTTGCTCATATCGCGAATCACGTGGTCCGCAAACTCTTGCGCCTGGCTCGCTTTGTATTTCTCAGCCCACAACCCGAGCCGCTTGGCGTGGTGTTTCGATGTTTCGGCGCTGCGCAGGCCCTCGGAATGTTCGATGTAGAGGGCCAGAATGGCCGCCATAGGCGGGTCGCCAGGAATGACCACCTGCTTCTTCTTGGGCGCCCGCGCCACGGCGGAGCGCAGCTCGGCCTCTACTCGCTTGGCATCACTCGCAGTTGCACCTTCCGGCAACTTTCGGTGAACTCTCTTGCCGTCGACCATGATACCGACGTGCTTCCTGCCATGTTTATCGTCCCAGATGGACATTGCTGATTTTCCTTTAACCAAGTTTTGCATTCCGCCAAGTCGTAGCGCTTCGAACGCTTGCCGACTGGCGTATAAGGTAATCCGTTTTGCTCGAGTCGTCGCACTGTTGATTCACTGACCCCGAGCGCAGCGCAGAGCTGCTGGCGATTTAGCCCGCCAGCTGTTTGACTTGCAACAAGCTCTGCGATTCGCTTGAGCTCGTTCTCGTTCATCATCATGGTGGCGTCTCCAGCGTAGGTTGCGAAGTGTGGCGAGGCGCGGCAGCGATCATCGCCCGGTAGGCTGGCGCCATGGTAGCCAGCGTCGCCGCCAGCAGGTCCGCTGTTACGCCTGGCGCCGCATCCATTTGCATAAGCACCAGCAGCGCGGCGCGGCGCGCCAGCTCGATGTCGGCGGGCTTGGCAGTTGGCCAGATGGCGACTGCGGCGCCGGCGATGATCTCGGGCGTGGGTTCCGTCGGGACGAGCTGCCAGCCGGGCGGCGCCGTCGGCGGGGTGGCGGCGATCAGCGCAAGTACATCCGCCTTCACCTCGCACCAGGTCACGTCGTCAGGACCGAAGCCGCGGCCACACCAGGCCCTGAAGCGGCGATACAGCGCGCTCACGATCTCGTCGGCGCCGGCATGCACCGGTACCAGCGTGTAGCCTGCGGGTGCGGCCAGCGCCGGGGCGTGTGCGGCCAGTTGTGCGCGCAGCTCAGCATTCTCGCGCTCCGCGCGCTGGACCCGGTCGGCCGCCTCCAGCGCGCGGCTGTGGAACTGCCGCCGGCTGATCTCGTCGGCCATGGCCAGCTCGTAGGGCATGCGCAGCACGCCGTAGAACATGGTGTCACCCATCACGCACCGCCTTTCGCTGCAGCGGCGCCACGTAGCTCGCGCACGGCGTCGGCGCATTGCAGGCACGCCGAGCGATAGGGGCCATTAGTGCCATCCGCCTGCTGATCACATGCCTGCGCGGCCTGCTCAAAAGCCAGCACCACGTCGTGCCCGCCATCCGGCTTCCCAAACTGTGCCGTCAGTTCGGCAGCCAGGGCCGGATGCGTCGCCGCGCAGGACGTAGCATACGCGGCCAGTGCAGGCCCGGCGTGCTGGTCGTGATCCATATCCAGAACGAAGTAGCGGCAGCCGCGATGCTTGCCGCCTGGCGCATCGCTTCCGTTCACGCGGCGCACCTCGAACTTGTGGAACAAGCCTTGCTGCCCGGCGGGCTGGGATTGGTCACGCTCGGGGAATGGGCCAGGCTGCACTCTGGCGGCAGGAACGTGAGCAGGAACGTGGGCAGCCAAGTCGGCGCGCACATACCGTACGTCCATGCTGTCGATGCGTTCCCAGCACCACGTCAGTTCAAGGCCGTCTGTATATGGGATGCACTCGTCAGCATTGGCCTCGCCCGGATTCAGCCAGATTTCTTCCGGGTACGTGGCCGCATGCGGGTTCGACTGCCCCGCCACTGGCGCAGGCTGCTGCACTGGCTGCGCGGCAGCCTGGCTTTCGAGGGTCCGGATCGCGGCCCATTGCTCCGGCGTAAAGCCGCCGGGGCCGGATAACGCTGACACCGCTGGCGAGTAGTAGCTATCACGCACATCCACAAATTTGTGCGTTGGCTCAGCCGCTGGTTGACGCGGTGCTGCCTCATTTTTATAAATGTCAGTCATGTCGGTTGCTCCAAAATCGTAATGTCAGCGGGCCGCACCGGTTCGGCGCTGCCCTCCATGTAGACGACCATTTCCCGGTCGCCCTTGTGCCAACAGAAGCCGGCGATGAATTTCTTTACTCCTGCATGCATCACCGGGCGCGCGAGCTGCTTCGCGCGGTGGATGCGCAGGTCGTGCTGGTCGGCCTGGTCCTGTGCCGTCGGCGCCGGCGCCTGGTCGCGCGCGCTCACCTCGACATCCAGTCGCAGAGCAGGGCGGCCAGGGCCAGGCCGTACAGCTTCAGGGCGCCAATGCAGGCGACGCGGCGGATGACGCTGGCGCTCACGGCGCCACCTTCACAGCACGGCCGCCGCGCCACCGCCAGCCTGGTGCGATCTGGTTGCGCTTAAAGCGTTCCCGCCGCTGCGCTTGCGTCAGAAGCGGATATGCTTCATCCCCATTCCTGAAGTGGCCGTCGGGAACCAGTCCCCAATAGTGGCAATCGATCCACTCGCTGCGTGGGCAATGCATATCCCACTCCGTGCCGCAATCCGTGTAGCATGAGCGCCAGAAGACGGGGCAGCCGTCAATCCCGATACCGTTTTTCTCCAGGCCAAAGGCTTGAGGATGGCTCCAGCGGTCCACCTTGGCAACGTCAGGAACGTCTGGCCAGCCGCCGCAGCTGCGCAGCAGCTCCACCGCGCGCTTCGCCTGCTTCTTGTAGATACGCGGATTCATGGTGTCACCCGCTTGAACTCGACCACCCACACCCACGGATTCGCCGCCCAGCTGCCGGCGCCGTTGATCTCGTCCCACAGCTCGCTATACGCACGAATCGCTGGGGGTAGATACTCGCCGGCGCAGTAGCCGCGCATGTGCCGATCCTCCAGGGTGATGCCCTCGGCACGCGCGTCCGCCTCGCTGCAGTCGTTCAGCCGCTCCACCCGCACGCTGACGATCGCCAACAGGATCCGGCTGGCCCAGCGCGGCATGTGAATGCTGACGCGTGTCTTGCCGACGCACCGCTCGGCTGGCGCGGCGCCGTCGGCGTCATACCAGACCGGATGCGGCTGCATGTCGCTCGGCGCCAGGTAGTCGGCGCGGCCGCCATCGCCTGTGGAGCGCCACGTCTCGCGCACCCACAGGCGGTCGCCCGGCTGGCCGTATGGGCATTCACGCAGCAAGCTGGCCAGCGTGACTGCCTCGCGGCCTTCCATCTGGTAGCGGTTCGTGTGTGGGTCGCCAGCGATGACAATCGGGTATTCCGGCTGCCGCTTCATCACCCGCCGCGTCTGCGACTTGGTGCCGTCCAGCGTGGCGCGCACCATGGCGCCGTTCATGAGGATGGGGCGTTCAGTCACAGCTGCCTCCCTCGGTGTCAGGCGACGTGCCGTCGAAGAGCGGCAGCCCAGTCTTGCCAGCCGCATCCGCATCAGCCTTGGCGCGGCCTTGTTCGTAGTGCGCATCACTGCAAAACCCTCGGCCCATCCAGAGGGTATTCGACGGGCGGCCGCAGAAGCAGGTCGGAAACGGATCAGCCTTGTTGGCGCTGTACCAGGCCTGCGGCTCACTCGCCCACGGCGCGGCCTCATCCGGTACGCCAACACCCATGAGGCTGTTCTGCACCCAGGTCATTGCCGCCTCGGCGCCGGCGCCGCGCCGCCACTCGATCCAAGCGGCCTGGTTGCCGACCAGCACGTCATGCATGATCTTGGCGTCGGAGTGGATGCGACGCTCCAGCGCGGCGATGCGCTCCATGCGCTCCCGGGCAACCTGAGTCACCTGCTGGCGCGGCAAGTCGCCACCGAGAAGGAGGCCGATATCGTTCACGAGGTCTTGCAGGCCACGGCAGGCTTTATGCCAGTTGCCTACCTGCGCATGCAGTTGAGCGACACGTTTGTCGCGTTCGGCCAGCTGCTGCTCGGCGCTGGCCAGGCTGATTTTTACTGCAGCCAGTTCCGTTTCCGTGTTTGCGCTCATGCGGCACCGCCGTGCGCCAGCAGCTCGCGGTTGCCGTTCGACTGCATCGGGCCAACGACCGATCCCTCCATCGCCTCCAGCAGGCGCGCTGCCCGGTTGTAGCCGATCAACAGGTGGCGCTGGACCGGCGAGATCGACGCGCGCTGGTTGGTGCGCACCACTGCCACGGCCTGCTCGTACAGCGGATCGACGGCACTGCCGTCGCCGGCCGGCACGTCAGCGGCCAGGTTCGTCACCACGCGCTGCTCGCGCACTGGCTCGTCGCCTTTGGCGGGTGCCTGGGTTGGCTCGACAATTTCGATGGCAGCGACGAGCAGCAGTTGCTGAGACTGCGAGCCGGCTGGCAGAGCCTTAGCCATGGCCAGCGCTGCCTCTACGGCGCCCAAGCTCTTTTCGGCCATGTGTTCGCGCACGCTTTCGATCACGGGCTGGATCGTTTTTTCATAGAGTTCGTTCAGCACGGCGCGGTGCATATCGCGCGTCTTGTACATTTCGGCCGTGAGGCGGATGGCGCGCTCGACGTTCTGCTGCGTGCCGGCTTGCGGGCGCTTCTCAACGCCCGGCGCGCCCACCGTCGCTTCACCGCCCAGCGCTTCCACGATATCGGCCAGCAGCTTGGCCAGCTCGCCCGTCATCAGCATGAAGTCGCCGTCGAAGCGTTCGTCGTCGTTGCGGCTGGTGCCGCGCGTTTCTTCTGTCAGCACGTCGAGCGGCTTGACGCTCTTGATGGCCAACGTCTCGTCCAGCACGAACGAAATCTTGCTGTCCCAGGTCATCGCCAGGCGAGTGCACTGCTTGCCGGCTGCAATGTGGCGGCGCACGTCGTCCGGCTCGAGGGTGTGGCGCTTATACGCGACCTGAGCTTTGCTCTCGCCAGTGGCGCGCATGATGGCGTCCTGGTCGATGGTGAAGCCGGCCGGCGCTTCGTCGGACTGCAGCCACTCGGTCATCACGCCCACCGGCGAGCGCTGTACGCGCAAGCTTTCCAGCGGTATCTTGTCGACCGCCTTGAGCAGCAGCTTGATGACTTCGTCGGCCTTCGCCGGGCTGGCCGCGTCCACCACCAGCCAGCCGTTGACCGGATCGATCCAGGTCCAGGTGTTTGACTCGATACTGAAAGCGCGTGGCAGCAGCTCGTCGGTGACGCGCTCCTTCAATTCCTTCATGGCCTTCTTGCCCGGCGCGAAGCCCTGGGCCTCTTCCATTTCGGCGGCGCGCGCCTTCGTCACCTGGTTGATGACGGTGGCCGGCAGCAGCTTCTTCTCGCCGCGCAGGCGGATCAGCATCTGCTTGTTGACTGCGTGTACCAGCGCGCCGTCCTTGCGGGGCGAGTCCCAGCCCTGGCGGATCAGCTCGGTGCTGCTGGCCGGCGCGAAGGCGTTGGAAGCGAGCGCTTCGGCCAGCGCTTCGGCGGTCATTGCCCAGTGCGCCGGCAGCCGATAAACCTGTAAATTTTTAAACATCATCAATCCTTTAATAGCCGCGCGGCGGCGCTTCGTGAAATTCGACGCCCATCTGGCCGCCGAAAGCGTGTATTTGCTCCATGTACTGGGCGAATCCCTTGACCGTAAGGTCGGTGCTGCTACCCACCAGAACCGGCTGTCCGCCCGGATCGAAATCCCATTTGCGGTAGCTTTCTTCCTTGCACAGCTCTGGGTCGTATTCCTCCGGCAGAAACTGCTGCTTGAAGTACTCGTGCCAGATTTCAGCGCTGTACTGGCGCTGGTCGCTCCAGCACTGCTCTGCTATATCCTTAAGGGGCCCGGCCCACATGCGAGCGTTCTGATCCAGCTTTCGGGCTTTCACTTCCTCCCGCACCAGCACCTCCAGCGGCTTCTCCGCGTCGAGTGGCAGGTTGCGGAGCAGGGCGATGGCGCGGTCGACATGCTCTTGGCCGCGAAGCAGCAGCTTGCGCTGCTCGAACTTCGGGCGCGTCATGGCGGTGCTCCCGCCGACCAGCGCGCCGTCATGCTGGCACCGCCTCGGAGCTGAGGGCGATGACCTTGTTCGGCGCCCGGTCCCAGCCGCGAACTTCGTCCTCCGTGAACTTGCCGGCTTCCGACAGGTCGCTGGTGTAACCGCACGTGCCGGCGCGGTGGTACAGGCTGTTCTGCTCGTTCCATATGGCAAACAGTGCTGGCTTCCCTGGGAACAGAATGTCGCGCAGCACGGCGGCGCGCTCGAACTTCATCGCCTTGATCGCACTCGCCATTTCACCCTCGATCCGCTGGCGGCGCTGGCGCGCGTTGCGCTTTACGCGCGGGTCGCCCGGGCATGCCGCGTAAAGCTCCCGGTGATCTGCCCACTCAACGCCATGTTTACCCGTGACGACCATCCAGCGGCCATTCAGGCTGTAGTACGCAGCGCCGTAGACCACGCGCCCTTTGCGGGTGATCGCATAGACTTTTGCCCCATCTTCGATGGCAACGCCGTCGCGTGTGAAGCCGTTGCTTGGGCTGTTGAAAGAAGCGCGCCCAAGATGCTCGACGTAGTGGCCCGAGGATCGCTGACTATGCTTGGCATATTCCAGCGCAGTTGCGCCGTTCAAGCCGATCTTCGGGGCCGATGGCTCGAACACATAGCCGGTGAAGGCGTTCAGCAGGTAGTCCCGTATGCGGAGCCTTGCTCGTTCCATTTCGATGCGCAACAGGTATGGCATGCGCGCCTCCTTACCGAAGTCGTAGCGCCCACCGTTGCGGTTCTCAGACAGCGTGACGTCCTGCCACATCTCGAATTTGATGCAGCGGCCCGACATCTCGAGCTGTCCCTTTAGGTCGCCCTTAGAGCAGGTGCGGTGGTTGAGCGCAATTGCCTTGTATTGGTCCGACTCATCCCAAGGCAAGACGCTCCATCCGATTCGGCGCAGGGTTTGCACAATCCGTGCAAACACATCGCGCTTAAACTGTCGCTCCCATGCCTTTTCTGCCGGCCATCCGCCAGCGGCGCGCGCTGCCGAGATTCCTTCCTCTCGAATGTACACGTAGGCGTCACCGAAGCCGATGGCGCCTACGCGCTCGATGCGGCCCTTGGTCATCGTCATGGCGCTACGCCCAGGTCGACCACGTCGATGACGATGCCACGGCAGTACACGATGCCGTCTTCCATGATGTCGAAGGTCGCGTGCGGCACGTCGGTGCGGTAGGTCCAGCTGGTGTCATCTTCCGCGCACCACAGGGCTTCGACCTTGCGCGCCAGCGGTTCGCGCGAGAAGTAGTCCTTGAGCTCGACGTCGTCTTCAATGTTCTCGCGCCCAGGCAGCATGCCCTGCACATCAATCAGCGCCGTGCCACCGTCGTAGCAGCCGAATTCATCATCGATGGCGCCGCGCAGTTCCATCAGGTCGTCGCTGGCGCCGAAGATCACCACCAGGCCGGCGGCAGCCGCCTGGGCTTGCTCTTCCTTCGTCATGTCGAATGGGTATTCGCGGCCGTCCAGCGTCACGGCCAGCAGTTCCTTGCTCAGCTTCGGTGCCGCGACCGGCGCCGCCGCCGGCACACCCATGTTGGTGTACGGGTGCTTGTCCTTGTGCGGCTGGATGTGCGCAATGAAGTGCTTGCCGATCGATTCGGCAGTGGCGAAGGCAGCGAACTCCTGGGCCGTGAAATTGGCGTAGTGGTACACGTTGCCGGGCGCGCCCTTGGCAAAGAACTGGATGGCCAGAGTCTGGCTGGCGGCGTCGTGACCGATGGCCGCGAGCTTGCTGGATTTGACCGGGGTGAGGGCGATGCTATTTGCGTTCATGGATGACTCCTGGTGGTGATGGGGTTATGCGGCGTACTTCGTCTGCACGGCGGCGATGTGGCGGGTCAGAGCAGCGCACATGCGCGGGAAATCAGCTTCGTGATACAACTTGGCGGCGCGGTCGGTGGCCGCCGGCGCAAAGCCCAACGCGGTCAGAAAGTCAGCGGTCAGCGTGATGCCGAGGCGTTCGCTGATCTGGCCTAGGCGCAGCGCCGGCGGTGTTTGCGCGTTCACCGCGGCGCCGGTCGAGAACAGATCTGCCTCAGCAGTGCCTGCCTGCGAGTTGGCGAGGTCGCTCAGCCGGCCCTGTTCGGCCAGTGCTGCAGCCTGGTCTCGCGCGATGCTGGCGTGTGCAGCTGCAAGGGCGCTTTCGCGGGTTGGCTGCGCGTCCTGGGCGGCGCGGTCGGCTGCTGCCTGGCTGGCGCGCTGTTCGGCGAGCGCGGCGGCCTGCTGTTCCATCTGCGCCTTCGTGGCAGCGGCGACGCGCTCGCGCTCTGCCTGGTCGGCTGCGGCTTGACGCTCGGCATCGGCGCGGCGCTGGGCGGCCAGCTCGGCAGCCGCAGCAGCTTCGGCCTTGGCCTTTTCCTCGGCCGCGATCTTGGCGCGCAGCGCTTCCTGCTTGGCGGCCTCGGCGCGCTCGTGATCAGCGATGCGGGTGCGCACCACCAGCTGGAAGTCGTCCATCGGCTTGCCGATGATCTGCGCCATATCCATGAACAGGGCGCCGTACCCGGTGGCGTTTTCTTTGCACCATGCCTGCTTGAGGCGGTAATCGCCGGCCTTCTGGTTGGCTTCGATCTTGGCATTCGCCAACGTAGTGTTCACGGCATCGTGCAGGCTGGCCAGCGTGCGCTTGTTTTTCATGGCGCCAGCGAAGTCGGGCGGCAGCAGAGCCAGGCGCAGCGGTGCAATTTCCTTTTCCAGCCCTGCGATGTGGTCTGCGTAATCGCGCTTGCCTTCGTTGAGGATCGTTTCCTTGATCTGTTCTTTGCGGGTCTTGACCAGCTTTTCCAGTTCCAGGCGCTTTGCGCGGAACTGGGCCTTGATGTGGTCGACCGTGCGCATCACCTCGTCGATGGTCGAGGTCTGCGCCAGCGCGGCCGCCTTGGCCAGATCGAGCTTGTCCTCGGCCTCACCGCAGAACTTCACGTTGTATTCGGCGTCCGCGAAGTCCTGGTCATCCTGCAGGTCGGTCTTGATAGTGCCGAGGAACTTCTCGGCAGCCTTCTGGTAGGCCATAAGGTTGCTGCTGACCACTTTGCCCTCGGTCTGCACGACCAGCGCGGGCAGCGCGGCGGCCGGCGCGGCTTCCGGCTTCACTGCATGGTCCACCTGCTTGTAGCTGGCAACATCGGCGTCGAATTGCTCCCAGCCAGCGCGGATGCGGTCGAACCAGGCGGCGTCCGGATACACCCACATCCAGACCATGTTTTCCTCGGTGCCGTCGGACACCATGAACATCCATTTCTCTGCACCGGTGACCATCAGCTGCTGTTGGACCTGTGGCTTGTGGTCGTCGGGCAGCTCGTTGCCGGCCACGGCGGCGGCCAGCTCTTCGTTCCACTGCTTGTGCTCGAAGCCGATGGTCTCGTCCATGGTCAGGCCGTCGCAGGATGCGCTCTCGCGCCCCAGCGACAGTGTCACCGGGTACAGGTCGTCGCCCAAGATTTTCTCGGCGTTCGGGCGGGCCGTGGCCTCGACCTGGTGGCCGTAGTCCAGGATGTGTTCCTGCACCCACTCGCTGAATTCTTCCGCGAGGCCGGTTGCCTTCATGCGCACCAGCTCTGATCGGGTGACCTTTTTTGACAGGCCCAGCATGGCAGCCGCCTCGCTGGCGCCGTGGTGCGCGAAGCGGAAGGCGTGCCAGTCGTCGCTGCCCTGCAGCAGGTTGTGGATTTCACGGGTGAGGGTGGTCTCGCGTTGCATGTTCTGTCCTGGTAGTTTTCGGGGTGTGGTCGGTGGTGCTGCTGCGGATTACTCTTGCTCGTGGGCCCAACTGTCGATGGTCAGTTTTTGGGCCTCGGTGAACGTGGCGCGAGTACTCAACATCGCGATCAGCTGCGCCGGCGTCTTCTTCTTGCTCAAGACCATTTCGCGCCACACCGGCGTTTTCTCGGCAAACAGCTCATCCGTGCATTCCGGCAGCTGGTCGATGGTGTGCGGCTCAGCGGCAGCCTGGTGCGGCGCCGGGGTGATGTCGCGAATTTCGCGGCTCGACTCGTCGAGCTCGTCAGGGGTGTAGACACCCAGGATCACGTCCGGCGCATACAGGCGCGCCCAACGCTTCACGGCGAGGTATGCCAGCTGCTGTTTGGGATCGGTGGCCCACAGCGGGGAGTTGCGCACGCTGGCCTGCACCAGCAGCAGTTCGAGGGTGCGCGGCTGTGTCTCGCCGCGCAGCGTGGCCGAGATACGGATGCCCAGGCCGATCTCGGCGTTCAAGTCGTAGTCGGGCGCATGGAACTGATAGGCCTTGCGGTAATCCTTGTCGCCCTTTTTGCCGCGTTCGGGCACGCTGACCACCTTGGTCTTGCCGATGATGCGCTCCCATGGGCCGAACCACTCATAGTTGAAGCGGTCTTGCGTCACGCCGCTCGATACGATGGCCGCATTCACAAGCTGACCTTCGTAGCCAAGGGCGCCGTTGACCACGTGTGTCTTCTGCGCAACCGCAAAAGGGTTCATCTGCCACTGCATTGCCTGCATGATCACGGCCGCGCAATCCGAGGCACTGCTCTTGAGGTGGTCGGGGATCGTCGCGCGCCCCTTGGCCATGATGTCGGCCAGGCGCATGATGCTTTCCATGCTGCTGACATCGAGGACGAGTGAGGCGGTGCTGGCCGGCGCCATTGGGGCGCTCGACAGCTGCATGGCGGATTGCGCTTCTCGGGTGACTGCGTTCATGCTTCTCTCCTGTTTAACTTCGTTGTTGCCGCCGGTGGCAGGTATTTTCGCGGTGTTGGGGCGCCAGCTACTTGTCGCCTTTGCCGATCCAGATTTCTTGCTCCCGCTGCGCGGCGCGCGCATCGGCTTGCTGCATGTGTCCATAGGTCGCCGCGATCAAGATCAGCAGCGCTGCGATGGTCAGAAATTCACGCAGATTCATCGGTGCCTCCGTGGGGCGTTGCGCGCTCAGCCATGACACGGTCGCGCTTGAGCTGGATCGCTGCTTGCACAGCCTGGCGTCTCTTCCAACTCGGCACGCCCAAACCCTCCAGCGCAATTTTTAGCACGCGCAGCTCGTGGCCCGTCATCATCGAGTTGCCGGTGTACAGGCTGACGATGCGGCGCAGCGCACGCTCATGTGGCGTCCACGGCGTCCTGGGCAACTGGGCGATCAGGCCCGTCTCCAGCGCGCTCACGTGCGCACCATGGCGGTTACGCCCAGCGCGCCAGCGTCGTACAGCGCGTCGCAGATCGCGCCCAGGGCGCCGATGGCAGTCCGGTGCTCGATGCGGCCGTCCTCGTGCTTGATGGTGAGCTGGTAGATCATGGCAACACCACCGATTTGAGAGCGCCGAACCAGAGGGCGCCGGCGGCCGCACTACCCATCACGAAGCCGGCGACGGACCCAACCAGGATGGCGCGGAGGAAGCGATATTTCACGATGCGGCTCCCTCGCGGTAGGTCAGCTGCAGACGGATCGCGTTGCGGCCAGCGGTGGCCGGCGCGCTGCAGCAGCTGCCGGCGGGCACTTGCTCAGCTGCGTCGAGGTTGCCGCTGGTCAGCGCGTCCTCGAAGCCGCTATCCTGGTAGTCGAAGGCGAGGGCGCTCGATACGGCGAGGCGCGAGGCGCGGCCGGCGGTGATGTGGCGGGCGATCACTTCGCACGCTCCGCAAGCATGGCATCGGCGAACGCATACGCACGGGTGGCGATCTCCTGCTCGTTCCTATATTCGCAACTACCTTTGGTCTTGTTTTCGATCATCGGCGCCAACGCTCGCACCGCGAAGTAGTCGCGCATCGACATCCCGCCATATGCCTCGGTGTCGATCCGCTCCTGGCCGTCGCTGTCGATGCCGGTTACCGTAGCCTCCAGACTCGGGAACGCCGGACCGCCGTTGTTCGTGATGCTCATGTCGCTCTCCCTGTTCGTTTCGTTGTTGGGGACCGCGTTCGCCGGTCGCTGCGTGTGATGGCGGGATTCGAACCCGCTTGGCGTGATGCGAATAGCTGAGCTTGCAGCGCCTTTCCACCGTGTTTCTCGCCCATCGTCATGGGGTTGCTCACCACATCGAAGCCGGCTGGATTCGAACCAGCGTTCCCCGTTACCGTCGCGCTCGGAATAGGTGCCCTTAGCCGCTAGACGACAGCTTCGATGTGGTTCCCGCGCTTGCCCGGCGCGGGACGGGTGCTGCTGGCGGCCAGGCGGCCACCAAAGGATCAGGCCGCTGCCACCTGCGACGCGCGGAATTTCGTCGTAGCCGTCGAGCCTTCGAGCAGGACCTCGATGAAGTCGCCGCGCAAAGACGGATGGGTAGCGATGTATTTGCCAGGGCGACGTTCTGGCGCTGCCTTGGTGCCCACGACGGTGACTGCCTGATTTTTCTTGAACGAACTCATGTGATGCCTTTCTATGGTTGGTGGTGGCCGGATACGCCGGCCGGCGGCACGGTGCGAGTGCGACGCGGGCATTCCAGATCCCACTGGGCGCGATTTCGTCGCCTGGCCAGGACTAGCCAGGTGGTAGCAGCACCCAGCGACCGCATTCGGATTAGTGCGTGACCAGCACGTCGCCGATCGACTGCGCGCCGTTCGGGTCGGTGCTTGTGCGGCCAGGACGGAGCGGGCCGGGCGCGGCATCAGCCAGGCATTCAGCTTTGACCTGTGCGGCGCTGGCGCCGGCGTACACGGCGCGGATGGCCTGGGCGACTTGTGTATTCGGCCGCTCGCCATTCAGTTCCTTGTGCACCTCGGCTTCCGGCGCGCCTTGCGCCTTGAGCAGCACGACGACATCAGCTACCTTCTGCAGTGCAGCGCACTGCTTTTCAACTGGTGCGGCCTGCAGGGTGGAGGCGATCAGCAGCGCGGCAACAACGATGACTTTTTTCACGATGAACTCCTAAAATTGGTGGATGGGGCAGGACTTCACTTCCTGTCGCGTGTCACATCGGTGGGCGCTCCACGTTGAAGTTGCGCTCCCACTCCATGCGCTCGATGCGCGCATCTTCGGCCGACACTTGGCGCAGCTCGTGCGCGCTCGGCAGCGTGCGGTTGCACCAGTCGTCGAATTCGAGCAATACGGGGCGCCTGAAGAATGCGGTCAGCGCCACGTCGTGGCCGGTCAGCGTCACGTCCGTTACTTCGTAGCCGGCCGCGTCGAGCGTTCCGTGCAGGTCGAGCAGCACGCCGTCATGTTCGTAGCCCACTACCAGCACGCGGGTACCGGGTGTCACGGTCGGCTGCTGTGCTGGCACGGCCGGCGCGCTGGCACGCTGGAGCAGCGCGAAGTTGATCGGAGCATTCATTACGCAGCCTCGGCAGCTTCGAAGGCCTGGGTCAGCACTGCCGGCTCGTACGTGTTGACCTCGCCGTACGCCTCAAACACGCGGCCGATCAGGTGGCCTGCGGCGCGGCTCAGCGCCGCAGCGCGGCGACCGATCCGGCTCATTTCGGTGTTGGTACGGGTCATGCCGCGTGCGGCACAGAACTGCGCAACGGTCTGGCGACCGTCTGCCGGTGCTGCTGCGACCAGGCTCAAGCGCGGCGCGCGCGGCGCCAGGTCAGCAGCCAATTCGGTGAAGTGGAAGGCGCTGCCAGATGGCGCGCCAACGATCAGGGCGATCACTTCGCCACCTGCTGGGCGGCGTATGCGACCTCACCGCGGAGGGCGGCTTCGGCAAGTGCTGCAAGTTCGGCTGGTGACATTTCGTTCTCCATCGCTGTGTTTGCTTCGATGGATGAACTATAGCGCAGCTATATTTCACTTGCAATAGCAGCGCTACAGTTCTTCAAAATTATTTTTGCATGATGTGCAGCATTGCTACAGAAAAGGTGCTTTCACCGGGTGGTCGGGGGCGCGCAGCAGCCCCATGGGTACTTGGCTGCCGTTCATTTGTACGATGGCCATTCTGTCAGGCTCGGAGCCCGAAGAACCGATCGGAAAGCTTTAGACGAAAAAAAGCCCGCATGTGCGGGCTGGTTAAGAGACAGTGGAGAGTCCTATGCGGGCGGGCTACTCGCTTCGCAGATTTCTTTCCAGTGGTCTTTAAAAACCTCACGCCGAGCGAGCTCGTACTGAGTATCTACAGAGTCGTTTGGCGTTGGGATGTTAGGGAACTGCTTTCTTAAATTTGCAATCCGATCGAGTCGTTCATTAACTTTGGTCAATACAAGCAAAAACTCCTCGGGCGACTCTTCGCCAAGCATACCCTCACTCTCGATATACACGGTTTTGGTCTGGCGGCCGGAAATAAATTTTTCAAAACCGGTGTAGGCGCCCATTCTGTTCTTGGAATTAAACTCTCCGCAATGCCAGTTGAAGTCAACGAGTCGATCGTTTCGGAAAAGTATGGTGGTAGGGTCTATTACACGCTCGGCGACCAACTCGCGTGCCTTGGGTAGCGTCACCCAGCTTTCATATTTAAGCCAAAAAATCGCGCAGCTGATGGCGGCTGCTACCACTACCAGGAGTGCGACGCGTTTAGAAGTTGATGACGGTTTATTCATCGCATTGACCAATATTCCATTATTTAAATGTGATCTGTTTCTCGCCGCACAACCCTTCCTATGATGCCGCAGTCCCGACTACGACATCCTTTCGGCCTGTGGCGAGCCTGATCAGGATTATCGGAAAATAGCCACCACTCGCCGCGCTCCTTCACCAAGCGCTTTATCACCGACTCGCCATCGTAATTGAAGGCATACACCTCGCCGTCTTTCATTATCCTGTCGGCAGTATCTACCACCACAACATCGCCATCGTAAAGACTTGGTTCCATGCTCTCTCCCGTTACGGAAAGAGCGAGTAGGGTGCTAGGGTGAATGCCTTTGCGATCTACCCAGTTTTTCCTCAAACTTATCGTGTCACCATCATAGATATCGGGCACCGTCTGAAAGCCAGTTACCCCGGCGCGCAACTGAAGTTTTACTTTCTTGATATGGTAGAAATTTTGATCTTCTGGGTCATCGATTACCACTCTCATCGCGCCCTTCGGTAACTCACTCGCTGGTGGCACCAGTTCCAAATGGCTCGCAGCTGCTTGCGCCTCCTTGGCCAGCCTTGGGCTTATATCCTCCAAGGTACAGCCAAACCCCCGCGCATAAGCCATTGCTGCCTCCATGCTTATGGGCCTCCGGCCAGTGATGTTCTGATAGATCATGGACTGGCCGCCCTTGATCTCGTGCACACGCGCGAACTCCGCACGATTCACCCCCGCGAATCGTTCCTTGAGGCGCGCGGCCTCTTCCTCGATAGTCAATATCTTCATATAGCAATGCTATCTAAAAAAGAATGTAGCAGGGCTTGTGTTTAAACTGTAGCGGCGCTATAGTTCGCACATGAACCTCAAAACATACTCGGCACAGGCGGAAGTGAAGAAAGCGAAATTAGCTCGCTCCGTCGGCGTTTCGCCAGCGCTGCTACACCAGTGGATCGAAGGAATTCGACCGGTTGCCATTCGTCACTGCCTCGCTATCGAGCGTGCTACCGAGGGCCAGGTTACGCGTCAGGACCTTCGCCCGGACGATTGGCAGAACATCTGGCCAGAGCTGGCGCCATCGTGCGCCGCTGCCGCTCCTACAGACGTGACCTCGCTCAACCGCGCCGGAGAACCCGCATGAAAGCCGCACTCAACCGGATCGCTGCGCTGCTCGGCTACGTGCCGGCGCCGGCCAAGCTCGCGCCGAGCGTCATCACGATGGAACTCGACTTCGAGATCGACAGCGCACCGCTGGACACCGCGATAGCGAAGCTCGACCAGGCTGCCGAGGCTGCGCGTCGTGCCGAAGCTGCTATCAACGATGCGCTGATGGCGCAGGCCGGCGAGTTCATCGAGTCCGTGTTGGTGGCTGACGATTCTCAGGCCCCGATCCTTGCCGAACTTCGCCGCGCCACCACGCTGCTGGAAGTTCTGGCCAAGCAGGGCGACCGCGCATCCCAAGTCGAGCCCGCCACTGGCGCCGCTGCATCCGGCCTTCCCGGCTGACGGCGACCGACGCAAACAATTTCGCAAATCGCCGGCTCAGACCTTGCCGGTTCCATCCTGAAGTCCGCATCACTATAGGAGCAACACCATGAGCAGCACCAACCATAAGCCAAGCCCCCGCTTGAACGTCATCAAGGTCTATGTCGGCGACGAAGAGCATGCCGCCTTACAGAGCCACTGCCACGCCGCTGACATCGGCGTGAGCGCCTTCCTGCGCAAGGCCGGCATGCGCATCGCAACCGCACACCAGCAGGTTACGCGCCTGCCTGGCCGCCGTGAAGGCCCTGATGCAGGCCTGCGCCGGGCCTTCTCGTTCCCCGGCCACGCCCAGGGCGTGCGCCGGGTATCGCGAGGCGCGCTGCGCCCGATGCGTTCCTGAATCGCCACCAAGTCCCGCACCCGCCGGGCGCAACCAAAGGAAGAGCCGTGAACCAGCTGATCATTGCCAACGTACCAATCCGCTCCGACGACCTCGGCCGCTACTCGCTGAACGACCTGCATAAGGCAGCCGGCGCCGCACCGCGCCACCGCCCGCCGCTTTGGCTCGAAAACCAGCAGGCCCAGGACCTGGTCGCGCAGCTCGCTGCCGAAGCAGGCGATGCAGGAATTCCTGCATCGGTCGTCAGTATCAAGGGCGGCCTGAACCAGGGCACCTACGCCGGCAAGGAACTGGTCTACGCCTACGCGATGTGGATCAGCGCCAAGTTCCACCTGGAAGTAATCCGTACGTTTGATGCATTGGTCACCGGCGCGCTCCCGGCGCCAGCAGCAAAGCCTGCGCGCGCGGTACCTGCGAAGTCGCCCTTGATGGTTGCCGCCAGCATGGCGCCGACGGTTGTACGCGCGCTGCGCTCGTTCGGCATCGACAAAAATGCGGCCGCCATCGGCGCCAACCAGATCATCACCGCGCAGACCGGCGTGAACCTTCTAGCGCTCGCCGGCCAGCAGCACATGCCGACGCCAGACCAGAAAATTTGCTTCACGCCCACCGAGCTCGGTAAGCGCTTTTGCCAGAGCGCCATCCGCTTCAACCAGCGCCTGCTCGACGCCGGCCTGCAAGAGAGCATCGCCGGCCATTGGGTGCCGACTGAGAAGGGGCGCCAGCACGCCGTCGTGCTCGACACCGGCAAGGCCCACGGCAATGGCACGCCGATCCAGCAGGTGAAGTGGAAGGATTCGGTACTCGCGGAGGTGGCCCTGTGAATAGCCCAGCGAACAATCAGCCGCGCGCAGCGGCGATAGGAATCGAGGACATCGCTGCTGAAATGGACCTCGAGCGCCGTATTGGACTGCATTTGGCCGCCACTACAGTGCTCGACGGTTTCACGGCTGGCCGCATCGCCTTCGACATTGTGAAGATGCTGCCGCATGCTGCTCTCGCGCCCGCCGTAGCTGATATCGGCTTGCCCGAGCTGCGCGACCACTTGGCAACGGCCAAGGTAATGGACCGCTCGATCACGCTGTCGCCGGCCTCCGCCGGCGCGCTGCACCTGGCGATGACCACGGCGCCGGCACAGCCTGAGCCCGGCGCCGCGCCGCAGCTGGCCGGCTACGTCGAGCCGCAGGAAATTCCGTGCATCGGCCAGTGCCGCACCACGCTGTGGGCCACGAAGCAAAGCGCTGACGCGCAGGCGGTGTACCTGCCGCCAACCATGGCGCCAAAGAAAGAAGGTGGACTGTGAGTCACCACGACGAAGACAAAGGCCGCGTCAAGCTGGCCGTGCTGGTTCGCGAAATGCGCGAGAACCTGGTCGCTCACATCGAGATAGCGCAACTCAGCGCGAAGATCAGCCGCGCTAAGTATTTGGCGTTGGTGGCCGAAGGCTTTACCGAGCAGCAGGCGCTGGAGCTGTGCGAACCATGAGCTACTCGACTTCGGCCGGAGCACCCCCATGACAGCAGGCCCCGTGCCGCCCAGCGTGCGCGAACTGCTGGATTACCTGATCACCGAACACCGTTTAAAAAATTACGCCGAGTTGGCCCGGGAAATGGGCGAGACGGGCGCCACGATCAGCCGCCTGGTGAGCGGCCGACAGCGCCTCTCGGCAAAGCAGATCCTGTTCATCCATGAGTACTTCGGCATGGGCGTTCAAGAGATCCGCGAGAGGTCCGGACAGTACGGCCCGATTGCGGAAATAGAAAAGCCGGCGTCCAGGCCGGCTTAGCAAATCAACTACAGAGGGCACCATGATAACACGTTACACCCGGAGGTCAGAACCATGACGACCTCGATCAACTACGCCGAGAGCAAAGCCCTGGCCGCCGTCAAGGACTGGCGCGTTACTGACAAGGCGAAGATCGCCGCGCCGCCGGCCGAGAAGGACCGCGCACGCACGAAGCACCGCCACAACGAGCAGAAGCTGCGCGCCTGCGCCGACCAGCTGCTGAAAGGCGAGGGTGGCCAGCCATGACGCACAAACGCGCACCCCACCACGGCAGCCGCACGTTGCTGCTGCTCGCCGCACTGAAGCAAGGCCCCGCCACGTTCTACCAGCTCTGCGAGCGCGCCAACGTGAACATCGAAAAAAACTCCGATGAAAATGCCGTTCGCGACATGGTCAGCAATATGATCGGGCGCAACGTCAGTTTTGACGGTCTGCTCTACCGCTTGACCGATCTGTCTCGCGATCTGCCAGCTGCCGGCCAGGTCGCTGGTCCAGCATACCGCGGGACGCCCTATCACGCACCGGTGCGCATCGTTCGCCGTGCTGCAGGAGCGCGAGCATGAAGCGCGACGACTTCACCATGTCGCTGGACCTGGGCCACGAGCTGATCATTGACAACTTCGCCGGAGGCGGCGGCACCAGCACCGGCCTGGAAGAAGCCTTCGGCCGCCCGGTCGATATCGCCATCAACCACGACCCCGAAGCGCTGGCAATGCACGCCATGAACCACCCACACACGAAGCACCTGTGCGAAAGTGTGTGGGACGTGGACCCGATCAAGGTCACGAACAACCAGCCGGTGGGCCTGGTCTGGCTGTCGCCGGACTGCAAGCATTTCAGCAAGGCCAAGGGCGGCACTCCGGTGGCAAAGAATATTCGCGGGCTGGCCTGGGTGACGCTGCGCTGGGCGGCGAAGTGCAAGCCGCGCGTGATCATGCTCGAGAACGTCGAAGAATTTAAGACTTGGGGGCCGCTGCTGGTGGACGCAGAGGGTAACTTCCGGCCGGATCCGGCGAAGAAGGGCAAAACCTTCGAGAGCTTTCTGCGCCAGCTGCGCGCGCACGGTTACACGGTGGACCACCGCGAGCTGCGCGCCAGCGACCACGACACCCCGACCATTCGCAAACGCTTCTTCCTCGTGGCGCGCCGCGACGGCCTGCCGATCCGCTGGCCGGCGGCCACGCATGGTGCGCCGACCTCGCCGGGCGTGCTGGCGGGCAAGCTGCTGCCGCACCGCACGGCGGCCGAATGCATCGACTGGTCAATTCCGTGTCCGTCGATTTTCGAGCGCAAGCGCCCGCTGGCGCCGGCAACGCTGCGTCGCATCGCCAAGGGCATCATGCGCTACGTGGTGGAAGCGCCCGCGCCATTCATCGTGGGGCAGGGCGGCCCGATCTATTCCGGCAAGCCAGTGTCTGTCGGGCAGCCATTCGGCACCCTCACGACCGAAAACCACCGCGCCGTAGTCCTGCCTACCATCATCCCGGTCACCCATCAGAGCGGCGACAGGAGCGAGTCCGTGAGCGAACCGTTTCGCACGATCACCGGCGCGCAGCGCGGCGAGAAGGCGTTGGCCGTGGCCTCGATGGTGCAGATTGGTTACGGCGAGCGCGAGGGCCAAGCGCCGCGCGCGCTGGACATAGAGAAGCCGCTGGGCACCGTCACCGCCGGAGGCGGCAAGGCGGCGTTGGTCAGCGCATTCTTGAACGAACACGCCAACGCGAGCAACCAGCGCGTGATGCCGGTGAACGAGCCGCTGCGTACGATCTGCGCGCAAGTGAAGGGCGGCCACATCAGCATGGTCACCGCGCATATTACGAAGTTTCGCACCGGCGCCACTGGCAGCGACATGATGGAGCCGGTACCGACGATCACGGCCGGCCCGAAAGAAAACCCGGCCGGCGCGCCGCACGCGCTGGGCGTCGTGACGGCGAACTTGATTCATATGGGCCATGGGGAAGGCAAGGAAGGCGGCAAACGTTTCAGCCACGGAATCCGTGATGTCGAGCAGCCGATCAACACCATCACCGCGAGCGGCGCCACGGCTGGCGTCGTTACCAGCAGTCTGGTGAAATTGCGCGGCACCAGCAGCACCGCGAGCGTCGAGGAGCCGCTACACACCATCAGCGCCGGCGGCCAGCATCACGCCGAGGTGCGAGCCTTCCTGCTCAAGTACTACGGCACCGACCAGCATCCTCGCCTCGAGGAGCCGCTGCACACCGTGACCACCAAAGACCGCTATGGCCTGGTCACCATCCAAGGCGTGGACTACCAGATCGTGGATATCGGTCTGCGCATGCTCGACCCGGCCGAGCTTTACCGTGCTCAGGGCTTTCCAGCCGACTACGTGATCCGCGAAATCCCGGATCCAGCGCTGCTATTCAAGGACGGCAGCCAGGTAGAAGGCAGCCCGCTGGATCTGCCGCGCATTTCGCTCACGAAGTCAGCACAGGTGCGCATGTGCGGCAACAGCGTTTGCCCGCCAATGGCGCGCGCGCTGATACAAGCAAACTTTATGCATGAGCGTGACGTGGGTTGGGTGGCAGCGTGAATATTTTTGCACTAGATCGTGAATGTGTTGCCGAGACTCATAGCCATGTACCGAAATTCGGCAAATCTAACGTCGAATTCTTCCGCTGTGGCATTGCTATCAAACAGCCATCGCAACGCTGCTTTGGCTTCTTCAGCCGACGGGAATTGGTAGAAGAAGGTACCGACAAGCACTATTGTGCCAGTCGTGCTTTGTTCCGCAGATTTTTTTGCACGCCAAGTCTCTGCAAAGTTGCGACCCAAGAGAAGAGCCATCTTTGCAGCCTCTTTCTGGCTTGCGAAATTTCCCTCCAGCTTCGGCATCCCAACTTGTTTTCCTTGATATCTCACTGTTACGTGAGCGGTCCAAGAGTGGTCCTGCATGGGGGTTGTTTTTATCTCGATCTCAAACTCTCGGTAGGGCTCTACCACGGTTGCAGCGTCCATTTAAACCTCAAAAGTTATCCAAAAGGAATCGTATCATGATATACGACTTGTCCCGCGAAGAGCGCCGTCACCGCGCCATCGCCAACGAAAAGCCGGCGCCTGTGCTCAGGCCCCAGCGCTGCGCCTGCGGCAAGGCCGCGCCGGCCAAGCAGCTAGTCCAGCATCAGCACTGCGTCGCCTGCCTGTTCGCCGCGCGCGTCGCGACGCTGCAAGACGACGACCTCGACGTGCTTCACCACATGCTGGGCGCCACCGGGCACCACCCGCAGTCCCGCTGGGGCTTCCGCAACGAATACCTGGCCAACCGCCGCGACCTGCTTGCGCTTGAGCGGCTGGTGGCTGGCGGCTTCGTGCGCGCTGGCACAATGCTTTTGGACTTGCGCTACTTCCACGCCACTCGTGATGGTTGCAAGCTGGCGGGTTTGAGCGCAGTCGCGGCACGCCACGCGTTGGAGCTACTTCATGAGCATTAAAACTCGGCCCGGCAGTATAAAAACTAAATCGCGCTCAAGTTTCTTGGCTCAGCAAAGCCCGTGCGCGATCGACTCCATTGGACACGCGTTCAAACGCGTCTTCGCTGGCCAGGCGGAATTCTTCGACCTGAGCGAACCATTCGTCAATGTTTTGATTATCCAGATGGGGATTTTCGCGACCAAATTCGGTGAGGCGATACGCCGAAGCAAGGCAGTTTTGTACGCCGAGCACCCCTTTAATCATTTCAGTCGAGCGCAGTTCATGCAGAGGTATCAACTCAATGGCCCTTTTCCCTCCGTGAAAATCCAGGTAATAGGACGAGACGAGGAAATAGCCCATGAAGGATCCCTTGTTGCTCATATTGGTGAATGCTTCGTCGATAATTTCTTTGGCATGTGCGACCACGGCAAACGCGGAGAGGAGTCGCTCAACGTCCTCCTCAAGTCTTTCCCTTTTTGCGAGCGCTGCGGCACTCTGAGCTTGTCGATTTGCAAGCGCAAAACCAGAAGCGATGGCGATTACCGAGCCTATAGCTTGAACCCAACCAGCCGCCTCACTCGACGCCAATCCCTTTTTCGGATCCTGCATGACAAGCCGAAGCGCAAACAACATCGAGGCAAATATCCCCAACATAAAGGCGATGGCCACAATATTCGTCGTCGTGCGAACTGCAGCTTTAAGTTTGGACATTTCGCTATCCCAGTGAAATTGCGGATCGTAGCATGATGCGCCGCACACCCATGAAAACTGGCTCCTCCCCAATGAAGCGCCAGGCCTTCGCGCGCACTGAGCGTATCGAAGCGCGTGAGGTTACGAAGACCATCACCAAGGCTGCGCGCGAGAAGAAGCACAAGTGCGTGGTCAAGTCGTGCCGCGCCGAGTTCGTTCGACCGCAGCCGTTCGTGACCTGGTGCTCGCCTGAGTGCGGCACGGTGGTGGCGCTGGCGAAGCTCGACAAGCAACGCCAGGCCACGGCCAAGGCCGAGCGCAAGGACCGCCAGGAGAAGCTGGCCAAGTTCAAGCGCAAGGCTGACCACGTGGCCGACTGCCAGAAGGCTTTCAACGCCTGGGTGCGTTTTCGCGATCGGCTGCTGCCGTGCATCTGCTGCGGCCGCGCCCTGACCGGCGTGGATGGCCTGGGCGCCCACGGCTGGGATGCCGGCCACTATCGCAGCGTCGGCAGCGCTCCACACCTGCGCTTCCATCCGGACAACGTGCACCGCCAGCTGGTGCACTGCAACCGCTACGGCGCCGGCCGCGCGGTCGACTACCGCATCGGCCTGATCAAACGCATTGGCCAGGCAGCTGTGGAGGCGCTGGAGGCCGACAACGAACCGCGCCACTACACGGCCGACCAGCTGATCGCCATGACCGCGCACTACCGAAAACTTTTAAAAGAACTCAAGGCGGCGGCCTGACGGCCGTCGTCAACATCACCAACGGAAATTACCATGAGCGCATTTAGCCACGAAGAACAGAAACTGCTGATCCAGGCCGAATACGGCCAGTTCCTCCGCGACAAAATCAAGCTGGCGCCGTCTAAAGGCTTCGACGTACCGCTCGAGCAAATCCACCCGGGCTTGAAGCCGCACACTCGCGACATCGTGCGCTGGGCACTCGCCGGCGGCCAGCGCGCCGTCTTCGCTTCATTTGGCCTGCACAAGACCAGCACTAATCTTGAGGTGATGCGCCAGATCGGCATCCACCGGCCCGGCGGGATCCGTGGCATAGTCGCGCCGCTGGGCGTGCGCCAGGAGTTCTCGCGCGAGGTGGCGAAACGCTTCACTGGCGACCAGGCCATCGACCTGCGCTTCATCCGCTCGGACGCTGAAATAGACGACCCGGCCACGATTTACATGACCAATTACGAGTCTGTGCGCGAGGCCAAGGTGGACGTGACGAAGTGGCAGGCCTCGGGCCTTGACGAAGCCAGCGTGTTGCGCAGCTACGGCAGCAAGACCTACCAAGAATTCCTGCCGATGTTCGCGCCGGTGGAGTTCAAATTCGTGTACACCGCCACGCCGAGTCCCAACCGGTTCAAAGAACTGATCCATTACGCCGGCTACCTGGGCGTGATGGACACTGGCCAGGCCCTGACGCGCTTCTTCCAGCGCGATAGCGAGAAGGCGGGCAATCTCACACTCTACCCGCACAAGGAGCATGAATTCTGGCTGTGGGTAGCCAGCTGGGCAGTCTTCATCCAAAAGCCCAGCGACCTGGGCCACTCGGACGAAGGCTACGACCTGCCGCCGATCGAGGTCCGGTACCACGAGGTGCCCAGCAACTACGACACAGCCGGCGCCGAGAAGAACGGCCAGGGCCTGCTGATCCCTAATGTGGCCATGGGCCTGTCCGCCGCCGCCGGCGAGAAGCGCGACAGCATGGGCGCGCGCGTGGCGAAGGTGGCCGAGATCATCGCGGCCGATCCCGCTGATCACTTTCTTGTATGGCACGATCTTGAGGATGAGCGCCACGCAATCCAGGCGGCGATTCCGTCTGCCGTGAGCGTGTGGGGTACGCAGCAGATCGACGAGCGCGAGCAGCGGATCGCTGACTTCAGCGACGGCAAGGTGCAGATCCTGTCCACCAAACCCATCATTGCCGGCAGCGGCTGCAATTTCCAGCAGCACTGCCACCGCGAGATTTTCGCGGGGATCGGATTCAAGTTCAACGATTTCATCCAGGCCGTCCACCGCGTGCAGCGCTTCCAGCAGGCGCACCCGGTCATCATCGACATCGTGCATACCGAGGTCGAGCGCAAGGTGCTGGCCGACCTGCAGGTGAAGTGGCGACAGCACGAGGAAATGCAGGCCAAGATGGGCGAGATCATCCGCACCTACGGGCTCGACCAACTGTCGATGCAGGATTCGCTGGCGCGCACGATCGGCGTGCAGCGCCAGGTCGTCGCCGGCGACCGCTTCGAGGTGGCAAACAACGACTGCGTGCTCGAAGCGCTCGAGCAGCCCGACAACTCGGTGGGCATGATCATCACCAGCATCCCGTTCGCCAACCATTACGAATACACGCCGAGCTACAACGACTTCGGCCACACGCAGAACAACGACCACTTTTGGCGCCAGATGGATTTCCTGACGCCGCAGCTGCTGCGCATCTTGCAGCCGGGCCGTATCTACGCTTGCCACGTGAAGGACCGCATCAATTTCGGCAACGTCACCGGCGCCGGCGTGCCCACGGTCAGCCCGTTCCACGCCGAGGCGCTGTTCCATGGCATCAAGCACGGCTTCGACTACATCGGCATGATCACGGTCACAACCGACGTCGTGCGCGAAAATAATCAGACCTACCGCCTGGGTTATTCCGAGGTTTGCAAGGACGGCACGAAGATGGGCGTCGGATCACCAGAATACATCCTGCTGTTCCACAAGCCGCAGACCGACCGTAGCCGTGGCTATGCCGACGTGCCGGTCACCAAGGCCAAGCCGATGTGTCTGGATGAGCAGGGCGCCGCCGTACCTTTCGACCGCAAGCTGGCGCCGATCCCGGGCTCAGGCTACAGCGTTGGCCGCTGGCAGCTTGATGCGCATGCGTACTGGAAAACCAGTGGCGACCGGCTGCTGAGCGCCCAGGAGCTGGCCAGCTACGGTCCGGCCAAGTTGGCCAAGTTGTTCACCGAGCTGTCACTAACCAATGTCTACAACTATGAGTACCACGTGGACGTGGCCGAGGCGATGCTGGCGAACAAGGCTTTGCCGGCTGACTATATGAGCCTGGCCCCGGGCAGCAACGATCCGATGGTGTGGCACGACATCGTGCGCATGAGGACGCTAAACGGCGAGCAGTCAGCCCGCGCGGTAGAGAAACACGTATGCCCCTTCCAGATCGACATTGTGGACCGGCTGGTTAGCCGTTATACCAACCCGGGCGAGGTTGTGTACGACCCCTTCTGCGGCCTGGGCACGGTGCCTGTGCGCGCGATGAAGCTGGGCCGGCGCGGCGCTGGCTCGGAACTGAATCCGGCGTACTTCGCCGACCAAGTGCACTACTGCCGCACTATGGAGCGCGAGCTGTCGGTGCCGACGCTGTTCGATTTCGAAGCCCTGGACTTGGAGAATGAAAAGTGAAGGCCGATCACCCACTCACCGCACGCCGAATCGCCGCCATCACGGCAGCACTCCAAGCCGGCCCGCTGTGCGCGCACGACCTGGCGCCGAAAGTATTTTTATGCTTTGAGCAGGCGCGCCGTTACCTGCAGTTCATGCAGGCCCAAGGCCTGGCCCACATCGCGAAATGGCCACTGCGTTGCACGCCTCGCGCAACCCGCGTTGCCGCATATGCCCTGGGCGGCGGCGCGGACGCGAAGAAGCCCGCACGTCGGACCGGGCAGCAGCGCCAGGCGCGCGCTAAAGCGAAGCTGCGGGCAGACGCTGAGCGGTACGAGTTCCACCTCGCTAAGTGCCGGGCGCGCAAGCGCAAGGCTGCGCGCGACCCGCTCGTCGCTGCAATGTTTGGTAGCACCGTGGAGTCCCGACCATGAACTATTACCAGCACCACATTGGCGACTTCCGCGCCGGTACTTTCACCATGGGGCGTCTGGAGCGCTGGCTATACCGCGACATGATGGACATGTACTACGACACCGAAAAACCGCTGCCTTTGGACCATGAAGAGCTGTTCTACATCCTTGGAACGACCGTTGAACAGGAGCGAACGGCCGTTGAACGTCTGTTGAAATTTAAGTTCCAAAAGACAACAGATGGGTACGTCCACGAGCGCTGCGACAGTGAAATTCGAGCGTTTCACGAGAAGGCTGAGAAAGCTTCGGCTGCAGGTAGAGCTTCTGCTGCCAGTCGTACAACAAAAAAGCCAACGGGCGTTGAACAAGATTTGAACGGACGTTCAACGGACGTTCAACGTCCGTCAACTAACCATAAACCATTAACCAATAACCATAAGAATAAAACCTTGTCGGCGCAGAGCCCCGACGCGCCGAACGCGAGCGACGAGCAGATTGACGACGAGGGCAGGGAGCGCCGCAAGCAGCGCCGCAGCACGCCTGAAGACGAGACGTGCGCGCGCTGGCTCTACGGCCGCATCCTGACGAACAACCCCGGCCATAAGGCGCCGAACTTCGAAGTATGGGCCGACGAGGTGCGCCTGATGCGCGAGCGCGACCACCGGTCCCACCGCGAGATCTGCGAGCTGTTCGGCTGGGCGCAGGACGACGACTTCTGGAAAGCCAACATGCTGTCGCCCGCCAAGCTGCGCGAGAAGTGGGACCAACTGACGATCAAACGCGGCACGCCGCAGAAAGGCACGAAACATGGAAACTTCGCTTCGCAGGATTACCGGGCCGGGGTTAGCGCTGATGGCAAATTCTGAGCGCCGCCCGCGCTTCATGAGCGCGATCCTCGAAACCTGCCAGCAGCACGGCGAATATACCTCGCTGCTGCTGACCGGCGGCTGGTCTGCCTGCGTGAAGTGCGAGCACGCGGCCGAGGCGGCGGCTACGGCAGCCGCACAGGCCTTGTGGCAGGCCGAACTTCGCAACCGAGCTTGGGAGGCGCGGCTGGGCCGCGCGGCGATCCCTGAGCGCTTCTCCGACCGCCGGCTGGGCACCTACGTGCCGACGTGCGAGGAGGCCGAGAAGGCGCTGCGCATGGTCACTCGGTATGCGGACAATTTCGCCGCCGTGCGCAAGGCCGGCGCCTGCCTGATCCTGTGCGGTGACGTCGGTACCGGGAAGACCCACCTGGCCGTCGGCGTGGCGCACGTGGTGCTGGAGCAGGGCGGCCAGGCCGTCTTCACTTCGGTGATGCGCGCGGTCAGGTCCGTGAAGGAAACCTATGCCAAGGGCAACCCGAAGACCGAAGCGCAGGCGATCGCCGACCTAGTCGAGCCGGACCTGCTGATCCTCGACGAGGTGGGCGTACAGCACGGCAGCGACACCGAGAAGCTGGTGCTGTTCGAGATCATCAATGGCCGATACGAAGCTGGCCGCCCTACGATCGTCATCAGCAACTTGGCGATCAAACTGCTCGAGGAATACCTCGGCGCGCGCGCGTTCGACCGGTTGCGCGAGGGCGGCGGCCAGCTTGTGGTGTGCGACTGGGAATCGTACCGGTCGCGGCGGGCTGCCTGATGGGCGCGCGCCACACCTTCGTCGCCAACCCGCTCGACGTCCTGGCCGCCAAGCGCCTGATCGAGCCGGAGGACGTCGATCGCATCGCGCTGCTGGTGCTGATCGCGCTGGACGCGGCCAAGCGCGGCGCAGCGCCGGCGTCGCTGGCCAACACGCTCACCGAGCACCTGCTGACCAGCGCGGCGCTGTGGTCGCAGCAAGGCAATCGGCGACTGTACGAAAAGTCGGTGTTGGCCTGGGAGGCGCTGCGCAAGGCCTGCGCGCGCCCGACGGCGCTTCTCGACCTCACCACTGGCGAGTACGCGGCGATTCGCCTGTCGATCGCGTACTACGTCCGGGCGCTGTCCAGGGTCGAGGTAGGAGCGCTCGCGGCGGCCCACGTCAAGGCGCTGGAGCAGTTGCGCGGCTGAAACTGCGGCCAGCAGGAAACCGTTCGTCAGAAATTGCAACACTTTGCCAATCTGCCCATTGTTTCTGGGATTTCCGTGTGTTAACGTCCTGCCGTCGCCACGGGAGAACGCACATGGGTTATGCAGATCGGTTTGTAATGAGTTTGGGCGCCAGCACGTTGCAGGACGACGCGCAGCATCACGCGGCCGAGCCGTTGGCCGCCGCAGCTCTAGCCGACCTGACTGGCGCGGGGTTCGGTGCGCTGCTGACCCGCGTGAAGTACGCCGATGGATCGATCAGCAAAACTTTCGAATCGGGCACGCAAAACCTAGCGCAACTGCTACGCATCTGGACCGAGCGCGTTACCCAGAAGGGCCGCGAACGCAAGTGGGTGAAGGAGGGCACCGAGTGGGACGTCCGTGCCGCCCTGACCTTGTATCGCCGCGTCGCCGAGCGCTCGCTGGCTTACTGGCTCGACGGGAAATGCGGCACCTGCCACGGTACCGGTACGGCAAACCGCATGCTGTGTTCGCCATGCAAAGGCAGTGGCCGAGGCGAGATCGGTGGCGGCGGCTTCGAGCGCGAAAAGGCGCTTGACATGGTTAGCGAGCTGGAGGGACTGCTCCAGTCGCACAACGCTCGCTCAGCAGTACTTCTACGCTAGTGCGCTACCGGCTGAAAAAAATCTTCTAGTTTTGGTCGGAATATTTGTGGCATGGATTCCCGGGTGAGATCAGTAAATGAAATATCCCGGTCTTGGAAGTCGGCTGCAGAAAGCAGCATGTACCGCTCGATTTTCTCGTTCCGCTCGTCGAGCACGGCGCCAAACAGGAAATCGAACCCCGTCGCAAGCCGTTTGTTGATCCTCCATCGAACATAGCCCCATCTTTTGTCTACCGCGCATCTGATGACGCGGATTGAAACTGTTACTGAATCGTTGATCCGCAATGTATGGGGAATTTCAGTTTCTGTCCAACTTGCTCCTGCTAGAGCAATTGCCGCCTTTACCTGGTCAACGATGATCGCCTTTAGCGACAGTGTTCTGATTCGGGTGGCGAGTGCTTGACCGTTGAAATCTCCAGGTATCCCTGCCAACTCGTAGGCTTTGTAAAGGCTACCAAAGCGACGATTAAAAAGCTGGCAGGCCGGCGCTTCAGAATCACGATCTATCAATCCGCTCGTGATGCGACCGTGCTCGCGGTAGATTCTTTGCAAGGTGGCCATCAGCTCTTCGGTGGTGTACCGGTAGTTCCTGTCGCACCGTTCCGCGCGGGCCGCGTGGAAAAGCTCGAGCGGGACTATCGGAGGAAACGCGCCGTCGCAGCGAACCCATAAGTGCGGTGGATTGCGAACTGCCGTTTTTTTCAGCTTGTACGATCCCTTGTTGAACACAAGATTTCCGATGTATTTTTCGTTGCGTAGCATCCCGCGAATTAACGCGCCCGTCCAAGGCCTCCCAGACTCTGACGCGACATTTTGTTCGTTGAGGACCGCCGCGATGCGCCGGTCACCAATTTGGTCGGCAGCATACCATTTAAATATTAGATTGACGACTTCAATTTCCTCTTTCGGGCCTGGAACTAGCACCACGCGATGTGTCTGAACGGCCTTCCACTCGCCTTTTTCCATAAGTCGTAAAAATTTTCCATCAGCGTCAAGCAACGCTCGGCGCAACCCATATCCAGCCATCCCGCCCAATTTGTATCCCATCCGGATAATTCGGCACTGAGCAACGAACACTTTCGAAGATAGCTCGCGACTGTAGTCCGCGGCGGCTATGCGCTTCATCGCTTTGATGATCGATGTATATGGTGAATCGTCGTTGGAGAACGATTCGGTGCAGTAAGTGACCTGGACCCCATTCAGCCGGCAGATGTATTCGTAGTGGGCGCTTTCATCGACATCCTGAAACCTTCCCCATCGGCTCACATCGTAGACCAGGATCGAGGTGAAGTCGTCCTTCGTCTGTACATCCGCCAGCAGCTGCTGAAGCCCAGGCCTTCCCCGCATAGTGAGTCCGCTCTTGCCCGAATCTTCGTACACCGCGACTATGGTTATGTCATGCTCCGCTGCATACTCTTTGATGCGCTGCATCTGATTCGCTGTAGAGTATGTCTGTTTTTCCGTAGACATCCTGACATAAGCCGCAGCGCGACGTAATGGTATCTCGCTCGGTAATCCATGCATGCTGGTCATCGCGTCGCTCCGTTCGAATGGTGGAAAAGCAGCGACAGGATAGCGCGGCGAGCGGTCTCGTCAGATATTTTATGGCCATGTCGAAGGGCACCCCGTTTTCATGCAGTAGCGCTGCGGCGAACGGGATGCCGTGGGTGGCCGCTAGCGCGCGGGCAGCGAAGCAAAGGCGTAGTTGTTTTTTCATGTGCCTACAATACAGCCGACGCGACCATGGGCACTTGATGTAGCTCAAATTGCAGAATCTGCAAAAGCCCTATTGCGCACAATAAAATTTCTATGTTAACTTGCGGCTACACACTTCCTGCACTCGTAATGATCGCTTCTGCGGCACCGATAGCATGAATTTGCGAGTAGACCAGCCGATGTGCCTCCGCTCGCGTGTGTCTCCCGCTCACTTCGCAGATAGCGCTGGAGCACCCCAAGCCACCCGTGCGGTGGCTTTTCTAATTCCGCATTCGAAACGCGAGGCGGCCATGCCTGACACGACCCGCCCGCCGAAGGAACTCGTCCGCGAGTACCTGGAGCGCCGCACGCACGCGCCGCTGGAGCCGCCGCCGACGCCTGACGAGATCCGGCGCCAGTTGGGCTGGCATCTACTGCCGACGATTTGCCAACCGGACCGCGACGAACGAGATTGAAAGTGCAGGCCACAGCACGCTGGCCGCCCAGGAGGTGCGATATGAAGTAGGCAAACCTGACAGCTTGGGTCGCAAGGCCAACCCCCCCCCAGCCGGACGCCGCCTACGGGCTGCGTGCCAAACCGGCCGCCGAGACGCTGTAACTCGGCATCCCTCGCAAGAGGCGCTACACGCATGGCATCTGCAGTCGGGAGTCCCCGGCCAGCGCAGCAGGTGCCATTCGTGTAACGATTCGCCGCACCCGCATTAATCCCGAGGCTTCGGCAGAGGATGAGACTGTGGGGCGGCTCATATGTCTCCTGTAGCGCCTTTGCCGCCGGCCGCATCACTGCGCTGGCGGCTTTTTTATTTGAGGTGGCCATGCCCAGTATCGACTTCCGCGGCATCTTCATCGTGGGCGTGCTGCTCGGCGCCGCGTTCGTTGGCGTCATTGCCGGCGCTGTGGTGCTGGCCTGGCCGCACGTGTGGAGCTGGCTCAAGCCGCTGCTGCACGCTGCAACATCCTGAGCCCTCTGCGCATTTAGAACACGGGCGTACCTGCCATCGCACTCCAGCGGCAGGGCTTGCAAAAGCGGGTGCAGTTCGCCGACGAAACAAGACCGGGTGGGTCCGGCCGCCGGGCGCAGATCAGCGCGCCCTGCGGTCCCAGCCTGGAGCGGGCGGCGACGCCAAGGAACACTATGAACAAGCACCAGCACCACAGCAACAACGACGTGCTGGGCGCTCCGCTCGGCTGGAGCCAGGCACAGCTGCCATGCAGCGCCTTACCGATCACCCGCACCGAGTGCGACGGCATCCCCGCCGTGGTGAGTTACTGGAAACCCTCACAGAACGAGCTGGCTATTCTGGCCGGAGGCGGTTCTATCGCTCTGTGGGTGATTGGCTCGACTATGCCGCCGGTCATGCTCGCGGTAGATCCCGCGTAGGACTTAAATGCGCGTAATACGCTGCGTGTCTCGCCCGTGCGTCCAGATGATTTGAAATTCGGTGTCGGAGATAGGAATCACCTCTTCGCCAGTGGTCAGCGTGTAGCGCCGCAACCTTCCGCCCGTCGAGGCTTGGGACTGCGCGCAGGCATCGACGTATGACTGGAATATGTGCACCTCGTAGACAACACCTTCGTCGCTAACAGCTTCAAGATTCCCCACAAATTCTTCGGTTCGCAACATTTACAGCCTCTGACTCGGTGGGGGTTACCCATTCTAAGCGCATTTAGCTTTATCCGCAGGACTATACGAGGGACAAATGGGGCGTAAATCATCCCTGACAGAAAAGCAGTGGTCGGAGATCGAGCGCCGCCTCCTCGCAGGGGAGAAGGGCAGAGCCCTCGCCCGCGAGTTCGACATCTCCGAAGCCGCCATACGCAAGCGCTGTGGTGCGCAGACGAAACAAGTAAAAGATGTTGCAAATCAATTAGTTGCAGCAGAGACAGCCTTCCGCGCACTTCCGATTAGTGCGCAAATTCAAGCGCGTACCTTGGCCGATGAGCTCAAGGAGATCTCGATGCACCTGGCTGGCGCCGCACGCTTCGGCGCTGCCACCGCGCACCGCCTGTCGGGCATTGCCCACGCCAAGGTTGCCGAGATCGATGACGCCAAGCCGATGGACGATGAAAGCCGGGTCGCTCTGTCCGACATCGGCGCGCTGACACGGCTCGCCAACGGCGCCGCTGAGATCGGTCTGGACCTGATCAAGGCTACGAAGGACATCAAGCCCGAGGACGACAAGCCGACGCCTGTGCAGATCGTGATCGGCGTTAAGGACGCTGCGCGGCATGACGACACCCAACCTCGAACTGAACATCCCGCAGGCTAACTTTCTAAACCTGCCGCACAAGTACAAGGCCTACGTGGCCGGCTTCGGCTCCGGCAAGACATTCGTCGGCTGCGTGGGCATCTGCATGCACTTCTGGCAGTGGCCGGGCATCAGCCAGGGCTACTTCGCACCGACCTATCCGCAGATTCGCGACATCTTCTATCCCACGATGGAGGAGGTGGCCCACGCGATGGGCTTGAAGATCAAGGTCAAGCAGGGCGACCACGAAGTCGAGGTGTACGAGGGCCGGCTCTACCGCGGCACGGTCATCTGCCGCTCGATGGAGAAGCCGGAAACGATCGTGGGCTTCAAGATCGGCCATGCACTGATCGACGAGCTCGATGTGATGCCGATGAAGAAGGCTGAGACGGCCTGGCGCAAGATCATCGCGCGGATGCGCTACAACGTGCCAGGGCTGCTGAACGGCATCGACGTGACCACCACGCCGGAGGGCTTCAAGTTCGTCTACGCGCAGTTTGTGAAGGCGGTGCGAGACAAGCCAGAGCTGGCGGCGCTGTACGGCCTGATCCAGGCGAGCACGTTCGACAACGAGCTCAATCTGCCGGCGGACTATATCCCGTCGCTGCTGGCCAGCTACCCGCCGGCGCTGATCGACGCCTACCTGCGCGGCAAGTTCACCAACTTGACCAGCGGTAGCGTGTACCCGGACTTCGACCGGATCAAGAACCGCAGCACGGCGATCATCCTGCCGGGCGAGCCGCTGCAGGTGGGCCTGGACTTCAACGTGCAGAACATGACTGCCTGCATCAACGTGGTCCGCGAGGGAATGCCGTTGACGCTGGCCGAGCGCGTGAAGGTGCGGGACACGCCGGCCATGGCCCGAATCCTGAAAGAGGACTTCGCCAATAAGGGCCACCAGATCAAGATTTACCCGGATGCCTCCGGCCAGAACACCAGCAGCAAGAATGCCAGCGAATCGGATCTGTCGATCCTGCGCGCGGCCGGCTTCCAACTGGAGGTGAACCACACCAACCCTGCGGTGAAGGACCGTGTCAACGCCTACAACGCGATGATCCTAAACGCAGCAGGCGAACGGCAGTGGAAGATCAACACTGACCTGTGCCCGACCACCACCGAAGCGCTCGAACAGCAGGTGTGGGGCGCGGACGGCCAGCCAGATAAGAAGTCTGGGCACGACCACCCGAACGACGCCAACGGCTACTTCATCGTCAAGCGGTACCCGATAGTAAAGCGCGAGACCTCGGTGTCGTCGCTGCGTCTGTAATCACAAGGAATTCCCATGGTTCACCCAGTACGCAAACAATCCGACGAGGCCACAGCGCTCAACGAGCACTGCGCGCTGATCGACGCGCTGCTGGGCGGTACGAAGGCCATGCGCGCCGCCGGCGAGCAGTACCTGCCGCGCTGGCCGGCAGAGGATTCGGATTCGCACAAAACGCGCCTGGCCGTGGCAACGTTGTTCCCGGCCTACCAGCGCACGATCGAGGTGCTGGGCGCCAAGCCGTTCAGCAAGCCGGTCACGCTGGGCAAGGACGTGCCCGCGAAGCTGCAGCCGTGGCTCGAAGACGTCGATCGCCAGGGACGCAACCTGCATGCTTTCCTCGCTGAGGTGGGCCAGGAGGCGCTGGGCTATGGTTTCTCGGGCATCCTGGTGGACTACCCGCCGACGCAGGACAAGGACGGCAAGCAACTCTACGTCACCAAGGCGGACGAGCAGGCCGCTGCGGTACGGCCGTACTTCGTGCAGATTCACCCCAAGAACATCCTGGGCTGGCTGACCGACAGGAATGGCCTCAAGCAGCTGCGCTTGCTGGAAACGGCCACCGAGGAGGACGGCGAATTCGCAACGAAGGAAGTCGAGCAGGTGCGCGTGCTGACGCGCGGCGCCTGGGCGACGTGGCGCAAGGTCGAGGGCGGCAACAAGCAGGACGACTGGCAGATTCATGAACGTGGTGTGACCACCATCAAGGGCATCCCGTTCGTTCCCGTCTACGGCAACCGCCTGGGCTTCATGCGTGCTCGGCCGGCGCTGCTCGAGCTGGCCTATGCCAACGTCGAGCACTGGCAGAGCAAGAGCGATCAGCAGAACATCCTGCACGTCGCTCGCGTGCCGATCCTGTTCGGGAAGGGATTGGGCGAGAGCCAGATCTCGGTTGGTGCTGGCACGGCGGTAAAGGCTGAACATCCAGACGCTGACCTTAAATTCGTGGAGCACAGCGGCAAGGCAATCGATGCCGGCCGCCTGTCGATCCTCGACCTTGAAGACCGCATGCGCCAGGCCGGCGCCGAGCTGCTGGTGATCAAGCCCGGCAACGTCACCGAGAGCCAGACGCTGGCCGACAACGAGCAGGGCGCTTGCGCGCTGCAGAAGGTGGCCGAGAACATCGAGGACTCGGGCGACCAGGCGCTGCAGTTCATGGCTGAG
Source organism: Duganella sp. Leaf126 (assembly GCF_001423125.1). Lineage (GTDB taxonomy): Bacteria > Pseudomonadota > Gammaproteobacteria > Burkholderiales > Burkholderiaceae_D > Rugamonas. The sequence continues at coordinate 725,047 of NZ_LMNW01000012.1, forward strand.
TGGGTGGGTGAGGCGCAAGGCGGCCACATCACCGTGTTCAAGGACTTCGGCGCCGCAACCCTGGCCGAGGCCAGTGCCGAGCTGCTGCTGAAGGTCAATCAGGCCGGCCGACTGTCCAACGAATCGCTGTATGGCGAGTTGCAGCGGCGCGGCATCGTCCGGCCCGACGCCACATGGGCGGAAGAGCAAGAGCGCATCGATGCGCAGGGGCCGGCACTGGCAAACCTGCCCGATCCTGACGCGCCGCCGGCACCGCAACCGAAGGCCAAGCCTAAAGCAACATGATCGATCCGCTGCTCGACCATACCGTCCGCCACCAGGTGAACATGGCCCAATACGGCAATTACGTACTGGCGAAAATGATCCGGGTGCTGAACCTTACCGATGCTGACCTGATCGGCGCCCTGAACGCGGCGCTGGAGGAGGTCGACGCGGACTCCTTCAAGGTCCAGCGCCTGGACAAGCTGCTGGCCAGCGTGCGGGAAGTGAATGCCCAGGCTTACGCGAAGCTGTACGGCGCCATGGCCGACGAGCTCCAGGCCTACGTGGAGTACGAAGGCCAGTTCCAGTACGACCTGTACAAGCAGGTGGTTCCGGCGACGTTCAGCATTTCCAGTGTGGTACCGGAGCAGGTCTACGCCGCCGCGATGGCGCAGCCGATGCAGGGCCGCCTGCTCAAGGACTGGGCGGCCAACCTGTCGGCCAGCCGGCTGCAGCGCGTCAAAGACACCATCGCCGTGGGCTATACCCAAGGCAAGACGACCAGCGACATCGTGCGTGAGATTCGCGGCACGAAAGCCCTGAACTACGCCGACGGCTTGCTCGACACGAGCCGCCGGGAGGTGGACGCGGTGGTGCGCACTGCGCTGAGCCACACGGCCCAGGTCACGCGCACGCGCTTCACGAAAGAAAACGATGACATCCTCGGCGACGAGATGTGGGTCAGCACCCTGGACGGCCGCACCAGCCCGGAGTGCCGCGCCCGCGACCACCTGCTGTACACCAGGGGCGACCATCAGCCGGTCGGTCACGACCTACCATGGCGCGCCGGCCCTGGCCGCATCCACTGGTGCTGCCGCTCGTCCTCGATCGCGCTGCTGAAAGGCCAGAAGTCGCTGACGGGCGCGCGTGCGTCCGCTGGCGGTTCGGTCGATGCGAACCTGGCCTACTCGGACTGGTTCAAGCAGCAGACCGCTGACGTGCAGGACCAGGTCATCGGCCCGGCGCGGGGCGACCTCTACCGCGCCGGCAAGTTTGACGTCAAAGACTTCACGAACGACAAGGGCCGGATGGCCTCGCTAAAGGAATTGCGCGCGCGCGACGGCGCCGCCTTCCGGCAGCCGCCCGGCGACTTCACTGTGTACGATTCGACCTATCCGCGCACGCTGCCCGACACCTCGACGCCGGCACGCCAGCAAGCTGTAGCAATCGAGGAGCGCATCCGAGACGACACGCTGGAGACAGGCGCTTTCGTGGCGCCTGATGGCAAGGTGCTGGCGCAGCGCCAGGGGCAGCCAGATCGGGTAACCTTCAAAGGGTCGGATTTCGATGGCGTGGCCGGCGCGGTGTTCACGCACAACCACCCAGGCGGCACGTCGTTCTCGCTGGCCGACGTGGCCCATGCGGCAGATCTCAACCTGGCTGAGTTGCGAGCCGTGACACCGCTGCAGCGGTTCAGCATGATGCCGGGCAAGGCCTGGCCTGATCCTGGCACCATCCAGAAGGCTTATAATGCTGAGTTGAAGCACGCCCAGCTGGACGTGCACAATCGCGTCACGGGCGGCGAACTGCAGGCGAAGTTCAAGGCCGCCGAAACTGCCCACATCCTGTGGGAGCGCGTGGCGAAACGACTCGGCATGCAGTACACCAGGGAGAATTCGTAGATGGAACCGCAAAAGTGGCCGGAGAAGCACATCGGCGACGTCATTGTCGAGCGCAAGGGGCATCCAGTCTGGTGCACCCGTGCTGACGTTCGGCCGGACGACGGGCGTTGCTTCTACGATGGCGATCTGTCTGACGTGCTCGAGCCTGATGACCCTCGTGTGGCGGACTGATGCTGCACCTGGTCCCTGACACTCCGGCACCTGAGAAGCCGAAGCTGCGTAGCGCCCGCGCCAGCAAGCCGGCCGACATGCTGCAATGCCCGCGCTGCCAAGGCCGGGAGTTCATCGAGACGGTGATTGGCGCCATGGTGCAGGCGCGCAAGCTCAAGGGCGGCACCCGGCAGATCGTCTGCTTCGGCTGCATGCTGAATGGTGAGCGCGTGGTCGTCGCATAAATCGACCACAAATATTCCAAAAATTATTCTAAAGGCCGCCCGGGCAACCTGGCGGCTTTTTTTATGCCTGGGCCATATGCACATAGCCATCAACATCATCTGCTGGCTGTGGGGCTGCTGGGTCGCGTTCAACCTGCTCATGGTCGCTCTGGCCGCCACAGTGCTGCCAGTCCACCAAGCGCACTTTGACGGGTTCCGCGCTCGGTTGCCGTCCTGGTTGCCTGAACTGCTAACCAGCGACGAGATTGCCGCGGTGGTTTCGCACGAGCATGGTCACCGATACCATCTGCACGTCTGGACCAACCTCGCGCTGCGCTGCCTGCTCCTGACCCCGGGCGCGCGCTGCCGGCGCCGACAGGAGATCGAAGCCGACGACTACGCCGTCGCTCACGGGCACGGCCGCCACATGGCCAGCGCGCTCCGAAAGCTGTCGAGTCACCCTGACGACATATCCCGGGCCGAGCGCCTGGAACGAATGTAAGACCAACCTGAATTTCACCAAGCCGCCTTCGAGCGGTTTTTTTATGCCGCAAGCGGACGCGACGCGGTGCACGGCCGGAAGGCCATCGATAGGGCGGATGCCCGGAAAGTCATACCATGCCATTCAAATACAACGCCGACGGCACGATCGCTCTGGACGACAAGAAGCTGCCGATCTTCATCCATTCGAACGGCACCGAGGCGGCATTTGACGCCGAGGCCACGCTCGGAACCATCTCCCGCTTGAACGGTGAAGCGAAGGCGCATCGCGAAGCGAAGGAAGCGGCCGAGACCAAGCTGAAGTCGTTCGACGGCATCGAAGACGGCGTGGCGGCACTGGCGGCCCTGAACACCGTGAAGAGCCTGAGCTCCGGTGAGCTGAAGACTGCCGCCCAGGTGAAAGAAATCCAGGATGCCGCCGCCAAGACCGCGCAGGAGCAAGTAGCCGCCCAGGCCAAAGCCAGCGCCCAGCAGTTGCAGGAACTGACCGCGACGCTGGAAAAGCGCACCAATGAATTGAACAACCACATGATCGGCGGTGGCTTTACTGGCTCCAAGCTGTTCAACAAAGAAGCGAAGCATCCAAGCCAGCTGGCAATCCCGCCTGAGATGGCGCGCGCCTACTTCGGCGGCAACTTCAAGGTCGAAGACGGCAAGATGGTTCCTTACGACGCCGCTGGTAATAAGATTTTTTCGCCGACACGCCCTGGTGAGATTGCCGACTTCGATGAAGGCCTGGCTCAGCTCGTCGCCGCCTGCCCGTTCAAGGAGCAGATTCTGGCAAGCTCGGGCGCATCCGGTGGTGGCGCCCAAGGCAACGGCGGGAAGACGCCAGGCGGCAAGAAGCAGATTACGCGCGCCGAGTACGACGCCATGGATCCCATGGCCCGCGCCGGCGCAATGAAAGAAGGTGCCGCGATCGTTGATTGATCCCGCTCGCTCCACACACGAGGCCCGCTACATGCGGGCTTCTTCGTTTTCGCAGTACCGCAGTGCTTTGCCGGCGCCTGGATGGGCAAGTCGGTGCTTTTGGGCTGGATGGCCTCTCTGTTCAAAACCTCAAACCACCAATTAAAGGCAATTCCAACATGAAGAAAATGATGATTTCCATCGTCGCCCTGGCTGCGATGGCACTGACCTCCACGGCCCAGGCCGTCAGCACCTGCGCCGACAAGATGGCATTCGGTACCAAGGTCGTCTGCGAAATGGTCCAGGCCCACATCTGGAACTACGCTACCAAAACCGGCCTGGCACTGGGCTCGAACAACCTGACCGGCCTGATCACCACGCTGTACAACGCGATGGATGTGGTATCACGCGAGCAGGTGGGTATGATCCCGGCCGTGTCCGCAGACATGACATTCGCCCGCGCTGCCGTCGGCCAAGTTGTGACTTCGCCAGTCGCGCCAGCGGCAACCGCGACCGACATCACGCCGGCCGTGACGCCACCGAATGACGGCGACCAGAACATCGGCAACAAGTCGGTAACCCTGACCAAGGCACGCCGTGTGCCGATCCGCTGGAACGGCGAAGAGAAGCTGGCTCTGGACAACAGCGGTAACAGCTACAACATCATCCTGCGAGACCAGTTCGCCCAGGCGATGCGCACGCTGTGCAATGAAGTCGAATCGGACCTGACTGCGCTGCACGTCAAGGCCTCCCGCGCCTACGGCACCCCGGGCACTGCGCCTTTCAGCATTGCCAACGATCTCGGCGACACCGCCGGCGCCCTGCGCATCCTGGAAGACAACGGCGCCCAAGGCCTCGACTTCCAGATGGTGCTGGGCTCGGCCGCGATGCAGAACATGCGGGGCAAGCAATCGGGCTTGTTCAACGTCGAGAAGGCTGGTCGCGAGGACATGCTTCGCGACGGCATCACCGACCGTCTGCAAGGCCTGGCGCTGCGCCAGTCTGCGCAGATCAAGCGCCCAGCGAAGGGCACCGCCGCCGGCGCGACCACTAACGCAAACGGCTATGCATTCGGTGCCACAGTCATCACGCTGGCCGCCGCCGGTACCGGTTCGTTCATAGCGGGCGACGTAATCGCTTTCGCCGGCGATCCCGAAAACAAATATGTCGTCTCGTCCGGCGACGCTAGCACGGCGGATGGCGGCACCATCACCATCGCTGCGCCAGGTCTGCTGCAAGCAATCCCGCCCGCTGCGACCGCGATCACCGTCGCCAACGTCGGCTTCCGCAATATGTTCTTCGCCCGCTCGGCAATCGTGCTGGCAACTCGCGTTCCGGCGCTGCCAGCGCAGGGCGACTCAGCCGCCGACCGCACCATCATCACCGACCCTGTGTCGGGCCTGTCGTTCGAGGTGAGCATGTACATGCAGTACCGCCAGGTCCAGTACGAGATCGCACTGGTGTGGGGCGTCGGCGCTGCCAAGGACGAGCACATCGGCATCCTGCTGGGCTAATCCATCAACACCACCCGGCGGCCAGGACGGCGCCGGGCAACCTGCGAGAACGCAATGCCAACCATCAAAATCAAGTCCAGCGACCCTGCTACCCAAGGTCCTTTCGTCATTATCGAAAAGGGCGACTTCAACCCAGATTTCCACGAACTTTACGACGACGGCTCCGACCAAGGCATGGGCGACGTAGAGCGCGCGCCGACCATGGCCGAGCTGTTGGCCGCCCGCGACCAGCTGATCGCGCGCGAGCGCCAACTCGCCGACCTCGAGCAGAGCCTCACCGAACAGGCGCGAGCCAACGAGGTCGAGGCCCAGCGCCTGGCCGACGAGCGCTCCGCTGCCGAAAAGGCGAAGACTGCTTCCGACGCTGCCGACAAGGCTACCAAGAAGGCCGCCGACAAAGCTGCAGCCGACGCGAACAAGTCGTAAGCACTACCTCCAGCACCACAAACAGCCCGCCGCGTGCGGGCTTTTTCAATTCCGCCACCGAGATAGCTAATGTCCACAACCACCAAGATTAAAGTAGGCGAGTCCGCCAAGACCATTTCGCTGCCCGAGGGGCAGGCGCTGGTTCTCACAGGCTCGACCGGCGCTGCCGGCGTGGCCTACTTGCTGGACCAGGCGCTCGGCGGCACCAATTCACTGCGGTCGTGGGTCATCGGCGCCGGAGCGCTGGCTGCCATTGGCCCGTACGAAAACACGCAGCTGATCCATGTGACGTGCTCGGCCGGCTCGATCGCGGCGACTGTCAAAGATGCGGTGCTGACGATCTCTGTCTCGACAACGCCGACACCAACGCCGACCCCGACGCCAACCACGCCAGGCCAGCCGGCAAAACCGGTCCTGACTGCTATGGCGGGCGCCGTGAGCCTGGCCTGGACGCCGGGCGCCGCCGGCAGCACGGCTACCACCGGGAACATCTGGACCGACATCAACGGCAACGTCACGCAGCTGACCACTAATCCGCAAACGATCACGGCGCCGGCCGGAACGCCGTACACCGGCACGGTGTCCACGGTAAATGCTCAGGGCGCTGGGCCAGCATCTGCGCAGGCCGATCCCGTCACGCCCATCTCGATGCCGACCGTCGTGCCGTTCGACAGCACGGTGGCATTTCCCGCTGGCCAGCAGGTCACGTATGCCGGTGGCCTGTACACATTCACCGCCGCGCATCCTGCCGGGAACTGGACCGGTGCCGACGTGACGTACAACGGCCAGAGCGGCACGCGCGCGCTCAATACAGTGGGCATGAGCAAACCACTCGGCGTGGTCAGCTCGTTCACCTCCGGCGGCATGGACACCACCACGACGACAGCCCCCAGCGGCTCGCGCGGCGGCAAATGCCAGATGGAAGCGCCCTTCACGAAGCTGCGTGTGGTGCGCTACCAGCGCGAGGCGGCACCTACTCGTGGATTCGCGATTTCGGTTGCCTCGACCGAGACCGACAGCGCGTCGAGCATTTCGAATGCTGTTGACCCGATCGTCGGCGGCGTCGCGTACAGTGTGCTGCGGGCAAACTCGCAGTATGGCTTTGCCCGCGTCCCTTGGGGCGGCCAGCCACGCTCGCCGATCCAAGCGCCAGCAGGCGTCAGCTCGCCAGGCCAGGGCTACGTCACGCATATGAGCACGGCGATCTCCGACTGGGTGGACTGCGCCAGCGTGACGCCGCTCAACAACAAACTGCCGATGGTTGTCTTCCGCTACAACGGCCTGGCCAACGCCGGCGACGTCGGCTCGAACGCCAACCAGGGCACGCTGGGCGCCATGTACAACGCCTACATCAACGGCACCGCGACCGGGCGCTTTCTCGTCGCACCGAGCGTAGGCGCTGGCGATCACGTGGCCGATCCGACGTTGTCGCGCGCTGGCGCCACGATGTACGACCCGACGCAGTACAACACCGGCATCTGGCAGAACATCGCATTCTGCGCCGAGCATGGCATCCCGACGCGGGTGGTTGCCGGGTTCGGCGACTCGATCACAGAGGGCTACTCCTGGTGGCAGAACGCGGTCTACGCGCTCAGCACGCAGAAAGCGCCGGCTTACGTGGTGAATTTTGGCTGCAGCACCAACCGCGCCGCGCAGTACCTGGAATTGCTCAAGTCTCAGTTGCGTGAGGAAAACTACTTCACCGACATTTTGATTCCGTCGTTTTCGCCGAACGAAGTGCAAGCGATGACCAGCACGCTGGCCGATGGATTTATCGCCGGCCTGCAGGATGCCATTGAGCTGTGCCGAGTCTATAACAAGCGTCTGTACATCTGGACTAGCTACGCCGCCAAAACCACCCGCTATGCAGGCAACTCGACAGCGACCGCCGCGATTCGAAAAATCAACGACTGGGTACGCGCTGAAGCTGGCAAAACTGGCGCGCTGTTCAACCTGATCGAGATCGAAAACGGCTGGGACAACGCCAGCATGATCGTGACCGCGAACAGCGACAACACGCACCCGAACGCCACGGCCGGCATCCCCTACATGACCTCTCGCTGCCTGCCAGCCATCCAACTCGGAGCGTAAAACATGCCAATAGCAACCATCAGTATTTCGGCGCTGGTCGGCAAGGCCAGCAGCGTGTCGGGCTCATTCACGACCGACGCCAACCCGGAAGTGACGACCACCACCACTGCGGACGCTACCGCGAACCAGACCGCGCTGACGGTCGTCACTACCGCCGGCTTCGAGTCGGCCGCCGACTACCTGACGCTGGCCGGCGCGGGCTTGAACGGCGCCGACGCGAACATTCAGGTGACGGCGCTGGGCGTGTCGGGCGTGAACGCGGCTACGCGCGTAACCATTCCCGGATTCGCGATCAAAACCACAGCCCCATCCGGCGCCGCCGTGGCCCGCTGGAACCGGATCGCCATCACGGCGCGCCCGAAGCATGTGCGAATCACACGCCGCGACAACGGCGATTATTTCGATTGGACCGACGGCATGGAGCCGGTCAGCGCAAACACCTCGATCGGTGGCGTGCAATCGTTGCAGGCCCGGGTGATGCTGTGCCAGCCGGGCGCCATTCACATTGCCCCGGGAATTCTGGCCGCCTCGCAGACCTACGACATTGTTATTGACTACTGACCGGGGGGGGATATGCGCAAATACGGGACTTTCTTCCGGCCGTTTGCGGCTGATTCGCTGTGGAACAGCCGGCCCATCAATCCGGTGCTGGACACGTGGGTGATCCCGCCGTGCTTCAAGCCCAGGGGTAGCACTGCAAAATGCTATCCCTCGGTCGCCGCCGGCGCCTGGTCGAGCGGGGTGTACCAGGCCCTGCCGACCGACCCGGCGCAGACCGTCTACCCGCAGTCCGGGCAAGCTGGTGTGTTCGACTCGGACGCCGATGAGTGGAAGTCAGCGATCACCATCCCGCATTGGCCGGCGGGCGCCGTCGGCGCTACCGGCTCGGATGGCCACTGCGACATCATCGACGAGGAGGCCGGTGTGATCCATTCGTTCTGGCAGCTCAAGAGCGACAGCACCGGGCGCTTCACGGCGCGCCAGTATGGCTGGGCGCCCCTGCAGGGTACTGGCTTCGGAGACGCCGCACACTACTCGCAAGGCGCCCGCGCAACCGGCGTGCCGGCCTCGGCTGGCATGATTCGCACGCACGAAGTGAACGATGGCAAAGCGATGTTCGAGCACGCGCTGGCTTGCTCGCTGGACCAGACTGGCCTGTCCGCGTCGCCGGCGTTCATCCCGCCAGCCACCTCGTCGGACTATAACCCGCAAGTCAATACCGGCCAGATCCCCGAAGGCGCGCTGATCATGCTGCCGGCCAGCTACGACACCGCGCGCCTGGCGCGCTGGCCGCTGCTCCAGAAGGTGGCCGAGACGCTCAAGGTCTTCGGCGCCCGTGTCGTCGACCGCAACGAATTCACGCCCTTCGTGATCTACGTGGAGAATGGCTCGGGCTGGAAGATGTCGCCGCTCGCATGGGATACCGACATGGCCAACGAGCTGGAACTGATCCGTGCGCATCTGCGCCAGGTGATGTCGCAGGACGGGTTCATCGCCGGCGAAGAGGACGGGGTGGCGGAGGATAGCATCCTTTCGCTGCGCGGTCCGTGGAAGCACGAGAAGACCGGCGCCGTGGCACGCGGGCTGTACGACACCCTGGCGCAGGGCCTGCGGTTTGATGCCAATACGACGCTGGTCAGCGTCAAGAACAGCGACGGTACCGGCCTGCGCGTCCAGCGCTACAAGCCGCAGGCTGGCGATTACCTGCAGCTCGCCACGGCTTCCGACTGCGGCGCGCGCCTCAAGATGGTTGTCCACGGCCAGAAGGCCGGCGGCGGCGTGGCGCCCGATCTCGTAATCGTTCCACTCGATGGCGCGCCGGTAGCGTTCACGTGGCCTCCCGGCGGCTGGATGGAGTTGGTGGCATGGAAGTTTCCGGGGGCGGGCGGAGTGTTGAGGGCAACGTTAAAGAAAATCACAGAGGCCGAGTATCTGGCGGCGACGAAATAGGGACGGTCATGCTTAATCTTGAAACCGGCGCCGGCCTGCCGGATGCTGACAGCTACGCCAGCGTGGAGCAGGCTGATCGACAGCTCGAAGCTCTTGGTGTGGCCGACTGGTCGCCACTGGACCAGGCCGCGAAGGAAATCGCGCTGCGCAACGCGACGCGCTTCATGGCCGCAAACTACCGGCTGCGCTGGGCCGGCCGCCGCGTGCATCAAGCGCAGGCGCTGGATTGGCCGCGCTACGGTGTGTGCGTTGACGAATGGCCGGTGCGCAGCGATGTTGTGCCACGCGAAGTCGTGAGCGCGTGCATTGACCTGGCGGCGCGAGCAGGGCGCGGCGAGCAGCTGCTGCCTGACCTCGAAGTCGGCAACAACCAGGTCAAGCGGGACAAGACCGGCCCCTTAGAAACCGAATACTTCGAAAACAACACCGATGCCGCATTCCGGTTCGTCGCCGTCGACGCCGCGCTGGCGCCGTTTTTCGGCGCGTCTGGCGGCGCTGGCATGATCAAGCTGGTGCGGGGATGAACGGCTACGCCAAGAAGGCACGCGAGACAGACGTCAAGCTGCGCAAGAAGGGTGGCACGGTCACACTGCGCCGGATCGTGCTTGGTGACGACGACCCGGACACCGGCAAGCCCGAGCAGACGATCACGGAATATACGGCCTTCGGCGTCAAGCTGAACTACAGCGCTGACCGCATCGATGGCACGCTGATCCAGTCCGGCGACCAGGAGCTGCTGCTCTCGCCGCTGCAGCTGAACGGCCAGCCGCTGCCGGAACCGACTGCCGGCGACCTGGTTCTGATTGGTGGGGTCCGCTACGCCATCCACAACGTCGCCAAGCTCGAGCCGATCGACATAGCGATTCTGTTCACCCTGCAGCTGCGAGGTAACTGATGGCCGGATCATTCAGCGCTGACCTGACTAGCTTCATTCGCCACGCCGGCGGCAACATCGACAAGGCGCACCGCATGGCCGTTGTCCTGGTGGCGCAGGGCGTGGTGATGGGCAGCCCCGTTGACACGGGCCGCTTCCGCGGCAACTGGCAATTTGGCAAGGTGCTGCCGCAGGGCGTATTGCCCACGCTCGACACTTCCGGCGCCGCTGCTATCGCGCGCATCGCTGGCCAGACCGTTGGAATAAAACCCGGCGGGGAGGTGTGGGTCGTCAACAACCTGCCTTATGCCGGCAAACTGGAATACGGCTACAGCCAGCAGGCGCCAAGCGGCATGGTCCGCGTCACGCTGGCCAACCTGCCAGCGGCGCTGGAAAACTACGTACGAGGCCTGCAATGAGCAACAAAATTATCCGGTCCGCGCTCGAAGGCCGCCTCAAGGGCTGGGCCGCTGCGCAGGTGCCGCCTATCCCCGTATTCCTTGAGAATCGCGGCAAGACCCCGACGGTGGGCGAGCGCCACCTGCGCGCCGACCTGCTGCCGGGCGATACGCACGACCCGAGCCAGGGCGCGCAGCACCGCCGATACCACGGCATGTACCAGGTGGGCGTGTTCCTGCCAGAGAACGACGGCACGGGCGACGCGGACGACCTGGCCAAGGCCATCGAAGTGCTGTTCCGCTGCCCGACCGTGCTGACGAAACAGGGCCTCAACGTGCGCATCATGCAGACGCCATCTATCGCCCAGTCGCGGCCCGACGGCAATGGCTTCTGGATGACGCCCATCACCATCAAATATTCGGCTGACGATTTCAGCTAAACCCAGTACACAGCAACATCCACCAGCGCCTTCGGGCGCTTTTTTTTCGTCCGAAAGGTTACACCATGGCTATTCAAACCCAAGTCCTGACAAAGGTGATTCGCAAGAAGGAAGGCCCGAATTCCTTCGGCGTATTGCCCGGCGCCGCCGGCGCGCGCGAGTTCCGTAAGGTCAGCGACAGCATCGCGCTGAAGAAGAACAAAATCCAGTCGGCCGCGATTCAGACCAATGCGCAGCGCCCGATGGCGCGCCACGGCGGCCGCACGGTGGACGGCAACATCGGCGTCGAGCTGGCCCTGGGCCTGATCGATTCCGAGCTGGCGTCGGTCGTGCGCCGCGACTGGACGGCGGTGGCTCCGCTCAACAACCTGACCGTGACGGCCTCTGCCGCGGCGCCGCACTTCGTGCGATCCGCAGGCTCATGGATCGCCGACGGCCTGGCCCTCGGCATGCTGGTCAAATTCACCGGCTTCACCGCTGGCGCCACTTCGAATAACGGCAAGCTGTACACGATCATCGCGCTCACCGCTACCGAGATCACTGTCGCCGAAACCGTCGTGGCGGCCGCCAGTTCCGCATCGATCGGCCTGACCGTGCCCGGCAAAGTTACCTTCATCCCCGAGAGCGGTCATACCAACGACAGCTACACCATCGAGAAATGGTACAGCGCGGTGGGCGAGTCGTACCGCTTCACTGGCCAGCGCGTGGCCTCGGTGAACATCGGCCTGGCAGCCGACGACAAGGTGTCTGCCGAGATCGCCTACATGGGCCAGGACCGCCAAAAGGCGACCGCCGCATACTTCACCAACCCGGCCGCGCCTGGTGGTGGCGACATGCTGGTAACGCCTTCGGGCCTGGCCATCATCAACGGCAAAGCCACCAAGGTCTGCACGAACTTCACGCTCGACATCAACGGCAACGCGTCGGTGGGCAAGGTCGTCGGCTCCAATGTGACGCCGGACGTGTTCATGGACATGATCGACGTCACCGGCCAGATCAGCGTGTACTACGAGAACGGCGAGATGGATGACTACTTCGACCAGGAGCAGTCGATCTCGTTGATTAACCGCCTCGACGACGGTATCGGCGGTGCGTTCGTCATCGCCATGCCATACGTGAAAGTGTTCGGCGGCGGCGAGTCGGGCGACAAGGAAATCATCCGTCAATACGACTACACGGCCGGCCCGAATGCTGCCGGTACCGGCGCCGGTCGCTCGACGATTCTTTTGCAAGACACAACGCTTTCTTAATTCGCAATATCGAATTCGAGCCGGCCACGTGCCGGCTTATCAATGCCCGATGGGCAATAGCAGAAAGGTATCAGATGAATGAACTTATTTTCGATGGTCGCAAGTTGCGCGTCATCGAGCGCAACGGACAGGCATGGCTCACGGCGGTTGATATTGCAGCGGCGCTGGGCTACAGCCGCAGCGACAAAGTGTCGCGCATCTATCAGCTGCACGCCAACGAATTTCGCACCTCAATGACCGATCTCATCGAGACCCCCGTTTCGGGGTTCTCGGGGATCACGGCAGAAGTACGAATTTTTAGTCTGCGAGGTGCGCACCTGATTGGCATGTTTGCCAGGACCAAAAAAGGCGCCGAGTTTCGTGCGTGGGTGCTCGATCAACTGGAGGCCCAGTGCGCGCCAGGCAAGTCGCTGATGTTTGCATGGTTCGACGCAAAGGCCGCCGTTGATGCGCAGGACAAGTTTGCCAGTATGTGCGGCAAAGGTTTGAGTGAACACAGAAAACGCAAGCCGCCACTGGCGGAAAAACTCAAAGCACTCAGCGATCAGATTCAACCATCTCTTCTCAACTGACCCGGCCACGCGCCGGGTTTCTTTTTGGCGCAAGCCACCCCCAGTACGGACCGGACGCTGTCGCCTTCGTCGGCGCAGCGGCCGGCACCGGCACCTATTCATCCGACGAAAGGCATTACCCATGAACACCATCAACAACGCAGTAAAACTCGCAACCGCTGGCTTTGACGTGGCCCTGCTGGCCAGCCCCGAAAAGATCGCCAAGACCCACACCGTCGAAGTCGCTCACGACGATGACGGCAACATGCTGGCCGGCTTCGACATTGTCGGCAAGAACTCGGTCCAGTATCGCGACGTGGTGCGCGCCACCTCCGTCACCGCGATCAAACGCAGCCAGACCAAGAAAGAGCAGATCGACGCCAAGACCGATGCCGGCGCCGGCGCCGTGTACGACCTGTCCGAATCGCGCAACCGCAAGATTGCCATCGCCGTGGTCGTCGGCGCTCCGGGCTTCGTGTCGAACGGCCAGCCCGTCGAGCTGACGGAGGGCTTCCTCAACCTCTGCTTCGATGCGCAGCCAACCTGGCAAGACAAGATCCTGACCGCGCTGGAAGCTGATGCCAATTTTTTGGCGATCTAAAGCGGCAACTACTTGAGCATGCGCAGGCGTCGCTCAAGCTGGCCGCCAAGCAGAAGGACGGCAAAACCCTGCGCTGGCACCTCGAGCGCGTGCTCGAGCAGACCGGCATCGTGCCGCCGCAACTCGATGTCCCGGCGATTCCGATCGAGCTCGAGCACGTCTGGGAGTACTTCTGCCAGATGAGTTCGAAGCGGACCTGCGGCGCCATGGCGCCGAATCCGATCAGCGACGAGCAGGTGATGGCCTGGGAACGGCGGCACGGCATCCGCCTGTCGCCGTTTGAAGGCGAATGCATCGACGCGCTTGACCAGGTTTTCTTAGCCGGCGAGTAGGGCGGCCACACGCTGCCCGCACCGAATTACAAGCCGCCTTCGAGGCGGCATTTTTTATTGGGCCTCCCATGACCGTTGATGTCGCTACCCTCGCAATCCGAATCGACTCGTCTGCAGCGCAGACTGCTGCGCAGGACATGGACCGCATGCGCGAGGCTGGCGGCCGCGCCGAGAAGCAGACTGCGATCCTTGAAGATGCGACGCGCAAGCTGACCGGTGCATTGGCGATGCTGGGCCTGGGCGCTGGTATCAGCGCCATCATCCACCTGGCAGACGAATACACCAAATACAACGCGCAGTTGAAACTCGCTACCCAGTCCGCGCGCGAGCACGCCCAAGCGCTTGAAGACGTGCGCCGGATCGCAACGACCGCCCAGCAAGACCTGGCCGCCACCGGTATGCTGTACGCGCGTATCTCCAACGGCACGCGCGAGCTGGGCGTGCAGCAGAAGCAGGTGGCCGCCATCACGGAAACCGTCAACCTGGCTTTGAAAGTGTCTGGCGCCACCGCGATGGAGTCGGCATCGGCCCAGCTGCAGTTGTCGCAGGCCTTCGCGCAGGGCGCGCTGCGCGGCGAAGAATTCAATTCCGTGAACGAGGCCGCACCTCGCCTAATGAAGGCGCTGGCGGACGGCCTGGGGATTCCGGTGGGCGCACTGCGCGCAATGGCTGCCGAGGGCCAAATTACGTCCAAAATTATGGCCGAGGTGCTGCCCGGCGCGCTTGAGCAACTGCGCGAGGAAGCCAAGCAGGTGCAGACCATTGGCGGCGCGTTCACGGTCCTCAAGAACAACCTCATGGAGTTCGTGGGCGTGCAGGCCCAGGCCAGCGGCTTCGTGTCGCTCTTGGTGACCGGCATCGAGGCGCTGGCCAGCAACCTGACCTTGCTGGCCGGGGTGATCGGCACTTTAGTGGCAGTCAATGTCGTGAACTGGCTCACAAGCTGGATCGCAAAGACTTACGAACGTATTACCGCTGCTTACGCCCAGGTTGCGGCCGAGAATGCCTTGCGCGCTTCGGCAATTGCGGCCGCAGAAGCAGAAAGCGCCCAGGCTGCCGCCACGCTTGCACGTGCGCAAGCTGGTCGTCTGGCTCTGGTTGCCACGCAGGAGGCCGTTGTCGCCCAACTTCGTGCCGCGAATGCCACGCTCGCTGGAGCGCAGGCTGCTGTTGCGGCGGCGAGTGCGGCGGGGGCGCAAAGTTACGCTCTTCGCGTACTGCGTGACGCTACTCGCGATCTCGCTGTCGCTGAGACCATGCGGGCTGCTTTGCTGACGGAATCGGCCGCGCTAGACCGGGCAAAAATCGCCGCATCAGCGCAAATCACAGCCGCAACTGCCGCGCAGACCGCTGCGCAAAACGCGTTGAATGCGGCAAATGGTGTTGGTGTTTCGTCGGTGGGGTTGCTTGGGCGCGCTGTTGGTGCATTGGGTGGGCCGATCGGCGCCATCGTGACGATACTCGGTCTGGCTGCCACTGCGTGGATGGTCTGGTCGAATCGCGCAAAGGAATCGAATGCCGCCGTCGCGGAATCATTCGACGAGGCGCACGCACGTATCGTGAAAGGCCTGGACGAGCAGATCGCCAAGAACGAAAAATTGATTCAACTGCAAAAGCTGGGTGTGCCGAAAGACAAAGCTGAAAAAGACCTGCCGATCATCGACCAGCTGGCCAAGGCATCCGCATTACTCAACGACATCAACCAGCGTGCCGGCGACTATGCTCCGGGCAAAGGCAAGAGCGAAACAGATGCTCTGTTTGACCGCGTGAAGGTGTTGAAGCAGATCGGCGAACTCACCGACAAAATGCAGAAACGTGATTCCACCGGTGACGCGGCTGCAGCCTTCGGGCCTGAGGCGAAAGCGCTCGAGGCTGTGCGACAGCGCTTGACCGGCGTTAATAAGCAATACCTCGACGATCTGAAAGCACTTCAAGCGGCCCGTGAAGCCAACGCCATTCCTGAGAAAGAATACATCGAACTGGTTTCGAAGTTGGCCACCGAAACTTGGAAGGCATCTGACGCTGGCAAGGACTTCGCCGCATCGAGCAAAGCACAGGTGGAGGCACGTTTGGAGGCAATCAAATCCGGTGTTGAGCGCGAAAAAAGCATTCGAGCCGAAGGCGTGGCAGCGATCACCGAGTTGCAGCGGCAGGGCCTGGCGTCGGACTACGAGGTGTACGAAGCGAAGCGCTCGGCGGCGGTTCGCGCCGGCGAAGATGCGGGTCAAGTGCTCAGCGCCGAGATTGCTGCACTGGCGGCTTACGGCGGCAAGGATGTCGCGGAGCGGATCGCGAACGATGCAAAAATCAAGAAGCTGAGCGCGGACCGCACTGAGGCGCTACGGGCGTCACTGGTTGCAGAAAAGCAGCTGCGTGTCGCGTACGAATACGATCGGGACAAGCCGACACGCGATGCTGAGGCGGCCAACGCTAAAGAGCTGGTCGCGATCAACAATCAGATCGCGGCCACGGAGCTGCAAATTGCCAGCTACGGGAAACTGCCGTCGGCCATTAGCGCAGCGACCATCGCCCAACTGGAAGCGGAAAAGGCGACGGTCTCCGTCTTCGAGGGAAGTGAAAAGGCTGTTGCAGCAATCGATGCCAAGATCGCGGCATACGCACGCCTGTCGGCCGTCCAGAAGGTCAGCGAGGCTCTGGACACCAGCACCGACGTGGCCAAAGCCAAGGAGCTGCTGGAGATCCTGGTCGCAGTGGATAACGCGGCCAAGTCGGCCGCGCAGGGAATGGCCTCATCGTTCGGAGCGGTCGGGTCGGCCATCGGCGGGCTGACGACTGCGCTGACGGAATACGCCGTTCAGCAGCAGGCCGTGTCCGCGCAGCTGGCGGCGGTGAAGGCGGACCCGAAGAGCAGCGCTGACAAGATCGCCAAGGCGGAGATCGCCGCCTCGCATGCTTCGGCTCAGGCGCAGATCAAATCCTACGGTGACATGGCTGCGGCCTCGAAGGGATTCTTCAAAGAGAATTCCAAGGGTTACAAGCTGATGGAGACGACCGAGCGGGCCTTCCGAGCCTACGAAATGGCCATGGCTCTCGAGTCGATGGTCAAAAAGATCTTCTTCAAAGAGGGGGAGGTGGCGGCCAATGTGGCACTGAACGCGACCAAGCTCACGGGCGAGGCCGCAACCACCGCGGCATCTACCGGACTGGCCGCGACCGAGGCGAGCGCTTGGGGCATTACGGCCGTGGTCAAGGCCATGGCGTCGCTGCCGTTTCCGCTGAACCTGGCGGCCGGCGCTGCGACGCTGGCTGCCGTCGTGGCAGTCGGCGCCAAGATGTTCGGCGGCGTCGGTGGCGGGGCCAGCGTTTCGCAGCAGCGGCAGGCAGCGAACGGCACGGGCTCTATTCTGGGCGACAGCAATGCAAAGTCGGACTCGATCGCGCACAGCCTGGCCATCATGGAAAAAAATTCCGGCCTCGGTCTGGCACACACGATCTCGATGGACCTGTCTTTGAAACAGATGGTGTCGAGCATCGGCAACCTTGCTGGCCTGTTGGCACGCGCTGGCGTCGTCGCGGCTGGTGGCGGTGCTGCGGCGGGCGTTCAGACTGGAACGACGACCCCGGGCGGCAACCTGGGCACTGCTGCTGGTATGGCGGCCGGCGGCCTGGGCGGCGCCGCGCTCGGCGCGTACGTTGGCATGGGCGGGTTCATGTCCACCTCCCTGCTCGCCGTGGGTGGCCCACTCGGTCTCGCCATCGGCGCCGTGCTCGGCACGGTGCTCGGCAAGCAGCTGGGCAAGCTGTTCGGCACCACGACTTCTATCACCGACCAGGGTATTACCGGCAAGGCGATGTCCCTGGGCCAGATCAACGATCTCGGCTTCACTGCGCAGGCCTACGCCGATGTGCAGACGAAGAAGAAAGCGTTCGGCTACACCTACAGCAACAAAAGCGATACCAAGCTGGCTTCGTTGTCTGATGAGATGAATGATCAGTTCACCATGATCATCACCGGGATGGGTGACACCATTCGAAGTGCAGCCGGCATCCTGGGCGTGGACGGCGCCGCATTCAATGCAAAGCTCAATTCCTTCGTAGTTGATCTTGGCAAGATCAGTTTGAAAGACCTGACCGGCGAAGAGCAGCAGAAGGCGCTGGAGACAGCCTTCTCAAAATTGGGCGACGACATGGCCCGTTGGAGTGTGGCCGGCATTGCGAACTTTCAAAAAGTGGGGGAGGGCTATCTCGAAACGCTGGTGCGGGTCGCCAATGAACAGATGCAGGTCAATGATGTTCTGGCCGTGCTGGGCAAGTCGTTCAACGCGACCGGCCTCAGTGCGGTGCAGCTCAGCCAGGATCTGATCGCGGCAGCGGGAGGGCTGGAAAAACTGACTTCGGGTACCGCGTACTTCGCGCAGAACTTCCTCAGCGAGGCAGAGCGTATGGCACCGATTACGAAATCGGTCCGCGTCGCGATGACCTCGCTCGGGCAGTCCGGCGTGACCACTACCGAGCAGTTCAAGGCGCTCGTGCTGGCGCAGGATCTGAACACGGCTGCCGGCCAAGCGATGTATGCCCAACTGATCGCCATCGCGGAGCCATTTAAGCAGGCTGCGGATTACGCCGCCGAGCTTGCCGCTGTGACAGGGGATTTTGCTGCGGTAGCGAAGACCGCCAGTGAGATCGCCAGCGAGCACCGCGATTTGCAACAGCAGTTGAACGAGTTGACGAAGAGCGACGCAGGGCTGCTGGCAATCCAGCGCGCCGGCATCGCCGACGTAAATAAGGCGCTGTTCGACCAGGTGCAAGCCGCGAAGGCTGTTGTGTCGGCCAAGGACGCGCTGGCCAGCGCCTACGACAAAGAAGCGACAGCGGCCAAGAGCGCGATTGAGAAATCGAAAGCGTGGGTGACGACGCTCAACGGCCTCAACAGCAATCTTGCGCTGGGCAACCAGTCCACCCTCACGCCGGAGCAGAAATACGCCGAGGCGCGGGCCCAATTCGAGAAGACACTGGCGGCGGCGAACGCCGGCGATTCGACAGCGCAGTCCGGGCTGTCGGCGGCGGAGCAGGCATTCCTCACGGCCTCGCAGGTGGTCAACGCGTCCGACGCCAAATATGCTGCGGACTACGCGCGCGTGATCGCGGCCAACCAAGACGCGGCCAAATGGGCATCTGAGCAGGTCAATCTGCAGCAGGCCAGCTACGACGCGCTGGAGAAGCAGGTCAAGAGTTTGGTGACCATCAACGACAGCGTGCTGACGGTGGCGCAGGCCATTGCTCAACTGCAGGTGGCGATGGGGGTCTCCGATGCCCAGGGCGTGAAGTTCACCAACGCGCCTGCGGTGACCGCCACGGTCGCCGGCGCCGCGCCGGTGGTCGACTACAGCCGCTACTCGGCTGCGTCGAATGCTGGATCGGACGCCCTTGTCGCCGAGGTCAAGGCGCTGCGCGAGGAAGTGAAAGCGCTGCGCTCCGACCAGGCTGCGCAGATCAGCGCGGTGGTAAAGGCGACCACCGAATCGAACGCGAAAGCCGCCGGAACAGTGGTGGCGGGCGTGGAGAAATCGGCCAAGGCTTCGGCCTGGGCCTCTACAGTGAAAAAGGATGCGTATGACCGATGAGCAATACATGGCCTGGCTGAAAAATCCAGCCGCCGTGCGCATGGTGCTGATCGAGGCACAGGTGAATGTGGCAGGCGCCGAGGTGACGCGCTACATCGCCTCGCGCGAGTATGTGACCAGACCGGCCGACACGCCGGCCAACACCGTGTACCGGGCGCTCGCCAAAGGCGGCCTGGCGTTCACCGAGCAGGTCAGCCTGACCGGTGAGGCCGCGCTGTCCGGCGGCGACATCGAGCTGGACAATGGCGACGGCGCGGTCGACAGCTGGTTGGGCGACGTGTGGCGCAACCGGCGCATCCGCGCCTGGCGCGGCGACCCGGCCTGGCCGCGCGCCGACTTCCGGTTAGTGTTCGACGGCATCGTCGATGATGTGGGCAGTTCGAGCCGCGATACCGTGAACCTGGTGCTGCGCGACAAAATGCAGCGCCTGAACACGCCGATCAGCGAGGACAAACTGGGCGGCACGTCGACGAACAAGGACGCGGTCTTGCCGATCCCTTTCGGTGAATGCCACAACGTGTCGCCACTGCTCACCAATCCGGCTACGTTGGAATATGGATTCCTCGGCGCCGTGGAATCGGTGTTCGAGGTGCGGACCAACGGCAAGCCGGTTCCCATCGAGGGGGGCGCACCGGGACGATTCAAGATGCAGATCAACCCGCTGGCCAACGCGGTGACCTGCAGCGTGCAGGGCGACAACGGTGCCGGCTACGCGCCGCGCATCGCCCCGTTGGTGCGCCGGATTGCCACAGCCTACGGCAAACCTGCCGATCGATTCACCGACGCCGATCTGGACCTGGACAACCTCGCCGCGTTCGACGCCACCCACCAGCAGCCGGTGGGCCTGTACGTCGCCGACCGGACTAACCAGGCGCTGGCGATCCAGCAGCTGGCCGCCAGCGTGGGCGCACAGGCGATCATGTCGGCCACCGGCAAGCTGCGACTGGTGCAGATCTCGTTGCCGGCGCCCGGCGCGCCAGTAGAGATCGGTCCCGATCAGATGCTGGCCAATTCGCTACGCCCGGCCGAGCGTCTGCCGGTGGTGGCCGCGGTGAAAATCGCATTCGACCGCAACTACACCGTGCAGGCCGCGCTCACCACCGGCATTCCGGCGGAGCACGCCGACCTGTACGCGACCGAGTGGCTGACGGAAACAGTTGTGGACGAGGCCGTGCAGGCGCGGTACCGGCTGACGGACGACCCGGTGCAGATCGAAACCTATCTGAAACGGCGCGCCGATGCCAATGCCGAGGCCAGGCGCCGCCTGGCGCTGCGCAGCGTGCCGCGCACCATCTATGAACTCGACGGCGAGCCGGAGCTGGACGTGCTTGAGCTGGGCGCGTCGGTGGTGCTGCGCGATCAGCGCTGGGGGCTGGCCGGCGGCGCGACCGGCGTGGTGGTGATGCTGCAGCGGAACTGGATGACCGGCCGCGTAACCGTAGGAGTGATGGTATGAGTGCAATCGTAGGGGAACGCGACAACCTGATTATGAACACCGTGCCTCGGTTCGCTGCGGCCGTTGATCGAGTGCTCCTGCTCGCTGTCTCGTCCTCGCTGTTTCGCGTGCCGACGGCCGGCCTGACCACGCCCAGCAGTGTGACGTTCACTGCCGGACTGATAAATATGAGCGGCGCTGTGGCGTTCTCGGCCAGCAATGCAAGCGTCCTGAGCCAGTCCGGCAACACGGTGGTGCTGGCGGCCGCCGGCATGGTCGGCAATACCGTGACGGTCACCGCGACGATCACTGTGGATGGAATTACCTACACAGCCACGCAGACCGTGAGCAAAGTATTCGATGGCTACGACGGTAAGCCGGGTGCTCCCGGAGATCCAGGTTCGCCAGGCGTCAAAGGAAATTCGGCCCGCGTCTGCTACAGCAAGACCAGTCTGACGTCGCTATCGAATTCACCCACATCGATCAGCACCGAAGGGGATAACTCCTATCCGCCACCCAACATGTGGGGGCAGGGCACCGTATGGGAGGGCTCGCCGCAGATCCTGGCAGCAGGCGAAAACCTCTATCGATCCGACGGCACATATAACCCCAACACCGGGGTGACAAGTTGGGCCGCGCCGTACATGAATTCGTTCAAAGTATTCGCACTCGACGCCTTCACGGCGAACTTGGGCCGGATGACTTCCGGTGACATCACCGGCACCGTCCTGCACGGCGGACCGGGCTACGCGCACAGCACCTACACGTGGCCGCAAAACCTTCAGGGCGGCTATCATCTGAGCGCGGACGGGCTACTTCTCGGCAATCCATTGACGGGCAGGTATTTTCAATTGACCGGAAGCGGCGACGTGTACGCGCCAGGCCTCTCGATCGTCAACGGGTCGGCGATATTCAGCGGCAATCTGGCAGCCGCCACCGGAACATTTGCCGGCGAGCTGCAGGCCGCCACCGGCACGATAGGGCTGCTGCGCAGCAAAGCAGCCGGGCAGCGGACGGAGTTCGATAGCAACGGCGTGCGGGCCTACGGGCCGAATTCCGGCAACCCAATGGGTGGTCTCGTAGCGCGCATGGGGGTGTGGTGATGGGGTCAGGTCTGCAAACATTCGATTCCGTGACCGGTGATCTGGTGATGGATGTATCGACCTTAGTGGGCCGCCAGATCGCCATTATCGATGCCAGCGCGATGACCGGCTCGGCTGTGGTTGCGGGGCTGGATCAGGGCATCCCATTTGCGATTCCGGTGATGGATACCCGGACCGGGATCTCGGGGTATGCAGCAATTACGCTGCCGGTTGTCACGTTCTCTGGCAACACGGTTTCGTGGCAACGACAGGGCTACAACTTCGTCTCTGAAGTGCCACCTTGTCAGCTTGTGCTAGGAGTCTACTAATGCCGGGCTTCCAGTGCTTCAACTCCGCCGGCAACTTTCAGATAGACGGCGTTTTCAAAAATTACGTGCTCGATCGCGTGATTGAAGTAGTCGTGGTATCGGAGGCGCTACAGGGATTCCCAACATCCGTACGTGTCGGGCGCACACCGATCAACCCCGGCGAGATCGTGGCAATCCGGTCCGCTTATCCATCTGCGGTCGCGTCGGTTTCGGACGGCAAGCTGGAGGTGCATCAGGGCCGCGAGAACGTGCCCAACAACGCCATCGTGACCTGCTATTTTTTCGCGCCGATCAGCACTTCGAACGCGACGTCAGGCCTACAGGTGTTTCACGAGGTATCGGGTGATCTGCTTTTCTGCGCCTCTAAGAAACCAATCCGAGTTGTCCGTGTCGTGGATGGACATGGTGATTTCAGCCTTGACGTGACCCGCACCTACGCCACTGTGCTGATCAATCAATACTACCGTTTGATCACTGGCGGATTCACGCAGAACAACCAGGGGACCAAAACGATTCAGGCGGAGCGCAGCATGGTCATCCCGCTAAGCACCGGCCTTCGCATTGAGACGACGGTCGAAATATTCGGTGCCGCCTTCAACGGCGCCCCCGGCGAACGTCAGCCCGAGCAAGCCTCTTCAACGAGTGTCGGCGTTGCGAAGCACCTCATCATCGACGTCACTGGATACGCATGAACAATCTACGAATTTTGCACGACAACGCTATTGACCGCGCGGTGCTGACGGCCTCAGGCCAGGCCGGATCGCTCGGCCCGGCCAATATGCAGAGCGACGAGCGCTCCGCCGTGTTCAGGGCACCTGGTACGTATGCAGGCATCGACGCCGTGTGGCCCACCCAGCAATCCATCGCATGTGTAGCGCTGATTTTCACGAACATGACAAGCAGCGCCCGCATGCGCGTGCGCGGTTACGCACAGCCGGGCGACACGGTACCGGTGCTCGACACCGGGGATTTTTTCCCGTGCCCGGCGGCGCCGCATGGTTCATTCCCGTGGGGTACGATGCCGCTTGGATGGAATGCCTATCACGCAGGCGGCGTAAATACATGGGCGCGCGGTGGTGGTGCGCATGGGATTACCTGGTTCTCGCCAGTGCGGGTGCGACGCCTGTTTGTTCAAGTTGCAGTAACTCAAAGCTCTGGTGGATATCTGGAGATATCGCGTCTGGTGGCCGGCAATTACTGGTCGCCTCAACACAACCCCGACTACGGGGCTGGCGTGACTCCTGTAGACACTAGCGAAGCCTACCGAACGGCCGCTGGCCAGGCGAAAAGCAACGTGGGTACGAAGCATAAGATTCTCGATCTCAACCTGGGCTTTATGACGGAAGCTGATCGTGCATACATCTCCCGCATTGTGGACGAGCGCGGGACAGTCAAGCCTGTGCTGGCCAGCCTCTACCCTGAAAACACCAACAAGCTGAAAGAGCAGGCGCACATGCTGTACGGGCGATTCGTGAACCTCAGCGCGATCACCGCGCCGAGCTTCAGCCTCTATTCCACTCCACTACAAATAGAAAGTATCTGACCATGGCCGACAAATTTTTCGATGGGATGGAAAACGTCAACGAAGAGCTCAATGCAATGAACCGCGCGTTCGAGGCCGGTCCATACAACGCGCTGCCGCTGACTGGCGGCAGCCTGACCGGGGAGGTAGCCAGCAACGCCGTGATTTACGTTGGCAGACTGGGCCAGCCTTTCACATCAAGCGCGTTCTTTAGCCCCTATGGAGGCGCCGATCCTATTACACGGCAACGCAGGTTGGTCGCGAGTCTGGCTGTCCGGGGTATTCCAGGGATTGCATATGACGGGCAGTGGCAGGTGCTCACGTCCTCCGGCCCAGAAATTTCCCGCCAGGGCTACACGCTTTCGTTTGTTGCTACCGATGAGGTCACCGGGTTTTCCGGTAACACGCCGCTTACCCTGCAGGGTAATGGTGACGCTTCTGTAGATGGCGCTTTTTCTGCGGGTGGCTTGCTGCGCGCCGGGGTACCCAACACCGAGGCGCAAGGCTTGTTGAAGATGGCCGTGGCCAACAGCGCGAATTTTTATGTGAGTGCTGGCCCCTCGGGATCGAGCCTTGGCTGTGCTTTAAATATCACGTCGAACACAGTCACCGGTCGTGGCGCGGTTTCCTCCGGCACGTTCAACGCGGTCGGCGCCGACTACGCCGAGTATATGGTCAAGCGAGCCGACTGCGGCGCGTTTGCAGCCGGCGCCATCGTTGGCATCGACGCGAGCGGCCACCTTACGGATAAATGGAAACTGGCTGTTGCGTTCGCCGTCAAATCCAGCAACCCGTGCATGGTCGGCGGCGACAACTGGGCCGCGCACCTCGGTACCCGTCCAGAAGATCCGGCGCGCCAGGACGGTGAGGCGGACGCGGAGTGGTCAAACACACAGGCCGCCGCATTCGTCTCGCAGCAGGCGTTCGACGCCGCGCTCGAGCAGGCTCGCCAGACGGTGGACCGCATAGCATTCGCCGGCCAAGTGCCCGTGAACCTGCAGGGCACGACGCCCGGTCAGTACATCGTGCCCATGCAGGTTGGCACCGAGATCGCCGGCCAGGCCGTCGACGAGGCTGATATGACCCTGCACCAATACTTGCGCGCCATCGGCCGCGTGATCGCTGTCGAGAGCGATGGCCGCGCGCGGATCATCGTCAAGGTCGCGTAGGTTCACCGATTCAATCACAACCCGCGCTGGCGGGAATAAAAGCCCATAGAAAGGCAACAAATGCCACTTCAAACACCCAATCCCGAGGACAGCATCGCCGGCATTAAATATGGCGTGCTGATTTTCTCGTTCCTCGGCGCCGCCGTGTCGCTCAGCTACGCAAAGGAGTTGACGCGGCCGC
Source organism: Duganella sp. Leaf126 (assembly GCF_001423125.1). Taxonomy (GTDB): domain Bacteria; phylum Pseudomonadota; class Gammaproteobacteria; order Burkholderiales; family Burkholderiaceae_D; genus Rugamonas. Next base: position 750,444 of record NZ_LMNW01000012.1, read on the forward strand.
AGGCCGTTACTGCGGTGCTCACCGGTACCGCAGTTGCGGTCATGGCCACGCCGGTGGCGCTGCATTACCTCGACCTGCCAGCCAGTCTGGAGCGGGCCGTGGCTTTCTTTGCCGGCCTGGCCGCGATGCGTGCTGTGCCGGTTTTCTTTACCCTCATCGACCGGTTGCGCGACATCAAGCTGCCCTGGTTGAGTGACCCGAAGGAGTGATTATGTCCGTGACCCCCATCATCCAGGCAATCGCATGCTTATACGTGTTCTACATGAGCACGATTTCTCTCAATAAGATGACCAGGAAAACGCCGAACAGCATTCGGTTCGCGCATGTCGCGCTGCTGGCCGGCAGCGCCGCCGGGTTCGCCTCCTGTATCGCGGCACGCGACATGTTCGAATGCCTGTTTGCAGTAGGGATCGCGCTGTATGTAGCGGGCAGCCGCCGGGAGAATGAAGCATGACGCTCGACCAGCTCAGCAAAATTATGCCCTATGCGCGCGCACGCGCAGCAATCTTCCTCGGCCCGCTGAATGCTGCGATGGCCGAATTCGGCATCAACACCCCCGCCCGGCAAGCATCGTTCCTGTCGCAGATCGCTCACGAGTCTGGGCAGCTGCAGTACGTCCGCGAGCTGGCCAGCGGCGACGCGTACGAGGGCCGTCGCGACCTCGGGAACACGATGGTCGGTGACGGCCGCCGATTCCGTGGGCGCGGCCTCATCCAAATCACGGGGCGCACCAACTACGTCGCCTGTGGCGCTGCGCTTGGCCTGGATCTGCTCGGCGCGCCGGAGTTGCTCGAGCAGCCGGTCAATGCATGCCGATCGGCCGCGTGGTTCTGGAAGACGCGCGGCCTCAACGAGCTGGCCGATATTGGTGATCAAGTGCGCGTGACACGCCGCGTCAATGGCGGCACCAACGGGCTGACCGAGCGCCTCGCCCTGTTCGCCGTGGCGCAGCAGGTGCTGACGTGAGTGCCCTGGACCTTGCCGGTGGCGCTGTCGTCGCCAGCATCTGGCGCCTGGCGGCCGTGCTGCTGGCCGGCCTGCTGCTGGTCGTCGGTACCGGCGCCGGCACGGGCTGGTGGCTGGCGGCCGCCGCGCGCGACAGGATGGAGGCCGATCTGAAAGCGGAGCTGGGCGCCAACGCCGCGCTCCGCGCCTCGATCAGCGTCCAGAACCAGGCCGTGGAGGCGATGCGGCGCTCTGCCTCCCAAGCGCAGGCACGCGGCGCGGCCGCCCGGGCCGCCGCTGCCGCTGCTGGCCGCCGGCTCGATGCAGCACAGGCCCAGCTGGCCAAAGCGCGCGCCACCACCTGTGACGAAGCCATGCCGTACGTGAACCAGCTGCTTAAGGACGTCAAATGAAACTGCACCTGCACCACCTGCAGCTTTTCGCTGCGCCTGCGGTTTTTCTCAGCGCCTGCGTGTTGCTGGCCGGCTGCGGCACAGCGCCGCCATCAACGCAGATCGTCGAGGTGCCGGTGCATGTGCCGTGCGTGACGGACGTGCCAGCTACGCCGCTGTACGAGTTCGACAAGCTGCCGCTGGACGCGCCGGCGGGTGCTAAAGTTCTGGCGCTGGCGCGAGACTGGACTGTCGGGCGGAAGCATGAGGGCATGCTCGAGGCGGCGCTGGCCGGATGCCTCTGAGCTGTCAGCCCTCGGTTTTTGCGGTGGCCTTGAGGCGGCGCTCTTCAGCCTTTCGCTTGCGATAATCGATCTGATATTGGCGCCTGTGGTCCGCATTGCGCCCGTCAGCCCGCTTCGCGCCTGGCGGCAGCCTACTGTGATCGCCTGGGCGGATTTTTGTAACAAGGGCGGAATGCTCAGCCTTCGCGACACCTACCTTCTCCCTAATCGAGACCTTGGACTTGGCGGTAGCGTTGGGCAAGTGATCATAGGTCAAAACTCCGTCCCTTTGCATCGCAAGAAGCCGCTGCCTACCCGCCTCGCGGTAAGCAGCGCCCGCCAAAGGCGTCATGGCAGGGATGCCCCATTGTTCGCGATATTCGTCCGCGTCGATTCCGTGCATGCGTTTGAGGTGCGCCCCGAGAAATTCAAAGCGCCTGCCGCATTCAAGACACTCGATGGTGTCGCCTGCGATGTAGGCATCGACCTCGGACCTGCTTTCGAATTTCCTCCTCATGCTATACCTCGCTGGGTGGCGCTATAGCCAGCGCTGCCCGCCGGATCCCTTCGGACAACTCGCCGCCGCCTAACTCCGTCAGCACGCGCACTGTCCGCTCGTCCAGGGAAACATTCTTACGCACCACAGGGCCGCCGTCGCTGGTCTGTATTTTCCGGCCGGCACCACTGCGCGCGCCGCCCCGACTGGCAACCGGCTCTGGCCATTCGATTTCATCCAGCCGCCCCCGCCAGTTGTCACTCTCTCCCTCGGGCCGATCGAACCGGTGGAACGCAAGCCGCTGCGCTTTGTGGCTCAGCACCGCCGCCACGCGCTGGCCATCAAGGTCTGCGCGCGCCACTAGGGCGGCAAACGCGGCGGCAGCGGCCACCTGGTTGCTGGTAGTGGTTTTTGAATCGCCATCGACTTGCTGGTCGTGTGTGCGTAGGTATATTTTGTACATGGTCCGTCCATGAAAAATAGCCCGGCGAACCGAGCTGCATGCGATTGCGATGGTGAATTATTTTTCGATGATAAGGCCGATTCGCTCAGCATCCTCAATGGTCAACTCGATACCCTCAGGATGCTCCCAGTCCACCGACAGGCTGCTGCCGACAGGCCATGCATCGATATCTTTCATGCGGGTGATTGCCGAGCCGTCTTCGATGTGCAGAACATTGACGTTACCTGCTGCGTTGATACGGCCGAACATGTTGGTGACTGCGCTCATGATTTTTCCTTTGATCTGCCAGAAACCGCTGGTTCGGTGGTCTGCGTTGCTGCATCCCATGTATTGAAGCATACACACGAATCAAATGCGGTGCAAGCTATTTTGTACGGTTCGCATGGACGCGCGTACCTGGTACACTGTTTAAATGTACAGTATTTTGTGAGGGCTTAATGCGGGCCTGGGTTGCAAGGCGGCGAGACCATGGTGTGCTGATGACCGAGGGCATGGTCATGGGCGGCACGCCCGCGCCCTTCGAATTGCTGGTGCAGGAAGTGACAGATCAGGGCAAGCGCAGGCCGATGAGGGTCGCGCGGCTGTACGCGCCTGGCACCAAGAGCATCCTGGCTGAGCTGCTGGGCGTGCGCTTGGTGTGGTTCAAAGGCGATGAGTTCGTGTTGGCCGGCGCCGACGTATCGCCCGGCGATCGCGGGCCGGTGCATGCCGCCCAGTCCTGGCTCTGCAAATTGGCGCTGCCGCCGCACGCGCTCGGCTACAGCGCGCGCTTCCTCTACGAGCAGGGCAGGCAGTTACCGATGGGGCAGGTGAACAACCGTTGGGCCAACTCGTCAAATAGTCAGCTTCGCGTCTCCAGCGTCATGCACGAACAGCTGGCGCGCCACACGACCCGTGCTCTGCTGCGCCGGGACCAGCACGACTACCGGCTGCTCGACTGCGAGCTCGATTTCATGGGGGAAGAGAAATTTCAACTCTCCGGATTCGAGCAGTTGGCAGAGACCATCAATCATCCCGCTCGATTGCTGCGTCAGGGCTGGCTGATGGCGATCGATACCCAGACGCCAGAGCAGGCCGAATATGTCCGGTCCGTACAGAAATCGTTTCAGCGCTGATGCTGGCGCCGGTCCGAATCCAGCCCTTGATTTATGTAGGCCTCATGTTCATAAAGGCTGCAATTACGTCGAAAATTACACCTCGTTTCGATGCTCAGAAAAACGCTGTGTGTAATCGCTGGTGTAATTTGGTGCAATTCATTGGTGGTTTGTGGGGGCGTTTTGCGATTTAGCCCCTGTGGGACACTGCCATAGGCTCCTGACAATGGCATTCACACTGCAGGGGTCGCAAGTTCGAAACTTGCACTTCCCACCAAGAATTATGTTTAGAATCAAAGGCTTGGTGTTCGCCGCCAGTGATTCAAAGCAACGGTTCATCGGGCTTTTGGTGAAAAAATAGGGGAATTCGACAAACGATTCCACCAACACCAAAGGACCCCATGGCCTCCTCCATTCCTCGCGGCATTCGAGTCATCGACTGGAAAAACGCCGACAAATCCCGTTCCATCCGTTATCGCGTCCGAATTGAGCGTGGAGACTTCGTTGTCGACCGTTCGTTCGCAGATGTCGAGCGCGCGAAGATGTTCCTTGAAGACAGCAAAACCCCGCAAGGCCGGCTTTTGATCGCGCAGGGCCGCGACCGAGCGAGCATGCTCGTCGACGAGGTCGAGCGTCTCGCGATCGAATTCATTCAAGAGGGGCGCGCCAAGCTCTCCGACGCCATCGATGGATACATGCGGGCCTATGTGTCGCCCAAGCTTGAAAGCGCGATCGACAAGGAGCGCCAAACGGCCAAGGCGGCAAGAGCGCGGCTGGAACACTGCAAGACCATTCGCATCCCATACATCAAACCCGGCTTCGCGGTCCCCTCCGGACCACTTGCTTCATTGCGCCAACACGCCAAAGGCTACGACGAGAAGGCCATCGGCGACTTCTACATTGACGACCTGACCGAGCAGGAAACGACGGAATACATCAACACCAGGCTGAAGGACGGGAAGGCGCGAAGCACCGTCAAGCGCGAGATCTACGCGTTGCAGTCGGTGGTCAACAAATTGCGCTACACGGACAACAAGGCATGGAAGCGCCTCAACGGCCACAATCCATTCCTGCTTGCCGACAAGACGCGGCTCAAAGGTGGAGAGCATCGCCGCCGCAGGGTGATCACGGAGGAAGAGGAGGCGGCGTTGTTGACGGAGTTGCGCAGGTGCCGCAACCCCGAGATGACGCTGATCTTTGCGCTGGCCATTTCCACGGGCATGCGGCGAGCCGAATTGTTGGGGCTGCAATGGGCGCAGATCGATTTGGACCGTGGCGTCATCCACATGGATGCGGATCAAACCAAGGCGTCCGAGGACAGGTTGGTCATCCTCCTGCCCGAAGCCAAAGAAGCGTTCAAGGCCATTCAACGCGTCGACGAGCGTGTGTTCCATTACAAGATCGAGGGCTTCAAGACCAACTTCCGCCGAGTGCTGGAGCGGGCGGGGCTGTCGGACATCCACATGCACGACACCCGTCGGTCCTTCATCTCCCGCGTGCTTAAAAACATCACGGCCTCGCCGGTGGCGATCGCCGACATGGTGGGAGCTCGTAGCGTGGCGAATTTGGAGCGGCGGACGATCGACAGGATTCGGCAAAACGACATGGTGGAGGCCGGAGCGATCGCCACCGAGCAGGAGCTGCGTTGGACAGTGCACCACAAGGACGGGCAGACGACGGCGCGATACGCGAACATGATTCCCGACAAGGCTTCCAAGGAGTAGCAGGACTGAACTAGGGGGCTACTGCTCCGCTGATTGCCGCCCGGTTGAAAAGCCGCCGATCCTCCGTCGAGAATCGGCGGCTTTTGAATTTGTCGGGGTTGGAACGAATATCCTGCTCTATCAGATTTTTGTCGGCGCCCGTTTTTAAAACAGGCCCGCCGCCTCCTGGATGAAGGATCAAAAAGAAGAAACCCGAATTCATTTGCTTTCGGTCCAGTCTGAGAAACAAAGATGCATATTGACAGCTCGCAAAAGCGAGCTCACCATTGCAATGTTAATAAAAATGGAAGATTTATGGAGCCCTTCATTGTTCAAGGCGACAAGACCAGCCATGGGGGCACGGTGCTGGCCGGCTCCCCCTTCTCGGATTGTGACGGAAAGCCCATTGCCCGGGTGGGGGACATGGTGGCGTGCCCGAAGTGAAAAGGGGTGTTCCCCATATCGCAGGGGGACCAGTCGAACATCATCGACGGCGCGCCGGTGGCCTACCATGGCTGCAAGACCGCGTGCGGCGCCATGCTGATCGCGAGCCAAATTCAAACCTTGACCGAGCCGTCGTCGGGCGCCGCTCCTGGCGCGGCGTCCAGCGGGGCGGCGGCGGGCTTTGGCGCCATTGGAGCCGGCATGGCGGCGGCGTATGAGGAGCGGAGCCTCGGGGAGGAGGCTGAGCGCTTCCAGGGGCGATTCCAGTTGGTGAGCGCCGATGACGGCGCGCCGATATCGGGCGAGGCTGTGCGCGTGCGTTCGACCGATGGCCAATACTTGACGGGGGCGACAGACGCCGATGGTTACACCCAATGGGTTGAACGTGATGCCGCCGAAGCGCTGGCGTTCGATCTGGTGAAGGAGAAGGCATGAGCGATCTTCCACCGTTGGCGACTGGCGGCATGTCGCGCGAGGGCATGACCACGCTCGTCCGTATCCATGGGGTGAAAATTGATCCGGAGGACAAAAAAGTTTTGTGCTCGGCGATGTGCAAGTGCGACAAGCAGCCCAACCTTGGCAAGGACGGCAAGCAACTCAAACAAGGTTGCGTCAGCGCGCACCTCAAAGGACTGGACAAGGCGCTTGATCACCGATCCCGTTACAAGCAAGAGCTTAACTACGACATGACCCAGACTCCACCAGCCCCCATAACGGACAGTGGCGTGGACACGAAGGCGCACGATTATCTGCCGGGCTGGATCAAAAAATATTGAGGTTCCAAACCGGAGCATTCATCAACCTACAAAGCGGGCGTTGGCCTCATTCGCCGTCCTGACGTCGTCGTGGTGAAAGACGCGTCGAAAGCCCCGACGCAAGACAACATCAAGCAAATTGTGGAGATGAAGTTCCCACCAGATACGCTGACCACCCGGCAAAGGGACGCTTACGTGCTGATTGCCGGCGACGACAAGAAGCTCGCGACGTTGGAACCGACCGACTGCGACTGCCAAAGCGAAAAGCCAAAGGACCCGAACATTCCCATTGAAGAGCTCGGAGCGGCGGCGGCGGTGGCCGCCTGGGTCGCGTATATTCTGTCCCGAGGCAGAATGCCGCGCCCGCCGCTCAAACCCATTCCGGGCCTTGTCCCTGTTTTTTAAGAGAGCTACACCATGGCAAAACCAGAGATGGAAAAATTTATGGCGGAGTGGGCAAAGACCCACGGCCAGCTTGAAATGCCGGGGGCGATGTTGATGAAATACGGCCCCGAAGACTACGTCGGAGCCACCATTGCCGTAAGGGCCACGTTGTATTTCAAAGGGTCGCACACGGCCGAGGCGCGCGAGGCGTTGTGCGAGTGTTTCGACGCCTACCGTGCGGTGGCGGACGATCATTTGAAGTGGCTCTGGCGCGACGAGCCTCCATCGGGCCCGGACAAATACGCCTACGCCAAAGCCCCCGAGCTTCGCGCGATGGTCAAGAAGATGGACGAGGACCATAATTTTGGATTCACCTACACTGGGGGAGAAAAGCCGCATGACGCCAGTCCATGGCTGTTCAGCACCTTCGGCCGTCCGGCCTGGGAGGCGCGCCTGCCTGGGCGAGGGCCCGATTCGTTGATATTTTCCTTGCCCCAGGAGGTGGTCGAGGCCAACCCCGCATTGTTCCAAAAACTTTTCGTCGATTTTTGCAAGCTTCTCAACGTTAAACATGGGCACGGCGGATTCGCGTTGAACCTTTCGGCGGTGCGGGGAGAGCCCAACGAGCCGACCGAGGCTTTCATGGTTTCAAAAATGGCCGGGCTTGATGCCGGACCGGGGCATATCATTGGAGGCCTGCCGGGCCGGGACGTTGAGCATCATCTCGTCACCGTAGGTTGGCTGACGGCGATCAACCATTCCATGGTGGAGAAGTTGGGCGGGCTTTTCGCGCTGCGTTCGGAGCTGCCCGCTTCGTGGTTTGCACAATATGATTACGGCAACGGCATCGTGATCCAAGCCGGCCCCAAGCCGGAAATCGCGCCGGTTGAACTCGATTCCAAACCAGCGATCTATGTGTTGCCTGCGATGGCGCTGAAAGATGTTCGTCTGTCGGGGGAAATCTCCTTGCACTACGGTTCAAAGGACGGGGAACCTCGGCTCACCGGCCTGCCCGCGATGGAATGGCTCCACCGCTTCGACGCGCCTGAAGAAGAGTTGATGCGCTACAAGACAAAATTGTTGAACGAGCCGAAGTTGACTCCGGATTCGACGTTGCCCGACAGGCTTTGATTGGCTCGCTCAACGTCAATTGATGAATGAAGAAGCCGAACGCAAACTTGGCTTAACGACAAAAAATCCGCACGAATAGGCGAGCCGCGCGGCGCTGTCTCACGCCACTTTTTTTCCCTTTCGACGGGTCTCGGCATGCGCGGACGCCAGCCCGACAGGAAAGAGCGCCAGCTCGTCGGTTTCCGGCGCCGGCGACACCTCGCTGGCCAGGTCGAAGCCATTAACTGCGCCGGTGAACACCTCGGCGCCACCGGCGCGCGCGTTGGTGCTTGCGGGCCCGACGAAAACGTCGCCCCAGAACGCGGCATTGATCTGAAAGGTTCCAGTCGCAGGGGAGGAGAACCGCTGCAGCCGCGCGCGCTGTTTTTTTCAGGGCTGACGTTGAGCAAGCGCGCCTTGACCGACATGCTGCCCGACGCCAGGCAGTTGGCGCCGGCTTTGCGGATCTGCGCAAATGAGATGCCGCTCCAGTCGCTGCAATCCGGGCTGGATATCGCGTCGATGAGCGCGACAAATTTCGTTCCATCGACGAGTCGGCGCTGCCATACGGCCAAGTGACTCCTGCGCCGATTTGCGTCCCCCGTCAAAAAATTGCCGACGCGTTCCAGGTGGTCGGTGAGGCAGGATGGCAGCGCGATTAAACCGAGCATCCACAGGTCGGCGCGCCGGACGCATGAAGCAAGAGCTTTTTTTCCAATGGGAGCCAATCGCATGCGCCGGGCCCTCCCTCGTCTTAAACATGGGCGGCGCGGCTTCTGTTTAAAGGCGCGCTGGCGGTTGTTGCCTTGGAGCGCGAGGCCCAATGCTCACGCGCCGTCGCCGTGTTTGCGCCACCGCGCCGACCCCGCGCCGCGCCGCCGCCAAACTTTTGAGCTGCGTCAATCGAGACTGCGCCTGAGCCGGCCAGCCCAATTCATTTTTTTCAGTCTTGTCGCGGGAATTCAAGACGTCGCCTTGCTCCGTGTGCTCCAATCGGGGCGGCGGCGCCATTTGCTCCATATAAAAAACAGGCGCCGTAGCATCGCGATTTCACAAAAAAGGCGAAGCAGTCAAGCCCGCAGGGCAGAAAGTTTAACAAGAGATGAAGAAAGAACCGCTCGCGTATCACGCCGTGGCGCATGCGCTGGAAGCCAAATCGGGCTGGACGCCTCAGCGCCGCTTTGCATCGTCGGTCGCGCACGCCATCAACGGGCATTTGCCCTACGCGCGCCATCACGCGGCCGGGAGGGAGCGCGCAAGGCAAGGCATCGGCGAAGAGGGCGTGTGCCGGCTCGTGCGCGATTTCCTCGACACCGACATCAACCCCGCCGTGTCCTTCATTTCCCCGCTCATCCGCCCCGCCAGCGCGCTTAGCGCCTTCAACGCCTACAACGCCGCCGCTCAGCTCGGTGTGCGCACCAACGTCGATGCTCACGATCCAACCCTTGGCGGCATCGCCAGGCTCCGCGCGACTCGATCCCAAGCGTCTCCACTGGACGACCCGGAACCATGCCGGATTGAATCACCCCGGGTTTGAAGGAGGCTCCAACATTTGAGAAAATGGAGCCACCATGAAAAAATCAGTCCGATATTCCCCCGAAGTGATGGAGCGCGCCGTGAATCACCCCGGGTTTGAAGGAGGCTCCAACATTTGAGAAAATGGAGCCACCATGAAAAAATCAGTCCGATATTCCCCCGAAGTGATGGAGCGCGCCGTGCGCATGGTCCAAGAGGCCGGCAGCGAGYACGAGTCGCAATGGGCAGCCATCACTTCCATCGCAGCCAAGATAGGCTGTACCGCCGAAACTTTGCGTCGTTGGGTGCGCCAGCGTGAGCGTGACACAGGACAGCGTGAGGGCACCACAACGGCCGAAAGCGAGCGCCTCAAGGCGCTGGAACGCGAGAATAAAGAGTTGCGCAAGGCGAATGAAATCCTGCGTCTGGCGAGCGCGTTTTTCGCCCAGGCGGAGCTCGACCGTCGCTTCAAGTCGTGAGAACGTTCATCGACCAGCACCGCCAAGCGTATGGGGTCGAGTCGATTTGCAAAGTCTTGCAGATCGCCCCGTCCGGCTACTGGCGTTACGCCGCGCAGCGGCGCAATCCGGCTCTGCGCTGTGCTCGCGCAAAGAGCGATGAGGTGCTGGCCCCGCAAATTGAACGCGTCTGGCAAGCCAATATGCAGGTCTATGGTGCAGAGAAGGTCTGGCGCCAGCTTCGGCGCGAGGGCATCGAGGTTGCACGCTGCACCGTCGAACGCTTGATGCGCCGTGCCGGCTTACGTGGCGTGATGCGGGGCAAGGTCGTGAAGACCACAGTTGCCAATGCGGCCACACCGTGCCCGTTGGACYGGGTCCATCGCCAGTTCAAGGCACAGCGACCCAATCAACTCTGGGTGTCCGACTTCACCTACGTCTCGACCTGGCAAGGCTTTGTCTATGTGGCGTTTGTGATTGATGTGTTTGCCCGACGCATTGTAGGTTGGCGCGTCAGCAGTTCGATGCGCACCGACTTCGTCTTGGATGCCTTGGAGCAGGCGCTATACGCCCGTCAGCCTGAACGCGACGGCGCCTTAATTCACCATAGCGACAGGGGCTCGCAATATGTTTCCATCCGCTACAGCGAGCGTCTTGCTGAAGCCGGCGTTGAGCCCTCTGTGGGTAGTAAGGGCGACAGCTATGACAATGCGCTGGCCGAGACCATCAACGGCCTGTACAAGGCTGAGCTGATACATCGCCGCGCTCCCTGGAAGACGCGCGAGGCCGTCGAATTGGCGACGCTCGAATGGGTGACCTGGTTCAATCATCATCGCCTACTCGAATCGCTTGGCTATATACCGCCGGCCGAAGCTGAGGCAAACTACTATCAACAACTTTCCGAGCAGGCTATGTCACCTGACTCACACCAAACGGCCTCCTAAATTTCCGGGGCGATTCA
>NZ_LMNW01000013.1 GCF_001423125.1 Duganella sp. Leaf126
TGGACCATGCGCACGGCGCGCTCCATCACTTCGGGGGAATATCGGACTGATTTTTTCATGGTGGCTCCATTTTCTCAAATGTTGGAGCCTCCTTCAAACCCGGGGTGATTCACGTAGGCATTTATGCAAATTGAGACCGGGTATCGCACTCGATGCCCGGTCTTTTTCCAGTGCTCGACTGACTTGTCGCAGAGCCATAGAGCCGCCTCGTGCAGGTTTCTTGTTATAGTTCCGCAAAGAACTACTAGGAGCAATCATGCGCGATAACTATGGCTCGGACCCGATGCAGCCCGAGGACTATGTCATCGACGAATCATTCGTGCGCACGAAGAACAATAGCTTGTTCAGTCGAGACGGCAGCGGTGCTAATCCTGACCTGGCAGACCGCGGCGAGATTGCCTTGGCGGCGCTGGCAGAAGCCGTAGACAAGCACGCGCGCTACCTCAGTCCAGAACAAACGGAGCTCGCTGTAAAGTGGCTGAAGAGGTGGAAGCTGCGCGACGCCGTGCTGGCCGACTATGACGAGATACGGGCGTCGGAAGCCTTTGCTGCCACGTTAAAAGCACTCAGGGAGAGTCCCGAGCAGGTTCAACTGCAGAGCGTCGCTGCCCGCCACGGCACCTGGTCCCGACTCTGGGCCGCCGTCTTCGCAGCAAGCCTCGCCACTATGGTTGGGATGGGCATTGCTGGCAGCGCCGGTACTGTCGCATGGCTTGTCGCAGCCGCAGCGCTGGTGGGCTCGGTCATCGCCAGCGAACGCAGCTTGGTGCGTGCCCTGGTCGTCGCGAAAGAACAGGACCGAAAATATGCCCTTGAGTCGCTGCGTGCCGCCACAACGGTCAGGGAACTGCTTAACGCCGGCCTGTGGACGTACTTGCCAGGGGTTGGCTCCGGCATCGACTACGACAGCAAGCACGGCAAGGCGCAGATTTTCAAAGACCGTGAGCGGCTGGCCGATGCGCTCTATCTCGACCCGGACGGGTTGCTTGACCCGTATGGCTTTCGCGACAACGGCCCAAGGGTATGAACCCTTGTCTTCTGCTCACCCAACATCTGAACCCGGCTGGCCTTACACCACGTGGCCTCAAGACGCCGCGAAATCGCGCGACCTCAAGCGGAGGCGACTCTACCGACTCGATGGAATCTTCGGCTCCTTCAGTAACTGCGCCTTATAAGCCATCAGCTGCTCGGGCGGGACGTCGAGACGCTTGAGCCATTCGTCGGCCGACCAACCAATCAGGCGGGGTTCGCTATCCGCTGACGCGTAGTGAATCTGCACTTTGGGCGTCCGGACCGGCTGCAGGAGCATGTCCGGTAACACAAGCCGGGCGGGAGGCGCGGTGTCCGCCGGTGCCGCATCTGGCCTGGCCCCCGCCTGAATAACGACCCCCGCGCCGTAGTCGAACAGCCGGAACCAATCCGGCGGCAGTTCAGACCGGACCGTCGACTCGCCGCCTACCTTCTCCAAGTATCCCCGGTTGATGGCCGTGAGCCAGCTGACCGTCTTGATGCCCAGGTGTGCGTTGGCGGCGCCTGCGATGAGGTTGCCGGCGTCGAATCCCTTGAGTTTCGGTGCCAGGTAGGCTTCGAATGCCTGGTTGTCGTCGTATCGGAGCGCCGAGAGGTTCAAGCTGTGACCGGCATAGCCATGTGCCGCATGAAGTCGCCGCGCACAGCCTACGAACAGCTCGACGAAGGAATCGGGAGTCTCCTCGACGAACAGCAGCGGCACAGAGAACCGCAAGCCGCACAAGCCCCAGTCCCCCATGTTTGCACGCCAGGCCTGAATCCCATGGACCTGGAATTCCCAGGGGCCGGCATCGTGAACCTGCTTACCGCTGGTGTAGTAGAAGCTCACCAAGGCGTTCGGGTCTATGCTGGCCAACATCGTCTTGAACGGCTTCGCCTTTTCGAAAGCCATCTTACGCGGCCCCTCGGGCGGGTCTTCTCGAAGGAGCCAGGTCAGCTCCGGCTTCGCGATTGCCTGGTACGCCTCAAAGCATTCATTGATGGCGTCGCGCACGGCTGGCAGGTGGGCGTTCTCGAAAAAAAGCGTGCCCGCGATGACCGGCACGCAGCCGACGTAGTCCTGCGGCCCGCTGGCCGTGAGCATCCCGCCGGGAATGTTCAGGGCCTCGGGGTTCGTACGCATCAGCTCGACGGGGTCGAACGGTAAATCACTCATAGCTGTCCTCAATACGCCGGCACGCCGCCTGGCGGTGGTCGTTTCGTTACAATCATGTAAATGATGCTCGCACCTACTGCGGCTTTCCCTATCTGCTCAACCGGTATTTTAGGGGGCTTCGGCTCGGGCTGGTTGCAATCGCACGCCTCGAGCTTGAGCGTCACCAGATTCCGTTCGTCGCCGGCGATTCGAATGTAATCCTGGCGCTGGTCGCCGACGTAGTCGTCATCCGGGAATTTCATCTCGACGACCTGCTTGATGTTGTCTTGCGTTGGAGGCTTCGTCGGGTCCTTGACGATGATGACGTCCGGGCGCCGCGTGTAGCCCATGTTGGGCACGTACGGCTGCGGGCGCTCCGGGTCCTTTGGCCAAACCTTCAGCGTCCAGCCGCGGAAAAAAAACGTGTATCCCTTTGTCGGAATCGTTTTGTCCATGAACGGCATTGGCGGCCGCTTCGTCATGTCATAGGTGTATTCGGCCTTGTATGGGCTCATGTGGTCCATCGCGGTGTCGAGTGCCTGGAGCCGGGCGGCGACGCATTCCTGCTTGAGCCGGCGCCCCTTTGCGCCGAGCTTCGGTTGCGCGTGGCACTGGCACATTGCGGAACAGAGCACCTTCTTGTCGACCGCATTAGGCTGCGGTGGCTGGACTGGCACGACTGTCGTTGTGCCTTCAACGGACATGCCCCCGGTTGCGAGTGGAGCGCTCGGGGGACGGCCTGATGGTGGTTTCGCTGGGCTCGTCATGCGTCACCGTCCTGAACCAAATCGAACGCCAGCGCTTCGCGCGCGTCGCGCTCGACCCACGTCGTGTAGCCGTCGGCGTCGGTAGTGCCAGTGACGTATTGCCCACCGGTCGACCGCACGCGCACGGCCTGGCTTCGCACTGGTGCTCCAGTAGTGGCGTCGACGAGTTGGAACCTTCCGCGGAAACGCTCTTTACCTGACGCGGCGGGCTCATCCTGATAACGGCTTGCGAGCCCCTTGGCGACGACGCCAAAGCCCTGCAGCGATGTACCGATGGCGTCGGACACGGCGCCGGATGCGCCGCCGTTCACCGGTTCGGTAAGGGTCATCTGCTGGCTGGCGACCAGCACGGCGCCACATGCTGTTTTGCACCCGTCGTAAGCGACAGCGTGGCCGTCGTCAAGAAAGCCCGCGTCGCCCTCGACGATGGGATACACACCCTTGCATCGGGGGCAGAAAACCATGTCGCCGACCCGAGCCCAACCCTTCCCATCGGTATCTGAGAATTTTGAACAGGTGATAACTGTCCCGCCGTGACTCGTTTTGTCGCCAATAACGATGAGGGGCTTCAAGAATGCCTCCGCGATTACTTGTCTTGAAGTAAATTTTAACATCAATGTTGCATTTGTGAATTTTCCGAATTTCACATCCTGTTCGGTGGTGTAGTCCGGCGGCGGCAGGTAAACGATGTGTTAGCGCCTTCCATACTGGCGTCAAAAGAATGCAGCAGGTAGCGGTTTCGCTGCGTCCAAGCAATACACAAAGAATTTCCGCTCGGATACTGCTGCTATACAGACCATTACTGGATGTTCAGTTGTTGCATGCCGCAACCTTCCTTCTGCGGAATACATGACTTCGCAATTTGCGGCATCGCAGCATGCATCGTGGTTGTCGCCGCAATAATTCTTCCGTCTTGAGCTGGAACCGTAGAGTGAAATTCGCAATTTTTCCTTAGAAAAAGAACAATCGTATCGAAGTAAGGACTACCGGCCCCAAATGGGAGACGACAGATGGCAGAGTTTGACAAGGTGCAAATCGCTGACCTGGCGCAGTATCTCCTGTCGACACGGAGCCGGGCAATTCGGCTCAAACTGGACCGTGCGAGCGACAACACGAGCGGCCAGCTCCTGGCCCAGAAGGTCGTCGGACACGAAGCAATATGCGGGGGCTTCGAGTATCGAATCCTGTGCGTTGCCGGGAGCGCCCGGCTACAACTCAAGGACTTCATCGGCGTACCCGCGGAGCTGCAAGTTGTCACCGACCAGGGGGAACTGCGTCGCCTGTGTGGCATCGTGACCGGAGCTCTGTCCGGGCAGAGCGACGGCGGCCTGGCGACGTATCAGCTGGTCATGCGCGATGCGTTTTCCATGATGGAAAACCGCGTCAACACGCGCATCTTCCGGAACATGAGCGAGCTGGACATCATCGAAACGCTTATCAAAGAATGGCAGACGACCAATCCCATCCTGGCTGCCACGTTCGACCTCGACATCGCCCTTGGACTGCGGCATGCCCGGCCGGCACGGCGCGAATTCACCATGCAGCACAACGAGTCGGACGCTGCATTCATTCGGCGCCTGATGCAGCGCATCGGCATTGCCTGGTTCTTTCGTCCAGGCCTCCCCAATTGGTCGGGAGCCAAGGGCAGCCAGGCCGAGAACGCTATCGGTCACACGTTGGTCCTGTTCAAGGACCCGTATGACCTGCGGCAGAATTCGGCTGGCACCGTGCGCTTTCACCGGGATGCGGCGACCGAGCAGCGTGACGCCATCACCTATTGGAGCGCAGAGCGTACCCTGCAGCCCGGCCGCGTCGCCCTGTACAGCCCCGACTACAACCACCCTGGCGCGGCGCCCTTCACGACGGTTCACTCTCAGTCCCAGGCGAACCAGGGCACGCGCGGAAACCAGCTTGCGGCAAGCCTTGAGGACTACTATGTCGCGGCGCCGCACCTTGGCGACACGATACTCGACCTGGCTGCACTGGGAGACACGCAGATGGCGCGCTTCGAGTACGCATCCAAGTCGTTTCACGGCGAGGGCGGTGTTCGTGACTTTGCTGTCGGTGAGTGGTTCATTCTAGAGGGGCACCCCGAGATTGATACGCACGAGGCGAAAGAGCGTCAGTTCGTCATCACCGAACAACGCATCATCGCGCAGAACAATCTGCCAGTCGACATCAGTGCGCGAGTCGAACGCATGTTCAGCCGCAACGGCTGGGGGCAAGATGACGATGAGCTGCTCGAACTGGGCGCCGGAGAGGGGACCCGCTACAGGACACGGTTTTCCTGCGTGCGCCGCGGCGTGCGCATCGTTCCACCACGCCGGGTCCTGCGGCGCCCGCAGGTGCAAACCGCGATTGTGGTCGGCCCCCCGGGCGAAGAGGTCTGGTGCGACAAACTAGGCCGCGTCAAGGTACGTTTTCCGGCAGTCCGGTCGCAATCATCCGCGCATGCGAGCGGTGAAGACGCTGCCAATTCGGATGGTATGTCGGCCTGGGTCCGTGTGGCGTCGAACTGGGCTGGAAACGGTCCGGGCAGCAGCGCGCAATGCGGCGCGCGCTTGTTGCCGCCCGTTGGAACAGAGGTGCTTGTCGAATTCGCCGGCGGCGACCCTGACAAGCCCATCATCGTCGGCCAGCTCTACAACGCCGACGCACTTCCCCCGGTTTTTCGGCGTGAAGATGCACTGCCGCAAAGCCGGTATCAATCGGGCTTGCGCAGCCGTGAGGTGCAGGGGCACCGCGGCAATCAGCTCAGGTTCGATGACACGCCAGGCCAAATCAGCGCCCAACTGGCGAGCGACCATGCGACGACCGAATTGAATCTGGGCTACCTGACCGAACTGCGACAGGACGGCCGGGCGGCGCCGCGGGGCGAAGGCGCGGAGTTGCGTACCGACGAGGCCATCGCCCTTCACGCCGCGCGGGGCATCTTCCTGAGCGCCTGGAGGCTTTTCGGTGGGTCGAGCACAAAGGGCAGCCAATTGGCACGCGACGACTTCGTGGGCCTTCTGCGTGAGTGCGGCGAACTGTTTTCCGCACTCGGGAATTATGCAGCCGAGCACAATGGATTGCCAATCGAAGCGAAGGACCAGGACGAACTTCTGGCCCGCTTCAAGCGGTGGGAGGACGGCAGCAACACTGCCCCCAACGCAACGGAGCCGCGGGAACCCGTCATTGGCATCACATCGCCGGCTGGCATCGGCTTTGCCAGCTCCAAGGCCATCGTCAGCTACTCGGCCAGGAACATCGACACCGTCGCGCAGCAGCACTTGCAGCTTACGGCCGGCCAGCGCTTCGCCGTCAACGCCGGCAAGGGCGTGTCCTTTTTTGCACATCACGGCGGGCTCAACGCCATCGCCCACTTCGGCAAGCTTGTGCTCCAGAGCCAGCACGACGACACCGCCATTGATTCGGCCAAGGACATGCAGCTGACCGCCTGCGACGGCGTCGTCACCGTCGCCGCAAAGGTGCTGCATTTCGTCGTGGAAGACGGTTCGTTCGTCAGGATGGGCAACGGGGAATTTGTCATCGGCAGCAAGCATCCCATCCAATACCACGCACCCGATTTCCTGTACGACGGCCCGGAAACCATGACGCCGCAACGTCCGGCGTTTGGCAGCGGCAAAGCGGACCAGAAGGCTGAGTTGCGCTACCCGCGTGCCGCCACAGCCGACGACAAGCTGGCCCAGGGCAGCACCGTCAAGGACACGGTCATGAACATCGCGCTCAGCGATGGCACGGGCACGAAGGCCCGCAGCGGCGCTGACGGCAAGTCCGACTTGTTGGCGCGCGACGCGATGCACATGGCCGACTTCGATTTACTGCGTGGCGGTGGCGGCAAATAGCCTTCAGGGGGAGACATGGCCGAAAAGCCTTATCCGAAGATTGAGTATGTGGTCAAACGCGAGAGCACGGTGCTCCAGTGCAACCGGCTCCGCGACAAAGTCATCGAAGTGCCGCGCGACCTGCCGGGCAATATCATCGTGATTCACGGCGTGAACGATGTGGGCACCTCGTTTAACGCGGTGGAAGAAGGCCTCTGTCTCGGCCTGCAGGAGCGTTTGTCCCGGTACTTTAAGCCGGCGGAATACAAGATGCCGGGAGAGACCGACAAGGACAAGGACGAGGTCGAAGTTGACCCGGATGCGGTGTACTTCAAGCGTAAAGTGAGACCGGATACCGACAGTCCGGTCATCCCGTTCTATTGGGGCTACCGAGAAGTCCAGAAAGAGGCAAAGACCGTGAACGGTCAGAAGACCGACCGCTATGGCACACGTCTCGACAAGGACCTTTGCAAGAACGGCGGTCCATTCGGCAATGCGACCAGCACCTTGCCGGACATGTGGAACCGCGGCGTCTGCGCTCCCGTTGACCCTTTGGGCGACCCCCTCAGGCCCGTCAAGACCGGCCCCGGCCGCATGTACATGGTATTGGCCGCGCTGCGCCTGGCTGCCGTCATTGCGATGATTCGCAAGTTCGAGCCGAAAGATACAGTCAGCATCGTCGCGCACAGCCAGGGATGCCTGCTGAGCCTTCTCGCACAGGCTTTCCTGATGGAGCGAGGCGAACGTACTGCCGATACCTTAGTCCTGACCCATCCGCCATACAGCCTTGACGAGGAAATGGGCAAGGGGATGAAAATCGTAGCTGCCTTTCAGGGCGGCGGCACGGATGCGGCGATGAATCAGTCGCAATACGACCTACTTGAGGGTCGCCAGAGCATGCACGCGAGATTGCAGACGCTGGTGAACATCGTGACCGGCGTCGTGAAGTCGAAGGCGACCGAGCCGTCTTTTGCGAAGATTAACGAGTGCGACTGTGGCGGCATGGTTGCGGGCTGCTGGAAGCCCGACGGCGACCGCGACAATCGCGGCAAAGTCTACCTCTACTTCTGCCCGGAGGACATGACGGTCGCCCTCGACAACATGCGCGGTATCGGTTGGCAAGGCGTGCCCGACTACGTTCAGGGAACGCAATACAAGCAGCAAGTCGATACCGGTTATGTGCCAAGCCACGGTACACTCAGCCAGGTCCCGTCTCGATGGGTGCACAGTACCGTGACCCGCAAGCCCATGGCCGAACTTAGGGCGGGCTTCTTTCAGCGGGTATTCACCGCCAAACGCCGGCTGGACCCGCGCACCGGAAAAGTAGCTTCTGTCCTGGTCGGCCAGCCACCACACGACTTCGCGTTACGGCTCAACAGTGAAGACGACCGTGCACACGTCGCAGCCACCATACGCGATTGGCGCGAGCATCTGCCAGTCGCGACATGGCCCATTGACCCGAAGGACAAGCCCGAAATTCAGCGGCAGGGTATCCGCGCAATTAACGGCGAACCGCTGCATCATCCCTGCGAAGCGGACCTACGGGGCAATCAGATAGATGCTAACAAGATTCCGGCCAGTTCCCGCCTGGCTAAGGCGCAGCCGCAGGACCGCGGGCCATGCGAGGAAGTGGACCCAATCACTGCCGCGATTGCGGTGACGGCGAGTTCGTTGCGCACCTGGACCGTGGAAGTCCCCGACCCGGCCGGGCATCCTCGCTATCCTGGCACGCCGCAGGACCTTCCGCCACACGACTGCGTCCAAGTGAGGGACGCCTACAACAAGGCGCGGGGCCGCAATCCGGCCGACCCCGATGACAGGTTTACGGTCGTGCGCGCTGTCCGCCAACCGAGTGGCAAGGTGACGGCCGTAGTGCAGGAAAGCCCCAACGATGCGCGGCGACGCTGGCAGCACGAACTGGGCGAAAAGTCGTTCCACAGTGCGATTTTCGACAGCGCGGCAAACCACCGCTACGTGACCGCATACGACGTGGCAATCGGCAGCGGCCAAGCGTCCAGCCATCGGCTGTTCTACGCCTACCTTTGCGCGGTGGCGGATTGGCGGCTGAAGAATCTACGTCCGGGGGACTTCATCCGCAAAGAAATGCCTACCTGGGTCGATTTTATGGACAAACACGGCGCCTACTACGAGTGCGAACCCGACTGGCGCAAGCAGCTCATCATGGGCAACGTCGACTACTACAGCACTGGCGTGCTGCCGTCCTGCCTGCCGGTGTTTACCGGCGAGCTGTGGAACATTGTCATCGCTGAAACGACATTGGGCAAGCGCGTGAACCGACCAGCTGCGGCGAAGGGATAATCATGAGCAGCCACACCGTCACCACTGCAGCGGACATCAAGCGTCCCAAGGCATGGAAGCACGTCCTGGGAGCTGTGCTCTTGTTTCCGCCTGTCTTCCTGCTGTGGCTCATATTCGATTTCCGGGTGCTGCATCCCGAACTTGCCAATGTTGACGTGGAGACGACGATGGATAGAGTACGTTGGTTCGGCGTGCCGCTGCTGGCGGTTGTGGTCCTGTTCGGCGGCAAATGGATTAAGGACTCCTTCGCTGCGAATAAACGCGAGCAGGCGTGGCAGCAGAAGACGCAGCAGCTCAAGGACCAGGAAGAGTCCGCACGCACCGAGAAGGCACGACGCGAATACGTGCTCGAAGTGCTGGGTCTGGGCGTCACTTACGAAAAGTACCGGCAGGGCAAGCTGTGGGATGCTCTTCAAAAGGGCAATGCCCATACCAGCATCCGCGAGCGCGACCCGAAGAAGTATGAGTGGGCAGACACTGACAAGATTGGCGATTCCGGTAGCCGTGCCTGCGACGCGCTGGAGAACGGCGCCGAACGCTCTCCGATGTTCTGGGGCGCGCCAAGCATGTATGCTGGCCCCCCATTCATAAATCCCGCATGGCAGCCGAGCGCCATCCAGCCGATAGCGGGATTGGCCGGTGGCGCGGACAGTACCGGTATGGCCTGGCACCTGTTCGTGACCGGCCCCTGGCAGCTTAGCGAACGCCCGGACCAGTTGCTGGAACAGGCGTTCGCACTCTTCGACAAATACCCCGATTTGCCTTACCTCGTACTGACGTCTGCTGACGACATGGCGGTGCGCAACAGGGCAAGGCTTCCTGGTACAGCTCGGCTTGTGCAGGATGGCTACTACATTCCCGAGCGGCCGGACTCGAGCGCGGTGTTCGTACTGGCCCGACGCGAGCGGGTTGAGCCGCTGCGACCCTACGTGTGGGACGACCCGGACAACGACTACCTGCAGGAGAACCTGCGGAGGATGTACTATCAGCTGAGCGACGACGTCCCGAACCCCCAGAAGCTCGCTCACCCCGACGAAGTCAATATTGGACGTCATCCATCGGTCGCGGAATGGTTGCAGGCCGCCGCAGGATTCGCCAAGAACCCGGTCTTCGACAAAAAGGACGGCAGCCCGCTGCTCGATGCATTCAAGCGCTGGGCCAATCATCCCCCCAAGGACTGGAAGCCTACGCCGTGGTTCCCGGTTCCGTGGAACCGCGAGCAGATGCAGGCGTTCGACAACTTGCCATCGCTGGGCTTCATCCATCGCCCTGTCTTCGTCAAGTTCGAGGACGAGCACGGCAAGCCGGTAACGCGGCGCGACGCGCGCCAGAAGCTGTTGGAAGCCGGCTGGCAGCAGGCTTTGCAAACCCTACCAGACGCCGAGCGCGCGAAAGGCCCGGCCAGGATTGTCGCCGCCTTCGACAACAACGTCGACCACCTGGTTGCGATGGAAGGCATGCTGCACCAGTACGCGGCGCAGGGCGGGCCGGAAATCGACAGTGGTAAGACGGCGCAGTTCATCAACACCGACCGGCGCCTGGGCAACACCGGCGCGGCCACCTTCTTCATGCAGATGGCCCTCGGCGTCATGGGTAGCTACATCGAAGGCGGCACCTCGGCCGCGGTCAATCTGCGCGACCCGGCCGGGGCCAGCATTGTCTTCATCAGCCCGCCGACCGAGGAACGGCGCAAGGCGCAGGAAGGCCGGGACGTGTTCAAGCATCAGGTCAAGCCCTCTATCGACCCTGAGAACTATAGAGCGCCGAAGGTTAGCGAGGTTTTACGTGCTGGTGAGGAGAAGTAAATTGAAACTGCGTACCTCGCTGGCTTCAACGCCGCGTATCGTTACTCGAGACGAGGTTGAGGAATTGTATGACGAAAATTTTCTACGGCATATTTATCTTCTTTCTTGTGCTGGCGTACTACATGTTTGTCCCAGAAGTTGTCTGCACGGTGGAGTGGGTGGACAGCGCTTCCAGACCTATAGACGGCCCATTTTACGAGTGCAAGGGTAGCTTTGAAACCCGGCGTATCGGATTTCTCGAATATACCCGAATCGGGAATGATGTCTACCGGGTCAGCGAAGTCCACGGCGGAGTTCTGCCTCCCCGAGGGCTACGCCCTAGAGTACCCAAGAGGTTTGTCTTAATTAAACTCGACGCACCAGTTAATTGGGAAAAACTGCAGGATTACCTCGGCGGAATATATTTGAGTGACGGAAATGTCATTTGGAACTCGGATGGGGAAAGAGTACTGTCACTGACACCAGCGCTCGACATCGCAAATCTACACCGCGTGCCCGGTTCTGTCGCCGGCCGTAGTGCTGACTACGCGACAGACGGTCGCTGGGTAATACGTGGCAGCAACCCCGTTAAAGGCGCGGATGCGCCGACATTCAGGCAAATTTTTGCTCTCGAGTTAGATGGGACTGAGGTGGAGTCTCAGTCGACGATGGAATTCGGGCGTGACCAAAACTCCGTTTATTACGGCGATAATAAATTAGAAGGCGCAGACCCTAACAGCTTCGGTTTGGTTTCCTACAACGACTGCCGCAATCCACCGCCGGGGATTCAGTTTAGTTCTGACCAAGTGGAACGAGGAGCGGGCTGGGTAGCGGTTGACCGAAAGCAGGCTTGGGAGGTCGACTTCACAGGTGTTACCCCCCTCAAGGTATCCGACGCCCAACTACGTGTCTTGCAGAACGATTTGCAAAGGGCTAACGCCGCCTCGAAGAACGCCCCGAAAGAATTCGATGAAAGCCTGTGTAAAAGATAGCATTCATACCCGATAAAATCTTTTTGAGGTGGCTATGGCCCTACGATTCAATAATTTTCATGAGAAATTTATCGCGCTCCACCAAGGCGCCGTGCTTCTAATCGGGTTGGCTGTAATAACAATCTCGCCCGAAGGAAGCCACACCTTCTTTTTGCCGTTCGTAATTGCAATAGCACCGCTTCTTTTCGCGGCATTTACGAACCCAGATACTTCAACTGCGCAGGAAAGGAATACTCTGCGGCTGCGTACCTATCGGGTCAGTTCCCTCATTGGGGTGCTTTGTACATTCGTGCTGATGGGGATGTGGTTCGCCTGGGCGATGATACAAACACTTCGCGAAATAGGTTCCGCACATTGAATGAATGCTCCCGCAGAGACGTCCGCTCGACTTCATCATGGTAGGTGACGGAGGAATAGGCAATGCGAAATGTTGTTCGGTTGGGCGATGCCACATCGCACGGTGGCAAGGTGGTCAGCAGCAGTGCTAACCACTTTAAGGTTCATGGCGTGCCAGTGGCGTGCGTAGGCGACAAGTGCAGTTGCCCCATCCCCGGCCACACAGACTGCACAATTACGACCGGGTCCCCGCATCACCTCGTCAAGGGCAAGAGAATAGCCTTCGACGGCGACGAGCTCAGTTGCGGTGCAAAGCTCATCTCAAGCTTCAAGCACTTCGGTGCAGCCTCATAGTGAGGCCAGTGGCGCTGACCAGATGACAGGCATCGGGCCACGTCAGTGCAAGTGAATGTCACAAAACTCGGAGACCCAGCATGAAACGCCTGAACTTCGCTTTCGCTGCAATGTTCGTGTTCGCACATGTTGCGGCTGCTACTGCCTCCGTGCAAATCCGCTGCCCCGACGAGTACCCCCGCGAGAAAATTACGGTTCCCGTGCCGGCGGGCTGGGAGGGCCGGACTTTCGTCAACCGCTTGCCGCTTGCTGAGTCGGGCTTGCTGCTGGGTTCTCCCGACGCAGAGATTCCGTTCGTCGCCGAATGGAAGGAGGTGAAAACGCGGGAGGGTTACGATGCGGTGTACACAAAGTTCCCCAAGGACCGTAAGCGTCGCCCCGGCGCCGTCTGGACGGCCTGACTACCGTCATTCATGATCGAATTTTGGCACAACATTTGTGCCCACAAATTCTGATTATGGACACAAATTTTCAACCAGTCGCATCCCCGAATGCGCGCGG
>NZ_LMNW01000014.1 GCF_001423125.1 Duganella sp. Leaf126
GCCGGCACGCTGGTGTTCGAGCAGGTCCAACAGCAATTGCAAAAACATGGCTACATGGCCCGCTGCGGTCAAATCGTTGATGCCTCGTTGGTGCAGGCGCCAATACAACGCAACAAGCGCGACGAGGCCGACACGGTCAAAGAGGGCACCATGCCCCTGACTTGGAGACCCCACAAACGTGCGCAAAAAGATGTCGATGCACGCTGGACCAAAAAGCACGGTAAATCGCACTTCGGCTACAAACTGCAYGCCAGCGTGGACAAGCGCTACAAGCTCATCCGCAAGATCGCCGTCACCAACGCCGCCGTAGCCGACACCTCGGTATTCGAGGCACTACTCGATCCGAGCAACACCAGCAAAG
Organism: Duganella sp. Leaf126; assembly: GCF_001423125.1. Taxonomy (GTDB): domain Bacteria; phylum Pseudomonadota; class Gammaproteobacteria; order Burkholderiales; family Burkholderiaceae_D; genus Rugamonas. The sequence goes on from NZ_LMNW01000014.1 coordinate 362, forward strand.
CGGTGTATGCCGACCGGGGCTACCCCAGCGCTGAGCGAGAAAGCGCACTCAAACAGGCCGGCTGGCAGGTCCATATTCAGCGCCGGGGCCACGCGACCAAAGGTATTTCGGCCGCGCAGAAACGNGGGCTACCCCAGCGCTGAGCGAGAAAGCGCACTCAAACAGGCCGGCTGGCAGGTCCATATTCAGCGCCGGGGCCACGCGACCAAAGGTATTTCGGCCGCGCAGAAACGGCGCAACCGCCGTATCGCCACCCCGCGCGCCCGCGTCGAGCATGTGTTCGGCGCGCTGGCGCAGATGGGCGGAAAACTCGTGCGATGCCTNTCGGCCGCGCAGAAACGGCGCAACCGCCGTATCGCCACCCCGCGCGCCCGCGTCGAGCATGTGTTCGGCGCGCTGGCGCAGATGGGCGGAAAACTCGTGCGATGCCTRKGCATCCTGCGCACCACTTTCGCGTTGCACCTCAAAGCGGCGAGCTACAACCTGAAGCGGCTCGTCTTTTTGAAAGAACGAGGGCTGGCACCGTTCTAAACAGCGAGGGGATCAGCTGGAAGGGGCCGTTTTTCCACCGCTTGATCCGCTTGCGCGCTCATTGACGCTTATTCCGTTCTGCCGCGCGATTCACTTTTTTTATCCGCAACGTMGACTGGCAGGTACTTTTTCCTACTCGCGTCATGAAAGCCAGTTATTCGAGGTCCCCTTAATGTCGGTCACCGTGCGTCCGTCGTCAGGTAAAAAGCCCAATGGAATACACACGCCGAGTTCGGTTGGGATCTCGTTCATGCGGCGGGTGCGGAAGCTTTTCAGGAGCGCAGAAAATTGTTTCCCATGACTCTCGACAGACATTTTCTCACCGATTTCCTCGCGAGACTGAAAAATATAGACATATTCATCTTTAAACAAATAAGTCTGATAAATAGAAACACTGCCGCCTTGGACCGTGGAGTCTTCCTCAAACTTCGAAAATCCATAGTTACCGAGAATTTCAACAGAGTATTTTTTATAATCACGATCTAATTCAGCAATGCTTTCCTTTGCATTCTGAAGCCTACTTTGCGCAACCCTATACTTGTTTCTTTCTCTAACGTCACCATTTTTCCCTTTCTCTGTCTTGCTGATTTCGCTGAGCAACCACGGCAGCTCTTTTTTTAGCTTCAAGGAAATATTTTGAGGCAAAGAATCGATGATTTTTTCTTTTATTTCAGGCGTTGCGAGATGTACCGCTATGCGCACATTCCCGTACCTCATTTCATTACCACGAGCAAAAATATTTTCGCTGAACGAATGAGTAAATTCGGAATCCTTATTGTACTTTAAAGGCCACTCCTGAGAATTTTCAGACACCCACGAGATACGTCCAAGACACTCTTGGGTTACTCCCGCGCCGGGTCGGAAGGACGACATACTTGATGCACGCATTTGCTCTGCCGTAGGACGCTTGGATGGTCGATCGGACATGTCCTCATCGGCATTCGCAACAGTCGAGCAAAAAAAAAAGTATGTCGACAAGATCAGTATTTTAAGCATGATTTATTTTCACCCTGAAGAATGCAAGTGCCCGCCTCGCCGTTGTCGCAGGCGATTTCAGAACCGTCGGAATACCAGCGTTGGTTCGATTCGACCACCGACAACACACCGCCGTGCACGCGGCTACTGGCGGGAGCATTTACACGCCATGGGCATCAGCGGGCCGTTCTCTTTCATGGCCCGATAAGTGCGCTTATGATTGATCGCTTGTAGTCCCAACAAAGCGCGCGTACGGTTGACCAAGCGCCTGCACGACGATAGACATACGTCGGCAATCCGGTGTTCTCGATGCGCACTGCGTCGATCAGGATCGCGTCAGCAGCTTGGTGAAACCTTAGCACGGTGCGGCCATCGAGCCAGTCGGTGAGCCGAAACATTATTTGCGAACCATAAACCGGACTATTTACCACTCACCAATTCGGGCATCGGTGGATTGGTCGGCCTCAGGCGCATGTACTTGAGCACGCCCTCAAGCCGCTCCATGCTTTGCCTGAATGGCGGTGGGTTAGCTTTTAACTCCGGCGCCTGTTCCATGGTAAACGACTGCATATCGACCAGGATGAACGGCAGCACGGCGCTGCCCAGCCAACCGGAATAGCCAGTGAATACCGAATATGCCTCATAGGGTTTACTACCGGGTTGGGTGACTTTCAAAGCCACGCCGCCTTGCTCTCCGACGAGCCCACCGATCTTTGCCTGGCGCGGTCCGATGCGCTGGTCAACATGTTTCTTCACCTCCGCTTCTTCGTCGGTCCCGAAGCGACCGACCTGGGAGCTGGCAAGCGCCGTGATGACGGTCGATTTGAGTTGCCTGGGCTGGACATTACCGGTATGAATTGTGTACAGCACGCCGGGAGCATCTTTCCAGCGGATCGATTGCTTAATGTCGGTCACCGTGCGTCCGTCGTCAGGTAAAAAGCCGAATGGAATACACACGCCGAGTTCGGTTGGGATTTCGTTCATGCGGCGGGTGCGAAAATTTTTCAAAAGAGAAGAAAATTTTCGAGCGTGATCATCACTAGAAAACTGGGCGCCCAACCTCTCGCGTGATTCAAACATATAAAGATGTTCGCTCCTGAATAAATAAGCACGTAACACTGAGTACTCAGCCCCTATTGATGAATTTTCTACCAAAGTTCCGAAGCCATAGCTATCAGAAATTCCGGGAACATAGGGGTAGTATTTTTTTTTCAACTTCTCCAGATTTTCTTTTGCATGAAAAAAATCAGACTCAGCAATATCATACGAATTTTCCGCATTAGATCCTGAATTTTTTTTCTTACCAGCCTCGTCAAGCTTATTTTTTAAAACAGGAAGATCCCTACTTAATTTTATAATAATATTTTCAGGCAATGAATCAATGATGGATTTTTTGATCTCGCCATTGTATTCATACACACCTATGCGAACGTTTCCAAAATTAATCTCGGAGCCTCGAGAAAACACATTTTCACTAAATGAGTGGCTGAATTTTGAAAAATATTCATATCTTACTGCCCACTCCTGCATTTTCTCAGAAGACCAGGAGAGTCTACCTAAACACTCTTGAAGTTGATTTGGCCCTGGGTGGTAGGAAGGCATGGCTACAGCCCTCATTTGTTCCACAGTAGGAGGTTTTGATGGCTGACCAGGCATTTCCTCGATAGCGACTGAAACTATCGGGATTAGTAGCAAATAGAAAGCCACGCAGAAATTTCTCGCTAAGTTTTTCATTAAAAATTCTTCTAATATTTGATTTTAACCATTTACATTGAGATCTTTATTCGATGATTGGTTGGATGCCGTATACAGTTCCTCACGATTCGATTTTTGAAGGCCGGCCAGCATGGTCAAGTTCATGCCGGAGATGTTATTCTCACTCAAAGTCCAGTTGATTGGGAGCGCCACGATAAATCCCCGGATCCCTGCAGGAGACGATTCTGGCGCCCTCAGTTTTGCATCCCAAGTAAAACTTTCATCCCTCACTTCATCCGCACGCCAGAACCTCTCAGAAAAAGGCATATGGAATTGGAGTGCACGTGTCTCTTGATTCCAGGTCGGCCATATAGAACTTGGCTCCTCACCAGTTCTTGCCAGAAATTTAAAAGCACTGCTATAAATAGATGAATTTTTTAACGCAATTTCCTGGATAAGATGTACCGTTTTTTTCGCAGCAGGATTTTGAATGGCAGAGTCCAGAACGGTAGCTGGATGGGAAGCGCCGTCGGTTAAACCGAAATGCTTTTTCCAGAGTCTTACTCTTAAATCATTCACCTTAGTGCTAACTGTATCAGTATCCACTCCATCAAGATTAACCTTGATATGTGAATCATCTCTAATTACGACAGCTAATTCAGAATCACGATCGCCGAGTTGACTCCTGTCGTTTATATTTGCACTACCCAAAATGGCAACTCGATCATCTGCAATCAGCAATTTCGAATGTACATAAATCTGCTCAGTTACGGGCCGACTTCCAATTTTCTCCCAGTTTCGTAAGTTTAGTAAGGTGACATAGTCCTTCCACCGATCCCCCACCAGATTTATTAATCGCTCCTCATCATAATTCTCAACGATCTTCATTGCATTAAGATGATTCACTCCTGCACCATTCTTCCTCAACATGGCTGCAGCAAGTGAAATTCTTATCCGGTTCACCAGGCTTTTTTTACCAAAAATGAGAGACTGCATTGTAAGATGCAACTGTGTCATAATATTAAGGGTATTGAGAGTTCCTTCTGGGTGGACTGGTATAACCATATACACGTGGAATTTCAAGTCGTCCGCAATCGCCTGTTCAATGCGTTTGGCTATCGCCTCCCCGATACTATTCAACACATTTTTCTGCTGCGGCCCCATCAATTGCGATGCCCTCACCGAGGCTATATTTCCAAGCACCGCGTATAAATCATTCATGAAGTCGGCGCCCTTACCCTTGGCATCTGCCATCACATCATCGACCTGTGACCACCGGATGGCCCCCGGTATGTCAGCGGGGGCTACACCGTAGATCTCGAGCTGACGCGCATATTTTTCATATTGCTTAGAAGAAGTGATATCGAGCAGCGCTGCCATTGGCCCCGACAGCGCGGTACCTGTTGCGGAGTCTTTTCCATATTCCGACTGAAAAAACTGTCCCTCGATATAAATAAACTTCTGCGCCCCCTGAATCGCTGTGAGCATCGCCTTTAGACAGTTGTTTTGCGCCATGCTTGCTGGCGCCGATACCGGGCCGCTCATCGCGCGTTCTTCGTCGCGCTGCATCGTCAGCGGGGCGCTGCGCAGGACTTGTACCCAGCATGTTCCCTTCTTGGGCTGGGAGGCTGGGGGCGGCGCCGGGTCGAGCCGGGGCACTTTGAGCTGTTTTACTCCCTTCAACCCGAGACTGCGGAAGATGGTTGCCAAGGCCGGATTCGACACCAGGCTGGTCTTCGAATTTTCATAGCGCTGCGCGACACCATTCCAGCGCTGGATGAAGTTGCGGGCCAGCTCGCTGGCGGCCGGTCCTTCAATCGACGAGTGCACATCGTGCCAGGGCATGCGGGGCTGGTCCTTGGAGATGGTCTTGCCGCTCGGCGGTACCATCTTGCGCAGTTTCTTGAGGTTGGCATACCGTTCAGCATGCTGATCCGTGGCGCCGGACAGGTATCCCAAGGTCGAAATGATGAAGGCCTCAATCAGCTTTACTGTTCCCTCCCTCAATTCATGGGGCAACTGGTCCATATTGGCGTTATTCAGCCACGCCATCAAGGCTGAGGCCGCATCGGCTGCGTTGGCGCTACCACTGGTGCGCAGGCGGTCCAGCATTTCCCTGGCATCTTTGTTGATACGCTTGTAGGTCCAGCGCGATGCTGCCTGCGCCATATCCACCGGAACGTCCGCAGCTTTGCGAACGAATTCGGGCATCAGATCGGCATTGGTCCACCAGTCGCCAACGCGTTTATAGGTGTCCTTTTTAAAATCGCTGACCGATTTGAGGACATCTTGGGGTTTGGCCACGACTGCCGCTGGCGCCGAGGTAATGAACTGCGTTGCCGAACCGAATTTTCCATCGAAACAGGCTGCCACCAGCTCGGCACGGGTCAGGTAGTTCACCTGGTCCGAGTGGGACAGTTCATAGACCTGTGGAACACATGAGTTATACAGCTCGTTGCCGGTCCGGCCATCGTGGTGCAGGGAGAACTTGCCGTTATCGCGACGACCGTAGGCAAGATCGATACCGCCAACAAAGGCCCGCTTCTGATCGATGACAACCAGCTTCTGGTGATGGGAAAAGCCGATGCCGAGGCCCGCCTTCATATCGCTCTGGGCGATCGCAGGCAACGCGAACGCCCGCGCCGGTGGCGGCAATCCCGCGTTTAACTGGAAAATGGCCAGCATCGTTTCGAAATCGCCGGTATCAACGCCGACCTTGGGCGACAGCCATGGCATTACGTAGATGCGCAAGCCTGCATGCTTGTCGATCGCCGCTTCCAGGTACTCAAACAACGTCTTGCCACCCTTGAGTTCCACGTCGAAATTGATCTGCCAGCCGGTGATAAAAATGCTGGTTGTCGCGCTTTCGATGGCTGTCGCTACGGCGTTGAAATATTCTTCGCCCGTGACATAAAAATCGACTTGATTGCCGCTGTGTGGCTCGGAGAATGGTTTGGCCCATTTCAGGTCCGGAAATTTTCTCAGTGACTCATTTTCATGAATAAAGCATCCCGGCGCCGAAGTCGCGGGAGCAGCGGGTTTGCCGTCGGGTGCGACGAGTTGAGAGATATTCTTCTGAGTCATACGCTAAACCTTGAACTTGGAAAAGATCGCCATGGGATCGCTCACCTCGAATGCGGTTTTGGCATAGCTGGCGTGCGATAAGGCGGCATCGTCGAACAGCGTGCCGTGCAATCCGGCGCTGAAGTCGGCCGCATGGAGCGCGTGGAACAGCTTTTCTTTTTCAGTCCAGTCGGGAGATTCTTCTGCTACCCGAAGCCGCGCGACATGACCGGGATAGACGATCCAGGTGCTGTCGGGGTGACCTGCATAGGCCACGGCGAGCTGCTTTTCCTGGTCGGCTGTCAACTTGATGTTGCCGTCGTCATCAGTTTTTCCGCTTGCCAGCAATTGCTTGTCGTCCACGTACGCCATGCCATCGGGCATGGCACCGATGGCGATTTTCCAAGGCGTGTTGCTTAAAGGATGGCCATTGGGACCGGGCGTATCCGCCAGTCGCAGCTTGAACGCCATCTCGCGCACCGGAAGTGTCGAACGCGGCAGCTCGGGCAAGGGATAGGCATGGCCAACAGGTCCCTCAAAAATCTTTTTGCCAGCGTGAATGGTAATCTTGCCCGGGCACTGCACCCGTAATATTGCCGCTGCTGATCGTGATGTTCGCCCCACCGGCCGTCGACAAACTGATGCTTTTGGCCGCCGCCCAGTCGATGTGGGCGTTGGCACTGACCACATTGACCTCGTCGCGCGCCTGGATGTTCATCACGTCCGCTTGTGCCTGCAGGTCGATCACGTCCTTGGCCGCGATCAGTTGCATCCCGACATTGCCTTCCCCCGCTTTCACCGCGCCGCCGAGCAGGCCGATGGCCTGGCCGCTGTGCACGCGCATCTGGCCGCCGGTGGCGAACTGGGTGTCCTGGCCGCTCATCAGCGTGATCGTCTCGCCATTGGCCAGTTGCAGGTGTTCGCCGGCCAGCACGCCCACTCCGGCCTTGGCAGCGATGGCAATGATGGCGTCGTTCGTGTGCGGCAGCTTGTCGTCAGCCGGCGCAATGGGTTTGTCGGGTGCCTCGGCCCTGGCCGCGTCCACGCTTTCCTGGCTCAGCATGCCGGATGTGGCCGTCAGCAGCGCTTTTAATGGCGCGGCCTTGTCGTCAAGGCGGCTGGTGTCAGCCTTGGCGGCGCCCAGGTGGCTGGCGTAGGCCACCGTCTCGTGGGTCTTGGCGGCGCTGCTAAAGGTCTCGCCCACCGTAGCGGCCTGTTTCAGCAGCGCCATGCCGGCCGTGTTGTCGCCGGCCGGCTCGCGACTGTCGGCGCCGTGCGTGAGCTTGTAGCTCGACACCAGCAGGCCGGCGCCGGCGCGCACGGCGCCGTAGCCGTCGGTGCGCAATTCGGCGCCGGTGCCGCGCAGGCTGCCGCGATAATTATCTGCCGCGTGGATCAGGTGACCGAGCGTCAGTTCGCTGGCGGCATGGCTGCTCTTTAAAT
>NZ_LMNW01000015.1 GCF_001423125.1 Duganella sp. Leaf126
TGATCCGGGGCTTCATCATTGTGGTACTAGTTGGTCGCGGGCTGATACAGAATTTTACCGAACCGGCGAGCGGTAGGCTAGGTTTCTAGAGGTCCCCTAAATTGGTGTCCGGGTACATTAAACCACTACAAAGTGCGTGCAGGAGCGGAAGGCGGCCTCGACGCGTTTGTGGGTGTAAAGGTATCTATCGATGTCCAGGCCGAAGTCCAATGGCTTAATCCCGAAGGGGAAAAGAGCGACGGTACGCCGGTAACAGTCAAGCCTGGCGATGCGATCGGCGAATACAAGACAATGGCGAAAGTTGGTTACGGCGCAAGCGCATCTGCCGGTGCCGGAATCAAAGGTGCATTTAAAATCGGTATCGAGAAAGGTAATTTTGTGATCAAAGCCAAGGTCGGTGCTTGCTGGGGTCTTGGCGGCGAGGGCAGTTTCAGTGGTGAAGTAGGTTATGAGACCATCGGCGAATTCTTCAAATTCGTTTCGTATCAGTTAAAGCGTGCAGATTTTCATAAAATCGGCGACTTTATTGAAAAAGAGGCCTATGATTACTATTGTCAGATTTATTATCTAGTCGTTGCAAAAGGAAAAGAATTAAAAGGCTATGTAAATCAAATAGGAGAAAAAATCACGCAAGAATACGAAGATTTCAAAGACACTTTAGATGAAGCAATTGAAGCTGGTGCGCAGGAGGTAGAGGGGTTTCTTAACCGGCTAAACACTGAACTGAATAAGAAAACAAGCAGCTGGTTCAGTTATTCTCCTCCCGAAGTTGTAGGTCAAATTCAGCGCCAGCTGGCGATGGTGGCTTTGAGCGCGAATTCAACTTTCAATGAGCGGGCTCCCAGGTTAATGGCAATGTCATTGGGTGCCCCGCAGACATTGAATCAGTTATCTACGATTGCAGAACGCATGACAGCCCAGATGGGAGACAAACAAAGTGCGTCTCAGGGATTTGCCATGATCAGACAGAGCTTGAGCGGAAGCATCTATGCCACAGATTTGGAAGCAACCGAGCAACGTCTCGCAAGCGCGCAACCTATGAGCAGTAAACCGTTCATATGGAACCACGAGCCTGAATTCGTTGCTGCCCGACTCAGTATAGAGGATGCAATGTACACCTAATTTATCTAATGGGCCCCGACTGGTTGACTACGCATCTAAAGGCATTTTCGGATGTAGCAGAGTATTTTGTGTACGGAATTTCGCGTTTAGGTCCGCCTCGAGTCGTTGAGCGTAAAGTCCAAGTTCCGGTTTCTTCTTCAACAGGTCGATACCAGCGCTGAAATGTCATCTGAATGTTCCCGAAATCCCCTCTTACCACTTTGCCAGGGCCCTCGTTGGGACCCTTTGGATTATCCCGAGGTGACTTTTCATAATAGTCAGCGGCATACCAATCGTTAGTCCACTCGTGCGTACCTGCCCCGAAGTCGTGAAATCCTGCTGGATTTGGAGGGAATTTTCCGACTTCAACCAGTCCGCCGGCGGCTTTTTTTTGTTCATAAGAAGGGACGTTACGGCCATCATCTCTGGTGCCATCATCAGTCGGGTACAAATATCGTTTCCCTTTGCTTCTCGCTGCATATTCCCATTGAGCCTCCGTCGGCAAGTCGACTGGCAAGCCAGATAATTTTCCAATCCATTGACAATAATCTTTAGCGCCTTGCCAACTGACACCTACTGGATTATTCGACTTTCGGAATCTTAAGTAAAAAGTGCTTTGATTGACGCGAGGCAAGCCCATAGCGGCGACAAAGAGATCAAACTCCGCATATGTAACCGGAAATTTACTCATCGCAAAACCGGTCAGCGACACATCATGAAGCGGCTTTGAATCCGGGCTACCATCATATGGTAGCTGGCCAGCATTTACCAGCGCCCCCCAGTCACCCATTTGAAATGTTCCGCTTGACAGGGGGATCATATTTTTCTTGGTACGCTCCACCAAGCTTTTTAGTGTCTTGGCGTCTGGAACGCCATCTCGGACATTTCCGTCAGCCAATGTCTCCACATTGGCCTGACCATCAATTTTTTCAGGTTGCTTCGCCATCAAGATATTTGAATAAACGAGCAAACTACCGAGCACAAATTTTTTAATTTTCATGAATGAGATTCTGGCATCTGATTAACGTTATTACACCAATTGAGAAAATCTGCTTTGCGATAATGAGAACAAACATCTAAATACCAAAGTTTCATAGGCTACTTCCTGCCCAACTCAAAACCCTGCATCCTTCGCCTTGCGCTTAATCCAATTCATCCCCTGGTCATACAGCCGTTCGGCACCATCCTCGATCTCGCCCAGTTTCTTGCTGCCTGCCGCTGCAGCGCTCTTGCCAGCCTTGGCGGTGGCGTCGTAGGCGTTGCCGGCAGCTTTCATGGCGGCCTGGGCTTTGCTTTGTGCGTACACGCCAGCATCGTGGGCGCGCTGCTGGGCTGCAGTGGCCAGGTCGCTGGCCGCCTTGGCGGTCGCGTCGTAGCCACGCTTGGCTGCTGCGGCGGCTTCGTCGGCTTTCTGGCGTGCATAGTGCGCGGCTTCTTCCGCCTTGCGTTGGGCGTAGGCAGCGGCGTCTTCTGCCTTCTTCTGCGCCGCGGCCGCGGCATCTTTGGCAGCCTTGGTGGTAGCGTCCACAGCCTCGCCGGCCTTCTTCTTGCCGGCCTCGTAAGTGTCGGTCACGGCCTTGGTGGCAGCGTCGCGCTTGCTGCCCATCCAGTTGCCCCACTCGGTCCAAATGCTGACCGTGGATTCCTGCACACCGCGCGGTCGGAAATAACTGAACGGTTCGGCCAGGTTGCCGATGAAATCGACCTTGGAGTCGTGGATGTAGTGCGAAACGAAATTCACCACGCCATCGGAGGCGTTCTTGTCCCAGGCGGCAAGTTGCCAATCTTCCGGCTTGACGTATTGGGCAAAGCCGTTGGCGCCATTGCCGAAGCGCACCCAGCTATCGACCTTGACCGCGAGACGGTACTTGTCGACCTCCCAAGCCATTCCCTTGGGGCCGATGTACTTGTATTTGGCTTCGTGTAAGCGGCGCTGGCCTGGCGTTTCGATGCCCTTGCGGTCCATGGTGCCATTGGCGCTATAGAACACTTCCAGGTGGCGCCTGATCTGGTTTTCGACCGCGCCCGACAAGAGGCCGCATGCTGCCATGTAGTCGCGGTAGGCCTGCTCCGTGCCCTGGTGGCATTCGAACCGCTCCTTGAACAGCGTCGCGCGCGATTTTTCCACCTGCGCATAGGACATGATGCGTACGCCACTGGTGACCGATTCGCGCATCATGTCGCGCATGGGGATGCGGGCGTAATTGTTGTCGATGCCCTGCGCATTCGGCTCGTAGCCACCACCGACGTCAGAGTGCACGCCCGGATACACGCTCTCGACCCATTCGCCGGCCAGCTTGCCGTTTTTGCGGATCAGGTCCACCGGGAACGAAAACCGCACTTCGTGCGCGGCGACGTAGTGCACGCAGCGTTCCACGCGGGGCGACACGATCAGTTCGCGTTCCTCGAACGGCAGGCGGACGTTTTGCGACGGCACGCCGAACGATGCAACGGTATCGAAAATCCCCAGGAAGTTAAAGCGCATCGGATAGCCGTGATACGCCAACCCCTGGCCCTGCGGCTTGCAGTACCCGATGACGCGGTTGGAAAAGGCCCTGGCCAGTGCGGCTCCGCGCGAGAAGCCGAAGAACGACATGTTGATGACCTTGATCAGCCGGTGCTTGCTGAGGGCCGTATTGAGTTCGGCGAAACCCTTGTCGGTGCTGGACGCGGCATACTTCGCGACTTCCCCGCCCTGCGCCTTGGCGTTGGCGATCAGGACCTTGGCCAGCGCATCGCTGACAGCGTCGTCGCCCTGCCCCAGGCGGCGCGCGCCGCCAGCCCCGGCACCGGCGCCGCCCACATTGTCCTCGAGCCACACACCGGTCGAATGCAGCCAGTTTCCCGCCTTGCCGTTATAGGCCGTGCCGACGCCCGATACGTAGATCGGGTAAATCGCCTTGCTCTCGTCCTTGAGCGCCGCATCGTACATGCGCCCGACATTGCTCCAGCTTTTGATCGGCAAATCCGCTTCGCGGTTGTTGCCGGTGCCATCGAAGAAGATCGCGATGTGTACGACATCGTGGCAGTCCTGGAACGGGCCAGGCGCCTCGTCGGGCAGGTCGCGATTGGCGGCACCGGCAGCGAGCGTTGCTTCGCTAGCCATGGTGGCGTCCTGCCTTGTCGGCGGCGGCGATACCGCGCGCAGTCTTTTCGGGCCGCTGGACCGAAGTCACCAGCTCCACCGTTTCGTCCGGATAGATGTGGATCGCCAGATACCGCGCTCCCGGCACGACCTGGTCCAGGGTGAGCGGATTTTTATTGGTGACGGTATCGCCGTTGCGCGCCATCCCCGCCGGTCCGTCGAGGCGCCAGCTGACTTTCTTCGGCCCCAGCGCCAGCTCCACGTTCATCATCGTACCGCCGCCGGTGGACGGATAGGCATCGGAGGATTCCCCGACCTTGCCATCGACATACACGTCAAAGATCGGGCGGTCCAGGTAATTGAACAGCACGACATTTAGTACCACTTTCATAGGTTTCGCCCCACAATTATTGATCGCTAACAGGCAGCATGCGGCGCCCAGCAACGTGCGCCGGGTTCGAAAAAAATGCGCGTTCACTTGAGTATCCATGATCGGTTGGAGTTCACGGCAGCAGTTCCATGGCAGCGGAAAACTTGAGTTCGCGCCGCTGCACCCGCGCCAGCACGTCGGCAATCGTCTTGTCCTGCTTCCACCTAGCTCCGTACACCAGCGTCATGCAAACGTAGTTGACCAGGTCCTTCATGGTCTGCAGGCCGAGGTGTTTGGCATCGGTGAGCTGGCGTTCGACATAACCGTACCGCGCGCGCGGTGCGAGATCGTCGAGCAAATGCGGCTGGTTGAGATCCACATAGAACAATACATGGTCGGGCAAGCTGGCCTCGACCAGCTCGTCCACCTGTGCTTGCGACAGCTTGATCGGCTTAGGCAATCTGACAGCGGGTGGATTGGCATCGATGGCGATCGCATGCAGGACACCATCGCGGTCCCAGTACCACCAGCCGTTCAGGCCGCCACACAGCAGCTTGCGCTGGTCCGGATCGAGCACCGGCCCCTTGACGTGCAAGGTGGCGTCGTCTGGCTGGCCGACCAGCGTGCCGAGAATGGCCGGGTCCCAGAACGCGAAAAACATTTCCGTGTCATCGGGAAGCCGGATGTCGGTAAACTGCTTGAGTTGTTCGAACAAGGCGCCGAACGCCAGCGTGCTGGCCAACAGCGTCACGCTCGGCTCATGCGGCCCCGTGCGCATGATCCATTGCCAAGCTGCGCTCCGGGCTGCAGGATGGTCGAGGCTGACCAGATGCGGCGATTTTTCCGCCAGCGGACTGCCCTGGGTGGCGCCGAGCAGCGACTGCACGGTCCCGCCGGCGCCGGTCAGCGCTGCCGGCAGGGCGGGATTCTGGGCGCTGTCTGCGATGGCGTACCAGCGCCACGAAGGATGCTGCCGCGCCAGGTCTGCGAAAAAATCGATCGAAGCGGTCTTGTTCACATTCATACCCATTTGCTGATGAACGCCGTACGCTGCTTGGCCCGTTTGGCCAGACATTCCACGCACAGTTCCTGCACGGCCCTGGCCTGCGTCGGTCGGGCGGCAGCTGGCGCGGCTTTTCCCACGCCCAGCCACATCCACCAGCCGCCCATGGCCGCCATGATGGCGCGTCTGCCGATGCTGATGCTCTTCATCGCGCTCATGCCCCCTTGTTGATAAATGCCGTGCGCTGGGCGGCCCGCTTGGCCAGGCACTCGATGCAGACCGATTGCGGCAAGATCGGCAACTTGTAGCTGACTTCCTGGGCGCCGGCGAAACTCTTTTTGGCTGCATGCACGGTAATCTTGCCCGGGCACTGCACCGTGATATTCCCGCCACTGATCGTGATGTTCGCGCCCCCGGCCGTCGATAAACTGATGCTCTTCGCGGCTGCCCAGTCGATATGCGCGTTGGCGCTGACGACATTGACTTCGTCGCGTTCGCGCCCCCGGCCGTCGATAAACTGATGCTCTTCGCGGCTGCCCAGTCGATATGCGCGTTGGCGCTGACGACATTGACTTCGTCGCGCGCCTGGATGTTCATCACGTCCGCTTGCGCCTGCAGGTCGATGGCGTCCTTGGCCGCAATCAGTTGCATGCCGACGTTGCCCTCTCCCGCCGCCACCGCGCCGCCGAGCACACCGATGGCCTGGCCGCTGTGTACGCGCATCTGGCCGCCGGTGGCGAACTGGCTGTCCTGGCCGCTCATCAGCGTAACTGTCTCGCCATTGGCCAGCTGCAGGTGTTCGCCGGCCAGCACGCCCAGTCCGGCCTTGGCGGCAATGGCGATGATGGCGTCGCTCGCGTGCGGCAGCTTGTCGTCGGCCGGCGCAATTGGTTTGTCGGGTGCCTCGGCCCTGGCGGTGTCCACGCTTTCCTGGCTCAGCATGCCGGACGCCGCCGTCAGCAGCGCCTTGAGCGGGGCTGACTTGTCGTCGAGGCGGCTGGTGTCGGCCTTGGCCGCGCCCAGGTGGCTGGCGTAGGCCACCGTTTGATGGGGCTCGGCGGCGCCGNCTCAGCATGCCGGACGCCGCCGTCAGCAGCGCCTTGAGCGGGGCTGACTTGTCGTCGAGGCGGCTGGTGTCGGCCTTGGCCGCGCCCAGGTGGCTGGCGTAGGCCACCGTTTGATGGGTCTCGGCGGCGCCGCTGAAGGTCTCGCCCAATGTTGCGGCCTGCTTCAGCAGCGCCATGCTGGCCGCGTTGTCGCCGGCCGGTTCGCGACTGTCGGCGCCGTGCGTGAGCTTGTAGCTCGACACCAGCAAACCGGCGCCGGCGCGCACGGCGCCGTAGCCGTCGGTGCGCAGTTCGGCGCC
>NZ_LMNW01000016.1 GCF_001423125.1 Duganella sp. Leaf126
CGCCGATGATAGTGCTGCAACCAGTGTGAAAGTAGGTTATCGTCAGGCTAGTTATATGAAAAACCCCACCCGGTGATCCTGGTGGGGTTTTTTGCTTTTCAGAGCTGATCCCACGCGAGTCCAAATTTCGCCAGGTATTTTTTCAGGCGGTCGGCGTCATTGGGCTTGGCCTTGGCGCCGCGCGATACCGCGTACAGCTTGCGGCCAGCGTCCGAGAGGGATTTCGATTGCCGGCACACGGCAAGCACGGCCTCTAGCTGCATGCTGTCGAACAGGTCCACGCCTTCCAGAAATGACGGCTGCTTTTGGTGTCGCCATAGCCGCTTGAGCCGCGCAATTTCGTCTTCCACCTGCACGTCGGTGATGCGGCCTGCATCCGACAGCGTGGCCAGCCGTGTGACCGAGGCCGCCAGATCGCGGAAATTGCCGGTCCAGATGGCCTCGGCCGAGGTGGCAAAACCGAGGTACCTGCTGCGCGCTTCCTTGTTAAAGCTGGTTTTCTCGCCTGTTTCCATTGCCAGCAGTGCCAGCTGATAATCGATATTGGGCGCGATGTCTTCCGGCCGCTCAGCCAGACGCGGCAGGGCGTACGTCCACAGGTTGATGCGGGCATACAGATCTTCGCGGAAGCGCCCGGCTACCACTTCGGCGCCCAGGTCGCGGTTGGTGCCGGCAATCAGCTGGAAGTCGCTCGCCACTTCGACGTCGCTGCCGACCGGCAGAAAGCGCTTTTCTTCCAGTGCCTTGAGCAGCATCGCCTGTTCGTTCAGTCCCAGTTCGCCGATTTCGTCAAGGAACAGCAAACCGTGGTGAGCACTGCGCAGCAGGCCAGGACGGTTGCTGGCCGCACCGGTGAACGCTCCCTTGATGTGGCCGAACAAGGTCGAAGCGGCGCCATCACCGTGTACCGTGGCGCAATTGAGTTCGACAAACTTGCCTTCGAGTTGATGACGGTTTTTTTTCAGCTCGAACACGCGCCGCGCCAAAAACGATTTCCCGGCCCCGGTCGGCCCCATCAACAGCATCGGTGCGCGCGATTTGACGGCGACCTTCTCGATCTCCTCGATTATGGTGTTGAAGCCGGAATTACGGGTTGGAATGCCGGACTTTAAAAAAGCCACCCCCTCCGCCTGCTCGCTCGAGAAACGCTGGGCGATCTGGTCATAGCGTGACAGGTCCAGATCGATCAGCTGATAACCGGCCTGATCGCCGGCCCCGCGTGGCGGCGACGTCTGCAGCAGGCGTCCGGGCAGGTAGCGCGCCTCGGTCAGCAAAAACAAGCAGATTTGCACCACGTGGGTCCCGGTGGTGATGTGGATCCAGTAGTCCTCGTGCTCGGTGTCGAATCGGTAATGCCTGGCAAAGTCGAACAGTGACCCATACACGTCCTCGAAATCCCAGGCGTCGCGCATCGGGATATCGTGGATAGCTACCCTGGTCTCCGGCGACACGGTCGCGATATCGCGCGCCACGCGCTCGCTCAAGTCCCTGAACTTGCCGTTGTAGAGCAGTTCGAAGCGGTCGATCACCACGTCTTCATGCTGCACCAGCGACACGCTGGGTCGCCATTTTTCCCATCGATCTGTCCTCTGACCATTATCGAGCTGGCTGCCGACGAAACCGATGACCACTTTCCGCTTGTGCCTCATAGATAAATCTTTATAAAACAAGATAATCGATTATGCCTGACTTTCTTTGACGGACTCGGTCCATCTCTCCTTATAGTCAAATTATTCAAGGACTTGGCGCAGTTTTTCCAAATGAGGTAGCTGCTGGCATGGGGTTTGCAATAAGTGCGGTACCAACCGATAAAAATGAAAGAGAAAAACATGGACAAGCAACACTACGACACCATCGAGACCCCCGACGGCAGCCCGATCAAGATGTGGACCCAGGGCGTGCCGGTCGAGGAGTCGGCCAGGCAGCAGCTCGCCAACACGGCCCGCATGCCGTTCATCTACAAGCATATCGCCGTCATGCCCGATGTCCATCTGGGCAAGGGCTCGACTATCGGCAGCGTGATTCCGACGCTCGGCGCCATCATTCCGGCTGCTGTCGGCGTCGATATCGGTTGCGGCATGATGGCCGCCAAGACCACGCTGAGCGCCAGCGATCTGCCCGACAATCTGGGACCGCTGCGCAGCGCCATCGAGCGCGCCATCCCTCACGGCCTGACGCCCAAAACGCGCGGTTATCGCGGCCGTGACGAAGGCAGCTGGAATACGCCGCCGGCGCCGGTCGATGTGGCGTGGGCGCAGCTGAAGGACGAGTTCGATGTCATCTGCCAGAAAACGCCCAAGCTTGCGCATACCAACAACTACCGCCATCTGGGCACGCTGGGTGGCGGCAATCACTTCATCGAGGTATGCCTCGACGAAACCGGCGCCGTCTGGTTCATGCTGCACTCCGGATCGCGCGGGGTGGGCAATGCCATCGGCAGCCATTTCATCGAGCTGGCCAAAAAAGATATGCGCACCCACTTCATCAATTTGCCGGACGAGGATCTGGCCTATCTGGAAGAAGGGACGAGCCACTACGATGACTACGTGGAAGCGGTGGGCTGGGCCCAGCGCTTTGCGCGCACCAATCGGGAAGTGATGATGCATAACCTGATCGCAGCAGTGCGCACCATCATCACCAAGCCGTTCGACACGCACGTGGAGGCCGTCAACTGCCACCATAACTACGTGCAGCGCGAACGCCACTTCGGCAACGATGTGCTGATCACCCGCAAGGGCGCAGTGTCGGCGCGGCCTGGCGAGCTGGGCATTATCCCCGGCTCGATGGGCGCCAAGAGTTTTATCGTACGAGGCAAGGGTAACGAGGAAAGTTTCAACAGCTGCAGCCACGGCGCCGGCCGCACCATGAGCCGCAGCGAGGCCAAGCGGCGCTTCAATACCGACGACCATGCGCGGGCGACGGCCGGCGTGGAATGCCGCAAGGACGCGAACGTGGTCGACGAAATTCCCATGGCGTACAAGGATATCGACGCTGTGATGCACGCCCAGCGCGACCTGGTTGAAGTGGTGCATACCCTCAAGCAAGTCGTCTGCGTGAAAGGCTGATGATGGACCTGATCGAACTGGACGGCGCTGCAGGCGAAGGCGGCGGACAGATTCTGCGCACCGCGCTGAGCCTGTCGATGATCACCGGCCAGCCGTTTCGCATCGTCGATATCCGTGCGGGACGATCGCGCCCCGGCTTGCTGCGTCAGCACCTGGTGGCGGTGCAGGCAGCCGCGCGCATTTGCGGCGCCAGCGTGGAAGACGTGGCGGTCGGTGCGCGCACGCTGACGTTCGTGCCGGGCGCCATCCGGGGCGGAAACCATGCGTTTGCGATCGGCAGCGCTGGCAGTGCCACACTGGTATTGCAGACCGTGCTGCCAGCTTTGTTGTTCGCCGGCGAGGCGTCGCAGGTGACGGTGACGGGCGGCACCCACAATGCCATGGCGCCACCGTCGCACTTTCTCGCGCGCGCCTACGGTCGCGTGTTGGCTGCCATGGGTGCCGAAGTCGAGTTTGCTTTGCGGTGCTTCGGCTTCTATCCGGCTGGCGGCGGCGAGCTAGTGGCAACGGTGCAGCCGTGTGCCGGTTTGCGACCGCTGGCGTTGACCGAGCGCGGCGCACGTCTGCGCGGCTACGCCGAAAGTTTTGTAGCGGGTGTGCCTGCGTCGGTGGCTGCACGTGAACTCGCGTGCATCGGCAAAGGCATGGGCTGGCGTGAGGCGCAGTTGTGCTGCCATCGTTTGCCAGCGGAGGTCGGCCCCGGCAACGTGCTGTTGATCACGCTCGAGCACGAGCATGTGACAGAAGTATTCGCCGGTTTTGGCGAAAAAATAGTGCGCGCGGAAACCGTAGCGTACCGCACGCTGGACTGCGTGCGCCGCTACCTCGCTTCGGGCGCGGCGGTGAGCGAATACCTGGCGGACCAGATCATGTTGCTCATGGCGCTGGCCGGCGCGGGCAGCTTCACCACCGATGTCATGTCGTCGCACGCCCGCACCAACGCCGAAGTGATCGCGCGATTTCTGCCGGTGCGCTTCGAGATCGTACCGGTGGGTGTAGCTTACCTGGTACGGGTGATGTCGTCGCGCCGATAATGTGATACGGAGCGAGGACAGGCGTTCACGGAAAGCTCAATGCCGAGATGTGGCTACCCGGGGCAATCAGCTGTAACGGCTATCGCGATCAAAGCTGGCCGGCGGTTTCTGCCATGCGTGGCGCCAGGGAGCGCCGCATCAGCTCCGCCTCTTCGCCAGGGCTGCGGCCAAAAAATCGCTTGAATTCGCGGCTGAACTGGGACGGGCTTTCGTAGCCCACCTGGCTGCAGGCCGCCTGCGCGGTCATGTCGCTGCGTGCCATCAGCAGGCGGGCCTGGTGCAGCCGCGCCGACTTCACGTACTGGATCGGCGAACAATGCGTGACCGACTTGAAGTGCACGTGAAAAGCCGGCACGCTCATATTGGCCTCGGCCGCCAGCATGCCGACATCGATGCTGGCCGCATAGTCGGCGTGGATGCGCCGCAACGCCTTGGCGATGCGGCCGAACTGGCCCTGGCTGGTGAGCGCTGCGCGCATCGCCGCGCCTTGCTCGCCCATCAGTACGCGGAAACAGATTTCGCGCACGATGGCTGGTCCCAGTACGCGCGCTTCCAGCGGCGAGTTGAGCGTTTCAAGCAATCGCAGCACCGTATCGCGCAGCCGCGCATCCATACGTGTGGTCATCATGCCCCTGGGAGCGGCTGGCACCTCGTTGTCGGACTGGTCGATCGTAAACATCAGGTCTGCCAGCGTGGTGCGATCGACCTGTATCGTCAGGCCCAGGAATGGTTGCTCCGGCGTGGCCTCCGTTGCGCTGGAAAAAGGCATCGGAATTGCCACCACCAGATACTGGTCGGCATCGAACTGCAACGTGTCGGTGCCGAAAAAGGCGCGCTTGCGGCCCTGCAGTGCGATGGCGATGCAGGGCTCGGACATGACCGGCGTCTTGGCCACGCTCTGGGTGGCGCGCGTGAGGCGTACGGCGGCGACCGCCGTGTCGGTATAGCCATCGTGCCGGGCCAATTGTCGGTGCAGGGTTATCAGGCGGTCCACATCAGCTCCTGTCAGGCGTTCATATATAGGAATGATCCATCAAAAGGCGCGGTGTCGCCATGGCCCGGTGCTGGATGTATAGGAATAGGCAAGAATCGCATAGGCATGTGCATTCGCAGCATCGGCACCCCACAGTAAGATGCAGGCTCGTGACATTGCCAGAGAAAGGGCCGCATCATGAATTCATCGTTACCGCGAAAAGTCATCCTGATCGCTGGTGCCAGTCGGGGCGCCGGACCGGACACAGCGCGCCAGCTGGCGCAGCAGGGTCATCACGTTGTACTGGGCGCACGTCGCTCGCATCGTTTGCAGGGCTTGGTCAACGAGATCCGCAAGGCAGGTGGATCGGCCGAATGGTATGCGCTCGATGTCAACCAGCCGGTCGAGATGCAGGCTTTTCTGGCGTTTGCCGAGGACGTACACAAGCGCGTCGATGTGGTGATCCATAATTAGGCAGATTTTTGCTTGGGAAGTGCTTGCCAAGCCGGTTACGGCTTGGCTATAATTCTCCCCCTCGCAACACAGCCCATGCAAATGTTAAGTGGAGCGAGTAAAAAAGAAGGTTGACGAAACAAGCGAAACGCTTCATACTCTTTCTTCTTCGCGGGCCCCCTCGCAACACAGCCCATGCAAATGTTAAGTGGAGCGAGTAAAAAAGAAGGTTGACGAAACAAGCGAAACGCTTCATACTCTTTCTTCTTCGCGGCTGACAAAACGATCGCAGCGAACGCAGTACCCAATAAGCAGTACTTAATAAGTACCAGCAAAGTTCTTTAAAAATTAACAGTCGATAAGTGTGGACGTTTGATGGCAGTGCACACGCCGCTTCGGTGGCGTGATNAATAAGCAGTACTTAATAAGTACCAGCAAAGTTCTTTAAAAATTAACAGTCGATAAGTGTGGACGTTTGATGGCAGTGCACACGCCGCTTCGGTGGCGTGAYRCTTAACTTATCAAATGTTCACAAGAAGTAATGAAATAGGCGCTATGAAAATAGTGGCCTGTCAGTATTTTGAGTGAGCGACCCGTYGAAAGACGGTGCCGGTAAAACGGCAAAMAACAGAGATTAAACTGAAGAGTTTGATCCTGGCTCAGATTGAACGCTGGCGGCATGCCTTACACATGCAAGTCGAACGGCAGCGCGGGGCAACCTGG
>NZ_LMNW01000017.1 GCF_001423125.1 Duganella sp. Leaf126
GGCGACGGCGCTGCTGCTGCCGGTCTGCGCAATCTGTCCGGCGCGGTCGGTGCCGCTGACAGCCGCTGCGGTGCTGACAGCCTTGACGTTGATGCTCGACGCTGCTGTCGCGCCGAGCGCTCCCGCATTGCTGGCAACGCCGGCGCCCTGCGCGGCAGCTGCGCCCGAACCGGTAACGGCGGTGCCGCTGGCGACGGAACCATTGATGGCGCCGGGGCCGCTGACAGCACCGACGCTGCCGGCCGCCTGTCCCTGGCTCGCACTGACACCTGCGACCGGACCGGCGTTGTTGCCCACCGTGTTGAGCCAGACGTTGACGTTGGTGGCGGTGGCGCCGGTGGTGGGGCCGGCTTGCCGAGGTGCTGCACGCGTGGTTGCCTGGTAGCCTAAGTTAGGTAACGCTTCAGCAGTTAGGCGTGCCCCTAAAGCACCACCGGAGCCACCGATCAACTACAATTGGGTCTATCCTGTCTGAATTTTATCCATTCAAACCGTGCGGAACTTAGCCTGCTCCCGGTCACAAATTAAATTATCGATCTACTGGCGTCCGCCAAACTATATTAGTTATGATGCAATTCCATATCGAAAAAACATCAGCAATCCCTCATCGACAGATCAGGGCTACCTACGACGAAAGTACTATTCGTGTGTATCAAGCCTATTCTAAAGAGATCGCCGAAGCTGCGTTAACAACCGGCACGTTCACTTCTCCGCCGTTCAAAATGGACCGAATGACGTGGATAAAGCCGTCGTTTCTATGGATGATGTATCGATCTGGATGGGGACTGAAAGATCCTGGGCAAGCCCGTATCTTGGCAATTGATATTTCGCGTGAAGGCTTCGAGTGGGCGCTTGCTCACTCCTGTCCCAGCCACCCCGACGAATCAATGGCAATGGAAGAATGGCAGCGAGTCAAAGAGAATGCACCGGTCCGCATCCAATGGGATCCGGAACGGGACTTACTGCTTCGTCCGCAAGCGCACCGTGCCATTCAGATGGGGTTGAGCAAGGAGGCGGTGAAGTTCTATACGAGCCAGTGGATTAGCCAAATTAGTGATGTAACACCACTGGCGCACGAAATTCATTGTCTCGTGTTAGAAAATCGATTTATCGATGCAAAAGCAAAACTCCCAGCAGAACAACCGTATTTGCTACGCATATGAGCCAAACGGCCCGTACACCACACCGCCCCCCTGTACAATATCTTCGAAGTCAGCCTGACTAATCATAGACTCTGCCTGGTCGGGCCACATTTCGCCGACGTGTTGGGTCCAGTTTTCTGAAACCATCTCATAGATGGGCTGCATGATTTCCTCAGGATACAGTCCGTCTCCAGAGAGTTTTTTTAATGATTTCTCTGTGGCCTCAATATAATCCCTTCCCGTCGAGTAACAACTTACATATGCGCCTGAAAGATCATTGGGCATAATCGATGACTGTTTCAATCTCTTTACGTGGAAGGGAATAATAAATACTTTAGTCAAATCCATTTCCTTTCAATGCAATGTTTTAGGATCAACGATTCGTGTAGTATTAGGCTTAATCGCCTCCCTCAACCACTGAATCTGTTCCGCCGTTCGTAGACCAAATTGATCCGGAGCCCGGTTTATATCCACCTTCAACGGTGCCGTCGGATTAGCTTTAACCGAGTCGCCTTTGTCATATACAGCAGTTGCCCGTAACTTTTCAAGGAAGGAAAAATCGACCTCGACTGCAGTAACGATGGCGTCCCCCTTTCTATTTACCAAAGCAAATTCTTGCGCTCTAAGCGGCTGCCCGATATTAACAAACAAAGTACGCTCACTTCCCGAAGCTGTAGTCACCACTGGGACTGTGCCGTCAGCTGCAATACGCTGAGCAAAGCCGACATCATCCACGCGATAGAGAGTTACCGTCTTTCCTCCCTCACTCACAGCACCACTAGAGAAAGTTGTGTTTGTTTGGCCTTCCATGACTGTGGCTGGGCTTGCTGTTAAGGTTCCAGGGCGAAGTGCCCATTTCCCAGCCACTGCACCAATTCCCCCAACTAGTGCACCGACGGAAAACCCCTTAGCAGCTGCGATTAGTCTTGTCGTTTCCCTTTCATTATAGATTTGCAGTTCACCAGGGGTCGGATTATCCGGTTTTAAATTTTCGCCCGTGGTTTTCCAGAAAAATTCCCGATAGTTCGCGTCATTGTTGTACTGGCGGTAGACCATACCGTTGTAGAAATCGCTGGTTTTTGCGACCAACATCTTCTGTGAGACACCACTATCGTCAGTAAACTCGATTCCTTTTGCATTCCCCGCAATATACTGCTTAGCGGCAAAATACGCTCGAGTTTCTTCCATGGTGGCTGGACCGAGAGTCAATTCCATTGCTGTCATCGCCAGCTTATCGACGTTGGCTTCGCCCGCGGTTGTCAACAGGGACATTGCTTCCGCGGCGGTTACAGGACGCTCAAGTTTTTCTGCAAGTTCCTTTGCAAAGGCAGTTGCATTCTTAGCAATCCAGGCGATCTCCTTCGGATGCAGTTGCCGGTTATTTGTATCAACAGCAACCGAGTTCGCTGCACCTGCTACGCCGCCAACCGCTCCACCTATTCCAATAGACGTAAGCTCCGCCAGTCCTTGAGCGAGCACGGTGGCGCTCTCGGGACTATATCCCCGATCTTCCAATGCCAGTCGTGCGTAACTCTGTAGCTTTTCCATCTGGTTCGCCATGCTTGCTACTCCGCCTGCTCCCAACGCACCGCTAACGCCCCCCGTCAACGCCCCACTCACGGTGTGTAATGCGACGCGATATGTCCCGCCTTCGGACCAGCTCTTTCGCTCGTCCAACAATTCGGCCTTTTTCAGTGGATCAGTTTCTGACAAGAGTTTCTGATCGATCTCGGCAATCTGTTTGTCGGAATAGTCGGCAATTGCCTTCGGCGCCTGCTTGCTGAATTCCTGCGTAATAGCTACCCGCGCATCAACCTCTTGCTGCAGCGCCTTTGCGTCCCAGCCCTTGGTAAGTGCATCGGTGGTTGCCATGCTTTCAGTGGTCACGCTGCGGTCAATGGAGGCCAGTGCTGCCTGGGTGTCTTTGCCCGTCGCCAATTGTTTGCTGGCATCGGTTATGGACACTGAGCCGCCGCTGATCGCGCTGGCTGTCGTGCTAGTCTGACTACCGCTAACCGAACCGAAGCCTGCGCTGGCGCCAGGCTTCCCGTCCGCAGTCGCCGCTTTTAATTGTTCTTCCGAGAGATTTCTTTTAGTTTCGTCGGGAATATCCGACTCTTTGGCGCCGCTGCCAGACACTGATCCCGAGAATGCATAGCCGCTGGCACTGAAGCTGTCTCTGTTCTGCAAATCGCTCGCCGTCAGGCTGCCCGTCGTCACTACGTTACGGCCTGCATCCACAGCTTGCTGGCTGCTGCTCAGCAAGCCGCCAACTAGCGCAGTGTTACCGCCCACCATGACCTGAAAGCCGCCATCACCGGTCTTGATACCGCTCTGTTCGAGAACCGACAGAAAATCGCCACTGACCTTCGATTTGCTGACGCTGGTACCAACCGTGCTGGCGCCATAACAGAACGGCGGTACGCAAATACTGGCGTTGACTCCTGAGCTGGATTGTTTGCTGTCGAATTTGCTGCTGTCTTGAAGACTTTCTATGTTCAAATTGCCCTTGATGTCGGCGACAACCTGCACTGCTGTGACCACTGCTCCCTTCAACGTGGTGTCATTACCGCTCACCACAGTCACCTTTTCTCCTGCATTGACATGGGTATTCGTGTACCTGCGATCGTCGCCATCTCCTTTGCCACGAGCTTGGCTGGCTGCAAGATCAATCGTGAAGCCATTCGACGTGCCGCCTATGCCGAACCCGATACCGACACTTGAGCCACTGGACTTATTCGTGCTGTGCTGGCTGGCTGTGCTGGTCGAGGCCAGCAAGTTGACGTCATGGTCCGCTGCCAGCGTGACTTCCTTGCCTGCCTGGAGCTCACCCCCCGCGATAATCACGTCGCTTTCTTTGCCTGCACCACTAGCCGTAACGTTGACGTTACCGCCAGCAGAAACGCTGGATCCGATCGCCGTCTGGCTGGCCTGCACAGTATTGCTCTCGCTCTTGGAGTTACCCAAGCTGAGGCTGACGTGAACGCCCGCATTCTGAACGGCAGCCAGCGACGTTGGCATACTGCTGAGAGATCCGGCAGCGTTCAACGCCGCCAATGCCTGCATGCGCGAATCACTGGTATTGCCGGCAGCCTTGACCATACCAGCCGCACTCTTGATGGCTTCGACAGCCGGGGCGGTGACCGTGCCGCCAATTGCCGTCTTGGCATATGTCGTATGGTCGGTACTGTTATTGATATTGGTGGCGGCGTTAATCAGTACTTTGTTTGCAAGAATACTAATGTCGCCCTCAGGCGCCAGCACATCACTGGACGTCTGCGTATAGTTCTTCCCCGCCTTCAACTTGACATCCCCGCCCAGGCTGGCAACCTGGCTGCCGACCTGACTCACACTGTCGAACTTGCTGTCCTGGGTGGTCTTCACGGTGCCGATTGCTGGCTGGAAGCGGGTGCCGATCGAGCCAGACTTGGTGCTGCTGCTCGACGATGCGCCATCGCTGGTGTTTTGCGCACTGGTGATCGTCAAATCGCGACCGGCTGCAATGACGAGGTCATTGTCAGCGACAATTTTGCTGCCGCTGATGGCGGCGTCCCGTCCACTGACGGCGACGAGGCTGCCAGCGCTCAGCTCGCTGCCGATCTGCGTCAGGGTCTGGTCTTTTCCGGCGGTCTGATCCTGTAGCTTGCTGTAACCGAGATTTCCGCTGGTGACATTGAACGAAAAGCCGCTTTTCTTTTTCTCGTAGCTGTGCTGTTCGGATCCTGACTGGCCTACACTGCCGATCAGCAAATCGCGACCGGCATCAAGGCTCAGCGCATTCTCGGCAGTCAGGTGGCTGCCCGCGATGCCGATGTCCTGACCGGCCTGCACTGTCACTGCGCCGCCAGCAACGGAGCTGACGAAGACGTTGGTGGCAGTAGTGGCGTCCGCCTGCGCGATGCTGGTCTTGCTCAAGCCAAAGCTGCCGCTCTTCCTGACATCCCTGGTGTGGCTCTCGGCACTCGCCAATCCGACAGCACCGATCGAGACATCGTTTTTGGCCAGCAGGTTCAGGGCGTCCTGCGCCTGCACCGACGATGCCGCCACGGTCAGATCATGGCCGGCAGCGATA
This sequence comes from Duganella sp. Leaf126, assembly GCF_001423125.1. GTDB lineage: Bacteria > Pseudomonadota > Gammaproteobacteria > Burkholderiales > Burkholderiaceae_D > Rugamonas. The sequence goes on from NZ_LMNW01000017.1 coordinate 5,215, forward strand.
GTGACCGCTGCACCACTGAGCGACGAACCCAGGGCGGAACTGGTTTCCACCGTATCGCGCGTGACCGTGGTCTTGCTGGAGAATGTACCCTTTTTCTTGACCTTGCTGGCAGTGTCGGTACGCTCCGTCTCCACGCCATTGAGGACACTGATATCGTTTCCGGCAAACAGTTCCAGCTTGCCCTCAGCCTCCACCTTGGCGGCCTTGGCGACCAGATCATTCCCCGCCCTCAACGACACATCCCCCGCCCCGGTAATCTGGCTCCCCACCTCGCTCGCCATGCTCTGCTTGCTGTAGTTGTCGGCATTGCGCACCACATCATGGCTCGATGCAATGTCGACCGTCTTGAGATTCAGGTCGTGGCCGGCGGCCAGGCCGGTGGTGCCGTTGACGCCGGCGTTGGCGATCACGGCGGC
>NZ_LMNW01000018.1 GCF_001423125.1 Duganella sp. Leaf126
AGCAAGTCGGTCCCACCCCTTCCCATCCCGAACAGGACCGTGAAACGACTTTGCGCCGATGATAGTGCTGCAACCAGTGTGAAAGTAGGTTATCGTCARGCTAGTTATACTAAAAGCCCCACCGAGCGCGCAACGCTGGTGGGGCTTTTTTCATTCCGGCTTCTTTTTACGGCCTTCTCCTGACGCACGGCGCAAGCCTGAGCGCCAATGCCAGAACTGCCCCGGTGCGGCATGAAACTGCTAGCTAAATTAGCTTGCTAGAACTGGTAATTGGCGCTCATGCCCAGCAGCCAGTTGCGCTGCGGCGCAGCTTCGTAATAGCGCTTGTTGGTGTCGCCGACGATGACCGAGCCGACATAGTTTTTGTCTAACAGGTTGTTCAAGCGAGCAAACTGCCGGAAGCGCCAGCCATTCCACTGTTGCCGCGCATTCACGCTGGCGTTGACGATGGCATAGCCGGGAGCCGCCTGATCACCGTTGGCGTCGTCTGCGTAAATCTTGCTGGTGGCAATGCCTTCCAGCGCAGCGCCGAAGCTGCCGGTGCTGTTTTTCCACGCCAGCTCCCCATAGACGTTGGCCTTGGGTACGCCAGGCAGACGGCTGCCTTCCGGCACGGCGCCGAAGCCCTGGTCGTAGATGGCGCGCAGCGCGGTCAGTGCCACGCGCGTGCTCAGGCCATGGCGCCAGCTCGACTCGAGCGAGACTTCCAGTCCCCGACGCAGCGTCTTGCTGGCGTTGCGGTAACTGGTACGGCCGCCGCTGCTGCTGGCGACCACCACCTCGTCGCTGGTACGTACCTGGAATAGGGCGGCACTCAAACTGGTGCGCTCATCGAGCTTGGCTTTGACGCCGGTTTCCACATGCGTGCTCTCAGCGGGGCGCAGGTTGAAATTGAAGCCGCCGGTGGCCGAATAAAACAATTCGTTGAGCGTGGGCGTTTCGAAACCGCGCGCGGCGCTGGCGTACACGTTGACCGTCGGCGCGATGCGGTACAACACCCCGAATACCGGCGTGGTATGGCTGAAGGTCAGATCGCCGCTGTCGTTGCCGTTGCTGAGAAAACGGTCGTCGACGGCCACCTTGACCGTGCTGCGGCGAACGCCAGCGCTGAGCATCCAGGCGCCGGCCTGCCATTCTGCCTGCAGGTAGGGATCGACACTGGACACGACATCCTGCTCGTCGCGGCGCAGCGCACCCTGGACACCGAGCTGGTTGCCGATGAAGTTTTCATAGCCTTTGCGGTCATCGTCCGAGCGGCCGTATTCGAGCCCGAACGTGGTGCTCAGTTTGCCCCCGGCCAGCGCGCTGACGTGGGTCCAGTTGATATCGGCGCCGTAGAAATCGCGGTCGAAATCGATCACGCCGCCCGAATGGGAGCCTGGGGCCTGGAACGCGCGCGAGAACGACTGGTACTGGACCACCTGGCGGTTACCGCCGTAGAGCATCACGCGCAAGCGGTCGTCGCCGAATTGCTGCGTCCATTGGGCGCCGATCTGCTGGTGGTCGATGCTCTTGCGGGTGTCGTAGCGGTCCGCCAGCGTGCGCTTCGGGGTTTGGGTATCGGAGGCGTCGATTTCGCCCGCGCGCGGATCGCGCTGGTAAGTGGCCCACGACACCCCGAGCGGATCCTGCGTGTCTTTCTGGCGCAGGCCGTTGGCGACGATGGTCAGCTTGGCGTCCTGCATCGGCGTCAGTGTGAGCTTGGCGAATGCCTGGTCGCGCGTGGCGGCGCTGTGGGCGCGGTAGCCGTCGGTCTGGAAGCGCGAGGCGTCGAGCACATAGCCGATATCGTCCTGCTTGCCCTGCGCGTTGATGTCGGTCTTGCGGCTGCCATAGCTGCCGGCGCTGACACCGGCTTCGATGGTGGGCGCGCCATCGCCATCGCGCGTGAACAGCTGGATCACGCCGCCCGAGTGGTTGCCGTAAATGGCGGAGAAGGGGCCGCGCAGTACTTCGATGCGTTCGGCCATGTCGAGGTTGAAGGTGGCAGCCTGGCCCTGTCCATCGGGCATGCTGGCCGGGATGCCGTCGGCGATCAGGCGCACACCACGCACGCCGAAGGTGGAGCGGGCGCCGAAGCCGCGCGAGGAAATCTGCAGATCCTGTGCATAGTTCTGGCGGTTCTGCGCCACCAGGCCCGGGACTGCCGCCAGCGCTTCGGAGGCATTGACGCGCGGCTGGCTTTGCTGGATGCGGGACGCATCGACGACGTCGATCGCGGCCGGCATGTCGAACACGGTGTGGCCGATGCGGGTGGCGCTGACCACGACCACGTCGGCAAGCGGCAAGGGTGTCGCGTCTTCGCCCCTGGCTGCGGTCACCGTCGCGATGCTGCCGAGGGCCATCAGTGCGGTCATCGCGTTACGGCGAACAGGGTACTGCTGCATAAAGACTCCGTGTCAGGATGGTGCGGACATCATAAGGGAGCTGTTGCCATTGTGCTGACACTGCGCGTATGGTGTGACGGTGGCCGCCCAGCGTGCGCCATGCATGGCCCAGTTGTGGCAGGGTAGATCTCTGACCGTCTGGACGATCAGGAGAGGACCGTAGTTTCCGCATTTTCGATGACACCAACGAGAAAGAGGACGACATGAATCTGGCAGACATCCGCACACTGGGCGTAGAAAACCCCTTCAAACAGCGCTACGACAACTACATCGGCGGCAAGTTCGTGGCGCCGGTCAAGGGCGAATACTTTGGAAATGTCACGCCGATCACCGGGCAGGTGTTTTGCGAAGTGGCGCGCTCCACGGCGGAGGATGTGGAACTGGCCCTCGATGCCGCCCATGCCGCCAAGGCAGCCTGGGGCAAAACTTCGCAGGCCGAGCGCGCCAACATCCTCAACAAGATTGCCGACCGCATGGAAGCCAACCTTGCGCTGCTGGCCACTGCCGAGACTATCGACAACGGCAAGCCGATCCGCGAAACCACCAATGCCGACCTGCCGTTGGCGGTCGACCACTTCCGCTACTTTGCTGGTTGCATCCGCGCCCAGGAAGGCTCGGTGGCGCAGATCGATGCCGACACCTATGCCTACCACTTCCACGAACCGCTGGGCGTGGTCGGCCAGATCATCCCGTGGAACTTTCCCATCCTGATGGCGGTGTGGAAGCTGGCGCCCGCGCTGGCTGCCGGCAACTGCGTGGTGTTGAAACCTGCGGAGCAAACGCCGGCCTCGATCATGGTGCTGGTGGAGCTGATCGGCGACCTGCTGCCGCCCGGTGTGCTCAATATCGTCAACGGCTATGGCCTGGAAGCGGGCAAGCCGCTGGCATCGAACAAGCGCATCGCCAAGATCGCCTTCACCGGCGAGACCGGCACCGGGCGCCTGATCATGCAGTACGCGGCCCAGAACCTGATCCCCGTCACATTGGAGCTGGGCGGCAAGTCCCCCAACATCTTCTTCGCCGACGTCATGGACGCCGACGACGCCTTCTTCGATAAATGCCTGGAAGGCTTTGCCATGTTTGCGCTGAACCAGGGCGAGGTATGTACCTGCCCGTCGCGCGTGCTGATCCAGGAATCGATTTACGAGAAATTCATCGAACGCGCACTGGCGCGCGTCGCTGCCATCAAGCAGGGCAACCCGCTCGATGCCGGTACCATGCTCGGCGCCCAGGCCTCGCAGGAGCAACTTGAAAAAATCCTGTCGTACATCGACATCGGCAAGCAGGAGGGCGCCGAGGTATTGGCCGGCGGCGAGCGCCATGTCCAGGATGGCGATCTGAAAGAGGGCTATTACGTGCGCCCCACGGTGTTCAAGGGCGAGAACAGCATGCGCATCTTCCAGGAAGAGATTTTCGGCCCGGTGGTGTCGGTCACGACCTTCAAGGACGAGGAAGACGCGCTGCGTATCGCCAACGACACCTTGTATGGCCTGGGCGCGGGTCTGTGGACACGCGACGGTTCGCGCGCATTCCGTGTCGGTCGCGCCATCCAGGCGGGGCGCGTGTGGACCAATTGCTACCACCTGTACCCCGCTCACGCCGCGTTCGGTGGCTACAAGCAGTCGGGCATAGGCCGCGAAAACCACAAAATGATGCTCGACCACTACCAGCAGACCAAGAACCTGCTGGTATCGTACAGCCCCAATGCGCTGGGCTTCTTCTAGGGAGGTGCAATGAGCCACCCCATCGAACGGGTAACGGCCACGCCGGCCGCACTGGAGATGCTGGCAACGCTGCGTGCGCGGCACGGCCCGCTGATGTTCTTCCAGTCGGGCGGTTGCTGCGACGGCAGCGCACCGATGTGTTACGCGGCTGGTGACTTTGCCGTCTCCGACACCGACGTCTACCTGGGTGAGCTTGATGGCGTGCCGTTCTACATGGGCGGTGAACAGTTCGCGTACTGGGCGCATACGCAGCTGATCATCGATGTGGTTCAGGGCAATGGTGGCATGTTCTCGCTCGATAATGGTACCGGGCGACGCTTTCTTACCCGGTCGCGCCTGTTCACGGACCAGGAATTGGCGCGGCTGTCGCCGGCGCCACGAGGGCCAGTAAGCGCTTAATTTTTCGCCCTCAAAAAAGTCCCTTGCCAAGCCGGTTGCGGCTTGGCTATAATTCGCCCCCTCGCAACACAGCCCATGCAAATGTTAAGTGGAGCGAGTAAAAAAGAAGGTTGACGAAACAAGCGAAACGCTTCATACTCTTTCTTCTTCGCGG
>NZ_LMNW01000019.1 GCF_001423125.1 Duganella sp. Leaf126
CCGTTCTGCCGCGCGATTCACTTTTTTTATCCGCAACGTCGACTGGCAGGTACTTTTTCCTACTCGCGTCATGAAAGCCAGTTATTCGAGGTCCCCTTAATTTAATAAGGCTTACCCCAAGCATTTCAAGACTCTGCGGAATTCCTGCATAACGCGCCAAGATTCCCCATAAGTGGCACTAATGCATTTTACTCAACCCCATCAATTCCAAGGGATTAAGCTCATAATTAAATTTCTGAGGGACTCTGCTGAGTAGGACTCCTGCCCGTCAAGTTCTCTGGAATCATTGAAAACCGTACTTTCTGCCATCTTACAAAAAGCATAAGCAACTATTCCGGCGAAGACCCAGTTCCCTCTGGTTTTTATATCTGCTAGTACTTTAAATTTATCATCCCCGCATAGCTCAGAATCGCACTCATTTATAGATACCCAACAGTTATCACTCTCTCTTTCGCCTTCAACCATGACAAACCCATCTTGCAACAAATTCAAATCCCCTTTACTATAATGCATCCAAACATTCGGAAGGAGCATTTCGAACTCTGAAAATGCTGAATTTATAAGAAATTTTACTTCTTCTAAGTCTAGCGGAATTTTCTCCAGCGGAACAAACATACTATTTGCCATCATTACTCCTTAGTCGGAACTGTAATAGTACCCTTTGTAATATTCAACCACCCACTTTTACTCTTAACATACACATTATTCACCGTCCCCTCATTTAAAATATTACTTATTGGCGACTCTGGTTTGGCAAATCGAATTAACTGATCCATACCAACGTCCGTCTTCGTAATATCAACATATAAATCACCCACATAACCCTCTTTTTTCATATCTTTTGCTCCACCTACTATATTACGTTGAACTGCTAAAATGCTTTTCCCCTCTACAATCTTCAATTGAGCTGGTACTCCATCTAACCATCCATCGATACCGGGAAATTTTGAGGTCGGCGCCCCATCGAAAACCCCACCTTTGAAGCTCACAATTTCTTGAGCTTGTGAAAACTCATAATCGCTCATTGCATTACGAACTACTCTTCCAGGTTGATTATCCATCCCAATTTTTAGTATTGAATTACTTTCCTGCTTATTTCCGGTAGTGAAATTATTCTCCAGAAGAAGCGAATATTTAAAGTCTTTTGAATTCGTGACGGGACGAATTGATTTGGACTGTCCGAAACCTCCGAACGCCCCTAATGCATCAGTGACTGAAGCGGTAACTGATGTGGCGTAGTAAAGATCCGTTTGGCTCGCGCCATTATAAGCTAAAATTCCACCGACAACTCCCGAAAACGGGTTATTGGCCATATTAGCTAGCGTAGATGCAAATGTATTTTCTTGCGATGCATTTTTTTTAGTAGCATCGGGCACAGTATATGTAGCCCAGCCCAAAACATCCTTTGCTTTATCGATTACACCAGAATTATTATTGGTAACAATCTCTTTTAACTTTCCAAACGAGTCATATTTTGAACTACTGTAAAGCGGCTGCCCCATGTGATCCACGGCAGAGCTGAGCATATCGGACATACTCCCGAGATAATAAGCACCGCCTTTTTCAGATATGCTATCAACCGTAGAGCGATAATTTTTATCGTTCTTGTATTTACTCTCCGCTTCGTCACCCATGTAAGCCAAGATAACCTTACGACGAGTTGCGACATCGTCAGCCTCACTCAAAACTAATGCATACTCCCCTGCCGGAACTGACTTTACGAATGCCTGAAACTGCTGATAACACGACGCGTCATAATATCCACAACCTCTCGCAGCAGCATACTGTTTAAAGACATCTGAATCGTTTTTACTGTTGGCCAACTCCTCCGGCGAAAGCATGACGCTGTCATACTTATCAAGTCCTAATTTTTTCTTTCTATCCTTATGCAGCAAAAGATTGTTAGCGGTTTCGTTTGCGGCACCGGTTGCCCCTTCCGCGCCACCGACTAAAGCGCCAAGTGAAGCACTTGCTGCGGTTGTCAGTATGTTTTTGACCTCATCAGGCACATCGAGTTTATCTATCTCCTCGGATATCTGCTTGGCTGTCAGCGCACTGGCACCAGCACCGAGTGCGCCGCCGGCACCGCCTGCAAGACCACCGATCGCCGAATGGAGCGCAAGCTTCGTGGCGCTACCATCACTCCATGTTTCCTCCAACTCCTTGCTTTTTTCCTCCAAAGCGGCTTTCTTTACTGGATCCGGCTCCTCTAATGCCTGCGCAGCGAGATCACGACTTTCTTTAAGTCGGCTTTCAGCAAAGTCGCCTACCTCCTTTGCCGCTGCCGCAGCATATGCTTTCGTCACCTCCATCGTCGCCTGCATCGCCGCCTTGTCAAGATTGTTGGCGATCTTGCCGCTGCTATCGACGCCGGTTGTCACATTGCGGTTCAGTCCCGCGATGCTGTCTTGCGCGCCTTTGCCGGCCAGAGCGCTCTGTGCGGCGTCATCGTTGATGACTACGGTACCGCCGCTGATGCCGCTGCGCGTAGTGCTGCTGTCGTTGTCGCTGACTGCTGCGATTGCCGGCGTGCCGCCGGTGGCGCCTCCTTTACCACCCACATTGGTCTGGCTCTTGTCCTGAGTGCCGGTCCCCGCTACCGAGAACCCGCCCGATACACCCACGCTGCTGCCCTTGGAGATCGCGTGGTTGGCGATGTCGCTGGCGGTCAGGGTGGCGGTGCTCAGGCTGCTGTCGGACTTGCCGGCTTCCGTGCTGCTGATTACCGCGCCTTTGAGGTCGGTGTTACCGCCCACCTTGAGCTGGAAGCCGCCATCACCGGCCCGGATGCCGCTTTGTTCCTGCACGCTGGCGTAATCGTTGTGGATTTTGCTCTGGCTGTAGCTGCCGCTCACGCTCGCACCGAAGCCCACGGTCCCGCTGACCGAGATGCTCTGGCTCTTGCTGTCGAATTTGGCCAGGTCCTGCAAGCTCTCCAGGTTCAAATTGCCATTGACTGCCGCGATCACCTGATTGGCATTGGCGACGGCGCCTTTGATGGTCGTATCGCCGCCACTGGTGATCTCGAGCTTGTCGCCCGCCTTGATGTGGGTGTTGAGCTGGGTGGTACCGCTGCCGTCTTCGTGCCCTTTACTGGCACTCACGCTGGCGGTGATACCAAACGATGTGCCGCTCGTGCTCACGGTCGCGGCCACACCGGCCGAGGCGCTCATGCTCGAGCTCGTGCTGTGCTGGCTCTCCGTGTCCTGCGCCGCCAGCAAGTTGATATTGTTGTCGGCTTGCAGACGGACAGTGTTCGCTGCGTTGAGCTCACTGCCAATAATGTCGATATTGCTGGCTTTCCCAGCACCGATGGCGGCGATGTTGATGTTATTGCCGGTTAAGACGCTACCGCTATGGGTCAGATTTTCCGTGGTCTGGACTTGCTTGCTCTCCGAGTGGCCGTAGGTCAGGCTGATGTTAATGCTGGGACTGGCATCTTTGCCTGCCACATCTTTGTAAGCGTTCTTGGCTGCGATGGCCGCAGTAGCTGCCGCCATCGCCGTCACGCGGCCGTCTTTGGCTTGACTGGCTGCCGTACTCATCGATTGCATGGTCTGAATGGCGCTGATCACGCTCCCTCCCAACGAGGCGGTAAAGCCATCCTGCGTCATGCGCATCTCGTACTTGCCCTTGACGTCGTCCTGGCCCGGATCGATCAGCACACTCTTTCCGGTCAGGTTGAGATCGGCACTTGCCATCAAATCGCTACCGCCAATCTTTAAAGCATTATTGGCGCTCAAGGACAAATCGCCTCCCAGCGCACCCACCGAACTGCGGGCCAGTCCGCTCTGGGTTTGCGCATCGCGTTCCTGGTCCACGGCGGTCGTGCGTGTGCCGTAGCTGATGCCGAAGCCGCCGCCGCTCAGGAAGCCGCTCTGCTTGACCTCGGTGCGATGCAGTTCCTTGCTGGTATTGACGGCCGCGGCGATGGTCAAGTCGTTGCCGGCCGCCAGGCTGACCGCCTTATCAGCGAGGACATTGGAGCCGATGATGCTTAGATCATGCCCGGCGGACATGGCGATGGCATCGGCGCCCAGACTATTGCCAATGGCGTTGCTGGTATCGACGATGTCGAGCTTGGTAGTAGTCTTGCTGGAGAACGTACGCTTTTTCTTGACCTTGCTTGCTTCTTCGGTGCGTTTCTGTTCCACGCCCGTGGCAAGCGTAATGTCATTGCCTGCCGATAGCGCCAGCGTTTCCTTCGCATCGATGCTGGCGGCCCTGAGCGCGATGTCATTCACCGCCCTCAACGACACATCCCCCGCCCCGTTAATCTGGCTCCCCACCTCGCTGGCCGTGCTCTGCTTGCTGTAGTTGTCGGCATTGCGCACCACGTCATGGCTCGATGCAATGTCGACCGTCTTGAGATTCAGGTCGTGGCCGGCGGCCAGGCCGGTGGTGCCGTTGACGCCGGCGTTGGCGATCACGGCGGC
>NZ_LMNW01000020.1 GCF_001423125.1 Duganella sp. Leaf126
TTTGTGTCCATAATCTGAATTTGTGGGCACAAATGCTGTGCCAAAATTCGATCATGAATGACGGTGCTCAGACAGTCCAGACGGTACTAGAAAGACGCTTACGAGCCAAATTGATCTCCGGGCAAATCACCACGATTTGGTCCGACGAATCGTCGATGGGCGACCCGGCTGCCGGGGATAAGGCCGAGGCACTCGCGGCGGCATCACAAATCGCGTCGAGTACAACATCGGGTGTTTGTCTAGACTGCCTACTTAAGGCGGCTGCCGCCGGCAGCGCGACTGTGGTGCGCGATTGAGCGCGCCACCCGACGTGGTAACGCGGCTCGCGCAGTTACATCAGAGCACTGACGCGCTACGCTTGTACGCGCTGGTCGATGGCGTGCAGTATCGGGAACGACTCGGTGAACCTTGCACCGCTAGGGAGGGGTTCTACTCCCTGTTCGCCAACACGCCGGACGCGGCGCTGGCCCATGCCGGACCGTGGCTGATCGATGCAGAACAAGTCGGCGAAGCGCTTGTTGTGGCGCTGGCGGCAATAGAACATGCCGCCCCCGCAGTCACATGGTTGATTGCCCCGCAAACAATGGAAGGCTTGGCGCAACTGCTGCAACTGAATCTCAACACAGAACTGCCGGACGGGCGAACCGCGCTGCTGCGCTTCTGGGACCCGCGGGTGCTGGTTAACTTGGCCGAGCTGCTAGAACCGTCGCAACGGGAAACGTTCTTCGGCCACATTCACGAATGGCATCTGTTGCACAAGGGGCGGCGGGTGTGGATAGGAAGGCAGCATGCTCAAGCTTAGTCAGGCCCAGTGGGAAGAACTCCAGATGCGCGACACGCATCAATTCGTGGTCGCCGTGTGCGATCAGTTTCTGACCAACCGTCCCGACATATTGGACCAACTTGGCCGCGACGCGGTGCAAGAGAGTATGCAGGCCGCCTATGATTACGCTGTTAGCATTGGTTTTACGTCAACGCCCCAGATCGTGCGCCTCCTGTATCTGGCGGCGGACGCGCCGGGCATACACGACGACCCGCTGGTTAACGCTTACCTCCGTAAGCCCGGCGCCACGCCGGAACAACGATTCGATGACATGCTGGTGGTGATTAACAAGAAGCTCGAAGGGATATACTGATGGCAGCTCTAGCAATTCCTGTGATCGAAGCGGTGGCGGCGCGCGTGCTTGTGGCGCTGGGTATCGGCGCGGTAGCAGGCGTTGCAGGCGAGGCTGCGCGCAAGCGTCAGAAAGAGGCCGATGAAGCCAAGTCCACACCGATCGCACGCACGGACGCACAGACCAAAACCAAGGAAAAATGCAAAGACTGTGCACCGGACAAAGGGGCAACCTACTTGCGCAATACTGCCGGCTGGTCGGATGATTCCATCACTTACCAGATGCGTATAGCTCAGATGCCTCCCGCGCCGGCTGGTTTCCTAATTGAATGGAATTTCGGGGGCGTGAAATTCGACGGTTTCAATTCCGCACAGTGTTTGCTCAAAGAGGCCAAGGCGCGCTATGACCAGTTCTTTGACGAGTGGGGCAGATTCAACTATCGATTCCAAGGCAATATTTTTGAGAAAATGACTGCGGAGGCGGTGTCTCAGAACATCGCTGCCGTTCCGAAACCACCAGTACAACTGCAATGGTATTTCATGGAGCCGACCTCATATCGCTACATGTCGAAAGTTTTATCGCGAGCAACCCCTGAAATCGAAGTGCTATACAGACCATGAAGAAAAGACCCTACATTAGCCACGACCTGGAAGTTCGATTTCGTGGAGACGTCGCCGGAAGCTCATCCATCGAATTCCAGATGGACTGCCTTTTTGAGTTGCTCAGAGGGACCGCTTCGCTCGATCCGCTACTGCGCCCTGCCCAGTGGTTGATTGCAACCGGCGAGAAAGATTCCTCCTACCTTTACCAAGCATTTGATGACAACGGGCCTACCACGGCTGCGCTCGCAGTTATACGTGAGAACAACAAAGGAACCACAGCGGTGCAGAGCTTTTCACTATGGAATGGAGAAGAAGATCACACGAAGGGAGCCTCGATTGCTTGCCTTTTCGACAGACAGGATGGGCGGTCGTCCAGCGTGACTCTGGGAGTAGACTCCGAACCGGATGGATTTAGACTGGAAAACTCAACCAACGGAATAAAGCTGCTTGTGGAGGCGGCGCAGCTTTACAAGCCTCTCTACTGTTCCATTAGTCCGGGGCAATATGATGCAGTTTTTCCGGATCGTCCAGGCGTTGGCTGGATGCTCTATCTTCCACGGCTATTGACCATCCAACAGGTACCGGAGGCCCGTGCGCTTGTCCCGGTGATAGGCAAAGATGATAAAGGTAAAGACAAGCAGGTCGGTACCATCATCGTCAGCGTCACCGACGCGCCGTTCTCTGATGAGAATCCGGAGCACGTTAAGATTGCCCACGCGATTGAGATTCGGTTGGTAGATCAAGATTTGCTACCTCGCTATACCGACCTTTGAGAGCAGACGATGAGCGATAACGTAACTTGGATAGTGGACCTGGACGCTTCACTTGAGGATGCCCCAAATCTAGCTGAACGAGTGAAGATATGGCTCATCGCGCAAGGCGTTGTATCGGCAACTCCATGCCAAGCTCCCGGGGCGGAAAACCTGTTGAGCAGAGGCCCATCGGCGGCTGCATGGGATGCTTATCTTCACACTTCGCCAGTCTTAATGTGTGGCCTAGAGGTCACGACGCAGCGGCAAGTTTTTCACACGGGCGACAACGGCATTGACAGCATCCGCTGCCCTGATTGCAGCGTGAGGCGCAATCCCGACGACCTCCCTTGGAGTGACGCGGTAGGCGCCTGGTTTGAAGACAACGGAAATTACTGCATGAAGTGTCCAGACTGCGGCGCAAGCCGAAGCATCGTGGAGTGGGAGTTCGATCATCCATGGGGCTTCGGCAATCTGGCGTTCGGGTTCTGGAATTGGCCGATCGCCGACCGGATGATGGTCGAGATTTCTGCTATAACCGGCAATCGTTGCCGCCTAGTTCACGAGCACATCTGATATGCGCTCATATGCAAAGGCCTGCGTTTGAAACGCATCGCCAACGATCAGTTGAATCGCCACAAGTTTTCTAGACACTCGCAAGCCGCTGGAAATACTGCTTTTCATATTCGACTGGCGACAAGTCATTGCTGAAGCTGTGCCGGCGC
>NZ_LMNW01000021.1 GCF_001423125.1 Duganella sp. Leaf126
GTCCATAATCAGAATTTGTGGGCACAAATGTTGTGCCAAAATTCGATCATGAATGACGGTGGTCAGGCCGTCCAGACGGCGCCGGGGCGACGCTTACGATTTTCTGAACCCTATAGACTTCTCTGGCTTGCATGGCTTTGTCATCATTTTTACAAAGTCGCTTTTGACCGCCGTCGGTGCCGCCATTGCTAAGCCCAGCGCCAACAGCAATGGTGCCGGGTCATTGGCGTGCGGAGCAAGTAGTGCCAACAGCACAGCCTCAGAAAGTCCGCTATTCGCGTGCAGCATTTTGAACGCTCGGTCTAATGCCTGCTTTCGAGCTGCGGCACTGACGCGCTTCTGTGCCGCCTGCCGGGTAAACCCGTGTCGTTGACCTACCCGCACGTGATAGTCGGCTTGCATGGCTAAAAGCTTAGCGCGTCCGCCCATCAAGTCACTGCCCACCATTCGACCATTAACCAGTGGCAGCAACAAGACGTGGCAATGTGGCGCGGCTTCGTCGTTGTGAACGATAGCGCTGATAATAGGCACGGCGAAGTATTCGCCCGCCCACTGAACGGACTCATTGAAAAAGAGGTCATGGTCAATGGACGAATCGGACGGTAAGCTAAAAATGAGCTCCAGCCCCCGCACGGCATCCTTGCGCGTCGACTTGATGCCAGCTGCGTCCATAAGCGCCCTAGCGTGGCTTGCCACGCCTGCCGCTGTGCCATGCCCACGCAATACGCGATTGAGCCTGACTCGTGCTGGCTCGATGTGCCCACCTGACGCGGCCCCCAGTTCGGCCAGTATTTCGCGATGATTGTGCCGTGCGGCCACCTCAATGATGGCCTTGCCGGTTAGTTTCTTGATTCGCAGAAATTGGACGTTTGTCATACCTTCCCCCTAGGCTGTCAAAGAAAACAGTGCCGTCAATATCAGGGTGTCAACGAGCACGGCAACCACGGTGCGCACAAATCGGAACAGTGCGCTTCTCACAACTTGGCCTTAGCATTACGCTTGCGCAACCAGGCACTAACGGCACGGCGGTCAGCATGGTCAAACTCGTAGATGCCAAACTTGATGGGGTACCCGTCGCGGTCGATGCCAGGAATTTTCTCGCAGTTGGCGCGCAGTCCACGGCGGCGCAGTTCTGCTATCAACTCAGGGCCGTTTGACGCGCCCGCAACGCTGTCAATCTCCTCGCGCTTCCTTGGGCGAGTCATCAGCGCGTGAATCACTCGCAGGTGTCGCGGATTGTCTGTACCAGTGAATTTGCGGGTGGGTTGTTTTGTCAAATCCTGGTTGTCAGCGCCGAGAGTCAATTCCGCAAACAATGGGGATTGGCACTTGCCCATTATTCGCCCCCGTTCAACAGGCTTCGAATGTCAGCCACAGACCAAGCAAGGCGGCCCAAGATGCGAACAGGGCGCAGCGGCCCATTTTCGAAGCAAGCCCAGGCACGCAAAGTTTGGGCTTTGCGGGTGAGGTGGAAGGCAGCGCACGACGTTTCTACATGAGAGCGGTTCTCTTGGTCGAGGGGCGGGAAATTTTGTGCCTGCTTAGCGACAGTTGCGACCTTAACGGCGCGCTGAAGTCGTTGGATTGGATTGGTTTGCATTTTAGAGCCTTTATCTGCGTTGAGGAGGCTCTATTTTTCTGGCACAAATGGAATAAATCCCGCAAGCCAGCAGCGTTCTTAAATGGCCTGAAAACCGCTCTGGCGCTGTGTTTCAGCGTTTTCCCCGTGGAATTTTTTAAGGCTAATTATCATCTATTCCACTTATTCCACTTGTGCCACTCGGGAAGGTGAATTTCCACCCTTTCAGTGCCACATTACGAATTGCACCGGCCGCACGCGGGCCTTGGTTTCCATGATACTGCTGAGGGTAATCCGGCTCCCCCTTGGCGAGCTCAATCGCTACAGCGTCGCAAATGTTACGTGCTGTAATTTGGCGCTCGCCGCGTTCCCATTTCTGCAGTGCGATTGAATTCGCAATTGCGACTGACTTAGCTATCCACTCATCTACATCTTTGGTCGTACCCGATGCCTTCCCAGTTGGTTTCAGCGGTGCCGCTTTCATTAATATCTTTGTCAAGTACGAATCGACATACGATTCACGACCGCTGGTACCTAGCTGGGTTACAGTGCAGTTGTGGGGTAAGGCCCAGTCTACGAGGGCATCGACCTTTATTAGCCGTCGACCATGGAGCATACTTGCCCGCAGCGACCCGTGAATCGCCACAAGTTTTCTAGACACTCGCAAGCCGCTGGAAATACTGCTTTTCATATTCGACTGGCGACAAGTCATTGCTGAAGCTGTGCCGGCGCT
>NZ_LMNW01000022.1 GCF_001423125.1 Duganella sp. Leaf126
TTCTTGTGAACATTTGATAAGTTAAGTGTCACGCCACCGAAGCGGCGTGTGCACTGCCATCAAACGTCCACACTTATCGACTGTTAATTTTTAAAGAACTTGTTCGGTGCTTTTGACTGCGTTGCCGACAAAGCGTTTTGTTTGTCAGCGAAGAGGCAAGATTATGAAGCGTTTCGAATAATCCGTCAAGCACTTCTTTTTCTTCTCTCCGCTCGCTGCACACCTTGCTGCGTGTGTTGTTCTGCGAGGGGGCGAACTATAGCAAGGCCGGCTATAAACCTGCAAGACTTATTTTCGCACTGCTACAATCTCTGCCTTTTACTGCCATTGCAGAAAGCAGTCATGAACAATCAATCCATCAAACGTGGCGGCTTCAGCTCGAGCTTCGGTGTCCTCGCAGCAACGCTGGGCTCCGCAGTCGGCCTCGGCAATATCTGGAAGTTTCCCTACCTTACAGGCGCCAATGGTGGGGCCGGTTTTTTGCTGATCTATCTGTTGGCCACTTTGCTGGTGGGCTTGCCGGTCATGATTGCCGAGATCACCATGGGCCGCACTGCCAAGGCCAATCCGATCACCGCTCTGCAAAAGCTCAGCCCGAGCCGCCTGCCCTGGTGGCTGATCGGCGCCTCCGGCATGCTGGCTGCATTCCTGATCATGTCGTTCTATTCGGAAGTCGTCGCCTGGGTGTTTGCGTATGTCTTCAAGGCGATCGGCGGCTCGATCCTGAGCAGCGATCGCCATGTGACTGAGGGCGCATTCACGGCGCTGATTAGCGATCCGTTGCAATCATTGCTTTGGCAATGGGTGGTGCTGGTATTCATCGGCGGCATCCTGCTGATGGGCGTGACCAAAGGCATCGAAGCGGTGGCCAAGAAGTTGATGCCGCTGCTGTTCCTGTTATTGCTTCTGCTATGCGCCGTGAGCCTGTCGCTGGACAAGGCGCTCGATGGTCTGGCATTCCTGTTCCGCCCGGATTTTAGCAAGATCACTGCCGGCGTGATCCTGACGGCGATGGGCCTGGCATTTTTCAAACTATCGCTGGGCATGGGTACGATGATGACTTACGGCTCTTACTTTCGGGACGATCAAAATATTCCACAGACCACCGTCCGGGTAATGATCGCCGACCTGTTCGTATCGATGTTGGCCGGGATCGCTATCTTCCCCGCGGTATTTACATTCGGCTTCGCACCGTCGGCAGGGCCGTCGCTGGTATTCATCACGATTCCGGCTGTGTTTTCACAAATCCCTGGCGGCCATTTATTGATGATTGCGTTCTTCGTGCTGGCGGCGGTCGCCGCTACCGGTGCGATGTTGTCGCTGATGGAGGTGCCGGTCGTGATCCTGCACGAACGGCTGGGCCTCAGTCGCACGAAATCGATTTTGCTGACTATCGCCATTTTGGTGATACTCGGCTCCAGCTGCGCGCTGACCAATAATGTACTGGCTGATTTCAAGCTGTTCGGCATGAATCTGTTCGATCTGTTCGATTTCGTGTCATCCAATGTGCTGCTGCCGATCGGTGGTATTTGCCTGGCCTTGTATGTGGGCTGGGTATGGGGCGCGCAAAAGTTTATGCAAGCGTTATCGAATAATGGCGCCCTGCCCAATCACCTTACCGCGCGGGTCGTGCTGGTGTTGCTGCGTTACGTCTCACCGCTGCTGATCTTGCTGGTGATGCTCAAAGGCTTGAAGTTGTTCTAAAGCTGGAGCGGCAAATAACCGAGAGACCTCGTAGGCGGCCGCTCCTCCGCTGAGGCGGGCGGCAGCCTTGGGCAGCTTGTGGCGGGTATTGTGGAAAAGAAGTACCGGCAGCGCAATCGGGAACTGCCCTCTGCATTCACACTGCAGTATGCCAAGCATAAGGCGCGTGCTCAGACCATGCTGCGAACAATTCACACGCTTTCAAGGCATCGTCGGTAATTGCGTCGCCACCCCGACGGCAAGTGCCCATCGAGCAGAAACGCCTGTTCAGACCATGCTGCGTCCAAGTCATGCGCGTTTCAAGCACCTCAGTCATCACTGGCAGCGCCTTTAACATCCTGGCGACAGATTTCGGCCTATGTGTGCAAGCTAAAGCCGCCATATGCAGTAGGTATTGGCGTTGATGGTGAACGCAAGCCAGATATAAAGTCCAAGTCCAAAGCAAAAAACCCCACCAGGATCACCGGGTGGGGTTTTTCATATAACTAGCCTGACGATAACCTACTTTCACACTGGTTGCAGCACTATCATCGGCGCAAAGTCGTTTCACGGTCCTGTTCGGGATGGGAAGGGGTGGGACCGACTTGCTATGGTCATCAGGCATTGACTTGTACGGGCCGCGTTCGGATGAACGTTGCCCTGAATCTGGAATCGGTAAGTAGCGGTGGTATTGAACCACCAGGGTAATGAAGTTGTATCAACGAACGCTCAACGCACTTCTTATTCTCTATAACCTGCCAAGGTTATAGGGACAAGCCGTACGGGCAATTAGTACTGGTTAGCTTAATGCATTACTGCACTTCCACACCCAGCCTATCAACGT
>NZ_LMNW01000023.1 GCF_001423125.1 Duganella sp. Leaf126
GGTAATCCCCCCATTAATGATGCGCACCAGAAGTAGAGGCTATGCGGCGAGGGCCAATTTCTGAATCGGCGTGATGCCGCCAAGTGCCATGTGTGGCCGGTCGTGATTGTATGTCCATAACCAGCGCGTGGCAAAGTCCTGGATCTCGTCCAAGGAATCGAACAGGTGATGCGCCAGCCAGTCATAGCGTACGGTACGGTTATAGCGCTCGACATAAGCGTTCTGCTGCGGTTGGCCCGGCTGGATGAACGCGATCTTGATGCCGTGCTTGGCCGCCCAAGTCTTGGTCGTCTCGCTGATGTATTCCGGACCGTTGTCGCACCGGATCACGCGCGGCTTGCCGCGCCATTCGATCAGCTGGTTCAGCGACCGGACGATACGTTCCGACGGCAGCGAGAAATCGACATCGATGATCAAGCCTTCGCGGTTGAAATCGTCGATGACGTTGAATAGGCGAATGCTGCGTCCATCGGCAAGTTGGTCGTGCATGAAATCCATCGACCAGGTCTGATTGATCGCCGTGGGTACCGCAAGTGGCAATGGCTTCTCACGTACAAGGCGCTGGCGCGGTTTGATGCGCAAGTTCAGCTCCAGCTCGCGATAGATACGGTAGACGCGCTTGTGGTTCCATTTGAAGCCTTTCACGTTGCGTAGGTAAAGAAAGCACAGGCCAAAGCCCCAGTTGCGCTGATTATTCGTCAGACGCACCAACCAGTCGGCGATTACTTCATTTTCAGAATTGCGCTTGGCCTGGTAGCGAAAACAAGTCTGGCTGATGCCGAATGCCAGGCAAGCGTTCTGAATGGTCACTCGGCCAGCATCGACGTACCAGCGTGCCATCTCACGTCGGCGAGATGGCGCTACCACTTTTTTGCTAAAGCCTCGGCAACGATCTCGGCCTTGATGCGCTCATCGGCATACATCTTTTTGAGGCGGCGATTTTCCTCTTCAAGCTCCTTCATGCGGGCCATCAGGGACGCATCCATTCCGCCGAATTTGGCTCGCCACTTGTAGAACGTTGCCGTGCTCATGCCATGCTCGCGACATAGCTCCGGGATCGGGGAGCCGGCTTCGGCCTGCTTCAGGATGGCGATGATTTGGCTGTCGGTGAATCGGGAAGTCTTCATTGCAGAACTTTCAAAAAACTAATTGAGAAAATTCTACTTCTGATGGCGATCATTTGCAGGGGGGATTACCNTTGGCTGTCGGTGAATCGGGAAGTCTTCATTGCAGAACTTTCAAAAAACTAATTGAGAAAATTCTACTTCTGATGGCGATCATTTGCAGGGGGGATTACCCACAGCCGAGCCTTTGTCTGGCGTGATTTTCGAATTATTCAGGCCGGACTATTTAATCATGCTTGCGATACGAAATCTGAGCAACTGAAATCCGTCGCATCTAGCGAGACCACTCTTCAAGATTTCACTACTCGAATGCAATGGATTAGAAGAGCTGCGGACCAGTTTCACCGACTTATGCAAACTCAAAAAAATATATGGGGAATGAGTTAAGCTCAGTCGCTGGATGGGCTAACATAATATCGACACCTACAACATATAACTATCACCCTGCATTTTAAGATAACTGTGGAATTATTTCCATTACTAATCGCTGTTCTATTACTTGGCTGCCAGAAGAATGTAGCCGTGAAAAATATTATGAACAACAACGTCATTCTAGAAATCAATCAACTTCCCTCTAAGCTTCTCGAGGAAAATCCTGTTTTTAAATTCGCTACCCGTCCACCTGGTGTTAATTTTTACGTCGGAATTTGGAAACGTGGCGATCAGAACAAAGTCAGATTGCAGAATGGCGCGCAATCTTTTCTGATAGAAAATTCGATTAGTGTTACCGCGGTAGATGAGCCTACATCCCCTTCCGAAGGAATTGTACAATTTATTATTTATTCGGGAGTAGCTTCCTCCGACCTGATAAGTCACGATGAAGCACGCAGGCGATTTACTTCCATTTTAAAAACGATTCGCAAAGCTGGCTGGAAAAAATTTATCAATGAAGGTGATCCGCGCTTGATAGGTAGAGATATGTATAAATTTGTTTTAAACGAATCCCCTGCGGCTTCCATGGACACCGACTATGAACCAACATTTGAAGAATGGATGAGAATTCCAAGTCGCACAAGGTGGTCCTTCTACGCGAATCATGTTTACTTATCGGTTGATTTTTCTAGAGAACCTACTCTACTGGATCCCGAAAAAGATGGAGCATACTTGGTCACATTCACCGTAGACAGCGAGAATGAGCATTACAGAAGCTATGTCGAACCAGATAAAAGGGAAGACTGGAAAAGTGCGCTACCTGCGCAACTGGCTATTCTTCCCCCTATGAGAGCGAAAGCTGAAGCAGAACTGCGTGCCAAAGGCGTTAAAATTGATGAAACTTACCAAGATCCGCCTAAACCCAATTTAGTGAGATAAGTGGCAATTGTTTTTCTTCGTGTGATGTAACTCAGCAGGTGCCGGCCGCCGTGCCGGTGCGGCCCGACACCTACTGTTTCGCGCTCGAGGCCAAGGGCCAGATGTACGAGCGCATGCTGCACGCGCAGTCGATCTCTATCTACAATTAAACTCTTAAGAATTTTGATTACAGTTTCTGCGTTTAATACAGCGAGTAATTCCCTATTGACAAATCGTAGGTCGATCAAGGAATGGGGCGAAGGAAAATCATTAATCTTCCACGTCACCCCACCCACCCCAAAAACTGCCCACTCAACGGCACCGTCACCGCCGCCACCAGCGTTTGCAACGTGATCAGTGCTGCCATCAGCCGGGTGTCGCCGCCCATTTGCTTGGCCATGATGTAGGCGTTTGGCGCGGTCGGCAGGGCGCAGTAGAAGCATGCCGCCAGCGCAACAGGGGCTGACACGGCAAACATCGCGCACACCTTGGCGGCCAGCAGCGGCATCACCAGCAGCTTCAGGATCGATGCCAGGCTCAGCGACAACGGCTTCAGTCCTTGTAGTGAGAACACCAGCCCGCTGCCGACGCAGATCAAGCCCAGGCACAGCGCTGCCCGACCCAGGATGTCGAGGGTGTTGAACAGTGGCGCTGGCAAGGGCAGTCCGGCCACGCTCCAGATGACACCGGCCAGCGTCGACAGGATGATAGGATTGGTGGCGATGCTGCGGGCGATGCGCGCCGGATGGGTCGGCACGCCGCTCCACCACGACAGGGCGATCACCGAAATTATATTGACTACCGGCAGGCACAGTGCCAGCGCCAGCATCAGCAGCGCCGCCGTTTGCGGGGAAAACAGCAGCGCCGAGACGGCAATGCCGAAATAGGTATTGGGGCGCACTGCGCCCTGCACCACCGATGAGCGCGCGGCGTCGGGCAAGCTGCGCATCGACAGCAAGGCCAGCAGTGTTGCCGCCGTCACCAGGAAGGTCGGCACCAGCGTTGCCAGCGCCAGTTCGCCGACCTGGGTCGAGGCGAAACTCAGGCGGGCCGTGCCGCTGAACAGCAGTGCCGGAAAGCAGATATTGTATGAAAACTTTTCGACCGACGGAAAGAAGGCCTCCGGCAGCCAGCCATAACGCCGGATTGCCACACCCAGCGCAATGATCAGCAGTACCGGAACAATCGCGTTGACCATGCTCAGTCTGCCGAAATGCCCGATGGACCGACGCGTTCGGCATTCGGCATGTCGGAGATGCGGATACGGATCAGGTGACGGGCCGGATCGCTGTAATCGGCGCGGCCGTGCAGTGCGCGGCGGTTATCGACCCACAGCAGGGTATCGTCCGGCAGCTGCTGGCAGAAGCGCGGCGCGCGCTGTTCGATCACCTCGTTGAGCAGCGCGAGCGCTGCGCCGACGTCCGGCGTGTCGATGGCCGGACGTGCGGCCAGGCCCTTGATCAGCGAATCGTGGCGCCAGCGCATCGTCAACGTGTCGCCGCGGCGCTCGAATACGGGCGCCATCTCGATTTCCACCTGGTCGTCGCTGGCCGCGTACACGGACGGCACGCGGAATGGCAGCGCCGTGTCCGACAACAGCGTGAAGGCAGCGCGACCGGCTTCCGTGCGCTGTAACTCGGCATAAATGTCATCGACGCCGATCAGCAGCGAAGCGCCGCCGCCGCAGGCGGCTGCCGTCACCACGTACAGCAAAAACTGTTCTTCCGGCATCGGATAAAACGAAGAGTCGGTATGCATGTCAGCACTGCCCACGCGTTCCGAGAACGTCACA
The DNA here is from genome assembly GCF_001423125.1 of Duganella sp. Leaf126. Classification (GTDB taxonomy): domain Bacteria; phylum Pseudomonadota; class Gammaproteobacteria; order Burkholderiales; family Burkholderiaceae_D; genus Rugamonas. The sequence continues at coordinate 4,207 of NZ_LMNW01000023.1, forward strand.
AAGCTGCTCTTTTGCGCGCTGCCGGGACGGGCGCGGATGTCCCACGCCACGCGCTGAGTGCGCTGATCGGTCGACGTCGGATAGCCGAGGCTGAGCGAGATCGCATACAGCAGGGCGTTGCGCTCGGCCTCGGCCAGGCCCGCCAGACCGAGTCCCGTGATTGCCAGCCCGCGCGCCTCGGCGCCGGCGATGTAGCGCTGCAGATAGTGCAGCGACGGCACGGCCAGCAGCTGCTCCCGCAACACCACTTCGTCGCGGTGCGGATAGAAGCCGTTGCCGTTGAAGTCGCTGAAATAGCGCCCTACCAGGGCGATGATGGCGGCCTGGTCTTGGCCCCAGTCGAAGTCACGTTGTGTGACAAATACGTGCGGTGATTGTTGAAATGCGATACCCATCTTACCCTCCCAGGAAAATTCCGTATGGAAATATTCCTTGGATACTAAGCCACAAGATATTGCGTTGCAACACATTAATACAACGGTGCGCACACCCGCTTTGCCCGCCGTAGCCCGTGGAAACGGCCATTCGCGCGGTTTTGGCAGATATTTCACTACTAAATGATATATCGCAAGACGAAGTCAGAAAATTTATGTCTATACGGAAAGTACTGAGCAATCGTGGACGAATCGTTACATACACGGTTAAATCTGCTGTGCTATTATTTGTTTCCGTTGGGAAATTATGTGACTTCCTACTGCTTTTTGTATAACAAACCAGGACGCACAGCGTCTATTCCTGAAGGAATTTTTTATGACTTCGTTACGTAACCTGAAGCTGGCAACCAAGCTGGGCCTGGCATTTGCCCTGGTGCTGGCACTGGCCGCAGCAGTCGATATCTTCGCGATCGCCAAGCTGGCGCAGATCAATGCCGCCTCCACAGAACTGTCGGATCGCTGGATGCCGGCCATGCGCGTGGTACAGGATCTGAAGGCACAGATCGCCCGTGTCCGTACCCGCGAATTCCAGTACGTCATCTCGACCGATCCAGCCGAAATGGACAAGTACGACAAGGTCATCGCGAACGACCTGGTCGACCTGGAAAAGATGAAGTCGACCTACGTGAAGCTGATCGGCACGCCCGAGGAGAAGGCGCTCTACGACGAGTTCCTGTCGCTGTGGGACCGTTACATGATCGAGGACGGCAAGATCCGCGCAGCGTCGCGCGCCGGCGACGGCGACGCGGCAAAACAGTCGCTGCGCGGCGAATCGAACAAACTGATCGTCGCCCTGCGCGGCCAGATCGACAAGCTGGTAAAACTGTATGGCGACGGAGGCGACGCGGCATCCGACCAGGCCGATGCCCTGTACAAGTCGGCGCGCACCTGGATCATCGCGCTGCTGACCGGTTCCATCGTGCTGGGCGCGCTGTGCGCAGCCCTGATCACCCGCTGGCTGGTGCAGCGACTGGGCGGCGAACCCGATTACGCGGTCAAGATTGCCGGACAAATCGCCGACGGCGACCTGACGGTGGCCATCGACACCCGCCAGGGCGACCAGGACAGCCTGGTGTTTGCCATGAAGTCGATGCGCGACAGCCTGGCCGGCCTGGTGCAGCAGGTGCGCTCCGGTACCGACACCATCGCCACTGCCTCGCAGCAGATTGCCGCGGGCAACGTCGATCTGTCGGCCCGTACCGAACAGCAAGCCGCGTCGCTCGAGGAAACCGCAGCGTCGATGGAAGAGTTGACCAGTACCGTCAAGCAGAACTCGGCCAGCGCCAGCGAAGCGAACGACATGGCGATGAGCGCCTCGGCCGTGGCGCAAAAAGGCGGCGCGGTGGTCTCGCAGGTGGTGGAGACCATGGGCTCGATCAACCAGTCCTCGCGCAAGATCGTTGATATCATCGCGGTCATCGACGGCATCGCCTTCCAGACCAACATCCTGGCCTTGAACGCTGCGGTGGAAGCGGCGCGGGCCGGCGAACAAGGTCGTGGTTTCGCGGTCGTCGCCTCGGAAGTGCGCAACCTGGCGCAACGCTCGGCGGCAGCGGCCAAGGAAATCAAGGAATTGATCAGCGATTCGGTAAACCAGGTGGAAAGCGGCAGCAAACTGGTCGAACAGGCCGGTGCCACCATGAACGATGTGGTGGTCAGCGTGCGCCGCGTGACCGACATCATGAGCGAGATCACCGCCGCCGGCGCCGAGCAGCGCGCCGGCATCGAGCAAGTCAACACCGCCATCGCCGGCATGGACGCCGTCACCCAGCAGAACGCCGCGCTGGTCGAACAGGCAACCGCCGCTTCGCAAAGCATGCAGCAGCAAGCCGCTGCGTTGAGCGGCCTGGTCTCGGTATTCCAGTTGGCAGGTCAACCGGCGGGCGCCTTCAGCCGCCCCGACCTGCCGGTAGCCAGGGCCCGCAAAGCGGCGCCCGCGCTCGGCCGCGATTGACGCGCAAGCTGTCGCAGGCGCACAGCGGAGGGCGGCGGCACCTTGCGCCGCCGCCGCTGAGCCGTTAGACTGGGCGCTCCCATCGCGCCAGCTTTCACACATTGCACCCCACCTTCAACCCGCCGCTGTTTTACGCGCCACCGCCAGGGCGCCGCGCGTGACTGCCATCCCGCTCTGGAATGGCTCCCAGGCGCCCTTGCAGCTGGTCGCCTTCGACGCACCAGCATTCGATCCCTCGTCATTCGACCGGCACCGCATCGTCTGTCCGCCAGCCATTTCCCGCAGCGTGCGCAAGCGGCAAGCCGAGTTTTTTGCGGGCCGCCTGGCGGCGCAGCGCGCGCTGGCGCCGTTCGGCCTCGCGCACCACGAGGTCGGTATCGGCGCCCACCGTGAGCCGCTATGGCCGCATGGCGTTACCGGCAGCATCAGCCACCAGCGGCGGCTGGCGGCAGCAGTGGTCGTGGCCCAGCCCCCTGCCCGGCCGGCGCTGATCGGCATCGACATCGAAGCGGTCATCGATGACGGCGCGCTGGCGGCCGTGGCAACCACGGTCGCCTCGGCCGACGAACTGGTACGAATGCGACTGTGGCCGATGACCATCAACACCGCCGTGAGCCTGGTATTTTCAGCGAAGGAAAGTTTTTTTAAGGCGAGCTTTGCACTGGTGGGCCATTATTTCGACTTCGACGCCGTCACCTTAACCGAGATCGACACGTCTCAGCGCTGCCTGACGCTGGTCGTGCGCCAGGCATTGTGTGCACGGATACCGCCCCGCACCGTCGTAACGGTCCACTATTTTTATCTGGCCGACGACATACTGTGTACCAGTTGCAGCTGGCAGCCGCTGCCGGCGCCATGAACCCGGTCCGGCGTCGCACTCAGGCCAGCCCGCCACGCCCTAGCCGCTGCGCGGTCCAGGCGGCCAGCAGCGCCAGCAGCCACAGCGCCGCGTCCACGCCCGCCACCGCAGTCTGACCGGTGGCCAGACTGCGCCAGGGCCAGTCGCCGGTTCCCAGCCAGTTAAGCAGCGGCGCCGCCAGCGCGAGGCCGGCAATCGCCCAGCACTGCTGGGCCCAGGGGACAGCCGGCCGGCGGCGCCACAGCAGCACGGCACCACTCCAGGCGCCGCTGCCCAACCACGCCAGCATGAAGACCGATACCTCCAGTTCGGCCTTGTGCGACAGCGCCGGTGGCAGCAGCCGGTTTGCTGCCAGCATGGCTACCGTGGCCAGCACCAGACCGGTGGTGCCGAAGCACGTCAGCACCATCACCAGTACCGCACCACGCCGGCCTTCCCGCGCATGGCGCGCGGCGCGCTTGCGGCTCCACAGCAGCAAGCCCGTTGCCAGCATCACGCAGCCAGCCAGGCCGGCTGCAAAATACAGCCAGCGTAGCAAGCGGTGTTCGAACAGCGCAAAGTGCATCCCGGACAGATAGCGCTGCACGGCCGCAGCGGGCTTGAGCGGCACATATTTCAGCACGGCGCCGGTAACGCCATCGAAGTAGATGGTTTGCTCGTCCAGGCTGACGCGGTCCGCGGTCGCGCGGCTGACTTCGACGTAGCTGTGGCGGTTGCCGGGGTGGACCACCCGCACATAACTGGGTTCGCCGTCGCCCCAGGCTTGCCGCGCACGCGCCAGCATGGGGTCGAGCAGCGCCTGCGCCACCACGGTCTTGTCAGGCGACGGTGGGCGCTGATACAGCGCCAGCGCATCGTTGAGAAAACCTTGCCGGTCGTTCGGGTACAACGCATGCATACCGGCCGGGAAGTAGATCGAAAACAGGATCACCAGCCCTGACAGCACGATCAGAAAATGAAACGGCAGCGCGGCCACGCCGCACAGATTATGCAGATCGAGTGCGCTGCGCTGGAATACCTTGTGGGGGCGGAACACGAACAGGTCGCGGAAGATGCGCACATGGACGATCACGCCGGCCACCAGCGCAGCCAGCATTGCCATCCCGGCCAGTCCGACGATCCAGTAGCCGATGCCGGCAAACGACAGCTGCAGTCGGTAGTGCATGGGGAAGAAAAATGACGTGGCGCCATACGAGCCGGCGGGCGCCAGCAGCGTCGCGCTGCGCGGATCGACCTGGCGCGAACGTTCCTCGCCGTCTTCCATCACCAGGTTCAGCCGGGCCACCGGCATACGCGGTCCCTGCAGGAAGACCGACCATTCCGCCATCGGCGCGCCCTGCGCCAGCGCCGCCACGGCAGGCATGATCTGGCGCGCCATGTTCACCGCACCGGGTTCGGCGGCAATCCGGGTGTCGGGCATCATCCAGCGGTCGATTTCGCGATCGAACACCGACAAGCTCCCCATCCAGAACACCACCAGCAGCACGCTGGCCGTGACCACGCCGGTCCAGGTATGCACGAGCAGCATCGACTGCCGCAACTGTTTCCACATCATCGACGTCAGCTCCCCAGCCACACTGTCCCCAGGCACAGCCAGCCCAGCCAGCCGCCCACCAGGCAGGCCGCCACCGGCCACAGGCGGCGCGCCACGAACGCCCATAATGCCGCCGCCAGGTAAATCAGGATCGCCAGCATGGCCGCCGTCACTACCGCCTCGCTGCGCACCATCCCCAGCTGCACCAGCAGCACCGCGCCGGCGCCCGCAGCACTCCAGGCGAACAGGTAGGCGCCGATCACGCCCAGTGCAACGCGCGCCGCCGCGCGTAGCCGGCCACCGGTACCTGGTGCGGTGCCGGCGCCATCGTCGAGGGCAGGATTTGGCCGCTTCCTCATGCGCTTGCACCCGGCAGCGCCGCCTGCAACTGGCGCCATAGCGCGGGTGCATGAATGATGTCGAGGTGGCTGGCCCCGCCGATCACCTGTTCGCCGGCCACGCGCGTAAAATGTGCCCGGCTGTCGAACAGCGCCACGCCCGCATCGGCTGTCTGTTGGGCTACCCATACCCGGGCGGTGGCGTCCGCAACGCCGGCCCGGTGGCGACGCACCATCAGCGCATGGCTGGCGATACTCCATGCCAGATATTCCTGACAATGAACGGCGTCGCCGTCGAGCGGCAGCGCTGCAGGATCTGGCTGTTCATGCACGAACCACGCCCATTCGTCGGCGCTCATGCGGGCAAACAGCTGCTTCCAGCGCTGTTGCATGGACGAGCGTGGCAACCACTCCTCAAGCAGCGCCCGTGCGCGCACGGGGTCGAGGTCCGGTGCGACGGCGGCGCTGCGGTCGAACTGCCCCAGCACCGGATCGATCATGGCGACCAGCCGCACCGTTACCCGGCCTTGCAACTGGCGCGCCGTTTCCTGGGCCAGCACGGCGCCCAGCGACCAGCCCAGCAGCGAGCATTCGCCACCGGGCGTATTCTCTTCGATGACGCGGGCATAGCCCGCAGCCAGCTGCTGCACCGTGGTCTGCTCCCACCGTTCGCGCCCCAATGCATGGCTGATGAAGCCATGCACGGGCTGGCGCGGCCCCAGCGCCTGCGCCAGCGCCTGGAATTCGAAGGCGTTGACCAGCAAGCCAGGGCAGCAGAACAGCGGCGGCAAGTCGCCGGTGGCGCGCAGACTGTGCCAGGCCTCGCCGATGCTGGCGCCAGCCGCGCTGGCAGCAAAGCGGGCAGCCAGCAGGCGCGGCGTCGGACAGCTCATCAGATCGGCCAGCGACAGCGCCTGCGCGTCCTGCGTGTACAGCGCCCGCAGCATCTGGTTGACCTGCACCACGCAGCGGATGGCCAGCAGCGAGTGTCCGCCCAGGGCAAAGAAGTTGTCGTCGCGGCCCACGCGCGGTACCTGCAGCAGCGTGCACCAGATGGCGGCCAGCGCCTGTTCCAGTTCGCCCTGCGGCGCCACGTGATCGCTGTCGCTGCCATCCTGGTCGGGCGAGACCGGCGCAGGCAGTGCACTGCGTTCGACCTTGCCGGCAGGGCTCAGCGGCAAGCGCGCCAGTGCGACGATGGTCGCAGGCTGCATGTAGTCGGGCAGCACGGCCGCCAGCGCTTGGCGCAACTCGTCCACCTGGGCGGCCTCGCGCTGCGGGCTGATATAGGCCACCAGCCGCAGCCCGGCGCTGCCCGGCTGCGCCACCACCACCGCTTCGCGCACACCCGGCTGCGCCAGCAGCTGCGCTTCGATCTCACCGAGCTCCACGCGGAAGCCGCGGATCTTGACCTGGTGGTCGATCCGGCCCAGGTAATCGAGCTGGCCGTCACGCCAGCGGACTAGATCGCCCGTGCGGTAGCGGCGGGCGCCGGGCGCGCCGTGCGGATCGGGCACAAAACGCTCGGCGGTCAGGCCTGGCCGGCCCAGATAGCCGCGCGCCAGCAGCGCGCCGCCGATGCACAACTCACCGGCCGCACCGGCCGGCGTCAATGCCAGGCCGGCATCGACCACCTGCAGGGCGCGCCCCGGCAACGGCGTACCGATCGGCATCTGGGACGGAGCTGTCGGCGATCGGGCAGCGGCTGCGCTTGCGGCCTCTGCTGCCTCTGATGCCTCTGATGCTCCTGTTGCTCCTAAAGATCCTACTGATCCTGCTGCTCCTGCTGCTCCTGCTGCTCCTGCTGCTCCTGCTGCTCCTGCTGCTCCTGCTGCTCCTGCTGTTTCCGCTGCTGCTTCGGCTTCCTCTGCCACACCCTCTACCCCTTCTGCCGCTGCAGCCTCCGGTGCCTGCAAATCCCGCGGCGACCCCGCGCGCGACGAAACCGGCGGAAGCATCGGCACGATATACGGTGCGCAGTCCAGCGTGGTGGCCGTCACCGTCGCTTCGGTCGGACCGTAGGTGTTGAGCAGGCGGATGTGCGTCATGCCGGCCTGGCGCCACGCCTGCAGCGCTTCGGGCGGCATCGCTTCGCCACCGGCGTGTACCTGGCGCAGCACGCCGTAATCGCGCGGACCGCGGCCGGCAAAGTCCTGCGCCAGCAGCGACCAGTAGGCGGTCGTCAGGTCAGCCACCGTGATCCGGTAGCGCTGCAGCGCCTGATAAAACGTTTCGCTGTCCCATAAGTCGGGGCCGCGCAACACCAACGCGGCGCCGACGCACAACGTGGGCCAGGTCTGCTCGACGAAGCCGTCGAAATTGAGGGTCGAGAACTGCAGCATGCGGTCCTGCGCCGTCAGCCCGAAGAAACCGACCGAGACCTGCACATGGCGGGACAAAGCCTGGTGGGCGATGCCCACGCCCTTCGGCTTGCCGGTCGAACCCGACGTGTAGATCACATAGGCCAGGTGCTGGCTCAGCGTCTGCACGGCCGGATCGTGCTCGCGCGCGGACGGTTGCTCCGCCAGTTGCACGGCCACCGTCTGCGGCAGCGCCGGCAGCAGCGGCAGCACGGCGCCCTGCGTCAGCAGCAGCGTCATGCCGCTGTCGGCAATCATGTGCGCCAGGCGCTCGGCCGGATAGCCGGGGTCGAGCGGCACGTAGGCGGCGCCGGTCTTGAGGATGGCCAGCAGGCCGACGATCATGTCGATTGAGCGCTCGACCGCGATGCCGATGCGCACCTCAGGCGCGGCACCGCGCGCGATCAGCGCATGGGCCAGGCGGTTGGCGCGCAGGTTGAGGGCGCGGTACGTGAGCGTCTGTTCGCCGTGCACGAGTGCCGTGGCATCCGGGCGCAATGCCGCCTGCAGCCCGAACTGCGCCTGCACCGGCAAATCGTTCCACGGACCACCGGGATGGGCGCCCGCCTGCAGCAAGGCTGCCGTCTGCGATGCAGCAAGCAGCGGCAGAGCGCCAAGGCGAGCCTCGCCACTATGCGCCATCGCCTGGATCAGGGCACCCAGCTGATCGAGTATCCGCTGCGCGGTCGCGCCATCGAAGCTGGCGCGGTCGTAATCGGCGTGCAGCGACAGACCATCGTTCTGGGTCACCGCCAGGGTCCACGGATAATTGGTTTCTTCGCGCTTGCCGACCATGGTAAAGCGCAGGGTATCGGCTTCGGCGGCGCGCAGCGCGGCATCGACCGGATAATTCTCAAACACGATGATGCTGTCGAACAGGGCGACCCCGCCCTGCCCCGCCCAGCGCTGCACCTCGTACAGCGGCGTGTGCTCGAATTCGCGCCCGGCCAGGTTTTGCGCCTGCAGCGCACGCAGCCAGGGACCGACCGCCATGCCGGCGGCCGGTGCGGCCACCACCGGCAAGGTGTTGATGAACATGCCGAGCAGCTGGTCCGCGCCCGGCACGCCGGCAGGACGGCCTGCCACGGTGGCGCCAAACGCCACGCAGGCCTGGCCCGTATAGCGCTGTAGCAGCAACAGCCACGCGCCCTGCACTAGCGTGTTGATGGTCACGCGTTCGCGCCGCGCAAAGGCGGCCAGATGGCTGACAGTGCCGGCCGCCAGGCGCAGACCGACGCTGCCCTGGCCGGCAGCGCCGGCTGCCGCCGGCGCAGGCAAAACCAGCGAGAGCCGGGTCGGCGTCGTCAGCGGCGCCAGCTGGGCGCGCCAGAAAGCCTCGGCAGCAGCACCATCCTGCCGCTGCAGCCAGCCGATGTAATCGCGGTAGCGTCCTGCCGATGCTACGCCAGGCAACGGCGCACCGGGACCGGCGTGGTAATGGCGCAGGATGTCGCCCATCAGGCGCGAGGTGCTCCAGCCATCGAGCAGCAAGTGGTGGTTGGTCCAGACCAGGCGGTGACGGTCGGCGCTGGTGCGGATCAGGGTCAGGCGCTGCAGCGGCGGCCGCGCGAGGTCGAAGCCGCGCGCCAGGTCGTCGGCGGCAAATGCCGCCAGAGCGATATCCAGATCGTCGCGGCCGCGCCAGTCGAGCAATGCCACGTCGCCGGCGCCATGCCGGCTCACCCACTGCAGCGGCGCCTGCGCGCCCGCCACGAAGCCGGTACGCAGGATATCGTGACCGGCTGCCGCAGCGCGCCAGGCGCCCGCAAACCGCTGCGCATCGAGACCATCGATGTCGACACATAACTGATTGAGATACGCACTGCCCTGCGGCGTGTGCAGGCTGTGGAACAGCATACCCGCCTGCATCGGCGACAACGGGTACAGGTCGGCCACGTCGCCAGGTGGCAGTCCGAGGGCGTCGAGCTGCACCTGGTCGAGCGCGACCAGCGGGAAATCGGACGGCGTGACGCCCTGCTCACCGCTGCAGCAATGGGCAACCAGCGCCGCCAGTTCGCGGCCGAAATCGTCCACCAGCGTAGCGATCATGGCGCCGTCATGGCGCGAACGGCTGTAGCTGAATGTCATTTTCAGCCTGCCGTCGAATACCTGGCCGTTGATCGCCAGTTCGTGGGCCAGCGGTGCGTCCGGGTCCTGGGCGTCGCCGCTCGCTTCGGTCGCCGGGCGCCACTGGCCATCGTCCTCGAAGCTGCCGTCGAACTGGCCCAGATAGTTGAACACCACCGTCGGCGACGGCAGCGCCGCCAGCGCCAGCCGGTCTTCTCCCCGCCCCAGGTAGCGCAGCAGGCCGTAGCCGATGCCGCGCCCGGGAATCTCGCGCAGCTCCTGCTTGACCCGTTTCAGCGCCGCGCCGAGGCTTCCGTGCGGCCGCAGTCGTACCGGGTAGGTGCTGGTGAACCAGCCCACGGTGCGGCTCAGATCGATGTCGTCGAACAGGTCTTCGCGGCCATGACCTTCGAGCTCGATCAGGAAGCTGTGCTGGCCAGTATAGCGGCACAGGGCGCGGCCCAGTGCGGTCAGCAGCAGGTCATTGACCTGGGTACGGTAGGCAGCCGGTGCCTGCTTGAGCAGCCGCTGCGTGACATCGCGTTCGAGATGCAGCACCGCGCTGGCGGCGTCGCGGCCACTGGCGGCACCGGACGGATCGGCCAATGGCAGCACCGCCGGTGTGTGCGCCAGCGCCAGCCAATACGGCAACTGTCCGCGTAACGTCTCGCTCACCGCGTAGGCCTGCAGCCGCTGCGACCAGGTCTGCAGCGAAGTGCCGGCCGGCGCCAGGCGCAGCGGCGCACCGGCCACACCCTGGCGGCACAGCACATCGAGGTCCTGCAGCAGGATGCGCCACGACACGCCATCGACCACCAGGTGGTGCACGACCAGCAGCAGGCGCTGGCTGCCGTCCGCCATGGCGATCAGCACCGCGCGCAGCAGCTCGCCGCGCGCCAGATCGAGGCTGCGCTGGGCCTGCTGGCACAGCTGCTCGACACCGGCTGCGTCAGTGGCGCTGCGCTGCCACAGTAGCGGCGCGGCACTGCGCGCACCATGGCGCTGGGTCCAGCCACCGGCGCCGTGCTCGAAGCGCAGGCTCAGCGCCGGGTGGACGCGCACCAGTACCGCGAGCGCGGCAGCGACGATGTCGGTGGTGACCTCACTGTCGGCGCGCAGCAGCACCGACTGGTTGAAGTGCTGCGGCTTGGCCAGGCCCGCGTCGAAAAAAGCGGCCTGGATCGGCAGCAGCGGTACCATACCCTGCGGTGTATCGGATCCACCGGCGGGCGGCGACGGCGTCACGGCGACCGGCTGCATCAGCGGCGCCAGCGCCGCCACGGTCTGGAACTCGAACAGCTGGCGCGGCGTGATGATGGCGCCGGCCTGGCGCACGCGCGCCACGATCTGCAGGCTGAGGATGGAATCTCCACCCAGCTCGAAGAAATTGTCGTCGCGGCCGAGCGCCGCCACGCCCAGCACCTCGCACCAGACGCGGGCCAGCAGCTGTTCGGCTGCACCCTGCGGCGCAGCGTCGCCGCTGTCGGCCGGCGCCAGCAGCGCGGGCGCGGGCAAGGCGGCGCGATCGACCTTGCCATTGGCGTTCAGCGGCAGGCTGGCCAGCGGCACGATCACGGCAGGCACCATGTAATCGGGCAGCTGCTGCGCCAGCGCCTGTTTCAAGGCTGCCGGTTGCAGGCCGGCCGGTGCCACGTAGGCCACCAGCCGCAGATTGCCGTGAGGACCCGCCTGCGCCACGGCCACCGCTGCCGCCACGCCATCCTGCGCCAGCAATTGCGCCTCGACTTCGCCAAGCTCGATCCGGAAACCGCGGATCTTGACCTGGTGGTCGATGCGCCCCAGGTATTCGAGCTCGCCATCGGCTTGCCAGCGCACCAGGTCACCAGTGCGGTACAGGCGCCCGCCGGCGCCGTCGAACGGATCGGGAATGAAGCGGTCCGCCGTCAGCGCCGGGCGGTCGAGGTAACCGCGCGCCAGCCCTGCGCCGCCCAGGTACAGCTCACCGGGCACGCCGGGCAGGGCCGGGTTCAGACAGTCGTCGAGCACCCAGGCGCTGCGCGCGCCGACCGGGCGACCGATCGGCGCATACGCGCTGGCGCAGCCGGCATCGGCGTTCACCTTCCACACCATCGGCGTGACCACCGCTTCCGTGGGACCGTAGCCATTGATCAGGAAGCGCGGCTTGAGCGCGGCGCACACGAGGTCGAACCCGGCTTGCGGCATCGCTTCGCCGCCGAACGAATACAGCTCCACGGGCGTAATCGGGCCGCTGGCGTCATGGCCCGCCCACTCGGCCAGTTGCCTCAGGTAGGCCGGCGGGAAGCCGGCATTGGTGATGCGCTGCGCGCGCAGCGCCGCATAGGTCTGCTCGGGCGTCCACAGGCTGGCGTCGCGCAGCACCAGGGCGCCGCCCGCGCACAGCGTGGTCAGCCAGCGCTCGTGGGCGCCGTCGAAAGCGAACGACAGGAAGTGCAGTTCGCGCGACTGCGGTCCCATTTCGTACAATCCGGCCGTGACGACGCAATGCATGTCGAGCGGGCCGTGGGCTACCGCCACGCCTTTCGGCTGGCCGGTGGAACCGGACGTGTAGATCAGGTAGGCCAGGTTGTGAGGATGCGGCGTGGCCCGTGCGCCGTTTGCCGGCGTCGCGGCCAGCACGCTGTCGGCAGCCTGATCGATCAACAGCACCGGCAGGCCGTCCAGGTCCGGCAGGCGCAGCAGTACGCTGCTGCTGCTGACCAGCAGCCGCATGCCGCTGTCGGCAATCATGTAGGCCAGCCGCGGCCGCGGGTAGTCGGGGTCGAGCGGCACGTAGGCAGCGCCGGCCTTCAGCACGGCCAGCAGCGCCACGATGGTCTCGATCGAGCGTTCGAGCGCGACGCCCACGCGCTGTTCCGCGCCGACGCCCAGGTGCTGCAACTGGGCGGCGACGGCATTGGCGCGCCGTTCCAGTTCGCCGTACGACATGGTCACCTCGCCCAGCACCACGGCCGCGGCATCCGGGGTGCGCTGCGCGTGGCGAGCGATGCGCAGGTGCACACCCACATACGGCACCGCCGGTGCATCGCTGTGCGCCAGTGCGCGCAGGCGCGCGTTCGCGGCCGGCCCGCCGGGCGACAGTGCGCCCAGCCGTTGCGACGGACCGGCGCTCATTGCCCGCAGCAGCGACAGCAGGCCGTCGGCGATGACGGTCACGCCGGCGGTGTCGAAGCTGGCGCGGTCATAGCCGAAATGCAGACCCGGCGCCTCATGCTGGACCACGGCCAGCGTCAGCGGATAGCTGGTCTGCTCGCGCCGCTCGATGGCGCTGAAGGCCAGGCCGTCGGGCGCAGCTTGCGTGAGCGCCTCGTCCACCGGATAGTTCTCGAACACCACCAGCGTGTCGAACAATCCGCCTGCGCCATGGCCGGCCCAGCGCTGCACGTCCACCAGCGGCGTATGTTCATGCTCGCGCGAGGACAGGCTCTGGGCCTGCACCTCGGCCAGCCAGGCGGCCACGGTCAGCTCGGGACGCGGCGTGGCGATCACCGGCAAGGTGTTGATGAACAGGCCCAGCAGATGTTGGGCGCCCGCCAGATCGCCGGGACGACCGGCAACGGTGGCGCCGAAAGCGACCGTGCGCTGGCCGGTCAGGCGCTGCAGCAGCACCGCCCATGCCGCCTGCACGACGGTATTGACCGTCACGCGGTGGCGCCGCGCGAACGCCGCCAGCGCCACGCTCTCGGGCGGCGTCAGCGCCACCGCCAGTTCGGCGTGGCCGGCCGGCGCGACTGGTCCGTCCGCCCGCGCCAGCAGGCCGGCCAGGCGGGTGGGCGCATCGAGCGGCGCAACCAGTGCGCGCCAATGTGCTTCGCTGGCGGCGCTGTCCTGACACTGCAGCCAGGCGATGTAATCGCGATAGCGTCCACCGTGGACATCGAGCGTCTGCCCGCCGTAATGACGCAGCAGTTCGCCCATCAGGCGCGAAGTGCTCCAGCCGTCGAGCAGCAGGTGATGACTGGTCCAGATGAAGTGGTGGCGGTGGACTCCCGTGCGCACCAGGTGCAGGCGCTGCAGCGGCGCCTGGTCGAGTGCAAAGCCCCGGGCCATGTCGGCCGCGGCCAGCGCGTCGAGGTCGGCCTGGATATCGTCGCGGCTGCGCCAGTCCTGCTCGGCCAGTTCCACGCCGCCGTCACGATCGACCCATTGCAGCGGCGGCGTGGCCTGCGCCAGGAAGGCCGTACGCAAGATGTCGTGGCGTGCGACCACCGCCTGCCAGGCAGCGGCGAAGCGGGACGGATCGAGGCCGTCGATATCGACCCGCAGCTGGTTCAGATAGGCGCCGCCCTGCGGCGCATACACGCTGTGGAACAGCATGCCGGCCTGCATCGGCGACAGCGGATACAGGTCCGCCACCCGCTGCAGCGGCAGGGCAAGCGCATCGAGCCTCGCCTGGTCCAGCCCCGCCAGCGGAAAATCCGACGGCGTAGCGCCTTCCGCGCCGCTGCAGCAATGGCCGATCAGCGCGCACAGCTCGGCGCGGTAGTCGTCCATCAATGCCGCCAGCGCGGCAGCGTCGTGGCGCGCGGCGCTGTAGCTCAGCGTCAGCTTCAGCATGCCGTCCAGTACCTGGCCATTGATCGCCAGCTCGTGGCCCAGAGGCGCATCGTCGTCCTGGGTGGCGCCGCCCGATTCCCGCGCCGGCTGCCACAGGCCTTGCGGGTCGAAATTGCCGTCGAACTGGCCCAGGTAGTTGAAGATGACCGCCGCCGGCGGCAACGCGGCCAGCGCCCGGCGGTCATCCGCCTCGCCCAGGTAGCGCAGCAAACCGTAGCCGATGCCGCGGGCGGGGATGTCGCGCAGCGACTGCTTGACGCGTTTGAGCGCAGCACCCGGTTCTCCGAGCGGCGCCAGGCGCACCGGGTAGATGCTGGTGAACCAGCCGACGGTGCGGCCGATATCGAGGTCGTCGAACAGGTCTTCGCGCCCATGGCCCTCCACGTCCACCAGCACTTCGTCGCGGCCGGTGTGGCGGCACAGCGCCCGCCCCAGCGCGGTCAGCAGCAGGTCGTTGACCTGGGTGCGGTACGCGGCCGGCGCTTGCTTGAGCAGACGGCGGGTAGCGTCCCGATCGAGGGTCAGGCTGACGCTGCGCTCGTGACGCGTGGTGTTCGGCGCCTGCGGCTGCGCGCAAGCGATGGCGGCCGGCGCCTGCGCCACCGCCAGCCAGTATGGCAATTCGGCGCGCACCGCCGCGCTGCGTGCATGCTGGTGCAAGCGCGCAGCCCAGGCCTGCACACTGGCGCCGGGCGGCGGCAAGGCGGCAGCGGCGCCCGACAACGCGGCCCGGTAGGCCGTGTCCAGGTCTTCCAGCAGCACGCGCCACGACACCCCGTCGACCGCCAGATGATGAACGACCAGGAACAGCCGCGTGCTGCCATCGGCCACGGTAATCGATTCCGCCCGCAGCAGCCGACCCTGCGCCAGGTCGAGGCTGCGCTGCGCCGCGCGGCACAGCGCCTCCACCTCGCTGCTGTCGCGTGCGACGCTCTGCCACAGCAGCTGGGCAGGCGCCGGCCCGTCAAGCTGGCGCCAGGCGCCGTCCGTCGTCTGCGCGTCTTGCGCGTATTGCGCGCTCAACGCACGGTGATGCGCGACCACCGTCTGCAGCGCTAGCGCCAGCGCTGCCGCATCGAGCGGCTGGCGCGGGTGCAGCAGCACCGACTGGTTCCAGTGGTGTCGTTGCGGAATCTGCGTGGCGAAGAACGCATGCTGGATCGGCAGTAACGGCACGTCGCCGCCGGCGTCCGACAGCACCTGGCCGCAAGGGGGGGTGACGCCCGCTATCGGTTGCGCCACCGGTGCCAGCGCAGCGATGGTCTGGCGCTCGAACAGCTGCTTGGGGGTGAGTTTCCAGCCAGCCTGCCGCGCCCGCGCCACGATTTGCAGGCTGAGGATCGAGTCGCCGCCCAGTTCGAAGAAATTGTCGTCGCGCCCCACTTGCGCCAGCCCCAGTACCTCGCACCACACGCTGGCCAGCATGGTCTCGACCTCGCCCTGGACCGGCACGTGGGTGTCGGCGTCGACGTTGAATTGGGCCGGGGGCAAGGCCTTGCGATCGAGCTTGCCATTGGCGTTGACGGGCAACCGGGCCATGGCGACGAAAGCCGACGGCACCATGTAATCGGGCAGGCAGTCTGCCAGCGCACTGCGCAGCGCGGCCGGCGCCAGCGTCATCGGCGTCTCCGAAGTCACCGGACTCACATACGCAACCAGCCGCAGTCCTTGCTGACCCGGCTGCGGCTGCGCCACCACCACCGCTTCCGCCACCCCGGGCTGGCGCAGCAGTGCCGACTCGATTTCGCCGAGTTCCACGCGCAGACCCCGGATCTTGATCTGGTGGTCGAGCCGGCCCAGGTATTCGAGCGCGCCATCGCTGCGCCAGCGTACCAGGTCGCCGGTACGGTACAGGCGCGCGCCGTGGCCGTCGAACGGATCGGGTACGAAGCGCTCCGCGCTCAGCCCCGGGCGGTGCAGATAACCGCGCGCCAGGCCGGCGCCGCCCAGGTACAGCTCTCCCGCCACGCCGGCAGGTGCCAGGTTCAGGCTGTCGTCGAGCACATAGGTATGGAGGTTGGCGATCGGCCGCCCGATCGGCACCACCGCATCGCCGGCGCGGCAATCCCACTCGGTGACATCGATCGCTGCCTCGGTCGGACCGTACAGGTTGTGCAAGGCGATGTGCGGCAGGCTGGCCAGCGCGCGGTCCTGCAAGTCCGGCGGCAGTGCTTCGCCGCTGCAGATCACGCGCCGCAGGCTGGCGCAGGATCCGGCATCGCCGCCGGTGCTGGCGATACCGGACACGAACGCCTGCAGCATCGCGGGCACGAAGTGGATGGTGGTGACGGCATGGCGTTCTATCAGCGCCGCCAGTGCCTCCGGATCGCGGTGCTCGCCCGGACCTGCCACGGCCAGACGCGCACCGTACATCAGCGGCCAGAAAAATTCCCATACCGAGACGTCGAAACTGAACGGCGTTTTCTGCAGCACGGTATCGTCGGCGCCGAGGCGGTACGCCTGTTGCATCCACACCAGTCGGTTGTACAACGCGCTATGGCGGTTGGCCGCACCCTTGGGGCGTCCGGTGGACCCCGAGGTATAGATGACATAGGCCAGGTTTTCACCGGCAAGCGGTATCTGCGGATTGGCGGCCGTCGCGTCGCCTGTCGCTGTAGAGTCGCCTGTGCCTGTGGAATCGCCCGTCCCTGCCTGGTCCGGCATCTGGTCGAGCATCAGCAGCGGCGGCAGGCTGGCCGGCAGCGCCGCCAGCACCGGCGCATGCGTGAGCAGCAGCGCCACTGCGCTGTCGTCGAGCATGTAGGCAATGCGGTCGGCCGGGTACTCGGGATCGATCGGCACGTACGCGCCCCCCGATTTGAGTACTGCCAGCAACCCCACCACCATCTCGACCGACCGTTGCAGCGCCAGACCGACCCGCACCTCGGGGCCTACGCCCTCGGCGATCAGCCGGTGGGCCAACCGGTTGGCGCGGATATTGAGCGTTTCATAGGTCAGCACCCGATCGCCGAACAGCAGCGCCACTGCCTGCGGCGTCGCTGCCGCCTGACGCTCGATCAACCGGTGCACCGGCTGCGCCGGCGCGTAGCCGACCGGGCAGCGGCTCCAGGCCAGCAGCGCATCGCGCTCGGCCGTCTCGTGAAGTTCCATTGCGCCGACCGTACGCTCCGGGTGCGCAACCAGGGCGTGCAGCACCGCCACGTAGTGCCGCGCCAGGCGTGCGATGGTCGCCGGCGCGAACAGTTCCACCGCGTAGGCGAAGCTGGCCGACAAGGTGCCGTCGGCGCGTTCCTGGGTATCGAGCGTCAGTTCGAACTTGGCTGCCTGGCGCCCCGTCTCGTAGGGCGTGGCGGTCAGCCCGGCCAGCCGCACCTCGCCGCGCCGATCGAGGTGCTGGTGATTGAACAAGACCTGGAACAGCGGCGGATGACTGAGGCTGCGCTCCGGCTGCAGGGCATCGACCAGCACATCGAACGGCAGTTCCTGGTGGGCCTGGGCGCCCAGGGCGGCGTCGCGCACCTTCTCCAGCAGCTGCGCCAGCGGCGTGCGGCCATCGACGCGGGTGTCGATGACCAGGGTATTGACGAAAAAACCGACCACGGCTTCGGTTTCGACACGATTGCGATTGGCCATCGGCACGCCGACACGCAGGCTGTGCTGGCCAGTGTGCCGGTACAGCAGCGCCTTGAAGGCGGCCAGCAGCAGCATGAACACCGTCGCTCCCTGCCGCTGCGCGCTGGCATGGAGCTGTGCGCCGAGCGCAGGCGGAACGGTGAAGTCGAAGCGCGCGGCGCGATATGCAGGCTGCGCGCTGCGCGGATGATCGACCGGCGGCAACAGCACCGGGTGCTCGTCGCCGAGACGCGTTTTCCAGTACGCCAGTTGCACGTCACGCTCGCCGGCATCGAGCCAGTTGCGCTGCCATACCGCGTGATCGGCATACTGGATTGGCAACGGCGCCAGCGCTGCGGTACGCCGCTCCAGCCGTGCCTGATACAGCGCACCGAATTCCTCGATCACCAGCTGGATCGACCAGCCGTCGGATACGATGTGGTGCATGACCACCAGCAGCACGTGCTCGTCGTCGTCGAGCCGCACCAGCTGGACGCGCACCAGCGGCGCACGGGCCAGGTCGAACGGCGCCTGGTTGAAGTCATCGGTAATCTGCGCCAGCCGTGCTTCGCGCTCGCCACGGTCGGCGAGCGTGCGCAGATCGGCATGCCGGATCGGCACGGGCAGCGGATCGGCGATCTGCTGATCGGCCAAGCCATCGGCATCGGCCACAAAAAAGGTGCGCAGCGCTTCGTGCCGTGCCACCAGGGCGTCGAACGCATGCTGGACGGCGTCGGTATCGAGCGCCCCGCGCAGGCGCAGACCGCCCGCGATGTGGTAGGCGCTGCCGGCCGGATCGAGCTGCCACAGGAACCATAGCCGCTGCTGCGCGAACGACAACGGTGCGCGTGCGATTGCCGTCCTACGCGGCGGAATGGGCAGCTGCGACTGCGTGATGCCCTGCTCGGTCATCTTTTTGTGGAAGGCGCGGCGCTGTTCGGGCGTCAGCGCACCGAAGCGCTGGGCCAGCTGTAAGGCGAGATCGGTTTGCATGCTCAGAGCGACTCCAGGGTATCCATGAATGACGCGAGGTCTTCCATCCTCGATTGTTGCGATGGTTGCGATGATGGCGGTCGGAGGGTGGCGATATGGGCGGCCATCAGCGCCAACGACCTGGTTTCAAAGACGGCGCGCAGTGGCAGCGCGACCGACAGCTGCAGGTTGACACGCGAAACCAGTTGCACGGCCAGCAGCGAATGCCCGCCCAGCGCGAAGAAATTGTCGTCGCGGCCCACGCGCGGCACGTCCAGCAGCGCGCACCAGATGGCCGCCAGCGCCTGTTCCAGTTCGCCCTGCGGCGTCACGTAAGCGCTGTCGCTGTGGTCAACCTGGTCGCGCGGCGACAGCGCAGGCAGTGCACTGCGCTCGACCTTGCCGGCCGGGCTCAGCGGCAAGCGCGCCAGCGCCACGATGGCCGCAGGCTGCATGTAGTCGGGCAGTGTGGCCGCCAGCGCCTGGCGCAATTCGGCCACCTGGGCGTCCTCGCGCTGCGGGCTGATATAGGCCACCAGCTGCAGGCCGGCGCTGCCCTGCTGCGCCACTACGACCGCTTCGCGCACGCCCGGCTGCGCCAGCAGCTGCGCTTCGATCTCACCGAGCTCCACGCGGAAGCCACGGATCTTGACCTGGTGATCGATCCGGCCCAGGTAATCGAGCTGGCCGTCACGCCAGCGGACCAGATCGCCCGTGCGGTAACGGCGCGCGCCGGGCACGCCGTGCGGATCGGGCACAAAACGCTCGGCGGTCAGGCCCGGCCGGCCCAGATAGCCGCGCGCCAGCAGCGCGCCGCCAATGCACAATTCACCGGCCGCACCGCCCGGCGCCAACGCCAGGCCGGCATCGACCACCTGCAGGGCACGCCCCGGCAGCGGCGTACCGATCGGCATCTGGGACGGGGTTGTAGCCGATCGTGCAGCGGCTGCGTTTTCTGTTTCTGCTGCTCCGGCTTCTGCCCCTGATGCTACTGCAGCTCCTACTCCGGTTGCTCCGGTTGCTTCAGCGGCTACACCTTCTACCGTTGCTGCCGCCGCAGCCTCCGGTGCCTGCAAATCCTGCAGCGATCCCGGACGCGCCAAAATCCGCGGCAGCGCCGGCCCGATGTACGGTGCGCAGTCCAGCGTGGTGGCCGTCACCGTCGCTTCGGTCGGGCCGTAGGTGTTGAGCAGGCGGATGTACGTCATGCCGGCCTGGCGCCACGCCTGCAGCGCTTCGGGCGGCATCGCTTCGCCACCGGCGTGCACCTGGCGCAGCACCCCGTAATCGCGCGGACCGCGGCCGGCAAAGTCCTGCGCCAGCAGCGACCAGTAGGCGGTCGTGAGGTCGGCCACCGTGATCCGGTGGCGCTGCAGCGCCTGATAAAACGTTTCGCTGTCCCATAAGTCGGGGCCGCGCAACACCAGCGTGGCGCCGACGCACAGCGTGGGCCATGTCTGCTCGACGAAGCCGTCGAAATTGAGTGTCGAGAACTGCAGCATGCGGTCCTGCGCGGTCAGCCCGAAGAAACCGACCGAGACCTGAACATGGCGGGACAAAGCCTGATGGGCGATGCCCACGCCCTTCGGCTTGCCGGTCGAACCCGACGTGTAGATCACATAGGCCAGTTGCTGGCCCAGCGTCTGCACGGCCGGATCGTGCTCGCGCGCCGACGGCTGCTCCACCAGTTGCACGGCCACGGTCTGCGGCAGCGCCGGCAGCAGCGGCAGCACGGCGCCCTGCGTGAGCAGCAGCGTC
Source organism: Duganella sp. Leaf126 (assembly GCF_001423125.1). GTDB lineage: Bacteria > Pseudomonadota > Gammaproteobacteria > Burkholderiales > Burkholderiaceae_D > Rugamonas. The sequence continues at coordinate 24,613 of NZ_LMNW01000023.1, forward strand.
ATGCCGCTGTCGGCAATCATGTGCGCCAGGCGCTCGGCCGGATAGCCGGGGTCGAGCGGCACGTAGGCAGCGCCGGTCTTGAGGATGGCCAGCAGGCCGACGATCATGTCGATTGAGCGCTCGACCGCGATGCCGATGCGTACCTCGGGCGCGGCGCCGCGCGCGATCAGGGCATGCGCCAGGCGGTTGGCGCGCAGGTTCAGTGTCCGGTAAGTGAGCTGTGCTTCGCCGTCGATCAGCGCCACGGCATCGGGGTGCCGGGCCGCCTGAGCTGCGAACTGCAGGTGGACCGGCAGGTCGTTCCAGGGACCGCCCGGATTGCACCCGGTGGCCAGCAATGCGGCCGTGTGCGCCGGCGACATCAGGTCCAGGCCATCGAGCACGGTATCGGGCTGCGCCAGCATCGTTGCGAGCACGTCGATGAAGTACGCGCCGATGGCCGCCACCGCTGGCGCATCGAACAAGGCGGTGCGGTATTCGAAGCTGGCCGTGACGCCGGCGGCGCCCACGGCGATATCGAGCGACAGGTCGAACTTGGCCTCGACCTGCGCTTCCGACACCAGGCTGACGGCCAGGCCATCGAGGACCGGCAGTACCGGTGCGGCGCCGTCGTCGTGGCGCATATTGAACAGCACCTGGAACAGCGGGCTGCGCGACAGGTCGCGTTCGACGCGCATGGCGTCGAGCAGCAGCTCGAACGGCAGTTCCGCATGTTCGAGCGCGGCAAGCGCTTCACCGCGCAGACGGCGGCACAGGCTGCGCGCCGTCAGGCCAGGCGCCAGCCGCACCCGGTACACCTGGGTGTTGACAAAAAATCCGATCAGGTCGTGAACTTCGTGGCGGTTACGGCCGGCGTTGGGCACCCCGATGGCAAAGTCGCGCTGGCCGGACAGCCGGGCCAGCACCAGCTGCCACGCCGCCATCAGCAGCACGAACGGCGTGCAGTGTTCTACACGACAAAAAGCCTGCGCCGCCGCGGCCAGTGCCGGCGGCAGTGCGACATCATGATGGCCGGCGCGGTTATCGAGCGCGCCGGCCGGCGACGCCGCGGCAGCGCAGGGCGCCGTCGCAACGGCATCGGCGCCCGGCGCGGTCGGCTGGCTGCGGGCCGGCAGATTCAATGCCGGCTGATTCAATGCCGGCAGGTTCAGCGCGGGCACAGCATCGCCAAGGTAAGCACGCCAGTACGCAAGTTCGGTCTCCAGGCGCGCGCCCTGCAGCGTGCTGCGCTGCCAGCGGGCGTAATCGGCGTACTGCAGGGCCAGCGGCGGCAGGCCGGGGGCACCTGCCTGCGCGTTGCGGTAGGCTTGGGCCAGGTCGCGGATCAGCACCGGATTGGACCAGGCGTCGGAGACGATGTGATGCATGCTCAGCATCAGTACCGACACCCGGGCGCCGCAGTCGATCAGTACCGCGCGCAGCAAAGGCGCCTGCGCCAGGTTGAACGGCGTGTCCGCTTCGCGTTGCAGGCGCGCTGCCAGCCAGTCAGCAGTGCCCCGGTCAGGCGCCCGCTCGCGCATCAGCACCAGTTGCGGGTCGGCCACCATGCGCTGCAGCGGCACCCCCTCGTGCTCTTCGAATTGCGTGCGCAAGACGCCATGTCGCTGCACCAGTGCGCGCAGCGCCGTCTCCAGCGCAGCGCCATCGCATGGTCCTTCGAGGCGGAAAGCGCGGCACACATTGTAGGCGGTGGACGCCGGTTCGTAGCGCTGCAGGAACCACAGCCGCTGCTGCTGGAACGACAGGGGGCTGGTCTCGCCGTCGGCAACGCCGGGCGCGATGGCGTCGGCGTGCGCTTGATCGCCCTGCAACAGGGCGCGCAATTGGTCTTGGTTAATGGTCATGGGCAGACGATAGGACTACAGCTTGAGGCGCAGGCTCAGTGCGATGGCGCGCGGTTCGCCAAGCACGTTGCCATTGATCGGGGTGTTGATGCGCTGGTAGTAGTAGCGGTCGAACAGGTTGCTGACATTGAGCGCCAGCGTCGCATGGCGGTTCAGCTCCCAGGCCGCGTGCAGATCGACGGTGCTGTAGCCGCCCTGCCCCAGTTGCGCACCGCCGAGCGTGGGGAAGGTGTTGTAGAAGCGGCTCACCGCACTGACCGCACCGCCCACGCTGAGAGGACTTAACGCGCCGGAGAATGCATAATTGGCGCCCATGCGCAGCATGTGGCGCGGTGCGATGGCCGAAAATGCGCTGGAATCGAGGCTGGCGAGATTTTCCAGTTCGCGCGAGTTGATATAGGTGTAGCCGCCGTAGACGTCGAGCGACGCCAGCGGCTTGCCGTTGATCTGCGCTTCCACGCCCTGGTTACGGGTCTTGCCGCGCGCGATGTAGTAATCGACGCCGTCGGGTACCACCACCACCTGCGCGCGCCCTTTTTCGCTGACGCGGAACAGCGCCAGCGAACCGCTCACGGCGCGGTCCGGGCTCTCGGCCTTGATACCGAGTTCGTACTGACGCCCCTTGAGCGGATCGAGCGGCGTTCCGTCGCGACCGGCGAAGGCCTGCGGCTGGAACACGTCGACATAACTCGCGTAGACCGAATAGTCGCGTGCCAGATCGTAGATCAGGCCGGCCTGGGCCGACACCCTGCCATTGGCGCGGTTCCCGGTCAGCACCGACGTCTGTTGCGTGTAGTCGTCGGTGGTGGCCTTCCACCACGAACCGCGTGCGCCCAGCACCAGGGTCAGCGGATCGGTCACGCTGAAGCGCGCATTGGTGTACACGCCATACTGCTGCGAGCGCAGGTTTTGTCCCTCGCCCAGCGGCAGGAAGGCCGGGCGCGGAAAATCGTGGCGCGGCTGGTAGATATCGACCTGTTCGTCGAATTCGCCCTGGTAGTAGGGCGAGGCAAAACGCACGCGGTTGTAGTTGGCTCCTACGACCAGCTGGTGACGGCGTCCGAGCAGCGAGAACGGACCGCCGGCATTCAGGTCCACGCCGTACTGGTACTGGCGGTCCTGGCCGCCGCCGACGAACAGCTGGACCAGGTTGTCATCGGCGCTGATCGGATTCCATGGGTAGGCCTGGATGCGGTCCAGACCACTTTTTTGCCAGTTGGCCGAGAGGCGGCTGCTCCAGCCGCCGCCGAACTTGTGATCGAGTTCCGCAAACGCGGTGCTGGTACGGTACTGGTCGAGGTTGAAGCTGGCGCCGATGTTGGTATGGCGCGGAATGTGCGGCAACGACACCACCGGCATGCCGCTCGATGTGTCGAGCACCGCCGGATAGGTCCAGGGCTGCTCGGCGCCGCGCACGTACTGGCTGCTGGCGCCCACGGTCAGCATGGTCGCCGGCGAGAACGCGTAATCGAGCACGCCATAGATGGTGCTGTTGCGCTCGTGCGCATAGTCGTAGAAGAAATCGCGGTCCTGCACCACGCCGACCACGCGCCCGCGCAAGGTACCGTCCTGGTTCAGCGGCGCGGTGACGTCGAACTCCGCGCGGCGGTTGTTCCACGAACCGGCGCTGATGTCGGCACTGGCCTGCAACGCGCTGCGCGGGCGCTTGCGCACCAGGTTGATGCTGCCGCCCGAGCCGCTGGTGCCGGCATACAGCGCGGCCGGTCCCTTGAGCACTTCCACCCGCTCGAACAGCGCCAGGTCGGACGAGGCGCTGACGCGGAAGTCGTACGTGGTCGGCACGCCGTCGAGCTGCACCGAATTGACTTCGTAACCGCGCGCGTAAAAGATGGCGCGGTTGGCATCCTTGTTTTCCACCGTTACGCCGGGCGTGCGGCGCAGCGCATCGGACAAGGTGGCGAGGTTTTGCTGTTCGATCTCGTCGCGCGTGACCACGCTGACCGATTGCGCGATCTCGCGCATGGCCAGCGGCTGCTTGGAACCGACCGTCACGCGCGGATTACCGGGCTGCTCGGCGCTGCCCTTGACCACCACTTCGGCCATGGCGGTTGGCTGTTCCTGTACCGGTTGCGGCGCCGCTTCCTGTGCCAGCGCCGGACCGGCGGCGGTCAGGGCCGAGGCGGCTGAGACGGCTGACAAGGCTGATAAGGCGGACGCCAGCGCCGTACGGCGGGCGGATCGTTTGCGAGCTTTGGACATCGTTATTCCTCGATTTTTTATATTGAAAGTCAAAAGGCGGCAGCGACCTGGCGCCGCCGTGCCAGCATGGCGCCGGCGATTTCCTGGGAACGGATCGCCAGCACCGATAACAGGGTGTCGCTGAGACCGTGCGTGTCTTCGCAACAGCCCTGCAGGAACACGCCGGCTGCACAGTCCTGCGGTCCGCGCAACCGGTAGTCGCGTCCCACGTCGGCCAGATCGAACCACGGCGCCAGCGGCGCCAGCAGGCGGCGATGGGTCTGGCGCCGGTAACCGGTCGCCAGCACCACCGCGTCATAGCTGCGGGTGATCGCAGCGCCGCCTTCGCAGTGGCGCAAGTCCACCGCGAGGGTGCCGCCATCGTCGACCCGCAGGCCTGCCACCTCGTGTTCGAACAGCACGCGGTGGCGCGCATCGCCGTGTACTTTTTGCTGGTAGAGCACGTCGTAGATACGCTGGATCAGGTCGGCGTCGATCACCGCGTAATTGGTGTTGCTCAGTTCTTCGAGCAGGCAGCGCCGCGCTTGCGCATCGCGCTGGTACACATAGTCGGTGAACTCGGGGTTGAAAATCTGGTTCACGAACGCGCTGTCGTCGGCCGGGCGCAGCACCGAGTTGCGCACCACCATATCGACCCGCATGTCGGCTTGCCGCGCCTGCAGGTCGAGGAAAATCTCGGCCGCACTCTGGCCGGCGCCGATCACGGCCACGCGGCGCGCAGCCGGCAATCCGGCCATGCCGGCCAGGTAGGTCGACGAATGAAACACGCGCGCATCGCCGCGCCAGGAGGCGAAGGTCGGCGGTATATGGGGAGCGCCGCCGACACTGAGCACGACGTTGCGCGCATGACGTGTGCGTTCGGCGCCGCCGGTCAGGCGCGAACGCACGCGCAGGTGATCGAGAGCGCCGTTCGTCACCACCGGCTCCACGGCCACCACTTCCTCGCCGTAGTGGCAGTCGGCCGCACAGCGGTCGGCGGCCCAGCGCAGGTAGTCGTTGAATTCGTGCCGGCTCGGATAAAAGGTTTTCAGGTTGATGAAGTCCTGCAGCCGGCCGTGCTGTTGCAGGTAGTTGATGAAGGTGTAGGGACTGGCCGGGTTACGCAGCGTCACCAGGTCCTTCAGGAACGAGATCTGCATCCGGGTGTCGGGCAGCAGCATGTCGCCATGCCAGACGAAGTCGGGCTTCTGTTCGATGAAGCAGGCGTCGATGGCGCTGTCGGCAGGCGCAATTTCGCCCAGCGCGATCGCTAGCGCCAGGTTGGACGGGCCGAAGCCGACGCCGATCAGATCATGCACTTGGTAGTTGGCTGCCATGGTCACTCGCTGCGCGCGTTGGGCAGGTTCAGGTGCTGGCAATGCGACAGTTCCGCGGCGGCGACTCCGGCGGGCGCCAGCCGGCGCTCGCCGAAGAAGCGCTCGCGCAGCAAGGTCACGAGCATGGCCCGCTTGTGCGGAAAATCGAATTCCTTGATCTTGGCAAAGCCGTTGCGATCGAGGTTGTTGAGCTGCTGGTGATGGTCGGCGCGCGGCTCGCCGACGATGCGCTGGGTGCGCACGTCATCGAGGAAGATATAGTGCATCAGCGACGGCAGCCAGGCAGTCACCCACGCCCGTCCGCGCACCGACTCCTCGCCGATCAGCACATGCCAGCCGCGGTCGAAGTCCGCTGCGTCGCAATACGGGCCGATACGGTTTTCCTTGGCCCAGTACACCTCGAAATACGCGAACGGCTTGCCATCGGCGCAGCCGATCAGCGGCAGCATGTGGGGATCGGCCTGCAGCTGCGCGAGATAGGCGCGGTGTTTTTCCAGGTCGCCTTCTTCCTGCCAGAAGTGGGCCACCCGCGGATCGTTCATCCAGCGGTTAAAGGTCGGCAGGTCGCGCTCGATATCCACGGTGCGCAGCGAGAATACCTGGCCCAGCCACGGAATCTGGCGCGCATAGACCTGGCCCGATGGTTTGGGGGCGCGCAGCGGATGGCGCTGGCCATTGCTCATCGTGTACTGCAGGGGATAGGCCGTGCTGCCCGCGCGGGTGAGCCACAGGCCGGCTTCCTGCCAGAAGCGTTCCACCGGCAGGCGCAAGCGGCCATCGCCCATCTGCAGTGCTGCGCCTTGCAGCAGCTGATCGGCCAGCGCGGGCGGCGCCTGGTCCAGCTGCAGCGCCGCTTCCAGCGGGTACAGCGCCAGCGCGGTTTCGCACGCTGCCAGCGCGGCGTCACGCGCCAGCGCACCCTGGCCGCCCGCCTGCAGGCTCAGGCGCACCGCGCCACCATCGTGCGTCAGCTGCCAGCGTTGCACGGCCAGGCCGTCGGACAGCACGATCAGTTCGCTGCCATCGATGGCCGTGTGCAGGGCTGCGGCCTGCGCGCGCGGCGTGACGAATTTGCTCGGGTGATGCGGTTCGGTGTGGACCATGATGATTTCCCTATTGTGACGCTTGTGACGCCATTGGCGCCGTTGGCGCCGCAGATAAGCGTCGTTCAAAAATCGGTGTCAGGCGGCGTCGCGCGCGGGCGCCATGGCGCGGATGCCCGGCGTTACCGGCACCGGCGTCAATACCCCGCTGTCGCAGCGCAGCACGCGGTCGGCCACGCCGAAGTAGCGGTCGTCGTGACTGATGGCGATGATGGTTTTGCCGCCGCGGCACAGCTCCGGCAGCAGTTCGCGGTAGAAGAAGTCGCGGAACGGCGGGTCCTGGTCGGCGGCCCATTCGTCGAGCAGCAGCACCGGGCGCTGTTCGACGTGCGCCACCAGCAGCGCCAGCCGCTTGCGCTGCCCCTGCGACAGCCGCACGGTGGACAGGCGTGCGCCGGCCAGCGTGACCTTGCGCTCGAGCCGCAGCCGTTCGAGGAAAGCCTGCGCCAGCGGCCGGTCGAAGCTGCCGTGCGGCCCGACTAGGCCCTGGAACAGGTGGAAGTTCGAAAACACGGTGGAAAAATGGCTGCGATACCATGCGCCATGCGCCGCATCGACCACGGTGCCGAGCAATTCGATCCGGCCGGCCGACGGCTGGTACAAGCCGGTGAGAATGCGCGCCAGCGTCGATTTTCCGCTGCCGTTGCCGCCCACGATGAACACGATCTCGCCCGACGCCAGCTCCAGGTTGACCGGTCCCAGGCGAAAACCGTATTCCTCGCTGGCGTGCGGATACTGGTACTCGACATCGCGCAGCAGCAGCAGCGGCTGCCCCGGCGGCACGGCGGCCGCCGCAGGCTGCAGGTCGAAGCCGGTGCGGTGCGGCGCCAGCGCCAGGCTGTCGATCTTTTCCAGCGCCACGCTGCCCGACAACAGCATCGGCAGCCCCTCGACCAGGTCGTTGAGCGGCATGCGCAGGAACATCAGCACCAGCACAAACGCCACCACCGACTGGGAGGGCACGGCAAAGTAGCCGCCTGCCACGAACATCAGGCCGGCCAGCCCCAGGATCAGGACTGCGCCCCAGTTGAGACTGAAAATCCAGTAGCGGTCGGCGCGCACCTCGAGCTGGCGCGCCAGTTCGGCTGCCGGGGTGAAGTCGTCGTCGAAAAAGCGCTGCTTGCGGGTGGCGTTGAGCGCCAGTTCGCAGCGCCCCTCGATGGCACCCTCGTAGCCGCCGAAGATCGCATCGTCGGTCTCGCGCACCTGCTTCATCAGCGCCCGCATGCGCAGCATCATGGCCTGCGCGAACAGCGCGCCGCCGCCGACGGCCACCACGGCCAGCAGGAACAGCTGCCAGGACAGCCACGCCAGGTAGACGAAGCCGCCCACGACCAGCACGCCGTTGTACAGCACGAAAGGCAGCCGGTTGAAGGCCATGCCGATCGCCGCCACGTCCTTGGTCAGTGCTGCATACAGCGGGCCGGCGCCGATGGTTTCGAGCCGTTCGACGCCGGTATCGAGCACGCGCTTGAGCATGACCAAGCGCATTTCGTACACCACCCGGTGACCGAGTGCGGTGAGCAGCGCCTGCGACGCGTAACCGCAGACGAACAGCACCAGCAACAGCGCCGCGAACCACAGCCCCCAGTGCGGATCGGCCTGCGGCGCGGCGATGCGCTGGTTGATCGCGCTGATCAAACCTATCCCGGCCAGGGCGCTGCAGACGCTGGCCAGCGCCGTCAGCACCAGCATCAGGCGGAAGCGTCGTATCAGGGAGAGAAAGACATTCATGGCACAGCAATCCGTCAATTAACGCGAATGAGAATTCTTCGCATTTCGATTTACATTCTCAGGATAATAGATGAGAATTATTCTTTCCGCAATAATCTACGTTCATTTATTTTTCTGCCGCGATAACGACCAGGCCCCGCACCGATGTCCCTCCCCTCCCGCTCCCTGTCCGCGCCTGCCGGTGCTTCGCTGCCCGGGCCGCTGGCCGACCTGTTCCCGGGCGATCTTGCCGCCTATGCTGCCGCGCTGACGGTGGCCGAGGCGCCAGCGCCGTACCATCTCACCCTCGCTGCTTTGCTCGATGGCCCCGGCCTGGCCGCAGCGCTGGCCCGCTACGCAACCAACTACCCGGGCGCGCACGCCAAGGCGGTGGCCTCCACCTGGTCCAAGCTGTATTTCAATGCCTTGCTGGTGCCCGTGCTGGCCGCATCGGCCGCCTGCGGCTGGTGCTTCCCGCTGTCACCGCGCAGCGTGGTGCTGCGCACCGGCGCCGATGGCGCTCCGGAACGCTTCATCCTGACCGACGAAGGCGCAGCGCAGCCCGGTCTCGACGCGGCTGCGCGCCTGCTGCCGCTCGTACGCGGGCACCTGGCGCCGGTGGTCGAAGCCATCGCGCGCGATGGCAGGCTGGCGCCGCGCCTGGTATGGAACAACGCTGCCGTGATCGCCGAACAGACGCTGCTGCAGTGCCAGACGCTGCTCGGCGACGCGCCCCGCATCGCGGGCGACCTGGCCTTCCTGTGCGCCACCGAGACCTGGCCCGACCGCCTGGCCAATCCCCTGTTCCGGCCGACGCAGGTGGTGGACGGCGTACGCCAGCGGCGGCTGTGCTGCCTGCGCTACCGCCTGCGCCTCGATTTCTGCGCCGACTGTCCGCTCGATTGCACGCAGCGGGCGGCAGCCCAGCGCAAGGCCGGCTGACCCTCGCCAACCCCGGTGAAGGCTGCCCGGCGGCAGCGGCGCGCCGGTACCGGCCACGCCAGCCAGCACCGGCGACGCGCTGCCAGATTGTTCTGGCCTGCCTTCCAGGGGCCCTCGAAAACCGTGGCGAGCGGCCCGGGATCGTGTTCAGTAGCGCACGCGCAAGGCGGTACGCCGAGCAACGGCGCGGCGATAGCGGCTCGCGCAGTAGCTTTTCGAGCTTCCCTCATGCAGGCGCGCCCTGTAGCAGGGCGGCGCGCGCAGCAGGCGTCATGCCGGCCAGCTGGCGCCGCAGATCGGCCACCTGTTCCAGCTGCGCGCCGTCGCCGGCCAGCGCCGCCACCGCGCGCGCCAGGGCTGCCGGTGTCGGATGATCGAACACCAGGCCGGGAGCGAATTCCACGTGCAGCGCCTTGCGGATCCGGCCGACCAGCTTGATCACCAGCAGCGAATGCCCGCCCAGCGCAAAGAAATCGTCGTCCATGCCCGGTGCGGGCTGCTCCAGCACCTCGCCCATTAGGTGCGCCACCAGCCATTCGAGTGCCGTGGCGGGCGCCACCTGCGCTTCGGCGGGCTGCTGTACCGGATGACCTGGCGCCGGCAGCGCCCGCAGATCGACTTTGCCGTTGCCCAGGCGCGGCAGCGCCGGCAGCGGCACGATGGCGGCCGGCACCATCACGTCGGGCAGCACGGCGCGCAGGGCCGCCAGCCAGGCGGCCACCTGGGCGGACTGATCGCGCGCTTCCTGCTGCTGAGCCTGTTGCGGTGCCTGCTGCGGTGCCTGCGCCTGCACGTGCGCCTGGTGCTGCGGGACTGGCGGCACCGACGCGACCACCCAGGCCACCAGCCGCCGCTGGCCGCCCTCGCCGTGCGGCGCCACCACGGCCTGGCGCATCCCGGGCAGCGCCAGCAGCGCTGCTTCCACCTCGGCCGGTTCGATGCGGTAGCCACGCAGCTTGAGCTGGTGATCGGCGCGACCGGCCAGCTCGATGCCGCCCTCCGGCAGATGGCGCGCCAGGTCGCCGGTGCGGTACAGGCGCGCGCCAGGATCCAGCGGATCGGCCACGAACGGTTCGCCGGGACGGTTCAGGTAACTGCGGCACAGCTGGGCGCCGCCCACGTACAACTCGCCCAGGGCGCCGGTCGGCACCAGCGCCCCGTGTCTGTCAAGCACCAGCACGCGGCAATTTGCCATCACCTGCGTGAGCGGCAGCACTGCCGGCGCTGGCGTACCGGGCCGGTGAAAATGAGTCATTACGCCTACCGTGGTTTCGGTCGGACCGTAGTGGTTGAAGATCAGGGTCTGCGGCGCCAGCGCGTGCAAGCGCGCGAGCAGCCGGCGCGGCGTGGCTTCGCCGCCAAGGATCACGCGCGCCGGCAATGCCGGCGACTCGTCATCGAGCAAGGCATCGAGGTGCGACGGCACGATCTTCAGGCAATCGATGCCGCCTTCGCGGATAAAGCGGGCGAAGTCGGCGGGGGTCTGCATGTCGGCGGTGTCGGCCACCACCAGGCAGGCGCCGTTGAACAAGGCGCCGAACAATGTCGTGTTGCCGAGGTCGGCGGCCAGCGCGGAACTGAGTGCGAAGCGCTTCGCCTCGGCCAGCCCCAGGCCGCTGCTGGCAGCCAGCGCATAGTTGAGCAGCTGCCGGTGTTCGATGATCACGCCCTTGGGCGCGCCGGTCGAACCGGACGTGTACAGCACATACGCCGCATCGTCTGCTGCCGGCAGGTGTGCCGGTTCGGTGGCGGGCCACTGCGCCAGCTGTGGCGCCAGCGCCGCCAGCGATACGCAGCGCACGGCGCCACGCTGGCCGTCTTCGGCAGGCGTGAGCAGCAGCGCCGGCCGGGCGTCGTCGAGGATGGCGGCAACGCGCGCCTGCGGCCAGTCCGGGTCGAGCGGCAGGTAGGCGGCGCCCGCGCGCAGCACGGCCAGCAGCGTCACCACCAGGGCGCCGCTGCGCGGCAAGGCCAGCGCCACGATGCTGCCCGATGACACGCCTTGCGCGCGCAGCCAGTGCGCCAGGCGGTTGACGCGCTGGTCCAGCTGCCGGTAATCGAGCGCCAGGTCGCGCGCCTGCAGCGCCGGCGCACCGGGGGTTGCACGGGCCCAGTCGGCCAGCCGCTGCGGCAACATGCGTTCGCCGATATCGATCGTCTCAGCGGCCAGCGCCAGCAAGGCGGCGCGCTCGGCGGCGCCGACCACCGGCAGACGGTCGATCGGCAACGCCTGATCGCGTTCGAGCGCCGCCAGCAGCGTCACCAGCTGTTGCAGCAGGCGCGCGACTGCCGCTGCACCGTAGCACGGTGCATGACGCAGGTTGAGGCGGCGCGGTTGCGCACCATCGAATTCGACCAGCAGTTCCAGCTCGAAGCGCAGCGCGCCGTCGGGCAGCGCGCCGCAGGCAAAGGTGACGCCGCCGTCGGTCACGGCAGGCGGCAGGTCGCCGCACGCAAAGCCGGCGCCAGCGGCGATCGTCCCGGCCGCCGCCAGCGGGGCGAACTCCTGGGCTGCCACATGCTGCGCCAGCATCTGCGCACAGCGCGCCAGCCACTGGTGGAACGGTTCGTCCAGCGTCAGCGTGATAGCAAGCGGCAGGATTTTCTCGAACACGCCGACGGCGCCGTCCATGACCTCATAATCGCGGCGGCAATCGTGGCGCCAGCCGGCAGCAAATTCCCCGTGTCCCTGGATAAGCGCCAGGAGCGCCCACCACGCGGCCTGCAGCAGCACCGGTACCGCCACCGCATGGGCAGCGGCCACGCGCACCAGGCTGGCGGACACCGATGTGTCCAGGTCGTGCCGCTCGACGCCCGGCGGCTGCCGATCGTCAGCAGCAGCGGCGGCAGCGGCGCGGTACGACAAGTGCAACGGCGCGTGGCGCGCCAGGTCCGACCAGTAGGCGCGGCCGGCGTCGCCATCTTCGCCCTGCTCCAGGTCGCGCCGCCATGCCGCGAATTCGGCGTACTGCAATGGCTGCTCATCGGCCAGTCCGGCATACGCGCGCACCAGGTCGCGATACAGGATTTCCGCGCTGCGCCGGTCGGCCACCAGTGCCGGTAGCCGCCATGCCAGTCGCCAGCGGTCTTCGGCCAGCGCATGCAGCACTACCTGCGCAGCGCTGCTGCCGGCAGGCGTGCCGGCAGCAGTGGCCGGTCCCACCGGCGCTTCGGCCAGGTCCCAGCCGGCTGCCTCGGGCGGCACGATCCACTGGCGCAGGCCTCGATAGCCTTCGACGGTGCTAAAACGGGCGCACAGCTGGGTGTGGCGCAGCGCCAGCGCCCGCACTGCAGCGCGCAGCCGCGGCAACACGAGCGGGCCGCCGATGGCGATGGTCAGGACGATGGCATCGCCTGCGCCCGTGTCGCAGCCCTGGCCGGGGGCGCCGGATCCGGGCGCCACGGCGCGCTGCTCCGCGCTCAGCGCAAAGTGGTCCACCACGTGCACGGTGTCGGGCGCGTTCATGCCGCACCGCCCTGCGGCAGCTGCGCGCGTCCGGTCATTTCGCTCATCGCCACCACGATCTTGCGCGGCCCCTGGAACGGGTCGCGCGCATGCGCAGCCAGCATATTGTCGAGCATGACGACATCGCCCTGGCGCCAGTCGAAACGCACCGCACAAGCCTCGTACAGTTCACCGATCAGGCGCATCACCGCATCGTCGATCGGGGTGCCGTCGCCGTAATACACATGGCGCGGCATGCGGTCGATGCCGACCATGGCCAGCAGGTCGTCGCGCACTTCCGGTTCCAGGAAATAAATGTGATGCAGCTGCACCTGGTTGAAGAAACTGCGCTCGCCGGTCAGCGGATGGGTGATCACGGCCGGGCACACGGTGCGCGTTTGCAGCGTATCGTCGTCGAACCAGCGGCAGGCGATGCCGGCCGCCGCGCAGCGCGCTTCGACTTCGGCACGGTCGTCGGTGTTATAGAAATCGCGCCACGAAACATCGAATTTTTCGGTGAACGTGCGCACGTACATCAGCTGCTTGCGTTCGAACACCTCCACCACCTCGGGCGGCAGACGACGCAGCATTTCCCGGCAATCGACGATCGGCGTGGCGCCGCCGACAGGCGCCGGCAGCTCGCAGAAGAACCACTGCTTGCGCGGCCAGCGGTCGAGGTGGGAACTCTCGTTGTGGAACAGGATCATCTGCTGCTCGGGATACGGCGTGGAACGGTAGGTCTTCTTGCCGCCCTCCTTCTTCGGCAGGTCGCCGTACTCGCCATACAGCTGGTCGTCGATCGCTTCGGCAAACGACTCGAATTCCTGCGGCGATTGCAGTCCGAAGCCTCGGAACACGATGCCGCCATGCTGGCGCAGGGTGGCGTCGATCCAGTCGCGCTGGCTGCGCGCCCACGCCACCGGATCGAGATCGTCGGCAACCGGCTCGATCAATTGCGGAAAATCGCGTCCGGCATGCAGCGCTGCCTGGCGGATGGTGGCGCGCGGCGCCGGCCTGGCACCGGCCTGCGGCATCGTCTTTTTCAGGCCGGCGAGCTTGTTGACGGCAAGCGGCGTGGCGGCAGTTCGGTCCATGGTGTCCTCGGTGTACGGTATTTGCGTGGCTGGGATGTGGTGGGGGGTATGATCGGTGCGCTCGCTGCGTTCGATGTTGCGTTGGGGGTGGTGCTGGACATGGCGATCGACCGTGCGGCGGAACTCGGCAAGCGGCGTGGCCGGCGCGCCGAGCGCCTGTTCGAGCGTGGCCAGCCAGGCTTGCGCCAGCCGTTCCACGCTGTCGCGCGCGAACAGCGCGGTCGAAAATACCCACTCGCCTGCCAGCGCGCCGCCATCGCGGGGTTCCAGGAACAGCGCCATGTCGAACTTGGAGTAGCGCGCCACGGGCGGCAGCACGGTCGCTGCCACGCCCGGCATGTCCAGCGTGCCGGCCGGCGTGTTCTGCAGCACGAACAGCAGTTGCACGAGCGGGTTCCAGCGGCGGTCGCGCGGTGTGCCCGCCGCTTCGACGATGCGGTCGAACGGCAGGTCCTGGTGCTCGAAGGCAGCCAGCGTGGCACGCGTGGTGCGCTCGAGCAGCGCGGCAAAATCGTCGCCCGCCGCCACCTGCGAGCGCAGCGGCAGCACATTGACGAAGAAGCCGATCAGCCCTTCGAGGTCGCTGTGGCCACGGCCCGCGACATCGGTGCCGATCACGATGTCGTCGGCCAGGGTCAGGCTGTGCAGCATCAGCTGGAAGCTGGCCAGCAGTACCATGAACGGCGTTGCCCCGGTGGCCCTGGCCATGCTATCGACCCTGCTCATCAGCGCCGCCGGCACCGTGAAGTGCGCGGTGTCGCCCTTCAGCTGCGCCACCGGTGCGCGCTGCCTGTCCAGCGGCAGCGCGAGCACGGCGGGGGCGCCGGCCAGCGCCTGGCGCCAGAACGCGGTTTGCCGCGCGCCCTCGGGGCCGGCCAGCACCGTGTGCTGCCAGGCCGCATAGTCGGCGTATTGCAGCGGCAGCGGCGCCAGTTGCGGCGGCGCGCCGTCGCAGAAGGCCGCATAGGCGAGCGCCAGTTCGCGCGTGAGCACGCCCACCGACCAGCCGTCGGCCACGATGTGGTGCAACGAGAACAGCAGCAGGAAGGTGTCGTCATCGGTGCGCAGCAGGCCGGCCCGGATCAGCGGCCCCCGTTCGAGGTCGAATGGCTGCTGCGCTTCGCTGCGCATGGCCTGCGCGACCGCCAGTGCGCGGGCCGGCGGGTCCAGCGCGCGCAGGTCGGTCACGGGCAGCTGCAGCGGCAGGCGGTCGGCGATGGTCATGCACGGGTAGCCGTCGGGATCGGCCGCGTTCTCGGGATAGCGGCTGCGCAGGTTTTCATGGCGCGCCACCAGCCAGTCGAGCGCGCAGGCCAGTGCGGGTACGACGAGCCGGCCTGTCAGCCGCACGGTCGCGCCCATGTTGTAGGCGGGCGAGGCGCTGCCGGCCAGCCGCTCCACCAGCCACAGTCGCTGCTGCGCCAGCGACATCGGCAACGACAGCGGCAGCGGCGCGCCGGTGCGCGGCAACGCCTGCAGTGGCGGCAAGGCCGGCTGCGCAGATGCCTGACAGTCGGCGATGGCCGCCGCCATCGCCGCCAGCGTCGGCGCACCGAAGACGCTGCGCAGCGGCAGTTCGCACTGCAGCGTCATGCGCACACGCGCGATCAGGCGCATGGCCAGTAGCGAATGGCCGCCCAGCGCAAAGAAATTGTCGTCGCGGCGCACATGAGGCAGCGCCAGCAGCGTGCACCAGATGGCCGCGAGCGCCTGTTCGCGATCGCCCTGCGGCGGCGCCTCGTCCCGGTCGGCGCCCGGCGCTGCAGACGCCGGCGCCGGCAGCGCGCTCCGGTCCACCTTGCCTGCTGGGCTCATCGGCAAGCGCCCCAGCGTCACGATCGCGGCCGGCTGCATGTACTCGGGCAGCGCGGCCGCCAGCGCCTGGCGCATTGCCGCCACCTGGTCGGCGCCCAGCTGCGGGCTGATGTAGCCCACCAGCTGCAGACCGGCGGCGCCGTCCCGTGCCACCACCACCGCTTCACGCACGGCCGGCTGCGCCAGCAGTTGCGCCTCGACTTCCCCCAGTTCCACGCGGAAGCCGCGGATCTTGACCTGGTGATCGAGGCGCCCTAAATAGTCGAGCTGACCGTCGCGCCAGCGCACCAGGTCTCCGCTGCGATAGCGGCGCGCGCCGGGCGCGCCGTGCGGGTCGGGCACGAAGCGTTCGGCCGTCAGGCCGGGCCGGCCCAGGTAACCGCGCGCCAGCAGTGCGCCGCCGATGCACAGTTCGCCGGCGGCGCCCGGCGGCGCCAGCGCCAGGTCGGCGTCGAGCACCTGCACGGCGCGGCCCGGTAGCGGTACGCCGATCGGCATCTGCACCGGTGCTGCCGCGCCCTCGGCCACGTAGGGCGTGCAGTCGAGCACTGTCGCGGTGACCGTGGCCTCGGTCGGACCGTAGGTATTCAGTAGCCGGATCGGCGCCATGCCGGCCTGGCGCCAGGCCTGCAGCGTTTCCGGCGGCATCGCCTCGCCGCCGGCATGGACCTGGCGCAGCGCACCATAGTCGCGCGGGCCGCGCGCGGCAAAATCCTGCACCAGCAGCGACCAGTAGGCGGTCGTCAGGTCGGCCACGGTGATCCGGTGACGGTGTAGCGCTGCGTAGAACATCTCGCTGTCCCACAACTCGGGGCCGCGCAAGACCAGCGCAGCACCGGTGCACAGCGTGGGCCAGGTCTGCTCGACGAAGCCGTCGAAATTGAGGGTCGAGAACTGCAGCATGCGGTCCTGCGCCGTCAGCCCGAAGAAGCCGACCGACACCTGTACATGGCGGCTCAAGGCCTGGTGGGTGATGCCCACGCCTTTCGGCTTGCCGGTCGAACCCGAGGTATAGATCACGTAGGCCAGGTGCTGGCCCAGCGTCCGTACACCGGAGTCGTGGTCGTGCGCAGTTGGGGCCTCCACCACCTGGTCCACCTGGTCCACCTGGTCCACCAGCTGCACCGCGACCGCAGGCGGCAAAACGGGCAGCAGCGGCAGCACCGCGTTCTGCGTCAGCAGCAGCGCCATGCCGCTGTCGGCAATCATGTGCGCGAGGCGCTCGGCCGGGTAGCCGGGATCGAGCGGCACGTAGGCGGCGCCCGTTTTCAGGATCGCCAGCAGGCCGATCAGCATGTCCACCGAACGCTCGATGGCGATGCCGATGCGCGCCTCGGGCGCCGCGCCGCGCGCGATCAGCGCATGGGCCAGGCGGTTGGCGCGCAGGTTGAGCGCGCCGTAGGTCAGCGTGCGGTCGCAGGCGATCAGCGCGATGGCCTCGGGCCGCAGCGCCGCCTGCAGCGCGAATTGCGCCTGCACCGGCAGGTCGTTCCAGGGGCCGCCAGCGTTGCGGCCCAGCTGCAGCACCGCCTGGGCTTCCCTGGTAGCGAGCATGGCCAGGTCGGCCAGCGGCGCGTCGGCGCTGGCGCCGGCCAGTGACAGCAACAGATTGCGGTAGTGCCCCATCAGTTCGGACAGCGCCGCAGCGGGCAAGCGCCCGGTATCGGCGCTGAACAGCACGTCGATGTGCTGGTCGGGCATGACTTCGATGGTGAGACCGTAGTTGCTTTGTTCGTGGTTGTCGCGCTGGTGCAGGTGCAGCGGGCCTTGCGGCGTTTCGCACTGCCAGCGCCGGCCCTGCGCCAGCGGCAGGTTCTGGAACACCATCAGCGTATCGAACAGCGCGCCGCCGTGGGCCGCTTGCTGCTGGATCTCGGCCAGCGGACTTTGTTCGTACTCGCGGATCGCGCCGTTTTCCTGCTGCACGGCCTGCAGGAAGCGCGCCAGCGCCAGCGCCGGGCGCGGATACAGCCGCAATGGCAGCGTGTTGATGAACACCCCGAGCATGTCCTGCGCATCGGCAAGGTCGGTCGGCCTGCCGGCCGATGTGACGCCGAAGGTCACGTCGTGCTGACCGCTGTAGCGCGCCAGCAGGAGTGCCCAGGCCGCCTGCATCACCGTATTGAGCGTGACCTGCGCCTGGCGCGCGAGCTGGCGCAGCGCCCCGGCAGTCGCCGGCGCGATGGGCAAGGTCTGCGTGTGATGGCTGCCGCTGGCCGCAGCCGGTCCGCGCAGCGGCGCCAGCGGCGTGGCGCCTTCCATGCCAGCCAGGCGGGCGCGCCAGAAGGCTGCGCCGCGGGCCGGGTCGCCCTGGCGCAGCAGCCAGTCGATATACCGGCGGTACGCCGGGCGCGGGCGCAGGGCAGGCGCTGCGCCGGCCGCCCCTGCCCGGTAGCGCTCGAGCACCTCTTCGAGCAGCATGACCGAACACCAGCCATCGACGATCAGGTGATGACGGCTCCAGATCAGCAGCCACTGCTGCGGCGCCAGCCGTATCAGCGCCACCCGCATCAGCGGCGCCTGCGCGAGCGCGAAGCCGCGACGGCGGTCGGTGCGGCACAAGTCGTCGAGGGCCCGGGCTTGCGCCGCGCGGTCGAGCGCCTGCCAGTCGTGCAGCTGCAAGTCGAGTCGGGCATTGGCTACCACGCATTGCAGCGGCTGTTCCAGGCCGTGCCAGGCGAAACCGGTGCGCAGGATGGCGTGGGCGTCGATCGCCTGCTGCCAGGCGTCGCGCATCGCCTCGGGCGCAAACGGGCCGTTCAGTTCCAGCACCAGCTGGTTGCAATACACACCGCTGCCCCCGGCCTCGGCGTCGAGCCGGCTGTGAAACAGCAGGCCGGTTTGCAGCAGCGACAGCGGGTAGGCATCCTGCAGACCCGGATACGCTTGCTGCAGCGCCGATAACTGCAGCGGATCGAGTCCGGCCAGCGCAAACGGCACATCACACGGCTGCGGCGCCGCATCAGGTCCGGCCTCACCGTCCGGCCCGTTCCGGAACTGCGGTGCGCAGGCCGTCGCCGGGTGTTCTTGCAGCGCTTCTGCCGCTCGCTCGACCGCATCGACCGCACCGACCGCAGCGACCGCATCGACCGAGGGGAGGCGATCGGGCGCCGTGTCAGGCGCGTTCCGGTACGCGACTGGCGCTGCCGAAGCTGCAACAGCGGCAGCGGCACTCGACGTACCCGGCACCTGAACCGGCGGCGGCAGGCAGGCCGCCAGTTGCGCGATGGTCGGATGATCGAACAACTGCTTCGGTGTGAGTTTGAGTCCCAGCTTGCGCGCCTTGGCAACCAGCTGCAGACCGAGGATGGAATCGCCGCCGCTGGCAAAGAAGTTGGCGTCGAGCGCCACCTGCTCGGCCGTGCCGCCGAGTACTTCGGCCCATAGCAGCGCCAGCGTGGCCTGGTGGCCAGTATGCGGCGCCTGCTGCGCCGGCGCCAGCGGACCGGGCATGGCGGCCGGCTCCGGCAAGCCTTTGCGATCGACCTTGCCGTTGGCCAGCAGCGGCAGCCGGGCCAGCACCTGCCAGGCGGCAGGCACCATGGCGTCGGGCAGGGCCAGCGCCATGGCAGCCCGCACATCGTCGATCAGCTGCCCGGCCGGCGCGCTGCGATCGCGCGCGACCAGGCTGGCCACCAGGCGCAAGCCCGCGCCGCCCGGCTGCGCCCGCGCCACCACGGCAGCGTTGGCCAGCTCCGGGCGGGCCTTGAGCCAGGCTTCCACCTCGCCCAGCTCGACCCGGAAACCACGGATCTTGACCTGGTCGTCGGCGCGTCCGAGGAATTCCAGCACGCCGCCATCGAGCATGCGCACGCGGTCGCCGCTGCGGTACAGGCGCGCGCCCGGGACGCCGGAAACCGGATCGGGCACGAAGCGCTCGGCGGTCAGGTCCGGGCGGTGCAGATAGCCGCTGGCCACGCCGGCGCCGCCCAGATACAGTTCGCCGACGGCGCCCAGCGGCAGCAGGTTGGCGCGTGCGTCGAGCACGCAGGCGATGCGGCCGGCCAGCGGGGCGCCAACCGGCACATAGGTGGACAGCCCCGGCTGCGCCAGCGCCGCATCCTGGGTCAGGCAGCCCACGGTCGCTTCGGTGGGGCCGTAATGGTTGACCACGCGGCAGTCGGGTAGCAAGGCGTTGACGCGCCGGACCAGGTCCGGATCGAGCCCCTCGCCGCCCAGTACCAGGCAGCGGCGCGGCAGCAGCCGTTGCGGACGGTCCACCGCCAGCAGGGCTTTCAGGTGCGACGGCACGATTTTCAGGCAGTCGACCGGCTGGCGTTCGAGCTGCTCGGCCAGGGTTTCCGGGTCGGCGCTGGCAGCGTCGGCGATCAGGCGCAGGGTGCGGCCGGTCAGCAGCGCACCGAACCATGCCGTGTATCCGAGGTCGGCGGTCAGCGACGACAAGGCCGTCAGGCTGGCGTCCGGCGGCAGATCGAGGCGCGGCATCAGGCCCGTCACGTACTGCGCCAGGTTGCCCTGGCTGAGCACCACGCCCTTGGGCGCGCCGGTGGAACCGGAGGTGTAGATCAGATACGCCGGCTGCGATGGCAGACAGATTGGCGCGCGCCAGCGGCCGGCGGCGCCGTCGGCCGCGTCGGCGCCGGCTTGCGGGTCGTCCACGGCGAGCCATGGCCGGCCCGCCAGCAGCGTCGGCGCGGCGCCGCTGCCCAGCGTCAGCACCACGCCGGCGTCGTCGAGCAGCTGGCGCAGGCGCTGCGCGGGCAGGCTGCCGTCGAGGCACAGGTAGGCGGCGCCCGCGCGCCACGCCCCCAGCATGGCTACCATGAGCGGCGTATCGCGCGCCAGCAGCAGGCCGACGCGGTCGCCGCTGGCCACGCCGGCGCCCTGCAGCCGCTGCGCCAGGCGCAGCGCGGCCCGATCCAGCTCGGCGTAGGTCAGTGTCCCGCTTGGCCCGTCGAGTGCGAGCGCCTGCGGCCGCAGCGCGGCCTGGTGTTCGAACATCGCCAGCGCGGTTGCAGTCAATTCGGCCGCGGCAGCCGGGGCCGGCCCGGGCAAGGCCGGGCCGGCTGCCAGCGACAGGTGGCGCGGATCGAGCAGCAGCTGGCTCAGGCGCGCCTGCGGATGGGCCACGATGTCGCGCAGCAGCGCGCGGAAGTGCCGCACCATGCGCTCGATCGTACCGGCGCAGAACAAGCTGGTGTCGTAGCGCCACTGCCCGAGCAGTCCCTGGCCCGAATCCTGCCAGCGCAGATTCAGGTCGTTGGCGGCGCCGCGCTGGGTGGCAAACAGTTCGCGCGCCACATGGCGGTCCAGCACCGTGCGTTCGCCGCGCGGCACCAGCGTCATCATGTGGCGGAACAGCGGCGCCCGCGCGCCGTCGTGCAGCGGCGCAAAGCGCTCGGTCATCAGCGCCAGCGGATACTGCTGGTGTTTCAGCGCCGTGCGCAGCTGCTGCCAGCAGGCAGCCAGAAACGCCGCGAACGGCGGGTTGCTGCGGCAGTCGGCGCGCACGGGGATGGCGTTGAGCGTAAAGCCCAGCAGTTCGCGGTAACGCGCGCCGCTATGGCCCGCCACCGGCGTACCGACCAGGAATTCGTCCTGTCCGGTGTAGCGGTGCAGGAACACCAGATAGGCGGCCAGCAGCACGCCGTACAGCGATGTGCCATGGCTGGCGGCCAGTTGCCGCAGCTGGTCCGCCTCCTCGGCGTCGATGTGGAACTCCACTTCGGCGCCCTCGAACGCGGGCGCCGCAGGCCGTGCAAAATCGGTGGCCAGCAACAGGGCGCCGGGGTCGCCGGCCAGGCGCTCGCGCCAGAACCGTTCGAGCTTGTGACCGCGCGGTCCGGCCAGCATGGCGCTGTGCTGGTCGAGCCATTCGCGGTACAGCGCATCGCTGCGCGCAACCGGCGTCTGGCCGGCGCGCAGCGCTTCGTAGGCCCGGAACAGGGTCTCGAGGAACACGAAGCTGCTGCCGAAATCGGCGGCGATATGGTGCATGACGGCGACCAGGTAGGTGCGCACCCGGCCGCCATCGTGATCGATCAGCACGCGCGCCCGCACCGGCGCGTCGGTTTCCAGCGCAAACGGCTGGTCGGCATGGCGCTCGAGTACAGCCCGCGCGGCGGCCGGACCCAGGCCGTGCGTGGTCTCGACCGCGAAGTCGTCGCCGGGCGCCGCCCGCTGCACCATGCGCGGTCCGCCCCCGCCCTCGTCGTCACGGTAGACGCAGCCGAGCACCTCGAAACTGCGCTCGGCGTGCCCGTAGGCGCGGCGCAGCAGCGCCAGGTCCACCGGCCCCGCCAGTTCCGCGCCGAACGCCATGTTATAGGCCGGACTGTCGGGCGCCATCCGGTAGAAGGTCCACAAGGCCTGCTGGCCATGGCTGAGCGCCTGACCGGCCGCCGGGAACGCCGGACTCCATGCCGTCGCCAGATCATTCATGTCCGGCCTCCGCCATCGCAACGATGATCTTGCGCGCGCCCTTGAACGTGGCGCGCCCGTGCGCGGCCAGCATATTATCGAGCATCAGCACATCGCCTTGCTGCCACGGGAACATGACCGTGCAGTCATCGAGCACGCCGCGGATCTCGTCGAGCACCGACGCTTCGATCGGCGTGCCGTCGCCGTAGTAGACGTTCCGGGGCAGATCGCGTTCGTCGTCCACCAGCAGCATCAGCGCGTCGCGCACCGCCGGCGCCAGGTTGGAGACGTGAAAGAGATGGGCCTGGTTGAACCAGACATCTTCGCCCGTGCGCGGGTGGCGGGCCACGGCCTGGCACACCTGCCGCGTGCGCAGTTCGCCGTCCGCCTTCCATTCGAACTCGATCTGCTGGTCGCGGCAATAGCGCTCGGCGACGGCGCGGTCGTCCGTATTGAAGGCGTCCTGCCACGGCAGATCGAGGCCGTTGCCGTAATTGCGCGTGTACATCAGGCGCTTTTTTTCGACATGGCGGCGCAGCGCCGGATCGAGCCGCGCGTAGATCAGGCGGCTGTCGGCGATCGGCGTCTCGCCGCCCTCCTCGCTGGCCTGCACGCAATGGAACCAGATCTTCATCGGCCACTGGCGCGTGTACGACTGCTCGCCATGGAGGGGGATGACCTGGTGCGCCGGGTACTCGGTCGATGTGTACACGCCCTTGCCCAGCGCCGAGCGCGGGGTGGAGCCGAATTCATAGGTCAGCAGCTCGTGGCCGAAGCTGCGCGCAAACTGTTGAAACGCTGCCTCGCCGTGCAGCCCGAAGCCGCGAAACAGCAGCCCGCCGGCACGCTCGAGGTGGGCGTTTGCTGCCGCGATCATCGCCGCCGCGGTCGCGGGCCAGCGCTGGCCGCCGGCCGGCGTCACCAGCAGCGGCAAGTCGCTGCCCGGCAGCAGCGGTGATACGTCGAGCGCCCGGTCGCACCGACCGCCTGTTTCCGATTGCACTGCTGATTGCATGCCTGCTCCCTCTCCTGAAAATGAACGAGGTTCGGCGCGGCCGCAGGACCGCAGGGCCATGGAACGGGGTCTTGAGCAAGAATGCGCCTGGAAACGGGCCTGGACAGCGAAGGCCGTTCGTGAGTGTCTTAACAGACCGGTTGCTGGCGATAAACGCCATCAGCATGGACGCCGAACTGAATATTTTTTCAGTTTATCAGGAAAACAACGAGAATTAAATAGGAATCATAATCGTTTAGATTTACAATCGAAGCGAGTCGATTCGAGGCGCGTGGGCGCCATCGTCATACAAGGAGTGCAGCATGAGTTGGGATCACCCCGACACCCGTTTCAACGTGGTGGTCAATGCGGAAGAACAGTACTCGATCTGGCCGGACTACCAGGCCATACCGGCAGGCTGGACCGAAGCAGGCAAGCACGGCACCAAGGAAGAGTGCCTGGCCTATATCGAACAGGTATGGACCGACATGCGTCCGCTGAGCTTGCGCCAGGCGATGGCGGCGCAAGCGGCCTGACAGCGCGCTTACCTGTCAGTTACCTGTCCGCCGGGCGGTACAGCTGGCCCTGCGCCGAATTCGCGCGCGGCGGCATGAATTTCAGGGCCTGGACGATGGTGTCGCGCAGCGGCTTGGCGCGCAGCTCGCTGTCGTAAGGCGTGGGGCGCTGCGGCAGGCCGTCGGTGCGCACGGCGTCAGGCCAGTGCTGCAACCAGCTCACGTGGTCGGCCATGCCCCACAGCAGGAAGTCGCGGCAGCGCGGGTAGCTCAGCGTCAGATCGAGATAATCGCGCGCGATCGCGGCCACGCCGGCATCGCGCGCGCTGATATCGGCCGGCAGCTTGCGGTCGTTGACATCGAATTCCGTGATCAGCAGGTCGAAGCCCATGTCCGTCACCTGGTCGAGGAACTTGCGCCATTCGCTGCCGGCTGCGGTGGCCGTGTGCGGCAGCATGTCGCCGATATGGCTCTGCAGGCCGAGGGCGTCGACCGGCGTGCCGCGGGCGCGCAGGGCGCTGAGCAGCGCCAGCACGCCGGCCCGGTGCTTGGCGCTGCCCGCGCCCGGCCCCATGTAATCGTTGTAGACCAGCTGGGCGCCAGGCGCGTACTGGCGCGCCAGCACGAAGGCCAGGTCGATCTGTTCGATCACGCCCATCTTCTGGCTCAGCACATTGCCGATCAGCTCACCGGTCTTCGGATCGACCGCCTCGTTGACCACGTCGTAGCTGAACATCTCGCGGCCGAAGTGCGTACATACCGCCTTGATGTGCTCGGTCATCAGGCGCTCGGCCGCTTGCGCCGGCGACGCGCCGAAATCGTACTGGTTGACCCAGTCCGGCGGCCAGCGCCGCGATTGCCAGATCAGGTTATGACCGCGCACCAGCATGCCGCTGCGCTTGGCCCAGGCAACCATCTCGTCGGCGGCGCCGAAGCGGTGCGGTCCCGGCTGCGGCTGCAGCGCCGGCCACTTGGTGCCGTTCTCGGACACGATCACGCCGCACTCGCGCGCCACCAGGCGGCCATAGTCGCTCTCGGCAAAACTGCTGCCGCCGTGCCAGCCGACCGCGCAGCCGAAGCGCATGCCCTTGCGGGCGGCGATATCCTTCAACGGCTCCAGCGTGCCGGCGGCACCGGCAAGGTTGGGCAACAACACGGCGCCGGCGGCGCCGCCAAGCATGGTCAATACGGATCGGCGATTGGGCATGATATTCCTTGGTCGAGACCTCATCTTAATGCAATTTGTGCATGCTGGACAGGGGCGTGCGCCAGCGGGCCAGCGTGACCGCTTCTGACCGGCCTAGGTGCCGGCGCGGAACGCCCACCAGCGGCTGCCGCAGAAGTTCCACAGCAGGACCACGGCCGAAGCGAGCAGCTGCGCCGGCCAGTAGTGCCAGCCGGCGCCATGCACCAGCGCCAGCATCAGCAGCGCGTTCCAGCACCAGCCCACGCCCAGCAAGGCGAAATAGCGGCTGGCGGCGCGCCACTGCGGCGCGCGGCTGGCAAAGGTGAAAAAATAATTGAGCACGTAGTTGACCACCGAGCCGAGCACGTAGCCGGTGCCGGACGCGATGGCCGCATCGGCGCCGAAGCGCTCGACGCCGATCCACAGCGACAGGTATTGCACGGCCGTGCCGGACGCGCCGACCAGGGTAAAGCGCAGGAACTGCGCGAGCGCCGGCGGCACTAGCGGCCTCCCCTTCGCTGCCATCGAGCGCAGGTACGGGCCGTCATGGCGCCCCGCCCTGCATGATCACGCGGCCCGAGCGCCCCGGCAGTTCGCCCCAGCCGAGCGGCACCACCGGCAGCGCGTCTAGCCGGTCCTGGTCGTCGATGCGCCGGTAATGGTCGGCCATGGCGCCGAGCTGATAGCCCTGGTCGCGCCAGCCGGCCAGCAGCTGCGCGAACACGGGCGCCAGCTTCTGGCCTTCAAGTTCGGCGTGCAGCGTGTAGACGTGGTCGCGCTGCTGCGCGGTCAGCGCCAGCAGGTGGGCGGCGACATTGTGCACCGTGATCAGCGTGCTGTCGATCTCGCGTCCCAGCAGTTCGTCCAGCGTGGGCAGCGTGGTGGGCAGCTGCACGCAGCGCAGCGGCGCGCCATCGACGCTGATGCGGTGCGGCCCGCTGGCCGGGTCGCGCAGCGCGCCGCGCGCGTCGAGCGGCGCCCGGCCGTCGGACGCATAGCGGTACCCGGCCGTGTCGTGTTCGGCCATGGCGGCGGCATTCATCTGCCAGCCGGCAGCGCCGTGGGTGGCGGCCGGCGTGCCGAAAATGTCGGCATAGCGCAGCGCGGCGCGGCGCATCAGGTCGCGCGTCCAGTCGGCGCCGCGCAAGGCGACGTTATCCTGCCACAGCACGTGGTCCCAGGTATGGATGCCGCACTCGAAGCCGGCGTCGCGCACCGCGCGCATGGCAGCGGCGCACCGTTTGCCGATGTCGGGACCGGGCAGCAGGGTGCCGTACATCAGCGTCTTTAAGCCATAGTGTTCGATCACCGAGGTGCGCGCCACCTTGCTGAAAAAGCCGGGCCGCAGCACGCGCCGCAGGGCCCATCCGGTATGGTCGGGGCCCAGCGAAAACAGGAAGGTGGCGTTGGCCTGGTGCGCCTGCAGCATGCGCACCAGATTGCCCACGCCCAGCTCGGTGCCGCGCAGGGTGTCGACATCGATCTTCAGCGTCAGGATCGGGCGCATCAATCGATCAGCGCCTGCGCCTGGTTGAGCTGGCCGCGATAGGCGTCGAAGATGTGACGCAGCGCGTCGCCCATGCCCGTGCGCGGCGCCCAGCCCAGTTCCTCGATGGTGTTGCTGATCTTCGGTACGCGGTTCTGCACGTCCTGGTAGCCGGCGCCGTAATAGGCGCTGGCCGTGGTGTCGACGATCGCGACCTTGCGCGCGGCCGGCGCATACTCGGGATAGTCGGCCGCCAGCTTGAGCATCATCTGCGCCAGCTCGCGGATCGAGAAATTGTTGTCGGGGTTGCCGATGTTGTAGATCTTGCCGCTGGCGACGCCGCCTTCATTGGCGATGATGCGCATCAGGGCGTCGATGCCGTCGTCGATATACGTGAACGCGCGTTTCTGCCCGCCGCCATCGACCAGCGAGATCGGCTCGCCGCGCACGATGTGGCCGAAGAACTGGGTCACCACCCGCGACGAACCTTCCTTGGCGGTGTGGATCGAATCGAGGCCGTCGCCGATCCAGTTGAACGGGCGGAACAGCGTGAAGTTCAGGCCTTCCATGCCGTAGGCCCAGATCACCCGGTCCATCAGCTGCTTGGCGTTGGAATAGATCCAGCGCGGCTTGTTGATCGGACCGCAGACCAGGTCGGAGTGCTCGGGATCGAACTGGTCGTCCTGGCACATGCCGTAGACCTCCGACGTCGACGGGAACACCAGGTGCTTGCCGTACTTGGCGGCTGCGCGCACGATGGGCAGGTTGGCCTCGAAATCGAGCTCGAACACGCGCAGCGGCTGCTTCACGTAGGTGGCAGGCGTGGCGATCGCCACCAGCGGCAGGATCACGTCGCATTTCTTGACGTGGTACTCGATCCACTCCTTGTTGATCGTGATGTCGCCTTCGTAGAAATGCAGCCGCGCGCGGTAGGCCTCGTTGTCGAGCAGACCGGCAATGCGGTCGGTATGCATGTCCATGCCGTAGACATGCCAGTCGGTGGTATCGAGTATGCGCCGCGACAGGTGGTGGCCGATAAAACCGTTGATGCCAAGGATAAGGACTTTTTTCATGATTCTTCTCGTTCGATTCAGGGAAAGGACAGACTTCAGGACAACAACTTCTCAAGCATTTCGGCGCTGACATCGGTATCGCCGTCGCGCAGGGCGGCAATCGCCAGCATGCGGCCGTCGCCGCACACGCCGACGATGGCGCCGTCGAGCACGGCCAGGCCCGGTGCCAGGCCCGGCGCCGGCGCCGGATGCAGGCGCGCGTGCACCAGGGTCAGCACACGGTCGCCGATGCGGGTAAAGGCGCCCGGGTACGGCGGCGCCACCGCGCGGTGCAGGTTGTACACGGTCTGCGCATCGCGCTGCCAGTCGATCAGGCCATCGGCCGGCGTGCGGCCACCGAAGTAGCTGCCCAGCCGCAGGTCGTTCGCGCGGCGCGGCGCGCTGCCGTCCAGCAGCGCCGGCAGCACCGACCACAGCGTCTGTTCGGCTGCCACCGTCACCTTGCCGAAGACCTGGTGGGCGGTATCGTCGGGCAGGATGGGGACGGCGGTCTGCGCCACGATGGCGCCGGCGTCGGGCTTGACCGTCATCTCGTGCAGCGTGGCGCCGGTCTGCGTGGCGCCGTGCAGCACGGCCCAGTTGACCGGCGCGCGGCCGCGAAACTGCGGCAGCAGCGAGCCATGCATGTTGTAGGCCGGCGCCACCGCCAGCACGCTGGCCGGCAGCATGCGCCGGTAATAAAAGCTGAAGATCAGGTCGGGGCGCGCAGCCTGGACCGCCGCCAGCAGCGCCGGATCGCCCGGGTCTGCATACACGGCCACCGGCAGGCCATGCTCGCGGCACAGCGCGCGCACCGAGCCGTACCAGATGTTCTCCTGGCTGTCGTCGTCATGGGTGAGCACCAGCGCCACCTCGACACCGCCCGCCAGCAACACCTGCAGGCAGCGCACGCCCACGTCGTGGTAGGCGAAGACGACCGCGCGCCGGCGCAACGTCGGCGCGCTCATCGCGCCACCTCGCGCGGATCCTTGGGCAGGCCCACCAGCGTCGGCTGCGCGGCCGCGGTGCCGGTGTTGAGCGCCGCCTCGTCTTCGAGCACGGTCTGCACCACCCAGCGCGGGCGCGCCCGCACCTGCTGGTAGATGCGGCCGATGTACTCGCCGAGCAGGCCGATGCCGAACAGGATCACGCCCATCAGGAAGAACACCAGCGCGAACAGGGTGAACACGCCTTCCGCCTCGGCACCGAGCAGCAGGCGCCGCGCCAGCAGCACCGCCACCAGCAGGCCGGCGCCGGCCGACAGCGCCATGCCCAGCATCGAAAACATCTGCAGCGGCACCAGCGAGAACCCCGTCACCAGGTCGAAATTGAGCCGCACCAGGCTGTAGAGCGAATACTTCGATTCCCCGGCCGCGCGTTCCTCGTGCTCGACCACCACCTCGACCGGGCTGCGGGCAAAGGTATAGGCGAGCGCCGGCACGAAGGTATTCACTTCGGCGCACTGGTTGACCAGGTCGATGACGTTGCGGCCATAGGCGCGCAGCATATTGCCCTGGTCGGTGATGCGGATGCTGGTGATCCGTTCGCGCAGCCGGTTCATGGTCTTGGAGGCGATCGTGCGCCAGGCCGAATCCTGGCGCGCGCGCCGGATCGAGCCCACGTAGTCGTGGCCTTCGCGCGCCAGCGCCACCAGCTTGCCGATTTCCTCGGGCGGGTTTTGCAGGTCGGCGTCGAGCGTGACCATGATCTGGCCGCGCGCGGCGGCAAAGCCGGCCAGGATGGCCATGTGCTGGCCGTAGTTGCCGTTGAAGACGATCACGCGCGTGACGTCGGGCCGCTGGCGGAACTGCGCCGCCAGCAGCGCCACCGACTGGTCGCGGCTGCCATCGTTGACGAACAGGATTTCGTAGGTAGCGTTGATCCCGGTCACCAGCGCGTCGAGCGCCGGATACAGGCGCGCAAACAGGGCGGGCAAACCGTTCTGCTCGTTGTACACGGGGATAATGATGGACAATTCAGGCATGATGCGCTCCTGCCTTCGCTGCGCGCGCACGGTCGCCGCTGCGCTTGCCTGGCTTAATGTTGTTGCTGCCGGTTCTGCTGCTATTGCTGCTATTGCTGCTATTGCTGCTATTGCTGCTATTGCTGATCATGGTTGCTGTCTCATGGTCTGGGGTTGCACTAACTGGTTCGACACGACGATGCGGCGCTGGTCGCGCGCCACCACGCGCATGGCCACGCCCTGCTGCTGCAGGTCGGCATAGCGCCCGGGGCTGACGATGGCCAGGTCGGCCACGCCGGCGCCGGCATCGCGCCGCCAGGCGGCGATGAAATCCTCGAACCGGGGCAGCGAGCGGTGCGGCTCCTGTTCCAGTCCGAACGTGAATTCGTCCCAGTAATCGACCAGGATCACCGGACGGCGCAGGTAGAACGTCAGCGACTGTTCATAGGTGCCCACCGAATACACCGTGGTGGCGGGCGTGATTTCGGCCGTGATGGCCGGCAGCAGGTCGATGCCGGCGCGGTCGCGGCCGAACACCTCGAAGCCGGCCAGCAGCAGGTGGGTGGCCACGAAGCCGGACACGGCGATGGCCAGCACGCCCGCTTCGCTGCGCTTCTTGTGCGCCAGCGCGCACGCTGCGGCGCCACCGGTCAGCAAAATGCACCCGGCCGCCAGCACCCACGGCTGGTAGTCGCGCAATTTCTGCAGCTCGGCAGCGTGGCGGGCGGTGCCATGGATGGCCAGCGGCATCGCTGCCGCCAGCAAGCCACCTATCAGGCACAGCAGGCCGCTACCCACCAGTTGCTGGCGCCGGCCGACCGTGTCGAGCGCCACGGCAGTCAGCAGCGCCAGTGCCGGAAACACCGGCACGATGTAGCCGGGCAGCTTGGAACTGGAGGCGCTGAAAAACACCATGATGAACACCAGCCAGATCAGCAGCAGCAGCCGCGGCTGGAACCGTGGTTTGCGCGCGCCCTGCTGGCGCCGCCCGGCCAGCAGGCTTTGCGGCAGGAAGCCCAGCCAGGGCAACATGCCCGGCAGCAGCAGCACGAGGAAGTAATACCAGGCGCCTTCGCGCCGGTGGCCGGGCGTCAGGAAGCGCTCGAAATGTTCGTGGATGAAGAAGAAGTACGGCTGCTCGGGATTGCGCTGGGCAACCAGCACGAACCACGGCGCGGCAATGGCGAAGAACAGCAGCAAGCCCTTGCCCAGGTGCAGCCGCTGCCAGATGCGCCAGTCGCGGCTGGCCAGCGTGTACAGCACCAGCACGGCGCCGGGCAGGACGATGCCGACCAGCCCCTTGGTCAGCATGGCCAGCGCCATCGCGGCCCAGGTGACCAGCATCCAGTTGCGCCGCTCTGCCGCGCTTGCCGCATCGCGCTGGGCGATCAGGAGGCCGGCCAGGCTGGCGGTCATCATGGCCGCCAGGCTCATGTCCAGCGAGTTGATCTGGCCGGCAGCGACCCAGTACAGGCTCGACGCCAGCACCAGTCCCGCATACCAGCCTGTCCGTGGCGAAAACACCGTGCGGCCGGCCCACGCCGTCATCAGCACGCCGAAGATGCCGCACACGCCCGTCCACAGGCGCGCCTGCCACTCGCCGAGTCCGAACACGCTGTAGGTCAGCGCATTCATCCACGCCTGCAGCGGCGGCTTCTCGAAATACTTGATGCCGTTCAGGCGCGTGGTGATCCAGTCGCCGCTGGCGAACATCTCGCGGCCGATTTCGGCATAGCGGCCCTCGTCCGGCGGCACCAGCGTGCGCACGCCGAGCGCATACAGGGTCACCACGATGAACAGTCCGAGCAGCACCCACAGCAGGCGCCGCGACCGGTGCAGCGCGGCGTCTGCAACCGGGACCGGGCCCGGGGCCGGAACCGGGGCCCCGGTGGGCAGCGCGGACTGCCGTGGATGGAGCGCCGCTGTCATCGCTGGGCACCGGCGCTGCCGAGGATGGCCTTGACGGCAGTGGCCACCCGCTCGACATCGGCGTGGATCATGTCGTTAAACATGGGCAGCGTGACTGTCAGGCGGCCCACCCGTTCCGCGACCGGGAACATGCCCTCGCCGAAGCCGCGCGCACGATACAGGCTGAGCAGGTGTATCGCCGCGTAATGGAAACCGGTGCCGATCTGCTGCGCCGCCATCGCTTCCATGAAAGCCGCGCGCGTGCCCGGGCCACGGTCCGGCAGGACGATCTGGAACAGATGCCAGTTGCTGTGCTCGAAATCGGCAAGCGGCAACTGGGCGCCGGTGACCGCCTCGAAATCGGCGCCGAGGCAGGTGAAATAATGCCGCGCCAGCGCGCGCCGGTGGGCGGTGAACGACGCGATCTGCGCCAACTGGCCGAGGCCGATGGCGGCCATGATGTCGCTCATGTTGTGTTTGCCGCCCAGCACATCGACATCGATGCCA
This sequence comes from Duganella sp. Leaf126, assembly GCF_001423125.1. Taxonomy (GTDB): domain Bacteria; phylum Pseudomonadota; class Gammaproteobacteria; order Burkholderiales; family Burkholderiaceae_D; genus Rugamonas. The sequence goes on from NZ_LMNW01000023.1 coordinate 56,097, forward strand.
TCGATGCCGCTGCGGGTGACACCCTGCAGCCGGTACTTGGCGGCCAGCGCGGCCTCCTCGGCATTGTTGAGCACCAGGCAGCCGCCCTCGCCCGTGGTCAGATTCTTATTGGCCTGAAAACTGAACGACACCAGGTCGCCGAATTCGCCGATGTGGCGGCCGCGCCAGCGCGATCCGAACGCCTGGGCGGCGTCTTCCAGCACCCGCAAGCCGTGGCGCGCGGCGATCTCGTACAGGCGGTCCATGTCCACCGGCAGTCCCGACAGGTGCACCGGCAGCAGCATGCGCGTGCGCGGCGTGATGGCCGCTTCCAGCCGGTCGAGGTCGATATTGCGCGTGACCGGGTCGATATCGGCAAACACCGGCGTGGCGCCCACGGCCAGGATCACGTTGGCAGTGGCCGGCCACGAGATCGGCGTGGTGATCACTTCGTCGCCGGGACCGATGCCGGCCACTCGCAGCGCAATTTCCATGGTGCTGGTGCCGGAATTGAAGGTCAGCACCGGACGGCCGCCGACATACTCGGACAGCCTGGCCTCGAACGACTTTACCTGCGGACCGCTGGTGATCCAGCCGGAGCGCAGCACGTCGGCCACGGCCGCGATGGTTGCCTCGTCGATGACGGGGCGGGAAAAAGGCAGGAAAGTGCGCGCTGGTGTCATCGAGGGTCGGCCGATTTGGCGAGTGGAAAAATTGCAGTGTGCCGCAGCGGGCGTTAAAACTGCGTTAAGCCGCCGCTAGGAAATAATTTTTGCGCAATAGCATGAAGCGAGGCTTGTAGTGACTGCCTGTCTCGCCGCGCCGATCACGCACTTTTAGTCTGCACTGTTAGTGCACTAACAGTGCATGGGCGCGCTGCGGCGCACACTGGATTTTCTGTCAACGTCATGTCGACACCCACCGCCACCTCCGCCCAAGCAAAGGAAGCCATGAAAGCACTTGTCTACAACGGTCCCTGCGATGTCCAGGTCAAGCAAGTCCCCGACGCGAAAATCGTCAAGCCCACCGACGTGCTGGTGCGCATCACCACCACCAATATCTGCGGGTCCGACCTGCACATGTACGAAGGCCGCACCAGCATGGAAACCGGGCGCATCCTCGGCCACGAAAACCTCGGCGAAGTGATCGAGGTCGGCAACGCCGTGTACCGCGTCAAGGTCGGCGACATGGTCTGCCTGCCGTTTAACATCGGCTGCGGCTTCTGCGAAAATTGCGAGCGCGGCTATTCCGGCTTCTGCCTGACCGCCAATCCCGGCACGGCCGGCGCGGCGTACGGGTTCGCCGGCATGGGGCCTTACAGCGGCGGCCAGGCCGAACTGCTGCGGGTGCCGTTCGCCGATTACAACTGCCTGGTGCTGCCCGAGGATGCCAAGGAAAAAGAAAACGATTACGTGATGCTTTCCGACATCCTGCCCACCGGCTACCACGCCACCGAGCTGGCCGGCGTCAAGCCGGGCGAGACGGTCGTGATCTACGGCGCCGGCCCGGTCGGCCTGATGGCCACGATGTCGGCCTTCATCAAGGGCGCCAGCCAGGTCTTCGTTGTCGATGAACACAAGGACCGCCTGGCGCTGGCCGAAAAGCTGGGCGCGGTCGGCATCAGCGACATCGGTGAGGCCGGCGTGCAGCAGGTGCTGGACTTGACCGACGGCAAGGGCACCGACCGCGGCTGCGAATGCGTCGGTTACCAGTGCTGCGACCGCCACGGCAAGGAAGTGCCGAATCTCACCATGAACAACCTGGTCAAGGCGGTCAAGCCCACCGGCGGCATCGGCGTGGTCGGCGTGTTCCTGCCCGAAGATCCGGGCGCTAAGGACGACCTGGCCAAGGAAGGCAAGCTCGCTTTCGATTTCGGTAATTTCTGGTTCAAGGGACAAAAGATCGGCACCGGCCAGGCCAACGTCAAGCACTACAACCGCCAGCTGGCCAACCTGATCCACGTCGGCAAGGCCAAACCGTCCACCATCATCTCGCACGAGCTGGCGCTGGACGAAGCGCCGAAAGCCTACGACAAGTTCGACAAGCGCGAAAAAGGCTGGACCAAGGTCGTGCTCAAACCGGGTAAATAACCGCGTGCGCTAACGCTCTGATGCCGCTGACGAAGGCCTGCGCTGGTTCGCCACGCAGGCCTTTGTCATTGGTATTCGGCAACGGTGAGCGTAGCCGGCCGGGTCGCCGGACGCTGTGGCGGCTCCGCCATGGGCGCGCACGGTTGCGCTGCTTCTTTGCCAACGTTACTATTTTGACGCTATGATGCAACGCAACAGCCGGTAACTGGACACAAAATTATTTTGACATTCGCATCCCATGGCACGTTTATTTCTGTTAAATCTGCGGCGTTTCCCAGCGCGCCGCCCGGGCAACTGATGGCGGGCGGCCCTTGTCGAACACGTCGCCCCTGAGCGCCGCGCCGGCGCCTTCATCTCCCAAGGAGGCCGGTCGCCCCGGCCTGATGCACCTGTTCGCCCCTTACTGGGGCTCGCGCAAGCGCTGGCGCGCCTGGCTGCTGGTGCTGCTGTGGCTGGCGATCTCGCTCGGCTCGGCGTGGCTGTATGTGCGCGCCAACGAGCTGACCGGCGAGCTGACCGACGCCTTGCTTGCACGCAAGTGGGGTGAGCTGAAAAAAGTGATCTGGCTGACGATCGGTGTCGGCCTGCTGGTCGGTGCGCTGGGCGTGGTGCGCACGGCGCTGATCGACCTGATCGACCTCGACTGGCGTACCTGGCTCAGCAACTATTTCCTGGAACGATGGTTCAGCTCGCACGCCTACTGCGATCTCGATCCCGAAGGCGCGCTCTCGAATGCCGACCAGCACATTGCGGAAGATGTCAGGCTGTTCGCCAATAGCAGCGTGGTCAACATTTCCAACATGATCAACGTGATGGTCAACATCGTGGCCTTCACCATCGTGCTGTGGAACCTGTCCGGCACGCTGACGGTGCCCGTCGGCGACTGGACCGTGCGCATCCCCGGCTACATGGTCTATGTCGCGCTGCTGTACAACTTTGCCTACCTGCTGCTGGTGCACTGGGTCGGCAAGCGCCTGATCGTGCTCGGCATGAAGCGCCAGACCGTCGAGGCGGACTACCGGTACGGCGCCATGCAGGTGCGCGAAAACGCCGTGCAGATCGCCTTCTACGGTGGCGCCGCCAACGAACTGCAGCGCCTGCGCCGCCGCTTCGCCAAGATCCGCGACAACGTGCTGGCCACCGTGGTGCGCAACGCCAAGCTCGAAATGACCCGGACCGTGTACGGCCACCTGTTTGCCGTGCTGCCCACGCTGACCGCACTGCCGCGCTATTTTGCCGGCGAGATCACGATGGGCGGCGTGACCCAGGCCGTGGGCGCCTTCGGCCAGCTCAGCGCATCGCTCGGCTATTTCCAGGAATCGTACAAGAGTTTTGCGATGTGGCTGGCGCTGGCCAACCGGCTGCGCGATTTTTCGTGGGCGATCAACAAGGCCCATGCCCGGCCGAACGGTTTTACGGTGGTGCACGCGCGCCAGGACAGCATCGAGAGCAGCGTGCTGGAGCTGCGCACGCCGCAGGGCGAACCGCTGGCCGACGTGGCGCCGCTGCGCCTGGCGGCAGGCAGCCGCACGCTGGTGCGCGGCCCGTCGGGGACCGGCAAGAGCACCCTGCTGCGCACGCTGGCCGGCCTGTGGCTGCATGGCAGCGGCACGGTGACCCTGCCGGCGGCGGCGCGCATCATGTTCCTGCCCCAGCGCAGCTACCTGCCCAGCGGCACCTTCAAGGCAGCCATGTGCTACCCGCTGATGCCCGACCAGTTCGACGACGCCACCTGCCGCCGCGTGCTGCAGACCTGCGGCCTGGCCGGCCGCATCACGTCGCTCAACACGCGCGACAACTGGCAGCAACTGCTGTCCGGTGGCGAGCAGCAGCGCGTCGCGTTTGCCCGGGTGCTGCTGCAGCGGCCCGACTTCGTCTTCCTCGATGAAGCCACCAGTGCGCTCGACCCGGCCACCGAGGCCAGGCTGTACGAGGCGCTGATCGCCGAGCTGCCCGACAGCGCCATCATCAGCGTTGCCCACCGTACCGCGGTGGCCGACTACCACGACGACATCGTCGAACTGGTGCCCAGCACCGCGCAGGCGGCGTAGCCCGGTCGGGGCGGCGTCACGGCGCTGGCGCCCGGCGCCAGCGTGCTACCGTTTCCGCCGCGCCCAGTACCATGGCAAAAAATACCGGTACCAGCAGCACCGCCAGCACGGTCGCGCTCACCATGCCGCCGAACACGCCGGTGCCGATCGCGTGCTGGGTTTCGGCGCTGGCGCCGGTGGCCAGCATCAGCGGCACCACGCCCAGGCCGAACGCCAGCGACGTCATCAGGATCGGCCGCAGGCGCAGGCGCGCAGCCTGCACAGCCGCATCGGCCAGCCCCAGGCCCTGGTCGCGCAACTGCCGCGCGAATTCGACGATCAGGATGGCGTTCTTGGCCGACAGGCCGATCATCGTGATCATGCCGACCTTGAAAAACACGTCGTTTGCCAGGTCGCGCAGCAGCACCGCCAGCACGGCGCCGATCAGCCCCAGCGGCACCACCAGCATCACCGCGATGGGGATCGACCAGCTCTCGTACAGCGCCGCCAGCACCAGGAACACCACCAGCATCGACAGCGCCAGCAGCATCGGCGCCTGGCTGGCGGCATCGCGTTCCTGCAGCGAGGCGCCGCTCCACTCGAGCGCGAAGCCGGCTGGCAGCTGGGCCGCCAGGCGCTGCATCTCTGCCATCGCGCTGCCCGACGAGGCGCCCGGCGCGGCGGTGCCGGTGATGCGCACGGCCGGATAGCCGTTATAACGGAGCAGCTGCTGCGCCTCGGTCACCCACACCGGCGTGACCAGTTCCGACAAGGCCACCATGCCGCCCGCGCTGTTGCGCACGTACAGTTTCAGCACGTCGTCCACCTGCATGCGCGCCGCCGCGTCGGCCTGGATGATGACCTGCTGCAGGCGGCCGTTGTTGACGAAGTCGTTGACATAGGTCGCGCCCATGGTGCCGGCCAGCGCCTCGCTGACGCTGGCAAACGAGACCCCGAGCGCTTCCGCCTTGACCCGGTCCACCACCAGCCGCACGCTGGTGCCCGGCGGCAGGCCGTCGGCGCGCACGTCGGCCACGATGCCGCTCTCGGCCGCCAGCGCCAGCAGGCGGTCCTGCGCTGCCATCAGCGCCGGAAAGCCGTGGCTGCCCCGGTCGAGCAGGCGCAGGGCGAAGCCGGACGAGTTGCCGAGTTCGTCGATGGCGGGCGGCAGCACGCTGTAGACGCTGCCGTCGCGCACCTTACTCATCGCCGCATCGGCCGCTGCCACCTCGCCAGCGGCCGTGGCGCCGGCGCGCCGGTCCCAGTCCTTGAGCATGGTGAAGGCCATCGCCGCATTGGCGCCGGCGCCGGAAAAGCTGAAGCCGAGGATGGACTGGTTGCTGTCGATCCCGGGCCGGCCGGCAAAGTGGGCTTCGAGCTGCTTGACGATGTCGAGCGTGCGCTCGGTAGTGGCGTCCGACGGCAGCTGGACCGACGTGACGATATAGCCCTGGTCTTCCTCCGGCATGAACGACGAGGGCAGGCTGGCCAGCGCATACGCCAGGGCCGCCACGATCGCCGCGTACAGCGCCATGGCGCGGCCGCTGCGGCGGATCAGGCGCACGACCCACGTGTCGTAGCCGGCGGTCAGCCGCGCGAACTGGCGGTTGAACCAGCCGAAAAACCCGCCCCGGCTGGCATGCTGTCCCGCCGGCACCGGCTTGAGCAGCGTCGCGCACAGGGCCGGCGTCAGCGTCAGCGCCAGCAGCGCGGAAAACAGGATGGCCACCACCATCGACAGCGTAAACTGGCGGTAGATGATGCCGACCGACCCGCTGGCCAGCGCCATCGGGATGAACACGGCGGTGAGCACCAGCGTGATGCCGACGATGGCGCCGGTGATTTCCCGCATCGCCCGCGCCGTCGCGTCCCTCGGCGACAGTCCTTCCGACACCATCAGCCGTTCGACATTCTCGACCACCACGATGGCGTCGTCGACGATGATGCCGATCGCCAGCACCAGGCCGAACATGGTCAGCACATTGACCGAGTAGCCGGCCCACAGCATCACCGCAAACGTCCCGAGCAGGGCGATCGGCGCCACGATGGCCGGTATCAGCGTGTAGCGCACCTGTTGCAGGAACAGGTACATCACCAGGAACACCAGCACCATCGCTTCGAGCAGCGAATAGAGGACTTTTTCGATCGACACCTTGACGAACGGCGCCGTGTCGAACGGTATCGAATAGGTCATGTCCGACGGCAGCGACGGCGCCAGTTCGGCCATGCGGGCGCGCACGGCGTTCGCTGTCCTGACCGCGTTGGCGCCCGGCGTCAGCACCACGGCCGCGCCGGTGGACGTGAGCCCGTTTTCGCGGGTCATGCTGCCGTACGACTGCGCCCCCAGTTCAACCCGGGCCACGTCCGACAGCACCACCTTGGCGCCATCGGGACGGGCGCGCAGGATGATGGCGGCAAACTGTTCGGGGCGGCTCAACTGCCCTTCCACCGTCAGCGGCACGGTCACGCGCTGGCCGGCCAGGATCGGGGCGTCGCCGGCGCGCCCGGGCGCCACCTGCAGGTTTTGCGCAGCGATCGCCGCGCTGACGTCGCCCATCGACAGGTTGTACGACATCAGCCGGACCGGATCGACCCAGATGCGCATCGCGCGCTCGGACCCGAACAGCTGGATCTTGCCGACGCCGTCGATGCGGCGCAGCTCTTCGACGATGTTGCGGGCCATGTAGTCGCTCAGCGCCACCTCGTCGTTGTCGCCGCTCTTCGAGTTCAGGCTGACGATCATCAGAAAGCCCGACGACGCCGATTCGACCGTCAGGCCGTTCTGCCGTACCGCCTGCGGCAGCCGTGCTTCCACCGACTTGATGCGGTTCTGCACATCGACCTGGGCCAGCTCCGGGTCGGTGCCGGGCTTGAAGGTGACCGTGATCGACGCCGACCCGCTGGCGTCGCTGGACGACTCGAAGTACAGCAGGTTCCTGACACTGGACAGTTCCCGCTCGATCAGGCCGATGACGGAATCGCTCATGGTCTGCGGCGTAGCGCCCGGATACGAAGCGGTGATGGTGACGCTGGGCGGCGCAATCGAGGGAAAGCGCGCGATCGGCAGCTGCGGAATCGCGATCAGGCCGGCCAGGATGATGAACAGCGCCACCACCCAGGCGAACACGGGACGGTTGATGAAAAATTGCGGCATATGGTTACTCCCGGTTGACGCGGTGCGCGCCCGGTTGCCGGGTGGTGGCCGGGGACAGCGCCCCGTCTGGGGTCCGGCGCGGCGGCGGTCGTCTCGTGTGGTTCGTCATCATCGGTGCCAGCATTGCTGCTGCGGTATCGGGTGGTGGATCGTTGGCCGGCGAGTGTAGCGGCGCTCGATGGGGGTTCGATGGCGGTTGTGTGGAGATCGTGTGGAGCGCAACAATAGGCATGTGCGATGCCGAAACGGCGCAATTGTGCTTCTTGCAGCTGGCGCGGATGCGGTACATTGAGCGCTTTCCGCATTCACCTGATTCCGATTGCCATGTCCACGCTATTTACCGGCACCGCGCCGCCGCTTCCCGCCACCAGGGGCCTGATCCTGATCGTCGAAGACGAACCGGAAATCGTCGAGATCGTGCGCGCCTACCTGGCCCGTGACGGCTTTCGCACCGCCACGGCGGCCAATGGCCACGAGGGTTTGCGCCAGCACCTGGCCCACAATCCCGACCTGGTCATCCTCGATGTGGCGATGCCCGAACTCGATGGCTGGGAGGTGCTCACCGAGCTGCGGCGCCGTGGCGATACGCCGGTGATCATGCTGACCGCGCACGACCAGGACATCGACAAGCTGACGGGACTGCGCATCGGCGCCGACGATTACGTCGTCAAGCCGTTCAATCCCTCGGAGGTGGTGGCGCGCGTGCGCGCCGTGCTGCGCCGCACGCAGGCCAACCGCGCCAGTGCCGACAAGGCGCGCATCCTGGAATGCGGTCCCCTGCGCATCGACCTCGACCTGCACCAGGCCCACGCCGTGATCGACGGCGTCGCGCTGGCCCTGCCGCTGACGCTGACCGAGTTCCGGCTGGCGGCGTACCTGGCGCGCACGCCCCAGCGCGTGGTGGCGCGGTCGGAACTGCTGACGGCCTGCCTGCCCGAAGGCGATACCCTCGAGCGCACGGTGGACAGCCATATCAGCAAGCTGCGCCGCAAACTCGAGGACGCCCGCATCGTCGGCATGCCGTTCAGCATCCGCGGCGTCGGTTACCGCATGGCGGCGGAATGACGCGCCGCCAGGGCCTGGGCGGCCAGATCCTGCGCTCGATGATCACGGTGGTGGTCGGCGTGAGCGTGGTCGTCATGGTCTGCCTGTACGCGTTTTACGCCCTGCTGTTCCTGTACAACCCGGCGCCGCCGCAGCCGGACAGCGCCGACTACTGGACGCCCGAGTGGTCGGAGTGGATCTTCATGGGGGCGATGGTCATCCTCAGCGCGGCCATCGCCGTGGTGTTCGCCACGCGGCTGACGCGCCGCCTGCTGACGCCCCTCAATTCCGTCGCCGACGCCGTGCGCCGCGTGGCCCATGGCGACCTGGCCGCGCGCGCGTTGGCAGGCGACCGTGCGCTGGGCGAAACGGCCGCGCTGGTGGACGACTTCAATTCGATGGCCGAGCGCCTGCAGCGCACGGCGCTCGAACTCAACATCTGGAATGCCGCCATCGCCCACGAGCTGCGCACCCCGGTGACCATCCTGCGCGGGCGACTGCAGGGCCTGGCCGAGGGCGTGTTTGTGCCTGATGAAGCACAGTTCCGCAGCCTGCTCGGGCAGGTCGAGAACCTGTCGCGGCTGATCGACGACCTGCGCGTGCTGAGCCTGGCCGACAGCGGCCACCTCGCTCTGCGCAGGGCGCCGGTGGACCTGGCGCGCGAACTGGCGGACCTGCTGGCACTGCTCGCGCCGGGCTTTTCCGCGGCCGGATCGCGCCTGACATCGGACCTGTTCCCGGGCACGGTGGTCTGCGACATCATCCGCGTGCGCCAGGTCGTCCAGGCCTTGCTCGACAACGCACGCCGGTATGCACAGCCGGGCACCGTGCGGGTCACTACCGTGCGCGACGGCAGCGCCGTGCGCCTGCAGGTCGAAGACGACGGTCCCGGCCTCGGTGACGAGCTGGCAGGCAATGTGTTTGCCGCTTTCAATCGCGGCAACGATTCGCGCTCCCGCGCCAGCGGTGGCAGCGGGCTGGGCCTGGCGGTGGTGCGCGCCATCGCCGAGGCCCACGGCGGCGCGGCGAGCTACCGGCGCAACCGGCGCGGCGGCGCCAGCTTCGAGGTGGTCTTGCACTGCCCGTAGCGGAGCGCGGGCGGCGCGATCTCCACCGGATCTCCACACAGCGCCCATCCAATCTGCATGAACCGAGATTAACCTGCCGATCTTTGTAGTCGTCAAAAGGCAGGGATATGTTTCGATCGTCACCGACAATCACCGTGCGCTCGGGCGCCCACGGCTCCACCGCGCTGGCGCGCGCCCGCGAATACGTCAAGCTGCTGGCGCGCAGCGTGATCCATCCCCACGCCAGCCACGTCTGGCTGGGACTGCTGAACTCCGATCCGCTGTTCCACCAGCTCGTTGCGCTGCGTCCGCGCCTGGTCGGCAAGGTGTTCCGCCCTTACCTGTCCGGCACGCTCGACAGCAGCCAGCGCGCAGCGCTGCTGGTGGGCCACTATCACTGCATCCTGCGGCAGGGCTGGGGGCCATTGGTGGTGCAGGCGGCCGGCAGCGGCGTTACGCTCGGCCAGGTTGCCGGCAAATCCGGCGCTGTGCTGCGGCTGGTGCTGCGCGCCGTCGAGCCGATGGAACGCGAGGGAGAGCTGGCGCTGCAGCTGTTCCATGGCGATGCGCTGGTGACCACCTGCGCGTTTTCGCTGATCGACACCGGCGATGGCATCCATATCAGCGTCGGTTGTCTGCAGGGCCCGAGAGACGGTCACGGCGGCGGGCGCGCCATCGTACGGGAAGCCACGCGCGCGCTGCACGGCATGCGGCCGAAAAGCCTGCTGATCAAGCTGCTGTGCGCCATTGGCCAGCGCTACCGCTGCAAGGGTCTCTGCCTGGTGGGTAACCGCAACCGCGCCGTGCAGCGCGCCATCAGGCAAGGCAAGGTCCATGCCGACTACGACGGTTTCTGGCGCGAGTGCGGCGCGACGGCGCGCCCCGACGGCGACTACGCGCTGCCCTGCGCGCCGCTGGCAGCGCCGGACCTGGCGGCAATCGCGTCCGGCAAGCGCGCGGCCGCGCGCCACCGCTTCGAGCTGCTGCGCCAGATCACGGACGCGCTCTGCGCCATCCTGCATCGGGCCACGCAGACTAGTCAGCCCGGTCAGGCACAGCAGCAGGCGCGCCACGCGCGGGCCACGGAGGCGGCCAGGCAGCAGCAGAGACCGTTTACACAGCCCGGCCGCTACGCCAGCGCGGCAATCGGTTGCAGGGTCTTGATCGGCAATCGTCAAACTGCGTCATAATGGCGGATACGCGTGCGCTTCAGCCGAAGCCGGCGTTTTCCAGGATAAAGTATGAAGACTGTCATCGCGCACCGATTCCGGATGCCGACCATTGCGGCGCGCAGCCACAGCTGCCTGGTGCGACACTGATCTCGGCGGGTACCGCGCACTGGCTGCCGGACACCGATCGAGACATCAATCAAGACACTAAGCAAACCAACGCCAGCGCCGCGATCGGCGACCGCCTGCGCCAGGCGGCAGGCAGCCCGCGCGCCGGCCAGCAACCCGCAGCGCGCCTGGGCGGCCACGGCGCCATGCTGCCGCAGCCGGTGGGCCCGGGCGACGACGTCGACGCACTGCGCCGCGCCCAGCAGCGGCTGCGGCTGGCCCTCGACGGCGGCAAGATGGGCACCTGGGACATCGACCTGCGCAGCGGCGTGATGGCGTGTTCGGGGCTGTGCAAGGAAAATTACGGCCGCTCTGCCGCCGCGCCGTTTACGTACGAAGATCTGGCGGCGTCGGTGCATCCGGACGATGTCGGGCACTGGCGCCGGGCGGTCACCGATGCCATCGAGAGCGGCGGCGAGTTCGGCATCGATTACCGCGCCGTGTGGCCGGACGGCTCGATCCACTGGATGTACGTACGCGGCAATTGCGACCGCGACGACCAGGGCCGCGCCACCATGCTGTCGGGGATTTCGCTCGATGTGACCGAGCGCAGGCGCGCGCAGCAGCTGGAGCAGGAGCGCGCCGAGGCGGCCCTGCGCGAGAGCCAGAAAAAATCCGAGTTCCTGACGATCCTGGCGCACGAGCTACGCGGGCCGCTCGGCCCGGTGCGTGGCGCGCTGCAGGCATTGAAGCTGCGTGGCGACCATCCGAAGGAACGGGAGTTCCTGCGCGCGCTGGCCGAACGCCAGATCGATCACATGGTCGTGCTGATCGACGACCTGCTCGACCTGGCGCGCGTCGAACGCGGCGAGATCCGGCTGCGCTGCGACGCCATCGATCTGCGCACGCCGCTGCAGCTGGGCATCGAGGCCAACACTGCGCTGATCGAATCGCGCGGGCAGCACTTCGACGTCGCCGGTATCGACCAGCCGGTCATGGTGATGGCCGATCCGACGCGGGTGACCCAGATGGTATCGAACCTGCTCAACAATGCGTCGAAATATACGCCCGCGCGCGGCCGCATCGGGCTGCAGCTCACGCAATGCGATGGAACAGTCGAGATCTGCGTGATCGACAACGGCGTGGGCCTGGAAGCCTCGGCGCTCGAACGCATCTTTAACATGTTCGAACAGGTGGAAGACCAGAAAGCGCAGGCACAGGGCGGCCTGGGCATCGGGCTGGCCCTCACCCGCCAGCTCGCGCAGCTGCACGGTGGTACCGTGACAGTGCACAGCGACGGCATCGGCCATGGCTGCCGTTTCTCGCTCGCGCTGCCGCTGATGGCGGCCTGAGGTAACCCAGCCATTTTGCCGCTGACCAAGAGGTGTTGTTTTCGCTGCCGCCACCCGAGGACAACGCGGTTGCAGCCACCGCTTCGGGCAGGCGTGGCGGCGTGCACGGTTTTTTCGGCTCGGGATGGCGGCAACGTCCGCTTAGGTGGGAGAGCCCACGTTGAAAATTGAATTCGCATTGCATTCGTGACAGCTGTGTACCAGACTCAGCTTGTCTCCTCTGATTTCCAGCCCGGAAGTTTCACTATTCCAAGCAGGGATTGGAATTTTGCCCGCCAGTCTGGGGGCATTTTTTTTGGCTTGCGCGGGCGATGGCGCAAGACCGCACTGATCGATTCCATCATGAAGATTATCTGTATTGCGTGGGGTTCCCTGATCTGGCGGCCGGGCCAGTTGGTACTGGCTTCCGACTGGCATGCCGGAGGCCCTTTGCTGCCGCTGGAGTTTGCTCGAGACAGCGACGACAGCGACGAACTGGCCCTGGTCTTGTGCAACGGGGCCGCGCCGGTGCCGACCTACTGGGCCCGCATGGCAACCGACGACCTCGACGTGGCGAAGGCACAGCTGCAGCAGCGCGAAAAAATTGCAGCAGATCGTCCCGAGTGGGTCGGCTGCATCGGCGCGGCGCAAGACCGTCACGACGCCGTGTCCGACACCATCGGCAACTGGCTTGCCGCACACGATGCCGACTGCGCGATCTGGACCGCGATTCCGCCAAAATTTCATCATCAAAATGGCCGGGTGCCCACCGAAGCGGAAGCCATCGCTTTTCTGACGTCGTTACGCGGCGAGGCGCGCGTTACCGCGGAAGACTACATCCGCCGGGTGCCGGCCGACATCATGACGGCGTACCGGGTCCGGTTCGGAGAACTGCTGCACTGGACGCCGCTGCCCTGCACCGCGTGAGCGGCGCGAGGGCGCTGCCCGGCTGCCTGCCGCCCCGGGAGTGGCCTGTCGCCCATGGTTGCCGATGTGGCCGATCAGCGCCGAAGTGGCCGAGCATCGCCGATCGGACGGCCCCTCACCGCGTCGCCTGTTGCGTGACACAACAAGTAAAAGAATTCGGCTGATGTGCCTTTAATAATGAAAGATTTGCGGTCTGTCGGGACCTATCGACCGTCCGCTTTCGCCCCGAAGCGGACATTCGCGTCAGCTTTGAGAAGTCAGTCCTAGCCTCCACAACTCCGGGCTGTCACGCCGGAATCCCAAGTTAGCAAACATGCGTTGTGCACGTTCATTCTCGGAATGCACGTCCGCCGTGAGTTCCTTTAGTTTGAGGTCGTCCTTTGCGTAGATGGCCAAAATACTGACTGCTTCTTTCATATAACCACGTCCCCAACACGCACTTTTCAACATGCACCCGACCTCCGCCGATTGGAGAAGTGCATTGAAGCTGTGTAGTCCACAGGTACCCACTAGCGTGCCGGTCTCTTTTATTACAACACCCCACTCCAGGGATTTCCCCTCCAACAAAAGTCTGCTGATACTCTTGAGCATAAGAGAAACCGTCGCCAAGTTTTCGAACGGTTTCTCATCTGTAAATTTCATCACAAATGCATCGCCGTAAATATCGAACAGCTCATAGGCATCGCTATGAACCATGGGTCTCAGCTCAATCCGGCGACTCTGCAGTAGGGGAAGGACGACGGGTAACATACTCTCATCAAAAAACTAGCCGACAGATTACCAATATCATTTTCCAGCACGTCGTGAGCGGCCGCTGTTGGCCGATTGTTGACGACGACCACGCTGCCTCAACCGTACCTGGCATAAGGGAATCGCTCCAATTAGTTCTCTAAAACCCCACTATAACAACGCGATTGATACGAGGGAAGTTTATGTAATGGCTGCCCGTAAAGATGCAAATGATAGGTCGCTTCACGCCCTGCTGCACACGTAGAGTGTATTGCTTTGCTTGATAGGCAGATGAAATCCATGGATTTTACCTCTGTTTCTGAAACCGGCTTCACCGTTTTCGTTCGGAATTCGAAAATTTCGTAAGTTACGTTGAGTTCGTTACCCGATAATCCAACAATAACGGCCCAGGTTTGATGTTCATGCGGAGCGCTTTGTACACCAGCGGCATCGGAGACGAGATATAAGGAGGGCCCAAAATCAGCCTCATAGAGTGGATACACAAGCTCCTCACTATCTATGGCTTTACGATACCTTTTCTTATCCAACTCGACGGATTTCGCAAGAACTACCATTGATACCCCTATGCAATTTAGTTGTCCCTCAGTAGGCTCATCGTTGAGTTTTAGTTCTAACAAATTATCAAAGAATTTTTTTATCATGAATAGGTTGTTAATGTCCGCTTTTGGCCGTTCTCGGCCGGTCGCGCTAGCATAGCATGTTGCCGTTACGAAAACATCATGATCAACCCCGAGACGCCGTTGTCGCCCAAGAGCGGCCATACTCATCATTCTTGCTTCGGCTTTTTCTGGAAACGATCGCCATCCGGATCCAGATCTCTGTGTTCGCGAACAACTGGAAGTTGAAGTTTGAACCAGAGGTGTCCCATCATCTCGGCAAGGCCACGCAAGTGCGCAGTCCGCTCGTCTTCCGGCAGTGTGCGAATGATGCTATCTGATCCGTTGAGAGCCTCACCAATGCGTTCGTAGGCATCCATAAGCTTCTGCGCGGTTGAATGATCCATTTTTACCCTAGCAATTTTTCTAGTTAATTACTCGACCGGATCCGAAAATCTAACGACCGCTCTTGGCCGTTAAACGCCATGTGGCTGATAGACTCCAGCAACGGGCGCGCTACGGCGTGGAGTGGTGTCGATTCCGGCTTCGATGAGTGCCAGTACACCTTGAACCGCGACCTCCAGCTCATCTTGGTTGCAGACATATTCATCAAGCTTGCCAACGTGTCGATATGAAGAGCGGTTGAATCCCTCTTCAATATCGTTGTACCAAATGGCATTCTCTCCAACTAGAGCTACAACCCAAAAACCGCCCCCTACCAGTCCGTGCGATTGCTCACTCCATTTCTGCGGAGTGATTTTGATTGCATGCCAGAGTTTAGAAAGCTGAGGTGACATACGGGCCTCTGCCTTAATCACCAAGTCCCATAAGTCAACTTCTGAAATCGGTGTCCAGTCCATTACTTCTTTCCTTTTATGGCTATGTCTGCTGTTGGCCGGTTGCCGTCTATGCGAATTCCGTCCTTAGCCGCCGGTTCCTTCTATGCTGGAATCGCGGTCAGCCCGTTAAAGGCTCTTGGTCATGAATACGCGACTGATACCGGGCCGGGTGGCAATTTCGCCAAAACTCACCCACCCGTTTTTTTCATAAAAACCAGGGGCCTGAAAACTGATCGTGTAAAGTACCGCCGCGCTGCATCCCCGACCTCTAGCCTCGTCTTCGAATGCCCTAAGGATTTTTGTCCCGAGTCCAGAACCACGCAGCGAACTCGGCAAATGGAAAAGGTCGAGAAAAGCCAGTCCCAAGGAGGTTCTTCCAATAGCGCCTCCCAGCACTTCGTTGCTCGTGGGGTCTTTTACGATTACATTGAGTGTGCGTCGATCACTCAGCCCAGCGGCGTGCTCATTAAATTCGTCCAAACCTTTGCCGAGAATTACTTCAAATTCCGCGTCTGCATTCTCAGTGACCACGATTATCTTATCCTCCAAAGCTTACCTTTCTTATTCCATTGTCCTAATTATCAACATCTTTTGTCTGACTGCTCTTGGCCGAACTCGGTCACGTTGGTTTTAAGTCCGTAGGAAACTGACTGTCACGCTGCCAATTTTCCTCATTTGTGTCACCAGACGCATCTCGCCGGTTCCAAGCTCTATTTAGATGTGAAAAGACATGCACAAGGTCGATACGTAGGTTCACCTCGTCGTATTCAGTATCGCTATTCATTTTGGATATCAGCGAGGTCAAGTGCTCCTGAGCGTCTTCCAGCTCGTACATGAGCGTAGCCCAAGCCTCCGGGGCAGTTTCTTTACTAATCATAGGGTCGCCTTAAATTGCATTGCAACGACATCGGGAACTTCCGCTTTTGGCCGATTGATGCCAACTTAGTGCCTAAATGTAGGTGCAGCCCCTGGCTCGCACAGGCTCGCCGGTACGGTCCAGACTTCTGGAACAATCCCGCCGATACCGCCCTGCGATTTGCGTGTAGCGTTTGAATTGCCAAACCAGAGTACTACATGGTCTTCAGGAACGCCTATGTCGCCAGACAGGCCAACAATGACCGCCGGTACGCCATCGAATTCTATAAGTTGGCCCTTTTGCAGTTCCATATTTTTCTATACCAATTGAGTTCAGTGAGCGGCAGCTAATGGCCGTTAACGGCTAGTCCTCAAGCAGCCAGTTTTTTGGACGCACGAAGCCAATAAGGTCCGCCGACATCTGTTCAAAAAAGTGGCGGAACACCTCTGCATTTTCGACCTGCTGGCGCTTTTCCACGTAGCTGAAAGGCGGCACGGAAACCAAGTGGTAGTCAGCAGTTTCTGCCCGTGCCATAGTCAAAAATGTTCCGTCTGCATCGCTTGCGATGCACCATTTCAATTGAGTGCACGCACCGAGAAGCAGTCCGAACGCAAAACCTAAGCCCGATATCGCCACGTCATCTGTCGCGCGGCCAAATTCTTTGTCCTGACGCCACCGAGTTCTCAGAAAATCCACATAGATTGGAGTAACTGGAAAAGCGTTGGCTACGTCAACGTGAGGGGTATATCGAGCATTCAGCGCGAGTAAACTCGGCAGGTTCTCGGTCCGCAAACGGTCGAACTCTCCTGCATCGAGCTGGCGGTCAATCGTGAATCTGTACGCATCTGAATTCATGGGTAAATAACTCAGTTCAATTAATAAAGACGTCTGCTCTTGGCCGGGTGCTGTCAACCGGCCTGTTTGTCACCAATGCGCCATGACAACCCCGCAATCAGTCCGAGCCCCAAGAGTAGTAATGATGCCATGCCCTTGCTTACAGCGAAGGTGATTATTTGAAATCCAACGCTGTTTGCATAGAGGTCTGGAGATGGATTCACTCGTAGCTCTTCCATCGTACTGTAGATATCCACGCATCCATAAATCAATACGCCGAGAAGCCAAGTGCAGAACACTGTAAGTAAAATGTATTTTCGCTCCATTTCAATTATTCTCGTGAATGCTAGTCCGTCTGCTACTGGCCGATTGCTGACTACGATGCCTCAACATTGTTCGTGACGAACATTTCGACGAACTGCATTGGTGTAAGTGTCACCCCGTTTTGTTTGGCGATATTTTGGTTTTTGACCCACATCGATTGAATGGCCTCACCAATATTTTGCGGAAAGTGAAGCTGGGCTACTACGATATCTTCCCATGTGCCGCCTGATGAATAGACCTCTCGCAGTTTAGGCGTCATTTGTACAAGCATCGCTTCCTGAGATAAGTCAAGCTCACCGATGCATTTCAATACGAATGAATCGACGAGCTTGAGGAACGGTTTTCCAACGTAGCGGTCTACTGGCTCCGTTTTTTTGCCAAATCCGAAAATACCCATTCTTCTATCCTGACTTGAAAGATTGCGGAGCAGTCATGCTGAGTTAGTAATTTACGCGATGCAAAGGACAGCTATTGGCCGGTTGCTGTCAGATAACTTCCGGCCCATATGTCCAATTAGCAGCTTCAATCCGAAGCGTATCACCAGATTGCAGTTCTATTTCAAAATGCCCGGCCTTTAACTCCGCTGAACTATTGACTGGTGACGACGGTCCCCAACTCTCGCGTCGTGGAAGTTCGATATGCGTGAATCCTTCAAACACGAGCGTATGAGGTGGCAAACCAACTGGGAGTAGCCGGATATCGCATCGGGCGGCCTTCCAGTTGATGCATACAGCCGACACCGTAGCATCGTGGATTGATATCGCACTAAAGGACATTGTTTTTCCCAAAAAATTCAAGCGGCCGCCATTGGCTGATCTGAGACGGCCAGCCCCAGCCGAACGCTGACTTTTCCAAGGAAAAAGAGATGCTAAAGCGTATCTGAATTCTTCCTCAAAATTTCTTGAACTGTGTCGGCTCCACCGTTGTAGAGGTCGAATACCTCAACCTCTTCCCCATGTTCAACGCATTTTGAAATCATGGTGGGAGGGAAGATTATGACAGAAGTGTCTTTGTATCTGGGAGCGTAATCTCTCCCGTGAGCATCATCGACAACTATCCAATGGTAGTCTATGCCAAGGGCAAATGCTTCCCCCCATACGACACCGCCTTGGCGCAGCGCTGGTGATTGCCGCGTCGGCGGGGACCATGTCAGGCAACCGTTGACATGTAAATTGACAGCATTGGTTGACATGTCAACGGACGTCAGGCCGCATGTATGCGTCTGCGGCACGCTGGCACATCAATTGCTACTAAGGCCATACGCAACGATGTATCGACCTTGAAAGCAACAGATTGTGATCAGCCCCGTCATCCCTCCCGCCCAGCAACCCAACCACCGCCCGCGCCATGCGCATCGCCAGTCGAGCAACATACTTAGCATAACCGATAGCCGCGATTTGCCGTCGGCGCTGTCCGTCTTCCGCATGCCCGGCGGCGGCAAATGCGCCCTCCCCGGCCATGCCCGCACCGTCAGCCGTCTCAACCACTGCGTCGGCCGCCGAGCTTGAGCGCCTACCTTCCCCTGCTGCACCTGAGCGCGCGCCTCGCCTTCTTCGGCGAGCAGGCCATGCACCGTTTCCGCTTCGCGCCATGCGCTGCCACCGCCGCCCGGCTGGCGCGACTGGGCATCGTCTGCCAAGCCCACACGGGCGGCCTGACGCTGGCCGCCCCGGCGTCGCTGCACCGGGCGCTGCGCAGCGGCGATGCAGCCGTTGCCGCTGCGCTCGATCTCGCGTTTCTTGCCTGGAGCACCGGCGTCAGCTTCCCGCTGGTGACGGCGCTGGCACCGCCGGCGGCGCATGCGCGCCTGCTGTTCCAGGGCGCGGGCGCCGTGCATGAAAGCGGCAGCAACTGGCGCCTGCATGCCGGCACCGAGGCCGATGCCAGCGCCTGGCAGCTTGCCACCGAGCCGCACCGCATTGCCGCCCACGACGACTGCACGCTGGCGGCGCCGCACCCGGCATTCCAGGTGGTGCTGGACGGCGCCGCCATCACGGCCGCACTGGCACAGACCGCGAGCCCGCGCTTCCTGGTGCGCTTCGGCGCGCGCCGCACGCGGTGGAAATACTATCTGCCCGGCGACCTGCTGGCGCGGTTACCGGCCGGCAGCGTCCCGGCGATCGTCGATCCCGACGGCGTGCTGAGCTTTATTGACGGCAGGCCCAGCGCGCTGCCGGACGGGCGCCCGGCGCTGACCTTCATCAGCGAACAGGCGGTGGCCATGCGCCAGCACCCGCCGCAGCGGCTGCAGCTGCACGCGCGCGGAGCATCCGCAGACGGTGCCGCCGACCGCCTGCTCATCGATCGGCTGCCGAACGCCAGCGTGGCCGGCGTCGTGCCGGATATGGCAGCCGGCAGCGACGCCGTGCTGGTGTCGGAGATTTATCTGGGCTGATCGCACAACGGTGCCGTCCTCACCGCCAGTCAACTAGTAATTGACACAAAGCAATTGCCAACCAATAATGATCAGCTCGCTTATCCCGCCTCCACGCCGTTCGCCCCAAGGAGTTTTCCATGCTTGATGACCAGGCTGCGCCTGCAACACTGGACCGTTTTGGTCGCTACTTGCTGGAGCGCAGTCTGGGTGAAGGCGGCTTCGGCCGCGTGTTCGAGGCCTGGGACCCGACCTTGCAGCGCAAGGTGGCGCTCAAGTGCCTGAAAGTCGCCAGCGGCCATGGCGCGGCCGACGCGCTGATCGACGAGGCGCGTTGCGCCGCATCGCTGCAGCACCGCGCCTTTGTCCGGGTATTCGCGTTCGAAGAACACGCGCACAGCCAGGCAATCGTGATGGAACTGGTGCCGGGCGCGACGCTGCGCGCGAGCCTCCCGGCAGGCGGCATGGCGCCGGCGCTGGCGCTCGAGATCGTCGATCAGGTGGCCGAAGCGATGGCCGAGGCGCACCGGGCCGGTCTGATCCACGGCGACATCAAGCCGACCAACCTGATGCGCGAGCCGTCGGGCGCGGTGCGCATCCTCGACTTCGGGCTGGCACGCAAGATCGATCCGCTGGCCACCGACGTGACCGCAGCGCAGGACAGCGCTGCCACGGTCGCGTACACCGCGCCCGAGCGGCTGATGGCTTGCCCGCTCACTCGCGCCAGCGACATCTATTCGCTGGGCGTGGTGCTGTACGAAATGCTCACCGGCGAGCGGCCGTTCGCCAACCTGACCGGGCTGGCGCTGGCTGCCGCCCACGTCCACACCACGTCCGACAGCTGGCCTTTCCCGGTCAGCACCGACCGCTCGCTGGTCGAGCTGGTGCGCAAGATGACCGCGCACGACCCGGCCAGCCGACTGGCGTCGATGGAGGCCGTGCGCGAGCGCATCGCCGTGTTGCGCGGCGTCGCCAGCGCCGCGCACACGCCCTCCCCGCAACAGCAGCAGCAGCCGGCGCAGGGGGCGCCAGCGCCGCCGTCCGGGTCGGCGTCCGCCGCGGCTGCCGGCGCTACCATGGCCGCGCCTGCACCGGCCAACTTGCCGGCCGCCGCCGGCGAGGCGCGTTCGCTGCGCGCACGCTGGCGGCGTCCGCTGGCGATCGTGCTTGGCGCCGGTGTGTTACTGGCAGTGGCACTGGCGGCCGTGCAGCTGCCGCCACCGGAAACATGGCAGCGCACGCTGGCGCCGTTTTCCACTGCCGCCGCCATGGCAGCCGGCATGGAACAGCTGGGCCAGGCCGACCGCGACGGCGCGCTGGAACAGGCCTTGCAGCATTTCCAGGCCATCCTGGCACGCGATCCGCAGCATGCGGGCGCCGCCGCCGGCGCCTCGGTGGCCTACAGCCTGCGCTACATCGGCGATGGCCGCGATGAAAGCTGGCTGCGCTTCGCAGCAGCCGGCGCGCAGGCAGCCTTGCTGCACGACGACCAGCTGGCGCTGGCCCATGCCGCGCAGGCGTGGGTGCTGGCGTTGCAGGGCCATGCGCCCGAAGCGCTGGCCGTCGCCGACCGCGCGCTGGCGCTCGATCCGCGCGACCTGTCGGCGCTCAACGCCAAGCTCAACGTGCTGCTGCGCCAGCGCCGCTTCGACGCGCTGGCCGCCGCGCTGGCGCAGGCTCAGCGCAGCATGCCCGGTGAGCGCATGTTTTACGATCTCGAGGGCACCATGCATTACCAGCAGGGCGACTACGTGCGCGCCGAGCAGGCGTTTCGCCACAGCCTGCAGCTGGCGCCGGACGCCGTGCTGGCCTACGCCAACCTGAGCGCCGCGCTGGGACGCCAGGGCCGCAGCGACGACGCGCTGGCCATGCTGCAGCAAGGCCTGCGCCTGCGCCCCAGCGGCAAGCTGTACACCAACCTCGGCGACGCCCTGTTCCGGCGCGGGGACTATGCGGGTGCGGCGCGCGCGTTCGAACAGGCCGCGTCGGCCGCGCGCGGCGGCCCGGGCGATTATCTGAAGTGGGCCAACCTGGCCGATACGCTGGCCTGGATACCGGGCCGCGCGGACGAAGCGCAGGCTGCGTACAAGCGCGCCATCCGCCTGCTGACGCCGCTGCTGGAACGTTCGCCCGACGATGCCACTTTTCTCAGCCGCATGGGACTGTACCTGGCCCATGTGCATGACGCCGCCGCAGCCGACGCGATCGCCCGCAGCGTGGCCCGCGCGCCCGACAGCGCCGACGTGCGGTTCCGGGCAGCCGTCGCCAGCGAGCTGGCGGGCCGGCGCGCACTCGCGCTCACGCATATCGGCCGCGCACTGCGGGCCGGCTACCCGGCCAGACTGCTCGAAGCCGAACCCCAGTTGATCGCGCTGCGGCGCGATCCCCGTTACCCCACCACCGTAGAGGAAAATACCCGATGAGCGACATCAGGCAACCCCATAAAAAACCGAACCAGCTGCGCCTGAACATCCATTTCGACGTCAACCAGGAAACCGACCAGCTGAGCTTCAGGCTGCGCCCTCTCCACCGCGAGGACGAGCAGGCAGCCGACCTCGCTGCACAGCGCAACAGGCACCGTGGCGTGCACGCCGACGCCCTGTATTTCCATCCCTGCGATGAAGTACACCTGCGCATCGTCGGCGGCGGCGCGCGCAACCGCGCTGCAGGCACCGGCTTCGGCGCGTTCCAGATCCTCGAATGCGCGCTGATCACGCGCCCCCAGGTGGCGGTGCGCGGTCCCCATGTGCGCACCCAATGGTCGCCGCCGTCGCCGTTCACCCAGTCGGCAGGCGCGATCGAGCCGCTGCGGATCGACTTTGCACCGCACGTGGTGGCCGACGAAGACAATTACCTCGAGATCGCCCAGGACTGGAAGCACACGCTCAATGTCGGCCTTGGCCGTGGCATGTGGGAGCTGTCGTTCTTCATGACCGTCAGAATCCTGGACGTGGACGGTCAGAACGAACAGGTCCGGGTGCTGATGTTCGATCCGGAAGCCGAAGTGGGGGGCACCGGCACCCTGCCGACCGATGGCGATTGAGCGCGACTGGCAGCTAGCGGGCGTGTCGCCCCGGCGCTAGCCGAGCAGGCCGACGCCGCGCAGGTGGCGGCGCAAGGCCTCGCCCGGCGTCTTCAGCGCCCGGGCGCAGCAGCGGATATCGTCGCCGTGTTGCGCCACCACGCGGCGCAGTTCATCGAGCGGTATCGCGGCCGCCGCGCGGATGGCGGGATGGTCGTCGATCAGTTTATACATCGACGGGCGCGACACGCCGAGCGCCAGCGCGGCAGCGCCCACCCGCCAGTCATTGTGTTCGAGCGCTTCCAGCACGGCCTCATGATCGAGCTCGGACAGGCGCAGGCGCCGCCCTGCCGGGCGCGCAGCCAAGGGCAGCCGCGCGGTGACGCCGGGATCGGCGTCAGCTTCCGGCAGCAAGGTCTCGAATGCCGGCGCCTGACCGGCGGCAGCGGCGATCAGCGCACGCCGCACCACCATGCCCAGCTGGCGCACATTCCCGGGCCAGTCGTAACGGCACAGCGCTTCCACCAGCGCCGTGGGCAGCACGGCCGGCGCCTGGCCGGCCAGCTGCCACTGCGTGACCATGTGACGGATCAGCAGGCCGATGTCTTCGCGCCGCGCGCGCAGCGGCGGCATGCGGATCACGAAGCCTTCCAGCCGGTGCAGCAGCGCCTGATTGAAACCGGCAGCCAGGTCCTGGTCGGTGGCCGCGATGATGCGCGCGCCGGTGGTCAGGTCGGCCGTGGCGCCCAGCGGCCGGTAGGCGCCGGTCTCCAGTACCCGCAGCAGCATCGGCTGCACCGATGCCGGTGTGTTGCCCACTTCGTCCAGAAACAGCGTACCGTTGCCGGCCTCGTCGAACCAGCCGCGCCGTACGCGCTCGGCGCCGGTGTAGGCGCCGCGCGCGGCGCCGAACAGGTCGGCGGCGGCCAGCGACTCGCTCAGGGTCGCCATGTTGACCGCCACCATCGGCTGCTGGCGCCGCTCGCTGGCGCCGTGGATCGCGTGCGCGACCACTTCCTTGCCGGTGCCGGTCTCGCCCAGCAGCAGCACCGGGACCGCCGTGCCGGCTGCCTGCCGGATCGATTCGTGCAGGCGCAGGACGGCGCCGCTGACACCGAGCAGCGTGCTGCTGTGATTGACGCGCGGCAGATGATCGCTCCAGTGCAGGCATAGCAGCACCGCGCCGCCCAGCGACAGCACCACGCCACGCTCGATGACGCCGGCGCCCAGCGTGGTGGCGCCGGTCAGCATGGCGCCATCGAGCGCGATACTCATGCGGCTTTGCGGCGTGACGACAGTGACCTCGTCGGCCGCACCGCGCAGCAGCATCACCGGGTCGCGCGCAAGACGGCGGTCGCCGAGCCCCAGCGGCGTACCGCCAGGGCGCCCGAACAGCGGGCCGAAACGGTTGAGCGCCACCTCGGTCGCCCCCGGCCGCGCAAACGCCTGCTCGCCCACGCGTTCAAGCTCGGGATGCCAGAGGATGGTCAGCGTCAGCAGGCGCGGGCCGGCATGCTCGAACGACGGCAGCAGCGACGTCAGCGTGTGATCGGGGTCGTAGTGGTCGCTCAATGCGGCATCCTTGGTAGCCAAAAAACAGTCATTCACTGCCACCCAGCACCCGGCCGGCATGGGGCGTGGTGCGTGACCGGCACCGGCGGCCTGGTGCTGGCAGTTGTTGTCCATATTAAAGTATGGCACAAGTGCGACGTCCACCTGCAGGTCGCCGCATGCGGACGAGCAAGGTCAGCTACCTGGCGTCCCGCAGGGGCAACGTCACCGTGAAGCTGCTGCCCCGCCCGGTCCCCTCGCTGTGCGCGGTGACGGTGCCGCCGTGCAGCTCGGTGAGCTTTTTCACCAGCGCCAGGCCCAGGCCGCCGGAGGTGCGGTCGGGCGTCAGCTGCGCCTGGACATAGGGCTCGAACAGATGGGCGAGCAGTTCCGCATCCATTCCTGCGCCATTGTCGGACACGGTGACCTGCACGCTGTGGCGGTCCATCGACGCCTGCAGCCCGATCGTCCCGTTCGGCGCAGTATATTTGGCGGCATTGCCGAGCAGGTTGGCGAACACCTGGGTCAGCCGCTGGAGGTCGCCCGACACGCACACCGGCACTACCGGCAGGTCGCTGCTGTACTGGTGGCCGCGCTTGTGCAGCGCGGGCGCGACCTGCTCGACAGCAGCGCTGATCGCCTTGCGCACGTCCACTGGCTCCCTGGTCAGCGCCAACCGTCCAGTGCGCAATCGCTCCATGTCCATCAGGTCGCTCACCAGGTTGACCAGGTTGGCGGACTGGGCGGCGATGATCTCGCCCAGTCGTTTGCGGTCCGACTCGGTCACCCCGCCGCCGTACTTGAGCACTTCGGCCGCAGCGCTGATGGGCGCCAGCGGATTTCTCAGCTCGTGCGCCAGCGTCGCCATGAACATGTCCTTGCTTTGATGCTCGGTCTGCAGATCGTGCACGGCATGCTCGAGTTCCGCTTGCGCGGCGGCGCGCTCCCGGTCGGAGGCGGCCAGCCGCATCGCCAGCCGCCTGACGATGATCAGGAACAGCAGGATGACCGTCCAGACAAACAGGATCAGCATGGACTCGGCTTCATAAGACACGATGCTTGCGCCGCTCGACACCACCGTTCCCGCCAGGATCGGGACCAGCAGCGCTGCGGCCAGCAGGCGGCGCGAAATGCGGGCGCCCGGCAAGTTGCCGGTAATCGCCGCCATGATTCCCTGACCTGACAAGGTGAACAGCAGCGCCAGCGCCAGCAACATCAATGCCGAGGTCGTGAAGATGGACGTGCCCTTGCGCGGCAGGACCTGAAACAGGAACGTGTCCTGCAGCAGATAGCCGCCGAGATTGAGCAGCGCGATGAAGAACACGACCAGTCCCACGCATTGCGCGGCGATCACCAGTGACTTCCTGGTGAGCATCAGTGCGCCGCAGGCCAGGGAAAAAATCAGGGAGGAAGTCATCAATGATGGCAGGCTGACCAACGTCTCGCCACCGCTGGTCGCCAGCACCAGCGGCGACGGTGACTGGCCGAGGAGGTAGCAACAGCCGATCGCTGCCGTGACCAGCATCACGGCCACGGCGGCCGGAGCGGCGCCCGAGCGCCACGCGCAGGTCGGCTGGCGCTGCAGTATCAGCAGGCCGAAGCTCGTCATCAGGATCAGCAGCGCGGTGGCGGGCACCATCGACGGCAAGCCGGGCCTGACCGAAATCAGCCATTGCGTGCCGCTGGCCCAGCCCGTCAGGTTGCTGAGCGCGACGATGATGGCCAGCCCGACCAGGCGCGGCGCGATCTTGCCGGGGTCGGTCAGCGCAATGCGGTCGGCACGGACCGCAGGTCCGGAACGCGTGGAACGGATGGTGCTATCGGATACCTGCATCGGCTTCCCCAGGAGCAACCCTGCTCAAGATAGAAACGATGACTGTAATCGCACTCGGCGCGCACCACCGTTAGCAAGTGCACCAAAGGCAAGACAGTCCGCGTTGCAGCGGACGCATTTTGGAGGCGGCCCGGTGTGGTGCAGCCGCGCAGTGCCTGGCAAGCGCCGGGGCCGGCCGCGACCGTCCGGAACGAGCGCCCCGCTGCGTGCAGGGGCTGGCACTGGCCAGAACAGACTACCGCGTGCCCGCCGGCGCGCTGCCGTACTCGTCGGCCCCGAGGTCGATGATGCCTTCGATACGGGCCTGACCGTTGATATCGGCAACGCCATTGACTGCGATGGCGCCGCCAGGATAGTAGCGGCTCCACAGCGGCGAGCTCCAGCCGGTCAATGCAACGCTGGTCGCGCCGACGTTAATCGCGGGCGACGTCGCCTGCAGGTTCAGATTGCCGCTTTCCGGCGCGACGTAGCGCGGATCGGCCAGGACGGACAAGCCTGGCATCATGCTGCCGGCGGTGCTGGTCCCCCACCACAGGTTGGTGCCCCACACATTACCGCTATGACCGCTGCCCAGGTCGGCAAAATTGGCTGTTGCAGCGCCCGTGCCAAAGAAAATATTATTGGTCAACCGCGCGTCGATCACCTTGTGCTGGAAGACGATCTCGGTGCCCCACCCCTTATTTTTATAGAACGAGTTGTTGTGCACATGGATGCGCTTTGCCGAACCCAGGCCCGATTCGTAGCCTCCCATCGTCAGGCCCACCTCGGTATTTTTGAACACGAAATTATTCGACATGACGATGTCTTCGGTGGCCTTGCCTGCGTGTTCGCTGGCGAACTCGAAACCCAGATCGTTGCCGCTGGAGATATTCCGATCGAAGACGATGTAGCGGCCGCCATCGACATAGAACCCTGCAGCCGAGCGCTCGCCACGATACCAGGTATTTTTACCGCTCGAATTGTTGACGGCACGGTTACCGCGCACGATGCCATTTCGCGCCCGGTTTTTCTCGCCACAGCCGGAGCATTCCGATTCGTAACCGATGAAATCGAAGCCGATGTTGTTATTGTCGTGAACGTAATTGTTGAGCACCTCGAAGCGGTCGACATTGCCGTTGATAACCAGCGCCTCGCTCGATTGCAGTACATTTTTATAGACTTCGTTACCCTGAATCAGGATGTCCGTGATGCCGGTCGTATTGGTGCCAAACACGGCCAGGCCGTGGGCGCCTGCGCTACATTCATCGGTGCAGGTATTGGTGTGCTGGATATCGTGAATCTTGTTGTTGACGATGTCCAGGTTGGCGCCACTGCCTTCGACCAGGATCCCGACCGGCGTGTTATTGACGTTGCCGGAGGTGAAGGCCGCCAGTTCGAAGCCTTCCACGCGCACGTATTTCGAGTTCCTGATCGTGATCAGCCCCTCGCGTCCGTCCGGCTGCAGCGTGATGCCGCTCACCAGCACCCCGGTATCGGCCTTGACGGTGATCGGCGCACTTGCTGTGCCCGATTTGCCGGAAATCAGAACTTTCTCCCTGTACTCGCCTGCCAGCACCCGGACCACATCGCCCGCGCCTGCCTTGTCCACCGCTGCCTGTATCGACTGCCCCGGCGCCACGGTGAACGTGGTGGCCCAGGACGCGGCCGGCATGCTCAGTGCCATCCATACGGCAGCGGCCATGGCCGGGGCCCTTAACTTGACGGGCGCGATTGAAACAAACGATGCGGTCGTATTCGAAAACGTTTGAGGTTTCAAGGAAGTCTCCTGGTGGTCGATGGTGCATCCATACTAAAACGCTAAAAAAGGAAAATCAATCGATTTCGAAACTATTCGTAACTTTTATATCGATAATCGAAAGTAATTACAGTTTATTTCTTTCGATTTGGTGCCGCTGGACCAGTGCCAACGCGGAGACGACCGCTTGCCAGCGCGGTGGCCGTACCGCGGACGCGGTATCGCGCCAGCGCTTGATCGCTTTACCGCAACCCTGCACCCAGCAGCCGGACATCGCCCCACGTTGCCACCACGGGCTGCGTGGCGCCGGCTTGCGCGTCCCGCACCACCAGTTCGACGATCCGGCTGCCGCGCAGGTCGGCGCTGATCTGCGTGGCCTTGCTGCCCAGGCGGACCGGTGCACTCGCGGCCAGCAGTTTGCCGTCGCCATAGACGTAGAACCGGACCGCCCCACTGCCGCTGGCGGACGAATCGTCGACGCCGACGGTCGCCGCCAGGCGCGCGTGGGCCGCGTCGTTCCTGACTTGGATGCGCGAATTGGCCAGCACGCCGATGCCCGCATCGAACGCCTGGCCGCCGACCTGCAAGGTCTGGCCGTACGGCGTCGCATCGGCCTGCGCACCGCCCCAGCCGGCGTACTGGGCCCGCGCTCCCGGCGAGCGCGAACCGCTCCACGGATCGATCATGCGGTGGATGGACGGATCGAGCTCGGGCTGGCGGGTGCCATCGACGGCGACATTGAGCGCGCCCGGGATTTCCGACAGATAGACGCCATGCTCGAGGATCCGCTTGCCGGTGGCGGCGAATACCAGCGTTTCGTGCGGCGCCAGCGTGAACGGCTGTTCGCCGGAGAACGTCAGCGTCCTGTTCGACCACAGGTCCTGCAGCAGCACCGGTGCATCGTCCGCCAGCTTCAGATGGCGGGCCTGCAAGACGATCGACACCGGTGCCGCGCTGCGATTGAACAGCGCCACGGCCTTGCGCCTGCCGTCGCCCAGCGTCTTGACCAGGATCTGGGCATCGTCGGAATCATAGGTCACCACCGCCTGGTGACCGGCCGGGTCCTGGTTCACGCGGATCAGCGCCTGGTTGCCCAGTACGCCCAGCAGCGACGCCGGCCCGTTGCGCAGGTCGTAGCTCACCAGCAGCGGCGCATTGATCATCGCCCACAGCGTAAAGTGCGAGCGGGCCTGCACCAGGTGATCGGCGTCGAACTCCCCATGGCCGATGTGCAGGATGTCCGGGTCGTTCCAGTGGCCGGGACCCGCGTACAGCGGGCGCTTGGCGGCGCTGTCGAAGTTATGCAGCATGCTGGTCCAGCTCGGCACGATGTCGCTGCTGGTGCGCCACAGGTTGCCCACCTGCTTGCCCCAAGCGCGCACGTTCGCCATGCCCCAGGCGCAGATCGATAGGACGTAGTCGTTGTCCGGCCTGGCCGCCGCGAGCGCGGCGGCCACCGCTTCGTAGCGGCTGCGGACGGCCCCGATATCGGTGCGGGTGATGGCGCTGCGGTCGATCAGCGGCGCCAGCGCGCGGTAGCCCTGCTCCTGCACCAGGATGGAGCCGGGCACGAAATCGGCCAGCCCGCAGGCGTCGATCTTGAGGTAGTCGAAACCCCATTCCCTGAAATACAGCGCGACATCCTGCTCCACGTGGCCATCGAGCCCGACTTCGCGCTCGGCGGTCGTCCCCTGCGGCAGATTGGGCGACTGCAGATCGTAGGCTTGCGAACAGGCGTTGCGGCCGATGTCGGTGTACAGCCCCGCTTTGAGCCCCATGGCGTGGAGCTGGTCGGTGAACGGCTTGAAGCTGGTGCCGGCGGCGCCGCCGGTTGCTGCCGACGGAAAGATGCTGGTGCGGATCTGCAGGCGGCCGTCGCTCTGGCGCCGCTTGAGCCACCAGCCGTCATCGATATTGACGTAGCGGTAGCCCAGGCCGGCCAGGCCGCTGTCCACCAGCACCTCGGCAGCGCCCAGCACCTTGGCCTCATCGACCTCGGTGCGGAACGCGTTCCAGCTGTTCCAGCCCATCGGCGGCGTACGCGCCGCCCCGCTGGCATGGCCTTCCCACCGGCCTGACGCTGCCAGGGGGTCGGGGCCCGGCAGGGAACTGGCCGGCAGGCTCGGGATGGCCAGCGCCGCAGCCAGCACGGCGGGCAGCACCACGGCGTGGCGCAACGGTCGATGTCGGGACCGGTAATGAGGCATCGATGTCTCCTTGATTGGCACTGCGCGCATCAAAACGAAACGGTTCGCTGGCTGGACGCGCCAGTGATGCAACGGCTTCGCGCAGAAAATGAAAATATTTTTACATGAATTTCCTTCGTTAAGTAAATTATGGATGAAAAACGACAGTTAATAGAAAGTTTTCGAAAGTATTTGTGTTTTCGTTATTTGCTCTCTACTATCCAACACCACCAGTCAGCGTAAAGGGCACGACAGAAATGGATATCCGATGATGAGCACACTCGATAGTCAGCGCAGAAGTAGTCGCCCGCGCTGGCTGCTGTACGCGCTGACCACCACGCTGCTGTGGGGCGTGTGGGGCGCGTTTGCCGGCATGCCCGGCCAGCACGGTTTTCCCGAAACCCTGATCTACGTGGTATGGGCGTTGACGATGGTGCCGCCGGCGCTGCTGGTCCTGGCGCGCAGCGGCTGGCGCGTGCGCCGCGACGCCCGCGCCGTGGCATACGGGCTGACCATCGGCGTGCTGGGCGCGGGCGGGCAGATGGTGCTGTTCTACGCCGTGAAGGCCGGGCCGGCCTACCTGATCTTCCCGCTGATTTCACTGTCCCCGGTCGTGACCATCGTGCTGTCGTTCCTGTTCCTGCGCGAACGCACCGGGCCGATGGGGGTTGCCGGCATCGTGCTGGCGATCTGCGCGCTGCCCTTGTTCGATTACGCACCGGGCGGCGCGCCCCAGCCGTACGGCCTGTGGTTCGCGCTGGCGCTGGGCGTGCTGGCGGCATGGGGACTGCAGGCGTATTTCATCAAGCTGGCCAACGCCAGCATGGATGCGGAAAGCATCTTCTTCTACATGACGCTCAGCGCGCTGATCTTCATCCCGGTGGCGCTGGCGATGACCGACTTTTCACAGCCGATCAACTACGGCCCGTCCGGCCCGCTGCTTGCTGCCGTGACACAGATCCTGAACGCGGTCGGCGCGCTGACGCTGGTATACGCCTTCCGGCATGGCAAGGCATTGATGGTGTCGCCGCTGGTGAACGCCGGAGCGCCGCTGCTGACCACCCTGATCGCCATGGCGCTGGCTGCCACCGTGCCGACCGGCTACCGGCTCGCTGGCATCGTGCTCTCGCTGGCGGCGGCACTGCTGCTGGCGTTGCAGCCCGACGATGGCGGCGCCACATCTACCTGAGGAGCTAACGATGGATTATTTACTGAACCTGGTCCGGCGCCACAAGACGGATCGCACCGTCGGCATCCACTCGGTGTGCTCGGCGCATCCGCTGGTGCTGGCAGCGGCAATGGAAACGGCGCGCGAACGCGACCTGCCGGTCCTGATCGAATCGACCTCGAACCAGGTCAACCAGGATGGCGGCTACACCGGCATGACGCCGGCAGCGTTCCGTGACTTCGTCCACGGGATCGCCGATTGCACCGGCCTGGCGCGCGACCGCGTGCTGCTGGGCGGCGACCACCTGGGGCCGAACGCGTGGCAAAGCCTGCCGCCCGAGGCCGCCATGGCCAAGGCGGACGTGCTGATCGAGCGCTATGTCGAAGCGGGATTCCGCAAGATCCACCTCGATTGCTCGATGTCGTGCAGCGGCGACCCGGTGCCGCTGCCCGATGCCGTGGTGGCCGAGCGCGCAGCGCGCCTGTGCCGTGTGGCCGAGCGAGCATGGCGCACGCACGGCGGCGCGGCGCCCGTCTACGTGGTCGGCACCGAAGTGCCGGTGCCCGGTGGCGCGCGCGAGGACCTGGACCAACTGAGCGTCACGACGCCCGATGCCGCCGCGCTCACCATCCGCATCCACGAACAGGCGTTTGCCGCCGCCGGGCTGGCAGACGTGTGGCCGCGCGTGATCGGCCTGGTGGTGCAGCCGGGCGTGGAGTTCGACCACCACAAGGTGATCGACTACCAGCCGCAGCGCGCGGCTGCACTGAGCCGCTTCATCGAAACAGAGCCTACCCTGGTGTACGAAGCGCATTCGACCGACTACCAGACACCGGCCAGCCTGGCTGCGCTGGTGGCAGGCCACTTCGCCATCCTGAAGGTGGGCCCGGGGTTGACCTTCGCGCTGCGCGAAACCCTGTGGGCGCTGGCGGACATCGAAGCAGCGATGAGCGGTGCAGGCGCGGGATCGGATTTCAAGAACACGGTGCTGGCCGTGATGCGCGCCGAGCCCGAATACTGGCGCAAATACTACGTCCAGGATCCGGTACGGGCGCGCTTCGACCAGCAGTTCAGCCTGAGCGACCGGATCCGCTATTACTGGCCGCACCCGGCCATCCAGGCAGCGCAGGCGCAGCTGCTGGCCAAGCTGGAACGCAGCCCGCCCCCGCTCACGCTGATCAGCCAGTACCTCCCGGCGCAGTACCAGGAGGTGCGCGCCGGCCGGGTGCGCAACCTGCCGGTCGATTTACTCAAGGAGGGCGTGGCCAGGGTGCTGCGCCAGTATCTGGACGCCTGTGCAGGCGCCGCAACCAAGGAGCTGGAAACATGTTAGTGGTGGAGAAGGATATGAAGCACATTTTGGGACACAGCACCACCGCGCTCGACGCAGCCGGCGCCGGCCTGACCGCGCGCGAGATCGCACAGCAGCCCGTTGTGTGGCCGCAGATCGATGCGCTGGTATCGGCCAACCGCGCCGCGCTCGATGCATTCCTGGCGCCGCTGCTGGCTGGCGCCGGCCTGCGCATCGTGCTCACAGGCGCCGGCACCTCGGCCTTTCTCGGCGAATGCCTGGCGCCGGCCATGCTGGCCAAGGGCTGGCGGGCCGAGGCCGTGCCGACCACCGACATCGTCTCCGGCCCGTACCAGTTCCTGCAGACGGACGTGCCGACCTTGCTGGTCTCGTTTGCCCGCTCGGGCAGCAGCCCCGAAAGCCTGGCAGCGGTGGAGCTGGCAGACCAGCTGGTCAAGGACGTCCATCACCTGGTCATTACCTGCAACGCCGACGGCGAACTGTATCGCATGGCGCAGGCGCGCCCCAACGCCTACGCGCTGCTGCTGCCCGATGCCACCCACGACCGCGGCTTTGCCATGACCACCAGCTTTACCACGATGCTGCTGGCGGCGGCGCTCGCATTCGGCATGCTGCCGCCCGGTGCGGCGGCGGTGCCGTCCGCCGCTGGCGCCGCCCTGCACGCCACAGCTCTGCCGCTGCTGCAGTCGCTGGTGGCGCAGCGGTTCCAGCGCGTGGTCTACCTGGGCAGCAACGAGTTGTGCGGCCTGGCGCGCGAGGCCGCGCTCAAGCTGCTGGAGCTGACCGACGGCCGCGTGGTGGCGCTGTTCGACTCGCCGCTCGGCTTCCGCCATGGCCCCAAGACCATCGTCGATCGCGACACGCTGGTAGTGGTATTGCTGTCCAACGCTGCGCAGGCGCGCCGCTACGACCTGGACCTGTTGCGCGAACTGCGCAACGACGGCCGCGCCGGCCGCGTGCTGGCGCTGAGCGGCCAGCCGATGGACGAAGCGGGCCCGGACTGCCTGGTGCTGGAGGCCGCGGATACGGCCTGCGACCTGGCGCTGGCGCTGCCGTATATCGTGTTCTGCCAGTCGTTCGCGCTGCTGCAATCGCTGGCGCAGGGGCTGCGGCCCGATACCCCCAGCGTGTCGGGCACCGTCAACCGCGTGGTGCGCGGCGTCACCATTTATCCGGTCGCCGGAGGGCAGCATGTTCCTCGGGGTTGACGGCGGCGGCACCAAGACCGCTTTTGCGCTGATCGACGGTGCGGGACAGGTGCTGGCGCGCCACCAGGACAGCAGCGCCTACTACATCGAGGTCGGCATGCCAGGCGTGGCCGCCATGCTCGAACGGGGTTGCGCTGCACTGTTCGCCGCCGCGCGGGTGGCGCCGTCGGACGTCGAATTTGCCTTCTTCGGCCTGCCGGCCCATGGCGAAGACCGCTCTGCCCTGCCCCGGCTCGATGCCATGCCGCAAGCGGTACTGGGCCACGCGCGTTACCGGTGCGGCAACGACATGGTCTGCAGCTGGGCCGGCTCGCTCGCGTGCGCGGATGGCATCAGCGTCATTGCCGGCACCGGTTCGATGGCGTACGGCGAAGTGGGCGGCCGCAGCGCGCGCGCCGGCGGCTGGGGCGAATTGTTCAGCGACGAGGGCTCGGCGCACTGGATCGCGCGCGCCGGCCTCCAGCTCTTTTCGCGCATGAGCGACGGCCGCGCAGCACGGGGAGCGCTGTACCCGCTGCTGCGCCAGCAGCTGGGGCTGCAGGAAGACCTCGATCTGTGCCAGGTCGTGTACGGCGACCTGAACGAAGAACGCAGCCGCATCGCCGCCCTGTCGCGCCTGGTCTCGGCAGCGGCCGCGCAGGGCGACCTGCAGGCGCAGGCCATTATCGCCGCCGCTGCCGACGAGCTGGTGGCAATGGTCGCTGCGGTGCGGCACGCGCTGGGCGTGGACGATGGCCAGCAGGTGGCGGTGTCGTACACGGGCGGTCTGTTCGGCGCCGACGGGCCGCTGCCGGCCCCGTTTGCCGCCGCGCTGGCAGCACGCAGCGCCGACTATCTGCTGGCGCCGCCGCGCCTGGCGCCCGTGCTGGGCGCAGCGCTGTATGCCGCGCGGTGCGCGGGGACGCCGCTGGGCGCCGCTGCGCTGGACCGGCTGGCCGACCAACCACCTCACTAACGGAGTTTCCATGCGCAGCACCCTGTCGTCTTTCCTGTTCCCTGCCCGGCGCTGTGCCGCGGTTGCCGCCATGACCGCCGCCCTGATCGCGGCGCCGTGCAGCGCAGCCGATGGCTACACGATGGGCGACTTCGAGACGGTGCCGAAGATCGACGCGCACCTGCATCTGCACGGCGCCAGCCAGCACGCCTGGCTGGCGCTGGCGCGCAAGGACAACTTCCGCGCTTTGACCATCAATGTCGACTACCCCGATTTTCCGGCGCTGGACCAGCAGCGCAAGGTGGCCAGCGCGCTCGGGCACAAGCACGGCCAGCAGGTGGCATGGGTCGCCACCTTTTCCACCGACGGCTTCGACAGGGATGGCTGGACTGCGGCGACCCTGAAAGACCTCGATGGCGCGATCGCCGACGGCGCGGTCGGCGTCAAGGTCTGGAAGAATATCGGCATGAGCCTGCGCGACAGCCAGGGCAAGCTGGTGATGATCGATGACGCGCGCTTCAGCCCCCTGTTCGACGGCCTGGCGCACCGCGGCGTGATGGTGCTCGGCCACCAGGGAGAGCCGCACAACTGCTGGCTGCCGGTCGCGCAAATGACGGTCAACAACGACCGCGAGTATTTCAAAAACCATCCCGCCTACCATATGTACCTGCACCCGGACATGCCGGGCTACGAACAGCAGATGGCCGCGCGCGACCGCATGCTGGTCCGGCATCCGACCTTGCGCTTTACCGGCGTGCACCTGGCCTCGCTGGAATACGATATTGAGCGCATCGGCCGCTTCCTCGACGCCCATCCGGGCGCCCGGCTCGATATCGCTGCCCGTATCGGCCAGTTGCAGTATCAGTCGCAGCGGGACCGCGAGCGCGTGCGCGCATTTTTCATCAAGTACCAGGACCGGCTGATGTATGGTTCCGACCTGGCGCAGTCGGCCGATCAAAGCGATGCCAGCTTCGTGGCCGACATGGACACGGTGTGGCGGCGCGACTGGCGCTACTTTGTCACCGGCGACAGCTTGACCGTGCCCGAACTGGACCGGCCGGTGCGCGGCCTGTCGCTGCCGCGCCAGGTAATCGACAAGCTCTACCGCATCAACGCAGAACAGGCCTACCCCACGGCCTGGCATTAACCGGCCGACGCCGGACACGACGACAAGGGAGACGCATGAACAAGCAACCAGACCCGCGCCGGCGCAGCTTGCTGCAATGGCTGGCAGGAACCGCGGTGGCATCGACCGTGATCGATGCCGGCGCCGCCGAGGTGGCCGGCACGGGCAAACCCGCAGGCAAGGACGTGGCGCGCATCGGCGATGGTGCCATGGCGCTCGAATTCGACAGCCAGCTGCACTGCCGCGTGATTTCGCGGCTTGGCCCCCGGCCGCTGGCAGTCACCGCGTTTGCGCCCAGCGAACGGCTGCGGGTGCTGCGCAACGCCAGCACTGCGGGCGGCCCGAGCGGCGCAGGCATCAATGCTGCCGTGGTTGCAGCCAGCGCGAATGCGGCCAACGCTGCCAATGGCCGCTGGATCGAGCGCTTTGCGCTGACCGCGCAGGCGGCCGACCGCGTCGATGGCCCGCACGGTGCCGGTGTGCGGCACCGCCTGGTCGGCACCTCGGCCGACGGCATCGAGAAATCGGTTGCGGTGACGTTTTACGCCGGCCTGCCGGGCTTTGCGGTCATCCGCGTGGGCTACCGCAATGTGGGCAAGCTGCCGGTCGTGGTGGCTGCCTGGTCCAGCAGCGCGCACACGCTGCGGCCCGCGCCCGGCCGCGCGTCCGGATTCTGGACCTATTCCGGCGCGTCGTTTGCCGACCGGCGCGACTGGGTGCAGCCGCTGGCGGCCGGTTTCGACCAGCGCAATTTCATGGGCATGAACGCGTCCGACTACGGCAGCGGCACGCCGGTCGTCGATATCTGGCAGCGCGACTGCGGCCTGGCCGTCGGCCACCTCGACACCGTGCCACGGCTGGTGGCGCTGCCGGTGCGCGCGGTCGCGGGCGGCGCCGCGCTGGCGGTGGAATTCGAGACCGACGTCGTACTGCAGCCCGGCGACACCCTCGACACCATGGACACCTTTCTGGCGCTGCACACGGGCGACTATTTCACGGCGCTGGACCGGTACCGGCAGGCGATGGCAGAGCGCGGCGTGCGCGCGCCCGATGCGCCCGCCGAATCGTACGAGCCGATCTGGTGCGCCTGGGGTTACGAACGCGACTTTACCGTGCCGCTGATGGTGGGCACGCTGCAGAAAGCCAAGGCGCTCGGCCTCGAATGGGCCGTGCTCGACGACGGCTGGCAGAACAACGAAGGCGACTGGAAGCTCGACGCCAAAAAATTCCCGAACGGCGACCCGGACATGCGCAGCCTGGTCGGCACGATCAAGGACGCCGGCCTCAAGGCGCGGCTGTGGATCACGCCACTTGCGGTCGATCCCGGTTCGGACCTGCTGCACGATCATACCGACATGCTGCTGCTGGACGCTAATGGCGCGCCGCAACTGATCACGTGGTGGAACAGCTTCTATCTGTGCCCCGCCTATGCGCCCACCGTCGAGATGACGCGCCAGTGGATCCGCAAGATTTTCGGCGAGTGGGGCTACCAGGGCCTGAAGATCGACGGCCAGCACCTGAACGGCGTGGCGCCGTGCTACAACCCGGCGCACAAGCACGCCCGGCCGGAAGAGTCGTTCGAGAAGCTGCAAGACTTCTGGAAGATGGTGTACGACACGGCGCGCGAGGTCAATCCGCATGCGGTGGTGGAGCTGTGCCCGTGCGGCACCTCTTACGCGTTCCACAACTTCCCGTACATGAACCAGGCGCCGTCGTCCGACCCCCTGTCGTCGTGGCAGATACGCCATAAGGGCAAGACGCTCAAGGCGCTGATGGGCCGCTCGGCGCCGTATGCCGGCGACCATGTCGAACTGAGCGACGGCGGCGACGATTTCGCCTCCTCGATCGGGATCGGCGCGGTGCTGTCGACCAAGTTCACCTGGCCCGTCGATCCCAAGCCCAAGGACAGCTTCCTGCTGACGCCGGAGCGCGAAGTCCAGTGGCGCAAATGGATCGGCATCTATCGCGAGAAGATGCTGGCCAATGGCGTGTATCGCGGCGAACTCTACGATATCGGCTTCGACAAGCCGGAAGCGCACGTGGTGCAAAAAGACGGCAGCATGTATTTCGCCTTTTACGCGCCACGCTGGAACGGTCCGGTCGAGATCCGGGGGCTCGGCCCCGGCCGCTGGCGCCTGCGCGACTACGCCAACGACACCGATATCGGCGAGCTCGACGGCGGCAGCCCGCGCCGCCTCACGCTGCGATTTGCCCACGCGCTGCTGCTCGAAGCGACGCCCGTATGAGCGGCTGCACTGCCCTGCCCTGATCGACGTGACAGCATCAGGGCCGGCGCTGGCCTGCCGGTGCCCGGATCTGTTAAGCTGTTGTTTTATTAAAAGCTATTGCCCAACTATGGCACAGACCGGTCAACGCCGCGCACTCATCCTGAAAGCACTCACCGAACACGGGTCGGTGCAAGTCAACGAACTGGTCAGGCAGTTGGGCGTCTCGGCCGTGACGATCCGTAACGATCTGAGCACACTCGAGGCGCAGGGCCTGGCCATCCGCAGCCACGGCGGCGCCCTGCCGGCGCGCACGCCGCCCACCGAACACACGGTGCCGCAAAAGGACGCGATCAACCATGACCAGAAGGAGCGCATCGGCGCCCTTGCCGCCAGCCTGATCAAGGCCGGCGAAAATGTCATCATCGATTCCGGCACCACCACCATCTCGCTGGCGCGCCACTTGCGCGCCGCGCAGAACGTCACCGTGATGACCAATGGCCTGAACATCGCCTGGGAGCTGTCGGACGCGCCCGGCGTGGACCTGATCCTGACCGGCGGTCTGCTGCGCAAGCAGTCGCTCTCGCTGCAGGGACTGCAGGCCGAAGCCTGCCTGCAATCGTACAGCTTCGACAAGCTGTTTCTCGGGGTGGACGGTTTCGACCTGAAGTTTGGCGTCACCACCCACCATGAGGCGGAAGCGAGCCTCAATCACAAGATGGTGGAGCGCGCCCGTAAAGTCATTGTCCTTGCAGATGCCTCCAAGTTCGGCTGCGTCAGCCTGCACCGCATCGTGCAACTCAATCGCGTCCATACCGTCATCACCGACGCCGGCATCAGCCAGGAGTACCGGGACGGTCTTTTCGCCGCCGGCATCGAAGTGCTGATCGCGGACTGACCGGCTTCTCCGCACGTAAAAAAAACCGCCCCGGCTGCGGGGCGGTGAAGGAGAGGACCAGCGGGGCGATCAGAACTTCAGGCTGGCGCCCACGGTGATCGAGCGTCCGTAGCGGTAGTAGCCGTTCGGCAGGCTGATCTTGCCGTTGCCGAGCGTGAGCACCTGTTTTGCGTCGGTCAGGTTGTTACCCTCGATGCTGATGCGCAGCGACTTGTTCACCTCGTACGCCAGCTGCGCCGTCAACCACGTGATGGCGTCGGCGCGTTCATTGAAGCCGGCGCCAAGCACGTTGGTGGCGGTGACGAAAGCGTCGGTATAGTCGGCCGTGGTGCTCATGCTCCACGGTCCCCGCTCGTACAGCAAGCCCAGCGACGCGGTCGCGGGGGCGATGCCTTCGAGCGGGCGCTCGACGCCGTTGACCCAGCTGCGCGACAGGTTGCGCGTGTACTGTCCCCGCACGCCGAAGCCGTTGTCGAACAGGTGCTGCAAGCCGATCTCCATGCCGCGCGCCTTGGCGCTGTCGCCGTTGATCGGGCGCTGCACGTTGAACAGGCGGCCGCCGGGCGCGCCGATGTCCTGGCCGGTCAGCCATTCGCTGGTGATCTGGTTCTTGATGTTCTTCTGATAGAGCGCCAGGGTCAGCGCCGAACTCTTGGCGTAATACCATTCCAGCGACACGTCGGCCTGGTGCGCACTGTACGGCTTGAGGTTGGCATTGCCACCGTAAATCTGCGTGAAGTCGCCCCACGAAATGCTCTCGGTGGTGCTCGATGGCGCCAGCTTGTCCACCGACGGCCGCGCCATGGTCTTGGCCGCGCCCAGGCGCAGTTGCAGTGCGTCCGTGATCGCATACGTGAAGTTGGCCGACGGCAGCCCGAACGTATAGCTGGCGTCCTGCTGCACGATGGACGGGTCGGCATAGACCGCCGTGAAATTGAACGCACCGTTTTCGACGATCTGGTTGATCCTGGCGTCCCAGGCCTGCGAGCTGGTCCTGGTGTGTACCAGCCGTACGCCGATGTCGGCGTTCCAGTGGTCGCCGGACATGTCGGCCTGCACGTAGGCGGTCGAGGTCTTCTCCGTCACGCGGTAACTTTCCAGCGGATTCCAGGCAGGCGCCGACAGGGCCGAACTGTAGACGCCGCCGCCGGGGCGCGGACGGCCGTCGAGCGCCGCCAGCGCCTGGGCATAGTTGTTGACATCGAAACCGAGGAAACTGCGCGGGAAATTGCCGCTCACGCCAGACAGGAATCCGCCAGGGCTCAGCGTCTGGTTGATGACGTTGCCGCCCAGCGTGCCGACATTGACCGCGTTCTCGCCCGAGTAATGATCCTGCCCCGCGTTGAACGCGTTGTTGATCATGTCGCGCGTTTTCTTGCGGTTGGTCTGGCTCACGCCGAAGTTGAGCTGATCGACATGGAAGCGTTCCGTTTTCCATTCGGCGTTGACCGTGGCGCCGCCGATGCGGTCCTTGATATTGTCGCCGGTGCGGCCGTAATAGTGGGTGTTGAAGTCGTTGCCGCTGAACTGGCCGCCGGCCAGGCCGGTCTGCAGGTCGCGACCGTCGGCCAGCGTGGTCGTGACACTGGGCACGGCGGCGCCGGTCAGCCGGATGCGCGTGACGTTGGGCTGATTCATCCGCAGCACCACGTAGGTATCGTTGCCGCCGGAATTGCGTTTCGACGTGGACAAATAGATGTCGCCATCCATTTTCAGTGTCGGCGACAGCTTCCATTCGGCCCTGGCGCCGGCCATGGCGGTATCGACCACCCGGTCTTCGGTCTTGTTCAGCACTTCGGGATTGAGCCGCAGCTCGGGATCCGTGTTGGCCAGCGTCAGG
Source organism: Duganella sp. Leaf126 (assembly GCF_001423125.1). GTDB lineage: Bacteria > Pseudomonadota > Gammaproteobacteria > Burkholderiales > Burkholderiaceae_D > Rugamonas. The sequence goes on from NZ_LMNW01000023.1 coordinate 96,608, forward strand.
TCCGTCACGACGCCGTTGTTGACCTTGATGTCGGACCAGCGCCCCGGCGAGTACAGCGGGTAGAACGACAGCTGGTAGCCGACCTGCGGCGAGTCGAGCCGCGTCGCGAACCCATCGACCACGACCTTCAGGTCGCTGCTGGGCCGCCATTCCACCTTGCCAGACAGCGCCATGCGCTCCTTCTTTTCCATGATGGTTCCGAAGCGGAACTGTCCCGGCGCGATCAGCCCCTGTTCATCGGGATCGAGCACGCCGTTGCCGTTCGGGTCGATGAAGCCGCCCCAGGTGTTGCCCGTCTCCCAGAACTGGCCCGGGTCGCCAGGGATGGCATTGCGCGACCAGCCGCCGTCGTTGCCGGCCGTATCGGTGCGCACATCGCGCTTCGCATACACCACGCCCAGCAGTACGCCGAGCTGATCGCTGAAGGTATTGCTGTAGGTGCCCGACAGCTTCTTGCCGTTCAGGCTGCTCATCTGGTTGTGATCGCCTTCCACGCGCAGCAGGCCGTGCTGGCCTTTCTGGTCGAACGGACTGGCCGACCGCAGGTTGACGAGGCCGCCGATGGCGCCCTCGATCAGCTTTGCCTGGGTTGACTTGACCACATCGGCGCCGCTGATCACATCGGCCGGCAGCACGTCGTAAGCGAAGTCGCGACCGGCGCCGTCCGTGCCGAGCAGGCGGCCGTTGAAGGTGGTGATCGTGTATTCGGGACCGAGGCCGCGGATGCTGACCTTTTGGCCTTCGCCACCGGCCGTGCGCGAGATCGACACGCCGGTCACGTGGCTGAGCGAATCGGCCACGTTATTGTCGGGAAAGCGGCCAAGCTCGGTGGCGCTGATACTGTCCTGCACGACCGCCGCGTTGCGCTTGAGCGACAGCGATTCCCTCAGGCTGGCGCGGGTGCCGGAAACGACGACCTTGGCCACCGGGTCGGCTTCGGAGGCAGTGGTCTCGACCTGCGCCCGCGCCGGCGCAGCAAGCGTGGCCAGTGCCAGCAGGCAGGCCGAAGTAAGCGGATGGAGCACCAGCCGGGGATGAGCGTAAGCGTGCGAGCGGCGTTGCAGGTGACTCATTGACATGATTCCTTTGAAGTTGGTGATAAAGCGCAGGCAGACCTGCCCGACCGTCATGACTCGCGCCGGCCGGCATGGGCCTGGCGGGCAGCCTGCTTCGCCACATCGAAAGCGTGAAGAAGGCCACTTGATGTTGAGGCATCATTTAGTCTATATCGAAACCTTACGCACGCAACCAAATCTTACGCATTACCTGTTTTTTATGTTGTATTTATGTTTTTTGCGCTCATCGTCTTTCGTTCGAAAGATTTTTATGCAAAAGTCGGCTGGATACAGCGGATGCGCGCGTGCCCGCAGGCTGGATGGTGGCTGTCAGCTGCAGTGGGCTTGCACAAGGGTGTCGGAACGCCCGCGCATCGCGCAGGACCCGCGACGTCCTGCTGTCCCGGCAGCGGGTGAGGATGTTATCGGGCTGCGGGCAGCGGAACCTGCGGCAGTGGCGTAATGTCAGCCATCCGTTCGACCGCCACCAGGCCCTGCTCGATTAACTGCATGAAAGTCGCGTTGGCTTTTTTTACCGAGGCCGTCGCGTGGAACTGCCGTAACGCTTCCTCGCGCGCCGTGCGCACCGTTAGCACGATCATGCCGGCCATCAACCGCACGCTGCCGCCAGGGGCAGCGCCGCCCAGTTCGACAGCCAGTCCCTCGGCTGCCTCGTCCGCCAGCTCGCGCACGCGCGCCCTGAGCGCGGGACTCGCTTCCACGACGCGCCACCAGTCGGCCACCAGGCTGCTGATGTGACAGATCGGATGCTTGTGCCGGTTCATGTCGACGATCACGCTGCGCAGCGCGTCAACCGCGCCCTGTTGCGGCGGCCTGGCGCGTAGCGCGCACTGCAACGGCAGCAGCTTCAGGTCGTCCTCGCGATCGAGCAGCAGTTCTTCCTTGCGTGCGAAATAATTAAAAATGGTCATCTTCGAGACTTGCGCGGCCGCCGCGATCTCGTCCACGGTAACGCCATCGAAACCGCGCGCAAAAAAGAGTTCGGTCGCGACGTCCGAGATGCGCTGCCGGGTCGCCTTTTTCTTGCTGTCCCTCAGTTGTGCCATCGTGCGCCCGGTTCCTCGTGGATGTGATGAAAAATTATACCCGGTATAAAAATCTCTTGTAATATTTTTTTACCGAGTACAAAATTCGGATCGTTAGCGCTTCACGCCGAAGCGCTCGAAAACTTCAAGGACAGTGATGACAGCCTCCCCCCGTAAAAAAATGTTGATTGTCGGTGCGAGTTTTGCGGGACTGACGTCCGCCTATTTCATGCATCGCCTGGGCTTTGACGTGACCGTCGTGGAGATTGCACCGCGTTTGCGCAGCGGCGGTACGGCGGTCAATATCCGCGACGACACCATCGCCATCGTCAGGCAGATGGGCATATTGACCGACATCCGCGCCAATCGCCTGGCGCTGCGCCGGTGGGATTTCAAGAATGCAGACGACAGCACCGCGCGCAGCATGGTGCTGCGCGGCGAGGGTGACGCGCAGGGAGAAGACGAGTACGAAATCGAACGCGACCTGCTGATGCAGCTGCTGTACGACACGGTGCGCGACGACTGCGAGATCGTGTTCGGCGACACGGTCGCGGCGCTCGATCAGGCCGACCATGTCAGGGTGACGTTCAAGCATGGCGGCACTGGCCGCTACGACCTGGTACTCGGGTGCGACGGCATCCATTCGCGCGTGCGCGAGCTGTGCTTCGGACCGGCTGCGCACTACACGCATTTTCTGCAGCAATACTTTGCCGTGTCGATCGTCGACAAGCTGCTGATTCCGCGCGACACGGCCCAGATGTTCAACGTGCCCGGCAAGGTCATCATGCTCAACGCGTACAAGAACAAGACCGACATCATCTTCGGCTTTATCTCGGACACCGAGCTTGCCTACGACTACCGCGACCAGGCGCAGCAGCGGCAAATGATCGTTGACCGGTTCCGCGCTGTCGGCTGGCGCGCTGCGCAACTGCTGGGCGACGTCGCCGCGGCGGATAACTTCTATTTCGACAAGATGTGCCAGGTCCGGATGCCGGCTTGGTCGCGCAGACGCGTGGCCCTGGTGGGGGACGCCGCGTATTGCCCCTCGCCGGGCGCGGGCCGCGGCGGCTCGCTGGCCATCGACGGCGCTGCCGCGCTGGGCCATGCCATGGCCGCAGCCGGCGGCGACCATGCGCTGGCGTTCCAGCGCTATGACGCGCAGTTCCGTCCCGTTATCGAACCGATCCAGGCCGATGCCGCGCGCACGGTGCGCGAATCGCTGATACCGAGAACCGCCGAGGACATCCGCGCGCGCAATGCGCGCGATGTGTTCTAGAAAATCGACCGCACGGTCAGGCTGGTAAAGCGCTCGAGCGCATAGGTGCCGGCCAGCGAATTGCCGGTGTCATCGAGCCCGGGGGACCAGACCGCGATGGCCATTTCTCCCGGTACCAGCGCCAGGATGCCACCGCCGACGCCGCTCTTGGCCGGCAAGCCAACCCGGTACGCGAACTCGCCGGCGGCGTCGTAGGTGCCGCAGGTGAGCATCAGCGCGTTCAGGCGCTTGGACGAGCTGGCGTCGAGCACCTGCCGCTCGCTCCACGGGATCGTGCCATGGTTGGCCAGGAAGCTGCCGGCCTTGGCCAGCTCGCTGCAGGTCATCGTGATCGCGCACTGGCGGCAGTAGCTGTCGATCACGGTCTCGACCGGGTTATGCAGGTTGCCGAAATCCTTCATCAGGTGCGCAATGGCGTAGTTGCGGTGGGCAGTGGCATGCTCGGACTCGGCGACGGCCAGATCGAACCCGATGTCCTGGCGATCGCAAATCTCGCGCGCGAAGTGCAGGATGGCGACATCGGACGGGGTCGGGTGCGACGACAGGATGTCGGTCATCACGAGCGCGCCGGCATTGATGAACGGATTGCGCGGCACGCCTTTTTCGTATTCGAGCTGGACCAGGGAATTGAAGGCCGTACCGGACGGTTCGCGTCCGACGCGCGACCAGATCGCATCGCCCTCGAGCGAAAACGCCAGCGCCAGCGAGAACAGCTTGGTGACGCTTTGCAGCGAAAACTTTTGCTGCGCCGCGCCTGTCGAGTACGTGCGCCCGTCGAGGCAATACACGGCCATGCCGAACTGCGCAGCGTTGACATCGGCCAGCTGGGGAATATAGGACGCGACCTTGCCCTGCTCCAGCAATGGTTGGACTTCGGCGTAGATGGTGTCGAGAATGGCGGCGTAATCGGTCATGCGCCATTCTAGACCGAGAAGCGCGCCTGCCGACGTTCTGGTGGCGGCGCGACCACGACACGGCAGCCGAGGTTGTTCGAATGTCACAACGATGCGCCTATGCTGCGTTTCCTGGTCCGCATCGGGCGCATCGGTTATCGCGCGTACAGAGCAGGCGCGGCGCGCGCCCCGACACTGGGTTTTCCCGCCAAAACCAACTGTCGATCAAAGGAAGCCTCATGCGTACTGCCCTGCCCCTCACCGCCCTGGCGCTAGCCGTCATGTCCCTGTCTGCGCACGCCCAGCAAGGCGACGGCACGCGCGTCGCCATCGCTGCCGCGATCGTCAAGCCGGACAAGGTGGCCGCCACGCCCGAGCGGATCGCAGCCCTGAAGGCGCCTGCCGGTTTCACCGTCTCGGCGTTTGCCACGGGCCTGAAGAATATCCGCATCATCGCCGTGGCGCCCGATGGCACCATCTATGTCAGCCGCCGCGACCAGGGCGACGTGTTGATGCTCAGGGATGCGAATGGCGACGGCCGCGCGGACGGCCCACCTGTGATCGTCGCCAATCGCGCCGGCGCCCACGGGCTGGCCATCCGCGACGGCAAGCTTTACCTGGCCACCGTCAAGGAAGTCTTCGTCGCGGACATCCGCAGCGACGGCACCCTGGGACCGCTGACACTGATCATCGACGATCTGCCCGACGCCGGCCAGCATCCGAACCGCACCCTGGCCTTCGGCCCGGACGGCATGCTGTACATCAGCGCCGGCTCGACCTGCAATGTCTGCAACGAAAGCAATCCCGAGAACGCCACCATGTTGCGCGCGTCGCCTGACGGCAAGCAGCGCACCATCTTTGCCAGCGGCCTGCGCAACACCATCGGCTTCGACTGGCACCCGCGCACGGGCGAGTTCTGGGGCATGGACCACGGCATCGATTTTCTCGGCGACGACGAGCAGCCGGAAGAGGTCAACAAGCTGGAACTGGGCAAGCAGTACGGCTGGCCGCACGTGTACGGCGCCGGCGCCATCTATCCGCAAAGCACGCCGCAGGGCGACATCAGCAAGGCCGACTGGAAAGCCCACAGCACGCCGATGGTGGTGGGCTACACCGCCCATGCAGCGCCCATGCAGATGCTGTTCTACCGCGGTGCGGCCTTCCCGGCGCAATACCAGGGCGACGCTTTCGTGACCATGCGCGGCTCGTGGAACCGCGCCAGCCCGTCGGGCTATGAAATCGTCCGGATCCGGTTTGCCGACGGCCAGGCACGGTCGGTGGAACCGTTCGTGACAGGGTTCCTGACCGACGGCGGCAAAACCCACATCGCCCGTCCGGTGGGCCTGGCGATGGCGCGCGACGGCGCGCTGCTGATGGCAGACGACGCCAACGGCGTGCTGTACCGCGTCGCGTACACCGGCGCCGGCAAGGCGGCGGCCAGCCTGCCGGCAGCCCCGGCAGGTCCGATGCAGCAGCAGGCGCAGCGCGGCAACAACGTGCCGCTGGCCATCACGCGCCCCGAGGCGGCCGGCGGGTCCGCATTGCGCATCGAGAGCCCGGCCTTCCGCCACGACGGCGCGATGCAGAGCCGGTTCAGCGAATATGCGGAGGGGGTTTCGGTGCCGCTGTCATGGCAAGCGGTCGAGGGCGCCAAATCCTATGCGGTCATTGCCGAAGATCCCGATGCGCCCAACAAGCCATTCGTGCACTGGCTGGCATGGAATATCCCGGCAACGGTCACCAGCCTACCCGAGGGGCTGCAGGAGCAGCCGCGCCTGACGGAACCGGAAGGCGTCCTCCAGGGCCGCAACACGCGCGGATCGATCGGCTACTACGGCCCCAAGCCACCGATCGGCGCAACGGCCCACCGTTATCACTTCCAGGTGTTTGCGCTGGACACGGTGTTGCCGCTGAGCTGGGGCGCGGACCGCGACCAGTTGCTGCAGGCGCTGCAGGGACATGTGATCGCCAAGGGCGAGATCGTCGGCAAGTACGCGCAGACGCAGGCGCCGGTCAAATAGCCCAAGGTTTTGCAGGCCGACGCGTACGCTGACCGCAGTGTCATGTCGCGCTGGCCTGCAGCGCAAACGCCGTCCCGCAGCAGGCGCCGCGGCTTCCGCGCTTAGCTGATGACCTTGCGCGCGCAGTCCAGCCCTACCGTCGCAGGTGTCGCTGTAGCGCAGTTGCCGGGGTGACGTTGGCATGCAGATCAAGAACCATTTCCCACCGATCGAGCCCGGGCCCATAGCCATCGACCACGGTCCGCGCGTGGCGGAATCCGAAATGCGCGTAAAAGCCCTGGGTGTGCTGACTGGTATCGAGGCACACGCTGACGACTCCCGCCGTGTCCCTGATTGCTGTCAGACGGGCCACGGTCAGCATTGTTCCGAGCCCGGTACCGTGGAGACCCTGTTCCACCATCCCCCAGCAGAAATTCGCGCAACCGGTGCGCAAGTCCAGCGCATGCCCACCGCAAGCGACGAGCTTGCCGTCACGTTCGATCACCTGGAAATTCCACGCAACCGCATGCGTAGTCAAAAACACTTCGAATTCCTCGCGCTCGCACGGGGAGAAAAACTCTGGTGTGTTGCCGTCGAATATGCTCAGGCAGGCCGCTAGGTCGGAGGGGGTGTAGGGTCGGATTACGTCCGTCATTATAGGTCGTTCGGAGTCAAGCTGATACGGGGATGCTTCCCCTATCAGTTGATAGGTCGGCATTGGCAAAACTAGTTAGATTGGCTGGCTGCGAGTTGGTAGAGGTCCAGTTGGAAAGCGATGCCTGCCGGGTATCGCGGCATCCAATGAAAAGCCGTTGATAATCGACCCCGATCATCAACGGCTCTTGATTTTTTCAATTAATTCAACCAGTTACAGCCGACTCATCATTCCCACTCAATCGTCGCCGGCGGCTTGCCCGAAATGTCGTACACGACGCGATTAATTCCGCGCACTTCGTTGATGATGCGGTTCGACACCTTGCCCAGCAGCTCATGCGGCAGGTGCGCCCAGTGGGCGGTCATGAAGTCCTGGGTCTGCACGGCGCGCAGTGCCACCACGTATTCGTAGGTGCGGCCGTCGCCCATTACGCCCACCGATTTGACCGGCAGGAATACAGCAAACGCTTGCGACGTCGCTTCGTACCAGTTGCTCGGCACGGCATCCTGGTCGAAGCCCGGCACCACGGTGGCCACGTACGGTGTGTTGCGCAGTTCTTCGATGAAGATGGCGTCGGCCTGGCGCAGCAGGTCGGCGTATTCTTTCTTCACTTCGCCGAGGATGCGCACGCCCAGGCCCGGGCCCGGGAACGGGTGGCGGTAGACCATGTCGTGCGGCAGGCCGAGGGCGACGCCGAGCTTGCGCACTTCGTCCTTGAACAGTTCGCGCAGCGGTTCCAGCAGCGACAGCTTCATGTGCTCGGGCAGGCCGCCGACGTTGTGGTGGCTCTTGATGGTCTGGCCCTTCTTGCCCTTGCCGGCCGACTCGATCACGTCCGGGTAGATCGTGCCCTGCGCCAGCCACTTGGCGTTGACCAGCTTGCCCGACTCGGCATTGAACACTTCGACGAACTCGCGGCCGATGATCTTGCGCTTCTGCTCGGGATCGGCAACGCCGGCCAGGTGGCCCATGAACTGGTCTTCGGCGTCGATGCGGATGACCTTGACGCCGAGGTTCTTGGCGAACATGTCCATCACCATCTTGCCTTCGTCCAGGCGCAGCAGGCCGTGGTCGACAAACACGCAGGTCAGCTGGTCGCCGATGGCGCGGTGGATCAGCGCGGCAGCCACCGACGAATCGACGCCACCGGACAGACCCAGGATCACCTCGTCGCTGCCGACCTGGGAGCGGATTTTTTCCACCGCTTCGCTGATGTAGTCCGGCATGTTCCAGTCGGACTTGCAGCCGCAGATCTCGTGCACGAAGCGGCCCAGCATGGCCTTGCCCTGCACCGTGTGGGTCACTTCCGGGTGCCACTGCACGCCGTAAAAGCGTTTTTCCTCGTTGGCCATGGCGGCAATCGGGCAGCTCGGGGTATTGCCCATCAGGACGAAGCCGGGCGGCATTTCCAGCACCTTGTCGCCGTGGCTCATCCAGACCTTGAGCATGCCGTGGCCTTCGTCGGTGACGAAGTCGTTGATGCCGTCGAGCAGCTTGGTGTGGCTGCGGGCGCGCACTTCGGCGTAACCGAACTCACGCACCAGGCCGTTCTCGACCTTGCCGCCCAGCTGTGCGGCCATGGTCTGCATGCCGTAGCAGATGCCCAGCACCGGCACGCCCAGTTCGAACACGGCAGCTGGCGCCTGCGGCGCGTCGCCTTCCAGCGTGGAGCTGTGGCTGCCCGACAGGATCACGCCGGCAGCGCCGTAGTTGCGGACGAATTCGTCGGACACGTCGTACGGGAACACTTCCGAAAACACGCCGGAATCGCGCACGCGGCGCGCGATCAGCTGGGTGACCTGGGAGCCGAAATCGAGAATGAGGATCTTTGAGTGCATAAGATAACTGGAAAATGGAAGAAGATGAAAAAACGCCGGCATCGTGCCGGCGTTTGCAAGGACTTAGTCGCCGGAACGGTAGTTCGGCGCTTCCTTGGTGATCTGCACGTCGTGCACATGCGATTCGCGCATGCCGGCTGCCGTGATCTCGACGAACTCCGCCTTGTTGCGCAGCTCTTCGATGGTGGCGCAGCCGCAGTAACCCATCGACTGGCGCACGCCGCCGACAAGCTGGAAGATGATCGCCAGTACCGAGCCTTTGTAGGCAACGCGACCTTCGATCCCTTCGGGCACGAACTTGTCGGCCTTCATGGTGGCGTCCTGGAAGTAGCGGTCGGCCGAGCCGTCCGACATCGCGCCCAGCGAACCCATGCCGCGGTACGACTTGTACGAACGGCCCTGGTACAGGATCACTTCGCCCGGCGCTTCTTCGGTACCGGCAAACATCGAGCCCATCATGACGGTCGAGGCGCCGGCAGCCAGCGCCTTCGAGATGTCGCCCGAGAAGCGGATACCGCCGTCGGCGATACATGGCACGCCCGTGCCTTCCAGCGCTTCGGCCACGTTGGAGATGGCGGTAATTTGCGGCACGCCCACGCCGGCGACGATGCGGGTGGTGCAGATCGAGCCGGGGCCGATGCCGACCTTGACGGCGTCGGCACCGTATTCGACCAGCGCCTTGGCCGCAGCAGCGGTGGCGATGTTGCCGCCGATGACGTCCACGTGCGGGTACTTGGTCTTGATCCATTTCACGCGGTCGAGGATGCCCTGCGAGTGACCGTGGGCGGTATCGACCACCAGCACGTCCACGCCGGCAGCGACCAGCAGGTCGATGCGCTCTTCATCCTTGGCGCCGACGCCGACAGCAGCGCCGACCAGCAGCTTGCCGTGCGAGTCCTTCGATGCATTCGGGTGTTCGGTCGATTTCTGGATGTCTTTTACCGTGATCAGGCCGCGCAGCTCGAAGCTGTCGTTGACCACCAGCACGCGCTCGAGGCGGTGCTTGTTCATCAGGCGCTTGGCTTCGTCGCGGTCTTCGTCGTCCTTGACGTACACCAGCTTTTCGCGCGGCGTCATCTTGGCGCGCACTTCGGCGTCGAGCTCCTGTTCGAAGCGCAAGTCACGGTTGGTGATGATGCCGACCACTTCCTTGCCTTCGACGACAGGGAAACCGGAAATACCATGCAGTTCGGTCAGCTTGATCACGTCGCGGATTTTCATGTCCGGCGGGATCGTGATCGGATCGCGCAACACGCCAGCCTCGAAACGTTTGACCTTGGCCACCTCGCGGGCCTGGTCGGCCGGGCGCAGGTTCTTGTGGATGATGCCGATGCCGCCCTCTTGCGCCATGGCGATGGCCAGGCGGCCTTCGGTCACGGTGTCCATCGCTGCCGACAGCAGCGGGATGTTGATACTGATATTGCGGGTCAGGCGAGTCTTGAGGGACGTATCCGCAGGCAGGACGTTGGAATACGCTGGAACGAGGAGCACGTCATCGAACGTGAGTGCTTTTTGGAGAAGACGCATAGTATTTCCTATAGGCGCAAAGCGGCATTATACAGGAAAAATACAGGAAAACACGCCCGCAGTCTGGACCAGACCCACTCGTTCGCAGCGTATCGAGCACCTCACCACGCCATGGCAGCATGTGCATGCATGTCGGCCTGCCCCACCACGACGAGTTCGAGCGGTGCATGGGGTTGCGGCACGGCCGCTGCGGCGGCAATCTCCGCATGCGCAGGCGCTTCATGGCGGGCCATCTCTTGCGCGACAAAGTGTGCCAGAATCGCATCGACGGAGGCATGCGTCGTGTGGTCCTGCACCGCGCCCGGCGCCATGCTGCCTAATTTGATCGTGGTATGGGTCGCATGATGGTTGAAGGTCACAGCGCGCTCTTCGTCGTTGATGGGGTCGTCACCTCCGCCGCCACCTCCACCGTCACCGCCCCCACCGTCGCCGCCTCCACCGTCACCACCTCCGCCGCCGTCGCCCCAGGTATCGCCGCCACTCCCACCGCCGGAATCAGATCCACCGTTATCGGAGCCGCTCGATGGCAGTACGTCGGGGTAGCTTCCCGGGGTAAAGTTGCCTTCCACAGAGGTGGAGCCATCGGCGTTGACCTCGACGATACTGATGGTGCCATCGGCATTGGCGACGGTGTGCTCGGTGGCGTTTTGCTCGACCACGGTCTCGCCGTCATGGTTGAAGCGCTGAGGTTCGCCGATGGTAGCGGCGACCTGGTCCTCCACCCCCACGGCATAGCGCTCGGCCCCGTTACCGTACTGGGCATCCTCGGTGGCGGTATGGGTGGCCAGGTCGGGGTCGGTGGCATGCGCGCCCTCGTGCAACAGGCCGAGCGCTGCGGATTGGACGCCCACCGAGCCATTCATATCGTCATGATCGACGACCACCAGGCCCGAATGCGGATCCCAATAAACGGTATTCGTGTTGGAATCGAAGCGATCGTTCCCGTCATGAATGAAGGAAACCATTACATTGGCGTCTCCCATCTGCTGAAGTAGTTGTGCTGCTGTAGCGTCCCTGCTCAGGTAGGCAGTCGCTGCATTGAATTCCTGCTGGTCTTGGGCACTGGAATTCGCAAAGGATATGGGAATGATGTTTTCCGCAAAATGTACGATGGAGATGAATGACGCGTTGTTTCAGGCAAGCGTTGCTTAGCACCCCGAAATATTCACATTTCGGTCGCGAACTATTTTCAGGTACTGGTCGAAAAACTCTTTTTTAAGGTACAGGTTCTGCTGGTTGAACGAAGCGGCGATACTATCGAGGTTGTCGTACGGTTTATCAAAAATCAGTTCGTATTTCGAGCCGTCTGCCAGATGGAAAATGGCGCCGCCGCGTGCCTCGAAGTCGTGGCCAGGTCCGGCAACTGGCAGCGCCGCGCCTTTGATCAGGTCCACGAACGAAGCGACCTCCTCGGGCACCGTCAGGGCGAGTTTGCATTGCGTGCGTTTCAGGGTGTCGACTGTCAGTCGGGTTCGGTACAAGACGTCGGGCGATTTCACCAGCAAATCGACCGTGGATATTTTTTCCGGATTCATTGCAGAAACGCCGATCTCGGCGTGGGCCGCATTGGCGGCCGCTCCCGTTGCAAGCATCATGATCACCACCATTCTGGTTAAGACTACGCCCGACAAACCGCTCGAATAATTTTCACGCCTGGATTTCATGTCCTCTCCCTTCAACCGGTCACCGAAGCCCGATAATAAGAATAAAACAACACCGACTCAACTCATTATTTGTATCGCAATGTAAATTAATATGGATTCATGTCGCCGGGCGGACGAAATTCCGACTGGCCTATACCACCGTTCAAACAGGTGCCGTATGATATCGCTATCAGTACTCACCACACATGATCGATGACTAAATCATTAGCGGTCCGCAGCCGCGCCAGCGGGCGCATTACCCTGGCCATGGTGGCCAAGCATGCCGGCGTGGCGACGATGACAGCCTCGCGCGCCATCACCCAGCCCGACCTGGTATCGCAGGCGCTGCGCGACCGGGTGGACAAGGCTGTGCTCGAGCTCGGCTACGTGCCGAATCGCGCCGCCCGCGCGCTGGCCTCGGCGCAGTCGAAGGTGATTGCGGTGCTGGTGCCGTCGCTGTCGAACGCGGTGTTTACCGAAGTACTGGCAGGCATCCAGGATGCGCTCGATGCAGACGGTTACCAGATCCTGATCGGTAACACGCGCTACTCGGACCGCGAGGAAGAAAAGCTGATCAACACCTATCTGCAATCGAACCCGGACGGCATGCTGCTGTCGGGCCTGTCGCACAGCGACCGCGTGCAGCAGATACTGACCACATCGCGCGTGCCGGTGGTGTCGATGATGGACATGTCCACCGATCCGGCCCAGCTGACGGTCGGCTTTTCGCAATTCCAGGCCGGCCATGCGATGACGCGCTACCTGCTCGACAAGGGCCACCGCCGCATCGGCTTCATTGGCGCCCAGCTCGACGAGCGCACCCTGCGCCGCGCTGAGGGCTATCGCAAGGCCATGCAGGACGCCGGCCTGGCCGATGCCCGCCTGGAAGTGATGGTGCCCGATCCGTCCACGCTGGCGCTCGGCGCCGAACTGCTGGGCCGCATGCTGGCGCAGGCGCCCGACTGCGACGCCATCTTCTGCTGCAACGACGACCTGGCCCACGGCGCCATCTACCAGTGCCAGCGGCGCGGCATCGCCGTGCCGGCGCAACTGGCCATCTGCGGCTTCAACGACTTGCCGGCCTCGGCCTGGATGAACCCGTCGCTGACGACGATCGGCACGCCGCGCTACCGGATCGGCTTCGAGGCAGCCACCTTGCTGCGCTCGGTGATCAAGGGCGACCAGCCGGCCGTGCGCCAGATCGACCTGGGATTTACCTTGATGGCGCGCGAGAGTGCCTGAAGTGCGCGAACCGGCCGAGCATGGTTGCCGCTCCCTACCCGCAGCCAGCCGGGACCAGGCACGACCCGGCTGACGCTGACATCGTCGGCAGCGCACCGTTCGCTGCGCCGCAGCATGAATTGTTGTTTACAAATTTCTGCAAACGCTTACACTGCCTAGCGTCGCTGTTAGCGCTAACATGGTTAGCAGCACAGTGCTCCCTCCGGGAAGCGCCTGCCGGCGCAACCCCTGTTTCGGGCAGTGGCGCAGTTGCGCTACTGCCTGTTTTTTGTCGCGCAAGCAGCACACAACAGAACACCGAAGGCAACCGTGATTCCGACCCCGACTGCGCCCCCCGCCCCTGCCACTGCGCCTGCCGCCGCGCTGGGATGGCGCGAAAAATTCAGTTACGGCATCGCCGACATGGGCTTCAATTTTTATTGGACCAATGTCGCCACCTTTTTGCTGATCTTCTACACCGACGTGTTCGGTATTTCCGCTGCGGCTGCCGCGTCGATGATGTTCGCGGTGAAGATCATCAACGCCTTCACCGATCCGCTGATCGGCGCCGCCGCCGACCGCACCACCACCCGTTTCGGCAAGTTCCGTCCTTACCTGCTGTGGGTGCCGGTGCCGCTTGGCTGCGCCGCCATCCTCACCTACACCACGCCCGACCTGGGGCACGACGGCAAGCTGGTCTGGGCCTACGCCACCTACCTGCTGATGATGGTCTGCTACACCTGCATCAACATTCCGTACAACGCGCTGTCGGGCGTGCTGTCGGCCGATCCGCAGGAGCGCTCGACCGTCAATGGCCTGCGCTTCATTTTCGCGTTCGCCGGCGGCACCCTGGTCACTGCCGCCACGCCGGCCATGGTGCGCTGGTTCGGCCATGGCGACGACAAGCTGGGCTGGCAGCTGACCATGCTGGTGTGGAGCGTGTTCGCCTCGCTGCTGTTCGTGCTCACGTTTTTCAACACGCGCGAACGGATTGCGCCGCCGCCGTCGCAACAGTCGAACGTGCTGCAGGACATCCGCGACCTGTCGCACAACCGGCCGTGGGTGGTGCTGTTCTTCCTGGCCCTGATCATCATGATCACGATCACCTTGCGCACCACCAGCGCCGCCTACTACTTCAAGTACGTGGTCGGACGGCCGGACCTGATGCAGGGTTTCGTGCCGGCCTATATGATCTCGGCCGCCATCGGCGCCTCGCTCACGCCGCTGATGACGCGCTACATGGACAAGAAAAAGCTGATGATCATCCTGATGAGCATTACCACCGTGCTGTCGTCGGCGTTCTTCTTCGTGCCGCCCGACCAGGTGACGCTGATGTTCGCGCTGCAGATCGGCATGGGCCTGGCGCTGGGACCGAAGTCGCCGCTGGCCTTCTCGATGTATGCCGACACCGCCGACTACAACGAATGGCGCACCGGCCGCCGCGCCACGGCCATGACGTTTGCCGCCGCCACCTTCTCGCAAAAGCTCGGCACCGCCATCGCGGTCGCGGTGATCGGCTGGCTGTTTACGATGCTCGGCTACGTGGCCAATGCTGCGCAAAGCACCGGTTCGCAGGCCGGCATCGTCTGGCTGATGTCGTTCATCCCGGCCGCGTTCGCGGCGCTGGCCGTGGCCATCATGTTTTTCTATAACCTCGACAACCGCAAGCTGGTGCAGATCCAGGCCGACCTGCAGGCCCGCAAAAACCCCTAGATGGAGACCCGTTTCATGTCACGCCCGCTGTTAACTCCTGCCGATGACGGCAACCGCTACGACCTGACCAGCCCTACCGCCATGCCGCGCGCGGGCGGCTTCCTGTGGAACCGGAAAATGATGATCCAGGTGACCTGCCGCGGTTACGCGGTGGCCCAGTTCATGCAGCCGGAACCGGCCAAGTATGCGCATGCGCCGAACCTGGAAGCGAAAACCTTCATGCAGCCGGAGCAGAATTATTATGCCCACCACCCGGGCCGCTTCTTCTACATCAAGGACGAGGACACGGGCGAGCTGTTCTCGGCGCCGTACGAGCCGGTGCGCGCGCCGGTCGACCAGTTCACCTTCTCGGTCGGCAAGAACGACCTGGCCTGGACCGTCGAGCACCTGGGCGTGCGCGTCGAGCTGACGCTGTCCATCCCCACCGCCGACGTGGTGGAACTGTGGTCGTTGCGCGTCACCGACCTGTCGGGCCGCGCGCGGCGCCTGAGCGTGTATCCGTACTTCCCGATCGGCTACATGTCGTGGATGAACCAGTCGGGCGAATACCGGCCGGACCTGGGCGGCGTGGTAGCGAGCTGCGTCACCCCTTACCAGAAAGTGGCCGACTACTTCAAGCAGAAGGACTTCAAGGACAAGACCTACTTCCTGTGCGAACAGGCGCCCGACGCCTGGGAAGTGCAGCAGGCGGCGTTCGAGGGCGAAGGCGGCCTGCATCGCCCGTCCGCCATCGACGCCGCGCTGCTGGCCAACGGCGACGCCCGTTACGAGACGCCGGCCGCCGTGGTGCAGTACCGCCTGGCGCTGGACGGCCACGGCGCGCATGACTACCGCTTCATCTTCGGACCGGCCTTCGACGACGCCGAGATCGCCGCCATGCGCGCACGCTATCTGCACGCCGACGGCTTTGCGGCGGCGCGCGCCGACTATGCCGACTACATCGCCGGCGGCGCCGGCTGCCTGCAGATCGAGACGCCCGACCCGGACCTCGACAACTTCGTCAACCACTGGCTGCCGCGCCAGGTGTTCTACCACGGCGACGTCAACCGCCTCTCCACCGATCCGCAGACGCGCAACTACCTGCAGGACAATATGGGCATGAGCTTCATCAAGCCCGCCGTCATGCGCGCAGCCCTGCTGCACGCGCTGGCGCAGCAGGAAGCCAGCGGCGCCATGCCGGACGGGATCCTGCTGGTCGAGGGCGCGGAACTGAAGTACATCAACCAGGTGCCGCACACCGACCACTGCGTATGGCTGCCGATCGCGCTCAAGGTCTATCTCGACGAAACCGGCGACTACGACGTGCTGGCCGCGCCCGTCACCGGCAAGGACAGCGGCGTGACCCTGAGCGTGGCCGAGCGCATGCACGCCGCCATGGACTGGCTGCTGCAGGCGCGCGATCACCGTGGTCTCAGCTACATCGCCCAGGGCGACTGGTGCGACCCGATGAACATGGTCGGCTACAAGGGCAAGGGCGTTTCCGGCTGGCTGACCGTGGCCACTGCCTATGCACTGAACCTGTGGTCGGACATCTGCGACAAGGGCGCCGACATCGGCATCGGCACCGGCGACGACCTGGCCGCCAGGGCCGGCCATTTCCGCGCCGGCGCCCAGGCCGTCAACCGCGCCGCCAACGAGCACCTGTGGGATGGCGACTGGTACGCGCGCGGCATCACCGACGACAACGTGGCGTTCGGCGTGGCCAGGGATGTGGAAGGCCGCATCTACCTCAATCCGCAGGCCTGGGCCATGCTGGGCGGCGCCGCCAACGCCGGTCAGCGCGCCTCGATCGTCGAACAGGTCAGGCAGCAGCTGCACACGCCGTACGGCGTGGCCATGTTTGCGCCGCCGTACAGCGCCATGCGAGACGACGTGGGCCGGGTCACGCAAAAACATCCGGGGTCGGCGGAAAACGGCGCCGTGTACAACCATGCATCGATCTTCTACATCTACAGCCTGTATGCGGTCGGCGAAGGCGACCGCGCCTACGAGCTGCTACGCCAGATGCTCCCCGGCCCGAGCGAGGACGATTACCTGCAGCGCGGCCAGCTGCCTGTGTTCATTCCGAACTACTACCGGGGCGCCTACCACCAGTACCCGCGCACGGCCGGCCGCTCGAGCCAGTTGTTCAACACCGGCACCGTGTCGTGGGTGTACCGCTGCTTCGTCGAAGGCCTGTGCGGCCTGCAGGGCGACGTGGACGGCCTGCGCGTGGCGCCGCAGCTGCCGCAGCACTGGCCGGGCATCCGTGTCGTGCGTCAATTCCGGGGCGCGACCTTGAATGTAGTTATACAACGGGACGATATTCATGAAATCGTTGTCAAACTTGACGGAAAACGATTGCCTGATACGAAAGTGACAGGTATCGTTGCGGGTGGAGTACACGCGCTGGAAGTGACGATTCCACGTTAAAGACAGAAATTTCACTACAAGGACAAACAAATTGAAGAAGCGTCTCTGGTTATCGCTGGCCCTGGCCTACCCCCTGATGATGACTGGCGCGGCCCATGCCGCCGCCGATGCCAAACGCCCGTGGCTCGATGCCGCGCAGTCGCCCGACGCGCGCGCCGAGCAGCTGGTCAAGGCCATGACGCTGGATGAAAAGATCCAGACCGTCTTCGGCTACTTCTCGACCGACTTCGAATCGAAGCAGTACACCGCCCCCAAGGACGGCCGCAAGGATTCGGCCGGCTTCGTGCCCGGCATCGAGCGCCTCGGCCTGCCGTCGCAATGGCAGACCGACGCCGGCATGGGCGTGGCCACCCAGGCCGCGTCCAAGAGCCCGCTCGAGCGCACGTCGCTGCCATCGGGCCTGTCCACTGCCGCGACCTGGGACCGCAAGCTGGCCTACGCCGGCGGCCACATGATCGGCAGCGAAGCGCGCCAGAGCGGCTTTAACATCATGCTGGCCGGTAGCGTCAACCTGATGCGCGAACCGCGCAATGGCCGCAACTTCGAATACGGCGGCGAAGACCCGCTGCTGGCTGGCGTGATGGTCGGCGAACAGATCCGCGGCATCCAGGCCAACAACGTGGTCTCCACGCTCAAGCACTTCGCGTTCAACGACCAGGAAACCAACCGCTTCCACATCAACGTCAAGATCGACGACGCGGCTGGCCGCATGTCCGACCTGCTGGCGCTGCAGCTGGCGATGGAAGTGGGCGATCCCGGCTCCGTGATGTGCGCCTATAACCGCGTCAACGGCCCGTACGCCTGCGAGAGCGACTACCTGCTCAACGAAGTGTTGAAGAAGGACTGGGGCTTCAAGGGTTACGTGATGTCCGACTGGGGTGCCACCCACTCCACCATCCCGGCAGCGATCGCGGGCCTGGATCAGCAGTCCGGTCACCCGTTCGACAAGTCGGCCTACTTCAATGACGCGCTCAAGGAAGCCGTGGTCAATGGCCACGTGCCGCAGTCGCGCCTCGACGACATGGTCAAGCGCATCACGCGCACCATGTTCGCCCACGGCCTGGCAGAGCACCCGGTCAAGGCCGCGACCACCAAGGACGCCGGCATCGACTACGCCACCAACGGCAAGATCTCGCAGGCCGGCGCCGAAGACGGCATCGTGCTGCTGAAAAACAGCCACGACATCCTGCCGCTGGCCGCGACCGTGCGCACCATCGCCATCATCGGCGGCCACTCCGACGTCGGCGTAATGTCCGGTGGCGGTTCGGCCCAGGTGTATCCGGTCGGCCTGTCGCCGGTACCCAACGAAGGTCCGCAATTCTTCCCCGGTCCGATGGTCTACCACCGCTCGTCGCCGATGCAGGAACTGGCCAGCCGCACCAAGGCCAAGCTGTCGTACGCCGACGGCAAGGACGTCAAGGCAGCCGCGAAACTGGCAGCCGCCAGCGACCTGGTGATCGTGTTCGGCAACCAGTGGACCGCCGAGAGTATCGACGCACCCGACCTCAACCTGCCCAACAAGCAGGATGACCTGATCGCCGCCGTGGCCAAGGCCAACGGCAAGACCGTGGTGGTGCTGCAGACCGGCGGCCCGGTCGTGATGCCATGGCTGAACAACGTGGCGGCCGTGCTGGAAGCGTGGTACCCCGGTTCCAACGGCGGCGCCGCGATCGCCCGCGTGCTGACCGGCGAAGTCAACCCGAGCGGCCGCCTGCCGGCCACCTTCCCGGCGTCGGTGTCGCAACTGCCACGCCCGAAACTCGATGGCGATGCGGTGACCAAGGACGAGAACATCCTCAACAGCCTGACCACCAACTACAACATCGAAGGCGCGGCGGTCGGCTACAAGTGGTTCGACCTGAAAGGCCACAAGCCGCTGTTCCCGTTCGGTTACGGCCTGTCGTACACGACGTTCGCCATGTCGGACCTGGCCGCGGCCAAGCGCGACAAGGGCATCGAAGTGACCTTCAACGTGACCAACACCGGCAAGCGTGACGGCAAGGCCGTCGGCCAGGTGTACATCGCGCCGGCCAAGGGCGGCTGGGAAGCGCCGAAGCGCCTGGGCGGCTGGGACAAGCTGGCAGTAAAAGCCGGCGAAACCGGCAAGGCCACGGTGAAAGTCGATCCGCGCCTGCTGGCCATGTATGACAGCGCCAGCAAGACCTGGAAGATCGCACCGGGCGAGTACGTGGTAACGCTGGCCGAATCGGCCGGCGCCAAGCCTGCCGCCACGGTCAAGGTCAGCCTCGACGCGCAAACCGTCGATATCCACGGCAAGTAAGCACCGCAGGACGCCTGCCAGCAAGCAGCAGGCGCCAGCAATAACGGGGCACAGCGGACATCCGCTGCGCCCCGTTTATTTTTGCACTGGTGAATCCTCACCCGTAGCTGCCGGAAATCGTTGCGCGAACGATCCGGCCCGCGCAGTTATTTCTCTTTCCAGAACACGTCCACCGTATCGATACGGTCGGCGCGCCAGGCCAGTACTTGCGCTTCTACGAACGTGCCTTCCATGTCGTCGCGCGGGGTGAGTTTGCTGACGTGGTAACGGTACTG
The DNA here is from genome assembly GCF_001423125.1 of Duganella sp. Leaf126. GTDB lineage: Bacteria > Pseudomonadota > Gammaproteobacteria > Burkholderiales > Burkholderiaceae_D > Rugamonas. The sequence continues at coordinate 116,443 of NZ_LMNW01000023.1, forward strand.
CTCGCCGTGCTTTGCGCGGGCCAGGAATTCGGCCTTGCGCAGCAGACCGGCGTCGCGACCCAGCTGGTGGCCGCCCAGCGCCAGCAGCGCCAGGACCACGCCCGCGCCCAGCGCCAGGTGGTCGGCCGGCGGGCGGCGGCCGCTGACAACCATGGCGGCCCGCACCGGCTGGCGCAGCAGCGCGGTGCGCAGCCAGAACAGCGCGGCGCAGAACAGCACCACCGGCAGCAGCACCGCCAGCTGGGCGCCCGGGTCGAGCCGCCACTGGGTCAGCGTGAGGTCGGGCGGCTGCAGCAGGGTCAGCGCGGCCATGGCCAGCGCCAGCGGCAGCAGCACGCTGGCGATCCAGACCAGGAGCGCGGCGGCGCGCAGGCTGGCACGCAGCAGGAAGGCGGCGCAGACCATGGCCGGGACGATCATGGCGAGCGAATAAACCCACTGCGCCGAATGAGCGGCGCCGCCGGCGACGCGCCACGCCATCCAGGCCAGGTCGCACGCGCACAGCACGAGCAGGACTGCGCCGGCGCGGCGCAGGATCGAAGAAGCAGATTGTTCGGACATCAGGTGGGTGCAGTGTTCTTGCGGCGGCGCCGCGCATTCTTGGGATCGGCGATCAGGGGACGGTAGAGTTCTACCCGGTCGTGGGGGCGCAGCAGCGTGTCGGGGGTTTTCTTCTTGCCGTAAATGCCGGTCTGCAGGGTGGCGACATCGAGTCCGGGGATGGCGGCAGCCACGCCGGACAGCGCCAGCGAGTGGGCGATGGTGGCGCCGGCCGGCACCTGCACGGACTGCAGGAACTGCACGGCGTCGCTGGCATAGCACACCTGCACCGCGAATGACCCGGCGGCGCTCGCTGCAGTCATGTCATTGTCCGACCGGGGCGTTTCCATACACCGTCTCCGCGCGCTTGCAGAAGGAATCGACCATGCTGTTGGCAATCATGCCGAACACCGGACCGACCAGCTTGTCGAGCAGGGTGCTGGAAAATTCGTAGCGCAGGTCGAGCTCGATCTTGCAGGCATCTTCGCGCAGGGTCTTGAAGGTCCAGACGCCGTCGAGCGTCTTGAACGGCCCGTCCACCAGCTTCATGCGGATCGATTCGAACGGCACGTTGTCGTTGGACGTGGTAAAGCTCTGCTTGACGCCATGGTAGTTGATGCCGATGCTGGCCACGGTGCGGTTGTCGCTGCGCTCGCGTATCTCGACACCGCCGCACCAGGGCAGGAATTTGGGATAGTCCTCGATGCGGGCCACGAGTTCGAACATCTGCTGGGCGCTGTAACCGAGGAAAACTGATTTGTGCACTACTGCCATTGTCTAACCATTTGCTATGATGGGGGTTAACATTCTTTACACCGCAATTTTATACGCGAAACCGAAATTTAACCGACCCGCTACGGGTTTATCGTCGATTTACCGAATTCATGACCATAGCTGATAATAAAAAAGCATTTTTTGACTACTTCATCGAGGACCGCTTCGAAGCCGGCATCGTGCTCGAAGGCTGGGAAGTCAAAGCCATCCGCGACGCCCGCGTGCAGATCAAGGAAGCCTACGTGACCATCCGCGGCGACGAATTGTTCCTGTTCGGCGCCCACATCAGCGCCCTGCCCACCGCCTCCACCCACATCAGCCCGGAAGCGGTCCGCACCCGCAAGCTGCTGCTGCACCGCGCCCAGATCGACAAGCTGATCGGCAAGGTCGAGCGTTCCGGCTACACGCTGGTGCCGCTCAACCTCCACTACAAGGAAGGCCGCGTCAAATGCGAGATCGGCCTGGCCAAGGGCAAGAAGCAGCACGACAAGCGCGCTACCGAAAAAGACCGCGACGGCAAGCGCGAGGTCGCCGCTGCCATGAAGACGCACCGGCGCTGACCGGCTGCAGCGCATGCGCTGTTGCGCGCCCATGACACAACCCGGCCCCGCGCCGGGTTTTTTACGGGCCTGCTAATTTCCAACGAGAAACAGCCATGTTACACTTGCTCTCGAAGAATTTGTCATTCGTGGTCCGCGCAGGTCCGTATGACAAAGTTTAAATTTAATAAAGAGGCAATGTATGGTGCTGAAACTTACCATGGCTGTCGCAGCCGGCTTGATCCTGTCCGGATGCGCGGCCCGCTATACGCCCACGCCGCTGGCGGCCAACTTCCCGTCCACCAAGCAGGCCAAGCTGCAGGCAAGCTACCACTGGAGCATTGTCGCTGGCGCGGTCGAACGGCAGCTGGCGGTGGAGCTGAAGAAGACGCCCACCCGGCCGCTGTTCATCGCCATGCCGGCAGATCCGAGCCCGTTCCAGCGCGCGCTGGTCACCCAGCTGACCACGGCGCTGGTCAACGATGGCTATACGGTAGCGCGTGCGCCGGCCGGCGCCCTGAAAATCGATCTCGAGGTCCAGGCGCTGGTGTTTGCCGCCAACCGGCCCCAGTACCGGCAGTATTTCGGCCAGCGCATGCCGCTGGCCAGCGGCGTGTGGATGGCGCGCGAACTGACCGCGCCGCCGGTGGAAAACGAACCGCTCGATCCGGTCGACTCGGAATTTGCGCCGGGCGCCACGCCGCGCACGGAGATCATCGTCACCATCTCGGTGTCGGACCAGTACCGCTACCTGGCGCGCAGCACGTCGGCCTATTATGTGGCCGATGCCGACCATGCGCTGTACGGCATCACCGAACCGGAACCCGACAGCACCAGGCTGACGCGGGTGTTCAAAGTGCGCGGAGACCTGTAATGATGAACTCGACCCTCGTCCGCGTCCTTGCATTGGCAGCGCCGCTGCTGCTGTCGGCCTGCGCCACCAACAAGGACAAGGAGCAGCGCGACTACACCACGATCTCGTCGAACCAGTTCATCGACGCCAATTACAAGGCGGCCGATTCGCTGATGCGCCAGCTGACCGGCAAGCTGGCCGGTGACAAGCCGCTGATCATGGCCACCATCGTCAATATCGACGAGCTGGAACAGACCACCACGCTGGGCCGGCTGGTGTCGGAACAGCTGTCCACCCGCCTGGCCCAGGGCGGGCTGTCGATGGTGGAAATGAAGTTGCGCAGCAATGTCTATCTGAAGCGCAACCAGGGCGAACTGATGCTCACGCGCGAAATCGGCGAAGTGGCCACCGCCCACAATGCCCAGGCCATCGTGGTCGGCTCCTACGCCGAGACCAGCGACATGGTGTTCATTAATGTGAAAGTGATCCAGCCGAACACCAATTTCGTGCTGGCCGGCCAGGATTATGTGCTGGCCAAAGAGGCCGTTGTTCGGTCCATGCTGCAGCGCAATTAGCGCTGCGGATCGCCGCCGTCGCGGAGCGCGTCGACGGCCCCTGGCCCGGAACCGTCCTTGCCGCCGGTTTATTCGAGCAGCAGCGGCAGCACGTCGATGGCCGACGCTTCCACCTTCAGGCCGATCAGGTCATCGGCGCGGGTCTTGCCCAGGTTGATCGCCGCGATCGGCTTGCCGGCGGCGGCCGCCAGCTTGCAGAAGCGGTAGCCTGAAAACACCATCAGCGACGACCCCACCACCAGCAGGGCATCGGCCTGCTCCGCCAGCGCCAGCGCGCACGCCGTGCGCTCGGCCGGAATGTTATCGCCAAAAAAAATCACGTCCGGCTGCAGCACGCCGCCGCAGCACGAACAGACTGGCATGTGAAAGGTCTGGCCGTTCAGTTCCAGCTCGGCGTCGCCGTCGGGGCGCGCTTCCGGCACCACGCCATCGACCGGTCCGGTGTGGACCATGTGCGGATTCTCGCGCGCCAGCCAGGCCTGGATCTCGGCGCGCGGATGGACGGTGCGGCACGCGAGGCACACCACGCCGTGGATATTGCCGTGCAGCTCGATCACCTGCCGGCTGCCGGCCTTGTGGTGCAGGCCATCGACGTTCTGGGTGATGATGGCGTCGATGCGCCCTGCCGCTTCCAGGTCGGCCAGCGCGTAATGGCCGAGATTGGGCGCGGCCTGCGACATCACCGGCCAGCCGGCCATGCTGCGCGCCCAGTAACGGCGCTGCACCGCGACGTCGCGCCGGAAGTCCGGACCCTGGATCGGCGCCCGGCCGCGCCGCACGCCTTCCTTGTCGCGGTAATCGGGAATGCCGGAGGCGGTGGACAGGCCGGCGCCGGTCAGCACCAGCACGCGGCGGTGCTGGTGCAGGAAGGTCTGGAGCTGATCGATCTGGGCGTGGAGGTTCATGGGCCACATGGTAGCACCGTGCCCGCCAACCGGCAGGCGCACGCACGAGAGTGTTACCATCGACCAATTAAAAATTTCCCGATTGATAGAACCGTTAGTCAGCAAGCAGGTATCAACGGTGACAAGGAGGATGGCGGATGCAGCATCGACAGGGCCACACGGCGGCCGTGCAGACAGACAGCGACGAAACATGCCTGCTGGCCAGTATCGCTGCCGGCGACCGGTTGGCGTTTGAAAGATTATATAAAATGTATTTTTCCAGGCTGACCCGGTTCGTCGGCCGCATGACGCGCAGCGCGCCGCTGATCGAAGAGGTGATCAACGACACCATGCTGGTGGTATGGCAAAAGGCGGCCACTTTCGACGGCACCTGCAAGCCGTCCACGTGGATATTTGCGATTGCCTACCGAAAGACCCTGAAGGGCTTGCGCGCCAGCGACGAACCGGTCGAATCCGACGCCGCACTGTACGAAGATGAAGACGGGTTGCAGCCCGAGCAACACATGCACCGCCAGCAGTTGCAGCAAGCCGTGGCCGAAGCGCTCGACGCGCTGCCTGCGGCGCAGCGCGCGGTGATGGTGCTCACCTATTATCACGAGATGGCCTACACCGACATCGCCGACATCGTCGCCTGCCCGGTCAATACGGTCAAGACGCGCATGTTCAACGCGCGCCAGAAATTGAAGGAAGTGTTGTGGAACGAAAGAGAGTACAAGCGATGAACGCGGGTGTTTTCAACATCGATGGATCGGGCCCCGAACACCGGGCGGCGCAGGAACTGCTGCCCTGGTATGCGGCGGACACGCTGTCGTCCGACGAGCGCCAGCGCGTGGCGCGTCACCTGCAGCACTGCGTGGTCTGCCGCCGCGACCTGGCGCACGAGCGCGCGCTGCTGGCCGCCGCCAACGACGACCGCGTCGCGCCGCCGGATCTGGACATGGACGCCGCCCTGGCGCGCCTGCTACCCCAGCTCGGGCCGCAACTGCCCGCGCAAGCGGAACCGCCCCAGGCATGTACGCAGCCGTCCGGCGACGCCGACACGCACACGCGACTGCAACCACCGTCCCGTGACGCCGACATGCAGCAGGGACCGCAACAACCTTCCGGCGACGCGGACACGCAGCACGGACGGCAACAGCCGCGCGGGAACGCCGAGACGCAGCCGCTGCCTGAGGCCGCAGCACCGGGCATGCCGCCGCCGGCGCCGCTGCGCCCTGTCCTGCCCTGGTGGCGCCGCGCCGCCGCCAACGAGCCGTCGTGGCTGCGCTGGGCTGCTGCCGCCCAGTGCGCGCTGATCGTCGGCATGGCCGCCATGCTGGCCCGGCCCGACGCGGCCGATACGGCCAATGCGCCGGCCTACCACGCGCTCGGCAATGGCGCTGCGCCGGCCGGCGGCAACCTGGTGGTGATGTTCGCCCCCACCACCACCGAGCGCGAGCTGCGCCACATCCTGCAGCGCCATGGCGCGCGCGTGGTGGACGGGCCGACCGTCACCGATGCCTACCTGCTGCGGGTGCCCGATGCCGAGCGCCAGCGCACGCTCGACGCGCTGCGCAACGATCCGGCGATACGCCTGGCCGAAGCGCTGGACGAAAGCGGCGCGCCATGAGCGCTTGCCGGACCCGGCGCCTGCCCGCCTGGGCGACAGCGGCAGCAGCGGTTGTACTGATTGCCGCCGCGGTATGCGCGCCTGCCCACGCCTGGCAACGCGACAGCCAGGACGGCAGCGACCTGCCGCTCAGCGCCGCGGTCGGCGACGCTGCCGGCGCGCTGCCGGCCGGCAGCACCAGCCAGGCCGATGCCGAGACGGCAGGCGATCCGAACCGCCGCCAGCTGCTGGTCATGCTGCGCCTGCCCGCCCCCCACTACCGGCCGGACGCCACCTACGGCGGGCGCTACATGGACGACAACGGCAATGGCGCGCGCCGGCGCCGCGCTGAAGCGCTGGCGCGCGAGCATGGGCTGACGCTGGTCGAGAGCTGGCCCATGTCGCTGCTCGGCATCGACTGCTACGTGATGCAGTACGGCGCCAGGGACGACCCGCAACAGCTGATCGCCCGGCTCAGCCGCGATCCGCAGGTGGAATGGGCGCAGACCGTGGCGCGCTTCGACGGCATGGCGCAAGTGCCCGATGCGGCCGCTGCCGATGCTGCCGATGCGCTGTACCAGGTGCAGCCGGCCGCACGCTACTGGCATGTCGCCGACCTGCACCGCTACGCCACCGGCCGCGAAGTGCGGGTGGCCGTGGTGGACAGCGGCATCGACGGCGACCATCCCGACCTGGCCGGCCAGCTGGCCGTCAACGCCAATTTCGTCGATGCCGGCGCGCCGCCGCCCGAGCTGCACGGCACGGCAGTCGCCGGCATCATCGCGGCGCGCAGCGGCAACGGCGGCATCGTTGGCGTGGCCCCGCGCGCGCGCCTGATGGGACTGCGCGCCTGCTGGCAGACCGGCAGCCAGCGCACGCGCTGCAACAGCTTCACCCTGTCCAAGGCGCTCAATTACGCCATCCTCAACAACGCCAAGATCATCAACCTGAGCCTGTCCGGGCCGCCCGACAAGCTGCTCGACCGCCTGCTCGACGTGGCGCTCGAACGCGGCATCAGCGTGGTCGGCGCCATCGATCCGCAGGGCGAGGGGCCGGCATTCCCGGCCAGCCATCGCGGCGTGCTGGCGGTGGCCTCGCAACCGCGTCCCGGCCTGGCGCGGACCACGGAGCTCAGGCAAGCCAAGGCCGAAGCCGGCGCGATGCCCGGCCTGCTCGCGCCAGGCAACGACATTCCGACCACCTCGCCCGGGGCACGGTGGTCGTTCGTCAATGGCAGCTCCTACGCGGCGGCCCACGTTTCCGGCATGCTGGCCCTGCTCGAAGAACTGCGGCCGGACGCCTCGCCCACGCAACTGCGCACCATGTTGCAGCCTGTGGGCGCACTGAAGGCTGCTAATATTGATGCATGCGCCACCATTTCCCGCCTGATCCGTCAATGCAGTTGCAGCTGCCCCGTTCCCGCCATCCGGCAAGCACCGCTGCCGTGACCCGGCGCCGGCCGGCCTGCCAGGCCCTGGCGCCCCTGTTGTTGATGCAATCGATGCTGCTGGCGCCCGGCCCAGCGCTGGCCCAGCTCGACGTCACCGGCAGCGTTGCCGTGCAATCGGAATACCGCTACCGGGGCCAGAATCCGGGCGAATATGGCCTGACGCCGCAAGCGACCATCAATGTCGATACGGACCGCGGCTGGTATGGCGGCGGCTTTGCCAGCGCGATCACCGTCGGCGACGTGCGCGGCTACAAGCTGCAGGGTTACGCCGGCTATGCGCGGCGGCTGCAATCGGGGGGCAGCTGGGAACTCGGTTGCAGCCACATCAACTACACCCAGGCCCACGAGAACAATTTCAACGAATGCTATGCGGGCCTGAGCTTCGAGCGCGGCAGCACCCGCCTCTATTATGCGCCCCGGTACCTCGGTTACGATGCGCGCGTGCTGTACGGCGAAATCAACGCCTTTTATCCGGTCCACCCGCGTTTCAACCTGGTCGGGCACCTGGGCCTGCTGCACAACCTCAGCGGCGGTTTCTTCCCCGGCATTCCCGATGCGTGGCGCTACGATGCCCGCATCGGCGTCGGCATCCCCTTCGGCCGCGCCACGCTGCAGCTGGCGCGCGAGCACGTGCAGGATGACGGCCGCCGTTACACGATGTACCCGGTCCATCCGCCACGGCGCTGGAGCTGGGGTCTGAGCTACGCGTTCTAGGTGCGGTCGTGACCAAGTCCGAGGCTTATCCGCACACGCCCGACGGGCGCTACTTCGTGGTCCGTGGCCGGCTCTGGCGACTGAGCAATCCAGGGCTGGCGCCCGCACAGCGCGAGGTGCTGGTCAAGCAGCTGATGGCGGCCCGGCGCGAAGTGGGCGCCGCCCGCAAAAGCCAGGATGCGGCGCGCGAACGCGCAGCACGCGCCGCAGTGGATCAGGCCAAGCATGGACTGGGCGAACGCGGACCGGTCTGGTGGACCGATGGCGCGCCCGACTTCAACCGCCGCATGGTCAGGAACACCCCCTACGCGCAGTGGTACGACGCGCTGACCGCATCCTGACGCGCGCTGCGGGCGCGCGTGTCAGCCGTGCCGTTCGCGGCCGTCATGCCGGTCGCGATTCTGGTGGCTCTCATGATTTTCATGGTTCTCACGGTGCGGCGCATCATGCCGTTCCATCTGGGCGGCCTGATGCGGTTCGGCCTGGTGCGGCGGCGCGGCATGCATGGCCACCATCTCCTGGCGGTTGAACTGTGGCTGGCCGCGATCGGGGGCAGCGTCGCGGTGCGGCGCGGGCGCGGAATGCATCGCCTGCTCCATGCGCGGCGCCGGCTGCATCGGGACCGACGCAGCGTGACGCTCGCGTGCCATGGCGTCGGCATGCTGGCGCTCCATCTGTGCCTGCATCTGGGCCTGGGCCTGCATGCGCTCGGCGCCGCGCTCGTCATGCACGGGCCGCGCTGCCTGCGGCGCTGCCATCCCTGCCGCCTGCGGCGGCGCGATCCGGGCTGCCTGCAGCATATGCGGCGCCTGCTGCTGGGCCGGCTGAATGTGTTGGGCTTGCTGTGCCGGTGGTGACGGCGGCGACTGCCGGGCGTCGCGCCAGGCCTGCTGGCCCTGCTGCGCTGGCTGCCAGCGCTGGGCCTGCTGGCCCGGCTGGGCGGAGGGCATCGCGTGCTGCGGCATCGCCGGCATGGTGTGCGACGCGAACTGGTTCATCTGCGGCGCGGCGCCGGCATGCAGCGACTGTGCCGCTGCTGCAGGCAACGGACGGGCGCCGGCCACGGTGTCGCGCTGGCTGAAGTGCGGCATGGTCATCATCGCGTTCTGGTGCGGCTGCGCTGGATTGGCAGCCATCAAGGCATTGCGTCCGGCGCCGAACGGGGAGCCGTGCTGTGCGCCATTGGGCGCAAAACTGGCGGCGGCAGCCGGGCCGGCATGCGTGCCGAAGCTGGGCCCGAAATTGGGCGGGTTCGCTGCCAGGCGCGACGCGCCCATCACGGCGCCGGGACGCATGCCGCCATTGTTACCGGCAAAATTTTGCGTACGGTTGTTGACGTTGTTGGTCGTCGCGACATTGGTCCGGTAGTTGTTGGTGTTGACGCTGTTGTTGAAATTGTTGTTGGTGATGTTGTTGACGCGGTTGACCACGGTGACCGACTTCGACACATAGGTCGTGTTGTTGTACACCACGGCCGGACGATGCCAGCCGCCGTTGTAGCTGTTATAGCCGTTGTAACCGCCATACGGGGCGGGACCGCCCCAGTTCACGCCCCAGGCATTCCAGCCCCAGTCGTGGTGATGGCTGACGGCCGCGCCCACCAGCACACCGATGCCGAACGACAGCGCCCCGGTTTCCACCAGCGTTTCGGTGCTGTACGACGGACGTGTCTCGACCCAGCCCGGATACACGGGCACCGGCGCACCGTAGACCACGGTCGGATTGTAATGCGGTACGTACACCACATCGGGCTGGGCCGGCTCGATGATGATGGTCTGCTGCGGCGGCGGGATCACGGGCGGGCCGCTGTACACGACCGGATCCGGGGACGAGCGTTCGATGTAGGTCGACGATGAGTTCGACGCCGGAGCCGTGGCCGGATAGGCGGACTCCGTGGTGCGGCTCACCGTGGCCACCCGCAAGTGCTGCGAGGTTTTCAGGTTGCCCGATTGCTGGGCGCGTGCGCGCAACAGCTGGATCGCGTTCATCACGTCGTTGGGATCGTTGACATAGGCTTCGCCGAGCGCCGTGGTCCATTGGATGTTGCTGGCCATCTGGCCCAGTACCGACGGGAACGTGGTCAGCGACTTGACGCTGACATCCCAGGGCTGGCCCGCCTCGGCATTTTGCAGCGCATCGCCCTTGAGCGTGGGATTTTGCGCCAGCCACTGGTTGGCGGCCGTGATCTGCTCGGGGTAGGTGGCGCCAGCCAGCACCTGGCCGACCAGCTTGTCGGGGAATAACGCGATCGGCGCCACCATCTGCGACAACTGCTCGGCCGTGGGCGGCGTATAAGGTGCAGGTTGGGGCTGCGCGGCGGCGGTCGCGCCCGCTTGCGGCGCATCGCCCGGCTTGTTACAACCGGCCAGCACCAGCAAGCTCAGTATCAATGACGACGACACCGCTGTGTTGAATTTCCTGGCATGAGCGTCCATGACCCACATCCTTCCTCGTTAAAAGTATGAATGCAGATTAACAGGAGCCCGCTGTTTAAGCTGTTACCTGTTGTAACGAACGTAACGCGCGCGCCCGCGCTCAGTCCAGCCGCGCCGCCAGTTCATCAACCGCAGCGCGCCATGCGGCGTAATGGTCGCTCTCTTCCCACAGCTGGCGCAGCTCGGACGAATCGGAGACGATGCGCGCCAGCGCCAGCTGCGCCTTGGCCGTCAGGTCGGAGCGCGGCTTGCGCGGGCCCTTGGCCTCGGCCTTGGCCTTGCGCGCATCGACCCATTCGTCGACCGATGCGCTGTCCTCGGTGCGGGCGCCGCCCCTGCCCTGCAGCCGTGCCAGCACCTCGATTGCGACCAGCGCTTCGGCTGCCAGCGGCGCTTCGAGTTCCGCGCCCGTGTCACTACCGGCCAGCGCCGTGTCGAGCGTGTTCTCGATCGCGTCCATATTGCTGGTCTCGTGCAGGTCTTCGGCCCAGTCCTGCGCGAAGTCGTTGCCGAAAGCGTCTACCGCCCATGTGCCCATGTCTTCTTCCTCACGTCGTGCTGTTTATAGGGTGCTTCGTGTGTTCTGCTGTCTACGCCCGCGCCGGCTTGACCAGCGGCGCTCCCTGCGGCGCCGTGGTTTGCGTACGGACCACCTGCATCGCGGTGGCGATCAGGCCGCTCATGTCACCCAGGTTGGCCGGCACGATGATGGAATTGTTGGTCTTGGCCAGCTTGCCGAACGCTTCCACGTACTGCTCGGCCACCTTCAGGTTGACCGCATCCTCGCCGCCCGGTTCGCGGATCGCCGCGCCCACCTGGCGCAGCGCGCTGGCGTTGGCCTCGGCCAGCGCGACGATGGCGGCCGCCTCGCCGTGGGCGCGGTTGATCGCGGCCTGCTTGTCGCCTTCGGACCGGGCGATCTGCGCCTCGCGCTCGCCGTTGGCGATGTTGATCTGTTCCTGCTTGCGCCCTTCCGACGCCGCGATCAGCGCGCGCTTGCCGCGCTCGGCCGTGATCTGGGCCTGCATCGCGTGCAGGATCTCGGCCGGCGGCGTCAGGTCCTTGATCTCGTAGCGCAGCACCTTCACGCCCCAGTTGGCGGCCGATTCGTCGATGGCGTTGACGATGGTGGTGTTGATGTGGTCACGCTCTTCGAAGGTCTTGTCGAGTTCCATGCGGCCGATCACCGAGCGCAGCGTGGTCTGCGCCAGCTGGGTGATGGCGGCAATGTAGTTGGACGAGCCGTACGACGCGCGCATGGCGTCCGTCACCTGGAAATACAGGATGCCGTCCACCTGCAGTTGCGTGTTGTCGCGCGTGATGCACACCTGCGGCGGCACGTCGAGCGGGATCTCCTTGAGCACATGCTTGTAGGCGATGCGGTCGACGAACGGGATCACGATATTGAGGCCCGGGCCCAGCGTCGCATGGTACTTGCCGAGCCGCTCCACCACCCACGCATGCTGCTGCGGCACCACGTTGATGGTCTTGAACACGAACACCAGCGCCAGCACGAACAGCACCAGCGTGACATTACCGAAACTGAATTCCATCGAGGTCTCCTTAATTTGACATTGAACAGCGGACTGCCATCTGGCAGAGAGAATCGGACAGTGAAAATCGGGCAGTGGATCAGGCCGCGACGATCAGGCGGCTGCCGCGCACTTCGCGGATCACGTACTGGCCGGGCGCCGCCGTGGTGGGGCCGACCGATGCAGTGCGCTCGAGCTCCACGTCCCACAGCGCGCCGCGGTACATCACGCGCGCCACGCCGTCCTGCCAGGCCGGCACGGTGATGGTCTGGCCGATGTCGAGGTTGACATTGGGATCGCGCTCGGCATCGACGCGCGTGCCCATGCGGCCGAAGCGGCTGCGCCGCAGCGCCAGCGTGGCGGCCACGCCGACCAGCGCTGCCACCAGCGTCTGCACCGGCAGGGCGAGGTTCATGGCAGCAGCGAGCGCGCCGAACAGCAGGCCGACCGCGATCATCAGCAGGTAGAAGGTGCCGACGAACAGTTCGATCGTCACCGCGACGCCGGCCGCGATCAGCCAGAAACTCCAGTCAGCCATGATGTCCTCTCCCGTGGTGAGCAGCGTTCAAATATAAAAACCCCCGCAGCCCAATATGGGCCACGAGGGTTTCCGGCGCAAGCGCGATTTTCGTGGAGTAAAGAGCAATATTGTTCATTCACTCCAGTCTAAATCATTTTTTGTCCTGCATAAACTTTTTATTTGGGCTGCAGGCTGGCCAGCTTCTGCCAGGTGTCGATCACCGAGTCCGGATTGAGCGACATCGACTCGATGCCCTGCTCCATCAGCCAGACCGCGAAGTCCGGATTGTCCGATGGACCCTGGCCGCAGATGCCGATGTACTTGCCCTGCTCGCGGCAAGCCTTGATGGCCAGCGACAGCAGCGCCTTGACTGCCGGATCGCGCTCGTCGAAGTCCGCTGCCAGCAGCGCCATGCCGGAATCGCGGTCCAGGCCCAGCGTCAGCTGGGTCAGGTCGTTGGAACCGATCGAGAAACCGTCGAAGTGCTCGAGGAACTGCTCGGCCAGGATGGCGTTCGACGGCACTTCGCACATCATGATCAGGCGCAGTTCGTTTTCGCCGCGTACCAGGCCGTTCTTGGCCAGCAGGCTGACGACTTTTTCCGCCTGGCCCAGGGTGCGCACGAACGGCACCATGATCTCGACGTTGGTCAGGCCCATGTCGTTGCGCACGCGCTTCATGGCCTGGCATTCCATTTCGAAGGCGCCGGCAAAGTCGTCGGCCAGGTAGCGCGCCGCGCCGCGGAAGCCCAGCATCGGGTTTTCTTCGTCCGGCTCGTAGCGCGAACCGCCGATCAGCTTCTTGTACTCGTTGGACTTGAAGTCCGACATGCGCACGATGACCTTTTTCGGCCAGAAGGCGGCAGCGATGGTGGCGATGCCCTCGGCCAGCTTGTCGACGTAGAATGCCTTCGGCGAAGCGTGACCGCGCGCCACCGACTCCACCGCCTTTTTCAGGTCGGCGTCGATGTTCGGATATTCGAGAATCGCTTTCGGGTGCACACCGATATTGTTATTGATGATGAACTCGAGGCGTGCCAGACCCACGCCGGCATTCGGCACCGACTGGAAATCGAACGCCAGCTGCGGATTGCCGACGTTGAGCATGATCTTGGTCGGCAGCGCCGGCAGTTCGCCGCGCTGCACTTCCGACACTTCCGTCTCCAGCAGGCCGTCGTAGATCATGCCTTCGTCGCCTTCGGCGCACGACACGGTGACAAAGGTGCCGTCCTTGAGCACCTCGGTGGCGTCGCCGCAGCCGACGACGGCCGGCACACCGAGTTCACGCGCGATGATGGCCGCGTGGCAGGTACGGCCGCCACGGTTGGTGACGATCGCCGAGGCGCGCTTCATCACAGGTTCCCAGTTCGGGTCGGTCATGTCGGCCACCAGCACGTCGCCCGGCTGCACGCGTTCCATCTCCGACGGATCGGTGATCACGCGCACCGGACCGGCGCCGATCTTCTGGCCGATGGCGCGGCCCGAGGTCAGCACGGTGCCGGTCGACTTGAGCTTGAAGCGCTGCTGGACATCGGTGGCCTTCTGCTGCGACTTCACCGTTTCCGGGCGCGCCTGCAGGATGTACAGCTTGCCGTCGCGGCCATCCTTGCCCCACTCGATGTCCATCGGACGGCCGTAGTGGTTCTCGATGATGACGGCGTATTTGGCCAGTTCCACCACTTCGGTGTCGTTGAGCGAATAGCGGTTGCGCAGCTCGACCGGCACGTCCACGGTTTTCACCGAGCGGCCGGCCTTGGCCTCGCTGGTGAATTCCATCTTGATCAGCTTGGAGCCAATGTTGCGGCGGATGACAGGCGACTTGCCCTTCTCCAGCATCGGCTTGTGGACATAGAATTCGTCCGGATTGACGGCGCCCTGCACCACGGTCTCGCCCAGGCCGTAGCTCGAGGTGACGAACACCACGTCCTTGAAGCCCGATTCGGTATCGATGGTAAACATCACGCCCGAAGCGCCCAGGTCCGAGCGCACCATGCGCTGCACGCCGGCCGACAGGGCCACTTCGGCGTGGGTGAAGCCCTTGTGCACGCGGTAGGAAATGGCGCGGTCGTTGTACAGCGACGCGAACACGTGCTTCATCGCGTCGAGCACGTTGTCGATGCCGACCACGTTCAGGAACGACTCCTGCTGACCGGCGAACGATGCGTCCGGCAAGTCTTCGGCGGTGGCCGACGAGCGCACGGCAAACGACACCTCGGTGGTGGAATCGGCCACCAGGCGCTCGTAGAAGGCCGTGATCTCGGCCTGCAGGCGTGGCTGGAACGGGGTTTCGACGATCCAGCCGCGGATCTCGGCGCCCGCCTGCGCCAGCGCGCGCACGTCGTCGATATTGAGGTCGGCCAGGCGGTCGGCGATGCGCTCGGCCAGCGGCTTGCCGCCGTCGACGCTATGGGTGAGGAAATCGCGGAATGCCTGCGCCGTGGTGGCAAAGCCACCGGGCACGCGCACGCCGGCGCCAGCCAGCTGGCTGATCATTTCGCCCAGCGATGCATTCTTGCCGCCGACCGACTCGACGTCGGTCATGCGCAAATTTTCAAACGATGCGACGTAGACTGCCTCGCCGGTCTGCTCCTTCATTGCTGCGTTAGACATAAAAACACCTTTTTGATGATAGAAATCTGTCGCCGGGTGCAGACGTCTCCGTTTGGCTTGTTCTTGTTATTCTGTTCGTCGTGCACCACAATCTCGCTGTTGGCAACTATTCTACAGCCTGTAGCAAGAATTGACGATTCCCGATCAACACCGGCAGAAAATCTCATGACACAAGAACAACGTCCTACCTTCCCGACCGCCTCGCGCACCGTGTTTTTCGTCTCCGACGGCACCGGCATCACGGCGGAAACCTTCGGCCACTCGGTGCTGACCCAGTTCGAACTGCGCTTCCGCCAGATCCGCCTGCCGTTCATCGACACCCTCGACAAGGCGCACGAAGCGGCCCGCAAGATCAACGATGCGATGGTGGCCGACGGCCAGCGGCCGATCATTTTTTCCACGCTGGTGCAAACCGAGTTGTCGGACGTGATCCGCCGCTGCAAGGGCATGTACATGGACCTGTTCCAGACCTTCGTGGCGCCGCTCGAGCAGGAGCTCAACGTCAAGTCGACCCATACCATCGGCCGCTCGCACAACATCGTCGACAGCGAGGAATACAAGAACCGCATCGAGGCGATCAACTTCTCGCTGGCCCACGACGACGGCCAGTCGCACAAGAACCTGGCCTCGGCCGACATCATCCTGGTGGGCGTCTCGCGCTCCGGCAAAACCCCGACCAGCCTGTACCTGGCGATGCAGTACGGGATCAAGGCCGCCAATTACCCGCTGATACCCGACGACTTCGAACGCGGCCGCCTGCCGTCGCAGCTGTACGAATTCAAGCCGAAGATCTTCGGCCTCACCATCACGCCCGAGCGCCTGTCCGAGATCCGCAACGAGCGCCGCGCCGGCAGCAAGTACGCCTCGATCGAGAACTGCCGCTACGAAGTGAACGAGGCGGAAATCATGATGAAGCGCGAAGGCATCCGCTGGCTGTCGTCCACCACCAAGTCGATCGAGGAGATCTCGACCACGATCCTGCAGGAGATCAAGCCCGACCGGCGCGACTATTGACCGGGGAGCGCGGACCGGGGACCGCGGACCGCGGACCGCGCAGGCGCCGCTAGAAGAAGTGGCGCCAGTCCGACAGCCAGTCGGGAAATTCGTCGACCGGCATCGGCTTGGCGATGTAATAGCCCTGGGCATAGGTGCAGCCGAGCCCCTGCAGGAAGTCCCAGTCCTGCTTGGTCTCCACGCCCACCGCCACCGAGCGCCGTTCCAGGCTGCGGGCCAGGCCCAGGCAGGAGCGCAGCACGGTGGCGATGGCCGGCTTGCGGAACGCACCATCGACGAAGCTGCGGTCGATCTTCAGTTCCGAGAACGGCACCCGCGCCAGCAGTTGCAGGTTGATCAGGCCGGTGCCGTAATCGTCGATGGCCAGGCCGAAGCCCTTCATGCGCAGCCGCAGCAGCCGCTCGAGAAAGTGCGGCGTGGTGGTCAGCACCGCCTTTTCCGTCATCTCGAAGGTCAGGTAGTCGGGCATGATGCGGTGCCGCTCCAGGCAGGCGTCGATCTGCTCCATGAACTGCGGGTGCGCCAGCGTGCTGGGATCGACATTGACCGAGAACGAAATCGGAATACCGTCGTCGTGCAGGCGGCGGCAGGCCTGCACCGACTTGTCGATCAGCGCCCAGTCGAGAAAATCGATGCGGTGGTTTTCCACCAGGGCCGGCATGAACGATGCGGGACCGAGCAGGCCGTAACGCGGATGGCGCCAGCGCGCGAACATTTCCAGGCCCTTCACGCGCCCCGTCTCGAGCTCGATCTTGGGCTGGAAGTGCGGCGCGAACTCGTTGTTGTTCAAGCCGTGGCCGACCTCCGCGAACGACAGCGTGGGCACGCGCTCGCGCCGCACCTCGGGCGGCTTCAGGTAGCTGGCGATCACCGCTTCCAGGCGGCCGGCGATCAGCGGCTTGGTCATTACGCCCAGCACGTCGAGGCCGAAGGCGTCGGCCATCGACTCGATCGAGAACAACACGGAATTGGTCTGCGAGCCGAAGATGATCAGGCCCGCGCGGCTTTGCAGGTCGCCCATGCGGCGGATCACTTCCAGCGCATCGGTGCCGGGCAGCTGCAGGTCGAGGATGATCACATTGACCGCCGGCTGGTAGCGCAGCCCAAGGCAGCGCAGCGCGGTGTCGCCATCGAGCGCCTCGGTGATCTGGACGGCGCCCACGCGGTGCAGGATATCGACCATCACGCGGCGCTGCGCGTCATCGCCTTCCGCTACCAGAAAGTGCAACTGCCCGATATCCATAACCGCTCCGTTCGAAACTGCCTGCCCTGTCGCCTGCTGCCTGCTGCCTGCTGCTGCGCTAGGCTTGATTTTGCCTCAGTTGCTCGAAAAAGCATACTGCCGCGCAAGCGGCGACGTTGAGCGACTCCACCCGGCCCGCATGCGGTATGACGACCTGGTGCGTAGCGAGCGCCAGCAGGTCGTGCGCCACGCCCTGCCCTTCGTGGCCGAACAGCCATGCCACCGGCTGGCGCAGGTTCACATCGTAAAGGCGCTCGCTGGCGTAGCCGCTGGTGGCCAGCGACATCACCGTCGCGGTGGACACCAGCGCGGCCAGGTCCACGTTCTCGAAGATATCAAGCACGAAGTGGGCGCCCATCGCTGCGCGCAGCACCTTGGGCGACCAGCAGAACGCGGTGCCGGCGCTGCAGTACACTTGCGTGATGCCAGCTGCGGCCGCGCTGCGCAGGATGGAGCCGACGTTGCCGGGATCCTGCACGCCGTCCAGCAGCACGGCCGACACCGCCAGCGGCGCGGTGACTGCGCGTTCCGGCGTGGGGATCGAAAACAGCACGCCCACGCCGTGCTCGACCTGGCTCAGTGCGTTGTACAGCGCGTCGGGCAGGGCCAGCACGTGGGCCCGTTGCGCTTCGAGCTGGCCGACGATTTCCATCACTTCCGGATTGTGCAGCGCGCTTTCGCTGACCACGCACTGTTCGGGCAGGCCGCGCAGCTGCAGGTAGGACTGGCACAGGTGCACGCCGTCGAGCAGCGTGCGGCCGGCCTTGCGGCACGCCTGGGCGCTGCCGGCCAGCTTGACCAGTTCCTTGTACTGCGCATTGTCGCGCGAGGTGATGGTCTTCATGCGCCCACCTCGACTGCGATGGTGGCGCCGTGCACGCCCAGCACGGCCCGTACCGGCGCGAACGAGCGCCGGTGCACGGGCGAGGCGCCGTGTTCGCGCAGGCGCGCCAGGTGCAGCGCCGTGCCGTATCCCTTGTGCTGGTCGAAGCAGTAGTGCGGGTACTGCGCGTGCAGCGCCACCAGCGCGGCGTCGCGCGCGGTCTTGGCCAGGATCGAGGCGGCCGAAATGGCGTCCACCTTGTCGTCGCCGCCGATCACGGCAATCGACTGGATTTTCATCACCGGGCAGCGGTTGCCGTCGATCAGGGCCAGGGTCGGCACCGTGCTCAGCGCCTCAATCGCGCGCCGCATGGCCAGCATCGAGGCCTGCAGGATATTGAGCTGGTCGATCTCGTCTTCCGACGCCTGGGCAATGGCCCAGGCCAGCGCCTGCGACTTGATCACCGGCGCCAGCAGGTCGCGCCTGGCTTCGGTCAGCTTTTTCGAATCGCGCAGGCCGAGGATGGGACGGCCGGGATCGAGGATCACGGCCGCCGCGAACACGGGACCGGCCAGCGGACCGCGGCCCGCCTCATCGACACCGCAGATGATCTCGTCGGGGGAAGATGGCAGGTCGTCGAACAGGCCGGGAGTGGGGTTTTTCATGGTTTTACTTCTCTTGTTGCTGATGCATAAAATTGGATCGCCGCCTGCGCGGGGATGACGTTCCCGGATCCGCGCCTGCGGGCGGATGACGACGTCAAAGCCGTCATTCCCGCGCAGGCGGGAATCCAGTCATTTCAGCCGCGACCGATCACCCTGAGCACCGCCGCCGCGCTTTCGACCGCGCTGTTGCGCAGCAGGCTGTGGTGCATCTCGGTGAAGCGCTGGGCCAGCTGCAGGCGGTGCGGCACGTCCGACAGCTGCTGCCACATGGCGTCGGCCAGCGCCTGCGCACTGGCGGCGTCCTGCAGCAGCTCGGGCACCACGAATTCGCGCGCCAGGATGTTGGGCAGGCCCACCCATGGCTGGTAATTGCAGTGGCGCAGGATCTGCCACTCCAACGCCATCATTTTATAGGCGATCACCATCGGCTTCTTGAACAGCGCCACTTCCAACGACGCCGTGCCCGAGGCCACCAGCACCGCATCGGCAGCGGCAATGGCCGTGTGCGACTGGCCGTCGAGCAGCAGGATCTCGACATCCTGCAGGCCCGCCTGCGCCACCAGTTCCAGGAAATAGCGGCGCTGGCGTTCGCCTGCCATCGGCGCGACAAAGCGCAGCGAGCGGTCGCGCTGCTGCAGCAGCCTGGCCGCCTGCACGAACGCCACCGTATTGTATTTCAGCTCCGACATGCGGCTGCCGGGCATGATGGTCACCACGTTGGCGTCCTGCGGCAAGCCGAGCTTGACGCGCGCGCCCGCCTCGTCCGGCGCCAGCGGAATCACCTCGGCCAGCGGATGGCCGACATAGCTGACCGGCACCCCGGCCTGGCGGTAGATCTCCTGCTCGAACGGGAACACCACCAGCATGTGCGACACGGCGCGGATGATCTTCTTGATGCGCCCGCCCCGCCAGGCCCAGATCTGCGGCCCGATGTAGTGGACGGTGGGGATGCCGGCCGCTTTCAGCTGCTCTTCCAGTCCCAGGTTGAAGCCAGGGTAGTCGGCGCCGATGAAGGCGGCAGGCGGGTCGGCCAGCAGCCGGTCGCGCAACTGGTTCTGGATGCCCTTGATCTCGCGGTAGCGCGGAATCACGGCCAGCAGCCCGCGCACGGTCAGCTGGTCCATCGGGAAGTGCGATTCGAAGCCCTGGGCGATCATGTGTTCGCCGCCGATGCCGTGCAGGCGCGCGCCCGGCAGGTGCGGCTTGAGCCCGGAAAGCAAACGGGCGGCCAACAGGTCGCCCGAGGGTTCTCCGGCGACCATCGCCAGCGACAGCCGGTCAGCGGACGATGCCACGCGTTGCCGTATCGAGGAATTCGCGCATGGCGCGGATATGCACCGCGCCGGCCGGCGAAGCCTGCTCTTCGGCCAGCAGCGCGGCCTTGGCTTCCTCCAGCGTCAGGCCCGAGCGGTACAGCAGCTTGTAGGCGGTGCGGATGCCGTTGATCTCTTCGCGCGTAAAACCGCGGCGCTTGAGGCCTTCGATGTTGACGCCGTGCGCCTGCGCCGGGTTACCGTTCAACAGCACGAACGGCGGCACGTCCTGGGTCAGGCTGGTGCTCATGCCGACGAAGGCGTGGGCACCGATCTTGCAGAACTGGTGGACGTTGGCGAAACCGCTCATGATCACCCAGTCGCCGATTTCGACGTGGCCGGCCAGCTGCGCATTGTTCGAGAAAATCGTGTTGCTGCCGACCTGGCAGTCGTGCGCCAGGTGCACGTAAGCCGAAATCCAGTTATCGTTGCCGAGCGAGGTGACGCCCCGGTCCTGCACGGTGCCGGTGTTGAAGGTGCAGAACTCGCGGATCGTGTTGCGGTCGCCGATGGTCAGGCGGGTCGGCTCGCCGGCCCATTTCTTGTCCTGCGGCGCGGCGCCGATCGACGAGAACTGGAACAGCTTGTTGTCGCGGCCGATCGTGGTGTGGCCTTCGATCACCACGTGCGGGCCGACCACGGTGCCGGCGCCGATTTGCACGTGGGGACCGATGACCGTGTAGGCGCCCACAGCGACGCTGCTGTCGAGCTGCGCTTGCGGATCGATGATGGCGGTGGGGTGGATGGTGCCCATGGTGGTCGCCATTACGTGCCGGTGGCGAGCTGGCTGGGGTTGCTCGCGCTGCGGATGGTGCACATCAGTTCAGCTTCGACCGCCACCTGGCCATCGACCGTGCCCACGGCCTTGTACTTCCAGATGCCGCGCGCATGGCGCACGATTTCCACGTCCATTTTCAGCTGGTCGCCGGGACCGACCGGGCGCTTGAAGCGCGCGCTGTCGATGCCGACAAAATACACCACCGAGTTTTCGTCGGGCGTCACGCCCGAGGTTTTAAACGACAGCAAGGCGGCGGTCTGCGCCATCGCTTCGATCATCAGCACGCCGGGCATGACCGGCTTGTGCGGGAAGTGGCCGTTGAAGAATTCTTCGTTGACGGTGACGTTCTTGATGGCGGTGATGAACTTGCCCTCTTCGTAGGCGAGAACGCGGTCCACCAGCAGCAGCGGGTAACGGTGCGGCAGGTAGGACTTGATCTCGCAGATGTCCATGGTCTTGGCTTGGGGTGTGTTCATGATTCGTTTTCTTTATTGGTCTTGATGTTTTTTTCCAGCGTGCGCACCTTTTCGCGGATCAGCGGCAGGTTGCGCAGGATGGCGGCCGACTTTTCCCAGTCGGCGTGCTTGGCCATCGGGTAGAAACCGGTGTAGTGGCCCGGTTCGGTGATCGTGCGCGAGATCATGGTCGAGGCGCCGATATGGGTGTGGTCCGGTATCGTGATGTGGCCGTTGATCATGGCCGCGCCGCCGAACGTGCAGTACTTGCCCACGGTGGTGCTGCCGGCCATGCCGACGCAGCCAGCCATGGCCGTGTGCGCGCCGATGTGGCAGTTATGGCCGATCATGATCTGGTTGTCGAGCTTGACGCCGTCCTCGATGACGGTGTCGGCCAGCGCCCCGCGATCGACCGTGGTATTGGCGCCGATATCGACATCGTCGCCGATCACCACGCGCCCGGTCTGCGGGATCTTGATGTACACGCCGTTCTCGTTGGCGAAGCCGAAGCCGTCGCTGCCGATCACGGCGCCCGAGTGGATGATGCCGCGCGCGCCGATGATGCAGTGGGCGTGGAACGTGACGTTGGCAAAGAAGTGCGTGCCCTCGCCCACTTCGGCCTCGCGGCCGATGTAGCAGCCGGCGTCGATCACCGCGTGTGCGCCGATCACGGCGCCCGCCTCGATCACCACCCGCGCGCCGATGTGGGCGCTGGGCGCCACGTGGGCGCCGTCGGCCACCACCGCGCTCGGATGCACGCCGGCCGGCGGCACGTAGGCGGTCAGCGCGTCGAAATACTGCGCCACGCGGGCAAAATACACGTAAGGGTTGGCGGCGACGATGCGCGCGCCCTGGTAGCCGGCAGCGATGAATTCGTCATCCCTGGGCGAGACGATCAGCGCCGCCGCCTGGCTGTCGCGCGCCTGGACGCGCAGCTTGCTGTTGCTGAGAAAGCTGATGTGCGAAACGCCGGCCTGGTCGAGCGGCGCGATCCCGGACACTTCCAGGTTGCCGTCGCCCACCAGTTGACCTCCGAAACGTTCGACCAAAGTGCCTAGTCGAGTGCCCATCCTGATTCCTTTATTTGCTTGATTTACTTGTCTTTGTCGAGCGCTGCGAGCACCTTGTCGGTGATGTCGATGCGCTTGCTGGCCCAGACCGCGTCCTGCAGCACGATGTCGAACCCTTCGGTATCGGCCATCTGGCGGATGATCTTGGTGGCGCGGTCGGAAATGGCCTGGCGTTCCTCGTTGGTGCGCTGGCTCAGGTCTTCGCGGAACTCGCGCTGACGGCGCTGGAATTCCTTGTCGAGCTCGAACAGGTCGCGCTGGCGGCGCGTGCGCTCGGCCTCGGCCAGCGACGGCGCGTCTTTTTCGAGCTTGGCGGTCGCCGCCTTCAGGCGCCCTTCCATCTCCTGCATGGCTTTTTCACGCGACTTGAACTCTTCCTGCAGCTTTTCGCTGGCCAGCTTGGCCAGCTTGGATTCGTTGTAGATACGCTCCGGGCTGAGCCAGGCGATGCGCGACAACGAAGTCTGCGCCTGCGCCGGCGCCATCGTGCACCAGCCCAACGTTGCCAGCGCCAGCGAAGCGGCAAGCGAGGTCGCAAGCGAGAAGCCCAAAGATTTGGTGTTCGTGGCAGATGCAGTCTTCAACTTGTTTCTCCGATTAAATATAAATAGCCGAGTACGGCACTGGATGCGGGGGCGGCCAGGCCGGTCAGAAACCGGTCCCCATCTGGAACTGGAAGCGCTCCAGACGGTCGCCCGGCTTGGCATTGAGTGGCTTAGCATAGCTCAACTTGAGCGGGCCCACCGGCGAAATCCAGCTGATACCAAGACCGGTCGAGTAACGCAGCTGCGAATAGCGCATCTTTTCGCCTTCCTGGTACACCTGGCCCGTATCGAGGAAGCCGAACCAGCGCAGGCTGCGGTCCTGGCCGGAGCCGGGGAATGGCAGCTGCAGTTCGGCGTTACCGATCAGGCGCGAGGCGCCGCCCAGCGCATCGCCGTAGCGCGAGTCGACCGCGCCCAGCGACGAACTCTCGTAGCCGCGCACCGAACCGATGCCGCCGCCGTAGAAGTTCTTGAATACCGGGTAAGGCGTGTCGCCCAGGCCGCGGCCGTAATCGACCTCGCCCTTGAGCGCCAGCACGGTTTTCCAGATCAGCGGCTTGAAGTACTGGTGTTCGTAGATGGCGCGGTAGTATTTCTGGCGGCCGATCACGTCCAGTTCGAGGTTCAGGCGCTGGTAGCGGCCGGCGGACGGGGTCAGACCCGAGTCGCGGCTGTCGCGCGACCAGGCCAGCGTGAACGGCACGGCCGTGGTTTCGGCCTTGCCGATGCCGCTGCGGTTGCCGGTGACGTCGGCCACGTATTGCTGGAAGCGCGTGGGCGAGGTGGAATCGGTTTCGATCGACGAGCGTTCGAGGCCGATACCGAGGAACACGGTGTCGGTTTCCGAGAACGGCACGCCGTAGCTGATGCGGCCGCCCTTCTGCTTGATGGTGTAGCTGCCGATGTTGAGCGCGGGCGGACGCTGGGTACGCAGGTACACCTCGTACGAGCGCGAGATGCCGTCGTCTGTGTAGTACGGGTCGAACTGCGAGAACGAGATCGTGCGGCTGTACTTGGACGTATTGAGTTCCATGCCGACGGTGGTGCCCGAGCCGGCGAAGTTGGCCTGCTGGATCGCCGCCTGGAACGTGAATTTTTCCGACTGCGAGAACGCGCCGCCGATGGTGAAGTTACCGGTCGGCTTTTCCACCACGGTCAGGTTGACGTCGACCTGGTCGGACGTGCCCTGCGCTTCCGGGGTGTCGATGGTAACATCCTTGAAGTAGCCGAGGCGGTCCACGCGGTCGCGCGAGAGCTTGATCTTGTTGGCGTCGTACCAGGACGATTCGAACTGGCGGAATTCGCGGCGGATCACCTCGTCGCGCGACGTCGTGTTGCCGGCGATGTTCATGTGGCGCACGTAAGCGCGCTTGCCCGGGTCGATCATGAAGGTGAAGCTCACTTCACGCTTGGCCTGGTTGATGTCCGGGTTGGCGTTGACGTTGGCAAAGGCGTAGCCGAACGTGCCGAGGCGGTCGGAAATGCGCTTGTTGGTGGCGGTCAGCAGCTCGCCCGAATACACGGCGCCCTTGCGCAGCAATACCAGCGAGCGCAGTTCGTCCTCGCGGCCGAACGTCTCGCCTTCGAACTTGATATCGGCGACATTATATTTTTCACCCTCGGTGATATTGATGGTGATGTAAATGTCTTTTTTATCGGGCGAGATCGAGACCTGGGTGGAATCGATATTCATCTCGATGTAGCCGCGATTGAGATAAAACGATTTGAGCGACTCGATATCGCCGGTCAGCTTGGTCTTCGAATACTGGTCGGCCTTGGTGTACCAGCTGAACCAGCCGCCCGTGTTGAGCGCGAGCTGGTCGAGCAGCTCCTTGTCCGAGAATACCTTGTTGCCGATGATGTTGATCTGCTTGATCTTGGCGACCTCGCCCTCGTCCACCGCGAACGTGATGTTGACGCGGTTGCGCTCGAGCGGGGTAACGGTGGTCACCAGCTTGACGCCGTACAGGCCGCGCGACAGGTACTGGCGCTTGAGCTCCTGCTCGGCGCGGTCGACCGAGGCCTTGTCGAAGATTTTCGCTTCGCCCACGCCGATGTCCTTGAGCGCCTTGACCAGCACGTCCTTTTCGAATTCCTTGGTGCCGGTGAATTCCACCTTGGCGATGGCCGGACGTTCCTCGACCAGCACCACCAGCACCTGCCCGTCCGCCTCCAGGCGCACGTCCTTGAAGAAGCCGGTCGCGTACAGCGCCTTGATGGCGGTCACGCTCTTGTCGTCGTTGAAGGTCTCGCCCACGCGCACGGGCAGGTAGCTGAAGACCGTACCGGCTTCCGTCCGTTGAATGCCTTCGACACGGATGTCCTTGATCACGAACGGTTCGATCGCCATGGCGTTGCCCGCGCACAGCGCCAGGACGGCGGTGCCGATCAGACTGCGGCGCATGGAAGATGGAGTAATACGGTCAGAATATAATTTCATCGGGGTTATTCAATGTCTCATTCAACGAACTGCTATGTCACTGTCGGTGCGTACCGCGCCGCTGGCGCCTGATTACATGAGGCGGGTGATATCGTTAAATACCGCCAGCACCATCAAGGTCATCAATAAACCGATGCCGATGCGCTGAGCAAACTCCGCGACGCGCGCCGATACCGGACGGCCGGTCAAAACTTCCAGCGAATAATACAGCAAATGCCCCCCGTCCAGAACGGGAATCGGTAGCAAATTCATGACGCCCAGGCTGATACTGATAAAGGCGATGAAGCTCAGATAACTGGCCAGGCCCATGCGCGCGGTCTGGCCGGCATAATCGGCGATGGTGATCGGGCCGGTGACATTTTTGAGCGAGGCTTCGCCGGTCACCATCTTGCCGATCATCTTCAGCGTCATGGTGCAGGTGTCCCAGACCCGCTGCACCGCCTTGCCCAGCGCGGCCAGCGGCGCCGCGGGCACGGTGATCATATCGGGCTGCAGCGCCACGTAAGCGCCGATCTTACCGACTGTTACAGCTTGTTGACCGGGCTTTTCACTGTGCGCGACGTCGGCCTGCGGCGTGACGGCCAGCGTGCGCAGCTGGCCGGCGCGCACCACGTCCACCGGCAAGGTTTTGCCGGGCGCAGCGCGGATGAGCTCGATGAACGCGACGCCGTCCTGCACCGCCACGCCATCGACCCTTTTGAGCAGGTCGCCCACCTGCAGCCCGGCGCGCTCGGCGGCCCCGCCCGGCAGCACCTGCTGCACCACCGGCGACGGCCGCGCCAGCCCGATGCCGAGGTTGCCGACGATGTCGCCGTCGAGGTCGAGCGTAGACAGCACCGACGCCGGCAGCACGGCGGTCAGATAGCCGTAACCGGGACGCTCGATGGCCAGGCGCGCATCCTTCTTGTCGATGGCGGCCTGCATCAGGTTCCAGCGCAGCTCGGACCACGCGGCCACCGCTTCGTCGTTGACGGCAGTGATGTGGTCGCCGCTGCGCAAGCCGGCCAGCGCGGCGGGCGTGCGGTCGGCGTCGGCCTGCTGGCCGGCGGCGCGCACGCTGATCTTGCTGCTCGGCTCGGCCACGCCGTGCAGATACAGGCCGGCAAACAGCGCAATGGCCACCAGGAAGTTGGCCAGCGGTCCGGCCGCGACGATGGCGATGCGCTTCCACACGTTCTGGCGCGTAAATTCGCGCGCCAGGTCTTCTTTGCTCACGCTGGAGAGATCGCCCTCGCGGGCGTCGAGCATCTTGACGTAGCCGCCCAGCGGCAGCGCCGACACCGCCCACTCGGTCTGGTCGCGTCCGAAACGGCGCGACCACACGACCTTGCCCATGCCCACCGAAAAGCGCAGCACCTTGACGCCGCACCAGCGCGCCACCAGGTAGTGACCGAGCTCGTGGATCGTGACGAGCGAGCCGAGGCAGACGGCAAACGCCAGGATGGTGGTCAGCAGGTTCATGGCGTCGGTCCGGTCAGTGGAGCGCGGCGATGCAGCGCCCGGCGGCAGCGCGCGCCGCCACATCCTGCGCCATCACGGCGTCGATGCTGTCGGCAGCGCCGTGCGGCAGCTGCTGCACCACCTCGGCGATCACGCGGTCGATCTGGCGGAAGCCGATCTGGCGGTCGAGGAAGGCCTGCACCGCCACTTCGTTGGCGGCATTGAGCAGCGCCGGCGCCGTGCCGCCGGCGCGCAAGGCGTCGAAGGCCAGCGCCAGGCACGGAAAGCGCGCATAGTCGGGACGGTGGAACTGCAGCGTGGCGAACGCGGTGATATCGAGCTGGGCCACGCCGGACGCGATCCGCTCCGGATAGGCCAGTGCATGGGCAATCGGCGTGCGCATGTCGGGGTTGCCGAGCTGGGCCAGCACCGAGCCGTCGACATACGACACCATCGAGTGGATCACCGACTGCGGGTGGATCACGACCTCGATGCGGTCGGCCGGCGCGCCGAACAGCCAGTGCGCCTCGATCACTTCCAGGCCCTTGTTCATCATGGTGGCCGAATCGACCGAGATCTTGCGGCCCATCGACCAGTTTGGATGCTTGCAGGCCTGCTCGGGCGTGACGTCCTCCAGCGTGGCGACATCACGCGTCAGGAACGGGCCGCCCGACGCGGTCAGCAGGATCTTGGCCACGCCGGCGGCCGCGTCGCGCACGGCCGGCATGCGGCTGCCGAACTGCGGCATCGACTGGAAGATGGCGTTGTGCTCGCTGTCGATCGGCAGCAGGATGGCGCCCGATTCGGTCACCGCGTCCATGAACAGCTGGCCCGACATGACCAGCGCTTCCTTGTTGGCCAGCAGGACCTTCTTGCCGGCGCGGGCGGCAGCCAGCGTGGGCGCCAGGCCGGCGGCGCCGACGATGGCCGCCATCACGCTGTCCACTTCCGGCGCCGCGGCAATCGCGCACAGCGCCGCTTCGCCGTAATCGATGTCGGTGTTGACGCCGGCGTCGCGCAGCAGCGCGCCCAGGCGAGCGGCCGCCTCGGCCGTGCCGACCACCGCGCGTTGCGGCCGGAACGCGATGCATTGCGCCGCCAGTTCATCGACACGGCTGTGCGCCGACAGCGCGTAGACCGCGTAACGTTCGGGATGGCGCGCCAGCACGTCGAGCGTGGACACGCCGATCGAACCGGTGGCGCCGAGGATGGTGATGCGTTGCATAGGAAAGTCTTTCAGAGCCAGGCCGACAGCAGCGCTGCAATCGGCAGCACGGGGATCAGCGCATCGACGCGGTCGAGCACGCCACCATGGCCGGGCAGCAGGTTGCTGCTGTCCTTCATGGCAGCGCGGCGTTTGAGTTGGGATTCGAACAGGTCGCCGATGATGGACGCAGCCACGATCACCAGCAGCGCCAGCACCGTCACGGCCCAGCCGAAGCGGGCCTGCAGGTGCACGGCAAAGGTGTCCTGCAGCCACGGTGCGGCAGGCGCGGCCAGGATCGAGACGGCGGTAATGACCAGCACGGCAATGCCGCCGCCGATCGCACCTTCCCACGATTTGCCGGGCGAGATGGTCGGCGCCAGCTTGCGCTTGCCGAAGGCCTTGCCCGAGAAATAGGCGCCGATATCGGCAATCCACACCAGCACCAGCACCGACAGCAGGTACACGGGCGAACGCAGGTACAGGCCGACGATGGCAAAGAAGCAGACGAACACGGCAAAGCTGAAGGTCAGCGCCATCGACCAGTTGGCGGCCGTGCCGAGCTTGGGCAGGCCCAGGCCCAGCGACGGCGCATAGCGGATCAGCCACAGCAAGGCGGCGATGCCGTACAGCGCGATGACCGAGCCCGGCTGGGCCTTGTACATCAGCAGCACGAACAGCAGCGCGCCGACGATGCCGGCGATGCGTGCCGGACCGTCCTGCAGGCCGAACAGGCGCGCGCCCTCCCACACGGCAGCGCCGAGGAACAGCGTCACCACCACGGCAAACGCCGGGAAGTACTGGAAGAACAGCACCGGCAGCAGCACCGCCAGCAAGACCAGCGCAGTTATGATCCGTGTTTTGAGCATCAGGTTTTCTTTTCTGCCAGTTGCGCGCCGGTGCGGCCAAAGCGGCGTTCGCGGTGCTGGTAGGAGGCAATCGCCTCGTCGAGGCGTTCGATCGAAAAATCGGGCCAGTAGGTGTCGGTAAAGAACAGCTCGGTATATGCGAGCTGCCACAGCAGGAAATTCGAGATACGCTGTTCGCCGCCGGTGCGGATGAACAGGTCCGGCTCCGGCGCATACGCCATCGCCAGGTGCGGCGCCAGCTGCGCTTCGGAGAAGTCGGTCATGCCGGGATGGGCGGCGACCATCTTGCCGACGGCCTGCATGATGTCCCAGCGCCCGCCATAGTTGGCGCAGACGGTGACGGTCAGGCGGGTATTGTTGGCGGTCTTGCGCTCGGCGTTGGCGATCATGGTGCGCAGCTTGTCGTCGAAGCGGGACAGGTCGCCGACCACGCGCAGGCGGATATTATTGGCGTGCATCTTGGACACTTCGCGCTCGAGCGCGGTCATGAACAAGCGCATCAGCAGAGAGACTTCCTCTTCCGGGCGGCGCCAGTTTTCGGAACTGAAGGCAAACAGGGTCAGGTATTCCACGCCGCGGTTGGCGCAGGCCTCGACCACGGTGCGCACCGCTTCGACGCCCTTGACGTGACCGGCAACGCGCGGCAGGAAGCGCTTGGTGGCCCAGCGGCCGTTACCGTCCATGATCATGGCGACGTGGCGCGGCACCTGCGGTGCGTCCGGTACCTCGGTGGTCGAACTCGTATATTTCATGAAAACTTTACTGCCAAAGGATAAAGTATTGCAGGTACGACGAAAAAAGACAAGACGCCAGCACCAGGCTGCCCTTCGCGCGGCGCGAAGTGGCAAAGTGGTCGCTGGCGTCCCGGCATGACGGCTGAAGCTTACACCGTCAGGACTTCTTTTTCCTTCTCCGCGACCATCTTCTCGATGTCGGCGATGAACTTGTCGGTCAGTTTTTGCATCTCGTCGACGGCGCGGCGCTCGTCGTCTTCCGAGATCGACTTGTCCTTGACCAGCTTTTTCAGCGACTCGTTACCGTCGCGGCGGATGTTGCGCACGGCGATTTTCGCATCTTCGGCTTCGCTCTTGCACAGCTTGACCATTTCCTTGCGGCGCTCTTCGGTCAGCGGCGGGGTCGGCACGCGGATGATGTCGCCCTGGGCCGACGGGTTCAGGCCCAGGTCGGCGTCGCGGATGGCTTTTTCGATGGTCGAGGCCATGCGCTTCTCGAACGGCTGGACGCCGATGGTGCGGGCGTCGATCAGGTTGATGCCGGCCACCTGCGACAGCGCGGTCGGCGCACCGTAGTACTCGACCATCACGTGGTCGAGAATACCGGTGTGGGCGCGGCCGGTGCGGACCTTGGCCAGGTCGGCGCGCAGGGTTTCCAGCGATTTGGTCATGCGCTCCTGCGCATTCTTTTTAACGTCAGCTACGGACATTGCTGCTCTCCTGTATACGGATAGGTGAATCTTAAACGTGAACCAGTGTACCCTCATCCTCGCCCATGATCACGCGCATCAGCGCGCCGGGCTTGGTGATCGAGAACACCTTGATCGGCAGTTTCTGGTCGCGGCACAGCGCAAACGCGGTAGCGTCCATGACCTGCAACTGCTTGGCGATCGCTTCGTCAAAGCTGATCTTGTGGTACAGCGTGGCGCTCGGGTCTTTCTTCGGATCGGCAGTGTACACGCCATCGACCTTGGTTGCCTTGAGCACGATTTCGGCGCTCACTTCGGAACCGCGCAGGGCGGCGGCGGTGTCGGTGGTGAAGAACGGGTTGCCGGTGCCGGCCGCGAACACGACGACCTTGCCTTCTTCCAGGTACTGCAGCGCTTTCGGGCGCACATACGGCTCGACCACCTGCTCGATGCCGATCGCCGACATCACGCGCGCGGTGATGCCGACATGGCGCATGGCGTCGGCCAGCGCCAGCGCGTTCATCACGGTGGCCAGCATGCCCATGTAGTCGGCGGTGGCGCGGTCCATGCCCTGGGCGCCGGGCGCGACGCCACGGAAGATGTTGCCGCCGCCAATGACGATCGCCAGTTCCACGCCCAGTTTCGCGACCTCGGCCACATCAGCTACCATCCGCTCGATGGTGCTGCGGTTGATGCCGTACGGGTCATCCCCCATCAGCGCTTCGCCGGACAGTTTGAGGAGGACACGCTTGTAGGCTGGTTTGGACATGAGACGGGGCTCCTAAAGTTGGTGGTTTCGGGTGGCTGCCGGCGCCTATCATACCCCGAGACTTCCCCGAGGCGGCGCCAGCAGCGCTCTAATTGCATTACAGATAATATTACGTGTTCAGGCTAAAAAAACGGGCCTCGCGGCCCGTTTTCTGATCTTGCAAAGCGATTAAGCCTTGTTGGCGGCCATTTGAGCGGCCACTTCTGCTGCGAAATCGTCTACCTTCTTCTCGATGCCCTCGCCTACCACGTACATGGTGAACGATTTGACCGTGGTGCCTTTTTCTTTCAGCATCTGCTCGATCGACTGCTTGTCGTTTTTCACGAAAGCCTGGTTCAGCAGCGACACTTCCTTCAGGTACTTCTGTACCGAGCCTTCCAGGCGCTTGGCGACGATGTCGGCAGGCTGGGCTGGCTTGCCGGCGGCAACCGCAGCGGCTGCATCTTCGTCGGCCTTCAGCTGGGCCACCGAACGCTCTTTTTCGATCAGTTCGGCTGGAACGTCGGTCGACGACAGCGCGACCGGCTTCATGGCGGCGATGTGCATGGCCACGTCTTTACCGACCTGCTCGTCGGCGCCGTCGAACTCGACGATCACGCCGATGCGCGAACCGTGCAGGTACGATGCCAGCTTGGCGCTGGTGTCGAAGCGCTTGAAGCGACGGATCGACATGTTTTCGCCGATTTTACCGATCAGGGCGGCGCGCACTTCGTCCAGGGTCTGGCCGTTGCCAGCTGGCAGAGCCAGCAGGGCTGCGACGTCGGCCGGGTTGTGCTCGGCGACCAGCTTGGCGGCGTTGGCGGCCAGTGCCAGGAAGTCGTCGTTCTTGGCAACGAAGTCGGTTTCCGAGTTCACTTCGACCAGTGCGCCGACGCCGCCATTGATGAAGCTGGCAACCACGCCTTCGGCGGTCACGCGCGACGATGCTTTCGACGCTTTACCGCCCAGCTTGACGCGCAGGATCTCTTCGGCACGACCCATGTCGCCGTCGGCTTCGGTCAGTGCTTTTTTGCATTCCATCATAGGCGCATCGGTTTTCGCGCGCAGTTCGCCTACCATTGCTGCAGTAATCGCTGCCATGTGTTTTCTCCTGTTGTTCGGTATTCGGGGGGATGGGGAACCGTTATGGCTCTAACCCATTGATGTTAAAAAAAAGGGGGAGCTGGTGGCCACCCCTTTTTTCCGCGACCGGCCACGAAGGGAAGCCCTTCGCGGCCGGCGACAAACGATTAAGCCTGCTCGACTTCGACGAATTCGTCGCCGGCGGCAGCTTTAACCATTTCAACTACTTCGTTACCGGCAGCAGCACGGCCTTCCAGGATCGCATCGGCCACACCGCGAGCGTACAGGGTGATGGCTTTCGACGAGTCATCGTTACCTGGGATGACGTACTTCACGCCTTCTGGCGAGTGGTTGGTATCGACCACGCCGATGACCGGGATGCCCAGTTTTGCGGCTTCGGTGACAGCGCCTTTGTGGTAGCCGACGTCAACGACGAAGATTGCGTCAGGAACGCCGCCCATGTCCTTGATGCCGCCGATCGATTTTTGCAGCTTGGCGATCTCGCGCTGGAACATCAGCGCTTCTTTTTTCGACAGCTTCTCGACCGAACCGTCTTCGAGCTGAGCTTCCATGTCTTTCAGACGCTTGATCGAAGTCTTGATGGTCTTGAAGTTGGTCAGCATGCCGCCGAGCCAGCGCTGGTCGACGAAAGGAACGCCTGCGCGTTGCGCTTCAGCAGCGATGATATCGCGCGCCTGGCGCTTGGTGCCGACCATCAGGATGGTGCCGCGGTTTGCAGCAACTTGCTTAACGTGCTTCATCGCTTCCTGATACATACCCATCGTCTTTTCCAAGTTGATGATATGGATCTTGTTGCGGTGACCGAAGATGAACGGTGCCATCTTTGGGTTCCAGAAACGGGTTTGGTGACCAAAGTGGACACCGGCTTCCAGCATTTCGCGCATCGTTACAGACATTTTTTAACTCCAGGGTTGGGTCTGGAATCCGACCAGTGACCCGGTGATTAGGCCAGGCACCCTTGTCGATCGGATTCGAGTTTATTAACAAAAATAGTTTATTTTTACTACATTGCCCGGATCGGAATTCAGGCAACCCGGGATTATATGCTGAAGCGGCGCTTCATGGCAAGCGCTGCACTACCGCGCCCCTGCCGCTGCCCGCGGTCCGCCGCTACCCCACGCTGTGGCGCCGATGCGTCGCCACCGGCGCTGATGACGCAACAAATCGTCACTTTCATCAAAAAATTGTTACACGGAAGTGTTTCGCATGTAATATTTGTGCGTGACCAATATTTTTATCACAGCGACAATATTGCTGTCATCATTTCCAATGAGCGTCAGCGATCAACCGTCGTTTTCCGGAGTATAGATGTCCGTCCTGTCTGCCGTAGCCTTGGCTTTCGCCACCACCACAACCACGCCGATCGACTGCTCCTGGGACCAGCCTGGCGTCAATCCCTACACCGGCAGCATCGCCGCAGCGATCGACCGCTACCCGGACTTGCCCGACAAGGTGCGCGCCAGCCTCAAATACCGTCTTCAGTATGGCAACCCGGACGACACGGTCACCATCACGCGCGACGCCATCACGGGTGGACACACGTATGACGCGGCCATCCGCGACATGCATTTCGGCAAAGACCAGTTGTGCCACACGGTCAGCCGCGCCAGGTGGAGCCCCCGCCACACCGAACCGGGCGCCGTGTATTGCGCCGATGGCCATTGCATCCTGGTGCCGCAGATCTGCGGCAATGTCAGCCGCATCGTCCGGCGCGACGGCCGCCCCGCGGGCGGGCCCGAGCTTGGGTCCGATGGGCGGCCCGAGGCGCAGCGCGACCCGCGCCAGATGCCGCCATCGGAACCGCCCGCGGTGGCGGCCCGGCAGCCGGTCGAAAAAACACCGGAGATCGACTGGACCGGCCACGTGGGTACCTATGAACTCGGCCTGATCGACGCGCCGGAGCAGGACGACGAGCGGGTGCGCGTCATGCTCGGCACGCCGGTCTTGCCGCCGGCGTGGGCGCCGGTCGCGGACTATGCGGCCCTGCCGCACAAGCCGCGCCAGCTGGCCGGCACCCGCGGCCCGGTCACCGACCAGCCGGCCACGCCGGTCCCCGAGGCCGGCACCTGGACCATGCTGCTGGCCGGACTGGGCTTGATCGGCTGCCTGCGCGTACGCCGGCGCCGCCGCCGTTAGCCTGCGCGGGCGGCGCCGACGGCGTTCTTCCGTGCGGCGGCGCGGCCCGCGCACAGGGCAAGGCTGGCGGCGCCGGGGCCACAAGCTGCCACCGCGCGCACGCCTCGTCTATAATTCCACCTTATCAGCTGGCGCCGGGCCGACCCGCTCCGTTCGCCGCCCGCGCCCGTTCAGCCTCCATACACAGAATATCCAGCTTATGTCCATTTCCATCAAATCGCCCGAAGACATCGAAGGCATGCGCGTGGCCGGCCGCCTCGGCTCCGAGGTGCTCGACTACATCACCCCGTTCGTCAAGGCCGGCGTCACCACCGGTGAACTCGACCGCCTGTGCCACGAGTACATGACCAATGTGCAGGGCACGATCCCGGCGCCGCTCAACTACCAGCCGCCCGGTTACACGCCCTACCCCAAGGCCATCTGCACCTCGGTCAACGACGTCATCTGCCACGGCATCCCCGGCGACAAGGTGCTCAAGAGCGGCGACTCGGTCAACCTCGACATCACCGTCATCAAGGACGGCTACCACGGCGACAACAGCCGCATGTTCCTGATCGGCGAACCGTCGATCATGACCAAGCGTTTATCGGAGATCACCTACGAGTGCATGTGGCTCGGGATCGCCCAGGTCAAACCGGGCGCCCACCTGGGCGACATCGGCCACGCCATCCAGCAGCATGCCGAGAAGGCCGGCTACAGCGTGGTGCGCGAATTCTGCGGCCACGGCATCGGCAAGGTGTTCCACGAGGAGCCGCAGGTGCTCCACTACGGCAAGCCGGGCACGCTGGAGGAACTGAAGCCGGGCATGATCTTCACCATCGAGCCGATGATCAATGCCGGCAAGCGCGAGATCCGCGAGATGGGCGACGGCTGGACCATCAAGACCAAGGACCGCAGCTTGTCGGCGCAGTGGGAACACATGGTGCTGGTGACCGAGACCGGTTACGAAGTGCTGACCCTGTCGGCCGGCAGCCCGCCGCCGCCGGCCTTCATCACCAACGCCGGCAAATAAACCGCCCCATGGACAAGGAACTCCGGGAACAGCGCATCGCCGGCCTGCGCGGCCAGCTCAAGGCCGAGCGCCAGGCCATCATCGACACCTTCCGCGCCGACGGCATGCCGGAAAAGCTGCTGCGCAGCCTGCGCCAGAGCGTCGATGCGGTGCTGACCACGGCCTGGCACCATGCGCGCCTGCCCGCCAACACGGCGCTGGTCGGCGTCGGCGGCTATGGCCGCGGCGAACTGTTCCCGTATTCCGATGTCGATCTGCTGATTTTGCTCGAGCACGCGCCCGACGCCGCCACCACCGAAAAGCTCGAGGCGCTGGTGCAGCTGCTGTGGGACCTGGGGCTGGAAATCGGCAGCAGCATCCGTACCGTCGATGAATGCCTGAGCGAATCGAAGGCCGACATCACCGTGCAAACCAGCCTGCTCGAAGCGCGCCTGATCTGCGGCGACGAGCCGCTGTTCGACCAGCTGCAGCAGCGCTACCGGGCCGCGATGGATCCGCAAGCGTTCTTCCAGGCCAAGCTGCTGGAGATGCGCCAGCGCCACGCCAAGTACGAGGACACGGCATTCAGCCTGGAGCCGAACTGCAAGGAAAGCCCGGGCGGCCTGCGCGACCTGCAGGTGATCCTGTGGCTGGTCAAGGCGGCCGGCCTGGCCAACTCGTGGCGCACCCTGTCCACCAGCGGCCTGATCACACAGACCGAAGCCAAGGGCCTGATGGAAAAGGAGCGCGCGTTCAAGGACATCCGCGTGCGCCTGCACCTGCACGCGGGCCGGCGCGAAGACCGCCTGCTGTTCGACGTGCAGACGGCGATCGCCGAATCGCTGGGACTGGAAAACACGGGATCGGGGGCCGAGCTGCGGCGCGCCAGCGAGTACCTGATGCAGCGCTACTACTGGGCCGCCAAGGCGGTCACCCAGCTCAACACGATCCTGCTGCAAAACATCGAGGAGCGGCTGTTCCCGCGCGCCGGACACGCGGAGCAGATCAATGACCGCTTCAACGACGTCAACGGCCTGATCGACATGCGCGACGACGACACGTTCACGCAGACGCCGTCGGCCATCCTCGAAATTTTCGTGCTGATGACGGAGCGCCCGTCGCTCACGGGCATGACCTCGCGCACCATGCGCGCGCTGTGGAACGAGCGTTTCCTGATCGACGCCGCGTTCCGCGCCGATCCGGCCAACCGCGCGCTGTTCCTGCGCATCCTGCAGGCGCCGCAGGGCATCATCCACGCGCTGCGGCGCATGAACGACCTGTCGATCCTGGGCCGCTACCTGCCGAACTTCCGCAAGATCGTCGGCCAGATGCAGCACGACCTGTTCCACGTGTACACGGTGGACCAGCACATCCTGATGGTGGTGCGCAATATGCGGCGCTTCTCGATGGCCGAACACGCGCACGAGTACCCGTTCTGCAGCCAGCTGATGGCCAACTTCGGCCAGCCCTGGCTGCTGTACCTGGGCGCGCT
This sequence comes from Duganella sp. Leaf126, assembly GCF_001423125.1. Lineage (GTDB taxonomy): Bacteria > Pseudomonadota > Gammaproteobacteria > Burkholderiales > Burkholderiaceae_D > Rugamonas. The sequence goes on from NZ_LMNW01000023.1 coordinate 153,230, forward strand.
GTTCCACGATATCGCCAAGGGCCGCGGCGGCGACCACTCCACGCTGGGCAAGGTCGATGCCGAGCAGTTCTGCCGCGACCACGGCATGAGCGAGGCCGACACCGAACTGGTGTCGTTCCTGGTCGAGCACCACCTCGACATGTCGCAGGTGGCGCAAAAGCAGGACCTGTCCGATCCCGACGTGATCGCCGCCTTCGCCCGCAAGGTTGGCGACGAGCGCCACCTGACCGCGCTGTACCTGCTGACGGTGGCCGACATCCGCGGCACCAGTCCCAAGGTGTGGAACGCCTGGAAGGCCAAGCTGCTCGAAGACCTGTACCGCGTGACGCGGCGCGTGCTGGGCGGCCAGCCGCACAGCGCCGACCACGAGCTGCAGAACCGCCAGCAGGAGGCGCTGGCCACGCTGCGCCTGTACGGCCTGGCGCCGGAAGCCCACCTGCCGTTCTGGCAGCAGCTCGACGTCGCCTATTTCCTGCGCCACGACGCTTCCGACATCGCCTGGCAGACGCGCGCCCTGTACGACCGCTTCACCGGCGAGCAGCCGGTGGTCAAGTGCCGCCTGGCGCCGATCGGCGAAGGCCTGCAGGTGGCCGTGTACCTGCGCGACCAGCCCGACCTGTTCGCGCGCATCTGCAATTATTTCGACCGCAAGAACTTCAGCATCCTCGACGCCAAGATCCACACCACGCGCCATGGCTACGCGCTCGACACCTTCCTGGTGACGGCGCAGAATTTCGCCAACAGCTACCGCGACATCATCAGCCTGATCGAGCACGAGCTGTGCGCCGCCCTCACCCGCGCCGAGCCGCTGTCGCCGCCGGCCAGGGGCCGCCTGTCGCGGCTGTCGCGCACGTTCCCGATCCAGCCCACCGTGGATCTGCGCCCGGACGAGCGCGGGCAGTACTACCTGCTGTCGATCGCCGCCAACGACCGCACCGGGCTGCTGTACGCGATCGCCAACGTGCTGGCCAAGTATCGCCTCAACCTGCACACGGCCAAGGTGATGACGCTGGGCGAGCGCGTGGAAGACGTGTTCCTGATCGACGGCGCAGCGCTAGGCAACCCGCGCCACCAGCTGCAGCTGGAAACCGACCTGCTCGAGGCCATGAAGGTCTAGCGCACATCACCACTCTATAAAGAAGCATCATGTCAGAAGAATTATTACGCCTGTCCAAACGCATGTCCGAACTGGGCCTGTGCTCGCGCCGCGAAGCCGACGAATGGATCGCGCGCGGCTGGGTACGCGTCGATGGCAAGGTGGTGTCCGAACTGGGCACCAAGATCTACCCGAGCCAGCGCGTGTCGGTCGAGCGCCAGGCCGCCGCCGAGCAGTCGAAACGCGTGACGGTCCTGATCAACAAGCCGGTGGGCTATGTCAGCGGCCAGGCCGAAGACGGCTACCAGCCGGCCGTGGTGCTGGTCAAGCCGGAAAACCGCTGGGCCGACGATCCGTCGCCCGAGCAGTTCCACCCGACCCAACTGCGCTCGCTGGTGCCGGCCGGCCGGCTCGACATCGACTCGGTCGGCCTGCTGGTGCTGACCCAGGACGGCCGCGTGGCCAAGCAGCTGATCGGCGAGACCACCGAGGTGGACAAGGAATACCTGGTGCGGGTCGAATACACGAAGCCGGGCAAGCTGCCCGACAGCGACCTGAAAAAGCTCAACCACGGCCTGTGGATGGACGGCAAGCCGCTGCTGCCGGCCAAGGTGCGCTGGCAGAACGACGACCAGCTCAGTTTTACGCTGCGCGAAGGCAAAAAGCGCCAGATCCGCCGCATGTGCGACATGGTAGGCCTGAAAGTGGTGGGCTTAAAGCGCGTGCGCATCGGCAAGGTCAAGCTGGGCGACCTGCCGGTCGGCCAGTGGCGCTACCTGCGCGCCGACGAACAGTTTTAGGCAAATCAGCACCGCGAGTTAAAATAACTTGCCGCACTGCAAGCCAAACGCCGATTTAGGCGATACACTGTCCGATTTCGGCCTTGCAGGGCAAAGTTAGAGAAGAGATATGCCGTCGTGAACGATCACCTCCCCATTACCATGCGCCGTGGACCACCGCTGCTGAAAGACGCGGTGGAGCCGATCGCGCCGGGTTCCCATCAGCACGACATGAGCGACGAGCAGGACATCGCCGAAGCCCTGTCGCTGATGGCGCAGAACGGCGATCCGGTCTCGGTGTACCCGGCCAGCACCGGCACCGTGGTGCTGGGGCGCATCAAGGCCGTGCACCCCGAGCTGCCCCACTTCACGTTCGAACTGAACGAGGGAGAGTTCATCCCGCCGGGCGAAGCGACCTTCGTCGCCTGGCTGCGCTCGTCCAAGATGCAGTTCAGTCTTGCCTACGACAACTGGACGCCGGTGCCCGACCAGCCCACCCTGCTCCCGCTCGACTTCCCGCTGCATTGCCAGGTGCTCAACCGGCGCTCGTCGACCCGGCTTGAGACGCCGCTCGGCATCTATTACATGGCGTCGTTCGTCCTGAACGGCAAGCCGTACGAACTGCAGCTGTACGATTTTTCGGCCGGCGGCGTGGGCATGCGGGCGCCGCCACGCGACACCGTCGGCCTGCACGTGGGACGCAAGTTACAACGGGTGCGCCTGGAACTGGGCCCGGACGCGGTCTTGATCGCCGACCTCGAAATACGGCTGTCGCGCACGTTCCGCTCCTTCCTGCTCGGCGAGCAGGTGCAGATCGGCTGCCAGTTCGTCAACCTGTCGCCGGCCATGCAGCAAGACCTGGACCGCATCCTGATCGAGATGAACGCCAGCCGCCAGCGCTGACCGGCTGCTGCGTCACCGCGACGCTGTTGCCTGCCGGCGGTGACGCTGTATTGCGGCTTGTTGCCGGCTTATTGCGGCGTTGCCGCAGCCTTGGCCTGCGCAATCCAGCCATCGAACTGCTTCTGGTGGAACTTGATCCAGCCGGCCGTGTGGCGGGCGATGTCGGCCTCGGTGTTCTGGCCGCTGCGCATGCGTTCGTTCTGGGCGTTGATGTCGGCGATCGGCAGGCGCATCACTTCGAACAGCTTCAGGGCAGCCGGATTCTTTTCGGCCCAGGCGCGGTTGACCACGATGCGGGTGGTGTTGACGGCAAAGCCGTAATCGCTGCCGTCGGCCATGCGGGTATCGGTCTTGTCCGGGTTGGACGAAAACGGCACCTGCAACCACGTCACGTCCTTGCCCGGCACCAGCACGCCGCTGACCCAGTACGGGGTCCAGGTGTAGTACAGGATGGACTGGCCGCGCTTGTAACGACCGATGGTGTCGGCAATCAGCGCCGAGTAGCTGCCCTGCACGTGCTGCACGGTGGCGCGCAGCTTGTAGGCATCCATGTGGTTCTCGATCATCGCCTCGCAACCCCAGCCCGGATTGCAGCCGGTCAGGTCGGCCTTGCCGTCGCCGTCATGGTCGAACAGCTTGGCGATCTTCGGGTCGCGCAACTGGTCGATGTTGGTGATGTGGTACTTGTCGGCGGTGGCCTTGTCGATCAGGTAGCCCTGCGCAGCGGGACCGGCGTACTGGCCCACGCGCATCAGCTTGGCGTCGCCGCCGGCGTTGTCATAGTAATCCTTGTGCAGCGGGTCCCAGTGCACGGCCAGGAAGGTGGCGTCGCCATTGGCCACCGCGATGTGCGCGGTCGGGTACTCGACCTCCTTCACCGGCTGCATCTCGTAGCCGAGCTTTTCCAGCGCGCGCTCGACCAGCATGGTCTGGAAGGTCTCCTCCGCGATCGGACTTTGCAGCGCCTGCACCTTGATGCCCTTGCCGGGCAGGCTGGCGTTTGGCGTTTGCGCCATGGCCAGGCTGGTGCCGAGCACCAGTGCCGCGATGCCGAGGAACGACAGCCACTGGAACTTGCGCTGCGACTTGCGGGTGACATTGAAGTGTTTGACTTGATTCATGCTGTTCCTTTCTTATTGGGTGGCCAGCTTGGCCGGCACGGTATCCTTTACGGGCGCTGCGTCTTCGGCCGGTGCAGCGCTCGACGCGGGGCCCCGGCCCAGCAGGCGCATCACCAGGCCGGCGGGGCCGGTGTGGTACCAGTGGCGCACGCCGCGGCGCGGCTGGCCCATCGCCTGCGTCAGGCGGTCGAGCGTAATGGCCAGCAGCACGATACCGAGGCCGCCCACGGTGGCCAGTCCCATGTCAAGGCGGCCGATACCGCGCAACACCATCTGGCCCAGGCCGCCGACCGCGATCATCGAGGCGATCACCACCATCGACAGCGACAGCATCAGCGACTGGTTGATACCGGCCATGATCGACGGCATCGCCAGCGGGAACTGCACGCGCGAGAGCAGCTGCCACGGCGAAGCGCCGTAGGCGCGCGCCGCTTCGATCAGGTCTGGACGCACCTGGCGGATGCCGAGGTTGGTCAGGCGTACCAGCGGCGGCAGCGCGAAGATGATGGTGACGATCACGCCCGGGGCGTTACCGATACCGAACAACATCACCACCGGCACCAGGTACACGAATGCAGGGGTGGTCTGCATGGCGTCGAGCAGCGGACGCAGGATGTTTTGCGCGCGATCGCTATTGGCCAGGAAGATCCCCAGCGGCAGGCCGATCACGATGCAGAACGCCAGCGAGGTCAGGACCAGCGACAGCGTGATCATCGCCTCGGGCCAGATGCCCAGCATCGCCACCACCGCCAGCGCGACGACGGTGCCGATGGCCAGCGCGCGGCTGGTCAGCTGCCAGGCCAGCAGGCCGACGATGGCGATGATCGCCAGCGCCGGCACGGCCAGCAGCATGTCGCTCACGCCGTTCAGGGTAGCGTCGATCGGCGTGCGCACCGCCTGGAAGAACGGCCGGAAGTTGGCGACGACCCAGCCCAGCCCCTGGTTGATCCACGATTCGAGCGGCAGCGAACCGTCGAACAGCTGCGAGACGTGGAAACCGCTGGCGTGCGCCGGCGCGGCTGCCGAGCCGGCGGCGTCGAGCCACGAGGTGTCGGTGGGCGGCTGCGGCAGCCACGGATTCTGTGCCGCCTGCTCGGCGGTCGACTGGGCGACGCTGGCCGCATTGGCCGCATTGGCCGCATTGGCGGTAGCTGCGTTAACGGTGTTCATGCTTGTCCTTTCTGTACTTGGGGTTCGGCGATGGCTGGCGTCTCGCGATCGAGGAACTTCAGCAAGGTGGTCTTGCTGATGGCGCCTCGGAAGGTGCCGTCACTGGACACCACGGGCACCGCGTACGGCAGCTGCGCCACCTGGCCGAACAGGCCGGCCACCGGTTCGTCGGCATCGATGGTCTGCACGTCGGGCAGATAGGCGTGCGCCAGGCCGAGCGGGCCGACATGGCCGTCGAGCGCAGTGCGCAGCGAATCGGCCGAGACCACGCCCAGGTATTTGCGCTGCGGGCTGACCACGTAGGCGTAGGCGCGGTCCTGCTCTTCCAGCATCGACAGCGCAGCGCGCGAGCCGCGGCTGGGCGACTCCGACACCACGATCTGGCTCTTGCGGGCGATATCGCTGGCCTTGAACACGGCAGCGGCATCGACGCCGCGCACGAAATTGCGCACGTAGTCGTTGGCCGGCTTGCGCAGGATCTCTTCGGGCGTCCCGACCTGCACCACGTGACCGTCCTTCATGATGGCCACGCGGTCGCCGATGCGCATCGCCTCATCGAGGTCGTGCGAAATGAAGACGATGGTGCGGCGCTTGATCTGCTGCAGGCGCAGCAGCTCGGACTGCATCTCGGTGCGCATGATCGGGTCGAGCGCGGAAAACGCTTCGTCCATCAGCAGAATCGACGGGTCGCAGGCCAGCGCCCGGGCCAGGCCCACGCGCTGCTGCATGCCGCCCGACAGTTCGTCCGGATAGCTGGCAGCGTAGCCGGCCAGGCCCACCTGCTCGAGCGCCTCGAGCGAGGCCGCATGGCGTTCGGCTTTCTGAATGCCGGCCAGTTCCATGCCGAAGGCGGTGTTGTCGAGCACCGTCAGCTGCGGCAGCAGCGCGAACGACTGGAACACCATGCTGATGTCCTTGCGGCGCAGAGCGCGCAGCTCCTTGTCGGGCAGCGTGTTGATGTCGCTGCCATCGACCATGATGCGGCCGTCGGTCGGCTCGATCAGGCGGTTGAGCATGCGCACCAGCGTGGATTTGCCAGAACCGGACAAGCCCATGATGACGAAGATCTCGCCCGCCTCGATGGTAAAGGTGGCGTCGAACACGCCGATGGTGCAGCCGGTCTGCGCCAGGATCTCCTGCTTGCTGGCGCCCTGGCGGACCATGGCCAGCGCTGCGTCGGGCTGGTCGCCGAAGACCTTGAAGATATGGTCGATAATAATTTGTTTAGCCACGTCGTGGTTCTCCCTCGATTGGACGAATGGATGGAACGCTGCAAGCCATGAGGCTGCGGCGGCGAATGTGTAGCGAATAGCGTCGGCGATGTCGCGGCGCGAATGCGCACGCAAGCAAGTGACGTACAAGGGGCGGGCGCCGCTCCAGCGCGGCGCCAGGCAGTCCTGATATGGGCGGGGAGCCCGTGAGTCGCGCGCCACGCTGGAGGTGGCGTACAACCGGCAGCAACGTTGCGTGAAATTGTTACAGCACTGGCGCGTGTCAGTGCGACTTATCTGTTGCTACTTGTTACAGCTGTTGTAAATATGCATCAATTATAACAACAAAAAGTTCGCCTGTCCAATAGCTTTCCAAATCGAAATGTGCTAGCAATGTTATTTAGCGTACATAACTTCGCTTATGCATGAGACTGGTTTAATGCGAGACGAGGCCATCGCGATGGTGACAAGCGCAGCGCCGCAAGGTTCAAAACTGTCCGGCTGCCGGATCGGTTCCCGAATCCGGATGGGTCAGCGCCAGCGGGACGCCGCGCGCCCAGCGGTTCGACGACAGCGAGAACGTCAGGGCGCGGACCTGATGGTACCAGCCGGCGGGGACGAACAGCAGGTCGCCGGGGTGGACGATGACCTCCGTGCAGCGGGCCTGGCGGGCCAGCGGGTAACGGTCGTAATCGGGGGCTTCGGGGTCGAAGGGCGAGCCGAACAGGATGGCGTTCGCTTCCTTCGGATACAGGAAGGCATCGTGGTGCGGTGGCGCCAGGAAGATGCGCTTGCTTCCCCAGATCTGGGCGAAGACGTTGTCGTCGTAATCGCAGTGCAGCGGCGTCATGGTGCGTACGGGGCCGAGCCAGAATCGCGGCGGGCCCATTTTCTGAAAATAGCCGGGCCAGTGACACATGCCGTTCAATTCGCGCAGTTCGAGATTGCCGACGTACGGCGGCAAATCATCGGTGCCGGCCAGGGAGATGTCGAGGTAGTCGCGCATTGTCATGTCGCGCATCGGGCGGTCGGCGGCAAAGGCGTTGCCGATGTAGTCGCCCACGCGGGCGCGCACCGGCACGTCGCCGTATCGTTCGCGCAGCTGCTGCGGCGTGAACCGGCACAGCGGCCAGCGCCCTACCACGTCCGTGATCAGGAAGGGCAAGCCTTGCGCGGCGCGGGTGCGGAACGCCGCCGCGTCGAGCTGACCGTAGCGTGGCACGTCGGTGAGCACCGGCAGCGCGCGGCTGGCGTGGCGGATGGCCTCGCGCATCTCGGCGATCGAGCGCACGCCGCGGATCTGTGCGTCCTTCTCTTCCCGGGCGATTCTGCGGGCCTGCGCCTGTTCCGGTGTATCGCTTGTCCTGCGCGGCGGCAGGCGTGATTGTTTTAACATGCTGGGTAATCGGTGACGAGGAAAACGCGCCAGTATAGAGCCTGCGGCGCCTGCGCTCGACACCGGCTGGTGTTAGCATAGGGAAACTCCTCTTTACCCACTGTTCGGAGCGCAATGATGGACACCGGCGGCAGCCGTATTCTTTTGACGGTCATGGCAACAGCGCTGCTGACCGGCATCGCGCGCGCGGACGACATCGCCGTGACCATCTACGCCGATGCCGGTTACCCGCCCTATTCCTATGACCAGGGCGGCAAGGCTGCCGGCTTGTACCACGAGATCGTCACGGCCGCGCTAGCGCGCATGCATGGCTACAAGGTGGCGATCAAGCCGCTGCCATGGAAGCGCGGCATGGCGCTGCTGCAGTCGGGCGCCGGCTTTGCGCTCTACCCGCCCTACATGAATACCCGCGATGAACCGTGGACCTGGCCCTATTCGCGCCCGCTGCACGAGGAACATGTGGTTGCCGTCTGCCGCAAAAGTGTGCTCAAGGGACGCGGCAGGCAGTGGCCGCAGGATTTCTAAGGGCTCACCATCGGCAACAACGCCGGCTTCATCGTCGGCGGCGAGGCATTCGACCAGGCCGTGCGGGCGGGCCGCATGCGCGTGTCCGAGGCGCGCGACAGCGCCGCCAACATCCTCAAGCTCAAGCTCGGGCGCATCGACTGCTACATCAACGACCGCTACGCCATCGCGTGGACCACGCGCCAGCTCGAAGCTGACGGCCGGCTGACCGACGCCGCGCTGCGTACCGAAGTGGTGGAGGCTGCAGTCATCGCGGTCAAGAGAGGCTACCTCGGGTACACCAGCCGCGACCAGGGCCGCTTTCCGTTCAAGGCGGACTTCGTGCGCCAGTTCGACACCGCCATCGACGATCTCAAACGCAGCGGCCAGCTCGATCACATCGTGCGCAGCCATCTGCAGCAGACGCTCAAATAAAGCCGGGCCCCGCGCACAGATCGACCATCAGCAGCGGCACGCACGACCAGGCGATGGCCACCAGCGCCAGCGCCGCAATCGCCAGCGCGGCCCAGTCATGCAGTGCGGCGCCCCCCTGCCCCCGGGCGCACACGCGGCGCAGCGCCCGCGCCAGCAGCACCGCCGAGACCGCGGCAGCCAGCACGGACGCTGCCGCCAGCGCCAACGTGGCGCCGGCGCCGCGCTCGCACGCCACCGCTGCCCAGGCATAGCAAAAGAAGAAATGCACGCCCCAGACCAACAGCGGCAGCGTGACGGTCAAAACGCGGGACAATAAACGGTCGCGGGTGCGCATCATCGCTCCATCAGCCAGGGCAGCGCCTGCAGCACCACGGCGATGGTCACGCCCTGCAGCGTGGCGTAGTGCCAGACCAGCGCGCAGTTGTCGAGCGTGGCGCGGTTGACCGCAGTCAGCCTTCCGCTCCACGTGCGCGCCACCAGGTACAGCGCCAGGATGGTCAGCACCACCACGTGCAGTCCCTGGTACGACAGCATGGCGGCAATCGTCGCTGCCCAGGCATTGGCGGTCGGTTCGAGCCCGGCCAGGAACTGGCTGCGCAAGTCGCCGGCAAATGCACCGAGCACGCAGGCCAGCGCGGCCAGCACCATCGACACTTTCAGCCGACCGTTACCGACGGTGGCGTCGATGCGGCGCACCCACTCGATCAGCGCCGAGCCGGCGGCCAGCAGCGTGCACGACAGCAGTGGCCAGAACGCGTCCGGCACCCGGCTGCCCGGCGGTGGACAGACGTCGAGCCGCATCGTGGTGTGGATGTGGGCAAACAGGAACGACGCGAAGATGGTCGCATCGACCACCAGCATGATCATCGTGCCCCACCAGGAATGGGCGGCGGGTCCGCTGGCGCCCACCGGCAGCGCCACCGTGTCGCTCACCTGGGCCGTACGCTGCATCGGCAGCCGGTCCGACTGCCACATCCAGATCACCACGCCGGTCACGGCCACGATGCCGCAGGTGCTTGCCACCAGCGTCCACTCGATCGTCAGCAGCAGGAAAAAACCGGCCGTGCCGACGGCCGCGATCAGCGGCCACCAGCTGTCGCCGGGGAGGATCTGCAGGTATAGCGGACGGGCGCTGACCGGGCTGGTGATGATGGTTTCGCGGCGGCCGGTGGCGGTGCCGGGCAGCCAGTGAAGCCCGGCCGGCACTTCGGTCATCAGCTCGGGGCAATCCCACAGCGGCTCGTGCGACCGCACGTCGGGAATGCTGCGTGTCGCGTAGTCTTCATTCGGCAGCCATTCGAGCGTGGCGGCCTGCCACGGATTGCCCGCTGCGCGCGCGGGCCGGCGCAGCGTGCGCACGGCGTCCACGATAAACAGCAGCACGCCGAGGGCCAGCACCAGCGCCCCGACCGACGAGGCCAGGTTGTAACCATCCCACTCCATCTCGGCGCCGTAGGTGTACACGCGGCGCGGCATGCCGAGCAGGCCGGCGATATGCATCGGGAAGAACGCCAGGTTCATGCCGACGAACATCAGCCCGAACACCCAGCGCCCGACCTGTTCGGAGAGCTTGTTGCCATTGATGAGCGGCATCCAGTAGTACATGGCCGCGAACATCGGGAACACCAGCCCGCCGATCAGCACGTAGTGCAGGTGGGCCACGATGAAATAGGTATCGTGGGCCTGCCAGTCGAACGGCAGCAGCGCCACCATCACCCCGGTCAGGCCGCCCAGCACGAAGATGAACAGGAAGCCGAGCAGGAACAGCGTGGGCGCAACCATGCGCAGCTGGCCGCGCCACATGGTGGCCAGCCAGGCGAAAACCTGCACGCCGGTCGGTATCGCCACCGCCATGCTGGCGGCCGAGACCAGGCTGGTTTCCAGCACGCCCAGGCCGGCCGTAAACATATGGTGCGCCCACAGCGCGAAGCTGAAGAAACCGACGACCACCAGCGCGGCGACGATGGAGCGGTGGCCGACCAGCGGCGTGCCGGCCAGCGCCGGTATCATGGTCGAGACCATGCCCGCCGCCGGCAGGAAGATGATGTACACCTCGGGATGGCCGAAGAACCAGAACAGGTGCTGCCACAGCACCGGGTCGCCGCCGCGATCCGGGATGAAGAATGGCCAGTCGAAGGCGCGCTCCATTTCCAGCAGGGTGGTGCCGGCGATGACGGCCGGGAAGGCGAACACGATCATCACGCCGACCACCAGCATGGCCCATGCATACACGGGCATGCGCGCCAGCGTCATGCCCGGCGCACGCGTAAACAGGATGCCGACGATCAGTTCGATGGCGCCGGCAATGGCTGAGATTTCGATGAAGCCGATGCCCAGCAGCCAGAAGTCGGCGTTGAGGCCCGGCGAATATTGCTTGCCGGTCAGCGGCGGGTACATGAACCAGCCGCCATCGGGCGCCAGGCCGACGAACAGGCTGGTGAAAAATCCGAGGCCGCCCACCGCGTAGGCCCAGTAGGCATAGGCGGACAGGCGCGGAAACGGCAGGTCGCGCGCGCCCAGCATGCCGGGCAGCAGATAGACGGCGATCGCCTCCACCACCGGTATCGCAAACAAGAACATCATCACCGTGCCATGCATGGTGAAGACCTGGTTGTAGGTGGCAGGCGTGAGCAGGCCGGCGTCGGGCACGGCCAGCTGCGCGCGGATCAGCAGGCCCAGGATGCCAGCCAGGATGAAGAACAGCAGCGCGGTGCCGATGTACAGCAGGCCGATATTGGTGTTATTGACGGTGCTGAAGAACGCCAGGCCGCGCGGCGTGCGCCAGACGCGTTCAAGTTTTTCCAGCTCGTCGGGCGGTCGCGGCAGTGAGCTGGGCAGCTCGCGCGGGGATTCGGTGGCGGCGGTCATTGCAGGCTTTCCAGGTAGGCGGCCAGCGCTGTGAGCGTGGCCGGGTCCATGTCGGTGCTGGCGGGCATGCGCACGCCGGGTTTGGCGATGTGCGGGTCAGCGATCCAGGCGGCCAGGTTGGCGCGGTTGTTCGGCCGCGCGCCGGCGCCCAGGTACAAACGGCTGCCGAAGTGGGTGAGGTCGGGCGCGCCGATATCGGCTGCGCGCACGGTGGACGCTGCCGCCGCCGGATCCGTCACCCCGCGCACCGTGTGACAGGCGCTGCACCGCTGCGCGACAAAGGCGCGCCGGCCGTGCGCCACCTCGGCCGATGACGGCGCCTTGGCCGGCTGCGCCTGCGCCATCAGCCACGCCCGGAACTGTTCGGGCGGCTGGGCCACGATGTGCAGCGCCATGCGCGCATGCTGCTCGCCGCAGTACTCGGCGCACTGGGCGCGATAAACGCCGGCGCGGTCGGCCTGCAAGGTCATGCCGTGCACGCGGCCGGGAATCATGTCGACCTTGCCGGCCAGCGCAGGCGCCCAGAAACTGTGGATCACGTCCGCGCTGCTCAAGCCCAGGTACACGGGCTGGCCCACCGGCAGCCGGATTTCGTTGGCAAGCACCACGTCCTCGCGGCCGCCGGGATGGCTGTAGCGCACTTCCCACCACCACATGTGGCCGATCACGGCAATCTTGACCGCGTGCTGCGACGACGGCTGCGTCAGCTGGACCGAGCGCCACGTGCCGAACACCAGCAGCGCGGACAGCAGCACCAGCGGCAGCAGCACGCCGCCGCCGAGCAGCCAGACCATCGGCTTGATCTTCGGCCTGCCGGCGCTGCCGCGCCGCAGGCTCACCGCGCACAACGCCATCACCGCGACGAACAGCACGGCGCCGCCGATGAACAGGATCCATGTCAGCTGCAGGATGATGGCCGCATCGGGGCCCGCCGGGTGCAGCACCGATTGCCAGGCGATGCCGGGCACCGGCGCGTCGGACGCGTTCATCGCAACTCCGTCAGGTAGGCGGCCATATCGCGCGCATCGTCGGGCGACACGCCCATCGCCGGCATGCTGGTGCCGGGTTTGAGGGCGGCCGGATCGACGATCCAGCGCGCGAGCGCCTCGGGCGCGTTGGGGATGTGGCCGGCGATGTAGCTGCGCCGGCCATAGCCGTCAAGCGACGGACCCACCACGCCGCGCGCGGCAGGCACGCCGGCGATCGCATGGCAGGCGCCGCACTGGTACTGCGCCATCAGCAGCTTGCCGCGAGCGGCATCGCCGCTGGCTTGGGCGAGCGGCGCCTTTTTGCCATTGTCGCAGGCGGCAAGCAGGGCGCAGCAGGCGCACACCAGCGGCAGTAAAGTCAGGGTCATGCGCACGATAGGAACCTGGTATCAGCTAGTGTCCCGATATAATACAAGAAAGATATTAATTTATTAACAGCAACAGAACATGCGTTCGCACGGCTTCCTGCCACTTTGCCGCCACTGGACCAGCCCATGATCGATTCCCGCCGCCGCCTCGTTATCCGTACTGTTGCCGCCACCCTGGCAGGCATCGGCGTCGTGGGCGGCATCATCGGCACGGCGGTGCTGTACGGCGGCTTGTACGACATCAGCGCAACCAAGTCGCATTTCCCGCAGGTGTACGAACTGCTCGAACGTGGCCTGCTGCAGTCGGTGCGTTTTCACGCGCGCGACGTCGATGTGCCCGGGCCCATCCTGCAGGAGGCGCAGACCGCGCCGGGCGCCCCGTCGGCCGCGTATCGGCGTTCGCCCCAGGTGGTACGCGGTGCGGGCCTGTACCGCGACAACTGCGTGGTCTGTCACGGCGCGCCGGGCGTGGCGCAGGACGATATCGGCAAGAGCATGCAGCCGGTACCCGGTCCCCTGTCCGATGCGGCGCGCCGCTGGCGCCCGAATGAGCTGTACTGGATCACGCGCAACGGCATCAAGATGAGCGGCATGCCGGCCTGGCAGTATCACCTGGCCGAGGAAGACCTCTGGGCCGTGGTGGGCTTTCTGGTGGCGCTGCCCTCGCTCACGCCCGCCGATTACGCGGACATCAGCGCGCAGGCGGGGCCGCAGCCGCGTGCACCGCGGCCGTCGTACGCCCGGCCGGACGTGGCGCGCGGCCGGCTGGCGCTGTCCCAGTACGCGTGCCATGCCTGCCACATGGTGCCGGGCGTGATCGGCTCGCCGACTGCGGTGGGGCCGTCGCTGTTCGACCTGCAGTCGCGCCAGTTCATCGCCGACGACTTGCCCAACAACGCCGACAACCTGGCGCGCTTCATCCGCGCGCCGCAAACTTTCAGCCCCCATGGTGCCATGCCGGCCATGGGTGTGACGGAATCGGATGCGCGCGACATGGCGGCCTACCTGCTGCAGCACTAGCCTGCGGCCGGTTGAGAACAGTCCGGGCGCCGCGCGCGATCCTGCCCAACCTGGCGCGCCGTGGCAAAATACCGCCTTCTTCGTAAAGGAACCGCCATGACCATATTTGCTGCCGCCGTGTTCGATGCCACCGTGATCTACGAGGGGATGGAACTGTTCAAGGGCCAGGGCGCCGCGCGCGGCTGGGCCGAGAAGCTGTCCAAAGAGCTCGAGTGCCCGATCGGCGTCGAGAAGATCGGCACCGGCTGGGCGCTGGTGGGCACCGTCGATGGCGCGCCGCGCAAGTGGGGTATCGTCGGTCAGCGCCTGAAGAGTCTGGACTAAGTCTGGACTAAATAAGGTGCGTTCGCGCACAACGCGCGGTCAGCGCCGGGGGTAGCATCGTGCCGATACTGCTCAACGAGGACTGCGATGAAGCGCGACGACATCACTGAGGCACCAGGCGGCGTGGCCGACGCACCGGCTGCCGCCAAGTCGGCCGGACTGCGCTATGTGCACGACGACCAGCCCGGCATCGTCCGCAAGCAGCGCGGCAAACATTTTTATTATGTCGACGCCGACGGCGCCGCGGTCAAGGACGAGGACACGCTGGCGCGCATCAAGTCGCTGGTGATTCCACCGGCTTACCAGGATGTCTGGATCTGCAAGCATGCCAACGGCCACCTGCAGGCGACCGGCCGCGATGCGCGCGGGCGCAAGCAGTATCGCTACCACCCGAAATGGCGCGCCGTGCGCGACGAATCGAAGTACGAGCGCATGCTCAGCTTCGGCAAGGCGCTGCCGAAGATCCGCCGCGCGGTGGACGAGTCGCTCAAGCTGCCCGGCCTGCCGCGCGAAAAGGTGCTGGCCACCATCGTCTACCTGCTCGAAGCGACCATGATGCGGATCGGGAATGAGGAATATGCGCGCGAAAACAAGTCGTTTGGCCTGACCACGCTGCGCGAGCGCCACGTACGGCTCGACGGCACCAGGGTCGAATTCCGCTTCCGCGGCAAGAGCGGCGTCAACCACTCGGTGCAGGTGCAGGACCGGCGCCTGGCCAACATCATCCGCCGCACGCTCGACCTGCCGGGACAGGACCTGTTCCAGTACATCGATGACGACGGCAACCCGCACACGGTCGGCTCGGCCGACGTCAACGAGTACCTGCAGTCGATCGCCGGCGAGGATTACACGGCCAAGGATTTCCGCACCTGGTCCGGCACCGTGCTGGCGGCGGTGGCCCTGCTCGAATACGAAAAATTCGACTCGGAAGTGCAGGCCAAGAAAAACGTGGTGGCCGCCATCGAGTCGGTGGCCAAAAAGCTCGGCAACACGCCGACCATCTGCCGCAAGTGCTATGTGCACCCGGCCGTGATCGAGACCTACCTGAGCGGCGCCATGAAGACTGCCTTGCGCAAGCGCGCGCAGCAGCAGTTACAGGACGACGTGCACGCGCTGCGGCCCGAAGAAGCGGCGGTGCTGGCGCTGCTCCAGCGCCGCCTGCAGACCTGAGCGCGAATGCAGCATACGGTGCGCCGGCGCGGTAGAATCGGTTTTTTCACCCGCCCGCGTGTTGAGACATGCCTGCTGCCCTGCCCTTCCC
The DNA here is from genome assembly GCF_001423125.1 of Duganella sp. Leaf126. Taxonomy (GTDB): domain Bacteria; phylum Pseudomonadota; class Gammaproteobacteria; order Burkholderiales; family Burkholderiaceae_D; genus Rugamonas. The sequence continues at coordinate 168,675 of NZ_LMNW01000023.1, forward strand.
GATCCGCAAGGAGTGTCCGCCCGGCGCCTGCGTCTGCCGCCAGGGGGAGCTGCTCGACGCGTGGGAACGCGACCCCGCCACCGACATCCGCATCCTGCGCCTGACGCGCGACGAGGAAAAAGCGCTGATCGCCCGCATCGAGGCGATCGACAGCTATGAGGCGCTGGGCCGTATTGCGCAGCGCCTGTACGACCTGCTCGGCATCCGGCTGACGATCACCCCCAGCGCCAACGGCGTACGCACCGTGATGGGCCTGAACATCAAGCTGGCCGACCAGCCGGGCCTGTGCCGCCGCACGCACGAAAGACTGCCGGCAGCGGTGCGGCGCTGCCTGGGCGAGCATCCGGAAATCGTCTATGCGCTGCTCAATGCGCGCGACTTGCTGGGAACCTCGTAAAACCTACTGCGCGACGGTTTTTCGAGGTCCCCTTGCTGGGCAGCGGCCCGGAGCAGTCTCAGGCCGGCTGGCGATCAGTCGTCGTCGTGCGGATCGAGCTCCGGGAACATCACCGAAGTAAAACCGAACTTCGAAAAATCGCGGATGCGCGCCGGGTACAGGATGCCCAGCAGGTGGTCGACTTCGTGCTGCACCACGCGCGCGTGGAAGCCGTCCACCTCGCGCCGGATCGGCTGGCCGTGCTGGTCCACGCCTTCGTAGCGCAGGCGGGTGTGGCGCGGCACGCTGCCGCGCAGGCCGGGCACCGACAAACAGCCTTCGAAGCCCTCTTCCATTGCGTCCGATAACGGGGTGAGCACCGGATTGATCAACACGGTTTCCGGCACCTGCGGCGCCTCCGGGTAGCGCAGATTCTGCTTGAAGCCGAAGATCACCAGTTGCAGGTTGACGCCGATCTGCGGCGCGGCCAGGCCGGCGCCGTTGGCCGCGTGCATGGTGTCGAACATGTCGTCGATCAGTGCGCGCATGGCTGGCGTGTCGAATTCGGTGACCGGTTCGGCCACGCGCAGCAGGCGCGGATCGCCCATTTTCAAAATCTCGCGTACCGTCATGGCGCGTCCTTATTTTGCCGCCAGCAGCGCCAGCAGGCCTGCTTCGTCGAGGATGGTCACTTCCAGTTCCTGGGCCTTGGCCAGCTTGCTGCCGGCGTCGGCGCCAGCCACCAGGTAGTGGGTCTTTTTCGACACCGAGCCGGACACCTTGCCGCCCTCGGCCTCGATCAGTTGCGCGGCCTGGTCGCGGCCCATGGTGGGCAAGGTGCCGGTCAGCACAAACGTTTTGCCGGTCAGGTGGCCGGCGCTGGCCACCGTCGCCGGCAACTGCGCCAGCAGGTCGTCGCGCAGCGCCGCCAGCGCCTTGACTTGCTGACGGTTGGCCGGCACATCCATCCACGCCTGCAGCGCATCGGACACCGTGGCCGGCAGCCCGAACACATTGTAGATGGTCAGGTGGGCCAGCACGTCGAGCGTGACGTCCTGCTCGACCAGCTGCTTGCTGCGCGCCTCGGTCAGTTTCGGGATGCCGAGCGCCGCCATCAGCTTGACCGGTTCGAGCTTGTCGCGCAGCTTGGCGCTCGGTGCATGCTCGCCCTTCGGCGTGACGCCGGCAGCGAGCAGCGCGTCGATCGCCTGCTGGTTCTTCGGCTCGGCAAAGAACTCGGCGATCGCGATGGCGACCACGCCGCCGATGTCGGGCAGCACGCGCAGCAGCGCGGCCGGCACCCGGCGCACCAGGTCGAAACGGCCGAGCCACTCGGCCAGCGTCTTGGCGGTCGATTCGCCCACGTGGCGGATGCCGAGCGCGAACAGCAACCGTTCGAGCGGCGGATTCTTGCTGGCCTCGATCGCTTCCAGCAGGTTCTCGGCCCACTTGGTGGCGATCTTGCCGTTGGCGACCGTCTCCGGGACGGTGCCGTCGCGCTCGTCGGCCAGGCGTTTCATTTCCAGCAGGTCGTCAAGCGTGAGCGCGTACAGGTCGGCCACGCCCTGCACCTTGCCGTGTTCGACCAGGTTGTCGATGTAGCGGTCGCCGAGTCCTTCGATGTCCATCATGCGCCGGCCGGCAAAGTGGCGGATCGCTTCCTTGCGCTGGGCCGCGCACGTCAGGCCGCCCGAGCAGCGCGCCACGGCCTCGCCCTCTTCGCGCACCACGTGCGAGCCGCACACGGGGCAGGTTTTCGGCAGCACGTAGATCGGCGGCGCCGGCTCGGGGCGGCGTTCCATTACCACCGACAGCACTTCCGGGATCACGTCGCCGGCGCGGCGCACGATCACGGTGTCGCCCACGCGTACGTCCTTGCGCCGCACTTCATCCTCGTTGTGCAGCGTGGCGTTGGTGACGTTGACGCCGCCGACGAACACGGACGCCAGGCGCGCCACCGGCGTGATGGCGCCGGTGCGGCCCACCTGCACCTCGATGGCCTGGACGATGGTCAGCGCTTCCTCGGCCGGGAACTTATGGGCCAGCGCAAAGCGCGGCGCGCGCGAGACGAAACCGAGCGTGCGCTGGTCTTCCAGGCGGTTGGCCTTGTAGACCACGCCGTCGATTTCGTACGGCAGGGTGGGACGGGCGGCGCCGATGGACTTGTAGTATTCGATCAGGCCATCGTAGCCGCGCACCACGGCCGCCTCTTTCGCCACCGGCAGTCCCAGCGACCGGAACCAGTCCAGCAGCGCACTGTGCGAGGCCGGCATCTCGGCGCCTTCGAGCAGGCCGACGCCGTAGGCGAAGAAGCGCAGCTTGCGCTGGCGCGTGATGCGCGAATCGAGCTGGCGCAGGCTCCCTGCCGCCGCGTTGCGCGGGTTGACGAATTCCTTCTGGCCCGCTTCGCGCTGGCGCGCGTTGAGCGCGGCGAAGTCGCTCTTGAACATCAGCACTTCGCCGCGCACGTCGAGGATGGCCGGAGCATTTTTGGTATCGAGGCGCAGCGGGATCACGCTGATGGTGCGGATATTGGCGGTGACATCCTCGCCGGTATAGCCGTCGCCGCGCGTGGCGGCCTGCGTCAGCAAGCCGTTTTCGTAGCGCAGGTTGATGGCCAGGCCGTCGTACTTGACTTCGGCCGCGTATTCCACGGCCGCCGAGGTATCGAGGCCGTCGCGCACGCGGCGGTCGAAGTTCTCGATGTCGTCGTCGCTGAAGCCGTTGTTGAGCGACAGCATCGGCACCGAGTGCGTCACCTGGTCGAACTGCGGCAGCGGCGCCGCACCCACGCGCCGCGTGGGCGAATCGGGCTGCACCAGGTCCGGGTGTTCCTGTTCCAGCTGCTGCAGGGCGAGGAACAGCTGGTCGTACTCGGCGTCCGGTATGGTCGGTGAATCGAGCACGTGATAGGCGTGCAGGTGCCGATTGAGTTCGGCGCTCAGCGCCGCGATGCGCGCCTGGATATCCACTTCGGTCATCTCAGTTCCCGCTTCAGCTGAACAGGCGCAAGGCGCGGGTGGAACCGGCCGGGATGTCGGCGTCGTTCATTTCGGCGTAAAAGTCCTGCACCTGCTTGGCGATTTCGGCCAGGGCAGCATCGGACAGTGGCTGGTTGTAGTCGTCCACGATGGTGGCGTCGAGGCGGCTCATCAGCGAGCGCGCGCAGGCGACCATGGCGCCGAAACCGTCGCGCGCGGGCGCCACGCACGGCACGTCGAGCAGCAGCGTCAGGCGCGACGTGGTTTCCTCGGCCAGCGTGACGTTGGTCGACAGCGAGAACAGGAAGCCGCCGTCACCGTCGGGCATCACGTAGCGGCCGTCCGGACGCAGGTCGAAGCCCTGCTTTTCCAGCGCGCCGATCAGGGTGTTGATGGCCCATGGCGCGCCGTTGCTCTGCAGGTTGACGCCCAGCTGGGCGTCGTGGCTGGCGACGAAGCGGTGCAGGTTGCGCGCTTCGGCCATCACTTCGATCATGTCCGGCACTTCCGGCTCGGCGCCGATTTCGTCGGACATGGCGCGCAGGCGCGTGACCAGTTCCGAGTATTCGAGTTCATTGAGGGCCGTGCTGCGGCTGGCCAGCTGGATGCCGCCCTGCAGCTTGGTGTAGACGCCGCCGTAGGCGATCGGCTCCCAGTCGCCGGAGACGGCCAGGCCGATGTAGTGCAGCGGCTTGTTGCCGACCATGCGCAGCGTCTGCAGCACCGGCAGCAGCTTGTCGCCGCGCAGCGGGGTTTCCAGCGCCAGCGGCAGCAGGCAGTCGATCAGCGGATCGACCAGCGCCGTGGCCTGCTCGGCGGCAGCAGCGGCGGCGGCATTGGCGCGCGCGGCCAGTTCGTCCACGTCCGGTTCGGGCGCACCGGGCGCCACCGGGTCGATGGTGAATTCGGGGATGGGCGGTAGGGCCGGGCTCACGGGCGTGGTGACCGCGCTGAACGTGTCGGCGCTCGGCGCTGCCGGTGCAGCCGACGACTCGGGCGCAGGTTCATCGAGCGAGAAGCTCGGTTCCTGGCGCATGGCGGGATCGCGCCCCGACGCCGGTGACGGTACGGCGGACGGTGCAACCGCCGGGGCATTCGACGGCGCGGGCGCAGTTGCGCGCATCGCAGGCGACGCTGCCGGCACTGCGGGCGTCGGCTGCTGGGCGTAGGATGGTCCCGGCGGCAGGTTGGGGTCGCGCATCAGCACGTCGTCATGATCGGTGCCGAAGGCGCGCTCCACGCTTTTCTTGGCCTTGTATTCCTGGACCTTGTTATAGGTGAAGACGCCGGCCACGAACACGCCGGCGAGTCCGATCAAACTCAGTTGGAGATCTGTCATGCTGCTTGTACCTCAGTTGCAAAATTGGCGGCGGACTGCATGTCCACGGCCACGATGCGCGACACGCCCTGCTCCTGCATCGTCACACCGATAAGTTGATTGGCCATCTCCATCGCAATCTTGTTGTGCGAAATGAAGAGGAATTGGGTATGTTCCGACATGCGCTTGACCATGCGGCAGAAGCGCTCGGTATTGGCGTCGTCCAGCGGCGCGTCGACTTCGTCGAGCAGGCAGAAAGGCGCCGGATTGAGACGGAACATCGAGAACACCAGCGCGGTTGCCGTCAGCGCTTTTTCGCCACCGGACAGCAGGTGGATGGTGGCGTTCTTTTTGCCCGGCGGCTGCGCCATGACCTGCACGCCGGCGTCGAGGATCTCGTCGCCGGTCATGATCAGTCTGGCCTGGCCGCCGCCGAACAGGATCGGGAACAGCTCGGAAAAATGGCCGTTGACGCGGTCGAAGGTATCCTGCAGCAGGTCGCGGGTTTCCTTGTCGATCCGGTGGATGGCGTCTTCCAGCGTGGCGATCGCTTCGAGCAGGTCGGCATTTTGCGCGTCAAGAAAATTCTTGCGTTCCGAGGCCGTGGCCAGTTCGTCGAGTGCAGCCAGGTTCACGGCGCCCAGCAGCGAAATGGCGTTGGTCAGGCGCGTGACTTCTCCCTGCAGATAAGACGCCTTCATGTCGGGCTGGAGCTTCTGTGCCAGCGCCGCCACGTCGGCCTGCACCTCGGCCAGCTGGGTCGCGAACTGTTCCTGGTTCAGGCGCGCGGCCTGCTCCTTGAGCTGCAGTTCCGTGATCCTGTCGCGCTGCGGCTGCAGTGCGCGCTCGGTGGTCATGCGCCCTTCCTCGAAGGCGCGCATCTGCTGCGCCACCTGGTCCAGTTCATGGCGGGCGTCGGACAGCGCTTGTTCCTGCTCGGTGCGGCGGTCAAGCAGCGCCTGCAAGCCGTCGTCCGCGGTGCCGGCATCGAGGCTGGCCAGTTCCGCCTGGCCCGCTTCCATGCTGTCGCTGACCTGCACCACCTGGGCGCTGGCGGTGGCAATGGCGCGGCGCAGTTCCTCGATCTTGTTGCGCTGGGTTTTCTCGGCAAACGCGATTTCCTGGGCCGTGCGCTCAAGGTCGCGGGCGGCATCGCGGGCGTCGGCCAGGCGCTGCTCCTGTTCCAGGAACGCCGTCTGGCCGTCTTCGTGTTCGCCTTGCAGCTCGCCGAGTTCCATGTCGAGCTGCTCGAATTTTTCCTCCGACGCGAGCTTGATCTGGGTCTGCTCCTCCTCCTGCGCCACGATCTCGGCCAGGTCGGCGTCGATCTGCGTGCTGCGCTGGTTGAAGCGGGCCTCGATCTCGGACAGCTTGACCACCTCGATCTGCAGCCGGTGCACCGACTGCTGCAGGCTTTGCAGCTTGACGCGGGCGCCGCCGAGCTGGCGCGTGTGGGCGCTCAGCGCCGCGTCGGCGCGCGTGGCGCGGGCGCGCGCCTCGTCGGCCAGCATCTGCTGGGCGCGCAGCTGGCGCGTGAGGTTGTCGATCTCCTGCTGGCGGCCCAGCATGCCGTCCTGCTCGGCGTCGGCCGCATAAAAACGTACGCTGGCAGCGCCGATCAGATGGCCCTGCGGCGTGACGAAACAGCCGCCCAGCGGCAGGCGCGCGCGCTCGGCAAAGGCGCTGGCCGCATTGGGCGCCTGGTAGGTGTTGTGCAGCCAGTCCTGCAGCAGGCCGCGCAGGCCGGGATCGTTCAGTTTCAGCAGGTCGATGAATGGCGTCAGGCCGGACGGATCGGGCAGCGCTGGCGCGGTCACGGGCGACGGTGCGTAGAGCGCCAGCCGGGCCGGCGGCGCGTCGCTGAAGAAGGCTTTGGCCCACTCGATATTGGACAGTTGCAGCGCCGCCGTGCGTTCGCGCAGCACGGCTTCAAGCGCGGTTTCCCAGCCCGCTTCGATCTGCAGCGTTTGCCAAAGGCGCGGCAAGGCGTCGAGTTCGTGCTTTTGCAGCCAGGGCGTGACCTTGCCCTCGGTCTGCACCCGCTCCTGCAGCTGGCGCAGCGCCGTCAGCCGCGCTTCCAGCTGGGCGTTGGCGGCCGTCTCGGCATTGACCTGCTGCTGGGCGTCGCGCCGTTCCTGCTCGAGCGCCGGCTGCTGCGCCACCAGCTCCTCGACCAGTCCGGTCTGTTCTTCGAGCTGGCATTGCTGCTCTTCCTGCTGTTCGCGCAACTGGGCCAGGTGTGCGCTGTCGGGCAGGCTCAGGCCGTGTTTTTCCTGCTGCAGGCGCTCGCGCCGCATGGCCAGGCTGCTCAGGATATTGCTGGCGTTGCGCTGGTGCGCCGATTCCAGTTCAAGCTGCTGCTGGGCCTGCATGATGCGGGCGCGCGACTCGGTACTTTTTTGCTGCGCGGCGCGCCAGGCCTGCTCCAGCAGCGGCAGCGATTCGGCTTTCTGTTCGGCGCGCAGTTGCGCCTCTTCCACCCTGGCGCCCAGTTCCTCGAGCGTGTATTCCGCTTCCTCGATCTGGCCGCCGTACTCGCGCGCCTGCTGCTGCCACTGCTCGCGCTGGGCCGTGAGCGTAGCCAGCTGCGACTGCAGCCGGCTGCGCGACTCGATCACGAACTTGATCTGCGCTTCCAGGCTGCCGATTTCGGCATTGGTCTGGTACAGCGCCCCCTGCGCCGTGTGCAGGCGGTCGCCGGCGGCAAAATGCGACTGGCGCAGGTGTTCGAGCGAGAGCTCGACGTTGCGCAGCTTGGCGGTCTGCTCTTCGAGGTCGTTCTGGGCCTGCTCCATCTCGCGGAACAGGCGCTGCTGCTCGTTTTCCGCTTCGACCTTGCGCAGCAGCCAGAGCAGCCGCTGCTTCTCTTCCTGGTCCGCCTGCAGCTGGTGAAAGCGGGTAGCGACGGCAGCCTGGCCTTCGAGCTTTTCCAGGTTGCTGTTCAGCTCGCGCAAGATGTCTTCCACCCGCAGCAGGTTCTCGCGCGTGTCGTGCAGGCGGTTCTCGGTCTCGCGCCGGCGTTCCTTGTACTTCGATACCCCGGCCGCCTCTTCCAGGAACACGCGCAGCTCTTCGGGGCGCGACTCGATGATGCGGCTGATCATGCCCTGGCCGATGATGGCGTAGGCGCGCGGCCCGAGGCCGGTGCCGAGGAAGATATCCTGGATGTCGCGCCGCCGCACCGGCTGGCCGTTGATGTAATAGGTGGACGTGCCGTCGCGCGTGAGCGTGCGCTTGACGGCGATCTCCGCGTACTGGCCCCACTGCCCCGCTGCCTTGCCGGCGGAATTGTCGAATACCAGTTCTACCGACGAGCGGCCGGCGGGCTTGCGGTGGGTGGAGCCGTTGAAGATCACGTCCTGCATCGACTCGCCGCGCAGCTCGGACGCCTTCGATTCGCCCAGCACCCAGCGCACGGCGTCGATGATGTTGGACTTGCCGCAGCCGTTCGGTCCCACCACCCCCACCAGCTGCCCCGGCACCTGGAAATTGGTGGGATCGACAAACGACTTAAATCCCGACAATTTGATCGATGAGAGACGCACGTTGGATAGACTGGAAGATCGGCTGTAAAGGTTCGCAATAATACCATTTAGATTATGGCGTCACGCGAAATCCCGCGCCAGCAAGCGTGCGGCGCCAGCGTCCGTACCCTAGTTCGCCGTGCTGGCGTTATGGTGGTGCCACATCGCGCGCGAGTACGGATGGTCGCGACCGGAGAGCTTGAGCGCAGCCTGCGTGATCCAGTCTTCGGCCGGAATCGGTTCCACGTTCGGGGCCACCAGCACGATGGGCAGGCACAGCACGGCCAGCATGCGGCTCAGCGCCCAGCGGTGCTCGCGGCTGGCAAAATAGATGAAGACGCCGGCAACGGCCAGGCCGAGGATGGCGCCGCTGACCACTTCCGAGACCGAGTGGGCCAGCGTGGGCACGCGCGAGATCGAAATCAGCACCGCCAGCAATACGCCGACGCCGGCGCCGACGTAACGGGCGTACGGGCCGCTCGAGCGCAACACCAGGTAGCCTGCCACCGGGTACACGGCGGCCGCGCGCATGGCATGGCCGCTGATGCCCGCGAACTCGACGGACTCGATGCCGATGCCCCAGCCGACGAACAGCATCTTGGTGACCACGACGACTGCCATGCCGACGCCGAACAGCAGGCCCCAGGCCAGCGTCAGTCGCCATTGCTTGCCAGCGATCAGGTAAATGGCGATGGCAGCGCCGACGGGGCCCGTCACTGCCAGGCTGCCGATCAAACTCAGGAGGTGCCAGAAATACATCATCCGTATAGCCTTTCATTTATTGCATTGCACCATGCTATTTAAACACAGCGGACTCGACGAGGCCAATTAATGCCGCGAAGCAACGAAATGAATGACAGGGAAACGGGCGTCTCAGATATTGGTCACGCGCTGGCCGCGCGGCGGCACGAAGTCCTTGATACCGCTGACCATGCCCACGTCGCGCGCGTCCGACGCCGTCAGGTGCAGGTCGGAATACGCGTGCGTGCGCCAGTGTTCTTCGGACAGCTGCACGTGTTCGCGCAGGATCTGCTCGGTGCGGGCGTCGTCGGCCTGCAAGCCTTCGACGATGATGCGCAGCGCATCGGGGCGGGCGCCGTGCGGCGCACTGGCGTGCGACTTGTGCACCATGAAGCGCGCGGTCTCGCTGGCGTAGCGCTCTTCGCCGGCCAGGAACAGGATCACGGCGATCGACGCTACCGCGCCGGCGTTATACGTGACGATCTTGATCGGCAACTTGCTCAGGTAGTTGTACAGGCAGATGCCGTCGCTGACATAGCCGCCGTTGGACTGGATCAGGATGTGGGCGGTGGTGATGCGGTCTTCGGTCATGTCGGCAACCGCGTCGAACACGCGGCGCACCATGTCGCTGTTGACGTCGCCGGACAGCGTAAACCATGCCTGCCCTGCGTGCTCGTCTAATATTTGTTGGTCTTGGCTCATGGCTGGGCTCTCAAAATGTGTTTTTTATTCTAGCAAATAGTTGTCTTTTGAGCTTTTTCGCCGTGCGCCAGTCGTGCGCCCTGCGACGGCCTCGTCTGTGCGCTGGGCCACCACCCTGCAAGATTGACTTATGCACCCTTCTGACTTATATTCCCGAGTCTTGATCGGGAGAGGGCAACCAGCGTTGCCGCCGAAGGGGCACTACCCAAAAACTCTCAGGCAAAAGGACCGGTCAAGGGGCGTCGCATGGCAGCATGCGCGGCTCAAACTCTGGAGAGCGATTGCTGCCGCAATCCACCGAAGGGGCGCACGGGACACTTCCCGTTATCTCTCAGGTACCAAGGACAGAGGGGTTTGCAACATTGCGGTACGGCCCGGGCCGTGCCTTGTCAGCTCTGTTAACCCCCTTCGATTCTGGACCGCCATGACGCTCAAAGCCACTCCCCTCAACAACGCACACCGCGCAGCCGGCGCCCGCATGGTCGATTTCGGCGGCTGGGACATGCCGGTCAACTACGGTTCGCAGATCGAGGAACACCATGCCGTGCGCAGTGACGTCGGCATGTTCGACGTCGCGCACATGTGCGTGGTCGACATCAAGGGCGACAACGCGCGCGCCTTCCTGCGCGGTCTGCTGGCCAACAACGTCGACAAGCTGCAGGTATCGGGCAAGGCGCTGTACTCGTGCATGCTGAACCCGCAAGGCTTCGTTATCGACGACCTGATCGTCTATTTCATCAACGAAGGCTGGTTCCGCCTGGTGGTCAACGCCGGCACCGCCGAAAAGGACGTGGCCTGGATGCAGGCGCAGAACGACGCCACCGGCAGCGGCCTGACCATCACCGAGCGCCGCGATGGCGCCGACGCCATGGCGCTGATCGCGGTGCAGGGTCCGAACGCGCGCACCAAGGTGTGGCAGGCGATCCCGGAAGCGCAGGCAGCCACCGCCGAGATGAAGCCGTTCAACGTGGCGTTCGTGCAGAGCGCGCAGTTCGGCGAGGCGATGGTCGCCCGCACCGGCTACACCGGCGAAGACGGCTTCGAGATCGGCGTCGCTGCGACCGAGGCCGAAGCGTTGTGGAACGCGCTGGTCGCCGCCGGCGTCAAGCCGGCCGGCCTGGGCGCGCGCGACACGCTGCGCCTCGAAGCGGGCATGAACCTGTACGGCCAGGACATGGACGAAACCGTCAACCCGCTCGACGCCGGCCTGGCCTGGACCATCGACCTGGTGTCGGAGCGCGACTTCATCGGCAAGGCCGCACTGCAGGCGATGGGCCAGAACAGCCAGTTCGTGGGGCTGATCCTGCGCGAAAAAGGCGGCGTGCTGCGCGCCCACCAGAAAGTCATCGTGGCCGGCAGCGATGCGGTCGGCGAGATCACCAGCGGCACCTTCAGCCCGACCATGCAGCAGGCCATCGCGCTGGCGCGCGTGCCGAACGGCGTGCAAGTCGGCGACACCGTGCACGTCGAAATCCGCGACAAAAAGCTGGCCGCCTCGGTCGTCAAGCTGCCGTTCGTGCGCAACGGCAAGATCCTGGCCGTTTAATTTTCAAGTACCACGAGTACCGTTTTCAGCAGCCCTCACCCTACCCACTGGAGCTTTACATGAACATTCCTGCCGACCTGAAGTACACCGAATCCCACGAATGGGTACGCACTGAAGCCGACGGCACCGTCACCGTCGGCATCACCGAGTTCGCGCAGGATGCGCTGGGCGACATCGTCTTCGTCGAACTGCCGAAAGTGGGCACGACCTACGGCGCCGGCGAGGACGCCGCCGTGGTGGAATCGGTCAAGGCGGCCAGCGACATCTATGCGCCGGTGGCCGGCGAAGTGGTGGCAGTCAACGACGACGTGGTCAACGCGCCGGAATCGATCAACAGCGACGCCTACGCCAGCTGGCTGTTCAAGATCAAGCCGAGCGACGCTGCTGCCGTCGACGGCCTGCTCGACGCCGCTGCCTACGGCAGCGCGACCGCTTCCTGATTCATCAGGCGCGTTAGCCACGCGTTCCGCTGCGGCGGACCGCCGCGCTCGCGGGAACCCAGTTGTTGCCGCTCCGCCGCAATGCCGGCTACCTTGGATCCCCGCCTGCGCGGGGATGACGGATTTTCCGTTCCGTGTTCTTCAGTCACCCTTAAAGCTCCCCGACCTCATATGACCCGCACCAGCCTGACCCAACTCGAAGCCCGCGACGCCTTCATCGCGCGCCACATCGGCCCGGACGCCGCCGAACAGCAAGCCATGCTGGCGACGCTCGGCTATGCCAGCCGCGCCGCCCTGATCGACGCCATCGTTCCGGCCAATATCCGCAACAAGGCCGCCCTGCCGCTGGGCGCCTACTCGGCGCCGCTGCCGGAAAGCGAAGCGCTGGCCAGGCTGAAGAAGATCGCCGCAAAAAACAAGGTGCTCAAGTCGCTGATCGGCCAGGGCTACTACAACACCACCACGCCGGGCGTCATCCTGCGTAACATCTTCGAAAACCCGGCCTGGTACACCGCGTATACGCCGTACCAGCCCGAGATTTCGCAGGGCCGCCTGGAAGCGATCCTGAACTTCCAGCAGACCATCACCGACCTCACCGGCATGGGCATCGCCAATGCCTCGATGCTCGACGAAGGCACGGCTGCTGCCGAAGCGATGACGCTGATCCAGCGCGTGGGCAAGTCGAAATCGACGACCTTCTATGTCGCCGACGACGTGCTGCCGCAGACGCGCGAAGTGCTGGAAACGCGCGCCAAGCCGCTCGGCATCACCATCAAGTCGTTCCACCCGGCCGAGCTGTCGGGCATCAGCGATGCGTTCGGCGTGCTGCTGCAATACCCGGGCGTCAATGGCGTGGTGCGCGACTACCGCGCTGGCGTGGAAGCGGTCAAAGCGGCCGGCGCGATGGTGGTGGTGGCGGCCGACCTGCTGGCGCTGACCCTGCTCACGCCGCCGGGCGAATGGGGCGCGGACGTGGTCGTCGGTAATAGCCAGCGCTTCGGCGTGCCGCTGGGCTTCGGCGGCCCGCACGCCGGCTACCTGTCCACCCGCGACGAATTCAAGCGCAGCATGTCGGGCCGCCTGGTGGGCGTCACCGTCGATGCGCAGGGCAACAAGGCCTATCGCCTGGCGTTGCAAACGCGCGAACAGCACATCCGCCGCGAAAAAGCCACGTCCAACATCTGCACCGCGCAGGTGCTGCTGGCCGTGATCGCCTCGATGTACGCCGTGTACCACGGCCCCAAGGGCCTGCAGCAGATCGCCCGGCGCGTGCACCGCTACACCGGCATCGTCGCCGCCAACCTCAAGGCGCTCGGCTATACCGTCACCAACGAAACCTATTTCGACACGCTGACGGTGGCCACCGCCAATGCCGAACAGCTGCATGCCTCGGCCCACTCGCACGGCGTCAACCTGCGCGTGATCGATGCGTCTCACGTCGGCATCTCGCTCGACGAGACCACCACCCGTGAAGACATCGCCCTGCTGTGGACCGTGTTTGCGCACCCGGTCGGCGGCCCGGCCCATGGCCCCGATCTCGACAGCGTGGAAGCGGGCATCGCCGAAGCCTTCCCGGCCAGGCTGGCGCGCACCAGCGCCTACCTGACGCACCCGGTCTTCAACCGCTACCACTCCGAAACCGAGATGCTGCGCTACCTGCGCAGCCTGGCCGACAAGGACCTGGCGCTGGACCGCACGATGATCCCGCTCGGTTCGTGCACGATGAAGCTGAACGCGACGTCCGAAATGATCCCGGTCACCTGGCCCGAATTCTCGAACATCCACCCGTTCGCGCCGGACAGCCAGACCGTCGGCTACCGCGAAATGATCGCCCAGCTCGAAGAAATGCTGTGCGCCGTGACCGGCTATGCCGCCATCTCACTGCAGCCCAATGCCGGCTCGCAGGGCGAATACGCGGGCCTGCTGGTGATCCAGGCTTACCACCAGTCGCGCAATGAGGGCCATCGCAACATCTGCCTGATTCCCTCGTCGGCGCATGGCACCAACCCGGCTTCGGCCAGCATGGTCGGCATGCAGGTGGTGGTCACTGCCTGCGACGCCAACGGTAACGTCGACCTGGCCGACCTCAAGGCGAAAGCCGAGCTGCACTCGAAGAACCTGGCCTGCGCCATGGTCACCTACCCGTCCACCCACGGCGTGTTCGAGGAAGGCATCCAGGAACTGTGCCAGATCGTGCACAGCCACGGCGGCCAGGTGTACATCGACGGCGCCAACATGAATGCCCTGGTCGGCGTGGCCGCACCGGGCGCGTTCGGCGGCGACGTCTCGCACCTGAACCTGCACAAGACCTTCTGCATTCCGCACGGCGGCGGCGGCCCCGGCGTCGGCCCGATCGGCGTCGGTGCGCACCTGGCCAAGTTCCTGCCGAACCAGCGCTCGAACGGCTATATCCGCGACAACGCCGGCATCGGCGCCGTCAGCGCCGCGCCGTACGGCTCGGCCAGCATCCTGCCGATTTCGTGGATGTACATCGCCATGATGGGCGCCGAGGGCCTGACCGCGGCCACCGAGAACGCCATCCTGGGCGCCAACTACATCGCCCGCCGCCTGGCGCCGCACTACCCGGTGCTGTACACGGGCCACGACGGCCTGGTGGCGCACGAGTGCATCATCGACCTGCGTCCGCTGCAGGATGCGACCGGCATCACCAACGAGGACGTGGCCAAGCGCCTGATGGACTTCGGCTTCCACGCGCCGACCATGAGCTTCCCGGTGCCGGGCACCCTGATGATCGAGCCGACCGAGAGCGAATCGAAAGCCGAGATGGACCGCTTCATCGACGCCATGATCGCCATCCGCCACGAAATCGCCAAGGTCGAAAGCGGCGAATTCGACAAGCTCGACAACCCGCTCAAGCACGCCCCGCACACGGCCGAAGTGCTGACCGCCGACAAGTGGGAACGCAAATACAGCCGTGAAGTCGCTGCCTACCCGGTACCATCGCTGCGCAAGCAGAAATACTGGCCACCGGTCGGTCGCGCCGACAACGTCTACGGCGACCGCAACCTGTTCTGCGGCTGCGCCCCGATGAGCGACTACGAGTAAGCCACACCTACTTCGGGGTCAAATCCTGTTGCTGTTTAAGTTAGGGTCTACATAGCCGTCGTACCCGCGTAGGCGGGTACCCAAGTTTTGCGAGATACATCGGTATGTCAGCCAATTGGGTCCCCGCCTGCGCGGGGACGACGTTTTTACGCTAACGAAATTAACACTTTTCGCTTAACTTGGCGGCATGAGGAACTGCCCCCGAAGTTTTTGTTACAGCGGGATACTGATAATGCGGTCGTCACCGGTGCGTGGCGTGCCGCGGCCGTCGGTGTTGTTGGTCATGATCCACAGCTTGCCGTCAGGTGTGATGACGGCGTCGCGCAGGCGGCCGTAGTCGCCGGTGTAGCGTTCGGTGGCGGTCGATGGGGCCGCCAGCGGGATCTGGCGCAGCCGTTCGCCGCGCAGGTTGGCGATGTAGATCGCACTGCCCTGTATCGCCATGCCGCTGGGGCTGGCTGTCGAGGTGGGCCATTGCTGCAGCGGGTTGGTGTAGCGACTATCGGTGCCGGTGCCCTCCACCACTGGCCAGCCATAATTGGCGCCGGGCGTGATGCGGTTCAATTCGTCCCAGGTGTTCTGGCCGAATTCGGACGCGTACATGGTGCCATCGGCAGCCCAGGCCATGCCTTGCGGGTTGCGGTGGCCGAGCGTGTAAATATACGAGCCGGGGAACGGATTATCGCGCGGCACGGCACCGTCCGGTGTCATGCGCAGGATCTTGCCGCCCAGGGAAGCCAGGTCCTGCGCCCGCGCGGTGTTGGCGGCATCGCCGGCCGTGGCGTACAGCATGCCGTCGGGGCCGAAGGCGATGCGGCCGCCGTTATGGGTGCTGGCCGCCGGTATGCCGCCCAGTATCGTCTGCACCGCGCCCAGGCGCAGATTGGTACCGTCGCCTGTCAGCGGATAGCGCACGATGCGGTTCTCGGTGCCGGCCGTGAAATACACATAGAGGTAATCGTCACGCACGGCAATGCCGAGCAGTCCGCCCTCGCCCGTGCCATTGACACCGGCGATCACTGCCACCTCGCTGAGGGTGCCGTCGCTGCCCACGGCGACGATGCGGTCGGTATCGCGCTCGCTGACCAGCGGCACGCCCTTGTAAAATGCGATCGACCACGGCGCGCGCAAACCGCTGGCCACGATCGTGGGCGTGGCTGGAGCAGTCGGCGTACCGGGATTGGCAGGCGGGTTGACCACCACTACGGTGCCATCGCTGCCGCCGCAGGCGGCCAGGACCAGGGCTGTGGTCATCACGCAGCCGTACCTGGCCAGGCGGACTGCGGTGATGGTGTGGCGGGTACAGGTATCGCGGGTAAAGGTGTGGCGGGTGAAGGCAAGGCGGATCATGGCGGTCTCCTGGATTCCTGGTAAAGGTGCAGGGCGTACCATGTCAAGCTACAGGTTTTCGCCGCAGGCAGGCGCACCGCTAGCGGTCGCTCGCGCGGTGTCTTGCACGTGGCGCCTTGCCTGGCTGGCCAGTCAGCGCAGCAGGCAAGCGGGACGCGCCTGGCGCCGTGCGGCGGGTAAGATGGCGCTGCCGTGCAGCGATCGCCATGCAAGTTTTGTCCCGGCCTGCACCGCCAAGAACATCAGACAGGAGCGCAGTTCATGAAAGCAAAAACCAAGGCCGTCCTCATTTCCGCGCTGCTGTTTCCCGGGCTGGGCCATTTCGTGCTCAGGCGCGCCATGCGCGGCTGCCTGTTCATCGTGCCCACGCTGCTGGCGATCGGCGTGCTGTTGCGCACCACGCTGAACCTGGCCGACCAGCTGGTGGCGGAGATCCAGAGCGGCGCCCTGCCGCTCGATGTGCCGCTGATCATGGAACGCATCAGCGCGGCCGGCGGCGACGACACCAGCACCAATGCGGCCTCGCTCGTGATCGTCATCTGCTGGGTCGGGGCGATCGTCGATGCGTGGTGGCTCGAGCGGAACAAGTAAGAGACTTCGAAAACCGTAGCGAACGACCCGCTACCATCTTGCGTAGCGCAAGCGTACGCAGGTACGCTGAGCAAACGAGCGGCGATAGCGGGTGGCGTAGCAGCTGTTTGGAGGCCCCGGTAGTCAGCCGGTTTTGCCGTCGTGATCGTCGTTCTTGAAAGCCCCGCGCACATTGGTCACCACCAGGCACAGTTGCAACGCGATCAGCGCCCAGGCCTGGTCGTGCCAGCCCCAGGCCACCCACAGCGCATTGCTGGCCAGGAAGCACCAGAAGCCGAGCTTGCGGCGCCGGTGGTGTTCCGAACCCACCAGCCAGGCGGCCAGCAGGGTGACGGCCATCGCAGGCCATTGCAGTAAATTGATCAAATCGTCCATCAGGGCAGCGTAACGTCGCGCCGACCTGCGCAATGTTAGCGAACCCACCTTCAGCGCGACACAGTGATGCCTATAATGCATCCGATTGCGAGGAGATCCCATGTTCGACCTGGACTTGCCCTGGTGGGAGCTGGTGCTGCGAGCCGGCCTCATCTACATCGCCCTGCTGGTCATGATGCGCTTCACCGGCAAGCGCACGGTGGGTCAGTTCACGCCGTTCGATCTGCTGGTCGTGATGCTGCTGTCGGAAGCGGTGTCGAATTCGCTGTCGGCGGGCGAGGACTCGGTGGCCGGCGCGCTGATCTCGGCCGGCACCCTGATCGTGCTGAACATGGCGATTGCAATCGGCACGTCGCGCAGCGAGAAGATCGCGCGCCTGGTCGACGGCGAACCGGTGCTGCTGGGTCGCGACGGCACCATCTTTAAGGACGCCATGAAGCGCGAGCACGTGGCAAAGGGAGACGTGGACCAGGCATTGCGCGAAGCCGATTGTCCGCTTGATAAAATGAAGTACGTTTTCCTCGAAGCGAACGGCCAGATCACCGTGCTCCAGGAACAGTCATCATCCACATAAGGAATTCCATGCGCATTGCCTCCTTCAATATCAACGGCATCGGCGCCCGCCTGCCAGCCCTGCTGCAATGGCTGCAAGACACCCAGCCCGATGTCGTGTGCCTGCAGGAGCTCAAGGCGCCGCAGGAAAAATTTCCCGAAGCGGCGATCCAGGAGATCGGCTACGAAGCGATTTGGCATGGCCAGAAAAGCTGGAATGGCGTCGCCATCCTGGCGCGCGGCGTGAAACCGATCGAAGTCGGGCGCGGCCTGCCGGGCGACCCTGAAGACGAGCAGAGCCGCTACATCGAGGCAGTCGTCAACGGTGTACTGATCTGTGGGCTGTATCTGCCGAATGGCAATCCGGCTCCCGGCCCCAAGTTCGACTACAAGCTCAAGTGGTTCGAGCGCCTGATCAGCCACGCGGCCGGCCTGATGGAGGCAGGCACGCCGACCGTGATCGCCGGCGATTTCAACGTCATGCCCACCGACCTCGACGTCTACAAGCCCGAGCGCTGGGTCGACGACGCCCTGTTCCGCCCCGAAACGCGCGAGGCCTTTCACCGGCTGCTGGCGCAGGGCTGGACCGACGCCCTGCGCACCATGCACCCGGGCGAAAAGATCTACACGTTCTGGGATTACTTCCGCAACGCCTATGGCCGCGACGCCGGCATCCGCATCGACCATTTGCTGCTCAGCCCCGACCTGGCGCCGCGCCTGAAACAGGCCGAAGTGGACCGTGACGTGCGCGGCCGCGACAAGCCCAGCGACCACGCGCCGGTATGGATAGAACTCGACCTGGACGGAGACCATTGATGGGCATACTGACTGACCAGCCGGACGACGACGTCGCCGACATCTTTACCGAGACACCGTCGCAGAAATGGCCGCAGACCATCTGGCTGGTGCGCCACGGCCAGAGCGCCGGCAATGTCGCGCGCGACGCAGCCGAAGCGGCGCAGCAGTTCCTGATCGATATCGCCGACCGCGACATGGACGTGCCGCTGTCGCCGCTGGGCGAATGCCAGGCCAGCGCAATGGCCGACTGGCTGCTGGCCCTGCCGGCCGACCAGCAACCGACCGTGGTGCTGTATTCGCCCTACGTGCGGGCACGGGCCACTGCCAGGGCCGTCATCGACCGCATCGGCCGCGACGCCCTGGTGGCAGCCGTGATGGACGAACGCCTGCGCGAAAAGGAATTTGGCATCCTCGACCGCCTGACGCCGCTGGGCATTCACGACAAGTACCCGGAACTGGCCGAACAGCGCCAGCACGTCGGCAAATTCTATTTCCGTCCGCCCGGCGGCGAGAGCTGGTGCGACGTGATCCTGCGCCTGCGCAGCGCGCTCGACACCATCGTGCGCGAGTACCGCGGCGAGCGCGTGCTGATCGTCGGCCACCAGGTGATCGTCAACTGCCTGCGCTATCTGCTGGAACGGATGGACGAGGAGACCATCCTGGCCATCGACCGCGAGGCCGACGTACCGAATTGCGGCATCACCGAGTACCGCTTCGATCCCGCGCTGGGCAAGCGCGGCAAGCTGGCGCTGGTGCAGGCCAATTTCGTCGCACCGCTGGAGACCACCGGCACGCCCGTCACCGACCAGCCGGACATGCCGGCGGCGCCGAAGTCATGAACGCCGCCACCTCGTCAGGCGGCGCTGCCGGCGCACTGCGCGACGTCACGGCCGCCATGCTGCGCGACTGGCCACTGCCCATGCCGGGCGCGCACGCCGACAAGGAAGTGCGCGGCCATGTGCTGATCGTGGCCGGTTCGCCCGAAATGCCGGGCGCCGTGCTGCTGGCCGCCACCGCCGCCCTGCGCGCGGGCGCCGGCAAGCTGACCATTGCCACCGCCGCCAGCGTGTCGGCCGCGCTGGGCGTCGCGCTGCCGGAGGCGCGCGTGATCGGACTCGCGGAAACGCCGGACGGCGGGCTGCTGGCCGGACCGGCTGCCGACGGCGCCGCGATCGTGCCGTCGCTGCAGCAGGCCTGCGAACGCGCTTGCGCCATCCTGATCGGGCCCGGCATGCAGGACCAAGCGGCGTGCACCGCGCTGGTGACGGCGCTGCTGCCGTGCTGCGGCACGACGCCGGTGATCCTGGACGCCGGCGCCATGTGCGTGGCCGGCGGCGACGACGGCATGCGCTTTGCCACGCCGGTGCTGCTCACACCGCACGCGGGCGAACTGGCAGGGCTCAGCGGCGCCGACAAGCAGGCGATTGCGGATGACCCGCATGCAGCGGCGCACGCGGCCACGCAGCGCCTCAACGCAGTGGTCGCGCTCAAGGGCGCCACCACCGTCATCACGGCGCCGACCGGTGAAACCTGGTCGCACACGGGCGGCAATACGGGACTGGCGATATCGGGATCGGGCGACGTGCTGGCCGGACTGATCGCCGGTCTGGCCGCGCGCGGCGCCGCGCTGGAGCAGGCCGCCGCCTGGGGCGTGGCCCTGCACGCACTGGCCGGCGAACAGCTGTCGCTGCGCCACGGCCCGCACGGCTACCTGGCGCGCGAGATCAGCGCCGAGGTGCCGGCGCTGCTGCGGGCGCTGTCGGCGCATTGATCAGAAGGTCGATTAAGGGAACCTCGTAAAAGCTGGTGCGCGACCCGCTATCGCCTTTCCGTTGCTCAGCATATTTCCGTACGCTTGCGCTACGCAAGACGATACGGGCCGCTCGCCACGGTTTTTCGAAGTCCCTTTGAGCAGCGATCTGGCCTGCAGCGAGTTTGTTACACCAGCTTCGCCGAGTGCTCGCGCGTGGCATGGAACTGCAGCTTGGGCCAGCGCTCCTGGGTCAGGCGCAGGTTGACGCCCGACGTGGCCAGGTAGGCCAGGTTGCCGGCGGCGTCGTAGGCGACGTTGTGGCCCAGTGCATCCTCGAAGTCGGCCAGCGCCTTCTTGTCGTCGCTCGACACCCAGCGCGCGCTGCTGATGCTGGTGCCTTCGAAGACGGCATCGACGCCGTATTCGTTGAGCAGGCGACTCGCCACCACCTCGAACTGCAGCACCCCGACCGCACCCAGTACCAGTTCGCCGCCCTGCACCGGCTTGAAGACCTGCACCGCGCCCTCCTCGCCCAGCTGCTGCAAGCCCTTGTGCAGCTGCTTGATCTTGAGCGGATTACGGATGCGCACCGAGCGGAAGAAGTCCGGCGCAAAATACGGGATGCCGGTAAAGGTCAGCATCTCGCCCTCGGAAAAGCTGTCGCCGATCTGCATGTTGCCGTGGTTGGGCAGACCGATGATGTCGCCGGCATAGGCCTCTTCGACCTGCTCGCGCGACGACGCCATGAAGGTCACCACCGACGACACCTTGATCTCGCGGCCCAGGCGCAGGTGCTTGACCTTCATGCCGCGCTCGAAACGTCCCGAGCATACGCGCAGGAACGCGATGCGGTCGCGGTGGGCCGGGTCCATATTGGCCTGGATCTTGAACACGAAACCGGTGAACGGCTGCTCTTTCGGATCGACCTCGCGCACGGTGGCGTTACGCTCGCGCGGCGCCGGCGCCCAATCCACCAGCGCCGACAGGATTTCGCGCACGCCGAAGTTGTTGATGGCAGAGCCGAAGAACACCGGCGTCTGCACGCCGGACAGGAATTCCTCGAGATCGAACGGATGCGACGCGCCCTTGACCAGCTCCACTTCCATGCGCAGCTGATCCATCTCGAGCGGGAACATCTGCTGCAGGCGCGGGTTGTCGATGCCCTCGATGATTTCGAAAGCGCCGTCGGCCTTTTCCTCGCCGGCCTTGAACAGCATGATGGTGTCGTTGAGCAGGTGATACACACCGCGGAAGTTCTTGCCCATGCCGATAGGCCAGGTCACCGGCGCGCACTGGATCTTCAGCACCGATTCCAGTTCGTCGAGCAGCTCGAGCGGATCGCGGGTTTCGCGGTCCATCTTGTTCATGAAGGTGACGATCGGCGTGTTGCGCATGCGGCAGACGTCGAGCAGCTTGATGGTCTGCGCTTCCACACCCTTGGCGGCGTCGATCACCATCAGCGCCGAGTCCACGGCCGTCAGCACGCGATAGGTATCTTCCGAGAAGTCCTGGTGGCCCGGGGTATCGAGCAGGTTGACCACGTGATCGCGGAACTCGAACTGCATCACCGACGAGGCAACCGAGATGCCGCGCTGCTTCTCGATGTCCATCCAGTCCGACGTGGCGTGGCGGCCCGATTTGCGGGCCTTGACGGTACCGGCCATCTGGATCGCGCCCGAGAACAGCAGCAGCTTTTCGGTCAGCGTGGTTTTACCGGCGTCCGGGTGGGAGATGATGCCGAAGGTGCGGCGACGCAGCACCTCGCGCGCGATCAGCGCCGGCGTCTTGGTGCTGGCAACGGCGACAACCGGTGCGCCATCGTCGTTATTCTCGGGTATTACGTTTTCGATATCGTTGGACATGTGTGCGCGATCTGAGGCGGTTCTGCAAAACCCTCGATTTTACCGATAGTTCTCGCTGCTGTGTGAACTTTCCCGGGGTTGATCAGGCGCCCCGGCTGGAACCTTCAGCCCCGTGTCAGATGGCACGCTGAAAAAGTCGAGTTGCGATTGCTGGAGCTTTTTTCACCAGTTCCGCCATATTGGACATGGTGTTGCTGACCATTTTCGGCCTATCGCTTTAACGCCGCGTGGTCGAAGTGACGAAGTAAATGGCCGCCCCACTTGCAATCCCCGGCCCGAGGCCAAGTGCAAGATTGCCGATTGCGACGCCGATTGCGCATCCAATCGCCACGCCAAAAGCAATCCAACGGCCCATGGATTTTCGTTTGTTTTTGTCAGCTGTATAGTTCATCGATCGTTTTATGCGGATGTCGATCGTTGCCCGATGTTGGGCAAAGGTAATCAGGATAACAGCTTACGCCATAATCAAAAGCGTTTTTGGCTGCATGTCGAGCCATTAGTCGGCGCATGGAAACGTCTGCTGTTGGCCGCTATCAGACCTCTTGCAACACGCCCCATGATTCACATACGCCACCAAACTGGGCCGCCATTTCAGAGACGGATTTTTGTATAGACATCACTAATTCGTATGTCAGCACGGCATTTAAAACGAATTGGACATAGCCATCATCGTTCGAGTCGGGCGAATAAATCTTTACATTTTTGAATTGCGAACGAAGCGTATTCACCAGTTCTGCGGAAGGAGGGCACGCATCAAAATCTACATTAAAGTCGATATCGACAGGCTTATCGAAGTCAAACCCACTTTTCTGCATTCTACGAAAAACATCCCCATCTGCGTCATTGGGCCAACTTGGATTTGAAAACACCCATTTTCTCCTTAAAATACGACCGGCTGCTCTTGGCCGAATGCTGTAGCCTATTGTGGATTGGGAAGCATTATTCGCGCATTTTCCTTAAACGCGTCGCAGAAAAAATTATGCTACCGAGCGCTGAAAACAGGCCGACGAACGCAGCACGACTCCAATCCAGCTCATGCACATCGCTAAGAAAGCGGGTATATAGCAACGTTCCAACTGCTGCCCCAAGAAGAAGAGCAATAAACCGTTTCATTAATTTCCTTTCGTAGGAACGACATGGTGCGCTTCTGGCCGGTTGCTGCCGCCCCAAAGCGAACACCCCCGACAAAAGGCAGTGATCTTATGAAACCCATGTCAACCTTTCTTCGATGACTAGCCATTTGCCGCCGCGCTTTTCTAGCTGGTAAACGTGGCCCGATCCATTTTCCGCGCCACGAAAATATCTGCCTGTAATAGCCATACTTGTATCGGTTTTCCAAGTCACGCCTTCTACCCACAGCCGTGACCCAGGGCTATTCGAACCCTTCACAACAACACCGTACCCTCGGTTGTAATCACAGTCGGACCCCTTTCGTACTTTATGACGCCCATCGTTAAGACGTTGAATCATTTCCTGCGGCGGGTCCGATCTGGTTTCTGCGGCAGTATCAATAAATTCAACACAGAAGGTATCGACACCATCTGCAAGTGCAAACTCACTACTTGTCAGCTGATAACGAACAACCGCTTCCCTGGCAGCGAGCAAGTCCTCGGGCGTACCAGCTTTTCCAGCAATAAGCAAAAGCGGTGGAAGTGAAAGTAAAAGCGCAAGTGTAATTACAAAGTAGCTGCGCAGCGTTAAAGTCGAAAACATACGCCCCTGTCTGGAAAAGTGAACTAGCGTCCGCTCCTGGCCGACACCCGAAGTTCAACCAGTGTACCGCAATCATTAACTATATCGCAACAAACGACCTTGCCTGCGCAATTTTCCAGCGTTTGTATCACATTAAATCAGCACAGCTGTCATATTCTGCGTCAGCCGACAGCAAGCCACGGCGATCGAGGTTTTGAAAATGCCCGCTCACTCGCCACGCACGCGGCGCCAGCCAACGCGGTGCGCCTCGGCCGATACTTCTTCCACGCCGCGGTCGGTTTTCTTGGTGCCATCGGCCAGCGTGGTGATGATCTTTTGCTGGCCGTCCGGGAGCCGCACCACTACATAGCCGACCGCTGCAGACGCGTTCGACAGCGTGCTGCCCGCCGGGTAGCTGCGTACCGCGTGGCCGTTGCAGACATTGAGCTGGTACAGATTGCTCGAGCCGCCGACCGAACAGGATGACGACGAGGTCGGCATATTGGTCACCAGGTTGGCCACGCCGCTGACGATTTGCGGATCGAGGTTGATGCGCTCGCCGGCATTGAGCGAAAAGTCCAGGTACCAGCCGTCGCGCTGCGCCAGGTCCACCGCGTTGTCCGTGATCGCGTACACATTGGTGTTGGTGCCGGTGCCCGATAAGCTCAGCGACTGCTTGACCATGGTCGGGCCGCGCACGTCGACGGCAGCGCCGCTGTCCTTGACCACGTACAAGCTTTGCAGGTCGGTGTTGGCCGTGTCCGGAATATCGAGCAGCCTGCCCGTTCCCCACAACACCATGCGCACGCCCTGCAGCACGGTGCTGGTGACGCCGTTGCTGGTGCTGGCCGTCGGCACGCCGCACAGCGTGACATCGGGCCGCGTGGTGATCGGCTTGAGCGCGCCGCCATCGCCCATCTTGAGGACCGCCACCGCGCCGCTGGCGGCGGTAAAGTCGAAGCGCCACATCTGGCCCAGCAGGTCGCCGCCGTACACATAGGTGGCGCGCGGGTCGGCGGACGGATCGGCGGAGATGGCTGTGATGCGGGCCAGGCCCGAGGGCGTGGTGGTGTCGCCGGCGCCGGTGCCGATCTTGTTCAGCAGTTCGCCCGTGTAGGCGTCGAGTACATACAGATAGCCCTTGCCGTCGCCGCCCGCCACGCCGTCGATGCCGGGCACGTTGTTATAGCCCGAGGTCAGGAACACCACCCAGCGGCCGTTGGCCAGCGTGCCGAATTGCGGATTGCCGAACGTGAGGCCGATGTCGGCGTCGCTGCGCGCACACACGCTGGCGTCGGCGCAGAACTCCCACAACTGCTTGGGCGGCGCATGGGTATCGGTGATGTCGAGCGCGTAGTAGCCGCGACCGCCCGCATTGAGGCCCGCCACCAGGATCGTGCGCCACTGCTTGCCGGCGCCGATGGTCACCTTGACATCGGCCACTTCGGGCGAGCCGTCGGTCGTGTACTGGTGGTTGGTGCCGTAGGTGCTGCTGGCCAGGCCGGGCAGCTTTTTCATGGTAATGCGCGGCACATACGCCCACAGCTCGTTGCCGCTGGGGCCATCGAAGGCGTGCAGCATGCCGTCGTTGGCGGCCACGAAGACGGCGCCGCGCCGGTACAGCGGGTTGCCGGGATCGGTGCGCGCGTCCTTGAAGCTGTCGTAGCTGCTGTCGGGGTAGGCCGCCAGCGGTGCGCGCACATAGGCCGGTTTCGAGGATGCGATATCGCCGAGCACGATCGGCAGCGGGCCGGTGGCGCCGGCCGGCGTGTTGACCGTCACCGCGTAGGCGCGCAAGCGGATGTCGTCGGCATACTGCTGCTGGCCGCGCAGCCAGTTGACCATATTGGTGCCGTCGTTGACGATGGCCTTGTCGGCGGCGGACAGCTGGGTGCACTGCGCCAGCGCGCTGCACTTGTTGCTGAACCAGCCGGCCACGGCGCCGCTCATGTTGGCGTAGGTGAACGGCACGGTGTCGCTGCCGGCCGTGCCGGCCGGGTTCAGCATGACGATGGTGCGTGCATCGGTGGCGGCGGCCACCTGTGCGCCCAGCGTGCCGTGGCTGCTCCATATCGGCGCCGAGTTGGCGGTGCCGTCGGTGATGTCGATCTTCTGGTCCAGCAGCTCGCCGTACCATTTGACGGTGGTGAAGGTGCTGGAAAAGATGTCGTTGTCGGACTGGGTCACGTTCGGGGTGGACGTGGCGGCAGCCGCCGCCGCGCCGGTGCGGATCTGCATATTCGACAGCGCCTCGCTCAAGCCGCTCACCACGTCGCGCGGCTCCTGGGCGCTGAAGTACTTGCCATGCCCGTTGATGGCCGCATGCCACAGATCGTCCACCCGCTCCTGCACCGTGTTGGCCGACAGGCTGGTCTGCGGATCGGGCCAGACATAGGGGCCGTTGTTATTCCACGGGCAGCCGCTGGCGGCAGCCGTGATCAGGTTGTAGAAATCGCCGCCGGGCCGCGGCGACTTGTCGTAATTCGGTTCATACGTCATCACGCCGTCCACGCCCAGTCCGAGCGTATAGGTGTTCATGTGCAGGTGGGTGTTTTCGCCGGCGCCGGCCGGGACCGAACCGGCCCTGGTCATGTCCTCGAGGTCGGGCCGCAGCGACGTGGTGCCGGTGCTGGAGCCGCCGTTATACCAGTGCAGCGCCACGTCCGAAATCGACGGCTGCGTCTGCGCGCGCGGATCGACGCAGCCACGCGCCTGGGTGCAGAAGCGGGCCGGATTTTCCACGTTGTCGTTGTTGCGCACATTGGCCGTGCTGCTGCCGTTCCAGTAGCCGTCGGTGGTGAGGATCATGAAATTCTGCTGGCACGGGTACTGCACCACCTCGGCGCCGCTGGCATACGCATACGGCGACAGATTGGCGAACATGCGGCCAACGTTGTCCATCGCGGTGCGGATCGGCGTCGAGCCCGAGGACGTGGTGTTGTACAGCATGGCATACCAGTTCTCGCGCGCGCTGCCGGTAAAGTCGGCCGGCTTCATATCGATGGCGCCGCCCACGCCGGCCGTGGACAGTTTCACGTAGCCGACCTTGTAGTTGCTGGTGATCGGCGAAAACGCGATGCCCAGCGACGTCTTCATCATCTGCAGCCGGGTCTTGTAGTACACGTACCAGTTGGCGAAGTTGGTCATTTCTTCGGCATAGGTGCAGCTGGTGCCGGCGCAGTCGCTGCGGTCGGTGGCCTTGGGATAGGTACGGCCGCTGACAATATTCACGCGCACGAAGGGATTGGGAGCGCCAAGGCCGCCCGAGATCGAGGCCGTGGTGACGGGGATGCTGTCGTTGACGGGCGCCGCATAGCCGCTGGTGGCGCCGCGCACCCAGCTCAAGCCGCCCTGGTTGTCGATGGTGAAATTGCTGATCGCGGCGTTGTTGGAGGTGGCGTTGTAGTCGAGCAGGCAGACATTGGCCGTGGACAGGTTCGGGCACAGCGCATTGCCGCCGATGTAGGCGCGGATACTGCCGCCGGTGCCGATCCGGGTGGCGATGGCGTTGGCCACGTAGGCGGCATTGCGGTTGCGCCCCAGGTCGAGGTAGGCGGGACTGGAAAAGGCGCTGTTGCCGATCAGCGTGGTCGAACCGAACGCCAGGTTGCGCACCACGGCGTTGAGTACCGTCGACGTATTATTGCCGGCAAACGTGATCACCGAACGCGCCGGCGTGGCGGCGCTCACCTGCACCTGCGTGGTATCGACCGTCAGTCCCCAGCCCTGGCGACTGAGATCGTTGACCGGCACGCAGCTGCTCAGGCTTTTGGTCGTGCCCACGCACAGCAGCGGCACCACCGCCACCACGTTGTCGGCGCCGATGGTGATGCCGAACTGGCTGCACGGCGGCACGGTGGACTGCCCGGTGGGCGTCTTCACACAGGCATACATCTGGCGCCCCGACGCGTTGGGCGTGGCGATGATGGCTGCGGCCAGCGCACTGGCCATGGTCTGCTGCTTGAACGCGGTATTGGTGCCGGCCGGTGCGCTGACGGTATTGCCGATCAGGGCGCTGCTGTTACCCTGCGCATCGGTCAGCGTCACGGCGCGGATGCCGAGCGCGGTGGCGGTGGACGAGGCGCCGATCGAGATGGTGCCGTAGGCGGCCAGCGCGCCGGTCGGCTGCGAATAGGCGGGATAGATGAAATTGCCCACGCGTTTGCCCTGGCATTGCGTGAGCTGGCGGTCGCTGCACCAGCGCACCTTGACCGGCACCGGGTAGCCGGGCGGCGCGTTGGCGCCGATGGCGGTCGAGACGCAGCTGCGCAAGGTGTCGTCGGCGCAGTACTGGCCGACGCCGATGGTGTAATAGTACGGGCCGGACGTGGTGGCGTACGGCGTCTGGTACACGAGGTCCGGGTAGGTGTAGCTCGACGTGTTGGTCTGGCAGGTCAGCACATTGTTGACCACCACGCACCAGCGCAGGTCGGGAAAGCCGGTCACCAGGTTGATATTGCCGTTGACAGGATTGCCGGCCAGGTCGGCGCGGCTGACGCCATAGCCGTCCGGGCTGACCGACGTCCAGTTGCTGGTGGTGGCGGCATTCTGCACCGGGTAGGCGCTGCCGTCGGCGCGCAGCGGCACGGCGTAGCGGATCTGCGGGTTGTAATACTGCTTGTTGAAGTCGGGACTCATGAACGGCGGATGGCCGACCGCGCACGCCATGGTGCCGAAAGCGAGCGTGAGGCTGCTGCGGCAGATATTGTCGTCAACGTAGTCCGGCGTGTAGGTCTGGTCCATCGAGCCGGAATTATCGAACAACAGCATCAGGTTCGGTTTTACCGTGCCGGTGCCGGTGATGTTGAGCAGCGGCACCTGGGCAATCTGGGTTTGCGCGGCCATGGCGGACCATGGCGCCAGCGCCAGCAGCAGGAAAAACCGGAAGATGTGCATCATGTGTAGTTTCATGGTCAGGGTCCTTTCAGCACCACCGCCTGCGTCACCACATTGCCGCCGCGCGGGCCGGCGATGCGCGCCGTCACCAGGTAGTGCAGCTGCGGTTGGGTGGCATAGCGGGCGCTGCCCAGCGCCAGCGAACTGCCGAACGCCACCGGCGTCGGTGCGTCGGGCCGGGCCGAGGTCTTGATGCAGTCGTTGCCGTTGTACGGGCCGGGGAACACGCACAGCCGGTGGATCACGTATTCGACCCGGTCCCCGGCCGCGTTGGGCGCCATGGTGACGGAGCCGGTCCAGAACGCCGGCGTGCTCACGGTCCAGGTGGAGGTCAGCGTGGCGACGTACCCCTGGGCCGGCTGGTTGGTGTCGAGGTCTGCCTTGTTGACCACCGTGCGCAGGTAGGCAAAACCGGCGTGCAGGCCGGCGTCGGCCGCCTTGGCCAGCGCCGAGTCGTAGGCCAGGTTGGCCGTGGTCAGCGTGCTGGACGTGCTGGACTTGATCAGGTAGATGCCGCTGACCATCATCACGGTCAGGATGATCAGGATGACGGGCAGTGCGATGCCGCCCTGGCGCGCGCTGCTGGCACGGTGGCGCATCATGGCCGCCACTGGGCGTTGCGGATCGGGACGATGGTCTCGAACACGCGGTAGCGGTAGCACTTCCAGTCCACCGGGTCGCCGGCCACCGCCACGTTGACCTGCACCGGCGCCGCCACCACGCCGGCCGGCGCGGCCTGCGCAAACACGGTAGGCAGCACGGGGGTGGCCGTGCATGCGCCGTTGGCGCCGGGCCGTTGGCTGCTCTTGCTGCGCGCCACCACGGCCAGCCGCACCGCCCCCACCCGCTGGTAGTCGCCGGCGCCGCCGACCAGGCCGTCGCCATCGGCGTCGATCATGGTAGCGCTCCAGACGCCGATGCGCATGCCGCTGGTCGTGGTTTCGCCCCAGCTGCTGTTGCCGGGCGTATTCGGGTTGTAATTGGTCACGGACCGGTTGTCGAAGCCGTACTGCGCCTTGATCGACACGATGTTGTCGCTGACCGAGGCGCCGTTCGCTTCCGAACCGGGCATGTCGGTGGCGCGCAGCAGCAGCACGCCGGCGCGCACCGACCAGGTATGAAAGTGCAGCTGGTCGGCGCTGCCAAGGTTGTACAAGTAGGCGAGGTTGAGCGCATACGGCAGGCCCAGCCCGGCCTGCGGATTGAAGCGGTACGGGCCGCCGGTGGCAATGGTCAGCCGCGTGGCGGCGGCGCCGGTGCCGGTACCCGACATCTGCATCAGCGTGCAGCGCGCATTCGGGGACGCCAGCGGCGCCACCACCAGCACGTCGCCTGCGTTGAAATCGTAGGGGCTGCGGCTATCGACCGCGATCGAGCTTTCGCCCGGCGTGTAGTCGGCCGCCAGCTTGACCGAACCGATGCCCGTTTGCGACGTGCCGCTGTAAAACGTCACCAGGTCCGGATCGGCGCCGCGCGACTCGATCACCACCGGCGCCAGCGGCGTGATGTCGAGCCCGGCGCGCTGGGCGACCGCCATCCGAAAACCGCGGCTGTCGGCAAACTCGGTATTGCAGCCGGCCAGCATCGGGTCGTTCAGGCCCCAGCCGGCGTCGCCGGCGTCGTTGCTGAGCGAGTACAGCGCCAGCATGCCATTCTGCATCGCATCCGAGCCGCCCACGGCCGCATCCTTGGCCTTTTCGCCGCCGATCACCAGGCGCGTGGCAAAGGTCAGCGCCAGCATGCCGATCACGATGCTGACCATCAGTTCGACAATGGAAAATCCGTGGCGGCGGAGGTGATGGCGTGCGCGGCGCATGGCGTCAGTTGGCAATGTAGGCGGTGACGACATGGCGGTTCTGCTGGCCGCCGGCCTTGCGCTGCCAGCTGATGCCGATATCGACCTGCGACTGCTGCGGCTGATTTTGTACGCGCACCGAGAGCCGCGCGCCGGGAATCGCGCGCTGCGTCTCCTGCGCCCACGGCGCCAGCAAGGCGTTCGGCGCCGCCCCTTCGGCCAGGTTGTAGCTGGCCAGGTTGGCGATGTCAGTATTCATCACGCCCAGCAGCTTTTCAGCGGCCATGGTGGCCTCGGCGCGCATGCTGGCGTCCGACAGTGCCGCGTAGGCGCGCGCCTGCAGACCGATCATTCCGAGCAGTCCGATGCCGAGGATGACGATGGCGATCAGCGCTTCGAGCAGCGCGATGCCGGACTGGCGCCGGCCACGTCTTGCGGTCGCTGCGGGTCCGGCAGCGCGCACCGGCGCGACCACGCCCCTGAATCGAGGCAGGCTGGGGCGTGCGGCGTTCATGGCGGACAGCCCCGGCTGTCGGTACTGGCCACGACGGGATTGCACTTGGTCGGCATGCCCGCCAGCGTGACCACCAGCGCCACCGGCGGCACATCGGCCGCATAGGCGCTGGCCGGGAGCAGGCGCAGGCTGACCAGCCGGTTGCCCACCACCGGATCGACCCAGCCCAGCGCCGTGTAGTACACGCCGCTGGCGCCGTCGGGCAGGATGGCCGGCGCCAGCACCTCGCTCGGCGGCAAGGTATCGGCGGCGCGGAACACCGATTTCCAGCCGGCCGCACCGAGCGGATCGGCAGCAGAGGCCGCGGTCGTGGTGGACCAGGCGCCTTCGGCATCGGTACAGCGCGCATCGGGCGTCGGGAAGCAGATATCGACCTGCCAGTCCATCTGGCCGGTCGTCACGTTCGGCGTCAGCGTGATGCGGCTGTGGCTGTTATGGGCAATGGCCTGCCGCCGCGCCAGGCTGAAGCCGTCGGCATAGAACTCGCTGGCGGCACGCGCGCGGTTGGCCAGCAGCCAGTGGCTGGCGCTCGGTATGCCCACGGCCAGCATGATGCCGATGATCGATACCGTCACCAGCAGCTCGATCATCGTCAAGCCATGCTGCACGCCGGGGGCGACGCTCAGTTGGAACACGTGCCGCCCTTGTGATCGACCCAGCACGAGGCACTGGTGCCCCACCCCGGCGGACTGGCAGTGGTGGCGCGGGTGCCGTTCTGGTCAACGGTATAGACGAAGCCGGCAGTCTTGCCGACGCCGGTGGCGGTCAGCGTGTAGCCGGAAGCGCTGGCGTTGGCGAGCGCGTAGGTGAAATTGGCGGTATTGGCGGGAAAGCCGGTGGCGGCCGCGAAGCCGTCGTAAGTGCGGTTGTTCGACCAGAACTGCTCGGCCGCCGGCTGCGCCCCGCCCAGCGCCGAGAAGGCCTCGCTGAGCCGGCTGCGGGTCACGTAATCGGTGTACAGCGGAATCGCCACGGCCAGCAGGATGCCGATGATGGCGACGCTGACCATCAATTCGATCAGGGTAAAGCCGCGTGGCTGGTGATGCTTCATGGCTGTCTCCCAAGGCATGATTACAGGAAACAGTGTACCGCAGAATGCTTGCATTTCCCTGAGGGAATGCTGACGGATTGCTGACAATGCTGCTGACACTGTGGCCGGCTGTAGTGGCGGAACAGCAGCGTGGCCTGCGCCATGGCGCAGGTCACTGCGCGGGCCCAGGAGGTCAAGCGTATTGCGCGGCCCGATGGGCACCCGATGACCGGTATGATGTTTCGCTCCTGGAAAACGGTACCGATATCGAAGCCTTCGTCTGTGTGACCTGATTGCCAGGCCGTCAGCTCGACCGGCGCCAAATCAGGTGCCTCCTGCGAAGCGCACCGCAAACAGCGCCCCCCGCCCTTGCGCCCCATGCCCCACCGTCAGCCCCGCCCCGTGCACGGTGGCGATGTCGCGCACGATTGCCAGGCCCAGGCCGCTGCCGTGGGATTTATCGTCGAGCCGAACGTAGCGGCTGAAAATATCCGCGCGTCGCGCTGCCGGGATGCCGGGACCGTTGTCTTCGACTTCCAGCAGCGCGCCCTCGCCGGCCGGGCCGCAACGCACGGTCACCGTGCCGCCGGCCGGCGTGTAGCGCAGCGCGTTGTCGATCAGGTTATCGATCAGGTCGCGCAGCAGGAAGCGGTCGCCGCTCACCAAGGCCGGCTGCAGTTCGAAGCCGAGGTCGATGCCTTTGCGGGCGGCCTGTTCGACGAAGGGCTGGATCGCCTCGCCGACCAGCGCGTCCAGCGCCAGGGGCTCGAGCCGGGCCTTTTCGAAGTGGTGCGGCTCGGCGCGTGCCAGCGACAGCAACTGGTTGGTCTGGCGGATCATGCGCTCGGTGGCGGCCTGCATCAGGCGCAGCGATTGGGCCGTTTCAGGTTCGGCGTGGCGGGCATCGAGCCATTCAAGCTGGGTTTTCAGGCCGGCCAGCGGCGTGCGCAGCTGGTGCGCCACGTTGGCCAGGAAGTCCTGGCGCGCTCGGGCGCCCTCGCCCACTTTTTCCAGCAGCCCGTTCATGGCGGACACCACCGGCACAAGCTCGTACGGCACGCGCGCGGGGTCGAGCGGCGCCAGGTCATCGGCTTCGCGCGCGCCCAGGTCGGCGCGCAGGCGGCTCAGCGGTCGCAGGCCGTTGCTGACCGAGAACCAGACCAGGCCGATGCTGGCAATGGCAAATACGCCTTCCATCATCAACAGCGCGCGCAGCAGCGCCGTTTGCAGCTGCGCATGCTTACGATCGGCGCCGGCCGGCGCGCCAGCTGCGGCGGTAGTCCCAGTGGTGGCAGGGGCAGTGGTAGCAGTTTGGGCAGACAACACCGCCATCTTGTAGGCGAGCACGCCACCGACCACATTGATCAGCAGGACAGGCGCGATCAGCCACTTGAGCAGCCGCAGCCGGATGCTGGTCATGGCGCGTCGTGCGCGACCGGTTCCAGCATGTAGCCGAAACCGCGAATCGTGCGGATGGCCACGCCGGCGTCGGCGATCTTCAGCCGCAGGCGCGACACGTACACCTCCACGGCATTCAAGGTCAGGTCGTCGCCCCATGGCAGGATCGCGTCGATGATCTGCTGCTTGGACACGACCCGCGCCCCATGTTGCAACAGGTATTCGAGCACGGTCCACTCGCGCACCGAGAGCTCGATCACGCGGTCGCGCACGCGCGCGCGCCGGGTGGCGCAGTCGAGCGTGAGATCGCCCATTGCCAGCAGCGCCGGCGGTGCGCCATGGCGCCGCGCCAGTGCCCGTACCCGCGCCACCAGTTCTGCGCTGGCAAACGGTTTGACCAGGTAATCGTCGGCGCCCGTCTCCAGGCCGCGCACGCGGTCCGCCACCGCATCGCGCGCGGTGAGCAGCAGCACCGGCACCCGCCCGCCCCGTGCCCGCAGGCGCCGCACGACCTCGAAGCCGTCGAGGCCCGGCAGGCCGATGTCGAGCACCACCACCTCGGGCGTGTCAGCGCGCTGCAGCAGCAGGTCGGCGGTCGCGCCGTTATCGACCACCTGCACCGTCATCCCCTGTGCGGTCAGTACCCGGCACAAGCCGTCGGCGATCACGCTGTCGTCTTCCGCTACCAGTATCTGCATCGGGTGCGCCGTATTTGTTGGATATGTGCATTATGCGCTGAAACCAAAAAGTCCTCGTAGGACCAGGACTACAAACCTTCGTAGTCCTCGCCTACAACGGGGCGCCGCCTGGTCTTATGTTCGGGAATTAACATTGGCCATAAAGTGTCAGCTGTACGTGAGGTAGCTCACACAACGCTGCAAAAGCAGGGTTTGCAACACCGAATACATCAGTAAGCAGTCAGAAATTGTTTCACACAAAGCGAGGAAAAATATGATCAACGTCCACAACAACGCCACCATTGCACCGGTACCGCGCCGCCTTCCGGCGGGCACCGATCCTGCCAAGGCTGCGGCGCGGCCGGTGATCAGCTACAGCGGCGCCCAGCAAAACGAATTGCTCGCTGCCCTGCCGCGCGACGTGCTCGAGTCGCTGTTCGAACACCTGGAACTGGTGACCATGCCATTCGGTAAGGACCTGTTCACGTTCGGCGGCGCCATGGACTACGTGTATTTCCCGACCACCGCCATCGTCTCGCTGCTGTACGTGATGGAAGACGGCGCCACCACCGAGATCGCGGTGGTCGGTCACGAGGGCGTGATCGGCGTGTCGCTGTTCGAAGGCGAGCGCGCCATGTGCAGCGCCGTGACCCAGTCTGCCGGCTACGGTTACCGCATGAAAACCCAGCACCTGCGCCAGGCATTCAGCCAGGGCGGCGCCCTGCCCGCCCTGCTGATGCGCTACAACACGGCCCTGTTCGCGCAGATGGCGCAAAACGCCGTGGGCGGACGCCACAGTTCGATCGAGCAGAAGCTGTGCCGCTGGCTGCTCGACCGCCTGGACCGTTCGCCAGGCAATTCGCTGAAGGTCACACAGGAGATGATTTCGACCATGCTCGGCGTGCGCCGCGAAAGCATCACCGCTGCAGCCGGCAAGTTGCAGGATGAAGGATTGATCACCTACCGTCGCGGCAATGTCACCGTGCTCGACCGCGCGGCGCTGGAAGCCTATGCCGGCGAGTGCTACAAGGTTGCCAAGACCGAATACGACCGCCTGCTGGTCGATGTCGGCCGCTGCTGACCGCCAGCCTGGCGCGCCGGCACAACGGTACACGCCGCAGCCATCTTGTTGACGGCGTTACTGCTGCAATAAGGTTCAGGCGGCCGGCGCCGCCCGGCGATCCACCATCTCGAAGACGGGCGCAGCCCGTCTTTCTTCTTGTGGCGCCACATTATTACGCACGGGAATCGCCACCTCGATGCAGGTACCGCAATCGTTGCGGCCACGGCGGATGTTCAGGGTGCCACCAAGCAGCAAGGCGCGTTCGCGCATGCCCAGCAAGCCGTGCGACATGGGCTTGGCGATGTTGGCGGCAGAAATACCGACGCCATCGTCGATAATGCGCAGCATCAGGCCATCGGGATTACGGTGCAGCATGACCGACACGCGGCTGGCCTTGGCGTACTTGCGGATGTTGTTGAGTGACTCTTGCACGATGCGGAACAGCGCGATCGACAGGTCGCCCGATTCGCGCGTGAGCAGCTCGATCTCGTCGTCCACGTCGCAGTCGCAGCGTACCGACGCCATCCGGCTAAATTCCTGGCAATAGCTCTCGATTGCTGCGCACAGCCCGAGGTTGTCGAGCAAACTGGGGCGCAAGTTCTCGACGATGCGCCGCTTCATTTCCACCACTTCCACCAGCGAGCCGCGCGCCCGCTTGAGCTGGGCAGCCAGTTCGGGATCGGATTTTTGCAGCTGCATGGCCACTGCCGCGATGTCCATGTTGATCGACGTCAGATGCCCGCCGATCTCGTCGTGCAGCTCGCGCGACAACCGCACCTTTTCTTCCTCGCTGATGCTGATCAGGTGGCGCGACAGCACCGACAGCTGTTCGGTGCGCTGCTCGACCTGCGACTCCAGGCTTTCGTTGGCCAGTTTCAGTGCGTGCTCTGCCTCGGCACGGTTGGCAAAGCTGCGGCCCACCAGCTGGTAGAACATGATCAGCACCACGATGGCAACCGCGTTGATGCCCATGCCCAGCAACACGGCCTTCTGGTATTCCTCGTAAAACATGGCGCTGCGCGCCTTCAGCGTTTCGTTCTGTTCCTGCTCCATGATCACCACCTGCAGGCGGATTTCATCCATGCTGGCGCGGCCGTCGCTGACGCGCGCGATCTTGACGATCTCGTTCAGCCCGCCTTCGCGGTACACGTCGAGCGACTGCGACATGATGGTCAGGCGCCGGCGCACCAGGTTTTTCAGCTGGGCCAGGTTTTTCAGCTGGTTGGGATTATCGGCCAGCAGCTTTTCCAGCTCGCGAAATTCGGCCTCGCTTTCGGCCAGCGCGGTACGCGTGGGGCCAAGATAGGCATCGTGGCCGGACAGGAAATAGCCGCGCATGCTGCTCTCCGCATCGAGCACCAGCACATTCAGGTATTGGAGGCGGTCGGCGACGCGGGCGGTCTGGCCGATCAGCAGCTGGGCGCCGCGCAGCGCCTGCAGGTTGTGGAACAGGCTGAAGCCGTTGACGATCAACAACAGTGCGCAGGTGACACACAGGACGGTCTTGTACAGCGGCAAGCGGCGATGCGGCGCTGAATCGACGGTGAAATACATCCTCTTCCTTCTATCAGTAAGGCGACGACACGCCCAAGCCGGTCAATTATAGACGGGAAGTAAGATAAATGCGCACCGCAACAGTGCAGAAAGAAAAGATTGTCTTTCGTGAACACCACGAAGATTTCTCTTCGTGGCATCACCTCAGGCGGGATTAATCGAGCAGATTATTTTTCATGGCGTAATAGGTCAGGTCGCTGTTCGACTGCATGCCCATTTTTTCCATGATGCGGGTGCGATAGGTGCTGACGGTCTTGATGCTGAGCGACAGCGCCACGCCGATGTCCGACACGGTGGCACCGCGCGCCAGCCGCAGAAAGACCTGGAACTCGCGGTCCGACAGCTCGGTATGCAGCGCCGTGTTGGGATCGCGGTCGAAGCTCTGTGCCAGCAGTTCGCCGACGGTGGAGCTGACATAACGCCGGCCCTGGTACACGGTACGCACGGCGGTCATCAGCTCATCCGCCTCGCATTCCTTGTTCAGGTAGCCATTGGCGCCCATTTTGAACAGATTCAGCGCGTATTGCTGCGCCGGGTAACCGGACAGGATCAGCACCGGCAGGTCGGGCTGGCCCTGACGGATGGTGCGCAGGGTATCGATGCCGCTCTGATCGGGCATGGCGATATCGAGCAACAGCACATCGCAGATTTCGCGCCGCGCGATATCGAGCGCTTCACGCCCGGTGCCAGCTTCTGCCACCACGTCGAAATCGTCCGAAGACGAAAAAATCTGTTTGAAGCCTGCTCTTACTATTTGATGGTCGTCACAAATGGCAACGCGTATCATTGTTTCCTCTCGTCGTGTCCGGCTCAGCGCCCTCGGGGACCGGGCCAGACTTCACGCCACCGTATTTCAGCAGTCGCTGACTTATTGAATAATATTGAAAGTATATCAGCAATCGCACTGTTGACGCATCGTTCGCCAGCGGTGCGCACCAGGCAGAGGCGACTAGCCTTGCCTGAGCAGCGCCAGAATACCGAGCAACTCGCCGCGTATCAATTCACGGTCCAGCGGCGCCGGCGCCGGCGCCTCGACCGCAGCGCTGTCGCCGCCCGCTGCCTGTGCATCAAGCTCCTCCGCCATCTCGCCGGAGGCCCGGCGGTCGAGTTTGTTGCGTGCGCCGCTGATGGTGAAACCTTGTTCGTACAACAGTTCGCGGATACGGCGTATCAGCAGCACTTCGTGGTGCTGGTAATAGCGGCGGTTACCGCGCCGCTTGACAGGTTTGAGCTGGGTGAATTCCTGCTCCCAATAACGCAGCACGTGCGGTTTCACGCCACACAGCTCGCCCACTTCGCCAATGGTGAAGTAGCGCTTGGCGGGGATCGGTGGCAGAGCCACCAGCTCGGACTTGGCGGGACGATCGTTCATCTACACTCGGCTCCGGTCAGGCGGCGCGCGCCATCGGATTGCTCTCTTCGACCATGCCCTTGAGTTTTTGGCTGGCATGGAAGGTCACGACGCGGCGCGCCGTGATCGGAATTTCTTCACCGGTCTTGGGATTGCGGCCCGGGCGCTGCGGCTTGTCGCGCAGCTGGAAGTTGCCGAAGCCGGACAGCTTGACGGCCTCGCCGCGCTCGAGCGCGTTACGGATTTCGTCAAAGAAGGTTTCCACCATGTCCTTGGCCTCGCGCTTGTTCAGGCCCACCTGCTCGAACAGGAGTTCGGCCAGTTCTGCCTTGGTGAGCGTGGGCAGATCTTTTTCTGCATCCTGGCGTACCTTGGCCACCTGCATGGCCCGGTGCAAATCGGCAGCCAATGCTGACTGGAGTACGGCGGAATCAACGTCGTGATTATTAATTTTCCTGCCCTGCCTTCAAAAACGCATGCGCCCGGCCAAGTGGCCGGACGCCCGGATGATAAAAAGAAATGGGTGCTGCCTGATGCAGGCCCGCTATGCTATCACGCCCGCAGCCGCGCGCCGTTCTTCTGCTGTGCGGCACTGCCTGCGGCAGCCATGATGGCTTCGACGACATCGTCCTGCAAGGTGTTTTGAGTATCTTGTAAGCTAAAGCGGAAAGCAAGCGATTTCTCGTCCGCCTCCAGTCCCTTGCCGCGATATTCATCAAATAAAACAATGGCTTGCACCAAGTTCCCTTGCGGACTTGCTTTCACCGCGGCATGGAAAGCATCGAGCACTTCCTGCGCCGCCACGTGCTGCTTGACCACCACCGCCAGGTCGCGCGTGGCGCCCGGGAACTTGGAAATCTCGGCATACACGGGTACCGGGCGCCGCTGCAGCGCATCGGCGTCCACCTCGAACACGACCGGCGCATTCGGCAGTTCGTACTTCTGCAGCCAGCGCGGGTGCAGTTCGCCGATGAAGCCGATGACCTCGCCGTTCAGCAGCACCTGGGCAGAGCGGCCCGGATGCAGCGCCGGGTGTGCGGCTTTTTCGAACCGCAGCACGTGCGGCGCGAACAGGTGCTCGAGGTCGGCCTTGAGGTCGAAGAAATCGACCGCGCGGCTGTCCTGGCCCCACTGCTCGTCCGCCACGCCGCCGTAGGCCATCGCCGCCACGCGCTTGGGCTGGCGATAGCCGGCCACCGTCAGCGGACCGTCGGCCACGCTGTCGTCGCGCTGGTACACGGCGCCCACTTCGAACACGCGCACGCGATTGGTTTTGCGGTTCAGGTTGTAGCGCACATTGGCCACCAGGCTGCCGACCAGGGTCGAGCGCATCACGCTCATCTGGCTGGCGATCGGATTCTGCAGCTTGATCGGCTGGTCGTTGCCGCCGAAGTCCTGCTCCCAGGCCGCTTCCACAAAGCTCATGTTGACCACTTCCTGGAAACCGAGGGCGGCCAGCTGGTGGCGCACCGCGAACAGCGAGCGCGTATCTTCCGGCGCGATCACCATGGTGTTGGCAGCCACCGGCGCCACGGCCGGGATGTTCTCGAAGCCGTACACGCGCGCCACTTCCTCGATCAAGTCTTCCTCGATCTCGATGTCAAAGCGGTAGCTGGGCGCCGTCACCGAGAACACGCCGTCGGCCAGCGTGAACGGCAGCGCCAGGCGGGTGAAGATGTCGGCAATGACCTGGTCGTCGAGCGGCACGCCGATCACTTTTTGCGCGCGTGCCGTGCGCAGCTGCACCGGGGCGCGCTGCGGCAGGTTGACCACTTGGTCGTCGACCGGGCCGACGGCCGTTGCCGGCGTACCGCAGATCTCCACCAGCAGCGCCGTGATGCGCTCGAGGTGCTCGACCACGGTGGCGTAATCGACGCCGCGCTCGAAGCGGTGCGCCGCATCGGTGGAAAAGTTGTACTTGCGGGCACGGCCCTGGAT
The DNA here is from genome assembly GCF_001423125.1 of Duganella sp. Leaf126. Classification (GTDB taxonomy): domain Bacteria; phylum Pseudomonadota; class Gammaproteobacteria; order Burkholderiales; family Burkholderiaceae_D; genus Rugamonas. Next base: position 208,558 of record NZ_LMNW01000023.1, read on the forward strand.
GGCGCTCGGCCACCAGAATGCCGCTTCCAGGTAAATCGATGTGGTGTCGAGCGAGACGGCGGTGGAATCGCCGCCCATGATGCCGGCCAGCGATTCGATCTGCTGGGCGTCGGCGATCACCCCGACCCACTCGTTGAGGGCGACGGTGTTACCGTTGAGCAGCTTCAGGGTCTCGCCCGGCTTGCCCCAGCGCACGTCGAGGCTGCCGTGGATCTTGTCCAGGTCGAACACATGGCTGGGACGGCCCAGCTCCAGCATCACGTAGTTGGAAATATCGACCAGCGCCGACACCGAGCGCTGGCCGCTGCGCTCGAGGCGCTGCTTGATCCAGTCCGGCGTGGCGGCACGGGCGTTCAGGTGACGGATCACGCGGCCGGCGAAACGGCCGCACAGGTCCGGCGCCGAAACCTTCACCGGCAACACTTCGTCGCTGGTGACCGGCACTGCGCTGAAGGTCGGCGCCGTCAGTGCTGTACCCGTCAGCGCCGATACTTCGCGCGCCACGCCGAGCACCGACAGGCAGTCCGCCTTGTTCGGGGTGAGCTTGATGGTGAACTTGAGGTCGTCGAGCGCGTAGTAGTCGCGGAAGTTCCGGCCCACGGGCGCATCGTCGGGCAGTTCCAGCAGGCCACTGCCCTCTTCCGACAGTTTCAGTTCCTTGGCCGAGCACAGCATGCCTTGCGACTCGACGCCGCGCAGCTTGCCGACCTTGATGTGGAACGGCTTGCCGTCGGCGCCAGGCGGCAGCACCGCGCCCGCCATCGCGCACACGACTTTGAGGCCGGGGCGCACATTGGGCGCGCCGCAGACGATGGTGAGCAGCGTGCCGGTGCCGACATCGACCTGGCAGACATTGAGGCGGTCGGCGTCCGGGTGCTTGACCATGTCGCGCACATGGCCGACGACCACGTTCGAGAACGGCGGCGCCACCGGTTCGACCTCTTCCACTTCCAGGCCGGACATCGTCAGCAGGTGGGCCAGCTCGTCCGAAGTCATCTTCGGATCGACCATGGTGCGCAGCCAGTTTTCGGAGAATTGCATAATCTCGCTTTCTAAGAATAGTTCCACGGGAGCGCCGGCAAGTGCCGCGCTCAACCGTCGCTGGGATGTTAGTTGAACTGCTTCAGGAAGCGCAGATCGCCTTCGTAGAACAGCCGCAGGTCATTTACGCCGTAACGCAACATGGTCAGGCGCTCGAGGCCGGAGCCGAAGGCGAAGCCGATGTATTTTTCCGGATCAAGGCCGAAATTGCGCACCACCGAAGGATGGACCTGGCCGGAACCGGAAATCTCGAGCCAGCGGCCCTTGAGCGGACCGGAGCCGAACGCGATGTCGATCTCGGCCGACGGCTCGGTGAACGGGAAGTACGACGGACGGAAGCGCACCTGCAGGTCGTCGGTCTCGAAGAAGGCCTTGACGAAGTTCAGGTACACGCCCTTGAGGTCGGCGAAGCTGATGTTCTCGGCGATCCACAGGCCTTCGACCTGATGGAACATCGGCGAGTGGGTGGCGTCGCTGTCCACCCGGTAGGTGCGGCCGGGGGCGATTACCTTGATCGGCGGCGTGTGGCTGCGCGCGTAGCGCACCTGCATCGGGCTCGTATGCGTGCGCAGCAGCAGCGGCTTGCCTTCGCTGTCGTTGCCGTCGATATAGAACGTATCCTGCATCGAACGGGCCGGATGGTTTTCCGGGCTGTTGAGCGCAGTGAAATTGGTCCAGTCGTTTTCGATCTCGGGGCCGTCGGCCACCTCGAAACCGATCGAGCGGAAGATCGCTTCCACCCGCTCCCAGGTACGCATCACCGGGTGCAGGCCGCCGCCGGCGCGTCCGCGGCCTGGCAGCGAGACGTCGATCGCCTCGGCATTCAAACGGGCTTGCATCTGGGCGTCGGCCAGCGCCTCGCGCCGGGCCGTCAGGGCCGCTTCGATCTGCTGTTTGGCCGCGTTGATCAGGGCGCCCTGCGCCTTGCGTGCCTCCGGATCGAGCTTACCCAGGCCTTTCATCAGTTCGGTGATCTGGCCGGTCTTGCCCAGGTATTTGGCTTTGGCGTTTTCCAGTGCGGCGGCATCGTCCTGCGCCACCGTGAAGTCCTGCACTGCTGAGGCAACGAGTTGTTCCAGGGAGTACATGCGTTTCTTTTCCTCAATCAAAAACGGGGCACAGGTTCACACCTTTGCCCCGTTCTTCGCGCTGCCCGGTAACGGGCAACGATCATCAAATCAGTGCTTACGCAGCGATTTTAGCTTTTACGACGTTGACAATCGCAGCGAATGCTGGCTTGTCCATCACTGCCATGTCGGCCAGGACTTTACGGTCCAGTTCGATTGCAGCTTTCTTCAGACCGTTCATGAATACGCTGTACGTCACGCCATGCTCACGCGAAGCGGCGTTGATACGGGCGATCCACAGGCGGCGGAAGACGCGCTTCTTGTTACGACGGTCGCGGTAGGCGTACTGGCCAGCGCGCATGACTGCTTGCTTGGCAATACGGTACACCTTGCTGCGACGACCGCGGTAACCCTTGGCCAGGTTCAGTACTTTTTTATGACGGGCACGAGCTGTAACCCCACGTTTTACTCTAGGCATAGTAACTCCTTAAATTGAGTGTGAGATTAAGCCGATGGCATCATTGCATAGACGCGCTGGACGTCCGTTGCATCGATGTTGCGGGTGCCGCGCAGTTGACGCTTGTTCTTGGTCGTCTTCTTGGTCAGGATGTGGCGTTTGAAGGCCATGCCCGATTTAACGGTACCACCTGGGCGCACGCGAAAACGTTTTTTCGCGGAGCTTTTGGTTTTCATTTTTGGCATAGATATTCTGCCCTCTCGGACAGCTCCTATTAAACAGGATTACAGGTGGTGACCCACTGTCACGCTTAGATGCCTGCTCTCACTTGTTTGTGCAGCGGATGCGAGTCCACTACATTGACTACAGCCGGCGATTATAGCCGACTTTGTGGCGAAGTGCAGCAAATAAAAAAGGCGCCAACCTGGCGCCCTTCCTTCACGCAGCCGGGGCTGCACGGGCCTCGAGAACCGTAGCGAGCGGCCCGATATCGTCTTGCGTAGCGCAGGCGTACGGACGTACGCTGAGCAACGGAGAGGCGATAGCGGGTCGCGCAGCAGGTTATCGAGAATCCCTTTTACTTCTTCTTTTTAGGGGCCAGCACCATGATCATCTGGCGGCCTTCCATTTTGGGGAACTGCTCGACCTGGCCATGCGGCTCGAGGTCGGCTTTCAGGCGTTCCAGCATACGGAAACCAATATCCTGGTGCGCCATTTCACGGCCGCGGAAACGCAGCGTGATCTTGGTCTTGTCGCCGTCCTCGAGGAACTTGATCAAGTTGCGCAGCTTGATATTGTAGTCGCCATCATCGGTACCCGGACGGAACTTGACTTCCTTCACGGAGATGATTTTCTGCTTCAATTTCGCCTCGTGAGCCTTCTTTTGCTCCGAGTACTTGAATTTGCCGTAGTCCATCAAACGGCATACCGGCGGGACCGCCGTAGGGGCGATCTCGACCAGGTCGACGTTTGCCTCTTCCGCCAGGCGGAAGGCTTCGGCCAAAGTCACGATACCGAGTGGCTCGTTATCGACCCCGCTTAAACGCATTTCAGGGGCAGTGATTTCGCCATTGATGCGATGCGACTTGTCAGTAGCTATGGTGATTCCTTTTTAAAATCTGAAGATAAAGCGCATGCGATCAGGCTTTGTTGGCGACGTCTTGCTGGAGTCGCTCGATCAGGGCATCGATGGACATGACGCCCAGATCGACATTGCCCCGCGCCCGCACGGCCACGGTGTTGGCATCCCGCTCCTTGTCGCCCACCACGAGGATGTACGGCAGTTTTTGGACGGAATGTTCACGTATTTTATAGTTTATTTTCTCGTTGCGCAAATCCACCTGTACGCGGAACCCGCTGCGGCGCAGCTTTTCGGCCACTTGCTGCACGTAATCGGCCTGCGCATCGGAGATGTTGAGCACCGAGACCTGCACCGGCGCCAGCCATGCCGGCAGCGCGCCCGCATAGTTTTCGATCAGGATACCGATAAAGCGCTCCATCGAACCGACGATCGCCCGGTGCAGCATGACCGGCACCTGGCGCGTGTTGTCGGCCGCCACGTATTCGGCGCCGAGGCGCTCCGGCATGAAGAAGTCGACCTGCATGGTGCCGACCTGCCATGGACGGCCGAGCGAATCCTTCAGGTGGTACTCGATCTTCGGGCCATAGAACGCGCCCTCGCCCGGCAGCTCGGTCCAGGTCACGCCGCAGGCACGCAAGCCCGAACGCAGCGCCTCTTCCGCCTCATCCCACACGGCGTCGGTGCCGATCCGGTTATCGGGACGCAGCGCCAGTTTCACCTCGATGTTATGGAAGTGGAAATCGGCATACACTTCCATGGCCTGGGTATGGAACGACACCACTTCCGGCTCGATCTGCTCGTGCGTGCAGAAAATGTGGCCATCGTCCTGGGTGAAACCGCGCACGCGCATGATGCCGTGCAGTGCGCCCGACGGTTCGTTGCGGTGGCACTGGCCGAACTCGCCGTAGCGCAGCGGCAGGTCGCGGTACGAGCGCATGTTGCTGTTGAAAATCTGCACGTGGCCGGGGCAATTCATCGGCTTCAATGCATACGAGCGGTTTTCCGACTCGGTGACGAACATGTTTTCGCGGTAGTTGTCCCAGTGGCCGGTCTTGCCCCACAGGCTGGCGTCGAGAATCTGCGGCGCCTTCACTTCCTGGTAGCCGTTGACCTGGTACTTGTGGCGCATGTACTGCTCGACCTGCTGCCAGATGGTCCAGCCCTTCGGGTGCCAGAACACCAGGCCCGGCGCCTCGTCCTGGAAGTGGAAGAAATCGAGCTGCTTGCCGAGCTTGCGGTGGTCGCGCTTTTCCGCCTCTTCCAGCTGGAACAGGTATTGTTCCTGGTCTTCCTTCCTGGCCCAGGCGGTGCCGTACACGCGCTGCAGCATTTCATTGTTGCTGTCGCCGCGCCAGTAAGCGCCGGCCAGCTTCATCAGCTTGAACACCTTCAGCTTGCCGGTGGACGGCACGTGCGGTCCGCGGCACAAGTCGGTGAAGCCGCCTTCGCTGTACAGCGACACATCCTGGTCGGGCGGGATCGAGGCGATGATTTCCGCCTTGTAGGCTTCCCCGATCGACTTGAAGTACGCCACGGCCTCGTCGCGCGGCAGGACCTTGCGCGTCACCGGCTCGTCCTTCTTGGCCAGTTCCGTCATTTTCTTTTCGATCGCCACCAGGTCGTCGGGCGTGAACGGGCGCTTGTACGAAAAATCGTAATAAAAACCGTTGTCGATCACGGGACCGATGGTCACTTGCGCGTCGGGGAACAGCTCCTTGACGGCGTAGGCCAGCAAGTGGGCGGTCGAATGGCGGATCACGTCCAGTCCTTCCGGATCCTTGTCGGTGATGATGGCCAGGTCGACATTCTTGTCGATCAGGTGGGAAGTATCGACGACCTTGCCATCGACCTTGCCGGCCAGGGCAGCCTTGCCGAGGCTGGTGGCGATGCTGGAAGCGACCTGGGCAACGGTGACGGGGCCGTCGAATTCGCGGGCGGAGCCATCTGGAAGGCGGACTGAAAGCATGGAGATCTCCCTCTCGGCGCGCAGCGCCGCTGGTAATGGTGGATACTGGACAATACAACAAAAATGCGGACGAAAAAAAACGCGGACTAGCCGCGTTTTCTCTTTTTTCAAGCAAAAGAATCCCGTTCGACTAGCGTCACTCCCAAAGCTTGGTAGTAGTTCGCGGTGTCATAACCGGGATGCCTTTCTCGCTCTTACTGACAGGCTGTTCAAAACGACTGCGGTGGCGCGCCTCGCTGCAATCGCCTTGAACAACCTTTATTGAATTCTGGTGGGCGGTGAGGAATTCGAATCCCCGACCCCTTGGATGTCGACCAAGTATTCTAACCAGCTGAACTAACCGCCCTTTTTTACTGCACTTTACGACTCGATACCACGATACTGCGAATTCTGGTGGGCGGTGAGGAATTCGAATCCCCGACCCCTTGGATGTCGACCAAGTATTCTAACCAGCTGAACTAACCGCCCGAAGACCAGCATTATAGAGAGCGAAAAGCAGAATGACAAGGGGCATTCAAGGGAAAGATTTACGATACGCACGATGGCATCGGCAACAGCAGCCACGGCAGCAACAGGCGCGCGTTGGCGCCACGCTTGCAGTAAACTGCATCCATCATCGATCACTGCCCGCCCCCATGTCCGCTGAACTTCCCGCCGCCTCACCGTCCGCCCATTTACACGAGCACCGCAGCGACGACGCCAAGTACAAGCACGTGAGCGTGCAGCGCAGCCAGAAGGTGCTGGCCTGGGCGCTGCTGCTGACGCTCGGTTTCGCGGTGGTGGAAGCGGTCACCGGCTTCATGGCCAATTCGCTGGCGCTGATCTCGGATGCCGGCCACATGGTGACCGACGCCGCTGCGCTCGGCCTGGCGCTGCTGGCGCAACTGATCTCCAAGCGGCCGCCATCGGCGCGCCACTCGTTCGGCTTCGGCCGCGCCGAAGCGCTGGCTGCCTTCGTCAACAGCCTGGTGCTGCTGGTCCTGGTCGCATGGATCATGGTCGAAGCGGCGCAGCGCTTCAGCCACCCGGAACAGGTCCACGGTTCGACCGTGTTCATCGTGGCCGGCATCGGCCTCGTGATCAACCTGCTGCTGGCCTGGATGCTGACGCGCGGCGACAGCAATATGAACACGCGCGCAGCGCTGGTCAACGTGATGGGCGACCTGCTCGGCTCGGTGGCAGCGCTGGTCTCCGGCGCGGTGATCTATTACACGGGATGGATGCAGGTCGATCCGCTGCTGTCGATCTTTGTCGCGCTGCTGATCCTGCGGTCGACCATCGGCGTGCTGCGCGAGTCGTACCACTTCCTGATGGGCGGCGTACCGGAGCCGATCGACTACCTGGCCGTGGGCGCCGACCTCGAACACATCGATGGCGTGTGCTCGGTCCACGATCTGCACGTGTGGGACATGTCGCCCGGCCAGCCGGCGCTGATCGGCCACGTCGAAATCGTCGAACTGCAGCGCTGGCCCGAGATACTGCAGGCGATCAAGGCCATGCTGCTCGACAAACACGCGATCGATCACGTGACCCTGCAAGCCGAAATCGCCGCTTCGGGGTCGGATACGGCATTCGGACCCAAGTCCGGCAATAACGTCTGACCTACCGTGGAGCCGAGGCGTCAACGCGCCGGCGCCACGCATCGCGCACCGCTTCTTTCCACCACCAGAATTACACCATGCACAATTTCGAAAAGCGCCGCGACCGCTATGAACTGTTTGCGTCGTTTGAAAAGCCGCTCGTCAACCTCAGCTTCGAGTTGCCGGTGCCGGATTTCCGCCCCTACTGCAAGGCCAACGGCCTGCCGCCGTTCCACTTCTTCCTGTTCTGCGTGCTCAACGCCGTCAAGGGCATCGACAATTTCATGTACCGGGTGCTCGACGGCGAAGTGTTCAAGCTAGACGACTTTGCGGCGTCGTACACGGTCATCAACCAGAATAACGATCTCAACATCACCAAGTTCGAGATGAGCGACGATCTGCACACCTTCATCGCACGCAGCCTGGCCGCCAAGCAGATTGCCGAGACGCGCACCGAGCTGGCCAACATGGGCCCGTTGATGACGCCGCTCGAGCAAAAGCAGAATGTCCACATCACCTGCATGCCGTGGTTCAAGTTGACCTCGGTCGAACATCCGATCTACCGCCATGCCGACTACGACATCCCCTCGCTGGCCTGGGGCCGTTTCGGCGACGCCCGGGCCGACGGTACGATGGTGGTGCCGTTTTCTGTGCAGGCGCACCATGGTTTTGTCGATGGCTACCACGTGCACCTGCTGGCGCAGTCGATTGCAGCGCGGGCGCGGGATCTGATCGGCCAATAAGACTGCAACGACCGGCAGCGGCGCCCGGCAACGATTACATTTCGATACATGCATGCCGGTGTTCAGCGCTAAGATGAAACCACATTCATGGAAGACTTGTGATCCCCGGGAGGCTGTATGCGGCATCTGTCGAAGGCTATCGCATTGAGCATGCTGTGCTGCACGGTTGCCGCGCAGGCCCGGCCACGACCGGACCAGCCCTTGCCGCCGCGCCTGATCGCTGCCGAACGTGACGGACGGCTGCTGTTGCTGCTGCCGGAAACCCATGCCGGATTGCGCGACCAGTACGACCATTATTTCAGGGCCGTGATCATGCCGGCGTTCGCTGCCTCGAGCGCGCTGTTCAGCGAACGTTCATCGCCGGTCCAGGCCGATACGCAGCTGCGCTACCGGCCCTGCGCCGACCAACAGCCGGACGAAGCGCAGGTCGATGCGGCGCTCAACGCCACCCTGCCCGAGCTGCTGCCCGCCACGTACTGGGGTGTGCAAACGCCGCCTGCGCCGGTCACCGGCTTCAGCCGCTTCATGCGCGTGCAGATGGTGCTGGAAGATGCGTATTTCAATTCCGCAGGCTGGTATGCACCCCCGTGGCAGCCGCAGCCGGTGCCCGACTTGCCGTCGGACCTGACCACCCATTACGCCGCCCGCCTGATGCTGGACGCGCCGCGCCGCGCGGTGTCGGTGGACACGCCGGACAGCAGTTTCAAGGCTTATTGTTCGCTGACGCCAGCGCAACGTACGGCGCTGGCGCGGGCTGCCATGCAGCAGCGCCTGCGCCAGGCCGGCCACGCGCCGCCGCGCGATCAGCTGGACCGGCCGGTCGACGCTGGGGCCGTAGAGCGCCAGGATTTGCAGGACGAGGTCGCGCAGATGGACGCCGACTATCGGCAGATTCTGAAACGCATCGCGCAGGCGCTCGAGCGGACAGACCTTGCCGACCCGATCGGCAAAGTCGGCAAAATTGACCGAAACAGCGAAAACGACACGAACGACACAAACGACATACACGGCAAAGTCGGAAAATTCGCCAATGACGCCAGCGACCAGAACCAGCGCGCCATCGACCGGTATCTGCTCGGCGCCCGCAACCGGGTATGGGTGGCGCAACTGCCGCAGATGACGGCCGGCCAGCGCCTGCCGTTCATGGTGCTGGGCGCGGCCCATTTCCTCGACGCCGATGCCGATAGTGGCCCGGGCCTGCTGCGGCTGCTGCGCGACGATGGCTACCGGCTGACGCTGGTGCAAGATCGCCGGCAACTGGCCGTCTTGCTGCGCAAGCTGCCGCCTCCGCCCGCGCAGGCATCGCCAGGGTGAACGAGCGCGATACAGTTAGAAAATGTCCGAATGATTGAGCGCCCTGTCGGCACTGACCCTCATGCCGTTAAGGGACCTCGAAAAGCCTACTGAACGACCCGCTATCGCCTCTTCGTTGCTCAGCGTACCGCCGTCCACTTGCGCTACGCAAGACGATATCGGGCCGATCGCTATGGTTTTCCAGGTCTCATTAAATTAAGCGAAAAATCTTGATTTTGTTAGCATAAACACGTCGTCCCCGCGCAGGCGGGGACCCAATTGGCTCACATGTCGACGCATGCGCAGAACTTGGGTACCCGCCTTCGCGGGTACGACGGATAAAGACCTTAGCTTAAGGGCATTAGGTATTGCTCCCGGCGTGGCAACGCTCAGCTGCGCCGCGCTTCCTGGACGCCGGCCACTTCGGTGATGGCGCTCAGGGCCTTTTGCAGTTGCGCGGTGGCGCCGATTTCGGCGGTGAAGGTCATGCGCGCGTAACCTTTCGTGCTTTGGGTGTTGACGCCGATGACGTTGATCTTTTCGCGCGAGAAGACTTCCGAGATATCGCGCAGCAGGCCCTGGCGGTCGTTGGCCAGCACGAAGATGTCGACCGGGTAGACCGTGTCGGTGACGGCGCGGCCCCATTCGGTGACGATCACGCGCTCGGGCGCCTTGGCGCGCATTTCGGCAAAGTTCTTGCAGGTGGCGCGGTGGATCGAGACGCCCTTGCCGCGCGTGACAAAACCGACGATGCCGTCCGGCGGCGCCGGCTTGCAGCACTTGGCCAGCTGCGTCATCAAGCCTTCGGTGCCGACCACCAGCACGCCGGACTTGGCGCCCTGCTCCGTGCTCGAGGCGCGGCTCTTGCCGAGGAAAACTTCATCGACCGGCTCGGCCGGTTCGCCGCTGTCGTGCAGCGCGTGCTCGATATGGCGCAGGCTGAATTCGTCCTTGCCCACCGACAGGAACAGGTCATCGACCTTGGCAAAGCCGAGCTTGTTGGCCAGCGCTTCCAGGTTGACCGCCGTCTTGCCTTCGCGCTGCAAGGTCTTTTCCACCATCGAGCGGCCGTGTGACAGCGTTTCCTGCATGTCGATGGCATGGAACCAGGCACGGATCTTCGAGCGCGTGCGGGTGGCCACCGTGTACTCGTCGCTGAGCCAGTCGCGCGACGGGCCGGCCGTGCCCGGCGCACCCTTGGCAGTGATGATCTCGCAGGTCTGGCCGTTTTTCAGCTGGGTGTTGAGCGGCACCATGATGCCATCGACGCGCGCGCCGCGGCAGCGGTGGCCGACGTCGCTGTGCAGGTAATAGGCAAAGTCGATCGGCGTGGCGCCGACCGGCAGCTCGATCACGCGCGCCTGCGGCGTGAGCACAAAGATGCGGTCGTCGAGCGCCGCGGACTTGAGTTTTTCCACCCACTCGCGCTGCTGTTCTTCCTCGCCCACCACCGATTCGGCCACATCGGTCTTCCACGCCAGCAGCTGGCGCAGCCAGGCGATTTTTTCCTCGTACTTCTGGCCCACCGAGTTGGCGCCGCCTTCCTTGTAGCGCCAGTGCGCGGCGACGCCATACTCGGCAAAGCTGTGCATTTCCTGGGTGCGGATCTGCACTTCGAGCGGGCGACCGTCTTCGGCCGTGACCACCGTGTGCAGCGACTGGTAGCCGTTGGGCTTGGGGCGCGAAATATAGTCGTCGAATTCCTTCGGGATCGGGGTCCAGATATTGTGGACCACGCCCAGCACCGTGTAGCAGGTCTTGACGTCGGCCACGATCACGCGGAATGCGCGCACATCGTAGAGGTCGGTAAAGTCGAGCTCCTTGCCCTTCATCTTGCTCCAGATCGAGTAGATGTGCTTGGGCCGGCCGAACACTTCGGCCTCGATGCCGGCTGCCGCCATCTCCGCCTGCAGGCGCGCGATCGCGTTGGTGACGAAGCCTTCGCGCATCATGCGCTTTTCTTCGAGCATCCTGGCAATGCGCTTGTAATTGTCGGGCTCGATGAAGCGGAACGACAGGTCTTCCAGTTCCCATTTCAGCTGCCAGATCCCGAGCCGGTTGGCCAGCGGCGCATACAGGTCCAGCGTCTCGCGGCCATACGCGCAGGTCATGTCGTTGAACAGCTTGATGTCGGCAAAGTAGCGCAAGGTCGTCACGCAGGACGCCAGGCGCACCAGCACCACGCGCATGTCCGACGCCATGGCCAGCAGCATCTTGCGCAGCGTTTCCACCTGCGCCACCGCCTGCTGGGCAGCGTTGCGGCCGCGCGCGGGACCGGCGCCGGCCGGTTGCGCCGGGACCTGGTTCTGGGTCAGTTCGCGCAGCCGGATCAGCTGCCGCACGCCGGCAACCAGGTCACCCACTTCCTGCCCGAAGCGCGGCTCGATGACGGCCGCCTGCTCCGGCTCGAGCAAGGTCAGTTCGAAGACCAGGCCGGCAATGCGGGTTTCGACATCGCTGCGCATATAGGCCAGCGTGGCGGCCACGCCGGTAGCAAACTCCAAAGCGGACTGGCCGCTGGTGGTGGTGCGGTCGGCGTAGGCGGTACTGGCAAAATCGAGCGCGGACTGCATGCGCATGCTGTCGTCAGGTGACAGGCCGGACAGCAGGGAATCGGTGGGAGCGGACGTGGCGCCCGCCAGCGCGGTGGTTGAAACCATGATGCTCCTAGCGCTGGGCGGCAACGACGACGATTTCGATGCGCCAATCGGGATTGGCCAGCTTCGCCTGCACGGTGGCGCGCGGCGGCGTGTGGCCGTTCGGCACCCAGGCGTCATACTCCTGATTCATGCCGTCGAAGTCGGCCAGGTCGGCCAGGTAGATCTGGCAGCTGAGGATGCAGGTCTTGTCGCTGCCGCACTCGGCCAGCAGGCGGTCGATATGGCCGAGCACTTCGCGGGTCTGGCCTGCGATGTCGAGGCTGGTATCGTCGGGCACCTGGCCGGCCAGATAGACGGTGTTGTTGTGAATCGCCGCCTCGGACAGGCGGGCGCCGACGTGCAGTCGTTTGATTTCCATAGTCATTCCTTAAAATTATTATTATCGTATGTATTACTTAGTAAATGGTTAGCACGCGCGTAGTGGCCGGCTAGCCCAGCAAGAATTGCCGCGCAATCGCGATCTGCTCGTCGTGGATGAACGTCGGCGCGTGGCCGACGTCCGGGATTTCCACCAGCGTCGCTCTCGGTCCGCGCTGCGTCATGGCCTGCGCCGTGTCGCGCGTGAGCAGGTCGGACTGGGCGCCGCGCACCAGCAGGGTCGGGCAACGGACGGCGTCGTAGGCTGCCCACAGCAGGGCCTGGTCCGCCTTTGCCGATTCCGGCGTGACGGCGCGAAACGGCAGCGCCAGCCCCATATCGTAGTGGCGCACCCACTTGCCGTCCGCATCCTGGCGCAGCACATCGGTGGCAAGCTTGTGCCATTCCTGCTCCGTGTGCGCGCCGAACGAGGCCGACACGTCGCGGATGAACTGCGCACCTTCGTCGAAGGAGTTGAAGCGCAGGTCCTGGCCGATGTAGTCGCCGATCCGCTGCAAGGCGGCAGGCTCGAGCACGGGGCCGATATCGTTGAGCACCAGCTTGCGGATCGGGTTGCCCGGCAACGAAGCCAGTCCCAGGCCGATCAGGCCGCCCATCGAGGTGCCGAACCAGTCCACCGTTTGCCGTTCACCGTCGGTGACGCGCGCCAGCAGGGTGACCATGTCGCTCACATACTGGGGAATGCCGTAGAACTGCGGATTCTTCAGCCAGCCGGAACGGCCACGGCCGACCACGTCGGGACAGATCACGCGGTAGTCGCCGCTGAGGGCACGCGCCAGGTGGTCGAAGTCGTCGCCGACGCGGGTGACGCCGTGCACGCAGATGAGCACGCGTGGATTGTGGCGATCGCCCCACTCCTTGTAAAACATCTGGTGCAGGCCAGCGGGCGACATGCAGGTGACAAAGTGATGTTGGGCGACGGTCATGCGACTTCCTTGATCAATTTTTAAGTTGGCACTAATGACATTTTACCGGGCTATGTGCTTAAATCCTAACGCAGTGTAGCGCAGCGCGCCTTCCATCTCCAACCCAACAGAGGACACCATGATGAACAACACTTCAAGCGGCAATTCAAGCGGGAACTTGCGCGGCAAGACCGCGCTGGTCACCGGCTCCACCTCGGGCATCGGCCTGGGCATCGCGCGCAGCCTGGCGGCAGAAGGCGCCAACGTCATCCTCAACGGTTTCGGCGACGCTGCCGACATCGACCGCCTGCAAGCGGACCTGGCCAAGGAGTTCGGCGTGCAGGCCCTGTACCACAACGCCGACATGTCCAAGCCGGCCGAGATCGCCGCGATGATCGCGTTTGCCGACGACCAGCTCGGCGGCGTCGATATCCTGGTCAACAACGCCGGCATCCAGTTCGTCGCCAATATCGAGGATTTCCCGGTCGAGAAATGGGACGCCATCATTGCCATCAACCTGAGCTCGGCCTTCCACACCTCGCGCCTGGCGCTGCCGGGCATGCGCAAGAAAAACTGGGGCCGCATCATCAACCTGGCGTCCACCCACGGCCTGGTCGGCTCGGCCGGCAAGTCGGCCTACGTGGCGGCCAAGCATGGCCTGCTGGGTTTGACCAAGGTCGGTGCGCTGGAAACGGCCGGCACCGGCGTGACCGTCAACGCCATCTGCCCCGGCTTCGTGCTCACGCCGCTGGTCCAGAAACAGGTGGACGACCGCGCCGCCAAGGATGGCATCAGCAACGACGATGCCAAAAAGGCATTGCTGTCGGACAAACAGCCATCGGGCGAATTCGTCACACCGGAAGAGCTCGGCGCACTGGCCGTGTTCCTGGCCAGCGACGCCGCGCGCCAGGTGCGTGGCGCCGCGTGGAATATGGATGGCGGCTGGGTGGCGCAATAATGCCGCTGCACGCCCGCCTTATCAGCGCCGCCGCACTTGGTTATCACCAGCAGTGATACGGACGCGACACCTGCGGTTTTCCACAATAGTGATAACTGTTATTTTCACGGATGATGACCTCCTCAATTGAATGAACGCGAGGAGACCCCGTGAAAAAAAAGCCGTTTTATAAGGTACTGTACATCCAGGTGCTGTTCGCCATTGCCTGCGGCATCCTGCTTGGCATCTACCTGCCGACCGACGCCGTTGCCATGAAACCGCTCGGCGACGGCTTCATCAAGCTGATCAAGATGATCATCGCGCCCGTGATTTTCTGTACCGTGGTGTCCGGTATCGCCGGCATGCAGGACGTGAAAAAAATCGGTCGCGTCGGCGGCAAGGCGCTGTTGTACTTCGAAGTCGTCTCCACCTTCGCGCTGGCGATCGGCCTGGTCGTGGCCAACGTGCTCAAGCCGGGCGCCGGCTTCAATGCCGATCCGGCCCACCTGGACGCCAAGGCGATCGCGCAGTACACGCACGCCGAAGGCCTGACCACCACCGACTTCCTGATGAACATCATCCCCAAGACCTTCGTGGATGCGTTTGCCAAGGGCGATATCCTGCAAGTGCTGCTGATCGCCATCCTGTTCGGTTTCGCCCTGTCGCTGCTCGGTGAGCGCGGCCGTCCGGTTACCAAGCTGATCGACGAGCTGTCGCATGTCATCTTCGGCATGGTCAACATCATCATGAAGGTCGCCCCGATCGGCGCGTTCGGCGCGATGGCCTTCACCATCGGCAAATACGGTCTGGCCTCGCTGATCCCGCTGGCTAAACTGATGGGCTCGTTCTACCTGACCTGCGGCCTGTTCGTGTTCGTGGTGCTGGGCATCATCGCCCGCTACACCGGCTTCTCGATCTTCAAGTTCATCCGCTACATCAAGGAAGAATTGCTGATCGTGCTGGGCACCAGCTCGTCGGAAAGCGCCCTGCCGTCGCTGATGACCAAGCTCGAGCGCATGGGCTGCTCCAAGCCCGTGGTCGGCCTGGTGGTACCGACCGGCTACTCGTTCAACCTCGACGGCACCAACATCTACATGACGATGGCGGCCCTGTTCGTTGCCCAGGCAACCAACACCGAACTGACGCTGTGGCAGGAACTGACCATCCTCGGCGTGGCCATGCTGACCTCGAAGGGCGCGTCCGGCATCACCGGCGCCGGCTTTATCACGCTGGCGGCCACGCTGGCCGTGGTGCCGACCATCCCGGTAGCCGGCATGGCGCTGATCCTCGGCATCGACCGCTTCATGAGCGAATGCCGTGCCCTGACCAACTTCGTCGGCAACGGCGTGGCAGCGGTCGTGGTGTCGAAATGGGAAAAAGAGCTGGACATGAACACCCTGCATGCCGAGCTGAACAACCCGGGCTCGACGCTGGTAAAAGACGACCTGGCGCCAGCCGCGGTGCCGGCAGCAGCGCACTGATCGCCTTGCTTTAAGAAAAAGTCCCGCACAGCGATGTGCGGGGCTTTTTTTATTGCCGACCGGCCACGTACGCGATTCTGCTTGCCGCGCGGACGAAAAAAAACCGCGAGGCGTATCGCATCGCGGCTTTCCGTTGTCGTGCGTCGGGCTCAGAGCGCCGTGAGGTCCAGCTCCACGCCGGTGGCAGCGATGATCTGCTCGCGCGTTACGCCGGGCGCCAGTTCGATCACCTTGAGGCCGGTCTCGCCCACTTCCATCACGCCCAGGTCGGTAACGATCAGGTCCACCACGCCCACGCCGGTCAGCGGCAGATCGCATTTTTTCAGCAGCTTGTGCGAGGTGGTGCCGTCCTTGGCGGTGGCCACGTGCTCCATCAGCACGACCACGCGCTTGACGCCGGCCACCAGGTCCATGGCGCCGCCCATGCCCTTGACCATTTTGCCGGGGATCATCCAGTTGGCCAGATCGCCATGCTCGGACACCTGCATGGCGCCCAGGATGGCGAGGTTGATCTTGCCGCCCCGGATCATGCCGAACGAGTCCGCCGAGCTGAAGTAGGCGGCGCCCGGCAAGGCGGTCACGGTCTGCTTGCCGGCGTTGATCAGGTCGGCATCGACTTCATCGTCGGTCGGAAACGGACCGATGCCGAGCAAACCGTTTTCCGACTGCAGGAATACTTCCATGCCAGCCGGAACATAGTTGGCCACCAGCGTGGGCAGACCGATGCCGAGATTGACGTAATAACCATCTTGCAGTTCCTTGGCCGCGCGCGCGGCCATTTCATCACGAGTCCATGCCATAGTGTTCTCCGTTATTCCTGGGGGGCGCGTACCGTGCGCTGCTCGATGCGTTTTTCGGGGGTGGCGTTGACCACAATGCGGTGCACGAAAATGCTGGGCAGGTGCACGGCGTCGGGATCGATCTCGCCGATCTCGACCAGTTGCTCGACTTCGACGATGGTGACCTTGCCGGCCATGGCGGCATTCGGGTTGAAGTTGCGCGCGGTTTTGCGGAACACCAGGTTGCCGGCCTTGTCGGCCTTCCACGCCTTGACCAGCGCCACGTCGGCCACCAGGCTGCGTTCCATCACGTACTGTTCGCCGTCGAATTCACGGATTTCCTTGCCTTCCGCGACGATGGTGCCGACGCCGGTCTTGGTAAAAAAGGCCGGAATGCCGGCGCCGCCCGCGCGCAGCTTTTCGGCCAGCGTGCCTTGCGGCGTGAATTCGAGTTCCAGTTCGCCGGCCAGGTACTGGCGCGCGAATTCCTTGTTTTCGCCCACGTAGGAAGCGATCATTTTCTTGATCTGCCGGGTTTCCAGCAGCTGGCCGAGGCCGAAGCCATCGACGCCGGCGTTGTTGGAAATGGCGGTCAGGCCCTTGACGCCGGCATCGCGCAGCGCGCCGATCAGGGCTTCGGGGATGCCGCACAGGCCGAAACCGCCCACGGCGATCGTTTGACCGTCTTGCACGACGCCATCCAGCGCACTGGCAGCATCGGGATAGATTTTATTCATAGTGTCCCTTGTTAACTTCGTTCGCTCATTCGTTGACTTCACACTAAACTTTTTTGAATGTGAAGAGTCTGAGGATAGGATAGCCTAAATAAAAACACAATACCGTAGAACTACCGCGGATGCAGCGCAACCGACCATTGATATGCATTAAACACCCCGTGATCACGCCATGACCTCACCTATTGCCATCGACTACGAAACCATCTTCATGCAGGCGCCGGTCGGCATGTGCATCTCGGAACACCGGGTGATCCAGAACGCCAACGACACGCTGGCCGCCATGTTCGGCTACACGCGCGCGCAGCTGCAGGGGTTGTCCTTCCTGGCGCTGTATCCGACCATGGACGAATTCCTGCGCATGGGCCTGCGCATTGCGCCCATCATGAATGCCAGGGGGCGCTATGCGGACGAGCGCATCATGCGCCGCGCGGACGGCGAGCTGTTCTGGTGCCACGTCACCGGCCACGCCCTGCACGACGACCAGCCGCTGGGCGCCGGCATCTGGACCTTCGAAGATGTCAGCGAAAACCGCCCCGTCACGGCCGACCTCACCCCGCGCGAACGCGAAATTGCCGCGCTGCTGGTGGAAGGCAAAACCAGCAAAACCATCGCCCGCCAGATCGACCTCAGCCCCCGCACCGTCGAAATGCACCGCGCCAAGCTGATGCGCAAATTCTCGGCAGCCACCTCGTCCGAACTGGTCCACAAACTGATCGGCATGCGTTTTTAATCAACTATAGCGCTCGCTAAAACCGGCAGCGGCTTTAGAAATAGCAGACTACTCGCGAGCGCCCGCTAAAACCGGCGCCAGCGAGACGCCGCGACGAAGACAGTGCGCCAGCACGGCAAGGCGCGGCACCGGCCTTGGAAAGAACCAGCGACTTGCTAGCGCCCGCTAAAACCGGCGCCAGCGAGGCGCCGCGACGCAGACAGTGCGCTAGCACGGCAAGGCGCGGCAACAAAGCTGGGGCCGGTTTTAGCGGGTGCTACATGGCGGTCATGCCGTCGTCGGCCGAGATAATCGCCCCGTTAATGAAATTCGCATCCTCACCCGCCAGCAACAACAGCAAGCCATCGAGATCCTCGGGCTTGCCCGGCCGCTTGCGCGGCAGCATCTCGATCAGGCGCTGCCCTTGCTCGCTGGCGAAATACGCTTCGTTGATCTCGGTGGCGATATAGCCGGGGCAGATGGCGTTGGTGTTGATGCCGTACTTGCCCCACTCCACCGCCATGGCCTTGGTCATCTGCACCACGCCCGCCTTGCTGGTGCAGTACACGCCGATCTGCGGCATCACGCGCAAACCTGCTACCGAAGCGATGTTGATGATGCGGTGCTTCTTGGTCGGATCGCCCTTGGCGCGCGCGATCATGCGCTTGGCGGTCTGCTGGGCCACGAAAAAGGCGCCGCGCAGATTGGTGTCCATCACGAAGTCGTAATCGTCGGGCGTGACGTCCACCAGGCGCTGGGTGGTGGAGACGCCGGAATTGTTGACCAGGATGTCGATCGGGCCGGCCTCGGTTTCGGCATGGGCGATGGCCGACTTGATGCTGGCGTAGTCGGTCACGTCCAGGCTGACCACGTGGGCGGCGCCGCCGTCCGCTTCGATCTCGGCGCGCAATTCCTTCAGGCGCTCGGTGCGGCGCGACGCCAGCACCACCTGTGCGCCGGCCTGCGCCAGCACCTTGGCGAACCGCGCGCCCAGGCCGCTCGAGGCGCCGGTGACCAGCGCGATTTTCCCTTCAAAATTGACTTCGATGCCCACGGCAGCTCCTCTGTATGACGATGGTGAAATCCACGGCGTTTTGCTGTACACGCTGTCTGATCGCCATCATTACACAAAATATCAGATTAGATTGCGATGTCTAATAATGTCCCGCAGAATAGCGCCACCATTGCAATCGGGGCGAAAAAGAAGCACACTCGTGCTAAAATTTTCCCCACTTCTACAAGACACTATAAAAACATGACACAGCCCCAGAATCTCATCGAACAGTACGGCCCGCGCGAAGCGATGGAGTACGACGTCGTCATCGTCGGTGGCGGCCCGGCAGGCTTGTCGGCAGCCATCAAGATCAAGCAGCTCTCGCCCGATACGTCGGTGGTCGTGCTGGAAAAAGGCGGCGAGCTCGGGGCGCACATCCTGTCGGGCGCCGTCATGGACCCGCGCGCGCTGACCGAACTGATTCCTGACTGGAAAGAGCAAGGCGCGCCGCTCAACACTGCCGTGACCGAAGACCGCGTGCTGTTCCTGACCGAAACCTCGTCCTACAAGACACCCAGTTTCGCCCTGCCCGCCTGCTTCGAAAATCATGGCAACTATGTGATTTCGCTCGGTAACGTGGTGCGCTGGCTGGGCCAGCAGGCCGAGAGCCTCGGGGTGGAAATCTTCCCCGGCTTTGCGGCAGCCGAGATCCTGTACAACGACGACGGCTCGGTCAAGGGTGTCGCGACCGGCAATATGGGTGTGAAGCGCGACGGCGAAGCCGGTCCCGACTTCCAGCTCGGCATGGAGCTGCATGGCAAGTACACGCTGTTCGCCGAGGGGTCGCGCGGCCACCTGGGCAAGCAGCTGATCGCCAAATTCGACCTGAACAAGGGCAAGGATCCGCAATCGTACGGCATCGGCATCAAGGAACTGTGGGAAATCGATCCGGCGAAGCACCAGCCCGGCCTGGTCATCCACACCACCGGTTGGCCGCTCGACAATAAAACCTATGGCGGCTCTTTCCTCTACCACATGGAAAACAACCAGGTAATGATCGGCTACGTGGTGGGCCTGAACTATGAAAACCCCTACCTGTCGCCGTACGAGGAATTCCAGCGCTACAAAACCCACCCGGAAATCCGCCAGTTCCTCGAGGGCGGCAAGCGCGTGTCGTACGGCGCCCGGGCGATTACCGCCGGCGGCCTGCAATCGCTGCCCAAGTTCGTGTTTGCCGGCGGCGCGCTGATCGGCTGCGATGCCGGCTTCCTCAACATGAGCCGCATCAAGGGCAGCCACGCCGCCATCAAGACCGGCATGCTGGCAGCCGAGGCAGCGGTGGCAGCGCTCGGCGCCGGCCGCCAGCACGACGAGCTGACCAGTTTCCCGGCTGCGTTCGAGCAATCGTGGCTGCACGAGGAATTGCACGTGGCGCGCAACGTCAAGCCATGGCTGAACAAGGGCCTGGTGATCGGCGCGCTGATGACGGGTATCGACCAGATCGTTTTCCGCGGCAAGGCCCCATGGACCTTGCACCACTCGCACGCCGACCACGAGTGCCTGAAACCGGCTGCGCAGTGCACCCCGATCGTGTATCCGAAGCCCGATGGCAAGCTCACGTTCGACCGCCTGTCGTCGGTGTTCATCTCCAATACCAACCATGCCGAAGACCAGCCGGTTCACCTGACGCTGAAGAACCCGAGCGTGCCGGTCGATGTCAACCTGGCCCAGTACGCGGGTCCGGAAGCGCGTTACTGCCCGGCCGGCGTGTACGAGTTCGTCAAGACGGACGCCGGCGCCGACCGCCTGCAGATCAACGCCCAGAACTGCGTGCACTGCAAGACCTGCGATATCAAGGACCCGACCCAGAACATCGTCTGGGTCACGCCCGAAGGCGGTGGCGGCCCGAACTATCCGAACATGTAAGCGCTGCGCATCGCCGTGATCAAAACGATCACGGCGATAATCTTTTGGTCAACACGCCAGTAACCGTAAGAAAAAAAGTTTAAAAAATTTCTGCAAAGCATTTAATGGATAGTGAGGGTTCGTCGCCTTGTACTTGGGAGAGCAGGAAGAAACCGATGCTCTAAACAGCCATCACTAAACCCAGGAGTAACAAAATGCTGAGCCTTCACACCAACAACGCTGCGCTGTCCGCCCAAAACGCCATCGCTAAAACCCAGAGCAACCTGTCGACCGCGATGACCCGCCTGAGCACCGGTCTTCGCATTAACGCAGCATCGGACGATGCAGCCGGCCTGCAAATCGCAACCCGTCTGAAGGCGCAAACCAGCGGCATGGCCATGGCCATGAAAAACACCCAGAACGCCACCTCGATGCTGCAAACCGCGTCGGGTTCGTTCACCGAAGTCACCAACATGCTGATCCGCATGAAAGACCTGGCCACCCAGGCTGCCGACTCGTCGTCGAGCACCGAAGACAAGACCGCCATGCAGTCGGAATACGATGCACTGGGCCTGGAACTCGGTAACGTGATGAACAACACCACCTTCGGCGGCACCAAGCTGCTGACCGGCGGCACCCTGGCATCGGCCATGACGTTCCAGATCGGCGCATCGCAGTCGGAAACCATGGCAGTGGACGTCAGCACCTCGCTGTCCACCCTGGCGACCTCGATCGGCGCTGCATCGGCCAACTTCACCGCCGCCGCCACCGGCACCGAACTGACCGGTTCGGCCAACGCCACCATCGGCCTGCTGACCACCGCAATCAACGATGTCGGCACAGTGAACTCGGCCCTGGGCGCGACCATCAACCGCCTGGACCACGTCAACAGCAACCTGTCGAACATTTCGACCAACACCGAATCGGCTACCGGCCGTATCATGGACACCGACTTCGCGACCGAATCGGCCAACATGACCTCGAACCAGATGCTGCTGCAAGCCGGTACCGCAATGCTGAAGCAAAGCAACAGCATGTCGTCGCTGGTTATGTCCCTGCTGCAATAATATTGCACTGATGCCGCGCCCGTCGGTGCGGCGCCCAGAGGAGCCAACCGACCTGTCGGTTGGCTTTTTTTTTCACGTTTTTGTTCATGGGCAGTCCAGATGGTCGATCGTATCGGCGCCGCCGCGCGCCCTGTCAGCATTCCCGAGCGGCCGCAGCAGCCAGGCCCGGTGCAGGTGTTGCGCGGTCCGCTCGACCCGGTCAGCCGCTACCCGGTCGGACCGCTGCCGTCCGCGCCGGCCGCCACCGGCGCGCTGGCCGATCCGCCGGACACCGTGCCCGCCAGCGCCGCGCTGCAGGCGCTGGCGGACGCGGCGCTTGAAGGGGCCGATGTCGGCGCCTCGTCCGCCATGCGGCCGAACCAGGTATTCCTGTCGCGCCAGCTGAACTGGCATCCCCCCGATGCCGCGCTGATGGCCGCGTCCTGGCAAGTCATGGTGCGAACCTATGGCCAGCAGCGCGCCGCCTGGCTCGAGCAGGCAAAAGGCCAGCATGTGCCGTCGAGCCTGTTCATGGCCGACCATAACCCGTCTGCCGTGCGCGAGGGCCGTCCCGGGCTGCCGCTGGTCACGGACGTGGAACCGTGGCGCTTTGCCGTGCTCGCCCGTGGCGCCGAACGGCTGGTGCTGAAAGTGGTGGCGCGCGAATCCGACGACGAGCCGCCGCGCCGGCGGCGCCCGAAAGTGGCCTTGCGGCTGGAGTTGATGCTGCCGGCGCTGGGCCGG
This sequence comes from Duganella sp. Leaf126, assembly GCF_001423125.1. GTDB lineage: Bacteria > Pseudomonadota > Gammaproteobacteria > Burkholderiales > Burkholderiaceae_D > Rugamonas. The sequence continues at coordinate 231,061 of NZ_LMNW01000023.1, forward strand.
GTGGTGATCCAGCTCGAACCGGGCAGCAGCAGCGGCGTGCTGATGGAAGTGGGCGCAGCCCACACCTCGGCCATGCAATTCATGCGCGAAGCGCTGCCGCAACTGGCGTCCCTGGTCAACCGCTACGGCCTGACCGTGATCCGCTGCCGCCTGCGCCGCACCATCCCGGCCGAAGGCCGCGAACTCGACCCCACCCCCGTCCACACTGCCCTGCTGACCGCGCCGCACTTCAAGGCCATGGCCGATATCGCCGTCCTGCTCTCCAGTGCGCCAGTATCGGCTGCGGGGGCAGATCCTTCATTCGGCCAGTTTTGAACTTGTTTGCGCTTGGCTGACGTTTCAACGCATCTCGCAGAACTGGGGTACCCGCCTTCGCGGGTACGACGGGTATGAAGACCTTAACTTGACATGGAAGGCCGGTTCAGCCGACGGTGCCGATGATGCTCACTTCGCGGTTTTCGGGGATTTCGTTGTAGGACAGCACGTGCAGGCCGGGCGCGAACAGGCGCGCGTAGCGGGCCAGCAGCGGCCGGATCTGCGGCAGCACCAGCAGCAGCGGCGGCGTGGCCTGCTGTTTCATCTGTTCGCGCGCGACCGGCATGTTCACTTGCAGCTGGGCCAGCAGATTGGGGTCGATCGGATAGTTGTCGAGCACCACTTTACCGCCCTGGCGCGCCTGGTTCAGCGAGCCGAGCAGCATGTTCTCGAGGTCGCCGCCGAGGTTAAAGGCCTGCATCTCGGTGCGCTGGCCGAACAGCGCGGTGACGATCTGGCGCCGCAGCGCGCAGCGCACTTCGGCGGCCAGCAGGATCGGATCCTTGGTGGTCTCCGCGCTGTCCACCAGCGTGGTGGCGATCGGCACGATGTCTTTCAGCGACACATTTTCCGCCAGCAGCACGCGGAACACGCGCAGCAGCTGCGTGTGGGTCAGCGACTTGTCGAGCGTGGCCGCCAGCTTGGGCGACAGCGCAGTCAGCCGTTCCATCATGTGCGGCACGTCTTCGTGGCGGAACAGCTCGGGCAGGTATTCGCGGATCAGCTTGGACAAGTGGGTGGCGATCGCGCTCGACGTCTCCACCACCTGGTAACCGAGGCCGAGCGCATTGGCCTTCTCGCTGGTTTCGATCCAGGTCACCGGCATGCCGTAGGCCGGCTCGATGCCGGGGATGCCGTCGATATTGCCGTACACATTCGGCGACGGGATCGCCATCAGGCGGTCGGCAAACACCTCGGCCTGCGCCACCACGCTGCCCGACAGCATCACCGAATACTGCGACGGCTTCATGCCGAGATCGTCGCGCACGGAGATCGGCGGCAGCAGCAGGCCCATCGCTTCGGACACGCTCTGGCGCACGCCGCGCACGCGCTTGACCAGCGGCTCGCCCTGCGACTTGTCGATCAGGCTGACCAGCTTGTAGCCGAGCGCCACCTGCAGCGGCTGCGTGGCCGGCAGGCTTTGCCAGTCGAGCTCGGGGACATCTTCGCGCAGCGCCTTTTCGATGGCGACGATGTGCGAGGTATCGGGCGCCTTGACCCGCTGCCCCAGCTTCCAGCCCACGTAGCCGAGCACCAGCGCGAACGGCGCGAACATCTGCCACGGCATGCCCGGCACCAGCGCCAGGATCAGCATCATGCCAGCCGCGCTGAACATCACCTGCGGCGAGGTCAGCACCTGGTTGCCCACCTGCTGCTCGAAGTCGCCCGTGTCCGAGATCCGGGTCACCAGGATGGCCGCGGCGGCCGACAGCAGCAGCGCCGGGATCTGCGCGACCAGGCCGTCACCGATGGTCAGCAGCGCGTATTGCCTGAAGGCGTCGCCGAACGACATGTCCTGCATGATCGAACCGATGGCCACGCCGCCCACCATGTTGATGATCAGGATCAGGATGCTGGCGACAGCGTCGCCGCGCACGAATTTCGAGGCGCCGTCCATGGCGCCGTAGAAGTCGGCCTCGGCCGCCACGTCCTTGCGCCGGACCTGGGCCTGCTCCTGGTTGATCAGGCCGGCGTTGAGGTCGGCGTCGATCGCCATCTGCTTGCCCGGCAAGGCGTCCAGCGTGAAGCGGGCCGACACTTCCGAAATCCGTTCCGCACCCTTGGTCACCACCATGAAGTTGATGATCATCAGGATCACGAACACCACGATACCGACCACGTAGTTGCCGCCGATGACGACGTGGCCGAACGCTTCGATCACCTGACCGGCCGCGTCGGTGCCCTGGTGGCCGTGCAGCAGGACCACCCGGGTCGAGGCCACGTTCAGCGTCAGGCGCAGCATGGTGGTGGCCAGGATCACGGTCGGGAACACCGAGAAATCGAGCGGCCGCCGGGCCGAGACCGACACCATGATGACGATCAGCGCCAGCACGATGTTGAACGTGAACATCACGTCCAGCAGGAATGGCGGCAACGGCAGGATGATCATCGCCAGGATCGCCAGCAGGAAGGCCGGGGTGGCGAACTTGTGACGGCGCGCCTCGGCGATCAGCGCTTTGAAGAAATTCATGACTGCTTAACCTCGCTCATGGATGTGGGGACTGCAACTTCGGTGGGTGGGGCCGGCCGGGCGTTGCGCCGCCCGCTGTGGAACGCGCGCAATTGCAGCACGTAATTCAGCACCTGCGAGACCGCCTGGTACAGCTGCACCGGGATCTGCTGGTTGACCTGGCTGGTGTTATAGATGGCGCGCGCCAGCGGCGCCAGCTCCATCACTTCGATCGCGTGCTCCTGCGCCAGCCGGCGGATGTACAGCGCCATCTCGTCAACGCCCTTGGCCACCACGAACGGCGCTTCGGCGCGGTCCTGGTCGTACTTGAGCGCCACCGCGTAATGCTCGGGATTGACGATGACGACGTCGGCGGTCGGCACCGTCTTGCGGGCGCTGCCGCGCGCCAGCGCGCGCTGCAGCTGGCGGATGCGGCCCTTGACCTCGGGCCGGCCTTCGCTGGTCTTGTGCTCTTCTTTCTGGTCCTGCTTGCTCATGCGCTGGTTCTTGGCGAAGAAATACGCCTGCGCCGGCACGTCGATCAGCGCGAACAGCACGAAGATCACCACCATCGACATCAGCCCTTCCATCATCAGCCCGGCGCCGGCGACGATGGCCTGGCCCATCGGCATGTGCTGCAGCTCCATGTAGGCGCCGACGGTCGAGCGCGCCATGTGGATCAGGGTGGCGATCAGCACGCCGGCCTTGGCGATCGAGATCAAGAGCTCGGTGCCGTGCTTGGCGCTGAACACGCGGCCCAGGTTGGCCATCGGATTCATGCGCGAAAACTTGGGCGCCCAGTTCTTGGTCGAGACCACCCAGCCGCCCGGGATCATGGCCCCCATCATGATGCACAACGGCACGATAAACAGGGGCAGCACCATCTTGATGAACAACCACATCGACGTGCTGAACACGGTGGACATGGTGTTGTCGATCGCGCCCGCGCTGTCGAACGGCGCAAAGCTGGTATGAAAGATCGCATCGATATCGGCCATGTAGCCGGGCAGCAGATAGACGAACAGCTTGAGGCTGACCAGGATGCCGATCGCCGTGGCGAGGTCGCGCGAGCGGACCACCTGCCCTTCGTCGCGCGACTTCTTGAGCTTCTGGGCGGAAGCCTTTTCGGTCTTGTCGCCGCTGCTGCCCTGGTCAGCCATGGGCGGCCGCCTGCATCTGCTGTCGTATCATTTCCAGCACCTGGTTGGTCATGCGCACATAATGCTCGGGGATGAATTTCACGAGTTCGCCCAGCATCAGCAAGCCAAAAATGGTAATCACGGCAAACCCCAGCGAAAACAGGTTCAGGCTGGGCGCCACCCGGTTCAGGAAGCCGAATCCCAGCTGCACCACGATGGTGGCAAACACCACCGGCAAGGCCAGCAGCATGGCCGCCGAAAAAATCCAGGCCACGTTGTAGGCCACGGCGTTGAGCAGCAGCGGCGAATAGCCGCCACCGAGCGGCCATGCCTGGAAACTCTGGCCGATAATGCCGACGATCACCAAATGTCCGTCGATGGCGAAGAACACGATGATGGCCAGCGTCGACAGCAGCGCCGACACCACGTCCGACGACTGGCCGTTGAGCGGATCGTTCATCACCGCCATCGACAGGCCCATCTGCGACGTCACCATGTAGCCGAGCACGCCCACCACCGACATCGCGAAGTGGAACGCCAGCCCCAGCACGAAACCGATCACCGCCTGTTCGATCGTGGCCACCACGCCGTGCAGCGAAAACGGGTCGATCGCGGTCAACCCGCTCGCATACGGCCCCTGCAGGCCGCCGGTCAGCGGCAGCATCACGATCGACAGCACCAGCGCGATCAGGATGCGCACCGTCACCGGCATCACCGCCTCGCCCAGCACCGGCGCGCCGATGAACATGGCAAGGATGCGGCAAAACGGCCACCAGATGGCGGTCAACATCGGCAGCAGGTTGGCCAGGACCGGTTCCATGCGCGGGCTGTCAACCGACCAGGGTGGCGGCGCGGGTAAAGATCGATACGCAGTAATCCATCAGGTAGCCCGACATCCAGCGCCCCATCAGGATCACGGCCAGCAGCGTCACCAGCAGCTTCGGCAGGAAACTCAGCGTCTGTTCGTTGATCTGGGTGGCAGCCTGGAACAGCGCCACCAGCAAGCCCACGATCAGGCCCGGCACTACCAGCATGACCACCAGCAGCATCACCATGTGCAGCGATTCGGCCACCAGGTCGACAGCGATTTCAGGCGTCAGCATGCTCGGCCTCCCCGTCAATACGCCTGGATGCTGGTGACCAGCGTGTTGACGGTCAGCGTCCAGCCATCGACCAGCACGAACAGCAGCAGCTTGAACGGCAGCGAAATGACCAGCGGCGACAGCATCATCATGCCCATCGCCATCAGCACCGACGCGACCACCAGGTCGATCACCAGGAACGGGATGAACAGCATACAGCCGATCTGGAACGCGGTCTTCAGTTCCGACAGCACGAACGCCGCCAGCTTGACGGTGAATGCGTGCTTGGTCGGGTCGGTCACGTTGTCTTCGCCGGCCAGGTGGGCGATCTGCTTGAGCGCGGCCTTGCTGGTTTGCGCCAGCATGAAGCGCGATACCGGCTGCTGGGCGATCTGCAAGGCGGTCTCGAGGCCGATCTTGTCCTGGTCGTACGGCACGAAGGCCTGGTTCCAGATCTGGTCGCCGATCGGGCGCATCACCAGCAGGGTCAGGATCAGGGCCACGCCGGTGATCACCCGGTTGGGCAAGCCCTGCTGCAGGCCCAGCGCCTGGCGCAGCAGCGACAGCACGATCACGAAGCGGGTAAAGCTGGTCATCATCATGACCATTACCGGGAGCAGGCCCAGCAAGGTCATGACGATCAGGATCTGCATCTTGACCGTCAATTCGGTCTTGGCGCCCGGCACCACGTTGCCCAGCAGGTCCACCGCGTGGGCAGCGCCCGGCAGCGCCGCCAGCGCGACCGCCACGGCGGCGCCGGCCAGCAGTGCGCCGGCCTTGAACTTGACTACCGTCATGGAGTCATCAGGTCCAGGTTCAGGCCGTCGAGGTCGAGCACCTTAAGGCCGTAGTTCTCGCCGGCCACCACCACCTCGGCGCGGCCGATGGCGGTGCCGTTGACCTTGATGACCAGCGGTTCGCCGGCCAGCACGTCGAGCTCGACCACGCTGTCCGGGCCGATCGCCATCAGTTCCTGCAGCGAGATGCGCGCCGAGCCCACCTCGAGCGTCAGCGTGACCGGGATCTTGCGCATCATGGCCGGCAGGTCGCGGCGCGGCGCCACGGCCACCGGCGTGTCGGTCAGCTCGCCGCCCACCTGCTCGATGATCATTTCGTCGGACAGGTCTTCCAGCAAGGCGTCGTTGGGGTTGGCTACGTTCGTGTTCATCGTTTATTCGACATCTTCAAAAGAGGTTAGGCAGAGCTTGCCCTTGTGTTCGGTCACGGCAGCCGTAAACAGGCGCGAGTCTTCGAGCAGCACATCGGCCCGGTGCAAACTGATCGGGATGATGTCGCCCACTTGCAGATCGTACAGGCTGCCCAGCATCACTTCCTTGCTGGCCAGGCGGCCGGTCAGTCCCAGCTGCAGCCGCTGGGCCAGCGGTCCCTCGGGCTTGCGCTGCTTGGCGCCGTCGCGGTCGCGCAGCAGGCCGCGCAGCACGGCGGCCATCAGCTGCTTGTCGAGCGCGAACCAGAAGCGCCCGCCCGTGCCTGCGGCTGCGGCCGCATCCGCGTTCGCGCCGGCCAGCGTGACCACGATCACCCAGGCGCCCCTGGCCGGCTGGGCGCCGGTGCTGGGCTTGAAACTGTAATCTTCGACGGCGGCGCCGGCAGCGTCATCGGCCGACGCCCTGGCGCCCGACGGCAGGTTGGCTTCTGGCAGATTGGCCTCGATGCGGCCGGCCAGCGTGCCCGCCAACTGTTGCCCCAATACCACAGCGAGTCGTTCCTCGGTGGCGGTCACGCGGACGCTGGCCTCGTCCACCGCCGGCGCGGCATCGCTCTTGGCGCCGCTTCCATATCGATAGTTGAGTACGCTTAGCAACACCTTGCGCTCGAGCGAAAACGCGATCTGCCCTGCCGGCGCGGCAAAGCTGAGCCAGCGGGACGTCGGCGTGGTGCCATCGATGCGGCTGAACTGCACGTCTGCGACCTGGAAGCCGCCCCAGTAGCGCCGGTGCGTATTGAGCCGCATCGACTGCATCAGGTCGTCGCGCAACTGGGCCGCAAAGTTCGGCAGCAAATGCACGGGACGCCCCAGCAGCGAGGGGTCCAGGACTTGGTGTTGCGCGGTGTGTTTCGTCATTGTCGTATCGGGCTGGGCCGGAAAATCACTGCACCATTTACTCAATGGAACAGCATAACTGAAAGTCGGATGGTTCCGGTAGCGACAGCATACCCGATAATTCACATTATTTCCATTGAACAATATTCGATTTGAATTGTGTCACCGGGAGTGTCGCGCGATGTTTACGCAAGGCAAATAAACCTTTACAGGAGTATTGCCAGCCGGTAAGCTGGCCCCGGTATTCGTCAGAGTTCGCTGCAACGCAACAAACCTTTCCATCATGCGCTTAGTAAATGATTTATAACGATATTTGCTCAGAGAAAACATGGCAGGCAAGTGCTGCACGCTGCGCTACGTCGCCCCGACCCGCGACGGTCAAACGTGAAATTTTTCCGATTTTTCCCACTTCGTCAGCCGGCGCCTGAGCGCCGCGAGACCGGTCCGGGTCGTCCCAGACCCGCCCCGGGCGCCGCGCAATTCTGACAACACTGTGACATGCAATCCGGATGTGTAGTACGAAAGAAACACCGAGGCGCCAGGCGCTCGCTGCGCTTGCCGCCCGCCGGCGATCTGGCTATGTTAGAGACATCAACACCGTAGTACTGACTATGGTAACTGGAGGTAGCAATGAGTAATGGTATCGGCATCGCAAGTCTGATCCAGGCCGACCTGGCCACCCTGACCAACGCCGCGCAGGCGCTGTCGAACACGGCGATCTCGGCCGCCAGCCAGTTCGATGCGTCGGCACCGCAGCACGGTTTTTCGTTCGCCCAGGCCATGCAGGACTCGGTCGGCAAGGTCAACGACGGCGATGTCGCGGCCAGCCAGAAAATGGCCGACGTCGAGTCCGGCAAAAGCGATGACCTGGTCGGCGCCATGCTGGCCAGCCAGGAAGCGAGCCTTTCCTTCTCCATGCTGATGCAAGTACGCAACAAAGTGATGGGCGGCCTCGACGAGCTCATCAAGTTGCCGCTGTAATCGTCCGCTGTCACCGTCCGCGAAAGTTCCCCCGTGATCAACACCTTCAAGACCGCCTTCGACCGCTGGCGCACCGGCCCGGCAGGCATGTCCGTGCCCCCCAACCTGCTCAAGAACCTGTATCCGCTGCTGCTGCTGGCCATCGGCGTGACGGCGCTGGTACTGATGCTGCTGTGGAAAGACCAGTCCGGTTACAAGCCGGTCTTCGGCGCCCGCGAAAAAGTCTCGGCTTCCGACATGATGAGCGTGCTGGAAGCCGAACGCATTCCGTACCGCGTCCACCCCGAGAGCGGCCAGGTGCTGGTGCCGTCCGACATGCTGGGCAAGGTGCGCATGCTGCTGGCCGCCAAGGGCGTGACCGCGCAGCTGCCGGCCGGCCTGGAACTGATGGACAAGAACGATCCGCTGGGCGTGTCGCAGTTCGTGCAGGACGTGCGCTTTCGCCGCGGCCTCGAGGGCGAGCTGGCGCAATCGATCATGACGCTGGACGCGATCGCCCATGCGCGCGTGCACCTGTCGATTGCCAAGTCGAGCTCGTTCGTGTCGTCCGACGGCGACAAGTCGTCGGCATCGGTGGTGGTGGCGCTCAAGCCGGGCCGCACGCTGTCGCCGGAAGCGATTGCCGCCGTCATCAACATGGTGTCGGGCAGCGTCGCCAGCCTGGCGCCGGGCCGCGTCAGCCTGGTGGACCAGGCCGGCAACCTGCTGTCGTCGCACGTCGATCTGTCGGAAGGCTTCGACGGCGGCGCCGGCGGCACGGAGGCGGCCAAGCGCTACCAGGACGAGGTCAAGCAGAACATCAAGGGCCTGCTGGGCCCGGTCATCGGCGATGACAACTTCCGCCTGTCGGTGGCTGCCACCGTCAACAATGACAAGGTCGAGGAAACGGTCGAGAAATACGGCGCCGATCCGAAAGTAACCAGCGAAGCGATGCGCGAAGAGCAGGATCGCAACCGCATGGTGATGGGCGTGCCGGGCACGCTGTCGAACCGTCCGCCGCCGGCCAACCCGAACCCGGCCGATGCCGCCAAGCCGGCCACCGATCCGGCCAACGGCAACGACGGCACGGCGCGCAAGAATGCCACCACGCGCCAGTACGCTTACGACCGCAGCATCATCCAGACCAAGCGCAGCCGTGGCAGCCTGGAAAAACTGAGCGTGGCCGTGGTGCTGGCGCAGGCGGCCGCACCGACGCCGGCCTCCGGCTGGACCGCTGCCGAGATCGCCAACATCGACAAGCTGCTGCGCAACGGCCTCGGCATCAACGCCGAACGCGGCGACCAGCTGGTGGTGTCCGCCATGACCTTCCCGCCCAAGGCGGCCGTGGTGCCGTGGTGGCAGGAGCGCGACAACGTGGTCGATATCAGCTCCTACCTGATCTACGGCGCCGGCTTCCTGCTCGGCTACCTGCTGATCCTGCGCCCGCTGATGCGCCTGGTCACGATGCGCTTCGCTCCCGACGCCAAGGACCTGGCGCAGCGCCAGCAGACGGCCAGCGAGCGGCGCGCGGCCGAAGCGGCCGCCGTGGCGGCCGCGCGCGAGGCGAAGGATGCTGCCGGCAACTCCGCTGCTGCATTGCCGGGTTCGCCAGCAGCCGCACCGGCACTGGGCGCCGACGGCTTGCCGGTGCTGCCGGGTGCGTCCGGCCCGGCCACCATGGTGCCGCTGCTGGAAAACTACGACCTGCCGCCTCCGGGCTCGGCAGTGGATGTGATGGTCGATCACCTCAAGGTGCTGGCCGAGAAGGAACCGGAACGCGTGGCGGAAGTCGTCAAACAATGGATGCAGAAAAATGGCCGAACTCAATAATTACCAGGATAACGACGACGGCGAATTCGGTGCCTCGGCCAAGCTGACGCCGGTCGAGCAGGCGGCCATCGTGCTGCTGAGCATAGGCGAAGAACCGGCCGCCGCCGTGCTGCGCTGCCTGTCGCGCGAAGAACTGATCGAAGTCACCCAGGTGATGTCGCGCATGAGCGGCATCAAGGTGGAATCGGTCAAGACCGCGATGCAGACCTTTTTCGACGACTACCGCCAGCAGTCGGGCGTGCATGGCGCCTCGCGCAGCTACCTCAAGCGCTCGCTCGACCTGGCGCTCGGCTCCGATCTCGCAAACACCGTCCTCAACAACATCTACGGCGACGAGCTGCGTCCGAAAATGGCGCGCCTGCAATGGGCCTCGCCCAAGTGGCTGGCCGAGTACATTTCCAACGAACACGTGCAGATGCAGGCCGTGTTCCTGGCCTTCCTGCCGCCGGCCCTGGCCGGCCAGATCATCGACGCGCTGCCGCAGGAGGGCCGCGACCTGGTGCTGCTGAACCTGGCGCGCCTCGACGAGATCGACCGCGACCTGCTGCAGGAACTGGACGAGCTGGTGGTTCGCTGCCTGAGCTCGTTCGATTCGCAGAGCACCAGCGTCGAAGGCATCCGCCAGACCGCCGAGATCCTCAACCGCCTGCCGGGCAACCGCGCGCAGATGGTCGAGCTGCTGCGCGCGCACGACCCGGACGTGGTGTCGAAGATCGAGCTGTCGATGTACGACTTCCTGATCCTGTCCAACCAGTCCGAGAACGCCCTCACCCGCATCATCGAGGAAGTGCCGCTCGAGCAGTGGGCGATTGCGCTCAAGGGCGCGGAAGTGTCGATCCGCGATGCCATCCTCAAGACCATGCCGAAACGCCAGGCGCAGGCGTTCGAAGACATGATGCGGCGCGCCGGCCCGATGCCGATGTCGCGCATCGAGCAGACGCGCCAGGAAATCATGAACACCGTCAAGGCGCTGGCTGACAGCGGCGAAGTGGAAATCCAGCTGTTTGCAGAACAGGTGGTGGAATGAAGCAGTTCCGTACCTACCGCTTCCCGCCGCTGGCCCAGTTCACCAGCATGGCGCAGCAGCGCGCCAACGCCGGCGGCCATGGCGGCACGGACGGCGCCGCCCAGTGGGCCGCCTCGGTCAGCGAAGGGTTCGAACAGGGCCAGCGCGACGGTTACGAGATCGGCCTGGCGCGCGGCCAGGAAGACGGCTACGAGGCCGGCCGCAACGCCGGCCAGCAGCAGGGCCGCGAAGAAGGCCGCCACGAAACCCTGGTGGCCTACGACCAGATGGCGCGCCCGGTGGACGCCATGCTGAAAAGCCTCAAAAAGCTGCGCGCCGACTACCGCGCCGCCCAGCGCAAGGAAGTGGTGGACCTGGTGGCCAAGGTGGCGCGCCAGGTGATCCGCGCCGAACTGGCGCTGCAGCCGGTGCAGCTGATGTCGCTGGTCGAGGAAACCCTGGCCTCGATGCCGCCCACGCGCGAAGAGATCGACGTGTTCCTCAATCCCGAAGAACTGAAACGCATCAGCGAGCTCGATCCCAAGCGCGCCAAGAAATGGAACCTGATTGCCGACGCCCGCCTGGAAGTGGGCGAATGCCGGATCAAGGCCGGCGACAACGAAGTCGATGCCGGCTGCCACCAGCGCCTGACCGCCGTGATGGAACAGGTCGACAGCCAGTTGCTGGCGGCCGACGGCGGCAATGACGACGAGGAGAGCGAACCGTGATCGCCGACGCCTTGCGCAATCTCGAGCTGGGCAGCGTTCCCATGGCCACCCCCACGGGTCGCCTGGTGGGCGCGTCCGGCTTGCTGCTCGAGGCGGTCGGCTGTCCCCTGCACACGGGCCAGCGGTGCCAGATCGAAACCGTCAGCGGCGACTGGCTCGACGCCCAGGTGGTCGGGTTCCGCGACAAGGTGTCGTACCTGATGCCGTTCAAGAAGGCGATCGGCCTGACCACCGGCGCGCGCGTGCTGCCGTCGCCGGACAAGGTCAACCTGCAGATCGGCGCCGGCTGGCTCGGCCGCATGGTCAATGGCCTCGGCGAGCCGCTCGACGGCCTGGGCAAGCTGAGCGGCGATTTTCCGCTCGAAGCGCAGCCGCCGCGCATCAATCCGCTGAAAAAGAAGCCGGTGTCCGAGCCGCTCGATGTCGGCGTGCGCGCGATCAATGCCATGCTGACGCTGGGCCGTGGCCAGCGGGTCGGCCTGATGGCCGGTTCCGGCGTCGGCAAATCGGTGCTGCTGGGCCTGATGACGCGGCAGACCGTGGCCGACGTGGTGGTGGTGGGCCTGATCGGCGAACGCTCGCGCGAGGTGCGCGAGTTTGTCGAACTGTCGCTGGGCAAGGACGGCCTGCAGAAGTCGGTGCTGGTGATCGCGCCGGCCGACGAGAGCCCGCTGATGCGCATCATGGCGACCGAGCTGTGCCATTCGATCGCCGCCCACTACCGCGACCAGGGCAAGAACGTGCTGCTGCTGGTCGATTCGCTGACCCGCTACGCGATGGCGCTGCGCGAGGTGGCGCTGGCGCTGGGCGAACCGCCGGCCACCAAGGGCTATCCGCCGTCGGTGTTCTCGGCCCTGCCCCAGCTGGTGGAGTCGGCCGGCAACGGCGAGAACCCGGTCGGCAGCATGAGCGCCATCTACACCGTGCTGGCCGAGGGCGACGACCAGCAGGACCCGGTGGTGGACACGGCGCGCGCGATCCTGGACGGCCACATCGTGCTGACGCGCGAACTGGCCGAGCGCGGCCATTACCCGGCGATCGACATCGGCCAGTCGATCAGCCGCTGCATGGCCCAGGTGATCACGCCGGCCCACATGCAGGCGGCGCGCGCGCTCAAGTCCAGCATGTCGCGCCACGAGCGCGTGCGCGACCTGATACCGCTGGGCGCCTACGTGCCGGGCGCCGACCCGGTCACCGACAAGGCCGTGATGCTGCACCCGCGCGTCGAACAGTTCCTGTGCCAGGGCACCAAGGAAGAAGCGCCGTACGCGCCGTGCATCGACCAGCTCGAACTGCTGATGAAGTGAAACCTGCTGAGAAGGGAACCATCTTATGAGCCAGCACAACCTCCGCAACCTGACCACCCTGGTGGCGCTGCGCAACACCGAGGTCGAGCGCCTGCAGACCGAGATGGCCGAAAAGGCCAGCGTGCGCGACCGCTATCAGAAAAACCTCGAACGCCTGACCGGGCTGTACGTGAACACCGGCGCCAGCGGCAACCTGCACCCTGCCCTGGCCGGCAATTGCGGCGACTACAAGCAGGCTGTCATGGCGATGGCGGACAACCACCGGGTGGACCTGCACCTGCACGAGGCCGACATGGCAGTGTCGCAACAGGCGCTCAACGCGGCCTGGGCGCGGCGCGAGGTGCTGGGCAAGGTGCTCGACAAGCAGCACCGGGCGGTACAAAAGCAGCAACATGCGAAAGAACGCAAGCAGCATGACGAACTGGCAACGCAATCGTGGTGGCGCGGACAAAAGTAAGCGGTCGATGACGCTGGCGTCCGGCGCCGGCAAATGTGACACGGGTGCGACGTCCGCGCAACACTCGAAAAATAGTTAAAAAACTTTTCATAGGGAAACGCCTTAGGTCGCCTTGTAACAGGGTACACTCACTTATAGTTTCCAGGAGCAACAAAATGGCCACCATCACCAGCCCGACTTACGACCCGCAAACCACCGCCACCAACCTGGCCAACGCGTCCATCAAGGCGCCGCAAGCGATGCTGGACGCGCAGCTGGCCAAGGACAAGGCGAACACGGCGGCGATGAACACGCTCGGCAACGCCCTGTCGGCATTCCAGAACGCGATCACCGCGCTGACCGGCACCAGCAAGACCATCAGCTCGCTCGGCGCCAGCTTCAGCAATACCGCCATCGCCACCGGCACGGCCGGACCGAAGGCGACTGCCAGCAGCTATTCCTTCTACGTCGAGCAGGTGGCCACGGCCGGCCAGGTGTCGTACGGCATCCGCAATGGCCTGTCGCCCAATAATGGCAAACTGAACATCACGCTCGGCGACAACTCGGTGATCCAGGTCGATCTGTCCACCGCCAACACCGACAACAACGGTGAACTGACGCCCAAGGAAATCGCCGCCGCCATCAATGGCTCGTCCAACAATGCCGGCAAGCTGACCGCGTCCACCATCACGGTCAACGGCGCCACCCGCCTGGTGCTGACCTCCACCGCCACCGGCAAGGAAGCCGGGGTGGACAGCATCGCCCTCTCGGGCGCCACCGACGCCGACCTCAGCGCCGACCTGTCGAACCAGACCGTGCTGACGGCAGCCAACAATGCCGTGGTCTGGTCCGGTCCGAAAACCACGGGTACGCGGATCGAGCAGGCCAGCAATACCTTCAACGTCATCGACGATGTCAGCTTCACCGTCAACCAGGCGCAGGGCGCCAGCGACGCACCGGTCACGCTCAAGGTGGGTGCCGACAGCGCCACCACCACGGCCAACGTGCAGTCCTTCGTTACCGCGTACAACACCCTGTTTAACGCCGTCAAGGCGCTGACCATCGCCGGCAATGCGGCCAACGGCGTCACGCCCGGCGTGCTGAGCAGCGACACCGCCGTCAAGGCCCTGCGCGACCAGCTGAGCACGGCACTGCGCGCGGCCACCGGCGGCCAGTCGCTGGTCGGCTACGGCATCACCGGCAACCGCGACGGCACGCTGTCGCTCGATACGAGCCGCCTGACCAAGGCGGTCGCCGCCAACCCGGGCGGGCTGGACAAGCTGTTCGGCAGCGCCTCGACGCTGGGCCTGAACGACAGCGGCGTGCTGGGCACGATGAACAAGGTGATCGACAACTGGACCGACCTGTCGAAAGGCGTGATCGCCGCCCGCAAGACCGCCAGCACCAAGCTGCAGGGTCAGCTGGCCGACCGCCAGGCAGCGCTGCAGAGCCAGTTCGACAGCGCCTACCGCCGCTACCTGACGCAATTCACGAGCCTGCAGCAGCTGCAGTCGTCGATGACCAACACCTCCAACCTGTTTACGGAGTTGTTCTCGAGTAGCAAGAACTAAACGGTAGCAGAATTAACCGGCATCGCAGGCACCATCAGCGCAACCATCCCGGGCGGCCAACACCGCCTTCCATCCAGTACGGTGAACACCATGTTGAACCACGAAGCTTACAGCAGTTACCACGCCACCAACCTCGACGCGCAGGTCGCCCGCGCCTCGCCGGTCGAACTGGTGCTGGTATTGACCGACGGCCTGCTCGAAGAGCTGGCGCGCGCACGCGGCCACATCGTCGGCAAGCGCTACGAGCTCAAGGCAATCAGCCTGAACAAGTGCACCGACATCATCAACGGCCTGTCGAGCTCGCTCGACTACGACCACGGCGGCGAGGTCGTCAAGAACCTCGGCCGCCTGTACGAATACTGCGCCAGCCGCCTGTATACGGCAGGCATCAACCTCGATCCGCTGGTGATCGATGAAGTCGTCGCCCTGCTGACTACCATCAAGAAAGGCTGGCTCGGCGTCCAGGCCAAGGCCCATGGTGGATAGACAACGCACGCTGCTGTCGCTGACACAGAAAATGCATGCCGCCGTCAGCGCGGAAGACTGGCCGATGCTGGCCTCGCTCGACACGCTGCTGGCATCGACCCTGCCGCAGATGGCCGCCCAAGGGCCGTGGGACGCCGCCGAAAAGGCCGCGCTCTCCGCCCTGTACCAGATACACCAGGAAGCCGCCCGCCGCTGCGGCCTTGCAACAGCCGAACTCGGCCGCAAGCTCAGCGCACTGCAGGCACATAAAGAAGGCTTGCTCGCTTACGCACTCGACAGCGAGCTGGCAGAAAGTGGATATACCGTATGAACATGATCATCAACAGCCCGGTCCGCACAGGCGGCAGCGGCGGCGCCGGCGGCATTGCAGCCGGTGCCGGCAGTATTAGTGCGGCCACCAGCACCGACCTGCCGGTCGGCAGTGCCGGCAGCCGCGCCGGCACGCCCAACGCCGCAGGCACGGCAGCCACGGCAACGACTGCGACCACAGCGACAGCGGCTGCCGCAGCGAACAGCGCCGCCCCCTCGTTTTCGCGCATGATGGGCGCGGCAGGCCGGGCCGACGCCACCGATGGCGAGCGCGCCGATACCGACGACGGCCACCAGGCCGATGCCACCGCTGCCGGCGCCACGCCGGCAGATCCGGCCACCGTGCTGCCGATCCTGACCGGCAGCCAGGCCATGGCCGCCCTGGCGCCGTTGTTCGCGCCTTCGACCGCCGCCGCTGCTGCGCCGGATGCAGCCAGCGCTGCCGATGGCGCTGACGACACGGCAGGCAGCACCACGTCCGGCGCTGCCGCGGTGGACACCGTTGCCGGCCGTAGCGCCGGCGCCGCCCTGTCCGCCTCGGCAACCACCTTCAATCTGCAGGCGGCCACGATTGCCGTCACGGCGCCAGCGGCCGGTACTGCTGCGCTGCAGGGCGCCGGCCAGCTGGCGCAGCGGGCCGCAGCGACGGCGAGCGGCCTGGCCACCGCCGTTGCTGCCGGCTCCGCCCCAGCTGCACCGGCCATGGCATTCAATCCGGCGCTGGCCGCCAACGCCGCCGCCCTGCCGCAACAACAGGCGCTCGCCGCCAGCGCTGCTGCCACAGCTGCCACCGCTGCCGGCGATGCGGGCGCCACCCCGCTGCCGGCGGCAGCGGACGCCACAGCGCGCGCCATCGCTGCCGGCGCCGACCGTGCCGCTGCAGCAGCGCCCGTCGTGACCGCAGCCACCGCCAACGGCGCCAGCGGTTCCGCGCCCGGCCGGGAAGACGGCCAGGGCAGCGGCAAGTTCGCTGCCACGCTGGCCGCTGCCGGTGCGCAGCCGACTGCGGCCACCGCGCTGGCCGCGCCAGGCAACGCCGGCACCGCCGGCGCCGGCACGCTCAGCCTGACCGGTGCGCCGGAACAGTGGCAGCAGCCGCTGCGCGAAGCGCTCGGCGATCGCCTGCAACTGAATTTGCAGCGCAATAACAACCAGGCCCTAATCCGCCTCGATCCGCCGAACATGGGCAGCATCGAGATTTCGATCCGCCAGAGCGCCGGGGCACTGCAAGTCAACCTGGCGGCCAGCAACAGCGAAGTGCTGCGCCAGCTCAACGCCATCGGCGACACCGTGCGCCAGGACCTGTCGGGCCGCCAGTTCAGCGACGTCGCGGTCACGGTCACCGGCGTGCGCCAGTCGGCCCAGCCCCAGGCGCAGTCGTTTGCCCAGGCGCAGGCCGACGGCGGTCGCCAGCAGCAACAGGAACAGGAGCGCCGCGAGCAGGAAAGCGCGCGCAGCCCGAACCGCGCGCTGTACCAGGACCACGCCGGCCCGACTTTCGCCATGAACGACCAGGAGTAATGTGTAGATGAACAAGAAAATAATCGTCGCGATCGCGCTGGTGGTAGTGGTCGGTGCGGCCGTGGCCGGCGGTGCATTCTGGTACCTGTCCAAGGGCGCCGAGCACGCGCAGGAAGCCGATGACAAGGCGGGCAAGAAGCCGGCCAAGAAGGAAGAGAAGAAGAAGGAAGGCCCGCCGAAGTACCTGACGGTGGACAAGGTCATCATCATGCTCAAGCGCCAGCCCGGCGACACCAGCACCCACTACATGTCGGCCGACCTGGTGATCACCACCGATGAAAAGTCGGCCGGCCAGGCCAAGGAGCATTTGCCGATGTTGCGCAGCGTTGCCGTGCGCACCCTGTCGAACCTGCCGATGGCCACTGCCCAGACCATGACCATCGACCAGTTCGCCGCCGAGCTGAACAAGGCCTTCGACGCAGCATACGAACACGATGGCATCGAGAAGCCGTTTTCCGAAGTCATGATCGGCAAACTCATCATTGAGTAAGCCGCGGCAAGCATGGTCAACAGTGGAGCGGGCATGGCCTATGTAGAGCAGTTCGGCAATGCGTATGCGGAGGGTTACGGCGATGGCGATGGCGCGGTCGCCGTGCACAGTCCGGCCGACGAGCAGAAATACCTGGTGGCGTATGCGCCGCTGGTCAAGCGCATCGTGCGCCAGCTCAACTCGCAGGTGGCGGGCGCGATCGACCGCGACGACATGGAGCAGATCGGGCTGATGGGCCTGCTCGAAGCGCTGCGCCGCTACGGCACGCCGGACGAGACTTTCGGCAGCTACGCCAGCCTGCGCATCCGCGGCGCCATCCTCGACGAACTGCGGCGCCAGGACTGGCGCCCGCGCGCGGTGCGCCAGCAAAGCCACAAGCTGCGCGATGGCGTGCGCGCGCTGACGCGCAAGCTGGGCCGCGAACCGAGCGACCAGGAAATCATGACCGGGCTCGGCTTGACGACCGACCAGCTGCAGGCCTACCAGCTCGACGAAAACGCCGAGCTGATCGCCAGTTTCGACGAAGTGCTGCAGGAGTCGGTCGGCCAGGACAGCACGCCGGGCCCGGAAGAGCAGCTGATGGTGCGGCGCAGCCTGGAACAGGCGCTGCGCAGTCTCGACGAGCGCGAGCAGCGGGTCGTGCAGATGTATTACGAATTCGAACTGAGCTACAAGGAAATCGCCGCCGTGCTGGACCTCACCGACGCCCGCGTTTGCCAGCTCAACAAGGCGGCCCTGAACAAAATGAAGGCCGTGCTGCAAGCCGCGTGACGGCTGTGTCACGGCGACGTATCAAGAAAATGACGCGGAAAGGCGACTCATCATGCAGCAACTAGTAGGCATACTCATCGTTTTAGCCAGCGTCTTCGGCGGCTTTGCCCTGATGGGCGGCACCTTCCACCAGATCTGGCACC
The DNA here is from genome assembly GCF_001423125.1 of Duganella sp. Leaf126. Lineage (GTDB taxonomy): Bacteria > Pseudomonadota > Gammaproteobacteria > Burkholderiales > Burkholderiaceae_D > Rugamonas. The sequence continues at coordinate 249,390 of NZ_LMNW01000023.1, forward strand.
CGCTGGAGCTGGTGGTGATCGGCGGCGCCGGCCTCGGCGCGCTGGTGCTCGGCAACCCGACCCACGTTCTCAAGGAACTGGGCACGCAGATCAAGAAGATCATGACGCGCAAGAAGTACGACTCGGAATTCCAGCGCCAGTTGCTGCTGCTGATGTACGAGCTGCTGCAGCTGGCCGCCGGCGGCCTGAAAGCGCTCGACGCCCACGTCGAAGCGCCCAAAGACAGCCCGCTGTTCCAGCGCTACCCGCGCGTGCTCGACGAGCCGAAACTGCTGGCCTTTATCGTCGATAACTTCCGCCTGATGGCCATGGGCAAGATCAACGCGCACGAACTCGAAGGCGTGCTGGACCAGGAACTGGAGGCGCTGCACACCGAGCTCGAACAGCCGGCCAAATCGCTGGGCAAGATCGGCGAGGCGATGCCCGGTTTCGGCATTCTGGCCGCCGTGCTCGGCATCGTGATCACCATGAGCACGGTCAGCCAGGGCGCGACCTCGGGCGAGATCGCCGAGCACGTGGGCGCCGCCATGGTCGGCACCTTCATCGGCATCTTCCTGTGCTACGGCCTGATCGACCCGCTGTGCAACATGATGAAGCAGCTGGTCAACCAGGAAGCGTCGAACAAGGAAACCGTCAAGGTGGTGCTGGTCACCCACGTGGCCGGCAAGCCGCCGCTGCTGGCGATCGACTCGGGCCGCCGCCTGGTGCCGCTGAATATCAAGCCGAGCTTTGCCCAGCTCGAGCGCTGGATCAACGATCTGGAAGGCCGCGACAGCGAGCCGGCCGATGACAGCCGCCGGGGAGGTCGTGGTGCTAAAGCCGCATGACAAGGGCCATGACCAGACCATCGTCAAGCGCGGTGGCGGCAAGCACAAGCACGACGATCACGGCGGCGCCTGGAAAGTCGCGTTCGCGGACTTCTGCCTGGCGCTGATGTGCCTGTTCCTGGTGCTGTGGCTGATCGCGGCCCGCAACACCGAGGCGCTGGAACAGGTGATGACCGAGTCCGACGGCGCCAAGACCGACCAGGGCAAGGGCGTGATGCCCGAGCAGGTCGGCGGCCCGCGCGGCAGCCTGATCGACCGCTTCCCGATGCCGCACACGGGCAGCACCGACACGCCCGGTGAAAAGCTGGCCCAGGGCGAACCGTCGGCAGCCGCCACCGACGCCAAGGTCAAGTACGACAGCCCGGACGACCTGCAGGCGCTGTCGAAAGCGCTGACCAAGATGAGCGCCGACTTCGGCCTGACCTCGAACCTGGAAGCGCTGGTGACGCCGTACGGCTTGCGCGTGATGCTGCACGATACCGACCGCCAGGGCATGTTCGTGCGCGGCAGCGCCGTGCCGACCGACAAGTTCCGCGCGCTGCTGCGCAAGATGGGTCCGCTGTTTGCGAAGATGGAAAACCAGATGCTGATCGTCGGCCACACCGATTCGCTGCAGTACGCGGACACCAGCTATGCAGCGTTCTCGAACTGGACGCTGTCGGCCAACCGCGCCATGTCGGCCCGCGCCCAGCTGCTGGCCGGCAGCATGAACCCGCAATCGGTGCTGCAGGTGGTGGGCATGGCCGACCGCGCGCCGCTCGACGTCAAGCGCGCCGACGCCGGCGTCAACCGCCGCATCGAACTGCTGATCCTGACCACCACCCAGGCCAAGACCATCGCTGCCATGTTCGGCATGCCGGACCACACGGTGCCGCTGACCGAGCAGATCCATACCGCCCTGCCCGATCCCGGCCTGCTGCAAAAACTGCGCGACACGCTCGGACGCAACAACTGACGCTAGAATAAAGCCATGCAAACCAAGCCAACCAGAGGCACCCGTATGAGAATCACAACCTCGTCCCCGGACGGCATGGCCGTCCAGCGTACTGCCGAGACGGCGCCGGTGGATGGCGCCGAAGCGCCGGCAGCGCCTTCGGCCAGCGCCACGGCAGCGCCGCTGCAGTCGGCCGTGATGCAGCCGGCGCTGCAGGCAATGCGCGACATGCCCGAGATCGACCAGGAAAAAGTGGACATGCTGCGCGATGCGCTGGCGAAAGGCGAACTGCCGTTCGATCCGGCCAAGCTGGCCGGGCTGATCCAGCGTTTCCACGGGGTAGAAAAGTGACACAGCAGCCCGCTTCGCGCCAGGACGCCATGCGCGCGCTGCTGGCCGGTGTCGCCGACGACAGGCAGGCGTACGCGGCGCTGACGGCCTTGCTGGAAGAACAGTTCGACGCCGCGCTGCGCCACCAGGGGCCGCGCCTGGCCGCGATCGCGGAGCACATCACGGCGCTGGTCGCGCAGGCCGACGCCCGCCGCCTGCAGCGCGTTGCACTAGCGCAACAGCTAAATGGCCCGCAAGCGACCATGTCGCAGGCATTTGCCTTGCTCAAACCATCGGCACGCGAGAAAATGGAGGCGGACTGGCGCGCGCTCGAAGCGCAGGTGATCGAATGCAAACGTTTATCGAAACGTAATGCCGATCTGCTGGTCGAACAGCATGGCATCATGCAGCGCGTGCTGCATGGCGAAGACCACATTTATGAGCCTATCTAATTCCACAACTTTTACGCCGGCGACTGCAGCAACCTCGGCAACCGCGGCCACCAGCGCCAATATCGGCGCCACCCGGCCCACGGCCGGCTTCGGCAGCGCGGTCTCGACCGGCGCATTCTCGCGCACGTTTCAGCAGGTACAAAACGAGGTGAGCGGCTACATCAGTCGCGGCGACGGCGGCTTTGGCAGTGCTGCCACCGGATCGGCGGCGCCCGCCTCGGCCCAGGCGCTGCAGCTGGCGGCGCTCAAGGCGCGCCAGGTCGGCGGCGCCATCGACGACGTCGGTCCCGACAGCGAAGCCCGGCAACAGTTTATCTCCTCCATCATGCCGTCAGCCAGCGTCGCGGCCGGCAAGCTCGGCGTTGCACCGGAGCTGGTGGCCGCCCACGCGGCGCTCGAATCCGGCTGGGGCCGGCTACCGCTGCGCAACGGTGGCGTGGACACCAACAACCTGTTCGGCATCAAGGCCGGCGGCGGCTGGCAGGGCGACGTCGCCAGCGCCACCACCACCGAATTCGAACACGGCGCCATGCTCAAGAAGACCGAGCGCTTCCGCAGCTACCCGGACGCCGACAGCGCCTTCCGCGACTATGCCGACCTGCTGTCGAGCAATCCGCGCTACCAGGGCGCGCTCAACACCGGCAGCGACGCCCGCGCGTTCGCCAACGGCCTGGCGCGCGGCGGCTACGCCACCGATCCCGGCTACGCCGACAAGCTGGCGCGCCTGGCGACCCAGCTGCAGCGCGCCCGCGCTGCAGAATAAGCGCTGCCGGCGGCGCCGCGATGAAGGTTTCCCTGGTTCGGTGCGTTTATTGTCTGGCTGGCGCCATGTCGGCCGGCTGTACTTCGCCCGGCCCCGTGACGCGGGTGCGGATGATGTTGCCGCTGGCATTGCGCACGCGCACCTGGCTGCCCTTGGCGCCGGCGTCCATCGCCTCGCCCGCCATGCTGACCGTGACCTGGTCGCGGGTGGCGACAATGGTGACCAGGTCGCCACGTTTGACCAGCACCGGCGCCGTCAGCGCGCCCGTGCGCAGCACCTCGCCCACGCGCACGGTGCGGCGGGCGCTCATGCCCACCACGTCCTGCGGGTTGGAGACGCTGTCGGCGACGGCCGAGATGTCGTGGCGCTCGAGCAACAGGTCTTCGTCGGCGATGATCTTGCCGGCGCCGATCTCGTTGGCGGCGATCACGATGCGGGCCGACACCTTGGCGCGCACCACGAACTCGTAGCGCCAGCCGCCGCCGCGCGCGCCATCCCCGGCGCAGATCGCGGTAAACCGCATGCGCGACGGCTGGCGGGTATCGGCCGCCTCCACCGTGACTTCACGGCTGCAAGCGGCGAGCGGACGGCTGCCGCGGACGACGTCAATGTCAAATTCGGGTTCGGCCAGGCCACGACTGTCGGCCCAGCGCAACACATATTCGCGGGCCGCATCGGCCACCAGCAGAGGGACTTTGTCTGCCGGGACCGGTGCCGCGTGCGCGAAAGTGTTAAAAAACATGCTTCCCGTTAGCAACATTCGGCTCAAACCAGTTACAATGGTTTTGTTGAACATGGGCAATACCTCTACTATGATGCAAGCGAAAGTCGCTCTGGCGGAAGACCGATATTCTACATGCCGAGCAAGATTGTCATAAGGAATACGGTGCCGGGCCCGGCAAAAAACTGGCGCACCGGTGCACCCATATTTCACATTTGACCACACAGCTTATCAAGGCCACAGCATTTCCCGTCGTTAGCAGTCGTTACCATCCGATACCGCAAGGAGCACATATGGGCATCAGTTTCAACCAAGTGACCGGCGTCCACGCCGATGCGCTGCAGCTGCGCGCCGAGCGCACGCGCATCCTGGCCGCCAACCTGGCCAACGAAAACACCCCGGGCTTCCAGGCGCGCGACATGGACTTCGGCGCGGCCCTGGCCGATCTGCAGGCCCAGGGCGCCGGCGAGCCGGGCAGCGAACTCGGCAGTGACGACGAGGCGGCCAACCTGTACCGGGTGCCATTCCACCCGACCCGCGACGGCAATACCGTCGAACTTGGCGTCGAACAGGCCGCCTTCTCGCAAAATGCCGCCGATTTCCAGACCAGCCTGACCTTCGTCAACATGAAGCTGCGTGGCCTGGCCAAGGCCATCGCCGGTCAGTAAGTTTCACTTTTACAGGAAACGACATGTCGTTCAAAGATATTTCCCAGATTGCCGGCTCGGCCATGGCAGCGCAAAGCGTGCGCTTGAATACCATCGCCTCCAACCTGGCCAACGCCGATGCCGTCGCCGGTACCGAAGGCGACACCTACCGCGCCCGCAAGCCGGTGTTCTCCACCGTAATGGGCCAGAATGGCGACGGCATGACCACCGGCGGCATGGTGCAGGTGCTCGACGTGGTGGAATCGGCCGAACCGCTGCGCAAGGTGTACGAGCCCGGTCACCCGATGGCCAACGGCGACGGCATGGTGTTCTACCCTAACGTCAACGAAGTGGCCGAGATGGCCGACATGATGTCGGCGTCGCGCGCCTTCGAAACCAATGTCGAAGTGCTCGGCCGCGTGCGCACGATGCAGCAATCCCTCCTTAAACTTGGTGAAAGTTAAGTCATGGCAGTCAGTCTCCTCAACAGCGGCGCGGCCACGTCCGGCACCGCAGCCAGCAACGGCGTCACTCCCAATTCGGCCAGCCAGGCGTCGGACATGTTCACCAAACTGCTGGTGGCGCAGATCCAGAACCAGGATCCGCTGTCGCCATCCGACCCGGCCCAGTTCGTTCAACAGCTGACCCAGCTGTCCCAGACCGAAGCGCTGCAGAAGCTCTCGAGCCTGACCAGCGCCAACTCCAGCGTGCTGCAGAGCATGCAGGTGCTGTCGCTGGGCGCGCAGGTCGGATCGGACGTGATGGCGCAGGCGCGCCAGGTGCGCATCGACGGCAGCGCCCCGATCCAGGGCCAGATCACGCTCGAAGCCAGCAGCGCCGCCACCGACCTGGTGCTGACCGGCGACGATGGCAGCACCTACACCATGAAGCTCGGCACGGTAGCGCCGGGCAATGTCCCGTTCACCATCGATCCCGGCAAGCTGGGTCTGCCAGCCGGTACTTACACCATGGCAGTCACCACCAGCAGCAAGGAAGTGCCGGCGATCGACATCCAGGGCCGCCTGAACAGCGTGCGCCTGTCGCCGACCGGCGGCGTGGTGCTCAATGTCGCCAACCTGGGCGAAGTCGATCCCGCTGCCATCACCGCGTTCAACGGCAAGTCTGCTACCGCCATTCAATAACTTCTTACCAAGGATCTCCATCATGAGTTTTGATATCGCATTGTCTGGCATCCAGGCCATCAACGAATCCCTGAACAGCACCAGCCAGAACATCGCCAACGCGGGCACCTACGGTTACAAGGCGCAGCGCGCCAACTTTTCGTCGCTGGTGGCCGGCAGCTCCCAGACCGGCGTGATGATCGGTTCGACCACCCAGAACATCAGCAAGCCGGGCAGCGTGCTCAACACGGGCCGCACGCTCGACGCCGCGATCAACGGCAGCGGTTTCTTCATCACCCGCGACGCCAGCTCGGGCCAGACCGAGTACACCCGGGTCGGCATTTTCGACGCCTCGAAAGACGGCTTCCTGATCGACGCCCAGGGCCGCCGCGTGCAGGGCTACCCGGTCAACACCGCCACCGGCACCCAGGGCGCACTCGGCGACGTGCCGATCCCGACCGGCGCGATCCCGTCGGTGGCCTCGACCAAGATGAATTACGTCGGCAATATGTCGGCCGACTGGGCCGTGCCGCAAGGCACGTTCAATACCCCGCCCATCACGCCGGCCGCGCCGCCCGACCCGTCGACGTTCAATATGTCGAAGGCCACCGTGGCCTACGACACGCTGGGCGGCAAGCACACGCTGACCCAGTACTTCGTGCGCGACACCAGCAACCCCAACCTGGTCAACGTGAACTACGTGCTCGACGGCGCGCTGGTTTCCGGCCAGACCACGCAGCTGGCCTTCAACACCAGCACCGGCGCGCTGGCCAGCGTCAACGGCGTGGCAGCCGACACCGTGTCCGACATCGCCCTCAACGTGACCACCAGCAGCGGTGGCAAGCTGGGCAGTGTGTCGATCGACTACGCCGGCACCACCGGCTACGCCGGCGAGGCCACCACCTCGACCAACAGCGCCAACGGCTACGCCTCGGGCACCTTCACCAGCGTGTCGCTGGGCAGCGACGGTTCGCTGATCGCCACCTACACCAACGGCCAGAAACAGACGGTCGGCCGCGTGGCGCTGGCCACCTTCGCCAACGAAGGCGCGCTGACCACGGTCTCGGGCACCAGCTGGGTCGAATCGGTCGATTCGGGCAGTGCGCTGGTCAATGCGCCGGGCGTCGGCATCGGCGGCACCATCAACAGCTCGTCGCTGGAACAGTCGAACGTGGACATCACGTCGGAACTGGTGGGCCTGATGACGTCGCAGCGCAACTACCAGGCCAACTCGAAGGTCATCCAGACCGAGAGCACCATGCTGCAGTCGCTGATGCAGGCGATCTGAGGTAGCGCATGGATGCACTGATCTTCACCGCCATGAGCGGCGCCGAGCGGGCCCTGCGGGGCCAGCAGGTGCGCGCCAACAACCTGGCCAACGTCGACACCGTGGGCTTCCGGGCCGACATGGAAATGACCACGGCGCAAAAGGTGCAGGGGTATGGCTACGACGACCGCCACATGTCGCAGCTGCAGGCCAACTCGGTATCGACCCGCCAGGGCACGCTCAAGGCCACCGGCCGCGATCTCGACGTCGCCATTTCCGGCGCCGGCTTCCTGACCGTCGAAGGACCGACCGGCGAAGCGTACACGCGCGCCGGCGCCATGGAACTGGACCAGACCGGCACGCTGCGCATCAACGGCAACGTGGTGCTGGGCGAAGGCGGTCCGATCACCGTGCCTGAATACAGCAAGATCGATATCGGCACCGACGGCACCATCTCGATCCGCAATCCGGGCACGACCACCATGCAGACCATCGACAAGCTGCGCCTGGTGAAGGCGGAGGGCTCGGAGCTGACCAAGAACGAAGCGGGCCTGCTGGTGGCGCGCGACGGCGTGCCGCTGGCCACCGATCCGACCGTGGTGCTGCGCTCGGGCCACCTGGAAGGCAGCAACGTCTCGGCCGTGGAGGAAATGGTTGCCACCATGACGCTGAACCGCACCTTCGAAGTGCAGATGAAATTATTCAAGGCCACCGACACCATGGCCGAAACCGGCAATCGCCTGATCAGCGGCTAGGCTGATCCGAACATCATTTAGGGAGTAACCATGAATCCAGCAATGTGGATCAGCAAGACCGGCGTGCAGGCGCAGGACCAGAAACTGCAGGCCATCGCCAACAACCTGGCCAACGCCAACACGGTCGGCTTCAAGCGCGACCGCGTGGTCTTCGAAGACCTGTTTTACACGGTCGGCCAGCAGCCGGGCGCGCAGGTGGCCGACAACAACACGCTGGCGCCGTCGGGCGTGCAGCTCGGTAACGGCGTGCACATGGTCGGCACCCAGAAGGTGTTTACCGACGGCAGCCTGCAGACCACCGGCCGCGAACTCGACGTCGCCGTGATGGGCAACGGCTTCCTGTCGGTGCGCCAGCCCAGCGGCGAAACGGCGTACACCCGCGCCGGCCAGCTGCAGATCGACGCCAACGGCGTGCTGGTCAACGCCCACGGCCTGCCCTTGATTCCGCAGATTACCGTGCCGGCCAATGCCACCGCGCTGACCATCGGCGAAGACGGCACCGTGTCGGCCAAGATCGCCGGCACCGCCACCCCGAGCCAGCTGGGCCAGCTGACCCTCACCAGCTTCATCAACCCGACCGGCCTGATGGCGCTCGGTGAAAACCTGTACGCCGAAACCGCCTCGAGCGGCACGCCGACCGAAGGCGCGCCCGGCACGGCCCAGTGGGGCAAGATCAAGCAGGGCACGCTGGAAGGCTCGAACGTGCAGGTGGTCGAGGAAATGGTGGACATGATCGCTGCCCAGCGCACCTACGAGATGAACACCAAGGTGCTGTCGGCCGCCGACAACATGCTGCAATACCTGGCCCAGGCTGCACGCTGATGAAAGCCGCCCTGCCCGTTTTGGTGATGGCCGCCCTCGCCGGCTGCGCCAGCCTGGAACCGCCGGCGGTGCGCCCGGGTCCGATGGACGAGCCGCCGCCGCTGGCGCGCTCGACCCAGCCGCGCGTGACCGGCGGCGGCGTCTACAGCCCGGACATGGGCATGTCGCTGACGTCCGACAGCCGCGCCTTCCGCGTCGGCGACGTGGTCACCGTGATGCTGCAGGAAACCACCCAGGCCAGCAAGCGCGCCGGCACCAGCTATTCGAAGAACTCGTCGAACAATGTCGCCGCGCCCAGCCTGCTGGGCAAGGTGTTCCCGAAAGCGAGCATCGGCGTGGGCGCCGACAACTCGTTCAAGGGCGACGCCACCAGCACCCAGCAGAACACCCTGTCCGGCGCGATCACCGTGGTGGTGCAGGAGGTGCTGCCGAACGGGCTGCTGCGCGTCTCCGGTGAAAAAGCGCTGACGCTGAACCAGGGCGAAGAATTCGTGCGCCTGCGCGGCTATCTGCGCGCCGCCGACATCGACGCCGACAACCAGGTCTCGTCGCTGCGCATCGCCAACGCCCGCATCGCCTATTCGGCGCAGGGCACGCTGGCCGACACCCAGTCGGCGGGCTGGCTCTCAAGGTTCTTCAACGGCCCCTACATGCCTTTCTGAGGACGTGTCAAACCGCCGATGGCGTCGTTCCAGCTCCTTGCCGTGCACGCGCACTGTCTTCGTCGCTGCGCCTCGCCATAGCGGTTTGAAACGCCCTTAACCAATCAGGTAAACATCATGAACAAGCTGTCCCGTCTCATCGCCCTGCCGCTGGCCCTGTGCCTGACCTTTGCCACCCTGCCCGCCCAGGCGGCGCAGGTATTGCGCAACCTGGTGGCGGTCGAAGGTATCCGCGACAACCCGCTGGTCGGCTACGGCCTGGTGGTGGGCCTGAACGGCAGCGGCGACTCGACCCAGGTCAAGTTTTCCAGCCAGTCGGTGATCAATATGCTCAAGCAGTTCGGCGTCAAGGTGCCGGACGGCACCGACGCCAAGTCGAAGAACGTCGCCACCGTGATGGTCTCGGCCGTGCTGCCGCCCGGCTACCGCAAGGGTCAGGCCATCGACGTGGTGGTCAGCTCGCTGGGCGACGCGAAAAGCCTGCGCGGCGGCGCCCTGCTGCTCACGCCCCTGCGCGCGGCCGACAACGAAGTGTATGCGCTGGCGCAGGGCAACGTGGTGGTCGGCGGCTTCTCGGCCCAGGGCAAGAGCGGCTCGTCGGTGACCGTCAACACCCCGACCTCGGGCCGGATCCCGAACGGCGCCAACATCGAGCGCGCCATCGCGACCGATTTCGCCAGCACCCCGACCGTGCGCCTGTCGCTGCGCCACCCGCACTTCCAGACCGCGATCAACATCGTCGATTCGATCAACAAGCGGTTCGGCGACATCGCCACCGCCAGCGACGCCACCTCGGTCGAGGTGCAGGCGCCAGCCAATCCGACCCAGCGCATCGCCTTCATGGCCAAGCTCGAAGCGCTGGCGATCGACGTCGGCCAGGACGCGCCGAAAGTGGTGTTCAACTCGCGCACCGGCACGGTGGTGATCGCCGAGGGCCTGCGCGTGCGCGCCGCTGCCGTCACCCACGGTTCGCTGAAAGTGGTGATCTCCGAAAACACCAAGGTCAGCCAGCCCAATGCGCTGGCCGGCGGCACCACGGTGGCCTCGCCGCAGTCGCAGGTCAGCGTGGACCAGGGCTCGGGCCAGATGTTCAACTGGCCGGCCGGCGCCAAGCTGCAGTCGATCATCGACGTCGTCAACAGCCTGGGCGCCTCGCCCGACGATATCATGGCGATCCTGCAGGCACTGGACCAGGCCGGCGCCATCGAAGGCGAACTGGTTGTGATCTGACCGCGCGAGATAACACTATGAGCCTGCCCCCAGCATTCGATCCCAAGCGCCTGATTCCTGGCACGCCCGGCAAGCTGCCGGACATCCCGGTCGCGCCCGTTGCCACGCCAGCGCCGGCCGGCGCCACGGCCGGTCCTGCCGATGCCGTCGATGCCAGCTACCGTACCAAGGCCACCCAGGCCGCGGTCAAGTTCGAGAGTTTCTTCATCGGCCACATGTTGCACCAGATGCGTTCGGGCGTACGCGTGCTGGCCGACGAGGACAGCGCCATGAACAACAAGGTCAACCAGGACATGCTGGACCTGGCCGACAACCTGGTGGCCGACCAGATGGCCGGGCGCCGCGCATTCGGCGTGGCCGACGCCATCCTGCGCCAGCTGCTGCCGCCATCGTCAACACCGGCTGCATCGCCAGCAGCCCCCGAAAACGCTTCGGCCGACCGCCAGGTTATTTCCGAAGTGCAAAAAAACGGTGCGGGCGCTTAATAGCGCGCGCCAAGCCGTCGCCTTATACTAGCATCGGACCGGTAGCGCTCGCCCCTTGCAAGCTGCGGTCCTTCGCGTTCACCAGGAAAGACCCTTGCAACCATGAGCATAACGAACAACGCCTTGTCGGGCGCGCTGGCAGCCCAGGCCGCCATCGCCACGATCAGCCAGAATATCTCCAATTCGCAAACCAAGGGCTATACGCGCCAGGGCGTGCTGTTGCAGTCGAATCTGGCCGATCTGAGCCGCACGTCGCCGGGCAATGGCGTGAGCGTGGGCGCGCTGCTGCGTTTTTCCGATTCCTACAAGTCGCAGCAGATGTGGCGCGCCAATTCGGAACTGGGCCAGCACACCCAGACCCAGCCCTACCTGACCCAGCTCGAAAAGGTCATGAACGACCCGACCTCGAGCATCAGCTACGGCTTCGATAATTTTTACAAGGCGCTCAACGCGTCTGCCGTCGATCCGACCTCGACCCCGCTGCGCCAGCAGGTGATCAGCTCGGGCGAGGCGCTGTCCAAGCAGATCAACAGCATCTACAACCTGACCGCCAACCAGACCCTGTCGATCCAGCAGCAGAGCGCCACCATCCTGCCGTCGCTCAACGAGTCGCTGGCCGGCATCGCGGCGCTGAACGCCAAGATCCGCCAGGTGGGCGCCAGCGGCAACAATACCTCGTCGCTGGTGGACCAGCGCGAGCAGCTGATCGACGGCGTCGCCGCCCAGGTCGGGGTCGAAGTCGTGTACAACGCCGACGGCAGCGCCGGCGTGTCGCTCAAGAGCGGCCAGCCGCTGGTAGCGTCCGACATTGCCGCCACGCTCAGCTACAGCGCCGTCGGCGGCGTGCAGACGCTGAACCTCAGTTTCACCGGCACCAAGTTCGTGCTCGACGACAGCAAGATCGGCGGCGAGCTGGGTGGCCTGGCCAGTTTCCGCACCAACACCCTGGCGCCGCTGCAAAAGTCGATCGCCGACATCGCCGGCCAGTTCAGCACCATGTTCAACGCCCAGCTGCGCAGCGGCGACAAGGCCAGCGGCGCGGCCGGCACCGACATGTTCGTGTTCGATCCGACCAGCGCCACCGGCTTGCTGAAAATCGCCGATGGCTTTACCACGGCCGACCTGGCGTTTGCCGCGCGCGGCGAGCCGGCCGGCGACAACACCAATCTGCAGGCGCTGGTGGCGACCCGTACCAAGCCGGTCACGGTCACCTCGCTCGGCTCGGTGCTGCTTGGCGATGCCGATACCCAGCTGGTGGGCAAGCTGGCCATCGACAGCCAGCAGAACCAGGCCCAGCTCAAGACCGCCACCACCATCCGCCAGCAGGCCGAGGATGACTGGAAATCGACCAGCGCCGTCAACACCGACGAAGAAGGCATCAGCCTGCTGGAATTCCAGAACATGTACCAGGCCAATATGAAGGTGATCTCCGTCGCGAACAATCTGTTCGACGCCACCTTGCAAATGTTTAACTAATTAGGGGAAGCGCATGCGTATCGCCAGCAGCCAGTATCAAGCCACCATGTTGCGCGGCCTCGGTGAAAACCAGGGCGCGATCAACAAGCTCAACGAGCAGATGGCAAGCGGCAACCGCATCCTGTTGCCGTCCGACGACCCGGTCGGCAATGTGCAGATCTCGCGCCTGACGCGCGAGCAGGCGCTGGTCACCCAGTACCGCGACAACATCGCCTCGGTGCAGATCCGCATGTCCACCAACGAATCCTACCTGTCGAGCATGACGCGCGACATCACCGACGCCAGCGACCTGCTGGTGTGGGCGGCCGACGGCAGCAATGCGCCGTCGGACCTGAACGCGATGGTGGTCAGCCTGACCTCGCTGCGCGACAGCCTGGTCAACACGGCCAACCAGCGCGACGCCGAAGGCCGCTATGTGTTTTCCGGTACCGAGGTGGACAAGGCGCCGATCGCGCTGGTGGGCGGCAGCTATGTGTACCAGGGCAACGAGAAAAACCAGTCGACCGTGGTGGGTAACGGCGTCACCCAGACCACCAATGTCAACCTGAAGGGCCTGGAAGACCTGCTCAACAACCTGAGCACGGCAATCACCGCCCTGTCCGATCCGTCGGTACAGCCCAACTCGGCTGCGCTGCGCACCATCGTCGGCAACGCCATGGACGCCACCAAGACCGGCTTGAACATGGTATCGGGCAAGATCGCGCAACTGGGCGGCGGCCAGAACATCCTGAAAACCCTCGACGACAACCACGCCAATGTCAGCCTGTCGAACAGCACCGCCATCCTCGACCTGAGCCAGCTCGATTACGCGGGCGCCGCCACCGAGCTGGCCGGTTACAATCTGGCCGTGGAAGCGTCGTACAAGGCCTATTCCAAGGTCAGCGGCATGTCCCTGTTCAGCCTGATTTAAGAGTCCATCATGCAAATCCCGTCACCATCGTCTCCTTCCGTCATTGTCAGCGGCAATGGTGGCAACGCCAGCGCGGTCGATGGCACCGCGCTCGGCCAGCAGGGCGAAAACGCCGTCACGGCCACGCCCGTTACCCCAGCCGCCACCACGGCCGCGCCGCTGCGGCGCGGCCTGAACAACTGGGACCAGCCGCTGCAGCGCGATATCTCGGGCGCCCAGCAGGCGCTGGACTTCCTGGAACAGAGCGCCGGCCAGCTGCGCAGCCTGAAGGCCGACCTCAGCGCGCGCCTGGCCAACCGCCAGCGCGCCGAAGGCAGCCTGGAGGCGAACGTGCGCCAGTTTGCCAACACCTGGCGCAGCCGCACGGCAGCCTCGGGCGGCACGCTCGACGCCCAGCTCAACTTCAGCAACGACAACACCCGCACCCGCTTCACTGTGCGCGGCATGAACGTGGCCAACCTGCGCCAGGGCGGGCGCGAAGTGCTGGCGCTGTCGCTGGGCGGCCAGAACCTGCGCTCGGTGGTGCTCGAACCGGGCCTGACGGACCGCCAGATCGCCCAGCGCTTCGACGATGCGCTGGCGCCGGCCGGCGTGCGCGTGGCGCTGGCCGACGACGGCCAGCTCGAATTTTCGGCCGCCGAAGCGCAATTTGCCGGCATCCGCGACAGCCTGGCCGTGCAGGGCAACGGCCAGCGCTTTCCGGCCGGCCAGCTGAACCACCTGCGCGCCGAGCCGGAAGCGCCGGCGATCGCGCCCGACACCTGGCAGACCGGCGACGTGGACAGCCTGCGCGCCACCTTGCAGCAGGTGCTGCAGGCGCTGGCGCAGGTGGAAAAATCGCTGGCCACGGTGCGCTCGGCGCTGGGCCAGGCCAATGCCCGCGTGCAGAGCACGGCGGTGGATACCTCGACCCAGGGCATGGGCCAGGTGGCCGACAATTTTGTCGACACGGCCAAGCAGCCGGGCTACCAGTCGCTGCTGTCGATCACGTCCGCCCTGTCCGGCATCAGCCGCGAGCGGGTGGTATCGCTGCTGCGCCTGCGCTGAGCGCCGGCAGCCCGCGCTGCGACAGGACGGTAAATTCTGCGGCGGGCATCGCACCCGCGTACACATAGCCCTGCGCAAAGTCGCAGCCGGCCAGTTCCAGCAAATGGCGCTGGGCCGGGGTTTCCACGCCTTCCGCCACGACTTTCAGACCGAGCCGGTGCGCCATCAGGATCAGTGCCTCGCACATGGCCAAATCGCCGCTGTCGCTGGCCAGGTGCTGGATGAAACTGTGGTCGAGCTTGAGCAGGTCGATGCCGACATGCTTGAGGTGGGCCAGCGACGAATAGCCGGTGCCGAAATTGTCGAGCGCCACCTGCACCCCCATCTCGCGCAAGGCGCGCAAGCGCTCCGTCACCTGCGTGGTCTTGTCCAGCAACACCCGCTCGGTAATTTCCAGCACCAGGCTGCGCGGCGCCAGGCCCAGCTCGGCGGCATAGCGCAGCCAGCCCTCGTACAGCGCCGCATCGCCGCGGAACTGCGCCGACGACTGGTTGATGCCGACCTGGAAGCCGGTACCGATCTGGTCCTGCCACGCGCGCGCCTGGCGCGCCGCCTGCCGGAACACCCAGTCCGCCAGCTCCATCATCAGCCCGCCCGACTCGGCACACGGCAGGAAGTCGCCGGGCGCCAGCAGGCCGCGCTGCGGATGGCGCCAGCGCAGCAGCGCTTCGGCGCGCTCGATGGCGCCGCTGCGCAGGTTGACGATGGGCTGGTAGTGCAGCTCCAGCTGGCCGTTGGCCAGGGCCGCGCGCAAGTCCAGCGTGACCTGCTGGCGCGCCTGCGCCGCCTGCTGCAGGTCGGGCGTGAAATAGCTGTAGCGGCAGCGGCGGTTTTGCTTGGCCGCGTACATGGCCTGGTCGGCGTTGCGCAGCAGCTCCTCGGGCGCGACCGCATCGGCCGGGAACACCGAGATGCCGATGCTGGCCGACACCGTCGGGCTGGCCGCATCGAGCGCGAACGGCGCCTGCAGGCGCCCGACGATGGCCTGGGCGATGCGCTCGACGCCGTTGATGCTGTCGAGCCCGGTGAGCAGCACGGTGAATTCGTCGCCGCCCAGCCGCGCCACGGTGTCGGTGGCGCGCACGCTGGCGGCGATGCGGCGCGCCGCCTCCACCAGCAGCACGTCGCCCTGGGCATGGCCGAGCGTGTCGTTGACCTGCTTGAAACCGTCGAGGTCGATGAACAGCAGCGCCAGCAGCGTGCCCTCGCGGCGCGCCTTTTTCACTTCCTGCCCGAGCCGGTCCTGGAACATGTGGCGGTTCGGCAGGCTGGTGAGCGCGTCGAAATTGGCCTGCTGCCAGATCAGCTCTGCCGAGGCGCGGCTGTCGGTGATGTCGGACACCAGCGCCAGCGCACCGAGGTAGGCGCCGTCGGCATCGAAGATCGGATTGGTGGTCAGCGTGACCCACAGCGCGCTGCGGTCGCGGCGCAGGAACTTGAATTCGTGGCGCTCGGCCGCCCCGCGCTGGCGGTTGGCGATATTGCCTTCCAGGATGGCGCGGCCTTCCTCGTCCATGAAGGCGACCAGCGGCTGGTCGAGCATGTCCTCGATGGCATAGCCGAGCATCTGCGCCATGCGCGGGTTGACGAAACTGGTGCGGGCGTTGGCGTCGATTTCCCAGATGCCTTCCTCGGCGCAGTGGACGATGCGGCGAAAGCGTTCTTCGCTGCGTTCGAGCATGGCCAGCTTGCCCTCGGCCGGTTCCAGCTGCAGGCGCAGCGCCTGGCCGCTGCGGTCGGCGCAGGCGCGCAGCGTGACCGGAACGCCGTGCTGGTGGCGCAAGCGGATCAGCTGCACGTCGCAGCGCTGCGGCGCACCGTCGTTGAAGGCGGCGCGCACGAAACGGTCGAAATCGTCGAGGAAACGCGGCGCCACGAACTGGCGCAGGCTCACGCGCCCGGGATTGGCGCGCGGCACGCCGAGCAGCTCGGCGCCGCTGACGTTCATCTGCAGGATCACCGCGTCCAGGCCCAGCATGAAGTAACCGAGCGGGGCCAGCAGGAACAGATCGTCGAAGAACGCCTGCTGGGTCCCGGCCTGGCTGGCCGACGTGTACCGGGGCGGTTCCGGAGTGACGGCCTGGTCGGCAGCAATGGCGGCCAGCACCGCGTCGTAAGTGACCGCCTCGGGCAGCACGGCAAAGCCGGCAGGCATCGCCGGGCGTCGCGCATCGGTTCTGATGTTCTCCATACCCTCCCTTTACCGGACTGCCTGGGCGACAGACAACGCCAGGCGTGGCAACCAGCCTAGCATTGTCGGTAAAAGATGTCGAGAAAACACGTACGTCCGGCGCGCCCGGCGCTGCAAACGTTGTCAGGCCGCCATGGCGGCCGTGCCTGCGTCTGCCGCGCGTGCCGCTACCAGGCGGCGCCCATGCGGCGACGGCCGAAGTTGTGGCCCACGACCAGGATGGAACTGGCGATCAGGCTGCTCAAGCCGATCATCAGCTGGATCAGCTTGTCGTCGGGCAGCACCCAGATCGTGCCGGGCGGCGGCTCGGCCACGTTGGCGGCAGCCATGATCAGCGGCGCCACCCACGCCGCTTCCGGCGTCACATCGAGGATCAGGGCGCCGTCCTGGGTCGTGTGCAGATAGATGTCGCCGCCGGCAGCCAGCGTGAAGCACACGCCGTATCCGGTTTCGTGCGGGGCGATGTGCTCCTGCAGACTCAGGTTGTGTTCGGCGATCCACAGTTCCACGTCGGCCGGTGTTTCCAGCCCGCTCCACGGCACCGGCCGGAAGCGCGGGCGCGCGTTATTGTCTTGCATATCCATCCTGCTCCTTGAGAGGCGCCAGTGTAACCGATGCGCAGGGCCGCCGTCAGCTTGCGCTGCCGGTACCGAAGCTGCGGATGTGCTCGACCAGCGCGCGCAGCTTGGCCGGCTGGTTGTGCCGGCTCGGAAAGTACAGGAACAGGCCGGGAAACGCGCGCGCGTAGCGCTCCAGCACGGGCACCAGTTCGCCCCGCGCGATATATAGCAGGAACGTCTCTTCCATGCCGATGGTGACGCCGCCGCCGGCCAGCGCCACCCGTATCATCAGCAGCATGTCGTTGCTGGTGATCGTCGGCGCGACCGACATGGCAAAGTCGTGCCCGTCGTCACGAAATTCCCAGCGGTACGGCGCCGTGTCCGGCGCCGGCCGCCAGCCGATGCAGCGGTGACCGAGCAGGTCGCGCGGATGCTGCGGCGTGCCCTGCCGGGCCAGATAGGCAGGCGCCGCCACCGTGATTTGCCGCTGAGCGCCGGTCAGCGGAACGGCCACCATGTCCTGCTCGATCACGTCGCCCAGCCGCACCCCGGCATCGAAGCCGCCCGCCACGATGTCGGACTCGTCGTCGGTGACCGTGATGTCGAGGGTAACGCCGGGATACGCTTCGGCAAAGGCGGCGATCAGCGGACCGGCCAGAAAGCGTTCGGCGATCGAGGTGGCGGCAATGCGCAGCAGGCCGCGCGGCGGCCCGTCCGTCACCGTCTCTTCCAACGCGGCCCCGACCTGCGCCAGCGGTCCGGCCAGCTGCGCGTGCAGGCGCCAGCCCGCTTCGGTCAGGCGCACATGGCGCGTGGTGCGCTGGACCAGGGCCACACCGAGACCGTCTTCGAGGCGGCGGATGCCTTGGCTGACCGCCGAGCGGGTGACGCCGAGCCGGTCGGCAGCGGCACGGAAGTTGTCGGTGTCGGCAACGGCCAGAAAAAAGCGCAGCAGGTTGAGGTCGGTGTCCATGGCAGTCAGGTGGCATTGGTTAGCCATGGTAACCGATCCGGTCACGATGCAGGGACTACCCTGGACGCTGCGGGCGCACTACAGTACTCGCCAGGGTCGCGCCAGCGGGCGCATCCGCCATCGCTTACATCACAGGAGATAACACCATGGATTCCAGCAACCACATCGCCGGCAAAGTCGTCCTGATCACCGGCGCCAGCAGCGGCATCGGCGAGGCCACGGCGCGCCTGCTGGCCGCAGCGGGCGCCATCGTCGTGCTCGGCGCGCGGCGCACCGAGCGGCTCGAGCGCCTGGCAGCGGACATCGGCGCTGCCGGCGGCACCGCGTATGCGCGCGCACTCGATGTCACCCGCCGCGCCGACATGGCGGCATTCGTCGACTACGCGATTGCGCAGGCAGGCCGCGTCGATGTCATCGTCAACAACGCCGGCGTCATGCCGCTCTCGCCGCTGGCCTCGCTCAAGGTGGACGAATGGGACCGCATGATCGACGTGAACATCCGGGGCGTGCTGCACGGGATTGCGGCGGTGTTGCCGGCCATGCAGGCGCAGGGCGTCGGACAGGTGATCAATATCGCCTCGATCGGCGCCCACGCGGTATCGCCGACCGCCGCCGTCTATTGCGCAACCAAGTACGCGGTGTGGGCGATTTCGGAAGGCTTGCGCCAGGAACACGCGAACCTGCGCGTGACCACGATCTGCCCGGGGGTGACGGAATCGGAACTGGCCGACTCGATCTCGGACGACCAGGGGCGCGAGGAGATGCGCGCGTTTCGCAAGGTGGCGATCAGCCCGGTCGCCATCGCGCGTGCGATCCACTTCGCCATTGCCCAGCCGGTGGACGTGGACACCAGCGAAATCATCGTGCGGCCCACGGCCAGCCCGCATTGATCACTGACCGGAACGGCCTAGCCTTTCCAGGTGCGATTGAGGCCGGTGTCGGCATGGATCCAGCCGCCGCGCGGGCCGCTGCGGTAGTAGAAGCCGACGCCGCCCTGGCGGAAGCTGCGCACCAGCCCGCCCAGCACTTCCTCGTTGAGGTTGACGATGCGGATGTCGGCAGCGCGGCCGCTCATGTGCAGCGACTGGCGCGCGGCAGGCACGCCTGCCTCGCGCAGTTTCTTGTTCGACGCCGGGGTACGGTAGCCGGACAGGATCTCGAGCGGCGTATCGATGCCGAAGCGGCGCACGAACGCCTGCGTGCCCCACAGGGTTTCGAACAGCTTGGGATCGATCTTGGCGGTTTCCTTGCCGTTGACGTCGCGCAGCAGGTGGCACAGGTCCTGGTAGGCCGAGTCGATCACCTCGCCGTCGCGCCAGTACAGCAGCTTGGCGCGCTCGTTGCTGGCGGGGCGATAGACTTCGATGGTGCGCGGACGCAGCCAGAATTCCAGGTCCAGCGCCTGCGCGTCGAAAATGTCGGGCGGCGGTTCGAGCTCGCTGCTCTTGCCCGACGGTGCCGATTGCTGCGAGGCGTGCGGCATGGCCGACGCGGTCTTCGACTCGGTGATCACTGCCGGCGCTGCCGGCTGTGCCGCCGGTTTCACCGGCCTGGCCGGTTTTGTCGAAGCAGTGGTGACCGGCTTGCTGCCGGTGGCGCAACCGACCAATGGCAGGGCCAGCACGCTGGCCGCCGTGATCCCGAAACCCTGCTGTAAAAACTCTCTGCGCGAAGCCATGGTACGTCCGTGAATGAAGATACGGCTACTATAGCGGATGCCAGGGCAAATAAAAAAGCGCGCACGGATCGATTTATGGCGCGCGGCAGCGAAAAACGGCCAATCTTAAGCGAGGATTAAGGCGATGCTAAGTTTCCTGCAAGCTTAGGCCGCCAGGGTCTGCGGCGCCGGCGCGGCCAGCCGCGCGGTCGGCTCGCCCAGCAGATAACCCTGCCCCAGCAGTTGCACGCCGGCTGCCGTGGCCAGCGCGCGCAGCGCCGGCAGCGTCGCATCGGTTTCGATACGCTTGAACACCACGTCCACGCCCGCCTCGCGCGTGCGGTGCAGCAGCGCCAGCACGGCGTCGCGTTCATCCGTGGCATGCAGTACCCGCGCATCGAGCTTGAACACGTCGGGGCGCAGACGGTCGAGCACGGCGAGGGCGTCGCTGGCGCGCTCGACATTGACGGCAAAGCGGAAACCGTTGCGGCGGTAATTGTCCGAAACGTAGTTGAGCAGCCAGCCCTGCTGGGGCGTGGCAAGCGGCAGTTGTAGCACCACGCGCGCCAGCGGCAGCGCGAGCGCGTCGAGGATGCGGCGAAACGCGTGGCCGTGGTTGCTGCTGACCGCGCTCAGCAGCCGGTCGTGCACGTTCAGGTAGAGCGCGGCGGCCGGGTTGGGCGCGCTGTCCACCTGGCGGAAGAAATTGATCGCGTGCAGCATGCGGCACAGGCGGTCGAGCTCGATCGACTCGTCGTCGCTGGCCGCGTGGTCGAGCAGCTTCCACAAGGACAGGCCGCGGTCCTGGGCCGACACGCTGCGCGCCAGCCCCTCGTAGGCCACCACGTCGCCGGTGGCCACGCTCAGGATCGGCTGAAACGCGCTGCTCATGGTGCAATTGAAAAACCGGCCTTGCGCCCTGCCCTCGTGATCGAGCCAGATGCTGGAGGCGGACCCGGTCGCGCCGGACAGGCGCGTCAGATAACTTTGCAGGATGGGGAAAGACATGGGATCCTCGACGGCTAAGCGATACCGACAGCGTAGGCGCGTCCCCGGCAAAGCTGAACGAATGCTTTCAGCTATGGATATGCCAAAACATTCCTTCCAGCACAACAGCAGCAGCGTTATCGTGGGCCATCGTCACTGCGTTGGTCCTCCCATGTGTCAACTCCTTGCCATGAACAGCAGCAAGCCGGCCGCGGTCGATTTTTCGTTTGCCGGCTTTGCCGAACGCGGCGGGCGCACCGGCGAGCACCGGGACGGCTGGGGTGTCGCCATCCACACGGCCGGCGCCTGCCAGCTGATGACCGATCACCTGGCCTCGGTCGATTCGCCGCTGGCGCTGGCGTTTCGCCGGCAGCCGGTCAAGGCGCGCAGCGTGGTGGCCCACATCCGCAAGGCCACCCAGGGCCGGGTGGCGCTGGAAAACAGCCACCCGTTCACGCGCCGCCTGTGGGGGCAGACCTGGTCGTTTGCCCATAATGGCAACCTGGTCGGTTTCGACCCGCCTGCCGCCCACGCCCACCCCGACTATACGCCGCGCGGCGACACCGACAGCGAACGGGCATTTTGCCATCTGCTGTCGGTGCTGGCGCAGCGCTTCGACCAGGCGCCGCCGCGCCAAGAATTGTACGCGGCGCTGGCAACGCTGGCGGCCGACATCGCCCGCCACGGCACCTTCAATTTCATTTTATCCAATGGCGACCTGCTGTTCGCCCACTGCAGCACCGACCTGCACTACGTGGTGCGCGAGTACCCGTTTTCCGTGGCCCGGCTGATCGACTGCGATCTCAGCATCGATTTTTCCAAGCACAACCACCTCGACGACCGCATCGCCGTCATCGCGACCGCGCCGCTGACGTCGAACGAAACGTGGATCCGGTTGCAGGCGGGAGAGCTGGCCTTGTTTGTCGGCGGCGAACAGGTCGGCGCGGCGCCGGTGCGCTGCCGCAGCCGCGAACTGGCGATCTGCTGACGCCGATTCGACCGGGCTGGCGCGGGGCGGCCGCTGCGCCGTGCGTGAATGTGGGGTGACGTGATGATCGGCGTCCGAACGCGCCAGAGCAGGCGCTACAGGAAAGCGCGCGGGCGGAATGCTCGCCCGGTAACGTGAGCAGGACGCTGCAACGCCGGTTTCCCGGTACTCAACCGCCGTTGCAGTTGCAGAAGCGCTTGCGCTTGCCGGTCTCGGTACCCGCGTCTGCGGCGCCGTCCAGCTGTTTCCAGAAAAATACCGTTTCCACCCCATACGGCGAGCGGACCTTGCCGGTATCGGTGTACTGGTGGCGGGCAAAAAAGCCCTGGCCCGTGGCCGTGCTGTGCAGCTGCAATGCCTTCATGCCCCAGCACAGCACCTGCTCCTCGACCCGCGCCAGCATGGCGCTGCCCAGGCCGCGCCGCTGGGCTTCCGGCAGCACGTAACACAGCGCCAGCTTGCCGGCGCCGGTCAGCAGCGCCACGCCGGCCAACGCGCCGTCGAGCTCGGCTACGACCGAAAAATGGGTGGGCGAGACGAACCAGCTTTCGACCATCTGCGGCGTTTTATTGCCCAGCCAGGCGTCGAGGATGGCGCTGTCGTTGCGATGATCGGTCACGCAGCATTCCGCAATCGCGCGGCGCAGCACATTGCACGCCGCTGCTGCATCTGCCGCCACCGCCACGCGAACCCGGGGGCCATGTATTTCAAGACTCATGTATGCTCACAAAACAATCAATAGCAAAAGAAGCAAGCGGCGCTTCCCTGTGCCTGAGCGCGACTATACACCATGCGGCGCAATGCGGTTGGACCGGCCCCTGGCCTCTAAGCATATAACGAAATAGTCGTTTCCTTTGCGCACAAAACTTCAGAACATCACCGTCTGTTTCATTCTCATCGACCCCTACCACAGGAAAGCCACCATGACGCTTCAGAACACCACCCGCCGCTTGCTTGTTTCTTCGTTGCTGGCCACCTCGGCGGTCCTGCTCGGCGTGCCGCTGCACGCCCAGGCCGCCACGCCGGTGCTGCTGAACGCGTCGTATGACGTGGCGCGCGAGCTGTTCAAGGAAATCAACCCGGCGTTCGTGGCCGACTACAAGAAGACCACCGGCGAGACCGTCGATGTCAACCAGTCGCACGGCGGCTCGTCCAAGCAGGCGCGCTCGGTGGCCGACGGCATGGAAGCGGCCGTGGTGACCATGAACCAGGCCAACGACATCGACCTGCTGGTCGATCGCGGCGTGGTGGCCCCCGGCTGGAACAAGAAATTCCCGAACAATGCCGCGCCGTTCTACTCGACCATGGTGTTCCTGGTACGCAAAGGCAACCCGCAAGCGATCAAGGACTGGAACGACCTGGCCAAGCCCGGCGTGAAGGTGATCGTGCCCAATCCCAAAACCTCCGGCAACGGCCGCTACACCTATCTGGCGGCCTGGGGCTCGGTGATCAAGAAGAACGGCACCGAAGCCCAGGCGCGCGACCTGGTCACCCGCATCTTCAAGAACGTGCCCGTGCTCGACGGCGGCGGCCGCGGCGCCACCACCACGTTTACCCAGCGCGGCATCGGCGACGTGCTGGTGACATTCGAAAACGAAGTGAGCCTGGTGCGCGCCGAATTCGGCAGCAACTTCGATGTCGTCTATCCGTCGTCCTCGATCCTGGCCGAATCGCCGGTGGCCGTGGTGGACAAGGTGGTGGACAAGAAAGGCCTCCGCAAGGAAGCGACCGCCTACCTGAACTTCCTGTATTCGCCGCAAGGCCAGGACATCATCGCCAAGCATTACTTCCGACCCCGCTCGGAAGCGGCGTTCAAGAAATACAACGCCAACTTCCGTCAGATCAGTTTGTTTAACATCGACGACGTCTTCGGCGGCTGGAAAGCGGCGCAGAAGAAGCATTTCGATGATGGTGGCGAGTTCGACAAGATCTACCAGAACAAATAACGATAGTCGGAACCATTCGTTCCAGAAATGGCGCGCCGGGCTTACGCTGGTCTTGCAGGCACTGACCAGCTAACGCAAACAAGGGAGTCACGATGGCCATTTCTGAAATTAATGTACGTAACCAGTTCCGCGGCAAGATCAAGGAAATCATCTTCGGTCCCGTGGTGTCCGAAGTCGATGTGGAAACCCAGCACGGCATCGTGACCTCGGTGATCACGTCGCGTTCGATCCACGACCTCGACCTCAAGGTGGGCAGCGAAGTAATCGCCCTGGTCAAATCGACGGAAGTGTCGATCGCCAAAATCGGCAGCTGATTTCCAGCCGATTTTCAGCTGATCCCCGCCAGCCCCGCGCACCCCGCGCGGGGCTTTTGTCTTTTTGGTCACAGATAAAAATAATGGAATCCGCGAGTTACACACAATAGACGAGAAACCACTTTAATGTTATCTTGCACCTTCAGTGTTGCCGCATAGCTAGTGGAGGCTCCTCCGTCTGGACATGCGCTGCGTCGCCCCACGACGCCCTGTTTGACCCTACATCCCCAACCGAAACCACCGAACATGCTCAAGAAAATTGTTGCTGTCTTGCTGAGTACGTTTACTGCCGCCGCCCTGGCAGTGCCGCTCGGTTCACAGTCGGTGCTGGTCGTCGAAGACGATACCGGCAAAGTCATTCTGGAAAAGAATGCCGACGTTCAAGTACCCATTGCCTCCCTGACCAAGCTGATGACCGCCATGGTGGTGCTCGACGCCAAGCAGGACATGAAGGAAGCGATCGAAATCGACCGCGCCGACGTGGACATGCTCAAGCACAGCGCCTCGCGGGTGCCGGTCGGCGCCAGCATCGCGCGCGCCAACGTGCTGCAACTGGCGCTGATGTCGTCCGACAACCGCGCTGCCGCATCGCTGGCCCGCACCTACCCCGGCGGCATGGAAAACTTCCGCCGCGCCGTCAATGCCAAGATCCACGCATTGGGCCTGACCCATACCGTGATCGAGGAGCCGACCGGCCTGTCGCCGCACAACCGCTCCACCGCGACCGACCTGGTCAAGATGGCGCACGCGGCGTCGCTGTACCCGGAAATCACCCGTATCACCACCGACAAAAGGGACTTGATCAATATCAAGGGTCGTGATGTCGAGTACCACAACACCAACCGCCTGGTCGGCGCCAAGGGCTGGGACGTCGGCCTGTCCAAGACCGGCTACACCGAGGAAGCGGGCCGCTGCCTGATCATGCGCTTCCGCAGCGGCGGCAAGAACAACACGCTGGTGCTGCTCAACGCCAAGGCCAATTCGGCGCGCCTGAACGACGCCGTCAATATCCGCCGCCTGATTGTGGGACCGGAAGCACGGTCGCTGGAACAACCGCGCCTGCTGAAAGCGTCGGCCAGGGTGCGCGCCGAACGGCCGAAGATGGTCAAGGCTGCCGCCAAGGTCAAGCACGAGCGCAAGGCCAAGATCGTCAAGACCTCGGTCAAGACCAAGAAACATGCGGTCAAAGCGAGCCGCCGCGAGAGCCGCGAAATGTAAGCTGGCAGTTCAGCACCATCACCAACCGGGCCGCGATGCCCGGTTTTTTTTCGCCTGCGCCTAGCAGCGGGGATCGCCGCGCAGCCAGAGGACGGCATGATCGCGCCAGTTTCTGGCGTCAGCGTTCGAGCAGATCGCGCAAGCCGCTGGCCCGCTGCGTGCGCTGCGCGATGGCGTCGAGCAGCACCTGGCCGTTCGGCGTGAGCAGGGTGAAAAACGCGCGCGCGCGGGTAATGCCGGTGTAGACCAGCTCGCGCGCCAGCACGCTCCTGCCGTCTTTCGGCAATACCAGCACCGTGTGGCGGAACTCCGACCCTTGCGATTTATGCACGGTCATGGCAAACGCCGTCTCCACATTGCGCAGGCGCGTGGCCAGTACGCTGCGCACCGCGTCGCCCTCCGAAAAATAGACGCGCAAGGCGCCGGGGCGCGCCGGATCGGCCAGGGTCAGCCCGATATCGCCGTTGAACACGCCGGTGCCGTAGTCGTTGCGGGTGACCATCACCGGCCTGCCCACGTACCACTCGCTGCCGCGACGCAGCAGGCCGGCTGCCTGCAAGCGCTTTTCGATCGCGTCGTTCAGGCCGCTCACGCCCCATTCGCCGTCGCGCACCGCGCACAGGATGCGGAACGTTTCGAACGCCTTGAGCACGGTCTGCACCCACGCCAGGTGATCGTCCATGCCGGGGCCGTCCTGCACCAGGCGCAGGTAGGCGCGGTAGCCGCCGGGAGCACCGGCGCGCCCGTCGAGCGCCAGTTGCAGCAGGTCGGCCGGCTGGGCCGGATCGATCCAGGCCACCTGGCCCGCGTGGTCCGGCCGGGAAGCGGTAGCCGGGGCCGGGCCGGGTCTTCCTGCCTGAGCGACATTGTCCGGTTGGGAGAAGGTCGCCGGATCCGGGCCGGGTCGCCCTGTCCCGTTCGCATTGTCCGGCAGGGAGACAGTCGCCGGGTTCGGACCGGGTCGCCCTGCCCTGCCCGCATTGTCTGCCCCACCGCCGGTGCGCAGGATGCGTACTGCGCCGGCCGCGTCGCCGTGGTTGACCGCCAGCGCCAGCTGCCCGATCGGGCCGCCGAAGCGCCGGCTCTCGCGCAGCATCACGGTCTGCTGGGCGATCGGCCCGGCCCGGCCGGCGTAGTGTTCCGGCAGCTGCTGGCCGGTGCTAGCCTGCACATAGGCCAGCGTTTCCGCGTCGTAGCCGCCGGCCTGGGCGTTGTGGCACAGGTCGCCCAGCACGGCGCCCGCCTCGACCGACGCCAGCTGATCCTTGTCGCCGAGCAGGATCAGGGTGGCGGTCGATGGCAGCGCGGCCAGCAAGGCGGCCATCATTTCCAGGTGAATCATCGACGCTTCATCGACGATCAGCACATCGACATCGAGCTGGTTGCCGGCGTGGTGGCGGAACGCGCGCGTATCGGGTCGCGCACCGAGCAGGCTGTGCAGCGTGCGGGCGGCGCCCAGTTCGCGCTGCGGCATCGCTGCGCGCACCCGCTCGTCCAGGCCGGCCAGCGCCACGTCGATCGACTGCTTCAGGCGCGCGGCAGCCTTGCCGGTGGGGGCGGCCAGCGCCACGCGCAGGCCCGACTGGCGGCCGCCGCTGGTGGCAAACAGCAGCGCCAGCAGGCGCGCCACCGCGTAGGTCTTGCCGGTGCCCGGGCCGCCGGTAATGATGCCGAGCTTGCCGCGCATGGCCACCGCGCAGGCGGTCTTCTGCCAGTCCACGCCGTCCGCATGGACGCCCGGCGCAAACAGCAGGTCCAGCCAGTGGCGCACGGCGGCGGTCTGCTGCTCGGCGTCGCTGGCCAGCAGGCCGCCCAGCGCCCGCGCGCGCACCGCGTAGGCAACCTGGGTTTCGTCGCGCCAGTAGCGGCGCAGGTACAGGCGCTCGCCGTCGAGCACCAGCGGCTGCTGGAAATCGAGGTCGCCCACCGGCCACACCTGCTCGCACTCGGCCAGCAGCTTGCGCCAGGCGCCGGCATTGCGCGGCCAGCGCTCGACCGCGGTGACAGCGCCGCGCAGCGCGCTCCACTCGCTGCTGTCCAGGCCCAGCAGCGGCGCCGGGTCGCCGGCCAGCTCGGACAACATCAGGCAGCTGTGACCGCGCCCTTCCAGCTCCGACAGCAGCACGCACGCGATCAGCAGCTGCGGCGAGGCGCTGCCGATGGAGGCGATAAAGCGGGCAAAGGCGGCACTCAGGCGCCGCAGCCGGCCCGCTTCGGTCAGCGCATCGACTGCCGCCAGCAGCCGCGCTGCCGGCGCCAGGGGCACCGGCGATGAAGATGGATCAGGCGTCATGGTGGTCCTGTGGTTCGAACAAGGCGTCCAGTTGCTGCAGCAGGTCCGGGTCGGGCGCGATCCAGTAGCAGCCGCGCGTGGCCGGGTTGGCGATCCCGCGCAGGAACAGGAAAACCGCGCCGCCCAGGTGGGCTGCCGGGTCGTACCGGTCGCCGAGCCGGCTTTGCAGCAGCCGGTGCAGCGCCAGCATGTAGATTGCGCCCTGAATGTCGTAGCGGTGCTCGGCCATTGCCGCCATCAGCGCCGGCATCTGGTAGGCCGCGTCGCCGGCGCCCAGCGCATTCGACTTGTAGTCGAGCACCCAGTAGCGGCCCCGGTGTTCGAACACCAGGTCGGCAAAGCCCTTGAGCATGCCGTGCAGCTGGCGCTCGGGCAGCGCCGGGCGCGCCATGCCGTCCAGCAGCCGCGCCACGCACAGGCGGTCGAGCGCGCTGGTGGACAGGCGCTCGCTGGGGAACCAGAATTCCATCTCGGCCAGCGGCGTGTCGATGCCGGCCAGCGCCGTTTCCAGGTACGGCAGTGGGGTGCCGGCGATGGTGCGCACCCAGGCCAGCGTATCGTCGAGGCGGTTGCCCCAGCCGGCGCGCTCCACGCGGCGCGCCAGGCGGGCGTCGAAATTGTCGTCGCCGATGCTGGCAAAGCCTTCCTGGCCCAGCCACTCGAGCTGCTCGTGCAGAAAGTTGCCGGGCACGGAGCCGCGCGGGAAGCGGTGCCAGGGCGCGTCGTCGCCGCTGGCTGCAGCTGCAGCGGCGCTGCTGCCGGCAATGTCGATGGCGGTAGCGTCGCTGCCGAACAGGACGCCGGTGGCGCCATCCTCGAGCAGCTTTTCCTGGGCGGCGTTGCGCGGCACCGGCCCCATGGCCCCCGCCGCCACCAGCGGCGCCGGCTCGCCGCCGATGGTGGCGGTGGGGCCGGTACGCCGCGCCAGCGAACTGAAACTGCCCACCGACCAGTCGCGTTCGAAACGGCCCGTGTACTGGGGTGCGGCCACCAGTGGCGGACGCAGGTCCAGCCGGCGCAGCTGCGTCGGCGGCAGTCCTTCCCCGGCGAGGGCGGCAACGCAGATCGCCGGGCAGCCGTGGCAGGTGTGCTGCCAGCGCTCGAACATGGCCTCGGTGGGCAGCGGTGCGCCGCCGGTCAGCAGGTAGCCGAGTGCGGAGTCGTGCAGGCTGTTCACGCCGCCCTTGCGCGTCCCGAGCGCCGCCACGCCCAGCCACAGGAAATGGCGCGCGCGCGTGAGCGCCACGTAGAGCAGGCGCAGATCTTCCTGCAAGCGCGCGTTTTCCACCTGCGCCAGCGCAGCGTCGGTGAGCGCCATGTCGATGCGGCGCACGCCGTCGGCGTCGCTGAATTCGAAAAAGCTGCGGTTGCGGCGGTCCACCTTGCGCGCGGTGACCGCGAACGGCAGGTACACCAGCGGGTATTCGAGGCCCTTGGACTTGTGGACCGTGACCACCTTGACCAGTTCGGCGTCGCTTTCCAGGCGCAGCACGCGTTCGTCGCCGGCGCCCTCGCCGTTGGCGCCGGCCTCGATCTGCTCGGCCAGCCAGCGGATCAGCGCCTGCTCGCCGTCGAGCTGGCGGCTGGCCGACTGCAGCAGCTCGGCCAGGTGCAGCAGGTTGGTCAGGCGCCGTTCGCCGCCCGCCTGCAGCAGCAGCGCGGCCGGCAACTGCAGTTCATGGATGAAGCGGCGCAGCATGGCCAGCACGCCCTGGCGCTGCCAGACGATGTGCAGTGCCTTGAGCTGTTCGACCCGCGCTTCCCACGCCAGTTCGTCCGCCGACAGCGCAGCCAGTTCCGCCAGGGGCAGGCCGGCGGTGCGGGTGGCAAACGCGGCGCGCGCCAGGGCGCCGTCGAGCGGATTGGCCACGGCCGACAGCCAGCGCAGCACATCGCCCGCCTCCTCGCTGCTGGTGACGGCGTCCTTGTCGGACAGGTAGACGCTGGCCACCTTGCGCCGCTGCAGCGCGCGGCGGATGGCGGCCGCCTCCTTGCGGTCGCGCACCAGCACGGCAATGTCGGCCGGCTGCAGGCGCGCCAGCACGCCATCGGCCCGCAGGAACCCGGCGCCGGGATCGTTGAGCCGGGCGACGATATCCTCGGCGCAGTGGTCGGCGAAGAACGCGCGGTATTGATCGCTTTTCAGCTCGCGGTCGGTGCAGGCGATCACCAGCGCCGGCGCTTCCCCGCTGCCGCCCACCAGCCGCTCGGCGCGGCCTTGCGCGGCCACCGCGTCGAACGGCAGCGGATTGATGCCGGTGCCCGGATCGCGGAAACGGAAGGCGCCGCGACCGAAGCCGGTGCCGCCGGCCACGCGCTCGGCGTTCAGGAACAGATGGTTGACCGCCGCCACCACCGGCGCGGTCGAACGGTAGTTGGTGCCGAGCTGGTAATGGCGGCCGCTGGTGGCGGCGCGCGCCGCCAGGTAGCTGTGGATGTCGGCGCCACGGAAGCCGTAGATCGACTGTTTCGGATCGCCGATCAGGAACAGGCCCGTGCTGCGGTCGTTGTCGGCCACGCGGTATAGCAGGTTGAATATCTGGTACTGGTTGGGCGCCGTGTCCTGGAATTCGTCCACCAGCGCCACCGGGTATTGTTCGACGATGCGCTGGCGCAGCGCCGCCCCGTTCTCGCCCTGCAGCGCGGCGTTGAGGCGGTTGAGCATGTCGGCAAAACCGAACTGGCGGTTGCGCTGCTTGAGCTCCGCCATGCGCAGCGCCACAGAACCGGCTGCATGCCGGTACAAGGCATGGGCCAGCGGTTCGAGCTCGTCGAGCGCCGTCCTGAGCGCAGCGACGGCGTCGAAGTCGTCGGGCACCGCCGCGTGGCTGTCCTTGGCGAACGCGTCCACGATCCCGTCCGGCGTGAGCCGGTGCCAGGCCGTGGCGCTGAGTTCGGGCCGGACCGCGGCCGGGTCGCCGGCCCACGCGCGCAGGGCCTCGAACCAGGCGGCCACCGAGGCGGCGCGCATCTTGACGCCGTTGAAGAATTTCGGCGTGGCGGCGGTCAGCTGCGCGATCCACTGTTCCATGCGGTCGGCGCGCGCCATCCAGCCGGCTTTCAGATCGGCCAGTGCGGCTTGCTGCGTGCGCTGGACGCCGGCGATCAGCTGCCCCAGCGGCAGTGCCAGCTCCTGCCCGTCGCCAACCAGGTCGGCGCGCCGCACCAGGTCGCGGATCGCGCGCTTGAGCACCTCGACATCGGCAAAGCAGGCAAGCAGCGCTTCGAGTTGCGGCGCAGCCAGCGGGTAGACCTGCTGGCGCCAGTAGTCGTTGGCGGCGTCTTCGAACAGCGCCTGCTCGTCGCTGACCAGTTCCTCGTCGAACAGGCTGCCGCTGTCGAACGCGTGCTCGCGCAGCATGCGCTGGCACCAGGCGTCGATGGTGAAGATCGCTGCTTCGTCCATCGTTTCCGCCGCCAGCATCAGCCGGTGCGCGGCCCGCTGGCGTTCGGCGCGGTCGGTGTACGACGCCAGGATGGCATCGAGGTAGGCGTCCGGCGCCGCGGGAGCGATGGCTGCCGCAGCCTCGGCGTCGGCAGCGTCTGCGTCTGCGTCTGCGTCTGCGTCGCCGTCTGCCGGATCGGCGTTGCGGTCGACGCTGCGGAAATACGCGGCAGCGGCCACCAGCCGTTCGCGCACGCGGTTCGACAGTTCGCGCGTGGCGGCGCGGGTAAATGTCATCACCAGGATGTCGGCCGGCAGCAGCGGACGCAGATAGCCGTGGTCGCCGCCGTGGCCGAGCACCAGCCGCACGTACAGGGCAGCGATGGTCCAGGTCTTGCCGGTGCCGGCGCTCGCTTCGATCAGGCGCGAGCCGTGCAGCGGAAAGGTCAGCGGATCGAGCCGGCTGGCGCCGTGCCCGGCATGGCCGAACTGGTCGGGATGGTCGCTCATGCCGCGTCGCCCCCGTCGATCGGCGTCATGGCGATGCCCTGTTCGAGCCAGCGCGCCAGTGGCCCGTACAGCGCGTGCGACACCTGTTCATGGTCGGGCTGCGCGCACAGGTCGCTGTACTCGGGCCACAGGCGCGCCAGGCACAGGTCCTGGTTCTCGCCCTGCAGCTCGAAGCCGCCGTCGTACGTGGTGCGGGCATCGCCGTCTGCCACCAGCGCCAGCGCCGTCTTGCACGCCGTGGGCAGCGGCCGGTCCATGCCCGCGCGCCACCAGTCAGCGAGCCCGCGCAGCACCTGCAACGCGTCGTCGGCGTCCAGCGGCGCCATGGTGACCACCATGTCGCGCGCAACCAGGTAGCCGGTGACCGGCAGTCCGGCGGCGGCGGCGGCCAGCTGGCGCACCCACGGCGCGATCAGCTTGTCGCCGCGCGGGCGGCCCTGCTTGTCGGCCACGCGCGAGGACAGCTGCATCAGCCATACGGTGCCGGTCTCGGCCCCGTCGCTGCGCAGCTGGTCGAGCCAGTCGTCGAGCTGCACCGCGCCGAGGTCCAGGCTCAGCGCCACCTTGGGCGCGGGCCTGCTGTAGCGGTGGCGCAGCGTCAGCCAGGCATGGCGCACCGGCGCCAGCGACGCCACCAGGTTGCGCTGGTACTGGCGGCCGATCAGACCGATGGGCAGTACGCCCTCGCGCGCCAGTTGTCCGGCGCGTTCGGTGAGCCTGTCGTGGATGTCTTCCAGCTGCCCGCCCTCGGCATCGTCATCGAGCATGGTGTCTTCGAGCAGGTAGCGTTCGAGCGCGTTGAGCGAAAACGGTTCCTCGTCGTCGCCCAGCTGCGCGGCCTCGCCGAACACCACGGCCAGCCGCTCGCGGAAGAAATAGCGCACCGGCTGCCGCACGAAGCTGGCCAGCGCGCCGAGCTTGAGGCGGTAGTTGTCGTCGAGGATGAACGGCGGCAGCGTAGCGCCGGCTGACGGGGCAGGCGCGCCGGCCGGATCGACTGGATCGACCGGGGCGCCAGTGGCGGCATGATCGGCGACGGTGGCATCCGGGCCATCATGGTCCGCGTGGGCGGCGCGCCATTCGCGCGCGTAGGTCAGCAGGCCGTCCTGTTCGAAGTAGCGGCGGCTGAACGGCTGCAGCGCGTGCTCGGTGGTGCGCTGGCCCAGGTCGAGGTTCCAGCCCGCCGCCAGGTAATCGCACAGCTGCGACACCAGCACCGACGGCGGCTGCTCGCTGTTGTCGCGCACATTGCGGCCCACCCAGCTGATGTACAGTTTTTCGCGCGCGGCCAGCACCGCCTCCAGCATCAGGTAGCGGTCGTCGTCGCGCCGCGAACGGTCGCCGGGCCGCGCCATGCCGGGCAAGGCCAGCAGGTCGAAATCGGCCTTCGGCGCACGGCGCGGAAAATCGCCGTCGTTCATGCCGAGCAGGCACACCACGCGGAACGGCACGGCGCGCATCGGCATCAGGGTGCAGAACGTCACGCCACCGGAGACGAACTGGTGGTTCAGCGTCGGCTCGTCCATCAGGCCGAGCCAGGCCTCGCGCAGCACGGCCAGCGGCACGGCTTCCGCAAACTGCGCGCCCTCGCAGGTTTCCAGCCAGTTGTTGAGCGCATCGTCGAGCTGCGCCAGCGTCAGGCGGTCGCCCTCCTCGCCCGGCTTGAAGAAGGCCGCCATCAGCGCGCGCGCCTGGATGCCCCAGTCGGCCGGGGTGCGCGCCTGCGCCAGCGCCGCGCGCCAATACAGCAGCGCCTCGATCAGCTGCGCCAGCGAGCCGGCCAGCGCAGCATCGAGTCCGCCCACCTCGCCGTACGGTTCGATGCCGGCGAAACTGGCGCCACCGCCGCCGCTGGCGTAACCGAGCAGCATGCGTCGCACGCCGAAGATCCAGGCGTTCTGTTCGCCGGCCGAGCCGAGTCCGAGGCCGCTGCGGTGCTCGATATCGAGCCCCCAGCGCACGCCCGATCCTTCGATCCACTGGCCCAGCGTGGGCAGATCGTCTTGGACCAGGCCGAAGCGAGCGGCCAGCGCCGGCACATCGAGCAGGTCGCGGATCTCGCTCTGGCGGCAGCGCTGCTGCGGCAGCCGCAGCAGCCATTCCAGCGCCACCAGCAGCGGATTGACGCTGCGGTTGTTGACGTCGCCGATCTCGAACGGGATGTAGCGCGGGTCGCTGCGGCGGTGCTGGGCAAACACCGCGTGGATGGCGGCGGTGAAGGTATCGATGTCGGGCACCATCACCACCACGTCGCGCGGGCGCAGCGGCGCGTCCCCGGCCGCCGTCGTGGCGAACAGCTGCAGCAGCTGGTCGTGCAGCACTTCGACTTCGCGCTGGACGCTGTGGGTGACGTGGAATTCGATCGACCGGTCGGTTGCATGCGGCGGCGTGTGCGGGTGGTCCGACAGCGGCAGCAAATCGCGCACGGCCGCCTGCACCTGCGCCAGCAGGGTCGTGCCGGTGCCGTCATCGAACAGGTCCACGCGCAGCGGCGTCACCGCGCCCCCGTCACTTTCCCCGTTTTCGCCGCCGTCGCCGGCAGCCAGGGCGGCAGCCGCTTCGTCGAATTCGTCGAGCATGCGGATGAAGTCGCGTCCTTGCCGGCCCCAGCTTGCCAGCAGCGGGTGGCTGTGGGCATGCAGCTCTTCGAGCGGGATCGCGCCGAGATCGCGGCCGTTGCGCAGCTGCTGGCGGCGGTAGGCGGCGCGCAGCAGGTCGCGGCCTTCGATGATGTCGCCCCAGTAGTAGCGGCACGGGTTGGGCACCGCCAGCACCACCTGCGTATGGCGCGCCAGCGTGGCCAGCGCCTCCAGAGTCTGGTACGGCAGCGCGGACACGCCGAAAATCACAATGCGGCGCGGCAGACGCCCGAGCGGCAGCTCGCCGGCAACGCTGGCGCGCACGAATTCGGTGTGCACGCTGGCGCGGCCCAGCGCGCGCTCGTGCGGGTCCACATCGGCGATCACCTCGCGCCACAACTGGCCCTGCCAGCGCTGCGCGGGCGGCAGCGGTATCACCTCGCCGCGCGCGCAGCGCACCGTGTCGCGGCCGCCGGCCCAGTCATCGAGCCAGTCGGCGCGGTACACCTGGTACTGGTCGAACAGATCGGCCAGCCGTTCGGCCAGCTGCAGGCGGCGCTCGGCTTCGCCGTCGGCCAGGAAATGACGCAGCGGCGCGAACACGGGATCGTCCAGCAAGGTAGGCAGCAGGCGCATCAGGCGCCAGGTCAGCGGCCCCTTGTCGAACGCGGAGCGCCGCGGCACCCGTTCGCGCCCCAGCATGCCGCGATAGGTCTCCCACAAAAACCGCGCCGGCAGCGCCACGCGGGTGGCGGCGCACACGCGCATTTCGGTCGCCAGCGCGATCTTGAGCCACTCGGCCACGCCGTTCGATTGCACCAGGAAGGTCTCCGGCTCCAGCGGACCGAGCGGATGACTCTGCAGCCACTGGAACACGGCCGCGCGCAGCTGCTCCATCTGGTTGCCGTGCAAGATCAGCAGGCCGGGGGTGATCATCGGGGAGGTGACGCTCGATTGCATGGAACTGTGACGCAATGCCTAAAACGCCTATTATCGCCCTAGCCGGGGTCGTATGCCAGCAGTTCCTGTTCCATGTGCGGCCCCAGCACCGGCAGCAGCGCGTGCATCTGCGCCACGATCGCCGCCGCAGCGGCCGTATCTGGATGCCGGCGGCCCTGCTCCAGCGCCAGGCACAGGTTGCCGAAGCGGGTGGCGCCGACCGCCCGCGCCGACGATTTGAGCCGGTGACCGAGCTCCGATAGCAGCACCACGTCGCCGGCCGCCAGCGCGGCGTCGATCTCCACCATGCCCTCGGACGCCGACTCGAGGAACAGGCGCGTGTACTTGCGCATCTTGTCGCACTTGCCGGCAAAGGTCTGCGCCAGCGCGTCGAGGTCGAACAGTTCGCCGTCGGCCGATGTTGCCGCGGCTGCTGCCGGCGCAGGCGCGGCTGCCGGGACAGTGATGTTCGCCGCATCCGGCGTGGCAGGTACCGACGGTGCCGCAAGTGGCGGCAGCGCCGGTTGCGCCGGCGGCGCCCGCTGGACCAGCCACCTGGCCAACACCGCGAACAGCAGCCGCGGCGCGACCGGCTTGGTCACGAATTCGTCCATGCCTGCGTCCAGGCAGCGCTGCTGGTCTTCGCGGCCGGCATTGGCGGTCATGGCGATCACCAGGGTGCCGGACAGCGCCGGATGGGCGCGGATCAGGCGGGTGGCCTCGAAACCGTCCATCACCGGCATCTGCACGTCCATCAGGACGCAATCGAAGCGTTCCTTGAGCAGCAGGTCGATCGCCTCCTTGCCGTTGTTGGCCACGCAGACGGTGGCGCCGCCGTCTTCCAGCAGTTCCTTGCCCACCTGCTGGCTGAAGATATTGTCCTCCACCAGCAGGATCGAGGCGCCGCGTATGCTCTCGAACAGGCCCGCCTGCAGCGGATCGATCGCACTGGCTTCGGCGTCCTGGTGGCGCCCGTCGGCGCCCTCTGGCCTCAGCGGCAAATTGTGCGCCATCTGCGCCAGCTGTCCTTCGGACTGCGGAAGTGCGAGGCGCGCCGTGAACCAGAACGTGCTGCCTGCGCCGAGCCGGCTCTCGACGCCGACCTGGCCGCCCATCAGCTCCGCCAGCTGCTGGCTGATCACCAGGCCCAGGCCGGTGCCGCCGTAGCGCCGGGTGGTGGACGTATCGGCCTGGTGGAACGACTGGAACAGCTGCGCCACGCCCGCCTCGCTCATGCCGATGCCGTTGTCCTGCACGTCGAAGCGCACCAGCAGCTGGTGGTCGCGTTGCTCGACCAGGCGCGCGCGCACCTGCACGCGGCCCTGCTCGGAAAACTTGATGGCATTGCTGGTGAAGTTGATCAGCACCTGCTCGAGGCGCAGCGGATCGCCGCGCAGCTGGCGCGGCAGGTCGGGCGCGATGTCGATCACCAGCGCCAGTCCGCGCGCGGCAGCAGCGTCTCCCAGCTGGGCGGTCAGGTTGTTCAGCAGGCGGTCGATGGAAAAATCGAGTACCTCGAGGTCCATCTTGCCCGCCTCGATCTTGGAAAAATCGAGGATGTCGTTGATGATGCCCAGCAGGTGCTGGCCCGAGTGATGGATCTTTTGCAGGTAATCGCGCTGCTTGGGATGGGTGACGGTTTTCAGCGCCAGGTGGGCCATGCCGATGATGCTGTTCATCGGCGTGCGGATCTCGTGGCTCATGTTCGATAAAAAATCGCTCTTGGCGCGGTTGGCGCTGTCGGCGCGCTCTTTCAGCTGGTGCAGTTCGGTGACATCGGTGGATACCCCGATCACCGCCGTCACGGCGCGTCCCAGCGTCACCGGTACCAGCACATTCCAATGGTATTGCGGCACGCCTGCCGCGCAGGCAAAGCAGGTCTGGCCGGCGCGCTTGACGCCGTCGTCGAATACCGGCCGCTCCAGCGCCCACGCGGCATCGGCCTTTTGCTCCGACATCAGCTCGCGGTCGGTGCGGCCCACGACCTGCGCTGCCGGCAGGCCCAGGTACTCGGCCATTTTCGGGTTGACGTAGAGGTAGCGGCGCTGCTGGTCCTTCATGTAAACGTGGGCATCGAGGTTGCTGAGCACCGTGTCGAGCAGCACCCGCTGCTTGACTGCCCGCCGGCGCGACGAATACAGCACCGCCAGGTAGCTGTACAGCAGCAGTGTGCCGGCGCCGCCGGCCAGCCCTGCCGCCAGCGGAAAAACCACATCGAAACCGTTGCGCAGCGCATCCTTGCGCACCTGGAACCGCGCTTTCCACAAGGCGCCGTTGAAGTCGACCGGCAGTACCGCCACGAACTGGCCGCCGTCCGGCGCAGACGGAGCGTGTGCGCCGTGATCGCTGTACTGCAGGCGGTCGTGCGGCTCGATCACCAGCCGGCGGCGGTCGGCGGCGGTGCTGGCGTCGGCATACAGGTCGAGCTCCAGGCCGCGCACCATGATCTCGTCGAGCACCACCTGCACCAGCTTTGCCACCGAAAAATTCAGCGCCGCCGTACCGAGCAGGGCCGCCTGGCGCCGGTCCGCGTCGCCGGTCGGCAGGCCGGGCCGGTAGGCCGGCAAACGCATGCCGACTACGCCGGCGCCAACGCTGCCGGAACCGGCGGCATTTGCAGACTGTGCGGCGAGGTCGATGACGACGGGGTCGCCGGCCACCGGTTCCCAGCGGATCGCCACCACGGCCGGCAAGTGCCGCGGCAGATCGAGGCCGTCGACATACTGCCGCAGCCGGCGGTCATCGAGACCGTCGCTGGCACCCGCCAGTGCGGCCAGGCTGCGCGTCAGGTCGGCATGGGCCTTGGCGCGCGCCGCAAGCGCATACTGGGTGCTGCGGGCCATGTGATCGAAGCGCTGGCGGGCGTCGGCATCGACGATGCGCGCGCCCAGCGCATAGGCGCCCACGCCGACTGACGCAGCCAGCGCCCACCCGGCGCCCCACTGCAGCAGACGCGCGCCTGCCGTCGCCCCGCCCAGGAGGCTGCTGAATAAGGTTCTGCCGGCGCCGGATGTGGACATAAAATCGCTTCGCGTATGCAAAATGTGCACCGAAAGCATACTATTAATGCCAAAATGAAACCAGCAGAACAATTGGTGAGAATTGCCCGCAATCTGCCGTTGCTACAATACCGATATCCGCCACCGCGCTTGCCCATTTCGACAACACGACATACTTCAGCGATGCCCACCCCGACCGATACCGGCGACCAGATCGACGCCCGGCTGCTGCTGCAGGTTTTGACGGCGCTGCAGGCCGGCGATGATACCGTGCGCATGCCGCAGGGCCTGGCCGGCGTGGCGGGCCAGGCGGCGGACACGCTCAACGCCATCATCGCCACCCGCGCTGCGGCCGGCCGTGCCGCCGTCGCCGCCAGCCGCCGCACCGAGTCGCTGCTGGCGCAGTCGCAATCGCTGGCGCGGGAACTGCGCCAGACCAACGAGGAACTGGCGCAAAAGGCGCGCCTGCTGTCGCAGCAGAATATCGAAGTGGAGCGCGCCAAGCTGGCGCTGGAAGAGAAAGCCACCCAGCTGGCGCTGTCGTCGCGCTACAAGTCCGAGTTCCTCGCCAATATGTCGCACGAGCTGCGCACGCCGCTCAATTCGCTGCTGATCCTGGCGCAGCAGCTGGCGGACAACCCGGACGGCAACCTGTCGGCCAGGCAGGTAGAATTTGCCCGCACCATGCACGGTTCCGGCTCCGACCTGCTCACCCTCATCAACGACATCCTCGACCTGTCGAAGATCGAATCGGGCACCGTCACGCTCGACGTGGCGCCCTACCGCTTCCAGCAGCTCCATCATTTTGTCGAGCGCACGTTCCGCCACATGGCCGAGGCCAGGCATCTCGACTTTACCATCGCCCTGCGCGACGGGCTTCCCGCCGCCCTGGCGACCGACAGCACGCGCCTGCAGCAGGTGCTGAAAAACCTGCTGTCGAATGCCTTCAAGTTCACGCCCCACGGCCGTGTGTCGCTGGAGATCGGGCTGGCCGACGGCGGCTATGCCAGCGACCACCCCACCCTGTGCCGCGCCGACGCGGTCCTGGCCTTCGCAGTGTCCGACACCGGCGTCGGCATCGCTGCCGACAAGCTGCAACTGATCTTCGAGGCGTTCCAGCAGGCCGACGGCTCCACGGCCCGCAAATACGGCGGCACCGGCCTGGGGTTGTCGATCTCGCGCGAACTGGCGCGCCTGCTGGGCGGCGAAATCCGGGTGCGCTCGACGGTGGGCAGCGGCTCCACCTTCACCCTGTTTTTGCCCTGGTTCCGCGCCGGCTGCGCCGCGCCGGGACAGGCAGCTCAGACGGAGCCGGCGGCACCGGACCTGGCGATGGGCACGATGCCGACGGGCGCACCGCTGCCGGTCCACCCACCGGCGCCGCGCGCGCACGATCCGGGCTGGCGGCAGGAAGGGCACGGTCAGCCGGACCGGGACGGCCACGGCGGCCATGGCCGCCACAATGGTCATCTCGGCCATGACGGCCCGGCCGGTCATCCCGGCCAGGATGCCCAGCCAGACCGGCACCGTCAGGACGGGCGGAACGGCCGCCGACAGCATGATGGCCCGGCAGGCCCGCACGGCGCGGGTGCGCATGACCAGCCGCATCACCAGAGCGGCCAGGATGGTCAGCACGGTCAGGACCAGCACACAGGCCACGGCCACGACCACGACGACCGCGACCGGCTCGCCCCCGGCGACGCCTCCATACTGATCGTCGCCGCCGATGCGGACTTTGCCGCTGCCGCGCGCGACTGCGCGCGCGCCTGCGGATACAAGACCGTGCTGACCACCGCCGGCCTGCCGGCCCTGAGCCTGGCGCGCGACTACCAGCCGGCCGTGATCCTGCTCGCGTGCGACCTGCCCGACGGCGCCGGACTGGCGGTGCTCGACCGCCTGAAACGCGATCCCGCCACCCGGCATCTGCCGGTGCACATGCTGGCGCAACGGCGCCACCGGCATGCGCCCGGCGCCGCGCCCGGGCCTGAGCACGACGCCATTGATGCGGGCGAAGAAGACGACGTGCGCGCGGTCGATCGGAGCGCTGCGCGCGGCGACATGCGTGGGGCTGCACACCAGATAGGGCATGCCCCGGTACACGGGGCCGTACATGCTGCTGCAGCCAGCGGCGGGCAAGACGCCGCCCAGGGAGCCGAGCCTGACGCGGCACCCGACTTGCCTCCTGCCGACGAAGACCCGCGCCGGCAGGCGGCGCTGGCGCCCACTGCCGCCGGCTGGATCGACCTGCCGGTCGATGGCGCCGTGCTGGGGCGGCTGATTGCG
This sequence comes from Duganella sp. Leaf126, assembly GCF_001423125.1. Classification (GTDB taxonomy): domain Bacteria; phylum Pseudomonadota; class Gammaproteobacteria; order Burkholderiales; family Burkholderiaceae_D; genus Rugamonas. The sequence continues at coordinate 289,661 of NZ_LMNW01000023.1, forward strand.
CGCCTGCGCGACCAGCAACAGGCCGACGCTGCCGGCAGCGCCAGCGCAGGCGCCCGGTCGCAGTCGCCGGGCGACGTCACCGGCAGCCTGGCGCGTCGCAAGGTGCTGATCGTCGATGACGATGTGCGCAACATCTTTGCCTTGTCGTCGCTGCTCGAACGCCAGCACATGCAAGTGTCATTCGCCGAGAACGGCCGCGACGGCATCGCCGTGCTGCACGACGATCCGTCCATCGAGATCGTGCTGATGGATATCATGATGCCGGAAATGGATGGTTACGACACCATGCGTGCGATCCGCCGCATCGACCGGTTCCGGGCCCTGCCCATCATTGCACTGACGGCCAAGGCGATGAAGGGCGACCGCGACAAGTGCATCGCCGCCGGGGCGTCCGACTACATCACCAAGCCGGTCGATGTCGCGCTGCTGCTGTCGCTGATGCACGTCTGGCTGCACTGACCACATGCCACCCCACCCCATTACATCCACCAAACCAAGGAAACACATGCAACGCAGTCTGATGTCGATCGCCGTGATGGCGGCACTGGCCCTGGGCCCCGTCCCGATTCATGCCGCAGCATCGTCCCCAACCCGGTCCCAACCTGCGGCCCTGCAGACCACCCAGTTGCCGCGCAACGCCGTGCCGACCCACTACGCGGTGTCGCTGACGCCCGATGCCGCCACGCGCACCTTCAGCGCCACCGTCGTCATCTCGCTCGACATCACCGAGGCCACCGACAGGCTGGTGCTGAACGCTGCCGACCTGGCATTTTCCAGCGCCGCCCTGAGCGCCGCCGGCCAGCCGGCGCAGGCAGCCACCGCCATCGACCTCGACGCCGCGCAGCAGACCGCCACCTTCCGCTTCGGTCGCCGGCTGCCCGTGGGCAGCTACCAGCTGAAGCTCGCTTACACGGGCCTGATCGGCACCCAGGCGGCAGGCCTGTTCGCACTCGATTACCAGAACGGCGGCGCCAGCAAGCGTGCGCTGTACACCCAGTTCGAAAACTCCGAAGCGCGGCGTGTGATCCCGTCGTGGGACGAGCCGTTCTACAAGGCCACCTTCGCGCTGGAAGCCACCATCCCGGCCGGCCAGATGGCAGTGTCGAACATGCCGGTCGCAGCGACCACCCGGCTGGCCGATGGCCGCGAACTGGTGCGCTTTGCCACCACGCCCAGGATGTCCACCTACCTGCTGTTCTTCGGCCTCGGCGAGTTCGAGCGCGCCACCGCCACCGAGGGCGGGACCGAGATCGGCGTGATCACGCAAAAAGGCACGCTGGGCCAGGCCCAGTTTGCACTGGACTCGTCGCGCGCCGTGCTACGCGAATACAACGATTATTTCGGCGTCAACTATCCGCTGCCCAAGCTCGATAATATCGGCGCACCTGGCCAGAGCCAGTTCTTCAGCGCCATGGAAAACTGGGGCGCCATCTTCACCTTCGAGTATGCCATCCTGCTCGACCCGCGCACGGCCACCCAGAGCAACCGCGAAGGCGCGTTCGTCACGGCTGCCCACGAAATCGCCCACCAGTGGTTCGGCAACCTGGTGACCATGGCCTGGTGGGACGACCTGTGGCTCAACGAAGGTTTCGCTTCGTGGATGGAATCGCGCACCACCGCGCGCCTGCACCCGGAATGGGACTGGCACCTGCACGCGGTGCACACGCGCGAGGGCGCCATGTCGAGCGACGCGCTTGCATCGACGCACCCGGTGGTGCAGCGCATCGCCACCGTCGAACAGGCCAGCCAGGCGTTCGACAACATCACCTACCAGAAGGGCGAGGCGGTGATCCGCATGCTCGAGGATTACGTGGGCGCCGACGCCTGGCGCGACGGCGTCCGTGCCTACATCACTGCCCATGCCTACGGCAACACGGTGTCGGACGACCTGTGGCGCGCAGTGGAAAAAGCTGCCCACAAGCCGGTGACCGCGATTGCCCACGACTTCACGCTGCAACCGGGCGTGCCCCTGATCCGCGTGGCGGACGCCGTGTGCCGCAACGGCCAGACCACCATTGCCCTCACCCAGGGGGAGTTCTCGCAGGACCAGGACCATAAAAAGCCCTTGAGCTGGCGCGTGCCGGTCATCGCCCGCACCGTGGGCGGCGCCACCGCGCGCACCGTGGTTGCCGGCGGCAAGGCCAGTCTCACCTTGCCCGGCTGCGGCGCGGTGCTGGTCAACGCCGGCCAGAGCGGCTACTACCGCACCCAGTACAGCAGCAAGGGCTTCGCGGCGCTGGCGCAGCGCTTTGCCGAACTGCCGGCCATCGATCAGATGGGTTTGCTGGCCGACACCAATGCGCTGGGCATGTCCGGCCACATGCCGGCGTCGAGCTACCTGGCGCTGGTGGCCACCACGCCGGTGGACGCCGCGCCGCAAGTCTGGGAGGACATCGCCGGTACGCTGGCAGGCCTGCACGCCAGCTACGAGGGCAAGCCCGAACAGCGTGCCGTCTTCGACAGCTTTGCCCGCGCGCGCCTGGCGCCGGTGCTCGCGCGCGTGGGCTGGACGGCAGCGGCAGGCGAAGCGGCGCCGCTGGCCAACCTGCGCAGCGCGCTGATCACGGCGCTGGGCGAGATGGGCGAGCCGGGCGTGCTGGCCGAAGCGCGGCGCCGGTTCGCACTGCGCAACAGCGACCAGGACGCCATGCCTGCGGCCCTGCGCCGGCCGGTGCTGGACGTGGTGGCCATCAATGCCGATGCCGCCACCTGGGACGCGCTGCTGGCGGAAGCGCGCGCCGAACAGGCCTCGATGGTCAAGGCCGAACTGTATGCGCTGCTGGGCGCGGGCCGCGACCCGGCGCTGGCGCAGCGGGCGCTGGACCTGGCGCTGACCGATGAAGCCGGCGCCACCAGCAGCGCCAGCATCATCAGCCAGGTCGCCAGCCGGCATCCCGATCTGGCGTTCGACTTCGCGGTGGCCCATCGCGAACAGGTCGAGAAAAAGATCGACGCCACCTCGCGCAGCCGCTTCTATCCCGGCCTGGCGCGCCGGTCGGCCGATCCCGCCATGGTGGACAAACTCAACGCCTATGCCAACCGCTACCTGGCGGCCGACGCACGCGGCGACGCCAGGATCGCGATCGCGTCGATCCAGTACCGCGTCAAGGTGCGCAAGCAGCGCCTGCCGGAAATCGATGCGTGGCTGGCAAAGCACCGCTAGCAGGGGACGTGCAGCCTGCAGGCTGCACGAGCGTCAAAAAAAACCAGCGCTGTCGCGAGACAGTGCTGGTCGCAAACGCTCGAAAGCGTGGGGATGGCCGGTGGTCCGGCGGCCGGCATGACAACGGCGCCGCCTGGACGGAATTTGTGCCGGAATGAAGGTCCGGCAGCCGGGCGCCAGGCTGAACCAGGCGCTATGGGTATTACTTTGCCAGCGAATCGGAACAACAGGCTTAGAACTTCATTAAAAGGCAAATCAACATGTCAACTCGTCTTCCTGCGCGCCAGCGCCTGACCGTGCCCAGTCTGGCGGTGGCGCTGGCGCTGGGCGCCTGCACGCCGCTGCCGCCGCCCGGTCCCGTCGCACCGCCCCCACCCTCGCCCGCCGCCACCGCGCCAGCGGTGCCGGCCATGCCGGCGGCGCCTGCCGTCGGCGCAGCAGACGCGCTCACCATCGACAGCGCCAGCTCGCTGATCGCCGTCACCGTGCGGCGCGGCGGCGTGCTGGCGCGCCTGGGCCACGACCACGTGGTGGCGGCGCGCACCATTACCGGCACCGTGTCGCCCGCAGAAAACCGCGCGCAGTTCCAGTTCCGCCTGGACCAGATGACGGTGGACGAACCGGCGCTGCGCCAGGCTGCCGGCCTGGAAAAACAGCCGTCGCAAGACGCCATCGACGGCACCCGCACCAATATGCTGACCAAGGTGCTCGACGCTGGCCGCTACCCGCTGGTGACGGTGACGGCCGAGCGCACGACCGACGACCAGCCGCTGCGCGTGGCGATCACGCTGCATGGCGTCACGCGAACATATAGCATCCCGGTGACACTGGTGCGCGACGGCGGTGCGCTGACGGTAAGCGGCACGGTCGAACTGCAGCAGACCGATTTCGGCCTGGTGCCGTTTTCGGTGATGGGCGGCGCGCTGGCAGTCGAAGACCGGATGGCGCTGCGCTTCACGCTGGTAGCGAGGTGACGGTTCGGGCAAAAAAAAAGCCCGCGGCACAGCAGGCGCGGGCAAAAGGTTTCAAATCGGGAGAGACTTGAAAGAGCACGGACAGTATCTCCCGCCTAGATGACCGCGTGATGACATCGCACCTAGCGCGACGCGATCAGTTTCAGTCCCAGCCCGATAAAGACCGCACCGGCCACCCGGTCCATCCACATGCCGGCGCCTGGATGGCGGTTGATCCATGCCCCCACCGCGCCGGAAAAGTAGCCGAGCAGCGAAAACAGCACCACGGCCTGCAGCGTGAACACCAGGCCGAGTTGCGCGGTCTGCCAGCTGGCGTCGCCGCGCTGGGCCACCACGAACTGCGGCAGGAACGAGAAGAAGAACAGCACCACCTTGGGGTTGATGACGTTGGCGAAGCAGCCCTTGGCAAACAGCCGCGCCAGGCTTTCATCGGGCAAGCCCGCCTGCGGCACGCGCGCGCCGCCGCGGCTGCGCAGCGCACCGATGCCGAGCCACACCAGGTACGCGCCGCCGGCCACCTTGAGCGCGCCGAACGCCAGCGGCGAGGCGGCGATCAGCGCGCTCACGCCCAGCGCCGCCAGCAGCGTATGACTGAGGCAGCCGAGCGCGCAACCGATGCCGAATGCCATGCCCTGGCGGCGCCCGCGCGAGACGCCCACGCTGAGCACCATCAGGTTGTCCGGCCCCGGCGAAATGGTAATCAGCATGGCGGCGCCGAGGAAGCCGATCAACTGTTCTGGCGAAATGAGCATGGGAATAGCGGTAAGTGCCGAAACCGTGATGATAACTGTCGCATCGTTATGCAACAACCACATCATATTTTCTTAAAACAATATGTTCTCGTATAAAATGGTCGGGTCCAAACGGCCGACCTGCTGCCAGGGAAAGCCGCCGCCATATCAATAACCAAAGCTTGCACGATGTACCACGCGCTGACCGCCTTCGCGGGCCGAGCCCTCCGCCACCTGTCTTCCCTGCTGTTGCTGCCCCACGCCGTGGCGCTGCTGCTGGCCGCCCTGTGCGCCGGCGCGCCGGCCGCCGCGCAACCGCCTGAGGCACCGCGCGCGGCCGGCCCCTTGCCGACCATCGGCCTGGGCGGCGCCGCCATCGACATCACTGCCGGCGGCAGGTTGTACCTGGACGAAGGCGAGCAGGCGCCGGCCAGCGCCTCGGCCTTGCCGGCCATGGTCGCCGGCATGCGGCCGGCCACCAAGGTGGATCTGCTGGGCGGCAGCTACTGGCTGGTGGCCGAACTGCGCAACGACGGCGCGCTCACCGACTGGGTGATCGATTCCAACGACACCCTGATCGACGTGGTGGAGATGTACATCTACCGCCCCGACGGCGGGGTGCAGCAGCTCAAGACCGGTTACCGCCAGCCGCACGACTACCTGCTCCACTATGGGAAGGACGTGCAGCTAGCAGCGGGACAGCGCTACCCGGTGCTGATCCGCTTCGCCAGTCCCTACTACGCGCGCCCGCCGATCTTCAGCGCGCTGCCGCGCAGCGACTACCAGCAACTGGTAGCGCGCGAAAACGTCATGATCATCGGCGCCATCGGCGCGCTGCTGGCGCTAGCGGTGTTCAACTTCTTCATCTACCTGATCACGCGCGACCGCTCGTCGCTGTACTACTCGCTGTACGTGCTGTGCTACGCGCTGGCGTGGGGGATGACGTTCCACCTCACGGCCGACCTGTTCGGCTGGCATAACCTGCACTGGCACTACGTGCCGTTTTTCCTGCTGCCGCTGATCAGCACCCTGTTCTATACCAACTTCCTGCGCCTGCGCGAGACGGCGCCGCGCCTCTACCAGCTCAGCCGCATCAACATCGTGCTGCCGCTGCTGACCGTCCCTTCGTGCTTTTTCGCGCTCAGCTACGCCCATACCATCGCCACCGTGGTCATCGCGGTCTGGGTGTCGATGGCGCTGGCCACCGGCATCGTGGTCTGGCGCCGCGGCTACCAGCCGGCGCGCTTTTTCGTGCTGGGCTTCCTGGCGCTTCTGCTGCCCAGCCTGGTAATCCTGCCGGCCAACGTGGGACTGATCCCGGCGCTGGTCAGCAATGCGCAGCTGTTCACGCTGCTCGGCGGCACGCTCGACGGCATCCTGCTGGCGTTTGCGCTGGCCGACCAGATCCGCCTGTTGCGCAACTCGCTCGAGCAGCGCGTGCTGGAGCGCACGGCGGAGCTGACCGAGGCCAAGGAACACGCCGAAGTGGTGAGCCGCCACCGCATCGATTTTCTGTCGGCCATGAGCCACGACATCCGCACCCCGTTGGCCGGCGTGATCGGCATGATCAAGTTCGCCATGCGCGACCAGTCGGTGCGCGGCCGGACCGGCGAATACCTGCGCATCGGCCTGCAGAACAGCGAATCGCTGCTGGCCATCCTGAACGACATCCTCGATTTTTCCAAGATCGACGCCGGCCGGCTGTCGATCGAAACCGTCGACTTCGACCTGATCGCGCTGATCGACGATGCCATCGGCATCCTGCAAGGCCAGGCCGATGCCAAGAGCCTGCTGCTGCGCTGCGAACTGGCGCCGGAGCTGCCGCGCTTCGTGCGCGGCGATCCGACGCGCCTGCGCCAGATCCTGCTCAATTTGCTCGGCAACGCCATCAAGTTCACCGACCGCGGCGAAGTGCGGCTGCACGCAGCGGTGCTGGAACCGGTTCCGGGACACACCAGCGTCAGCTTCGACGTCATCGACACCGGTCCCGGCATCCCGCCCGAAACGCTGCCGCGCCTGTTCCAGAAGTTCGAACAGGCCGACCATTCGACCACGCGCCGCTACGGCGGCACCGGCCTGGGCCTGGCCATCTGCAAGGAACTGGTGCAGCTGATGGGCGGCGCCATCCGGGCCGAGAGCCGGGTCGGCGTCGGTTCGACCTTCAGTTTCACGCTGCCGCTGGCCATCGGTGCGGCGCCGCTGGCCGGTCCCGACACCGGGCCGCAGAAGGAATACCACGCCTACCGCCTGCGCGTCCTGTGCGCGGAAGACGTGCGCACCAACCAGATCATCGTCTCCACGCTGCTCGAGAACATGGGCCACGACATCCACATCGTCGAAAACGGCCTGCAGGCGCTGCACGCGCTGGCCGAATCGGACTACGACCTGGTGCTGATGGACGGCCGCATGCCGATGATGGACGGCGAACAGGCCACCCGCGTGATCCGCGCCGGCGGCAACGAGGACTACCGCATGCGCGATGCCACGATTCCGATCATCGCGCTGACCGCCAACGCCAGCGACCATGACCGCGCGCGCTACCTGGCCGTGGGCATGGACGGCTTCCTCAGCAAGCCGGTCGACGAGCGCCTGCTGTACGACCAGATCGAAAAAATCATCGCCCTGCACCTGGCGCGCGGGCGCACGCTGCGCGCGGTCGATCCGGCGCTGCTGCCGTCGACCCGCACCGACGACCTCGACGCCCAGTTCGGCGTGGCGCCGGCCGCACCCGAGGCGGGCGCCAACGGCAGCAGCGGCGCGCGCGTCAAGCCGGTGCAGATCATGCCGCTGGCGGGCCTGTCGCACGCGCACCTGCAGCGCATTACCCGCGCCTTCCTCGACGAAGCGCCGCGCCGGCTGCGGACCGCGCAGGCCGCCGTGCGCGACGGCAACGCCCAGGCGGCAGCCGCCGCCATCCACGCCCTGAAGGGCAGCGCCAGCTACCTCAGTTGCAGCCGCCTGCACGCACTGTGCACGGAGCTCGAAGCCCACGCCAACGCGGGCCGCATCGACCACGTGGCCGGCATGCTGGCGGAGGTGGAGGCCGTGCTGGCGCAGGCCTGCGCCGACTTGCAGGGCGCGCAGGACGCCGGCGCGGTCGCCGCCAAATGACCGGTCCCCAGCAAGGCCGGCAGTTTTGCGCGACAATAGCGCCCTTCTGCCTGGCACTCTGGCACTTTATCTCTTGACTCGCATCGGAACCGTATGACCACCACCTCCCTGGCCGACCGCGACGGCCTGCCGCCCGATGCGCGGCGCTGGGCCATGCTGTCGGTCGCCATCGGCGTGGGTATGGCCTCGCTCGACACCGCGATCGCCAACACCGCGCTGCCGGCCATCGCCGAACAATTGCACGCCACCCCGGCCGCCTCGGTCTGGATCATCAATGTCTACCAGCTGGCGATGGTCGCGACCCTGCTGCCGTTTGCCGCGCTCGGCGAAGTGATCGGCTACCGCAAGGTGGCGATGTTCGGCCTGGCGATGTTTACGCTGGCGTCGCTGGCCTGTGCGCTGGCGTGGTCGCTGCCGTCGCTGGTGGTGGCGCGGCTGTTCCAGGGCGTCGGCGGCGCAGCGCTCATGGGCGTCAACACCGCGCTACTGCGGGCCATCTACCCGTCCAAGCTGGCCGGGCGCGGCTTCGGCTTCAATTCGCTGGTGGTGGCAACCTCGTTTGCCATCGGCCCCACTGCTGCGTCGCTGATCCTGGCGGTCGCGTCGTGGCCCTGGCTGTTTGCCATCAATGTGCCGCTCGGCGTGGTGGCGCTGCTGCTGGCGCGTCGCGCGCTGCCTGCCACCGCGCTGTCGCATCACAAGATCGACGTGCTGACCACCATCTACAACATGCTGGCCTTCGGCCTGCTGATCCTGACCTTCGGCGAAGGGGCGCACTTGCAGGACTGGCGCACGCTGGCGCCGGAAATCGCGCTGACGGTCGTGTTCTTCGTGCTGCTGCTGCGGCGCCAGGCTGGCCACGCGGCGCCGATGCTGCCGGTGGACCTGTTCCGCCGGCCGCTGTTCGCGCTGTCGTCGCTGACCTCGATGTGCACGTTTGCCGCCCAGGGCCTGGCGTTTGTCTCGCTGCCGTTCTTCTTCGAACACACGCTGGGCCGCTCGCCGATCGAAACGGGATTCCTGATGACGCCGTGGGCAGTGCTGGTGGCCGTGATGGCGCCGATCGCCGGGCGGCTGAGCGACAGGTACTCGCCGGGCGTACTCGGCGGCATCGGCCTCGGCCTGCTGTCGTCGGGCCTGGTGGCGATGCTGATGCTGCCGGCGCAGCCGACCGCGTTCGACATCGGCTGGCGCATGGCGTGGTGCGGCATCGGCTTCGGCTTTTTCCAGGCGCCCAACCTGAAAGCGATCATGGGCAGCGCACCGACGTCGCGCGCCGGCAGCGCCAGCGGCATCGTCGCCACGTCACGCCTGATCGGCCAGGCCACCGGCGCCGCGCTGGTGGCCCTGTGCTTCACGCTGTCGGCCGCCAGCGGCACGCGCTACGCGCTGATGCTCGGTGCAGCGTTTGCCGCCGTGGCCTGCGTCGCCAGTTTTTCGCGGCTGGCGTTCAGCGCCGCGGCCGATTGACCCCCGGGAGCACTGCATGAAACACTGGATGTACCTTGCCATCGCCATCGTCTCGGAAACCATCGCCACGTCCGCACTCAAGTCCAGCGAAGGTTTTACCAGGCTGCTGCCATCACTGCTGGTATTGGCCGGTTACGGCGTGGCGTTCTACTTCCTGTCGCTGACCTTGCGCACCCTCCCGGTCGGCATCGCGTACGCGGTCTGGTCGGGCGTCGGCATCGTGCTGATCACGCTGGTGGGCTGGCTGGTCTACGGTCAGAAGATGGACCTGCCGGCGCTGCTGGGCATGGGCCTGATCGTGGCCGGGGTCGTGGTAATGAATGTGTTCTCCGCTAAAATACACGGATGAATCCCCTGATCCTGAAATGGCTGCGCAAACTGAGCTACCTGCTCGGCTTCGAGACCGTCTCGTCGTTCCCGCCCGGCCACCCCTACGAGCGCACGCGCTGGAATGGCGCCTACTTCGATATCGCTTCCTACGTCAAACCGGACGCCATCGAGCAGCGGCTGTGCGAGGCCATCGCCAACACGCCGCTGGTGTTCGGCCAGATCGACAATCCCACGCCGCGCATGCAGCGCGCGCTGCTGGCCGTGCTCGAAGAACGGATGCGCCACAACCGGGGCCGCGCCACCGAGCTGGCCGCGCAGCTGGTGCACGCCTACGACAGTCCCCACATCAGCGAAGTGATCCCGGGCCTGCGCGCCCACGTGGCGGGCACCCGCGGTCAGGAGATCGGCGAACGGGCGCGCAGCATGATGGCCTTCCTGGCGGCGACGCAGTCGCCGTTCGACGTGATCGACATGCACCCCTCGTGACGCGCACGCCGGCCGGGTTCAGACGTTGGTCAGTTTCAGGCCGATGATGCCGCCGATGATCATGGCGATACACGCCAGCCGCATGGCGCTGGCCGGCTCGTCGAGCATGACGATGCCGTAGATCGCGGTGCCGACCGTCCCGATGCCGGTCCAGATCGCATAAGCCGTGCCGAGCGGCAGCGTGCGCAAGGCCAGGCCCAGCATGCCGACACTGCCGAGCATGGCGGTCAGCGTCCACAGCGTGGGCATCAGCCTGGTGAAGCCGGCCGTGTATTTGAGACCGACGGCCCAGGTCACTTCGAGCAGGCCGGCGATGATGAGGATAATCCAGGTCATAAAGCGTCTCCAAGGCGCGGCAAGGTGGTCCCTGCCCTTCGTCGCACAGCGGAAAAGTATACCATTCGCAACAATCTCGGAGATAATCCTGATTCAACAAGAACAGGAGCAAGCATGCAGTTACTGGCCCAGATCGTCACCGGTTTTGTCGCACTGATCCACATTTACATCGTCCTGCTGGAAACCGTGCTGTTCGATGCGCGCGGGCGCAAGGTGTTCGGGCTGTCGCAGGAAAAGGCCGACATCATGCGCGCCGCCATGTCCAACCAGGGCTGTTACAACGGCTTCCTGGTGGCGGCGCTGGTGGTCGGTTTCGCCCACCCGAACACGGTGGTCGGTTCGGCGTTTACCGTGTTCGGCCTGTGCTGCGTGGCAGTGGCCGGCGTGTGGGGCGGCCTAACGGTCAAGCGCAGCATCCTGCTGATCCAGACCGTGCCGGCGCTGCTGGCGCTGGCCCTGCATGTCGCCGCCGCCTGACCACTGCCATTAGCAGTGCGCCATAAAGCCGACCCACGGCGCGCTGCCGCGCAGGCGCCGATGCGCGCTCCCGATTCTGCGCTGAGCCACGATCCCGATCCGGCGCGACGGCGCGCGCGCTCCGCACTACGATGCAGCGCCATCGTTTCTCGCTGGAGCCAGACTCGGCAACTGCGTCGCCGCCGGCGCCGGCACCGCGTCCGCCGGGGGCTTGACGCCGGTGCCGCGCAGCGCCAGCAGCCAGCCGACGCCGTCGAACCAGAACGGCGCACCGAGCGACGACGCGAACGCAGTCGCCCCCCACCCCAGCAGGGCAAAGCCCAGCGCCAGCAGCCATGCCCCGGCGCTGCCTGAACCGCCTGCGACCTTGTCGAAGCGCGCCGACGGCCAGCCGATCGGCAGGCCGGCCACCTTGTCGATCGCCTGCTGCGCCGCCATCGCCTGCCCCAGCACCTGGACCGGCGTGGCAGCGGCATCGGCCTTCACGCGGCCGCCGGCGATGGTGTCGGCGCTGCGCTTGGCCAGTTCGGCGGCCAAGCTGTCGTCCTGCCACAGCCGCTGCGCCAGCACCAGCGCATCGATATTCATCGCCCCCGCGTAAAACAGGCCGACGCAGAACAGCACCAGCTGCGAGCGGCGCTTGTACCAGCCGGTAATGCGCTCCATCACCGTCTCGTACCAGATGCGCACGGCGTTTTCCAGCGCCGCGACATCGTCCGGCCCCTCGCCCATGATGGCGGCCAGCGTGCGCGCCAGGCCGTCGTTGCCGACACTGGCCAGCAGCGCCCGCGCCGTCCGGTCCTTGCCGTAGCGCGCCACCAGCGTGGCAACGAAGGCGCGCGCAAAAATGGCGGCCGGGATATACGAAGGCATGCGGCCGCGCTGCGCCATGCCGGTGATCAGCGGATGGCGCATGACGTCGGCCGCCAGCGAGGCATTGCCGAGCCGGTCGAGACCGAAGCAATCGTCACGCCGCAGCAGGCGCGCCAGCGACGGGCCGATGCCGCGCAGGCGCGGCTTGGCGGCCGATTCGTGCAGCATGGTCAGCACGCCGTCGAGCAGCACCTTGGCGCGCGTCTGGAACAGCGAGGCGATCGCTTCGCGCGTGGCGCTGCACAGCAGGCTGACGGCCAGGAAGGTGAACGACAAGCCGATGGCAACGTCGAGATAATGGTTGGTCATGCTGCGCTCCCGGGCCGATTTCGATACCCGTACACTAATTGATTTCACGGGCTCAAGCACGTTTTTCGTGTTCCTTTCCCGGACAAAATCATATCGTCCCCGCGCGTGATCGTCGTCAAATTTGAGGCGAACGCGACTTCTATACTCGACTGACACCCCGGCCATTTTCGGCCTTACGCCAGCGAGGTTCACATGTTTTTACGCGTCATGTTTATTGCAGTCACAGTGGCGTTTGCGACGCGCGCGGCGGCGGCAGCAGGTACCGCCGCATCTGCGCCGGCTGCCGCGAACGGCGTGGTCACGGTGCAGACCATCACCACGGCCGGCCACGAATTTTCGCAGTACTTCCTCGCTGCCTGGCGCGACCAGGATGGCAGTGACGACGTCACGCTGGCGATCCGCGAGCGGCCCTCGGCGCGCTTCGGCAGCGAGGTGTGGATCGACTACGCGCAGCGCACCGTGCTGCAGCTGCGGCTGCCGCCGGCGCGCGCAGCCTTGCCGGAGATTGCCGCCAGTGCCGTGCAACACGTGTGGTCCACCGTGCAGCGCACCGACGCCGAACGCAAGCTGTTCCACGACGCCGACCTGGCGCCCGACGAATTCTGATCACTACACGAGGAGACCATCATGCGCATACCCCCCATTTGCCGCGGCCTGCTGCTGTTGCTGCTTGCCGGCGCCGGCCATCCCGGCGCCCGCGCCACCGAGCTGGTGTACCAGGCCGTGAACCCGGCGTTCGGCGGCTATCCGGCCAACGGCCAGCACCTGCTGGCCGTGGCCAGCGCCACCAACAAGCACGGCGACAAGGGACTCGGTTACTCGTCGCTGCTCGACCAGTCGCCGCTGGCGCAGTTCAACCAGACGCTCGAGCGCACGGTGCTGAGCCAGCTGGCCTCGGCCGCCACGTCCAAGTTGACCGGCCCGGACGGCAAGCTGTTGCCGGGCACCTTCCAGACCGCCAATTTCACCATCACCGTCACCGACCTCGGTGGCGGCATACTGCGCATCTCCACCGTCGACAAGACGACCGGCGCCACCACATCGTTCGAGGTGTCGCAATGAAGCCCGCACCCCTGCGCCTGCGCCGGCGGGTGCAGCTGCTGTCCACGATGCTGGCCGTGGCGCTGGCCGGCAGCGGTTGCGCGATTTCGCATCCGCCGTCGGCGCCGCGCGACGACGCCGGCTCGGTGGCGCAGCTCACCGCGCTCACTGCCGCCAGCCGCGACCTGCAGCAGCTGCCGCCGCCCAAGGGCAGGATCGCGGTGGCCGTGTACGGCATCCGCGACCAGACCGGCCAGTACAAGCCCTCGCCGGACAGCTCGTTTTCCACCGTGGTCACGCAGGGCGCGTCGTCGCTGCTGGTCAAGGCGCTCAAGGACTCGGGCTGGTTCGTGCCGGTGGAGCGCGAGAACCTGCAAAACCTGCTCACCGAGCGCAAGATCGTACGCGCGCTGGAAATGCCGCAGCCGGCCGACGCGCCGCCGGTGCTGATCCCGCCGCTGCTGGCCGCGTCGGTGCTGATCGAAGGCGGCATCGTCGCGTACGAAAGCAATGTGCGCACCGGCGGCGCCGGCGCCCGGTTTCTCGGCATCGGCATGTCGGCGCAGTACCGCGTCGACCAGGTCACGGTCAACCTGCGCACGGTCGATATCCGCAGCGGCCAGATCCTGCAGAGCGTCTCCACCACCAAGACCATTTATGCGTACGAGCTGCACCCGAGCGTGTTCAAGTTCGTCAACGTCAAGGATCTGGTGGAGCTGGAAGCGGGCCTGACCCGCAACGAACCGGCCCAGCTCTGCGTGAGCGAGGCGATCGCCAGCGCGCTGGGCCACCTGATCGTGCAGGGCATCCGCGACCAGCAGTGGGTGCTGGCCGATCCGGCCCAGTGGTCGGCCCCGGTGGTGCAGCGCTATGCCGCAGCGCTGCCGGCGCCGGCGCCGACATCACCAGCAGCGGCGCCGCCCACTTCACCACAGCGTTTCACCCCGTAGTACCTACCAACCCAAGGAGACTGTCATGAGAACCACCCTTATGTCCGGCGCCATCGCCGCTGCCCTGAGCCTGATGTGCGCACTGCAACCGGCCAGCGCCCAGAGCAACCGCGCCACGCTGGCCCAGAGCGGGACCAACAACCTGGCCAACATCGAGCAGATGGCCAGCGCCCAGAATGCGGTTGCCACCATCACCCAGACCGGCAACAACAATATCGCCGGCACGCCCGGCGGCGCGGCAGGCATCATGCAGATGAACGCGCAAAACGTCACCGCCACCATCACCCAGAACGGCAACGCCAACCAGGCCGCCATGATGCAGGACGACGTGGACAACAGCACCGCAGCGTTCACCCAGCTCGGCAACAACAACCAGATGACCGCCCGCCAGCAGGCGGTCAGCGCCGCCAACATCACGGCGCGCCAGGACGGCACCAGCAACTTTGCCGAATTCGCCCAGCTCGATGTGGCGAACGGCACGGTGACCACGCGCCAGGTGGGCACCAGCAACGAGCTGTCGGTGCGGCAGGAACGCGCTGCCAACACGTCGCCGGTGGTCGAGCAGGACGGCACGGCCAACGTGGCCAATGTCACCCAGTATCTCGACTACTATTCGACCCCGTCGATCTACCAGAATGGCATGCGCAACGAAGCCAACATGGTGCAGAACAACGCCCGTGATACGCAGGCCATGACGGTGCGCCAGACCGGCATGGACAACCGCGCCACCGTCAACAACAGCGGCATGCGCAATGCCTCGATCGTCACCCAGACCGGCAACAACAACCTGGCGACGGTCAGCAAAACCATGAACTTCAACGAATCGGAGATCCGCCAGCTCGGCAACCTGAACACCGCCACCATCACCCAGAACGGCACCACGGCGACCGCTGCCCAGCCCAACGTGGCCATGATTATGCAGTTGGGTAACAACGGCAACGCCACCCTCGCCCAAACCGGCAGCAACAACCGCGCGACCATCGTCCAACGTTGAGCGTGCAGCGGGTAGCAGGGGGCCGCCAGCGGCGGCGCCCTGCCTCGCCTTCATCACCGGGAAGGTCGGCGCCCCTGCTGCGCGCGGGTTGCCGGCCTTCCCTTCCGGGAGACTGTCATGAAAACGCATTACAACGCTGCCATCGTGGCAGCCCTGTTGCATCTGCCGCCAGCCGTGATGCTGGCCGCGCACGCCGAGGACGCGGTATCGACCGTGGTGCAGAACGGCGTCGGCAACCTGGCCACGGTGGAACAGGCGCCGCCCTTGTCCAGCACGGCGGCCGCCATCACCCAGACCGGCACCGGCAACGCCGCCACCGTGTACCAGCAGGATACTCTGGTCACCAATGCCGCCATCGTCCAGACCGGGAATGGCAACCAGGTCCAGGCCGCGCAGCGCGCTACCGGCCTGTCCGACATCGTGGCCAGCCAGATCGGCAGCCATAACGCGGCCACGCTGACGCAGCAGTCGATCTTTCCGTTCCTGATGCAAACCAGCCAGCGCGGCACGGACAACACCATCGTGATCACCGAAATCATCGGCGGCTTTGCCGGTCCGGTGGTCACGCAGGACGGCACCGGCAACCGCGCCAGCGTCTTCCAGTACGACGACTACTACTCCGGCATCGAGATCACGCAGCGCGGCTGGCGCAACCGGGCCGACCTGAGCCAGACCGCCGCCTACATGACCGACGGCATGTCGATCCTGCAGCAGGGCGCCGACAACCGCGCCACGGTCTTCAACACCGGTCAGCACAACAGCATGAGCGTGACGCAGACCGGCAATGGTGCGGTGGCCAGCGCCAGCCTGTCCGGCAACGGCAACCAGGGCGTGATCGTCCAGCAGTGATTCCACCTCCACCATCGAAGGAACTGCCATGAAACAGACTCTCCCGGCCGGCGCCACTGCGCTGCTGGTCACCGCGCTGCTGTTCACCGCGCTGCACTGCCTGCCGTGCGCAGCGCAGGACGTCAACAGCGCCACCGTCAGCCAGAGCGGCAACGGCAACCGCGCCCAGGTCGCGCAGACAGACAATGGCGAAGGCGTGGTTGCCGAAGTGGTGCAGCGCGGCACCGGCAACCGCGTAGGCGATCCCGACAGCCGCAGTGGCGGCGTGTCGCAATCGCTGGCAACCGACGTGCGCATGGCGATACGCCAGAACGGCGACGCCAACCGCGCCGACGGCGCCCAGCGCGGCGGCCAGCGCACCTGGTTCCTGCTCGACCAGAACGGCAACGCCAATGTGGCCGCCGTGCGCCAGCTCGACGCGTTCGAGACGGTGTCGCGGGTGGCGCAGACCGGCAACGGCAACCGGGTCGAGAGCGAGGCGGTCGAGGTGCTGACCAACGGCTACACGGCCAGCCAGGCCGGCGATGGCAATACGATTGCTGTCGCCGGCCGCAACAACGCCTTCACCAATCCCGGCCTGGAACAGGCGGGGACGGCCAACCGCATTGCCGTGCAGGAGACCGGAGCGTCCTATACCTTCCACCGCATCAGCCAGTCCGGGGACCGCAACCAGGCCACGGCCGTGGCGGTCGATTCCGCGGTGACCGATTACCGCATCGTCCAGAACGGCATGGACAACCTGGCCGCCCACCGCGCCTCGGCCGCCAACGCGACCGGCGACCTCCTGCAGGACGGTGACCGCAACACGGCCACCGCCGACCAGCGCGGCCAGGATCTGGCGTACACGATCACCCAGCGCGGCAACCTGAACGTCGCCACCCTCACCCAGGACGGCGCACCCGGTTCGGCGCTCGGCAATGTGGCCAGCATCGCCCAGAGCGGCGACCGTCACACCGCCACCCTGTCGCAGGCGGGCGCCGGCAACCGCGGCGACATCGTCCAGCGCTGACCGCCTCCCAATCCTGTCTCCAGGCGCCCGCACGATTGCTGCGGGCGCCTGCACGTTCGCGATTTATATCGTAAGATCACGATATTGGTATCGGAAAAAGACGATATAAACGACGTCCCGCGCCGATTCCATGCTAGAAGGAAATACGATGAATATCGATGCGATTCACAAGGCCCTGGCCAATCCCACGCGGCGCCAGATCCTGGCGTGGCTGAAGGAGCCCGAGCACTACTTTCCGAACCAGTCGCACCCGTTTACCAACGGCGTGTGCGCGGGGCAGATCGACCAGCGCGCGGGCCTGTCGCAATCGACGGTGTCGGCCCACCTGGCGATTTTGCTCAAGGCGGGCCTGATCACGTCGCACCGCGTCGGCCAGTGGAACTACTTTCAACGCGATGAAGCCACGATCCGTGCTTTCATCGATCAAATGACCTTATAAAGGAAGCTTATGCCTACCCTCTTCGACCCGATCCAGGTTGGTGATCTGACCCTGAAAAACCGCATCGTCATGGCGCCGCTCACGCGCGCGCGCGCCGTCGGCGGCCACCGTGTGCCGAACGCGCTGATGGCCAAGTACTATGAGCAGCGTTCCAGCGCCGGCCTGATACTGTCCGAGGCCACGTCGGTCACCCCGCAGGGCGTCGGCTATGCCGATACCCCGGGCCTGTGGTCGGACGAGCAGGTGGAAGGCTGGAAGCTGGTCACGGCTGCCGTGCACGCAGCCGGCGGCGTGATCTTCGCCCAGCTGTGGCACGTGGGCCGCATCTCCGATCCGAGCCTGCTGAACGGTGATGCGCCGGTGGCGCCGAGCGCGATCGCGGCGGACGGCCACGTCAGCCTGCTGCGCCCGATGCGCCCTTACCCGGTGCCGCGCGCACTCGCTACCGAGGAACTGGCCGGCGTGGTGGCCGCCTACAGGCTGGGCGCGGAAAACGCCAAAAAGGCCGGCTTCGACGGCGTGGAAATCCACGGCGCCAACGGCTATCTGCTCGACCAGTTCCTGCAAGATAAAACCAACCGGCGCACCGACAACTACGGCGGCAGCATCGAAAACCGTGCGCGCCTGATGCTCGAAGTGACCGACGCCTGCATCGCCGTGTGGGGCGCCGACCGCGTGGGCATGCACCTGGCGCCGCGTCGCGATGCGCACGACATGGGCGACTCCGACCCGGCAGCCACCTTCGGCTACGTGGCGCGCGAACTGGCCAAGCGCAAGATCGCCTTCATCTGCGCCCGCGAAGCGGTGGGCGAAGACAGCCTGGGACCGATGCTCAAGAAGGAGTTCGGCGGCGTCTACATCGCCAACGAAGGCCTGGACAAGCAGAGCGCCCAGCAGCTGCTGGACCAGGGCACGGCCGACGCGGCGGCTTTCGGCAAGGATTTCATCGCCAATCCCGACCTGCCACGCCGCCTGGAGATCGACGCGCCACTGAACAAGTGGAATGCCGACACCTTCTACGGCCCGTCGGCCGAAGGTTACACCGACTATCCTGCCTTGCCGGCATCGGTGTGAACGCTTGCCCCCCGTGCGGGGGCAATATAGAATGCGCCCAGTTTTTTGACACGGAAGATGCCACCATGTCAAGTGTATAAAAATGCAAACAGGGTGCATGACATGAGCGAATTCGAACAGCGACCGGGCGCCTTGCCCCGGCTGCGCCAGCGCGCCGCGCTACGGGTGCTGAACTTTTTTGGCTGGAAGCTGCTGTTCCGTCCCCTGCCCGGCCCGCGCGGCATCTGCGTGATCTACCCGCATACCTCGAACTGGGACTTTCCCATCGGCCTGCTCGGCAAGTGGGCACTGGACCTGCCGTTCCGCTTCCTGGCCAAGGACTCGCTGTTCAAATCGCCGCTGGGCCCCTGGTTCCGCTGGCTCGGCGGSGAGCCGGTCCAGCGCAGCGCGCCGCAGGGCACCATCAGGGCCCAGGCCGAACGCATGCACGCCGCCGACTTCTACTGGGTCGGCATCACGCCCGAGGGCACGCGCGCCTACCGCCCTAACTGGAAAAGCGGCTTTTATCACCTGGCGATGGAAGCCCGGGTGCCGCTGGTGCTGGTCTTCATGGACTATCCGAGCAAGACCCTGAGCCTGGTCGATCACATCCACCTGTCCGGCGACCAGGAAGCCGATATGGCCGCAATCCGCGCCGTGCTCGCAGGCCACCAGGGCCTGCACCCGGAAAATGCGGCGCCGATCATCCTGGCAGAGCGGCGCGCGGCACCGCGCGAGTAGGCACGCCGCATCACGTCCACGGCCAGCGCGGCCGGCCGCTTTGCGTCAGTGCGCCGGCTGTCTCGGCTGTAGCGGCTGTGCTGCAGCTTCCAGCAGTCCCTGCTCGCGGATGAAATCGATCACGGCAGCCACGCCGTCGCCGCTGCGCAGGTTGGTGAAGATGAACGGGCGGCTGCCGCGCTGCTGTCTGGCGTCGCGCGCCATCACGTCGAGGTCGGCACCCACGTGCGGCGCCAGGTCGGTCTTGTTAATGATGAGCAGGTCCGAGCGCGTGATGCCGGGACCGCCCTTGCGCGGAATCTTCTCGCCGCCCGCCACGTCGATCACGTAGATCGTCAGGTCCGACAACTCGGGGCTGAAGGTGGCGGCCAGGTTGTCGCCGCCCGACTCCACCAAGATCAGGTCCAGATCGGGAAAATCGGCCTGCATGCGGGCGATCGCTTCCAGGTTGATCGAAGCATCTTCGCGGATCGCCGTGTGCGGACAGCCGCCGGTCTCCACGCCCATCAGGCGCTCGGCCGGCAGCGCATCGGCGCGCAGCAGGATTTCCATGTCTTCCTTGGTATAGATGTCATTGGTGATGACCGCCATGTCGTAGCGGTCGCGCATGCCCTTGCACAGCATTTCGCACAGCGCCGTCTTGCCGGAGCCGACCGGGCCGCCGATGCCGACCCGCAGCGGATTGGATGTAATCTGGTTCATATCGTTTATCCCGTATATCTGGTTTTTTGTTGAATCACGACCGGTACAGCCGGCTGTACTGCACCTCGTGCCGCATCGACAGCAGCGACAATCCCGGCGCCCAGTTGCTCATCTCGCCATCGGCCACGGTCTGCGCATGGCGCGCAGCTGCCGCGATCTCGTCGCGCAGCGAGAGCAGCATGCGCTGCCCTGCCACCTGCCCCAGCGGCACCGACTTCACGCACACCAGCACCTGGTTTTCGGCCCACGCGAACAGCATGGCCAGCAGCGCCGCCTCGTGCGGGATATGCAGTGCCGCCACGGCGCAGGCATAGGCGGTGGGCAGCGCCACCTCGGGCGCGCGCTGCAGCTGCGCCTGGGCGTCGGCGTCGAGCAGGTCGAGTTCCACCAGCAGCCGGCTCAGCGAATAACCCATCTGGATGGTCTCGGCGCGAAATTCGGCGCTGTCGCGCGACGCGATAAACCGCTCGCTCCAGTCGTCCACTGCCTGCCAGTCGCGGCCGGCCCAGGCGTGCATCAGCCGCCACGTCACCGGCGCTTCCCACTGCGCCACGACCTCGTGCAGCTGGCGCAGGATCCAGGTGCGCGCGCTGGCGGCGTCGTGCACGATGCCGGCCGCCAGCGCCGCTTCCAGTCCCTGCGAATAACTGTAGGCGCCGATCGGTAACGCCGGGCTGGCAAATTGCAGCAGGTTGAGTAACGCCGACGCCTCCATCAGCCTGCCGCTCCGGCTGCCGTCCCTGCCGCGCGGACGCACATTGTCGCGCGCGCCGACCAGCGCCGCTCAACCCGCATCGCCGGGCCGGTGTATCTTCTGTCGGACCGGGATCGGCGCCAGCGGGTGATTGTCGTGGTGGTGCGCATGACCGCCGCCGTAGGCGCCGGACTCCGGCTCGAACGGCGCCATCTCTGCTGCCACCACCGCCCCCAGCCCCGCCAGCATGTCCTTCAGGACGGCATCGGCGCGGATGCGCAGAAAGCCGTCGCCGACCTGGGCCTGGGTATGGCGGTTACCGAGGTGAAACGCGCAGCGCAGCAGCGTGTGCGCATCGGCGCAGGTGACCTTGTAGGTCGGTTCGTCGGCAGCGACCACCGCGATCACGCGGCCATCCTCGCCCGTGAGCAGGTCGCCGCCGCGCAGCACGGTGCCGCGCGTGGTGAACACGGCCACGTCCTCGCCGGTGTCGAGCGTGGCGCGCAGCCGGCATTTTTCGCGCAATTCGTAGGGCAGCACCAAGCGCGCGCTGACCGGCGCTGCATCGGCGGCGGAAATTTTGGTATGGAGTGTCAACATGAGGTCGTCATCAGAACAGGAAATAGCGCTGCGCCATCGGCAGCACGCTGGCCGCTTCGCACACCAGCAATTCGCCATTGGCGCGCACTTCGTAGGTTTCGGCATCGACGTCCATCTTCGGCGCCAGGTCGTTGTGGATCATGTCGCACTTGCGCAGGCTGCGCATGTTTTTCGCCACGATCAGGGTCTTGTTCAGTTTGAGCCGCTCGCCGATGCCATCGTCGTAGGCCGACTGCGAAACGAAGGTGAACGATTTTTTCAGGCCGCCCCCAAACGCGCCAAACATCATCCGGTAATGCACGGGCTGCGGCGTGGGGATCGAGGCGTTCGGGTCGCCCATCGGCGCGGCGGCAATCATGCCGCCCTTGATGATGGTGGCGGGCTTGACGCCGAAAAAGGCCGGCTTCCACAGCACCAGGTCGGCGATCTTGCCCACCTCGACCGAACCCACCGCGTGGGCGATGCCGTGCGTGATGGCCGGGTTGATCGTGTACTTGGCGATGTAGCGCCTGACGCGGAAGTTGTCGTTGTCCGGCGAATCCTGCGGCAGCGGCCCGCGCTGCACCTTCATCTTGTGCGCGGTCTGCCACGTGCGCAGCACCACTTCGCCCACGCGGCCCATGGCCTGCGAGTCGGACGACATCATCGAGATGGCGCCGATATCGTGCAGGATGTCCTCGGCGGCGATGGTCTCGCGGCGGATGCGCGATTCGGCAAACGCCACGTCTTCCACGATGGCGGGATCGAGGTGGTGGCACACCATCAGCATGTCGAGGTGCTCGTCGAGCGTGTTGACGGTGAACGGCCGGGTGGGATTGGTCGATGACGGCAGCACATTCGATTCGCCCACGGCGGCGATGATGTCCGGTGCATGGCCGCCGCCCGCCCCTTCCGTGTGAAAAGTGTGGATGGTGCGGTCCTTGAAGGCGGCAAGGGTGTCGGCCAGGTAGCCGCCCTCGTTGAGCGTGTCGCTGTGGATGGCCACCTGCACATCCATGTCGTCGGCCACCGTCAGGCAGTTGTCGATGGCGGCCGGGGTGCTGCCCCAGTCTTCATGCAGCTTGAGGCCGATGGCGCCGGCGCGGACCTGTTCCGCCAGCGGCGCCGGCAGGCTGACATTGCCCTTGCCGAGAAAACCGAGGTTCATCGGAAACGCGTCGGCCGCCTGCAGCATCGCGTGCAGATGCCACGGGCCGGGCGTGCAGGTGGTGGCCGAGGTGCCGGCCGAGGGACCGGTGCCGCCGCCGATCATGGTGGTCACGCCGCTCATCAACGCTTCCTCGATCTGCTGCGGGCAGATGAAGTGGATGTGGGTATCGACGCCGCCGGCGGTGACGATCTTGCCTTCGCCGGCGATGATCTCGGTGGCGGCGGCAATGATCATGTCCACGCCGGGCTGGATATCGGGATTGCCGGCCTTGCCGATGGCGGCGATCATGCCGTCGCGCAGGCCGATGTCGGCCTTGACGATGCCCCAGTGATCGACGATGACGGCGTTGGTGATCACCGTATCCATCACCAGCGGGTCGGTGCGGCAGCGCTGCGACTGGCCCATGCCGTCGCGGATCACCTTGCCGCCGCCAAATTTCACTTCTTCGCCGTAGATGGCGTAATCGTGCTCGATTTCGATGAACAGTTCGGTGTCGGCCAGGCGGATGCGGTCGCCCGTGGTGGGGCCGAACATTTCCGAATAGGCGCGGCGCGAGATGGTTGCCATGTCTGCCTTGGTTGGTGAGGTCGCGGTTATTTTTTCGGTGGTTGCGGAGCGAGCTTGCCCATGACTTTGCCGCTGAAGCCATAGACCTCCATGTCGCCCGACAAGGTCACCAGCTCCACCGTGCGCTGCTGGCCCGGCTCGAAGCGCACGGCGGTGCCGGCAGCGATATTGAGGCGCTTGCCGTACGCTTTCCAGCGCTCGAACTTGAGCTCCGTGTTCACCTCGAAAAAGTGGAAATGGGAGCCGATCTGCACGGGGCGGTCGCCCTGGTTGGTTACCACCACGGTGGCGGTTTCGCGGCCCTCATTGAGACCGATCTCGCCTTCCTTGACGCGATATTCACCGGGAATCATCGTGTTCTCCTGTTCAGGGTATAGGATTGTGGACGGTGACAAGCTTGCTGCCATCGGGGAAGGTCGCTTCGACCTGGATGTCGGCGATCATCTCGGGGATGCCTTCCATGACATCGCTGCGCGAAAGGATGGTCTGCCCTTCCGACATCAGCTGCGCCACGGTCTTGCCATCGCGGGCGCCCTCCATGATGGCGCAGGTGATCAGCGCCACCGCCTCCGGATAATTGAGTTTGAGGCCGCGCGCCAGCCGCCGCTCGGCCACGATGCCGGCCGTGAAAATGAGCAGCTTGTCTTTTTCTCTTGGTGTCAGTTCCATGTGGTTCCAGTACGATCCATATGCCCTGCCGGGTTCTTGGTTCAGGTCTGCCAGATGCGCGGCGTTACCGCCGCGCGCCCCAGCAATGCCGGGCGCAGGCGGCGCCACGCGGCCAGCATCAGGCGGCGCGCCGTTTCGCTGTCGTCGCCCAGATACCGCGCCACCAGCACGCCCCTGGTATGGGTAACGCCATACAGGTGCCCGCCGTTGACCGCTGCCGGGTGGCCGGCGCCGGCACCGGCAGCGCTGTCGGACGCCATATCGGCGCGGATGTCGGCCAGCAACCGGTTCAGCTGCGACGATGGCGGCACCGCACCGGCGGCGATCAGCGTGGCGCACACGGTATGGCCGCCCAGCGCCAGCGGGCTGTCGAGACGTCCGCCCAGCAGCGCGCCCTGCTCCCACCACAGCAGCCTGCCCTCGCGGCGGATGCTGCTGCGCTGCGCGATGGTGCCGCTATCGAATACCTCGCCCGAACCGCGCCGGCCCATGCACAGGATCTCGCAGCCGAGATAGGTCGCGTCGGCGGCCAGCTCGACGTGATGGTCGAGCGTGACATCGGCCGTGTCGAAAAAAATCGTCTCCTGCGGCAGCCATTCGAGCGCGCCGCCCGGGTTCACATGCAGATGCACCTGCTGGTGCGAGCGCCTGCCATTGGCGCGGTACCACTTGGCTGCACCGGGCGTGGTGACGCAGGCGTGCGCATGGTCGCCGACACCGATGTCGATGGCCAGCTGGTCGCCGCCCACCACCCCGCCCGGCGGATGGACCACGATCGCATGGCACACCTTGCGGTCTTCCGGGTACAGCGCCTTTTGCACGCGCAGCGGCCCCTGGTGACGGTTGTTGAGCAGGCGCGTGGTGCCGCCGTCGTCGGCAAAGCCGAGCGTGAGACTGGCCTGCCAGGCGGCGCCGGCATGGCCGGGGGCGTGCTTGCGCGGTGCGGTGCAGTCTGGCATGGCGACAAAAAATGAAAATAATGTGATGTCGTATGCAAGCTCTGTGCCAAGCAGCACACGCGGCGCGGGGTGGTTTCGGCGGCGGCGCGCACCGCCGCGGTGCGCATGCACCAGTATGGCCCGCGCACTCAAGCCTCGCGCGCGGGCAAGACATGCTATCGTTGACCTTTTCGATCCTCGCCACGACTGCACATCATGACCGACACCACTCTGCCCACCCGCGCGCCCGACGTGATCACCGTCGGCGAAGCGATGGGCCTGTTCATCGCACGCGACGCCGGACCGCTGGCGCAGGTGCGCGACTTCGAGCGCGCCACCGCCGGCGCCGAGCTCAATGTCGCGGTTGGCCTGGCGCGCCTGGGCGTGCGGGTCGCCTACCTGTCCGCGCTCGGCAACGACAGCCTGGGCGCCAACCTGCTGGCCTTCATGGACGCCGAAGGGATCGACCGCAGCCGGGTGCGCATCGACGATGACCACCGCACCGGCTTCATGCTCAAGGAAATGGCCGCCGACGGCAGCGACCCGCAGGTCGAGTACCACCGGCGCGGCTCCGCCGCCAGCCACCTGTCGCCGGCCGACCTGCCGGCTGCCGCATCATGGGACCAGGCGCGCCTGCTGCACATCACCGGCATTTCGCCGCCCCTGTCCGACAGCTGCCGCGCGCTGGTGTTCGCCATGGCGCGCCAGGCCCGGGATGCCGGACGCACGGTCACCTTCGACCCCAACCTGCGTCCGCGCCTGTGGCCGTCGCAGGCCGTGATGATCGACACCCTCAACGACCTGGCGCTGCTGGCCGACGTGGTGATGCCGGGACTGTCCGAAGGGCGGCTGCTCACCGGCCGCGACGACGCTGCCGGCATCGCCGACTTCTACCTGCAGCGCGGGGCGCGCCAGGTGGTGGTCAAGCTCGGTCCTGCCGGCGCCTATTACGCCGATGCGCACACGCGCGGCACGGTGGCCGGCAACCCGGTCGCCACGGTGGTGGACACGGTGGGCGCCGGCGACGGCTTTGCCGTGGGCGTGATCAGCGCCCTGCTGGAAGACCTGCCGCTGGCGCAGGCGGCGGCGCGCGGCAACGCCATCGGCGCGCGCGTGGTGCAGTTCCGCGGCGACTGCGAAGGCTTGCCGACCCGCGAACAGCTGGCCGACATCACCACGCCCACCGCGGGCTGAGGTCTGCGGCATTGTTGCGCTGACGTCAAAACAGCTTTGTCCGCACGCGTCTTGGTGACGGCGCTGCCGGCATCCATACTTGCTGCCTGACTCAATCACACGGGAGCAAGCAATGAAGGTATTCGTTACAGGCGCAGCAGGTTTTATCGGCGGTTCGATCGCAGCGGGGCTGGTCAAGGCAGGCCACACGGTGACGGGACTGGTGCGCGATCCGGCCCAGGTGGCCGAGGTGGCCGCCATCGGCGTGACCGGCATCGTCGGCACGCTCGACGACCACGACCTGCTGGTGGCGCACAGCCGGGGCGCCGACGCCGTCATCAACGCCGCCAGCAGCGACCACCGCGCAGCGGTCGAGGCGATCATCGCAGGGCTGGCCGGTTCGGGCAAGCCGTTCCTCCACACCAGCGGGTCGAGCATCGTCGGCGATGCCGCGGGCGGCCTGGGCACCGACCAGGTGTACGACGAAGACCGATTGCCGCCACCGACGGCCGACAAGGCGGCGCGCGTGGCCATCGACCAGCTGGTGCTGGGCACCGCCAACCGCGGCATCCGCTCGGCAGTGCTGTGCAACACGCTGATCTACGGTCACGGCGCGCTGCCGCGCGACAGCGTTCAGCTGCCACGCCTGCTCAAGCAGGCGCGCAAGAGCGGCGTCGTGCGCCACGTCGGCCCCGGCCTGAACATCTGGTCCACCGTCCATATCGACGACGTCGTGGACCTGTACCTGCTGGCACTGGACAAGACGCCGGCCGGCGCCTTTTATTTCGTCGAAAGCGGCGAAGCGTCGTTCCGCGACATGACCGCCGCCATGGCGCAGGCACTGGGCCTAGGCGCAGCAGAGGACTGGCCGCTGGAACAGGCGATACAGGAATGGGGCTACGAGATGGCGTCGTACGGCCTGGGTTCGAACAGCCGCGTGCGCGGCCACAAGGCGCGCACGGTGCTGGGCTGGCAGCCGCACCGGCCACCGGTGCTGGCGTGGATCGCCAGCGACATGTTGCGCGGCGCGCGCTAAGCCGCCGCTGTTACGCGTCCGCAGGGATCAGCGCAAACACGTGGGCGTCGACCGCCGTGTCGCCGATGCACAGGCGGTTGCGCGCGATCCGTTCGTCGCGCGCGCCGCACTTGGTCGCCACCGCCATGCTGGCCGTATTGCCGACTGCGACCACGATCTCGACCCGCTGCAAGCCCAGCGCGCCGAAAGCATGGGCCGACAGCGCCTGCACGCAGCACGTGGCCACGCCCTGCCGCTGGCGCGACTGCCGCACCCAGTAACCGAGGTTGCAAAACCGGTGCTGCGCCCGGATGTCGTTGAGGCCTGCGCCACCGAGAAAGTCGCCGGACCGCTCGCAGAAAATACCGTATTCGCACGCCGTGCCCGCCGCCTGCCCGGCGCGGCACGCAGCAAACCATTCCAGCGCATCGGCAGCGCTGTAGTCGCTCACGCACCACGGCATCCACGGCGACACCGACACCACCGATTCCACCACGGCGGCGGTAAAGGCATCGGCGTCGGCATCGGCGAACGGGCGCAGCAGAAGTCCGGCGTACGGCAAGGCTGGCGCGGGCATGGCGGGCATGGCAGGCACGCCCTATTCCGCCTTGGCCGGCGCTGCCGGCGGCATCGGCAGTTTGCCATCCTGCAGGCCGAACATCGACACCCGCTTGCCGTTCATGGTCAGCGTACTGTCCTTGAACTCGATCACCGTGGTGATCTCGTCCTTGCCCACCACGGCCATGCCGGACTGGCGGATGTCGCCCATGACTTTCTCATACACCTGGCGCTGTACGGCGACGAGCTTCTGCGCCCGGTCCGGCGTTTCGGGAGCGACCGCCTTGCTGGCGGCGAAGGCCGACAGCGCATCGACGATCGGCGTCGGCACCCGCACTTCCAGCCGCACCAGCAGCTTTTTCAGGATGGCGGGCAGCGAGCGCAGTTCGGCCTCGGAAGCACCGGCAAAGCCGATCCGGCCCCTGAGCGAGGCGACCTGGCCATGCCAGGCAGCGCTGATATCGTCGATGACGACCTCGATGCCGCGTTTGAGCACGGCGACGCCCATGTCCTTGAGCTTCCTGAGCATGACCTCCGAGCGCGCGTCGGGGGCCAGCTGCTGCAGCTGCGGCGCGCCGGCCAGGCGCGTGAAGTCCCTGATCACCTGGGCATCCAGACCCAGGACACGGACCGCGAAGTTGGCGCGCTCGACCCTGTTCTCACCGACGCCGGCCGCGCGCACCGACACGCCATACGCAAGGTCCACGAACTTGCCACGCCGTTGCAGGTCGGTCTTGATGCGCAGGTCTTCCAGCAGCATCGGCGCGGTGCTGTCCTTGAAGGCGATGCGGTCGACATCGACGTTCATCGCGCCATACCACAGGCCATCGCTGGCGCGCGCCTGCCGGCCGGCGAACCGCACGCCGGCGACATCGGCGTTGACAGGACCGGCCATGTTCAGCGCAGCGATAGTGCCGGTGTAGCGGGCCTGGTTGCCGGCCCGGGTGGTGTCGACATTGAACACCACGTCGCTCCAGCCCAGCTGCACCTGCTGGTCCTGGTAGCTGCCGGCCTTGAGCATGCTCTGGTAGTGCTGGAGGCCGCGGCTGTCGGGCAGGCGCCTGGGCGCCAGCGGCTTGTCGGTACCGAAGATCGCTTTCAGGCGCGGCCGGAGTTCGGGCGAGAACGAGAACTTGTTGTAGGCGGCGATGCGCTTGTTGATATCGGGTTCTTCGGGGTTGAGCACGGACAGTTCGCCTGCCGCTGCCGTGTACACCTTGAAGATTTCGGACGACAGCATGGCCGGAACCGGCTGTTGCTGGGTCTGTTGTGCCTGCTGTGCCTGTTGAACCTGCTGTGCTTGGTGAACCTGCTGAACCTGCTGTGCCTGGACGCCGGGACTGCCGACCAGGCCGGACACGGCCAGGGACAGGGCGAGGGAATGTTTGACCACGAAATGCCTTTGAAAAAGCGGATGAAGGACGCCGGTGAAGGCGCATGCAAGATTGTTCAAAAGAACAATGTTACTGCATCCCGCTCTCTCAAAATGCACACATTATCACTATGCCCATCAATCGAGCGACGGATACGGGCTCTTGCCGCCATCCTTGATGAACTGGTCGATACGGCTTTCCAGCACCGGCAGCGGCACCGAGCCCAGTTGCAGCACGGTGTCGTGGAAGTTGCGGATGTCGAACTTCTGGCCCAGCGCCGCTTCCGCCTTGCGGCGCGCCTTGATGATGCTCATCTGGCCCAGGTAGTACGACAGCGCCTGGCCCGGCCACGAGATGTAGCGATCGACCTCGGTCTCGATTTCATGGTCCGACAGCGCCGTGTTGGCGCGCAGGTAGTCCTGCGCCTGCTTGCGGGTCCAGCCCTTGCTGTGGATGCCGGTATCGACCACCAGGCGGGCGGCGCGCCAGGCCTGGTAACTGAGCATGCCGAAGGTTTCGTACGGCGTCTCGTAGATGCCCATCTCGGCGCCCAGGCGTTCGCAGTACAGCGCCCACCCCTCGCCGTAGGCGGAGATATAAGCGTTGCGGAATGCCGGCCGGCCCTTTTGTTCGGTTGCGATCGGCATCTGGAACGCGTGGCCCGGCGCCGATTCGTGCAGGGTCAGCGCCGGCATGCTGTAGAGCGCGCGCGATGGCAGGTCATACGTGTTCACCAGGTAGACGCCCGGACCGCCGCGCCCCGAGGTGTAGAACGGCGCCTGGTCGGCCGGCACCGGGATGATGGCGAAGCGGCGGCGCGGCAGGTAGCCGAAGTACTGGGCCACCTTGCCGTCGAACTTCTTGGCCACCCAGGCGGAGCGCATCAGCAGCTCTTCCGGCGTCTTGGCATAGAACTGCGGGTCGGTGCGCAAGAAGGTCAGAAATGCGGGCAGGTCGCCCTTGAAACCGGTCTGCACGATCACGGCCTGCATTTCGGCGCGGATCTTGGCCATTTCCGCCAGCCCGATCTGGTGGATCGCATCCGCGCTCAGGCTGGTGGTCGTGAATTCGACGATCTTCGACTGGTAATACGCCTTGCCGTCCGGCAGACTTTCCGCAGCCAGGTCTTCGCGCGCCTTCGGCGCATACTCGTTGCGCATGAAGCCGAGCAGCTTGACGAACGACGGCTGCACGGCCGTGGCGATCACCGTCACACCCTGCGCGCGCAATTCGTCCTGCAAGGCGGCCGGCATGGTGGCCGGCATGGTCTTGAACGGTTCGTAATAAATACTGTCCTGCGGCGTCTTCGCCTCGGCTACCGACGCGATCGAGGCGTCGCGGCCCACCAGCGTTACCTTGGGCGGCGTGAAGCCGCGCGCCAGGCCGGCGCGCATGTTGACGATCTCGTCGTCAAAGTAGCGCGGCACATCGCCGAGCTGCTGGATGTAGGCCCGGTATTCCTTCTCGGTCGTCATCGGGCGGCGCGCACTGTAGGCCAGGTTGGACCAGAACGCGGTATCGGCGTTGAGCGGCTTTTCGTATTCGCGGAAAGCGATCTCGGCCACCAGCGCCGCGATCTGCGCCTGGTACACCTGGTAGTTGATCTGCTCTTCCGCCGACAGGCTGGCCGGCGCGATGCCGTCGAGTTTTTTCAGCACGCCCTGCCAGTACGCCAGCCGTTTGGCCTGGGTGGCCGCATCGATGCGCGGCAGCGTGGCGGTCACGCCGTTGTCGTCGTCCTCGTCGCTTTCCTGCTGCTGCATGTGGCGCCACTTCAGTTCTTCGGTGTAGATGGCCTTGAAGCGGGCGTCGGCCGGTCCGGGCCTGGCGGCCGCCGTTGCTGCCGTTGCTGCAGTCGTCGGGAAAACCGTCGCTGCCGCAGCAGGCGTTGGCAGCGCCATGGCGAGGCAGGCGCCGGCCACCAGGCCGGCGATGGTGCTGGATGTCTTGTGCATAAAGCTCCTAGAGGTCGAACAGGTTGCGCCGCTCGCGCAGCAATGCGGTAAATTCGTCGGCGCTGACCGGACGGCTGAAAAAATATCCCTGCATCTCGTCGCATCCGCGCTCGGTCAGAAATTGCACCTGCTCGCGCGTTTCCACGCCCTCGGCGATCACCTGCATGTTCAGGTTGTGCGCCAGCGAGATCACCGACAACGCGATTGCCGCATCGCTGGCGCTGGTGGTGACGTCGTCGACGAACGACTTGTCGATCTTCAGGGTGTCGATCGGGAAGCGCTTGAGGTAGCCGAGGCTCGAATAACCGGTGCCGAAATCGTCGAGCGAAATCGAGACGCCGATGTCCTTGAGCCGGTGCAGCGCCGCCACCGCCTTGTCCGGGTCGCCCATCACGGTTCCCTCGGTGATCTCGAGGCCGAGGCAGGACGGCGCGATGCCGAAGCGGCGCAGCGTGCTTTCCACGTAAGGCACGGTGGCGTCGTTGGCGAACTGGCTGGCGGCCAGGTTGACCGCCACCTTGATTTCGCCGAGGCCCTGGTCCTGCCACACGCGGATTTGCGCGCACACACTCTCGAGCACCCAGTCGCCGATGGAATTGACCAGGCCATATTCCTCGGCCAGCGGAATGAAGCGGTTCGGCGGCACCCGCCCCAGCACCGCGTTATTCCAGCGCAGCAGCGCTTCGGCGCCGGCCAGCTTGCCGTCGTGGAGCGACATCTGCGGCTGGTAGTGGACTTCGAACTCGTTGCGGGCGATGGCGCCGCGCAGCTGGCTCTGGATCGCCAGCTTGTCGCGGATCGCGGCATCCATCCGTTCCGTGAAAAAGGCGTAGTTGTCGCGCCCGGTTTCCTTGGCGCGGTAGAGCGCCGTGTCGGCGTTGCGGACCAGTTCGTCGAAGCTGTCGCCGTCGGTGAGGCTGACGGCGATGCCGATGCTGGCGGTGACCATGATCTGCTGGCCGTCGATCACCAGCTCGCGGCGCAGGCCGGCCAGGATTTTCTGCGCCAGCGCCACGGTGGCGCCCAGCTCGGCGTCATCCTGCACCACGATCTGGAACTCGTCGCCGCCCTGGCGGGTGACGATATCGCCTTCGCGCACAGCCTCGGTGAGAAAGTGCGACACAACCTGCAAGGCCTTGTCGCCCACTTCGTGACCGTACGAGTCGTTGATGCTGCGGAAGCGGTCCAGGTCCAGGCACAGCACCGACACGCAGCGGCCGTCGCGGCGCGCACCGGCCAGCGCCTGTTCGAAGCGCTGGCGCGCCAGCAGCCGGTTGGGCAGCCCGGTCAGGGCGTCGTGGTGGGACAGGAAATCGATCAGGTGCTGCTCGGCCTTGCGCTCGGTGATATCGAGGAACAGCGCCACGTGGTTGGTCACTTCGCCCGCCTCGTTGCGCAGCGTGGAGGCGCTGAGCAGCCCCGGGTAGGTTTCGCCGTTCTTGCGCCGCGCCAGCAGTTCGCCGGACCAGTGGCCGCTGTGCACCACGGCCTGCACGATGGCGGCCAGATTGGCGGCATCCTGTTCGCCCGCGTGCAGCATGGTGATGCTGTGCCCCAGCACTTCCTCGCGCGTGTAGCCGGAAATCTGCGTAAAGGCGGGGTTGGTGGCGACGATGTTCGCCTGCGGATCGGTGACGACGATGGCGTCGCGCGTGGCCTCGAACACGCGCGCCGAGAGCCGCATGAATTCCTCGTTGGCGCGGCGCTGTTCCACTTCGCGCGCCAGCTCCGCGGTGCGCTCGGCCACGCGCTGCTCGAGCGTGGCGCGCTCGAGCGCCAGCGCATTCTGGGCGCGGCCCAGGCGCACGTGGGCATCGGTCCGGGCCAGGATTTCCTCGGCCTGGAACGGCTTGGCGATGAAGTCCACCGCGCCCAGTGCAAAGCCACGCACCTTGTCGTCCGTGTCGTGCTGGGCCGAGAGGAAGATCACCGGCACCTGGCGCAGCTGGGGCGATTCCTTCAGGCGCCGGCACACCTCGAAGCCGTCGATGCCGGGCATGCGCACATCGAGCAGGATCAGTTCCGGCGGGCGCGATTGCGCGGTCCACAGCGCCAGCTCGCCGTTGGGCGCCTGGCGCACGGCGTAGCCGGCCTCGGTCAGCAGGTCGCTGAGCAGCTTGAGCGAGGCCGGCGTGTCTTCCACGATCAGCACTTCGCCCTTGGTAGGTGATTCCGATAAATCCCGGTGCATATTCTCTATCGCGCCTGTGATGGGTTGAACGCTATCATATACTTCAACGGTCGGGTGCTCCAGCCTGGTCCAGCAGGGTGCACAGCTGCGGGTACTGGTGCAGCCGCACCATGTGTTCGATGCCCGCCACCACGCCGCGCAGCGCGGCAGGCAGCGGTTCGAGCAGCAGCGCCACGCGCGCCAGGTTCAGTTCCTGCAAGGCTGCCTTGAGCTGGGCGCGCAGCGCCGGCGCCAGCTGCGCCAGGTCGGCCGCGGCCAGCGGCGCGGCCTGGTTGGCGTAATTGGCGTCGGAGGCGCCAGCCGCGCCCGCGGCCAGCAGCCGCCGCGCATGGTCGTCCGGCGTGCCGAAGCGGCCGTCGGCGCCCGCGCGCGCCGGTGGCGCCGCATCGGTCAGCGGCGCGCGAATGGCAAAGCGGAACGTGGCGCCGGCGCCGGCCGCCGACTGCACCGTCAGCACGCCGCCCATCAGCTGCACGAATTCCCGCGAAATGGTCAGCCCCAGCCCCGTGCCCTCCTTGGCGTCCGGGCCGCGGGCCTGGATAAAGGGCTCGAAAATGCGCGCCTGGTCCACCGGCGAGATGCCGGGACCATCGTCGATCACGGCAAACGCCAGTTCGCACTGGTCGTGCTCGAGCAGCGCGCCGGCCGCGCGCAAGGTGACATTGCCCTGGCCGGTGAACTTGACCGCGTTCGACATCAGGTTGAGCAGCACCTGGCGCAGCTTGGTGCCGTCGAGCTGCACGCCCGGCGGCAGGCCGGCCGCCTCCAGCGTGAGCCGCACGCCGTTCTGGACCGCGCGCATGCTGACCATGTCCATCACTTCCTGCAGCACGTCGGCGATGCTGACCGCCTCGGTCTGCAGGGTGGCGCGTCCGGCCTCGATGCGCGACAGTTCGAGGATCGCGTTGATCAGCGTGAGCAGGTGTTCGCCCGAGTGGTGGATGATGGCGAGGTTGCGTTTTTCCTCCGGCAGCATGTGCTTGGAGTCGGCCATCAGGCGCGAAAAGCCGATCACCGAATTGAGCGGCGTGCGCAGCTCGTGGCTCATGTTGGCCAGGAAGATGCTCTTGGCCTGGTTGGCCGCCTGCGCCTGGCGCACCGCGACCGACAGCGCGTTGGTGCGCTCGGTCACCAGGTCCTCGAGGTGGATGCGGTGGCGGCGCAGCTCCTGCTCCGCCCGCTTCTGCTCGGTGACGTCGTAGCACACGCCCACCATGCGCACGGGGCTGCCATCGCGGTCGCGGAAGATCACCGCTTCTCCGCTCAGGTAGTGCACCGAGCCGTCCGGCCACAGCACGCGGTGGTTGCTGTCGAAATCGGCCGCACCGTTGAGCGCCCGCGTGAGCAGCTCGCGCACCGGCAGCATGTCGTCGGGGTGCAGCCTGGACAGCCAGCTTTCCATGGCCGTGCCGTCGCCTGCCGGCAGGCCGTCCGGGTAGCCGTACAAAAGGCACATCTGCTCGTCCCACACCATCTTGTCGCTGTGGATATTCCAGTCCCAGATGCCGATCGACGCCGCGCTGCTGGCGATCTGCAGCCGCTCCTCGCTGTCGTGCATGGCCTTGTAGCGGCTGTCCATCAGTTGCACCATTTCGCGGATCGAGGCGTTCAGGGTGCGCAACTCGCCGAAAAACCACGCACGCGGCGGCAAGGCGCCCGGGTTCTGGCCGGCCTTGACATTGGCGGCGTAGCGCTCGATGGTGGTGATCGGCCGGAAGATCAGCTGCGAGAGCAGCAGGTACAGGCAGAACACCAGCGTCACGTCGAGCACGAAAATCATGCCGACGATCGTGTACAGGCGCTGGCGCAGCTGCTCGATCAGCGCTTCCGGCGACGCATACACGGTGATCACGCCGATCAGCTGGCCGGCGGCGATGATGTTGCGCCGTTCGGACAGCAGGTCGGGATGGTCGGGCAAGCGGCTCGCTTCCCGCAGCTGCCCCTGGGCGTCGCGGGCGAGGATGAAGACCTTGCCGCCGGTGGCCGGCACCACCGCGCCCGCATACAGGTCGCGGTTGCTCAAGCCGCTCTTGAGGATGGTGGTGATCTGGTTGTCGTCGAAATTCCAGGCCGGCAGCGCCACGGCGGCGGCCAGTTCTTCGGCGCTGTTGGCCAGCGTCTTGCGCAGCTGCTCCCAGCGCTGCTCGCGTTCGAGCGAGTAGAAATACAGCGCGAAGGTGGCCAGTACCAGCGTGACGACGGCGGTCAGGGTGACGCTGACGAAGGTGGCGATCGAAATGCGTCCCGCGTAGCGGGCAAGTCTTTGCAACATCGGCGGCTATCGGCGAAATCTGGGTAGCGGTTAACGGGAGTGGGCGTCGGGTGTCGGGTGTCGGGCATGAATAAAAATTCAACCAGCGCACTCGATGATAGGGTCAAACCGGGCCGAAGTCCATGCGTATTGCTGCTGGCTCAGTCGGTTTTCGCCACACCTGATCGCGGCGCCCGGTGCTCGAGGTCGTCGCAGGCCATCGCCGTGCTCAGATACAGCTTGCCGTGCAGGTCGCGCAGCAGGTCGCTGTGGCGCAGCCGGTCCATGACCGGCCCCTTCACCTCGGCCAGGTGCAGGCCGATATGGCGGCGCCTGAGGCTCTGGTTCAGTTCCGCCAGCGCATACAGGGCCGTCGTATCGATCGAGCTGACCGCCGACATCACCAGCAGCAGGTCGCGCGCACTCTGGTGGGTACGCAGCTCGCATTCGATGCGCTCGCTGACCGCTTCCACGTTGCCGAAGAACAGATTGGCGTCGATGCGCAGGATCAGCAGCCCGGGCCGGGTGGCGGCCGGGTAGCGCTCGATATTGCGGAAATGCTCGCTGCCGGCGATGCGGCCCAGTACCGCGATATGCGGGCGGCTGGCGCGCCAGATCAGGGTGCCCATCGACAGCGCCACGCCCACGATCACGCCGGCTTCCACCCCCAGCACCAGCACGCCCAGGCAGGTGGCGCACCACGCCAGCACGTCGCTGCGGTCGTACGACCAGGCGGTGCGCAGGATGTCCAGTTCCAGCATGCCCAGCACGGCGACGATGATGGTGGCCGCCAGCACCGGCAGCGGCAGCAGCGCCAGCCAGCCGGTGGGCGCCATCAGCGCGGCGGCCAGCAGGGCGGCCGTGATCAGGCTGGCCAGCGGGGTGTTGGCGCCGGCCGCGAAATTGACGGCGGAGCGCGACAGGCTGCCGGTCACGGGAAAACCGCCCGACAGCGCGCTGGCCACGTTGGCGGCGCCCAGGCCGATCAGTTCGTGGTTGCTGACCAGCTTTTCATTGCGCTTGAGCGCCAGCGACTGCGCCGCCGACATCGACATCAGGAATACCATGAAGCCGATCAGGAGACCCGGTTGCAGCAGCGCGGGCCAGTGGGTGCTCGAGGTGGCGAGGTTCAGTCGCGGCAGCCCGGCCGGAACCGCGCCGGTGGTGCGCACGCCCAGGTCGTGCAGGCCGGTGCCCGCCATCAGGGCGATCCCGCCCAGCACCACCAGCATCGGCGCCAGCCTGGCGCCGATATCGGCCGCCACTGCCGGCACCCCGCAGGCGCGCAGCAGCCGCGCCAGGTAGCGGCGCGCCAGTACCAGCAGCACCAGCGCGCCCACGCCCAGTACGGCGCTGGGCAGGTGCACACGCAGCTGCAGCGCCTCGGCGACGGGAGCACCCAGCAGCGTGTGCAGCTGGTCGAACGCGATCACCAGCCCCGAGCCGACCGTAAAGCCGCTCATCACGGGGCGCGAGAAGAAATTGGCGAGAAAACCCATGCGCAGCAGCCCGCACAGCAGCAAGGTGGCGCCGGCCACCAGCGCCAGCTGCGCGGCCAGTACCGTGGCCAGGGTCGAGCCGACGGGCGCCAGCGGGCCGATGGCGGCCGCCGTCATCAGCGAAATGATGGCCATCGGGCCGACCGACTGCGTCATGCTGCTGCCGAACAGCGCGTATATCACGGGCGGCATGATGCTGGCGTAGAGCCCCACCACCGGCGGCAGGCCGGCCACCATGGCGTAGGCCATGCCCTGCGGGATCATCATCATGGCCACCACCAGACCGGCGCTCAGATCGCCGGGCAGCAGCGCGCGCCGGTAGTGCTTCAACCAATGCAGCATGCGTCGTCATGGAAACGGGGAAAGCGACAGCGTACGCGATGCAGGGTTGGCGGTCCAGCGCCAAATGCATTTTCTGCATTTGCTCATGTGAAAACCGCATAAGGCGGCCGTATTGCCCGTTTCTCGGGCATGTGTGAAAGAACGCACCGTCAGTCGATGGCGCGGCGCGAATACTGGTTATTCACCGGACCCGGAGGCATCATGGACCAGCAATACAACCAGAATGTGAATCAACAGCAGCAACAACATCACCAGGGCAACAGCAGCGGCGCCGGCACCGCCAGCGAGCAGCGCGACATCCAGCAGCGGCAGGACCAGGCCGACCAGGCCAGACAGCGGTCGGGCGAGCGCCAGGGACCGGTGCAGACCACCGGCCACGACTACCCCGGCACGCCGCTGCCGGCCCAGCACCTGGCCAAGCCCGGGCTCGAAGCGCAGATGGCGCTGCAGCCGGAATTCATGGCGCCCGACTACCGCGGCAGCGGCAAGCTCGACGGCATGGCCGCCATCATCACCGGCGGCGACTCGGGCATCGGCCGCGCGGTGGCAGTGCTGTATGCACGCGAAGGCGCCGATGTGGCCATCGTCTATCTGGACGAAGACCAGGATGCGATCGACACCAAGCGCTATGTGGAAGCGGAAGGCCGCAGCTGCCTGCTGATACGCGGCGACGTGCGCGATGCGCAGTTCTGCCGCGATGTGGCGCAGCAGGTGCATGACCGTTACGGCCGGCTCGACATCCTGGTCAACAACGCCGCCTTCCAGGAGCACGCGGACAGCATCGCCGACCTGACCGAGGAACGCTTCGACATGACCATGAAGACCAATGTCTATGGCTACTTCCACATGGCGCGGGCGGTGGTGCCGTTCCTGAAAAAAGGCGGCTCCATCATCAATACCGGTTCGGTCGTCGGCCTCAAGGGGTCGTCGCAGCTGATCGACTACTCGACCACCAAGGGCGCCATCCACGCCTTCACCATGTCGCTCGCCTCGAGCCTGCTCGACCAGGGCATCCGCGTCAACGCCGTGGCGCCCGGTCCGGTCTGGACCCCGCTCAATCCGGCCGACCAGTCGCCGGACAAGATCACCGAATTCGGTTCGCAGTCCGACATGCGCCGTCCCGCCCAGCCGCAGGAACTGTCGCCCGCTTACGTGTTCCTGGCCGCGCCCTGCTGCGCCAGCTACATCAGCGGCATCGTGCTGCCGGTCACCGGCTCGGTGGGGAGCTGACGGTGGCCGCCCGCGCGTTGTGGAAAGGCGCCATCAGCTTCGGCCTGGTGCACATCCCGGTGGACCTGTACACGGCAGTGCAGGAGCACGGGCTGGACCTGTCGATGCTGGACCGGCGCGACTTTTCGCCCGTGGGCTACAAGCGCTACAACAAGAAGACCGGCAAGGATGTCGAGTGGGACGACATCGTCAAGGGTTACGAGTACGAAGATGGCGAGTACGTGGTGCTGACCGACGAGGACCTCAAGCGCGCCAACGTCGAAGCGACCCAGACCATCGATATCCAGGCGTTCGTCGATGCGGCCGACGTGCCGCTCACCTACTACGAACATCCTTATTATCTGGCGCCATCGAAGGGCGGCGCCAAGGTGTATGCGCTGCTGCGCGAAACCTTGCGCAAGGCAGGCAAGATCGGCATCGCCACCGTGGTGATCCGCACCCGCCAGCACCTGTGCGCGCTGGTCTGCATGGACGACAAGATCGTCCTCAACACGCTGCGCTTCGACACCGAGATCCGCGACAGCGAAGACCTCAAGCTGCCGCCTGCCACGCTCAAGGGCGCCGGCATCAGCGACAAGGAACTGACCATGGCGCTGTCGCTGGTCGAAGGCATGAGCGAAGAATGGAAGCCGTCCCAGTACCACGACACGTACCAGGAAGATGTGATGGCGCTGGTGAAGAAAAAGATCAAGGCGGGCCAGACCAAGACCCTGACCGCACCGGAGCCGGAACGCAAGGCGCCCCGCTCGTCGAACGTGGTGGACCTGGTGGCGCTGCTGCAGGACAGCCTGGGCAAGCGGCCGGCCAAGGGCGCGGCTAAAGACAAGGCGGCCGACGAGGCGCCGGCGCCGCGCAAGCGGGCGTCGCCGGCAAAAGCGGCGGGCAAGAGCACGGCGGACAAGAGCACAGCGGGCAAATCCGGCAAGACCGCGACCGCCAAAGCCGCCAGGACGGCCGGCGCCGGCAAGGCCGGAGCCAAACACGGCGCGACGCGCAAGGCGGCCTGAACGCGGCATCCAGGCCGTCATTCAAGGCGACATCGAGGGCGACATCGCGGGCGACATCGCGGGCCACCAGTGAGCGGCGCCCTGCACCGTGGATAGGCAACGTGGCGCGCTGGGGCGTGGTTGCACCCGGTTGCACCCGGTTGCGCACGATTGCGACGATTCGCACCAGTTGGCGCGATCCGGTATGGAACGGTGCGCGAGCATCAGGCCGGTCGCGCTGTCGGCATGACAGGCAAGCTGGTGCCGGCGCCAGCGAAGCGCAGATGACTGCACCGGTGTCTGCGGTGCCAGCTGCACGGCGGCAGCCGGCTGCTGCGGAACCCGCCCCTAGCGTGCGCCGGGCTTAAAATCCATCATCTTCATCGCCGCGGCCAGGCCGATGGCTGCCTTGGCATAGCCCTCCCACGGCGTGTTGCCGACGTCGAGCCGGGTGTGCACGGTGGCCACGGTCCAGTGGTCGCCGCCGTGCAAGTCTCCCAGCTCTTCCCAGCCGACCGGCACCGAAATCCCCAGTCCGGGCCGCGCGCGCACCGACCAGGCGCAGGCCGTGGTCGCACCGCGACCGTTACGCAGGTAGTCGATGAAGATTTTCCCGACCCGGTTGGCCGGTCCGCTTTTGAGCACGAAGCGCTCGCCGATGTTGTGTGCCATGTGGGCCACGATGGCTTGCGAAAATGCCTTCACTTCATCCCAGCCATAGTGGGGGCGGATCGGCACCACCACGTGCAGGCCCTTGCCGCCGCTGGTTTTCAGAAAGGCTGGCAAGCCGAGGTGGTCGAGAAACGCCTTCATCAGCGTGGCCGCCTCCTGCACCTGCTGCCAGGCCACGCCCTTGCCCGGATCGAGGTCGAACACCATGCGGTTGGGCTTGTCGTACGAGCTGGCACTGGCGTTCTGCGTGTGCAGTTCCACCACGTTCCACTGGGCTGCCGACAGCAGGCCCTTTTGCGACGCCACTTCCAGCATCGGCGCGTGGCCGGGATCGAGCGACTGCGCCAGGCTTTTGATGCCGTCCATCTTGTCGGTCTCCGCATGCTTCTGGAAAAACAGCTCGCCACCGACGCCGGCCGGCGCGCGCACCAGCGACACGGGACGACCTTTCAGGTGCGGCAGCATCAGCGCGCCGACCAGCGCGTAATAGCGCACCAGGTCCATCTTGGTGGCGCCGCTGTGCTTGTCGATCACGCGGTCCGCGTGGGTCACTTTCAGTGCTGCGGGCAGCTTGCCCTGCACCATCGGTTGCTTCTCCGTCACCGCCGGTTCCTCCTTCAGATGCGCAGGCCGCTCGCGCACGATGGACGACGCCTTTTTATCCTTGCGCAGCCCCTTGAACACCGCGTGCCGGATCGAGCCGGCACTGGTCCATTCGCCGAACGCCACCTCCGCCACCAGCGCGGGCTTGAGCCAGTGCGCCTTGCGCGCGATCTCGCGGCTGGGCGCAAACGGACTGGTCGCGCTGGTCAGCTTGTCCATCTTCGCCTTCAGCGCGCGCAGCGCCTGGCCATCGAAACCGCTGCCGACATTGCCCGCGTAGCGCAGGGTGCCGTCGGCGTCGTAGGTGCCCAGCAGCAGCGAACCGAAACCGCTGCGCGCGCCTTGCGGATCGGTGTAGCCGCCGATGACGAATTCCTGGCGCTGGCCGCATTTGAGCTTGATCCAGCTGCCGCTGCGCCGGGACGTGTAGCCGGCATCGCGGCGCTTGCCGATGATGCCTTCCAGGCCCATGCTGCAGGCGGCGGCCACCATGTCTTCGGGCGCGGCCGCCAGTGCGGCACTGTAGCGCACCATGTCGCTCGGCCGCTGGGCCAGGACCGCTTCGAGCGCCGCCCGGCGCGCCTCGAGCGCCGTGTCGCGCAAATCGCGGCCGTCGAGGAACGGGGCGTCGAAGACGAAATAGACGATGTCGCCGGGCGCCTCGGCATCGAACGCATTCTGCAGCAGGCCGAAGTCGGGGCGCCCGGCCTCGTCGTGCACCACGATTTCGCCGTCGTACCAGCCCGTTGGCAGCTTCATGGCCGCCAGCGCCTTGTGCAGCGGTTGCAGCTTGTGGGTCCAGTCGTTGCCGTTGCGGGTGATCAGGCGGATGTCTTTGCCCTCGACCCGCGCCAGGATGCGGTAGCCGTCGAATTTGATCTCGAACAGCCAGGCGTCGGGATCCGAAGGCGGTGCGTCCACCAGTGTGGCCAGCTGCGGCGACAGCTTTTCCGGCAAGTCAGCCTTGGGCGGCGCTTTCGTGCTGAATGACGCTTTTGTCCCGGACCCCGGTTTTGCCTTCTTGGCCTCCGCCTTCCGGGCAGCTGGCGTCGGCTGGCCTGCGCCGGCCGGCATCGGCAGCGCCTTCACGCTGTCGGGCATTTCATCGATCACGCTGAATTCGGCGGCCGGGCGCGCGTAATCGTCCTTCTCCTTGATCAGCAGCCACGGCTCCTGCTTTTCACCCTTGCCGCGCATGCGCACCAGCACCCAGCGGCCGTGCATCTTGTGGCCGTGCATGGTGAACTTGAGGTTGCCGGCGGCCAGACCCTGGCGCGGATCGCCTTCCGGCTGCCAGCTGCCCTTGTCCCAGATGATCACCTTCCCTGCCCCGTACTGCTTGGCCGGGATCGTCCCCTCGAAGTCGTTGTACGAGATCGGATGGTCTTCCACGTGCACGGCCATGCGCTTGTCATGGGTGTCGTAACTGGGCCCCTTGGGCACAGCCCAGCTCATCATGACGCCGTCGAGTTCCAGGCGGAAGTCGTAATGGAGGCGGCTGGCCCAGTGCTTCTGGATCACGAACGAGAGCTGCTCGCCGACGACGCCGCCATCGGCCGGTTCCGGCGTGACGCTGAAGTCGCGCTTGGACTGGTAGGTTTTGAGGGAAGAAGTCATGGTGCCAGCGTAGGCGCGACGCGGCCGGCATTCCGTGCGATGGCGAACATGTAAGCGATTGTAAAGGCCGTCAACGACACCGGATCGGGCCGCGTTTTACGCTCAGAGACACGGGAATGGTCCCGGGCCCTATCAAACGAAACGAGGAAACTTCATCATGAAAAAAATTATCGCTACCGTGATCGCAGGCCTGTTCGCTACCGCAGCTTTCGCCCAGACCCCTGCCACCGCACCTGCAACGCCAGCGGCAGCTGCAACGGTCAAGGCCGAAGCCAAGGAAGCCAAGGCTGATGCCAAAGCCAACGCCAAGGAAACCAAGGCCCACATCAAGGCCGATGCCAAGGCAGCCAAGGCAGAAGCCGAAGCCAACAAGGACGTCGCCGTAGCCCAGGCCGATGCCAAAGCCGACAAGGCTGAAGCGAAAGCCAAAGCGCACAAAACCAAGGCCAAGGCCCATGAAAAAGCGGCCAAGACCGAAGCTGCCGACACCACTGCTGCAACGCCGGCCAAGTAATCGCCCACCGCTTCACGAAAAACGCCACCTGTCGGGTGGCGTTTTTTTTCAGCCTGCGACCGGCGCCGTCATACTGCCTTGGCTGCAAACAGCGCGGACAGGTCTCCCTTGAGCGCGCTGGTCTGCTGCGACCACGACCCGTTGAAGCGGTAGATGCCTTGCTGCGACAGGTAGTGACTGACGAAATGGAAATGGTAGTCGGCAGCGATCTGGAAAAGGTAGAGGTCGCTGTACACGTTGATGTAGCTGATGCCGAAGCGGTCCGAGTGATCGGTTTTCCTGACGACGCCAGCGAGCACGGTGCGTGGATCGGGTTCGACATTGGCATCGGGCAGATCGGCAGGCAGATCGCCGAACGCCGTCTGCCAGGCCCGGGCCGAATGGCCGCGTGCGGGATCGCGACGCTCGAGATCGAACGGCTCTTCGATCGCCTTGACCGCCTTTTGCAGGCCGGCGTCGAACTGCGCGTCGAGCGCCAGCTGCCCCTTGCCGGCAGCCTGGGAAAACATGCTGACCAGCTCAATCCAGGCGGCGCGGAATTCGCGTGGATTGTCGCGCTCGAGCGGCGGCTGGGCCGGGTTCGCCCAGCATGGCTTGTAGCGGAACTTGACGAAGCTGAAATCGGGCAAATGCCCCATCCAGCCGTGGCCCAGGTACGACGTGCCGTTCGGCGCCGCCTCGAGATTGGCGCTGATACCCTGCACCGGGCCGGTGCCGACGATGCCGCCGATGAAGCTCAGCACTTCCCTGTGCTCGCCCACGAAAGCGCTCACGCCACTGAGCACGCGGTTGCGCCAGCCTGCCGTGCCGTCGTTGTAGTCGATCCCCTGGCGGCCGTAACCCTGCTTGAGCGGGCTCCACGACGACGGATCGTAGTCGACATCCCAATAGGTATTGAGGACGCTGTTGAGCCCGTTAAAATCCTGGTGCGCCCAGGTATCGGCAATCACGTGGGCGCGCAGCCCCAGCAGGATCAGGCGCAGGCGGCGCAGATTGTCCTCGCGCTGATGGTCGAGGATGTCGCGGCCGCCCGCCGCATGGTCGAGGATGGCGACCAGCCGGGATTCGTCGGTAGCGCAGCGGATGGTATCGACGATCAGCTCGCGCGACAGCGCACTCTGGGGCCGGTTCAACATTTTGCCGTAATTAAAATCGGGAACGCGGGACGCCTGGTACGCCGCCACGGCCGCCAGCCCGGCGTTGGTATCGCGCTGGCAAAATCCCGGCAGCGCGGCAGCAACCGCCTTGCCGTGCACGGCCTCATGGCTGGGCGTTTCGGCCGGCGCTTCGTAATTACCGGGCGGGAAGTGAAACGAACACCACAAGCCGTCCTCGGGCGCCACGGCCATGCCGGCTTTGCTGTACTGCACCGTGTAGCGGGGATTTTCAACGATGGCGGCCACCCGGAAGTTGTCGGTGGGGGCCGTGTCATGCACGAGGGCCCAGTAGGCCGCATATTCGTTCTCGTTGAAGAAGTCGACGAAATTGGCCGCCTTGGCGATCAGGGTGGCGTCATTGGTCGCGAATCCGCCCTGGCGGGCGGCGTAATACGTGCCGTAGTAATGAAAATCCTGGTCCATCGTGCGTCCTTTGAAAAAATGGTGGATGTCGCTCGCGTGACTATTGGTCACGCAGGCCATTTTATCTGTCGCCGCACGGAAATGTTTCTACATGGATATAGTTTTGACCGATATTTTTAACAGTTGGTCGTATTCATGCAACAGGGCGCAGGCCGGCGCTCCGCCGTCCAAACGATGGCGGGGCGCCGGAAAGGTGACGCCATTACTGCAAGTTTGCCACCGTGTCGCCGGCAACATCGCTGCCCCAGCCACCGCCGAGCGCCCGGATCAGCGCCACCGTGGTCACGGCCCGGGTGCCGCGCAGCTGGACTGCGCTGCGTTCGACCGCGGCCAGGTTGCGCTGCGCGTCAAGCAGGTCGATATAGCTGGACCGGCCTGCCGCGTAC
The DNA here is from genome assembly GCF_001423125.1 of Duganella sp. Leaf126. Classification (GTDB taxonomy): domain Bacteria; phylum Pseudomonadota; class Gammaproteobacteria; order Burkholderiales; family Burkholderiaceae_D; genus Rugamonas. The sequence continues at coordinate 334,262 of NZ_LMNW01000023.1, forward strand.
AGTTTCTGCGCCAGGTCGGCCGAGCGCCGCGCCGATACCAGCGCGGCATCGATCTGCGCGGTCTGCCCGGCCAGGATGCGCAAACCGGCCAGGTTGTCTTCGACTTCGGCAAACGCCACCAGCACGCTCTGGCGGTAGGCGCCCACCGACTCTTCCAGCGCCGCTTCGCTGCGCGCGATATTGGCCTGGTTGCGACCGCCGTCGATCAGCGGCATCGACATCAACGCGCCGAGCAGCCAGGAACGGCTGCTCCACTGGAACACGTTGGAGAACGTCTCGGCAGCCGAACCGCCGCCGCTGGCGTTGAGCGTCAGCGCCGGGAACATGGCCGAACGGGCCACGCCGATGCGGGCGTTGGCCGCTTCCATGGTGCGCTGGGCAGCGGCGATGTCGGGACGGCGCTCGAGCAGCGACGACGGCAGGCCGGCCGGGATTACCGGCAGCAGCGCGCTGTCGAGCAAGGGGCTGGCGCCGGCACTGTAGCTGGCAGCCGGTTTGCCCAGCAGGACGGCCAGCGCATGTTCGGCTGCCACGCGCTGCTGCTGCAGGCCGATCGCTTCGGCGCGCGCGGTCGCCAGTTCGGTCTTGGCGCGTGACAGGTCGAATTCGCCGATGTCGCCGAGGTCGAAGCGGCGCTGGTTGACCTTGACATCCTCTTCGCGCGTCTGCACGGTGCGCGCCAGCGTTTCCAGCTCGGCGTCGGTGGCGCGCAGCCGGAAATAGGTCTGCGCCACGTCGGCCTGCACCGACAGCAGCACCGAGCGGTAAGTCGCTTCGACCGAGGCGGCGTCGTTGCGGGCCGCCGCCACGTTGGACGCCACGCGGCCGAACAGATCGACCTCGTAACTGGCCGACAGGCCGGCATTGTAGGCGTTAGCGGGACGGACCGGCGTGCCGTCGGGCAGGCCCAGCGACGGTGTCGATGCGCGCTGGCGCTGGGCGCCCAGGTTGGCGCCCACCTGCGGCACGCGGTCCGCCTCGGCCACGCCGGCCAGGGCGCGCGCCTGCTTGACGCGGGCGGCGGCCACGGCCAGGTTGGCATTGGCGCGGGTGGCTTCGGCGATCAGTTCATTCAAGGCCGGGTCGTTGAATGCCAGCCACCACTGGCCGCGCGGCTGCGCTTCGGCCGCCTGCGCCGGTTTCCAGGTGCTGCCGTCGGCAGCGGTTTGCACGCGGACGGTCAGGTCCGGCAGCGGCGCCTGCGCCTCCTTGAAGGCGGCCGGCACCTCGATGGCCGGTTGCCGGAACTCGGGCGCGGCGCAGGCGGTCATCAGCAGTGCTGCCAGTACCGGTGCGACGCCTTGGGCGATCATGTGCAGCTTGTTCATATCAGTGGGTTCCTTCCAGAGTTGGTGCGGTGGCGGCGGACTGGCCGGCCGCCACGGTTTTCCTGCCTTCCAGCCTGACCGACAGATTGCGCAGCAGGACGTAGAACACGGGCGTCAGGAACAGGCCGAAGAAGGTCACGCCCAGCATGCCGGCAAATACCGCCACGCCCATCGCATGACGCATCTCCGAACCGGCGCCGCTCGAGAACACCAGCGGCAGCACGCCCATGATGAAAGCGATCGACGTCATCAGGATCGGACGCAGACGCAGACGGCAGGCTTCCAGTGCTGCCTGGACGATGGTGCGGCCGTGCAATTCCAGCTCGCGGGCAAATTCCACGATCAGGATCGCGTTCTTCGACGCCAGTCCCACCAGCACGAACAGCGCGATCTGGGTGAAGACGTTGTTGTCGCCGGCGGTGAGCTTGACGCCGATCAGCGCGCACAGGATCGACATCGGCACGATCAGGATCACCGCCAGCGGCAGGGTCCAGCTTTCGTACTGGGCGGCCAGCACCAGGAACACCAGCAGCACGCACAGTGGGAACACGTACATCATGGTGTTACCGGACAGGATGTCCTGGTAGACCAGTTCCGTCCATTCGTAGCCGATCCCCTTTGGCAGCACTTCCTCGACGATTTTCGTCATCTCGGCCTGGGCCTCGCCCGACGAGACGCCGGGGGCCGGCGCACCATTGACTTCGGCGGCGACAAAGGCGTTATAGCGCTGCACGCGGTCCGGGCCATAGCTGTCCTTCACCCGCATCAGCGACGACAGCGGAATCATTTCGCCACGGTCGTTGCGCACCTTGAGCTGTCCCATGTCCTCGGCGTGCGAGCGGAACTGCTGGTCGGCCTGGACCCGCACCTGGTAGGTGCGGCCGAACTGGTTGAAGTCGTTCACGTACAGCGAGCCGAGGTTGATCTGCAAGGTCTGGTAGATCGTGTTGAGCGGCACGCCGAGCTGCTTGGCCTTGACGCGGTCGATATCGGCAAACAGCTGCGGCACGTTGATCTGGTAGCTCGAGAACACGCCGGCCAGCTTGGGATTGGTCGCCGCCTTGGCCTGCACCGCCTGCACTGCCTTGTACAGCGCGTCGTAACCGAGGTTGTCGCGGTCTTCGATCATCAGCTTGAAGCCGCCGGTGGTACCGAGGCCGTTGACCGGCGGTGGCGGCAGCACCATCACGAAGGCGCCTTCGATGGCGCCCATGCGCTTGTTGATCTCGCCGGCGATGGCTTCGGCCGACTGGTCCTTGCCGGTCCGCTGGTGGAAGTCGGACAGGCCGACGAACACGATGCCGGCGTTCGGCGCATTGGTGAAGCCGTTGATCGACAGGCCGGGGAAGGCGATCGAGTTGGCCACGCCCGGAATGTCCTTGGCGATGTCCGACATCTTGCGGATCACGGCGTCGGTGCGGTCGAGCGAGGCGGCGTCGGGCAGCTGCGCAAAGCCGATCAGGTACTGCTTGTCCTGCGCCGGCACGAAGCCCGGCGGCACCACCTTGAACATGAAGCCGGCCGCCACGGCGAGCACCGCGTACACCACCAGCGAAGCGCCCTTGCGTTTCAGCACGCCGGTCACGCCGCTTTCGTAGCTGTGCGAGGCGCGGTTGAAGAAGCGGTTGAACCAGCCGAAGAAACCGCCGAAGACCTTGTCCATGCCACGCGTGACGATGTCTTTCGGTGCGTCGTGCGGTTTGAGCAGCGCGGCAGCGAGGGCCGGCGCCAGGGTCAGCGAGCTGAATGCCGAAATCACGGTGGAGATGGCAATCGTCAGCGCGAACTGCTTGTAGAACTGGCCGGACAGGCCGGAGACAAAGGCGATCGGCACGAACACGGCGCACAGCACCAGCGCGATCGCGATGATCGGACCACTGACCTCTTTCATGGCCTGGATGGTGGCGTCGCGCGGCGACAGGCCGTCGTGGATGTTGCGTTCGACGTTTTCCACCACCACGATGGCGTCATCGACCACGATGCCGATCGCCAGCACCAGGCCGAACAGCGACAGCGTGTTGATCGAAAAGCCGAAGGCCAGCATCACGGCAAAGGTACCGACCACCGACACCGGTACGGCCAGTAGCGGAATGATGGACGCGCGCCAGGTTTGCAGGAAGATGATCACCACCAGCGCCACCAGCACGATCGCTTCGACCAGAGTATGGATCACCGAGCGGATCGACTCGCGCACGAACTGGGTCGGGTCATAGACGATGTCGTAGGCGACACCTTCCGGGAAGTCCTTCGACAGGCGCTCCATGGTGGCGCGCACGTCGGCCGACAGCTGCAGCGCGTTGGCGTTCGGTGCTTCGAAGATCGGGATCGCGGCAGCGGACTTGTTGTTCAGCAGCGAGCGCAGCGCGTACGAGTTCGAGCCCATTTCCAGGCGCGCCACGTCCTTGAGCAGCGTGACGCCGCCATCGGCATTGGTCTTGACCACGATGTTGCCGAACTCTTCTTCGCTCTGCAGCCGGCCCTGGGTATTGACGGTGAGCTGGAAGTCGGCGCCCTTGCTCGGGCCCTGGCCGATCACGCCGGCGGCGACCTGCACGTTCTGCTCGCGGATCGCATCGACGATGTCGCCCGCGGTCAGGCCGCGCGCCGCCACTTTCTGCGGATCGAGCCAGACGCGCATCGCATAGTCGCCGGAACCGAACAGCTGCACCTCGCCCATGCCGGGCAGGCGCGCCAGCTGGTCCTTGACGTTCAGTACTGCGTAGTTACGCAGGTACAGGTCGTCGTAGCGGCCATTGGGCGAGGACAGGTGGACCACCATGGTCAGATTGGGCGACGACTTGACGGTCGTCACACCGATCTGGCGCACCTCTTCGGGCAGGCGCGGCAACGCGCGCTGGACGCGGTTCTGCACCTGCGTTTCGGCCTGCTCGACGTTGGTGCCGATCTTGAAGGTGACGGTCAGCGCCAGCGCGCCGTCGGACGTGTTTTGCGAGGACATGTACAGCATGTTCTCGACGCCGTTGATCTGCTCTTCCAGTGGCGCGGCCACGGTTTCGGCGATGATCTTCGGGTTCGCGCCCGGGTACTGGGCGCGCACCACCACCGACGGCGGCACCACGTCCGGGTACTCGGAAATCGGCAGCTTGAAGATGGCGATCAGGCCGGCCACAAAAATGATGATCGACAGCACGGCCGAGAAAATCGGCTTGTCGACAAAAAATCGTGAGATGTTCATTGTAATTATTCCTTGGTGGTACCGGCTTTCGCGTTGGCGACAGCGGCGACTTTTTCATCTTTCCTGGTTTCCGGCTGCGCGACATTGGCAGCGAGCGGATCGGCATCCATCGCCACCATGGTCGGCGTGATCGGTGCACCAGGACGTACGCGCTGCAGGCCGTTGACAACGATCTTCTCGCCCGCTTTCAGGCCCGAGCGCACCACGCGCAAGCCATCGACTTGCGGACCGAGCGTGACCGGGCGGTATTCGGCCTTGTTGCCGGCGCCGACCACGAACACGAACTTGCGGTTCTGGTCGGTGCTCACGGCGCGGTCGTTGATCAGCATGACCGGCCGGGCGCCAGTGGAGCCGGCCAGCTGCACGCGGGCGAACAGGCCGGGCACCAGCGCACCGTCGTCGTTGGCCAGGCGGGCGCGCATGCGCACCGAACCGCTGCGGGCGTCGAGCTGGTTGTCGACGAATTCGAGCTTGCCTTCGTGCGGAAAACCTTCTTCGTTGGCCAGGCCGATGCGCACCACGGCCGGCTGGCCCTTGTGGGCGGCTGCTCCCACGCGCAGATAGGTTTCTTCGTCGCCGTCGAACGAGGCATAGATGTTTTCCAGCGAGACCACCGAGGTCAGCACGGCCGAGGCATCGACCAGGTTGCCAAGCGTGATTTCCGCCTTCGACACGCGGCCGCTGATCGGCGCCGTCACGCGGGTGTAGTCGAGATTGAGCTTGGCCGCTTCATACTGGGCCTGGGCGGCGCGGGCGTCGGCGTCGAGCTGCTTGAAGTTCGAGGCGCGTTCGTCGAACTCGCGCTGGGCGATGGCCTTGTCGGCCAGCAGCTTGTCGGCGCGGTTCATTTCCAGCTTGGCCAATTCGGCCTTGGCGCGCGCCGAGGTGGCGGCCGCTTCGGCGCGGTTGGCCTCGGCCTGGAACGGCCGCGCATCGATCACGAACAGCACGTCGCCCTTCTTGACCTGGCTGCCCGGCTTGAAATTGATGGCGGTGATGAAGCCGCCCACGCGCGGCCGGATCTGCACCTGCTCGATCGCCTCGAGCCGGCCCGAGAATTCCTGGGTTTCGGTCAGGGTCTTCTCGACCACTGCAGCAGCCGACACCGGTGGTCCTGCCTGGGCCTGGCTTTGCGCCTGGGCATTCTTGCTGTTCGCATCGTCGCACCCGGTCAGGCCCAGCGTGACCAGGCTTGCCAGCGCCATGGCAGCGGCCAGCGGACCGGCCAGTGCAGTCATGTGTTTAATGGTTTTCATTTTTTATCCTTTTTGAATGAAAATAACTAATAGTTACAGCAATGCCTGCCGAAAAGCCGGGCGATGCACGAAAAACAGGACAGCGAGAGACAGCGAATAGGGGCGCCCCGCCGGCAAGCCGGTGGGGACGTGGGTGTTACAACTCCGAACCGGGCCGGTCGAGGCCGGCGATGAATGTGGCGATCTCGGCAAGTGCACTGCGCTTGCAGGCGCACTCGTTGCGCTCTCCCGCCTCGGACTGCAGCGCGGGGGCCATGCGGATCACGGACGTCTTGACGCCGTTGGCAATGAGCTTGGCGCCATATTGTTCGGCCTCGTCGCGCAGCGGATCGTCGTCGGCGGACAGGATCAGTGCGGGGGCCAGGTTCTTCAGGCGGCTCGATTGCAGCGGCGATGCGTACGGATGGGTGCGGTCGGCGCAATTGGGCAGGTAACCGGCGTAGGCGGCAGCGCAGGCGTCGGCCACTTCCAGCAGTTCCGGGGCCTGCTGCATTTCGCGCATCGAACAGGTGGTCAGGCCGGGGTCGAGCATGGGCATGACCAGGATCTGGCCCGCCAGCGCCGGACCGCCGCGGTCGCGCGACATCAGCGCGCACACGGCCGCCAGGTTGGCGCCCGCTTCGATGCCGGCCACCAGCAGGCGCCTGCCGGTCCACGCGGTTTTGGCCTTGTTCTTCTTGACCCAGTTGAGCACGGCGTGGGCGTCTTCGACTGCCGCCGGGAACGAGCGCTCCGTGGCCAGCGTGTAGCGCGAGGCCAGTACCGCGACCTGCGGGTTGTCATCGGCCAGGTGGCGCAGGAAGATATCGGCGCCATCGAGGTCGCCGCCGACGAAGCCGCCGGCATGGAAGAACACCAGCAGGACATCGCGCTTGCCTGCGGCGCCGCTGGTGTACAGGCGCGCGTCGAGCGGGCCTTCGGCGCCACCGACTGCCAGCGCCCGCACCTTGATGCGGTCGGACAGCGCGGGCAGCGCCGGCTCGGCTGGCTGCGCGGTGATGCCGCTCATCGGGTCACCGTCATGGTATCGGCTGCCATCAGCGCATTGCCGGCTGCTGCAGCGACCTGTCCCTGCCCGCTGGCCACATCGGTCAGGGCACGCACGCCTTGCACTTCGGCCTTGGCCGTCTGCAGGTAGGCATCGGTGGAGATGACGCCCGCCAGCGCGACCGTGGTCAGCGCAACGGCCAGCGTGGCAACAATTCCGTCCCGATTTTTCATGATGGCTCCTTCTCTCGACTGTAGCCTGCCGCCCGAATCAAGCTTTTTCTTTGTGCAGTACAGCAATCTTAAACATGATCTACAATCCGATAAAGACGGCAAAACTGAATTGATTGTTCAGAATCCCGAACAATGAGGCGAACACATGAATAAACTGCAAGCGATGGAAGTGTTTGTGGAGGTGGTGGACACGGGCGGCTTCACGCGCGCGGCAGAAAACCTGCAACTGCCCAAGGCGACAGTGTCCACGCTGATCGCCGCGCTGGAAACCACCTTGTCGGTCAAGCTGCTGCACCGGACCACGCGCCACGTGAGCGTGACGGCCGACGGCGCCGCCTATTACGAGCGCTGCCTGCGCATCCTGTCCGATGTGCGCGACGCCGAGGAGTCGCTGTCGCGCACGCGCCTGAGCCCGAGCGGCCGGCTGCGCGTGGACGTGCCGACCGGCCTGGCGCACGATGTGCTGATCCCCGCCATGCCCGATTTTTTCGCGCGTTATCCCGACATCCAGCTCGAGATGGGATGCAGCGACCGCAGCGTGGACCTGATCGAGGAAGGCGTCGATTGCGCCGTGCGCGGCGGCCAGCTGGTCGATTCCAACCTGATCGCGCGCCGTGTGGGCATGCTCAACTTTATCAGCTGCGCGGCCCCGTCGTACCTGGAACGCCAGGGCACGCCGACCCACCCGCAGGACCTGCTGCAGCACCGCTGCGTCAATTATTTTTCGGCGCGCAGCGGCAAGATCCTCGACTGGGATTTCAACCGCGACGGCGAACGGCTGCAGGTCGCCCTGCCCGGCCTGATCGCGGTCAACGACACCAATGCCTATATCGCCGCCGGCGTGGCCGGGCTGGGCATCATCCAGACGCCGCGGTTCGTCATCGAGCCGATGCTGGCCGATGGCCGCCTGGTCACCATCCTCGACGACTGGATCAGCGACCCGCTGCCGGTGCACGTGGTGTACCCGCAGAACCGCCACCTGTCGGCCAAGGTGCGGGTGTTCGTCGAATGGATCGCCGAGCTGTTTGCCAACCACCCGGGCATGCGATTGCCGAAAGCGCCGCCGCCGGCGCCACGCGCCGCCCCCGCCAACATGGAGTTTGCCGTATGACCATCCCCCAGCACCGCATCGTGTTTCTCGACCGCGACAGCATCGTCGCCAACCTGCGCCCGCCCGCCTTTGCCCATGACTGGACCGAGTACCGCGCCACCCGCGCCGACCAGGCACTGGCGCGCCTGCGCGACGCCCGCGCCACCATCGCCATCACCAACAAGGTGCCGCTGCGCGCTGCCACGCTGGACCGGTTGCCCGACCTGCAGATGATCGCGGTGTCGGCCACCGGCACCGACATCATCGACCTGGCCGCGTGCCGCGCGCGCGGCATCACGGTATCCAATATCCGCAACTACGCGGTCCACACGCTGCCCGAGCACACGTTTGCGCTGATACTGGCGCTGCGCCGCCAGCTGCTGGCCTACCGCGCCGACATCGAGGCCGGCCTGTGGCAGCGCGCCGAGCAGTTCTGCCTGTTTGGCCATCCGGTCCGCGACCTGGCCGGCAGCCGCCTGGGGCTGGCCGGCTACGGCGCGCTGGGCAAATCGGTCGCCGCCATCGGGCGCGCATTCGGCATGGAGGTGGTGGTCTACAACCGCTCGCCGGTCGTCGATGCCGGGGTGACGCAAGTGTCCTGGGACGAGCTGCTGGAGACGTCGGACATCGTCAGCCTGCACCTGCCGCTCAACGACCAGACCCGCAACCTGATCGGCCCGGCCGAACTGGCGCGCATGCAGCGCAGCGCCCTGCTGATCAACACCGCACGGGGCGGCCTGGTGGACGAACAGGCGCTGGCCGACGCCCTGCGCGCCGGCACCATCGGCGGCGCCGGCTTCGACGTGCTGACGCAGGAGCCGCCACCGGCCGACCACCCGCTGCTGGCGCTGCGCCTGCCGAACTTTCTGCTCACGCCGCACACGGCCTGGGCCAGTACGCAGGCAATGCAGGTGCTGGCGGACCAGCTGATCGATAACATCGAGGCCTGGGTGGCGGGCGCGCCGCGGAATGTGGTAGCGTGAGGCAATGAGATCTGAACTGCACTGCAAGGAGACCGCTTGAAGATACAGCCTGGTACGGTGATGGCCGTGGTGGCAGCACTGCTGCTGTCGGCATGGGCCTGGCGCCAGCTGGGCCGGACGCCGCAAGTGCCGGCGGCATCCGCCGCCAACTGCTCGCAGGAGGCGATCAGGGCGGTGTCCGACCCGGTGGCACGGTCCATCCTGGCGAGCCGCTGCGCGAAGCGCGCGGACCACTCGGAACAAAAATAAATCAAGATCGGCAAAAAGAAAAAGGGCCTGACGATCTCTCATCAGGCCCTTTTTCTCACGATATTTATCATCACGAATTCTGGTGCGGCTGGCAGGAATCGAACCCACGACCCCTTGGTTCGTAGCCAAGTACTCTATCCAGCTGAGCTACAGCCGCTAACACTACACATACAATACTACAGGTACAACACAACGTTGGTGCGGCTGGCAGGAATCGAACCCACGACCCCTTGGTTCGTAGCCAAGTACTCTATCCAGCTGAGCTACAGCCGCTAACACTACACATACAACACTACGGGTACAACACAACTTTGGTGCGGCTGGCAGGAATCGAACCCACGACCCCTTGGTTCGTAGCCAAGTACTCTATCCAGCTGAGCTACAGCCGCGCAAAAACAAGAGTTTAACAGCTTCTTGTTTGGTAAAACACGAATTTTTGGTGCGGCTGGCAGGAATCGAACCCACGACCCCTTGGTTCGTAGCCAAGTACTCTATCCAGCTGAGCTACAGCCGCCAAAATTTCGCATGCAACAGTGTATCGTATAAACTTTATTTTGCAAAGTCCGACTTATTCATCGATTTATTTATCCGGCACACGGAATACCGAACAAACCCGTTGCAAACCATCTACTTCTACCCTGCCACATCGCTTTCTCCCGGCACGCCGTTCGAAAGAAGCAGCATTATAGGGATGCTTGTCCTGCTTGTCCACCATTCATTTATGGGCGACAAGCAACGACGTCACACGCCGTATTCCGCAGCGGCCTTGGCAGTCCACAATGCTTCGTTGTAGGAAGGATACGGTTGACCATAGCAATCGACACTGCCGTTTTCACCGACGAACTTGATCCACCAGCCCTGCTCGTCCTTGATGATGCCGATGTCGCCGGCCCGGCATACTTTCAGTAATTGCTCGCCGTCCTCGAGCTGCCTGATATTCACGCCCCTGTGCCTGACGTTGGTAGCCATCTATTCTCCTCGACGACGATGGTGGATTTGCGCTGCAACATGGACAAATAAGCATACCATTCACGCCACTTATCGCACTCATCATCAATAAAAATTTGCATTCGTTTGCGCGTTGCAGCATTATTGAGCTGTCTCCTCTATTCTCCTCCAAGGAAATAGATTTAGCCCGCTCCCGTAGCGGGCTTTTTTTTTACCGTGTACGATGCGTCATCTTATGAAGAGGTCAACTCGTATGTCATCACCCGTTTCGATCGCTGCACCCGCCCCGGACTGGACACGCACGGCACTCGGCGATTGCGCCGCCTGGCCGAACTGCCTGCGGCTGACGATCGATATCCTGCTCAATTCCCCGCTGCCGATGGTCTTGCAATGGGGCGAGCAGCAGATCATGGTGTATAACGACGCGTATGTCGAGCTGATGGGTTCGCCGAGCCTGCGCGCGCCCGGCGCCACCGTGCCGTCCCTGCCGCCGGCGGTGTGGACCTGGCATCCGGACGTGCTGGCCCACGCGCGCGCCGGTCACAGCGCCAGTTACCGCGGCCAAGACCTGCCGGTCTGGCAGGGCGACGCCTGCGTGCAAAAGCCGCTCGACCTGTATTACACGCCGGTACGCGACGACGACCAGGTCGTGCGCGGCGTGCTGTGCACGGCCTGTCCGGCCCAGGCCCAGGCGCGGTCGGCCGGGCACGCGACGCGCGCGCTCAACCTGCTGGTGGTGGAGGACAACGCCGACGCCCGCTATCTGGTGTGCGAAACCCTGCGCGCCCTGGGCCACGAGGTCGAAGCGGCCGCCAGCGCCGAGGAAGCGCTGCCGCAATTGACGAACCACCAGTTCGACGTGCTGTTTACCGATGTCAGTCTGCCCGGCATGTCGGGCGTGGACCTGGCCCGCCAGGCGCGCCGCGAGCAGCCGGCGCTGGAAGTGCTGTTTGCGTCCGGCTACGGCGACGAACTGACCCGCCACCTCGAGTTCTCCGCGCGCGCGCTGCAAAAGCCTTACGATCTCGATGTGCTGCAGGACGCGCTGGTGCAGATTTCGCGCAAGGTGCAAGCCAAGGCCGTCTGATTCCTGCTCCAGTTTCAACAGTGCGGCGGCAGCGTGGCAGGCCGCGCTAGAATGGTCAAACCGCTAACTGTTCGATGCCAGCTTCGCGCCCCTGCTCCGCCACCGGTACGCAGGGCGACGAGCCGGCTGCCGCCGATGATTTCTCCTCACGAGCCAGTGAGCGCCCACCCCGCCAGTCCGGCGGAAGACGCCGCGCTCAACGACCCCCAACGCGCACTTGACGAACTGCGCCTGGTGCGCGCGTCCTTGCGCCAGAGCCAGCACGAGCTGCGCGCGCTCGCCGATTCCATGCCGCAACTTGCCTGGATCGCCGAGCAGGATGGCGCCGTGATCTGGTACAACCAGCGCTGGTACGATTACACAGGCGCCACGCCGCAAGACATGCTCGGGGACGGCTGGCGCAGCGCCTATGCGCCCGATTGCGTGGCCGCGCTCGAGAAAATGTGGGAGGAGTGCCGCACCAGCGGCCGCGCCTTCGAGCTTGAAATACCGATCCGCAGCGCCAGCGGCGAGTTCCGCTGGTTCCTGGTGCGCGCCAACGCCGTCCGCGACGCCAGCGGCAAGCTGGTGCGCTGGTTCGGCACAAGCACCGATGTCGACCAGGTCAAGCGCGCCCAGGAAGCATTGCGCGACGAAACTGCTGCGCTGGAACTGGTCAATCGTACCGGTACCGCGCTGGCCTCGCGCCGCGACCTGCACCCGCTGCTGCAGGAACTGACCGATGCCGCCACCAGCATCAGCGGCGCCCGCTACGGCGCCTTCTTTTACCAGGCGGCCGACGACAGCGGCAGCACCGTCCTGCGCCACACGCTGTCGGACGGCGCGCGCGACAGCTTCGCCAGCTTTTGTGCGCCGCGCGCGGCCGCCCTGCTCGGCCACGACGGCCACGCTGGCAGCGCGCGCAGCCAGGTCGCCCTCCGCAGCATCGACCTGCCGCTGGACGCCGACGGCGTACAGGCCAGCCCGAACACGGGCCTGCCGCCCGGCACGCCGCTGGTGCGCAGCTACCTGGCGGTGCCGGTGGCGCTCAGTTCGGGGGCCGTCATCGGCTGCCTGTTCTTCGGCCATCCCGAGCGCGCCATGTTCAGCGAACGCACCGAGCGCATCATCAGCGGCATTGCCGCCCAGGCCGCCATTGCGATCGACAACGCGCGCCTGTACGAAGCCACCCAGCAGGCAGCGGAAGAACGCAAGCAATTGCTCGACAGCGAACGCGAAGCCCGTGCCGAAGCCGAGCGCAACAGCCAGATGAAGGACGAATTCCTGGCCACGCTGTCGCACGAGCTGCGCACGCCGCTCACCGCCATCCTCGGCTGGTCGCAAGTCTTGCGGCGCGGCACCCGCGACGAGGCCGATCTGCACCGCGGCCTGCAAACCATCGAGCGCAATGCACGCGCCCAGGCGCAGCTGATCGAAGACCTGCTCGACATGAGCAGCATTGCTTCCGGCAAGGTGCGCCTGGAAATGCTGCCACTGTCGGCGTCGGCCATTGCCGCTGCGGCCATCGACACCGTGCAGCCGGCAGCCGAGGCGCGGCAGGTCACCATTGCTACCGAATTCGACGGGGCAGCCGGCATGGTGTCGGGCGACGCCAGCCGCCTGCAGCAGATCATCTGGAACCTGCTCAGCAATGCAATCAAGTTTACGCCGGCCGGCGGCACGGTGACGGTCGGCGTGCGCCGCGAGGGCGACCAGGTCGCCATCGAAGTGCGCGACACGGGCGCCGGCATCACGGCCGACTTCATCGGCCACGTGTTCGAGCGTTTCCGCCAGGCCGACGCCACCACCACCCGCAAACATGGCGGCCTGGGCCTGGGCCTGGCGATCGCCAAGCACCTGGTGGAGCAGCATGGGGGCACCATCGCCGCCCACAGCGACGGCCCCGGCCATGGCGCCTGTTTCACGGTGCGGCTGCCGCGCCGTGTCGGCAAACAGTCGGCCACGCCAGCGTCCGGCTGTGCTGCGCCGCATGATCTGTCCGGTTTCAGGGTGATGGTGGTCGATGACGACAACGATTCCCGCGAGCTCATCCGCAGGATCTTGCACGACTGCCGTGCCGAAGTACTGACGGCAGCGAATGCGACCGAAGCATTGACCATGCTGGCCCACGTGCGACCCACGGTGCTGATGACCGACCTCGGCATGCCCGACATCGATGGCTACGGCTTGCTCGAACGGGTGCGGGCGCTGGGGCCGGCGGGCGGCGGCAGCGTGCCGGCCATCGCCCTGACCGCATTTGCCCGCGACGAAGACCGCCAGAAAGCGCTGGACAGTGGTTTTGCGGCACATATCGCCAAGCCGGTCGAGCCCGGTGAGCTGATCAGCAAGGTCATGCAAGCGAGCTTGCTGCACCGAAATGATTCGCACTTCCTCCCCTGATCCGCGCTATCATGCAATAAACATACGTAAGTATTATTACCAGAAAGAACATTTGCGACTCCTACTTTTAGACGCGGCAATGTCCTACAAGCAATCAAGAGTGTGCTTGCTACACTTGGCATTTTGCTGGAAACGCGTAGAATTATTTCTCAGTAGAAATTATTTAAAGATGTGTGCGTCGCAGCACAGCGGTTTGCGATATTATCTAATTAGTATGCATTACATATGCGGCCGGGACCCCGCCGCTTAGATGAGAAGATTGAGAAAAAAATATGCCGAGCCGTGACGATATTCTGCACGCCAGGATACTGGTGGTGGATGACAGTGCCGACAATGTCGAGCTGATGTTGGAGATCCTGCGCGAAGCCGGTTACACCAATGTTTCCTCGACCATGCTGCCAGAGCAGGTATGCCCGATGCATCGCCAGCACTGCTACGACCTGATCCTGCTCGACTTGCAGATGCCCGGCCTGAACGGCTTCCAGGTCATGAAAGGACTCAAAGAAATCGAACAGGGCGGTTACCTGCCCGTGCTGGCGCTCACGGCCCAGCCCAGCTTCAAGATTGCCGCCCTCGAAGCCGGCGCGCGCGATTTCATCAGCAAGCCGTTCGACCTGCTCGAAGTCCACAAGCGCATCCACAACATGCTCGAAGTGCGCCTGCTCTACAAGGAACTGGCGCAGTACAGCAAGCAGCAGCAGGAACTGGCGCTGCACGATCCGCTCACCGGGCTGCCCAACCGCCGCCTGCTCGAGGACCGCATTGCTACCGTCCTCCAGCACGCCACGCGCCAGCAGAACAAGGCGGCCGTCATGTACCTCGACCTCGACGGCTTCAAGCCGATCAACGACACCTATGGCCACGCGGCTGGCGACGAGATCCTGAAACTGGTGGCCCAGCGCCTGGTCAGCTGCGCGCGCAAGGAAGACACGGTGGCGCGCGTCGGCGGCGACGAGTTCGTCATCGTGATGGGCAATATTTCGCACGTGAGCGATACGCAGGAGCCCGCCAACAAGCTGATCGACTCCGTCTCGCAGCCGTATATCGTCAATGGTCAGACGCTGCAATTGTCCACCAGTATCGGCATCGGCATCTTCCCCGACGACGCCGACGCGGTCGCGGCAGTCATTGCCGTGGCCGATGCAGCGCTCTACGAAGCGAAGCGCTCGGGCAAGAACCGCAGCTGCACCGCGCAAGCGTTGCGCTCGCAGGCCCCGGCCCGGCCAATGCTGTCCACCTCGACTGCCTGACCAAAAAAAATCCGCCCCGTCCGGGGCGGATCCTGTTCCGCAGTTAGAGCACTCAGGGTCGGCGCTTACGCTGCAGCTTTTTCCTTGGATTTGCCGCCGTTGCCATTGTTGCCGCCAGTGCCACCGTGGCTGTCCTTGCCGCTGTGCTGGTGGTCATGCTTGGCTTCGACCATGTCCGGCGGCACCTCGATGCGCGTGATGCCGGCATCGACCGAGACCGGGTCGCTGGCCGGGAACGTCATTTCCAGGCCGTCGTCGAGCAGGGTTTCCTTGGCCTGTTCCGCCGGGCTGGCCTGCTCCAGATCGGCCAGGGTGGTGATGGCCTGGGCCCATTTGACGAATTCCATGTTGGCAAGGTCGCGCACCGAGTGCACATTGAACGCTTGCGCCAGTGCCTTGGCGTCCTTGGCGCTGATGCCGCGCAGGGCGCTGACCGGCGCCGCGGCCAGGGCGCGGAAGCTCATGCCTATATATTCTTTGTCCACGACAGTATCGATATTCATGATGTGTTCCTTGGATGGGTGGATACACGGTCACTGTGACAGGACTGCCCGCGCGGGTCTGTGCGCGAGCAAACATAGGGTAGCCATGGTAGCTCGCGGTGTGTAACTGCCGGTGTTTTGACATCGCATAAGGCAATTGCTATGATCGGCCGGTCTCCCGCAGCCGCCCGCGCACCGTGCCCACACTCGACAAACCCAAGATCCTGGTCGTCAACGACGATGCGAACAGCCTGTTCGCGTTGACTAGCGTGCTGGGCCTGTGGGCCGAGCAGGATGCCTACGAAGTGCTGTCCGCCCGCTCCGGGCCGGAGGCGCTGCGCCAGGTGCTGCTGCACGATTTCGCGGTGATCCTGCTCGACGTCAACATGCCCGGCATGGACGGCTTCGAAACCGCGGAAGCAATCCACGCCCGGGCCCGCTCGGCAGACATCCCCATCATCTTCATCACGGCTTTCCTGGCGGACGAACTCGACCGGTTGAAAGCGTACCAGCACGGCGCGGTGGATTTCCTGTTCACGCCGGTGATTCCCCAAGTGCTGTACGCCAAGATTTCAGTCTTCGTGGCGCTGGCGCTGAAGACCGAGGAACTGAAGAAACAGGCGCGCGAGCTGAGCGCGCGCAGCACCGAACTGAGCGCGTTCAACAAGCGCCTGCGGCGCGAGATCGAGGAGCGCCAGGTCGCCGAGCGCGAGAACCATGCCAAGGACGAGTTCCTGGCCATGCTCGGCCACGAGCTGCGCAATCCGCTGTCTGCCATCAGCAGTGCGGCGGCACTGATCGGCCTGCCCGGCGTGGACAGCGCGGGCGTGCAGCGCGCCCGGCAGATCATCGAGCGCCAGAGCCAGCACCTGGGGCGCATCGTCGACGACCTGCTCGACCTGTCGCGCGCGATGTCGGGCAAGATCCTGCTCGCGCGCGCACCGGTGGACCTCGCTGCGCTGGTGGCAGGCACGCTGGAAACCTTCCGCACCACGGGCCGCAGCCGCGACTACGACGTGGTGCAGGAGCTGGCCAGCGGCTGGGTCGAGGGCGACGCCACCCGGCTCGAACAAATCACCAGCAACCTGATCGATAACGCCCTCAAGTACACGCCGGCCGGCGGACGGATCGAGGTGTGCACCCGGATCGAGCGCGACGACGTGGTGCTGACCGTGCGCGATAACGGGGTCGGCATCAGCGCCAGCCTGCTGCCGCAGGTATTCGAGGTCTTCGTCCAGGGCGCGAGCACGCTCGACCGCTCGCAGGGCGGCCTGGGGATCGGCCTGTCGCTGGTGCGGCGCCTGGCCGAGCTGCACGGCGGCAGTATCGAGGCCGACAGCAAGGGCCCCGGCGCCGGCAGCCTGTTCACCCTGCGCCTGCCGCGCATCGCCGAGCAGGCTGCGACCGCGGCGCTGGCGCCTGCGGCCGGCGAAAACAAGCCCAGCCTGCTGCTGATCGAGGACAACCAGGATGGCCGCGAAATGATGTCGATGATGCTCAGCTGCTATGGCTACCAGGTGACGGCAGCCGAGGACGGCTTGCGCGGCCTGGATGCCGTGCGCGCGCGCCGGCCCGACCTGGCGCTGGTCGATATCGGCCTGCCCGGCATCGATGGTTACGAAGTGGCGCGGCGCCTGCGCGCCGATCCGGATACCCGCCACATCAAGCTGATCGCCCTCACCGGCTATGGCCTGGCAGAGGACCTGGCGCGCGTGATGGCAGCCGGCTTCGACCGCCACCTGGTGAAACCGGTGGGCATCGAGCAGTTGATGGAGTCCATCGCCAGTTGCATGAGAGAACCGGCAAAGTCGTGAAGGCGGGCAAGTGATTTCCCTGCGGAGCGCCGCCTCCGGGCAACCTCGGGTATCATCGGCAGCGAGACTCCTTCTTTACAACTTACACCAGGTCTTTCCATACAAACAGAGATGCTTATGTCCGTACCGGCCTCACCAACACCGCAGCAGGATGCCCACGACGCCCGGCGCAGCGCCGACCTCAGCGAACTGCTCGGCCATGTCCACACCTGCTGGGATAACGAGCGGCGCTCGCTGTCGCGCCAGCTGCACGACAGCCTGGGCTCGTCGCTGACCGCGCTTACCATGCACCTGGGCCTGCTGATGCAGAAGCTGCCTGAAGACCAGGCGCTGCAGGACCGCGCCAACCACATGAAAAAGCTGCTGGGCCAGATCGTGGAAACCAACCGCCAGATGCAGATCAAGCTGTGGAACGACAAGCTCGAATTCCTCGGCGTGCGCGTGGCGCTGGGCGAGCTGGTCGAGCAGTTCGGCGCCCAGCACCAGATCCAGGCGCGCAGCAGCCTGCCCGACGACGAACTCGATTGCCCGCGCAGCCACGGCATCGTGCTATTGCACACGCTCGAAGAAGCGCTGCGCAACATCGTCGCCCACGCCAACGCCACCGAGGTGGACGTGATCGTGGACGACAACGAAGATGAAGTGATGATGACGGTGAAGGACAACGGCGTCGGGCCGCAGGCGCAGGCAGCCGACGCAGCCGGCAGCGCCGATGGCGTCAAGTTCGGCCTGCGCATGGCGCGCGAGCGCGCCGCCTACCTCGGCGGCACCCTGACGCTGGCGCCCGGCCACGAGGGCGGCGCCACGCTGACCATGATTCTGCCCAAGCCGCCCAAGGCGGCCTGAGCACTTAATGAAGCTTCAATGAAGTTTCAATGAAGCTTCACTAAGGGGGTGCTGCGCTTGATCAGGAAGCGGGCCAGCGCCAGCACCCCGGTGCGCACAGTGCCGAGCACGGCCTTGTGGTGCAGCAGGTGCAGGCTCACGTACATCAGCCGCGCCACGAAACCATCGACGAACCAGCTCAGGCCCTTTAGCGAACCCATCAGGCTACCGACCGACGTGGTGCGGCCGAACGACACCAGCGAACCGTAATCGCGGTATTCATAGGGCTTGGTCTGCGCCGGCTTGTTGTCGCGCTGGCGCAGGAAGGTTTCGAGCAGGTAGTCGGCCTGCTGGTGCGCAGCCTGGGCGCGCGGCGGCACGGCCTTGCCGTCCGGTCCGATGCAGGCGGCGCAGTCGCCGAGCGCGTAAATCCCGGCAAACCCTTTGACCTGCAGATGCTGGTCCACGTCCAGCGCGCCCGAGCGCACGGTGGGCAGCCCCAGCTGCTGGAGGAAATCGGGCGCCTTGATGCCGGCCGCCCACACCACCAGCTGGGCCGGATAGACGACGTCGCCGGCGGTCACGCTGTCGGCGGCGATCGCGGTCACGCGGGTATTGGTCACCACCGTCACCGAGCGCTGGTGCAGCAGGTCGAGCGCCGCGAGCGACACCTTGTCCGGCAGCGGCGCCAGGATGCGCGGCGCGCCCTCAAGCAGGGTAATGCGGATATCGCGCTCGGCCTGCAGCTGGCCGGCGCCGTAGGTGGCGTACACGCCGCTCGCTTCGCGCAGCTCGGCCGCCAGCTCGACGCCGGTGGCGCCGCCGCCGATGATCACCACGTCCACCCCGGCCTGCACGTTGTGCTCCTTCTTCAGCGACGCCAGCGTCAGCAGTTTCAGCAGGGTCAGGCGGAAGCGTTCGGCATCCTCGGTGGCGTTCAGGGAAATCGTGTGCTCGGCCGCGCCGGGCACACCGAAATAATTGGACGTGCTGCCGACCGCGATCACCAGCGAATCGAAACCGACCTGGCGCTCCGGCAGCACGACCTCGTCGTGCTCGTCGCCGGCCGTGATGGCGCCGATGGTGATGGTGCGCTGCGCATGGTCGAGCGCCAGCATCGGGCCGTAGGCAAACGTGAAGCCGTTGTCGTGGGCCAGCATCTGGTACGACAGGCCTTCCTGGTGCACGTCGAGCGTGCCGGCAGCCACTTCGTGCAGCGACGGTTTCCAGATATGGTACAGGCGGCTATCGACCAGCATCACCGCACCCGGCATCTTGCGCCCGAGTTTGCATGCCAGCTCCAGCCCGCCCGCGCCGCCGCCCACGATAATAATTTTGCTATGCAAATCTCTTCTCCCTCTTGGCTTGCGCCGTCATGAACTGCCGCGCATCGGCTGCGCGCATCCGCCATGATACCAAGACTAGACGAATCTTTCTCTCGACCATCTTGATGAGCGTGCTAGAATAATCGTTCGCACCCTAACCTTTTACCTTCTAACCAATTTCCCCGACCATGCCCACGATCGAAGAGCGCTTTTCGGCCGCCCTCCACGGCAGCGCCCGCGCCTGGCGGCTGGCCCTCGACCGCCGCCTGCGCCACCTCGGCATCAGCCAGTCGAGCTGGATGGCGATTGCCATCACCGCCAAGGAGCCGGCGCCACCGTCGCAAACCCGGCTGGCCACCCGCGTCGGCGTGGAAGACCCCACCATGGTGGCCACCATCGACCGCCTGGTCAAAGCCGGTTACATGGTGCGCACGCCGTCGGCCACCGACCGCCGCGTCAAGCTGCTCAGCCTGACCGAATCCGGCATGCAGGTGTACCGCAGCGTGAAGCAGGAAGCCGACGCGGTGCGCGGCGAGCTGCTGTCCCGGGCCGACCCGGCGGTGCTGGCCGTCGTCACCGCCTTCCTCGAACAGCTGCAAAGCGATATCGAGCCTGGCCCATGAGCGCCGATACTGCCACCGACCGCGGCATCAACCGCACCATGATCACGGTGTCGATCATGCTGGCCACGATCATCCAGGCGCTCGACGGCACCATCGCCAACGTCGCCCTGCCCCATATGCAGGGCAGCCTGTCGGCGTCGCAGGACCAGATCACCTGGGTACTGACCTCGTTCATCGTGGCCACCGCGATCGCCACCCCGCTTACCGGCTGGCTGTGCGACCGCTTCGGCCAGAAGACTATTTTTCTGACCGCCGTTGCCGGCTTCACGCTGGCCTCGGTGCTGTGCGGGCTGTCGATGAACCTCACCGAGATCGTCGCCGCGCGCATGCTGCAGGGCGTGTTCGGCGCGGCGCTGGTGCCGCTGTCGCAGGCCACGCTGCTCGACATCAACCCGCGCGAGAAGCACGGTTCGGCCATGGCCGTGTGGGGCATGGGTGTGATGATCGGCCCGATCCTGGGCCCCACCCTGGGCGGCTGGCTGACCGACGCCTACGACTGGCGCTGGGTGTTCTTCATCAACGTGCCGATCGGCGCGCTGGCGTTCTACGGTATCTGGCGCTATATCGGCCGCACCACCGCGCCGCGCAAGATGACGTTCGACGCCTTCGGCTTCATCACGCTGAGCCTGGCGATCGGCGCCTTGCAGATGCTGCTCGATCGCGGCGAACAGAACGACTGGTTCGCGGCCACCGAAACCTGGATCGAAGCGGTCGTGCTGGCGCTGGCGTTCATCTATTTTGCCGTGCACACGGCGCTGCAGCCGCCCGGCAAATCGTTCTTCGACTACCGGCTGCTGAAAAACGCCAACTACGTCAGCGGCCTGCTGTTCATCTTCATCGTCGGCCTGGTGCTGTTCGCCACGCGCGCGCTCACTCCGACCATGCTGCAAAGCCTGATGGGCTACCCGGCCGCCATCGCCGGCCTGGTGACGGCGCCGAGCGGCATCGGCACCATGCTGGCCATGCTGGTGGTGGGCAAACTGGTGGGACGGATCGACCTGCGCCTGCTGCTGGGCGCCGGCTTTGCCATCACCGCCTTGTCGCTGTGGCAGATGACGCGCTACACGCTGGTGCTGTCGCAGGGCGACATCGTCTGGCCCGGCGTGATCCAGGGACTGGGCCTGGGCCTGGTGTTCGTGCCGCTGTCGGCCGCCACCTTTGCCACGCTGTCACCGGAGATGCGCGCCGAAGGCACGGCGATCTACAGCCTGATGCGCAATATCGGCAGCTCGATCGGCATCGCACTGGTGCAGACACTGCTGGTGCGCAATACGCAAACCATGCATGCGGCGCTGACGGCGCAGATCACCATCGCCAACCCGGCCGCAGTCGAGGCGCTGGCCGCGCCGCAGGGCGCCGCGCTGCTCAACAGCGAGATCACGCGCCAGGCCTCGATGATCGCGTACGTCGACGATTTCTGGCTGATGCTGATCCTGACCCTGTGCGTGCTGCCCCTGCTGCTCCTGATACGCCCCGCTGCCAGCCATGCCGCACCGGCAGTCCACGCGGCCCACGATTGACACCGACACCATGAACCACACCATCAAACCATTGTTGCCCAGGCTGGCCATCGCGGCCGCCACGACCGCGCTGGCAGCGCTGCTGGCCGGCTGCGCCGCCATTCCGCCCGAATCGCAGGTGCCGGCCAGGCGCGACATGGCCAGCGCCGGGCTGGCGGCCGACATCCACCTGGCGCGCGAAGGCTGGCCCCAGGCGCGCTGGTGGACCGCCTACGGCGACGCCCAGTTGAACGCGCTGATCGAGCAGGCGCTGCGCGCCGGTCCGACGCTGGAAGTGGCTGCCGCGCGCATCGGCAGCGCGCGGTCCGAACTGGCGCGCAGCATGGCCGACATGGGCATCGACCTCGGCGCCTATGCCAACGCCAACCGCCAGCGCTACTCGGGCACCGGGCTGTTTCCGGCGCCGATAGGCGGCGCATATTTCACCACCGAGACGCTGCGCCTGGAAGCGCGCTACAACTTCGACTGGTGGGGCAGGAACCGCGCCCAGGTCGCCGCTGCGGTCGGTGCGGTCAACGTCGACCGTGCCGCCTATGCCCAGGCGGAACAGGCGCTGGCGGCCGCCGTGGCGCAAAGCTACTTCCGCCTGCAGGGCGACTTTGCCCGGCGCGACAATCTGGTGCAGCTGACCGAGGTGCAGACCGCGCTGGCGCAGGACCGCGCGCGCCGCGTCGCCGGCGGGCTGGCCGATGCCGACACCGGCCAGGCGTCGCAGGCCGAACTGGCCCGGCTGCGCAAGCAAGCCGCGCAGCTGTCCACCGACATCGGCGTCGAGCGCGAAGCGCTGCGGGCGCTGCTCGGCGCCGACAGCGCGGCGCTGGCCGACCTGCAGCCGGTGCAGGCCGCGCCGGTCGCCCACGCCCTGCCCGCCCGCCTCGGCATCGCGCTGCTGGCCCGCCGTCCCGACCTGCAGGCGGCGCGCTGGAAAATCGAATCGTCGCTGAGCCGCATCGATGCCGCCAGGGCCGCGTTCTACCCGGACATCAACCTGACCGGCTCGATCGGTCTCGACACCATCAGGGTTGAGAACCTGCTGCAGGCGGCCAGCCGTACCCTGTACCTGGGGCCGACGATGACGCTGCCGATCTTCGACAGCCGCCGCCTGGATGCCCAGCTCGACGCCGCCCGCATGGTGCGCAACGAACGCATCGCCGACTACAACCAGACCGTGGTGGCGGCCGTGCGCGAGGTGGCGCAGGATGCGGTGCAGGTGCAGGGCATCGAACGGCAGATCGTCGAACAGGCGGCTGCCAGCGCCGCCACCGGCGCGCAGCTGGCGTCGGTGCAGAAACGCTACGAACGCGGTCTGGCCGACCACGCCGGCGTGCTGATCGCGAAGCAGGCCGTGCTGCGCGAGCGCGACGCCGACCTCTATCTGCAACAAGTGCAGCGGCTGGCCGAAGTTGCGCTCACCCATGCCCTCGGTGGCGGCTACCACGAGCAGGCGCCGCTGGCCAGCGCCCTGAAATAAGGGGACCTCGAAAAACCTGCTGCGCAACGCGCTACGGTTTTTCGGCTTCCCCATTAACGATCGAGACTACCATGAGCAACGACACCACAACGGACACCAAACCAGCCCCCAAGCCCGACAATAAGCCGGGCAATAACAGGAAGCGCAACACCGTACTGGCCGGCATCACGCTGCTGTTGCTCGCTGCCGGCGGCGCTTACGCCGTGTACTACCAGACCGTGCTGTCCAAGATACAGGAAACCGACAATGCCTACGTCGGCGGCAACCTGGTCAACCTGACGTCGCAGGTGACCGGCAATGTCACCGAGATCCGCGCCGACGAAACCCAGATGGTGCAGGCCGGCGCGCCGCTGGTGCAGCTGGACGCAGCCGACGCCGACGTCGCGCTGGCCCAGGCCGACGCCAGGCTGGGCGCCGCCGTGCGCCAGCAGCGCCAGCGCTACGCGGACGTCGGCCAGTACGACGCTACCGTCGCCCTGCGCCGGCTGGAACTCCAGCGCGCCGAAGACGACCTGGCGCGGCGGCTGCCGCTGGCGGCCGACCACACGATTTCGGGCGAGGAAGTGGACCATGCGCGCCAGGCCGTCGCCAGCGCCCGCGCCGCAGTCGCGGTGGCGCAGCAGCAGCAACAGGCGGCGCAGGCGGCGGTGGCGGGCATCGATGTGCCGCACCATCCGGCCGTGCTGGCCGCCAGGGCCGACTACCAGGCCGCCTGGCTGGCCGCGCGCCGCAACACCATCGTCGCGCCGGTGTCGGGCTACGTTGCCAAGCGCGCGGTGCAGGTGGGCGCGCGCGCCACGCCGGGCATGGCGCTGCTGTCCATCGTGCCGCTGGACCAGCTGTGGGTGGACGCCAATTTCAAGGAATCGCAGCTGCGCAATCTCCGCGTCGGCCAGCCGGCCACGGTGGAAGCGGACATGTATGGCGACAAGGTGGCATTCCACGGCACGGTGACGGGACTGTCGGCCGGCACCGGCAGCGCGTTCTCGCTGCTGCCGGCGCAAAACGCCAGCGGCAACTGGATCAAGGTCGTGCAGCGGCTGCCGGTGCGCATTGCGCTGGACGCCGCCGAACTGCGCGCCCACCCGCTGCGCATCGGCCTCTCGACCACGGTCAAGGTGGACATCAGCCACACCGACGGCCCGGTGCTGGGCACGGCCATGCCGCGCCAGCCCGTGTACCGGACCGCCGCCCTGTCGCAACCGCTGCAACAGGCCGCCACCGCAGCCGACACCATCATCGGCCGCAACCTGCGCCAGTAAGGGCACACCGAAAGGGAACCCCGAAAAACCTGCTGCGCGACTCGCTATCGCCGCACGCTTGCGGCACGCAAGACGATATCGGGCCGCTCGCCCCGTTTTTTCGAGGCCCCCGCCCTCAGTTCGTCAAATTCGGTGGCGCTATTTGCGCAGTTCGGCGTCGAGTTCGGTGATGGCGGCCTGGGCCTGGGTGATCACGCGGTCGGCAATGCGCTGGCGCATGCCGGGGATGCGGCCGGCCGCTTCGGCTTCCAGCAGCAGCGGCATCAGCATCTGTTCGGCCGAGACGCGGAAGCCGTGCGCCACGGCGTCGAGCTGGGCGTTGAAATTCTGTTCGGCCCCTTGCAGCTGCTTGCGCAGCTCCGCTTCGAAAGCGCTGCGCTTGTCGCGGATTTCGGTGCGCTTGCGCTTGCCGATGTCGGCAAACCACTTGAAGGCGCCGGCCAGCAGTACGGCGCCGCCGACGAACGGCGCTGCCGGCGCTACCACGGGCAGCACCACGGCCGCACCGACCAGGTAGGCGGCCGTGCCGGTGCCGGCAGCCGCCACCACGCCGCTCATCAACGTGACGTTGGCGGCGGTATCGACCCTGTTGGCCAGCCGCGTGCCCAGCCGCAGGCGCGGCATCAGGCGGGCGAGGGCCGAATGGTGCTGGCGTTCGAACATCGAGACCTGTCCCAGCCGCATGCCGGACTGGAACAGCCGCAGGTCTTCCTGCAGCAGGTGCAGCGCCTGTTCCTTGCGGCGCACGATGCGGTCGAGCCGGCGCTCCATCTCCTGGCCGAACTGGTTGCGGCCGATGCTGTCCCACACCTCGTCTTCTTTCCACTTGTCGGTGGCCAGGCGGTCGGCGATGGCCAGTTCGATGGCGTTGCCGGCGTCGTGCACGGCGTCCTCGATCTCCTCGGCCAGCAGGCGCCGTTCCTGCGCGATGCGCTGCTCGACCAGCACCAGGCGTTGCATCACCTGGCTCTTCATTTCGTCGGCGGTGGCCAGCAGGGTGGCGGCCATCGATGCGTCGCGCCCCATCTGCTGCGCCTGCTCTACGTAGGCGGCGATGTCCTGCAGGATGGCCGCCGTGGTGGTGCCGACCAGCGCGCGCAGCTGCGCGGTGTCGATCTCGCCGGACTGGAAGCTGCGCGCGTGCTCGACCAGCACCGGCTGGCCGGCGGTGCGGCCGAAATCGGCGACCGCGTCCGACAGCGAGCGGCCGCGCACCAGGCGCCGCGCCTGCTCGCCGAGATTGGACAGCAGGCCCCGTTCGCCGGCTGGCGGCAGGCGGTCGCTGTCTTCGGGCGTCAGCCGCGCCGACAGGGCCTTGGCCAGGCGCTGGGCCAGCGCGCGGGCGTCGGCGCCGTGCAGCGCCAGCAGCGGCATGGCCATCGACAGCGCGTCGTCGCGCGCGGCCTGCTCGACGGCAGCGGCGCTGCGCGCCAGCGCCGCGAACGCCCAGTCCACGTCAACCCCGGATTCGATGGCGTTGAGCACCAGCGCGGTAAAGACGGCCGAGGACTTGCCGTCGCCGGCCAGTTCGGTGACGGCGGCAAATTGCGCCAGCGTCAGCTTGCCGTCGCGCCCGGCAATGGCGCCGACCGCGCGTGCATACGCCGAGCTGAAACTGTGGTCGGCGGAAAGATGTTCGTCGAGGGTCCGGACGTGGATGGCGTCGGCGCCGATGCCGGTCCCGGTGCCGCTGCCGTGATTGGCTGGAGTACCGTGGGTGGTCACACTTGCTCCGTCTGTTTGCATGTCATCCGGACTATTTTAACGGAAGCCCGCCCGCCGCGCAGGGGCAAGCGGGTCAGGCGCCCGTTGCCAGCGCCAGCGTTTCCTTGATCTCTTCCATCACCACATAGCTTTTCGATTGCGCCGCGCCGGGCAGACTCAAAAGCATGTCG
Source organism: Duganella sp. Leaf126 (assembly GCF_001423125.1). GTDB lineage: Bacteria > Pseudomonadota > Gammaproteobacteria > Burkholderiales > Burkholderiaceae_D > Rugamonas. The sequence continues at coordinate 360,466 of NZ_LMNW01000023.1, forward strand.
CCGAGCAGCTTGCGGTACTCGGCCATTTCGTGGATGCGCGCCTTGATCAGGTAGTCGAAGTCGCCCGACACCAGGTGGCACTCCTGCACCTCGGGGATGCGCAGCACCTCGCGCCGGAACTGCTCGAACACGGGACCCGACTTCTGGTTCAGCGTGATCTCGACAAACACCAGCAGCTTGGCGCCGAGCGCCGGCGGGTCGATGCGCGCGTGGTAGCCGGTGATCACGCCGTCGCGCTCCATGCGCTTGACGCGCTCGATGGCCGGGGTGATCGACAGCCCCACCTGCTCGCTCAGGTCTTTCATCGAAATGCGGCCGTCCGCCTGCAGGATGTGCAGGATCTTGCGGTCGAGCTTATCCAGGGTGCGTACCGACTCTTTCTGTATGCGCATGACATTCCACTAAATAAATCGGGTTTAACAGTAACAAAAGCTGGCAATACGAGGATACCATAGCGGATTATAGGGGCGAAGTGCGCCCATTATCCAACTTGGGGGCTCATATGCGCGTACTCGTACTCGGAAGCGGTGTCATCGGTGTTACCAGTGCCTACTACCTGGCCCGGGCCGGTCACGACGTGACCGTGATCGACCGCCAGCCCGGCCCTGCGCTTGAAACCAGTTTCGCCAACGCCGGCCAGATCTCGCCCGGCTATGCGTCGCCCTGGGCCGCGCCCGGCATTCCGCTCAAGGCGGTCAAGTGGATGATGCAGCGCCATGCGCCGCTGTCGATCACGCCCGACGGCACGCTGTTCCAGCTGCGCTGGATGTGGCAGATGCTGCAGAACTGCACGCCCGAGCGTTACGCCGTCAACAAGGAGCGCATGGTACGCTTGGCCGAATACAGCCGCGATTGCTTCAAGGTGCTGCGCGCGGCCACCGGCATCGCCTACGAAGGCCGGCAGCAAGGCACGACCCAGCTGTTCCGCACCCAGAAACAGCTCGATGATGCGGCCAAGGATATCGCCGTTCTGCAGGACACCGGCGTTCCGTACGAATTGCTGAACCGCGAGCAATTGCTGGGCGCCGAGCCCGGTCTCGACCAGACCCGCCTGGTCGGCGGCCTGCGCCTGCCCAACGACGAAACCGGCGACTGCCAGCTGTTTACCACCCGCCTGACCGCCATGGCCGAGGAGCTCGGCGTCAAGTTCCGCTACAACACCTTGATCGACGGCCTGGTCACGGCCGGCGACCAGATCGCGGGCGTGCAGTCGGGCAGCGAACTAGTGCGCGCGGATTCCTACGTGGTGGCGCTGGGCGCCTATTCGACGCCGCTGCTCAAGGGATTGGTGGACGTTCCCGTCTACCCGCTCAAGGGCTATTCGATCACGGTGCCAATCGTCAACGCTGCTGCCGCGCCCGTGTCCACCATCCTCGACGAGACCTACAAGATCGCGGTCACCCGCTTCGACGACCGCATCCGCGTGGGGGGCATGGCCGAAATCGCCGGTTTCGACAAGCGCCTCAATCCGCGCCGCCGCGAAACGCTGGAGATGGTCGTCAACGACCTGTTCCCCGGCGCCGGCGCCACCGCCGAGGCCAGCTTCTGGACCGGCCTGCGCCCGATGACGCCGGACGGCACGCCGATCGTCGGCCGCACCGGTCTGCGCAACCTGTTCATCAACACCGGGCACGGTACGCTCGGCTGGACCATGTCGTGCGGCTCGGCGCAACTGCTGGCCGACATCATCTCGGCGCGCAAGCCGGCAATTCTTGCCGACGATCTGTCGGTGGCGCGGTACAGCGCCGCGCCGACGACGCGCCAGCCGCAACTGGCCAGCGCCTGAGCATCACGCCCGGCGATCGGCTGCATGCCGCTGCAGGCAGCCGACCGCCGCAGACTGTCAGCCGACTTTCAGCCGGCTCCCTGGCGACGCGCGGCCGACTGGCGGTCGAGGTGCAGCCGAGGTGCAGCCGCTCCGCAGCCGACGGCCGCCGACAGCCGCGCGCTGTGCCCGGCGTTCGCCCCGCCGTTGTCGTTTCCCCGCCTCGATTCGCGCTACCTCGCCGTCGCAGCCCAACATGGCGTTGAGCTTGGACGCCGGGGTGCGTATAATTTTGACCATGAATAAACTTGAAGCATACGGCCATATTGCGGCCATGGCCATCCGCGGCGAATTGGTCTTCCCCACCAGCGTCAACGCCGCCCTGCGCGTCCAGCTCGCGCTCGACGATCCCGACTGCCCGATCGACAAGGCGATCAAGCTGGTGCTGGCCGAGCCCACGCTGGCCGCGCGCACGGTCGCCATTTCCAATTCCGCCATGTTCGCGCGCGCCGGCGCGCCGGTGGTGACCAATGTGCGCGGCGCCATCATGCGCATCGGTTACCAGAACCTGTTCGCGCTGGCCGCCGCCATGGTGGTGCGCCAGTTCGGCAGCAAGCTGGTCGATCCGGCGCTGCGGCTGAAGGCCGAGCAGCTGTGGGACCACACGATTGCCGTCGCCGCACTGGCGCGCCTGATCGCGCGCGAGGTCACCCGCGTCAACGAGGACACGGCGCTGTTTGCCGGCATCGTGCACGAAGTGGGCGGCTTCTACCTGCTCTCGCGCGCCGACGAATTCCCCGGCCTGCTCGAGGAAGACCCGGACAACTGGCACTCGGCCAGCGAGGAAATCATCACCCGCGAAGTGATGCGCAAGCTGTGCATTCCCGAGCCGGTGGCCGACGCCATCGAAGGCCTGCGTGACGCCTTCATGTCGATCCCGCCCGACACGCTGCAGGATACGCTGCTGCTGGCCAACCAGCTCACGCCCGTGCGCTCGCCGCTGCAGGAAGCGCAGCGCGACCTGCCGCCCCATTCCGACGCCGCGATCGACCTGTTCATCGAGCCGGAGCGCATGCAGAAGCTGCTCAGGGAGGCGCACGACAACGCGGCCGAGATGAGCGCCGCGCTGCTGGTGTAAGCATGCAGCAGGCGCCGCTGTCCTACGGTTCCGACGCGTCCGGCCTGGTGTGTGGCTACGTGTTCGGCCGCGCGGCCGATGGCAAGGGCTTGCCGCTCGACGCCGACCAGGCCTGCGCCTGGCTGGAGAACCGCGAGCGGCACCCGCAGGAATTCATCTGGCTGCACTACAACCTGGCCAATACCGCCAGCGAGAAGTGGCTGCACGAGCACCTGGCCCTGCCCGAGGAATTTTACGAAAGCCTGCACGAGGGCCCGCGCTCGACCCGCATCGAAGTGGCCGACAATACGCTGATCGCCGTGGTCAACGACGTGCTGCACGATTTTTCGTTCGACCCGTCCGACATCTCCACGCTGTGGCTGAGCGTGGACCGGCAGGTCGTCATCAGCGCCCGCCGCAAGCCGCTGCGCGCCGTGGACAGCCTGCGCAACGCGGTGCGCAACGGCGAGCCGATCCGCTCCTCGGTCGAGCTGCTGATCCACCTGCTGCGCGACCAGGCCGACGCGCTGATCAAGATCGTGCGCCACGCCATCGCCACGGTCGACGGCATCGAGGACAATCTGCTGGCCGGCAAGCTCAACACCAAGCGCGCCAGTCTGGGCGAGCTGCGGCGCGTGCTGGTGCGGCTGCGCCGCCTGCTGGCGCCGGAACCGGCTGCGCTGTTCCGGCTGCTGCAACGGCCGCCGTCGTGGGTGGCCGAACTCGACGCCCAGGAACTGCGCCAGTCCACCGAGGAATTCTCGCTGGTGCTGGCCGACATGGCCTCGCTGCAGGAGCGCATCAAGCTGATTCAGGAAGAAATCGCGGCGCTGGTCAACGAGGGCAACAACCACAGCCTGTTCGTGCTGACCATCGTCACCGTGCTGGCGCTGCCGATCAACATCATCGCCGGCCTGCTCGGCATGAACGTGGGCGGCATCCCGCTGGCCAACGCGCCGCACGGCTTCCTGGTCGTGGTGGTGATCGTCGCCAGTTTTACCGCGATCGCCGGCTGGCTCGCGTTCCGCCGCCAGCGCGACCTGCGTTAGGCTTCTCGTTACGGTAGATGACCAGGCGCTGCACGCCGAGCAGCATGAACGCTGCGCCCAGCACCAGCGCCACCAGGTTGTCGCGCCGGTAGCTGGCGCGCACGTCGTCCAGGCTGGTGACTTCCTTGCCGCCGACCGACACGCCATACACCACGTGGAAATCGCCGGGCAAAAAGCCGGGGTGGTTGACCTGGTCCGGCGCGAACCGCACGGTGACCGGGTACAGCCTGGTCGCCGCGCGCAGCGCTGCCCGCAGGCGGCCGTCGGCATCGCTCTTGACGTGGACCGCGAACTGCTGCGGCGTGGTGCGGGCGGCAAAATACATGGCGTCGCGGCTGTCGTAGGTCCAGTCCACGCGCCCGGTCACGGCCTGCAGCTGCGCCGCAGCCGGGAAGCGCAGTTCGAGCGCGATGAAGACGCCGACGATGCCGAGACCGAGCAGCAGGAAAAAGAACCCGCCGCGACGGCCGCCAAACCAGTTACGCCATGTATTCATAGAGCGAGGTGTACGAAAAGATCGCCATCATACCGCGCCTTGGTCACCGCACATTAATAAACATTTTCGTTTACTTATTAGTGCCACGCCGTTACAGTAGGGACATGAAAAACTCCCTGCTCATCAGCAGCGCCTGCCTGCTGGCCCTGCTCTCCACGGTCGGCGCCGCGCTGCCGTATCCGATCCTCGCGCCGCTGTTTGCCGACGGTAGCGCCAATGGCCTGAACACCTTTCTCGGCCTGCCGCCGAAGCTGCTGCTGGGCCTGGCGCTGACGATCAATCCGCTGGGCCTATTGATCGGCTCGGCCCTGCTCGGTCCCATGTCCGACCGCTACGGCCGCCGGCCGGTCCTGCTGGTCACCGCCGTCGGCGCAGCGGCCGGCCATGCGATCACCGCGCTGGCGCTGGTGTTTGAATCGTTCCCGCTGTTTATCGCAGCGCGGTTCGTCACCGGCCTGCTGGAGGGGAACGGCTCGGTGGCGCGCGCCATGCTGGCCGACCGGCTCGACGGCGATCTGCGGCGCAAGGCGCTGTCGTGGCTGAACGGCGCCTTTTACATGGGTTGGCTGGTGGGCCCGCTGATGGCCGGCTTCACGCTCGACTACGGCGTCACCACGCCGTTCTGGATCGCGGTGGCGCTGCTGCTCGGCACTGCCGTGCTGGTCGCGCGCGCGCTGCCGCGCGAGGCGCCGTCGGCCGCCACCACCTCGTGGTGGCAGGTGGCGCGCCATCGCCACGCCCTGAACCTGCTGCGCGAACCCGAGCTGCGCACGCTGTTCGTGATCACCCTAGCCTACAGCTGCTGCGTGACCGGGTTCTACGAGTTCTATCCTTTGTGGCTGGTGGAAGTGCCCGGCTACGGTCCGCGCGGCATCGCCTGGGCCACAGCAGCCATGTGCGGCGTGATGACCGCCACCACCATCGTTGCCGGCCGCAAGTACGCCGGCGCACCGCTGCTGCGGGCGCGCGGCTTTGCCTACGCCACGGCCTCGCTAATCGGGCTGCTGGCGGTCAGCAACGCGCAGGTCGGCCTGGCCGCCATCGTGCTGTTCGGCGTGCCGCACGCCTTCCACAGCAGCATCGTGCCGCACTGGTGCGCCGAGCGTTTCGGCGCCCATGGCCAGGGCGCGGTGATGGGCCTGATCTCGACCACGTTCTGCCTGGCCAATATCGTGATGGCGCTGATCGGCGCCGTGCTCACCTTGATCGACACGCGCCTGATCCTGCTGCTGTCGGCAGCGCTGGGCGCGTGGTCCGCGTGGCGCCTGCAGCGCTGGCATGACCGCCTCCAGCATACGGCGCCCGCAGCAGGAGTGCTGTCGTGAATACCGCCGACCAGACCCTCTTCCTGATCAAGACCCGTGGTCCGCAAACGGCGCAGCAACTGGCCGCGCTGCTCGGCCTGACCTCGATGGGCGCCCGGCGCCAGCTCGAAGCGTGGCAGGAAAAAGGCATGCTCACCTACGAGGACGTGGCCGACAAGCCGGGCCGGCCGGCGCGCCGCTGGCTGCTGACCGAAGCGGGCCACGCGCGCTTCCCCGACCGCCATGCCGACCTGACGCTGCAGCTGATCGACCAGGTGCGCCAGCTGTTCGGCGAGGCGGGACTCGAACGGCTGATCGCGTCGCGCGAACAGCTGAGCGAACAGCAGTACCGCCAGCACCTGGCGCCGGCCCGCACCCTGCCCGAACGCGTGGCGGCGCTGGTGCAGGCGCGCAGTGTGGAAGGCTATATGGCCGAAGTGGCGCACGCGGACGACGGCGCCCTGCTGCTGATCGAAAACCACTGCCCGATCTGCGCGGCGGCGCGCCAGTGCCAGCAGTTCTGCCGCTCGGAGCTGGACCTGTTCCAGCGTGTGCTGGGCAACGACTGCACGGTCGGCCGGGTCGAGCACATGCTCAATGGCGCCAGGCGCTGCGTGTACGTGATCAAGCGCGTCTGACCGGCCGCGCTTAGGCTTAGTTTAATTTCGGAAAATAAATATGAATAGGAAATAGTTGTCAAGCGTTACGAACAAGCGCCGCCGGGGCGTTTGATCGCAGTCAAGCCACAAAGTGCTGGTCAGCCGACAATCACTGCATCCCGCGCCATCCCCTTGGCCCTGCAGCTTTTTGAAGGCACCGCACCATGTTCGCCACGCTCCGCCATCCCGCCAGTTTCGCCCGCCGCTGCTGCGTGCGGCTAGCCGCCATCCACCGCAGCGGCAAGCGGCTGCTGATGTACGTGGCCGACAGCGCGGCCCTGCCCCTGTGCCTGGCGCTGGCGATGGCCGTGATCACCGGCGCCGCGCCGCCCTGGCCGGCCGCCGTCCTGCTCACCGCGCTCAGCATCGCTGCGCTGTCGATCGCCACGCTGTACGGCGCGGCCCTGCGCCAGCTCGAACAGCGCACGCTGATCCTGGCCGGCCTGGCGCTGGGCGCGGCCATTGTCGCGCTGTATCTGCTCACGCGCGACGGCGCCGTGGCGCGCATCCCGGGGCCGGTGCTGGCCATGTACTGGCCGCTGGCGATGTTGTACCTGATCGCCTCGCGGTCCGGCATGCGCGCCCTGCTGCGCCGCCTGCTCCAGCAGCGGACGCCGGCCGGCGGCAGCGCCGGATCCGGCGCCGCCCGCCCGTCCCTGCCCGACTTCGCCCCCGAACTGCTGCTGGGCCGCCCGCCGGTGCAGCCCGACAGCGCGTTGTTCGCCCGCTGCGTGCGCGGCAAGAACGTGCTGGTCACCGGCGCCGGCGGCTCGATCGGCAGCGAATTGTGCCGGCAGATCGCCAGCCTGGCGCCGCGCTGCCTGCACCTGGTGGACCACAGCGAATTCGCGCTGTACACGATCGCCCAGGAACTGCGGGCGCGTTGGCCGCAGCTGGTGCTGCACGCCCACCTCGGTTCCGTGTGCAGCGAACGCATGCTCGAACGCGCGATGCAGGGTGCCACCATCCACACCATCTATCACGCGGCGGCCTACAAGCATGTGTCGATCGTCGAAACCAACCTGGTGGAGGGACTGCGCAACAACGTGGTCGGCGCGCGCAACGTCGCTGCCGCCGCCGCCCGCCACGGGGTGCAGACCTGCGTGCTGGTATCGTCCGACAAGGCCGTGCGGCCCAGCACCATCATGGGCGCCAGCAAACGCCTGTCGGAACTGGTGTTCCAGGCCGCGCAGCAGGACGGCGCCGGCGCCACCACGTTCAGCATGGTCCGCTTCGGCAATGTGCTCGGCTCGTCCGGCTCGGTGGTGCCGCTGTTCCGCCAGCAGTTGCAGCAGGGCGGCCCGATCACCATCACCGATGCCGCCATGGAGCGCTATTTCATGCTGATTCCCGAGGCGGCGCAGCTGGTGATCCAGGCCGGGGCCATGGCCGAAGGCGGCGAGGTGTTCGTGCTCGACATGGGCGCACCGCTGCGCATCGTCGACTTGGCGCGGCGCATGATCGCGCTGGCCGGGCTGACCGAGCGCACGCCGGATCAGCCGCACGGCGAGATCGAAATCCGCTACGTCGGCCTGTACCCGGGCGAAAAGCTGCAGGAGGAATTGCTCACCGCCGACGGCGCCACGCCCAGCCGCCATCCGCGCATCCTGTGCATGAAGGAGCAGGCGCTGCCCGCTGCCCTGCTCGACCAGTACCTGGAACTGCTGCTGGTCGCTTGCGCCAGCAACGACCGCTGGCTGATCGAGGCCATGCTCAAGACCATCATCACCGAATTCACGCCGCAAACCGGCGTGCGTGCGGCCGACGGCGAGGCCGTGCTGCGCCGCCTGCGCGTGCCGCCGGTGGCGGCCAGGCCGCCAGTCGCCGTCCCCGCTTCCTGATCTTCATCCCGCCACTGCCAGGAGTATGTCATGCGCCAATTCTGTCCTGCCGTCACCGACCGCAAACTGCGCTTCGCGCTGGTCGGCTGCGGCCGCATCGCCAGCAACCATTTCGGCGCGCTGGCCAGGCATGCCGACCGCTGCGAGCTGGTAGCCGTGTGCGACATCGACCGCGCAGCGCTCGACCGCGCCGTCACCGAGACCGGCGCCACGCCGTTCGACAACCTCGACGACATGCTCGCGCACAGCGACATCGACGCCTGCATCATCACCACGCCCTCGGGGCTGCATCCGGACCAGGCGGTGCGGGTGGCGCGCGCCGGCCGCCACGTGATCACCGAAAAGCCGATGGCCACGCGCTGGGAAGACGCCAAGCGCATGGTGGGCGCCTGCGATGCGGCCGGCGTGCGCATGTTCGTGGTCAAGCAGAACCGCCGCAACGCCACGCTGCAGCTGCTCAAGCGCGCGGTCGAGCACAAGCGCTTCGGCCGCATCTACATGGTCAACCTGAATGTGTTCTGGACCCGGCCGCAGAGCTATTACAACAGCGCGTCCTGGCGTGGCACCTGGGAGTTCGATGGCGGCGCCTTCATGAACCAGGCCAGCCATTATGTCGATCTGCTCGACTGGATCGTCGGCCCGATCGAAAGCCTGCAGGCCTACACCGCCACCCTGGCGCGCGACATCGAGGTGGAAGATACGGGCGTGATCAGCCTGCGCTGGCGCAACGGCGCACTGGGCTCGATGAATGTCACCATGCTGGCCTATCCGCACAACCTGGAAGGCAGCATCACCATCCTCGGCGAGACCGGTACCGCGCGCATCGGCGGCGTGGCCGTCAACGAAGTACAGCAGTGGGACTTCGCCCAGCCCCACGCCGACGACGCCACCGTGCAGCAGGCCAGCTACGCCACCGCGTCCGTGTACGGTTTCGGTCACCCGCTCTATTACGACAACGTGATCGCCGTGCTGCGCGGCGAGGCCGAGCCCGAAACCGATGGCCGCGAAGGCCTGAAATCGCTGGAGGTGCTGATTGCCGCCTACCGTTCCGCGCGCGACGGCCGCCGCGTGGCGCTGCCGCTCGACTACTAACAGCCGCCCTGAACCCGCTCATGGAAGATCACATGGAAAACCTCATCCATCCCAGCGCCATCGTCGATGCCGGCGCCGTGCTCGGCGCCGGCACCCGCGTCTGGCATTTCAGCCACGTCTGCAGCGGTGCGCGCATCGGCAGCCACTGTTCTCTGGGCCAGAACGTTTTCATCGGCAACGATGTGGTGATCGGCCACAACGTCAAGATCCAGAACAATGTCTCCGTGTACGACGCGGTGGTGCTGGAAGACGATGTGTTCTGCGGCCCCAGCATGGTGTTTACCAACGTCCACAATCCGCGCGCAGCGGTGGTGCGCAAGCACGAATACCGGCGCACGCTGGTGCGGCGCGGCGCTTCGATCGGCGCCAACGCCACGGTGGTGTGCGGCGTGACCGTCGGCGCCCACGCCATGGTCGGCGCCGGTGCCGTGGTCACCCGCGATGTGCCCGATTTTGCGCTGGTGGCCGGCGTCCCGGCGCGTCACATCGGCTGGATCAGCCGCCACGGCGAGCGGCTCGACCTGCCGCGCTCGGCCAGCGGCCAAGCGCGCTGTCCGCACACGGGCGACCTGTATAGCGTTGCCGACGGCGTCTGCACGCTGCACGCCGCCGGCTGATCACCGATTACTACCGAGGAGACACTGATGGAATTCACCGGGCTCAAACAGCAGTACCAGCTGCTGCGCAACGACATCGATGCCGGCATCCGGCGCGTGCTCGATCATGGCCAGTACATCATGGGGCCCGAGGTCGCCGAGCTGGAGGCGCAGCTGGCGGCGTATTGCGGCGCGCGCCACTGCGTGACCGTATCGTCGGGCACGGAGGCGCTGCTGATCTCCCTGATGGCGCTCGGCGTCCAGGCCGGCGACGAAGTGATCACCACGCCATTCTCGTTCATCGCCACCGCCGAAGCCATCGTGCTGGCCGGCGCGCGGCCCGTGTTTGCCGATGTCGAACGCGCCACCGGCAACCTCGATCCGGCCCGTATCGCCCGCCGCATCGGGGCACGCACTCGCGCCATCATGCCCGTCTCGCTGTACGGCCAACCGGCCGACATGGATGCCATCAACGGCATCGCGCGCCGCCACGGCCTGGCCGTGATCGAGGACGGCGCGCAAAGTTTCGGCGCCAGCTACCACGGCCAGCGCAGCGGCAATCTCTCCACCATCGGCTGCACCAGCTTCTTCCCCAGCAAGCCGCTGGGCTGCTATGGTGACGGCGGCGCCATCTTCACCAGCGACGACGACCTGGCGCGCGCCATGCGCGAAATCCGCGTCCACGGCCAGTCCGAGCGCTATTGCCACACGCGGCTGGGCGTCGGTGGGCGCATGGATACCCTGCAATGCGCGGTGGTGCTGGCCAAGCTGCCCGGCTTCGACGACGAAATCGCCGCGCGCCGCCGCGTCGCTGCCGCCTACGACCGCTGCTTCGCCAGCCGGGTGGAGACGCTGGGCGGCGCCGAGGCCAGCGCGTGGGCCCAGTACACCATCGTGCCGCCGCGGCGCGAACCGGTGCAGGCCGCACTCACTGCCGCCGGTATCCCGAGCGTGGTCCACTACCCGCAACCGATCCACCGCCAGCCGGCCTACCTGCGCTACGACGATGTCGCGTGCCCGGTGGCCGAGCTGCTGGCACAGCGGGTGCTGAGCCTGCCCATGGGACCGCACCTGAGCCAGGCCGACGTGGCGCGGGTGGCGTCCACCGTGCTGGCCGCGCTCGACGCCTGAGACGCCCGCTGCCATGCGCACCCCCAACGCCATCAGCGCCATGAGCGCCCTGCCCACCTTCTGGAAGCACCTGCTGACGGTGCTGGGCGGATCGCTGGCAGCGCAAGCCCTGCCGATCGCGGCTGCGCCGCTGATCACGCGCCTGTGCAGCCCGGCCGAACTGGGCGCGTTCAGCGTGTGGCTCGGGGTGGTGGCGATCGCTGCGGTGGCGGCCACGCTGCGCATGGAATTTGCCATGGTGGTCGATCCGGCCCCCATCCGCCAGCGGCTGTGCTTTGGCGTGGTCGCCTGGTCGTCGGGCTGGCTCGCGCTGCTGCTGACGCTGGCCCTGATCGCGGCACGGCTGCTGGACCTGGTCGCGCTGTCCTGGCCCGGCGTGCTGACGCTGGGCATGGCCGCCTGGCTGACCGCCGGCATGCAGACCACGCTGGCCTACGCCACCTCGCACAACGGCTTTGCCGCCGCCGCCAAGGCACGGATCGCTGCCGCCGGCGGCGTGGCGGCCGTGCAGCTGGCGCTGCTGGGCCTGCTGGCCATGCCGCTGTTCGCGACAACGGCAGGCAGCAGGCCATGGTGGGGCGCGCAACTGGCAGGCGTGGGCGCGGATGCACTGATGGCCGGCCAGCTGGCCGGCCTGGCCATCGGCCTGCTGGTCGCACGCAAGCTGCTGCGCTTGCCGCTGCGGTCATTACCGAAGTCTCCGCTGCCGTTATCGCAGAAAAACCCGCTGCGGTCGGCGCAAGAGTCCTCGGTGCAAGTGTCGCAGGATGCGTCGCTGCAGGCCTTGGCGCACCGCTGGGCGCTGCCGTGGCTGCTTTGGCTGCGCCGGCTGCGCCACCGGGGTCTGGCAGCGCTACTGCCCACCGCCGCGCAACGCCGCTACCTGCGCCGCCACCGGGCGTTCTGGCGCTTTACCCTGCCTTCGAGCCTGCTCAACGCTGCCGTCGGCCAATTGCCGTTGCTGATCATCGGCGCGCGTCACGGCGCGCTGGCGGCCGGCTTGTTCGCGCTGACCCAGCGCGTGCTGGCCGCACCGATCTCGCTGCTGGCAGCGTCGGTGCTGGAAGTGTTCAAGCGCGAATCGGTGCGCCAGTACCACGAGCACGGCGACTGCCGCCCCGCCTACCGCCACGCGCTGCGCGTGCTGCTGGCGCTCGGTGCGGCGCCGGCGCTGGTGCTGTGGGTGGCCTCGCCGGCCCTGTTCTCGCTCGTGTTCGGCACCGACTGGCGCGGCGCCGGCGAGCTGGCCCAGCTGATGGCGCCGCTGTTCTTCCTCAATTTCGTCGCCGGTCCGCTCAGCTACGTGTTCTCGGTGGCGGGCCGGCAAAAGATCGAGCTGCTCTGGCAGGTGGCGCTGTTCGCCACCACGGTGGCGGCCTTCGTGGCGCCGCTGTCGCTGGCGCACAATGTGCTCGCTTACAGCATCGGCTATTCGCTGCTGTATCTCGTGTATCTGCACCTGTCGTACCGCTACGCGCTCGACCGTCCGCAGGCAGGGAGGCATCATGCTGCCGGCTGATCCGATCGACCTGTATCGGGCGCCAGCCACGTCCCTGCGCGCCAGCGGTCGCCGCGGGCCGCTGTCCCTGTTCGGACCGGCCTGGGCCGAGCTGGCGTTCTGGCTGCTGTTTCCCGGCTTCTTCGCTTACCAGACGCTGCTTGGCCTGGGCCTGATCCGCGCCTACCTCGGCGGCTACTTCGCCTGGATTTCACTGCTAATGCTGCCGCCGCTGCTGCTATCGTACCTGCTGCGCATGCGTGCCTGCGGCTGGCGTGTACAGGCGGTCGATGCCGCCTGGCTGACCTTCCTGGCATATTACGCCGCCGTCGTGGTGGTGCACACGGGACTGGCAGGCGGCGGCGCCACCAGCCACCATACGCTGGGCTTGCTCTACATGTTCCTGCTGTTCGTGATCTTCAAGACGCTGGACTTCGAGTCGAAACGCTTCCGGCTGACCCTGCTGGCCAGCCTGCTGGCCATGTCGGCGATCGTGTTCTCGTACGCGGTCGATGGCGCGTTTTACCTTGCCGCCCTGGGCGCGGCCCGCGATCCGGAAAGCGTGGCCACGTACCAGGGCTTTTCGCGTTCCTACCTGTTGCCGATGGTGGTGCTGCTGGCCTGCACGCGGCGCGCGGCGCTGCGCTGGGCGCTGTACGCGCTGGGCTTGCCCACGCTGTACATCAACACGGCACGCAGCGAGTTCGGCGCGCTGCTGTTCCTGATTCCGCTGTTCGAGCTGCACGCGGCGCGCTCGCGGCTGGTGGTGCTGGGCCTGATGGCAGCCGCTGTCATGCTGCTGCACGCCAACCTCGACACGCTGGTTGCCGCCGTGCCCGGCAACCGCACGCTGGAACTGCTGGACCTGTCGCATTCGACGTCGGCCAGCGCCCGCCACCTGCTGACCGAACAGGCGCTGCACACCATCGCCGAGCACCCCATCCTGGGCGACTACGGCAGCTACCCGAGCGGGCGCTACGCGCACAACATCCTGTCGGCCTGGGTGGACCTCGGCCTGGCCGGCTTCGTTGCCCTGCTGGCGCTGCTGCTGGTGCCGCTCGCGCAGCTGATTATCCACGGCTACCTGCTGGGCGGGCGCACCAGCCGCGACCACCGCTACCTGCTGGCCTGGAGCTTGCTCACCAGCACACTGCTGTTGCTATGCCTGTCGCATTTCTTCAGCGACATGCTGATCGGCGCCGCGCTCGGCGCGTATGCGCGGTACCGCGCCGGAGACTGACATGCTCAACATCGCCCACCTGACGTCGGCCCATCCGCGCCACGACGCCCGCATCTTCGGCAAGCAGTGCCGCACGCTGGCCGACTATGGCCACCGTGTCTCGCTGGTGGTGGCCGACGGCCGCGGCGACGAAGAGCGCCATGGTGTCCAGATAGTCGATGCGGGCGTTGCTCGCGGGCGCCTGCACCGGATGCTGTCGTCGACCGCCCGTGTCTACCGCTGCGCCGTGGCGCTCGCGCCCGACGTGGTGCAGCTGCACGATCCCGAGCTGCTGCCGGCCGGCCTGCTGTTGCAGCGCCACGGCTGCAAGGTGATCTTCGACGCCCACGAGGACGTGCCGCGCCAGCTGCTGGGCAAGCCATATCTGCCGCCGTGGACCAGGCGCACGCTGGCCGCGGCCTATGCGCGTTTCGAGCGGCAGGCCTGCCGCCGGCTCGACGGCGTCATCACGGCCACGCCGTTTATCCGCGAACGCTTCGAGCGCATCAACCGCACCACGGTGGACATCAACAACTACCCGATGCCCGAGGAATTCGGCGCCGACCTGGCCTGGGCCGACAAGCCGCTGCAGGTGTGCTACGTGGGCGGGCTGTCGGCCATCCGCGGCATTGAAGAACTGGTGCGAGCCTGCGAACTGCTGCAAACTCCGGTGCGGCTGCAGCTGGCCGGTGCCTTCAGCGAACCGGCGCTGGCTACAGCAATGCGCGCGCGGTCCGGCTGGCGCCACGTCGACGCCCTGGGCCAGTTGGCGCGCGCCGACGTGGCAAAGTTGCTGGGCGCGTCGCGCGCAGGCCTGGTCACGCTGCATCCCACCCTCAACCACCTCGACGCGCTGCCGGTCAAGATGTTCGAGTACATGGCTGCCGGCATCCCGGTGATCGCCTCCGATTTCCCGCGCTGGCGCGCGATCGTGGAGGGTGATGGCGACGGCAGCAGCGCCTGCGGGGTCTGCGTCGATCCCTGCGATCCGCCGGCGATCGCCGCCGCCATCGATTACCTGGCCGGCCACCCCGATATCGCCCGCCGCATGGGCGAGAACGGCCGCCGCGCGGTGCGCACCCGCTATAACTGGCGCAGCCAGTCCACCCGACTGATCGACTTCTATGAACACCTCTGAACCCACCGGCATCTGGCCGAGCGTGCTGGCGCAGTTGCGGCTGCTCGTTGCCATTGCACGCCTGCCCCGTGCGCGGCTGTGCTTCGACGCCGCGCTCAATCCGGAACTGATCAGGCGTACCCACGCCAGCTTCACCATGCCGCACCCGCGCTTGCGCATCGTGCGCAACAAGTCGCTGGGCGTGGCGCTGATCGACCTGCGGGCATTTGCCGACAGCGCGGCGTACCTGCGCTCGGTGGCGCAGAAAGACCATGCCGGCTACCAGGCGCGCCGGGCCCGGGCGCGCGGCTACACGGTCGCCGAAATCGACCGCAACGACTACATCGACGACATCCACCGCATCAACACGTCGCAGCCCGAACGCCAGGGCCGGCCCATGGACGCCGCCTACGCCCGCCGTACCGACCACTACACGGCCGTCGACAGCTTCCGCTACTACGGGGTGCTCGATGCGGGAGGCAGACTGGTGGCCTACTGCGACCTCGGCATCTACGGCGACTTTGCCGCCACCGACCGCCTGCTGGGCTACCACAGCGACGGCGTGATGTACCTGCTGCTGGCCGACATCGCCTGTCGCCTGATCGACGAGCGGCGCTGCAATTACCTGATGTACGACACCTACCTGGGCGCCCTGCCCGGCCTGCGCGAATTCAAGCGCAAGCTCGGCTTCGCGCCATATCGCATCCGCTACGCCATTGCATGAGGTGCCCCATGATCGCCAAGCTGCCCCGATTCCTCGACTTCACGCCGGTTACGCGCGGGTGCCGTCTGGCGCTCGACGTGGTGCGCCTGCCCGTGGCCACGCTGCGGTTCGATACGCGCTACCACCCCGAGGATGTGCGCAACACCCACCGTCTGTTTACCCGCCCCCACCCGCGCTACAAGATCATCGGCCACAAGCAGTTCGGGGTGGCGCTGATCGATCTGCGGCAGCTGGCGGCGCCGGCCAGCTATCCGGCGCCCGGGGCGGCCAGCTACGTCGCCAGGGCGCGCAAGCGCGGCTACCGGCTGGTGCAAATCGACCGCAACGACCACATCGACGCCATCCACGCCATCAACACCAGCATGCCCAGCCGCCAGGGACGGACGATGGACGCGCGCTACCAGGAGAAGGCGCAATGTTACGAAGCGCTGTGCCACTACCGCTATTTCGGCGTCGTCGACAAGCGCGAGCAGTTGGTTGCCTATTGCAATATGGGCCGCTTCGGCAATTTCTCCGCCTTCGCACAATTGCTCGGCTACCGCAACAACGACGGCGTGATGCACTTGCTGATCGCCGACATCGTCAACCTCCTGCTGGCCGAGGGGCGCGTCGGCAACGGCGCCGATTACCTGATGTACGACACTTTTTTCGGCGCCCAGCCGGGCCTGCGCCAGTTCAAGACCCTGCTCGGCTTCGCCCCCTATCGCGTGCGTTACACGCTGCAATGAGAATGCCATGAGAGCTCCCCTGCAAGCCGCCATGAAAACCGTGGCCCGGCGCCTGTACGCCGACTACCTGATGCCGAGCCGGCTGCCCTTGTACGATGCGCTGCTGGCGCAGGCGCGCGACCACGGCTACCGCCAGACCTCCGTGCGCGGCTGGCTGCACACGCTGCGCAGCGCGCGTGGCCGCCCGCCCGGGCCGGTGCTGGTCCACCGGCACGATATCGACAGCGACCTGGCCACCGCGCGCCGCATGTTCGAGATCGAACAGCGCCACGGCGTGCGCGCCAGCTACTACTTCCGCCTGTCCACGCTCGATTTTGGCCTGATGCGCGAGATCGAGGACTACGGCAGCGAAGCGAGCTACCACTACGAGGAACTGGCCACGTATGCCAAACGCGAGCACCTGAAGCGCCCTGCCGATGTGCAGGCAGGTCTGGACCGCATCCGCGCCGAGTTCGAGGCCAACTTCCGCCGCATCGAGGCCACGCTGGGGCGCAAACTCGATACGCTCGCCAGCCACGGCGACTTCGCCAACCGCCGGTTGGGCATGACCAACTGCTTGCTGCTCGACGACGACGCGCTACGTACGCGCTGCGGCATCGCTGCCGAATGCTACGACAGCGCGCTGCAGTCCAGCTTTGACCTGTATATCAGCGACAAGCCGGCGCCGCGCTACTTCCAACCGATCCCGCCCCAGGCGGCGCTGGGCAGGCACCGGCGCATCTGCCTGCTCACGCACCCGTCGCAATGGCATGCCGGCTGGGCGGCCAACAGCCGCAAGAACCTGGTGCGTGCGGCCGAAGCGCTGCGCTGGTAAGGAGCATCGATGAACATCCTGCTGATCAACCACTATGCCGGCTCGCCGCTGCACGGCATGGAATACCGCCCCTACTACCTGGCGCGCGAGTGGGTGAAAGCCGGCCACCGCGTGCGCATCGTGGCGGCGAGCCAGTCGCACCTGCGCACCCACGCGCCGCAACTGGCCACACGCGCGGTGCTCGACGAGGACATCGACGGCATCGCCTACCGCTGGCTGGCCACCCCGTCCTACGACGGTAACGGAATCCGGCGCGCTGCCAATATCGCCGCCTTTCTCGCACGCCTGACCGCGCAATCGGCGCAGCTGGCAGCCGAGCGGCCGGACCTGGTGATCGCCTCGAGCACCTATCCGGCCGATATCTGGCCGGCACGCCGCATCGCCCGGCTGGCCGGGGCGCGGCTGGTATTCGAGGTGCACGATTTGTGGCCGCTCTCGCCGATCGAACTGGGCGGCATGTCGCCGCGCCACCCGTTCATCCGGCTGATGCAGGCAGCCGAAAACGCAGCCTGCCGCCACGCGGACACCGTCATTTCCATCCTGCCGCATGCAGCCAGCCACCTGATCGCGCACGGCATGGCGCCGCACAAGCTGCACGTGGTGCCCAACGGCGTGGCGCTGGCCGAATGGGAGCGCGCGCCGGCGCCGCTGCCTGCGCCCGTGACCACGCTGCTCGACAGTCTGCGCGCCGAGGGACGCATGGTGGTCGGCTATGCCGGCAGCCAAGGCCGCGCCAACGCACTCGATACGTTGCTCGACGCCGCCACCTTGCTGCAGCACCGGCAGCGCGATCTGCACGAAGAAGCGTTGCCAGGCACCCCAGCGATCGCGCTGGCAGCAACGCTGTCCGCCGCTGCGCAGCAAGGTCGGGCCCGACTGCCGGACAGACCAGGCGCAGACCTGGCTGAACCTACACCGGACAGGCCTGGTGCACGACTGCCTGACCACGTAACGTACAGACTTGGTGCCGCCCTGCCTGAACACGTAACGGACAGACTTGGTGCAACCCTGCCTCACCACCTAACGGACAAGCCTGGTGCAGGCCTGCCTGGACACGTACCGAACTCGCCTGGTGCAGGCCTGCCTCGCCCCCTACCGAAGAGGCCCGGCGAGCGCCTGCCGGCGCAGTCGGGCCATGGCCCGCGGTTCGCCTTCGTGCTGGCCGGGGATGGTCCCGAAAAGCAGGCGTTGCAACGGCGCGTGGATGTCGAAGGTTTGCGCGATGTCCACTTCATCGCGCCGTTGCCCAAGGCATGCATACCAGCGCTGCTGGGCGGCTTCGATATCGCCTACCTCGGCTGGCGGCGCCAGCCCTTGTACCGCTACGGCATCTCACCTAACAAGCTGGGCGACTACCTGATGGCGGCCAGACCCGTGATCCACGCGGTGGATGCCGCCAACGACCCGGTGGCCGACGCCGGTTGCGGCCTCAGCATCGCGCCCGAAGACCCGGCCGCGCTGGCCGACGCCATCGACCGTCTGGCCCGGCTCACGCCGTGGCAGCGCCACGAACTGGGCCAGCGCGGCGCCAGCTATGCGCGCCGGCATCTCGACTACCGGCTGCTGGCCCGGCGCTTTCTCGAAGCCTGCGGGGGCACCGGACCGCCCGACCGCTAGCTCGTCACGCCGAATGCATGCGTCATCGCGCGCAGTCGGCCGTTTGCCGTTTACGGTTCGCCGGTCGCCGTTACCAGTTAGAAGTTACCAGTTAGAAGTTACCAGTTAGCAGTTACCAGTTAGCAGTTACCAGTTAGCAGTTTGGGTTTGCAGTTCGCAGTTCGCCACCTGCCGTTCGCCGTTCGCCGTTCGCTGTTCGCCGTTCGCCGTTTGCTGTTTGCCGTTCGCTGTTCGCTCTCAGCAGTTCGCAGCTCGACGTTCTCAGTTGCCGTTGCCGTCTGCCGTCTGCCGTTTGGCGTTTCGCGTTTGCCGTTCGCAGTTCACACCTCGGCGTTTGCATTTCGCCATCTGCCGTTTGCCGTTTGCCGTTACGCGCATGCCAGCAGTCGTCAGTGCGCTGGTCCGCTCTACCGCCATTCCCGCGCAGCCGGGAATATGTTTGTACTACTGCCGTTGCCTCGAGGAGAACGCTATGCCCCTGCCGACCGACACCTTTCTCCCCTTTGCCCTGCCCGACCTCGGCGACGAGGAAGCTGCCGCCGTCCTCGACTGCCTGCGCTCCGGCTGGATCACCAGCGGCCCGGTCAGCCGCCAGTTCGAACAGGATTTTGCCGCCTATCTCGACAGCGACGTGCACGCGATTGCGGTCAATTCCGCCACTGCCGGCCTGCACCTGGCGCTCGAAGCGCTCGGCATCGGCCCCGGCGACGAAGTGATCGTGCCCACCATGACCTTTACCGCCACCGCCGAAGTGGTGCGCTACCTGGGCGCCGATGCGGTGATCGTCGACGTCGATCCGCAGACGCTGTGCCTGCAGGCGGAGGCCATCGCCGCCGCCATCACGCCGAACACCCGCGCCGTGATCCCGGTCCACTACGGCGGCCTTGCCTGCGACATCGACGCCATCGTGACGCTGGCGCGCCGCCACGGCCTGCGCGTGATCGAAGACGCCGCCCACGCCTTTCCGGCCACGCTGCGCGGACGCCTGGTCGGCACGCTTGCCAGCGACGCCACGGTGTTCAGCTTTTACGCCAACAAGACCATCACTACCGGCGAAGGCGGCATGGTGGTCTGCCGCGATGCCGACGTGGCGCGCCGGGTGCGGGTGATGCGGCTGCACGGCATCAGCGAAGATGCGTTCGACCGCTTCGTCTCGCGCCGTCCCGCGTGGTTTTACCAGGTCGTCGCGCCGGGCTTCAAATACAACCTGACCGATATCGCCGCTGCCATCGGCCGCGCCCAGTTGCGCAAGATAGACCGCTTCCTGGCCCGCCGCCAGCAACTGGCGCGCGGTTATGCGCAAGGCCTGGCAGGGCTGCCCCTGGTGCTGGCGCCCGACGCGCCGGCCGGCAGCCAGCACGCCTGGCACCTGTACCCGGTGCGGCTGACACCGGAGGCTCCATTGTCGCGCGAACGGCTGATCGAGCGGCTGTCGGAACATGGCATCGGCACCAGCGTCCACTACATCCCGCTGCACCGCCAGCCGTACTGGCGCGACCGCTATCAGCTGGACCCGGCGCAGTTCCCCCATGCCGAGGCCAGCTACCACGCGCAGTTGACGCTGCCGCTCTACACGCGCATGACCGATGCGGACCAGGCGCGCGTGATCGCCACGCTCAAGGAGCTGCTATGCTAGCCAAACGCCTGTTCGACATCGCTGCCGCGCTGGCCGGCCTGCTGGTGCTGGCGCCGCTGTTGCTGCTGCTGGCGGCCTGGATCCGCTGCGACTCGCCGGGACCGGTGCTGTTTCGCCAGCGCCGCGTGGGTCGGCACGGCGTGCCGTTCGAGATCTTCAAGTTCCGCACCATGACCGCCGGCGCCGAACGCGAAGGCCAGTTGTCGGTCGCCGACGACCAGCGCACCACGCGTGCCGGGCGCTGGCTGCGACGCCACAAGCTCGACGAGCTGCCGCAACTGCTGAACGTGCTGCGCGGCGACATGAGCTTGGTCGGCCCCCGTCCCGAGGTGCCGCGCTATGTGGCGCACTATCCTCCGGCCGTGCGGGCGCTGGTGCTGTCGGTCGCACCGGGCATCACCGACTGGGCCGCGCTGCGCTATCGCCACGAGGGCGACCTGCTGCGCGAAGCCGCCGATCCCGAACAGCTGTATCTGCAGCGGGTGCTGCCGGCCAAGCTCCGCTACTATCGGCGCTATGTCCAGCGCCGCAGCTTCGCCATCGATATCGGGATCCTGCTGCGCACGGTCGCCGCCTTGCTGTGCGGTTCGCGCCGCCCGCGTACGCGGACCAGATGGGTGCGGATGCACGACAGCAGCCGCTTGCTGCCGCACGACCGCCAGTCGGTACTGATCGACTGGTTGCGCGGACTGGCCGCCCTGCAGGTGGCCGCCGCTCACCTGCGCGCCCAGGTGTTCCCCGGGCTCAGCACCGTCAGCGATCCGCCGCTGTGGTATCAGGGCCTGGCGTTCGTCACCGGCTTTGCTCACCAGGCCGTACTGGTGTTCTTCGTGCTCAGCGGCTGGCTGGTGGGCGGCGTCTTCCTCGACCGCAGCCGCAACATGCCGCCCGCACAGGCGCTGCGCGACTACGCACTCGACCGCGCTACCCGATTATGGACCGTGCTGCTGCCAGCATTCCTGCTGATGCTGGCCCTGGCCGGAACAGGCGCGCTGCCCGTCAGCAGTGGAACCACCACCGGTGCCGCCATCGTGAAGACTGCCGGCAAAGCCCCTGACACGTCTGCCGCAATCGAAGGCGCTGGCGATGCTGACCGTGAGGGAACTGCTGGTGCTGTCCGCGCCGCGTCCATTGTCATCGAGCAGACCGGCGATGCGGGCCATAACGCGCCTGCTGCCAGCATGAACGTTTTCGATGCCCCCGATCCTGGGTCTGGACCCATTAAGAAGACTGCCGGTGCCGTCCGCGTCGTCTCTGCTGCAATCGAGCAGACTGGCGATGCAGCCCATAACGCGTCTGCTGCCAGCATGAACATTTTCGGTGCCTTCAATCCTGAGGCTGCTGCCAGCAAGAAGACTGCCGACTCCGCCCGTCACAGGCCAGCTGCCATCAAGAACAGTTCTGGCGCCGCCCGCGCCGCGTCTGCTGCAGTCGAGGAGACCGGCCATGCAGGCCATACAGCGCCTGATGCCAGCATGAATACTTCGGGTGCCGTCGATCCCGAGGCTGCTGCCATCGGGACGGCTACCGGTATCGTTCATCCCGCGTCCACCACCCGATCCGAGTTGCGCAGCGCGGACAACGCAACCCCCACCGTCGCGAATACCTCCTCAGATCCGGCCGTCGCTGGCACCGAGCCGGCCAACGCTGCAGCGCTAGACCCCGGCGCAGCATGGTCATTGACTACCCTGCTGGGCAACCTGGTCGGCTTGCAGACGCTGGCAGTGCCGCCGTTCGGCGAGAATTTTCCGCTCTGGAGCCTGGCCAATGAAACCTGGTACTACGTGCTGTTTCCGCTGCTGGTGATCGGCGCGCGCAGCGGCGCGGCCTGGCTGCGGATAGCCGGTGCGGCGCTGGCGACCACAGTGGCCATTCTGCTGGGGCCGGCAATCACCGGCTACTTCCTGGTCTGGCTGCTGGGCGTGGCGGCGTCGCGCCTGCGCCTCCATTTTTCGTCCAGCCAGCGCTGGCTGTGCCGGGCGGCGCTCCTGGTGACGGCAGCCTGGCTGCGGCTGCAGGGGCAGGATGGCGATTTCACGGTCGCCACGCTGGGGCCCGACCTGCTGCTGGCGGTATTGCTGGTCGGATGCCTGTGCAGCGTGGGCAATGGTCGGCCGGCGCCGCTGGTGGCCAGGATCGGCGCCTTTCTTGCAGGTTTTTCGTTCACCTTGTACGTGGTGCACATCCCGCTGCAGCGCACCTTGTGGGCGTACCGCGACGGCGCGCTGCTGGCGCCGGGCGACCCCGGCAGCCTGGCCGTGTACGCCGCCATGCTGGCCGTCATCCTGTCGCTGGCATATCTGTTTCATCTGCCGTTCGAGGCCCAGACCGGCCGGTTGCGGCAGTTGCTGCGGCGGCAGCGATCAAGCGATCAGTACCAGGCCTCCGTTACCCCGCCAGCGACACAGCAGACGGTCGCAACAGGCGTCGAGAACGCACCGGCGCGCCGTCCGGCCGATGCGGGGTGAGCTGCAACTTCGTTCCTCACCTACGTCAGCGCCGGAGTAGGGACTGACTACGTCGCTCACCGACGCCGTGACGCCGGCGTCGCGCCTCGGCGCCAGCGCCAGCGGCACCGCGCGAAGCAGCCGGAGCGCCTTCGGAAACCGCCGCAGCCAGGCGCAGCGCCGGGGACTGCAGGAGCCGGCGGTGACACTCCTTAACGCTGCTGCGGGGTTTCGTCAGGCGCGCTTGCCGTCTACTGGTACGCGCCGATGGTCACGGGGGCAACCACCGGTTTGCCCTCGATATCGGTCGACGGTGCATGGTCGGTCGTGCCCTTGCCCTTTGCCGGCGACGACGACCGCAGGTGCAGGTCCGGCGTGCCGCTGCGCGTGTAGGAAACGAACTGCGGATCGGCCGACACCGTGCCCGTGGCCTGCAGACCGTTCTTCAGGCTGATGTTGTAGATGCTGTTCTGGTACACCAGGTTGTTGCGGTAGGTGTTATGGGTACCGGTCGAGCCCTGTTCGCTGATGCCGTAGCGGTTGTCATACACGATGTTGTTGACCACGTGCGTGTAATCGTTGGGGGCACTGCGGTGATAGAAGTCCCCCGCGCCCACCACGATGCCGGTGCCCGACGCCACTGCCGTGTTGTTGGCGATGATGACATTGGTCGCATCGTGCCACAGGTGGATCGCCGCCTCGGACACCCGGTACACCACATTGCCCACCACGCTGCCCGAGGTACTGACGTAGATGCCCTGGATGTATTTGCAGTTGGCCGGGCCGATATCGTGGACGACATTGTTGATCACATCGCCCTTCACACCGTTGTAATACGAGTCGACACCAATGGCGGAGGCGCCGCTGCCGTTGCATGCCAGGGTGTTGGCGATGTGATGCACGCGGTTGCCACGGATTACGTCGTACGAGCCGCCCGTGTACAGGCCGCTGCGCCACACGGTGCCGCCCTGCGGCTTGCTGCCGTCCACCTCGAAGCCGATGATATCGACATAGCTGCCCCGGTTGTCCCATGCGATGTTGTTGCTGGAACTGGCCGGCGGCACGATCTTGGCGCCCCACTTGGTGGTCGAGTAGTAATAGATGCGGCCGCTGGCCGTGCCGCTGGCCGTGGTCTTGAAGCCGCCGGCATAGGTGCCGGGTGCCACGTGCACCGTGGTGTTGGGCTTGGCCAGCGCTGATGCGCGGGCAATCGTGCGCAGCGGCGACCCCTGGGCCCCGGAATTGCTGTCGGACCCCGTGGTCGATACGTACAGATTGTTCGGCGTCGATGGCGCCGTGTCCGGCACAGGGTTGGGCGTCGGCGTGGGCCCGGGCGTGGCGCCGTTGAACTCGTACGCCCCCAGGTCGGGGCCGGCGCCGGCCGGTCGCGCTTTGCCGTTGAGATCGGTAGGTGGCGCTTCGCTTGCCAGGCCCTTGTCGATCGCCGGCGAGCTTGCCTGCAGCTGGTAGTCGCCGCCGCCGCTGCGCACATAATTGACGAACTGCGGCGCTGCTGCGATGGTGGCCACCGCAACACCCTTGATCAGCAAGTACGGGTAGGCCGTCTGTTGGTACATCAGGTTGTTGGTATATTTGTTGTTGCTGCCGACGTTGCCCTGCTCGACCACGCCATACTCGGTATCGACCACGATGTTGTTGGCCACCCGCGAATAATCGTTGACGCCGCTGGACGTATAGGGGTCGCCGCCGCCTACGACAATACCAGTTTGCGCGGCAAAAATGGTGTTGTGACTCACCGCCACCCGCGTCGCATCGTGCCATAGCTGCACACCGGCCTGCGAGACACCATAGATCAGGTTGTTCTTGACGTCGCTGTCGGCGCTGTTGACGAACACGCCGGACATGGTCTTGCAGCCTGACACGCCAATATCGTGCACCACATTGGCCAGCACATCGTTGCTGACGCCCTTGTAATAACTGTCGGCGCCGATGCCGCCGCCGGACACGCATCCGCCCTGGCCGATATGGTGGACATGGCTGTTACTTACCGTACCGAACGAGCCTGCCGTGTACAAGCCGACTGCCCAGCGCGTGCCGGCCTTGTGGTTGCTGCCATCGACCTCGAAGCCATCGATATCGACATAGCTGCCCCGGTTATCCCAGGCCACGGCATTGGCCGAGTTGGCTGGCGGCACGATGCGTGCGTTCCATTTGCTATCCGAGACGTAGCGGATGCGGGCCGTCGGCGTACCGCTGGCATTGGTGCGAAAGCCCCCTTCGTACACGCCCGGCGCCACGTGCACCACGGCACCGGGCGTTGCCGCCTGGGCCGCACGGGCGATGGTCCTGAACGGTTGGCCGCTGGTGCCGGGATTGCTGTCGGAACCCGTGGTCGCCACGTACAGCGCGCTTGCTGCCGCATCGTAGCCGGCCGCTTCATCCGACTGCTGGGTCGTGGCGGCCAGGGTGACGGCAGCAGGCTGGCCGGGGGCATCGCCCTGGCCGCCGCACGCGGACAGCAGCACCACGCAGGCAGCCGCGCCGGCGACACTGGTTTGAGACAGGTAGTTGACGGATAGTTTCATCAGCCGTTCCTCGCTTTTATCAAATGAATGAGCGAGGTTTGATCGGCGTCAAATTCTATAGTTCAATAATTTTCTCGAAAAATTCTAACGGGCTTTTTTTCAATCAGCACAGCGTGCCGAACGGAAATACCAAAGCAAGCAACCATGCGGCTTCCGGCACGGTAGCGATGCAGCGGCGCTGGTAAACATTTTTGTCGGGCGGGGTCAGACATCGTTGAACACCACGCCGCGCGGCGCGATGCCGGCGTGATTGAGGCGCTTGACCGCCGCGCCCAGCTGGGCTTCGGTCGTCACGCCGGCGCGCGCCACCACGAATACGGACCCGGCGCTGGCGCCCACGACGAGCGCATCGGCAACCGACAGCACCGGCGGCGCCGTCACCAGCACCACGTCGTACCGGTCGTTGAGCTGTGCCAGCAAGTCGTCAAACGATCTCGGCTGCAGCAGTTCGGTCTGGTACGGACCAGCGCCACCGGCGGCCATCAGGTCGAGGCGAGGCGCCACGCTGCTACGCAACGCCTGCTGCGGCTGCAGCACACCGGCCAGGCAGTCGGACAGCCCGGCAGCACGGTCGAGGCCGAAGTGTGCATGCAGCGTACCGTGCTGCAGGTCGGCATCGACAAGCAGCGTGCGCTGACCGCCGGCAGCGAGCAGCAGCGCCAGGTTGACCGAAACAAACGTCACGCCGACCCCGCGCGTGGGACCCATGCAACAGACGATGTTGTTACGACTGTGCGGCAACACGAATTGCAAGGTGGCGCGAAACGCCCGCAGGTTGTCGATCGCCACGTCGCCAGGAACCTGCCGGGCCAGCAGCAGCGCGGCCGACGACTGTTGATGGTACGGCCACCGCTGAAACTGCTGCTCCTGCTCCTGCTCCTGTGGTTGCTGTGGTTGCTGTGGTTGCTGTGGTTGCTGTGGTTGCTGTGGTTGCTGTGGTTGCTGTGGTTGCTGTGGTTGCTGTGGTTGCTGCGGTTGCTCAGAGCACCGAGCCTGCGCCGATTGCTGTGGCGCCTGTGGCGGCGCCACTGGCCGCGGAGACTGCAAGCCTTCCGATTGCTCACGACGCTGCGGCGGCGAGAGCTGCAGTTGATACGCGTGCTGCCCGGCCTGGCGACTGCGACTGTCGGTGCGTGCGCGGCGCGCCTGTCGGTGCAGCCGGTCCTGGCTGCGGCTGTGCGCGATCGTGGCATGCACGGTGTTCGGTCCCAGCAGTGCCTCGATGCGTTCGGCAGCGTCGATTCCGCCGCGCACGGCACGCCAGAACAGCGCCAGCAGCACGCCGAGAAATACCCCGCTGAGCAGCCCCAGCATCACGATCAGCGGTCGGTTGGGCTTGAGCGCGCTTTCGGGCAGGACCGGCATATCGACCATGCGCACGGTCCCGATACTGCCGACCGCCATCAGCCGCAACTGCTGTGCCGTGTTCAGCAGTTCCGTGTACAGGTTGCCGGACACCTTGACGTCGCGTTCGAGCCGCACCTGTTCCTGCTCGATGCGCGGCAGGCGTTTGATGCGTGCTTCCAGCGCCGCGATGTCGCGGTCATTTTCCCGCATTTGCTGCGCGACCGCCTGCACGACCGGGTGTTCGTCGGTAAAGCGGCCCAGCAATTCGGCGCGCCGCTGCACCAGCGTGCTGCGCCGTGCCTGCGCAGCTGCCAGCGTGTCGAGTGCGATGCGCACTTCCTGACCGAGGTCGATGGTGTCGTGGCCGCTGCGAAAGCCGTTATAGCTGGCCTCGGCCGCTTCCAGCTGCTGCTTGGCCACCGGCAGCTGGCGGTCGAGAAAGGCCAGCGTCTTGAGCGCTTCCTCGGTGCGGCGTGCCAGGTTTTGCCGCATATACTCGCGGCCGATTTCGGTCAGGGTGGCGTACACCTGCTGCGGATCGCCGCCCTGCAAGGTGACCGCAATAATGCCCGACAGCTTGCCCTGTTCCGTGATCTGCAGCGCGCGCTGCACGCTTTCGAGCGCGGCCAGCCGCGACACCCGGCGCAGCGTGTAGCGCGTGCCGGCAGCACCGCGCAGCTGCGTCACCAGCAGCA
Organism: Duganella sp. Leaf126; assembly: GCF_001423125.1. Lineage (GTDB taxonomy): Bacteria > Pseudomonadota > Gammaproteobacteria > Burkholderiales > Burkholderiaceae_D > Rugamonas. Next base: position 387,904 of record NZ_LMNW01000023.1, read on the forward strand.
CCACGGTTTCAGGCGCTGCAGCGTGCGCCTGTCCTGACCCAGGCTCTGCCGCTGCAAGCATGGTATCCGGCGCAGAAGGAGCGGCAACCGTGCCGTCGCCGCCTGGCGCCACGCGCTGACCGCGTGTCGCCGCGGCAGATGGCGCGCCTGGCTGTACAGCCGCTGGCAGCGCAGGCAGCTCCAGCCGCGCCGGTTCCCCTACCCGGCCTTCGAGCAGCGGGCGGCCGCTCGCGTCTGACAGGCGCCAGCGGTCGTCACCGAGCGCCGTCAACCGGAATTGGCGCCCATACCAGCGCTCCGGCACCTCGAACACGGCGACCTCGATCTTTTCTGCGCCCCATGCATAGCCGCCGCGTCCGCGCAGCCACGGCGCCGCAACCTGGTCGCCGCGACGCTGCGCGATCCATTCGCCCCCGAGCGGAAAATAGCGCGGCCGGGCATCGATGTACAGACGCAGCGTATCGACTGCCGGCGCGACCACCAGGCGCGAGCGCAGCAGCTCCATTTCGGCGATTGCCGCCTTCTTGGTTTCGAACAGCGACGATACATCGTTGAGAATGTTCTTCGACGCGTTGGGCTGTTCCTCTTCCACGTGCAGCAACATATTGGCCTGGTAGACGGGTGCGGCCACCAGCGCATAACCGAGCGCGACGAAGGTACACAAGCCAGCGACTGCGACGATCAGCCAGCGCCGCGCAGCCAGCGCGCGCCACCAGGCGCGCCAGGCCAGCATGGTCGGATCGACCGGGGCGGCCGGCGCCGGGTATGCGATCAGCGGAGGCAGCCTGGCCGTGCCCTCTCGCGGGTGCGGCATGCTTGAGCGACGGAGTTCGTCCGCTGCCTCGCTCGCGCTGTTGCGTGGTGCGTCCATTTGCGCCTCCTATGGCCGGGTCGTCACGCCGACGGCGGACGACAGCTCGCCCGGGAACAGCTGGCTGATGGCGCGGTGCCAGTTGGTCAGCGTGGAGGCGGCGACATACACCACGTCGCGCGGCTGCAGCTCGAACTGCTCGGCCAGGGCCAGGGCACTGGCCGAGCGGGCATCGAGCCAATAGACCAGCGGGCTGCGTGACGACGCTGCCGACGCAGGCGATGCGGGTGCCGATACGGGGGCCGATGCGCCAGGCGTGACAGATGCTGACGCCGACGACGACATGTCTTCGCGCGCACCGCCGTCCGGGCGCGAGCGGCGCACCACGTACACCTGGCTGGCATCTGCGGTTTGCGGATTGAGCCCGCCAACCTCGCCCAGCGCTTCACCGAGCGTCAGGCGGCCGTCGTGCATGGGAAGCGCGCGCGGCGATAACACTTCGCCGCCCACGAACACCTTGCTCTCGTCCCTGGGCGGCGCCCGCACCACGTCGCCGTCCGCCAGCAGCATGGTCGCCGACACCGCATGGTCGGCACCGCTGCCCGAGTGCCCGGGCGCTGCAGGCGCGGTCTTCGGCCACGCCGAAGGCGCCGGTGCCGATGAACGAGCCGGTGCCGATGTCGCTGGATGCGTGGCTGCGGTGGCCTCTCTACCTGTGCGGGCAGTCATCGCTGCAGAATTTACCAAAGGTGTCGTTGCGGACATCGCCGCAGGCACGTCCACAAGCGCCGCGGCCGATGGCGCGTCCGGGGTCGCTGCAGCTGCGCCTGCCAGCAGATCGATGCGGTACCGGCGCCCGGCGCGCTCGACCGTGATGCGGCTCTGGTCTGCGGTGGGCAGCAGGCCGCCGGCGCGGTTCAGCGCCTCGCGCAGCGTCATCGGGATATCGTTGATTGCCTGTGGCCCCGGCATGCGCACCTGGCCATCGACATAGACGCGCTGGCTACGGTAAGCCATCACGGCGAGCGTGACGCGCGGCGTGCGGAAATAGCGCGCCAGCCGCTGCGCCAGGCGGTCGCGCGCCGCTTCGCGCGTGAGTCCGGCCAGCGGCACGGCGCCGGCAAACGGGAAATGCAGATTGCCCTGCTGGTCGATCACGAAGGTGGCCGGCGGCGGACCGACCTGGCCATCAACATTGTCTGAGCGGGACGGCAAGCCGGGGCCGGTCAGTTCCGGGTGGTCCCACACGGTAATGGCCAGCACATCGCCGACGCCGAGCCGGTAAGCAAGGGCGCTGTCACCATCGGCGTCACCCGTCGGCGCCGGCACTGCCTGCGTCGCCAGCGTTTGCGTCCCGATGGCGGCAGCACGCAGCGTAGCGTCGTGGGCGCTGTTCGCCGGTGCGACTGCCGGTACGGTTCCGGGTGCCAGTATGGTTCGGGGTGCCGATGCGACTGCCGGTACCGTTCCAGGTGCCGATGCGACTGCCGGTACGGTTCCGGGTGTCAATGCCGTTGGTGCGAGTGCCGGTCCGGGCACGGGGCCGTCCGCGGCTGCAGCGCCACTGCCGGCGCCGGCCACGATCACGCTCTGCGCTCCCCCGCTAGCGCCTGCCCCATCCAGCAGGCGGCGCTGCGCGTCCAGCCACTGCGCCGTGATCGGTATCACCTGCGCGTCGCCGGGCGCCGGGGCGCGGTGCGAGGTGGCGCTGCAAGCGGCCACGCAACAGGACAACACTGCATACAGGAATCTTCTCATCGCCGCCTCCGGAACCAACAACCAGCGTAGTGGCCGCGTGGCGGCGTGACCTTGTGCGGCATCAATCGTCACCCGGCGGCGGCATCCGGCCCTGGCTTGCGCGGCAACGACACAATGCCGGGCAAGCGCAGTCAGTCCCCCTGCCAATATTGCAATTGCCAGCTGATCACCCTATAATGCGAATGATTCTTATTTAAATATCTTCTGGAGCATGCATGACCCGTCATTTCCCCAAGCGCCCGCTGCTGCTGGCCCTGTCGCTGACCTATGCGGCCCACGCCGCCGCAACGCCTGCCGCAACCCCGGCTGGTATGGCCGAGGCAGCTGAAAACGCCAGCGCGGTGGACACCGCCGAAGTCCGTCACAGCGACAGCGTCATGCCCGTGGTGACGGTCACCGGGGCCGCTGTGGCGACCGATGACTACACTGCCCGCTCCAGCAAGTCGGCCAGCCGGCTCGACCTCTCGCTGCGCGAGACGCCGCAATCGGTTTCGGTGGTCACGCGCGCGCTGATGGACGACTTCCAGCTCACCACCATCAACGACGTGCTGGGCGCCACCACCGGCGTCACCGTCGAAAAAGTGGAAACCAGCCGCACCTATTTCACCTCGCGCGGGTTCGACATCGTCAACTTCCAGTACGACGGCGTGGGCTTGCCGCAGGTGTTCGGCAATCTGCAGGGCGATATCGATACGGCGCTGTACGACCGCATCGACATCGTGCGCGGCGCCAATGGCCTGATGACGTCCACCGGCAACCCTTCCGCCACCGTCAACTTCGTCCGCAAGCGTCCCACCGCGCAGACGGCAGCCAGCGCCAGCGTCACGCTCGGTTCCTGGAATACGCGCCGCGTGGAAGGCGATGTCACCAGCAAGCTCAACGAGAGCGGCAGTGTCACCGGCCGCGCCGTGCTGGTGCACCAGGATGGCGATTCCTATCTCGACCGCTACCAGCCGAAACGCGACATCGCTTACGCCGTGGTCGACGCTCGTCTCGGCGACGCCACCGAGCTCACCGTCGGCCACACCTACGAGGCCGGCCGCAACAAGGGCGTGATGTGGGGTGCGCTGCCGCTGTACTACACGGACGGCACGGCCACCAGCTATCCGCGCAGCACCAACACCGCTGCCGACTGGTCGCGCTGGGACACCACCAACAACAGCACCTTCGCCGAACTGCGCCATCAGCTGGGCCAGGGCTGGCAGGTACTGGCGACCGCCAATTATCTGACCGAAAAATCGGATTCCACGCTGCAGTACGTCTACGGCACGCCGGACCGCACCACCGGCCTGGGCTTGCTGGCCTATCCATCCAAATATGCGTCCAGCCATACCCAGAGCCTGGTCGATGTGGCAGTGGACGGCAAATTCGCCCTCGGCGGTCGCGCGCATGACCTGAGTTTCGGCTACAACTGGTCCAAGTCGCGCCTGACCGACCAGTCGCTGTATGGTCGCGGCATCGGCGACTCCCTGCCCGGCAATACGGCCTTCGACGGCAGTTTCCCGCTGCCACTGTTCGACGCCTCCACCGACGGCAGCCGCTATCAGGACCGCCGCAGCAGCGTGTTTGCCGCCACCCGCCTCAACCTGGCCGACGACTGGAAGCTGTTGGCCGGCCTGAACCACACACGGGCGCGCGGCGACGGCTTCTCCTATGGCGCCAGCCGGGCCCGGTCAGCCACCAGGACCACGCCGTATGTGGGCGTGGTCTATGACATCAACCCGTCGCTGTCGGCTTACGCCAGCCACACGCAGATCTTCAATCCGCAAACCGAGACCGACGCCAGCGGCGCAACGCTGGCGCCGATCGAAGGCCGGACCACCGAGGCCGGCCTGAAGAGCGCGCTGTTCGATGGCCGACTCAACCTGTCGGGCGCGGTGTTCAACACCCGGCAGGACAATACTGCCGAGACCGCAGGCTTCGTCGGCGGCAAGACCATCTATCGCGCTATCAATGCCGAGTCGCAAGGCGTCGAACTGGAAGCGTCGGGCCAGCTCGCGCGCGGCTGGCAAGCGAGCGCCGGCGTGACCAGCCTGGCCATCCATGGCGATCGCGGCGAACAGGCCAAGCCCTATATTCCGCGCACGTCGGTGCGGGCAAACACCACGTATACCGTGGCCGGCCTGCCTGCACTCAAGGTTGGCGGCTCGCTGCGCTGGCAGAGCAAATCGTCGGTGGACCAGGGCGCGGGCATTACCACCACCCAGAGCAGCTACGCGGTACTGGGGCTGATGGCGCGCTACGCGTTCGATCGTCACCTGAGCCTGGCCATCAACCTCAACAACGTCACCGACAAGAAATACCTGACCAGCTTATACTGGACCCAGAGCTACTACGCTGCGCCTCGCAACGGCAGCGCGACCCTGACCTGGACCTATTGAAGCGCCGGGCGCCGGGCGCCCGGTAGGCCTTATCGGTGACATGGCGCACAGAGCCAGCGGGACTTGGGCAGCAGACTGGCGGTTGGCAGTGCGCCGCGCTGCTCCCCTACCAGGAGACACCCGATGAAAACCACCCGCTTGCTTGCCGCCCTGTCGATCGCCTTTGCCGCCGCCGGCATGGCGTCCGCCCAGACTGCCACCGTTGCCAAGGCCGATGCCGACCGCCTGGTGGCCATTGCCCAAGCCAACATGGCCGAGGTCGCTGCAGGAAAAATCGCGGTCGAGAAATCGACCAATCCCGAGGTCAAGGCCTTCGCCCAGAAGATGATCGACGATCACACGACCGGTCTCGATGAAACCAAGAAGGTCGCGCAAGCCAAAAACGTCACGCTGCCCGACGCGCCCGACGCCGCCCACCAGAAAATGGCTGCCGACCTGCAAAAGCTGTCCGGCGCCGCCTTCGACAAGGCCTACATCCGCCAGGGCGGCGTGGCCGACCACGCCAAGGTCCACGCTGCGCTCAAAAAAGACATGACCAGCGCCAAGGATGCCGATATCAAGGCGCTCGCCGCCAAGCTCGAGCCGATCGTTGCCGAACACGGCGCGATGGCCAAAAAGGTCCAGGGCGCGCTGAAATAAGCCGCAGCATTTAAGCCGCAGCCGCTCCTGCCATGCCGGTGTGCCAGGCACCGGCTGGCCCTGGCAGCCGACCGCAACGCCGGCATCTGCATACGCCCCCTTTTCAGCCCGGTTCGGAGCGTCCCAGCAGGCGCCGCGCCACGGCCTCGACCTGGTCGATTTCCACCGGCTTGTTGACGTGGCTGTCGAAACCGGCTGCCAGCGCGCGCTCGATGTCCGCCTTGCGCCCGTAGCCGGTAACCGCAATGGCAGGCACGGCAGCGTTACGGGCGCCGGTGCGCACGGCGTCGATGAATGCCAGCCCATCCATCTCCGGCATGCCGATGTCGGAAATCAGCAAGTCGAAATCGTCGCTTGCCAGCAGCTCCAGCGCACGCTGCGGCGACGTGGTGCCGGAGACGGCTGCGCCGGTAAATCCCAATAGCTGGCTGAACGCTTCCATCACATCCTCGCTGTCGTCCACCAGCAGCACCCGCACGCCATCGAGCGCAGAAGCGCCCGCCTGTGACGCCGGCAGTTCGCGTACCTGCTGGCGGCCGTCCAGCGGCAGCCGCACCGTGAAGCTGGCGCCGTGACCGCTGCCGTGCGACGCCGCCTGCACGCTGCCGTTATGCAGCTCGACGATCTGGCGCACCATCGCCAGGCCGATCCCCAGGCCCTTGGTGCCGCGCACGATGCTGGGCGAACCCTGGCCGAACATGTCGAAAATGGTTGGCAGGAACTCGGCCGCAATGCCCTGGCTGTTGTCACGGACGTCGAGCCTGGCCCACTGGCCGTCGCGCTCGAGCACCACTTCGATGGTGCCGCCCGCCGGCGTGAACTTGATGGCGTTGTTGAGCAGGTTCCAGATCACCTGCTCGATCCGGGTCTGGTCCGCGTACAGCCGCAGCGGTTCGTCCGGTTCGCTGTAATCGATACGCACGTTGGTGGCGGCAGGATCGGCGCGCACCATGTCCACGATGCTGCGCGTCATCACGTTGAGGTCGATCGGGCGCCGGTTGATCGCCATCTTGCCGGTCTTCAGACGCGACAGGTCCAGCAGGTCGTTGATGATTTTGGCCTGGCTGACGGTGGAGGCGCGGATCGTTTCGGCCGCCTTGCCCAGCACCAGGTTGTCCTGCGAGGCAGCCATCCGGCAGATCAGGTCGGCATTCAGGTGGATCAGGTTGAGCGGATGCTTGAGCTCGTGCGACATCACGGCCAGGAACTCGTCCTTGAGCGCGTTGGCGGTCTGCGCCTCGGCCCGGCGGTCGCGCTCGAGCGCCAGCTGTTCGGCGCGCCGCTGCTCGTGCTGGACGCGCCCGGTGAGGTCGCGCCCGATCTTGGCATAGCCGACGAACGCGCCATCGGCCAGCGGCGTCATCACGCCGCTGCAAAAGAAGCGCGTGCCGTCCTGGCGCAGGTGCCAGCGCTCGTCTTCGGCGCGCCCTTCCTCGCGGGCGCGGCGCTTTTCATCGTCGGGCACGCCGGCGGCGCGGTCCTCGGGCGTAAAGATGATGCTGTCGTCGCGGCCCAGGATGTCCTGTTCGGCATAGCCGAACATGCGTTCGGCGCCGCTGTTGAAGCTGGTGATGCGGCCGTCGCGGTCGAGCGTCATGATGGCGTAGTCGCGGGTACTGGCCGCCACCAGCCGCATGCGTTCCTCGTTGCGCCGCATCTGCTCCTCGGCGCGGCGGCGGCTGCTGATGTCGATAAAGGTCAGCACGGCGCCGTCGATGCGGTCCTGGCCGGTGCGGTAAGGCAGGATGCGGGAAATGAACCAGCGCCCGTCTTCGCTGCTCACCTCGCGCTCGACCACGCGCAGGCTCTCGAACGAATCGGTGGCGTCCGCCGCCAGGTCCGGATAGTCGAGCTGGTGGGTGATGTCGCGCAGCGGCCGGCCGACGTCGCCCGGGATCAGGTTGAACAGCGTGGCCGCGTGCGGTGTGTAGCGCTTGATGCGGCGGCTGCGGTCGACAAAGATGGTGGCGATATCGGTCGATGCGATCAGGTTCTGCAGGTCGTCGTTGATCTTGCCTGCTTCCTCGACCTTGTTTTTCAGTTCGTAGTTGACGGTGGCCAGTTCTTCATTCACCGATTGCAGTTCCTCCTTGCTGGTTTCCAGTTCCTCGGTGGCCGAGCGCAGTTCTTCGTTCATGGCCTGCAGCTCTTCGTTCGAGGCGCGCAGTTCCTCGTTCGACGTTTCGCTGTGCTCGATGGTGTCCTGCAGCTGGGCCCGCGTGCGGTGCAGCTCCTGCTCCAGGCCCGACAGCACCGCTTCCTGCACCTGGCCGTCCGTTGTCGGCACCTGGCCGTCGGTGGTCTGCTCGGCCTTGTGAAACAGCACCAGCATGAAATCGGCGCTGGCGTTGACGTCGAATACGGGCCGCACGACGATATTCACGTAGAACAGCCGGTCGCCGCGCTGCAGGGCGACGCGGCGCGTCTCCACGCTCTTGCCGGTCTGAACCGCCTGCAGCAGGGCGGCACGCAGTTCGAGCCGCAACTCCGGCTCCGCCAGCGTTACCAGGTTGCGCGACGGCTCGCCCGCCGCGTAATGCAGAAACTGCTGCGTGCCTTCCGACAGGTGGACAATATTGGCGTCCAGGTCGATCAGTGCACTGGGCGGCGCGTAATCGGCCAGCAGGCGCTGGTGCACCGCTGCGTAGGAGAAACCCACCTTGCCCAAGGTGGCCGCATTGGCTGCCGGCGGCCGCGGCACTGCCGCCACCGCCATCGGAATGGTGCCGCGCGCGCGACCGAAGCGCGGCGCCGGCCGGGCCCGGTACACGCGGTATTTCTTATCGACGGGGACGAAATAATCGGCCAGTGTCTCGGCCGACTCGGAACCACCGAGGAACAGGTAGCCGCCCGGCTTGAGCGCGAAATGAAACATTTCAAGCAGCTGGGCGTGCGCCTCGCGGTTCAGGTAGATCAGCAGGTTGCGACAGCAGATCAGGTCGAGCCGCGAGAATGGCGGGTCGCGCAGCACGTTGTGGTTGGCGAACAGGATGGTCTCGCGCAGCGTCTTGCGGATGCGGTAGCGGCCATCCTCGCGGGTAAAGTGGCGCGCCAGGCGTGCCGCGCCCACGTCGTCGGCGATGCTGGGCGGATACACGCCGGCGCGCGCGGCAGCGATGGCGCGCGCATCGATGTCGGAGCCGAACAGCTGGAACTGGTATCCGACGTTGGCGCTCTCCGCGTGCTCGGCCAGCAGCATCGCCAGCGTATAGGTTTCCTGGCCGGTGGAACAGCCGAGGCTCCATACGCGCACCAGGTCCTCGGCATCGCGGTCGCGGAACAGCTGCGGCACCACCTCGCGCGCCAGCACATCGAACGCCTCGGGGTCGCGGAAGAACTGGGTGACGCCGATCAGCATATCGGCCAGCAAGGCGTGGCTTTCGGCAGCGTCGTCGCGCAGCAGGTCGCGGTACGCGTGCAGCGTGTGCACCTCGCGCACCTGCAGGCGGCGCTCGATGCGCCGCAGCACGGTGGCCTGCTTGTACTGCCGGAAATCGTGGCCGGTACGGCCGTGCAGCAGCACCAGGATGTCGCGCAGCAGATAATCGGGGTCCAGGTCGGCAGAGGCAACCTTGGCGCCGTCGGTGGCACCGGGCGGCAGTTCGATGTCGCGGGCGTTGCGCCACAGGTCGCCCAGCTTGGCCGGCATCTGCGCTACCGGCAGCACGAAGTCGGCCACGCCGGAATCGATGGCCGCGCGCGGCATGCCGGCGTGCAGCGCTTCCTCGGGGTCCTGCACCAGCACCACCCCGCCCTGGTCCTTGACCAGCGACAGGCTGCCGGCGCCGTCCACGCCGGTGCCGCTGAGAATGACGGCAGCCGCCAGCGGTCCGTGCGCCAGCGCCAGCGTGCGCATGAACTGGTCGATCGCCACCGGCGGCCCGCCGGCCTCGCGCTCGAGCAAGCGCAAATAGCCGTCGTTCATTTCCAGGATGCGGCTCGGCGAAATGATATACACGGTATTCTGTTCCACGTGCAGGGGCCGGTCGACCACCATCACCGGCATGTCCGTTGCCCGCTGCAGCTCGGCATCGGCATCGCTTTCGTGGACCGGGGACAGGTGCATGACCACCACGTAGGCGGCGCCGCTGTCGGCAGCGGTGTGGCGGAAGAATTCGCGCAGCGCCTCGAGCCCGCCAGCGGAAGCGCCGATGCCGACCACCGGGAACTGCCGGGCGCTGCGCATCACCTGGACCTGCGCAGCGAGGGCGTGCTGCTGGGATTGATCGGGCTGGGCCATGGCTTAGGCTCCGATAAGGGAAAAAAGAGATCAATTTTATACTCTTGAATTTTTTTTCAGCAGTGTGCACCGCGAACCGTGCGACCATGGCTGCACACGTATTGGGACGTTGCGCGACGCGCACCGGCAGTACGGCAAAGGAAACCCACGCATGCAAAAGCTGATCCTGATAGGCGCCTCCGCCGGCGGCGTGGCAGCGCTGGCGGCCGTCACCGCCGCCCTGCCCGCCGACCTGCCTGCCACGGTGCTGATCGTGATGCACATCGGCGCGCGCCGCAGCGTGCTGCCCGAAATCTTGCAGCGGACTTGCCAGTTACCGGTCAGCCACGCCAAGGATTGCGCGCTGCTGCTGCCGGGCAGTATTCTGGTGGCGCCGCCGGACTACCACCTCACGGTCGAGCTGCACGAGGGCCAGCCGCGCGCGCGCCTGTGGCACGGGCCCAAGGAAAACTACACGCGGCCCGCCATCGACCCGCTGTTCCGGTCCGCGGCCACCGCGTTCGACGGCCACGTGATCGGCGCCATCCTCACCGGCTATCTCGACGACGGCACCTCCGGCCTGCAGGCGATCAAGGCTTGCGGCGGCCAGGTCATCGTCCAGGATCCCAACGAAGCGCAAGTGCCCGACATGCCTGCCAGCGCCATCAGCAACGTGGCGGTCGATCATGTGCTGCGCATCGCCGACATCGGTCCCCTGCTTGCCATCCTGGCCGCGCGCATCGATGCGCCAGCGCCCGGCCCGGTGCAGGCGCCGCCGTGGGTGGACGTGGAAAACCGCTGGCTGCAGGGCCGCGCCGGCATCGCCGAACTCGCACGCATCGGCCAGCCCAGCGGCTATACCTGTCCCGAATGCGGGGGCGCACTGTGGCAGATCGCCGGCACCGTACCGCCGCGCTTCCGCTGCCACACGGGGCACGCCTTTACCGCCCGTGCGCTGGCTGCCCAGCAACGGCAGGCGGTGGAGGAAGCGCTGTGGTCGGCATTGCGCGCGCTGCAGGAACAGTTGCGGCTGGAGCAGGAACTGCTGCACCCGGACCTGCAGCATACCGGCAAGCTTGAACGCGATATCGCGACCTTGCAGACCATGCTGGCACATGGGAATGACGGCGCTGGCGCGATCGATTGATGCTTGGCGCCGCGCGCAGCATCAGCCACGCGCCTGCGCGCCCTCCAGCGCCGCCCGCATCTGCTGCACCAGCGGCCGCTGGTCGTCGCTGCGCCAGGCAAGGTGCACGTTCACGTAGAGGTCCAGCCACGGGATTTTTTTGAACACCACGTCGGCCACGGCCTTGCTGCCCAGGCTGGCCTGCACCACTGCACAGCCGAGGCCGGCGCTGACCAGGTGCAGCGACGACAGCGGATCGGACGCTTCGTACAGGATGTCCGGTGTGAAGCCGGCGCGCTGGCAGGCTGCCAGCAGGGCCGGCCGCAAGGTATCGACCGGCTGGCGCACCACGCTGATCCAGGGTCGGCCGTGCAACTGCGCCGGCGTGACGGTGCGGCAGCGTGCCAGCGGATCGGCGCGGGGAATGGCCAGCACCAGCGGCTCGCGCAAGACCGGCACCGAACTCAGGCCCCCGTCCGCCGACGGCGGGCGGTACACCAGGCCGGCATCGATGGTGCCCAGGTGCAGCTGCTCGAACTGCAGCGCCGTCCCCATCGCCTGCACCGACAGGCTGACCGACGGGCGTTGCGCGCGCAGGCGCCGCAGCGCCGTGCTGAGCACGTTGGCGTACAGGGCCGCTTCCACGTAGGCGATGGCAAGCCGGCCGGCGCTGCCCGCACCGAGCCTGCGGGCCAGGCTCTCGACGCGCTGCGGGCCAGGCTCTCGACGCGCTGCGCGCCAGCCATCAGGGCGCGCGCCTCGCCGAGCAGGTCGCGCCCTTCCTGCGTGAGCCGGATGCGCTGGCGATGGCGCTCGAACAGCAGCACGCCCAGCTGGTCCTCCAGTTGCCGGATCTGGCGACTCAGCGGCGACTGCGAAATGTGCAGCAACTCGGCAGCGCGGCCGACATTTTCCGTCTCTGCCACCGTGATAAAGAAATGCAGCTGCCGCAGGTCTAGCATGGTACGCCCGTGAAGTCGGAGTTGAGACCGGATCGGTCTGAACTCCAGCATAACCGGTCTTGGACAGGGCCGCCAGCTGCAGGCAAGCTGCACCCCATGCCAACCCTCTCCAGAAGGACTTACCATGCACATCCTGCACCTCGATTCCAGCATCCTCGGTGATGCCTCCGCCTCGCGCGCATTGAGCGCAGCGCTGGTCGCGCAACTGCTGGCGCAGCAACCTGGCGCCACCGTGGTGCGGCGCGACCTGGTGGCCAACCCGGTCGCCCACCTCGACGGCGCCATCGCTGCCGGCTTCCGCCCGATCCAGGGCGGCGCCGCCGGTCCGGCGCAGCACGCCGAACACGCACGCTCCGAAGAACTGGTGCGCGAGCTGCTTGCCAGCGATGTCATCGTCATCGGTTCGCCGATGTACAACTTGTCCATACCGAGCCAGCTGAAGGCCTGGATCGATCGCGTGGTCCAGCCGGGCATGACCTTCCGTTACACGGACACCGGCCCGGTGGGCCTGGCTGGCGGCAAGCACGTGATCGTGGTCTCCACGCGCGGCGGCATGTACTCGGACGGACCGGCAGCCGCGATGGACTTCCAGGAAGCGTATCTGAAAGCCGTCTTCGGTTTCATGGGCATCGACCGGGTACAGATAATGCGGGCCGAGAACCTGTCGCGCGGCCGCGAAGCACGCGCGCAATCGCTGCCCGCCGCGCACGCAACACTGGCCGAGATTGCCGCCATGGCCGGCTGATCGCCCCACCTTCAACTTTGCAGGAGAACCGCATGTTATACGTCGTCAAAATCATTTATACGGTGCCGATGGACCAGCTGGCGCCGCACATCCCGGCCCACAAGGCGTGGCTGTCCACCGAAGCGGGCAACGGCCACATCATCGTCGCGGGACCGTTCGAAGACCGCAGCGGCGGGATGCTGATCGCCCACTGCGACAGCCGCGCCGCACTGGACGCCATGCTGGCCCGGGATGCCTACCAGGTACACCAGGTGGCGACCTGCGAGGTAACCGCCTTCGACGCCGCCCTGCGCGCAGCCAGTTTCCCGGCAGCGTGGGCCGCAGCCGACGCCAGGGCCGCGTGATGGCCGCCATTTATAGGCTGCGGGCCCGCAACGACAGCGCCGGCGCTGCTGGAAACATGGCAGGTCGCTGCCGGCACGGCACAAAGCTGGATGGGTCGCTGCTGGCGCCTGCGATTCGATGCCTGGCTGGGAATGCAGCTCCCGGCCCAGGCGGCAGCCGTGCCGGCGGTATCGACGAGCTTGTGCGCGACGCTGGCGGCAGCACTGCTTGCAGCCGTGAGAGACATCGTGTCATCGGCCTGACCGGCGGCCCTGGAAGCAGTCCCCTTCAGGGGGCGGCTTGCGGGCCAGGCGGCAGCCTTGCTGGCAACTTTGCCGGCAACGCTGCGAGCACGCTCACCGGCGGCGCGGCGTCAGGTGCCGGTGCCAGGTTTGTCGGCGGCATTGCTGCCCTGCTGCTGGCCGCCTTGTCTGCTGCAGGCGCTGCGGCGGCAAGCACGCCAGCGAACCAGGTGCAGCAGCCTGCGCCGCCCGGCATTCGCAACATCGTACTGGTGCATGGCGCCTTTGCTGACGGTTCCTGCTGGACCGACGTGATGACGCTGTTACAACGCCGGGGCTACCACGTCACGGCGGTGCAGAATCCGCTCACGTCGCTGGCAGACGACGTTGCCGCCACGCAGCGCGTGCTCGCAAGGCAGCCGGGCGACGTACTGCTGGTCGGCCACTCGTGGGCCGGCGTGGTGATCACGCAGGCAGGCACTGCTGCGAACGTCAAGGGGCTGGTGTACCTGTCGGCCATCGTGCCCGACAGCGGCGAGTCGGCGGCCGACGTGCTGACCCGGCGCGGTGCGCCGATGGATGGCATGACGCCCGACGCGGATGGCCTGGTATGGCTCGACGACAGCAAGCGATACCGCGCGGTGATGGCCCACGATGTGGCGCGGGAAAAGGCCAACATGCTGGCAGCCGCCCAGCAACCGATCGCAGCCAGCGCATTCGGCCAGAACGTGACGACCGCGGCGTGGCGCAGCAAGCCGCGCTGGTACCTGGTGACGGACGACGACCGGGCATTACCGCCGGCGGTCCAGCGCTGGACCGCCGCCCACATCGGCGCGATGCGCCGCACGCTACGCTCGAGCCACATGTCGATGGTGGCGCATCCCGCGCAGGTGGCAGACTTCATCGCTGCAGCGGCGCGTGCACAGCCTCACCTGGCGGCGCCGACAGCGGCGCCGGGCCAGGCCCGGTACCGAAGCGCCGGCGCTGCCCGCGCCAGCGCTGAAGCCGAAACGGGGCAGCCTTAGCCGCCGGTCGCCGCCATCGCCTTTTGCCAGGCCGGGCGCGCTTCGATGGCGGCTGTGAATGCCTTGAGGCGCGGCCAGTTGCCTGCCTCGGGCTGCTTGGCGGCGATGCCGACCGGGAAGCTCAGCATGATGTCGGCGCCGGTCAGGTCGTCGCCGATGAAGTAGCCGGACGGCTCCAGGATGCTCTCGAGGTAGTCGAAGTGGCTGGCGACTTCGCTGTCGATGCGGCCGTGCAGCGGTGCGCCGCCCTCGCCCAGGCGCGACACGTAGATCCGCAACAGCAGCGGGATCATGGCCGAGCCTTCGGCGAAATGCATCAGCTGCAGGTGGCGCAGCGCGGCAGGCGTGCCGGCGGCTGGCTGAAAACGGCCCTTGCCATAGCGGTCGAGCAGGTATTGCACGATGGCGCCCGATTCCTCGATCAGCACACCGTCGTCTTCAAGCAAGGGCGACTTGCCCAGCGGGTGGATGGCTTTCAGTTCCGGCGGGGCAAAATTGGTGACCGGATCGCGCTGGTAACGCACCAGTTCATAGGGCAGGCCCAGTTCCTCGAGCAGCCAGACGATGCGCTGCGAACGGCTTTTGTTGAGATGGTGTACACGGATCGTCATAGTTTTTCCTCTCTAAACTTGGGAGAACCTCGTAAAACCTGCTGCGCGATCCGCTACGGTTTTTCGAGGTCCCCTTGGGAGGAAGATTGTACAACAGGGGCCGTTCTGTTCAGGCCGCTATCAGGGCCGGAGACGCCAGCATCTGTGCCAGCTGCTCCGGCGGCAGGGGGCGGCTGATCAGGTAGCCCTGCAGTTCGTCGCAGCCGTTCTCCGACAGGAAGCTGCGCTGCTGCTCGGTTTCCACGCCTTCGGCAATCACGCGCAGCTTGAGCCGGTGCGCCAGGCCGATGATGGACGTGGCGATCGCCTCGTCACCGAAGCTGCGCCCGAGGTCGCGCACGAAGGACTTGTCGATCTTGAGGGTGCTGATCGGGAACGACTTCAGCGCCGACAAACTGGAATAACCGGTGCCGAAATCGTCGATCGACAGGAACACGCCCATCGCCCGCAGCTGGCCCATCTTGTCCACCGCCTGCGCCAGGTCGCGCATGATCACGCCTTCGGTCACCTCCAGTTCCAGCCAGCGCGGGTCCATGCCGCTGTCGGCCAGCGCCCGCGCCACCCGGTCGACCAGGCCCTGCTCCTCGAACTGGCGCGGCGACACGTTGACGGAAATGCGCAGCGGCGCCAGGCCGGCGTCCTGCCAGGCCCGGTTCTGGAAGCAGGCGCTGCGCAGCACCCATTCGCCCAAAGCGACGATCATGCCGCTCTCCTCGGCCAGCGGGATAAAGCGGTCGGGACCGATCACGCCGCGCACCGGGTCGTTCCAGCGCACCAGCGCCTCGCAACCGAAGATGCGGCCGGTGCGCATGTCCACCTTGGGCTGGTACATCAGCCGGAACTGCTGCTGGTCGAGCGCAACCCGCAGCCCCTCCATCAAACGCAGTTTTTCCTCGATGTCGAGGTTCATCGCGCGCGTGTAGAACTGGTAATTGTTCTTGCCCAGCTCCTTGGCGCGGTACATGGCGGCGTCGGCGTGCATCAGCAGCGTTTCGGCGTCCGCCCCATCGTGCGGATAGACGGCCACGCCGATGCTGCAACTGACCTGCACCTGCTGCCCGGCCACGCACATGGCCTGCAGCACGGCGTGGCGCACCTGCTCGATCACGGCGGTGGCGTCGGCCGCGCTGGCGCTGGCGTCGAGCATGAGCACGAACTCGTCGCCGCCGAAGCGGCCCACGGTGTCGCCGGGGCGCAGGCAGCCCGCCATGCGGTCGGCGACGATCTTCAGCAATTCGTCGCCGGCGTTGTGGCCCAGGCCATCGTTGACCAGTTTGAATCCATCGAGGTCGATGAAGGCCACCATCACGGCGCCGCCGGCTGCGACCATCTGGTTCAGCCGCGCCGCGATCCGGATGCGGTTGGGCAGGCCGGTGAGATTGTCGTGGTGGGCCAGGTGCAGCATGCGCGCCTCGGCCAGCTTGCGCTCGGAGATGTCGCGCACGATGGCCACGATGCCGCCCTCCACCGACACCACCTGTTTCTGCATCCAGCGCGGATAGCGTGGCTGCGTGGTGTTTTCCCATTCGCGCTCGTGCACGGCGCCGTCTTCGCTGGCCTGCACCAGCAGCTGGAACATGCCGACCCGTCGCGCTTCCGGGATCATCTGCATCAGGGTCATGGCGCACAGCTGGTCACGCGTCATGCCGGTCATGCGCTCGGCGCGGGCATTGACGTCGATGAAGCGGAAATCGGTGATCACCTTGTCGGCATCGCGTACCTCGCGCAGCACGAAAAAGGCGTCCAGGCTGGCGGCGGAAGCGGCAGCGAAGGTCTCGCGCGCGCGCCGCACCCGGATGGCATTGCGCGCACCCTGCCAGGCCCAGATCCACAGCAGCGCCGTCGCCACCACCAGCGCCACGCTGACCATGGTCATGGCGAACAGCTTTTCGCGGGCATCGCGCTCGAACGCGGCCATGTGCTCGTTTTCGTCCAGGCCGGCCAGCACCCGCAGCGGCACCTGGTGCAGGTCGCGGGCGGCAGCGAAGCGGTTTACGCCATCGTCCACATCGACAGCACCGGCCGGCAATTGCTGGCCATACGAGACCTGGTCGCCCACGCGCAGTGCACGCACCACGCCATCGGTGCCGACCAGCGCCAGCATGCCGCGCTCGCCGAGACGGCTGCGTTCATAGCCGCTGGTGAAATAGGCGGGATCGGCGTCCAGCATCACGATGCCGGCGAAATTGCCCTGGTTGTCGTCGAGCCGGCGCGAGAACTGCAGGTGCGCTTCGGCGCTGGCCGGATCGCGCTGGGTATGGCCGATGAAGATACTGCCGCTGTCGCGCTGCTGGTGATACAGGAAAAAAGCCTGGTCGGCCACCGATACCGGCAGTGACCGCGGATTGCTGGCCACCACCATGCCGTGGCGATCGACCACGCTCACGCCAAATACCATGCCGGGAGGAAGCAGACCTTCGCGCGACAGTTCCGCCAGCGTGTTCGCCGCGCCGCTGCGCTCGACCGCGTACTTCATCACGCGCAGGGTCTGGTCGATGCCGTCTACGCTGCGCGCCACCTGGGCTTCGTAGGTGCCCAGTACCTCGCCGACCGTGTTGAGTGCCGCTGCACGCGCGCGCTCGCGTCCCTGCTCGATATCGTGCAGCGACAGCAGCCATAGCCCGCCCAGCAGGGCGAGCGCGAACAGTGGCAGAGAAATATAGGTATCGAGCCCGCGTCGCAGCCAGCGCGCAAGCAGATCAACGATCATGTGGAACTCCCGGCCCGGGCCGCAGGCCGCCCGGCGAACGAACGCAGGCGCGCCGGAGCGGGCGTGTACATCACAAAAAATGGGGCAGACCGGTGAGACGGCCGCAGTTAGGCAGCCGCGTGCCGTGAAGACACCGCAAAGATAATGCCATACGGCAATATATCAAAGATTCTCACCAAAAACCACCATTTATTTGATAGAAATACACCAATAATTGCTTCTTGTTATTAAAAATGGCGCCGGCTTCAGGGATCAGGGACGTGCCAGCGCGGTCACCAGCTGGTCGATACTGAACGGTTTGAGCAACAGTTGCGCACCGGCGTGCGGCGCCTTCGGCGTCTGCCCGCTGGCAAAGATCACTTGCAGCCCGGGGCACAGCGCCAACGCGCGCGCGACCAGCACTTCGCCCGACAGGTCGGGCAGCGAAATATCGGTGAGCATCACCTCGAAGGGGCAGGCCGCTAGGGCAGCGAGCGCGCTGGCCGCATCGCCGCAGGCTTCGACCTCGTGCCCGAGCAGCGCCAGCAATTCAGCCGTGGTCTCGCGCAGCTCCGGCTCGTCCTCGACCAGCAGGATGCGGCGGCCGGCCGCTGGCGACGGCGGCGTTGCCGGTACTGCTTGCGGTGCTTGCGGTGCTTGCGTTGTAGGTGTTGCTTGCGTTGCCGGCACTGTTTGCGGTGCATGCGTTGTCTGCGTTGCCGGTACTGTTTGCGCTGCGTGCATGGCAAACGCTGCCTGCTTCGCCTGCGTTGCCTGCACAGCGTGCGCTGCCTGCGCCCCCCGTGCAGTTTGCGTTACCAGCGCTGCCTGCGCTGCCAGCTGCCCCGCGTGCTGGCGGTTGGCCAGCACGTGGCGCACCTTGCGCGCCAGCGCTTCGCGGGTATAGGGCTTGCCCAGCAAGTCCACGCCGGCATCGAGACGGCCGCCGTGCACGATGGCGTTTTCGGTGTAACCCGACGTAAACAGCACGCCGATGCCGGGCAGGCGTTCGCGCGCCTTGCGCGCCAGTTCCGGGCTGCGCAGGGGTCCCGGCATCACCACGTCGGTAAACAGCAGGTCGATCGGGATGCCGCTGTCGATGATGGACAGGGCGCTGGCGGCGTCGCCCGCCTTCAGTACACGGTAACCGAGTTCGCCCAGCATCTCGACCACGGTGGCGCGCACGCCTTCGTCATCCTCGGCCACCAGGATGGTTTCCTGGCCGCCCACCACGGCGCGCGGTTCGGGCGGCGCCGGCGCATCCTCGATGTCGGTGGAGCGCGGCAGGTAGAGTTTGACCGTGGTGCCGCAACCGGGTTCGCTGTAGATCTGCACATGGCCGCCGGACTGGCGCACGAAGCCGTACACCATCGACAATCCGAGGCCGCTGCCCTTGCCTTCGGGCTTGGTGGAGAAGAAGGGATCGAAGGCCTGCGCCATGATCTCGGGCGACATGCCGCTGCCGGTGTCGCTGACGGCGATCATCACGTACTGGCCTGGCGCCAGCTCCGGGTGGTTGCTGGCATAGCGCTCGTCGAGCAGGGCGTTGCCCACTTCGATGGTGAGCTTGCCCACGCCGTCCATGGCGTCGCGCGCGTTGATGCACAGGTTGAGCACCGCGTTCTCCACCTGCGCCGTATCGACCAGCGTGTTCCACAGGCCACCCGAGATCACGGTTTCGATCTCGATTTCCTCGCCCAGGCTGCGCCGCAGCATGTCTTCCATGCCGGTGATGAAGCGGCCGATGCGCACCACGCGCGGATCGAGCGCCTGGCGCCGGCCGAAAGCCAGCAGGTAGCTGGCCAGCTTGGCGCCACGCGTCACACCGGCCAGCGCCTGCTCCACGCGGTGCACCGCGCGCGGCATGCCGCGCACGTCGGACGCCAGCAGCTGCAGGTTGCCGGAAATGACTTGCAGCAGGTTGTTGAAGTCGTGCGCCACGCCGCCGGTCAGCTTGCCGATCGCTTCCATCTTTTGCGCCTGCTGCAGCTTGAGCGCGGTGCGGCGCACCTCCTCGGCAGCGGCCCGCTCCACGGTGATGTCGCGGCCCACGGCGTGAATATAGCCTTCGTCAGGCACCGCGGTCCATGACAGGATGGCGTGGCCGCCGCCCTTGCGCAGCGTACGGTTCTCGAACCTGAAAGTCGTCTGTCCCTGGGCCAGGCTGGTCATTTCCGCCCGCGACGATTGCAGATCGTCGGGGTGGATCAGCTGGTAGAGCGAGGTGCCGATGATCTCGTGCTCGTCCCAGCCCAGCAGGCGGGTGAACGCCGGATTGACGGACGTGATCCAGCCATCGAACGAGGCCACGAGCATGACGTCGGTGGCGTGGCGCCACATGCGGTCGCGCTCGGCCGTGCGTTCGGCCACCTGCTGCTGCAGTTTGCTGGCGGTGGCTTTCTGGTCTTCGATGTCGGTACTGGTGCCGACCCAGCGCTGCACCACCCCGTTGTCGTCGATGATCGGCATGGCGCGCACGATGTGCCAGCGCCAGGCGCCGTCGGCGCGGCGGATCCGGTATTCGACCTCGAAGTTCTGCGCCGTCGCCACCGACGCGCGCCACGCGGCCGTTACCCGGGCGCTGTCGTCCGGGTGGAGCACGGCGGTCCAGGCGTCGCCGGTCAGCTGACCCGGCTGGGTGCCGGAATAGCGGTACACCTGCTCGTTCAGCCAGGTGAGTGCGCCGTCGGCGTCGGCTGCCCACACCTGGCTCGGGATCGCCTGGGCCAGGGTGCGGAAGGTGTTTTCGCTGGCCCGCAGCTGCTGCACGGCGCGCACCTTGGCCGTGGTTTCCACCACCACCACCAGCACCCCGAACGGCTTGCCCGCTTCGTCCAGGATGGGCGCGTAGTCGAGATCCATCCACACCTGTTCCGGCCGGCCCGAGCGCAGCAAGGTCATCTCCTGGTCGGTGTAGGCCAGCGTGCCGCCGGCCAGGGCCACGCGGATCACGTGGGCATTGTGCTCGGCCACTTCGGGCCATGATTCGCAGACCCGGGAGCCGAGCGACATCGGATGGCGGCGGCCGGCAAACACGGAATAGCCATCGTTATAGATCATCACCCCGTCTTCGCCCAGCAGCGCGACCATCGGCAGCGTGGAGCGCAGCATGTTGGAGACGGTGGTCTTCAGTGATTGCGGCCAGCTGTCGATGGCGCCGAGCGAGGTGCCGGTCCAGTCGTAGGATGCGATGATCTGCGCGATGTGGCCGCCGCCGTTCAGGAAGGGATAGTTCACGAAAAAACCCGGCTGTATTTAACTTGTCATACGCAAGCGATGATAAAACACCGATTATAGGATGAGCGGGCGGCCCCAGTTAATCCGCAGTGCAATCGGACATTGCAACGAAAGCAAAACCTGGTTATAGTGCGAATGGGAATCATTATCATCTTGACGCAGATCGGCACCGCATGGACATTCCGCAAGAACTCCGCAAATTGGGCCTGAAGGCCACCCTGCCCCGCCTGCGCATCCTGCAGCTGTTCCAGGAATCGAAGGCCAAACACCTGAATGCCGACGATGTCTATCGCCTGCTGCATGACGAGGGCATCGACATGGGCCTGGCCACCGTGTACCGGGTGCTGATGCAGTTTGCCGACGCCGGCATCCTGATCCGCCGGCATTTCGAATCGGTGGCCTCGGTTTTCGAGCTTAATGAAGGCGGCCACCACGACCACCTGATCTGCACCGGCTGCGGCAGGATGGAGGAATTCCTCGACGCTGCCATCGAGCTGCGCCAGGAAGCCGTGGCCCGTGAGCGCAACTTCGTGCTGCACGAGCATTCGCTGTCGCTCTATGGGCTGTGCGGCGACTGCGCCGACAGCGTGCAACCCGGCAGCGGCAGGCGCCTTCGCCGCAGCTGATCTTCGGCCCGACGCGCGCTTCGCCTGCGTTCGGGCGGTGCCGATTCATGTGCGCAGCCGCACTGCCGGCCGACGGCGCTGCATGGTGCGCAATGCGTCGGCTGTCGTCGTTGTGCTGCAAAGGCCGTTATCGTTAGCCGATATTTGTTAGCCGATATTTGTTAGCCGGTCTCGCCGCCGGTGTTGTGACCGTCCCTGCGCCGCGCGGCCCTGCTGCGCTGACTTTCGCGCAGCAGCGCGTCGAGCGCGCGTGGATCGACCGGCTTGGTCAGGTGATGGTCGAAGCCCGCTTCGGCGGCGCGGCGACGGTCGCTGTCCTGGCCATAGCCGGTAATGGCCACCAGTACCAGCTGGTCGCCGCCACTGCGCTGGCGCAAATGTCCGGCCAGCTCGTAGCCATCCATGCCGGGCAGGCCGATGTCGAGCAGACAGACCTGGGGCGCGAACTGCGGCGCCTGCGCCAGTGCTTCGGGCGCACCGAACACCACCTGGACCTGATGCCCGAGCAGCTCGAGCACCTCGCCCAGCGCGCTCGCCGCATCCTCGTTGTCATCGACCACCAGCACGCGCACGCCGCCGCCCGGCGTCGCCGCAGCGGCCACCGCAGCAGTGGGTCGCGCCGGTTCCGCACGTGCTGCCGATGCCGCCGTGACTGCCGATTGCGTGTCCGCTTCTGACGCAGCACCCGGTGCCCGAGCCATACCGGGTGCCGGTGCGGCAGGAGCCACTGAAGATCGCGCGCCCGCCGCCGATGCGGTACCTGCTGCCGATGGGACAGGGGCCGCTGGCAGTTGCGTGCCCATTTCCGTTTGGGTCTCCGGTGCCGCTGCGGCAAGCGCAGATGGCGGTTCCGAACCCATTCCCATGTCGCCAGCCGCTGCCGCTGCAGCAGACGCCGAAGGCATATCCGTCCTCGTTCCTGGTGGCGTACGCGGTGCTGATGCTGCAGGCGCTGCTGGCGCAGCCCCGGCGGCCAGCGCCGCTGCCGCCTCCTGTTGCCCGAGCAGCGGCAGGCGCACGGTGAAGGTGCTGCCCCGGCCCACGCCGTCGCTGTGCACATCGATGCTGCCGCCGTGCAGCGCCACCATGCTGCGGGCGATGGTGAGCCCCAGACCGAGTCCGCCCTGCGAGCGGCTCAGGGCCTGGCGTTCCTGCACGAAGCGCTCGAAGATCGCCGCGCGCATGGCCGGCGCGATGCCGATGCCGTTGTCGCGCACGGCCACGGCCACCATATCGGCGCCAGCAGCGCCGCTATCGCCGTCACTGTCAAAGTGTTCGCGCCAGGCGCTGACCTTGAGCACGCCGCCGGGTTCGGTATACTTGGCGGCGTTGGTCAGCAGGTTGGCCACCACCTGCACGCAGCGGCCAGGATCGACCAGCGCCAGCAGGCCCGCGGCCGGCACGTCCACTTCCAGCACATGGCGCTTCTGTTCGATCAGCGGACTGGCCGTCTCGATCGCGCGCGCCACCACGTCGGCGATTTCCACCGGTGCACGCCGCAGCTCGATCTTGCCTTCCGCCACGCGCGAGACGTCGAGCAGGTCATCCACCAGCGCCACCAGGTGGCTGGTCTGGCGTTCGATCACTTCGCGCTCCTTGACTGCGTGGTCGCCGCCGCGCAGGCGCATTAATTGCAGCGCCGCGACGATGGGCGCGAGCGGATTGCGCAGCTCGTGGCCCAGCATGGCCAGGAAGTCATCCTTGGCGCGATTGGCGGCTTCCGCCTCGCGGCGGGCGCTGGCCAGCTCGGTGACCTCGAATGTCACCATCACTATCCCGGCCGGCAATCCATCGTCGCCGCGCAGCGGCTGGTAGATGAAATCGAAGCTGCGCTCGACCAGGCGCTGATCGGGACCGGTGCGCAGCAGCACCGGCAGCGCCTGGCCCACGTAAGGTTCGCCCGTCCGCGCGACCTGGTCGAGCAATTCGAAGATGCCCTGGCCTTCCAGTTCGGGAAACGCGTCACGCATCGCCACGCCGTCGAGCGCGCGCGGCCCCACCAGCTGGCGGTAGCAGGCATTGGCCTGCTCGAACACATGGCGTGGTCCGCGCACGATCGCAATGGCGACCGGCGCCTGGCTGAAGATGCTCTGGGTGCGACGCGCCACCGCTGCGTCCATCTCGCGCGCACGCTGCCGCTCGCGCAGCAGGTCCAGTCGGGTGACCAGTTCGTGCCCGGAGAACGGCTTGACCAGATAGTCGTCGGCGCCGGCCTGCAGGCCTTCCAGGCGCGCCTCTTCGCCGGCGCGCGCCGACAGCAACATGAAGGCAATGTCGCGCGTGGCCGGGTCGGCCCGCAGTGCCGCCAGCAGGCCGAAGCCGTCGAGCTCCGGCATCATCACGTCGGACAGGATGACATCGGGCGGCCGGCGGGCAACGGCGGCCAGCGCTTCCACGCCGTTGCTGCACACGTCCACCTGCCAGTGGCCGGACAGCAGCCGGTGCAGGTAGTCGCGCATGTCGGCATTGTCGTCGGCGATCAGCAGCCGGCCGCTGCGCGTGGACACCATCTGCGGCGGGTCTGGAAGCACCGGGGTGGCGCGCTGCACCCAGCCCTCGGCTTCGGCCACGTACGATCTGACCGCCGTGGGCCGGTGCGGCGCGGACGGCGCCTCGACCACGTGCGCCGGATCGAGATGGGCGCTGCCGTTCTGCAGGGTCACGCGGAACACCGTGCCCTGGCCGACGACGCTTTCCACCTCGATCCGTGCGCCGTGCAGCGCCACCAGGTCGTGCACCAGCGCCAGGCCGATGCCCGAGCCTTCGTGGGTGCGCGAGCGCGCGCCTTCGACCCGGTGAAAACGCTCGAACAGGCGCGGCAACTGGTCGGGCGCGATGCCGATGCCGGTGTCGGCTACGGTCAGCGCAACCTGGTCGCCCAGCGCGTGCAGTCCGATCGCGATCTGCCCCTCGAACGTAAACTTGAACGCGTTCGACAGCAGGTTCAGGACGATCTTCTCCCACAGCGCCGGATCCACGTACACGGGGCCGGGCAGCGGCGGACAATCGACCACCAGCGCCATGCCGGCGCCTTCGACGGCGGACCGGAAACTGCTGGCCAGGTCCGTGGTCAGCGCGGCCAGGTCCACCGGCGCGAACTGTGCCTGCGCGCGGCCGGCCTGCACGCGCGAAAATTCGAGCAGTGTATTGACCAGCTTTTGCAGGCGCAGGCCGTTGCGCTGAATGAGCTCGATGCGGGCGCGCTGCTGCGGCGGCAGCGGCTGCGCCGTGTCGCCCAGCGCATCCTCCATCGGTCCCAGCATCAGCGTCAGCGGGGTGCGGAACTCGTGGCTGACATTGCTGAAGAACTGGGTCTTGGCCCGATCGAGTTCGGCCAGCATTTCGGCGCGCAGCCGCTCGTCCTCGGCCACCCGTGCATGCTCGATGGCGTTGGCGGCCTGGATCGCGACCAGTCCCAGGAAGCGCCGGTAGTCGGCATCGAGCCGGCGCGCCGCGCTCACCCCCAGCACCAGCACGCCCACCACCTGCTGGCCGGCGCCCATCAGCGGCAGCATCAGCGCGCGCCGCAGCGGCTGTCCGGCCAGGCCATCGGGCAGGCAGACGGCACGCGGATCGCCGGCGTAGTCCACGTCCACTGCCTGGCCCGAACGCAGCACCTTGTCCACGTCGAACAGCCCGGGATCGATGCCGTCGTGGGTGGTGCGCACCAGCACCGGCGACAGCGCGGAGGCAGCGGCGGAATCGGTCTCGCCGCGCGCCAGGTAGAGCAGCGCGAACGGCAGGTCGTCGGGGTTGCCGGCCACGCTGGCCATGATATTGCCGCAGGCCTCGTCGATGGTCTTGTCGTCGCGGGTGCGGGCGCCAAGGTCGGAGAGCGTGAGCAGCCCGCGCGCGTTCAGGTGGCGGGCCGTGACATCGAGGTTGGGACAGAACAGGCCCGCCACCCGCCCCGATTCGTCGCGCACCGGGCTATAAGAAAACGAGTAAAACACTTCTTCGAGAAAGTCGCCGCGGCTCATGAACAGGCGCACGTCGTTGGCCAGCGTGGCCTCGCCGTGGCGGAACACGCGGTCCGCCAGCGGCCCGCAGATGTCCCAGATCTCGGCCCAGACTTCGGCCGCCGGCCGGCCCAGCGCCCACGGATGCTTGGCCATGCTGAGCACTTCGATGTAGGCGTCATTGTATAAAAACGTCGCCTGCGGCCCCCACCCCACCCACATCGGCTGGCGGGAGCTGAGCATCAGGCTGACCACGGTTTTCAGGCTTTGCGGCCACTGCGCGATCGGGCCGAGCGGCGTGTGCGACCAGTCGTGGGCCAGGATTTGCGCGCTCAGCGCGCCCGGCGCAGTCAGGAAGTCGGGCGCGGCAGGGGTCGGAACATCCGGGAAATTCATCGGTACAGGCCTCAGGTGAACGCATGAACTACAATCGAAACACAACGGGATGCGGCACGCGCAATGTTTAAAAGCCTATCATTTATTTTAACCTTCGGTAGCGCTGTTGCATTCACCGATACTGTCACCATCTACGCTGCATGATCCAAGCTGACCCTCCCGAGCGGCATGCCTTCCACCCCGCCGTCGCCGCGTGGTTCGACGCCACCTTTGCCGCCGCCACCGAAGCGCAGCGGCGCGCCTGGCCGCTGATCCACGCGGGCAGCCCCACGCTGATCGCCGCCCCCACCGGGTCGGGCAAAACCCTCACCGCCTTCCTGGCGGCGATCGACGCACTGGTACGCGAGAGCGCCGCCGGTCCGCTGCCCGACGCCACGCGGGTCCTGTATGTATCGCCGTTGAAAGCGCTGTCGAACGATATCCGGGTCAATCTGCAGGCGCCGCTGGACGGCATCGGCGCCCGGCTGCAGGCCATGGGGCTGCCGCCGCACGGCATCCGCAGCGCCGTGCGCACCGGCGACACGCCGCAGGCAGAGCGCAGCGCGATGCGCCGGCGCGCGCCGCACATCCTGGTCTCCACGCCGGAATCGCTGTACGTGCTGCTCGGCTCCGACAGCGGGCGCGCCATGCTGGCCGGCGTGCGCACCGTGATCGTCGATGAGATCCACGCGGTGGCCGGCAGCAAGCGTGGCAGCCACCTGGCGCTGAGCCTGGAGCGGCTCGACGCCCTGTGCGCCGCCCCGCCGGTGCGCGTCGGCCTGTCCGCCACGCAGAAGCCGCTGTCCACGGTGGCGCATTTCCTGGCCGGCACGGGCAGGCAGTGCGCGGTGGTGGACGTAGGCCACGTACGCGCGCGCGACCTCGGGCTGGAACTGCCGCCGGCGCCGCTGGAAGCGGTAATGTCCAACGACGTGTGGGAACGCGTATACGACAGGCTGGCCGAACTGACGGTCCTGCACCGCACCACGCTGGTATTCGTCAATACCCGGCGCATGGCCGAGCGCATGGCGCGCCACCTGGCCGACCGCCTTGGTGGCGAGCACGTGGCCGCGCACCACGGCAGCCTGTCGAAGGAATACCGGCTCGATGCCGAACAGCGCCTCAAGCACGGCGCGCTGCGGGTGCTGGTGGCCACGGCCTCGCTGGAACTGGGGATCGACATCGGCGACGTCGACCTGGTCTGCCAGATCGGTTCTCCGCGCAGCATCGCCGCGTTTCTGCAGCGCGTGGGCCGCTCCGGCCACCACGTGGGCGGCCTGCCGAAAGGTCGGCTGTTTCCCACCTCGCGCGACGACCTGGTGGAATGCGCGGCGCTGCTCGACTGCGTCCGCCGCGACGAACTCGATGTGCTGCACGTGCCCGTCGCACCGCTCGACGTGCTGGCCCAGCACATCGTGGCCGAGGTGGCCAGCCGCGAGTGGCACGAGGATCTGCTGTTCGACCTGGTGCGCAAGGCCTGGCCCTATGCCGACCTGGCGCGCGAGCGCTACGACGCCGTGCTGCGCATGCTGGCGACCGGCTACGCCACGCGCCAGGGCATGCGCGGCGCCTACCTGCACCGCGACACCGTGAGCGGCACCGTGCGCGGACGGCGCGGCGGGCGGCTCACGGCCGTGACCTCGGGCGGCACCATTCCCGACAACGCGGATTACACGGTGCTGCTGGAGCCGCAAGGCCTGGCCATCGGCACCGTGCACGAGGACTTCGCGGTCGAAAGCCTGGCCGGCGACGTGTTCCAGCTGGGGAATACCTCTTACCGCATCCAGCGCATCGACGCCGGCAAGGTGCGGGTCGAGGACGCGCATGGCGCCGCGCCCAACATCCCGTTCTGGATGGGCGAGGCGCCGGGCCGCAGCGACGAGCTGTCGTTCGGCGTGGCGCGCCTGCGCGGCGAGATCGACCGCCTGCTCGCCGGCGATGCCGAGCCACCCGGTGCGCCCGCGCGGAAGGGCACCAGAAAGTCGGCCAAAGCCCCGACAACGGCGGCGTTGACGCCGGCGACGGCAACGGTGGCGATCACGGCGGCAAAGGCGACGGCAGCAGTGAAGGAAACCGCGGTGGCGGCACCGGCAGCAGTGAAGGCAACTGCAACGGCGGCAGCGACGGCAGCTAGGGAAGCGGGAGAAACGGCAGAAACGGCAGAAGCGGCAGAAGCGGCAGAAGCGGCCAGGCAGCGCGCCATGGACTGGCTGCACGATCAACTGGGCCTGCACGACGCCGCCGCCCGCCAGCTGGTCGATTACCTGGCGCGCGCACGGGCTGCGCTGGGCGCCCTGCCCACCCACGACACACTGGTGATGGAGCGCTTCTTCGACGAGTCGGGCGGCATGCAGCTGGTGCTGCACGCCCCCTATGGCAGCCGCATCAACCGCGCCTGGGGCCTGGCGCTGCGCAAGCGCTTCTGCCGCAATTTCAATTTCGAATTGCAGGCTGCCGCCACCGAGGACGCCATCGTGCTGTCGCTGTCCGAGAGCCACAGCTTTGCACTGGACGAGGTATGGCGCTACCTGCGCTCCGCCACGGCCGAGCAGGTCCTGGTACAGGCGCTGCTCGATGCGCCGCTGTTCAACGTGCGCTGGCGCTGGAACGCCACCACCGCGCTGGCCCTGCCGCGCTACGCGGGCGGGCGCAAGGTGGCGCCGCAGCTGCAGCGGATGAAGAGCGACGACCTGCTGGCCGCCGTGTTCCCCGACCAGGCCGCGTGCCTGGAAAACATCGTCGGCGAGCGCGAACTGCCCAGCCATCCGCTGGTGGACCAGACCCTCGACGATTGCCTGCACGAGGCCATGGACAGCGACGGCTGGCTGGCCTTGTTGCGGCGCATGGAGGCAGGCGAGGTACGCCTGCTGGCGCGCGACCTGGCCGCGCCGTCGCCGCTGGCGATGGAGATCCTCAACGCCCGTCCGTACGCGTTTCTCGACGACGCGCCGCTCGAAGAGCGCCGCACCCAGGCAGTGCTCAACCGGCGCTGGACCGATCCGGCATCGACCGACGACCTCGGCGCGCTCGACGCCGGCGCCATCGAGGCGGTCGCGCGCGAGGCCTGGCCCGATGTGCGCAACAGCGACGAAATGCACGAGGCGCTGGTGGCGCTGGCCGCCGTCACCGACGCCGAGGCGCGTGCGCATGCCGGCTGGCCGGAATGGCTGCAGGCGCTGGCCGCCAGCGGACGCGCCACGCTGCTGGCCGACGGCGACACCATGCTGTGGGTGGCGCTGGAGCGGCTGGCGTGCCTGCGCGCAGCGTTTCCGGCCGCATCGGCCACGCCGGCGCTGACGCCTCCCGGATACGCCGATGACGAGGCATGGACCGATGACGGCGCCCTGGTGGAGCTGCTGCGCGCGCGGCTGTCCGGCTTCGGTCCGCAGGCGGTGGCCGCGATCGCCACGCCGCTGGGACTCGATCCTGCGGCGGTCGGCATTGCGCTGGTGCGGCTGGAAACCGAGGGCTACGTGATGCGCGGCCGCTTTACACCGGGCGTGGACCACGAACAGTGGGTGGAGCGCCACCTGCTGGCGCGCATCCACCGCTACACGATCAACCGGCTGCGGCGCGAAATCGAACCGGTGGAGCGCCAGGACTTCATGCGCTTCCTGCTCGACTGGCAGCACGTCTCCGCCGGTACCCGGCTGACCGGCCAGGACGGGCTGGCGCAAAGCCTGGCGCAGCTCGAAGGCTACGAGGCGGCTGCCGGCGGCTGGGAGAGCGATGTACTGGCCCAGCGCGTGGACGACTACGAGGCCGCCTGGCTCGACGACCTGTGCCGCACCGGCAAGGTCGTCTGGGCCCGCATCGGCGCGCCGGCCGGCGCCGGACGGGCCCAGGGCGATGCCCAGCTGCGTGGCCCCGCGCGCGGTCCGGTGCGCGGCACGCCGCTGGTGCTGCTGCCGCGGCGTCAGCTGCCGTTGTGGCACGCGCTGCCGCCTGCCGCCGGCGACATCACGGTCTCGTCGCGGGCGGCGCGGGTGCTGGCGGCGTTGCGCAGCGAAGGCGCGATGTTTTTCGACGAACTGGCGCGCGAGGCCCGCCTGCTGGGCGCGGAACTGGAAACCGCGCTCGGCGAACTGGTGGCCACGGGGCTGGTCAATGCCGACAGCTATGCCGGCCTGCGCGCCATGCTGGCGCCGGCGTCGAAGCGCAACACGCTGGACCGGCGCCGCCGGCGCGGCCTGGTGGGCGCCGGCCCGGCAATGGAAGAAGCCGGCCGCTGGGCGCTGGTGCGGCGCGCACTAGGCCACGCGGGCGGCGTCAACGTGATCGAGCTGCCGAGCGAGATCGTGGCGGCCGCGGTTGCCGGTCAGCAGAATCCGGCCAGCGCAGCCAGGAAGCCGGCGCCGGCGCAGCGCGCGCGCACCGATCCGGCCGCGCTCGAGCACGTCGCCATGACGCTGCTGCGGCGCTACGGCGTGATGTGCTGGCGCCTGCTCGAGCGCGAGGCGGCGTGGATGCCGGCCTGGCGCGACCTGCTGCCCGTGTACCACCGGCTCGAGGCGCGCGGCGACATCCGCGGCGGCCGCTTCGTGGCCGGGCTGTCCGGCGAACAGTTCGCCCTGCCGGAAGCGATCCCGCTGCTGCGCGAGACGCGCCGGCGGCCGCCCGACGGACAGCTGGTCTGCATCTCGGGCATCGATCCGCTGAATTTGTGCGGCACCGTCCTCCCGGGCGACAAGGTACCGGCGCTGGCCGGCAACCGCATCGTGCTGCGCGATGGCCTGCCGGTGGCCGCGCAGGTCGGCAACAGGCTGCGCTACGTGGGCACGCCCGAACCGGTCGAGCGCGAACTGCTGCGCGCCCACCTGCTGGCCCACGCGTGACGCCCGGCGTCGCCAGAATGTTAGCCATGAGGCAAGCAACCTTGCGCGTATGTGGTGGAGCGCACATAGGCCGGCCGTGCCCGGGCCTACCATGGTGTCATGACAAAATCACGCCCACTCAATATCTTCCTGGCGATCCTCGGCTTCCTCGTGCTGCTGCTGGTGGCGATCGTCGTGTTCATCCTGACCTTCGACTGGAACCGCGCCAAGCCCTACATCAACAGCAAGGTGTCGGAAAGCATAGGACGCGAGTTCGCCATCGACGGCAATCTCGGCGTGCATTTCAAGTGGCGCGAGCCGAACGAAACGGGCTGGCGCCACTACGTGCCGCGCCCGCAGATCGACGCGGCCGATGTTCACATCGCCAATCCCGGGTGGACCAAGACCGGGCCGCAGCTGGTGCGCGTAGGCCGCATCTCGGCCGGCATCCACCTGCTGCCGCTGCTGCACAAGGAGGCGCACATCACCGACCTGGCGGTGGAACAGCTGGCGGTGGCGGCCGAGCGCCGCGCCGATGGCAGCAACACCTGGACCTTCAAGGATAACGGCCCGTCGCAGTGGGACGTCAACATCGACCGCGTACAGCTCAACGAAGGCACGGTGCGCTATGTCGATGGCGGCATCAAGCTCGATCTCGATGCCAAGGCCGAGACCATCAGCGGACCGGAAGCCGGTCCCTACGGCCTGCGCTTCGTGGTCGGCGGCAGCTACCGCGATGCCAAGATCGTCGGCGGCGGCAAGCTCGGCAACGTGCTGTCACTCGAAAATGAACACATCAACTTCCCGGTACAGGCCAACGCCACTGCCGGCAAGAACAAGCTGTCGCTCGAAGGCGTGCTGACCGACCCGCGCGCGCTGGCCGGCATCGACCTCAAGATGTCGCTGGCCGGCGCCACCATGGCCGACCTGTATCCGCTGACCGGCGTGCTGCTGCCCGAAACCCCGCCTTACGCCACCAAGGGCCGCCTGGTGGGCAAGCGCGCGGGCGACAAGCCGGACGCCGGCTGGCGCTGGTCCTACCGCGAATTTACCGGCACCGTGGGCGGCAGCGACCTGCAAGGCACGCTCGAATACACGCCCCGCAACACCCGTCCGCTGCTGACCGGTGCCGTCGAATCGCGCCAGCTGCGCCTGGAAGACCTGGGACCGACGATCGGCGCCGACAGTGCCGAAGACAAGGCTGCGCGCGGGCGCAAGAACGTCCAGCCGAAAGACAAGGCGCTGCCGGTCGAGCAGTTCAATACCGAGAAGTGGGACGCGCTCGACGCCGACGTCAAGTTCACCGGCAAGAAGCTGGTGCGCACGCACGATATTCCGATCAACGATGTCAGTACCCACATCAAGATGCAGGACAAGGTGCTGACCCTGATTCCGCTGAACTTCAGCATGGCCGGCGGCCAGATCACGTCGCACATCCGCCTCGACGGCCGCGAGAAGAACATTGACGCCCAGATGCGCCTGGCCGCGCGCCACCTGAAGATCCGCCAGCTGTTCCCCAAGCTCGAATCGATGCAGGCCAGCGTGGGCGAAGTCAATGCCGACGCCGCGCTGCTGGGCAAGGGCAATTCGGTCTCGACCATGCTGGCCACGTCCAACGGCGAACTGGGCGCCACCGTCAGCGAAGGCACGGTCAGCAAATTCATCCTCGAAGCGGCCGGCCTGAACGTGGCCAACCTGGTGTTCGTCAAGCTGTTCGGCGACAAGCAGGTGCAGCTCAACTGCGGCGCCGGCGACTTCGTGGTCGAACGCGGCAATGCGCAGATCCGCCGCTTCGTGGTCGATACCGACGAAGCGGTGATCAATGTCATGGGTTCGGTCAATCTCGCCAGCGAGCAGCTCGATCTCGACGTCACGCCGCAGACCAAGGGCGCGCGCATCATCACACTGCGCACGCCGCTGTACGCCAAGGGCACGTTCACCAATCCGAAGGTGGGGCCGCACGCCGGACCGCTGGCCCTGAAGGGCGGCGCCGCCGTGGCGCTGGCGTCGGTGGTCAATCCGCTGGCCGCGCTGCTGCCGCTGATTAACGTCAGCAAGGTGGAACCGGTCAATTGCGCTGCCGCGCTGGCCGACGCCACGCGCACGCGCAACCTGGCGCAATCGCCTTCCGCCGCGCGCAATGTGCAGGCCAAGAAACCGGTGCCGGACGCCCAGAACGTCACGCCGGTGCCCAGCAAAAAGTAAGCATCGAAGTGAGCATCAATACCCTGGGGCAAGCCGTGTAATCATCCTCTTACACAGCCTCAGGGGAACTACCGCTATCGGGCATGTCGGCTTGCCCGGATAATGCATTAAATAAACTAGTTTCCGGGCCTACCATGCAAACCTCCTACGCGCCGATGCTGACGCCTGCGCCGCGGGCCGCCGCCACGCCCTCCTCGAAAGAACTTTATTTCATGCTCGAACATGGCGCGCTGGCCGAACACCGCGACACCGCGCGCGCCTATCTCGAGCGCCAGCTGCAGGCAGCGCGCGCCCTGCGGGACGATGTGCCGTCCGCACTGGCGCAGCTCGGCGACTGGATGCGCGAGCGCAGCGTGGCCGTGGGCCAGCAATACCGCGCCTACCTGGACGATCGCCGGGCCGGCGCCCCGCGCCGCTATTTCGCCAGCAGGTCGCATGCGCTGTATTTCATCAAGGCCGTGGCGCCCACCAAGCTGGTGGACGGCGCCTGGCTGTTTGCCCTGCTCGAGCGCTGGGAAGACCCGGACTTCCGGCCGCTGATCCAGACCTACCTCGAAGAACTCGGCGACGGCATCGCCGAAAAGAACCACGTGGTGCTCTACAAGAAGCTGCTGGCCGGCCTCGAATGCGACCACTGGCAGGGACTCGACGACGACAAGTTCGTGCAGGGCGCGATCCAGCTGGCGCTGGCGTCGGACGCCACCCACTACCTGCCGGAGATCGTCGGCTACAACCTCGGTTACGAGCAGCTGCCGCTGCATTTGCTGATCACCTCGTACGAGCTCAACGAGCTGGGCATCGACCCGTACTACTTCACGCTGCACATCACGGTGGACAATGCCGGCACCGGCCACGCCCACAAGGCGCTGCAGGGCGTCCAGCAGCTGATGGCCAATGCGGCCGACCCGGCCGAATTCTACCGCCGCATGCTCGACGGCTATCGCCTGAACGACCTCGGGGCGTGCACCACGTCGGTCATCGGCGAATTCGACCTCGAGGCGGAACTGGTGCAGATCATGCAGGCAAAAAGCGTGGTGGGCCAGAACATGCACTCCGATTACTGCCGCGTGGCCGGGCGCAGCATCAACGACTGGCTGGCGGAACCGGCGCAAATCCCGCACATGCTGCTGGAACTGGAAAACGCCGGCTGGATCAAGCGCGGCGAACCGGCCGAGAACAGCCGCTTCTGGAAACTGATCCAGAGCGAGCGTGCCGAAATGTTCGGCGTCTTCAGCAGCTACGAGCAGCAGATCCTGCGCGACTGGATCGCCACGCCGCGCACGGCCAATTCCGGCGCGCCGGCAGCCACCGGCGCGCGCGTGATCAGCTTCCGCGCCCGCCAGCGCGCGCTGGAAACACTGGGCGATGGCGCCGCCACCCGACCCAACGCGGGCAAGCCGCGCGGCGTGATCCGCCACCACCCGGCGCGCGAGGCGGACCTCGACGCCGGCGACGGCGGCTCCGAGCTGCGCCGGCTCGAACAGCGCCTGGCGGCGGCCGGCAGCAAGCCGGCGGCCATGACCATGCTGATCGACCTGATGTCGCCCGCGCGCCACCACAGCGCGGCCGGACTGATGGCCACCCGCATCTTCCGCCAGCTGCTGGCGTGATCATGGGGACCGGCCACCTGATCATCATCGGCGGCGGCGAAGACCGCACCGATGACAAGAACGTCCTGACCCGCTTCGTCGAGATGGCAGGCGGCGCTGAGCGCCGCTTCGTCGTCATCACCACCGCCAGCCGCGTGCCGGACAAGGTGTGGGAAATGTACGATGCCGCCTTCGGCGACCTGGGCGTGGACGCCCGCACCCACCTGCACCTCGATACCCGCGCCGACGCCAACAACCCGGACCTGGTGGCGGAAATCGAGCAGGCCGACGGCATCTTCATGACCGGCGGCGACCAGAAACGCCTGCTGGCCATCATCGGCGGCACGCTGGCCGACCACGCCATGCACCGCGCGCTGATCGAACGCGGCGCCGTCATCGCCGGCACCAGCGCCGGCGCTTCCGCCATGTCGGCGCACATGCTGGCCGACGGCAAGACCAACCTCCACCCCGAGAAGGGCGCGGTCCACCTGGGCGCAGGCCTGGGCCTGGTCAACCGCGTGGTGATCGACCAGCACTTCTCGCAGCGCCACCGCCTGTCGCGGCTGTTGACGGTGATCGCCGCCAACCCGCACCTGCTGGGCGTGGGCATCGATGAAGACACGGCGCTGATCGTCACGCCGGGCTCCAGCATCGAAGTGATCGGCGACGGCGCGGTCACCATCGTCGATGGCCGCGACACCATCACCAATATTGCGGACCTGCCGCAACACGGCTGTCCTGAACTGATCGACGTCCGGCTGCACCTGCTGCCCTCGGGCTCGCGCTACAAAACCAGCGAAGCTCCGGCCCCGCTCCAGCACTTTATGCACGTCATCACGCAAAGGAACACCCTGTCGTGAACCTCATCGAACAACGCGTGCTGCGCGGCCCGAATCTGTACAGCAGCGCGCCGTGCCTGCTCACCGTGATCGACCTGGCGGAACTGCAGGGCGTCAGCACCAGCGCCCTGCCCCATTTCAATGATGCGCTGCTGGCCCTGATGCCCAGCCTGGCGCAGCACTACTCCCCGCCCGGCAAGCCGGGCGGTTTCGTGCAGCGCCTGCAGCAGGGCACCTATATGGCGCGCGTGGTCGAACACGTGGCACTGGAACTGCAAACGCTGGCCGGGGCACCGGTCGGTTTCGGCCGTTCGACGCCGATCGAAGGCCAGCCGGGCCGCTACCGCGTGATCTGCGGCTACCAGTTCGAGCAGGTGGCGCAGGAAGCGTTTGCGCTGGCCATGGCGCTGGTATCGCACGTGGCACTGACGCCCGAGCAGCCGTTCGCGTTCGACGACCCGCTCGACGACCTGCGCGAGCACGCGGAGCGGCGCGCCATCGGCACCAGCACGGGGGCCGTGATCGACGCGGCTACCCGGCGCGGCATTCCCAGCCTGCGCCTGACCGAAGAAGCCAACCTGTTCCAGCTGGGCTGGGGCGCGCGCCAGAAGAGGTTGCAGGCTACCGTCACCGGCAACACCTCGCTGGTCGCCGCCAACATCGCTAGCGACAAGCAGTTGACCAAGACCCTGCTGGCCGGCGCCGGCGTGCCGGTGCCGCGCGGACGCCTGGTCACCGATGTCGAACAGGCCCTGCGCGCAGCGCGCCGCATCGGCGTACCGGTCACCATCAAGCCGCTCGACGCCAACCAGGGCAAGGGCGTCACCACCGTCTGCATCACGCCGGAACAGATCGAGACAGCCTTCGAGCATGCGCGCGGCTACAGCCGCCGCGTGATCGTGGAACAGTATCTCGAGGGCCATGATTATCGCGTGCTGGTCACGGGCAACCAGGTGGCGGCCGCGTCGCGCCGCCGCCCGCCGGAAGTGACCGGCGACGGCGTGCGCACCATTGCCGAACTGGTGGCCCATGAAAACCTCGACCCCGCGCGCGGCGACGGCCACACCAACATCCTGACCAAGATGCGCCTCGACCAGATTGCGGAAGACCTGGTGCGCAAGCAGGGCTACAGCTTCGACAGCGTGCCGCCGGCCGGTGTGGTGGTGGCCCTGCGCGGCAACGCCAACCTGTCCACCGGCGGCACGGCCGAAGACGCGACCGACCTGCTGCACCCGCTCACGCGCGACATCTGCATCCGCGCCGCCCGCACCATCGGTCTCGACGTGGCCGGCATCGACATCATCTGCCGCGACATCGGCGTGCCGCTCGACGAGCAGGATGGCGGCATCATCGAGGTCAATGCCGCGCCGGGCATCCGCATGCACCAGTACCCGAGCAGCGGCCAGCCGCGCGACGCCGGCGACGCCATCGTGGAAGCCATGTTCGGCAAGGACAACGGCCGCATTCCGGTCATCGCCGTCACCGGCACCAACGGCAAGACCACCACCGCCCTGCTGCTCGGCCATGCCGGCCGCGTGGCCAAACTGGGGACCGGCGTGACCACCACCGAGGGGGTGTTCATCAACGGCACACGGATCGACCAGGGCGACTGCTCCGGCTACTGGTCGGCGCGCAAGGTGCTGACGTCGACCGAAGTCGATTTCGCGGTGCTGGAAACGGCGCGCGGCGGCATCCTCAAGCGCGGCCTGGCATTCGACCGCTGCGACGTGGGCGTGGTGCTCAACGTCAGCGCCGACCACCTCGGCATGGACGGCGTGGAAACGCTGGCCGACCTGGCGGAAGTCAAGGCGGTGGTGGCGCGCACCGCCAGCCGCGCGGTGGTCCTTAATGCCGAAGACCCCTACTGCGTGCGCATGGCGTCGCAGGTCGAGGACGGCGTGGAGGTGCTGTATTTCTCGCTCGATCCCGAGCACCCGGTGCTGCTGGCCCACCTCGAACACGGCGGCCGTGCGGCCTGGCTGCAGGACGGCGTGATGACGGTGTCCGACGGCGCCTACCGGCATGCCGTGATCGACGCAGCCGCCGTGCCGATGTCGGTGCAGGGCCATGCCATGTTCAACGTCGCCAATGCGCTGGCGGCCACCGCCGCGCTGATGGCCAGCGGTTTCCAGCTGGCCCAGATCACCACGGCGCTGGCCAGCTTCGTGTCGGACAGCCACAACAATCCGTTGCGCTCGAATATCTACAGCCTCGGCCAGGCCACGGTGGTGGTCGATTACGCCCACAACCCTGCCGCCTACCGGGCGCTGGGCAAGATGGCGCGCTCGCTGGTGGGCGCCACCACCAGCGGCAAGGTGATCGGCGTGGTGACCGCGCCCGGCGACCGGCGCGACGCCGACCTGCGCGACGTGGGCCGCAGCTGCGCCATCGACTTCAACGAGTTGATCGTCTATCAGTCCAATCCGCGCGGCCGCGCCGACGGCGCAACCGGCGCCCTGATCGTGGAAGGCATCCGCCAGCAGCTGCGCCGCGACGGCACGGCCGTGCAGATCGACGATGTCCACCGCGCGCTGGCGGTGGCGATCGCCAAGTCCCAGCCCGGCGATGTGCTGGTGTTCTCGTCGCCATCGACGCCGCACATGCTGGTCGAGGCGCTGCGCCCGCTGTACCCGGAGCAGGCCGCCATCATCGCGGCAGACCTGCAGCCGATGCACAGCGAGTGCCAGGACGCCTGATCCGGCCGGCGCTCAGGCCACCCGGTACAGGCGCACGCCGAATACCGGGCCGGCCGTGTGGCCCGGTTCCGGTTCGAAGCGCACCACGATTGCCTGCTTGCCCTGCGTGAGCGCAACCGGCACCGGGTAGTTCGCGTCGAAAAACGTGCCGGGATGGCTGGCGTCGAGCTTGACGCGGGCCACGCGCTGGCCGTCCACCAGGATGTAAAAGTCGCGGTTGCGCTCCTCGCCCCAGTAGCTTGCCTGCAGCACCAGCGGGCCGTCGCCGCACTTGAGACGGAAGCTGAAAAAACCGCCGGTACGGGCATCGCGTCCCATGCGGCCCCGGTACGACACCGGGTATGACATCTCCGATTGCAGGTCGTGGTCGCGTTCCGGCTGCATTTCGCCCAGGTGCATCACGTCCACCGACCGCGCCGCCAGCGCCTTCAGCCGCGCCTCCTCCTTGCGGAAGTCCGCTTCCGACTGCGCCCATTGCGCTTCCGTGTACGCATTGAAGTACACGGCCGCGCGCCGCTCGTACTGCGAGAAGAACGGTTTGAAGGTCATGTCCCCGGGCCGTCCGCTGCCCACGCTGCGATAGGTGGCCTGGCGCCGGTCCACCGCCACGAACGTCCCGAGGATGTCGGCGCCGACCAGCGCCGGCGCCAGGCCGTCGAACGGCTGGTCCGACGGCCCCAGGTCGGCCGCCAGCACCATCGGCCCGCGCAGCAGCGCCTGCACCTGCCCGTTGCCGGCAGCACCTTCGAGCCGCAGCGCCAGCGGCAGCGACAACCGGACCTGGTCGCCGGCCTGCCAGCGCCGCTGCAGCAGCAGATAGCCGTGGCTGCGCGCGGCCCGGAATGGCTTGCCGTTGACCAGCAGCGTGTGGTGCGCAGCCCATGCCGGCAGCCGCAGCGCCAGCGTGGTGGCGTGCTGCGCGTCGGCGCGCCTGACCGCGATATCGATCTCGCCCTCGTACGGGTAGCGCGTGGTCATCTCGAGCGCCGCAGTCCCCTCGCGCCAGGCGACTGTGGACGGGATGTACAGGTTGACGAACAGGGTGTCGCCGTTTTCCCAGTAGATGGAATCGCCGTGCTTGGCGTGGCTCTCCATGCCGGACAATACGCAGCACCAGAAATCGTTGTCTTCGCTGGAAAATTCGCGCGCCACGCCCGACATCAGCGGCGTCATGTACGTGAACATGCCGGTGCGCGGATTCTGGTGCGCCAGGATGTGATTGAGGTGGGTGCGCTCGTAGTAATCGAAGTAGGCGGCGTGCGGCGCCCAGCTGTAGAGCTGGCGCGTGAGCTTGAGCATATTGTAGCTGCAGCAGGCCTCGCAGGTCTGCTCGGTGATGTGGGTGGCGATGGTGTCGGGCGCGGAAAAATATTCGCGGTCGCCGTGACCGCCGATCACGTAACTGTGGTGCCGGGTCACGCGCTGCCAGAAGAAGCGCGTGGTTTCCGCATAGCCGGGGTTGGGGTCCACCTCGTGCAGACGGCCCAGGCCCAGCAGCTTGGGAATCTGGGTGTTGGCATGCAGGTTGGCCAGCTCGTCCCGCCCGTGCGCCAGCGGGTCCAGCACCTTGCGGTGGTACAGGCGGTGCGCCAGCGCCAGCCAGCGGCGGTCGCCGGTGCGCGCATACAGTTCGGCGAAGCTTTCGTTGATGCCGCCGTGCTCGCAGGCGAGCACCTGCTGCAACTGGGCGTCGTCGAGCGCCGCGCACACGGTGGCGATATAGCCGGCAAGACCGGTCGCCACCTGCAGCGCCTCGGTATTGCCGGTATAGGCATGGGCGTCGAACAGGCCGGCAAACACCTTGTGCCAGTTATACAGCGGCACCCAGCAGCCATTGAGGTCGAAGCCGGCCGAGTGGATCTCGCCACGCATGATTTCGGGGAAGATCTCCTTGCCATCGACCACCGTGCCGTCCTTGCGCTTGCGCATGAAGCCGCCGACATAGCCGTCGCCCTGCGCCTGCTGCACGCGCGCCAGTTCGGCCACGATGTAGGCGATGCGCGGCGCCAGCGCCGTATCGCCGGTCTGCGCATGCATCAGCGACAGCGCCGACAGGTAATGGCCGAGGCCTTCGCCGGCAATGGTGTCCGACTCCCAGCCGCCGTAGATGGCGCCTTTCACCGGCAACCCGGCGAACTTGTGATAATTGTGCAGGAAACGGTCGGCGCTCAGCCGCAGCAGGTAGGCCTGGTTGGACCGCACGGCGTCCGCATACACCGAAGGCAGCAGCCGTACCGCCGCCAGCGGCACGGCGCGCGCGGTGCCGGGCATGCCGGCCCGGTCACCGTCCGCGGCAGGCGTCTGCGCCTGCTCGCGCGCGTGATGTTCGGCTTCGCCATGCGCCGGCGCTGCGCCCTCCCCGGCGCCGACAGCAAAGGTAGCGCCACTCCAGCCGGCCAGTCCCAGGCTGGCGGTGCCCTTCAACAGCAGGCGGCGGTGGCGAAACGGATCGGATGGGGACATGGCGGCTCCTGGTGCACGATACTGCGCCTAATTTACCGCGCCGCCAGCCCCATCGTCTTGCACGGCCGCGCCGCAAACGATGACGAATTGTGCACAATGCGCGCTGCGCCACGGGGCTAGCTCTTGTAGTCGTCGGCATTGAGCCCGTATTTCTGCAGCTTGTAGTACAGCGTCTGCTTCGGCACGCCCAGCGCCAGGCTCACTTCCGTCACGCTGCCGCCGGCCTTGCGCAGCTCCTGCTCGATCACTGCGCGCTCGAAACCGCCCACCTGGTCGGCCAGCGGCACCGGCGTGAGCGCCCGGGCCGACAGCAGGCCGTCCGCCCCGCTCGACAGGCCCAGCGCGTAACGCTCGGCGATGTTGCGCAGTTCGCGCACATTGCCGGGCCAGTCGTGCGCCATCAGCGCCTGCATCAGCGGTCCCGGCACCGGCGGCACCGCGCGCTTGTAGCGCGCTGCCGCGCCAAGCAGAAAATGCTCGAACAGCAGCGGAATGTCCTCGCGCCGTTCGCGCAGCGGCGGCAAGGTCAGCACGATCAGGTTCAGGCGGTAATACAGGTCGCTGCGGAATTTCTGCTGGTCCGACCATTCCTTCAAGTCGACCTTGGCGGCCGCAATCACGCGCAGATCGACCGGCACCGGCGTATTCGATCCCAGCCGCTCGACATAGCGCTCCTGCAGCACGCGCAGCAGCTTGACCTGCAGCGGCAGGGCCAGGCTCTCGATCTCGTCGAGGAACAGCGAGCCGCCGTCCGCATGTTCGATCTTGCCGATCTGCCGTTTGGCCGCGCCTGTAAACGACCCCGGCTCGTGGCCGAACACTTCGCTCTCGAAGATGTGCTCGGGTATGGCGCCGCAATTGAGGGCGACGAAATGCCGGTCGCGGCGCCGGCTGTACTGGTGCAGGCAGCGCGCCACCATTTCCTTGCCGGTGCCGGTGTCGCCGTAGATCAGCACGTCGGCCGGTTCGTCGGCCAGGTCCAGGATCAGGCGCCGCAGGTCGCGCATGGCCGGCGAATCGCCGAGCAGTGTCGCCTCGATGCCTTCGCCATGCTCGATGCGGTGGCGCAGCGCCGCCACTTCCCCACAGGCAGAACAGGCCGAGATAGAATCCGCCCATGAACTTGGCAAAGGTCAGCAGGATGCCCAGGCCGTTGGTGGTCACCACCGACGCCATGGCTGCGAACACGGCCAGCGGC
Source organism: Duganella sp. Leaf126 (assembly GCF_001423125.1). Taxonomy (GTDB): domain Bacteria; phylum Pseudomonadota; class Gammaproteobacteria; order Burkholderiales; family Burkholderiaceae_D; genus Rugamonas. Next base: position 429,437 of record NZ_LMNW01000023.1, read on the forward strand.
GCCAGCTTCATGATGGTGCCGGTAATGCGCAACATGACCTGCGCCAGCTGGTCGATGGCCGCCGTCAGCTTGGTCGCCGATTCGCCCAGCGCTCCGAGCGCGCTGCCGAAGAACAGCGAAAACACCAGCACCTGCAGGATCTCGTTATTGGCCATCGCCTCGACCGGCGAGCGTGGTACCAGGTGGCTGACGAAATCCTTGAGCGTGAACGCGGCGGTCTTCAGGCCGGTGGCGGCATCGGCCGGCGGCAGCGGCAGGCCCAGGTGCGTCCCCAGTTGCAGCAGGTTCGACAGCAGCATGCCCAGCGTCAGCGACAGCAGCGAAGCCACCACGAACCAGGCCATGGCCTTGACGCCGATACGGCTGGCGGCCTTGCCGTCGCCGAGGTGGGCGATGCCGACCGTCAGCGTGGAAAATACCAGCAGCGCGATCACCATCTTGATCAGGCGCAGGAAGACATCGGTGATGATGGCGATGTGCGACGCGATCTGGGCGCTCAGCTGCCGGTCGGTGCACACCATATGGCAACCGTAGCCGACGGCGATGCCAAGCACCATTGCGATCAGGATGTATAACGTTAACGGGCGTTTCTTCTTCATGTGCTCCTCCAGGTTTTGCCCCGGGTCGTCGCCCGGATATGGAGGAATAGCAATCGATATGCCAGCGATCATCCGCCGAGATGACGATCGCAAGTCATTGAAAATTCAAAGGATTTTTTGTGGCGTCGGCCCGCGCCAAGGCGAGCGTGCGCGGAACTCTGTAAAGTGCGCACGCCAGGCGTATGAAAAACTGGACATCCGCCTGCAGCAGTCAGGCCGTCAGCCGGGGCCCGTGAAGCGCTCGAGTTCCCTTGTCCGCGTCTCTGCCCGGTCCTGCATGCAGCCCAGGTACATCACGGTGCGGGCGCTGCCGGTGCCGTACAAGGCCAGCACCGTCTTGCAGTCGGCCTCGCGGAACTTGATCCAGAGCCGCTGGGCGGCTACGAACTGGGTGCGTATCGCCCCTCTGTCGAGCGTGTCGCGCACGCGCTGGTACTCGGTATTGAGACGGTCTTCGGCCGCCTTCTGGGTGCCCGCCGCGCACGCGTTCATGTCGCGCGTACTGGTGGCGGTGGCGCAATCGCGGGCGTGGGCGCTGCCGGCGCCCAGGACGAGAACGAGGGCGAACGTGAAGGCGGACAGCGGTCGGGACATGGCGCTCCTGGCACGAAAAAGTCAGATCGAAGACGAACGGCTGACCATCAATATAGCATCTCCCCCGTCCCGCAGCCGGCCGCAGCCGGGCGCTGGTACAAACCAGGAAATACGGTTACCCTTGCCGTGGTACTGACCAGCCGTTGCGCCCGCAGATCATGATAAGGAGACCGCTATGAACCGCCGAACCGGCTTGATCGGGGTAGCCCTCGTGACCGTCCTCGTGTCCGCCTGGCTGCGCGGCCCAGGGACGCCCGAGGTCTCGCCGCAGGCCGAGCCGGCACCGGCCGCCGCCGCGCCGCCGGTGGTACGGGCATCCGCCGCGCCGGTGTCGGGCTGCGCCACGCCTGCCTTGTTCAGCAGCGCTGCGCGCCCTGTGACGACCGCACCGGACCGCACCCTGGCGCAGCTGGCCTACAGCGCACCGGGCGCCCTGGCAGCGCGCGTAGGCACCGAACCGGGCGCCGGCATCGCGCTCTACCAGATGCTCGCGTATTGCAGCGCGGTGCCGAACCGCGATGCGGGGCCGGTAGCGGTCGCGCCGGCCGCGAACTGCCCGGTGTTCGATCCGGCCACCGTGGTGCGGCGCCACCGGGTGGAGCTGCTGCAGCAGGCCGCCCGGCTCGGGTCGCTGGAGGCGAAGCTGCTGTACCTCGATGCGGCGCCGGCGGTGGCCGACGAGTTCCGGCTGCAGGAAACGGACGATGGCAAAGCCTACGCGCGCGCGCTGCTGGCCGACGCCGAGGCGTTCGGCCAGGACGCCGCCCACGCCGGCAGCGCGGAAGCGATGCGCTTCATGAGCGCCGCCTACGCCTCCGGCCTGTTCGGCCCCGCCGATCCGCAGCGCGCCTACCTGTTCGCCCTGCCCCTGCAAACAGCAGGTACGATCGCCGATCGCACGCGCCTGGCCGAGCTGGGCGCGCGGCTCAGCGAAGCGCAGCGGCGCGCCGCCCGGCAACAGGCATTCGGCTGCCAGGACGCGGATGGCGGGCCGGCGCACGCTTCCTGAGCGGGCCGGGCGCCTGCCGCAGGTATCAGCCGCCCAGCACTTCGCTGAACTGCTGGCGCTCGGCCGCCGAGGCGCCGGGGCGCTTGACGGCGGTTGCCAGTGCCGCCCGCAGATTGGGCGTCAGTTCCACGTCGCCGCTGTCCACCGAGCTCAGGGTTTCCCGCACCAGGTCGCTGTACGCCCCTTTCGCCAGCTGCGCGACAGCGATATTCGACGCCTCGGCCGGGGAATTGAGCCGGTAGAGCTTCTGCACCGCCAGTGCGCGCACCATATCGCTGCCCTGGCTTTGCGCCGTCTGGTTCAACAGCGCGATGGCGTCGCTGCGCAGGTTGGCGACATCGGCGTTCTTCTGTTCCGCCAGGGTGCCGATGAAGTTGAGCCGGGACACCGCGGTTCGCTCGTCGGCACCGGCGCCTGCCCTGCCATCGGCCAGCGCGCGGACGATCACCTCCGGCGGCGCCTTGCCGGGCAGGTTGAAGTAGGTTTCGTACATCTCGGCGAACTTGCTTTGATCGCCGTCGGCCCAGATCGCGTTCGCCTCGTGTAACACGATGCTGCGACCGGCCGGGGTGGCAACCAGCAGCGAGCGCACCATGTCGCGCTCCATGCCCTGGTCGGCCGGCATGTCGTGATAAAACTGCTGCACGGCCTTGACGACGTCGAGGTCGTTTTCGATCGACGCCAGCAGGCGCGCCTGGAATAACTCGGTTTCCGCGCGCGACAGGTTCTCGCGCTTGACGATCTTGTCGACAAAGGCGCGCAGTCCGTCGCTGGCTTGCTGCCCGGTCAACGGCTTGACCGCGGCAGCGCCCGGCGCATCGACCGGCATGCCCGCCGTGCGCGCAAGCGGCATGGCGCCCGTTGCGCCGTGCGCCACCTGCACCGGCGCCGACGGCACGGCGGAACCGGGGCCGACTGGCGCTGACGCGGCTGTCGCAACGGCCGGCGCGGCCTGATGCGGGCCGCCGAACACCAGATAGCCCGCGGCCGCAAGCAGGGCGCTGGCGCCGATGACGACGGTGGCCGCCGTGCGGGTGGAGGAGGAAAAGGAACATCTCGAAGGCATGGCAATCCCCGGAAAAATGGTGGTCTGGGCAGGACGGCCCGGCGGCCGTCCGGAATACGGGTCAGGTATCAGATCCGTTCGTAGTCGCAGCTGCTGCCGCGCCACTCGGGCAGGTAGCCGTCGGTATCGTAGGTGCCGCCCACGTAGACGCAGCGCCAGCTGGTCCCGCCCAGCCAGTCGGCGCGCCATTTGTCCGGGCAGTCGTTATCGATAGTCAGGTAGGTGTCGCCGCCGGTCACGCGCAGTCTTCCGTAGCGTTCGCTGAAGTTGATCACGGCGCGGCCCTTGTAACCCTTGTTGGGACTGCACGTGATGGTTTCGCTGCGGATGTTGCAGGCGGTCCAGGAACGGTTGGCCGAGGCATTGATCTCCATGCCGCCGATACGGGTCGGGATCGCCCACTTGCCGCCGATATTGAAGCCGGTCGTGTGGCACGAGGAATGACCGGTCGTCAAACCGACCGAGCCGCAGCTGCCGCCCTGGTTGCTGAAGCAGTAGTGCCATTCCGAACCGTCGAGGTAATACCCGTGCTGGTTCTTTCCGAGCCACCCCTGGAACTGGGTATTGAGGCTTTGCGCCCCAGCCAGACCGCACAACGCGGCCATCCACAACAACACAACGTACTTTATTGATTTCATGATGGTTTCCTGAAACGGGTTTCGTAAGATGACTGACATGAACAAGCAAGGTCGTTGCGATCGGAGCATTTCCTTTCAACCAACAACCCACGCGCAGCGTAGCGAATTTTTGTGACCGCAGCGTTACGACGTGAAACTAGATGAAGGGAATGACTGGCGCGCGACAGCTGCAAAACGGGCGGGCGGCGGATCGGCTCACTCGGGGACGGGAGCGGCCAGGGAAGGAAGTGGAGAAGTGCGCAGCCTGGCGGCAGGGAGCCGCCAGGCTGCAAGCAGCGGATCGGCGCCGGCCGATCCGCTGCGCTGACGACTGCGCGTCAGGGGCTGACGAAGGTGCTGACGCTGCCCGGGTCGATGAAGGCGGTGGCAACGCCGCCGCTGACCGCGTACTGGCCGCCGTATTCATTGTTGGTGCTGGACGACGTGCGGGTCTTTTGCAGCGACGCTGGCGCGCCGCTGCTGAAGGTCAGCTGCAGCTGGCGCTGCGCGGTGCCGTTGTTGATCGCCACCACCACGATCTTGCCGCTGCTGTTCTTGTACGCGGTGACGAACACGTCCGAATACGGGTTGGCGGTGGCAGCGATGCGGGTGTAGCCGGGACGGACATACTTGGCGTACTGCGCCATGATGTAGCCGCGCTTGCTCAACAGGCCATCTTCCGTCATCAGGCCGTACGAACGCCGGATATACCACCAGATGTAGGCGTTGTACTTGGCGATCATGCTGTTGTGGATTTCCAGCGCCACCGGCAGCGCGGCGCTCCAGTTGTTGGCGTCCGTGTTGTCGGTGTAGTGCTCGGTCATCCACACTTCCTTGCCCTTGGCGGCAGCCAGCGGGAACTCCGACGGCGTGGTGCCGTACAGGTGACCGCCGATCACGTCGAGATGCTGCGCGGCGCCGCTGTCGTTGAGGATGGGCGTGGCAATCGCCTTGTCCGAACGCAGCGACTCCGGTGCGATCACTTTCAGTGCGCCGAAACGCGACCCCTGGCCGGACAGGAAGCTGATGAACTGGGACGACGTCCACGAGCATCCCTCGTACGGCGCCTCGAAGTCGGGCTCGTTCTGCACCGAGATGCCGTACAGGGCCGCACCGTTGTTCTGCATGAAGGATGCAAAGTTCAGCAGGTGGGTAGCGTAATCGCCGTAGGACGCCGGTTTCAGGCTGCCCTGGATCAGGCTGTTGTTGGTCTTCATGCTGGCCGGCGGCGACCACGGCGAGGCGAACAGCGTCACGCCCTTGGCCTTGGCCAGCACGGCGGTCGGTACCTGGCTGCGCCAGGCGTTGCTGTCGGGTGAGATGCGCATGCGCATCATCGACAGGCCCATCTGGCCGTTACCGGTACCGAAGGCGGTGTCCACCTGGGCCGGGGTGAGATCGGCAATCCAGTCGGGACCGTTGAAGCCGCCAAAGCCGCGTATCTGCTGGTACGTGGTGGCGGGATTGATGGTCACGACCTGGGCCTGCGCCAGCGACCCAGCCCCCAACGCGGCAGACAGCAACAGGGCGCGCACGGCGCCGTTCAGCATTACCTTGTTCATTGTTTGTCTCCTCCAAAACGTTCATCGAATGCCGCGCGACCGCGTTTAACATCGTGTACCAGTTTTTGGTAGCGCAACCAATGCAGTGTAGCAAGCTGTTCAGGATTGTCAACTTGCAAAGTTGCCGCAACCAAAAGTCGTTGTACAAAGCGATGACAGCGGTTGCAATCCCGCCAGATCACAGTAAACACTATCGATTTCATAGAAATAATTGACTGGATCAATTAATGACCAGGTCGTAATGTTGTCTTCCTTGCCTTAACACGGAGACATCATGAAAGCTACCACCCGGGTCACCTTCAGCCTGGCCCTCGCAGCCGCGATGGCCGCCGGCGCCGCCCACGCCCAGACCGCCAGCCAGCCAGGCAGCCCTGCCCCCACCCCGCCCGCGACGCAGATGACGCGCGATAACGGCGCACCGGTCGGCGACAACCAGAACTCGCAGACGGCCGGCCCCAACGGCCCGGTACTGCTGCAGGACGTGCACCTGATCCAGAAGCTGCAGCGCTTCGACCGCGAACGGCAGCCGGAACGGGTGGTCCACGCGCGCGGCACCGGCGCCCACGGCGTGTTCGTCGCCAGCAAGGACCTCTCCGCGTACACGCGGGCGGCCGTGTTCACGCCGGGCCAGCAGACGCCCGTGTTCGTGCGTTTTTCCAGCGTCATCCACGGCAACCACTCGCCGGAAACCCTGCGCGATCCGCGCGGCTTCGCCACCAAGTTCTACACCAGCCAGGGCAACTGGGACCTGGTCGGCAATAACCTGCCGGTGTTCTTCATCCGCGATGCGATGAAGTTCCCGGACATGGTGCACTCGCTCAAGCCGGCGCCCGATACCAATATCCAGGATCCGAACCGCTTCTTCGATTTCTTCTCGCACCAGCCGGAATCGACCCACATGCTCACGCGCCTGTACACGGACCAGGGCACGCCGGCCAGCTACCGCGAAATGGATGGCAACAGCGTGCACGCGTATAAATTCGTCAACGCGAAAAACCAGGTCCACTACGTGAAGTTTCACTGGAAAAGCCTGCAGGGCGAAAAAAATCTCGACGCCAAACAGGTGGAAGCGATCCAGGGCCGCGAGTTCAACCACATGACGCGCGACCTGATCGGCGCCATCAAGGAAGGCCGCTATCCGCAGTGGGACCTGTATGTGCAGATCCTCACACCGGAACAGCTGGCCCGGTTCAACTTCGATGCGCTGGACGCCACCAAGATCTGGCCCGGTGTTGCCGAGACCAGGATCGGCACGATGACCTTGAACCGCAATCCCGATAACGTGTTCCAGGAGACCGAGCAGGTCGCGATGGCGCCGTCCAACCTGGTGCCCGGCATCGAGCCGTCGGAAGACCGCATGCTGCAAGGCCGCCTGTTCTCGTATGCCGACACCCAGCTGCACCGGGTAGGCGCCAACGGCCTGCAACTGCCGGTCAACCGTCCGCGCAATGACGTCGCCAACAACAACCAGGATGGCGCCATGAACGGCGGCAACCGCAAGGGCGATGTCAACTACCAGCCAAGCACGCGCGCGCCGCTGGCCGACAATGCCGAGTTCAAGGCCACCGAGCTGAAACTGACGGGCACGACCCAGCAGGCGCGCACCGTCAAGACGCTCAACTTCGCCCAGGCCGGCGACTTTTACCGGTCGCTCGATGCGGGCCAGCAGGCCAACCTGGTGCGCAACCTGGCCGGCGACCTCGGGCAGGTGAAGGACGATGGCGTCAAGTACACGATGCTGTCCTACTTCTACAAGGCCGACGCCAGCTACGGCCGCGCCATCAGCGCTGCCGTGCAGGCCGACCCCGAACGCGTGGCGCAGCTGGCCGCGCAGCTGAAGGAATGAGCTGAAGGAATGCGCTGCAGGGAGGCGCTGCACGACGAAGCGCAAGCCGCAAGCCGGCCGCCGCTCAGCGCCGCTCGAACGCGCCCAGGTCGGGCGCAGCGCCGTTGAACGGCAGGCCGACATCGACGCCCCGGTCGATCAGGCGGCTGCCGGCCGCCAGGTGGTAGGCGCGCAGCACCGGCAGGCTGCCGTCGGCCTGGCGCGGGGCATCCCAGCCGGTGGCAGCGACGTCGTCGAAGTCGGCGTCGCCGGCTGCATCCGGCAAATTCCAGGAGTTGTTGCGCATGTCGGCGCCGTCGAGGTTGCGCCCGAGGCGGCCACGGTACGAGACATTGTTGCGCAGCGTGCCCAGGTTGATGCGCGCGCCGTCGGGCGCCACGCCCAGCATGTCGTAGTTGACGCCGTTCTCGAACGCCGTGTTGTTGAAGAAGTCCAGTGCCAGCGGATGGTGGTTGGCATAGAAGCCGGCCGCCTTGTTGCGGAACGCGACCGAAAAACGCACCACGTGGCGGGCGCCATTGGCGACATAGGCGCCGTCATAGCCGCCGGCCTTGATGCCGTTGCCGTTACCGTCGGGCAGCGGCGTGCGGGTGCCGGGCAGATAGCCTTGCGACCACGCCCACGAGTGTTCGATCACCACCGGCGAGTAGGCGTTGATCAGGTCGAAGCCGTCGTCCGAATTGGCCCAGGCGCGGCAGCCGCGAAACACATTGCCCGGGTGGTTGGCCTTGATATGGGCGCCGAAACCGTCGGCACTCTGGCCGGCGCCATTGGACGTGTATGGATCGTAGTTGTGGTGCGAATCGGAGTTGAGCACCAGGTTGTAGCTGCCGTTCTGGATGAACAGGCCCGGTCCCATGTTGTGGTGCAGATCGAGCTGCTCGAAGATGTCGTGGCTGCCGCTCACCCACACGCCCCACGATTCGTGATTGAGGCGGTTGCCCGGCTGCTGCGGCGCGCCCGTGATTTCTAGTCCTTTCAGATGCAGCCAGCTGCCCGTCACATTGAACCCCTTGACCCGGCAGTCGTCCTTCATGGCCGAGAAATCAAACACCGGCTTTTCGCCCGGATAAGCCCAGTAGCGGATCGGCAGCCCGTCGGCGCCGCTCTTGTCGAGCGTGACGGCGTTGACCGTGGCCGTGCGGCTGGCGCAGCTTTCCACGCCGGCCGTGACCAGGTACCGGCCGCCGCGCAGGTACACGGTGTCGCCCGGCGCGGCCTGGTCCTGGGCGCGGGCGAGCGTAGCAAAGGGCGCGGCCTCGGTGCCGGCGTGGCCGTCGTTGCCGGCTGGCGCAACGTACCACGTGGCGCACTGCGCGGGCGCGGCGCCCAGCGCCAAAATCCAGCCCGGAACTAAGATGGCAGAGAATCTCATTGGCAATGAAGGTAGTTTCACGTGTCGCCGATTATAGGGTGAAACGCTGCGTGCCAGACCGGGTCGCGTGCGGCGGCCCGCACCGATCCGTCAGGCGCGCGATGAGCGCACCTGCGCAGCGCCGACCCGGTGGCCAGGCGCTGCCAGCAGACCGGCGTAGCGTTCGAGCAGTTGCGGCATCACGTGGTTCCAGTCGTAGTGCTCGCAGGCCTTGCGGCGGGCATTGCTGGCCAGCGCCGCCAGGCCGGCCTCGAACATGGCCGCCACGCCGTCGGCCAGCGCCCCGGCGCTGTCGGGCGCCACCACCAGTCCCGTGTGGCGGTCGATCAGCTCGGCCACGCCGCCGCCCGTGCCCAGCACCGGTATGCCGCAGGCCATCGCTTCCAGCGCCACCAGGCCGAAGGTTTCACCATCGGCCGGATGGACGAACAGGTCGCAGCCGCCCAATAGCGCCGCCAGCCGCTTCGGGTCGGAGACGAACGGCAGCACCGTGCTGCGCGGGATCACGGCAGCGGCCCCGGCCGCCACGCCGCCGCCGACCAGCAGCAGGTGGTACGGTCGTCCCAGGCGCTGCATGGCGCCGGCCAGCAGGTGCAGCTTTTTTTGCGGCGTGAAACGGCCGGCGTAGACCAGCAGACGGGTTGCCGGGTCCAGCCCCAGACGCTGGCGCAGCGCAGCGTCACGCCGCGCCGGACAGAATACCCCGGCATCGACACCGAGCGGCTGGTGCACGGCGGCGGGAACGCCCAGTTGCGCCAGCCGCCGCACCATCAGCCGGCTCGGCGCCAGCACCAGGTCGCAGCGGCGGTACACGCGGGCCAGGTAGCGGCGGACCAGCGCCGCCCCGGCTGGGCCGAAGCGCTGCGCCGCCAGCGCATATAGGTCGGAATGGTAAAAGCCGACCACCGGCATGCCCAGGCGGCGCCGCGCCGCCAGCGCCGACAGTGCGAACGGGCCGGCGTCGCCCACCTCGACCAGGTCGGGGCGGGTGCGCTCGCATATCTGGAGCAGCGCGCGCGGCGTGCGCGGCAGCCGGTAACCATGGATGCCCGGCACGCTTCGGCCCGCCAGCGCGATCAGCGCAGTGCCGGCGCAAGGGGACGCAGAGCCCGCCGTAAAAACCGGTGCAAAGCCGGACCTCACGTCGGGCATTGCATCGGACATTACAGCGGGCACTGCGCCGCCGGTGGCACACCCGGGCGCCATGCTGGACGTGACGATGGTGTGGCGCCACTGGCCAAGCTGGGCGAGCCAGCGCGACTTGGCGTTCAGGTAGCTGCTGATGCCGCCGCCGTGCACGGCATAGAACATGGTGACGTCGAGCAAATGCATGGCAGGATCCGTCGCGCAAAACTGGGACCTTAGCAGTGCCACCCGGGCCGGTCTTGCGCGCGCTCACCGGCGCAGGCCGAACTTCTACGGCAGAGCCATCTGCCGTCCCGGCGGCGCCGAGCACCGGTGCGCGCCAGGCCCTCAGCGCAGGCCGGTGCGCGTGCCGGCGTCGGTCGGCCCGGGCAGCTTCTGCAGCTTTTGCAGCGTGCCGTCCTTGCGCATCGCCGCCAGCGCCCGGTCGAAGGCGGCCACCACCTGCGGCGCCACGGTGCGGCGGTTGAAGATCAGATAGGCCTGGGTGCGCTCGATCGGCGGGCCGATGACCTTGACCTTGTCCTGCATGCCCAGCCGCTGGAGCACGGCCATTCCCACGGCCCGGCTGCTGACCAGGGCGTCCATGCGTCCGGCCAGCAGTTTGCGGAAATTGGCTTCGTGGTTCTGCGCTACTTCCAGGCGGGTGAACACGCCGCGCGCGACGGCGGTATCGACAATGGCGCCGTACGAAATGTTGTTGACCACCCCCAGGCGCACATCGGCCAGTTCGCTCACGTTGCCGTGAAAGGTCAGGCGCGCATCGTCGCGCACGAACACCACGACATCCTGGGTCAGCAGCGGCTCGCGCGGATACAGGTACTGCCGTTCGCGCTGCGCCGTCTTCTTGATGGTGAAAAAGCCGTCGGCGGACGGCGTATCGATCAGCGACAGGCTGCGCGCCAGCGGATAGAACTGCAGCGCGACCGGCTGTTTCATGCGCGCGAAAACGGCGCGCACGAGGTCCACCGCGATGCCGGTTGCCGGCCTTCCCTGCTGCACTTCCATGTAAGGCGGATAGTCGTAGCTGACCAGCACCAGCGGGCGCTGCGCGGCGCCTGCCGGCAAGCAGACCGCCAGGACCAGCAGCCAGCCGGACAGCACGCGCACGAACAGGCGTTTCATCGCTGCTAGCTGGCCACCCGCCCCGCCAGATCGGCCATCAGGCGCACGATCTCGTCGAAGCTGACCGGCTTGGTCAGGTGGTGGTCGAAACCGGCTTCGTCCGACTTGAGTCGGTCCGCTTCCGTGCCCCAGCCGGTCAGCGCCACCAGGACGACGCCGCCCAGCCCCGGCAGCTTGCGCAGCGCGCGCGCCACGTCGTAGCCGTTCATGCCGGGCAGGCCGATGTCGAGGAACACCACCTGCGGCAGGAAAGTCTGCGCCCGCCCCACGGCGTCGATGCCATCGTGGGCGGTCTGCACGGCGTGGCCCTTGATCTCGAACAGCGCCGACAGCGTCTCGGCCGCATCGACATTGTCGTCCACCACCAGCACGCGCAGCTTGGCGGTCGATGCCGATTGCTCCTTGCGAGCAGGCGACGGTGCCGACACCGGCGACGAGGCGGCCGGCGCTGACGCCGCCCCTGCCGCCAGCGATTGCGCGGCCGGCATGCGCACCGGCAGGTGCAGGGTGAAGGTGCTGCCGCAGCCGGCGCCGGCGCTGTGGGCGCTGACCTTGCCGCCATGGAGTTCGGTCAGGCGCCGTACCAGGTTCAGGCCGATGCCGAGGCCGCCCTGCGCCTGCGCTTCGCTGCCCGGCACCTGGGTAAACATGTCGAACACGCTGCCCAGCGCCTCGGCCGGAATACCGACGCCGTTGTCGGAGACGCTCACGGTCAGCTCGCCGTCGGCCACCGCGGCGCGCAGCTCGATGGCGCCATGGTCGGGGGTGTACTTGGCGGCGTTATTGAGCAGGTTGCCGATCACCTGGGCGATGCGCTGGGCGTCGAGCCACACCGGTTGCGGGTGGTCGGAGACGGAGAGCTTGAGGCGGTGATGGCGGGCGTCGATCAGCGGCGTGCTCAGTTCCACCGCGTTGCGCACCACGGCATTGAGGTCGGCCGGGCCGAACACCAGCACTTCCTTGCCGCGCGCAATGCGCGCCAGGTCCAGCAGGTCATCGACCAGGTGCACCAGGTGACCCACCTGGCGCTCCATCATGCCGCGGATCCGCTCGATTTCTTCCTGCGCCAGGTGCTGGGCGCGCATCATTTCCAGGCCGCTGCGGATCGGCGCCAGCGGATTGCGCAGCTCGTGCGCCAGCGTGACCAGGAATTCGCGCTGCGCCTGGTTGGCCTGCGACAGCTCGCCGGCCTTGCTGCGCAGTTCGGACTCGCCGCTCTTCTGGTCGGTCACATCGAGCGTCACGCCGTCGAAGTGGATGATGCCGCCCTGCTCGTCGTGCTGCGACCAGGCGATCATGCGGATCCAGCGCGGCGCCGTCTGGCCCGGCGCCGGCGCCACCCGGAACTCGGCTTCGTACCCCTCGCCCTCCACCATCGCACGCTGGAACTCGTCCTGCACGCGGTCGCGGTCGTCGGGGTGCACGCGCAGGTAGAACTGCGACACCGGCACCAGGCCGTCGGCCGGCAGCGCGAACTGGGTGCGCAGCTGGGCGTTGGCCTGCATGGTGGACAGCGGCGAATCGGCATACCAGACGCCGATGCCGCTGGCGCGGGTGACGTTGGCAAAGCGGTCCTGCAGCATGCGCCGCTCGTGGACGTCGATCACGGTGCCGATGTAGCCGACCAGGCGACCGTCGCTGCCCAGGCGCGGCGCGCCGGCGTCGATCACCCAGCGGTAGGCGCCGCTGCGGTCGCGCAGGCGGTAGTCGATCGAGAACGGGCGGTTGCGGTCGCAGGCGGCGGTATAGGCTTCGCCCACGCCGACGGCATCGTCCGGATGGATCAGCTCCATCCAGCCGCGCCCCAGGTCCTGCTCCGGCGAACGGCCCGTGTAGTCGAACCAGCGCTGGCTGAGGAACGTGCACTGGTGGTCTTCGTCGGTGGTCCAGAACATGGCCGGCGATGCATTGACGAGCGAACGGAAATATTCTTCGCGCTCGCGCAGGGCCAGCGTGGCCTCCTGCCGCTCGCGCGCCTGCTCGATATGGTTGCGCACGCGGGCCAGCAGTTCATTGGCGGAAAACGGCTTGACCAGGTAATCGTCGGCGCCCGCCTCCAGGCCTTCGATGCGCGCTTCCTCGCCGGCGCGCGCCGACAGCAGGATCACGGGCACATGGCGGATCGCCTGGTCGGCGCGGATGGTCTTGAGCAGCGCGAAGCCGTCGAGGCGCGGCATCATCACGTCGGACAGCAGCAGGTCGGGCGGGTTGCGGCGTACCGCCTCGAGCGCCTCCTGGCCGTCGGCGCAGGTCTCGACGGTGAAATCGCGTTCGAGCAGGGTGCGCACGTAACCGCGCATGTCCTGATTGTCGTCGGCGATCAGGATGCGGGCGCGCTGCGCCGGGGCTGCCGCCGCATCTGCTGCAGTCGGGATCGAGGCGGCAGCGGCGGCCGGCGCGGGCGGCACGCTGTCGGGCAGCCAGCGCAGCGCTTCCTCGACAAACGCAGACCCCATGCGCTCGCCGGTAGAGCTTTCCGGGCGCGCCACCACGTACTGCGGCGGCAGGTGGCCGGAGCCGAACGGCACCTCCACCGTGAAGATGGTGCCCTCGCCCAGCGTGCTGTCGACGCTGATGGCGCCGCCGTGCAGCCGCACCAGTTCCTGGATCAGCGCCAGCCCGATGCCGGTGCCTTCGTAGCTGCGGCCCTGCACCCCTTCCACCCGGTGGAAACGCTCGAACACGCGCGGCAGTTCGGCGGCCGGAATGCCGGCGCCGGTGTCGCGCACGGTCAGCCGCGCGCCGCCGGCGACTTGCTCCAGCCGCACCGTGACGCTGCCGCGCAGGGTGAATTTGAACGCATTCGACAGCAGGTTGAACACCACCTTTTCCCACATTTCGAGATCGACAAAGACCGGTTCGGACAGCGGCGCGGTCTCCACCCGGTAGGCCAGCCCCGCCTTGTCCATGGCCGCCTCGAACACGCTGGCCAGGTTGGCCGTGAGCTGGGCCAGGTCCACCGGCGCGAAGCGCGCCTGCACCCGGCCGGCCTCGATGCGGGAAAAGTCCAGCAGCGAGTTGACCAGTTTGAGCAGCCGCAGCGCGTTGCGGTTGGTGAGGTCGATGCGGTCGCGCTGGCGTGGCGAGAGCGCGTCCGCCGTGTCGCCCAGCGCATCTTCCAGCGGGCCGAGGATCAGCGTGAGCGGGGTACGGAATTCGTGCGGAACGTTGGAGAAGAATGCGGTCTTGGCCTTGTCGATTTCCGCCAGCGCGGCTGCGCGCTTCTGTTCCTGCTCGTAGGCCAGCACGTTGCCGATGGCGGTGTTGAAGGCGCCGCGCAGCAGCTCGTAGAAATTCAGGTAGGCGTCGTCGAGGGCGCGGCGCGCACTCACGCCGGCCACCAGGAACCCGTAAGGGCGCTCCTGCCCCGCCACCGTCAGCGGCAGCACCATCGCCGTGTGCGGCGCCTCCTCATAGGGCGGGCAGTCGAAAGCGCCGAAGCGCGCAGCCAGGTGTTCGATGCGCTGGTTGCCGCCGGCCGCCAGCGCGGCGGCAAAGTCCCAGCCGCCCTGGCCCGGCACGGTTGCGGACGCGACGTCGGGCGCCAGTGCACTGCCTGCCGGCAGACCGACACGCGCGCGCAGCGCCAGCGTGCGGCCATCGTCCGACAGTTCGTAGAGCAGCATGAACGGCACGTCCATGGCCAGCGTTTCGCTGTCATACACCATCATGCGCGCCAGTTCGTCGCCGGTGCGCGCCAGCGCGATGTGGCCGGTCAGGTCGCGCAGGTTCTGGGTGCGGCGCGCGTCGAGCACTGCCGCCGTGCCTTCGCTGATCGGGTGGAAGATGCCGCCGACCTTGCCCGATTCGGCGCGGATCGGCGAAAACGAAAACGTCATGAACGCTTCTTCGAGATAGCCGTAGCGGTCGAGGAACATGCGCTGGTCGCGGATGTACACGCCCTCCCCCGCATGGGCGCGGTCGAAGGCGTCGCCGACCACGGGCAGCGCGGTGGCCCAGCAGATCTTGAATGGTTCGCCCATCGACTGCGGATGCTTGGCGCCGCAAATCGGCCGGTAGGCATCGTTATAGATCTGCACATCTTCCGGCCCCCAGGCCACCAGCATCGGAAACGTGGACGACAGGCACAGGCTGACCGACGTGCGCAGGCTTTGCGGCCAGCCGGACACGGGTCCGAGCGGCGTGGTGGACCAGTCCATCGAGCGTATCAACTCGCCCATGTCGCCGCCGCCGGCCAACCATCCGAGATCGTCCGCCGTGGTCTTGTCCACCGCCTGCGCCCCTGCTCCCTGCTGCTCCATCCATCCCCCGTTCGACGCTGCGTCCGGAGGCCATTCCTCCGGTGCTGCAGTATAACCTTTTGCTTCCGGAAACCCCGCGCATGCTCTGCGGTGCGGCAGTATTTCGTGCATTCAGGCAATAATCAGCCATAATCTGATTCGGTGATAACTGTCATCATCATTTCGGTATAGAGGAATTCCATTTAGTTATTGGTGTTATGCACGCTTTGCTACTAAGATTGCGATCCAGGCAAGTCTATAAAAAGGATATAAAGTGGCGGCACCAACACCTTCGAGCAGCACCAGCAGGCCCTCCATGAGCGCAGCGCACGCCAACACGGCAAAATCGGCGATGTATTTGCTGACCAGCCTGTTCTTCACCTGGGGTTTCATTACCGTCATCAACAACACGCTGCTGCCGCACCTGCGCAGCGTGTTCGAACTGAACTATACGCAGACCACGCTGATCGAATCGGTCTGGTTCATCGCTTATTTCTTTGCCTCGATTCCGTCTGCGCGGCTGATCGAACGCGTCGGCTACAAGAAGTCGCTCGTCATCGGCCTGGTCATCATGGCCGCCGGTGCGCTGATGATGATCCCGGCCGCCCACCTGCCGTCGTACCCGGTGACGCTGCTGGCGCTGTTCGTCATTGCCTGCGGCATCACGCTGCTGCAGGTGGCAGCCAATCCGTACGTTGCCGTGGTCGGTCCCGCCAGCTCGGCGTCGGCGCGCCTGAACCTGGTGCAGGCGTTTAACTCGCTCGGCACCATGCTGGCGCCGCTGTTCGGCGGCTACCTGATCCTCGGACGTTCGAGCTCGGGCACCACCAGCGCCGACCACGTGCTGACCCAGGCCGAGCGTCTGGCCGACGCCCGCGCCGTGGAACTGCCTTACCTGATCGTGGCCGGCGTGCTGGTGATCCTGGCCGTCGTCATCGCCCGCTTCCCGCTGCCGGAGATCGGCGCCTCGACCAACCGCGAAGCGGCCAAGGCGGCGCGCAAGAACCACTCGCTGTGGAAGCACCGCAACCTGGTATTCGGCATTCCGGCCATCTTCATCTACCTGATCGCCGAAATCGGCGTGGCCAACCTGTTCATCAACTTCGTCTCGCAACCCGATATCGGTAACGTCACCCACGAAAAGGCGTCGCACTACCTGATGCTGCTGTGGGGCGGCATGATGGTCGGCCGCTTTGCCGGCAGTGTGCTGATGCGCAAGTTCACGGCCGAAAGCGTGCTGGCAGGCTGCAGCATCGCAGCAGCGCTGGTGATGCTGGTAGCGACCTACTCGGGCGGCTCGCTGGCGATGTGGGCGCTGATCTCGGTGGGCCTGTTCCACTCGGTGATGTTCCCGACCATCTTCACGCTGGGCATCAAGGGCCTCGGTCCGCTGACCGAAGAAGGCTCGGGCCTGATGATCATGGCGATCGCCGGCGGCGCGCTGGTCGTGGTCCAGGGCATGCTGGCCGACCACTTCGGCTTGCAGCAATCGTTCCTGCTGACGGTGGCGTGCGAACTGTATATCCTGTTCTACGCGCTGTGGGGCGCCAAGCCGACCAACGCCTTCCCCGAGGAAGCGGCAAGCGACCCGAAATAAGCACTCCCCCCAAAAAAAACCCCGGCGCGCCGGGGTTTTTTTATATTACTGGCATTTGCCGCGCAGCTTGGCGACAGCGATGAACGGCAGCGCCAGGTAGCCCGCCAGGAAAAACGTCGGCTGGCGCTTCAACCCTTGGGAATGCAGGCAATCGGGTACTTGCGCTTCGTCGAAGGCTGCTGTCATGATCGCGGCGTTGGCGGAACTGAATGCCGGGGCGCCGGAGAACGCCTGTGCCGGCGCCGCAGGCGGCGCTTCGGCCTTCTGCGCTGCGGCCACCGCCTGGATCAGGGCGGGGTCGAGCTGCCCCTGCAGGTGTTTGACATCGGCGACCGGCGCGGCGTCGAGCACCGGGTCTCTGGCACCATCGCCCGCGTGGGCCGCCAGTGGAAAGATCAACGCGCAAACAAGAACGAGCCTCATGACTTACCGCCCCAGGAAAATCGACCCCGATGCCACGGAGTAAATGTGGACAGCATAGCATCTCCGCTGGCGGGCGTCGCACCTGGCCGACTAAAAAAACCGCTCAGGCATCGATCTTCCGGTTGACCGTCTTGCCGGCGATTTTCACGTTCTTGAGCACCAGGTTTTTCACGTTGTAGGCAAACCAGGGCTGCTGCGCGTCGCGCGGCGTGCCGAAGTCGCAATCGCTGATCGTGATGTGATCGAGCGGCAGCGTGGGCTTGCCCGCCGGGCCGTTGTAGGTGCCGGCCACCGGCCCCAGGATCACGAACGCCTGGAAGCACGAATGCCTGCCGGTCGGCGTCTGCACGTCGCTCACGCGCAGGTTGGAGATGTGCACGTCGGAGACCTCGGGCGGGCGGATGCGCACGCTCTCGTCCACCGGCGTGTAGTCGCAATCGATGGTGATCACGCCGCCGGCCGTGGTGTACGGCACCGCCGGCAGGCGGGTGCCGGGCAGCTGGCTGTAGCTGCGGCCGATGGTGGCCACGCCGTTGGGCAGCGTGCAGTCGCGCACGTAGAAGTGGCGCAGGAAGCCGCCCCGGTTCATATTGGTCTTCATGCGGATGGCCGTGTTCAGGCCCGAGGTCTGCCAGTACTTGTTGCGGAAATCGAGCCGCTGCGCGTACACGTGCTCGATACCGCCGGCCATCTCGCTGCCCAGGGTCATGCCGCCATGGCCGCTGTTCATCACGCAGTCCTGCACCAGCACGTTGCGGGTGGGGCCGAAGCCGGTGTCGCGGTTGCGGCCGGCCTTGATGGCGATGCAGTCGTCGCCGGCATTGAACTCGCAGTGTTCGACGAATACCGTGTCGCACGCCTCCGGGTCGAAGCCGTCGCTGTTCGGTCCCTGGCTTTCCATGCGCACCTTGCGCACGTGGACATTGCGGCAGTTGACCGGGTGGTGCTGCCAGAACGGCGTGGCCGTCACCATATACCCTTGCAGCAGCACGTCGGTGCAGCCGATGAATTCGATCATGCTCGGGCGCAGGTAGTGGCCCACGCCGAACACGCGTTTGGCCACCGGCACGCCCGCTTCCGACAGCGCCGGCAGGTAGCGCACGTCGGCGCGGAAGCTCTGCGGCGTCGCTTCGATCATGCGCCGCTCGTGCTCCGGCAACTGCGGCGCCACTTCGGCCAGCGATGACGGATTGCGCTCGTTGACGGCATTCTCGGTCTGCACGCTATCCTTGTTGTGGCGTCCCTTCCAGTCCCACCAGCAGCCTTCGCCGTTTTCAAACGGCACGCCGCCCTGGCCGTCGAGCACGCTGGTCCAGTCCTCGCCGGTGAGCGCGATATTGGTCTGGCCGTAGGCGTACACGAGCGGCGAGTAATTGAGCACATCGTTGCCCTGCCAGCGCGAGATCGACAGCTTGCCGCTGGCGCCGCAATCGATCTCCCCGTACTTCGCATAGTCGGCCGGGTTGGCGCTGAAATACACGTGGGCGCCCGCAGCGAGATGCACGTGCACGTTCGAGCGCAGCACGATCGGACCGGCCACGTACCAGTCGCCTTTCGGTATCACCACGCGTCCGCCTCCGGCCTGGTGGCAGGCAGCAATCGCAGCAGCGATGGCCGGATAGGCATCGGGCGAGCCGCGCACCGGCGACGGCACCGCGGCCTTCTCGGTGTAGCGGACGATGGCGGTGACCGGCGCCAGCGTGCATGGCGTGGCGCCATAGGCAGTGATGACGAAGTCCTGGTCGCGGAAGGCCAGCGGCCGGGCGAACTTCTGTTCGATCTCGCGCGCGCGCTGCCAGGGATCAGCAACGCTGCTCCCGGCAGCGGCTGCGTGGGCGCCGGCGGCCGGCAGCAGCGCCGATGCGCCGGCGCCGAGTCCGAGGGCTGTCAACAGGCTGCGGCGCCTGCGGTCGATCGTGCGCGCGAATTTCACCTTCATGGTCTGGTCTCCGTCATTGGTTAACTGCCCGGATTGTCCGGGTCTGACACTGCGGGACCATTCTAGCAAGATTTCAAGGTGGTTAGACCAATTTCTATCTGGCCTAACCAGTTTAGCGGTCTCCTTATGGCCGCTCCGCCAGTACCGGGTAAGTCCAGCGCGCGCGGTCGAGATAGGGCGAACGCACCAGCCACCAGCGCAGGCGCCCCGAGGGGTCGCCGGCCAGCGCGGGGTCGGCCGCCAGCGCTTCGGCAAAGGCCGCACGCAGGGCCGGATCTTGCGCCATCATCCTGTCCGCCAGTGGCGCCAGCAGGTGGCGCGGCAGCTGGGCTTCGAATGGCAGGGCGTTGTCGAACCAGCCGTTGGCCAGGAACGAATCGTCGCTTTCCGGTTCCAGCAGCGCTGCCGCCAGCAGGTGGAACGGCTGGTCGGCCGGAATCCGCACCGAGCCGGCCGCCAGCGTCCACTGCTTGCGCACGCGCTGCGGCGCCGTGCGGTCCTTGCCGCTCAGCAGTTGCGCCGCTTCCAGCGTCAGCGTGCGCGGCGCCTTGAGTTCTTCCATCACGATGCCGTGGCGGCGCAGTGCCGCAATCATGGCTTGCTGGTCGGCGCTTATCCACCACGCAGTGGGCAGCGCCACGTCCCGCAGCGAGCGCACGCCAAACACCGGCATGGCGATATCGATTGGCTCACCGGTGTCGCGCCGTTCGCGTACGCCCGATACCGGCGACACGTAGGTCTCGTACCGGTAGCCCTTGAAGGTCTTGGTGCTCAGCGGCGCAGCGTCCCTTTCCCAGCGCACCATCAGCTGCGCGGGACGGTCGGCGCGGTCCTGCGCCTTGGCAGCTGCGATGCGGGCGCTGTCGCGCGCCACCGTCTTGAGCGACTGCTCGAGCAGCACGTAGGTGCCCAGCACGCGGCGCTTGTACGGCTTCATCACATGGTTTTCGACCAGTACCGTCGGTATGCCGACGAAATCGCCATAGCCGGTCGAATACCGCGGACCTTCGGCGCTGATGCGCAAGCCCTTCTCCGGTGCATCCTCGTCCACCCAGCTCGGGTACAGATCGGGAACGTGGCCTTGCGCGCCGAGCGCCGCATGCACTGCGCCGTGATAGCTTGTCATCAGCCAGTCGGCCGTGGCGCGCGAACGGGCGTAGGTGCCCCAGCCGGGGTAGGTATAGGTGACGTCGTACTGGTAATCGATGCCGTCGCTGACGTGGACGTCGATGTACAGCGCCGGATCGAAGGTCTGCAGCAGCTTCACCACGGCCGCGATCTCGGGCGACTGCAGGCGCGCATAGTCGCGGTTCAGGTCCAGCCCCTGGCCGTTGGTCCGCGCGCCCTTGATCTGCGGTCCGTTCTGGTGCGGACGACCGATGGTGCTCGCGCTTTCATGACCGTCGACGTTGAGGATGGGGATGAACACCAGGTCCACCGCATCGAGCAGATCGTCGCGGCCGCGCCGGGCGATATCGCGCAGCAGCATCAGCCCTGCATCCTTGCCATCGATCTCGCCCGAGTGGATGCCGGCTTGTACCAGCACCACCGGTTTCCTGATGCCCGGCTTGTCGGTGGCAGCCTTGCTGGCCCGCACGTACACCAGCTCGCGCCCCTGGAAGCTGCGCCCGAACGTGTGCAGCGACAGCAGCGGCGAAGCGGCCGTCAGCGTGCGCAGGTAGTCGATGGTCTGCGCGTACGTGGGCGAGACCTGGAAGCCGGAACGCTCGGCCGGAGTGGCCAGCGGGTCGGTGGCAGGCACCGCCAGCCGTTCGCTCTTGCCATGCCACGGGGCGGCCGAGGGCGGGGTATCGATCAACGGGGCCGCCACCGATGGCGCGGCCGCAGAAGAGGCCACGACGGAGAGCGAAGTGAGGAAGAACAGCGATCTTAATAACATGCAGAGGTTCCCGGTTATATAATTGAAGCCTGTCCGGGCCGTCGTCCGGCGCCGAGGAACAGAATCGAATGGAACGAAATACCCGCCAACGCACCGCCATCCACCAATGCATCACGGCTGCCGGGCGCCCGCTCGCGCCGCAGGAAATCCTCGAACACGCGCAACAGGCGGTGCCGGGTATCGGCATGGCGACCATCTACCGCAACATCAAGGCGCTGCTGGAGTCGGGCGAGATTGCCGCGGTGTCGCTGCCCGGCGGCGGCGACCGCTACGAAGTGGCCGGTCACGGCCATCACCACCATTTCCATTGCCGCGCCTGCGACAAGGTGTTCGAAGTCCACGCCTGCCCGGGCGACATGCAAAAGATGGCGCCCCGGGGCTTCCGGCTCGAGTCCCACGAACTGACCCTGTACGGCCTGTGCGACCAGTGCCAGTAGCGCGCCGGGGCGCCCTCGACGACTGATCCTAGCGACTTGCACAGCCCCTGCAATGGCCGTGATTGCGGCGGTGGGCGACGATCAGCAGCACGCTGCTGCAGATGGCCAGTACGGTTTCAGCCAGCTGGCCGAATAGCGGTCCCACCACGTACACGGCCACGATGAAGGCAGCCAGGCCGGTTGCACCGAGCAGCAGCGCCACCGGCTCGCGGTGTTTGATAAAACCCGGCAGCAGCGCCACCAGCACCGGTATCGTCACGCCCAGCACCAGCAGCCTGTGCACCGAGGCGTGGCCGTGATCTACGCCCAGCACCGGAAACGCCGCCAGCAGGAACGGCATCGCCACGCAGTGGACCAGGCACAGGCCGGACGCGGTGATGCCCGCATAATCGCCCCAGCGGATCAGATACTTCATCATCAGAACGACACGCGCACACCGGCGGTGAGGTTACGGCCCGGCAGCGGCGCCGCGTTCTTGATGAACGAGGTGTGGCTGGTCGCCAGTTCGTCGGTCAGGTTGTTCAGGCGCGCATACAGCTGCGCCGGCAGGCCGCCCAGGCGCAGCGTGTAGTGCGTGCCGAGGTTGAGCATGTTGTAGCCGGGCGTGGCGCTCTCGAAATCGGCCACCTTGTCTTGCCGCGCGACGCGGTAGAACTCCATCTGCCCGTGCCACTGGCCCCAGTTGGCATCCATGCGCGCGCCGAGGCGGGCGGCCGGAATGCGCGGCAGATTGCGGTCGCCGGCAGCACTGTCGAAACGGGCGCGCACGTAGTCGCCGAACAGCGTGCCCTCGTACGCAAGCGAGAACCTGTGTTTGATCTCGCCTTCCAGGCCCGTGAAGGTGGCGTCGCGCTGGGCGTACTCGATCAGCTGGAAGCCTTCGAAGTTGTCGCGCGTGCGGGCGTAGATGTAGCGGTCGACCTTGTTGTGGAAGGCGCTGAGCGAAGACGTGGTGGGGCCCGCGTACTTGCGCAGCGTCAGGTCCAGATTGTTCGAGGTTTCCTTGTCCAGGTCCTGGTTGCCGATCTCGTAGGTGCTGGTGGCAAGGTGTACGCCGTTGGCGTACAGTTCCTCGGCGGTGGGCAGGCGGTGCGCGCGCGAGAGCGAGGCGCGCAGCGAGTACTCGGGCGCGAACTTCCATACCGCGCCCACCGCCAGCGAGGTGCCGCCCACGTCGTGATCGCGCAAACCGGCCTGATTGACGGTGATGTCCTGCCACTCGTGGCGGGCGCCCGCTTCGAAGCGCCAGTCCTGCAGCTTGTATTCCTCGGTCACGTACACCGCATTCCTGCTGGTGACGGTGGCCGGCACATAGGCCTCTTCGCCGTCGGCGACGAAATCGCGCCGGGTCGTCTGCACGCCCACCACGCCGCGCCAGCCGCCCAATGGCGCATGCTCGGCTTCCACGCGCACGTCGTGCGCCTTGTTGCGGAAGCTGGTCGCCACCTCGGCGCCTTCCAGTTCGTCGTGCCGGTAATCGGTGCGCGAGGCGCGCAGGCGCAGCTTGCTGATGCCGGCCACCGGCGCCCGGTATTCGCCGCGCAGGTCCCAGCGCTGGCTGTCCAGTTTTACGGTAGGCACCTCACCTGCATGCTCATGGTCGTGCTCATGGTCGTGGTCATGGTCGTCCCCGCCCTCCTCACCTTCTTCCTCGTGCCCGTCGCAGGCCAGTGCGCCGTTGTCGAGCCGGCAGCCTTCGAAAGCGTGGTTATGGCCGGGAATGCCGTAACTGGTGCGCTCCTTGGTGTAGGCCAGACCCAGGTAGCCGTCGGCGCCGATCCACGACAGGCCGACGCTGCCGGTGTCGGTGTTCTTGAAACTGCCCTCGACGGTGCGTCCTTCGCTCCAGCCCTTGCCCACGCGGTAGGCATCGGCCTCGCGCTTGACGCCCTCGGCATGAAAGGCGATGCTGCCGGCGCCGCCGGTCACTTCGAACGCGCCGGCCTTTTCGCGCGCTACCGAGTTGGCGCGCAGCTCGGCACTGCCTTCGAGACCATTGGCCGGCAGCGCCGTGGGCACCTTGCGGTCGATGATGTTGATGGTGCCGCCCACGGCGCCGCCGCCGTAAGCCAGTGCCGACGGCCCGCGCAGCACCTCGATGCGCTCGGCCAGCATCGGCTCGAACGCCACGGCGTGGTCCGGGCTGATGGTGGACGCGTCCTGCACTTCGGCGCCGTCGGACAGGATTTTGACGCGCGGACCATCCATGCCACGGATGATCGGCCGGCTGGCGCCGGCGCCGAACTGGCTCGACGAGATGCCGGGCTGGCGGTTCAAGGTCTCGCCCAGCGTCGATTCGCGCACCCGCACCAGCTCATTGCCGCCGATGGCGGTCACCGGGGTGATCATGTCGCCGCCCTCCACGCCCAGCGCGCTGGCCGAGACGATCACGGTAGGTACCGCCTCGGGATCGGCCGGCAGGCGCCTGTCCGCTTGTGCCTGGGCAGAGAAATGGCTGAACGCCAGGGCGAGCGCCAGGGCAAGCGGCGTGCGGTTGCTGCGGAAAACGGACATGAATGGTTCCTCATCGATGCTGGACAGTCGGTAATGATAAGTCATTATCATTAAACACTCAAGCACCGTTGGCACCGGAGCTAACCGGGATGCACGCTGCCGCCCTGCGCGCCGTCGGCGCTGCCATCTTCGACCATTTCGTACCACATCGCGTTCAACACCCCGAACATCGCTGCCAGCGGCAGCCCCAGGATCCAGGCAAAATACCACATGATGATTTCCTCTCCAGTTGCTTGTTTTGGTGATGATGATTCAGTAGGCGTGGCCGCGCCGCTCGGCGATGGCCGCACCATCGACCTTGCCCCACAAGACCTTGTACACCCAGCTGGTATACGCGACGATCAGCGGAATGAAGATGGCCGACATCACCAGCATGATGAACAGCGTCAGGTGACTCGACGACGCATCCCAGACCGTGAGGCTGGCGCGCGGGTCGAGCGACGACGGCAGGATGAACGGGAACATCGCAGCACCCACGCTCAGAATCACGCCGGCGATCGCTGCGCCGGACGCCAGCAGCGCCAGGCCGCCGCGCCGCGCACGCATCAGCGCCAGCGCTGCCAGCGGCGCCGCCAGGCCCAGGACCGGTGCGGACCAGGTCCACGGATGATCGCTGAAGTTGGTCAGCCAGGCGCCGGCGGCAGCCTGCGCGCTCTTGGCCATCGGGTTCGACGGACCGTCGGTCGCGATGGCGCTGGTGATGCGGTAGCCATCGACCGCCTGCCACAACACCACGCCGGCCGCCGCATACAGCGCCACGGTGGCGATGGCGGCCACACTGCCGTAGCGGCGCGCCCGGGCGGCGACATCGCCGTCGGTTTTCAGTTGCAGCCAGGCCGCGCCGTGCATGGTCAGCATGGCGACCGACACCAGGCCGCACAGCAGGGCGAACGGATTAAGCAGGCCGAAGAAGGTGCCCTCGTAGAGGATGTGCATGTCGGCGGTGAAGCGGAACGGCACGCCCAGCAGCACGTTGCCGACGGCCACGCCGAAGATCAGGGCCGGCACCACGCCGGAAAAGAACAGCACCCAGTCCCAGCGGGCGCGCCAGCGCGGATCCTCGCGCTTGCTGCGGAACTTGAACGCCACCGGCCGCAGGATCAGCCCGACCAGGATCACGAACATGGCCAGATAAAAGCCCGAGAACGAGACCGCATACAGCTGCGGCCAGGCGGCAAAGATGGCGCCGCCGCCGAGGATCAGCCAGACCTGGTTGCCCTCCCACACGGGACCGATGCTGTTGATGATGACGCGCCGTTCCAGGTCGGTCTTGCCGGCGAACGGCAGCAGCACACCGGTGCCGAGGTCGAAGCCGTCGGTGACGGCAAAGCCGATCAGCAGCACGCCGAGCAGCACCCACCACACCAGGCGCAGGGTTTCGTAAGACAGTAATTCATGCAGGATCATGATGCGCTCCTCAGGCCGACAGTGGCTGGTTGATGGTGGGTGCGGCAGCCGGGCGCGGTTTCGCAGCCGCCGGCACGGCGGCAACCGTGAATGCTTCGGGTCCCTTGCGGATGGCTTTGAACATCAGCTTCGCCTCGATCGCCAGCAGCACCGTGTAGATCGCTGCAAAGCCGGCGATCGTGGCCAGCAGCGTGGCAGCCCCCAGGTGCGACACGGCCATGGCGGTCGGCAGCACGCCTTCGATCACCCACGGCTGGCGGCCCAGTTCTGCCACCACCCATCCGGCTTCGGCAGCCATCCACGGCAGCGGAATCGCCAGCACGGCCACTTTCAGCAGCCAGCGGTGACGGTCGAGCGTGCGCCGCACCGACAGCACGAAGAAGGTGGCGGTCAGCGCGATGAAGAAGATGCCGAGGCCAACCATCAGGCGGAAGGACCAGAACAGCGGCGCAACCGGCGGCACGGTGTCGAGCGCAGCCTGGTGGATCTGCGCTGCCGTGGCGAGCCTCGGGTCATCGACATAACGCTTGAGCAGCAAGGCATAGCCGAGCGCGTGGCCTTTTTCCTCGAAAATCGCCCTGGCGTCAGCCGGCATGGCGGTGCCGGGCGCCACGGCGCGGATGGTCTGCAGCGCATCGTAGGCGACGATACCCTCGCGGATGGTGTCCTCGCCCCTTTTTACCAGCTGGGCGATGCCGGGGATTTCGGTGTCGAGCGAGCGGGTGCCGATCAGGCCCATCACCAGCGGGATGTGCAGCGCGTAATGCGTCTCGCGCGCCTGCTGGTCGGGCAGACCGAAGGCGGTGAAGGCAGCCGGTGCCGGCTCGGTTTCCCACATCGCTTCGATGGCCGCCAGCTTCATCTTCTGGTGCTCCGACGACTGGTAGCCGCTCTCGTCGCCGAGCACTGCCGCCGACAGCGAAGCGGCCAGCCCGAACGCGGCAGCCACCGTCATCGAGCGCCTGGCCAGCGCCACATGACGGCCCTTGAGCAGATACCAGGCCGAGATGCCGAGCACGAAGATGGCGGCCACCGTGTAGCCGGCCGACACCGTGTGCACGAACTTGGCCTGCGCCACCGGGTTGGTGAGGACGGCGCCGAAGTCGGTCACCTCCATGCGCATGGTCTGCGGGTTGAGCGCCGCACCGACCGGGTTCTGCATCCAGCCGTTGGCGATCAGGATCCACAGCGCCGACAGGTTCGAACCGAGCGCCACCAGCCACGTGACCACCAGGTGCGCGCGCGGCGACAGCTTGTCCCAGCCGAAGAAGAACAGGCCGACAAAGGTGGCCTCGAGGAAGAACGCCATCAGGCCCTCGATGGCCAGCGGGGCGCCGAAGATGTCGCCCACGTAGTGGCTGTAGTAGCTCCAGTTCATCCCGAACTGGAATTCCATGACGATGCCGGTGGCCACGCCCATGGCGAAATTGATCCCGAACAGCACACCCCAGAACTTGACCATGTCGCGCCAGATGGTGCGGCCGGTCATGACGTACACGGTCTCCATGATGGCGAGGATGATGGACAGGCCGATGGTGAGCGGCACGAACAGAAAGTGGTACAGCGCAGTGAGCGCGAACTGCAGCCTGGATAAGGCGACGATATCGAAGTCCATGATGTTTCCCTGGTTGTGACGTTGTGACGTGAATGTTGTCTGCTGATTTTTCTGCTATGTCGTTGATTGGCGGCCCGGTGCCCGGCTTCAGTCCTGGCGCAGCGCCGCCAGTGCGGTCTCGAACTGCGGAGTGCCGCGCCGGGCATCGAAGGCGATGCGGCCGTTGCGCATCCCCACCAGGCGGTCGGCCAGCGCCGCCTCGCGCCGCAAGTGGGTGGCGATGACCAGCGTCTGGCCGCCGGCACGCGCCTGCGCGTCCAGCCGCTGCAGCACGTCGCGCGCGGTGGCGGCGTCCAGCGCCTCGGTCGCTTCGTCGAGCAGCCAGATGCGCGAGCGGTGCAGCAGCAGCCGCGCCAGCGCCAGCCGGCGTGCCTGCCCGCCCGACAGTCCCAATCCTCCCTCGCCCAGCATGGTGTCGAGCCCCTGGCTGAAGGCGCGCACCTGCGCGTCCAGCCCTGCCATCTGCAAGGCCAGCCACAGGCCCGCGTCGTCGGCCGCCGGAGACGCCAGCCGCAGGTTGTCGCGCACCGTGTCCTGGAACAGCTCCGTGCGCTGGGTGAACAGGCAGGCGGACGGACTTGCGACGCTGCCGGCCAGCGGCGCGATCTCGCCGGCGATCAGCGCCAGCAAGGTCGATTTGCCGGCGCCGCTGGGACCGACCAGCGCCACCCGCTCGCCGGGCGCGATGTGCAGATCGATGTGGTGAATCCGTGGTGCGGCCCCACCCTGGGCGGCGCTCGCCCGGTCGAGCGCGATCACGGTGGCTGCAGGTTTAACGGGGCCACCGGCGGCATCGGCGGCTGGCACCACGCCGATGTCGGTACCGGTGCCGGTGCCGGCGTTGGTGCAGGTGCAGGTGCCGGAGCCAGTGTCAGGGTCAGCGTCATCGCCACGCACGGCCGGCTGCGGCGCGCTGTCCTGCGCCAGTTTCGGTCCCAGCCGCTTGATCGCCAGCCACAGGCGGCCGGCCTCCAGCGCACCGCGCCGCAGCCCGGCAAACGGTTCCATCGCTGCCAGCGCCAGCAGGATCGCCAGCGCGGCCAGCGGCACCGGCATGGCGCGCAGGTCGGTCAGTGCGGCGGCAGCGAGCAGCACCGCAGCCAGGGTAATGCTGCCGGCGATGCCGAAAGCGGCACCGGCGCGCGTGTCGCATCGCATCAGCGCCAGGTCGGCGCGCGCCAGCGCCCGGTCGGCGCTTTGCAGGGCGTGGCACTGCGCACCGAGACGGCCGGCCATCGCCAGCTCGGTCTGCCCGGCCACCAGGTCGATGGCGCGGGCGCGCAGCGCCTCGACCGCGCGCGCACGGGCCAGTCCGGGACGCAGCGCACTGCTCATCAGCAGCGCGGTGATCGCGCTACCGCACAGCAGCAGCCACAGGCCCACTGCCACGCCCAGCTGCCACTGCATGACGCCGAGCGTCACGCCGGCCAGCAGCGCCGCGCAGACGGCGGTGGCGGCCGGCACCAGCAGCCGCAGATAGAG
The DNA here is from genome assembly GCF_001423125.1 of Duganella sp. Leaf126. Taxonomy (GTDB): domain Bacteria; phylum Pseudomonadota; class Gammaproteobacteria; order Burkholderiales; family Burkholderiaceae_D; genus Rugamonas. The sequence continues at coordinate 457,928 of NZ_LMNW01000023.1, forward strand.
CGATTCCAGGGCGTCGATGTCGGCGGTGAGCCGGAACAGCAGCCGGGCCGGGCTGCGCAGCAGGCGGCTCGATGCATCGGGCAGCGACCAGCCGCGGAACAGCTGCACCCGCAACCGGGCCAGGGCGCCGAAGGTGGCGTCGTGCGTGACCAGCCGTTCCGCGTAACGGCTGCCGGTGCGCCCGAGCGCCAGCAGACGGATGCCGGCCGATGGCGCGAAGACGTCGAACATCAGCGCGGTCGCCGCGCTGGCGCCCGCGATCGCGGTGGCGGTGATGAACCAGCCGGATAGGCCCAGCAGGGCCATGCCGGCCAGCGTGGTCAGGGCCGCCAGCGCGGCGCCGCCCAGCAGCCGTTTCGGTTCGGCCAGCAGCAGCTGGCGCAATGCGGGATCGGATATGAGGTTCATGCGATGCTCCGGTACACGCTCCGGGCGCGGAGGTCGATGCTGCGGTGCAGGCGCGCGGCCAGCACCGGATCGTGGGTGGCGACCAGCATGGTCTTGCCGCGGGCCAGCGCCAGCAGCGCGTCGGTCACGCGGGCGGCGGTCTCGCTGTCGAGATGGGCCGTCGGTTCGTCGACCAGCAGCAGGTCGGCGTGCGGCCAGATCGCCACGCGGGCCAGCGCCAGCCGCACCGCTTCGCCGCCGGACAGTCCATGCCCGCCATCGGCCAACATCATGTCCGGCTGCGCTTGCGTCACGCCGGCCAGACCGGCCAGGTTCAGCGCTGCAGCGACAGCCCCGCCGGCGGGCACCGGGCGCCCGAGCGTGACATTGTCTGCCACCGAGGCGCTGAACACGTGCGGACGCTGACCCATCCACGCCATGCGCCGCCGCAGCGCTGCCGCACTGGCTTGGCCGAGCACGACGCCGCCGATACGGATGGTGCCAGCAGTCTGCTGCAGCAAGCCCGCCAGCAGCGCCAGCAAGGTGGTTTTGCCGGCGCCGCTGTCGCCGAGCAGCGCCACGTGTTCGCCGCCGCCCACGCAGAACGACAGCTTGTCGAACAGGGGCGGTTCGCCGGGATGGGCGAAACACAGCGAGCGGACCGCAAGCGCAGGCGGCGTCTGGCGGAAGCCGGCAGCTGCCCCAGCGCCAGCGCTGACGATGGACACGTCGACGCGATCCTGGCCCGAGCTGAGAGCGGCTACGTCTGCGACTTCCCTGCCCGGGTCGGCAGCTGCCCTGGCTGCGCCGCACACGGGGGACACGCCAGCGTCTTCCCTGGCTCCCCCACTGGCGGCAGGCGCGCCTGCGTCTGCGTGGTCCGCGCCGACCGCTGCCCGGCCGGTCGGCCTGACGGTGGCGACGTCCGCCGAGCGCGCCGTGCTGCCGGCATCGGCGCCGGCGCCGGCGCCGACCAGCATCGCACCTGCAACGCCCAGGTCGTGCAAGCCCGCCAGCCCCGCTTCGCCGGCTGCCTTGTCGTGCCAGACGGCGGCCAGCTCGCGCAGCGGCTCGAAAAACGCCGGCGCCAGCAGCAGGATGAACAGGCCCTGCGCGAGGCCGAGACGCCCGCCCCACGCGCCGATGTCGAGGGTGCCCAGCAGCGAGAAGCCGACATACACGGCCACCATCGCCACGCCCAGGGCCGAGAACAGTTCCAGCACCGCCGACGACAGAAACGCGATACGCAGCACGGCCATGGTGCGCCGGCGCAGCGACTGGGCCGCGTCACCGAGGCGGGCGGCAGTGGCGTCCACCGCGCCCAGCGCCCGCAAGGTCGCCAGGCCGCGCAAGCGGTCGAGCAGGAAGGCATTCATGCCGCCCAGCTCGACCAGGTGGGTGCGGCTGGCCGCTTGCGCTCCCATGCCCACCAGCGCCATGAACAGCGGGATCAGCGGCGCCGCCGCCAGCAGCACCAGCGCCGCCAGCCACGACAGCGGGGCGATCACGGCCAGGATGGCCAGCGGCGCCAGCACGGCTTTCCAGCGCGCCGGCTGGAAGCGCACCAGATACGGCACCACGGCTTCGGCCTGCTCGGCCAGCACGCTGGCCGCCTGGCCCGACGGCGCGCGCTGGCGGTCGAGCGGCGAGCGCCGCGCCAGTGCGGCCACGGCGTGCGCGCGCAGCGACGACAGGTGGGCGCGCGCAGCGACGACAGGTGGGCGCGCGCCGCCGCATACATGGTCCGCGTTCCCCAGGCCTCGGCCAGTGCGCGCAGCACGCCCAGCGCCAGCACGGCCGCTGCCGGCGCCACGGCGGCGCGCCAGCCAGTTCCTGCCGCCATGCCCTGCACCGTCCACGCCAGCAGCGCCGCTTGCGGCAACCATGCCAGCGCGGCAGCACCGTGCACCAGGGCGGCGATGCGGGGGGCGACAAAAACCGGGGTCGGGACGCTTGCGGAGCACATGGGAACATCCTGTAATTACTGAGTTTTCAGAAATTTTTGTAAATTCGATTTTTAGTATAATCCTTCTGTTCGATGATGTACATCACTTTTCACTGCGGAGCCGTCCACCATGCCCAATACACCGACCACGCCGACCCCGAACAACTTCCAGATGACGCCGCTGGCACAGGGCTTCATCGGCCACTTCGGCGAAATGGGCAGCCGCTGGGGGTTCAACCGCACGGTGGGACAGGTGTATGCGCTGCTGTTCGTCTCCGAGCAGCCGCTGCACGCGGACGAAATCGCCGAGCACCTGGCGTTCTCGCGCTCGAACGTCAGCATCGGCCTGAAGGAATTACAGGGGTGGGGCCTGATACGGCAGACGCGCCTGCCGGGCGACCGGCGCGAATATTTTTCATCGCTGGGCGACGTCTGGCAGATCTTCAAGGTGGTGGCGGCCGAGCGGCGCCGGCGCGAGGTGGCGCCGACGCTGACCGTGCTGCGCGAGTCGCTGATGGCGCCGGCCAGCGAACCTGGCGACCACTACGCGCAGCAGCGCATGCGCGACATGTACGAACTGGTCGACCTGGCCAACACCTGGTTCGAAGAGATGCAGCACCTGTCGCCCGAATCGCTGGCGCAGCTGATGAAGATGGGCGCCAAGGTGCAGAAGCTGCTGAGCACCAAGGAACGCCTGTTGGGTGGCAAGAGCAAATCCTAGCCGGCGCCGGCGCGCGACGCGCCGGTCGCATGGCGGGCAACGATGCGTCTGCGGTCAAAAAAACGCTCGCCTGCCTGGCGCGAAAAACCATAAATCCATTGATTAAAATGATTTTCGGGGATAATCTCGGTCCCTTTGAATGCCGGTAGTTGTGTGTAATGAAATCTGCAAGTGAAACCGACCAAGTGTGCACCACCCAGCGCGCAGCCGAGATCCTCGGCGTGTCCGTCTCTTCGGTCCAGCAGCTGGTCGAATCGGGCGCCATCGAAGCCTGGAAAACGCGGGGCGGCCATCGCCGCATTCCGCTGGCGGCGGTGCTGGCATACAAGGGCCAGGCCGGCGGCCAGCATACCGCACCACCGACCCCGGCAACGGCGCCGGTAGCAGCGGCGCCGCGCCACCGGGACCGAGAACAGGCCACCATCCTGGTCGTGGAAGATAATCCGATGCAGCGCATCCTGTACCAGAAGCACCTGGCGGACTGGCACCTGCCGGCCGAGCTGGTGTTCTGCGAAAACGGCTACCAGGCGCTGCTCGAGGTGGCGCGCCGCCAGCCCGACATCATCGTCACCGATATCGTCATGGACGGCATCGATGGCTACGAGATGGTCAATACCATCGTCAACGACCCGCAGCTGCGGCCGATGCACATCGCCATCGTCTCGGCGCTGGCCGAGGCCGACCTCGAAGCGCGCGGCGGCGTCCCGCCGGGCGTGGTCTTCTTCGGCAAGCCGGTCAACTACGACGAGTTGCGCGGCTACCTGCGCGCCGGCTGCGCCCAGTTCCTACGGGCCGCCAGGTGAGCGCCTACCGTTACCAGAGCATCGACCCCACCGTGCTGATGGAAGCGGCCGGCGACCGGGGTACGTTCATCACGCTGTCGCACACGTTTCTCGAACATGCGCCGGGCCTGTTCGCGCGGCTCGAACAGGCGTTTGCGCGGCGCGACTTTGCCGCCATTACCGCCAGCAGCCATGCGCTCAAGGGCATGGCCATGCTGATCGGCGCCGGCGGCCTGTCGGCCGAACTGCAACGACACGAAGCGGCTGCGCGCCAGGGCTGTGCGCTCGAGGCGGCGCAGGCCGACCTGGCGCCGCTGTTCGCGCTGGTGATGCGCGAAGTCACGCAGAGCATCGTGCGCGCGGTGCCCCAGCAATGAAGCGGGAACAGCCATGACCGTCACCCGGCGCCTCTGGTCCGGCATGACCGCGCGCCGCGCCACCGTGATCGTGTGCGTGGTGCTGCTGGCCATGCTCGGCGCGACCACTGCGCTGGTCAGCTGGCGCCTGTACGTCCATGAAATCGCCGACTGGCGCGACGAGCTGGACAACCTGACCCTGGTACTGGCCGAAAATACCGCCCAGACCATGAGTTCCACCTACCAGGTGCTCGACAGCATCGACGCGCTGGTGGCCGACGCCGCGAAAACCGCCGGCCCGTCGCCCGAAGCCCGGCGTGCGGCGTTCGGCAGCGCGCGCATGTACCAGGCGCTGCGCGACCGGCTGAGCGTGTCGCCGCAGATCGGTGTGGCCACCATCATCGCCGCCAACGGCGACGTGATCAACTTCACCCGCAGCCATCCGGCCCCGCCGATCAACCTGGCCGACCGCGACTACTTCCTGTACCACGTCCACAACGATACGCCCAAGCCCTTTCTTTCCACGCCGGTGCGCAACAAGGGCAACCAGACCTGGACCTTCTATGTGAGCCGCCGCCTGAACGACGAAGCCGGCCGCTTCGCCGGCGTGATCCTGGTCGGCGTCTCGTGCGACTTCTTCAGCGAATTTTTCCGTAACGTGAGCCTCGGTGAGCACGCTGCCATCTCGCTGTACCGCAGCGACTTCACGCTGCTGGCGCGCTGGCCGCTGCGCGAGTCGATGATGGGCAAGCAGAACCTGGGCGGCGCCACCTACCGCGTGATCAGCGCCGGCAAGCAGCACGACGTGGTGCTGACCGAGAGCCCGCGCTCGGCCGACGGCAACCGCGAGGTGGAGCGCATGGGCGCCGTGCGCGCGGTGCGCGACTACCAGCTGATCATCAACGCCACCATCACCGAGGAGCTGCTGCTGGCCGGCTGGCGCAACAACCTGCACATGCTGGGCGCGGTGGTCCTGCCCAGCATGATCGCGGTGCTGGTGGCCTTCGTGCTGATGGGCTATCTGCTCAAGCGCCGCGAAGAGGACGCGCGCCACGCGCTGGCCCTGAAGGCGGAAGCCGATGCGGCCAACGCCGCCAAGTCGCGCTTTTTGGCCGTCACCAGCCACGAAATCCGCACGCCGATGAACGGCATCATCGGCATGAGCGAATTGATGCTCGATACCCGGCTCGACGCCACCCAGCGCACCTATGCCAGCAATGTGCATCACGCGGCGCTGGAGCTGCTCCACATCATCAACGACGTGCTCGATTTCTCGAAGGTCGAAGGCGGGCATATGCAGCTCGAACGGCAGGCCTACGCGCCAGCCGAGCTGATCGCCCAGGTCGCAGCGCTGCACCAGGCAAGCGCCGCGCGCAAGCAGCTGCGCCTGACGACCGACGTGGACAGCCTGCCCGGCTGGGTGGAAGGCGATCCGGCGCGCGTGCGCCAGGTCCTGGGCAACCTGGTCAACAACGCCATCAAGTTCACCCCTTCCGGCACGGTCGGTATCGGCCTGCAGGCCATGGCGCCGGGCGCCGACGACGATGCCGCGCACTGGCGCTTGCGCTACAGCGTCACCGACAGCGGCATCGGCATCAGCGAAGCGGCGCAGCGTCACCTGTTCGAGCCGTTCCGCCAGGCCGACAGCAGCATCGCCAACCGCTACGGCGGCACGGGCCTGGGCCTGGCCATCTGCAAGCACCTGGTGGAGCTGATGGGGGGCGCCATCGCCTGCACCAGCGTGACGGCCCAGGGCTCGACGTTCAGCTTCGAACTGCCGGCGCGCCTGGTGCCGGCACCGGCCGACATCGCGCAAGCGCCAGCCGATCCGGCGCCGGCGCCGGCCCATCAGGGCCACGCACTGCTGGTGGAAGACACGGAAATGAACCGCCAGCTGGCGCGCATCCTGCTGGGTAAGCTCGGCTGGACTGTCGACGAAGTCCACGACGGCCAGCAGGCGCTGGTTGCGCTGGCCGTGCGCCGCTACGACCTGGTGCTGATGGACTGCATGATGCCGGTCATGGATGGCTATGAAGCGTGTCGCCGCCTGCGCGCCCAGGAAACGGCCAGCGGCTGGCCGCGTACCCCGGTGATCGCGCTGACCGCCAACGCCATCGAAGGCGACCGCGCGCGCTGCCTCGACGCCGGCGCCGACGCCTATCTGACCAAGCCGTTCACGGCCGCCGCGTTTGCCGACGCCATCCGCCGCTGTACCGGGACGGATGCCCCTCCCATACCGCCGCACAATTAAAAATTCCGCCGCTGTATCGTCACGACGGCCCCCCTCACATACTGGCGCACAATTAAAAATTCCAATAAGAAATTAGCGTAATTTGCTACAATCGTTAAAATCACTGAATTTAACGACCATCACGCATCATGCTCAAGAAAATTTCGATCGACCAGCTGGCGCTCGGGATGCACGTCCACGCCGTCTGCGGTTCCTGGTTCGACAACCCGTTCTGGAGCAATTCCTTCAACATCGACAGCCTGATCGACCTGGCCAGGCTGCAGAGCGGCCGCGTGCGACAGGTGTGGATCGATACCAGCAAGGGTGCCGACGTGCGGCCGGCGGCGCCTGCGCCGGAAGCGGAGGCGCCGTCCGAAACGCCTGAAACGCCAGCCGCAGCGCCTGAGCCAGAGCCAGACCCCGCACCAGTCGCAGCGCCGGCGCCGCTGCCCAAGCGGGTACCGCCCACCACCGGCACGGCCGAAGAACTGGCGCGCGCCGCGCGCGTCATCGCCGAGTCGCGCCGCGCCGTGGCCGACATGTTTGCGGACATCCGCATGGGCCGCATGATCGACGCCGACCGCGCCGCGCCGGTGGTGGACGATATCGCCGCTTCGGTGCTGCGCAATACCGGTGCACTCATCAGCCTGGTGCGCCTGAAACAGGCCGACGACTACACCTATCTGCATTCGGTGGCGGTATGCGCGATGATGGTGGCGCTGGCGCGCCAGCTGGGACTCGACGAAGACGACGTCCACCGCTGCGGCATGGCCGGCCTGCTGCACGACGTGGGCAAGATGGCCGTGCCGACCACGGTGCTGAACAAGCCGGGCAAGCTGACGGACGACGAATTCGCCTGTGTCAGGCAGCATGCGCTGGCCGGCCACGCGCTGCTGCAGCGGTCGGGCGTCACCTGCCCGGTGGTGCTCGACGTCTGCCTGCACCACCACGAACGGGTCGATGGCGGCGGCTATCCGCATGGCCTCAGCGGCGACCGACTGAGCCTGCACGCGCGCATGGGCGCGATCTGCGACATCTACGACGCCATCACCTCCAACCGTCCGTACAAGGCAGGATGGAGCCCGGCCGTGTCGTTGCGGCGCATGGCCGAATGGGCCCGCAGCGGCCACCTCGACGCCCAGGTGTTCGCCGCCTTCGTCAAGTGCATCGGCATCTATCCGCTCGGCAGCCTGGTGCGGCTGCGCTCCGAGCGCCTGGCCGTGGTCATCGACAACAGCGGTTCGCTGCTGGCACCCGTGGTGCGGGTGTTTTTCTCGATCCGCAAGGACATGCACGTCGCGCCCGAAACGGTGGACCTGATGCACAACCAGAGCGCCGATGGCATCGCCAACTACGAGGAACCGGATACCTGGAACCTGGGCGACCTGTCGCATTTCTGGACCTAGCATCCTGCCCGCAGGCGATGGCTTGACTCGATGACATGGTTTCCGGCTTAGAATGGCGCTACTGTTCGAACCACTTACAATAGCGAGACACCATCGATGCCGGACACCGCACGGACCACCGCCCGCCCCCTGGTGAGCCAGGACTACAAGACCCTGGCGCTGGCCGCGCTTGGCGGCGCCCTGGAGTTCTACGACTTCATCATCTTCGTCTTTTTCGCCACCACCATCGGCGCCCTGTTCTTCCCGCCCGATATGCCCGACTGGCTGCGCCTGTTCCAGACCTTCGGCATCTTCGCTGCCGGCTACGTGGTGCGCCCGCTGGGCGGCATGGTGATGGCCCATTTCGGCGACCTGCTCGGCCGCAAGAAGATGTTCAACCTGTCGATCCTGCTGATGGCCGTGCCCACGCTGCTGATCGGCCTGCTTCCCACGTATGCCGCCATCGGCCTGGCCGCACCGCTGCTGTTGCTGCTGCTGCGCGTGGCGCAGGGGGCGGCGGTGGGCGGCGAGGTGCCGGGCGCCTGGGTGTTCGTCGCCGAGCATGTGCCGGCGCGCCATATCGGCTATGCCTGCGGCACGCTCACCGCCGGCCTGACCATGGGCATCCTGCTCGGCTCGCTGATGGCCACCGCCGTCAACAGCGTGTTCACCCCGCAGCAGGTGCTGGCCTATGGCTGGCGCCTGCCGTTCCTGCTGGGCGGGCTATTCGGCCTGGGCGCCATGTACCTGCGCCGCTGGCTGCACGAAACCCCGGTCTTCACCGAACTCCAGCAGCGCAAGGCGCTGGCCGCCGAGGTGCCGCTCAAGACCGTGCTGCGCGAACATCGCGGGGCGGTCGCCGTGTCGATGCTGCTGACCTGGATGCTCTCGGCCGCCATCGTCGTGGTGATCCTGATGACGCCGACACTGCTGCAGAAAGGCTATGGTGTCGACGCCCGTACCGCGCTCATGGCCAATACCGCCGCCACCCTGTGCCTGGCCGTGGGCTGCGTGGCAGCCGGCGCGCTGGCAGACCGCCTGGGCGCGCAGCGCGTGCTGGTCGCGGGCGCCGTCCTGCTGGCCGTGTGCACCTATGCGTTCTACACCACGCTGCGGGTGCGGCCGGACCTGCTGCTGCCGTTGTATGCGCTGCTGGGCCTTGCGGTGGGCGTGGTCGGCGTGGTGCCGGCCGTGATGGTGCGCGCGTTCCCGGCGCCGGTGCGTTTTTCCGGGCTGTCGTTCTCGTACAACCTCGCTTACGCCGTGTTCGGCGGCCTGACCCCGGTGATGGTCACGCTGCTGCTCAAGACGGCGCCGCTGGCGCCGGCCTGGTATGTGATGGCGCTGTGCGCGGTGGGCGTTGCCACCGCGCTGTTCGTCAGGGACGGGCAGCGATAGTCGCGTCGCCGGCATCGGTCCAGCCGCCGCCGAGCGCCTGGTACAGCCCGACCGTATCGGTGTAGCGCGCGGCGCGCGCCGCGATCAGCGCCACGCTGGCCTGCTGCCACGACTGCTGCGCCAGCAGCACGGCCGGAAACGCCAGCGCCCCCAGCTGCCACTGGCGCTCGGTGATGGTGAGGCTGCGGCGTGCTGCCTGCTCGGCCGCTTCCGCGCTGTGCAGCGCGCGGGCGTCGGCATCGACCGCATGCAGCGCATCGGCCACGTTCTGGAACGCCGTCAGCACCGTGCTGCGGTACTGGAACGAGGCCTCGGTGTAGGCCGCTTCGGCCGCGCGCTGCTGGTGCAGCAGGGCGCCGCCCTTGAACAGCGGCTGCACCAGGTCGGCGCCGATGCTCCACAGACCGGTGCCGGACTTGAACAGGGTACCGGCGCTGAGCGCCGTACTGCCCAAGGTGGCGGTCAGCGCGATATTGGGCAGGCGGGCGGCCATGGCCACGCCGATGTCGGCGCTGGCCGCATGCAGCTGCGCTTCGGCGGCGCGGATGTCGGGACGGTGCTCCACCAGCCGCGCCGGCACGCTGACCGGCAAGGTGTCGGCCAGGACCAGGGTGTTGAAGTCCACTGCCCCGGCGCCGGTGCCATCGGCAGGCATGCGTCCGCCCAGCACGGCCAGCAGATTGCGCTGCTGGGCCAGCTGTTTTTCCAGCGGCGGCACCGCCGCTTCGGCCTGCGCCAGTGCCGTTTCCTGCGCCGCCACGTCGGCCGTGCCTACCTGACCGGCCCGCAGCATGGCGCGCGTGGCATCGAGCTGGCGGCGCGCCAGGTCGGCCAGTTCGCGGGTGACGTCGAGCTGCGCGCGCAAGGCCGCTTCGTTGATGGCGGCCAGCGTCACGTTGGCCGCCAGCGTCAGGCGCGCAGCGTCGGCCTGGTAGCGCGCCACATCGACCTGGGCGCCGGCCGCCTCCACCTGCCGCCGCACACCGCCGAACACGTCGGGCGTGTAGCCGACATTGAGCTGCGCCGTGTGCAGCGAGAACAGGTTGACGTTCGACGCCGTGGGGCTCGACAGCGTGGCAGCCACGCGCTGGCGCGTGGGCGTGACATGCAGCGTGGCGTCCGGCCACCACAAGCCCTGCTGGGCGGCGGCGTTTTCGCGGGCCGCCAGCAGCGCCGCCTGTGCTGCCTGCAGGTCGGGATTGGCGGCCAGCGCGGCATCCACCAGCGCGGTCAGCGGCTGCGAGCCGAAGCCGGTCCACCAGCGCACCGGCACGTCCTGCCCGGCCGCCAGCTTTTGCGTGTCGCGCGGCTTGGCCGCTTCGCCGTCGAGCACCTGGGCGGTGTAGCGCTGCGCCGCGGGTGCGGCAGGCGCGACGAAGTCGGGACCGGCGGCGCAGCCGGCGATCAGGACGGTCAGCGCGATGGCGACCAGTTGGGCGGCGATGACTTTTTTCATGCGGATACTCCTGCGGGTGCCTGCACCGCTGCTCGCGCGGCCAGGCGGTGTTCGATCATGTAATACAGTGCCGGCAGCAGCACCAGCGTGAGCGCGGTGGCCGTGACCAGTCCGCCCACCACCACGGTGGCCAGCGGACGCTGGACATCGCTGCCCAGGCCATGCGCGAGGGCAGCCGGCACCAGCCCCAGCGCCGCCACGGTCGCCGTGGTCAGCACCGGGCGCACCCGTTCGCTGGCGCCCCTGATGACGGCGCCGCGCAAATCGTCCGGCAGCAGCGCGCGCCAGCGATTGAGGTTGGACAGCATCACCACCGCGTTCAGCACGGCCACCCCGAACAGCGCGATGAAGCCGACTGCCGACGAGACGTTGAGCGTCATGCCGCGCAGCTGCAGCGCCACCAGGCCGCCCAGCAGCGACAGCGGCACCACCATCAGGATCAGCGCCGGCTGGCGCAGGTTGCCGAAAGCCGAGAACAGCATCACGAACATCAGCGCCAGCACCGCCGGCACGATCACCGCCAGGCGCGCCTGGGCGCGCTGCTGGTTCTCGAACTGGCCGCCCCAGGTGATCTGGTAGCGCGCATGGTCGTACGGGATCCCGCGCGCGATGCGGCCCTGCGCTTCAGCCAGGAACGACGACAGGTCGCGTCCGCGCAGGTTGGTGCGCACCGTCAGGTGGCGCCGGTTCATCTCGCGGGTGATGGTGGTCTCGCCCTGCGCCATGCCGATATGGGCCACCTGCGACAGCGCCACGTGGGCGCCGTTGGCGGCGGTGAGCACCAGGTTGCCGATCGCCTGCGGGTCGCTGCGGGCGGCGCCGGCAAAGCGCGCCGCGACATCGTAGCTGCGGTCGCCCACGTACACCTGGGCCACCGGGCTGCCGCCGATACCGGTCTGTATCAGCGCCATCACGTCGGCCACGTTGATGCCGAGGCGTGCGGCAGCGGCGCGGTCGACGTCGATGCGCACCTGCGGCAGCGGCGGCTCCTGGTCGATGATCACGTCCTGGGCGCCCGGCACGGTGCGCAGCAGGTGTTCGACCGCGCCGGCGAGCTTGCGGGTCTGCTGGAAATCGTCGCCGTACACTTTCACCACCAGGTCGCTGTGGGCGCCGGCCAGCTTGTCGAGCACACCGTCGATCATCGGCTGCGAGAAGCCGACATCGGTGCCGGGCAAGGCGCGGTAGCGCGCGGCCAGCCGGTCCACCAGGTCCTGCTTGGCCATGCCGGATGGCCACTGGTCGTAGGGCTTGAGCGTGACCGCGCACTCGATGTGCGACGGCGTGAACGGATCGGTGCCCTCGTCGTTGCGTCCCAGCTGGGTGACGATGTGCGCCACCTGTGGCTCCTTCAGGGTGGCTTCGCGCAGCGCATCGGCCATGCGGGTCGCCTTGTCGAGCGAAATCCCCGGCGGCAGCGTGACCTGCAGCCAGATCGAGCCTTCGTCCAGCGCCGGCAGGAAATCGCGGCCGATGGCGCCGCCCAGCACGACCACCGCCACCAGCGTGGCGCCCGCCAGCGCCAGCACCAGCGTGGTCTTGCCGACCAGCCGTTGCAGCAGCGCGTCGTAGCGCGGCATCAGCCATCCCAGCAGCGGGTTATGGAAAATCTTGCGCGGCTTGCGGAAAGCCCAGTGGGCCAGGCCCGGAATCACCATCATCGTCATCAGCAAGGCGCCCAGCAGCGCGAAGCCGACTGCGAACGCCATCGGCGAGAACAGCTTGTATTCGATGCGCTGGAAGGCGAACAGCGGCAGGTAGGCGACCATGATCACCAGCATGCCGAACAAGGTCGGCTTCATCACCTGGCTGGTCGCAGCCATCGCGTCGCCCTCTGCCAGCAAGCCTTCGGGCTGCTCTTCGCGGCGGCGCAGGATCGCTTCCAGCACGAAGATGGCGCCGTCGACGATGATGCCGAAGTCGATCGCGCCCAGCGACAGCAGGTTGGCCGGCACCTTGAAGTGGTGCATCAGGATAAAGGCCGTCATCAGCGACACCGGGATCGCCGCCGCGGCGATCAGCGCGGCACGCACGCTGCCCAGGAACAGCACCAGCACCAGCGTGACCAGCACCACGCCTTCGACCAGCGTCTTGCCCACCGTGTGCACGGTCGCTTCCACCAGCGAGCTGCGGTCCATGTACGCCACCACCTTGACGTCCTTGGGCAGCAGGTGCTGGTTCAGGTCGGCCACGGCGTCATGCACGCCGGCGATCACGCGCGACGGGTTCTCGTTTTTCAGCAGCAGCACGATGCCGGACACGGTATCGGCCACGTGGTCCTTGCCCAGGATGCCGTGACGCTCCTGCTGGCCCAGCGTGACCTTGCCCAGATCCCTGACCAGCACCGGCACGCCCTCCTTTTGGGCGACCACGATATTGCCCAGGTCATCGAGGCCACGGATCAGGCCCACCCCGCGCACGACCATGCCCTGCTCGCCGCGCGTGAGGATGCTGCCGCCGGCGTTGGCGTTGTTGGCCGAGATGGCCTGCGTGATCTGCGCCAGCGATACGCTGTACTTGGTCAGCTGGCCCGGGTCGAACTCGATCAGGAACTGGGTGGTGACGCCGCCGAAGTTGGTCACATCGACCACGCCGGACGCCTGTTTCAGGCGCGGCACCACGGTCCAGCGCTGCAATTCGGACAGCTCGCGCAGGCTGCGCGACGGCGACTCCAGCGTGTAGCGGTAGATCTCGCCGATCGGCGACGTCAGCGGATCGAGCGACGGCTGGGCGCCATAGGGCAGCGTGACGCCGGCGATGCGTTCCTGCAGGCGTTGGCGCGACCAGTAGTCTTCGGCGCCGTCGTCGAACACCACCGTGATCAGCGACAGGCCAAAGGTGGACTTCGAGCGCATCACGTGCATGCCCGGCGTGCCCATGATTTCGCGCTCGAGCGGAATCGTGATCTGCTGCTCGACTTCCTCGGCCGCCAGGCCATTGACCTGGGTCACCACCTGTGAGGTGGTGTCGGCGATGTCGGGATAGGCTTCCAGCGGCAGCTCGGTCCAGCAATAGGCGCCGTACAGGGTGGCCAGCAGGAAGATCAGCGCGACCATGCCGCGCTTGTTGAAGCACAGTTGGACGAGACGATCAATCATTGAGCAGCACTCCATCCTTGACCACGATGCGCGCGCCGGCGGCAAGGCCGGACAGCACTTCGACGTTGTCGCCCACCTGCGCGCCCAGCGTCACCTCGCGCGCGGCAAAGTGCCACGGCGAGGTCTCGACAAACACGCGGCTGGCAAAGCCGCCCTGCACCACCGCGGTCAGCGGCACCAGGATGGCCGGGCGCGGGCGCGCCAGCAGGGTGGCGCTGGCGAACATGCCGGGCTTGAGGCGGCCGTCGCGGTTATCGAACGGCACCCGCAGCTTGACGGTGCGGGTATCGGGATCGAGCATCTCGCCCACGTAGCGCACCGTGCCCTGCAGCGGCTGCGGGTACGCGTCGAAGCGGATGCTGGCGGACTGGCCGGCATAGACCTGCGCCAGGTCCTTTTCCTGGGCGTTGATGGCAACAAAGACCTGCGACAGATCGGCGACCGTCATCAGCGACGCGGTGGGGTCGTTCCAGTACATGCCGCGCGCGGCCGACAGCTCGACCACGCGGCCGGCAAACGGCGCGCGTACGGCCAGCGTGCCGTTTTTCACATCGAGCGCGCTGGCGCCGCTGGCGTTGCCGGCGCCGCTCTGGCGCAGCCGGGCGGTGGCGCGCGCCGACTCGCTCGCAGCCTGGGCAAAGTCGTTTTGCGCCTGCTCCAGGTCGCGGCGCGCAGTCAGCTGTTCATGGTCGAGCGACTGCTGGCGCGCCAGGTTGCCCGCCGCCAGCGTGAGCGCTGCCTGCGCCCGCGCCGCATCGGCGCCTGCCTGGGCAAAATCGGGGGCGTCGATCACGAACAGGATGTCGCCAGCCTTGACCGCATCGCCGAGCTGCTTGTTGAGGCGGACGACGCGCCCGGCCATCGGCGTGGTGATCCTGACCAGGCGCGCGGGATCGGCTTCCACGGCAGCGGGCAGCACGAACGGCGCCGCCAGGCTGTGCGACGCCACCGGCGCCACCGCCAGCGAACGGCGCAGCGGCGAGCCGGCCGGCACCGTGATGCCGTCGGCGTCGTGCACCAGCGCGGGGGCCGGCCCGGCGTCCGGTCCCGCCGCGGCAACAGCCTGCGACAGGTACAGGTGGCGCGTGCCCCAGCCGGTCAGCGCCACGCCGATCAGGATGGCCAGCATCAGCGGACCCGGGACGAAGCGGGACCAGCGGCGGTCCGGCGAAGTGTAGTGGTTTTTTTTCATGACGACTCTCCTGAAGCAACGGCCGTCATGGTACGAATTTATGCTGCACTGCATCCTGAATTCTTCTTCAGGAAGCGACGCGCGGCGCGCTGCTATACTCGGGCTCTCGGCGAGGACACCCATGCACATCCTGTTGGTAGAAGACGATCACAAAGCGGCGCGCCTGCTGGCGCGCGGCCTGGAGGAAGAAGGCTTCAGGGTACGCGTCGCCCACGACGCGCAGGAAGCGGCTGCGCCGGCCGGCTTCGACCTGGCCATCCTCGACTGGATGATGCCGGGCAAAGACGGCGTGACCCTGTGCGCGGAGTGGCGCCAGGCCGGTCACGACCTGCCGGTGCTGATGCTGACCGCGCGCGATGCCGTGGCCGACCGCATCACCGGCCTCAATACCGGCGCCGACGACTATCTGACCAAACCGTTCGTGTTCGACGAACTGCTGGCGCGTGTGCGCGCCCTGCTGCGCCGTTTCGACCGCGCCCAGCCGGCCGTGCTGCGGGTGGCTGACCTGACGCTCGACGCCCGCACCCGCACCGCCATCCGCGCCGGCACCGACTTCGCCCTGACCACCAAGGAATATGCGCTGCTCGAACTGCTGATGCGCCATGCGGGCACGGTGGTCACCCGCCTGCAGCTGGCGGAACAGGTGTGGCATGCGGACCTGATTGCGATCGACAACCTGATCGACGTCCATATCAAGAACCTGCGCCGCAAGGTCGATACGCCGGGCGCCGCGCCGCTGATCGAGACCGTGCGCGGACGCGGCTTCCGGCTGGTGCCGCCGGGGGATGCGGGCGATGCTTAGCCTGCGCCAGCGCCTGATCACCGTGCACCTGCTGGCGATCCTGGCGGCCGTCGGGGCCACGGCGGGCGCCGGCTGGTGGGTGCTGTCGCAATCGGTCAACCGCCAGCTCGATACCGCGCTGCTGGCGCTGGCCGAAGCCGAGGCGGCGATGCTGACCGACGGCGACGGCGCCGTGATCCGCGTGCACGAGGCGCCGCAAGGCAGCGCCCCGCCCTCGCTCACCCGGCTCGACCGGCTGGTGCAGATCATCGACCAGCAGGGCTGGATCCTGGCCCGCAGCAGCAACCTGGGCACCGAGGACCTGCCGGCGTCGTCCCACCTGCTCGACCAGCTGGCGGCCGGCCGCACGGTGTTCGAGACCCTGCCCGACACCAGCGAGGAGCCGCTGCGCATGGTGTCGGTGCCGGCGCGGGTCAAGGGCCGGCTGTACGCGGTGCAGGTAGCCGGGTCGCTCGACGACGCCAACAGCACGCTGCGCTCGGCGGCGCTGCTGTTTGCCGCGATGGCGGTGGCGCTGATGGCGGCGCTGGGCTGGGCCGGCGCGCGGCTGTCGCGCAAGCTGTTCGTGGCGATCGAGAACATCGTCGAGCAGGCCGGCCGGATCGAGGACAACCACCTGGACCGGCGCCTGCCCCACCCCGGCGGCGACGACGAAATCGGCCACCTGGTAACCACCCTGAACGCCATGCTGGAGCGGATCGAGGGCGCCTTCGAGACCCAGCGCCGCTTTACTGCCGACGCCTCGCACGAATTGCGCTCGCCGCTCTCGCGCCTGCGCGCCGAGATCGAGATCACGCTGCGCCGCCCGCGCGAGAGCGGCGACTACGTTGCCGCGCTGCGGTCGTGCCTGGACGAGGTGGAGCGCCTGACCACGCTGGTCGAAGAACTGCTGATGCTGGCGCGGATCGACGCCGGCCAGGAGCGCGCGCCCGGTGAGCCGGTGGCGCTGGCCCCGCTGGTGCGCGACACCATCGCGCGCATGGCAGCGCCGGCGCACGAGCGTGGCATCGCGCTGACCTGCAGCGGGGCCATCGCCGACGACGTGCGCGTGGACCACGCGGCGCTGGGGCTGGTGCTGCGCAACCTGCTGGAAAACGCCCTGAAATTTTCGCCGCCGGGCGGATCGATCGAGATCGGCCTGACGCACATCACCGGCACCGGCACCGTGCAGCTCACCGTGGCCGACCAGGGCCCCGGCATCGCCGAGGCCGAGCTGCCGTATGTGTTCGACCGCTTCTTCCGCGGCACCGGCGCGCGCGCCAGCGCCGATGCCGGTGTGGGCCTGGGACTGGCGCTGTCGCAGTCCATCATGCGCGCCAGCGGCGGCACGATCACGGCCGCCAACCGCCCGGGCGGCGGCGCGCTGTTCACCCTCCAACTTAAAGAGACCTCATGACCGCACCGATACGGCAGCCCGACGCCGTCAGCCTGCTGGCCACCCTGCGCCAGGGCGCCAGCACCGCCGAACAGCTGGTCGGCCAGCACCTGGACGTGCTGGAACGGCAGCAGCCGCGCCTCAATGGCGCCACCGCCATCTTCCGCGAACAGGCGTTGCTGCAGGCGCGCCGCCTGGACCGCGAGGGCGACCGGTCGCTGCCGCTGTTCGGGCTGCCGTGCAGCGTCAAGGAGACGTTCGGCCTGGCCGGACAGGAAGTGACGGCCGGCTCGCGGCGCATGGCGCCCGAGCACCATGCGCAGGATGCGGAGATCGTGCGGCGCCTGAAGGCGGCCGGCGCGGTGATCGTCGCCCGCAGCAATGTGCCGGAACTGGCGATGACGGCCGAATCGAATAACCCCCGCTATGGCCGCACCAATAATCCGCTGGCGCCGGAACGGGTGGCCGGCGGTTCTAGCGGTGGCGAAGGCGCGCTGGTGGGGTCGGGCAGCTCGGTGTTCGGCGTCGGCTCCGACATTCTCGGCTCGATCAGGATACCGGCAGCGTTTTGCGGCGTGGTCGGTTTCAAGCCGCATTCGGCGGCGGTCGACGGCACCGGCACCTGGCCCACGGTGACCGGCAACACCCGCAGCTGGCTGGGCCTGGGGCCGCTCACGCGCAGCGTGCGCGACGCCCGCCTCGTGTACGACGTCATTGCGCGCCAGCCGCTGGCGGCAGCACCTGCGGGGGCCGCAGCATCGGGCCGGCTGGTGACGCCGGCCGGCTTGCCGCTGACACTGCAGGACGCCTGCATCGGCCAGGCGCTGGCGGCAGCCCGGTCGGCGCTGACGGACAGCGGCTACCGCGAGGAAGTCCAGGATTTTTCGCAGGTGCGGCACCTGTTCCTGCAGATCCCGAAAATCATCCTCGACGATTTTTACGACACCTGGATCCGCCTGCTGTCGACGCCGGGCCAGGCGCCGTTTTCGCCATGGCGCGAACTGGCGGCGCAACTGCTGCGCCGGCCCACCATCGACAACGGCTTGCTGACCTGGATGCTGATCGCGCCGCTGATGAAACCGCGCCGCCAGGCTACTGCCTCCCGCATCGCCGCCGACTACGCCAGCGCGCGCGCCCATTTCCATGCCATGCTCGGTGCGGACGGCGTGCTGGTGCTGCCGACCCTGGGCCTGCTGGCGCCGCACCACGGCAAGATGAACCGGCAATCGCTGAAACCGGGCGTCAACGGCCTGTTTACCGCCCACACGCTGGGCAACTACCTCGACCTGCCGGCCATCGCCATCCCGGCATGGAACTTCCGCGACCCGGCCACCGGCCTGCCGCCGAGCATCTCCGTGCTGTGCGCCCCGGGCGCCGAAAGCCAGCTGTTCGCTGCCGCCGACGCGATCGAAACCGCCCTCAACCCGCCCTTACCGGGTTGAGTCGGGGTTCAGCCAGCCGGCCAGCTGCGCGGCCGGCATGGGGCGGGCGATCCAGTAACCCTGGCCTTCGTCGCAGCCCCAGCTGGCCAGCAATTCATACGCTTGCGCGGTCTCGATGCCCTCGGCCACCACGCGGTGGCCAAACTCGTGGCCGAGCCGTATCATCGCGCACAGAATGGTCACGTCGTGCATATTGGCCGGCAGCGAGCGCACGAAGGACTGGTCCAGCTTGAGCGTGGTGGCGGGGATTTGCTTGAGATAGCTGAAATTGCTGTAACCGATGCCGAAGTCGTCGATCGCGATCTGCAGGCCCAGTGCGCGCAGCCGGCGCAGCTGCATGCCGACATGAAATGCATCATCGGCGACGGCGCTCTCGGTGAACTCGATTTCGATCAGCGCCGGGTCGAGACGACTGTGTGCCAGCAGGCTGGCCAGCATGTCGGCAAAGCCGGGCGTGGCCAGGTCCAGGGCCGAGACGTTGAGCGACACCGTCAGCCGCCAGCCGGCGTCCTGCCATTGCTGCGCCTGGGCCAGCGCCGCGCGCACCACCCACGCCGTGATGTCGCCGATCAGCGCGGTCTTTTCCGCCAGCGGAATGAACTCGGCAGGGCTGATCGCGCCCAGTTCCGGATGGTTCCAGCGCAGCAGCGCCTCGACGCCCGTGCACGTACCGTCGGCCAGGTCCACGCGCGGCTGGTAGTGCAACTGCAGCTGGTCGTCGGCGCCGAGCGCGCCGGGGATCGCCGCCAGGATGCGAAACGCGCGCTGCTGCGCGACATCGAGCTGCGGGTGGTAGATGGCCCAGGGCCGGTGCGCCGCGCGCGCGTGGGCCAGTGCCGCGCCGAGGGCGCGCGACGTATCGGCCAGCGCGGCATTGGGCGCCGCCAGCGACACCGCGCCGAGCGTGATGGCCGGCGCATGGGGGATGCCCTGGTGCGCCGACGGCGCGCACAGGCGCTGCTGCAACAGGCCCATTTTTTCTTCCAGCGCCGCCTCGTGCTCGGCTGCCAGCACGCAGGCGATCACCGTGCTGTCGATGCGGTACACGGGTGCGGGACCGATGGTCTGCGCCACGCGCTGCGCTGCCGCGCGCACAAACCCGTCGGCGTAATCGGCGCCGAATGCCGACTGCATCTGCTGCAGGTAGGCCGGGCTGCAGACGTCGATGGCGACAGCGTACAGGCGGCGACCGTCGTCCGGCACGTCGGCCACCCACAGCGCCACGTCTTCCAGGAAGCGGGTGCGGTTGGGCAGCTGGGTAAGCGGATCGGTATAGCCGATGCTGCGCAGGGTTTCGACGCGCATCATGGCCAGCCGCGCAAACTGGCGCAACAGCTTGATCTGGCCGGCGTCGAACCCGTCGCGCGTGCTGGGATCGAGCACGCAGAAGGTGCCCAGGCACAGGCCATCCTGGGTGATCAGCGGTGCGCCGGCGTAAAAGCGCAGATACGGCGCGCCGGTCACCAGCGGATTGTCGACGAAGCGTTCGTCCTGCAAGGCGTCGAGCACCACCAGCGGCTCGGGATTGAGCAGCGCCCAGGCACAAAAGGCGTGCGAGCGCGGCGTTTCGCGGACATCCAGACCGACGCGCGACTTGAACCACTGGCGCCCTTCGTCGACCAGCGAGATCAGCGCCATCGAGGTACCGAAGACCTGCGAGGCGAGCAAGGTCATCTCGTCAAACGTGGGGTCGCTGGGCGTATCGAGCAGGCATAAGCCGTGCAACGCCCTGAGGCGCTCGACCTCGCTGCGGGGGACTGGTGGAGAAATAGGCATGGGACGATTGTAGCGCAAGCACCAGAAAATTACCTGAAAACAATACCATTAACCTGGTATAACATCCGCGCCACTCCGGCAAGCGCCCGTCAAGCCAGCGTCGCCACCAGCGCCACCAGCTTGGCCGGGTCGATCGGCTTGACGAAGTGGTGGTCGAAACCGGCGGCAGTGGCTTGCTGCCTGGCCTGCGCGTCGCCGTAGCCGGTGACGGCGATCAGCACCAGGCCAGCGAGTTCCGGCGTGGCGCGCAGGCGGCGCGCCAGTTCGTAGCCGTCCATGCCGGGCAGGCCGATGTCGAGCAGGCAGACATGCGGCCGGAACGCCAGCGCCTTCTGCACCACGTGCGCCGGCTCCTCCTCGATCAGCACGGCGTGGCCGTGGATCTCCAGGAACATGGCCAGCATGGCGGCAGCGTCCTCGTTGTCGTCGACGACCATGGCGCGCAGCGCGTGGCTGGCCGCGCCAGCCGGTGGCACACCGGAGCTTGCAGCCGCTGGCCCATCCTCTGCCGCCACAGCGGCCGCCGCACCACCTGCCGTAGGGGCGTCTTCCGCAGCTCCGTCAGCCGCTTCTGCCGCCAGCTGCGGCAGCACGATGGTGAAGCGGCTGCCCTGGCCCAGGCCCGCGCTTTGCGCCTCCACCGTGCCGCCGTGCAGTTCGACCAGGCTTTTTACCAGCGCCAGGCCGATACCGAGGCCGCCCTGCGAGCGGTCGGTTTCGCGCTCGGCCTGGACGAACAGGTCGAACGCGTGGGCCAGCACGTCGGCCGTCATGCCGATGCCGTTGTCGATCACGGCCAGCTTGACGCGGGCGCCGTCGGCATCGAGGCGCAGCATGATGTCGCCGCCGCCCGGCGTGTACTTGACCGCGTTGCTCAGCAGGTTGGCCAGCACCTGCACCAGGCGCTTGGCGTCGCCCGTCACCAGCACCGGCGCCGGCGGCGTGCTGACGGTCAGCAGGTGGCCGTGGCTGTCGATCAGCGGCCGCACCTGCTCGATGGCGTCGGCCACCACGCGCAGCAGGTCGGTGGCACTGGTGTTCAGGGGGATCATGCCGCGCGTGACGCGCGAGACATCGAGCAGGTCGTCGATCAGGCCCGTGATGTGGCGCACCTGGCGGCCGATCACCGCGCTGGCGTGCTGCACCCGTGCGGCATTGGTCCCCGGCTGCTGCAGCAGTTCGGCCGCGGCCGAGATGGGCGCCAGCGGGTTGCGCAGCTCGTGCGCCAGCATGGCCAGGAATTCATCCTTGCGGCGGTCGGCCGTGCGCAGGGCCTGCTCGCTGCGGATGCGGTCGCTTACGTCGCGGAACATCAGCGCCACCATCAGCTCGTCCCTCGGTCCCACCGGCGTCGCGTACACCTCGAACCAGCGGTTCATCGGCGCCGACCCTTCCAGGAAGCGCACCGATTCGCCGGTCAGCGCTACCTTGCCATAGGTCTGGAACCAGCGTTCTTCGAGGCCGGGCACCAGATGGCGCGCGGTCTTGCCGACCACGTCCAGCAGGCCGGTCTGACGTTCGAACGCCGGGTTCACTTCCAGGAAGCGGTAGTCGGCCGGCTGGCCGGCGTCGTCGAGCATGATGCGGATCACGGCCAGCCCTTCGTCCATCGATTCGACCACCGTCACATACGACTGCTTGAGCAGCTGGCGCGTGCGCATGTCGTGGGTCACGTCGGTACACACAACCAGCACGCCGCGCACGCCCTCTTCATCCTCGATCGGGCTGTAGCCATAGGTCCAGTAACGGTCCTCGCGCTTGCCGTTGCGGGTCAGCGGCACCAGCGCGTTCTCGTGCCAGGTAGGGCTGCCGCCGGCCATCACCGCAGCCAGTTCCGGGCCGATGATGTGCCATGCCTCGTTCCAGCACTCGGCGCCGCGCTGGCCCAGCGACGCGGGATGGCGGTCGGCGCCCAGCGTGCGGCGGTAGGCGTCGTTGTAGAACTGGTAAAGGTCGTCCCCCCAGAAGATGAACATCGGGTGGTTGCTGGCCAAAACCAGGCGCAGCGTGGATTTGAGCAGCGACGACCAGCCGGCGGGTGGTCCGAGCGGGTGGGCGCTCCAGTCATGATCGCGCGTGAGTACGCCCATTTCACCGCCGCCATCGAGAAAACCGGGCCGGCCATGCGCGCTGTTCCAGATCATTGCCAAACTCCACGTGATTAGTAAGGGCAATCTTACCATGCGGCACACGGGTGACCAGGCAGACGGCAGGGCCGCAGCGATTCTGGTATTGTCGATAGCACCATAAACGCTTGCCTTGCCTGAAAGGAGTTCCAGATGGCTTACGAATTGCCTCCCCTGCCGTACGCATACGACGCCCTCGAGCCGCACTTCGACGCGCGCACGATGGAAATCCACCACAACAAGCATCACCAGACCTATGTCACCAGTTTGAACAACGCGGTCAACGACGCCGGCATCGAGCCGGTAGCCGTCGAGGACCTGATCCGCGATATCGGCGCGCTGCCCGAAGCGGCCCGCACTGCCGTGCGCAACCACGGCGGCGGCCACGCCAACCACGCGCTGTTCTGGACCGTGCTCAGTCCCAAGGGCGGCGGCCAGCCGACCGGCAAGCTCGCTGCCGCCATCGACGCCGACCTCGGTGGTTACGACCGCTTCAAGGACCTGTTCACCAAGGCCGCGCAGACCCGCTTCGGCAGCGGCTGGGCGTGGCTCACGGTGGGCAAGGACGGCAAGCTGCTGGTGGAGAACAGCGCCAACCAGGACAGCCCGCTGATGGGCGAATTCGTCGGCCTTTCGGGCGGCACGCCCATCCTCGGCCTCGACGTCTGGGAACACGCGTACTACCTGAACTACCAGAACCGCCGTCCCGACTACATCGCCGCGTTCTTCAACATCATCAACTGGGACGACGTGGCGCGACGCTACGAGGCGGCTATCGGCTGAGCTGCCCGTTGGCTGTCAGGCAGGCTGTTGTAGGCCACAGCCATTGTTTCGTGATGAAATACTTTTCGTAGGGAAATGCCTTATACTCGGGAGGTCTGGGCTCACCCCAGGCGCCCTCCCGGCACCGCCCCCGCCGTTTTTGAAGTCTTCATGAAAACGGTAAACGTATGAAATTCGGCAATCTCAAAATCGGTGTCCGGCTCGGATTACTCTCCGGCCTCTTCTTCATCGCCTTGTTAATCGTGGGCTGGGTCGGCTGGCGTGCGCTCGACGCCGGCAATACCCGCGCCAGTGCCGCGATGGCGCGCCTGGTGGCCATGGGCCAGGCCAGCGATGCGGCGCGCAGCGCGCAGGTGGAATTCAAGATCCAGGTCCAGGAATGGAAGAATATTCTGGTCCGCGGCAAGAATCCCGAAACATTCGACAAGTACCGCGCGGCGTTTGTCAAAAGCGGTGAGAGTACCCATGCGGAACTGGCGCGCCTCGGGACCCTGCTCGACAAGCTCGGTATTGCCACACCGCTGGTGGCCGATGCACAGCGCACCCAGGAAACCCTGACCAGCCGCTACCTGACGGCATTGCAGCAGTTCGACCCGTCCCAGGCCGCACCGGCCGACAAGGTCGATGCGCTGGTAAAGGGCATGGACCGCGAACCGAAGCGCAAGATCGACGACATCGTCGCCCATATCGGCAAGGAGGCGCAGGATGTCGCGCACCAGATCGAAGCCGAGAATGCGGCCGCGCACCGGCGCGCCACGCTGACCATCGTCGTGGCGCTGGCGCTGGTGCTGGCGGTCGGCTCGGGCACCGTGGTGTGGCTGATCCGCAGCATTACGCTGCCTTTGTATGCGGCAGTCTCGGTGGCGCAGACGGTTGCCGCAGGCGACCTGCGCACCGAGGTGCGGGCCGACACCACCGACGAAATCGGCGACTTGCTGCATGCGCTCAGGCAGATGCAGGACAACCTGTCCGGCATCGTGGGCCGGGTCCGCGACGGCACGGTGGCGATCCATGCAGCATCGACCGAAATCGCCACCGGCAACCTCGACCTGTCTTCGCGCACCGAGCAGCAGGCCGGCGCGCTGGAGGAAACGGCAGCATCGATGGTAGAGCTGACCAGCACCGTCAAGCAAAACAACGACAACGCCAACCAGGCCGGCCAGCTGGCCGACAACGCCTCGGCGATCGCCATCAGGGGCGGTCAGGCAGTGGAGCAAATGGTCACCACCATGACGGCGATCAGTGCCTCGTCGAGCAAGATCGTCGACATCATTGCCACCATCGACGGCATCGCGTTCCAGACCAATATCCTGGCGCTGAACGCGGCCGTGGAAGCAGCGCGCGCCGGCGAGCAGGGGCGCGGTTTCGCGGTGGTCGCCACCGAGGTGCGCAACCTGGCGCAGCGCTCGGCGACGGCAGCGCAGGAAATCAAGGTGCTGATCAACGATTCGGTCGGCCGTATCGCCTCCGGCAGCGAGCTGGCCGCCGTGGTCGGCGCGACCATGGGCGATGTCGTGGCCAGCGTGCAGCGGGTGACATCGGTGATCGCCGAGATCACCGTCGCCGGACAGGAGCAGACCGACGGCATCGCCCAGATCAGTTCCGCCATCAGTCACATGGACGGCGTCACGCAGCAGAACGCCGCCCTGGTGGAAGAAGCGGCGGCAGCAGCGGACGCGCTGCAGCAACAGGCCGCCACCCTGGCGCAGGCGGTCAGCGTGTTCAAGCTGGCGGCCTAGCGCCGGCCACCGCGGGAAATGCCACGATGACCCGCAGTCCCGTCGCCGACAGCGGCGCCTGGTCGAACCTGACCGCGGCGCCGGCCTTGTCGGCCACCGCCTTGACGATGGCCAGGCCCAGCCCCGACCCGGTATTCTCGCTACCGTCCAGGATGCGGTAGAACGCGTCGAACACCCGTTCGCGCTCCGGCTGCGGGATGCCGGGACCGCTGTCATCGACGATCAGCTCCACGCCGCCGTCATGGCTGCGGAACGACACATCGACACGGCCGCCGGGCGGGGTGTAACGCAGGGCATTGTCCACCAGGTTTTTCACCAGCATGGTCAGCGCCAGCGGCGGCGCCGCCACCAGCGCATCGTCGCCGCTCAGCACCCCGAGATCGATGGCGCGCTGCTCGGCCAGCGGATACAGGTCTTCGATCACGGCCCGCACCACCTGCTGCAGCGATACCGCCATGGCGGCAGCAGCACCAGCACCAGCAGCGCCGGCAGCTTCCGGCGCCCCCTGCTGCGAACGGGCCAGCGCCAACAGCTGGTCGAGCATGGCGCGCGTGCGCTGCAAGCCTGCCGCCAGGG
Organism: Duganella sp. Leaf126; assembly: GCF_001423125.1. GTDB lineage: Bacteria > Pseudomonadota > Gammaproteobacteria > Burkholderiales > Burkholderiaceae_D > Rugamonas. The sequence continues at coordinate 483,497 of NZ_LMNW01000023.1, forward strand.
TCTGCATGCGGCGGCGTGCCTCGTCCGGCATGTCGGCAGCGGCCAGCCGCTCCGTCTGCAGCGACATCGCGGTCAGCGGCGAGCGCAGTTCGTGGGCGGCGTCCGCCACGAAGCGGCGCTGCGCCTGCATGGCCGCATTCACCCGCGTCAGCAGGCGGTTGATCTCGGCCACCAGCGGCTGCACCTCGTCCGGCAAGCCGGCGGCGTCGAGCTGGCGCAGATCGTCGTGGGCGCGGGCGCCCGCCTCGGCAGCCAGCACCCGCAACGGCCCGAACAGTTTGCGGATCAGCCAGTGCACCAGCAGCGGCAGCAGCGCTGCCAGCAGCGCAAACGGGATCAGTGCGCGCACGGCGTTGTTGATCGCCACCGCATTGCGCACCCGGGTCTGCTGGGCCACGGCCAGGCGCACGCCGTTGCCGTCGGTACGGACGAACACGCGCCACGAGTCCTGGTCCAGCTCCACCGTTTGCAGACCGTCCAGCAGCGGCGTGGCAAATACCGGCAGCCCGTCGTAGGCTTCCGGTTCGCCCGGCGTGGGGTTGAGGAAGCGCACCACGATGCGCTCGTCGAGCGTGATGCCGCTGATTTTCTGCCGCGCGGCCAGCGTGACCGGCCCGGTTTGCAGGCGGCCGATCAGGTGGGCGATCTGGCGCAGCTGCTTGTCCTGCGCGATGTGGGCGTCGTTCCACGAAGCGATCAGCGTGAACAGGGCGGCGGTGCCGGCCATCAGCACCACGGCCAGCGCGATCGAGGCCGACAGCCGGTACTGGAGCGAGGTATTCATGCCGGCTTGGACACCATCCAGCCCACACCGCGCACATTCTTGATGGCGTCCGCGCCGAGTTTCTTGCGCAGCGCATGGATCAGGAATTCGACCGCGTTGCTCTCCACTTCCTCGTTCCAGCCGTAGATGCGGTTTTCCAGTTCGCTGCGCGAGAGGATGGCGCCGGGCCGCACCATCAGCGCCTGCAGCAGCGCGAATTCGCGCCCGGTCAGGCGTACCTGGCGGCCGTCGCGGCATGCCTCGTGGGTGGCCGGATCGAGTGCGATCACGCCGTTGCCCAGGTTGGGGCCGACGGCGGCAGCCTGGCGCCGGGTGACCGCGCGCATGCGCGCGAGCAGCTCGGACAGCGCAAACGGTTTGACCAGGTAGTCGTCGGCGCCGCCGTCCAGGCCCGCCACCCGGTCTTCGGTGGCGTCGCGCGCGGTCAGCACCAGCACCGGCACGCCGCGGCCCGCGCCGCGCAGCGTGTGCAGCACCGACATGCCGTCGCGCCGCGGCAGCCCCAGGTCGAGCAGCACCATCTGGTACGGGTTGCAGGCCAGCGAATCGAGCGCGGCGTCGCCGTCGCGCACCCAGTCGACGCCATAACTGGCCTCGCGCAGCGCCTGCTGGACCGCGTTGCCGATCATGTCATCATCTTCCACCAGCAGTACCCGCATGACATCCTTTCGATTTCCGCGCCACCCAGCGCCGCATGCCGGCTATTGTAGCGGCATCGCCGTCGCCGCGACCGCACAGCGGGCGCGCGGCGCCGGGCGCCCATCCACTAAGTGACAGCTAAGTGTGCTTGCCTACCATCCGCACGTCGTTTCAGCCCGGATGCCGCTGCATGAAAAACATGAAATCACTGAAGTCCCTGTTGTTGTCGTCGCTGTTGACGCTCGGTGGCCTGGTCGGCCTGCAAGCGCCCTCCCCTGCGCTCGCGGCCAGCGCCGCCCATGCGTCGACATCCACCCAGGCGGTCAAATCCAGACAGGCCAAGGCCCGCCCGGCCAAGGCCGCAGCGATCAAGGCCAAACAGGTCAGGGGCAATCGGGGCAAGGTCAAGCGGGTGAAGGTCGAGCGCGTGAAAGCCCGGCAGGCCGAGGCCAGGCAGGTCAAGGTGCGCCGGGCCAGGGCCCAGCGGAACAAGGCCCGGCAGGTGAAGGCGCAGCAGGTCACGGCGTCGAAGCCGGTGTACCAGCGCCGAATGGCCAAGGCGGCGGCCGCAACAGCGCCGAGCGCAACGCACCTGGCCGCGCTGCGCTCGAGCGCGGTCGTCATCATCGATCCGGCCACCAGCGACGTGCTGTATCAGAAAAACCAGGATGCAGTCATGCCGATCGCCTCGCTCACCAAGCTGATGACGGCCATGGTGGTGCTTGACGCCGGACAAAGCATGACGCAGCAGCTCACCGTGACCAGCGCCGACGTCGACCGTCTCAAGTATTCGAGTTCGCGCCTGCAGGTAGGCACCACGCTGCCGCGCGCCAGCATGCTGCATCTGGCACTGATGAGTTCTGAGAACCGGGCAGCGTCCGCGCTCGGCCGCAACTACCCGGGCGGCACCCGCGCTTTCGTGGCGGCGATGAACGCCAAGGCGCGCGCGCTGGGCATGCGCAACACGCGCTACGTGGAGCCGACCGGGCTGTCGAGCGCCAACGTCTCCACCCCGAACGACCTGGCGCGGCTGGTGATCGCCGCCGAAAAGCACGCCATGATCCGGCAATATTCGACCGACCACCAGTTCAGCATCCGCCAGGGCCGCAGCACCAGCGTGTACCACAACACCAACCGCCTGACGGCCAGCGCCAACTGGCGCATCCGCCTGCAAAAGACCGGCTACATCTCGGAAGCCGGCCGCTGCATGGTGCTCTACACGCTGGTCAACAACCGGCCGACGGTGATGGTATTTTTGAACTCCCAGGGCAAATACTCCCACGCGGCAGACGCCAACCGCGCACGGTCATGGCTGGCCGGGTATCGCGCGGGGAAGGTGCAGCACGCAGCAGGCGGGCTACATTGAAGGGAAGCTCCTAAAGCCAGGAGGCCTGATCACGTGGAAGGCTACGCGCAGGGTCGTATGGGTGTATCACGTCGCCTGCCGTCAGCAAGTGCGTGTACAGGACCAGGTTGCTGCCGGCGGCGATGACGGAGTCGAACAATATGCCTTTGGCGCCCGCCGCCACCGCCAGGTCGCCAATCACCCAGGACGGCGGCTCGATCCTGTCATTGAACACCATGCGTCGCCAGTCGCAGCCGAAGTCCTGCCAGATCGGATCCCAGCCCTCGGCGTAACCTCCGCGAAAGTCGACTACAGGGTCAGCTTTCAGCTGGTAGCTGACTATCATTGCCGGCGCGATCAGCGCGTCGAGTTGCCGGTATTCGGCCAAGGCAGTTTCCAGTTCGAGCGACAGATAGAGCGCGTTAATACCGGGACGGTTTGCGCGGCCACCATGCCGGGCTGCGCCCGCACCAGACGTTGGCGCAAACGCCCACTTCGGATCGTGTACGCGAAAGGCATGACAGGCCAGGGCGACCATCTTCATCCGGAAAACCCCTGACGCAGCGACTGTAAATACTTCACCACATCGTCGGTTCGCCCCTCGGAAATGAGTTGCTGGCCGGTTTTATAGTCGAATGTCGGAATAGGATGATTCCGATACCAATAGATGGCTTTTTCAATGCTATGTGAAACGTCTGCCGCTGCGCGGACCACGCGAACAGACTCCCGTAAATAACGTTGAACGCTTTCCGATTCGGGCGCACGCGTGATGGTATTGCGATGCACGCGCGCAGCCGCAGCCAGGCTTTGCAGGTCAAAGTTGAATGCCCGCGCGAAACTCCTGGGGGAAATCGCGGGCCGTCTGGTTTCCCCGTTGAGAAACACCAGAAAACTGTCGAAGTCCCGGTCGAACACAGGCATCGTGTCGCTCTCCCGCACCAGCATGGCAACTCCCCCGCATCAAACTGACATCATATATGCAGCATATTTGCACTATTTGCGGTTGGGTGCAAGCGCATCGCGTGTGCGCCAGACACCTTAGAAGTAATAACCCGCCTGCACATTGATGCGCCGGCTATAGCCGGGATGCTCGGCCGAGGTGGATGCCAGGCCGCCGAAGTCTGGTGAGATATACGGATGGTGCTTGCCGAGCATGAAGTCGGCCGAGAACGACCATTTGCCGGCCGAGAAGCTCAGGCCCGTGACATTCTGGGCCGAGTCCTGGTAGTGGCCGACGCGCTTGTGCAGCATGCTGTAATCGTTGTAGACCTTGAAGCCGCTGAACGGACCGATCTTGCCGCCGATGTCGTAGCTGGCGTTGGCGATGTAGATGTCGCCCTTGGTGGCCACCGGGAACGGGTAGCCGAAGCCGCCGACGATGACGAAGCTGTTGGCATCGAGGCCGCCGTAGGTCTGGTTCGCCTCGTGGCTGGTATGGTAGTCGTAGCGCAGCGCCTGCAGCATTACCGCGACCGGGCCCGATGTGCCCTTGAAGTGGACGGCCACGGCATTGCGGCGGGTGTCGACGGCGCCATTCGCGCGCGCCTGGTTGCGGATCTCGCCCGTCAAGGCGGACGCGCCGAGTTCGTGCTGGTCGTGGTCGCCGAGCTTGACCACCACGCGGCCGATCAGCGTGTTGCGCTCGGTATCGCGCTGGCCGGTGCCGAAGCCCTGGGCGTCGTCGTCGGCGACGATGTTGTACGAGTAGCGGTTGGCGGACGGCGCGGTATTGCTGCCGCCGCCGTACGATCCGCCGTCGCGCGGATAAAAGCCCAGCTGCCATGCGACCGGGCCGGGTTTGCTCAGGTAGGTCACGCCGAGGTCGTACTTGTCCTCGAAGCCGGCGTAGAACGCGATCGACTCGTAGAAATTATTCGACGCATACGGCTGCAGGCCGAACAGGTTCTTGTCGAGACCGACGTGCAGCTCGCTCTTGTCATCGAAGCGCCTGCCGATCCAGCCGTGGTGCAGGAAATGCTGCCAGTAGCCGCCCTGCCCCTTGGGGAAATGGTTGTAGCGATACTGGGCCGAGCCGATGGTCGTGCCGTCGTCATAGTTGAGGTCGAGCCGCGCGGTGTCGAGGCCGAAGAAGCCGCTGCGGTACTCGTCCTGCCAGCTTTTATAGACATAATTAAAACGGATGGCGCCGCCGACGGTGAGCGGCGATGCACTGCTCTCGGCGGCCATGGCGTCGGCGCCGGAAAAGAAAAGGGTGGCGGCTGCTGCGCAGGCGCACCAGCCTTTGACATTTTTCGACAACATAATTTTCCTTTTTAATCTGGTAGCGGTGATGCCTGCTGCGCCTCGGCCGCCAGTTGCGCCCGGTAGTCGCGCAACAGGGCTGCGCGCCGGGGACGGAAACTGTCGGTCGTGGCGTGCGCAGCCTGCAGCCGCGCCACTTGAAACTTGCGAAATCCCTGCCGCAGGCAACACCACGCCAGCACCACCAGCATGCGGTCCAGATACACGATGGCCAGTGGCCAGATCCGCCGTGCACTGACCTGTCCGGCGCGGTCCTGGTACGTGATGTCGAGCGCCTGCTCGCGCCAGCACGCCTCGCGCACCAGGTCCAATACTGCCGCCGGCAGATAGCGCGGCGTCATACGATGGACTTGCGAGACCGCGTGCAGCAGCTGCTGCTGTCCCAGCGACGGCAGGGTGGCGGCCACCTTGGCCAGCGCCGCCGCAGCCGCTGCGGCCAGCGCCGGGTCGCCCATGTGGCGCACCTCGGACAAACCCAGTACCAGCGCCTCGATCTCGATCCGATTGAACATCTGCGGCGGCAGGCTGCCGTCCTCGACCAGCGAGTAGCCGTAGCCACGCTCGCCGCCGATGTCGGCGCCGCTCGCCCGCAGGCTGTCGATGTCGCGGTAGATCGAGCGGACGGAAACGCCGGTGTCGCGCGCCAGCCGCTGCGCCGTCACCGGTGCAGGCAGGGTACGCAAGGCCTGCAACAGGCGGATCAGACGGTCGGATCGCGACATGGCAACTGACAGTAATTGGCAGCAGGGGCCGATATAGTACCACCGGCCTCGACCATTACCCTGTCCGGTTGCCGCAAAGCATCGGCTTCACATAAAGGAAACTTGCATGTCTATCAAATCCGTCGCCCACATCAACCTGCGCGGCACAGCACGCGAAGCGCTCGGCTTTTACCGCGCCGTCTACGGAGGGCAGCTGACGCTGGTCAGCTATGGCGAGGCCGGCATGGCCCACGATCCGGCGCAAGCCGACCAGATCATCTGGGGCCAGGTGACGGCCGAGAGCGGCTTTTGCGTGATGGCGTTCGATGTGCCCGAAGCCATGCCGTGGGATCCGGGCCAGAACGCCTATTACGTTTCCGTGCGCGGCGACAGCGCGGAGGAGATTACCGGGTATTGGCAGCAGCTGAGCGAGGGCGCGACCATCGTCCAGCCGCTGGCGGCGTCGCCGTGGGCGCCCTTGTACGGCATGCTCAAGGATCGTTACGGCGTGATGTGGGTATTGGACGTGGCTGCTGCGGCCCCGGCGGCCTGAGCGACCACTACCGACACTGCGGCAGCTCAAGCCCCGGCACTGCCCTCGCGGCGCTGCAGCAGCTGGCGATACAGCGCCGGTTCCCTGGCCGCGAGCTGGTCGAGGGCCTCGACCGCCGCGCGCAACAACGATGACGCCTGCGCCTGCTTGATCTGCTCGATCTCCTGCATCGCCGCTGTCACCTTGGCCAGGACGTCGGGATCGGGCTGTTCTCCCTGCACCAGCTTGACCACCAGGTCGTTGAGCCAGCCGATCTGCCGGCCGTAGCTGGCCACCTCCGAGACCACGCGGTCTTCGACCCTGGCGTCACCGGCAAAGTTAAACGTCGGCGAGAACCACGGAGAGTTAATACGCGGCATGACGTCACCCGAGAAGGGCATTTTGAACAGCCAGAACGGATCGAATGAGGTGGGCATGACGGCTCCAGGTGAATGACAGCGTGTTGACAGGAAGTCCCAGTCTATTTGCTGTCGCGGTACCGTCATGGTGCGCACGGTCATGGCGGAGCCAGGGCATGGTTGACCGTTGCCAAATTGCGCAACAGTCGCCTGCCCGGGGGCCGCTCACCCAGCATGCCGGCGACGGCAAGGCCAACCAGTACTTCGCGCGCGGCTTCAATTCTGAGCCGGCGGCCATAAAAAAACCCCAACCTGCCGCGCGGGCGGGTTGGGGTGTCGGGACGCTGCCTGGACCGAAGCTCAGGCCACCTTGACGGTATCGGCCACCGCGCTGAATTCCTCGATCTTGTCGAAGTTCATGTAGCGGTAGATGTCGGCCGAATTCGCATCGAGCACGCCGGTGTGGGTCAGGTATTCCTCGCGGGTCGGAATACGGCCCAGCAGCGAACAGACCGACGCCAGTTCGGCCGAACCCAGGTACACATTGGTTTCGATGCCGAGGCGGTTCGGGAAGTTGCGGGTGGACGTGGACATCACGGTCGCGCCCTTGCGGATCTGCGCCTGGTTACCCATGCACAGCGAGCAGCCCGGCATTTCCATGCGCGCGCCGGTGCGGCCCAGGGTGCCGTAGTGGCCTTCGGTGGTCAGCACCTGCTGGTCCATCTTGGTCGGCGGCGCGATCCACAGGCGCACCGGGATGTCGGACTTGCCTTCCAGGACCTTGGACGCGGCGCGGAAGTGGCCGATGTTGGTCATGCACGAGCCGACGAACACGTCGTCGATCTTGGCGCCAGCCACGTCGGACAGGGTCTTGACGTCGTCCGGATCGTTCGGGCAGGCCACGATCGGCTCGTGGATGTCGGCCAGGTCGATCTCGATCACGGCAGCATAGTCGGCGTCGGCGTCCGGCGCCAGCAGCTCGGGCTTGTCCAGCCAGGCCTGCATGGCCTTGATGCGGCGCTCCAGCGTGCGCTGGTCGTGGTAGCCGTTGGCGATCATCCACTTCATCAGCGTGATGTTCGAGGTCATGTACTCGATGATCGGCTCTTTGTCGAGGTGCACCGTGCAGCCGGCAGCCGAACGTTCGGCCGAGGCGTCGGACAGCTCGAACGCCTGTTCCACTTTCAGCTGCGGCAGGCCTTCGATTTCCAGGATGCGGCCCGAGAAGATGTTCTTCTTGCCCTTTTTATCGACCGTCAGCATGCCCTGGCGGATCGCATACAGCGGAATCGCGTTGACCAGGTCGCGCAGGGTGACGCCGGGCTGCATCGTGCCCTTGAAGCGCACCAGTACCGATTCCGGCATATCGAGCGGCATCACGCCGGTGGCGGCGGCAAACGCCACCAGGCCCGAACCTGCCGGGAACGAGATACCGATCGGGAAGCGCGTATGCGAGTCGCCGCCGGTGCCCACGGTGTCGGGCATCAAGAGGCGGTTGAGCCACGAGTGGATCACGCCGTCACCGGGACGCAGGGCCACGCCGCCGCGGTTTTCGATAAAGGTCGGCAGTTCGCGGTGCATCTTGACGTCCACCACTTTCGGGTAGGCGGCCGTGTGGCAGAACGACTGCATCACCAGGTCGGCCGAGAAGCCCAGGCAGGCCAGGTCTTTCAGTTCGTCGCGGGTCATCGGGCCGGTGGTGTCCTGCGAGCCGACGGTGGTCATCTTCGGTTCGCAGTAGGTGCCGGGACGAATGCCCTGGCCTTCCGGCAGACCGCAGGCGCGGCCGACCATCTTCTGCGCCAGCGAGAAGCCACGGCCGCTGTCGGCCGGGTTTTGCGGCAGGCGGAACAGCGTCGATGCGGGCAGGCCCAGCGCCTCGCGCGCCTTGGACGTCAGGCCACGGCCGATGATCAGCGGAATACGGCCGCCGGCGCGCACTTCGTCGAACAGCACCGGCGACTTGACCTGAAACTCGGCAATGACCTTGCCATCCTTGAGCGCCTTGCCGTCGTACGGACGCAGCTCGACCACGTCGCCCATCTCCATCTGCGTCACATCGAGTTCGATTGGCAGTGCGCCGGCGTCTTCCATGGTGTTGTAGAAGATCGGGGCGATCTTGGTGCCCAGGCACACGCCGCCGAAACGCTTGTTCGGAATGAACGGGATGTCTTCGCCGGTAAACCACAGCACCGAGTTGGTGGCCGACTTGCGCGAGGAACCGGTGCCGACCACGTCGCCGACGTAGGCCACCAGGTGGCCCTTGGCCTTCAGTGCCTCGAGCTGCTTGAGCGGGCCGACCTTGCCCGGCTCTTCCGGGTTGATGCCGGGGCGCGGGTTTTTCAGCATCGCCAGCGCGTGCAGCGGGATGTCGGGACGGGTGGTGGCGTCCGGCGCCGGCGACAGGTCGTCGGTATTGGTTTCGCCGGTGACCTTGAACACGGTAATCGTCAGGCTTTGCGGCACTTCCGGGCGCGAGGTGAACCACTCGGCGTCGGCCCACGACTGGATCACTTCCCTGGCGCGCGCGCTGCCTTGGTCGGCCAGCTCTTTGACGTCGTGGAAGTAGTCGAACATCAGCAGGGTCTTCTTCAGACCGTCGGCAGCGATGGCGCCGACCACCGGGTCGTCGAGCAGGTCGATCATCGGCTTGATGTTGAAGCCGCCGAGCATGGTGCCAAGCAGGCGGGTGGCCAGCTCGCGCGAGACCAGCGGCGAGCTTTCCGCCCCCTTGGCCACGCTGGCCAGGAACGCGCACTTGACCTTGGCCGCATCATCGACACCGGCCGGTACGCGGTTGGTGATCAGGTCGACCAGGAATGCTTCTTCGCCCGCTGGCGGGTTCTTGAGAAGTTCGACCAGGTCCGAAGTCTGGGCGGCGGACAAGGGCAACGCAGGGATCCCGAGGGATGCACGTTCAGCAACGTGCTGGCGGTAGGCAGCTAGCATGAAAAACTCTCATTCAGGGTGGATAGCGGAAGGAAGCAGGCCAACGTGCCCGTCCCGACCGCTATTGTACCTCAACAGGTCTTATATAAGACATATAATAGGAGACACATGCAGGAATGCCAACATTTTGCATCCTCAAAGCAACAACGCACTGCCCGCCATCTCCACCACCACCCGGGTTCCCCGCCCGCCAACACCGGGCTCGATGCGCAGGCGTGCGCCATGGCGCGCTGCGATCTCGCGCGCAATCGGCAGACCGAGACCGCAGCCGCCCGCCGCTTCACTGTGGCTGCCGCGGTAAAAACGTTCGAGCACCAGCGAGCGCTCGTGCTCGGGAATGCCGGGACCGTCGTCTTCCACCACCAGCCGCAGCGGCTGCCGTTCCAGGCTCAGGGTCACGGTGCCGCCGGCAGGACTGTACCGGATGGCGTTGTCGATCAGGTTAGCCAGCAGTTCGCCCAGCAGTTGCGGCTCGCCGGCCAGCATCACGTCCGCATCCGGTCCCTCGTAACCGAGATCGATGTCACGTGCCAGTGCACTGTCGGTCCAGCGTTCCACTTCGCGCCGGGCGATGGCAGCCAGATCGACCGGCACCTGGCGCAGATGCTTGCCGCCTTCGCGCTCGGAGCGCATCAGCGTTAAGAGCTGCTCGGTGACATGGTGCAGCCGACCGACGGCGCGATCGACATCGCCCAGCGCGTCGTTGTGCCTGACCGGATCGCGCTCGCGCAGCACGCGCTGGGTTTGCAGCTGCAGCGAAGCCAAGGGCGTGCGCAGCTGGTGGGCCGCATTCGAGATGAAGCGCTTTTGCAATGCCTGCTCCTCGCTCAGTTTGCGGATCAGCCGATTGATCGCGGTAGTCAGCGGCTCGATCTCGACCGGCATGCGGTCGGTATCGGCCACCGGCACCAGGCTGTCGGCGTCATAGGCGCCGAGGCTGGCCGCAATGGCATCGACCTTGCGCAGGTTGCGGGTCACGGCCAGCCAGATGAAGGCGCCCGCCAGCAGCAGCACGGCCACCTGCAGCGGCGCCCATTGCGCCAGCAGCGTGGCGGCCATCTGCTGGCGTTTTTGCATGGTCTCGGCGACCAGGATGCGCACCGTGTCGTGGATACCGCCCGGCGCCGGCTGTTCGAGCGCGACCACGCGCACTGCGGCGCCCTGCAGCAGGGTGTCGTAATAAAACGGCTTGTTGGGGGCCAGCGCGCGCGGCGGCGGCGGCAGCGACGCGTTGCGCAGCAGGGTTCCCTGGGCGGCGGACGAGGCTTGCCAGTAGATGCGGTCCACCCGGTCCCACTCCAGCACCTCGATCGCCGCCGGCGGCAGCGCCAGCGCGACCCGGCCGTTGTGCGCTTTCACCTGCGCGGCCAGTGTCATGGCCGAATCGAGCAGCCAGCGGTCGTGCACCACATTGCCGACCTGGCGCGCAATGGCCATGCCGCCGACGGCGCCCAGCGCCAGCACCAGCAGCAGCGGCACCGCCAGATGCAGCAGCAGCTGGCGCCGCAGGCTGGGACGCACCGGCTTGCCGCTATCGGCCATGATCGCCGGCCTCGATACGGTAGCCAAGTCCGCGCAGGGCGCGGATCGTGGTGACCGATTGCGCATCGCCGAGCTTGCGGCGCAGGCGGCTGATGAACACTTCGATCATCGCAGGATTTTTTTCTTCGGCATGGTCGTACAGCTGGTCGAGAAATTGCGACTTGCTGACCACCCTGCCCGGCCGGCGCAGCAGCAGTCCGAGCACGGTGGCCTCGGCGGCAGTCAGTCCCAGCGCGCGTCCGCGCACGCTGGCCTGCCGCGTGGCCGGTTCGAACTCGATATCGCCGAACGCGATACCCGACACCGGCGGCGCGCCGCGCCGCAGCAGCGCGCGGATGCGCGCCTCCAGTTCGGGCAGCTCGAACGGCTTGGCCAGGTAATCGTCGCCGCCGGCGTCCAGGCCGGACACCCGGTCGTCGAGCTCGATGCGCGCGGTCAGGATCAGGACCGGTGCGGCCAGGCCGCCGGCACGCAGGCGGCGCAGCACTTCCAGGCCGTCCAGGTCGGGCAGGCCCAGGTCGAGCACCACCAGGTCGTAACTGGCGGCGGCGCAGGCGGCGATGGCCGCCCGGCCGTCGGCCGCGACATCGGCGCTGTAGCCCGACTGCGCCAGGGAGCTGCACAAGCCATGCGCGAGTTCGCGGTCGTCTTCAACTATCAGCAGCGCCATGGCGGTATCGGGAATGGAGGGCAAGGTTCAGGCAAGGTAGCGCCAGTAAGATGGCGGCGCAACGCTGGCAGCAAGCCGCGCCATTGTAACCGAGGTCGCCGCGTAATACGGCATGGACCGGAACGAACGGACAATAGATGAACAATCGATACTGGATGGGTGCCGGCGCAGTTGCTGCCGTGCTGGGAACAGCCGCCGTCATGGTAGGTTCTGCACTGTGGACGCCATCGAAGCATGCCAACGCCGCCGTCCCGGCGACCGCCGCCGCGCCGCCACCGGTGGCCAACGGATCGCAGGAACTGCGCTTTGCCGTTGGCGCCCCGCAGCTCGACATGCTGCGTGCCGAGACCATGCCGGCGCTGCCGGTGCCGTTGGCCGCAGCGCTCAATGCGCGGCTGGCGGTGGACGAAGACACCACGGCGCGCCTGGCGTCTGGCCTGGCGGGCCGGGTGCTGTCCGTCAAAGCAGCACTGGGCGAGCAGGTGCGCGCCGGCCAGGTGCTGGCCGAAATCGATGCGCCGGAGCTCGGCACGGCCCAGGCTGAACTGGACAAGGCGCGGTCGGACGAGGCGCGCAAGCGCCTGGCGGTCGAGCGCGCACGCGCACTGGGCGCCGGCGAAGGCATCGCCGGGCGCGAGCTCGAAGCGGCGGAAGCGGACCTGCTCGAAGCGCAGGCGGAATCGGCGCGGGTACGCCAGCGTATGGCCAACCTGAATGCGGCCGGCATGCGCGTGCACGGCCAGCGCCTGGAGCTGGTCAGCCCGATCGCCGGCGTGGTGGTCGAGCGCACGATCAACCCGGCGCTCGAAGTCGGCCCCGATGCGGCCGCACCGCTGTTCGTGGTGACCGATCCGCGCAAGCTATGGCTGCTGATCGACGTGCCCGAGGCGATGGTGGCGCAGGTGCGCCCCGGCACGCGGGTCGATGTCGAAACCGACGCCTGGCCCGGCGAGCATTTCAGCGCCACCGTCATGCAGCGCGGCCAGGCGGTCGATCCCGACACGCGCCGCGTGGTCGTGCGCGCCCGGCTCGATAACGCCGGCGGCAAACTGCTGCCCGAGATGTTCGTGCGCGCGGCACTGTTGCAGGACAGCGGCCGCGCGGTGCGCGTGCCCAACAGCGCGCTGGTCAACCGCGGCCTGTACACCTATGTGTTCGTGGAAGCCGCGCCGGGCCGCTACCAGCGCCGCCAGGTCACCCTGCGCACGCGCGGTGGCGAGAGCAGCTACGTGGAACAGGGTTTGCATGACAACGAACGCGTGGTCACCGCCGGCGCCCTGCTGCTCGATGCAGAACTGGCTGCCCGCGCAGGAAACACGCCATGATCGACCGCCTGATCGTGTTCGCGCTGCGCCAGCGCGTGTTCGTGCTGGTGCTGGTGGCGGCGTTGACGGGCTTCGGCTTCTACGCACTGTCCAACCTGCCCATCGAAGCCTTCCCCGACGTGCAGGACGTCCAGGTCAGGGTCATCTCCCAGCAGACCGGCCAGGCGCCGGAGGACATGGAGCGTACCGTAACATTACCCATCGAGCGCGAGGTGGCCGGCATTCCGCGCCTGACCAACGTGCGCTCGGTAACCATGACCGGCCTGTCCATCGTCACGCTCACCTTTGCCGACGACACCGACAATTATTTTGCGCGCCAGCAGGTGATCGAAAAGCTGGCCGGCGCCGACCTGCCGGACGGCGTCAAGCCCGAGCTGGCGCCGCTGTCCACCGCCGTGGGCGAGGTGTACCGATACACCATCGACGCACCCGGCATGTCGGAAACCGATATCCGCACGCTGCAGGACTGGACCATCCGCCCTGCCCTGCGCATGACCCCGGGCGTGGCCGACATCAGCAGCTTCGGCGGCGCCATCAAGGAATACCAGATCGACGCCGACCCCTTCCTGCTGCGCAAATACCAGGTCACGCTCGACCAGCTGAAGCAGGCCATCGCAGCGGGCACCGGCAATGCCGGCGGCGGCCTGGCCAGCCTCGGCGACGCCACGCTGATCGTACGCTCGGCCGGCTTGTACACCAGCCTGGCCGACATCGAAAAGGTGGCGATTGCCGCGCGCCAGGGGCGCACCATCACGGTGGCCGACGTGGCGCGGGTACAGACCGGCGAGCGGCCCCGCTTCGGCATCGTGGGCGCCGATAAGCGCGACAGCATCGTCGAGGGCATCGTCACCATGACCAAGGGCGGCAATCCGTCCAAGATCAACGCCGACCTCAAGGAGCGTATCGCCCAGCTGGAGAAGCGCCTGCCGGCCGGCGTGAAAATCGTGCCGATCTACGACCGCACCGACCTGGTGAGGCACACGGTGTTAACGGTCGCGGAAAACCTGATCATCGGCGCGCTGCTGGTGATCGTGGTGCTGGTGATCTTCCTGTCCAACTGGCGCGCGGCGCTGATCGTCGCCACCGTGATTCCGCTGTCGCTGCTGTTCGCCTTCATCCTGATGAACGCCTACGGCGTGTCGGCCAACCTGATCTCGCTGGGGGCCGTCGATTTCGGCATCATCATCGACAGCGCGGTGGTGATCGTGGAAGCGCTGATGGTGCGCATGGCGCTGATGGGGACCGGCGACGCCAACCCGGTACAGTCGCGCATGCAGGTGCTGCACCGGACCATGCGCGACATGGCGCACCCGGTGCTGTTCTCGAAAGCCATCATCATCGTCGCCTTCGTGCCGATCTTTACCTTCCAGCGGGTGGAAGGCAAGATCTTCACCCCGGTCGCGCTCACGCTCACCTTTGCCCTGATCGGTTCCGTGCTGCTGACCTTTACGCTGCTGCCCACGCTGCTGGCGCGCACGATTGAAAAGCGCCCGCTCGGCGAAAAGCACAAGCCCTGGCTCAACCGGCTGCAACAGCGCTACGGCGCCCTGCTGGGGCGCACCATGCCGCGCGCGCGGCCGGTGCTGTGGTTGTCGGCGATCCCGGTGTTGGTCGCGTTTGCGCTGGCGCCGCGCCTGGGCAGCGAATTCATGCCCAAGCTCGACGAAGGCAATATCTGGCTCACCATCACCTTGCCCACTTCGGCCTCGCTGGAAACGACCAAGCAGGTCGAGCGCGTGGTGCGCGCCAAGCTGCTGGCCTATCCGGAGGTGTCGCACGTGATCAGCCAGGCCGGCCGTCCCGACGACGGCTCCGATCCGAAAGGTCCGAACAACCTCGAGACGCTGGTGGACCTGGTGCCGCGCAAGCAGTGGCGCTTTGCCGACAAGGAGGCGCTGGTGGCCAGCATGTCGGCCAGCCTGGCGCAGATACCGGGGCTGACCACCAACTTCTCGCAGATCATCCAGGATAACGTGGAAGAGTCGCTGTCCGGTTTCCGCGGCGAGATCGTCGCCAAGATCAGCGGCAGCGACCTCAATATCCTGGAAAACCATGCCCAGCACCTGGTCGAGATCATCGAGAAAATTCCCGGTGCGGTCGACGTGGACGCCACCCGCATCGGCGGCCAGAGCGAAGTGGTGGTCACCCCCGACCGCGCCCGCCTGGCGCGCTACGGCATCGCCATCGGCGACGTCAACGCGCTGGTGGAGCAGGCGCTGTCGGGCAACGGCGTGACCAGCTATTTCGAGGAAGACCGCCGCTTCGACGTGGTGCTGCGCATCCGCGCAGCCGACCGCGCCAGCGTGGACGCCATCGGCGCGCTGCAACTGGCGGTGCCGGGCACCCGGGTCGGCGACGGGCCGGGCACCGTGTCGCTGGCCGACGTGGCGAAGATCGAGATCCGCCAGGGGGTGTCGCGCATCCTGCGCGAAGCCGGCTCGCGCACGGTGATCGTCAAGATGAACCTGTCCGGCCGCGACCAGGGCAGCTTTATCGACGAAGCCCAGCGCAAGGTGGCCGAGCAGCTGCACCTGCCGACCGGCTACGACATCAGCTGGGGCGGCCAGTTCGAAAATTCCGAGCGCGCCAGCAAGCGCCTGGCCGTGATCATCCCGCTCACGGTGCTGCTGATGTTTTCGCTGTTGTTCTGGACCTTCCGTTCGGTGCGGCTTGCCGCACTGGTGCTGGGCATGGTGCCGTTCACCATGATCGGCGGCTTTGCAGCGCTGGCGCTGGCCGGACTGCACCTGTCGGTATCGGCAGCGGTGGGCTTTATCGCGGTGGCCGGCATCTCGGTACAGAACGGCGTGATCATGGTCGAAGAGGTGATGCAGCGGGTGCGCGAAGGCGCCGCCGTGCGGCTGGCGATCGCCGAAGGCGCGGTGGTGCGCCTGCGGCCGATCCTGATGACGGCGCTGATGGCGGGCATGGGCCTGCTGCCGGCCGCGCTCTCGCATGGCATCGGCAGCGAGACCCAGCGCCCGTTTGCCTGCGTGATCGTCGGCGGCATCGTCAGCGGCACCATCTTCACCCTGCTGGTGCTGCCGCTGGCGCTCAAGCTGTTCGGTCACTTCTCCGAACCGGACCACCCTGCCCAACCGGAACCGGCCATACCATGAACAAACACCTGATCACCGGGGGCGCCCTCGGTCCCCTGGCGCTGCTGGCATTGCTGACTGCGGGCTGCACGGTCGGCCCCACTTACCAGCGCCCTGCCATCGCCGTACCGGCAGCGTACACCGACACGCCGGCCAGCACCGAAGCGGCGCCGCGCTACGCGCTGCAACAGGATATCCAGCGCGACTGGTGGACCCTGTTCCGTTCGCCGGCGCTGGACGCGCTGGTCGCGCAGGCGTTCCGCGCCAATCCGTCGGTGCGCGAGGCGCAGGAATCGCTCAAGGCGGCGCAGGAAAATGTGCTGGCCCAGCGCGGCTACTTCTATCCGACCGTGCAGGCGGGCTATTCCCCCGCCCGCACCAAGATCGCCGGCAACCTTGGCGGCAACTCGCCCGGCATCCAGGGCAACGGTACCGTCATCAGCACCAGGGAAGGCACGCCGGCCAGCGAAGGCGGCAAGGGACCGTACAACGCGCCGGTGATCTACAATTTCCATACCGCGCAGCTGACGGTCGGCTACACGCCCGACGTGTTTGGCGCCAACCGCCTCGACGTGGCGTCGCTGACGGCGCAGCAGCAGGCCGAGCGCCTGCAGCTGGAAGCGACCTACATCACGCTGGCCTCCAATATTGCGGCAGCTGCCTTCCAGGATGCGCTGCTGCGGCGCCAGGTCGAGGTGGTGGAACAGATGATCGCCGCCGGCGAGCAGTCGGTGGCGCTGGCGCGCCGCCAGCGCGACGGCGGCTACACGGGCCGCCAGGAACTGGCGGCGCAGCAGAATGCGCTGGCCCAGGCGCGCCAGCAACTGCCGCCGCTGCGCCTGCAGCTCGCGCAGAACCGCGAACTGCTGCGGGTGCTGGCTGGCGTTGCGCCCGGCGGCGCGGTGCCGGCGTTTACGCTGGCGGCGTTCACGCTGCCGGCGCAGTTGCCGCTGTCGCTGCCGTCGCAACTGATCGAGCAGCGGCCAGACATCCGCATGGCAGAGGAAAACCTGCGCGCCGCCACCGCCCAGGCAGGCGTGGCCCGTGCCGCGCGCCTGCCGCAGTTTTCCATCAGCGCCACGGCAGGCGGCGCAGCAAGCCAGTTCGGCCAGATGTTCTGGAACAGCGGTAAATTCTTCGATGTCACCGCCAGCCTGCTGCAGCCGCTGTTCGACGGCGGCACGCTGAAACACCGCGAACGCGCGGCCTACGCCACCATGCGCGGCGCCGTGGCCAGTTACCAGTCGGCCGTGGCCCAGGCGTACCAGAACGTGGCCGACGTGCTGCACGCCATCGATGCCGGCAACGACGCGCTGGCGGCCGCCCGCGAAGCGGGCGACGCTGCCGACACGGTGCGCGCACTGGCCGTGCGCCAGCACGCCAGCGGTTACCTGGACCGGCTGGCCCTGATCGCGGCCGAGCAGGACAGCTGGCAGGCGCAGTTGGCGCTGGCCCAGGCCGAGGCCAGCCGGCTCGGCAACGCAGCGGCGCTATTCCAGGCGCTCGGTGGCGGCTGGTGGCATCGTGATCAGGGAGATGACGCTGGTGGCGAAGCCACCGGCGCCGGTGCTGGTGCTGGTGCTGGCGCCGGTGCTGCTACCGCTGACAACACTGGCGGCGACGGCAGCGGTGGACTGCCTCCGGCCGTCAAGGACGCAATCGCCGCTGGCGGCTAGTAAGCCCGGGCGTCCGCCCGGGCACTCTCACCCGAGCGCTGCCGCCCTGGCACGCGCTGCGTGCAGCTTCCTGTAGCTGTCGATCAGGCGCGCGTGGCGGTCCAGCCCTTCGAGCGCCATGCTGGTCGGCGCAAGGCCATGGAAGCGCACCGTGCCGGCCACCGAACCTAGCGCCGCATCCATGCGGGCGTCGCCGAACATGCGGCGGAAGTTGACTTCGTAGTCGTCGAGGTCCATGTCGTCGTCGAGTTCCACTTCCAGCACCACGTCGAGCGCCTGGTAGAACAGGCGGCGCTCGACCGTGTTGTCGTTGTACTGCAGGAAGGACTCGACCAGTTCCTTGGCGTCCTCGAAGTTTTTCAGCGCCAGGTGGATCAGGAGTTTCAGTTCCAGCGTGGTGAGCTGGCCCCATTCCGTGTTCTCGTCGAATTCGATGCCGATCAGGGTGGCGATGTCGCCGTATTCATCGAGTTCGTTGTCGTCCAGGCGTTCAAGCAGCGCTTCGAGCGCGTCATCGTCGAGCCGGTGCAGGTTCAGTATGTCCTCACGGAACAGCAGCGCCTTGTTGGTGTTGTCCCAGACCAGGTCTTCGACCGGATAGACTTCCGAATAGCCGGGCACCAGGATGCGGCACGCCACTGCGCCCAGGTCGTCGTAGACGGCGGTGTACACTTCCTTGCCCATCTCCTGCAGGATGCCGAACAGGGTGGCTGCCTCCTGCGCGCTGGCGTCGTCGCCGGCGGCGGAAAAATCCCAGTCCACGAAGTCATGGTCGGCTTTGGCGCTGAAGAAGCGCCACGAGACGATGCCGCTTGAATCGATGAAGTGCTCGACGAAGTTGTTCGGCTCCGTCACCGCCTCGCTGGCGAACGTCGGCTGCGGCAAATCGTTGAGACCTTCGAAACTGCGGCCCTGCAGCAGCTCGGTCAGGCTGCGTTCGAGCGCCACCTCCAGGCGCGGGTGGGCGCCGAACGAGGCGAACACGCCGCCCGTGCGCGGATTCATCAGGGTCACGCACATGACCGGGTACACGCCACCGAGCGAAGCATCCTTGACCAGCACCGGGAAGCCCTGCTCTTCGAGTCCCTTGATGCCGGCCACGATGCCGGGGAAGCGCGCCAGCACGTCTTGCGGCACGTCCGGCAAGGCGGTTTCGCTTTCGATGATCTCGCGCTTGACGGCGCGCTCGAATATCTCGGACAGGCACTGCACCTGCGCCTCGGCCAGCGTGTTCCCCGCGCTCATGCCGTTGCTGACATAGAGGTTTTCGACCAGGTTGGACGGGAAGTACACGGTCGCGCCATCGGAGCGCCGGGTGTAGGGCAGCGCGCAGATGCCGCGTTCCACGTTGCCGGAATTGGTGTCGATCAGGTGCGAGCCGCGCAGTTCGCCGTCGGCGTCGTAGATGGCGCGCGTGTAGTCGTCGAGGATCTCGGCCGGCAGCTTGTCGCGGCGCGCCGGCTTGAACCAGCGCTCGTCCGGATAGTGGACGAACGGCGCGTTGGCGATCTCCTGGCCCCAGTAGGCGCCGGCATAAAAGTGGTTGTTGTTGAGACGCTCAATGTACTCGCCCAGCGCCGACGCCAGCGCGCTCTCCTTGGTCGCGCCCTTGCCGTTGGTGAAGCACATCGGCGAATGGGCGTCGCGGATATGCAGCGACCAGACGTTGGGCACGATATTGCGCCACGACGCGATCTCGATCTTGATGCCGAGATCGGCCAGCACGGCCGACATGTTGGCGATGGTCTGCTCGAGCGGCAGGTCCTTGCCCGGGATGAAGGTGCGCGCGGATGCATCGGGATTGAGGGTCAGCAGCGCCTGGGCGTCGGCGTCGAGATTGGCCACTTCCTCAATCACGAAATCGGGCCCCTCCTGCACCACCTTTTTCACCGTGCAGCGCTCGATCGAGCGCAGGATGCCTTGCCGGTCCTTGTCCGAGATATCGGCCGGCAGCTCGACCTGGATCTTGAAGATCTGCTTGTAGCGGTTTTCCGGATCGACGATGTTGTTCTGCGAAAGCCGGATATGCTCGGTCGGGATATTGCGGGTATTGCAATACAACTTCACGAAATACGCCGCGCACAGCGCCGACGACGCCAGGAAATAGTCGAACGGCCCGGGCGCCGAGCCATCGCCCTTGTAGCGGATCGGCTGGTCGGCGATGACCGTAAAGTCATCGAATTTGGCTTCGAGCCGCAGCTTGTCGAGAAAGTTGACCTTGATTTCCATGGGAGACGTCCAATTCCGGTGCTAAAAATGAGATAGGCAGCATTATCGGCTAAATTGCGGCGGTTGCGTGGCTGGCGGCCGGAAGACATCGAAACCGGCCGCTGTGTCGCTTGCGAAGATCATCCGAAACGTATACTCTAAACCTCCATATGGAGGTCGGTATGAATGACAAAATTCAGCCCACGGCCGGGGCGCGGCGCAAGCCACAGTCCACCCGGCCGCACGACACAAGGCCGGCAAATTTTGCCGATCTGATGCGCTTGCAGGGCGGCAGCAGTGCTGTCGATGCAATACGTGTTGGCTTTCCGGCAGACATGATCAAGGACGCAGGCATTTATTTCGATGTGCCGGCCCAACGCATACGGCATATCACGCGTCTGCCGGAAACGACCGCCCACACGCTGGTCAAACGCGGTGCGCTGATGGATGCCGCGGCGTCCGAGCGGATATGGCGGCTGGCCGACATCATGGGCCTGGCGCACCAGGTCTTCGCCGACGAAGACGCTGCCAAAGCATGGCTACGCACGCCCAATCTGACGTTCGAGGACGCAGCACCAATGGACTATCTCGACACCGAGCCAGGCGCCATGGCGGTGCGCCAGGTGCTCAATGCGATCGCCACCGGGGGCGCCCTGTGAAGCTGTGGCGCATCGCTCACCGGGATCATGCCCTCGACAAGGTCTGCGCTGGCGCTGCCCTGTATGGCGGCCGCTGGAATCCGATCGGCGTCCCGGCACTGTATTGCGGCGGCTCGATCGCCATCACCTCGCTCGAAAAGCTGGTCCACCTTGGGACCGCGCCCAGCCCGCCGCTGATGCTGGTCGCTGTCGATTTACCAGACGCCTGCGCGGTATTCGAGCCCGACCCCGCCGATTTCCCTGCCGGATGGGATGCCTTGCCCGTCTCCACCGGCGCCCAGGCTTTCGGCGGCGCCTGGCTGCGTCGCGGCGACACGCTGGCCATGAAAGTCCCATCGGTCATCGTGCCGGAGGAGGCCAACTTCGTGATCAACCCACGCCATCCCGAGTATCCGCAGGTGCAGCTCACCGCGGTGCGGCCGTTCGCGTTCGGCCGCCGGCTGCTGAAGTAGCACGTCCGCCACCCGGAGCACACCATCTTCCCCTACCCCCTGCTCACCCACCGCCTGCGCTGGTATGCCCTCAGCACCGCGCGGCTGCTGTTGCGGCGCTGGCAAGGCGCCCTGCTGCTGTTCTTTCTGTCGGCGTCGATGAATGCCTCGGTGCTCAGCAATCTCGCCACGCTCGCCTATCCCCTGCTGTCGCTGCTGGCGCCCGGCCACGGCGTGATCGGCCGCAGCCTGCACCTGGCCGCGCTGCTGGGGTTTGCCGGCCTGTGGGCCGGCATGCAGCGCGCGCAGATCGCCGGCGGGCCGTTCATGGACTACCTGCACACGCTGCCCTACACGGCGCGCCAGCTGCGCCATGCCGATGTGCTGGTGCTGATGCTGGCCAACGGGCCCTGGCTGTTGCTGGCGCTCGGCGCCATCGCGGTCGGCATCCGTCAGCATCAGCCGCTGGCGCACCTGCTGCTGTTGGGCGACGTGATCGTGCTGGCCCTGGCGGCGCAGCTGGCGGTGCTGGCGCGGCGGTTTGCCAGCCTGCCGGCGCTGCTGGCTGCGTGCCTGCTGCTGGGCGCCAGCTTCGGCACGCGCGCCGCGACCGTCAGCGCGGTGCTGGTGGCCGCCGTTACCGTGGTGGCGCTGTGGCGCGGTCCGTCGGCATCGGACCGTCCGGTACGCCGGACCGTCGGCAACACGCGCATCGCTACCGGCGGTGCGGCGACCGGTTTCGGCGCCCTGCACCTATCCGCAGCGCTGCTCTGGCGTCAGCGACGCAATGAATTGGCAGGCAAGCTGCTGGCCTCGGCGCTGCTGGCGACCGGTGCGTATAGCCTGGCGCGCCTGTTCGACGGCGATGGGCGCAGCTTTCCGACCATCGTGATCGCGCAGGGCGCGATCGTGCTGGTCATGAGCGGCATGCTGCGCCCGATGCACCTGACCCATGTGGCGGCAGCAGGCTACTTCGATGCCTTGCCGTTGCGGCCAGGTCGGCACTGGTGGCGGCCGTTCGACCTGGCGTTGGTGGCGGCATGCTGCCTGCCGTTGCTGGCCGGTCTGTCCGTCGCTGCATGGCAGATCGGCGCGAGCACGCCGTGGCACAGCACGGCCTCGGTGGCGTCGTACCTGGCGCTGCTGGCAGTGCTGTCGTTGCCGCACCTGTATACCGAGCGCCACGCCGTAGTCGTGGGCGCCATCGTCACCGGCCTGTGGGTGGCCGTCACCTTTGTCAGCCTGACCTGAGGGATTCCATGCTGCGTGTCGAACAAGTGTATAAATCGTATGGTGCGCGGCAGGTGCTGCACTCGGTCAGTCTGACGTGCGCGCCAGGCGCTTACGTGCTGCGCGGGCCGAACGGGGTCGGCAAATCGACGCTGCTGCGGGTGCTGGCCGGCGTGACGCCGCCGGACAGCGGCGCCATCTGGATAGCCAGCCACGCCCTGCAGGTAGAGCCGGTCGAGGCCAGATCGCGGCTCGCTTATGTGCCCGACGAGTGTCCGATTTACCCGTTCATGACCGGCAGCGAGCTGCTGGCGTTTGTGGCCCACGCCAAGCGCTGCCAGCTCACGCCGCAGGTGCGCATGGTCGTCGAACGCCTGGACCTAGCGCGCCACCTTGGCACCCGTTGCGGCGACATGTCGCTGGGAACGCAAAAAAAGCTGATGCTGGCGGCAGCCTGGATCGGCGAACCATCGGTGTTATTGCTCGACGAGCCGTCCAACGGCCTGGATATCGATGCGCAGGCGGTGCTGGTGGCGCTGCTGCGCGAGAAACGTGACAACGCCGTGGTATTCGTGTCCAGTCACGACCCGGCGTTTGCGGCGGGCGTGGGTGCGCAGGTGCTGGCGTTCGAGGCACTGCAAGGCGCGCCCGGTTCTACGGGCTGACAACGCGGGCTGACGACGCGGGCTGGACTGAGCGGGCTGGACTGAGCGGGCTGACTGCGTGGTCTGACCGTCGGGCTGACTGCAGCGCCGACCGCATCGTTCGACAACCGCTACGGACTGCGGCCGCTCTTGACAAGACCGGTGCGGCGCTGCGTCAGCGGCGCCACCGATCCAGGCGGCGCTGCCTTCACCAGGGCTTACTTCAATACGTAGAAGTGGAACACCGTGGTCTGGGCGTACTGCTGGCCCGGATCGAGGCGGGTGGACGGGAATGCCGGCTGGTTCGGCGCGTCCGGATAACCTTGCGCCTCGAAGCTGATCGACTGGTACTTGGTCAGGCGCTGGCCGCCCTTGCCCACGATGGCGCCCTTGAGGAAGTTGCCGGTATAGACCTGCATGCCCGGCTCGGTGGTGGCGATCTTGAGGCCGCGACCGGACTGGCGGTCTTCCAGCGTGACGGCCGGTTTCGGCATGGCGGTTTTACCGCCGCGCAGCACGTAGTTATGGTCGATGCCGCCATTGGCCAGCGCCAGTTGCGGATGCTGGGCGCGGGCGCGCTCGGTGACGTTGGCGGGCTTGCGGAAGTCGAACGGCGTGCCGGCTACCGGCAGCGGCTTGCCGGTCGGGATCAGCGTCTGATCGACCGGCAGGATGGCGTCCGCTTCGATGGTGAGGTCGGCGTCGGTGGCCAGGCGCGAGGCCGGAATACCGGACAGGTTGATCATGCTGTGGTACGTCAGGTTGACCACCGTCGGCTTGTCGGTGGTGGCGCCATAGCGGATGGTCAGGTCGTTGTTGTTATTGAGTTCGTAGGTGACGTCGGCCACCACGGTGCCCGGGAAACCCTGGTCGCCATCGGGCGACGTCAGCGTGAAGGTGACCGAGGCCTTGTCGGCCGACTGGTCCACCGACTTGATCACCCAGTTGCGCTTGTCCCAGCCGATGGCGCCGCCGTGCAGGGTATTGGGCGGTTCGCTCAGCGACAGCGGGTACGCCTTGCCGTCCAGCGTGAACGTGCCCTTGGCGATGCGGTTGGCGTAGCGGCCCACGGTCACGTTGGTAAAGCCGGGGGTGGTTTCGTAGCCGGCCAGGTTGTCGTAACCGACGACCAGGTCGGCGGCGTTGCCCTGCTTGTCCGGGAAGCGCAGGCTCTGCACCGTGGCGCCGTACGAGATCAGCGTGGCCGACATGCCAGCCGCATTTTTCAGCGTGACCGCTTCCACCTGGGCGCCGTTGGACAGCGTACCGAAGGATGCGCGCGTCGCGGATACCCCGGCAGCAGCAGTAGCAGCACCAGCTACAGCGCCGGCGCCGGACTGGCCGCCGGCCGGCATCTGGCTGCAGGCGGAAAGGCCGACCAAAGTGGAGAGCAGGATCGTGGTTGCGGGTCTGATGGAAATATTCATGTGATCGATAGTCTCAGTTAGAAATGCGGAGCGCCCGGCCTGTCGCTTGCCGGCGACCGCAATTGTTAGAATGGGCATGCGGTGCTGCACGGGATCGCCATCATGCGCGCAGTGTGCAACCGCGGTGTGCGGCCGCAATTTGCATCTTCACTGGCGCGAATGACAACTATTGCATTATCCACCAAAAAACCGAACTAGGGTCGCAACCATCCCCGTGCGATCGCCGGTGCGAACACGCGGCGATACATGGCCACCCCCCACCCCGTGACGGTGGCGCTCAGCACCGTCAACGAATGCACCCGGAACAGCGCGACCAGCGCCACGGCCAGCAGCAACGCGCCCAGCATGTCCATCGGCCAGTGGACACCGATGAATACCCGCGACCACGCCACCAGCACGGCCAGCGGCAGCAATACCCAGCCCCAGCGGCGGGCTTGCGGCGCTGCGCTGGTCACCAGCATCAGCGCCGTTACCAGCATGATGGTGCCATGGTTGCTGGGGAAGGAACTGGTGGGAGCATGTGCAAGAAAGCATTGGCCGATGCCGACCGCGAACGGGCGCCCGTGGAACCACAGCACGCCGATGGCGCCACTGACGGCCAGGCCGCACAGCACGGCCAGCGCCGCCTCCACGGCAGCCTGGCGCGCACCGCGCCGGCCGGTGAACCACAATACCAGCAGCGCCAATGGCGCCAGCAGGATCACCCGCTCGGCTGCGAACAGCGCACCCGCCAGGCGCCAGCCAGCGAGGCCGGCACTGGCGTTGAGCAGGTCGAACCAGGCGAGATTGAGCTGGCGTAGCGTCTCGAACAGCCCCCCGGTCATCTGCCAGCCTTCGGTGCGCCAGCCACTTTAAGCCAGGCAAAGCCCGACAGGCCGGCCACCAGCGACGCGACCAGGATGGCCAGCTTGGATGCGTTGATCAGCGCAGGATCGGCGCCGAACGCCAGGTTGGTGATAAAGATCGACATGGTAAAACCTATTCCTCCGAGTAGTCCGGCGCCGATCACGTGGCGCCATTTCAGGTCCGATGGCAGCGCGCACAGGCCTGCGCCCACCGCCAGCAGGCAGCCCAGCGTGATGCCCAAAGGCTTGCCCAGCACCAGGCCGGCCAGGATGCCCAGGCTGTTGTGCGACATCAGTTCCTGCAGTGCTCCGGCACCGACCACGATGCCGGTATTGGCCAGCGCGAAGATGGGCAAGATCACGAACGCCACCGGCGTATGCAGCCTGTGCTCGAGCCGGTGCGACGGCGACTGCTCGTCCTCGTCGCGGGTCGAATAGGGAATCGCGAACGCCAGCAGCACGCCGGCGATGGTGGCGTGGACACCCGATTTGAGCATCAGGAACCACATCAGCGCCCCACCCACCAGGTACGGCAGCAGTGCACGCACGCGCAGCAGCCGGTTCATGCCGAACAGACCGGCAAACACCAGCAGCGCGCCAAGCAGGTACCACGGCGCCAGCGTGGTGGTGTAGAACACGGCGATCACGATGATGGCGCCGAGGTCGTCCATCACCGCCAGCGCGGTAAGGAACACCTTGAGCGACGCCGGCACCGCGCTGCCGAGCAGCGTCAGCACCGCCAGCGCAAAGGCGATGTCGGTGGCCATCGGGATGCCCATGCCGGCCTGGCTGGGCGTGCCCGCGTTGAGACCGAAGTGGATCAGCGCCGGCACGGCGATACCGCCCATGGCCGCCACCATCGGCAGCAGCGCGCTGCGCAGCGTGGACAGTTCGCCGCTGCGGATTTCGCGCTGCAGTTCGAGGCCGATCAGCAGGAAGAACACGGCCATCAGCGCATCGTTGACCCATAGCTCGACCGAGAGCCCGGCCAGCGGCAGATGCCAGAAATGCAGATACGGTGCGGCCACCGGCGAATTGGCCAGCAGCAGGGAGATGACGGTGCAGGCAATGAGCAGGATGCCGCCCGCCTTGCTGGACGCGACGAAGCGCTCGAGGGTACGGGAAATGGCAGCTGGAATGGATGTCGACATACTTTGCATGGGCGATTACCGTAGGCGAAAAAAAGCCGCGCGGCGGCCCGACCTGACGCATCCCTGCCACACGAGATTGTGTGTACACCCAGGCCGAATGGTAGCAGATCGCTGCCGCGACCGGCGTACGACTGGCCTGCAGCGTTCGGCACACCATTGTGCCGCCACGGCATATAATGACGCTCCCCTGTCCCCAATCGCTCCCATGCACCCGCCAGAAAAGACCCCGCACGACATGCGCACCGCCTTCCGCCGCGAGTTCGCCTCGCCGGAGGTATGGATCACCCGCACCGTGGTGGTGGGCGCGGCGGCCGTCGCCGGCCTGGTGGTGGTGGGCTTCACCTGGCTGGCGGAGCAGGCGCTGGGACTGTTCCTCGATCTCGCCCACGTGGGCTGGTGGTTGCCCCTGATCTGGACCCCGCTGCTGTGCGGCGCCATCGTCTGGCTCACGCGGCGCTTTGCGCGCGGCGCGGGCGGCTCCGGCATTCCGCAGGTGATGGCGGCGCTGGACCCGGAGCTGTCCGGCGGCAGAAGGCCGCTGCTGGTGTCGTTGCGACTGAGCCTGGCCAAGATCGGCCTTACCTCGGCCGGCCTGCTCGGCGGCCTGTCGCTGGGGCGCGAAGGTCCGTCTGTGCAGATCGCCGCCGGCGTGATGCTGACCGCGCGCCGCTGGCTGCCGCGCGGCAGCGGCGTCAGCGCCCATTCGCTGCTGGTGGCCGGCGGCGCGGCCGGTATCGCGGCCGCCTTCAACACGCCGCTCGCCGGCGTCATGTTCGCGATCGAAGAACTGTCGCGCACACCCGAACAGCGCAACAGCGGCCTGATCGTCTCCGGCATCGTGCTGGCGGGCCTGATCGCGGTTTCGGTGTATGGCAACGGCACCCATTTCGGCGTGATCCATCCCGGCCCCATCGGCCTGGCACTGGTGGGGCCCGGGCTGCTGGTCACGCTGGTGACCGGCCTGGCCGGCGGCCTGTTCGCGCGCCTGCTGCTGGCATCCCTGCGCGGCACGTCGCCCGACGCGCCGAGCCGCTGGCGCCAGCGCTACCCGGTGCGCTTTGCCATCGGCTGCGGGCTGGTGGTGGCAGTCATCGGCGCGGTGACCGGCGGCGCCACCTACGGCAGCGGCAACGAGGCCACCCGCGCCCTGCTCGACAGCGACGGCCTGGTGCCCGGCGGTTTTGCCCTGTTCAAGTTCATCGCCACCTGGGTCACCGCGTGGTCGGGCGTGCCGGCCGGGATCTTTGCGCCGTCGCTGTCGATCGGCGCGGCGCTCGGTCACGACGTGGCCATGCTGACCAGCTATCCGTACGCTCCCGCCGTGATCGCGCTGGGCATGGTGGGCTTCCTGGCAGCGGCCACCCAGGCCCCGCTGACCGCCTTCATCATCGTGATGGAAATGGTCGATGGCCACGGCATGGTATTGAGCCTGATGGCGTGCGCCGTCATCGCCAGCACCGTCTCGCGCGTGCTCACGCCGCCGCTGTACACGGCGCTGGCGATGATCCAGCTGCCGCCGCGGCGCGTGCATCGCACCGCCCCCGCCGACCGCGCCTGACAGCGGCCGCGCGCCGGCGCTGGCAGTGGCAGCCGCTCACGGTGCCTGTCCCGGTGCTGTCCTGGATCGCAGGCGTCCCAGCCGGCGCAGCGCGATGACCACCGCCGTGGCGCTGAGCAGCAGACCGCCAAGACTGAGCAAAACCAGCACGACCTCGCGCGCCCGGCCCTGCGCCGGTGCCAGCAGGGCCGGCAAGTCCCAACTGTGCAGGAAGTTGAACAGCCAGCGCCCCACGCGCTGGGTGCGGTCGAGGCTGAGCGCCAGCTGGCCGGTGCCGGCGTCGATATAGGCCCAGGTGTGGCCAGGGTCGTCGAACACCACGCGCAGCGCAGGCAGGCGGCGCTCGTTACCGCCGTACATGGAAGCATCGCCGCGCTGGTAGTAATAGGCGTCGGCGCGGGTCAGCCATGCGACTGCGTGCACCGGGTACGGCAGCAGCCGGTGCGCGTGTGCTGCCAGCTGCGCCTGCGGCCACTGCGCGGTGACAGCGATACCGTCGCCGGCGGCGCGCACGATGCGGGTGTGGTTATCGCCATCGCGCGCGACGATGAACGGTTCTCCCGCGAGCACGCGCCACTCCACCTCGTGCGGCGCAAACGACTGCGCGTACAGCAGGGCCAGTACCTGCGCCACCGGTTGCGGCAGGCGCAGGGCTGCCGGCGAAGCGCCCTCCATGGCGCCGGCATCGGGCTTGGCCCCCGCAGCGTTGAATACCCCGAGCGGATTCATCGACATCAAGCCGCTGAACACCCAGGTGCACAGCACCAGGCCGAACATCAATCCCAGCAGGTGGTGCCAGCGCATGGCGAACTCGCGGTACGGCGTGCGCGCGCCGCTCTTGTAGCGACCACGGAAGCGCCAGCGCTGCACGCCGTTCACCATGCCGGTCGCCGCCGAGAGTACGCCGAGGGCTGCCAGCCCGATCAGGGTCCAGGTCCACACCGGGTCGGTATTCTGCTGGCGCAGCATGTACAGCCAGTGCAGCCACGACCCGGCGAAGTTCCACAGCCGCTCAGCACGCGGCGCATCGAGCACCACCTGCCCGGTCGTGGACGACACGTACACGCGGGTGGCGTCAGCGTCGCCGAGTTCAACGACGTGCAGCGGCCGGTGCGGATTGAGACTGCGTGAACGGGTCCAGCGGTCCTCTTCCACCAGCCCAATGTAGCGGCCCGGCGTGCCGGGCTTGAACATCGACGCTGCCGCCAGCGCTGCGCGCGCATCGGGCCTCGGCATCGGCGCACCGGTTGCCGCATCCACCTGCAGGCTGCGGCCGCCCTGCCCTACCAGCTGGTAATGCGGGCGGCCGCCGATCGACGTGAGGATGACGGCGGTGACCTGTGCGGGATCGGGGCTGCGCGCCAGCGCCTGCGCCGGCTCGATGCAGCATCCGGCCGCGAGCGGCGGCAAGGAGGCCAAGCGCTCGGCCGGCGTCAGCTTGGGATAGCCGACGAACAGCATCACCATGCCGCTGACGAACCACAGCGCCATCAGCGCGCACATGGCAATGCCGGTCCAGCGGTGGATCAGGTACAGAATGCGACGCATCGTCCGTCTCCGTCAGAACCGGTGATTCAACACCAGGTCCGCGCGCCGGTCCTGGCCATAGAACCACTGGGTGGGCGTGTAATACGCGGTGGTGAAATAGCGCCGGTCGAACAGATTGGCCACGCGCAGCGTCACGCTGGTGGCACCCGACGCCTTCCACGTCAGCGACGCATCGGTGACCGCATACGATGGCAGCTTGAGCGTGTTGGCATTGTCGGCATTGCGCTCGCCGACGTAACGCAGGCCGGCGCTGGCGCTCCAGCCACGCGTGATGTCGCGATGGAGCCAGAGATTGGCCAGCCGTTGCGGCACGTCGGGCGGCGTAATGCCGGCGCGCGACACCAGCGTACCGCCTGCGGCTTCGCTGAAATCTGCGAAGCGGGCGCGCAGCAGCGACGCATTGGCTTCCACGCGCCAGCCGGGCGCCAGCGCCGCCGTCAGCGTCGCCTCCACGCCGCGCGAGGTACGCTTGCCCACCTGCAGGCTGCGCCCTGGATCGTTGGGATCGCGCGTGAGCAGATTGTGCTTGGCGATGTCGTACACGGCCAGCGTCCATTCGGCGCGGTTGTCCGCGAAGACCTGCTTGACGCCCACCTCCACCTGGCGGCCGGTCGCGTTCTTGAACGCGCTGTTGGCAGGCGAGAGGAAAAACAGGGCGCTGACCGGGTCG
The DNA here is from genome assembly GCF_001423125.1 of Duganella sp. Leaf126. Taxonomy (GTDB): domain Bacteria; phylum Pseudomonadota; class Gammaproteobacteria; order Burkholderiales; family Burkholderiaceae_D; genus Rugamonas. The sequence goes on from NZ_LMNW01000023.1 coordinate 513,750, forward strand.
GCCGCCCTGGCCAGCTGGCCATACAGCGCCAGCGCTGGCGTCAGCTGGTACACCGTGCCCAGACGCCAGCCGATATTGTGGAAGGTCGTGTCGTAAGCCAGACGGTCGGCCAGCAGGTCGGTGCGGCGCACGCTGGCGTGATCGTAGCGCGCGCCAGCCAGCAGCGACCACCGGTCCGTAACTGCCAGCCGGTTCTCGGCAAACAGCGCGGCCTGGCGCGCCTTGCTGCGGTAACGCGGCAGCGTCGGCACCGGACTGCTGAACCAGCCGGGATCCGGGCGGTACGGATCGACCGAGGCAGCGTCGCCGACGTAGGTGTTATTACTGTGCCTGAAGGTGCTCGCATTGACGTCGAAGCCGATGGCGAAGCGGTTGTCCAACCCGGCCAGCTTGCCCTTGAAGGCGGCGTCGGTGGTGTTACCGGTTTGCGACTGGTCGTGGTAGATCTCGGTGGCGTCCGAGCGGTCGATCAGGCCGGTGGCGGCGTTGTATCTGTAGGCCTCGACATCGCGCCAGTGGCGCCGGCTGTCGATATCGTAAAACCGGCTGCGCACGGTGGTGCTGTCGTTCGGGCGCCAGTTGACCAGCGCATCGAGCCAGCGGTCGTCGTACCGGATCACGCTGTCGGCGACGTTGTAGTTCCTGGTCGCCAGCGCCGGATCGGGCCTGCCATCGACCAGCGGGGTGCCGAAATACCGCATCGGTTCCTGTCTGCCACGCGCGGCGCTCAGGCGCACATCGAGCCGGGGCGAGATATCGAGCCGCACCGCACCGGAAACGGCGCGGGTGCTGTAACGGCCCCGGTCCACCCAGCCGTCAGAGCGGTCGCTGCTGACATCGAACCGGTACGACCAGCGCTCGTCGATGGCGCCGCCGCTGCCCAGCGCCAGGCGGCGACTGTGCTCGGTGCCGAGACCGGCCTGTAGCTCGGTGGCGATGGCGCCGCGCGTGGGCTGCTTCGGCACCACGTTGATCACGGCGCCGATGGCGCCATCGCCGTAGATCACGGACGCCGGCCCGCGCAGCACGTCGATGCGCTCGACGGCCCAGGTATCGAACGGGAAGGTCAATCCGACGCCGCCGTACTGGCGCATGCCGTCGTAGAGCCGCATGACCGACACGGTATCGGTAAAACCACGCGCGGCCATCGACGAGCCGCCATTGCCCGGATGCGGCATGGCGCTGACACCGGGTGCGCGGGTGATGGCGTCGATCAGGCTGCGGTCGCCCCGCTGCGCGAGCTGCCCGGCGGTGATCGCGTCGACACTGGCCGGCGTTTCCAGGCGTGACAGGTCGAGGTGGGAGCCGACACCGGCGACGGCGTGCAGGCCGCCACTGTTGTCACCGTCCTGGCTGGCGGTGATGACGACCGTGGGCAAGGTGGTGGCCGGTATGCTGTCGTCAGCGAGTTGTTGGGCAGCGGCGGACAGCGGCAGCGCCAGCGCGCACAAGGCGGCCGGACGCGAAAAGGTCAGGTAAGTAGGCATGAAATCGGTACGCGTGTAAGTATCCTGGCCGCCATGGGCGGCACCGGGCCGGCGGACGCCACCTGGCGTCAACCGGGACTGGGAAGAACCTGGATGTTCCGGATATCAGACAGCGGGCGGACCGCGCGGGTTCGCGATCACCCACGCATACAGCGGTGTCGGCGCCTGGTAGAACAGCGCGGGCCGTTCGGGGAGGATGACAGATTGCGGCAGCAGCAGCGGCGACGGCGGCAGCGCCGGCAGGTCGGCATGCACGCGGCAATACGGGCAGTCGTTCATGACGCCCGCGCGCTTGTCGGTGTGATCAGGATTGTGCGAATCGGGGGCGTTGACCTCGAGGTAGCGCGTACCGACGGCCGAACAGATCTCCAGCCACATCGGACCGACGCTGCGCACCGGCGCCAACGCACGCGACAAGGTCGGCATCAACGCCGTCATCAGCATGACGGCGCAGAGCAGCCATGCGAGGCGACGTCGGCGTTGTGGGGAGGTGTGCATGGCGGGATTTTACCGTAGTGCGACGGTGTGGGGATGGGGGTGGGATGGGCATTTTGTCGCAGGGGGGGGCAAAAATGCTTGACACGGAACCGTCGCTGTGAGCGGCCTCGATTACCCGATTTTTGACTTCGTAAACCAGTATGCGAGGTAGCACCGACGAATTTTTCTGTGGTTTGACTGACTTGCGGCGCTGGACGCCGCGGTGTGGCTGAAGTGAATCGCCCCGGATTTGTGGAGGCTCCATTGTTTGAGAAAATGGAGCTATGAAGAAGCAACCCAAGTATTCCCCCGAAGTCATCGAGCGCGCCGTGCGCATGGACGGCGAAGCCGCCAGCGAGTACAGCTCGCAATGGGCTGCGATCGAATCTATCGCAGCCAAGATCGGCCGGACACCTGAAACGCTGCGTCGCTGGGTACGCCAGCAAGAGCGTGATACCGGCCAACGCCGAGGACCTACCACCGCCGAAGAGGAGCGCATCAAAGCGCTGGAGCGAGAGGTGCGCGAGCTGCGAAAGGCAAATGAGATCCTGCGTCTGGCGAGTGCGTTTTTCGCCCAGGCGGAGTTCGGACGCCACTTCAAGCCGTGAGGGCATTTATCGACCAGTACCGCCACGCTTACGGTGTCGAGCCGATCTGCAAGGTGATGCAGGTCGCGCCGTCGGGCTACTGGCGTTACGCCGCGCAGCAACGCAACCCGTCATTGCGCTGCGCTCGTGTCCAGCGCGACGACATGCTGAACGTGGAGATCGAGCGGGTCTGGCAGGCGAACCAGCAAGTTTACGGAGCCGACAAAGTGTGGCGTTAGCTGCGGCGCGAGGGAAACGAGGTGGCTCGCTGCACGGTGGAGCGCTTGATGCGCAAGGCCGGCCTGCGAGGCGTCATGCGCGGCAAGGTCGTACGCACCACCGTCGCCGATGCAAAGGCGCCCTGCCCGCTCGACCGGGTCAACCGCCAATTCAAAGCACAGCGACCGAACCAGCTGTGGGTCAGCGATTTCACCTACGTCTCGACCTGGCAAGGTTTCGTTTATGTCGCTTTCGTGATCGAGGTCTTCGCTCGGCGAATCGTCGTCTGGCGCGTTAGCAGCTCGATGCGGACCGACTTCGTGCTCGACGCTTCGGAGCAAGCGCTGTACGCCCGTCAGCCCAAACGAAACGAGCTGGTCCATCATAGCGACCGCGGATCTCACTACGTGTCGATAAAGTACAGCGAGCGCATGGCAGAAGCCGGCATCGAACCGTCTGTGACCAGCAAGGGTGATAGCTACGACAATGCCCTGGCCGAGACCATTAACCGGCTCTACAAGGCTGAGCTGATCCACCGCCGCGCTCTCTGGAAGACGCGTGAGACCGTCGAACTGGCCGCGCTGGAATGGGTGTCCTGGTTTAACCACCACCGCCTGCTGGAACCGCTCGGCTATATACCGCCAGCGGAAGCTAAGGCAAACTATTACGAGCAACTGAGCAGTCAAGCCATTCCGGCCTGACTCCCACTAACCGACCTCCACGAAAGCCGGGGCTGTTCACATCCTCATCGGATAGGGCAAATGTGTGCTGCAGGTGTAGCAGGCCCGCGATGAGCCAGGTAGAGGTGGCGGAACGGCCGCGCGATGAAGGGAAATGCCCGGCCCATTCGCGCTCAAAGACGCTCCAGTCGATATGGGCGGCCAGCTGGGCCAGCGGATGCTTGGGGTTGACCAGTTCGTCCAGCCGTTGCCGGAACATGTCTGCGCTTCGTGATCCGGCTGACTTCGGCCCATTCAGACCTCTAAAATTTGCAAGCAATTGCCACCATTTAGCGAAAGCTTGCAAATCCCACCTACTGTTTTTCGATCTTTCAGCAGCAGAATCAAGCGGTTAGGATCTGTTCAGACCCGACCAGCTATTCGAGGTACCCTAGCGTACTAGATTTACTAATGGTCAAACCGACATTACTGGCTCGTAGTTTAATCAGCATGGCAAATTGAGCTCCCTCTTCTTGTATCCGATATACCTTTGTCTCCACACCATTCGCATCCCATTCCTGCTCTTTAAGGCAAATTCCGAGTTCGTAGAAACCTTCACATTTACGCGAACCATTTTCATACCATTCGCGCGAAGGACCGTGCATAGCATTTTTGGCGAACCATTGCTCACGAACGATAGCACCCGATGCAGACCACTCCCGCGAAATTCCACATTTTAGCCCCTCATTAAAACTAGTTTCCGCAACCAAATTTCCATACTCATCATTTTCAAACGCGACGCCATTAAATGGCTCTCCACCGTAGTTCATCAGAAGAAAATCATCTGATGGCTCTAATTCGTCAAAGTCAACTCTAAGCATTAGTTACCTCCAATAACCTTTACACCGTTTGTAATTGCAGCGCAGTTGGCACAGCGTGGCGGAATTCCTATAATACTCCTTTCACCTATCAATGCACGATTATGCAAAAGAAAACTTGAAAGATCTGACTCGACAACAGGAACACCCGTCAGAGTTTCTCGACTTATAATCGCTTGGTTGAGGGCACTAATTTCAGAATGGGAACCAGGAATTCCAGCACGTGGTGGCGTGATGCCGCCTGTTGCTTCAAGATATGCATCAAGACGTTGTTGCATGAGAGGATGCAAGTCCGTAGGGATTTTTCCTTGATTTAGACCATAAAAGATTTCGCCAGTTCGTGGATCCATAATTCCAGACAAAACCGGCCCACGTTGAGAGCGGGACAGATAACCATCTGCACCTTTTGTCGCCAACGATGCTGCACGCGCCGCCACTGCATCAGCCAATTGCGATTCTAATGCCAACGAATTCGCCGTACCATTTTTCTCACTTGAAGAAATTTTTACTGCACCTACTTTTGCCAAAATTTCTTCTTCTGTATTTAATAAAAATTTCGGTAAGTATTTTCCAGCAGCAGCAATCCCCAAATTCTTGGCAGCACCTATTGCAGCGGCGCCTAATGGATTAACTTCTCCAGGATAGCTCTTTAGCGAGAAAGAATTGAGTACTCGTTGACCTTCCGTATATTGATAATCTGACAGTAGAACACTAAGTCCTTCTTTCCCTTGAGGGGACCTCTAGAAACCTAGCCTACCGCTCGCCGGTTCGGTAAAATTCTGTATCAGCCCGCGACCAACTAGTACCACAATGATGAAGCCCCGGATCAGCNAGGGGACCTCTAGAAACCTAGCCTACCGCTCGCCGGTTCGGTAAAATTCTGTATCAGCCCGCGACCAACTAGTACCACAATGATGAAGCCCCGGATCAGCCTGTTTGCAGAACATGAACGCGAAGATCGCCGATCCAAGATCGGTGATCCGCTGGTCGRTTTAACCAAACACGTGGACTTCGACGCGCTGGCCGYCAGCGTCGACGCAGCCGCACCGAGGCCATCTCGCGCCAAAGGCGGTCGTCCGCCGTATTCGACTGTGTTGATGGTCAAGACCCTGGTGCTCCAACAGCTTTACAACTTGGCCGACGACGCGCTCGAGTACCAGTTGCTCGACCGGCGCAGTTTCYTGCAATTTCTGGAGTTGACCGAGAGCAGCAGTATCCCCGACGCCAAGACGATCTGGCTGTTCCGCGACCGTCTGGCCCAGGCCGGCGCCGGCACGCTGGTGTTCGAGCAGGTCCAACAGCAATTGCAAAAACATGGCTACATGGCCCGCTGCGGTCAAATCGTTGATGCCTCGTTGGTGCAGGCNGCCGGCACGCTGGTGTTCGAGCAGGTCCAACAGCAATTGCAAAAACATGGCTACATGGCCCGCTGCGGTCAAATCGTTGATGCCTCGTTGGTGCAGGCACCCGTACAACGCAACAAGCGCGACGAGGCCGACACGGTCAAAGARGGCACCATGCCCCTGACTTGGARACCCCACAAACGWGCGCAAAAAGATGTCGAYGCACGCTGGACCAAAAAGCACGGTAAATCGCACTTCGGCTACAAACTGCATGCCAGCGTGGACAAGCGCTACAAGCTCATCCGCAAGATCGCCGTCACCCACGCCGCCGTAGCCGACACCTCCGTATTCGAGGCCCTGCTCGATCCGAGCAACACCAGCAAAGCGGTGTATGCCGACCRGGGCTACCCCAGCGCTGAGCGAGAAAGCGCACTCAAACAGGCCGGCTGGCAGGTCCATATTCAGCGCCGGGGCCACGCGACCAAAGGTATTTCGGCCGCGCAGAAACG
>NZ_LMNW01000024.1 GCF_001423125.1 Duganella sp. Leaf126
GCGATTTTCTTCTGCTGCGCCGCAAGGGACCTATCGGAGCTTAATTTCTCTTTCTCAAAGTCTCTTAGTTACTCAATATGGGTAAAGAGAARKTTCACATCAACATTGTGGTCATTGGCCATGTCGACTCTGGKAAGTCGACYACCACTGGTCACTTGATCTACAAGCTTGGTGGTATTGACAAGCGTGTTATTGAGCGGTTCGAGAAGGAAGCTGCTGAGATGAACAAGAGGTCATTCAAGTATGCCTGGGTGCTTGACAARCTTAAGGCTGAACGTGAGCGTGGTATCACCATTGATATTGCCTTGTGGAAGTTYGAGACCACYAARTAYTACTGCACTGTGATTGATGCYCCYGGWCACAGGGACTTYATCAAGAAYATGATYACTGGTACCTCCCARGCTGACTGTGCTGTCCTGATTATYGACTCCACCACTGGTGGTTTTGAAGCYGGTATYTCYAAGGATGGMCAGACCCGTGARCAYGCATTGCTTGCTTTCACCCTTGGTGTTAAGCAAATGATTTGCTGTTGTAACAAGATGGATGCTACCACACCCAAGTACTCCAAGGCTAGGTATGATGAAATCGTGAAGGAAGTTTCTTCCTACCTCAAGAAGGTTGGTTACAACCCTGACAAGATTCCMTTTGTYCCCATCTCTGGTTTYGAGGGGGACAATATGATTGAGAGGTCTACCAACCTTGACTGGTACAAGGGGCCAACCCTCCTTGAGGCTCTTGACCAGATTAATGAGCCCAAGAGGCCCWCAGACAARCCCCTMMGTCTYCCACTTCAGGATGTTTACAAGATTGGTGGTATCGGTACCGTCCCTGTTGGTCGTGTTGAAACTGGTGTCCTCAAGCCTGGTATGCTTGTGACCTTTGGGCCTACTGGTCTGACWACTGAAGTYAARTCTGTWGAGATGCACCAYGAAGCTCTYCAGGAGGCACTYCCYGGTGACAATGTYGGRTTCAATGTYAAGAAYGTTGCTGTTAAGGATCTCAAGCGTGGKTATGTTGCYTCMAACTCCAAGGATGACCCAGCCAAAGGGGCTGCCAGTTTCACCTCCCAGGTCATCATCATGAACCATCCTGGTCAGATCGGAAATGGATATGCACCAGTTCTCGACTGCCACACTTCCCACATTGCTGTCAAGTTCGCTGAGATCTTGACCAAGATTGACAGACGTTCTGGTAAGGAACTTGAGAAGGAGCCTAAGTTCTTGAAGAATGGTGATGCTGGTATGGTTAAGATGMTGCCGACCAAGCCYATGGTTGTTGAGACCTTCKCTGAGTACCCACCATTGGGTCGTTTTGCTGTGAGGGACATGCGTCAGACTGTTGCTGTTGGTGTCATCAAGAGYGTYGACAAGAAGGACCCAACTGGYGCCAAGGTCACCAARGCTGCYCARAAGAARAAGTGAACAGTGCAGTGTAATKCTGGTATTTCCAGTGCTATCTATTATCGTCAAGTGTGTTATGTAGACTCTGTTTTATTCAGTTCTGCTATAGTTTTGTCTKTGATTTTAGGTTCTGGTTCTCTGCCTTGTATGTCAGGTAGCCATTCTCAGAACTGGGTACTTGACAGGCGGTGGCAAGC
>NZ_LMNW01000025.1 GCF_001423125.1 Duganella sp. Leaf126
CCGACGCGGGGCAGGGCGTTGCTGCCCCAGTTGGCGCCGGCGATCGGCGCCATCGGCGTGGCCACGCGTACCCAGGTGCCGGCGCGATCGTCGCCGGGTGCGCCGGTGTCCGTAAGGCAAGTCTTGAACATAGGGCGTATGTGAAATAGGATGTATAGGTGTGCTGTAACGGAACTAACTTAACTTGGCATCCATGGGATAATTATCTCGTTCATTCACTCTGTAAATAGGAAAGTAATGCGACATATTCCGCTATCCGTCAGCTTTACATTGCTCANCTTAACTTGGCATCCATGGGATAATTATCTCGTTCATTCACTCTGTAAATAGGAAAGTAATGCGACATATTCCGCTATCCGTCAGCTTTACATTGCTCACTCTGCTTCAGCCGCTCGGAAGCTCCCTCGCACTGGCGCAGGCGCCTGGCGGAGCGAGCGCTAGCGCTGTTGAGACCATGCCGGATGGGAACTTGCGAGATGCAGTCCCCAGTAMGCAAGTTATCAAGGCTTTTCTTGCCAAAACTCAGGAGAACCTGGTTTTTTTAAAAGGTGGGACTTTTGATATGGGTGACTGGGGCTCCGAGGTTAATAAAGGTGGGCTGCCGTTCGACGGNTGCCAAAACTCAGGAGAACCTGGTTTTTTTAAAAGGTGGGACTTTTGATATGGGTGACTGGGGCTCCGAGGTTAATAAAGGTGGGCTGCCGTTCGACGGGTCACCCGACTCCAAGCCTTTACACAAAGTGACGCTCGATAGTTTTTTTATCAGCAAATATCCAGTGACGTATGCAGAGTTTGACGTATTTACTGCGGCCCGGCAGCTGCCACGAATCAACCAAGCCAAGGCTGTTCAGCAATATAGAAAGCCGAACAACCCAGCTGGTGTGACTTGGCAAGGTGCAAGTGACTATTGTGCGTGGTTGGCGGAGCAAACCGGGAAGCCATATGCTCTACCTACTGAAGCGCAATGGGAATATGCTGCTCGCAGTGGAGGTAAACGTCATGTATACCCCACAGATAATGGTCAGTCTGAACCTGGGAGGAATTTACCGTCTTATGATCAAAGAAAAGCTGCGGGGGGAATGATCGCGGTAGGGACATTTCCACCAAATTCTGCGGGTATTTATAATATGAGTGCAGGGATACATGAATGGGTGCATGACTGGTATGACAAAAATTACTACAGCAATTCTGCGAGAAAAAATCCAACCGGACCAGCGAGCGGCACCCAACATGTCGCGAGAGGATGGACTGGCAGCGACCACAGCGCTATGACATTTAAACGATGGCCGCAAAGTGAGAATCCCCCACAAGGGACTTGGACCCTCTATCCTGCAGACGGGAAAAAGGAGTCAATTAGAGAGATCCCCTTCACCATGTATTCGCACTTTGCTGGCAACGCGTTCCGCTGTGTTCGCTCTGGTAGGTGATATAGTCAAGCATACATGGCATGTTCAATTGCATGCTTTGCAGTAATAAACTCGGGAGAGCTATTCCAAAGAAACGGTTGACTCAGTAGTGGTTCTGCCTGGGCCAGCCGTTGCTCTGCATTCCTCAAGCGTCCTTCGTATTGCGTACCCTGCATACAAGAATTGATAGAGGCAAAGCCTGCCGCGGCATCCTGCTTATCACCCATAACTGGCGTCATTCGCTCTGCGATAGTGTTCAAATGATTGATTGTTTGCGGCGCCTCGAGTAACTTTGCCATTAACATGGGTGCATCTGCACGCATGGACGGATTAATACTGCTCCCTGCTGCGGCGATCTGTCTAGCAATTTGTGCTGAGACCTCCGGCGGGGCGTAGCTAAGCCAGCTAGCGGTTTCGTTTTCCAACTCCCTACGAATACGTTGTAAGAATTCCTGCCCTGCTTCAGTGCCAGACTTGATTGCAGCATCTATTTTTTCTGCCGCGTTTTGAAATTCGTATGCGATGGAGTCCACACTCTTATTTACGAAATCTTCTACTCGGCTGCCCGTGGAAATGATCAAGTACTTGACTTTGCAGTAAAGTTCGTATGCGTCTGCCTCAATAATGTCACCAATTTTGTGATAATCCAGCCGCTTCAGATGATAAGCCAAGCATTTGAAAAATTCCCCGATCGTGCCAAATCCCGCCTCGAATTTGATGGACCCGTCGCCGCCAAGACCCAAGCAGGCGC
>NZ_LMNW01000026.1 GCF_001423125.1 Duganella sp. Leaf126
GCCAAAACTCAGGAGAACCTGGTTTTTTTAAAAGGTGGGACTTTTGATATGGGTGACTGGGGCTCCGAGGTTAATAAAGGTGGGCTGCCGTTCGACGGATCGCCTGATTCTAAACCCTTGCACAAGGTAACACTTGATAGTTTTTTTATCAGTAAGACTCCCGTGACGTACGCCGAGTTCGACATTTTTACTGCGGCGATGCGTTTGCCCCGGATCAATCAAGATCAAGCCATGCAAGCCTATAGAAAGCCGGATAATCCCGCCGGTGTTACATGGCAAGGGGCGACTGACTATTGTGCCTGGTTGGCAAAAGAAACCAAACAGCCATTCGCTCTTCCAACAGAAGCGCAATGGGAATACGCTGCAAGAAGTGGGGGGAAACGCTACGTTTATCCGACAAACAATGGGGAGTCCGAGCCTGGGAAAAACCTGCCTTCCTATGAGCAGCGAAAAGCAGCTGGCGGGCTAGTCGCCGTTGCGAGTTTCCCTTCTAACCCGGCAGGTATCTATCACATGAGCGCTGGAATACATGAGTGGGTGCATGACTGGTATGATAAAGATTACTATGGTCAGTCGCCGTCAAAAAATCCTGCTGGTCCCGCTACCGGCGATCGTCGTGTAACAAGAGGGTGGGCAGGGAGCGATTCCAGTGCTATGACATTCAAACGTTGGGCACTTTCAGACAGACAACCCACGGGAACATGGACGTTTTACCCTGCGGACAGAAAAAAAGAATCCAAGAGAGAAATCCCTTATACAAAGTACTCACACTACCCTGACAACGCTTTCCGTTGCGTTCGTTTGGATCGGTAACGATCCTAAGCGTACATCGGATGCTCGATACCATATTTGGCAGCGAGGAACTCAGGCGAACTGTTCCATATAAACGGTTGGCTCAGCAGTGGTTCGGCCTGGGCCAGCCTTTGTTCTGCGCTTTTCAAGCATCCTTCATACAGCGTGCCCTTCATGCAAGCGTTAATAGAAGCAAAGCCTGCAGCCGCGTTCTGTTTATCGCCCATGACAGGCGTCATGCGCTCAGCAATGGTTGCCAAATGATTGATTGTCTGAGGCGCTTCTAGTATCTTGGCCATCAACATCGGCGCCTCAGCGCGCATTGATGGGTCGAGGCTGCTGCCGGCAGCTGCCACCTGCCGAGCAATTTGCGCCGATACTTCGGGCGGCGCATAGCTTAGCCAGCTCGCTGTTTCTTTTTCCAATTCTTTTTGGATTCGTTTTAAAAATTCCTTTCCTGCCGCGCTGCCTTCATCAATCGCTTCGTTTATTTTATTTATTACACGGTTGAATTCCACATTAATTTCTGTGATGTTTCGCTCTACAAAATCCTCGATTCGGCTACCTGTAGAAATCATCAGGTATTTCACTTTACAGTACATTTCGTAAGCGTCTGCTTCTATAATTTCACCAATCTTGTGATAGTCCAGCCGCTTCAGATGATAAGCCAAGCATTTGAAAAATTCCCCGATCGTGCCAAATCCCGCCTCGAATTTGATGGACCCGTCGCCGCCAAGACCCAAGCAGGCGCNTCCAGCCGCTTCAGATGATAAGCCAAGCATTTGAAAAATTCCCCGATCGTGCCAAATCCCGCCTCGAATTTGATGGACCCGTCGCCGCCAAGACCCAAGCAGGCGCCAATTTTGGCGTAGATGACAAAYTTGCCTCCTTCGTGCCTGATCGAAAAAGCACCCTTGACGCCGACGCCTGCTGTCGCGGCTACGCCAACGTCCAGCTTTGCCATATCYTTGTATTCCGCGATTGCCTTTCCCGGTTTGACTTTCAACGGTTTGCCGTCGCTGGCCGCTCCTTCGGGATTAAGCCACTGTAGAGCCCCCTTGGCGTCGACACCAGCNGCGATTGCCTTTCCCGGTTTGACTTTCAACGGTTTGCCGTCGCTGGCCGCTCCTTCGGGATTAAGCCACTGTAGAGCCCCCTTGGCGTCGACACCAGCRGTCGCACCGGCAAATGCCTGCAGCTCTCCAGTGGCGCCCGCGCGCGCCTTGACGGCGCGCTTCTCCCTGTGGGCAGGTGGAATGCCGCGCACGCCCTGTTTGCCCCCTGTCATGCACACTTCCACACCGACTTCCACAGCGAGGCTGGCACCGGCGCTACCCGACAGCGCCAGCTCACCGTAAAAACGCCAGTAACCCAATTCCACCGTAAGCGTCGCCCCGGCGCCGTCTGGACGGCCTGACCACCGTCATTCATGATCGAATTTTGGCACAACATTTGTGCCCACAAATTCTGATTATGGAC
>NZ_LMNW01000027.1 GCF_001423125.1 Duganella sp. Leaf126
GGCCACACATGGCACTTGGCGGCATCACGCCGATTCAGAAATTGGCCCTCGCCGCATAGCCTCTACTTCTGGTGCGCATCATTAATGGGGGGATTACCCGCCCAACAATGGCTGCGACGCCAGCATCGCAAAACTGGCCTCCGCGCGGGCAAGGAAGCGATCCGCAACCCCCACTCCAGCACTCTCAGCCAAATAAACGAAGTGTTCAATCAGGTCGCTGCGAGCTGCTGCGCGTGTTTTCACTATCGGCATTAGCTCGCCTTATTTCTCTCCTCCACCTTGGCCAACGCTTCTTTGCGAATCGCTTTCCAGTCAGCCGTCGTCAAGATGGATTCATCGCTGCCCATGCCTTCGAGTAGGAGGTTTTCGAGGTGTTCCTGTGCCTTCAGCTTCTCGTCTGCACGTATCAGTTCCCCTACGTACTCGCTGACGCTGCTGTACTGGCCTTTTGCGATTTGTCCGTCGACGAATTGTTTCAGTGTATCAGGTAACGAAATATTCATGCTTTGCATGGCGTGCCTCCTGTGCGCCAACGATACTTCTGATGGCAAGAAATGGCAAGAAATGTCTGGATAAAGAAGAGTGTTTTTGGTGGCTTGCGAGTATCTAGGAGCTCGTGGCAATTCACCGATGAAAAACTTAACGCAGTGTCCGGATGGGTTGACCACTGCAGTCCATGTTCTTGAACGTCGCCGTGAATTTGTTGGCGAAGTTCTCTGCGGCGGCTTCAGCTAAGCGCTGATACTTCAGCCGGATGCTGTTGTACCTGACTCGAATTGGCGGGACCGTGATCGATACAGTGTTTAGCATCAGTGTTGCCATTGGTAAGTTTCTCCTTAGACTGGTTGGGCCGGCGGGCTACCGACTCCGGTTGAGTAGTATTGTTAGGCATTGCAATTATCGTTTCACATCAACTATATTGTCATATTACATCATTTTATATCTGAACTTGTCATAGGACTATGGGGCTTTTTAGGAAGAAAGCCTATGCCGCGACAGTCAAGAAGCGAGAAGGGAGACGAACTTGGGAAGCGCGTTGGCCGAAATATCAAGATCGCTCGCGCTCGACATGGAATTACGCAGGGGCAACTGGCTGAGGCGCTCGGAATCGAGAATGTCACCGTGTCCCGGATTGAGACCGGCGCGCAGCTACCATCTCTTGATCGACTTGATGATTTGGCTAGATACCTAAAGGTCTCACTTTCGTCGCTAGTTGGCGATAGTACGAATACTGAAGCTTTTGGCGAATTACTTGGCGAGGTTATAAAGGATTTACCTCTTCGTGAAAAAGAGTTTGTTTATGGGTTTGCGGTGCAATATGCCCAGCATTGGCGCGCAGGGAAGAGAAAATAATTTCGTGAAAATTGAATCGCCACAAGTTTTCTAGACACTCGCAAGCCGCTGGAAATACTGCTTTTCATATTCGACTGGCGACAAGTCATTGCTGAAGCTGTGCCGGCGC
>NZ_LMNW01000028.1 GCF_001423125.1 Duganella sp. Leaf126
AACGCGGTGCTCAGCGCCGCCGCCACGTCCAGCCTGACCGCCGGCCACGACATCAATTTCGCCTCGCAGGCCAACAGCTATACCATCGTCAAGGACGGGATCAAGCTGGTCACGTACGGCAAGGCCAGCAGTGCGCAAAAGCCCAACCAGGAAACCGGCATCAAATTCCACGCCGCAACCGGCAAGGTCAGCAGCCAGAGYCAGTCGGCCGAAASCAGGCTGACCGCCGACAAGGCATTGACGGTGGCCAGCGTGACCAAGAGCGTCAATGTCAGCGGCAAGCAATACGTCATGTTCAACGCCCAGGGTGCGCACCTGAAACTCGAAGGCGGGAATATCGAGTTGCACGGGCCGGGGAAGATCGTCAATGTCAGCGGCAAGCAATACGTCATGTTCAACGCCCAGGGTGCGCACCTGAAACTCGAAGGCGGGAATATCGAGTTGCACGGGCCGGGGAAGATMGAGTTCAAGGCCAGTATGAARGAGTTGACGGGACCGCAGGATGGCAGCCTGGGCGCCCCMGTGCTGCCGAAAGCMAAAGATATCTTTAATGAAGCTTTCGTGGTGAAAAACGAAAAGACCGGGGAAATCATGGCGCATGTGCCTTATCGCATRGAGTCGGCCAGTGGCGTGGTGATCGAAGGCATTACCGATTCTCTCGGTAGGACTAAGCGYCTGTTYACYGCAAAACCCGAGCAGATTCATTTGTACTTACTTGATCACGACTAATTTCCATGAGTTCTACAACAACCGCCGATCAGGCACCGACCCGSSTACCGCACGCGTCTGCCACAACCACGACGCCMTCGGAAACATTCGTTGACGCTAAAATCACCCCAGGCGAGGGAGCACTTTTGTACTGGCCTGAACAGAACGCTTTCTTGGCCTTATATCCGGACGAGTTTCTCGAGTTTCACGCCGAGGCGGACGAACATAGCAAGAAAATTGAGGCATTACARGAAGCTAACAAGAAGGTTACCGAGGCTGCAGCAGYMATGCGGACGGCGCAGAAGAGTAATGTAGCCGCCGACATCAAGAAGGCCGAGGAAGAACTAAACGATGCGCTGGACGCTATGCAAAAAGCCAGTGAGGATGTCAAGAAAAAGCTCGAGCCCCTGTCGAAGCTGGACGCTAARGCTGGGGTGAAAATGGTCGAACTGGTGTCACTGCAYACCCCGAAATACAAAGACAAGGGCAAGGGCGTACCGATTTACGTTACCAGCAAACGCCTGAGAACAGTGCTGGCAGAAAAGCGCATCTACTTGATTGYCGGCGAGAAGGCTAARCGCACCAAGGACAAGATTTTCAAGGACGGCAAAATCAACACCACGGAAATYAAGCACCGCATCGCTGAAAAAGCCCAGGGCAAGGACTTCAAGAAAGAATGGAAACTCAAGCCTGACGATGCCGACGCCTATACCGGAGTATTGTCAGAATGGGCAAGGACGATGAATGGCGACATCGCGAAATTCATCGAGCGAGAAGTCGACGACGTCGAAAAGAAATTCAATGTCGATCCTAAAGACCCTCATCGCAATGTCGACCTGACGGTCGATGCGCAACTGATGCGCTATACGGCCGGGGCTGGCCTTGCGGTCCACTTTAAGCCGTTCCAAGGCAACCTGTTCGACCGCCGMGACCGCAATTGGCAAGACCGCCTCAAGCGGGGACTCGCGTCGG
The DNA here is from genome assembly GCF_001423125.1 of Duganella sp. Leaf126. Taxonomy (GTDB): domain Bacteria; phylum Pseudomonadota; class Gammaproteobacteria; order Burkholderiales; family Burkholderiaceae_D; genus Rugamonas. The sequence continues at coordinate 1,681 of NZ_LMNW01000028.1, forward strand.
CAGACATGGGAATCAAGGCCAACGCCAAGGCAGCGTTCGCAGTGGCAGAGGGACGCGTGCAGACCGAGCTGTATTGGCC
>NZ_LMNW01000029.1 GCF_001423125.1 Duganella sp. Leaf126
GCTGTCGGTGAATCGGGAAGTCTTCATTGCAGAACTTTCAAAAAACTAATTGAGAAAATTCTACTTCTGATGGCGATCATTTGCAGGGGGGATTACCGACCGACGCGCTTCAAATCAGGCAAATCAGCTATTGGTATAGTATGTGGTCGCATCGGCGTGACGGTGCGTGGAAAGGGTTTATTCAAGTCAGTCTCGACCCAACTGAAGATATTCTGGCATTACAGACATTGACTGCAAAGCTACCTGCAGGGGCAACACCATGAGTGATCAGATCAACGTCATCTCGTCCGAGATAGCTGAACTAGAAGGAATTCTGGCAACAATGCCTCAGGCAGAGGTAATCGCACGGATATCGTTTGAGAGCCGGTTACGAGCTGCAAGAGCAGCGTTAGCTGCCGCAGTCCATCCGCCCGACGTAAAGAAGGCCAAGCTGACGTTTCGAGGAAAGCCTGTATTTGGCTCTCACGGAATTGCAGCAGAGTTTGGTACGAAAGCGGCAGGCGCATTTTCTGATGCTTTTTCTGCGGTCGTGGCCGGCCTTAGCGAAAGCCTGCAATACATGGGCCCAATACCAGATAAGGCGAAGAATCAGCTATTAATCACGGGCACCGCAATCGGCTCTTTCGGCTTTGAATTGGAGTTGCCGCCTCAAAAAAACGATCTCTTCCCCGATGCTGGACGAACCAACGAAGCTTTGCAGAAGCTGCAAGATTTGCTGAGGATATCCGCAGAGGGGTCGGATGATGAGATAGCCGAGTTGGTCGAAGAAATCCATCCCAGAGCAGTGCGGAAGGTCGCTGATTTCCTAGGTTACCTTATTCAAAATCATGCGCTTTGCGGCCTGGAATTTGAAGACAAATTCTTTCGCTTCGATAGTCGCAAACACCTCGAAGTCTCGGCTGAACGTCTTCAGGAAGGAAATATCCGTGAGCGCGATGAAGATTTCATCGGCAGTTTTGCTGGCATGCTACCGGGCGGCCGCACGTTCGAATTCGATGTAGCCGACGGCAGCCAAACGATCAAGGGTAAGGTGGCGGCAGATATTGAGGATCCCGATTTGATCAATCGTGAGTGGCTCAAGCGTCCCGCCAAAATCAAACTGGGCGTGATTCAGGTCGGAAAAGGACGGCCTCGCTACACGTTCAAAACTTGGGATGCATTGACAGCATGGCCAGCGCTTGGAAAGTAAGCGTCTTTCTAGTACCGTCTGGACTGTCTGAGCACCGTCATTCATGATCGAATTTTGGCACAGCATTTGTGCCCACAAATTCAGATTATGGACACAAA
>NZ_LMNW01000031.1 GCF_001423125.1 Duganella sp. Leaf126
CCGGCCGAAGCTGAGGCAAACTACTATCAACAACTTTCCGAGCAGGCTATGTCACCTGACTCACACCAAACGGCCTCCTAAATTTCCGGGGCGATTCAGGGCGAGCAGGACATCGCCAACCTCGACGCCATCGCCGCGAAAAAGGCCGAAGCTGACGCGATAGGCAAGACCATCGACCAGTTGAGCAATACACTCCATGGCGCGGACCAGAATTCGGGGAAGAAAGGGGAACTGGTCGAGCTTGAAGCACACATCAAGGACAAGTGCTGGGCTCAGCAGCAGAAGCACGCAAACATCTTTAAGGAGGCGTTCACGGGCTCTCGCAATAGCTCCGAGCGATTCAAGGAGCGTACGCTCACGGAGATGGCGTCGAACAAGGCCGAGCTAAAACCGCTGAACTATCTAACCGAGAAGGCCAAGACCGTTTTCGGGCCGACTCCCACCATTGAGTCTGCGGTTCCGGCGCTTGGCGCCACCGGGGTCACAGAGCACGAATCAAATCCAATCCTCACTAAGAAGGTTATCGGCAAGGAGGACGTGAATATCGCTGAGTTGATCCAGCGGCTGGGCAGCAGCGACTGGGTCAAACAAGGCCAAGTGTTCTACGGAAAGAGCGCGCCCACGTGTCCATTTTGCCAGCAGAAGGTGATCGACGGCTTCGAGGCCAGCCTGTCGAGCTACTTTGACGAGACGTTCGAGCAGGACACCAAGGCCATCGCCGATATGCAAAACAATTACGCCCGCGACGCTGACGCCTTACGCGCGAGGCTAAAAGCGGTTGCCGACGCAGAATCGAAGTTCATGGACATGGCGGCGTTCGTTGCCGAGCAGTCGGCCATTGAGTCGCGGCTCGCCACGAACACGCTCCTGATATCCAACAAGCGCAAGGAACCGAGTCTCCCCATTCAGCTCGAATCGCTGGCTGAAATGCTTGCCGCCGCCGTGAAGCTGATAGCGGAGGCCAACACCGCCGTCGCAGCCCACAACAAGATCGCTCAGAATATCACCAAGGAGCGCTCCGACCTGACTGGCCAAGTGTGGAAGTATGTTCTGGAAGTGGAGCTCAAAGCAGACCTGGCCGCATATGTCACCAAGCGCGCAGGGCTCGTGGCCGCGATCACGAAACTGAGCGGGCAAATCCAAGAGGCCGGTGCATCCAAGCTTACAGCCGGGAAGGACATCAAAACGTTAGAGAAGTCAGCGACGAGCATCGAGCCCACCGTCGATGGAATCAACGCCCTCTTGAAGTCATTTGGCTTTCGAAGCTTCGCACTCGCCAAGGCGGACGATGGCCCGTTTTACAAACTGGTCCGCTCCAATGGCAGCGACGCCAAGGAATCGCTCAGTGAAGGCGAGCGGTCGTTCGTTACGTTCCTCTACTTCTATCATCTACTCAAAGGCAGCGAGAACGAGAGCGGAATGACGGCCGACCGAGTCGTGGTATTCGACGATCCTGTCTCCAGTTTGGACAGTGACGTGCTGTTCATCGTCAGCAGCCTGATCAAGTCGCTGTTCGACCACGTGCGTGAGAACAAGGGCAACATCAAACAGATTTTTATCCTCACGCACAACGTCTACTTCCACAAGGAGGTGACCTACACCTCAAACCATCGCGAAGACACCAAGGCGGGTGAGCGGACATATTGGACCGTCAGAAAAGGCGACGCCGGGGCCACAGTTCAACAGCACCTACCCAACCCCATCAAGACCTCTTACGACTTGCTATGGGCCGAGCTGCGCCGCGAGGAGAAGTCTCCGTTGACGGTCCAGAATACAATGCGAAGAATACTTGAAAACTATTTCAAGATTTTAGGTCGAAACGATTTCGACAAGATTTGCGACCAGTTCGAGGGCCAGCAGAAGGCCATGTGTCGTTCACTGTTCGCGTGGGTAAACGATGGCTCGCATTTTTCCCACGATGACGCGTTCTACACGTTCGACCAAGCCTCAATCGATGTGTATGTAGAAATCTTTAAGCAGGTCTTTGTCAAGGCGAACCAAGAAGCCCACTACGACATGATGATGGCTGGTCCGCAGTGATCTGGAACAAAGGTCGATGTACTGCAACTCGCATAGGGCTATAAAGCGCTAACGAAGGTGGCAAGGGCTTGAACTTCGGGCTGGCACAAGCATCCGACCATGAGCCGGTAGCGAGCCGCTAATACGGTTCATGACCTATTTCCACGAAAGCGAATGATTTCCACATAGAAATATTCAACCAACCATCAACCAAATCTTGACTTGATAGTCAATTTGATAGTTAGTCATGCATAAAACCAAAAAAAATCCAATAAAATCAGCAACTTATATGCAATTATTGGCGGAAGCGGTGAGATTCGAACTCACGAACGGCTCACACCGTCGGCAGTTTTCAAGACTGCTGCCTTCAACCACTCGGCCACGCTTCCTTTGTGCCGGCATTATACAGATTCCCCCCTGCTTTGGCGACAACTACGCCGCCCGGTGCGCCCGGCCCGGGGTCCAGTTGGCGCGCAGGGCTTCTTCGAAGGCGGCCGCTTCCAGCGGTTTGGCGAACAGGTAGCCCTGCACTTCATTGCAGCCGCTGTTTTTCAGGAAGGCCAGCTGTTCCACGGTTTCCACGCCTTCGGCGATCACCTTGTGCTTGAGTTGCTGGGCGATGCTGATGATGGTGTTGGCGATGGCGCAGTCGTTGGCGTCGTCTGGCAGGCCGATGGTGAAGGAGCGGTCGATTTTCAGGGTGTCGATCGGGAAGCGCTTGAGGTAGGACAGGCTCGAATATCCGGTACCGAAGTCGTCGAGCGAGAGCGTGACGCCGATGGCGGTGATGCGGTCCATGATGCCGATCACGCGGTCGATATTGTGCATCAGCGTGCTTTCGGTGATTTCCAGTTCCAGCCAGCTCGGCTCCAGGCCGTAGCGCGTCAGCGTGTCCTGCACGCGGCCCGGCAGCGAGGCCGTGAATTCGCGCGCGGAGACGTTGACGGCCAGGCGGATCGGCGGCAGGCCGGCGTCTTTCCACAGCTTGGCCTGGGCGCAGGCCGCTTCGAGCACCCACTCGCCCACCTGCACCACCAGGCCGGTCGATTCGGCCAGCGGGATGAATTCGGCCGGCGGCACCAGGCCGCGCACCGGATGGCGCCAGCGCACCAGCGCTTCGGCGCCGATGATCTTGCCGTCTTCGATGCAGAACTTGGGCTGGTAGTGCAGCAGCAGCTCGCCGTTGCCGAGCGCGGCGCGCAGGCCGGTTTCGATGCGCATGCGCTCCTGCATGCCCTGGTTCATGTCCTGGCTGTAGAAGGCCACGTGGTCGCCGTCGGCGCCCATGCCGCCTTCCTGCTTGGCGCGGTACATGGCGATGTCGGCCAGGCGCAGCAGGGTTTCGGCGTCGTCGCCGTCCTGCGGATAGACGCTGATGCCGATGCTGCCGCCCACGCGCAGGTCGTGACCGTCGATCAGCATCGGCGTGTTGAGCGTGGCCAGCAGCTTTTGCGCCACCATACTCGCTTCGAAGTGCTGGCCGATGTCGAACAGGCCGACGGCAAACTCGTCGCCACCCAGGCGCGCCACCAGGTCCTGGTCGCGCAGCACGGTGCGGAAGCGCCGCGCCACTTCGCACAGCAGCGCATCGCCGATCTTGCGGCCCAGCGTATCGTTGATCAGCTTGAAGCGGTTGAGATCGATGAACAGCACGCAGCCGTGCAGCCGGGCGCGCTGGGCCACCATCAGCGCCTGGTCCACCAGCTTGGTCAGCAGGGTGCGGTTGGGCAGGTTGGTCAGCGCATCGTAATAGGCCAGGTGGTGGATGCGCTCCTCGGCCATCTTGCGCTCGGTGATGTCGGTCAGGTAGGCGATCAGGCCGACCGAGCGCTGGTTGGCGTCGCACAGCGGCGACAGCGACAGGCTGGCCCAGAACACTTCGCCCGATTTCTTTTTGCGGCGCACTTCCATCAGGCGCCCGCCCTGCTCCAGGAACGGATCGTCGAATCCCATGTCCTCGTCTTCGTACAGGAACAAGATGTTGCGCCCCACCGCCTCCACCGCCGTATAGCCGAACAGCCGTTCGGCGCCTTTGTTCCAGCTGAGGATGAAGCCGTTCATGTCCATGGTCACCACCGACTCGTGAATATGATCGAGGATCTGCGCCTGGTGCTGCAGCTGCGCTTCCACCTGGGTGTAAGCGTGGGTCGTGCGTTGCGCCAGCGAGTGCACCTGCAACACTCTGCCGGCCAGCGCGGCCAGGCTGGCCAGGTGCTGGCGGTCGCTGTCGCTGTAGTCGTGGCGACCGGACACGGTGAAGCGGCCGAAGTACTTGCTGTCGAACCAGATATCCTGCGTCAGCGTGGGCAGCGGCGCGTCGTTGGCCGCATGGATTTCCGGCGCTGGCAGCGTCGCCAGCAGCGAGGCGGCGTCGGCCGGCAGGTACTCGCCCAGCGGGCTGTCGGTCACGCCCCGCACGATGCGCCCCAGCTCCTGCACCAGCGCCTGGCCGCGCAGCCGCAGCACGGCGTCGCACAGCGCAGCGCTGCTGGTGATGAAATCGCTGATCGGCCTGGACTGGGAAGAGGTGCGCATGATGGTTACAAGCTCCGGCTGACCTGCAGCGCCCACTGGTGGGCTTGTAATTGCGTCTGCCAGAACGCTGCGGCATCGATGCCGGCGTCGGCCAGCGCCAGGCGGCGCTGCGCGTCGGCCTGCGCGCCGCCATCGAGCAGCTTGAGCAAGTCGCCGAGCGGACCGGCGCGGTCGAGCAAGGCCATCACCACGTCGAGGTCGAGGCTGAGGGCGGCCACGATTTCGGTCATGTCCATGCCCAGCAACACGTCCAGCAGCGAGAACACACCGGTGACGAACGCCATGTCCTGGCGGTCGCGGTCGCCACCTTGCAGGGCGACCAGCGCTTCCATCTGCGCAGCCCGCACGGCCGCCAGCGGCAGCAGCGGATTGGGCAGGCCATCGTCCTGCTGGCGCGCGTACAGCAGCAATTGCAACCAGCGCTGCAACTGGCGCCGGCCCAGCACGTTAATCGCCTGGCTGAAGCTGTGCACGGGTGAGCTCAGCGCGAAAGCGGCCGAATTGACCAGTTTGAGCAGGTGGTAAGACAGCGACGGATCCTGCTTGAGCAGCAGTTCCAGTTCGTGGGTGTCGGCGTCGCGCGCCAGCAAACCCAACAGCGCCAGCAGGCGCTTGCGCGTGGTACCGTCGCCGGCACTGCCGTTGTCGCCATCGCCATGCCGCTCAGGGTTGGTGGCGAAGTCGCCCGTGAACCAGCTGAAGCCGGCCTGGGCGCAGACCTGGAGACGCGCTTCGCTGCGCATGTGCGACGCCAGGTGCGGACCGGGCTGGCCGGCCAGGGCCACGACCGGCGGCAGGTGCAGCGCAGCGTCCATCATCAGCGCGCGGGCGCCGCACAGGGTGGCAATGGGGCCCGCGGTGACACCCTCGATCATGATGCGGAAACCGGCATCGGCCACGGCGGACAGCTTCTTTTGCGCTGCAGGATCGGCGCACGCGGCAGCCGGTACCCGCAGCAGCACGCGGTTGACAGGCAGGGAGGACAGTTGCGCCAGTTCGAGCCGGGCCGGTGCGGTCACCGGCACCACGATGTCGAGCGGCGCCAGCAGGTCGAACGCGCCCGGCGTTTTGAGCAGCGTGAGCGCAGCCTGGAACGGATGGTCGGCCTGCACACCCTGCGCGGCGTCCGGGTCGTGCTGGCCACCGGCCGCGAGCGGGGTGAGCAGGAGCGCCACCCAGGCGTACCGGGCGTCGGAGATTGCCGCAAGTTCCGCGAGCGGGAACGGCTGGTTATCGGTCGCTGGCATCGATTTCCCTGGAAAGATTCAGCGCGCGTTGTGCGTACCCTGTGCTATGTGCCATATGACGAAATTAATAGAACTTACCACATGGAAATTAACTTTATATTTTTACATAATTGCAATTTACAAGTAGTCCGAATATAGCAGATATTGCCCAGCAAACACGAAATATTAGGAATTGCTTAATAGTATTAGGATAGCGACTCTAAAGTGTTGCAACCATACAAAAATTGCCCGTGCCTATTGTGCATGCTGGACCGCGAAACGGATCAGTTCCGCCTGCCCCTCGATGCCGAGCTTGCGCTTGATGTTGAGGCGGTGCGTTTCCACCGTGCGCACCGACAGGTCGAGCGCACGGGCGATCTGCTTGTTCGATTCGCCGTTGGCGATGTGGCGCAGCACCTCGTGCTCGCGCGACGTCAGCTGGTTGTCGGTATTTTGCGGCTGGGCCAGCTGGCGCGCCAGTGCGGCGCTGTAATAAATTCCGCCCGACATCACGGTTTCGATGGCCACCACGATGTCCTTGCCTGGTGCATCCTTGAGCACGTAGCCGCGCGCGCCGGCCTGGATCGCCTGCGACACGTATTCGAGCTTGTCGTGCATCGACAGGATCAATACGGCGATACGGGGGAAGGCCTGCTTGAACTGCGCGGTCGCCTCGATGCCGTTGGCGCCGCGCATATTGATGTCCATCAAGACCAGGTCGATCGGGTGGTGCGCCGCCTGTTCGAGCGCTTCGGCGGCGCCGCCGGCCTCGGCCACGACTTCGAATTGCGGCATCGCTTCGAGCCGGGCGCGCAGGCCGTCGCGCACCAGGGGGTGGTCATCGACCAGCAGGATTTTGATAGGTGTCGTCATGGGTGTTTGCTGCCTGGTTAGCTGTTGTTGGCGGCGTAAGCCGTGAGCACGGTGCCGTCGGTGGACGAGACGATGCCGAAACGCCCGCCGATGGCGTCCATCCGCTCCATCATGTTGCGCAGGCCGATGCCGTGCTTCGGATGCAGGGCGATACGCTCGGCGTCGAAACCGCTGCCGTCGTCGCTGATGCGCAAGGTCACGCCGTGGGCGCTGCCGGTCAGGCGGATGCCGATGTGGCTGGCCCCGGCGTGGCGTTCGATATTGGTCAGCGCTTCCTGCGCCACCCGGAACAGCACGGTGTTGGCCACGTCCGACAGGACATCGACCACGCCGGTGCTATCGAAGTGTACCGGGGTTCCGGAGCTGAGCGTGTACTCCTGCCCCAGGTGATGCAGGGCCGCGGCCAGCCCCAGGTCGTCGAGGATGGCCGGACGCAGGTTGTGCGAAATGCGGCGCACCTCGCCCATCACGTTGCTGAGCTGGTCCGCTGCGTGTTCAAACACGGCGGTCGCAGCCTGCTGCTGGTCGGGCCGGTTCGATGCGAGCCGGATCATGCCCGCTTCGATCTGCAGCTTGATCGACACCAGCCACTGGCTGATGCCGTCGTGCAGGTCGCGCGAGAGCCGCGCCCGCTCTTCTTCCTGCGACTCCACCACGCGCTGCGCCAGCACCTTCAATTTGGCGTCGGCCACCCGGTGTTCGCTGATATTGAGAACCAGGCCGGCGCCGGCCACCAGCAGCGCGGCAGCAATCGCGATCAGGGCGATCCACAACATCGTGTTGTGGATGTTGCCCGATTGCTGGGTGTCGATCTGCGCCAGCGCCCGGTCCACGTCGTCGAGGTAGATGCCGGTGCCCATCATCCAGCCCCACTCGGGCAGCGCGATCACGTAACCGAGCTTGGGCACCGCCTGCTGGGTCGAGGGCTTGACCCACATGTAGCGCTCCAGCCCGCCGCCGTTGCGGGCCCGCTGCAGCAGGTTCTGGATTGTCGGCCGGCCCATCGCGTCGCGCATCTGGTACAGGTTGCGGCCCACCAGGTCGGGCTGGCGCGGATGCATCAGGGTGTTGCCCTGCATATCGTAGAGGAAGAAATAGCCGTCATCGCCGTAGCTGAGCGACTGCAGGATGCGCTTGGCCTCGTTGCGGGTGGCCTCGTCGTTGCGGCCGGAATTGACCAGGTGCGAAATCGAATGGGAGGCCAGCGCCACGTAGTGCTTGAGTTCCGCCTCCTTGCTGCTCAGGTAGGCCTGCTGGATGGTGTCGCGCTGCTGCTGGGCCAGCAGGGCGGACTGGTGGCGCACCGCCAGCGCGATCGCGCACAGCGCGAAGATCAGCGGCGTGATGGCCAGGAAAATGACTTTTTGCCGCAACTTCATCGGGGTGTGCTCGTGGATGGACTGTAGCCGGGATTTTACGCCTGTGCCGCACCATCCCCCTACGTAGAAACACGCAGCGCGCGTGCGTAATCCTGCGCTTGCCTCCATTATGTAATTCGTGAATACTCGCCATAAGCTGCCAGCATGCCGTATTGGCAAGAGCAGCACCCATTCCTTGGAGGAAGCATGACACCTGTTGCACCCGTCCCCCAGTCCCTCGCTGCCAAGCTGGGCTGGGCCGTCGTCGCCTTGCTGGGCGCCGCTGCGCTGGGCTTCATCGCCCTCAAGCGCGGCGAGTCGATCAGCGCCATCTGGATCGTGATCGCCGCCGTCTGCGTCTACCTGATCGCCTACCGTTACTACAGCCTGTACATCGCCAAAAACGTGCTTGGCCTGGACGCCAGGCGCCTGACGCCGGCGCAGCGCCTCAACGACGGCCTCGATTACGTGCCCACCAATAAGAACGTGCTGTTCGGCCACCACTTCGCCGCCATTGCCGGCGCCGGTCCGCTGGTCGGCCCGGTGCTGGCCGCGCAGATGGGCTACCTGCCCGGCATGTTGTGGATCCTGGCGGGCGTGGTGTTTGCCGGCGCGGTGCAGGACTTCATCGTGCTGTTCATTTCGATGCGCCGCGACGGCCGCTCGCTGGGCGACTTGATCAAGTCGGAACTGGGCCAGATCCCGGGCATGATCGCCCTGCTCGGCACCTTCATGATCATGGTCATCATCCTGGCCGTGCTGGCGCTGATCGTGGTCAAGGCGCTGACCCACTCGCCGTGGGGCAGCTTCACCGTGATGGCCACCATCCCGATCGCGCTGTTCATGGGCGTGTATTCGCGCTTCATCCGCGTGGGCCGCATCGGCGAAGTGTCGATCATCGGCTTCGTGCTGCTGATGGCGGCCATCTTCGGCGGCCAGTATGTGCAGGAACACGCTGCGCTGGCGCCGCTGTTCGACTTCACCGGCACCGAGCTGACCTGGATGCTGATCGGCTACGGTTTCGTCGCTTCCGTGCTGCCCGTGTGGCTGCTGCTGGCGCCGCGCGACTACCTGTCCACCTTCCTCAAGATCGGCACCATCGTCGGCCTGGCGGTGGGCATCATCGCGGTGGCGCCGTACCTGAAAATGCCGGCCATGACCAAGTTCATCGACGGCACCGGCCCGGTCTGGGCCGGCTCGTTGTTCCCGTTCCTGTTCATCACCATCGCCTGCGGCGCCGTGTCCGGCTTCCACGCGCTGATCGCCTCGGGCACCACGCCCAAGATGATCGAAAACGAAATCCACGCCCGCTACATCGGCTACGGCGCCATGCTGATGGAGTCGTTCGTCGCCATCATGGCGCTGGTGGCCGCCTCGACCATCGAGCCGGGCATCTACTTCGCCATGAACAGCCCGGCTGCCCTGATCGGCACCACGCCGGAATCGGCCGCCGCCGCGATCTCGCAGTGGGGCTTTTATATCACCCCGGAAATGCTGGTGCAGACTGCCAAGGACGTGGGCGAGCACAGCATCATCTCGCGCGCCGGCGGCGCCCCGACGCTGGCCGTGGGCATGGCCCACATCCTGTCGAACGCGATCGGCGGCCAGGCCATGATGGCGTTCTGGTACCACTTCGCCATCCTGTTCGAGGCGCTGTTCATCCTCACCGCCGTGGACGCCGGCACCCGCGCCGGCCGCTTCATGCTGCAGGACTTGCTGGGCGCCTTCGTGCCAGCCATGAAGCAGACCGAAAACACCTTCGCCAACCTGGTCGCTACCGGCCTGTGCGTGGCGGCCTGGGGCTACTTCCTGTACCAGGGCGTGGTCGATCCGCTGGGCGGCATCAACACGCTGTGGCCGCTGTTCGGCATCGCCAACCAGATGCTGGCCGCGATCGCGCTGATGCTCGGTACCTGCGTGCTGTTCAAGATGAAGCGCGGCCAGTACGCGTGGGTCACCATCGTGCCGACCGTCTGGCTGCTGCTGTGCACGCTGACGGCCGGCTGGCAGAAGATGTTCCATGCCGATCCGAAAATCGGCTTCCTGGCGCACGCTGCCAAGTACCAGGGCGCCATCGACGAAGGCAAGATCCTGGCCCCGGCCAAGTCGATGGCGCAGATGCAGCAGGTGGTGTTCAACGATTACCTCGACGCCGGTCTGGCCGGCTTCTTCGTGATCGTTGTGCTCAGTGTGCTGGTATTCGGCATCCGCACCGTGGTCAGGGCGCGCGCCAGCAGCGGACCCACCGTCAACGAGGGGCCGCTGGTGCTGGCGCCAGCCGGCGCCAAGGTGTAACGATGCTCGGCGAAATCGCCAAGGCCGGCCGCTACCTCGGGCAAAGCATGCGCCTGATGATGGGCCTGCCCGATTACGACACCTACGTCAGCCACCGCGAGCAGACCCATCCGGGCGAGCCGGTGATGACGTACGAGGAGTTTTTCAAGGAACGCCAGGAGGCCCGCTACGGCGGGGCCGGCAAGCGCGGCGGCTGCTGCTGACGGATTTTTTTACACTGCCGTCCGCCGCGCGCTGCTGCCTGCGCGCAAGTGCCTGATTTCACAGCGTTCATGAGCGCTGGCAAGGGTTTTGCTCCAGGGCTGGCATGGTCCCGATTTCCGGGCGCCATCCACCTCAGGGAGCAACCATGAAAAACTGCCCAACCGCGCTGGCCACCTTCGCGACGATTGCCGCCGCACTGGCCGCCCCCCCTACTGCCATTGCCGGCCCCGCGATCGGTTTCGATCCGACCGGCAGCGGCAATTACAGCACCTACGCCGACCTGTGGACCCACGTCACCGATACCGGGCTCACCAGCGGCTTCGTCCCCGGCGCCAGCGTCGGTGGCGCCAACGCTGCCGCGCCCTATCTGACCGAGTTCCGCTCGCAGATGGTGGTCGGCACCATGTCCAACAGCAACACCCCGGCCCTGGTCACGCCGGCCGGCCTCAACCAGAGTTTCGAGCTCAGCAAGGTGGTGCGCTTCCAGGAACTGGTCGACAGCCAGAACGCCAGCACCGCCCACTTCACGCTGCCGCCCGCCCAGGCCGCTGCCATGGATGTCGATCCGCTGCGCGCCGGCGTGCAGAACCTGGCCATCTATTTCGACCGCATCACGCCCGGTGCGGGCAGCAGCAAATCCGTGCCCGGCAACGGCAACGGCACCGTGGCCTGCTACGGCGCCGGCGCCACCTCCACCGGCTGCGGCACGGCGCCGGGCGACCCCGATGGCGACGGCCTGCTGATCCTGTCGGGCCACCTGGTGTTCAACGACGCCAGCTTTTCGACCGTCAACGGCATCGGCACCGGCTCGTTCGACACCCGCTTCGTGATCGATTATGTCGACGCCAACTACCTCGACGTTGTCACCGGCGCCATCTTCCAGGACAAGACCACCGGCACCACCAACGTACCGTCGTTCTTCACGCCCACCATGATGTGGGACGGCAGCACGCCCACCACGGTGCCGTTCCTGAAGGTCGATTCGTCGCAATCGTTCGCAGCCCAGGCGGTGCCGGAACCGGCCACGCTGGCGATCATGGGATTGGGCTTTGCCGGCCTGGCCTTGATGCGCCGCAAACAGGGCGCGCCGGGCAGGCAGGTTGCCGCTGCCGGCGGGCTGTGCCCGGCCTGATGGCGGGACACGCCAGCCGCGCTGGCGGCAGCCGAAGGCGGAGCAGGCGCAGGCCCGGTCCGCCTTTTTTTATCGGTAGCAGGCACAACATCGGACGCGGTTTGGATCCAGATCAATAACGCTCCGACTTCCTGGCTATATTTTTCCTGTTGGCACTAAATGATCAGCCTGCTTTCAGGGAATCTCCGATGTCCCATCACGAACCTTCCGGCCTGAGCCAGCGGCTGACCATGCTCTCGATGCTCTCGACCGGCAGCGCGCTGCTGCTCGTGTTCCTGACGTTTGCCGGCACCTCGTTCATGAACCGACAGGAAGAAGAGCTCGGCCAGCTGGCGACGCTGGCCGCCGTGCTCGGCGCCGGCGGTAGCGACGGTCCCGGCAAACCCCCCGCCGCAGGCCAGGACCACCGGCAGCTGGCACAACAGCTGCAGGCGCTGGCCCACGACCGCGACATCTTGCAGGCAGCCGTGTACGATCGCGGCGGCGCCCTGCTGGCACGCTACAGTTCGCCACGTCTGCGGCAGTCTCAGGCTGCACCCGAGCGGTTACCGGCCGAGGTGCTGTCCGCTCATCTGCAGACCGACGACCTGTCGGCCAGTGGCGCCGGCGATGGGGCCACGCCGGCATCCGGTGACGGACTGCCTGGCGGCAGCCGCGCGGCCCCCCCGGCAGGCGGGCGCACAGACGCCAGGGCAGGCGCGCTGGCTGGTGACATGACGAGTGGCGCGCAAAGCGGTACGGCGGGCGAAGCTGACACGGATCCCGCAGCCGAACCGGCCGGCCCCAGCGGCCCGCCCTGGATGCCGGCCAACCGTGTCTATCGCGCCTTTGTCCGGCACGGCGAGCCTGCCGGGGTGATCCTGCTCGAGCGCAGCGCGCTGCCGATGTGGTTCGACATCCTGAAAAGCCTGGGCGCGGCAGTCGTTGCCGCTGCACTGGCGTTCATGACGGCGCTGCTGTTCGCGGCCCGCTCGCGCGGCAGCGTGACCGAACCGGTTGCGCGGCTGATCGCGGCCGCGCAGCAGGTCAGCCGCGGCCAGCCCACCGAGCGCATCCTGCACCAGCGCGGCGACGACCTGGGCGCCCTGATCGACAGCTTCAACGACATGCTGGCCCAGGTAGAAGCGCGCGACGGCGCCCTGGCCCAGTACCGCGACCAGCTCGAACGCCAGGTGGGCGTGCGCACCGAGCAGCTGGAAAAGGCCAAGAACGCAGCCGAGGCGGCCAGCCAGGCGAAAAGCGCCTTCCTGGCCACCATGAGTCACGAGATCCGCACCCCGATGAACGGCGTGCTGGGCATGACCGAGCTGCTGCTGGCCACCCGGCTGAACGAGCAGCAGCGCCACTACACGAGCATGGTCAAGCGCTCGGGCGAACATCTGCTGGTGATCATCAACGACATCCTCGATTTTTCCAAGATCGAGGCCGGCAAGCTGACGGTCGAATACATCCAGTTCAACTTCCGCGACCTGCTCCACGATATCGACCACGTGTTCTCGCCCCAGGCCGACGCCAAGGGCCTGCGGCTGGAACTGCAGGTGGCCTGCGACATCCCGGTCGCCATCTGCGGCGACCCCAACCGGCTGCGCCAGGTGATCTTCAACCTGCTCGGCAACGCTGTCAAATTTACCGACACCGGCGAGATCACGGTCAAGGTGGCAGTGGCGGCCGAAGACGCCCAGCGCGTGAGCTTGCGCTTCGAGGTGCACGACACCGGCATCGGCGTCTCCAGCGAGGCGCGCGGGCGCATCTTCGATTCGTTCTCGCAGGCGGACGGATCGACCACGCGCAAGCATGGCGGCACCGGCCTGGGCCTGGCGATCTCCAAGCAGCTGGTGGAGTTGATGGGCGGCACGATCGGTGTCGATCATGCGCTGACGCAAGGGTCGATCTTCTGGTTCGCCGTACATTTCGACAAGCCGCGCGTCGATATAGACGATCCCATTCATACCTCCCACGGACTCCGCACCTTGATCGTCGATGACAACCCCGCCAGCAGAAGCGAGCTGGAACGCCTGCTGGCGTCCTGGCGCATCGCTGCCACCGCCAGCACCGCCACCGAAGCCCTGCCCGTCCTGCGCCAGGCGGCAGCAGACGGCCAGCCCTACAACGCCGTCCTGATGGAGATGGCGCTGCCGCGCACCAGCGGCCTGGCGCTGGCCGCCGCGATCCACGCCGAGCCCGGTCTGGCCGACTTGCGCATCCTGCTGCTGAGCACCGAGCGCGATGCCGCCGACAGCGTCCAGCAGCGCGCCGCCGGGGTCGCTTTTCAGCTGATCAAGCCGGCGCGCGAATGCGATCTGCATTACGGCCTGTTCAGCCGTGCCACACCGGGCGCCTTGCCGGCGCTGCGGGCGCCGACGGGCCAGCCGCGCCACCGCAACGGCACGCCGCCCGCTGCAGCCGTGGCCCCGGCCGCGCCGCCGGTGGACACGCTGAGCGCCTCGGGACCACCGCCACGCCAGCGGCGCAGCCGCAAGGTCTTGCTGGCCGAAGACAACCCGGTCAACGTGGAGGTGGCCAGCGCCATGCTCGAAAGCCTGGGCCTGGACGTCAGCCGTGCCTGCAACGGCGAGGAAGCGCTGCTGCGACTGCAGTCGGGCGACTTCGACCTGGTGCTGATGGATTGCCAGATGCCGGTGATGGACGGTTTCGCCGCCACCGCCGCCATCCGCCGCCGCGAACAGCAGCACGGACGCACGCGCAGCCTGCCGATCGTCGCCATCACCGCCAACGCGCTGCAAGGCGACCGCGAAGCGTGCCTGGCGGCAGGCATGGACGACTACCTGAGCAAGCCGTTCACGCAACAGGCACTGGCCCAGACCATCGCCCGCTGGATCACGCTGCCCCGTACTGCGCCGGGACTGCCGGGAGCCGCTGCTGCCGATATCGATGCACGTGTCGATGGCGCAGGGAGCGCCGACGTCGATGGCCTTGGCGACCGTTTTGATGCTGTCGAGCGTTTCGATGCTGTCGAGCGTTTCGATGCTGTCGAGCGTTTCGATCCTGTCGATCCTGTCGATCTTTTCGCCCCCGTCGAGCGCGCCGAGCGCGCAGATCGCACTGAGCGTTCCGATCGTCTCAAGCCTGCCAAGCCTGCCGAAGCTGCCACGCTCGGCGACAGCGCCGGTCGGGCCGATAGTGCCGCCGGGGCTGAAACGTGCGCGCTGGCTCAGGAACCCGGCATCGGCGCCAAGCCGCCAGTGCTGCCTCCGTCGCCCGCCGCGTCCGGGCCCGCCGGCGACATCGCGATCAACGTCCAGGCGCTGGCCAATATCCGCGCGCTCAGCGCCAGCCACGGCGAGGCGCTGCTCGAACGGGTGCTGCACGCGTACCTGGCCGACACGCCGCCCCATCTGCAGGCGCTGCACACGGCGATCGAAGCGGGCAATACCGACCAGCTGCGCAAGACCGCGCACACGCTCAAGAGCAGCAGCGCCAACGTCGGCGCGCTGGTCTTGTCGCAGCGCTGCAAGGATCTCGAACAGCTGGGCCGCAACAACACCACCGCTGGCGCCGCCGAGCTGCTGGCAGACATGGAACATTCCTTCCAGGCCGTGCGACAGGCATTGGGGGCTTTACTGGAAAAGGAACTCTGACATGGCCACTCCCCCGCCCCGCAGCCGCGCCCTGGTCCTGGTGGCCGACGACGATCCCGTGATGCGCCTGCTGATGCTGGAAATGCTGGCCCAGGTCGAGCTCGACGCGGTGGAAGCCGCGGACGGCGTCGAAGCGCTGGCGCGCTACCAGGAGCTGGCGCCGGACCTGGTGCTGCTTGACGTGGAGATGCCGGGCATGGACGGCTTTGCGGTCTGCCGCGAAATCCGCCGCCTGGACACCCATCCGGCAGCCCCCATCATCATGGTCACCGGCGGCGACGAGCTTGAATCGGTAACGCGTGCGTACGAGGCGGGCGCCACCGATTTCGTCTCCAAGCCGATCAACTGGCCCATCCTCGGCCACCGCGTACTGTACGTGCTGCGCGCCTCCGACGCCATCATCCGCCTGCGCATCGCCGACGCCCAGCACCGCGCGGTGCTGGCGGCGATACCGGACACGTTTTTCCGCATGAACAAGGATGGCTACTACCTCGATTACGAGCAGGGCCACGAGGCCAGCGACGTGTTTTCCAGCGACCTATGCGTGGGCCGCCATCTGAACGACGTGCTGCCGTCCGACATCGCCCGCCGCATGCTGGACAAGGTGCACACCGTGCTCGACACGCAACGTATCAGTTCGCTCGATTACGAGCTGCCCGTCACCAGCGGCGCCGCGCCGCTGCGCCCGCGGCATGGCGAACACGCGGTGGCGGCGCCGGTGCGCCACTTCGAGGCGCGGCTGGTGGCCACCGGTCCCAATGAAGTGCTGGGCCTGGTGCGCGATATCAGCGAGCGCAAGCGCACCGAAGAACAGATCCGCCGGCTCGCCTATTGCGACAGCCTGACCGGCATCCCCAACCGTCAGGCCTTTCTCGAAACGCTGGAGGCCGAACTGGTTCGCTCACGCAAGGGCAACAAGAAGTTCGCCGTGCTGTTCATGGACCTCGACGCCTTCAAGCGCATCAACGACACGCTGGGCCACGACGTCGGCGACCACCTGCTGATGGCGGTCTCGGAGCGGCTGCGCGACACCACGCGGCCCAGCGACCTGGTCTCGCGCACCGAGGTCGGCATCAACAACCTGGCGCGCCTGGGCGGCGACGAATTCACGATCCTGATACCGGACCTGGAACGCGTGGAAAACGCCCTCAACGTCGCTCACCGGGTCAAGGAAGCGATGCGGCGGCCGTTCCAGATCGACACCCACGAAATATTCGTCACGGCCAGCATCGGTATCTCGCTGTACCCGGAAGACGGCGAAGATTGCAGCTCGCTGCTCAAGTTCGCCGACACGGCCATGTACCACGCCAAAAGCTGCGGCAAGAACAATGCCAAGCTTTACAGCTCGTCGCTGACGATGCAGATCATGAGCCATGTGCAGCTCGAAGTGGGCTTGCGCAAGGCGCTGCAGAACGACGAGCTGTACCTGCTGTACCAGCCGCAGATCGCCGTCGCCAGCAACCGCATCGTGGGCGTGGAAGCGCTGGTGCGCTGGCGCCATCCCGAGCGCGGCGTCATCTCGCCCACCGAATTCATTCCGCTGGCCGAGGAAACCGGCCTGATCGTTCAGATCGGCGAATGGGTGCTGCGCACGGCCTGTCGCCAGGCCATGGACTGGCAGACGGCAGGCCAGCACGTGCTGCGGGTGGCAGTCAATCTGTCGGCCAAGCAGTTCAAGGACGACAACCTGGCGCAGATCGTGTTCTCGGCCCTGCAGGACACCGGCCTGCCCTCCCACCTGCTGGAACTGGAACTGACCGAAGGCACGCTGATGGACGACGCCCGCGCCACCATGGTCACGCTGGAACAGTTGCGAGCGATCGGCGTGTACCTGTCGATCGACGACTTCGGTACCGGCTACTCGTCGATGAATTACCTGAAGCGCTTCAACGTCCGCGCGCTGAAGATCGACCGCAGTTTCATCAGCGGCCTGCCGCAGGACTCGGAAAACGCCGCCATCACGCGCGCCATCATCGCCATGGCGCACGGCCTCAAGCTCGCAGTCGTGGCCGAAGGCGTGGAAACGGGCGAGCAACTGCTGCTGCTGGAACAATACGGCTGCGACATGGCCCAGGGCTACCTGCTGGGCCGGCCATCGCCGCCGGCAGCGATCGGCCTGATGCTGGACGGCGGCGCCGCTCCCGACACGCCAGCGGCGTCCTGACTGCAGACCACCGCCGACGCTTTCGGTTCCATACCGCGCATTGATCCAGCGCAGGGACCTGCCTGCGCCACCGCATAAGATAAGCCGATCACTCCGCCTAATGCCTGCTGCTTATCGTTTGCCTTGATCGTTTGCCGTCATCGTTTGCCGTCCATCGTCTGCCGCGAATCGCCATGTCCGCCATGTCCGCCAAGCCTGCCGCCAGCTTTGCCAACGCCCTGATCGAGCGGCACCGCTTCGAGGAAGCGTTCGTGTTCTGGCACGCGCGTCACGCGGACGACGGGCCGGGGGCGCTGGCCACGCTGGCGTCGCTGTCGCGCCAGGCTGCGCGCGAGCACCAGCACCAGCTCGCTGCCGGGTATCACGCCATGCACACGGCGCTGCGGCGCGGCAGCCGCTGGTACCCGGGCATGCTGGCCGAGCGCCTGCTGCCGCTGTACGAGGTGGCCGTCACCAGCGACCGTCTCTGCCACGACGCCGCCCAGCTCGAATATCTGCACCAGCTCGGTGTACTGGGCGACGCCTTCCCGCCGATCATCGCCCGCTATCGCCGGCTGGCGGCGCGGCTGCAAGCGCGCACGCAACCACGTCCTGCATCACACCCGGCAACGATGCTGAACCCGCCGCTGGAAGCGTACCGGAGACCATGGTGGGAACCGCAGCGGCAACCACAGATGGCGCCATGGCTGGAACCGGATCGGGGAACGCGATTCGGCAGCAGCGAACACAGCCGGCATGACCGGCGCACCCTGCTCAGCAGCGACGAACAGGACGCCATCGATGAAGTCTACGACCGCATCATCCACCTGCGCCCGACGCCGTGCGTGGCGCAGGCATTTTCCGGCCACGCGCTGGCGGCCGTCCGCCGCGCGCCGCCCGGCCATGGCATCACCGTTATCGACGATTTTTTATCCAGCGAGGCGCTGGACGAGCTGTGGCGCTTTTGCCTGCAATCGACGATCTGGTTCAGCGAACACGGCCACGGACGGCTGGGCGCCACCTACGATAACGGCTTCAACTGCCCGCTGCTGGTACAGATAGCGCAAGGCGTGTTCGGCGACGGCCGGCAATTACTGGAACTCAAGGCCGGCAAGCATCCGCCGCGCCTGCCGGGCGAATCGCTGCATGGCGCAGCCGGGGGCTGGCAACTGCAGATCTGGCTCACGCCGGACACCGCCAATCTGGACAGCGCCAGCGGCGGCATGGTGATCCGCGACCGCGATGGCCGCACCCGCCACATCGCTTACCGGCAAAACCGCGCCGTGCTGTTCGACCCCCGGCTCGCGCACGGCGCGGCCAGCTGCGACTTCCGCGACGACCATGCGGGCGCGCGCATCACAATGACCATGCTGTACGCGTGACACCGATGCGGTCGTGGCAAGCGGCGCCGCGAGCGTGGCGATGCCGTGTGCCTGGCAGGCCGTGGCGAGGCCCTTCGCATGACGGGTCTTGGTGATGCGCTTTGCATCGAGGGTCGTGGCGATGCCCTTTGCATCGAGGGTCGTGGCAATGTCTTTTGCACGGCGGGTCTTGACGATGCCCTGTGCATGAAAGCCCGCGGCGATGCCGTATGCAAAATGGGCCATGGCCTCTGTTGCGCCGCGCTGCCCGCTGGCTGCCGCGCTTCTGCGGTTTCCTGCCAGCCCGGACGTCTACACCACGCCGTCCTGACGCAGGGTGGCGATCTCGGTGTCGCTGTAGCCTAGCGCACGCAGCACTTCATCGTTGTGCTGGCCCAGCGTGGGGCCGATCCATTGCGTGCGGCCCGGTGTGGCCGACAGCTTGGGCGAGATGGCGGGCAGCTTGATCGGCGTGCCGTCGGCAAACCGGTGCTGCTCGAACATTTCGCGCGCGAGAAATTGCGGGTCGCGCATCATGTCGCGCACCGAATAGATTTTACCGGCCGGCACGTCGGCCGCCTGCAGCACGGCCAGTGCGCTGTCGATATCGTGGGTGTCGCACCAGGCCTGGATGGCGTCGTCGATCTCCTGCGTGCGCTGCACGCGGCCGTCGTTGCGCGCCAGTTGCGCGTCGCCAGCCAGGTCGATGCGGCCCATGGCCAGCATCAGGCGTTTGAAGATGGCGTCGCCATTGCCGGCGATGACGATGTTCTCGCCGTCGCGCGTGGTGTAGGTGTTCGAAGGCACGATGCCGGGCAAGGCGCCGCCCGTGCGTTCGCGCACCACGCCGGCGTGGTCGAACTCGGGCACCAGCGACTCCATCAGGTTGAACACGGACTCGTACAGCGCCACGTCCACCATCTGCCCCTGCCCCTGGTGCTTGCCGCCGGTGACATCGCGGTGGCGCAGCGCCATCATGGCGCCGATCACGCCGTGCAAGGCCGCCACCGAGTCGCCGATCGACACGCCCACCCGCACCGGCGGACGGTCCGGGTGACCGCTCACGTAGCGCAAGCCGCCCATCGATTCGCCGATGGCGCCGAAACCCGGCAGATCCTTCATCGGGCCGGTCTGGCCGAAGCCGGACAGCCGCACCATGATGGTGGCCGGATTGAGCACCTTCAGTTGCTCGTAGCCGAGCTCCCATTTTTCCAGCACGCCCGGGCGGTAGTTCTCGACGATGATGTCGGCCTCGAGCGCCAGCTGGCGCGCCACCGCCCGCCCGCGCGCATCTTTCATGTTCAGCGTCAGCGATTTTTTATTGCGCGCCTGGACCGACCACCACAGCGAGGTGCCGTCCTTGAGCACGCGCCACTTGCGGATCGGATCGCCGTCGCCGGGCGCCTCGATCTTGATCACCTCGGCGCCGAACTCGGCCAGCATGCGCCCACAAAAAGGGCCCGCGATCAGCGTGCCCAGTTCCAGTACCTTGATGCCTGCCAGCGGCAGCGTGCCGGCGGTTGCGGCTGGCGCCGGCGTAGCGCCCTTTCGTACGTCGCTCATGTGGTTCTCCGGTCCAGCATGGCGCGGGCGATGGTGCCGGCGTCCACGTATTCGAGCTCGCCGCCCATCGGCACCCCGCGCGCCAGCCGGCTGACCTGCAGACCGCGCGCCTTGAGCATTTCGCTGATGTAGTGGGCGGTAGCTTCGCCCTCGTTGGTGAAATTGGTGGCCAGCACCACTTCAGTGACCAGGCCATCGGCAGCCCGGGCGATCAGCTTTTCCAGGTGGATATCCTTGGGGCCGATGCCGTCGAGCGGCGAGAGCCGGCCCATCAGCACGAAGTACAGCCCCTTGTAGGTCAGCGTCTGCTCGATCATCAGCTGGTCGGCCGGCGTTTCCACCACGCACAGCAGTCGGCGGTCGCGCGTGTCGTCCATGCACACGTCGCAGATGTCGTCTTCGGTAAAGGTGTTACACAGCGCGCAGTGGTGCACGGCGTTGACGGCCTGGTGCAGTGCGCGCGCGAGCATGTCCGCGCCTTCGCGGTCGTGCTGCAGCAGATGGAACGCCATCCGCTGCGCCGACTTCGGACCGACGCCGGGCAGGCGGCGCAGCGCTTCGGTCAGGAATTCCAGCGACCTGGACATGCAGGAACCGGCTTAGAAAGGCATCTTGAAGCCGGCCGGCAGGCCGGGAATATTCATGCCGGCAGTCATGCCGCTCATTTTTTCGGCGGTGGTCGCCTCGGCCTTGCGCACGGCGTCGTTGAAAGCGGCAGCGACCAGGTCTTCCAGCATGTCCTTGTCGTCGGCCAGCAGCGACGGGTCGATCGACACGCGCTTGACGTCGTTCTTGCAGGTCATCACCACCTTGACCAGGCCGGCGCCGGACTGGCCTTCGACTTCGATCAGGGCCAGCGCGTCCTGCGCCTTTTTCATGTTGTCCTGCATGGCCTGGGCCTGCTTCATCAGGCCTGCGAGTTGGTTCTTCATCATGATGGGTCTCTCCGTGTTGAAATAATAAGGGTGGTCAGGCTGCAGCCGGGGTGGTCTGCGGCTGCGGCGGCACGATCGATCCGGGCACGACCCAGGCGTCGAACTCGGTCAGCATGCTGTTGACCAGCGGATCGTTGGCGACGATGTCTTCGGCCGCTTTCTGGCAGGCGGCGCGGAATGCCTGCGCTTCGGCGCTGGCCGTGTACCACACCGGGCCCAGCTCGGTATCGACACGCACCGGGCGCCCGAAGCGCTCGCACAGCGCCGCGGTCAGCTTTTCCACGTTGCCCGGCGTGCGCCAGGTTTCGATCGGCACGCGCAGCTTGAACACCACGGCGTTGCCATCGGCGCTGCACTCGATCAGTTCGGCCTGCATGGCCAGTTGCTGGGCCACGCCGCGCAGCGGCAAGGCAGCCGCCACACCGGGCCAGTTGCCGTCCCAGTCCAGCGCGGGCACGGGCGTGATCACGTAAGCGTATGGCGCTTTGACCGGTCCTGCCGCCGCGCGCGCCGGCAGGACGATTTGCTGCTCGTCGGCATACTGGGGCGGCAACGACGAGGCATAGGCCGAGGCCGGCGGTGCCATCGGCGACGACAGGTGCGCCAGCGGCACCGGCGCCGCGACGGCACTGTCGTCGGAGAACTCGGTCACCCAGGACGGCACATCGTCGTCCGGCGGCGGGGCTTGATACTGCGGCTGACCGTCATCGGCCGCCTGGCTGCGCGGCCGGGGCTGGAACGCAGGCTGGGGCTGGCTCTGCTGCTGCGCCGGCGGCGATGCTGGCTGTGCCTGGCGCACCGGCGCTTCGAGCACGGCGGCCGCAGCAGCCCCGCCGGCTGGCGGCAAGTCTTCCCACGGCGCCGGGCGCGCGGCCGCAACCGGGCTGCCGTGACCGGCTTGCGGTGACTGCGGACGCGCGGCTCCTGCCGGCGGCGCAGGCATGGCGGGCGCCGCCGCGGGTGCTGCCGCCGCCGGCGCAGCAGGCGATGGCGATGGGGCCGACCGGGCGCCACCGGGCCGCGACGCCGCGCGCGCCGCTTCCAGCGCCGCATTGATCGCAGCCCGCGCCGGGCTGATCGGACCGGCAGGCGACGTTGGCGCCGGCGCGGAAACCGCAGCCGGCCCCGAGCCGGGGCCGGAGGCCGACGCAGCAGTGTTCCCTGCCACGGAACCGGCAGCCGGGCCGGACGCCGATCCAGGAGCCTGCCCCGCCATGGCCCCGGCAGCCGGGCCCGGCCCCGGCCCGGGCGTGTGCCCCGTCATGACCCCGGCAGCCGGACCAGACGCCGATCCAGGAGCTTGCCCCGCCACGGCAGCCGATGCCGGCCCGGCGGTGTGCTCGGACATGACCCCGGGTGACGCCCCCGGCACTGGCGCCGTTGTCGAAGGGCGCACCGGCACCGATGGCGAGGCCGATGCGCGCGCCATGGCGGCAGCGCCGGCGATCACGGCCTGCGGCGTCACGCTGGCGTGGCTGGCCTGCACGTTGGCTGCTGCCCGCGCCGGCCCGCCGCCAGCGGCAGCCGCAGCGCGCGCGGCAGCCACCGCCGCCGGACGCGACAGCGCGGGCGTTGCAGGCGTGGCAGCCGCTTGCCCGTCGGCGCCGCCTACGCCGGGCCGAAAGGCCAGCATGCGCAGCAAGGTCATCGAGAAGCCCGCATATTCGTCGGGCGCCAGGCCCAGCTCGTTACGGCCATGCACGGCGATCTGGTAATACAGCTGCACCTCTTCCGCCTCGAACTGGCCGGCCAGGCGCACGATGTCGGCATATTCCGGCAAGTCGTCGGGCAAGGCAGCCGGTACGGTCTGCGCCAGTGCGATGCGGTGCAACAGCGTGCCCAGGTCTTGCAGCGCGCCGTTGTACGACAGGCTGCGCGTGGCCATTTCGTCGGCCACGGCCAGCAGGTCGGCGCCATCCTGCTTCGCCAGCGCATCGAGCAGGCGGATCAGGTAGGACTGGTCGAGCGCACCGAGCATGCCCTGCACTGCGTCGAGCGTCACATCGCCGGCCGCGTAGGCGATGGCCTGGTCGGTCAGCGACAGCGCATCGCGCATCGAGCCATGGGCGCCGGCCGCCAGCAGGCGCAGCGCCGGCTGCTCGAACGCGATCTGTTCCTGGCCCAGGATGTTTTCCAGGTGGCCGATGATATGCCCGGGCGGCATCTGCTTGAGGTTGAACTGCAGGCAGCGCGACAGCACCGTGACCGGAATTTTCTGCGGGTCGGTGGTCGCCAGGATGAATTTCACGTGTTCGGGCGGCTCTTCCAGCGTCTTGAGCATGGCGTTGAACGCGTGGTTGGTCAGCATGTGCACCTCGTCGATCATATAGACCTTGAAGCGCGCATTGCTCGGGGCATACACGGCCTGCTCGAGCAACTGGGCCATCTCGTCCACGCCCCGATTGGACGCCGCATCCATTTCGATGTAATCGACGAAGCGGCCGGCGTCGATCGCGGTGCACGCCTCGCACACGCCGCACGGCGTGGCAGTGATGCCGCCGTTGCCGTCGGGTCCGACGCAATTGAGCGACTTGGCCAGGATGCGCGACAGCGTGGTCTTGCCGACGCCGCGGGTACCGGTGAACAGATACGCATGGTGCAGCCGGCCGCTGTGCAGCGCATGCGTGAGTGCGCGCACGACGTGCTCTTGGCCGACGAGCGTTTCGAAGTTCCGGGGACGGTATTTACGGGCAAGGACTTGATAGGACATACTGGATTTTACCGTAGATAGCGGTTGCGACGCGCGAAGCGGCAATTGTAGCAACTCGGGACCGGATTAGATATGGCAGCAGCCCGCCCTGCGGCAGCCGGCGGTTCTGCCTTACAATTGACCTTTCGCCCTCTCCCATCGACATGAAAACACTCGCCAAGCTGGCCCTGCTGCTGCCCCTCGCCTTTGCCCTGCCCCTGCACGCCGCCGAGCGCGACTGGGCAAACTACAAGTCCATGGTCGAAGGGCTGCGCATCGACCGCTTTTATGCCGTGCCGGCCGCCGAGCGCGACAAGATCAAGCTGTTTATCAGCGTCAAACCGGTCAATCCGGCCATCAAGCCGCAGGACGTCGTGCTCATCGTGGTCAACGGCGCCGAGCGCCAGACCCTGCCGCCGCTCACGCCCGAGTACCGGCTCGATTTCGGCGCACCCAACCCGCGCTGGATGCATGGCACCACGCGCATCGTCACCACGCTGCCCGATGGCGAAAAATCGGCGATCGGTTACGAGGGCCTGGCAGTGCTGCCGCCGGGCCTGCAATGGCAGTACGCCACCGTGATGGGCAGCGTGGCCCAGATGAATAACGCGATCAAGTCGATGGCCGGCGCCATGCGCTGGTTTGCGCCCAGCGTGGACGTGGTGGTGTTCAAGTTCGCCGGGCCGGCAACGCTGAAGGTGGGCGCCACCGAGTACAAGACCAACGCCAAACACATGATCATCCTGAAACCGGAAGCGACCAAGCTGAAGGAGAACCCGCTGATGACAGCGTCGGAGCGGCCGATCGAAGCGGAACTGCGCGACGAATAAAAGAGAGACGCCATAAAAAAAGCTGCCTGAGGGCAGCTTTTTTTACGTTCTAACTGAATGAGGAGGCGAGCCTGATCTGCGGCACTTATGGTGAACGGCCGTGGCTGCTTCGTTCCCGACCTGACCAGGTTAGCCATGCCACAATGCGCAGGGGCCCGCCAGCGCACATTATATCCTACAGCCCCAGTTCCTGCCAAATGCCGTCGACGCGCGCCTTCACTTCCGGCGTCATGGTGATGGTGGTACCCCATTCGCGGCTGGTTTCGCCGGGCCACTTGTTGGTGGCGTCGATCCCCATCTTGCTGCCCAGGCCGCTCACCGGCGAGGCGAAGTCGAGGTAGTCGATCGGCGTATTGTCCACCAGCGTGGTGTCGCGGGTGGGATCGACGCGGGTGGTGATGGCCCAGATCACTTCTTTCCAGTCGCGCACATTGACATCCTCGTCCACCACCACGATGAACTTGGTATACATGAACTGGCGCAGGAAGCTCCACACGCCGAACATCACGCGCTTGGCGTGGCCCGCGTACTGCTTCTTGATCTGCACCACCGCCATGCGGTAGCTGCAACCCTCGGGCGGCAGGTAAAAATCGGTGATTTCGCTGAACTGCTTTTGCAGCAGCGGAATGAACACCTCGTTGAGCGCCAGCCCCAGCACGGCCGGTTCGTCCGGCGGTTTGCCCGTGTAGGTCGAGTGATAGATCGGGTCGCGGCGCATGGTGATGCGGTCGATGGTGAACACCGGAAAACTGTCCTGCTCGTTGTAATAGCCGGTATGGTCGCCGTACGGTCCCTCGAGCGCGTGCTCGAAGCCGGACGGGTGGTTTTCGTCCGGATAGATATGCCCCTCGAGGACGATCTCGGCCGAAGCGGGCACGCGCAACTCGCTGCCGATCGCCTTGACCAGCTCGGTACGGCTGCCGCGCAGCAGGCCCGCGAACTGGTATTCGGACAGGCTGTCGGGCACCGGCGTGACTGCCCCTAATATAGTAGCGGGGTCGGCGCCGAGCGCCACGCACACCGGGTATGGTTTGCCCTTGTTCTGCAAGGCGTGCTCGCGGAAATCGAGGGCGCCGCCGCGGTGCGCCAGCCAGCGCATGATGACCTTGTTCGGTCCCAGCACCTGCTGGCGGTAGATGCCCAGGTTCTGGCGCTTCTTGTTCGGGCCCTTGGTAATCACCAGGCCCCAGGTAATCAGGGGAGCGATGTCGCCCGGCCAGCAGTGCTGTATCGGCAACCTGGCCAGGTCGACGTCGGCGCCCTCCCAGACGATCTCGTGGCACGGCGCGCCACGCAGTTCCTTGGGCGCCATGTCCCACACCGCCTTTACCAGCGAGCCCATGCCCACCAGGTCCTGGAACCCTTTCGGCGGTTCCGGCTCCTTGAGCCGGGCCAGCACATGGCCGATCTTGCGCAATTCGCTGACATCGTCGGCGCCCATGCCCAGCGCCACCCGGCGCGGCGTGCCGAACAGATTGGTCAGCACCGGCATCTGGTGGCCGACGGGATGTTTGAACAGCAAGGCGGGCCCGCCGGCCCGCAACACGCGGTCGGAGATCTCAGTCATCTCTAAGTGCGGGGAAACTGGCGTCAAAATGGTGCTAATTTCGCCCATTCGTTGCAGCTGAGAAAGGAAATCGCGCAGATCGGAATATTTCATCGGTTTTTTTAATATTTTCTTACAATAGAGTCCACTGTTTAAAAATACAGTTCAAGTGATTGATTTTATTGGTTTTCTAGCGCACACATGGTAAAAAGCTAGATTTAAAAGTTATAGCTTTCAATTGCGTTAGTATTGACTTGATATATTACGCCCCCTACAATCTGCCCTACTTGAAGAGAACACTGCCTCCGGGCGCGTGGCGATGCCCAAGTGGCTGCACGAAGTTGTTGCTCATTCATTCACGGAGTCGGGGCTCCACATGACATTTTAAGGAGTGTTTTCAAAAGGCGTCTGCCTTACCCCCGGAAGAGGTTGTATTGCGACTGGTCCACTCCCATTGCGAGGGACACAGCTCAAGCAAGCAATAACGGCGTCCATGCCCGCACCTACCGTGCGATGGACGATGATATTTCTGATGCACGGCACAGCACCCCAAGGGCTGCGTATTTCTTTATGTCATACGCTGGCAGGGACCCGCTTTCACTGCATTTCAGAGGGGAACTCTATGATTAACCGCTTCACCGGTGCTGCCGCAGTTGCCAGCACCATCCTGGCTCGCCAGCCAGCGGCGTGGTTATCCACCACCCGCATTTCGGCCAAGGGCGTGCTGACCACCGCCCAGCACACCCTGACCATCCTCGGTGTGACTGCCTTGGTCGTGA
The DNA here is from genome assembly GCF_001423125.1 of Duganella sp. Leaf126. GTDB lineage: Bacteria > Pseudomonadota > Gammaproteobacteria > Burkholderiales > Burkholderiaceae_D > Rugamonas. Next base: position 27,088 of record NZ_LMNW01000031.1, read on the forward strand.
TGGCAGTATTGTTTGTCCGGCCAGACCTGGCCAGAGCGCTCAGCGACAGCCTGAATCCGGCGCCGGTGGCCGAGCCGGTCACCCTGGTGGCGCCACCGCTGTCGGCGCTGATGGACGCGCCCGCGCCTGCCCCTGCGGCAGGTGCCGCCTCGCCGTTGTCGGTCGAGGAAAAAGCCTTGCTCGGCACCCAGAAGCAGCAGCGCTGGGTGACCGACTGGCTGTCCAAGCGCTACCGCGTGGCCGGCGATGCGACCAATATGCTCGTTTCCACCGCCTACCTGACCGCCCGTGAAATCAAGCTCGACCCGCTGCTGATCCTGGCCGTGATGGCCATCGAATCGGGCTTCAACCCGTTCGCGGAAAGCCCGATGGGCGCGCAAGGCCTGATGCAGGTGATGTCCAAGGTCCACCATGAGCGCTTCCAGGAAATGGGCGGCCTGCAGGCGGCCCTCAACCCGGTTGCCAACATCCGTGTCGGCTCGCTGATCCTCAAGGATTACGTCACCCGTGGCGGTTCGGTGGAAGCCGGCCTGAAAAGCTACGTCGGCGCAGCCGCCTTTGCCCACGACGACGGCTACGGCGCCAAGGTGCTGGCCGAATACCAGCGCCTCAAGCAGGTGTCGAGCGGCAAGAAAGTGCCGACCATCACACCGGTCATGGCACAAGCCAAACCGGCGCCGAAGGCCGATGCGCCGGCAAGCGATACGCAGATCGCCGGCCTCTAATATATAGAGGGGCGAAAAAAAGGCCGGGTTCCGCGAGGAACCCGGCCTTTTTCACATTGGCCGCGTCAGAATACCCACAGCTTATCGACCGGCATCTGCAGCCAGTAACGCCCCGGTTCGAGCCTGGTTTTGGAATAGGCACGCAGTCCGACCGCGCCGCTGTCGGGGGACTTGAACAGGCATTCGAAGCGGTCGCCCAGGTACATGCAGGTGAGCAGCGGCAGCTCGATGGCATTGTCCGCCGGGGTGGCGCTGATCTTCACTTCTTCCACGCGGATGATGGTGGTCGGCTCCGCTGCGCCGGTCCCCGCGGTCCCGCGTGCGGTCGCGCTCAGGCGGGCGCCGTTGACGTCGAGCTGCACCTGGCTGCCATGGCGCGCCACGACCTTGGCCGGCAGCCTGTTGTTACTGCCCATGAATTCGGCGGTAAACAGCGTCTCCGGCGTTTCGTACATGGCCTGCGGCGTGCCCTGCTGCTCGATCTTGCCATTGTTGAGCAGCAGGATGCGGTCCGAGATCGCCATCGCTTCGGCCTGGTCGTGGGTCACCATCAGTGCGGACAGGCCGAGGCGCACGATCAGTTCGCGCAAAAAGGCGCGCGCTTCTTCGCGCAGCTTGGCGTCGAGGTTGGACAAGGGTTCGTCGAGCAAAATCACGGGCGGGTTGTACACGAGCGCGCGGGCAATCGCCACGCGCTGCTGCTGACCGCCGGACAGCTGGTGCGGGTAGCGCTCGGCCAGGTGGCCCAGGCCCAGGTTCTTGAGCACATCGGCGACCTTGTCGCGGATCTCGGCCGCGCCCATCTTGCGCAGCTTGAGGCCGTAGGCCACGTTGTCGAACACGGTCTTGTGCGGCCACAGCGCGTACGACTGGAACACCAGCCCCAGGTTGCGGTGTTCGGCCGCCAGCTCGCGCTGCCTGGCGCCGTCGTACACGGTGCGCTCGCCGATGGCGATGGTGCCCTGCTTCGGGCTCTCCAGCCCCGCCACCGCGCGCAGCAGCGTGGTCTTGCCGCTGCCCGAGGGGCCGAGCAGCGCCACCACCTCGCCTTTTTGCAGGTGCATCGAGACACCCTTGAGGATGGGATTGGCGCTGGCGCCGGTGCCGTAGTCGAGGTGCAGATCGTTGACGGTCAGTTCATTCATGGTCAGGTCTCGTTTCATATTGTTGTAGACAGGCGTGTGTTGCACTTGGTGGTGTGACCTAGTTGTGTAACTTCACGCCGAAGCGCAGCGCCACACCGAGGCCGACGGCCACCAGCGAGATATTGATGAACGATAGCGCCGCCACCAGGTCGGTGGAACCGGACGCCCACAGCGACACCAGCATCGCGCCGATCACTTCGGTCCCCGGCGACAGCAGGTACACGCCGGTCGAATATTCGCGCTCGAAGATCAGGAACACCATCAGCCAGGCGCCCAGCAGGCCGTATTTGATCAGCGGCAGCGTGACATGGCGCGAAACCTGGCCGCGGCTCGCGCCCACCGCGCGCGCCGCTTCTTCCAGTTCCGGCCCCACCTGCAGCAGCGCGGTGGAGATCAGGCGCATGCCGTAGGCCAGCCAGACCACCGAATAGGCCAGCCACAGGGCGAAGATGGTCGAGCGCAGCGAGCGCAGCACGGGGATCGCGTTTTCGCTGAGCCACAGCGCCACGCCGTTGTCCACGCCCTGCAACATGCCGTCGAGCCAGTTCGGCACGAACAGGAACACCCACAGGAACGACAGGCCGGCCAGCAGGCCCGGTACGGCGCGCGGCACCAGCACGCTGTAGTCGAGGAAGCGGCTGATCATGTCCGGCTTGCGGTGCATGGCCAGCGCGATGGCGCTGTAGCAGATCACGGCCAGGGCGCCGCCGATCACGCCGATCAGGATGGTGTTGACGATGCCGCGCACCAGCGACGGCTGCTCGAAGATTTCACGGAAGTGCTGCAAGGTCAGCACGTCGGCCAGGTGCACGCCCTCGCCCCAGTACGCCACGAACGAGCGCAGCACGATGCCCGACAGCGGCATGATGATGGTAAACATCAGCCAGCCGAAGATCAGCGCGAACGCCAGCCATTTCCACTGCCCCAGCGGCATGGCTTTCGAGCGCGCGCCCTTGCCCTTGATCGAGACGAACTTGTTGGCCGACTTGAGCAGCCAGCGCTGCAGCATCACCAGCGGGAAGGTCACCATCACCAGGCACACGGCCACCGCCGCCATCAGGTGGTACGACGGCGTGCCGAGCTTGTTGGTCAGCTTGTACAGGTAGGTGGCCAGCACCATGTGGCCTTCCGGATCGCCGAGCACCAGCACCAGGCCGAACACCTCGAAGCCGAGGAACATCACCAGCACGCCGGCATAGGCCAGCGCCGGCGTGATCATCGGCAGCGAGACGCCGAACATCACCTGCAGCGGCGAGGCGCCGGCCACGCGGGCCGCTTCCTCGACGTCCGAACCGAGGCTCTTGAGCGCCGACGACGCGTACAGGTACACGTGCGGCACGTGGGTCAGGCCGGCGATGATGACGATGCTGGTAAACGAGTAGATATTCCACGGCACAAAGCCCAGCAGGTCCTTGGCCCAGATCGAGTAGAAGCCCACCGGGCCCATCGCCACCACATAGCCGAAGCCCATCACCATCGGCGAGACGAAGATCGGCACCAGCAGCACCGGCGCGATGAAGCTCTTGCCCGGCAGGTCGGTGCGGATCATCAGAAAGGCCAGCATGGCGCCGAGCGGCACGGCGATCGCCGTCAGGCCCAGCGCCAGGTACAGTGCGTTCCAGGCAGCGGACGAGAAATCGGGATCGTCGAAAATGAAGTGGTAAGCATCGAGGCCGAACTGCTTGGCCGGCATGAAGAACGGCGCGGTCAGAAAGCTCTGGTAGAAGATCAGGAACAGCGGCAGGAAGATGGCGGTGGCAGCGAGCACCACGACCAGGCCACGCAGCCAGTTGATGCGCTGGCCGCGCCGGCCGCTGCCGGGAAGAGCGAGAGTTTGCATGAGAAGATCCGTTGTAAGGGCGTGCGCAGGCCCCACCGTGCAGACTGCACGGTGGGTGGTGGTCGGGGGACTACCGGAACGGGCGGCTTACTTCTTGCCCGCCGTTTCCTTCCACTGCTTCAGGAACGCCATGCGCTTGGCCGGGGCCAGGTATTCGAGCACGCTCGGGGCCACCGGCACCGGCTTGACATTGTCCTTGCCCACCTGCTTGATCAGGGCGGCCGACGTGGCTTCGCCGGTGACGTCGTCGCGGATCGCGAACAGCTTCGATTCGTTGGCGATGATGTTCTGCGCACGCTGCGACAGCATGTAGTCGAGCCACAGCTTGGCGGCGTTCGGGTTCTTCGCGCCCTTGTTGATGAACAGGATGCGCGAGAGCACCAGCGTGTAATCCTTCGGCATCACCACGCCGATCGACGGATCGGTCTTGGCGCGCACCAGCGCATACGAGCCGATGATGTTATAGCCGATCAGGTTTTCACCGGACGAGATGCGTTCCATCATCGTGCCGGTGGACGACTGCACGCGCACCCTGGCCGCACCGAAGCCGGCCAGCAGGTCGGCAAACCTCGGATTGTTGCGCGCGTCCTGCGTCATCAGCATGAAGCCCACGCCCGATTTTTCGATGTCGTAGGTGGTGACCTTGTCCTTGAACTTCGGCTGCAGGATCAGCTTGGCGAAGTCGGCATGATTCTGCGGCACTTCCTTGGCGTCGAGCAGGCGCTTGTTGTAGACGATGGCGGCCGGCTCGAACGTGGTGCCATACGCCTGGTCTTCCCAGATCGACCAGGTTGGCAGCTTGGCGCTCTCCACCGACTTGTATTTCATCGCGTAGCCGTCCGACGCCAGCCGCATCTGCAGGTCCATCGCCGACGACCACACGGCATCGGCGGTATTGCCGCCGGCCGCCACTTCGGAGATGAAGCGGTTATAGACTTCGGTGGAATTCATGTCGTTGTATTCGACCGAGATGCCGGGGTACAGCACGCCGAAGTCCTTGATCAGCGGCTGGGTGGCCTTGCTGTCGGTGGCGCCGTATACCACCAGCTTCTTTTCCTTCTTGGCGCCGTCGATGATCTTCTGGTAATCGGCCGGATAGCCGGCCGGCACCTGCGCCAGCGCGCCGGTGGCGATCAGCATCAGGGTGGCGCAGGCAGCGATGGTGGTCTTGGGTTTCATGCGAGGTCTCCGTTATGATGGTGGTGATCGAAACTGTTTATTCTGTTTTTTCTAGCGCACCAGGCCGAATTCGGCGGCGCGTTTGCCGTATTCGTCCACGGCCTTGCTGACATACGCCTTGAGGGCGTCGCCGGTCAGCGCAAACGGGTACAGCCCCGCCTCGGCGCGCAGCTGGGCGAACTGCGGGGTGGCCAGCATGCGGTCGAACGCACCGACCCATCGGCGATACTCGGCCTCGGGCACCTGGGGGCCCATCCACACGCCGCGGATTACCGGCCACACCACGTCCACGCCCTGCTCGCGCGCAGTCGGCACCTTGGACAGCACCCCGGGCAGGCGCTGCGGCGCCAGCACTGCCAGCACCCGGGTATTGGCCTCGGCCGCATACAGCACCGCTTCGCTGGCGTCGCCGGACACTGCCTGCACATAATTGGCCTGCATGGCGGTGAATGCTTCGCCGCCGCCTTCGAGCGCCACGAAGCGCAGCACCTTGGGATCGATGCCGGCGCTCCTGGCCAACAGCGCCATCTTGAACCAGTCCTGGCTGCCGGCCGTGCCGGAAAAGCCGAACAGCACTTTTTCCGGATGACGCTTGAGCGCCGCCAGCAGGTCGCCCAGGTTCTTGTACGGCGAGCTGGCGGGCACCGCGACCATGCCGTAGTCGGTCCCCAGCGCCGCCACCCAGCGCACATCGCCCACCTTGGCCTTGCCCAACTTGCCTTCGGCCAGGTACAGCAGCGAGCCGCCGGAAAACGCCACCAGCGTATTGGGCTTGGCGCGCGGCTGCGCCACCAGCGAGTTCCAGGCCACCGCACCGATCCCGCCGGGCAGGTAGCGGATGCTCATCCCGGACGGCGCCGGCTGAACGCCGTGCCCTCCCGCATCGAGCTGCTGCAAGCCTTTGCGGGCCAGCTTGCAGGTCACATCCATGGCGCCGCCAGGCTTGGATGGCACGATGCATTCGAGACTGGCCGCCAGGGCGGAGCTGCTCACTGCACTGCCGGCGGCAAGTGCGGCGCACAGCGCCGGCACGGCAGCAACGACGATGGACCTGTTCTTCTTCATGGGACGTGCTCTCCGGGCTGGCGCCAGGTACTAGAAGCGGTGCTGCATGCCGACGGTGAGGCCGCGCTGGGTGCTGGCATAGCCGGCGTCGTCGCGCGAGAGGCCCGTCAGCTGGCCGTTCTTGGCCTTGGCGTAGGCGGCCGAGACATGCAGGTCGGTGCGCTTGGACAGCGCATACCGGTACCGCGCCACGTACATGGTGGGGTCGGCGTCGCGGCCGGCGGCCACGTTCTTGACGTCGATATGGTACACGGCGCCGGTCAGGGTGGTCACTTCGTTGGCCTTGTAGGCCACGCCGCCCCAGGTGGTGGTCGCTTCGACATCGGCCGTCAGCGCGCGGCCGGCACGCAAGTTGTAATCGCGGTGCACGGCCCAGAATTTGAGCGGACCGCTTTCCACCATCGCGCCCACGTGCCACACGGTGTTTTCGTCGCGGTTGCCGGTGGCGGCCACGGTGTTGCCGTTGTTGCGCTCCCAGGTGGCCATGAAGTTGGCGGTGGCCGAACCGAGCGGCAGCTTGTAGGCGCCGGTCACGCCGGTCTTGGCGCTGTCCGCGGTGCTGCCGGCCTGCTCGCCCAGCGCATAATTGGCGCCGAAGCGGAAGTTACCGAACGTGCCCGCGTACTTGATGATGTTGTCGTAGCCGGTGGTAAAACCGTACTTGCTCGGTCCCGTGGCCGGACCGGAGGTGGCCCACGAATAGTATGGTGCAAAGCCCATCGGGTCGTAGGCGATCACGGTGTCGTACACGCTGGTAAATGAGCGGCCGATGATGACGCGGCCGAAGGCGCCGTCCAGGCCCACGTAAGCCTGGCGGCGGAACAGCGCGCCGTCCTGGCCGCCGCTGTCCATCAGGATGCCGCCTTCGAGGTTGAACACGGCTTTCAGGCCGCCGCCCAGGTCTTCGCTGCCGCGAAAGCCCCAGCGCGACGTGTTCATGCCGCCGGAAATGGCCCGGGTCACGCTGCTGCCGTCAGCGGCGGCGTGGTTCAGGCTTTCAACGCCCACGTCGAGCAGGCCGTAGAACTGCACGTTGGACTGGGCGCTGGCAGTGGTGGCCGCGGTGGCAACGGCAGCGCCGAACACGGTGGCCAGCGCGCGCCGGATCGCCGTGCGGGTAGGTGGATATTGCATGGTCTGTCTCCATCGATATAATTATTGGTGATGTCAGTTATATGCATCTGGCAGCCACTATAGGTTTTGCTTCCTTTCAAATAGCTTTCAGTGTTGCAAGATCATCACAACTGACCGCGCATGCGCCGATTCGCGTCCGCCCCTATCTTTTTAATCCGCGCCCGACGATGATGTCGGCCACCCCAGAACATTCATCACCGAGATCATGCGCATACTGCTCGTGGAAGACCACACCGAACTGTCGCACTGGCTGGCCAAGGCCCTGCGCGACGCCAACCTCACCGTCGAATGCGCCGACAACGGCGCCGACGCCGACGCCCTGCTGCACACCCAGGACTATGCGCTGGTGATCCTGGACCTGACCCTGCCGCGCATGGACGGCCTGGACGTGCTCAGGCGCCTGCGCGCGCGACCGGCGCCGCGCGGCCAGACACCGGTGATGATCCTGACTGCGCGCGGCGGGCTCGACGACAAGGTGCAGGGCCTGAACCTGGGCGCCGACGATTACCTGCCCAAGCCGTTCGAACTGGCCGAACTCGAAGCGCGCGTGAAAGCGCTGCTGCGCCGGCGCATCGGCAGCGAGGCGCTGGTGTACAGCTGCGGCGCGCTGGCGTTCGACACCGTCACCCGCCTGTTCAGCTATGGCGGCGCGCCGCTGGCGCTGACGCCGCGCGAACACGCGGTGCTGGAAACCCTGATCACCCGCACCGGCGCTGCCGTCTCCAAGGAAAAGCTGTTCCGCGAAGTGTTCGCGCTGGCCGACGACGCCAACCTCGACGCGATCGAGCTGTACATCCACCGGGTGCGCAAGAAGCTCGACGTGGCCATGCCCGACGCCGCCGTGATCACCACGCTGCGCGGCATCGGCTACCTGCTGCAGCCGAAACCGGCGTCCTGAAACGGCGCCGGCCATGTCCGCTCACGCTACTTCCAGGGCACCGGGCAGCCTGCGCGGCCAGCTGCTGCGCTGGCTGCTGGGCCCCTTGCTGGCCCTGGTCGCCCTGAACACCGTGTTCGTGTACCGCAACGCGCTCGACGCCGCCGACGTGGCTTACGACCGCTCGCTGCTGGCGTCCACGCGGGCGCTGGCCGAGCGCGTGTCCATCGTCGGCGGCAAGCTGGTGGCGGACGTGCCCTATGTGGCGCTCGACAGCTTCGAGACCGACACCATGGGCCGCATCTTTTACAAGGTCACCGGCATCCACGGCGAAACCGTCTCCGGCTATGGCGACCTGCCGCCGGTGCCGGCCAACGTGCCGCGCTCGGAAGCCTACCCGGCGCTGGTGCGCTTCTACCATGCCGACTACAACGGCCAGCCGGTGCGCATTGCGGCCCTGCTGCAGCCGGTGTACGACGACTCGATGCGCGGCATCGCCCTGATCCAGGTCGGCGAAACGCTGGAGGCGCGGCGCACGCTGTCGAACCAGATCCTGTTCGATACGCTGACCTGGCAAGCGTTGCTGCTGCTGGCCGTGGCGCTGCTGGTCTGGTTTGCCGTGCGGCTGGTGCTGCAACCGCTGATGCGCCTGAAAAGCGCGGTCGAAGCGGGATCGATTGCCGACCGCACCGACGTCGACCCGGCGCTGGTCCACAAGGAAGTGCGGCCGCTGGTGGCGGCGATGAACCATTCGCGCGCACGCCTGCAAAGCCTGATCGAAAGCCAGCGCCGCTTCATCGCGGACGCCTCGCACCAGCTGCGCACGCCGCTCACCGTGCTCAAGACCCAGGCCGAACTGGCGCTGCGCGAATGCGACCGCGCCGGCAGCGACCCCGAACAGACGCGCGCTGCGCTGCGCCAGATCGTCCACAGCATGGCCGCCACCACCGACGCCACCGTCAACCTGGCCAACCGCCTGCTGACGCTGGCGCGCATCGAGCACCGCGCCAGCCACGAGGGCGCGGTGCCCGATGCGGCCGCCAACGCGCCGGTCTCGCTGCGCGATATTGCGCGCCAGGTGGGGCTGGAACTGGCCATGGCGGCCGTGGCCAAACAGATCGACATGTCGCTCGACGATGACGGCCCGGGCATGGTCGCTGGCCAGGCCCTGCTGCTGCACGAACTGATCGCCAACCTGGCCGACAATGCGCTGCGCTACACGCCGCCCGGCGGCAGCCTGGCGCTGCGCGTGCACGAGCGTGCGCCATCGGTGGTGCTGGAAGTATCCGACAGCGGTCCCGGCATCGCGCCAGCCGAGCGCGAGCGCGTGTTTGCGCCGTTCTACCGCGCTGCCGCCACGCTCGAGCGCAACCCCGGCGGTGCCGGCCTGGGCCTGGCCATCGTGCACGACATCGCCACCGTCCACGGCGCCACCGTCACGCTGGGCGACGCTGCCGGCGGCGGCTTGCTGGTCACCGTATGCTTCCCCGCAGCGGCAACGGCCAGGCCCGACCACGGGGCCATACAGGGTAAAATGCCGGCTTGAACCGTCAACACCAGGAACCGTACATGATCACCAGACAGGACATGGTCGAGCTTTTCGCCGACATGAAGCAAAACGCGCCGTGGGACAGCGATAAACCCCTGCTGTGGGGCTATTTCTTCTCCGACCAGGACAAGGCCAAACTCGAACGCGCGGCGCCGCTGCTGCAGGCCAGGGGCTACCAGGTGGTCGGCGTATTCGATTCCAAGCCCGATTCGGAGACGCCGGCGCTGTGGTGGCTGCACGTGGAAAAGGTGGAAGAGCACACGGTCGAGACGCTGGACGTGCGCAACCAGGAATTCTACAAGTTTGCCGAAGAACAGCAGATCGAGACCTACGACGGCATGGATGTCGGCCCTGCCCCCAAGTAAGCCACGCACGATGATCAATCAAACAGGCCGGGCCGCCTGTTTCGCCCTATGATGCGGGGTTGACCGCCTTCCGACCGACCACCATGCTTTCGAAACTGTCGTTTCGCCAGCTGCTGCTGGGCGTCTTCCTGTTGATCGCCGTGTTGCTCAGCGCGGCGTCCCTGCATGCGCTGTGGACGCTGGACCGCCTGACCGCCCACAGCCGCGACAGCGGACACCACGCGCTGGCCCTCACCCGCCATACCCAGCAGCTTGCCGAGCGCAGCGTCGCCATGACGCGCGCGGCACGCCAGTTCCTGGTGCTCGACGACTCCGCCTTCCGCGACCGTTATGCCGACGCCTGGCGCGAAGCGCGTCCCGCGCTCGACGCGCTGCAGCAGGGGCTGCCGCGTGCATCGGTCCAGCAGTTCCAGCGCTGGCGCGCAGCAAGCGAACAGGCCTGGGACCTGCTGCAGGATCCGGCCCGCCCGCGCAGCACGGCGCGCCAGGAGGCGCTGGAAAAGGCGCTGGCGCCGCTGCCGGAAGTGGACGACTACCTCGCCGCCGAGGTCAAGCACGAGGTCGAGCGCCGCAACGCCGCCCTGCTCGACGAACTCGATCAGCGGCGCGCGGTGCTCGGCGCGCAGGTGGTGGTCTCGATCATCGTCGGCGCCCTGCTGGCCGGCGGCTTCGGCCTGTGGCTGTCGCGTCCGCTGGCGCAGATCGAGGCCAGCATCGATTTATTGGGCGACAACAAGCTCGATACGCCGATCCAGGTGCGCGGTCCGGCCGACCTGCAACGCGTGGGCCAGCAACTGGACTGGCTGCGCCAGCGCCTGGCCCAGCTCGAGGAAGACAAGGCGCGCTTCATGCGCCATATTTCGCATGAGCTCAAAACGCCGCTGGCGGCGCTGCGCGAAGGCGTGGCCCTGCTCGAAGACGGCGTCGCCGGCGCGCTGACGCCGAACCAGCGCGAGATCGCCGGCATCCTAAACCAGAACACGGTGGCGCTGCAAAGCCAGATCGAGGCGCTGCTGCGCTATAACGAGGCGAGCTTCGACGCCGACCACCTGCGCCGCGCGCCGACCGACATGGCGCTGCTGGTGGCCGGCGTGATCGACAGCCAGCGCCTGCAGTGGCAAGCGGCAGCGCTGACCGTCAGCTGCGAGGGCCAGACCCGGCCGATTACCGTGGACGCTGATAAAATGGCGGTTGCCGTCAGCAACCTGCTGTCGAATGCCGTGCGCTTCAGTCCGCATGGCGGCTTCGTGTATTTTCGTCTCGCCGAACGCGACGGCAAACTGCTGCTCGACTGCAGCGACCAGGGGCCGGGCGTGGCGCCGGACGACGTCGCCCGCATTTTCGAACCGTTTTACCAGGGCCAGCGCCAGCCGGTCGGGGCGCGCCACGGCAATGGCATCGGCCTGTCGATCGTCAACGAATACATTACCGCCCATGGCGGCACGCTGCGCCTGCTGCCGGCGCCGCGCGGCGCGCTGTTCCGCATCGAGCTGCCCTATCCAACCTGACGTCACCGAGAACACTGCCCACACCATGCCCGCTTCCACCGCCTCCGAATTTTCCACCCGCTGCCACGCCCTGCGCTGGCAGCTCCTGCCGTGCCTGCTGCTGAGCGCGGTGCTGGCCGGCTGCGCTACAACGCCGCGCGCGGTGCCGGCCATGTCGGTCACGCCGGTGCCGGCGCCCGAAGTGCTGCCGCCGCTTGACGACATCGGCCCGCTGCTCAATTATCACCAGGCGCTGCGGCGCCTGACCCAGGGCGAGCTGCTCAAGGAACTGAGCGGACTGCTCCAGCAAAAACGCACGCCGCGCGTGACGCTGCAAACCGGCATGGTGCTGATGCTCACCCGTGGCAATGGCGACCTGGCGCGCGCCCAGGGCCTGCTCGATAACGTGGCCAACTCCACCGAGGCCAGCGCTGCGCCGTACAAGGGGCTGGCGCAGCTGCTGGCCAGCTTTTGCGCCGAGAGCCGCCGCCTGACCGAGCACGTGGAGCGGCTCAACACCCAGCTCGCCACCCAGCAAAAAGAGAGCCAGCGCCGCATCGACCAGCTCAACGACATGGTCGAGGGCCTCAAGAATATCGAGCGCACGCTGCCGGCCAGGCCGGCCGCCGGCGCCGGACCGGGGGCGGGCAAATGAGCGCGCCCGGCAACGGCGCCCACGTGCTGGTGGTCGATGACGACGTCGACCTGCTGCGCCTGCTGTCGATGCGGCTGACTGCGAACGGTTACCGCGTCACGGGCGTGGGCAGCGCCGAGGCAGCGCTGGCGCAGCTGTCGATCGAACTGCCGCGCCTGGTCATCAGCGACATCCGCCTGCCCGAGCGCGACGGCATGTCGCTGTTCCAGGAAATCCGTCACGCCTACCCGGCGCTGCCGGTGATCCTGCTGACCGCCCACGGCACCATCCCGGACGCGGTCGAGGCGACCACGCTGGGCGCCTACGCCTACCTGACCAAGCCGTTTGACGCCAAGGTGCTGCTCGAACGGATCGCCCAGGCGCTGAGCGTGTCGGCGCCGGCCGCCGGTCCGGCCGAGCACGACAATGCCTGGCGCGCAGCGCTGATCAGCCGCAGCCAGTGCATGGACGAGCTGCTGGCCGAAGCGCGCCTGGTGGCCGCCTCCGACGCCAGCATCCTGATCCGCGGCGAAAGCGGCACCGGCAAGGAATTGCTGGCCAATGCCATCCACCGCGCCAGCCGCCGCGCCAAGGCGCCGTTCATTGCCGTCAATTGCGGCGCGATTCCCGAAGCGCTGCTTGAATCGGAACTGTTCGGCCACGTGAAAGGCGCTTACACGGGCGCTACCGGCAGCCGCGACGGCCTGGTGCAGGCGGCCGACGGCGGCACCTTGTTCCTCGACGAGATCGGCGACATGCCGTTGTTACTGCAGGTAAAGCTGCTGCGCGTGCTGCAGGAGCGCGTGGTGCGCCAGCTCGGTTCGGACGTGGGACGCCCGGTCGATGTGCGCATCCTGTCCGCTACCCACCGCGACCTGGATGCGGCCATGGCCGAAGGTCAATTCCGCGAAGACCTGTATTACCGTCTCAACGTGATCACCCTCACCCTGCCGCCGCTGGCGCAGCGGCGCGAAGACATCACGCCGATGGCCACCCAGTTCCTGCACAGCCTGGCCGCCAAGTATGGCAAGACCGTGCACGGCTTCGCGCCGGACGCGCTCGAGGCCTTGACCACGGCGTCGTGGCCCGGCAATGTGCGCCAGCTCTATAACGTGGTCGAACACGTATGCGCGCTGGCAACCTCGCCGCTGATCCCGCTGTCGCTGGTGCAACGCGCGCTGCGCGTGCCGTCGCTCGAAGTGCTCAGCTACACGGAAGCCAAGCAGCGTTTCGAGCGCAACTACCTGGTCCAGCTGCTCAAACTCACCGATGGCAACGTCGCGGACGCCGCCCGCCTGGCCGAACGCAACCGCACCGAGTTTTATCGTTTGCTGCAGAAATACGACCTCGACGCCGCCACCTTCCGCGCCGGCGCAAGCCTTGTCGCTCCCGAGCGACAAGATTAAATCCTTACAAATCAGCCACTTGGGAAATGGCGACAGTTAGCTGTCGCCATTTCCCGACAAAATCCCCTGCTTTTCGCGCGCCAGCGGGCCCGCACCGGCGTCGGCCACCAAGTACGTTCTGCAAGTCATTGATTTTCAATATGTTTGTTGACCTGGCACGCCCTTTGCTAAGAGTTGGGTAACGTCACAGACGTCTTATCCTCAAACTCGATAAAGGAAGCACATCATGATGACTAACAAACTGCTTGCACGCCTGATGGTCGCCGCCACGCTGACCGCCGCTGCCGCAACCGGTACCGCTTTCGCAGCGGGTCAACAGGAAGCCGCCATGGCAGGCGCCGCCAAGTCCGGCACCGCTGCCACCGATGAAGCCATCACCAGCAAGATCAAGTCTTCGCTGGCCGAACATAAGGAAGTCGGCGTCACCACCACCGACGGTGTCGTCGTGCTGAGCGGCGCAGTGCCGAGCACCGAAGTCGGCACCAAAGCCATCCAGACCGCCTCGGCCGTGCCGGGCGTGAAGGAAGTGAAAAGCGAATTGACGGTGGCCACCAAGTAAGCGCCCCGCCGATGCAACCGAACACCGGGGAGAGCCATCTCCCCGCGTAACCACCCTGTAACACTGACGCAGTACCCTGTGTTTTTCCGTATCCTGTAGTAACACTGCTGGACCCTTTGCAACACCTTTGTAACACCTTAGTAACTGACCCTTTTCCGGATAGCGTGCGTAGCGCTGTCCGGTTTTTTTTTGCCCGGGTCTTGCGCCATGTCATCCACGGCAAGCCACCGGCTGAGAAAGTATTGCAGATACGAAATCTCACCGAAGGCACTGTCATGACGCAGTTGGTCGAACAGGTAAAGGCGACACTAGCGCCATGGGCCAGCGATACCAGACTCCATGCCCTCCGACTTGACCACGCCGACGCCGCATTCCTGGTCGAAGCGTTCGCGGCCGACGACGGCGTGCAGGCACTCGGCCAGCGCGACCTGATCCTGCTTTCGACCGACGCCAGCCTGCAGCTCGCGCCATTGCTCGGCAAACAGGCAGCGCTCGAGACGACCCTGGCCGATGGCAGCCGCGCCCGCTTCAGCGGCCTGGTCACGCAAGCGGCCATGCTGGGCAGCTTCGGCGGCCTGGCGCGCTACCGGCTGCGCCTGCAACCATGGTTGTGGCGCCTGGGCCAGGTCCGCAACAGCCGCGTGTGGCAAGACAAGACCGTGATCGAGATCGTGGAATCCGTGTTCCAGGGCCACGTACCGCTGGCGCAGTGGCGCTGGAGCGATGAAGTCGCCGCCTGCATGGCCGATGCCGGCGCCCGCAGCTACTGCTGCCAGTACCGCGAATCGGACCTCGATTTCGTCACCCGCCTGCTCACCGAAGAGGGGCTGGCCTGGCGCTTCGAGGAAGCGGACGGCGGCCAGTGCCTGGTACTGTTTGCCGACAGCAGCAACCCCAGCGCCACGATCGAGGACGTCAGCAGCGCTGCCGGCGCCGGCATCCGTTTTCACGGCGCCCGCTCAGCCGAAGCGTCCGACACCATCACCGCGCTGCGCCCGGCGCAGTCTGCGCGCCGGCCTCACCACCGTGCTCAGTTACGACTACAAGGCCAAGAAGGCAGTCGCTGCCAGCGTGCCGACCCGGGGCGCGGTCGGCGGCGAACGCGCGCCGCAGATTGAAAGCTACGACACGCCGGGCCAGTATTTTTTTGCCGACAGCGCGCAAGCCCAGCGCTACGCGCTGCTGCAGATGGARGCGCAGGAAGCGCGCCGCGCCCTGTGGTCCGGCCGCTCGACCGTGCGCACGCTGCGCGCCGGCACCCGGTTTACCATGACCCAGGGACCGCTGGCAGCGGACGACGATGGGCAATACGTGGTGCTGCGCGTGGTCAGCGTCGGCGTCAACAACCTGCCCAGGCCCGCGCAGCAAGGCCTGGCCGAGCTGTTCGGCCCGATCCCGGAACTGCTCGACGAAACCATNCGCGTGGTCAGCGTCGGCGTCAACAACCTGCCCAGGCCCGCGCAGCAAGGCCTGGCCGAGCTGTTCGGCCCGATCCCGGAACTGCTCGACGAAACCATGCCCSATCGACCGGAGCAGTTCGACGCCGTGATCGCCAAGGCCGGCGAGAGCGGCTACGCCAACCATTTCGAGGCGATTGCMGCMGCCACGCCATGGCGCCCGGCCAACGACGACAGCGGCTTGCGCCACCATCCGAARCCGACCGCCCACGGCAGCCAGAGCGCGATCGTGGTCGGCGCCGATGGCAGCACCRRTGCRGCCGGCGCCGATGAAATCTACTGCGACAGGCTGGGCCGCGTGCGCATCGTGTTCCACTGGCAGCAGGACAGCAATGCCGGCTGCTGGGTGCGCGTGGCGCAGCGCGCGGNGCCGGCGCCGATGAAATCTACTGCGACAGGCTGGGCCGCGTGCGCATCGTGTTCCACTGGCAGCAGGACAGCAATGCCGGCTGCTGGGTGCGCGTGGCGCAGCGCGCGGCCGGCGGCGGCATGGGCAGCCAGTTCCTGCCGCGYATCGGCCAGGAAGTGCTGGTGCAGTTTTTGGAAAACGATATCGACCGCCCCGTCATCGTCGGCGCGCTGTACAACGGCCAGGGCGAAGGCGGCCANGCCGCGCATCGGCCAGGAAGTGCTGGTGCAGTTTTTGGAAAACGATATCGACCGCCCCGTCATCGTCGGCGCGCTGTACAACGGCCAGGGCGAAGGCGGCCASCYRYCGACACCGGGCGGCAAGACCGCGAGCGACAGCGATGCCGCCGTATTCCAGTCCGCGCACGACCACGGCATCTCCGGCCAGGGCAACCTGGCCGGCGGTAACAGCCCGCTGTGGCACGGCGCTGCTGCCGACACGGCCGGCCACCGCAACAGCGCCGCSCAATGGGGYATCCGCAGCAAGGAATTCGGCGGCAGCGGTTACAACCAGCTGCTGTTCGACGACACCGACAACCAGGGCCGCATCCATTTAAAGAGCAGCCATGCCGCCAGCGAACTGACGCTCGGTCACCTGATCCACGCGGCAGATAATTATCGCGGCAGCCTGCGCGGCACCGGCGCCGAACTGCGCACCGACGGCTACGGCGCCGTGCGCGCCGGCGCCGGTTTGCTGGTGTCGAGCTACAAGTTCACGCACGGCGCCGACAGTCGCGAGCCGGCCGGCGACAATACCGCCGGCATGGCGCTGCTGAAACAGGCCGCAACATTGGGCGAGACCTTCAGCGGCGCCGCCAAGACCCATCAAACGGTGGCCTATGCCAGCCACCTGGGCGCGGCCAAGGCCGACACCAGCCGCCTCGACGACAAGTCAGCCCCGCTCAAGGCGCTGCTGACGGCGGCGTCCGGCATGCTGAGCAGCCGCCTCGACGACAAGTCAGCCCCGCTCAAGGCGCTGCTGACGGCGGCGTCCGGCATGCTGAGCCAGGAAAGCGTGGACACCGCCAGGGCCGAGGCGCCCGACAAACCAATCGCGCCGGCCGACGACAAGCTGCCGCACACGAACGACGCCATCATCGCGATCGTCGCCAAGGCGGGACTGGGCGTGCTGGCCGGCGAACAGCTGCAGCTGGCCAATGGCGAGACGGTCACGCTGATGAGCGGCCAGGACAGCCAGTTCGCCACCGGCGGCCAGATGCGCGTGCACAGCGGCCAGGCCATCGGTGTGCTCGCTGGCGCGGTAAAAGCAGGGGGCGCCAATGTCGGCTTGCAGATGATTGCGGCCAAGGATGCGATCGAACTCCAGGCGCAAGCGGACGTGATGCACATCCAGGCGCGCGACGAAGTCAATGTCGTCAGCGCCAACGCGCATATCGACTGGGCAGCCGCGAAGAGCATCAGTTTATCGACGGCCGGGGGCGCGGCGCGACGAAGTCAATGTCGTCAGCGCCAACGCGCATATCGACTGGGCAGCCGCGAAGAGCATCAGTTTATCGACGGCCGGGGGCGCGAACATCACGATCAGCGGCGGGAGTATCACGGTGCAGTGCCCGGGCAAAATCACCATTCACGCCGGGAAAAAGTATTTCGACGGTCCCGGTCGCTCTGTCTACCCTATGCCGGTAATGCCTCGCAGCATATGCAGGGAGTGTCTGCTCAAAGCGGCATCGAGTGGCTCGCCTTTTGCCGCCAGAGGAGCATAAGTTGAAACCCAAAGATTTCATTCCTGCAGACGATGCCCTTCCCTTGTTGAAATCGCTCGAACAGCTGAAGGGCGACGCGATCGGTGCGGCGCTTTACAGCTTGATTGACGGCGCGAAATTTCGGGACTAGCAAAGATCACATTACCAGCCGACGGCAGCGTCGCGCGCTATCCGCTATTGGGGGAATCTGCTCAGCACGACGCCGTCGATGTCGGCCCAATGTTAATCAGACATGAACGACGTGAGTATTGCCCACTACTCATCAAATTACTCAATACTGGCGGAAGCGGCCGTTTTCTATCGCTGATTTTGTCACCGGCTCCCCTGCCCTGCCTGCTCGATCAACTGAGATGGTTGACCGAGGTGGAACATGACGACGGCACCGAGTGGATCATGCGCTATTATGATCCGGTCATTTTCCCCCACTGGCTGGAGATACTCGACCTCGGACAACGTGAAGTCGTCATCAACGGAATCTCCGCCTGGCTGTACATGGACGCTCGCGGGATGCCGCAAACAATACGCGGTGACCCAACGACGACACCAGCGAGCATCGACAGCAGACCCATGCTGCTGACCCAACACCAATGCAACCAGTTAATGCACAAGACCTTGCCTTACATGGTCATGCATCAACTGGAGAGCGATGATGGACAGGCGCTCAGGGCAATACCGCAATGTCAGCGCTACGATTTTTTCTCGACGCAGCTTGCGAAAGCGCATTCTTATGGATTATTGGCGCCAACGGATCTGAAAACCTATTGTATGTTGGCACTGATGGTTGGTGCCGATTTCGACAGCCTGCCACTGGCTGCGAGTGCCCTGCTGGCCAGACGGCAGATTACATTCAGCCAGCAGGTTTTAAAATGGACCCCTGAACAGTGGGCGACCTTGTAGCAAACAGTGCTTCTTAAGGCAAGCAAGATGAAATTTATAATCATTGCATTCTTTTATGTTATCGCTTTATCGGCTTGCAATTCAAAGGCAAAGGAGGAGCGCCTGATAAAAAAAATGAATGAAAAAACTTTCACGGCAATCTCATACAACTATACAAAATATGACCTATATGGCATTGCTTTTAAAGACGTGTCTTTACCATTCAATATTGATGAAGCACCCAGTGGAGGATCAGTTTTCTTTCATAACTCGAGCAAAATGAATTTGGATAGTGGACAGACAATCTACTTCGGTGAAGGATGTTGTTTTATCTGGGACCTTCCCGTTGACAAACCAATACGGGTTCGAGTGGTATGGAATGTGGTTTACGATACGTTTTATTATGACGGAAAATCCAGTCTTTACTACGACGAGCGGACGTCAAAAGAAAGTGCTCCGGGAACGCGCTGGTGCCAAGCCATCGTAGATATCCAACCATCAACAGAGTCTATCCGTCCCACGACCGTATTCCTTCATTTTCTACCGGATGGTTCGGTGCAAGCACGACTTGGAAAATCTCAGCTTGATGCGGTACTGAATTCTGAGCAGGTAAAGTTGCATTCCAATCCCCTCCCGCCACACCAATTTTGCAAGCAAGAGATTGAAAACCCATTTTACGGCATCCCGCGCAGACCACATATGGAATAGAACATGACGCAGCCAACCGTACGCAGAATTAGCGATCTCAGTCTTCACGACAAGGCAGCGAGAAATATTTACCGCAGCTTTTTGAAACGTAAGGTGAAGACCGCTGAAGATGGAGGCATGTGCAGGAGGCCAGTCTGGATTAGTTGCTTCTTTGACGGAACCGGCAATAATTACGATTATGATGGAAAAGGTAAGCGGTCGAGCGAAAAATATAGCAATATTGCTAAACTGGCGAAATTTGCGCACAATGCATTTGATGTGGAGCAACGGACATACGCAATCTACGCTCCCGGGGTCGGCACACCGTTTCGCGAGATAGGAGATACAGGAACCGGCATCGATAAAGTGCGAGGCACCGCAACTGGAGCGAAGGGGCAGGCCCGTATCTCGTGGATGCTAGAGAAATTAAAGTCTCGCGTCGACGATCACATGCCGCACGTGAACCAGATAAACGTCGCAGTATTTGGCTTTAGCAGAGGAGCGGCCCAGGCAAGGGCTTTTGTGAGACAACTCGCAGAACAATATTGCTCCAAGCACGAAGATGAACTTATCTGGACCAAGAGCTGGGCCGTCATCCAGCCAAAACTGGTCATTTATTTTCTCGGAATTTTTGATACGGTGGCATCGATAGGGTTCGGCGGAAGCCGCTTCGAATCAAATTTAAAATATTGTGTCGGGCCATTGTGGGGCGGCGTGATGTATTTGCTGGATAATGCAGGGCATTCAGATTGGGCCAACGACCTCAGCATCCCTTCCTACGTCCAGTTTTGCGAGCATTACGTGGCAGCACACGAAGTCCGAGAGAAATTTCCTGGCGATTCTATTCGATCCGACCAATTGCTTCCCTCAAATTGCCGGGAAATTTTTTATCCGGGCAGCCACTCGGACATCGGTGGCGGATACGATGACATGGATCAGGAGACTCGGTCCAACGAACTGTCGCGCATACCGTTATGCAATATGTACCTGTCGGCCTACGCAGCAGGTGTTCCGTTCAGGTCACCGCAAGAAATACTTGACCAGTATGGCGACATGTTTGACATCTCGACAGAACTGGAAAAATGCTTCGATGCCTATATGAGGCATATCACTCCAAGCGACCGCTTGGAAACACAGGTTATCAGTCACCTCAATGCTTATTACCACTGGCGCTGCGGGCGTACCGAGCGCCAACGGCATGCGCGCAAGGAGCGTGAAGCGCTTATCGCCCGCGGTGAGTCTGGCATGTCTTCCGCACCGGACCAATACATGACCCGCACTGACGGGGAGTGGGAGAAGGACGTACAGCGCATAGCGAAAAAAAAACCGGTCTTTTCCGCAGTGCTACCAATGCCATTGAGGATGTGATCTTCGATGCCTGGAAAGGCACTTTGCGTAAGTCGATGGCAACCTCGGAGCGGGAAGCTTTCGACCATTTTTTTGATCGCTACGTCCACGACTCCGTGGCAGGGTTCAAGAGTCAGCTCTCCGAGGCGGGCCTCAGCTTCGTCGAAGCCAGCCGCTGGACCAGGAATCGTCAATATTTTCTGGGCAAACGCGACCAGACATTTCTTTATTGGCGTTACGAAGGAAGAAGCTCAGCATCCCTAGACCCCGGCAAGCAAACCTGACAGCGCCCGTACAAGACGCTGCGGAGCGGTCTGAAGGCGCCTGAGTCCCACGGCGTCCCGGATCAGGCCAAATACTTGGATGCACGACGTTCGAGGTCGCCAGCGCCAGCCGCCACTGCGCAATAGCAGCGCCTGGCCCCATTCGCTGTCCCGCTGGTCAGTCGGCGGCGGCAGCGGCGTTGCATTCCACTCTTCGCGAACCGATCACCTCCCGGACGGTCGCCGATGGCGAAACGCCACGATCGTATTGCGCCGCTGCCGATGTTGTCCATGCGACACCCCGGCGCCAGCACAACGCCTCAGCTCAGGTTTTCCAGCCGAATCTTGGTCACACTGCCATGCACCGTGGTCAGCGCTTCCATCTTGGCGATCGCGGCCGTTACGTTCTTTTCCTGGGTCTGGTGCGTGAGGAAAATGATGTCGGTGCGGGTTTCGCCTTCGGCCGGTTCCTTCTGCATCATGGCGTCGATCGAGATCGTGGCGTCGGCCAGGATGCGGGTCAGGTCGGCCAGTACGCCGGGCTGGTCTTCCACGTTCATGCGCAGGTAGTAGCTGGTGGTCACTTCCGACATCGGCAGGATTTCGATGTTGGTCATGGCGTTGGGCTGGAAGGCCAGGTGCGGCACGCGGTGCTCGGGATCGGCCGTGGCCAGGCGGGTGATGTCGACCAGGTCGGCGATGACGGCCGAGGCGGTCGGCTCGGCGCCGGCGCCCTTGCCCGAGTACAGCGTGGCGCCGACCGCGTCGCCTTGCACCAGCACGGCGTTCATCGCTCCTTCCACGTTGGCGATCAGGCGTTTATTGGGAATCAGCGTCGGGTGCACGCGCAACTCCACGCCTTCCTTGCCGCCGACGGTGGCGCGCTTGGCGATGCCGAGCAGCTTGATGCGGTAGCCCAGTTGTTCGGCGTAACGGATATCGACCGCGTTCAGTTGTGAAATCCCTTCCACGTGGGCCTTGTCGAACTGTACCGGGATGCCGAAGGCGATGGCCGACATGATGGTGGCCTTGTGGGCGGCGTCCACGCCCTCGATGTCGAAGGTCGGATCGGCTTCGGCATAGCCGAGCTCCTGCGCCTGCTTGAGCACGGTAGCAAAGTCGAGACCCTTGTCGCGCATCTCGGACAGGATGAAATTGGTGGTGCCGTTGATGATGCCGGCCAGCCAGTCGATGCGGTTGGCGGTCAGGCCTTCGCGCAGCGCCTTGATGATCGGGATGCCGCCCGCCACGGCCGCCTCGAACGCGACCATCACGCCCTTCGCTTGCGCGGCGGCGAAGATCTCGTTGCCGTGCACGGCCAGCAGCGCCTTGTTGGCGGTGACCACGTGCTTGCCGTTGGCAATCGCCTGCAGCACCAGGGCCTTGGCCTGGTCGTAGCCACCGATCAGTTCGACGACGATATCGATGTGCGGATCGTTGACGATCTCGAACGGGTCGGCCACGACCTTGACCTTGCCGCCGGTGCGCTCCCTGGCGCGCTCGAGATTGCGGGCCGAGACCGCCACCACTTCGATCGCGCGGCCGGCGCGGCGGCGGATCTCTTCCTGATTGCGTTCGAGCACATTGAACGTACCGGAGCCGACATTGCCGACGCCTAACAAGCCTACTTTGATCGGTTTCATATAAATCGTTTCTTCTGATTGAGTGAAGTTCGCCCCCTGTCCGTGGCATGGCGCACAGTACCGCTGCGGCGCCGCCCCGGACCTGCCGAGACGATCTTAGACAGTGGCGCCGTGCCGCTTGCGGTAGCTCTCCATGAACCTGGCCATGCGACCGAACGCTTCCGTCATGTCGTCCGCATTAGGCAGGAACACGACGCGGAAGTGATCGGGGGCGATCCAGTTGAAACCCGAGCCCTGCACGATCAGCACCTTGGTTTCGGCCAGCAGCTCGTAGGCGAACTGCTGGTCGTCGGCAATCGGGTACATGGCCGGGTCGAGTCGCGGGAACATGTACAGCGCCGCCTTCGGCTTGACGCAGGTAACGCCCGGAATCGCGGTTAGCAGCTTGTGGGCCAGATCGCGCTGTTTCAGCAGGCGCCCGCCCGGCCCCACCAGGTCCTGGATCGACTGGTAGCCGCCGAGCGCAGTCTGGATCGCAAACTGTCCCGGTGCGTTGGCGCACAGGCGCATCGAGGCCAGCATGTTGAGGCCCTCGATATAGTCCCTGGCGTGCGATTTTTCACCCGACACCACCATCCAGCCGGCGCGGTAGCCGCAGGCGCGGTAATTCTTCGACAGGCCGTTGAAGGTCACGAACAGCACGTCGTCGGCCAGCGAGGCGATCGAGACGTGCTCGGCGCCGTCATACAGCACCTTGTCGTAGATTTCGTCGGCATAGATGATCAGCTGGTGCTGGCGCGCCAGTTCGATGATTTCCAGCAGCAGCGACACCGGGTACAAGGCGCCGGTCGGGTTGTTCGGGTTGATGACCACGATGGCGCGCGTGTTGGGCGTGATCTTGCTGCGCATGTCGGCAATGTCCGGGTACCATTCCTGCTGCTCGTCGCACACGTAGTGCACGGGCTTGCCGCCGGAGAGGCTGACCGCAGCGGTCCACAGCGGATAATCGGGCGCCGGCACCAGCACTTCGTCGCCATTGTTGAGCAGCGCGTTCATCGACATCACGATCAGCTCGGATGCGCCATTGCCGAGGTAGATGTCGTCGATGGTGACGCCGGCGATCTTTTTGCCTTGCGTGTAGTGCATCACCGCCTTGCGCGGCGCGAACATGCCCTTGGAATCGGTGTAGCCGGCCGCATTGGACAGGTTGCTTTTCATGTCCTGCACGATCTCGTCGGGCGGGTCGAAGCCGAACACGGCCAGGTTGCCGATGTTGAGCTTGACGATCTTGTGACCTTCCTCCTCCATCTGGCGCGCTTTTTCCGGCACCGGGCCGCGGATCTCGTAGCAGACTTCCGCCAGTTTGTTCGATTTTTGAATCGGTCGCAAAATAAAATCCTGTTCAGATGAGGCAAAAACGCTGCGGACTGCCAAAATGGCCGTGCCGCATTGCTGCAATGCGAAAATAACGATTGTGCCGAAAGCATCCCATTTAATCAACCTTTGAGGGGTGTCAAGGCCCCGAAAAACGGTAGAATGACAGTCTTGCGCAGCATTCTTGCAGACATCACCATGAAGCTTCATCAAAGCGATACCCAAAAGTACCAAACCGTCACCGGCTACGACCAGACCGGCGTGGAAATCAACGCCCAGCGCTACAACCACAGCCTGGTGGTGCTGCCCGAGGTGGCGCCGCGCCCGCTCGATGCGCCCAGCTTCGCCTCCCTGACCGCCGAGCACTTCGACCAGATCGGCGCGCACGAGCCCGACGTGGTCATCCTGGGCACCGGCGCGCGCCAGCGCTTCATCCACCCGCGCCTGACGGCTGCGCTGACGCTGCGCCGCATCGGCGTCGAATGCATGGACAGCCAGGCCGCCTGCCGCACCTATAACATCCTGATGGGCGAAGGCCGCAAGGTGGCGCTGGCGCTGATCATCGACGCGGCCGAAGCGGCTGCCTGACACCCTTGCAGACGCGCCGGCCGGCCCCATATCAACTTCCCTTGCGCCGCCGGCAGCGCCGCGCTGCCCCCAGCTTTTTACCCAGATAAACCTCAGGAGAATGTCCTTGGCTGACCGCCCATCCCCCGTGACCGATTTTTCCGCCGCCATGACGGGCGGGCAGACTTTCCAGCTGTCGGGCCGCCCGGCGCGTTACACGGTGCTGTTCTTCTATCCCAAGGACAACACGCCCGGCTGTACCACCGAGAATATCGCGTTCCGCGACCTGCACGAACAGTTCCAGGCGGCCGGCGCCGAGATCTATGGTGTCAGCCGCGATTCGCTGCGCTCGCACGAGAGCTTCAAATCCAAGCTGGGCCTGCCTTTCGAGCTGATCTCCGATCCCGAGGAAACGCTGTGCGAACAGTTCGGTGTCATGAAGATGAAGCAAATGTATGGCAAGACCGTACGCGGCATCGAGCGCAGTACGTTTGTGATTGACGCTGGCGGCCAATTGGTGAAAGAATGGCGTGGCGTGAAGGTTGCTGGTCACGTTGATGAAGTGCTGGAATTCGTCGCGCGTCAGGCCTGATGGTTCAGTCGCGCAGCGGAGCCGCTTAACCGTTGTCGTACCATCCACCGATCTTGAGTCTACACTGTCAACCAACCACCTCTCACTGGTGGCCCCCCGGCCACCGCGCAGTCCTACCACCGGGCCAGATGTATGCCCATCGGCAGTCTTGTTACCTGTCTTACCCAGCATCCACCCCATCCGGTCCCAACGTTTGCCGCGTCAGCGCGGGCAAGCGCGCTGCGCCTATGGGCGGATTCCTCCAGATATTTTTCGATTGAGATCCTGATGCCACTGCCAAAATTACCAAGCAAGCCGGCAACCATATTGCCGACCAAAGAATACCCCCAAGCCACTGCCCAGCGCCCAGTGTCCGCCATCGCGGCAGCCGCGGCGGCGGTCGTGGAAGTCGAACCCGTTCCTGCTGCAGCGCCGAAGAAAGCGGCGCCTGTGATCCAAGCCGCTCCCGCGCCGGCAGTTGCCGCAGCGCCCGTTGCCAAGGCGCCGGCCAAAACCGGCAAGTCGAAAGCGGTCGCCGCCGTGCTCAAGGCTGCACCGGCCGTGCTGAAAGCGGCTGCCGAGGCAGCGCCGGCAGCCACCCCGGCGCCGGTCGCCAAGCTGGCCCCGGTGACCGCGCCAGATACGCCGGCAGCGCCAGCCAAGCCAGCCGCCAAGACCAAGGCTGCGCCGTCGCGCGCCAAGGTCACGCCGATCACGGCCGAAGCGCCGCGTCCGGCCAAGCCCAGGCCCGGCGATGCCGGCATCAAGTCGTCCACCAGCCGCAACGCGGACCAGGCCGGCACCAGCAAGCTGTTCGTGCTCGACACCAATGTGCTGATGCACGATCCGACGTCGCTGTTCCGCTTCGAGGAACACGATGTGTACCTGCCGATGATGACGCTCGAAGAGCTCGACAACCACAAGAAGGGCATGACCGAAGTGGCGCGCAACGCCCGCCAGGTCTCGCGCACGCTCGACGCGCTGGTGTCGAACACCGACGACGACGCCATCGAGCTGGGCATTCCATTGTCCAAGCTCGGCAACAAGGACGCCAAGGGCCGCCTGTACTTCCAGACCCGCATGCAGAACGCCGACCTGCCGCTCGGTCTGCCGGTCGGCAAGGCCGACAACCAGATCCTGGCCGTGGTGCGTTCGCTCGAAGCTGACCAGCCCGGCCGCGCCATCGTGCTGGTGTCGAAAGACATTAACATGCGCATCAAGGCGCGCGCGCTGGGGCTGCCGGCCGAAGATTACTTCAACGACCACGTGCTGGAGGACACCGACCTGCTGTACTCGGGCATCGTGCAGCTGCCGAACGATTTCTGGAACAAGCACGGCAAGGAACTCGAGTCGTGGCAGGAGAACAAGAACGGCCAGAGCGCCACGTTCTACCGCGTGACCGGCCCGTTCGTGCCGTCGTTGCTGGTCAACCAGTTCGTGTTCCTGGAGCCGCAAAATGGCGAGGCGCCGTTCTACGGCCAGGTCAAGCAGCTCAACGGCAAGACTGCCGTGCTGCAGACGCTGCGCGACTTCAGCCACAACAAGAACAATGTGTGGGGCGTGACCGCGCGCAACCGCGAGCAGAACTTCGCCCTGAACCTGCTGATGAATCCGGAGTGCGACTTCGTCACCCTGCTGGGCCAGGCCGGTACCGGCAAGACCCTGCTGGCGCTGGCTGCCGGCCTGGCGCAAGTGCTGGAAACCAAGCTCTACAACGAAATCATCGTCACCCGCGTGACGGTGCCGGTCGGTGAAGACATCGGTTTCCTGCCCGGCACCGAGGAAGAAAAGATGTCGCCGTGGATGGGCGCCTTCGACGACAACCTCGAAGTGCTCAACAAGTCCGATTCGGACGGCGGCGAATGGGGTCGCGCAGCCACGCAGGACCTGATCCGTTCGCGCATCAAGATCAAGTCGCTCAACTTCATGCGCGGCCGCACCTTCGTCAACAAGTTCCTGATCATCGACGAAGCGCAGAACCTGACGCCCAAGCAGATGAAGACGCTGGTCACGCGCGCCGGTCCCGGCACCAAGATCCTGTGCCTGGGCAACATTGCCCAGATCGACACGCCTTACCTGACCGAAGGTTCGAGCGGCCTGACCTACGTGGTCGACCGCTTCAAGGGCTGGTCGCACAGCGGTCACGTAACGCTGGCACGCGGCGAACGCTCGCGCCTGGCCGACCACGCCAGCGACGTGCTGTAACGCAGTCGCCTGCCCCCGAAGGCCCCGCCGGCAGCACTGCCGGCGGGGCTTTTTTTTATCTCACCATCCCTCAACGGCAATTACTACGGGAAATTTTTGTTACTTCTTAAAAATTCCCTTCTCAACGCCATGACGAAAATGCTTGAAACGCGGCCGTAGCTGTACGACACTGAGACCTCCAGGCTGCTGGTACTTCCGAATTTGCACCCGCCCGAGGTGACACGATGGACATTCCAATTCTGATCCAAAAGCACGGCGGCAGCAGGTATGGCGTGACCGTGCCCGATATTCCCGGCTGCACCACCAGCGGCGAAACCGTGGACCGCGCCCTCAGCAACGCCACCAGGGCCATCTACAACCACGTCGGCCAGCTGGTGGAACGGGGCAAGGCGTTCGAGCTCAAAGCGTCGCAAGTCGAATACCTGGCGCGCGAACCCGATTACGCCGACGGCATCTGGGCCCTGGTCAGCCTCGACCTGGCCCGGCTCGACGATCCGCCCCTGGGCTGATCGCCACCGGGCGCTTGACCTTCCCCCCGCTGTAAGCCTTACAGTATGGTTTTCCCAACTGTCAGGAGCACACCATGTATCAGTTACGTGTCGAAGAGATGAGCTGCGGTCATTGCGTCAGCGCGGTCACGCGCGCGGTGCAGTCGGTCGATGCGACAGCCAAGGTAGAAGTCGATCTGGCCAGCAAGACCGTGCGCATCGACAGCGCAGCGGGGCTGGCGCCGCTCAAGGCGGCCATTGCCGACGCCGGCTTTCCGGTAGCCGACCCAGCATAACCATCACTTACACCACATCGCCCAGGCTGTGCAGGATAGGACAGTCGGGGCGGTCGTTGCCCTGGCAGCAGCTGGCCAACGTATGCAGCGTGTCGCGCATGTCGGTCAGTTCGGCGATGCGCCGGTCGAGGTCGGCCACGTGGTCCATGGCGATGGCCTTGACGTCCGCGCTGGCGCGCGCCTTGTTCTGCCACAGCGACAGCAGGTCGCCGATTTGTCCCAGTGAAAAACCGAGCGACCTGGCGCGCCTGACGAAGCGCAGCGTATGCAGGTCTGCGTCGCTGTAGATCCGGTAGCCGGCGTCGGACCGCCGACCGGGCGGGATCAGCGCAATGCTTTCGTAGTAGCGGATCATCTTGGCGCTGATGCCCGATGCCTTGGCGGCTTGCCCGATATTCATGCGGCGCTCCCGGTATCGGTACGCGGCTGCCAGCGGCGCAGCAGCAGCGCGTTGCTGATCACGCTCACCGAGCTGAGCGCCATGGCGGCGCCGGCTACCACCGGATTGAGCAGGCCCAACATCGCCAGCGGCAGCCCGACCAGGTTGTAGATGAACGCCCAGAACAGGTTCTGGCGTATCTTGTTGTAGCTGCGACGCGAAATGTCGATGGCGTCCGCCACCAGCGCCGGGTCGCCGCGCATAAGGGTGATGCCGGCCGCCTGCATCGCCACGTCGGTGCCGGTGGCCATGGCGATGCCGACATCGGCTGCCGCCAGCGCCGGCGCATCATTGATGCCGTCGCCGACCATGGCGACCGTGGCGCCGGCCGCTTTCAGCGCCACGATGCGGGCGACCTTGTCGGCCGGCAGCAGGCTGGCGGCCACCGTGCCGATGCCCAGCACAGTCGCGACGCGCTGCGCGCTGCCCTGGTTGTCGCCGGTCAGCATCACGGTGGCGATGCCCTGTGCATGCAGCCGCGCGATGGCCGCCTGCGCGCCGGGCTTGACCGGGTCGCTGAAGGCAAACAGGCCCAGCAACTGCGGTCCGCAGGCCAGCCACGAGACCGTGTTGCCGGCCGCCTCCAGCGCCTCGGCCCGGGCCTGCAACGGCGCCAGATCGACGCCCTCTTCGGCCATCAGGCGCGTGCTGCCCAGGGTCAGCGCCAGCCCGTCCACGTGGGCCGTCAATCCCCTGCCCGGCAGGGCTTGCACGGCGCTGGCGGTCAGCGGCGCCAGCGCGCGGGCGGATGCCGCCGAAAGTATGGCCCTGGCCAGACTGTGCTCGCTGCCGGCCTGCACGGCGGCAGCCAGCTGCAGCAGCCGCTGTTCATCGACGCCACGGGCGTGTGTGGCCGCCAGCGAGGGTTTTCCGACCGTCAAGGTCCCGGTTTTATCGAACACGACCGTGCTGACCGCGTGCGCCGTTTCCAGCGCTTCGGCGTCCTTGATCAGGATGCCGTAGCGGGCCGCGACGCCGGTGCCGGCCATGATGGCGGCCGGCGTGGCCAGGCCCAGCGCACATGGGCAGGCGATCACCAGCACCGCCACCGCGTTGATGATGGCCCGTTCGAGGTCGCCGCCGGCCCACCACCAGCCCAGCAAGGTCAGCAGCGCCAGCCCCAGCACCACCGGCACGAAGACGGCGCTGACCTTGTCCACCAGGTGCTGGATCGGCGCCTTGGCCGCCTGCGCGTCTTCCACCAGCCGGATCAGGCGCGCCAGGGTGGTCTCGGCGCCGACCGCGCTGGTGCGCACCAGCAGCACACCGGCGCCGTTCACGGCGCCGCCCGTCACCTGGTGCCCCGGATGTTTGCTCACGGGCAGGCTCTCGCCGGTCAGCAGCGCTTCATCGACATCGCTGGCGCCCTCGAGCACGACGCCGTCCACCGGCACCGTGGCGCCGGGACGCACCACCACCAGGTCGCCCACGCGCACCTGGGCGACCGGCACCGCGTGGTCGCGGCCGTCGCGCCGCACCAAGGCAGACTCGGGACGCAACACCTGCAAGGCGCGGATGGCCGCGGCGGTCTGGCGCTTGGCGCGCGATTCCAGCCATTTGCCGAGCAACACCAGCGTGATCACGACCGCCGAGGCTTCGAAATACAAATGGGCCGTGGCGTCACGGCTGAACAGCAGCAGGTACACGCTCAGGCCGTAGGCGGCGCTGGTGCCGAGCGCCACCAGCAGGTCCATATTGCCGGCTCCGGCGCGCACCGCCTTCCAGCCGGCGCGGTAAAAGCGCCAGCCGAGCAGGAACTGGACCGGCGTCGCCAGCGCCCACTGCAGCATGCCCGGCAGCGCCCAGTGCGACGCCGTCGGCGGCAGCAGCATCGGCAGCAACATCGGCAACAGCAGCGGCAGCGACAGGACCGCAGCCAGCACCACCTTCCAGCCATCGCCCGCAGGCGCCGGCCCGGCTGCGGCAAGTGCCGCGACGCTGTTGGCGGCGCTGTCGTCGTGGGCCACGGCGGCGCGATAGCCGGCCGCATCGAGGGCGGCGATCAGGGTCGCCGCCTCCACGCCGCTGACCTTGACGCGCGCGCTGTCGGTGGCCAGGTTGACGCTGGCGGCGTGCACGCCGGGCACCTTGCGCAGCGCCTTTTCGACGCGTCCCACGCACGAGGCGCACGTCATGCCCTCGATGCCGAGGTCGATCTCGGAGGTGGCCAGCGCAAACCCGGCCTTTTCCACGGCCTGCTGCAGCCCTGCGATGGCCAGTGGCGCGGCGCTGGTGACGCGCGCGGTGTCAGTGGCCAGGTTGATGCTGGCGCCGGTCACGCCGGGCACGCCGGCCAGCGCCCGCTCGACCCGGCCGGCGCACGCGGCGCAGCTCATGCCGTCTATGCCGAACGACAAGGTGTAAGGCGCGCTCTGTTGCATGGTACGGTTCCTGTAGCGATATTGTATGCCTCCAGGATCGGCTATCCAATCGTGGGAAGGTCAAGCGCATTGTAGCGCCTACCGCATCGACCGGCGCGTGCCTGCCGCGAACGGGCGCTCAGCGCACCACGCAGTCGGGACCGGCCGCCTTGTCTGCCGGGGCTGCGGGCGAGTCCGCCGTGCTGCCGCCGAACCTGGCAGGCGGCGTAAACGGCAGACCGGAACCGTTCGGCACCAGCACCGGCGGCGTGCCGGCAGCCTGCGTGTAGCCGAACTGGCCGGCGGCGACTGCCAGCGTGCCGCCCGCGTTGCTGACCACGATTTGCCCGGTGGTGACCGAGGTGTACAGGCCCGGCGCCAGCGCTGGCGCGGCCGGCCTGCCGGCCACCGGGACATCGATGCCGCCGGCGCCCAGGTATTCGGCAGTGAAATACGTGCCGCGGATGCCGATGGTGGCGACCGGCGTTTTCAGGCTGAACTTTTCCTTGTTACGCTTGCCCAGCAGGCCGGACAGCGAACGCAGTCCGCCCTTGACCAGGTTGAAACTGGCGCGGTCGTTGTCGGGCTGGCCGGCCTCGTAGGCAAACTGCTCCACCACGAACGTGGTGGCCGGTTTCAGCGTGACCTCGCTGTTGTCGATGAATTTCACCAGCGCATAGGTGTTCTTTTCGGTGATCAGCGTGTCGCCGGACTCCACCTCCGATCTGAGCGCCAGGATCCTGACCTTGCCGTCGGCCTTCCTGGCCATCATCGGACCGCTCAGCTGGGTGACCGTGCCGGCCACCTGGGCCAGCGCCGGCAAGCTGGCSCCTGCCAGCGCCAGCCAGCACAGGGCGGCCGCCAGCAGCGACCTAGTTGCAGTAGTTTTTCTTGATACCGTGCGTGGCGTCATCTGGTGCTTTCGTCGAGGCGTCCGATGTCGTGCCGGCCAGGAGCGGGCTGCTGACATCGTTGGGCGTGCTGAGCTGGTTGAGCGGGTGATAGGTGCTGGTGAGCGCCGTCACGGCGCTGCCGGCCAGCGCGGCCGGCACCACCGGCACGGTGGCGGGCGGGCTCACCGGCGGAGTTACCGGCGGACTCACCGGCGTCGTCACCGGCGGCGTGACCGGTGCAGCAACGATCACCGGGGCCGGCACCAGCACCTTGCCGTTGGGCGCCAGCAGGGACAGCGGCGCGCCGCGGCTGTTGATGCGCACGGTGTCGTCGGCGGTCAGGTCGCCGTTTTGCGCCAGCACGGCGATGCTGCCTGCCGCCTGCGTATCGACGGTGGCGGCACCGGCAAACGTGACGCCGGCGCCGGCAGTCACCGCCACCGTGCGCGCCGCGTTGACGCGCGCGCCATCGCCGAAGCGCACGTCGGTGCTGGCATCGATGGTCACATCGTTGGCGTCGATGGCGCCCAGCACGTTGACCGGGCTGTGCGCGACCAGGGTCACGTTGCCGCCACGGGTGGCGATGGCGTGGCTGTCGATGCCGCCCGTGCTCTCGATGCGGACATCGCCGGCGCCGGTCGCCAGGCTGCCCAGCACCAGCACGTCGGGCGCGCTGGTGGCGCGCAAGGCGATGCCGCCGCTGCCGCTGTTGCTGGCACTGAAGTGTTGAAGACGGTTGCCGGCGTCATCGAGCAGCGTGCCGTCCTGCGATTGCGTGACCAGGCTGCGGGCCACGACGGCGCCGCTCTGGCCGATGGCGCCCGTGCTGGCAGTCAGGCTGATCGTATCGGCTGTCAGCGCGGCAAAACGCAGGTCGCCTGCCGCCTGGCTGATGGTCAGGTTGCCGCCGATGTTGATGGCGCCGCCCGTCTGGCTGAAGCTGCTGCCGATGGCGACATTGCCGGCGCCGCCGAGCAGGCCGCCGTTCTGCACATAGCTGGCGGCGCTGAACAGGCCATCGACCACGAGGCTGCCGCCGCTCTGGCCATAGCTGGCAGCGTTGAAGGCGCCGCTCACCTGCAGGCTGCCATCGCTCTGGGCATAGCTGGTAACGTTGAAGGCGCCACCCACCTGCAGGCTGCCATCGCTCTGGGCATAGCTGGCAACGGTGAATGGACCGCCCACCTGCAGGCTGCCATCGCTCTGGGCATAGCTGGCCACGTTGAAGGGGCCGCCCACCTGCAGGCTGCCGCCGCGCTGGGCATGGTCGGCAGCGCTGAAGGCGCCGTTCACCAGCAGGCTGCCGCCGCTCTGGACATAGCTGGCCACGTTGAAGGGTCCGCTCACCTGCAGGCTGCCGCCGCGCTGGGCGTGGTTGGCAGCGCTGAAGGCGCCGTTCACCTGCAGGCGGCCGCCGCTCTGGCCATAGCTGGTCACGTTGAAGGGCCCGCTCACCAGCAGGCTGCCGCCGCTCTGCGCATAGCTGGCAGCGCCGAACGCGCCGTTGACCGCCAGGCTGCCGCCGCTCAGGCTCAGGCCGCCGCGCGAAGTAAAACTGTTCAGCACGGTATCGCCGGCTGCGGCGGTGTACAGCACGTTGCCGGTGGCGGCAGCCATGTCGGCGGCCAGCACGTTGTTGCCACTTGGGGCCACGCCGCCTTCCCAGTTGGCGGGGTCGCTCCACAGGCCGCCGCTGGCGCCGGTCCAGGTGGCCAGCGCGCGTTGCGCGATGCTGGCCTGCGTCAGGCCGCCGGTGGACGTCAAGCTGTAATTGCCGGCGTCGCTGCCGGTCAGCTGGAAGCCGCTGACCTGCACGGTCTTGCCGGTGCCGGCGTTGCGGTCGGCAAAGACGCCGCTGGCGCCGGTCAGGCTCACCGCATCCTGGCCGATCACACCGCTCACGGTGCCGCTGACGCTGGCTGCCAGGGTGCCGTCGTAGACCTTGTCGCCGGCGCTGATACTGTTCAAGGTCAGCGCGGCGCGGGCGATGCTGGCGGTCGTCACGCCGGTGCCGGTGGCCACGGTGTAGTTGGCCGCATCGCTGCCGGACACGCCGGCATTGCTGACGATGACCGTCTTGCCGCTGCCGGCATTCTTGTCGAGGAAGGCAGCGCTGGCGGTGGCGGTCAGCACGTCGCCGGCGATGCGGTCGTCGGCGATGATCAGCGTGGCGGCAGTGCTGCCATCGTAGGTCTTGTCGACGCCGGTATAGACTAGCGTGAGCACGCGCGCGGTGATGGCAGCGCTGGTGACGCCATCGGCGGCGTCGAGCACGTAGTTGCCCGCATCGCTGCCGGTGAGACTGCTGCCGGCCACGCTGTAGCGGACGCGCTTGGCGGCGCCCGCGTTCTTGTCGCTGAAGCTGGCGGCAAGCCCCGACAGCTGGACCTGGTCGCCGCCGATCACGCCATCGAGGCCGGCGCTGACGCTGGCGCTGGTGTTGCCGTCATAGACCTTGCCGGCGGCGCTGACCGTGCCCAGCCCCAGCGTGGCGCGCGCGATGTCGGCAGTGCCGCTGGCGGTAGGCGCCACGCTGTAGTTGCCGCGGTCGGCGCCGGTCAGGGTCAGGCCGCTGACCGTGACCGGTTTGCCGGCGCCGGCATTCTTGTCGGCGAATTGCGCGGTGCCGGCCGCGCCGACGCTGTCGCCGGCGACGGCATTGGTCAGGCTGAACGTGGCCTGGGAAAAGCCGAGCTGGCCGTCGTACACCTTGCTGCCGGCCACCGTCACCGCAAGGGCGCGCGGCGTGATCGACAGGCTGGTGGCGCCGGCGTAGCTGATATCGTACCGGGTGGACCAAAGCCCGCCCAGTGCGTAGGTGCCGACATTGCGCGCCGCGCCGTAGCTGGCCACGCCATCGGCGGCCAGGTCGCCATCGAGCAGGCCGGCATAGCTGAGCGGGCCGACGCCGGCCACCTGGCCATCGTAGACCTTGCTGGTCGCACCGCTTGCCGTCACCTGCAGCGGGGTCAGGAAAGCTTTCAGCAACGGCGTGGTATGGCCGTCGTAGATGCGCCAGACCGGATCCGCGCCGAAGCTGAAGCCGCGGTAGCTGTCCTGCTTCAGCATGTCGGCCGCACTGCGCCCGGTGGCGCCGCCCTGGTCGGCCACGGTGCCGGCCGTGCTGTTGTCGAAATATGCCGGTCCCACGGCTGCGCCGGCATCGGCGCGCCCGACCACGGCGCCCACGGTGCCGGCAGCAAAACCGCTGCCCGTCACCGTGCCGGAAAAATACAGCCGGGTCGCGCTGCTGCCCGCAGTGGTCCAGCCGATCACGCCGCCGGCATTGCTGCGCGCGATGCTGTCGAGGGAGCTGGCCAGGCCGACCACGCCGCTGGCGTAGGCGTCGGCAACGGTGCCGCCGTTGCGCCCGACCAGGCCGCCCACACTGGCGGCGCCGCTCACGGCGCCGGTGGCGTAGGCCTGCTCGATGGCGCCGTCGTTATTGCCGACCAGGCCGCCTACCTGCTGGCCCGGTGCAGCGATGGCGCCGGTAGCGCGCGCCACGCTGATGCTGCCGGCGCTGTCGTTGTTGCCGACCAGGCCGCCGATGGCCGACGTGCCCACGCCCGAGGCCAGGCCGGTCACGCTGCCGCTGGCGCTGGCATTGCCGAGCGTGCCGCTGTTGAACCCCACCAGGCCGCCGACATTGCTGGCGCCGCTCACCGCCATGCTGCTGCTGACATTGCTGAGCGTGCCGCCGCTGTTGGTGCCCACCAGCGCGCCGACATTGTTGCCGCCGACAACGCTGCCGCCGACCATCGCCAGGTCGCGCACAGTCGCGCCCGAGATCCGGGCGAACAGGCCGCTGCCGAAGTACGGCGGGTTGACGCCGCCATCGATGGTCAGGCCGCTGATGCGGTGATGGCCGCCATCGAACACGCCGGCGTAAGCATGGTCGTCGCCGGTAAACAGCGGTGCGAAGCCGGTGCGGCCCGCGCCCCGCTGCCAGTTGGCCGTGCCGCTGGCGTCGATATCGGCCACCAGCACCATGTTTTTATCGTAGCGCTGGGTGCCCATGCCTTGCAGGCCGTACACGTCGGCAAGCTGGTACGGCGTTGCCGCGTCGCCGGTGCCGCCCTTGACGCGCAAGAAGCTGCCCTGATTGATGCTGAAGCTGCCGGCGCTGAATAGGGGCAGACTGGCGCTGTTCTGCACCCAGTTGCCGCCGTCGAGCACGAAAGCGCCGCCGACCGTGACGCCGCCGCTGGCGGTCACGGTACGGTCCGACCCGTAGCCGCCGGCTGCCAGGGTCACATCGTTCGGCACGGCCAGGTCGCCGTTCAGGTTGATGTTGCCGCCGGTGCGCAGTGCCAGCAGGTTCAACCCGGCCGACGTGCCGAGGTTGAGTGCACCCTGCAGCGTCAGCGTCCCGGTCAGGTCGGCGCTGCCGATCGCGATGGCCGGTGCACTAACCGATTTCAGTTCGCTGTCGCTCAGGCCCAGCGTGTCGGCGCTGTCGGCTGCGGCGCTGCCGATGGCGATATTGCCGCCGCTGCTGCGGCGGTTCAGGCTGACCGTGCCGCTGCCGGCGGCGATCGACTGGGCGGCGCCGCCCAGGCGCATCTGGTCGGCCGCCAGGCTGACCGACGTGCCGGCCGCGAGCCCGCCGCCGCTGGCGACCGTCAGACCGCCGCCGGCCGTCACTGCCAGC
This sequence comes from Duganella sp. Leaf126, assembly GCF_001423125.1. Classification (GTDB taxonomy): domain Bacteria; phylum Pseudomonadota; class Gammaproteobacteria; order Burkholderiales; family Burkholderiaceae_D; genus Rugamonas. The sequence continues at coordinate 63,245 of NZ_LMNW01000031.1, forward strand.
GTGCTGTCGTCGCGCCGCAGGGACAGCTTGTTGGCGGCGGTCACGGCGCCGCCCGTTGCCAGGCTCAGGTTGCGGATGCCGCCTGCCGACTGCTGGCTGGCCAGGTTCACCGGCGCACTGATGGTGAGGTCGCCCGCAGCGCTGTCGCCGAGAATGACGGTGTTTGCCGCCACGCGGTTCAACTCGGCGCTGGTCAGCCCCAGCACGGCGAACGGTTTGTTGCCGAGATCGATCTGGCGTCCCGCCGTCAGCGGCTTGAACGTCAGCGTGGCGCCCGCGCCCGCGCCGCCGAAATTGAGGTTGCCGGTAAAGCTCATGTTATCGGCCTGCAGCAGCACGGTCTGCCCGGACGCGCCGCTGCCCAGCAGCTGGTCGCCGCTGCCGTTGAGCAGGATGCCGCCACCGGTCAGGTTGCTGCTCAGGCGCAGGTTGCCGCTGCCGACATTGATCGCGCCCGTGCCGATGATGCTGGCGGCCGAGAGCACCGCGTTGCCGTTGTTGGTGCTGATCGGGGCCAGCAGGATCAGGTTGCCGGTCAGGCCATACGCGCCGCCACCGCTGGCGTCGTTGGCGGACAAAGTGACCGCGCCGCCCCGGGTGGTGACCGGTGCATTGACATTGATCGCTTCGCCCGCGGTGGCGCTCAAGCCCACGCCATCGTTGACCATGGCAATGGCGCTGTTGATGTTGATGCGGTGCGTGGCCTGCAGCACCACGTTGCTGCCGGCGCTGGCAATCGTGCCGGCGCCGATGACGGCGCTGGCCGGCGCATCGGCAAACTGGTCGACGTTGGACAGGTCGCCGCCGGTGCCGGCCACGACATCGATATCCTCGGGATCGAGCAGCCAGGTGCCGCGCCGGCCGCGCGCAGCGCCGGTATCGACACGGATGCCGTCCACGGCCAGATAATGGCCCGAGGTTTCCACCACGCCGCCGTTGCCCGATGCCGCACCGCCCCGCGCCGAAATGGCGCCGGCGACGCGCGCGGTCTGGTCGCCCCACACCACCACGGTGCCGCCGTCGCCGCGCTCGATGGCATCGGCGGCGATCGTGGCGTCCTTGCCGACCGCGACCTGGCGCGCATGGGCGACCTCGGGATTCCTGCCCTGGTAATCGCCGCCGAGCAGCACCGTGCCGCCGCCGGTGGCGCCGCTGGCTTCCACCCTGGCATCGCCCTGCATGCCGACCTGCTCGCCCAGCACCATGACCGCGCCGCCCTTGCCGGCCGCAGCGGTGGCGCTGGTGACGCTACCGCCTTCCAGCAGTGCCTTGCCGCTGGCTTTCAGCACGATCTTGCCGCCCTCGCCGATCACCGCGCTATTGGCGTTGAGCACGCCGCGCTGGTTGAGCAAGGCGCCAGCCATGCCGATGCGCCCGCCTTGCGCCACCACCTGGCCGATGTTGAGGGCCTGGTCGCCCGGCGCCGACAGCACCACGCGCAAGTCCGGGTTGGCGGCGTCCGCCAGCTGCACGCTGTGGCCGGCCGCCAGCAGCACGTCGCCGTTGGGCGCCGTGATGATGCCGCTGTTCTCCACGCTCGGCGCGATCAGCAGGATCTGGCCGCCGCTGCCGGCGGTGAGCGCGCCCCGGTTGATCACGGCGCCGGCCTGCTCGCCGGCCTTGAAGCGCAGTTTGCCGGCCAGGAAATCCTGGTTCGACAGCGCCAGGCTCGACGCCACCAGCCCCGCCACGTCGACGCGGGCATCGCGCCCGAACAGCACGCCGTTCGGATTGATCAGGAACACCTTGCCGTTCGACTGCAGCGCACCGAGGATCTTGCTGGGATCCTGACCGGTGATGCGGTTCAACACGCTGCTGTCCGCGCCTTGCTGGACGAACCGCGCGACCTCGCCCGCCGCGACCGAAAAGCTCTGCCAGTTGATGATGGTGTTCGGGGTATTGGTGATGGTGAACAGATTGCCCTGCTGGTTGAACGTGGCCTGGCCGTGCACCACCTGCGGCGCGACCGGGCCGGCATGCGCGGCGTGGAAGCAGGCGGCGATCAGCGCAGCCAGCGTGGTGCGGCGCAGCGACACCGGCGCGGGGCCGGCGGAACCGCCGGGGCCACGGGCGGGCGCGGTGTGCAACAGTTGGGCTTGATTCATCATGGTTATCCTTGAAGCGCGGTACCTGCGGTACATTAATACGACAACGCCACCCGGAAATGCAGGCGGTTGGCGTCGCGGCGCCCGGTGTGGCCGGGGTTGACCACGTGGGCAACATCGAGCTGGGCGTTGATGTAACGGTCGAGCAGCATGCGCACGCCGAGGCCGGCCGAACCGATCGCCGTGCTGGCGACTTCACCGGGCAGCACGTGGTTGCGGCGCACCCAGCCCGTGTCGTAGAAGGCCAGCGCGCGGCACTGGTAGCGGCCGGTACCGCACCAGCTCGGCGTGTACAGTTCCAGGTTCAGGTTGGCGCCGCTGTCGCTGGCCACTTCGCGTTCGAGGAACCCGCGCACCGACGCTGCGCCGCCGACGCCGAATTGCTCGCCGGGCACCAGCGCGTCGGGCGTGTACTGGCCGTTGAACAGCGCCCGTCCCTGCCAGTCGCCGCCCAGTACCTGGCCCAGGCTGGCGCTGAGGCGCACGGTGCTGTAGTCGGCCTTGGCGCCCGCGCGCGCCATGCTGAAGTCGCGCTGGCGGCCATGCTCGCCGCCGGGCAGATTGCGCGCCAGGGTCAGGCCCAGGTTGGCCTCGCCGCCGGGCAGGCTCCAGGCGCCGAGGTAGGCGATGCTGAGCGGGTGCACGGTCACGTCGGTGCCGAGTTCGGTACCGACATACTGCAGGCTGTTGCGGTAGGCCTTGAAGTCGACCCCATAGACCAGCTTGGGCTCGTAGTTGTCGCGTTTGCCGAAGTTCTGGTTGTAGCGCGCGCCGGCAGTGAGGCCGCGTCCGCTGACGGCCAGATCGACGATGCCGGCCGATACCGTGCCCGAATCGACGTTCGAGTAGCTGGCGAAAAAGTCCAGCGCGTCGCCGAGCGCATACAGCGGCACGTGGTAGCCGGCGCCGTACACGCCGATCTGGCTGCCATGTTCGAGCGACGTGGTGTATTGCAGGCTGGCCACGTGGTCGCGGCCCCACAGGTTGGCGTGCTGCAGCACCACGCCGGCGTGCGTCTTGCCGGACGCGTCGCTGCCGGTGTTGTCGAGGTTGAGCGTGGCTTTCCACGGGTTCTCGTCCACCACCGTGACGGCGGCGTCGAGGGTGGCATCGGTGCCATCGGTGCCATCGGTGGCATCGGTGGCGCCATTGGCCAGCTTGACTTCCAGCTTGCGGGCCGGGTTTTCATTGGCCAGCTTCAGGCTGCGGCCCAGCTCTGCCATATTCGGCGTCTGCCCTGCCACCAGGGCCGGCAGCGCGCGCCGCACATTGGCGTCATCGACGTAGCGCTGGCCGGAAATGACGATCCGGCCCACCGGCATCTCCAGCACGTTCAGGCGCACGGCGCCCTGGTCGAGTTCCTGCTCGGGCAGCATGACCTGCACCAGCGTGTAGCCGCGCGCGCGGTAGGCGTCTTCCAATGCCTCGACCGCTTGCTGGATGGTGCCGAAATCGCGCTGCGGGCCCGTAAACGGCGCCACCAGCGCCTGCACCAGCGCGGGGCCGAGCAAGGTGTCGCCGCTGACCTGGTAGCGGGCGATCGTGAAACGGGGCGTGTCGGCCACGGCGGCGGCCGGTTCTGCAGCGAGGGTTTCCTGGGGCAGTGCGCTGGCGTAAGACGCGCCCAGCAGCAGCGCCGAACCTGCCAGCAGGTGCACCAGACGATGGTTCATGAGTGAGATTTCTGTGGTTGGCTGGCCCGCGGCGGCGTTACCGGGCCATCATGGAATGACTGGCAAATTTTAGACCGTTTTTTCTTTCCAGTCAGAAATTTCTTTACTACCAGTGGCTATTTCGTGTCGAAATTGGTCACACCGTCCCAGTCCGCCGGGGGCGGCGACTGGCGGTAGCCGCGCAGCCGCGCCGTATACAGCCGGCGCAGCCCGTCATCGGGCAAGGCCCGCAGCAGCGCCTCGGCGCCATCCCAGTCGCGGCTGCGCAGCAAGTCCAGCACGCGCGACCAGTTGGCCAACAAGGCGTGCTCCGCCGCATCGGCGTCGCCGAGCAGGCCGCGCGGCTCGAAAATCGTCACCGGCGCGGTCTTGCCCTTGACCCGCACGCGGTCCAGTTCACGGTACGCGAACTGCGGCGCCTGCGCCCGGGTGAACTCGCTCACGGCGATGCCCACGCCGTACACCTTGGTCAAGCCTTCCAGCCGCGCGCCCAGGTTGACGGCGTCGCCCATCACCGTGTATGCGCGGCGGATGCGCGAGCCCATGTCGCCCACATGCATCAGCCCGCTGTTGATGCCGATGCCGATCTGCAGCGGCGGCCAGCCGCGCGCCGCGAATTGCCGGTTCAGGCGCGCCGCACTGCGCTGCATCAGCAAGGCGCTGGACACGGCCCGCCGGGCGTGATCGGCAAACGCCACCGGGGCGCCCCAGAACGCCATCACGGCGTCGCCGATGTATTTGTCGAGCGTGCCGCCGTGGCTGTCGCGGATATCCTCGGACATGGCGGTCAGGTACAGGTTGATGTATTCGCGCAGCTCCTGCGGCGCCATCCGTTCGGAAATGGCGGTAAAGCCGCGTACGTCGGCAAACAGCACGGTCAGTGCGCGGCTCTCGCCGTCCATGTCGTAGCGGTCGGGATGGTCGGCCATCTGCGCCACCAGTTCCGGCGCCACGTACTGGCCGAAGCGCGACACCAGCGCCCGGCCTTTCCTCACCTCGAAAACATAGCCCCAGGCCAGGTTGGCCAGCAGCAGCGCGACGATCAGCAGCAGGAGAACGGCGCAATCGAGCACCGCGCCGGCGCTGTGGTACAGCCACCAGTTCAGCGCCAGCACGCCGGCCAGCGCGGCGGCGGCCAGCAGCACGGCCATCGCCGGCGCAGCCACCGCCAGCGCCGCGCCCAGCAGCAGGCCGACCAGCACCACCTGGCCGAACTCGATGGCCAGCGCGTAATCGGGCCGCGACGTGAACTGGCCGTCGAGGATGGACTTGATCAGGTTGGCGTGCACTTCCACGCCGGGAAACTCGGCATTGACCGGGGTCGCGCGGAGATCGTTTAAGCCGGCAGCGGTGGTCCCCACCAGCACGATGGCGCCGCGCAGCACGTCGGCCGGCACCGCCCCGGTCAGCACATCGGCTGCCGACACGTAGCGGAAGGCGCCGCCGTCAGGACCGCCCCTGCCGCGAAACACGATGGTGGTGGTCAGCGCCTCGCCGACCGGGATGGTGCGCTGCTCGCGCGGCGTAAACACGGCGATGCGGTCGATACCGCCATGGGCGCGCTCGGCCTGCGACATCGCGTCGGCCGCCTGGCCGAACACGGGGGCGATCGCGTGCGCCTGCAGGTACACGCTGGCCGTGGCCAGCGACAGCGACGGATAGTAGCCGTCGCCGATCCGCTGCAGCAGGGTCGAGGACCGCAGCACGCCGTCGCTGTCGGTCAAGGCCGTGAAGATGCCGGCGCCGCGCGCCGCCTGCTGCAGGCGCGCCAGGTTGGCCTCGTAGCCCGGTGCGCTGAACGCGGTCACCGTGCGGCCGCCCAGGTCGGCCAGCGTGAACGCCGGCGCGGGCAGGACGCCCTTCCTTTGCCGGTCCGACACGCTGTAGCCGAGCACCACCGGCTGGCCGCGCATGGCGTCCGCGAACAGGGCGTCGTAATCCATCTGCGGCTGCAGGCGTTGCAACTGCTGGCGCAGGCCCGGCACGCCGGCCAGTTCGGTGCTGGCCAGGCGCGCCAGCACGTCGTAGCCGGAACTGGTATCGGGCTCGGGAAACGCGATATCGAAGCCGACCACGGCCACGCCGTAATGACGGGTCAGCTGCGTCACCAGGCGCGCCTGGACATCGCGTCCCCAGGGAAAGCGGCCGATCCGGTTCAGGCTGGATTCGTCGATATCGACGATGACGATGCGCCGGTCCAGCTGCGGCGTCTCGACGCGCATGCGCATGTCGCCGAGCATGGCGTCGAGCCGGCCGATGGTGTCGCTGCCGAACAGGCCGATGCTGGCGGCGGCAGCGGCCAGCGTCAGCAGCGCGCCCAGCAGCAGCCGTGCAGCGTGGCGCGACCACCGCGGTGCCGGGCGCCAGCCCATCAGGGCACGTAACCGGGAATGCGCGACTCGTCGATGGCGTCGAGCTGGCGCGGGTCCATGTACTGCTGGGCAAAAGCGAGATAGACCTTGCTGCGGATGAAGATGTCGAACAGCTGCGGGTCGATGTGGCCGTTCAGCGCGAACCTGCCGAGGATGGCAAGCGCCTCCGACAGCATCTTGCCCTTCTTGTAGGGACGGTCGCTGGCCGTCAGCGCCTCGAAGATATCGGCGATCGCCATCAGCCGCGCCTGCACCGACATCTGGGCCCCGGTCAGGCCGCGCGGATAGCCTTTGCCGTCCATGCGCTCGTGATGGCCGCCCGCGTACTCGGGCACGTTGCGCAGGTGGCGCGGCCACGGCAGCGATTCGAGCATGCGCACGGTGACCGCGATGTGGTTGTTGACGATCGTGCGCTCGTCGTCGGTCAGCGTGCCGTACCGGATCGACAGGTTGCGCACCTCGTCGGCGTCAAGCAGGGTGCGCGCCGCGCCGTCGAGATCGGTCCAGGTCCGCGCGCCGATGGCGCGCACGCGCTGCTGGTCGGCCGGCGCCATGCCTTCGCCGCCCACGTTGGCCGTGCGCAGGAAGGCGCGCTCCGCGCGCAGCGCCTGCTGCTGCGCCGCCAGTGCCGCATCGATGGCGGCCATGGCGTCACCGTTCGCTGCGGCTGCGGGGGCCGCGCTGCCGGCGGCATCGGTCAGCAGCGCCAGCTTCCGTTCCAGCGCCGCGATACGGGCATCGCGCTCGAGCACTTCGTAGCGGGTATCGACCAGTGCGATGCGGTCGAAGATGGTTTCCAGCTTGGTGGCCTTGTCCACCACGTGGACCGGCGTGGTGATCTTGCCGCAGTCGTGCAGCAGCGCTGCCATCCACAATTCCTTGCGGTCGGCGTCGGTCATGCGGAAGTCGGCCAGCGGGCCGCTGTCGGTCGCGTCCACCGCTTCGGCCAGGCGCATGGTCAGCTCCGGCACGAACTGGCAGTGGCGGCCCGTGTAGGGCGACTTCTCGTCGATGCCGATGTTGATCAGGTTGACCAGCGACTCGAGCAGCGTCTCCAGCTGCGCGATCAGGCGCTGGTGCGTGAGCGCCACCGCAGCCTGCGCCGCCAGCGCCTCGATGAAGCGCTGGTCGGTCCGGGTAAAGGCGATGATGTCGGCGCTGGCGCCGCCCTGCGGAGCACGCGCATTGACCAGCTGCAGCACGCCGGCCAGCTCGCCCTCGTGGTCGCGCATCGGCACCGTCAGGATCGATTGCGAGCGGTACCCGTGTGCGCGGTCGAAATCGCGCATGCCGGAAAAATTGAAACCGGCCGCCTGCGGCTGGTACACATCGGCCACGTTGACCGACTGGCCCCGGTGCGCCGCGTAGGCCGCCACCGCCGACAGATCGGGCGCACCGGCCGCATCGACCAGCGGCAGCGGCGGGATGCGCACCGGCGCCCCGCCGGGGCCGCCCTGGCGGATCTGCAGCGTCTCGTTGATCAGGATGTGGAACGCGAGGGCGCGGCGGTCGTCGCTGGGCAGGTACAGCGTGCCGCCGTCGGCATGGGTCATGCGCATGGCCACCTGCAGGATCTGCTCGAGCAGCGCGTCGGTGTCGTGGGCATTGCCGAGCGCAACACTCAGTTCGGTCAACAGATCGAGGCGTTGGGCGATTTGCGGTGGCGTAGGTTCTTGCATTGAAGAATTTTATCCTCGGTGCAAGTCCGTGTACACGCCAAATTACCGGCCCGTGCCACTTGCGCGCCGGCTGTTGTGTTTTTACCCCCGGTCAGGGAAATACCGCTATCATCGGCCTGCACGACGACACGACAACGCGACACCAGATCGCTGGCACAACAGGGAACCGCATGAAATTCACATTCTGGGGAGTGCGTGGCTCGATCCCCACGCCGGGACCGCGCACGGCGCGCTACGGCGGTAACACGACCTGCATCGAAGTTCGGACCGACAACGACACGCTGCTCATCCTCGACGCCGGTACCGGCCTGTTTCCGCTGGCGCAATCGCTGGTGCAGCGCAAGGGCGACACCGGTGCAGACATCGAGGCCAATATCTTCATCACCCACAGCCATTGGGACCATATCCACGGCCTGCCGTTTTTTACGCCGCTGTTCATGCGCGGCAGCCGCGTGCGCCTGCATGGCGCGACCGACCCCGACACGGGCCAGGGCATCGAGCACGTGATGAACGTGCAGCTGCAAAACAGTTATTTTCCGGTCAGCGAAACGCAGCTGAGCGCCGTCATCGAATACCGCTCGCTGACCGCCGGCATACCGGTCACGGTGGGCGACGCAACGATTTGCGGCGTGGTCATGAACCACCCGGTGATCAACCTCGGCTACCGCATCAGCTGCTGCGGCAAGTCGCTGTTCTTTACCGGCGATCACGAACCGTTTTACAACCCGTATCCGGCCGACCATCCCGGCCATGCGGCAGCGATGCAGCAGATGCACGCCCGCAGCGGGGCGATCGACGCCGTGGTGGCGGGTGTCGATGCGCTGATCGTCGATTGTTCCTACACGCGCGAGGAATATCCGGCCAAGCGGGGCTGGGGCCATGGCACCTTCGACGCGGCGGTGGAACTGGCGCTGCGGTGCGGCGCCAGGGCGCTGTACTGCACCCACCACGAACCGACCCGCAGCGACGACGCGCTGGAAGCGGTGTTTGCAGAGGTGATGGCGCGCCACGCGCCGCGACTGGGCCAGCTGACAGTCACGCTGGCTTACGAGGGATTGCAGGTCGCGCTATAGGCTGCTAGCGCAGGCGGCGCCCCGCGGTGGGGGCCAGCCGGGTGGGTGCACGGGGCACGTGACAGGCACGTGACTGAGGAGGTCAAGCCAGCTCATGCACTGAGCTTATGCTGATGCATTAAGCGGCCATCGGTGCAGCCTTGGTGCGCGGCAGCGAACGGCGGTCGGCCAGCGCGCGCAGGCGCGCCACGGCGGCCTGCAGGTTGAACGATTTGCCGGCGCGCAGCGCCGACACCATCTGGGTGGCGATACGCAGCGCCGGTGCGGCAGCAGCGCGGGCGCTGGCGCCGTACGGCAGCACCAGGCGGTAGCGCCCGTGCGTGCGCGGCACCACGCCGACGAAACCGACCGAGACTTCATTGAGCGCCAGCCGGCGCAGCTCCATCGCGACCTGCTGCACCACGCGCACGATTTGCGGCACGCCCTCGGCGCGCATGCCGACCATGGCAGCCTGGTTGCGCACGCCGGGCAGCAGCGCCAGCAGGCGCTGGTCCAGCGACGCCATCGCTGCCGCATTGGCAGCGGTCTCGTCCACTTCGAGGATGCTGAGCAGGCAAGGTTGGGTGGAGTAGCGGTTGTCGCCGGCCATGTAACGCTGATCGATGATTTTCATGTTCTGCTTTGATGATTGAAACGTGCCGGTATTGTGCCGGTCGGACCGCGTTTCGGTAAGCAGCTAAAGGAGTATTCTTACGTAGGAGCACTCCCACACTTAAGCCCTGCGTAATCAACAGTCGGTAGGAATGTGAAGGGCAGTCACACGCATGGCGCGTTGCAGCATATTGTAGCCGACCGCGGCGACAAAGCCCGCACGCTTTGGGTATGCTGGCAGCAAACGATGTCCGCCTCATCCTTTACCAGGAGCCCCCGATGACCACCGACTTCCCTGTTCCGGCTAAAGACCTCCGCCTCGACGACGACCTTGCCCACGCCGCCACCATCACGCGCCTGCAGGCCACGCTGGCCGCGCGCGGCCTGACGCTCGAAGAATCTGCGCTGCAGCATCCGGTGCCCGGCGTGTGGTCGCTGCGCGTGCAGGACCGCGACTGCCCGCTGCTGTTTGCCAACGGCAAAGGCGCCACCGAGCTGGCCGCACGCGCCAGCGCCTACAGCGCATTTGCGGCGCGCCTGGCCACCCGGTATTTCTGGGCCTACTATCACCTGGGCGCCGAGCGGGCCAACGCCCCCGTGGTCCACGATGTGCGCGAAAAATGGTTCGTGCCCGGCGCCGGCAACGCCTGGCCGGTGGATCTGCTCAACCCGGCGCTGCATGCGCTGTACAACCCGGACGGCGATATCCCGGCCAGCGCCCTGGTCGATCTGAACTCGGGCCATGCCGCCCGCGGCATCTGCGCCCTGCCCTATACCCGCCTGCGCGATGGCGCGACCACCTGGTTCCCGGTCAACATCATCGACAACCTCTACGTCAGCAACGGCGTGGCGTCCGGCCAGACGCTGACCGCAGCGCGCGTGCAGGCGCTGACCGATATCGTCGAGCGCGCTATCAAGTCGCGCATCATCGCGGAAGGCCTGTGCCTGCCCGACGTGCCCGACGACGTGCTGGCGCGCTTCCCGCGCCTCGGCGCCGGCATCGCGGCGCTGCGCGCAGCCGGCTTCGGGGTGCTGGTCAAGGATGCTTCGCTGGGCGGCAAATACCCGGTCATGAACGTGACGCTGGTCCACCGCGGCGACCAGGGCGTGCTGTCCGCTTACGGCGCCCACCCGCGCATGGAGATCGCCCTCGAGCGTGCACTGACCGGGCTGCTGCAAGGCCGCCCCCTCGCCGCCCTGGCCGGCCTGCCGCCACCGGGCTTCGACATGACCGAGATTCATTCCGTGGTGAACCTGGAGAGTCATTTCATCGACTCGAGCGGCGTCGTCAGCTGGAACTTTTTCAGCGACACCTACGATTATCCGTTCGTGGACTGGCATTTCAGTACCGGCGCCGTCAGCGACGAGCAGTGGCTGGTCGAGACGCTGCAGGCCGAGGGCCATGACATCTACGTGGCCGACTTCGACGAGCAGGGCGTGTCCGTCTGCCGGGTCGTCGTGCCCGGCTTTTCCGAGATCTATCCGATCGACGACCTGGCATGGGAAAACAATAGCGCGGGCAACGCGCTGCGGCCGCTGCTGGCGCGCCTGCACCAGCTCTCGGTGCAGGAATGCACCTCGCTGCTGGCCGCGCTGCAGACGTCAACCTTCAGCGATGAGCGGCCCGTGTGGCAAATCCTGGGCCTGGCCGTGGCGGCCGGCACGCCGTGGAAGCAGCTGCGCATCGGCGAACTGAAAACCCTGCTGGCGCTGGTGGTCGGCGACGAGGAAGCCATCCTCGCGGGCTGCGACTGGATCGGCCACTACCGCGATTTGCCGGCGCAGCGCCTGCTGGTGTACCGCTGCATCGAAACCATCCTCAAGCTCGACGAGCCCGAGAACTACCGCCAGTCGCTGGCCCTGCTGTACGGCGAATCCACGCTGGCCCTGGCCGAAGCGCTGCTCGACGGCGCCGAACGCTTCTTCGGCCTCGACCCGCTCGGGCCGAACTTCGAGGGCAGCGCCTTGCACCAGTCTTTGCTGGCGGCGTACGATAAATTGGCGCAGTTGTGAGCTGAACTTGTCGGCGCGCGCCAGGTCAAATCATGGTTGATAAAGGAGGCGCCATGCACGCGACCAAGGCATTCAAGACCGGCAATTCGCAGGCGGTCGAAATTCCGGCAGAGCTCGCTTACAGCACTACCGATCTCGACCTGGAAATCGAAAGAGTGGGCGAGGAACTGCGGATCCGTCCGGCCCAGCGATCGCTGGCTGGCGTGCTCCGAAAATTCGCCCGTTTTTCGCCCGATTTTCTGGTTGAAGGCCGCGGCCCGCAGGAGCAGGAAGACCGCGAGAAACTCTGATGTCGCGCTACATGTTGGACACCAACATCTGCATCTACCTGATGACAAACCAGCCTCCTGCGGTAGCCCGGCGGTTTGCAGCATGCCGGGTTGGCGATGTCATCATTTCAGCCATCACATTTGCCGAACTGGAGTTTGGCGTCGCAGCCAGCCAGCATCGCGCGCGGCAACGCAAGCATCTCAACGATCTGATCAAGTCTATCCCGGTCGCGCCCTTCGACGCGCGCGCAGCAAGCGCGTATGGTCCTGCACGTTACGCCACGCGCGAGCGAAAACGCGATCAGCTCGACAAACTGATCGCAGCGCACGCATTGTCGCTAAAAATTATTTTGGTGACGAACAACGTCCGCGATTTCGCTGCCTATCCTGGTCTGCGCATCGAAAATTGGCTCGACACATCTGACCCGGCACCCTAGTGGCGTTCGGCATCCACCAGCAACCGCGCCTGCAACGCCCTGATCCGCAGTTCGGTGAAGTAGCCGCCCGCTTCGTTGTAGCGCAGGTAGTGGCGGCCGCAGTCGCGGCAGCGGGCCACCTGGCTGAGGTTGCAGGGGTAGTAGCGCGGCGCGATCGGGGCGTCGGGGCTGTCGTAGCGGGTGCCGTGCGGATGGTATTCGGCGAAGGTCGGTTCGTCGTACGGGTCATCGACCAGCGTGCCCACTTCCTCGAAGCGGTCCAGCTCCAGCGTCATCGGCAGCGCCTGCCACGCGGTCAGCGGGACGCGGTTGCAGCGGCAGTCGCCGCTCACCGCATCGGACGCCAGCGCCAGGTCCAGCAATTGTGAATAGATGATTTGTGCCATAAAAAAAGGGGAGCTTGCGCTCCCCTTCTCCGTTTGCAAATTTACAGGAGGTGACGGCCGGCCCACCAGGCGATCGCCGCCACGAAGGCCGACGCTGGAATGGTGAAGATCCAGGCCCAGACGATATTGCCGGCCACGCCCCAGCGCACGGCCGACATCTTTTGCGAGGCGCCCACGCCGACGATGGCGCCGGTGATGGTGTGGGTGGTCGAGACCGGCACGCCGAGCGCGGTGGCCACGAACAGCGTGACCGCGCCACCCGATTCGGCGCAGAAGCCGCCGACCGGTTTGAGCTTGGTGATCTTCTGGCCCATGGTCTTGACGATGCGCCAGCCGCCGAACAGCGTGCCGAACGAGATCGCCGTGTAGCACGAAATGATCACCCACAGCGGCGGCTGGGCGTCGCCGGCCTGCGAATAACCGGCAGCGATCAGCAGCATCCAGATGATGCCGATGGTCTTTTGCGCGTCGTTGCCGCCGTGGCCGAGGCTGTACGACGCGGCCGACAGCAGCTGCAGGCGGCGGAACCATTTATCGACCCGGCGCGGCGTCGAGCGGACAAAAATCCACGACACGATCAGCATCATGATCGAACCGAAGATGAAGCCCATCACGGGCGCCAGCACGATGAACACGACGATCTTGATCAGGCCGGCCGAGATCAGCGCGCCGGTGCCGCTCTTGGCCACTGCCGCGCCCACCAGGCCGCCGATCAGCGCGTGCGACGACGACGACGGAATGCCGTAGTACCACGTGACGATGTTCCAGACGATGGCGCCGACCAGCGCCCCGAATATCACGTACTGGTCCACCACCGAGGGGTCGATGGTACCCTTGCCCACCGTGGCGGCCACGGTCAGCTGGTGGAACACGAAGATGGCGATAAAGTTGAAGGCGGCGGCCATGGCCACGGCCGTTTGCGGCTTGAGCACGCCGGTGGAGACCACCGTGGCGATCGCATTGGCGGCGTCGTGGAAGCCGTTCATGAAGTCAAACACCAGTGCCAGGGCGATCAGTATGCCCAGCACCCAGATGCTGATTTGAATGGAATTCATCTGTTGTTCTTTTTCTGTTGGTTACGCGTTTTCGACGATGATGCCTTCGATGATGTTGGCCACATCTTCGCAACGGTCGGTCACGGTTTCCAGGATTTCGTAGATGGCTTTCATCTTGATCAGGTTGCGCACGTCCGGTTCGTCGCGGAACAGCTTGGACATGGCGGCGCGCATCACGTGGTCGGCGTCCGATTCCAGGCGGTCGATCTCTTCGCAGATGGCGACGATGGCGCGCGAGTTGTCCATATTGTGCAGCAGGCCGACCGCCTGCTTGACCTTCTCGGTGCAGGCCAGCACCAGCTCGGCCAGGCGCTGCGCTTCCGGGGTCACCGAGTGCAGGTCGTACAGCGAGACGGTCTGGGCCGCGTCTTCGAGCAGGTCGAGGATGTCGTCCTGGCGCGTGATCAGCTTGTGGATGTCGTCGCGATCGATCGGCGTGATGAAGGTCTTGTGCAGCAGGTCCACGGTCTGGTAGGTGATCTTGTCGGCCTGTTTTTCGATGCTCTCAATCGCGTGCACGCGGTTTTCCAGGTCGTCGAAGTTGGACATCAGGCCCAGCATTTCTTTTGCACCTTTGACGCACAGGTCGGCGTGTTGGTTAAACAGGTCAAAAAATTTGCCCTCGGAGGGCATCAAACGTCCAAACATGTGTTTCTCCGATCAATAATTCGTCATTACTACAGATTGCCGGCCCGTGGTACGGGCGCGGCGTCAGGATGCGTCGATCTGGTGCAGCCAGGGTTTAATCACCCTGGTACAGGGCCAGGTTACCGACGTAATTGCCAAACTTGGTGTACTGGCCGATCCAGGTCAGGCGTACCGAGCCGATCGGGCCGTTACGCTGTTTACCGATAATGATTTCAGCCGTTCCCTTGTCCGGCGAGTCGGGGTTGTACACCTCGTCGCGGTACAGGAAAATGATCACGTCCGCATCCTGCTCGATTGCGCCCGATTCGCGCAGGTCGGACATGATGGGTCGTTTGTTGGGGCGTTGTTCCAGCGAGCGGTTCAGCTGCGACAGCGCGATCACCGGGCAGCCCAGTTCCTTGGCCAGGCCCTTGAGCGAGCGCGAGATCTCGGAAATTTCCGCGGTACGGTTGTCGCCCTGCTTGGAACCCTGCATCAGTTGCAGGTAGTCGACGATGATCAGGCCGAGCTTGCCGCACTGGCGCGCCAGGCGGCGCGCGCGGGCGCGCATCTCGATCGGATTCAAGGCCGGGGTTTCGTCGATGAACACCTGGGCGTCGTTCATCTTCTGGATCGCATGGGTCAGGCGCGGCCAGTCCTCGTCGTTCAGGCGGCCGGTACGCAGGCGGTGCTGGTCGAGCTGGCCGACCGAACCGAGCATACGCATGGCCAG
This sequence comes from Duganella sp. Leaf126, assembly GCF_001423125.1. GTDB lineage: Bacteria > Pseudomonadota > Gammaproteobacteria > Burkholderiales > Burkholderiaceae_D > Rugamonas. The sequence goes on from NZ_LMNW01000031.1 coordinate 78,258, forward strand.
CTGGGCGCCGCCCATCTCCATCGAGAAGATCGCCACCGGCAGGCCGGCGTCGATGGCAACGTTTTCGCCGATATTGACCGAGAACGCAGTTTTACCCATCGACGGCCGGCCGGCCACGATCACCAGGTCGCCTGCCTGCAGGCCCGAGGTCATGCGGTCGAGGTCGATAAAGCCGGTCGGCACCCCCGTGATTTCGGACTGGTTGTCGCGCGAATACAGTTCGTCGATGCGCTCGACCACTTGCGTGAGCAGCGGCTGCACCGGCAGCCAGCCGGCGGCGCCGCGGGCGCCCTGCTCGGCAATGGCAAAGATCTTCGATTCGGCCTCGTCGAGCATCTGCTTGACTTCCTTGCCTTGCGGGCTGAAGGCCTGGCCCGAGATCTCGTCGGCCACCGTGATCAGCTGGCGCAGGATCGAACGATCGCGGACGATCTCGGCGTAGCGGCGGATATTGGCAGCCGATGGCGTGTTTTGCGCCATCGCGTTCAGGTACACCAGGCCGCCCACGTCGTCCGCCTTGCCCAGCTGGGTCAGCGTTTCGAACACGGTGATCACGTCGGCCGGCTTGGACGCGTTGATCATCTTGACGATCTGTTCGAAGATGATGCGGTGATCGTACCGGTAGAAATCGTCCGGATTCATCATGTCGGCGATGCGGTCGAACGCGGCGTTATCGCGCAGCAGGCCACCGATGACGGACTGTTCTGCTTCGATGGAATGCGGCGGGACGCGGAGCGAATCGACTTGCGGATCGGAGGGGGCGTTCATGGCGCGAATTATACCTGCTTAGTGCAGTTGCTTAGGCCGAGCAACCAAAAATTTGGCATGAAAAAAGCCGGGCGAACCCGGCTTTTTCCAAGATAGTAACAACTCGACGGGCCGAAGCCCGGTCAAGTCTTAGGCAGCTTCGCCTACGACAGCAACGGTCACTTCGACCACCACGTCGGTGTGCAGCGCAACGCTCACCGGGAATTCGCCGGTGGTTTTCAGCGGGCCGGTTGGCATGCGCACGGCAGCTTTTTCAACGGCGAAACCGGCTTTGCTCAGGGCTTCAGCGATGTCGAAGTTGGTCACGGAACCGAACAGGCGGCCGTCAACACCGGCTTTTTGCGAAACGGTCACGGTCATGCCGTTCAGTTTCTCGCCTTGGGCCTGGGCAGCAGCCAATTTGGCGGCAGCGGCTTTTTCCAGTTCGGCGCGCTTGACTTCGAATTCCGCAACGGCAGCAGCGGTAGCGCGGCGGGCCATTTTTTGCGGGATCAGGAAGTTACGTGCGTAACCGTCTTTGACTTTAACGACTTCACCCAGGTTGCCCAGGTTAACGACTTTTTCCAACAGAATGATTTGCATAGTTCTTCTCCAGATGCTTGTCTAAACTACGCAATTAAGCGTGGTGCAGATCGGTGTATGGCAGCAGGGCCAGATAACGGGCGCGCTTGATCGCGGTGTCCACTTGACGCTGGTAGTGCGCCTTGGTGCCGGTCAGGCGTGCTGGCATGATCTTGCCGTTTTCCTGGACGAAGTCTTTCAGGGTGTCCACGTCTTTGTAGTCCACTTGCTCAACGCCAGCGGCGGTGAAGCGGCAGAACTTCTTGCGCTTGAACAGTGGATTTTGTTGCTTGCGCTTTTCTTTCAGCTTGAGCTTGTTTTTGTCGAACTTTTTACCGAATGCCATGTGAGGCTCCTGTATCTAAATTGAGCTGTCTGTGACAGCACTAAAATCAATGATGTGAAACACCAGGCTTTTGCTATTGCGTGTCTTTTTGTTCAGAAAACCGGTGAACCGGTATACGCCGCCCAGCGGCGCCGCGTCGAACCTGCCTGAGATCTCGCCGGCAGCGACTGCGGCAATCTCGAACTCGCTGGTCCGGGCGATCCCCGCCTCCACTTGCTGCGACCGATGCTGGAGTACAGCATTGATGATCGGCATGCCGGCCGGGGTGTAACGCAAGGCGTCACGCTCGGCGATGAGGGCGGTGAACTGAAGCTGGTTCAGCTCGGTTCCTTGAACAATCAGGCTGCGGCAGGAGCAGGAGCAGCTGCTGGCGCCGGGGTTTCTGCGCGATGCGACTTGGCCGCATCTTCACGCTGAACCGTCTTCATCATTGGCGAAGGAGCGGTTTCCGCTTTCTTCTGCTTGACGGTCAGGTGACGCAGCACGGCATCATTGAATTTGAATGCGGTTTCCAGCTCGACCAGGGTCTCGTTGTCGCATTCGATGTTCAGGCAGATGTAGTGTGCCTTGGCCAGTTTCTGGATCGAGTAAGCCATCTGACGACGGCCCCAATCTTCAACACGGTGCACGGAACCACCGCGCGACGTTACGGTGGTTTTGTAACGTTCGATCATCGCGGGCACTTGCTCGCTCTGGTCCGGGTGGACGATAAATACGATTTCGTAGTGACGCATGAAAACTCCCTTAAGGACTTGTGAATAGTGCCCACCCTGGCGTCAAGACAGGTGTGGGAAGAGGTAAGCCCGCGACTATAACAGCTTTTGGGGCGGAAATCCAGCGCCTTCGGCCGATGCCGGCATGCTAAGCTTTATGACATGTAGAAAGATTTCAACGGAGTCCATCTTGCCGATCATTCGTAAGCTGCTGCCTGCGCTGATGCTACCGCTGCTCGTATTGGCGCAGGCTGCCGATGGTGGCGGTAACGCCACCGCTGCAGCCCAGCCAGCGCCGGTCTATCCGGCCGTCGCCACCCGCGCCTACGGTACCCGGCAATTCCTGCTGGCCCTGCGCCAGGATACCCAGACCCTGGCCCGCCTCGACCCGGTCAGCGAACCGGCGTTCGACTTCGTGCCCGGCGCACGCAGCGCCGAGCGCCAGTTCGACGGCTATGCCCACATCGGCGACCTCAACCTGCGGCTGCGGTCCGGTGCCGAGCCGGCATGGCGCGACTACGCGTCCTCGCGCAGCCGGCGCCCGATCCGCGCCCTGCCCGCCGGCGGCGCCACGCTCGCGGCCGCCGACATCACGGCCACCATGGGCGACGGCCTGCCGCTGCGCATCGAGCGCCGCTGGCTCGACCAGGACGGCGTGCTGGTGCTGCGCTTTACGCTGATCAATCCCACCGCTGCCCCGATCGAGATCGGCGGGCTCGGCATGCCGATGGTGTTCGACAACATCATCACCGACCGCACGCTCGAACAAGCACATGCCAGCGCCAGCTTCGTCGATCCGTACATCGGCCGCGACGCCGGCTACCTCCAGGTCACGCGCCTCAATGGCAAGGGGCCGGCGCTTCTGGTGCTGCCCGACGCGCGCACGCCGCTCGAAGCCTGGCGCCCGCTCGACGACCGCAGCCCGCGCGCGCAGACCGCAGAAGGTTTTTATGACTGGACCGTGGCCAGCAAGGCTTACGCAGAGCAGGACTGGAAAAACGCGGGCGAGCAGTGGAACACCCCGACCAGCATCACGCTGGCGCCGGGCGCGCGGCGCGAGATCGGCGTGCGCTTCACGCTGGCGCCCGCCATTCGCGCCATCGAATCGACGCTGATCGCCCAGCGCCGGCCGGTGGCGGTCGGCATTCCCGGCTATGTCGTGCCCACCGACCTCGACGCCACGCTATTCCTGCACAGCCCGCAAAAGGTGACCGCCATCGCCAGCGCGCCGGCCGGCGCGCTGGTGGTCACGCCGGCTGCCGCCCAGGCCAGCCCCAGGGGCTGGCGCCGTTACACGGTGCAGGGCCGCAGCTGGGGACCGGCGCGGCTCAGCATCAGCTATGCCGACGGCAGCGTGCAGACCGTCAGCTACTTCGTCACCAAGCCGCTGGCGCAGGCGGTGGCCGATCTCGGGCGCTTCACCACCACGCGCCAGTGGTTCGACGATCCGCGCGATCCGTTCGGCCGGGCGCCGGCCATCCTCACCTACGACCGCGAGCAGGACCGCATCGTGACCGACGACGCGCGCGTGTGGATCTCGGGCATGAGCGACGAGGGCGGCGCCGGCAGCTGGGTGGCGGCGATGGCCAAGCAGCTCGACAATCCCGACGCTGAAGAGGTGGCCAAGCTCGAACGGCTGGTGAACGAGACCGTGGTCGGCAAGCTGCAGGTGGCCGACGGCCCGCACACAGGCGCCGTGCGCAAGAGCCTGTTCTACTACGACCCGGCCGCCTTCCCCGGCTACTACGCTGCCGGGACCGACTGGCGCACCTGGACGTCGTGGTCGAAAAAACAGGCGGACGACCTCGGCCGCGCCTACAACTATCCGCACGTGGCGATCGGTCACTGGGTGCTGTACCGTCTGGCGCGCAACCACCAGGGCCTGGTCACGCGGCACGACTGGCGCTGGTACCTCGAGCACGCCTACCGGACCACGGTCGCCATGATGCGCGACGCGCCCGAATACACGCAGTTCGGCATGATGGAGGGCGATGTGTTCATCGACATCCTGAGCGACCTGCAGCGCGAAGGGCTGACCGCCGAAGCGGCCGACATGCAGCGCCTGATGCAGCAGCGCGCCGACCACTGGCGCCGTTTGACCTTCCCGTTCGGCAGCGAGATGGCGTGGGATTCGACCGGCCAGGCCGAGGTGTATGCCTGGATGCGTTACTTCGGCTTCCAGCCGCAGGCCGACATCACGCGCGAAGTGATCCTCGGCTACGACCCGCTCATACCGAGCTGGGGTTACAACGGCAACGCGCGCCGTTACTGGGACTTCCTGTACGCCGGCAAGACTGCGCGCATCGAGCGCCAGCTGCACCACTACGGCTCGACGCTGAACGCGGTGCCGCTGTTCGACGCCTACCGCGCCAACCCGGCCGACCTGCACCTGCTGCGCGTGGCCTACGGCGGCCTGCTCGGCGGAATCACCAATATCGACCGCGACGGCTTTGCTTCGGCCGGCTTCCACGCCTGGCCCGACATGATGCGCTGGGACGCCTACAGCGGCGACTACGGCATGGGCTTCTACGGCCACGCGATCGCCAGCGCCACATATCTGCTCAAGGATCCGACCTTCGGCTGGCTGGCCTTTGGCGCCAACCTCGCGGTACAGGCCGACGGCACCGTCGATATCACCCCGCGCGACAGCGCCCGCACGCGCCTGTTCGTGGCGCCGGCGCGGGCCTGGATCACGCTCGAAGCCGGCAAGATCGACGGCGCCCGCTACGATCCGCGCAGCGGCGCCATCACGCTCGAGCTGGCGCCGGCCACGCCGGCCACACCAGCGGCGCGGCTGCTGGTGCAAAGTCCGGGCAATCGCCTCAAGCCGCGTGAGTCCGCGCCCGGTCAATTGTTAATTGACCGCGGTGGCTACACGGTCCCGCTGACCAGCACGCCGCTACGGGTGGTGCTGGCGCCGCTATGAGGACCGGTCGAGGACGGGTCGAGGACGCGCTGAGGACGCGCTGAGGACAGCGATTGATGACGGCACCAACAAATTTTTTACATTATTTCGCTCAATACAAGAAATTCCCTTGCATTGCGGGGCATACTGTACAAAAATACAGACTGTCTATATCTACAGCCTACTTGGTTGATCCAGTCCACCCTTTCACCGCTTACGCCCATGATCAAGCTCACCGCACGCCAGGAACAAATTCTCAATCTGATCAAGGACGCCATCGAAAACACCGGTTTTCCACCGACCCGCGCCGAGATCGCCAACGAACTGGGCTTCAAGTCCGCCAACGCTGCCGAAGAACACCTGCAGGCGCTGGCACGCAAGGGGGCGATCGAAATCGCGGCCGGCACCTCGCGCGGCATCCGCCTGCTCGGCGCGCACGCCGAACCGGCCGCACCGAAGGTGCCGGCTGCGCTGATGATGTCGCTGCCGCTGATCGGCCGCGTGGCTGCCGGTTCGCCGATGCTGGCGCAGGAAAATCTGGAAACCAACTACAGCGTCGATCCGGCCATGTTCTCGGCCAAGCCCGACTACCTGCTCAAGGTGCGCGGCGAATCGATGCGCGATGCCGGCATCATGGATGGCGACCTCCTGGCCGTCAAAAAGATCGACAGCGCCAAGAACGGCCAGATCGTCGTGGCCCGCATCGGCAACGAGGTGACGGTCAAGCGCTACCGCAAGACCGGCTCGCTGGTGGAACTGCTGCCGGAAAACCCCGACTTCAAGATCATCAAGGTCGACCCGGAGGCTGACGAATTTGCCCTGGAAGGGCTGGCGGTAGGCTTGATGCGCACCTGGCACTAACAACCAATTGGATCCCCGCCTGCGCGGGGATGACGTCGCGCCGGTCGGCGGTGTAACCGCCAGAGCCGACGGGCCAGAAACCGTCACCCCGGCGCCGGGTCCGTCACGTCACGCAGATCCGTCATCCCCGCGCAGGCGGGGATCCAGTTGAATCAGCTACCCGCCAGCGCGCAGCGGAAGTCTTCCAGCAGGTCGGCTTCGTCCTCGATGCCGACCGAGACCCGGATCAGCGACTCGGCGATCCCCATCGACGCCCGCCGTTCGGCGCCCATCTCGTAAAAGATCGTGTGCGCCACCGGGATGATCAGCGTGCGCGTGTCGCCGAGGTTGGAGGCGGGAATGGCCAGCGTCAGGCGGTTGAGGAAGTCGAAGCAGTCGATGCCGTCCTGCAGTTCAAAGCTCAGCAGCGAGCCGTGGGCGCGGAACAGCGCGCTGCTGGTGCCATGCTGCGGGTGCGAGGCCAGGCCCGGGTAGTACACGGCCGCCACCCGCTCATCCCCTTCGAGCAGCTGCGCCAGCGCCAGCGCGTTGCTGCTGGTGCGCTCCATGCGCAGCGCCAGCGTCTCGGCGCCGACGGCAATGTGGTGCGCCGCTTCCGGCGCCAGCGAGGCGCCGAAGTCGCGCAGCGCCTTGGCGCGCAGTTGCGCCAGCCCCCATTGCTGCGGCTGGGCCTTCTTGTAGTTCTCGTAGATATTCGGAAAGCGGGTCCACTCGTAGGCGCCGGTGTCGGTGACGCTGCCGCCGAGCGCATTGCCGTGGCCGCCGATCGACTTGGTCAGCGCATTGACCACCAGCCCGGCGCCGACCGACTTCGGACGGAACAAATACGGCGTGGTCATGGTGTTGTCCACCACGTACAGGATGCCGCGCGCCTGGCACAGTTCGCCGATGCGCCGGAGATCGGCTACCTGGGTGCGCGGGTTGGCGATGGTTTCCACGAACACCACGCGGGTCTGGTCGGTGATGGCGGCCGCGACGTTGGCGACATCGGTGGCATCGACGAACGACACGCCCACGCCCTGCGCCATCGTGGTCTGCCACAGGCTGTTGGTGTTACCGAACAGGAAAGACGACGACACCACGTGGTCGCCGGCGCGCAGCAGCGCCTGGAACACGGCACCGATCGCGCCCATGCCGGTGGCGAAGCAGATCGTGCCCACGCCCTGCTCCATCTGGTTCACCTTGTCCTCGAGCGCAGCGATGGTCGGGTTGCCCTGGCGGCCGTAGCGGAAACCCGGCTCCTTGCCCTGGAACACCGACGCCAGCTGGCGCGCATCGGCATAGCCGAACGCTACCGACGTGTGGACCGGCTTGTGCAGCGAGCCGTGCTCGATGCCCTTGCGGCGGTCGTTGTGCACGATGGTGGTGGTGAAGCCGTAGCTTTTCTGGTCGCTCATGCGCTCAGGCCTCGTTGGTGGCCAGGTTCAGATTCAGCTGCGAACGGGCCGCGTCTTCGGGCGGCTTGGCCTTGGTCGGGTTGTTGCGCGCATCTTCGAGCTTGTCCAGGTATTCGCGGCTGACGTCGCCGGTGATGTAGACACCGTCGAAGCACGAGGCCTCGAAGTTGGTCAGCGCCGGGTTGACGTCCGAGATCGCGCGTTTCAGGGCGTCGATGTCCTGGTACACCAGGGCGTCGGCCGTGATTTCGCGGCACACTTCCTCGACCGTGCGGCCGTGGGCGATCAGCTCGTCCCGGGTGGGCATGTCGATGCCGTACACGTTCGGGAAGATCACCGGCGGCGCGGCCGAGGCGAAGATCACCTTCTTGGCGCCGGAGTCGCGCGCCATCTGCACGATTTCGCGGCTGGTGGTGCCGCGCACGATGGAGTCGTCCACCAGCAGCACCACTTTATCCTTGAACTCGTCCGGAATCGCGTTGAGCTTCTGGCGCACCGATTTCTTGCGCGCCGCCTGGCCCGGCATGATGAAGGTGCGGCCGATATAGCGGTTCTTGATGAAGCCTTCGCGGTACTCCTTGCCCAGCGCCAGCGCCAGCTGGATCGCTGCCGGACGCGACGAGTCAGGAATCGGCATCACCACGTCGATGTCGTCGGCCAGGCCCTGGCGCTGGATTTTTTCGGCCAGGTATTCGCCCATTTTCAGGCGCGTGTTATAGACCGAGGCGCCGTCGATCACGGAGTCGGGACGGGCCAGGTAGACGAATTCGAACACGCACGGGTTCAGCGACGGATGGTCGGCGCACACGCGGCTGTGCAGCTGCTTGTCGTTGTCGATGAACACCGCTTCGCCGGGCGCGATGTCGCGCACGAAGCGGAAGCCCATGCCTTCGAGCGCCACCGACTCGGACGCGATCAGGTATTCGTTGCCCTGCTCGGTTTCATTGATGCCCAGGCACAGCGGACGGATGCCGAACGGATCGCGGAAGGCCAGCAGGCCGACACCGGCGATCTGCGCCACAGCCGCATAGCCGCCGCGCACGCGGCGCATCAGGACGGTCACGGCCTGGAAGATGGTTTCGGCATCGATCGAGATATCGACCGTGGCTTTCTGGATTTCGTGGGCCAGCACGTTCAGTAGCACTTCCGAGTCGGAATCGGTGTTGATGTGGCGGCGGTCGTTCTTGAACATCTCTTCCTTGAGCTGTTCCCAGTTGGTCAGGTTGCCGTTGTGGGCCAGCGTGATGCCGAACGGCGCATTGACGTAGAACGGCTGCGCCTCTTCCTCGCTCGACGAACCGGCGGTCGGATAACGGCAGTGGCCGATGCCCGAGTTGCCCTGCAGCGTACGCATATTCCGGGTACGGAACACGTCGCGCACCAGGCCGTTCGCCTTGTGCATCGCGAACATGCTGCTGTGATTGGTTGCGATACCGGCCGCATCCTGGCCGCGGTGCTGCAGCAGCAGCAGTGCGTCATACAGCAGTTGGTTGACAGGTTGATGGGAGACGACGCCGACGATGCCACACATGTTGAGACTCCTGGACTGGACTAGCAGATTAAGACGCTATTTCAAAACACTTAACTTCAAAAATTCACATGCTGCGACATCGCAGCGGGAAGGTAGTCCTTGACCATGCGCGCGCCCAGTTCGCAATACGGGCTCAGCAGCGCATCCTTCCACAGCGGTTCCTGCGGCAATGCCGTCATGCCACCCAAGATGACGGCGGCCAGCACGATAACAAGGCCCCGCCCGAGACCGAACACGGCGCCGAGCAGGCGATCGAACAGGCTCAGGCCACCGGCATCGAGCAAGGCGCCCAGCACCATGGACAGCAAGCCCATTAGTATCCGGGCGCCGATGAACAGCGCAACGAACGCCAGGATCAGCCGCAGCACCTCGCCCGGCACCGCTGCCGGCAGCAACAGCGCCAGGTGCGCCGCGTAGGCATTGGCCACCACGAAGGCCACTACCCAGCCCGCCAGCGACAGCACTTCCCTGACCAGGCCGCGCACCATGCTGATGACCACGGACGCCGCCAGCACGAAAATCACCAGGTAGTCGAAGATGGTCACGGCAGCCGGCTCGGAAAATCAGGCGAATTGGCCGATCAGACCGTTTCCAGGCGGCCGGCCAGGCCCATGCTCTGCAGCTTGGCGCGCACTTTTTCCGCCTCTTCCTTGCTGCCGAACGGGCCCACGCGCACGCGCGTCACCTCGCCCGACGGCGCTTTCTGCGTGTACGAGCTGATGCCGGCCTGTTTCAGGCGCTCACGCAGCTCGCTGACCTTGGTCTGGTCGCTGAGCGCGGCCACCTGCAGCACGAATTTCTGGCCGGCGTCCGGCGTCACGTTGGCGGCATTGGCCGGCTTGGTCGGCTTACCTTCGAGAATGGCCAGCGCGCGGGCGTCCTGCGCCTGCTTGCTGTCGGCGGCGGGCTTGGCGGCGGCTTTCGCTTCCGCCGCGCGGGCGTCCACCAGCTTGCGCTCGGCATCCGCCCTGGCCTTGGCGTCTTCCCTGGCTTTCAGGCGAGCCTTGGCTTCGGCATCGGCCCGGGCTTCCGCCTTGGCGTCAGCGAGCTTGCGCTCGGCATCGCGCCTGCGCTCGAGTTCGGCGCGGCGGTCGGCTTCCTGCTTGTTGCGGGCATCGGCTTCGGCCTTGGCGCGCGCTTCGCTGGCGGCTACCGAACGGTCGAGCTCATCGGAATGGGCCTGGGCCTGCGCCGACAGGCCGCTGTCGGGCCGGGTTGCGGGCTTGGCTGCGGCGGTTGCAGCGGCAGACCTGGCGTCGGGCTTGCCATCAGGCTTGACGTCGTCGACGATTTCCTCGCGGCTGTCGAGGGTGTCGCTGTCCGGAATCGGCACCGGCTTGCGGTCGGTGCGCGCGGCATCGGCCGGGCGGTCCTTGGACGGAATCTTGATGTCGATGTCGGACGCCAGCGGCTTGGGCTCGGAATCGAGCACCATCGGCAGGCCGATGGCGACGGCCAGCGCCAGCGCAATGGCACCGACCAGGCGCCGGCGCGCACGTTTTTTCTCGGGCAGGATGGGATCGTCCGCTTCGCGGTCGCGCGTGCGGCGGCGCGGTCCGTCGTTGTTGGACGAGGCGCGCTTGGAACGGGCGCGCTCCAGTGCGGCCTGGTCATCGGCACTGGTGTAATAGCCGCTGTCCTGCGCGGATGCTTGCTTGTTTTTGCCGAATTTCGAGAACAAGCCCATGCGTGATTTCAGTCCTGTGTGTTCAATGGAATGCGGATTTTCGCGCTGCCATGACGCCGGCAACGGTGAGGAAAGATCCAAAGACCACAATTCTATCATTCTCGCCGGCCCGGCTGACCGCATTTGCGTACGCCGCCGCCGGATCGTCGAAGATGGTGATCGTGCGTTCGGCCCGGTCCGGCTGCACGATCTGCACCTTGGCCGCCAGTTCCGACGCCGTGGCCGAGCGCGGCGATGGCAGCGTGGCCAGGCACCAGTGATCGACATGCTCGGCCATGGCGGCAATCACGCCATCGATATCCTTGTCCTGCATGGAGCCGAACACGGCATAGGTGTACGGGTGGAAGCCCATGTTGCCGAGGTTCTGGTTTAGCGCCGAGGCCGCATGCGGATTGTGGGCGACATCGAGGATCACGGTCGGGCGGCCGGGCAGTACCTGGAAGCGGCCCGGCAACTCGACCGTCACCAGGCCGGTGCGCACTTCCTGCGCGCCCACCGGCAGTTCGATGCGCAGCGCTTCGAGCGCGGCCAGCGCAGCGCAGGCGTTGAGGATCTGGTTGGCGCCGCGCAGGCTCGGGTACGCCAGCGCGTTGCGGCGCTGCCCGCGCCCGCCGTAGTTCCACTGCTGCTTGTCGCCGGCGTAATTGAAGTCGCGGCCCATCAGCCACAGGTCGGCGCCAATGGCCTCGGCGTGGTCGATCAGCGTTTGCGGCGGCACCGGGTCCGAACAGATCGCCACTTTGCCGGCACGGAAGATGCCGGCTTTTTCGAAACCGATCGCTTCGCGCGTATCGCCGAGGTAGTCGGTATGGTCGATATCGACGCTGGTGACGATGGCGACGTCGGCATCGACGATGTTGACCGCATCGAGCCGCCCGCCCAGTCCCACTTCCAGGATCACCACGTCCATGCCGGCGCCTGCCAGCAGGCGCATGATGGCCAGCGTGGTGAATTCGAAATACGTGAGCACGGTGTCGCCGCGCGCGGCCTCGACCGCATTGAAGGCCTCGACCAGCGCAGCGTCGCTGGCCAGCTCGCCGTTGACGCGGGCGCGCTCGTTAAAGTCGAGGAAATGCGGCTTGATGTACAGCCCCACCTTGTAACCGGCGCGCAGCAGTATCGACTCGAGCATGGCGCAGGTCGAGCCCTTGCCGTTGGTGCCGGCGACCATGATCACCGGGCACGAAAATGCCAGCTGCAGGCGCTGCTTGACGGCGAGCACCCGGTCGAGGCCCATGTTGATGACGGTTTCCGCATGGCGCGACTCGAGCAGCGCAAGCCAGGCGGGCAAGGTGGTGGGGAGATTGGACATGGTGGGACTCAAAATGGGAAACGGCGCGCAGACCGGATCATATCCGAATGCGCGCCGCGTGGTGGGAACCTCGCCAACCTGCTGCGCGATCCGCTATCGCCGCTGCGTTGCTCAGCGTACATGCGTACGCTTGCGCTACTCCCGACGATAACGAAGCGCTCGCGGCGGTTGGCGAGGTCCCTTTAGGCGATAACTTCTGCAGGTTGATTTTGTAACAAGGCGAGCAGGCGGGCGATTTCTTCGCGCATCTTGCGGCGGTCGACGATCATGTCGATCGCGCCCTTGGTCACCAGGAACTCGGACCGCTGGAAGCCTTCCGGCAGTTTTTCGCGCACGGTGTTCTCGATCACGCGCGGGCCGGCAAAGCCGATCAACGCTTTCGGTTCGGCCATCACCACGTCGCCCATGAAGGCGAACGAGGCCGAGACGCCGCCCATGGTCGGGTCGGTCAGCACGCTGATGAAAGGCAGCTTTTTCTCGGACAGCCTGGTCAGCATCGAGGTGGTCTTGGCCATCTGCATCAGCGACAGCAAGCCTTCCTGCATGCGGGCGCCGCCGGTGGCGGTAATGCAGATGAACGGCACTTTCTGTTCCAGTGCAGCCTGGGCGCCGCGCACGAAGCGCTCGCCGACGACCGAGCCCATCGAGCCGCCCATGAATTCGAATTCGAAACACGCCACCACGACCGGCATGCTGAGGATGGCGCCGCCCATGACCACCATCGCATCGGTTTCGCCGGTGGCTTCCATGGCCTGCTTGAGACGGTCAGGATACTTCTTGCTGTCCTTGAACTTCAGGGTATCGACCGGCAGCGTGTCCATGCCGATTTCGTAGCGGCCGCCAGCGTCGAGCAGGCTGTCGAGCCGTTCGCGCGCGCGGATGCGCATGTGGTGGTCGCACTTGGGGCACACGTGCAGGTTCGATTCCAGATCGGTACGGTACAGGACCGACTCGCACGACGGGCACTTGACCCACAGCCCTTCGGGCATGGTCTTGCGCGCGGCGACGTCGGTACGCTGTATGCGCGGGGGCAGCAGTTTTTCCAGCCAACTCATTATTTCTCCTTGCAGCTTACTCGTGGCGGCAGTGTAGCCGTTTCTGGCGACCGTGTCGAACATTGCAATACATTAATTTTGAACTTTCGTCATGCATGCAATGGCGCTTTAGAGGGAAATACCCAACCGTTCGACCGCCAGCGAAGCGGGCGGTCGAACGGACCATCAGGCGTCGAGCGCGCTGCGGATGCCGGCCACGAAGGTCTGCACCGCGGCCACGGCGCCGTCCGCGCCATGCTGTTCGATTTCCTGGATGATGCGGCTGCCGATCACCACGGCGTCGGCCACGTCGGCCACGGCGCGGGCGGTGGCGCCGTCGCGGATGCCGAAGCCGACGCCGATCGGCAGCGTCACGTGCTGGCGGATCGCGGCCAGGCGCTGGGCCACGTCTGCCGTGTCGATATTGCCGGCGCCGGTCACGCCCTTGAGCGAGACGTAATAGCTGAAGCCGCCACCGACGCGCGCCACCTGGCGGATGCGCGCTTCGGTGGACGTGGGCGCCAGCAGGAAGATCAGGTCGAGGTCGGCAGCGCGCATGGCGGCAGCGAACTCCTCGCACTCCTCGGGCGGATAATCGACCACGATGGCGCCGTCGGCGCCTGCCGCCTGCGACCGGGCGATGAAGGCCTGGGCGCCGATGCGCTCGATCGGGTTGGCGTAACCCATCAGCACCACCGGCGTGGTCTGGTCGGTCTTGCGGAATTCGGCAACGTAATCGAACACGTCGCGGATGCCGACGCCGTGCGCCAGCGCGCGCTCGCAGGCGCGCTGGATCACCGGGCCTTCGGCCATCGGGTCCGAAAACGGCACGCCGAGTTCGATGATGTCGGCGCCGCCGGCCACCAGCGCGTGCATCAGCGGCACGGTCAGCGCGGGGCCGGGGTCGCCGGCGGTGATGAAGGTAACCAGGGCGGTCTTGTGTTGCGCTTTTAAAGCGGCAAAGGTGGCAGCGATACGGGACATGGCAGGCTTTCTATGGGGTGGAATGGGGCAATCGTTTCAGGTCGACTTCAGCTGAAATTGAGCCCCATCCGCTCCGCCACCGTGTGCATGTCCTTGTCGCCCCGGCCCGACAGGTTGGCCAGGATGATCTGGTCCCTGGGCAGCGTGGCTGCCAGCTTGACTGCATAAGCGAGCGCATGGGCCGACTCCAGCGCCGGGATGATGCCCTCGATGTGGCAGCAGTCGTGGAATGCCTGCAGCGCTTCCTCGTCCGTGATCGACACGTATTCCGCGCGGCCGATATCTTTCAGGTGCGCGTGCTCGGGCCCCACGCCGGGATAGTCGAGGCCGGCCGAGACCGAGTGTGTCTCGATGATCTGGCCGTTCTCGTCCTGCAGCAGATAGGTGCGGTTGCCGTGCAACACGCCCGGATAGCCCTTGGTCAGCGAGGCCGCATGCTTGACGCCGTCGAGCCCCTCCCCGGCCGCTTCCACGCCCACCAGGCGCACCTGCTGCTGGTCGATGTACGGGTAGAAAATACCCATGGCGTTGGAACCGCCGCCGATGCAGGCGGTCACCACGTCGGGCTGGCGTCCCGTCATTTCCGGCATCTGCACCAGGCATTCCTCGCCGATCACGGACTGGAAGTCGCGCACCAGCATCGGGTACGGGTGCGGGCCGGCCACGGTGCCGATGATGTAAAAGGTGTTTTCGATATTGGTGACCCAGTCGCGCATCGCTTCGTTGAGCGCATCCTTGAGCGTCTTGGAACCCGATTCGACCGGCACCACGGTCGCGCCCAGCAGCTTCATCCGGTACACGTTCTGGGCCTGGCGCTTGACGTCCTCGCTGCCCATGTAGACCACGCATTCGAGGCCGAAGCGGGCGCAGATGGTGGCGGTGGCCACGCCGTGCTGGCCGGCGCCGGTCTCGGCGATGATGCGGCGCTTGCCCATGCGGCGCGCCAGCAGCGCCTGGCCGATCACGTTGTTGATCTTGTGGGCGCCCGTGTGGTTCAGGTCTTCGCGCTTGAAATAGATTTGCGCGCCGCCGGCGATCTCGGACCAGCGCCGCGCGTGGTAGATCGGCGATGGCCGGCCGACAAAGTGCTTGAGCTCGTAGCGGAATTCCTGCAGGAAGTCCTGGTCCTTGCTGTAGCGCTCATAGGCGGCGTTCAGTTCGGCCAGCGCATAGGTCAGGGTTTCGGCCACGAACGCGCCGCCGTAGGGGCCGAAGTGGCCGGTGGCGTTGGGAAAATCGTAACCGGTGGCGTGGAACAGGGGCGCAGCGGCGCCGCCGTCGATGGAGTCTTGCTTGGTGTCTGGCGTGATGGTGTCTTGCATGATGGTGTGCTTTCAGGAAGCTCTGTCGAACTGGTCATCTCCGGCCCGCACCGCCGCGATGAAATCGGCGATCTTGCGGGCATCCTTGATCCCCTTCGCTGCTTCGACACCACTGCTGATGTCGACCGCGTAGGGACGTACGTCGACCACCGCGTCAGTGGCGTTGTGTACGCTCAAGCCACCACTCAAAACGACCCGAGGCGCGAGCTCTTTTGGAATGAGAGACCAATCAAAACCCTTTCCTGCGCCGCCATAGGCATCCACATATGTATCCAGCAACAGGCTGGCAAACAGGGGACTGGCGGCACGGCATAGACGCTCGTATTCTAGCAAATCGGCTGGCGCCGTGTCAGGCTTGACCCGGAATACGCGCAGGAACTGGCGTCCGCAGGCGGTGGCGATCGCGGCCGACTGCGCGATGGTCTCGTCGCCATGCAGCTGCACCAGCGAGACCGGCGCCACCTTGACCGTTGCCGCCACTTCGTCCGGCGCAGCATTGACGAACAGGCCGGTACAGGTGACGAACGGCGGCACCGCTGCGATCAGCGCAGCGGCCTGCTGCGGCGTGACATAGCGCGGACTTTTCGGATAGAACACGAAGCCGATGGCGTCGGCGCCGAGCGCCACTGCCGCCTGCACGTCTTCCACGCGGGTCAGGCCGCAGATCTTGATACGGGTACGGTGCATGATAGTCCTCGGCAGCCCTCAAAACCAGGGCAAGGGGCTGGTGGTTTCCAGCGGCAGCTCCCACTTGGGGTCGTAATCGATCCTGGCCAGGTAGAGGCCGTCCGGCATGAAGGTCGGCGCTGCTGCGTGGCGGTCCTTCGATGCGAGCAATTCGCCGAGCCATTCCGGCCGCTGGCGGCCGGTGCCGATGTACACCAGCGAGCCCACCAGGTTGCGCACCATGTGGTGCAGGAAGGCGTTGGCGGTAATCGTGAACACCACCAGCTCGCCGTGGCGCCTGACTTGGATATCGTGCATCAGCTTGACCGGCGACTTGGCCTGGCACTGCGCTGCGCGGAATGCGGTGAAGTCGTGCCAGCCCAGCAGCGGCTGCACGGCCTGCTGCATCAGGTCCACGTCGAGCGGACGGAAGCAGAAACCGGCGCGCCCTTCCAGCAATGGCGAACGGGTGGGATTGTTGTACAGCACGTAGTGATAGGTGCGCGCGCGGGCGCTGAAGCGCGCGTGAAAAAAATCATCGACGCCCGGGTCGCCGGGCAGCTCCCTGGCCCAGCGCACCGCGATCGACGGCGGCAGGAAGGCATTCACGCCGCGCAGCCAGGCGTGGGTATCGCGGCTCAGATCGGTATCGAAATGCACGACCTGTTCCAGCGCATGGACGCCGGTATCGGTGCGGCCGGCGCAGGTGGTGGCCAGCGGCACCCGGGCAAACCGTTCCAGCGCCTGTTCCAGCTGGTCCTGCACCGTGCGGCCGCTTTCCTGCTTCTGGTAGCCGTGCCAGGCGCTGCCGTCGTACTGCAGGCCGATTGCGATCCGTTTCAATTGCTGCCCAATCTGAATTTCCGAATCGGCCATTATAGCGCCTGCGCCTGCCGCGATCAGCCCAGCTTTTCCTTCATCGCAGTAGCCTTGGCGACCTGCTCGTCGCTGCCGCCGCGCAGCACTTCGTCGAGCAGCTCGCGCGCGCCTTCCTTGTCGCCGATTTCCTGGTAGGCCACTGCGAGGTCGAGCTTGGTGTCCATTTCCATCTGCAGCGCAGACATGGGCTCGGCACGGCCAGTCTCGGCACGGCCAGTCTCGGCACGGCCAGTCTCGGCACGGGCGGTGTCAGCAGGGCCAGTCTCGGCACGGTCGGTCTCGGCACGGTCGGTCTCGGCACGGTCGGTCTCGGTGCGGCCGGCATCGGCACGGTCGGCATCGGCACGGTCGGCATCGGCACGGCCAGTATCGGCACGGCCAGTGTCGGCACCTGCCGTATCGGCGGCCTGCGCCGGGGTCGGCTCGCTGCTCAGATCGAAATCGATGCCGGAGAGGTCGAACTCGGGCGGCGCTTGCTTGTCGGCCACGGCCGGTGCTGGGGCGGCCGGCTCGGCCCCGAGCGACGGTTCGGCCGGCGGCACGGCCAGTGCCGGTACGTCCGGAATGGTGAAGTCGGCGGCATCGAAGTCCAGCGGCACGCGGGTGGCTTCAGCGCTGGCGTCCGGTGCCGGCGCGGCGCTGGCCGGGGCGGCAGGGTCGGTCGGCAGATCGAGCGTGAAGTCCATGCTCGGGTCGTACGCCGGCTCGGGCGCCGGCGCCGGCGTGTCATACGACAGGT
Organism: Duganella sp. Leaf126; assembly: GCF_001423125.1. Taxonomy (GTDB): domain Bacteria; phylum Pseudomonadota; class Gammaproteobacteria; order Burkholderiales; family Burkholderiaceae_D; genus Rugamonas. Next base: position 95,963 of record NZ_LMNW01000031.1, read on the forward strand.
TGAAATCGTCGTCCTGCAGGAACGGTGCCGCATCGGCCGGCACCTTGGCCAGCGGGTCTTGCGCGTAAGGGTCTTGCGCGTAAGGGTCGGGGGCAGACGAGGCCGGCGCGGCCTGTTCTGGCGCTGCGAAGTCCAGGTCGCCCAATCCGAAATCGGCCTCGTGGGATTGCGCAGCCATCGAAGCGGGCGAAATGGCGGCATCTGCCGCTGGCGGCAAGTCCTGGTCGATTCCGCCATCGCGTTCGCCATCGACACCGGCGTCGTAGGCGCCTGGCGCAGCCGCTGCCGCAACCCCGGGTTCGCCATCGTCGTGATCATACGCGGCGTAGGCGGCGGCAGCGGTGGCGGCAGCGACTGCGCCAGCCGTCGCGGCCAGCGGCGCAGCGCCGAAACCGTCCGCGCCTTCCGGCGTGGCGCTGGCGTACAGCGGATTACCGGGCTCGAGCTCGCGGCCCATGCGGGCAGCCTGTGCCCAGTCGTCGCCCTGCCCGCGCGTGAGCGCATACAGTTCCGACGCCTGGGTTTCGAAGGCGCGCGCATCCTGGCGGTTGGCATAGATCTCGAGCAGTTTCAGGCGCACGGCGTCGCGCTCGGGATGGGTGCGCAGCGCTTCCTTGAGCAGTTCCTCGGCCTGGGTATCGCGGCCGTAGGCGATGTACACATCGGCTTCGGCCACCGGATCGACGTCGTTGTTATCGAGCTGGCTGGCCGATGGCGCGAACTGGGGATCGAGGTGGGCATCGAGGTGACTTTCGAAGGCGCTGCGCTCATCGCCTGCCTGCGAGGCTGCAGCGGCAGCGGCAGCTGCAGCGGCTGGCGCCGCCGGCGCCGGATCCCAGGCCGGCGCTGCATCGAGACCGTCCGGGCCCGCGTCGTCGCGCGGCACCACGAACTTGCGGCGGCGGCGCGCGGCCACGGCGGCCAGCGCCGCCACCACGGCCACCAGCAGGCCGGCAACCAGCAAGCCCACCATCTGCGAATTGGCCATCAGCTTGCCGAACAGGCCCGGCTCTTCGAGCTTGCGCGGCGGAATGACCGGCGCCATTTTCGCCGGTGCAGCCGGCGCGCTGGCAGCGGGCGCCGTGCCAGCGGGCGCCGTGCCAGCGGGCGGGCTGGCCGCAGGGGCCGACGCTGCAGCAGTCTCGGCCGGCGCAGTAGCGGCCGACTTGCTTTTCACTTCCATCAGCTTTTCAAGGTCCGTAACGTTTTTTTCCAGTTCCTTGACCCGCGACGACGCATCGTCCACCTGCTTTTGCCGGGCGATCTTGTCTTCGACGGCGGCGCCGGTGTTGCCCTCGCCGGGCTTGCCGGACGTGGCCTTGGACAGGGTGAGCTTGTCGCGCGCGGCATTGACCGCGTTCGGCTTTTCCTCGACCTTGGCAGTGATCTTGCCCGACGAATTCTGGCCGGTGCCGGCGTCGGCAGCTGGCGTGCTGTTGGCGACCTGGCCCGCCAGGCGCGCGCGGTAGGCGTTGAAGTCGCGCGCATGCGCCACCACCACGCTACGCGCGCTGGCCTCGGCATCGCCCTCGCCCGCGTTGGCGGCGCGGATGGCGCCGGCGTCGGGCACGGCCAGGATCTGGCCGGACTTGAGGCGGTTCATATTCTTGCCCATGAACGCTTCCGGATTGGCGCGGTACAGCGCCACCAGCATCACGTCGAGCGACACGTCTGCCGGCTTGACCTGGTTGGCGATGGCGGTCAGGGTGTCGCCGCGCTTGACGGTGACTTCCTCGACCGCTGGCTTGTCCTTCTCCTTGCCCTTCTCCTTGCCGGCTTCGCCGGCTGCAGGCGGCCTGGCCGCGGCCGGGGCGGCCGCAGGTGCCGCAGGCGCAGCCGCTGCCGTAGTGGTTGGCGTGCGGGCAGGCCCCAGGTCCACCGGCGCGGCAACCTGCGGCGAGCGGGCCGCGCGCATTTCCGGCGGATCGAGCAGGAACGTGTATTCGCGCACCATGCGTCCACCGTTCCAGTTCAGTTCCAGCAGCAGGTCGACGAACGGCTCGTTGAGCGGCTGGCTCGATGACACGCGTACCAGTGGCCGGCCGTTGCGCTGCTCGACCTCGAAACGCAACGCCGACAAGGCGGGATTGAAGTCGATATTGGCCGTGCGGAAGGCCTCTTGCGACGCCAGCCGGACCGACAGGCCGCCGGCCTCCTCGGCGGTCACGGCGCTGACCTCGATTTCGGCGCGCAGCGGCTGGCCCAGCGCGGACAGCACGGTCAGCTTGCCGAGTCCAGCAGCGTTAGCCGATATCAGCACCGCACTGGCAACGGCGCCGGCAAGGGTTTTCAACGCGAATGAGACGATGCTGGAGCGATTGTTTACAGGCATGGTGGGAAGACGGCAAATGGTTGTTAGAGGAAAAATGTTACTTTCCCAGATATATCAACATAACATCATGGACCCACCGGAGGCAAGCCTCGCACGCCGCGACGCCCCTTTGCCGCCGCCCGTGCGGCAAAAAATCCACCCTCTACCGAGCCCGTGCGGTTACCTGAAACGCCCACCGCGCCCCGCTTTTTTTCTCGTCAAGCGATCCCGCATCAATTGATTTACGCGTAGGCAGAGATAATCTGCAGCGGCCAATTTCTATATCGAATGACAGCAGAAATGAATCTTAATTCATGTGCCAGCCATTATTGCAGCGCTCAACCGAAAACAGTTAAACGGAATATTTTTATTTACATCATCTGAATTGTTTTTTCGATACTTTCTGCGACGGCGCAGAATGACGCTGAAATGTGACACCTAGTGAAATAATCAACGCGAAAAGTTAAATTTTCCGTTACCATGGGAAATAGTTTCCTTGCGGATTCAAAATCATCGTGGGCCGCCTATTAACTATTCCACAGGAAACGATAGATTTGGAGAGTATTGAAAACTCCATCGCTATTTAATTACCACATCCAGGGGATAAACAATGAAGTTTTCAACGAAGAAGCGCGCTACCCGCCTTGCCGCAATCGCCGGCCTGCTTGCTGCAGCTTGCAGTCCCAGCAGCTTTGCGTGCACCGACACGCCGGTTCTGGCCAGCATCTGCGCGATGGCAGTGCCTTACACATTCGGCAATTTCAATCACCAGTACATGCTTGCGGCCGGGCAGGAATTATCGATCAATCAGTACACGGCGCTGTATGCGCTGATCGGCACCACGTATGGCGGCACTGGCACGACCACCTTCAAGCTGCCGGACCTGCGCGGCAAGTTCATGGTCGCTGCCGATGGCGGCGCGACCTACCCGACCGGCGGTACCGGCGGCAAGAACAGCGTGGCGCTGACCAGCGCCAACCTGCCGGCGTTCAGCTTGCCGCTCAATGCGGCCACGGTCAACCTGGGCCAGGTCACGGTCACCACGACGCTGCCGACGCTGAGCGGCACCGCAAACATCGCCGCCGTGGCAGCGACCGGCACCGTGTCGAATCTGAAGCTCAATGTCGTCAACACCAGCGGGGGTGCCGCCACGCCATCGGGCAACTATCTGGGCAAGAGCGCCAGCAGTTCCGGCAATATCTATTCGGCTGCAGCGCCGGACGCCTCGCTCAATCCCGGTGCCATCAGCGGCGGCACGGTCGCGGTCAACGTTCCAGCCAGCAGTGCGCCGCTGGTGCTGACCTGGACCGGCGACACCAAGAGTGTCGTGGGCGGCACGGCCACTGTAGCCGGCAACGCCGTGTATCCCGGCACCGGCGTGGCGTTCGATGCGCGGCCGCCGTACATGGCGCTGACGTACTACATCGCCGCCACCAACGGTCTCTATCCAAGCAGAGACTGAGACTGACTGCTGGCGCACCGGGTGCGCCAGTTGCGGTGGCAGGCCGACACGTCTGCCACCGTCGATGAATTAACCAGGAATACTATCGTGCGCACCGCCGCCGCTCTCACCTTCTCTGCCCTGCTGGCGGTCACCCTGCATGCAGGTGCTGCACCGCGCAATCTGTCCGAAGAACTCAAGCCTGCCGACCGCGCCCTGGCTGCGCAACAGTATGCGCGCGCTTACAGGCTGTATGCGCGTGCAGCGCCACGCAATCCGCTGGCGCAATTCAGCCTCGGCCTGATCGAGCAAAAGGGATGGGGCCGCCCGGCCAACCCGGTGGCGGCCTGCGCCTGGTATGGCAAGGCAGCGCAGGGCAATATCCCGGCCGCACAACAGTCGTTTGCCGACTGCCTGGCCAGCGGCACCGGTCAGGCGGCCGACGGCCAGGCTGCGCTCGCATGGTACCGGAAGGCCGCCGAATCGGGCATCGCCTACGCACTCTGTTCAGCCGGCGAACTGTCGATACGCGGCAAAGTCGTCGCCAAGGATGTGGCCCATGGCCTGGCCCTGTGCACCCAGGCCGCCCAGGCCGGCCTGGCGCCGGCCATGCTGCGCCTGGCCGACTACTACCGCGATGACCAGGACGTCCCGCAGAACCTGGCCGCTGCGCGCGCCTGGTACCAGCAGGCAGCGGAACACCGCCTGCTGGTGGCGCAGTACCGCCTGGGCCTGATGCTGAGCCAGGGCGAAGGCGGCGCTGCCGATCCCGCCGCGGCATTGTCGTGGCTCGAACATGCGGCCTCCGAAGGGTATGCACCGGCGTATCTGCCGGTTGCTATCTTGTATGGCAACAGTGCACCGGATCCGGCCACCGGCGCGCTGACGCCGGAACACCTGGCAAAAATTTACATGTGGACCAGCGCTGCCAAAGCCACCGCGACCAGTCAGGCCGACCGGGCCGAAATCGACAAGATCGAGCAGCTGGTCGACCGGGTGATGCCGGCGCAATGGAAACCGGAACTCGACCGGCGTGTGGCCGAACACCTCGGCAAATTCGCCGCGCCCTGAACCACCCGCGCGTCGCCCACCGGGCGACCCGGACAATTCAAGCAATCCAAGCCAATTCAGCTCAGGCACCTCAACCAGGAAAAACCATCATGCATGCTTCCATGAACAGAATCTATCGCCTCGTCTGGAGCCATGTGCACCAAACCTGGGTGATCGTGCACGAGCGCGCCAGGGGCCGGGGCAAATCCGCCAATCGCCGCCTGCTGGCCAGCGTGCTGCTGGCCGCCTCGCACGCAGCCATGGCGGGGCCGACCGGTGGACAGGTCACGGCCGGCAATGCCACGATCAATCAGAACGGCGCCACCACCACGGTCACGCAAGCGAGCCAGAACCTGTCGCTGAACTGGCAGTCGTTCAATACCGCCAACGGCGAGACCGTCAACTTCGTCCAGCCCTCGGCCAGCGCCATCGCGGTCAACCGCATCAGCGACAACAACGCCACCCAGTTCTACGGCGCGCTCAACGCCAACGGCCAGGTGTACCTGGTCAACCCGAATGGGGTCGTGTTCGGCAGCGGATCGCAGATCAACGTGGGCGGGCTGGTGGCCTCGACGCTCGATGTCAGCGATGCCAGCCTCAACAGCGCCACGCGGCAATTCAGCGGCGCCGGCACCGGCAGCATCCTCAACCAGGGCACGATCAGCACGGCGCGCGGTGGCTATGTCGCCCTGCTCGGCAACACCGTGCGCAACCAGGGCGCCATCCATGCCGGATCGGGCGCCGTGGCGCTGGGGGCCGGCAGCGATGTCACGCTGTCGTTCGCCGGCAACAGCCTGGTGCAGTTGCAGGTCAACCAGGGCACGCTGAACAACCTGGCGGACAACGGCGGCCTGGTCAAGGCAGACGGCGGTGCGGTCTGGCTGTCGGCAGGCGCCAGGGATGCCGTGCTGGCCAGCGTGGTCAACAACACCGGCATCATCGAGGCCAAGAGCGTCGCGCAGGTGGGCGGCACCATCATCCTCGGTGCCGGCAGTGCCGGCACCGCCAGCAATAGCGGCACGCTCGATGCGTCGGCCAGCCAGGCCGGCGGCGTGGGCGGCACCGTCAAGGTGCTGGGCGGCGCCGTCAGGCTGGCGGCGGGCAGCACCATCGATGTCTCGGGCGACAGCGGCGGCGGCAGCGCGCTCATCGGCGGCAATTTCCTCGGCACGGGGCCGGAAATGAACGCCCACGCCAGCACCGTCGAGACGGGCGCCACCATCCGCGCCGACGCCATCACGGCGGGCCACGGCGGCAACGTGGCCGTGTGGTCCGACCATGCCACCCGCTTCGACGGCAGCATCAGCGCGCGCGGCGGCGCGGTGTCGGGCAATGGCGGACAGGTCGAGACCTCGGGCCAGCAGCTCGGCATCAGCGCCGGCGCCACAGTCAGCACGGCTGCGCCGCACGGCAAGTCGGGCGAATGGCTGCTCGATCCCGACGATATCGTGATCGGCAACGGCAGCGTGCGCCCGGCAAGCGCCAACATCAATGTCGATGTCCGCGCGCTGACCAATGCGCTCAACAGCGGCAACGTCACCATCAAGACCACGGCGTCCACGGCCAGCTGCAGCGGCACCCTGTGCACCGGCAATGCCGGCAATGGCGACATCATCGTGCTGGACCTGATCGGCACCGGCACCGACTACGCCAATGGCAACCAGGGTTTCAACTGGACCAGCAACACCAGTCTCACGCTGAGCGCCTACCGCAACGTGGTGTTCAAATACACGCCCAACCTGGCCTATCCCGGCTTCACCCAGGATGCGATCGGTGGCGTCTACGCGGATGGACTGGCCAATGTCGTGATCAAGTCCGACAATACGGCCAGGGGCACCGGCACCGTGATTTTCGAGGCGCCCGGCCAGTTCAACATCTACCTCTACGATCCGGCCAGCACGGCCAGCATCTACTACAACGCCAACAACTACACGCCGGTCGACTACACGCCGTACATGGACGGCAGCGGCTCGCTGACCACCTACATGGCGGTCAACGTGGCCGGCGCGGTGGCGTCGAAAGTCTATAACGGCACGACCGCCGCCAGCCTGACGCTGACGCCGCCGGCCTCCCTGCCCTCCGGCGTGACGCTCGATACCAGCAACAGCGCAGCCGTGTTCAGCGATAAAAATGTCGGCACCAACAAGGCGGTGACCATCACCGGCGTGAACTTCACCGGTGGCGGCACCACCATCAGCCGTAACGGCCAGAACTACTACATCAATGGCCTGAGCAGCGCGACCGGGACCATCACCGCCAAGGCGCTCGGGGTCAACGTCTCCGCCAACAGCAAGACCTACGACGGCAACACCACGGCGACGCTGAGCGGCGCCACGCTGGCCGCGGGCGGTGTCATCGCTGGCGACAACGTCACGCTCAACGCTGCCAGCGGGGTCGGAACGTTTGCCAGCGCCAACGCCGGCGCCAGCCAGGCGGTCACGGTGGCCGGCTACACCCTGAACGGCACCGACAGGAACAACTACACGGTCACGCAGCCGACCGGCGTGACTGCCGCCATCGCCAAGGCCAACCTGGTCCTGACCGGCACCCGGGCCTACGACGGCACGTCGGCCGTTGCCGGCGGCACCCTCACGGCGACCGGCGTGAGCGGGCAGACATTTGCGATCACCGGCGCCGGCGACGTCTCCAACCTGGCCAGCAAGAACGTGCAAGGCAGCGCAGCCCTGGCCAGCATCACCGGCCTGGGCGTGGGCAGCAGCAGCAACGGCGGCCTGGCCAGCAACTACAATGCGCTGACCACGGCCGGCAGCAGCTACAGCGTGACCGCGAAGCCGCTGACGCTGACCGGTCTCACCGTCAACAGCAAGACCTACGACGCCACCACGGCTGCCACACTCAATACCGGCGGCGTCGGCTACACGGGCGTGATCGCCGGCGACAGCGTGTCGCTGTCGGGCAGCGGCACGGCCTCGTTCGTGAACAAGAATGCGGGCGCCAGCAAGGCGGTCAACCTCTCGGGCTTCAGCCTCGGCGGCGCCGATGCGGGCAACTATGTGCTGACCCAACCGGCCGGCCTGACCGGCACCATCGGCAAGGCCGACATCGTGGCGACCGGGATCGCTGCGGCCAGCAAGACCTATGACGGCACCACGGCCGTGACCCTGACCGGCACCCCCACGGTGACCGCCTTGGCCAGCGATGTGGTCACCATCGGCGGCACCGGCAGCGGCAGTTTCGCCGATGCCAACGCCGGCGCCGGCAAGGCGGTCACGGTGACCGGCTATACGCTGGCCGGCGCCGATGCCGGCAACTACAACCTGGTGCAGCCCAACAGCGTGAGCGCCACCATCAACCAGGCTGCCGTGACCTTAAACGGCAGCAAGACCTACGATGGCACGACGGCGGTGGCCGGCAGCACGCTCACCGCGGTCGGGATCGGCGGCCAGACGTTTGCCGTGACGGGCACGGGCGACATCTCCAACCTGGTCAGCAAGAACGTGCAAAGCGGTACAGCGCTGGCCAGCATCGCCGGCCTCGGCCTGGGCGCCAGCAGCAACGGCGGTCTGGCCAGCAACTACGTGCTGAGCACGGCAGGCAGCAGCTACGCGGTCACCCCGAAAGGCATCGTGCTGACCGGCCTCACTGCACTTGACAAGGTGTATGACGGCACGACCGCCGCCACCCTCAATACCGGCAGCGTCGGCTACGCGGGCCTGGTCGGCGGCGACAGCGTGACGCTCGCCGGCAGCGGCAGCGGCGCGTTCGCATCGAAGAACGCGGGCGCCAACAAGGCAGTCATCGTGTCCGGCTACAGCCTGGGCGGCAGCGACGCCGGCAACTACGTGCTGTCGCAACCGGTCGGCCTGAGCGCGACCATCGCCAAAGCCGACCTGGTGGTCGCCAACCTCGCCGCTGCGAACAAGACCTACGATGGCACCACCAGCGCCACGCTGAGCGGCACGGCCATGGTCACGCCGCTCGGCAGCGACGCGGTCGCGCTGACCGGCTCCGGCAGCGCCAGCTTTGCCAGCAAGAACGCGGGCGCCAACCAGCAGGTCACCGTCACCGGCTACACGCTGGCCGGCGCCGACGCCGGCAATTACAACCTGGTGCAGCCGACCGGCCTGACGGCCACCGTCAGCAAGGCCAACCTGGTGGTGACCGGTGTGACGGCCGCCAGCAGGGCTTACGATGCCACCACCGTCGCCACGCTGAACGGCACGGCCACGGTGGCAGCGCTGGGCGGCGACCTGGTGTCGGTCGGCGGCACCGGGACCGGCGCCTTTGCCGACCCCAATGCGGGCGCCGGCAAGGCCGTCGCCGTCTCCGGCTACACGCTCGCCGGCCTCGATGCCGGCAACTACAACCTGGTGCAGCCGAGCGGCTTGAGCGCCACCATCAGCCAGGCGACGCTGTCGCTGGTCGGCAGCAAGATCTACGACGGCACCACGTCGGTGGCGGGCAGCACGCTTACCGCGGTCGGGGTCGGCGGCCAGACCTTTGCCGTGACCGGCGCGGGCGATGTCTCCAACCTGGTCAGCAGGAATGTGCAGGGCGGCGCAGCGCTGGCCAGCACCACCGGCCTGACCCTGGGCGCCAGCAGCAACGGCGGCCTGGCCAGCAACTATGTGTTCGGCACCGCGGGCAGCAGCTATGCCGTGACCCCGAAGGGCCTGACCTTGAGCGGCATTACCGCCTTCAACAAGGTCTACGATGCCACCACGGCAGCCAGCCTCGATTCCAGCAACATCAGCTACGCGGGACTGGTCATTGGCGACAGCGTGACGCTGGCCGGCAGCGGCACCGGCACCTTCGCCAGCGCCGATGCCGGCATCAACAAGACCGTCACCGTGTCCGGCTACAGCCTCGGCGGCAGCAGCGCCGGCAACTATGTCGTCTCGCAACCGGCAGGCCTGAGCGCCACCATCAGCCGCGCCAGCGTCACGGTGAGCGGCAGCAAGATTTACGACGGCACCACCGCCATGGCGGGCAGCACGCTGACGGCGACCGGCGTCGCCGGCCAGACCTTTGCGGTCACCGGCGCCGGCGACGCGTCCAACCTGCTCAGCAAGAACGTCCAGAGCGGGACCGCGCTGGCCAGCACCACCGGCCTGACCCTGGGTGCCAGCAGCAACGGCGGCCTGGCCAGCAACTACGTGCTGAGCACGGCAGGCAGCAGCGTGGCCGTCACGCCGAAAGGCCTGACGCTGAACGGCATCACCGCCCTCGGCAAGACCTACGACGCCACCACCGCAGCCAGCCTCGATACGAGCAACGTCGGCTACTCGGGCCTGGTGGGCGGCGACAGCGTGACCTTGTCCGGCAGCGGTACCGGCACGTTTGCCAGCGCCGATGCCGGCAGCAACAAGACCGTCACCGTGTCCGGCTACAGCCTGGGCGGCAGCGACGCCGGCAACTACGTGGTGTCGCAGCCGAACGGCTTGAGCGCCACCATCAGCCAGGCCAGCGTGACGTTAAGCGGCAGCAAAATCTACGACGGCACGACGGCCGTGGCAGGCGGCACGCTGACGGCGACAGGCATCAACGGCCAGACGTTTGCCGTGACCGGCGCTGGCGACAGCTCCAACCTGGCCAGCAAGAACGTGCAAGGCGGCGCAGCGCTGGCCAGCACCACCGGCCTGGTTCTTGGCGCCAGCAGCAACGGCGGCCTGGCCAGCAACTATGTACTGGACACGGCCGGCAGCCGCTATGCCGTCACGCCGAAAGCACTGGCCTTGACCGGCATCAGCGCGCTCGACAAGACCTACGACGCCACCACCGCCGCCACGCTCGACAGCCGCAACGTCGTGTACGCGGGCCTGGTCGCCGGCGACAACGTGACGCTCGCCGGCGGCACCGGCACCTTCAGCAGCAAGGATGCGGGCGCCAATAAATCGGTGACCGTTTCGGGCTTCGGCCTGGCTGGCAGCGATGCCGGCAACTACGTGGTGGCGCAGCCCGGCGTGCTGAGCGCCGCCATCACCAGGGCCAGCCTCGCGGTCGGTGGCCTGAGCGCTGCCGACAAGACCTACGACGCCACCACAGGCGCCACGCTGACCGGTAACGCCACGGTGGCGGCGCTGGGCGGCGATGCAGTGTCCGTCAGCGGCACCGGGGTCGGTACGTTTGCCGACGCCAATGCCGGCGCCGGCAAGGCAGTCAGCGTGACCGGCTACACCCTGGCCGGTAACGATGCCGGCAACTATGACCTGGTGCAGCCAGCCGGCGTGACCGCCACCATCCGGCAGGCCAGCGTGACCCTGAGCGGCAGCAAGACCTACGACGGCACGACCGCCGTGGCAGGCAGTACGCTGACGGCAACCGGCATCAACGGCCAGACGTTTGCCGTGACCGGTGCCGGCGACAGTGCCAACCTCGCCAGCAAGAACGTCCAGGACGGCGCAGCGCTGGCCAGCACCGCGGGCCTGGTTCTTGGCGCCAGCAACAACGGCGGCCTGGCCGGCAACTACGTGCTGGACACGGCCGGCAGCCGCTACACGGTCACGCCGAAAGCACTGGCCTTGACCGGCATCACCGCGCTCGACAAGACCTACGATGCCACCACCGCCGCCACGCTCGACAGCAGCAACGTCGCCTATGCGGGCCTGGTCGCCGGCGACAATGTTACGCTCGCCGGCGGCAGCGGCGCATTTTCCAGCAAGGATGCGGGTGCCAGCAAGTCGGTGACCGTGTCCGGCTATCGCCTCTCCGGCAGCGACGCCGGCAACTATGTACTCGCGCAACCGGCCAGCCTGACCGCCACCATCAACAAGGCCAGCCTGGTCGTGTCGGGGATCACGGCCGACAACAAGGCCTTCGATGGCACCACTGCCGCAACGGTCAATACCGGCAATGCCACGCTGGCCGGCCGGCTGGGCACGGACGTGGTCACGCTCGCTGCAACCGGGCAGTTCGCCGACGCCACTGCCGGTACCGGCAAGCCGGTCAATCTGACCAGCAGCTATGGCGGCGCCGATCTCGGCAACTACACCATCACCGGCCAGTCGCAGGCGTTTGCCAACATCGTCGGCGCGCCCGTGGTGGTGCCCGATACGCCGGCCCCTGCCACGGCGCTGCCGCAGCCGGTGCAAAACGTCGTCACCCAGGTGCAGGCGTCGCTGCTGCCGCCGCAGGCGACCACGCAGCCGCAGGTGCTGACGCTGTCTTCGACCCTGGTGGTGCAGCAGACCGCCGATGCCGGAGGCAACGGCAGCAGCAGCAGCAGCGACAGCAGCGCGGAACGCACCCAGGAGCGCAGCGCCGTGCCGGTCATCAACACGACTGCCGCGTTCGGCATGCCTGCGCCGCTGCTGCGCATCCAGAATGGCGGCATGCAGTTGCCGCTCGTCGCCACCAGCATCAAGGAATAAGCCACCCCATGACACCCATGCACAAGCCTCGCCCCGTACTGAAACCCCTGCTGGCCGCCCTGCTGGTCGGCGCCGCGCCCGCCCACGGCTTGGCCCAGGTGGCGGCCCAGGTGCTGGCCCAGCAGGCGCCGCCCAATGCCGGCGCCATCCTCCAGCAGATGCAGCCGCCCGCACCGCCGGTCGCCCCGCAGAAGTCGCCGACGCTGGAAGTGCGGCCGAAAAGCGACGCCGGCCTGCCGACGTCGCAGCCGATTGCCGTCAAGACCCTGCGCATCACCGGCAACACGGCGTTTGCCACCGAAACGCTGCATGCGCTGGTGGCCGACCAGGAAGGCAAAAGCCTGACGCTGCAGCAGCTGGAAGCGGTGGCCGCACGCATTACCGCCTATTACCAGGCCAATGGTCATCCGGTCAGCCGGGCCGTGATTCCGGTGCAGTCGATCACCGACGGCACCATCATCATCCAGGTGGTCGAAGCCCGCTACGGCAACGTACGCCTGAACAATCGCAGCGGTGTCGGCGACGCCGTGCTGAACGCCACGCTGGCGCCGCTGGTCGCAGGCGCGCTGATTGCCGATGCCGCGCTCGACCGCACCCTGCTGCTGCTGTCCGACGTGCCGGGCGTGGGCGTGAACGCCGTGCTCAAGCCGGGGGCGACGGTGGGCACGTCCGATATCGAGATCGAGGCGCGCGAGACCGGCACGTCGTTCGCCAACCTGGCGCTCGACAACTACGGCAACCGCTACATCGGCCGTGCGCGCCTGAGCGGCAATGTCAGCGTACTCAATCCCCTCCATGCCGGGGACGTCCTCAGCGCCGGCATCACCACCACCGGCGACGGCATGAACTACGGCCGCCTCGCGTACGACGCCCTGCTGAACGGCCAGGGCACCCGGGTCGGCAGCGCCTTCTCGGCCCTGCGGTACCGGCTGGGCAGCACCGCCAGCGCGCTCGACGCCAATGGCACGGCCACGGTGGGCAGCGCCTGGATCCGCCACCCGTTTATCCGCAGCAAGCAAACCAACCTGTACGCGCAAGTCCAGTACGACGCCAAAAAGCTGCGCGACCATATCGATGTCTCCGACCTGCGCACCGACCGCCACCTGCGGAACTGGATCGTGAGCGTCAATGCCGACCAGCGCGACACCGTGCTGGGCGGCGGCATGAGTACCGCGACCCTGAGCTGGACCAGTGGCCGCAGCGTGTTCGACAATGCCGACGCGGCAGCAGCCGATGCGGCGACCGCGCGCGCGCGCGGCGGTTATGCAAAGTGGAACCTGAATCTGGCGCGGCTGCAGGGTCTCACGCCGCGCGATACGCTGTACCTGGCGTTCGGCGGCCAGTGGGCCGACCGCAACCTCGATTCGGCGGAGAAGATGAGCGCGGGCGGCCCGTACACCGTGCGCGCCTACGACATCGGCGCGGTGTCGGGCGACACCGGCTACACGGCCAGCGCGGAACTGCGCCACGAGCTGGGCACGCTGCTGTCGGGCAGCTGGCAGGCGCAGGCGTTCATCGACAACGCCCGCGTCCGCATCAACCGCCAGCCCTGGACCAGCGCCGAGAACGGCGTAACGCTGTCCGGCGCCGGCGTGGGCCTGAACTGGACCGGCCCCGACCAGTGGCGGGCGACCGCCGCAGTGGCAGCGCGCCTGGGAGCGGCCCCTGCGCTGCTGAGCAGGCAGTCGTCCGTGCGGGCCTGGCTCGTCGTCAACAAGAATTTCTGACGGCCCGCCGATAGGGAACAGAAGCACGGGGCAGACGCGCAAGCGTCTGCCCCGTCGTCCTTATGCCTCGAGCACGATGCGCAGCATGCGGCGCAGCGGTTCGGCGGCGCCCCACAGCAGCTGGTCGCCGACCGTGAAGGCCGACAGGTAGTCCGGCCCCATGCTCATCTTGCGCAGGCGGCCGACAGGAATCGTCAGGCCGCCGGTCACCGCTGCCGGCGACAGGTCTTTGACCGACGCCTCGCGCGTGTTCGGCACCACCTTGGCCCACTGGTTGGCCGAAGCGATGATGTCGGTGATTTCGTCCAGCGGCACATCCTTTTTCAGCTTGATGGTCAGCGCCTGCGAGTGGCAGCGCATGGCGCCGATGCGCACGCACAAGCCATCGACCGGGATCGCCGCCGAACCGAAGTCCGCACCGAGGCCGAGGATCTTGTTGGTCTCGGCGCCGGCTTTCCACTCTTCTTTCGACTGGCCGTTGCCAAGGTCCTTGTCGATCCACGGAATCAGGTTGCCGGCCAGCGGCGCGCCGAACTGTTTGATCTCGTCGGCCGACAGGCCGTGCTGGGTCGCCAGCACCTGGCGGTCGATTTCCAGGATGGCCGACGCCGGGTCGTCGAGCAGCGGTTTGACGGCGCCGTTGATGGTGCCGAACTGGGTCAGCAGTTCGCGCATGTGCTGGGCGCCGCCGCCCGATGCGGCCTGGTAGGTCATCGACGTCATCCAGTCCACCAGGCCATGCTGGAACAGGCCGCCGAGGCCGATCAGCATGCACGACACCGTGCAGTTGCCGCCGATGTAGTTCCTGACGCCCTTGCCCAGCGCGTCCTTGATCACGTGCATATTGACCGGGTCGAGCACGATCACGGCGTCCTTTTCCATGCGCAGCGTCGAGGCGGCGTCGATCCAGTAGCCGTTCCAGCCGGCTGCACGCAGTTTCGGGAACACCTCGCCGGTGTAGTCGCCGCCCTGGCACGAGATGATGATCTCGCACTTTTTCAGTTCATCGATATCGGTCGCGCTCTTGAGCGTGGTTTCGTTCTTCGCCATCGCCGGCGCCTTGCCGCCCGGGTTGGACGTGGTGAAGAACACCGGTTCGATGTGGGCAAAATCGCCCTCTTCCTGCATGCGCTGCATCAGGACCGAACCGACCATGCCGCGCCAACCTACGAGACCTACGAGTTTCATTGTTAATCCTTGAATATTATTTAGACGATCCATGACCGCACCAGCGTCGTACCCGCGCAGGCGGGTATCCAGTCTTCCGGCGCCGTCGCACATCGCATGGGATCCCCGCCTGCGCGGGGATGACGACTTTGCGGCCTCAGGCTGCCAGCGCTTTCACCACCGCGTTGCCCATCTCCTCGGTGCCCACCCTGGTGGTGCCCGGCTCGAAAATGTCGGCGGTGCGCAGGCCTTGCGCCAGCACCGACTTGACGGCCGTTTCGATGCGGTCGGCCTGCTCGGTCTTGTCGAATGTGTAGCGCAGCATCATGGCCGCCGACAGGATGGTGGCCAGCGGGTTGGCGATGCCCTTGCCGGCGATGTCGGGCGCCGAGCCGTGCGACGGTTCGTACAGGCCCTTGTTGCTGGCGTCGAGCGAGGCCGACGGCAGCATGCCGATCGAGCCGGTCAGCATGGCGGCGCAGTCGCTGAGGATGTCGCCGAACATATTGCCGGTGACGATGACGTCGAATTTCTTCGGCGCACGCACCAGCTGCATGGCGGCGTTATCGACATACATGTGCTCGAGCGCGACGTCCGGGTATTCCTGGTGGACGTCGGTGACGATGTCCTTCCAGAACTGGAACGTCTCGAGCACATTGGCCTTGTCCACGCTGGTCAGGCGCTTGCCGCGCTTTTGCGCCGCCTGGAACGCCACGTGGGCGATGCGGCGGATTTCGCCTTCGGCATAGCGCATGGTGTCGTAACCTTCGCGCTGGCCCTGGAACGGACCGTCGGGACATTCGCGCACGCCGCGCGGCTGGCCGAAATAGATGTCGCCGGTCAGTTCGCGCACGATCAGGATGTCGAGGCCCGACACCACCTCGGGTTTCAGGGTGGAAGCGCCGGCAAGCTCCGGATAGAGGATGGCGGGACGCAGGTTGCCGAACAGGCCCAGCTGCTTGCGCAGGCCGAGGATGGCCTGCTCGGGGCGCAGTGCGCGTTCGAGCTTGTCGTACTGGTAGTCGCCGACCGCGCCGAACAGCACGGCGTCGGCCGCTTTCGCCAGCGCCAGCGTGTTCTCGGGCAGCGGGTGGCCGTGGGCGGCATAGCCGGCGCCGCCGACGGGGGCGGTTTCGAGCTCGAACGATTCGCCGAGCACGTTCAGGACCTTGACGGCCTGGTCGATGATTTCCGGGCCGATGCCGTCGCCCGGGAGGATTGCGATTTTCATGTGGTCTGTCTCAGATAGCGTTGGCCAACCAGGGTTGGTTTGCCAGATGACGCTGTTCGAAGTCGCGGATAGCGTCGGCATGACGCAGGGTCAGGCCGATATCGTCGAGTCCGTTCATCAGGCAATATTTGCGGAAGGCGTCGATCTCGAAGGGATACGAGACGCTGCCGTTGCTGGTGGAAATGCGTTGCTGTTCAAGGTCCACCACCAGGCGGTAACCGGGGAAGGCCTTGACTTCATTGAACAGATGATCGATCTGCGCTTCGGGTAAAACGATGGGCAACAAGCCGCTCTTGTAGCAGTTGTTGAAGAAGATGTCGGCGAACGACGAGGCGATGATGGCGCGGAAGCCATACTGGTCCAGCGCCCATGGCGCATGTTCGCGCGAGGAGCCGCAGCCGAAGTTTTTGCGGGTCAACAGGATCGAGGCGCCCTGGTAGCGCGGCTCGTTGAGCACGAAATCCGGGTTCAGCGGCCGCCGGCTGTTGTCCATGCCCGGTTCGCCGTGGTCGAGGTAACGCCATTCGTCGAACAGGTTGGGGCCGAAACCGGTGCGGTGGATCGATTTTAAAAACTGCTTGGGGATGATGGCGTCGGTATCGACGTTGGCGCGGTCCAGCGGCGCGACCAGTCCTTCATAAATCGTAAATTTTTCCATGATGCTCTCGATGGGCGGCCGCTGCGGCGCCGGGCGCCGCGCAGCCGCTGGTGTCATAGTCAATGGCCTGAGGCGCCCTGCACCGCCTGCCCGGCGCGCTGGATATCCTTGCCGACGCCGGCAACAGTATTGCAGCCGGTGAGCAGGACGGTGGCGATCAGGGTGAGGGTGGCGATTTTTTTCATGCTGGGCTTTCTGTCAGACGGTAGGTTTCATGTTCGGGGCGGCGCCTGGCGCCGCCCGCAGGCGGCAAGGGTCAGCGCAGGCTGCGCACATCGACGAAGTGACCGGCAACGCCGGCCGCAGCGGCCATGGCCGGCGACACCAGGTGGGTGCGCCCGCCCTGGCCTTGCCGGCCTTCGAAGTTGCGGTTCGAGGTCGAGGCGCAGCGCTCGCCCGGTTCCAGGCGGTCGGCGTTCATCGCCAGGCACATCGAGCAGCCCGGTTCGCGCCACTCGAAGCCGGCATCGCGGAAGATGCGGTCCAGGCCTTCGCGCTCGGCCTGTTCCTTGACCAGGCCCGAGCCGGGCACCACCATCGCCAGCTTGACGTTGGACGCGCGCTGTTTGCCGCGCACCACGGCCGCTGCCGCGCGCAGGTCTTCGATGCGCGAGTTGGTGCAGGAACCGATGAACACCTTGTCGATGCGGATGTCCTCGATCGCCGTGTTGGGCCGCAGGTTCATGTACACCAGCGCTTTTTCCATGGCGTCGCGCTTGACGCTGTCCTTTTCCTGGTCCGGATCGGGTACGCGGCCGTCGATGGCCACGACCATCTCGGGCGACGTGCCCCAGGTGACCTGCGGCTTGATCTGGGCCGCGTCGAGCGTGACCACCAGGTCGAATTGTGCGCCCGGGTCCGAATGCAGCGTGCGCCAGTAGGCCACGGCCTGGTCCCAGTGCGGACCGGCCGGCGAGAACGGCCGGCCCTTGACGTACTCGATGGTGGTGTCGTCGACGCCGATGATGCCGGCGCGCGCACCGGCTTCGATCGCCATGTTACAGACGGTCATGCGCCCTTCCATCGACAGCGCGCGGATGGTGGAGCCGCCGAACTCGATGCAGTAACCGGTGCCGCCGGCCGTGCCGATCTTGCCGATGATGGCCAGCACGATGTCCTTGGCCGTCACGCCGGCCGGCAGTGCGCCATCGACCTGCACCAGCATGGCTTTCGATTTCTTCTGCAGCAGCGTTTGCGTGGCCAGCACGTGCTCGACCTCGGAGGTGCCGATGCCGTGCGCCAGTGCGCCGAAGGCGCCGTGGGTGGACGTGTGCGAGTCGCCGCAGACGACCGTCATGCCCGGCAGGGTGGCGCCCTGCTCCGGTCCGATCACGTGGACGATGCCCTGGCGCTTGTCGTTCATGTTGAAATACGTGAGGCCGAACGCGGCGGTGTTCTTGTCCAGCGTTTCGACCTGCAGCCGCGAGACCGGATCGGCAATGCCGTCCGCGCGGCCGGTGGTCGGCACGTTGTGGTCGGCCACGGCCAGGTTGGCCGACACGCGCCACGGTGCGCGGCCGGCGCCGCGCAGGCCGTCGAACGCTTGCGGGCTGGTCACTTCATGCACCAGGTGACGGTCGATGTAGAGGATGGTGGTGCCGTCGTCTTCGGCCTTGACCACGTGGGAATCCCAGAGTTTGTCGTAAAGCGTCTTCATCATGATGTGTGCTGCTACAGCCTGTGTGAGTGATGCTGGTTGATTATGCCATAGTGTGCAAATGGAAAGCAGCCGCCGGAGGCCGGCCTCGTGAGCCCGCGCGGTTCCGCCTTTTCCTGCACTGCCCATGACGCCCAAGAAAACCGTCAAAAATCGGTAAAAAAAAAGCCTGCAAAACGCAGGCTTTTGATATTGCTGGCCGAGTCTACCGACTCAGGCCGCCATGCGTACACTACCCCGACAACCGTCCATCAGGAACGATAGGCCCACCACTAGCACCAGTTCGCCTTCGGCGGAACGGGCGGTACCGGTAATGCCCTCGACGGTAATCGCGGTCATCGGCTTGATCACCAGGTCGGCGGTGCCGTCCACCGCTTCCACGGCCAGGATGTAAGGCTGTGGCGCCGAGACAACGATACCGACCTTCTCGCGGCAGCTCTCGTAGCCGAGCGAGTCGGCCAGCGAGCGTACCGGCAGCGGCCGGCCCTGGTCCTTGAGGACCGGGGCGCCGCCCACTTCCATGAACACTTCCGGCAATTCCACCACGCGCTGCACCACCGCCATCGGCAGCGCCAGCGCGGCGCCGGACGTGGAGACCAGCATGGTCGGCACGATCGACAGCTCGATCGGCAGGCGGATCGAGAACTTGGTGCCCTTGCCGAGGCCGGACTCGATATGGATCGCGCCACGGTTTTTCTCGACTGCGGTTTTCACCACGTCCATGCCCACGCCGCGGCCCGACACGCTCGACGCCACTTCCTTGGTCGAGAAGCCCGGCAGGAACACCAGCTGGTAGCATTCCTCGGTGGTCAGGTTGGCCGATTCGCTGATCAGGCCTTTCTGGGTTGCCTTGTTGCGCAACATCACTGGGTCCATGCCCTTGCCATCGTCTTGCAGCACGATCATCACGCTGTTGGCTTCCTGCCACGCCTTGAGCGAGATGTACGACTTGGCGGGCTTGCCGGCAGCGAGACGGTCGGCCGGCGACTCCACGCCATGGTCGAGCGAATTGCGCAGCATGTGCACCAGCGGATCATACAGGCTGTCCACCACCACGCGATCGACTTCGGTTTCCGCGCCTTCGATGGTCAGTTCCACTTCCTTGCCCAGGTCCTTGGCCAGCTCGCGCACCAGGCGCGGGAATTTCTGGAACAAGCGGCCCACCGGCTGCATGCGCGTTGCCAGCGTGGCGCGCTGCAGCTCGGTCGAGTAGCGCGACGCCCGCTCCAGCGTTTCGGCCAGCGTGGCCATCAGGGTCTGGGCCTGGCCTTCGAACTTGAACTGCATCAGGCGTTCGAGCAGCACGGCAGCCTGGTTGGCGGCCTGTACCGATTCACCGGCCACTTCGAGCAGGGCGTCCAGTTTAACAGCATCGATGCGGATCGACTCTTCTTTGGCCGGCGCGCTTTGCGGACGTTCGTCGCGTTTCTCCGGTGCTTCGCGGCGTGCCGCCGGCGCAACCGGCACCACGGCCGCGGTTGCGACAGCAGGCGTGGCCGCTGGCGGTGCCGACGCCGGCGCTACCGCGTTGGCAGCCGTGACGGCAGCAGGCGCCACCGCAGCGACCGTCGGGCGGGTATAGCTGCCGGCCGGCATGACCGCTTCGTACATGCCTTCCCAGTCCAGGCCGTCTGGCGAAGCGGTGGACACTGGCGCAGCGGGGGCTGCGGCGACCGCGGCCGCTGGCGCAGCCACCGGCGCGGCAGCAACTGGCGCCGGCGCAGCCGGTGCAGCGGCAGGCGCGGCAGCGGCGGGCGTGCTGTCGGTCTTGCCGGCAATGGCGTCGTTGAGCAGGCTTTCCAGGTCCTGCGGCAAGGCCGGCAGGGTGTCCGGCTGGGCGCCGTTGTTCAGCTCGGCCAACTGGTCGGCCACGAAGCCCGACGCCTGCAGCGCCGCTTCGATCGCCAGCGGCGTCACCGGCGCGGCGCCCGTGCGCAGCGCATCGAACAGGTTTTCGGTCAGGTGACAGGCGGTCACCATGGCCGGCAGGCCCATGAAGCCGGCGCCACCCTTGATGGTGTGGAAGGAACGGAACACCGCGTTGAGGGTTTCCTTGTTGTCAGGATCGCGTTCGAGCGCCAGCAGGTGCTCTTCCACGTTGACCGCAAGATCCATCGCCTCGACGACGAAATCCTTGAGCATATCGTCCATTAGAACCCCAGATCGGCAAGCAGGTCATCCACGCTGTCCTGGCTCAGCGCCACGGCCGGCGCCGAGGGACCGGACATCAGGGTCACTTCTTTCTGGGCGATCTTCTCGCGCACCGCCGGCGGTGCGTTATCGCGCAGCAGCTGCGCCAGTTCCGCCTCGACGGTCTTGGTGATGATGACCACTTTCTTGATCAGCTGGCCGGTAATGTCCTGGAAGTCCTGTGCCATCATGATTTCGAGCAGGCGCGCCTTCTCGGTCTCGGTGGCGGCGGAAACGGCTACCGCAAATGCTTGCGAATCGCCGGCCAGCTGCTTGAACTCTTCCAGGCTCAGCTTACCCGCGAACAGGTCGGCCCAGCGGTTTTCCATGTCTTTCGACTGCTTCGACAGCACGTCCTGGTCGGGCATGGCTTCGTCGAGCGTGTTGAGCACCTTGTTGGCGGCCTGTTCGGTCAGCGTGGCGACGTATTCGAGGCGGTCCTGGGCGTCGTTGATCTGGGTCGATGCTTCGGTCAGCGCCTTGTCGTAGCCCAGTTCGCGCAGCGAATCGTGCAGCAGGCGCACGATGCCGCCCAGGCGTTCGAACATCGGCTTCTCGGTCTCGTCACCGTCGGCGCCATCGGCGGCCACTGCTGCAGGCTCGGGTGTCGGCGCCGGTGCTGCCGGTGCTGCTGGCGCAGCGGCGGCGCCAGAGGCGAGCTGGTCGAACAAGCTTTCCAGGTCGTCCTCGTCGGCTGCTGCCGGAGCCGGAGCTGGAGCCGGTGCTGGAGCAGCAGTTTTGCTTTGAGCGGACACTTCTTCAAATAAGGCGTCGAAATCGTCAGCGGCGTTGGTCATAATCCCTGCTTCTCCATAATTTGTAAAATTGCTGCCCCACGATGATGATGCACGGCAATAAAACACTATCGCGAGTGTAGCAGGGCCGCGCGGGATGTGCCAAACCCGCCAGCGGCAATTACCTGGACGGCATCACATTCCGTTGTATTTGACGATACTATCACCGGATATAGTCGCAAAGCACGGTCGATGACACAAAAATGATGCCTCTGTGCAAAAAAAGAACGGTGACTTCGCGCTTTTCGACCGGCGAAATTTGTTATGTTTGACAATCATCAACTCTTTCCTTACTGGCAATAATGTAAATCGCGTCTACAATTCACCTCGTGTCCCACCTTCCCGGGAGTTCACCATGTACCGAAAAATTCTGATCACGACCGACGGGTCCGCCGTGTCCAGCAAGACTGCCTGCGCCGGCGTCACCTTTGCCGAACAGCTCGGTGCCGAAGTGCTGGTCCTGTTTGTCGCGCCCGCTTACCAATATCCGATTTACGTGGAAATCATCCCGCCCAGCTATCCGAGCGAGGACGAATACCGCGCCTCGCTGCTGCACGCGGGCGAAGAATACGTGCGCGACGTGGTCCAGGCGTGCCAGCGACGCAACATCGTCTGCACCGCGCTGACCACGTTTGCCGAGAATGCGGCCACCGAAATCGTCGCCACCGGCGTCCGCCATGGATGCGACCTGATCTTCATGGGTTCGCACGGGCGCAGCGGCTGGGGACAGTTACTATTGGGCAGTGTGACCAACAAGGTGTTGTCGCAATCACGCATTCCAGTGCTGGTGCACCGCCTGATTGCCGAACCCGAGTACAAAAGTTAGGATACTCGGTAACTTTTTGTAGTAGCATTACAAGATTACCTCAATCGCAACAATTTTTACTTTAAAACATTCTCCCGCGCAAGCAAACCACGATGATACGAATAGTTATTGCCGACGATCACACCATCATGCGCGAGGGACTCAAACGCATCCTCGACGGCGCGCCCGACATCGATATCGTTGGCGAGGCCATCGACGGCTTCGAGGTGCTCGGCCATGTGCGCCAGGGCGGCTTCGACCTGCTGCTGCTCGACCTGTCGATGCCGGGCCGCAGCGGCGTCGACCTGATCCGCCAGATCAAGGCCGAAGCGCCCAAGCTGGCCATTCTGATCCTCACCATGCACGAAGAAGAGCAGTACGCAGTGCGCGCCATCCGTGCCGGAGCGCAAGGCTATCTGACCAAGGAAAGTGCCGGCACCCAGCTGGTGGGCGCCATCCGCAAGGTCGCCGCAGGCCGCCCCTACATCAGCACCGAGGTGGCGGAGCAACTGGCGCTCAACATCATGATGCCCAACCAAAGCCTGCTGCACAAACAGCTGTCGGACCGCGAATTCGAGGTCTTTTCGCTGCTGGTGGCAGGCAAGTCGATCACCGAAATCGCCAACGGCCTGTACCTGAGCGTCAAGACGGTCAGCACCCATAAGACCCGGATCATGCAGAAAATGGGCATGAGCTCATTGTCAGAAATGGTTCAATATGCCGTAGCGCATCGCCTGCTGTCGCCGTTCAAAACCTGAATTTTGCCCCTCAAGTAGGACTTCTCCTACACACCTTCGCACGCTCCTACGTGCATATTCAGCCATTGCTGATATCCAGTCCCGGCCCCTGTTGGCATACTGAAATCACTGATTCATGCTGCACGGCATCAAGCGTGCCGTGCGCGCCGCTCACCCTTTTGCGCATGGTTTGCGCACGATCCGGCGGCTTTCCTTCCACTGTTTCGAACCGCATCACGTGCACACAGGAGCTCACCATGCTGTCAACGCAAGCGT
Source organism: Duganella sp. Leaf126 (assembly GCF_001423125.1). Lineage (GTDB taxonomy): Bacteria > Pseudomonadota > Gammaproteobacteria > Burkholderiales > Burkholderiaceae_D > Rugamonas. The sequence continues at coordinate 119,338 of NZ_LMNW01000031.1, forward strand.
CTGAAATTCGCCCGGTCACGACGACCCTGCAATCGTCGTCGATGGAAGCCGGCCGCCAGCGTCAGGGGCGCCTCTGGTCCAACCTCAAGGAAGTGTGCGATCTGCTGCACATTCCGTCGGCGGCATCGGTCACCACCGAAGAACTGTTGTTCCAGCACGTGCAGTTCAAGACGGGCCAGCGCATCCATACCATTGGCCAGCCGTTCGACACGCTGTACATCGTCAATTCCGGCTTTCTGAAAACCGTGCTGATCGACGAGTTCGGCAACGAGCAGGTCCTGAGTTTCCCGATGAAGGGCGACATGCTCGGCGTCGATGGCATCCACACCCGCCACTACTCGTCGGAAGCGGTGGCGCTGTCCGACTGCGACCTGATCCTGTTGCCGTTCAAGAAGCTGACCGCGCTGGGCCGGGTCCACCTGGAGCTGGAAAACATGATGTACGGCGTCATGAGCCGCGAGCTGGTGCGCGAGCAGACCATGATCGGCATGCTCGGTGCCCTGTCCGCCGAAGCGCGCGTGGCGCGTTTCCTGGTCATGCTGGCCGACCGTTTCGCCCAGATGGGCTACTCTGCCAAGCTGTTCAACCTGCGCATGACGCGCCACGAGATCGGCAGCTACCTGGGCCTGACGCTGGAAACGGTCAGCCGCACGCTGTCGGCCTTCAACGAGATTGGCCTGATCAGCGTGGACCAGCGCACCATCGGCATCAAGGACGCCGAGGCGCTGAAAACCCTGCGCCGGCTGCCACCCTCGCGCACGCGGGCCAAGCAGCTGGCGGCAGCCAAGAGCAAGAACCAGTCCGCCACGCCGGCGCAACTGCTGGCCGCCCTCTAAAAGCCTGCAACACGTCACGCGTTCTCACCCAGCTTTGCGCCCGGCCCTGCGGCCGGGCTTTTTTTTGCCTGCCATGCTGCCGTTTCCTGATTTTTCCGGCAATTTTTTGCATCCGTCAAAATACCGCTTGCATTCCCCTCCACCTTCCTCAATAATGAACGCAAATACGAATCATTCTTATTTGAAGGAGAGATGCGATGCCTGCCGCCCTGCCCGTCCACCCGCCCGCAATCAGTGTCCGTTCCACCGTCGCCGTGCCGGCGGCTGCTGCTGTCGTTCCCGTCAAACGCGTCAGCAGCGCCGGGCTGATGGATGGTGGCCGTGAACTCGAAATCGAACATGCGGGCCGCGTCTACCGCCTGCGCGTCACCCAGCTCAACAAGCTGATCCTGACCGCCTGAGACCGTTTCTGCCCGTTTTTGCCGCACGGGGAACATGCCGGGCGCCGCCCGGCGCCTGCCCTTCGAGTTTGCCAGCCGCAGCCTAGCGTGTGCATTGCCAGCCGAGCTCCCTTTTTCCACACCAGGAGTGTTTGATGGCTATCCACATCGACCGTACCGATCCGATCTTCCAGACGCCCGCGCAGGGTGGTCACCAGCCCGAGCTGATGCTCTCGGCGGTGCTGCACCTGATGTCGCATTACACGGCCAGCAATGACGCCGATGGCGGCTGCATCAAGCTGGCCGCCGTCATCGAGCGCCACCTGAAAGCGCTGGCCAGCCTGCCCGACCTGGCGCCGGTGCTGAGCGCCACCTGCCAGCAACTGCACGAGCAGTGGGCGGCCGTGGTCGAGCGCAATCTGCAACAGCAGGAAAAGACCAATTTTCTCGGCCGCATCATGGCGCGCGCCCGCAGCGCACCGGCCACGGCCTGACACGGAGCCCTTCACCATGTGCGAAAAACACGATCCGCTGGCAGCGATCATCGCTGCCGCAATGCCCCACCGGGCCGGCCTGCCCGGCGCCACAACATCATCGGCCGCCACGCGGGCCACCACAGGGGCCCCCGGGCCGCAACCGGCACAGCCGCTGCCGCAGACACCAGCGGCAGACGCAGCGCAGCAGCAGATGGTGCGGCCGGCAAAACCGCTGATCCACAACGTCGCCAGCGCCAGCGCCGAAGCGCAAGCGTCACGCCGGCGGCGCCTGTGGGAACTGGGCCACGCCTGCCATTGCCCGCTGGTCGGGGTCGGATTCCCGCTGGGCGTGCTGCGCAAGCTGGTGGACAAGGTCACCCACGGCAAGGTGCTGGCCGACGACTACGAAGTGCACGTCGGTGCGGTCACCGAGTGCGCCACCCGCAACCGCCTGTCCGAGGCACTGCAAAAGGAACTGGAACGGCGCTATGCGCCGGTGCTGCTGCGTTTTCGCGCGGCCAGGACCACCGAGCAGGTGGCCGGGCTGTGGCGCGCCGCCGTCGCTGCCGGCGATGTGGCAGGCGCCTTCTGGGCGGGCCTGACCCATCCGCGCTGCAGCCCGGAACTGGAAGAACAGATGTGCCGCGACCTGCACATGGTGCAGCACCAGGCCGGCGCCTGCGTGCGTGCCGACATCAGCAAATTCAACGCCACCGTGCGCGAAAACGCCCGCCTGACGCAGGAGCTGGCCAGGTCGCAGCAACGCGCCGCCGCCCTGCTGGCGGAAAAAACCGCCGATGCCGACAGGCACGCGGCCGAACTGATGCAGCTGCGCGCGCAGGCAATCGGCAAGGACAGCCTGGCCGATGCGCTGCGCAGCGAACTGGACGCCTTGCGCGCATCGATCCCGGGACTGGAAACGCGGGCCCGGCTGGCGGACCGGCTGCAGCAGATGGACGAGCGCGAACGCGCCATGCGCCAGCAGATCGCCGACCTCAAGCTGGAACTGGCGCGCGCGGCAGAAGCCCCGCCGGCGCTGCCCCTGCGCGACGCCGCCCACGCCGATGCCAGCCGGCAGGTGGTCGAGCACGTGATGAAAATGCCGCTGCGCCTGAGTGAGCGCGCGGTCTTGTGCGTGGGCGGGCGCAGCGGCAATGTCGCCACCTACCGCGAGCTGATCGAACGCGAGGGCGCGCAGTTTTCGCACCACGACGGCGGCCTGGAAGACAACGCCAACCGTCTCGACGCCAGCCTGGCCGCAGCCGACCTGGTGATTTGCCAGACCGGCTGCATCAGCCATAGCGCCTACTGGCGGGTCAAGGACTATTGCAAGCGCAACGGCAAGCGCTGCGTCTTCATCGACAACCCCAGCATTTCCAGCCTGGCACGCGGGCTGGAGCAGGTCGGCGCGGACTGAAGTGCAGCAGTAAGGCGCCCGCGCCCGACGCCGCATCGCTTCTGCGCAGTGCAATCGGACTGCCAGCTTGATGCGCTGATAAAACGCGCGTGTCCAGTGACAAAAAAACCCTGCGCACTTGCGGGCGCAGGGTCTGGATCGTGCCAGTCAGCGTTAGAACGTGTAGCTGCCGGTCAGGTAGAACGAGCGGCCGATTGGATCAGCATAGCGGGCGTCATAGCCGATCTGGTGACCGGACGAAGCTCGCAGAGACAGTGGCGGCTCGCGGTCGGCGATATTCTTAACGCCGGCACGCAAGGAGATCTCTTTGCTTACCTGCCATTTGCCCTGCCAGTCGAACGTCAGGTAGGAAGGCACTTCGATGCGGAACGTCTCATTCGCATTCGTGCCCAGGTTGTACGAAGTCGCCGAGGCATCGGTGTAACCGTTACGGTAATTAGCGATGAGCGTGTTGGTCACGGCACCCGTATCGAGCGAGCTCGACAAACGAACAACGTGGCGGAACGACACGGAATCGTCGATACCGAAGAAGTTCATGCTATTGACGAAATCGTTCGACGTGCCTGGACGGGTATAGTCAGACTTGATCAGATAGGTGCCGTTCAGGGTGGTGGTCAGGTTGCCGATATCGAAGCGATGACGATAGCTGGTTTCCCAGTCGATACCTTGGTTGTGGGTCTGGCCGATGTTGACCGACAAGGTCTGCTTGGCCCAACGGGTCTGGCCGCTACCTGGATCGACGAAGGTGGTAAACAGCGAACGGAACTGGACAGGGTCGGCAAAGATCTGCGCCTCGGAGACCGCCGAAACTGCGTCACGGATCTTCACGTCCCACAGATCAGCCTGTACGTAAAACGCCGGCGTCGGTTCGAAACGGAAGCCGACCGTGTATTGCTTGGACTTCTCCGGTTTCAGATTTTCGTTGCCGCCCGAAATGACGTTGTACTGCGCCACGCCCGGCAGGCAGTAGGCCGAGTTTTCCGCAGCCAGGTTGGCCGGGCAAGCCCAAGAACGGGCCGTGAAACCGGCGCTGACCAGCGGCTGGCCGATGTCGAGCATCGACGGCGCCTTGAACCCGGTGCCGTAGGAGCCGCGCATCAGGAACGACTGCGATGGCTGCCAGCGTGCCGTGACCTTGTACGTGCTGGCCGATTCCTTACGACCCATCTCGCGGTTGGCCACATGGTTCTTCACAGCTTCGATCGTGTCATAGCGGCCAGCTGCAGTCACCTCGACAGTTTTAGTGAGCGGCGCATTGAACTCGGTGAATACACCGTAGTTGTTACGCTCCATGTCATACTTGGGCGAGGTGCTGAAGCCGTAGATGTCGTTCGACGTGGCGTTAGGAGTCTGCTCGTAGTGGTAGTTACGGTAGTCGCCACCGAGCGCCATGCTCAACGCTCCGGCAGGCAGCTTGAACAGCTCGCGCGATGCGCGTGCGTCGATGCCCTTCAGGGTCGTCGACGCTTCGCGGATCGAACCCTTGAATACCGAGTTGGCGATCAGCGCGTTGGTTGCGGGGCTTTGCTGGCCAGCGGGAATAAACGGGTTGAACTGGTTGTTGGTCAACATGCTGCGGAACTCGGCGTTCTTCACGTAGCCGCCGACATAGCGCTCATCGATGGCGTTCTGCGACCAGGTCAGGCCGGTGCCAAAGTTCCATGCACCGACATCGCCTTCGGCAGCCAGTACCAGGTTCTTCGATTCAGTAATGGTCTGGCTGTTGCGATTGCCCCAGTCGAAGGTACGGTAGGTCGCCGTGGTACTGGTCACATTGGCGTTTTGCGCGGTAGTGAGGTATGGGCGAACGTAGGTGTTATACAGCGGCGAGCCTTTCGCTATCGCGATCGACGCGGTATTCGGCGCAATGCTGGCAGTCAGGTCGAGGCGCGAATAGGCCGCTTCGAGCGAAACTTCAATGCTGTCGGTGGCCTTCATCGTTGCCTTGCCGAAGAAGCTGTCACGCTTGCTTTCCGGAACGATCTCGACGGTGGCTGCCGAATCGTAGCCGCAGTTCTGCACGGTAGCGGTATTGTTGAACGAAGGCCGGTTCATCGGGCCACATGCGCCGTTGATGTTGCGGTACGGATTGAAACCGACAGTCTTGCTGATCGGCTTGCCATTCGCGTCGACGCCGTCGTTATAGTTGACACCGACGTTGGCCGGTACGGCCGAGGTGCTCGAACGGTCGTGGATGTAGTTCTGGCCGTTCCAGCTGAACGGCACGAACGAACTCTTTGCGAAGTTGCGGTCGGTCGCTTTCAACTGGCCTTGCTCATCGTGACGGGCCGACAGCAGCACATTGTAGCGATTCTCGTCCAGGTCACCGAAGCCGAACGTGGCACTGATGTTGGAACCTTCGCCGGCACGGCTCTGGCCCGGTTGATTCCAGTTACCTTCGATAGTGCCACCTTGCAGATTTTTCTTCAGGATGAAGTTGATCACGCCAGCAATGGCGTCGGAGCCGTACAGGGCAGAGGCGCCATCGGTCAGGATCTCGACACGTTCAACTGCGCCCATCGGAATGGCATTCAGGTTGATCGACGATCCCGAGCCTTGCGGCGCGATACGGCGGCCATTGAGCAGCACCAGCGTATAGCTCTCGCCAATATTGTGAATCGAGGCGGACACGCGGCCGCCGGAGTTCGTGCCCGCGGCCACGGCGGCGATGGTAAAACCTTGCATCGAAGGCAGCGCCTGAATCAGTTCGGCAACCGAGGTCGCGCCGGTCTTGGCGATCTGTTCCGAGCTCAGACGCTGAACTGGCAATGCGCCCTCGACATTGATCCGTTTGATCGCGGAGCCGGTAATTTCCACTTTCTGGATGCCCGGGGCATCTTGCGCAACGGTCTGGCCTGCCAACAGTGTGGAACCGGCCAATACTGCGAGTGCCAACCGCACCGAACGGGCGCCTGCTTTCTCTTGCAATTTCATTCACTACTCCCTGAATATGGTTTTAGTCACATGAGCAGAGGCGTGGTGGTGGCTCCCCTGTCTCAGCGAGCAGGGATTATGTAATGAATGTGTAACAAAGTGTGAGCCTATTTCCGGTAATTTCGACGATCTTGCACTTGCTGGACGACAATCGTGGATTGTTCAGAAAAACTCGCCGATTCATAAAATTTTATTTCTTTAAATAAGCATTTCACCATACACAACTGTAGTGAAGTTACAACATTTAGTAAGGAAATTTGATTAATAGACGTCGCGCTGGTATCGGCGTGTAACAACTAAATTATCGAGTGCTTCGCGCCCGAGCAGGCGTTCGAGCGCCCGGTCGACGTCGGCCGCCATGCCGTGCAGGCTGCCGCATACATAAATCGCCGCCCCGTCCGCCAGCCAGGCGCGCAGCTTGTCCGCGCGCGCCGGCAGCAAGTCTTGCACGTAACGCTCGGTGCCGCCGTCGCGCGACCAGGCCAGGTCGAGGTCCAGAAGGCCTTGCTGCTGCCATGCTTCGAGCTCCTCGCGGTAATGGAAATCATGGGCGCTGCTGCGCTCGCCGAACAGCAGCCAATTGCCGCCCTGCCCCGCCTGCGCCCGTGCGCGCAGGTGGCCGCGCAGGCCCGCGATGCCGCTACCGTTACCGATCAGGATCAGGCGCCGGTCGGCGTTGCCGTCGAGGCGGAAACGCCGGTGGGCGCGCAGCCGCAGCGCGATCGCAGCGCCGACCTGCGCCTGCTGCGTGAGCCAGCCCGAGGCCACGCCGGGGCTGCCGTCGGCATGGCGGTGCAGGCGCACCAGCAGGTGCACGCGGCCATCGGTCGGGACCGACGCGACCGAATATTCGCGCGGACGGTCCGGTTCGGCCGGTGCTGCCACCTGCACCAGGTCGCCGGATTGCCAGGCGGCGCAGCCGTCGGGCGCGCTCAGTTCCAGGTGATAGACGGGGGCGCCGACGCTGCCCGGATTGAGCAGCCGGCGCGCCGCCAGGGTCCACGGCTGGTAGGACGGCGCCCCCCAGTCGGGCGCGTCGCTGGTCCCGGCCAGGTGGCTCAGTTGCTGGCGCCACGCGGCGATGGCAGCGTCGGCGCTGCGGTCGACGTCGATGCGCGGAAACAGGCTGTGGGCGCCCTGCGCCTGCAGCCAGCCATCGAGCGCGCGGCCGAAGCCGCAAAACTGCCGGTAGGCGCTGTCTCCCAGCGCCAGCACGGCGTAATGCAGCCGCGGCAACGGCAAGCGGGTCGTCATCACGCGTGCGGCAAAGGTGGCGGCGCCGTCCGGGGCATCGCCTTCGCCGTAGGTGCTGACCAGGAACAGCACGCGTTCGGTGTGTTGCAGATCGTCAGCCTGCAAGTCCGACAACTCCCGCAAGTGCGCCGCGATGCCGGCCAGGCGCAGCGTGGCCACGGTCTGCCCGGCCAGCGCTTCGGCATTGCCGGTCTGGCTGGCATAGGCGACGGTCCAGCCTGGCGCGGCGACCGCCTCCGTCCTGGCGCGGGCGGCAGCGCGGCGCTTGCGGCGCTCGCGCAGTATCGGCTGCAGGCATACCAGGCCATAGGCGGTAGCGCAGGCCGCCACCAGCAGCCAGCGATGGGGGTCGTGGGTCCAGATCATGCGTCCAGCATGCCGCGTAAATGGCTGCTCAGGTATTCGGTGTACGTGGGCCGCGCACCGGCCACGCCATCGGCCGCCGTGCGCTCGACGAAGCGCGCGGCCAACCCCAGGCGTTCGGCCAGCGCCAGCCCTTCCTTTCGGCCCAGCACGGTCAAGGCGGTGGACCAGGCGTCGGCTGCCATGCACTGGGCGTGGATCACCGTCACCGAGGCCAGGCCGTTCGCCACCGGCATGCCGCTGCGCGGATCGATGGTGTGGCTGTACCGCACGCCGTCGCGCTCGAAGTAGCGCCGGTAGTCGCCCGAGGTGGCGACCGCCAGGCCGTGCAGGGCCACCACTGTTTGTTGCTCATCATTGTCAGAATCGACCTGCTCGAGCGCCACCCACCAGGGCTGGCCGTCGGGTTTGACGCCGGCGCCGCGCAGCTCGCCGCCCACTTCCACCACGTAATGGGCATGGCCCTGGCTTTTCAGGTAATAGGCCAGGCGGTCGACGCCATAGCCCTTGGCCACGGCCGACAGGTCGAGCGCGATGCCGCCGGGCTGGAAGGCGCGCCGCTGCGGATCCGCGGCCGATGGCGGCGCCAGCGCCACGGCGTGGCGCACCGCCGCCAGCCGGTCGCGGGCGGCGGCCACCGCAGCCGCAGTAGGCGCACTGAAATCGGCGCGGCCGAAGCGGCCGTGCGGACCGAAGCCCCACAGGTTGACCAGCGTGCCGGCGCACGGATCGCAGGCGCCGCCGCTGGCGCGCGCCACGTCCAGCGCGAACGCCAGCACGTCGAAGAAGGCCGCCGGCAGCACCTGCCAGCTGCCGGCCGGCGCGCGGTTGTAGCGCCCGAGATCGGAATCGGCTTCCCAGTGGCTCATTTCCGCCACTACGGCGTCGAGCTGCTGCTGCAAGCCCTGCTGCAAATGGGACGTTGCAGCGGTGGGCGCGGCCACCAGCCGCACCGACCAGCTGGTGCCCATGCTGCGCCCGGCGAAATCGTGCAGCACGCCAGCCGCAGGCGCCGGGTCTGCGGAAATATGATGAGGCAGGATAACCCGGCGCATCCCCCTTATTCCGGCAGGATTTCGATGGTGGCAGCGTAGCTGGCGCGGCGCTCGGGCATCTGCGGCGGCTGCCCTGGCTTGGACGGCGCAGCGGCCGGCCAGGTGCTGCTGACCAGGTACATGCCGGCCGCCGGCAGCTCGAAACTGAGTTCGCCGTTGGCGTCGGTATTCTTGCGGATTTCGCCCAGCGTGCCGCGATAGCGCACGCCGCCCGGTATCAGGCTCACGCCCTGGTTGGCGGCAGGCTTGCCGTCCAGCAGAAAACGCCAGGTGGCTTTTTCGCCGGCGCGCAGGTCGTTCGGGTGGGTGACCGGCACCAGTTCCAGTCCGACGCCGGTCGGCTTGAAGACGGCCATATCGGGCTGGCCGGTGCTGACGAAGGTCTCCACCCGGCCCTGGGTGCGCGAGACCTTGAGGTCGGCCGCATCGGCCGGTACGTCCTTGGCAAAGCCGGCTTCGTCGCCGCGGAAACGCTTGGTCTCACCGGCCTTGTCCTTGTAGCTGGCAAACACGCTTTGCGACACCAGCGCGATCTTGTACGTGCCAGGCTTGGGCAGCTTGAGGTCGAAGCTGTTGCGCAGCTTGCCGGTGGCGACGTTCTGCATCTCCAGCTTGGCGCCGTCCGGACCGGTGATGGTGATGCCGTCGAGCTTGAGCGGCATGTGATCGACATTGAACAGGCCTTCGGAAATGGCGGCGTCGATGGTGACCCAGTTGTCGCGGGTCTCGACGATGGTGGACGTGGGCAGCAGCCACGGCTTGTGGGCATGGGCATTGAAGCTTGCGCCGGTCAGCGCCAGGGCCAGCGTCAGCAATAACGGCGTCTTGTTGAATTGGTTCATATCGGCTTTCCGCGTAAGGTTTCGCTCAGGGTTTCAGTTGGACCACAACCGCGCCCAGTTCTTCCTTGCCCTGGCCGGTGGCTTTTTGCGCCGCCTTCGGCGGCCATTGCAGCGGCACCTTGACCACTTCGCGGCCGCCGGCTTCGCGCGCCGCTTCCACCAGCAGCGTGTACTGGCCGGCCGGCAGCTTGTCGAGCACTGCCTTGGCAGCCGGGAAGGTCAGCGAGATTTCACCGGGGGCCTTGGTGGCGCCGCTGACGCCGTCGAGCGGCATGGTCACGTCGCGCCCGGTCTTGCGCCACCACTGGCGCATGTCCTTGAGCCATTTCGTGCCGGCGTTGTCGCGCTTGCCCGTGTCGTACAGCACGGCCAGGTTGGTGACCACCTTCTGATCGGCGTTTTCCAGCCAGGCGGCGATGTACGGGCGGTGATACTCGGCGACGTTGAGCTGCGGTACATCGATTTTCAGCGCCAGCTCGGCGCCCAGGGCCGAAGCACTGGCCAGCGGCAGGCTCAGGGCAATGGAATAACGTAATTTCATGGGGGTCCTGGAGTGAATTGAGACAGTTAGTGGATGAACAGCAAAGCGATAACGACAGGAACCAGCGCACCGAGGCCCACCATGGGCCAGGTGAACGGCCGCTTGGCTGCGTGGAACTTCAGGATCAGCAGGCCGGTGAGGCAGAACACCAGGCACATGACGGCAAACAGGTCGATGAACCAGTTCCAGGCCACACCGGTGTTGCGGCCCTTGTGCACATCGTTGAGCCAGGAAATCCAGCCGCGATCGGTTTTTTCGTATTCGGCCGTGCCGCCTTCGAGCTCGATGCGCACCCAGGCATCGCCGCCGGCGCGCGGCATGGCCAGGTAAATGTCTTCGGCCGACCATTCGGCCGCGCGCCCGCCCGCCTGCACCTGCCAGGTGTCTTGCAGCCATTGCTCGGCCGGCGGCGGCAGCGGCGCCTTGGCGCCGTCGTGCGTGGCCGCGTCGGCGCGCAACTGCGCCAGCAAGGCGGCAGGCACCGTCGCCTCGCGGCGGGTGATGGTGGGCTTGGCCTCGATTTGCGCAGCGTGGTTGAGCGTGATGCCGGTGATCGAAAACAGCAGCATGCCGAGCAGGCATAACGCCGAGCTGATCCAGTGCCACTGGTGCAGGTGCTTGAGCCACACGGCGCGGCTGGCCTGGGCAGCCTGGGCGAGCTGGGGAGCATGGTGGACGGGCGGTGCGCTCAACGGTAAATCCTCGATGAAATTTAAGGTAACAAACTGCCACCAACCGAAATGATAATAATTATCATTTATGATGTCAATCCGGGCTGTGTATCCGTCATGTAAAGTCGCGGTGGCAGTTAGGTGCGTGCGCGAACGGAATCGCCGGCAACGCCGGCCTACCCTCTACCCCATTTGAATTTCACCGTGGAGGCGCACCATGCCCTTGTACTCGCAAGACCAGATCCAGACCATTGCCAGCAAAATCAAGGATGTGCGATTCGGCATGTTCACCACCTGCGACGCCGATCAGCTGCTCACGAGCCGGCCCCTGACCACGCAGCAGATCGACAACGAAGGCAATCTCTGGTTCTTCACCACCGACGAGGCCGCGTTCACGCTGGACCTGCCCAGGCACCCGGACGTCAACATCAGCTATTCGGCCCCCGAGCGCCAGCTCTACCTGTCGATCGCGGGCCAGGCCTTCCTGCTCAAGGACAAGGCCAAGGCGCGCGAATTGTGGACGCCGGAAGCGCGCAACTGGTTCCCCAAGGGCGTGGACGACCCGCACCTGACGCTGATCCGCGTGCGCATCCAGTCGGCCGAATACTGGGATGCCGGCTCCAGCAAGATGACCCAGCTGGTGCAGATGGCCAGAAAAGCCCTGACCGGCCGCTCGACGATCCGGATGGACCGTCCGACCACGATCTGCCTGTAACACGCGTCCCTGCGCCCGCACCGGCGCCCGCTGGCACCCGTCCAGCGCGCCAGGCAGTGTCCGGCTAGCGCCCTTCCCTTCGCACCGTTGCCGGCACTTCCACCACGGCGTCGCCGCTGGTGACGAACAGGCGCTCGTCCGGTGCCGGCACCACCGCATGGCCGCCGGTAAAGGCGCCGAAGGCGGGCAGCACGATGCGCTGGCCGTCCGCCATGAAGCACGGCAGCGACACCGATTCCCACCCCGAGCGCAGGCGGTACACCGGATGCACGTGGCCGGCCATCAGGTAGCCGGTCGCCAGCAGATCCGGGTGGTGGCAAAACGCGAACGGCCCCTGGTGCATCGGTTCGTCCGCCATGGCCATCGCCAGCCACGGCGGCGGATCGCCCGCATGCAGGTCGTGGTTGCCGCGCACCAGCGTCAGCCCCAGCGCCGGCTGCTGCGCGCGCCAGTGCCGCAGGGCCGCCATGGTCGATGCCGCGTGCGCCGCCTTTGCATGCAAGAAGTCGCCGAGAAACAGCACCTGGCGCGCGCCATGGCGCGCCACCAGGCGGTCGAGCGCCGCCAGGTTGGCCAGCGTCGTGCCGCCCGGGACCGGCACGCCGAGGGCGCGGAACGAGGCCGCCTTGCCGAAGTGGATGTCGGCAATCACCAGCATCCGTTCGCGCGGCCAGTACAGCGCCTTTTCGGGCAGCAGCCAGACCAGTTCACCGGCCAGCTCGATCGCCAGCGCACCGTGCTCGTCGGGCAGCGCGCTCATGGTCCGGCCGCCTTTTCCAGTTCGCGCACCATGCGCGCCACCCGGTCCGACAGTTTTTCGGTACTGAGTTTTTCGCGGAAGCGTTCCACCATCAGCGCAAAGCCGAACGGCGTGGCGCGCGCGGTCGCATGAAAGCTGATGCGGCGCGCCTGCAGTTCTTCCAGCGTGGCGCGCAGGCGCGTGAGCTCCAGTTCCTGCTCCAGCACTTCGCGCTGGGCCTGGGTCAGCAGCAGGTTGCCGGCATCGTGCTGGCGGAACACGGAAAAGAACAGCGCCGACGACGCCTGCAGCTGGCGCGCGCTCTTGGACTGCCCGGGAAAACCCTGGAAAATCAGGCCGGCAATGCGGGCGATTTCGCGGAAGCGCCGCTGCGACAGCTCGGTGGCGTTCAGGCTGGAGAGCACGTCTTCGAGCAACCGGTCGGTGCCGAACAGGCCGGCGTCGGCGCCGTGGCCCACGTCCAGTACCGCCGCCCAGTCCACCTCCTGCGCTGCCAGCAGTTCGAAACCGTAGTCGTTGACGGCGATCGAAAACGTCACCGGCGTCAGGCGCGCCACGCGCCAGGCGATCAGCGAGGCCAGGCCGATGTGCACCGAGCGGCCGGCAAACGGAAACATGAACAGGTGCCGCCCTTCGCGGCTGTGCATGGTCTCGATCACGGTGGTGTCGGGCGTGGGCAGCGCCGACCATTTCTGCTGGGTGGCCAGCAGCGGCGCGATCGCCCGCATTTCCGGGCCCAGCGTGTCGGCGCCGTTCATCGTGGCCAGGCGCAGCTGCTCGAGCGCGGCGTGGGCCAGCTCGGACGACATCGGCATCTTGCCGCCCTGCCAGCGCGGCACGGCGCCGCGGCTGCCGGTGGCGCGCCGCACGTAGGCCGTCATTTCGTGCAGGCGCACGAATTCCAGGATGCGGCCGGCAAACAGGAAATGGTCGCCTTTCTTGAGGCGCGAAATGAACGATTCCTCGACGCTGCCGAGACGTCCGCCGCTCACGTACTTCACCTGCAGGCTGGCGTCGGACACGATGGTGCCGATGCCCATCCGGTGGCGGCGGCCGATGGTGACGTCGGGCACGCGGTAGACGCCCTCCTCGTCCGGCAGCACGCGCCGGTATTCGGGATACACGGCCAGGGTCTGTCCGCCACGGGCGACGAAGTCGAGCGCCCACTGCCATTCCTCATCGGTGAGGTCGCGGAACGACCAGGCAGTACGCACTTCTGCCAGCAGCTCCTCCGAGCGGAAGCCGCCGCCCAGGGCGATGGTCACCAGGTGCTGCACCAGCACGTCGAGCGGCTTGTAGGGCACCGGCCGCGCCTCGATGTCGCGCGCCGCCACGGCCTGGCGCGCGCCGGCCGCTTCCAGCAGCTCCATGCTCTGGGTGGGCACCAGCGTCAGGCGCGAGACGCGGCCCGGCGCGTGGCCGCTGCGGCCGGCCCGCTGCAGCAGCCGGGCGATGCCCTTGGCGCTGCCGATCTGCAGCACCCGCTCGACCGGTAAAAAGTCGACCCCCAGGTCCAGGCTCGAGGTGCAGATCACGGCTTTGAGCTGGCCGCTTTTCAGGCCCGATTCGACCCAGTCGCGCACCTCCTTGGCCAGCGAGCCGTGGTGCAGCGCGATCAGGCCGGCCCAGTCGGGACGGGCGTCGAGCATGTTCTGGTACCACAGTTCCGCCTGCGAGCGGGTGTTGGTAAACACCAGCGTGGTGGCGTGCTGCGCGATTTCCGCAATCACGCGCGGCAGCATCTGCAGTCCCAGGTGGCCGCCCCACGGAAAGCGCGACGGATGATCGGGGATCAGGGTATCGACCACGATGTCCTTGGCGACATGGCCTTCGACCGCCACCCCGTCCGCCATCAGCGCCTGCCGCGCCTGCGCCAGGTTGCCCAGCGTGGCCGACAGGCCCCAGACCACCAGGCCCGGATTCCATTGCCGCAGGCGCGCCAGCGCCAGCTGGGTCTGCACGCCGCGCTTGTTGCCCATCAGTTCGTGCCATTCGTCGATGATCACCATGTCCAGCTGCGCAAACTGGGTCAGCGCATCGGCCTTGCTCAGCATCAGGGTCAGGCTTTCCGGGGTGGTGACCAGCGCATCGGGCAGGCGCTTGTTCTGGCGCGCGCGCTGGGCCGAACCGGTATCGCCGGTGCGCGCCTCGATCTGCCAGGACGGCAGCAAATCGGTGGCCGACTCCTGCAAGGCGCGCAAGGTGTCGGCGGCCAGCGCCCGCATCGGCGTGAGCCACAGCACCTTGATGCCGGCGCGCGGCCGCTTGGGCAAGGCTGCGCGCTGCAGGGCCGCGAACCACACCGCATAGGTTTTACCGGCGCCGGTGCTCGCGTGCAGCAGGCCCGACTGGCCGGCCAGGGCCGCCTGCCAGACCTCGCGCTGGAATGGAAACACCTTCCAGCCGCGCGCAGCAAACCAGGCCCTGGCCTGGGTCGGCGACGGGCCGCTGGCTTTGCGGGCAGTCATCGCTGCGCGGTCCCCGGCGGGTTTTACTGCCCGCGCGCCTCCCGGCGCACCTTTTGGCGTGCCTCCCGGCGCGTCTTTCGGCGTGCCCTCCGGCGCGTCTTTCGTCGTGCCCTCCGGCGCGTCTTTCGGCGCGCCCTCCGGCACACCTTTTGGCGAGCCTTCCAGCGCACATTTCGGCGAGCATTCCGGTGCGTCTTTCGGCGCGCCTCCCGGCGCGTCTTTCGGCGTGCCTCCCGGCGCGTCTTTCGGCGTGCCCCCCGGCGCGTCTTTCGGCGAGTCTTCCGGCGCGTCTTTCGGCGTGCCCCCCAGCGCGGCTTTCGGCGTGCCCTCGGGCGCGGCAGCAGCTTTGCGACCGGCACCGCCTGCAGTTTCCGCCGACAGCGCAGGTGCCGGTGCCCCAGCGGCCCTGGCGCGCCGGCTGCGCGCTGTGGACGCGACGGCAAGCTGCGCAGCACTGACGGCAGCAGCATCGTCTGGTGTGGCGGGACCGCCGGTATTGGCAGCCTTTGCCGTGCCGCCATGACGGTTCGCTGCCGTCATCGCGGTCGCCTCGTCGTTGTCCGGTCCGGCGGCGGGATGGCCGGAAGCGCCGGGCGTGACCGCCAGTGCTGGCGGGCTTTGCGGTGCGGCGCCCGCAGACCCTGGCTTGTTGCGCGGCCGGGCCAGCTGGGCGCGCAAGGTGGCGCTGTGGCGCGCGGTCATGGCGCGACCAGCAGGCTTTTCAGCGCATCGAGCGTGTCGGCCTGCTCGACGGTCTTGTCGGTGCGCTGGCGCAGGATGCGCGGGAACCGCACCGCGATGCCGGACTTGTGGCGCGGCGAGCTGGCAATGCCCTCGAAGCCGATCTCGAACACCATGCTCGGCGTGACGCTGCGCACCGGGCCGAATTTTTCGATCGTGGTGCGGCGGATCGCATGATCGACCTTGGCGATCTCGGCGTCGGTCAGGCCCGAGTAGGCCTTGGCGAACGGCACCAGCTTGCGCCCGCCTTCCGCGGCGCTGTCCTCATCCCACACGGCAAACGTGTAATCGGTGTAGAGCGAGGCGCGGCGGCCATGCCCGGCCTGGGCGTAGATCAGCACGGCGTCGATGCTGTACGGGTCGATCTTCCATTTCCACCAGGTGCCGACGTTCTTGGTGCGGCCCACACCGTATTCAGCATCGGCCGCCTTGAGCATCATCCCTTCCACGCCGCGCTGGCGCGATTCGGTGCGGATCTCGGCCAGGTGCTCCCAGCTGTCGGCACGGATCACCGGCGCCAGGCGCAGCTGCGGTGCGCCCTGCTGCACCTTGAGCGACGCCACCAGTTCTTCGAGCATGGCGCGGCGCTGCGACTGCGGCAAGGTGCGCAGGTCGCGGCCCTCGTATTCGAGCAGGTCGTAGGCGACCAGCACGACCGGCAGCTCGCCGAGCAGGCGCGCCGAGACCTGCTTGCGGCCCATGCGCTTTTGCAGGTCGGCAAACGGCGCCGGTGCATCGCCGCCGTGCCAGACCAGGATTTCGCCGTCGATCACCACGCCGTCGGGCAGGCGCAGCACGGCCAGTTCCGGAAAGCGTTCGGTGATCAGGTCTTCGCCGCGCGACCACAGCCAGTTCTGGCCGTCGCGGCTGACCAGCTGGGCGCGCATGCCATCGTA
Organism: Duganella sp. Leaf126; assembly: GCF_001423125.1. Lineage (GTDB taxonomy): Bacteria > Pseudomonadota > Gammaproteobacteria > Burkholderiales > Burkholderiaceae_D > Rugamonas. The sequence goes on from NZ_LMNW01000031.1 coordinate 135,687, forward strand.
CTTCCATTCCACCTGCCACTGCGCCAGGTCGCCCAGTGACGCCGGTTCGCGGTCGAGCTGATGGGCCAGGAAGAACGGGTAAGGCTGGCCGCCGCGCTGCGCGTGCTCCTCGGCCGTGTGTTCGGCGATCAGTTGCTGGAAGCCGGCTGCGGTGGGCTTGATGCTGCCGTCGGTCCAGCCCATCAGGCGCTGGGCGATCAGCTTGCTGTCCAGGCCGGCAATCGCGCTCAACGCGCGCGTGACCAGCAGGCGCGAGACGCCGACCCGGAAGCCGCCGCCGATCAGCTTGGTCAGCAGAAAGCGCTCGCGCGTGTCGAGCTGGTCCCAGTAAAGCAGCAAGGCGCTGCGCACGGTGCCGGGGTCGGCGCCGCGCAGCGGGGCGATGCCCAGCTCGATCCAGTCGGCCAGCCCGATCTCGCTCGGCTGGTTCGGCGGCGGCAGGATGTGGGCAATGGTCTCGGCCAGGTCGCCGACCGCGTGATAGCACTCGTCGAACAGCCAGTCGTCGAGGCCCGAGTATTCGATGGCAAACTGGCGCAGCAGCTTGGTAGGCACGGCCTGGCGCGGCTTGCCGCCGGCCAGGAAATACACGGCCCACGCAGCGTCGGCCGGTGCGGCGGTACGAAAATACTGCTGCAAGGCGTTGAGCTTGCGCGTGGTGGACGTGGTTTCGTCGAGTTCCGCATACAGCTGGGCAAAGTCACGCATGGCCGGCCCCCGGTGCGCTGCCGCTGTCCGGCCCAGGGGCGGCCGCGCTGGCGACCGGTGCCGTCCCGGCAGCGACCGGCTTGCTGCCGGTGGCGCCGTCCGCCGCCCGGCTGGCGGCGCCGGCTGCGCCAGCATCGGCGGCGCGCGCTGCCGCACCACCGGCGGCGCCCGCCGGCGCAACATCGGAGACGCCCGGCGCAGCAGCAGCGTCGTCCGCCTCGTCGTCGCCGTACTCGGTGTCGAAGCCGCTGGCCTGCAGGCCCTGCTGCTGCAACCAGCGCACCAGCACCGCAATCGAGCCATGGGTGACGATCACCCGCTCGGCGCCGGTGGCGCTGATCGCCTGCATCAGGCCGGGCCAGTCGGCGTGGTCGGACAGTACGAAGCCGCGGTCGACGCCGCGCCGCCGGCGCGCGCCGCGCAGCTGCATCCAGCCGCTGGCAAACGCATCGGAAAAGTCGCCGAAGCGCTTGACCCAGGGCGAGCCGGCCGCCGAGGGCGGCGCGATCACCAGCGCACGCTTGAGGTCTTCCTTGGCCACGTCGCCCACCATGACGGTCGGCGGCAACCATACGCCGCTGTCACGGTACACGGTATTGAGGGTCTGCACGGCGCCGTGGCAGACGATGGGGCCGATGTCGGGCTCGAGGCCGCTCAGGATGCGCTGCGCCTTGCCGAAGCTGTAGCACTGCATGACGCTGGCACGCCCCTGTTCGGCGTTGGCGCGCCACCAGTCGTTGATGTCGGCATAGACCTCTTCCTGCGGCTGCCAGCGGTAGATCGGCAGGCCGAACGTGGATTCGGTGATGAAGGTATCGCAGCGCACCGGTTCGAACGGCGTGCAGGTGCTGTCGGCCTCGACCTTGTAGTCGCCCGACGCCACCCAGACTTCACCGCGGTACGCCATGCGCACCTGCGCCGAGCCGAGCACGTGGCCGGCCGGGTGCAGCGAAATGGTCACGCCGTTGTGGACCACGGTCTCGCCGTAGGCCAGGCCGTCGATGTGGATGTCGCCGAGGCGCGATTTCAGCACGCCGACGCCGGGCGCGGCAGCCAGGTAATGGCGATGACCGCCGCGCGCATGGTCGCCGTGGGCGTGCGTGATCACGGCCCGTTCCACCGGCCGCCAGGGGTCGATGTAGAACTGCCCGGGCACGCAATACAGGCCTTCCTTGCGCACCACCACCATGTCGGACGTCATTGCACACATACGCGGCTTTCAGAACTCGATAAGCCGATTCTGCCGCGCTTGCGCACTGCCGTCTGTCACGCACCGCACCCAGCCCCGGCGGCTGGCGTCGGTGGCCGACTGCGAAGACTTCGCGTCCGCTCAGGCCGGATCGATGACTTCGGCGATACCGTGCAGCTCGTCGTCTTCCGATTCGTCGAGGTAGACGCGGTCGGCGCCGACCGTGAGCAGCATCGCCAGCAGGCGCGCGCGCGCTGCCTGCGTGATGTGGCGGGGCGGCGGATGGCCGCGGTGGCGGGTGGCAGCAGAAGCGGAAGTGGGCTGGCCCGTGCGCGACGGGTTGGGATTGCGTTTGCTGGTGGCCATGGATTTCCCCAAAAACGCCGTGGCGGCGTGTGCGAACCAGAGTAGCGCGCACGATAGCACTGCGCCATCGGACACGGCTTAGTATGCTGTAGGAGGAACTGACGGCAACCGCGCGCTTGCGCTAACATAGGCGTTTTTCCCGTTCCGACAGCCGACCACCATGACTTTTACCCTCAACGACACCGCCTACGGCACCGACACCCCGGCAGCCAAGCACGCCATGTTCGACGACCTGCGCGCGCAGCTGACCGGCCTGGTGCACGGCGAGTCCGACCTGATCGCCAACTCTGCCAACTTCAGCTCGCTCGTGTTCAACGCCATGCCGGGGCTGAACTGGGCCGGTTTCTATTTCCTCCAGGGCGATGAACTGGTGCTGGGACCGTTCCAGGGCAAGCCGGCCTGCATCCGCATCAAGAAAGGCCGTGGCGTGTGCGGCACCACGGTCGTGGAAGGCAAGGCCATCGTCGTGCCCGACGTGCACGCGTTCCCGGGGCATATCGCCTGCGACGTCAATTCCCGCTCGGAGCTGGTGGTGCCGGTGCGCCGTCCTGACGGCCAGATCATGGGCGTGTTCGACCTCGACAGCCCGCTGCCGAACCGCTTCGACCAGGACGACGCCGACGGCATCGCGTCGCTGGTGGCGATCCTGGAAAAAACCCTGGCCTGAGCCCGGTAACCGCAACCGGCCTCAAAACATGCGCTGGCGCTTTTGCAGCGCTTCGCGCAGCACGCCTTCGAGCAGTTCGGCGCGCAGCTTTTCTTCGGCGGCGCGCATTTCCGGGGTGAACTCGCGCTGTTCGCGGCGCTCGCACACTTCGCGGATTTCCACCGTCACCGTCCCTGCTCCCGCCGCCGCTTGCGGGTACGGGCAACCACAGGCCCAGGCGATGGCCGCGTCCAGCGTGGCGGCCTGGATGATCCAGTAGCCCGCCACCAGTTCCTGCACATCGGTAAACGGTCCCGGCACCAGCGAGGTGTTGGCGTTGGCAAAGCGCACGCGCGTGGCCGTGCGGGTGGGACCGAGCGCGCTGCCGGCCAGCAGCACGCCTGCTTGCACGCTGCGCTCTTCGTGGGCGCGCATGCGGGCGCGCGCTTCCGCTGCGGCATCGGCAGCGACACCGGGCTCGGCCTCGCTGTCCGCATCGGCGCGCAGGAACACCAGGTAGCGGGTCCAGTCGGGATTGCGGACCGGCGACGGAATGGCGTCGTGACCGCTGCCGGTCACCGCCGGTCCCTGGTCGCGGATTTCATACACGGCGCCGGCGTCGAACAGCGGCCACCAGCGCACCTGCTCGATCACGTCGGCGCGCGACGGCGCCTGCACCAGCGTCAGCCCGGCCACGACTTCGCGCGGCGCATACGGCCCGCTCGACCGGCGCCAGACGCCTTCGCGGTGCGTCAGGCGCAGTGCGCTGTCGCTGGGACGCAAAAACACGCCCGGCTCCAGCGCCGGCGGCTGGTCGCCGCGCTCGGTACTCTGGTTGGCGCGGCGCAGGACCACGAATTCCATGCTCGACTCCTGAATAATTTCCTAAAGGCATTATCCCAACGGAGTGCGGGCGGCGGCAAGCTTTCTCGGCCTGCCGCCGCCCGCGCGTGGTCAATTCGTCACCGGGCCGTTGTTACGGCGGTACGGGTGGGCGGCACCCCCTCCCGGCGCCGGCGCCGCAGCGTCGCCAGCATGGTCAGCATCGACAGGCCCGCGCCAAAGCTCAGGTAGGCCGCCGGTTCCGGCACTGCCGCCAGCACCTGCGGACCGTACTGCACCGCCACGTCGCCGAGCCCGGAGTCGAGCAACAGCACATCGGTGAAGTCGACCGTGCTGCTGCCGCTGCCGATCACATTGAAGGTGTAGCGGGCCAGGCTGCCGCTGCCGCTCACGCCAGGCACGGCGCCGTACAGCGCACCGAAGGCGAACGCTATCCGGCCGACGGCGTTGTCCGGTGTGCCGCCATCGAGCACGGCGTTACCGCCCGCCGCCAGGAAGCTGCCGGCTGCGTAGCCGGCAAACTGCAGCACGGTCGGGTCGAACACGAACGAATACTGGTAGGCGGCCAGGTCGGTGACGTCATCGATACGGATATCGATGGCGACCGTGCTGCCGGGCTTGAGCGGCGCCGACGGCGCCGCCGTCAACGTGGCGGCGTACGCTGCCGGCGCGGCCAGGGCCGCCGCCAGGGTAGCCGCCGAGGTGGCCTTGAGCAGCCATTGTTTCAGAGACGAACACTGCATGATGGTTCCTTTGTCCAGGGGTTAGCGGCAGACGATGTCGGCCGGCAGTGCACGGGTGACCATGGCGATGTCGCGCACATCGACCAGGTTGTCGCGATTGAGGTCGGCGTCCGCCAGGTAGCCGGACTGGCCGCTGCGCCGTCCCAGCGCGCCGCGCGCCGCTGCCAGGTCGGCGCAATCGACGACGCCGTCGCGGTTGACATCGCCGGCCAGCGTGATGGCGAAGTCGGCGTGCGAGATGTCGAAGAACACATTGCCGATCGCCTCGACCTTGATGCGCGCCCGGTTCGTTGCCACCGCTGGCAGCACCACTGCGCGGTTACCATTGTTGGGCGTGCTGGCAGCGAGCACGGTCGGGAAGGTCAGCCCGCCGTCGGTGGACAGCGCAATCCTGACATTGGCCGTGCCCACCGGCGCGGCGCTGGTGTTGGCCACATTCCAGGTCACGTTGAGCGTGGTGCCGCCGACCGCGCTGGCGCCAGCGGCGGGCGCCGTCACCAGGAACGGTCCGGCATTGGCGGCCAGCACCAGCTGGGTGCTGGCGCTGCCCACGCCGCCGCGGCCGTCGCGCGCGGTGAGCTTGAAGTTGAGCGATGCCGGGCTGGCGTTGACACCGGCCAGGCCCACGTAGCTGGCGGTCGGCAGGAACTCGGCATAGCACTCGATCACGGCCGCACTCGGTGTGCCGGACACGGTCGGGCAGGCGCCGGTGGCCGCATTGGTATTGTTGGCAACGATTTGTGCCAGGTCCGGGAACACCCGCAGCGGACTGGTGGTGACCTGGTTCTCGCCGGCCGAGTTGTATTGCCCGGTTTCGCTGGCGCTGACCACGGCACGCACACCGAACTGGCGGAACAGCGGACCGTTGGTCTTGGCATTGCTGATCAGGCCGGTGCCAGTGCTGCCGCCACGGTCGTTCTGCTCCCACAGGTAGGTGATGATGTCGCCGTCCGCATCCTCGGCGGTGCCGGTCAGCGCGAATGGCGTGCGCAGCGGAATCGTGTAGCTGGGGACCACCGTCACCACCGGCGCACTGTTGCCGGTACTGGCCACGGCGCCGCCGCGCGCGGTGGCGCCGCCGGTCGTGATCTCGCCCACGTAACCGCTGACGCCGGTGCTTGGCGAAACCAGGCTCAGCGGCGCAACATTGGTGCCGGCCGCCGTACCGCCGAAGGTCACCGTGAACGCGGTGTCGGTCAGCGCGCCGACGATGACGGTGGCGCCGGCCGGCCAGCCGGCGATGGCCTCGATGGCCGCCTTGACGCCGGCTGCCGTGTAGTTGGTGCCGCGCACGATGGGCGCCGAGTTGGCGCCGTTGTAGCGCAGGCGGAAGCTGGCGCCGTTGGCCGTGAAGCCGGTCAGCACCGCCATCTGCACTTCGTTGAGCTGGGACTCGGCCGCCGACGTGTACGCGACGATTTCATCGAAGCTGCGCTGCGACCAGTACGGATCGCTGTGGGTCTGGGTATTGTCGGTGCCGCAAATGCCGGCGTAAGCCATGATCGACGAGCCGCTGCCCGGCTCCACCGACGTCGCCGCGTTGCGGTTGCCGCCCGAGCAGCTGCCGATCACGCCGTTGAAGGTGTGGTTGCCGGCGAACTGGTGACCGAGTTCGTGGGCCACGTAATCGACCGCGAACGCGTCGCCTACCGGGCTCGGCAAACCGGTGCAACCCTGGGCCTTGGCGCTGCCGCCCACCACGCCCAGGCTGGCGATGCCGCCGCCGTCGAGGCCGAGCGCGATATGGCCCACGTCGAAATTGCCGGCGCCGGCCAGCAGGCCCGCCACCACGCGGTTACGGCTGAGCGTACCGCTGCCGCAGGTGGACGCCTGCGCGGTTGTGAAGCAGGCCGAGCCGCCGCATGGGCCGTTGGTGCCGGTCATCATGGCTGCCGTGTTCAGGTTGAGCGCGTCGGTCTGGTTGATCAGCACCAGGCGGATCGCGGTTTCATCCTCGTAGATCTGGGTCACGCGGTTGATCAGCGTGACCTTGGCGGCCGTGACGTTGGCGGCGCCGAAAAAGCTGGCGTACGACGGGTCGGTGACCAGCGCCAGGCGGTAGGTGCGCAGCAGGTTGCCGGTGGCGGCAGTCGGCGCGACGTCGTCTTCCACCACCCGGTACTGGACCGTGCTGGTGGCGCGGCCATCGCTGGCGCTGACCTCGTAGGCGCCGGCCTCGCCCGACGGCTCGGCCACCAGCGTGGTCTTGACCACGCCGTCGCGGTCGGCGTTGACCACCACGCTCTGGCGCGGCCCGGTATCGGACTGCGGGTTGCGCACGGCGATGCTGACGGCGGCGCCCGGCGCGAAGCCGGCGCCGCGCACCTGCAGCGGGTCGCCGGCGTGGTAGAAGCCGCGCTCGAGCCCTAACTGCGGTTCGGCCAGCGGCGCTTCGCGCAGCGGGCCGCGCCGGTTGGGCAGATCGCGCGCGTGATAGCTGTGATAGACGCTGTCGTCGTGGACGGCGCGCGGATCGACGAACCAGCGGCCCTGCGGCGAACGCACCGATGCATGCAGGCCCAGCGGCGTGATATCCATGCGCACGGTGGCGGCAGGATCGTCGACACCGCGGCCGGCATAGGTGCGGATGTCGGGGTGCTTGGCCGCCAGTTCCGCTTCCATCACGGGCGAATCGACGATGGCGAAGCGCTGGTAGCCGCCGTCGGGATGGGGCAGCGAAATGATCAGCGGCGCCGTGGCGGCATCGACCGAGCGCTCCTGCGGCGCCCGGGCCATGAAGGCCTTGATGCCGCTGCGGTTGAGGGTGGCGGCGTGGTAACGCAGCGGCCCCTCGCTGTTGCCGGCCGTGCTGCGCTGGACGCTGGCGACGGCGTCGCCAGCGCCGGCATCCTGCCAGAAGTCGCCGCTGGCCTGCACCGCGGGGGCAGGCAGGGCCGGCTTGGCAGCGCCGGCAGTGTCGGCAGCTTCGACCGCAGAGGCCGGGCCTGTCGTCAGGTACATTGAGCAGCCCAGCGCTGCGCTCAGCAACGCCAGCCGCGCGTTATTCCAGGGGAGGTGTGATCGCTTCATCTCTACAATGCCCTTTCGGTGAATATGAACGTCGACGTATTCCGCTTTGTTGTTTTTATAATTAATTATTGTTTAATTATTTATTTACAACAAGCTTTGATTCACATTTTTTGCATTGCTACAACAAAACCACCTTCCCCCAACAATCAGAACGTGTAATTCACCCGCGCGTAGACGAACCGTCCGCCGCGGCCGAACGGCGCCCGGTTCGAAAACGGCGCGGCCGCGTTCGACGTCAGCGAGGCCGGCAAGCCGTCCGGGTAGATATCGAACAGGTTGTCGGCACCGAGCGCCAGCTGGGTTTGCTTGTTGAGCGCGTAGCGGCCCTCGGCGTTGACGATGGTCTGGGCCGAGACGGTAACGTCGGTGGCGGCCGTGGTGCCGGCCGAGACGATCGAGCCATAGCGGGTGGCGCTGGCGCTCGCGCCCCAGGCGGCCTGCTCCCAGTTGACCGAGGCCGTCACCTTGTTCTTCGGCTGGCCTTTTTCCAGGCTGATCACGTTGGCGCGCCCGAACAGCACCGGCGCCGGATCCAGTGCCGCCAGCTCGGCCGTTTCCGGCACCCGCTTGACGTCGGTCTTGTTGTAATTGCCGGCCAGCGTGAAATCGAACTTGCCGTACGCTGCCGAGCGCCACGGGTAGTTGGCGACGATGTCGATGCCGTCGGTGCGGGTATCGACGCCGTTGATGAAGAAGCGCGCGCCGCCGATGCCGGCATAGCCGCGCGAGGCCAGGTAGGTGCGGACATTGGCTGCGTTTAGGTTTTCCGACAGCACGATACGGTTGTCGATATTGATGCGGTAAGCGTCGGCCGTGATGCTGAGCGCACCGAAGCGCAGCACGGCACCGAGCGAGAAGTTGACCGATTTTTCGGCGTCGAGCGGCTTGGCGCCGAGCGCTGCCGCAGCGGCGTCGGTCGGACGCAGGGTGACGATGTCGAACGGCACGCCGTCGATGAAGTTGGTCGAGGTGGACGTGTACAGCTGCTGCTGCGGCGACGGCGCGCGGAAACCGTTCTGCACCGAGCCGCGCAGCGCGAACGCGGGCGCAAAATCGTAGCGGGCGGCCAGCTTGCCGGTGACATTGCTGCCGAAATCGGAGTAATGCTCGGCGCGCGCTGCAAGCGAGGTCAGCAGCTTATCGGTCAGATTGGTTTCGAGGTCGATGAAGGCGCCGGTGGCATGGCGGCCCTTGTCCACCGCGTTCTCCGGGCGGTAGCCGGGGAAACCCTGGGCGCCGGCGGCAGCCGGCGTGCCGTTGGTCAGCAAGGCGCCGCCGTAACGGTAGGAGTCCGGTTCGCCGGCCCACAGTTCGTAGTTTTCCCAGCGCGCCTCGGCGCCCACGGCCACGTTGAGCGGCTTGGGCAGCACGGCCAGTTCGACCGGACGCACGGCCGAGAAGTTGGCCGACAACTGTTCGTAGGCGAAGCCGCCGGCGTCAAACGCGGTCTTGCTAATCGGGCCGATCGAGCGGTTCAGCGTGTTGGTGACGTCGAACGCCATCTTGTTCTTGCCGTAGGTGAGCGAGGTATCGTAGTCCCAGCCCTGCCCGCTCCAGGTGGTGCCGAGCGCGGCGCTGAAGTCGGTCACGGTCGGTTCGATCACGGGCAGAAAGCCGTCCGGGTAGATCGCTGCAATATTCTCGTCCTGCAGCGGACGGCGGAAGAAGGCGGCCGATTCCGAGGCGCGGCGCTGGTAGCTGGCCCAGCCATAAACTTTCTGGCCGCTGGCCAGGGTCTGGCCGGCGTTGGCAAACAGCGTCGCCTGCTTGAGGTTGGGGTCGCCCGACCAGGTGTCGTACCGGTTGACGGTCAGTTCGCGCGGGTCGAACGCGCCGCTGCTGGCATTGCCCACGCGCGGGTAAAACTGGCGCGTGTCGTAGGCACTGCGTTCGCTGTGCCGCTGTTGCTTGAGTTCGGCGGCAACGGTCAGGAAACCGTCGTCGCCAAGCGCAAAACCTTTCCAGCCGCCGACCGTGTAGGTCTGGCCGTCGGTGCGCTGGCGTTCGGTGGGCACGGAAAGGCCGAGGCCGGTCGGCGGCGTCACCGGGTTGAAGCTGTACTCGGTCTTGCGCACGCCGCCGGTGGCGGTCAAGGCGCCACCGCTGCGGTTTTCGCGCAGGCGGAAGTTGATCACGCCGGCAATCGCGTCGGAGCCGTACTGGGCGGCAGCGCCGTCACGCAGCACTTCCACCGTGTTGATGATGCCGGCGGGCAGGGTGTTGATGTCGGTGGACGCCGAGCCACGGCCGATGGTGCCGTTGACGTTGACCAGCGACGAGGCATGGCGGCGCTTGGAATTGACCAGCACCAGCACCTGGTCCGGCGCCAGGCCGCGCAGCGTGACCGGGCGCACGGTGTCTGTGCCGTCGGTCAGGCCCGGGCGCGGAAAGTTCAGCGCGGGCAGTACCTTCGACAGCGATTCGCTCACTTCCGTTACGCCGTTGTTATTAAGCGTCTTGGCCGAGATCACGTCCACCGCCGAGGCGGTATCGAGCACGGAGCGGTTGGACACGCGGGTGCCGGTCACCACCACCGTCGCCTCGGGGGCAGCGGCAGCAGGCGTGTCCGCAGGCGCATCGGCGCTCTGGGCGTGGGCAGTCAAGGTGGTGGCGCACAGCGCGCCGATGGCGGCGCTGAGCAGACGGCGTTGCAATTGCGGAGGAAACTTGTGCATGGTAGACCGATCATCGTTGCGGGTTGTTTTTATACCAAAATAATATAAAGCTTGCACTGCTTTAAAGGAACGAACGATTCGGCATAAGCTTTACAGGAAAAAATCGTTGCAAGCTGAGGCGGGCGCTCGACTTTGTCCATTGCACTGCCATTGCAGTCCTACACGACCCGCCATGGCTTTCCTACACGCCGTGCCGCCCACGCCGCGCATCATGGATTTTCGACCGGCAGACACTACCGTCCGCCACACCGACAAGGAGATTCCATGTTTGCCCATACCAAGCGTTTGCAATACACCGTGCGTGTCAATGAACCCAATCCCGGACTGGCCAACCTGATGCTGGAACAGTTTGGCGGTCCGCAGGGCGAGCTGGCGGCTGCCTGCCGCTACTTCACCCAGGCCCTGTCCGAGGACGATCCGGGCCGCCGCGACATGCTGTTCGATATCGCCACCGAGGAACTGAGCCACCTCGAAGTAATCGGCAACATCGTGGTCATGCTCAACAAGGGCGCCAAGGGCCGACTGGCCGAAGGCGTGGACAGCGAAGGCGAGCTGTACCGCTCGATCACGGGCGCCGGCAACGACAGCCACGTTACCCAGGTACTGTTCGGCGGTGGCGCCCCGCTGATCAACTCGGCCGGCGTGCCGTGGACGGCCGCCTACATCGACACCATCGGCGAACCGACCGCCGACCTGCGCTCGAATATCGCGGCCGAGGCGCGCGCCAAGATCGTCTACGAACGGCTGATCAACGTCACCGACGACCCCGGCGTCAAAGAGGCGCTCGGTTTCCTGATGACGCGCGAAATCGCCCACCAGAAGTCGTTCGAGAAGGCGCTCTACGCGATCTCGCCGAACTTCCCGCCGGGGAAAACCGCAGGCGATCCGCGCTTTACCAGCGTGTACTTCAACATGTCGCAGGGCGGTCCGGAAACGCTGGGACCATGGAACGACGGGCCCGAGTGGCAGCGCGTCGATACGCGTGACGACCAGGTCGCGGTCGATGGCGGCGACGGCAGCGCCAGCGTGCAGGTCTCGGCGGAAGACGCCCGCCAGCTCGACCAGCTGGCGGCGCGCACCATGTCCGATCCGTCCGCCGATCCCGTCACCGGCGCCGAACGCGGCATGCGCGCCGATGGCGACGGCGCCAACCAGTCGCCGATCCGCTGAAGGAGCACACCATGACCACCACTCCCCGCGAACACCTGGTCGACTGGCTGCGCGACGCGCACGCCATGGAGCAGCAGGCCGAAGCCATGCTCGAAGCGCAGGCCGAACGGCTCGACCATTATCCGCAGTTGCGCGAACGCATCCGGCAGCACATCGACGAAACCCGCTGGCAGCGCGACCAGCTCGATGGCTGCTTGCAGCGCCAGGGCGCCAGTCCATCAACGCTGAAAGACCTGTCCGGCAAGCTGATGGCCTTCGGCCAGGGCGTCGGCGGCATGCTGGCCAGCGACGAAGTGGTCAAGGGCGCGATGGCCGGCTATGTCTTCGAGAACCTCGAGATCGCCAGCTACACGGCGCTGATCGTGGCGGCCGAGGCAGCCGGCGACGACCTCACGGTCGGCGTCTGCCGCAACATCCTGGCGCAGGAACATGCGATGGCGGCCTGGCTGCTCGAGCATCTGCCCGAAACCACCGCTGCCTTCCTGTCACGCTCGGCCACACCGGGCGTTACTGCCCGCCATTGAGCGATCGGAGGTGCGCTGCTGCATGGCTGGATCAGCCATGCAGCAGCCGCACATAGTCGCCGAGCGCAGCGCGCACGGCGCCCACGCCCTGGTCCACGCTCGGGTGGTGCACCTTGCCGGCCAGGCGGTCGGCGGCAGCCACGATGATATTGGGCGATACCTTGCCGCCGCGTTCGAGCGCGGTCGCATATTCGCGTATATCGACCAGGAACTGCCGGATGGACGGATGGGTACGCTGGTCCAAGGCAGCTGGCGTGGTCAGCCAGGCTGCCACCACGTGTTCGAGGTCGGCGATAGCGTGGAACAGGCAGGCGCGCGCGTCGTCCACGGCCTGGTCAGGCGCGCCTGCGGCCAGTTGGCGGTTGCCGGGCGGCGACGCAGCAGAGCGGGATGCGAAAGAATTGGACATGATCGATGAGCGGAAAGCAGTGGCGAGCGGAAAGCACTGGCTGGCGACAGCCATACCCGCCAGACGATTCATATGAAAAAATTTGAATCACCGACCGGGCGCAGCCGATAAAGCAGTCGGTAAATAAGCAGTCGATAAGTTCTGCAAGCGGTATGCAGATCAGCCGCCTGCCGCCCTGCCCTGGCGGATGGCCATGGCAAAGCGGCAGACTGGCGTGGTAAGACTTCGCTGCAACAGCGCGCTGCAACGGCGGCGCTGCGTCAGCGGTTCTTGTGACTTTGACGGCCGGCTTCGGCGTGCTGTTCCGGCGTGCCGCCACGGGTACCGGTCGCGCCGGACGAACCGGAACCGGAGCTACCGGAACCGCGGCTGCCCGAGCCCGAGCCGCTCTGCTGGTTGCCGTCGTTCTTGTGGCTCTGGCGCCCGGCTTCCGCGTGCTGTTCCGGCGTGCCGCCTCGCGTGCCGCGCGAACCGCTGCCACCGGACGAACCGGACGAGCCGGACGCGCTCTGCTGGCTGTTGCTGTTCTTGTGACTCTGGCTGCCGGCCAGGCGCGCTTCTTCGGAATCGAACTCGTGGGCGTTGCCGGAGGCGTGCGCCGCACGTCCGCCTTCGGCAGCGATCTCGCGTTGACGTTCCGGGTCCATCGAGGCGAAGCCGCGGCCGCCGCCCTGGTTGCCGGACTGCTGGTTGCCGGATTGCTGACTGCCTTTGTTACCTTGGTTCGAGTTTGCCATGATCAGTCTCCTGAAAGATCTGCGTAACCGACTATCGGTCACGGCAGGGTTCCCATGATGCGCAGTGCCACGGCGACAAGATATCGGCCTTGCACTTGGAAAGGAGTAGGATGGTTCCCACGCAAAATGATGCGCAGACAGCGCTGTGTCGCCTCAGCAAGGCCCAGCAGCGGATCTGCCGCTTCCCTCGACATCAGACCCTGGCGCCGCCCAAAAGTTCCCGGCGCCGCACCGCCGCGATCCGGCTGCAGACGACACGTTTTGCGGCAGGCGGCTACAATGGTTGTCACCCGTACGACAACCGATGAGGAGAAGCAACCATGAGTGATACCACCGTCAAGATCGATATCGGCCTGTCCGACAAAAGCCGCGCCGAGATCGCCGCCGGCCTGTCCGGCCTGCTGGCCGACAGCTACACGCTGTACCTGATGACCCATAACTTCCACTGGAACGTCAAGGGACCGATGTTCAACTCGCTGCACCAGATGTTCATGGCCCAGTACACCGAGCAGTGGGCCGCGCTCGACCTGATCGCCGAACGGATCCGCGCGCTGGGCTACCCTGCGCCCGGCACCTACGCCCAGTTCGTGCAGCTGGCCACCATCAAGGAAGTGGAAGGCGTGCCGAAGGCCATGGAAATGGTGCGCCACCTGGTCAATGCCCAGGAAGCCACCGCCCGCACCGCGCGCAAGCTGCTGCCGCTGGTGGGCGAGGCCGACGACCAGCCGACCGCCGACCTGCTGACCCAGCGCCTGGACGTCCATGAAAAGACCGCGTGGATGCTGCGCAGCCTGCTCGAAGAATAAGCGCCATCGGTCCGATGCGCCGGGATCGACAGGTCCCGGCGCACGTCATTTTTAGTGCCCCCAACTAACATTTACTCTAACTTTTGCTGTACGATACCTGACTCATCCGTCAGTTAAGACCGGATGCATGGTTGTTTTCGCCACCTTCATCAGCCGGTGCTGCGGAAATTGTATATTCAGGGCAAGAGGATCAAAGGCGTTTGCTTCCTTCGTGTCCCGCTCTCTTGGAGACGGAATGGGAGCAATTCCCTTAGCCATACAACGGCCTGCGCGCCGTGGCCGACTATTGGCGCTGCTGTGCATCGGCGCCGCCGTGCTGGCGGTCGGCGCCGAAGCCTGGCGCTGGTCGCGCGCCGCGCTGCACCACGAACGCCCTGCCCTCGTCGCCCATGCCGGCGCCCCGGTGGCCAGCGTCACCGAACTGTCGCACGCCCTGATTCCGATGCCTGCCGGCGTGCCGTCCGCACACGCCAGTTCGCTGGCCAGCCTGCCCGGCGGCGGCCTGGTGGCGTTCTGGTGGGCCGGCAGCCGCGAAAGCGGTCCCGATGTCAAGGTGTACGCCGCGCGCTGGTCCAACGGCAAGTGGAGCGACAACTGGGAAGTGGCCAGCCGCGACACCCTGAGCCGCGCGCTCGGCTACGGCGTGCGCCGCATCGGCAACCCGGTCGCCTGGACCGCCACCGACGGCACGCTGCACCTGTACGTGGTAGCCACCGGCCTGGGCGGCTGGGCGGCGGCGCGCGTGGTGCAGATGCAGTCGCACGACCAGGGCGCCAGCTTCACGGTCATGCGCGTGCTGCCGATGTCGCCGCTGTTCAATACCAGCACCCTGGTGCGCTCGGCGCCGGTGGCGCTGGCCGACGGCGGCTGGTGGCTGCCCGCCTACTTCGAGATCGGCCTCAAGTATCCGATGCTGGTGGCGTTCGACGCCGACGGCGCGCCGCAGCGCGTGACCCGCATCGGCACGCGCATCCGCTCGCTGCAACCGAGCCTGGCGTCGATCTCGCCTACCGAAGTGCGGGCCTGGATGCGCGATAACGGCGTCTCGCGCCGGGTGCAGCAGGCCATCAGCCGCGACGGCGGCCAGACCTGGAACGACCTCGATGCCACCAGCCTGTTCAACGACAGCACCGCGCTGGCCGTGCTGCGCCTGTCCAATGGCAGCCTGCTGATGCTGCACAACCGCGAAGACACGGACGGCAGCGCGCGCAGCGCGCTGACCCTGTCGCTGTCGACCGACGCGCGCAACTGGCGCCCGCTGATCGACATCGTCGACGGCGGCGCCGGCGACGAATTCTCGTATCCCGCCATGTACCAGGTCGGCAACGAACTGCACATCACATACACCTATCAGCGGCGCGCCATCGCCCACCATCAATTCAGGATCAACCTGCAAGAGGAAAAACCATGAGCCTGCCCGATCTCGTGCTGCAGACCGCCTACGGACGCCTGGCCTGGGCGCTGGTGGTGGCCGCCATTATGCTGGCGCTGCTGCCCAATGTCCGGCAACAATCGAAGCTGCTGATCGTCGGCGTCACGGCGGCGCTGATGGCGCTGCCGGGCGCAGCCTCGCCGGCCTATTGGCTGACGCTGGCGTTCCAGTATCCGAGCGGCCTGATGACCGGCTTCTCGGTCCTGGCGCTGCGCGCGCGCTGGCAGGGTCGGCGCGCCCGCTACACCATGCCCGGCCGCCTGGCGGTGGGGGTGGCCGTGGTGGGCCTGGTGCTGTATCTCGATACCTTCGGCGTGCTGGCGCTGGGACTGTACTATGGCGGCTTCAACCCGGTGGCCGCGCCGCTGCTCGCGTGCGCCGCCGCCATCGGCTTCGCGCTCAAGGCCTGGCGCGGCCAGGCGGCCGGACCGTCGGCCGCCATGCTGGTCGCGGTGCTGCTGTTTTCGCTGCTGCGCCTGCCGACCGGCAACCTGTGGGATGCGATGCTGGACCCGGTACTGTGGGCCTGGGCGCTCGGCTCGGTCCTGATCGCCGTGCGGCACAGGCTGGCCGCGCACCGGCCCCGGCGCGCGCACCGTCAGCACCGGCCCGAACCAGCGCAGGAGCCGGCGCCGGCCCGCACCGTCGCCGCCGAATGACGCGGCCGGCACCGGCAGCGCCGGCAATGCAAACAATATAAACAATATAAATACAACCGCAACAAGGAGCAGGTATGGGAAACAAGAAATGGTACGGTCACCCGGTCGTCGCAATGGGTGTCCTGATCAACGTGTTCGTGATGGTGCTGGCGATCTACTGGTCCAACGATCCGAAGGCGCTGTGGCGCCTGGTGGTGGAAGACGGCATCGTCGAGTGGATGCAGTTCCTGTGCTTCGCCCTGCTGTCTGGCCTGCTGGGCTTCCTGGCGGTGGAACAGTGGCAGCGTACGCCCAAGGTCAACCTGCAGCTGCTGGCCTTTGTTTTCCTGTGCGCGCTGGTGGGCCTGGCCGCGCTCGAGGAAATCAGCTGGTTCCAGCGCATCCTCAACATTCCTTCGCCGGCGTTCTTCCTGGAAAATAACAAGCAGGCCGAAACCAATATCCACAACCTGGCCATGGGCAGCGGCAGCCTGCACAAGGTGCTGCTCCTGAAAATCATCGCCATCGTCGGCCTGACCCACAACATCATCCTGCCGATCGTGGCGCGCAAGCGTCCGGCCGTGCAGCGCTGGGTGGAGAGCCTGGGCCTGTACCTGCCGCCGCTGTGGCCATCGGTGATCTACGTGGTGCTGGTCGCCATTTCGCACCTGGTGATCGACCATCCGCGCAAGGGTGAGCTGGGCGAGATGTTCGGCGCCGTGCATTACCTGGTGACCGTGTTTGCCGCCTACTTCATGGGCGCCGGCTACGGCCGTCCGGCCGTGTTCCAGGACGCGCCCGACGCCCGCCGCGTCTCCACCCTGTTCTGCATGCTGCTGGTGTTCCTGCTGATGACGGGCTGGATGCTGTCGGCCGGCGCCGGCGCCAGCAGCTACATCGCCACCCATCCCGGCTTCGGAGCGGAATGATGGCCGGGCGTGGAGACACCTGGCTGCAGCGCGGCGGCGCCCGGCTCGCGCGGCTGACGCGCTGGGCCGGCCCCTACGCCCCGCTGCTGCAGTTGCTGCTGCTGGGCGCCGTGCTGCTGACCGTCTCGCGCCTGGGCCTGATGGCCTGGCAGTGGGACCGCGTGGCCGCCACCGGCATCGTCGCACGCATCGTGGTGCAGGGTGTCCGCGCCGACCTGATCCTGCTCGGTTACCTGCTGGCGCTGCCGCTGGTGCTGGCGCCGCTGCTGGCCTACCAGAAGACGCTGCGGATCTGGAAAGCGGTCGCGGTCAGCTGGGCGACCTTCGCGCTGATCTTCATCGTGTTCATGGAAGTGTCCACGCCGCAGTTCATCATGCAGTTCGACGTGCGCCCCAACCGGCTGTTCGTCGAATACCTGTCCTACCCGAGCGAGGTGATGGCCACGCTGTGGAACGGTTTCCGCATCGCGCTGGTGCTGGGCGTGCTGGCCACCATCGCCTTCACCGTCGCCATCTACCAGCTGCTCAAGGCCGCTGCGGCCGGTCTCACCACGTGGCGTGCCTGGCAGGTGCTGGCCGTGTGGCCGGTGCTGATCGTCGTGGTGTTCCTGCAGATCCGCTCGACCACCGCCCACCGCCCCGCCAACCCGGCGCTGTTCGCGCTCACCGGCGACGCCATGGTCAACTCGATCATCATCAATTCGCCGTGGTCCGTGCTCGACGCCATCTACTCGATGGGCAAGGAAGCCAATTCGTCGGAAATCTACGGCGAGTTCCCGCGCGCCAGGGTATTGAGCACCGTGAAAAACGCGCCGTGGCTGCGCGACCTGCCGTTTACCAACCCCGAGCTGCCCACGCTGCACCGGCAGACGGCCGTCATGCAGCGCGACCGTCCGCTCAACCTGGTGATCGTGCTCGAGGAAAGCCTGGGCGCGACCTTCGTGCAATCGCTGGGCGGGCTGCCGGTCACGCCCGAGCTGGAAAAGCTCAAGGGCGAGGGCTGGTGGTTCGACCAGCTGTACGCGACCGGCACGCGCTCGGTGCGCGGCATCGAAGCCGTGGTGGCCGGCTACCCGCCCACCCCGGCGCGCAGCGTGGTCAAGCTGTCGCTGGCGCAGCAGAACTTTTACACGCTGGCGCTGGGCCTGGGCCAGCACGGTTACCACACCGAGTTCGTGTACGGCGGCGAGGCGCACTTCGACAATATGCGCGGCTTCTTCACCGGTAACGGCTTCCAGACCGTGGTCGATCGCAAGTCGATGCAACCGGTGTTCGAAGGCAGCTGGGGCGCCTCCGACGAAGACCTGTTCGACAAGTCGCTCGAACGCCTGAAAACCCTGCACGCGAACGGCAAGCCGTTCTTCAGCCTGATTTTCACGTCGTCGAACCACGAGCCATTCGAATTCCCGGACGGCCGTATCGCGCTGTACTCGCCCGACAAGCAAACCGTCAACAACGCCGTCAAGTATGCCGACTACGCGCTGGGCCGCTTCATCGCGCAGGCCAAGAAGGAAGCGTACTGGAAGGATACCGTGTTCCTGATCGTGGCCGACCACGACAACCGCGTGTACGGCGACAGCCTGGTGCCGATCAAGAAATTCCACATCCCCGGCCTGATCCTGGGCGCCGACGTGCAGCCCAGGCGCATCGAGACCATCGCCAGCCAGGTCGATCTGGCGCCGACGCTGCTGTCGCTGATCGGCATCTCGAGCGAGCACCCGATGATCGGCCGCGACCTGGCCCGCGACAGCACGACGCCGGGCCGGGCGCTGATCCAGTTCGATAATTATTTCGCCTGGCTCGACGACAGCTCCGCCACCATCCTGCGCCCGGGCCAGGCGCCGCTGCTGGGCGCCTACGATTTCGCCACCGGCGTGATGACGCCGCAAACCGGCGCGCCCGACCCGGCCAAGGTCGACCAGGCCATGGCGCACGTGATCCTGCCGTCGATCCTGTACCGGGAACAGCGCTACAGGCTGGCGAAATAAGCTGGTACGGCGATCGCATCTGCCGCCCGGTCAGCTGACGCTGACCGGGCGGTTTTTTTCGCAGGTGCACGGCGATCGCGCAGTTCACTACTGGTCCGCCAGCGACCAGCTGAAGCGCGACCCGTCAGCGCCATCGGGAACAGGCCCGGCGGAATCGGCCCGCACGCCGCGCGCCGCCTCGCTGCCGACGTCGGTGCGCATGACCGCACGCAGGTCCGCAGGCGCGTCGGTGCGACCTTCTGCGCCCGCAGGCACGCTGCGCAGATAGCGGTTGGTCGCCAGCGCCATCAGCAGCAGTTCGCCGGTCGGCGTTTCCATCCACTGGAAGCTTTCCGCCACGCCCGGCGCACCGGCGCGCAAGCGCACGTTGCCGGCGGCATCGATCGACAGGTAACCGGTCCGCGCGCGCAAGGCCACCCGGCCCAGGCCCATGTCCTCGACGCCGAAGGCCTGCGGCGCCGCCAGCACCTGCAGCACCGTTTGGCCGCCGCGCTCGGCCAGGCCGGCGCCGCCCGGTACCGCGCGCAGCGTGATCGACTTGCCGAACGGGATGGCGCGCATCAGGCCGCGCGGATGCGCTTGGGTGACGGCGAAGCTGTCGAAGTCGGCGTAGCCGCCGGTATGGCGGCAGCGGTTGTAGCTGAACAGCGCGTAACGCACGCCCTGGAAGGTCTTCAGCTGGAACACCATCGTGAACGGTTCGCCGATCGGCTGGAAGACCTTGCCGTCGAGCGAGTAGCTGAAGGTGGCCTGCTCGGTCAGGAAGTCGCCGTGCACGCGCAGCCAGATCCTGGTGCCATCGAGCGGCACCACCGTGCGGCGCTGGCGCAGCTGGTCGAACAGCACCAGCGAGCGCCGGTTGCCGCTGTCCTTGCCCTGCTCCACGCCCAGCGTCGCATACGGCAGGTTGAGCAAGGCCAGGCCGGCCGTGTCGCCCGGCGCCATGCCGGCCGTATCGAGCACCGTGGTTGCCTCCGACACCGGCCCGATGGCGCGCTGCGTCAAGCTGTTGCGCGCGTTCCAGAACGTGTCGGCCGGGTCGGCATGCAGGCGCAGGTAGCCGGGGCGCTCGGCAAGCGACCAGCGCTGGTCGGCCGGCGCATGGTTCCATTGCCACACCGCTTGCAGCGGCCCGCTGAAATCGTCGTCGCGCTGGAACGGTAGGTGCACCGGAGGCACGGCGTCGGTCTTCGGTTTGACCCAGGTACGCGGATTTCTGCCCAGGTTGCCCGGCAGGCCGAAATAGGGCCAGCCGTCCTGCCACGTGACCGGTGCAAGACTGGTCAGGCGTCCCACCGAGTTATAGTCCATCATGGAAAACCCCCACCACTCGCCGGCAGCAGTCTGCACGATGCCGCCCTGGTGCAGCGCCGTGGCGTCGCGCGACGAGGGGTCCGGCGGCGTCGGCTGGAACGGCGGATCGAAGGACGGGAGCCGGTAACCGCGCGCCATGCCGAAGCCCTCGTCTTTGCTGATCGCCTGGTTCACTTCGTAGGGACCGTACACGTGGTCGGCGCGCGCGGCCGGCATGCGGAAGCCGCCGGCGTAGTTGGAACTGAGAATGTAGTATTTGCCGGCGATCTTGTAGAAGTGCGCGCCTTCGCCCATGCCGTCGGTCTTGCTGAACAACACGCGCTCGGTGCCGGGGACGATGTCGGTCAGGTCGGCATTGAGTTCGGCGATCTTCATCTGCTGGTGGTCCCATACCACGTAGGTCTTGCCGTCGTCGTCGAACAGCACCGACAGGTCGTGGAAGCTGCGCAGCATTTCGTGGTGGCGCCACGGACCGCGCGGGTCGCTGGCCGCGTACACCTGCGTCTTGCGCCCGTTGACGTTGGTGAAGATGTAGAAGGTACCGTCGCGGTAGCGCAGGCTCGGCGCCCAGATGCCGCGCCCGTAGATCGACTGCCCCTGTTCGAGCCGATAGGCGGGTCCGTAGTCGAGGCGCGGCGCGGCGTAGCTGAGAAACTCCCAGTTGACCATGTCGCGCGAGCGCAGCACGGGCAGGCCCGGCATCGCGTGCATGGTGGTGCCGGTCAGGTAGAACCAGTCGCCGACGCGGATCAGGTCCGGGTCGGAAAACTCGTCGTAAAAAATCGGGTTGGTGAAGGTGCCGTTGCCGTTGTCGGGCGTCCAGCTGTCGGGAGCCGCCGCCAGCGGCGGCGCTGCCAGCGACGAGACGATCGTGAAGGCGGCAAACAGCAAGCAGGGCAAACGGCGCATATTTTTTCCAGAAACGTGGCGGAAGCGGGAGACCGCCAGCGGTCTCCCGGCTGACGGTCAGAACGTGGTACGCGCGGACAGCGTGTAGCTGCGGCCCGGCTTGTACTCGTCGAAGATCGCATTGCTGTACTGCGTGTAGGTCTGGCTGATGGCATTGCCCACGTTCCAGACACTCAGCGTCAGGTCCACATCATACGTGTTGAACAGCTTTTTCAGGTTGGCGCCGACCGACAGGTCCACCTGTTTGCGCTCGGTGGTATAGGCATAGGCGCCGCCGGGTACGTTGAGACCGGTGCTGGTGTTGACCACGTACGCTGCCGTGTACTGGCGCGACACCCGCGCATTCAGGCCGTTGCGCTCGTAGTACAGCGTGAAGTTGTTGGTGCGCGGCGGTACACCGGACACCGGCGGCGCGTTCGGCGCTTCATCCTTCTGCTTGGCATAGGTGAAGTTGCCGGTGAAACCAAAACCTTTCACCGGCAGCATGTCGAGCGGCTGCTGCCAGGTGAATTCCACGCCGCGTATCTTGAGCTTGCTGTCGATGTTGAACGGCTCGGTGATCTCGACCAGGTGCTTGTCGCGTCCGCCGCTGGCAGCCACCGCCAGGGCCTGGGCATCGGTCAGCCCGATGGTGGTGCCGAACATGGTGTCGAGCTGCGCCAGCGAGTAGGTGACGATGCGCGAGCCGGGGCGGCTGGTCAGGTCCTTGGCAAAGCCGCTCAGCGCCACGTACGCTTCGCGCGTAAAGTAGTACTCGAGGCCCAGGTCCAGGTTGTTGGCCTGGAACGGCTTGAGGTTCGGATTGGTGATGCTGCCCTGGCGCGCGCCCTGGTCGCCCAGTGTCAGCGTGGTCTGGCGCAGGTCGGCCGGATTGGCGCGGTTGACCGATTTCGAGGCCGACGCCCGTGCAATCAGTGACGGCGTGATGTTGTAGGCCAGCGTCGCTGACGGCAGCGTGTTGCTGTAGCGCGTAGTCTCGTAGGCCCAGATGCCGAGATTGTCGTACAGGCCGCCGTTCTGCAGAGTGGCGTTGCGCGGATCGGCCCCGATCGACAGGTTGCCGATGGTCTGCTTGGTGCGCGCATAGCGAACGCCGGCGTTGTAGCGCAGCGTGCCGCCGAATACTTCGCTGCGGCCATTCGCTTCGACGTAGGCGGCGCTGACCACCTCGCGGATGTAGCCGCCGCTGCCGTTACCAAAACCCTTGTAGATATTGTCGCGGAAGTACTGGTAATCGGTGGCCTTGGCAAACTTGTCCCAGTCCGCCGTGATAAAGCCGTTGCTGCCGGGGTGGGCATACTGAGGGATGGCGGCGTTGGTGACCACCGAGCCCAGGTAAGCGAGCGGCGGCGCACCCGTGGTCGATCCCGTGCCATAGCCGGGGTAGGCGGTGGCGGCATCGGTCACCGGTCCCGGTGTGCTGCGGCCGTCGCAGCCGGGCTGGCGCAGCTGGGTGTTGGGCTGGAACAGCCGGGTGTTGACGTTGTTGCCGCAAGCGACGTTCATCCAGGCGTCGGCGGTCGAGTAGGAGCGGTAGCGCCGTTCCATATCGTCGTAGGCGCCGCCGACCTTGAGCGAAAAGTCGCTGTCGCCCCAGTTGACGTTCAGGCGCGAGCCCTTGGTGGTGTTGTTGCGCTCGTACAAGTCCATGCGCAGCCCGGACAGGCCCTGCCCTGCCTGGTACCAGCCGAAGTTAGCCGGGTTGTTGATGTCGAGGTTGCCGGTGTACACGGGCGTCTGACCCGGCGTCGTATTGTCGTACTGGATCACCGAATTGGCTGACCCGGTGGCCAGCAGTATGGTCGGCATGTCGCGGTAGAAGCTGCTGCTGGTGTAGTTGAGGTGGCCGTCGATGGTCCACTTGTCGGCGGGTCGGAATTCGAAGCCGGGGTTGATACTGCGAAACACGGTCTTTTCCTTCATCGGCCGGAATTCCAGTGACCAGAACGTATTGGCCAGCGTGGCCTTGGTCACGGTGCAGCCGGTCGAGCAGTCGCTGCGGTCGAACTCCATGCCGATCGGAATCACCGTGTTGGCGCGCGTACCCACGTTCATGCCCTCGGACACCATGTCGTTCTTCTTCTGGGCGAACACGGTGTCGAGGTAGAGGTCCCACTTGTCGTTCGGCTGCCACTGGAAGCTCAGCACCTCGCCGGCCCGCTTGCGTTCGCCCTGGTAGACGATGTGGCGGCCCAGGCGGCCCATCAGCCCGTTGTCGATCTGCTGCAGGGTGGCGCCCGGGTTCAGGGCCAGCAGCATGGCGGCGTCGATTTGCTTGCCCGGCACCAGCACCGCCTGCGCATAGCTGGGCAGGCTCGACAGCGGCAGGCCGGACGGCACCGTGTCCGGCGTCGACTGCGAGCCGCCGCCGGTACCGTTGAGCGTGTAACCGGGCGTGCCCTGGAACGACTTCAACTGCAGGTTGCGCATGTCGACGGTCTGGAAGGCATCGGTCTTGTACTTGGTATTGCCCCAGGCCACCCCGCCCAGCACCCCGAACTTGCCGAAGCTGGCGCTGTTCCAGGTATTGCTGATCAGCGCAGAACCGGTATTGCCCCACTGCCCCTGCTGGTCGCGGTAATTGCCGCTCAGCGTAAAGGCGGTGCGAAAGCCGCTCTTATCGAACGGCCGCACGCTGCGCATGTTGACGGTGCCGGCGATGCCGCCCTCGATCAGGCTGGCCTGCTGGCTCTTGTACACGCTGGCGCTGCGGAACAGCTCGGATGGCAGGAAGTCCATGTCCACTTCGCGGTTGGCGCTGATGTTGCCGCCCCAGCTGCCGGCCGAGGCCGACGCCATCGGTGCGCCGTTGAGCAGCACGCGTGTAAACGCCGGGCCCATGCCGCGGATCGACACGTTCAGGCCTTCGCCGTCGATCGAGCCGCGCGTCACCTGCACGCCCGGCACCCGCGCCAGCGCGTCGGCAATGTTCGGATCGGGGAATTTGCCCATGTCTTCGGAAAACACGGTGTCGCTCAGGCCGATGTTGTCGCGCTTTTCGTTGGCCGACAGCGCCAGCGAGCTGCGGTAGCCGCTGACCGTGACCGACTTGATCGGCTGGGTGGGATCGACCGGCGCGGCGCTGTCGCCGGTGGCGGCCGGGGTGGCGCCTGCTGCGGTTGGGCGCTCCTGCGCCCAGGCGGCAGAAATCATGCCCGCCATCACCGTCAATGCCAATACCGTGCGCCGACGGCGCTGCCGACGGCCCGATGCCGTGCTGTTATGCTGTTTCATCCATGTCTCCTGATAAGGCCTTTGCGGCCGATTATTCGCGCGCGTCTGCGCGTCGTTTTGTGTTACTGGATGGTAATTACCGTGAAATGATATACGCAACCATTTTTTGGGGTGTGGTGCGAATTTAGGTGAAGAGTTATCGGGATGCTAATAACTTATTTTACGCAAGCGATATCGCTTTCGATATGGATGGGGGACTGCGCGCGCCGCTCTCCGCTGCGATCACAGCACCTGCCGGCAGCACTACGGCGCGGCGCGATTGTCGGTATAATCCTGCCTCCGTATTGCTTGTTGCAGTGCGAACGGCACCGCCTCTAAGTGATTGAATGAGTTAAACATTTTCAACGCATCTTTTTTTGCGCCCGCCACGCTTCCAGCATTTATTTCTTCCCGCTGCCATCGTTTGTCTGTGCGTTTTTTGCAGAAAAAACCGTGCGGCAAGTTGCAAAAAGCTGCATCACGCCGGGGCCTTTGAAAAATGTGCCAGCACCCGATTCAACAGCAAAAAAACAACAGAACTGAGCAAAGCCCATGACCGTCAAACCTGCCGAAAAGTTAACCCCGATGATGGCCCAGTACATGGGCATCAAGGACCAGCATCCTGACATGCTGGTGTTTTACCGCATGGGCGACTTCTACGAGCTGTTTTACGACGATGCGGAAAAGGCGGCGCGCCTCCTGGGCATCACGCTGACCGCGCGCGGTTCGTCGGGCGGGCAGCCGATCAAGATGTGCGGCGTGCCGTTCCATTCGCTCGAGGGCTATCTGGCCAAGCTGGTCAAGATCGGCGAGTCGTGCGCGATCTGCGAGCAGATCGGCGATCCGGCCACCAGCAAGGGGCCGGTCGAACGCAAGGTGATGCGGGTGGTAACGCCGGGCACGCTGACCGACGCCGACCTGCTGCCGGAAAAGGCCGAGCGGCCGCTGCTGGCGATGTGCGTCGTCACCCAGCGCAAGGTGGCCACTGCCGGCCTGGCGTGGCTGTCGCTGGCCAGCGGCGCGCTGCGCCTGATGGAATTCTCGGGCGATGTCGCCACCGTCACCACGCGCATGCTGCAGGAGCTGGAACGGATCGCACCGGCCGAGGTGCTGCGCGGCGATAGCGGCGACCTGTTCGAGGAAGCGCTCACCTGCCACGTCAACCGGGTGCCCGACTGGCATTTCGATGTCGCCAGCGGCCACAAGGCGCTGCTCGACCAGCTGTCGGTGGCCACCCTCACCGGCTTCGGCGCCGACAACCTCGGCGCCGCGTTCGGCGCGGCCGGCGCGCTGCTGCGCTACGCGCAATCGACACAGGGGCGCGGCCTGCAGCACGTGCGCACGCTGACCACCGAGACCGAGAACGAATTCATCGGCCTCGACGCCGCCACGCGGCGCAACCTGGAGCTGACCGAAACCATCCGCGGCCAGGAATCCCCTACCCTGTTCTCGCTGCTCGACCATTGCCGCACCTCGATGGGGTCGCGCCTGCTGCGCCACTGGCTGCACCATGCGCGGCGCGACCAGGGCGTTGCCCGCGCGCGCCACGCGGCCATCGCTGCACTGGGCCAGGCCGACGTGACGGCGGCGCTGTCGCACACGCTGGCGCAGGTGCCCGATATCGAACGCATCACCACGCGCATCGCGCTGCTGTCGGCGCGCCCGCGCGACCTGGCCAGCCTGCGCGACGGCCTGCAACAGCTGCCGGCGCTGCGCCAGGCGATGCAGCGCGCGCTGACCGACGGCGCCCTGCTGGCTGCGATCCACGCCGACACGGCCACGCCGCAGGCGTGCCTGGACCTGCTGCAGCGCGCCGTCGCGCCGGAACCGGCCACCATGGTGCGCGACGGCGGCGTGTTCGCGCGCGGCTTCGACGCCGAACTCGATGAGCTGCGCGCCCTGTCCGAAAACGCCGGCCAGTTCCTGGTGGACCTGGAAACGCGCGAGCGCGCCCGCACCGGCATCGCCAACCTGCGGGTCGAGTACAACAAGGTGCACGGCTTCTACATCGAAGTGACCAACGGCCAGGCCACCAAGGTGCCGGACGACTACCGCCGCCGCCAGACCCTGAAGAACTGCGAGCGCTACATCACGCCGGAACTCAAAGCCTTCGAGGACAAGGCACTGTCGGCGCAGGACCGCGCGCTGGCGCGCGAAAAGATGCTGTACGACGTGCTGCTGGCCGACCTGGCGCCGTTCATCGGCGAACTGCAAACCGTCTCGAAGGCGCTGGCCCAGCTGGACGTGCTGGTGTCGTTTACCGATCACGCGCTGCGCCACAACTGGTGCGCGCCGCAGCTGGTCGACAGCGCCTGCATCAACATCGTCGAGGGCCGCCACCCGGTGGTGGAAAACCAGATCGAGCGCTTCATCGCCAACGATTGCCGCTTCGTCGACGAGCGCCGCCTGCTGCTGATCACCGGTCCGAACATGGGCGGCAAATCGACCTTCATGCGCCAGGTGGCGCTGATCGTGCTGCTCGCTTACGTGGGCAGCTACGTGCCTGCGGCCAGCGCGGCCATCGGCCCGATCGACCGCATCTTCACCCGCATCGGCGCCACCGACGACCTGGCCGGCGGCCGTTCCACCTTCATGGTCGAGATGACCGAAGCGGCCGCCATCCTCAACGGCGCCACCGCCAACTCGCTGGTGCTGATGGATGAAATCGGCCGCGGCACGTCCACCTTCGACGGCCTGGCGCTGGCCTGGGCCATCGCCCGCCACCTGATCGACAGCAGCCGCAGCTTCACGCTGTTCGCCACCCATTATTTCGAGCTGACGCAGCTGCCCGACAGCCATCCCACCGCCGCCAATGTCCACCTGTCGGCCGTCGAGCACAAGGACAGCATCGTGTTCCTGCACGCGGTGCAGGATGGCCCGGCCTCGCAAAGCTACGGCCTGCAGGTGGCGCAGCTGGCCGGCGTGCCGCAACCGGTGATCAAGGCCGCGCGCAAGCACCTGGCGCGCCTCGAAGCGCAGGCGCTCGACGCCACGCCGCAGCTGGACCTGTTTGCCGCACCGGCGGTCGATGCCAACGACGATGCGGTGGCAGTGGCGGAGCCCGTGGCAGCGGCGGTGTCGCCGGCCATGCGCGAGCTGCTCGAAGCGCTGGACGAGCTCGATCCCGATGCGCTGACCCCGCGCGCGGCGCTCGAGCAGCTGTACCAGCTCAAGCGCCTGACGGAGACGGCGCAGGCATGAGGCCCGCGGCGCACGCGGCCACTGGCGCGGCACGGCGCCGGTCCCGGGTACGCCTGGTGCGTACCGGACTGGCGCTGTCGTTGACCGCCTGCGCCTTGGGGTTTGTGCCGGCCCATGCGCAGGGCCAGCCGGAGCCGAGACCGGCATCGGCATCGGCATCAGAACCGAAACTGGAAGCGAAGCCGGAATCGAAGCTGCCGGCGCGGTCCGACCTCGCGGCCGGCAGCTTCCGGTTCGGCGTGATCGGCCATTCGTTCAAGACCGGCGCCGACGAGACGGTGCTCAAACGCGCGATTGCGGGCGCCACGCAGGGTCGTCCGGCCTTCGTGGTGGCGACCGGCGTCAAGGCCGAGAGCGAGCCGTGCAGCGACAAGCTGTACGCCAGCCGCTATGCGCTGCTCGATGCGTCGAGCGTGCCGATGGTGGTGTCGCTGGCCGGCAGCGACTGGAGCGCCTGCCTCAACTCGGCCGGCCGTTCGAACGCCATCGACCGCCTGAACCGCCTGCGCGAACTGTTTTACCGCGACAGCGAAACGCTGGGCGCAAAACGCCTGCCGGTGACGCGGCTGTCGGGCAGCGCCAAGTTCCGCAGCTATGCGGAGAACGCGCACTGGCAGGTGGGCAAGGTGCTGTTCGCCACCATCAACCTGCCGGCCAATAACAACCACTACCGCGCCGAGGCGGGCCGCAACAGCGAATACGAAGACCGCCTGGTGGCCAACCGCGCCTGGCTGCACCGGCTGTTTACGCTCGCGGTGCGGCAGAAAATGGAAGGGCTGGTGCTGTTTTCGGACGGCGACGTGGGCCTGGAGACGGAACCGGGTTTTTCGCTGCTGCCGCGCTTCGAGACCAAACGCGACGGCTTTGCCGAACCGCGCAAGCAGATCAAGACGCTGGCCGCAAAATTCAGGGGGAAGGTGCTGCTGGTCGATACCCAGATCGTCGAAGCGGCTGCCAAGGAGCCGTCGATCCACTGGCAGGACAATGTAGGACATCTGAACCTGGCCGCCGACTGGACCGAGGTGCGCGTGGCGCCCGCGAGCGCCACGCTGTTTGCCGTCAGGGGACCTGCAGACACCGTCCCCTGATCATCGCTGTCGGGACCCGCAAGACGTTGCGGGCGACCCGTCAGTGGATCGGGTGAATGGCGACGTGATCGCCTTCTTCGCCTTCGTCCTCGTCATGGCCGTGGTGGTGGCCATGGGCGCCGTGCACGTGGCCGTGGGCGATTTCTTCTTCGGTTGCTTCGCGCACTTCGGCCACGTCGAGCGAGAAGCGCAGCGCCATGCCGGCCAGCGGATGGTTGCCGTCGAGGACAACCTTGTCGTCGGCGATATCGGTCACGGTGAAGATCAGTGCTTCCTCGTCGCTGTCGCCATCGGGCGTGCCCTCGAACTGCATACCCACTTCGAGCGGCTCCGGCAGGCGGTTGCGTGGCTCGACCTTGACCAGGGCGGCGTCGTATTCGCCGAAGGCGTCTTCCGGTTCGATCTGGATGATGGACGAATAACCGACTTCCTTGCCGTCGAGTTCTTCTTCGATTTTAGGCAGGGTGTTTTCGTATCCGCCGTGCAGGTACACCATCGGCTGGCGGCCGTCTTCGATCAGATTGTCCTGGGCATCGGACAGTTTGTAATTCACAGTCACGACCGTGTTCTTGGCAATCTTCATTTGGCATTCCTTTCAGTGATTAGCCTTCGGATTATACCGCTTCTTACATCGCGCCTGGCCTTCGGCGCAATCACGCCGCTGCGGCATCGGCGGGTACGGCGGTTTATAATGCCGTATGCAAAAACTACCTCTTCTCGGCAACATCACGCCGGCGCAGTTCCTGCGCGACTACTGGCACAAGAAGCCCCTGCTGATCCGTAACGCCATCCCCGGCTTCAAGCCGCTGCTGACGCTCGACGCACTGGTGCAACTGGCCTCCACCAACCATGCCGAATCGCGCCTGATCACGGCGGTCGACGGCCAGTGGGACATGCAGCACGGTCCGCTGGAAAAGCTGCCTGCGCGCAGCGAACGCGAATGGACCATGCTGGTCCAGGGCGTCAACCTGTTCGATGCCGGCGCCGACGCGCTGCTGCGCCAGTTCCGCTTCCTGCCCGACGCGCGCCTGGACGACCTGATGATCAGCTTTGCCACCGATGGCGGCGGCGTCGGTCCCCACTTCGATTCCTACGACGTGTTCCTGCTGCAGGCCCAGGGTCAGCGCCGCTGGCGCATCGGCCCGCAAAAGGACCTGAGCCTGATCGAAGGCCTGCCGCTGAAAATCCTGGCCAACTTCACGCCGGACCAGGAGTTCGTGCTCGAACCGGGCGACATGCTGTACCTGCCGCCCCACTACGCCCACGACGGCGTGGCCATCGGCGACTGCCAGACCTATTCGATCGGCTTCCGCTCGCCGTCGTACCAGGAACTGGGCGAAGGCTTCCTGCAGTTCATGGCCGACTCGATCGACCTGCCGGGCCGCTACGCCGATCCGGAACTGCAGGCGACCGCCAAGCCGGCCGAGATTCCGCGCCACATGCTCGACACCATCATCGAGGAGATGAACAAGGTGCGCTTCACCGAGGACGACATCACGATCTTCCTCGGCGAATACCTGTCCGAGCCCAAGCACAACGTCTTTTTCACCGGCCCCGCCAAGCCGCTCACGTTTGGCAAGTTCGGCGACGCGGTGGCGAAAAAAGGGCTGGTTCTCTCGCGCAAGACGCAGATGCTGTACCGCGGCAAGAACGTCTTCATCAACGGCGAGTCGTTCGGCGTCGGCCGTGCCGACAAGACCACCCTGGAGCTGCTGGCCAACCAGCGCGCCCTGACCGGCGCGCAGTTCGGCGCCGCCTCGGAAGACGTGCTCGAAGCGCTGTACACGTGGTACCAGGATGGCTGGGTGGAACTCGGTTAAGCACGGAAACGGCTGGCGTGGGGTGTTGGCTACGAATTATTACAATTTGTCTTGCAATAAGTGTGCGCTTGATAACAAACCGGACTGGACTCTTAGCAAGTTCCGAGTAAAATGCCAATGTTCTGGCGAAAGCTGGTGACGACTTAGTGCGGACGTTTTGTGGATCGAATTTAAATGTTGCGGTATCGCAAAATTGTTCGGTGAACAGGATGTTGTCCTATTGCGACGCACTAAAAATCGCTATAATATTCGGTTAGGAAGTTTCCGTTGTCTGGCAGGCACCATTCAGGTACGAAAGCCTTCGAAGACGACCTAATGAGCGATAATTACCGGTAATTATTCATCGCAACACTGTGTTTAAATTTGAATTAACTAAGGAAAACAAATGAAAAAATCCCTGCTGATCGCTTCCCTGCTGGCCGTAGCTGCTCTGACCGCTTGCTCGAAAAAAGAAGAAGCTCCTGTTGCTCCAGCTCCAGTAGCTGCTCCAGAAGCCGCTCCAGTTGTGACCCCAGCTCCAGCTGCTGACGCTGCTGCTGCTCCAGCTGCTGCTGACGCTGCTGCTGCCGCTTCGCAAGCTGCTTCGGCCGCTGCTGACGCAGCTGCTGCTGCTTCGACCGCCGCTTCGGCTGCTGCTTCGAAGTAATTCGACAGCATTATAAAGACCGGCCTGCGGGCCGGTTTTTTTTCGCCTGGGTTTTTATAAGGCCAATAACCAGGACATAAAAAAACCGGCGCGAGGCCGGTTTATTTTTTTGCAGTGCATTATTTATTTCAACTGGTCGTACAGCACGCTCATGATCTTGTCGCCGACCGGGGTGGCTTCCGGTGCGCCGGCATTGGTGAGCACGGTAACGGTGCTGGTGCTGGCCTCGCCGGCCTTGACCTGGATCCGGTAACGCTGGGCTTCCTTGTCCGCCTCCGAGGTCGAACCCCAGCTGAACAGCTTGCTGAAGAAACCTTTGCTCTCGGCGGTATCGTCCACGTAGCGCACGAAATAGGTGCCGGTGGTGCGGTCGCGGTCTTCCACCGTGAAGCCGGCGCGGTCCAGCGCCAGGCCCACGCGGCGCCAGGCGCGGTCGAAGCCCTCGTCCACCTGCACGTAACGGGCGGCGCCGGTGCCGACCAGCGACGCGTGCTGCGGCTGCACCACGGCCGAATCGACGGCAGCCTTGACGGTCGGCGCATCTTTCTTGACGTCGCCGTTGCCGAGGCGGGTCATCAGCTTGGCCAGCAATTCCGCTTCCAGGCCCGGATCGTTGGGGCGCGCGGTCCAGATCGCGGTTTCCTTCTGGGCGCCCTGCAGCACTTCCTGCACGCCGCGGTGGCTGATATAGATCTCGCTGGAGCCGTCGGCGCGGCGCTCGATGCGGGTACGGAACTTGTCGCGCTCGCCGGTCGAATAGGCCGAATCGAATACCTTGCCGATCGTGCTGCGGATGAAGTCCTGCGGGATCTTGGCGCGGTTTTCGGTCCACTCGGTTTCCATGATGCCTGCCGCCGGCACTTCCTGCGCCAGCTTGAAGCCCGAATCTTCCCAGAACTGGGTCAGCTGCGGCCACAGCTGTTCCGGGGTCTGCTTGACGACCAGCCAGCGCTGGTTGCCGTCGCGCTCGACCTTGATGTCGTTGATCGACGTCGGCACCACGGTGCCGGCGGCCGGCTGGCCCGGCGCCACGGCGGCGCCATCGGCAACGGCAGCGGCCGAGCGCGCGGCGTTATAGCCGGACGCGGTGGCCACGCCATTGCTCGAATCGGACTGGGCGTAACGGCTGTCTTTTTGCAGCTGGGTCAGATCGGGCGGCACGTCGAGCGGTGTGGCCTTTTTGGCGCCCTTGTAATCGACCTTGTCGTTGCCGATGACGGAACTGATCATGCCGCAACCGGTCAGGCTGGCCATCAAGGCACCGGTCACCAGCACGCGCTGGGAAGTGGTAAAAGCTGTCTTGCGAATAGTCATGTATTTATATGCAGCAAAAGTTAATCCCGGCAATTCGGGACGGGATGCTTCTTCTCAACCAGGTGATGACAGGACGCCCGCTTCGCGCAGCGCTGCACGCACGGCTGCGTGGCACTCGTCCGCGAGCGGCACCAGCGGCAGACGTATGCCGGCCGGCATCTTGCCCATCTCGGCCAGCGCCCATTTGACCGGCACCGGGTTCGGCTCGATGAACAGCTTCTGGTGCAGCGGGAACATCTGGTTGTTGAGCGGCACGGCCTTGGCGACATCGCCGGCGATGGCCGCCGCGCACATCTGCGCCATGGTGCGCGGCATGACGTTGGCGGTAACCGAGATATTGCCGGCGCCGCCAGCGAGCATCAGCGCCATGGCCGTGGGGTCGTCGCCCGAGTACACGGCAAACCCTGCCGGCGCCAGGCGCAGCAGGTCGAAACCGCGCGCGATATTGCCGGTTGCATCCTTGACGCCGACGATGTTGGGGATCTCGGCCAGACGCAGGATGGTGTCGTTGCTCATGTCGGCCACGGTACGGCCCGGCACGTTGTACAGGATCACCGGCAGATCGACCGCTTCGGCGATCGCCTTGAAGTGCTGGAACATGCCCTCTTGCGTGGGACGGTTGTAGTAAGGGACCACCTGCAGCGTGGCGTCGGCGCCGGCTTCCTTGGCAAAACGGGCCAGCTTGATCGCCTCGGCAGTGGAGTTGCCGCCGGCGCCGGCGATGATCGGGATGCGGCCGTTGGCATGGGTCACCGTTGCCTTGATCAGTGCGCAATGTTCTTCCACGCTGACGGTGGCCGATTCGCCGGTGGTGCCGGCGATGACGATGCTGTCCGTACCTTCGGCGATGTGCCAGTCGATCAGCTTGTTCAACCCATCGAAGTCCAGACTACCGTCCGCGTGCATCGGAGTGACGATTGCTACTATGCTGCCCTTGATCATAGGAAATAACTGCATAAAGTATTAAAACAACGATTGTAGACGATGACTCGCCGGTATGGTGCTTTTCGCGCTGTTACAAACATAAATTCGAGGCAATCCCGGCAGTTCACAGCGGCGGCAGCAGCGCCGCCGAGCGCGGAAATCCGGGCTTCACGGCGCACAGGCGCTGCACCATGGCCGGCTTGGGGACCTGGGTGACGCCATCCTCGTAAGCGACCACCCGCAGGCCGTGCTCGGCCGCCAGCGCCAGCAATTCGCCCGGCTGCAGCAGGAAATCGGGGTTCGACGGCTTGCCGAACTGGGCATTACCTTCGGCAAAGGTCTCGTAGATCAGCACCCCGTTTGGGGCCAGGCTGGCCAGCATGTCCGCCATCAGCGGACGGTGCAGATAATTGGTGACCACGATGCCGGCAAAGCGCCCGGGACCGAACGGCCAGACTGCGCCCGGCTCCTCGAGATCGATCGGCGTGGTGGTGATGCCGGGGCCGGCAGCTTCCAGCAGGGCTTCCGGGTTGCCGTCGAGCGCCAGCACGGCGTGGCCGAGCGTGACCATGTGGCGCGCATGGCGGCCCTTGCCGCAGGCGAGGTCCAGCACTTCGCCGCCGGGAACCAGCGGGGCGTAGCGTTGTACCCAGGGGGAAATGGTGTCGCTCATGGTGTCTCTACGATATCGGTCGCGGCGCGCTTACTGCAACAGCCAGATCAGCGGCAGGACCAGCAGGTGAAAAATGCTCTGCACGAAGTGCATGCCCTGGATGAGCACGCCGTCGAGCAGGTCGAAATACAGCATCAGGACCAGCGCGATGAACACGAGCATGCTGAACCGCTCGATCTGCGCATAGCGGCGCGCCAGCGGCAGCGGCAACAAGCCGGTGACGATGCGGCCGCCATCGAGCGGCGGCAGCGGAATCAGGTTGAATACCAACATGGCCGAGTTGACGCCAATGCCGGCGCGCGCCATCAGCACGAAGAAATCGTCCTGGTCTAGGTGCAGCAGATAGATGAAGATCACCCACAGCGCCATCCAGCCCAGGCCCATGGCAAAATTGGCGCCCGGCCCGGCGGCGGCGACGAACGCCATGTGCTTGCGCGGATTGCGCAGGCGCTCGTAGGCGACCGGCACCGGCTTGGCATAACCGAGCGGGGGAAATTTCATCAGCGCCAGCATCAGCGGCAGCAGGATGGTGCCGAACAGGTCGATATGGCGCGCCGGATTGACGCTCAGTCGCCCCTGGTCCGCTGCCGTGGAGTCGCCGAAATAGCGGGCCACATAGCCATGCGCCGCCTCGTGCAGTGAAATCGCAAACAGAACCGGAATCGCGTAGACCGTCGCGGTCCGGATGATGGTGTCAATGTCCATGAGGCAGGATTCTATCAGACGCGCCGCGCGGGATTCGGAGCGATGGCAGCCGCCGGCGCGGCCCCGCCAGGTTCAGCCGCGCTCTACAGGCCAAAGACCGACGCATCGCCCCGCCCTTGTCGCACCAGCTCGGCCTCGGGACCGGTCAGGTCGATCACGGTGGTCGGCTCCATGCTGCAGGCGCCGCCGTCGATCACCAGTTCGAGCTGCTTGCCGAGGCGCGCGCAGATGGTGTCGGCATCGTTCAGCGCCTCGGTCTCGTCCGGCATGATCAGCGTGGTGCCGAGCAGCGGCTGCGCCAGTTCGGCCAGCAGGGCGTTGATGATGGCGTCTTCGGGCACGCGCAGGCCGATGGTCTTGCGCGACGGATGGCTCAAACGGCGCGGCACCACCTTGGTCGCCTCGAGAATGAAGGTGAACGGCCCGGGCGTGGCTGCCTTCAGCAGGCGGAACTGGCGGTTATCGACGCGCGCGTACACGCCCAGCTCGCTCAAATCGCGGCACAGCAGGGTCAGGTGATGCTTTTCGTCGATGCTGCGCAGGCGCCGCAGCCGCTCCACCGCGCCCTTGTCGTCGAGGTGGCAGACCAGCGCATAGCTGGAGTCGGTCGGCACGGCGACGATGCCGCCGCCGTGGATGATCTGTGCGGCCTGCTTGATCAGGCGCGCTTGCGGGTTGACGGGATGGATCTGGAAAAATTGGCTCATGGTGGTGACAATCAGGCGCGCAGGTTTTGCAGCGCGGCGATACGTTCTTCAAACGGCGGATGGGTGGAGAACAGGGCGCTCCAGCCACGGCCACTGGTAATGCCGGCCGCCGCGATCGATTGCGGCAAGGCGCCGGGGGGCACGCCGTTCAGGCGCGCCAGCGCGTGCTGCATCGGCGCGGTGCTGCCCAGCAGGCGGGCCGAGCCGGCGTCGGCGCGGAATTCGCGCTGGCGCGAGAACCAGGCCACGATCAGCGACGCGGCCAGGCCGAAAATCAGTTCGCACACGAACACGGTCACCATGTAGCCGACGCCCACGCCCTGGCGGTCGGTATTCTTGAGCAACACCTTGTCGACAAAAAAGCCGACCACGCGCGCCAGGAACACCACGAAGGTATTGACCACGCCCTGGATCAGGGTCATGGTGACCATGTCGCCGTTGGCGATGTGGGCCACCTCGTGACCGAGCACGGCTTCCACTTCCTGCTGGTTCATGTTCTGCAGCAGGCCGGTGGAGACGGCCACCAGCGCCGAATTCTTGAACGCACCGGTGGCAAACGCATTCGGTTCGCCGTCGTACACGGCCACCTCGGGCATGCCGATGCCGGCCCGCTCGGACAGCTGGCGCACGGTATTGAGCAGCCACGCTTCGGTCGCATTGGCCGGCTGGCCGATCACGCGCGCGCCGGTCGACCACTTGGCCATCGGCTTGCTGATCAACAGCGAAAAGATCGCGCCGGTAAAGCCTACCACCAGCGAAAACGCCAGCAGGCTGCCCAGTTGCAGCGTATTGCCGGCGCCGGGACGGCCGATCCCCAGCAGCGACAGGACGATGGACAGCACCAGCATCACGGCCAGGTTGGTGGCGATAAAGAGGACGATACGTTTCATGGTGTTTTTCTCCGTGCGGACGAGTTTGCCCAGATCATAAAGTATGACCGGCTTGACGCAAAATCAAGAGGCGACGGTGAAGATCGGTCAAACGGCCGTGAAAGCCGGTCAGAACCAGTCGTGCCACACGGGCGTGACATTGGCCGGCAGCGGCGGCAGCGCGGCGAAATCGACGCGCGACTCGCCCGGCGCATGGAAGTCCGAGCCGCGCGAGGCCAGGAAGCCGTAGTAGTTGGCCAGCTGCGCATACTCGGGATACTGGTCCGGCGTATGGCTGCCGGTGACCACCTCGATGGCGGCGCCCCCGAGCTGCCTGAATTCGTCGAACAGCTGGCCCTGGGCCAGCTGGCTGAAGCGGTAGCGGCCCGGGTGGGCGATCACGGCCACGCCGCCTGCCGCGCGGATCCAGCCGACCGTTTCGGCCAGCGTGCCCCAGGCATGGGGCACATAGCCGGGCCGCCCTTCGGACAGGTATTTGCGGAACACTTCCGCGATGTTGGCGCAGGCGCCGATCTCGACCAGGTAGCGGGCGAAATGGGTGCGCGACATCAGGTCGGGATTGCCGACATATTTCAAGGCGCCCTCGTAGGCGCCGTCGATGCCGGCCGCAGCCAGCTGGCACGCAATCTCGCGGGCCCGGTGGTCGCGCCCGGAGCGGATGCGCGCCAGGCCGGCCGTCAGCACCGGGTGCTGCTCGTCGATCTGCAGGCCGACGATGTGCACGGTTTCACTGGCCCAGGTGATCGAGATTTCCACGCCGGTCACGAAGCGCATGCCCTGCTCGGCCGCCGCTGCGCGCGCATCGGCAATGCCGCCCACCTCGTCGTGGTCGGTCAGCGCCCACACGTCCACGCCGCCCTGGCGCGCATGGGCGGCCACCGCCTGCGGCGTCATGACGCCGTCGGAAACGTTGGAGTGGCAGTGCAGATCGACTTTGAGCATGGAAAGTTTTTTGACGGTTGAGCGTTCATTGTACGCTGCCTGCGCGATTTTCACCGCAGCGGCACGTCGGACTAGTCCGCCAGAAAATCCTCGATCAGGCGCGCCAGCGCGGCCGGCTGGTCGTGGTGCAACATGTGGCCGGCGCCGACGAGGGTGGCGCGCTGCAAATGGCGCAGGTGGCCGAGGCGGCGGTCGAGTTCGCCCCGCCCTGCCGGTTGCGCACCGAGCCAGTCCCACATATTGGTCTGGTCCGCTTCCACCCACAGCACCGGCGCGGTGATGGCGTCCCAGCAGGCCAGCACGTCTTCCACGTGATACGGCAAGGGGCCGGCCTGCTTGTGGACCGGGTCGCCAAGGATGTCCCACTGGCCGGCGGCGTTCTGCGCCGCCCAGTGCTGCGCCAGGAACGCCGCCTTCTCGTCGGACAGGCGCGGATTGGTCTTTTGCAGGCGCGCCGCCACGGCGGCGAGCGTCGGATAGCTGCGCAGTTCCGGCTGCTGCTGCAGGCCTTCGAGCCACTGGGCATAGCGGCCCGGGGTCTGCTCGGGACGGTGCGCGCGCAGGCCCGCGCCTTCCAGGTTGATCAGCTTGCGGATACGCTCGGGCCGGGCGCCCGCGTACAGGCCCACCACGTTGCCACCCATGCTGTGACCGAGCAGGTTGATCGCCTGCCCCGGCGCATAGTGACGCACGATGGCGTCGAGGTCGGCCAGGTAGTCGGGGAACCAGTAGGTATCGGCGCCGCTGCGCTGCGACAGGCCGAAGCCGCGCCAGTCCGGCGCGATCACGTGCCAGTCGCCCTGCAGGGCATCGACCACGAACTGGAACGAAGCGCCCACGTCCATCCAGCCATGCAGCATGAACATCTTGGATGCGCCTTCGCGCCCCCAGTGGCGGATGTGGCTGCGCAGGCCACGTATGGTCAGAAACTCGGAACGCGACGGCGTATAGGTCATGGTGTGCCTTGAAAATGAGAAGTCCGGCGCAACATCGAAGGATTGCTGGCCGCAGATGACGCGCAACGCGACGATGCAAAATAATAGCACGACCGTTCGCTGCGAGGGTGCGCCCTGCGCCAGCGTAAAATAGCGACCCGCACCAACACGCCGCCAACCCAGACTGGATACCCCTATGAGCACTCCCCTGTCCCCGGACACCCTGCAAAAATTCATTTTCGACAATGCTGCCGTGCGCGGCCAGTTCATCGACATTTCCGCCACCTGGCGCGAGGTGCTGGCGCGCCACGACTATCCGGCACCGGTCAAGAAGCTGCTGGGCCAGATGGTGAGCGCGGCAGCGCTGCTGTCCGCCAACCTCAAGTTCAACGGTTCGATCGTCATGCAGATCCATGGTGACGGTCCGGTGCGCCTGCTGGTGGTCGAATGCGACGCCGACCTGCGCCTGCGCGCCACCGCCAAGCTGGCGCCGGACGCCGCGATCGCCGACGACGCCTCGCTGGCGTCGCTGCTCAACGCCGGCGGCCAGGGCCGCTTCGTGATCACGCTCGATCCGGCCGACAAGGTGCCGGGCCAGCAGCCGTACCAGGGCATCGTGCCGCTCGACGGCGAGGACGTGGCGACCGTCATCGAAAACTACATGATGCGCTCGGAACAGCTCGACACCAAGTTGTGGCTGGCCACCGACGACACCACGGCGCGCGGCCTGCTGCTGCAAAAGCTGCCCGACCACGGCGGCAAGGCGGGTGCGCAGCCGCTGTCGGCCGACGAGGCGCTGGAAACCTGGAATCGCGCGGTGATGCTGGGCGGCACGCTGAAGGAACAGGAAATGCTGGAAACCACGATCGACGTGCTGATGCAGCGCCTGTTCTGGGAAGAGACGATCCGCGTGTTCGAGCCGCTCACGCCTTCATTCCACTGCAACTGCACGCGCGAAAAGGTGGGCAATATGCTCAAGATGCTGGGCCAGCAGGAAATCGAGAGCGTGGTGGCCGAGCAGGGCCACGTCGGCGTGAACTGCGACTTCTGCGGCCAGTACTACGAGTACGACAAGGTGGACGTGGCCCAGCTGTTCGCCACCGATGCGCCCGTGGAAACGCTGCTGCCACCGGGCGACGCCAAGCACTGATCAGGTCAGCGCGGCCGTCTCTTGCTTGTCGGCCGCGCTGGCATAACGCTGGGCCAGCACCGCGCACACCATCAGCTGCAGCTGGTGGAACAACATCAGCGGCAACACCACCGCGCCCAGCGCACCTCCCGCAAACAGGACTTTTGCCATCGGCACGCCGCTGGCCAGGCTTTTTTTCGAGCCGCAAAACACGATCGCAATGCGGTCTTCGCGGCTGAAACCCAGCTTGTTGCTGGTCTTGGCGGCAACCACCATCACCAGCGCCAGCAGCACCGCGTCGATCACCAGCAGCCCGGCCAGCGAGCGGCCCGAGACCTGGTGCCACAAGCCCTGCCCCACCGCCTCGCTGAACGCCGTGTACACCACCAGCAAAATCGAGCCCTGGTCCACCAGCCGCGTCACCGCCTTGTTGCGCTCGACCCAGGCGCCGATCCAGCGCCGCGCCACCTGGCCGGCAATGAACGGCAGCAGCAGCTGGGTGGCGATCTGCACGAACGATTCGAGCGAGGACCCGCCCTGCATCTTTGCCGACGTCAGCAGCCCGACCAGCAGCGGCGTGATGAATATCCCCAGCAAATTCGAGGCCGACGCGCTGCAGATGGCGGCCGGCACATTGCCGCGCGCGGCGGCCGTGAACGCGATCGACGACTGCACGGTCGATGGCAGCATGCACAGGAACAGGATGCCCAGGTACAGATCGGGCGTGACCAGCCGTTCGAGCAGCGGCCGCAAGCCCAGGCCCAGCAGCGGGAACAGTGCGAACGTGCACAGCAGCACCAGCAGGTGCAAGCGCCAGTGCGTGATGCCGGCCACCACCGCCTCGCGCGACAGCTTGGCGCCGTGAAGAAAGAACAGCAGGCACACGGCCACGTGGGTAATGTGGTCGAACACCACGGCGGCCTGGCCGGTACAGGGGAACAGGCTGGCGGCGCCGACCGTGACGATCATGGCCAGCGTAAAGTTATCGGGTAAGAGTTTCGGTCGAGCCATTGGGTTACCTGGAACATGTGATTGCAAGAATGTCGATGCCGCCGACGACGCGGACCGACGCGGCGCTGCGCACCAGGTCCACCCGCTCGATGCAGGTCCCGCGCAGCAGGCTTTCCTGGCTGCGCGTACAGACCGTGAGCGTGCCGGCGCTGCTGCTCTGGCAGTCGAACTGCTCGGCGCGCATGCGCACCAGCGCCTCGTCGAGCGTCATGCCGGGTGCGATGGTCGAGGTGACGAAGTTGCCCAGCTGGCCCTGGTTGGCGACATAGCAGCCGGCGAGGGGCAGCGCCAGCGCCATGGCGGCGAGTATGGCGGGGATGCGCATGGTGTGATTCCTGGTTATTTCCATCGGGCACAGTGTACCAGCCCGGCCGTCCGCCAGCCATCGGGCTGTCACGGCGCCGTCACCGAGCCGTCATCAGCTTGTCACACTGCCTCCCTATCATGCGCCACGTTGTGATTCACTTAATCTGGCTACAAGGCAAAAATGAACAAGAAATCAGTTGCAGTGCGCTCGGTGTGCTTCCTGGCCCTGGGTCTTCCGATGCTGGCCATGGCCGCCAACGTGGCGGCCGCCGTGGCCGCGATGGCCGATGTGGCCGAGGTGGCAGCGCCAGCCGCCGCTGCGGCCGACGCCGCCACTGTCGGCGCTGCCGGCGCCCCGATCGCCACCGTCGAAGTGGCCAGCCGCAAGACCCGTTCCTCGGTCGAGATGAGCAAGAGCGACATGCAGAAAATCCTGCCGGGCATCAACCCGCTGAAAGCACTGCAAACCCTGCCCGGCGTCAGCTTCCAGACCGCCGACCCGTGGGGCAACAACGAGCAGAACCAGTCGCTGTTCATCCACGGCTTCAGCGGTCCGCAGCTCGGCTACACGCTCGACGGCGTGCCGCTCGGCGACCAGCAGTACGGCAACTACAACGGCCTGTCGCCGCAGCGCGCGATCACCAGCGAAAACGTCGGCAGCGTGATCCTGTCGTCGGGCGCCGGCGACCTGGCCACCGCTTCCACCAGCAACCTGGGCGGCACCATCGAGACCTTCTCGAGCGACCCGGGCCAGGCGCGCAACCTGGCCGTGCAGCAGACCGTGGGCAGCCACACCACGTCGCGCACCTTCGTGCGCTACGATACCGGCGCCTTCGGCGACGGCAGCAGCGCCTACCTCTCGGCGCTGCACCACGAACAAAAGGCGTGGGACTTCGATGCGCGCCAGGGGGGCGACCAGTTCAATGCCAAGTACGTCAACCAGAGCAACCTGGGCAAGCTGACGCTGTTCCTCAACTACTCGGACAAGATCGAGCCGAACGAGGACAGCACCGTGCGCTCGGCCAGCGAAAAATACCAGCCGTACACGCGGCCGTTCATGTACCCGAACTTCCAGCAGGCGCTCAACTACCTGTCGGCCACCGGCGCCACGCCTGCAGCCGACGGCAACAACTACCGCAATTATTACGGCGACGCCCAGCGCACCGACTACCTGACCTACGCCAAGTTCGACCTCAACGTCAGCGACAACACCACCTGGTCCAACCAGGTCTACTACCACAACGACGATGGCGTCGGCGTGGTGGCCGGTCCGATCGGCGTGGCCGGCCTGCCGGGCCTGTTCTCGGTGTACTTCCCGGGCCAGGACTTGAAACAGGTGTTCGGCGGCTCCGGTTACGCCACCCGCACCACCGAGTACAAGATCAACCGCGCCGGCTGGCTGTCCACCGTGCGCAGCGAGATCGGCGACCACAAGCTGCAGGCCGGCCTGTGGTTCGAGCACAACCGCTCGCAGGCGTACCGCCGCTGGTACGCGTTCGACGTCAACAATCCGAGCTCGCCGTACGACCGTCCCAGCAATCCCCTGATTACCCAGTACGGCAGCGAGATCGACAACAAGGTCGTGCAGCTGCACGTGCAGGACGAATGGCGCGTGCGCGACGACATCGCGCTGCAGGCCGGCGTCAAGTCGAGCCTGCAGTTTGCTGACGGCCAGTTCCCCGTGCAGCCGAAGCTGGGCGCCATCGCCAACGGCTCCACTGCCCTGCCGGTGGGCAAGATCGACACCAAGAAATGGCTGCTGCCGCAAGTCGGTGCGCGCTGGGACATCACGCCGCACGACCAGCTGTTCGTCAACGTGCAGAAAAACATGCGCCAGTTCGTCACTTACGGCGGCGGCGGCGCCTCGCCGTGGAGCCTGGCCAGCCAGCCGGCGTTCGACCTGTTCCGCGACACGGCCAAGCCGGAAACCTCGATCACGTATGAAACGGGCCTGCGCACCAGCCACACGCTGAACTGGGGCGCGCTCTCGGCTTTCGACGGCCAGGTCAACCTGTACCACGTCGACTTCAAGAACCGCCTGCTGACCATCAGCCCGACGCCGGTGATCACGTCCATCATCGGCGGCAACCCGGTGCTGGCCAACGTCGGCAGCGTCAAGACCGACGGCGTCGACCTGTCCGGTACGCTGCATTTCGGCCGTGGCTTCTCGTTCTACAACGCGCTGTCGTACAACCGTGCCGAGTACCAGGACAATTACAACAACGGCGCCGCCGTGGTGCAGACTGCCGGCAAGAAC
This sequence comes from Duganella sp. Leaf126, assembly GCF_001423125.1. Lineage (GTDB taxonomy): Bacteria > Pseudomonadota > Gammaproteobacteria > Burkholderiales > Burkholderiaceae_D > Rugamonas. Next base: position 178,504 of record NZ_LMNW01000031.1, read on the forward strand.
ATTCCTGGCAGCCCGGAATGGATGAACAAGTTCGTCGCCACCGCCACCGTGGCCGACACCGAGTTCCAGCTGATCGGCGACTACGTCGGCAAACGCTACGCCACCTACACCAACGACCTGTCGGTGAACAGCTACTTCCTGATGAGCCTGGGCATATCGGGCAAGCTGCCCTTCCTGAACGGCAGCTGGATTCGGAACGCGCGCTACCGCGTCAACATCAGCAACCTGGCCGACAAGAAGGGCGACCTCAACGTGGTAGTCGGCGCCGCCAGCGGCACGTACAATACCTTCCCGATCGCCCCGCGCCAGGGTTTCCTGACTTTGATGGCAGACTTCTGATGACCACCCGAACTTTTGCAATGCCTGTGCCCATGCCACTACCGCGCAGCCTGTCGCGGCGCGGTTTCATCCGCACGGCAAGCGCTGCCGGCGCTTCGCTGCTGCTGCCGGCGTCGGTGCTGGCGGCGCCGGCAGCCGCCACGAATACCGTGGCCGGTGCTGTGGCCGGTGGCGACCAGTCCGGCATGCCCGGGATCGCCGCAATCGGCACCGGTGTTCAGCCCAGGCCGCTGGTGTTCGGCCACCGCGGCGCCAGCGCGCTGCGTCCCGAGCACACGCTGGCGTCGTACGCCAAGGCCATCGTCGATGGCGCCGACTACGTCGAGCCGGACCTGTGCGCGACCAAGGACGGCGTGCTGGTGGCGCGCCACGAAGCGTTTCTCAGCGAGACCACCGACGTCGCCAGCCGCAAGGAGTTCGCCAGCCGCAAGACGCGCAAGACCATCGACGGCGACACCCACGAAGGCTGGTTCGTCGACGACTTTACGCTGGCCGAACTGAAGACGCTGCGCGCGGTCGAGCGCATTCCCCAGTACCGTCCCGGCAGCGCCGCCTACGACGGCATGTTCCAGGTGGTGACGTTCGAGGAAATCATCGACTTCGTCGCTGCCGCAGCAGCCGCGCACGGGCGCATCATCGGCATCGTGCCCGAGCTCAAGCACTCGACCTATTTCGCCAGCGTCGGTCTGCCGCTCGAAGAACGCTTCCTGTCCATCATCGCTGCCCACGACTACACGCGCCGCAACCCGCTGGAAATCCAGTCGTTCGAAGTGGCCAACCTGAAAGCCCTGCGCGCCAGGCTCGGCAGCCGCGCCAATTTGCGCCTGATGCAGCTGGTCATCACCGACAAGGTGCGGCCGATGGACGTGGCGGCAGCCGGCGGCACGCTGACCTTCGCCGAGATGTGCACGCCGGCCGGCCTGCGCGACATCGCCCGGTACGCCGACGTGGTGGCGCCACCGACCCGCGCCATCATCCCGCTGAAAAAAGACGGCAGCCTGGCGGCGCCGAGCTCGCTCGTCGAGGACGCCCACCGGGCCGGCCTGCGCGTCGAACCGTGGACCTTCCGCCCGGAAAACCATTTCCTCGCCGCCGACTTCCGCAACGGCCCCGACACGGCCCGCAACGAAGCCGGCTCTATCGCCGAAATAAAACGCTACCTCGCCACCGGCATCGACGGCTTCTTCACCGACGACCCGGCTTTGGGACGCAAAGCCCTCGCTGGCTGACCGCTGCCTTAGATACCTGGTTTGCTGTGGCGACTGGCGTGCCACCGGGCCAGGATCTCGACGCGTACCAGAGACCTGACCACTGCTGATTGATGTATTGATTATCGCTATGACGTCTGCCTCGCCAGCGCCGCCTTCACCGCCGGCAGATGGCGCTCGCTCACCGGCAGCAACTGGCCGCAGCGCAGCGCCACCACGTAGCTGCCTTCCTGCACCTGGCGCAACGCCAGCACCTCGCTGCGGCGGACCAGGATGCGGCGGTGGAGGTGCAGGAAGATGGCCGGATCGAGATAACGCATCAGCTCGGTCAAGGTGGTCCGGTGCAGCAGCACGCGCTGCGCCAGATGCAGTTCGACGTAATTGCCTGCCGTTTCCATCCACCGTACCTCGTCGAGCGCCACCCGGTCCATGCGCCCGACCGAACGCACGATCAGCTCGGTCCAGTAACCGGGGGCAGGGTCGGTGAACTGGCGCAGCGCGCGGGCATAGGTGGCGCGCTGGTCCAGCACCGCGCGGGCCCGCTCGAGCGCCTGGTGCAGGCGGCGGTCATCGACCGGTTTGACCAGGTAGTCGAGCGCGTGAACGTCGAACGCATCGAGCGCATGATCGCGCCGGGCGGTAACGAACACGATCAGCGGTGGTGCAGCCTGCAAGCTCAGCGTGCGCGCCAGGGCAAGGCCCGACTCGCCCGGCATCTGCACATCGAGCAGCAGCAAGTCCACCTGGTGTGCGGACAGGAAGGCGCGCGCGCTGGCGGCGCTGGGACACTCGGCTGCCACCGTCCAATCGGGCAAGGCCGCCAGCGCCAGCCTGAGGTTGATGCGTGCATGCGCTTCGTCATCGACGATCACTACCTGGAATGCCATCAGTGCGCCGCCGTCCATGGCAAGCGCAGCAAGGCCACGAAGCGGCCATCGGTCTGCGCTGTCGTCAGCGACGCCAGCTTGCCGTACGCCAGGTCGAGGCGGGCGCGCATGCCGCGCAAGCCGATGCCCAGCCCTGCGGCAGGCGCCTCCTGCGGATGGACGCCATTATCGACCTGCACCAGCAGGAAGGCGCCGTCGCGGCGGAATGTGACGCCGATGTCGCTGCTGCCGGCGTGGCATTCGAGGTCGTGGCGCAGCGCGTTTTCCACCAGCGGCTGCAACAACATCGGGGGACAGTCACAATCGTCGTCGAGCAGCCCGGCGCCGTCGATCCGCACCTGCAGGCGCGGGCCGAACCGCAATTGCTGCAGGTCCAGGTAGCCGCGCACGAATTGCCATTCTTCGCGCAGGCTGACGGTGTCGCGTGTGCTGTTGGACAGCGCGTAATGCAACAGGTCGGCAAGTCGCGCCAGGCCGTCGAGCGCCAGCGGCTTGTCGTCGGTACGCACCAGCGCGCCGATTGCGCTGAGGGTGTTGAACATGAAGTGCGGTTCCAGCTGGCCGCGCAGTGCGGCCAGGCGTTGCTGTTCCAGCGCCAGGCGCATGTCGGCCAGCTCGCGCGCCTGCCCCCGGCGCTGTTGCCACAGCCGGTGCGCCACCACCACGCCGAACGCCATGGTCAGCAGCACGAACACCACGAACCATTCGAACTTGTCCATCGCCACCCAGTAGTGCCAGGCGTTGGCCAGGCCCGGTTCGAGACCGACCTTGAAGCAGCGCCGGTACGCCAGTCCCAGCATGGCCAGCGGCCAGCTCATCGCGATGAACAGAAGGTAGCCGGCAGCGATGCGCGCCGGCGTGGCAAGCCAACCGGGATGGCGCCGGTACGCCAGATCGGCCGCATAGCCGAGCAGCATCATCACCAGGTAACCGCACCACCAGCCCACGGTCATCAGCCAGAAGCTGCGATGGTCGCCGTGGCGCGTGCCGTCCAGGTAAGTACCGATGCCGGCGACGGCGCACAGCACCGTCCACAGCAGCAGATGAATGATAAGCGTGCGCAACCAGGCTGGCATAGGGATCGATGCTTGAGTAAGGAGGTAAGAAAAAAGTATAGCAGCCGGGCGCCGGCCTTCGTCCCTGAAACGGCGGCGTTCGTCACACACGGGACCAGTGCTGGCAGGCAGCGCGCTAGGCTGGCGACTTTCCCGCTTCCGGTATCCCATGACCATGCGTCGTTCATTGTTGATTGGCAGTGCGCTGCTGCTCCCTGCTGCCCCCCATGTTACGGCCATGGCCGCCGACGAAAAACAGCCCCTGCAACAAGTGGAGATCAACGGCCCCGACAGCGGGCAGCGACGGCGCGACGACAGCCTCGGTCGCATCGCGGTGGGCCGCGACGCGCTGCAACGCTACGGCGATACCTCGCTGGCCGACGTCCTCAAGCGCCAGCCCGGCCTGTCCGTGGTCGGCGGCGAACTGCGCATGCGCGGCCTCGGTGGCGGCTATACCCGGATCCTGATCGACGGCCAGCCGGCACCGGCCAACTTCGACCCCGCCACGCTGTCGCCGGACCTGGTGGAACGCGTGGAGCTACAGCGCAGCGCGCAAGCGGACGCCAGCATGCAATCGATAGCGGGCACGCTCAACATCGTGTTGCGCAAGGCCACCGGCGCAGCGCGCGGCAGCGCCAAGCTCAGCGCCGAGCGGCAGGCCGGCGTCACCAGCCCGGCGGCGACCGCGCAGTGGATCGGTCGCAACGGCTTGCTCGGCTACGGACTGACGACCACCGTCATCGTCCCGCAGCGGCGCGACGATGCCCTCACCGACAGCTACGCGCGCCGCGCCGCCGCTACCGCCAGCCAAGTGATCGTGGCGCAGCGCCGCCTGCGCGAGCGCCAGGACAGCCGCACCCGGCGTTTTACCGCGGCGCCCCGCCTCGACGCCAGACTGGACGGCGGCAGCAGCGTGACGTGGCAGGGCCTGGTCGATCTGGCGCAGCTTGCTGCCGACGGCACGCAATCGGAACACACCGTGACCGGCCTGCCCACTGCCTGGCCCGAAAACGGGTGGCGCAGCCGGTCCGATGACCGGCTGCTGAAATCCGACCTCGGCTGGGAGCAGCGTTTCGGCACATGCAAGCTGACCTTGAGAGCGGGACTGGACGCCAGCCACCGCGACAGCCGCTACCGCTTCCTTGGCGTGGACGCTGCCGGCAATGCCGGCCTGGACCGGGCCGTCGCGTCGCTGGCCGACGAGCGCCGCGCCAGCACCAGCGGCAAATACCTGGCGCCGCTCAGCGCCAGTCACGACATCGCCATCGGCTGGGACGCCTCGCGCGTGCGCCGCGCGGAGACCCGCCATCAGCGCGACAGCGGTCATGGCGACGACGCCGGTTCGGACGCGCCCGCCGTGACCACGCTCGACCAGGATTACGCGGCAACGGTGCACCAGCTGGCGCTGTTCGCGCAGGACGAGTGGACGGTCTCGCCGCGCCTGCAAGCCTACCTGGGCCTGCGCTGGGAAGGGCTGGCCACGCGGGTGGCACTGCCTGGCGCGGCCGGCGCTACCGGCGCCACCAGCACCACCGGCGCCACTAACACTACCACCACCACCGCCCGCGTCTGGAGTCCCGTGGCGCAACTGGTCTGGAAGCTGCCCGACAGCGCGCGCACGCAGTTGCGGCTGGCGCTGGCGCGCACGTATAAGGCGCCGCAGCCGCGCGACCTGGTGCCGCGCCGCTACACGGTCAACAACGACAACAGTGCTACCCAGCCCGATTACCAGGGCAATCCGCTGCTGCGCCCCGAGCTGGCCTGGGGGCTCGATGCGGCGCTCGAAGTCGGCTTTGCCCGCGACGCCATGCTCAGCGTCTCGGCCTATGCACGGCGCATCCGCGACGTGGTGCAGCGGCAGTTATGGCAGGAAAACGGCGTGTGGGTGAGCAGCCCGGTCAACCATGGCAACGCCAGCGTGCACGGACTGGAACTCGATATGCGCCTGCCGCTCATGCCCGCAGCCGGCCTCGACCTGCACGCCAACGTCGGCCGCAACTGGTCGCGGGTGGACGCGGTGGCCGGTCCCGACAACCGCCTCGGCAACCAGGCGCCGCTGACGGCGAACCTGGGGCTCGACAGGAAGACGGCCGGCGGCCTGAGCGCCGGCGCCAATCTGCGCCTGGTCGGCGGCTGGCGCGCTGCCACGGCGCAGTCGCTGACCGATACCACCGGCGTGGTGCGCGAACTGGAAGCCTATGCCGCATGGCCGGCGGCGGGCGGCCACTGGCGGCTGACACTGGCCAATCTGCTGCGCCCCGACCGCCGCTCGGCAGTGCGCTACGACGATGGCGTCGACAGCAGCGAGCGCTACACCGCGCGGCCGCAACATCCGCTGGTACGGCTGCAGTACGAGGTGCAACGCTGACGGCGCTGTCGCTAGCCGGTTACCGGCTCAGCCAGGTAATTATTCTTCACCCGCACATAATGTTCGGCCGAATACCGGAGATAGGCGATTTCCTCGGCGCTCAGGGCCCGGACCTTGGCTGCCGGACGGCCGATGTAGAGGTGGCCGCTTTCGAGCACCTTGCCGGGCGAGACCAGGCTGCCGGCGCCGACCATCACCTGGTCCTGCACCACCACGTCGTCCATGATGATCGAGCCCATGCCGATCAGGCATTCGTTGCCGATGGTGCAGCCATGCAGGATCACCGAGTGGCCGATGGTGACGTAGTCGCCGATGGTCAGCGGCGAGCCGTCCGGTTTGGCGGCGCTCTTGTGCGAGACGTGGCCCATGGCAAAGTCCTGCACATTGCTGCACTGGCCGACGACGATGCGGTTGACGTCGCCGCGCAGCACGGTGTTGCACCACACCGAGCTGTCGCGGCCGAGCTGCACGTCGCCGATCACCTGCGCCGACGGGTGGACATACACGTTGTCGTCGAGGACAGGACTGGTGCCGAGGTAGGAAGTAAGGGGCATGATGACTTTCGGTGAATTAGAGACGGCCGGGAACGAACGATAGGAAGGCGAAGCTGGCCTGGTAGCCGGCCGCCTGCGGGCTGCACGCATACAGGCCGCAGGCCACGCTGGCGGCCGCGCCGCGCTCGGCCAGGTGGGCGATGCGCAGCTGCGTCCACTGCTCGCCGTCCAGCGACGATTCGACGATGCAGTCCTCGGCCTCGGCGCGGATGCGGAACCAGACCGTATCGATGTGCTTGGGCAGCGGCTGGGTGGACCAGTCCGAATAATGGCCGTTGGTGACGACCGCGCCGAGGCGGTTGTCGCCGTCGGGCTCGAACTCCACCGAGGTCTTGAGCCAGCAGCCGTCCGACAGCCGCACCATCAGCCCGGCCTGGTCGTACTGGTGCTGCGGATGCGACGTCACCCTGGTGGTGAGCACGAAGTCGCCCTGCGCCTGCAGCGACAGGAAGTGACCGTTATCGACCTGGAAGCCATAGTGGGTGCGCTGCCAGAAATCGGTATTGGCGTCGGGCGCGATCAGCAGCGATGAGGCATCGGTGTCGATGCGCCAGTCTGCAGGCGGGCAGCGCCATTGCAGACGATCATCGAGCTCGGCATTGTCAAAGTCCTGGTACAGCGCGGTATCGGTCATGCGGCATCCTCGTTAGCAAAAACGCCAGTGTAACCCGCTCACGCCTGCAATAACACGGTCGCGCCGCGCGTAATGGCTTTCACCACTTTCATCACGTCCCAGTTGGTCAGACGGATGCAGCCATGGGACTGGGTCTTGCCGATGTTGGCCGGCTCGGGCGTGCCGTGGATGCCGTAGTGATCCTTGCTGAGGTCGATCCACGCCACGCCCACCGGGTTGTTGGGCCCGGGCGCGATGCGGGCCTTGGTCTCGCCCGGCTTGGCGTCCCAGAACAGCTTGGGGTTGTAGCGGTAGTCGGGATTGACGGCCACGCCCAGCACGGTCCAGCGCCCTTCCGGCAAGGGATCGTGCTTGCTGCCGGTACTGGCCGGGAATTGCGCGATCGGCATGCCGCCCGCGTCCAGCAAGGTCAGCGTGCCTTCGGTGGCATCGACCAGGATGGTGGCCGCCTTGGGCAGCGGCGGCGCGTTGACGACATTCGGTACCAGCAGCTGCTCGCCGGCGCGCTTGAAGGTCTTGCCGGGATTGAGCTTGCGCAGCAGCGCCGGGCTACAGTGGAACTTTTCGCCGAGCGCCTCGAGCAGACTGGCGTAACCGAGCCGGGGCAGCCTGGCCTTGTCGGCCATGGTGGCTGGCACCGGCACATACGGACCGGCGATATCGTCGGCGGTGAGCGTGTAGCTGTCGAGCGTGGGCGCCGGGTCGGTCTTGAGCGCGGTCCAGGTGGCGTCATCGAGCTTGCCGCTGACCGGCAACTGGTGCAGCTTCTGGAAACCGGTCACCGCGCGCCGCAGATTGCTGCCCACCGTGCCATCGATTTCGCCCGACGAGAAGTGGGCGCGGTCGAGCAGCACCTGGGCGCGCAGGACACTGTTGACCACGGGTGGCGCGATGGTGGCGCTGGCCGCGGTGGCGGCAGCATTGGCGTTGTTAGTAGCGGGGACAGTGGCGGCGCCGGCATGAACGCTGGCAGCGAGCAGCAGTGCAGGAATCAGGAATGTCAAAACGAACTCGGTGCTTGAAGCGGAGCCATATTGTAGCCGCAGTGCGCCAGGGCCGCTGGCACGTTACACGCCCTCAATCCGGCAGGCGGTACTTCTGGACCGTGTAGCCGAGCCGGTTGCGGTTGGCGTCGAGCCAGGCCCACAGCGCTTCGACCTGCTGGCGGTGCGCGCGGTAATAGCTGTCGTTGAAGGCCAGCCACACGCGCGTGTTGAGCAGGGGCCGGGGCAGTTGCACGATGGCGCCCTGGTAGCGCGCCAGCAGGCGCTTCACATGCTCGGGCGTTACGGTTGCCGTCACCACGCCATCGACCCGGCCCAGTTGCAGCTTGTCGATCGTGCGTGCCTGGTCGCGGGCGCCGTCGTCGATCTTCAGGCCCGCTTCGCGCAGGCGCGCGGTGTAGCCCTGTCCCAGTGCCACGCCGAGCACCTTGCTCTTGAAATATTGCATGGGATCGGTACTGGCGGGCAGCCTGTCGCGCGCGCGCACCAGCACCACCAGCGTGTTGTGCATGGCGCGGTCGACGTCGATATTGCCGCTCCTGTCGCGCGGCAGCGCGATGCCGGCGGGATAAGCGGACATTTCGCCGAGCGGCGTCATGTCAATGTCGCCATGGGCAAGCGCCAGCGGCAGGCGCGCCAGCGGCAAGCGCACGAGCGCGGGCGCGCAACCGAAGCCGGCGGCCTGGACCGCGTCGCGCATCAGGTCCACGGCGGCGCCGGGCGGCTCCGGCACCTGCTCGCCCTCGCCCATCCAGTATGGCGGGCGGTGCTGATCGATATAGCCGATGCGCAGCGGGACGCAAGTGTCGGCAGCAGCAGCATTGGCAGCAGGCGCAGGCACCTGCCCCGCAGCAGGAGTGGCTCCGGCAACGACGGCAGCGCCGGCGGTGGCAGCAGCAACTGGCGCGGCCCTGGCAGCAGAGTCGCCGTTGGCGGCAGGCGCGACGGTCGTGGCGGTAGCAGATTTAGCGGGGGTGACCGCGGCAGCGCCGGTGACTGCGGTAGCAGCTGTGACGGACCTTGCAGCGGTAGCAGCGGCAGCGCCGGTGGCAACAGTACTGGCTGTGGCGGCCCCGGCAGCGGTAGCAGCGCTGGCAACACCAGCGCCGGCATCGCCAGCCACGACGGCGGCGGCCAGCACGGTCGTCCACAGCATGATGGCGTGCCGTCTCATGGTCAGTGCGCGGCGGGCGGGTTGGCGCCTGCTGCAGGCGGCGCTGCCAGCGGCACGTTGGGCACGGCGTGGCCCTTGCCGACGATCTGCACGAAAATCTCGTTTTCCTTGATCATGCTGAGTTCGTAACGCGCGCGTTCCTCGACGGCGCCGGTGCCTTCCTTGAGGTCGCGCACTTCGGAATCGAGCTTGGCGTTGCGGGCCAGCAGTTCGGCATTTTTCTTGTGGGCCGTATCGACCTGGGCTTCGAAGTCTTTGACGCGCAGCCAGCCGCCTTTGCCCAGCCACAGCGGGTACTGGATCAGCAGCAGCAGCACTGCCAGGCCTAAGGTAATCAAACGCATGGTGTAGGGAGCATGAAAAAGCGGCCGGAGATTCCGGCCGCTCGGTACAGAATTACTTCAGGTTGTAGAAGGCGTCACGGCCCGGGTAGGAGGCGATGTCGCCCAGGTCTTCCTCGATGCGCAGCAGCTGGTTGTACTTGGCCATGCGGTCCGAGCGCGACATCGAGCCGGTCTTGATCTGCAGGGCGTTCAGGCCCACGGCGATATCGGCGATGGTCGAATCTTCGGTTTCGCCCGAGCGGTGCGAGATCACGGCCGTGTAGCCGGCGCGCTTGGCCATTTCGATGGCGGCGAAGGTTTCGGTCAGGGTGCCGATCTGGTTGATCTTGATCAGGATCGAGTTGGCGATGCCTTTCGAGATGCCTTCCTTGAGGATCTTGGTGTTGGTGACGTACAGGTCGTCGCCCACCAGCTGGACTTTCTTGCCCAGTTCCTTGGTCAGGATGGCCCAGCCGTCCCAGTCGCCTTCGTGCATCGCGTCTTCGATCGAGATGATCGGGTACTTGTCGCACCAGGTGGCCAGCAGGTTGGTGAACTCGGTAGCGGTCAGCGACAGGCCCTCGCCTTCCAGTTCGTACTTGCCGTTCTTGTAGAACTCGGACGCGGCGCAGTCCAGGCCCAGCGCGATCTGCGTGCCTGGCTCGTAGCCGGCTTCTTCGATGGCCTGGATGATCAGCTTGATCGCTTCCTCATGGTTGGCCAGCGATGGGGCGAAACCGCCTTCGTCGCCGACCGCCGTGCTCAGGCCTTTCTTGTGCAGGATTTTTTTCAGCGTGTGGAACACTTCCGCGCCGTAGCGGATCGCTTCCTTGAACGTTGGCGCGCCGACCGGGATGATCATGAATTCCTGGATGTCCAGGTTGTTGTCGGCGTGGGCGCCGCCGTTGATCACGTTCATCATCGGTACCGGCAGCTGCATGGCGCCCGAACCGCCGAAGTAGCGGTACAGCGGCAGGCCGGCTTCTTCGGCAGCAGCCTTGGCCACCGCCATCGACACGGCCAGCATGGCGTTGGCGCCCAGGCGGCTCTTGTTTTCGGTGCCGTCCAGGTCGATCAGAGTGCGGTCCAGGAAGGCTTGCTCATTGGCGTCGAGGCCCATGATCGCTTCCGAGATTTCGGTGTTGATGTTTTCGCAGGCTTGCAGCACGCCCTTGCCGAAGTAACGCTTCGGATCGCCGTCGCGCAGTTCGATCGCTTCGCGCGAACCGGTCGAGGCGCCCGATGGCACCGCAGCGCGGCCCATCACGCCGGATTCCAGCAGCACGTCGCATTCGACGGTCGGATTGCCGCGCGAATCGATGACTTCACGGCCGATAATATCAACAATAGCACTCATTTAATTCTCCAAAGTTAGACGAAACAGTGTGCGCTCGATGCGTCTTGCGCGCATTGGGCGAGTCAGAATACAGGGAATATAACGGGAAATGCACCCGGCGCGCGCAAGTTTGGCAGGCGCACCGGGCATGTTGCTTCAGAGGCCGTTTCAAAAAGCGCGCAGCGTTGTGGCAGCTGCCCGCTGCGCGCATGTGGAAACAAGCTCTCAGTTGAAGCTGTTTTCAAGGAATCCAGCTTTTTTGGTGATACGGTCCAGCTCGATCAGGGTCGACAGCAGTTCCTTCATGCGGCCCAGCGGCACCGCGTTGGGGCCGTCCGACAGCGCTTCGGCCGGGTTCGGATGGGTTTCCATGAACAGGCCGTCGACGCCGACCGCCACGGCAGCGCGCGACAGCACCGGCACCATCTCGCGCATGCCGCCCGACGACGTGCCGTTCCCGCCCGGCAGCTGCACCGAGTGGGTGGCGTCGAACACGACCGGGCAGTTCGATTCGCGCATGATGGCCAGCGAGCGCATGTCGGACACCAGGTTGTTGTAACCGAACGAGGCGCCGCGTTCGCAGGCCATGAAGTTGTCCTCGGAAAGACCGGCTGCCCTGGCGGCGGCGCGGGCCTTGTCGATCACGTTCTTCATGTCGTGCGGAGCCAGGAACTGGCCCTTCTTGATGTTGACCGGCAGGCCGGACTGGGCGCAGGCGACGATGAAGTCGGTCTGGCGGCACAAAAAGGCCGGCGTCTGCAGCACATCGACCACGGCCGAGACTTCGGCGATTTCATCGACCGAGTGGACGTCGGTCAGCACCGGCACGCCGAGCTCGCGCTTGACGTCGCCGAGGATCTCGAGGCCCTTCTCGCGGCCGGGACCGCGATAGGTGGCGCCGGACGAGCGGTTGGCCTTGTCGAACGAGGACTTGTAGATGAACGGGATGCCCAGTTCGGCGGTCATTTCCTTGAGGATGCCGGCCGTGTCGAACGCCATCTGGCGCGACTCGATCACGCAGGTGCCGGCGATCAGGAAGAACGGTTTATCGAGGCCGACGTCGAATCCGCACAGTTTCATGCCGCTTCTCCTTGCAGTGGTTGCGCTGGCTGCACCCCGGCGCCAGCGGCCTTGTGGGCCAGGGCAGCCTTGATGTACGAGGTAAACAGCGGGTGGCCGTCACGCGGGGTCGATTTGAATTCCGGGTGGTACTGCACGCCCATGTACCACGGGTGGGCATTGTCGCCGGTACGCGGCAATTCCATGATTTCGCACAGGTCTTCGGTCGGGGTACGGGCCGCCACCACCAGGCCGGCCGCTTCCACGCGCGGCAGGTAGTGGTTGTTGGCTTCGTAGCGGTGACGGTGACGCTCGGTCACCACCGCGCCGTAGATCTCGGCCGCCAGCGTGCCCGGCTTGATGGCGCAGGTTTGCGCGCCCAGGCGCATGGTGCCGCCGAGGTCCGAGTTCTCGTCGCGCTTTTCGACCTTGCCGTCCTGGCCTTGCCATTCGTCGATCAGCGCCACCACCGGCTGCGCGGTGTCGAGGTCGAATTCGGTGGAATTGGCGCTGGTCAGGCCGGCCTTGTGGCGCGCGTATTCGATCAGCGCCACCTGCATGCCCAGGCAGATGCCCAGGTAAGGGATCTTGTTTTCGCGGGCAAACTGCGCGGCCATGATCTTGCCTTCCACGCCACGCTTGCCGAAGCCGCCCGGCACCAGGATGGCGTCGTACTTGGCCAGCGCGGCGCAGCCGGTGGTCTCGATGTCTTCCGAATCGATGTACTCGATGTTGACCTTCGACTCGTTGTGGATGCCGGCGTGACGCAGCGCTTCGGTCAGCGACTTGTACGACTCGGTCAGCTCGACGTATTTGCCGACCATGCCGATCGACACTTCCGTCTTCGGATGCTCGAGCGTGTAAATCAGTTTGCTCCAGACCGACAGGTCGGCCGGCGCCGGGTTCAGGTCGAGCGCGTCGCAGATGATCGCGTCCAGGCCCTGGTCGTGCAGCATCTGCGGCACCTTGTAGATGGTGTCGACGTCCCACACGGAAATCACGCCCGCTTCCTCGATGTTCGAGAACAGCGAAATCTTGGCGCGCTCGTCATCGGGAATCGGACGGTCGGCGCGGCACAGCAGCGCGTTCGGGAAGATGCCGATTTCGCGCAGCTTCTGCACCGAGTGCTGGGTAGGCTTGGTTTTCAGTTCGCCGGCCGAGGCGATGTACGGCACCAGCGTCAGGTGGACAAACGCGGCGTTCTTGCGGCCGGCGCGCAGGCTCAGCTGGCGCGCCGCTTCGAGGAACGGCAGCGACTCGATATCGCCGACGGTGCCGCCGATTTCGCACAGGGCCACGTCGTAGCCTTCGGCGCCGCGGCGGATGTAGTCCTGAATTTCGTTGGTGATGTGCGGGATGACCTGCACGGTTTTACCGAGATACTCGCCGCGGCGTTCCTTGCGGATCACCGATTCGTAGATCTGGCCGGTGGTGAAGTTGTTCACCTTTTTCATGCGGGTGGAAATGAAGCGCTCGTAGTGGCCGAGATCGAGGTCGGTTTCGGCGCCGTCGTCGGTGACGAACACTTCGCCGTGCTGCATGGGGCTCATGGTGCCCGGATCGACGTTGATGTACGGATCGAGCTTGAGCATGGTGACTTTGAGACCGCGCGATTCGAGGATGGCGGCGAGGGAGGCGGCGGCGATCCCTTTACCAAGGGAAGACACAACGCCACCGGTGACGAAGACAAATTTGGTCATTGCAGATGGTGCCGAACGGCACGTGCGGGAAATTGAAATTATATCCTAAAACCGCCGAACCAGCAGCATTGCCCCGGGATAATTCGGCTTCGCCAGCCCCCGGCGACTGTGGCAAACCGTACAGACGGCGCGCCCCGACGAGATAAAAATGACAACTCAATAACCGACAGGAGATCACCATGAGCTATACCGAACGCGACCCATACGGCATGTACGTGGACAATGGCCGCAAGGGCCCGGGACCTGAACTGATGGGCGCCGACACCCTGATTGGCGACCACGTGCACAACCTGCAGAACGAGCACCTGGGCGAGATCAAGGAAATCATGCTCGACATGCGCACCGGCAAAATCGCCTACGCGGTGATGGCCCACGGCGGCGTGCTGACCATCGGCGAAAAACTGTTCGCGGTTCCGTGGGAAGCGCTGACGCTCGACACCATCAACAAGCGTTTCACGCTCAATATCGACAAGGAGCGCATCGAGAACGCGCCCGGTTTCGACAAGGACAACTGGCCCAATATGGCAAACCAGACCTGGGCCTCGCAGATCGACAGCTATTACGGCACCACCCGCCACAGCAGCCTCAATTCCCCGATCGATTAAGGGAACCTCGTCAAACCTGCTGCGCGACCCGCTATCGCCTCTCCGTTGCTCGGCGTACCTCCGTACGCTTGCGCGACGCAAGACGGTAGCGGGCGGCCCGCCACGGTTTTTCAAGGCCCCTGAACAGTGGGTGCGCCGAAACCACTTTATTTTAAGGGTGAATCACCGTTCTCCGTAAAACTACGTAACGTTGAAACCTTAAAACAACAGTAATAATGTTTGATCCGCCAAAGCGTGAAAAATAAGCATGTTCTGATGAGCAATCTGACTAGAATCGGATTTTTATTCATCGGAGATGCCACGTGTTTGCAGTGACCCATTTGCGTAAAGCCGTCTTATTCAGCCTGTACGGCGCCTCGGCCATCACCACCCTCACCCTGACGCCCGGCGCCCACGCCCAGACCGGCACCCAGGCATCCGACGCCTCGGCCATGCAATCGGTCACCGTGGTCGGGTCGCGCCGCGCCACCTCGTCGTCCACCGACACCGTGGTCCCGGTCGATCTGATTCCGATGAATAAACAGGCCGAGCAAGGCGGCCAGTTCGACCTGGCGCAGACGCTGACCTATATCTCCCCGTCGTTCAACTCCACGCGCCAGAGCGGCGCCGACGGCGCCGACCTGGTCGATTCGGCCGCGCTGCGCGGCCTCGGCTCGGACCAGACCCTGGTGCTGGTCAACGGCAAGCGCCGCCACACCACGGCGCTGGTCAACCTGTTCGGTGCGCGTAACCGCGGCAACACCGGCACCGACCTCAATGCGATCCCGATGCTGGCGATCAGGGATGTGCAGATCCTGCGCGACGGCGCCGCCGCCCAGTACGGCTCGGATGCGATTGCCGGCGTGATGGACGTCAGCCTCAAGAAGAGCAAGGGCTGCGAAGCGATCGCCGGCTACAGCCAGTACTCGGCCGGCGACGGCCAGAACTGGCTCGGTTCGGCCTACTGCGGCTTCGACCTGGGCAACGGCGGCGTGCTGGCCCTGACCGGCGAGTACCTGGACCGCGGCCGCTCCAACCGCGCCGAGCCCGACAATCCGCGCATCATCGGCGATACCAAGACCGAGAGCCAGACCGTCTACGCCAACGGCGAACTGCCGACCACCGGCAACGGCCGCCTGTACTTCACGGCCGGTGCGCAAAAGCGCGACGGTTCGAGCGCAGCGTTCGCGCGCGGCGGCATCGGGTCGGACGACATTCCGAGCCGTAATTCGGCTGCCATGTACCCGAACGGTTTCGTTCCCTTCATCAACGCCAGGATCGAGGACCGCACGGCCATCCTCGGCCACCGCATCGAGCTCGGCGGCTGGAATACCGACATCTCGCAGACGTACGGCTATAACAAGATGAAGTACGACATCACCAACACCATCAACGCCTCGATCGCCAATCTCGACCTGCAAAACGGCGGCCGCGGCGTCAGCGCCAGCGCGTTCAATGCGGGCGGCTTCTCGTTCCAGCAAATGACCACCAACCTCGACCTCAGCCGCTACTACGACGGCGTCATGGGCAAGGGCTTGAACGTGGCGTTCGGCGGCGAATACCGGCGCGAACAGTTCAAGATCTTTGCCGGCGAGCCGGGCTCGTACATCGACGCCGACGGCGTGGGCAACGGCGGCAATGCCGGCAGCCAGGGCTTCCCCGGCTTCCAGCCCGGCGACGTGACCAACGCCAAGCGTCACAGCAATGCGGCCTACCTTGACCTGGAGGCGGACCTGACCGACGCCATCAAGACCCAGGCCGCCGTGCGCTACGAAAAATTCAGCGACTTCGGCTCCACCGTGACCGGCAAGCTGGCCGGCAGCATCCGCACCACCGACAGCGTGCTGCTGCGCGGTTCGGCCAGCACCGGCTTCCGCGCACCATCGCTGCAGCAAAGCCATCTGTCCACCACCTTCACCGACTTCATCGGCGGCGTGCCGAAGGAAGTGGTGCTGGCGCCGAACGGCGGCGTGGTGGCCAACGCGGCCGGCATTCCCAAGCTGAAGGAAGAAAAATCGACCAGCTTCACGCTGGGCACCACCTGGACCCCGAGCCAGGCGGTTTCGCTGACGGCCGATGTGTACCACATCAAGATCAAGGACCGCATCGTGCTGTCGGGGCGCTTTACTGCCGACAACTACCCGGACCTGGCCACGCGCCTGGCCGCGCTGGGCGTGGGCGAAGCGCAGTTCTTCGTCAACTCGGCCGACACCAAGACCCAGGGCATCGACCTGACCGCCTCGCACAAGGCCACGGTGATGGGCGGCCGCCTGAACACCTTCCTGGCCATGAACGTGAGCAAGACCGAGGTGACCGATGTCCATGCGCCCGCTGCGCTGCGCGGTTTCGAAGACGTGCTGCTGTCGGAAAAGGAAAGGCTGTACATCGAACAGGGCGCACCGCGCTCGAAATTCACGCTCGGCTTCAACTACGGTCTCGGCGACTGGGACACCGACCTCAAGATCATCCACTTCGGTCCGCAGACGCTGGGCACCTTCGATGGCACCGCCGCCGGGGTGCCGAACCAGCACTACAAGTCGAAAACCTCGGCCGACCTGGCATTTACCTACAATATCAGCAAGGATGTGAAGCTGACGTTCGGCGGCAACAACCTGTTCAACGCCAGGCCGACCAGCCAGGATCCGGACCAGACCGACAATGGTTTCAAATATGAAAGCGTGCAGTTCGGTCTGAACGGCACCTCGTACTTCAGCCGCCTGTGGGTCAAGTTCTAAACTGAATCTGTTATAGCTTCGACATCGAAGCCGCCATTCCTTCACGGAATTGGCGGCTTTTTCGTTGCAGGTGCAGCGTAACGTTTGCTTACAGCTGCTTAACTCCGTCCAACTTCTGCCCACAATACACTATACTCATCTTTACCATAAGCAACGGAACGTCCCATGCGCCCCGCCCTCTCCCTGATTTTTCTCGCTGCGCTGCTGCCCAGCCTCCCTGCTGTTGCCGCCCTCGGCAGTACGCCGTCCGACTTCGGCGGCACACCGGTACGGACCGCGCGCAGCCTGAGCCAGGCGCCAGCCGGCAGCGCCATGGCCGTCTACACCATCAGCCAGAGCACGCTCGACAGCGGCACCCTGGTGCGTGAATACATGGACGCCAGCGGCCAGGTGTTTGCCGTGAGCTGGAGCGGCCCGACCCTGCCCGACCTGCGCACCCTGCTTGGCGCCAAGTTCAGCGCCCTGACCGACGCCACCGGCCGGCGCACCCAGGCCGGCCACTCGCAGCTGGCGCTGCAGCAGTCCGACGTGGTCATCGTCTCGAGCGGCCATATGCGCGCGTTCGCCGGCCACGCCTTCATCCCGTCGGCAGTGCCGGCCGGGTTTGACACCACCACGATCAACTGAGGAAGTTCCGCATGATCAGCCTGCTGCAACGCGCTCGCGCGGTATTGCTTCCTGCCCGCCCGGCGCTCACGTCCGATATTTGTGCCACCGCCGGCCTGCCTGCCAGGTCGGCGCGGTCCGGCGCGTCCGCTACTGCAGCCACCGCTGTCGCAACATTGCTGTGCCTGGTGCTGAGCGCCTGCGGCGGCGGTTCGTCCGGCGGCAGTACCAGCACGAGTACCGGCACCACGCCTGCCGGCACGACGCCGGCCGGCAACACGCCGGCGCCCGTGGTCAGCATCAGCGCCACGCCCACCGCCACCACGGTCGGCCAGGTCGTGACGCTGACCTGGAGCGTGAGCAACCCTGCCGGCACCACCTGCACCGCCTCGGACGCCTGGAGCGGCACGGTCGCTACCAGCGGCACGCAAACCGTCACCGCCGGCGCGGCCGGCACGGCGCGGTATGCGCTCACCTGCAGCGGCGTCACCAGCAGCACCTCGGTCACCATCAGCACGCCGCCGCCGGCGCCCACGGTCAGCATGACGCTGGCGCCGGCGTCGATCACCACGGCCCAGACCTCGGTACTGAGCTGGTCGTCGGCCAACGCCAGCAGCTGCACGGCCAGCGGCGCCTGGATCGGCACCAAGGCGGCGTCCGGATCGGTGACGGTATCGTCGGCGGTGGCAGGCAATATCACGTACAGCCTGCGCTGTACCGGCGATGGCGGCGAGGCCGACGCCAGCGTCTCGCTGGGCGTGACCGCGCCGCTCAGCAACAGCGTGCCGATCACGGTGGACAACGGTCCGGCCGGCGCCAGCGGCGTGATCAATGTGCCGTACGTGAACGTGACCATCTGCACGCCGGGCACCAGCACCTGCCAGACCATCGACCACGTGCTGCTCGATACCGGTTCCTACGGCCTGCGCGTGCTCGCTTCCGCGCTCGATGGCAGCATCGCCCTGCCGGCGGTACAGGCTGCCGGCGGCGCCAGCGCCGGCGAGTGCGGCAAGTTCATCAGCGGCTATACCTGGGGGTCGGTGCGCCAGGCCGATGTCAGGATGGCCGACGAGGTAGCGTCCGGCATTTCGGTGCAGGTGATCGGCGACACCGACGCTAATTTCGCGACCACGCCATCGAGTTGCAGCAGCGCCGGCAACAATCTCGGTTCGCTCGGCGCCATCGGCGCCAAGGGCATCCTCGGCGTGGGCCTGTTCAAGCACGACTGCGGTCAGGCGTGCGCGCAGGCGCCGATCAGCGGCACCTATTATGCGTGCACGGCCGGCAGCTGCACCGCCAGCGCCATGGCGCTGGCCACGCAGGTGACCAACCCGGTGGCGTCGTTTGCCGTGAATAACAACGGCGTTCTGCTGAGCCTGCCGACGGTGGGCCCCAACGGCCTGACCTCGGTCAGCGGCACGCTGGTCTTTGGCGTCAACACGCAAAGCAATAACATGATCGCCAATGAAACGCTGTACCGGGCCAACAGCAGCGGCAACTTCAGCACCACGTACAAGAACAAGACCTATAACGCCAGCTTCATCGACAGCGGCTCGAACGGCTATTTCTTCAACGACAGCGACATCCGCACCTGTTCAGGCGGCGATTTCTTCTGCCCTGCCGCCACGCTGGCGCTCTCCGCCCTGAACACGGCAGCGGACAACAGTGCCAGCGGCGTGGTCAACTTCAACATCGTCAACCTGGTGCAACTGCCCTCGACCATTCGCGCGGCCCAGGTGGGCGGCACGCTGAGCGGCTCGGCCTCGTCGGGCACGGCCTTCAACTGGGGACTGCCGTTCTTCTACGGGCGGCGGGTCTTCGTGGTGATGGACGGGGCGGCGGTTGGCGGCAATGCCGGTAGTCAGGGGCCGTTGTGGGCGTATTGATGTGTCACGCAGCGGTCATGTAAGCTGGTTACACTGCCTACCTTGAATTTTAATCATCTCGAGGTAAGGCATGGCAATGAAACAGGCGAATTGGGTGCTGCTGGCAGCGATGACGGCAGCCGGCGTGGTCGGTTGTGGTGGTGAGGCGAATCCGGTGCCGCCGGTGCAGGAAGGTACGACCGTCTCGCTGGCGTTGATGGAGACCACCGACCTGCACGCCAACGTCATGAGCTACAACTATTATTCGCTGACCGAGGACACCAGCCTGGGACTGGAACGCACGGCCACCCTGGTCAGCGCTGCACGCGCGGAAAACCCCAACAATGTCCTGCTCGACAACGGCGACACCATCCAGGGCACGCTGCTGGGCGACCTGCAGGCGGTGACCAAGCCGGTGGCCTGCTCCGAGACCATGGCCATCCACAAGGTGATGAACGCCATGAAGTTCGACGGCGGCGGCTTCGGCAACCATGAATTCAACTACGGCTTGCCGCTGCTGAGCCAGATCACCAATACCGACTTCGGCATTCCCGGCGTGAGCAAGCCGGCCGGCAACTGCGGCGCACCGGTGTTCCCGCTGGCGCTGAGCAATGTGACAGGCGTGGCCAGCGGCAAACCGATCGTCCAGCCCACCGCCCTGCTGCCGCGCACCTTCCGCGCCACCGCGCCCGATGGCAGTGCGCTCGACGTCAAGATCAATATCGGCATCATGAGTTTCGTGCCGCCGCAGATCCTCGAGTGGGACCAGAAGAACCTGGCCGGCAAGGTGGCCGTCACCGGCGCCGTGGAAGCAGCCAGGCAATATGTGCCCGCGCTGCGCAACAAGGGAGCCGACCTGGTGGTGGCGCTGTCGCACGGCGGTCTGGACCCGAGCCCGTACAGCCCGAAGATGGAAAACCCCAGTTACCACCTGACCGGCACCGGCATCGACGCCCTGCTGATCGGTCACTCGCACCTGATCTTCCCCAAGGGTAAAGAAGCCGGCGCTGCCGCGCTGGACGCCTCGTTTGCGGCGTTCCCGGCCAGCGCCAACATCGACGCCGTCAACGGCTTCGTCAATGGCGTACCGACCGTGATGGCGCAAAGCTGGGGCCGTCGCCTCGGCATCATCAAGATGACGCTGGTGTACCAGGGCGGCAAATGGGTGGTGCAGCCGGCCAAGACCAGTGTCGAATCGCGCGGTTTCAAGTACACCGACGGCAAGACCAATATCGCTGCCGATCCCGCGATCGCACCGCTGGTGGCCACCGAGCACGCGGCCACCATCGCCTACGCCAAGCAGCCGCTGGGCGTGTCGACCGACTTCGAGATGTCGTCGTACTTTGCGCTGGCCGGCGACGTGTCGGCAATCCAGCTGGTCAACCAGGCCCAGCTGGACTACGTGAAGAACTTCATCGCCACCAGCACCGACGCCACCATCGCCAGCTACAAGAACATCCCGGTCATCTCGTGCAGCGCGCCGTTCAAGGCCGGCCGCAACGGGCCGTCGGACTTCACCGACGTGGCGCCAGGCGCCAGCGCTGGCGCACCGGTCGGCCTGCAGGTGCGCAACCCGGGCGACCTCTACCTGTACAGCAATAACAACCTGCAGGCCGTCAAGATCAAGGGCTCCGACCTGAAGGCCTGGCTCGAAACCTCGGCCAAGCAGTTCGCCGCAATCAACCCGGCCTTGACCACCGAGCAGGACCTGGTGCCCAGCTATTCGACCATCTACAACTACGACGTGTTCTATGCCGAGGGCAATGCGCTGACGTACCAGATCGACGTCACCAAGCCGGCCGGCAGCCGCATCGTCAACCTGGTGTACCAGGGCAAACCGGTCGCCGATGGCGACGACTTCATCGTCGCCACCAACGATTACCGCGCCGGCGGCGGCGGCGCCGTGCCCGGCATCGACGGCAGCAAGACCATCATCAAGTCGCCGGACGCCAACCAGACCGTGGTCAGCAACTACCTGGCGGCGCGCGGCAAGGCCACCGGCAAGGTCAGCCTGGCCGATAACGGCAGCGCGCGCAGCTGGAGCTTCGTCAAGGTGGCGACCGCCGGCCCCGTGATCCTGCGTTCGGCGCCGGGCCACCTGGGCCTGGCGAAAAGCACGGGCATCACGGCGGTGGCGGCAGAAGGCAGCCTCGACGCCAGCGGCTTTGCCAAGTACACGATCGACCTGAGCAAATGATGGTGGATTGCTGACCATGCGAACCCGAACCATGAAAACAGCGGGCACGGGCTACCCCGGCTATCGTCACAGCGTGCTGGCTGCGTTGCTGGCCGGTACGGCTTTGCTGGCCGGCTGCCAGCTCCAGCGCAGCGCGCCCAGCAATGCCGAAATCGAAGTGGTCGGCATGAAGGCGATCCAGGAAGCGGACGCCAGCGCCGAGCGCAAGCTGCTGTCGTGGTCGCAGCAAAACCTGCCGGTGGCCCAGCGCGAACTGGCGCTGGTGTACCGGCAGCGGCCGCAGCAGCGCAACGCTGCGCTGCGCCTGTTCGAACAGGCCGCGCGCGGCGGCGACGTGCAGGCAGCCTTCGAGCTGGGCGAGATGCTGCGGCTGGGCGTGGTGAATGTAGCGCCGCAGCCGCTGGCCGCAGCCGCGTGGTACCGGCAGGCGGCGCAGCAAGGCCACGCGCGCGCCGCGCTGGCGCTGGCGCTGCTGTACAAGAACGGCAGCGGCGTGGCCCGCGACGATACGCAGGCTGCGCACTGGCTGCAAGCGGCCAGCGACGCCGGCAACGCGCACGCGATGTTCCTGCTGTCGTACTTCTACCGCGCGGGCCAGGGCGTGCCGCAAGACGCCGCCCGGGCGCGCACGCTGCTCGAAGAATCGGCCGAACACGAATACCCGCCGGCGATCCAGGAACTGGCGATGACGGTCGAAGTCGGCGACGCCCACAGCCCCCGGGACCTGCACCGCGCCAGCCACCTGCTCAAGGAAGCCACCGAGCACCGCCACAACAACTGGAACCGCTACTAAACTTCCGGGTTGGACCCTGATGCCGTCAAGTCAAGGGCACCTCGAAAACCGTAGCGATAGCAGGTCGCGCAGTAGGTTTTTCGAGGTCCTCTTTATCGAAAGTATTGATGTTGTTGGCATAAAAACGTCGTCCCCGCGCAGGCGGGGACCCCATTTGGCTGGCATGCCGACGCATGTCGCTGTACTTGGGTACCCGCCTTCACGGGTACGACGGCGATGAAGACCTTCACGGCATGAGGACCGGCCCCCGCAGTCAGGCGGCAAGGTGGGCGATTTCGCGCTGCATGTTGTCGATGGCGCGGTCGTTGTATTGGCTGGCGAAATACGGGTCGCAGAACAGCTGGCCGGCCTGGGCTTTGCGGCTCAGGTGGGCCAGGGCGCCGGTGCGCTGGTGGCGGTAGTCGGCGTCGGGCAGGTGGGCGTATTCCTGGCGGATGCCGCGGGCGTAGTTGCGGTAGACCTCGTCATCCTGGCCCAGGATGGCCAGGTCCACGCACAGCATCACGGCCTTGAGCGGATGTTCGATGGCCGCTTCCTGGAAATGGTCGGTAGCCCGTATCAGCGCGGCGGCAGGTTCCATTTCCTGGCCCAGGTGGCTGCCCAGCCAGAGCCGGGCGCTCGCTTCCTCGTTGCTGGGCACCCCCTCCCCCAGGCCGTGCGCGTATTCGGCGTCGTGGAACCAGAACGCCTGCTTGACGATCTCGATATCGGCCGCAGACGGCTTGGTGTTGGCAGCCCAGGCGCGGATTTCGGACAGGCCGTGCACCAGGTGGTCGAGGTTGTGATAGTGGCGCGCCGTGCCGCCGTAGGCGGTGGCGCCGGTCAGGCGCGCAAACCAGGCGTCGGCGTGGTTGATCGCGGACTCGTCTGCCTGGGCGTAGTCCCACAGCAGTTCCCACTCGTTGCGCAGCCAGCCCAGCACCCAGGCGTGATAGGCCGGGCCGGGCACGAATTTTTTCATGATCCAGTTCCAGCCGATCGGCCCTTCCAGCGCCTTGACGAAGCTCGAACTGACGGAGCCGAGGTCGCGTGGCGGCATGACGAAGATGGTCTTGGCGCCTTGCAGCACATCGACATTGGTTTGCTGGATCAGGTTTTCGTAGTCGAAGTCGGCGGTGGTGCGGATGCCGCGGATCAGGTATTCGGCGCCGTGCTTGCGGGCCGCGCGCGCCGTGTAGTCGCCACGCACGATCACCACCTGGACATTGTCCCAGCCCTGCTCTGCGCAGCTGAGCGCGATGATGCTCTTGCGCTCCTCGGCCGTGAACTTGGGTTTCTTGGCGGTGTTCTCGGACAGGAATACCACCACCTCGTCCGCCATCGACCGGGCTTCGTTGATCACCCACATGTGGCCGTTGGTGATCGGGTCCAGCGTGCCCGAGAATCCGATTTTTTTCATCTTGCCGTCCCGCATATCAAAACGGCATTTTAGACCGGAGTGGGCCTCGCAGTCTCGGGAAAATCGATGCTGATCTTCAGGCCGCCGAGCCGTGCGGACGTATCGAGCGTCAGCACGGCGCCGTGGCGCTCGGCGATCGACTTGATGATGGCCAGTCCCAGCCCGCTGCCCCCGGCCTGGCTGCCCGGCACGCGGTAGAAGCGGCTGAACACGCGTTCGCGCTCGTCGGGCGGAATGCCGGGGCCGGAATCCTCGACGCTGAGCAGCACCCTGCCCGGCGCCGCCACGCCCTTGACCTTGCCGGCACCTTCGTTCGGAATGCGGCGCAGCGCGATATCGACGGTGCCGCCGGAAGGCGTGTACTTGATGGCGTTATCGACCAGGTTGCGCAGCAGGATGATCAGCGCGTCGGGCTGGCCATCGACAGCGACATCGTCGGCATGCTCGAGACCGAGGTCGATCTGGCGTGCCTGCGCCAGGCCCGCCATGTCGCCCAGCGTGCGCTTGACCAGCTCGGACAGGTGGACGCGGTCGAGCCGCACATCGTCGACCGAGCCTTCCTGGCGCGCCAGCACCAGCAATTGCTCCACCAGCCGCGTGGCGCGCTCGATGCCGGCCGTGACACGGCCGATGGCCACGCTGCGCGCGGCATCGTCCTGCGCCCGCTCCAGGCTCAGCACCTGCAGCTTGAGCGCGGCCAGCGGCGAGCGCAGCTCGTGCGCGGCGTCGGCCACGAAATGCTGCTGCGCCTCGAACGCGGTGCGCACGCGGCCGAACAGCAGGTTCAGCTCGTGCACCAGCGGCAGCACCTCGTCGGGCAGATCGTTTTCGGACACCGGCGACAGATCGTCGGCCTGGCGCGCCGCCACCTGGCGCTTGACCCGCGACACCGGCGCCAGCGAACCGCTGACCACCCACCACACCACCAGCATCAGGATCGGCGCCATCACGGCAATCGGCCCCACCGTGCGCAGGGCCAGCGTGCCGGCCATGCGCTGGCGCACGGCCATGTCCATCGCCACCTGCACGGTCTGGTTGCTGGTCTGCACCGAGAAGATACGGTAGGTGGTGTTGTTGGCCTTGACGTTGGAAAAACCGAGCACGGCCCGCTGCGGCAGCGCCGCGCGCGACAGCGAACGGAACACCTGGGCGCCGTCGGGCGTCCACACCTGCACCACGAGGTCGTCGTTGCCGGGATCGGGCGAGGCGTCGGCCGCCTTGTTGGTCAGCGTGGCGCTCGAACGCAGCGACATCGCCATCTGCTGCATGTGGTAATCGAAAATCTGGTCGGCGTCGCTCAGTGCGCTGCGGTAGGCGATCGCTGCCTGGGCAATGGCTGCCATGGTGATCGCTGCCAGCAGGAACCACAGCAGGCGTCCGCGCAGCGAGTGCGTGACCACCGGCACCCGCGGCATCGTCGGCAGCTTCACCTTCATCCTCATAGCTTGGGCACCATGTAGCCGAGGCCGCGCACGTTCTGGATCAGTTCGGCCCCGAGCTTCTTGCGCAGACCGTGGATGTACACCTCGACCGCATTGCTGTTGACTTCATCCTTCCAGCTGTACAGCTTTTCTTCGAGCTGGTGGCGCGACAGCACGATGCCGGGCCGGGCGATCAGCGCCTCGAGCACGGCCCATTCGCGCGCCGACAGGTTCACCTGCTTGCCGTCGGCCAGCACTTCGCGCGTCTGCGGATTGACGCTGACGCCGCCGTGCTCGAACACCGGCTCGGCGCGTCCGGCCGAGCGGCGCAGCAGGGCGCGGATCCGGGCCAGCAGTTCGTCGAGGTCGTAGGGCTTGAGCACATAGTCGTCGGCGCCGGCGTCGAGGCCGGCAATGCGCTGCTCCTTGGCGTCGCGCGCGGTGGCGACCAGCACCGGCGTCAGCTCCTTGCGCGCCCGCATCGAGCGCAGCACTTCGAGACCATCCTTGCGCGGCAGGCCGAGGTCGAGCAGCACCAGGTCGTAGGTCTGGGTTTGCAGCGCGGTGTCGGCCATGTCGCCGTCCTTGACCCAGTCCACGGCGTAGTGCTCGGCCCGCAACAGGTCGAGCACCACTTCGCCGATCATGGTGTCATCTTCTACCAGCAGAAGTCGCATGGTGGTTTCCTTTTCTTGTTGTTGCTGCGTTCTGCCGGGACGGCGTTCATGTCATCGGGGCGGAGTCGGTTTAGCCCAGACGCACGGGAATAAAGATTGTATCGCCGCCCCGCTGGATCAGCAACGCGACCGACTTGCCGGACTTGTTCACCACCTGGCGCACCTGGTCGATATTGGTGACCGCGTAGCCGTTGACCGACAGCAGTACGTCGCCCGGCTGCACGCCGGCGTTTTGCGCAGCGCCGCCGGCGTCTTCGATCACCAGGCCGTTGGCGATGCCGCTGTCGCGGCGCTCGTTCGGATCGAGCGGGCGCAGCGACAGCCCCAGCTTGGCGCTGGCCTGCTCGGCACGGTCGCTGGTGGCCGAGACGGCCGCCACCTTGTCGTTCAGGTTGCCGAGCGTGGCATCGAGCGCAATCAGTTTGCCCTGGCGCCAGACTTCCAGCTTGACCGTGCTGCCCGGCTTGATCAGGCCGACCATGGCCGGCAGGTCGATCGAGCTGACGACTTTCTTGCCATTCATGCTGCGCACCACGTCGCCCGCTTTCAGGCCGGCCTTGTCGGCCGGACCGCCGCGTTCGACGTTGGCCACCAGCGCACCTTCAGGCGTGGCCAGCTTGAACGAATCGGCGATGTCCTGCCCCACTTCCTGCACCGTCACACCAAGCTTGGCGTGTTCGACCTTGCCGGTGGAGACGATCTGGTTGGCGATCGTGGTGGCCACTTCGATCGGGATCGCGAACGACAGGCCCTGGTAGCCGCCGGTCTGGCTGTAGATCTGCGAGTTGATGCCGACCACTTCGCCACGGGTATTGAACAGCGGACCGCCGGAGTTGCCGGGATTGACGGCCACGTCGGTCTGGATGAACGGCACGTACGAATCGTCGGGCAGCGAACGGCCCTTGGCGCTGACCACGCCGGCCGTTACCGTGTTGTCGAGGCCGTACGGCGAGCCGATCGCCAGCACCCACTCGCCGACCTTGACATTGTCGGCCTTGGCCAGCGGTACCACCGGCAAATCCTTGGCATCGATCTTCAGCACGGCGACGTCGGTTTTCGGATCGGAACCGAGCACCTTGGCGCGGAATTCGCGGCGGTCGGTCAGCTTGACGGTCACCTCGCGCGCATCGCGCACCACGTGGGCATTGGTCAGGATGATGCCGTCGGAACTGATGATGAAGCCCGAGCCCATGCCGTGGGTCGGCACTTCGCGCTGGCCGCCACGAGGACCCTGGCCCTGGAAGCGGCGGAAGAATTCCATGAACGGATCGTCGCCGAAGGCGTCGGCGCGGCCCTGGCCCGGCCCCTGGCCCGGCCCCTGGCCATCGTACGAGGTCTTGGTGGTGCCGCGGACGTCGATGTTGACCACGGCCGGGCCGTTCTTGGCCGCCACCACGGAGAAGTCGGGCAGGGAAATCGACGGTGCAGCCACGGCAGCCGGCGCACCGGCGTTGGCCGATGGCGGCGCCAGCGCTGCCACCGGCGTACTGCCGGCAGCTACCGCGTTACTCTGCTTGACAGCAACCGCCCCCCCGGCGCCGATGGCAGCCACGATGGCCAGCGCGGCGACGGTGCGTTGGAAGGTTTTCGATCCGGGTTGGATAGTCTGGGACATGTTGCGCTCCTGATTGAATTAGGAATTTCGATGTCTTCAATATGAGGCAAAAAACTTAGACCCTACTTAACGAAATTTCCACGGAAACATATGCTTACAACACATGCCGGCCGTGGATATGGACTATAGACGTGGCACTGGCCGGAGGTTCCGGCCAGTGCTTGGGTCATGCCTCTAGGGAACCTCGCAAAACCTACTGCGCGACCCGCTACGGTTTTTCGAGGTCCCCTCTACGGGCAAATTACGCCGATTACGCTGCCTGGCGCTGCTCCAGGGCGGTGACGTTGCCGTTCTGACCGTCGATGACGATCTTGCGGGGCTTGAGCGCTTCGGGCACTTCACGCACCAGTTCAATGGTCAGCATGCCGTTGTCGAAGCTGGCGCCCGTCACCTTGACGTGGTTGGCCAGCTGGAAGCGCTGTTCGAAGTCGCGCGCTGCGATGCCGCGGTGCAGATAGGTGCGCTCGGTAGCGTCTTTCTGCTTGCGGCCGACCACGTGCAGCGAGTCGCGCTCGAAGGTGATGTCGATCTCGTCGCGGTTGAAGCCGGCCAGCGCCATCACGATGCGGTACTGGTCATCGGACACGAGTTCGATGTTGTAAGGGGGATAGCTGGGCGACGCATCGGCGCGCTGGGCATCGTTGAGCATTTGTGCCAGGCGATCGAAGCCGATGGCGGAACGGTACAGCGGAGTCAGGTCGAAAGTACGCATGATAAATATCCTTGTCAAGTTAAGCGATAAGTTGTTTCCCCCTCGGAAGCGCTCCTCGGGGCCCGTGGTCCCCTGCTGGGCAACCACTGGTTCCGATATAGGATGGGGGCCAAATGCTTTCAAGGGCTTTTTTTCACATTTTTTTTGCGCCTTTTTTCGGGTCTTTGCGGGTTTTTGCCGCTCGCCCTGCGTGCTACACTCTTTCTCTTGTTCAATCACGATCCGAGTCCTCAATGTCCCTCACCCGTGCCGCACTCGCCGTCCTGCTCGCTACCTCGTTCAGCGCCCAGGCAGAGACGATTTCCGAACAGCCTTACCCCGGCACTATCATCCTGAAAGTGGACGCGTCCAACACGGCGCAGCAGATTTTCCGCGTACGCCAGACCATCCCCGCCAGGCCCGGTAAGCTGACCCTGCTGTATCCGCAGTGGGTGGTGGCCAATCACGGTCCCAGCGGCGCGTTGAACCAGTTTGCCGGCCTCCAGACCAGCGCCAACGGCAAGCCGGTCGCATGGCACCGCGACCCGCTCAATGTGTGGGCGTTCGTGGTCGATGTGCCGGCCGACGCCAATGCGGTCGAGGTCGAATTCCAGTACCTGTCGCCGGTGGAAGCGAACCAGGGTCGCACCACGTTTACCAACGACATCCTCGGCGTGCAATGGCAGTCGCTGGCGATCTACCCGGCCGGCTACCGCAGCCGCAACATCACGATCCAGCCGAATCTGACCGTGCCGCCGGGCTGGCAGTTCGGCACTGCGCTGGAGACGGCCGCGCGCAACGGCGACGAGATCGCCTTCAAGCCGCTGGACTTCGAAACCTTCCTCGATTCGCCGCTGTTTGCCGGCCGCTATTTCCGCCGCATCGACCTCGACCCGGGCGCGAAAATCCCGGTCCACCTGAACGTGGTGGCCGACAGCCCCGAGCAGCTCGACGCGACGCCGGAACAGATCGCCCCGCACCGCGCGCTGATCCAGCAATCGTATAAACTGTTTAACTCGAAACACTACAAGCACTACGATTTCCTGTTTGCCATCAGCGACGAATTCGGCGGCATCGGCCGCGAGCATCACCAGTCGAGCGAGAACGGCGTCAAGTCCGGCTACTTCACCGAGTGGGCCAAGTGGGAAGCGCGGCGCGAACTGCTGCCGCACGAATTTGCCCACTCGTGGAACGGCAAGTTCCGCCGCCCGGCCGGCCAGGACGTGCCCAACTTCAACACTCCGCTCGACAACTCGCTGCTGTGGGTCTACGAAGGCCAGACCCAGTACTGGGGCGCGGTGCTGGCCGCCCGCTCGGGCCTGATCAAGCCGGAAAACACGCGCGACCTGCTGGCCGCATCTGCTGCCCGCCTCGACAACGTGCGTGGCCGCGCGTGGCGCGCGGTGCAGGACACCACCTACGATCCGATCATCAACGCCCGCCGTCCGCAGGTATGGAACAACTGGCAGCGCGGCGAGGACTATTACCAGGAAGGCCAGCTGATCTGGCTCGACGCCGACACCCTGATCCGCGAACTGTCGGGCGGCAAGCGCTCGCTCAACGATTTCGCCCGCAACTTCTTCGGCGTCGATGACGGCGTCAACGTGGCCAAGCACTACACCTTCGAGGACGTGGTCGCTGCCCTGAACGCGGTGCAGCCGCACGACTGGGCCACCTTCCTGCGCAGCCGCGTGGAGGGCCACGGTCCGGGCGCCCCGCTCGACGGCCTGACCCGCGCCGGCTGGAAACTGGTGTACACCGACAAGCAGACGCCGTTCCTGAAGGCCCAGGAAGAGCTGAGCAAGTCGGCCAACTTCCAGTACTCGCTCGGCTTCTCGGTCGGCGAAGGCGGCAAGCTCGAATCGTTCATCTGGGAAGGCATCGGCTTCAAGGCCGGCCTGTCGGGCAACTCGACGCTGCTGGCGGTCAACGGCCGCGCCTACAAGCCCGAGGTGCTGCGCACGGCGATCACGGCCGCCAAGGGCGGCAAGGAGCCGATCGAGCTGCTGGTCAAAAAGGGTAACCTGTACACCACGTACGCGATCGACTACCACGACGGCCTGAAATACCCGCGCCTGGAACGCATCAAGGGCACGCCTGACCGCCTGGAAGCAATTCTGCAGCCGTTGAAGTAAGATGCCGTGACACCCACCTTGCCGAGGACCACATGCTGACGTTGTACACCTGGACCACCCCGAACGGACGCAAGATTCCGATCATGCTCGAAGAACTGGGACTTCCGTACGAGATCAAGACCGTCAACCTCGGCAAGGACGAACAGTTCTCGCCCGCCTTTTTGGCCATTTCGCCCAACAACAAGATTCCGGCCCTGGTCGATCATGGCGCCGAGGGCGGCCCCCTCAGCATTTTCGAGAGCGCGGCCATCCTGGTCTATCTGGCCGACAAGACCGGCAAGCTGCTGCCGGCAGCCGGTCCGGCCCGCTACAAGGTGCTGGAATGGCTGAGCTGGCAGATCGGCGGTCTCGGTCCGATACTGGGCCAGGTCGGCTTTTTCGAAATCCATTCGCCGGAAAAATCGGCGCTGGCCAGCAAGCGCTTCCTGGAAGAATCGGACCGCCTGCTCGGTGTGCTGGACAAGCAATTGTCGCAACACACGTATGTCGCCGGCGACGACTACAGCATTGCCGACATCGCCTGCTACCCGTGGGTGGCGGTGATCGACGACGCGCTCAAGCCCGCGCTCGGCGCGCGCCTCGCCGGCAAGCCGCATGTACGGCGCTGGATGGACCTCTTGGCCGCGCGCCCCGCCGTGCAACGTGGCATGGCTTTACCAAAAACGACTGACTAAATCCAAGGAACAACATGAGTGCTGATACCGACATCCAACTGAGCGGCCCGTTCAAGGCCACCGACGGCGCCGGCCGCGCCCACGACGCCAAGGCGATCCGCATCTTCGACGAAGGTTACGGCGCCATCGACGTGTACGTGGACTTCAGCGCCTCGATCAGCGGCCTGCACAAGGACAAGACCCTGATCGACGCCGTGTTAGCACAGCTGCGCACGGTCGGCTACAAGGGCCCGGCCTTGAGCGCCGGCGATCCGGTGCTGCAGGAAAACAAGCTGCTGGTGCTGGAAGCGCCGGACGCCTTCAACACCTTCGCCGCCAGCAAGGGCTGGAAGGACCTGGCCGAGGAATTCGGCGGCGAATAGTGACAGGTTGCTTACCTGATGTAGCGGCGGCTCCATGCCGCGATCAGGTCGGCCACATACACCGCATCTTCGCGCCGGGTCAGCAAATGGTCGGCGCTATCGAGCGATACAAAACTTTTCGGGTGCCTGGCGGCGGTGACGATTTCCATCGCATTGGTCACCGGCACCGTGTCGTCGCCCGGCGCATGCATCACCAGCAACGCCCGCTGGAGGCCGGCGATCTTCGGTTTCAGCGCATACGCTTCGGCGTCCTCGAAAAAATGGCGCTTGATGCGGAACGGCCGTCCGGCCAGCGGCACCATGGCCTCGCCCTGCTGCCGGATCAGTGCCTGGTACGGGCTACCGAACAGGCTCGGCATGTGAGTCGGATCGCTGGGCGAACCGATCGTCACCACGGCCGTCGCTTCGGCGATCTGTTCAGCGGCGGCCAGCATGGCCGTGCCGCCCAGGCTATGGCCGATCAACAATTGCGGCGCCGCGTGCTGCGCGCGCAGGAAATCGGCCGCTGCCACCAGGTCCGCCACGTTCGAGGAAAAATTGGTGTCGGCAAAATCGCCCTCGCTGCCACCAAGTCCCGTGAAGTCGAACCGCAGCACGGCGATGCCATGGCCAGCGAGCGCCTGCGCCAGCCGGTGCGCGCCGATCGCATCCTTGCCGCAAGTAAAACAATGAGCAAACAGCGCATGGGCGCGGATCGCGCCATCGGGTACGTCGAGCTTGGCGGCCAGCTTGTGACCGTTGGCGATAAATTCCTGTCTTTGAGAACGCATGCACACTCCTGCAACTTCGATGAGGCCGTACTCTGACGCATAAGTGCTGGCGGGACAAGTCCATGCCCGTGAACTTTGCATAAACGCCTTGCAAAATGCCTCGTTTGAGCTAGTCTGATTACTCAAAGGAGACAGATATGTCCAATCTCATGAAGAAGTCCGCCACCGCATCCGCCCCGGCACCCATCAAGGTCCCCAAGACGAGTCACAGAACCGCCAAGCCGCAGCACAGCGCTCACGTCAGTCCGCTCGCGAACCTCAATCCGCAAGGACGGATCGCGTTGATACGGCAAGGTATACCGGCCTCGTCGATCAGCAGCCTGTCCGCGCGCATGGGCTTGAGCAAGGAAATCTTGCTCACCAGCCTGGGCCTGTCGCGCGCCACCATCAGCCGCAAGGAAAAAGATGCGATCGTGCTCTCCAGTGACGAATCGGAACGGGTGCTGGGCGTGGAAAACCTGATCGCCATGGTGCAAACCATGGTCGAAGAGTCGGGCGACCCCACCGGTTTCGATGCCGCCCGCTGGGTCTCTGAATGGCTGACCGAACCGTTGCCCGCGCTCGGGGGCGAAACCCCGGCCAGTTATATGGACACCTTCGAGGGGCAGAAGCTGGTGGCAGGATTGCTTGCCATGAGCCAAAGCGGCGCTTACGCATGACAGCGACGGTGTGGCGCATTGCGGTGGAAGCACCGACCTATGCAGCCAACGACTTGAGCGGCACGGGCGCCAGCCTGACCGGTGGGCGCTGGAACAGTATCGGCACGCCGCTCATATACTGCGCCACCAATATTGCGCTGGCAACGCTTGAGACAGTGCAGTACACGAGGATCGGTCGCCTGCCGTACAACCGTTATTTGGTGCGCATCGACATTCCCGATGCCGTCTGGGCCGCGTGCCAAGTCCTCGCGCCCCTGCCCGGCGGCTGGGATGCCGTGCCTGCCGGCCTCACCTCGATGGCAGCAGGCGATGCCTGGGTCGCTTCCGGCACCAGCGCCCTGCTGCGCGTGCCATCGGTGATGGTGCCCGACGAAGACAACGTGCTGATCAACCCCCAGCACCCCGACACGGCTGCCATCACCGCCACCACGGTCAAGCGCTGGCTGTACGATCCGCGTTTTTTCAAACGCTGATTGACTGTTACCAGATATAGCCGCACGACAAGCAAATCGGTCTTGCATATTGGCGCAAACGGGGATTATACTGTACATACATACAGTATCAATCTAATAACAACCATGCTTACGCCACCGCTCCCCATCACTGCCGCAGCCGCCCAGGCTGGCCGCCTGGTCATGCGCGATGTGTGGCGCGCCAGTGAACTGGCCATTTCGCGCACGACCACCTGCCCCACCGGCCACGCCCGGCTCGACAGCGAACTGCCCAACGGCGGCTGGCCGCGTTCGGCGCTGATCGAACTGCTGGTACAGCAACATGGCATCGGCGAAATGCAGTTATTAAAACCGGTGCTGGCCAGCCTGGCGGCGCGCCAGCGGGTGGCGCTGGTGCAACCGCCCTATCTGCCGCACGCCATGGCCTGCCGCGCCTGGCAGGTCAACGACCGCAACCTGTTGTGGCTCAAGCCGGCCAGCAGTGCCGATGCGCTGTGGTCGGCCGAGCAAATCCTCAAGAACGGTGCCTGCGGCGCGGTGCTGCTGTGGCAGGCCCATGTCCGGCCCGAGGCGCTGCGCCGGCTCAACCTGGCGGCGCAAAGCACCGACACCTGGCTGTGGCTGCTGCGACCGATCGCGGCAGCAGCAGACGCCTCGCCGTCGCCGCTGCGCATGACCCTGCGCCCGGCCGCCGGCGGCATCTCGCTGGACATCATCAAGCGCAAGGGGCCTCACTGCGACCAGCCCCTGTTCATACCCCTGGCCGATATGCCGGTTCCCCTGCATATGCCGCTGCAACCTGCCACCCACGATCATGAAACTGCTGTTAAGCGTCCACCTGCCATTGTTGCCGCTCGAAGCGCAACGACCGTGCTGGTCTGAGCCGGCGCCGATGGTCGTCGTCGAGCACGGCCTGGTGCTGGTCATGTCGCGCCAGGCTGCGCAGGCCGGTGTGCGCCTGGGCATGCGCGGCGGCGGCGTGGCGGCCATCGCGCCCGACACCGTGCTGCTCGACCGCGCGGCCGAGAAGGAAGACCAGGCGCTGGTCGCGATTGCCACCGCGCTGATGCAGTACACGCCCGACATCAGCTACCAGCCCGACTGGTCGCTGCTGCTGGACGTCAGCGCCAGCCTGACCCTGTTCAAGGGTCCCCATGCGCTGTGCCGGCGCGTGCTGCACAGCGTAGCCGCGCTCGGCTTCACGCTGCAACTGGGCGCCGCGCCCACGGCCGAAGGCGCCTGGCTGCTGGCGCGCAACGAGCGGCGCAAGGAGCAGCCCAAGGGGCGCCGCGTGGCGTCGATGGAGCGCCTGCAGCAGCGGCTCAACCAGTTGCCGTGTGCGCTGATTCCGGCCGCTGCGCCGTTCCAGGGCTGGCTCACCGACATCGGCGCGCGCGACCTGGGCGCCTTGCGCCGCCTGCCGCGCGCGGGGCTGCTGCGGCGCACCCACAAGGATGTGCTGGCCGCGCTCGACCGCGCCTACGGCGAGGCGCCCGAAATGTTCGAGTGGATCAAGCCGCCGTTGCAGTTTGCCGCCCGCATCGACACCTTCGAGCGCGTGGAGCACGCCGAAGCCCTGCTGCACGGCGCCGCCAGCCTGATCCTGCAACTGGTGGGCTGGCTCGCCGCCATGCAGCAGGCCGTGCGCGCCTTCACGCTCTACCTCGAACATGAACGGGGGCGCGCGGCAGTGGCGCCCACGGCGCTGGAGATCATGCTGGCCGAGCCGGCGTGGCACGAGTCGCACCTGATCCGCCTGCTCAAGGAGCGCCTGGCCAAGGTCGAGCTGCAGGCGCCGGTCATCGCGCTGCGGCTCGAGGCGGATAAGCTCGACGCCATGCTGCCGCCCAATGCCTCGCTGTTTCCCGAGCCGGGCGGCACGCCGCAGGATTACCACCGGCTGCTGGAACTGCTCACCGCGCGCCTCGGCGTCGACAACGTGGTCACGCCCGCCACGGTGGACGATTACCGGCCCGAAATTTCCAACACCTGGCTGCCAGCCACGGTCAAGCGTCCGCGGCCAGCGCCCGGCGACGTGTTCGACGGCCGGCCGTTCTGGCTGTTGCCCAAGCCGATTGCGCTGCTGATGCGCGATAACCGGCCGTTCTACGGCAGCGCCCTGAAAATCCTTTCCGGTCCCGAACGCCTGGAGGCAGGCTGGTGGAACGACCAGAGCGCCGCCCGCGATTATTTCGTGGCCCAGGGCAGCGACGCCAGCTGCTACTGGATCTACCTCGAACGCACCACCGATGCGCGCTGGTTCTTGCACGGACTGTATGCCTGACCATGGACGCCCTGCCCCCGCTCCCGCCTGTCATCCTGCCCGACTATGCCGAGTTGCAGGTCTTCAGCCATTTCAGCTTTTTGCGCGGCGCCTCGCCGCCGGACCAGTTGGTCCGGCGCGCCCACCAGCTCGGCTACAGTGCGATCGCCATCACCGACGAATGCAGCTTGGCCGGCGTGGTACGCGCCCACGTGGCCGCCAAGGAGTGCGGCCTGCACCTGGTGATCGGCAGCCAGATGACCATCACGCCCGAAGACGGCAGCCCGCCGTTCAACCTGATCATCCTCGCCACCAACAAGCAC
This sequence comes from Duganella sp. Leaf126, assembly GCF_001423125.1. Classification (GTDB taxonomy): domain Bacteria; phylum Pseudomonadota; class Gammaproteobacteria; order Burkholderiales; family Burkholderiaceae_D; genus Rugamonas. The sequence goes on from NZ_LMNW01000031.1 coordinate 214,366, forward strand.
GGCTACGGCAACCTGAGCGAGTTGATCACCGTGGGCCGCATGCGCGCCGACAAGGGCACCTACCTGGTGCGCCCGCGCGACATCGCCCAGCCGGTCGGCGACCTGGTGCACCTGCGCGGCCTGCCCGACTGCCAGTTCATCCTGGCGCCCCGCTACTGCGCCCCGTACGAGGAAGTGGAGCGGCAGGCGCAATGGCTGCTGCACAACGCGCCGGGCCGGGTGCGGATCGCGCTCACGCTGCACCACCGCACGCGCGACGCGCAGCACCGGCGCCTGATCGACAGTATTTCGGACGAATTCGCGATTCCCGTGGTGGCCACCGGCGACGTCTGCATGCACCTGCGCTCGTACAAGCCGCTGCAGGACACCATGACCGCGATCCGCCACGGCATCCCGGTGGCGCAGTGCGGCTACAAGCTGGCGCCCAACGCCGAGCAGCATCTGCGCTCGCGCGTGCGGCTGGGCAACCTGTATCCGCGCGCGGCGCTGGACGAAACCGTGAGCCTGGCGCGGCAGTGCACGTTCTCGCTCGACGAACTGCGCTACGAATACCCGCACGAACTGATACCGGACGGCGAAACGCCGGCCAGCTATCTGCGCAAGGAAGCCTATGTCGGCGCCCGCTGGCGCTACCCGCACGGCATACCGGCCAATGTCCAGGAGTCGCTCGAGCGTGAGCTCGACATCATCGCCGACATGCAGTACGAAGCGTATTTCCTGACCGTGTACGACATCGTGCGCTTCGCCCGTGGACAGCACATCCTGTGCCAGGGGCGCGGCTCGGCCGCCAACTCGGCCGTGTGTTACTGCCTCGGCGTGACCGAGGTCGATCCGTCGCGCGGCACGCTGCTGTTCGAGCGTTTCTTGTCGAAGGAGCGCAACGAGCCGCCCGACATCGACATCGACTTCGAACACCAGCGCCGCGAGGAGGTGCTGCAATACGTGTACAACAAGTATGGCCGCATGCGCGCAGCGCTGACCGCGGTGGTCATTTCCTACCGCCCGAAAAGCGTGCTGCGCGATGTCGGCAAGGCACTCGGCGTCGATCTGTCGGTGGTGGACAAGGTGGCCAAGGCCTCGCACAGCTGGGGCGGGCGCGCCGACCTCGAACAGCGTCTGCTCGACTGCGGCTTCGATACCAGCTCGCCCGTGGTGGAAAAATGGAATTACCTGGCCGATATGCTGATGCACTTCCCGCGCCACCTGAGCCAGCATCCGGGCGGCTTCGTCATCTCGCACACCAAGCTGTGCCGCCTGGTGCCGATCGAGAACGCCGCCATGGTCAACCGCAGCATCGTGCAATGGGACAAGGACGATCTCGATGCGGTCGGCCTGATGAAGGTGGACCTGCTGGCGCTCGGCATGCTCAGCTGTATCCGCCGCGCGCTGGACATGGTGTCCGAGCGGCGCGGCCAGCGCTTCGAGATGGGCGACATTCCGGCCGAGGACCGGGCCACCTACGACATGATCTGCCAGGCCGACACCATCGGCGTGTTCCAGATCGAATCGCGGGCCCAGATGTCGATGCTGCCGCGCCTGCGGCCGCAAACCTTTTACGACCTCGTGATCGAGGTTGCCATCGTGCGGCCCGGGCCGATCCAGGGCGAGATGATCCACCCGTATCTGCGGCGCCGGCAGGGGATGGAGCCGGTGTCGTACCACAATGACGCCATCAAGGGTGTGCTCGAAAGAACGCTGGGCATTCCGATCTTCCAGGAACAGGTGATGCAGATCGCCATCGTCGCCGGCGGCTTCACGCCTGGCGAGGCCGACCAGTTGCGGCGCGCCATGGCGGCCTGGAAGCGCAAGGGCGGACTGGAGCCGTTCCAGGAAAAGCTCAAGGCCGGGATGGATGCGCGCGGCTATCCCCCCGAATTTGCTAAAAGCATCTTCAACCAGATCAAGGGCTTTGCCGAATATGGTTTCCCGGAATCGCATGCCTCGTCGTTTGCGCTACTGGCCTATGCCTCGAGCTGGCTCAAGTGCCACGAACCGGCAGCTTTCCTGGCCGCCCTGCTCAACTCGCAGCCGATGGGGTTTTATTCCCGCTCGGCGCTGGTGCAGGATGCGCGCCGCCATGGCGTGGACGTGTATCCGGTCGATGTGGCCGTGAGCACCTGGGCAGCAGCGCTGGAACCGGCCGCCAACGGCATGCCGGCCGTGCGCCTGGGCCTGAACAATGTCGACGGCATGGAACAGGAGGCCGCCTGGCGCATCGAGGAAGCGCGCGCGGTCGCCCCCTTTGCCGACACCGCCGACCTGGCCGCGCGTGCCGGCCTCGACGCACGCCAGATGACCCACCTGGCCAGCGCCAACGCGCTCGCCTCGCTGGCCGGCCACCGCCGTCAGGCCATGTGGCAAGCCGCGTCCAGCGTGCCCGACAAGGGTTTGCTGCGCCCGGCCACCGTGCACGAAGACGCGGTCGTGCTCGAAGCGCCCTCGGCTGCCGAAAGCGTGGTAGCCGACTACCGCCACCTGGGCCTTACCCTGGGCCGGCACCCGGTCTCGTTCCTGCGCGAACGGCTCTACAAGATGCGCTTCACGCCCTCGGACGTGCTGATGGGATTTACCAACGGCCAGCTGGCGCGCGGCTGCGGCATCGTCACCGTGCGCCAGCGGCCGGGCACGGCCAAGGGCGTGGTGTTCATCACGCTTGAAGACGAAGCCGGCACGGTCAACGTGATCTGCTGGAAAAGCCTGGTGGAACAGCAGCGCCGCGAAGTGATGGGTGCGCAGCTGCTGGGCGTATATGGCGTATGGCAAGCGGAAAACAATGTGCGCCACCTGGTCGCCAAGCGCCTGGTGGACCTGTCACACCTGCTGGGCGCGCTCGATACGCGGTCGCGCGATTTTCACTGAGGAGTCTGCATGGCGGCAAGCGTCGCCCGCAAGACCGCGCAGGCATGGTCGTACCCGGGATGGCATCGCTGCCGGTCGCGTACTGCTGCAATAGTTTTGCAGGCTGGCGGCTACAACGGGGACCTGTCCCCGCAGGAGGTGAGGCGCTGATCAATGTGCTGGCAATGCGCTGGCAATGCGCTACGATAGCGCCTGAATTTTACGACTCACAACCTGGGGAACACTCTCGATGCGCGCCACCAATCTCCTGCTCTGCCTGCTATTGACTGCCACCGCAAGCACCACGCTGGCAGGGCCGGCGCAGCAGCTGGCCGGCATTACGGCCAGCGGCGAACTGCGCGTCGGTACGCCGGCCGATTACAAGCCCTACACCTATCGCCTCGGCCACAGCAGCGACTATCTCGGGCTCGATATCGCCCTTGCTGCAGGGCTGGCCCGGCACCTCGGCGTCCGGCTGACCATGGTGCCGACCAGCTGGCCCACGCTGCTGCAGGACTGGGAGGCCGACAAGTTCGACATCGCCGTGGGCGGCATCTCGATCACGCCGGAACGGCAGCAGCACGGCCTGTTTTCAATGCCCTATCAGCGCGACGGCAAAACGCCGATCGCGCGCTGCGAGTACCGGCAGCGCTTCCAGACGCTGGCGCAGATCAACCAGCCCGACGTGCGCCTGATCGTCAACCCGGGCGGCACCAATGAGCGCTTTGCCCGCAGCCAGGCGCCGCGCGCGCAACTGACGGTCTATCCCGACAATGTGACCATCTTCGGCCAGCTCGTTGCCGGCAAGGCCGACCTGATGCTGACCGACGCCATGGAAGCGCGGCTGCAGCAACGGCTGCACCCGGAACTGTGCGCGATCCACCCGGAGGCGCCGTTCGACAGCGCCGACAAGGCCATGCTGCTGCCGCGCGATCCCGCTCTGAAAACCGTGGTGGATCAGTGGCTGCAGGCGCGCCTTGCCAGCGGTGCGCTGCAAGCCGATGTCGATCACTGGCTGACGTTTCCGTGGACGCTGGAGCCGCTGCGCCAGGCCATCGATGAGCGCCTGCTGCTGGCCGAACCGGTGGCGCGCGCCAAGTGGAACCGGCAGGCGGCGATCGAGGATCTGCCGCGCGAAGCGCAGGTGATTGCTGCCGCCGTCAGACAGGGCAGCGCGCTCGGATTGCCGGCGCAGCGGGTGGAGGCCGTGTTCCGGGCCCAGATTGAAGCATCCAAGACCGTGCAGCGCGAACTCTATGCCCGCTGGCGCGCCGAACATGCCGGCCGCTTTGCCGACGCGCCCGACCTGGCCGCCGACATCCGCCCCAGGCTCGATGCCATCACCACCGCGCTGCTGGCAGCGCTGGCAGCCAACCGGTCCGTGCTCGACGACGCCAGCCGGCGCGACGACGTGGCGCTCGCCTTGCGCACGCTCGACGCCAGCGCACTGAGCCCCGCCGCCGCCCGGCAAGCACTGGCGCCGCTGACCGGACGTCAATGAGCGCTGCGGCGCAACATAGGACCGGTGCATCCCGTGTTGCCGCTCATGCTCGAGCAGCGCAGGCAGTCCAATTGCGACTGGCGTCTGCTACAGCCCGGCCTTTCCGCTGCCGGTCGCTACAGGTTGCGGCCGGTTCCCTAACCTATCAGGCGCACCACGGCTCGTGCAGAATTCCCTGCTATGATCTGCCGCATTCACCATCCATCGGAGGCTGACATGCAACGTGTGACTGGCATCGGCGGTATCTTTTTCCACGCAAGAGATCCGGCAGCCTTGCGTGCCTGGTACCAGCGCCATCTCGGCATCGACGTCCAGGCCTGGGGCGGCACCGCGTTTGCCTGGACCGACGCTGCCGGACAGCCCAGCGGCGGCAGCACCATCTGGTCGATCGGCGCAGCCGATGCATCGCCATTCGCGCCCGGCCAGGCGTCGTTCATGGTCAACTACCGCGTGGCCGACCTCGACGCCCTGCTGGCGGCCTTGCGCGACGAAGGCTGCCAGGTGCTCGACAAGACCGACGATTCGTCCTACGGCAAGTTCGGCTGGGTGATCGACCCGGAAGGCAACAAGGTCGAGCTATGGCAGCCGCCGGCCGGGCAGTAATCAACCCGGCTGGCGCCGGTGTCGCGCAAAAAATTCCAGCATCATGCGGGTGGCGTCGGGGCCGGCCCTGTCGTTGAATTTCAGGGCCGGGTCGCCGCCGCTCCAGGCGTGCTCGAGGGCGTCGATGCGGGCCACGCGCAGCAGCAGCTTGCGGCCAGCGTAATAGTCGTCGATCCGGTGGGCGCGGTGGCGCGATGTGCTGCCCTGCGCCTTGTGGGTGATCCTGGCCGGCGTTCCGGGCGCCAGGCCGTTGAGCGCCAGTGCCTGGCGCGCCAGTTGCAGCTGGTTGATCGGCCGCACCACGCTGTCGCCCTCGCCCTGGACCAGGATGGTGGGCATGCCGGGAAAGCGCGTGTGGCGGGCCAGCACTTCTTCCACCGCCAGCTCGGCGCGCGATGCGGCGCCATGCTGCATCACGCCCAGTGCGCCCACCGTGCTGTGACCGGCGCCGAAGACGGGTCCCGAATGCAGGCCGACGGCGGCAAACAATTGCGGATGGTTGAGGGCCAGGATATGGGCCATGCCGGCACCGGCCGAGATCCCGGCCACATAGATGCGGGAACGGTCGATGGCGTACGCCCCGGCCACCTTGTCGATCATGGCGACGATGGTCGGCACATCGCCACCGCCCTCCTGGGTGGCGCGGTCATACCATTTCCAGCAGCGCTGGGCCTGGTTGCTGACCAGCTGTTGCGGGTAGAGCACGGCGTAGCCCTTGCGCTCGGCCCACTGGTTCATCCGCGTGCCCTCGGCGAACTGGGTGGCGGTCTGGTGACAGCCGTGCAGCATGACGATCAGCGGCAGGCCCTGCGCGATGGTCTCTTCGGGCATGTGCTGCGGCAGGTAGAGCCAGAAGCGCACGCGGCGCGCATTGGCGCTCTCGACGTGCGAAGTGAGCCACTTGCCTGGCGCCGCTGCCGCAGAAGCAGCAGACGCCGCAGGCTTGCGTGGTGCGGCAGCCTTGCGCTTGGGCGCCGGCGCCGGCGTCAGCATCGCCGTCACCAGTTTGTTGACAGCCGCCCCCTGGCGCGCGGTCCTGATCGACGTGCGCATCAAACTGCGGAACAGACCGGCGGCTTTCTTCATCGCACCTCCTGCGAACTAGCGTTGCATCGACTCCCACACTTTTTGCAGGCGCTTGACCGAGACCGGCATCGGGGTGCGCAGTTCCTGGGCGAACAGGGAAACGCGCAGTTCTTCCAGCATCCAGCGGAACTCGACCAGTTTCGGGTCGGTGTTCTTGCCGGCGCTCTTGTCGCGGTGCAGGCGCAGGTACGGCGCAGCAGCGGACTGCCAGTCGGCCATCAGCCTGGCGTCGCGGGCGGGGTCGGCGCGCAGCTTTTCGATGCGCACGTTCATCGCCTTCAGGTAACGCGGGAAGTGCGCGAGCTGGCTGTAGTCGTTGTCGGACAGGAAGCGCTTGTGCACCAGTCCCTGCAACTGGGCCTGCATGTCGCTGGCAGCCGCTGGCGGCAAGCCTTGCAGGCGCTTGGGCAGGCCGTGGAACTCGGTCAGCACCTGCGACAGCAGGCGCGCCACTTCGTTCACCAGCAGCACCAAGCGCGACTTGCCCTCGTCCTTGCGCTTGCTGAAACTGGCGGCATCGACCGGCAGCGGATCCTGCAAACAGGCGATGTCGAGCGCCTTGTTGATGATCTCGTCGCGCAGTTCTTCCTGCGTGCCCATGGCCATGTACTGCATGCCCATCTGCTGCAGATTCGGGATGCTTTTCTCGATGAACTTGATCTGGTCCTTCATCTGCAGCGCGAACAGCCGGCGCAGTCCCTGGCGATGGATGCGCGCGGCCACCGTCGGGTCGTCGAACACTTCGAGGTCGCAGTGGGTGCGCTTGTCCACCAGCGCCGGGAAGCCGATCAGCGTGAGCTTGCCCTGCGGGATTTCGAGCAGCTCCGGCAATTCGCCGAAGGTCCAGTTGGTGAGATTGGTGAGGTTGGACGGCTCGGCAGCACCAGCCTGGGACGCAGCAGCATGCGCTGCGCTGGCCGACTTGCCGGCCGTCGCAGCAAACGGCTGGGCAGCCCCCGCCTTGCCACCGACGCCGGGGCGGGCGCCGTTGGCCGGCTGGGCGGCAGCCGACAGCGCGGCCGACGACACGGTCGTGCCCGACGTCTCCGCCATCTTCTGGAAACTCTCGCGCGCCTGGGCGCCGAATTCGGCCTGCAGCGTGGCCAGGTTGCGGCCCATGTCAAGCTGCCGGCCGTGCTCGTCGATCACCTTGAAATTCATGAAGTGGTGGGCGGGCAAGGTCTCCGGCTTGAAGTCGGTGGTCAGCACGGCAATCGTCAGCTGCTTGCGGATGTCGGCGATGATGGCGTCGATCAGGTCGCCCCGGCCGAAGATGCCGGCCTCGTTCACGCGTTCGCAGAATTTTGCCGCGTAGTCGGGCAGCGGCACGCAGTGGCGGCGCAGCTTTTGCGGCAAGGATTTCAGCAGCAGGTGCACCTTCTCTTTCAGCATGCCCGGCACCAGCCATTCGCAGCGCTCGCGCGGCAGCTGGTTCAGCGCATACAACGGCACGGCCAGCGTGACGCCATCGCGCACGCTGCCCGGCTCGAAGTGGTAAGTGAGCGCCAGTTCCAGCCCGGTGACCGACATGATCTTCGGGAACAGCTCGGTGGTGACGCCGGCCGCTTCGTGGCGCATCAGTTCGTCGCGATTGAGGTACAGCAGCCGTGGCTCAGCCGCGGTGGCGTCCTTGTGCCATTTTTCGAAGCCGGCGCCGTTGACCACGTCGGCCGGAATCAGCTTGTCGTAGAAGGCCGCGATCAGTTCGTCATCGACCAGCACGTCCAGCCGGCGCGACTTGTGCTCGAGGTTTTCGATTTCCCTGATCAGTTTGTGGTTGTGGGCGAAGAACGGCGCGCGCGTGTCGTAGTCGCCGCCGACCAGTGCATCGCGGATGAAGATCTCGCGCGCTTCGACCGGATTGAAGGCGCCGTAGTTGATGCGGCGCTGGCTATACACGACCAGCCCGTACAGCGTGGCGCGTTCGGACGCGGTCACCTGCGCCGAGCGTTTTTCCCAGCGCGGCTCGCCCCACGATTTTTTCAGCAGGTGGCCGCCCACTTTTTCCAGCCATTCGGGCTCGATGCGGGCCACGCAGCGCGCATACAGCCGCGTGGTATCGACCAGCTCGGCCGCCATGATCCACTTGCCCGGCTTTTTCAGCAGCGACGAACCGGGCCAGATGTGGAACTTGATGCCGCGCGCACCGAGGTAGCCGGCGCCCGGCTCGTCCTCGCTCTTGAAGCCGATATTGCCAAGCAGGCCGGTCAGCAGCGCCAGGTGCAGGTTTTCGTAGGTGGCCGGCGCTTCGTTCACGCGCCAGCCCTGCTCCTTGACCAGCGTGATCAGTTGCGAGTGCACGTCGCGCCATTCGCGCAGGCGCAGCTGCGACAGGAAATTGGCGCGGCAGTTGTCCATCAGCTGGCGGTTGGTTTTCTTGTGCTCGATGGCGTTCTCGAACCAGCGCCAGATCTTCAGGTAGCTGAGGAATTCGGACTTTTCATCGGCGAATTTCTTGTGCGCCTCGTCGGCCGCCTGCTGGTGTTCGAGCGGCCGGTCGCGCGGGTCCTGCACCGACAGCGCGGAAGCGATGATCAGCACTTCGCTCAGGCACACGTTGTCGAGCGCGGCGAGGATCATGCGGCCCACGCGCGGGTCGAGCGGCAGCTTGGCCAGCTTGCGGCCCAGTGCCGTGAGCTGGTTGTAGTCGTCCACCGCGCCCAGTTCCTGCAGCAGCTGGTAGCCGTCGGCAATCGCGCGCGCCAGCGGCGGCTCGATGAAGGGGAAGCTTTCGACGTCGGTCAGGTGCAGCGATTTCATGCGCAGGATGACCGACGCCAGCGACGAGCGCAAAATTTCCGGCTCGGTGAATTTCGGCCGCTGCAGGAAATCCTGCTCGTCGTACAGGCGGATACAGACGCCGTCGGCCACGCGGCCGCACCGGCCGGCGCGCTGGTTGGCGGCCGACTGCGCGATCGGCTCGATCTGCAGCTGCTCGACCTTGTTGCGGTAGCTGTAGCGCTTGACGCGCGCCAGGCCGGCATCGACCACGTAGCGGATGCCGGGCACGGTCAGCGAGGTCTCGGCCACGTTGGTGGCCAGCACGATGCGGCGCGCGTTGGTGAGCTTGAATACGCGCTCCTGCTCCTCGGCCGACAGCCGGGCGAACAGCGGCAGGATTTCCACGTGCGGCGGATGGTGCTTGCGCAGCGCCTCGGCCGTGTCGCGGATCTCGCGCTCGCCGGGCAGGAATACCAGCACGTCGCCGGAACCGATGCGCGCCAACTCATCGACCGCATCGACCACGGCGTCCATCAGGTCGCGCTTCTCGCGCGCGGCAGCGGTGCGCTGGCCCTTGCCTTCGGCATTGGCGATGGCTGCCGCGTTGCCGCCCGGGTTGGCCTTGCTGGCGACATCGCTGTCGATCGGCCGGTAGCGCACTTCCACCGCGTACAGGCGCCCCGACACCTCGATCACCGGCGCCGGCTTGTCCGGCGTGCCGAAGTGGCGCGAAAAACGGTCGGCGTCGATGGTGGCCGAGGTGATGATGATTTTCAGGTCGGGCCGGCGCGGCAGCAATTGCTTGAGGTAGCCGAGCAGGAAGTCGATGTTCAGGCTGCGTTCGTGCGCCTCGTCGATGATGATGGTGTCGTAGGCTTTTAACAGCGGATCGGTCTGGGTTTCGGCCAGCAGGATACCGTCGGTCATCAGCTTGACCGACGCGCCCTTTTGCAAGGTATCGGCAAAGCGCACCTTGAAGCCGACGTGCTGGCCCAGCGGCGAATCGAGTTCGGCCGCGATGCGCTTGGCGGTGGACGAGGCGGCGATCCGGCGCGGCTGGGTGTGGCCGATCAGCCCGTTCTGACCGCGCCCCAGCGCCAGGCAGATCTTCGGCAGCTGGGTGGTCTTGCCCGAGCCGGTTTCGCCGGAAACGATGATGACCTGGTTGGCCTGCAGCGCAGCGGCGATCTCGTGTCGGCGGCCCGAGACGGGCAAGTCTTCCGGGAACGTGATCGGCGGCAGCGGGTTGCGTAAGTTGCGCTCGGCCTCGCGGTCCGCCGCGCGCGCAGCCTGCTCCGCCGGCGTCAGACGCGCGCGGCCCGGCGACGCCCCCGTTCCCTTGCCGTGGCCCGCGGCGCCAGCAGACACAGCGGAGGATCGCTCGCCACCGGATGGCGGCCCCTTCGGCGCAACGCGGCTCGATGAAACGCTTCCGCTGCGGGCCTGGACGCCGGCGCCTGCGCCAGCGTTCGCGCCGCCGCTCCTGGCAGCGTTCGCGCCAGCGCCAGTGCCAGCGGTGTCAGCGCTACTGCCAGCAGTGGCGTCAGCGCTTGTGCCAAGGGTATTGCCACTACCCGCGGCGGTGTCAGTGTTTGTGCCCGCGGTAGCCCCGGCGCTTGCGCCAGCAGTAGTCCCGGCGTTGGTGCCAATGACGGCGCGAGCGCCGGTGCCAGCGCTGGTGCCCAGAGGGCTGCCGGTGCTGGCGCCCAGATCAGCGCTTGTGCCAGTGGTGGCGCTAGCATCAGTGCCAGCGCCCAGGGTGCTGCCGGTGCCAGTGTCCAGACCAGCGTTGGTGGCATCGCTGGCGCCCGCATTCGTGCGCAAAGCGGTGGTGCTGCTTGCGCGAACGGCGGCGCCTGCGCGGGTTCCTGCGCTGGCGCCGGCAGTCTTTCCGGCAGTCGCTGGCGTCGCTGGTGCACGCTGATCGCGTCCGCCGTTGCCGGTAGCCGGCCGGACGGCCCGTTCACCTGGCGCCGGGCCCTCGGCGCCAGATGCCGGGCGGGCGGCAGGCGCGCGGTCGCCGCGTCCCTCGCCCGCAAATGCACGCGGCGCAGCACCCGCCGTGCCCCGCCCCACAGCAGTGGGGTCAGACACCGTGGTCACTGCCCCCCGCAGCGCAGCCCAACGGTCGGGAGCCTTGCTTGCGGTCCCCACCGCCGCAGTCCCGGGCGCGGCCCCCTTGGTCGCCATGCCCCACGCCGCAGCCCCACGGTCCGGTGCCTTGTTCGCTGTCCCCACCACAGTCCCGGTCGCGGGGGCCTTGCCCGCCGCGCCACGTGGTACGCCGCTCGGGTCGGACACCTTGCTTGTCATCCCGCGTGGCACGCCGCTCGGGTCGGGCACCTTGCCTGCCGCACCGCGTGGTACGCCGGTCGGGTCAGGCGCCTTGCTTGTCATCCCGCGTGGCACGCCGCCCGGGTCGGGCACCTTGCTTGTCATCCCCCGTGGTACGCCGCTCGGGTGGGGCACCTTGCCTGCCGCACCGCGTGGCACGCCGCTCGGGTCGGGCACCTTGGCCGCCGGGCTGTTGCCTCCCGTCTTGACGGGGACGACACCCTTCAATGCCGCCGCCAGCTGGCTGAGCGGGGCGGCAGCGGGACGGCCTGGCGGGGTGTTCGGGGGGCTTTTAGGCTTGTTGCTGGCTTCTGACATTGTTTTTTACAAGTATAGGGTGCGGAATTCGCGCACCGAATTATAATGCCGGTAATGGAAAACCCTACCCAATTCGTCCAATGGCTGCGCTCCGTCGCACCGTACATCCACGCCTTCCGCGGCAAGACCTTCGTGGTGGCCTTCCCCGGTGAACTCGTTTCCGCAGGCGCCCTGCAGGTGCTGGCCCACGACCTGTCGCTGCTGCATGCGCTCGATATCAACGTGACCGTGGTCTATGGCTCGCGCCCGCAGGTGGCCGAGCAGCTGGCCCTGCGCAATGTCGAGGGCCGCTTCCACAACGGCGTGCGCATCACCGACACGGCCGCCATGGAGTGCGCCAAGGAAGCCGCCGGCGAACTGCGCCTCGACATCGAGGCCGCGTTCAGCCAGGGGCTGCCGAATACGCCGATGTCGAATGCGGCGATCCGTATCATTTCCGGCAACTTCATCACGGCCAAGCCGCTCGGCGTGATCGACGGCGTGGACCTGGAACTGACCGGCGTGACACGCAAGGTCGATGCCGAAACCATCCATTCCATCCTCGGCTCGGACGGCCTGGTGCTGCTCTCCCCGCTCGGCTTCTCGCCCACCGGCGAAGCATTCAACCTGACCATGGAAGACGTGGCGTGCAGCGCGGCGATCGCCCTGCACGCCGACAAGCTGGTCTTCATCACCGAAACGCCGATGATGACCGACGCCGGCGGCACCGAAATCCGCGAACTGTCGTCGCACATGGCCGAAGCCGTGCTGGACGCCGGCTTCCTCGACGACGCCACCGCGTTCTACCTGCGCCACTGCATCAAGGCCTGCGACAACGGCGTCGAGCGTTCGCACATCGTGCCGTTTGCCATGGACGGTTCCGCCCTGCTCGAACTGTTCACCCACGATGGCGTGGGCACCATGATTTCGCATGAAAACCTCGAGTCGCTGCGCAAGGCCACCATCGAGGACGTGGGCGGCATCATCAAGCTGATCGAACCGCTGGAAGCGGACGGCACGCTGGTCAAGCGCGGCCGCGAGCTGATTGAGCGCGAAATCGACTATTTCTCCGTCATCGAGCACGATGGCGTGATTTTCGGCTGCGCCGCGCTGTACCCGTTCCCCGAGCAGAAAATGGCGGAAATGGCTTGCCTGACCGTCAATCCCGACGTGCAGGCCCAGGGCGACGGCGAGCGCATCCTGAAACACATGGAAAACCGCGCGCGCGCGCTCGGCGTGACCAAGCTGTTCGTGCTCACCACGCGCACGTCGCACTGGTTCCAGAAGCGCGGCTTCGTGCCGGCCACGGTGGACGCCCTGCCCAAGGACAGACAGCACATGTATAACTGGCAGCGTAAATCCCAGGTCCTGATCAAGTCTTTATAAGTGAATCTCCAGGGGAGGATCCCTTTATAATGACGTTTTCACGTTACCGCTTTAGGAGCAACCCAGATGGCCCGCACCGTACAATGCATTAAACTCAACAAGGAAGCCGAGGGCATGGACTTCCCGCCCGTTCCCGGCGAACTGGGCAAAAAGATCTACGAGTCGGTGTCGAAAGAGGCATGGGCTGCGTGGATGAAGCACCAGACTATGCTGGTCAACGAAAACCGCCTGAACCTGGCCGACCTGCGCGCCCGCAAATACCTGGCGCAGCAGATGGAAAAGCATTTCTTTGGCGACGGCGCCGATGCAGCCATGGGCTACGTGCCGCCGACCGAATAATACGCAGGTAATTCGTCGGGAGTGAGTCCGTCATTCCCGCAGAGGCGGCAATCCTGGTTCGTCGAGCCGACGGCGACCCAGGCACATTGGATCCCCGCCTTCGCGGGGATGACGGAGCCGGCGCAGTAGTCCTTAAAACTTCAGGGTTTTCACACCCTCGGCCATCCCCAGCAGGCACACATTGGCGCCGCGCGCGGCAAACAGCCCCACCGCGATCACGCCCACGATCTGGTTGATCTGCGCTTCCAGCGCCACCGGGTCGGTAATCGACAGTCCCGACACATCGAGCAGCTGACCGCCATTGTCGGTCACGAACGCCTCGTCGGTCCCCGCTTTCAGACGCAGCTTCGGTACGCCGCCGAGCGCGGTCAAGGCGCGCGCCACCGCTGCCCGCGCCATCGGCACCACTTCTACAGGCAGCGGGAACTTGCCCAGCACGTCCACCAGCTTGGAACCATCGGCGATGCAGACGAACTGCTGCGCGACCGAGGCGACGATTTTTTCACGCGTGAGGGCAGCGCCGCCGCCCTTGATCATGGCGCCGGAAGCGTCGATCTCGTCGGCGCCGTCGATGTAGACGGCAATCGACGGCACGTCATTGAGGTCATACACCGCGATGCCGTGGCCGCGCAGGCGGGCGGCGGTCGCTTCGGACGAAGCCACGGTGCCCTTGATGCGGTGCTTGATCTTGGCCAGTTCGTCGATGAAGAAATTGGCGGTGGAGCCGGTACCGACGCCGATGATCTCGTTATCGACCACGTAGCCGATGGCGGCACGGGCTACGGCTTGTTTCAGTTCGTCTTGGGTCATGATGTTTTAGGCAGTAAAAAAGAAAGCGGAGGAATCAGTGGCGCTATTTTAACGGATAGACACCAGGCAAAACCCGAGTATGCGAGAATGACTGAACAGCCCCAGCCAGGAGGTGACATGACAGACGTTGCAACGAAGCAAACGAAAACCGTGTTGATCGTCGACGACAGCCGCGTCTCGCGCATGATGGCGCGCCAGTACATTCTTCACTTGCAACCGGCATGGCAGGTCGTGGAAGCGGGGACCGGCGAGGAATCGCTGGACAAGGCGCGCGAAGCGCAGCCCGACCTGGTGCTCATGGACGTCAACATGCCCGGCATGGGCGGCATTGCCGCCGCCGAGCAGTTGCGGCGGGCCTCGCCCACGCTGCCGATCTCGCTGCTGACCGCCAACGTCCAATCGGCCACCCGCGAGCGGGCCGAGGCGCTGGGGCTGGGTTTCATGGAAAAGCCGATCACCGAGGCGCGCATCGCCCAGCTGCTGGCGCTGGCGGAAGACTGACATGGCCGAACTGTCCGAGCTGGAAAACGACGCCCTGATCGAAATTTTCAATATCGGCGTGGGCCAGGCGGCCGCCTCGATGAGCGCGCTGGTCAACGAGGAAGTCCGGATGTCGGTGCCGTCGATCAGCTTCGTCAACCGCACCGAGGCGGCGCGGCTGCTGGGCAGCCGGCTGGCGGCCGAGGCCGATGCGCCGGACCGCATCTGCGGCGTCAGCCAGCACTACGAGGGCGCCTTCGATACCGAGGCCATCCTCATGTTCCCCGAAGACAAAAGCCTGGAACTGGTGCGCCTGATGGTCGGAGAGACCGTGCCACTGCAGGAACTGACCGACATGGAGCAGGAAGCCATGTGCGAGATCGGCAACATCATCCTCAATGCCTGCATCGGCACGCTGGCCAATGTCTTCCAGCAGGAGCTGCGCGGCTCCCTGCCCGAATACCACGTCGGCACCAGCGACGACATCCTTGGCATTGCCGGCAGCGAGCCGGACAGCGTAGTGCTGATGCTGCACATCGACTTCGCGCTCGACAAGCACCAGATCCTCGGCTACGTCGCCTTCGTGCTCGACGTCTCGGCGCTGCACGACCTGAAGGAGCAGATCAACCGCTACATCGCGCGCGCGATGGGACAGGCCTGAGGTGGGCATGGATAGCGACACCTCGCTGGACCTGCTGCACAGCGTGCTCAACGCCGTCACCCTGGGCGCCGTGGTGCTCGACCAGGATCGCCGCATCGTGCTGTGGAACGACTGGATGCACCGGCACGCGCAACTACCGCCGCAGCAGGCGCTCGGCGCCGACTTCCTGGCGCTGTTCCCGGCCCTGCGCGGCACGCGCGTCGATGCGGCCATCGACCAGGCGCTGCGCCACCATTTTCCGTCGCTGCTGTCGCAGTCGCTCAACAAGGCGCCGTTTCCGTTGTACGCCAGCGCTGCTGCCGCCCGCGCCGATGAGCGCCTGCAGCAGGCGGTGGCGATCACGCCGGTGGACGTGCGCGGTGCGCCACGCCACTGCCTGATCCAGATTAGCGATGTCAGCATCGCTGTCGGCCGCGAAAAGCTGCTGCGCGAGCAGACCCTGGTGCTGCGTTCGCAAACCTTTGCCGACGGCCTGACCGGCATCGCCAACCGCCGCCATTTCGATGTCGCCATCGAACGCGAACACCGGCGTGCACGCCGCCAGGGCGCGCCGCTGTCGCTGCTGATGATCGATATCGACCACTTCAAGGCCTACAACGACCACTATGGCCACCAGAAAGGCGACCAGTGCCTGATCCAGGTGGCCGCTGCACTGTCCGCCATGCTCAAGCGTTCTGCCGACCTGATGGCGCGCTATGGCGGCGAGGAGTTCGCCATGATCCTGCCCGACACCGACGCCGACCAGGCCAGGCAGATGGCCGAAGCGATCCGCGCCCGCGCCCAGGCGCTGGCGATTGCCCATGCCCACACCAACGATGCCGGCCACGGCGTGGTCACGGTCAGCATCGGCGTGGCTACCCGCAGCGCCGAGTCGCCGGTCGATATCGACACCCTGATCGGCCACGCCGACCGCGCGCTGTACCGCGCCAAGAAGAACGGCCGTAACCGGGTGGAAGCGCAGCCATCCCCGTCCCGCACCCAGTGCTACTAACCGCCAGGAGCCCACACTTGCTCGCCCTCGCCAGCCTCCCACCGCCCCGGCATTTATCGGCCTTGACCCTGTCTGCGGTGCGCCCGCGCCGACACTCGCAGCGCAGCGGAGGGTAGGCGATGCGCTTCAAGTTCGAGACCCGGCGCCACGGCCGCTGCCTGGCGGAAGCCGAGCACAGTGGCGACAAGATCGCCGTCGACATCTGGTGGGACCAGAACACCGATCCCAAGCGCGTGGAATACCTGCTGCACATCCAGGACCTGCCGCTGCCAAAACAGATCCCCGAAGGCGGCGCCTTGCAGGATGCCGTGCGCATCGCCGTCAACCACTTCGAAACCTTCAAGGTCAAGGACGGCGACGACTTCGAATTCCACTGCAGCCGCATCACGATGCGCTGGAGCGGCACGCTGTATAACAAGATGGGCGGCTGAACGCGGGGATGTTACGACCGGCGGTGCGCGGCAAAGCCGCTCAGTCCGGACGCCAGATCGTCGCGCAAGGTCAGTGCGGGGATTTCGTAGTCGCCCCGGTTCTGGAGCCGGAACGGAATCGGCGCGGTGGTGGACAGCGTATCGAGGCGCAGTGCCAGCTGGTGGCACAGGGCGCCAAATCCATGCTCGTCGACCTTGCCGGTGCGGTACACCACGAACGGCGGCAGCACGTCGAAACCCGGGTAAAACAGGATGCCGTGCTGGATCGGGAACAACAGGTCGTCGATCGGGCCGTTGATGCCGCGTGCGCCGTAATGCGACGCCCAGCCGCCCGTAGTCACCATCAACATGGCGCGCTTGCCGGCCAGCTTGCCCTCGCCATAGCGGTCGCCCCAGTGCCGGTCCGAATGCTCGCCCACACCGTAGGCAAAACCGTTGGCGTACACGCGGTCCACCCAGCCCTTCAGAATGGCCGGCATCGAAAACCACCACAGCGGAAACTGCAGGAGCACGGTATCGGCCCATAGCAGCTTGTCCTGTTCGTGCGCGATATCGGGGCTCTGCCGGCCGCTGTCGTACGCGCGGCGCGCGTCGAGCACGGGGTCGAAGCGGTCTTGCGCTGCGCCATCGAGACTATCGCGTGCGTCGAGCGCGGCTTTCCAGTCCATCGCGTACAGGTCCGACACCTGCACCGCGTGTCCTGCCGCCTGCAAATGGCGCACGGCGAAATCCTTGAGGGCGCCGTTGAGCGACCGCGGTTCGGGATGGGCGTAGACGATCAGAATATTCATGCTGGTGCTCCGGTTAGGTGGAAAGCTGCCAGCGTAGTACGTGCGCTGATATAGTAGAAATGAATTCCTTCGATAACAGGTATCGACAATATTAATACATGAGCCTTGCGATGACCGATCTCCGCCAACTGGACCTGAACCTGCTCGTCACCCTGGACGTGCTGCTGGCCGAACACAATGTCACGCGTGCAGCGCGCCGCCTGCACCTGTCGCAGCCCTCGGTGAGCGTGCACCTGGCCAGGCTGCGCGAGATGTTCGGCGATCCGCTGCTGCTGCCGGGACCGCGCGGCATGCGGCCCACCGCGCGCGGCGAATCATTACGTGAACCGCTGCGCCTGGCACTCGAAGCGCTGGGACAGGCGGTGGCGCCGGCCAGCGCCTTCGACCCGGCCGTCGCCACGCAGACCTGGCGCGTGGCCGCCACCGACTATGGCGAATCGACGATCGTGCTGCCGGCGCTGGCCAGCCTGCGTCAGCAGGCGCCCGCCACCCGGCTGGCGGTGCTGGAACTGGCGCCCGACCGCATCACCCGCCAGGCCGAGCAAGGCGAGATCGACCTGGCCTTCCACACCAGCGCGGGCGCACCGCCGGGCTTGCGCCGCCGCACCCTGTTTGCCGAGCGCTACGTGCTGGCCGGCCGCATGGACCATCCGCGCCTGCAGCGCAAACCTACTCTCAAACAGTTCTGCACACTCGAACACGTGCTGGTCTCCAACAGCGGCGGCTTTTATGGCGTCACCGACGAGGTGCTGGCGCAAGCGGGCCTGAGCCGGCGCGTGGCGCTGTCGGTGCCGCACTTTTTGTTCATGATCGCCGCGCTGGCCGCCACCGACCTGGTGGCGCTGGTGCCCGAGCGCCTGGTGCGCGGCAACCGGGCCCTGACCACCGTCGCCCCGCCGGTCGCAGTGCCCGGCTACGAGATGGCGATGCTGTGGCACGAACGCGCCCACCGCGATCCGGCGCATCAGTGGTTGCGGGCGCAGGTACAGCATGCGGTGATGCCGGTGAGCTGAATGCTTTTGGCCGGAATCCAGGCGGCACTCCGGGTAAAATCAACGCTCCTTTCGGCGCTGGAAGGATATGCCGAAGCGCAGGGCATCGGCTATCAAACCCTGATCAACGCCGCGCTGCGCAAGGCGATGCAGTCGGCAAAAGGCGCGCCGCTGACGGTGGCCAGCTTGCGCACGGTGCTCAGGCAAGAGCTGGCAGCCATCGGGAACCAGAGCGCCTGACGAAAAAAAACGACGCGCGCAGCGTCGTTTTTTGATCGGCACCCGGTTGCGGCGCTTAGATCCGCAGTCCGCTGGCCGCCTTGGCCAGGTCGGTGATGCGGTCCCAGTCGCCGGCGGCAATCGCGTCTTTCGGGGTCAGCCACGAGCCGCCCACGCAGGCCACGTTTTTCAGCTTGAGGAACTGGCCGGCCGTCTCCTGCGAAATGCCGCCGGTCGGACAGAAGGTCACGTCCGGCAGCGGGCCGCTGATGGCGCTGAGCATGCCGGCGCCGCCGGCCGGCACGGCCGGGAACAGCTTGAGCTGCTGGAAGCCGTGCTCGCGCGCAGCCATCACTTCCGACGGCGTCATCACGCCCGGCAGCAGCGGCAGGCCGCTCGATTTGGCGGCCTGGATCAGCGCAGGCGTCAGGCCCGGCGAGACGCCGAACACGGCGCCGGCGTCGCGCGCGGCAGCGAATTCCTCGGGCTGGGTCAGGGTGCCGACGCCGACGATGGCGCCTTCCACCTCGGCCATGGCGCGGATGGCGCCCAGGCCGTGCTTGGTCCGCAGGGTCACTTCCAGCACCCGGATGCCGCCGGCCACCAGCGCCTTGGCCAGTGGTACCGCGTGTTCGGGTTCGTCGATCGCGATCACGGGGATCACGGCGGAAGTACGCATAATGTCGAGCAGGGTCATGGTCATGATTACACTTCTTTCTTCATCGAGAAATCTTCATCGGAACCCGGCACGGTGTTACCGACCGGCTCTTTGTCATGCAGGCCCACCACGGTCGGGATCGGCGACGGCAGCGGGAAGGTGGTGGCGCCCGTTTCCGCTTCGGAGACGCTGTGACGGAACATGGCGAACAGTTCGCGACCCATGCCCACGCCGTTCGGCGTCAGGTCGGCGGTGGCCTGCTCGCGCGCATTCCAGGTGCTGGCCTCCACCTTGGCTTCGAGCGTGCCGGTACGGGCGCACACGCGGATGATGTCGCCGTCACGCACGCGGCCCAGCGGACCGCCGGCCAGGATTTCCGGCGACACGTGGATCGCGGCCGGCACCTTGCCCGACGCGCCCGACATGCGGCCGTCGGTCACCAGCGCCACGTGGCGGCCGGCGTCCTGCAGGTTGGCCAGCGCCGGCGTCAGCGCGTGCAGTTCGGGCATGCCGTTGGCGCGCGGTCCCTGGAAGCGCAGCACGGCCACGAAGTCGCGGTCGAGCTGACCGGCCTTGTACGCTTCCATGAAATCTTCCTGCGAATTGAACACCAGCGCCGGCGCTTCCACGGTCTGGTGCTCGGGCTTGACGGCCGACACCTTCATCACGGCGCGACCGAGATTGCCCTTGACCAGCACGGTGCCGCCGTCGGGCGAGAACGGTGCAGTAATCTTGCGCAGCACCGCCTCGTCGCCCGACTGCTCGGGCGCCGCTTTCCACACCACACCCTGGCCGCCTTCGCCAAGGAACGGTTCGGTGCAGTGGGCGCGCAGGCCCTTGCCGAGGATGGTGGTGACGTCGTCATGTAGCAGGCCGCCGTCGAGCAGCTCGCGGATCACGAAACCGGTGCCGCCGGCCGCGTGGAAGTGGTTGACGTCGGCGTTGCCGTTCGGGTAGATGCGGGTCAGCAGCGGCACCACTTTCGACAGCTCGTCGAAATCGTCCCAGTCGATCACGATGCCGGCCGCCTTGGCGATCGCCACCAGGTGCAGCGTGTGGTTGGTGGAGCCGCCGGTCGTCAGCAGCGCGACGATGGCGTTGACGATCGACTTTTCATCGACCACGTGGCCGACCGGCAGATACTCGTCCGACTGGGCCGTGATCACGGCGGCGCGGCGCGCGGCGGCCTTGGTCAGCTCGGCGCGCAGCGGCGTGTTCGGGGTGATGAAGGCGGCGCCCGGCAGGTGCAGGCCCATCACTTCCATCAGCATCTGGTTGCTGTTGGCGGTGCCGTAGAAGGTGCAGGTGCCGGCGCCGTGGTACGACTGCGACTCGCCTTCGAGCAGTTCGGCGCGGCCGACCTTGCCCTGCGCGTACAGCTGGCGGATCTTGGCTTTCTCGGAGTTGGACAGGCCGGTGGTCATCGGGCCGGCCGGCACGAACACGGCCGGCAAATGGCCGAAGTGCAGCGCGCCGATCAGCAGGCCCGGCACGATCTTGTCGCACACGCCCAGGTACACGGCCGCATCGAACATATTGTGCGACAGCGCGATGGCGGTGGACATGGCGATCGCGTCGCGCGAGAACAGCGACAGTTCCATGCCGGGCTGGCCTTGCGTGACGCCGTCGCACATGGCAGGCGTGCCGCCGGCAAACTGGGCCACCGCGCCGACTTCGCGCACGGCCTCCTTGATCAGCGCCGGGAAGCCCTCGAACGGCTGGTGCGCCGACAGCATGTCGTTGTAAGCGGAAACGATGGCCACCGACGGCTTTTTCAGCTCCTTCAGGGCGAGCTTGTCGTTGGCCGGAAAGGCGGCAAATCCGTGCGCCAGGTTGGTACACGCCAGCGTGCCGCGCTGCACGCCCTTCACGCGCGCAGCGTCGAGGTGCGCGAGATAAGCCCCGCGCGACGGTTTGCTACGTGAAATGATGCGCTCGGTGACGGATTTCAGTACGGGATGCAAGGCCATGGTGATTCCTTATCGATGAACTTCGCGGTGACTAATTCGGCGAACTGATGCGGTTAATTATGAAATTTTACTACAAAACGGCGCAGCCATCGATTTTTCGTGTCGACTTCGCGATATCCACAGGGCTGGCTGGCTATTTCAATGAAATCGGCTAGCTGATTACTACGCAAGAAAGCCTGCTTTTCGCCGCGAGAAAATTCCATAATCTCAACAGAACCGTAGTGAATTTACCGCTTTTTCCTGTATTATTCAGCCATCTTATTCTTTCTTCCAATCGACGCCCAACACTATGCGCCAACCTGCCCTTACCTCGACCGCCAGCTACCAAGCCCTTGCAGCCCACGCCGTTGACGCCCGCCAGTGGCAGATGCGCCAGCTGTTTGCCGACAATGCCCAGCGCTTCCCGCAACTGACGGTCGATGCTGCCGGCCTGTTCCTCGATTATTCCAAGAACCGCCTCGACGCCGACACCGTCGCCCGGCTGGTGGAACTGGCGCGCGAACGCGGCGTGGAAGCGCAGCGCGACGCCATGCTGCGTGGTGACAAAATCAATCTTACCGAACATCGTGCCGTGCTGCATACGGCGCTGCGTTTGCCGCGCGGAAAAAGCCTGGTGGTCGACGGCCGCGACGTGGTGCCCGACGTGCACGCCGTGCTCGACCAGATGCGCGACTTCACCGACAAGGTGCGCAGCGGCGCCTGGCTCGGCTACAGCGGCAAGCCGATCACCGACATCGTCAACATCGGCATCGGCGGCTCGGACCTGGGTCCGAAGATGGCGGTGCTGGCGCTGCGCTCGTTCGCCCATCCGCGCCTGACCATGCATTTCGTCTCCAATGTCGATGGTCACGACATGGACGCCGCGCTGGCCCGGGTCAACCCGGATACCACGCTGTTCATCATCGCCTCGAAGACCTTCACCACGGCCGAGACCATGCTTAACGCGAATACGGCGCGCAACTGGTTCCTGCAGTCGGCCGGCGAGGCCGACCTGGCGCGCCACTTCGTGGCCGTCTCCACCAATCTGCAAGCGGTGCAGGCGTTCGGCATCGACCCGGCCAATATGTTCCCGTTCTGGGACTGGGTCGGCGGCCGGTATTCGGTGTGGTCGGCGATCGGCCTGTCGGTGGCGCTGGCAGTCGGTTTCGGCTACTTCAGCGATTTCCTGGCTGGCGCCCACGCCATGGACGAGCACTTCCGCGAAGCGCCGCTGGAACAGAACATGCCGGTGCTGCTGGCCATGATCGGTTTCTGGAACCGCGAGTTCCTCGATGCCGGTTCGCTGTCGATCGCGCCGTACCACCAGGATCTGAACCGCTTTCCGGCCTACCTGCAGCAGCTCGACATGGAAAGCAATGGCAAGCGCGTCACGCGCGGCGGCGCGGCGATCGATACGGCCACCTGCCCGGTGGTGTGGGGCGAATGCGGCACCAATGCCCAGCACGCGTACTTCCAGCTGCTGCACCAGGGTACCGACATCACGCCGATCGACTTCATCGCCGCGCTGCGCGCCACCCACGACCTGGCCGGCCACCACGACGCGCTGCTGGCCAACTGCTTCGCCCAGTCGGAAGCCTTCATGACCGGCAAGACCGGCGACGAAGTGCGCGCCGACCTGGCCGCGCAACAATTGTCCGCGACCGAGATCGAGGAACTGGTGCCGCACAAGACCTTCCCCGGCAACCGGCCGTCGAATACCATCCTGATGGATCAGCTGACGCCACGCACGCTGGGCGCCCTGATCGCGCTGTACGAGCACAAGACCTTCGTGCAGGGCGTGATCTGGGACGTCAACAGCTTCGACCAGTGGGGCGTGGAGCTGGGCAAGGTGCTGGCGAAGCATATCCAGGCCGAACTGCAGGGCGAGGTCCAGCCGGCGCGCCACGACAGCTCGACCAACGGCCTGATCGCCATGGCGAAAGCGGCGCAGCACCTGTGACCGCAGGCACCCGGTCCGTCATTCTCGCGCACGCGAGGATTCATATGATCGTCAACGACATTGTCCAGGCAAACTATGCACAGTCGTCCTATGGATCCCCGCGTGCGCGGGGATGACGGACTTGAGGATAACGAAAAATGGAAAATACGCCCATCATTCAAGTCGCCTACGACGCCGTCATGCAAACCGGCGAATCGCCGCTGTGGCATGCCGATGAACAGGTGCTGTACTGGGTCGATATTCCGGCGCGCACCGTGCACCGGCTCGACCCCGCCAGCGGCGCGCATCATGAATGGCTGCTCGAGAGCGAGCCGGCCAGCTTGGCGATTGCCGACCGCAAAGGCCTGATCGTTGCCACCCGCAAGGGCGTGCTGCACCTCGATACAGCCAGCACGGCATCAAGCGCCACCGACGTCCGTACCGCCGAAGTGCGCACCACCATGATTGCCCCCGCCCCCTACGACACGGCCATCACCCGCTTCAACGACGGCAAGGTCGATGGCGCCGGCCGCTACTGGATCGGCACCATCTACGAGCCGCGCGACCGGCCGGCCGCCGAGATGTATGTGCTGGAAAAAGGCCGGCTGCGCCGCGCCTGGGCCGGCGGCATGACCAATTCCAACGGCCTCGCCTTCAGCCCCGACCAGCGCACCATGTACCACGCCGATACCAGCGCCCACCTGCTGCGCCGCTTCGACTACGATGTGGCGAGCGGCACCGTGGGCGAGGAACGGGTGTTCCGGCAGTTCTCGGCCGACAAGGCCAGCAATTACGGCGGCCGCCCGGACGGCGGCGCCGTCGACAGCGAAGGCAACTACTGGAGCGCGCTGTTCGAGGGCGCCCGGCTGGTCAAGCTCTCGCCACAGGGCGAGGTGCTGGCCGAGCTCGCGCTGCCGGTGCGCTGCCCGACCATGGTCGCGTTCGGCGGCCCCAACCTGCGCACGCTGTACGTGACCAGCGCCGGCGCCCGGCCGGCCGAAGAACTGGCACAATACCCGTTCAGCGGCAAGCTGCTGGCCCTGCAGGTGGACGTGGCCGGACGGCCGGAACCGGCCTACCGTGCGTAACACGGGCAACTGCCGGCCGAATGTAGTAAAGTTTCTTGCCTTTTGCATTTCAGCGTAGTAAATTTACACATCAACCCTCACGCTTTTTTACCTCAGATCTCACTATGGCTCTTACCGATTTTGACCTGGTTCTGTTCGGCGGCAGCGGCGACCTGTCGATGCGCAAATTGCTGCCCGCCATGTATGCGCGCGACGTCGCCAACGACCTGCCCCCTACCGCCCGCATCATCTGCGTGGGCCGGGCCGAGGCCAGCCAGGAAGAGTTCCTGCACACGGTAGAAACCACGTCGCGTCCGCTGATCAAGTCGCCGGCGGTGGTGCCGGCCATCTGGGCGCGCTTTACCGCGCGCATCGTGTACGTGTCGCTCAATGCCACCGACAGCCGCAGCTACGGCCCGCTGGTCGAGGCGCTGCGCCAGGACAGCGCCCTCACCCGCGTCTATTATCTGGCCACGCCGCCGGCGATCTTCGCGCAGATCTGCGACAACCTCAAGGAAAACGGCCTGGTCACGCCGAGCTCGCGCGTGGTGCTGGAAAAGCCGCTGGGCCGCGACCTGGCTTCGGCCAAGCAGATCAATGCCGAAGTGGGCAAGGTGTTCGAGGAATCGCAGATCTACCGCATCGACCACTACCTGGGCAAGGAAACCGTGCAGAACCTGCTGGCCCTGCGCTTCGGCAACATCCTGTTCGAACCGCTGTGGCGCCGCGAATGGATCTCCGACGTGCAGATCACCATCGCTGAAAAGCTGGGCGTGGGCAACCGCATGGGGTACTACGACACCTCGGGTGCGCTGCGCGACATGCTGCAAAACCACCTGCTGCAGCTGCTGTGCATCGTGGCCATGGAACCGCCGACCTCGATCGCGCCGGACGCCGTGCGCGATGCCAAGCTGCAGGTGCTGCGCTCGCTGAAAAAATTCACGCCGACCACGCTGGCGCAAAACATCGTGCGCGGCCAGTACCGCGCCGGCCATGTCGACGGCAAGGCCGTGCCGAGCTACCGCGACGAACCCGACGCACCGGAACATTCGCGCACCGAAACCTTCGTTGCCATGAAAGCCGAGATCGACACCTGGCGCTGGGCCGGCGTGCCGTTCTACCTGCGCACAGGCAAGCGCATGGCCGACAGCCTGGCCGAGATCGTCGTGCGCTTCAAGCAGATCCCGCACTCGATCTTCGCCCAGCCGACCAATAGCTTCCAGCCCAACTCGCTGGTGATCCGGCTGCAGCCGGACGAAGGCTTGCGCATGAACCTGATGGCCAAGACTCCGGGCGACGGCATGCGCCTGAAGCAGGCCGAACTCGAACTCGACTTCCGCGAGCAGTTCAAGTCGCCGCGCATGGAAGCGTACGAGCGTCTGCTGCTCGACGTGTTGCGCGGCCAGCTGACGCTGTTCATGCGCGGCGACGAGCTGGAAGCGGCCTGGGAATGGGTCGAACCGATCCTCGACCACTGGGAATCGGACGACAGCTATCCGGTGCCGTACTCGGCCGGCACCTGGGGCCCGGCCGCCTCGTCGGCACTGATCAGCCGCGAAGGCTTGCAGTGGCGCGAAGAAGCGCTGCCCGAAGACTGAGCGGACCACGTCCCGCATGCTGCTCGACTCGATCCGCACCCAGCTCGACTCGCTCTCCAAGTCGGAGCGCAAGGTCGCGCTGGCCGTGCTCGACCATCCTGGCCAGACCGTCAGCCAGAACATCACGGCGCTGGCCAAGAGCGCGCAGGTGTCCGAGCCGACCGTGGTGCGCTTTTGCCGCACGCTCGGCTACGACGGCTGGCACGAGTTCAAGCTCAAGCTGGCGCAAGGCCTGGCGCTGGCCCTGCCCGGCCTGAACGAGCAGCCGACCCAGGACGACCTGGCGTCGGACCTGGTCAACAAGATCTGCAGCCGCTCGATCAACACCCTGCTCGACCTGCGCAACAACCTCGACCCCGACGCCATCCAGCAGGCGCTCGACATCCTGTCCAAGGCCAACAAGATCGAGTTCTATGGCCAGGGCACGTCCGGCATCGTTGCTGCCGACGCCCAGCACAAGTTTTTCCGCTCGGGCGTGCCGACCGTCGCCTATGCCGATCCGCACATCCACAGCATTGCCGCCGCCCTGCTGCGCGCGGGCGACGCCGTGGTGGCCATCTCGCAGCGCGGCAACAGCCCGTCGC
This sequence comes from Duganella sp. Leaf126, assembly GCF_001423125.1. Lineage (GTDB taxonomy): Bacteria > Pseudomonadota > Gammaproteobacteria > Burkholderiales > Burkholderiaceae_D > Rugamonas. The sequence goes on from NZ_LMNW01000031.1 coordinate 240,641, forward strand.
TGGTGCGCTCGGTGAAACTGGCGCGCCGCGGCGGCGCCGACGTCATTGCGCTGGCGCCGTCGGGCACGCCGCTGGCCGACCTGGCCACGGTGCTGATTCCGATCGACCTGATCTTCAATACCGACCCGTACACGCCGATCTCGGCGCGCCTGGCTTACCTGGTGGTGATCGATGTGCTGGCGGTGGGACTGGCCCTGCAACGCGGTCCGGATTTCCGCAAAAAAATGCAGAACGCCCAGAAAGCCCTGCAGGAATTCGACTTGCAATTCGACTCCTTCATCGGTTGATGTCATAATTTGACAACCTTGCACCGGCCTTGTGCGTCGGTGTGTTGTCGCACATGGCCGACGCCAGAGTACTTCTATACTTCCCTTATGCTACAGTGTGAATAATTCTCCATATGCAAGTTTGCACAATGGTTAATTTCACGCGTGGCATGTAGTGCCCGTGAGAGTGGACATGACCAACTTTTCTTTCGCCAACCCTTCCTCCGATACCGTCTTATCGGCCCGCATTCCGCTGTTGCAAACCGGTGTGCCGGGGTTCGACCAGATTCTGGGCGGCGGCTTTCCCGCGCACAGCCTGTACCTGCTGCAGGGCCTGGCCGGCAGCGGCAAGACCACGCTGGCCTGCCAGATCGGCTACCACCACGCGCACCAGGGCAAGAAGGTGCTGGTGCTGACCCTGATCGCGGAAACCCACGGCAAGATGCTCAACCACCTGAGCAGCTTCTCGTTCTTCGACGAGCAGCTGGTGGGCGACCGCATCGTCTTTCTCGGCGCCTACCCCGAGCTGCTCAAGGGCGGCCTGCGGCAGTTACTGAAGTCGATTGCCAGCACGCTGGCCGAGCAGCGCCCCGACATCATGATCATCGACGGCTTTCGCACCGTGCGCGAAGCCAAGCCATCGGACGTGGCGCTGTCCGAGTTCATGCTGTCGCTCAATTCGCTGGTCTCGACCATGCGCTGCACGACCTTCCTGCTCTCGCCCACGGAAGGCAACGTGGCGGACTCGGAGAATACGCTGGTCGATGGCTTGATCGAACTGAGCCAGTATGAGCACGGTCTCAACCTGATCCGCGAGATCAAGGTGTTCAAGCTGCGCGGCAGCAAGCACCTGCTGGGCCGCCACGTGTTCGAGGTGGGCGCCGACGGTGTCGCCATCTATCCGCGCCTGGAGGCGGTGAGCACCGCCAGCGGCGCCACGCCCGGCGTTTCGCGCCAGCGCCTCGGTTTCGGTATCGAAGGCTGGGACCGCCTCACGCACGGCGGCGTCACGCGGGGCTCCACCACGGCGCTGCTTGGCAACCCGGGCGTGGGCAAGACCCTGATGGGCATGCATTTCATCTACGAAGGCCTGAAGCGCGGCGAACCGTGCCTGGTGGTCGGCTTTTACGAGTCGCCCGAAGCGCTGCTGGAAAAGGCGCGCAGCGTGGGCCTGGACTTCCGCAGCTATTACGAGAGCGGCGCCTTGCAGGTGATCTGGCATCCGCCGCTCGAAATCCTGGTCGACAGCCTGGCCCACACGGTGCTGCGCAATGTCGAGGCGCGCCAGGTCTCGCGCCTGCTGATGGATGGCATCGACGGCATGCGCGAGATCGTCATGCACCCGGGGCGTTCGCGCTCGTTCCTGTCGGCCTTCGTCAACGAGCTGCGCTGCCGCAACGTCACCACCTTCTTCACCCAGGAGCTCGCGTATTTCGGACAGAGCCCCGGCGATGGCGAGATCGCCGCATCGATGCTGTTCGAAAACATCATCCTGCTGCGCTACGTGGACGTGAACGGCATCAACCGCCGCCAGATCGGCGTGCTCAAGCTGCGCGAAAACGGCTACGACGCCGCCAACCACATCCTGCTCATTTCCGATCAGGGCATGAGCATCGAAGAAGCGGTGTCGGGGCCGGTCCACCCGACGCCGCCGCTATAGAAGAGATGCCATGAGTGACTTCCCCCTCCATCCCGATACCCACCAGGACGGCAAGCTGATCCTGGTGGTGGACGACGAATTCGACGTCCTGTCGGCCTATACCATGTTGTTCGAGTACCGCGGCTACCGCGTGTGCACGGCCGGCAATGGCGAGGAAGCGCTGGCGGTGGCTGCCGTCGAGCGGCCCGGCATCGTGATTTCCGACTACATGATGCCGGTGATGGATGGCGCCCAGCTGTGCCGCCAGTGGCGCGACGACCCTGCGCTGCGGCACATACCGTTCATCCTGACCAGCGCCGGCCTGCTGCGCCGCGGCGACGTGCTGCCCTACGATGCCTTCTTCCGCAAGCCGGTGCCGTTCGAACCGTTGCTCGCCGAGATCGCCCGCCTGATCGCCGCGCACAAATAGGTTGTTGTTGTACGGTGTTATCTTTCCGCTTTGTCCATGCTTGAGTACAATGAAGCAATCACTCACTCGGGCAGCGCCATGAACCAACTCGAACAACTCAAGCAATTTACCACCGTGGTCGCCGACACCGGGGATTTCCAGTCCATCCAGGCCTACACGCCGCGCGACGCCACCACCAACCCGTCGCTGATCCTGAAAGCGGTGCAAAAGGACGAGTACAAGCCGCTGCTGGAAAAAGCCGTGCGCGACAATCTCGACCGCTCCACCAGCGACACCATCGACCACCTGCTGGTCGCCTTCGGCAAGCAGATCCTGCGCGTGATCCCGGGCCGCGTCTCGACCGAAATCGACGCCAGCCTGTCGTTCGATACCGAGGGCTCGATTGCCAAGGGCCGCGAACTGATCAAGCTGTACGAGGCCGCCGGCATCGAGCGCGAGCGCGTGCTGATCAAGATGGCCAGCACCTGGGAAGGCATCCGCGCCGCCCAGGTCCTGGAAAAGGAAGGCATCCACTGCAATATGACGCTGCTGTTCTCGCTGGGCCAGGCGATCGCCTGCGCCGAAGCGGGCGCCCAGCTGATCTCGCCCTTCGTCGGCCGCATCTACGACTGGTACAAGAAGTCGACCGGCATCGAGTACGCGCCGGCCGACGATCCCGGCGTGCAATCGGTCAAGCGCATCTACAACTACTACCGCAAGTTCGGCTACCGCACCGAGGTGATGGGCGCCAGCTTCCGCAACACGGGCCAGATCCTGGAACTGGCCGGCTGCGACCTGCTCACCATCAGCCCCGACCTGCTTCAGCAGCTGGCCGACACCGAAGGCACGGTCGAGCGCAAGCTGAGCCAGGAAAGCGCCCCGGCCGCTGCGGCGATGAAGATGAGCCTGGACGAAAAGAAATTCCGCTTCCAACTCAACGAAGACCAGATGGCCACCGAAAAGCTGTCCGAAGGCATCCGCGCCTTCTGCGCCGACACGGGCAAGCTCAAGCAAATCATTTCCGGCATGCGCTGACACTTCTCACACTTCGGGGTCCGATCCCAATGCCGTGAGTTAAGCGAAAAGTATTAATTTTGTTAGCATGAAAACGTCGTCCCTGCGCAGACGGGGACCCAATTGGGCTGACACGTCGACGCATCTCGCAGAACTTGGGTACCCGCCTTCGCGGGTACGACGGAGATGAAGACCTTAACTTAACGGCATTGGGGTCAGATCCGAAACAGGCGGTAAATGTTGATGTCTCCAATCACGATACGGCTGGGCCAGGCGGCGCGGGAGCGGATTGCGCGCGAGGGGGTGCGCGCTGCCGATGTGGCCGTGGTGCCGGCGGCGGCCGGTGGGCCCAAGGGGCTGATCCTCAATGGCCTCGATCTGTGGCTGTTCGGCAGTTTTCTCCAGCAGGCGCCGCGACCGCGCAAGCTGGTCGGGGCGTCGATCGGCGCCTGGCGCATGGCCGCCTCGGCGTTCGATGACCCGGTGGCCGGACACCGGCGGCTGGCGCACCTGTATGCGCATCAGCGCTACCCGGCCAAGGTCACGCCCGCCTATATCAGCCAGAACATCGGCCAGCTGCTGGACGAACTGCTCGATGGCCGCGCTGGCGAAATCCTCGGCCATCCGCACCATCACCTGAATGTGCTGACCGTACGCGGTACCGGGGCGCTGGGGCGCAGCAACGGCGTGCGCTGGCGCGAGACGACGGGCTTCCTGCTCGCTGCTGCCGGCAACGCCATGGCGCGCAGCAGGCTGGCCGCATCGATGGAGCGCGTGGTGTTTCATCACCCGCACGACGATGCGCACTGGCTGCGCCAGCCGTTCGATGCGTTCGCCGGTCATTTCGTGGCACTCGGCCACGCCAACCTACGCGACGCCCTGCAGGCGTCGGGTTCGATTCCGCTCGTGCTCGAAGCGGTGACCGGTATCGCCGGCGCACCGCCGGGGCCGCACTGGGATGGCGGCCTGATCGACTACCACCTGCACCTGCCCTACCAGCGCGACCCCGGCCTGGTGCTGTATCCGCACTTCAGCGACCACCTCGTGCCTGGCTGGCTCGACAAGTCCATGCCCTGGCGCCGGGCCCGCGGTGCGGCGCTGGATAATATGATCCTGGTGTCGCCCTCGCCCGACTTCGTTGCCGGCCTGCCCAACGGCAAACTGCCGGACCGCAAGGACTTCACGGTCTATGGCCAGCATCACGACACCCGCATCCGTCACTGGCTGCACGCGATCGGCGAAAGCGAACGGCTGGCCGAGGCCTTTGCCCGCTGGTGCGAGAAACCGGACCTGAACGCAACATTGCCACTGTAAGTAAATCACATTGTTACCAATAAGCAACAATGGAATCCGATTATCAGTGACTGCCATGTTTCCCACAGGCATACTTGAGCCCTGCTAGCCAGCATCACACACAACAGGGATCACACCATGAAGTTTCTTACGCACACGCGCATCGGCACGCGTCTGGCCGCTGCTTTCGGCATCGTTCTTTTACTGGCACTGGTCGCCACCACGGTCGGCCTGCTCAATGCCCGCCAACAGGCAGCCGCCACCCGCGACATGATGGAAAAGCCGCTGGCCAAGGAGCGGCTGGTCTCCGACTGGTACGTACTGATGTATTCGGCCATCGCCCGCACCGAGCTCATCGCCCGCAGCTCGGACACCGCGCTGCCGACCGTCTTCGCCGACGTGATCGCCGCCAGCAGCAAGCGCGGGGCCGAACTGATGGGCAAGGTCAAGGAGCTGGTGGCCAGCGACGAGGAACGCGCCATGTTCGACCGGATCGTGGTCTTGCGCACCAATTACCAGAACCTGAAAACGGCGGTCGGCAATGCACGCAAGGCCGGCGACGCGGCTGCCGCCGAAAAAATCTTCAACGATGAATTCACGCCGGCCGCCAAGGCCTACACGATCGCGGTCGAGGGGCTGCTGACGTACCAGCGCAAGGCGATCGACGACACCGCCCGCGCCATCGACGCCGCCAACGTCCGCGCCAACGGCTTGCTGTTGCTGCTGACGGTACTGATGGTCACCATCGGCTCGGCGGCAGCGTGGATCATTACCAGGTCGATCACGGCGCCGCTCAAGTCGGCCGTCGACATTGCCGCCACCGTGGCCAGGGGCGACCTCACCACCCGCTTCGACGCGTCGGTCCAGCGCTCGGAAATCGGCGAACTGATGACGGCATTGAAGGGCATGAACGATGCGCTGCGCAACGTGGTCAGCCAGGTGCAGACCGGCACCCGCACGATCGCCAGCGCTTCGCAGGAGATCGCCGCCGGCAACCTGGACCTGTCGCAGCGCACCGAGGAGCAGGCCAGCTCGCTCGAGGAAACCGCGTCGTCGATGGAGGAACTGACCTCCACCGTGCGCCAGAATGCCGACAATGCACGCCAGGCCAACCAGCTGGTCAAAACGGCGTCGGACGTGGCTGAAAAAGGCGGCGCCATCGTCAGCCAGGTGGTCGATACCATGGGCAGCATCAACGATGCCTCGCGCAAGATCTACGACATCATTTCCGTGATCGACGGCATCGCGTTCCAGACCAATATCCTGGCGCTCAATGCGGCAGTGGAAGCGGCGCGCGCGGGCGAACAGGGACGCGGCTTCGCCGTAGTCGCTTCGGAAGTGCGCAACCTGGCGCAGCGCTCGGCCGGCGCGGCCAAGGAAATCAAGGAACTGATCGGCAATTCGGTGGAGCAGGTCGACATCGGCGCCAGGCTGGTGCAGGATGCCGGCACCACCATGGACGAAGTGGTGGCCAGCGTGCGCCGCGTCACCGACATCATGGGCGAGATCAGCTCGGCGTCCAGCGAGCAGAGCATCGGCATCGATCAGGTGAACTCGGCCATCACGCAGATGGACCAGGTGACGCAGCAGAACGCGGCGCTGGTGGAGGAAGCGGCGGCAGCGGCGTCGAGCATGCAGGAACAGGCCGAGCGCCTGGCCGAGGTGGCGGCATCGTTCCGGCTGGAACCCGGCGCGGTGGTAACGCCGGCGGCGCACCGTCCGGCGCCGGCCTCTCAGTTGGCAACCGCGTCGGCAACGGCGTCGGCACACAGGCCAGCACACGGGCCGGCCAGCAAGCCGGCCAGCAGGTTGACCATGAAGTCGACAATCACGTCGCCGATACCGCCGGCCGCCGAGCCGAAGCCGGCTACGGCGTCGCGCAAGCCGGCCACCGTCGGCAGCGATAGCGACTGGGAAGAATTTTAAGCAGCGAGCGCAGGTCCGTCACCTTTGTACCGGCGGACCGCCGCGCAAGCGCGGATCCAGTTTCCTCGCGCAGCCATCGCGCCATCAGCATCCCGCTGCGCGCCGACGGCTGCAAGGGTGACGCCCGCCTCACGCCGCCAGAAACATCTGCTGCAGATCGTTGAGGAAACGCTGCCCCAGCTCGGTCGGCCGGATTACCTGGTAATCGCGGTAAATCAGTCCCTTGGCCTCCGCCGCATTCAGGGTTTTTTCAATCGCATTGATGCTCATGCCGGTGCGCTCGGCAAACAGGTTGGGGTCGAAGCCGCCGCGCAGGCGCAAGGTGTTGAGCATGAACTCGAAACCCATGTCCTCGCGTGAAATTTCATGCTCGTCCTGCACCGGCGCACCGAGCCTGACCTGGTCCATGTATGCGCGCGGCTGCTTGTAGCGCGCCTGGCGCAGCACCCGGTGCGGGAACGACAGCTTGGAATGGGCGCCGGCGCCGATACCGAGGTAGTCGCCGAATTCCCAGTAATTGAGGTTGTGGCGCGCGCGCCGGCTCTCTTTCGCGTACGCCGACACTTCGTAGTGCTGGTAGCCGTTGGCAGCCATGACGTCGGCAATCATGTCCTGCATGTCGGCGCTGGCGTCGTCGTCGGGCAAGGCCGGCGGATACTTGGCAAACAGCGTGTTGGGCTCCATCGTCAGATGGTACAGCGACAAGTGCGGCGGCGCGAACGCCAGCGCGGTGTCGAGGTCCTGGCGCGCTTCGGCCAGCGTCTGCGACGGCAGTGCGTACATCAGGTCGAGGTTGAAATTGTCGAAATGGTCGCGCGCGATCTCCACCGCGCGCCTGGCTTCGCCGTCGTCGTGGATGCGGCCCAGCGCCTGCAGGTGGCGGGCATTGAAACTCTGGATGCCGATCGACAGGCGGTTGACGCCGCTGGCGCGGTAGCTGCGGAATTTCTCGGCCTCGAAGGTGCCGGGATTGGCTTCCATCGTGATCTCGGTATCGCTGTCGAGCGGCAGCAGCGTGCGCACGTCCGACAGCAGCCGGTCCAGGCCGGCGGCCGACATCAGGCTTGGCGTGCCGCCACCGATGAAGATCGTGTAAATCTTCCTGCCCCAGATCAGCGGCAGCGCCATTTCCAGGTCCAGCCGCAGCGCATCGAGGTATTCCTGTTCGGGGAAGGCGCCGCCGTCCTTCGCCTCGTGCGAATTGAAATCGCAATACGGGCACTTGCGCACGCACCACGGAAAATGGATGTAGAGCGACAGCGGCGGCAGCGCGGTCAGGTTCAGTGCACCGCTTTTCAGGTACTTGAGGGCGACACCGGCCGCGTCGCCGAGGTCGACCGGCGCGGCTGGCGTGCTGGTGGCCTTGCCAGCGGCGCCGACGATCTTAATCGGGATCATTTCAGCTTCTCGACCAGCGCGCGCAGGGCCTGGCCGCGGTGCGACAGCGCGTTCTTCTCATCGGACGTGAGTTCGGCCGCGCACTTGCCCAGTGCCGGGACGTAGAAGTACGGATCGTAGCCGAAGCCGCCGCTGCCGCGCGGTGCGTCGAGCATTTCGCCATGCCACATACCGTCGGCGATGATCGGCTGCGGGTCGTCGGCATGGCGCACGAACACCAGCACGCAGTAATAATAGGCCGAGCGGTCGGCGTGGCCGGCCAGGTCGGCCACCATCTTGGCGTTGTTGCGGGCGTCCGATTTCGGTTCGCCGGCAAAGCGCGCAGAATGCACGCCGGGCGCGCCGCCGAACGCGTTGATGCACACGCCGGAGTCGTCGGCCAGCGCCGGCAGGCCGGTGATGCGCGCCGCGTGGCGGGCCTTTTGCAGCGCGTTCTCCACGAAGGTGTGGAACGGCTCGTCCGCCTCCGGCACGTCGTACTCGCCCTGGGCGTGGACCGAGTAGCCGACGGTGGCAAGCAGCTGGTTGAATTCCTTGAGTTTGCCGGCGTTATTGGAGGCGAGGATCAGGCGTTGGGTCATGGCGATGGCAGCTTCGGATACGGGAAGCCGCCATTGTAAACCGTTTGCAGGAAAGCGAACCTCAGGCCAGGCCCAGCGCCTGTTTTTGCAGCACGATCAGGTCGGCAATGCCGGCTTGGGCCAGGTCGAGCAGGCGGTTCATGCCGTCGCGGTCGAAGGCCGCGCCTTCGGCCGTGCCCTGCACCTCGATGAAATGACCGGCGTCGTTCATGACCACGTTCATGTCGGTATCGCAGCTCGAGTCTTCGAGGTAGTCGAGGTCGAGCACCGGCATACCCTGGTACACGCCGACCGAAATGGCGGCCACGAAGTTTTTCAGCGGGATGGCCGGCACCGCGCCGCGCGCCACCAGCTTGGCAAACGCATCGTAGGCGGCCACCATGGCGCCGGTGATCGACGCCGTGCGGGTGCCGCCGTCGGCCTGGATCACGTCGCAGTCGAGGTGGAGCGTGCGTTCGCCGAAGGCCTCGAGGTCGAAGGCAGCGCGCAGCGAGCGGCCGATCAGGCGCTGGATTTCCTGGGTGCGGCCCGACTGCTTACCGCGCGCCGCCTCGCGGTCCATGCGGGTGTGGGTGGAACGCGGCAGCATGCCGTATTCGGCCGTCATCCAGCCCTGCCCCTTGCCTTTCAGGAAACCCGGCACCTTGTCCTCGATGCTGGCAGTACAGATCACCTTGGTGTCGCCGCATTCGATCAGCACCGAACCTTCGGCGTGCCGGGTGTAGTCGCGGGTCAGGCGCAGCGTGCGCAGGGCGTCGACGGCGCGGCCGCTCGGGCGGGATTGGAAAGTCATGGTGTAATTCCTTGCAGTTTGATCGTCCGGCAGCATAGACCACAACGTGCGCCAGCACAACCGGGCTGAAACTGGCTGTAGTTCCGGTAAACAATACTGAACCCACTGGACGTAATTTTCTTTACAATGCAGTTTCCAGCAATTTCCAGACCAGCGGGCAAGGGTAAAGGGGGCGTGGTGGAGCGCAGCCACCCATCCTGCTGAACCGGCCGGAAGCTGGATCGATGACTGTTTTGTAAAAGATTAATCGGGGATATCCATTGAGCATTTCCAGCATGACGGGTTACGCGGTCGCCACCAGTGAGAGTGCGGCAGGCACACTGACCATCGAGATCAAGAGTGTCAACTCCCGGTTTCTCGACCTTCAGTTCCGAATCAACGACGATTTACGCGCGCTGGAACCCGATCTGCGCGCGGCGATCATGGCTGCCATCACGCGCGGCAAGGTCGAACTGCGCCTGAGCTTTGGCCGCAAGGCCGCCACCGGCGGCGCCCAGGCGCTGAACCTGCCGCTGCTCACCGAGCTGCAACGCCTGCAGGCCGAGGTGGGCGCGCACTTCCCCGCCGCGCAGGCGATGTCGGTGGCCGAGCTGCTGCGCTGGCCCGGCGTGATCGAGGAAGCGCAAATCGGCCAGGAGTCGCTGCAGGCCGACGTGGCCGCACTCACCGTGCGCACGGTGCAGGCCTTCGTGCAGAGCCGGCAGCGCGAAGGGGCGGCGCTCGAAGCGATGCTCATTTCCCGCATCGAGGCGATGGAAGCGATCGTCAAGCGCATCACGCCGCTGATACCGCAGGTGGTGGCGGCGTTCCAGCAAAAAGCGGTCGAGCGCATGCAGGATGCGCTGGGACTGGCCTGCCAGGGATCGAATTCGTCGCTGTCGCGCCAGGATGCGCTCGAGCGCATCCGCCAGGAAGTGATCCTGTACGGCATCCGCATCGACGTGGCCGAAGAACTGGGCCGGCTGTCGGCGCACCTGGGCGAAACCCGCCACATCCTGAAAAAAGGCGGCCAGGTCGGCAAGCGCCTCGACTTCATGATGCAGGAACTCAATCGCGAAGCCAACACTTTGGGCGCCAAGGCGTCGGTCAAGGAGCTGGCCGACGCGTCGATGGAGCTGAAACTGCTGATCGAGCAGATGCGCGAGCAGGTGCAGAACCTCGAGTAAGCGCGTTACCGCAGCCGACTACAGCAGCTTGTCGAGCTTGAGCACCTGCACCTCGGCCTTGCCGGCCACTTCCTGCAACAGCGTCTGGAAATGGGGCGTGGCTTCATGCGCGGTCAGCGCCTGCTGATCGCGCCACGTCTCCAGCATCACGAACCGTCCCGCCTGGCCGATATCGGCATGCAGCTCGTAGCGCGCGCAGCCCGCTTCGGCGCGGCTGGGCGCAACGATTTTTTCCAGCGCGGCCTGCAGTGCGGCTTCGTGGCCGGGCTTGGCGGTCAGGGTGGCGACGACGATCAGGTCTTTCATGGGTTTTCCCGTTCAATGAGTAATACGGTCACTATTGGGTTCGTTTGCAAAAGGAAAAGAGCCCGGCCGTAAAAATCCCGCTATGATCGCAGCTCAACTTGGCTGGGGAGCGCAGCATGGCGACGTCAATTCGGGTGGGCATCGGCGGATGGGAGTATGCGCCCTGGCGCCAGACGTTTTATCCGCCAGGCGTGACGCACAAAAAGGCGCTGGCGTATGCCAGCCGCCAGGTGACCAGCATCGAGATCAACGGCACCTACTACCGCACCGCCAAGCCCGAGCACTTTGCCGCCTGGCATGCGCAAACGCCGGACGACTTCGTCTTTTCCGTCAAGGCCAGCCGCTATGCCAGCAACCGCCGCGTCCTGGCCGAAGCGGGCGAGTCGGTCGAACGTTTCGTCCACAGCGGCCTGGCCGAACTGGGCGACAAGCTCGGCCCCCTGCTATGGCAACTGGCGCCCACCAAGCAGTTCGATCCCGACGACCTCGCAGCTTTTTTCAAGCTACTGCCGGCCAAGCTCGGCACGCGCAAGCTGCGCCACGTGCTCGACGTGCGCCATCCGAGCTTCATGTGCGAGGAGTACCTGAAGCTGGCGCGCAAGCACAAGGTGGCCACCGTGTTTGCCGACGCACCCGACCTGCCCTCGTTTGCCGACGTCACCGGCAACTTCGTCTATGCGCGCCTGCTCAACGCCAGGAGCGCCCGTGCCACCGGCTACACGAAGCCGGCGCTGAAACAATGGGCCGAGACGGCAGGCCAGTGGCAGCAAGGCGGCACCCCGGCAGCGCTGCCGCTGGTAGGCGCCGCGCGCGACAGCAGCAAGCCGCGCGACGTCTTCATCTATTTCATCAACGGCGCCAAGGAGCGCGCGCCGGCAGCGGCGCAGCACCTGCTGGGATTGTTGTAAATCGGAGCGCATGCATGGCTCTTGGTAGAATACGTCTTTGAGCGCCGGTCCGGCGCTTTTTGACGTAGTCTGAAAGAAAAACATGAGCTTAACCAATGCTTTCGCCGGCAGCCTGTTCGTGGTCGCTGCGCCGTCCGGCGCCGGCAAGTCCACCCTGGTCAACGCCCTGCTGGCGCAGGAACCATCGATCAAGCTGTCGATTTCCACCACCACGCGCCAGCCGCGTCCCGGCGAGACCCACGGCGAACAATACTGGTTCACCACTGCCGAGGATTTCGTCGCGCGCGCCGAGGCCGGCGAATTCCTGGAATGGGCCGAAGTGCACGGTAATTACTACGGCACCTCGCGCATCATGGTCGAGCAGCAGATGAAAACCGGCACCGATATCCTGCTCGAAATCGACTGGCAGGGTGCACGCCAGGTGAAGAAGCAATTCCCGCAGGCGACCGGCATTTTCATCCTGCCGCCATCGATCGCCGCACTCGAGGAACGGCTGAAAAAACGCGCCACCGACGAGCCGCATGTGATCACCCGCCGGCTGCTGGCCGCAGGGGGCGAAATCGCCCACGCTCCCGAGTTCGAGTATGCTATCATCAACGAAGAATTCGCAGTCGCGCTGTCCGAGCTGACCGCGATTGTCAGAGCGGCCCGTTGCCGGTTTGCGCAACAAGCGGCACGCAACGCCTCGCTATTTGCCCAGTTGGGTATCCACGCCGAATAAAGATTTTAGGAGCTACACCATGGCACGCATTACTATTGAAGATTGCCTCAAGAACGTCCCTAACCGTTTCCAGCTGACCCTGGCTGCTACCTACCGCGCGCGCCAGCTGCTGCAAGGTCACACCCCGAAAGTGGAAGCCAAGGACAAGCCTACCGTCGTCGCCCTGCGTGAAATCGCCGCCGGCAAAGTCGGTCTCGAAATGTTGAAAAAGGTTCCCATGTAAGGGCACCCGCGTTCCGCAGATGGAGCATGCAAAGAGCGATCCCGCGGCGGCGGTCCGGCACGCCGGCAACGCCGCCGGTCGTCCGGTAGTATGATGACACTGCAAGCTGCTCTCCAACCTGCCCACGGAACGCATACGTATGAATCTGATCCCTGCCGACCCGACACTGAACGCCAAGCCCGCCCGGGCCAAACAGACGGCCAGCACGCCGGCTGCCGCTGCGTCAGGTGCGGCGTCGGTTGCGCCTTCGGGCGCACACGCAGGGGATAGCACCGCCTCCACCATCGCAGCATCCGTGCCACCACCAGCTCCCCCCGTGATTTCCTCGTCGCCCCTGGCCACGCCCACGCTGACCGCCGGCGTCGCCTCGGTTACCCACCTGACCGAAAAACTGGCCGACTACATGCAGGCTGCCGACCTGAAAAAGGTCAAGGAAGCCTACCGCTTCTCGGACGAAATGCACCTGGGCCAGGTGCGCAAGTCAGGCGAACCGTACATCTCGCATCCGATCGCGGTGGCCGAGATCTGCGCCGACTGGAAGCTCGACGCCCAGGCCATCATGGCGGCGCTGCTGCACGACGTGATGGAAGACCAGGACGTCAAGAAGGACGAACTGATCGAGCGCTTCGGCGCGCCCGTGGCCAACCTGGTCGATGGCTTGTCCAAGCTCGACAAGATCGAGTTCCAGAGCCAGATCGAAGCGCAGGCGGAAAACTTCCGCAAGATGCTGCTGGCGATGGCGTCCGACGTGCGCGTCATCCTGATCAAGCTGGCGGACCGGCTGCACAATATGCGCACCATGGAGGTCATGGCGCCGAACAAGAAGGCCCGCATCTCGCGCGAGACCATGGAAGTGTATGTACCGATCGCGCACCGCCTGGGGCTGAACAATATCTACCGCGAGCTGCAGGACCTGTCGTTCTCGCACCTGTACCCGCTGCGCTACCGTACGCTGGCCAAGGCGGTCAAGGCGGCGCGCGGCAACCGGCGCGAAGTGGTGACCAAGATCCTCGAATCGGTCAAGAATACGCTGGGCGTGGCCGGCATCGAGGCGGAAGTGTATGGCCGCGAAAAAACGCTGTTCGGCATCTACAAAAAGATGCGCAGCAAGCACCTGTCGTTCTCGCAGGTGCTCGACGTGTACGGCTTCCGTGTCGTGGTCGATACCTTCCCCAACTGTTACGTGGCGTTGGGCACCCTGCACTCGCTGTACAAGCCGATGCCGGGCAAGTTCAAGGACTATATCGCGATCCGCAAGCTCAACGGCTACCAATCGCTGCACACCACGCTGATCGGCCCGTACGGCACACCGGTCGAGTTCCAGATCCGCACCCAGGAAATGCACCGCACTGCCGAGTCCGGCGTGGCCGCGCACTGGCTGTACAAGAACGCCGAGTCGAATCTGACCGACATGCAGCAGCGCACCCACGCCTGGCTGCAGTCGCTGCTCGACATCCAGCAGCAGACCGGCGACTCGGCCGAGTTCCTCGAGCACGTGAAGGTCGACCTGTTCCCCGATTCGGTGTACGTGTTTACGCCCAAGTCGAAGATCATCGCCCTGCCGCGTGGCGCCACGCCGATCGATTTTGCCTACTCGATCCATACCGGCATCGGCGACCACACGGTGTCGGCCATGATCAACCACGAGCCGGTATCGCTGCGCACCGAACTGCGCAACGGCGACATCGTCGAAATCGTCACCGATGCGAATTCGCGCCCGAGTCCGAGCTGGCTGTCGTTCGTGCGCACCGGCAAGGCACGCTCGGCGATCCGCCACCACCTGCGCACCATCAATCTGCCCGAATCGATCACGCTGGGCGAGCAGCTGCTGTCGCAAGCGCTGACCTCGCTGGGCATGGCGCCGGCGCTCGAAGAGCACCTGACCGAGCGCCTGCTCAACGAATCGAGCGCCCGCTCGCTCGACGAGCTGTATGCCGACATCGGCATCGGCAAGCGCATGGCCGCCCTGGTGGCGCGCCACATCTTCGGCCTGCGCGGCGGCGAATCGGCCAGTGCGCCGATCGACCACAACAGCGCCGCCGAGCTCGATCCGGTCACCATCTGCGGCAGCGAAGGCGTGTCGGTCCAGCTGGCGCCATGCTGCCTGCCGATCCCGGGCGACGCCATCATCGGCCAGCTGCGCCGCGACCAGGGCTTGCTGGTGCACACCAACGACTGCACGGTGGCCAAGCGCCAGAAGATCAAGGAACCGGACCGCTGGATCGCGGTCAAGTGGGGCAGCGGCATGAACCGCCGTTTCGATTGCCGCATCAAGCTGTTGATCAACAACGAAAAAGGCATCCTGGCCCGGGTAGCGGCCGAGATCGGCGAATCGGACGCCAACATCACCTATGTCGGCATGGACGAGGACAAGGACAACGTGCTGCACCAGCTGCGCTTCACGATCCAGGTCAAGGACCGCGTCCACCTGGCCGGACTGCTGCGCAATGTGCGCCGCGTGACCGGAGTGAACCGCATCCTGCGCGAGCGCAGCTGAAGCAGCCTGGCGCTCAGTGCGGCGCCGGGTAACTCACCGACAGGATTTCCAGCTCATCGACCCCATGCGGCGCCTGGAAGGTGATCACATCCCCTTCGCGCGCCTTGGTCAGTGCGCGTGCCACCGGCGCCACCCAGCTGATCTTGCCGTTCAACGGGTCGAGCTCGTCGATGCCGACGATGGTGATGGTGCGCTCCTGTCCGTGCTGGTCGCTGTAGGTGACGGTGGCGCCGAAGAAGATCTGGTCGCTGCCGTGGTGGACGCTGGGATCGACGATGGCGGCCGAGTCGAGGCGCTTGGTCAGGAAGCGGATGCGGCGGTCGATTTCGCGCAGCCGCTTTTTGCCGTAGATGTAGTCGCCGTTCTCGGAACGGTCACCATTGGAGGCGGCCCAGTGGACGATGCGCACGACTTCCGGCCGGTCGACATCGATCAGCTGCAGCAATTCGTCCTTGATGCGCTGGTAGCCCTCGGGCCGGATATAGTTCTTGGACCCGGGCGGGATGGCCAGCGCCAGCGCGACGGCTTCCTCGTCGTCGTCACCGTCCGATTCTTTGACAAAGGCTTTATTCATGCGGCGTATTGTACCGCGCTGCTTTTCCGCAAACGTTTTTGTTTGTTTCACGTATTATGCAGCCAGAGAACCGACCCGAGGCCCGATGAACTATTTCCGACGCTTGCACCGCTGGCTGTTCGCACCGCTCGTGTACCTGGCCGCGCTGCTGTTGCTGCTGGAAGACTGGCTGTGGGACCTGGGCGCGGCACTGATGCGCCGCCTCACCGCCTGGCCACCGCTCGCGCACCTCGAGCAATGGATCTGTCGGCGCGGACCTTACGCCGCGCTGGTGCTGCTGCTGTTGCCGGCCGCGCTGCTGTTTCCCGTCAAACTGCTGGCGCTGTGGGCGCTGGCCCACGGCCATGCGCTGCTGGGCCTGCTCGTGATCGTGCTGGCCAAGGTGGTGGGCGCTGCTGCCGTGGCGCGCCTGTACCTGCTCACGCGCCCGGTGCTGCTGACCATCGTCTGGTTTGCCCGCCTGCTGGGCTGGTTCCTGGCGCTCAAGGCGCGCTGGATTGCGCGTCTGCACGCTACCGCCGCCTGGCAAACCATGCTGGCGCTGGCGCAGCGCCTACGCTGCTGGCGCCACAGTTCTCCGCTGGCGCCGCGCAGCTGGCGCGGGCGCTTCCGCCGCCTGCTCAAGCGGGTACGCGCCCGCCTGCGCGCCTGACTCCCCACCACGACAAGCGAATGCCATGAGCGCAGACTTCCCGCCCCCGCCCGGTGTTGTACCCGGTGTTGTACCCGATATTATCCCCGCTGTTGCCTCCGACCTGGCCGCCGAGCTGGCGCAGATGCGCGCCCGGTTCGAAGCCATCGTGTCCAATACGCCCGGCCTGGTGTACCAGTTCGTGCGCGAAGCCGACGGCAGCGTATCGTTTCCCTACCTGAGCGACGGCTGCCAGGCCTTGCTGGGCCTGACGCCGGCGGCGCTGCACGCCGCGCCCGAACACTTTCTCGACCTGATCCTGCCCGAGGACCGCGGCGCCTACCTGGACGCCATGCAGGCCTCGGCCAGTGCGCTGTCGGGCTGGAACTGGGAGGGCCGGATCTGGATCGACGCCTGGAAAGACGTCAAGTGGATCAACCTGCGCGCCACGCCGCATCCGCTGCCCGGCGGCGCCGTGCGCTGGGATGGCATGATGACCAACATCACCGCGAGCAAGCAGGAGCAGCACGAGGTGCGGCAGTCGCGCGCGCGGCTGGCCGAACTGAGCGCCCACACCGACCGCGTCAAGGAGCAGGAACGCACCCGCATCGCGCGCGAGATCCACGACGAGCTGGGCGGCAACCTGACCGCCATCAAGATGGCGCTGGCCATGCTGGCCGCGCGGCTCGACGACGCCGACCCGGCCCTGCGTGAACGCACCGACTACCTCGACGCGCTGGTGGACCGCACCATCGACGCCGTGCACCGCATTTCGCTCGACCTGCGCCCGGCCCTGCTCGACCTGGGCCTGGTCGCGGCGCTCGAATGGCAGGTGCGCGAATTCGACCGGCAGGCCGGCATCGACACCACGTTCAGCTACAACCAGCGCGACATGGGCCTGGACGAAGACCAGTCCACCGCGCTGTTCCGCATTGCCCAGGAGGCGCTGACCAATATCGCCAAGCATGCGGAAGCGTCGCGGGTCAGCGTCAAGCTGGCGCGGCTGCGCCACTACGTCAGCCTGAAGATCACCGACGACGGGCGCGGCATCCGCCAGGCCGATCGCGCCAAGCCGGCCTCGTTCGGGCTGCGCGGCATGGCCGAGCGCACCCGGGCACTGGGCGGCACGCTGACCCTGAGCCATGCACCGGGCGGCGGCACTGTGGTGGCGATCAAGATCCGCCACGAAAGCCCGTGCGGCGCCGCGACGGGGCTACAATAAGCGACGCCATCATCCCAATGCGCCACAGAGCGCTTGCACCATAGAGAACACCCCATGAGCGAAAAAGCCATCATCAAGGTCTTTATTGCCGACGACCATGCCATCGTGCGCGAGGGCCTGAAACAAATCCTGGCCGAGACGCGCGACATCATCGTGGCCGGCGAGGCTGAAAACGGCCTGGAAGCGGTCAAGCTGTTCCGCAAGTCCGGTTGCCAGGTCATGCTGCTCGACATTTCCATGCCCGACCGCAGCGGCATCGACGTACTCAAGCAGATCAAGAAGGAAAAGCCGGACCTGGCAGTGCTGATGCTGTCGATGCACCGCGAAGACCAGTATGCGATCCGTTCGCTCAAGGCCGGCGCATCCGGCTATCTGACCAAGCAGAGCGCGCCGCGCGAACTGGTCAATGCGATCCGCCAGGTCGCGGGCGGCCAGAAATACATCAGCCCGGCACTGGCGCAGGAGCTGGCCAACCACGTGGGCGAAGACCACGAAGCGCCGCCGCACGACACGCTGTCGGACCGCGAATACCAGACCCTGATCATGATTGCCTCGGGCAAGCCGGTCGGCGTGATCGCCAAGGAGCTGTCGCTGTCGGTCAAGACCGTCAGCGAATACCGTGCCCGCCTGCTGGTCAAGATGAAGCTCAAGAACAGCGCCGAATTGACACACTATGCGATCAAGAACCAGCTGATCGATTAAGGAGAACCACGGTGGGCGCTGGCGCGGGTAAAATAACAACCACTAGTTCCATGTTGATTGCCAAGCAGTACATAGTCTATACAGGAAGGAAAGATGTATTTCCGCGCCTGCTCCGCGCAATGAGGTGTGCGGCATGGGCCTATCATGCTACAACCAACTAAAAAGCCCACAGAGGTTCCATGTCCAGCAAACCCGCCTCCCCCGAGCAGAACCCGGCAGACATCGCGCGCGAAGCCTTCAAGCGCCTGGCGATGCGCCGCATCTCGCCGACGCCCGACGCCTACCGCGAGATCTACAACGAAATCGCCGGCATCACCGAGCCGGCCGCAGCGGCGCCGGTAGCCAGCATCGACCCGGGACCGGAATCGGTGCTGAGCCAGTTTGCCACGCGCCTGACCGACGGTACCGGCGACCTGGCCGACTTCGGCCGCCGCTTCAACCGTGCCGTCAAGTCGCGCGACTGGGACGGCTATGCGCGCATGTTGTCGCAACTGGTAGAAAAACATTTTATTAGCAAGAAGCCCGGCATCGAAGTGGCCGGCATCGGCAATGTTGGCGGGGTGGCCGGCGCTGCCGGCCCCGAGGCCGAGCAGAGCCGCGCCTTGCGCGAACTGCTCAGCCGCACGCTGACGTTCGCGGTGGCGTCGCTGCTGGCGGGCGCGCCGGCGCTGGCGGCCGAGGCCGAATCGCTGGGCGCGGCCACGCGCGAAGCCCACAGCGAGGAAGCGCTGACCGAGATCGGCCTGCGCCTCAAGCAGCTGTGCTTCCAGATCGAGGTGCGCGGCGCCGACAGCGGCGAACAGCAGGAATTGCTGCTGCGCCTGTTCAATCTGCTGCTGGAAAACGTCAGCGAGCTGCTCGACGACGACAGCTGGCTGCGCGGCCAGATCGAAGCCGTGCAAAACCTGATCGCCGGCCCG
The DNA here is from genome assembly GCF_001423125.1 of Duganella sp. Leaf126. GTDB lineage: Bacteria > Pseudomonadota > Gammaproteobacteria > Burkholderiales > Burkholderiaceae_D > Rugamonas. Next base: position 259,830 of record NZ_LMNW01000031.1, read on the forward strand.
CTCGACGTGCGCGCGCTCGAAGACGCCACCCGCAGTCTGAAGGAAGTCATCTACAAGCAGGGCCAGCTCAAGCACAGCCTGTCGGACGTCAAGCTCACCGTCAAGAACATGATGATGACGTTTATCGACCGCCTCGGTGCCGTGGCCGCGTCCACCGGCGACTTCCACGAAAAGATCGGCGGCTACTCGGACAAGATCAGCAAGGCCGACAATATCGCCGAACTCAACACCATCCTCGACGACGTGCTCAAGGAAACCCGGCTGGTGCAGGCCGAGGCGCTGAAAGCGCGCGACAAGATGGTGCTGGCGCGCCAGGAAGTGCAGGACGCGGAAAGCCGCATCCACGCGCTCGAAGCCAAGCTCCAGCATTTGAGCGAACTGGTGCGCGAAGACCAGTTGACCGGTTCGCTCAACCGGCGCGGCCTGGACGACGTGTTCGAGCGCGAAACGGCCCGCTCGGACCGCCGCGGCACGCCGCTGTGCATCGCCGTGCTCGACCTCGACGATTTCAAGAAGCTCAACGACACCTACGGCCACATCGCCGGCGACGCCGCCTTGAAGCACCTGGTGAAAATCGTCAAGGAAACGCTGCGCTCGATGGACGTGATCGCCCGCTTCGGCGGCGAGGAATTCCTGATCCTGATGCCGGAAACCTCGATCGAGGCGGCGGCGTCCACCATGACCCGCCTGCAGCGCGAACTGACCAAGCACTTCTTCCTGCACGATAACGAGAAAGTCCTGATCACGTTCTCGGCCGGCGTCGCGCTGCGCCGTCCCAACGAGGAGCAGACCGAACTCGTCAAACGTGCCGACAAGGCCATGTACACGGCCAAGCAGACCGGCAAGAACCGTGTGGTGATGGCGGAATAAGACACTCGAGCTTAGCGAATAAGAAATTTCTCGCCATCCCTAAATTATTGCGGCATGCTGACGTAGAACAAAATAACGACGGTTTGAGTGCCTCGTCGCGCGGAGGCAGACCAAAGTGAACTGAGCACCCAGCTTGCACGGTAGTAGTCTGGAGAATGGTCATGGCACAAATCATCAACAGCAACATCCAGTCGCTGAATTCCCAACGTAACCTGAGCAGCTCGCAAACGAGCCTGTCATCGTCGCTGCAACGCCTGTCGTCGGGCCTGCGCATCAACAGCGCCAAGGACGACGCTGCCGGCCTGGCGATTTCCGAGCGCTTCACGTCGCAAATTCGCGGCAACCAGCAAGCGGCGCGCAATGCCAACGATGGCATTTCCCTGGCACAGACGGCGGAAGGTGGTTTAAGCACGGCAGGCGACTTGCTGCAACGTATCCGTGAACTGGCAGTCCAGGCCGCCAACGGTACGAACTCCGATTCCGACCGTGCATCGATCCAGAATGAAGTTTCCGCCCTGTCGCAGGAGCTGGACCGGGTTGCCAATACCACCCAGTTCAACGGCCAGAATGTGCTGGACGGCTCGCTGACCTCGGCGCAGTTCCAGGTCGGTGCCAACTCCAACCAGACCATCGACGTGGGCGTGCAATCGGCCAAGGCAGCCGATATCGGCAACAACACGCTGAGCGGCAGCTATGGCGACGGCAAGATCTCCACCTCGACCGCCACCACCAGCAACAATGTCACCGCGCAAACGCTGAGCTTTACCTCGGGTTCCGGCACGGTGACCAATGTCGGCGTGGGGCTCGGCGATTCGGCCAAGCTGATCGCGTCCAACGTCAACGCCCTGTCGGCATCGACCGGTGTGGTGGCCTCGGCCAAGACCACCGCTACGCTGACGGGACTGGCAACGGGCGCCAATGGCTCGGTGCAGTTCCAGTTGCGCGGCCAGAATTCACTGGCCAACGATCCCAACTCCACAGCCGTCACCATCTCGGCCAAGATCAAGGGCAACGATTTGTCGGCACTGGCGCAGGCCATCAACGCCCAGTCCGGCACCACCGGCATTTCCGCGACCGTCAAATTGAACGCGACCACCCAGGCCAAGGAAGTGGTCCTGGAAGAAAAGGCCGGCAACGACATCAGCATTACCAATGTTAACGGCGCGGGCGACGACTTGCTCGCGGCAGCCTCGCTGCGCGGTGCCGACAAGCCTGCCAATAACACCGACCCGGCAGCCAGCGCACCGGCCGCGATCGGCGCCGGTTCGGCCACCGTTGGCGGCCATCTCGACTTTTCTTCCGACATGGGCTTTTCGCTGTCGTCGACCGCGGCAGACATCGTCACCGCCTCGAAAGGCAGCGACCTGCAATCGGTGTCGAAAATCGATGTCAGCACCGTGGCGGGGTCGAACGACGCGTTGCGGACCATCGACTCGGCGCTCAACCAGATCAACAGCAACCGGGCCGCACTCGGGGCGATCCAGAACCGCTTCGCTTCCACCATTGCCAATCTGAACACGACCACCGAGAATCTGTCGGCCTCGCGCAGCCGGATCCAGGATACCGACTTTGCCCAGGAAACAGCGAACCTGACGCGCGGCCAGATCTTGCAACAAGCGGGCACGGCGATGCTGGCCCAGGCCAATTCGCTGCCCAACGGCGTGCTGTCGCTGCTGCGGGGGTAACGACCGGCGGCTGAAATATTGGCAAAACCAGCAAGAAAAGAGCAACCCGGCCCTGGCGCCGGGTTTTTTTTTGCCCCTAGCCCTGCGAAAAAATATTTTTTTTTGCCATAAAGATTCTCTTTTTACGGTCGCTTAGACGCGCCGCGCCAGCGAACTTAAGGGGGGTGGAACAAATATATTGTTTGTTGCCGCCCCTAAATTTTCCCGCACGGCAACCGAAAACAATTACAACGGCGGTTTGATTGTCTCGGAACGCAGAGGCAGACCAAAGTGAAATGAGCATCTAGCCCACACCGTAGTAATCTGGAGAATCATCATGGCACAAGTCATCAACAGCAACATCCAATCGCTGAATTCGCAACGTAACCTGAGCGCCTCGCAAGCCAGCCTGTCTACCTCGTTGCAACGTCTGTCGTCCGGTACGCGTATCAACAGCGCCAAGGACGATGCAGCTGGTCTGGCAATTTCCGAGCGTTTCACGTCGCAAATCCGCGGTAATCAACAAGCAGCACGTAACGCCAACGATGGCATTTCGATGGCTCAAACGGCTGAGGGTGGCTTGAGCACGGCTGGCGATCTGCTGCAACGTGTCCGCGAACTGGCAGTGCAGTCCGCCAACGGTACCAACTCGGATTCGGATCGCAAGTCGATCCAGAACGAGGTGTCGGCGCTGTCGCAAGAACTGGACCGCGTGGCCAACACCACCCAGTTCAACGGCCAGAACGTACTGGACGGCTCGCTGACCTCGGCACAATTCCAGGTGGGCGCCAACGCCAACCAGGTCATCAATGTCGGCGTGCAGTCGGCCAAGGCATCGGACATCGGCAACAACACGCTGAGCGCCAGCTATGGCGACGGCAAGATCAGCACCAGCACCGCTACCACGACCAACAACGTCGCAGCACAAACGATGACGTTCAAGTCGGGCACTGGCGCCACCACCAACGTCGACGTCAAGCTGGCGGATTCGGCAAAGGCAATCGCTGCCAACGTCAACGCCCTGTCCGGCAGCACCGGTGTCACGGCCTCGGCAAAAACTTCGGCAACGCTGTCGGGCCTGACCACCGGCACCGACGGTTCGGTACAGTTCCAGCTGCGCGGCCAGAACTCGATCGCCAACGATCCGAACTCGACCGCAGTAACGATTTCGGCCAAGATCAAGGGCAACGACCTGTCGGCCGTGGCGCAGGCGATCAATGCCCAGTCGGGCACCACCGGCATCTCGGCCTCGATCAAACTAAACTCGACCACCCAGCAGAAAGAAGTGGTTCTGACCGAAGCGAACGGTAACGACATCAGCATCACCAACATCAACGGTGCTGCCGATGACCGTCTGGCTGCAGCCTCGCTGCGCGGTGCGGAAAAGCCGGCCACCAACCCGGACACCGCAGCCGCCGCGCCGGCACCTATTGGCACCGGCTCGGCCACGGTTGGCGGTCAGTTGGAGTTCTCGTCGGACAGCGGCTTCACCCTGTCGTCGACGACCGCCGACATCGTGTCGGCAGCCAAAGGTAGCGATCTGCAATCGGTTTCCAAGATCGACGTCAGCACGGTCGAAGGTTCGAACGCTGCACTGAAAACCATCGACTCGGCGCTGAACCAGATCAACAGCAACCGCGCAGCGCTCGGTGCGATCCAGAACCGTTTCGCATCGACGATCTCGAATCTGAACACGACCACCGAGAACTTGTCGGCATCGCGTAGCCGGATTCAGGATACCGACTTTGCGCAAGAGACGGCCAACCTGACCCGCGGCCAGATCCTGCAACAGGCAGGTACGGCAATGCTGGCCCAGGCCAACTCGCTGCCGAACGGCGTGTTGTCGCTGCTGCGTGGCTAATCTTTAGGATGAGCTAGCTCAGAAAATTTGCGCTAACCACGCTCCCCGGCTGACTTTGTCAGTCCGGGGATTTTTCATAAGGACGCATCATGACTATCGACTCAATAGGTTATGCCACCACCGGACGCCCGATGGAACGGCAGATCGCGGGCGCCGACGCCGCCCCGATGGCAGCCAAGCGCTCGCCGGCCACCAGTGTCGACACCGCCAATGCCGTCAAGGGCTCGCCTTCTCTCGATGAAGTCAACCGGGCAGTTTCCGAGTTGAACCAATCACCGCAGGCCAAATCCCAAGGACTCGAGTTTTCCATCGATAGCGACAGCAAACGCACCGTGGTCAAGGTGATTGACCAGAGTACCAAGGAAGTATTGCGCCAGATTCCGACGCCCGAGGCGCTGGAAATCGCCAAGGCAATGGAAAAGACGTCCACCAAGGGCGTGCTGATACAACAAATCGCCTGACGCAGCAGTACGGCGCGCCTGGTGCGCGCCGTTTTTTTCTCCCGCATGGCAAGCTGATTCCTGCGTGCCGTTTCCCCCTTTTGCCGCAACGGCAACACCGCCCCGACTTTCTTTCGCTAAGTGGGAACTGGCGGGTATTCTTCCCTCTCAAGTCCGGTTTGATTCTGCCGTTATTGCCTTATATTATTGTTTTACACAGGAGCGTAACGTGGCTATCTCGACCTCCAATATTGGATCAGGTCTTCCGATCGACGACATCATCACCAAGCTGATGGCGGTGGAGTCTGCGCCGCTCGCGCAATTCGACAAGAAGTCCGCCAGTTTCCTGGGCCAGGTTTCCGCTTTCGGTAATCTGTCGAGCGCCCTTGGCACCTTCCAGTCCGCCCTGTCCGGCCTGACCTCGCAGACCAGCTTCCAGACCATGGCGGCGGCGCCGGGCGACACCTCGATCTTTACGGCCACGGCGCTCAGTACTGCCAAGCCTGGCAGTTACCGCGTCAATATCGCCCAGATCGCGCAAGCCCAGACGCTGGCCTCGGGCGGTTTCAAATCGACCACCGCAGCCATCGGGCTCGGCAGCAAGACAACCATTAATTTCTCGCTGGGAACGGTCAGCGGCGGCTCGTTCGGCATGACCGGCACCACGCTCGGCGCCAGTCTGAGCACCGGCGGCCTGACGCCCGGTGCGCTCAGCATCAACAACACTGCCATTGCGACCGATGGCACGACCCGCAGCGCACGCCTGCTGGCCGACGCCATCAACGCCAAGAGCAGTACCACCGGCGTGTCCGCCAAGGCGGCGCCCACGGTCACCAGCGCCACGCTGTTCGGCAGCGGCGGCGCGACCAGCTTCGGCAATGTCGATACCAGTGGCGGCGGCCGGTATTCGCTGTCGGTCGGGGGCGTGGAAATCGCCGTGCAGGAGGCAGACATCGCTGCCGGCGCCAGCGGTGGCGTGACGGCAGCGTCGATCGACGCTTCGCTGACCGGCAACACCGCCGTGGCGCGCGCACTTGCCGACGCCAATATCACCGTGACCGGGACGGCGGCGGATGGTACGCTGCAATTTACCAATGCAGATGGCAGCAATGTCGCCATCGCCGAAGCGGTGTCCGGTTCGGTAAAGGGCGGCATCGGCAACAACGGCGGCACCAACATCGGTTCCACCACCACGGCTGTCGGCTCGATTTCGCTGGTTTCCGCAGATGGCAGCCCGATCAACATCGGCGGCTCCAACCCGGCCGGCGCCGGTTTTGCGGCCGGCATCGGCGGTGCCTACCTCGGCGCCAGCTTCGCGCCCGATGCCGACCGCACCAGCGGTAATATCGTCATCGACAGCAGCAATAATTCGCTGACCGGCATCATGGATGCGATCAACAAGGGCAACTTTGGCGTCACCGCCAGCATTGTTTCCGATGGTTCGACGGGTGCCAACGCCACGCCGAACCGCCTGATCCTGACCTCGACTGCCACCGGCCAAGCATCGACCATGAAGATCTCGGTTGCCGGTTCTGGCGGCGAGCCGGCCGACAGTGAGCTGGTCAAACTGCTGGCCTACGACCCGTCGGGCACGCAAAACCTCAGCCAGAAAGCGGCCGCCTCCGATACCAAGGCAACCGTCAACGGTATCGACGTCACCAGTTCCAACACCTCGATCTCCGGCGCCATTACCGGGGTCACCATCAGCGCTACCAAGGTCGGCAGTTCCACGCTGAGCGTGACCAAGGACACGAGTTCGCTCAATACCGCAGTGAGCGGTTTCGTCAAGGCGTATAACGACCTCAATTCGCAGTTCACGCAACTGGGCGGCTACAACGCCGATACCAAGACCGGCGGCCCGCTGCTCGGCGACTCCACGCTGCGGAATCTGCAGGCCGATATCCGTCGCCAGATGTCGAGCAGCATTACCGGTTTGCAGGGCAGTTCCCTGACCAACCTGGGCCAGCTGGGGATCGCCTTCCAAAAAGACGGCAATCTCTCGCTCGATACGGCGAAGCTGCAAAAGGCGATCGACAATAATTACAACGACATTGCCAGCCTGTTCGCTGCAGTGGGACGCGGTACCGACCCCGACGTGAAATTCGTCAGTTCCACCGGCAAGAGCGCTGCAGGCGACTACGCGATCAATATCACCAAGCTGGCCAGCAAGGGCGTGATTCAAGGCACCAATGTGCTGCCGGCCGAAACCGTGATCGAAGCCGATACGTCGTGGACCGTCACCCTGAACGACACCACGCCGTCCGTGCTGACCAGTACGGCGACGGTCAGAATTCCCGCCGGCAGCTACAACCCGACCCAACTGGCCTCGATGTTGCAGTCCACCATCAATGGCGTGAGCGGCTTCTCCTCGGCCGGCTCCACCGTGTCGGCCACCGTCGGCGATGACGGCAAACTCAAGCTCGAGTCCACGCGCTATGGCTCGAAGTCCAACATCTCGGTCGCCAACGAGGCGGGCACCGACGTCTCGGTGGCTTTCGGCAGCGGTAAATCGGTCAACGGCGTCGATGTCGAAGGCACCATCGGCGGCTACACCGCCACCGGGGACGGCCAGACCCTGACCGGTTCTGCTGGTGCCCCGATCGATGGGCTGAAGTTGACCATTGCCGGCGATACGATCGGCAACCGCGGCACGTTCGGTTTTTCCCAGGGGTATGCCTATCAGCTCAATACGCTGGCAACCAGCTATCTCGGTACCAACGGCGCCATTCCCAGCCGCACCAAAGGACTGAACGACACCGTCAAGGACATCACGGCGCAGCGCGATAAATTCTCGGCCCGCCTGGTCGACATCGAGGCCCGGTACCGCAAGCAGTATTCCTCGCTCGATACCATGATCGCTGGCCTGAACTCCACGCAGACTTACCTGACGCAGCAATTGGCAGCGTTGGCCGCGAACAGATAACGCCCATTTAAAGGAGAGAAAGTATGTTTGGATCTCGACAGACCGGCGTGCATGCCTATGCCAAGGTTGGCATGGAAACCGGCGTCGTCGCCGCCAGCCCGCACAAGCTGATCGTCATGCTGTACGACGGCGCGCTGGTTGCCCTCAACAGCGCCCTGGGCGCCATCCGCAGTGGCAACATTGCAGAAAAGGGAAAGTCGCTGTCCAAGGCCATCCTGATCATCGACAGCGGCCTGCGCGCCGCGCTCGATAAAAAGGCCGGTGGCGAGATCGCCGAAGGCCTCGATTCGCTGTACGAATACATGAGCGGACGCCTGCTGACCGCCAACATCCAGAACGATGCCGGCATCGTCGAAGAGGTGCAGCGCCTGCTGATCGATTTGCGTGATACCTGGAACGCCATTGCCGACACCCCTGCCGTCACCGGCCGCCCACAACCTACCAATCTTGCGAGCGTTTGACCCATGATGACGAATCAAGAAGCCTTATCCGCCTACGCCGCCATGGCAGCACTGACCGAACAGATGGTGCAGGCCGCCAGCGCCAGCGACTGGGATACGCTGGTTGCGCTCGAGCAGCGCGTGGCTGCCCACGTGCAGACGCTGCGCGCCGAACCGGCAACGCCGATGACGGGCGCCGACCGCGAACGCAAGATCGAACTGATCCGCCGGATGCTCAATGCCGACCGCCAGATCCGCGACCTCACCATGCCGTGGATGGCGCAATTGTCCAAGCTGATCAGTTCCACCAGCACCGAACGGCGTGTGGTTAACGCCTACGGCAACGTCTAAAGCAGGCGCGCGCCATGTTGCCGCGCATTGACGCCAGCACCCGGCCGGTCGGCCAGTCCGACGGCGCCGGCAGCGGCGTCGCAGTCGGCGACAATCGCCAGGGCCAAGTGGCGCTGCAAAAGGCGCTGCAAGGCCTGGTCGGCCAGAATGTGCCGGCCGTCGTGCAGTCGCGGTTCAGCGACGGCAGCGCCCTGGTCAAGGTCGCCGAGCAGAACGTGCGCATGATGTTGCCGGCCGACGTCAAGACCGGCGCCGCAGTCTCGCTGACCGTGCTCAGCGCCTCCCCCCGCCCTACTTTCCAGTTCGGTACCGGCACCACCGGCGCCACCGTCGTCTATCCCGATGGCGACGGCCAGCCGACGCTGCTGGCCTCGCAAAGCGCGCCGGCCACGCTGCCGGGCAATGCGCGCGGCAGTGTCGCGGCCGGCCTGCCCGCCGGCGCCGAGGCGGCTGCAGAGTCGGCGTTAAAGGCAGATGCCCGGCCGGCCGCCGATCCTGCGACCGCCCAGGGCGGGCGCGCTGCCGGCGCCGAGGGCGCCCGGCCGCAGAGCCTGGGCGCCATCCTGCTGGGCAAGGCGCCGCTGACCGCCAGCGCCGACCTGCCGGGACTGGACCACACCACGCCGCAATCGACACTGAGCCCGACCGCGCGCGCGCTGGCCACCATGCTGCCGGCCGGCGGCCAGATGGCGCAACTGGCGCTGGTCGGCAAGACTGCCCTGTTCGGCAATGCTGCGCCCGATACCGACAAGCTGGCCCAGAAACTGAGCGACACGATTTCCAAGAGCGGGCTGTTCTACGAATCGCATGTCACCGAGTGGGTCAAGGGCGAGCGGCCGCTGGCCGACCTGATGCGCGAGCCGCAAATGCAGCAGATGCAGCAGTTGCAGCGGCTGGCCCAGCAGTCGGGCGAAGCGCTGGCGCGCCTGGGGCCGGGCGGCGACCTGACGCCGGCGCAAATGGTCAACCAGCAGTTGCACACCCACGAGCAGGGCCGCGTGCAATGGAACGGCGAAGCGTGGCCCGGTCAGGCCATGCAATGGGAAGTCAAGCGCGAGCAGCGCGACGGCAGCCGCCAGCAACACGCGCCGCACGAGGGCGACGGCCAGGACCCGGTATGGCGCAGCGGCGTGCGGTTCCGGCTGCCGGCGCTGGGCCAGGTAGCTGCCACGGTGACCATGGTGGGCGACCAGGTCCACGTGCAGCTCAATACCGACACCGGCGATGCGGCCGATGCGTTGCGCGCCTACGCCGGCCGGTTCGAATCGGCGATGGCAGCTGCCGGCGCGCTGCTGTCGTCGCTGGCGATCACGCAAGCCGATGACGGGGCGGCGCCCGGGGGCGACCATGGTCGCTGACGCGCGCAAGCCGCTGCAGCAGGCCGTCGCCCTGGCCTACCAGGAAGGCGCCCCGGCGCCCAAGGTGGTGGCCAAGGGTCGTGGCCTGGTGGCCGAGCAGATCATCGGCGTGGCGCTCGAAGCAGGCGTGCACATCCACGAGTCGAAGGAACTTGTTTCTTTGCTCATGGACGTGGATCTCGATCAACAAATCCCTCCCATGCTATATCGCACGATTGCGGAACTGTTGGCGTGGCTCTATTATATTGAATCTGCGCAAAAGTCCGGCCAGCCGCTGCCGGCGGCTCCCGACCTCAGCCTACCTCCCGGCGATACTTCACTTTGACTTGACTGGCCTTCGATGTACCCTCATTTTCAGGACGCGGAATTGGAAAACTGGCACGATTTCGAGATCGAAGCGCGCAAGGAGATCGTCGCCCTGCTGCGCAACATCGGTCAGAAAAACCAGCTGATCCGCATGCTGATCGAAGGCGAGACCGATGTCTGCGTGACCTCGATCCTGGAGGTGGACGACCAGCGTGACAGCGTGGTGCTCGACACGTCGATCGATGAGGAACAGAACCGGCGCATCGCCCGCGCCCAGCGGCTCTCGTTCGAAACCACGCTCGACAAGGTGCGCATCCTGTTTGCTGCCGAACGCATCGAGACCATTACCCACGAGGGCGAGCCGGCATTTCGCATCAGCGTGCCGCCGACCCTAATCCGGCTGCAGCGCCGTGAGTTTTATCGCATGAGTACGCCTGTGACCAACCCGGTGCGCGTGGTGATTCCGCTGCCGGACGAATTGGGCGGCAACACCAGCTTCCCGCTGGCCGACATCAGCTGCGGCGGCATTGCCATTCTCGACAACAAGATGCTGCTGGGCGACGCGATCGGCAAGGTGTTTACCGGCTGCCGCATCGACCTGCCCGAGATCGGCGCCGTGACCACGTCGCTGCAGGTGCGCAACTCGCTGGACATGACTCTGCTCAACAACAAGACCAACCGCCGCCTCGGCTGCGAATTTTCCGACATCCAGCGCAGCATGCTCGCGTACGTTCAACGCTACATCACCAAGCTCGAACGCGAGCGCAATGCCCGCATCGCCGGCCTGAACTAATTGCGGTAGCCCTTGCGATAGGCCGAGGGTGACAACTGCAGCGTCGCCTTGAAATGCTGGCGCAGCGACAGGGCCGATCCGAATCCCGCCTGTTGCGCCACCAGCTCGATGGCGGCGTCGCTGCTCTCCAGCAGCCGCCGCGCCTGCGCCAGCCGCTGCGCCAGCAACCACTGCTTGAACGACGTGCCGGTCGCCTGGCGGAAGTGGCGCGTGAAATGGCGCCGGCTCATGGCCGCCCGGGCAGCCAGATTGTCGATGCCATGGGCTTGCTCGAGCCGCGCTGCGACCCAGGCCAGCACCTCGGCAAAGCGGCCGTCGCTGCGCGAGACCGGCAACGGCCGTTCGATGAACTGCGCCTGGCCGCCCTGGCGGTGCGGCGCAATCACCAGCTGGCGCGCCACCGCATTGGCCAGCGCAGCGCCGCACAGCTGGCGCAGCAGGTGCAGGCAGCAATCGAGCCCGGCAGCAACGCCGGCTGCTGTCAGCACGTCGCCCTGGTCCACGTACAACACGTCGCTGTCGACCTGCACGCGGGGAAAACGCTGCGCCAGCTGCCCTGCATAAGCCCAGTGGGTGGTGGCGGTCTTGCCATCCAATAGGCCGGCCTCGGCCAGCACGAACGCCCCCAGGCACAGCCCCATCACCCGCGCCCCGCGGCCATGCGCCCGCCGCAGCGCGTCAAGCAGGACCGCCGGCGCCGGCCGGCAATCGTCATGCCACGAAGGCATCACCACCAGCTCGGCCGTATCGAGCGCGGCGAGGCCGTGCCCGGCCACGATCGAAAAGCCGGCCGAGGTGCTCAATGAAGCGCCCTCGACGGCACACACCCGTACCGCGAAACGGCCGTCGCGCGCCGCCTCGAACACCAGCGACGGCACCGACAGGTGGAACGGGGTAATGCCGTCAAAAGCGATCACGGCGACTTGGATAGGAATGATGGGCATGGCCCGATTGTATCGTATCGATGCCTTCAGGCCACTGGCCCGCAGGCGATGGCGGACCGACAATCGCAGCTCATCATCTTTTCAGGAGACCCTGCCATGCCCACCGCCCCACGCCGCGCCCTGCTCGTGATCGACGTCCAGAACGAGTACTTCACCGGCAAGCTGCCGATCACCTATCCGCCGGTCGCCACATCGCTGCCCCATATCACGCTGGCGATGGACACGGCTACCGCGCACGGCCTGCCGGTGATCGTGGTGCAGCACGGCACGCCAGCCGGCGCGCCCGTCTTCGCGATCGACTCGCCCGGCTGGGCCCTGCACCCGGACGTCGCAGCGCGCCCGGCCGACCACCGCGTGCACAAGACCCAGGCCAGCGTCTTTGCCGGCACCGACCTTGCCGACTGGCTCACGGCGCACCGGATCGACACCTTGACGGTAGCCGGCTACATGACCCACAACTGTAACGCCTCGACGATCTTGCAGGCTGCGCACGCGGGCTGGCAGGTCGAGTTTTTGGCAGACGCGAGCGGATCGCTCGCCTACGAGAACGGCGCCGGCAAAGCCAGCGCGGAAGAGATCCACCGCGTATTCAGCGTGGTATTCCACTCGAACTTCGCGGCAGTGACCGACACCGCAGCCTGGATCAAGGCGGTGACTGATGGCGTGGCGCTGGAAAAAGACAACATCGTCCTGTCCAACCAGCGCGCGCGGCAATGAATCACACCGCAGCCGCAGCAGCTGCTTGAAAGCGCCCAGGGCGAGGCGCAGCGGCGCAGACAGTGCGTTAGCACGGCAAGCCGCTGCAACGACTCCTGGGGACTCGNCAGCAGCTGCTTGAAAGCGCYCAGGGCGAGGCGCAGCGGCGCAGACAGTGCGTTAGCACGGCAAGCCGCTGCAACGACTCCTGGGGACTCGCAGCCGCAGCGGCTGCTTGAAAGCGCCCAGGGCCAGGCGCAGCGGCGCAGACAGTGCGCTAGCACGGCAAGCCGCTGCAATGAAGTCCTGGGACTAAGTGGCAGCCGCAGCGGCTGCTTGAAAGCGCCCGGGGCGAGGCGCAGCGGCGCAGACAGTACGCCAGCACGGCAAGCCGCTGCAACGAAGTCCTGGGACTAAGTTGCAGCCGCAGCGGCTGCTTGAAAGCACCCGGGGCGAGGCGCAGCGGCGCAGACAGTGCGYTAGCACGGCAAGCCGCTGCAACGACTCCTGGGGACTCGCAGCCGCAGCGGCTGCTTGAAAGCGCTCAGGGCGAGGCGCAGCGGCGCAGACAGTGCGTTAGCACGGCAAGCCGCTGCAAYGAAGTCCTGGGACTAAGTAGCAGCCGCAGCAGCTGCTTGAAAGCGCCCAGGGCGAGGCGCAGCGGCGCAGACAGTGCGTTAGCACGGCAAGCCGCTGCAACGACTCCTGGGGACTCGNCCCCGGAAAAAAGCGAAAATACCCATGAGTTCCTTATGAATCACACCGCAGCCGCAGCAGCTGCTTGAAAGCGCYCAGGGCGAGGCGCAGCGGCGCAGACAGTGCGTTAGCACGGCAAGCCGCTGCAACGACTCCTGGGGACTCGCAGCCGCTAGACTTGCATGTTCATGATGTCGTGATAAGCCGTCACCAGCTTGTTGCGCACCTGAATCGCCGCCTGAAAGTTGATGCTCGACTTCTGCATCGTGATCATCAGGTCCGACAGACTGACGCTGTCGTCGCCCATGGCAAAGCGCTTGCCCATCTCGCTGGACTTGACCTGGGAAGCGTTGACCGAGTCGAGCGCGGTTTTCAGGGCGTCCGAGAATTCCGCCTTGGGCGCGGCCACCGTTTCGGTCTGCACCACGGGCGGGGTCAGCTGCGGGCGCGTGGCGTGCGCCTTCAGCTGCGCGATCATGGACTGGATCTGGCTGCTATCGATTCCACCGGTTCTCATTACGACTCCTGTTATGCTCTTGGCGTTGCTTTAACGAAACAAATTTCACGTTTTCGCGTGCTGCGGCGTTACAATACCGAACGCCCTGGATGACGCGGTTCCTTTATGTAGCGCTGACAGATTACCAAGACCGGGGCAAGCGCCCTGGATCGAGCAGGACCGGAAACAGCGCGCTATTCAGGCGTTTGAATTGCCGGGGGTCAAGTGATAATGGACGTCACGCTCCCCCCTCCCACGTACCCGGAATTGAACCATCATGGCCGTAGCCGAACAACTCGACCCTGCCACCACGCAGCCCGCCGCCGCTGTCGATGACGGCGCCGAACGCCTGCCGTTCCTGCAAACGCCGATGGGCCGCAACGTCTTGCGCGGCGGGGCGGCGGCTGCCATCGTGGCGGTGTTGATCGGCCTGTACCTGTGGAACAAGGCGCCCGACTACGGCGTGCTGTTTTCCAATTACACCGACCGCGACGGCGGCGCCATCACGGCCGAGCTGGACAAGCTCAACATCAAGCACAAGTTTTCCGAGAACGGCACGGCGATCCTGGTGCCCACCGAGCAAGTCCACGATGCGCGCCTGAAGCTGGCTGCGCTCGGCCTGCCCAAGGGCGGCAATGTCGGCTTCGAGCTGATGGAAAACCAGAAGCTCGGCGTCTCGCAATTCCTGGAGCAGGTCAACTACCAGCGCGCGCTCGAGGGCGAGCTGGCGCGCTCGATCCAGTCGCTGGCGGCGGTGGAAAACGCGCGCGTGCACTTGGCATTGCCGAAACCGTCCGTGTTCGTGCGCGACCAGCAAAAGCCGACCGCCTCCGTGCTGCTGACGCTGCACCCGAACCGCATGCTCGATCCGTCGCAGACGGCCGCCATCGTCCACCTGGTGGCCTCGAGCGTGCCGGAACTGATGCCGGCCAACGTCACCGTGGTGGACCAGGCCGGCAACCTGATTTCGGACCAGAACAAGAAATCGGGCCTGAACGCCAAGAACATGGATGAAACGCAGCTCAAGTATGTCAAGGACATGCAGACGCAGATCATCAAGCAGGTCGAGTCGATCATCATCCCCATCGTCGGCGAAGGCAATGTGCGCGCCGAAGCGACGGCCGACGTCGATTTCTCGCAGATCGAACAGGCTGCCGAAACCTTCAAGCCGAACTCGCCGCCGGCCGCCTCGGCCATCCGCAGCCAGCAAAGCACGGAAACCAACGGCGGTGCGCCCGCCAACCCGGGCGGCATTCCCGGCGCGCTGTCGAACCAGCCGCCCGGCACGGCGACTGCGCCGCTCGACCAGATCGCCGGCGGCGCCGGCGCCGTACCGCCCGCACCGGGCACGCCGACCGGCACCCCGGCAGCCAATGCGGCCGCCACGCCCACCCACAAGGAATCGACCACCAATTACGAAGTGGACAAGACCGTGCGCTACGAGTCGCGCGGCATGGGCGGCCTGCGCCGGCTGACGGTGGCAGTGGCGGTCAACTACAAGCGCATCATCGACAAGGATGGCAAGGTCACGATCAAGGCCTATACGCCGGAAGAGATGGCCAAGATCAACGACCTGGTCAAGCAGGCGATGGGCTACAACCAGGACCGCGGCGACGCCGTCAGCGTGGCCAATTCGCCGTTCGACGGCGTCGATCGGCCGTTCGAGAAGCCGCTCGACTGGTGGCGCGATCCGGCCAACCTGCCGATGGCCAAGGACCTGGCCAAATTCCTGATCACGGCCCTGATCCTGCTGTACATCGTGCTGCGCATCGTGCGGCCGATGATGCGGCCCGTGTTCAAGAAAATCGACGAGATCAACACGCCGGAACCGGAACCGGAAGTACCGGAAGAAGTCATCGAGGAAGGCCCGGACGAGGCGCTGATCGCCGAAGAGGAACTGCGCAAGATGGAAGAAAACACCGTGCGCTCGTACCGCGAAAACCTCGCCATGGCGAAAAAACTGGCGGTCGACGATCCGCGTATCGTCGCCAACATCATCAAGGACTGGA
Organism: Duganella sp. Leaf126; assembly: GCF_001423125.1. Classification (GTDB taxonomy): domain Bacteria; phylum Pseudomonadota; class Gammaproteobacteria; order Burkholderiales; family Burkholderiaceae_D; genus Rugamonas. The sequence goes on from NZ_LMNW01000031.1 coordinate 275,677, forward strand.
TAGGCGCAAATGACTGAGAATACCGGACTTCAAAAGGCAGCAATCCTGATGCTGGCCATGGGCGAGAGCGAGGCGGCCGAGGTGATGAAATTCCTCGGCCCGCGCGAAGTGCTCAAGCTCGGCGCCTCGATGGCGACCATGAAAAACGTGCCGCACGAAGAGGTGGTGAGTACGCTGGAAAACTTCCGCGACATGGTGGCCGCCGCGTCCACCGTGGGCCTCGATTCCGACGAATACATCCGCCAGGTGCTGACCAAGGCGCTCGGCGACGACAAGGCGTCGGTGCTGCTCTCGCGCATCCTGGGCGGCAAGGATGCGTCCGGTATCGAATCGCTGAAATGGATGGATTCGCAATCGGTCGCCGAGCTGATCCGCAACGAACACCCGCAGATCATCGCCACCATCCTGGTCCACCTGGAGCGCGACCAGGCCTGCGAAATCCTCAGCCACTTCACCGACCGTCTGCGCAACGACGTGGTGCTGCGCATCGCCACGCTCGACGGCGTGCAGCCGGCCGCGCTGCGCGAGCTCAACGACGTGCTGACCAAGCTGCTGTCCGGTAACGAGAACATCAAGAAATCGTCGCTGGGCGGCGTGCGCACGGCTGCCGAGATCCTCAACTTCATGAGCGGCGAGCAGGAAAGTTCGGTGATGGACAACATCAAGAACTACGACAACGACATGGCGCAGAAGATCATGGACGAGATGTTCGTGTTCGACAACGTGATCGACATCGACGACCGCGGCATCCAGCTGCTGCTGCGCGAGGTGCAGTCCGAGATGCTGATCGTGGCCCTGAAGGGCGCGTCGCAGGAGCTGCGCGAAAAGATCTTCAAGAACATGTCGGCACGCGCCAGCGAAATGATGCGCGAAGACCTGGAGTCGAAAGGCCCGGTCCGGCTGTCGGAAGTGGAAAGCCAGCAGAAGCAGATCCTGCAGATCGTGCGCCGCCTGGCCGACGAAGGACAGATCGTCCTCGGCGGCAAGGGCGAGGATTCCTTCGTTTAATGATTGCCCGGTAGTTCATGTCCACCATACCAAGAGAAAAGCAGACCGCCTTCCAGCGCTGGGAAATGACGTCGTTCGGCGACGAACGCGCCAGCGTGGTGGCCGAGCGCGAGGCTCAGCAGCGCGCGCAGGAAGCCGAACAGGCGCGCCTCGACGCCGAACAGCGCGTGTACGAAGAACTCGAAGCGCAGCAGGAACTGGCCGACATCGGCCCGCCGGTGCCGCCGCCCATCGTTTATCCGACCGTCGAGGAACTGGAAGCGATCCGCGAGGAGGCGCGCACCTCGGGCTACGAGGAAGGCCACCAGGCCGGCCATGCCGACGGCCGCCAGGAAGCGCTGGAAGCGGGTAAGAAACTTACCGACGAGGCGCTGGTCCACGTGCGCGCCCTGGCCGACAGTTTCGGCACCGCGCTGCGCGAGGCCGACCAGCTGATCGCCAACGACGTGCTGGAACTGGCGTTGCAGCTGGCCAAAGGCATGCTCAAGACCGCCCTGCCCGCCAAGCCCGAGCTGGTCATTCCCATCGTGCGCGACGCCATCGAATATTTACCCGTGCTGCAGCAGCCGGCGCTGCTGGTACTGCACCCGGACGACGCCGAGGTGGTCAAGGCCGGCCTCGGCGAGGAACTGGCCAAGGGCGGCTGGCGCGTGGTGCTCGACGCCAGCGTCGGCCGTGGCGGCTGCAAGGTCGATACCGCCAGCAACCAGATCGACGCCACCGCTGCCGCCCGCTGGGAACGCCTGACCAATGCGCTGGCCAAGGACATCGGCTGGCTGGACTGACATGAGCGCCGACATCCCCACGCCCGATGCAACCGACGCGGCGCAGCAGCCGGCCGAAGGCCTGATCCTGCCGCCCGACGAACTGCCGCCCGCGCTGCAAACCCGCTTGCCGGCCGGGCTCGACTTGCCGGACGATCGCGACATGCCGGCGCCAGCTTCCCCCGGCCCGACGGCCGCCGCAGCGCCGGCAATAGCACAATCGACGTCACCCACAGCGGCGACAGCCGCGCAGCGGGCTCCGGCGCCGGTGACGCCGGCAACCGCGCAAACTGCTTCCGCGCCTGCTGCGACAGCAGCGGCACATTCCGCATTGGCGGCGGCGCCCTCGACAGCGGCGCCAGCGCTATACCCGGGAACCGCCCCCGCAACCGGTTCGGCTGCAGGCACTGCAGACGCTGGCGCCGCAGCGCCACCGGCCGCCGCCAGCGCAGCAGCACCGGCAGCAGCCCCCAACCCGCACGCCAGCCGCTGGCAAGCCTATCTCGGCGACTGCGCGGCGCTGGTCGGGTTCGTCGAGCCGATGCAGGTCTCGGGCCGCGTCACCCGCGTGGCCGGGCTGGTGATGGAAGCGGTGGGTCTGCGCCTGGCCGTCGGTGCGGCCTGTACGGTGCCGCTGCCATCGGGCGGGCGGATCGAGGCCGAAGTGGTCGGCTTCGAAGGCGACAAGCTGTTCCTGATGCCGCAGAGCGATGTCGAAGGCGTGGTGCCGGGCACCCGCGTGTTCCCGGTGGAGCCGGCGATTCCGCGTCCCGGCACCGTCAACCACCCGCGCCGCCGTCCCAGCGACCGCGCGCGCCACCTGCCGGTCGGGCCCGAGCTGCTGGGCCGCGTGCTCGATGCAGCGGGCCGCCCGCTCGATGGCCTGGGCCCGCTCAACGCATCCGACAGCGCCCCCGTCAACACCCGCCCCGCCAATCCGCTGGGCCGCGCGCCGATCGTCGATACGCTGGACGTGGGCGTGCGCTCGATCAACGCCATGCTGACCGTGGGACGGGGCCAGCGCATGGGCCTGTTCGCCGGTTCCGGCGTCGGCAAATCGGTGTTGCTGGGCATGATGGCGCGCTACACGGAGGCCGACATCATCGTCGTCGGGCTGATCGGCGAACGCGGACGCGAGGTCAAGGAATTCATCGAGCAGATCCTGGGCGAGGAAGGCCTGGCGCGCTCGGTCGTGGTGGCCGCCCCGGCCGACACGCCGCCGCTGATGCGCCTGCAGGGCGCGGCCTATTCCACCGCCATTGCCGAGCACTTCCGCGACAAGGGCATGAACGTGCTGCTGATCATGGATTCGCTGACCCGCTACGCGATGGCGCAGCGCGAAATCGCCCTGGCGATCGGCGAACCGCCTGCCACCAAGGGTTATCCGCCGTCGGTGTTCGCCAAGCTGCCGGTGCTGGTGGAACGGGCCGGCAACGGCGAACTGGGCGGCGGCTCGATCACCGCCTTCTACACCGTGCTGACCGAGGGCGACGACCAGCAGGATCCGATCGCCGACTCGGCGCGCGCGATCCTGGACGGCCACATCGTGCTCAACCGCCGCCTGGCCGAGGCCGGCCACTATCCTGCCATCGACATCGAGCAATCGATCAGCCGCGCCATGCACTCGATCACCCCGCACGAGCACCAGCAGCGCGCGCGCCAGCTGAAACAGTTGTTTTCACGCTACGAACGCAGCCGTGACCTGATCAGCGTAGGCGCGTATGCTGCAGGTACCGACCCCGTGCTGGACCAGGCGATTGTGCTGCACGATAAAATCGAGCATTTCCTGCAGCAGCAGATTACCGAACGGGTGACCATGGACGAGAGCTTGGGGCAACTTACCACGCTGTTCAACTGATTGACGGCGCAAGCCGCGACCTATAATCGGTGTCATTATGGCTTCCAAAGCACAACTCGAAACCCTGATCGACCTGGCGCGCCGCGAAACCGACGATGCGGCCAAGCGCCTGGGCGCCGCGCTGAAGGCGGTGGACGACGCGCGCCAAAAACACGAGATGCTGGTCGGCTACCGCGAGGAATACGTCAAGCGCTTCCAGGATGCGCAACTGGCCGGCATCACGCCCATGGCCTACCGCAACTTCCAGGCCTTCATGGACAAGCTCGATGTGGCCGTCAAGGGCCAGCAGGACATGGTCGTGCGCGCCGAGCAGCGCGGCGAGCAGGAAAAGCTGGCCTGGCAAACGGCCGAGCGCAAGCGGGTGTCGTATTCGACCCTGAACGAGCGCGCCGACGCTGTGGCGCTCAAGCTCGAAAACAAGCGCGACCAGAAGCAGATGGACGAGCACGCTGCACGCCAGGCGTTTTACAAGCGCTGATTTTCCGATCCCCCGACATCACCGTCCACCATGCAAAACGCCTTCCTCCCGTCGCTGAACGCCACCACGTCCCCCAAGTCCACCCAGGCCAGCCTCGCCGCCAGCCAGGCCAAGGCCGACCTCGGCGCCGGTGGCGCCAACGATGCCTTCAAACAGGCGCTGTCGCAGCAGCTCGACCAGCGCCAGTCGGCCAGGAATGCCGAGGCAAGAAGTGCCGCGACCAGGAATGCCGAAGCGAGGAACGCGGAGGCCAGGACCACCGAAGCGCGGGCCGCCGAGCGCCAGGCGGCCAGCCGCGCCGCCGACGCCAGGCCACAGGCAGCTGCCAGGCCGGCGCAGCAGGATAAAGCCGCCGACCGGCGCGCCGAAGCCAAGCCGGCCGAACAACAGGCCGCTGCAGCCACCGGCACCGGCGGCGCCAGCCAGGCCGGCAGCGGCGACGACGATAGCGATCACGACGCCGCCCAGCAGCCGGGTGCCGGCCAGCCAGCCGACCCCATGACCGCCATGCTGGCCCTGGTGGCGGCCTACAACCAGCGCGTCGATGGCAGCGCGGCGCAGACGGCAAGCGATGCCGCAGCAGCCGTGGCCGGCGGCGAGCATGGCAGCGCAGCGGGTGCGTCGAAAGCGGTCGATGCCGCCACCCTGGCCGCGCTCACTGCAGCCGAGGCCAGCACCGGGGCCACGGCCGACGGTGCCGATGCGCCCGCCATGACCGATGCAGACTTCAAGGCCGCGCTCGGCCGCGCAGCCGACGCCCTGCACGCCCCGGCGACCGGCAGCGATGCCGACGCCGGCAGCAGCCTGACGTCGCTGCGCGCCGAACTGGCGCAACAGGCGGCCAAAGAACCGCACGACGGCAAAGCGTCCGGCGTCACGCCGGCTGCTGGCGCCAAGGCAGCCGGCGTAGGGGCGGCCACGTCGGCAAGCGCTTCGGCAACGGCAGCAGCAGGCGACGCGGCCGCCAGCGCCGGCAACGCGCCCGGCGCCAACGCGGTGTCGCCAGCCGACACCGGCAAATTCGGCCAGCACCTGGCCGCTGCCACGGCCGGTGGCGACGCCAGGGCCGACAGCGACGCCGCGCTCGCTGCCAAGGAGGCAACTGCGGCCACGGTGTCGCCAGCCCATGCGCAGGCCGCCGGCGCCGCCGCTGCGCCGGAGGTCGCCAGGGCCGCCGCCCCGGCCACCACGCTGTACAGCCGCGTGGGCACGCCCGCGTGGGACCAGCAACTGGGGCAGAAAGTGATCTTCATGGCAGCCGGCGGCGAGCACAGCGCCACTATGGAGCTCAACCCGCCCGACCTCGGGCCACTGCAAGTGGTGCTGAGCGTGAACAAGGACCAGGCCACGGCCGCCTTCACCGCGGCCGCGCCGGAGGTGCGCCAGGCGCTCGAAGCCGCCCTGCCCCGGCTGCGCGAAATGATGGGCGACGCCGGCATCATGCTCGGCAATGCCACCGTGTCCTCGGGCGACCAGAGCGCCAGCGCGCGCATGGCCCAGGACAATGGCCGCAACGACCAGCGCGGGCGCAGCAGCCTTGCCAGCGGTAACGGTGGCAGCGGCGAGATTGGCGGCGTGAGCGCTGCCGCGACCACCCGCACGGTGCGGCTCGACAACGGCGCGGTCGATACCTTCGCCTGAACGGCTTCCCGCCCGGCCCCATCCACAGCGCCGGACTTGTTGCATGTTCCACTAAGGAAACACCGAGCAAGCGGGGGTTCGCCCCTCTTTTCGGTCGATCTTGCTGCGCAGGCACAAGCGATAATGACATAATGGCGGTACCGATTTAACACCCAGGGGCATTTTTTTTGAAAGCGAACCCAAAAATGAAGGCTGATCAGAAAGTGGAAGCGCCGGCAGGCGGCGGCAGCAAGAAGCTGATCATCATCATCGTGGCGCTGGTACTGGTGCTGGGCGCCGGTGGCGGTGGCGCCGCCTGGTATTTCATGCACGACAAGGGCGATGCGGCGCACGAGGAAGAAGCCCCGGCCAAGAAGAAGAAAAAGGACAAGAAGGCGGGGCCGCCCGAATACCTGCCGGTCGATCCGTTCACGGTCAACCTGCAACCGGGCGAAGACGGCGGCGAGCAGTATCTGCAACTGGCGTTCACGCTGGAAGTGGGCAGCGCCGAGGAAAAGGAAAACCTCAAGACCAATATGGCCAAGGTGCGCAGCCGGGTGCTGCTGCTGCTGTCGAGCAAGCGCGCGGCCGACATCAACACGCCCGCCGGCAAGATGCAGCTGGCCAAGGAAATCGTCGAGCAGACCAGCGAACCACTCGAGCAGCGCGGCGAAAAGCAGGACGTCGTCGATGTGCTGTTTACCGCGTTCATCATTCAGTAAGTAGCGTCACTCAAGCGAAGCAGGCAGTCACACCATGGCCGATAATTTTCTCTCCCAGGAAGAAGTCGATGCCCTTCTGAAGGGTGTCAACGGCGACCAGGACGATGCCCAGGCGCAGGAAGATGTCGCGGGCGTCCGCACCTACAACCTGGCCACCCAGGAACGCATCGTCCGCGGCCGCATGCCGACGCTGGAGATCATCAACGAGCGCTTCGCGCGCCTGTTGCGCGTCGGCCTGTTCAACTTCCTGCGCCGCAGCGCCGAGGTCTCGGTCGGCTCGGTGCGGGTGTCCAAGTACAGCGAATTCATCCGTAATCTGGTGGTGCCCACCAACCTCAACCTGGTGCACATGAAGCCGCTGCGCGGCACGGCGCTGATGGTGTTCGACCCGGGCCTGGTATTCCTGCTGGTGGACAACCTGTTCGGCGGCGACGGCCGTTTTCACACGCGCGTCGAGGGCCGCGACTTTACCCAGACCGAGCAGCGCATCATTTTGCGCATCCTCGACATCGTGTTCGAGGCTTACACCAAGTCGTGGGAACCGGTGTACCCGGTCGAGTTCGAATACATCCGGTCCGAGATGAACACCCAGTTCGCCAACATCGCCACCCCGAACGAGGTGGTGGTGGCGTCCACGTTTACGGTGGAACTCGGTTCGGTGTCGGGCCAGATCCACTTCTGCATGCCCTACTCGATGATCGAGCCGATCCGCGATTCGCTGACCTCGAGCCTGCAGGGCGAGGCGCTCGAAGTCGACAAGCGCTGGATCCGCCTGATGACGCAGCAGATCCAGATCGCCGAGGTGGAGGTGGTCGCGTCGCTGGGCACGGCCAAGGTCAATTTCGACGAGATCCTGAACATGCGTGTCGGCGACATCATTCCACTGCAGATCCCGGAATTCATTTCCGCCACCGTGGACGGCGTGCCGGTCATGGATTGCAGCTATGGCGTGATGAACGGCCAGTACGCGCTCAAGGTGGAAAAGCTGCTGGCCAATACCGATAACCTCAAATAACACGCCGGCGCTTTCAGGCGCCGGTCACCGCTACACAGGAGAGCAACATGTCGGACAATCAAGACGACCAGAACATGGATGACCCATGGGGCGCGGCCATCGCCGAGCAGGCCGAGGCGGAAGCGGCGGCGCTGGCCGCCCAGCAGTCGCAGCAGGCTGCGTCGGCAGCCGTCTTCAAGGATTTTTCGAGCACGCCCAGCAAGAACGAAACCCATAACGATATCGACTTCATCCTCGATATCCCGGTCCAGCTCACGGTCGAACTGGGCCGCACCAAGATCGCCATCAAGAACCTGTTGCAGCTGGCGCAGGGTTCGGTGGTGGAACTCGACGGCATGGCCGGCGAGCCGATGGACGTGCTGGTCAACGGCTGCCTGATCGCCCAGGGCGAGGTGGTGGTGGTCAACGACAAGTTCGGTATCCGCCTGACCGACATCATCACGCCGTCCGAACGCATCCGAAAACTGAATAAATGAAGCACACCTGCGCTGTTTCCCTCCCCGCCCTGATCCTGACCGCCGCGCTGGCCACCATGGCCGGCGCGCCCGCCCTAGCCCAGCAACCGACACCCGCCACCCAGCCAGCGGCCGCCACCACGGCAGCGCCCGGTACTGCCGCAGCGGCGGCTGGCGTGACTGCCGCGCCGGCCGGTGCGGCCACAACTTCTGCCGCGCCGGCCGGTGCGGCCACAAGCGCTGCGGCGCCAGTGCTTCCTGCCGACGACCGCGTCACGGTCCCTGCATCCGCCCCACCGGCAGCGACCGCTGCCGACGCCAGCGCAGCGCCAGCTGCCGGTAGCGAGACCACTGCCGCGCCCAACCCGGCGCGCGCGCCGCTGGGCGTGCCGGCCGCCCCCTACTCGAACGCCGCCACCGGCGGCGGCCTGCTGCAGACCACGTTTGCGCTGGCCTTCGTCATCGCCCTGCTGCTGGGCGCCGCCTGGCTGCTCAAGCGCTTCGGGCCGCGCGGCTTCGGCGGCGGCAGCAATACCGTCAAGCTGGTCGGCGCGCTCAGCGTGGGCGCGCGCGAACGCATCCTGGTGGTGGAAGTGGGCGAGCAATGGATCGTGGTCGGCGCCTCGCCCGGCCGCATGAACGCGCTGGCCACCATGGCGCGCCAGGAAGCTCCGGAAGCGGCACCGGGCAGCCAGCCGATGGCGGCGCCGGCCAGTTTCGCCGACTGGATCAAGCACACGCTCGACAAGCGCCAGGGCGGCAAGGCCGGCCCGTTTGACAGCGGCAAGCCATGATGCGCCATCATCGTAGTCACCTGAAAATCGTCACCGGCCTGCTGCTGGGCGGCGCGCTGGCGCTGCCGCTGCTGGCGGCCGCGCAGTCGAGCGTGGGCATCCCGGCGCTGACTGCCACCCCGGCCCCGGGCGGCGGCACCAGCTACACGCTGCCGCTGCAGACCATGCTGCTGATGACGGCGCTGAGCTTCATCCCGGCCGCGTTGCTGCTGATGACGTGCTTTACCCGCATCATCATCGTGCTGTCGCTGCTGCGCCAGGCGCTGGGCACGCAGTCGGCGCCGCCGAACCAGGTGATGGTGGGCCTGGCGCTGTTCCTGACCCTGTTCGTGATGGGCCCCACCTTCGACAAGATCTACACCGAAGCCTATTTGCCGCTGCAGGAAAGCCGGATCAACATGAGCGAGGCGCTCGACAAGGGCGCGGCGCCGCTGAAAGCGTTCATGCTCAAGCAGACGCGCCAGGCCGACCTGGCGCTGTTTGCCAAGCTGTCGCGTACGCCGGCGATGCAGGGGCCGGAAGACGTGCCGCTGCGGATCCTGGTGCCGGCCTTCGTCACCAGCGAACTGAAAACGGCGTTCCAGATCGGCTTTGCCATCTTCATCCCGTTCTTGATCATCGACATGGTGGTGGCCTCGGTGCTGATGGCGATGGGGATGATGATGATGTCGCCGGCCGTGATCTCGCTGCCGTTCAAGCTGATGCTGTTCGTGCTGGTCGACGGCTGGCAGTTGCTGCTCGGTTCGCTGGCCCAGAGCTTTTACTGAGGGACGCCCATGACACCGGAAAGCGTGATGACCCTGGGCCGCCATGCGATGGAAGTGACCCTGATGATCGCGGCCCCGCTGCTGCTGGTGGCGCTGGTGATCGGCCTGATCGTCAGCATCTTCCAGGCCGCCACCCAGATCAACGAATCGACGCTGTCGTTCATTCCCAAGCTGGTCGGGGTGTTCGTGGCGCTGGTGGTGGCCGGGCCGTGGATGTTGTCGATCATGCTCGACTACATGCGTGAGGTGTTCGGCGGCATCCCCAACCTGGTCGGCTGACGGTTTCATGATCACCATCGCCAGCAGCGACCTGAACATCTGGATCGCAAGTCTGCTGTGGCCGCTGACCCGCATCCTCGGCATGATCGCTGCCGCGCCCCTGTTCGGCAACAGCGCGGTGCCGGCGCGCGTCAAGGTCATGCTCGGCGTGCTGCTGGCGATGATCGTCGCCCCCACCGTGCCGGCCGCGCCGGCGGTCGAGCCGCTGTCGTGGGCCGGCCTGCTGATCCTGGTGCAGGAAATGCTGGTGGGCGTGGCGATCGGTTTCACCATCCGCGTGGTGTTCGCGGCAGTGGAGATGGCCGGCGAGATTTCCAGCCTGACCATGGGCCTGGGCTTCGCCACCTTTTTCGATCCCAATACGCGCGGCCGCTCGTCGGCCATCAGCCAGTTCCTGTCGCTGGTGGCCACGCTGGCCTTCCTGTCGGTGAACGCCCACCTGGTGCTGCTGTCGGTGCTGGTGGAAAGCTTCAGCACCTTGCCGATTTCGGCCAGCCCCATCTATAGCGGCGGTCTCAAGCAGATGGCCGACTGGGGCGCCACCGTGTTCAGCACCGGTGTGCAACTGTCGATGCCGATCGTGGCCGCACTGCTGCTGACCAACGTGGCGCTGGGCATTTTGACGCGCGCCGCCCCCGCATTGAACCTGTTCGGCATCGGCTTCCCGATCACGCTCGGCGTCGGCCTGCTGGTGGTGGCGGTCACCCTGCCCTACCTGGTACAGCCGATGCAGAACCTGTTCCTGAACGGCATCGAACATGCGCGCCTGATGCCGCGCACCTGGCACGAACGGGTGCCGCCGGTGGTGCCGGTGCCACCGGCGCCCGCAGTGCCGGGACCGGACGTGCCGGCCCCGCAGGCGCCAGCGGTACCGGCGCCGCCTGCCACGCCGGCACCTGCGGCCGGCACGATCCGATAGCACGCGTGGCGGTTGTCCTGGGCCCGCTTCTTTCGTAGACTGTTTGCAAGTCCACCACCGGTCACGCGCATGCCCACCCGCCTTCTCCAGTTCGACAACCAGAGCGTGCGTCTCGACGCCCGCGCCGACCGTCTCGACCTGCGCGACCGTCCCTACGCGCCGCCCGTGTCCGCCCTGCCGCCGCAGTGGCCTGCAGAAACGCGCCTGCGCCAGCTGCTGCCCGATTACATCCGCCAGGGACTGGTGCTGGACCAGGGCGCGCAAGGCAACCAGGGCGCGTGCACCGGTTACGGCCTGGCGGCCGTGGTCAATTTCCTGCTGTGGCAGCGCGACGGCGCCGGCGGTATCGGCGGCGGCGCCGGCGTCAGCCCGCAGATGTTGTACGACCTGGCGCGCTTCTACGACGAATGGCCGGGTGAGGAATACGAGGGATCGAGTTGCCGGGGCGCCATCAAGGGCTGGAGCAAGCACGGCAGTTGCCTGGCACCGCTGTGGCGGGCCAGCGTCCATCCCGACCAGGCTGGCCAGGACGCCGGTGATCAGGATGTCCGTAGCGGCTACCGTCCCGACCCGCGCTGGGCGGCAGACGCCGCCACCCGTCCGCTCGGTGTGTATTACCGCGTGGACAGCGACGCCATCACCGACATGCAGGCCGCCCTGCACGCCATCGGCGCGCTGTACGTCTCAGCCACCGTCCACCCCGGCTGGCTCGCGGTGCCCGCCAGTACGGCGCTGCCGGCCAGCCATGGCGAGCTGCCGGTGATCGCCTGGGACGGCATGCCGGCTGGAGCCGGCAACCACGCATTCGCCATCATCGGCTACAACGCGTACGGCTTCGTGGTGCAGAATTCCTGGGGCGAGGACTGGGGCGCGCGCGGCTTTGCCGTCTTGCGCTACGACGACTGGCGCATCAACGGCCTCGACTGCTGGGTGGCGGCGCTCGGTGTACCGCAGGCAGCCATGACAGCGGCGGTCGCCACCGTGCCCGGCATGGCATCCGGGCATGGCGCAGACGCTGCCGGGAACGCCAGTCCCCCCGGTGCAGCAGCTGTGTCCGCGGTCGCCTGCCGCCCCGGCAGCAGCACGGCCGGCGCGCTTGCCGCCAAGTCGCGCTGCCCGGGACCGTCGCTGGCCAGCGCCGATCCACCGGCGCCGCCCAACCCGGCGCTGGTCAGCGTGCTGCCCTGGTCCACCGCCACCGCCTATGCCCACACGCTGGTCAGCGGCAACAACGGCGTGCTGCGCAGCACCCGGCCCGATATCGGCCGGGCCGCCGACCTGGTGGACGTGGTGGTGAACGAGGGCCTGGGCGCCTGGCTGGCTCAGCTGGCTCACAATGCCGACAACAGCAGCGCGGCGCCGAAGCTGGTGATCTATGCCCATGGCGGCCTCAATTCGGAAGCGGCGTCGCTGCAGCGCGTGCGCACGATGGGGCCGTATTTTGCCGCCAACGGCATCTACCCGCTGTTCTACACCTGGCGCACGGGCTTGCTCGAAACGCTGGGCGACGTGCTGCAGAACGCCGTGGGCGGCACCCCGGCGCCTGCCCAGGACGGTCTTGGCAGCGCGTTGGGCGACGCCAAGGATGGCTTGCTGGAAATCATCGCCCACCAGGTCCGCTGGATATGGCGCGAAATGAAAAACAACGCTGCCATGGCCGCCCAGGACGGCGGTGCGCTGGCGCTGCTGTCGGCGGCGCTGGTGCGCTTGCGGCAGGCGCACCCGGCGCTGGAAATCCACCTGGCCGGCCACTCTGCCGGCGCCTTCGTCCATGGCCACCTGCTCGACCTGTGCCGGGCCGCGCAACTGCCGGTGGCCTCGGTCACGCTGTATGCACCGGCCTGCTCGCTGGCGTTTGCCCAGCGCACTTTCGTCGCGGCGGTGGACGCGGGCGTGGTGCCGCGCGACCGTTTCTGGCTGCACGTGCTGTCCGACGTCGCCGAGCGCAACGATACGGTGGGACCGTACGGCAAATCGCTGCTGTACCTGGTGGCGCGCGGATTCGAGGAAGTGCGCAAGACGCCGCTGGCGGGCTTGCAGCACCCGCTCGACCCGTCGGCCCTGCACCCGGACGACGACCTGTGGCGGCCCGACGACTGGCCGGCGGTGCAGGCCTGGCGCGCCTGGGTGGCGGCCCTGCCGGCCCAGGCCGACGGCGCGCCCGCGTGCGAAGTGAGCGCCATGCGCATGCCGGTCTCGCTGCAGCGCGCGGTCAAGCCCAGCCACAGCGCGTTCGACAACGATATCGTGATCCTGGGCCGCACCATCAACCGCGTGCTCGGCCGCTCGCCGGACGCGGCGCTGGCAGCGCCGGTCACGGATCTCGATTACTAGGGACGCAGCCGCGCAACTGCCATCAGATGTCGATGCGGTGAAGCCGGGCGAAAAGTCACTCGGTTCGCGTAAAAACGTCGTCCCTGCGCAGGCGGGGCCCCAATGTGGCTGACATGGCGACGCATCGCGCAGCACTTGGGACCCCGCCTTTGCAGGTACGACGGAGAGGAAGACCTTAACTCAACGACATTACCGTCAGATGTAATTAAACAGCGATAAGCCGGACAGCGACTTGAACGACTTCTGCGCCGCGTCGAGCGTGGTGGACTGCTGGGTGAACATCGAGATGGCGGCCACGTAATCAACATCCTGCAAGTCCGACAGCACGGTCGCGTATTGCAGCTTGAGGTCGTCGCCGGCGCTGTCGAGCGAATCGAGTTCCTTCAGGCGCGAACCGACCGCTGCCTGCACCGACAGGATGTTGTCGGCCGTGTTGTCGATGCTGTTCTGGGCCTGGTTCAGGGCATTGGTCAGGCTGGCCTGGCCAGCGGCGCCGGTGCCCGGGGCGCGCAAGGCCTTGATCATGTCGTCGATGGCGGTAAATACCGACTTCTTGGTCGATGGCTCGACCGAGAACTGGTCGCCGTTGGCGGGCGCGCCCTTGATGTCGAAGGTCATGCCGTCGAAGGCGATGGCCTGGCCGCTGACATACGGGACCGGCACCGCCGGCACCGGCGTGGCGGGCACCGGCTGGTTCAGGGTCAGGTCGGTGATGGTGTAGGTGGTGGCTGCCGGGGTGCCGGGCGTGGCCGGCGTGACCTGGAAATCGATCTGGTACTTGTTGCCGGTCAGCTTGGTCGGATCGGTGACGGAGCCCGGTGCAATGATGCCGCTGCCGCCACGGTCGTAGTTGGCCGGCGAAGCGCCGGTGGCAAAGCGGCCATTGCCGGTCAGGTTGTTTTCGAACACGGACGAGCCGGAATCGCTGATCGCGACCGTGCGCGTCGATCCTACCTGCAGCTGGCGTTGCCCCTGGTCGCCGTTGTACACCACGCCGTTGGCGGTGGGCGTGAACGGCAGCGTGGTCGATTTATAGCCCGAGAAGACATAGCCGCCGGCGCCATCGGCCGTGTTGGCCTGGCCCAGCAGGTCGGCCTTGCGGCCTTCGAGCTCGACGGCGATCGATTCGCGGTCGGCCTGCGACAGGCTGCCGGCGCCGGCCTTGACGGCAAGTTCCTTGATGTCATTCATCAGCCCGGTGGAAGTTTGCAGCGCCACCGTTTCGAGCGACAGCAGACCCTTGGCATTGCTGCGGTTGGTTACCATCTGCTCGTTGATGCCGGCCGACTGCGTCACTTCCAGCGCGCGCGCGCTGGCGATCGGGTCGTCGGCGGCAGTGAGGTTCTTGCGACCGGTGGAGAGCTGCTGCTGGGTGCGGGCCAGCGACGATTGCAGCCCGCTGATCTGGCCGACACCGACGTCGTAGATGGTTTTGGTACTGATGCGCATGACCATGGTGCTACCTCGTCAAAATTCTGCTGTCATTGTTCATCGGCCAAGCGTGAGCAAGGTGTCGAACAGGGTGCTGGCGATCTGCATGACCTTGCCTGCCGCCTGGTAGGCCTGCTGGTAACGCAGCAGGTTGGCAGCCTCTTCGTCGAGATTCACGCCGGACACGCTCTGCTGCGCCTTGGTTGCCTGCACCACGGCGGCATCGGCCGCGTTCATACCGATCTGCGCTTCGCGCGCCTTGTTGCCCACCACGTTGACCACCTGGGCGTAGGCGCCCTGGAAGGTGGCGGTGCCGTTGTTCATCACGTTCTTGGCCTGCAGGCCGGCCAGCAAGGCGCCGTTGCGGCTGTCGCCGACGCCGCTGGTATTGGGGCCGACCGTGAAGGTGTCGGCATTGCCCGGCGTGCCCGTGATATTGAAGCTGACGCCGCCGAAGCTGATGGCCGCGCCATCGGTGTACGGCACGGCCGTGCCTGCCGGATACGTGGTGCTGTTGCCGTTATTGGTCACCGTCACGGCCTGGCCGGCCGGGAAACCGCTCAGGGTGCCGGCCGTCTTGTCGAAGGTCAGCGTCACCGGCGACGTCAGGGCGTTGCCGGCCGTCAGGTAGTTCTTGTCCACGGTGCCGGCCGAGATCTTGGCATTGCCGGTATTGGCGACCGGCGCGCCGGTCGCCACCGGCGCGGCCAGCGCGATCTTGGTCGGATCGTTGATGGCAACGCTCAGGTCCTTGGCGGCGGTGTAGGTCGGGCGGACCAGGAAGTTGTCGTTCTGTGCAGGCGTGCCGCTGATGCTGTAGGCCACGCCGTCGATCACCTGCGGGGTGGTCTGCGGGAACGGATTGATCTGCGTAACCTGGCCGTCGCTCAGGCGCTTGACGTTGAAATTGGTGCCATCGTAATCGACGCTGTAGTCGCTGGCGGTCAGCGCGCCGGCATCGACCACCGTGCCGGTGACTTCGGCCGTGCTTTGCGGCGCATTGTTCGAGTTGGGATTGACGTAAGCCTGGATCGGATTGAAGAAGTTGCCGCCCAGCGCGCCGTTCTGGTCCTGGCCCAGCTGGTGCTGGGCATTGAAGCTGGTGGCCAGCGACGCGGCGATCTGGCCCAGCTGGTTTTGTGCGCCATTGAGCGACGTGTTGCGAAATTCCAGCAGGCCGCCGAGCTGGCCGCCGGTCAGCACCTTGTCGGGCAGCGGCGTGAATTTGCCATTGTCGGTCTGGTAACCGACCGACATCTTGGACGGATCGTTGGCCACCTGGGCCGTGCCCAGCTTGAACGCGGTATTGCCCACCACCAGGGGCTGGCCGGTGCCCATTTGCACGGTCAGCGAATTGTTGTCACCCTGCACCACGGTGGTCTTGACCAGCTTGTTCAGCTCGGTAATCAGCTGGTCGCGGTGGTCGAGCAGGTCGTTCGGCAGGTCGCCGCCCGAGCTGAGGCCGGAGATGGTGTTGTTGAGGTCGGCGATCTGGCGCGCATACGAGTTGATCTCGCCCACGTTGGACACGATCTGGCTGTTGACGCCATCGGAAATCTCGTTCAGGCGCGCGCTCATGCCCTGGAAGCGGGCGGCCAGCGACTCGGAGGTCGACAGCATCGATTGCCGCGCGGCTGCCGACGCCGGGTTGGCGGTGGCGTTCTGCACGCCGTTGAAGAAATCCTGCATCACCGGCGACAGGCCGGCCGTCGGATCGGCCAGCTGGTTGTCGATCTGCGAAATCTGCTTGTAATAGGTTTCCAGCGACGCCTGGTTGGTTTCCGCGCCGCGCAGCTGGTTGGCCAGGAAATTGTCGTAGTACCGGCGCACGGTGGACACTTCGGTACCGGTGCCGACAAACCCGGCGCCCGTGTTTTGCGAAGGCGTGTCGGTCTGCACCACGCCCTGGCGGGAGTAGCCGGGCACGTTTGCGTTGGTGATGTTGTTGCCGGTCGTGGACAATCCGACCTGGGCCGCCAACAAACCGCTTCTGCCGATGCTCAGTAGACTCATGATGGTTTCACTTTATGTTGCTAGGGTTTACGGCAGTGCGCCGGCAAACTTGAGCGGGTGTTTCAACCTGCCCATGGCGTCGTGGCGGCGCCTTGCCGTGCTTGCAGCCTGGTTTGCGGGCTGGGGCGCTGCAAGACGCCCTGGACGGACTCAACCGGCCAGCGAGCGTTTTATGATGCTAGTGAGCTTGGACGCGTACTGCGGGTCGGTGGCATAGCCGGCCTTCTGCAAGCCCTGGGCAAACGCGCTGGCGTCGCCGGCGCTCGCCAGCACTTTTTCGTACCGGGGGTTATCGGTGATCAGGCGCGCATAATCCTTGAAACTGTCGGCATAGCTGTCGTAGGCGCGGAAGCGCTCCACCTTGGTCTGGGCGCGGCCGTTGACGTATTCGGTCGTGGTCGCTTCGACCACCTTGCCTTTCCAGTCAGGCGTGGCCTTGATGCCGAACAGGTTGTTGCTGTTGGTGCCGTCGCGGCCCTTGATCTCGCGTTTGCCCCAGCCGCTCTCGAGCGCGGCCTGGCCCAGCATGAACTTGGCCGGAATGCCAGTGGCGGCACTGGCCTCGTCCGCGTGCGCCGACAGCTTTTCCTGGAAGCTCACCACGTGCGGCGCCTGCGAGCCGCGCCGCGCCGGTGCGGCGGTCTTGGCGTCTGCCGCAGCGTCCACCTTGGCAGCCGCCTTGGCCGTGCCGCCGGCAGCGGCAATCGCCTTTTGCAGCCGGGCGTCCATCAGGCTGGCCATGCCGGCAAAGCTGCCGGCATTGGCGCCGTCGGTCGGATCGCCGGCGCCGCCCACGGCCAGCGCCTTGTCCTTCTGGCCGAGCTGGCGCACCAGCATGTCGGCCAGGCCGATGCCGCGCTTGGCGATGTTCTGGGCGGTCTGCTGGTCCTGCATGCCGGTGAGCATCTTGGTCTGGTCGCTGTTGGTCAGGCTGTCCTGGGGCGATGCGTCGCGCATGGTTTTCAGCATGCTGTTGACGAACATGGCCTCGAACTGGGTGGCGGCCCCTTTCAGCGCTTCGGGCGTGCCGGCCCGCGCACCCTGGCGCAGGCTGCCCATGTCCTTGACGTCGAGCGCGAACTTGCGCGACAGGTCGTTGCCGACGGAATTAGAGATATTGGCGTTTTGACTGGTCATGGCGTTCTTCCCGCATTTCCATTTAGATGATTTCCAGCTCGGCGCGCAGCGACCCGGCAGCTTTCATGGCCTGCAGGATCGACAGCAGATCCTGCGGCGTGGCGCCGATGGCGTTGAGGGCCTTGACCACTTCGGCCAGCGAAGCGCCGCCCTTGACCATCATGACCTTGCCACCGTCTTTTTTGATGGCCACGTTCTGGTTCTGGGTGACCACCGTGGAGCCGCCCGAGAGCGGATTGGGCTGGCTGACCTGCGGATCGGACGTGACCGATACTGACATATTGCCATGGGAAATGGCGCACGTCTCCAGCGTCACGGCGCGGTTCATCACCACCGAGCCGGTGCGCGCATTCATGATCACCTTGGCCGGCTGCTCGGCCGGGTTGACGTTCATGTCCTGCAAGGTGCCGATGAAGCTCACGCGCTGGTCGCTGCTGCTGGGCGCCTGCACGCGGATCACGCGGCCGTCGAGCGCGTAGGCAATGCCGGCGCCGTATTTGTCGTTGATCGCGTCCACCACGCGGCTTGCCGTTGCGAAGTCGGCCGTATTGAGTTCGAGGCGGATCATATTGCCCTCGCCCAGGCTCGACGCCACCGCGCGTTCCACCGTGGCGCCGGCCGAGATCTTGCCCACGCTCAGGTGGTTGATCACCAGCGAATTGCCGCCACCGCCACCACCGGCCTGCACACCGACCCCGCCGACCAGCACATTGCCCTGGGCCATGGCATACACCTGGCCGTCCGCGCCTTTCAGCGGCGTCATCAGCAGCGTGCCGCCGCGCAAGCTCTTGGCGTTACCCATCGACGAGACGGTGATGTCGAGCGTCTGGCCCGGCTGCGAGAACGGCGGCAGCGAGGCCGTCACCATCACGGCCGCGACATTCTTCAGTTGCAGCTGGGTGCCCTGCGGCAGGTTCACGCCCAGTTGCTGCAACATCGACACCACGCTTTGCACGGTGAACGGGGTTTGCGTGGTCTGGTCGCCGCTGCCGTCCAGGCCGACCACAATGCCGTAGCCGAGCAGCTGGTTCTGGCGCACGCCGGCAATGCTGGCCAGGTCGCGCAGGCGCTCGGCCTCGGCCGGTCGCGCCATCAGCAGCGACAACACGATGCTGCCGACGATGATGCCCACCACGATCGCTGCGCGCTTGCACGCGGCGGCGGCGCGCTGGACGCCGTGATTTGTCTGGAAATATTTCATGATCGGCCTCAGAACGGCAGGATGCTCTGGAAGAAGCGCGACATCATCGACGCCACTTCCGCCTTGTCCACCTGGCTGCTGGTGCGGTACTCGACGCGGGCATCGGCCACGGCGGTCGAGGAAACGGTGTTGCCGGTGGCGATGTTGTCGGGATTGACCATGCCGGAGAAGCGGATGAATTCCACGCCCTTGTTCATCGCCACCTGCTTTTCGCCGGCCACGATCAGGTTGCCGTTCGGCAGAACCTCGACCACGGTCACGCCCATGGTGCCGGTAAAGGCATTGCTGGCGGTCTGGTTGTCGGCGCCGGAAAAACTGTTGTTGTTGTTGATCGCCAGCGGGTTGCCGAACGTGCCCTGCAAGGGCTTGGGCAGGCCGATGCTGACGGCGCTGGCCTTGTTGGCGGAATTGGTGCCGGCCTTGTTGGCGGTCGTGCGCTCGGTGATCACCAGGGTCAGCACGTCACCGACCTGGCGCGCGCGGCGGTCTTCGAAGATCGGCCGGAAATTGCCGCCCTGGTAGATGGCGCCGCTGGTGGGCTTGACCTGCATCTGCTCGGTGGTCAGCGGGCGCGCGGTGCGCGGCGTATCGACGATCGAGGTGGGCGTGACGTTGGCGCAGCCGGCCGCCGCGACGGCAACCGTGAGCAGGACGAGGGAGGCGGATTTCATGGCGGTTTCCTTACAGCTGCGACAGGCGGGCCAGCATCTGGTCCGACGTGGTGATGGCCTTGGAGTTGATTTCGTAGGCGCGCTGGCTCTGGATCATGTTGACCATTTCCTCGACCACGTTGACGTTCGACGATTCCACGTAGCCCTGCAGGATCACGCCGAGACCGTTGGTGCCGGGCGTGTTGGTTTGCGGCGCGCCCGAGGCGCCCGTTTCCACGTACAGGTTTTCGCCCTTCGACTCCAGCCCGGTCGGGTTGATGAAGGTGGACAGCTGCAGCGCGCCGAGCTGCTGCGGCGCCACCGTGCCCGGCACCAGCGCCGAGACGGTGCCGTCGCGGCCGACCGTGATGTTCTGCGCTTCGATCGGGATCGTGATCGGCGGCTGCAGCACGAAGCCGCTGGAGGTGACCATCTGGCCGTTGTTATCGCGCTGGAAGGAGCCGTCGCGGGTGTAGGCGGTGGTGCCATCGGGCAGCAGCACGTTGAAGAAGCCGGCGCCGTTGACCATGATGTCCTTGTCGTTGCCGGTTGCCTGCGGGTTGCCCTGGGTGTGGATGCGCTCGATGGCCACCGGGCGCACACCGGTACCCTGCTGCATGCCCGAAGGCAGGTTGGTCTGTTGCGACGACTGGCCGCCCGGCTGGCGGATGTTCTGGTACAGCAGATCCTCGAACACGGCGCGCGACTTCTTGAAACCGGTGGTGCTGACGTTGGCCAGGTTGTGCGAAGTGACGTCGAGCTGCGTCTGCTGCGCCTCCATGCCGGTCTTGGCGATCCAAAGTGAACGTATCATGATCCTTCTCCCGTAGCGCGGATGGGGGTTTGCCACCGCGGCAAACGCTCATCCCACCACAGCATTATGCGGGAGCCGGGGTCAACCTAAAGCGAGGATCTGGGTGGCTTTTGCGGCGTTATTCTCGGCGTTCTTCAACAGGCTCATTTGCATGTCGAACTGCCTTGCCAGGCTGATCATGTTGACCATGGAATCGACCGGATTGACATTGCTGCCCTCGATCACGCCATCGACGACGCGCACGGCCGGGTCGTTCTGGGCCGGCGTGCCATCGGCCTGGCGGAACAGGCCGTCGTCACCGCGCAGCAGGCCGGCGGTGGGTGGATTGACCAGTTTCAGGCGGCCGAGCACGTTCGACGGTCCCGGCTGGAACTCGTTGGACACGGTGCTGACCGTGCCGTCGCTGGCGATCGTGATGCTGGTGTCGGGCGGCACCGCGATCGGGCCGCCGTCGCCGATCAGGGTCAGGCCGCTGCTCGTTTGCAGCAGGCCGTTCTCGTTGACCTTGAGGCTGCCGTTGCGGGTGTACGCCTCCGAGCCGTCGGCCGACTGCACCGCCAGCCAGCCCTGATCGCGGATGGCGATGTCGAGCGCGCGGCCGGTGGTCTGCATCGGCCCGGCGGCAAAGCTGGAGCCGACCGTGGAATCGACCACGAAGGCGCGCGTGGGCAGACCGTCCGACATCACCGGCACCGCCCGGAACGAATCGAGCTGGGCGCGAAAACCGTTGGTGGTGGCGTTGGCCAGGTTGTTCGACACGGTGGCCTGCTGCTCCATCACGTGGCGCGCACCGGTCATCGCGGTATAGATCAGACGGTCCATGGTTTACCTCATCAGCGCAGGTTGACCAGCGTCTGCAGCAGCGAGTCTTCGGTCTTGATGGTCTGCGCATTGGCCTGGTACACGCGCTGCGCCGTGATCATGTTGACCAGCTCCTCGGTCAGATCGACGTTCGAGGTTTCCACCGAGCTCGAACGCAATTGCCCCATCGAGCCGGCGTTCGGCACGCCGACCATCGGCTGGCCGGACGCGGCGCTTTCGGACCAGGCATTGTTGCCCAGCGGGGTCAGGCCATCGACGCTGGCGAAGTTAGCCATGGCGATCTGGCCCATCGGGCGCGACTTGCCGTTGCTGTACTGGCCCAGGATGATGCCGTTCTCGTCGATCGACAGGCGCTGCCACGAGCCGGCCGAATAACCATTCTGTTCCGAACCGAGGTCGTTGGTGGCGCTGCCGTACTGGGTGGTGTTGTTGAAGGTGGTGGCCACCGTCAGCGGTTGCAGCGAGCCGGTGTCCGGGAAGATCGGCAGCTGGATCTGGAACGGCAGCGTTTGCGGCGGATTGCGCAGCGCCATCGCACCCTGGTCGAGGTTGCCGCTGCGGTCGAACTGCAGCGTGCCGACCTTGACGGCGGGCACCGTGATGGCGTCGCCGAGCTTGGCGTTGATGTCATCGGGCGACAGGCCCGTGATCTGCCCCGAGTTGGTCGGATCGAGCGCGGTGTAGGCGGTATCGAGCGCGGCGAGCTGGGCAGCGCTGGCCTGGGCCGGCGCGGTGGAGGCGGCCGTGCGCATCACGTTGTAGGCAGCCGTGGCGTAATTCTTGGCAGCGGTGGCGATGGTGGCGGCGTCGGGCGGCGTGGCGCGGATGGCGTCGTTGTAGGCGGTACGGGCAGTGCCGACGCCGGCGTCGTTGTTGATCGCGGCAGCAACGCCGGCGGAAATGATTTCCTTGTTGTCGGCAGCGGCATACACGTCCCACACGTTGGCGTCGGTCTTGACGTAATAGGTGGTCATGATGTGCTGGGTGCCGAGGCTGTCGTACACGTCGAGCACGGTCTGCTTGTTGTAGGTTTCCGGGTCATTGGCGTTGAACGGATTCTTGGCAGGCACCTTCTCGGCCGAACTCAGGTTCAGGTGGAAGTTCGCTTCGGTGGTCTGCACCGGTTTCAGGTCCGACTTGTCGAGCACCAGCGGCACCGGTGCGCCGAGCTGGATCACGCCGGCCGTGTTGGCCAGGTAGCCGGTCAGCACCGCGCCCTGGGCATTGACCAGCGTGTGCTTGTTATCTTCGTGGAACTGGCCGTTGCGCGAATACTGCACGGCGCCGTTGACGGTCAGGCGGAAGAACCCGCCGCCATTGATCGACACGTCGAGCGGGTTGTTGGTGGTCTCGATATTGCCCTGGGTGAACTGCTGGGCCAGCTTGGACGTCATCACGCCGATGCCCGGGTTCTGGCCCGACACGCCGTTGAGCGAATTGGCGTACAGGTCGGCAAACTGGGCTTCGGAACTCTTGAAGCCGACGGTGCTGGCGTTGGCGATGTTATTGCCGATAACCGACAGCGATTTCGATGCAGCGTTCAGGCCGCTCAGTCCTTGTTGGAACATGGTATTCCCCTATCGAGGTGATTTTTAAGTGTACGCAACTGCAATCTGGGATCGGCAATTGCAGGATGCGACTACAAGACTTCTTTCACATCGGCCAAGGTGAAGTGGCCGAGCGAGGTATTGAGTTTGACGCCGGCGCTGCCGGTGGAAACGCTGGCGACTGCCGTCAGCTGCAGCGGCGTGGCGTTCTCGAGCGCCTTGCCGCCGCTGGTGGCCTTGACCGTGAACGTGTAGTTGCCTGCTGCCGCCACGGTCTTGTCGTCCTTGGTGCCGTCCCAGGTCAGCGGGTAGGTGCCGGCGTCGGTGCCTTTCATGCTCATGGTGCGCACCGTCTTGCCGCTGCTGTCGATGATGTTGATGTCGACCGCGTCCGCTGCCGAACCGAGTTCGATGCCGAACACGCTGCTGTTGGACTTGGTGCCGTCGGCAGCGGTGTTGGTGCTCAGCTCGATGCCCTTGCCGGCCACCAGCACGCCCTTGCCGATCAGGTTGGTCGCCGTCATCGACTGCGCGCTGGCCTGGTCGGCCCGCAGCGATTCCAGCGTGGCGTTGACCTTGTTGATGCCGGTCACCGTGGACAGCTGGGCCAGCTGGCTGGTCATGGCCGCGTTGTCCATCGGGTTGAGCGGGTCCTGGTTCTTCAGCTGCGTGACCAGCAGCAGCATGAACTTGTCCTGGTCGGCCTGCACGCTGTCGGTGGACGTGGTGCTGGTGGCGGAGCTGGTGGCCACCGAGTTGGTGGCTGCAGCCTTGGGCGTATCGATAATGCCGGCGATTGCCATGATTATTCCTGTCAGTTCTGACCGATGGTCAGGGTCTTGTTCAACATCGATTTGGCGGCGTTCATCACTTCCACGTTGTTCTGGTAGGAGCGCGACGCGGACAGCATGTTGACCATCTCGTCGACCGGGTTCACATTGGGCATGGTCACATAGCCCTTGTCGTCGGCCAGCGGATTTTGCGGGTCGTACTTCATCTTCATCGGCGACTGGTCTTCCACCACCTGCTTGACCCGTACCCCGGTCGAGGCGCCGTCGTTGGTCGGCGGCGTGGCCTCGAACACCACCTGGCGCGCGCGATACGCTTCGCCGGTGGCACTGGTGGTGCTGTCGGCATTGGCCAGGTTGGACGCGGTGACATTGAGGCGCTGGGCCTGGGCGCTCATGGCCGATCCGGAAACGTTGAATATGCTGAACAATGACATGATCAGGTTCCTCCTCAGTTACCGGACTGCAGCGCGTTCATCATGCCCTTGATCTGGGCGTTGATCATGGTGAGACCGGCTTCGTAGCGCACCGCGTTGTCGGCGAACTGGTTGCGCTCGACGTCCATGTCGACCGTGTTGCCATCGACGGCGCCCTGCACCACGCCGCGGTACAGCAGCGGGGTGCCGTCGCCGAGCACGCCGCCGTCGGTCGGCGGATTGGCGAAGTGGCGCGGCGCGGTGGTCTTCAGGCTGGCCGTCGGCGTGGCTTTGTCCACGGCCGCCTTCATGGCGCTGGCAAAGTCGATGTCGCGCGCCTTGTAATTGGGCGTGTCGGCATTGGCGATATTCGAAGCGAGCACGGCCTGGCGCTTTTCGCGCAGGTTCAGGGCCGATTCGTTAAAGCGCATATAGTCGTCGAGTTTGGAAAGCATGGTGGCCTCCGGGTATGAGAACAGGATCGATGATACGGAGATGTTTCTCCCAGCCATCAAACGAGCAGCAGCGGCTTTTCCACCCTATTCCACGCTTCGGGCGCGGCGCAGTTCTCTATCATGGCAGCATTGAATGGAAGGCCTGCACCATGACCCCACGTCTCGTTACACTGTTGATGACCGCCGCCTTGACCGCGACCGCACTGTCGATGCCGGCCCAGGCGCAGACACCTGGCCGGCAGGACGCCGCCGCCATCAAGCGCACCGTCGAAGAATTCCTCAAGGTCCAGAGCGGCGGCTTGCCGGGCCAGGTCACGGTGGCCGTCGGCGCCATCGATCCGCGCCTGAACCTGGC
Source organism: Duganella sp. Leaf126 (assembly GCF_001423125.1). Classification (GTDB taxonomy): domain Bacteria; phylum Pseudomonadota; class Gammaproteobacteria; order Burkholderiales; family Burkholderiaceae_D; genus Rugamonas. The sequence goes on from NZ_LMNW01000031.1 coordinate 300,319, forward strand.
CGCCTGCCCTGCCCCGCAGGCATTCTTTTCGCCGGGCGCGCGCGCCTGGGGCAAGACCACGGTGGGCGTGCGCTGCACGGCGCCATCGGCCTGGACCCTGTATGTACAGGCAAGCGTGACCGTGATGGGCGACTACGTCGCCAGCGCAGCGCCGCTGGTGCAGGGCCAGGAAATCGAGGAGCGCCAGCTGGTGGTGATGCAGGGCGACCTGACCAGCCTGCCGGCCGGCGTGGCCACCGATGTCAGCCAGGTAATAGGGCGTAGTACCAATGCATCATTGCCACCAGGCACTCCCTTGCGTCTCGATACCCTGCGCAGCAAGCCGGTGGTGCAACCGGGCCAGCTGGTCAGGCTGGTATCGAGCGGCAGCGGCTTCAGCGTCTCGGCCGAGGCGCGCGCCATGAGCACGGCCATCGACGGCCAAGTGGTACGGGTAAAAACTGCCTCAGGGCAACAGATCAGCGGCATCGCCAAACAGGGCGGACTGGTGGAAGTGGCGTTCTGACGGGGGAGGACCGGATTCGGTCGGGGCCGCGCTAAAGTTTCTCAGACGCGCGCCGTTATAGACTCAGATCCCGGAGTATCGCACTCCACCCAGTGAAGGAAGTTGCTGTGAAAATCAACGATACAACGTTAAAGAATCCGCCAAGCCTGCCTGGCGCCAACAGCCCGTCGCCGGCCACCACCCGCAGCGCGGAAACGGCAGTGCAGTCGTCCACGCCGGCGGCCACCGACAGTGTCCGGCTGTCGCCGCAAGGCCAGGCCATGGCAGCGAGCGCGACCAATGGCGCGGGCGCCGTGTTCGACAGCAAGAAGGTGGAACGCATCAAGCTGGCAATTGCCGATGGGCAGTTCCAGGTCAACTCGGAAAAAGTGGCGGATGGCTTGCTCGACACGGTCAAGGATCTGCTGCATTCCAGAAAACGTTAGGATAAATAATGACCACGGTCACACCGCTCGACAACCTGCGCGAAGAAGCGCACATCATGACCACCTTGCTGGACTTGCTCAAACAGGAGCAGCAGATGCTGGTATCGGCGGAGATCGAAGCCCTGGATGGCGTCACCAGTAAAAAAACCGCACTGATCAGCCAGATGACCTTGCTGTCGGCCCAGCGCCACCGCGCCCTGGCAAAAGCCGGTTTCCCGGCCGAAGAAGCGGGCATGGAGGCGTGGATCGCCGCCAGCGGCGACGACCAGATCGCCGACGCCTGGACCGCCCTGCTCGACACCACGCGCGAAGCCAAGGAACTCAACCGCATCAACGGCATGCTGATCAACAAGCAGATCAGCAACACCCAGGGCGCCCTCGCCGCCCTGCGCCCCGCCACCGGCGGCCAGACCTATAGCGCCACCGGCATGTCCAACCCGATTCCACGCAGCCGCGGCTTCCTCGCCGGCTAAAAGATGGCCTGAAGCCACCCAATACTTCGTTGCAGTCGCTTGGCGTGCTCACGCACTGCCTGCGCGGCTGCGCCTCGTCTTGGGCGGTTCAGGCCATCTTTTGCGTACTGATGTTCGGACAAAACGCTTGCTTGCGTACTGCCTGCGCGGCTGCGCCTCGTCCTGGGCGGTTCGGGCCATCTTTCGGATGCTCGCGCTCTATGCGTACGTTCTATGTGCCCGTTCCCTGCGTGCTATCTACGCGTGCGGTCTGGGCGTACGTTTGCTGTGCACTTTCTATGCGGACGGTCTGGGCGTACGTTGTGCTTAACGAGGGGCTGGTGTCGGCGTTGCGGCGGGTGTTACTGTTGGGGCGGTTACTGGCGTGGCGTCGGTTGGTAATTCGGTCACCGGATCGGGCAAGCCCGACAGGATCGTCACGGCCACCCGGCGGTTGCGGGCGCGGCCGATGGGGTCGTCGTTCGAGGCGACCGGCACGTTCGAGCCGAAGCCCACGGCCGTCAGGCGCTTGGGCGCCACGCCGGCCTCGACGAACAGGCGCACCACGCTGCTGGCGCGCACCGACGACAGTTCCCAGTTGGACGGGAATTGCGCATTGCTGATCGGCAGATCGTCGGTATGGCCTTCGACCTGCACGTTATGCGTGTCGTTCTTGAGCAGCTCGCCGACCGCGCGCAGCGCTTCCACCGATTCCGGCGTCAGGCGCGCGTCGGCCGGGTCGAACAGCACGCTGGCATTGATTTCCACGCTGACGCCGCGGCTGTTCTGCGTGACCCGCACCTTGCCTTCCTTGACCAGCGGCGCCAGCGTGGACAACAGGTCCTGCGCCAGCCTGGTCATCTCCTGCCGCTCCTGCTTGAGCAGCTCGCTGCGGCGTTTCAGGGCGGGATTCGGAATCGGTAAATTGGGCACCTGGGTGTTGACCGGCGGCGAAGCACCGGCGCCGCCGAAGGCGTCGCCAAGCGCGTCCGAAAACACCTTGTACTTGCCGATGTTGACCGACGAGATCGCGTACATCACGACGAAGAACGCGAACAGCAAGGTGATGAAATCGGCGTACGAGATCAGCCAGCGCTCGTGGTTTTCGATGTCCTCGTCGAATTTTTTGCGGGCGCGCCGGTAGTGCATGTCAGTGCTCGCGCAGCAAGGTGGCGATGCGCTCTTCGATCACGCGCGAGTGGTCGCCGGTGGCGATGTCGTAGAACACGGCAGCGGCGATTTCCTGCTGGTGCACATTCTGGTTGACGATGGCCTTGAGCTTGTTGGCGATCGGGTAGAAGAACAGGTTGGCCAGGCCGACGCCGTAAATCGTCGAGACGAAGGCCACCGCGATACCGGCGCCCAGCTTGGTCGGATCGGTCAGGTTTTCCATCACGTGGATCAGGCCCAGCACGGCGCCCAGGATGCCGATCGTGGGCGCGTAGCCGGCAGCCGACTCCCACACGCGCACGGCCAGCCGCTGCTCGGTCTCGTAGGCGGTGATCTCGGTGTCGAGCAGCTGGCGCAGCTTGTCAGGATTGATGCCATCGACGATCAGGCGCAAGCCCTTGCTGTTGAACTTGTCCTTGGCCGCCAGCATGTGACGCTCGAGCGAGAGCAGGCCGTCGCGGCGCGCGGCCAGGTTCCAGGCGCTGATATCGCGCGCCAGCGCAGCGCGGGTATCCGGTGGCGGCGCGAACACCAGGCGCAGCATTTTCATGCCGCGCACAAAGGTGCGCAATTTCGATTGCAGCAGCACGGCGCCGAAGGTGCCGACCACCACGATGGCAAACGCGGCCGGCTGCACCAGCGAGGACAGCTTGCCGCCTTCCATGGTCTGGCCGATGGCGATGCCGATCAGCGCAATGACGACACCGGCTATGCTGGCCCAGTCCATGCCTTCTCCCTGAGGTTGGCCCGCAGGCGCGCCACGGCTTGCGTATGCAGCTGCGAGACGCGCGATTCCGATACGCCCATCACGGCGCCGATTTCTTTCAAGTTCAGTTCCTCCTCGTAGTACAACCCCATCAGGATCTTCTCGCGTTCGGGCAAGACCTCGATGGCGTCGATCACGGCCTGGCGGAAGTCGGTGTCGAGCAGCGCGCGCAGCGGGTCGGACTCTTCGTCGGAGCAGTAGCGGTCGAGAAAGCTGTCGTTGCCGTCGTCGTCATGAAAATCCTCGTAGTACACGAGCTGGTGGCCGCCGCCGTCGGACAGCATGTCCTGGTAGTCCGACAGCGACAGCTTGAGCGACTTGGCCACTTCCGATTCGGTCGGCGGGTGGCCGAGCTTCTGTTGCAGCGTGCTCATGGCGGCTTCGATCTTGCGCATGTTCTGGCGCATCGAGCGCGGCAGCCAGTCGCTGGTGCGCAGCTCGTCGAGCATGGCGCCGCGGATGCGCAGCACGGCGTAGGTTTCGAACTGCGCACCATGGGTTTCTTCGTAACGGTTGATGGCGTCGAGCAGCCCGATCATGCCGGCTTGTACCAGATCATCGACCTCTACGCTGGGGGGCAGTTTTGCCTTCATATGATGGGCAAGGCGCTTGACCAACGGCATGTGCTCCGTCAGCAAGGTGTTCTTGTCCGCTTTCCCTTTGACCGTGTACATAGCCTATTGTTTTACTTTCAAGCGCTAAAGTGAGTGCCGCTCCCCGTCTGGAAAGTAGGCGAGCCAGCCAGCGCGAAGCGCCCCGCCAGTTGACGAAAGGCCACCGATGCACCGGCCAGCGGGAACGCATCCACGACCGCGCGCCCCAACCGCGCGGCGCGCTGCAGGTATTCATCGGCCGGCACCGAGCCCATCGAGACAAGGTTGACGGCCAGGTAACGGCTGGCAGCTGCTGCCATATTATCGTAAACCAACTTCGCTTCGGCTTCCGATGCACCGGTGACGAGAATTCCGAACGGCCGGCGGCCCAGTTCCTGCTGCAGTTGCTTGATCAGGCTGTACGCTGCCTTGATCGAACCGGCGTTGGCCGACACCTGCACCACGATCTCGGAACTGGCCATGACCGGCACCGGAAACGCGTCGCCGTCGAACTCGCCATCGACGATCACCACGCCGGTCTGCTTGACCAGCACATCGAAGGCCTTGGCCAGGCGCCGGGTGTCGTCGGGACCGCTGCGCGGCATGCCGCGCGTCATCGACGCCACCGAAAAGCCCTGCGGCGCCTGGTGGATCACCTGGTTCAGCGCGCACTCCTGGCGCGCCACGTTGAGCAGGCTGGCGCCGCCGTCGAGCCCGAGGCGGCTGGCCACGCCGTGGGCGCTGGCGCAGGCATCCATCAGCAGCACGTCGTTGCCGGCCCGGGCCAGCGACGCGCCGAGGTTGACCAGCATGGCGCCCTTGTCGTCCTGCGCCGTGGCCGACAGGAAGGTGACGATGCGGGGCTTGGGCCCCGCCAGCATGCGGCGCAGGCCTTCGGCCTGGTCGAAATCGAAATTAGCCAAGGTGGACCTCGCGCATCGTGTTATGGCCGGCCAGGCCTGCCTGACCGGACATCAGCAGCGGCAATTCGCTGTCCAGGTACTGGGTGCCTGCCACGTCGCGCTTGAGCTTGAAGGCGCGGTCGATCAGGTAGGCCGGATCGGCCAGGTGCAGGTCTTCCGGTACGCGCTGGCCGTTCGAGACATAGAACAGGTTGAGCTTATGGCGGATCACCACGTCAAGCACGTTGCCGATCGCGGCCGCTTCGTCGAGCTTGGTCATGATGCAGCCGGCCAGGCCGCTGCCCTGGTAGGCCCGGACCACTTCCGACAGGGTCTCCTGGGTGGCCGTGGCGTTCAGGCACAGCAGGCGTTTGACGTCGGAGCCGGCGCCTTGCAGCATCGAGACCTGCTCGGTGACCATCTGGTCGCGCTGGCTCACGCCCACCGTATCGATCAGCACCGTGTGCTTGTTGCGCAATTCCTTGAGGGCGATGCGCAGGTCGGCCTCGTCCTTCACCGAGTGCACCATCACGCCGAGAATCTTGCCGTAAATGCGCAGCTGCTCGTGGGCGCCGATCCGGTAGGCGTCGGTGGTGATCAGGGCCAGCTTGTCCGGGCCGTGGCGCATCACGCAGCGTGCGGCCAGCTTGGCGGTGCTGGTGGTTTTGCCGACGCCGGTCGGCCCCACCAGGGCGAACACGCCGCCCTGGTCGATCAGCGCATCCTCGTTGGCCATGGCCGACAGGTTGCGGGTGAGGACGGTCTTCATCCAGCGCATGCTTTCGGCCGTGTCGCGGCCGGCCGGCAGCTTGTCGATCAGGTAGCGCGCCAGGCTGGCCGAAAAGCCGGCGGCCAGCATTTCGCGCAGCACGGCAGCCTTGTGCGGCTCGCGCGACTGGGTACTGCCCCAAGCGATCTCTGCCAATTGGGTCTGCATCATGCCGCGCATCGCGCGGATTTCGCTCATCATGTCCTGCATTTCCGCGGCGGCATTCTGCTTGGCGCTGGCCACGGCCGAAGCCACCATGGCGCTGACCTGGTCGGCATCGAGCTGCGGTGCGCGCGGCTGGACCGGCGCCGATGGCGCCGCAGCGGCAGCTGCGGCGGTCTTGGTGGCGTACGACGACGGCGAGGCGACCACGCGGCGCGTCGCCTGCTGTGAAGCCTGCTGGATGGGCCGCTGGGCCGGCTGGGTTGCCTGCATCGGCTGCATCGGCTGCGCCTGGCGCGGCGCCAGGCCCGGGACCAGGCGCGGTGCGGCGTCGTCGAAATGCGGTTCCAGGCGCGCATCGAGGCGCTCGTTGCGCTGGGCCAGCGCGGCGTCGAGGTCGAGCGACGGGGCCGGACCGGCCATCGGCGAATGCGGCGCCGGCATCGTCAGCGAGGCGGCATCGTCGTTGGCCAGGGCCAGGATTTCGATCATGCCGTCGGCCTGGCGATTCGACAGGATCACGGCGTCCGGACCCAGCGATTCGCGCACCTTGCGCAACGCCTCGCGCGACGTGGGCGCGGTAAATTTTTTCACGTTCATGGCCGGCTCCCCAGGAACTGGCTGACGCGGGTTGGCAGGGTAATGTAGGCCATCGATGACTCCTGTAGCTTGAGCGATGCGTCGCGCGGCTGCGACGCTTCTATCACTCGGACAGTGCCATTATTGTCGATGCACTCAGGAAACGATCTGATGAACAGGCAGGGAAATGGGCCGCATTTCGGAACGGCCCATTTCTGCGCCGGCTATTCGGCGCGGAAGACGGCGGCGAGGGAGTCTGCGTAGACGAAGTTTTCAGCCCAGCGGCTGAGCTGCCCGAGATCGGCACCGTCGAGGCGCGCCTGTATCGATGCGTCGAGCGGACCGAAGCGTGTTTGCAACTGCAATGCCAGCAGCTCGGCAAAACCGCGCCGCTGACCCTGCTGCAAGCCTTCATTCAAGCCCTTCTTGCGCCCTTCGTTGAGTCCTTCGTTGAGTCCTTCGTTCAGTCCTTCGGAAAGCCCTATCTTGCGCCCTTCCTCGCGGCCTTTCTCGCGGCCTTCCTTGAGCCCTTTCTCGTGGCCGATTTCCATGCCTATCCGTTCGAGAGAAGATAGATATGTCATGGCAGTCCTCCTTTCCAGTTGAATGATGCCGGACCGCAGGCGCTGCTCCAGCGCCGGCGGCAGGCGCATGATCCAGTCCATGATCCGGTACAGGTCGATGATGCGCTGACGGTCCCAGTCGCGCTCGTACAACATCTTGGTCAGCTTCCACTTGGCGATGCGCCGGCGATGGGCGTCGCCGCGCGTGTTTTGGGCCAGCAAGTGCGCCGCACTCACCACGGCGAAGGGATTGTCGTGGCTGGGCAGGTCCGCGATCAGATAGGCATAATCCTGCATTTTCGCGATCGGAAAATCAAGCTGCATCGTGCAGCCGAGCTGCTGCCAGCCGAAGCTGGTCGGGCGCCAGTGTTGGCTGTCGTCGGTCAGCAGCGCCATGCTGGCGACCGGGTGACGGTAGCGGTCGTAGACGCGGTAATTGTAGATGAACATGCGCTCGGCAAAGTCGGCGTCGCGCCAGCCCTGCACTTCCAGGTGCACCAGCACCCACTGCTCGTCGCCGTCCAGCCGGTGCACGCTGACCAGCTTGTCCAGCAGCCGCTTGCCCAGTTCCGCATCGCGCGACAGCGCCGCCAGTTCCTGGTCGAGAAACACGTGCGGCAGCGACCAGTCGATCTGGGCATGCGCTGCCGGGAAGTAGAAAGCCATGAACTCGGGGAAGTGGCGCATGACCACTTCTTTCCACGGCGTGTCGAAATCGTCGCTCATGCAGCCAGTCTAGACCTGCCACAGGGCGGCGTTTGATGCAGCGCAAACGCGCGCAAGATGGCAGCGCGTGCGCCTGGCTAGCCGGTCTGCCCCACCAGCGCCGTCACGCGGATGGTTTTGCTTTCCGGGATTTCCGCATGCGACAGCACTTTCAGCTGCGGCAACGCGCGCCGCAGGAAGCGCGACAGCAAGGCACGCAGCGGTCCCGGCACCAGCAGCACCGGCGTCAGGCCCATCGCTTCCTGCTGCTGGGCCGCTTGCGCCGCCTGCTGGGCGATGGTGTCAGCCAGGCCCGGTTCGATGCCGGCGCCGTCCGGGCCGCTGGCGGCGAGCGCCTGCATCAGCAGCCGTTCCAGGCGGTTGTCGAGCGTCATCACCGACAGCTCGTTGGTGCCCGGGAACAGCTGCTGGACGATGGCGCGGCCCAGCGCGATGCGCACCAGCGCGGTCAGGTCGCTCGGGTCTTGCGTGTGCACCGTGTGCTCGGCCAGCGTCTCGATGATGGTGCGCATGTCGCGGATATGGACGCCCTCGACCAGCAGATTCTGCAGCACCTTCTGCAGCGTGGACAGCGACACCATCTTCGGCACCAGGTCTTCCACCAGGCGCGGCGCTTCCTTGGCCAGGTGGTCGAGCAGCGACTGCACCTCGGCGCGCCCCAGCAGCTCCGATGCATGGGTGGAAATCAGGTGGTTCAGGTGGGTGGCGACCACGGTGCCGGCATCGACCACCGTGTAGCCCATGCCCTGCGCCTGGTCGCGCAGGCTGGCGTCGATCCAGGTGGCCGGCAGGCCGAAGGCCGGATCGGTGGTGACCAGGCCTTGCAGCGTGCCGCTGGCCATGCCGGGATTGATGGCCAGGAATTGGCCGTTGAATGCTTCGCCGGTGCCCACTTCCACGCCCTTGAGCGTGATCCGGTAGGCCGACGGTTTGAGCTCGAGGTTGTCGCGGATGTGGACCGGCGGCGCCAGGAAGCCGACTTCCTGGGCGAATTTCTTGCGGATGCCCTTGATGCGCTTGAGCAGTTCGCCGCCCTGGTTCTTGTCCACCAGCGGAATCAGGCGGTAGCCGACTTCGAGGCCCAAGGTATCGACCGGCATCACGTCCTGCCAGCTGGCCTCTTCCTGTTCGGGCGCCGGCGGCGCAGCAGCCGCTGCCACCGCTGCCGCTTCGGCCTCGGCAGCGGCCCGCCCCGCCGGACCGCCGGTGGCCTTGTCCTTGCGCGACATCATGTAGCCGGCGCCGAGGATGGCGCCGCCGATGGTCAGGAACATCACGTTCGGCATGCCCGGAATCAGGCCCAGGCCGAAGATGATACCGCCGGTCACCCACAGGATTTCCACCCGCGCAAACAGCTGCGACACCACCTGGCTGCCGATATCCTGCTCGCTGGCCACGCGCGAGACCACGATACCGGCCGCGATCGAGATGATCAGCGACGGGATCTGCGCCACCAGGCCGTCACCGATGGCCAGCAGCGTGTACACCTGGGCCGCTTCGCCGAACGGCAGGCCGTGCTGGATCACGCCCACCAGCAGGCCGCCGATCACGTTGATCACGGTGACCAGGATGCCGGCCACGGCGTCGCCGCGCACGTATTTGCTGGCGCCGTCCATCGCGCCATAGAATTCCGCCTCCTGCGAGACTTCGTTGCGGCGCTTGCGGGCGTCCGCTTCGCCGATCAGGCCGGCATTGAGGTCGGCGTCGATCGCCATCTGCTTGCCGGGCATGGCGTCCAGTGCGAAGCGTGCGCCCACCTCGGCGATACGGCCCGCACCCTTGGTCACCACCACGAAGTTGATGATGGTCAGGATGATGAACACCACGATACCGACCGTGTAGTTACCGCCGATCAGGAAGTGGCCGAATGCCTCCACCACTTTACCGGCCGCGTCGGCGCCGGTGTGGCCTTCGGTCAGCACCACGCGGGTGGACGCCACGTTCAGCGACAGGCGCAGCATGGTCGACACCAGCAGCACGGTCGGGAAAGCCATGAAGTCGAGCGGCTTCACGGTGTACAGGCTGGTCAGCAGCACCACGATCGCCAGCGCGATATTGAAGGTGAAGAAGATGTCGAGCACGAACGCCGGCAATGGCAGGATCATCATGGCCAGCATCATGATCAGGAACATCGGCGCTGCCAGCGAGGACTTGTTCCGGCTGTTCGCCAGGCCTTGCAGCCATGGCGGCAGTTTGACGTTGGAGAGGGCGTTCATGCGGGTGCTCCGTTGTTTGTATCGGCGAGGTTGGCGAGGTTGGGCCGGTTGCCGAATTTATCGACATAGGCCGGGTTGTGCGGATCGAGTTCCGGCGGCACGTCGAGTTCCTTCGGTTCGGTCGGCCGCGGCGCGCCGCCCTTGCTGAACATGCGCAGCTGGAATACGTACGCCAGCACTTCGGCCACGGCCGCGTACAGCGTGGACGGGATTTCGTCGCCGATCTCGGCATGCTTGTACAGCGCCCGCGCCAGGGCCGGCGCTTCGAGCATGACGACCTTGTTCTCGCGCGCGATTTCGCGGATCTTGGCGGCGGTTTCGTCGGTTCCCTTGGCCACCACCTTCGGCGCGCCGCGCATGCCGTCGTTGTACTTGAGCGCCACCGCGTAATGGGTCGGGTTGGTGACCACCACGTCGGCGGTCGGCACGTCGGCCATCATGCGGCGGCGCGCCATCTCGCGCTGCAGCTGGCGGATCTTGCCCTTGATCTGGGGATTGCCGTCCGACTCCTTCGACTCCTGGATCACTTCCTGGCGCGTCATCTTGAGCTTGTCGGCGTAGTGCCACAGCTGGTAAGGCGCATCGATGGCCGCGATCAGGCCCAGCGCGCCGACGATGTAGAGAAAGCTGCTGCCCAGCATATTGAGCATGTGGGTGGTGCCCAGGCGCAGCGGCTCCACGGCCAGGCCGATTACGGCGTCCTGCTGCCTCATCATCACCATCCACGCCACCACGCCCACCACCACGGCCTTGCCGATGGCCTTGAACAGTTCGACCAGCGCGTTCTTGGAGAACATGTTGGTGATGCCGTTGACGGGATTGAGCTTGCTGAACTTGGGCACGAAAGCCTTGGCGCTGAACAGCCAGCCGCCGATCAGGATCGGCGAGATCAGCGCGACGAACATCACCGCCACGCCCAGCGGCAGGCAGGCCAGCAGCACGCGGCCGACATCGACCGCCACCCGCTGCATCAGCACGTCGGCATTGAAGATCTGTTCCTGGTCCAGGGTCAGGCCCGAGACCAGGGCGGAATTGAGTTGACGGATCAGGCCGTCGCCGAAGGTCCACAGGCCGACGCCGGCGGCCATCAGCACCGTAAACGTGGCCACTTCCCGCGAACGGGGAATGTCGCCTTCCTCACGCGCCTGCTCGAGGCGCTTCGGTGACGCTGCTTCGGTCTTTTCTGCGTCGCTGCTGTCTGACATGGTGAGTCTGCCGCATGGATGTATTCGATGTTGCCATTATCGAGCGCGGCAACATCGGGCCATCGGCGGAATACCGCAGGTTTTACCGGTCAGATCGATGATTCCATGTGGAAATTATGAGGTGGGCGCCAGTTTCTGCAGCTGCTCAAGCGTCAGGTAGCACCATTCGCCCTCTTCCAGTCCCAGTTCGTCCAGCGTCAGCGTGCCGATGGCCGAGCGGTGCAAGGCACTGCAGTGGTTGCCGGCGGCCGCCAGCATGCGCTTGACCTGGTGGTACTTGCCCTGCTCCAGCACGATTTCGAGCTGGTGCTCGCCGCGCTTGACGCAGGTTTGCGCCGCCAGCGGCGCCGGCTCGTCGTGCAGCTGCACGCCGCCGAGCAGCTGGGCCACCAGGTCGTCGGTCACCGGGTCCTGCGTCGTGGCCTGGTAAATCTTGGGAACATGGCGCTTCGGCGACGATTGCGCATGAATAAACGGGCCATCGTCGGACATCAGCAGCATGCCCGTGGTGTCATGGTCGAGCCTGCCAACGGGCTGCACCTCGCGCCAGGTGAATTGTTCCGGCAGCAAGGTCAGCACGCCAGGATGGTGGCTGGGCTTGCGCGAACATTCGAAATTGGCGGGTTTATACAAGGCGATGTACACGTGTTCGCGTACCACCCATTCTTCCCCGAAGACCGTCAGCACCAGGCCGTCCGTCTCCAGCGTTTCTTTGTAATTGTCGTGCACGACACCGCCGATGCGCACTTCGCCGTCGTCGATGAGGGCGCGGCAATACTTGCGGGTGCCGAAACCCTGCGATTGCAGGATGCGGTCCAGGGATAATTTGCTCATGGGCGAATTTTACAGGATGGCCGTGTGGGCGGGAAGCCGACCGGCCCGGCGCCCGCCGGCCTGCGCATTATTGATATACATCAAGTTCGTCGCGGTTTCCAGCGTTAGACTCAAACCGCGTTAGGAATTCGCCTAATGCGTTAGGAAATACTCAGCAGGAAGCCCATCATGCCGACCATCTATCTCCGCACCTTGCTGGCCCGCTCCCATTCCGCCACACTGCGCACGCGGCTCCTGATCAGCCGCTGCCGCCAGGGCAGCTTGCCCGGACAGGCGGCCACCGCGCCGCCGGCCGACCGCGCGGCGCCTCGCAGCGCGCAGGCGAACTGGTATGCAAAGCAACAACGGGAGTTTCTGAATTGGCTCGATGACGGCGGCATGACGCAGGAGGTGCAGGCAGCTGCCCAGCCGGCAGCTGCCACCATAGGGAACAGCGGCAAGGCGCCGCTGTTCCCAGCACCCTGTACGGATGCTGACGAGGAATTACAATTCTCTCAAGTCCGCATACGCGATGCGGTAAGGTAGTTCAGTCTTTGCGGACCAAGCCGGGCTGCAGCTTGTACTGACAACGAGATAAACAGTTTATATCGACCTCCCTGGGAAAGAACTACACCACCACTATAGCCGAACTGGTAGCAGATGCAAGCAAGTCGATATTGATAATGTTAATCGATGCCGCTTGAGCGACAGCAAAGCAGCAGCGATGCGGTCAGCGCAGCGTCGGCTTCACGCTCTCCACGGCCGACTTGATGGCGCCTGCACCCATGGCGGCGCCGAACTTTTTCAGCACGCGTTCGGGCAGGCCCTCGTGGGTGGTGTAGTCGATGATGTCCTCGGCCCGCACCACGTCGCGCGCCACGCTGTCCACCGTGCCGTAGGCATCGGCCAGGCCCAGGTCGATCGACCGGGCGCCGGTCCAGAACAGGCCCGAGAACATGTCCGGCGTTTCCTTCAGGCGCTTGCCGCGGCCGGCGCGCACCACGTCGATGAACTGCTGGTGGATTTCATCGAGCATGGTCTGGGCATACTGGCGGTGCTTGTCGGTCATGGGGCTGAACGGATCCATGAAACCCTTGTTTTCGCCGGCCGTCAGCAGGCGCCGTTCGACACCGACTTTTTCCATGGCGCCGGAAAAGCCGAAGCCGTCCATCAATACGCCGATCGAACCGACGATGCTGGCCTTGTTGACGTAAATCCGGTCGGCGCCGGCCGCAATGTAATAACAGCCGGACGTACAGATCTCGTCGACCACGACATACAAGGGCTTCGCCGGATAACCGCTGCGCAGGCGCCGCATCTCGTCGACGATCATGCCGGCCTGCACCGGGCTGCCGCCCGGGCTGTTGATATGCAGGACCACCGCCACCGAGCCGCTGTCGGAAAATGCCTTGTTCAGCGCCGGGATCACGACCGATGCCGCGCCACTGCCCTCGGATTCGATCGCGCCTTCGATTTCGATCAGCGCCGTATGGCGGCCCAGGGTTTCCTCCGAGCCGGTCCAGTTGATGTCAAAATAGGTGGCCAGCGCCACCACCAGCACCAGCAAGGTCACGGACTTGAAGAAAATGCCCCAGCGCCGCGCCGACTTCTGCTCCCTGAGCGTGGCGAACACCAGCTTTTCCAGCACCGCGCGCTCCCACTGACCGGCGCCAACGGGCGCCGCCGGTGGCGCGGCAGCCGGCGCAGGCGAGGACGGAGGAACACCGCCGGCGTCGCCGGCAGAAGGGGGAGTGTGGTGATCGGTCATGGATTGCTTGGTTGAAAATGGTCAAGCCGATGGCGGCCGCACATCATGGTCGGGATGCCAGAAAATCTGCTGGTCGCGCTCGGTGACGGCAATCGGCCGCAAGCGGCCGCCGCGGCATGGCCCACCCGCGCACACGCCGGTATCGGGCGCATAAATCGCGCCATGGGTCGCGCACATCAGGTACAGCCCGCCCGACTCGAAGAACTCGCCTTCGGCCCAATCGAGTTCGATCGGCATGTGGGCGCAGCGATTCAGGTAGGCATACGGGGCGCCATCGTAACGCACGACGAAGCCGGTGCCGGCGCCGCCCTCGGTACTGACCGCGAACCGCACGCCCTTGCCGCCCTCCTCCACCTCGGCAGCGGAACAGACGAGGATTTCCTCCATTACTACTCTCCTCAGGCGTTTGCGCTCAGCCACTGGTGCAACTCGGCCACGGTGGCGGCCGAATACAGCGGCTTGCAAGCAGTCAGTTGTTCGACCGGATGGGCGCCGTACTGCACCGCCACGCCTGCTGCGCCGGCATTATTGGCCATTAACAAGTCGTGGGTGGTATCGCCGATCATCACGGTACGTCGCATATCCTGGCCTAACTCCCGGGTCAGTTCCTGCAGCATGGCCGGGTGCGGCTTGGAAAAGGTTTCGTCCGCGCAGCGGGTGGCGTCGAACAGCGACAATACCTGGACATCGTTCATGGCGCGGTTGAGGCCGACGCGGCTCTTGCCGGTGGCCACTGCCAGAAAATAGCCGTCTTGCGAAAGTTCGAGCAACATGTCGCGTACGCCCGGGAACAGCACTAGTTCGTGATCGCGCGACAGGAAGTGATAACGGTAGCGTTCGACCATGCGCGGATACCAGGACGGATCGACCTCGGGCAGCACGGCCTGCATCGCCTCATGCAACCCCAGGCCGATCACGTGGGCGGCCTGTTCGTTGCGCGGCACCGGCAAGCCCAGATCGCGTGCGGCAGCCTGAATACAGCGCACGATGGTGGCGGTGGAGTCCATCAACGTGCCGTCCCAGTCGAACACGATTAGATCAAATTGCTTTCTTGCCATGAATTCAGCTGCTACAGCAGCGCTCCGAATATTTGCGTTTAATTAATTACGTGGTGCGCCCAAGCTTACCAAGAATTTTTCACATTCGGCGGCCAACGGTGCGTTCAGCGTCATGATTTTGCCGGAATCGGGGTGGGTGAACGTGATCTGGTGGGCGTGCAGGAACATTCTTTTCAGCGCGCCGCGCTTGCCATCGGCTTTCAACAGCGCCTTGTTGAGCGCAAAATCGCCGTACTTGTCGTCGCCCAGTATGGGGAAGCCGGACGCCGACAGGTGCACCCGGATCTGGTGGGTGCGGCCGGTTTTCAGCTCCGCTTCGAGCAGCGCGAAGCCGTCGAACTTTTTCAGCAGCGAAAACACGGTATGGGACGGCATGCCTTCCGGATTGACCGCCACCCGGCGCTCGCCGTCGGCGGTGGAATACTTGTGCAGCGCGAGCTTCACGTGCTGACGTGCGTTCTTCCAGTCCCCGGCCACCATGGTCAGGTAGCGCTTGTCGGTACCGCCATCGCGCATCTGCTCGTGCAGATTGGTCAGCGCCGAGCGCTTCTTTGCCAGCAACAGCAAGCCCGAAGTATCGCGGTCGAGCCGGTGTACCAGTTCCAGGAACTTGGCCTCCGGGCGCGCGGCGCGCAGTTGCTCGATCACGCCGAACGACACGCCGGAGCCGCCGTGCACGGCCACGCCGGCCGGCTTGTCGATCACCAACAGATGGGCATCTTCAAAAATGACCTTGAATTCGGCAGCCGGCACATGGGTGGTGTCGGATTTTTCCGCCAGACGGATCGGTGGAATACGGACCATATCGCCTTCGACCAGGCGGTACAGCTGATCGATACGGCCCTTGTTGACCCGCACTTCGCCGGAACGCAGGATGCGGTAGACGTGACTTTTCGGCACACCTTTGCAAATTCGCAACAGATAATTATCGATCCTCTGGCCAGCATCTTCTTCGGAAATGGTGACAAACTGCGCCTGCAGCGGTGGTTGCGACACAGCCGGTGACGAGGACGGCGAGACAGGGGCGTTGGAATGTGACGGGCGGGCGACATCATTTTGCATCTTCATTTTGCCTGTCTTCCCAGAAATCTCTCTAAGTCCTTCATTTTGAATATATAATCATTTCGCTGCGGCATACACTGCGGCTGGTGTAAGAATAAAAGCATATTTTACACAGGGGCGTCCCGCCTGGCCTCGCCTAATTGCAAATTCAGGGGGAAATACGTATACGCACCACCCTTGCCGCTATCAAGGTTGCACCGTTGTTGTAATCGGTTATCGGCAGGGAGGCAGGATCAGAACGATAGTATTGTAAGGATAAGTGCGGCCAGTCGATCAAGAGTCGGCTGGCTGTTTGATGAAGTTGATAACGCTTGCCGTTTCCGCCGGACCCCATGCTTTGCTGCAAGCTCAACGGATGGCTGTCACCAGCCCTGTAACATTTCAGCCCGGCAGCTGCCGCCGCTGCGATATTGAATACTTGTAGTATGCAAGCTTGAGGATTCGGCTCTCAACGTTGCTGCTCACCGTCTGCACTGCTCTGCCGTCCTTAAGGGCCGCATGGAGGATTGCCGATGATGCGAGCCCGCGGCCTGACGTTCAGCCTCTCAGCGCCCAGTTGCGTCCGCAGCGCCGGTTCCACTACCGCGTTGTGCGTCGCACAGGATGGGCAATACCCCAGCAATCGTCCTGATTCTTCGCGTGTGCCCCAAAACCTTCGTCGCCGGCTTCCACGAGCCGACGGCATAGAGACGGCCCATGGGTCGCGGAGTTTATAAAAATGAAACGCATGTTGTTTAATGCTACGCAGCAAGAAGAGCTGCGCGTAGCCATTGTCGATGGTCAGAAGCTGATCGATATCGATATCGAAACCGCAGGTCGCGAACAGCGCAAATCCAATATCTACAAGGGCGTGATTACCCGCATCGAACCGTCGCTGGAAGCGTGCTTCGTCAGCTATGGCGAAGATCGCCACGGTTTCCTGCCGTTCAAGGAAGTAGCGCGCACTTATTTCAAGGAAGGCGTTGACGTCCGCAATGCTTCGGTCAAGGAAGCGCTGCGCGAAGGCCAGGAAATCATGGTCCAGGTCGAGAAGGAAGAGCGCGGCAACAAGGGCGCTGCCCTGACCTCGTTCGTCTCGCTGGCCGGCCGCTACCTGGTCCTGATGCCGAACAACCCGCGCGGCGGCGGCGTATCGCGCCGGGTCGAGGGCGAGGAGCGCCAGGAGCTGCGCGAAACCATGGACAAGCTGGACCTGCCGCCTGGCATGTCGGTGATTGCCCGCACCGCCGGCATCGGCCGCAATGTCGAAGAGCTGCAGTGGGATTTGAATTACCTGATGCAACTGTGGCGCGCGATCGAAGGCGCAGGCAAGTCGGCCTCCGGCGCGTTCCTGATCTACCAGGAATCGTCGCTGGTGATCCGCGCCATTCGCGACTACTTCCAGCCCGATATCGGCGAGATCCTGATCGATACCGACGAGATCTACGAACAGGCGCACCAGTTCATGAGCCATGTAATGCCCGACATGGTGCACCGTGTAAAACGCTATAGCGACGACGTGCCGCTGTTCTCGCGCTTCCAGATCGAACACCAGATCGAAACCGCCTACAGCCGCACCGTGCCGCTGCCATCGGGCGGCGCCATCGTCATCGACCACACCGAAGCGCTGGTGTCGGTGGACGTCAACTCGGCCCGCGCCACCCGCGGTTCCGACATCGAAACCACGGCTTTCAACACCAATTGCGAAGCGGCCGAAGAAGTGGCCCGCCAGCTGCGCCTGCGCGACCTCGGCGGTCTGATCGTGATCGACTTCATCGACATGGAAGTGGCCAAGAACCAGCGCGAGGTCGAACAGCGCCTCAAGGATGCGCTGCACCACGACCGCGCCCGTGTACAAATGGGCAAGATTTCGCGTTTCGGCCTGATGGAACTGTCGCGCCAGCGCCTGCGTCCGTCGCTGTCGGAAGGCTCGCACGTGACCTGCCCGCGCTGCTCCGGTACCGGCCACATCCGTGATACCGAATCGTCGGCCCTGCAAGTCCTGCGCATCATCCAGGAAGAGGCCATGAAGGAAAACTCGGCCACCATCCACGTGCAGGTGCCGGTCGATGTGGCGGCGTTCCTGCTCAACGAAAAGCGCGGCGAAGTGCTGAAAATCGAGAGCCGTCACCGCATTTCCGTGATCCTGATTCCGAACAAGCACCTCGACACGCCGCACTACAAGCTCGAGCGCATCAAGCACGACGATCCGCGCCTCGAAGACAGCCAGGCCAGCTACAACCTGGCCGAACAGGCGGAAACCGACATGGCCTACAGCAAGCGCCAGAAGGAAGAAGCCAAGCCGCGTCAGGAAGCCATGGTCAAGACCATCACCCCTGACCAGCCGGCCCCGCTGGTCGACCGCAAGCCGGCCGAAACCGTCATCACGCCGGCCCCGGCGCCGGTGCCGGCGCCTGCGCCGAAAGGGTTCTTTGCCAAGCTGTTCAGCTTCCTGAGCCCGGAGCCGGTGAAACCGGTCCTGCCGCAGCAGCCGACCATCGTGGTCAAAGCGCCGTCGCCCGATCGCAACGCCGACCGCAACGCCAACCGCGGTCCGCGCGGCCGCACCCGCACCGGCAAGAACGGCCGCCCGGAACGCGAAGAACGCGAGCCTGGCGCCGGACGTCCGGCCCAGGACGAGAGCAAGGCAGCCGATACCGGCCGCCCGGCCCGCACCCCGCGTCCACCGCGCGAACCGCGTGAAGGCCGCGAGCCCCGTGAAAACCGCGACGGCATCGTGGCCGAAGGCCAGCCGCCGCGCGAACGCGCCGAACGTCCGGAGCGCGCCGAACGCGGCGAACGCCCGGAACGTGGCGAGCGCACTGCGCGTCCTGCGCGTGAGCCACGCGAGCCGCGCGAACCGCGCGCAGACAAGGCGCCGGTCGACACCAAGGTGGAAGAACTGGCACTGGGTGCAGCCGCTCCTGGCGCTGCGGCCTCGGGCACGTTCGCCGCGGGTATGCTGGCGCCGGCCGCCGGCCCTGACACCGAAACCACCAGCATCGTGAAGACCACGGCGTCCAGCGGTCCGGAAGGCGAAGCGCAAGACCTGGCAGGCGAAGGCGACGAGCCACGCCGTCGCCGTCGTCGTGGCGGCCGCAACCGTAACCGTCGCGACCGCGATGGCGAAGGCCAGGACAACGAGGCAGGTGAAGGTCATGAAGGCGCCGATGAACTGGCCCGCCATGACACCGCACCGTTTGTTGCGGTCGCCTCGCAGGCTGAAGCAGCGGTTGCAGCGAAGACCGAGGCCGCCCCGACCATGGCTGTGCCTGGCAATGCGCCGGCTGCTGAGGCGCCCGCTGCAGCAGAACCTGCCCAGGTAGCGGCAGCGCCTGCCACGGCCGCAACACCGGCGTCGGCAGAAATCGCAGCACCGGTGGTACCGCACGTCCCTGCCCCGACGCCGGTAACAGCCGCTGCCGAGGCGGCAGCACCGGTTGCAGAAACCCCGGCTGCCGAAGCGGAAGCCTCGGAGACCGTCGCACCGGCGGCGGCTGACCCGGCGGCGGCTGCCGCTTCTGCGGCTGCACCGGCGCCTGCTGTTGCACCGGCGCCTGCTGTTGCACCGGCTCCTGCTGTTGCTCCGGCATCTGCTACTCCGGCGTCTGCTGTTGTTCCGGCATCTGCTGCTCCGGCATCTGCTGCTGATTCGTCGGCTGCTCCGGCATCTGCCGCGGCTCCGGTGTCTGCTGCTTCTGCATCGGCTGCTTCGGCATCGGCTGCTCCGGCATCTGCTGCTTCGGCGTCTGATACCCCGGCATCTGTTGCTGCTCCGGCATCTGCTGCTTCGGTGTCTGCTACCCCGGCATCTGCTGCTACTCCGGCAACTGCTACTCCGGCATCTGCTGCTCCGGCATCTGCTGCTCCGGCATCTGCTGCTCCGGCATCTGCTGCTTCGGCGTCTGCTACCCCGGCATCTGCTGCTACTCCAGCGTCTACTACCTCGGCATCTGCTACTCCGGCATCTGCTGCTCCGGCATCTGCTGCGCCGGCATCTGCCGCTGCACCTGCTGCTGATCCTGCAGCTGCCGCAGCACCGGCCGTCGCCACGGCGCCTGCCGCTCCGGTCACCGCGTCGGCGCCAGCGCCGACGCCGGCCGACCTGCAGGCGGTGCTCGGCTCGGCCGGTCTGACCCTGGCGTCCACCGATCCGGAAAAACTGCGCGCTGCGCAGGAGGCTGCTGCCAAGATCGTGGCGCCGGTCCGCGTGCCGCGCGAGCGCAAGCCACTGCCGCCGCAGAACGACGAGCCGATGGTGCAGGTCGATACCCGCCGCTGATCGTCGCGCCGTGGTGACAAAAAAGGGAAGCCGCGTGCTTCCCTTTTTTTATGCGGGCGCTCCCGGCCCGGTGCATGGCTACGGGCGAGGTCCGCTCGTGGTATTGTAGGCACCTGGTCCGCCCATGACGCGCCGTCAGGGCAGCGCCGGGCCACCTTTCAATCCCAGCAAGCATAGTAATCAGACCACGAGTTCATGTCAGAGAAAGTCATCATGATGACCGCGCAGCGCAGCAGCGCACCGGCCATCCCCGCACCGCTCGAAGCCCCTACCGGACTGCTTGCCGACCGCCTGGGGCGGCCCTTGCACGACCTGCGCATTTCGGTCACCGACCGCTGCAATTTCCGCTGCGTGTACTGCATGCCCAAGGCCGTGTTCGACAACGATTACCAGTACCTGCCGCATACGGCGCTGCTGTCGTTCGAGGAAATCACCCGCATCGCCAGAATCTTCATCGCCCACGGCGTCGAGAAAATCCGCCTGACCGGCGGCGAGCCGCTGCTGCGCAAGAACATCGAACGGCTGATCGGCATGCTGGCCGAGCTGACAACCATCAGCGGCAAGCCGCTCGACCTCACGCTGACCACCAATGCCTCGCTGCTGGCACGCAAGGCGCAGTCGCTCAAGGACGCCGGCCTGCAGCGCGTCACCGTCTCGCTCGACGCGCTCGACAACACCACCTTCCAGCGCATGAACGATGTCGATTTCAAGGTCGATGATGTGCTGGCGGGTATCGCCCGGGCGCACGAGGTCGGACTGGGGCCGATCAAGATCAATATGGTGGTCAAGGGCGGCATGAACGACCAGGAAATCCTGCCGATGGCGCGCCATTTCAGGAATACCCCGTATATCCTGCGCTTCATCGAATACATGGACGTCGGTGCCTCCAACGGCTGGAAGATGGATGAGGTGATCCCGTCGTCCGAAGTGGTGCGCCGCATCGGCGCCGAACTGCCGCTGGTGCCGGTGGCCGCCAACTACACGGGCGAGACGGCTGCGCGCTGGCGGTACGCGGACGGCGGCGGCGAAATCGGCCTGATCTCGAGCGTCACCCAGGCGTTTTGCAGCGACTGCTCGCGCGCGCGCCTGTCCACCGAAGGCAAGGTGTACACCTGCCTGTTCGCCAGCAGCGGCTACGACCTGCGCGCGCTGCTGCGTGCCGGCCACGACGACGCCGAAATCGCCACCGCGCTGGCCCACCTGTGGCGTGCGCGCAGCGACCGCTATTCCGAGCTGCGCACCAACGATACCGAGGGCCTGGCGCGCGGCCCCAGGGTCGAGATGTCCTATATCGGAGGTTGACATGGCAGCTGTGAACACGATCACCGGGTGGATACTGGCCGGCGGCCGCGGTACGCGCATGGGCCGGGTGGACAAGGGCCTGCAACCGCTGGGCACACGCACCATGGCCGGCCACGTGCTGGCGCGCCTGGCGCCGCAGGTCGGTGCGGTCGCCATCAACGCCAACCGCAACCTGGCGCAGTACCAGGCCATCGCCGGACCGGACGTGGAGGTCGTTGCCGACGATCTGCAAGGCCACGAAGGGCCGCTGGCCGGCTTGCAGACCGGCTTGCGCCACTGCGCCAGCCACGCCACCGGCGAATTCGTACTCACCGCACCGTGTGACTCGCCGTTCCTGCCGTCCGACCTGGCCGAGCGCCTGCATGCGGCGCTGCTGGCCGAAGGCGCCGACGTGGCATTGGCGGTGACCGTGGAAACCGGTGCGCAGGAGGCCGAGGGCGACACCGAGGCCGGACCGCGCCGCCAGCGCCACCCGGTGTTCAGCCTGCTGCGCACGAACCTGCTGCCGCAGCTGGACGCCTACCTGGCCACCGGCGCGCGGCGCATGGAAGGCTGGTATCAGACCCTGCGCGTGGCCGAAGTGCTGTTCGACGACGCGGCAGCCTTCCGCAACATCAACACGCTCGACGAGCTGCAACGCCACGCGGCCGACGCCGCCCGGCCCGCGACCGCCGCTGCCGCCGGCGGCGGCGACGACGATCCGCTGCCGGTGGCGCAGGCAGCGCGCCTGATTGCCGCCCGCGTGACGCCGGTGGCGGACACCGAGACCGTGGCGCTGCGCGCCGCCCTCGACCGCGTGCTGGCCGCCGACATCGTCTCGCCGATCAATGTGCCGGCCTACGACAACTCGGCCATGGACGGCTATGCGCTGCGCGGCGCCGATCTGCCGCCGGTGCAGGCAGGCGGCCACGCTGCGCCATCTGCTGGCACCACTGGCACTGCTGGTACTACCGGCACCACCGGCACTACCGGCAGCCACACTGCGGCGGACACGATCGCCGGCAGCGGTGCGGCTCACCAGACGGTCACGCTGACGGTCGTCGGCACCGCCTACGCGGGGCGCGCCTGGACCGGCACGGTGGCGCCAGGCCAGTGCGTGCGCATCATGACCGGCGCCGCCATGCCGGCCGGGTGCGACAGCGTGCTGCCGCAGGAACTCGCTGCCGCCATCGTCAGCGACAGCGTGACCATCGCCGCGGGCAGCATCGCCCCGGGTGCCAACCGCCGCTTCGCCGGCGAAGACCTGGCGCTGGGCGGGGTGGCGCTGGCTGCCGGCAAACTGTTGCGGCCTGCCGACCTGGGGCTGGTCGCCTCGCTCGGCATCGACCAGGTGACGGTGCGCCGGCGTCTGCGGGTGGCGTTCTTCTCCACCGGTGACGAGCTGCGCGCACTGGGCCAGCCGCTCGACGACGGCTGCGTCTACGACAGCAACCGCTACACCCTGTTCGGCATGCTGACGCGGCTCGGCTGCGAGGTGATCGATCTCGGCATCGTGCGCGATGATCCGGCACCGCTCGAGGCCGCGCTGCGCACGGCCTGCCGCGACGCCGACGCCATCCTCACCTCCGGTGGCGTGTCGGAAGGTGCGGCCGACCACACGCGCGCCATCATGGCGCGGCTCGGCGATGTGGCGTTCTGGAAGCTGGCGATGCGGCCCGGCCGGCCGCTGGCGTTCGGCACGGTGCGCGACGGCGATGCCAGCGCCTGGCTGTTCGGCCTGCCCGGCAACCCGGTGGCAGTAATGGTGTCGTTCTATCTGTTCGCGCGACCGGCGCTGCTGCGCATGATGGGCACCACCGAAGCGGCAGCGCGGCTGCCGCTGCTGCGCGCGCGGGCGGCAACGGCGATGCGCAAGCGGCCGGGCCGCACCGAGTACCAGCGCGGCATCGTCACGGCGGGGCCGGACGGCGCACCCCAGGTGCGCCTGACCGGCGCGCAGGGCTCGGGCATCCTCAGCTCGATGACGGCGGCCAACTGCATCGTGGTGCTGGGTCACGACCAGGGCCAGGTTGCCGCCGGCGACATGGTGGACATCCTGCCGTTTGAGGGGCTGATTTGAGTCGATGTAGCCAGGCCTGGCGCAGGCAGGCTTGAAGCGCCCTAGCTGTCGCCCTCGGGCTGGTCGAGTTCGCGGCCCAGCAGCAGTTGCGCCGCCTCGCTCGGCAGCGCTTCCACCGACTTGAGCTTGCGCGCCATCTGGCGGCTGCGGGTTTCGGCCGATTCGATGTTTTTTGCTGCGCGCTCGAGCGTCAGCTTGGTGGCAGCCAGCACCTCGCCGAACTTGGCAAATTCGGTCTTCACCGCGCCCAGCACCTGCCACACCTCCGACGAGCGTTTTTCCAGCGCCAGCGTGCGGAAACCCATCTGCAGGCTGTTGAGCAGCGCGGTCAGGGTGGACGGTCCGGCGATGCTGATGCGGTGCAGCCGCTGCAGCTCGTCGGCCAGGCCGGGGCGCCGCATCACTTCCGCGTACAGCCCTTCGGTCGGCAGGAACAGGATGGCAAAATCGGTCGTGTGCGGCGGCGACACGTATTTTTCCGAGATGGTTTTCGCTTCGCCGCGTACCGCGCGTTCCAGTTCCCGCCCGGCCAGCGCCACGCCGTCGGCATCGGCGCGGTCGGCCGCCTCCAGCAGGCGTTCGTACTGCTCCTTGGGGAACTTGGCATCGATCGGCATCCACACCGGCGCGCCCCCCTCCACCTGGCCCGGCAGCTTGAGGGCGAACTCCACGCGCGCGCCGGTGCCGGTGATGGTCTCGACATTCTTCGCATACTGGTCCGGCGTCAGCACCTGTTCCAGCAGCATTTCCAGCTGCACCTCGCCCCAGGTGCCGCGCGTCTTGACGTTGGTGAGCACGCGTTTGAGGTCGCCCACGCCCAGCGCCAGCTGCTGCATCTCGCCCAGGCCCTGGTGCACGCGCTCGAGCCGCTCGGACACCTGCTGGAACGACGCCGACAGGCGCGACTCCAGCGTCGCGTGCAGCTTCTCGTCCACCGTCTTGCGCATCTCTTCCAGGCGGGCGCCGTTATCGGCCTGCAGGTCACGGATCTTCGCCTCCAGCGTGGCGCGCACCTCGCCCATGCGGGCGGCGTTCGATTCCGTCAGGCGGGCCAGCGTCTGGTTCATGCTGTCGGCAAACAGCTTGAGGTTGCGGCTTTGCTCGTCGCGCGCCACCAGCCCCTGGCTTTCGAGCTGGCGCCGCATGCCGTCGAACTGCTGGACCGTGGCCGCGTGGCTGGCTTGCGCCGTCGTCTGCAGCTGCACCCGCACTTCGCGCTCGACGCGCTCGATGCGTTCGGCCAGGCTGGTCAGGTGGGCTGCCTCGGCGCCGGCGCCGCCGCGCGGTCGCAGCACGGCCAGCACCAGCAGCACGATCGCTGCCAGCAGCAGGGCCAGCAGCACATAGAATTGGAAGTCGGTCATGGGGGTTTAAATCCAGTACTAATCGGGCTTGTTGCGCATCCAGTCGGCGGTCTGGAAGAAGGAGTTCATCAGCCGCACGCGCAGCTCGGTGGCGATGCCCACGTCTTCCATGGCCCACGCCATGCAGCGCAGCCACTGGTCGCGCTCCTGGGTGCCGATGGCGAACGGCATGTGGCGCATGCGCAGGCGCGGGTGGCCGTGCGCCTGCTGGTACAGGTCGGGACCGCCCATCCAGCCGCTGAGGAACATGAACAGCCGCTCGTTGGCCTGCTCGAGCGAGGCGCCGTGCACGGAACGCAGCAGCGCAAACTCCGGTTCCAGGTCCATCAGGTCGTAAAAACGGTCGACCATTTCGCGCACGCGCGCCGCGCCGCCGATCACTTCATAGAGGGTTGTCGATTCTTCGGTCATAGCCGCCATGATAGCGCACCGCGCCAGCGGCCGTTGGCCCCGCCGTTTGCCCTCAGACCAGCGCCAGCTTGTGCAGCCGCCGGGTGGACGGCCAGTTCTCGACACCGGCCAGGTCGCGCACCGCATCGCAGGCTTCGACGATGCGCCGCAACTGGTCGCGATCGAGGCCGCTGTTGAGCGTCAGCCGCACCAGCGACCGGTTTTTCGGCGTGGCCGGCGCGCAGAACATGGCGCCGACGATGCCGCGCCGTTCGAGCAGCTTGCGCAGCGCCAGCGTCTGCGGTTCCGGCCCGGCCTCGAGCGCGATGATCTGCTCGCTGCCGTCGCTGACGTTGTAGCCGAGCGCGCCCAGCTCCTCGCGCAGCGCGCCGGCCTTGATGTGCAGCGCCAGGCGGCGGGCATCGGCAGCGGCCACGAAATCGATGGCGGCGTCGAACCACGCCAGCTCGTGGCGCAGCAGGCAGGAACTGAAAATGGCGGGACGCGACTCGGACAGGAAGTAGCCCTTGAATTTGCTGGAACAGGTGATGATGCCCGCCCGTCCGGCAAAGGCCTTGGCCAGCGACGCGGTACGGAAATGCACGTGGTCCTGCAAGCCCAGCGCCACCACCAGGCCGGCGCCGCGCGGGCCGTGCGTTCCCAGCGAATGCGA
The DNA here is from genome assembly GCF_001423125.1 of Duganella sp. Leaf126. Lineage (GTDB taxonomy): Bacteria > Pseudomonadota > Gammaproteobacteria > Burkholderiales > Burkholderiaceae_D > Rugamonas. The sequence goes on from NZ_LMNW01000031.1 coordinate 326,102, forward strand.
TTCGTCGACCACCAGCACGCAGCCGGTATGCCAGGCGATCGCGGCCAGTTCCGCCAGCGGCGCCACGCTGCCGTTGGTGCTGTAGAGCGCATCGACTGCGATCACGCCGCGGCCGTGGCGCGCCACCTGGCGCTGCAAGTGGTCGAGGTCGTTGTGGCGGAACGGCACCGGCAGCGCGCCGGCCGATTGCACGCCCTCCCACAGCGAGGCGTGCGCCTGCATGTCCAGATACACGGGCAGGTCGGGTTCGGCCAGCGTTTGCACCAGGCCCACATTGGCGGCCCAGCCCGACTGCGCCAGCACCGTGTCCTCGGCGCCCAGAAAACGGGCGAACTTGTGCTCGAGCCGGTGCTGCGCACTGCCCTCCTGTAAATACACGGCCGACATCAGCTGCGCGTCCTGACCGTGCTGCAAGGCGGCCACCTGCGCCCGCACCAGCGCCGGTTCGCCGGACAGGCACAGGTAATCGTTACCGGCCAGGAAGATCGCGCCAGCCTGGGCCGGCTGCCAGGCATGCGGATGTTCCCCTCCGAGCAATTGTTCGATGCGGGTGACGTGGTGCGCATCCATGCGGCGGCGCACGTAGTCGGGCATCGCGTGTTCGGCCGCGATCTGCGGCGGTCGGAACATGTTTTTAAAACAAATATTTATATTAGTCATGGCATTTTCCTGCTTTGTAATGGCTGTGTTTTTTTATGAAACTCTGGTTCACCATGAGGCAAAAAAATCCGAAACCAGTTGACGCAAATCAACGTCTTCCTTGATACGCCAGAGTGCGTTGCAAATCCGGGCGATGATGAGTCTTACAGACAAGTAAACCCTTGCCATGAAGCAATCGCTGCAAGAATTGTTCAAACGTTGGAAGACCGGCGTCCTGCAGTCGCTGCTCCAATACCATGGTCGGGAAGACCATGCGACCGTGCGCGTGCTGCTGCTGGCGTGCATCGGTACGGTCGCCATGCCCCTGTATTACGTGATCTGGCAGCATTTTTTCCCGCAGGCGTACGAAAGTCTGCCGCTGCGCCTGGTCGGCATCGTGCTGTGCGCCGTGGGCCTGTTCGCGCGCCAGTTCAGCCGCCGCATGCTGGACCTGTACCTTCTGGTCACGCTCAGCTACATCTTCCCGTTCTTTTTCACGTACATGTTTTTGATGAACCACGGGTCCGGCGTGTGGAGCGAATCGCTGCTGATCGGCCTGATCGTGCTGTTCCACTTCGATACCGGCGTGGCCATCAGGGCCTACCTGATCGGTACGTCGCTGGCGGTGGCGGCGGCAGCGGTGCTGGGCGAGACCGCTGCCCTGACCAGCCGCCCGGTGCTGCAGCAATTGCCGATCCACTGGTTCACGATTGCCGTGCTGGCAGCTGCCAAGATCAGCCGCGAGGTGCTGGCGCAGGAAAAGCTGGCCGGGCTCGGCGCCGGGCTGGCCACCGTGGCGCACGAACTGCGCACCCCGCTCACCAGCGTGGACGCCAACGTGCGCGGTCTGCTGCGCCTGTGCTCGGAGGGCGCGGGGCCGCTGACGCCGGACCGCATGGGCACCATCGACGCCCTGGCCCGCATCCAGTTCGAAGTGCGCCATATGAACCACATGATCGACCTGTTCCTGCTCAGCGCCACCGCCGTGCGGCGCAGCCTGCGGCCGATCGAGACGGTGTCGATGGAAGCGGTGGTGGAGGCCGTGCTCAAGCGCTATCCCTTCGCCAACGCCAGCCAGCAAAAGCTGGTGGCGCTCGAAGTACGGCGCAATTTCAGCTTTGCCGGCCAGTCCGAGCTGTCGGTGGTCATCCTGCTCAATTTGCTCAGAAATGCGCTGAAGGCGATCCAGCGCGCCGGCAAGGGCCGGGTGCGGATCGTGATCGATGGCGGCCATGCGCCGCCACGGCTGCTGTTCATCGATACCGGCTGCGGCATCCCGGCCCAGCAGATGCCGCTGATCTTCCACCGCTTTTACTCTTTCCCGCCGCACAACGGCGCCGGCATCGGCCTGGCGCTGTGCCAGGAAATCATGGATGCCTGGAATGCCAGCATCCGCTGCGTCTCGCGCGAGAGCGCCTATGCCATCTTCATCCTCGAATTTCCCTTGCAGCCGACTTCGGCAAAATAATCATGTCCACCACGATGCCACTCTCCGTCTACGCCCATCCCACCCTGACGGTGCTGGTCGATGACAGCGACTCCTTCCTGCGCAGCCTGTCCTTCCAGCTCGACCCCATCCACGCCAGCAAGACCTTCCACGACACCAGCGCTGCGCTGCAGTGGCTGCGCCAGAGCGACCATGGCCGGCGCCACGCGCCCACGCCGCTGCACATGAATTTCGACACCCAGAGCCAGTCCGGCGACCAGTTCAACGTGGCGCTCGATATCGACGCGATCTACCGCATCGCCGCCCGGCCGCAGCGCTTCGCCACGCCGACGGTGCTGGTGGTCGATTACTCGATGCCGCAGATGAATGGCCTGGAATTTTGCGCGCAAGTCCAGGACCTGCCATGCAAAAAGATTTTATTTACCGGCGCTGCCGACGAGAAGATCGCGGTGAGCGCCTTCAACCAGGGCCTGATCGACCGCTACATCCGCAAGAGCGACGACCATGCACTGGACATCCTGGAACTGGACATCACCGCGCTGCAACGGCGCTACTTCGAGGACCAGTCGGACACGCTGCGCGAGCTGGTGCTGCTGCACGACTACCACTTCCTCGGCGACCCGGCGCTGGCCCTGCAGGTGCAGCGCCTCAAGCAGGATCTCGGCTTCATCGAGCACTACCTGTTCGCCAACCCCACCGGCATCGTCTTTCTCGACAAGTTCGGCAACACCCGGCTGATGATGATCGAAACCGAACAAGGCATGGCCGCGCAATACGAAATGGCGCGCGACAGCGACGCCCCGCAATCGCTGCTCACGGCGTTGCGCGAGCGCCGCGTGCTGCCGTTTTTTTCGGAGGTCGGTGGCGACGGCATGTATGCGCGCCACCTGGGCGACAACTGGCACCGCTATTGCGCCACGCCGCAGGTGTGCCTGGGCCGCGAAACCTATTACTGGGCGCTGTTCGACCTGCCGCCCCATTACTATCCGCAAGCGCCGCTGGCGTACAACGCCTTCCTGCGCGCGCAGCGCGAACAGGTCAATGCCGAAGCGACCGCGCCGTCAGTGGTGCGCGGCAGGCAGCCTGATCGTGAAACAGCTGCCTGACTGCACGCCGTCGCTGGCCGCGGCCACGCTGCCGCCGTGCAGCGACACCAGCGCCCGCACCAGCGACAAGCCCAGTCCCAGGCCGTCGGACTTGCGCAGGGTGGACTGGTGGACCTGGCTGTACATATCGAAGATGGTGGCCAGGCGGTCGGCAGGAATGCCCATGCCGTTGTCGGCGATGCGCAGCGTGATGCTGTCGCCGGCGCGCGCGAGCGTGATGGCGATGGCGCCGCCCTCGGGCGTGTAGCGCACCGCATTGCCCAGCACGTTGCCCACCACCTGCACCAGCCGCGTATGGTCGCCCTTGACCATGCAGGCGGCGGGGTCGAGGTCGAGCGTCAGCCGGTGCCGCCTGGCCTGCACCGCCGCCTGCAGCTGCTCGACCGCATCGGCCACCACCGTGCGCATGTCGAGCATGACCAGGTTGAGGCGGATTTCGCCGCGGCCCACGCGGGCCGTATCGAGCAGGTCTTCGGCAACCCGGCTCATGTGCCCGAGCTGGCGCTGCACCAGTTGCGCCAGCTCGGCCGTGCGGGCGTGATCGAAGGCCTTGAGTTTGAGCAGTTCGGCCGCGTTGTGCGCGGCCGACAGCGGGTTGCGCAGCTCGTGCGCCACCGTCGCCAGAAAGTCGTCCTTGCGCAGGTTGGCCTCGCGCAACGCCTGGCGCGCCATGTACAACTCGGTCATGTCGCGCGACACCACCATCACTTCGCGCACCTGACCGTCGGCATCGCACACGGGACTGGCCACCACGTCCCACCAGCGCGGCGTGCCCTGCACGGTCGGACAGAAGGCGTTGAATTTGCTGACCTTGCCCGCGGCAGCGGTGGCAAACGCCTGCTGGGCCAGCGCGCGGCTGTCCTCGGGCCAGATCTCCCACCAGACCTTGCCCAGCAATTGTCCGGGCTGGTCCAGCTCGAGCGCCACGATGCCGCCCGGGTTGAGCTGGCCGAGTCGGCCCTGCAGGTCGAGCATCTTGATGCAATCGGGCGAACTGCTGAACAGCTCGCGATTGAGCTCGCCATCATTCCGGGTGTAGGTCGCGCAAGAGGAGTCAAGCATGTGTGGACGGTCGCTTCTGAAAAATGAAAAAAGGAAGCGGGGGCGCGGCGTCCTGTGGTAAGCCGATTCTACAATAACTTGCGGCGCGGACGCGCCACGCAAGCGGACGCTGCCGGCCGGGCCGGTCAGGCTTCGCGCAGGGTTTGCAGCGGCGGCTGGCGCAACACGCTGCGCAGGCCGAACCAGCCGCCCGCAATCGCGCACACGGCGCCAGCCAGCAGCCCCACCAGCCACACCGCCGGCGTGAACGTCCAGGCAAACTTGAACTGGTACGTCGCCAGCGCCCAGCCCATTACGGCTGCCCCGGTCGCGGCCAGCACGCCGGCCAGCGCCCCCACCAGCGTGAATTCGATCAGTTGCGCCTGCGACAACTGGCGCCGGGTCGCGCCCAGCGCGCGCAGCAGGCCCGCTTCCCGGGTGCGCTCGTCCTGCGAGCCCATCAGCGCCGCATACAGCACCAGCAGCCCGGACGCCAGAGTGAAGATGAACAGGAACTCGATGGCGGCCACCACCTGGTCGAGCACGGCCTGGACCTGGCGCAGCAGGCCGCCCACGTCGACGATGGTCAGGTTCGGGAAGTCGCGCGTGAGCGCATTCATCACCGGCCCCTGCCCGGCCGGCAGGTGGAACGCCGTGATCCAGCTCTGCGAGACCTCCGTCAGCGCTGCCGGGTTGATGATGACAAAGAAATTGACCCGCATCGAGCTCCATTCGAGCTTGCGCAGGCTGGTAATGGTCACCGCGACCGGCGCACCGGCAATGTCGAAGGTGAGCTTGTCGCCGACCTGCCAGCGCAGGGTCTTGGCGATGCCCTCCTCGACCGACGCTTCGGCCACGCCGGGACCGTCCGCATACCACTTGCCGGCCACGATCTCGTTCCCGGCCTGCATGGTGGTCATGGTGGAGAGATTGAACTCGCGGTCGGCCAGACCGCGCGCCCGGTCCTCGGTATAGGTGTCGGCTGTTACGGGCCGGCCGTTGACGGCCGCCAGCCGACCGCGGATCATCGGATACTGCGGCGCGTCGGTCACGCCGGCCGCCGTCAGCCGCGCAGCGATGTCGGCTTTTTGCTCGGGCTGGATGTTGATGATGAAGCGGTTCGGCGCATCGGGCGGCGTGGCGTTGCGCCAGGCCGTCATCAGGTCTTCGCGCACCACGGTCAGCACCAGCAGCGCCATCATGCCCAGCGCCAGCGACACCACCTGCACCATGGTGGCGCCCGGCCGGCGTTGCAGCGAAGTCAGGGCGAAGCGCCAGCTCTGATGGTCGATCGCGGCGCGCAGCGGCTTGAGCGCTTTCAGGCCCAGCCACGCCACCAGCGCGAACACGCCAAAGGCGGCGACGAAGCCGAGCGCCGTGTACAGGGCCAGCATGGCGTCGCCGGCCTGCCACAGCAGCAGCGCCGCGAAACCGGCAAAACCGAGGCCATAGGTGGCCAGTGCGGCCACCTGCGGCGCATCGTGCTCGCGGCGGATCACGCGGTTGTGCGGCACCTTGCGCAGCTGCAGGATCGGCGGCAGCGCGAACGCGGCCAGCAGCAGGATGCCGGTGGCCAGTCCCTGCAGCGCCGGCCAGACGCTGGGGCCCGGCAAATCGGCCGCCACCAGCTGGCCCAGGACGTCGAGCAGCACGAAGTGGGCGCCGAAACCGACCGCCACCCCGAGCGCACTGCCGGCCAGCCCCACCAGCAGGAATTCCAGCAGATACATGGTGGTGACTTGCTGCTGCGTCAGGCCCAGGCAGCGCAGCATGGCGCAGGCGTCCAGGTGGCGCTGCATGAAGCGGCGCGCGGCCATTGCCACGGCCACCGCCGCCAGCATGGCCGACAGCAGGCCCACCAGCGACAGGAAGCGGTCGGCGCGGTCGAGCGTGTTGCGCATTTCGGGGCGGCCGTTTTCCAGCGACTCGACCCGCACGCCTTTCAGATTATTCTGTTTGATGGCAGCGTCCATCCAGGCCTGGAATGCGGCTGCCCGGCTTGCACCATCGCTGGCGGACGGCGGCGCCGCCACCAGCAGCCGGTACGTCACGCGCGAGCCGGGCTGGACCAGATTGGTCGCGTCCAGGTCGGCCAGCGCCAGCATCACGCGCGGCGCAAACGCCAGAAAGTTGGCGCCGCGGTCGGGCTCGGACGCGATCAGCTGGGTGACCTTGAAGGTCTTGTCGCCGAGCCTGATCTGGCCGCCCACCCGCGTGCCCAGGCTGCCCAGCAGGCCGGCGTCGAGCCAGACCGTGCCGGGCGCCGGAATGTCCGCCGCCGCCGCGCCCTCGCTCTGCTCGGCCCGCGCCGCATCGGTGGTGAGCTTGACGCGGCCGCGCAGCGGGTAGCCGGGACCGACCGCCTTGAGCGAAGCGAGCACCGATTGCGACTGCTCGCCCTCGCCTGCTGTGGCCATGCTGGGAAACACCACGGTATCGGTGACCACCAGCCCGCGCCTGAGCGCCTCGGCCCTCCATGCAGGCCGCACCGGCAAGTCGGTGCTGACCACCACGTCGGCGCCCAGCAACTGGCGGGCGTCCCGGTCCAGGCCACTCCGCAGGCGGTCGACAAAGAAGCCGGTGGCGGACAGGGCGGCGACCGCCACCGTCAGGGCAATCAGCAGGAAGCGCAGCTGGCCGGCGCGCCAGTCGCGCGCGGTCATGCGCAGGGCGAGGTTGATCATCGTAATTTAAAAGGCGAAAGAAGCGAAATAGGCATCGACTTCGGCCAGCAGCTGCTGCTTGTGCGCCTCGGGCAGGAAGGCGGCCTCGAAGCCGTTGCGGGCCAGGCGCTGCGCGTGCGCCAGGCCCAGCGGCAACGCCTCGAAGGTGGCGATGAAATTGTCGTTCATGTAGCCGCCGAAATAGGCAGGGTCGTCGGAGTTGATGGTGACCTTGACGCCGGCGTCGAGCAGTTGCAGCAGGTTGTGCTGGGCCATCTCCGAGAACACGCACAGCTTGATGTTCGACAGCGGGCACACGGTCAGCGCCATCTGCTCGCGCGCCAGCCGTTGCACCAGCGCCGGGTCGTCCAGGCAGCGCACGCCGTGGTCGATGCGCTCGACCTTGAGCACGTCGAGCGCGGTTTCGATGTACGCCGGCGGGCCTTCTTCGCCCGCATGGGCCACCAGGCGGAAGCCGAGTTCCTTGCAGCGCGCGAACACGCGCGCGAATTTCTCGGGCGGGTTGCCGCGCTCGGACGAGTCGAGGCCGATGCCGATGTATTTGTCGCGGTACGGCAGCGCCTGCTCGAGCGTGGCGAAGGCATCTTCTTCCGACAAATGGCGCAGGAAGCTCAGGATCAGCGTGGCGCTGACCGGGCTGTCCTGGCAGGCGCGGTAGATGCCGTCGATGACATCCTTGATCGGCACGCCGCGCGCGGTGTGGGTCTGCGGATCGAAGAAGATCTCGGCGTGGCGCACATTGTCGGCCGCGGCGCGCTGCAGGTAGGCGGCGGTCATGTCGTAGAAATCCTGCTCGTGCAGCAGCACGCTGGCGCCGGCATAGTAGATATCGAGGAACGATTGCAGATCGGAGAAGGCATAGGCAGCGCGCAGGTCGTCGACCGAGGCGTACGGCAGCGTGACGTGGTTGCGCGCGGCCAGCGCAAAGATCAGTTCGGGTTCGAGCGAGCCTTCGATATGGATGTGCAGTTCGGCCTTGGGCATGCCTTCGAGCACGCCGCGCAATTGGGTATTCAACATATTTATTTCCTGTACAAGTGACGCTGCCGACAACGGTCGGCGGGCATAGGATCCGGACTACACCAGAACGTATAACTGACCATCTTAGCGCACGCCGCGCGCAAGCGTGATACTGTGGCATAAATGGCCGTTGAAAATGCCGGAAAAGACCCGGAAAATGTGCCGCTTTATAGCACTTTATTCTTTCAAATCAAAGTCTTACGAAAGAGTATTAACGATATTACGACATATGTTTTGACTTCCTGCACCAATAGCGCAATAATAAATTTCATAGACGTAAGAAGCCTTACAGCCAACACATAAAAGCCGTCCACCGGCGATAACATCAGCTCAGAGCCACGGGCAATCCGTGCTACTCCGAGAGCACTCACACAAGCTGATCAAGAACAAAAAAAATCAACGCACCGATCCAGGGCCTGGGCAGTCCCGCTGCCTGACTCGTGACTAGTAGGTTTACATCATCAAAGGACATTCAAATGACCATTTTTGACAACTACGCTGCACGGTATGAACGGACCAAAGAGGAAGAGATGTCGATGAAGGAATATCTCGAACTCTGCAAGAAAGATCGACTCACCTATGCCAGCGCGCCGGAACGGATGCTGGCGGCGATCGGTGAACCGACCCTGGTCGACACGCGCAACGATACCCGGCTCTCGCGCATCTTCGCCAACAAGGTCATCAAGATCTACCCGGCCTTCCGCGAGTTTTACGGCACCGAGGAAGTGATAGAACAGGTCGTCTCCTACTTCCGCCACGCGGCGCAGGGGCTGGAAGAACGCAAGCAGATCCTGTATCTGCTCGGCCCGGTTGGCGGCGGCAAATCGTCGATTGCGGAAAAACTCAAATCGCTGATGGAACATGTGCCGTTCTACTGCCTGAAAGGCTCGCCGGTCAACGAGTCGCCGCTGGGCCTGTTCAACGAGGACGAAGACGGCACCCTGCTCGAAGAAGACTACGGCATTCCGCGCCGCTACCTGCGCAATATTCCGAGCCCGTGGGCGGTCAAGCGCCTCCACGAGTTCAACGGCGACATCAACCAGTTCCGCGTCGTCAAGCGCTACCCGTCCGTGCTCAAGCAGATCGCCATTTCCAAGACCGAGCCGGGCGACGAAAACAACCAGGATATCTCTTCGCTGGTCGGCAAGGTCGATATCCGCAAGCTCGAGGATTATTCGCAGGACGACCCCGACGCCTACAGCTACTCGGGCGGCCTGTGCCTGGCCAACCAGGGCCTGATGGAATTCGTCGAAATGTTCAAGGCGCCGATCAAGGTGCTGCATCCGCTGCTGACGGCCACCCAGGAAGGCAATTACAAGGGCACCGAAGGTTTCGGCGCGATTCCGTTCGACGGCATCATCCTGGCCCACTCGAACGAGTCGGAATGGAAAACCTTCCGCAACAACCGCAACAACGAAGCGTTCCTCGACCGCATCTACATCGTCAAGGTCCCGTACTGCCTGCGCATCAGCGACGAGATCAAGATCTACGACAAGCTGCTGGCCAATTCCTCGCTGGCCAGCGCGCCGTGCGCCCCGGGCACCCTGCGCATGATGTCGCAGTTCGCCATCCTGTCGCGCCTGAAAGACCCCGAAAACTCGAGCATCTACAGCAAGATGCTGGTGTACGACGGCGAAAACCTCAAGGACACCGATCCCAAGGCCAAGTCCATGCACGAGTACGTCGATTACGCGGGCGTGGACGAGGGCATGAACGGCTTGTCGACGCGTTTCGCGTTCAAGATCCTGTCCAAGGTCTTCAACTTCGACAACACGGAGGTGGCCGCCAACCCGGTGCACCTGCTGTACGTGCTCGAGCAGCAGGTCGAACGCGAGCAATTCCCGCCGGAAATCGAGCAAAAATATCTATCGTATATCAAGGAACACCTGGCGCAGCGCTATGTCGAATTCATCGGCAAGGAAATCCAGACCGCTTACCTGGAAAGCTATTCCGAGTACGGCCAGAACATTTTCGACCGCTACGTGACGTTTGCCGACTTCTGGATCCAGGACCAGGAATTCCGTGATCCCGACACGGGCGAGAGTTTCGACCGCGAAGCGCTGAACAACGAACTGGAGAAGATCGAAAAGCCGGCCGGCATCTCGAACCCGAAAGATTTCCGCAACGAGATCGTCAACTTCGGGCTGCGGGCGCGGGCCAATAACGGCGGCAAGAATCCGGCCTGGACCAGCTACGAGAAGTTCCGCACCGTGATCGAGAAGAAGATGTTCTCGAATACGGAAGAACTGCTGCCGGTGATTTCGTTCAACGCCAAGGCCAGCGCCGAGGACGCCAACAAGCATGCCGATTTTGTCGCGCGCATGGTGGAAAAAGGCTATACGGCCAAGCAGGTGCGCTTGCTGTGCGAATGGTATTTGCGGGTACGTAAGTCGTCCTGAGGCGACGGCGCCCACACACATCAAGGGGGTATCTTTTGAGTCACCTCATCGACCGACGTTTGCAGGGCAAGAACAAATCCGCCGTCAACCGCGAGCGTTTCCTGCGCCGTTACAAATCGCAGATCAAGGACGCGGTGGGGCGCGCCATCAAGGGGCGCTCCATCACCGACATCGAGAACGGCGAGAAAGTCTCGATCCCGGTCAAGGACGTGGGCGAGCCGTCGTTCGGCCATGCCCACGGCGGCGTGTGGGAAACCATCAGTGCCGGCAACCAGGAATACCAGAAAGGCGACCAGATCGCGCGGCCCAAGGGCGGCGGTGGCGCCGGTCGCGGCAAGGCCGGCAATAGCGACCAGATGACCGAAGACGATTTCATCTTCGAGCTGTCGCGCGAAGAATTCATGAATTATTTCTTCGAGGATCTCGAACTGCCGCACATGGTCAAGACCCAGCTGACCGCCACCACCGAGTTCAAGAACCAGCGTGCCGGCTACAACATTTCCGGCACGCCGTCCAACATCCACGTGCTGCGCTCGCTGCGGGGCGCGCTGGGCCGGCGCATCGCGGTCGGCGGCAGTGCGCGCAAGCGGCTGGCCGAGGCGGAGCAAGAACTGCAGGCCCTGCTCGACAAGCCCGTGCCCGATCCCGGCGATGCGATGCTGGTCGCAGAGCTGCGCAAGCTGATCCATCAATTGCATACGCGGCTGGCAGCCATCCCCTACATCGACCCGTTCGATCTGCGCTACAGCAACCGCATCAAGGTGCCGAAACCGATGACGCAGGCGGTGATGTTCTGCATCATGGACGTCTCGGGCTCGATGGACGAAACGCGCAAGGACACGGCCAAGCGCTTCTTCATCCTGCTCTACCTGTTCTTAAAACGCGTGTACGACAAGATCGACGTGGTGTTCATCCGCCACCACACGGCTGCGTCCGAAGTGGACGAGGAAGAATTCTTCCACTCGCGCGAATCGGGCGGCACGGTGGTGTCGTCGGCCTTGCACCTGCTCGACAAGATCATCGACGAGCGCTACGGTGCCGCCAGCTGGAACAGCTACGTGGCCCAGGCGTCCGACGGCGACAACTGGGACAACGACTCGGTGCTGTGCCGGCAATTGCTGACCAATACCATCATGCCCAAGGTCCAGTACTACACCTACGTGGAGATCACCGACGGGCCGCCGCAAAACCTGTGGGAGCAGTATGCCCAGGTGATTGACCAGCATGCCCACTTTGCCATGCAAAAAATCGTCACGCCGGCCGACATTTACCCGGTATTCCGCGAACTGTTCAAGAAGCAGGCCAAATCATGAACGACATGACCCACCCGGCGACGCCCTCGCCTGGCCCGCGCGACCGCGCGCCGCAGTCCAAGCCGCGCCACCCGAACGCCCTGCCCGAGCAATCGGAATGGACGTTCCAGCTCATCGAGCAGATCCACGCCGAAATCCGCCGCGTGGCCGACGACTTCGGTCTGGACACCTACCCCAACCAGCTCGAAATCATCACCGCCGAGCAGATGATGGACGCCTACACGTCGGTGGGCATGCCGGTCTCGTACAACCACTGGTCGTTCGGCAAGCATTTCCTCAGCACGGAAAAAGGTTACAAGCGCGGCCAGATGGGCCTGGCCTACGAGATCGTCATCAATTCCAACCCGTGCATCGCCTATCTAATGGAGGAAAACAGCCTGACCATGCAGGCGCTGGTGATCGCCCACGCGGCCTACGGCCATAACTCCTTCTTCAAGGGCAATTACCTGTTCCGCACCTGGACCGACGCCGAGGCCATCGTCGATTACATGGTGTTCGCCAAAAATTACATTGCCGAATGCGAGCAGCGCTATGGCATCGACGAGGTCGAACTGCTGCTCGACTCGTGCCACGCGATCCAGAACTACGGCGTCGACCGCTACAAGCGCCCGGCCAAGCTGTCGCTGGCGCAGGAGCGGGCGCGCCAGAAGGAGCGCGAAGCGTACGTGCAATCGCAGCTCAACGAACTGTGGCGCACCCTGCCGCGGCGCGAGGAAGAGGAAGTGAGCAAGTCGGCCAAACGCTTTCCGCCCGAGCCGGAAGAGAACCTGCTCTACTTCATCGAAAAATATGCACCGTTACTGGAACCCTGGCAGCGCGAAATGGTGCGTATCGTGCGCAAGATCAGCCAGTACTTCTATCCGCAGCGCCAGACCCAGGTCATGAACGAGGGCTGGGCCACGTTCTGGCACTACACCATCCTCAACCAGTTGTACGACGAGGGTGTGATCGGCGATGGCTTCATGATGGAGTTCCTCAAGAGCCATACCAACGTGGTGTACCAGCCGCCGGTCCACAGTCCCTATTACAACGGCATCAACCCGTACGCGCTCGGGTTTGCCATGATGACCGACATCCGCCGCATCTGCGAGCACCCGACCGACGAAGACCGGCTCTGGTTTCCCGATATCGCCGGCAGCGACTGGCGCAAGACGCTGGACTTCGCCATGCGCAATTTCAAGGACGAGAGCTTCATCGCCCAGTACCTGTCGCCTAAGCTGATCCGGGAATTCCACTTCTTTGCCGTCCTCGACGACGACAACAACGAGAAACTGGCGATTTCCGCCATCCATGACGACCTCGGCTATCGTTACGTGCGCCAGCAGCTTGCAGAACAATATAATCTGGGCAACAGAGAACCGAATATCCAGGTATGGTCGGTCAATACCCGCGACGACCGGGCACTGACGCTGCGCCATACCCAGTTCCAGCGCCGTCCGCTCAACCAGCAGGCCGGCGAAGTGCTCAAGCACGTGGCGCGCCTGTGGGGCTTCGACGTCCACCTCGAAACCACGGGACCGAACGGCGAAGTGCTCAGCGCGATGGAGGTCAAACGCGAAAAACGCGCCCGTGGATGACAAACCGCCGCCGCACACTTATATAGTGTGTACTGGAACGCAGCGGGAGCCGGCCTGAAAACAGGCATGGCTCTTGCATGAAACGAGACCGGGTTCTGAAGCGAAAGCTTGGTGCCCGGTTTCTTTTTTGATCATGCACGACAGCAAGAGTAAGTCAACTTATTTTTATGCAGGTTTGCATTGCCAGGTGACTTGTAGTTTCAAAGAAGAAATATTTGCGACCGAATTATCAACTGCGCGTAGTAAAGTTACACGCATAAAATTCCGCAAATGGGCGCAGGAGAGAACTAAGTAGTGTCACTGAGGGGCTTGCCCCAATTGTGCGCTCTCAGAGGCGGCCCCGTGTACTATGTTGGTGCAAAGGGAGCGCTAACAGAGCGAAAAAGTAGGCGAAATTTAACCGGTTTTAGGGATGAAAATTCTATGTAAAATCAAGAATTCGTATGTATAATTCGCCGACGTCCCGGATGCGGCTGTTGTTTTGTGTCGCCATTTTGGGGTTTAGTAGCAACAAAAAGAGTTGGTATTGGAGAAAGCAGGCATGAATTTCAGTCACGAGAAAAGCACCGGGAAGAACTTTACAGGCATTACCATCGTCATCTTGTTGCACGTACTGGTTGCTTGGGGGATCATTTCGGGCATGGGCAAGACCCTGATAGCCAAGCTGGCCCCGCCAGTGGAGACGAAGATCATCGAGGAAGTTGCGCCTCCTCCACCTAAAGAGTTGCCACCACCTCCGCCTCCGCCGGAGATGAAGGCTCCTCCGCCGCCGTTCATCCCGCCTGTCGAGGTGAATGTGCAGCAGCCGCCGCCGCCGCAAAACACGATCGCCAACGCGACCAACGTGAAACCTGCGACGACGGAAATCAACCGCACGCCGCCGGCACCACCGGCACCGCCGGCACCACCTGCAAAGACGGGACCAGCCAACGTGGCAGCAGTGGCTGACTTCAGCACCTGCGCATTGCCGGAGTGGCCGAAATCGTCGCTGCGTAACGAAGAGACGGGTACGGTGACGCTGTCGTTCCTGATCGGTGTCGACGGCCGTGTCGCCGATTCCAAAATCGTGAAAACTTCCGGTTTCCGCGATCTGGACAAGGCAGCTGTCGTAGGTATCAGCAAGTGCAAATTCAAACCGGGTCTGACGGACGGCAAGCCGACAGAAGCGTGGATGCAGATGCAGTATGTCTGGAAGCTGGACTAAAAGAGAGACAGCAGCACCGTCTCAACTTATGTAAGTTTCGTTGTCAATTACGTTCAGCGAGCTGATTATTTATCAATTTGGAGGAAGCATGTTTAAGAATACCCGTTTGTCCGCTGTACTGGCCGCTGTATTGTTTTCCATGACGGCAACCGCCGCCCTGGTCAGCGCACCAGCTTACGCACAAGAGACTGCTCCAGCAGCCTCGGCACCAGCAGCGGATGCGGCAGCAGCACCAGCAGCGGATGCAGCAGCGCCAGCAGCCCCAGCAGCCGATGCAGCAGCTCCAGCTCCAGCAGCAGCCCCAGCAGCCGGTGGTCACACCGAAGTTGAAAATCCATACGGCTTCAAGGCAGTATGGGACGCAGGTTTCGTCTCGCGCGGCACCCTGATCATCCTGACCATCATGTCGATGGGTTCGTGGTACATCATCATCGTCAAGCTGATCGACCAGGCCAAGATCTTCAAGCAATCGAAAGAAACCACCGCCAAGTTCTGGAAGGCTTCGTCGATCGCAGCTGGTTCGGCAACCCTGAAAGAAGGTTCGCCATTCCGCTTCATCGCTGAAACCGGCACCAAGGCTACCGTGCACCACGACGGCGCCCTGCTGGAACAAATCGACCTGTCGACCTGGGTCACCATGTCGATCCAGCGCGCTGTGGACAAAGTTCAATCGCGTCTGCAAGACGGCCTGTCGTTCCTGGCAACCGTTGGTTCGACCGCACCGTTCATCGGTCTGTTCGGTACCGTTTGGGGTATTTACAATGCACTGATCGCCATCGGCATGTCGGGTAACGCATCGATCGACAAGGTTGCAGGTCCAGTCGGTGAAGCGCTGATCATGACCGCTTTCGGTCTGTTCGTGGCAGTTCCTGCCGTTCTGGGTTACAACTGGCTGGTACGTCGTAACAAGGCTGCAATGGAAGACGTGCGTTCGTTCTCGGCTGACGTACACTCGGTGCTGATCTCGGGCGCCATGTCCACCTCCGACGCTGCCCGTATGGCCGCTAAAAAGATTGGGTAATTAATCATGTCGATGTCCGTAGGCTCCGATAGCGGAGACGAAGATCAAGTCATGTCAGAAATCAACACGACGCCCCTCGTGGACATCATGTTGGTTCTGCTGATTATCTTCCTGATCACGAGCCCGGTTGTTCTGAAGCTGATCAAGATCAAGCTGCCAGAAGAAAACAACCAGGTTATTCAGACCAAGCCGGAAGATGTCAACATTGTGGTAAGCAAGGATGGCGACATCTACTGGAACCAGAAGAAAATGCGCGACACCAATGAGTTGTTCGATTTTCTGAAGGTGGAGGCCGTGAAACTGCCGCAGCCGGAAGTGCACGTTCGTGGCGACCAAGAAACACGCTACGAAGCGATCGGCAAGGTAATTTACACGACCCAGCGCGCTGGTATTCAGAAGGTCGGTTTCATCACCGAACCGCCTGACAAGGGTTAATCGCCCGACCGCGCATCGCAGGCCTGGTTTCCGGGCCTGCCCTTCTAAAAAGGAAACATCATGAGTATGAATGTCGGCTCCCCATCCGCAGGCGCGGATCCGGAACCAATGATGGAAATGAATATGACGCCCCTCATCGATGTGATGCTGGTGCTGATTATCATGATGATCATTACGATTCCTAAGGCCAACCACTCGGTCAACCTGAACATGCCGGTCGGTACGCCGCCGCCATCGACCAAGGAACCCGTGGTGATCACGATTGACGTCGACTTCGACGGTACGATTCTGTGGGATAACAACGTCATTCCTGACCGCGGTACCCTGGAAGCGAAACTGGCCGATGTCGCCGCGCAAGCTGATCAGCCGGAAGTCCATCTGCGCCCGAACAAGCTGGTTGAGTACAAAGTTGTAGCCGGCGTCATGGCTTCGGCTCAGCGCCTCGGCGTTACCAAGATTGGCCTGGTCGGCAACGAGCAGTTCCAATAATTCAGTTCTATGTTCAACGA
Source organism: Duganella sp. Leaf126 (assembly GCF_001423125.1). Taxonomy (GTDB): domain Bacteria; phylum Pseudomonadota; class Gammaproteobacteria; order Burkholderiales; family Burkholderiaceae_D; genus Rugamonas. Next base: position 342,497 of record NZ_LMNW01000031.1, read on the forward strand.
TAGGCAGGACCATTCCTGCCTATTTCGCATTTTGAAGAAAGAAAACTTACCCATGACCAAGTTTCGTCTCGCTCATCTCGGCCTGGTAATGGCCGCTATTGGTTTTACTGCAGCAGCTCCCCTGGCAGGTTTTTCGTCGGTTGCCTACGCGGCCGAAACGGTGCGTGCTGAAATCGGCAAACCATTGCAGGAAGCACAGAAACTGGCTGCGGCAGGAAAGAACAAGGAAGCACTCGCAGAACTGCGCAAAACCGACTCGGTCGGTAACAAATCCGCCAACGACACGTATCTGATCGAACGCACGCGCGCCTCCGCCGCTGCCGCCGCCGGTGACTACGACACCGCCGCCAAGGCCTTCGAGTCCGTGATCAACTCCGGCAAGCTGCCCGCTGCCGAACAACCGAAATTCACCCAGGCCCTGGCCGGTATCTACTACCGCATCAAGGACTACCCGAAAGCCATCACCTGGATCAACCGCGCCCTCAAGGACAATCCGAACGACGGCGCCATGAAAGAACTGCTGATCCAGACCTACTACATCAGCGGCAAATACCCGGAAGCAGCCAAGGAACTGTCGTCGCAGAAGAACCTGAGCGAAGCCCAGCTGGGCATGCTGGCCAACATCCAGCTCAAACAGAACGACAAGGCCGGCTACGTGCAGACCCTGGAACGCATGGCGGCCAGCTATCCGAAGCCACAGACCTGGGCCGACCTGCTGCAACGCGTGCAAGCCAAGCCTGGCTTCTCGCCCACCCTGTCGCTCGACATCCTGCGTCTGCGCCTGGCCAACGGCCTGCTGACCAAGCCGTCGGAGTACATGGAAATGAGCCAGCTGGCGCTGCAAGCCGGCAATCCAGCTGAAGCGCTGAAAATCATCAACGAAGGCTACAAGAAAGGCGCGCTGGGCACCGGTTCCGATGCACCGCGCCACCAGCGCCTGAAAGATCTGGCCACCAAGACCCAGGCCGAATTCGCAGGCAAGCTGGCAGCCGCCGAAGCCGACGCCGTGAAAGCCAAGGATGCCGACGCACTGGCCAACCTCGGTTACGCGCTGGTGTCCGATGGCAAGGCCGACAAGGGCCTGGCACTGATGGACCAGGCAGTCAAGCTGGGCACCGGCCGCAACCCGGAAGCGATCAAGCTGCACTACGGTATCGCCCAGTCGATCGCCGGCAAGAAAGCCGCTGCCGTGACCACGCTGAAATCGGTCAAGGGTACCGACGGTACCGCCGACCTGGCCCGTTACTGGACCATCAGCCTGAGCCACTAAGCAAGCGCGCTCGGCGCCCAAGGCGCTGTTTGCTTCGGCAAACAGCGCTTTTTTTTCATCTTTCTTGCATCTTTTCCACCCTCTCCCCCGCTCACGTATAATCTGCCATTTAGCGGCAAATTCCAGCACACACCAATGAAGGTATTTCGAGGTCTTCCCAACGCGGCATCGCGTGCGCCCTGCGCGCTCACGATCGGCAATTTCGACGGTGTCCACCTCGGCCACCAGGCTTTGCTGGCCCGCGTGCGCGAAGCTGCCGGCGACCTGAACCTGGAAGCGGCCGTGATGACGTTCGAGCCCCATCCGCGCGAATTCTTTGCACAAAAGTCGGGCGACCTGTCGCGCGCGCCGGCCCGTATCGCCAACCTGCGCGACAAGCTGCAGTCGCTGTCCGACAGCGGCATCGACCGCGTGATCGTCGAGCATTTTTCGGCCTCGTTTGCCGCGCTCACGCCGCAGCAGTTCACCGAACAGGTGCTGGTCGATGGCCTGCACGTGAAATGGCTGATGGTCGGCGACGATTTCTGCTATGGCGCGCGCCGCGCCGGCACGGTGCAGATGCTGCAGGAGGCGGGCCGCCACCACGGTTTCCATGTCGAGACGCTGCCCACCGTGATGAACGGCGCCACCCGCATCTCGTCGTCGGCCGTGCGCACCGCGCTGGCTGCCGGCGACTTCGCCCGCGCCGAAGCACTGCTCGGCCATCCATACGCCATGTCCGGCCACGTGATCCACGGCCAGAAGCTGGGCCGCACGCTGGGCTTTCCCACCCTGAATTTGCGGGTGCCGCACCGCCCTGCCCTGATGGGCATCTTCATCGTCCAGGTGCATGGTCTGGCGGACCGGCCGCTGCCGGCCGTGGCCAGCCTGGGCGTGCGTCCCACCGTCGATGACAGCGGCCGCGTGCTGCTCGAAGTGCACATCTTCGACTTTGCGCAGAACTGCTACGGCAAGCAGGTGCGGGTGGAGTTCCTGCAAAAAATCCGCGACGAAGAAAAATACGTCGACCTGCCCACGCTCACCGCCGCCATCGACCGCGACGCCGCCACCGCCCGCGCCTATTTTGCGCGCCGTGGCGACGGCGCCAAAGATGGCGCCACGTCGGCCACCGACCGAATTTGAGCGCGCGACCAGCTACGCGCGCCGGCTACTCCGCATTTCCCGAAATCCTATTGAAGAAATCCCATGTCCAATCCTAAACCCGACAGCCCCAAAAACAGCAAGAAGCCAGAGAGCAAATACCCGGTCAACATGACCGAAACCCCGTTCCCGATGCGCGGCGACCTGGCCAAGCGCGAGCCGGCCTGGGTCCAGCAGTGGCAGGACAAGAAAATCTACGAGCGCGTGCGCAAGGCGGCCGCCGGTCGGCCGAAATTCATCCTGCACGACGGCCCGCCGTACGCCAACGGCGACATCCACCTCGGCCACGCAGTCAACAAGATCCTCAAGGACATGGTGATCAAATCGCGCTCGCTGGCCGGTTTCGATGCGCCGTATGTGCCGGGCTGGGACTGCCACGGCATGCCGATCGAAATCCAGATCGAAAAACTGTACGGCAAAAACCTGCCGACCGCCGAAGTGCTGACCAAGGCGCGCGCCTATGCCCTGGAGCAGGTGGACCGCCAGCGCAAGGACTTCATCCGCCTGGGCGTGCTCGGCGAATGGCAGAATCCTTATCTGACCATGAACTACTCGAACGAGGCGGACGAGCTGCGCGCACTGGGCAAGCTGCTGGAGAAGGGCTATGTCTATCGCGGCCTGAAGCCGGTCAACTGGTGCTTCGACTGCCAGTCGGCGCTGGCCGAAGCGGAAGTGGAATACCACGAAAAGCGCGACCCGGCGATCGACGTCGGCTTCAAGTTCGCCCAGTTCGACCAGCTGGCCAAGGCCTTCAGCCTGCCGCAGCTGCCCACCGAGAACGGCTACATCGTCATCTGGACCACGACGCCGTGGACCATCCCGTCCAACCAGGCGCTGAACGTCAACCCGGAAGTGACCTACGCGCTGGTGCAGGCCGAACGTGACGGCCAGCCGCTGCTGCTGATCCTGGCGCAGGACCTGGTGGAGTCGTCGCTGGCGCGCTTCCAGCTCACCGGCACGACGATCGCCACCGCGCCCGGCGCGGCGCTGGAAAACATCAGCTTCCGCCACCCGCTGCACGGCGCCGACCCGTTCTACAACCGCCTCTCGCCCGTGTACCTGGCCGACTACGTCACCACCGACAGCGGCACCGGCGTGGTGCACTCGGCGCCAGCCTACGGCCTCGACGACTTCATCTCGTGCCGCAACCATGGCCTGAAGGACGAGCAGATCCTGACCCCGGTGATGGGCGACGGCAAATTCGCCTCGACGCTGCCGCTGTTCGGCGGCCTGACCATCTGGGAAGCCTCCAAGCCGATCTGCGACGCCCTGCGCGAGGCCGGCGCCCTGTTCGAGCTGAAGATGTTCGCCCACAGCTATATGCACTGCTGGCGCCACAAGACGCCGATCATCTACCGCGCCACCTCGCAGTGGTTTGCCGGCATGGACCTCACGCCCGCCGACGGCGGCGCCACGCTGCGCGAAACCGCGCTGGCCGGCATCGAGCAGACCGAGTTCTTCCCCGACTGGGGCAAAGCGCGCCTGCACGGCATGATCGCCAACCGTCCCGACTGGACCCTGTCGCGCCAGCGCCAGTGGGGCGTGCCGATGGCCTTCGTCGTGCACAAGGAAACCGGCGCACTGCACCCGCGCACGCCGGAACTGCTCGAGCAGGTGGCACAGCGCATCGAGCAGGGCGGCATCGACGCCTGGCTGGCGCTCGACCTGCAAGAGCTGATCGGCGACGAGGCGGCCAGCTACGAAAAGAACAAGGACACGCTGGACGTGTGGTTCGACTCGGGCGTGACCCACCAGACCGTGCTGCGCGGCTCGCACAAGGAGCAGCTGGCTTTCCCGGCCGACCTGTACCTGGAAGGCTCGGACCAGCACCGCGGCTGGTTCCACTCGTCGCTGCTGACCGCCTCGATGTTGGACGGCAAACCACCGTACAAGGCGCTGCTGACCCACGGCTTCACGGTCGATGGCGAAGGCAAGAAGATGTCCAAGTCGCTCGGCAACACGCTGGCGCCGCAGAAGATCTCCGACACGCTGGGCGCCGACATCCTGCGCCTGTGGATCGCCTCCACCGACTACACGGGCGAGCTGTCGATCTCGGACGAGATCCTCAAGCGCGTGACCGAGGCATACCGCCGCATCCGCAACACGCTGCGCTTCCTGCTGGCCAATACGTCCGACTTCGACCAGGCGCAGCACGCCGTGCCGCTCGAGCAGATGCTCGAAATCGACCGCTACGCGATCGCCAACATGGCCGCGCTGCAGGAAGACATCGCCCAGCACTACAGCCGCTACGAATTCCAGCCCGTCTACGCCAAGCTGCAGAACTACTGCTCGGAAGACCTGGGCGGCTTCTACCTCGACATCCTCAAGGACCGCCTGTACACGTCGGCTGTCGATTCGCCGGCGCGCCGCTCGGCGCAGACCGCGCTGTGGCACATCACGCAAAGCCTGCTGCGCGTGATGGCGCCGGCCCTGTCGTTCACGGCCGAAGAGGCGTGGGCCATCTTCGCCGGCGCAGAAGCGTACGCCACCAGCGACGAGACCATCTTCACGCAGACCTGGTGGCAGCTGCCGCAGCAGGCCGACGCCGGCGCGCTGCTGGCCAAGTACTCGGCCCTGCGCGCCGTGCGCACCGACGTCACCAAGCAGCTCGAAGACTTGCGCACGTCGGGCGCGATCGGCTCGTCGCTGCAGGCCGAGCTGGCGATCAAGGCCTCGGGCGACAAGTACAAGCTGCTGGCCAGCCTCGACGACGACCTCAAGTTCGTGTTCATCACCTCGGCCGCGCAGGTGACCGAAGTGTCGACCGAAACGGAAGAAGCAGTGGCGGTGGCTGCCTCGACGGCCGAGAAGTGCGAGCGCTGCTGGCACTACCGCGCCGACGTCGGCGCCCACGCCGACCACCCGACCCTGTGCGGGCGCTGCTACAGCAACCTGTTTGGTGCGGGCGAGCAGCGCAAGTTCGCGTAAACTGTGCGCGGCGGCGCACCTCGTCGCGCACGCTGCGCCGCCAACACGTCCTCACTACCGTGTGATCCGTCATTGCTGCCACGGCAGCAATGACGGCCAGTCATATCAACGCACTATCCGATCTTTCTATGGCCACCAAAAAAATCTTTCCGACCAAGTCTTCGGCCAGCCTGACGCCGTGGCTGGGCATCGCCTTCATCATCATCCTGATCGACCAGCTGACCAAGATCACGATCACCCGCACCTTCGCGCTCGGCGAAGAAAAGGTGATCACGCCGTTCTTCAACCTGGTGCTGGCGTATAACAAGGGCGCCGCCTTCAGCTTCCTGCACGACGCCGGCGGCTGGCAGCGCCACCTGTTTACGGCGATCGGCATCGGTGCGGCCCTGTTCATCATCTACCTGCTGAAAAAGCACAGCGGCCAGCGCATGTTCTCGTGGGCGCTGACGCTGGTGCTTGGCGGCGCCATCGGCAACGTCATCGACCGCGTGCTGTACGGCCACGTGGTGGACTTCCTCGATTTCCACTGGGACGGCATCGGCCACTTCGCGGCCTTCAACATCGCCGATGCGGCGATCTGCATCGGCGCCGCGCTGTTCATCATCGATGAGCTGCGCCGGGTGAACAAATAAGGCGGAGGCCATCATGGAATTGAGCGGCAAGAAAATCGTGCTGGGCCTGTCGGGCGGCGTGGCGTGCTACAAGGCGGCGGACCTGTGCCGCGCGCTGACCAAAGCCGGCGCCTCGGTGCAGGTGGTGATGACCGACGCTGCCGAGCATTTCATCACGGCCGTCACCATGCAGGCGCTGTCGGGCAACAAGGTGTATTCGAGCCAGTGGGACCCGCGCGTGGACAACAACATGGCCCACATCGACGTCACGCGCCACGCGGACGCGATCATGATCGCACCCTGCTCGGCCGACTTCATGGCCAAGCTGGTCCACGGCGTGTGCGACGACCTGCTCTCGACCATGTGCCTGGCGCGGCCGCGCCATGTGCCGCTGCTGGTGGCGCCGGCGATGAACGTGGAAATGTGGCAGAACCCCGCCACCGGCCGCAATGCGCGCCAGCTCGAAGAAGACGGCATCGTCATCTTCGGCCCCGCGGCCGGCGACCAGGCCTGCGGCGAAACCGGCATGGGCCGCATGCTGGAACCGGCGCAGCTGCTCGAAGAGCTGATCGCCTCGTTCCAGCCCAAGGTACTGGCCGGCAAGCGCATCCTGATCACGGCCGGCCCCACCTTCGAGGCCATCGATCCGGTGCGCGGCATCACCAATCTGTCGTCGGGCAAGATGGGCTACGCGGTGGCGCGCGCGGCGCGCGAAGCAGGCGCCGAGGTGGTGCTGGTGTCCGGTCCCACCGCCCTGCCGGCGCCGTTCGGCGTGCAGCGCATCAATGTGCAGAGCGCGCTGCAGATGCACGACGCGGTGCTGGCCAATGTCGACCACCAGCACATCTTCATCGCGGTGGCGGCAGTGGCCGACTGGCGCATCGCTAACGCCAGCGAGCAGAAACTGAAAAAAAATCCCGACGGCTCGGTGCCCGACCTGAAGTTCGAGCAGAACCCGGACATCCTGGCCACGGTGGCGGCGCGCACCTCGCTGGCCGGTCATCCGTACTGCGTGGGCTTTGCCGCCGAGTCCGAAAACCTGGTGCAGTTCGGCGCCGACAAGCGCGTGAAAAAAGGCATTCCTCTGCTGGTCGGCAATATCGGCCACCATACCTTCGGCCAGGACGACAACACCATCATCCTGTTCGACGAAAACGGCCACACCATCCTGCCGCGCGCCGACAAGCTCACGCTGGCGCGCCAGCTGATTTCCGAAATCTCCAAACGTATTACGCAGCACTCGCTGTTTGCCAAATCACCATGAATACTATCGACGTCAAAATCCTCGACCCGCGCATGAAGGACCAGTTGCCAGCCTACGCCACGCCCGGTTCCGCCGGCCTCGACCTGCGCGCCTGCATCGATGCGCCGCTCGTCATCGAAGCCGGCCAGACCGTGCTGATCCCGACCGGTCTGGCAATCCACGTGGCCAATCCCGGCTACGCAGCGATGATTCTGCCGCGCAGCGGCATGGGACACAAGAACGGCATCGTGCTCGGGAATCTGGTAGGCTTGATCGACTCCGACTACCAGGGCCAGCTGATGGTCTCGACCTGGAATCGCGGTAACAGCGCCTTCACCCTGAACCCGATGGAGCGGCTGGCGCAGCTGATCGTCGTGCCGGTGCTGCAGGTGGGCTTCAACGTGGTGGAAGAATTCGACAGCAGCGAACGTGGCGCCGGAGGCTTCGGCAGCACGGGCGTACAATAAGAGGGAGACCCAGGATGGTTCGGCAGCACGTTTCGAGAACATGCGCTTCAAGGTCCGTGGCGGCATTGGTGATGGTGGCGGCCAGCGTGCTCAGCGGCTGCACCACCTACACCGTGCGCCCGGCCGACACTGCCTCGGAACCGGTCGTGGCCCGCACCGTCAACCAGGACCAGAACGTGGTCACCGCCAAGATGGCCACTGCGCGCGAAGAGCTGGGGCAGATGGTCGCGCTGCAAGACCGCCTGTACCGGATCGCCGCGCCGCTGCTGATCAATAACGCCGACCTGTGCCGGTCACAGGCGCGCAACCTGCTCGGCTTCACCGCCAAGAACCGTTACTCGTACTCGGGCGAATACGTCGATGCCGCTACCGCCGTGCTCAACTACGGCGACCGCCTCGAAGTGGCCAGCGTGCTGGCCGGCAGCGGCGCCGCCAAGGCGGGCCTGAAACAGGGTGACATCCTGCTGGAAGCGGGCGGCAAGCCGCTGCCCACCGGGCCCAACGCCGAAACCCAGGCTGCCGCCATCCTCGGGCCGCTGGCGTCCAACAGCAAGACGCTGAACCTGATGGTCGAGCGCAAGAACACCAATGTGCCGCTCAAGCTGCCCGTCACCCGCGCCTGCGCCTTTAAAATCGACATCGGCAATGCCGACACCATCAACGCCTACTCCGACGGTCAGCGCGTGCTGATCACGCGCGGCATGGTCAACTTCGCCCAGACCGACGAGGCGATCGCCTACGTGCTGGCCAAGGACATGGCGCACAACATCCTCGGCCACGCCGCCATCACGCGCTCGGCCTACACGGTGGGCGGCATCATCGACAACCTGGTGGCGATCCGGCCCGACACGTCGCTGCTGATCGGCAGCGCCGGCGTCAAACCGATGCCGCAGGAACTCGACGGCGCTGCCGACCGCCTGTCGCTGTACATGGTGGCGCGCGCCGGCTACAGCACGGCCGGCGCGCGCGCCTTCTGGCAGCGCCTGGCCACCCAGTATCCGGCCACGGTACTGAACGGGTATACGGCCAACCACCCTGGCGTCAGTTACCGCCTATCCGTGATCGACAAGACCGTGGCCGACATCCGCAGCAAGCAGTCGTCCAACAAACCGCTGATCCCCTAGGAGCCGCTGATGAACAAGTGCGCGTTTGCAGTCATGGCGGGCCTGCTGGCGGCGACGGCAGCGGCCGTAACGGGCACGGCCCACGCCGCGCAATGGGCCAAGGTGGGCGGCGCCTCGGCCGGCGCCGGCAACGTGTATTACATCGACCGCGCCAGCGTCATCAAGAAGGACAAGACGCGCAAGGTGTGGTCGCTGCACTCGTTCGCCAGCGCGCAGAATTCGCCGGAAGGCAAACCGTATCGCTCGGTGAAGGCGCTGCACCTGTACTCGTGCGAGGACCGCACCACGATTTTGCTGTCCCAGGTGTTTTACCCGGAGCCGATGGGTAAGGGCGAGGCGCTGGAAACCTACAAGTACGAGAAATTCACAGCCGAAGATATCGTGCCGGACAGTCCCTACGATAACGCCTTGGCCGTCGTCTGCAAACCATAGAGCGCCTGAACATCCTCCATCGCTGCGTTGCAGCGCCTGGCGCTGGAAGCTTTTCAAGCGCTCTAAGTGCTGGTATCAGCTGACATTCGGGAAATCCGGGAACACGCTCGACATCACCCAGGTCAGCACGCCGCACAGCAGCACCACGGCGGCCAGCACCAGCAGCAGGCGGCCGAACTTCGGTCCGTCGTCTTCGCCGCTATCATCTTCGTCATCGTTCGGTTCGGTCATGGCGTGCCTGCCTTCGGGGGACAGGCATAGTATAGTCGAACCATGGACAGCATCGATCTCGAAGTACTCAAAACCAGCGCGGCATGGATCGCCTGCGGGCGCAGCTGCGAACTCGTCACCGTCATCAAGACCTGGGGCAGCAGCCCGCGTCCGATCGGCGCCACCCTGGCCATCTGCGAGGACGGCACCGTGATCGGCTCGGTGTCGGGCGGCTGCATCGAGGACGACCTGATTGCGCGCGTGCGCGATCACGGCATCCTGCGCACGGCGCCGGAAATCGTCAGCTACGGCATCACCGCCGACGAGGCGCACCGCTTCGGCCTGCCGTGCGGCGGCACCATCGAACTGGCGATCGAGCCACTGGGGTCGCACAGCCGCATCGCCGAACTGCTCGAACGGCTCGACCGCCACGAGCTGGTGCAGCGCCGGCTCGACCTGCGTACCGGTGCGGTGGACCTGTCGGTGGCGCCGCCTGGCGCGCAGATGCAGGTCGGTGAGCACGCCATGGTCACGCTGCACGGTCCGCGCTGGCGCCTGCTGATCATCGGCGCCGGCCAGCTGTCGCGCTTCCTGGCGCAGATCGCCACCGCCATGGACTACCGCGTGACCGTGTGCGATCCGCGCGAGGAATACCGCGCCGGCTGGCACGTGGACGGTGTGCAGCTGGTGCACGACATGCCCGATGACACCGTCACCGCGATGCGGCTCGACCATCGCAGCGCCGTGGTCGCCCTGACCCACGACCCCAAGCTCGACGACCTGGCGCTGATGGAAGCGCTCAAGTCCGATGCATTTTATGTCGGCGCCATCGGCTCGCGCGTCAACAACCGCAAGCGCCGCGAGCGGCTGCTGCAGTTCGACCTGACGCCGGCCCAGCTGGCGCGCCTGCACGGTCCGATCGGCCTGTACATCGGCAGCAAGACGCCCTCGGAGATCGCCATCTCGATCCTGGCCGAACTGACGGCCACCAAGAATGGCGTGCCGACTGCCATGCTGGTGCCGCACGCGGCGACCCCCACCGCGCCGGGCACGGACGTGTGCGTCGTGGAGACCGGCGCCGTTTGACTGCACCACGCACGATCGAAGCAAGAACCGGCTGGTATTCGCCTGCGCACTGCGGGACAATGGCGGCATGAGCACAGCCAACCTCCTCCGCCTGATCTTCCTCGCCGCCATCTGGGGCGGCTCCTTCCTCTTCATGCGCATCGCCGCGCCCGTGCTGGGAGCGCCGGTGTTGATCGAGTACCGCGTGCTGTGCGCCGCCCTGTTCCTGGCGGTGATGGCGCTGGTGCTGAACAAGCCGCTGGCGCTGCGTCAGCACTGGCGCCACTACCTGATCCTGGGCCTGGTCAATTCCGCCCTGCCCTTCCTGCTGTTCGCTTTTGCCGCGCGCACGCTGTCGGTGTCGATGATGGCCGTGCTCAACGCCAGCACGCCGCTGTGGGGCACGCTGATCGCAGCCGTCTGGTCGCGCCAGCCGGTCACGCCCAAGGTGGCCATCGGCCTGCTGCTGGGCGCCTGCGGCGTGGCGCTGCTGGTCGGTTTCGACCACGTGGCCTCGCAGCCCGGCGCCGGCATCGCGATTGCGGCCGTGCTGTGCGCCTCGTTCATGTACGGCGTGGCCAGCAACTACACGCGCAACGCGGCCGGCGCGAAAGGCGTGGAACCGTTCGCCAATGCCCATGGTTCGATGTGGGCCTCGGCGCTGCTGGTGCTGCCCGTGGTGCCGTTTTTCCCGGCGCCGGCTGCGCCCACCGTCGGCGTGCTGGGCGCGGTGCTGGCGCTGGGCGTGTTGTGCAGCGGCGTGGCCTACCTGATCTATTTCCGCCTGATCCAGGACGTCGGTCCCGCGTCGGCGCTGACGGTGACCTTTCTCAGTCCCCTGTTCGGCATCCTGTGGGGTGTGCTGTTCCAGGGCGAATCGGTGCACTGGTACACGCTGGCCGGCGCCGCCATCGTGGTCGCGGGCACGATCATGGTGACCGGCTTCCGGCCGAACTTCCGCGCGCTGCGCAAGGCCGGCGCCTGATGGCTGCCGCTAGTACGTTCGACTTGGCGTTCGAGCTGGCGCCCGGCTATCGCCTGCAGGACGTGCTGGCCTTCCACCGCCGCGACACGCAGGCGCTGGCCGAACAGGTCGATGAACACATGGGTCAACCGCGGCTGCGCAAGGGCGTGGTGCTCGGTGGCGTGCCGGTGCTGCTGGAAATACTGTTCGAGCTGGCTGTCGAGGACCGGCGCGATGATGGCGAGACAGCTGTCTGGGGCGTGCCTAGGACAGCTGCCGGGCGCGCGCTGTGCACCGTGCACGCGGACGGCAAGCTGTCCGGCAGCGCGCGCAGCCGGCTGCAGGCGCAGGCCTATGACGCCGTGCGCAACATCCTCGGCCTGCGCCTTGACCCGGCGCCGTTTTGCGCGCTGGCCGCCGACGACCCGCTGCTGGGTCCCCTGGTGCGCGCCCAGCCGGGCCTGCTGATCGTGCAGTCGGCCACCGTGTTCGAAGCGCTGACCTGGGCCGTCATCGGCCAGCAGATCAACCTGTCGTTTGCGATCGCCTTGCGCCGCACGCTGATTGCACTGGCCGGCCGCCGCCACAGCAGCGGCCTGTGGTGCTACCCGGGCCCGGCCGACGTGGCTGCAGTCGACTGCGCGCAGCTGCAGGCCAACAAGTTTTCACGTGCAAAGGCGGACACGCTGCTGCGGCTGGCGCAGCTGGTCGACAGCGGCGCGCTCGACCTGCAGGTGTCGCCGACCAACAGCATCGCGCAAATCTCGGCGGCGCTGCTGGCGGTCAAGGGCATCGGCCCGTGGACCGTCAACTATGCGCTGCTGCGCGGCTACGGGTACGCCGACTGCTCGCTGCACGGCGACGTCGCCATCCGCGCTGCATTGCAGGCCTTGTTGCAGGAAGATGTGAAGCCGGACTTGGCGCGCACGGAACAGCTGCTGGCGCGCTATGCCCCGCACCGGACCATGGCGGCGGCGCACCTCTGGGCCAGTCTCGCGCACCTGAAAGAGCCTTGATCGCGGCGTTGCAGCGGCACCGTACAGCGTGCCGGGCGACTGTCACGGTCGCTGCACCGGAAGGCTATACCAGCTTCTCTCGTCGCTCTAGCCGGCGATAATGTCGCGGCCATGAAAAAACCGCTGACTTCTTGCGAAATCAGCGGTTTTAGAATTTGGTTGCGGGGACAGGATTTGAACCTGTGACCTTCGGGTTATGAGCCCGACGAGCTGCCAGACTGCTCCACCCCGCGTCTGTATGGACGTATTATAGGGCAGTTCAAAGAATTAGGCAATATCAATCCCGAAATCATGGCCGATAGGCCGACTAAATCCGCTGGCAGGCTGCCAGCAGTGACGCCGACGCTGCCCAATCGGTGTAAAGTAGGCAAATGAGCAAACCTTTCCGACCAGGCCGTTATTCCCTATGAAATATTGTTCCGAATGCGCCGCGCCCGTTACGTTGACGGTGCCGGAGGGCGACAACCGTCCCCGCCATGTGTGCACCAACTGCGGCACCATCCACTACCTGAATCCGAAAATGGTGCTGGGGTCGATCCCGGTCTGGGAGCGCGATGGCGAACTGAAGGTGTTGCTGTGCAAGCGCGCGATCGAGCCGCGCCTCGGTTACTGGACGCTGCCGGCCGGCTTCATGGAAAATGGCGAAACCACGGCCGAAGCGGCCATCCGCGAAACCGAGGAGGAAGCGGGTGCCCACATCGCACTGGGCAAGCTGTTTTCCATGCTCAACGTGGTGCGCGTGCAGCAAGTCCATATGTTCTACCTGGCCACCCTGCTCGACCTCGACTTTGCGCCCGGTATCGAGAGCCTGGACGTGCAGTTATTCAGCGAAGCGGAGATACCGTGGGACGACCTGGCCTTCCCGACCATCCGCGCCACGCTCGAGCTGTTCTTTGCCGACCGCGCGCGCATGCGTGACGCAGGCGCCGACTACGGCTTCCACGCACACGATATCCACCGGGCCATGCGTTCGGACGATGCCTCGTGATTCCCTGGCTCGAAGCCGATACGCCGTTTCCCGATGTGTCGACCGCGCTCACGCGCGAGGCGCCGGGACTCTTGGCGGCAGGCGCCGACCTGTCGCCGCAGCGGCTGCTGACGGCCTACCGGCACGGCATCTTTCCATGGTTTTCCGAGGGCCAGCCGATCCTGTGGTGGAGCACCGACCCGCGCATGGTGCTGATGACGGCGCAGTTCCGCATCAGCGACAGCCTGCGCAAGACACTGCGCAAGGTGGAGCGCGACCGTACCAGCGGGGACGGCGGGCGCTGGCAGGTGCGTTTCGACAGCGCGTTCGAGGACGTGATGCGCGCCTGCGCCGCACCGCGCCGCGACGGCCCCGGCACCTGGATCTCGGAAGACATCATTGCCGGCTACACCGGACTGCACCGCCTCGGTTACGCCCACTCGGCCGAAGTATGGCTTGATGGCGCACTGGTGGGCGGTGCCTACGGCGTCTCGATCGGCCGCATGTTTTATGGCGAATCGATGTTTGCACGGGTCACCGATGGTTCCAAGATCGCCCTCGCCTACCTGGTGAGCTTCCTGCTGCACCACGGTGTCCAGATGATTGATTGCCAACAAGAAACGGGGCACTTGGCGTCGCTGGGCGCTGCGCCCATCCCGCGCACGCAGTTTTTAGCGCATCTGCGCAACAGTATTGAATTTCCACAAATCACTGAATGGGAACCGATTGCTCCGTTCGCGCAGGGCGGTTAAGCTGGGGGCAAAAACCTGCGACACGGTTGCTCGATTGCGGCTATTATTAGTCAAAAGAACAATCTCCCGGTGCTCTTGGCACCGGGCACCGAACTAGGACCGGCATGACGCACCTGAACGAACTGCCTTTTGCGACACTGCAGTTTTATACCACCGCGCCCTATCCCTGCTCGTACCTCGACGGGCGGCAGGCGCGCTCGCAGGTGGCCACGCCGTCGCACCTGATCAACGCCGACGTGTACTCGGAGCTGGTCAAGAACGGTTTCCGGCGCAGCGGCATTTTTACTTACCGTCCGTATTGCGACGGTTGCCAGGCCTGCATCCCGGTGCGGGTGGTGGTCGATGACTTCCGGCCAGGCCGCGGCCAGCGCCGCGCCTGGGCCCGCCATGGCGACCTGATCCCCGGTGTGGCGACGCTGTCGTTCTCGGACGAGCATTACGACCTGTACCTGCGCTACCAGAGCAAGCGTCACGCCGGCGGCGGCATGGACCAGGACAGCCGCGACCAGTACGCCCAGTTCCTGCTGCAAAGCCGGGTCAACACGCGGCTGGTCGAGTTCCGCGAGCCGGGCGGCACGCTGCGCATGGTCAGCATCATCGACGTGCTGTCAGACGGGCTGTCGTCGGTGTACACGTTTTTCGATCCCGACGTGGACGGCGCCTCGTACGGCACCTTCAACATTCTGTGGCAGATCTCGCAGGCGCGCGAACTGAAGCTGCCGTACGTGTACCTCGGCTACTGGATCGCGGAAAGCCAGAAAATGTCGTACAAAACCAATTTCAAACCGCTGGAAGCGCGCATCAAAGGCGTATGGAGTGTCCTGGGCGACTGATAAAATACGGGCGAACAATCTCCAGAGCGCCCTCATGTCCCAACACTTCCTGTATTCCCTGGCCCGTCCGCTGCTGTTCTCGATGGACGCCGAGCAAGCCCACCACACCACCCTGCCCGCCCTCAAGCGCGCCGCCGCGCTCGGTCTGACCAGGCTGGTCCGGCAGCCGCTAGCCGATCCGCGCACCGTGATGGGCATCACGTTCAAGAACCCGGTGGGCCTGGCGGCCGGCCTCGACAAGGACGGCGCCTACATCGACGCGCTGGCCGATCTCGGCTTCGGTTCGATCGAGGTCGGCACCGTCACCCCGCGCGCCCAGGCCGGTAACCCGAAGCCGCGCATGTTCCGCCTGCCCGAAGCGCACGGCATCATCAACCGCATGGGCTTCAACAACGGCGGCGTCGACGCTTTTGTCGCCAATGTGCAGTCGTCGCGCTTCTACCAGGACAAGGCCGGCGTGCTGGGCCTGAACATCGGCAAGAATGCCGACACGCCGATCGAACGGGCCACCGACGACTACCTGCACTGCCTGCAAAAAGTCTACCCGTATGCCAGCTATGTCACCGTCAACATTTCGTCGCCGAACACCAAGAACCTGCGCCAGCTGCAGGGCGGCTCCGAGCTCGACGGCCTGCTCGGCGCCCTCAAGGATGCCCAGCTGCGCCTGGCCGACCAGCATAAACGCTATGTCCCGCTGGCCCTGAAAATCGCGCCGGACATGGACGGCGACCAGGTCAAGAACATTGCCGATGCGCTGATCCGCCACCGGATCGACGGCGTGATCGCCACCAATACCACGCTCAGCCGCGACGCGGTGACCGGCATGCGCCACGGCGCCGAAGCGGGCGGCCTGTCGGGCGCGCCCGTGTTCGCGCTGTCGAACACGGTGATCAGGCTGCTCAAGGCCGAACTCGGCGATGCGCTGCCGATCATCGGCGTGGGCGGCATCATGCGCGGCGCCGATGCCAAGGTAAAAATGGACTGCGGCGCGCAACTGGTGCAGCTGTACAGCGGCCTGATCTACGCCGGCCCGGCCCTGGTGCGCGACTGCGCCGACGCCGTGCGCGGCCACTAAAGGAAACGACCATGGATTACACCACCCTCGGCACGAGCGGCCTGAAGGTCTCGAAGATCTGCCTCGGCACCATGACCTTCGGCGAGCAGAACACGGAAGCAGACGCCCACAGCCAGCTCGATTACGCGCTCGAGCGCGGCATCAACTTCATCGACACCGCCGAGATGTACCCGGTGATGCCGCGCGCCGAAACCCAGGGCGCCACCGAGCGCTACATCGGCAGCTGGCTCAGGAAAAGCGGCAAGCGTGACCGGATCGTGCTGGCCACCAAGGCGGCCGGTCCCAATCCGAACATGACCTGGGTACGTGGCGGCAAGCAGAACCTCGATGCCGCCAACCTGCGCGCGGCCGTGGACGCCAGCTTGCAGCGGCTGCAGACCGACCATATCGATCTCTACCAGTTGCACTGGCCGAGCCGTAACACGCCGATCTTCGGCAGTACCGTCTTCAATCCCGACAACGAGCGCACGTGCGTGGCGATCGACCACACGCTGACCGCACTGGACGAGCTGATCAAGGAAGGCAAGATCGGTGCGATCGGCGTCTCGAACGAATCGTGCTGGGGCGTGAGCGAATTCATCAAGCAGGCCGAACTGAAAGGCTTGCCGCGCATCGCCAGCATCCAGAACCTGTACAACCTGACCGCGCGCCATTACGAAACCAGCCTGCTCGACGAGACCTGCTTCCGTGAAAACGTCGGCCTGCTGGCCTACAGTCCGCTCGCGTTCGGCCAGCTGACCGCCAAGTACCTCGACGATCCCAAGGCGCACGGCCGCCTGACCCTGTTCCCGCCCGGCTGGAGTCCGCGCTACCTGCGCCCGTCCGTGCTGGCAGCGGTGGCGCAGTACGCGCAACTGGCACGCGACAACGGCATGACGCCGGCGCAGCTGGCACTGGCCTGGTGCTATTCGCGCTGGTTCGTGGCCTCGACCATCATCGGCGCCACCACCCTGGCGCAGCTGCAGGACAATATCGATGCCTATGCAGTAAAGCTGTCGCCGGAAGTGATCGACCAGGTCAACGCGATACACGCGCGCATCACCAATCCCGGCCAGTGAGCTGGCAAGACATTGACAACCAAAGCACCCAGTACCGCCATCTCCAGCTCCGTCATTCCCGCGCAGGCGGGAATCCAATTTTGTTGAACAGCGCTGACTCAAGCATTAGCTGCTGGCAAGCCTGCGAACTGGATTCCCGCCTTCGCGGGAATGACGGGTTGAAGATTCCCACCGGCCGTTGGGGCTGTCGGTAGGGGACCGGGACAGCCTGAAATATACTGCTACTCGCCACCACCGCTCAGCGCCGCCTCGATACCGGCGCGCGTTAAGTCCGGCGCGAACTGCAGGATGAAATCGTAGGCATACGCGCGCAGGTAAGCGCCCTTGCGCACCGCCAGCCGGGTCGTGTTCGAGGCGAACAGGTGCGATGCCTCCACCGCGCGCATGCCCTTGTCGCGGCCGTGGTCGAATGCCATCGACGCCACCAGCCCCACGCCCAGTCCGAGCGACACGTATTGCTTGATCACGTCCGAATCCATTGCCGTGAGCACGATGTCCGGCTTCACACCGGCCTTGTTGAATGCCGCGTCGATGTGGCTGCGGCCGGTAAAGCCGACATCGTAGGTAATCAGCGGGAATTCGGCCAGGTCTTCGAGCCGGATCGGGCTGCGCGCCAGCAGCGGATGACCGTCGGGCACGACGATGATGTGGCTCCAGCGGTAGCACGGGAACGACACCAGGTCGGGAAAAGCCGACAGGCCCTCGGTGGCGATGCCGATGTCGGTCTTGCCCGACAAGACCCATTCAGCGATGTGCTCGGGTGCGCTTTGCTGCAGGGCGATGCGCACGTCCGGATAGGCGGCGCGAAAGCCCTGCACGACCTTCGGCAGCGCATAGCGGGCCTGGGTGTGGGTGGCCGCCACGCTCAGCGTGCCGCTCTGCTGGCCCGTGTATTCGAGGCTGGCCTGCTGCAGGTTCTCGGCCTCGATCAGCAGGCGGTCGATGATCTTGAGGATGCCCTTGCCCGGCTCGGTCAAACCGGTCAGGCGCTTGCCGTTGCGTTCGAAAATCACTACACCCAGCTCGTCTTCGAGTTCGCGGATCTGGCGGCTCACGCCCGGTTGCGACGTGAATAGCGCGTTGGCCACCTCGGTCAGATTGTAGCCGCGCCGGGCCGCCTCGCGGATCGAACGCAATTGCTGGAAGTTCATACCGACGCTCCCGCGCGCGCGCCGTCATCGACAAACACGTGCAGCCGCTTGGGCCGCACCACCAGCGTCTCGCCCTCCTGCAGCTGCAACTGGGCGAAGCGCTCATTGGAGATTACCGCCTCGATCAGCTCGGACGTGTCGCCGCGCTCCAGGTCGAGCTGGGCCAGCGGGCCGATCGCGTGGGCGCGGCGCAGCCTGACCACGATGCCTTGCGCGCCCGGCGTGTAGCGGTCGATCTCGAGGTCGTGCGGGCGCACATAGGCCGTGCCCTTGCCATCGCCCGATGCCTGGCCCGACACGTGGCCCGGCACCTGGAAGCTGGCGTCGCCGCTGGCCAGCACACCGTCCTGCACGCGGCCATGGAACATGTTGACGTTGCCAAGGAAGCCGTACACGAACGGCGAGGCCGGGTGGTTGTACACCTGGTCCGGCGCGCCGATCTGCTCGACGTTACCCTTATTCATCAGCACCACCTGGTCGGCCACTTCGAGCGCCTCTTCCTGGTCGTGGGTGACGAAAATGCTGGTCACGTGCAGGTCGTCGTGCAGGCGGCGCAGCCAGCGGCGCAGCTCCTTGCGCACCTTGGCATCGAGCGCGCCGAACGGCTCGTCGAGCAGCAGCACGCGCGGTTCCACCGCCAGGGCACGCGCCAGCGCGATGCGCTGGCGCTGGCCGCCCGACAGTTGCGGCGGATAGCGGTCGGCCAGCCAGTCGAGCTGGACCAGTTCCAGCAGGTCCTTGACCTTGCGCCGGATCTGGTCTTCCGACGGCCGCTCGGCGCGCGGTTTCACACGCAGGCCGAACGCGACGTTTTCGAACACGGTCATGTGCTTGAACAATGCATAGTGCTGGAACACGAAACCGACCTGGCGCTCGCGCACGTGGCGGTGCGAGGCGTCGTGATTGTCGAGCAGCACCTGGCCCGCATCGGGATGTTCGAGGCCGGCGATGATGCGCAACAGGGTGGTCTTGCCGCAGCCGGACGGCCCCAGCAGCGCGGTCAGCTCGCCCTGCGGGAAGTCGAGCGAGACGTCGTTGAGGGCGACGAAATCGCCGAAGCGCTTGTGGATGTTTTTCACTTCGATCGTCATCTTACTGCTCCTTGATACGGGCATCTTCGGCGCGCGTTTCGTTCAGGCGCCAGGAGATAAAGGATTTCAGGGCCAGCGTCACCAGCGCCAGCAGGGCCAGCAGCGACGCCACGGCAAACGCTGCGGCAAAGTTGTATTCGTTGTAGAGAATTTCCACCTGCAGCGGCATGGTATTGGTCTCGCCGCGGATGTGGCCGGACACCACCGACACCGCGCCGAACTCGCCCATGGCGCGGGCGTTACACAGGATCACGCCATACAGCAGGCCCCACTTGATGTTGGGCAACGTCACGCGGCGGAAGGTGTTCCAGCCCGAGGCGCCCAGCACGATGGCGGCCTCCTCTTCCTCGCTGCCCTGGGCCTGCATCAGCGGGATCAGCTCGCGCGCGACAAACGGGAAGGTGACGAAAATCGTCGCCAGCACGATGCCCGGCACCGCGAACAGGATCTTGATGTCGTGCTGGTACAGCCAGTCGCCGAACCAGCCCTGGGCGCCGAACAGCAGCACGTAGATCAGGCCCGAAATCACGGGCGAGACCGAGAACGGCAGATCGATCAGCGTCAGCAGGAAACTCTTGCCGCGGAACTCGAACTTGGCGATGCACCACGAGGCAGCGATCCCGAATACCAGGTTCAGCGGCACGGCAATCGCTGCCGTGAGCAGGGTCAGCTTGATGGCCGAGATCGCATCTTCCTCGACGATGGCCGCCACGTACGCCTCCCACCCCTTGCGCAACGCTTCGGCAAACACGGCCACCAGCGGCACGAACAGGAACACGGTCAGGAACAGCAGCGCGATGGCGATCAGCAGATTGCGCACCCAGCGCGGCTCGAGGATCTGCGGCGCCGACGGCAACTCGCCGCGACGGCTACCCGAATGGTTGCTCATGGTTTCCCCGACTTTCCGCGCGCCCAGGCTTGCAACAGGTTGATGGTCAGCAGCATCAGGAACGACACCACCAGCATCACCACGGCAATCGCGGTGGCGCCGGCGTAGTCGTACTGCTCCAGCTTGGTGATGATGAACAGCGGCGTGATCTCGGACACCATCGGCATGTTGCCGGCGATGAAAATCACGGAACCGAACTCGCCGGTGGCGCGGGCGAACGCCAGTGCAAAGCCGGTCATCAGCGACGGCATAATGGTCGGGAACACCACGCGGGTAAAGGTCTGGAGGGCATTGGCGCCGAGGCTGGCGGCAGCTTCTTCCAGTTCGCGCTCGGCGTCTTCGAGCACCGGCTGCACGGTCCGCACCACGAACGGCAGTCCGATGAAGGTCAGCGCCACCACCACGCCGAGCGGCGTGAACGCCACCTTGATGCCGAGCACGCCCTCGATGAACCGGCCGAACCACCCGTTGGCCGAGTACAGCGCGGTCAGCGTGATGCCGGCCACCGCCGTGGGCAGCGCGAACGGCAGGTCCACCAGCGCATCGACGATGCGCTTGCCGGGAAATTCGTAGCGCACCAGCACCCAGGCCACGACGCCGCCGAAGATGACGTTGATGAACGCGCCGATCAGCGAGGCGCCGAACGTCAGCCGGTACGACGCCATCACGCGCTCGGACGTCACGGCCGCGATAAAGCCGTCCCAGGTCATGGTGAAGGTTTTAAGGAAGATCGCCGACAGCGGGATCAGGACGATCAGCGCCAGGTAAAAGATGGTGAAGCCGAGCGACAGCCGGAAGCCGGGCATGACGCGGAAAGGCGCGCCGCGCGCGGCATGCGGTGCCGTGGCGGGCGCTGTAAGGACTGCTGACATTGACGCTCCCTTATTACAAAAACTTCTATAAGGGCTGCATAATCGCACTTGGGCTTCATTCTACAAACGAAGCATTTTTTATTTAGTTAGATCGATCGGCTATATCGACCTGGGCTATCCCTGGAACAGCTTGTAGGCGACCGTGACCAGTACCAGCGCGAGCAAGCCGCGCAGCAGCTTTTCCGGCACTGCGCGCGCCACGTAGGCGCCGAGCGTAATCCCCGGCAGCGAGCCGATCAGGAGCGCCAGCAACAGCATCCAGTCGATCGACCCCAGCCACCAGTGGCCGGCCGCGGCAATCGCGGTCAGCGGCACCGCATAGGCGATGTCGGTGCCGGCCACTTCGGCGGGCGTCAGGCGCGGATACAGCAGCACCAGCACGGTCGCGCCGATGGCGCCGGCGCCGATCGACGAGATGGTGACCAGCGCGCCGAGCATGGCGCCGGCGACGATGGTGGCGGCGGACAGCGCGCGGCCCTGCAACTGGCGCCCGGGACGGGCCATGATCCAGGCCAGCATGCGGCGCTTGCACAGCAGCGCCACCACGGTGAGCAGCACCGAGCTGCCGATCATGTAGCGGATCAGCTGGCCGATGTCGTGGTTCAGGGTGCCGAAATGCTTGAGCGAAAAGCTGGCCAGCAGCGCGGCCGGCAAGGCCCCCAGGCACAGGCGCCGCACGATCTCCCAGTGCACGGTGCCGCGCAGGCGATGGGTCAGTGTGCCGACGCCCTTGGTGATCGAGGCGAAGGCGAGATCGGTGCCGACGGCCACCGTGGGCGAGACGCCGAACAGCAAGGTCAACAGCGGCGTCATCAGGGAGCCGCCACCGACACCGGTCATACCGACCAGCAAGCCGACCGCGAAACCCGATACAACGAAAGATACATCCATGCAAAAATCCCCAAAGTAGGTCGCAGCGTACCGACTTCGGGGAACTTCTCAAACAACAGCATCGTTATTTACTTATGCGAACTCTGCCATAGTTGTTCAGTTTTGCTCAGTTTTGCTCCATTGCTTACTTGTTCGGCTGCGGTGTCACGCGCAGGTAGGGACGCGCAGCCGTAAAGCCTTTCGGGTACTTTTGCTGGAGCACTTCCGGGTCTTGCACGGTCAGCGGGATGATGACGTCGTCGCCGTCTTTCCAGTTGCCGGGCGTGGCCACCGTGTAGCCGTCGGTCAGTTGCAGCGCGTCGATCACGCGCAGCACTTCGTCGAAGTTGCGGCCGGTGCTCATCGGATAGGTCAAGGACAGGCGCACCTTCTTGGCCGGGTCGATCACGAACAGCGTGCGCACGGTGGCGGTGGTCGAGGCGTTCGGGTGGATCATGTCGTACAGCGACGAGACCGATTTGTCTTCGTCGGCGATGATCGGGAAGCCGACCACGGTGTCCTGGGTCTGCTCGATGTCGCTGATCCAGGCCGCGTGTTTTTCGGCCGGATCGACCGACAGCGCGATGGCCTTGACGTTGCGCTTGTCAAATTCCGGTTTCAGCTTGGCGGTCAGGCCCAGCTCGGTCGTGCAGACCGGCGTGAAGTCGGCCGGGTGGGAAAACAGCACCACCCAGGAGTCGCCCGCCCAGTCGTAAAACTTGAGTTTGCCTATCGAAGAGTCTTGCTCGAAATCGGGGGCGGTATCGCCCAGTCGTAAAGTCATCATGGTCTCCTGTAGGAGGACCCGATCGGTGGATCATTGGGTCCGGGATTGGGTATTGTGCGCTCGTTCTGCTAAAAAATACAAGATTTCCAGGCCGGCAGGCCAGCCGCCGAGACCGGATTCGGCATTGATGTGACCAAGCGCACCGCCGTCGATGAACTGGCTGTGCCAGCGCTGCGCCCAGGCCGCGGCGCGCGGCGCCGCCATCCACGGGTCGTTGGTGCTGCCCACCATCACCGACGGACACGCGAGCGCCTGCTGCGGCAACTGGTCGGCCACGCCGAATTTTTCCGGATCGGCCGGCGCCACCAGCAGCACGGCCGCCACATCGGACGGGTCGCGCGCGATGCTGTGCACGGTCGCCAGGCAGCCGAAGCTGTGGGCCACGATTAGCAGCGGCCGGCCATCCCTGCCCTGCTGGCCCTGCTGGCGCACCTGGCTTACCCGCGCCGACCAGCGCGCCAGATCAGGCGTCTCCCAGTCATCCTGCTCGACGCGCTCGAAGGCCGGGAACAGGCGCTGCCACCGGCTTTGCCAGTGATCCGGTCCGCTGTTATGCAGGCCGGGAGCGATCAGCACGCGGAACTCGGCAAGCGCATCAGTCATGGTTATTTCGGTTGATAGATCTGGTCGAACAAGCCGCCGTCGGCAAAGTGTACCTTCTGCGCGCGCGCCCAGTCGCCCGCCACGTCGGCGATGGTAAACAGTTTCACGGCCGGAAACTGACTGGCATATTTCTTCGCTTCCTTTTCCACGGCCGGGCGATAGTAATTCTTGGCGATCAGTTCCTGCGCCGCATCGGTGTACAGGAAGTTCAGGTACGCCTCGGCCACCTTGCGGGTGCCGCGCTTGTCCACGACCTTGTCGACCACGGCCACCGGCGGCTCGGCCAGGATGGAGACCGACGGCGCCACGATGTCGAACTTGCTCGGTCCCAGTTCCTTGATCGCCAGCAGCGCCTCGTTTTCCCAGGCGATCAGCACGTCACCCATGCCGCGTTCGACAAAGGTGGTGGTGGCGCCGCGGGCACCGGAATCGAGCACCGGCACGTTCTTGTAGAGCTTGCTCAAGAATTCCTTGGCCGAGGCCGGCGTGCCGCCCGGCTGGCGCAGCGCATAGCCATAGGCCGCCAGGTGGTTCCAGCGGGCGCCACCCGAGGTTTTCGGATTCGGGGTGATGACGGCCACGCCCGGCTTGACCAGGTCGTTCCAGTCCTTGATGCCCTTGGGATTGCCCTTGCGGACCAGAAACACGATGGTGGACGTGTACGGCGTGCTGTTATGCGGCAGCTTTTTCTGCCAGTCCGCCGCCAGCAGCTTCTTGTCGGCGATGGCGTCGATGTCGTAAGCCAGCGCCAGCGACACCACGTCCGCTTCCAGGCCGTCGATTACTGCGCGCGCCTGCTTGCCCGAGCCGCCGTGCGACTGCCTGATCTTGACGTTGTCGCCGGTCTTGGCTTTCCAGTCCTTGGCAAAGGCGGCGTTGACGTCGGCGTACAGTTCGCGCGTGGGATCGTACGAGACATTGAGCAACGAGATATCTGCAGCGAACGCCGGCGCGGCGGTGAGCGCGGTCGCGGCGGCAGTGGCCGCCAGCAAGGCGGCAGCAATCATTTTTTTGGACAGCATCGTGATCCCCTGAGTGTGAAGCCCCCAGCGTAGCGCCGTCTTTTATAAATGAGAACTAAGCTTTTTTCAGTTCAATATACCCGAATCTTATATAGATCAATAGAACCGGTTGAACAGCACCACGCCCCAGGTGGCGGCCGCCAGCAGGCAGGCGAGCAGCACGGCAGCGCTGCCGAAGTCCTTGGCATTTTTCGACAACGGGTGGCGCTCGAGCGAAATGCGGTCCACCACTGCCTCGATCGCCGAGTTGATCAGCTCGACGATCAGGATCAGCACCATCACGGCGATCAGCACCAGCTTTTCGAAGGCCGAGATGCGCAACGCCAGCGCAATGGCCGTGGCGACGATAAACAGCACGAGTTCCTGGCGAAACGCGTGTTCGTGACGCCATGCCGACTTGAGGCCGTCCAGCGAGTAGAAAAATGCCGAAAAAATCCGCTTCAGGCCGCTCTTGCTCTTGAATTCGCTCACTGGTTGCATGGAATGGACAATCTAAAAAGATAAGATTATGCATCAAGTACCACGTGTTTTCACATTATGGTATAAAGTAATGATCATTTACTGCACCGCACCAACCGCATGATGAAAGCAGAGACAGCTACCGAACAAAAGACCACGATCCAGGTCATCGATCGCATGATGGCCTTGCTCGACGCGCTCGCGCGTTATCCGGACCCGGTCAGCCTCAAGGAATTATCGAAGGTGTCGGGTTTGCATCCGTCCACCGCCCACCGCATCCTCAACGACATGGTGGTCACGCGCTTTGTCGACCGTATCGAGCCGGGCACCTACCGGCTCGGCATGCGCTTGCTGGAACTGGGCAACGTGGTCAAAAGCCGGCTGTCGGTGCGCGAAGCTGCGCTGGACTTTATGCGCACGCTGCACAAGAAGACCCAGCAGACCATCAACCTGTCGGTGCGCCAGGGCGACGAAATCGTGTATATCGACCGCGCGTTCTCGGAGCGTTCCGGCATGCAGGTGGTGCGGGCGATCGGCGGGCGCGGACCGCTGCACCTGACTTCCACCGGCAAGCTGTTTTTATCGGTCGATGAGCCGAAGGCGATCCGCGCCTATGCCACGCGCACCGGGTTGGCCGGTCACAACAAGAATTCGATCACGGATCTGTCCAAGCTCGAACGCGAGCTGAGCCTGGTGAAGTCGCGCGGTTATGCCCGCGATAACGAGGAACTGGAACTGGGGGTGCGCTGCATGGCGGCCGGCATCCGCGACGACAGCGGCAAGCTGATTGCCGGGCTGTCGATCTCGGCGCCGGCCGACCGCTTGCAGGAAGAGTGGCTCGAAGACCTGGTCGTGACCGCCAACCAGATTTCCGCCACCCTCGGTTACATGCCGGTGGAGTAAGCCGGGGCGCTGCCGCTGCCGATGTTCAGTGCGGCAGGCTTCAGCGCCTCGATCCATTTGCGGATACGGCCGGCATCGGCCACGCGCGACTGCGTGCCCTTGGAATCGAGGAACACCATGATCACCGAGCGGCCTTCGATCACGGCCTGCATCAGCAGGCAACGCCCGGCTTCATTGATGAAGCCAGTTTTCTGCAGGCCGATCGACCAGTCGGGGCTGGCCACCAGGCGGTTGGTGGTGCCGAACTGCATGGGACGGCCATTCGCTTCGACGATGGCGTTGACGTCGGTGGAGAACTGGCGCAGCATCGGTTGCTGGTAGGCGGCCATCGCCAGCTTGGCCAGGTCGCGCGCGCTGGCCACATTCATTTTCGACAGGCCGCTGGAATCGACGTAATGGGTATCGGTCATGCCCAGTTCGCGCGCTTTCGCATTCATCGCCTCGACAAACGCAGGCTTGCCACCCGGGTAGTTGCGACCGAGCGCAGACGCCGCGCGGTTTTCCGAACTCATCAACGCGATATGCAGCATGTTGGCGCGCGTCAGCTGGGCGCCCACGCGCAGACGCGAGCTGCTGAACTTGGCGCGATCGACATCGTCGTCGGTCACCGTCAGCATTTCATCCATGTCCTGGTTGGCTTCCACCACCACCAGGCCGGTCATCATCTTGGTGATCGAGGCGATCGGCAAGGCGATGTTGGAATTCTTTTCGAACAGCACCTCCGAATTGTCCTGGTCCAGCACCAGCGCCACATTCGATTTCAAGTCGAGCGGGTCGCGCGTGGCGGACAGGCCGGCCAGGTCGCCCATGGTGGCAAATGCCGGCGCCGCAGTCACCATGCGCTGATAGCTGACCTTGTGACGGCCGTTGACGCGGCTGATGCGCTTGACCACCCGTCCCTCGACCCTGGGGCTCGCCAGGCGCACGGTATGGCGGGCCTTGGCCTTCTTGACCTGGGCTTTCTTGGGGGCTGCCGTTTCCGCGTGGGCCAGGCTGGCCGTGGTCAGGCCGGCGGCGGCGAACATCAGCGAAATCACGGCACTGAGCGCTAATTTAACCATGTAGTTCCCCAAGAAAATTCACAAATTGATCGTTGCAGTGTAGCAAAATGCTGCGCCAGCGCAAGCAAAATTGTCCGCAGCCCGCCGATTGGTTGCGGATCCGCCATATGCGAAGCACAACACAACCACCCCGGCAGCTCAGGACATAAATTTAACAAATTCATCGAGCGCCATGCGTTCGGTCACCAGACTGTTCTCGACCTTGCTCATGTCGGCATAGCCGAGCGCCATGCCGCACACCACGATCTCATTGTCGGGCAGCGCCAGATGGGCTTCGATCACCCGATGATACTGGGTAAACGCCGCTTGTGGACAAGTATCGAGACCCCGTCCGCGCGCAGCAACCATGATGTTCTGAAGGAACATCCCGCAGTCGAGCCACGACCCCTGCCCCATCACCCGGTCGACGGTGACGATCAACCCCACCGGGGCGCCGAAGAAATCGTAGTTCTTGCCATGCTGGGCAGCCATGCCGGCCTTGTTGTCGCGGGTCAGACCCAGCAAGGCATACAGGTCCCAGCCCACCTTGCGCCGCCGTTCGATGAACGGCGAGATCCACTCGGTCGGGTAGTACGCGTATTCCTCGGTATGCAGGCGCGCCTGCTCGGGGTCGTTGTGCAGGGCCAGGATGGCGTCCGACAGGGCCCGCTTTGCCGCCCCTTGCAGCACGTAGACTTTCCACGGCTGGGTGTTGGTGCCCGACGGCGCCCTGCCCGCCACTGTCAGAATCTCGGCGATGTCGGCGTGGGCGACCGGCTGCGGCAGATAGGCGCGGATCGAGCGGCGCGAGGTGATCGCCGCATCGACTGCCTGTTGTTCGGGAGACGTCATGGAATTCCTCATTTTTGACAAAAAGAGACGGGATGGACGAGAAGCGCGGCGCTGGCGGCGAGGTACAGGTCTCGTTACTATCAGTTTAATAGAAAGCGCCGGATGCCGAACAGGTGCTCGCCGAGTCTAGCACGGCCCAGGCGACCTCATGGGAGAACGCTGCCGGACCCCAGCAATGGTGCGGTTCCGCGTGGATATTTACTTGCAAGGACGTCAGCCACCGGCAGTCATTCCCCTTACCTAAAAATAACAGTTATGCCTTGATGCAACGCACAAGAAAGCGCTTGACTTAATTTTTGAAGACCGTAAAATCGGCCTTGTTGCGTTGCACAATTTGTGATTCGGTCTGAAACGTGGATGACTGTATTCTGGTTTGATCTGGTCGTTTCGTACCGACAGTAAAAGCACTAAGAAACCTCATTCAAAGCCCTATTTCTGGAGAGTTAAATGTTTTCGATCCCTGAGCAATTTTCCAATGCGACCAAAGCCAACTTCGAAGCCCAGTTCGCCATCTTCTCGGCACTGAGCAACAAGGCCTTCGAAGGCGTCGAAAAACTCGTCGACCTGAACCTGACGGCCGCCAAGGCAACGCTGGAAGAATCGTCCAACACCGCCAAGCAACTGCTGTCGGCCAAGGACCCACAGGAATTCTTTGCGCTGGCGTCCGCTCAAGCCCAGCCAACCGCTGAAAAAACCCTGGCCTACGGCCGCCACCTGGCCACCATCGCCTCGAGCACCGGCGCCGAATTCAGCAAGGCCGCCGAAACCCAGATCGCCGAAACCAACCGCAAGGTGATTTCGCTGGTGGAAGAAGTGAGCAAGAATGCCCCGGCCGGCAGCGAAAACGCCATCGCCCTGTTCAAATCGGCCCTCGGCAACGCCAACGCCGGCTACGAACAACTGACCCGCACCGCCAAGCAGGCAGCCGAGTCGATGGAAAGCAATGTGAACCAGGCTGTCAGCCAGTTCACCGCTGCCGCCGCCAAAGCCGCCCCAGCGCGCGCCTGATCAAGCAGCAACCTCCTGGCCGTCCGCCGCGACGACCTTGCAAGCCTCGGATTCCGAGGCTTTTTTTTCGCTCGCTTATTCGCCGAGGTAGGCGGCCTGGACGCGGGGGTCGTCGAGCATGGCGCTGGCCTGGCCGGTCATGGTGATGCTGCCCGAATCCATGACATAGCCGCGGTGGGCCGCTTGCAGCGCCAGCTTGGCGTTTTGTTCGACCAGCAGCACGGTGATGCCCTGGGCCGAGACGTTGCGAATCACTTCGAAAATCTTGTCCACCATGATCGGCGACAGCCCCATCGACGGCTCGTCGAGCAGCAGCAGCTTGGGGTGCGACATCAGGGCGCGCGCCATGGCCAGCATTTGCTGCTCGCCGCCCGACAGCGTACCGGCCAGCTGCTGCGCCCGTTCTTTCAGACGTGGAAACACGTCGAACCACCTGGCGATATCGCGCGCGATGCCCGCCTTGTCGTTGCGGGTAAAGGCGCCCATCATCAGGTTTTCGTGGATGGTCATGCGGGTAAAAACGCCGCGCCCTTCCGGCACCATGGCCAGCTTCTTTTCCACCAGGTGGAAGGACTTGGTGCCCTTCATCGATACCCCCTGGTAGGTGATCGTGCCCTCCACCTTGCAGTCTGGCAGGGTGCCAGTGATCGCTTTCAGGGTAGTGGTCTTGCCGGCGCCGTTGGCGCCGATCAGCGCCACCAGCTCGCCCTGGTTTACTTCGAGATCGATGCCCTTGACCGCCTTGATGCCGCCGTAGGCAACCTTGAGCCCGGTGATGTTTAAGACGTTGGTGCTCATGAATGCGATCCTCCGAGGTAGGCGTCGATCACCGCCTGGTTGCTCTGTATTTCAGCGGGTAAGCCTTCAGCGATCGGTTTGCCGTATTCCAGCACCATCAGGCGGTCGCACAGCGCCATCATCATCTTGACGTCGTGCTCGATCAGCAGCACGGTCTTGCCCTGCTGCTTGATCTTGACCAGCAGGTCGCGCAGCGCCAGCTTTTCGGTCGCGTTCATGCCGGCCGCCGGTTCGTCCAGCGCCAGCAGCTGCGGGTCGGTGGCCAGCGCGCGGGCGATTTCCAGGCGGCGCTGGTCGCCGTACGACAGGAACTTCGAGGTGCGGTTGGCAAACTTGCCGATGCCGACGAAATCGAGCAGCTCCTGGGCGCGGGCGCGGATCGCCGCTTCCTCCTCGCGCGCCGCCTTGTGGCGGAAGATGGCGCCGAACACGCCCTGCTTCGAGCGCACATGGCGCCCCACCATCACGTTTTCCAGCGCCGTCATCTCGCCGAACAGGCGGATGTTCTGGAACGTGCGGGCAATGCCGGCCTTGGCTACCTCGTGCGGCGCGGACGGCGAATACGGCTGGCCGGCCAGCTCGAAGGTGCCCGTGTCCGGCTGGTACAAACCGGTAATGACATTGAAAAAGGTGGTCTTGCCGGCGCCGTTGGGGCCGATCAGGCCGTAGATCTGGCCTTGCCGGATCGTGATGCCGACATCGGTCAGCGCCTGCAGGCCGCCGAAGCGCTTGTTGACGCCGGCGATGTTCAGAATGATTGCTTGCTCAGTCATCGTTGCTATCCTTACACCGCGACCGTGTCGGACGATGCGTCTTTGGTATCCGAATCATGGTCGGGACGGTCTTCATGCTTGGGCGACGGCCACAGGCCAGCCGGGCGGTACAACATCATCAGCACCAGCGCCAGGCCGTACAGCAGCTGGCGCAGCACTTCCGCCTCGATCACCACGTGACCGAACAGTTTTTGCTGCAGCGGCTCCACCACGTGGCGCAGCACCTCCGGCAGCGACGCCAGCAGCGCACCGCCGAGTATCACGCCCGGGATGTGGCCGATGCCGCCCAGCACCACCATCGCCAGCACGGCGATCGATTCGGTCAGCGAGAACGATTCGGGCGAGACGAAGCCCTGGAACGCCGCAAACATGGCGCCGGCCACGCCGCCGAACGACGCGCCCATCGAAAACGCCAGCAGCTTGACGTTGCGGGTGTTGATGCCCATCGCCTTGGCGGCGATCTCGTCCTCGCGGATCGCCACCCAGGCGCGGCCCAGGCGCGAATGCTGGAGGCGCGCCGTGACGAACACGATGATCACGCACAGCAGCAGGAACAGGTAGTAATAGGCATTCACCGACGGCATGGCGAAGCCGCCCAGCATGACGGTGGCGCGCGAGCCCGCTTCGCCGGCCAGGTTGACGCCGAACACGCGGATCGGGTCGATCATGTTGATGCCCTGCGGACCGTTGGTGAAATTGATCGGCTCGTTCAAATTCATCATGAAGATGCGGATGATCTCGCCAAAGCCCAGCGTCACGATGGCCAGGTAATCGCCGCGCAGTTTCAAGGTCGGCGCACCGAGCAGCGCACCGAACAGGCCGGCCAGGACGGCAGCAACCGGCACGATGGCCCAGACCGACAGGTGGATGCCGTTCTGCTGGATCTCCGGCCCCAGCACGGCGATCAGCGTCTGCGCCAGCGCCGGGTACTGGTCGATCATCGATTCGAGCA
This sequence comes from Duganella sp. Leaf126, assembly GCF_001423125.1. Classification (GTDB taxonomy): domain Bacteria; phylum Pseudomonadota; class Gammaproteobacteria; order Burkholderiales; family Burkholderiaceae_D; genus Rugamonas. Next base: position 373,722 of record NZ_LMNW01000031.1, read on the forward strand.
GGGTGGCGAATTGCGGCGAAGCCAGCAGCCCGGTCACGTAGGCGCCCACCGCAAAGAACGCGATGTAGCCGAGGTCGAGCAGACCGGCAAAGCCGACCACGATGTTCAGACCGAGGGCCAGCATGATGTACAGCAGCGCCACATCGATGATGCGTACCCAGGAATTACCGAACTGGGCGGCAAAGAACGGGAAGATCAGCAAGCCGATCAGCAGCACGGCCAGCGTGGCCCAGGCTTTTTTCGGTTCGCGCTTCGTGTCTACACTCATGAATGCCATGCTCGTTCCTCCTTACGCGCGGTCGGCCACGCGCTCGCCCATGATGCCGGACGGGCGAACGGTGAGCACCAGGATCAGCACCACGAAGGCAAAGATGTCCTGGTAGTGACTGCCGAGGAAGCCCCCGGTCAGGTCGCCGATATAGCCGGCGCCCAGGCTTTCCACCAGCCCCAGCACGATGCCGCCGATCATGGCGCCGTAGATGTTGCCGATCCCGCCCAGGACGGCCGCGCAGAACGCTTTCAGGCCGGGCAAAAAGCCCATGGCAAACTGGATCGACGCATAGTTGGCGCCCCACATCACGCCGGCCACGCCGGCCAGCGCGGCGCCGAGCGCGAAGGTCAGCACGATCACCTTGTTGGAATCGACGCCCATCAGGCCGGCCACGCGCGGGTTTTCAGCAGTGGCGCGCATGGCGCGGCCCATCTTGGTTTTTTCCACCAGCAGCACCAGGCCGACCATCGACACGGCAGCGAGCACCAGCAGCAAAATCTGGGTTTGCGAGATCAGCGCGCCGCCGATCATCACCGGTTCCGGCGAGAGCAGCTGCGGGAACGGCAGCGGGTTGCGGGTCCAGATCATCATGGCAATGGTCTGCAGCAGGATCGACACGCCGATGGCGGTGATCAGCGGCGCCAGGCGCGGCGCGTTGCGCAGCCGTCGGTATGCGACCCGCTCGATCACCACGTTGACGATCATGCAGACCGGAATCGCGCCACCGATGGCGATCGCCAGCTTGATGTAGCCGGGCAGCTCGGGCGCGTACTGGTTGAGCAGGTTGAGGATGGTCAGGCCGGTCATGGCGCCGATCATCAGCACGTCGCCGTGGGCGAAGTTGATCAGGTTGAGGACGCCGTACACCATGGTGTATCCGAGCGCGACCAGTGCGTACATGCTGCCGAGCACCAGCCCGTTGATGATTTGTTGGATAAGGGTATCCATTGAGAACCTTTACTATGTTGTGCCTGCACCACGTAACAAAAACGGCACCCGGGAAACAAGTCCCGCAGTGCCGTCGTTGGCTACGCATTCATTATGCAAGTTCCGTACCACCAGCAGCAATGGAGACGAAACGACAAGCTTTTAAGAGCGAGGCAATGATAGCGAGATTCTGGAAAAACGAACAGCGGAATAAAGCATGCGTGACTGAATTTTATTCCGCTAGTGTTCTAGCCTGACTAGGCCATGCCCTCGATTGGTGCAGCCTTCTGCCCGTCCAGCCCCTTGGGCAGCGGGAAGGTGACCGACTCTTCCACGCCATCGAGCGGGCGCACGCTGCGCACGCCGCATTCCTTCAAGCGCGAAATCACGGCCTGCACCAGCACCTCGGGCGCCGACGCGCCGGCCGTCACGCCCACGCGCAGCTTGCCGTCGAGCCAGGCCGGGTCGATTTGCGAGGCGTTGTCGACCATGTAGGCCGGCGTGCCCATCTTTTCCGCCACTTCGCGCAGGCGGTTCGAGTTCGAGCTGTTGGGGCTGCCGACTACGATCACCAGTTCCACCTGCGGCGCCATGAACTTGACGGCCTCCTGGCGGTTGGTGGTGGCGTAGCAGATGTCGCCCTTCTTCGGCTCGATAATCGCCGGGAACTTGCGCTTGAGCGCAGCGATGATTTCGATGGTGTCGTCCACCGACAGCGTGGTCTGCGACACGTAGGCCAGCTGGTCGGGCTTGGCCACCACCAGGTGCTCGACATCGTCCACGGTTTCGACCAGGTACATGCCCTGGTCGGTCTGGCCCATGGTGCCCTCCACTTCCGGGTGGCCCTGGTGACCGATCATGATGATCTCGCAGCCCTGCTTGCGCATCTTGGCCACTTCCACGTGGACCTTGGTCACCAGCGGGCAGGTGGCGTCGAAAATCGACAGGCCGCGCGACTCGGCTTCGGCCCGCACCGCGCGCGATACGCCGTGCGCGGAAAACACCAGCGTATTGCCGGCCGGGACATCGTCGAGGTCCTCGATGAAGATCGCGCCCTTGGCGCGCAGGTCGGCCACCACGTAGGCATTGTGGACGATTTCGTGGCGCACGTAGATCGGCGCGCCGAACTGGTTCAGGGCGCGCTCGACGATTTCGATGGCGCGGTCGACGCCGGCGCAAAAGCCGCGCGGCTGGGCCAGCAGGAGTTCTTTATCGCTCATGGTTCAGTCCTCAAAGTTCTTCACAACACCGAAATCAGGTTCACTTCGAATTTCAAGGGCTGGCCGGCCAGCGGATGGTTGAAATCGAACAAGCAGGTTTCGTCGCCGAGCTCGCGCAGGATGCCGGCAAAGCGGCCGCCGCCGGGCGCGGCGAAATCGACCAGGTCGCCTATCTTGTAGTCGGCGTCGGGCGCCGAGTTGGCGTCGAGCGTGGCGCGCGACACCTCGCGCAGCAGTTCCGGGTTGCGCGGCCCGAAGCCGACGCCCGGTTCGAGCTCGAAGGTCTTGTGCGTGCCTTCGGGCATGCCGATCAGCAGCTCTTCCAGCACGGGCGCCAGTTGTCCCTGGCCCAGCATCAGGGTGGCTGGCGTGCCGCCAAAGGTGGTGACGATATCGTTGCCATCCACCGAGGCCAGGCGGTAGTGCAGGGTGAGATAGGCCGACGGGGTGACCACAGGTTGCGCATTAGACATGACGTGACTTCGGTAGGCTGACAAAGGCTGTATTGTAAGCCACCTGGCGCCGGCTTGCCGCTTTCGGCCGGTCCCCGGGGCAGCGGGTCATGCTACACTGAGCATGGGAGATGGCATTCCTCCTGCAACTATCCCAACCGCCGCTCCGGCTGATGATGCCTGCTGATTCCTGGACAGGAAGATGCAGGCGCGCGGCCGTCCCATCTGTCTGTCCGGTAAAGCGAGATCGAGGACATGATGGATTACTTCAAAAACACTTTCTTCACTCCAGCGCTCAAATGGGTCGCCCTGTCGTGTCTTATCGGCGTCCTGGCCGGTAGCGCCTCGGCCGCCTTCCTGTGCGCACTCGACGCCGTCACGCAGTGGCGCGGCCAATACCGCTGGCTGATCTGGCTGCTGCCGGCAGCAGGCATGTTGGTGGCCTGGCTGTACCGCCGCTACGGTGCCGGCAGCGACGCCGGCATCAACCTGCTGCTGAAGGAGACCCGGGTGCCGCAACAGACCGTGCCGCTGCGGCTGGCGCCGCTGGTGCTGTTCGGCACCCTGACCTCGCACCTGTTCGGCGCCTCGGTCGGGCGCGAAGGCACGGCCGTGCAGATGGGCGCAGCGCTGTCCGACCAGTTGAGCAAACTGTTGCGGGTGAACCACCACACCCGCACCGTGATCGTCATTGCCGGCATGGCGGCCGGTTTTGCCTCGCTGTTCGGCACACCGGTGGCCGGCGCTGTCTGGGCCATCGAGGTGGTGGCGCTCTCGGGCATGGCGGCCGGCGCCCTGCTGCCCTGCCTGCTCTCGGCCGTGATCGCCAACGTGGTCGCGCTCATGCTCGGCGCGCACCACGTCCATTATGCGGCCGGCGCCATGCCCGCGCTGGGCTGGATGCCGCTGCTGCTGGTGGCCGCGTCCGGCGTGGTGTTCGGCCTGGTGGCGCGCGGCTTTTGCGGCGCCATCCACGGGCTGGCGGCGCTGTTCCGGCGCCATGTCGCCAATAGCCTGCTGCGCCCGCTGATCGGCGGGGCGGCGATCGTGATGTTTGCCATGACCGTAACCAATGCCGACCGCTACCTGGGCCTGGGCCTGCCGGTGCTGCAGGCGGCGTTCTCGGGCCAGGTTCTGCCCCAGGATTTTCTGGCCAAGCTGGGCTTGACCGCCTGGTCGATCGCCAGCGGTTTCAAGGGCGGTGAAGTGACGCCGCTGTTTTACGTCGGCGCCACATTAGGCCACGTGCTGGCGCCGCTGCTGCACCTGCCGCCGCCGTTCCTGGCTGCAGTGGGCCTGGCCGCCGTCTTTGCCGGCGCGGCGAACACGCCGCTGGCCTCCACCGTCATCGCCATCGAACTGTTCGGCATCGACATCGGCGTGTATGCAGCGCTGGGCTGCGCGGCCAGCTACCTGGTGTCTGGCCGGCACGGCATCTATGCGGCGCAGCGCCTGCTGTATCCGAAGCTGAAGGTCTAAGCACCGCACGCTTGATATGCGCCGGCATTCTGCCGCGCACGCTCCGCATAATGGCCAGACCACACCCGCGGAGCCCTCCCATGACCATCAACGATTGGCCGAAACACCAGCGTCCGCGTGAACGCCTGATCCGCGATGGCGCCGGTGCGCTGTCCGATGCCGAACTGCTGGCGATCTTCCTGCGCGTGGGCGTGCGCGGCGCCGACGCCGTCCAGCTCGGCCAGCATGCGATGCACCACTTCGGCTCGCTGCAGCGCCTGTTCGGCGCCACCCTGCCCGAATTTTCCGCCATCAACGGCCTGGGGCCGGCCAAGTTCGCCCAGCTGCAGGCGGTGATGGAACTGGCGCGGCGCGCCATGCTCGAGGAAGTGCGCAGCGCCACCACGCTGGCCTCGCCGCAGGCCGTCAAGCAATACCTGCGCCTGCTGCTCAACGGCCGCAGTTTCGAATCGTTTTATGTCGTGTTTCTGGACGTCAAAAATCGCGTGCTCGATGTCAAGGAACTGTTCCGGGGCACGCTGACCCACGCCAGCGTCTATCCGCGCGAGGTGGTCAAGGAGGCGCTGGCGCGCAATGCGGCCAGCGTGATGCTGGCCCATAACCATCCGTCCGGTACGCCGCACCCGAGCGAGGCCGATGTGCGGCTGACCAGGTCGCTGACACAGGCGCTGGCGCTGGTCGATATCCGCGTGCTCGACCATTTTGTGGTGGCCGGACAGCATGTCCATTCGTTCGCCGAGCATGGCCAATTATAGGTTTACCCCTGCTGGCTCAAGGGCTTAGCCCCAATTGTTAAATTTTATGAGAAATCCATGACACCATTGTTTTTCACAAGTCATTGAATATCCTAAGTTTTTTGGATATACTCTTGTTTTTCCAATTGTGGAATGTCTTTTAAGGAGTGCGTTATGGCACGTGTTTGCCAAGTTACTGGGAAGAAGCCGATGGTCGGCAACAATGTTTCCCACGCAAACAACAAAACCAAGCGTCGTTTCCTGCCTAACCTGCAGAACCGTCGTATTTTTGTTGAATCTGAAAACCGCTGGGTCTCCCTGCGTCTGTCCAACGCTGGCCTGCGCGTCATCGACAAGGTAGGCATCGATGCCGTCCTGTCCGACATGCGCGCCCGTGGCGAAAAAGTCTAATTAGGGAGCTACCATGGCAAAAACTGGCCGCGACAAAATCAAGCTGGAATCGACCGCAGGTACTGGTCACTTCTACACCACCACCAAAAACAAGCGCACCATGCCTGCAAAAATGGAGATCATCAAGTTCGATCCTAAAGCACGCAAGCACGTCGCTTACAAAGAAACCAAGATCAAGTAATCAGCGATCGCGGTGTTCCGAAAAACCACCTGCGGGTGGTTTTTTTTCGCCGGTACCGTGGGTCGGGGCGAAAAAAAACCCCGCTGTGCGCGGGGTTCGGTACGACGGGGATGCTTACGCGTAGCTGCGCAGGCGCAGCGAAAACTCTTGCAGCGACTTGATGCCCGACGCTTCGGCGCGGTTGCACCAGTCCTGCAGCTTGTGCAGCAGCTGCTCGCGCGTAAAGTGCGAACGCTCCCAGATCACGCCCAGTTCCACGCGCATCGTGTGCATGGTTTCCAGCGCCTTGCTGTGCTGGAACAGCTCGACCAGTTGCTCCTGCTGTGGCGCAGCCAGCTTGCCCGGTTCGCGCTGCAGCAGCTTGCGCGACGATTTCAGGAAGCGCGATTCGAGCTGGGCCTTCTGCTTCAGGTGCTCGCGCTCTTCCTTCCACGCCGACTTGACCGACTTCGCATACTTGGCCATCACGTCGTAGCGGTTGGCGATGACCGACGCCAGCGTGTCGAAGTCCGCTTCGATTTTGCCCTTGGCGAACTTCGGCGCCGGCGCGCGGCGCTTGACCTTGGCCAGGCCCAGCATTTCCAACGCCCGGATATAACCCCAGCCGATGTCGAACTCGTACCACTTGGACGACAGCTTGGCCGAAGTGGCAAACGTGTGGTGGTTGTTGTGCAGCTCTTCGCCGCCGATCAGGATGCCGAACGGGATGATGTTGGTGGCGGCGTCGCTGCAGTCGTAGTTGCGGTAGCCCCAGTAGTGGCCGATGCCGTTGATGATGCCGGCGGCAGTGACCGGAATCCACAGCATCTGCACGGCCCACACGCTGATGCCGATCACGCCGAACAGCGCGAAGTTAATGAACAGCAGCGCCACCACGCCGGCAGCGGAATGACGCGTATACAGATTGCGCTCGATCCAGTCGTCGGGCGTGCCGTGGCCATATTTTTCCATGGTTTCCAGGTTTTTCGATTCAGCGCGGTACAGCTCGGCGCCTTCCCAGAAAACCTTCTTGATGCCGCGGGTTACCGGGCTGTGCGGGTCTTCCTCGGTATCGCACTTGGCGTGGTGCTTGCGGTGGATCGACGCCCACTCCTTGGTCACCTGGCCGGTGGTCAGCCACAGCCAGAAGCGGAAGAAGTGGCTGGGAATCGCATGCAGCTCGAGCGCGCGGTGCGCCTGGTGGCGGTGCAGGTAAATCGTCACGCTGGCGATGGTGATGTGGGTCACGATCAGCGTGTAAAAAAACACTTCCCAGGCACTCAGGCGGGTCACACCATTGGCCAGAAAATCCAGTACAGCATGTAAACTCAAGCTCATTCTCCAAAAGAGGCCTGCCAGGCCACGGGGCGAAACCGCCAACATTGCCCTTTACATCAGGCGCGAAAAATCGATCTGTCTAACGGACAGCACGATATTGTACGATGATTTGGGGGCAAATTGCCGTTGCCGGCCGGCGATTGCCGCCCAAGTTTTCAGCACGCTGGTGCCGAAACCACGACTAGGCCTGGGTCTCGTGCTCGGGCGGCACGCCGGGGATGCGCATTTCACGGGCCGGGAACGGCACCAGCACATGGTTTTCCTTGAGCGCACGCCAGATCGCCCGGTTCACGTCCGAGGTCACGCCGCCCCGGCCTTTCTCCGGATCGTTGATCCAGAAGCTCAGCTGCAGGTCCAGGCCGTCGGCGCCGAACGCCACCAGCGTGGCCGACGGTCCCTTGTCCTGCAGCACGCGCGGCACCGTGCGCGCGGCATCCTCGAGCAGCTTGAGCACCATGTCGACGTCGGTTTCGTAGGCCACCGACACCTTGGTTGAAATATTGACCATGCTGTTGGACAGCGACGAATTCTGCACCGCGCCCGACACCAGCATTTCGTTGGGCACGATCGACTCCATGCCGTCGAGGCCTTGCAGCACCGTGTAGCGGGTATTGATCTGCGTGACGCGGCCGCTGTACTTGTCCACCGTGATCATGTCGCCGATGGTCAGGCTGCGGTCGAGCAAGATCACGAAGCCCGACACGTAGTTGCTGGCGATTTTCTGCAAGCCCAGCCCCAGGCCCACGCCGAGCGCGCCGCCGAACACCGACAGCACGGTCAGGTCGATGCCGACCAGCGACAGGCTCAGCAGCACCGCCACCAGGATCAGCAGCGCACGCGCCGTGCGCGACACCACCACCCGCAGGTTGGTGTGCATGCCCTGCATTTTCATCAGCCATTCTTCAAGCGCGGTGCCGGCCCACAGCGCCAGCATCAGCATTACCACCACCGAGATGGCAGCCTGCAAAATGTCGGCCACCGACACCTTGTATTTACCGAGCGGCAGCACGGTGTGATCGAGGAAGTAGAACACCTCGTCCCACAAGCCGGTGATGTAGAGCACGTAGGTAACCCACACCAGCAGCTGGAACACTTTTTCGAACGAGATCATGCCGGGGCTGATCTCGCGGCGGCGCGCGAATACCCGACGCAACAGGTAGAACGTAAACCGGATCGCCGCCAGCGCGCCGAAGATCGGCATTGCCACGTTGATCAGGGCAGTGTGCGGCATGTACTGGCGCAGCACCAGCCGCGACAGCCACAGCAGGCACATGATGGCGAGCGGTCCCATCACGCGACCGAAACTCTCGACACCGAAACGGGCGACGTTGCCTTGCGTCTCGCGGCGCCCGTAGCGGTTGCGCACCAGCCTGGCCAGGGTCCAGCCCAGCACGACGCAGGCCACGATGGCGCCCAGCTGCCACACCAGCAAGATGTTCTTGAAGTCGCCGGTAATATCGTCGATCAGTTTGAGCAGCGGCTGTTGTGAGGTCATCGTCGGGTCTGTGGTTTGGCGGGATAGTGCCGGACAGGGCTGCGCCCTGCCCGGACGTGGTGTTTACGCGTCGGCCGGCGCGGCGTCGTCCTGTACCGGCGCCGCCTTCTTGGCCATCGGCTTGCGCTCGAACACGGCAGCAAAGAAGCCATCGGTCTGGTGCTTGTGCGGCAGCAGCTTGAGGAATTCGCCGGTGTCGAGGTCGATCTTCTGCTCGGCCAATACCTTGTTCATCGGCACCAGTTCGAAGTCCGGGTGGCTGGCCAGGAACTGCCGGGCGATCACGTCGTTTTCATCGTCGAGGAAGCTGCAGGTGGCGTACACCAGGCGGCCGCCGCCCTTGAGCAGGCGGGCGGCGCCGTCCAGGATGGCGGCCTGCTTGGTCTGCAGTTCGGCGATGGCGCCTTCCTGCTGGCGCCACTTGACGTCGGGATTGCGGCGCAGGGTACCGAGCCCCGAGCATGGCGCATCGACCAGTACGCGGTCGATCTTGCCGGCCAGGCGCTTGATCTTGGCGTCGCGCTCGTGCGCGATCAGGACCGGGTGGACATTGGACAGGCCGCTGCGCGCCAGGCGTGGCTTGAGCTTGGACAGGCGCTTCTCCGACACGTCGAACGCGTACAGGCGGCCAGTGTTGCGCATGGTGGCGCCCAGCGCCAGCGTCTTGCCGCCGGCGCCGGCGCAAAAGTCCACCACCATTTCGCCGCGGCGGGCGCCGACGATGGCCGACAGGATCTGGCTGCCCTCGTCCTGCACCTCGATGTGGCCATCCTTGAACAGCGGCAGGTTCTGCAGCTGCGGCTTTTGCAGCACGCGCAGGCCCAGCGGCGCAAATGGCGTCGGCGTGGCGCGGATCGGCGCTTCGGCCAGTGCCGCGATCACGTCGTCGCGGTTGGCCTTGATGGCGTTGACGCGCAGGTCCAGCGGCGCCGGCTGGTTCATGCCGTCGGCCAGCAGCAGGGTTTCTTCTTCCCCCAGCTGCGCGACCAGCTTGTCGAACAGCCACTTGGGCATGTTCGAACGGCTCGACTTGTGCATCACCTTGCGGTCGATCTGCAGGATGCGCGCGACCCACTGCACTTCGTCCTCGGTCAGGCCGCCGAGCGACTCGAGCCCGACCGCGTCGGCCATGCCCAGCAGCGTCAGGCGGCGCATGGTGGCGCCGCCGCCCGCTTCGGAAAAGTCGGTATAGAACGATTTGTTGCGCAGCACGTTATACACGCACTCGGCGATGGCGCCGCGCTCGCGGCCGCCCAGGCGCGGGTGGTCCTTGAAGTAACGCGACAGCGTGGTGTCGGCAGGCGCGGCAAAACGCAAAATCTCGCGCAACACTTCTTCGGCGTTGGCGAGTATCGCTGGAGGCAATCTCATGAAAATCCTTGGTTAATGATTCAGCGGTCTACGAGGCTTCGAGGACCGGGTTATGTTCTTGCATCATCGTCAGCCTGCCATCGAGCACCGCGCGCACCGCCTGCGGGTAGAGCCGGTGTTCCTGCACCAGCACCCGCGCCGACAGCGTCTCGGGCGTATCGCCCGGCAGCACCGGCACGCGCGCCTGCGCCACGGCCGGGCCATGGTCGAGTTCAGCAGTGACGAAGTGCACGGTTGCGCCATGTTCGGTCACGCCGGCCGCCAGCGCCTGCGCATGGGTGTGCAGGCCGGGGAACAGCGGCAGCAGCGACGGGTGGATGTTGAGCATGCGCCCCGCATAATGGTCGACGAAGCCCGGCGTCAGGATGCGCATGAAGCCGGCCAGGACCACCAGGTCGGGCGCGAAGCCGTCCACCACGGTTTGCAGCGCCGCGTCGAACGCTTCGCGGCTGGCGTAATCCTTGTTCGAGACCACGGCCGTCGCAATGCCGTGCGCTGCGGCAAATGCCAGCCCGCCGGCATCGGCACGGTTGCTGATCACGGCGGCAATCCGGGCCGGCCAACGCTCGGCCTGCGCCGCGCGCACGATCGCTTCCATGTTGCTTCCGCGACCTGAAATAAGGATGACGATGTTTTTCATAGGCCGACATTGTACCTTGTCCACACGGACCGGACCAGAAAATGCCGCCGCCGGAGGCGCTGATGTTGCAGCGCAGCATGCACCTGCCCGCCTGCTGCGAGGCGGGCCGCTGGCTTACTCGAACGAGTAAAACACGCGGAACGGCACCTCCCGCTCGGCCCAGTAATCGGCCGCGTCGCGGAACACATCGAGCAGGGTTTCCCGTGCTTCCTTGTCAAATTTTTGGGCGTTCGGCAATTGCTCCAGCACCACCAGAAAACCTTCCTGGTGACCGGCGCCGGCCATGGTGGCGGTCAGCGTCTCGCGCAGTGCGTCGAAATTCTTGCCTACCCCCTTAGGGAACCTGAACGATTCGGCAATCAGGCCCAGCACCTGCTGCTTGGTGGCCCCGGCAAGCGGGTGCGCGTACAGGAAGTGGTGGCCGAGACGCGCGGCCTCGTCCTGCAATTCCGTGACGCGGAAGGCGCGGATCGACTGCACGAGGTTGGCCGGCACGCTTGCCAGCAAGCTCTCGTTTCCCTCGATTTGACCAGGTATGTACGGTGTGTCCACTTTGCTGTCGGAAGTGCCTAACTTGTGAATTAATGAATAAATAATTTGAGCACCTGTCCACTTGACACGGCCGGCGGGTCGGTGCCGACCGTGGTCGATTCAATATGTATTTGAATCCCATACGCTCATTAGGGTAACGTGTTGTTCCTTCCAGATCAACACGAAGTTGATTCATGGTGCATTATTTGTTAAAACTGGAACCGCCAGCGCGCATTTCAGGCCGAATTGGGCACAGTGGCCGGCGCACCGGATCATGGCCCGCTGTTACAATTTGTTGCCACAGATACCAGCAAGCCACTGGTCCGCGCCGGGTAACGGGTCTACCATACAGGCATGCGTCCTGGAATTCCCGACACGCAACACCGACAGTCCACACTAAGAGGTATCAAGATGAGCCTGCACACCAAACTGATCGCGGCAGCCCTGTGCGCCAGCGCCCTGCCGTTTGCCCAGGTGGCCAACGCTGCCGATTTCGAAGATTACGGCCGCGTGGTGAACGTGACCCCGCAGGTCGAGCAGATCAACCGTCCGCGCCAGGAATGCCGTACCGAATATGTGCAGGTCCAGCAGCCGCCACCACAGCGCAATGTCGGCGGCGCCATCATCGGCGGCCTGCTCGGCGGCCTGGCCGGTAACCAGGTCGGTGGCGGCAGCGGCCGCTCGGTGGCCACCGCTGCGGGCGCCATCGCCGGCGCCGTGATCGGCGACCGCACCGAGAACGCCAACGTGCCCAACAGCGGCGGCTACCAGGAGCAGCAGGTCAAGCAGTGCCGCACCGTCGACCACTGGGAATCGCGCACCTCGGGCTACCAGGTGACGTACGAATACCGTGGCCGCAACTACACGGACGTGATGTCCTACGACCCGGGCGAGCGCCTGCGCCTGCGCGTGGCGATCGAACCGATGCAGCGCTGATGGTGTCGATGCAGCGGACGATACCGCCCGTCTGTTGAGCAAAGCCGGCCCGCGTGGCCGGCTTTGCCGTTTTTGGCTTGCCGCACCCGGCGCCCAGGCCGGATAATGGCGGCTTACTTTCGCCGCGCCCCATTGTCCTTGTCATGTTAATCAAACGTAAATCCATCGAAAAAGAAGAATCGTCGCGCCCGGCGCGCAAGCCCAAGTTTGCGCCCGTGACGCTGTCCGAGCAGGACGGCGTGCGTTACCTGCATTTCGGTACCGAGTGGGTGCAAGGCGCGATGCGTATCCGCAAGCCCAACTGGCCGGAACTCGAATACGCCCAGCAGATGATGGCAGCCATGCTGTGGCTGGAACAGCCGCGCCACATCGTCCAGCTGGGCCTGGGCACGGCTGCGCTGACCAAGTGCAGCTATACCACCTTCCCCGACGCTACCGTTACGGCAGTGGAGCTCAATCCGTCGGTGATCGCCATCTGTGCATCGATGTTCAAGCTGCCGCCGAACGACGACCGCCTGCGCGTGCTGGAGCTGGACGCGCTCGAGTTCGTCACCGATGACGCCAATGCCGATACCATCGACGTCCTGCAAGTGGACCTGTACGACGCCACCGCGCGCGGCCCGGTGCTCGACAGCGCCGAGTTCTACCAGGCGTGTAACCGCTGCCTGCGCGACGATGGCATCATGACGGTCAACCTGTTCGGCGACCACCCGAGCTATGCGCGCAACATCAAGGCCATCAAGTTCGCGTTCGCGCAGGTGATCTGCCTGCCGGAAGTCCACGACGGCAACGTGGTGGCGATCGCCTTCAAGCGCGCCCGCGCCCTCGACCCCGAGGCGCTGGCCGCGCTGGCCGCGCGCGCCGCGCAGATCCAGGCCGCAACCAAGCTGCCGGCCAAGTCGTGGGTCAAGGGCATCGCGGCCAGCCTGGCAAAGTAAGGGAATGACGAAGCAATGACGTAAAGGGACCTCGAAAAACCGTAGCGAGCGGCCTGATATCGTCTTGAGTAGCGCAAGCGTACGGAGGTACGCTGAGCAACGGAGAGGCGATAGCGGGTCGCGCAGTAGGTTTTACGAGGTTCCCTTAACTGCAGCAGCGGCGCCGGAACGGTCCGGCGCCGAGACGTGGGAGCCCAGCATGTCCGCACCGCTCGACCTGCAAGACATCTATCACTGGCTGGTGGCCGACGGCATGGTGCGCAAGAGCGAGGTCAACACGCTTTATGCGCACAGCCAGGCCATCATGAAGAACAGCCCGATGCATCCGCTGTGCGCGGTGGCGCATGGCAAGCTGCTGTCGGCGCTGCCGCCGCACAAGCTGCTCACGCTCGACGCGCTGTGCGAGTGGATGGCGCGGCGTCACCAGCTGCCCTTCATCCGCATTGATCCGCTCAAGATCGATTTCACCAGGGTGGCCGACGTCATGTCCGCCAGCTACGCGGCGCGCTTCCACATCCTGCCGGTGGAACTGACGCCGGACACGCTGGTGGTGGCCACCGCCGACCCCAACGCCACCGAGTGGGAAGCGGAAATCGCCCGGCTGTCGCGGCGCGCCGTGCGCCGCGTGATCGCCAACCCGCTCGACATCGCCCAGTACACGACGCAGTTCTTCAGCCTGGCCAAGTCGATCAAGAAGGCCAACAAGAGCAACAGCAACGAGCTGGCGCTGCGCAACAACTTCGAGCAGCTGGTGGAGCTGGGCAAGGCCAGCAAGCAGGTCGATGCCAACGACCAGCACGTGATCAACATCGTCGACTGGCTGTGGCAATACGCGTTCGAACAGCGCGCGTCCGACATCCACCTCGAACCGAAGCGCGACCTGGCCTCGATCCGCTTCCGCATCGACGGCGTGCTGCACCAGGTGTACCAGGTGCCGGCAGTGGTGATGATCGCCATGACCGCGCGCATCAAGCTGCTCGGACGCATGGACGTGATCGAAAAGCGCCGGCCGCAGGACGGCCGCATCAAGACCCGCACCGCCGGCGGCCAGGAAGTGGAGCTGCGCCTGTCCACGCTGCCCACGGCCTTCGGCGAAAAACTGGTGATGCGCATCTTCGATCCCGACGTGGTGGTCAAGACCCTGCCCGAACTGGGCTTCCCGGACGACGACGCCGCACGCTGGGACGCCCTCACCCGGCGTCCGCACGGCATCATCCTGGTGACCGGCCCCACCGGTTCGGGCAAGACCACCACCCTGTACACCACGCTCAAGGCGCTGGCCACGTCGGAGGTCAACGTGTGCACGGTGGAAGACCCGATCGAGATGGTGGAGCCGGCCTTCAACCAGATGCAGGTGCACCCGGCCATCGACCTGACCTTTGCCGACGGCGTGCGCGCGCTGATGCGGCAGGACCCGGACATCATCATGGTCGGCGAGATCCGCGACCTGGCCACGGCCGAAATGGCGATCCAGGCCGCGCTGACCGGCCACCTGGTGCTGTCCACGCTGCACACCAACGATGCGCCGTCGGCCGTGATGCGCTTACTGGAACTGGGCGTGCCCTACTACCTGCTGGAGGCGACGCTGATCGGCATCATGGCGCAGCGCCTGGTGCGCACGCTGTGCGAGCACTGCAAGGCGCCCGACGGCGAACTGGCCGACGACCTGTGGCACAGCCTGGGCGGCGCCTGGCAGCTGCCCAAGCCGGCCGCCATCTACCGCGCGGTCGGCTGCGCCGAGTGCCGCCAGACCGGCTACCGCGGCCGCACCGGCCTGTACGAGCTGCTGACCGTGACCGGCCCGTTCGGCGAACAGATCCGCGCAACCACCGACCTCCACGCGCTGCGCCGCCAGGCCATCGCCGACGGCATGAAGCCGCTGCGCATCGCCGGCGCGCTGAAGATCGCCGAAGGGGCGACCACGGCCGACGAAGTGTTGAAGGCGACAGCGGCGCTGACCGCGCGTTAGGCAGCAAAAAAAACCCTTGGCACCTGCGGGGCAGGCTGTATATAATACGGCCTCTTTCGGGGGTCGTTAGCTCAGCTGGTAGAGCAGCGGACTTTTAATCCGTTGGTCGCAGGTTCGAATCCCGCACGGCCTACCACCGAATTTTGGCAGCATCAGATCAAGGTTACCCGCATTGCGCGCGTAGCCTTTTTTTGTCTCCGCACGCAAGTGCACACCGCCCGATGCCGATCACCCTCACCCACCTGTTCTGCAAGCCCGCGCGCGGCCAGCCGGTCGTGGCGCAGGACAGCATGACGCTGACCGCCGGCATGGGCATCGGCGGCGACATCCACGCCCACCAACTCAGTCCGCGCCAGGTGCTGGTCACGCTGGCGTCGCAGCTGGACGCCCTGCAGCTGGCGCCGGGCGCGCTGTCCGAAAACCTGGTGCTCGACGGTGCGGCGCCCGAGGACTTTCGCCCCGGCAGCGCCATCGTCAGCGGCGACGTCGAAATCCGTCTGACGATGTACTGCGAGCCGTGCCAGCGCATCGCGCCGCTGGTGGGCCGGCCCGCGGCCGTGATCGGACGGCGCGGCATCCTCGGCGTGGTGGTGCGCGGCGGCACGCTGCGCACGGGCGATGCGGCTGCGCTGATCGCCAACCGCTACGCGCCGCTGCCGGAATCGGTACAGCAAAAATTCTGCGACTTTGTCGCCGCCATTCCGGCCGGGCGCGTGGTGCGCTACCGCGATGTGACGCTGGCCATCGGCGTCGATGACAGCTTCGTGCGCGCCCTGCCCGGCTACATCCGGCGCAACCTCGCGCGCGGTCTGCCATTGCACCGCATCGTCAACGGCCGCGGACAATTGCTGGCGGCGCTGCCGCAGCAGGCCGCGCTGCTGGCCGCCGAAGGTGTGCCGTCGCCAGGCGGCGCGGTCGATCTGGCGCGCCACCTGTGGCAGGGTTGACGACGCGGGGCGGGTCAGCACGGCTGGGGGTGCGATGCCGACCAGGCGCTGCCCGCTGAACGTAGCCGATTGAGCGTGGCCGATCGAGCGCGACCAACCAGGCAGCGCCGACAGGCGTGACCGACTGCGGGCGGCCGACCGCGCCTGTCGATCAGCCGCGGCCGACTTGGCGCAGCGACTCGTCGCGGCACAAGCCGGCAGCGCCGCGCCACTGCCTGACGCTAGCGCCAGCCAACCGTACCGAGCTGCCGGCCACTTCGCTCATCGTCACGTGCAGCAGCTGGGCGTTCCCATGTCCTCGCCCTGGACGATATGGCGCAGCTGATTGAGCGCAGCTGACCAGGCGAGATTCAGGCCGGCAGCGCCGCGCCGCTGCCTGACGCCGCATCGAGCCAGCGCACGGCGCCCGCCACCCGTACCGAGCTGCCGGCCACGTCGCTCATCGTCACATGCAGCAGGCTCGGTGTGCCCATGTCCTCGCCCTGCACGATGTCGATGGCGCCGCCGTGCGGCCAGCCGATGTCGCGCAGGGTACCGGCCAGCGCTGCGGCGGCGGCGCCCGTTGCCGGGTCCTCGTACACGCCGCCGGAGGCGAACGGATTGCGCGCATGGAAGCGCTGCGCCGACTCCGCATGCACGAGCGCGATGGTGGCCAGTCCATGCGCGCGCATCAGGTCGCGGCCTGCCGCCAGCTCGTACCGCATGGCCCGCAGCCGCTCGCGGCTGGCCAGCGCCAGCACCAGGTGGCTGGCGCCGCCGTTGGCCAGGGCCGGGGCGATGCGCGCATCGAGATCGTCCGCGCGGTAGCCGAACAGCGCCAGCGCTGCCTGCGTCAACGCTGGCGGCGCTGGCGTGCTGGCGGTCGGCGGCGATTGCAGCGCGGCCGTGGCCGTGTCGCCATCGACGGCGCCTTCGACCGTGATGTGCGCGTGGTTGGTTGCCAGCGCAAACACGCCGCCGCCCTCCTGCCGCGCCAGCACGGCGCCGAGGGCGATGGTGGCATGACCGCAAAACGGCACTTCGCCGTCCGGGGCGAAATAGCGCACGCGCCAGCCGCCGGCGTCAGCCGGTGCGGCAAACACGGTTTCCGAGTAACCGAGTTCGGTGGCCAGGCGCTGCATGGTGGCGTCGTCGGGCAGCGTGGCGGCGACCAGCACGCCGGCCGGATTGCCGCCCTGGCCATTGCTGGTGAACGCCGCCACCTGGTGAATATTGCTGAGGGTATGCATCGATGATTCCTTGGATTGTTCGGGGCGCTGCTGGAGACGGGACCAATTGACAGCCCCGACAGTATTGGTCACTATCGCTGTTTAACTTTTCAGTAGGCGATCGTGTTCATGACTATACCGCGACTTTCCGTTCTTGCCCTGGTCCTTGCCAGCGCCCTTGCAGGCCCTGGCGCCGTGCAGGCAGCCCCGGACGCTGGCAACGCTGCCCCGGCCAAACACGCCATCACCCACGAAGACGTGTGGCTGATGAAGCGCGTCGGTGCACCGGCGGTGAGCCCGGACGGCAGGTGGGCGGTGTTTGCCGTCACCGATCCTGCCTACGACAGCAAGGAGCAATGGTCGGACCTGTGGATCAAGTCACTGACCGACGACAGCGCACCACGGCGCCTGACCTTCAGCAAGGGCGGCGAAAGCGCCGTCAACTGGTCGCCGGACAGCCGCCAGCTGGTCTTCACGGCCAAGCGCGACGGCGACGACGTCGCCCAGATCTACCGCATCGACATCGCCGGCGGCGGCGAAGCCCAGCGCCTGACCACGCTCACGCTGGGCGCCCGCACGCCCAGGTTCAGCCCGGACGGCAAGCAGCTGCTGTTCGTCAGCGATGTCTTCCCCGGCGCCGCCGGCGAAGCAGACAACCAGCGCATCGCCAAGGAACGCAAGGACCGCAAGTACACGGCGCGCGCCTACGAGCGCTTCCCGCCGCGCTATTTCGACAAGTGGCTCGACGACAAGCAGGTGCGCCTGTTCGTGATGGAGGCCGCCGCCGGCGCCCGGCCGCGCGACCTGCTGACCGGGACCCGGCTGGCGCAGCTGCCCGGCTTTGGCGGCGGCCAGGGCGACGACGGCCAGTCGCTCGACGCCGTCTGGTCCGAGGACGGCAAGACGGTGGTCTTCACCGCGTCCACCAACCGCGACGAGGCGGCGCGCGCTGCGGGCTATACCCAGATCTTCGCGGTGCCGGCAGCCGGCGGCGAAGCGCAGCAGCTCACGCAGGACAAGCACAGTTACAAGGCGCTCAAGTTCAGCAGCGACGGCAAGACCCTGTTCGCGCTGACGGAGGAAGAAGCGCCGGGCAAGGTGTACGACGTCACGCGCCTGGCCAGCCTGGCCTGGCCGGTCACCAGCCCGACGCCGACCATCCTGACCGCCACGCTCGACCGCTCGATCTCGCGCTACGCCCTGCCCGACGGCGCCCGGCGCATCGTGTTCAGCTACGAGCACGCGGGCCTGGAACAGCTGCATTCGATCCGCTACGACGGCAGCGACCTGCGCGCGGAAAGCTCGCCGGCCACCGGCACCATCGGCGCCTTCGCGACCGGCGGCAAGGCCGTGGTGGGCGTGTGGGAATCGTCGATCAACCCACCGGAAGTGTATGCGTTCAACGGCACACCCAAGCGCCTGACGTCGTTCAACGTAGACCGTGCGGCCGCCATCGACTGGCAGGCGCCCGAGCATTTCTGGTTCAAGGCCAGCGACGGCCGCATGATCCACAACATGCTGATCAAGCCGGCCAGTTTCGACCCGGCCAAAAAATATCCGCTGTTCGCGGTGATCCACGGCGGCGCCGCCAATATGTGGCGCGACCAGTTCGTGCTGCGCTGGAACTACCACCTGCTGGCCAAGCCGGGCTACGTGGTGCTGCTGACCGACTACAAGGGCTCGACCGGCTACGGCGAGGAGTTCGCGCGCGCGATCCAGGGCGATCCGCTGAAAGGGCCGGCCGACGAACTGAACGAGGCGGTCGACCAAGCCGTCAAACGTTACAGCTTCATCGACGGCAGCAGGCTTGCCGCCGGCGGCGCCAGCTACGGCGGTCACCTGGCCAACTGGCTGCAGGCCACCACCACGCGCTACAAGGCGATCGTCTCGCACGCGGGCGAGATGGACCTGGTCATGCAATGGGGCAGCAGCGACAGCATCTATGGGCGCGAAGTCAACAGCGGCGGCCCGGTCTGGGACAACTTGCCCGTGTGGCGCGAGCAGAGCCCCGTCATGCAGGGCGGTAACCACGCCAAGGGCACCGGTTTCACCACGCCGATCCTGATCTCCGTAGGCGAGCTCGACTATCGCGTCCCCGCCAACAACGCCCTGATGAACTTTGCCACCCAGCAGCGCTTGAATGTGCCAAGCAAGCTGCTGGTCTTCCCCGACGAAAATCACTGGATCCTGAAAGGCGAAAACAGCCGCTACTTCTACAGCGAAGTCTACCAGTGGCTCGCCAAATACCTGAAGTAAGTACCTTCAGAGGCAGCTCCGACCTCTGGCCACGCGCGCCGCGCTCAGCGCTGGTCGCGCAGGTCCCGTCCGCTTGCCAAGCGCATAAAAAAGGGGCCGGTATCACCGGCCCCTTTGTTCATGCAGGCTGCTGCGGTTTATTTCACGCGCAGCGCGTTTTGCACGTCGTTGACGCCTTTGACACTGCGCGCCACGGTGGCAGCTTTGTCAGCTTCGGCCTGCGATGGCACGAAGCCGCTCAGCGAGACGTTACCGTTGTTGGTTTCTACCTTGACGTCCAGCGATTTCAGCGATGGCTCGGCCATCAGTTCGGTCTTGATCTTGGTGGTGATCACGGAGTCGGCCACGGCGTCCTTGGCCAGCTCGGTTTTCGAACGGGCTTCGCAGCTGGCCTTGTCGGTGCCGGTCATGTTGTTGCAGTTGATGCCGGTCTGGGCAATGTCGGCAGCCTGTTTGCCAGCCTTGGCATCGTTGATGGCAGCAGTTTGCTGCATCTTGGCGGTGCTCTTGCAGCTGTCCTTGTTGGCGCCGGTCATGGCGTCGCATTTTTCTTCGTCGAGGTCATAGCGGGCATCGGCCACGGCGATGCGGGCTTTTTCCAGCGAGTTCTTGTCGTTCTTGTACTTGGTGGTGGCGTCCAGCTCGGCCAGTTTCTGGTCCAGCTTGGCTTGTTCTTCGCAAATATCCTTGGCGTTGCCCGATTGCGCATTGCAAGCGGATTTGGCCGATTTGTAGCTGGCTTCGGCGCGGTCGGTAGCGTTTTTGTAGGCGACCGTATCGGTTTTCGGGGTGGCAGCGAAGGTCATGCTGGTGGCGCTGGCCAGTACCAGGAAGAGCAGCTTGTTCATGATATGTCCCTCTGTTGTGGTGGTTGACGGACACATTAAACCGCGCTGCCGCCAGCATCTCTGTGCGGAAACGTACGAAATTGACATGGTGACGAGTTCGCAACGGAACCCGGATCACTACTCGCCGCGCGCCAGTCCCTGGCGCCACACGCTGCCCGCCTGGTCGAACAGCGACAGCCTGCTGTCGAAGACCGCGCCGGTCGGCGCCAGCTGCAGCCAGGCCATGGTGCCGTGCGAACCGCCGGCTACCTCGTCTGCCGCGACCGCCGCGGCGGCACTGGTCACGCCGGCGGTCGATGGCGCCCGTACCTGCCGCATCCAGGCTGCCACGTCGGCGTAATGCTCGGGGTGGCGCTGCTGGGTCCAGGCCAGCGCCACCAGGTCGGCAAAGCCCTCTTCGCGCCGGGTGTCCTGCAGCGCGCGCGCCGGCTGGGCGCTATTTTGGGAGAAGCCCGACGGCGTCTGGTGCCAGGCGCCTTGCGCGTAGCGCCAGCAGTGCGCGATTTCGTGGGCGAACATGGCTTCGATCATCAAGGCGCGCTGGGCATCGGCAACGCTGCCCAGGATGTCCTCTGCCTGCGGATTGCCGCGCAGGGACAGCACCAGCTTGCAGCGGCCGTCCTGGTAACCGAGCGCGACCGGCACATCGTCGGCCTGTGCCCGGGGCTGGACCGTGATGTCGACCGGCAGCCGCAAAGCCTGTTTGGCGTACGTGATGACCGGCAGACCGGCCGTCAGCCAGCGGGTTTCCATCGCAGTCAGCTCGGCGGCAAAGGCTTGACTGCAGGACAACATCAGCAGGGAAATGAGTGTGCGCTTGATCATGGTGGCGACTCCTTGATCAAAACTGTAGCACGCAGGACGCAATAATTATTGCTTTGTAGAAGGCCTTACAACACTAAATTATTACGTAGGCAAACAGGAATGTTTACGGTTTTAAAACGGGTGGCGCGCACCGTGTTGCGCCGCTTTGCGACGTGCCGCGCGCCCCCTGCCTGCGCTTATTTTGCCAGCAAGCTGTCGGCGGTCCTGAACTGGGGCCGGATATCGTTCGGCACCGATTTCATCTTGTCGAGCGCCTTCTGCACGTCGGGCCGGATCAGCACGTATTGGGTCATCATCTCCTTGGCGCGGGCGTAATCGCCGGTGGCCTCGATCATCAGGAACTCGCGGTCGAGGTCTTTCACCGCTGCCTTGATGCGGGCGAAGTCCACCGAGAACGTACCGTCGCCATGCGAGACGAAACCGCCCTTGTCGAGCAGGTAGTTGACCTGGATCGCCATGCCGCGCGCGTGCGAGTCGGTCAGGCCGAAGTGCAGCGTGCGGAACGCCGACGCCAGGAAGGTCGTGTACAGCTTGCGCTCGGCCGCCTCGCCCTGCCCCAGCGTGTCGTTCAGCTGGCCCTTGGTCATCATCACGTCCAGCACATACAGGCCGGTGATGTCGGCTTTCGCTTCCTCGATGGTGGAATAGGTGTCCTTCAGGTCCTGGCGCGGGGTCGAGGCCTTGCCGTCGACGGTGGTGGCGTGGGGCCCCAGGCCGTGGGTGATCTCGTGGGCCAGGATGTGGGTGAAGAACGCGTCGAAATCGACATCCTTCTGGTCGGCAGGCCTGAGCACCAGCGTCGCGATCGGCGTCAGCGTGGCCTTGAATTTCGCTTCCTGCACATTCTTGAGCATCACGCGCTTGGAGCCGCGCTGGCTGATGATGCGCTCGTCGTTGGGCAGGTTGTAGGCGGCCGTCTGCACGCCCATGTTGCCGTCGCCGGCGCCATACACCTGGTTGACCACCACCATCGGCGCAATCGCCCCCACCTTCGGGTTGCGGTACTGGGCGTCGAGCGGCAGGCTGTCTTCGAGCTCCTGCATGTGGCGCGCGAAGAAGTCGAGCTTTTGCGTCTCCTGCTGGTCGCGGATGTTCACGTAGGCCTCGAACGCAGCCTTGAAGCCGAACAGTTCGTCGTTATACGTTTCGTACGGGCCGATGGTGACGTCCACCGGCGCATCGAGATCCATCCAGGCGAAGTCGGACGCCAGGTAGTCGTTGCTGAGGAAGGCATCGGCGCGCAGGTCGAGGAATTTTTTCAGCGACGCGTTGTCGGTGGCGGCAGCGGCCTGCCTGAGCAGCGCGGCAGCTTTTTCCAGTTCCGCCTTGTATTCGACCGAGTACGGCACGGTGGTGAACTGGCCGCCGGCGGTGCGACGGATCGCCGTGAAGAACCACTGCGCCTGCGACTTGTCGATGGCCGGCAAGGCGTTCATCCAGGTATCGAGCTGGGTCTTGGTGGCGTCGTCGGGATAGAAGCTGCCGCCTTCGGGCTTTTTCGCAGGAACCCGGATGCCGCCGATCTGCTCCGGCAGGAACGACTGGTGGTCGTCGAGGATGGACCAGGGTCCCTTGTTGAGCCAGAAGTAATCGAGGCGGGCCTTGCCCAGCGGCGTCCTGTCTTTTTTCAGCGCGGCCCACAGCGCTTCGTTGCCGGACCAGCGCTGGCGCAGCTGCAGCACGTCGATGATCTTGGCCGCCTCGATCAGCTTGACGATGGCCTTCTTGTCGCCGGCCGACAGCTTGCTGGTGTCGGCCGTCAGCGCGACCGGGGCGTAGCGCTGGCTCATCTTATTCAGGTCGGCCAGGGTGGCGGGGGCGGCGTGGACGGTGGTCGCTACGGCCATCGCCATGGCCAGCGGGAGCAGGATTTTTTTCATTCGAACCTCGGGTGAAGTGAGGTCCGTATTGTAAATTGTAAATTGCCGCCCTGCGCGGCGGTGCGCCGCATGCAGGGCGGCGGCAATCCGGGCCGCTTACTTTGCCACGGCGGCCAGCTGTGCCGAAGGCTGCCAGCCGGCGCCCAGCGAGCGCGCCACCGCCACCGCTGCCAGCAGGCGCTGGGTGTTGATCTGCACCGCGGCGCGGTCGGCCGCCAGCGCGCTGCGCTGGGCGTCGGTCACGTCCAGGTAGGTCGAGATACCGCGCTCGTAACGGGCGCGCGCCACCAGGTAGCCACGCGCAGCAGCGGTCTGCGAAGCTGCCTGCGCTTCGCCCTGCTGCTGGCGTTCCTGCACGTCCGACAGCGCGTCTTCCACCTCGCGCAGCGCCGTCAGCAGCCGGCCTTCGTGGTTGGCCACCGCTTCCGCATAGCGCGCCTTGGCGATCGCCAGGTTGGCCTTGTTGCGGCCACCGTCGAAGATCGGCAGCGACAGCGCCAGCGGACCGGCGCTGAACTGGCGCGCGCCGCTATCGCCGAGGTTGCGCAGCGCTTCGGACGCGTAACCGAAGTTACCGGTCAGCGAGATCGACGGATAGAACGCGCCTTCGGCCACGCCGATCTGCGCATTGGCGGCGCGCAGGGCGGCGACGCTGCCAGCGAGGTCGGGGCGCTGCGACAGCAGGCTGGCCGGCAGGCCGACGGGAATGGCCGGCGGCGCCGGCAGCACGGCCGGCGTGGCGCTCGCGGCGGTCAGCAGCGCGGAAGGCGACGCACCGACCAGCGTGGCCAGCTGGTGCTCGACCAGGTTGCGCTGGCGCTGCACTTCGTGCAGGTCGGCCCTGGCGTTGGACAGTTCGATGCGAGCGCGCGAGACATCGAGTTCGTTGGTCAGGCCGGCGTCGAACCGGGCGGTGACCAGCTGCTCGCTTTCGCGGCGGGTGTCGAGCGCGCCGTTCAGGATCGCCATTTCGGCGTCCAGCCCGCGCAGCTGCCAGTAGGCGGTCGCCAGTTGCGACGACAGCATCAGCAGCACGCCGTCGCGGTCCGCTTCGGCGGCCAGCGCCTGGGCGTCGGCCGCTTCGACCATGCGCCGCACGCGGCCGAGCAGGTCGAGCTCATACGAGAAATTGGCGCCGACCTCGTAGTTGTTCCCCTTGATCGAACGCCCGCCCAGCGCAATGCCCTGCGCGGTTTCGGCCGAGCTGCGCGTGTTCGACACCGAGGCGCCCACGCCCAGCGACGGACGCTCGCTGGCGCGCGACAGGCCGGCCTGCGCCTGCGCCTGCACCAGGCGCTGCGCTGCCGCCTTGACGTTCGGGTTGTCGCGCAGCGCCGCTTCCTCGAGGCGGTTCAGGGTCGGATCGTTGAACACGGTCCACCACTGGGCCGGCAGATGCGCGGCCGTGCTGCCTGCCTGCGGCAGGTGCCGGAACGACGCGTCCTTGACGTTTTCCGGCGTGCCGAAATCGGTGCCGACCGTGGTGCAGCCAGCCAGGGCTGCGGTAATGGAAACAGCGAGCGCGAGGCGCTGCAAAGCTGAATGGAACATGGAATACCTCACAAAATTTTTTGGATTAATGCGCGCCGCCGCCACCACCCGAAGGGGCTTTGACCTTGTCCGAGAACCACAGCACGCCGATGCAGGCAAACAGCACCATCGCTACCAGGAAGAAGCCGTCGTTATAGGCCATCACGAACGACTCGCGCCGCACGATGCCATCGACCGCCTTGAGCGCCATGTTCGATGCGGTGTCGGCATCGAAACCCTGGCCGACGAACGACTGCGTCAGCGCAGCCAGCCGCTCCTGCGTGGCGGCCGCAAAGCCGGTCACCGATTCGCCCAGGCGCTGCGAGTGGAAGTGCTCGCGCGAAGTCAGCGCGGTGGCCAGCAGGGCGATGCCGATCGAGCCGCCCAGGTTGCGGGTCATATTGATCAGCGACGAAGCCGACGCCATGTCGCGGGGCTGGATGCCGTTCATGGCGAAGTTCGACAGCGTCAGCATCACGAACGGCTGGCCCAGCGCGCGCACGACCTGCGACAGCAGCAGCTGGTCGTAGCCGGTGGTGGCGTCCATGTGGGCGTTCATCAGGCACGAACCGCCGAACAGCAGCAGGCCGAACGTGCACAGGATGCGGTTGTCGATCTTGGACGACAGCTTGGCCACGAACGGCATGATGAACAGTTGCGGCAGGCCGGACCACATGATCACTTCGCCGATCTGCATCGGCGAGTAGCCGGGAATCTGGCCCAGGTACAGCGGCAGCAGGAACGACGAGCCGTACAGGCCCATGCCCATCGCCATCGACAGCGCCGTGGCGGCGGCAAAGTTACGCTGGCCGTACAGGCCGAGATTGACGAACGGCTGCTTTTTCAGCACGCTGTTGACCACCCAGCCCAGCAGGCCGAAGATGGCCAGCGCGGCAAAGGTGATGATGAACGACGAGTCGAACCAGTCCTTGCTGTTGCCTTCTTCCAGGAAGATGGTCAGGCTGCCCAGGCCCACGGCCATGAAGAAGATGCCGCTCCAGTCGGCGCCGGCCAGCAGCGACGGCTGGTATTTTTCCTTGTCCAGGCCATAGGCGATACCAGCGATCAGCAGCAGGCCCGGCACCCAGTTCAGGTAGAAGATCGACGGCCAGCCATACAGCTCCGACAGATAGCCGCCCAGCGTGGGGCCCATCGACGGCGCCAACGTGGCGGTCAGGCCGAAGATGGCCATGCCGGCTGCGCGCTTGGACGGCGGCAGCTGCGTCATCACCAGCGTGAAGGCCATCGGTATCAGCGCGCCGCCGGTGAAGCCCTGCATCATGCGGAACACGATCATGCTCTCGAGATTCCAGGCGAAACCGCACAGGGTCGAGAACAGCAGGAACAGCACGGTGGAGCCGATCAGGTAGTTGCGGGTGCCGAACACGCGGGTAAACAGGCCGGTCATCGGGATCACGACGATCTCGGCCACCAGATAGGCGGTGGCGATCCACGAGCCCTCTTCCTGGGTGGCCGACAGCGAACCGAGGATGTCTTTCAGCGACGAGTTGGTGATCTGGATGTCGAGCACCGCCATGAAGGCGCCCAGCATGCCGGCAGCGATCGCGATCCAGGTGCGGGCCGTGACCTTTTCGGCCGGCGCCGGCGGCGCAGCGGCGGCGGAGGAAGCGGCGGGTGCGCCCTTCCCTGCCGTCCCCGACGCCGACGGATCGATAGTGGAACTGGCCATGGTGTCGTTCCTTAGCGGGCCGTCGCCGGGGCCGGTGCAGCGGCGACTTTACGCTCGGCGGTATCCTGGTGGATCGCCACCTCGGCGATCGCCGACATGCCCGGCACCAGGCGGCCGTTCAGGGCCTTGATGTCTTCTGGGCGGAACACGATCTTGACCGGCACGCGCTGGACGATCTTGGTGAAGTTACCGGTGGCGTTATCAGCCGGCAGCAGCGCGAACTGCGCGCCCGATGCCGGTGCAAAGCTGTCCACGGTGCCGGTCAGTTCATGACCGGGCAAGGCGTCGATGGTGACCTTGACTTGCTGACCGCCCTTGAGGTCGGCCAGCTGGGTTTCCTTGAAGTTGGCGGTCAGCCAGACGTCGTCCTGCACGATGGCAGTCAGTTGCTGGCCGGGCTGCACGCGCTGGCCGACTTCGATCGAGCGCTTGCCGATGCGTCCGCCGACCGGCGCCAGCACACGGTTGTAGGCCAGCTGCTGCTGGGCGTCCTTGAGCTGCACGCGCAGGACCCCGACCTGCGCCTTGAGCACGTCGCGCGCCGACTGGGCAGCAGCGATCTGGGCGCGCGCGGCGGCAGCGTTGTCCTTGCGCGCGGCCAGGTCGGCCATGGCGCTGGCGCGGCCGGCGACCGACGCGTCCAGTTCCGCTTTCGAGACGGCCTTCATCTGGTCGTTGTACAGCTGGCCGAAGCGGTCGGCGTCCTGCTTGGCGCGCACCAGCTGCGCCTGCGATTGCGCCACCTGGGCGGCGGCCGAACTGGCCTGCGCCTTGACCTGGGCGATCTGGGCGTCGGCCTGCAGCACCTGCTGCTCGGCGCTGTTGATCTGGGCCTGGATCTGCTCGACCTTGACGCCCTGGTCGAACGGATCGAGTTCGGCGATCACGTCACCCGCGCGCACCACCTGGTTATCCTCGATCAGCACCTTGGTGACCACGCCGGCAATGCGCGACGACACCGGGTGCACGTGACCGGCCACGTAGGCATTGTCCGTTTCGACATAGTTATGGCTGCGGTACCACATGCGACCGCCGACGCCGATGGCAACGAGCGCGATGATGCCGGCCACGATCAACACCTTGCGCTTGGACTTGGCGGGCACGGCAGGCGCACCCTGGCTGCTTTTGGACGGCTCCGACGAGGTTGCGCCTGGACCTTTTTGTTCTTGCTGTTCTTGGTTGGACATGCACTGCTCCGAAAATAATGAAAAGGGATGAGCGCATTATTGGGCGGTTTCGATTGGAAGTCAAGAAATGAAACGATTGCATTTCATTTTTATTTGGGCTAGCATGGCGCCATTCCACATCATAGAGCGCCATGAAAAAAGACAACGTTTCGCTTGAGGAAGAGCTCGACTGCCCGAACGGCACGGAACCCGATCAGTGCTTCGGCAAGTCGGCTGGCCGGCCGCGCGCGGCCGACAAGGAGGCGCGCGAGCAAGCACTGGTGCACACCGCCGCGCGGCTGTTCATGGACAAGGGTTACAGCAAGGTCAGCCTGGAAATGATCGCCCGCGAAGCCCATGTTGCCGTGCGCACCATTTACGTCAAGTTCGGCGGCAAGGCCGGCTTGCTCAGTGCAGCCATCACGCGCGGACGCGCCAAGTTCTTTTCCGACATGACCAGCCTGGAAACCGACACCCGCGCCATGGAAGCCATCCTGGGCGACTACGCGCTGCGCTTCCTGGAACTGGTGTGGCAGCCGGCCTTTGTCGACCTGCACCGCATGGTGGTGGCCGAAGCCCGCACCACGCCCGAGCTGGCAGAGACGTTCTACGATGCCGGCCCGCGCAAGTCGCGCGAGCAGCTGAGCCAATTTTTCGCCCGGCCCGACATCGCGCCGCGGCTGCGCAACGATCTGCCGCCCGAGTTTCTGGCCGTGCATTTCGTCAACTGCCTGATGGGCGACACCATGCGCCGCATGCTGTTTCCACCGGACCAACAGCCGTCGAACGCGGACATCCGCCGCCAGGCCGCCCGGGGACTCGATCTGTTCCTGCGCAGCGCGGTTCTCTAGGATGCCACCGGTATGTACAAGTTTGCCATTTGATCTATACTAATCCTTTACAAGGAGTGCATATGAGCAAAACAAATAGACTGGACTGGAGCAGACAAGTCACCCTCATGAACGAGCGCATCAAGAACTTCCAGGCCAACCCCGGCCAGGAACAGCTGGACGCCGTCATCGAAGAACTGAAAGCCTACGCCGAAGCGGCCCGCAACGGCGGCATCGAAATCCCGGCACGTTTCACCGTGAATTGAGCGCGCGCCCTGCCCTGCCATGCGCGCGCAGCGGCCAGCCACATGATCATCCGTACCCTGCAAGCGAACGACGCCCCGGCCTTGCTGGCGTTCGAACTGGCCAACCGCGCGTGGTTCGCGCAGCATGTGGCAGTCCGCCCCGCCTCGTTCTACTCCCGCCAGGGCGTCGCCGCCCACATCACCGACTATCTCGACCTGCACCGCCAGGGCACGCTGCTGCCCTGCGTGCTGGTGGACGCCGCTGACGCCGTTGACGCCATGGCGGGCGGCGGGGCAATCGTCGACCGGGCCAACCTGCGCCATATCGACCGCGCGGCCGCTACCGGCGAAGTCGGCTACCGCATCGCCCACGCTGCCGCCGGCCGCGGCCTGGGCAGCCTGGCGCTGCGCCACCTGCTGCACGCTGCCCGCCACGACTACCAGCTGCGCACCGTCGACGCCTGGATCACGGACGAAAACCCGGGCTCGCGCCGCCTCGCGGAAAAACATGGTTTCGTGCGCCTGGATCTGGCGCCGCTGCCGGAACGCTGCGGCGGCGTGCAGCGTTGGGCGTACGGATACCGCTGCATCCTTGCGCCGACAGCCGACTGCGCGGCATAAAAAAAAGCCGCCCGGTATGCACCGGGCGGCTCATCGTGGTCCAGCCGTCGAATTCAGCCGTCAAATTACTTGCGCGACTGCGCCACCAGCGCGTCGAGCACCTGCAGCGTGGCAGCCGTCAGCTGCTGGCGCGGCAGGTTGGGGTTGGCGGCGTCCACCATCGACGGGTTGGTCAGGTAGCGGCCATCGACGATGACGGTCGGCGTGCTGGTGACCTCGTAGGCAGCTGCCACGCGGCCGGCGTTTTTCAGGCGCGTGTTGACCGCGAACGAGTTGTACACGGCCAGGAATTTGTCCTTGTCGATGCCGTTCTTGACGGCCCACTCGATGTTGGCGTCGTCGCTTTGCAGGCGCTTGCGTTCCACGTGCCAGGTCTGCAGCACCTTGGCGTGCAGCTGCGTTTCGAGCTTCATCGCTTCGAGCGTGAGGAACAGGTGCGCTTCCGGATCTTTTTCGCCGGTCAGCGGCAGGTGGATGCGGCGGAAGCTGATGTTGTCGCCCTGCTTCTTGACCCAGTCCAGCATGGCCGGCTCCAGCGCGTAGCACGCCGGGCAGTGGTACATGAAGAACTCGATCACTTCGACCTTCTTGCCCTCGGCCTGGACCGGCTGCGGATTTTTCAGCGTGGTGTACTCGGCGCCGCTCTTGGGCGCGGTGGGTGTAGCGAGGGCGGTGCCAGCCAGCATGGCGGCAACGGCGGCAGTGACGGCGGCGGTCAGGAAGGTACGACGGAGCATGGTTATCCTTTAAAAAAATCTGCACTGGGAATATACCAGCTTCCGGCACGCGCCGGCAGCGCCGCAATCGCATTTCACATTAATTACACTACGCTACAATTGCTCACACATCTGCTGCCGGAGTCACCGTGAAAATATCGCTGTCATCCCCTGCCCTGCTGGTTCCGGCGCTGCTCCTGGCCCTCGGCTGCGCCCACGCTGCCGACCTCTCGCCCACCGAGCAGAACATCGTCGCCAGCATCAAGGCGCGGTCGCCGCAGGCGCTGCAGTTGCTCGAGCAATCGGTCAACATCAACAGCGGCACCATGAACCACGCGGGCGTGCGCGCGGTGGGCCAGCTGTACCGGCAGGCGCTCGACCAGCTGGGCTTTGCCACGCGCTGGATCGACATGCCGCCGGCCATGCAGCGGGCCGGCCACCTGCTGGCCACGCGCGCAGGCAGCGCCACTCGGGGCAAACGCCTGCTGCTGCTCGGCCACCTCGACACCGTGTTCGAAAAGGACAGTCCGGTGCAGCGGTGGCAACGCAACGGCGACCGCGTGCGCGGCCAGGGCGTCAACGACATGAAGGGCGGCGACGTCGTCATCCTCGAAGCGCTGCGCGCGCTGCACCGCGCCGGCGCGCTCGACGACACCACCATCACCGTGATGTTCACCGGCGACGAGGAGGACGCGGGCGAACCGATCGCCGTCTCGCGTGCCGACATGGTCGCTGCGGCCAGGCGCAGCGACATCGCGCTGTCGTTCGAGGCCACGATGCGCAACCGCGCCGGGCAGGACACCGGCACCGTCGGCCGCCGCTCGTCGTCGTCGTGGGAGCTCGAGGTCAAGGGCCGGCAGGGTCACTCGAGCGCGATCTTCACCGACAAGGCCGGCTACGGCGCCGTGTACGAGGCAGCGCGCATCCTCGACGGCTTCCGCCAGCAGGTGATCGAACCCGATCTGACCTTCAGCGCGGGACTGATCGTCGGCGGCACCGAGGCCGCTGTCGATGCTGCCGGCACCAAGGGTCAGGCGGCCGGCAAGACCAACGTCATCGCCCGCTCGACGCTGGTGCGCGGCGACCTGCGCTACCTGAGCTACGAACAGCGCGACCGCGCCCACGCCACCATGCGCGCCATCGTCGCCCGCAACCTGCCCGGCACCAGCGCCAGCATCACCTTCCACGACGCCTACCCGCCGATGCCGCCCACGCCCGGCAACCTGGCCGTGCTGGACGTGTATTCGCAAGCGAGCAGCGACGCCGGCCTCGGTCCCATTCCCGCCCTGCCCCCGGGCCAGCGCGGCGCCGGCGACATCCAGTTCGTGGCCGCGCTGGTCGACAGCCTCGACGGCCTGGGCGTCGCCGGCAACGGCGCCCACTCGCCCGACGAAGACTTCGACATCGCCTCCCTCGAACGCGCCACCATCCGCAGCGCCCTGCTGATCTACCGCCTCACGCATTGAAGCATCCGTTTTCAGACGCTCCACCACCGTAACGGAGCGCCTGAAAGCCTTCAGGGCAAGGCGCTGCAACGCCCCGCGAAGTTTTCAAGCGCATCCTGGAGCGTCTGAAAGTCTCCAGGGCAAGGCGCAGCGCCGAAGACAGCACGCCAGTACGGCAAGGCGCTGCAACGCCGCCATGGAGGCTTTCGGACGCTCCACCCCGTAACGGAGCGCCTGAAAGCCTTCAGGGCAAGGCGCAGCGCCGAAGACAGTACGCGAGTACGGCGAGGCGCTGCAACGCCCCGCGAAGTTTTCAAGCGCATCCTGGAGCGTCTGAAAGTCTCCAGGGCAAGGCGCAGCGCCGAAGACAGTACGCAAGTACGGCGAGGCGCTGCAACGCCGCCATGGAGGCTTTCGGACGCTCTACCGATGGCCGGGGCGGGCTTCGAGACCGTCGATATCCTTCATCAACGCAATCAGCCGCTTGGCCCCCAGCCCCAGCGGCCGGTCATTAACCCACACCACGTCCACCCACAGCCGCAGCTGGTTGCTCATGCTGGCAAAATCGATCGCCAGCAGCGCGCCATCGGCCAGCAGCGGCGCCACCAGGCGCCGGGGCAGGAAGGCCCAGCCGATGCCGGCCTGCACCATGCCCAGCGTGGCCTGGTGGCTGTCGGTGCGCCACAGCTTGCGCGACACCAGCACGCGCTGGTCTTCCTGATGCGCAGCGCGGCTGACGATGGCGACCTGGCGGATATCGACCAGGTCTTCGAGCCGGAAGTGGCCATTGCGCTCGCGCGCCAGCGGATGCCGCGGCGAGATCACGGCGGCCAGCACCTCGCTGCCCAGTTCCTGGAAGCTCTCGCGCTCATCGACCTGCGGCCGGTCGTAGAGCAGCGCCAGCTGCGCGGTACCGTCGTGCAGCATGCGCCGCGCGTCGGCCTGCGGCGCCGACAGCACATCGACTTCCAGCGACGGGAATTCCTCGGCCAGGCGCGCCAGCGGCTCGCCCCAGGCGGCCGAGAGCAGCTCGGGCGACACTGCCAGCGTGAGACGGCGCTCCAGTCCCTGGTGCAGCGACAGCGCATGCGCCTGCAGGCGACGCAGCTGCCCGGCCAGGTGACGCGCCTCCGCCTCCAGTGCGCGCGCCATCCCGGTCGGCACCACGGCGCGCGAACTGCGCTCGAACAGCTGCAGGTCCAGCTCCGCCTCGAGGTTGGCGATCGCCATGCTGACGGCCGACGGCACCCGGTGCAAGGCGCGGGCGGCGGCGGAAAAAGAACCGTGGTCTAGCACGGCAAGAAAGAGTTCGACGTTATCGCTGGAAAAGGCCATAAGCAATGCTGTCAGATAAACTGATAACTGTCCACTTTAACTGTCAGATAAATTCAACTATCATCGATCGATTGATGTTTAAGGGAATCTATCATGCAGGGACTGAAACGCAAGATCGTGTACGTATCGTTGTTCGAGCTGTTCGCGGTGGCGCTGACCACCACCACGCTGGTGCTGATGGCCGGCAGCAGCGGCGCCCACGCCAGCGTGGCGGCGGTGGCGTCGTCCACCATCGCCGTGATCTGGAATTTCATTTTCAATACGCTGTTCGAAGCGTGGGAATCGCGCCAGGCCACCAAGGGCCGCAGTGTGGCGCGCCGCATCGCCCATGCGGTCGGTTTCGAGGGCGGGCTGGTCGCCTTCCTGGTGCCGCTGTTCGCGTGGTGGCTCGATATCTCGCTGTGGGACGCCTTCATCGTCGACCTGTGGATCGTGGTGTTCTTCCTGGTGTACACCTTCCTGTTCAGCCTGGCCTTCGACCGCATCTTCGGTCTGCCGGCGTCAGCGCAAGGCGCACCGGCGCACGCAGCGTGAACGAAAATAGCGGAAAATAAAGGCTGATCTTTTATTCGTCATTACCATGTCCACCACCATCTCTCCCACCAGCGCGGCGCCGTGGCGCCCACCTTCCCGGATCAACCCCGGCGCCCTCTCGGTGGCGCTGGCCATCATCGTGCTTGGCGCCTGCTACCTGGGCCAGGCGGTCGGCCCGCGCCAGGCAGCGCTGTACGTGGTCGGCGCGCTGCTGGGCGTGACGCTGTATCACGCGGCGTTCGGCTTCACGTCGGCCTGGCGGGTGTTCATCGCCGACGGCCGTGGCCAAGGATTGCGCGCGCAGATGGTGATGCTCGCTGTCGGCGTGGCGCTGTTCTTCCCGGCGCTGGCGGCTGGCTCGCTGTTCGGCGAACCGGTCAAGGGGCTGGTGGCGCCGGTCGGCACCTCGGTGGTGGTCGGTGCCTTCATCTTCGGCATCGGCATGCAGCTCGGCGGCGGCTGTGCGTCCGGCACGCTCTACACGGTGGGGGGCGGCAGCACGCGCATGATCGTCACGCTGCTCGCTTTCATTGCCGGCTCGCTGATCGGTACTGCCCACATGCCGTTCTGGACTTCGATGCCGCAACTGGCGCCGGTCTCGCTGGTCAAGTCGCTGGGCCTCGCGCCGGCGCTGGCCCTGAACTGGCTGGTGTTCGCGCTGATCGTGGCGGTGACCGTGGCGGTGGAAAAACGTCGCCACGGCAAGCTGGTCGCCGCCCACGTGCAGCCCGACCACAGCGCGCGCTGGCTGCACGGCCCGTGGCCGCTGGTGGCCGGCGGCATCGCCCTGGTGCTGCTCAATTTCGCCACGCTGGCCCTGGCCGGCCGCCCGTGGGGCGTCACCTCGGCCTTCGCGCTGTGGGGCGCCAAGGCCGCCACGCTGGCCGGTATCGATGTCGCCAGCTGGACCTACTGGTCGGCGCCGGCCAACGCCGCCACGCTGACCGCACCGGTGATCGCGGACGTGACGTCGGTGATGGACATCGGCATCGTGTTCGGCGCCATGCTCGCGGCAGCCCTGGCCGGGCGCTATGCGCCGGTCTGGCGCGTGCCGCTGCGCTCGCTGGTAGCAGCCGTGGTGGGCGGCCTGCTGCTCGGCTACGGCGCACGCCTGGCCTACGGCTGCAACATCGGCGCCTACTTCAGCGGCATCGTTTCGGGCAGCCTGCACGGCTGGCTGTGGCTGGTAGCCGCCTTCACCGGCAATGTGCTCGGCACCCGGCTGCGGCCGTGGTTCGGGCTCGAGGTGGAGCGGGTGAGGCCGACGGCTTGCTGATCCTCTAACCGGCGATGCGCGATCCGATACAGCAGCGCATCCGAACGGCACGCGCCTGCGCTGGAGCAGCCAATACACCGTCAACCGATTGAAACCACCATGCAGATCCACGACTTCCGCTGCTTCGGCGCCCATGCCGGCGGCGGCAACCCGGCCAGCGTGATCGAAGGCGAACGGTCAGATCCCGAAGCACGCCAGGCTTTTGCACATACGCGCAAGACCACCTGCGTGTGGATCGATCCGTCCGGTGCAACGGGGGTCGCAGCCAGTATCGACTATTACTATCCCCATGCGCGCAGTCCGCTGTGCCTGCACGCGACCCTGGCTGTCGGCCAGCGCCTGTTCACGCAGCACGGCGCTGCCAGCCAGCTGACGGTAATGACTGCGCTGCACGGGCAGCGGCTGGGGCTGGTGCGGGGCCTTGATGGCGAGATCTACGTCAGCCTCGAACGCCAGCCGGTCTCGCAAGCGGCGCCCACACCCGCTGCGATCGCAGCGCTGCTGGCCGCGCCAGGCCTGGCGTTGTTGGCGCCAGCGCGCGTGGCATCGGTCGGCAGTCCGAAGCTGCTGGTGGAAGTGGCCGATGCCGCCACCTTGCATGGTTTAGCTCCGGACTTGACGGCAATCGCCGCCTGGAGCAAGACCGCAGGCGTGAGCGGCATCTATGCCTACTGCCAGGGCGATGACGGCAGCTACCAGGGCCGTAACTTCAACCATCTCGACCCGGCGCTGGAGGACAGCGCCACCGGCGTGGCAGCAGGCGCCCTGACCGCCCTGCTCGGCCACGGCATCACGCTCAGGCAGGGCCGGGCCACGGGACGCGACTGCTTGCTGAAGACGAAGATCGACGGCGACCGCATCCTGGTGGGAGTCCGGGTCGAGCCTGCGACGCAATAGCGCGCAACAGGCAAGCTGCATCACCAGTTCATGTTCAAGTCCATCCCGAACGTCTTGGCAAGAATATAGGTCACGAAGGTCAGCACCAGCAGCGTCAGTACAAATCCGACGACTACCTTGACGCTGGCGCGCAGCACGGCGCGCCGCTCTTCTTCCTTGCCCTTCTTTTTACCCTGATCGTAGTGCCACTTGATGGCGTAGAACATGCCCGTGCCGAGCACGAGGAATTTGAATATAAAGAAGACTACCGGGATCCAATCCACCATATCGCGTATTTCCTGACCGTTGCTGGCACAATTAACTGGCACCATGTGCCGTAAAAACGTCGGCGGCTCCCACGCGGGCAATCCGGCGCCGTCCGTTCTGCAGCATACTACCCAAAAGCAATTTCCATACATCGAGACAAAATGTCCCAGTTAAGCGCCATGCAAGACGACTGTTTGCCGGGCTGGCTGCCGCGCCTGGCGCCGCATGGCGGCCCGCGCTTCCTGCAGATTGCCGATGCGCTGCAGGCGGCGGTGCGCAGCGGCGCCTTGCTGCCCGGCGACAGGCTGCCGCCGCAGCGCCAGCTGGCGGCGCAGCTGAACATCGACCTGACCACGGTCACGCGCGCTTACGACGAGGCCAGGCGCCGGCACCTGCTCGAGGGGCGCGGCGCACGCGGCACCTATGTCGCGGCGCCAAAGGTCGACCTGACCACGGTGCTCGACCTGAGCATGAATACCCCGCCGCCGCCGGCCGGCGTGGACTTCGACGCCCTGCTGCAACAGGGCGTGGCGCAGGTCCTGATGCGCACGGACAGTGCGATGCTGATGACGTACCAGCTGGGCGGCGGCAGCGACGCCGACCGCGCGGCCGGCGCCCGCTGGCTGGCGCCGATGGTCGGCCCCCTGGACGCGCAGCAGGTGCTGGTCTGCCCCGGGGCGCAAGCCGCGCTGGCCGCCCTGATCCTGGTGCTGACGTCACCGGGCGATGTCATCCTGACCGAGCCGGCCAGTTATCCGGGCCTGCTGACCGCAGCGGCGCAGCTGGGCCGGCGCGTGGTCGCGGTGCAGGCGGACCAGCACGGGATGGTGCCGGCGCTGCTCGAGGCAGCATGGCGCCAGCACCGGCCGGCGCTGGTGTACCTGAATCCGACCCTGCACAACCCCACCACCGTCACCATGCCGGAACAGCGGCGCCGGGCGCTTGCCGACGTTGCGCGGCGCTGCAAGCTGCGCATCGTCGAGGACGATCCCTACTGGCTGCTGGCCGAAGCGCCGCCGCCACCGCTGGCCACCTTTGCACCGGACCAGATTGTCTATATCTCGACCCTGTCGAAATGCCTGACGCCCGGCCTGCGCGTCGCCTTCGTGCTGCTGCGCGCACCGCAGGAGCGCGAACGCTTGCTGGCCGCGCTCAGATCGTTCGCGCTGATGGCTGCGCCGCTGACGGCCGCGCTGGCCACCCAGTGGATCGTCGACGGCTCGGCCGAGCGCCTGATGCAGGGCGTGCGCCAGGAGGCGCGCCTGCGCCAGCAGATGGCGCGCGACCTCCTGGCGGGGCGCCATGGCGGCTGCGGCGACGGCCTGCATGTCTGGCTGGCGTTGCCGTCGTACTGGCATGCTGCGCAGCTGGCGCAAGCCGCCGCCAGCGAGGGCATTGCCGTCATGCCGGCCGACGCGTTCGCCGCGGGCAGCGGCGGCGCCAACGCGATCCGCGTGTCGCTGGGCAGCATCAGGGACCGTGGGCAGCTGCGCGCGAGTCTGCAGCGGCTGTCGCAGCTGCTGGCACGCCGTCCCGCATAAAAAAAATGCCGCCCAGCTCACGCTGGACGGCACTGCGGCAATCCTGGCAGGACCGCTTATTTTTTGCGCGGCGGCGGCAGGTCGGTGCACGAACCTTCGTACACTTCGGCCGCCATGCCGATCGACTCGCCCAGGGTTGGGTGCGGGTGGATGGTCTTGCCGATGTCGGTGCCGTCGCAACCCATTTCGATGGCCAGCGCGATCTCGCCGATCATGTCGCCGGCGTGGGTGCCGACGATGGTGCCGCCGATGATGCGGTGGGTTTCAGCGTCGAACAGCAGCTTGGTAAAGCCCTCGGCGCGGCCGTTGGCCACGGCGCGGCCCGAGGCGGCCCACGGGAAGTGGCCCTTCTCGACCTTGATGCCCTTGGCCTTGGCTTCGTCCTCGGTGATGCCGGCCCATGCCACTTCCGGATCGGTGTAGGCCACCGACGGAATCACCTTCACATCGAAGTGCGACTTCTGGCCGGCAGCCGCTTCCGCCGCCACGTGGCCTTCGTGCACGGCCTTGTGCGCCAGCATCGGCTGGCCCACCAGGTCGCCGATGGCGAAGATGTTCGGCACGTTGGTGCGCATCTGGCTGTCGACCGGGATGAAGCCACGGTCGGTCACCACCACGCCGGCCTTGTCGGCAGCGATCTTCTTGCCGTTCGGGCTGCGGCCCACGGCCACCAGCACCAGGTCGTAGACCTGCGGCGCCGGCGCCGGTGCGCCCGCTTCGGCCGCTTCGAACGTGACCTTGATCCCTTCGGGCAGCGCTTCCACGCCGACCGTCTTGGTCTTGGTCATGATGTTGTCGAAGCGCTTCTCGTTGAACTTCTGCCAGACCTTGACCGCGTCGCGGTCGGCGCCCTGCATCAGGCCGTCCATCATTTCGACCACGTCGATGCGTGCACCAAAAGTCGAGTACACGGTCGCCATTTCCAGGCCGATGATGCCGCCGCCGATGACCAGCATGCGTTTCGG
Organism: Duganella sp. Leaf126; assembly: GCF_001423125.1. Classification (GTDB taxonomy): domain Bacteria; phylum Pseudomonadota; class Gammaproteobacteria; order Burkholderiales; family Burkholderiaceae_D; genus Rugamonas. The sequence goes on from NZ_LMNW01000031.1 coordinate 411,595, forward strand.
GATCTGGCGCAGTTCCAGCGCGCCGGTCGAATCGACGATGCGCGGGTCTTCCGGCACGAACGGCAGCTTCACCACCGACGAACCGGCAGCGATGATGGCCTGCTTGAACTGCACCACTTTCTTGGTGCCGTCGGCGGCCGTCACTTCGATGTGGTTGGCGCTCAGGAACTGGCCGACGCCGGTGACGATCTGGGTCTTGCGCGCCTTGGCCATGCCGGCCAGGCCGCCGGTCATGTTCTTGATCACGCCTTCCTTGTACGCGCGCACCTGGTCGATGTCGATCTGCGGTTTGGCGAAGGTGACGCCGGTCTTGGACATGTGCTCGGTTTCGTCGATGACGGCAGCCACGTGCAGCAAGGCTTTCGATGGAATGCAGCCGACGTTCAGGCACACGCCGCCCAGCGTGGCGTAGCGCTCGACGATCACGGTGTTCAGGCCCAGGTCGGCCGCGCGGAACGCTGCCGAGTAGCCGCCGGGACCACCGCCCAGGACCATCATGTCGCAATCGATATCGACCTGGCCGCTGTAGCTGCCGCCGACCGGGGCCGGCGACTGCGCTGCCGCCACGGGGGCCGCCGCAGCGGCCGGCGCCGGCGCTGCAGCAGGGGCAGGTGCGGCTGCGGACGATGCGGCAGGTGCAGCAGCGGCGCCGTCAGCGGCATCGACCACCAGCATCGGCACGCCTTCCTTGACCTTGTCGCCCACCTTGACCAGCACCTGCTTGACCACGCCGGCGTGCGACGACGGCACTTCCATCGACGCCTTGTCCGATTCCACGGTGATCAGCGACTGGTCCACCTTGATGGTGTCGCCGATCTTGACCATCACTTCGATTACTTCGACTTCTGCGAAGTCGCCGATATTCGGCACTTTCACTTCTGTGCTCATAGTCGCTCCTTACAGCAGAATTTTGCGCATGTCGCCGAGCACTTCGCTCAGGTACACGGAGAAGCGGGCGCCCATGGCGCCGTCCACCACGCGGTGGTCGTACGACAGCGAGGTACCCATCATCAGGCGTGGCTGGAAGGCCTTGCCGTCCCATACCGGCTTGATCGAGGCTTTCGACAGGCCCAGGATCGCCACTTCCGGCGCATTGACGATCGGCGTGAAGTGCGTGCCGCCGATGCCGCCCAGCGACGAAATGGTGAAGCTCGCGCCCTGCATGTCGGCCGGCTTGAGTTTGCCTTCGCGCGCCTGCAGCGACAGCTCCGTCATTTCGCGGGCGATCTGCGATACCGATTTCTGGTCGGCATTCTTGATCACCGGGACCACCAGGCCGTTCGGCGTGTCCGCCGCGAAGCCGATGTTGTAGTACTGCTTGAGGATCAGGTTCTCGCCCTTGGCGTCGAGCGACGCATTAAACGACGGGAATTTCTTCAGCGCGGCCACCGACGCCTTGATCACGAAGGCCAGCATGGTCAGCTTGGCGGCATCCTTGTTCTTGGCGTTGGCGTTGTTGGTCTCGACGCGGAAGGCTTCCAGGTCGGTGACGTCCGCTTCGTCGAACTGCGTGACGTGCGGGATCTGCACCCAGTTGCGGTGCAGGTTCGGACCGCTGATCTTCTTGATGCGCGACAGCGGCTGCAGCTCGGTCGGGCCGAACTTGGAAAAATCGAGCGACGGCCATGGCAGCACGTTGAAGTTGCCGCCACCGGCGTTCGACGCGGCGGCGCCGGCAGGTGCTGCCGTGGTGCCGGCCATCACGCCCTTGACGAAGTTCTGCACGTCGGCCTGGGTGATGCGGCCTTTCGGACCGGAGCCGGGCACCTTGCCCAGGTCCACGCCCAGTTCGCGCGCGAACTTGCGGATCGACGGCGAGGCGTGCGCCAGCTTGCCGGTCTGGACCGAGCCTTGCGATGCGGTCGGGGCAGCGGCTGCAGGTGCAGGCGCTGCCGCAGGGGTGGCGCTCGGCGCCGGCGCCGGTGCCGCAGCGGGAGCAGCAGCAGCGGAAGCCGATGCAGGCGCAGCGGCGGGGGCAGGTGCGGCAGCGCCGCCCGCTGCCTCGACCACGAACACGATCGAGCCCATAGCCACCTTGTCGCCGACCTTGACCTTGACTTCCTTGACCACGCCGGCGTGCGACGACGGGATTTCCATGCTGGCCTTGTCCGATTCCACGGTCAGCAGCGACTGGTCCACCTTGATGGTGTCGCCGACCTTGACCATCACCTCGATCACTTCCACTTCCTTGAAGTCGCCGATGTCCGGCACCTTGATCTCGACCGGACCGGCCGCTGCTGCCGGGGCAGCAGCTGGTGCCGGAGCAGCAGCAGCGGCGGGCGCCGGTGCCGGTGCAGCAGCCGCAGGGGCTGCAGCAGCAGGTGCCGCCGCCGCAGCGTCTTCGCCTTCGAGCAGCAACAGCAGGCCGCCTTCGGCGATCTTGTCGCCGACCTTGACCTTGATTTCCTTGATCACGCCGGCCGCCGACGATGGAATTTCCATGCTGGCCTTGTCCGATTCGACCGTCACCAGCGACTGGTCCACCTTGATGGTGTCGCCGACCTTGACCATCACCTCGATGACTTCCACTTCCTTGAAGTCGCCGATATCCGGGACTTTGACTTCCACAATGCTCATAGCGTTTGCTCCGTATTCTGTTTAGTGTCAGGGGGCTCGTACAACCGTAGCGAGCGGCTTGTCATCGTCTCGAGTAGCGGAAGCGTACGGCGGTACGCTGAGCAACGGAGAGGCGATGGCAAGTCGCGCAGTAGGTTGTTCGAGTACCCTGTTATTGAGTCACCGGGTTAGGCTTGTTCGGATCGAGGTTGTACTTGGCCACTGCCTGTTCAACCACGGACACGTCCAGCTTGCCCTCTTCGGCCAGCGATTTCAGTGCGGCGACCGTGATGTAGTAACGGTTCACCTCGAAGAATTCGCGCAGCTTGACGCGGCTGTCCGAACGGCCGAAACCGTCGGTGCCCAGTACGCGGTAGGTACGGTCCTTCGGAATGAAGGCGCGGATCTGTTCCGCAAACGCACGCATGTAGTCGGTGGTGGCAACGATAGGACCGGTGGTGTCCTTCATCAGCTGCGCCACGTACGGTACGCGCTGTTCCTTGGTCGGGTTGACCAGGTTCCAGCGTTCGGCATCCTGGCCATCGCGCGCCACCAGGGTCAGCGACGGTGCGGACCAGACGTCGGCCGCGATGTTCCAGTCGTTTTTCAGCAGTTCCTGCGCCGCGATCGACTCGCGCAGGATGGTACCGGAACCCATCAGCTGGACGCGCTGCTGCAGCGACTCGTCGCCCTTCTGCAGCAGGTACAGGCCTTTCAGGATGCCCTCTTCCTGCCCCGGCTTGATGCCAGGGTGCGGGTAGTTCTCGTTCATGATGGTGATGTAGTAGAACACGTCTTCCTGTTCTTCCACCATGCGGCGCATGCCGTCCTGGATGATGACGGCCAGCTCGTGACCGAAGGTCGGGTCGTACGGCATGCAGTTCGGTACCGCAGCGGCAAACAGGTGGCTGTGGCCATCTTCGTGCTGCAGGCCTTCGCCGTTGAGCGTGGTGCGGCCGGCGGTGCCGCCCATCAGGAAGCCGCGCGCGCGCATGTCGGCGGCAGCCCATACCAGGTCGCCGATGCGCTGCATGCCGAACATCGAGTAGTACGTGTAGAACGGGATCATCACGCGGTTGTTGGTCGAGTACGAGGTCGCCGCAGCGATCCACGAGCTCATGCCGCCCGCTTCGTTGATGCCCTCTTGCAGGATCTGGCCGGCCTTGTCTTCGCGGTAGTACATCACCTGGTCCTTGTCGACCGGCTCGTACAACTGGCCCTGCTGGTTGAAGATGCCGACCTGGCGGAACAGGCCTTCCATGCCGAAGGTGCGCGATTCGTCGACCAGCACCGGCACGATGCGGGCGCCGACGCTCTGGTCTTTCAGCAGCGTGGTCAGGATGCGCACGTAAGCCTGGGTGGACGACACTTCGCGGCCTTCGGCGGTGGCGTCGAGCACGTTCTGGAAGGCCGACAGCGGCGGCACCGTCAGTTTTTCATCGGCCTGCATGCGGCGCGCCGGCAGGTAGCCGCCCAGCGCCGCGCGGCGCTCGTGCAGGTACTTGATTTCCGGGGCGTCGTCGGCCGGCTTGTAGAACGGGATATCGGCCAGCTTGTCGTCCGGGATCGGGATCGAGTAGCGGTCGCGCATTTCGCGCACGGCTTCGTCGGTCAGCTTCTTGGTATTGTGCGCGGTGTTGCGCGCTTCGCCGTGCTTGCCCATGCCGAAGCCCTTGATGGTCTTCACCAGCAGCACGGTCGGTTGACCCTTGTGTTCCTGGGCGACCTTGAAGGCGGCGTAGATCTTGTGCGGATCGTGGCCGCCGCGAGTCAGGCGCCAGATGTCGTCGTCGGTCATGTTGGCAACCATCTCCAGCAGCTTCGGATGCTTGCCGAAGAAGTGCTTGCGCACGTAGGCGCCATCCTTGGCCTTGTAGTTCTGGTATTCACCGTCCACGGTGTCCATCATCACCTTGCGCAGGATGCCTTCCTTGTCCTTGGCCAGCAGCGCGTCCCAGCCCGGGCCCCACACCACCTTGACCACGTTCCAGCCGGCGCCACGGAATTCGCCTTCGAGTTCCTGGATGATCTTGCCGTTGCCGCGCACCGGGCCGTCGAGGCGCTGCAGGTTGCAGTTGACCACGATGACCAGGTTGTCGAGCTTTTCGCGCGAAGCCATGCCGATCGCGCCCAGCGATTCCGGCTCGTCCATCTCGCCGTCGCCGCAGAAGGCCCAGACCTTGCGGTCGGTGGTGTCGGCGATCGAGCGCGCGTGCAGGTACTTCAGGAAGCGCGCCTGGTAGATCGCCATCAGCGGGCCCAGGCCCATCGACACGGTCGGGAACTGCCAGAAGTTCGGCATCAGTTTCGGGTGCGGGTACGACGACAGGCCCTTGCCGTCGACTTCGCGGCGGAAGTGCAGCAGCTGGTCTTCGGTCAGGCGGCCTTCGAGGAAGGCGCGCGCGTACACGCCCGGCGACGAGTGGCCCTGGATGTACAGCAGGTCGCCGCCGTGGTTCTCGCTCGGCGCTTTCCAGAAGTGGTTGAAGCCGATGCCCAGCATGTTGGCCAGCGAGGCGAACGAGGACAGGTGGCCACCGAGGTCGCCGTCGAAGCGGTTGGCCTTGACGACCATCGCCATCGCGTTCCAGCGCATCCACGAGCGCAGTTTTTCTTCGTATTCGAGGTTGCCGGGGCAGCGTTGCTCCTGGTCGGCAGGGATGGTGTTGACGTAGGCGGTGTTGGCGGAGAACGGGATGTCCGAACCGCTCTGGCGGGCCAGGTCGATCAGGCGTTCGAGCAGGTAGTGGGCACGGTCAGGACCTTCTTGTTCGAGGACCGAGGCCAGGGAATCCAACCATTCTTTGGTTTCTTGCGAATCAGGGTCGGTGCTTGCCGCAACCTGGTCGATGTGATCTGACATGTGTTAAGTCTCCTGAGTTGAAGGTGCCCGGATGATACCGATGTCGGGCCAGTGGAACGCTGATTATTTACCAATACTTCTATGACGTGTGGGGATTCTAACAGTGATTTTTTGCTTTTCCAAACTATGATAAGGCATTTCATATTATGAGATTTCCCTATGAAAATCTTGTGCGCTGCAGCATCGCGGGCGCCCGGAAATCGCGGGGCGGCGGGCGTTAGCGCTTATAATCGTGCTTCCCTCTCCCACTCCCTTTCACCTGGTTAAATCATGGCTGCTCAACTGATCGACGGAATCGCCCTTTCCCAAAAACTGCGCGCGGAAATTGCTGCACGTGCTGCCGCGCTGACCGCGCAAGGCAAACAACCCGGCCTGGCCGTGATCCTGGTCGGCGACGATCCGGCCAGCCATGTGTACGTGCGCAACAAGGTCAAGGGGTGCGAGGAGGCCGGTTTCTATTCGCTCAAGGAGCAATACCCGGCCGACCTGACCGAAGCGGCGCTGCTCGAACGGATCGCAGCCCTGAACGCCGATCCGAAGATCCACGGCATCCTGGTGCAGATGCCGCTGCCCAAGCACATCAACCCGCACAAGGTGATCGAGGCGATCGCCACCACCAAGGATGTCGATGGCTACTCGGTGCTGAGCGCCGGCGAGCTGATGACGGGCCTGGCAGGCTTCCGTCCGTGCACGCCGTACGGCTGCATGAAGCTGATCGAGAGCACCGGCGTCGACCTGAAAGGCAAGCACGCGGTGGTGATCGGCCGCAGCAACACCGTCGGCAAGCCGATGGGTCTGCTGCTCTTGCAGGCCAACGCCACCGTCACCATCTGCCACAGTGCGACCCCGGACCTGGGCGTGTACACGCGCCAGGCCGATGTCGTGGTCGCGGCAGTCGGCCGCCGCAACGTGCTGACTGCCGACATGGTCAAGCCGGGCGCCATCGTGATCGACGTCGGCATGAACCGCAACGACGAAGGCAAGCTGTGCGGCGACGTCGATTTTGCCGGCGTGCGGGAAGTGGCGTCGCACATCACCCCGGTGCCGGGCGGCGTCGGCCCGATGACGATCACGATGTTGCTGATGAATACGGTGGAAGCTGCCGAGCGCGCGTAACCGTATTCGTTCGATCCCCGCCTGCGCGGGGATGACTGAGTTGAATTCGCCGGCCCTGAGCCGTCATTCCCGCGCAGGCGGGAATCCAACTTGTTTTGGAACCGACATGACCACAGACGCAAGCAATCCCCTCCTCGACTTTTCCGGCCTGCCGCGTTTCGACGCCATCCTGGCCGAGCACGTCACCCCCGCCATCGACCACCTGCTGGCCCGCTCGCGCACCGTGGTGCAGCAGCTCGCAGCGCCGCAGGACGACGTGACCTGGGACAGTTTCGTCACGCCGCTGGAAAACGCCACCGAGCTGCTGGGCCGCGCCTGGGGCATCGTCAGCCACCTCAACAGCGTGGTCGATACGCCCGAGCTGCGCGCCGCCTACAATGACAACCAGCCCAAGGTCACCGAGTTCTGGACCGAGCTGTCGCAGAACGAAGCGCTGTTTGCCAAGTACAAGGCGCTGCGCGCATCGGACGGCTTTGCCAGCCTGTCGCCGGCGCGCCAGCGCATTGTCGACAACGCCATCCGCGACTTCCGCATGGGCGGCGCCGAACTGCCGGCCGACAAAAAAGCGCGCTTCGCGGCGATCCAGGAAGAACAGGCGGCCGTCTCCACGCGCTTCTCGGAAAACGTGCTTGATGCCACCAACGACTACAAGCTGCTGGTGACCGATGAAGCGGAACTGGCCGGCCTGCCCGACGATGTGAAAGCAGCCGCGCATGCCGCCGCCACCAAGGACGGCAAGCAGGGCTGGCAGTTCTCGCTGCATTTCCCGTCCTACTACCCGATCCTGCAGTTTGCCGACAACCGCGCGCTGCGCGAGACCGTCTACCGCGCCAACGCCACCAAGGCTTCGGACCAGGGCGACATGTTCAGCAAGAAGGACGAGTGGGACAACACGCAAAACATCGTCACCCTGCTGCGCCTGCGCGACGAGGAAGCCAAGCTGCTCGGCTACAGGAACTTTGCCGAAGTGTCGCTGGTGCCGAAGATGGCGCAGTCGCCCGAACACGTGATCGGCTTCCTCGAAGACCTGGCGCAGCGCGCCCGTCCGTTCGCGCAACAGGACCTCGACGAACTCAAACAGTTCGCCCGGGACGAGCTGGGCATCGCCGACCTGCAGGCCTGGGACATGCCGTACGCGTCCGAAAAGCTGCAGGAACGCCGCTATGCGTTCTCGGCCCAGGAAGTCAAACAGTACTTCCCCGAGCACAAGGTGATCGACGGCCTGTTCCGCCAGATCCGGCAACTGTTCGCGGTCGAGATCAAGCCCGACGTCGCGCCCGTGTGGCACAAGGATGTGCGCTTCTACAGCATCGAGCGCGACGGCGTGCTGATCGGCCAGTTCTACCTCGACCTGTACGCGCGCGCCGGCAAGAGCGGCGGCGCCTGGATGGACGACGCGCGCGGCCGCCGCGCCACCGCCCACAGCGTGCAGACGCCGGTCGCCTACCTGACCTGCAACTTCACCGAACCGGCCGTGGTCGATGGCGTGGCCCAGCCGTCGCTGTTTACCCACGACGAAGTGATCACGCTGTTCCACGAATTCGGTCACGGCCTGCACCACATGCTGACCCAGGTCGACGAGCTGGCCGTCTCCGGCATCGCCGGCGTCGAGTGGGACGCGGTGGAACTGCCATCGCAGTTCATGGAAAACTTCTGCTGGGAGTGGGACGTGCTCGAGCACATGACCGCCCACGCGCGCACTGGCGAACCGCTGCCGCGCGCGCTGTTCGACAAGATGCTCGCCGCCAAGAACTTCCAGTCCGGTCTGCAGACGCTGCGCCAGGTGGAATTCTCGCTGCTCGACATGCACCTGCACTACGATTACGATGCGGCCAGCGGCCAGACCGTGCAGCAGCTGATCGACCGCGTGCGCGCCAGGTTTTCGCTGGTGGTGCCGCCGGCCTTCAACCGCTTCCAGAATGCGTTCGGCCACATCTTCTCCGGCGGTTACGCGGCCGGCTACTACAGCTATAAGTGGGCCGAAGTGCTGTCGGCCGATGCGTACGCCGCCTTCGAGGAAGCCAAGGCGCTGGGGCCGGCCGCCACCACCGAGGCGGGCCAGCGCTACCTGCGCGAAATTCTGTCGGTCGGCGGCTCGCGCCCGGCGCTCGAATCGTTTACCGCCTTCCGCGGCCGCGAGCCGAGCATCGACGCCCTGCTGCGTCACAGCGGCATGGCGGCTTGAGCGGAGCGGCCATGACGCGCATCGACTTCCACACCAACATCCCCGACAAGGTCGCCTACGCCTGCCGCCTGGCGCGCAAGGCGTTCGGCGCCAACCATCGCATCGTGGTGCTGACCGACGATGCGCAGCAGCTGGCCGAACTCGACGCCGCCATGTGGACGTTTTCCGCCACCGATTTCCTGCCGCACGTGCCGGCCGGCGATGCACTGGCCGGGCAGACCGCCATCATCCTCACCGACAGCGATGCGGCGCAGTTGCCGCATACCGAGTTATTGGTGAATCTGTCGCGCCGTACGCCTGCCTGCGTGGACCGATTCGAGCGCATGATCGAAGTGATTTCCTCGGACGAGCAGGATGCCGCTGCCGGCCGCAAGCGCTATGTCGCGTACAAGCAGCAAGCGTATCCGCTCACTCACTTTGTCGCAGGAAAATCATGAACGCAAACTTTGATCACAGCATTCCCGTGCTGACCGAGGTGCTGGCGACAGAACCCGGCGCAGACCCGCTCCCCGTCGCCACCGACATTGGCGGTCCCACCAAAGCCGAGTCCGCCACCGCGCTCGAAGCGCACGCGCTCGCGCACTGGTCCGGCGCCGACTGGGCGCTGATGGAGCAGCGCCTGGCCGAACGCATCGTGCACAAGCTGCAATCGCGCGTCGACTTCGTGCTCGAGCAGCGCATCAGGGACTGCATGGCCGACGTGCTCACGCACGCGGTGCAGGGCCTGACCAACGACATCCGCAGCGGCCTGCACGACACCATCGAAAAGATCGTCGCGCGCGCCGTCTCGCAGGAACTGGTGCACCTGCAGGCGCAGAAAAAGTAATCGGCCCGTTCTCTCCCTCCATCCGCGGTCGCGCACCGCCCTGTCGTGGTGCGCGCACCGCACCGCTGGCGGGCATGCGCGCACCAGCGCGGCAAGCCCCGCGTCAACACAGGCAACAATCGTGTTTCGATCACGTTTTAATCGCGATTGCTGCTTTGCGCGGTCTCCAAAGTGTTGTACCTTTTGGCCTTGCAGAAAAACCTGCGGCGTTCACGAGACCCCGTTGACCACCACTTTTGGAGAAGACGATGCAGTTCACTACAAAATTCATTCCGCTTGCCATCGCCCTGGCGTTTGCCGGCGCAGGCAGCGCCAGCGCCCAGGAAGTGATCAAGATCGCCCACGTCGGCCCGGTCTCGGGTCCATCGGCGCACCTGGGCAAGGAAAATGAAAACAGCGCCAAGATGGCAATCGAGGATCTGAACGCCAAGGGTATCAAGATCGACGGCAAGCCGGTCAAGTTCGTACTGGTGGCCGAGGACGACGGCGCCGATCCCAAGCAGGGCACGGCGGTGGCGCAAAAGCTCGTCGATGCCAAGGTCAACGGCGTGATCGGCCACCTCAATTCGGGCACCTCGATCCCCGCCTCCAAGATTTACTACGACGCCGGCATTCCGCAAATCTCCCCTGCCACCACCCAGACCAAGTACACCCAGCAAGGTTTCAAGTCGGCGTTCCGCGTGGTGGCCAACGACGCCAAGCTCGGCGGCACCCTCGGCGCTTACGCCGTCGGCAAGCTCGGCGCGAAAAAAATCGCCGTGATCGACGACCGCACTGCTTATGGCCAGGGCGTGGCGAACGAATTCGTCAAGGGCGCCAAGAAGGCCTCGCCTGGCGTGCAGATCGTCGCCAAGGAATTCACCACCGACAAGGCCACCGACTTCAACGCCATCCTCACCTCGATCAAGGGCAAGAATCCGGACCTGGTGTTCTTCGGCGGCATGGACTCGGTCGGCGGCCCGCTGCTGCGTCAGATGAAGGCGCTGGGCATCAACGCCAAGTACATGGGCGGTGACGGCATGTGCACGGAAGCGCTGCCGCGCCTGGCCGGCACGGCGGCTGCCAACGGCGTGGTTTACTGCGCCGAAGCGGGCGGCGTCACCGCAGAACAGCAAAAGGCCATGGACGACTTCGTCGCCCGCTTCAAGCAGAAGTACAACGCCAACGTGCAGATCTACGCGCCCTATGTGTACGACGCCGTGATGACCATGGCCACTGCCATGCAGGAAGCCAAATCGGCGCAGCCGGCCAAGTACCTGCCCTTCCTGCAGAAGATCAAGTACCAGGGCGTGACGGGCCTGATCTCGTTCGACCAGAACGGCGACATCAAGGATGGCGCGATGACCCTGTTCACCTACACCGATGGCAAGAAGACCAAGGTGGAAGTGGTGAAGTAATCAGCAGCACGCCGATAAACAAAACGCGCCCTCGGGCGCGTTTTTGTTCTAGAACGGGGTAACGGCGGTCATTTTTGCGACAGCACCCATTTGACCAGCGTTTTGGCTTCGGCTTCGTTGACCTGCGGATTGGCCGGCATCGGGATCGCGCCCCAGGTGCCCGAACCGCCCTTGATCACCTTGGTGACCAGCTTGGCTTCCACGTCCTTCTGGCCCGCGTACTTGGCAGCCACGTCCTTGTAGGCAGGACCGACCAGCTTGGTGGCGACAGCGTGGCAAGCCATGCAATTTTTCGCCTTGGCCAGATCCAGTCCGGCATCGGCCATCGCCGCCTGCGATGCAAACCCCGAAGCGACCAGTACACCCACCATCATCACACTGCGTTTCATCATCTTCTCCAGTTAAGCTGCGTCTACCGGCCCTATTTTACAGGGTTTTGTGCGCTGGGAATTTAACGCGCAGGTGGCGGCGGTGGTTGACGGACATGCTGGCAAGTTGTTCTGAAACCTAGCGCTTCAACTGCGACAAGTCGCGCACGGCGCCGCGGTCTGCCGAGGTGGTCAGGGCGGCGTAGGCTTGCAGCGCCTGCGAGACGTAGCGCGCGCGGTCCACCGGCTGCCAGGCGGCGTCGCCCTTCGCTTCCATGGCGGCGCGGCGCGCGGCCAGTTCGGCGTCGCTGATGCGCAGGCTGATGGTGCGGTGGGGGATGTCGATGTCGATCATGTCGCCCTCTTCCACCAGGCCGATGGCGCCGCCTTCGGCCGCTTCCGGCGAGGCGTGGCCGATGACCAGGCCCGACGAGCCGCCCGAGAAGCGGCCGTCGGTCAGCAAGGCGCACGACTTGCCCAGGCCTTTCGATTTGATGTACGAAGTCGGGTACAACATCTCCTGCATGCCGGGGCCGCCCTTCGGTCCCTCGTAGCGGATGATGACCACGTCGCCGGCATGCACGGTGTCGCCGAGGATCGCTTCCACTGCCGCATCCTGGCTCTCGAACACGCGCGCCTTGCCGCTGAAGGTGAGGATGCTCTCGTCCACGCCGGCAGTCTTGACGATGCAGCCGTTCTGCGCCAGGTTACCGTACAACACGGCCAGGCCGCCGTCCTGCGAGTATGCGTGTTCCTTGTCGCGGATGCAGCCGGTGCTGCGATCGCGGTCGAGGGAGGCGAAACGCTCGGACTGCGAAAACGCGGTCTGGGTCGGCACGCCGCCGGGCGCAGCGCGGAACAGCTCATGCACGGCCGGATCGTCGCTGCGCGTGATGTCGTTGCGGGCGATGGCGTCGGCCATGGTGGGCGCGTGGATGGTCGGACGCGACGTGTCGAGCAGGCCGCCGCGCGCCAGTTCGCCGAGAATGCCGATGATGCCGCCGGCGCGGTGCACGTCCTCGATGTGGTACTTGTCGGTCATCGGCGCGACCTTGCACAGGCAGGGCACCTTGCGCGAGATGCGGTCGATGTCGGCCATCGTGAAATCGACGCCTGCTTCGTGGGCAGCGGCCAGCAGGTGCAGCACGGTGTTGGTGGAGCCGCCCATCGAGACGTCGAGCGCCATGGCGTTTTCGAACGTGGCCTTGTTGGCGATGGTGCGCGGCAGGATCGAGTCATCGTCCTGCTCGTAGTAGCGGCGCGCCAGCGCGACGATCAGGCGCCCGGCGCGCAGGAACAGCTGCTCGCGGTCGGCATGCGTGGCCAGCACGGTGCCGTTGCCGGGCAGGGACAGGCCCAGCGCCTCGGTCAGGCAGTTCATCGAATTGGCCGTAAACATGCCCGAGCACGACCCGCAGGTAGGACAGGCCGAGCGTTCGATTTCGGCCACGTCGGCGTCGGAGACGGTGTCGTCGCCGGCCTTGATCATCGCGTCCACCAGGTCGAGCTTGATGACCTTCTGGCCGCCGTTGACCACCTTGACCACCTTGCCCGCTTCCATCGGGCCGCCGGAGACGAACACCACCGGGATATTGATGCGCATGGCCGCCATCAGCATGCCGGGCGTGATCTTGTCGCAGTTGGAAATGCAGACCATGGCGTCGGCGCAGTGGGCGTTGACCATGTACTCGACCGAGTCGGCAATCAGGTCGCGCGACGGCAGCGAGTACAGCATGCCGCCGTGGCCCATGGCGATGCCGTCATCGACGGCGATGGTGTTGAATTCCTTGGCCACGCCGCCCGCCTTTTCGATCTCGCGCGCCACCAGCTGGCCCAGGTCCTTCAGGTGCACGTGGCCGGGCACGAACTGGGTGAAGGAGTTGACCACCGCGATGATCGGCTTGTCGAAGTCGCCGTCCTTCATGCCGGTGGCGCGCCACAGGGCGCGGGCGCCGGCCATGTTGCGGCCGTGGGTGGTGGTGCGGGAACGGTAGGCGGGCATGGGATTCTCCAGAAGTGATGCAGATGCAGTAGCCCGACAGAGTGCCTTGGCCCTGCCGCCCTGTCAAATATGCGATAGACACGGCTGTGAGTCGTATAAACTATCACTGCACGAATTTTCAATGGAATCGAATATGAACATGGAACTGCGCCAGCTGCGCTATTTCGTCGCGGTGGCCGAGGAGCTGCACTTCGGCCGCGCCGCGCTGCGCCTGCACATGACGCAGCCGCCGCTGTCGCAGGCGATCCAGGCGCTGGAGGAGCTGCTCGGTGCTGCCGTGTTCGAGCGCAACCGGCGCGGCGTGGCCCTGACCCCCGCCGGCAGCGCGCTGCTGCCCGAGGCGCGCCGGCTGCTGGCGCAGGCCCAGGAGCTGCCGCAGCTGGTGCAGCGCGCGGCCGCCGGCGAAGTCGGCCGCCTTACGCTGGCCTTCGTCTCGTCGGCCGACTACAGCGTGCTGCCGCCGTTCCTGCGCGCCTACCGCGCCGCCTATCCGCAGGTGCAGATCACGCTGCAGGAAGCGACCTCCGACCTGCAGCTGGACGACCTGCTGCACCAGCGCATCGATGCCGGCCTGCTGATCCCGCCGCTACCCGACCGGGCCCGCGCCGACCTCGATTACCTGCCGGTGCTGCGCGAGCCGCTGGTGCTGGCCGTGCCGAGCGGCCTGCCGGCGCTGAAAAAACGCGGCAAGCTGGCCCTGACGACCTTGCTGCCTGCGCAAGAACTACCGGCGCTGCCGCTGATCATCTTCCCGCGTGCGATCTCGCCGGCCCTGTACGACGCCATCCTGTCGGTGTTCCACGATGCCGGCGTCACGCCCGCCATCGGCCAGCAGGCGATCCAGATGCAGACCATCGTCGGCCTGGTCTCGGCCGGCATGGGCATGGCGCTGGTGCCGCAGTCGGTCTCCAACCTCATGCGTCCCGGAGTAGAATACCGTGCGCTGGCCGCCACCACGCCGCTGGTCGAGACCGGGCTGGCCTGGCGCCGCGACAATGCCTCGCCCGTGCTGCGCGGCTTTTTGGAATCATGGAAACAGGAATTGAGGAAAACCGCCCTATGCTGATACACCCGATGCCCGATCCGGTTGCCCTCCAACTGGGACCGGTGGCGATCCACTGGTATGGCCTGATGTACGTGCTGGCCTTTGCGCTGTTCATCGCGCTTGGCCGCGTGCGCATCCGCCAGCCGCACATTGCCGCCCAGCTGTGGCGCAAGGAAGACCTCGACGACATGCTGTTCTACGGCATGCTGGGCGTGGTGATCGGCGGGCGCCTGGGCGAGGTGCTGTTCTACGAACCGGTCAAGTATTTTTCCAATCCGGTCGAAATCTTCAAGGTCTGGCATGGCGGCATGTCGTACCACGGCGGTTTCATCGGCGTGCTGATCGCCATGTCGCTGTGGGCCCGCAAGTCCGGCCGCAACATCCTCGACGTCTACGATTTCATTGCGCCGCTGGTGCCGCTCGGTTACGCTGCCGGCCGCATGGGCAATTTCATCAATGCCGAACTGCCGGGCCGCGTGGTGGCTGACCAGTCGCTGCCGTGGGCCATGCTCTGGCCCGACACCGCGTTCCCGCTGCACCCGAACCCGGTATTCCTGCAGGGCCTGCGCCATCCGTCGCCGATCTACCAGATGCTGATCGACGGCCTGCTGGTGTTCGTGATCCTGTGGCTGTTCGCACGCAAGGAACGGCCACGGCTGGCCGTCGGCGCGTTCTACACGCTGCTGTATGGCTGCGCGCGTTTCTTTACCGAGTATTTCCGCACGCCGGACTGGGAAACCACGGTCCTGGGCATGCCGATCACCTCGGGCCAGGTCTTGTCGCTGCCGATGGTGGTGGCCGGTATCGCCATGCTGGTGTGGGCCTACCAGGTACGCCAGCGCGGCACGGCGCCCACGGTGGCGCGCGCCGAAGCACGATAAGATCGACGGGCGCCGCCTGCTTCGGCAGCGCCCGTTCCTGCGCTACGGCGCAGGCTCCACCCGCACCAGTCCCTCGACACCGGCCGCCTGGCCCGGCGCTCCTTCCACCAGCACGCTCAGTTGACGGCTGCCGTCCCCGGCCGGCAGTTTTACGCGCAGCGCGGCCGGCGCCCACTCGTCTTTCCGGCCGATCAGCTGGCCGTCGAGCCAGATTTCCGCCTTCCCTGCCAGGCGCAGGAAGTGCAGCGTGCCGCTGCCGTCGGCCAGCTGTCTGCGCGGCGTGAAGCTGGCGCGGAAGATGCGGAAGGCGCCCGCTTCCACCGGGCGCAGCATCGGCGGCTCGCCGGCTTCCCAGGTGTTCATGTCGAAGTCGGCCAGCTGCTGGCCGGGGTCGGGCCGCGTGGCGCTGGCCGGCGACAGGCGCCAGTAATTGACGGTGTTGAACGGCGCCTCCACGGCCGGCTGGGCCAGCACCGGCGCCACCCTGCGCACCGGCAGCACCAGGCGCGCCGGCGCCAGGCCCGGTGCGGCAGCGTCGATCACCAGGTCGCCCGCGCTGTCGTCGTGCGACTGCACGATCAGTTGCGCCAGGCCGTTGAACAGGTGGCGTGTCGCGCCTTTCTCATCCTCGTGCGAGGTCGGATCGCCATTGCCATGGCCGATTGACTTGCCGGCGCCGCTGACCTGGAAGGTCACCAGCGACTGATCGACCGGGACCGCGCGCCCCTGGGCATCGAGCACCCGCACCGTGACCGGCATGGCGTCGCGGCCGTCGCCGTCCAGCGCGTCGCGGTCCGGCACCAGGTCCAGCCGCACGGCAGCGCCGGTGGTCTCGACAGAGGTGCGCGCCACTTCGCGTCCGCCCCGGTAGGCGATGGCTTCCAGCCGGCCCGGCGCATAGGGGACGTTGAAATAGTTCATCCGGTACGGATCGACCGGCTGTTGGCCGAGCGCACGGCCGTTCAGCGACAAGGCGATCGTTTCGGCATTCGACATCACCATCACGCGCACCGGCTTGCCCTCCTGCCCCGGCCAGTTCCAGTGCGGCGCGATGTGGACCAGCGGACGACTCTTGATCCACTGTACCTGGTGCAGGTAGTACGCGGTCTTGGCAAAGCCGTTCAGGTCCATGATGCCGAACACGGAATTGACCGAGGGCCAGGCGTTCGGCGTCGGCTCGCCGCGGTAATCGAAGCCGGTCCAGACGAAGCCGCCCGCGACGAACGGACGGCGGTCGATCGCTTCCCAGGCATCGCGGTGGCTGTTGCCCCAGGTGGCGAAATCGTCGTCGTAGCTGGCGAACACATTCTTGCTGTGATCGGTCGTGTAGACCCCGCGCGTCATGAAGCCCGAAGTGTCTTCGGAACTGGTAAACGGCACATCCGGAAAGGTCTGGTGGAACTTGTCGTACACATCGACCTGGTAATTGGCGCCGACCACGTCCAGCGCGTGACCGACGCTGTATTTGCCGAAGAAGCCGCCGTTCATCGCTGCCGTCACCGGCCGCGTGTCGTCGAGCGCCTTGACTGCCGCGGCCATGTTGCGCGCCATTTCGTAACCGGCCTCGGTGGACTGCATCGGCTCCTCGTTGAACATCGACCACATGATCACGCTCGGGTGGTGGCGGTCGCGCCGCACCAGCCATTCCAGCTGCGCCATATAATCGGGCGACATATTGAAGTTGCGGTTCTCGTCCATGACCAGAAAGCCCATGCGGTCAGCCAGGTCCAGCACCTCGCTGGCGATCGCGCCGTGGGTAAAACGGATCGCATTGGCGCCCAGCTCCTTCAGGCGGCGCAGCCGGTAGGCCCAGATCGCGTCAGGCACCGCCACGCCCACGCCGGCATGGTCCTGGTGGATGCTGACGCCCTGCAGCTTGACGTGCTGGCCGTTGAGGAACACGCCGCGCGCCGGATCGAAGCGCACGGTGCGCAAGCCGGTATCGAGGCTGACCTCATCGACCGCCTTGCCGTCCTGCAGGACGCGCGTCGTCACCCGGTACAACTGCGGCGTCTCCAGCGACCACAGCGCCGGCCTGGCCACGGTCAGCGGCAGCGTGCTCACCGCCTGCGCCAGCACCGGCACGGCCACCGTGTTGCGGCGGCTGGCCACCAGCTTGCCGACCGGGTCGTGCAGCTGCACCTCGACCACCGCAGCAGCCGGCGCATGGCCGCCGTTGCGCAGCGTGACCGCGACCGGGATCGTCCACCTGCCGTCCCGGCCCAGGCGCGGCACAGCGTGCACGCCATCGGTCACCACGTGCAGCGGTGCGCGCTTGACCAGCCACGCATGGCGGTAGATGCCGGCGCCCTCGTACCACCAGCCTTCCATCGGCACCGCATCGGCGCGCACGGCGATGGTATTGAGTTCGTCGCCGTAGCGCATGTACGGCGTGATGTTGATGTTGTTGCCGTTGTAGCCGGACCAATTGCGATGCACGAGGATGCCGTTGACCCATACCGTGGCGTTGGTCGCAATCGCGTCGAGCTGCAGTTCGAACTGGCGGCCGCGCTCGGCCGGTTCGAGCCGGACATAGCGCCGGTACCAGCCCACGCCGCGCGGCCGGTAGCCCTGCGCCAGATTGCCGTTCGGGTCGAACGGTCCTTCCACGGCCCAGTCGTGCGGAAGAGCGAGCTTGCGCCAGTCGCCATCGTCGTACGTGGTGCCGGCCGGGCCCCAGGCAAAGCCGGCCTTGCCATAACCGTAGCTGGCGCCGTGGCCTTTGACTTCCGGCGAGGTGATGTCGCCGAGGTGGAACAGCCAGCCGCGGTCGAGCGACAGGCGTTCGCGTCCTGCCGATGCTGACGAGGCAGACGACGCAGACGACGCTGGCGATGCGGTCGCGGTGGCGGCCGATACGGCGGTGGCGCTCACCGATGCCACGGCGAGCAGCAGGCCGGCTGCGGCACGCCAGCGAGCGGAATGTGAACGGGTTGGAAGGGTTTGAAGGGTCGGTAGTCTCAAAGCGCATCCTGGAGTGGTTCGTCGATGGCAGCGATGTTACGCACCGCGCCGGCGGCCAACCAATCACTTTCGTGCAACGCGCTATACCAATCCGGCATGCGCTGGCGACGCTAGGCCAGCAGCGCCACCACGGCCTGCCACTGCGCCGGCGTGACCGGCGTGATCGACAGGCGGCTGCCCTTTTGCAGCACCACCATGTCGTCCAGCGCGGCGATGGTGCGCAGCTCGGCCAGCGGCAGCAGCCGCGTCTTGCGCGTGCCCTGGACATCGATCGAGATCCAGCGCGGCTGTTCCGGCACAGCCTTGGCATCGTAGTATCGGTTATCCGGATCGAACTGCGAGGCGTCCGGGTACGGGCCGCTGACAATCCGCGCCAGGCCGGCGATGCCCGGTTCGGGGCAGCTCGAGTGGTAGAACAGCACGCCGTCGCCCGGCTGCATCCGGTCGCGCATGAAATTGCGCGCCTGGTAGTTGCGCACGCCGTACCAGGCCGTCGTCTGCTGCGGCGCGGCCATCAGATCGTCGATGCTGACGTCGTCGGGCTCGGATTTCATCAGCCAGTATTGCATCACATGCCTCCGGGCGAAAAAAAGCGGCTGGACATCTGCATGCCAGCCGCTTTCGAGGAATTGCTTCCAGAATTAGTACCCCGCTTGTGCCGTTATGCCGGCATCCCGAACCTAATGGCTCAGGTGGTCACGGTTAGTTCAATTTCGGGTTCATCGAACAAGCGACGCTCACGCCCATCGAACAAAATCCCACGACCGGTGCAAACAAATGGTTCAAGGAATATATGACATTCACGAACACTGCAGGGTGAGGCCAGTTTACTCTTTTGTCCGCCGCAAAGGAAGCCGTTTGATGATTAAAAATCGATTAAAACAGCGCTTCTTGCGGCGTAAGTGCGGTATCCAACACCCTGTGCATGGCGGCGATCTTGGTCTGCACTTCGAGGATGGACATGTCGGACAACGGTCCTTGCGGCGCTTTCACGGACAGGAATTCGGCCGCCACGCTGAGCGCTGCCATGACGGCGATGCGGTCGTTGCCCTTGACCCGGCCCGAGGCGCGGATGCCCGTCATTTTCTTGTCCAGCATGACGGACGCCTCGCGCAGCGCGCGCTCCTCGTCGGCCTTGCACATCAGGCGGTACGACTGGCCCATGATAGTCACGTCGAGCTCGATCATCGTACTTCCTCTTTTTCTACGACAGCTGCTTCGGTTGCTGCTTCGGTTGCTGCACCGTCCTGCCCTTCCGGTTCGGCCGCAGGCTCCGGCTCCAGCGACGGCACGTGCGTCAGCAGCGCCTGCACGCGGTCGGCGGCCTCGCTCAGCCGGCGCTGATAACCCATGTTTTCCACCACTAGGGCGGCATTGGCCTGACGCAACTGGGCGTTTTCGCGGCGCAAAGCATTGGTCATCTCGGCCAGCAGGTCGATCTTGTCGGATAGTTCTTGGAAGTCTGAAATCATCCCGCCACTATAGGCAGGGCGCGGGGTGGCGTCAACCGAATCACGCGCCGCGCCCCGATTTTTAAGTAAAACGCAAGTATTTATTTGCGCGCTGAACTTTCAGCGCGCAAACCGGTCATTGCCGTGGTTCGATGGTGACATTGCCGGTGATGCCGCTGCCCTGCCCTGGCGCTGCTTCGACGATCACGCTGATCTCGCGCTTGCCCGTTCCGGCCGGCAAAGGCAGGTCCAGCGCCTGCTCGTCGAAAGCGGTTTTTTTGCCGACCAGCGCGCCGTTGATCCAGATCTCGGCGCGGCCCTTGATGCCGGCAAAGCGGATCAGGCCATTGCCATCGGCCAGGTTCTTGCGCGGCGTGAAGCTCGAGCGGAACAGGTTGAACGTGCTGCCTGCCGCGCCCCACAGCGGCGGCTGGCCCCAGCCCCAGGTGTTCATGTCGAAGCTGTCGATCTTCTGGTTCGGATCGGGCCGCGCAGCGCCGGGCGGCGCCACGCGCCAGGTGCGCACGAAGGTCAGCGGCGCATCGGCGCCGGCCACGAACGGCACCGGCGGCACGGCGCGCACCGGTATCGTCAGCGTGGCCGAGCGCAGTCCCGGCGCCGTCGCTTGGACCGTGACAGCTTCGGTCGCGTCGTACCGGGTCTGCACGATCAGCTGGGCCAGGCCGTTGAACAGGCGGCGCGTGGCGCCCTTTTCGTCCTCGTGCGAGGTCGGGTCGCCGTTGCCGTGGCCGATCGAACGGCCACCGCCGGTGACTGCGAAGGTGACCGTGGGATCGGCCAGCGGCACGGCGCGGCCCTGGGCGTCGAGCGCGCGCACCGTGATCGGCATGGCATCGCGGCCGTCGCCGTCCAGGCCCGCGCGGTCCGGCACCAGCTCCAGCGCCACCGCCTCGCCCGTGGTTTCCACCGCCGTGCGCACCACCTCCTTGCCGCCGTTGTAGCCGATGGCTTCCAGCTTGCCCGGCGCGTAGGGGACGTTGAAGTAATTCATGCGCAACGGGTCGGCCTGCTGTTCGCCCAGCGGTTTGCCGTTGAGCTGCAGCGCGATACGCTCGACATTGGCCATCACCATCACGCGGATCTCCTTGCCTTCGCTGCCGGCCCAGTTCCAGTGCGGCGCGACGTGGATCAGCGGACGGTCGCGGATCCACTGCGCCTGGTGGATGTAGTAGGCGTTTTTCGGAAAGCCGTTCAGGTCCATGATGCCGAACACCGAACTGACCGACGGCCACTCGTTGGGCGTCGGTTCGCCGCGGTAGTCGAAACCGGTCCAGACGAAACCGCCGGCCACGAACGGACGCTTGGCGATCGCTTCCCAGGCATCGCGGTGGGTATTGCCCCACTGGGCGGCGTCGGCCAGGTCGTCGTAGCTGGCGATCTGGTTGCGGCGCTTGTCGGTCTTGAACACGCCGCGCGTCATGAAGGCGGACGTGTCTTCCGAACTGGTGAACGGCTTGTCCGGGTAGGCCTGGTGGAACTTGTCGTAGTCGGGCACCTGGTAGTTGGCGCCCACCACGTCCACTGCGTGCGCCACGTTGAGGTCGCTGAAGAAGCCGCCGTTCATGGCGGCGGTGACGGGCCGGGTATCGTCGAGCGACTTCACCACGGCGGTCATCCGGCGCACCATCTCGTAGCCGACCTCGGAGCCCTGCACCGGCTCCTCGTTGAACACCGACCACAGGACGATGCCGGGGTGGTGACGGTCGCGCCGCACCATCCATTCGAGCTGCTTCATGTAGTCGGGCGAAGGATTGAAATTGCGGTTTTCGTCCATCACCACGAAGCCCATGCGATCGACCATGTCGAGCACTTCGGCGGCCGGCGCATTGTGCGCGAAACGGATGGCGTTCACGCCCAGTTCCTTCAGGCGGCGCAGGCGATACGCCCACACCGCATCGGGCACCGCCACGCCGACGCCGGCGTGGTCCTGGTGGATGCACACGCCCTGCAGTTTCAGGTGTTCGCCATTGAGGAAGAAGCCCTGCTGCGCATCGAAGCGGATGGTGCGAAAGCCGGTGTGCAGCACCACTTCATCCTGCGCCCTGCCGTTTTCCAGCACGCGCGTGACGACCTGGTACAGATTGGTCCTGGCGAGCGACCACAGGGCCGGATTGTCGATCCTGAACGGCAGCTTGACGGTGGCGTCCTGCAGCACGCCCACGTGGGCCCTGGCCTGCTGGCGGGCCACCTGCTTGCCGGCCGGGTCGAACACGGTCACTTCCACCACCACGTCGGCGACCTGCTTGCCGCTGTTATTGAGCGTCACTTCCACCGGCAGCGTCCACGCCTTGCCCTTGCCTGCGCGCGGCACGGCCGCGACGCCATCGGTTGCCACGTGCACCGGCGCGCGCTTGACCAGCCACGCATGGCGGTACATGCCGGCGCCCTCGTACCACCAGCCTTCCATGGCGTCCGCATCGACGCGGATGGCGATGGTGTTGAGCGCATCGCCGTAGGTCAGATACGGCGTGATGTCGATATTGCTGGCGTTGTAGCCGGACCAGTTGCGGTTGACCACATTGCCGTTGACGTACACGGTGGCGTGGGTGGCGATCGCATCGAACTGCAGCTCGAAGTGGCGGCCACGGTCGGCCGGATCGACGCGCAGGTAGCGCCGGTACCAGCCGATGCCGCGCGGCCGGTAGCCCTGCGAGATATTGGCCTTCGGATCGAACGGCCCTTCGACGGCCCAGTCGTGCGGCAGGTCGAGACGGCGCCAGTCGGAATCGTCGAATTCGGCGCCGGCCGCGCCCGGCGCATTGCCGGCCTTGGCGTTGCTGTACGACTCTTCGTGGCCGACGATCGGCGCCTGGCGCACGTCGCCGAGATGGAACAGCCAGCCGCGATCGAGCGACAGCCGCTCGCGCCCGGCCTTGACGGCGGCATCGGTGGTGTGGGGTGTAAGCGGTGCAGCAGCATGCGCAGCAGCGCACGCCGCCAGCAGAATGGCCACGCACAGGCGCCGCCAATAGGGGATCGTATTCAAACTCGACTCCGAAAACTTGGGGTAAAAAAAACGGAGCAGCACCTGTTCAGCACTGCTCCGCAAACCACGATAAAACGAGGTACGACCAAAAAACTTACAGCTTGACGGACAGGCCCAGGTTGAAGCGGCGGCCGTATTCGGTCACTTCCTGCTGCAGCGGATTGTTGCCGCTGGTGTAGACGGACTTCTGGTTGGTCAGGTTGTCGATGCCGAAGCGGACCTGCACCATCGGCGTGATCTGCTTGGCCAGGTTCAGGGTGACGAAGGTTTCCGCTTCGTTGACCAGCAACTGGCCGGCGCTCCAGCTCGGGTTACGCACGAACGGGCTGTGATGGTTGGCCGAAATGCGGGCTTCATAACCGGCTTTTTCGTACCACAGCGTGACGCCGCCGTTGTTGCGCATCAGGCCTTCGATCTGGAACGGATTACCCGCCGGTACCTGTTCACGCACGGTGCTGGCGGTGTAGGCGTAGTTGCTGGCGATGCCGAGGCCATCGAACGGCGCCGGCAGGCCGGTGAACGCTTGCTGGTAGACCAGTTCCACGCCGCGGATGTTGCCGCCTTCGCCGTTGACCGAACGGGTGATGCTATCGTTCTGGGTAATGGCGATATAACGCTGCAGCTGCTTGTAGAAGCCGCCGACCGATACCAGCGAACCCTTCTGGAAGTACCATTGATAGGCCAGGTCGACCTGGTTGGCCATCATCGGCTTCAGGTCGGGGTTACCGGCCGAACCGGTCTGCGGCTGGCCGGGAACGGCGACGCTCAGGTTGCGCGAAGCGCGCAGCTCGTCAAGCGGCGGACGCGACATGGCGCGCGCCGCGCCAAAGCGCACCTGGTGTTCCTGCGCCTGGTCGAGATTGAAGATCAGGTTGAGGCTCGGCAGGATCTCGGTGTACGACGTGCCGGCTTCGACCGGGGTCGGCGTGCCGCCGCCGAGCGACTGCATGCCGTAGCTGTCGGTCTTGGTATGTACCAGGCGCACGCCGACATTCCCACGGTAGGTCTTGCCGAACGCTTCGCCGTCGAGGTCACCCTGCACGAAGGCAGCGCTGCTGCGCTCCTTGACCTTCCAGCCGGAAAGCAGGTCGCTCTGGGTCGGGACGCGGCCGGCCGGGTTGTCGATGTTGCCGCCGAAGGCCGATTTGACCGTGCCGTCGAAGTCCTTGAGCGCGATGTAGGCCGGGAAGCCATCGACCCGCACGGTTTCGAAAGCGCTCGAAGGAATGGCCACACCGTCGTCGCTGGTCTGCCAGGTGGTCTGGTGGTAGCTCTTTTCGCGGTCGGTGGCACGCACGCCGACCTTGATGCGGCTGACGATGCTGTTTTCGATCGGCCGCGACGCACTGACCGCGGCGGCATTGAGCCGATCCTTGACGTGGCCGTCGGTGTCCACGAACGCCTGCGCGTTGCCGAAATTATCCGGATTGCCGGTATCCATGCCGAAGTTGTACGACTGGTTTTCGTTACCGCTGAAATTCCAGGTGGTCTGGATGTAATCCTTGCTCTTCTGGCGCACGTCGAGCCACTGGCTGCTGCGCATTGCGTGCGAGTTCGACAGATCGGTTTCCACCTTCCAGTCGCCGACATTGAACTTGCCGTTCAGGCCAGTAGCGGCAACGCTGCCATCCTGGGTCCAGCGCGCATGGTTGTTCACCACCTTGGTCCAGGCCGCCGTGGCGCCGGAGACATAGCCGTCGACGATGCTGGGGTTGGTATAGTTGCCGAAATTGCTCAAACCGTCGGTCCAGTGCTGCAGCTGGTCCTCGTCGATCGCGGTCTTGGCGTAATAGGTATCGGCCGTGATCAGCACATCGCTGTTCGGCTTCCATTCGACTTTGCCCAGCACGCTGCTGCGCTTGTTCTTGCCACGGCGAACGTCATCCTGGAAACCCCACGGCGTTTTCGGGTCGGTACTCTCGTCGAAGCCCCAGTGGCGCACGTTCTTTTGCACCGATGGCTGATCCTGATAGCTGAACGCGACCGCAGCGCCCAGCGTCTTGTCCAGGAACTGGTCGATCCAGACGCCGCCCACGCGTGGCTTGGTGGTTTTCGCGCCGGGAATGTCCTTGGCGATCTTGTAGTACAGCGCGTCGGCTTTCAGGTTGATCTGGCGGCCGTTGTACTTCAACGGCGACACGGTTTGCAGGTCGATCGAAGTGGCGATGCCGCCCTCGACCAGGTCCGCGTTCTGGGTCTTGTAGACGGTCGCGCCGCTGATCGACTCGGACGGGAATTGTTCGAAGCGCACGGCGCGGTCCGGTTCCGACGAGGCCAGCTCGCGGCCGTTCAGGGTGGCGCCGATGAAGCGCGGACCCATGCCGCGCGCCACGATCTGCGAGGCATTGCCGCGGTCCAGGCCCGACGACAGGCCGGGCAGGCGGGCCAGCGATTCGGCGATGGTGGTGTCCGGCAGCTTGCCGATGTCTTCCGAGGCGATCACTTCCACCATGCTGTTCGACGCTTCCTTGACGGCCAGCGCATTGCGCACCGAAGCACGGATGCCGGTCACGTTGACTTGCTGGATCGGGCCGGTAGCCGTTGCCGGTGCTGCGGAAGCTGCGGGGGCAGCTGCATCCTGGGTGGCGGCCTGGGCCTGCGCCGGCGCTGCCGCAGCCTCTTGCGCGTACGCCTGTTGCGCCATCAACGGGGTGCTGAACAGGGTGGCGATCAGCAGGCTCATCTTCTTATGTTTCATTATGTGCATCTCCAGTGTCTGTATAGTTCCGTCTCTGATCGTTGAACCACATCGGACGGATAAGACCGGATGCTATCGAAACCGAAGTTGGTAGGCCAATAGCTAATTTCGGTTGGCCCATATCAAGTTCGTATATCAGACATACAAGAAGCGTCTTGCGCGCACTTGTGCTGGGAGCGTGATGCTGAAAAACCACAGCCTGGCAGTGGCGGTCGGCGTGTGCCCGCAGACCGGCGCCGCGACTAGGGCTTGGCGTAATGCGGATACATGGTGACGGCCGTATCGCGCAGCGCCTGCAGCATGGCGTCGGCGCCGGGCGAGAGCTGGTGGCGCTTGCGGGTGACGATGCCAAACGAATCCATGCTCACGCCCAGCTCGAACGGCAGGACCACCATCATGCCCGTTTGCAGATAGGACTGCACCGCTTCAGCCGGCAGCGCGACGATCATGTCGCTGTGCATCAGCAGGCTGGCCACCACCGGCAAGTCCTGGGTCTCGACGGTTTCGGCCGGCTGCTCCAGTCCGTGCGACAGGAACAGCGCCGTCAGGCGGTCGCGCAAGATGCTGCCGGCCGGCGGCAGGATCCAGCACTGGCGCACCAGTTCTTCCAGCTGCAGGTCGGTGCGCCCGGCCAGCGGGTGGTCGGCGCGCGCGATCAGGAGGTGCGGCTCGTCGGTCAGCGGCTCGAAATGCAGTTCGTCGGCGGCCGCGGTGTCGAGGATGCGGCCGAGAACGAGGTCGAGCTCGCCGCTGCGCAGGCGCTCGACCAGCACTTTGCTGGTGGACATCTTGACCGACACGTGGACGCGCGCATGGCGCGTCTTGAGCAGGTTGATGGCCTTGGGCACCAGCGACGTGGCCGGCGCCAGCACGCTGCCGATGCCCACGCGTCCACGCAGGCCCGACAGCAGCTCCATCACTTCCTGGTGGGCCGCGTCCATCTCGGCCAAGGCCGCACCGGCACGGCGGATCAGCACCTTGCCATACCAGGTGGGCGCCACGCCGCGCGACAGGCGTTCGAACAGCTGCACGCCGAGCGCATGCTCGAGTTCGCCCAACAGCTTGGACGCGCCGGGCTGGGTCAGGTTGGCGGCTTGGGCCGCGTGCGCGATGGAGCCGTGACGGCCCAGCTCCACCAGCAATACCAGGTGGCGGGTTTTCAGGTGGGAGCGGACGAAGCGGTCGGAGCGGGAATCGGTCATATTGCCGGTGATTATACCGCCCTGCGCGGCGCAGTTTACGCGCAGGGCCCGATAGCGCTTTTCTGGTATCCGATAATGATATGGTTCGTGGCGAATTAATCATATTTCCAGCGCGGGGCGGCGTTTTAGACTGTCTGCTGTTCACTGAACTTACTCTCATTTCTTCCCCCTATGAAAATCACCAAACTGACGACCTACCGTGTTCCACCGCGCTGGATGCTGCTGAAGATCGAAACCGATGAAGGCGTCGTCGGCTGGGGCGAGCCGGTCATCGAAGGCCGCGCCCGCACCGTGGAGACGGCGGTCCAGGAAATGGAACCGTATCTGATCGGCCAGGACCCGTCGCGCATCAACGACCTGTGGCAAACCATGTACCGCGCCGGCTTCTACCGTGGCGGCGCCATCCTGATGAGCGCGATCGCCGGCATCGACCAGGCGCTGTGGGACATCAAGGGCAAGGTGCTGGGCCAGCCCGTGTACGAACTGCTGGGCGGCCTGGTGCGCGACCGCATGAAGATGTACAGCTGGGTGGGCGGCGACCGGCCGGCCGACATCATCGAACAGATCCGCAAGCTGAAAGAAGGCGGCTTCAACACCTTCAAGATGAACGGCACCGAAGAACTGGGCATGCTCGATACGTCGGCAGCGGTCGATGAAGCGGTCCAGCGCGTGGCGGAAATCCGCGAAGCGTTCGGCAACAGCATCGAATTCGGCCTGGACTTCCACGGCCGCGTGGCCGCGCCGATGGCCAAGACCCTGCTGCGCGAGCTGGAACAGTTCCGCCCGCTGTTCGTGGAAGAACCGGTGCTGGCAGAACAGGCCGAGTACTACCCGCGCCTGGCCGAGATGACCTCGATACCGTTGGCAGCCGGCGAGCGCATGTATTCGCGCTTCGAATTCAAGAACGTGTTCGCGGCCGGCGGCCTGGCGATCGCCCAGCCCGACCTGTCGCACGCGGGCGGCATCACCGAATGCCTGAAAATCGCCTCGATGGCCGAAGCCTACGACATCACGCTGGCGCCGCACTGCCCGCTCGGTCCGGTCGCACTGGCGTCGTGCCTGGCGGTGGACTTCGTCTCGTACAACGCCGTGCTGCAGGAACAAAGCATGGGCATCCACTACAACAAGGGTGGTGAGCTGCTCGACTACGTGATCAACAAGGAAGACTTCAAGATCGTCGACGGCTACTGCGCGCCGCTCAAGAAGCCCGGCCTGGGCGTGGAAGTGGACGAAGAACGCGTGATCGCCGCCAGCCAGAACGCCCCCGACTGGCGCAACCCGGTCTGGCGTCACAAGGATGGCAGCGTCGCCGAATGGTGATGCAATCATAAAAAAAACCGGCGCCAGCGCCGGTTTTTTTATGTCCCCGCTACGAGCGCCGGGCACGCCACTCATCGCTGATTCTGTTGTCGCTCAGACATCACAACGCTGATTTTTTGCGTTTTCACAAATCTTGTGCCTTGAAATACGGGGATCTCGTCCCTATAATCAGCACTCGTTATGGGAGAGTGCTAATCCACCTCTCACCCAACTTTCCGCTGGACGATTTTGTGAAGTCGGCAAGATTGAACTGCAACCAACTGTACCATTGTTAATTAAGGAGTTTTGTATGAACCTTCGCCCTTTGAACGATCGCGTTATCGTCAAACGTCTCGACCAGGAAACCAAGACTGCATCCGGCCTGATCATCCCTGATGCGGCTGCTGAAAAACCGGACCAGGGCGAAGTCCTGGCCGTTGGCAATGGCAAGATCCTGGAAGACGGCAAAGTGCGTCCTCTGGATGTCAAGGTAGGCGACCGCGTCCTGTTCGGCAAATACGCCGGCCAGACCGTCAAGATCGACGGCCAGGAACTGATGGTCATGCGCGAAGAAGACATCATGGCGATCGTCACCAAGTAATCACCGGTTACTGGCCCACGATTTGCAACTTAACACCTCACAGGAGTAATCAACATGGCAGCTAAAGAAGTAATCTTCGGCGACGCAGCGCGCGCCAAAATGGTAGAAGGCGTCAACGTACTGGCCAACGCCGTCAAAGTCACCCTGGGCCCGAAAGGCCGCAACGTGGTGCTCGAGCGCTCGTTCGGCGCCCCGACCGTCACCAAGGACGGCGTGTCGGTCGCCAAGGAAGTCGAACTGAAAGACAAGCTGCAGAACATGGGGGCGCAAATGGTCAAGGAAGTCGCTTCCCGCACCAGCGACAACGCCGGTGACGGCACCACCACCGCCACCGTGCTGGCCCAGGCCATCGTGCGCGAAGGCATGAAGTTCGTGGCCGCCGGCATGAACCCGATGGACCTGAAGCGCGGTATCGACAAGGCCGTTGCCGCCACCGTCGAAGAACTGAAAAAAATCGCCAAGCCCACCACGACGTCGAAAGAAATCGCCCAGGTCGGCGCGATCTCGGCCAACTCCGACGCATCGATCGGCGAGCGCATCGCTGAAGCGATGGAAAAAGTCGGCAAGGAAGGCGTGATCACCGTGGAAGACGGCAAGTCGCTGAACGACGAACTGGACATCGTTGAAGGTATGCAGTTCGACCGCGGCTACCTGTCGCCGTACTTCATCAACAACCAGGAAAAGCAGGTTGCCGCCCTGGACAGCCCGTTCGTTCTGCTGTGCGACAAGAAAATCTCAAACATCCGTGACCTGCTGCCGGTACTGGAACAAGTGGCCAAGGCTGGCCGTCCACTGCTGATCATCGCCGAAGACATCGAAGGCGAAGCACTGGCGACCCTGGTGGTCAACAACATCCGCGGCATCCTGAAAACCGTGGCCGTGAAAGCCCCGGGCTTCGGCGACCGTCGTAAAGCCATGCTGGAAGACATCGCCATCCTGACCGGCGGTCAAGTGGTTGCCGAAGAAGTCGGCCTGACCCTGGAAAAGATCACCCTGGAAGAGCTGGGCCAGGCCAAGCGCATCGAAGTGGGCAAGGAAAACACCATCGTCATCGACGGTGCCGGTCAAGCCGCTGCGATCGAAGGCCGTGTCAAGCAGATCCGCGTGCAGATCGAAGAAGCGACCTCGGACTACGACCGTGAAAAACTGCAAGAGCGCGTGGCCAAGCTGGCTGGCGGTGTTGCCGTGATCAAGGTTGGCGCTGCCACCGAAGTCGAAATGAAAGAGAAAAAAGCCCGCGTGGAAGATGCACTGCACGCTACCCGCGCTGCCGTGGAAGAAGGCATCGTCGCTGGCGGCGGCGTGGCCCTGCTGCGCGCCCGCGCCCAGGTGTCGGACCTGAAAGGCGACAACCCGGACCAGGACGCCGGCATCAAGATCGTGCTGCGCGCGATGGAAGAGCCACTGCGCATGATCGTGCAAAACGCCGGCGAAGAAGCGTCGGTGGTGGTGGCAGCCGTTCTGGCCGGCACCGGCAACTACGGCTACAACGCTGCCAACGGCACCTACGGCGACATGGTCGAAATGGGTGTGCTGGACCCAGCCAAGGTGACCCGCTCGGCACTGCAGAACGCCGCGTCGATCGCCGGCCTGATGCTGACCACCGACTGCATGATCGCTGAATCGGCTGAAGACAAGCCAGCCGGCGGCGGTATGGGCGGTATGGGTGGCATGGGCGGTATGGGTGGCATGGACGGCATGATGTAATGGCCGCACCGGCCCCCCGCGGGCTGGTCGATCAAAAGCCCGCGCAGGTGTCATGCCTGCGCGGGCTTTTTTGCGCCTGTTACCGCGATTGACGGGGTTCAGGCGTCGGCGAAGGCGTCTTCGATGTCCTCGCGGCGCGGCGCATCGGCGATGTGCACGATCAACGTGTCGTGCAGTTCGTGCGCCGGGTGGCTGGCGCGGTGCCTGGCATACCAGAACACTTCGTCCAGGTCTTCGCTGTCACCATCTTCCTGGCCCTCTTGCTCGGCCTGGTGCGCGCTGACGATCAGCAGGTCGGCCTCCTCGAGGTCTTCGTAATCGGTTGCTTCGAGGTGGGCGTCGTCGATCGACTCGCGCCATGCTTCGGCGTCCCTGGCCCACACCATGGCCAGCTTGCAGCCCGACGCCACCAGCCAGCGGCTGATGTCCCAGCGCACGGTGTCCAGCACATCCACCTCGACCACCAGCACGGCCTTGAAGTTGTCGAGCGCTTCAAGGGCCGGCAGCGCGGCTTCCGGTGCCAGGTGCAGGTAGCGGGGAGGATTTTTTTTCATGATGCGTCGTCCTGATGGTTCAAACGACGCATTCTGCGCGCAATCGCGCTAACCCGCAACGCTCACCATTTCCGGCGCGCGCTCAGAACGGGTCGAGCGCAATCGTAAATTTGCCGCTGCCATCGAGCGCGCCCATGGTGTAGCCCTGCCAGCTCGGATACGCCTGCGGCTCCCAGTAGAACACGCCCAGGCCGTTCGAGCCGAGCGCCTTGGTCTTGCTCAGCAGGTCGGCCACCATGGACTTGGCCGTGGCGGCCTGGGTCCAGTCCATGCCCACTTCGGTCACCATCACCGGCTTGGCGTAGCGCGACACCATGTCCTTCATGTTGATCGCGATCTTGTTGTTGTAGTCGGTCCAGCTCGACGCTGGCGGATAGTGCGACATGCCGATCACGTCCCACTTGGCGCCGGCGCCCTTGACGCCGTCGAAGAACCAGCGGAACACGGCATTGTCGTAACCGTTGGCCAGGTGCAGGATCACCTTGGCGTTCGGGTACACGGCCTTGGTGGCGTTGTAGCCGCTGTTGATCAGGCCGGCCAGGTTGGCGAAGCTGGTGGTCTTCCCTTCCGGCCACAGCATGCCGCTGTTGATCTCGTTACCGACCTGCACCCATTCGACGCTGACGCCATTGCTTTTCAGGTAGTTGAGGATGCCCTGGGTATGGCTGTAGACGTCGTTGTTCAGCTGGGCCAGCGTGTGGCTGGCCCAGGCCGCCGGCTTGGTCTGCTGGCCGGGATCGGCCCAGCTGTCGCTGTAGTGGAAGTCGATCATGATGCGCTGGCCCTGGGCGGCAGCGCGCTTGGCCTTGTACAGCACGTCGGCGCCGTTGTTCCAGCCGCCGCTCGGGTTGACCCACACGCGCAGGCGGATGGCGTTGATGCCGAGGTTTTTCAGCAGCACGAACGGATCGGTCTTGACGCTGCTGCTGTTGTAGAAGGCGTAGCCGGCCGATTCCTGCTGGCTGACCCAGCTGACGTCGGCGCCGTTGGCAAAGCTTTGCGCCGTGCTGGTCGCAGCGGCCAGGCTCAGGGCAATGCCGCAGCAGGCGGCAAGGATCTTCTTGAATTGCATGGTATCTCCAGTGTCTTTGTTGTTTTGGATGAAACGGACCTGCAAACCACTTGTGTGCACCTCCCCCTGCCGCGTCGCACGGCAAAATTATGGCGTTCAAGAAAAACGCGCCGGACTGGCCGGCGCGTGGGAAGTATCAGCCGAAGCGGGCTGCCGGCAGGCCGGCCACGTCCACCCGCACGGCAAACAGGCCGCCCGTCAGCGGGAACTCTTTCAGCTGTTCGGGGGTGTTGTCTTCGCTGGCGGTGGTGATGAACAGGGTCTTGAAGTCCGGACCGCCGAACGTGCACGAGGCGGGATTGCGTACCGGCACCCGGACCGTTTCCAGCAAGTCGCCGTCGGGCGAGTAACGGCACACGCGGCCGCCGCCCCACTGGGCCACCCACACGCAGCCTTCGCCATCGACGGTCATGCCGTCGGGCGACCCTTCGCCGTCGTCGAACTGGCGCCAGACGCGCGGTGCGCCGAGCGTGCCGTCGGCCGCCAGCGGGTAGGCATAGATGCGGCGCTCGAAACTGTCGGTGTGCAGCATGGTGGCGCCGTCCTCGATGAAGGTCGGGCCGTTGCAGATGTGGTAGCCGTCGTCGGCCACGGTCAGCGACAGGTCCTTGTCGAGCAGGAACAAGCTGCCGATCGCCTGGGCATAGTCGGTGTTGTGCATCGAGCCGGCCCAGATGCGGCCGGCGCGATCGACCTTGGCGTCGTTCATGCGCAGGTCGCTACCTTCAGGGAATGGTCGGGCGATGTACTCGATGCGCAGCGCGGGTTCGAGCCACACGCGGGCAATGCCGTGGCGCAGGCCGGCCATGAAGCCGTCGCCGTCGTTGCGGGCGATCAGCCAGCACACGTAGTCCGGCATTTCCCAGGCGTGGCGCTGGCCGGTCTCGATGTCGAACGCGTGCAGGGTCTTGCTTTTCAGGTCGACGAAATACAGGCGTTGTTCTTCCGATACCCACAGCGGGCCTTCGCCCAGTTGCGCACCCAGGTCCCATAGGCATTGCACCTCATGTTTGCTCATCGTTCGGTCTCCGTTATTGTTGCGTTACTTGTCGAATGCAGTCACAGCGCGTGAGTGTATCAGGCTGCCAGCGCGCGCCAGGCGTCGACGAAAGCGGCAGCGCGCGCGCCCAGCTCTTCCAGCGATACGCCCGGGGTGAACAGTGCACCGCCGATGCCGAAGCCGGTAGCGCCCGCTTTTTTCCAGCCGGCCATGGTGTCCGGCGTGACGCCGCCCACCGGCCACATCGGGGTGCCGGCCGGCACCACGCTGAGCATGGCTTTCAGGCCGCCGTGGCCGACCATTTCGGCCGGGAACAGTTTGAGCGCGTGGGCGCCGGCGTCGAGCGCCGCGAAGGCCTCGGTCGGGGTGGCCACGCCGGGGGCGATATACATGCCCAGTTCGGCAGCACGGCGGATTGCGGCCGGGTTGCAGTTGGGCGAAACCATCAGGCGGCCGCCAGCCTCGTACACGGCTTCCACGTGCGCCACGCTGAGCATGGTGCCGCCGCCGACCAGGGTGTCGGGCAGGTTCAGCGCGACGATGGCGGCGATGCATGCGAGCGCGCCGGGACGGTTCAGCGGCACTTCCAGTGCGCGGAAACCGGCGTCGTACAACACCTGGGCGACCGCGGTGGCCTCGGCCGGTTGCAGGCCGCGCAGGATGGCGACCAGTGGCGTGGTTGGATGGGAAATAGTCATGTTCAAGCCTTGATGAATTGGGAAATCGCGGTGCAGTACACGCGATGCGGATCGAGCACCTGGCACTGCAGGCCGAAGTGCCGGGCGGCGACCGCGTAGCGCTTGGCCAGCGCCGGCGAGCCGATCACGGTGACGGTGCCGCCGGCCGGCAGGCTGCGCGCGGCAGCGGCGAATTCGGCGCCGATCAGCAGGCCGCTGACAAAGGCGGCCGCCTGCTCGACCGGTGCGCTGCGCGAGACCACGCCGGCGCGCACGCGGAACAGGGTGTTGGTCAGCGGTTCGCCGGCGCCAGCCTGGTCGAGACCGGCCGTGAAGCCGGCGGCGTCGCTGCTGTCGCCGCCCATCAGCGACGACAGCGTGCCGCCCTTGGACAGCATGGCGTACAGTTCGCCGGTCATGTAGGTGGACAGCGAGTCGACCGCACCGTCCTGCAGCAGCACCCACTTGCTGTGGGTACCCGGCAGCACCAGCCAGCCATCGCGCTGGCCCAGCACCACGGCGCCCAGCAGCTGGGTTTCTTCGCCGCGCATCACATCGATCGACGGACCGCGCCGGTAGGCGTAACCGGGCACGATGCGGCAGTTGGCCGACCACGGCGCAGCGCCGACCGGCGCCAGGTGCGACGGCAGCGCCGTCAGCGGCACCGAGGTGTCGAGGTAGTTCACTTCCTGCCAGCCCGACGCGCTGCCGACCATGCCGGACAGGATGACGGGGATGGTGGTGTCGATGCCCATGGCGCTGCGCAGCGCGTCGAGCGAGGGGCCGAAGCGGTCGCGCTCGCCCACGGCCAGCATGCCCTGGTCGTCCTCGTACTCGGCCAGGCAGTTGGCGTGTTGATCGATCAGGTAGGCGCGCCGGTTGCTGGTGCCCCAGTCCACGCCAAGTATGGTCTTGTCCAAGATTGAAATCCTTTTCTGTGCTGCGTCGATGTTACGGAAACGACAGCACTGCCGCCAATGAAATATGCAGTGCGATGAATACCAAAATTGTATAGGGATCGCCGGCGCGCGCCGGGCTTGCACGGCCACAAACATTGCCCGGCGATTGCCTTTGGTTTAGTATGTCCATCTATAAAATAGTTTTGTCCATTCCTTATGGCTTCTCCGTCTCTCCCGCCCCGCCTGCTGCTCACTGCCGGTGCCGTGATCGCCGTCGTGATTGGCGTCGGCGTGTACTTCAGCAATTCGACACCGGAGCCCGCTCCCGCAGTTCCTGCACCGCCGGCGCCAGTGAAACCGGCAGCCAGCACGCCGCCAGCGGCGCCAGCCGTGCGTCCGCCGGCGCCGCGTCCGGCTGCGGCGCCGGAACCGGCCGCGCCGGTACAGCCGAAGGTCGTACGCACGAAAGACCAGGCCTCGGCCGCGCTGCTGGCCTTGCCGGAACTGCGCGCCTGGTCGGCCATGCTGGAGAAAACCTCGAACGGCAAGGTGCACGGCGCGCTGATCGAATACGATCCGGCACCGCGCAAGCTCAACGGCAAAACCTACTATCAGTTCAGCTTTGTGGAAAACAGCGCCGACGCGGCGCTGCGCTGGGAAAGCTTCCTGGTCTCGGCCAACGACGACGAGATCCTGGTCGAAGACGCCACCAGCGATGAAGTGATCAGCCTGGCGCGCTGGCGCCGCGAAAAACACCCGGAAAAGCGCACCAGCGTCGACGGCTGAGCGCGCAACAGCGCCATGACACTTACGCGGCCAGCGCCTTGATGTCGGCCGTTGCCTGGCGCAGGATGGCGCGGATCTGCTCGAGTTTTTCGGGCGTCGGCTGCTGGTCCTTGCCCTGCTCCATGACCGCATGCTTGAGTTCGTGCATCACGGCGCGCAAGTCGTCGCGCGGCTCGGCCTGCTCATTCATGCGCGCCACGACGGCGTCCACGAACTGGCGGTTCTCGGCCAGAAACGCCTCCCCTTCCGCCGTAATCGTGTGCAGTTTCTTGTTGCCGTCCGGCGAAGCCGAGACGTGTCCCATGTCGAGCAGCATCGACAGCAGCGGGTAAATGGCGCCCGGGCTCGGCGTGTAGCCGCCGCCGGAGCGCTGCTCCAGTTCCTTGATGAGTTCATAGCCATGACGCGGCTTGTCGGCGATCAGTTGCAGCACGATGTAGCGCATGGCGCCGGCGTCGAACATTTTCGGGCCGCGCGGGCGGCCGCCACCGCCGTGACCGTGGTGGCCGTGGGCAGCGTGGTGGCGATGAGGGTGGTCGGTGGTAAACATGGTGTAGTCCTTTTCGGTAAAATACGATATAACAAGTTAAGATATAACTTATTACGACATATCTTATACCCTTGATGGGAAAGTTCAAGCACCAATTTGTAACAGGCGAAAAAAAAGCAGACCATGGGGTCTGCTTCGGTGCGGTGGTGCGGTGGTGTCGGCGGTCAGCCGTCGAGGTGCGAGATCATCAGGCGCCGGCCGTCGGCCTCGCCCTTGGCCTTGTGCTCGATCACCAGCTTGCCATTTTGCGCATCGAGCGAGATACCCACCGACAGGATGTCGATCAGCAGCAGCTGCAGGATGCGCGAGATCATCGACAGGAAGGTCGTACTGTCTTCCGAATGGTCGACCGCCAGGCACACGCTGGCCTTTTTCGCCAGCGGCGAATTGCTGGCCGTGATCGCGATCACGTCCGCGCCTGCCGCGCGCGCCACGTCCACCGCTTCGAGCAGGTCGTTCAGCTTGCCCGAGTTGGATATCGCGATCACCACGTCGCCCGGCTTGAGCAGCTCGGCGGCCAGGTTGAGCAGGTGCGAGTCGCCGTAGGCCGAGGTCGGGATGCGGAAACGGAAGAACTTGTGCTGGCCGTCCAGCGCCACCACGCGCGAATTGCCCATTGCATAAAACTCCACGCGCTTGGCCTTGGCCACCAGGGCGATGGCCTTGTCGATCGAACGCACGTCGAGCTGGTCGCGGAATTTCAGGATCGCCGAGACCGTGTTGTCGATCACCTTGGCGCTGAGGTCGTGGGTGCTGTCGCTGACGCGCACCTGGCTGTGACGCACGGGGATGGCGCCGGTCAGGCTGCTGGCGAACTTGAGCTTGAAGTCGGCCAGGCCGAGGAAACCGAGCGAGCGGCAGAAGCGGATCACGGTCGGCTGGCTCACTTCGGCCAGGCGCGCGATGTCGGCAATCGGTTCGTTGAGCACCAGGCGCGGCTGCTCGAGCACCAGCTGCGCCACGCGCTGTTCGGCCGGCGTCAGTTCGTGCTGCAGGTGGCGCACGCGCTCCATCAGCGTGTTGGCGCCGCTGCGCCCGCGCAGGTGCTCGGACAGGATGGTGGCCACGCCGTAGAACGCCGGGTTGGGCGTGGTGATCACATAGGTCGGAATCTCGGACAGGTAGCTGGTGAAGCGCCCCTTGGCTTCGAAGCGCGAGCGGAACGGCGACTGCGCGAACCACTCGCCCATGCGCGGCACGATGCCGCCGCCGATGAACATGCCGCCGAATGCACCGAGCGTGACGGCCAGGTTGGCGCTGGCGCCGCCCAGCATGGCGCAGAAGCATTCGAGCACTTCCAGGCACAGCGGATCCCTGTCGGTCAGCGCGCCGGCCATGATCTCCTGCGAAGTGAGATCACGTACCTGCCGGCCGTTGCGCTTGGCAATCGCGCGGTAGATGATTTCCATGCCGGGGCCCGAGATCAGGCGCTCGGTGGAGACGTGCGACCAGGTTTGCCAGGCGTACTGCAGGATCGCGTATTCGCGCTCGTCGGCCGGCGCAAAGTTGGTGTGGCCCCCTTCGGAGCCGAGCGTGACGAAACCATCGACGGTGGGGATCACGCCCGACACACCGAGACCCGTGCCCGGCCCCAGCACGCCGATCACGGAGTTCGACGCCGGCTTGCCGCCGCCCACCTGCATCAGGTCGGCGGGCTTGAGGCCGGGCAGCGACATCGCCAGCGCCGTGAAGTCGTTCACCACCAGCAGCGTGTGCAGGCCCAGGGCGCGGCGCACCTCGTCGGTGGAAAATTCCCAGTCGCGGTTGGTCATGCGGATGTAGTCGCCGCTGACAGGGTTGGCCACGGCCAGCGCGCCATGGTGGAGCGTGAGGTCGGCGTGGTCGGCCAGGTAGGAGCGCAGCATGGCCACGATGTCGGCGTAGTCGTCGCACTTGAGCACGCGCACGGCGCGGAAGTCGCCCGGCGCCGTCTGCAGCGCAAAGCGCGCATGGGTGGCGCCGATGTCGGCCAGCAGGCGCGGACCATCGGCAAACGCGGTGCGGTTGAGTTTTTGATCCACTTCGGCTTGTTTCATGTCGGCTCAGTCAAATCAGATGGCGGAAGCATACCCGAAACGGGTCACGCCGCGTAGCCGAACCACGCGCCATATGCCGGCAGCGACACCACGCCAGCGTCGATCGTGCCCGGCAGGCCGTGGCCTTCCAGCGGCTCGGCGCCGGCCGCCTGCGGCAGGCTGACGCTGACCGGCGCCGGGCCGAGGTTGAACACGGCGATCACGCCGCGCTGGCCGTCCAGATCGCGGCGCAGCGCCAGCACCGGTTCCGGCGCATCGAAGAAGCTGATCGCCCCGCGCGACAGCTGCGGCAGCGTGCGGCGCCAGGCGATGAAGGCGCGCGTAAAGGCCAGCGTCGATTGCGGGTCGGCTTCCTGCACCGCAGCCGCGCGCGCGCGGTGCTGCGGCGCCACCGGCAGCCAGGGCTGAGCGCTGGTGAAGCCGCCCTGCTCGGCGTCGGTCCACGCCATCGGCGTACGGCAGCCGTCGCGGCCCTTGAACTCGGGCCAGAACGCGATCCCGTACGGGTCCTGCAGCAGTTCGAACGGCACGTCCGCTTCGCCGAACGCCAGTTCGTCGCCCTGGTACAGGCACGGCGTGCCCTTGAGCGAGAGCTGCATCGCCAGCACCAGCTTGGCGAATGCGGGCGGCGCCTCGGCACCGCCCCAGCGCGACGCCACGCGCGGCACGTCGTGGTTACCGACCGACCACGAGGCCCAGCCGCCCTTGACGCGTTCCTCGAACTGCTCGACCTGCTGGCGGATGTAGTGCGACGACAGCTGATTCACCAGCAGGTTGAAGCTGTACGCCATGTGCAGCTTGTCGCCGCCGGCCGTGTAGTCGGCCATGGTGGCCAGCGAATCGTCGGAGCCGACCTCGCCGATCGAAATGGCCTGGTACTCGTCGAGCAGCGCGCGCAGCTTTTGCAGGAAGGCCAGGTTTTCCGGGCGCGTCTTGTCGTAGTCGTGGGCCTGCATGCCGTACGGGTTGACGTCGGTGACCGTGATCGAATCGCGGTTGGTGGCCGGCGGATTGCTGCGCAGCTGCTGGTCGTGGAAGTGGTAGTTGCAGGCGTCGAGACGGATGCCGTCCACACCGCGCGCGAGCCAGAAGCGCAGCGCATCGAGGTGAGCCTGCTGCACCTGCGGGTTATGGAAATTGAGCTGCGGCTGGCTGACCAGGAAATTGTGCATATAGTACTGGCGCCGGCGCGTGTCCCACTGCCAAGCCGAGCCGCCGAATACCGACAGCCAGTTGTTGGGCGGATTGCCATCGTCTTTCGGATCGGACCACACGTACCAGTCGGCCTTGGGGTTGTCGCGGCTGGCGCGGCTCTGCTGGAACCACGGGTGCGCTTCGGCCGTGTGCGCCATCACCTGGTCGATCATGATCTTCAGGCCCAGGCTGTGCGCCCGGGCGATCAGCGCGTCGAAGTCGGCCAGCGTGCCGAACATCGGATCGACGTTGCAATAGTCGGCGATGTCGTAGCCGAAGTCCTTCATCGGCGAGGTAAAGAACGGCGAAATCCACACGATCTCCACGCCCAGCGATGCGATATAGTCCAGCTTGGCCGTGATCCCCGGCAGGTCGCCGATGCCGTCGCCGTTGGTGTCGTGGTAGCTGCGCGGATAGACCTGGTAAATGATGGCGTCGCGGTACCAGTCCTGGGCATGCGGCGAGACTTGAGTTAGTTGCTGAGTCATAAGAGAATCCGGGGTTGGCTGGGCAGGAAAAACAATTTGTAAAGAATATACATCAGGAATATGTTTTTTTCAATGCAGCCACCGATCGTGAATTATCACATTTAATTCATATGAATCAAATACTTAGGAATTTTCAGAAGAAATCCGACAGTATAAAATAGTAGTCAAACTACATCAATCAGGAGAAAAGTACAGTGAGCAGCAACGTCAGCAGCGCCGATCCGCGGGACGGCAACGGCCCCTTGCCCCGGCAAATCCCTTACATCATTGCCAACGAAGGCTGCGAGCGCTTCAGTTTCTACGGCATGCGCAACATCCTCACGCCGTTCCTGCTCAGTACCCTGCTGCTGTTCATCCCGGCCGAACACCGCACCAGCGAAGCCAAGCACGTGTTCCATACGTTCGTCATCGGCGTGTATTTCTTCCCGCTGCTGGGCGGCTGGCTGGCCGACCGGTATTTCGGCAAGTACAACACGGTGTTCTGGTTCTCGCTGATCTATGTCGCCGGCCATGCCTGCCTGGCCATCTTCGAACATGACATCAACGGCTTTTATGTCGGGCTGGCGCTGATCGCATTCGGCTCGGGCGGCATCAAGCCGCTGGTGGTGGCGTTTGTCGGCGACCAGTTCGACCAGACCAACAAGAACCGCGCCAAGCTGGTGTTCGACGCCTTTTACTGGATCATCAACTTCGGCTCGTTCTTCGCCTCGCTGCTGATGCCGGTGCTGCTGCGCGATTACGGCCCGTCGGTGGCGTTTGGCGTGCCCGGCATCCTGATGGCGCTCGCCACGCTGGTGTTCTGGCTGGGCCGCCGCAAGTATGTGCACGTGCCGCCGGCCGCGCCGAACCCCGAGTCGTTCAGCAGCGTGGCGCGCACCGCCCTGCTCGCGCACGGCGCCGGCCAGGGCCGGCCGGGACTGGTGGTAGCCGGCCTGGGCGCGGCAGCTGCCGTGCTGGCGCTGCTGGTGATCCCGTTCTACTCCGGCTTCGTGATCGCCTTCTGTACCGCGCTGCTGCTGTTGCTCGCCTTCGGCTGCCTGGGCGTCTCGATGCAGCTCGACCGCGCACGCGGCACCCATACGCAGGAAGCGGTGGAAGGCGTGCGCTCGGTGCTGCGCATCCTGATCGTGTTTGCGCTGATCACGCCGTTTTGGTCGCTGTTCGACCAGAAGGCCTCGACCTGGATCGTGCAGGCCAACGCCATGCACAGCCCGCAGCTGTCGCTGTTCGGCTGGGACTTCACACTGCTGCCGGCGCAAATGCAGGCGATCAACCCGATACTGGTGATGCTGCTGATCCCGTTCAACAACATCGCGCTGTTCCCGCTGCTGCGCGCGCTCGGCGTCACGCCCACCCCGCTGCGCCGCATGGGCGCCGGCATCGCCCTGTCGGGCCTGGCGTGGATCGCGGTCGGCGCCATCCAGCTGTCGATGGACGGCGGCGACCGGGTCTCGATCTTCTGGCAGCTGCTGCCCTACGTGCTGCTGACGCTGGGCGAGGTGCTGGTCTCTGCCACCGGCCTCGAATTCGCCTACAGCCAGGCGCCCAAGCAGATGAAAGGCATCATCCTGAGCTTCTGGTATCTCGGCGTCACCATGGGTAACCTGTGGGTCCTGATCGTCAACGAGGGCGTCAAGAACGAGGCGGTCGGCGCCCATATCGCCAGCACCGGCCTGTCGCAAAGCGCATTCCAGATGTTCTTCTTCGCCGCCTTTGCCCTGGTCTGCGCCGGCCTGTTCGCCCTGTACGCGACGCGCTACAAGATGGTGGACAACTACCGCAAGGTGTAGCGCACCAAGGTTTCGTACCAAAACTACAGCGTTTTGCATTACCATAGGCCGGCAATTTTCCAGAATTGCCGGCTTTTTTGTAATGGCACTACTTAAAAATAATCATGGAGACCCGATTGGCCAAGTTATTTGCCGGCGCCGCGCTGGCCCTCACCTGTGCGGCGGCAAGCGCTGCCCCCACCCTGGCCGATTGCGACGGCCCGTTCGCCACCGTGCTGCACGCTGCTGCGCCCGCAGCAGCGCCATCGTCCACGCCCGCCGCCAGTGTCGGCAGCGAAGCGCGCGCCTACTGGCTCGACCGCCAGCTGCTCCAGTGGCCGGGCGCCGACCGCGCCGGCGTCTTCAAGCTGTATTACGCGGCTGGCGCGCAGCTGCGCGCCGACCCGGGCCAGCGCGTGCAGGGCGCGGACGGCGCCTTGCTGCTGGCGCCGTCCGCTGCACCGGCGCCGGACGCCCTGGCCCGGCGTTTCAAGTTCATCGGCCAGGGTCCGCTGCTGGCCGTGGCGCCGGCCGATGTCGCGCGCATCGGCGCGCTGCTGACCGGGCAGGTGCTGCTGGTGCGCGAAGCAGTGGACGGCACGGTGCTCGACGCCACCGCTGCGCAGCTGCCGGGCGCGCTCGACGACCTGTATGCCAGCGCTGTCCAGGCGCCGGACCTGGGCGTGACCGTCGGCGCGCGCAGCGCCGGCTTCAAGCTGTGGGCGCCCACCGCGCAGGCGGTGGCCGTGTGCACCTATGCCAGCGGCACCTCGGCCGCGGCGACGCTGACCGCCATGCGCCGCGACGACGCCACCGGCATCTGGTCGGCGCAACTGCCGGGCACGCAGGCAGGCCGCTATTACCGCTACCTGGTGGACGTGGTGGCGCCCGGCGCCGGCCTGGTGCGCAACCTGGTCACCGATCCGTACTCGGTCAGCCTGACCACCGATTCGCGCCGCAGCTACATCGCCGACCTGGGCGCGGCCGCACTGAAACCGCCCGGCTGGGACAGCACGCCGGTGCCGCAGCGCGTAAAGGCGCAGCCGGACATGGCGATCTACGAACTGCACGTGCGCGACTTTTCGATCAACGACGCCAGCGTCAGCGCGGCCAACCGCGGCAAGTACCTGGCGTTTACCGAGACCGGCTCGAACGGCATGCGCCATTTGGCCGCGCTCAGCCGCGCCGGCATGACCGACATCCACCTGCTGCCCGTGTACGACATCGCCACGATACCGGAACAGGGCTGCCAGGCGACGCTGCAGGACATCGCCGCCCTGCCCGGCCTGCGCCCGGACGGCCTGGCGCAGCAGGCGGCGATCGGCGCCGTGAAATTCACCGACTGTTATAACTGGGGCTACGACCCTTACCACTACAGCGCGCCGGAAGGCAGTTACGCGCGCGACGCCGCCGACGGCGCCGCCCGCATCGTCGAGTTCCGCCGCATGGTGCAGGCGCTGCACCGGATCGGCCTGCGGGTCGGCATGGACGTGGTGTACAACCATACCTTCGTCGCCGGCCAGGACCCGCGCTCGGTGCTGGACCGCGTGGTGCCCGGCTATTACCACCGGCTCGACGCGCGTGGTGCGATCGAGCGCTCGACCTGCTGCGACAACACCGCCACCGAACACCCGATGATGGCCAAGCTGATGATCGATTCGGCCGCCCTGTGGGCGGTGCACTACAAGATCGATTCGTTCCGCTTCGACCTGATGGGCCACCAGCCGCGCGCGGCGATGGAGCAGCTGCAGGCGCGCGTGAACCGCGCGACCGGCCGTCACATCAACCTGATCGGCGAAGGCTGGAACTTCGGCGAGGTGGCCGACGGCGCGCGCTTCGTGCAGGCATCCCAGCTCTCGCTCAACGGCAGCGGCATCGGCACCTTCAGCGACCGTGCGCGCGACGCCATGCGGGGCGGCGGCGCGGCCGACGGCAGTGCGCAGATCGCCAGCCAGCAGGGCTGGATCAATGGCCTCGTGTATGACCCCAATGCCGTGGCCCGGTCTGCGCCGGCGCCGCGCACGCGCGACGACCTGATGGACGCCGCCGACATGGTCAGAGTGGGCCTGGCCGGCTCGCTGCGCAGCTACCCGATGCAGACCCGCCAGGGGCCAGTCAAGCGGCTCGAGGACATGGCGTATGGCGGCAACCAGCCGGCCGGCTATGCCAGCGCACCGGGCGAGACCGTCAACTACGTGGAAAACCACGACAACCAGACGCTGTTCGACATCAACGTCTTCAAGCTGCCGCTGGACACCTCCACTGCCGAGCGGGCGCAGGTGCAGATGCTGGGCGCGGCCATCAATGCCTTCAGCCAGGGTGTGCCCTACTTCCATGCCGGCTTCGACATCCTGCGGTCCAAGTCGCTCGACCGCAACAGCTTCGAATCGGGCGACTGGTTCAATCGCCTCGACTGGACCTATCGCGACAATTATTTCGGCACCGGCCTGCCGCCCGAGGCAGACAACGGCAAGGACTACCCGCTGATGCGCCCCCTGCTGGCGCAGGCGCAGCGCATCAAGCCCACGCCGCAGGACATCGCCTGGTCGCGCGACGCCTTCCGCGACCTGCTGGCCATCCGCGCCAGCAGCACCCTGTTCCGCCTGCGCACGGCGGAGGACGTGGCGCAGCGTCTGCGTTTCTATAACACCGGCCCGCAGCAGGTGCCCACCGTGATCGTCGGCCACCTCGACGGCGCCGGCTACCCGGGGGCGCGGTTCCACGCCCTCACCTACGTGATCAACGCCGACAAGGTGACACAACAGGTCACGGTGACCCAGGAACAGGGACGCCGCTATGCACTGCACCCGGTGCACCTGCAAGCCGGCGCGGCCGATCGCCGGATTGCCGCCGGCGCCCGCTACGACGCTGCCACCGGCAGCTTCACGGTCCCGCCGCGCAGCGCGGTGGTGTTCGTCGAACCATGACGAGCTGACAAGACAAACCGATGATCGCGCCCGCAAATGTGCGGTAGTGCACATTTGCAAGCCAATCGCGCGCCTGAAAAATTTATTCGTGGTACTATTAATTTCAGGAGCGCAATAACACTCACGTTATTACAATCGATTGTATTCTCTCCCCGACAACTGACACCCGGTTGTCCCGCTGCCGGCGCGCTTGCCGGCGCTCCCTCAGTGCCTTGCCCCCGCATTGAATAGTACGTTGCCAACGCAAGTCCCGCCCAGGGCGCAACGCT
The DNA here is from genome assembly GCF_001423125.1 of Duganella sp. Leaf126. Taxonomy (GTDB): domain Bacteria; phylum Pseudomonadota; class Gammaproteobacteria; order Burkholderiales; family Burkholderiaceae_D; genus Rugamonas. The sequence continues at coordinate 455,984 of NZ_LMNW01000031.1, forward strand.
GCCCCGCAGGACTCACGAAAACGAACATCACCATGTCTATTTCTTGCCACACTGATGAAGCCAGGCGCCTCGATGCGCTGCACAAGCTCAACATCCTCGACACGCCGCCCGGCGAGGCGTTCGACCGCATCACGCGCATGGCCGCGCGCCTGTTCGACCTGCCGATTGCCGCCGTCTCGCTGACCGACAGCGACCGCCAGTGGTTCAAGTCGCGCGTCGGTGTCGAGCACTGGTCGATTCCGCGCATCAAGGCGCCGTGCGGCAATGTGGCCGATACCTCCGAGCTGCTGGTCATTCCCGACCTGCAGGACGACGCGCATTTCCGCGACAGCCCGCTGGCCGCCAGCGGCATCCGCTATTACGCCGGCGCGCCGCTGATCACCGCCGACGGCCACTGCCTGGGCGCCATGTGCGTGCTGGGCACCGCGCCGCGCGATACCGCGCCGGAAGAACTGACCATGCTGTGCGACCTGGCGGCCATGGTGATGTCGCAGATCGAGATCATGCACGCGCTCGGCCGCGTCGATCCGATCAGCGGACTGCCGAACCGCAACCAGTTCATCGAAGACTTCCAGGACCTGCAGCGCGAGAGCGAGGATGGCGAACAGCGCGTGGCGATCCTGATCAACCTGGCCACGCCGGCCCAGCTGGCGCACGCCGTGCGCGCCATGAACCCGCGCTATCTGGACGAGCTGGTAGCGGACGCCGCCAGCTGGATCCGCGCCGAACTGGGCCCGGGCCGCAAGGTCTACCACGTGGCCACCACCCAGTTCGCCATGCTCAGCAGCTCGCAGATGCCGATCGAGCAGTACACGCCCCTGCTCGAAACCAAGCTCGCGCAAGCCATCGCCACCGTCAAAACCCGTTTCGTGGCCACGCCGACCATCGGGATCGTGCCGTTCGATCTCAGTAGTACCGATGCGCTGAGCGTGCTGCGCCGGGCGCAGAGCGCGGTGCAGGACGCCACCGAATCCGGCTGCGCCGTGGCCCTGTACTCGTTCGGCGAGGACCAGATGTACCGTCGCCGCTTCAGCCTGCTCAACGATTTCGGCGCGGCGCTCGAGAGCAGCGGCCAGTTGCGCCTGGTGTTCCAGCCCCGTATCGCTATCGCCAGCGGCGCCTGCGTGGGCGCCGAGGCGCTGCTGCGCTGGACCCACCCGACGCTGGGCGCCATCGGCCCCGGCGAATTCATGCCCATCGTCGAGCGCTCGCGCCTGGCCCAGGCGACCACCTCATGGGTGCTCGACACGGCGCTCGACCAGCAGCTGGCGTGGCGCAACAGAGGCCTGGTGCTGCAGCTGTCGCTCAACGTCTCGGCTGCCAACCTGCTGGAAGCCGATTTTGCCGACCGCGTGGTCAACGGTCTGCGCCGGCGCGGCCTGCCGCACCACTGCCTGGAGCTCGAGATTACCGAGAGCGCCATCATGGAGCATCCGGCCAAGGCCCAGGCCACGCTGGAAACGCTGGCCAGGGCCGGCATCCACCTGGCCATCGACGATTTCGGCACCGGTTACAGCAGCCTGGCGTACCTGCAGCGCATGCCGGCCGACGTGGTCAAGATCGACCAGTCGTTCGTGCGCGATATCGAAAACGACCAGCGCCAGCAAGGCCTGGTGCGGGCCATGATTTCGCTGTCGCAGGACCTGGGCCACCGGGTGGTGGCCGAGGGCGTGGAAAATGGCGCGGCGCTGGCCTTCCTGCGCGACGCCGGCTGCGACGAAGCGCAGGGCTACCTGTTCGCGCGGCCGCTGGAAGTGGCCGACTTCGGCCGCTGGCACCGGGAACAGGACCTGACGCAGATGGCAGAAGATGCGCCGCTGCTCGGCGTCGACGGCGCACTGCAGGCGGTGGACCACGCGTTTGCCATGCGCGCGCCGCGCCAGCCGTGCAACCCTGCCACGGTGCCGGCGCCGACGCGGCGCCGGCTGCTGGTGCGCTAGGCCCCCCTACTCCTGCCCGATCAGCACGATCGGGTTGCGGGTGCCGAAATTGACGCTGCCGCCGCGCACCACGGCAGTCTTGCCCGAGTAGTAGTCGCGCACCTTCTCGCCGTTGGCGAAGACACCATAGACCTTGATGACGCTGGCCTTGTCGGTCGGCAGATCGAGCGCCACCACCACCTTGTCGCGCAGGCCGTTCTGGTCGTAAGTGCGCTTGAAAATATACGGTTTGGCCTGCAGCTGCTGGTGCACGCCGGCGCCCACCGCCACGTGGGCGCGGCGGAACTGGCCCAGCTTGCTCCAGTGGGCATACACGTCGGCCACCTGGTAGCCGTCGCGCTGCGCGTTGTTCGCCAGCTCGTCCCAGTTCATGAACGAGCGCAGCTTGGCGTCGCCGGTAGCGCCGGCCGCGTCGAGCCGGCGCGCGGTTTCGTCGCCATAGTAGATCTGCGCGGCGCCGGGCGCCAGCAGCAGCTTGGTCGCGCTCTCGAACGGGCGCTTGCGGGCGGCGTCGAACGGCGGATCGAAGTCGTGCGAATCGAGGTAGTTCAGCACCGAGTACCCCTGTAACGCGCCGCCGTGCAGCATCTTCGAATAGCGCGAGAACAGCGCCTCGTAATCCTGGTTGGCGTCGCGCACCAGGCCGAAGTTGATCAGGCTGTCGAAGCCCTGCTGGTAATAGTTGGCGACAGTGCCGCCGCCGAGATCGTGGGTCTGGCCGTGGGCGATCTCGTAGTTGTAGACCTCGGCCGTCATGTAGAACTTGTCGCCGAGTTTCTTGTCCGGGTTGGCCTTCTTCCAGTCGTCGTACGCCGCATCGGCAACCGTGCGCAATTCCTTCCATACCTGCGGTTGCACGTGCTTGACGGTGTCGGCGCGGAAGCCGTCGACGCCGAACTTGCGGATCCAGTCCGCGTGCCACTTCATCAGGTAGTAGCGCGGCGCGCGCGGGTAGCCGGTTTTGGCGAAAAATTCGTCGAGCTCCTGCATCTGCTGGGTGTAGCGCCCTTCGCGGCGCCATTTTTCCACCAGCTGCGGCGGCAGTTCCACCTCGGCGTTGCTGTCGGTGCGGATATCGGGCAGGTTGTCGACCAGCGTGCAGTCGATCGTGGTCCGGGCGTCCTTGTAGGTGCAGGTGGGGCCGGTGCGCACCCAGTCCTGCGGCCACACGGGATCGATCGGGGTGACCGGGCCGGTATGGTTCATCACCACGTCGAGGATCACGCGGATGCCGTGCGCATGGGCTGCTTCGACCAGGTTGCGGAAATCGTTCTCGGTGCCGAGGTTGGCGTCCACGGTGGTGAAATCCTTGGCCCAGTAGCCGTGGAAACCGTAGGACTTGCCGGTGCCTTCGTCGGTGCCGGCGTGGATCTGTTCGACCGGCGGCGTGAGCCAGATCGCGGTCACGCCCAGCTGGTCGAAGTAGCCGTCGTTGATCTTGTTGATCAGGCCAGCGAGGTCGCCGCCCATGAAGCCGCGCAGCGGCGCGGCGTCGTTGCGGCGGCCGTAGGCCAGGTCGTTGCCGGTAAAGGCATTATTAAAGCGGTCGGTCAGCACGAAATACACGGTGGCGTTTTCCCACACGAACGGCTGCACCGCCTTGGCGGGCGCCCCCGCCACCAGCGGCGGCGGGCCCTTCTTCTTGACGCCGGTGGGCTGGGCTGCGGCGCTGCCGCCGGTTGCGGCCAGGGCCAGTGTCGTCGCTGCCAGGGACATCGCGGTCCACCGTGTCAATTTCATGCTGTCTTCCTTATGGTGTGTTACGTGGTGACGGTCGGACGCGCGCGTCCGGTCCAGCCTTCGATGCCGGCCACCTGTTCGGCGATCAGGATCAGGGCCGAGAGGGCTTGCTGGGTCGGCAGATGGTGCAGCTCGGGGTCGGCTTCGTAGCGCTCCAGATACACGCGCAGGGTGGCGCCCTCGGTACCGGTGCCGGACAGGCGGAACACGATGCGCGACCCGTTGGTCATCACGATGCGGATACCCTGCTTCTTCGACACCGAGCCGTCGATCGGGTCCGTGTATTCGAAGTCGTCGGCAAAATCGACCACGTAGTGGCCGAGGTCCGCCCCCTGCAGGGTCGCCAGCTTGATGCGCAGCGAATCCATCAGTTCATTGGCGCCCTTGGTTTCCACCGCCTCGTAATCGTGGCGCGAGTAGTAGTTGCGGCCGAAGCGCGCCCAGTGTTCGCTGACCAGTTGCTGCACCGACTTGCCGGTGACGGCCAGCAGGTTGAGCCAGAACAGCACGGCCCACAGGCCATCCTTTTCGCGGATATGGTCGGAGCCGGTGCCGTAGCTCTCCTCGCCGCACAGCGTGGCCTGGCCGGCGTCGAGCAGGTTGCCGAAGAATTTCCAGCCGGTCGGGGTCTCGAAGCTCGGGATGCCCAGCGCGGCCGCCACGCGGTCCGCCGCCTGCGAGGTCGGCATCGAGCGGGCGATGCCTTTCAGGCCGGCGCGGTAGCCGGGAGCCACGGTGGCGTTGGCAGCGAGCACGGCCAGGCTGTCGGACGGGGTGACGTCGAACTTGCGGCCGACGATCATGTTGCGGTCGCCGTCGCCGTCGGAAGCGGCGCCGAAATCGGGCGCGTCGTCGGCCGCCATGATCTCGATCAGCTGGGCGGCGTTGACCGGGTTCGGGTCCGGGTGCAGGCCGCCGAAGTCTTCCAGCGGTTCGCCGTTGATGACGGTGCCGGCCGGCGCGCCCAGCATGCCTTCGATGATGGCCTTGGCGTACGGGCCGGAGACAGCCGACATGCCGTCAAAGCACATGCGGAAGCCACTGCCGAACAGCTTGCGGATGGCGTCGAAGTCGAACAGCTCCTGCATCAGTTCCGCGTAGTCGGCCACCGAATCGATGACGACGATCTCGGTCTGCTCGATGCGCGAGGTGCCCAGCGCGTTCAGATCGACGGCCGGTGCATCGCTGATGCGGTAGGCGGTAATGGCTTCGGTGCGGGCGTAGACCGCTTCGGTGATCGACTCGGGGGCCGGGCCGCCGTTGGCGATGTTGTACTTGATGCCGAAGTCGCCATCCGGGCCGCCGGGATTATGGCTGGCCGACAGCACGATGCCGCCGGCCGCGCCATGCTTGCGGATCACGCAGCTCACGGCCGGGGTGGACAGCACGCCGCCCTGCCCCACCAGCACCCTGGCGTAGCCATGGGCAGCGGCCATGCGCAGGATGACCTGGATCGCTTCGCGGTTGTGGTAGCGGCCATCGCCGCCGACCACCAGCGTTTTGCCGGCGACGTCGCCGAGCGTATCGAACACGCTCTGCACGAAGTTTTCGAGGTAGTGCGGCTGCTGGAAGACGGTAACCTTCTTGCGCAGGCCGGACGTGCCGGGGCGCTGGCCGGAAATCGGTTGGGTGGTGATCGTTTGAATGCTCATGTTCGCTCCGCGTGATTGAATGACGACGCCGGGATCGCGTTCCGCCTGTGCCGGCGGATACCTCGACCCGTGCGCTGCCGTAATTGAACTTATCTCACGGGCAATATTACATTATTAACGTTCAGGGGCTGCGTTATCTTGAACGGACAGTGTCAACACGGCCGCTACCAGCATGCACAGGCCGCCCAGCATCAGGGTTTTGACCGCTTCGCCCATGAACAGGTGCTTGGTCACGAAACCGAGCAGCAGGCCGCTGACGATCTGCGGAATCACGATGAAGAAGTTGAACACGCCCATGTAGTAACCCATGCGCTGCGGCGGCAGCGCGCCGGCCAGGATCGCGTACGGCATGGTCAGGATGCTGGCCCAGGCGATGCCGACGCCCACCATCGGCAGGTAGGACAGCTGGACATCGTGCACCGCGAACAGGCTGATCAGGCTGACACCGCCGATGGCCAGGCACAGCGTGTGGGTGAATTTGCGGCTCGTGTGGCGCGCCAGCAGCGGCAGCAGGAAGGCCGCCAGCGCCGCCACGCCGCTGTAGACGGCAAACATCACGCCCACGTGGTTGCCGGCGGCCTGGAACGCGGCCGACTGGGCGTCGGTGGTGCCGAACACGTTTTTGCCGATGGCGACGTTGGTATAGATCCACATCGCGAACAGGCCGATCCAGGTGAAGAACTGCACGGCCGCCAGCTGCACCATGGTCTTGGGCATGCCGATAAAGCCGGCCAGGATTTCGCGCAGCGCGTGCAGCAGGCCCTTGTTGCGTCGCTGCTCGGCGCGGAACGCTGCCATGTCGGCCGGTGGCAACTCCTTGGCGGTCAGCACGGTCCACAGCACGGCGCCCATGTAGATCGCGCCGCCGGCATAGAACGAGTAGCGCACGGTATCGGGAATGGCGCCAGGCGCCGCCACGTTGGACACGCCCAGGTAATCGGCAAAGATGGTCGGCAGCAGCGAAGCGATCACCGCGCCCCAGCCGATGAAGAAGGTCTGCATGGCAAAGCCGGCGGTCTGCTGCGACGCGCCCAGCTTGTCGCCGACAAAGGCGCGGAACGGCTCCATCGAGACATTGATCGCACCGTCGAGCATCCACAGCACGGCCACCGCCATCCACAGCGCCGACGAATGCGGCATCAGGAACAGCGCGATCGACGCGAACAGCGCGCCCATGAAGAAGAACGGCCGGCGCCGGCCCCAGGTCGGGTGCCAGGTATTGTCGCTCAGGTAGCCGATCACCGGCTGCACCAGCAGCCCGGTGACCGGGGCGGCCAGCCAGTACAGCGATAAATTGTCGGGATCGGCGCCGAGGGTGGAGAAGATCCGGCTGGTGTTGGCGTTCTGTAGTGCAAAGCCGAACTGGATGCCGAAGAAGCCAAAACTCATATTCCACAACTGCCAGAACGACAGGAGTGGCTTGTTGCTGTGTGCGTGCATGCTGCGCGTCCCGAATATTTAAAATTTGTAGCAAAATAACATGCTGGCACACCGGTGTCAAACAAAGTTTTCCCTAGTAAAATGACGAAAAACAGGGGCTTACTGCCAGTTTTTGTAGTTGAATGTAGCCAAACAACAAAATGACGGGACACCACTCACCATGATACGCATTTCCCTCCCCCATCTGGCCGCCGGCCTGCCGCTGGCTGTGCTGGCGCTGGCCCCGGCCACTGCTGCCGAACGCCGCTTCGAAGCGATGGTCGCGTCCAGCGGCCAGCTCGATATCCGCACCAGCGACGGCCGCTACGTGATCAAGCCCTACTCGGCCGCCATCATGGAAACCACGTTCATCCCGGCCGGCGAGACGGCCGATCCGGCCTCGCATGCCGTGGTGCTGACGCCGGACACCGTGCCGGCCACGGCGCAGGACAAAGGCGACCGCATCGAATACGCCACGCCCGGCATCGCGGTTACCGTCACCAAGTCGCCGTTTCGCCTCAGCTACAGCTACAAGGGCAAGCCGCTGGTGGCGGAAAAGCGCGGCTACCTGAAGGTGCGTGACGATGTGGCCACCGGCAGCAAGGACATCAACAAGGGCGAAGCGCGCGAGCTCGACGCCATCGAATTTGCGCTTGACGCCGACGAAGCGCTGTATGGCGCCGGCGCCCGCGCCGTGGGCATGAACCGACGCGGCAACCGGTTCACCCTGTACAACAAGGCCGACTACGGCTACGGCGCCACCTCGAAGCAGCTGAACTACGGCATGCCGATCGCCATGTCGTCCAGGCTGTATGCGCTCCACTTCGACAATGCCCAGATCGGCTACCTCGATTTCGACAGCAAGAAGGACAACAGCCTGACCTGGGAAACCATCGGCGGGCGCAAAACGTATCAGGTGGTGGCCGGCGACAGCTGGCAGGACATCGTCGCCAACTACACGCGCCTGACCGGCCGCCAGCCCTTGCCGCCGCGCTGGGCCTTCGGCAACTTTGCCATGCGTTTCGGTTATCACAGCGAAGCCGAGGCGCGCAAGACTGTCGATCAATTCAAGCGCGATGACATCCCGCTCGACGCCATCGTGCTCGACCTGTACTGGTTCGGCAAGGACGTCAAGGGCACGATGGGCAACCTGGACTGGGACAAGGATAACTTCCCCAACCCCACCGGCATGATTGCCGACTTCCAGAAGCAGGGCGTGCAGACGGTGGTGATCTCGGAACCGTTCATCGTCAACACGTCCGGCCGCTGGCAGGAAGCGCTGGACAAGCACATCCTCGGCACGGGGCCGGACGGCAAGGCACTGTCCTACGATTTCTTCTTCGGCCACACGGGCCTGATCGACATCTTCGGCGCGCCGGGCCGCGACTGGCTGTGGAATATCTACAAGGGCTTGCGCCAGCAGGGCGTGAAAGGCGTGTGGGGCGACCTCGGCGAACCGGAACTGCACCCCACCGCCATGCGCCACGCTACCGGCAGCGCCGACGAAGTGCACAACATCTACGGCCACCAGTGGGCGCGCCTGGTGGCAGAGGGCTACCAGAAGGACTTTCCGACCGAACGCCCGTTCATCCTGATGCGCGCCGGTTACTCGGGCACCCAGCGCTACGGCATCATCCCGTGGTCGGGCGATGTCGACCGCAGCTGGGGCGGTCTGCAGTCGCAGCCGGAAATCGCGCTGCAGATGGGCATGCAGGGCGCCGGCTATATGCACTCGGACCTGGGCGGCTTCGCCAACCCGGTCGAGGACGACGAGCTGTATGCGCGCTGGCTGCAGTACGGCGTGTTCCAGCCCGTATTCCGCCCGCACGCGCAGGAGGAAGTGCCGTCCGAACCCGTGTACCGCAACGCCGCCACCCGCGCCCTGGCGCGCCAGGCGATCCGCCTGCGCTATGCGCTGCTGCCGTATAACTACACGCTCGGCTTCGAGAACAACCAGCTGGGCATGCCGCTCATGCGCCCGATCGTGTACGAGGAGCCGCACAACCCGAAAGCGCAGGCGATGTCGTCCACTTACCTGTGGGGCCACGACCTGCTGGTGACGCCAGTGCTGACCAAGGGCGCCACCACGGCGCAGGTGTACTTCCCGGCCACCGCCGCCTGGTTCGACTTTTACACGGGCGAACGCCATGCGGGCGGCGCCAGCGAGACCGTGGCCCTGCGCCCCGACCATCTCCCGGTCTACGTGCGCGCCGGCGCCTTCATCCCGATGACGGCCGTGGTGCCCACCACGCGCGACTACAGCACCCGCCGCATCGCCCTGCACTACTACCACGACGCCTCGGTCACCGCCGGCAGCGGCCAGCTGTACGACGACGACGGCGTGACCGCGCAGGCCTATGAGCAGGGCAAGTATGAATTGCTGCGGTTTGCCAGTACGCTGAAAGGCCGCACGCTGACCTTGCGCATCGACACGGAAAGGGGCAGGCAGCAAGCGGGCGTAGCGCGCGGGTTCGATGTCAGCGTGCATAACGTGGCCAGCAAGCCCGCGACCGTGAAGGTAGGCGAGCAACCGCTTGCCTTTAAATGGAATGCCACCAGCAAGCTGCTGACCTTGACCTTGCCGGTCGACACAGCCACGTCGCGCCAAATCGCCATCACGCTCTAGCATTACATCATCGTAGGCTGGCCGGTAGCAACCGCTGGCCTGCCCCCCCCCACGGGACCTCGAAAAATCGTCGCGAGCGGCCCAATATCATGTTGCGTAGCGCAAGCGTACGGAGGTACGCTGAGCACCGGAGAGGCGAAAGCGGGTCGCGCAGTAGGTTTTTCGCGGTTCCCTATGCGAACAGCGGCTTTTTCAGCTGCACCGCGCGATCCATCTGCACCTCTCTGACCGCGTGCTCGGCAGTACTCATTAAGCGCGCCGCACCGCCCTCATTGGTACCAGAGGCGACAGGGTGAACCAACAAACAATGTTAAAATCTTGCCTCACAGATTTCTGCATGTGCCGAGCAGCACTTGCTAAATCACAAAATCCGGTATTTCTGCGCTCCTGCCCTGTTTGAATAAGATAACGGCGTAATGGCATGAATATTAATAATCTCTTTTGGCGTTCGAATGCTCATTACATCTCTAATACCTTATTACGTACGGCGCGGCAATGAGCCTAATTAAATCGAGCTTTTTAAATGGTATCGCAGTTGCGGTAAAAGTCGGCTCGGCGATGATCCTCAACAAGGTGCTGGCCGTGTATGTGGGACCCGCCGGCTATGCAATGATCGGACAGTTTCAGAACGCGCTGGCAGTCGCGCTCAGTGTGGGCGGCGGCGTCTTGGGACCAGGCATTACCAAGGGGACGGCCCAGCATTTCGATGATGTCAAGCAGCAGCACATCCTTTGGCAGACGGCGATCAAGCTAACGTTGTCGGCGACATTACTGGCCAGCCTTACCTTCATCATTGGCCATCAGTGGTTCTCCGGTCGCCTGCTGGAGCGCGCCGATATGGGCACTGTATTCATCGGACTCGGTTTAGCCCTGCCGGCAATCGCCGTCAACAATCTTTTGCTGGCAATCATCAACGGTAAAAAGGAAGTCTCTATTTATGTCAGCGCCAACATCATCGGTAGCCTGCTCAGCCTGATCGTCGTGGGAACGCTCACTTATCTGGGAGGGTTATATGGCGCCCTGCTGGCAATCGCCATCAGTCCGGCTGCCGCATTGCTTGCCACTGCAGCGCTTGTTTCAAGGCGTGCGTGGTTCAAGGCGGCGTTTTTATGGGGCAAAGTAGAACGTAGCACGGTCCGCGAACTGTCCGGCTTCGGGTTGATGGGTCTGACGTCTGCATTGATGGCGCCGCTATCCTATATGTTCATTCGTAACCACTTGTCGGCGACGCTGGGATTGGACGCAGCCGGTTACTGGCAAGCTTCCTGGAAGATCAGCGAAATTTACCTGATGTTGGTCACACTGACATTGTCGATGTACTATTTACCTCGCATAGCAGAGATCAAATCGCGGCTCGAGTTAAAAGCAGAAATCATCAAAGTCTATAGTGTAGTCCTGCCCATAGTCATAGTCGCCGCTGTGGTGATGTATCTGCTGCGAGACTTCATTACCGCCCGGCTGTTTTCCAGTGCATTCGCGCCCATGCGCGATCTTTTTTTCTGGCAATCGACCGGCGATATTCTAAAGATCGGTTCATGGATACTCAGCTACATCCTGTTGGGAAGAGCCATGGTGCGTATTTTCGTGATTACTGAAATTGCATTCTCAATATCTTTTTATCTGCTTACAGTAGCGTTTACTTCGCGCTACGGCATACAGGGCGTGGCAATGGCTTACGCATGTAATTATCTCGCTTATTGGGCAATCATGGCGATACTGGTCAAAAATGAAATGAAAAGAATGGAAACATCGCATGCGTAACCGATACGACGACACCCGCGCCTTAGTCTCCGTACTCATCCCTTTGTATAATCACGCCCGCTACATCGAAGAATGCCTTGATAGCATTCTGATGCAGGGCGCCGAAAATATCGAACTTATCCTGATTGACGATGGATCATCGGATGACGGCTTCTCACTGGCCACTGCTTGGAAAGAAAAGCACGGCCATCGTTTCGCGCGCATTGAATTCGATCGTCAGTCCAACGCGGGCATTACCACCACGTTCGATCGCCTGTTGCGCAGAAGTACAGGCTCAGCAATTGCAGTCGTTGCCAGCGATGACGTTCTGCTGCACGACTCGATCGCCAAGCGCATGGCGTTACTGCGGCAGCCTGGCGTGATGGCCGTATTCGGCGACGCCATCCCGATTGATGGCGAGAGCAGGGTTACCGGAACGAGCGCGATTGCAGAGCTTGGAAGGCCGAGCTCGCGTGCGGCGTTGGCAGATGTCCGAACCCTGCCCTGGGAACTGATTTTCCGCTGGAACGTTTATGGCTCGGTCCTGCTTTGTCGCAGGGAGGCAGTCATCAATCCTGATTCCGACTCGGTGCTGAATCTCGATATTTTTTGCGAAGATATGCAGCTGTATTACCAACTCAGCACCAAAGGTACGCTACGTTACCTGAACGAACCTGTGGCGCAATACCGGGTACACGGCTCGAACACGTGCTTTGTAGAAGAGAATATTCCGAAACTAAGAAAAAGCGGATACGAGGCCCAAAAGTTTGCAATGCGTACAATGCCTTTCTGGCGCCGATTGGTGGTAGGGCTGCAGGCCTTCACCTACCATCGTTGGGATAAGAGCCTGCGTGGCCGACTGATTTTTCCGTTAGTAGCAGCGGCGCACGTTGTCCTATTGGGTTCGCGATGTTTCTACGATTTTTATCGCGTACGCCTGCTAAAGCAAAGTCGGAAAATGTAATGTCCTACCGCGTGGCTGACGCGCGCGCACGATCCTGCTCATCGGTGGGCATCGGCGCGGCCGGTGCGAGTTCACTGAGGTAGAGAAAGTCAGAACGGGAATGTGCTGAAATTGTGACCCGCGTCCAGAGAACGATATACTGCTAAATTTTTGTAAAAAAACCTCCGCCGGTTTCCCGGCAGAGGCCCAAATACACTGCGGAGAGAGCAGTTTAAAACAGGGAGGACTTAGAACTTGTAGTTCATGCCCGCGATCACGGTACGGCCGTATTTTGCATATTCCAGCTGCTGGGCACGGTCGCCGTTGTAGGTTTCGTAGGCGGCGTTACGCAGATTGTTCACTTGCAGCACCAGGCCCACACCTTTCATGGCGCCGGTGTTGAAGGTGTAGCCGACCTGCAGGTCGATGATGTTCTCGCCGACCACGTAGCGCAGCGCCCGGTCGTTGGAGAAGTTGCCGATCTCGCCGACGAAATCGGAGCGACGACGCTGGCTGACACGGGTCTCAAAACCGTCTTTCTCGTAGTATGCGGTCAGGTTGGTCGTGCGCTTGGACAGGCCAGGCAGCGGAATATTGTTGCCGATGCTGCCGCTCGGATCCTCGATCGTGATCTTGCTGTCGGTGTAGGTGGCGCTGGCGGAGACGCCAAAGCCGTCCAGGGTCTTGGTCAGCATATTCAGCGGCAACGAACCGGACAGTTCCACACCTTTCAGGATGCCGCCCTTGCCGTTGTAGGCAGCGCTGAAGTCACCGGTGGTCGAGCGCAGTGGCTGGCCATTGGTCATCAGGAAGTCGGCCGGGAAGTAGGTCGAGAAATCGGTGCGACGGGTCTGCGTAAAGATATACGTATCAAGCTTCTTGAAGAAGGCTGCTGCAGCAAAATAGGCTTTCTTGTCGAAGTACTTCTCGTACGAAATATCGAACGCCTTGGCGCGCCATGGGTCGAGTTGTGCGTTACCGCCGCTGCCGTTCGGTTCGCCCTTGGTCAGGTCGACGTTGATTTCACGTGCCGAACGCAGCTGGTCTACGCGCGGACGCGCCAGTTGCTTGGCCAGTGCCAGGCGCACGGTCTGCTGGTTATCGAAGCCGAACGCCAGGTTCATGCTAGGCAGGATGTCGGTGTAGCTCTTGCCATCGTGGATGGGCTGGATCTGGCTGCCGACCGGCTTGCTGTTGTCGAGGTAGCGCGAGTCCGACGACTGCTTGGTGTTCTGCATCTGCACGCCGATGTTACCGCGCAGGCTGACCGCTGGCGACAGTTCGGTGTCGATATTGGCCTTGGCGAAGCTCGTGATGACTTTTTCGTTGACGGTCCACGCTTTCGGGATCAGGTAGGTCAGGTCTTCGCTGGGCAGGAACGACATGTACTGGCTGACGAAGCCGGGCACATTCCAGGTCGGGATCGAACCGGCGCCGGCAAAGCCCAGATCGGCTGCACCGTATTGCAGGTTGCCCGGAACGGCGACCGGCCCGCCGACCAGGTTGATCGCGCCTTCGGCCTGACGCTTGCTCTTGCTGCGGTCGGCGTAATTGACGCCGAAGTCGAAGCTCGAGAACGCTTTTTCCAGCGCGCCTGCTGCGCGCACATTGGCGGTCAGCTTGGCGCCTTTCAATTCGTCTTCGACGCGCGGCACCTTGCCGTAGCCGGAGCCGTAGATGGTGTTGCCAACGTACAGGTTGTTGGAATTGCTGTAGTCGAGACCGGTCGTCAGGCGCGAGTAACCGCCATTGCCGTAGCCAAGGGCGACATTGTCCAGCAGGGCCGAGGCGCCGCCATTGCTGTATTGCAGATTGTTTTCCAGGCCGGTCTCGTTGCGCTTGGCTTTCGAATAGCTGAGGTCGCCGAAGATGGTCCAGTCGCTGGACTTGTATTCGTTGCTCCAGCCGATTGCGCGGATCTCATCCTTGCGCTTGTTATACATGCCGCGCACCAGCGGACGCACATTGTTGAGCGTGCCGCCGGCGATGGTGCCATTGTTGACCACGACAGGGTTGTAGTTGGACTCGCCTTGTGACAGCGAAATCTCGAGCTGGTTGGCGGTTTCCTCGGCCTTGAAGCGCGACGCGTAAGCGTCGATCATGCTGGTCCACTGCTTGTTCGGGCGGTACTGCAGCACGCCCATCAGGCCGTCGCGCTGGTTGGTGCCGCTGCGGGCCACGGCCTTGATGCCGTCCGAGGCGAACGTGCCTGCCGGCAGACCGGCACGGGCATCGCGCTTCCATGGTTCGTACAGGCCGGTTTCGTTGGTCAGAAGCGGAGTTTCCAGGTGGGCATAGCCCAGTGCGATACCGATCGTGCGGTCGGCGAACTGGTCGATGTAACTGGCCGAGAAGCGGTTGCCGGTATCCTTGGCGTTGCCGATCTTGCCGAGCGAATTTTTTTCGCCGCGGGCATTGAGCGCCACGGTGCGGCCGGAGAACGCCAGCGGACGCGCGCTCTGCATGTCGATGGTGCCCGACAGGCCCTGGCCGACCAGGCCGGCGTCCGGGGTTTTATACACGGTCACGCCCGAGATCAGCTCCGACGGGTATTGGTCGAATTCGACACTGCGGTTGTCGCCGGTCGAGACTTGCTCGCGGCCGTTGAGCAAGGTGGTGGAAAAGTCCGGCGACAGGCCGCGCACGCTGATCACCTGGGCACGACCGGCCACGCGCTGGGCGGCCAGGCCCGGCAGGCGCGAGATCGACTCGGCGATGCTGACGTCCGGCAGCTTGCCGATATCTTCAGCGGAAATCGCCTCGACGATGGAATTGGAATCTTTTTTGACCGAGATTGCGTCCTCGATACCGCGACGGATGCCCGACACCACCACCGATGCAACAGGCGCCTGCGCATCGGCAACGTATTCGGGCGCAGTGCTCTGCGCCATGACGGGCATGGCGAAGGCGGCGACAAACAGCGCGCACCCTGCAGCGACCGGGTTGAGTTGGAACGCAGCAGGGCTGCGCTTGTTGGCAAAGATACTCATTGATGTCCCCTCTGTACGACACTAGTAATTTCCCCGTGGTCATGGCGCACTTGGGTGGCGACTACACGAGGAAGCAGAAAAATAACGTTCTATAGACGTTCCAGAAAGAATTTTGTATTAAAACTAGATTCAGTGTCAATTGAACTTCGTGCCACTTACAGATTCATAGTGACGCAATACTGCGCCTCCCCGGGAAGGAAGCGATTCTCGTTGTATTTCAGCTACAATAAATGTGGCAAGTGGTTGTAGCAGAACTACAGTTTTTCGCTTGAAAATGCGCAATTTCTGAAACCACATGCCAAAACGCTCAGTAAAGTTGCGGCGCTTCATCGCCTGATGCGAGCGCCGTGTAGTACGACTACGAACGAAGACGAGGACCTCATGACTTTGCACCGATTGCCGGCACCGGCCTTGTGCGTGGCGCTCGCCATGCCCCTGGCGGCCGCTGCCAGCCCCGCCAGCACCAGCGTGGTGTACCCTGCCCCGCACGGGCAAGCGCACACCGTGCGCGTGAGCACGCCCGACGTGCACGCGCTGTTGCGCCACTACACCCAGATCACGACCCAGCCCGTGCGCCAGGGTCAGCACCTTGATGGCAAGCAGGAAACCAGCTACGAGGAAACTGCGCAATTACCCACCGTCCGCAGCGGCAGCCTGGCGTTCGACGCCCTGTTTGCCCTGGCTGGCGCGGAAATGCGGCGCGACGCCGTCAGCCAGATCCAGGACGGCAGCTACAACGGCGGCAAGCCGATTGCCTGCGATTGCTTCAAGACGGGCGAGCTGTGGCACTACGTGTGGACGCGCGACCTGTCCTATGCCGCGGCGCTGTCGCTGGCCATGCTCGATCCGCAACGGGTACGCAACTCGCTCACCTTCAAGCTGGCGGGCTGGCGCGCCGGTGTGACGCCCGGGGCGCAGGTGGCGGGCAGTGCCGACGGGCTGCAGATCGTCCAGGACACGGGCAGCGGCGGCAGCTGGCCGGTCAGTACCGACCGCATGAGCTGGGCATTCGGCGCCGACGAAGCACTGAAGGCGCTGCCGCCCGCCGAGCGCCAGGCGTTTGCCGTCACCGCCCTCAAGGCCTTGCGCAACACCATCGAGAACGACCGCCTGGCCGCCTACGACACAGGCGACGGCTTGTACACGGGCGAGCAATCGTTCCTCGACTGGCGCGAACAAAGCTACGCCGCCTGGATACCCGATGACCTGGCCAGCATGGCGACGTCGAAAGCGCTGTCGACCAACGTCGCCCATTACCAGGCGCTGACGCTGGCCGCCAGGCTGGCCCGCGAACAGGGCGACGCGGCGCTGGCGCGCCGCTACGACGGCTGGGCGGCAGCACTGAAACTTGCCATCAACCGTCGCTTCTGGCAGGCCGACACCGGCATGTACAGCAGCCTGACGGCCGGCCACTTCGATGGCGCGGCGCTATACAAGTACGACTGGCTGGGCCAGTCGCTGGCCATCATTCACGGCATCGCCGACACCGCGCAGGCGCAGAGCATCCTGGCCCACTATCCGCACGGTCCGCTGGGCGCGCCCGTGATCTTCCCGCAGCAACAGGGGGTGGCGGTGTACCACAACCGCGCCATGTGGCCATTCGTCACGGCCCACGGCCTGCGTGCAGCGGCCATGACGGGCAACGTGGCCGTGGCCGACGCCGCCTACGACACACTGCTGCGCGGCGCCGCCCTGAACCTGTCGAACATGGAGAACTTCGAATGGCTGTCGGGCCAGCCGCTGCTGACCGATAAACAGGCAAAAGCCGACCTCAGCGGTCCGGTGGTCAATTCGCGTCAGATGCTGTGGTCGATCGGCGGTTACCTGGGCATGGTAGTGGGCGAGATTTTCGGCGTGCGCACCACCGACACCGGCATCGTGCTGCATCCGTTCGTCACCGCGAAGTTACGGCGCGAAGCGTTCGGCGCCAGCGACGCCGTCACCCTGAACAATCTGCAGCTGCGCGGCAAGCGCCTGCAGGTGCAGTTGCGGCTGCCGGCAGCGGCACCGGCCGACCGCCAAGGCTATTATGCGATCGACAGCATTACCGTCAATGGCAAGCGCACCGGCGCGACGCTGGACTGGTCGGCACTGTCCGACGACAACCACATCGAAGTGCGCCTGGGCCAGCTCCTGCCCGGCCAGCAGGCCATCCGCCGCGTCGATGGCACACCGCTCCACGTCGATCCCGCCTTGTACGCGCCGTTCGAGCCGCGCGCCACGCTGGCTGCCGGCCCAGTCACCGGCGCCACGACCGTGCAGATCGCCTATCCTGGCAATGCCCAGGGTGTGGTGTACAACGTCTATCGCAACGGCCAGCCGGTCGCAACGGGATTGACGGCCAGCACCTGGACCGACCGCGCGCCCGGTACGGCAGGCAATGCCTGCTACGCGGTGGAAGCCATGTACGCCAGTTCCGGTAACCGCAGCCATCACAGTGCGCCCGTCTGCGTGCAGGCCGGCCAGACCATTGCCGTAGACGACGCCCGGGTGCAATCGCGTCCGGCAGTCGATGGGGGCCGCATTGCGCACTGGGGCGCGCCGCAAGACACTTTTACCGTGCGCGACGTCGACATCATGCGCGGCGGCAAGTATGTGCTGCAACTGCTGTATCGAAACACCGCGCACCAGGTCAACCTGGGCATCACTGGTGGCGTGAAGTGGATGGCGGTCAGCGATGAAGCGGGCCGGCAAGTCGCTGCCGGCGTGGTGCAAATGCCACACTCGCCCGAAAGCGCAGGACCATCGTACTCGACGCCACTGCGCGCCTCGCTGAAACCGGGCCGTTACCGCCTCACCTTGCAAGACTTTTATAATATGAGCTACCTGAAAAGTAATACCTCGTACGGCGACGCGGGCGGCGTCGGCGGTCCTGCAAACCGCGCAGATCTGCATGGCGTGCGCATCATGCCGGCGCCGGATGAGCTGCCTTAAGAAGAAATAGGTTGCATTGCAGCACGCCAGTCCTATGGTGCGCGCTTGCCAGGTGTTACCATGTCGAATGACAACGGTTCAACCTGGCGTTGCCAACCTTGTCACAGGAAGATGACTCTCAGTAAGAAATACGCCGGCAGATGCGCGAAAAAAATTGCACATTAGAAATTATTCTATTGTTCCAATTGATTGATTAGTAAAAGCCGGTACAATGCCTGCTGTAGTCAAGACGTCTCTTTACTCCACTTTGAGGACCCTCATGAAAAAAATCGCTATCACTGCCGCAGTTCTGGCATTCGCCGCCGGTCAAGCTTTCGCTCAAACCGCTCCTGAAGCACCAGCTCCTGCACCAGCACCAGCTGCTGCTGGCGCAGCCGGCACCGCTGGCCTGAGCACCGGTGCCCTGGTTGCTATCGGTGCTGCTGTTGCTGCTGTGGCTGCTGCTGCTTCGGATTCGAATTCGGGCACCACCCACCACGCTACCAGCCATCATTAATTTGTCCCCTGTCGCTACCGTCCTGAAGGATCGACGGTAATGCCAGCGTACAGCGGCAGGCCTACGGGCCGGCCGCTGTTTCTCTGCTTTCCCCATGAAGAACCAGCCCTTCCACAGGCGCCTAGGGTTTGCGTGGCACGGCATCAGCAGCGCATGGCGCGCTGAAATGAGTATGCGGCAACAAACCGTCGCTACCTTAGGTGTAATACTGACACTGCTCTGGCTCCGACCCGCTCCCGTTTGGTGGGCCTTACTATTGCTCAACTGCGGCTTGGTACTTGCCGCGGAGTTATTTAATAGCGCACTCGAGCATGCGCTCGATCATTTGCATCCCGAACCTCACCCCGCGATCGGGTTAGCTAAAGACTGCGCTGCCGGCGCGGTATTACTCCTTAGTATCACCGGAGTTGTTTTATTTGCCTGCTTTTTATTCGCTACGTTTTCTCGCTAACGGTATCATGTTGCTCCGCAACATCGCTCACTTGACGAATTTAGAATGTTACATGAGCGAAATTGCAGAGTTTGACCCTGATCGGTACAATGTTTTAACGTTTAAGATTTCTTTTTTCCACAACAAACCGAAGCGATCGTCTGGTCGCATTTGACACCGTGATTTCACACTCCAACGGCGCAAGCCGTCGTAGCCTGCCGCATGCAAGACGCGTTTATGATACCGATTTCTGCGTCAATTTTCTTTCCGCAAGGAGTAGCGACGCATGAAACCGATAGACGCATTTCTCCTGCCAAACAAAGCTTGGCATGCCAGTAAAGTTGCCGAACGTAGCTTATTACTGACCAGCGACTTGCTGGCACTGTTGCTGGCCGTTGCCTTGGGCCATGGATTGCTGATGGCGAGCGGAGTTGCTGGTGCTGGCAAAGCCGGTGGAGTGTTGTCGTCGTTGATGTTGACACCGGTAGCTCTGGTACTGTTCTGGAACCAAGGTCACTATAGCAAGCGCAAGCCGTACGCCCGCGAGGTACGCGAAATGTTACATGCATGCGGTGGCTTATTCTTCGCCCAGGTGGCGCTGGCATTTTTCAGCGGCTGGGAGATGCCTCGCTTGTTACCGCTCGTCCAGTGGATCTCGGCGCCGGCGTTGCTGCTGACGCTGCGGGCGCTGCTCAAGTTCAGCATGCTGAGACACGGCAGCTGGAGCAGACCAATGGTCATTGTGGGCACCGGCGCCAATGCAAGAGAAACCGCGCGCGTTTTCGAAGCAGAACGCTTGATGGGTTACCATCTAATTGCCTTCCTCGACTTGCCAGGCAGCACAACCACCTCTGTTCAGTATCACGACCGCCGCGGGCGATCGGTACCGTGTCTACATTTGGGCGCGCAAACCGCAATTACCCTCAAACAACTTGGCTCTCCTCATGTCGTGCTTGCACTGGACCAAGGCGGCATGGAGTCCTCGCAAATGCTGATTCAGCAACTGAGCCGCGATTGCACCAATCTGCAGATCGTCCCCTCACTACGTGGTCTTCCGCTGCATGGCATGTCGATCAATCATTTTTTCGCCCATGACGTCATGGTGCTGGGTATGCGGAACAACCTCGCACAGCGCGGGCCACAGATGCTCAAACGGGCGTTCGACGTGTTCTGTTCAGCGCTGTTACTCGCACTGACCTCTCCACTTTTCCTTTGGGTAGCGATCCAGGTAAAACTGGGCGGAGGAGGTGGCGTGTTCTTTGGTCACATGCGTATAGGTCAGAATGGTGTGCCATTCCCCTGTTACAAATTCCGTACGATGGCCGTCAATGCCGACGTGCTGCTTAAGGAATTGCTGGAAAATGACGCCGCAGCTCGTGAAGAATGGGAACGCGACTTCAAACTCAAGAATGATCCACGGGTCACCAAGATTGGCCGTTTCCTGCGCAAGACCAGCTTGGACGAGCTGCCACAGTTATGGAACGTGTTGAAAGGCCAGATGAGCTTGGTTGGCCCACGTCCGGTAATTCGTGCAGAACTTGAACGTTATGGGGAACAGGTTGGTTACTACCTGGAAGCGCGGCCAGGCATTACCGGACTCTGGCAAACAAGCGGTCGAAACGATGTCAGCTACGAAACACGTGTAAATCTAGATGCCTGGTACGTCAAGAACTGGTCACTATTTACCGATATCGTTATTTTAATCCGCACGGTGAAGGTACTACTGGTCAAAGAAGGCGCGTATTAAGTCCTTGGCGCCCTCCGGCATACGTCCTTCAGATGGTGATTTTTGCGTCACGCACCATCATTCAGGTCCTCAGCAAGGCACCTAAGCGGGCAAGCCGGGAGCCAAATTTGTCCAACGTGGAGTTGTTGAATCAGTGCTCGCAGCACAGTTCAGAGACGGCTATTCATCCTTGGTTCACTTTAAAAGCATTCCGCCAGAAATTTACTTCACACCGAACTGGCTCCGTAAAATCACCGCGTCAGCCGACTCCGCGGCGAACTCGCGAAAAATAAAGTCCCGGCCCAGACTATTGGTAGCGGATGAATGCCGGGCCGCCTGATAGACCGGTGCTGAACTAATCGGCTTGACCAGGCACGTGGCCTTCGAGCTATCGTCGACATGATGCGAGACACGTGGCGGTCAGAGCATCGATGCTGCTTGTGTAGATAGCGCTCCAGCGCAACAAGTGCGACGAAATCGGGACTTTAGAAAGTCAGAGGAGACCGCTTGACCGTCCGACGCACATTTTTAATCAGGACGAGATGGATGCATATTGGGCCGAGACGCACGGCACAGATGACTAACTACGAAGCGATATATGGGCATTGCGCACTCCGCTTTAGTAGGCCACCTCACAGCCGCCTAATGCAACCTGAAACAACTGATGTTTCTCAACGAGGCGAACCGGTGCTGTTTTAAGCGTCCCCCTATAGAGCAACTAGCCGATGCACTCGCTTTCCGCGTCATCCCGCTAATCAAAGTGCGACTTGGCGCAAGCCAGCCGAACTATCAAAAAATCGTCGGTGGCGGCTTGCGCACTGGTCAGAGCCGTGGAGATCGCGATACTAAAAAACGGGAAACTTTGATTTCTAGCTCAGTCACATCTTAAACCCGTCACGCACGCCAGAGAAAAAATGCTTTCGCAAGCGACCTGTAAAAAATCGATATTTAAGTGGACGAGTCAAAAGATAAAACGACAATGCAGCAATTTTTTGCAGGCCACGGTAGTTCTTTCGAATAAAGTAAATTCGGTTACGCTCACAATAATAGGTTGCAAAGGGAGAAAGAGCACCGCCAGTGCTACTGCTTACCTTATGTTTCACCGTTCCATCAGGCCAATAATAAATACTGAACCCTGCTTGATTGGCACGCCAGACAAAATCGGTATCGTCCTGATAGACAAAATATTTCTCATCCATTAGACCAATTTTTTCGAACACCGATCGATGGATCAACATAAAACATGTGGGGGCGTAATTAACATGCATACCAGTTGAAAATTCAGAGCCGTCATCCATCCCCTCTCCACGGTGTATTGTTGTCCCTTTCCAGGGAATAATGGCACCGCCGGCACACCATATTTTTCCAGAATCGAAGAAAGTAATTTTTGGTACCACCATCTTTTCTTGCCTGGCTTGCGCCATAGAATACATTTCAGCGAGAAGTTTCGGGCTTTCGAATTCTATATCATTATTTAATAGAACAATGTATTCGCAACCCATCTCCAATGCGAGCTCTGTACCCTGATTATTACCTTTTGCAACGCCCACATTTTCTTTATTTTTGATGAGCGTAACATTCTTCATGCCATGCGCGTCGATTAACTCACGTGCAGCGTTATACGACTGATCATTCAAGCTATTATCAAGTATAAACAGCCAATAGTCCTGACATTCTTGAATTGCAAGACTCTCAAAGAAACCAGGCAGCACAGACTCGCTGTTGAACAGGACCGTTACGAGTCCAAGCTTCACGCTCATTTATAAAGACCCCGCGATTTCATTTCCTCAATACTCTGATCATAACTATCTTTTTGTACCGCTTGTTGATTAACCCACGTGGTAAATTTTTTAATGCCTTCGACGAAGTTAATTTTTGGCTCAAAACCCAGCAAATTTTTAGCCTTTGTCAGATCCGCAAAGTTATGGCGAATATCGCCCAGACGATAGGCGCCAGTTACGGTGATCGGTACGTTAACGTTGTATTGCGACACGAGGGTATTTGCGACAGTTAAAACATCTGTAGCAACGCCCGAACCGATACCGAATACCTCACCGTTTGCTTCGTCTTTGAGTAGTGCAGCGGTTGTTGCCTGTACGACATCACTGATAAACACAAAGTCACGGCTTTCTTTACCATCCTCGAAAATGTCAATTTTATTACCATTTTTGATTCGCGTAGAAAAGATCGACAAGATGCCAGTGTAAGGATTGCTTAACGACTGACCAGGGCCATAGACATTTTGGTAGCGCAACGCGGTCGCGCCGATGCCAAGGGACCCGCACACAGTCATCACCATCTGCTCTTGATTTTGTTTGGTAATACCATATACCGAAGAAGGATGGATTTTAGATTCTTCGTCGGTAGGCAATAATTCCAGCACGTCTCCCGTTGCGCTGCATAGTGGATCGAAGCGTCCTGCTTTCATATCGCTATCCAACCGTTGACCTGGATAAACTATTCCAAGCGCTTTCGATCGGTATTTTCCTTCACCATAGATCGAGCGCGAAGAAGCTACCACGACTTTTTTAATAGAATGCTTGGTGTTGGCAAGCAAATCCAGCATCAACGCGGTGCCACCGATATTAACGTCAACGTATTTCTTGATCTCATACATCGACTGCCCGGTTCCCGTCTCGGCAGCCAAGTGCACGATTGCATCTTGTCCAGGGAGTACCGACAACCAGGACGCCTCGTCGCAAACTGAACCCTTAACAAATCTTACTTTATCACGAACACTCAAGAACAAAGGCGACGACGTCGTTGGATCATCTCCATGAATCTGGGGTGACAGGGTATCTAGAACCGTTACCTCATGCCCAAGACCGATCAGATGCAATGCTAAATTCGAACCGATAAATCCCGCACCACCCGATATCAATACATTCATATTTTTTCCAATCCATTCTAAATTTACAACTTGATTCAGCAGAAGCAAGCTTTCTTGAAGAAAAACATTTTAAGTTTCACACAGAAACTATTTTAATTTACCAAAGAAATATTTTATTCCATTCGAAATTTAATATTCGTGCGATCAATAATACGCGTTGTCGAGTATCCCTCGTGAAAATCGAGCGCAATCACTTCTCCGCCAGCTTCAGTAACAACCTCGTAGCCGACGATTTCCTCTACCGGATAATCCCCCCCCTTTACCAACACGTCTGGTATCAGCTTACGAATAATTCGCTCTGGCGTATCCTCGTCAAATTCCACCACCCAATCAACACTCTTTAATGCCGCCAGCACATGCATGCGATCGGCACACCCATTAATGGGTCGTGCGTTTCCTTTTAGGCGTTTTACAGAGGCATCAGTATTCACAGCGACCACTAGTAGGTCGCCTAAACGACGTGCGGCCTCCAAATAGCGAGTGTGGCCGACATGTAATATGTCGAAGCAGCCATTGGTGAAAACGACACGTTTCCCGTTTTCCTTGGCGGCAGTAACTCGGGCCAGTAGAGCGTCTTCCGCCATGATCGGCTGCTCCACTCCACCCACTCCATAAAGCACATGTTCAAGCTCGATCGTGGTAATGGCGGAAGTTCCGAATTTTGCCACAACGATTCCGGCCGCCATATTTCCCAGCCTGCAGGAAAGTTCCAGATCCTTCCCACTAGCCAGCGCAGTTCCCAAAGTCGCGATAACGGTATCGCCAGCGCCAGTAACGTCAAAAACTTCCCGCGCCTCCGTGGGCAAATGCAAGGGTGGCTCATTTTGGCGCAGCAACGTCATTCCGTGCTCGCTACGCGTAACCAGTAAGGCGTCGAGGCCAAGCTTTTCTCTCAAAACCAGCCCTTTCGCAACGATCTCGCCTTCATCTGCGCAATGGCCTACCACCGCTTCGAATTCAGCCATATTAGGAGTGATCAACGTCGCGCCGGAATATCGAGAGTAGTCGACGCCTTTCGGATCGACGATTACCGGCTTACATTGCCGACGGGCCTCCGCAATCATGTCTTCGATAGATGACAGGGTACCTTTGCCGTAGTCAGAGAGAATCACTGCATCGACGGTTGCCAGGGCATCAATAAACTTCGCGTACAAACCGCCACGATCGAAACATCCCTCACTGCCTAGCGAACTTTCGAAGTCAAGCCGCATCAGTTGCTGGTTGCGCGAAACCACCCGCAATTTTGTAATTGTGGGGCAATTTGAAGAAACTACGAAATCGGCTTGTACGCCAAATGCGGCCACTGAATTAGTCAGCAAGCGTGCGGCATCGTCGTTCCCCACAACACCAAGTAACCTAACGCTGGCACCAAGACTGGCAACATTGACGGCGACGTTGGCAGCTCCACCTGGACGCAGATCATCTTTGTCGATATTAACTACCTGGACCGGAGCCTCAGGGGAAATCCTTCCTGTGGCACCTGACCAATAGCGATCAAGCATCACATCACCGACCACCAGCACGCGCGCGGTATCCAGGCGTAGGCCTAACTCAAGTTCTTGAAGAGACATCGTGCACCTATCAGGCCAATTTCAGCTTATGCTCAACGAGCTCGATCATGATGTGTAACATTTTGATATGCAGCTCTTGCACGCGATCTGCGAAACTCCCAGCGGGCGTACAGAGGCTAATGTCGGCGAGTTGGTCTAGCGGACTCCCTTCACGCCCCGTCAGACCGATGACAAACACGCCCAGCCTTTTAGCGCTATCGACTGCGTTGAGTACAGACGGACTAGTTCCGCTTGTGCTAATGGCGATCAGACAATCTCCGCTACGGCCATGTGCTTCGATGAACCGCGAGAAAACGAAATCGTATCCATAGTCATTGGCTACACATGTGATATGCGCTGGATCACTTATTGATAGCGCCGCCAGTGCCTTTCGATTTTTACGGAAGCGGCCAGAGAGCTCTTCTGCGAAATGAATGGCATCGCACATCGATCCTCCGTTGCCGCAAGACATTGCCTTACCATCACTCTTAAAGGACTCAGCCAACATAGTGGCAGAACGGTCCAGATTAGACAGAACGGTATCGTTTCTCAGCAAGTTATCCAGGCCAATCTGCGCCTCGCTAAGAGAATGCTTAATAATTTCAATACTCATATTATTCCGGTTGCTCTTGCAATATATTATATAAATTTTTCAAAATACTACGAAGACACATTTTTTGACAATGCGCACAGGACGCGTTGAGGTTCGATAGAGCGAATACAGATAAATTCTGAATCGGTTCCATCGCATTTTGTCATATTATTACAGGGGTAATACTCACAGCCACCACTTTTGGCAAGAAGTATACTGTTAGGTGGAGGCCACATCGTGGGATCACTACCCGCGTTGATCAAAACATTTTTAACGCCCTGGCGTTGAGCCATATGAACGCCAAAGCTATCGAGACCGACGAAAATATCTAGATTAGCAACTTCATTTGTAAAATCAGATAATGATTTAGTATAAATTCTCACACGTGGCAATATTGGGGAAAAAATCCGCTCTAGCGTTGGACGCTCCGATCCTGCGCCAAATAATGTAACATCATGGCCATTATCCACGAGCTGCAAAGCAAGATCCCGCCAATTTTCTTCCGGCCACATGCGGCAGCGTTTCGAGGCGAATGGATGGAGGCCAATTTTGAGCTTTTCCCCTGAAATCCCTCGAACACTGGAGAGTATGCTCGTTTGATTTCCTTTGGTAAGTGCAGCGAGAAACATGCCATAGGATTCATACACCCCTGGACAACTCGACGGTATGACAACTGAGGGTACACCTGATCCAAACGGATTACGAATGATCTGCTTAAATGGGTGACCGTCCTGCCAACCGATATACTCGTGCTTCTGTGCGCCAATCAATCGCGCGAAAAACCGTTCACGAAAATCTCCAATTAGATCCATGGAAGTAGTCAGTCCCAGACGGCGTAATTTCCGTACCGCCTTCATAAATTGATAGGCATTTTTCCAACCAAAATTTTTTGTCGTTCCTACCGGAAACTGAGAACAAACCACCCGACAATTCTCAATGTTTTCAAACAAAAAGGCCACTTGCGGCCGAACCCACGCGACATAATGCTCAGCATATCCACTTAAAGCGAGTTTTTCCAGAAACGCACTTTGAATTACAGCGTCCCCAAGATTTCTCGAAACAATCAGACAAACAGTTCTTTTCATTTTTGCAAGCAATTCTCATCAAGCTAAGGCACGTAAAGGCAAAACCTCGTCCAGCCAGCCATTGAGCGTATATTTTTCGATAACTTCCTGCGGCAGTTCGCAAAATTCGCTCTCCAAGAATTCTCTTGGAATCCTAATATTTTCCCTGTCTATGACCAGCACGTTTTCTGGTCGATAAAAATCGGTTTTCGTGGCAAACGCGTTCGTCGTAATAATTTTCTTGCGTGCCCCTACAGCTTCCAGCGTTCGCATTGTGAGGCCGGTTTGAATAGGGCGCTCGATATCAACAACTATACGGCTGCGAGCAAGAAGCATTTTTAGTTCGTCCTTGAATACCGGTTTGAAAATAAATTCAGCTCGTTTCGCAGTCCAGAAGGCCGGTTGCAGAATTCGTCGCCCCATATAGACCAAACGGGAAGAAAAATACATAATTTTTTTAAAAGTCATGCCATTCGGAACAGAACTCTGCATCCGTGACAGAACCTGATAACGGTCCGAGTGGATCGTGCCAAAGAAAAAGAGGTCGATGTCTGTCTTCGTCGGCGGCAATCGAAAATATTCGTCGAGACAAAATAACGGGCGATATTTAAGCCTGACATCATTCTGTGCGTCTACCGGGTCAAATGTAAAAGCCCGATCAAATAAACCCACCTTCGTAGGACTATCGGACGACATGTTTTTATAACTGTCCCAGAAATAAAGCGTAAAACGCGCGTCGGGCAATGCGAGGCGCAGCCGACGTATCGCCTCACAAGACAAGGCCTGCCCTTTTATCACCAGGACGTCGGTGATCGGGTGCGAGCGCGCGCGTTCGGTGACAGCCTCAAAATAGGCTTCTGCTTTCCCACGCAGTATGCGAGGTGAAATCCTAATCAGCGCTTTGGTCAAGGTATCAGCCGCAGGACGGTCATCTACCAGCATGGCATTGATACCCCGTCGTGCCAATGCCGTCTTGATTTCCTCGGAGTAGCCGAAGAAATCTGGTGAGATGATAAGACAGCTATAAATTTCAGAAGACATTTTATACAATCTAGACTTTATTTTGGGACAGAAGGTCGGAACTCTTGAACCGCTTTTTTTTCATCCCAAAACCGAAACAAACATACATAATTGATGCTATGACAGGAATTGCATGTATGCTTAACACATAAAATTCGATGAAAAATTTACCGACGGTTGTATATATCATCATGACGAGAATGGCGCTAACGATTGAATCTTGGAAATTCATACCCTTTAGCGCACGTAGGAATACCCCGGTAATAAAGCCAGACAAGGCCGGAATTAACAGCACGCCCAGCCAGCTAAAATTTACGTATCCCCACAAGGCAGTAGTGAGGCGCAGTCCGCCAGTAACCATTTCCGAAATATCAGCCCCAATGTCATTGTAAGTAAGCGTCCACACGCTTGGATTCCACATATAGTTGCTTGGGACCAGTCCGCCAACCATCGTTTTTCCGTATGTAAATGGAGAATATTGGGAAAATCCCTGAAGAAACTCGATCTGGTCTGCGATGTCTGGAGTTCCCGATCCAATGATCGAAGCTATCGAATCCAGCGAATAGAAAGATCCAAATCGCTCGATGCCGGTCAACAAGCCTAATATCAAGTAGCTGGCGCTACCAATAGGAAAGATCACGCCTAAAAAACATGCGAACGCGATACCGGTCCAACGCTTTCTGGCGGCCAAAACGCCCACAAACACAAGAACGCCGCTCAGTGATGCCCCTCGAGCCAATGAAATCATCAGCAAGAAAATCATCGCAAGCGCGAGCCACATGTAAATTCTCTTTTTGTAGTACCACCACAAAGTCAGTACGATCGGCAACATTCCTACCATCACTGCAAAACTAAATCTAAACAGATAAGCAGCCCGCTGGTATGGTTCAAAATATTCGTTTTTGAACTGTTTGGCACTCATCGGATCAGCTGCGAACATGGGTACAAAACCCATTAACGCATACGCCAGACATATGCCGACGGAAGCTACACATGCCAGCATTATGACTCTGCGGGTAACTGCCTTCAAATCGATATTTGCGGGAGAGATCGGATTTAATTTTTTTCGCAGCCAATGGTGGCACGGTGAGTAGAATCCAAGTGCCATACCCAGAATCAGGGCGATGGTACCAAAGACATTGACATACATATATAGTTCATTGGTATTCGCGTCCACGATATCCCAGACATCCGTGTACAATCCTGGAACAATATATGCAGTTACACAGAAGCCCAAGTTCAGGTGAGCCGGGACATTCCAGCGGTTGGGCCAGAATATATAAGGCGCCAGCAATTGCAGCACTAGTGCAATAACAGTCAGGGCGTACAATTAATCACCTGTTGTTTGGTGATCGCACTGGTGCGATGTTTAAGGAAAGGCTTTTCTATAAAGTTCCAAGAAAACACAGCAGCAGAAAATACAACCATTATCGTTCCCAACATCGTGGCTACTGGATTACTGGAGAAATAGCCCAACGCTATAGCCGTTTGCACAATTGGCACATGAAACAGATAAATACCAAACGAAAAATCGCCGTGCTTTCCAACGTCCCCAAGACGAGGTAGCGTCAGTGCCGCCCAGCTAACAATCGCAGCCACTGCAAGAGGAGCGCCGAGGCGGAACAGCCATCCGTTAGTCGAAGCATAAAATACGAGAGCTAGCACGGCAGCATAGGTCGGTAAACGTGCGCCATCACGAGTTGCATAATAACACCATGCTCCGCCCACAAAATAGGCAAGTTGACCTGGTAATTGCTTAGCAAGCCGTAGATAAAAATCATTCCCTGCATGTTCGCCAAAAAAAGAGAAGCCAGACATCCATGCAGAGGAGAGCACAAACAACATGCCCAATACTGGTCGATAGCCGATTCGCCGCGATGCCCAAACAATCACTGGCGCACAGGCATAAAATAGAACCTCGATCTTGATTGTCCACAGCGATACATTTACAGCACTCTCATACTGATGCACAAATACACCAGGCAACGAAGGTGCACTGAAATTTGCCAGAGCCAAATTCATTCCGATATAACGCCAGAACCCTACATTGGAGAAATAATCTACAGCACTTAATGACGACATTGTCGACAGAATAATGGCAGCGCCAACAACCACAAAAACATATGCAGGGGCGATCCGAAACAGCCTTTTTTTTCCGTATTCCAAGAGCGAACGTGATTTTTCGCAACTCATGGTAACAAGATATCCGCTAACCACGAAAAAGGCCTGGACCGCGAAGGTCGCCGAAATATTCATTGTCCAGCTAAGTACTGGTGACTGAGACAGTATTCCAATGTGAAAAAAAACGACCATGCTTGCGAAAACTAGCCGCAGCAAGTCAAAATTGTTTTTATGAGGAACAGGAAGGTTTGTAGAATTCATTATGTTATTAGTCTTGGACACTATCTGGTTCCGGCATCGGGTACGTCGGTACAAGACTCCACACAACAAGGAGGGCCAACACGGATTTACGCACTCCATTTCTGAGACAGACAGGAGATAGAGTGCCTGTGTGATTACTGATTAATTTCTTTATTTGACATCCGCAATGTTAATTGACGCAAAATAGAAACTCAGCTTTTCCACGATGCTTTGAGTTTTTTCCATCGAATTTGCCCAGCTTCGGACTGACGTGATCTCACATAAGCATCGCGTAAGTACGCAATAACGACGCCCAATACACTGCCAATTACCAATCCTCCCAAAATGGTCAGTAACCTCTTCGGTCGAATTTTCTTTTCAGCAGGTTCCGCGGTATCAAGCTGTTGTATTAAGGACGAATCCTTGGCTTCATCAACCTTTGCCACTTCGAACTGCCGTGCCAGCATTTCGAACATTGTTTCTTGATACTTGACGTCGCGGACACGGCGAATGTATTCCACCCCCACTTCCGGGATTTGCCCGGTTGGGATCATTGGATTTCCGCTTGCCGCTTTCCCCCCTGTTTGCAGTTTTGCCAACTGCTCTTTCAGGCTGCGTAACTCTTCTTGAGCACGTAACACTTGCGGATTAGTAGAGGTTGCAAAGGTTTTGGTAGCACTCAATTGCACCTCCCGCGCCGCAATCTGTGCCTGTAATTGGGCCGTATTTGCGATGATGCTCTTGACTTGCCCGTCGAGCTGCAGCATGCCTGTTTTCTTCTGCACATTTTGCAATGCAATTTCAGCAGTCGCCAGATCATCTTTGGTGGCTTTCAGCTGTCTTTCAAAGAAGACCCGACGCTTGGCAGCCTCTGAAACGGCCAGATCTTTGGTCAGTGTACTCAGTTCAGCAATGTAAGCATTGGCGATATTAGCGGCCAGCTTAGGGTCTGTATCCTCGACGACAACAGTAATCATGCCATCTTTACCACTGGTCACTGCGGTATTCTGGAGCAGTGTCTTACGCGTATCGGACATGGTCTCCAGATCGTAGTGATGTTGGAGATCAAATTTCTTGATCAAAGCATCACCGATCACGCGACTTTTAAGCATACCGACATACATTTCGTTGGGGTTTTTCAACCCCGCCAAGCCACCAGCAGCTCCTGCCAGTCCCCCCAGCTGACCCAGCATTGCGGTCATTCCAGACGTGCTTTGCTGTTGTGGTGGCAGAATGACGGTTGTTGAAACAAACACTGGCGCACTCAGCACTGCTACCGCGACCGCAATCGCAGTAGTCAAAACCGGAACCCCGATTAGGATTTTTCTTTGACGCCCCAGCGCCGACAGTCCATCCAACAGATGAAACTCTTCCTCAGCTTCATGTTCAGGGGGACGCTCTGCCGGATTATGTGCGTTTTCAACCATGATTTACTTTCGTTATCTTATTCAACAGCGGCCTACGACCGTTTTAATCTTTCAGTACTTTCAGACCTGCAGCGCCTAAACCGAACTGATAGAAAATCGAGGTCCACTCTTTCAAGCTTTGCGCCCAAGACGTGTGCGGGACCGCTTCCGGAATCACGATGGTATCGCCAGCATTGATCTTGCTGCTGCCGATGCCGGAGAACCAGCCTGAGTCATTGGCGCTATGCGTAGTCCCGTCCGCCCGAAGGATATACATTTGCGAGGTGTCCGCAGTCTGGTTCGCTCCGCCTGCGAGCTTGACATAGTCGCTGACAGTACGATTAGGACGATAAATGAAAGAGTTTTGCTGGAATACCGCACCCATCACGTCCACCGTGTCTGGACGGCGCGGGATGTGGATGTTGTCGCCATCGCGCAGAGCCAGGTCTGGCAAGTTTTTGATCATGGCGTCACCATCGGTCAATTCGAGCACGATGCGGCCTTTGGACTTGACTGCAGCCATGCGCTCAGCATTGCTACGCTGGCGTTCAAGTTGCGCATTGATCAGCGTCACCGCGTCCTTGTCCGACGTGGCGGCCAGTTGTTGGGACGAGCCGATTTCTAGGTCGCGCATGAACCGCTTAGACATTTCATCGAGTCGTTCCTGCTGTATGCGACGTACAGATTCACGCGTAACTTCGGTCGCAAAGACATAGGCCTTGTCAGTCACCCCCAGACGAGCCACGAGGGAGCGCAAGGTTTCTCCTTCCCGGATCTGGAAAGCGCCGCTCTCTTTCACTTCGCCAGAGACGCGTACGTATTCATTGCTGATCGCGGCTTTTACTGGCACAGCAGATGGTGCAAAGATACGAATCACATCGGCTGGCATGAGTGGCAAGGCTGCCAGGCCCGGATCTCGCTCGGCCGGCGCAGAATGCAGCGTGGCGACGGTTTTAAAATCGTTGTTGACGTTTTTCTCTACAATAACCTGCTTGGCATCGGCTGAAGAGGCGAAACCACCGGCCCAGCTCACAGCGTCGGCAATCGACGACGGACCCTTCATTTCGAAAATTGCTGGACGTTTTACATCGCCAGTCAACGCAACCATCGAACCAACTTGCGGCACATACACGACGTCGCCGTCCTGCAGCGGAATGTCGTGAGATTTGTCCCCTCTGAGCAAGATGTCGTACATATCGAACGTCGTCACCACCTTGCCACCACGCTTAACCTCGATATTACGCATCGACCCAGTAGCGTCCGGACCGCCAGACGTAAACAGCGCGTTAAGCAACGTGCTCATTGCGCTCAGCGTGTACGTTCCCGGACGAACGACATTGCCAACGACATAAATCTGAACCGGTCGTACTTGTGAAATACTTACGGCCAAGTCAAAGTTATTGAAGTTTTTGCTGACAGCACGCTTCAAGTAAGCTTGCAGATCGCCATATCTTACGCCGGCAACATTGACAGAACCCACTCGCGGGATATAGATCGCGCCAGCGCGGTCGACCTTGGCGGCAACGTCGATATTGACCATGCCCCACCCGCGGATTTGTAGTTCGTCGCCAGTGCCGACCAGGTAATCTTGGTTGACTTGCGGCGCCGTCACCGGAGAAAAAGTGCTCGGTACACCATCGAAAAGGTCGGAGCCAAAAATGGTCAGCTTTTTACCTGTCGCACGGGAGCTGTCGATGACAGTGGCGACGAATTTCTCAAAATCGCCCGGCTTGCGCGGCTGACGTGGACCAGAACGCATGAATTGAGAATCTTGCTGATTTGCCGATCGCTGCCACTCGTATGGAAACTGTGACTGTCCCGGAGACAACTGTGATTGCGACGACTGTGATTGGCCAGGTTGCGGCAGCTGCGAACGACCGTTGGTGATGGTTGGCAGTTGCGGGGTCTCCGCCCCAGGTAATACGGCGGCGGTGGCGTAGTCATCGTCCTCACGCTCCGGCGATGCACTTTGCGCCAAGGCGGTAGACGTCAACGCACTCAACATGCACGC
This sequence comes from Duganella sp. Leaf126, assembly GCF_001423125.1. GTDB lineage: Bacteria > Pseudomonadota > Gammaproteobacteria > Burkholderiales > Burkholderiaceae_D > Rugamonas. The sequence continues at coordinate 489,514 of NZ_LMNW01000031.1, forward strand.
TGAGAAGATGACTTGCGTCAAAATCGGCTTTGCTTTCGGACTAGGCTTTTTCATGCTGGTCTTTTAAAGATAAATAGTGTTATTCGGTTGCGGCGGAAGCCGCCATCAATAATTTTTTTGCCACGATACGCTGACAGACTTAGGTCCCGGAACAATCGCTAACCCGCCGCTGCCCTGCTCACGTTGCGCGTGCCATAGCCAACTGCCCACTGCATAGCCGATCACTCCACCTGCAACGGTATCGGATACCCAGTGCTTGCGGCCTGCCACTCGGCCTGCTGACCCCAGCGCGGCCACACCATACAACCATGGCGCATCGTATTCTTTGGCAAACGGCGTGATTGCTGCGAATGACACCGTTGCATGCCCGGACGGGAAGGATGCATCAGAGCGTGAAGAGCTGTCACCGACACGCGACCACGGACCGCGCTCTTCATCAGGTCTGGCACGGCCTACGGCGTATTTGCCCACCAAAGTAAATCCGGTAGCGATACCGATCGACTGCAGGGAAATCAAACCGGTATTGCTCATACGCTTGTCGCCCAGTGCAAACGCGGCGCCTGCTGCACCGACCAGCGCGTAAGGCAGGGCGTTGCCATAGGTATTAAGTCCGCTGATGACCTTCTTGTCCTGATACTTCTTCATCTGGCGATCGACCGGCTTGTCAGCCAGCGAAGAGACGAGCACTGCGCCGACTGCCAGGGTAGCGGGGCGCAGCCATTGCTCACGCGCCGGCACGACATTCAGCGACTGGTCGATGCGCTCACGCACCATCGGTAGCGGATTTTCGAATGGTGTATCCGGTGGGCTCACTGCCAGCAATTGCTGTTCATCGGGCCGTTCGGCAAAGTTGCCAAGTCCGTCGTAGGAATTCATGTCGCGCCGCGGCTTCTCAACCATATCGTAGAGATCGCCGGGTGACGCGACCATCTGTCCGATGTCCCGCGTCCATGGAGAGAGTGAAAAGCCGATTGAATTCTGCGAATCGAGCGGCAGCATAGTGCGGAGCGGAATTGAGAGGAACACGCCGCGATCCTGGTAGGGCTTGCTCGGCGTTCCCGGCGAGGTAATATCATTGCCGTTGGTATGTGAGTACCATGCACCGACCTCGATGCCGGACTGGAAGCGACGTTTGAACTCGATGCGTACCCCCTCGTCACGGGCAAGGAAACGCCCAGCCCGGGCGGTAACTGTAATGCCCCGGGCAAACTGATAGTGCAGAGAGGCAATTGCAGTGACGGTCTTATAGTCAAGACTGTCGAACAAGCGCTTATAGCCACGCTGTTGTAACGCGTCGACCGACAGATCAGCAGCCCATTTGCTGCTTTGGGGCAGATACAAGACTTGACCGCCCGCACCACGAAACATGTCTTCGTACAGACCGACGGAACCGCGGACATACCAACGCTCGGCCGGATTGGCGTATTTATTGATCAACAGCCGGTTCAACGCAAAACGGCTCTCACCGAGATACTTGGCGACATCGGTACGCACATGCGGCAAGTTACTGTTCGATGGCTGCCTGACCCCGGAAACCGTTTCGAGAATCGAGACGCTGGCAGCTGTATTCAGATAAAGGCCGTCACCAAGACGTCGATCGTAATTGGCGGCAGCCGACAGGGAATATCGGAAGGCTCCGCTAGGATCATTAAAGAAAAACCCGAGTTTGGGGGCGACCTTCAAGCGGTTGCTTTCGCGGTCCACTGATGTCAGCTGCACGACATCACCCTCATGTCCAACCGCCACGCGCAATTTTCCATCAGCTTCGACGCCCGTGACATTTGCCGCACTGCCCGATACCACAGAGTCTTTCGCCGGAGCGACCGCAGCAACGACGTCGGTCACCGCAGAAGATGTCGGCGCAGAAGGCGCAGCCGGAGACGCCACTGCAGACGCACCGCAGGGGGCTGGTGCGGACGGTGCCTCAGCCGCGCTGGTGAGCGCAACCTTCTGCTCTGGGGTAGCGGATGTGTCGAGCAGGCCCGCAATCCAACCTTGCTGGTCATCGGTGATGACATCGTCCCGGTTAGGGTAACGAACCAGCACCACATCGTTAAACGCTTTGCGGTCGATCTTTCCCGCCAAATAATCTTGAAGTTTCGGTAGATCGAAGAATTCGTAGGTGACCAGTGGCTGGTCGAGCTTGGTATACGTGACCTTGATCGTCATTACGCCAGCTGGCGCAAACGCCAGCGCCGTGCGCATGGCACGCCCGACCGCTCGCCCCGTGTCGTAAATACGGTTGTTGGTAAAAGTAAGATTGAGGACGCTGCCGGTAAGAGAAACGCGGATATTCTGATAATCCTGGGCCGCCAGCGCTTTGATCAGATCCGCGCCATAGCCCGCGTCTTGGCGCCACTCGGGTATTGATGGCGGCGTGATCGGATCTTTGTCTTCGAAAAACGGTGGCTCATAGATCTTGGGGACATATTCGCGCTCATTGAACGGAATACTGACGAAAGCGTTAAAACTAAAATTGTCGCGTCCACGTGCGGCTTGTATGCCCAGCCACCCCCAGCGATACTCAAGGCCCACCGCCGGGCCTTTACGACGCTGATCGGCACCCGACATCTGCGGCAGGTAATCCTTTTTATAATCAGTGGAGTTGTACTCGGCTACTACCGACCAGTTGGGATGGCTGACGGGCGTCCATCGCAAGCCGGCAAAAGTGCCACTCATGCGTTTGGTACCATAACCGAGACTGACCTCAACATTGCGGGTCGCTCCGAAAGTCTTGCTACCCACTGCATAATAGCTTTTGAACAGCTGGGTACCAAAAACGTCGGTCGCACCTACCGCGACCGATGGTAGCCAGGCGCGCTCGGTCCACAACTGGACTTTGCCATCGATAACCTTATCCTTGTAACGGCCATAGCCTGCGCCATAAGCGAGCTCTTCTTGAGAACCACCAAACGGTGGAATACCGACAATCGAGACATAGCGGGCGGTGGCCTGGACCGACGGCAAAATTGTAGAACTGACCCACAACTGACCATATGGGCTGTCGTAACCGTAGCCTACGCTGAACGTACCATCGGCTTCAACCGCAGCGCTGGGCATATTAATGTACCCTGACTGCCCATTGTTGCTTGGCGTCGCGGCGACGCTGTCGTGACCTGCAAAGATCAAACAGCCACACCAGGTATATTTAACCGATTTTCTAAGCGCGCTTAACAAGTCCAACTACCCAAAAAAATACTCCTCATTCGCTACGTCCTAGAGCATTAGGAGTTGAGCAAGCTGGAGATGGAATTCGAACCGGTCGGGGCGTGATGCCCAACCTGGTGTGTGCATGATGACGTGACGCCGCTCTCCGGGAATCACGCGGGCCACATCATACATGAGGGGCTGCAGTTTCACCGACGGCTTTGATTTTTAACAAAATTCAGCTATCAATCCGGCCTATTTTACCATCGTTAATAAAAAAGTACCCCGAATTATTGCTGTGAGGCTCTACCAATAGCGCGGCATGGCCCCCTAAAAAGCCACACCGATATTCATCTGTCAAGATGGAAAATCGACCGCATACACATTCGTCACCCGCTCCCCCGGCGGCAGCACCTGCACCCCCTCGAAATGCATGCCCAGCTTGTGCAGCAGGCTGATCGACTTGACATTGCCGGGTGCGGTCAGGCCCAGCACGCGGGTCATGCCGAGCGGGCCGCGCGCCAGTTCCAGCACCGCGCGCGCGGCCTCCAGCGTGTAGCCGCGACCGAAGTGTTCGGGGCGGATGGCGTAGCCGATGTCGGCATCGGGCAGGAAATCGCGGCGGATCAGGCCGCACATGCCGAGCGCCCGGCCATCTGCCTTGCGCTCCATGACGTACAGCGAGAAACCGTGGCGGTGCTGCATTGCCATCGGCCCCTCGGTGATCGCCGTGCGGGCCTGCGCGATGCTGCGGATGCCCTTGTCGCCGATGAACTCGAGCCAGGTGGGGTCGTTCACCAGGTCGTGGTAAAACTGCGCGTCGTCGGTGGTGATGGTGCGCAGCCGCAGGCGCGCCGTGTCCAGGATGATCATGCGTCGGGCCAGTGTGCCGGGTCTTCGAGCAGCTGGTACATCACGTACACATCGACATAGCCGAGGTAGCGGTGATAGTAGGCGCGCGGCAAGGTGCCGACGATGGAAAAGCCCAGCTTTTTCCACAGCAGCACGGCAGCGACGTTGGAGCTGACCACGTAGTTGAACTGCATTGCCAGATAGCCGTGGCCACGCGCCCGGGCCAGGCAGTCGTGCCCCAGCAGGGTGCCGACGCCGATGCCCTGCGCTGCCGGCGCCACCATGAACGAGGCATTGGCCACATGGCCGCCGCGGTCGCGCTGGTTGGCGTTGAGGCGGTACATGCCTAGCAGGCGATCGCCGTTGAGCTCTGCCACGAAGGTCTCGATGCCGGGTCCGAACCAGTAGGCGTGGCAGTCGTCGCGGCTGGTGTCGGCAGCAAAATAATAGGTGTCGCCGCTGGCAATCAGTTCCTGGAAGATGGCCCACATGGCGCCGAAGTCGGCTTCCGTGGCGGGGCGGATCGCAATTTCTTTCAAGACAACTCCCTGCGGTGGCGGCGATGTTTTATTGTCATGGATTTCTGCAGGCAAGTCCAGCATACCGCCTTGCCGCAGCGGCGCGCCCGTCTACCTGCCGAGACGGAAATCCACGCATCCGGGCCGCCCCGGCAGATGCAAGCTGGCGTGCGCGGGCGGCGACTCGGCCACGATCACACCGCGCCGCATCACCAGCCGGCGCGCCGCGCGCAGGCGGATCGCTTCCACCGGGTCGGCCGCGTCGAGCAGCACCAGGTCGGCATGGCAGCCGACCGCCACGCCGTAGCCGTCCAGGCCGAGTATGCGCGCCGGCGTGTCGGTCACGGCGGTGTAGCAGGCGCGCATCGCGTCCTGCCCCGTCATCTGCGCCACATGCAACCCCATGTGCGCCACTTCCAGCATGTCGCCCGAGCCCAGGCTGTACCACGGGTCCATCACGCAGTCGTGACCGAAGGCGACATCGATGCCGGCAGCCAGCATTTCCGGCACGCGCGTCATGCCGCGCCGCTTGGGGTAGGTGTCGTGGCGCCCTTGCAGCGTGATATTGATGAGGGGATTGGCGATGGCCGCCACCCCGCCCTCGCGGATCAGCGGCAGCAGCTTGCTGACATAATAGTTGTCCATCGAATGCATGGAAGTCAGGTGCGAGCCGGTCACGCGACCATGCAGACCCAGCCGGTTGCTGTGATAGGCAAGGGTTTCGATATGGCGCGACAGGGGGTCATCCGATTCGTCGCAATGCATGTCCACCCGCAAGCCCTGTTCGGCGGCAAACTCGCACAGCAGGCGCACCGACTCGGCGCCGTCGGCCATGGTGCGCTCGAAGTGCGGGATGCCGCCCACCACGTCGACGCCCATGGCAATCGCACGCTGGAGGTTGGCAAAGGCGGTCGGACTGCGCAGCAGGCCATCCTGCGGGAATGCCACCAGCTGCAAGTCCAGATAAGGCGCCACCCGGCGCTTGACCTCGAGCAGTGCCTCCACCGCCAGCAGACGGTCATCGCACACGTCCACGTGCGACCGGATCGCCAGCAAGCCGCGGGCCACGGCCCAGTCGCAGTATTGCAAGGCGCGCTCGACCAGTGCCTGCTGGCTCAGCTCGGGCTTGAGCTCGCCCCACAGCGCAATGCCTTCGAGCAGCGTGCCGGAAGCATTGACGCGCGGCAGGCCATAGCTGAGCGTGGCGTCCATGTGGAAGTGGGCATCGACGAACGGGGCGCTGACCAGGTCGCCGCAGGCATCGATCTCGCGCCCGGCGGTGACGGCCAGCGCGGGCGCGATGGCAGCAATGCGCCCCTGCGCAATGGCGATATCGACGCCGCTGCGTCCGTCGGCAAGATTGGCGTTGCGTATGACCACATCCATGGGAACCCCGTCGGTGTATAGATATTCCGATTGTAGCCAGTTTCAGCTCGCGGCAGGAATTGTTGCGGCGCAGTAGCCGGTGCTGGCGTTTTCTGAGTTGATCTTGCGATAAATCAAACAAGCCGCGATAAGGCTGGACACTGCATTTTTCCATGTGGCACTCTTACACGCGTTTTAATGCGCCGTTTGCGCCCGTGGCACAAAAAATAACTTCTCAAGCCCCGTGTTCGTGGCTAGAATATTCTCATATTGCATCGCAACAGACCCGTCGCCAGGAGAAACCATGTCTTCGATTACCGAACAGTTTTCCGCCGTTACCAAGTCGCAGCTCGAAACCCAGTTCCACGTGTTAAACAGCCTGGCGCACACTGCGCTCGACAGCACCGAAAAACTGCTTGCCCTGCAGCTCAGCACTACCAAGGCCTCGGTCGAACAATCGTCGGCAACCGCGAGAAAATTGCTGGCATCGAAAGATGCCGGTGAATTCTTCTGCGCCGGGCGCGAGGCGCCGACCGGCATCGACAGCCTGCTGGCGTACGGCCGCGAACTGTTTGCCATCGCCAGCGGCGTGCAGGCGGAATGGATCAAGAGCACCCGGGTAACGCCGCTGCCGCACGCCGCAGCAGCGGCGGCGGCTCCCCTGGCCGCGGCAGCGGAAGCGACTGCGCCCGTTGCCGAGGTGCCGGCGTTGCCGGCGTTGCATCCGGCGACGGCCGCAGCACCGCGCCAGCCCGATACCGCGCCCGTGGTGGCAGTGCCGGCAGCCGAGGCGGCGGCGCCTGCCGCTAGTATCGCCGCCGCCGTCTCGGCGGTGGTCCACGGCGACGAGCCGCCTGCACCGGCGCCGCTGGCGGCCACGGTCGCCCCCACCGCGCCCGAAGCGATCCAGCCGGGACTCAAGCCGATTGCCGACATCGAGGCTGCAGCCAAGCCGATCGCGCTGGCGGCCGACAGCAAGACGCCCAAGCTGAAAGCGGTCGCACCAAAGGCCAAAGCTGCCGACCTCCCTGCCGGCAAACACAAGAAATAAACCGCGCCGCCGGGCCACGCCGGCGCCGTCTTGCCGCCGCGTGCGGGCACCTGCCACCACCTGCCAGCGCCTGCCACCAGCTGGCACCCACCGACCGGGTGCTCGCCTGCGCGGGTACGCGCTGACAAAAACACTGCGGTAGCAACACTGACAGCCAGTCCGATACGCGGCGCCGGCCCTGCACAACGGGCCGGCGCCTTCATCGGCAGCCGGCACGCGCGCTGCGCGCCCCCTTGCCTTGCTGTATCCTAGCGGACTACGCGCTGGCACGATGGTTGCCAGCCCATCGGGCGCCCTGCGACGATTGATTGGCGCGCCCCAACGCTATTCCGAGGCTACATGTCTACTCTTTCCGCGCTGCTGGGCGGCTTCGTCCGCCAGCACAAGCGCGCCTATGTCCTGTCCGGCCTGATGCTGGCAGGCGTGGCAGCGCTCACTGTCTGGGTGCCGCGCAAGGTCGGCGCCATGATCGACGGGCTGGCCGCCCATACGCTGTCCGGCAACGCCCTGATGGTCGACATCGCTACGCTGCTGCTGATCGGCCTGGCGATCTATTTCCTGCGCGTGGCATGGCGCCAGCTGCTGTTCGGCGCCGCCTACCGGCTGGGCGTGTCGCTGCGCACGCGGCTCTACGCACGCCTGTCCGAACAGGGCGCCGCCTTTTACCAGCGCCAGCGCACGGGCGACCTGATGGCGCTGGCCACCAACGATATCGACGCCATCGAGATGGTGGCCGGCGAGGCGATGCTGGCCGGCTTCGACGGCGCCCTCACCCTGGTCATGGTGCTCGGCATCATGCTGCTCGGCGTCGACTGGCGCCTGGCCTGCATTGCGCTGCTGCCGTTCCCGCTGATGGCGTGGGCGTTCTGGTATATCTCGGGCCACATCCACACCGCGTCCACCGATTCGCTCAAACGCTTCTCGGACCTGAACGACCATGTGCAGGAAACCCTGTCGGGCGTGCGCACGCTGCGCGCGCTGGGCCTCGAACAGCGCAGCGCGCGCCAGTTTTCGACACTGGCGCAGCACGCCTCGGACGCCAGTCTGCGCGCCCAGGTATGGGAAGCCGCATACGAGCCGGCCGTCGGCCTGACGCTGGCCGCCGCCAGCACGCTGACGCTGGGCCTGGGCGGCTATCTGGTGTGGCAAGACCAGCTCACCATCGGCTCGCTCACCGCCTTCACCATGTATTTGGGCCAGCTGATCTGGCCGATGTTCGCGGCCGGCTGGGTGCTGTCGCTGATCGAGCGCGGACGCGCCGCCTGGCAGCGCCTGCAGCCGATGCTCGACGCGCCGCTGGCCATCGACGACCATGGCACGCTGACCGCCATCGCGCCCGGCGCGCTGGTGCTCGATCACGTGCGCTATGCCTACGAGGAGCAGACCGTGCCCGCCCTGCAGGACATCTGCCTGACGCTGGCCCCGGGCCGGACCCTGGGCCTGGTGGGACCGACCGGCAGCGGCAAGTCCACCCTGCTGCGGGTGCTGATGCGCCAGCTCACGCCGCAGGCGGGCACGGTGACCTGGAGCGGCCAGCCGCTGGCCGCCTACACGCTGCATACGCTGCGCGCCGGCATCAGCTGGGTGCCGCAGGAGTCGTTCCTGTTCTCGGCCTCGATTGCCGACAATATCGCGCTGGCGCGCCCGAACGCCACCCGCGCGCAGATCGAGCATGCGGCCACCCTGGCCGCCGTGCACGACGACATTTTGAAATTCGCGCAAGGCTACGAGACCGAGGTGGGCGAAAAAGGCATCACGCTGTCCGGCGGCCAGCGCCAGCGCGTGGCGATCGCACGCGCCCTGCTGGCCGATAACGATCTGCTGCTGCTCGACGACGCGCTGTCGGCGGTCGATACCGGCACCGAGACGCGCATCCTCGAACACCTCGAAGCACTGCGCCAGGCACGGGCCGGGCGCAGCGCGGTGATTGCCAGCCACCGCCTGAGCGCGGTGGTCAACGCCGACCTGATCCTGGTGCTGCGCGACGGCCGCATCAGCGAATCGGGCAGTCATGAACAACTGCTGGCGCAAGACGGCTGGTATGCCAGCCAGTGGCGCTACCAACAACTGGAGGCCTCGCTTGACGCCCTCTGATCCCATGCTTGCACAATCCGATACTCCCTCGGTCGGCGCCCAGACGCGCCAGGCCTTTGCGCTGCTGCGGCGCGCCGCCCACCCGGACCGCCACCACCTGGGCTGGGCCGTGCTGTGGCTGATGCTCGCTGCCCTGTTCGAGGTGCTGGGTCCCCTGATGGGCAAGGCGCTGATCGACGAGCACCTGCTGCCGCGCCACCTCGACTGGCCGCGCATGGCCATGCTGCTGGCCGGCCTGCTGCTGACCGGCTGGATCGCCAGCGGCCTGCGCTACCTGCAACTGGTGCGCCTGTCGGGACTGGCCATGCGCTCGGTGATGCGGCTGCGCGAAATGGTGTACACCCACGTGCTGCTGCTGCCGATGTCATTCTTCGACCGCGCCATCACCGGCCAGCTGGTCTCGCGCGTGACCAACGACACCGAGGCCGTGAAGAACCTGTACATCCAGGTCCTGTTCGTGATGTTGGACAGCACCATCGTGCTGGTGGGGACCATCGCCGCCATGGCCTGGCTCGACATCCGGCTGATGGGCATGGTGCTGGCGCTGCTGCCGGCCGTGCTGGTCATCGTCTACCTGTACCAGCGCTGGAGCGCGCCGGCCGTCACCCGCGCGCGGGCCCTGCGCAGCGACATCAACGGCCAGGTGGCCGAATCGATCGGCGGCATGAGCGTACTGCAGGCGAACAATGCACAGCAGCGCTTCGGTGCGCGCTTTGCCGCCACCAACGACGAACACTACCGGGCGCGCCAGGCCGAGCTGCGCGCCAATGCCTGGCTGCTGCGGCCCGCGCTCGACCTGTTCAACGTGATCCTGCTGGCGGTGGTGATCTTCGTGTTCGGCCAGCGCCAGATGACCGCCACCGAGGTAGGCGTGCTGTATGCGTTCATCAGCTACCTGGCGCGCGTGATCGAGCCGCTGATCCAGATCACCATGCAGTTCAGCCAGCTGCAGCAGGCCGTGGTGGCCAGCGCCCGCGTGGCCACGCTGCTCGACGAAGCACAAGCAAAGGAGCACTCGGCAGCCTCGCTCGGCCAGGCCGCTGCCAGCGCGCAGCCGGCGGACAGCGCGACGCTGCCGGCGGTGGCGATTAGCCACCTTAACTTCGCCTACACCCCGGGCCAACCGGTGCTGCACGACCTGTCGCTCGAGATTGCGGCCGGCGCCTTCATCGGCATCGTCGGCCATACCGGCAGCGGCAAGTCCACCCTGCTCTCGCTGCTGCTGCGCTTTTATCCGGCGCCGCACGGCAGCATCGTGCTGCACGGCGTGGCGCTCGACGACATCGACAACGAACGCTTCCGCGCCGACGTGGGCCTGGTGCCGCAGGACCCGTTCCTGCTGGCGGCGTCCGCCCGCGACAATATCGACATGGGGCGCGGCCTGACGCAGGCGCAGATCGAAGCGGCGGCGCGCGCGGCCCATGCGCACGACTTCATCGTGGCGCTCGAACGCGGCTACGACACCGAACTGGGCGAAGGCGGCTCGCGCCTGGCCGTGGGCCAGAAGCAGCTGATCGCGATTGCCCGCGCCCTGGCCGGCCAGCCGCGCATCCTGCTGCTCGACGAAGCAACCTCGCACATCGATTCGCAAACCGAGCAGGTGGTGCAGGCCGCGCTCGACGAGCTGCGCGGCAAGGTGACGGTGATCGCCATCGCGCACCGCCTGTCCACCATCCGCGACGCCGACCGCATCATCGTGCTCAATCACGGCCGCATCACGGAAACCGGGCCGCACGAGAAGCTGATGCAGATCGAGGGCGGCTTGTACCAGCGCCTGTACCTGCTGCAGCAACTGACGATGAACTGAGCATGAACTGAGCCCGAGCCGCAGGGGCAGCGGGAGCAGGGGCGCCAGCAGCCCGTTGCCGCGGAACGCGGGCGGCGGCGCACGCGTCACTGTTGCGCCGCCGCGCCGCATTGTGTCTTGACACGGCTAAATGCAACATCGCGCTGCATTTCTTGGTTGCAATACGCATATAATTGTCGAAGCTGAACAGACATACATGCGAAGGGGTGGCGTTGGCAGGATCGGGATATCGCGATGGCAGGGGCAAGGCGCACCGGCAGGTCCGGGCGCTGATGCGGGCAGCCGTGCTGGCGTCCACCCTGGCGCTGCACCACGCATACGCCGAGGTGCCTGCAGCTGCGCCGGTGCCGCCGCAGGTCACCGTCGAAGCGCTGCGCGCGCGCCTGATCGACATCCGCGAGCAAAGCCGCTTCGTTCCCGAAAAGGCGCTGGCGGCGCTGGAACTGCTGGCGCCCGAGCTGGCAAACAAACCGCCCGCCTTGCAGGCCGACCTGCTGATCGTCGAAGCCGACGCCCTGATGCGCCAGGGCCGTTACACCGACGCCATGGTGGCGACCGAAAAAGCCATGGCCATGGGCCGTGCGCTGCACGACGACGCCATCGTCGCCAACGCCCAGCTGACCAAGGCCTATGTGCTGTCGGCGCGCGCCGATATCGAGGCGGCCCACGCGCTGGCGTTCGAGGCCGAAAAGCTGGCCCTGCGCACCGACAACGCCGCCCTGCGCGCCCACGCCACCATCACCGCCGGCCAGACCTTCGCCGAACAGGGCAATTTCCCGCAAGCGCTGGTCAAGCTGCAGCAGGCGGTGGACATGGCGCGCGCCGTCACCACCGATCCCACCACGCTCGCTGCCGCCCTCAATGCCCTCACCCTGCTGCTGGTGCAGATGAAGGAATTCGACCAGGCCGCCGCCAGCTTCGACGAACTGATCGCCGAAACCACCCGGCTCAATTCGCCGGGCCGCATGTCGATCGCCAGGAACGCCGAATACTGGCTGGCCAGCGATACCGGCCAGCTACAGCGCGCCATGCGCGCACTGCGCGCCAGCCTCGAGATCCAGCGCAAGATGGGCGCCGAGCGCATGGTCACCTCCACGCTGGTCAACCTGGCCGACCTGCACCTGAAACTGCACGACTATCCGCGCGCAGCCCAGTATGCGCAGGAGGCGCTGCATCTCACCCAGCGCAGCAACAATGCCTCGGTCGAGGCCACGGCCCGCGTCAACCTGGGCAATGCGCTGCTGGCCATGGGCCGTATCGAGGAGGGCAAGCGCCAGTTCGAGGCCGGCATGGAGCGCTATGACAAGGAAAACAACAAGCCGGAACTGCAGCTGGTCGTGCGCGAGTACGGCGTGGCGCTGGAAAATGCCGGCGACCTGTCCGGCGCCTTGAAGGCGTATCACCGCGAGCGCGAGCTGTCCGACGAACTGTTCGAGCGCCAGCGTCAGAAGTCGATGATGGAGCTGCAGGAAAAATACGAAGCCGAGAAAAAGAAGCGGCAGATCGAGCTGCTCAGCCGCGAGAACCAGCTGCAGACGGCGGAACTGGACAACCGCCAGCTGCAGCAGCGCATCTGGTGGCTGCTGGCGCTGGTGTGCGCACTGGCGGCGGCCGTGGGTGCGCTGTTGTACCGCAAGGTGCGCCAGGCGAATGTGCTGCTCGAGGAAAAGAACCTGGAACTGAAAACCCAGTCGACCCGCGATCCGCTGACCTCACTGTACAACCGGCGCCACTTCCAGGACTATATGCGCACGCTGGCGCCCACGCCTGGTCCGCCGGCGCCATCGGACTGGTCGCAGGCCGAGCGGCGCACCGCCCGCAGCGACGACCTGGTAGGGGCGCTGTTCCTGCTCGACGTCGATCACTTCAAGCATATCAACGACAGCTACGGCCACGCCGCCGGCGACGCCGTGCTCAAGGCGATCGCCACCAAGCTGCAGGTGGCGCTGCGCGAAACCGACATGATCGTGCGCTGGGGCGGCGAGGAATTCCTGGCCTTCCTGCCGGCCGTGCCGCGCGACGGCCTCGATGACATTGCGCGCCGCATCCTCGACGGCATCGGGTCGCAGCGCGTGGCTTACCAGGAGCACCAGATCGCGGTCCATGTTTCGGTGGGATTTGCGCCTTACCCGCTGACGCCGGGCGCCACGCCGCTGGCGTGGGAGCGGGCGGTCAACCTGGTGGACATGGCGCTGTACCTGGCCAAGTCGCATGGCCGCAACCGCGCCTATGGCGTGCGCGGTTTCGCCAATATCGATCACACGTCGCTCGAGGCCATCGAACAGGATCTCGAACGGGCATGGCGCGACGGTTATGTGGATCTGCACGTGGTATTGGGCGGCACGCCGGAAGCACCGCCGCCGACGCGGGACAACGTCGTGCCTCTGAAGCGCGCCGGCGTGTAGGAACACCTGCGCAGAGTGCGTGGCGGGCAGCGCGCCGGCCGGGCGGCGCACTGGCCTGGTTTGCTTTTGCTTATTTTTTGCTTACTTGTTGGCTTCGCGCTCGGCAGCCTTTTGCTGCATGTTCTCGCCCGCTTGTTCGAGCTTGCGGCCTGCCTTGTCGGTCGCCTCATTGAGCTTGGTGCCAGCCTGGTCGGCCGCGCGGTCGAGCTTTGCGCTGGTTTCCTTGGCCGCCTGGTCCATCTTGTGACCGGCCTCGTTCATTTTCTGTTCCGCTTCGCGGCTGGCCTGGCTCATTTCCTGGCTGGCGCGCTCGCTGGCCTGGTCGATCTTGCGGCCGGCCGTCTCGGCAGGGCCGGCGCCGACCGTGTCGTCCTTCTTCTGGCAGCCGCCCAGCAGCGCCGCCATTACCAGTACCGCACCTGCCGTCTTGCCCAGCGTCGTGATCGTGTTATGGATGGTATTCATGCACATCTCCTTGAACAATGATTGTTGTCAGGAGCGTACAACGGCTTGCGCGAATGCAGCGCACGCTTCGAGGAGGTCAGGTGCCGATCTTTTTGGGCGGTGGCGGCGGGGCAAACGCAATCGTATCGGACTCGGGCGCCGTCTCCAGCGCGTCCGACTGGGCCAGCCAGTGGCGCAGTTTTTCCATGCGGCGGATCAGGATGCCCTTGCTGTTGATGTAGCCGACCTGTTCGAAATTCTCGGGCTTGCTGATCATTTTGGAGACCGTGGGCAGGTTGTCCGCCAGGCGGTCGAACGCCTTGCGCGCCTTTTGCTCCCACTTGACCAGGTTCGGTTCGTTGAAACGGTTGCTTTCGTAATAGATCGTGAGCGTACGGTCATGGTTGCCAAAACCGACAATGGCGGCGCCGAGGCGCACCGTTTCGAGCACGTCGCCCTTGATGTTGGCAGTCGGCACGAACAAGGCCGCCCGTGCCGTGGGGCTGTCCGGTCGTTCCAGCGGCAAATCCTGTCCCATTAATACGGTCATACGCATCCTGTTGTGATCGCCACGAGTTGCCTTTGGGCTATATTCTGGATTTTATATCGTGGTAATGGCGCAAGACAAGGAGAATGGCCGACAACGGCAGCATTCGGCGCCGCAGCGTGGCGTGCACGCGAATCGGCGGCGATGGCGAGCCGGACTGCGGCCCCGGCTGTATCCTATAATGCGGGCTTCCCGACCTTTCCCCCCCGCCCGATGTCCGTTCCCGTCCCCGCCCACGCTGCGGCGCAGTCTGCCGACCCCGTACCCGCACCGGCGCCCATGCCGCGAGAAGCCGTCGATGCGGCCGAGCGCCACCTGCGCGACACCCTGGCCATCGCCATCGGCCACGCACCGCCGCATGCGGCGCTGATCGTCCACGATCAGCGCACCGGTCTCGCCCTGGCGTTGACCGAAGCCTATCGCCGGGTGGCACCGACTGCGCGCTTCATCGACTTCGACACCGTCACCCCGGACGACGTGCTGGCCGCCTTCGCCACGCTGGCGGCCGGCGACCTGGTAGTGCTGGTCCAGTCCACCAGCTTCCGGCTCGAGGCATTCCGCATCCGCATCGAGCTGTTCAAGCGCGGCCTGAAAGTGATCGAGCACGTCCACCTGGCGCGCATGCCCGGTGCGCAGGGCCTGGCCTACATCGATGCGCTGGCCTACGACCCGGCCTATTACCGCGGCGTCGGCCACGCGCTCAAGGCGCGCATCGACGCCGCCAGCGGCGGCATGGTCGACAGCGGCGATGGCGCCCAGCTGGTGTTCGGCACGCCGTTCGAGGCGGCCAAGCTCAATATCGGCGATTACACGGGCATGACCAACATCGGCGGCCAGTTCCCGCTGGGCGAAGTGTTTACCGAAGCGCGCGACCTCGAAGCAGTCAACGGCCGCGCGCGCATTTTCGTGTTCGGCGACACCTCGTTCCACGTCAACCAGCCGCCGATACCGGTCACCATCATCGTCGAACAGGGCCGCGTAACCGGCACCGAAAACAGCACGCCCGCTTTCGACAATATGCTGGCCATCATCCGCGCCCACGAGGGCGAGGTGTGGCTGCGCGAACTGGGCTTCGGCATGAACCGCGCCTTCTCGCGCACCCGCATGGTGGACGACATCGGCACCTACGAGCGCATGTGCGGCATCCACCTGTCGCTGGGCGCCAAGCATGGCGTGTATGCGAAGCCGCAGTTTAAGCGCAAGGATGCGCGGTACCACGTCGATGTGTTCGCGCTGACCGAGGGCGTGTACCTGGACGGCCAGCGGGTCTATGCGGACGGTGCCTGGCGGCCCTGAGCCAGCAGCCCACGCTGCTGCAACGCCCGGTCCCACGGCGGCGCCGGCTGGTATTCGGCCACCAGGTGATCGATCAGCGCGCGCACCTTGGCCGACGGCTGGCGGCTGGCCGGGTACAGCGCGGACAGGTGGTTGAGCGGCAGGTCCCAGTGGCCCAGTACCGGCACCAGCGCGCCGTCCAGCAAGGCGCGCCAGGCCAGGAAAGTCGTGTGGTACACGATGCCGAGTCCCTGCAGCGCCGCCTGGTGCAGCACCAGGCCGTTGTTGGACGTGAACGCCGCCTGCACCCGGACCGTCTGGCGCTGGGTTCCGGTTGAAAACTGCCACGTCGTGCCGGCCGTCAGGTGGCTGAAGTGCAGGCAGCGGTGCGCCTGCAGGTCGTGCGGCGCAGCCGGCGTGCCGTGGCGCGCCAGGTAGGCGGGACTGGCGCACAGCACGGCGCGGCACGGCGCCAGCGGCCGGATCGCCAGCGCGTGCACGTCCGGGATGCCGCCCACGCGCACCGACAGGTCGAAACCGTGTTCGATCGGATCGAGCAGCGCATCGTCGACGTGCAGCGACGGCGCCAGCTGCGGATGGAGCAGGCTGAAACGCGCCACCGACCCGGCCAGCCACTCGCTGCCGAAACTCGATGGCGCCTGGATGCGCAGCGGCCCGGCCAGCGCCGGACCGGCAGCGGCGCTGGCCACCGCGCGCCCTGCCTCGTGCGCCTGGGCCACGGCAGCCGCGCACGGCGCCAGGTAGGCCTGGCCGGCGTCGGTCAGGCTCACTTCGCGCGTGGAGCGGTGCAGCAGGCGTACCTGCAGCCGTTCCTCGAGCTGCAGCACGTGCTTGCTGACCATGGCGCGCGTCAGCCCCAGCCGCCGGCCCGCTTCGCTGAAGCTGCGCAGGCGCGCCACCTCGACGAAAATTTCCATCGCACGTAATTGGTCCATGGTCTCCTCCTGCCGGGGATTGTCGCCAGATTGACGACAATGTGTCAACCTGTCGCCGATTGTTGCCGGCAGCAGCCGCGCTTACAATCGTGGTTTTCCTTTTCAGCCTGGAGCCGCGACATGTTGACAGACGCGCAAAAACTGCAATACCAACGCGATGGTTACCTGGTGGTGCCCGATTTTAAAAGCGCCGCCGAGATCGCCGTGCTGCGCGAACGCGCCGCCGAGATTGTCAACCAGTTCGATCCGGCCGCGCAATCGGGCATCTTCAGCACCATCGAGCAGGAGAAGACCACCGACGATTACTTCCTCGGTTCCGACAACACGGTGCGCTGCTTCTTCGAGGAAGAAGCTTTCGGCGCCGACGGCCAGCTGAAACAGGACAAGTCGCTGTCGATCAACAAGATCGGCCACGCCATGCACGATCTCGACCCGACCTTCCGCGCCTTTACCGCCGACGCGCGCCTGAACGCGATCGCCCGCGACATCGGCCTGGCGGACGCCAAGGTGTGGCAATCGATGTACATCTTCAAGCAGCCCGGCATTGGCGGCGAAGTGCGCTGGCACCAGGACGCTACCTATTTCGACACCGACCCGGTCAGCGTGACCACGTTCTGGTTCGCGCTCGAAGACGCCACGCTCGACAACGGCTGCATGTGGGCCGAACCGGGCGGTCACCGCGGTCCGATGCGCGAACGCTTCCTGCGCAACGGCGACCAGGTCCGCATGGAAAAGCTCAGCGACCTGCCATGGCCCGACGACAGCACGGCCGTGCCGCTGCCATGCCGGGCCGGCAGCCTGGTCGTGTTCCACGGCCTGCTGCCCCACTACAGCGCGCCCAACCGCTCGGCGGTGTCGCGCCACGCCTACACGCTGCACGTCACCGACGGCGCCACGCACTACTCGCCGCAGAACTGGATCCAGCGCGACGCACGCCTGCCGGTGCGGGGCTTTATCTGATGAAGGTCGAGATTTTTGCGGCCCACTGGGGCAACAACGAACTGCCGGCCGCAGTCTTCATCGAGCGTGTCAAGGCGGCCGGTTTCGACGGCATCGAGCTGTCCCTGCCGCTCGATCCGGCCGCGCGCGACGACTGGACCGGCCGCATTGCCGACGCCGGCCTGGCGCTGATCGTGGGCCAGTGGGAAACCGCGCTGGCGCCGGAATTTGCCGCCCACCGCGCGGCGCTGGAAGCGCTGTTGCACAATGCCTGCGCGGCGCGCCCGCTGCACGTCAATTCGCAGACCGGCAAGGATTACTTCAGCGTCGAGCAGAACCGCGAACTGCTGGAACTGGCGGCGGCGATCGCGCGCCAGCACGGCGTGCCGATCTATCACGAAACCCACCGCAGCCGCTGGAGCGCGCACCCGGCGCTGGCGCTGCCCTACCTGCGCCAGCTGCCCGACCTGTGCCTGACGGCAGACCTGTCGCACTGGTGCTGCGCCTGCGAGTCGCTGCTGGGCGACCAGCCGCAGCTGCTGGCCGAAACGCTGCCGCGCGTGCGCCACATCCATGCCCGCGTGGGCCACGAACAAGGGCCGCAAGTGGCCGACTTCCGCGCACCGGAATCGCAGCCGGCGCTGGCCGCGCACCTGGCATGGTGGGACGAGGTGGTGCGCCTGCGCCGCGCCGCCGGCGCCGAACGGCTGACCATGACGCCCGAATTCGGACCGGTGCCGTACACCCAGACCTTGCCGTACACGGGTGCGGCGGTATCGAATGCCTGGGACCTGAACGTGGCGATGCTGGGTCTGCTGCGCCAGCGCTACGGCTGACGCAGCAGACCCGGCACCGCGCCGGCCGATTGCAGCCGGATCGGCTACCGGTGCAGCGACAGCAGCGGACCGATGCCGTGCTCGAGGTCCTGCACCGTGTCGGCATAGCGCTCGGCGATGTCGCGGAACTCTTCCTCGGCCACCAGCATGGCGTCCACCACGTCCGGGTCGAAATGCTCGCCGCTGGCCTGGCGTACCATTTCCACCGCGGTTTCGTGGGTAAAGGCGGGCTTGTAGACGCGCTTGGAAATCAGCGCATCATAGACGTCGGCCACCGCCATCAGGCGCGCCGCCAGCGGAATCGCTTCGCCCCTCAAGCCTTCCGGGTAACCGGAGCCATCGTATTTTTCCTGGTGCGAGTAGGTGATCTCGCGCGCGTAACGCAGGAAGGTATTGGTGTAGCCGAGGTGGTTTTCCACGTTGACGATGGCGTCGCGGCCGTACACGGTGTGCATCTTCATCACCGAGAATTCGGCCGGGGTCAGCGGCCCCGGCTTGAGCAGGATGGCGTCCGGGATCGACACCTTGCCGATGTCGTGCAGCGGCGCGGCCTTGTACAGCGCCTTGATGTTGGCGTCGCTGAGCTCTTCGGCAAAGCGCGCATCGCCCTGCAGCCGGCGCGCCAGCGCCACCACGTAATGCTGGACGCGGCGCAGGTGATTGGCGGTTTCGTATTCGCGCGTTTCGGCCAGCGAGGCCAGCGCCCAGATCATGGCGTCGAGCATCTGCGACAGTTCCGCCGTCACCTCTTCCACCACGTGTTCGAGCAGGTTGCGCTGCTGCTTGAGCAGTTCGCGCGCATGGCGCAGCTGCAGATGCGTCTCCACCCGGGCGCGCAGCACGTCACCGGCAAATGGCCGCGCGATCACGTCCACCGCGCCGGCGCCCAGGGCGCGCGCTTCGTCAGGCTCGGCCTGCACCAGCAGCAGCGGAATGTCGGCCGTATCGGGACTGGACTTGAGCTGCTGGCACACGCGGTAGCCGTCGATGTCGGGCAGTTCGGTCGACAGCACCAGCAGGTCGGGGCGCGGCACCTGTTCCATGACCATCAGCGCGGCGCGCCCGCTGTTGGCCAGGCGCACTTCGTAGCGGTCCTGGAGCTGGCCGTTCATCCGGATCAGGTAATCCGGGGCCTCGTCCACGATCAGCACGATGGCTCGTTTGGCATTCATCTACCGGCACTCCTGAAAATTAGCTATTAGCAACATCATACCCTGTCGCGCGCGACTAATTGCAGGTCATCGCTTGCAATCGTATAGCGCACTACCCATAATGGGTTCATGGACACCACACCCTCCCCCGCCACCGCTGCCCCCGCCACCGTGGAGGCCGGCACCGGCCGGGCGCCGCTGCTGGACCAGCAGCTGTGCTTTGCGCTGTATTCGACCTCGCTGGCGATGAGCAAAATCTACCGCAAGCTGTTGCGCGGTCTCGGCCTGACCTACTCGCAGTACCTGGTGATGCTGGTGCTGTGGGAAAAAGACGAACAGACCGTCTCCGCCCTGGGCGAGCGGCTGTTCCTCGATTCGGCCACGCTGACCCCGCTGCTCAAGCGCATGGAGGCGGCCGAGCTGCTTACCCGCACCCGCGCCGCCGTCGATGAGCGCCAGGTCATCATTCAGCTGACCGCGCGCGGCGACGCGCTGCGCGCACAGGCGGCCAGGCTGCCGCCCTCCATCCTGCAAGCGACGCGCTGCTCGGTCGAGCAGGTGGTGGACATGAAACAACAACTCGACGCCCTGCGCGCCAGCCTGATGGCCGCCGGCTAACACCGTCTCCGATATCATCATGAAGCCATTCACTCCGATCTACACTCCACGCGCGCAAGCGGCCGAAGCGCTGCGCACCCAGGGCTATGCACTGCTGTCGCCGCAGGACGTGGCGGCGCTGGCCGGTGTGCCGCGCGATGCACTCGACGCCCTGGCCCCGAGCTGGGACACGCTGGCGCCCGACCAGTACCTCAAGGATGGCGGCCGCTATCGCCGCCGCCGCCATTCCTGCTTCGTGCAGCACGGTGCGCAGATCACGCAGACGCCGCACCGCGCGCACTGGCAGCCGCTCGAATACAACGCCCTGCACGGCGGCATGCACCGCCTGTTCGAGCCGGTGATGCCGGCCACCGTGGCGCAGCCGGCGTGGCCGGCGCTCATCGCCGCCATCGGCCAGCTGTGCAGCGTGGCCCGCAATACCGACGCGCCGTGGTACGTGGAGGCGCACCAGTTCCGCATCGATACCGCCGACGGCATCGGCCGTCCCACGCCCGAGGGCGCGCACCGCGACGGCGTCGATTTCGTGGCCGTGATCCTGGTGGCGCGCGACCAGGTCAAGGGCGGCGAAACCCGCGTGTTCGAGGCCGACGGCCCGACCGGCAGGCGCTTCACCATGACCGAGCCCTGGACCCTGCTGCTGCTCGACGACGCCACCGTGATCCACGAATCGACGCCGATCCAGCCGCTGCATGTTTATGGTCACCGCGACACCCTGGTGCTGACCTGGCGCGCGGGCGGATTCCAGGGCGAGGAAAAACCCCTGTAGCCGCCTAAATCCGCTATAGTCTTACCAGAAAATCAAAGCACCAGGAGGGTGGCCAGTGGACGCCAGCTACGAAATACAGCCCGATGAAATCGAAATCCTGATCGTCGAAGACAGCCCCACCCAGGCTGAGCGCCTGCGCCGGCTGATCCAGTCGATGCGCTACCGCGCCCGCGTGGCCGGCAACGGCCGCCTGGCGCTCGAAGCGATCCGCGAAAACAAGCCGCACCTGGTGCTGTCCGACATCGTGATGCCCGAGATGGACGGCTACACGCTGTGCCGCGCCATCAAGAGCGACCCCGTGCTGCGCGAGATCCCGGTCATCCTGGTCACCTCGCTGATGGACCCCAAGGACATCATCCGCGGCATTGAATGTGGCGCCGACAATTTCATCCGCAAGCCGTACTCGGAAGACTACCTGCTCAACCGCATCGGCCATATGCTGATGAACCAGAAGCTGCGCCGCAACCAGAACATGGAAATCGGCATCGCCCTGTACCTGGGCGAGCAAAAGCACTTCATCAACGCCGAACGCCAGCAGATCCTCGACCTGCTCATTTCGACGTACGAGCAGGCGGTGCAGGTCAACGGCGAACTGCAGGCGCGCGAACGCCAGGTCATCGAACTCAATATGCGCCTGGCCAACCACGCGGGCGAGCTGGAAACCATCAACCGCGAAATCGCCCTCAAGAACCTCGAGCTGGTCGAAGCGAGCCGCATGAAATCGGCCTTCATCGCCAATATGTCGCACGAGCTGCGCACGCCGCTCAACGCCATCATCGGCTTTACCGGCGCGCTGCTGATGAAGCTCCCCGGCCCGCTCACGGCGGAGCAGGACAAGCAGCTCAACACCATCCGCACCAGTGCGCGTCACCTGCTCTCCTTGATCAACGACATACTCGACGTGGCCAAGATCGAAGCCGGCAAGGTCACGCTCGAAGTGCAGAAGGTCCAGTGCCAGAACCTGGTGCGCGACGTGGTCGATACCCTGCGTCCGCTGGCGCTGCAAAAAAACCTGGCGCTCGACATCGAGCTCGCCGACGAGCCCATCGTGCTGGAGACCGACCAGCGCGCGCTCACGCAGATCCTGCTCAACCTTGGCAACAATGCCATCAAGTTCACCGAAACCGGTTCGGTGCGTGTCTCGCTGGCGCAACGCCAGGGCGAGGGCCAGCAGATGGTGGAATTCTCGGTGGCCGACAGCGGCGCCGGCATCCGCGAGGAAGACCAGAACAAGCTGTTCCAGGCCTTCTCGCAGCTCGATTCCACGTCCACCCGCCACGCCGAAGGCGCCGGCCTGGGGCTGTACCTGTGCCAGAACCTCGCCAACCTGATCGGCGGTTCGCTGTTCTTCAAGAGCGATTTCGGCCACGGCAGCACGTTCACCCTGGCGCTGCCGCGGCGGAATTGAAAAAATAATCGACACCCGTAGTTTTACGGTATTGCAGCGCAACATAAAAGGGGATATATTGGACCTGTCTCCTCCAACCGTTCGCTGAACATTGGAATTAAGCCCGCCACCGGCAACGGTCGCGGGCATTTTTTTACCCGCGACACATGCGGATGGCATGACGGCGCGATGCTGCCGTGCAGCACCCGACGCGTCCATAAACCAAACGATCGATTTAGTTATATCAATCGTTTAGATTGTGTGCTGTAATCGCGTGATGCCTACCACATCGATCACCCCTCCTGCGGACGAGGTCCGCAAGCCGCGCGCGGACGGCGAACAATCGCGCGACCGGCTGCTGCACACGGCCATGCGCCTGTTCGGCCAGCACGGCTTTTCCAAGACGTCCACCCGCGCCATTGCCGGGGCGGCCGGCGTCAACGTGGCTGCCATCAGCTACTATTTCGGCGACAAGGCCGGCTTGTACCAGGCCTGCTTCGGCTTCCTGTGCACCACGCCCGGCGGGAATGTCGCCGCCTTCGAACAGCCGCACTTCACGCTGCGCGAGTCGCTGCAAGGCTATTACCGGCAGATGCTGGCGCCGCTGATGCAGCACGAGGAGGCGGACGTGATGCTGCGCCTGTTCTACCGCGAGATGCTCGAGCCCACCGGCCTGTGGCAGCGTGAAATCGACAACAACATCAAGCCCGAACACAGCGCGCTGCTGCGGGTGTTGTGCCGCCACCTGGGCACGCAGGACGTCACGCCCGACCTGCAGCGCCTGGCCCACGCGATTCCCGGCCTGTGCGTCACCCTGCTGATCGGGCGCGACGTGATTGCCGCCGTGTCGCCAGAGCTGGTCGCGTCCCCCGCCGCGCTGGCGGCATGGGCCGAGCGCCTGGTTGATTATGCCGAGGCGCTGGTGCAGTGCGAACAGACCAAACTCCAACGAAGGACAGCATGAACACGACTTTACGCACGCCGCTGGCCGTACTGCTGGCAGCGGCAATGGCGACGCTCAGTGCCTGCGCCGTCACCACGCCGGCGCCGCAGGTGGACCCGCAAGCGCCGTTGCAGTGGCAGGCACCGCTGCCCCATGGCGGCAGCCGCGCCAACCTGGCCAGCTGGTGGCGCCACCAGGGCGACGCGCTGCTGGCCGAGCTGATCGAGTCGGCGCAGACGGTCAGTCCCACCGTGGCGTCGGCCGCCGCGCGCATTGCCCAGTCGCGCGCCGACCAGGTGGCTGCCGGTGCGGCACTGGTACCGAATCTGGACGGCACCGGCAGCATCAGCCGCGCCAACCAGCAGTCGCTCACGCCAATGGGCACGACGTCGCAGGTGGCGCTGCAGGCGTCGTGGGAGCTCGACCTGTTCGACGCCAACCGCGCCGTGCGCGACGCAGCCGATGCCCGCTACCAGAGCGCGCAGGCGGGCTGGCACGACGCCCGGGTCTCGGTGGCGGCCGAAACGGCCAACCAGTACTACGCGCTGCGCGCCTGCCAGCGGTTGATGGAGGTGGCCCGGCAGGACGCCGCTTCGCGTGCCGACACCGCGCGCCTGACTGCACTGTCGGCCAATGCCGGCTTCGAGTCGCCGGCCAACCTGGCGCTGGCGCGCGCCAGCGCCGCCGACGGCAACAGCCGCTACCTGGCCCAGCGCGCCAGCTGCGACGTCAACCTCAAGGCGCTGGTGGCGCTGACCGCCATGCCGGAAACAGCGCTGCGGCGCCGGCTGGCCCGCGACGACTCGACGGCGGTGCAAGCGGTTGCCGCCGGTGCGCGGGCCACGGCGCGTGCCATCGATGCACCGGTTGCAGGAACTGCCGCCGGATCTCCGGCCACGGCGCCTGCCATCAATGCGCCGGTCGCAGGAACTGCCGCCGATGCGCCGGCGATGGCACGTACCGTCGATGCACAGGTCGCAGGGACTGCCGCCGGATCTCCGGCCACGGCGCCTGTCATTGATGCGCCGGTCGCAGGAACTCGCTTCGATGCGCCGGCCATGGCGCGTACGATCGATGCGCCGGTCGCAGGATCTGCGGCCGATGCGCCGGCCTCAGCGCATACCATCGATGCACCGCTCGCAGGTCCTGCCATCGGCGTGCCGGAACTGCCGGCGCAAACGCTGGCCCAGCGCCCCGACGTTTTCACCGCCGAGCGCGAGGTGGCTGCCGCCAGCGCGGAAGTCGGCGGCGCGCGCGCGCAGCGTTATCCGCGCCTGGGCCTGTCGGGAGCGATCGGCATTGCCAATTTCCACAGCGCCGGCGTCAACACCAGGACCGATACCTGGACCATCGGTCCGCTGTCGGTATCGGTGCCGGTGTTCGATGGCGGCCGGCGCCGCGCCAGCGAGGCGGCGGCCAGCGCGCGCTACGACGCTGCCGTGGTCAACTACCGCGCCACCGTGCGGCAGGCCGTGAGCGAGGTCGAACAGGCGATGGTCAACCTCGACAGCACGGCACGGCGCGCGCTCGACGCCAGCACCGCCACGCAAGGCTACCGCAGCAACTTCGACGCGGTGGAGCAGCGCTACAAGAACGGCATGGCCAGCCTGTTCGAACTGGAAGACGCGCGCCGTACCCGGCTGGCCGCCGAACAGAACGAAGTCACGCTGGCGCGCGAACGCAACGCCGCCTGGGTGGCGTTATACCGCGCAGCCGGCGGCGGCTGGACCGCCCCTGCCCCTGCCCCAAAATAAAACCCTGAGACCGCACTTATGAAAACTCTGAAATCGCAGCGCAAACCCGTCGCGCTGGCCGTGCTGGCGCTACTGGTCATCGGCGCCGTCGCCTGGTATGCCAGCACCCGCCAGCACGCCGACGATCAAAAGAACGCGGCGCCGAAGCCGGCGCTGACGGTCACCGTGGTCAAACCGGCCACCGCGCAGCTGCCGGTCACGCTGACCGCCAACGGCAATGTCGCCGCCTGGCAGGAGGCCAGCGTCAGCAGCGAATCGAACGGCCTGCGCCTGACCGAGGTGCGGGTCAATGTCGGCGACACGGTCAAGGCCGGCGATGTGCTGGCCGTGTTCTCGGCCGACACCGTCAACGCCGACGTGGCGCAGGCCAAGGCCACGCTGCTCGAGGCCCAGGCCAGCGCCGCCGACGCGGTCGCCAATGCCGCGCGCGCCCGCTCGCTCAAGGACAGCGGCGCGCTCAGCACCCAGCAAATCAGCCAGTACAACACGGCCGAGCAGACTGCCAACGCCCGCATCGCCTCGGCCCAGGCGGCGCTGGCCACGCAGCAGTTGCGCCTCAGGTACACCAGGGTGCTGGCGCCCGACAGCGGCGTGATCTCGGCGCGGACCGCCACCGTGGGCGCCGTCTCGGCGCCCGGGACGGAGCTGTTCCGCATGATCCGCCAGGGCCGCCTGGAGTGGCGCGCCGAGGTGGTGTCGCAGGACCTGCGCAGCATCGCCCCCGGCGCCGTCGCGCTGGTCAAGGCGGCCAACGGCAGCACCACCACCGGCAAGGTGCGCATGATCGCACCGACCGTGGACCAGCAAACCCGCACCGCGCTCGTGTATGTGGACCTGCCGCAGAACGCGGGATCGAAACAGGCGCCGTTCAAGGCCGGCATGTTCGCCAGCGGCCAGTTCGAGCTGGGCTCGTCGTCGGCGCTGACCGTGCCGCAGCAGGCGGTGGTCGTGCGCGATGGCTTCAGCTTCGTGTTCCGCCTGACACCGGACCAGCACGTGGCGCAGGTCAAGGTGCAGCCGGGCCGCCGCATCGGCGACCGCATCGAGGTGATCGGCGGCCTGCAGGCCGATACGCCGGTGGTGCTGCGCGGCGCCGGCTTCCTCAACGACGGCGACCTGGTACACGTGGTGGCGGAACCGGCCGCAGCGCGGACTGCAGAATAGGGACCGCCATGAACTTTTCCGCTTTATCGATCAGGAATCCGATCCCGGCGATCATGCTGTTCGCGCTGCTCACGCTGGCCGGCCTGATGGCCTACAAGGCCAACCCGGTCCAGGATTTTCCCGACATTGAACTGCCCATCGTCACCGTCACCGCCACGCTCGACGGCGCAGCGCCGGCGCAGCTGGAAACCGAAGTCACGCGCAAGATCGAAGATTCGGTGGCCACGCTGCAGGGCGTGAAAAACATCTATTCGACCGTGCTCGATGGCGTCTCGACCACCACGGTCGAATTCATCCTCGAAAAACCGCTGTCGGACGCCGTCAACGACGTGCGCGACGCGGTGGCGCGCGTGAAAGCCGACATGCCGGCCGAACTGCGCGATCCGTCCGTCACCAAGACGGCCACCGCAGGGCGCGTGGTGCAAACCTTTACTGCCACGGCAGCCAACGTGCCCGGCGAAAAAATGGACGCGCAGGCCTTGAGCTGGTTCGTCGATAACACCGTGACCAAGCGCCTGCTGACGGTGCCGGGCCTCGGTGCGGTCAAGCGCGTGGGCGGCGTGTCGCGCGAAATCCGCGTGGAGCTCGACGACGCACGCATGGCGGCGCTGCGGGTGTCGGCGCTCGATGTCTCGCGCCAGCTGCGGCTGGTGCAGCGCGAGGCGCCGGGCGGGCGCGGTGACGTGAGCGGCGCCGAACAGTCGGTGCGCACCATCGCCACCGTCAAGAGCGCAGCCGAACTGGCCGCCATCGAACTGCCGCTGACCGACGGGCGCCGCGTGCGGCTGGACCAGGTGGCCACCATTACCGACACCGTCGCCGAACCGCGGGCGCTGGCCATGCAGGACGGGCGCGAAGTGGTGGGCTTCGAGATCTTCCGCACCAAGGGCGCCAGCGAAGTGGCCGTGGCGCGCGGCGCGCGCGCAGCGATCAGACAGCTCAACCTCGACAACCCGAAAGTGGTGCTGCAGCAGGTGATCGACAATGCGATCCCGGTCGAGGAAGACTTCGACGGCTCGATGCACCTGCTCTACGAGGGCGCGCTGCTGGCGGTGCTGGTGGTGTGGTGGTTCCTGCGCGACTGGCGCGCCACGCTGGTTGCCGCCGCCGCCCTGCCGCTGTCGGTAATGCCGGCCTTTCTCGGCATCTGGCTGTTCGGCTACACGCTCAACATCGTCACCCTGCTGTCGCTGGCGCTGGTGGTCGGCGTGCTGGTGGACGATGCCATCGTCGAAATCGAAAACATCGAGCGCCATCTGCGCATGGGGAAAAGCCCGATGGAAGCGGCGCTGGAGGCGGCCGACGAAATCGGCATGGCGGTGATCGCCACCACGTTCGCGCTGGTGGCCGTGTTCCTGCCCACCGCCTTCATGAGCGGCGTGCCGGGCCTGTTCTTCAAGCAGTTCGGCTGGACCGCCGTGATCGCGGTGCTCGCCTCGCTGGTGGTGGCGCGCCTGCTCACGCCGATGATGGCGGCCTACCTGCTCAAGCCCGCACGTCACGAACAAAAGCCGGACGGCTGGCTGATGACGCGCTACATGCGCAGCATGCGCTGGTGCCTGACGCACCGCCGCATCACGGCCATCACATCGCTGGTGTTTTTCGTGTGCTCGATCGCGCTGGTGGGGCTGCTGCCCACCGGCTTCGTGCCGGCGGCCGACCGCTCGCAAACCCAGATCAAGCTGGAACTGCCACCCGGCGCCACGCTGGCCGAAACGCGGGTGGTGGCCGAGCGCGCGCGGCTGGCGGCAATGCAGGTGCCCGGCATCGCCGCCGTGTTCAGCTCCATCGGCGGCGGTTCGAGCGGCGACGCCTTCGCGCCCGGCGCGGCGGCCGAGGCGCGCAGCGCCGTACTCACGCTCACCACCGTGCACCGCACCGAACGCCAGGCCTCGATGGCCGACCTGGAAGCGCAGCTGCGCACCCGGCTCGACGCCGTTGCCGGCGCGCGCTTCAAGGTGGGTCCGCCCGACACCGGCGTCAAGATGCAGCTGGTGCTGCGCAGCGACGATCCGGTGGCGCTGCGCGAGACGGCGCTCAAGGTCGAGCGCGAAATGCGCACGCTGCAAGGCGTGGGCAATGTGCGCTCGAGCGCCTCGCTGGTGCGCCCCGAGATCATCGTCACGCCAGACTTTGCCAGGGCCGCCGACCTGGGCGTGACGGCCGCGTCGATCGGCCAGACCGTGCGCGTGGCCACGGCCGGCGACTACGATACCGACCTCACCAAGATGAACCTGCCCGAGCGCCAGGTGCCGATCCGCGTCAAGCTGCCCGACGCCGTGCGCGCCGACCTCGGCGCCATCGGCCGCCTGACCGTGCCGGGCAAGAACGGACCGGTGCTGCTGGCCACGGTGGCCACCATCACCATGGAAAGCGGCCCGGCCCAGATCAGCCGCCTGAACCGCAGCCGCAACGTGACGTTCGAGGTGGAGCTGGGCCGGCGCACGCTCGGCGAAGTGAACAAGGAAGCGCGCGCCCTGCCCACGCTGCAGAACCTGCCCAAGTCGGTCAAGATCGCGGAACTGGGCGACGCCCAGGAGATGGCGGCGCTGTTCAACAGCTTCGGCACCGCCATGCTGATCGGCGTGCTGTGCATCTACTGCGTGCTGGTACTGCTGTTCAAGGACTTCATGCAGCCGCTGACCATCCTGGCCGCCCTGCCGCTGTCGATCGGCGGCGCCTTCGTGGCGCTGCTGCTCACGGGCCGGGCCCTGTCGATGCCGTCGATGATCGGCCTGATCATGCTGATGGGGATCGTCACCAAGAACTCGATCCTGCTGGTCGATTACGCCATCCTGGCGCGCCAGGCCGGCATGGACCGCTTCGACGCGCTGGTGGACGCCTGCCACAAGCGCAGCCGCCCGATCCTGATGACGACGATCGCCATGGGCGCCGGCATGCTGCCGCTGGCGCTGGGCTGGGGCGCCGACCCCAGCTTCCGCTCGCCGATGGCGATCACCGTCATCGGCGGCCTGATCACCTCAACCCTGCTCAGCCTGCTGGTGGTGCCCGCCGTGTTTACCTACGTCGACGACATCGAGCACTGGCTCAAACGCCGGCTGCGCCGCTAATTGCCGGGAGCGGTGGCGGTCCAGCCGCCGCCCATGGCGCGGTACAGGTCGACGGCGGCGGTGAGGAGGCGGGTGCGCAGTTGCAGGCTGCCGACGTCTGCGCTGTAGAGCGTGCGCTGGGCGTCGAGTTCTTCGAGGTAGGACGCGTAGCCGTTGCGGTAGCGGTTGCGGGCGATGCGCAGCGTTTCCGCTGCGGTGGCGCGGCGGGCGTCGTTCTGGACCGCCTGCTCCTTCAGCCGGGCGATGGCGCCTAGGCCGTTGTCGGTTTCGGCAAAGGCATTGCGCACGGCGCTTTCGTAGGCAACGATGGCCTGGTCGCGCTGGGCCGCCACCGCGTCGGTCTGGCTCTGCACGCGGCCGCCGTCGAACAGGGGCGCGGCCAGCGCGCCGGTCAGGTGCCACAGCCTCGTGGGCGCATGCACGAAGTCGTGCATGGTGAGACTCTGGATGCCGCCGACGGCGGTCAGCTTGAACGAGGGCAGCAGCTGGTCGCGCGTGGCCTGCAGGTTGGCGTTGACCGCCACCAGGTTGTACTCGGCGCGGGCAATGTCGGGCCGGCGCCGCAGCAGCGCCGATGGCAGGCCTTCCGGCACCGGCGGCGCCTGCAGCGCGGTCAGCTCGGCGCCGCGCGCCACCGGCCCCGGATTGCCGCCCACCAGCAGCGACAGGGCGTTTTCCTGCTCGAAGATCTGGCGCTGCAATTGCGGCACCGTCTCGGCCGTGCTCTGGTACTCGGCCTGCGCCTGCAACCATTCGAGGCGCGAACTGTAGCCGACCTCGAACTGGCGCTGGGCCAGATCGCGCGATTGCTCGCGCAGCTTCAGGGTCGCCTGCGTCAGCGCCAGCTGGGCGTCGAGCCCGCGCAGGTTCAGGTAGCCGGTGGCCACGGTGGCGGCAATCGACAGCGCCACCGCGTCGGCATTGGCCTGCTCCGCCTGGTAGGTGGCGGTGGCGGCATCGGTGGCAGCGGCCAGCCGGCCCCACAGGTCCACCTCGTAACTGGCTTGCACCTCGGCCTGGTACACGTTGCTGATCACGGGCACGCCGCCCGACACCTGCCGCGCGCGGGTGGACGCGGTGTCGGCCGACACCGCGGGCAGCTGGCCCGCTGCCGCCACGCCGACCAGCGCGCGGTACTGCGCCACGCGGGCGCGCGCCACGCGCAGGTCGCCGTTGTGCGCCAGCGCCTGCGTCACCAGGTCGCTCAATACCGGATCGCCGAACGCGCGCCACCACTGCTGCGCGACGGGACCGGCGCTCTGGCCCTGGCCGGCCGACGGCGTGCGCCAGGCGGCCGGCGTCTGCAAGGTCGATGCCGGCGGCGGCGCCACGGTGGCCGCGCAGCCGGCCAGCGCCAGCGCCGCGGTCAGCGCCAGCATGCGGGTCACCGGTCTGAGAGCGGGGATGGCTGCCGTTCCGGTAGCAGTGTTCACAGCAGCATTACCCGCCATCCCGGCGCTAACCATGGTCGCTGCGCCGGCGTTTTCCGCGTCTGGGTGGGCTACCCTGCTGCAGATAAGGTTTCTCGCCGCGCTGGCAACGGCCGGCACGGTCGATCGCGTCGCCGCGCGCCTCATCGCTGGCCACCGTCGTCGGCGTCGTTGAGCACCGCCGACGTATCGATGCTGACGATCACCGACATGCCGGGCGCCAGGCGCTGGGCGCGCGCCTGGCCGGGGTCGATGCGGATGCGCACCGGGATGCGCTGAGCGATCTTGACGTAGTTGCCGGTGGCGTTATCGGCCGGCAGCACGGAAAACTCCGAGCCCGTGGCCGGCGAGATGCGTTCCACCTGCCCGGTCAGCTGCGCGCCGTCGAGGGCGTCCACCTTGAAGGTCGCGCTCTGCCCCACGCGCACGTGGTTCATCTGGGTTTCCTTCAGGTTGGCGATGACCCACAGCTGGCGCGGCACCAGTCCCATCAGCTGCGCGCCCGTATTCACATAAGCGCCCTTGCGCACCGTGACCTGGCCCAGCTGGCCGTCTTCTGGCGCGACGATGCGGGTATTTTCCAGGTCCACCCGGGCCGCCTTGAGCGCCGCTTCGGCACTGGCTACCGCCGCTTCCAGCGACTGCTTGTTGACGGTCACCGACCGCACCTGCTGCCTGGCGATCTCCAGGTTGGCGCGCGCCTGCGCCACGGCAGCGGCGGTTTGCGCCTGCGCCGCGCGCGATGCGTCCTGCTCGCGCAGCGACAGCGAGCCATCTTCGGCCAGCGCATCCACGCGCCGCACGTCGGCCAGCGACTTGGCCGCCTGGGCCTGGGCATTGGCCAGCGCCGCCTGGTTCAGCGCCACGCCTGCTTCGGCCGTGCGCTGCGACTGTCCCCAGTTGGCCAGCGCCGCCTGCTGTGCGGCCAGCTGCGCCGCCGCCTGGTCGTAGCGCTGCTGGTAGATGCGGTCGTCGATCCGGGCCAGCAGTTCATCCTTTTTGACGAACTGGAAATCCTGCACATGCACTTCGGTGACGTAGCCGGCGATCTGGGTGCCGATCAGCGTCACCTGGCCGCGCACCAGCGCATTTTCGGTGGAGACGATGGGCGTGGTGAACGGCGGCAGGCGCCAGGCATACAGCACCACCAGCACGCCGACGATGGCGATCAGCGCGAAGACGATGGTGGATATGATCTGGATGCGCCGGTGCGGCGTGGCCTCTTGCCTGGTGCCGGCCACGGCGGCCGTGGCGGCAGCGGCAGCCACTTCGGCCACGCGTTGATCGGAAGGCTGGGGTTTGTCGGACTGATTGTCGTTATCGGCCATGGCGAGTGTGAAAAATTATCGGGATTCGGAATTGGTCAGCGCGACAGCGGCCATGCCGGTCTGCGCATTCTGGAACAGCTTGGGCGGACACACCACGCAGATGGTCCACAGGTAGCGGGCCAGCATCCACGTCAGCGTCAGCAGCGCCACCACGGTCACCATCAGGAACACGTCGTTGTAGGCCAGGACGTTGGCTTCGCGCGTGGCGGCTGCGCCCAGCGAGGCCACGCCTTGCGCGCTGCGGATGGCGGGATCGCCCACCACGCCGCCCAGCGCCGCCCCGCCGTTCTGGATGCGCGCCGCCACCAGCGGATTGAGCAGCGTCAGGTGTTCGGTCAGCAGGCTGGAATGGTACTTTTCGCGCAGCACCTGGAAAGTGCCGACCATCGCGCTGCCCAGCAGGCTGCCCAAGGTTTGCGTGATCGAGAACATCACCGAAAAGCTGACCAGGTTATTCGGTGCGGCCACCACCGCGCCAAAGCCGGACAGGAAGGTGGGGCCGACAAACAGCGCGCCGCCAAAACCGAGCAGGAACTGGCTCAGGTACATCTCGGCCGGGCGCGTGAGGCTGGTGGCGCGCGAGTCCATATAGGAGCCGATCGCCATCACCACCAGCGAGAACATCAGCTGAGCGGGAATGCGCGGCGGGGTGATGGTCCAGGCGCTCACCAGCATGCCCAGCACGGCGCCGGCCATCACCACCAGCCACAGCGTCTGCATCTGGTCATTGCTCAGGCCCAGCGACTGCAAAAATCCCACCGTGCCGGTCGCCTCCGACTGCACGATGCGGATCAGCAGTACCGACAGGGCCAGCCGCGTCATGTCGCCGGTGGTCAGCCAGCGCGTGTTGATCAGCGGGCGGGCGCGGTTATGCTCGATCAGCAGCGCGGCCGCGATCAGCACGATGGCGCCGGCCAGGCACAGGCCGAGCCAGCGCGATTCGAACCACCACACGGTGCGCCCCAGCGCCAGCACGGCCGACAGCAGCGCCACGCCGGGCGCGAACAGGCCGAAGGTGACGAAATCCATTTTTTCGAAGGCCCGGATGCGGTCCCCCGGCGGCAGCTTCAGGTACAGCACGCAGCCAAGCGACAGCAAGGCCAGCCCCAGCTCGAAAAAGTACAGGCCGCGCCACTCGGCGATTTCCATCAGGCTGGTGGAAAACAGCCGCGCCATCGGCGTGGCCAGCTGCGA
This sequence comes from Duganella sp. Leaf126, assembly GCF_001423125.1. Classification (GTDB taxonomy): domain Bacteria; phylum Pseudomonadota; class Gammaproteobacteria; order Burkholderiales; family Burkholderiaceae_D; genus Rugamonas. The sequence continues at coordinate 522,556 of NZ_LMNW01000031.1, forward strand.
GAAGCCGATGCCGAGCACCACCCCCTTGATGCGGTGCTGGGCCGGGAACGCCTGCAGCACGTAGTACAGGCCCAGGGTGGTCAGCGCGGCGCCGCTCATGCCGTGCGCCGCCCGCACGGCGATGGCCGACGCCAGCCCGTGCACGAACAGGTGGGCCACCGTCGCCAGCGCGTACAGCACCAGGAACAATTCGGTAAACAGGCGCAGCCCGTACTGCTGGCGGAATTTCACCAGCAGCAGGTTCATCGACACGTTGGCCATCACGTAGGCGGCCGGCAGCCACTGGATCTCGGACGAGAACACGCCCAGCGAACCTTGCAGGTACGGCAGGTTGACGATCACCAGCGCATTGCCGAGACCACCGGTAATGGCGACGATGAAGCCGATCACGAAAAACGCCACGCGGCGCGGGGAGGAATGGTGGGGGCTGGACGGCGACCCGGGCAAGGTGGGGCGCTCGTGCGGTTGCCAGACTTGGGGGGCGTAGACGTCCATCGGTGCCGGTATTGTTGGTATTTTTTTGACGGGTATGCGTTACTGCGGCAGCCAGTATTGCACATTACTATCGTGAACCCTCACACCCAAAATGGGGACCGGAAAAACCGGCAAAAAAAACGCCGCCGCATTGCTGCGGCGGCGCCTTGCGGGTCAGCGACCGGTCAGACCATCGCGCCTTCCGCCTCGCGCTGGAAGTTGCGGTGCGCGCCCAGCGCGCCCTTGAACTCGGTCAGCGCGGCCTTCAGGCTGGCGGCATCGGCCATCCACAGCGACGGATCGCCCTGGCCGCTCGGCAGCGTGGTCTGCACGCCGAGCTTTTTCAGCACCTCGGCGCCGGCGCCGATGGCGAGAATGGGCTTGCAGTGGTTGTACTGCTGGCGCACGAAGTCCAGCGCGATCGCTTCCATCTGCAGCGACCTGGCGCTGTCGGCGCCGTCGGCGATGACCACCGCGTCGTACAGCACGCCCGGACCGGCCTCGAACGAGATTTCAACGTCGAGCATGGCGCCGTCGGCCCCTTTCAGCTGGCCCAGGTAAGGACCCACCACACGCGGCACGGCGCCGGCGCTCAGCAGGTCCTCGTACACGGCCTGCACGCTGGCCGCATCGACGCCGTGCGAGGCGATGATCGCGACCTTGCGGCCCTTGATGCCGTCCGAACCGGGACGGGCCAGCAGCGACAGTGCCGGCGACGGCGCATATGCGGGCGGCGTGGCGTCGGTGGCGCGCGGCATCGGTGCCGGCACTTCCATGCCCAGGCCCTTGGCCACGCCGGCGGCCAGTTCGGCATCGACGTTGGCCAGCATCGACAGCAGGCGCACGCGGATGGCAGGCACCGTCACCCGGCTCAACTCGAAGCGGTAGGCGTTGATGATGTGGGTCTGCTCCGACGGCGTCTGGCTGATCCAGAACAGGCGCGCCTGCGAGTAGTGGTCGGCGAACAGCTCGGGCTTGCCGCGCACTTTGTCCTCGGGCTTCTGCAGCTTCTGGTCGATGCTGGAGAACGCCGTCGTAAAGCCGGCCATGCCGGCCTGGAACGGGCAGCCGCCGGCCAGCGAATTGGGCTCGTACGCCACGCGGCCACGGTGGATGGCCTGGCGGTGCATGCCGTCGCGCTGGTTGTTGTGCACGGGTGCGACCGGCGCATTGATCGGCAGCTCGTGGAAGTTGGGACCACCGAGGCGGCTGATCTGGGTATCGACGTACGAGTGGATACGGCCTTGCAGCAGCGGATCGTTGGTAAAGTCGATGCCGGGCACCACGTGCGCGGTGCAGAAGGCTACCTGCTCGGTCTCGGCAAAGAAGTTGTCCGGGTTGCGGTTCAGGACCATCTTGCCGATCGGCTGGACCGGCACCAGTTCTTCGGGCACGATCTTGGTGGCATCGAGCACGTCGAACGGGAACTGGTCGGCCTGCTCTTCGGTGAACACCTGCACGCCGAGTTCCCACTCGGGGTAGTTGCCCGCCTCGATTGCTTCCCACAGGTCGCGGCGGTGGAAGTCGGCGTCGGCGCCGCAGATCTTGACCGCTTCATCCCACACCAGCGAGTGCGTGCCGCCCACCGGGTTCCAGTGGAATTTGCAGAACACCGACTTGCCCTCGGCATTGACCAGGCGGAAGGTGTGCACGCCGAAGCCCTGCATGGTGCGCAGGCTGCGCGGAATCGCGCGGTCGGACAGGTGCCACATCAGCATGTGGGTCGATTCCGGCATCAGCGTGACGAAATCCCAGAACGTGTCGTGGGCGCTGGCTGCCTGCGGGATGCCGTTGTGCGGCTCCGGTTTCACGGCGTGGATCAGGTCCGGGAACTTCATCGCATCCTGGATGAAGAAGACCGGCATGTTATTGCCCACCAGGTCCCAGTTGCCCTCTTCCGTGTAGAACTTGACGGCGAAGCCGCGCACATCGCGCACGGTGTCGGCCGAGCCGCGCTCGCCGGCCACGGTGGAGAAGCGCACGAACACCGGCGTACGTTTGCCCTTGTCGGCAAACGGCGCGGCGCGCGTCAGGTCCGAATAATTGTCGTAGCTCTCGAAGTAGCCATGTGCGGCCGAACCGCGCGCGTGCACCACGCGCTCGGGAATGCGCTCATGGTCGAAGTGCGTGATTTTTTCGCGCAGGATGAAGTCTTCCATCGCGGTCGGTCCGCGCAGGCCGACCTTGAGCGAATTCTGGTTGTCGGCAACCGGCACGCCCTGGTTGGTGGTCAGGCGCTGGCCGGTGGCGTCCACGCGCACGCGGTCGAGCGGATCGACGGTGGGGTTGACGCCCTGCGGCTGGATGCCGGCGCCTACCTTGGCCGAGGCGGTGGTTTCGCCGGTGGTGCTGGCGCCGCCGAACAGGTGTTTCATCGGGCAGGTGGCGCCCGCTTGCGGTGTACGCGACGCTTCGCCGTGTTCACCTGCCTTGTTGGGATTGTGCGGCATGGCGGCAGCCACTTCTTCGGCGCCGGCCACCTTGTCGAGCAAAGCTGCTTCTTGCGGCACGCCGCCGAGGCTCGCTGGCGGCTGTGCGGACGATGGGGTTGAAACGGTACTCAAAACGGAGCCGGCTCCCATGACGGAAGCCGGCGTTTTTTTAGCATTGCTCATTGTGTGTCCCTTGGTGTGCGGTGTCCGCGCGGGCTGCCGGACGCACCGGCAGCAACCGGCGGGACGCCTGGATTTACTTGCGCGAGCTCAGCAGCTTGGAGATGCCATAGCCGGCGGCAGCGGCGATCAGCACCGACAGCGCTGGATGCGAGCGCACCTGGGTGCGGCCCGACTCGGCCCAGACCTTGGCGTTTTCGCTCAGCTGCTTGGTGCCGGCGGACAGGCGCTCGACGGTGCCGTCCCACTTGCTGTTGATGCTGTTGACGGTATCGGCCACCTTGTCGACGCCGTTATGGGCGCTTTGCGCCAGGCGGTCGGTGGTTGGCGGCACTTTGTCGGCCACGCGGTCGATGGTGGCGTGCGCATCGGCGCGGACGTCACGGTTGATCTTGGTGACACCGTCACGGGCGTTATCGATCTTGTTCTCAATCTTGTCCAGGGTATTGTTTTCCATGATCGTTCCTTTGGTTAGTTAGCAAAGCTGCGAGGTCAACGATATGCCGATTTGTGACACACGACCGTGCGCAATCTAACCATCGTGACAACTGCCGCCTTATGTGCGATGGCACACGGACGAGCGGGCGCGGCAAGAGGATGCTATGCTTTCCCCGCATTGTCTCCAGGAGCGCGCCATGTTTCCCATCACGTCCACACTGGCCACGCCGGTCAATCTCCAGGCGGTGAATCCGACGCTGCAAACCTCGGCCGTCAACGCGGTCAATTCGTCGACCCAGGCCGTGGGCTCGGCCACCGATGCGCCGCTGTCGTCGGTCACCATCGACCTGTCGCCGGTCGCCGGCTTCTTGATGACGGTGTCGCGCGCGCAGCAGCAAATTGCGCAGGTGCAAGCGGGCGGCGCCCAGGCCACACAGGACGCGGCGTTCCGCGCCAACCTGCTCAACGACGCCACCCAGCAGGTGGTCGATGCGTTCAACCTGCTGCCCGGCGTCGATTTCAACCAGTCGCAGCCGCTGGGATCGACCCTGCTCAACAACCTGGTCAACAACCTCAATCAGCAGGTGCAGGGGCAACTGTCGGGCGCGGAGAGCCTGGCGCGGCTGGGCGTGACGCTGCAACCGGCACTGCTGTCCGACCCCACGGGCGGCTTGTCGCTCGACAATGAAATCCTGCGCGCCGCGTTCAACAGCAACGAGCAAAATACCACCAGCACCTTGCAGGACACGCTGACCAATTTCCGCAACCTCGCCACCGAATACGCCGAGCAGCTGAGCGCGACGGCCTCGACGTCGTTCAACCAGCTGCTGCCCAACACCCAGCCGGCGCTGACGCCGGCCGATCTGGCGCAGAACGCCCGCCTCGACTTCGCCCGCGCCCAGCTCGATCTGCTGTCGCAAAATCCCCTGAACGAGACGGCTGCCGACCGCCTGGCCGCGCAGCGCGCAGCGCTCGAGCAGCCGCTCACGCCCACGTCCACCGCGCCGCAGTCGCCGATCGTCAATCCGCTGCTGACCTCGACTGCCGACGCGATCGCCGCCCAGAACGCGCTCACCACCAACCAGGCGCAACTGGCAGCGCAGACCGGCGATCTGTTGCAGACCCAGCAAACACAGCAGGCACAGAGCGCCAACCAGGCCCAGCAGCAAGCGCTGCAAGGTCTTAACTATGCTCAGCTGCAACAGGCAGCGCTGAACGAAACCGCCAACCTCAACGCGCAGCAAGCGCAGCAGGCAGCCCAGGCGCAGCAAGAATTGCAGACCCAGCAGACCGCCCAGGCGCAGCAAGCCGCCCAGCAGGATCTGCAAGCGAATACCGCGCTGCAAGCCCAGCAGGCTGCCCAGGCCCGCCAGGACCTGCAGGCTGACAATGTGCTGCAGGCCCAGCAGAGCGCCCAAACCCGCCAGGACCTGCAGGCCGACAACGCGCTGCAGGCGCAGCAAACCGCCCAGGCGCAACAGGCGGCCCAGGCCCGGCAAGACTTGCAAGCCAACAATACCGTGCAGGCACAACAAGCCGCCCAGGCACAGCAGGATCTGCAAGCCCAGGCAACCCTGCAGGGCCAGCAGGCCTCGCAGGCGCAGCAAGCCCGGGCCCAGGAAGCGCTACAGGCCCAGCAGCAAGTCGCCGATGCGCAACTGGCGCAGGCGCGGCTCAATGCCCAGAACGTCAACGCGGCCCAGGTGCAGCAGGATGTGCAGGCGGCCAACCTGCTGCAATCGCAGCTGGCGGCAACCGCCGCCGCGCGCCAGGCGACCGAGCAAGCTACCGAGCAGACGTCGCAAACCGAGCAGGCCCGCCAGGCCAACCTGGCGCAGCAGGCAAATCAGGCGCAACAGACCACGCTGGCAAATCAGGCCAACCAGGCAGCCCAGGCGAATCAGCTTGATCAGGCCAACCAGCTGCAGGCAACGCAGCAGGCGGCCGCAGACCAGGCCGCCGAGAGCAGCCAGCAAACCAGCGCCAGCCAGGCGGCCGCCGAGGCAGCACAGACCAGCGCCCAGGCCCAGGCTGCACGCCAGCAGACCACCGCCAGCCTGAACGCAGCCACCGCCGCCAGCACCCAGGCGGCAGCCCAGGCGCAGGCCGCGCAAAATGCCGCCACCACTGCCGCAGCCAACAACCCGGCCAATGCCAGCAGCCCCGAGCAGCAGGCCCAGGCGGCGCAAGTGGCAGCTGCCAGCCTGGCCAACGCCACCGCAGCGGCATCGAGCGCGCTGGCCCAGGCACAGGCAGCGCAAAGCGCAGCCGATGCCCTGTCCGCACAAAGCGCTACTGCAGCGGCTGCCGCCGATGCAGCCCGCGCTGCACTGGCACAGGCCGGCAGCTCGCAGGAAGCGATCGCCGCAGCGTCGGCGGCTGCCGCACAGCAAGCAAGCGCAGCCGATACTGCCGCCGCCAATTCGGCAGCAGCCAATGCCGCGGCCGCCGATGCCGCCCAACAAGCCCGTGCGGCCCAGGCGGCCGCAGCGCAGGCAGCTGCCGTCCAGGCCAATCCGCTGCAGGCAAACCCGGCGCTGGCAGCAGCGATCGCGGCCTACAACATCAACGATCCAGCCCTGGGCAACAACACGGCCCGCCCCGTGCAGTCGGCCACCCCTGCCGTGGGCCGCGTGGCAGCCGTTACCGCCACCGACAGCACCCGCAGCATCGGTTCGTAAGCGCTCACAGACGTTACGGCCGCCATGGCTGCATCGATGCCGGTTACGGCGGGCGCAGCTGCATGGCACGGCGCAGCGCAGCGTTGCGCCGGGCGGTCCGGTCACGCGCAGCGGCGTACCAGGTCTCCTGGGCGCCGTGCCTTCCCATGGTGCGGCCCGAATTAAATTCGGGTCTGCCGATGCCGCACAGCGTGGCTGCGCCAAAACCTGCTCCAGCACAGCACAACTTGCACGATAATATGGCCGTGAATTGGCGATAATCAGGCTTGGTTTTTTTAAACATGGGAGCAGGCATGGGTGTGAAGCACAAGGTGACATACGTGGCAGCGGCGATGGCCGTGATGACAGCGACCGCTGCAACTGCGCAAGCGCAGGAAACCGTGGTCAAGATCGGTCACAGCGGTCCGCTGTCGGGCGCGCAGGCGTTTTCGGGCAAGGACAATGAAAGCGGCGCGCGCCTGGCGGTCGAGGAACTCAATGCGAAGCCGCTCACCGTGGCCGGCAAAAAACTGAAATTCGAACTGCTGTCCGAAGACGACCAGGGCGATCCCAAGGCCGGTGTGGCCGCCGCCCAGAAGCTGATCGACAACGGCGTGCGCTACATCGTCGGTCCGTACAACTCGGGCGTGACCATTCCGGCCTCGCGCGCCTACAACGACGCCGGCGCACTGGTGGCGACGGTGGCCACCAATCCCAAGATTACCCAGCAAGGCTACAAGGGCCTGTTCCGCGTGAATGCCAGCGACACCCAGCTCGGCTCGAAAATGGCGCTGTACGCAGCCAATGTACTGAAGCTGAAAAACGTCGCCGTGATCGACGACCGCACCGCTTTCGGCCAGGGCGTGGCCGAGGAATTCAAGAAACAGGCGCGACTGTCGGGCATGACCGTGGCAGGCCACGAGTTCACCACCGACCGCGCGTTCGACTTCAACGCCATCCTCACCAAGCTCAAAACCAAGAAGGTCGAGGCAATCTTCTTTGGCGGCTATGCTCCGCAGGCAGCGCCGCTGGCGCGCCAGATGAAACAGCTGGGCATCAACGCCAAACTGCTGGGCGGCGACACCATCTGCACCGCCGAAATGGGCAAGCTGGGCGGCGAAGCCGTCGGCGAGAACGTGCTGTGCTCGCAAGGTGGCGCCGTGCTGGACAAGGCCAGCGCCGGTACCGCCTTCAAAACCCGCTTCAAGGCCCGCTTCAAGAAGGACCCGGACGTGTATGCGGCGGCCTACTACGACGCCACCATGATGTATGCGCAAGGCATGCAGAAGGCGGCGTCGGTCGATCCGCAAAAAGTGGGCGCGGTGATCAGCGCCGGCACCTACCAGGGCGTGGCCGGCAATTATGCCTTCGATGCGCGCGGCGACATGAAAGAATCGCCGGTCACCATCTACACCTTCAAGGGCGGCCAGCCGGTCGCGCTGAGCAGCTACTGATCACGCGCCGCACCGGGCGCCGGCCTGGTGCAGCGCGCGGTTGAGGGCAATCAGGCGGTCGAAGGCGTCGCGCGCGCCGGCGCAGGCGTCGGCGATCTGGCTTGGCTCCACCACCTGGGTGCGCAGGGCGGCCAGAAACTGCTGCCAGCGCGGTCCCGGCGAACCATTGCCACGCAAATACGCCAGCGGGTGCGGCGCCAGTGTCGGCGCCAGCCGCTTGTACAGCACTGCCCCACCGAGTTGCGATCCTTCCACGACATAGCACACGCCCCAGCGGTAGGCAGCGCTCGCGTGCGCCGGCCATGGTGCGGCCGGCACCGCTGCCACGGCGTCATCCGTCAGGCCTGCCAGCGCCGCATGCGCCAGATCGGCGCGGATCGCGCCCAGGTAATCGGGCAGTACGGGCCCGTCGCCAAAGCTGGCCAGCCAGGCGGGCACGGGCGCCAGCCAGCGCTCGAGCAGGCGCAGATGGGCGCCATAGGCAGCCAGGTCGACGTCAGGCGCGGCCAGCGGCGTTTGCGCGTCGAGTTCGTCATGGCGCGCGGCGGTGGCAGCGCGCAGGGCCGCCAGCACGTCGGCTTCCTCATTTTTCAAAAAATCAACTCCCTTTTTTTAGGTGCAACAATTTTACACATGCATCAGGCAACCCGCACACCGTACGATTTGCCTTAGTGACACTTGTTACGCTGAGGTAGAATCTTGCAACGAATGTCCAACCGTGTCCCATGAGTGCCAATCTTTCCCACAACTGTTCCGTACTGCTGATCGATGACGAACTCATCGCGCAAGACCTGATCGGTGACCATCTGAGCCGCCAACCGGGCATTCGCCTGCGGTACGACCAGCATGCCGAACATGCCGTGCAATTGTGCCGCGAGACCGAGGCCAATGTAGTCCTGGTGGACTTGCGCATGCCGGGCGCCGACGGTTTCGACGTGATCCGCATGCTGCGCGCCGATCCCGACACCGCCCACGTGCCCATCATCCTGCTGTCGTCCGAAGACGATGCCGACACCAAGGCCCGCGCCTTTGCGCTGGGCGCCAACGACTACCTGGTCAAGTGGCCCGAGGCGCGCGAGCTCGAGGCGCGCATCCGCTACCACTGCGCGGCCTACCACGCGCGCCGCGAACGCGACGCCGCCTTCATCGAACTGCGCCAGCGCGAGGAAGAACTGCGCGCCAGCCAGGCGGCGCTGCACCAGGCGCAGAAAATGGAAGCGATCGGCCAGCTGACGGGCGGCGTGGCGCACGACTTCAACAATGTACTGCAAATCATCAGCGGCAACCTGCACTTGTTGAAAATGCTGGGACTGGTCAGCCAGCCCGGCATGGTCCGCGTGGAAAACGCCCTGGCCGGCGTGGAGCGCGGCGCCCGCCTGGCAGCCCACCTGCTGGCCTTTGCCCGCCGCCAGCCGCTGCAAAGCGCGGTGGTCGATCTGACGCCGATGCTGACCGACATGGACGACATGCTGGGCCACGTGCTGGGGCCGCGCGCCCAGGTGGTGACCGACATCGCGCCGCAGCTGTGGAACATCGAGGTCGATGTCGGCCAGCTCAACAACGTCATCCTGAACCTGGCCATCAACGCGCGCGACGCCATGAGCGGCGAAGGTACGCTCACCATCCGCGCCCGCAACCTCGATGCCGACGCCGCGCGCCTGCACCAGGTCAACGCCGCGGCCGGCGAACACGTGATGGACGCCGACTACGTGCTGATCGAAATCGTCGATACCGGCGTGGGCATGAGCGAGGCGGTGATGCAGCGCGCGTTCGAGCCGTTCTTTACCACCAAGCCTACCGGCCAGGGCACCGGCCTGGGCCTGTCGATGGCATATGGTTTCGTCAAGCAGTCGGGTGGCGAGATTACCCTGCAAAGCCGTCCCGGCGAAGGCACTTGCGTGCAGATCTACCTGCCGCGCAACGAAGCGATCGCCGACACCGACCCGGCCGCCGATACGGCAGCGGTGACCGGCGGCGCTGAAACCATTCTGGTGGTGGAGGACGAAGAAGCGGTGCGCAGCGCCACGGTAGCCATGCTGGCCGACCTCGGCTACACGGTGCTGGCGAGCCCGGATGCCGACCACGCGGCCCGGCTGCTCGAGGACGGCGCCCGCATCGACCTGCTGTTTACCGATGTGATCATGCCAGGCCGGCTGACCAGCCTGGAACTGTCCGAACTGGTGAAGCGCGACCATCCGCACGCCCAGGTCCTGTTTACGTCAGGCTACGCCGAAGGCGTGCTGACCCACGATGGCAAGCTGCCGCAAGGCGTCAACCTGCTGGCCAAGCCCTATACGGTCGAAGCGTTGAGCACGCGCATCCGCCAGATGCTGCGCCAGCGCCCTGCTGCCGGTACGGTCACGCTTACTGGGGCTTGACGTAACGCTGCGAACCCGGGGGCGGCTCGTTGAGGACCGCCCAGAAGATGCCCAGGTCGGAAATGGCGCGCACGAATTCCTTGAAATCGACCGGCTTGACCACGTAGGCATTCACGCCCAGCTCGTAGCTGCGGATCAGATCCTGCTCTTCGCGCGACGAGGTCAGCATCACGACCGGCAAACTCTTGAGCGAGGCATTGTTGCGGATGTCGGCCAGTACTTCGAGTCCGTCCACCTTGGGCAGCTTGAGGTCGAGCAGCACCACGGCCGGGTTGCCCTGTTCGCGCTCGGTAAAGGCGCCGCGCATGTGCAGGTAGTCGAGCGCATCGGCGCCATCCCGCACCACGATCACCTCGTTGGCCAGCTGGCTGCGCTCGAGCGCAATCAGGGTCAGCTCCAGGTCGTGGGGGTTGTCTTCGACGAGCAAGATGGGTTTTAGCATGCAGGTACCTCTGTCATTCTTTGTCAGATGGGGGTGTGTTAGGAATACTGAACGAGAACGTCGCGCCTTCACCGGGAACGGACTTGGCCCAGACGCGGCCGCCATGACGCTCGACGATGCGCCTGACGTTGGCCAGGCCGATGCCGGTCCCGTGAAAATCTTCCATGCGGTGCAGGCGCTGGAATACGCCAAACAGCTTGTGCACATACTCCATGTTGAAGCCGACGCCATTGTCGGCGACATGGAACACGGCTTCGGTGGGACTTTGCTCACTGGAAATGCGAATCACGGCCGGATCGCTCTGGGTCGTGAATTTGACGGCGTTCGATAACAGATTGTACAACGCCAGCTGCAAAAATGCCGGATCGGCGGTGACATCGGGCAGCGATTCCACCTGCCAGTCCACGCGGCGCCCTGCTGTTTCAGTGCCCAGCCGCTCGATGCAACCGTTGACCAGGTCGCTCATGCGGATACGCACGGGGCGCAGCGCCGCCCTCCCCATCTGGGAAAAACTCAGTAAATCATCGACCAGCTTGCCGGCAAGACGGGCCGAGGTCTTGATATTGGTGAGGAAGCGCATGCGCCGCTCGAGGTTGTCGTTGCCGGCGCTCTCCATCAGCAGGTCGGAGAAACCGACGATGTGGCGCAGCGGCGCGCGCAGGTCGTGCGAGACCGAGTACGAAAACGCTTCCAGTTCCTTGTTGGCACGGCCCAGTTCGCCGGCCAGGTCGGCCATCTGCTCGGCGCGCTCAAGCGCAATGCCGAGCAAGGTGGTGCGAAATTCCAGCGCCAGTTCGAGCTCGGCATCGTGCCACGGCGCGCTGGTGCCATGCACGGCCTCGCGCCAGATATCGAAACTGGTACGCGGCGACAACACGCCGGACGCGGTCTTGTCGTGCGGCCGGCCGGCCCAGTCGATGGTGTACACGTGCTCGGGCCGGAACCACAGCAGGTAGTGCTGGTGGATGCGCGAGATCGGCATCGCCAGCAGACCGCTGGCGCTGTCCACGTAGTCGGCGGCCGGCGGATACACGGCGCTCAGGTTGGCGCTGTGGAACAGGTCTTCGTGCGAGTGCAGGCTGAGCCAGTCGGCCAGCTTGCGGATCTGGTCGTCGTCGGGCGTGTCGCCAAAACTGATCAGGCGGTCGTCGATGACGATGGCCACCCCGCCCGCGTGGGCAAACCGCAGCAATTCCGGCATCACGCTGCGCAGGTTTTCGATGAAGTCGGCGCCCTGGGTCAGGCCGGCCAGCAGGCTGACCATCACGCGCCGCACTTCGAGCCGGAACTGCAGCTCGTCGGCGTCGGCACGGTTGCGGATGCGCAGCGCCAGGATTTGCCCCAGCTGCTCGCACACGGTGCGCTGATGGTAGCTGAGGCGGCGCGGCGTGGCGTGGTGGCACGACAGCAAGCCCCACAGCTTGCCGTCTACCACTAGCGAAATCGACATCGACGCCAGCGTGCCCATGTTGCGCATGTACTGCAGGTGCAACGGCGAAACGCTGCGCAGCGCGGCAAGCGACAGGTCGGTGGGCCGGCCGGTGAGCGGGTGCGCCACCGGCAGCAGGCCGACCGGCACATAATTGGCGTCCTGGATCAGGCGGATACGGTTGAGCAGGTACAGGTCGCGCGCCTGGCGCGGAATGTCGCTGGCCGGGAAGCGCTGGCCGATATAACCCTCGTAACCGTCCTGCAAGGCCTCGGCCAGCACCGTGCCGTGGCCGTCCTTGTCGAAGCTGTACACCATGACGCGGCCGAAACCGGTCAGCGCAGCCACTTCGTTGACGGCGACCTGGCTCATCTCGACGATGGAATCGGCGTCGCTGATCTTGTTGAGGAAGTCGCCCACCACCGTGTAGAGCCGGTGCAGGCTGACATCGACATCGCCGACGGCGGGTTCGAATTCGAGCACCAGCAAGCTGTCGCAGACGTGGGCCAGCACGTCGTAATGGACAGCGCCGGGCCCGAGCACCACCGAGGTCAGGAAGGCAGCGCGGTCGCGCGCCTGTTCCGTGCGCAGCAGCGGCGCCAGCAGCTCGGCCGCCGATCCGATGACAGCACGCAGCGGCTGGCCCAGCGCTGCGCCGGGCGCCATGCCGGTAAACGCCGCCAGGTTGTCGCTGACCTGCACCACGGGCGCCGCCGACGCGTCGCCAGCATCGGGCACGCCGGACAGATCGAGGGATAGCAGGAAGCCGTGCGGCTGCACCGCTCCGGGGATGCGGATCGGCTCGCTTTCACAGGTGGCGATGTCGGCGGAAATGGCCTCGGACATGGTGGACAAACATGGTTGCGTAAAACAGCATGATAACAATTTTTGGCCGCCTTCGACGCGTCCTTGGTCCGGCGCGTCAAATTAAAGCTGTCCATACATCTGTTCTGCCGGCGCACTGCCGCCCACCGCTTGCTGCAGGAAATTACCGTTTCGGCAATTCCCAGTTGGGTCGCACATAGTGGCACGTGTAACCGTTGGGAATGCGCTCGAGGTAGTCCTGGTGCTCGGGTTCGGCTTGCCAGAACGGTCCTGCCGGCGCCACTTCGGTCACCACCTTGCCCGGCCACAGGCCCGATGCATCGACGTCGGCGATGGTGTCGAGCGCGGTCGCCTTTTGCTGCTCGTCGAGGTAATAGATGGCGGAACGATAACTGGTACCCAGGTCGTTGCCCTGGCGGTTCGGCGTGCTGGGATCGTGGATCTGGAAGAAGAATTCCAGCAGCTTGCGATAGGAAATAACGGCAGGATCGAACGCGATTTCGATCGCCTCGGCATGGGTGCCATGGTTGCGGTAGGTGGCGTTGGGCACGTCGCCGCCGCTGTAGCCCACCCGCGTGGCCACTACGCCCGGCATCTTGCGGATCAGATCCTGCATGCCCCAGAAACAGCCGCCAGCCAGGATCGCCTTTTCAGTTGTGCTCATCATCATTCCTTTTCATTGATCGGGTCAGACAGCGCATGTTGTGGCGCAGCCCGGCTTTATCAACTGCCTTGCTCAATTGTATCCGCACAGAAATCCATTACGCTCTATAATTACCTCAAGGAAAATTCCTCCCTGGCTTGCGCGCCCATCTCCCCGCTCGCACCAAATGCCCCGGCCCGAACCCAGCCGAATGATCGCGATGTATTCATCGCCAACATTTCGAGTGCCGACCATGCAAACATCCTATTCCAGCAAACGCGTCCTGATCGTGGACGATAACGCGCAAGCCGCCGACGTCGCCTCGGAGCTGCTCGACCTGTGCGGTTACCAGACCGCGGTGGCCTACGGCGGCCAGCAAGGTTTGCAGGCGGCCGCATCCTTCGCACCCGATGTCATCCTGCTCGACCTCGGCATGCCCGGCATGGACGGCTTCCAGCTTGCCGCCGCGCTGCGCGCGCGACCGGACTTTCGCGACGTGGCGCTGGTGGCGTTTTCTGCCTGGGGCGACAACTTCACCCGCCAGCGCACGCGCGCAGCCGGCTTCGACCAGCACCTGACCAAGCCGGCCAGCCTCGATGAAATCGTCGACACCATCGCCGCCGCCTGCCATGCCTGACGGCACCAGACCTTTATGCTATCGTCGCACCACCGTTACGCAGGAGCGCCCATGACCGACGAGCACGCAGCCTCACGACCAGACCGCAGCAAGGCCATCGCTGTCGAAGCCGGGCTCGAACTGCTGAAAACCGAAGGCCGCACAGCAGCCGCTGCCTTCATGGAAGATGCAGGTGTGCCGCTGGCGGTAATTGCACGGGTGCTCAATGAGCCGGCGCGGCGGCGCGCGATGACGCTGCCGGCAGCGCACGACGTCGACTAACAGCCCTCCGTGCCACGGACGTTCACCAACGCCAAGCAGGAAAAAGATAGCGCTGGCAGGTAGCGCAATGTTTACGACCAGCTCAGTCGGCTTTAGCCTTGGGGGCAGGTGTCACGGAGGTGCTTGACGCATCTGTATGCGTTCTGTTTCGAGGCTGCAGGCGAGAAGTTGGTACGGCCACCAACCAAAAAGCGGCGCAGCGCTTGCGCGCTCTTCGTCCGCAAGAAAATCATTCTCTGGCTGGCTCCTGAGTGATCTCGTGATTTGACTGTTCTGCAGATTAAAGGCAAACGCGTCTACACACTCGTTTATTTCCCTCAAGCAGACACCGGCACCTCCTTTTGAGGATGCGGGTTTATGTGCATGCCTAGTGCTTGCCGGAATCGAAATCCGCTATGGCGCACCTCTCCCAGAGATCAAATGTCCCTCGCTTGTCCCTCAGGCGGACTCTTGTTCGCCAGTATGGTTCCCGGCGTGCTCTGGAGCAATTGAACGTGGCCAATTTCCGAGCTGCTTGGGCGTTGGACTGAGGGACTTGGGGGAAAGTTCAATCTTTTTTATTTTGATGGTGCATAGTGACATTTGGTGAATATTTCCCAAATACAAATATGGTATCCTGAGAGCTAGCTTGCCTATGCGGACCACACATGTCACTTAGCGGCATCACGCCGATTCAGAAATTTGCTCTCGCCGCATAGCCTCTACTTCTGGTGCGCATCATTAATGGGGGGAGTACCCTGTGACACAGCAGGGCATGATCGGATCTCGGATGGCGGAGAGACGGGAATATCGCACTGTGGTTGAGGAGAAGAATGCGCTTGGTGACCGATTAGGTTGAGTGGGATGCCGAGAATTTCTATCGCAAGCTGTCAGTGGCACGCCGCTGCCTCACTTGGCTGCATCGGAAGACTAAGGTCTAATCCTCCTTGGAGTAGGAGCAATGGTTTTTATCGACTACAGAATATAAGTGCTGCTAGCATATATGGAATATTGATTTATTACTGTATTTATATACAGTAATGGAATAACGGTATGCGCCCTGCGCCAACGCCGGGTGGTGCCCAGTTAATTTGCTGATGTGTCACGAGGCGATGCGCGCTCGGTCTGCTAGCGAGTCGTTGGTCGTGGAAGCATACCCACCATTGGAATATGTATGGATACGACGCAATCCCTGAATGCGACGCTACCTGGCGCCGCTCCCTTACCGTTTGATGCAACTTTGCTATTCAAGGCGCTCCAGTATCAGCTGCTCGTCGCCGTAGAGTACTGCTACGACCTAGCGCTCGATGAATCTCTGTGGCTTGAAGTTATGGGCGATGTCACGGTTCCCGGCAAAAACCAGACCGAGGTCAAGCTCTACTCTGACAACCTCACTGACAGTCACGCCAATTTCTGGAATACCCTGAAAAACTGGCTCCATGAGAATTTTGATCGCACGTCCTTCAAGACTCTGGTGCTGCTGACGACCCAGGAATTCGGTGCGCAAACCTTGCTCAAGGGATGGAACGCGGCCTCAGCAGCAGAACGGCTGTCGATCATGGAGCATATCATTGCGGGCTCGCAGGCCACTGCCGGCAATCAGGCGTCGAACGAGCCAGAGGTAGAACAGGGGGCCGCCAAGCCCTCGAAATCGCAGAAGCTTCAACAGTACGTAATGGATACTAAGCGCCGGGATGCATTGATGGAAGTGTTAGAGCGAATGCAGATCACGACCGGTGCAGAATCACTGGAGCAACGCCTGAAGGGCTATGAGACCCGACACCTCAAGCCGATCCGAGTGTCAAAATACAAGACCTTCATCCACGAGTTGTTGGGATTCATGTACAGCCCGGATCTTGTGATCAATGGATGGCAGATCACGTACCAAGCCTTTACTGACAAATTGTCAGAGCTAACGCACCGGTACATGAAACACCCGACAACCTTTCCTTCGGTGGACATGGCCGCGCTCAAGAAGATCATCGACATTGAGGAAATTCGGCCCATGCGATTTGCGCAGAAAATTCTGGAAATCGGCGGCGAAGGGCAGTTGAGGAGGGCGGCGCTGCACAGGGTAGTCGCCCAGACCACGATCTCCGATCTGTACACCGACGGTGTGCTGTTCAAACCTATGATGGATCTCTACCTCAGTAATCATCTGACTCAACACCAGTATGGGCGTGAGCTAGCCATGGTGGATTGTGCTGGAGTCACCTGTTCGACCGAGCTAAGCACCAGATCCATGAAGTTCTTCCTTATGCGCAACGGCTTGCCTACCGATTCGTTTTGCGGCCTGGAACACACGATGCCCGAGTTCCGTAATGGCATTTATCACATGCTTGCAGGAGAACAACCTGAGGATGAGGATGACGAGTTTCACTGGAGGCTCTGGTGATGACCACGCAAGTCTCTGACCACCTGTACACCTTGCACAGAACGCCCTTCGCGCTGGCACCCGTCATCCAGAGTTTCTACCAGCACTGGGAGCCGGTTGAGAAGGATATTTTGCTCAGTTATCTGATCCTCCCCATCGTCACTTACAAGCCAATACATGCCTTCTTGAACAGGGCTCGGCGTGACAGCTCGATTCGGACCATGGCTTCAGATGCTGAAAGGCTTATCGGCCTGGCGATGCGCGTGGAGGAGTTTAAACCCATCACCAACGCTGCCATGCTAATTCTGACTGCTGAGAACAGTTTGGAGATCACCCCCGAGCTGTCGGTGCGGTCGCTCCAGAAGCCGCAGTCCATCAATTCGGACAAATCGTTGCTAAAGTACAGCCAGAAGCTGGCCATGGTGCTTTCTGGTGAAAATGTTGTTTCTATATACCGGATGTTGGGAGTGAAATCGCTATGAAGTGTTACGTAAGCTACCTCGGTGTCGTTGACAAGGATAATGGCGTTCACCACATACCTCTCGCTCCAGGTCTCAATATCATCACCGGTAAGTCCTCGAAGGGTAAGAGTGCCATCCTTGATATCTTCGATTACTGCCTGGGAAGCTCGGAGGACACGATCCCTGAGGGCATCATTACGGATCGTGCCAAGTACTTCTTCACCGTGCTGCGCTTTGCGACCATGACCGTTGTCGTAGGGCGGGTAGCGGCCAGCAACCGGTGCTTTCTGCGCGAGATTTCCGGGCCAGCGGTGGACAAGGTGCTCCCTCTGGTTGAGGACGCGGACACCTTTTTTGCCTCGAATTTCTTTCAGCCAAAGGCCGATTTTCTGAAGAGTTTGGGTCGGTATTTCGGTGTCACCCTAGAGAACATCGACACCGATCCTCTGCAGCAGGAGATGACTGGAAAATGGAGTGCGACGCCCTCTGTTCGTAGTTTCCCGTCCTTCATGCTGCAGCATCAGAACCTGGTGGCTAACAGGCATGCGGTCTTTTACCGCTTTGAAGAAAAGCGCAAACGCGACCAAGCCATCGATCACTTCAAGATCTTCATGGACATCGTTGGTGAGGACTACTTCGAGCTTGCGAAACTGCGCACCGAGGCCATGTACGAATCCAAGCGTGCCAAGGCACAGATTCCGAAGCAGGACAAGATCAAGGCTGATTACATCACCGAGATCGACACTCTGCTGAAGGAGTATCAGGCTTTGGCCGGCCTGCCGTTGACGGAGCTCACGGCTGAGGAAATCTGGACGCAGCCTAAGCCAGCACTGGAGCGCCTCACTGGCGTTTCGGTCCGGGTGGATGGCTTGTCCAATGCATTTGAAACTCGGCGCAACGAACTGCGCGACCGCAAAGCTGAATTGATGGCCAGCATTCAGAAAGCGCTCAATACCCGCTATCTGCTGAACGTCTCTACTGAGCAGGCTACAAACTTTGCCAACTCGGTAACCATGCTACCAATCCCTAAGGCCGTCAACCTTCAACATGCGGTCTGCCCCGTTTGCGCGTCGCAGTCGGATGTGGCTGAGGATGAAGCGAACAAGCTGTCCGCAGCGATTCACTGGCTGAACGACGAGCTCAAAGTGTCCACCTATGCGCGCGAAGGTTTTGGGGAGGAGCGCCGGGCAGTCGATGCGGAACTCAAAAAACTTCGCAAGGAATTGGCACTCGTTGAGCAGGCACTGAAGCCGCTTGATCAGGAAGCTGACCGGCTTGAGAAGTCTAAGTCCGTGGATGGTGCTGCTCAGAAGACCAAGATCAAGTTGGAGCTCGCCATTGAGAAGCGGATTGCGAACCCACCGTCAGAAGCCAAGGAGATGGTCGACTTCTGGGAAAAAGAGGTTGCAAAGTACGATCTGCAGATGGCCCAGTTCGACGTCGAGTCGAAGCTGTGGGCGCTGGGAAACGACATCAACCAGAAAATGAAGGCGTTCGGCAAGCACTTCGACTTCGAAGAGACATACAAAAATGGCTCTCTAAAGTTTGATGTCGATACCTTCGATCTCTGGCATGAAAAGCCCATTGCTGGGGGGCACGTGAAAAAGGTATTTCTGCGATCCATGGGCAGCGGTGCAAACTGGCTGTACTCACACCTGACGCTGTTCATGGCACTGCATTACCAGTTCGCTGCGCATCACAAATGCAAGGTGCCGCCAATCCTTTTCTTGGATCAGCCGACGCAAGTCTACTTCCCCTCCACCGACAATGCTGAGGCCTTCAAGGCCGATGAGCTACGCGGAGATCGGAGTACCACCAAGACGGTCGATGAAGACGTAGATGCTGTATCGAAGATGTTCACTACCTTGGCCAAGTTCTGCGACACGACGTTCAAGGAAACCGGTGTCAAGCCGCAGATCATTGTCTGTGATCACGCAGATGGCCTGCCGCTACAGGGCAACTATGTATTCGAAGACTTCGTCCGTGCGCGATGGAGAACGCGCGGTTTGATTACCGAGTAAATGAACATCAACCAGAAAGGGGACGGATTTATATTCCCTGTGTCCCCTTTGGGCCGGTTCAGGTCACCTGTGATCGGCTGCTATGGGGCGTTACCGGACCTTCGATATCTTGACGCACATCCGGGGGCCTGGCCCCCGGCCAAGAGTGCCAGCCCATCGGGGTTAACTCCTCAACAAACGGACGTTCAACTTCGTTCCAATTCCCAATGCATAGGTATCCGTTCAGTTCTGTAGTTCGTTGATTTCAATGAAAAAATTATTGAAAGACGTCTAAAATATGTCCAAAACCACGTCCAAAGACGTCTAAAAACGTCTATCAGCCCAACCTACTCAGCTTCGCCCATAACGTAATATGCCGCCTGCCTTTCGCCATGCTGTTGCAGGCGCCCAGACTGCCTGAGGCGCTTCAATAGATCCCTCGCCTGAATTGAGGTTAGGCGACGCAAGTCAGCTACGTCGCTACGACGCACCGAGCCGTGCTGTCGCACATAGCTCAACACCATCTGCTCATGCTGCAGATTACTAAAACCCATCTGCCGCGTGTAAGCAGCCCTGTCCCCTTCCGCCTGATAAACGCCGGCTGCAAGCGTATAGGTGCGGCCTCGCGTCGTGCCATGGGCTTGCGCAAGGCCAGCCTCCACCAATGCCTCCAGGGTGCGCTTCGCTTGCCGGCTCGCGCTGGATATGGATGGCCAGTTCTTCGGTCGTCAGGCGCTTCAGGTCACGCAGCGCCGCCAGGGGGATCAGGCTGTCGATCGGCAAAGCACTGCCGCGCCGCCCCTCTTCCTCGACCACGCGTTTCAGGAAAGCCTCGTCGGCGTCTGTCGTAGCCAAGCGCAGGATGACGCTGGTGGCATCGGTGCGTCGGTAGTCTGGCTCGGGACGCCCGAAGCGCAACAGGCCGCGATAGATTTTATCGACGCCACGCCCCGAACGCTCGACCACGCCGATGCGCTTCATCGCGTCGGCCAGTGTGCGATTACGCGGTCGCGGCACGGTGGTCAACAGGTTCGACAGTGTCACGCCACCATCAGGCCACCCGGATTGCTGATCGTCAGCCCTTCGTCGTCCATCCGCACATGCACCGCGCCCATGCGATAGTCACGATGTACCAGCGCGTTGGCGACCGCCTCGCGGAAGGCGCCCAGGCCCACCTTGGGTACGTGCACGCGGAACAGGCCGACCTGTATTTCACGCTCGGGATTGTAAGGACGGAAATTCGTCTCCAGCCAGTCCAGCGCCTTGAGCAGGGGGAAGCGGCGAAATTCATTGAAGCCGACCGCCTCGCGCGCCAGCACCTGGAACGCGAATTCATGCGTGCCAACCAGTTCGCGCAGCGCCAGTTCCTTGCCCAGCAACAGCAGCCCAGTCAGCGTGGGCACGCGGGTGCCATCGCTCTGGCGCGCGGTCAATCCCAGCGCGCCATCGAGCGCTTCGTCATCGAGCTCAAGCAGCACGCGATCGCCGCCATATTGCTGCACGCTCTGGCGCAGCCGTTCGCGCTCCAGCGGGTCAATGTCACTCAGCTTGGCGCCGGCCACCGCCTTGGCGGAAGCATCCACCAAACCGAAGGTGGTGGCGCGGCTGGCACGCTCATGCGGCAACATCGCCACGCATTCGGGCTGGCCGTCGGCCTTCGGGCGTCGGCGCGGCCACGCTTATTCCGCTGCGCCCGTCCCTAACGGTGAACATCGCCTACCGGCTGCCGTCATTGCCGAAGAAGACAGTTGTACAGAAATCCGTACCACGTTGACTAGTGGTACAGATATACGTACAATGTTCCAAAGCGGTGAGAAATGAGTAACCAGCGAAATCGCCGTCTTGTTTATCATTAGCGTTATCTTTAACATCACTCTCCCAGCAAGAAGCTAAAAGACACCCATATTTCCCCTCGAGGAATTACAAGCAGGACCAGGGAGGCCGTCGCTGGTCGCGAACCCTGGTCGAGAAAGGCAAAGATCGAATGAACATCTTAACTTTTAGCGAGGCACGCGCCGGGCTCAAAGCTGTGATGGACGACGTTTGCACCGACCACAGCCCTACCATCATCACCCGTCAAAGCGGTGATGCCGTGGTGATGCTGTCACTGGCGGATTTCAATAGCATCGAGGAAACTCTGTATCTTCTCGGTTCACCGAAAAACGCCAACCGGCTGCTGGAGTCCATGGAACAGCTGAAAGCTGGTAAGGCCCGAAAACGGGAGCTAATCCGGCATGAAAAACAAGAAGGCAAGCAACAAAGAACAAGCTAAGCAGTCCGCAGTATCATTTACGGACAATGGCTGGGAAGACTATCAGCATTGGCAGAAAACCGATCCGCTGCTGGCCGAGAAGGTCAATCAACTGATTGATGCCTGCATATCTGATCCCTTCAGAGGCGTCGGCAAGCCGGAGCCACTGAAGGGTAATTTGACGGGACTTTGGTCTCGGCGGATTGATCGTGAGCACCGTTTGGTGTACGCGATGCTGGAAGGCACGCTTCACATCGTCGCCTGCCGTTTCCACTACTAAACACAATGGCGCAGCGTAAAACCTGCGCCATTTTTTTCGGCACGCCTGCGGCTCCATTGACGGCGTAGTGCGGGCAGCGCAGCGTGCCCTCCTGCACCACCGCAGCGAAACTGGAGAGTCTGCGCAAATCACCCGCACTGGTCACTCGGTAGCCTTGACGGCAAGGCACCGAAGTGGCTGTCGTCATCGCAGCTTGCCGCGCTCCGTACTGGCCGGCACATGCTGATCACCGCCCACCACGCCGTTGACGTTCTGCATCCAGTCGCAGAAGCACTCACCATTGCTGTCGTTGCGGCCACCGGCCTGGCAGATCAGGTTTCCGTTGAGCACGAAGTGCGAATAAGGAGTTGTGATGGAGGAATACACGTTCACGTGTAGGCCCACATCACCTATCCTGCCCTGCTCTCAGCGTCGATTGATTCACGAATGTGTCCGGTAGGTTGGCCGGTTTGAGCCAGTTTTTGCGCGGTTTTGATAGTGGACCAGCGCAACCCCGGCTACCAATAAATCCGCAGGCACAGGCATCGGATCGTTGAGGACTTACTCCATAAAAAGAATCCAACTTCCGGAATGAGATGTCAGGCAGCAAGGCCGTGGATCATGCCGCACGCAAAGATTCAGTCAGGAAGTTAAAACACCAGTTTCCTTTTCGCAGCATTGAGCAGACTCAAGCGTGCGCCATGTTTTCGGATGAAGTCGCTGCAAGCTGGCGCTGCGACAAACCCCGCTGTTGGTCGGAGCCCTACTTTGTCGTTAGACCTGCCGAGACGAGGAGACACCGCATGAACACCAGCCACAACGATAGCCCGCCCCGCGCCACGCGCCTGTTGCGCATCCGCGAGGTGCTGCGGCTGTGCGGGCTATCGCGCGCCACGTTGTACCGCGAGATCAAGCTGCACGCCTTCCCTGCCCCGGTCAAATTGTCGGCGCGGTCGGTGGGATGGTTGCAGGAAGATGTGGCGCAGTGGCTCGAGGCGCGCATTGCCCAGCGCGGACCGGCGTATGACGCTGCGCCGCGCCCGAATCCTGGCGCGGCGAAGGAGACTGCTGCTACTGCGGACCGGGACCAGTCACCGCGCGAAGAGGAATGACGTCCGCACCGGTACGCAGCTTGTCGAGGTAATCGGCCCAGCGCTGCATCATCGCGGCGCGTGCTGGCAGGTGCGCGGTGCGGTTGTAGGCGCGGCCGTTCGGGTCGATCACGCGGTGCGCCAGCTGGTGCTCGATCAGGTCCACGCGCTCTCCCAATACTTCGTCCATGATCGTGCGCGCCGTGGCGCGAAAACCGTGCGCCGTCATCACTTCCTTGGCAAAGCCCATGCCGCGCAAGGCCGCGTTGATGGTGTTCTCGCTCATGCAGGCCTGCTCGGTGCGCAGGCTGGGGAACACGTATTTGCCGTGGCCCGTAATGCGGCGCAGCTGGCGCAGGATCTCCAGCGCCTGGGTGGACAGCGGCACCATGTGCTCCGTGCGCATTTTCATCTTGGCGGCGGGGATGCGCCACGCGGCGCCATCGAGATCGAATTCGCGCCATTCTGCGGCGCGCAATTCACCCGGACGTACAAACACCAGCGGCGTCAGTTTTAACGCCGACACGGGCACGATATGGCCGTTGTAGGCGTGGATCGCGCGCAGCAGCACCGCCAGTTCTTTCGGCTCGGTGATGGCGGCAAAATTGGTGCGCGGGACGGCGATCAGCGCGCCCTTCAAATCGGGCGTCACGTCGCGCTCGGACCAGCCGATCGCCACGCCATGACGCAGCACCTGGCCGCACAGCTGCTTGATGCGGTGGGCCGAATCGACGGCGCCGCGCGCCTCTACCCGCTGCACCACGCCCAGCACGTCGCGCGGCTTGATGGCCGATACCGGCAGGCTGCCGATGTACGGAAAGACGTCGTGCTCCAGCCACGCCAGCACCTTCTCCTGGGTGGCGGTGCTGCGGCTGGCGTCCATCTTCGCCAGCCACAGGAGCGCCAGTGCGCGAAAGGTGTTCTGCGCGTCCTGGCGCCGTTGCTGCTCGTACGGATCGATGGCCGGCGCCCGCGGATCGACACCGGCGCGCAGCAGCTTGCGGGCGTCGGCGCACAGCTCGCGCGCCTCGGCCAGCGACACCTCCGGGTAGATGCCAAGGGCCAGCGTCTTGTGCCTGCCGTCGTAGCGGTAGTTCATCCGCCAGTACTTGTTGGACTCCTTGACCAGCAGGTACAGCGCGCGGCCGTCGCTGTATTTGTCGCCACTGGGCTTGCCGGAATGCTTGAGTTTCCGGATAAAAAGGTCGGTGAGTGTCATGGTGCGCAATCCCATTCCGGGTGCGGCGCCGATTGAGGGACCAACATTTTTCAGGAGGGACAAGCGCCAATTTGTCCCTCACCGGTCCTGGATTTCATGCTACAGCCCGGTAAACCACAAGACAACAAAAAACCCGCGCTCCCTATGAGAGAGGCGGGTTTTGAGACTTCTTGACACTTTTTACTGCTGAGTTCTGGTGCCGCTTGCCGGAATCGAACTGGCGACCTTTTCATTACGAATGAACTGCTCTACCAACTGAGCTAAAGCGGCGACGACCCGCATTCTAACAAAGAACCTTTACACCACGCTAGTGCAAAACCGATATATTTTGGCGGCGATGCAAAAATAGCTTGCCGGGTGCGGATCAGGGCGCCATCAACCGCTATTACCCCTTGTGGTAGCCGGTCACCACTTCCACTTCCTCGCGCGAGCCGAGGAACACCGGTACGCGCTGGTGCAGCTTGGTGGGGACGATGTCGAGGATGCGCTGCTGGCCGTCGGTGGCGACGCCGCCCGCTTGCTCGACGATGAAGGCCATCGGGTTCGCTTCGTACATCAGGCGCAGCTTGCCGGGCATCGAGGTGTCGCGGGTGTCGGCCGGGTACATGAAGATGCCGCCGCGGTTCAGGATGCGGTGCACGTCGGCCACCATCGAGGCTACCCAGCGCATGTTGAAGTTGGCGCCGCGCGGGCCGGTGTCGCCGGCCAGCAGTTCGTTGACGTAGCGCTGCACCGGCGGGTGCCAGTGGCGCGCGTTGGAGGCGTTGATCGAGAATTCGCGGGTCTTGGCCGGAATCTGCATGTCGCGCTGGGTCAGCACCCACGAACCCATTTCGCGGTCCAGGGTGAAGCAGTTGACGCCGTTGCCGGTGGTGAGCACCAGCATGGTCTGCGGGCCGTACACGGCGTAGCCGGCAGCGACCTGGCGCGTGCCCGGTTGCAGGAAGTCCTGCTCGCTCGGTTCGGTCATGCCTTCCGGCGCCTTCAGCACCGAGAAGATGGTGCCGATCGAGACGTTGACGTCGATGTTGGACGAGCCGTCCAGCGGGTCGAAGGTCAGCAGGTATTCGCCTTTCGGGTAGCGGTTCGGGATCTTGTGGATGGTTTCCATTTCTTCCGACGCCATCGCGGCCAGGTGGCCGCCCCATTCGTTCGCTTCGAGCAGGATCTCGTTGGAGATGATGTCGAGCTTTTTCTGCACTTCGCCCTGCACGTTCTCGGTGCTGGCCGTGCCCAGCACTTCGCCGAGCGCGCCTTTGCCCACGGCGTGGCTGATGGTCTTGCAGGCGCGCGCCACGACTTCGATCAGCAGGCGCAGTTCGGCGGGGATGGAATTGTTCTGGCGCTGTTCTTCGACCAGGTATTGGGTGAGGCTGATGCGTTTCATGGAGGGCCTTTAGTCAAGTTTGAAAATATTAGTTGGCAAGCGCCTTGGTGATCACTTCCAGCACGTCGTTCGAGAGCCTGGTGTGGGCGGCGACCTGCTCCAGCGCGGCTTTCATCTGCGTCTGCAGCGCCGGCGCGTATCGGCGCCAGCGGTCCATGCTGCGCGCGAAGCGGGCCGCCACCTGCGGGTTGATCGCATCGAGCTTGATCACGTGCTCGGCCCAGAAGGCGTAGGCACTGCCGTCGGCGGCGTGGAACTGCGACGGATTGGCGTTGGTGAAGTTGAACAGCAGGCTGCGCGCGCGGTTCGGGTTCTTCAGCGTGAAGGCCGGATGCTGCATCAGCTTGCGCACGCAAGCGACATCGGTGGTGGGCGTGGCGGCCTGCATGGCAAACCACTTGTCGATCACCAGCGCCTCGTTGGCAAAGTCGTCGTAGAAGCGCTGCAGGTAGGCGCTGGCGTCGGTGCCGCTGTGGATCAGCGCCACCAGGGCGGCGAAGCGGTCGGTCATGTTGCCGGCGTGTTCGCACTGGTGCTGCGCCAGCGACAGCGTGACCGCGTCCGGCGCCGTCAGCAGGTACGACAGGCACAGGTTTTTCAGCGCGCGCTTGCCGGCCGACAGTGCGTCCGGGCTGTATTCGCCGGGCGTCTGGTTGGCGTGGTACTGCGCCAGCAGTTCGGTGCGCAGCTCGGCGCCGATGGTGCGGCGCATGAACTGGCGCGCGGCGTGGATCGCGTGCGGATCGACCACGTCCATCTGCTCGGCGATCATGCCTTCCGACGGCAGGATCAGGGCCAGCTCGCGGAAGGCCGGATCGAGCGCGTCGTCGGTCAGCAGCGCGCGCTGGGCGTCGAGGAAGGTGGCGTCGAGCTTGAGCGGCTTGTCGCCGTGCTTGTCGCGATGGTGATGGCTGCCGGCTGCCAGCTGCGCGGTGAGTTTCAGCAGACGCGCCATGGCCAGGCGCTGGCCTGCTTCCCAGCGGTTGACGGGATCGCTGTCGTGGCGGAACAGGTGCAGCAGTTCGTCGTCGGTGTAGTCGTATTCGAGGATCACCGGCGCCGAGAAATCGCGCAGGATCGATGGCGTCGGGCGCTCGTCGATATTACGGAAGCGGAAAATCTGCTCCGGCTGCGTCAGTTCCAGCACCACGGTGGTGGCATCCTGGTCGTGGTGCGCGCCATCGAGCGTGAGCGGCAGGTCGCGGCCATCCTCGCCCAGCAGGCCCACCGCCACGGGAATGTGAAACGGCAGCTGGTCCGGGTGGTTGCTGCGTTGGGACAGGATGATGTCGAAGTTGCGCTTGACCGCGTCGTAGCGGGTGCGCGCGGTGACCACGGGCGTGCCGGCCTGGCTGTACCAGCGCTCGAACTGGCCCAGGTCGCGGCCGTTGGCGTCGGCCATGGCGGCGCGGAAGTCGTCGCAGGTCACGGCCTGGCCGTCGTGGCGCTCGAAGTACAGGTCCATGCCCTTGCGGAAGCCGTCGCGGCCCACCAGCGTCTGGTACATGCGCACCACTTCCGCGCCCTTTTCGTACACGGTGACGGTGTAAAAATTATTGATCTCGACAAAGGAGTCGGGGCGCACCGGGTGCGACATCGGGCCCGCATCCTCGGGGAACTGCGCCTGGCGCAGCGTGCGCACCTGGTCGATGCGGGTGACGGCGCGGCCGCTGTCGCTGCCGATCATGTCGGCGGAAAACTCCTGGTCGCGGAACACGGTCAGGCCTTCCTTGAGCGACAGCTGGAACCAGTCGCGGCACGTCACGCGGTTGCCGGTCCAGTTATGGAAGTACTCGTGGCCCACCACGGCTTCGATGCCGGCGTAATCGACATCGGTGGCCACCCGCGGGTTGGCCAGCACGAACTTGGTGTTGAAGATGTTCAGACCCTTGTTTTCCATCGCGCCCATGTTGAAGTCGCCCACGGCCACGATCATGAAGCGGTCCAGGTCCAGCTCCAGGCCGAAGCGCTCCTCGTCCCAGCGGATCGAGTTCTTCAGCGACTGCAT
The DNA here is from genome assembly GCF_001423125.1 of Duganella sp. Leaf126. Classification (GTDB taxonomy): domain Bacteria; phylum Pseudomonadota; class Gammaproteobacteria; order Burkholderiales; family Burkholderiaceae_D; genus Rugamonas. The sequence goes on from NZ_LMNW01000031.1 coordinate 549,838, forward strand.
CGCGTAGTCGGTCTTGTCGAGGTTGCCGTCCTCCACCCACACCTGCAGCAGCACTTCGCGGCCCGAGTTCAGCGTGTAGGTCTCTTCCTGGCACACCAGCCTGGCGGCGACCAGCGCGAACAGGTACGACGGCTTCTTGAACGGGTCTTCCCATTTGGCGTAGTGGCGGCCGTCGCCGAGATCGCCCTCTTCGATCAGGTTGCCGTTCGACAGCAGCACCGGGTAGGTCGCCTTGTCGGCGCGCAGCATCACCGTGTACCTGGCCATCACGTCCGGGCGGTCCGGGAAATACGTGATGCGGCGGAAGCCCTCGGCTTCGCACTGGGTGAAGAAATTATCGTTCGAGACGTACAGGCCCGACAGCGTGGTGTTTTCCACCGGCGCGCACAAGGTTTCGATCTCGAGCACCACGTGCTCGGGCGCGTTCCTGATCGTCAGCAGTACGCCGTCGATCTCGTACTGGTCCGCCTGCAGCACGGCGCCGTTCAGTCGCAGCTGCACCAGTTCGATGTCCTCGCCGTGCAGCACGATGTCGCTGTGCCGGCCGTCCGGGTTGCGCTGCATGGTGATGCGGTTGGCCACGATGGTGCGGCTGGGGTCCAGGTCGAAGCCCAGTTCAACCGTCTCCACCAGATAGGCGGGAGGGGTGTAATCTTTGCGGTAAATCGTCAGAGGGCTGCTGTCTGTGCGCATGGGGAAATGATGGACGTTAGGCAAAAGTCTATTTTACCAATACCAGCGCCCGGTCGACGCCTGATTTCCCGGCGCCGGCCAAAGTTGCTGATTTCCACGCCGCCGTAACATTCTGTAATAATTTTGATTAGTAACCGTGCGCGGCATACACTGTAGCGCTGAACATACCGTCTTTCCGTGTTTTCCGTCCCGTTACCAAGAGGTCTATCATGAGATATCTCGCCATCCTGGCGACTGCCGCCGTCATGTTGCTGACGGGCTGCGCCACCACCATCCGCAGCGACGTGACCGCCTTCAATGCGTGGCCGGCCGACCTGCAAGCGAAAACCTATGCGTTCGAGGCGCCGCGCGGCGTGGACGATACGCTCGAGTATCGCAGCTACCAGGTCCTGGTGAGCAATGAACTGAGCAAGCTGGGCTTCCAGCAGGCGAACGAAGGCCAGCAGCCGAACCTGCTCGTGGGCATGAAATACCTGACCATCGACCAGCCGATCCGCGTGCTGCGCGAAGATCCGTTCCTGGGCGCGCCGTGGGGCAGCCCGTACTGGGGCCGTCCCGGCTACGGCCGCTATGGCTGGGGCTATTCGCGCTGGGCCTACAGCCCGTTCTACGATCCATTCCGCTACAACGGCTTCGGCGTGGAAGAGCAGATCCGCCACCAGTACCAGCGCCAGCTGCGCGTAACCATCAACACCACGAGCGGGCGCAAGCTGTATGACGTGACCGTGCAAAACACCAGCAACGTCGCTGCCACGCCGCACGTGATGCCGGCGCTGGTGCAAAGCGCCTTTACCGGCTTCCCCGGCCAGAGCGGCGTGCCGCGCCGGGTGGAAGTGACGATCGATCCCAAGGTCGATACCGTGGTGGCCGGTCAGCCTGCGCCGAAGATGAACTGATACGGGGCCGCTCCCGGCGGGAGCGGCTTTTCGTCACGCCAAAAGAAAAGCGCCTGTGTTTGCACACAGGCGCTTTTTTCTTGACGCGATCAATTACTTGGTCACGATCTTGGCAGCTTCCTTGATGTCGCCGAGTTTTTCCTGGGCTTTACCTTCGCCCTGCTTGGCCAGACCCTTGGCTTCCTGCTCCGGGCTGTCGATCAGATCGCCGACCTTTTCCTGGATCTTGCCGCCGATGTCTTTCAGTTTGCCTTCGATTTGGTCCTTGTTCATGGTATGACTCCTTGTCTGGGCAACAGCCGGAATGGCTTTGCATTGCGTCCAGAATACTTCCATGAAGCAAACGCGTCTGTACGCTTGCGTACCAAATACTGGTTACACGCCCGCATGCTGTTTCAGGTAGCGCGGCATCCACCACCACACCCCGAAAATCAGCACGGCCACCACCGCGGAGGTGACCAGCCCGACCGTGCCGCCGAACACTTCCGAGATCACCAGGTTGGTGCCCAGCACCAGCGCGATGGCCAGCGCCAGCGACCCGCTCACCATCAGCCGGGTGGCCACGCGCTTGAAGCGCGCCCGGTCTTTCAGCGGCCGCATGATGCGGTGCTGCACGGCCGGGGCGCTCAGCAGTACCAGGCTGGTCAGCGACAGCACGAAGGTGGCCAGGAACAGCAGCTTTTCGCTGTGGACGATGCGCGCGAAGCCGCCGTTGAACGGCAGGATGATGAGAAAGGCGGTCAGCATCTGCGCGCCGGGCAGCAGGATGCGCATTTCGCTGAGCATGTCGGAAAAGTCGCCGGCGTCCTGATCGTCGCGGTCGCTGCGCTCGTCGAACATCTGCCCGCTCATGGCAGCAGGATGGACGAGCCCGTGGTTTTGCGGCCTTCGAGGTCGCGGTGGGCCTGCGCCACGTCGGCCAGCGCGTAGCGCTGGCGCACGTCCACTTTTACTTCGCCGCTGGCGATAACGCCGAACAGCGAGCGCGCGGCCGTCTCCAGCTCCTCGCGCGTGGACAGGTAGGCCGCCATCGACGGCCGGGTCACGTACAGCGAGCCGCGCTTGGCCAGCTCGGCCAGCGCAAACGATTCCACCGGCCCGGACGCGTTGCCGAAGCTGACCATGGTGCCCAGCGGCGCCAGGCAGTCGAGCGAAGCGATGAAAGTATCCTTGCCGATCGAATCGTACACGGCGCGCACGCCCTTGCCGCCGGTGAGCTCGCGCACCCGCTCGGTAAAATTCTCGGTGTTGTAGTTGATGACGTGGGCAGCGCCATGTTCGATGGCCAGCGCCGCCTTCTCGCTCGAGCCGACCGTGCCGATCAGCGTCACGCCCAAAATCTTGGCCCACTGGCAGGCGATCAAACCGACGCCGCCGGCCGCCGCGTGGAACACGATGGTGTCGCCGGCTTTCAGCGCCACCGTGCGGTGCAGCAGGTATTGCACGGTGAGCCCCTGCAGCATCATGGCGGCCGCCGTGTCGAAGCCGACGTTATCGGGCAGCACCAGCAGCTTCGACGCCGGCATGTTGCGGGCCTCGGCGTAAGCGCCGATCGGACCGCCCGCATAGGCCACGCGGTCGCCCACCTGGACCTCGGTCACGCCCTCGCCCACCGCCGCGACCACGCCGGCGCCTTCCATGCCCAGGCCGGCGGGCAGCGGTTGCGGATACAGGCCGGTGCGGTGATACACGTCGATGAAGTTCAGGCCGATGGCCTCGTGGCGCACCTGCGCTTCGCCGGGACCGGGCGCGCCGAGGTCGGCGTCCACCAGTTCCATCACTTCCGGGCCGCCGTGGCGGCTGATGCGTATTGCCTTGGTCATTGCATGCTCCATCAATGTAATGGAAACAGTGTAACGTGCGTCAGGTGGCTGCAGCGCGCAACTGCAACTGCGACAGCACCAGGTGCGCCGACGAGACGTTGGTGGCGCACGGCGTGTTGTGCACGTCGCAGGCGCGCACCAGCGCATTGATGTCGGGCTCGTGCGGCTGCGGCGTCATCGGGTCGCGCAGGAAGATCACGCAATCGACCTCGCCCTGCACCAGCATCGAACCGATCTGCAGGTCACCGCCGAACGGTCCCGAATGCTTGCGGTCCACCACCAGGCCCAGTTCGTTGGCCAGGCGCCCGCCCGTGGTGCCGGTGGCCACCAGGTCGCAGCTGGCCAGGAAGTCGCGGTACTGGCCGGCCAGCAGGATCATGTCGTCTTTTTTCTTGTCGTGCGCAATCAGGGCAATGCGGGTTTTCATCAGCGGGTCCGTTCAGAGGGTGACATGGCGGTTTGGCGCGGTGTTATCCGCGCAGCGATTGTACGGGATAGCGCCGCCCGGCCATACCACAGCGCCTTTTCACCCGGCCGCGGCGGCGGTTTCTGCAACACCGCTTGTGCTAGAATACCGCCCTCACCGGATACCTCAAATCTATCGCCAAAGGACGACCGAACATGGCTGGACACAGCAAATGGGCCAATATCAAGCATAAAAAGGCTGCCACCGATGCAAAACGGGGCAAGATCTGGACGCGCCTGATCAAGGAAATCACCGTTGCCGCCCGCATGGGCGGCGGCGACATCACGTCCAACCCGCGCCTGCGCCTGGCCATCGACAAGGCGGCCGACGCCAATATGCCGAAAGATAACGTGCAACGCGCGATCACGCGCGGCACCGGCGGCGAAGACGGCGCCAGCTACGAGGAAGTCCGCTACGAGGGCTACGGTATCGGTGGCGCAGCCATCATTGTCGACTGCATGACCGACAACCGCGTGCGCACGGTGGCCGAAGTGCGCCACGCGTTCAACAAGAACGGCGGTAACATGGGTACCGAGAACTCGGTGTCGTTCATGTTCAAGCACTGCGGCCAGTTCCTGTTCGCGCCCGGCACCAACGAAGACGCGCTGATGGAAGCGGCACTGGAAGCGGGCGCCGAAGACGTGCTTACCGACGACGAAGGCGGCATCGAAGTGCTGTGCGGCCCGCACGACTTCGCCGGCGTCAAGGATGCGCTGGAAGCGGCCGGCTTCAAGGCCGAAGTGGCCGAGATCATCATGAAGCCCGCCACCGAAACGGTGTTCACCGGCGACGACGCGGTCAAGATGCAAAAGCTGCTCGACGCCCTGGAAAACCTGGACGACGTGCAGGAAGTGTATTCGAACGCCTTGATTGAAGACTGAGGACTTATGAAAATTCTGGTAGTCGGCTCCGGCGGCCGTGAGCATGCGCTGGCCTGGAAACTGGCGCAATCGGAACGCGTGCAGATGGTGTATGTGGCCCCCGGCAACGGCGGCACCGCGCACGACGCACGCCTGGTCAACGTCAACATCACCGATCTGCACGCGCTGGCCGACTTCGTCGAGCAGGAACATATCGGCCTGACCGTGGTCGGCCCGGAAACCCCGCTGGCCGGCGGCATCGTCAACCTGTTCCGCAGCCGTGGCCTGAAAATTTTCGGCCCCACCAAGGAAGCGGCGCAGCTCGAATCGTCGAAGGACTTCGCCAAGGCCTTCATGCAGCGTCACGGCATCCCGACTGCCAAGTACCAGACCTTCTCGGACGTGGCGCAGGCGCACGCCTACATCGACGCCAACGGCGCGCCGATCGTCATCAAGGCCGACGGCCTGGCCGCCGGCAAGGGCGTGGTCGTGGCGCTGTCGCTGGAAGAAGCGCACCGTGCGGTGGACGACATGCTGGCCGACAACCGCTTCGGCGATGCCGGTGCGCGCATCGTCATCGAGGAATTCCTGGCCGGCGAAGAAGCGAGCTTCATCGTCATGTGCGACGGTAAAAACGTGCTGCCGCTGGCCACCAGCCAGGACCACAAGCGCCTGAAGGACCACGACCAAGGCCCGAACACGGGCGGCATGGGCGCCTACTCGCCGGCCCCGATCGTCACGCCGGCCATGCATGCGCGCGTGATGCGCGAGATCATCAACCCGACCATTGCCGGCATGGCCCGCGACGGCATCGTGTTTACCGGCTTCCTGTACGCGGGCCTGATGATCGATGCCGACGGCAACCCGCGCACGCTCGAATTCAACTGCCGCATGGGCGACCCGGAAACCCAGCCCATCATGGCGCGCCTGAAAACCGACCTGCTGTCGGTGATGGAACACGCGGTCAACGGCACCCTGAACCAGGTCGAACTGCAGTGGGACCGCCGCACGGCCGTGGGCGTCGTGCTGGCCGCTGCCGGCTATCCCGATGCGCCGGTCAAGGGCGCCGTCATCAGCGCCATTCCGGCCGAGACGCCGGAAGCGGTGACCTTCCACGCCGGCACCGCGCTCGGCGGCGAGACGGGCAACCAGCTGGTGGTGACCGGTGGCCGCGTGCTGTGCACGGTGGGCCTGGGCGACAGCGTCAAGCTGGCGCAGCGCCAGGCTTACGACGTGGTGGACCAGATCTCGTTCGACGGCATGCAGTGCCGCCGCGATATCGGCTGGCGCGGCCTGAAGCACTGATATGTCGATCCTGCCCGCCGTCGCCGACGCGCCCGACACCGCTGCCGTCAAGGCCTGGCTGCTCGACCTGCAGGAGCGCATCGTTGCCGCCCTCGAGGCGGTGGACGGCACGCCGTTCCTGCGCGATGCGTGGGACCGGCCCGAAGGCGGCGGCGGCATTTCGCGCCTGGTCGAGGAAGGCCCGGTCATCGAGCGCGGCGGCGTGAACTTCTCGCACGTGATGGGCGCCAAGCTGCCGCCGTCGGCCAGTGCGCTGCGCCCGCACCTCGGTGGCCAGCCGTGGCAGGCGATGGGCGTATCGCTGGTGATCCATCCGCGCAACCCGTACGCGCCGACGGTACACATGAACGTGCGGTTTTTCAGCACCACCACGGCCGAAGGCGAGCCGGTATGGTGGTTCGGCGGCGGCATGGACCTGACGCCGTACTACGGTTTCGTGGAAGACGCCCGGCACTTCCACCAGACCTGCCACGATGCGCTGGCGCCGTTCGGCGACGACCTGCACGCGCGCTTCAAGAAATGGTGCGACGAGTATTTCTATCTCAAGCACCGGCAGGAGGCGCGCGGCGTGGGCGGCATCTTCTTTGACGATGTCAATGACGGCAGTTTCGACCACTGCTTCGCCATGGAGCGCAGCGTGGGCGACGCCTTTATCGCGGCCTATCTGCCGATCCTCACGCGCCGCAAGGATACGCCGTACGGCGAGCGCGAACGCGATTTCCAGGCGTACCGGCGCGGCCGCTACGTGGAATTCAACCTGGTATTCGACCGCGGCACGCTGTTCGGCCTGCAGTCCGGTGGCCGCACCGAGGCGATCCTGATGTCGATGCCGCCGCTGGTGAAGTGGCGCTACCGCTGGGCGCCGCAGGATGGCACGCCCGAGGCGGCGCTGTACACCGACTTCCTGCCGCATCGCGACTGGCTCGCTGCGTGACCGGGCCGCACGCACAGCGGATCGCTCTGCTGGGCGGCAGTTACGATCCGGTCCACCTCGGCCACGTGGCGCTCGGCGCGCATTTTGCGCGCCTGCTGCAGGTGGACCAGTTGCGCGTGGTGCCGGCCGGTTTGCCATGGCAGAAATCCACGCTCAAGGCCACGCCCGACCAGCGCGCCGAGATGGTCAGGCTGGCCTTTGCCGACCAGCCGTTTCCGGTGCTGGTGGACCTGCAGGAAATCGCCCGCGCCGCGCAGGGTCAGCCGACCTACACCATCGACACGCTGCGCCAGGTGCGCGCTGAACTGGGGCCGCAGGCCTCGATCAGCTTTCTGATGGGAGCCGACCAGTTGCAGCGGCTCGACACCTGGCACCAGTGGCAGGCGCTGTTCGACCACGCCCATATCTGCGTGGCGGCGCGCCCCGGTTTCAGCATCGATGGCGCAGGGCTACCAGCCGCCGTCGCCACGGCGTTTTCCAGCAGGCTGGGAACGCCCGACAACATCCGCAACACGCCGCACGGTCTGACGTATCTGGCACAGGACTTCGCGGTCGATATTTCAGCCACCCAGATACGTGCGGCATTACAACGGGGGGAGCAGGCAAATGCGCTGATCCCGCCGCTGGTGCTAGACTATATTGAACAACACAATTTATACAGAAGCTAATGGACATCAAAAAACTGCAAGCCCTCGTCGTTGACGCCCTCGAAGACGTCAAGGCCCAAGAAATCGCCGTCTTCGACACCACCCATCTCACCAGCCTGTTCGACCGCATCGCCATCGCTTCCGGTACCTCCAACCGCCAGACCAAGGCGCTGGCCGCCTCGGTGCGCGACAAGGTCAAAGCCGCCGGCGGCGACGTCTACGGCATGGAAGGCGAGGACACCGGTGAATGGGTGCTGGTCGATCTGGGCGACATGATCGTCCACATCATGCAGGCGCCGATCCGCGCCTACTACCGTCTCGAAGAAATCTGGGGCGACAAGCCGGTCAAGCTGGGCGCGGCCAAGCGCAAGAACACGCAGGAAGCCGAAGACGCCGCGCCGAAAAAAGTCAGCAGCCACCTGGCCGCCGGCAAGAAAGCGGTTGATGCCGCGCCGGTGGTCGAGAAGAAGACCCCGGCGCGCAAGCCTGCCGCCGCCAAGGCTGCAACCGGCGAGAAGAAAGCCGCTGCAAAACCGGCCGCTGTCCCGGCCGGCAAGAAGATCAAGGTCGCCCAGCCGAAAGCCACCGTCGCCGCAGTCAAAGCGTTGAAGGCGACGCCGAAGCCGAAGGCAGCCAAGCCGAAAGCCGACGAAGCCCCGGCCAAGACCGTCATCAAGCGCATCAAGAAACCGGCCGCGGAATAAGGCCGTATGCAGCTGATCATCGCTGCGGTCGGCCACAAGATGCCGGCCTGGATCGAGAGCGGCTACGCCGAATACGTCAAGCGCATGCCGCCCGAACTGAAGATCGTGCTCAAGGAAATCAAGCCGGTCGAACGTTCGGGCAGCAAGACCGCCGCCACCGCGATGGCGCTCGAGCGCGAGCGGATCGAGGCGGCGCTGCCGAAATCGGCGCGCATCATCGCGCTCGACGAACGCGGCAAGGACCTCACCTCGGTCGGCCTGTCGCAGCAGCTGGAAAGCTGGCAGCAGGACGGCCGCGACACGGCCTTCCTGATCGGCGGCGCCGACGGCCTCGATCCGGCCCTCAAGGCGCGCGCCGAAGGCCTGATCCGCATCTCCAGCATGACCCTCCCGCACGGCATGGTGCGCGTGCTGCTGGCCGAGCAGCTGTACCGCGCCTGGACCATCACCCAAAACCATCCCTATCACCGGGTCTGACCATGGCCACCAAGCCGACTGACAAAAAAATCTACCTCGCGTCCAAGAGCCCGCGCCGGCGCGAGCTGCTGCGCCAGGTCGGCATCGACTTCGAACTGCTGCTGCTGCGCGCCGACGGGCCGCGCGGCGCCGACGTCACCGAAGAGGTGCTGCCCGGCGAAGCACCGCTGGCCTATGTGGCGCGCGTGGCGCTGGAAAAGGCCGTGTTCGCGCACGACCTGGTGCGGCGCCGCCACCTGACGCCGCGTCCCGTGCTCACCGCCGACACCACCGTCACCATCGACGGCCAGATCCTCGGCAAGCCCGCCGATGCCAGGGAAGCGGCCGCCATGCTGGAACAGCTGTCGGGCCGCACGCACCAGGTGCTGACCTCGATCGCCGTGTGCAGCGGCGCCTTCCGCGAACAGGTCACGCAGGTGTCCGACGTGCGCTTCGCGGTGCTGACGCCGGCAACGATCGCTGCCTACTGCGCCAGCGCCGAACCGTACGACAAGGCCGGCGGTTACGGCATCCAGGGCCCTGCTGCCCAGTTCATCGAACACATCGCCGGCAGCCACTCCGGCATCATGGGCCTGCCCCTGTACGAAACGGCCCAGCTGCTGCGCCAGGCCGGGTTGCCGCTGCCCTAGCGGCCCGTTGGCCGGGCGTGTATGATCGTCGTTCAAACAGCCAGCGCAGCGCGCGGAGACACATGAACGAAGACATCCTGATCAACATCACCCCGCAAGAGACCCGTGTCGCCCTGGTATTGCAGGGTGCAGTGCAGGAGCTGCACATCGAACGCACGCTCACGCGCGGTCTGGCAGGCAATGTCTATTCCGGCAAGGTGGTACGCGTACTGCCCGGCATGCAATCGGCGTTCATCGACATCGGCCTGGAGCGCGCGGCCTTTTTGCACGTGGCCGACATCTGGGAAGCGCGGCCGCACGACGCCGCCAACAGTTCGGCCGCCGGCGCCGTGCCGACCCCGATCGAAAAGCTGCTGTTCGACGGCCAGGTGCTGACGGTACAGGTGATCAAGGATCCGATCGGCACCAAGGGTGCGCGCCTGTCCACGCAGATCTCCATCGCCGGCCGCATGCTGGTCTACCTGCCGCAGGACAGGCACATCGGCATCTCGCAAAAGATCGAGAAGGAAGCCGAGCGCGAAGCGCTGCGCACGCGCCTGCAGGCGCTGCTGCCGGTCGACGAAAAAGGCGGCTACATCGTGCGCACCCAGGCCGAGGATGCGTCCGACGCCGACATCGCGGCCGACGTCGAATACCTGCGCAAGACCTGGAGCGCCATCAGCCACGGCGCCCGCACGCTGCCGGCCACTACGCTATTGCACCAGGACCTGAGCCTGGCCCAGCGCGTGCTGCGCGACTTCGTCCACGAGCACACGGCCACGATCCAGGTGGACTCGCGCGAAAACTACCTGATGCTGCAGGAGTTCGGCCAGACCTACACGCCCGGCGTGCTGCCGCGCCTGCAGCACTACCGGGGCGAGCGCCCGCTGTTCGACCTGTACGGCGTGGAAGAGGAAATCCTGCGCGCGCTCGGGCGCCGCGTCGACCTGAAGTCCGGCGGCTACCTGATCGTCGATCAGACCGAAGCGATGACCACCATCGACGTCAACACCGGTGGTTACGTGGGCGGGCGCAATTTTGCCGACACCATTTTCAAGACCAACCTCGAAGCGGCGCACGCGATCGCGCGCCAGCTGCGGCTGCGCAACCTGGGCGGCATCATCATCCTCGACTTCATCGACATGGACAACACCGAGCACCGCGCCGCCGTGCTGGCCGAACTGAAGAAGGCGCTGTCACGCGACCGCACCAAGGTGTCGGTGTCGAACTTCTCGGCGCTGGGCCTGGTGGAAATGACGCGCAAGCGCACCCGCGAATCGCTGGCCCACATCCTGTGCGAACCGTGCCCGGCCTGCAGCGGCAAGGGACAGGTCAAAACCTCGCGCACCATCTGCTACGAAATCCTGCGCGAACTGCTGCGCGAGGCAAAACAGTTCAACCCGCGCGAATTCCGCATCCTGGCCTCGCAGGAAGTGGTCGACATGTTCCTCGAAGAAGAATCGCAGCACCTGGCCATGCTCGGCGACTTCATCGGCAAGAAGATTTCCTTGCAGGTGGAGACGGCGTATCACCAGGAGCAGTACGACATCATCCTGATGTGATGCCCACGGTGGTATCACCGTGCAATCAAGGTTTACGCAACAAAGACTGGACTATTTGAACAGAAGTCATGCACGTCGAAATCGTTGTGATAGTGTTAGTGTCGCAATTACAACGATAAGGAGACGTCATGTACCAAACTCGCTTAGCCCGTAGCTGCCTTCCCCTCGCCTTCACCTGCTCCCTGATGTTTTCCGGCACATGCGCACTGGCCGCCGAACAGCGCCCGCCCGCCGCCGCTCCCACGCCCGCCGTCGGCGACAACTGGACCTACCAGTACACCGATGCCCGCACCGGCGTGAAAGGCAATATCAGCCGCCTCGAAGTGTCCGCCATCGACACCACCGGCGTGCACGTCGATATCCTCCGGCCTGGCGCGCCCGCCCCCGTCGGCAAGCAATTGTTCAGCGCCGACATGAACCCGATCGACCGTGGCAGCATGCACTTTGCGCCATCGTTCGCCCGCTACGCCTTCCCGCTCACGCCCGGCAAGGAATGGACCAGCGAGGCTGTCGCCGATAACGTCAAGCTCGGCAAGCAGTGGCGCTACGACATCAAGGGCAAGGTGCTGGACTGGGAAAAAATCAAGGTGCCGGCCGGCGAATTCCACGCGCTCAAGGTGATCGTGGAAGCCGACTATCGCGGCAAGGATACCGGCCCCGACAGCGGCAACGGCAACCTGGTGGAAACCGTGTGGTTCGTGCCCGAGCTCAACAACTTCGTCAAGCTCGACTACCGCGACAGCGACTGGCAGGGCCGCACCGTCAACCGCGACGGCTGGGAGCTGCTGTCGTACGGCCACAAGGCGGCCTCCCCGGCCGCACCGATGCCACCAGCCGCCCCGGCGACACCTTCGGCCCCCGCGCCGGTGGCCACCCCACCAGTGGCCAGCACCAGCCGCTGACCCGCCTCCTCTGCCGCCACCCGAACCAGGCTCCAGACCGAGGCGCYGCAACGCCGCTATGGAGGCTGGATCAGGCACCAACCGATAGCGCCTGAGCCAGCCTTCAGAGCAAGGCGCAGCGCCGAAGGCAGTACGCAAGTACGGCGAGGCGCTGCAACGCCGCTATGGAGGCTGGATCAGGCGCTAGCGGGAGATGCGCATGATGGCTGAGGCCAGCTTCGAAAAGCACGGCGTCAAATCGCTGGTCGTGGCCGCGTAGCAGTACAGGCCGACGGGCTTGGCCGCGTTGAAGCAGCGCGCCGGCGCGTCGGTCGAATTGGCCATGCACTTGAGTACGTCTTCGCCCTTTTCGCCATCGACGCCGGTGCCTATCTTGAGCTGCGCACCGAGTCCCAGCGTAAACACATAAATTCCCTCGTCTTGCGACTTGCGCGCCATCGCTTCGACGAGATTGCGGGCGGCGCGGTTGACGTTGGTGTAATTGACGGTGTTGGTGACCTTGCGTGGCGTATTGGTCACGATCGGAAACTCGCGCAGGTTGACATCGTTGGGCGTGCTGCGCGGATTGTGGGCGTTATACCAGTCCGGCAGCGAAGAAGCTTTGGCGACCAGGTTGTAGTAGTTATTGCCGTAGTAGTAAACGGTGGGCGTGCAGCTGCCACCAATGTCGTCGTACTGCTGGTCCAGCTTGAACAGCCCGTACGGATCACCGGAGCCGTCGTCGTCGGTCGCAATGGTGCCGGCATACGGGCCGCCGGCATCGCGGCAGTCGGTGGCGGTTTTCCAGTTCAGGTAGGTACCGAAGGAATTGGGCGCGCCGTCCGAAAAGAAGACGATCACCCGCAGATTCGAGCGGTTGTTGTTCGAGGTGGGGATACTGTTGAGCTGCTGGCGCGCCAGGTACATGCCTTCCGGCGAGGCGGTCGAACCGGAAAAGGTAAACGCGCTCAGATGCTTGGTCATCGAGGCGCGGTCGAAGCCACGCGCGACCGGCCGGATCGGGTCGTCCAGCATGGCGCCGAAAGCGAAGTGCATCAGTCCCACCCGGTCCTGGTCGGCATTGAACTGGTTGAGGAAGGTCTTGGCGGAGGCAATCACGTTCGGCCCCTGGTCGTACAGCGAGCCGGAGGTGTCGAGCACCACCGCCATGTCGAGGTCCTTGCGCACGGCTTGCGAAGCCACTGCCGGCGTCAGCGGCGAGACGCCGAGCAGGCCCAGGAACGAGATCGGCATCGATGCGCGGGCACTGACCGACACCGTCACCATGCCGTTGTTGAATACCACGCTGGGCGCATTGAGCGTGGCGGTCGAGCCCATGTAGTTGGCCGGGAAATTGGCGTTGAAAAAGCGGATCGCGGCCGCCTGCGCATTGGCGCGCTGGGTGGCTTCGTCCTTGCCTTGCGAAATCGCGCGCGCGGCCGCCAGGCTGGCCGCATCGGTGGCGGCGTTGAGCCTGTCGCGCACCATGTAGGTGACGCCGGTATCGACCACCAGGCCTACCGCCGCGACCAGCACCGCGATCGACAGCGCCACCATCACCACCACGCTGCCGCCTTGCCTCGAACGTTTGTAGACCATATCAGAACACCGTCATCGAATAGAGGTTGGTGCCGAAGTTCGGCACGGTAAACGGGCCCAGCGCGACACCGCCGAACAGCATATTGAACTTGTAAAAGCTCTCGGCCACGTAGATGATTTCGCCCTCGAACAGCACGCCGCTCATCAGCGACACCCGGGGTGCATTGGCGCCGGTTGGAATATTGCTGCACGCGCCCGTGTTGCTGTTCCAGTTACCGCAGTTCCACAGGCGGCTGGGCGGGCCGTAGCCGCTCACGCGGTAGCCGAGCTGGTTGGCGCTGTCGTCCCAGCGGTACTGTTCCAGCACCACGGTGGTGATGACGCCCGAGCTGTCCTTGTAGCCCATCAACTTGGTGATGTAGAGCATGCCGCGCGCATTCATGTCCAGCGGCGGCGCCGAGGCGGCCACCGCGCGCATGATGGCCTGGCTGTTGTCGTTCAGCTGCAGCTTGCTGCGCGCAGCCAGGTTGGCGGCTTCGCGGCTGAGGTTGATGAGCACGGCGTTGGCCTGCAGCCCGCGCGCAAAGTCGGTGACCGCCATGATGAGGAAGACCAGCAGCGGCAGCAGCAGCGCGAACTCGACCGCTGCGATACCGCGCTGGCGGCGGTCGCGAGAACGGCGTACGGCCAGCATCAGTTCACCCCCGGGTAGTTTTCGTTGAGCATGGTGACCGCTACCGTGAAGCGGTACTTGCCATCCTTGAAGAACGGCCGCAGCAACGGCGTCGCCAGCGGCCATGCACAGTCGAGCTTGATCACCAGGATGTCGCCGGCCTGGCCGAACATGGCCGCGTTATAGGAGCTGCTGTCCGTGTAGGTAATGTTGTTGGTGGTGATGACCGGAGTGACCTTGTCGAACATGCCGACCGAACTCGATTTCATGCGCGCCAGGATGGCCTGGTAGCGTTGCTGATTGGAGACATTGGGATCGGCATCGGACAGGCCGGTGATCGCATAGCGGCCACCCTCGCGCACCGCGTACTGCATGGTAAGGTTGGCGAAAAACATCAGGCTCAGCTCGATCACGCCGATCAGCAGCAGCAAAAACACCGGCATGATCAGCGCCATTTCGACCACGGTGGCGCCGCCCTGGCGACGTGCAGGATCGCGCGGGCGCGATCGTAATGGCGAACGGAAGACGGTCATGTCTGGTTTCTTCTGTAGGGTGAGCATACAACCATCGGTTGCGGGTACTTGCGAGGGGCGCTGTCGCTTGGGCGGCCTGATGACATCGGCGACGGATCGAGGGTGCCGATGACTGCATTGTAGCCCGATCAAAATATTTCACATAGTAATTTAATGTTTTTCTGGAGACTGATCGCACGTGCCCGCCCCGATCACCATACCGCAGCCGACAGCGAAGATCATTTCTTTTCTGGCAATATACTTGGAGAAACAACAGCTTAGTTTATTGTAGTAGCTCAATTTATTTGTACAATACGCTAGCCCCTACAGCCCGGAGACACGGTGGTCACACACAGCAATGCAGCAACAGGCAATCACACGGCTGCCGACGCCACCAGCGCGACCATGGTGTTCGGCATGCGCCTGGTATTGGCTGTCTCTGCCCTGCTGACGTTGTATATCGCCCCTGCCGATCTCGATTTCAGCAACGATCTGGGCACCGTCATCTTCCTTGCCTACGTGATCCACAGCGCGGTGCTGTACCTGGCGGCGCGGCTGCACCGCAATCCTTTCTGGCACGGCAAGACCGTGTACTGGCTCGACCTAGGCTGGTATGCGTTGATGCTGTATTTCAGCGGCGGCAATATCAGCTTCTTCCTGCCGTTCTTTTTCTTTGTCATCCTGACCGCGTCGTTCCAGTGGGGGTTCGAAGAAGGGGCGCGCATTTCGCTGGCCGCGGCCGTGCTGCTGACCGCCACTGCGCTGTCCGTCAATCCGCACACCAATCCGTCCCACCTGCTGCTGCGCATCACCTTCGTACTGGTGCTCGGCTACATGATCGCCTACTGGGGCGAGACCGGCATCGTCCAGCGCCGCCGCCTGAACCTGCTGCGCCACGTAAGCCGGATGTTCAATCCGCGCTTCGGCGTGGCCCAGACGCTGACTTCGCTGCTCCAGGAAACCCGCAACTTTTATCAGGCCAGCACCTGCATCCTGCTGATGCGCGACGACGACAATGCCCAGTGGCTGCTGCGCTCCGTGAGCGCCCAGCACGCGGGGCGCGCCGCTACCGTCTCGCGCCTGTCCGAGGCGGCCGCCGGGCCGCTGCTGGCCTTTCCGGCCGGGCACAAGGTGGTGTACAACCAGCCGCTCCATGCACGACTGCCGTGGAGCGGCGAGGCGCGTGCGCGCCGCCCGGAGAGCCGCTGGGAGGCGATCGACGAGGCGCCCTGCGCGCAACTGGCCGACCTGTTCGACGCCTGCTCGTTCATCAGCGCACCGCTGCCGCTGCGGCGGGGCACAGGCCGTATCTTCGTGGTGTCGGCCACGCGTCGCTTCAGCCGCAGCGACGCCAGCTTCCTGGCCCAGGTGGTGGGCCAGGCGTTTCCGGTGATCGAAAATATCGCCCTGCTCGACAGCATGGCGTCGGATGCGGCCTTCCGCGAGCGCCAGAAAATCGCGCGCGACCTGCACGACACCACGATCCAGCCCTACATCGGCCTGCGCCACGCGCTCACCGCCATGCGCCATGGCGCTGCAGCCGACAATCCGCTGTGCGACGATCTCGACAAGCTGATCGCCATGAGCGGCGAAGTGATCGGCGACATGCGCAACTTCGCCCGCAATGTGCGCAAGAACAGCAGCAACGGCGAGCCGGAACTGATGACGGCGCTGCGCCGCCAGGCGCGCCAGATCCGCGAGTTCTACGGGCTCGACATCGAGCTGAGGATCGTGGGCGAGGTCGATATCAGCGACCGCCTGGCAGCCGAAGTGTTCCAGATTGTCAACGAGGGCATGAGCAACATCCGCAAGCACACCCGCGCACGGGTTGGTGCGGTTACACTAGCGACTGTCAACAATTGCCTGCAGATCGACATCGACAACGAACATCCGGACAGTGCGCCCGGCGAATTCTTGCCGGGCTCGATCGCCGAACGCGCCGCCGCGCTCGGCGGTGGTGTCGGCATCACGCACCCCGATGGCGGCACCCGGGTCAGGGTCAGCATACCCTTGTAAGAAAGGAAGCAACGTGAGTAGTTCCGCCGCACCGATCCGCGTGATGCTGGTCGATGACCACGCTACCCTGCTGTGGGGCTTGCGCAAGCTGATCGAGGGCACCGCGCCGGAGATGGAGCTGGTGGCCACCGCCGGCGACCCCGACCAGGCGCTGGTCGAGGCGGCGCGCACCCGGCCCGACATCGTGCTGCTCGATCTCGACCTGGGCGGACGCAGCTCGCTCGAAATCCTGCCCGATCTGCTCAATGGGCGTGCCGCCCGCGTGATCATCCTGTCGGGCAACCGCGACGAAGCGCTGCTGGGCCAGGCCATGCGCCTGGGCGCGCGCGGCGTGGTGGGCAAGGACGCCGAGGCCGACGTGGTGCTGGCGGCCGTGCGCAAGGTGCACGGCGGCGACATGTGGATGTCGCAAACCATGATGACAGCCATGCTCGGCGCTTTCATCAACCCGGCCGCTGCCGACTACCGCAATCTCGAAGCGGAAAAGATCGCCTCGCTCACGCTCAAGGAGCGCAAGATCGTGCAGGCGGTGGTGCACAGCAACGGCGCCGCCAACAAGGACCTGGCGCAGCAGCTGTTCATCGCCGAACCCACGCTGCGCAACTACCTCACCTCGATCTACCAGAAGCTCGACGTCGCCAACCGTCTCGAGCTCTACGTCTACGCCACCAAGAACCGCCTCGGTTAAGGGCGCCTCCTGTGACCGTGACATATGTCACGGTCAAATCTAACGGTTTGTCATAGTCATTTCAGGAGCATTGTCCGATGTGGCGGGAAAGTCGCGTCCCTATAATTCATCCATCAGCTCAGGTGTTGTTAAGTAGCTGAAGCCCAGCAGGGCAGGCAACATTAACCCACTCAAGGAAAACATCATGAACGCCATCAAAAACTTCATCAACGACGAATCCGGTGTCACCGCTATCGAATACGCCATGATCGCCGCCCTGGTCGCCGTCGTCATGAACGCCATCAAAAACTTCATCAACGACGAATCCGGTGTCACCGCTATCGAATACGCCATGATCGCCGCCCTGGTCGCCGTCGTCGGCCTGACCGCAGTGAAAACCCTGGGCACCCAGATCCAGACGCTGTTCGGCAAGGTCGTCACCGCCACCGCCTGAGCATTGCAGCACCCGATACGTTTTACCGCATTGTACGCAGCTAACTTAACGAACAACTTTTCAAGGAAAACATCATGAACGCCATCAAAAACTTCATCAACGACGAATCCGGTGTCACCGCTATCGAATACGCCATGATCGCCGCCCTGGTCGCCGTCNCATGAACGCCATCAAAAACTTCATCAACGACGAATCCGGTGTCACCGCTATCGAATACGCCATGATCGCCGCCCTGGTCGCCGTCGTCGGCCTGACCGCTGTGAAAACCCTGGGCACCCAGATCCAGACGCTGTTCGGCAAGGTCGTCACCGCCACCGCCTAAGCAGTTGCTGTACCAGGAATGTCCGGCACGGTGCACACCGGCCGGGCATTTTTTTATTCCCCTTCGAAACGAGACCTGGCCATGACATACCTGCCCTTCATCGTAGTGTCGCTGTTGCTCGCTGGCGCTGTCTGGCAGGACGTGCACAGCCGCCGCATCCCCAACCAGCTGGTGCTGGCCGGCCTGGTTCTCGCTTTTGCCCTGCAGATCGTGCTGCCGTCCGGTGACGGTCTGTTCGTCAAGCCGTTCGGCAGCATCGGCCTGCTGTGGTCGCTGGCCGGCTTCGGCATGGGCCTGGCGCTGCTGCTGCCCATGTATGCGCTGCGCGCACTGGGCGCGGGCGACGTCAAGCTGCTGGCCATGCTCGGCGCCTTTGTCGGTCCGGGCGCGGTGGTCGGCATTGCCGCCTGCACGCTGGTGGCCGGCGGCGTGCTGGCGCTGGTGGTGTCGCTTTACCTGGGCACACTCAAGCGCATGCTCGGCAACTCCGTGCACCTGGTCGCCCACAGCGTGTTCGGCGCCCTCAACGGCCAGTCGGCCGCCATCGCGGCGCCGGCCGCGCCCAGCGGCAAGCTGCCGTACGCGATCGCCATCGCTGCCGGCGCTGCGCCCTACTTCGTGTATGCCGCGCTGCACGGCGCGAGCCTGTTCGCGTGAGCGCGCAGCACCCCGGCGCCACCGCTGCAGCGGCGACAGCGGCACCCGCTGTCATGCGCGCGCCGCGCACGGTGGAAGACACTGGCCTGCCGTTCTTGTTCCTGGTCGAGCTGCTGGTCAAGGTGCTGGCGCGGCGCGGCCAGCTCAAGCTGCCCGAACTGGCCGGCCACCTGAAGCTGGCGGTCGGCGTGATCGATCCGCTGATCGCCTTCATGCGCACGGAAAAACTGTGCGAAGTCACGCGCCGCGGCGGCAGCGGCACCGACGCCGACCTGGCCTATCACCTGACCGAACTCGGACACGAGCGCGCGCGCCAGTGCATGGCGCGCAATGCCTATGTCGGCCCAGCGCCGGTGACGCTGGCCGACTACCGGCGCCAGGTGGCGCTGCAGAGCGTGGCCGACCTGCATGTCACGCGTGCCGATGTCACGCGCGTGTTCGACGACATCGTGGTCAACCAGCAGGTGCTCGACCAGCTGGGCGCCGCCATGAACTCGGGTCGTGCGATCTTCATCCACGGCCTGGCCGGCAGCGGCAAGACCTACCTGGCCGAACGCCTGCGCGGCCTGCTGCACGGCGACATCGCCGTGCCCTACGCCATCATGATCGACGGTGAAGTGGTGCCGTTCTACGATCCGGCCCAGCACCGCATCCGCGCCGACAGCGACGCAGCCGCGCCGGACTCGGCCGGCGCGGACTCGATCGACAAGCTGCGCAGCTTCGACCTGCGCTGGGTGCGCGGCGTGCAGCGTCCGGCCACGCTGACCGGCGGCGAACTGACGCTGGAAATGCTGGACCTGCGCTTCGATCCCGACACGCGGCTCTACCAGGCGCCTCCCCATTTGAAAGCCAACAACGGCATCTTCATCATCGATGACCTGGGGCGCCAGCGCTGCTCGCCGCTGGAACTGATGAACCGCTGGATCGTGCCGATGGATCGCGGAATCGACTATCTTTCGTTGCATACAGGCCACGTTTTCGAAGTTCCGTTTGATGTAGTCGTGGTATTCTCATCGAACTTCTTACCAGAGCGCTTGTCCGATGGCGCTTTCCTGCGCCGCCTCGGTTACAAGATCGAAGTGCCGCCGCAAACCGAGGCTGAATATGAACGTATCTTCCGTCAAGTTTGTCAGCACGCCGGCCTCGCCTTCGAGCCCGACGCCTACCGCTACCTGCTCCAGGAAAAACACTGTCGCGAAGATGTGCCGCTGCTCGCCTGCTATCCGCGCGATTTGATCCGGCAACTACTGGACCTGGCCCGCTACGAAGCGGAACCGGCGCGGATGACCCGCGCCGCACTCGACTGGGCCTGGCATAACTACTTCGCCGGCGCCGGCGTGCGCCGCATGGCCGCCAGCCTGCAACAGCAGCGCAGCGCGGGCGGCGAGGTCGAACGGGAGCGCCGCGACAGCGGCGCGGCATTCCATCCGATGAAAGCAAACTCATGAGAAATACACGGGCCCTGGTAATGATCGCCGTTGCGCTGGTACTGGCGCTGGTGGCGGTGGTGGTGGCGGCGCACTGGATCAACGACCAGGGTGCGGCCAGCAACAAGAAGGTGGCCGTGGCGCTGGTCGATATCCCGATGGGCGCGCGCATCACGCCCGAGATGCTGAACCAGATCGAGTGGCCCAGCAACGCCCTGCCGCCGGGTGCAATCACCGACCTCAAGCAGCTCGACAACCGCGTCTCGCGCACGGCCATCGAACACGGCGAACCCATCATGGAAAGCAAGCTGGCGCCGGCCGGCACCACCGGCGGCCTG
Source organism: Duganella sp. Leaf126 (assembly GCF_001423125.1). Classification (GTDB taxonomy): domain Bacteria; phylum Pseudomonadota; class Gammaproteobacteria; order Burkholderiales; family Burkholderiaceae_D; genus Rugamonas. The sequence goes on from NZ_LMNW01000031.1 coordinate 570,299, forward strand.
TCGGCCGTGGTGGCGCAGGGCAAGCGCGCCATGACGGTGCGCGTGAACGACGTGGTCGGCGTGGCCGGCTTCGCCCTGCCCGGCAATTTCGTCGACATCCTGGTCAACACCCAGGAAGAGGCCCGCAACGACCTCGGCAACAACCGCGAACGCGACCAGGCCATCTCCAAGATCGTGCTGGAACGGATCCTGGTGCTGGCGGTCGCGCAGGAATCGAACCGCGACGATACCAAGCCCAAGGTGGTCAACGCCGTGACGCTGGAACTGACGCCGGAGCAGGTGGAAAAGCTGGACCTGGCGCGCAGCGTGGGCACGCTGTCGCTGGTGCTGCGCAACCAGATCGACCCGAAGACCGCCGACACCGCCGGCGCCACCAAGGACACCCTGCTCGACCCTGACGGCGCGCGCGCCGCGCTGCTGGGCCGCAACCGCGCGCAGCAACCGGCGATGCCGCCGGCCGCCAGGCCGCTGACGGCCGCGCCACCGCCGGCGCAGGCACCGGCGCCAGCGCCAGCGCCGTCGGCACCGCGCGGCGACAAGGTCGAAGTGATCAAGGGCCTCGACCGCAGCACCCAGCAATTCTGAGATTCGGGTTCCGCTTAACCATGCACCACGCACAAGGATGCCATCGATGACCGTATTTCGCAGGAACGCCCAGGCGGCGCCCGTCCGACTGACCACGCTGGCCGCGCTGACCGCCCTGGTGCCGCTGACCCTGTCCGCGCCGCTGGCCCACGCAGCGGACAAGGCCAGGCCCGTGCCGGCTGCCGCTGCCGCGTCGGCGGCCCCCGCCGGGGCCAAGCCGATGGCCAGCACCGGCAGCGTGCAGGCGGCGCAGCAGATCGAGCTGGCCGAAGGCAAATCGACGCTGATGCACCTGCCCTCCCCGGTCACGCGGCTGGCGGTGGGCGATGCACGCGTGGCCGATGTCATCCTGATCAATCCCAGCGAGGTCTATATGCTGGGCAAGGCCACCGGCACCACCAACCTGATCCTGTGGAACAAGGCCAGCCAGGCCACCATCATCGACATCAGCGTGGGCATCGACGCCGCGCCGCTGCGCCAGCAGCTAACCGAGCTGTTTCCGAACGAGCACGACATCGTGGTCACCGTCTCGGGCAATGTACTGATCCTGTCGGGCAGCGTGGCCGACACCATCCGCGCCGGCCAGGTGGTGGCCGTGGCCACCGCCTACCTGCAGCGCGGCGCGCGCGGCGCCATCAGCCAGGCCCCGGCGCAGACGGGCGCCACGGCCGGCCAGGCCGGCGCCGGCAACGCCGGCCTGGCCAGCGGGCTGGCTGCGCCGCTGACCGCCGTCGATTCCGGCGCCAGCCTGCTGGCCGGCGGCACCGCCGTGGGCAGCGCCGCCAGCCGCGTGGTCAACATGCTGTCGGTGTCGGCGCCGCAGCAGGTGATGCTGGAAGTGAAAATCGCCGAGGTCTCGAAAAGCCTGGTCGATCAGCTCGGCGCCAACATCGGGCTGACCGGCACCGCCGGCAACTGGACCTACACCCTGCTGTCGAATCTGCTGACCGGCAATGCCGGCAAGCTCGATGCCTTCAACGGCAAGAACGGCAACTTCGCCACGCTCGACGCCCAGAAACGCGACGGCCTGGTCAAGATCCTGGCCGAACCGACGGTGATGGCGATCAGCGGCCAGGAGGCCAGCTTCCTCGCTGGCGGCAAGCTCTACATTCCGGTGGCGCAGGACGGCACCAACGGCGCGTCGCGCGTGACGCTCGAGGAAAAGGAATACGGCGTGGCCGTCAAGTTTACGCCGACCGTGCTCGAGAACGGCCGCATCAACCTGCGGGTGGCGCCCGAGGTGTCCGAGCTGAACCGCGAAGGTATCGGCATCAGCGCCACCGGCGCCACGGCCACCGCCATCCTGCCCGCCTTCACCACGCGCCGCGCCAGCACCACGGTGCAGCTGTTCGACGGCCAGAGCTTTGCCATCGGCGGGCTGATCAAGAACAACGTCACCACCAGCATCAAGGCCTTCCCCGGCCTGGGCGAAATTCCGATCCTCGGCGCGCTGTTCCGCAGCAGCGATTTCCAGAGCGACCGCACCGAGCTGGTGTTCATCGTCACGCCGCACCTGGCGCGCCCGCTGGCGCCCAATCCCAAGTTGCCGACCGACGACTACGTGCCGCCGAACCGTTTCGATTTCTTTGGCATGGGCAAGATGGAAGGCCGTGCGCCCCAACCCGCTGCCAGCGGCGACACCCAATAGGAGACCGCATGGCCCGCTTACCGATTTCCGTCACCCTGACCATGCTGGCCGCCGCGCTGGCGCTGGCCGGCTGCGCGCAGACGCCCCGGCTGGACCGCCAGTTCGGCACCAGCGTGCAGCAGGCGCTGGCGCAGCAAACGCTGCAGCCGGAGGCCGGCAACAACCGTTCGCCGGTCAACGGCATCGACGGCAAGGCTGCCGAGTCCGTGTATGAAAACTATCAGAAGTCGTTCCGCGCGCCGGAAGCCCAGGGCAGTTCGCTGACCACGGGCGTGAGCGCCGCGACCGGCACGCGCTGAACCCAACGCCGAGGACACCCATTGAAAATCGCCGTCATTTCCAAGGATGAACGCCACCTGCTCGATCTGGGACGCCTGCTGCGCGCGCGCCCGACCGGCGACGAGGTGGACCTGCTGTCGGGCGGCCTGATACGGCTGGCCGGCATGGCCGACGAGCAATTGCCCGACGTGCTGATCATCGACCAGCCGTCGATCGAGGATGGCGACCTGGTGCAGGTCGAACGCCTGAGCGGCCTGCATCCGGCCATGGCCTTTATCGCGCTGACCGGCGAGAGCTCATCGACCTTCCTGCTGCAGGCCATGCGCGCCGGCGTGCGCGAGGTGCTGCCCACGCCGGTCACGTCCGCCGCGCTGTACCCGGTGCTCGACCGCATCGCCGAGAAACTGGGCCGCCGCCACCACGCCAGCGGCAAGGTGCTGGCCTTTATCTCGTGCAAGGGCGGTAGCGGCGCCACCTTCCTGGCCACCAACCTCGGTTACGCGCTGGCCGCCAGCGGCGCCAAGCGGGTGGCACTGATCGACATGAATCTGCAGTTCGGCGACGCCTCGCTGTTCGTCTCCGACCACAAGCCGCTGGCCACCCTGTCCGACGTGGCCAGCCAGATCCACCGGCTCGATCCGTCGTTCCTGGCCTCGAGCATGCTCAGCATCCTGCCCAACTACGGCGTGCTGGCCGCACCGTCCGATCCGGCCCACACCAGCGACGTCAAGCCCGACCACATCGACGCCATCATCAAGCTGGCACGCCAGCAGTACGACTTCATCATCCTCGACGTGGGCCGCAGCCTGGACGCGGTGACCATCCGCGCGCTCGACCACGCCGACCTGATCTTCCCCATCCTGCAGACGACGCTGCCGTACATCCGCGACGGCAAGCGCCTGCTGACCGTGTTCCGTTCGCTGGAATACCCGAAGGAGAAGATCCAGCTGATCGTCAACCGCCACGACAAGGGCGGCGAAATCCGTCTGAAGGACCTCGAAGCGGCCTTCGACACCGACCAGATGCAGACCATACCGAACCACTACGATGCCGCAGCACAGTCGGTCAACCAGGGCGTGCCGGTGATGAAGCTGGCGCCGGCCAGTCCGCTCAGCAAGGCGCTCGACGAGTTCGGGCGCAGCCTGAGCGGCGAAGTCGCCAGCGTCAAGCCGGCCAGCTGGATCGACAAGCTGCGCGGCCGCAAGGACTGACGAGGACCACACATGAACAGCCCCATATCGCTGCGCGAGCGGCTTGAAACCGGCGCCACCCGCGTGGTGGCCCAGCGCGTGACCGGCATCGACAACCGCGCCTACCAGGACCTCAAGCACCGGCTGCACCAGACCCTGCTCGACCGGGTCGACCTCGAAAGCATCCAGCGCCTGTCGCAGGACCAGATCCGGCTCGAACTGCGCACGCTGGTCGAGCGCCTGCTGGAAGAAGAATCGGTGGTGATCAACGACGCCGAGCGCAAGAACCTCACGCGCGACATTCAGAACGAGATGCTGGGCTTCGGTCCGCTCGAACCGCTGCTGGAAGACCCTACCGTCTCCGACATCCTGGTCAACACCCACCGCCAGATCTATGTCGAGCGGCGCGGCAAGCTGGAGCTGACCGACGTCACCTTCACCGACAGCGCCCACCTGATGAAGATCATCGACAAGATCGTCTCGCGCGTGGGCCGCCGCATCGACGAATCGAGCCCGATGGTCGATGCGCGCCTGCCTGACGGCTCGCGCGTGAACGCCATCATCCCGCCGCTGGCCATCGACGGCCCGATCGTCTCGATCCGGCGCTTCTCGGCCGACCCGCTGCGCCTGGCCGACCTGGTGGCCTACGGCTCGATGACGGCCGACATGGCCGAGGTGCTGCAAGGCCTGGGCCGCGCCAAGGTCAACATCCTGATCTCGGGCGGTACCGGCTCCGGCAAGACCACCATGCTCAACGTGATTTCCGGCTTCATCGGCCAGACCGAGCGCATCGTCACGGTGGAAGACGCGGCCGAACTGCAGCTGCAGCAGCCGCACGTGGTGCGGCTGGAAACCCGGCCGCCGAACATCGAGGGCAAGGGCGAAGTGAGCCAGCGCGCGCTGGTGCGCAATGCGCTGCGCATGCGGCCCGACCGCATCATCCTGGGCGAGGTGCGCGGCGCCGAGGCGCTCGACATGCTGGGCGCCATGAACACCGGCCACGAAGGCTCGATGGCGACCATCCACGCCAACACCCCGCGCGACGCACTGACGCGCCTGGAGAACATGATCAGCATGGCTGCCGCCAGCCTGCCCACCAAGGCCATGCGCCAGCAGATCAGTTCTGCCGTGGGCGTGGTGGTGCAGGTCTCGCGCCTGCCCGACGGCAAGCGCAAGGTGATGTCGATCCAGGAAGTGACGGGCATGGAGGGCGAGATGATCACCATGCAGGAGATCTTCAGCTACAAGCAGACCGGCCTGGGCGACGACGGCACCGTGCACGGCCACCACAGCCCGAGCGGCATCCGCCCGCGCTTCATCGAGCGCCTGCGCAATTTCGGCGTGACGGTGCCGAACACCATGTTCGAGCCGAACTAAGGACCAGCATGGACTACCGACTGATCGTCTTCGGCCTGTGCGTGTTCGGCGCGGTGGCGCTGCTGGTATGGGGCATCTACAGCAGCGTGCACAATGTGCAGGGCGAACAGGCCAGGCGCGTGGCGCGGCGCCTGCGCAACGCCATCGGCGACGAAGGCGCCGAGCTGGCCGTCTCGATCACCAAGGACCGGGTGCTGAGCCGCGATCCCGATACCCACCGCCTGCTCTTGCGCGTGCCCGGCATCCTGCTGCTCGACCAGTTGCTGCTGCAGTCGGGCCGCAGCTGGACCGCTGCGCGCCTGCTGGCCATCATCGCCATGGGGGCGGCGGCCGGCGTGGTGCTGGCCATGGTGCTGGGCCTGCCCGCCAGCGGGTGGCTGGTGCTGGGCCTGTGCAGCGCCTGCCTGCCGTGGTGGGAACTGAACCGCGCCAAGCGGCGCCGCATCACCCGCATCGAACTGCTGCTGCCCGAAGCGCTGGACATGATGAGCCGCGCCATGAAGGCCGGTCACGCGTTTCCGACCGCGCTCAAGATGGTGGCCGACGAGATGCCGATGCCGCTGTCGGGCGAATTCCGCGCCGTGTTCGACGAAGTCAATTTCGGCGTCGGCATGGGCGATGCGCTGATGGGCATGGCGCAGCGCGTGCCCAGCGCCGACCTGCGCTACTTCGTGGTCGCGGTGCTGATCCAGCGCGAGACGGGCGGCAACCTGACCGAGCTGCTGGCCTCGATCAGCGCCATCATCCGCGACCGCCTGCGCCTGCTGGCGCAGGTACGCGTGATGTCGGCCGAAGGCAAGATGTCGGCCTGGGTGCTGGGCCTGCTGCCGTTCGGCGTGGGCGGCATCATGTTCGCATTGAACCGCGAATTCCTCACCGTGCTGTTCGTCGATCCGCAGGGCCAGCGCATGCTGATGGGCGCAGCCGGCATGATGGCGGTCGGCTTCCTGGTGATCCGCAAGATCACCAAGATCAGGATCTGACACCATGACAGCGATCCAACTGATTTTTCTGGCCGTGGTCTTTGTCGGCGTCTTCGGCGCCGCGCTGGTCGCGGCCCGCCTGCTGACCAACACCGCCGTGCGCGACCGGCTCGAAGCACTGTCCGAGCCGACCGATTCGCGCTTCGACAAGGGCCGCTGGCTGCAGCAGCTGGTCAACCTGGCCTCGCCGCTGGCCAAGCTGTCGGTGCCGGCGGAAGGCTGGGAAACCTCGGCCGTGCGGCGCCGCTTCATCAACGCCGGCTGGCGCACGCCGGCCGCGCCGGGCCTGTTCTACGCCGCCAAGACCGGGCTGTCCCTGCTGCTGCCGCTGCTGGTGTTCCTGTACCTGAGCAGCACCGGCAGCCAGGCCGAAGGCATGACCAAGCTCAGTTATCTGCTGGTGGCGGCCGCCATCGGTTACTACGTCCCGGGACTGGTGCTCAACGAGGTGATCAAGCGGCGCCAGCGCGACATCTTCGAGAGTTTTCCCGATGCGCTGGACCTGATGACGGTCTGCGTGGAAGCAGGCCTGGCGATGGATGCGGCGCTGGCGCGCGTGGCCCAGGAGATCGGCCTGAAAAGCGTGATCCTGGCCGAGGAACTGCAACTGGTGACGCTGGAACTGCGCGCCGGCAGTCCCAAGGAAAAGGCGCTGCGCAACCTGTCGCTGCGCACCGGCGTGGAAGATGTCGATGCGCTGGTGACGATGCTGATCCAGGCCGACCGCTTCGGCACCAGCGTGGCCGATTCGCTGCGCGTGCAGTCGGAACTGCTGCGCACCAAGCGCCGCCAGCGCGCCGAGGAGCAGGCCGCCAAGATCGCGCTCAAGCTGCTGTTCCCGCTGATTTTCTTCATCTTCCCCAGCCTGCTCGTGGTGCTGCTGGGACCGGCGCTCTTGCAGCTCTACCAGAGCCTCGGCGCCGCCACCCAATAATGCACACCATGTTGCCCATGCCAGTACCGCCCCGTTTTCAACCAGGAGTCTTCATGAAACCAACCACGTCCGGCCAGCGTCATCCCGGCTATCTGCTGCAGGTCTTCCTGGCGGCCATCCTGGCCGTCATGCTGTCCGCCTGCGGCGGTGGCGGCAGCAGCGGCGACAAGGGCTGCAGCACGCTCGATCCCAACCGCGATCCCAGCCTGCCCGGGTGCACCACCGCCACGACCGCGCCCCGCATGACGGTGGCGCTGACCGACAGCAGCAACGCGCCGATCACCAGCATCAGCAACGACCGCCCCGGCACCCTGGTGGCGGTACTGCGCAACGGCGCCAATGCCGCCGTGGCCAACACCGTGGTCACCTTCACCACCACCGACAGCACGGGCGTGTTCGTGCCGGCGGCCGGCACGGCGGTCACCGACACCAGCGGCACCGCGCGCGTGACCCTGCCGGTGGGCACCACCGCCGGCGCCTTCACGGCCACGGCCAGCGCCAGCGTCGACGGCAAGACCGCCAGCGCCAGCGTCAATTACACGGTCGACTACTCGGCAGTGACGCTGGGCGCGCTGTCGGTCGCCCCTACTACCCTCGCTGCCGGCGGCACTGCCGGGGTCCAGGTCACGGTCATGAGCGGCAGCACCCCGTACGCGCCGCCGCTGTCGGTCGCGTTCAGTTCGCCCTGCGTGGCGGCCGGCAAGGCGCGCCTGATCACACCGGTCAATACCGTCAACGGCATCGCCAGCAGTTCGTACACCGACCTCGGTTGCGGCACCACCGACGTCATCACCGCCACGGCCGTCGTCAGCGGCGCCACCGTGACCCGCAGCACCAACCTGACGGTCAACGCCGCCAGTGCGGGCCAGCTGACCTTCGTTTCGGCGCTGCCGCAAAACATCGCCCTCAAGGGTACCGGCGGCGCCGGCCGCCAGGAAACCGCCACCGTCACCTTCAAGGTGCTCAACAGCGTCGGCCAGCCGCTGGCCGGCCAGGTCGTCAACTTTGCACTCAACACCAGCGTCGGCGGGCTGACCGTCAACCCGGCCAGCGCCACCACCGGCAGCGACGGCACGGTGGCCACCGTCGTCACCTCGGGCACCATCAATACCCCGGTGCGGGTCTCGGCCACCTTGCCGTCGGGCGCCGCCGGCGCCGGCATCAGCACCGTCTCCGACCAGCTGGTGGTCTCCACCGGCGTGCCGGAGCAGGCCAGCTTCTCGCTTGCCGCAGTCGTGCGCAACGTCGAAGGCGGGTCGTTCAACGGCTGCCCGGCGCCCAACGGCACCACGCTGACCGCGCGCCTGGCCGACCGCTTCCACAATCCGGCGCCGGACGGCACCGCCGTCAGCTTCACGGCCGAAGGCGGCACCGTCGATGCCTCGTGCCTGACCGGCGAAACGGCCACCACGCTCACCGACGGCACAGTGATCAAGCAAAAGGGCACGCCCGGCGAATGCACGGTGCGCTTCTGCGCCGCCAGTCCGCGTCCGGCCGACGGCCGCGTGACGGTGCTGGCCTATGCGCTGGGCGAAGAGAGTTTTGTCGATGCCAACGGCAACAACCGCTATGACGCCGGCGAAGTATTTACGGACCTGGGCGACCCGTTCCGCAACGACCGCGCCGTCACCGACGCCAACGCCGCCGGTATCGACGACGCCTACACCAGCGGCAACGCGGTGCGGGCCTCGGGCGAGCCGTTCTTCAGCGCCAGCGGCAACAGCACCTGGAGCGCCAGCGGCAACGGCCTGTATAACGGCGTGCTGCGCGCACCCGGCGTCGGCAGCGGCGATACCGTGTACCTGCGGCAGTCGATGGTGATGGTGCTGTCGAACAGCACGGCCAACGTCTCGCTGCTCGACCAGTCGGTCGGCGGCGCGCCCACCGTCGGCACGCTGGCGCTGAGCCAGTGCGTCACGGGCACGCCGTTCGTCAACCAGACCCGCACGTTCCGGTTCGCCATCCGCGACAACAACCCGACCGTGTTTGCCACCAACCGCCTGGCGGCCCACCCGAACGACAGCAGCTGGCTGTTCGACCTGCCCGGCAATCCCCTGCCGGCCGGCACCCGGATCGACTTCAGCACGTCCAACGGACGTCTGCTGTCGGCCGCCAGCACCGTGGTGCCGAACACGATACAGCCGGACTCGAGCGGCTGGATCTACAACGTGCAGATGGTCAGCGATGCGTCCGTCCCGGCCGGCACCACGGTCTGCTCGAACGACGTCACCAGCGGCGCCCTGACCATCACCGTCACCACGCCGGGCGGCGTAGTGAGCACCTTCTCCTACCCGGTCACGGACTGAGGCGGCGCCGTCAGGCACAAGCCGGCCAGCATGAACAGCGTGAGCGCATAGAACACGCTGCTGTGGATGGTCCAGAAGATCACTTCGGTCAGGCCGAAGCCGGCATAACAGACCACCAGCAGCATGCCGGCCAGCGCCGGCGCCGCCAGGTCGCGCTGCGCGCTGCGTCCCCGGTGCAGCTGGCGGCGGAAAAACAGGAACGGCAGCAGCAGCGTGCCGGCCCAGGCCAGCAGACCGGCCACGCCGCCAAACACGGTGGCGTGCAGTGCGTCGTTGTGGAAGTGGTCGAACTGCAGGATGTAGGCCGGCGCCGCGCCGCTGTCGACCAGCGCCCGTTTGGCGCGCGCCACGGCCGCCATGCTGCCGTGGCCGAGCCACGGACGGTCGGCAATCAGCACGGTGGCGGTATGCCACAGTTCGAGTCGAACGCCGACATTGGTGTAGGTCTCGCCACCGGCTAGATATTGCTGCACATCGGCCACGCCCTGCAGCGCGCGTTCGCGCACCCCCGTCTGCGGCAGCAGACAACACAGCGACAGCAGCGCCGGCACCAGCAGCGCCACGGCGATGCGGCTGCGGCGTCCCGCTACTGCTTGGTAACGCAGCAGCAGCACGGCGGCCGGCACGGCCGCCACCCAGCCGCCACGGGTGCCGGTAGCGATCAGGCCCAGCAGGCCGGCCAGCGCCCCCAGCAACGGCCACAGCACGGCGCGGCCGGGGAAATCGCCCATCACCGCCAGACACATCAGGCCCATGCACAGCGACAGGTCGCCGAAGGTGATGGCGTTGATCAGACCGCCCGGACGTTCGATGCCCAGTACCCAGCGCTCGGTGCCGACCAGCACCGCGCCGGCGACGGCGCCGGCGATCAGCCCCCACCACAGGCAGCGGCGCGACGGTCGCCAGGCCAGCACCACCAGCAGCGCGGCGGCAGCACCGAGCGCGCGCACCGGGCGCTCCAGTTCGCGCAGCTTCATGCCGGAGTCGAACACGTAGTCGGCCAGCGCCAGCAGCAGGGGAACCATGAAGGCCAGCAGCAGCGGCGCACACGTGCGCCAGTGCGGCGCCATGGCGGTGCGGACCGCGCGCCAGCCGACGATGGCGGCCAGTACATAGACCAGGCTGCACAAGCCAGTGCCGCCGCGCGCGGTCAAAAACAGGAATGGGGGCGCAAACAACAGGCTGTTGAAAAAGACAGTGCCGGCGGACTTTTGCGATAGGTTATGATTCATCATTCTTCTAGTAGTTCCATACGCGAGAAGTCACACTGCCGTCTCCATTCATGCAACAAACAGTCAACATTTCAGTCGTCATCGCGACCTACAACCGCCCCGACGCGCTGCGTGCGGTGATCGAAGCATTCTTCCTCCAGGACGAGCAACAGTTCGAAGTTATTGTCGCCGATGATGGTTCGACCGACAACACGCGCGCCTGCGTGGCCGAGCTGCAAGCCCGCGCGCCCTTCCCGCTGCGCCACATCTGGCAGGAAGACTGCGGTTTCCGCCTGGCGCGGGCGCGCAATCTCGGCATCGCGGCCGCGCAAGGCGACTACCTGATCTTTCTCGACGGCGACTGCATTCCGCAACCCAGCTTCATCCGCCAGCACCGCAAGCTGGCCGAGCCGGGCTACATGGTAACCGGCAGTCGCGTGCTGCTCAGCGAAGCGCTGACCGCGCAGGTGCTGGCCGGCGCCATCGATCCGCTGCGCACGTCGGCCTGGGGACAGCTGAAACTGCGCCTGAGCGGTGGATTGAACAAATTGTTACAACTTTGGTGCCATCTTCCCGACCTCCGGCGCAAGTCGGACCGCTTCAGCTGGCGCCGCATCAAGGGCTGCAACATGGCCGCGTGGCGCAGCGACATCGAACGCATCAACGGTTTCGACGAAAGTTTTACCGGCTGGGGCCACGAGGATGCCGACTTCGTGCTGCGCCTGTTCAATGCCGGCGTGCTGCGCAAGGATGGCGCGTTCGCCACCGAGGTGCTGCACCTGTGGCACCGCGAAGCCGTGCGCGACCAGGCCAGCAGCAACCAGGCGCGGGTGGCGGCGCGGATGCAGGACAAGACCGTGCGCGCCACGCTGGGACTGGCAAAATGAGCACGGCGCCGCGCCTCAGCATCGTGGTGCCAGCCTACAATGTTCAGGACTTCATTGCCGACACGCTGGACTGCATCCTGCCGCAAATGCGCGACGGCCACGAGCTGGTGCTGATCGACGACGGCTCCACCGACGCCACCGTGGAACGCGCGCGGGCTGCGTTCAGCGCGTGGCCGCGCTGTGCGGTGCGCGTGGTGCAGCAGGCCAACGCCGGCGTGGCGGACGCCCGCAACAACGGCGTGGCGCAGGCGCGCGGCGACTACATCCTGTTCGTCGACAGCGACGACCTGCTGCAGCCCGGCGCGCTGGACGGCATCGACGCCGCCATTGCCGCCCATGCGCCGGACGTGATCGCCACCGACTTCCGCATCTGGTATCCGGGGCGCACTGCCCGGCCGCTGGAGGACCACCACCTCAGCTATCGGCCCCACGTCGTGGTGCAGGGCCAGGAAGCGATCCTGGCGACCTATTTCGCCGACCGCCACATGTATGTGTGGTGCAAGATCATCCGGCGCGACATCTACCTGCAACTGGGCTTGCCGCTGTTTCCGTCCGGCCGGCTGTTCGAGGACATGGCCGTCGTGCCGCGCCTGCTGGCCGCGTGCCGCACGCTGGTCTATGTGCCGCTGGTGCTGCTGCACTACCGCCAGCACCCGGTCAGCATCACGCGCGTGATCACGCCGCGCTGGTGCACCGATTTCGTGCTGGCGCTGGCCTCGGCCAGGCCGTACCTGGAAAGCGCGGGCGCCGGCGACAGTGCGGCCGTGCGCGCCGAGTTCGACGGTGCAGCCACGCTGTTCTACCTGTGTGCGATCAAGACCTCGTTCGGCTTGCCGGCATCGGCCAACCCGGCGCAGGTGCGCGCGGCCGTGCGCGAGATTTACCTGGGCAGCCTGTTCGGCTCGGTGGAGCAGACGCTCGACAGGCTCGAACGGGGCGCGCTGGCGTCGGTCACGCTGCGCAACGGCCGCCGCTGCGCGCGCCAGGTGCGCCAGGCGCTGGCCGGCAGCAAATGGTTCGAGCTGCGCCAGACCGTCAACCGCGCCTATAAAACCTGGCAGATGTCGCGGCAACAACGCCTCAGCAACGCCGGGTGACCATGACTGCTTCGTTTTCCATCAGCATCATCGTGCCTGCCTACAACGCTGCCGGCTTCATCGACGATTGCCTGGCCCATATCGTCCAACAGATGGGACCGGCGCACGAACTGATCGTGATCGACGACGGCTCGCGCGACGACACCGCCGCCCGCGTGCAGGCGCAGGCCGCCGCTGCGCCGCACTGCGCGCTGCGCCTGATACGGCAAGCCAACCAGGGCGTGGCCGAGGTGCGCAACGTCGGCCTGCAGCAGGCGCGCGGCAACTACATCCTGTTCATCGACAGCGACGACCTGCTGCAGCCCGGTGTGCTGGACCGCATCGACGCGGCCATCGACACCCACGCGCCCGACGTGATCACCACCGATTTCTGTTTCTGGCATCCGTACCGTGCCGACCAGCCGCTCGAAGCCACGCAACTGAGCTATCCCGCCAACGTCGTCCTGCACGGCCAGGATGCCATCCTGGCGCCCTATTTCGCCGACCGCCGCATGTATGCCTGGAGCAAAATCGTGCGGCGCCAGATCTACCTCGACCTGGGCCTGCCGCTGTTTCCGTCCGGCCGGCTGTTCGAGGACATGGCCGCGCTGCCGCGCGTGCTGGCCGCCTGCAGCACGCTGGTGTACCTGCCGCTGGTGCTGCTGCATTACCGCCAGCACGCCCTGAGCATCACGCATATGACCTCGCCGCGCTGGTGCACCGACTACGTGCTGGCGCTGGCCTCGGCCAAGCCACACCTCGCGCGGGCCGGTGTCAGCGCGCGCGTGCGCACCGAGTTCGACGGCGCCGCCTGCCTGTTCTACCTGTGCGCGATCAAGACCTCGTTCGGCATGCCGGCCTCGGATGAAACGCGCCAGCTGCGCGCCGCCTTGCATGCGATTTTTCTCGACGGCCTGTTCGGCACGCTCGACCAGGCGCTGCACAACCTGGAAGCGGGAAAGATCACGTCTCTCCGGCTGCGCGACAGCCGGCGCATTGCTCACCAGGTACGCCAGGCACTGGCCGGCAGCAAATGGTTCGAGCTGCGCCAGACCGTCAACCGCGCCTATAAAACCTGGCAACTGACCAGGCAACAACGTCTCCACCAAGCAAATTAACATGTCCGCCCCGCTCACGATCAGCATCATCGTTCCCGCCTATAACGCCGCCGGCTTCATCGACGACTGCCTGGCCCGCATCGTGCCGCAGATGACGGCCGCGCACGAACTGATCGTCATCGACGACGGCTCGCGCGACGACACCGCCGCCCGCGTGCAGGCGCACGCAGCGGCCGCCCCGCAGTGCGCGCTGCGCCTGATCCGGCAGGCCAACCAGGGCCTGGCCCAGGTGCGCAACGTCGGCCTGCAGCAGGCGCGCGGCGACTACATCCTGTTCATCGACAGCGACGACCTGCTGCAGCCGGGCATCCTGGCCCGGCTCGACACCGTGATCGCCGCCCACCAGCCGGACGCCATCGCGCTCGATTTTTCGATGTGGCACCCGGACCGGCCCGACAAGAACCGCGTGGTGCGCATGGGCTATGCGCCCGCGACGCTGATCACCGATGCCGACACCATCCTCGACGTGTTCTTTGCCGACCGCCACCTGTACGCGTGGGCGCGCGTGATCCGGCGCGCGATCTATGCCGGCTTCGCGCAGCCGCTGTATCCGACCCACCGCCTGTTCGAGGACGTGGCGGTGACGCCGCGCCTGCTGGCGCGTTGCCGCTCGCTGTACTACCTGCCAGAGCAGCTGCTGGCCTACCGCCAGCACCCGGTCAGCATCACCAAGTCGGTCAGCGCCGATTACTGCCGCGATTTCACGGCCGCGCTGGGCCTGAGCCGGCCGGCGCTGGAGCAGGCCGGCGTCAGCGCCAGCGTGCGCGACCACTACGATGCGGTGGTCAGTTATTTTTATATCGGCGCCGTGAAGAATTCCTACCAGTTGCCCGCTGCGACCGGGCGCGCGCTGCGGCGCGAACTCAAGGAGATCTACCGCGCCACGCTGTTCGGCACGCCGGACCATGTGCTGACCAGGATGGAGCAAGGCAGCCTGCGCTCGACCAGCCGCCGCGACGACCTGCGCGCGGCGCGCCAGGTGCGGCAGGCGCTGGCCGACAGCCTGGTGTTCCGCCTCAAGCAGACGGTGAGCCGCAAGGTCAAGCTGTGGCAGCGCCAGGCCAGGGTGCGGGCGCTGCACAAGTCTGCCCGCTGAAGCAAGCGTCATTTCCCCACTGCATTGCGCAGCAGCGTCGGTCTTTAGGCGGACGCGCCCGCCGCTGAAAATCCGCTACCATGGGCTTTTGCCAAAGGAGAAACCCCATGCGTGTAGACATCTATTATCGTGACGAAGCGGCAGGCAAGCACACCTACCTGGCCGTCCCCGAAGGTCAGGCCATCCCGGAAGAAGCGACCAGCACCGACTGGCACGTAGAAGCGGAAAAGGTCGAAATCGACGACAGCAAGGGCGACCTGTCGCGCTACCACATCGCCGACCCGGTGGCGCAGATCGGCGCCAAGGGTTACGCCATCACCAGCGTGGCCGAACAGCTGTAACGGTCCCCGCCAGCACCGCGGACGGCGCACCGCCGTCCCGCGCCGCAGCGGCGCACGTCGCGCTCAGTATTCGATCGCCACGTCCTGCGCGCCGAGCTGCTGGCGCAAGGCCTGCTGCAAGGCGTCCGACGGCGCCACGCGCCACCCTTCCCCCAGTTGCACCGTGCAGGCCACGCCCTGCGGCATGATGCGCGCCGACACCGGCAGTCCGTCCGCATGGCGGTGCGGCGCCAGCACGTCGGCCATCTTGCGCACATCGACCGTGGTCGGCAGCGCCATCGCCAGCTGCTTGCCGTGCTTGACGCGGGCGCTGACGATGTCGAACACCTTCTCGGCCGAGATGCGCAAGCCGCCCGAGAAGCGGTCTTCCGAGACCTTGCCGATCACGGCCAGGAACTCGTCTTCCTTGATCATGTGCTTGCATTCCTCGAACACCTCGGCGTACACGGTCACTTCCACCACCGCGCTCTTGTCGTCGAGACTGACGATCAGCAGCTTGCCGCGCTGGGTCATCTGCGGCCGGATGCCGGTGATCACGCCGCAAAGGATACGCGGATCGCGCGACGGCTCGAGGTCGGCCAGCTTGGTGCGCGCGAAGCGGCGCGCTTCGGGCGCGAACGAATCGAACATGTGGCCGGACAGGTAAAAGCCGAGCGCGATCTTTTCCTCGGCCAGGCGCTGGCGGTCGGTAAACGGTTCGGCCTTGACGTAGTCGGGCGGCGGTTCGAGGTCGCTGTCGTCGCCGCCGAACAGGCTGACTTGGTTGGCGGACTTCAGTTGCTGGTCGGCGTATTCCATCGCGAAGCTGACCGACGCCAGCAAGATCGCCCGGTCCACGCCCAGGCAATCGAACGCGCCGGCGCGGATCAGCGACTCGATCGTGCGGCGGTTGATCTGCTTCTTGTCGACGCGCTTGCAGAAGTCGAACAGGCTGGTAAACGGGCCGTCGGCATTGCGCGCGGCAATGATGGCCTCGATCGCGTTCTGGCCGGCGCCCTTGCAGGCGCCCAGGCCATAGCGGATCTGCGTGACCTTCTTGCCGCTGACCGACGGCGGCGGGCCGTCCGGCACGAAGCGGTACTCGGACTTGTTGATATCGGGCGGCAGGATGGTCAGGCCGCAGATATCGATCGCGTCTTCGACCAGGATTTTCACCTTTTCCGTGTCTTCCATGGCCAGCGACATATTCGCTGCCATGAAGGCGGCCGGATGGTGCGCCTTCAGGTACGCCGTGTGGTACGACAGCAGCGCATAGGCGGCGGCGTGCGACTTGTTGAAACCGTAGCCGGCGAACTTTTCCATCAGGTCGAAGATCTCGTCGGCCTTTTGCGCCGACAGGCCGTCCTTGGCGGCGCCGGCACGGAAGATCTCGCGGTGCTCGGCCATCTCTTCGGCCTTCTTCTTGCCCATCGCGCGGCGCAGCATGTCGGCGCCGCCCAGCGAGTAGCCGCCGACGATCTGCGCCATCTGCATCACCTGCTCCTGGTACACCATGATGCCGTAGGTTTCGGACAGGATCGATTCGGTGCGCGGATCGGGGTAGTCGAACTTCTCGCCGTGCTTGCGCTTGCAGAAGTCGGGGATCAGGTCCATCGGGCCTGGACGGTACAGCGCGACCAGCGCAATGATGTCCTCGAAGCGGTCGGGCCGCGCATCCTTGAGCATGCCCTGCATGCCGCGCGACTCGAGCTGGAATACCGCGACCGTCTTGGCCTTGGTCAGCAGCTCGTACGACGGCCGGTCGTTGAGCGGCAGCTTGGCCAGGTCGAAATCCTGCTCGGCCGGGTCGAGCGCCTTGATGTAGCGCACCGCGCGGTCGAGGATGGTCAGCGTGGTCAGGCCCAGGAAGTCGAACTTGACCAGGCCGACCGCCTCCACGTCGTCCTTGTCGTACTGCGACACCACGCCGCCGTCGCCGCCCTGCGTGTACAGCGGGCAGAAGTCGGTCAGCTTGCCGGGCGCGATCAGCACGCCGCCGGCGTGCATGCCGATGTTACGGGTGATGCCCTCGACCTGCTGCGCCAGGTCCAGCAGCTGCGCCACTTCTTCCTCGTTCTGCTGGCGCTCTTTGAGCATCGGTTCTTCCTCGATGGCCTCGGCGATCGACACCGGCTTGCCGGGCTTGAACGGGATCAGTTTCGACACGCCGTCGCAGAAGTTGTAGCCGAAGTCCATCACGCGGCCGACGTCGCGGATCGCGCCCTTGGCCGCCATGGTGCCGAAGGTGGCGATCTGCGACACCGCATCGCGCCCGTACAGGTCTTTCACGTGCTGGATCACCAGCTCGCGCTTTTCCTGGCAAAAGTCGATATCGAAGTCGGGCATCGACACCCGTTCCGGGTTCAGGAAACGTTCGAACAGCAGGTTGTACTTGAGCGGATCGAGGTCGGTGATCTTCAGTGCATAGGCCACCAGCGAACCGGCGCCCGAACCGCGGCCCGGGCCGATCGGCACGTCGTTGTTCTTGCCCCACTGGATGAACTCGGCCACGATCAGGAAGTAGCCGGGGAACTTCATGTTGATGATGGTCTTGTTCTCGAAGTCGAGCCGCTCCTCGTAGCGCGGCCGCTCCTTGTCGCGCCGCACCGGGTCCGGGTACAGCTGCACCAGCCGCTCTTCCAGCCCTTTTTTCGTTTCGGCGACCAGGAACTCGTCGATGGTCATGCCCGGCGTGGGGAAATTCGGCAGCTGCGGCTTGCCCAGCGTGAGCGTGAGGTTGCAGCGCTTGGCGATTTCCACCGAGTTGTGCAGCG
Source organism: Duganella sp. Leaf126 (assembly GCF_001423125.1). GTDB lineage: Bacteria > Pseudomonadota > Gammaproteobacteria > Burkholderiales > Burkholderiaceae_D > Rugamonas. Next base: position 588,083 of record NZ_LMNW01000031.1, read on the forward strand.
CAGCCGGCAGGTCGTGGAACAGCTCGCGCATTTCGGCCTGCGTGAGAAAACGCATCTGCTCGTTGAACCTGCGCACGCGCTTGCCGTTGGCCAGCATCTCGCCCTCGGCGATGCAGACGCGCGCTTCGTGGGCGATGAATTCATCCTTGGAAATGAACTGCACCGGATGGGTGGCCACCACGGGCAGGCCCAGCCTGGCAGCCAGCGATACCGCGTGGCGCACCTGCACTTCCTGGTTGGGCTGGCCGGCGCGCTGGATTTCGATGTAAAAATGGCCGGGGAAAATCCTGGCCCATTTCTGCGCATGCTGCTCGGCCAGTTCCGGGTTGCCGTTCTCAATCGCCATGCCGACATCGCCGAAATGGGCGCCGGACAGCGCGATCAGGCCGTTGGCCGGCGAATCGTCGGGCAGCAGTGCGTAGTGCTGGTTGACCAGGTTGGCCAGCCACTCGGTGCGGATCTCGGCCCGGCCCTTGTACTGGTTGGTCAGCCACGCCTGCGACAGCAGTTCGCACAGCTGCAGGTAGCCCATGCGGTTTTTGGCCAGCAGCATCAGCCGCGACGGCTTGTCGCGGTTCTCGTCGTTGGTGATCCAGACATCGACGCCGACCACCGGCTTGACGCCCTTGCCGCGCGCCGCCTTGTAGAACTTGACCATGCCGAACATATTGGACAGGTCGGTGACGGCCAGCGCCACCTGCTTGTCCTTGGCGGCCGTCTTGACCAGGTCGTCAATGCGCACCAGGCCATCGACGATCGAGTACTCGGAGTGGACCCGCAGGTGGACAAAAGCGGGGCCGACCGGCTCCAGCGCGCCCTCGTCGGGCGCAATGACGGTGCCTGCTGCTTGTTCGTTTGCTGCCATGTTCGCTACCATGTTCATATGCTGCTCGGTGCTGGTTCAATAACCTGCTATTTTACCGCGCAACGCCGCGCCCCGGGCGGCGCCATCCTTGTTGCGCGGCATTTTGCGTATAATGTCGGCTTCCCCTTTTTCGATCCCCAACCACCATGTCCGCTAATACCGCTTTACAAGCTGAAGCGCATGCTGGCGCTGCTGTCGCCGCTGCTGCTGTTGCTCCTGCCCACGTCAATATCGCTGCCTACAAATTCGTCACCTTCGACGATACCGAGGCCATGCGGCCGCTATACCAGGAGATCTGCACGCGCCTGGGCCTCAAGGGCACCATCCTCCTGACCCCGGAAGGCATCAATATGTTCCTCTCCGGTCCGCGCGCGCAGATCGACGAGTTCCTGGCCTGGGTGCGCAGCGACGCCCGTTTTGCCGACCTGGAAGTCAAGGAAAGCCTGTCGTCCGAGCAGTCGCACAAGCGCATGCTGGTCAAGATCAAAAAAGAGATCATCACCATGCGCATGCCGCTGATCAAGCCGGAAGAAGGCCGCGCGCCGTTCGTCGAGGCGCACACGCTCAAGCGCTGGCTCGACAACGGTGTCGATGACAACGGCAAGCCGGTGGTGATGGTCGATACGCGCAACGATTTCGAGGTGGACGTGGGCACGTTCGACAACACGGTCGATTACCGCATCAAGAAATTCACCGAGTTCCCGGAAGTGATCGCCGCCCACAAGGACGATTTCGAAGGCAAGACCGTGGTCACCTTCTGCACCGGCGGCATCCGCTGCGAAAAAGCCGCGATCCACATGCAGAACATCGGCTACGACAACGTCTACCAGCTCGAAGGCGGCATCCTCAAATACTTCGAGGAAGTGGGCGGCGCCCATTACACGGGCGACTGCTTCGTCTTCGACTACCGCACCGCGCTCAACCCCAGGCTGGAACCGACCGAAACCGTGCAGTGCTTCGTCTGCCGCGCCGTGGTCACCCCGCGCCAGCAACTGTCGCCCGAATACGTCTACGAAAAGTCCTGCCCGGCCTGCTACCAGGCCTGAGCATCGTCAGGGTTCGTTTTCAAGCATGCTGATGCGGACCAGGTCGGCGACGTTGTCGACGCCGAGCTTGGCCATCAGGCGGGCCTTGTGGACTTCGACCGTGCGCACACTGATGCCGAGCGCCGGGCCGATCTCGCGGTTGTGGCGGCCCAGCACCACCAGGTCCATCACTTCGCGTTCGCGCGGGGTCAGTTCGCCCAGCAGGCTGGCGTGGCGGCTGCGGCGTTGCTGCTCGCTTTGCTCCGAGCGGGCGCGCAGCAGCGCTTCGTCGATGGCGGCGATCAGCTTGGTGTCGTCGAACGGTTTTTCCAGGAAGTCGATCGCATCGGCCTTGAAGGCGGCGCGGGCCGTGCCGACGTCGCCGTGGCCGCTCATGATGATGAACGGGATGCGGCAGCCCTGCCGCGCCAGTTCCTGCTGCAGGGCCAGGCCGTCGATGCCCGACATGCGGATGTCGAGCAGCAGGCAGCCGCGCCAGGATGGCCGCCATGCCTGCAGAAAGGCTTCGCCGCTGGCAAACACGGCGGTGCGGTAGCCGCGCACGCCCAGCAACAGGCCCAGTGCGTCGCGCACGGACGGGTCGTCGTCGACGATGTAGACGGTCAGGTTGTGGGCGCCCTGGTCGGGCGCGTCCGGATTATGCAGCAACATGATGCTCTGGCTCCTCGGCGCGTGCCAGCGGCAGCGCCATTTTAAAAATTCCCTTGTCGCCGACCTCGGCCCACAAGGCGCCGCCATGGGCTTCCATGATGGCGCGGCTCAGCACCAGGCCCAGGCCCAGGCCGCTGGCCTTGGACGAGACGAACGGTTCGAACAGGCGCGCAGCCAGTGCCTGCGACACGCCCTTGCCGCTGTCCTCGATCGCCAGGTGCAGGCAGTCGCGCCGCTCCGCCGCCTGCCGCCCCCTGGCGCCGCGCCCGACCTTGCCGGCCACCGCGTCCACCCTGGTCCCCGACACCGTGATGCGGCGCGCGCCGGGCGGCTGCTCCTGGACCGCCTCGACGGCGTTGGCCAGCAGGTTGCGCAGCACCAGTTCGACCTGCAGGCGGTCCACCAGCACCGACATGGCCGGCACCGCCTCGATATTCAGCTGCACCTCGCGCTCGCGCAGCTGCGCCATGAACTGCTGGCTGACCCCGGCCACCAGGTGGCGCGCATCGATCGCCTCGAGCTTCATGGCGCCGGTGCGGAAGAAGTCGCGCAGGCGGCGCACCACTTCGGCCGCGCGGCCCGATTCGGCAATCATGCGCTGCACCACGTTCTTGAGCATGGCGCCGCTCTCGCCGCGCTCGAGCAGGAATTCGCAGGCCTTGCCATAGGTGCCCAGCGCCGTCAGCGGCTGGTTCAGCTCGTGCGCCAGGGCAGCGGCCATCTCGCCGGCTGCCGCCAGCCGTAGCGACTGCTTCAGGTCGCTCGATACCTGGCGCAGCTCGTCGACCACGATGCCGATCGAAAAACCGACCAGCGCCAGCATCGCGTCGAGCATCTGCAGCTCGTGCACGGCAATGTCGCCCGCGTGGTTGAGCTTGACCAGGGCACCGATACCGCCCTGCAGCACGAACACCATCAGCGCCGTTCCATACAAACCCTGGCGCGAGGCGGCCCAGACCACCGGCAGGAACAGGAAATAGAAATCCTTGAATTCCGACGTCGCAATGCTGCCGAACACCAGGTACAGCACGCCGATGGCCAGCGCCAGGTAGCCCAGGGTTTCGGCCCGCCACACGGTGTCGCGCAGGCGCTGCCGGGTCTGCGCATTGGCCAGCATCCAGATCAGCGGCATCGACACCACCACGCCCACCATGTCGCCGATGCCGAACCGCAGCACCGCCGTGCTCCAGCTACCGGCCGGAACCAGGCCGACCGACGACAGCAGGCTGATATACACCAGATCGTTGAACAGCACGCCCACGGTCACGATGGCGACCCACTGGAACAGGCGCAGGCGGCTGTCGAACAGGCCGTCGCTGCCGAAGGTGCGGCGCAGCGCCTCGCCCACCAAGCCGTAGCCGACCGTCAGCCACAGCGAGAACAGCAGCGTCAGCGGCAGGCCGGCCGGCATGCCGCGCACCAGGATTTCACCGAGCGCCAGCGCGATCCACCACGGCAGCGCCGCGCGCCAGCCATGGCGCAACCAGAACACCAGGCCCAGCGACGGATCGGGATTCCAGGGAGTGATGTTGAGGCCGTACAGCGGGTCGATATAGGTGACCCAGTCGAACAGCAGGTACAGCGCAATGAACGCGGCGAACTGCACATCAGTGACGGAAAAACGGAGCCGCGGCAAGGACATGGGTGGAAAGATTTGTATCGTATTGTAGCATTATGCCTTGCCGCCCATCAAAACGCACCCTTTTTACAACTAAGGGTTTTACGTAGCAACACCGCGATCCGCCCGGCAAAGCGTCGTTTACCGGCGACAACAATATGCGGGACTTCCCTTACGCACCGGCCCCAATTGCCAGTGCCGGGGGGCAGGCCTACCATCGCGTCCTTGCGGTATGTCCACCGCTGATACCACAAGGAAACATGATGTCGATTACACTGCATTCGGGTACCGTCGGTCTGACCGGACTGCGCCGCTTGCGCGAAACCATCAAATTGTCGGCCCGCGCCATGCTGCACCGCCAGGCCGCCGATGGCTGGTTTGCATTGCTCAATTCGTCGCCATTGTTTATCGACCTGGTGGCGGACCATCCACGCATGATCTACAAGATTTTCCGTCCCTATTTCAGCAACACCATGGGCTACGACGCCCGCGTGGCCCTGCTGACCGAACACTACCGCTTCATCCTGCGCCAGGGCCTGGGTCCGCTGACGGCGCTGGCCTCGAAGGACCGCGTGGTGCTGGCCCGCGTGACCGGCAAGACCGGTCTGCCCTACCATATCCAGTTGGCGGCGGTCGAACCGATGGAGCGCGAAGGCGAACTGGTACTGCAACTGGTGCAGGGCGACGAGGTCGTCTACAACTGCGCATTCTCGTTCCACCAGGGCGAGCGCGGCATGGTGATGGGCGTGGGCTGCATGCAGGGTCCGCGCGGCGAGCAGGGGCTGCAGGTGATCAAGGACGCGACCCGCGAGCTGCACGGCCTGCGCCCGAAAAACATGATGGTCAAGCTGCTGACCCAGATCGGCTACACGCTCGGCTGCAGCGAGCTGCGCCTGGTCGGCAACGACAACCGCACGGTCTGCCGCTCGGTGCGCCAGGGCAAGGTGCACGCCGACTACGACGCGCTGTGGCAGGAGCTCGATGCCACGCCGCGCGCCGACGGCGATTACCGCCTGCCGTGCGAGGCGCTGGCCGAACCGGACCTGGCGGCGATCGCCTCCAAGAAGCGGTCGGAGGCGCGCAAGCGCCACGAGACGCTGACCGCGCTGGCCGACGGCATCAGCGCCAGCCTGCGCGCAGCGCGCCAGCCCATGGCGGGCAGCAAGAACGGAACGCCGTCGCCGGTGGTGCAGGAACCGCTGCACGACTCCGCACACGACGGCTACGCGCTGGCCTGATCCTGTCCAGCCGTGACACAAAGAGGGGCGGTCTGCGCAAGGCGACCGCCCCTCTTGTCTTCTCCCGCCGCGGTGAAATGACCGGTCGCGGTCAGCGGAAATACGCGGCCACGTCGCGCAGCGCATCGACATCGAGCGTGCCGGCAGCCGCGCGCAGTTTCAGCATCGCCAGCAGGTAGCCGTAGCGCGCCTGCGCCTGGTCGCGCCGGCTCGTGTAGAGCTGCTGGCGTGCGTTGAGCAGGTCGAGGTTGATGCGCACGCCCCCCTTGATGCTTTGCTCGGTGGCTGTCACCAGCAGCGTGCCCGAGGCCACGGCCTTGTCCAGCGCGCGCAGCCGCGCCATGCTCGACACCACCACCGCGTGCTGCTTGCGCAATTCCACCAGCACCTTGTCGGTCGTGGCCTGCTGGTCGGCGCGCGCCTTTTCGCTGCCCGCCACCGCCTGCCGCGTGGCCGCGCTGACCGCGCCGCCCGCGTACAGCGGCACGTTGATCTGGAACCCGATCGACTTCTGGGTCGAATCCTGGTTCAGCGTATTGAGCGTGTCCGAATTGTTTTTCGCATAGCTGGCCACCAGGTCCACCCGCGGCGTGTGGCCCGCGCGCGCCTTGCTGATTTCCTCGCGCGAGGACGCCACCGCGTACTGCATGGCGATGATGTCGGGATTCTGGCGCAGCGCGATGTCGCGCCATTCGTCGAACCGCAGCGCAGCGTCGGGCGCCAGCCGGAAGTCGGCCGCCACGTCGTCGACCGCCGTCACTTCCTGGCCGACGATGACCGACAGCGCCGCCAGCGTGGTCTGCACATTGTCCCGTGCTTCGAGCACCTGGGCTTCGGCCAGGTCGAGCCGGGCCTCGGTTTCCAGCATGTCGGTTTTGGTGCCCTCGCCTTTTTCGAACAGGCGGTTGTTGACCGCGCGCTGCTCGATGAAGACGTCGCGCTGCACCTCGGCCAGGCGCAGCTGGGTGTTGGCGAACAGCGCCTCGGTATAGGCGCCGGCCAGGCGCAGGATCAGCTCCTGCTTGCGCGAGGCAAATACGGCCGCCGCATAACTGCTCTGCGACAGGCCCTGGTGGTAGCGCGCGATCGCCTCCAGGCTGAACACGGGCTGGCGTACCTGCACCACGGCCGACTTGCTGCGGTATTCGAGCGCGCGCGACGGCGACTCGACGCCGCCGGTGATGTACACCACGTCGGCATCGACCCGGCTGCTCGAATAGCTGGCCGATACATTGGGCAGCAGCGCCGAGCGGCCCAGCACCTCGTTCTCGATGCCGGATGCGTATTCCTGGCCGGCCGCGCGGTAGGCGGGATCGTTTTGCAGCGCCGACTGGTAGGCCTGCATCAGGCTGATGGCGCGGGCGCCGCCGGCGTGGCAAGCCAGGGCCAGCGCCAGCATGACGGGAACGACTGGCTTCACTATTCCTCCGACAGCGACGTTTTGGCGCGGTCCATCACCGGCTTGAGCAGGTAGTTCATCATGGTGCGCTCGCCGGTTTTGACGAACACCTCGACCGGCATGCCGGGGCGCACATCCATGTGCTGCTGGGCGATCTTGCGGGTGCCGGCCGGCGTCACGCGCACGCGCACCTTGTAGGTCGCCGCGCCGGTACGCTCATCGACCGTGCGGTCGGCCGCCACCTGCTCGACCACGCCCTCGATATGGGGCGTGCGGTTGGCATTGAACGCCGAGAAGATCAGTTCCACCGGCAGCCCGGTGTGGACGCGGTCGATCAGGTTCACCGGCAGCAGGCCTTCCACCACCAGGCCGTCGTCGGCCGGCACGATGTCGAGCAGGCGCGCGCCCGGGGCTACCACGCCGCCGCGGGTAAACACGTTCAGGCCCACCACGATGCCGCCCACCGGCGCCCGGATCTCGGCATTGGCCAGGTCGTAGTCGAGCGCCAGCATGCGGCCGGACAGCGATTCGGCTTCCTTCTGGGCGTCGTACAGCGCCGAGCGCACGTCCTTCTGGTATTCCTGGTTGCGCTGCACGCGGCGCAGCGACAGTTCCAGCACCTGGCGCTGGCCGCGAATGATGTTGCCGGTGTCTTCGGCAATGGCGCCGCTGACCTGGGCGTAGGTACGCTCCGTTTCCAGCAGGCGCGAGCGGGCGATATAGCCTTCCCTGGCCAGGTCGCGCATGTTCTCGACCTGCTCCTTGAGGAAGGCCAGCTGCTGCACCTTGGCTTCGCGCGACGCCTCCAGACCGCGGGTCTGGGCGCGCAGGCCGGCGATGTTTTCATCGACTGCCGCCAGCTCGTTGTTGAGCGCCGACTCGCGTGCGCTTTTGAGCTGCTGCTGAACCTCGAACACCTCGGCCGTGCGCGGGTCGTTCCTGTAGGCCTGCAGCGCGGCGGGAAACACGATGGCCTTGCCGTCGCGTTCTGCCACCAGGCGCGCCTCGGCCGCGCGCGCGGCCAGGTACTGGGCGCGCGCCACTTCCACCTGCGACTTCGGCGCCACGTCGCTCATGCGCACCAGCAGCTGGCCGGCCTTGACCGTATCGCCATCCTGCACCAGGATCTCGTTGATGATGCCGCCGTTCTGGTGCTGGATGGTCTTGCGGTTGCCCTCCTTGGCCACCGTGCCCTGCATCGGCACGCCCTTGTCGAGCGGCGCCAGCATGGCCCACAGCAGGAAGCCGCCCACGCCCAGCAGCACCACCAGCCAGCCCAGGCGGCCGTAGCCGCTGGCATCGGTATGGACGGACAGCGGCGCGACATCGTGGCTGACCACGTCGGACGCCAGCGTTTTCGATTCGGCTTTCATCAGTTTCATGCTGGCTCCCTGGCCGGCGCCGGCGCGGACGAGGCCGGCGGCTGCGGTGATGCCGGTGACGTTGGCTGGGCCTGCGCCGGCATCTGCTTCTGGCTTTTCTCCTGCAACGCCTGCAGCACCTGCTTGGTCGGACCGAACAGTTCCACGGCGCCGTCGCGCAGCAACAGCAGCTTGTTGGTGATGCCGATGGCGCTGGTGCGGTGGGTAATCAGCACGATGGTCTTGCCGCGTGCGCGCAGGTCGTTGACGGCCGCCAGCAAGGCGTGCTCGCCGGCGTCGTCGAGGTTGGAATTCGGTTCGTCCAGCACCAGCACGGCCGGGTCGCCGTACATCGCGCGCGCCAGGCCCAGGCGCTGTTTCTGGCCGCCGGACAGGCCGGCGCCGCCGTCGCCGAGCGGCGTGTCGTAGCCCTGCGGCAGGCGCAGGATGATGTCGTGCACGCCGGCGCGCTGGGCGGCCAGCACCACCTTGTCGGCCGCCACTTCGCCGAAGCGGGCGATGTTCTCGCCCACCGTGCCGGCAAACAGTTCGATATCCTGCGGCAGGTAGCCGAGGTGCGGCCCCAGCTCGGCCTTGTTCCACTGGTAGATGTCGGCGCCGTCCAGGCGCACCTTGCCGATCGCGGCCGGCCACACGCCCACCAGCAGCCGCGCCAGCGTGGTCTTGCCCGAACCGCTGGGGCCGATCACGCCGACCACGTCGCCCGGCTGCAGACCGAACGACACATTGCGCAGCAAGGTCGTCTGGCCGCCCGGCGCCACCGCGCTCACGCCCTCCACCGTCAACACGCCGGCGGGCTTGGGCAGCGGCATGCCGGCCTGGCGCGCCGGGTTATTTCCGAGCAGCTCGATCAGGCGGCCGTAGGCGCTGCGCGCGCCGGCAAACGATTTCCAGACGCCGATCACCTGCTGCACCGGCGCCAGCGCGCGGCCCAGCAGGATCGAGGCGGCAATCATCATGCCCGGCGTGATCTTGTTTTCCAGCACCAGCAGGGCGCCGAAACCGAGCACCAGCGACTGCAGTGCAATCTGCACGAACTTGGTGACGGCCGCCACCAGCCCGGACTTTTCGCTGGCCTCGCCCTGCAGGTGCAGGAACTTGCCGTGCAGCTTGAACCAGCGGCCCATCAGGTTGGGCAGCATGCCCATCGCTTCGATCACCTCGGCATTGCGCAGGTTGTTGGTGGCCAGCGAGGCCGAGGCGATCGACAGCGTATTGGCTTCGGCCAGCGGCTTTTTCGACACGCGCTCGTTGAGAAACGCCAGCGCCACCAGGATCACCGTGCCGCACAGCGCAAACACGCCGAGGCCCGGCTCGAAGATGAAGATCACCACCAGGTAGATCGGAAACCACGGCGCGTCGAAGAAGGCGAACAGCGCGCTGCCGGTCAGGAACTGGCGGATATTGGTCAGGTCGCTCAGGGCCTGGCCGGCATTGCCGCCGGCGCGCCGCAGGTTCTGCTCGAAGGCGGCCGTGTACACGCGCTTGTTGAGCTCCATGTCGAAGCGCGCGCCGACCCGCACCAGGATGAAGCTGCGCACCAGCTCGAGCACGCTGATCATCAGGTAGGCACCCAGGATCATCACGGTCAGCATCAGCAAGGTGGTTTCGTTGCGGCTGGTGAGCACCCGGTCATACACCTGCAGCATGTACAGCGACGGCGCCAGCATCAGCAGGTTGGTGATGGCGCTGAACGCGCCCACCGTGAAAAAAGCGCGCTTGAGCGTGGAAAGAACGTCGGTGATCTCGTTGCGCGGCGGGGAAACGGTGTTTTTCATAGGTCCATGTTGTGGCGAATCAACTTTACCGTGATGGCGGGGCCATTATCGCCTACAAAAATCCACAGAAATTCACCATTTCCCACGATCGCGCCCGCAGCGGTGCGCAGCCGCTATTTACGTGTGGCATCTGTTGGAATTTGGCACAAATTGGCCGCAGCAGCTTGCCGGACAGCCAAGATAAAACTGCAATTGTCTGGGATATAATTATTCGATCGTTATTGCAGGATACCCATGCTTGCCATTCCTTTATCGCTGCCGTTGTGGTCGATCCGCGCCGGCGCCGCGCGGCCATGAGCGCCATGCTGCGCGCGCTATGGCACAGCCGTGGTTTCGTCCGCAGCAGCGTACGGCGCGAGTTCGAGGCCCGCTATCGCAACACCATGCTCGGCGCCGCCTGGTCCGTGCTCCATCCGCTGGCGATGATACTGGTCTACACGGTGATCTTTTCGCAGGTCATGCACGGCAAGCTGGCCGGCGACAGCCGGGATCCCGGCACGCTCGGCGAGCTCGGCCGCTACAGCTACAGCATCTACCTGTGCGCCGGCATCCTGTGCTGGGGCCTGTTCGCCGAGATCGTCACGCGCGCCCAGAACATGTTCATCGAGAACGCCAACCTGCTCAAGAAGGCCAGCTTTCCGCGCATCTGCCTGCCGGTCATCGTGGCCGGCAATGCGCTGCTGAACTTTGCCATCATCTTCGGCCTGTTTACCGTGTTCCTGCTGGGGTGCGGCCGGTTCCCGGGACCCGTATTCGCGCTGCTGCTGCCGCTGCTGCTGCTGGAGGTGGCGCTGGCGCTGGGCCTGGGCCTGGTGCTGGGCGTGCTCAATGTGTTTTTCCGCGACGTCGGCCAGTTCTGCCAGATCTTCATCCAGTTCTGGTTCTGGCTCACGCCCATCGTGTACCCGGCCGCGATCCTGCCGCCGGCGCTGCGCGCGCTGCTGGTATTCAATCCGATGGCGGCAGTGACGGGCGGCTTCCAGGACGTGCTGTTGCATGGCCGCGCGCCGGACTGGGCCAGCCTGCTGCCGGCTGCGCTGTGCGCGCTGGCGCTCGGTGCGCTGGGCCTGCGCCTGCTGCGCCGGCGCGGCGGCGACATGGGGGACGAGTTATGACCGATCCCGTGCAGGACGCCATCACCGTCAGCGGCGTGGGCAAGGCGTTCAAGCGCTACCCCACGCGCTGGGCGCGCCTGGCCGAGTGGCTGCTGCCGTGGCGCGGGGCGCGCCACCAGCAGCACTGGGTGTTGCAGGACATCGATTTCCGCATCGCCGCCGGCGAGGCGGTGGCGCTGATCGGCGTCAACGGCGCCGGCAAGAGCACGCTCCTGAAACTGATCACCGGCACCACGCTGCCCACGGTCGGCAGCGTGACCGCGCACGGGCGGGTGGCGGCCCTGCTGGAACTGGGCCTGGGCTTTCACCCGGACTTCACCGGCCGCCAGAACGTGCTGATGGCCGGTCAGCTGATGGGGCTGGAGGCCGGCCGCCTTGCCGCGCTGCTGCCCGCGATCGTGGCCTTTGCCGGCATCGGCGACTACCTCGACCAGCCGGTGCGCCTGTATTCGAGCGGCATGCAGATGCGCCTGGCCTTCAGCGTGGCCACCTGCGAGCGGCCCGACATCCTGATCGTCGATGAAGCGCTGGCGGTCGGCGACGTCTTCTTCCAGCAACAATGCTTCGACCGCATCCGCCGCTACACGGCCGCCGGCACCACCCTGCTGTTCGTCTCGCACAGCATGGGCACGGTGATGGACATCTGCGACCGCGCGCTGTATATCCGCCAGGGCCGGCTGGCCTTCGACGGCGCCCCCCGCACGGCGGTCGACCGCTACCAGGCCGAGCTGCTGGGCCATGCCCCGGCCGATACCCGCCTTGCGCCCGCTACGCACACCACGCCCGACCGGTCCGCTGCAGATTTCCCTGCCGATGCCGCAGTCGGCGCCGCGCCGGCCGGTACTGCGCTGGCCGGCGATGCGGTGGCAGGTGACATGTCGGCCAGCGCCGCAGTGACCGGTAACGCACCGGCTGCGGCGGCGGATCCGCTGCACCAGCTGGCCGACGCAGCGGGGCTGACCGGCAGCGCCGGCAGCATCGCCAGCGCCGATGTCGCCTGCCTGCGCGCGGCGTTCGTGGACGCTGCCGGCACGCCGCTGGCCACCATCGTGGCCGATCAGCAGGTCACGCTGCGCATCGATTACCGCGTACAGCGCGCGTTCGACGATCCGCACATCGGCTTCAAGATCCGCAACCGCCATGGCGTGGTGCTGTTCGAAACCAACTCGTACTGCATGCACCAGTGTCCGGGCCCGGTGGCTGCCGGCCAGGTGCTGTCGGCCAGGTTCAGCTTCGCCCTGACGCTGGCACCGGACGATTACACGCTCACGGTGGGATTTAGCAATGGCGGGTATGATCAGGGCAGTTTTCGCGAAGTGCTCAATTACCTGCACGAGGTCAGCGCCTTCACGATACTGCCCGACACCGCAGGCATCCGCTGGGCCGGCATGACCAATCTGGCGCCACGGTTTGCCTGCGTTACGCTGTCCCCTTTCCCGCCATGCGCACCGGAGGCTGCATGCCGCTGATCTCGTACGCACAGAATGCCGAAGACGTGCTGCTGTGGCGCGCGCTGCGCACCGTGCAGGACGGCTTTTACATCGATGTCGGCGCCAACGATCCGCAGCACGATTCGATGACCAGGCTGTTTTACGACGCCGGCTGGCATGGCATCAATATCGAGCCGATGCCGTCGTACCGCGCAATCTTGCAGCGCGCCCGTCCACGCGACATCAACCTGGCGCTGGCCTGCGGCGCCGCCGACGGCCGCATCACGCTGTTCGATACGCCCGACGTCAACGGCTGGGCCTCCACCGACGCCGCCACCGCGCAGGCCCACCGCGCGGCCGGCATTGCGGTGGTCGAGATCGAGGTGCCGGTGCGGACCCTGGCCGGCATCTGCGCCGAGCACGCGCCGGCCACGATCCACTTCCTCAAGATCGATGTCGAAGGTTTCGAGGGCGAGGTATTGCGCGGCATGGACCTGCGCCGCTGGCGCCCGTGGATACTGGTGATCGAAGCGACCGTCCCCAACAGCACCGTCGCCAGCCACGCAGACTGGGAACCGCTGGTGCTGGCCGGCGATTACCGCTTTGCCTACTTCGATGGCCTGAACCGCTACTACGTGGCTGCCGAACAGGCACAGCTGCTGCCGCTGCTGGCAGTGCCGCCCAATGTGTTCGACGGCTACATCAGCTACCACCTGGACCACGCCTGGCGCACCATCGACGACCTGACCGGCCGGCTGGCACAGCTGCAGAAGCTGCAACAGGCGGCCCTGCAACAGCAAGCCGAGGCTGCCGCGCAGGCGGCACAGCTGCAGGCCCATCTCGACGCCATCCACGCCAGCACCTCGTGGCGCGTGACGCGGCCGCTGCGCGCGGCGGGACGCCTGATCCAGTCCGGCGCCGTGCGCACCGTTCCCGCCACCGTGCTGCGCGCGGCGCTGCGACGCACCCTGGTCACGCTGGCGCAATGGACGCCGCTGCGGCGCGTGACCTTCGCGCTGCTGCGCCGCGCGCCGGCACTGCAGCGGCGCTGCCTGGCCTGGTATGCCGCGGTCCGGGGCGCCAGCAGCGAGATCGTGCCGCCCGGTGTGCCGCCGGCGCTGGCGCACCTGCCGCAATCGGCGCGCCGCGTGCTGGCCGACCTCGAACGCCCCCCTCAACCTGACGACCGTTAGACCTTTCACGCATGCGACTCGCGATCGACCTCCAGGCGTGCCAGCACGGCGCCGCCGCCGACCCCGAAGCCACCGTGGCGCTGGTGCGCGCGCTGGTCACCGCAGCGCAGGCGGCCGGCCACACCGTGCTGCTGATGCTGTACCACGCCTGGCCCGCGCAGGCCGACGACCTGCGCCGCGCACCCGGCTGGCCGTCAGCGACAGCACCGGCCATACCGTCGGCCGCTGCCGCGCCGGGCCAGGTGCAGCTGCACGTGCTCGCTACCACGCGCGGCGGCGACGACTGGCGCCGTGGCGCCGCCGACCTGCTGCGCGCCACCGTGCTGCAGGACTGGCGCGCCGACCTGGTCTGGACCCCGGGATTGTTCGAGCGCGACAGCCCTCACGCGGTCACCGGAACAGGAACGGTGCCGGCCATCTACAGCTTGGGCAGCATGAGCAGCTTGCGCGGCATGGGCAGCATGGGCAGCATGGGCCGCCCGGACAGCGTGTCCGGCCCGGCCGCCAGGAACATGGCGCTGGCAGCATCCGAACGGCAGCACCAGGCGCTGGCCCGGGCCCGCCTGCTGACCGGGGCCGACGCCGCCACCGTCGCCGCCCTGCGGCTGGCGGCGCCGGGCGTCGAGGTGGTACAGGCGGCAAGCGGCGAGGCGATGCTGGCGGCGCTGACGGGGCTGATGGCTGCCGGCGGCAAGTCGGCTGTTGCCGCTCATATGGCGACTGTCGCTACCGTGCCTGCTGACAGCACAAACGCTTCCAGCGATATAGCGACTGCAACCGGCGCGGGAGCCGTGGGCGCCGGCGCTGCAGCAGTTGCCGCTGATACCGTGAGTGCTGGCGGTACGGCGTCTGCAACCAGTGCGGGAGCTGGCGGCGCTGGCGCTGCCGTCGATCGCGCAGCTGCGCGCGATGCAGCAACTGCCGCCGATACCGTGGCTACAGGCGGTGCGGCGTCTGCCACCGGTGCGGGCGCTGGCGGCGCCGGAGCTGCCGTCGATCCCGCGGCTGCTGGCGGTGCGGCGTCTGCCGCTGCAGGGCGTGCAGTCACCACAGCGGCCACGCACGTGCCGATCGCAGCGCGGCCCGCCCGGCCGTCGATGGCCTTCCTGTCGCCGCTGCCGCCGCAGCACTCGGGCATTGCCGACTACAGCGTCGAATTGCTGGCCCAGCTCGAACGGTACTATGACATCGAACTGATTGCCGATGATCCGGTCGATCCCGGCCTCGCCCGGCGCTACCCGGTGCGCGACTGCGCCTGGTTCGACCGCCATGCGGGCCGCTACGCGCGCGTGCTCTACCACTTCGGCAACCACAGCGTGCACCAGCACATGTTCGCGCTGCTGCGCCGCCATCCCGGCATCGTGGTGCTGCACGATTTTTTCCTCAGCGGTGCGCTCGACCAGATGGAGCGCAGCGGCCAGCCCCAGGTCTTTCTCGACGCGCTGTATGCATCGCACGGCCATACCGGCCTGCTGGCCCACCAGCGCCACGGGCGCCACGCGGCGATCTGGACCTACCCGTGCAACAGGCAGGTGCTCGAGCATGCCAGCGGCGTGATCGTCCACGCCGACTTTTCGCGGCGCCTGGCGCAGCAGTGGTATGGCGGCGACAGCGCACAGCTGTGGCAAACCGTGCCTCTGATCCGTGGTCTGCCGGCAGGACATGACGCCGACAGCGCCCGTGCCACGGCGCGCGCCGCGCTGGGCGTGGCCGACGATGTCTTCCTGGTATGCAGCTTCGGCATGATGGGTGTCACCAAGCGCAACGAGCTGCTGCTTGCAGCGTTTCTCGCCAGTCCGCTGGCGGCCGATCCGCGCTGCCAGCTGGTGTTTGTCGGTGCGCCCGATCCCGGCGACTACGGCCGCAGCATCGCGCAGGCGATCGCCGCAGCCGGGTCAGACACCGGTGCGCGCATCCGCATCACCGGCTTCGTCGCAGGCGACCAATACGCCCGATGGCTGGCAGCCGCCGACGCTGCCGTACAGCTGCGCAGCCGCACGCGCGGCGAGACCTCGGCCTCGGTGCTCGACTGCCTGCTGCATGGCGTGCCCACCGTGGTCAACGCCCACGGCGCCAATGCCGACCTGCCGGCCGACGTGCTGCTGCGATTGCCTGACGACTGCGATGCGGCGGCGCTGGCCGGTGCGCTGGCACAGCTGCACGGCCCGTCCGGCGCGGCCCTGCGCGCCGGCCTGGCAACGCGCGCGCGCGCCTACATGGCCGCCCACCATGCGCCGTCCCGGGTCGGGCCGCGCTTTCGCGACGCCATCGAGACCGCGACCGCATACAGCCCGGCCGTCCATTACGCGGCGCTGCTGGCCGCGCTGCAGGCACTGGGCCCGGCGCCGGCCGGCGCGCTGATGGAAACGGCCGAAGCGATCGCCGCCAACCGCCTGCCGCTGGCGCCGCGCCAGTTGTTCGTCGATATCTCGGCGCTGGTCGAGGCCGATCTGAAGACCGGCATCCAGCGCGTGGTGCGCGCCATCGTGCTGCGCCTGGTCGAGGCGCCGCCGCCCGGCTACCGGGTGGAGCCTGTGTACTGCAACGGCGGCAACCGTCCGTATCGCTACGCCCGGTCCTTCACCTTGCGCATGCTGGGCTGCCCGACCATGGCGCTCGAAGATGCGCCGCTCGAGGTGCGCGCCGGCGACCGCTTTCTCGGTCTCGACCTGTACACCAACGGCACCGCGCAAAACCGCGAGCGCCTGCAGGACATGCGCCGGCGCGGCGTGGACATCTATTTCGTCGTGTACGATCTGCTGCCGCTGCTCAAGCCGCAAGTGTTCCCGGTGGGGACCGACACTTATTTCTCCGCCTATCTCGACACCATCGCAGCCGTGGCCGATGGCGTGCTGTGCATCTCGCGCGCCGTGGCCGACGAGCTGCACGACTGGCTGGCAACGCGTCCCGGCCGCAGCCGCCGCGAGCCTTTGCCGCTCGGCTATTTCCACCTGGGCGCCGACCTCGACGCCAGCGCACCGACCACCGGCCTGCCCGCCAACGCCGGCGACCTGCTGGATGCCGTCGCAGCGCGGCCCAGCATGCTGCTGGTCGGCACACTGGAGCCGCGCAAGTGCCAGGACCAGGCGCTGGCCGCGGCCGAGTTGCTGTGGCGCCAGGGCGTGGACCTGAACCTGGTCATCGTGGGCAAGCAGGGCTGGATGGTGGACAAGCTGGTGCAGCAGCTGCAGAACCACGTTGAACGGGACCGCCGGCTGTTCTGGCTGACCGGGGCGTCCGACGACATGCTGAACCGGCTGTACCAGTCCTGCTCGGCGCTGCTGGCGCCATCGATCGGCGAGGGCTTCGGCCTGCCGCTGATCGAGGCCGCCCGGCACGGGTTGCCGATCATCGCGCGCGACCTGCCGGTGTTCCGCGAGGTCGGCGGCGCGCATGCGTATTACTTCAGCGGTACCGCTGCATCCGACCTGGCGGCAGCGCTGCAGCACTGGCTGACCCTGCACGCGGCCGGCGCCGCGCCACCGTCGTCGGCGCTGCCCTGGCTGAGCTGGCAAGCCAGCACCGAACAGCTGCTGCGCGTGCTCGACGGCGGGCACTGGTACCGCACCCTGGTCCCCGCCGCTGCGCGGGAACCGTCCACCTTGACGACAGGCGCCGCATGAATCCGCTTCCCGTTCCCTGCGCCGACGCCGACCGGATCGCGGTCGTGATTCCCTGCTACCGCGTGCGTCGCCACATCCTCGGCGTGCTGGCCGCGATCGGTCCCGAAGTGGCGCGCATCTACGTGGTCGACGATGCCTGCCCCGAACAGTCGGGCGCGCTGGTGCAGACCGCGTGCCACGACCGCCGCGTGGTGGTGCTGCACCACGCCGAGAACCGCGGTGTCGGTGGTGCCGTGCTCAGCGGCTACCGCGCGGCGCTGGCCGACGGCATGCGCATCCTGGTCAAGATCGACGGCGACGGCCAGATGGACCCGGCCCTGCTGCCGCATTTCGTGGCGCCCATCCTGAGCGGCGAAGCCGACTACACCAAGGGCAACCGCTTCTTCGACCTCGAGAAGATCCGCCGCATGCCGACCGTGCGCCTGTTCGGCAACGCGGTGCTGTCGCTGCTGACCAAGCTGTCGTCCGGCTACTGGGACGTGTTCGATCCCACCAACGGTTACACCGCGCTGCACGCGGACGCCGCCCGCCACCTGCCGTTCGACCGCATCAGCACCCGGTATTTTTTCGAATCGGACATGCTGTTTCGCCTCAACACGATCCAGGCAGTGGTGGTGGACGTGCCGATGGACGCGAGCTATGGCGACGAGGTGAGCAACCTGAAGGTCTCCACCATCGCCACCGAGTTCCTGCGCAAGCACGTGCGCAACCTCGGCAAGCGCCTGTTCTACAACTACTACCTGCGCAATATGTCGCTGGCGTCGCTGCAGCTGCCGCTGGGCGCCGTGCTGCTGCTGTTCGGCAGCGCCTACGGCGCCTGGCACTGGGTCCGCGCGGCGGAACAGGGTGTGGCGACGCCGGCCGGCACGGTGATGGTGTCGGCGCTGCCGGTCCTGATGGGCATGCAGCTGATCCTGGCGTTCCTGGCGTACGATATCGCCTCGGTGCCGCGCCGGGTACTCCACAAGCGGTCGCTGGCGCCGCTGCGCCATGACTAGCCGGACCGACCCGGCGCGCGCGTCCCCTCGGCGCCAGTTCCTGCTGTTCGTGGGCGGCGGCCTGCTGTGCGCCGCGCTCGACATCGGCGTGATGCAGGGCCTGCTGTCGGCCGGCCCCGGCGTGAGCGTAACGGCCGCCACCAGCGCCGGATTTGCGGCAGGATTGCTGCTCAATTATGCTTTTCATGCGCGCATTACCTTTGGCAGCGTGCCCAGCATGGGCCGCTTCCTGCGTTTTTTGTGCGTGGTCGTGCTCAACTACCTGCTCACCCTCGCGTGCGTGGGCGGCGCGCTGGCGCTCTACCACGCCGGCCTCGGTGCCGGTCTCCATGCCGGTCTCGGATCGGGCGCCGCCAGCGTTGCCACGGCAGCGCTGGCAGGCAAGCTGGTGGCGCTGCCGCTGGTGGCGTGCAACGGTTTTTTGCTCAGCAAATACTGGATCTTCCGATGACCACTTTCCTGCCGATCCGTACCGACGACGACGCCCTGGCCGGGTATGCGCGCCTGCTCGCGGCGTGTTTTCCGGGCACCCGAAAATTTACCGGCCCCTACCTGCAATGGCTGTACCGCGACAACCCGGACGGCGCCGCACTCGGGTTCGACGCCTGGGATGGCGACCAGCTGGCGGCGCACTACGTGTGCATCGCCGCGCGCGCCGTGATCGACGGCGCCGCAGTGCCGGTGCCGGTCCTGCTGTCGCTCAATACCGCCACCCACCCGGCGTACCAGGGCCGCGGCCTGTTTACCAGGCTTGCGGCGCTGACCTACGCGGCCGGGGCCGGCCGCGGCTGTCACGGCGTGTACGGCGTGGCCAATGCCCACAGCACGCCCGGCTTTGTGCGCAAGCTCGGCTTCCAGCTGGTGCGCCCGCTCGAAGCGCGCATCGGCTGCGGCCGCCTGCCGCCGCGCGCGCCTGGCGCGCTGTCGTTCGTCCGGCACTGGGACCAGGCCAGCCTGGCCTGGCGCGCCGCCTGTCCCGGCAAGCCGCTGGACGTGCGCCGTTGTGGCCCCGTGTGGCAATTCCGGGCGCCGGCCCTGCCGCTGGTGCATGCATATGCCGAACTGGCCGCCAGCCCGGAACCGGACTGGTCGTTGCCCGGGGTCGGCGGCGCGCGGTGGGGAGCAGCGCCGCTGCGGCTGTTCCTGGGCTTGCGCCCCGCCGCCGGCAGCGGCGGTGCGGTCGGCGTCCATGGCGTCTACGGCGCCTACCTGCGTATTCCGCAGCGGCTGCGGCCTTCGCCGCTGAACCTGATCTATCTGCCGCTGGCCGAGGGCTCAGTCCGGCTGGCGCCCGAAGCGATCGATTTTTCCTTTCTCGACTTCGATGCCTACTGAAACCACCGAGGCGGCGGACGCCGCCCTGTTCCTGTTCGCCCATCCCGACGACGAATTCGGCGTCTGGCAAACCATGCTCGACTGCATGGCGCGCGGGCTGCGCGTGCGCTGCGCCTATTTCACCACCAGCGCCACGGCCAGCCTGTCGGCGCGCCGCGCGGCCGAATCGCGCCGCGTGCTGGGCGCGCTGGGCGTGGCGCCCGACGACATCGTATTCCCCGGCGCCGAGCTGGCCATCCTCGACGCCAGCCTGCCGCACCGGCTGGCGCCGGCCGCAGCCTGGCTGGCGCAGTGGTGCCGCCAGGCCGGCACGCCACGGCTGTTGTGCGTGCCGGCGTGGGAAGGCGGCCACCAGGACCACGACGCGCTGCATGCGCTGGCTGTCGAGACGGCGCACGCCGCCGGCCTGCTGGCCTGCGTGCGCCAGTATGCGCTGTACCACAGCGCAGGCTTGCCGCCGCCGCTGTTCCGGGTGCTGCGGCCGCTGGCTGCCAACGGCGCGGTCGAACGCACGCGCATCCCGTGGCGCAACCGCCTGCGCTTTTGCCGTTACTGCGTGGCATACCCGTCGCAGCTGATGACCTGGATCGGCCTGTTTCCGTGCGTGCTGTGGCACTACCTGCGGCGCGGCGAGCAGACACTGCAAGCGGTCAGCATCGCGCGCACGCTGGAGCGTCCGCATGCCGGCGCGCTGTATTACGAACAGCGCAAATTCTTTACCTGGCCGCAGATGCAGCAGCTGCTGGCCAGCTGGCGCGCAAGCCGGCCTGGTGACGTTGAACGGCGCGACCATCCACCCGCCCCCCGGCCACCTCGATAACGGCGACAGCCATGACCGCAAACATTTGTCCCACACGGCCCCTGCTGCGCTACGCCTTTCCCGCTGCGGTGGCGCTGATCCTGCTGTTGCTGCTGGTACGCAACCATGGCCTCTACCCGGTGGTATTCCTCGACGAGTGGAGCTACAGCCGTTATGCGCGGCTGGCGCCGCTGTCCGAGGCGATCGTGCCGTCGTATCTGTACCTGGCCCTGTTTGGCGCCACCAATGCCTGCGGCACGGCCTTCCTCGAGTGCGCCCGGGTCGGCAACGCCGTGCTGTACGTGCTGGCCGCACCGTTCCTGTACCGCGTGGCCCTGCCGGTGACCGGCCGCCCGGCCGCCATCGTCGTGACGCTGACCGCGCTGCTCGGCGGCAGCAATACCTACACGGCCTACTTCATGCCCGAGGCCACGTATTTTCTCGGCTTCTGGGTGCTGAGCTGGATCATGCTGTCGGAGGTGGGCGGCACCGGCGTGCGCAGTGCCGTACTGGCCGGCGTCGTGCTGGGACTTATGAGTCTGGTAAAAGTGCATGCACTGTTCCTGCTGCCGGCCATCATGCTGTACGCGCTGTGGCGCAGCTGGCGCACCGGCCGGCCGGCGACCGGCGTGCTGGCGGCAGCAGCGATGGCCGCGACGACGCTGGTGCTGAAACTGGCGCTGGGCTGGCTGCTGGCCGGTGCGGCCGGGCTCGACCTGCTGGGCAGCATGTACGGCGGCCAGGCCCGGCAAAGCGCCGGCGGCGTGCTGGCGCGCCTGCTGCAGCCGGCGCTGTGGAACGCCTACGGTCATCTGATGGCGCTGGTGCTGCTGTGCGCCGTGCCGCTGCTGGCGCTGCTGACTGCGGCCGCCAGCGCGCAGGCGCGCGCCGCCGCCGGCCAGCCGGGCCGCAATGCGCTCGTGTACACGGTGCTCACGCTGGGCGCCACGCTGGGGTTGACCGTGCTGTACACGGCGTCGATCGCGCATGCCGGGCCGAACGAAGGCGCGCGCCTGCACCTGCGCTACTACGATTTCGTGTTTCCGCTGCTGGCCATGCTGGCCGCCTCGCCGCTGCTGGGCCATCGCGGCGACTGGCGCGTGCGCGCGGCGCTGGTGCTGCTGCTGGCGGCGCTGATCGTGGTGTCTGCGCTGACGCTGCGCCCCGCGTTCGTGTTGTCGTTCGTCGACGGCCCCGAGCTGGTCAACCTGGCCGAGCACAAGTCCCGTTTCCACCAGCTGGTGCTGCTGCAATTGCTGGTCATCGCTGCCTGGTGCTGGCGCCCGGCGCTGGGCCGGCTCGGCTTCGTCTGGCTGCTGCTGCCGGTCATGGCGCTGAACGCCAGCGTCATGTCCTACCGCACCTTGCAACTGGCTGCCGGCCCGGCCCAGCTGGCCGACCGCGTGGGCCGCGCCCTGCATGCACAGCTGAGCGACGCCGAGCGCGATCGCCTGCTGCTGATCGGCGACGATGCAGTGGCGCTGTTCCGGGCCCAGTTCCACGTCGACCGCCACGCCAGCCAGACCTTGTTGCTGGCGCCGGGCGAGGCAATCGATGCGGCCATGGTGCCGCCGGGGGTCGGGACGGTGGTGGTACTGGGCGACCACGCCTTGCCGCCGGAACTGGCGGCCCAGGTGGTCACCAGCGACTACCAGCTGACGCGGATCGGGCAAGCGCCCGCGCCGGCCCGGATCGTGGCCCGCACCCGCTTCGATGTGGCAGGGCGGACCGCTGCGCTAACGCGGGTGCAGGGACTGGCCGCTGCCGAGCCGTGGGGCGCCTGGTCCGATGGCGGCCAGGTCGTGCTGGAGTTTGCCCGCCCCTTCCCGCGCAAGATGATCTTGCATCTGACCGCGCAGGCGTACGGGCCCAATATCGGCGCGCCGTTCGTGCTGGCGGTGGGCGAGGTGCGGCGCACCATCACGCTGGCGGGCAGCGCGCGCGAACGCCTGGTGCAGTTCGATACCGACGGTCGCCAGCGCACCCTGACCATCGCCGTGCCGCACCCGGCCAGGCCGGCTGAAATCGACAACCGCAGCACGGACCTGCGCGCCCTGGGCATCGGCCTGATCGCCATCGGCATCGGCGAACCGACCGCGCCATAAGGCCGGCGGCGACGCCGGTGCGCGCCGGTTGCCCGGCTTGACTGCCAGAGCTGACCGCGCGGCAGTACAGCCGCAGGCTGCCGGTGCGGGCCACCGGAGTGGACTACGAGTGCGGGCTGTGAGTCAGGACTATGAGCGAGGACTACGAGTGAGGACTATGAGCGAGGACTATAGGTGCGGGCTATGAGTGCGGGCGGTGAGTGCCAGCGACGACTGCGCGCTATGACCTGCCGACAGGACATTGCGGGACAGCTGCCGTGACAACTGCCCGGTAGAGCCCCCGCATCTTACTTGGGCGTACCGCCGAGCAGGAACGCCAGTTTCTGCTTGGGCTTGCTGTTGCCGGGGGCGCCGGCAGTGGCGGTGGACGCTGGCGGCAGCGTGCTCTTGGCCGGTTCGTAGGGCTTGAGGAACCATGGATCGACCTTGTCGCGACGCGGCGCCATGCCCATGCTGCGCGGTGCGCGTTCGCCGGGGCGGCTGGCCGGGCCGCGGCTGCTGTCGTCGGGGCGGCGCGGACGGCGCTCGCCGCGCTCGCTGCGATCGTCGCTGCCCGCCGCAGCGTAGCCGGGGTTGAAGCCCTGAAGCTCGCCGCGCTTGATGGTTTGCTTGATCAGCTTTTCGATGTCGGCCAGCAGGCGCTCGTCCTTGTCGGAATAGATCGAGATGGCGTCGCCGGAAGCGCCGGCGCGGCCCGTGCGGCCGATGCGGTGGACATAGTCTTCGGCGTTGTACGGCAGGTCGTAGTTGATCACGCACGGCAGGTCGGAAATGTCGAGACCGCGGGCGGCCACGTCGGTGGCGACCAGGATGTCGGTCTCGCCCTTCTTGAACGCTTCGAGCGCGGCCATGCGTTCCTGCTGGGTCTTGTCGCCGTGGATGGCGACCGCCTTCATGCCTTCGCGCTCGAGTTCGCGCGCCAGGCGCGACGCGCCGATCTTGGTGTTGGAGAAAATGATGACCTGCTTGAGCTCGCGCTGGCGCAGGAGGTGGGCCGTCAACGCGTGCTTCTGGTTCTCCGCCACCTTGTACACGACCTGGGTCACCTTGTCGGCGGTCTGGTTGCTGCGCGCCACTTCGATGGTGATCGGGTTGCTCAGGAAGGTGTTGGCCAGCTTCTTGATTTCTGCCGAGAACGTGGCCGAGAACATCAGGTTCTGGCGCTGCTTGGGCAGCAGGTTGATGATGCGCTGCAAGTCAGGCAGGAAACCCATGTCCAGCATGCGGTCGGCCTCGTCCATGACCAGCATCTGCACCTGCGACAGGCTGATGTTTTTCTGTTCGATATGGTCGAGCAGGCGGCCCGGGGTGGCGATGACGATTTCCACGCCCGCCTTGAGCAGCGCCGTCTGCGGCTTCATGTCCATGCCGCCAAAGACCACGGTGGAACGCAGCGGCGTGTGTTTGGCGTACGCCTTGATGTTGTCGGCCACCTGCACCGCCAGCTCGCGCGTGGGGGTGAGGATCAGCGCGCGCACCGGGTGACGCGCCGGCGAGGTGCTGTGGCTGGCGTGGGCCAGCAGCATCTGGATGATGGGCAGCGAGAAGCTGGCGGTCTTGCCGGTGCCGGTCTGGGCCGCGCCCATGACATCGCGTCCCTGCAGCAGCACGGGAATGGCCTCGGCCTGGATCGGCGTCGGATGCGCATACCCCTGCTCGTCGAGCGCGCGCTGGATCAGCGGCGACAGGCCGAAGTCGGCAAAACGCACGCGCGCAGCCGGCGCGGCGCCAGGTGCGGGCGCTGCAGCAACCGCGCTTGCCGCGGCCGGCGCAGCGGGCACCGGCGACGGCGCCTCGGCAGCAGCGGCAGGCACGGCAAGTGCGGCCGGTGCAGCAGCGACGGCAGGAACGGCAACGGGAGCAGGTGCGGCAGGTGCGGACTGGGCGTCAACGGACGGGGTAGTAATCTCGGATTCGGACATAGTGTGTGGGCCGGCCCCGGAGGGACAAGCAGCTTTCTTCAATAAACAACAGAATCCGCACCGGGGAAAAGGGACGGGTGCGGGGGCGGCGCTCTCAACCACGGCAGGCAGCACCGTAAACTATACCCTAAAAAGCGACAATCGCGCCAAAGCAGCGGCTATTATCCCGAAACCATTGCCTCAATGACTAGTATAATGGCGGCCAAGCTATAAAAATGATAACCCAGCCTCGCGCTGGACCCTGCCGGACGGCGTTGACCGGCACACTGGAAAATCCACCATGTCCGCGCATTTATCGTCCGCGCTGCGCCCGTTCGCGGCGCTGCTGAACAGTCTCGTTGTGTCCCCGCTTTTGTCCTTCCTGCTGCGTCCGCTGATGTGCGCGCTGCTGTGCACGGCACCGGGTGTCGTCACGGTGGTGGCCGCTGCCTGGCCCGGCGCTGCCGAGGCGGCCACGCCGTCGCTGCGTTTCAAGAAGCTGGGCCCGCTGGGCGGCGACGAACCGTCGATGCTGGCGCTGATGCAGGACCGCAAAGGCTATGTCTGGGTCGGCACCCACACCAACGGCCTGTACCGCTACAACGGCTACCAGGCCGTGCGCTACGCCCACAACCCGGCCGACCCGCGCAGCCTGCCGCACGACCGCGTGGCCGCCATCTACGAAGATACCAAGGGCCGTATCTGGGCCGGCACCCAGAACGGCCTGGCGCGCTTCAACCCCGACACCAACGACTTCACCGTGATGGCGCCGGCCAGCGGCCCCAACAATCGCCGCATCATCAAGCGCATCGTTGCCGACGGCCGCAGCGGCATGTGGATCGCCAGCTGGGGCGGCTTGCAGCACTACGACCCGGACAGCGGCAAGTTCACCGTGTACGCCCACGACGACAAGGATCGCACCAGCCTGGCCAGCAACGACCTCAACGCGCTGGCGCTGGACGCGCGCGGCGGCGTCTGGGCCGCCACCTGGCCGGGCGGCCTCGATTACCTGGCGCCCGGCGCCACCGGCTTCGTCCACCACCAGGTCGATCCGTCGCCGCGCGCCGATGCGCGCGTCAACATCGTGCGGGCGCTGCAGTTCGACCGCGACGGCGCGCTGTGGATCGGCACCGAAACCGGCGTGGTGCGCTGGGACGGCCACAGCGACTGGAACACCCGCGTGGCCGTGCCCTCGCCCGCCAGCCGGATCACCGACTTCAACCTCGACAACAAGGGCGCGTTGTGGGCCACGACCCTGTCGGCCGGCCTGCTGCGCTGGGACCCGGCGCGCAATGCCTTCGACCAGTTCGTCCACGCGGCCGACGATCCGTACAGCCTGCCCGGCAACAACCTGCGCGCCGTGATGCAGGACCGGGGCGGCATGTTGTGGATCGCGTCGTTTACCGACGGCATCGCGCTCGCCAATCTCAGCAGCGAAGGGTTTACGCGTCATGTGCCGTTCCGCATCGACCAGCGCACGGCGCCGGCCAGCAATGCGCTGCTGAGCCTGGCGCCAGCGCCGAACGGCCAGCTCTGGATCGGCGGCAATTCCGGCATGAGCTTGTACGACCCCGGCGCCAGCGCCGTGGTCAGGACCTACCGCGCCGACGACCGCACGCCGGGCAAGCTGAGTCACTCGATCGTCTACACCATGTACCAGCAGGACGATGGCAAGGGCCCGTTGTGGCTGGGCACGTCGAACGGCCTCAATCGCCTCGACCGCGCGGACGGCAGCTTCCGGGCCATCCACTTCGGCAATACCGCCAGCGATTACATCAATTACATCGCGCCCGGCGCCGGCGGCGTGCTGTGGCTGGCCACCGGCAACAGTCTGATCCGGTACGATCCGCGCACCGACGCCCGCAAGATTTACTACAACGACCCGCACGACAGCCGCAGCCGCAGCGTCAACGGCGCCTCCACCGTGCTCGAGGACAGCAGCGGGCGGGTGTGGGTCGGCTCGGAATGGAATGGCGGCGGCCTGGACTGGCTCGATCCCGCCAGCGGCACCTTCCGTCATTTCCGCCACGACCAGGCCGACCGCGCCAGCATCAGCGACGACAACATCGTCAGCCTGCACCAGGACCCCAAGGGCCGGGTATGGATCGGCACCAGCAAAGGCCTGGACCTGGCCGTGTTCGAGGCCGACGGCAAGGTCCGCTTCGTGTCGTACGCGGCCGCCATGCGGGCCCAGAAAATCCTCGCCATCGAACACGACCGTGACGGCAGGATCTGGTGCAGCACGCTGGCCGGCCTGTTCCGCCTCGATCCCGACACCGGCAAGGTGGCGCTGTTTACCGCAGCCGACGGCCTGACCGAAGGTTTTACCGTCAATTCATCCGCGCGCGGCGCCGATGGCGTGCTGTATTTCGGCGGCGTGCATGGCATGACGGCGGTCGATCCGTCGCGCGTGCGCAGCCAGTCGGTGCCGCCGCAGGTGGCAATTACCGACATCACCGTGTTCAACCACTCGCTGCAAAACGGCAAGCCGCGCGCCGACGTGCGGGCCGAGGGACCGGTCACCGCGCCCACCGCGCTCACGCTGTCGTCGCAGGCCTCGGTCTTCTCGATCGAGTTCGCCGCGCTCCACTACACCGATCCGGCCCGCAACCGCTACGCCTACCAGCTGCAGGGGTTCGACCGCGACTGGGTGCAGACCGACGCCGCCCACCGCAGCGCCAGCTATACCAACCTCAATCCCGGCAACTACGTGTTCCGGGTCAAGGCGGCCAACCACCTGGGCGTGTGGAACGAGGAGCCGGCCACGCTGCGCATCACCATCACGCCGCCGTTCTGGAAGCGCTGGTGGTTCCGCATGGCGGTGGTCGGACTGGTGGTGTTTACGCTGGCGCTGCTGTACCGGATCCGCATCGACCGCCTGACGCGCCACCAGTCACAGCTGGAAAAACTGGTGGCGGCGCGCACGGCCGAGCTGGAGGCGTCGAACCGCAAGCTGGCAGCGCTGAGCACGACCGACGGCCTGACCGGCGTGGTCAACCGGCGCGGCTTCGACCTGGCGCTGGCGGCCGAATGGCGCCGCGCAGCACGCACCGGGCAGCCGGTCGCGCTGTCGATGCTGGACGTGGACTTCTTCAAGAAATACAACGACCATTACGGCCACCAGGCCGGCGACGCCGCCCTGCGCGCCGTGGCCGACCTGATCACCAGCCACGGCCGCCGCGCCACCGACATCGTGGCGCGCTACGGCGGCGAGGAATTCGCGCTGCTGGCGGCGGACACCGATGCCGGCAACGCCATCGACGCCGCGCAATCGATGTGCACGGCGCTGGCGCGGCGCCGGCTGCCGCACGAGCAGTCGCCGTTCGGCATGCTGACCATCAGCATCGGGGTGGCGGTGCTGGTGCCGGGCGACGACAACTCGCCCGAACTGCTGCTGGAAATGGCGGACCGGGCCTTGTACAAGGCCAAGGAACAGGGCCGCA
This sequence comes from Duganella sp. Leaf126, assembly GCF_001423125.1. GTDB lineage: Bacteria > Pseudomonadota > Gammaproteobacteria > Burkholderiales > Burkholderiaceae_D > Rugamonas. Next base: position 616,002 of record NZ_LMNW01000031.1, read on the forward strand.
ACATGGCCGTGCTGGCCAGCGTGCCGCAGCCCGCGCTTACAGAGCGATCTTGAGCCTGGCGGCGATGCTGCGCTCGGCGCCGGGGATCACGTACAGGTTGGCCCACGACGCCGTGTAGTACGTGCGGTTGAACACGTTGTGCACGTCGAGCGAGAGCCTGAGGTGCTGGTTCAGCTGCCAGTAGCCGAGCAGGCGCGCCACCGTGTACGACGGCAGCGCATAGGTGTCGGCCGTATTGCCCGAGCGTTCGCCGACATGGTTGACGCCGGCGCCGACGCCGTAGCGGCTGCCGTCCGGCAGGCTGTCTTCGCGGATCGCCAGCAGGCCGGCGCTCACTTTCGGCACGTTCATCAGGCGCGTGCCGGCCGCCAGCGTGCGGTCGCGGGTCACGCGCGCATCGTCGTACGAGGCATTGCCGCTCAGGCGCCAGTGGCGGCCGATCTGCCCGGTCACGTCCGCCTCGACACCGCTGCTTTTCACTTCGCCAGCCGCCACCGAGAAGCCCGGCACGTCGCTGGCGGTCAGCACATTGGTCTTGGTGATGTCGTACACGGCCAGCGTGGCGCCCAGGCGCTGGTCGGCGCTCTGCAGTTTCCAGCCCGCTTCGTACGCGCGCGACTGCTGCGGATCGAAGGCATTGCCGTTGACATCGGTGCCGGTATTGCCGCGGAATGATTTTCCGGCCGACACGTACAGCGCACTCCAGCTGTTGGGCAGATAGGTGGCGCCAACGCGCGGCGACACGGCGCTCTGCTGGCGCGCCAGCGCGTTGCCGGCCACGCGGTTGACCAGGTCCTGGCTGTACTGGTCCCAGCGCACGCCGGCCAGCAGCTTCCACTGCTCCGACAGGCTGATCTGGTCCTGCGCGAACACGGCTTTGACGCGCTGGCGTTCGTCCGAGCTCGAGGTGCGCGCGATCAGCGGTCCCGGCGCGCTGCCATACACGGGCGCATAGATGTCGATCGGGGTGTTGGCCGAGCGCAGGATTTCCGTGTTCATCCACAGGCGCGACGCTTCGGCGCCGACCAGCAGCGTGTGTGCCACGGCGCTGGTGGCGAACTTGCCCTCGATCTCGCCGTTGGCCGAAACATCGCGCGACGGCAGCGTGCGCCAGGTGGCCTGGCGGTTCAGCGTGCGGTTGTCGGCCGCCAGCGACGTCGCTTCCGTGTACTCGCCCTCGAACGTGCTTTCCTTGTAGCTCGCGCCCAGGCGCGCGCGCCAGCCGGCGGCCAGCTCGCGGTCCAGCGTCAGCTGCTGGGTCTTGCTCGACAGGTGCATATTCCTGTCGGTCGGTTCGTTGAGGATGCGGTCGCGCGGCAGCAGGCCGAGCCGGCCGCGCACATTGATCACGCCGCGATCGAGCGGGGTGTCCGCCTTCAGGATTTCCGCTTCGTAGTTGAGCGTGGTGTGCGGGTCGATCAGCCAGGTCAGCGCCGGCGCCACCAGCATGCGCTTGTTGTGCAGCAGCGACGAGCGCGGATCGCCCTCTTCCGTCATCAGGTTCAGGCGGTAGGCCACCGTTGCACCGAGCGGACCGGTGGTATCGACCGTGGCGCGGCGCAGGCCGCGGTCGTTGACGCCCACCTCGGCCACGTGGCGCGCCGTGAATTTCGGCTTCTTGGTGACGATGTTGATGGTGCCGCCCGGCTCGCTGCTGCCATAGACCGCGCCGGCCGGTCCCTTGAGGAACTCGAAGCGCTCGACCGTGGCCGTGTCGCGCGGCGGGTTGTAGCCGCGCGCACCGGGAAAGCCGTTGACCAGGAAACCCATGTCGGTGCTGGAAAAACCGCGGATGCCGAAGTTGTCCCAGGTGCCGCCGAAATCGTTGAGGCGGGAAATGCCGCTGACGAAATCGACGGTGTCGGCCAGCCGCGTGGCGCCCAGGTCCTCGAGCTGCTCCTGGTTCATCACGCGCACCGACTGCGGCACTTCGCGGATCGGCGTATCGGTGCGGGTGGCGCCGCTGCTATGGCCGGGGTTGTATGCGGGACTGCGCTCGGCCACCACGTTGACCTGCTGCAGCGCGACTGCAGCATCGGTTTCCTGGGCGGTGGCAAAGGAGGAAGCGGACAGGAGGCCGAGGGCCAACCAGGGACTGACGGGACGTGACATGGTAATCCATAGTATTTTGATAGTTGCAGGATTATAATCGAGAATGATTATCATTTGCAATCAATCGCCATGGATGACCGCTGGTCACGGCCGCTTGCTTACTGCGTCAGAACGCCTCCCATTCGTCGCCTGCCACCGTTTGCTTTAATGGCGCGGGCCGGGCGGCCGGCCGCGCTGCAGGCGCCCGCGCTGCCGCCGCCAGGCGTGGCGCCGCAGCCTTTATTGCAGCTTTTATTGCAGCCGGGGCCGCCCTTGGCGCCGGGGTTGGCACGGACGCGTGGATCTTGAACAGGCTGATCACCTCGCTCAGCTGGGCCGCCTGCTCCTGCATCGACTCGGCCGCAGCAGCCGATTGCTCGACCAGCGCGGCGTTTTGCTGGGTGACCTCGTCCATCTGGGTAATGGCCTGGTTGACCTGTTCGATGCCGTCGCTCTGCTCGCTGCTGGCGGACGAGATCTCGGCCATGATGTCGGTCACGCGGGTGATGCTGGCGACGATGTCGTTCATCGTGGCGCCAGCCTGGTTGACCAGCTGCGACCCGGTTTCCACGTTCTGCACCGAGTCGGCAATCAGCTGCTTGATGTCCTTGGCGGCAGCCGCCGAACGATGCGCGAGGTTGCGCACCTCGCCTGCCACCACGGCAAAACCGCGCCCCTGCTCGCCGGCCCGCGCCGCTTCCACGGCAGCGTTCAGGGCCAGGATATTGGTCTGGAAAGCGATGCCGTCGATCACCGAAATGATGTCTTCGATCTTGCGCGACGATTCGTTGATCGAGGCCATGGTGCCCACCACCTGCCCCACCACGTCGCCGCCGCGGCTGGCGATGCCGGAGGCCGACTGCGCCAGCTGGTTGGCCTGGCGCGCATTGTCGGCATTCTGCCGGACCGTGCTGGTCAGCTCTTCCATCGACGACGCGGTTTCTTCGAGCGAGCTGGCCTGCTGCTCGGTGCGCGACGACAGGTCCTGGTTGCCGGTGGCAATTTCCGCCGACGCGGTGGCGATCAGGTCGGTGCCGCTGCGCACCTGCGCCACCAGGCTTTGCAGGTTGGCCGTCATGGTCTTGAGCGCCTGCATCAGCTGGCCCGTCTCGCAGGCCGAGTTGACGGCGATCTCGCGCGTGAGGTCGCCTTCGGCCACGGCGTTGGCCGCCACCAGCGCGTCCTGAAGCGGCGCCGAGACGATGCGCGCCACCCAGCTCGCCAGCGCCAGCCCGATGCCGATCGCCAGCACCAGCAGCGTGATCGACGTGGTGCGCGCGGTCTCGTAGGTGGCGCTGGCCACCGTGCTGGCGAGGTCGCCGCCATCGATATTGAGCTTGACCAGTTTTTCCAGCGTGGCCAGCAGTGCAGTCAGGTTTTGCGTCGATGAACCGCGCGACAGGGCCAGCGCCTCGTCCTTGCGCCCGCCCGAGGACAGCGCCACCATCTTGTCGTGGTCGGCCAGGAACGCGCGCCAGCTCTGGTCGTAGGCGTTGACCAGCGCCTGCTCCTCGGGACTGCTGATCAGTTTTTCGTAGGCCTGGCGGTGTCCCCTGGACTTGTCCAGGGTCTTGGCCATGCGCTGTTCGTAATCGGCGTGACCGGCAGCATCGCTGGCCAGCATGTGGGCCAGTTCCCAGCGCCGCATTTCATTGACGTCGCCGCGCAGCTCCATGGCCATACGCACGCTGGGCATCCAGTTGTCGGCCAGCTCGTTGGAAGCCTGGTTCACCTGCGCGGTCGAATGGATCGCGCTCACGCCCATGATCAGGGTCAGCAGCAGGACCGCACCGAACGACACCCGCAGCTTGGTGGCGATTTTCAAATCATAAAACCATTTCACAGCACACTCCCCGGAACACGCAATGGGAACACAGTATGCAGTGCGCCCAGCTTGCTATCCACCTTCTTCCAGCGAGTGTAGCCGGCCGGCAACAGCAATCATGCCATCGGATAAATGTTGCGCGCGGCTGGCCGGCTGATTCCTTACAGTTTGCCGCTCAAGGTCACGAACACCTGGCGCGGCGCGCCCGTGAGCAGGGTCTGCGCGGTGCCGTTCGGATCGCGGGCCTGGAAGCCGTTGGTGCCGACAGTGCTGATGTACTGCTTGTCGAACAGGTTGCTGACATTCACTTGCAGCGACAGGTCCTGCAGGCCGCCCAGCGACTTGAGCCGGTAGCCGGCCGCCAGGCTGCCGATCCAGAACGCATCGACGCTGGCGTCGTTGGTGTAGGTGTAGTAGCGCTTGCCCGTGTACTTGCCGCCCAGGCGCGCGAACCAGGCGCCGCTGTCATACGACACCTCGGTGCTGAACAGGGTCTTCGGCGCGCCGGCTACCTGCTTGCCGTTGACCTGCACCAGCGTGGTGCCGTCGGTGTAGTCGGACTTGTACCGGGAATCGTTGTAGGTGGCCGAGTTGAACCAGCTGATCTCGCGGCTGAGCTTCCACACGGCGATCGCTTCCGCGCCCCGGGTATCGACCTTGCCGACGTTGACGAAAGTGGACGGGCAGCCGACGATGCCGGCGCAGGTGGCCACACTGAGCTGGCGGTCGTCGAAGCGGGCGCCGTACACGGCCAGCGAGCCCTGCACCGCGTCGCGCTTGAAGCGGTAGCCGAGATCGATATTGGTCGAGGTTTCCGGCTTCAGGTTAGCGACGCCGGCGTCGTACGCGGCCTGGGTTTGCGAGAACGGTCCGCCGACGCCGGGCTGGTGCGCGCGCATGTTCTTCGCCGCCGAGGCGAACAGCTCGTCGTCGGCCGACAGCGCATAGTTGGCGCCGACCTGCGGCAGGAAATGCTTCTCGGCATTCAGCTGGCCGGCAGCGCGGTTGCCGATGATGTTGCGGGCCGCGATATCGACGCTCATGCTCTTGAAGCCGGCATTGAGTTTCAGCTTGCCGTCCATCAGCGCCAGGCTGTCCTGCAGGTAGAACTGCGACGTGGTGGTGATGAAATTCTGCTGCCAGTCGATGCGGAACGGGTTCGACAGGAAGTACATGGTGTCAGCCGGGCCGGTGGCCGCGTAGTAGGCGCGGGTGCCGGTGTGGTCCGAGCGCTCGCCCCAGGCGCCGAAGGTCAGCGTGTGCTGGCCCAGGTCCAGCGTGGCGTCGGCCATGATGCCGTTGCGGCTGATCTGGTACTCGGTGGTGCGGATCGACAGCGGGTTGGCCGCGTCGGTGGGCACGTACGGCGTGTACCAGTGGCCCTGCCCGTCGTTGTCGTGGTGGTAGCCGGTGGTCTTGAGGTTGAATGCCGGGGTCAGGTTCAGGTCCAGGATCAGGCCGCTCAGATTATCCTTGCGCAGGCCGCCGGCCGAGTAGTACGCGTCGTCGAGGCTGGTGACATTGCCGCTGAACTGGCCACGGGCGGCGTTCAGTGCGCGCTGCCAGTCGGGCTGGTAATTGTCCCAGTCATAGCCGAGGCGGCCCAGCATTTCCTTGGACATGTCCTGGTAATCGACTTCCTTGCGGTTCGAATGGTTGAAGAAGCCGGTCAGGCTGTTGCTCTGGCCGAAGTTGAACACGAAGCGCGCATTGACCTGGTCCTGGTCCTGGCCGCCCTCGCCCTTGGTCTTGTCGGTGCGCTGGCGGGTGCCGCTGAGGAAGGCTTTCATGGCGCCGCCGATCAGGCCGCTATCGACGCGCACGAAGGTGCGCGACGTCGAATCGCTGCCCACGGTCTGCGCCACGGTCGCGCCGCGCTCGTCGGTCGGCGCCAGCGTGAAGAACTGTACCGTGCCGCCCAGGTTGCTGGTGGAAGCCGTGCCGAGCGCGCCGGCGCCCTGCGACACCTGCACCCGGCCGATGTTTTCCGCCGAGACGGCGCGGCTGATGTGCAGGCCGTTGTTGTTGGCGTAGCTCATGTCGCCAAGCGGGATGCCGTCCAGCGTGAAGCCGAGCTGGTTCTGGCTGAAGCCGCGCAGGCTGAACGAGGTGGACCATTCGTACGCGCCGAACGGATCGGCCGACTGGAAGTTCACGCCAGGCAGCTTGTCGAGCACCTTGAGCGGGCTGGTGCCGGGCAGCGCTTCGGCCAGGTCGGTCTTGTTGATGTTCTGCACCTGGCGCGACTGGCCGCGCCCCGTGATTTCCACGGACTGCACCGGACCGGCCATGGCGGCCACGGTGGCGCTGTCGGCAGCCTCCGCCACGTCGGCTGCATCGGCCGGATCGGCTGCGGCATGGGCGTGGATGGCCAGCGCCTGCAGCACGATTAGGCACACGGGTTTCAGGGGAAAGCGCTGGGACATGGCGGTTCTCTTTCTTGCTGGTGAGGGTATCAATCAGCAAGATTGTAAGAACGGCATGTGACCTTGCGATGACGTGACGATGACAGTTGCATGACATCGCCACGCCTCGGCTACACGGGCGCGTCGCTCGTGATCAGCGCGAATGCGTCCAGCGCTTCCGGCGCCAGCGGCCGCGCGATGTGGTAACCCTGCAGGTAATGGCAGCCCATGCGCTCGAGAATGGCAGCCTGGCCCGCCGTCTCCACGCCCTCGGCCACCAGCTTCAGGCCCAGCGAGTGGCCCATGGCGATGATGGCGTGCACCAGGCTGTTGCTGCGGTCGCTGTGCTCGATGTCCATCACGAATGCGCGGTCGATCTTGAGCGTGTTCAGCTGGAACCGGGTCAGGTAGCTGAGCGACGAGTAGCCGGTGCCGAAGTCGTCGAGCGACACGCTCACCCCCAGCGCGCGCAGGCGGTCGAGCACACCGAGCACGTGGCCGCCGTCGTCGATCAGCACGCGCTCGGTCAGTTCCAGTTCCAGCTGCCGCGCCGGTAGGCCGTGGTGCGCCAGCGTCTGCGCCACCAGCGTCACAAACGACGGATCGGCCAGCTGCCAGGCCGAGACGTTGATGCTGGTGGTCACCGCCTCCAGCGGACCGCCGCGCCACGCCGCCATCTGCCGACACGCCTGCTCCAGCACCCAGGCACCGATCGCCACCACCATGCCGCTGTCTTCGGCCACGGGAATGAAGCGGTCGGGCGGCACATTGCCCAGGTGCGCGTTGTGCCAGCGGAGCAGCGCCTCGACCTTGGTCAGCGCCCCGGTGCGGGCATCGACGATGGGCTGGTACACCAGGCGGAACTCGTCGTGCTCGATGGCGCCGCGCAGCGCACCGTCGATTGCCAGCGCATTCTTGGCGGCCGCGTTCATCGACTCGTGGAAGAAGCGCAGCGCGCCGCGCCCGGACTTCTTGGCTTCGTACATGGCGATGTCGGCATTGCGTATCAACATGTCGCCATTGCTGCCGTGGGCCGGGAAACAGGCGGCGCCGATGCTGGCCGATACCCCGATCGCATGGTGCAGCAGCAGGAACCGCGAGGACAGCGCCGCCAGGATGTGCTCGGCGCAGCGGCGCGCGACCTGCTCGGCGCTGTCGGGCGCCAGGTCGGGCAGCACGATGATGAATTCGTCGCCGCCGAAGCGCGCCAGCAGGTCATGCGGTCCCAGCACGCCGAACAGGCGCTGGGCGGTCTGGCACAGCAGGTCGTCGCCGGTGTCGTGGCCGAAGGAGTCGTTGACGCGCTTGAACTTGTCGAGATCGAGGAACAGCACCACGCACGCGCGGTCCGCCTCCAGGCAACGCGCCACTTCTGCCGCCAGCGCCTCGGACAGCGCGTGGCGGTTGTAGAAGCCGGTAACGGGATCGATGCGCGCCGCCTTCTTGAGCAGGTCATCCTTTTTCTGGCGCTCGCTGATGTCGAGCAGCTGCACCAGGCAGTACAGGCGACCGCGCTCGATATATGGCGAACCGGCCATTTCCAGCGGCAGCCGGCTGCCCGTGTGCAGCGTCACCACGGCCGTTTCGGTCATCGGATATTGCACGCCCGGCGCTTCGAACCGCCGGAAATACTCGTCCACCATGGCTGGCGTGAGCCGGGGCAGGATCTCGCTCAGGTGCCGGCCCACCAGGTCGGACGCCTTCTCGAACCCCAGCAGGCGCGCGCCGCGCTCGTTGGCCACGTGGATATGGCCGCGCCGGTCGCGGATCAAAAAGCCGTGGCTGAGGCTATCGATGGTGCGCGCATAGCGCTGCTGGATTTCATCCTGCACCGCGTAGATCAGGCCCATCATCGACAACGCTTTCAGCAGCGAGGTGCCGGCAAACCACAGCAGGTACCATTCCGGCGTCAGGGTGGCCGCGCTGACCAGGTTGAATACGCCTCGCCCGATCAGGGTGCAGCCGAGCAAGCGGTAGCGGCGCTCGGCGCGGTACAGGCGCATCCCCATCCAGACCATGACCAGCCCCAACGCGGCAGCGCTGCCGGGCGGCACCCAGGGCGCATGCCATTCCCACAAGGCATAGAAAGCGGCAGTGGCGACCGCGACGGCCGCCCCGATGGCGCGCCAGTGACGGCGGCGCAAATCGCCGAGAAAGTATCGGGTGCCCGCATAATAGCCGGCCATCCCGCATACCAGCATCAGCGCACACAAAAACAGCCGTACCGACGGCGACAAAACGCCGGCCCCGGCAAACCAGGTCAAGCCGCCCGTCATCACGGCCGCCTGGCCTGCGCCCCATAACACCGCATGTTTTTCCTGGCGGTGCATCAGCCATAAAAACACCAGCAATAAGGTCAGAATGGCGTCCACGGCAAAAGATGAGGTCATCAATGCCAGGCTCACATATTGTTCCGGATGGGTATTCATCGAATCGCGCAGTCAGCGTGCATTTAATTTCCTCTTTGCACCTATTGTATGCCAACCGATCCCCGCAACCAGTACGCGCGCTTAAATTCTCCGCTTTCCGATTTTTAATTACGTTAATATCAATGTTTATTTTATCGTCAATTTTTCCAGCAAGAGTGCGGAACCCGCCGACGCTGCAACATGCCAGAACACGGCACGATACCGCCAAATTTTAGCTTTATTACCTCGGTAGAATACGCGCTGCCGGACTGTCTGCGTCAGCGACCGCTTCACCGGAACAGCGACACCGCCAGCAGCCACATCAACATCGCGATCAAGCCGTCGAGAATACGCCAGGCCACCGGGCGTTTAAATACCGGTATTAAATACTGCGCACCGAGACCGAGGCCGATAAACCAGATTACCGACGCCAGCATTGCGCCGGCGGCGAAATACCATGGCCCGTGACCGGGCTGCTGCCCGCCCACGGAGCCCAGCAATACCACGGTGTCGAGATAAACATGGGGATTTAACAGGCTGAATGCGAGCATCGCGGCAATCACCTGGCTTTTATTGGCGGCAGTATCTTTTTTATCGAGCGTAAAACTGGTGGATTGCCATGCAGCCTTTGCAGCGCGCACGCCATACCAGAATAAAAACGCTGCGCCAGTGACTTTTATCCAGAATAACAGCACCGGCAGGCGATTGATGATTTCTCCCATGCCGGCCACGCCGGCGCCAATCAGCATCACGTCGCAGGCAATGCAGATGGCGATACAGGTATAGACATATTCGCGCTTCAGCGCCTGACGCAACAGGTACGCGTTCTGCGAGCCGATGGCGACGATCAGGCCGCCGCCGAGCCCCATTCCCTTCAACAAGGCACCCAGTTCCATACAGATCTCCTGCAAAAAAACCACAGCGTAGCGGCGCGCCGGATATAAGTATAATTAATAATAATCACCAAATATCAGGAAAGCTAATGAGTCGCATCGATTACCGCGGGCTGGCCGCGCTCGACGCCGTGGTCGACCATGGCAGTTTCGACAAGGCCGCCGTCGCCCTTTCGATCACCCAGTCGGCCGTGTCGCAACGCTTGCGCATGCTGGAAACCCAGGCCGGCGAACTGCTGCTGATGCGCAGTCAGCCGCCGCAAGCCACCGAGGCCGGCCAGCGCCTGATCGCCCACTACCGCCAGGTGAGGCTGCTGGAGTCCGCCCTCGATGGCGCCGAGCGTTACGGCGCCGGCCGCCCGGAGCTGGCGATCGCGGTCAACGCCGACAGCGCGGCCACCTGGCTGCAGGAAGCGGTCACCCCGCTGATGGCCGGCGGCGACTGCATGCTGCACATCGCCATGGACGACCAGGACCACACGCTGGCCCTGCTGCGCGAGGGACGCGTGTTCGGCTGCGTCACCAGCGACACGGCCCACGTGGCCGGCACCACCGCCACGCCGCTCGGCCGGATGCGCTACCACTGCCTGGCCAGCCAGGACTTTGCCGCGCGCTGGTTTGCCGGCGGCTTGACGGCGGACGCCATCGCGACCGCGCCTGCCCTCGATTTCAACCGCAAGGATGCGCTGCTGTCGCGCTTTATCGCCCGCACCACCGGCTACCAGGGCCGCTACCGCCACCATTCGTATGCCTCGTCCGAAGGATTCGTGCGCTTTCTGGAAGCAGGATTTGCCTACGGCATGGCGCCGCACCTGCAATGCGCGGCCCAGCTGGCAGCCGGCACGCTGGTGGACCTGGCGCCGGGACAGGTGCTCGACGTGCCGCTGACCTGGTACCGCTGGGATATCCAGACGCCGCTGACACAAGCGCTGTCGGACCAGGTGATCGCCACGGCGCGGCGCTGGCTGTTGCAGGCCGACAGCGCCAGCTAGCCGGCCCCTTGCGCAGCAACGCAGGCGACAGGCTGACACCTGGGCGCATGCTGCCCGGTAGCACTGGCGCGGCCTGGTTCGCGTGGACTGCCGGACGTAAGGTCAAAACTGGCCGATCTGCCGTGCATGCTCCGGCAGCGCAGCGGACGCCAGGCACACCTGGCGCGTGCTGCCCGGTAGCGCTGGCGCCGCCTGGTTCGCGCGGACTGGCGGGCGTCAGGTCAAAACAGGTCGATCTGCCGCGCGTCGGCGGGCGGTGCCGGCTTTTTCTTGCGCGGCGGTGGCGGATCGAACCAGGCGCGCATCAGTTCGGGGGGGAAGGACTGGAAATAGCTGCGGGCGCGTTCGGGATCGCGGCAGCGCAGCCAGTCGTCGTATTCGTCGGCGGCAATCACGATCAGCGAACGCTTTTCGTCGCCGGGCTTGTGGAAGCGCCGCATCAGCGGATGGTCGTCGGCGTTGATGGTCAGCTGCGTGAACGAGTATTCGGGACCGTGTTCGCCGGGCCACTCGCGCCAGATGCCGGCCACCGCGAACGGCGCGCCGTCGGCGCGGCCGATCTGCCAGCGCTGGGCTGCGCCCGACTCGTAGTTGGGTTCGAAGAAGCCGGTCATCGGCACCAGGCACAGCTGCCCGTCGCACCAGCATTTTGCGTACGAGCGCAACTGCCCGACCGTTTCGCTGCGCGCATTCATGGTGTCCCAGGGCTTGACGCCGGGCGGAATCTGCCGCCGTGGCACCAGGCCGTAGGTGGCGGTGGTGCACACCAGCTGGCCCTGCGCGTTGTAGCGGATGATCGGCGCCGGATAATCCTTCCAGCTTTCCTGCGGCCAGTCATCGCCCTCGAACAGGGTCAGCTGGAACAGCTCGGCCAGCAATTCGCGCGACGTGGGCCGGTAGTTGGTGCACATGGAAGGGAAACCCTAGCCGCGCAGCCCGACCAGCAACTGGGCCACGCTGTCGTGGGTGGCGGTCCAGCCCGACGTGGCCAGCCTGGGCGCGCACACCGGGCAGGCCACGAACGGGTCGCAGTCGTGGCCGAGGTCAATGAACAGCTTGCCCATCACCGGCTTGCCGGCATAGGAATCGACGGTGACCGGGCGGTTTTTCAGCGAAGGGGCAGCAACGGCCGGCACGAAATCGGCGCCACCGGGCGGTAGCCAGCGCGCGAACGCCTCGGTCGGCTTACCGTCGGGCACGTACCACGACTTGCGCTCGCCGTTCCAGCGCGCACCGAGCGCCTTGGCCTCGTCTTTTTCCGCGAACGGAACTTTAAGAAACATCATGCGGCATACTCCGTGGCGAATGGTGACAAAGCCGGTATTTTACGCGCCTGTGCGAAAATGCGTGTCTGTTACCCGGAGACACCGATGCCCCTGATCGAACCACTGACACTGACACTGCCCGAACTGGCCGAGCGCTGGCACATGACGCCGCAAGACATGCTGGCCGGTGCGGTACCGCAAGTGCTGCCGATGTATTTCTATTTCGACGGCCTGGTGTTCAGCTTTGGCGACAAGTGGCTGCGCGCCCACGGCGACGCCGCCATCACGCAAGACCTGGACACGCACCAGGCGCGCGCGGCGTCGATCGAGATCGACCTGCAGCGCCAGGCGCTGCACAAGCGCGGCCTGCTGAAACTGACGCAGTGGGAAGACGCGCTGAGCGACGCGGCGCTGGCCGAGCTGCAGGCCGAATCGGACCGCCTGAATGGCGAGATCGTGCGCCTGACGGCGCTACTCAAGCAGCGCCACGAAGACCGTCAACAGCACGTGCGCAACGGCCTGCTGCGCGCAGCGCCGCGCACCCTGTCCGAGATCGCGCTGCACGGTAAAACCCGCTTTCCGCAATTCGCCTTCATGCCCAACACGGCGCCCGGCGCCGACAGCCCGGAACGCGTGCCCCCCGGCGCCGTGGTGGCAATGGAAGACGGCTTTCCGCTCAAGCAAGTGCTGACCGCCGCCGACCTGGTGATCGCCATGCTCGACATCAAGCTGGCAGAGCAGGCGGGGCTGCATCAGCAGTCGGGCCAGTCCGGCCCATGATGCAGGCACCGCAGCAGGAGCGGCGCCCCTGCTGCCCTGTCGCCGGCTGACCCGACGTCAGGCGCCGCTCATTTCAAGGCGATGCGTTTCTGCTCGCGCGCCGAGCGGTACACGGCCTCGATGATGCGGATATCGCGCAAGCCTTCTTCGCCGGGCACGATCGGCGTGCGGTCCTGCAGCACGCACTGGGCCATGTGGTCGAGCTGGCCGGCGAACTGGTTGGCCGACGCATTCGGCGGCGCCGTGATCTCGTTCTTGCGGCCGTCGCCGACCCATAATTTGTGCCCCTGGTAGGCGGTGGCCGGCTCCATCTCGATGCGGCCCTTGTCGCCCATCAGCAGGAACTGGTTGCGGTTGGCCGAGTACATCGACATGCACGAGCCGATCACGCCGGACGGGAATTCGAGCTCGAACTCGATCAGGTCTTCCACCTCGCGGAAGCGCGGGTCGGAGCGATCGGTGGTTTCCTTGGCATACACCGACACCGGTTCCTCGCCGGTCATGTAGCGCGCCGCCTGCAGTGCATAGATGCCGATGTCCATCAGCGAGCCGCCGCCCGACATCGCTTTTTTGACGCGCCAGTTATTGCCGCCCGTGGTGTAACCATGCTCGGAACGGAAATAGCGCAGCTTGCCGATCGTGCCGGCACGCGCCAGCCGCCGCGCCTCGAGGTTGAACGGCTCGAAGTGGCAGCGGTAGCCGATCATCAGTTTCTTGCCCGCCTGCTTGCAGGCGGCGATCATCGACTCGCACTCGGCCGACGACAGCGCCATCGGCTTTTCGCACAGCACGTGCTTGCCCGCCTTGGCGCCGCGGATCGTGTACTCGGCGTGCATCGATACCGGCAGGCAGATGTAGACGATGTCGATCTCGGGATTGTCCTTGATGCGATCGAAGTTCTTGTAATCGTAGATATTCGATTCCGGCACGCCGTATTCGCCGGCCACCTTTTTCGCCTTGACCGGGTCGCCGCTGACCAGCGCCACGAGCTTGCTGTGCTGGCAGTATTTGAATTGCGGGATGATGATGCCCAGGCCATACCCGCCCAGTCCCACGATCGCGTAACCGAGCTTGCGGTCGGGATTGGCCCAGACGGGACCGGCCACCGCGGACGCCACCAGCACGCCGCCGGCGGTCATGACCAGATTACGCCGAGTAAAATTCATCATCCTCTATCTCCTTGTGGTCGTTTATATTTCTACTCCGGCAATTTTAGTACACATGCAAGCGCAGCGGCGCGTGGGCCGCATGCCGCGCGGCATAAATTTTGGCAGGGCCGCATCGCCGCGATCCGCGCTACCATGGGCAATTGCTTACACATGGAGCGCTGCCATGAACGATCCGCACGCAACACCCGAACGTCTGCCGATCGGTACCATCGACGGTGTCGCATTCGACGTCGCCGCCTGGAAACCGGCGCAAGCCGATGTCGATGTCAGCGTCGCCTGCATGTTCGAACACGAACTGGACGGCGCTGCCGTGGCCGGCGGCCTGCTCGGGCTCGACACGGCGCTGGGCGGCCAGCTGACCGCGCTGCGCGCCAGCGGCGCCTTCCAGGCGCAGGCGATGGAAACCATCCTGATCAGCCTGCCCCCAACCACGGTGCCCGCGCGCGCCGTGCTGGTGATCGGCCTGGGCGCCCCGGAAACCCTGGACGGCGACCGCCTGCGCCGCGCCGCCCGCGTGGCCATGCGCGAAGCGATCCGCCACGGCGCCCGCTCGCTGGCTTTCGCGCCCAGCGTGCTCGATGGCGGCGTGGGCGTCCACACCGACAATGCCAGCCTCGACATGCCAAGCAGGATGATGGACGGCATGCTCAGCGCCCTGCAGGCCGAACACGCACTGGCCCGGGCCGGCCTGGCGCCGCCGCCGTCGCTCCAACGCTGCACGTTCGACGTCGGCGCGCCGCGCCTGCACAGCGCGCACGCAGGCTTCCTCGCCGCTTTCAACGCGTTTTCACAGTGACGCCAGCAATAACGGTATATTGAACGCTTCTCCACACCCGTCAGCGAGGGAGCTGTCATGCACCGATCGATCCGTCCCGCCATCGCAGTCCTGTTCGGCCTGGCAGCCGGCAGCGCCATGGCCACCGTTACCGTCACCTACGTCGACCCGCAGAAGATGACCGACGTGCCGCGCTTCGAAGCCGACCGCACCGCGATGGAAGCCGACTTCCGCAGCTACCTCGAAGAACTGGGCAAGCAGCTGCCCGCAGGACAGGACCTGAAGGTGGACATCCTCGACATCGACCTGGCCGGCGACGTCTTCCCACGCGTGCCGGTCCGCGACATCCGCGTCACCAAAGGCACTTACGACTTCCCCCGCATCCACCTGCGCTACCGCATCGAACAGGACGGCAAGGTGCTGCGCAGCGGCGAGCGCGAACTGGCCGACCGCAATTACCAGCTGAACGGCGACATCAATCGCACCGAGCTCTATGGTTACGAGAAGCGGATGTTGGGCGAGTGGTTCAAAAAAGAACTGTTGGCGAGCAGGTAGGCGCCCGCACCAAGCACGCCCCCGTCGGCTTCGGCAGCATCACGTCCGCACGCGTGCTGTGTCATCCAAGGCCATGGCTGCGCGGGGCCTGCGTACGATTGAGTAACCCGGCCGCATGAGGGTCTGCGGGCGCGCGAGACGACTCCCCCGCCCCGCCCAAAACGGCTTTTACCCGGAGAAGTCTTACTTGTCACAAATCGGAACGCGCACTCGGCAACTGCACCCGCACTTTCATCCCTATCATTGCTTCATGCGTCAATGGAGGGAGCTAGTGAAAGGGCTAGCCCTTGCCACCATCAAGTTCTACCAGCGGAACATCTCGCCACACAAAGGCTTTCGTTGTGCATATGCGGCGTACACGAGCGATGCCAGCTGCTCGACCTTCGGCTACCGCGCCATCCGACGCTTCGGGTTGTGGGATGGACTTTTCATTCTGAACCGCCGACTGTCGCGCTGCGGCACGGCACATCGCATCGCGAACGGGGCGCAGCCGCGACCGATCCCCATGCCGAAGCGCCGGCAATCCGGCCATATCGACTGTGGTGGGTGCGCCATCAGTAGTTGCGATGCCGATACCTTACTCTGCGCTTCGAATGTGTGCAGTTGCGATTGGCCAGTTTTTAGCAGCAGAACTTCCCCCTATCGCGAGGCTCCCGCAGACAACGCGGAGGCGGTCAAGCGACGTAGCCGATTGCTGCGCGATGCAAACAAACCGACCGATCCGCCGAACGCGTAGTCTGGTCGAGTGAAGTTCCGCACTACACTTGCTCCCCGCTTTCCTGGTCAGCTGAATTACATGCAAACAGCAAGGACGCAAAATTCCGTTAGCTGTTTCAAACAATGGCTCTGAACGTAATCTCAATCAGTTGCTCCGGGAATGCCAGTCTCGAAACGCCAATCAGATTGCTGGCGACTGCGGGTTGCGCCGAGCCATAAAGTTCCTTCCTGACGTCCCCGGCGACCTTGAATGCCGCATCGACATCCAGGACAAACAGCGTCTCCTCGACAACGTTGTCCAGCGTGGCGCCAAACTCAGCCAGCAATGTAATCGCGTTCTGGTAGGTGTGCCGCATTTGATCGGCCATGGTGTCGAAACTGGCTGGCTTGCCGCTCGCATCCAATGGCGCAGGAGCGACCAGCCTGCCCTCGCCATCGTGACTCAACTGCCCGGAAATATAGATGGTGTCCTTGACCTTGACCGCCTGGCTATAGCCATAAATCCCCTCCCAGGCAACGCCCAGGTTCGCTGTTTTCTTGTCCAGAGTAGTCATCATTTATTCCCTCGGTGTGACGATGCATTTAAAGGTCATCTACTTGGCTTGGCAAGCCATCAGCGGCAGGATAAACAATCAAGGCGGGACGCGCTTCTTGCATAATGCATCGGGTGGCATATCTCTTTTTCCAGATGCTGAGCCGCCTGAACGTGATGGGCAAGTGGTCTGGCGCGAAGCAGCCACCGCAGGCGTTTGGGCGGCGGCTTACGGCGGCGACCGGGCGTCGAGTCCGGCCGAGTGAGCGCACGGAAGTCGTTCGAGTGATACGGGCGTATGCATCCCTGAAGCAGGTGCAAATGTCGCCCAACGCGGAGACGGCAGGATCAGGCAGCCGTAAACGACAAAGGGCTGGCACGCAGCCAACCCTTTGATAAATAAGGCTAAAAAATTGGTAGGCCTCCCCAGAGTCGAACTGGGCACCAACGGATTATGAGTCCGCTGCTCTAACCAAGCATGAGCTAGAGGCCCGAGGTGATACCTTGCGCTGGAGGTGTTGCCAGCCCCGCTGACGCGCGTTCGCTTTTTATGCGAACTCGCGAGGATAAGGGCTGGCGGCAGCGCGCGTCAAGTCTTAGTTGGCTTCCAGGAAGCTTTTCAGCTTGTCGGAACGGCTCGGGTGGCGCAGCTTGCGCAGGGCCTTGGCTTCGATCTGGCGGATCCGCTCGCGGGTGACGTCGAATTGCTTGCCGACTTCTTCCAGCGTGTGGTCGGTCGACATCTCGATACCGAAGCGCATGCGCAGCACTTTGGCTTCGCGTGGCGTCAGGGAATCGAGCACGTCTTTGACGACGCCGCGCATCGAGGCGTGCAGCGCGGCGTCCGAGGGCGCCAGCGTGTTGTTGTCCTCGATGAAGTCGCCCAGGTGCGAATCGTCGTCGTCGCCGATCGGCGTCTCCATCGAGATCGGTTCCTTGGCGATCTTCATGATCTTGCGGATCTTATCTTCCGGCATTTCCATCTTGATGGCCAGGGTTGCCGGGTCGGGCTCGGCGCCGGTTTCCTGCAGGATCTGGCGCGAAATCCGGTTCATCTTGTTGATGGTCTCGATCATGTGCACCGGGATGCGGATGGTGCGCGCCTGGTCGGCGATCGAGCGGGTGATCGCCTGGCGGATCCACCAGGTGGCGTAGGTCGAGAACTTGTAGCCGCGGCGGTATTCGAACTTGTCCACCGCCTTCATCAGGCCGATATTGCCTTCCTGGATCAGGTCGAGGAACTGCAGGCCGCGATTGGTGTACTTCTTGGCGATCGAAATCACCAGGCGCAAGTTAGCTTCCGTCATTTCGCGCTTGGCCTTGCGCGCCTTCATTTCGCCAGCTGCCATCTGGCGGTTGATGTTGCGCAGGTCCGGCAGTGGCAGCACCACGCGCGCCTGCAGGTCGATCAGGCGTTGCTGCAATTCCTTGATGGTCGGGATGTTGCGGCCCAGGATGGCGCTGTACGCGTGGCCGGCGGCCACTTCGCCATCGACCCAGTCCAGATTGGTTTCGTTGCCCGGGAAGACCTTGATGAAGTGGGCGCGCGGCATGCCGCACTTGTTGACTGCCACGTCGAGGATCTGCTTCTCGATATGGCGGACTTCATCGACCTGGCCGCGCAGCGTGTCGCACAGTTTTTCGACGACCTTGGCGGTGAAGCGGATGCCCAGCAGCTCGAACGAGATCGCTTCCTGGGCCTTGACGTAGGCCTTGGAGTTGTAACCCTCTTTTTCGAAGGCGCGGCGCATCTTGTCGAACTGCATGGAGATGACATCGAACTTCTCGAGCGCGGTGTTTTTCAGCGCTTCGAGCTGCTCGGCCGAGTAGCCGGCGGCGGCGCCTGCCGTGTTGCCGGTTTCCTCTTCTTCCTCTTCTTCCTCTTCCTCGGCGTCTTCGTCGTCCTCGTCGTCGTCGCTGGCGGCGGCCGGGGCCGGCGCAGCGGTGCTCGCGCCGTCCTCGCTTTCATCGACCATGCCGTCGACGATTTCATCGATCTTGATTTCGTCGGCGCGGATGCGGTCTGAGGCAGCGATGATTTCGGCGATGGTGACCGGACAGGCGGAAATGGCCTGGATCATGTCTTTCAGGCCGTCCTCGATGCGCTTGGCGATTTCGATTTCGCCTTCGCGCGTGAGCAGCTCGACCGACCCCATTTCGCGCATGTACATGCGCACGGGATCGGTGGTGCGGCCGAAGTCGGAGTCGACCGTGGACAGCGCGGCTTCTGCTGCAGCTTCGGCTTCGTCGTCGCTGGTGACGGTGACCACGTTGTCCGACAGCAGCAGGGTTTCAGCGTCCGGCGCATGCTCGTAGACAGCAATGCCCATGTCGTTGAAAGTGCCGATGATGCCTTCGATCGCTTCGGGATCGATGATGTTTTCGGGCAGGTGATCGTTGATCTCGGCATACGTGAGGAAGCCACGTTCCTTGCCGAACTTGATCAGGGTCTTGAGTTTCTGGCGGCGGCGTTCGAGCTCTTCCTCGGTCGCTTCGGTGTCCGACGAGAAGGCGTCCTTGAGCAGCGCTTTTTCCTTGGCCTTGCGATCCTTGGCCTTGGCCTTGTCCACGGCCTTGAGCTCGGCGCGTTCGACCGCGTTCAGCGCGGCGACTTCGTCGTTTTCAGGCTGGAACTCCTTCGGCTTGCGCCCGCGCCGCCCCGGCACTTTGACCGACGGCAGTACGTAGCCCGAAGTATCGATGGCAGCCAGCGTGGCCGCGTCCGTGGTCTGGCTGACCGCAGGCGGGTTGTTGCTGGCGACACGCGTTTCCGCCTTGTCCGCCGTCTTGGCGGATTTGGCAGTCACTTTGCTCGGCTTTACAGCCACATTGGATTCAGGTTTCTTGGTTGGCACAGGCGCTTTCGATTACACAACGACTTGCTTATTTAGGATAAAGTTTCTTGCAGTTCACTTGGAACCCACGTCTTCGAACTTGCCGACTTGACAAGTTCGACAACACTACGACTACTTATACCTGGTCAGACCTGGACCGCAAAATTCTACTGCACCAATCAGATGCGTAGTGGCAAGAAACCTTGTCAGCGTTAGACAGCAAACATAGACGGGCGTTCCCGACGCGCCGTTTATTTCCTTGCTGCCCCTGTGCTCGGTGCCTACGCCGCCGGCAACCGCTGGTTGCAGGACGATCCAAAGCCTAACTCATTGAAAACAAACACACTCTGAACGGAAAAACGATGCCAAAAGATACAACACTTAGCGTTTTATTATAGCACGCCACTTTTCAAACTCCAGAGCGAAGCAACCCTTGCCGCCCCTGCACAGCGGGGAAAAACATGACCGCGATCAAGATACCTGCATACAGCAAACTCAGCGGTTGACCAGCTCCGCCTGTTTTTCCCTTTCCAGCTGCGCCTGCTGCGCGGTGATCTCGCGAAAGCGCACGATGCTCTCCGGCGTCAGCCCCGCTGCCGACAGCTGCATCAGCTCCTGCTTCAGCGCATCTTCCTTGATCTGGCGGATGGCGCTGCGCAGGAACAGGCGGTCGGCCTCGACGTCGGACTCCGCGCCCTGGGCGATCTCGCTGATGATCTCGTTGTACTCGTCGCCCAGCGACTTCAGGTGCTGGGCAAACGCAGCGAAGCCGCCATGCGGTCCCAGCGCCTGGGCATCGGTCACCAGCTGCACCATGCGCTCGGCCACCTCGGCGCCGAAGAACTGGAACGCCGACAGCGCCGCGTCGTCGATCTCGAGCGCCAGCGGCGGATGCCCCACCAGCAGGCGCACGATCTGCAATTCCAGCCCCACCGGCGCCGGCCGGCCGCTGCGGCTGGGCGCCTTGCGCGACAGCGCGACCGGTTTGGCCAGTTCGAACAGCGACTCGATCTCGTACGGCGTGCTCTGCGTCAGCTGCGCCAGGCCGCGCACGATCTGCAGGCGCAGCGCGGTCGGCGTCATCGCCTGCAGCAGCGGCTTGGCGTCGAACTGCACGCGCGCCCTGCCCTCGGGGCTTTGTAAATCATGCTCGCCGACCACTTCCTTGATCAGGAACTGCGACAGCGGCATCGCTTCGTGGATTTCCTGTTCAAATGCCTCGTTGCCGTACGTGCGGACATAGCTGTCCGGGTCGTGCTCGGTGGGCAGGAACAGGAACTTGATGGTCTTGTTGTCGGCCACGTGCGGCAGGCACGCTTCCAGCGCGCGGCGGGCGGCGCGGCGGCCGGCCTTGTCGCCGTCGAAGCTGAAGATCACGGTGTCGGTCTGGCGCATCAGCTTTTGCACATGGTGCGGCGTACAAGCCGTGCCCAGCGTGGCCACCGCCTGCGGGAACCCCATCTGCGCCAGCGCCACCACGTCCATATAGCCTTCGGTCACCAGCACGTAGCCGGCGTCGCGGATCGCCTGGCGCGCCTCGAACAGACCATACAGCTCGAAGCCCTTTGAAAATAAGGGTGTTTCGGGAGAATTCAAGTACTTCGGTTCGCCGCCGTCGAGCACCCGGCCGCCGAAGGCGATCACCTGGCCCTTGGTGTTCTTGATGGGGAACATCACGCGCTCGCGGAAGCGGTCATAGCGCTTGCGGTTGCCGCCATCTTCGTCCACGCGGTCGATCACCAGGCCGGCTTCGGCCAGGGCCACCGCCTCGTAATCGGGAAAAATCGCCTTCAGGTTGTCCCAGCCCGGCGGCGCGTAGCCGAGACCGAAGCGGGCGGCGATTTCCCCGGTCAGGCCGCGCCCTTTCAGGTAGGCGATGGCGTCGGGTGCGGTGCGCAGCTGGGCGCGGTAAAAGTCGCAGGCCTGGGTCATGGCGTCTGACAGGGCCAGGCTCTGGGCCTGCATTTGCGCGCGCTGGGCCGGCGGTATCTTGTCGTCCTGCTCGGGCACCACCATGCCGACGTTTTGCGCCAGCTCCTTGACCGCATCGACGAAACCCATGCCCGAATATTCGATCAGGAAGCCGATCGACGTGCCGTGCGCGCCGCAGCCGAAGCAGTGGTAGAACTGCTTGGTGGGACTGACCGTGAAACTCGGGGATTTTTCGTTATGGAACGGGCACAGGCCCATGTAGTTGGCGCCGCCCTTCTTGAGCTGCACATAACGTCCGACCACGTCGACGATATCGACGCGGTTGAGCAAATCGGCGATGAATGATTGAGGAATCACGGGGCTGCGTGCCAGGGTAATTTTTCAAACTAAGCTGCCGCGCCCGGGCGGAGTTAACACCGCTCGAGCACGGCAGACCAACAGATCAGGCCGGTGCCAGCGCCTTCTTGACCAAGGCGGAGACCACGGTCATGTCGGCGCGGCCCGCCAGCTTCGGCTTGACGATGGCCATCACCTTGCCCATGTCCTGCGGACCGGCGGCGCCCGAGGCAGCCACGGCAGCGCTGACTTCGGCAGCGATTTCTTCATCAGACAGGCCGGCTGGCATGTAGGCGGCCAGCACGGCCAGTTCGGCTTTTTCGATATCGGCCAGATCGGCGCGGCCACCGGCCTCGAACTGGGTGATCGAGTCCTTGCGCTGCTTGATCATTTTTTCCACGATGGCGACCGTCTGCTGGTCGTCGACTTCGATGCGCTCATCGACTTCCTTGCGCTTGATTTCGGCGAGGACCAGGCGGATCGTGGACAGACGGCCCGCTTCCTTGGCGCGCATGGCAGCTTTCATGTCTTCGGTGATTTGTTCTCTCAGGCCCATGAGGATTTCCTTCAGCTAGTGTGGCGGTATAAAGACGAAAACCCGCTGCGGCGAACCGGAGCGGGCATTCTCTCGATGCAACAAGAACCGGTCCGTGGCAATGGCGCTTACTACTGCATACGCCGCACTACCGGACTGGCTTGAGCAGTCTTAGAAGAGTTTTTTCGGCAGCTGTTGGCTGCGGATGCGTTTGTAGTGACGCTTGACGGCAGCAGCCAGCTTGCGCTTGCGCTCAGCCGTTGGCTTTTCGTAGAACTCGCGTGCGCGCAGTTCGGTCAGCAGACCGGTTTTTTCGATGGTGCGTTTGAAGCGACGCATTGCGACTTCGAACGGCTCGTTTTCTTTAAGGCGAATAGTGGTCATGTAAAAATTCAAACCGTTGAGGTTATAGGGAGACAGAGACTATAGCAGCTTTTGCAGGGAAATGGAAGTCCATGGACCATCGAAACGGCCCGCCGGGACGGCGTTGACTGCAAAAACAACAAGACGACGCCGAGTCAGCTCCCACATAAACTCCGGCAATCTTTCTGCTCCCGATACCTTCCCGGGCGACTGGATTGCACCTGCGCCGTTACAACCGGACCATCAGTATAACAGGGAACAACGGAAAACCGTAGCAAGCGCTGCATTATGGCCGGCAAAAAAGGGGCGGCGTCAGACCGCCTGCCCCGCCGCCACGCCCGACGCCCACGCCCACTGGAAGTTGTAGCCGCCGAGCCAGCCCGTGACATCGACGGTTTCGCCGATGAAATACAAGCCCGGCACCCTGGTCGCCATCATGGTCTGCTGCGACAGGTCGCGCGTGTCGATGCCGCCGCGCGTCACCTCGGCCTTGCGGTAGCCTTCGGAACCGTTCGGGGTCAGCGTCCACTGGTTGATGGCCGCGCCCAGCGCGCGCAGCTTGGCGTCCTGCATGTCGGCCAGGCGGGCCTCCGGCGCGAAACCGTGGGCCAGCAGCAGGCCCTCGGCCAGGCGCGCCGGCAGCCACTGGGCCAGCACATTGCCCAGCTGCTTCTTGATCGTGCCCTTGCCTTCGATCAGCGTTGCCGCCAGATCCAGGCCCGGCAGTAGATCGATCACGATCGGCGTGCCGGGCGTCCAGTAGCTCGAAATCTGCAGGATGGCCGGGCCGGACAGGCCGCGATGGGTGAACAGCAAGTCTTCGCGGAACCGTGCGCCGGTCGGATTGCGGCCCTTGAAGGAACCGGTCGCCACGTCCACTTCCAGCGCAATGCCGGACAGTTCGGCAAACGGCGCCCACGCCTGCGGGTCGAACGTCAGCGGCACCAGCGCCGGACGCGGGGTCACCATGCGCAGGCCGAACTGCTCGGCGATGCGGTAGCCGAAGTCGGTGGCGCCGATTTTCGGAATCGACAGGCCGCCGGTGGCAACCACCAGCGACTGCGCCTCGATGACGCCGCTATCGGTTGCCAGGACAAAGCCGGCGTCGGTCTGGTCCACGCTGGCGATCTGGCACGGCATGCGCCAGTGGACGTCACCGGCAGCGCACTCGTCCTTGAGCATCTCGATGATCTGCTCGGCCGACTCGGTACAGAACAGCTGGCCGCGGTGTTTTTCGTGGTAGCCGATGCGGTGCTTTTTCACCAGCGCGACAAAGTCGGCCGGGGTGTAGCGCGACAGCGCGCTCTTGCAGAAATGTGGATTGTCGGACAGGAAGTTGGCCGGGCCGGTGTGGATGTTGGTGAAGTTGCAGCGGCCGCCACCGGAGATGCGGATTTTCTCGGCCAGCTTGGCGGCATGATCGATCAGCACCACGCGCTTGCCGCGCTGGGCGGCCACCGCTGCGCACATCATGCCGGCCGCGCCGGCGCCGATTACCGCTACATCAAACTTTGCCATGCCAGTTCCATTTCACTAGGTTACGCTGCCGGCATCCCCGGCCAGGGGGCGGGATTGTACAGCAAGCCTTACTCGATCGGCTCGCTCACCCGCTGGCGCGACTGCAGCGTGCGCGACACCAGCAGGCATTGCGCCACCTGCTCGGCGATCGGCGGCGGCACCGGGACGGCGCCGTCCAGCACCGAACGGATCCAGGCGGCGGTGGTGGCGGCATCCTTTTCCTCTGGCAGCAGCGGCAGTTCGATCACCTGCGTCTGCCGCGGCACCAGCGTGGTGCGCAGGCCGCCGTGAAACCAGTCGATCTGCTGCGCCTTGTTGGCGTTGGCCACGGTCTCGCCTTCCGTACCGCGCATCAGGAACGCATCGCCGCGCTCGTGCAGGGCCGAGGTGGTGAAATATTCGCCCAGCATTTCCAGGTATTCGGGGTGCGTGTACGACACCAGCCGCAAGGCCGGCCCCGCAAACGGCTGCATGATCTTGACCAGCGTGTGGGTCGAGTTGCGCACCCCGAGCCGGCGCCGCAGCGACAGCTGGTAGGCCAGCTTGGGCGCCAGCGCATCGATGGTGATGAAGCCGACATGCCCCTGGGCCATCGCTTCCTCGGCTTCGGCGCGGTGGCGCGCCGGCGCGAGGTCGAGTGCGGCAAAGATCTCGGCCGAGGTCACCCGGCCCGGATCGGTCGCCACGCCGTGTACCAGCACCGGCACGCCTTCGCGCGCCAGCAGCATGGCCAGCAGCGGCGTCAGGTTGGCCATCTTGCGTGCGCCGTTATAGCTCGGAATGCAGACCGGGGCATACTGGCCCGGTGGCGCCGTCAACGGTTCGAACGAGGCTTCGGCAGCGTCGAGGAAACCGGCGATTTCATCGATCGATTCGCCCTTGATGCGCATCGCCAGCAGGATGCCGCCCAGCTCGAGGTCCGACACGCGGCCGTCGAGCATGGCCTGGTACAGATCGTGGGCATCGTCGCGCGACATGCTGCGCGCACCGTTTTTGCCGCGGCCGATCTCCTTGATCAGTCGCGCGGCCAGGAATGGTTCGGAAGTCGTCATAAGCATCTGCGTACGGCGGCGAAAAACCCTGCCGGCGAGGTCGGTATTGTTTAATTAGGCTACACTATACCTCCCCCGAATTAAGTTCACGCAAAAAGCCATGATTTCCCCAGATATCGAAAATATCAACGTTACCTCGTTTGCACCGATGCCGTCGCCGGAAGTCCTGCACAGCAAGCTGCCGCTGACCGACGCCGCGTCCGACACCGTCATGAAGGGTCGCGAAGCGCTGCGCAACATCATCGACCGCAAAGACAAACGCCTGTTCGTGGTGGTCGGCCCGTGCTCGATCCACGACCCGGTCGCCGGTCTCGACTATGCACGGCGCCTGAAGGCGCTGCAGGCGGAAGTGGCCGACACCATGCTGCTGGTAATGCGTGTGTATTTCGAAAAGCCGCGCACCACCACCGGCTGGAAGGGGTATATCAACGACCCCGACATGGACGATTCGTTCCGCGTGAACGTGGGGATGGAAAAGGCGCGCCAGTTCCTGCTCGACGTGTGCGAACTGGGCCTGCCCACCGCCACCGAAGCGCTGGACCCGATTTCGCCCCAATACCTGGGCGACCTGATCGCCTGGACCGCCATCGGCGCGCGCACGACCGAGTCGCAGACCCACCGCGAAATGTCGTCGGGCCTGTCCACGCCGGTCGGCTTCAAGAACGGCACCGACGGCGACATCAGCATCGCCATCAACGCCATCCTCTCTTCGGCGCACCCGCACTCGTTCCTCGGCATCAATGCCCAGGGCAATGTGGCGATCGTGCGCACGCGCGGCAATGCCTACGGCCACGTGGTGCTGCGCGGCGGCGACGGCCGTCCGAACTACGATTCGGTATCGATCGCGATTGCCGAGCAGTCGCTGGCCAAGGCCAAGCTGCCGGCCAACCTGGTGGTCGACTGCTCGCACGCCAACAGCTACAAGAAACCGGAACTGCAGCCGCTGGTGATGGCCGATGTCATCCACCAGATCGTGCAGGGCAACCAATCGCTGGTGGGCGTGATGATCGAATCGAATATCGTCGGCGGCAACCAGAAGATTCCGGCCGACCTCAGCCAGCTGACCTATGGCTGCTCGGTCACCGATGGCTGCATCGACTGGGACACTACGGCCGCCATGCTGCGCGACGCGCACCGGCATTTGCTGCAGCGTCCCTGATCGCTGCCCCGCCCTGGCCGGCGTCCGCTAACCGGGCGTTCCTCTCCGGGCGCTCCTGGCCGCCAGGGCCGACCGCGCTTTCCATTACAATGACGGCCTTTCCCTTTTACTGTGCAGCCCTTCCATGATTGTTCTCGGCGTTGAATCCTCCTGTGACGAAACCGGCCTGGCGCTTTACGACACCGAGCGCGGCCTGCTGTCGCACGCCCTGTATTCGCAGGTGGCCATGCACGAGGAATACGGCGGCGTGGTACCCGAGCTGGCCTCGCGCGACCATATCCGGCGCGCCATCCCGCTGCTGACCCAAACCCTGGAAGGCGCCGGCAAGTCGCTGGCCGACATCGACGCCATCGCCTACACCCAGGGCCCGGGCCTGGCCGGCGCGCTGCTGGTCGGCTCGTCCGTGGCCTGCAGCCTGGGGCTGGCGCTGGACCGCCCGGTGCTGGGCGTGCACCACCTGGAAGGCCATTTGCTGTCGCCGCTGCTGGCGTCGCAACCGCCGGCGTTTCCGTTCATCGCGCTGCTGGTGTCGGGCGGCCACACGCAGCTGATGCGGGTCGATGGCGTGGGCCAGTACACCCTGCTGGGCGAGACGCTGGACGACGCCGCCGGCGAAGCGTTCGACAAGTCGGCCAAGCTGCTGGGCCTGGGCTACCCGGGCGGGCCGGCGATCTCGCGCCTGGCCGAGTTCGGCGATCCGGCAGCGTACAAGCTGCCGCGCCCGATGCTGCATACCAAGGATTTCAATTTCAGCTTTTCCGGCCTGAAGACGGCGGTGCTGACGGTGGTGAAGAACCACGAACAGCAGGTGGTGGCCAATATCTGCGAGCAGGACAAGGCCGATATCGCGCGCGGCTTCGTCGATGCCATCGTCGAGGTGCTGACGGCCAAGTGCGTGTCGGCACTGAAACACACGGGCTTGAAGCGGCTGGTGATTGCCGGCGGCGTGGGCGCCAACGCACAGTTGCGCACCTCGCTCAACGCGGCGGCCGCCAGGAAAAAGTTCAAGGTGTTTTACCCGGAACTGGAATTTTGCACCGACAACGGCGCCATGATCGCGTTTGCCGGCGCCATGCGCCTGATGATCAACCCCGACGCGGCACGGCGCGACTACAGTTTCGACGTGCGTCCGCGCTGGCCGCTCGACGATATCAAGACCGTCTGACGCCTGACGCCTGCGCCGGCATCAGTTGGAGACGAAGGCCATCGAGGCCAGCACCGCCAGCCCTACCAGCGGTATCAGGTAGCGCGCCTTGCTCTTGCCCTTGTCCAGCTCCACGCCACGGGCCGCAATGCGCTCGCTGCGCGGGCGGTGTTCGTCGGCGGTGGACTCGTGGAATTCGGGCGATTTGGCTTTGTCTTCGACGGCGTTCATAAGATTCTCCTGTTAAAGTCGATAATCTTCCTTTCTGAACGGCACTGCAATTGTCGTGCCAAGGAGAATCAGGAATAACTACTTCTGACGCACCATTCTAGGCACAAACGTGGCGGTGATACCACACGTTACGACAGGCGAGCGACCGCGCCGGCAGCGGCTACTAACGGGCGCTGCCGTGCAACAGGTCGGCGCGCGGGTAGCCCCAGCCGGGCACGCCGGTCGGACAAGGCGGCGCAGGCTCGGGCGCCAGCGGCATGGTGGTGAAGTTGCCACGCGGTGTCATGGCAAAGCGGTAGTCGGACAGGATATCGCCCTGCTGGCCCAGCGACGGCGCGCGACCGAAGCGCAGCCAGGCGTTGGCGCGGCAGTTATCGACGCTCAGCGCGCGCAAGCGGTGCAGGTCATCCTGCTCCATGCCGAACTGGACGATGCCAGGTGCCAGCGCCACCGACTGACCATGCTCGACCAGGCTGGCCGGACATGACAGCGGTGCCAGCCATTGCGGCGCCAGGCTGGCAACGCCGCGCCGCAGGCGGTAGCTGCCGGCGGCCTCGTCGTTTTCGACACTCACATAGGCCCAGCACAGCGGTTGCGACGGAAATGCCGTCATCGCCACGTCCAGCACGGTGGCAGCCGGATCGATCCGGTGCAGCGCGGTGGTGATCTGCGCCCTGCCCAGCTGCGACGCCACCCCCTGCACCGCGATGAAACCGGCCCCCACCAGCAGTCCGAGCGCCACGCCGGCGCGGCCGTCGCGCCCGGAACGCGTCTGCACGGCGCCGCACAGCACCGCCACCTTGAGCAGGATCGCCAGCGCAATCCAGCCCAGGTAACCCTTGACTGCAAACCCCACCAGCACCGCCAGCAAGGCGCCCAGCGCCAGCAAGCGGGCCGTGCGCCCGCGCAGGATCAGCGCCAGCGGCACCCCGATCGCCACCCAGAACAGCGGCTCGACGATGAACACCATGTCGCCGTACACCCAGCGCCCGTCGAACGGATACCACGGATGGACGCCGTAGGAATTGGTGAAATCCATGGCCAGGTGCAGGGCAAAGCCGACCGCGATGCTGACCGCCAGCCCCAGGCGCGCGCTCCGGCTGACCTTGAGCAGCGCCCGCGCCGACGGCCACAGCAGCCAGATCAGCGCCGCCAGCAGCAGCGCCTGCGGGATCGCCAGCAGCGCCGTATGGGTATGGCCCCGGTGGTGCAGCAGGTAACCCAGCGGCGCCGGCAACAGATTGTTCAGCACCAGGTCGAGGTCGGGGAAATTGCTGGCCAGTGCACACGCCACCAGCAGCAGCCGGTGGCGCACGCGCTGCGCGCCCTCCTGCGCTTCGCGCGGCAGGCTGCGGTGCAATAACTCGCCGGCGCCGAGGCCGATGATGCTGTGGGTGAGGTTATCCATGGACTCCGGTCAGCGCTCCAGCCGGCGCCTAGCGCTGCACCTGCACGCCGCGCCAGAAGGCGATGCGGTCGGTGATGTCCTTGGCTGCCTCGAACGGCGCCGGGTAGTACCAGGCGGCGTTTTCGCTGGTCGCGCCGCCGGCCGTCACCGTGTAGTAGCTGGCCTCGCCCTTCCAGGGGCAGTGCGAGTGATGGCTGCTCGGTTGCAAATAGGCGGGGTTGACCGCCTGGCGCGGAAAATAGACGTTGTTCTCGACGATGACGACATCATCGTCGCTCGCCTGGGCGATGACGACGCCGTTCAGGGTGGCGGTAGGCATGGCGATTCCTTTCATGGGTGACGCTCGGTGGCAGGTCCTTCGACCCGGTTGCGACCGCCGCGCTTGGCGCGGTACAGCGCGGCGTCGGCCTGGCGCAGCAGGCTTTCGGCATCGGCTGCGTCGAAATGATCGACGGTCCCCACGCCCAGGCTGGCCGTGATGGTCAGCGTGCCCGAGCCGATCTCGTGGGTCTGTGCGGCAATGCGCAATCGCAGCGACTCGGCAAAGTGCAGCGCCCCCTCGAGCGAGGTATTGGGCAGGATCAGGCACAATTCCTCGCCGCCGTAACGACCGGCGATATCGACCGCCCGCACGTGCTCGCGCACCAGCCGGCCGACGGCAGCCAGCACCCGGTCGCCGTCGGCGTGGCCGAAGTCGTCGTTGATGCGCTTGAAGTAGTCGAGATCGACCATCACCGCCGATACCGGCACGCGGAACCGGCGCGCACGCGCGATCTCGAAGCGCAGGCGGTGCAGCAGCGAGCGGCGGTTGTGCAGGCCGGTCAGCTCGTCGGTGGTGGCCAGTTGCTCGAGTTCGCGCGCGGTGGCGCTCAGCGTCTTTTCGCTGGCGCGCAGTTCGATCAGCGCCATCACCTGCCGCGCCAGCCCGACCAGCGTGGCGCGCTGTGCATCGTCGAGGCAGCCGGGCTTGGTATCGAGCACGCACAGCGTGCCGATCGCGAACCCGTCGGACGACACCAGCGCCACCCCGCTGTAGTAGCGCATGAACGGCGCCGTGACGGTCAGCGCCATGTGGGCGGTCCGCGGATCGCACGCGAGGTCGGGAATTTCCAGGTTGGCTGCGCCCAGCACGACCAGCGAACTGTAGCTGTCGTGGCGCGGCAGCTGGTCGAGCTGCATGCCGGTGGCGGCTTTCACCCACACGCGGTCGGCATCGACCAGGGACACGCAGGCATACGGCATATTGCACAGGCGCGCCGCCAGCTCGGTGAGAAAGCTGAAGTCGTCGCAGGCGGGAGAGTCGAGGATGTGGTAGCGATGCAGCGCCGCGAGACGGAAGTTGTCAGTCATCGGGCGGGCGGCGACGGGCGGCGTGACGTGTTCGGCGGCCTGCATGGATATCCTCGGGATCGGCGTAGGCGACAGTGTAAAGCAAAAACCGTACCCCGGGGATGAGACTTGCGCCGATATTAGCCGTTTGCCATCAGGTCTTGGCCATGATTTCGCGCAGCGCGCGCTCGAACACGGCAGCGGGCTGGCCGCCGGAAATCAGGTACTGCTCGTTGACGATCACGGCCGGCACCGAGTTGATGCCGTGGCGCTGGAAGAATTGCTCTCGCTCGCGCACTTCCTCCGCATACTGGTCGGACTCGAGCACCGCCAGCGCGGCGGCGCGGTCCAGGCCCACGCCGGCAGCCACGCGGGCCAGCACCTCGTGCGAGCTCGGGTCTTCGCCATCGGTAAAGTAGGCACCCAGCAGCGCCAGCTTCAGTTCGGTCTGCTTGCCTTCCAGGCCCGCCCAGTGCAGCAGACGGTGGGCGTCGAAGGTGTTATAAATGCGGCCGCGCTTGTCCATGGCGAACTCGAAGCCGACCTCGGCGCCGCGCGAGCGGATCATGGCGCGCGCCTGCTCCTGCTGCTCGGGCGACGAGCCGTATTTTTCGCTCAGGTGCTCGCCGATATCCTGGCCCTCCGGGCCCATCTTGGGATTGAGTTCGAACGGCTGAAAGTGCAGGTCGATCTGCGCGGCGTCGCCGATATTCTCGACAGCCTGCTGCAGCGACTTCAGGCCGATGGCGCACCAGGGGCAGGAGACGTCGGAAACGAAATCGATCTTGATCGGAGTGGACATGGCGTGACCTTTGCAAAACATGATTGGCTGCAGATGGGGCTGTCGTCGAAGGAATCAAGCGCCGATCTGCAATTTCTGCCATGGGCGACGATTATTTCGCCGCCTTGGCCGCAGCCTGGCTCTTGCTGCCGATCCGGCTTTCCTTGCCGCTCATCAGGTTGCCGATGTTTTTGCTGTGACGGAAGATCAGCAAGCCGCTCATGACGAACACGGCCAGCAGCTGCGGCTCCAGGCCGAACAGGAAACCATAATAAAACGGCGCGAACACGGCAGCCACCAGCGCCGCCAGCGACGAATAACGGAACGCGAACGCCACCAGCAGCCAGGTCGCCAGCGTGGCCAGGCCCAGCCACGGATCGAGGCCGAGCAGCACACCGAGCGCCGTGGCCACGCCCTTGCCGCCCACGAAGCGGAAGAACACCGGCCACAGGTGCCCCAGGAAGACCGCGATCGCCACCAGGGCGATGGTGGCGTCGCCCACTTGCAACGGCTGCTGGAAGCGGATCGCCAGCCACACGGCCAGCCAGCCCTTGGCGCCGTCGCCGAGCAGGGTCACGATGGCTGCTGCTTTGTTACCGCTACGCAATACATTGGTGGCGCCCGGATTTTTCGAGCCATAGGTGCGCGGGTCGGCGATGCCGAACAAGCGGCTGGTAATGACGGCAAACGAGATCGAGCCGATCAGGTATGCGGCCACGGTCATCCAAACTGTATTCATTGTTTCCTCTGTTGATAGCGTCCCGCCGGGGGACGCGGACTATACACCGCGCTGTGTCATTCGGCCAGTGCGCAGTGGACCGGGGTCGCCTGCAGCAGCTCGGTCAGCACCTGCGGCGCAATGCCTACCAGGTAGCCGCGCCGCCCGCCATTGATATAAATCGTTTCCAGCGCCAGGATGCTATCCTCGACATACACGGGCATGGCCTTGCGGGTGCCGAACGGCGACGTGCCGCCGATCTGGTAACCGCTGTGGCGCGTGGCCACCTCGGGCTTGCACGGTTCGACCGACTTGCAGCCGATGCCGCGCGCCAGGTTCTTGGTCGAGACCTTGCGGTCGCCGTGCATCAGCACGATCATCGGCCTGGCCGCTTCGTCCTGCATGACCAGCGTCTTGACCACGTGGTGCTCGTCCACGCCCAGTTCGCGCGACGACACGCTGGTGCCGCCATGGTCTTCGTAGTCGTACGGGTGTTCGGAGAACGGCACCTTGTGCCTGCGCAGCAGCTGGGTGGCCGGGGTCTCTGAGATGTGCTCTTTTTTAGCCATGCGTGATACGCTGTTTTTGCGTCGTTGTGTACAAGTTCGACTGGGAGTTTCTTATTATGCCGCAGGAAATCCGCTTTGCCACTTTCAACGTTTGCAATCTTTCCCGGCCCGGGGCGAAATTGTACGACAATCTGGCGCCGCTCACGGCGGACGAGTACGCGGCCAAGGTCCTGTGGACCGCGCAGCAGCTCGACCAGCTCGATGCCGATGTGATCGGCCTGCAGGAGATTTTTTCGATGGCCGCGCTGGGCGACGTGCTGGCCCACAGCCGCCGCTACCGCGACGCCACGCTGTGCGGCTTCGATCCCGCGCCCGATCCGGTCACCGGCGCGCCGCGCCTGACGCCGCAGGTGGCGCTGATCTCGCGCCTGCCGCTGGCCGGCCCCGCCACCGCCTACATGGTGTTTCCCGACGGCGCCAGCCTGCCCGACGGACACGCCGATCTCGACCGGTTTGCGCGGGCGCCGCTGCACGCCCAGGTGCTGCTGCCGGACCAGCGCATCATCGACGTGCTGGTGATCCACCTGAAATCGAAGCGGCCCGACTTTCGCCATGAAGTCCGCCACGATGGCCACGATGGTCGCGATAGTCGCGATAGTCGCGACCGCGAGGGTAGCCGCGCCAGCACGGACAACTCGCTGCTGTACGCCCAGGCCAGCCTGCGCTCGCTGATCCGGCGCGGCGCCGAGGCGGTCGCGCTGCGCGCGCTGCTGTCGGCCATGGACCGCAACGGCCGCCGGCCGCGCATCATCCTCGGCGACTTCAACGACACCATCGACGCCGTCACCACCACCATCGTGATGGGGTCCGGCTGCACCGGCGTGGCCGGCGAGGAACTGGGCGGAAGGCTGTTCGACAGCAACCAGATCCAGCTCGGGCGCGACCGCCTGCGCCATGTCGGCTACACCCATATCCACGAAGGCCATTACACCACCATCGACCACGTGCTGGTGTCGGAAGAATTCAACCCAGCGTCACCGAACGCGGTGGGCGAGGTGCTCGATGTGACCTACCTGAACGACCACCTGCTGCAGGACAAGCCGGAAGCCTCGGACCACGGGCAGGTGCTGGCGCGCTTGCGGCTGTATCCGGTCGGGGAGACGGCTGCCGCCTAACCGGGCATGGCGCTGCGCGCCGCGATGGTGGCCATCAGCGCCAGGTAGATCGCCACCTGCTCGTCGTGGCGCGCGGTGATCTCGCGCATGGCTGCGCACAGCAGGTGCCGGCCCTCGTGCGGCACGCGCGTCAACAGCACATCGATCCAGAACTGGCGGCCGGTGCGGCCCACGCAGCGCCAGTCGAAGCGCTGGTTGCCGAGCTGGCGCGCGCGCCACGCCAGGGCGGCCAGCGTGGGCGCCGACAGCACGCCGCGCACCTGCTGCAGCGGTGAAAAATCGGCGAGGCGGTAACCGAGCATGTGGTCCGGCGCGCCGCAGCCGAACATGCGCAGCGCGCCCGGATTGACGTCGACGAAGCGGTCGCCGTCGATCACGGCCAGCGCGTCGCTGGTGTGCTGGAACAGCGCCAGATCCGGCCACATGGGTCACCTTTCGAAAGCCACCCTGCCGGGCGTACGCCATTCTTGCGTTACCTCAAACTGCCGGGTTTGACCTGCCTCAATCGTGCCAGGGCGCCCGGCGGCGGCCCGTCAGTTGGTCGATGGAAAGCATGGCGCGGTGCAAGGCCTTGCGGGCGCCGCGCCGTTCAGGTGCGGCAATGGTCGTTGCGACGCGGTGGCGATGCTTTGCGGTGCGGACCCGGACGCGGAAAAGTTGCTACCAGTTTAGGAATCCCCGCCGGTTCAAGGGGTCGCTGCCGGCTCACAGGTCGCCGCCGGTGTTGGGATCGCCCCGGTTCTGGGGTCCCCGCCGGTGTTGGGACCGGGACCGGTGTGGGCCCCGCTCACGGTGTCAACGACGGCGCAGCCGCCGGTTTCAGGTCCATGCTGGTACCGATGCTGCCGGTGTGAGCATCGGTACCGCCCTCGGTTTGTGCGCCGGCTGCCGGTATCAGGCGCCGGTGCCGCTGTCGGCGTCGTGCGCCGCCTCGCCGCCGTCCTCGCCCCCTGCTTCGCTTGCGCCATCCTGGCCGGCGTTCTTCAGCTCGGCCTTGCGGCGCGCCTTTTCATCGGCCTTCTTTTTCTTTTCCAGTTCCCGCTGGCGCTTTTCGTATGCGAAGTTTGTCTTTGCCATTTGCTACCTCTGCTGGTGATTGGACTGAGCACATTATGACGCACTGGCGCCGAACGCAAGTAATTCAACCGCGAGGATGATGCGCCGCATGCAGCACCTTGAGCCGCTCACGGGCAACGTGGGTATAGATCTGTGTGGTGGAAATGTCTGAATGGCCGAGCAACAGCTGCACCACGCGCAGGTCGGCGCCGTGGTTGAGCAGGTGGGTGGCAAATGCGTGACGCAAGGTGTGCGGCGACAGCGGCACGGTGATGCCCGCCCTGAGCGCATGCTTCTTGATCAATACCCAGAACATCTGCCGCGTCATGGCGCCACCGCGCCCGGTGACGAACAGCGCGTCGTCGACCTGGCCGTTGAGGATCACGCCGCGCGCCTCCTGCACGTAGCGTTCGATCCAGACGCGCGCCTGCTGGCCGAACGGCACCAGCCGCGTCTTGGCGC
This sequence comes from Duganella sp. Leaf126, assembly GCF_001423125.1. Lineage (GTDB taxonomy): Bacteria > Pseudomonadota > Gammaproteobacteria > Burkholderiales > Burkholderiaceae_D > Rugamonas. The sequence continues at coordinate 650,951 of NZ_LMNW01000031.1, forward strand.
CTTTGCCGGTGATGCGCAGCACGCCGTCGTTCATGCCCAGCTCGAGCATTTTCAGGTCGACCAGCTCGGACACGCGCAGGCCGCTTGCATACATCAGTTCCAGCATGGTGCGGTCGCGCAGGCCCAGCGGCGTGGTCAGGTCGGGCGCCTCGAGCAGCGCCTCCACTTGAATTTCGCTCAAGGTGTGGACGAAGCGTTGCGGCTGCTTGGCGGACGCCAGCTGGAGGCTGGGGTCGTCGGTCAGGCGGCGCCGCTGCACCAGCATCTGGTAAAACCGCTTGATTACCGACAGCCGGCGGTTCGACGATGTCGCCTTGCCGCTGTCGGCATGGCGCGCCGCCAGATACGCCGCGATATCGTAGCTGGCCACCGCCAGCAGGCCGGCCACGCCGGGACGCTGCGTCTGCAGCCAGGTGGCAAACAGGCGCAGGTCGCGGCGGTAGGCGTCGAGCGTGTTCTTCGACAACCCGTCCTCGAGCCACAGCGTGTCGCAGAACTCGTCGATCAGATCAGCGTTGTCTGTTGCCATGCGTATTCACTCGATCCTTCATGGGCCAGCAGCCAGCGCTTGATGCCGAGCAGGTAGCCATTCGGGTCGTCGCTGTTGGAAAAGCCGCCCAGGCCGCTGGCGGCAGTCACGCGGTGGCACGGTGTCACCACCGGAAACCAGTTGGCGCCGCAGGCTTGGCCCACCGCACGCGGCGCCGAGCCGACGTGTTTGGCCAGCTCGCCATAGGTGCGCATGCTGCCGGCGGGAATGGACCGGATCGCCTCCCACACCTTGCGCTGGAAGTCGGTACCTGCCGGGCGCAGCGGCAGGTCGAAGACAAACGACGGATCCTCGCAGTAACGCTGCAACTGCTCGGCCGCCAGGCGGCCGGGGGCATCGGTCGGCGCCTTTGCCTCAACATGGGGCGGCAGGTAGCACAGCTCGGTGATCTGCTCCGCGACGGTGCGCAGGCCCAGTTTGCCGAATGGCAGCGCCAGCACGGCAGAAAAATTTTCATGCAATTGTGGTATTTTCGTCACAGTTTTCTTTTCCGTATGCACCAAAAAGGGTCGCTCAACATGGTGTTCATGCACCATGATGTTGCGCATTTGCTACAGCAACGACGAGCCCACCCGGCATTGTAAAGGGCGCAGGCGAAAAAAAACGCACCCGAAGGTGCGTTTTCAAATCCTGCTTCACGTTTCCGGTCATTTACCCGCCTGATGGTCTGCGCAGTGCCACGCTGGTGGCGGCTTGCAGAGGCTAAGCAACGACATTCTGTAAAACGTGTGTCTCCTCAATCTATCGCCGGTTTTCGATCACCGATTCTATCTACACTCCCCACTGACTATTCGGGGCTCTGGTGCAAGGTTTGCATAAACTTATGCGCAATCCCTGAGAGCGGAGCCATCATAACGTATCTTTATCTCCGCAATACAGTTTTTTTATGGCAACCTCGCGCCGATAGTTCAAGAGTAAAGTGAATTCCCTGAAGAGTGACTAATTTTATGGTATGCATTTGATATAGCTCAAATGTGCCAATTTTTTTGACTGAACCGCAACAATCTAGCGTCTGGCGGCAGTGGGCGCCTGGGCGGCCGCTTCGCGCGCAGCTTCCCGGTTGATCGACAAAATCAGGTCCTTGCCGATGCGCGTCTGCATGGCCCGCTGCACCGGCACCATGGCGGCGCGCCACTCGGCCTGTTCCTGCGGCGTCAGCGTGATCACTTCGGTCTTGCCGGTCTTGCGGATTGCTGCCAGGGCAGCGTCGTTGTCGCGCTGGGCGATGGTCTTTTCGTACACGGTCGCTTCCTGCATGGCGCCGTCGAGCGCGCGGCGTATATCGGTGGGCAAGCCGTCCCAGAATTTCTTGTTGACGATGACCGCATAGCCCAAGTAGCCGTGATTCGAAACGGTCACGTACTTCTGCACCTCGTTCATCTTCTGGGTGTACAGGTTCGACGGCGTATTTTCCGTGCCCTCCACCACGCCGGTCTGCAGCGCCTGGTACACATCGGAAAACGCCAGCACCTGCGGGCTGGCGCCGAGCGCGCGCATCTGGGCGTCGAGCACGTTGGACGACTGTATGCGCATGCGCAGATCCTTGAAATCGGCCGGCCGGCGCAGCGGCTTGTTGGCCGACATGACCTTGAAGCCGTTGTCCCAGAACGCCAACCCGGTGATCCCTTTCGATTCGAGCTTTTTCAGCAGGCTGCGGCCGATCGGGCCTTCGGTCACGCTGTTGAGCATGGCCTTGGACGGGAAGATGTACGGCAGGTCGAACGCCTCGAATTCCTTCACGCCCAGCGGACCGAACTTGGCCAGCGACGGCGCCAGCATCTGCACCGCACCGAGCTGCAGCGCTTCGAGCTCTTCTTTATCCTTGTACAGCTGGCTGTTCGGATACACTTCGACCTTGACCCGGCCGCCAGTAGCGCGTTCGGCCAGCAGCTTGAAGCGCAGCGCTGCCTGCCCCTTCGGCGTTTCGGGCGCCACCACGTGGCTGAACTTGATGACGATGGGAGCCTGGGCAGCTGCATTCGGACCCAGCGCTGCGCTGAATGCAACAGCGGCGGACACGACCACCAGGACGCGGCGCAAATTCATGGTTTCTCCAGAGAATAACGATACACTTGCGCGTTAGTGTGACCGATTCCCGGGGACAAAGCTAATTTTTGCCATTTTATTCAGACCCCGCCACCCTCACCGAATTTCATGAACGCAGTCCCCCCCACCACGGCCTCCCCGTTCGCAGTGCCCCGCTCGCAACGGAGCACCACGCTGCGCTGGCTGCTGCCGATCCTGCTGGTGCTGTTCTTCCTGGCGATCCTGCTGTGGCTGCCATGGCAGGCGCGCCAGATGGAGAGCAACGAACGGCAGGAACAGCTGATTGCCGACACCCTGTGGGTGGAACAGACGATCCGCTTCCAGATGGCGCGCGACGAGGAAAGCCTGCGCCAGTTGGCGCAGGAAATCACCGGCGCGCGCGTGCAGCACGACCAGCTGCACGACCGGCTGACGCGCATCCTGAAAAACGGCAACGAGCTGCTGCGCGTATTCTGGCTGCGCCCGGACGGCCACCTGCTGGCCACCAGCGACGCCCAGCCGGCCGCCGTGCCGCTGTCGCCGGCCTCGCAGGCGACCATGGAACTGACGCGCAAGACCCGCAGCGCCATGTACACCCAGCCCGAAGCGCGTCCCGGCGACCCCACCGCCGATCCCACCGAGGTGCTGATGGACTACCACGTGCCGCTGTACCGCGGCAGCGAGTACCTGGGCGACCTGGTGGCCACCTACCGCACCAGCGCCCTGCTCGACGAAATGGTGCCGTGGTGGTTCGCGCAGGACAACCAGGTGACGCTGGTGGACCGCGACGACAAGATGCTGGCGCGGCGCGCGGCGGCCGGGCCCGGCCACGGCGTGTACACCCACAAGCGCGCGCTCGACCTGCCCGGCGCCTCGGTGCGGCTGGTGACCGACAGCGTCAAAAGCGCACCGAAGCTGCTGCCCAACCTGCTGGTCGGCTCGGTGGTGGTGCTGTCGCTCGGCCTGCTCTGGAGTCTGGTGGCGTTGTGGGGCCATATCTCGAAACGGCTGGCGGCCGAAGGCGCGCTGCGCCAGCAGGTGTCGTTCCGCACGGCGATGGAAAACTCGCTGGTGACAGGCCTGCGCGCGCGCGACCTCGAAGGACGGATCACCTATGTCAATCCGGCGTTCTGCGAGATGGTCGGCTATCCGGCCGAACAGATCGTGGGCCGGCTGCCGCCCATGCCGTACTGGGCGCCGGAGGCGCTGGAGGAATACCAGAGCCGCTTTGCCTCGGTCCTGGCCGGCAAGGCCACGCCGCAGTTCGAGACCATCTTCCAGCGCCCCAGCGGCGAGCAGGTGCCGGTGCTGGTGTTCGAGGCGCCGCTGGTGGACAACCTGGGCCGGCAAACCGGCTGGATGGGCTCCATCCTCGACATCTCGGACCGCAAGCGGGTCGAAGAACTGAATCGCCAGCAGGAAGAAAAACTGCAGTCGAGCGCGCGGCTGGCGACCATGGGCGAACTGGCGTCGATGCTGGCGCACGAACTCAATCAGCCGCTGGCCGCCATTTCCAGCTACACCACGGGCGCCCTGAATGTGCTGGCGCGGGCCGCCGGCGAGGGCAAGCCGGTCGACGGCGCCTTGCTGAAACCGGCGCTGGAGCAGGCCAGCGCCCAGGCCCAGCGCGCCGGCCAGATCATCCGCAGCGTGCACGGTTTCGTCAAAAAACGCGCGCCGCAGCGCCAGGCCGTGGCGCTGCCCGCACTGCTCGACGGCATCCGCACCCTGATCGAGTTGCAGGCGCGCCAGCGCCATGTCACGTTCCAGACCGAGCTGCCGCCCGGCCTGCCGCCGGTGCTGGCCGACCACGTGATGATCGAGCAGGTGCTGCTCAACCTCACCCGCAACGCCATCGACGCCATGCAGGACGCCGCGCCGCACCAGCGCGTGCTGATCCTGAAAGCCTCGTACGATGCGCCGGCCAACCAGGTCAGCGTGGCCGTGATCGACCACGGGCACGGTATTGCGGACGACGTGGCGCAGCGTCTGTTCTCGCCGTTTTTCTCGACCAAGTCCGAAGGCATGGGCATGGGGCTCAACATCTGCCGCACTGCGATAGAATTCCATGGCGGCGCGCTCACTTACAGCCCCAATCCGCAGGGCGGCACCATATTCACATTCGTATTGCCGGCAGCGCCGGCGGCGGCGACACAGGAGACTTGAACACATGCTGCATATCGTCGATGACGAAGCGGTCGTACGCGACGCGCTGACCTGGCTGGCCACCTCACGCGGCATCGCCGCGCGCGCCTACGAGGGCGCCCTGCAATTCCTGCAGCAGGTCGACAGCGGCGATTTCGATCCCGACGGCGACTGCGTGCTGCTCGACGTGCGCATGCCCGACATGAACGGCGTGGCCGCCTTCGACCACCTGGCCGCGCGCCAGCTGACCCAGCGCATGCCGGTGATCTTCCTCACCGGCCACGGCGACGTGCCGATGGCGGTCGATACGCTCAAACGCGGCGCCTTCGACTTTTTCGAAAAACCGTTCAACGACAACGAGCTGATGGACCGGGTGCAGGAAGGCCTGGCCAACTCGCGCCAGGCCGGCGCCATGGCGGCCGTGCATGCGCGCCTGGCCACGCTGTCCACGCGCGAGCGCGAGGTGCTGGACCTGATTTTGGCCGGCAAGATGAACAAGGTGGTGGCCGACGAACTGGGCATCAGCATGCGCACGGTGGAAGTGCACCGCGCGCACATCTTCGACAAGATGCAGGTCAAGACCGCCGTCGAGCTGGCAGGTCTGCTCAAATAGCGGCGTCGCCGGCGTGGCAGGCCAGCGCCCAGGCCACGTGTTCGCGCACCAGCGGCGACGGATCGTCCAGCCGCGCCTGCAGCGCCGCCACGATGGCCGCGTCGCCGCGGGCGCCGGCCGCCGCCGCGTTACCGAGGCCCACGGCCAGGTTGCGCAGCCAGCGCTCGTGGCCGATGCGGCGGATCGGACTGCCTTCCATCTTGCGGTTGAACTCCTCGGCGCTCCAGCCGAACAGCGCGATCATCGACGCGTCGCCCAGGCCGTGGCGCTGGTCGAAGTCGGGCAGCACCGCGCGCTCGGCGAACTTGTTCCACGGGCAGGCCGTCTGGCAGTCGTCGCAGCCGTACACGCGGTTGCCGATCAGTGGGCGCAGCGCCGGCGGGATGGCGTTTTTCAGTTCGATGGTCAGATACGAGATGCAGCGCCGCGCATCGAGCCGGCCCGGTCCCAGGATCGCTTGCGTGGGACAGGTCGTGATGCAGGCGCTGCACTGGCCGCAGTGGCCGCTGGTGGGCGCATCGACCGGCAACGCCAGGTCGACCAGGAACTCGCCCATGAAAAACATCGAGCCGGCCGTGCGGCTCAGAAGCAGCGTGTGCTTGCCGCGCCAGCCCAGGCCCGCCTTTTCGGCCAGCGGCAATTCCATCAGCGGCGCCGAATCGGTAAATACCCGGTAGCCGAAGTCGCCGATCTCGGCTTTCACCCTGTCGGCCAGCTGCTGCAGGCGCGCGCGCAGCACCTTGTGATAATCGCGTCCGCGCGCATACACCGAGATCACGGCCGCGCCGGGGTCGCGCAGGCGCTGCGCTTCGCGTGCGCGCCAGTCGGGCGGCGTGTCCCGGGGCAGGTAGTTCATGCGCGCGCTGATCACCCGCACCGTGCCCGGCACCAGCTCGGCCGGGCGCGCGCGCAGCATGCCGTGGCTGGCCATGTAGTCCATTTCGCCGTGCATGCCGGCGTCCAGCCACGCCTGCAGGCCCGGCTCCGCGTGGGACAGGTCGATGTCGGTGATGCGGATCTCGGCAAAGCCCAGCTCCACGCCCCAGCGCTTGATGCGCTGCGCCAGTTGCGCTAAATCGGATTCGGACAGGGACATCGGCTCGGGCTATAGTGGATACAATCGGTGACGCTGGCGGTTACAATGGCTGGTGCCAGACCCGCCGCCGGGTTACATTTTATTCGATGCAGGAGATGGAAGCCCAGATGGAAGCCCAGATGTCGTCCGCCCAACACGCCCACTTCAAGACCCACCTCGCCGAGGAAGCCGCCACGCTGGCCCTGGGCGCGGCGTTGTCGCGGGCGCTGGCGCCAGGCCTCACGCTCTATCTGCACGGCGACCTGGGCGCCGGAAAGACTGCGCTCACCCGCGCCCTGCTACACGCGGCCGGCCATGTCGGCACCGTCAAGAGCCCGACCTACACGCTGTCGGAACCGTACCGGGTGCAGCTGGACGGGCGCGCCGTGGGCGTGATCCACTTCGACCTGTACCGCCTGGGCAGCGCCGAAGAATTTCTCGACGCCGGCTTTCGCGAAGATTTTAATGGTGACAACATCTGCATCGTCGAGTGGCCGGAAAAGGCCGCAGGCGTGCTGCCGCCTGCCGATATCGACGTGTACCTGACCGTGGCCGGCGCCGGTCGTGATGTAGAATTGCAGGCGTCTACCGCCTTGGGTACCTCATGCCTTCAACGCCTCAAATTCGCCCCCAAGCTGTGAGCGATCCGCTCGCTCCCACTCCGGAGATGCGCCAGCGCCGCACCGTCCTCAAGGCCGGCGCCACGCTGCTGCTGTCGGTGTGCGCGCCGCTGCCCGCGTACGCCGCGCAAATCCTGGCCGTGCGCGTGTGGCCGGCCGACGACTACACGCGCGTCACGCTGGAAAACGACACCGAACTCAAGACCACCCATTTCATGGTCAGCAACCCGGACCGCATGGTGGTCGATATCGAGGGGCTGGAACTGAACCCCACGCTCAAGGGCCTGGTTGCCAAGATCCAGTCCAACGACCCGTACATCAAGCAGGTGCGCGTGGGCCAGAACCGGCCCAACGTGGTGCGCCTGGTGTTCGACCTCAAGGAAGAAATCAAGCCGCAGGTGTTTACGCTGGCGCCGGCCGGTTCGTACAAGCACCGCCTGATCTTCGACCTGTATCCGGTCAAGGAAGTCGATCCGATTGCCGCCATGATCGAACAGGGCAACTGGACCACCAGCGACAAGCAGGCCGCTGCCGGCGGTGCGCCCGCGCCGACCCAGCCGCCGATCGCCGTGCAGCCGACCCCGCAGGCCCAGCTCGAGGCGCTCAAGCCCGACATCCGCGCCGAGCCGCGCGCCGAGCTGCGCGAGCAGGCCAGGACCGCCGAAGCGCAGACCCGCCCGGCGGCCAAGGGCGGCAAAGGGGACAAGGGAGACAAGCTCGATCGCATCATCACCATCGCGCTCGATCCCGGCCACGGCGGCGAAGACCCGGGCGCCTCGGGCAGCAACGGCAGCCGCGAGAAGGACATCGTGCTGGCGATCGCCAAGCGTCTCAAGGGCAAGCTCGAAGCGATTCCCAACCTGCGCGTGATGCTCACGCGCGACGGCGACTACTTCGTCCCGCTCGGCAAGCGCGTGGACAAGGCGCGCAAGGTGCAGGCCGACCTGTTCGTGTCGATTCATGCGGACGCCTTCGTCCAGCCCACCGCGCGCGGCTCGTCGGTGTTCGCGCTGTCGGAAAAAGGCGCCAGCTCGTCGGCCGCGCGCTGGCTGGCCGATAAGGAAAACGAGGCCGACACCATCGGCGGCGTCAACGTCCGCTCGCACGACCGGCAACTGGCCAGCGTGCTGCTCGACCTGTCCACCACCGCGCAGATCAACGACAGCCTCAAGCTGGGCAAGTCGGTGCTGGCCGAAATCGGCGGCATCAACCGCCTGCACAAGGGTTCGGTCGAGCAGGCCGGCTTCGCGGTACTGAAGGCGCCCGACATTCCGTCGATCCTGATCGAAACCGCGTTCATCTCGAACCCGGAAGAAGAAGCCCGCCTGCGCGACGAGAATTACCAGAACCAGCTGGCCGACGCCATCGTCAAGGGCATCCGCAGCTACTTCGCGCGCAATCCGCCGCTGGCGCGCAATCGGCTTACCTGAACCTCGCCCGGGACTCACACCACCTGCGCGCAGCCCCACCTCTTACATGGAATCCCTATGGCCGTAGCAACGATGACGCAATTTGGCGCCCTGCCCGCAGTACAGATCACCGCGCCCGACGGTGCCCGGGCCACGGTATCGCTGTTCGGCGCCCACCTGCTGTCGTGGACCACCGGCGACGGCGTGGAGCGCCTGTTCGTCAGCCGCCAGACCCCGCTCGACGGCAGCAAGGCCATCCGCGGCGGCGTGCCGGTGATCTTCCCGCAGTTTAATGTCCGCGGCCCCGGCCTGCGCCATGGCTTTGCGCGCGTGTCGCACTGGCGCCTGGCCGACAGCGGCGGCGACAACGGCAGCGCATTCGTGGAGCTGGTGCTGAACCAGGACGATCTGGCGCCGGAGCACGCGCAGGCGTGGCCGCACCCGTTTGCGCTGACCTTGCGCTATACCTTGCACGGCAACGCCCTCGAAGCCGCGTTCGGCGTGCGCAACACGGGCGCGGCGCCGTTCCCGTTCGGCGTCGCGCTGCACACCTATTACGACGTGGGCCAGCTCAACGCCACCTCCATCAGCGGCCTGCAGCACCAGACCTACACCGACCACGCGCTCAATACCCGCACCCAGGATTACCCGGCGCTGCACTTCAACGAAAAGCACGACCGCCTGTACCAGGCCACGCCGTCGCTGATGCTCAACACGGCCAGCACCACGTTCAACCTGTCGCAGCAGGGCTTTACGGAATGGGTGGTATGGAATCCGGGCCAGGCCGACGCCGCCGCCCTGCCGGACCTGGCCGACGACGAGTACCAGCGCTTCGTCTGCATCGAGCCGGCCCGGGTGGACCAGCAGCCGCTGGCCGCCGGCGCCAGCTGGACCGGCAGGCACCGCATCGGCGTGTAGCACGCGGCGGCCGGCAGCGAGCTGGGGCGCCCGGCGCAGCGCCGCCGCGCTAGTTCGATTCCTTGATGATGCGGCCCGAACCGGGCTGCACCGGCCGCGCATTGTACGGATACAGGCGGCTGAAAAAAGCCATTTGCGCCGGCGACGCCTGCACCGGTTCCTTCATCACCAGCCACAGCACGTTCTCTTCGCACGGCGGCGTGGTCATCGATCCCATGAAGGTGTAATACTCGCGCCGCGCCGGCAGCAGGTCCATCGGGTCGAGCGTTTCGGCCGGCGCCATGGTTTCCATCTTTTCCAGCGGCAGGTTGTTCCACACCTGCTGGATCGCCGGCTGCGCCCGGCCCCGCTCGAGCAGCAGCGCCAGCATGGCGATGCGGCCTTCGCCGTCCTTGTGCACCAGGTGCACCACCATCTCGTAGCCCTTGCCGTTGATGCGCTCCTCGGACGGCCGGTGGAAGTGGAACTGCACCAGCTCATACATCCGGTTGCCGACGCTGAGGAAATTGCCGCGCCCGACCATCACCTGCACGGTCTTGCCGCTGTCGGTGACGTTGAACGAGGACGGGTGGTAGTCGAAATTGATCTGTTCGAGATCGACCCGCATGCCGTCGCGGATATCGATCGGCGACTGGCGGTTGCCGCTGCCGCACTTGGCCCAGGCCGGGTTGATCCTGGCCCAGTTGGCGGGGCCGGTCTCGCCTTCGTAAGACCAGACGTTGCTGTAGACCTTGGGCGGCGGTGGCACCGCTGCGGCAGCCGCCTTGGTGGCGGCAGCCTTTTTGGCATGGGCCGTTGCTGCGGCAGCGCGCGCCTGCTGGGTGGCGCGCATGGCGGCCAGGCGCGCGGCAATCTTGGCCGACAGTTCCGCTTCCGGGTCGCCGGCCGCCTCGGCGCTTTTGCGCGGGCCGGCCGCCGGTGCTTCCTTGGCGTCCTTGGTCTCCTTTGTCTCCTTGGCCTCCTTGCTGTCTTTGCTGTCCTTGGCCGGCGCCTCCTTGCCGGCCGGCGTCTTGGACGGCGGCGCAGTCGTGGACAGACCTACCGCGCCACCGTACATGCGTGCGCCCGCCTGCGTCGGCAAGAGCGTCCTGGACGAGGGGGAAATCAGCGGATCGATCTGCTTGTCGTTGGCCGACACGGCGGCGCAGCAGCAACAGGCGATCAGGGAGAAAAGCAGGCGCATACGGTTCCAGAAGTAACAATTACCTCCTGGTTTACGGATGCATTGAGGAAAAACTTGAGGTCTGGCGCGGCGAAAAATTTCTATCAGGACACATTCACAGCCGCAGCATGCGGCGCCCGAGCCGCCAGGCGCCACCGAGCAGGATCGGAATCATCACCACGCCGATGGCCACCATGACGATTTCCGACAGGTGGTCGCGGACCACCGGGATGTTGCCGAAGAAGTAACCGGCCGTGGTCAGCGAGACCACCCACAGCAGCGCACCGCTGATGTTGTACAGCTGAAACCGCGCATGGGGCATCTCGGAGACGCCGGCCACCAGCGGCGCAAACGTGCGCACCACCGGCACGAAGCGCGCCAGCACGATGGTCTTGCCGCCGTGCTTGTCGAAAAAGTCGTGGGTGCGGCGCATGGCGTCCTTGTTGAGCCAGCCGTAATCGTGGGTGTACACGCGGTGCCCGATGGCGCCGCCGATCTTGTAATTGAGGGTATTGCCGGCCACGGCGGCGGTCACCAGCAGCACGTTGAGCAACAGCAGATTCATGTCGCCCGTGGCGCAGAAGGCGCCAGCGATGAACAGCAGGCTGTCGCCGGGGAAGAAGAACAGCACCACCAGGCCCGTTTCGCAGAAAATAATTGCGAACAACACCACATAGACCAGCGTGCCGTACTGTTGGATTACCACTGCCAATGACTTATCGACATGCAGCAGCATGTCGAAGAATTGCATAAAATCCATATTCTTCCTGTAAAGTGTGCGCCGGAATCATACACCACCGCTGCCGGTCCAAGTTTCCTCGGCCACCAATGGCAGTCTACAATCGTCGGCAGCCCCGCCGCAAGCGGGTTTGCCTTAAGGAGATCAGGATGCTGCTGTCCCCGTTCGTGCGTCATCGTTTCACCTCCCGCGCAACCGTCCCGGCCGTATGCGGGTCGGCAACCCTGGCGCTGGCCCTCACCGTGCAGGCGGGCGCCGCGCTGGCTGCCGACCTGCCGGTCAAGCCCACGGTGGCGGACCTGGTCAAACAATCGACTGCGCAGGACTGGCGCCCGCTCGACCCCGACAACACCCTGTACATGGACTTGCCGGTGGGCCGCGTGGTGATCGAACTGGCCGCCGACTTCGCGCCGCAAAACGTCGCCAACATCAAGACCCTGGTGCGCGAACGGTACTTCGACGGCCTGTCCATGATGCGCTCGCAGGACAACTACGTGGCGCAGTGGGGCGACCCCGATGAAAAAAATCCGCGCCCGCTGGGGTCGGCCAAGGCCAAGGTGCCGGGCGAATTCACCGTGCCTGCCCGCTTCGACAAGCATTTCGTCCGTCAGCCCGACGCCGACGGCTATGCGCCCGAGATCGGCCACTCCAACGGCTTCCCGGTCGGGCGCGATCCCAAGGCCGGCACCACCTGGGTGGCGCACTGCTACGCCACCGTGGGCGTGGCGCGCGATGCCGACACCGACAGCGGCAACGGCTCGCAGCTGTACGCGATCACCGGTCACGCGCCGCGCCACCTGGACCGCAACATCACGGCCGTCGGCCGCGTGGTGTCGGGCATGGAGCTGCTCTCGTCGCTGCCCCGCGGCGCCGAAGCGATGGGCTTCTACGGCGCCAGCGAAGCGAAGATGCCGATCACCCGCGTGCGCCTGGCGGCCGATGTGCCGGCAGCCGAACGGGTGCCGCTCGAAGTGATGCGCAGCGAAGCGCCGATCTACCGCGACATCATCGAAGCGCAGCGCAACCGCGGCGGGCCGTGGAACAAGTACGCGGCCAACTACGTGGAGCTGTGCAATGCGCCGATCCCGGTGCGCCTGCATCCGGCGCCGTAAGCGCTGCTGACCCGGGCCCTGCCAGCACGTTATAATCGGGGCATGAATGCCCCCGATACCGCCCCCCGCCACGCTGCTGCAGTGCGCCCGATCCAGGCTCTTCCCGACCAGCTGATTTCCCAGATCGCCGCCGGCGAGGTGGTCGAGCGGCCGTCCGCCGTGGTCAAGGAATTGCTGGAAAACGCGCTCGACGCCGGCGCCACCCAGATCAGCGTGCGGCTCGAGGAAGGCGGCGTCAAACGCATCGCCATCACCGATAACGGCCGCGGCATTCCGCCCGAGCAGATGCCGCTGGCGCTGGCGCGTCATGCCACGTCCAAGATCGCGTCGCTGCACGACCTGGAAAACGTGGGCACGCTCGGCTTTCGCGGCGAGGCGCTGGCTTCGATCGCGTCGGTGGCGGCCGTCACCGTCACCTCGCGCACGGCCGACGCGCCGCATGCCTGGGAACTGGTCGGCTCGCACCAGGGCACGGTGACACCGTCGTCCGGCGCCCCGGGCACGACCATCGACGTGCGCGACCTGTACTTCAACACGCCCGCGCGCCGCAAATTCTTGAAATCGGAGCAGACCGAATTCGGCCACTGCGCCGAGGTCGTGCGCCGCATCGCGCTGGCCCGGCCCGACGTCTCGATCAGCCTCACCCACAACGGCCGCACCATCGACCACTGGAATGTGTGCGACATGGCACGCCGCAGCGCGCAAATCCTCGGCGACAGCTTTGCCGAGGCGCGCCTGCCGATCGACGAGACGGCCGGCGGGCTGCGCATCCACGGCTACACCGGCCTGCCCACCGCGTCCAAGGCGCGCGCCGATGGCCAGTTCTTCTATGTCAACGGGCGCTTCGTGCGCGACAAGGTGCTGGTCCATGCCGTCAAAGCCGCTTACCAGGACGTGCTGCACGGCGACCGCTTTCCGTCATACGCGCTGGCGCTCGAACTCGATCCGGCGCTGGTGGACGTCAACGTCCACCCGTCCAAGATCGAGGTGCGCTTCCGCGACAGCCGCGCGGTGCACCAGTTCGTGTTCCACGCGGTGCAGCGCGCGCTGGCGCAAACCTCGGCCACTGCCCACGGCAGCGTGCCGTCGCCGCTGCCGGCTGCCGACACCCTGACCAGCGCCGCCTGGCGCGGCGAGCAGACTTCGTTCGGCCCGCTGCTGGCGCCCGATTACACGCCGACGTTTTCGCCGTCGCCGTTCGGTCCCGCGTCTGGTCACGCATCCGGCGCCCGCAATGACGCCGGCGCCAATGCCGGCTACGGCTACGGCGCCCAGCGCTACGGCCAGCCCGAAGGCGGCGTGGCGCAAAGCACGGAAAAATATGGTGCGCTGTTCGGCGGCAGCGGCCGGGCGGACGGCGACCGCGCGCCACCGGCGCAGTCGGATGCGGCCCTGCCGCAGGGCAGCCCGTTCACCGTTTCCGCTGCGGCCATGGCGCAGGAAGAATTCCCGCTCGGCTTCGCGCTGGCGCAGCTGCACGGCATCTATATCCTGGCGCAGAACGCCAAGGGCCTGGTGCTGGTGGACATGCACGCCGCCCACGAGCGCATCCTGTACGAACAGCTGAAAAATGCGCTCGAGAGCCGCGTGGCCGGCGAAGCGATGCAGGTGCAGCCGCTGCTCATTCCGGTCACCTTTTATGCCGATGCGGTGGAAGTGGGCACCGCCCACGAACACCAGGAGACCTTGCAGGCACTGGGCTTCGACATTGCCGCGCTCTCGCCCACCACGCTGGCCGTGCGCTCGGTGCCGGTGCTGCTGAAAAATGCCGACGCCCAGACGCTGGCGCGCGACGTGCTGCGCGACGTGCGCGAGTTCGGCGGCTCGCGGGTGCTGATCGAGCGCCAGAACGAGCTGCTGGGCACCCTCGCCTGCCACACGGCCGTGCGCGCCAACCGCATCCTGTCGGTCCAGGAAATGAATGCGCTGCTGCGCCAGATGGAAAAGACCGAACGCGCCGACCAGTGCAACCACGGCCGCCCCACCTGGGTGCAGGTGGAAATCGGCGCACTCGACAAGCTGTTCCTGCGGGGCCAATGATGGACGGGATCACCGGCAAGCCGCTGGCGGTGGCCATCATGGGGCCGACCGCGTCGGGCAAGACCGCGTCCGCCCTGGCGATTGCCGCGCGCATTCCGTCCGAGATCATCTCGGTCGATTCGGCACTCGTCTACCGCGGCATGGACATCGGCACCGCCAAGCCCACCCGCGCCGAACTGGCGGCCGTCCCGCACCACCTGATCGACATCATCGACCCGCTCGACGCTTACTCGGTGGCGCAGTTCCGCACCGCGACCCTGCAGCTGGTGGACGACATTGTCGCGCGCGGCAAGCTGCCGCTGCTGGTCGGCGGCACCATGTTGTACTTCAAGGGACTGGCGGACGGCCTCGACGACCTGCCTGGCGCCGATCCGGCGCTGCGCGCCGCGCTCGAAGACGACGCCGCCCGCATCGGCTGGCCCGCCATGCATGCGCGGCTGGCCGCGCTCGACCCGGAAACGGCAGCGCGCCTGGCGCCGGCGGACGCCCAGCGCATCCAGCGTGCGCTGGAAATCTGCACGCTGGCCGGCAAGCCGATGTCGGAACTGCTGGCCCTGCGCGAAAAGACCGCGCTGCCGTTCGATCTGCTGCCGCTGGCGCTGGAGCCGTCGGACCGCGCCGTGCTCCACCGGCGCATCGAGCGCCGCTTCGACATCATGCTCGACGACCAGGCGGACGACAACCTGATCACGGAAACGCAGCGCCTGCGCCGGCGCGGCGACCTGCACCCGGGGCTGCCGTCGATGCGCTGCGTCGGCTACCGCCAGGCCTGGGAATACCTCGATGGCACGATCGACTACCGGACCATGCGCGAGACCGGCATCATCGCCACCCGCCAGCTGGCCAAGCGCCAGCTGACGTGGCTGCGGTCGATGCCGGAGCGCTTGGTCGTCGATTGCCTGGGCGCCGATCCGGCGGCCGAGATCCTGGCGCACGTGGCGAACCGCCTGGGCTGAGCCCTGCGCTGCCCGCTCACGACGTGGGCGGCGCCTTATCCATATAAATGATTTCCCATAAATGGCCGTCGAGGTCCTGGAAGCCGTGGCCGTACATGAAGCCGTGGTCCTGCGGTTCCTTGAACGTGCTGCCGCCGGCCTCGATCGCCTTGTTCACCAGCGTGGTGACGGCGTCGCGCGAGGCCACCTGCAAACACACGAGCACCTCGGTGGACGTGCGCGCATCGGCGATGGTCTTGGGCGTGAAGGTGCGAAAGCGCTGCTCGGTGAGCAGCATGACGAAGATGTTCTCGGCCACGATCATGCAGGTGGCGCCGTCGTCGGTGTAGTGCTGGTTAAATGAATAGCCGAGATGGGTGAAGAACCGGACCGAGGCCGGCAGATCGCGCACCGGCAGGTTGATAAAGATGTTGGTTGCCATACAGCCCCCGCTTGATTGATCAGTGTGAAACGCCATATCGAGTCCCCAGCATACCAATATGCCAATCTTTTGACGACTGGCGCGCGGCAGAAGTTCCGCCCGCACTGCGAAAGCCACTTTTTTCAGAAAAATCGCCAGCCGGCGTTGACAGAAAAAGCCCCAACCCTCATAATGCTTCGCGTTGCAGGTGATATAGCTCAGTTGGTTAGAGCACAGCATTCATAATGCTGGGGTCGATGGTTCAAGTCCATCTATCACCACCAAGAATTTCAAAAGCCGCCCGTTCGCAAGAACCAGCGGCTTTTTCGTTGGCGCGCTTTAATTGGCGCCGTTGCTTGCCCCTCACAGCTGGCGGAACTGGCTCGGCGTAAAACCCGTGATCGCCTTGAACTGGCGGGTAAACGCGGAATGGTCGCCATACCCGCATGCCTGCGCGATCTGCGCCACGCTGGCGTCCCCGGCCAGCAAGCGCGACGCCGCTTCCACCCGCGTCTTGATGATCAGCTGGCGCGGCGTGAGCTGGAAGATGCGCAGAAAATACCGCTCGATCTGCGCCACCGACATGTGCGCCGTGCGCGCCAGCGCCGCCAGCGGCAACGGCTCGCCATACCCTTCCTGGATCAGGTTCACTGCTGCCGCCACCTTGCGGTAGGCAGGGTTCTTCTTGTCCGCCATGGCCAGGTCGCGCGAAATGCCGGTCAGGCCGACGATGCGGCCGGCCGCATCGCGCAGCGCGGTCTTGCGGGTCAGGCACCAGCCGGGATCGCGGCTCGGATACAGGTGCAGTTCCAGCTGGTCTTCGATAGCGTTGCCGCCGGCCAGGACCGCCAGGTCCTGCGCCAGAAAACTCTGGCCGAACGGCGCCCTGAACAACTGGTCGGCCGAGCGCCCGAGCAGCGCCGACTTGTGCCGCTGGCCGCACCGCTGGACCAGCGTCTGGTTGACCACGACATAGCGCCCTTGCGCATCCTTGACGAAAAACACCACGTCCGGCAGCGCATCGAACAGCGCTTCGGCAAAGAACGGATCGGCGATTGCGCCCGCTACCGCGCGGCGGGCCAGGGCATGATCGCGGTCGGCGTCGGGATCGGGGGTCAGGGTGTGCATGGGGACGATTGTGCCAGCATCGCCGCCGCCCCGGGCAGTTTTTTCGGTTATGCAGATTTCGTCATTCATCGTGCTCAGCCGGTGCAAGACAGCCGGGCCGGGCGCGCCTACCATCCCGGTATGAAACTGATCTCGATTATCGATTCCCACACCGGCGGCGAGCCGACCCGACTGATTACGGCCGGCGGTCCGCCGCTGGGCGCCGGCCCGCTGGCCGAACGCCTGGCCCGCTTCCGCCAGGACCACGACCGGTACCGCACGGCCGTCGTGTGCGAACCGCGCGGCTCGGACGTGCTGGTGGGCGCCCTGCTGTGCGAGCCGCACGCGCCCGACTGCGCGGCCGGCGTCATCTTCTTCAACAACGTCGGCTACCTGGGCATGTGCGGCCACGGCGCCATCGGCCTGGTGGCGTCGCTGGCCTTCATGGGCCGCATCGGCGCCGGCCGCCACCGCATCGACACGCCGGCCGGCGTGGTCGAGGCGCTGCTGCACGACGACGGCAGCGTCACCATCGAGAACGTGCCGGCACGCCGCACGCGCCAGGCCGTGACGGTGCAGGTACCGGGTTACGGCGCCGTGACCGGCGACGTCGCCTACGGCGGCAACTGGTTCTTCCTGGTCGACGGCCATGGCCTCGATATCGGCCTGGCCAATGTCGAGGCATTGACCAGCTACAGCGTGGCGGTGGGCGCGGCGCTGGCGCAGGCCGGCATCACCGGCGACGACGGCGCGCTGATCGACCATATCGAACTGTTCGGCCCTTCGCGCACCGGCGCCGACAGCCAGAGTTTCGTACTGTGCCCGGGCAAGGCCTACGACCGCTCGCCGTGCGGCACCGGCACCAGCGCCAAGCTGGCCTGCCTGGCCGCCGACGGCAAGCTGGCCGAAGGCGCTCGGTGGCAGCAGGAGAGCGTGGTCGGCAGCGTGTTCGAAGCCTCGTACCGCTATCGCGACGGCGCGCTGGTGCCGTCGATCCGGGGCCGCGCCTGGGTGACCTCGCAGGCCCACCTGGTGATCGATCCCGACGATCCTTACGCCTGGGGCATCCGGTGACGATCGCCGACGTCGATGCGATCGTCATCGGCGCCGGCGTGGTCGGCGCTGCCTGCGCCGACGCCCTGAGTGCACGCGGGCTGCGGGTGGCGATCATCGAACACGACATCGCCGGCGGCGGCGCCACTGCCGCCGGCATGGGCCACCTGGTGGTGATGGACGACAACCTGGCCGAGCTGACCCTGACCGCCTACTCGCTGGCCCTGTGGCGCGAGTTCGTGGGCCAGCGCCCGCAACGCCATGAGTACAGCAACTGCGGCACCATCTGGGTCGCTGCCGACGAGGAAGAGCTGGCGGCCGCCCGCAGCAAGGCGCACACGCTGTCCACCTTCAACCTGGACTGCCGCATGCTGACGCCAGCCGAACTGTATGCGCACGAACCGCAGCTGCGGCCCGGCCTGGCCGGCGGTCTGCTGGTGGCCGGCGACGGCCTGGTGTACGCGCCGAAAAGCGCGCGCCTCCTGCTCGAACGCGCCACGCACCAGGGCGCCGTTACCCGCCGCGCGCGCGTGACTGGCATCGACGACCACGCGGTGGTGCTGGCCGATGGCAGCCGCCTGCAGGCCCGGCACGTCGTGCTGGCGGCCGGCACCGGTTCGCGCGCACTGCTGCCCGCACTGCCGGTGCAGCCGAAAAAAGGCCACCTGGCCATCACCGACCGTTATCCCGGCTTCGTGCGGCACCAGCTGGTGGAACTGGGCTACATCAAGAGCGCCCACGCCGCCAGCGGCGACTCGGTGGCCTTCAACCTGCAGCCGCGCCCCACCGGCCAGATCCTGATCGGCTCGTCGCGCCAGTTCGATACCACCGATCCGGCCGTGGAGCCGGCCATGCTGGCGCGCATGCTGCGCCACGCCGCGACGCTGACGCCGGCGCTGGCCGGGCTGAACGTCCTGCGCTGCTGGACCGGCATGCGCGCGGCCACGCCGGACGGCCTGCCGCTGATCGGGCCCTGTGCCGCCCGGCGTGGCCTGTGGCTGGCTACCGGCCACGAAGGCCTGGGCATTACCACCGCGCTGGCGACGGCGCAGCTGCTGGCCGCGCAAATGCTGGGCGAAAGCGCGGCCATTCCCTATCACCCCTATCTGCCGCACCGCTTCTCATGACCGACGCCGCCTCTGTTACCTTGACGATCGACGCGCGCGCCATCGCCGTACCGGCCGGCGTCACCGTGGCCGCCGCCATCGCGCTGGCATGCAACGGCGTCGCCCTCACCCGGCGCGCGGTCGGTGGCGCCGCCCGCGCGCCGCTGTGCGGCATGGGCGTGTGCCACGAATGCCGCGTGACCATCGACGGGCGCGCCCACCAGTTGTCGTGCCAGACCTTGTGCGCGCCCGGCATGCAGGTGGTCACCGCAGGAGGTGCGGCATGAGACATGTGGACGTGCTGGTCGTGGGCGCCGGACCGGCCGGCCTGGCGGCCGCCCATGCAGCCGCAGCCGGGGGCGGCACGGTGGCCATCGTCGACGACAATCCCCTGGCCGGCGGCCAGATCTGGCGCGGCGGCCCGCAGCAGCAGGCCGATACGCGCGCCGGCGCCCTCTGGACCGCCTTGCAGGCAGCGCCCAACGTCAGCTTCCTGCCGCAGACGCGCGTTTTGTATGCACCGGCGCCGGGCCAGCTGCGGGTGCAGACGGCTGCCGGTTGCGCTGGTGCTGCTGGTTCCGTTGCTGCCGGTTGCGCTGGTGCTGCTGGTTCCGTTGCTGCCGGTTGCGCTGGTGCTGCCGGTTGCGCTGGTGGTGCTGGTGCTGCTGGTGGTGCTGGTGCCGCTGGTGCTGCTGGCGCCAGCGGGGCCGCAGGCGGCGCCGACACGCTGCATTACAACCACCTGATCCTCGCCACCGGCGCCCGCGAGCGGCTGTTGCCGTTTCCGGGCTGGACCCTGCCCGGCGTGACCGGCGCCGGCGGCTTGCAGGCGCTGGTCAAGGGCGGCTATCCGGTGGCCGGCAAGCGGGTCGTGGTGGCCGGCAGCGGCCCGCTGCTGCTGGCGGTGGCAGCCACGCTCACCGACCGCGGCGCACGGGTGGTGGCCATCGTCGAGCAGGCGCCGTCGGCAGCGCTGGCGCGCTTTGCGGCCGGCCTGGCGGCCACGCCGTCCAAGGCGGTGCAGGCGCTGCGGCTGTGGGCGCAGCTGCGCGGCATCCCGTATCTGCGCCACAGCCACGTGGCGGCGACGCACGCGACCGACGCCGGCGTGCTGGGTTCGGTGCAGGTGGTCGGCAAACACGGCGCGCAACAGCTGCTCGACTGCGACTACCTCGCCTGCGGCTATGGCCTGGTGCCCAACCTGGAGCTGGCGCAGGCACTGGGCTGCGCCACCACCGTCGAACAGGGCCAGACCGTGGTGCAGACCGGCAGCTGGCAGCAGACCGACGTGCCGGGCGTGTACTGCGCCGGCGAAGGTACCGGCATCGGCGGCGTCGACCTGGCGCTGGTCGAAGGCCGCATCGCCGGGCTGGCCGCCAGCGGCCAGACCCAGCACATGGAGGCCGAGCTCGGTGCGCGCGCACGCTGGAAAACATTCGCCGCCCGCCTGGCGCGCGCCTTTGCGCTGCGCCCGGAACTGGCGACGCTGGCGGCCGACGACACCATCGTCTGCCGCTGCGAAGATGTGACGCACGGCCAGCTGCGCGCCCACACCAGCTGGCGCAGCGCCAAGCTGCAGACGCGCTGCGGCATGGGGCCGTGCCAGGGCCGCGTGTGCGGCGGCGCCACCGAGCTGCTGTACGGCTGGCGTCCCGATGCGGTGCGGATGCCGATCGCCCCGGCGTGCGTGGCGACCCTGATGGCTACGGCCGACGTCTGAACCGGTAGTACAGCGCCAGCGCCCCGGCGCCGGCCGCGCTGACCACGGCGGTGGCGCCGGCAAACAGCGCGGCCGGGTTGCGCAGGCCGAGCAGGTCGGCGGCAACCGCCAGCGACACGGTCGCCAGCAACTGCGCCGGCATCAGGAAGCGCAGCTGGCGGAACGAATACGGATCGCCGCGCAGCCACTGCTGGCGCGCCACGTACAGCACCGGCCCCCACTGGACGACGATGAACACCAGCGTCGCCAGCACGATCAGCAGCAGCCTCATTGCGGAGGGAAGGCGCGCACCTTGGTCAGCAGGCGCGTGGTCGAGCGGTCGTGCTCGAAGTCGATCGCCACCGCCTGGCCGCCGTAGGCCAGCACGGCCTGCCCTTCGGGAATCGCATCCATCCGGTAGTCGCCGCCCTTGGCATAGATGTCGGGGCGCGCCTGCTGCACCACGGCCAGCGCCGTGTCTTCGTCGAAATCCACCACCAGGCTCACCGACTCGAGCGCGGCCAGCAGCGCCATGCGGTCGGCGCAGGTGTTGACGGGCCGGTCGTCGCCCTTGCCCAGGCGCTTGACCGAAGCGTCGGTATTGGCCGCCACGACCAGCGACGCACCCAGTGCGCGCGCCTGCGCCAGATAGGTGACGTGGCCGCGATGGAGGATGTCGAAAACGCCGTTGGTCAGCACCACCGGCTTGGGCAGCGCCGCCACGCGGGCAGCGAGTTGATCGCGGGTGCAGATTTTCTGTTCGAAGTCGGGCATGGAATGATCTCAGCTAGAATGGGGGCTCTCGGGCCGCCATTATTGCATCCCCCCATCGCCTGTGTTCAAATACCTCACATGACACTGACCGAACTGAAATATATCGTCGCCGTTGCGAGAGCGAAACACTTCGGCCACGCAGCCGAAGCCTGCTACGTTGCACAGCCCACGCTGTCGGTCGCCATCAAAAAACTCGAGGATGAACTGGGCGTGGTGCTGTTCGAACGGGGCGGCGCCGAAATCTCGGTCACGCCGCTGGGGGCGCAAATCATCGCCCAGGCCGAGCTGGTGCTCGAACAGACGGCCGCCATCAAGGAGCTGGCCAAGCAGAACAAGGACCCGCTGGCCGGACCGCTGCGCCTGGGCGTGATCTACACGATCGCACCGTACCTGCTGCCGCCGCTGGTCAAGGGCATGATCGACAAGGTGCCGCAAATGCCGCTGATCCTGCAGGAGAACTTCACCGTGCGCCTGCTCGAGATGCTGCGCCAGGGCGAGCTCGATGCAGCCATCATGGCGCTGCCGCTGCCCGACCACGGCATGACCATGCAGACGCTGTACGACGAACCGTTCGTGGTCGCCATGCCGGCCCAGCATCCGTGGACACGGCGCAAAAGCATCCCCGCCAACGACCTCAAGTCCGAGAACATGCTCTTGCTCGGCAACGGCCACTGCTTCCGCGACCAGGTGCTGGAAGTGTGCCCGGAAATGGCGCGCTTCTCCACGCCCGGCAACGGCATGCAGCGCACCTTCGAGGGTTCGTCGCTGGAAACCATCCGCCACATGGTCTCGAGCGGCATCGGCCTGACCGTGCTGCCGCGCGCCTCGGTGCCGGACATGCACGCCAACGACGGCATGCTGCAATTCCGTCCGTTCGACGCGCCGGTGCCATCGCGCCGCGTGGTGATCGTCTGGCGCAAGAGCTTTACCCGCAAGGCGGCGATCGACGCCGTGTGCGAGGTGGTTGCCTCGTGCGACCTGCCGGGCATTACCACCATTTGCGAAGAAGGTTAGATCGGGGAACCTGGGGCGCAAGCGATATTTGCGATAATGGCGTCTTCTCCGTACAGAAACGCCACCCGATGAACAAGCTTGCGCTGTATTTCCGCCTGGTCCGCCTGGACAAACCGATCGGCACCCTGCTGCTGCTGTGGCCCACGCTGTGCGCGCTGTGGCTTGCCGCCGATGGCCGGCCCGATCCGGTACTGGTGCTGATCTTCGCGCTCGGCACGCTGCTGATGCGCTCGGCCGGCTGCGCCATGAACGACTATGCCGACCAGGACTTCGACCGCCACGTCAAGCGCACCGTGGACCGCCCGATCACCAGCGGCCGCGTGAGCGGCAAGGAAGCGCTGGCGATTGCCGGGCTGCTGGCGCTGATCTCGTTCTGCCTGATCCTGCCGTTGAACGCTTTGACCAAGCAGCTGTCGGTGGCGGCGCTGATCATTGCCGGCACCTACCCCTACTTCAAGCGCTTTTTCGCCATCCCGCAAGCCTACCTCGGCATCGCCTTCGGCTTCGGCATCCCGATGGCTTTTGCGGCGGTGCTGGGCACGGTGCCGGCGGTGGCCTGGGTACTGCTGATCGGTAACGTGTTCTGGGCGGTTGCCTACGATACCGAGTACGCAATGGTCGACCGCGACGACGACCTGAAAATCGGCATCAAGACCTCGGCCATCACCTTCGGCCGCTACGACGTGGCTGCCATCATGGTGTGCTACGCGGTGCATCTGCTGCTGCTGGGCTGGGCCGGTCTGCAGCTGGGGCTGGGCGTGTGCTTCCTGGGCGGGCTGGTCGTGGCGGCTGGCATTGCCGTCTATCACTATCGCTTGATCCGCGACCGCCAGCGCGACGCCTGCTTTTATGCCTTCCGACACAACAATTGGTTGGGTGCGGCGGTATTTGGCGGGATCGCGTTAGACTACGTCGTGCGCTAAGCGTTTGCCGCAAGCGGGCAAGCGCAAGGCACGTCCACTTTTTTTCGACCGCAGCGATAACGACGAGGTGTATATGAATCAACCACAAAACGGCAACGGTACGCTCAACGACATCAAGGATGCCACCAGCGCAGCACGCGACAAGGTTGTCAGCGGCGTCAAGACCGCCGCCCACGACGCCCAGGATTACCTGAGCGAAGCCAGCGACAAGGCAGGCGAAGCGATCTCCGAGGCGCGCACGCGCTTCGAAGACTCGCTGCGCAACGCCCGCATCGACCTGCGCAAGCTTGAAGACACGGTCCTGGCCCACAGCCGCGACGCGGCCCGCCAGGCCGACGTCTACGTCCACGACAATCCATGGAAAGCGGTCGGCATCGGCGCCGCCATCGGCCTGCTGGCAGGCCTGCTGGTGTCGCGCCGCTAAGCGACCGCTGCAGATCCGGGGTCAGTTCCGGCAGTCGGGCACGAACTCAGCCATATAGCTGCAGGGAGCGTGTCTGCATGCAGGAACTGGCCCCGACGCCCATCGGGCGCAATTCATTGCGCCCAATTCACCGCGCAACGTCCCCCCTCACCCGGCGGCGCCCAGTTCGTCGCCCAGTTCCCTGCCGCGATCGGCTGCCGCCCTGGCTGCCTTGACGATCGCCGCCTTCACGCCGCTGCCCTCCATGCTGCTGAGCGCGGCGAACGTGGTGCCGCCCTTGGACGTCACGCGCTCGCGCAGCAGCGTGACCGGTTCGTGCGATTGCGTGGCCAGCTGGGCTGCGCCGGCAAACGTGGCCAGCGCCAGTTGCGTGCCCTGCGCCGGACTCAGGCCCAGTTCGGTCGCGGCCTGCTGCAGCGCTTCGATGAAGTAAAACACATAGGCCGGGCCGCTGCCCGAGATCGCCGTCACGGCATCGATCTGCGCTTCGTCATCGAGCCACACAGTGGGGCCGACCGCGCGCAGGATGTCGTCGGCCGCCTGCCGCTGTGCGGCCGAGACGCCGCCGGTGGCAGCCATGCCGGTGATGCCCATGCCGATCAGGGCCGGCGTGTTGGGCATGCAGCGCACGATGGCGCCATAGCCGCCCAGCCAGCGCGACAGATCGGCGCTGCGGATGCCGGCGGCAATCGAGACGACCAGCGGCTGGCGCGCGCGATCGTTCAGTGGCAGCAGCGGCAGCAGCTGCGCCGCCACGTCGCGCATGCTTTGCGGCTTGACCGCCAGCACGATGACGTCGGCCCTGCCGACCGCCTGGTCGGCCCCGGTCGCCGTGCTCACGCCATACTGGGTGCGCAGGCGTTCGAGCGCCTCGGCGTTCGGATCCACCACGTGGATGTCGGCGCCGGCCGTCAATTTGCCGGCCAGGCCGGCGATCAGCGCGGAAGCCATATTGCCGCCGCCGATAAAGGTGATTTTCATCTCAAGCTTTCTCTAACATGAAGAGCCTGACAGACCGCAGCGCGATGCGCAGCAGGTCGGTCAGCGCTCATAGGTTCTGGCGCCGAAAATGGCCGAGCCGACGCGCACGATGGTGGCGCCTTCGACGATGGCCGCGCGCAGGTCGGACGACATGCCCATCGACAGCGTATCGAGCGCCAGGCCGTCGGCGCGCAGCTGGTCGTACAGTGCGCGCAGCCGGGCGAACGCGGCGCGTTGCTGGTCGAACTGGTCGGCCGGTTCGGGAATCGCCATCAGGCCGCGCAAGGCAAGGTTGGGCAGCGCTGCGACGTCGTGCGCCAGCGCTGCCAGTTCGTGCGGGGCCACGCCGCTTTTGCTGGCCTCCCCGCTGATGTTTACCTGCAGGCAGATCTGCAGCGGCGCCAGCCCGGCGGGGCGCTGCTCGGACAGGCGCTGGGCGATTTTTATGCGCTCCACCGTGTGCACCCAGTCGAAATGCTCGGCGATGGGCCGCGTCTTGTTGCTCTGGATCGGGCCGATGAAGTGCCACTCGAGCGCGGGCGCGCCCAGTGCTTTGAGCGCGCCGATCTTGTCCACGCCTTCCTGCAGATAGTTTTCGCCGAAGGCGCGCTGGCCGGCAGCCACCGCCTGCTGCACGGCTTGCGGCCCGAAAGTCTTGGACACGGCCAGCAGCCGCACGGTGTCCGCCGCACGTCCTGCTTCGGCGGCGGCGGCAACGATGGACGCGGTGACAGCTTGCAAGTTCTTGGGGATAGAGGACATAATCATCGAGGGTAGTTACACTTCAGGCACAGGGATTATAAATGGACATTTCCGAACTTCTCGCTTTCTCCGTCAAGAACAAGGCCTCGGACCTGCACCTGTCCGCCGGGCTGCCGCCGATGCTGCGCGTGCACGGCGACGTGCGGCGCCTGAACGTCGATGCGCTCGAGCACAAGGAAGTGCACCGCATGATCTATGACATCATGAACGACGGCCAGCGCAAGGTGTACGAAGAGCGGATGGAGATCGACTTTTCGTTCGAGATTCCCGGCCTGTCGCGCTTTCGCGTCAACGCATTCAACCAGGAGCGCGGCGCCTCGGCGGTGTTTCGCACCATCCCGTCGAAAATCCTCACGCTCGAGGAACTCAACGCGCCCAAGATCTTTGCCGATTTCGCGCTCAAGCCGCGCGGCCTGGTGCTGGTGACCGGCCCTACCGGCTCGGGCAAGTCGACCACGCTGGCAGCCATGGTCAATCACCTCAACGAGAATGAGCATGGCCACATCCTCACCATCGAGGACCCGATCGAGTTCGTGCACGAATCGAAGAAGTGCCTGATCAACCAGCGCGAGGTGGGACCGCACACGCATTCGTTTTCCAACGCGCTGCGCTCGGCGCTGCGCGAAGACCCCGACTGCATCCTGGTCGGCGAGCTGCGCGACCTCGAAACCATCCGCCTGGCCCTGTCGGCGGCCGAGACGGGCCACCTGGTGTTCGGTACGCTGCACACGTCGTCGGCCGCCAAGACCATCGACCGCATCGTCGACGTGTTCCCCGCCGAGGAAAAGGAAATGGTGCGTGCCATGTTGTCCGAATCGCTGCAGGCAGTGATTTCGCAGACGCTGCTCAAGGCCAAGGACGGCAGCGGCCGGGTGGCGGCGCACGAGATCATGGTGGGCACGCCGGCCATCCGCAACCTGATCCGCGAAGCGAAGATCGCGCAGATGTACTCGGCGATCCAGACCGGCAGCAACTTCGGCATGCAGACGCTGGACCAGAACCTGAGCGACCTGGTACGGCGCAATGTGATCGGGTCGGCCACGGCGCGCAGCGCGGCCAAGACGCCCGAGAATTTCCCGGGCTAGGGGTTGACCATGGAACGCGACGACGCCTCCAAATTCATGTTCGACCTGCTGCGCCACATGCTGGCGAAAAAAGGCTCGGACCTGTTCATCACCGCGGGCTTCCCGCCGGCGATGAAAATCGACGGCAAGATGACGCCGGTATCGCAGCAGGCGCTCACGCCCGCGCACACGCTGGACCTGGCGCGCTCGATCATGAACGACAAGCAGGCCGCCGGCTTCGAGCAGACCAAGGAAGCCAACTTCGCCATCAGTCCCGCCGACCTGGGGCGCTTCCGGGTGTCGGCGTTCGTCCAGATGGGGTGTGTCGGCATGGTGCTGCGCACGATCACCAGCGCGATTCCCGTGCTCGACAACCTGGGCCTGCCGCCCGTGCTCAAGGACATCGTGATGGCCAAGCGCGGCCTGGTGATCATGGTCGGCGCCACCGGCTCGGGCAAATCGACCACGCTGGCCGCCATGGTCGGCTACCGCAACGAGAACAGCTACGGCCATATCATCACCATCGAAGATCCGGTGGAATTCGTCCATCCGCACAAGCACTGCATCGTCACCCAGCGCGAAGTCGGTGTCGATACCGACGACTGGGAGACGGCGCTCAAGAACACGCTGCGCCAGGCCCCGGACGTGATCCAGATCGGCGAGATCCGCGACCGCGACACCATGGACCACGCGATCGCGTTTGCCGAAACCGGCCACCTGTGCCTGGCCACGCTGCACGCCAACAGCGCCAACCAGGCGCTCGACCGCATCATCAACTTCTTCCCCGAGGAGCGCCGCCAGCAGCTGCTGATGGACCTCTCGCTCAACCTGAAGGGACTGGTGTCGCAGCGGCTGGTGCCGCGCAAGGATGGGCCAGGGCGCGCGGTGGCGATCGAAATCCTGCTCAACACGCCGCTGATCTCAGACCTGATCTTCAAGGGCCAGGTGCACGACATCAAGGAGCTGATGAAGAAGTCGCGCGAACTGGGCATGCAGACCTTCGACCAGTCGCTGTTCGACCTGTACGAAGCGGGCCAGATCACCTACGAAGACGCGCTGCGCAACGCCGATTCGGTCAACGACCTGCGCCTGGCCATCAAGCTGGAAAGCAAAACCGCGCCCGACCAGGCGCCGCCTGCCGGCGCCAGGGAACTGGGCATACTGTGAACGTGACGCCATCCGCACCTGCGATCACTTGACGAGCAACCACCGAGCACTTTGACGAGCAAGCCATGCCCACCATCTACGATTTCACCGCCAACGACCTGACCGGCGCACCGGTCGATCTGCGCCAGTACCAGGGCCAGGTCCTGTTGATCGTCAATACCGCCAGCCAGTGCGGCTTCACGCCGCAATACCAGGGCCTGGAAGCCGTGTACCAGCAGTTCCGCGACCGTGGCGTGGTGGTGCTGGGCTTCCCGTGCAACCAGTTCGGCGCCCAGGAGCCGGGCAGCGCCAGCGAGATCGGCGCCTTCTGCGAAAAAAACTATGGCGTCACGTTCCCGCTGTTCGCCAAGATCGATGTCAACGGCGCCCAGGCCCACCCGCTGTTTGCCAAATTGAAGCACGACGCGCCGGGCGTGCTCGGCACCGAGCGCATCAAGTGGAATTTCACCAAGTTTTTGGTGCGCAAGGACGGCACCGTGTTTGCCCGCTACGCCCCGACCACCAAGCCGGAAAGCATCGTAGCCGACATTGAAAAATTGTTACTGGAATAATTTTTAGCGCCAGGAAGCCACGATTTGTGTAGTGTGGAAAGTAAAATCGTGAAAACGGTTTGTTAAAATCGTGCTTTAGGTTAACTTTTCAGTAATAATGATCTTCGGTCACTGCCAACACGAATCGTTAACTATGTCTTTGTTCGGAAAGTTCCTGGCGCCCTGGTTGCGAATGGGCGTGTATGCGCGCCTGTTCATGCCCATCTTCGTCCTGATTACGGTGGTGCTGGTGGCGCGGTATACGACGATGTTCGAGTCGGAAACCGTCACTGCCAACACGCATTACCAGCACAGCGCCAGCCAGCTGACGACGTACCTGCAGCACACCCTCCTGCCCACGGTGCAGACGGCAGACCGCGCCACCCTCGACCGCACCCTGCGCGACGCGCTGCTGCTCGACGCCGACCTGGTGGCCCTCCAGCTCGATTACCGGGGCGGCCACCTGGGCGTAACCCGCACGCCCGCGCCCGCACCGCCCTACCCGCTGTGGTTCGAGGAGCTGCGCGCGCTGCAGCCGATCCAGCGCACCGTGCGGCGCGATGGCGCCACCCTGCAGCTGGCGTTCGAGCCGGTGCTGCCGCTGGCCCGCGTGTGGCACACGCTGCGCCAGCAGGCGGTCATCTCGATCACCAATATCGTCATCATCTACACGCTGCTGGGCACCATCCTCTACACCAACAAGCGCATGCTCAGGCGCCTGAACACGGCCACCCACCGCTTTTATGGCGGCGATTACGCCACCCGCATGCAGGTCAGCGGCACGCTGGAGGCGCGGGTGCTGGCCGAGACATTCAATAATATGGCGCAGCGGGTGCAGGCGCTGGTGGGCCAGCTGCAGCACAGCGAAAAAAGCCTGAGCCAGCAGCTGCAACACACCTTGCGCGCGCAGCAGCAGCTGCAGGCGCAGAAGGAGCGCATCGAGGTGACGCTGGCGTCGATCGGCGACGCCGTCATCACCACCGACCTGACCGGCCGCATCGAGACCATCAACGAAGTGGCGCAGCAGCTCACCGGCTGGCCCGAATCGCGCGCACGCGGCAAGGAGCTGCACCAGGTGTTCGCGCTGGCGAACAACTTCGGCCAGCATGCGCTGCTCAAGTCGATGGCGGCGATCTACGCCGGCGGCGAAGTGGTCAAGGTGGGCAACCAGAGCCTGCGCCACCGCTCGGGCCCGGCGCTGACGGTCGAATACACGGCCAACGCCATCCGCACCGCCGACGGCAAGGTCGAAGGTTCGGTACTGGTGTTTCGCGACGTGACGGAACGGCGCCAGCTGATGCAGCAGATCTCCTGGCAGAGCAACCACGACATCCTGACCGGGCTGCCCAACCGCGCCGCACTGGCGGCCCGCTTCGAGAACGAAGTGACGCGCGCGCGCGAACACAACTACCTGCTGGCCGTGTGCCTGTTCGACCTCGATCACTTTCAGCACGTCAACGATACGCTGGGTCAGCACACGGGTGACGAAATCCTCAAGCAGGCCGCCAACCGCCTGCACGCGTTTGCCGGCCAGCGCCACTACGCCGCGCGCCTGGGCGGCGACGAATTCGTGCTGCTGCTGCCCGAGCTGCGCGGACGCGGCGACGTGGAACAAGCGCTGGACCGGCTGTTGATAGCGCTATCGCGCGATTACACCTGCGACGGCAAGCCGGTGGCCATGTCGGCCAGCGTCGGCATCGCGGTCTATACCGGCAACGAGGCCAGCGCCGACAGCCTGCTGCGCCACGCCGACCAGGCGCTGTACCAGGCCAAGATCACGGGCCGCAACCGCTACCACTTCTTCGACGCCGACCTCGACGAACAGGTACGCACCCACCACAACCGCCGCACCGAGGTGCGCGCCGCGCTGCGCGCCGGCGAGCTGCGCCTGTTCTACCAGCCCAAGCTCGACATGCGGCGCGGCCGCATCATCGGCATGGAAGCGCTGCTGCGCTGGGACCATCCGCAACGCGGCATCGTGGCGCCGCTGGAATTTTTGCCCATCGTCGAGCACAGCGACGTCATCATCGATATCGGCGAATGGGTGCTGCGCGAGGCACTGAGCCAGCTGCAGCAGTGGCGCCAGACCGACCCGGGCTGGATCGTCAGCGTCAACATCGCCGCGCGCCACTTCCAGCGCGCCGATTTCGTCGAGCGCATCACCGCCATCCTGTCCGAATTCCCCGACGTGCCGCCGCACATGCTGGAGCTGGAAATCCTGGAATCGTCGGCGCTGTCGGACATCAACCACGTGCGCGCCATCATGCAGGACTGCCAGGCGCTCGGCATCGGCTTTGCGATCGACGATTTCGGCACCGGCTATTCGTCGATGTCGTACTTAAAACGGTTGCCGGCCGACGTGCTGAAGATCGACCAGAGCTTCGTGCGCAACATGCTCGAAGACCGCGACGACCTGCACCTGGTGAGCGCCGTGATCGGCCTGGCGAAATCGTTCGGCCGCGCAGTGATCGCCGAGGGCGTGGAAACGGTGGAACACGGCGCCATGTTGATGCGCCTCGGCTGCGACCTGGTGCAAGGCTACGGCATCGCCCGGCCGATGCCGGCGGACCAGGTGCTGGACTGGGTGGCAGCGTTCGGCGAGCGGGCGCCGTTGTGGCAGGSGGCAGCGCGGCTGGCGCCGATCGTCAGCCTGCATGACGAGGCGACGGCGCCGACATCGCCGGCCCTGCCGGCAAGATCACCGATGGCACCGGTGACAACGCTGATCCGTTCCGGCTGATCGCCACAACGAAAGGGATTGTCGGCAGAAAAGCGCAACTGCTGTATGCTTGGGAGACTCTGACAACCAACCGAAACAACCATGGGCAACCGACTCTCGAAGATCGCCACCCGCACCGGCGACGGCGGCACCACCGGCCTCGGTGACGGCAGCCGCACCGACAAGGATAGCGTGCGCATCCACAGCATCGGCGAAGTCGATGAACTCAATTCGCATATCGGCCTGCTGCTGTGCGAAGACATGCCGGCCGACCTGCGCGACGAACTGGTGACGATACAGCACGACCTGTTCGACCTGGGCGGCGAGTTGTGCATCCCCGGCTACCAGATGATTACCGAAGCGCACGTGGAGCGGCTCGACACCTTGCTGGCCAAGTACAACGCGACGCTGCCGGCGCTGACCGAATTCATCCTCCCTGCCGGCGCGCGCGCCGCCGCGCAAGCGCACGTGTGCCGCACCGTCTGCCGCCGCGCCGAACGCGCCATCGTCACGCTTGGCAAAGCCGAAACCATCCACGAACACCCGCGCCAGTACGTGAACCGGCTGTCGGACCTGCTGTTCGTGCTGTCGCGCGTGCTCAACCGCCATGCGGGGGGCAGCGACGTGCTGTGGCAGCATGAGCGCAAGCGCGGGTGAGCGGCCCACGGTGACATTTCATGCATTTTTAAACACATTGGAGTGCTAAAATGCCATGGCTTTGCGCACGAATCGGCCCGCGCGCAAGCAGGTGTTGAACGCGGCATATTGCGTCATCACGTATTGCAAGATCCGGTCGCCGACTTACCTGTAAAACATTCGTCAGCGGTGTTTTACGATATCTTGATCGTTGAGCCATGTCCGACATGCAGTTTGCCAACAATTATCGCGACCTGAGCAACTCGACAGGGGTCGATGCCGGCTTCCAGTTCGAGTTTTGCTGCGAGCGCTGTAACGACCGCTGGCGCACCCATTTCAAACCCTACCGCAGTGCCCAGGCCTCGGGTTGGCTGCAAAAGGGCGCCAGCATGTTCGGCGGCCTGCTCGGCAATGCCGGCAGCGTGGTCGACAGCCTGGCCCAGGCAGGTTGGCATACGGCACGCGATGAAGCGTTCACCGAGGCAGTTGCCGCCGGCAAGACGCACTTCAACCGCTGCGGCAACTGTCATGACTACGTCTGCAACCAGTGTTTCGACAGCGCCAGCGGCCTGTGCTTCAACTGCGCGCCCAACATCCAGGTAAAAATCACGCAGGCACGCGCCCAGGGCGAAGCGTCCGCTGCGTCCGACAAGGCGAACGCCGAAGGCCAGCTGCGTGGCGGGCGCCACGACGTCAGCCAGACCAAGCAGCTGGTATGCACCGCGTGCCGGGCCGAGACCCACGGCGCCAAGTTCTGCCCCGAGTGCGGCCACCGGACTGCCCAGCAGATGACCTGCCGATCCTGCTCGACGATGCTGCAGCCCGGGACAAAGTTCTGTACCGAGTGTGGCGAGCGCCAGACGTAAGTGCTTGCCCCTTTTGAGGGCGAGCACGTGCGCTCATCGATACCAAAAATCCCCACCATGCGACGCTGTTCGCCGAGTTGCTGAGCGCTCTCAGCCGGTCGGCAGGCGGCGGCTGGAAAAATGAAACTATTTGGATCAAAGAAAAAGATTAAGAATACAGAAAGAACGTGCTACGTGCCTTGGGTGAATGAACTCCCCTGACGCCTACTGGCGACTGTCCCCAACAAGAAAATGAAATTACTACATGAGCTACGACCCCCTATCCGAAGTTATTGATGCGCCAATCGAGGTCGATGATTCGACAGTGATGAAGTTACACATCCTTAAAGCTGTTGAAAAATTCGGCTCGCTTCCTGGCGAAAACACGGCAGAAGAGAAAAAACGGCTGACCGCGATTCTCGATGACTTACTCCTGCGATTGATAGGTGGTGTTCAAGCCAACCCCACGAAGCTTTGGGTGCTTACCGCGTTTCAGCAGTCTTTGGCTCTGGTTGAGAACGAGGATACAGAAGCGCGTGAACATTTCGGTACCGAACTGGAGCTGATCATGGACGCGCTCGGGATTGAAAGTTCAGATGGTCTGCTTGCCGCCTACCTGGGTGGAATCTGATGGAGTTCGGCCAATAGCGGAAGCGTGATTTTTAACTGCAGGCACGCAAAGCATCCGATATGAATCTAGAAGCTCGCGAGGCAGAACGGTGGCTTATGCCAGTTGTCGCCATAGAACACGGCTGAGCCGGAGCATGCGCACAGCAGCGTCACCGGTGGCGCCAGCGGCTCATTCCAGACGATCACCTGCAACGCCATGAAAGCGATGAGCGTGGCTGCAATATAGATGGCAGCTGCCTGACCGACTGGATCGCCGATATTTGTAAAAACGCCGATCCCAACGATTCGAATTTCGACACCTCACTCGACCAATGGGCGTGTGCGGTTGCGAACAATCGGCGATGTCAACCGTCTAGCTGTTATTGATCACCAGACGCGGCTCGTCAGCAGCGCCGTCGAAACGCGCCCTGATCGACGCCGTAATGCCGGCCGCGTCGAGTCCCACGCTGGCCAGCAGCTTGACCGGATCGCCGTGGTCGATGAACTTGTCGGGCAGGCCCAGCATCAGCAGCGGCTTGACGATGCCTTCGGCTGCCAGCGCTTCGGCCACGGCGGCGCCGGCGCCGCCCATGATGGCGCCCTCTTCCACCGTGACCAGGCAGTCGTGGCTGGCAGCGAGTTGCCGGACCAGTTCCACGTCCAGCGGTTTCACGAAGCGCATATTGGCGACCGTGGCGTCGAGCGTGTCGCCGGCGGTGACCGATGGCGCCACCATCGAGCCGAATGCCAGCACGGCGATCTTCTTGCCCTGGCGCTTGATCTCGCCCTTGCCCAGCGCAATGGTGGTCAGCGCCTGTTCCATCGCGGCGCCGATGCCGGCGCCGCGCGGGTAGCGGATGGCGGCCGGTCCCGGATAGTGGTAGCCGGTGGTGAGCATCTGGCGGCATTCGTTTTCGTCCGAGGCGGCCATGATCACCATGTTCGGGATGCAGCGCAGGTAGGCCAGGTCGTAGTTGCCGGCGTGGGTGGCGCCGTCGGCGCCAACCAGGCCGGCGCGGTCGAGCGCAAACGTGACGTCGAGGTTTTGCAGCGCGACGTCGTGCACCAGCTGGTCGTAGCCGCGTTGCAGGAAGGTCGAGTAGATCGCCACCACGGGCTTGAGACCTTCGCAGGCCAGGCCGGCGCCGAACGTCACCGCGTGCTGCTCGGCGATGCCGACGTCAAAATAGCGGTCCGGGTATTGCTGCTCGAAGCGCACCATGCCCGAGCCTTCGCGCATGGCCGGCGTAATGCCGACCAGCTTGCTATCGGCAGCGGCCATGTCGCACAGCCAGTTGCCGAACACCTCGGTATAGGTCATCTTCGATGGCGCGGTGGCTGGCTTGATGCCTTCGGCCGGGTTGAACTTGCCGGTGCCGTGGTACAGGATCGGCTCGGCCTCGGCCAGCTTGTAGCCCTGGCCCTTCTTGGTCACCACGTGCAGGAACTGCGGTCCCTTGAGCTGGCGGATGTTCTGCAGCGTGGGAATCAGCGAATCGAGGTCGTGGCCGTCGATCGGGCCGATGTAGTTGAAACCGAATTCCTCGAACATGGTGGCAGGCACCACCATGCCCTTGGCATGCTCCTCGATGCGCTTGGCCAGTTCCAGCACGGGGCCGGGCAGCACCGACTTGCCGACATTCTTGGCCGCCGCATAGAACTGCCCCGACATCAGGCGCGCCAGGTAGCGGTTGAGCGCGCCGACCGGCGGCGAGATCGACATGTCGTTATCGTTGAGGATGACCAGCAGGTTGATGTCGTCCTGCACGCCGGCGTTGTTGAGCGCCTCGAAGGCCATGCCGGCGGTCATCGAGCCGTCGCCGATGACGGCGATCGCGTGGCGCTGCTCGCCCTTGATCTTGGCCGCCTGCGCCATGCCCAGCGCAGCCGAGATCGACGTGGACGAGTGGGCGGTGCCGAAGGTGTCGTACTCGCTCTCGTCGCGCTTGGGGAAGCCCGAGATGCCGTTGAGCTGGCGCAGCGTGTGCATGCGGTCGCGGCGGCCGGTTAGGATCTTGTGCGAGTAGGTCTGGTGGCCCACGTCCCACACGATGCGGTCTTCCGGCGTGTTGAACACGTAGTGCAGGGCAACCGTCAGTTCGACCGTGCCCAGGTTGGACGACAGATGGCCGCCCGTCTTGGAGACCGAATCGAGCAGGTAGGCGCGCAATTCGTGCGCCAGTGGCGTCAGTTGATGGTACGGCAGTGCGCGTACGTCGGCCGGTGAATCTATTTTTTCTAGCAAGTTCATTTATGCCTTCCGCTGCACGATCAAATCCGCGAGTTCGCGTAACCGCAGAGCCTTGTCTCCGAACGGCGCGAGCGCTGCGTGCGCATCGAGCCGCAATGTTTCCGCCAGCGCGCGCGATGGCGCCAGCCCCAAGATCGACACATAGGTCGGCTTGTTGTCGGCCGCATCCTTGCCGGCGGTCTTGCCCAGTGTCGCCGAATCGGCGGTGGCGTCGAGCACATCATCGACGACCTGGAAGGCCAGGCCGATCGCGCGTGCGTACTGGTCGAGCGCGGCCATGTCGGCAGCGCTGAGGTCCTTGCCAGCCAGCGCGCCCAGTACCACGGCCGCGCGCAGCAGCGCGCCGGTTTTCAGCTGGTGCATCTGTTCGAGCTGTTCCAGCGTCAGGCTCAGGCCCACGCTGTCGAGGTCGATGGCCTGGCCGCCGCACATGCCGGCCGAGCCGGACGCCTGGGCCAGCACCTTGAGCATGGCGGCCAGCCGCGCGGGCGGCAGCACGCTGGTGTCGGCCTCGGCCAGCACCACGAACGCCTGCGCTTGCAGCGCGTCGCCGACCAGCAGCGCGGTCGCTTCGTCGTAGGCGATATGGACCGTCGGCTTGCCACGGCGCAGGGCGTCGTCATCCATGCAGGGCATGTCGTCGTGCACCAGCGAGTAGGCGTGGACCATTTCCACCGCCGCGGCAGCGCGCGCCATGATGGCGGCGTCGGCGTCGAACAGGGCGCCGGCCGCATACACTAGCAAAGGACGCACGCGCTTGCCGCCGCCGAGCAGCGCATAGCGCATCGCTGCGTGCAGCTTGGTCGGCGTGACGGTCGCCGCTGGCAGGAAGGCCGACAGATCGCTTTCCGAACCGGCTTGCACGGTCTTCATCCAGTCGTCGAAGGCGGCGCTCATTGTTCGGCCTCGGCGGCGGGTTCGAATGGTTTGAGCATCTCGCCTTCGAGCACCTTGACCTGGGACTCCACTTTTTCCAGCTGCGCCGCGCACAGCTTGACCAGCTCGGAACCGCG
The DNA here is from genome assembly GCF_001423125.1 of Duganella sp. Leaf126. Classification (GTDB taxonomy): domain Bacteria; phylum Pseudomonadota; class Gammaproteobacteria; order Burkholderiales; family Burkholderiaceae_D; genus Rugamonas. Next base: position 687,392 of record NZ_LMNW01000031.1, read on the forward strand.
CGCATAGGCGGCCACCGACGCTTCGAGCGGCAGTTGACCGGCTTCCATTTGCGCAACCAGTTGTGCCAGCTCTGCCATCGCTTCTTCAAACGAGACGTTGGCGGCGGCGGCGGTCGTTGCAGCTTCGGCAGTTAATTTCTTGGACATTGGTTCTGAGAGAAGGTCATGCATTTGTTGGCAAAAAAGCTTGCCAGGCAGTGTAGCCCGTTATTTTAGAACAAACCACCCACACCGGTGGAACTATACGGGGTGGTGGCGGATTTTAGCGCAATCGTTGCCGCCTGCGTTAAACGCATGTATTTATTGCAATTCCTTACAAGTTAGCGCGTTTGACGCTCTGCCCCTGCGCGCCGAAACACGGTATAATTGCCGGTTCCGTCCGAAATACTATTTTCAACTCACTTGAATTCAGGAATTTGCGGATTCTGTCTCTTCTTGGTTTGCTGTATTTTAATTAAGGGGGGTTTGGATGTCCGATCTGGGTACCCACGCCAAGCTGGCGCGTTCTAACGCGCAACTTCCGGTTGACGTCTATTTTGACGAAGCGCTACTGCAGCGCGAAAAGCAGCAATTGTTCCAGAATGGTCCCCGTTACGTGGGACACGAGCTGATGGTGCCCGAGCTGGGCGACTTCGCCACGCTGAAGTCCGAAAACGAAGGCCGCATGCTGGTGCGCAATGCCAACGGGCTCGAAGTATTATCGAATGTCTGCCGCCACCGGCAGGCGCTGATGTTCAATGGCCGCGGCAATGCCAACAATATCGTCTGTCCGCTGCACCGCTGGACCTACGACCTCAAGGGTGAATTGATCGGCGCGCCGCATTTCGCGGAAACGCCGTGCCTGAACCTGCCCAAGACCACCCTGCAAAGCTGGAACGGCCTGCAGTTCGAGCAGAACGGCTACAACGTCATGGACAAGCTCAAGAACCTGTCGGTGACGAAGGATCTCGATTTTTCCGGCTATATGTTCGACCGCGTGGAAGTGCAGACCTGCGATTACAACTGGAAGACGTTCATCGAAGTCTACCTGGAGGACTACCACGTCGAGCCGTTCCACCCCGGTCTGGGCGGCTTTGTCAGCTGCGACGACCTGCGCTGGGAATTCGGCGACGATTACAGCGTGCAGACCGTGGGCGTCAACAAGGGGCTGCTCAAGTCCGGTTCCGAAGTCTATAAACGCTGGCAGGAGCAGGTGCTCAAGTTCCGTGGCGGCGAGGCGCCGCCGTATGGCGCGATCTGGCTCACGCTGTATCCGAACATCATGGTCGAGTGGTATCCGCACGTGCTGGTGGTGTCCACGCTGTGGCCGGATGGTCCGCAGCGCACGCGCAACGTGGTCGAGTTCTACTACCCCGAAGAAATCGTGCTGTTCGAGCGCGACTTCGTCGAGGCCGAGCACGCCGCCTACATGGAAACCGTGTCCGAAGACGACGAGATCGCGCTGCGCATGGACGCTGGCCGCAAGGCCCTGCGCGACCGTGGCGAAACCGATGCCGGCCCGTACCAGTCGCCGATGGAAGATGGCATGCAGCACTTCCACGAATGGTACCGCTCCAAGATCGCGCTGTAACAGCCCTTCCTAAAAGGACCCGGATGCAATCGCTTTGGATGTTGTTTGCCAGTTTCATGTTCGCCGTCATGGGGGTGTGCGTGAAGCTGGCGTCCGAAGCGTTTTCCACCTCCGAAATCGTCATGTACCGCGGCGTGGTCGGCGTGATCGTGCTCGCTGCCATCATCAAGTCGCAGGGCGGCAGTTTCCGCACCACGATGCCGCTGGCGCACCTGTGGCGCTGCGTGATCGGCGTGGTCTCGCTGTGGCTGTGGTACTACTCGATCGGCGAACTGCCGCTGGCCACGGCCATGACCCTCAATTACCTGTCGCCGATCTGGATCGCCGTGTGGCTGTTCGCGCTCGGCTGGTGGCACGCGAAGGGCGACATCCAGTGGCCGCTGATGCTGGCCGTGATGATGAGCTTTGTCGGCGTGATCCTGCTGCTGCAGCCGGCCTTCCACGCCAACCAGCTGACGCCCGCCCTGGTGGCGCTGTGCTCGAGCGTGCTCACAGCGATGGCCTATATGCAGGTGCGCAAGCTCGGCCTGGCGGGCGAGCCGGAGAGCCGCGTGGTGTTCTATTTCGCGGTCACCAATATCGTTGCCGGCCTGCTCGGCAACATCGTGCTGGCCGGCGGCAAACCGGTGACCTGGCACCCGATCGACAGCTGGCACGGCGCCCTGCTGCTGCTCGGTATCGGCGTGTGCGCCACCAGCGCGCAAGTGGCCATGACGCGCGCCTACCGCCTGGGCCAGACGCTGGTGGTGGCCAACCTGCAGTACACCGGCATCGTGTTTTCCAGCATCTGGGGCGTGCTGGTGTTCGGCGACGTGTTCAGCGCGATGAGCTGGGCCGGCATTGCCATCATTCTCGCCTCGGGCATGGCCGCAACGTTCTACAATACCCGCAATACAGAACGCGGCAAGGCCATCGACAAGGCCGACCCGATTTCCAGCGAAGTATAAGGAACCTCGAAAAAATACTGAACAGACCGCTCGCTACGGTTTTTCGGGGTGTCTTTCAAGTTCCGTCTAGTGAATGGAGTTCGCCATGTACACCACTTTGATCAGCGCCGCCGACCTGGCCGGCCATGTCAGCGACAGCGGCTGGGTCAGCCTCGACTGCCGCCACGACCTGCTGAACCCGGATGCGGGCCGCGATGCGTTTGCCGCCGGCCACATCCAGAACGCCCAGTTCGCCAACATCGATACCGACCTGTCCGGCGCCAAGGCCGGGCCCGATGGCGTGTTCCGTGGCCGCCATCCGCTGCCCGCACGCGCGGCCCTGATCGAAACCCTGCGCGCCTGGGGCATCAGCGACGATACGCAGGTGGTGGCCTACGACGCCCACGGCGGCATGTTCGCTGCACGCCTGTGGTGGTTGCTGCGCTGGGTAGGCCACCGGGCCGTGGCCGTGCTCGACGGCGGGCTGGCCGCCTGGCAGGCCGCCGGCCAGCCCCTGGCGATCCCCATGACACCGGTGGCGCCGCGCGCCCGCGGCACGCTTACCGAGCGGCCCAGCCTGACCAGTACGGTATCGGTGGACGACGTGGTGGCCAACCTGGCCACGCAGGCGCGCACCGTGGTCGATGCGCGCGCGGCGGACCGCTACCGCGGCGAGAACGAAACCATCGACCCGGTCGGCGGCCACATTCCCGGCGCCCGCCACCGCTTCTTCAAGGACAACCTGACGCCCGAGGGACGCTTCAAGGAGGCGGCCCAACTGAAGGCGGAATGGACGCCGCTGTTTGCCAGCGCACCGCAGGCGATCATGCAGTGCGGCTCCGGCGTGACGGCCTGCCACAACCTGCTGGCGCTGGAGGTGGCCGGGCTGACCGGTGCAGCGCTGTACCCGGGGTCGTGGAGCGAGTGGTGTGCCGATGCGGCGAGGCCGGTGGCGACGGGAGACACGCCAGCGGGTAACTAAGACCGTCTGCGCTGGCGCGCCCAGCGGATAATTTTGATCTCATGGTGCATGACGCGGTATTCGATCAGATGACCGGTTCTTGGAATCGCAAATCGTCTGCGTCCATGTGCGCCCAACGAGGTTCCAATGGCAGGTTGAGCCGCTATGACCGCGAGCGCGGCTTTTACTCTCTCGATAATACGCGCGGCGGCATGTGCATCTTGCGCCGCGATGTAGTCGAGGGACTCGGAATAGGCGTGCGCCGCGCTGGGCATCCACCGAACCGGTAAACTACTCGACCTGGCATTGTCGCTTGCCATGGTCTGCAACCAGGGCACTGGCCTTCGACATCACTTCGGCGTTATCGAGGCCCCGATGATGCATAAAATAGCCATCTGCCTCGATATCTGCGCGGATGCCCTCTTCCACGTCATCGAAACCGTAGCGCCAGACATCCGGCCACAACTGCAGAGCATCGGTGCCCTGCAGTGCGGCAAGCCGCTGCAGGCGTGCGCGATCTTGGTCCGAAAGGGCGGCTAATGCAGCTGCCTGTTTTGCGTGTGGCGTATCCATCCCGTCATCTTACCCTCCCCGCCCGAAACCGCAAGCAAGCAGGGCTCTACAGCGAGCGGTGGCCCGTGAAGAACACCACGATCGCCACGCCGGTGGCGATCAACAGCACTTGCGGCACCGATTCGCGCAGCGTGGCGCGGCGCTGCATCTGCGGCATCAGGTCGCTGACGGCGATGTAGATGAAGCCCGACGAGGCGAACACCAGCACGTACGGGATCAGGCTGCTGGCGCGGTCGAGGAAATAGTAGCCGAGCAGGCCGCCGGCCACCGAGAGCAGGCTGCACAGCAGATTGTAGACATAGGCGCGCGTGCGCGAAAAGCCGGCGTTGAGCAACACGATGAAGTCGCCGATTTCCTGCGGGATTTCGTGGGCGATGATGGCCAGGCCGGTCACCAGGCCCAGTTGCGGGTCGGCCAGAAAGGCGGCAGCGATCAGGATGCCGTCAGTAAAGTTGTGCATGCCGTCACCGACCAGGATCATCCAGCCGGCCTTGCCCGCTTCGGACTTGTCGTGGCCGTGATGGTGGTGGTGACCGTCGTGCTCGTGGTGGTGCGAGTGGCGCAGGATGGCCAGCTTTTCCAGCACAAAAAAGGCCAGCAGGCCGCCCAGCAGCGTGGCGAACAGGCTGCGCGGGCTGGCGGTGGAGTCGAACGCTTCCGGCAGCGCGTGCAACAGCGAGGTGGCCAGCATCAGGCCCACCGACAGGCTGACCATGCGCTCGACTACCTTCGACAGCAGCGTAAACGAGAATACGGCAGCGGCCGATATGCTGACGACGCCGGCAAGCGTGGTCGCCAGAAGGATGGAAGTGAGTACGGGATCGATGGTATAGCCTCTTGTGCCTGGCCCGGCCACAGAGGGAGCCGGGCCGTTATTTTACCGTCAGGCATACATTTTTGCTGACTTTAGGCTAAAAACAACGTGGCCGGGCCGTCGCCCCCTCTTTCGGCAGAGTTATGCCACGCCGTTCTGTTTGAACCACGCCAGCGTGCGGCCCCAGCCATCCTTGGCGTCGGCCTCGACGTAGCTCGGGCGGTAGTCGGCGTGGAACGCATGGCCCGCATCCGGATAGACCACGAAGGTGGACTTGTTCGGCCCCTTGGCCAGCGCCGCCTTCATCGCCTCGATCGATTCCTGTGGAATGCCGGTATCCTTCAGGCCGTACAAGCCCAGCACCGGCACCGTCAGCGATGGCGCGATATCGACCGGATGCCTGGGCGTGTAGGCATTGGTGGCGCCCACCAGCCGGCCATACCACGCCACGCCGGCCTTGATCGCCGGATTGTGGGCCGCGTACAGCCAGGTAATGCGGCCACCCCAGCAGAAACCGGTAATGGCGATCTTGTCGGCGTTGCCATGGTTGGCCCTGGCCCAGGCCACCACGGCGTCGAGGTCGGTCATCACTTGCGCGTCCGGCGTCTTGGCGATGATGTCGCGCTGCAGCTCGGCCATCGAGGCAGCTTTTTGCGGATTGCCCTGGCGCACGAACAGGTCCGGCGCCAGCGCCAGGTAGCCGAGCTTGGCAAAGCGGCGCGCCACGTCGGCAATGTGCTCGTGCACGCCGAAGATTTCGGAAATCACCAGCACCACCGGCAGGTTGGTCTTGCCTTCCGGCTCAGCGCGATAGACGGGCACGGCCTGTCCGGCCACGTCGAGCGTCACGGTGCCGGCGGTCAGGCCGGCCGTATCGGTCTTGATGACGTTTTGCGCCACGACCGGCAGCGCGGCCACGGCAAAGCCGGTGCCGAGCGCGACCTTGATGAAGTCGCGGCGGTCGAGGCCGTCCGATAACGGGGTTTTGGTCAACAAACTCTCGGCGTCGCGTTGCAAGTCATCCATGTATTGCCTCCGTAAGTGAACACCAGAAAACGATTGCGCTGCCTGACCGTCATGCCGCTGCGCGGACGGCAAACGATGGGATTGCCGCCTGCGCGGCAATGACGGTGACCTGTCATCTGCGGCCGGCGCTGCCGCAGTCAGCGCTCAGTGCGCCTCTTCCCAGTTCTTGCCGACACCGACCTCGGCCAGCAATGGCACTTTCAGCTGCGCCACGCCGGCCATCAGTTCCGGCAGCTTTTGCTTGACCAGTTCGAGTTCGGCGTCCGGCACTTCCAGCACCAGTTCGTCGTGCACCTGCATGATCATGCGCGTGTGCAGCCGGTCCGCTTCGAGCCAGTTCTGCACCGCCACCATGGCCAGCTTGATCAGGTCGGCGGCCGTGCCCTGCATCGGCGCATTGATCGCCGCCCGTTCGGCGCCCTGGCGGCGCGGGCCGTTCGGCGAATTGATCTCGGGCAGCCACAGGCGGCGGCCGAACACGGTTTCCACGTAGCCGCGCGCCTTGGCCTGCAGGCGCGTGTCGTCCATGTACTGCTTCACGCCCGAGAAGCGCGCGAAGTAGCGGTCGATATAGTTCTGGGCGGCGGCGCGCTCGATGTTCAGGTTGGCGGCCAGGCCGAACGCGCTCATGCCGTAGATCAGGCCGAAGTTGATGACCTTGGCGTAGCGGCGCTGTTCGCTGGTCACGTCGGCCGGCGGCACGCCGAAGATTTCGGCGGCGGTGGCGCGGTGGATGTCCTCGCCGTCGGCAAACGCGCGCAGCATCGCTTCGTCGCCGGAGATATGGGCCATGATGCGCAGCTCGATCTGCGAATAGTCGGCCGACACCAGGTGGCTGCCCGGCGGCGCCACGAACGCTTCGCGGATGCGCCGGCCTTCCCGGGTGCGCACCGGGATGTTCTGCAGGTTGGGATCGTTCGACGCCAGGCGTCCTGTCACCGCCACCGCCTGCGCATAATTGGTGTGCACGCGGCCCGTGTCCGGGTTGATCATCTTGGGCAGCTTGTCGGTGTAGGTGGACTTGAGCTTGGACAGGCTGCGGTACTCGAGCAGGACCTTGGGCAGCGGGTAATCCTCGGCCAGCTTTTGCAGCACTTCCTCGTCGGTCGAGGGCGCGCCGCTCGGGGTCTTTTTCACCACCGGCAGCTGCAGCTTCTGGAAGAAGATCTCGCCGATCTGCTTGGGCGAGCCGAGATTGAACGGCTGACCGGCCAGCTCGTGCGCCTGCGCCTCGAGTTCGGCGATGCGCACGCCGAGTTCGGCCGATTGCGCGTCGAGCAGCGCCGCATCGACGCACACGCCGTTGCGCTCGATCTTCTGCAGCACCACGGCGGTCGGCAGCTCGATCTGGCGGTAGATGTAGCGGAGCTTTTCGTCGTTCTCGACCTCGGCCTGCATCACGCCGTGCAGGCGCAACGTGATGTCGGCGTCCTCGGCCGCGTAGTCGGTGGCGCGCTGCAGTTCCACCTTGTCGAAGGTGATCATGTTGACGCCTTTGCCGCACACGTCCACGAACGGGATCGTGGTGTGGTTCAGGTGGCGCAGCGCCAGGTCGTCCATGCCGTGGGTACGGTGCGATTCGAACACGTACGATTGCAGCAGCGTGTCGTGCTCGATGCCGCGCAGCGTCACGCCGTGATTGGCGAAGATGTGGCTGTCGTACTTGAGGTTCTGGCCGACCTTGCGCTTGTTCTCGTCCTCCAGCCACGGTTTCAGCTTGTCCAGCACGTGCTCGCGCGCCAGCTGCTGCGGCACGCCCGGGTAGGCGTGGGCGACCGGGATGTAGCAGGCCACGCCCGGCTCGGTGGACAGCGAAATGCCGACCAGCTGCGCGGTCATCGGTTCAAGCGACGTGGTCTCGGTATCGACGGCGGTCAGGGCAGCCGCGTCGATCAGCGCAAGCCACTTGTCGAGCTGATCGTCGGTCAGCACCATCTCGTAGTTGACGTTGACCTTGGGCGCTTCGCCGAACATGTCTTGCGTGGCCGAGACGGCGCCGCCGGCCGGCACCGCCTTGGCCGCTGCGGCAGTAACGGACGCCGCTGGCGTGACCGCGTTCAGGTCGCGCAGCAGGGTCTTGAAACCGTACTTGGTGAAGAAGGTCACCAGCGTGGCGCCCTCTTCCGGGCGCGCCACCAGCGACTCGGTGATCGACATCATGTGCGCGGCCAGGTCGCAATCGGTTTTTACCGTGATCAGTTCGCGGCTGCGCGGCAGCCAGGCCAGCGCGGTGCGCAGGTTTTCGCCGACCGCGCCGCCGATCTTGTCGGCATTCTCCATCACGCCGTCGAGCGTGTCATAGGCGGTCAGCCATTTCACGGCCGTCTTCGGACCGCATTTCGAGACGCCGGGCACGTTGTCGACGGTGTCGCCGATCAGGGTCAGGTAATCGATGATGCGGTTCGGCGGCACGCCGAACTTGGCCAGCACGCCGGCTTCGTCCATCTTTTCGTTGTTCATGGTGTTGATCAGCATGACGTTCGGATTGACCAGCTGGGCCAGGTCCTTGTCGCCGGTGGACACCACCACCTTCATGCCGGCCTTGACCGCATCGACGCACAGCGTGCCGATCACGTCGTCCGCCTCCACGCCGTCCACCATCAGGATCGGCCAGCCCATGGCCTTGACCGCCTCGTGGATCGGTTCGATCTGCAGGCGCAAATCGTCCGGCATCGGCGCGCGCGTAGCCTTGTACTCCGGATACATTTCATCGCGGAAGGTCTTGCCCTTGGCATCGAACACGCAGGCGATGTAGGCAGCCGGGTAATCGGCGCGCAGGCGGCGCAGCATATTGACCATGCCGTGCATGGCGCCGGTGGGGTAGCCGTCCGGGCTGCGCAGGTCGGGCAGCGCGTGGAAGGCGCGATAAAGGTAACTGGAACCGTCGACTAACAGCAGGGTATTTTGCATAGGAAACTGATCAATGTGAGGGGCGTGCGCCGCGCTGCCACAGCCTCCGAGGGAACTGCCGCAGCGCTCGCAGAGCGTATCGCACATTATCGCAGGTTTTACGCCACGCCTTGCCCGCCACGCGGACGGCGCGGCCACACCGACGTTTCTGCCAGAAACCTTACTGGGGAAGCGGAAATCGGTTTTTTAGCAGGGGGAATCGTGCACGTTTGTTACAATGGATCATACTGAAACCCTTACTGGTCAGACTACCCAAGGCGAACCATCATGAAGCGCACCGCATCCCTCCTGCCTGTCCTGCTCCTCACCATCGGCGCCACCGCCCACGCCTGGGCGCAAACGCCGCCCAGCGACAAGCCGCCCAAGATGGAAAAGCTCGAGGAAGTCACCGAAGACGGCGTCAACATCAAGTCCAACCAGTCGCAGCAGGGTACCCAGATCAAGGATAACCGCGACAATAACGGCAACCTGATCAATACCACCGTCACTGCCGGCGGCAGCACGTACACGGTGCGCCCGGCCCATCCGGCCGGCCCGGTGCCGGTTGGCGAAGGCCCCGGCCCCGCCCTCAGCGGCCCGCAGTGGAAAGTCTTCGAATTCGGCGGCCCGAAGAAAAAGACGCCGGTCGATGACGACAGCGCCGACGAGGCACCGGCACCGCCGCCACCGCCGGCAAGCAAATAACGGCAATCCGGGGCAATTGCGGCGCAGCAGCCCCGTGCTGGCGCAATGCCCGGCACGGGCCGCCCAAGTTTCCAGATTTTATTAAGCACCTGACGCTGTGCCTGGCCGCAGCGCAGGATTCCAGCGCACACGTGGCCCACGGCACGCCCGCTCACCGAACCGACCAAGCTTCTCATGGCAGTATTTACTCCAGTCACCCTGGACGATGTCCACCAGTGGATCAAACAATTCCCTCTCGGCAAGCCCACCGCCCTGAGGGGCATCGCTTCCGGCATCGAGAACAGCAATTTCTTCCTCGACACCGAGCGCGGCGAGTACGTGCTCACCATCTTTGAAAACCTGTCGTTCGCGCAGCTGCCGTTCTACCTGCAGCTGATGCGCCACCTGGCCGACCGCCAGATCCTGGTGCCGGCGCCGATCGCCAGCCATGATGGCGAACTGATCGTCGCCCTGCACGGCAAGCCGGCCGCCATCGTCACCAAGCTCGAAGGCAGCTCGCAACTGGCGCCGCAAGCGGTGCACTGCACCGAAGTGGGCGCCATGCTGGCGCGCATGCACTTGGCCGGCCGCGATTACCCGCTGCACCAGCCCAATCTGCGCGGCCTGGACTGGTGGACCGCCACCGCGCCCCAGGTGTTGCCGCACCTGTCGGCCAGCAATGCCGACCTGCTGCAGACCGAAATGCAATTCCAGCAGGCGTTCGCTGCCAGCGACACCTACCGCCAATTGCAGACCGGGCCCGTCCATGCCGACCTGTTCCGCAACAACGTGATGTTCGACGGCGACCGCCTGACCGGTTTCTTCGATTTTTACTTTGCCGGCTGCGATACCTGGCTGTTCGACGTGGCCGTCACCGTCAACGACTGGTGCATCGATCTGGCCACCGGCGTGCTCGACGTGGCGCGCGTGCGCGCCCTGCTCGACGCCTACCAGCGCGTGCGGCCGTTCACCGAGGCCGAGCAGTCGGCCTGGCAACCCATGCTGCGCGCAGGCGCGCTACGGTTCTGGCTGTCGCGCCTGTATGATTACTACCAGCCGCGCGAGGCAGAAATGCTCACGCCGCACGATCCCACCCACTTTGAGCGCATCTTGCGCGAACGTATCGCCACGCTGGCGCCGAAGCTTTTCTGATGACCAACTATACCGCCCGCACCGGCTTGCACTGGGTTAAACAGGGTTTGCTGCTGTTCCGTAAGCAACCTGGCGGCCTGATGGCGCTGTTCTTCTGCTGCCTGTTCCTGTCCATGTTCATCTTGCTCATTCCCGGTGGGCAGCTGGCCGTGTTCGTGCTGATGCCGCTGTTCTCGGTCGCCCTGCTCGCAGGCTGCCAGCAGGCGGACCAGGGCCAGCGTGTGCTGCCCAATCTGCTGCTGAGCGGCTTCCGCAAGCCGGGCCGGGGGCCGCTGCTGGGTCTGGGGGCCCTCAACGTGGGCGTGTTGCTGGGCGCAGCCGCCGTGATCTACCTGTTGTCCGGCGACACGCTGCTGCGCATTGCCGAGCACCCGGACAAGATCGATCCGGCACTGGCGCAGACCATGGTGGTGCCGATGCTGATTGCCTCGGCGATCTACACCATCAGCTGGGTACTGACCTGTTTTGCCGCACCTTTGGTGTACTGGCAAAAACTTACGGTAGGCAAGGCGCTGTTTTTCAGCGTGGTGTCGGTGGTGCGGGCCTTCAAGCCGGTGTTCGTCGCCACCGTGGCCTTGCACCTGATGTATTTCGTCAGCTCCAACATCGTGGCGCTGCTGTTCGGCACCTCGCCGCTGGGCATGGCGTGCATTTTTTCGCTGTTGCTGCTGCTGATCGTGCTGGCGCACTGCACGCTGTACGCGGCGTACCGCGAACTGTTCGACCAGCCGCAGGAGCAGGCGGCGGTCGATCCTGATTACCCGGACCAACCCGACCAGCCGGCACCGCCGGCATAAACACACAGGGCGCCGAGGGCGCCCTTTTTGTTAGGCTCCCAGCCGCTCCAGCTTGGCGATACTGAGGTCGAGTACCTTCATGCCGGCGCTGCCGAAGTTGATCTGCGCGCGCGCATTGGCGCCGCTGCCTTCGATGTTGACGATCACGCCCTCGCCGAACTTGGCGTGTTGCACCGATTCGCCGATGCGCCAGCCCGACGCCTTTTGCTGGATCTTCTGGGCGATCGCATTGTCCGAGCCGATCAGCGGCGCCTCGTCCCACGGGGTTTTCTTGTTGGCGAACCAGTGGCCCTGCACCTTGGCCGAGAGCCACTTGAGCGCGTCCTCGGGCAGTTCGTCGAAGAAGCGCGACTTCATGTTGTAGCGGGTCTGGCCGTGCAGCATGCGCGTCTGCGCAAAGCACAGGTACAGGCGCTGGCGCGCGCGCGTAATCGCCACGTACATCAGGCGCCGCTCCTCTTCCACGCCGCCATCCTCGCGCGAGCTGCTCTCGTGCGGGAACAGGCCCTCTTCCAGCCCGGTGATGAAGACATTGTTGAATTCCAGGCCCTTGGCCGAGTGCACGGTCATCATCTGCACCGCCTGCTGGCCGGCCGTGGCCTGGTTGTCGCCCGCTTCCAGCGACGCATGCGACAAAAAGGCCGACAGCGGCGACATCACGGTGGCCAGCGGTGCATCGGCGTCGAGGATTTCGATGCCATCTTCGTTGACGATCGCTGCACCGGCCTGCGCCTGCGACTGCGGCCCCAGGTGCGCCGGGGCGCCATGGCCGTAACCTTCTTCCGCCACGAACTGGGTGGCGGCGCTGACCATCTGCTCGAGGTTTTCGATGCGGTCGGCGCCTTCCTTTTCGGTCTGGTAATGGGTCAGCAGGCCGCTCGCTTCGAGCACCACGCGCACCAGTTCCGGCAAGGCCAGTTGCTGGGTGTCGAAGCGCGCGCCCTCGATCAGCTTGACGAAGCCGGCCAGCGACGTGCCGCCCTTGCCGGTCATGTACGGCACGGCCGCGTACAGCGACACGCCGTACTGGCTGGCCGCGCCCTGCAGATTCTCGATGGTGCGGGCGCCGATGCCGCGCGTGGGGAAATTCACCACGCGCAGGAAGGCCGAATCGTTGTGCGGATTGTCCATCAGCTGCAGGTACGAGATCAGGTGCTTGACCTCGGCGCGCTGGAAGTAGCGCAGGCCGCCGTACACGTGGTACGGAATGCCGGCCGAGAAGAACGCGTGCTCGATCACGCGCGACTGCGCGTTGGAACGGTACAGCACGGCGATCTCGCTGCGGGCGGCGCCGTCGGCGATCAGGTTTTTCGTCTCTTCGATGATCCACTGCGCCTCGCCCAGGTCGGACGTGGCCTCGTACACGCGCACCTGTTCGCCGTGGCCGGCGTCGGTGCGCAGGTTCTTGCCCAGGCGCTTGCTGTTGTTGGCAATCAGCACGTTGGCGGCATCGAGGATGTGGCCGTGCGAGCGGTAGTTCTGCTCGAGCTTGATCAGATTCTTGACGTGGAATTCGCGCTCGAACGCGATCATGTTGCCGACATTGGCGCCGCGGAAGGCATAGATGCTCTGGTCGTCGTCGCCGACCGCGAACAAGGCCCCGCCGCCGCCTTCGCCATGGCCGGCCAGCAGCTTGAGCCACTTGTATTGCAGGTCGTTGGTATCCTGGAACTCATCGACCAGGATGTGCTGGAAGCGCTGCTGGTAGTGCTGGCGCAGCGGCTGGTTGCGGCTCAGCAGCTCATAGGTGCGCAGCAGCAGTTCGGCAAAGTCCACCACGCCTTCGCGCTGGCACTGGTCGTCGTACAGCTGGTACAGCTCGACCTTCTTGCGCTCGTCGGCGTTGTACGGCTCGATCTTGTCGGCGCGCAGGCCCTGGTCCTTGGCGTTGTTGATGAAGTACATCACCTCTTTCGGCGGAAACTTCTCGTCATCGACATTGTTGGCCTTGAGCAGGCGCTTGATGGCGGACAGCTGGTCCTGCGAGTCGAGGATCTGGAACGTTTGCGGCAGCGCGGCGTCGCGGTAATGGGTGCGCAGCAGCCGGTTGCACAGGCCGTGGAAGGTGCCGATCCACATGCCGCGCGTGTTAATTGGCATCATGGCCGACAGGCGCGTCATCATCTCCTTGGCGGCCTTGTTGGTAAACGTGACGGCCAGGATGCCCGACGGCGACACTTGCCCGGTCTGGATCAGCCAGGCGATGCGGGTGGTCAGCACCCGGGTTTTGCCGGAGCCGGCGCCGGCCAGGATCAGGGCGCTCTGGGCCGGCAGGGTGACGGCGGCCAGTTGTTCGTCGTTCAGGTTATGGAGAAGATTTTGCATCCCGTGATTATACCGGGATGCCCATCGAAGCACCGCCAGGGTCGGCGAACCCGGGCGCGCCCTGCCGGCAGATCAGTACAGCACGACCGAGCGGATCGACTCGCCCGACTTCATCAGGTCGAAGCCTTCGTTGATCCGTTCGAGCGGCAGGCGGTGCGTGATCAGGTCGTCGATATTGAGCTTGCCGTCCATGTACCAGTCGACGATCTTCGGCACGTCGGTACGGCCACGGGCGCCGCCGAAGGCCGAGCCTTTCCACTCGCGGCCGGTCACCAGCTGGAACGGACGGGTCGAGATTTCCTGGCCCGCTGCTGCCACGCCGATGATGAACGATTGGCCCCAGCCCTTGTGGGTGCACTCGAGCGCCTCGCGCATCAGCTGCGTGTTGCCGACGCACTCGAAGCTGTAGTCGGCGCCGCCGTCGGTCAGCTGGACGATGTGGTCGACCACGTTCGGCGTGTCTTTCGGGTTGATGAAGTGGGTCATGCCGAACTTGCGCGCCATCTCCTGGCGGGCCGGATTGATGTCGATGCCGATGATCTTGTCGGCGCCCACCATCTTGGCGGCCTGGATCACGTTCAGGCCGATGCCGCCGAGGCCGAACACTGCCACGTTGGCGCCCGCTTCCACCTTGGCCGAGAACACCACGGCGCCGACGCCGGTGGTCACGCCGCAACCGATGTAGCAGACCTTGTCGAACGGCGCGTCCTCGCGGATCTTCGCCAGCGCGATTTCCGGCACCACGATGTAGTTCGAGAAGGTGGACGTGCCCATGTAGTGGAACAGCGGCTTGCCGTCGAGCGAGAAGCGGCTGGTGGCATCGGGCATCAGGCCGCGGCCCTGGGTCGAGCGGATGGCCTGGCACAGGTTGGTCTTGCGCGACAGGCAGAACTTGCACTGGCGGCATTCGGGCGTGTACAGCGGGATGACGTGGTCATCCTTTTTCAGCGTGGTCACGCCGGGGCCGACATCGACCACGATGCCGGCGCCTTCATGGCCGAGAATGGCCGGGAAAATGCCTTCCGGGTCGGCGCCGGACAGCGTGTAGTAATCGGTGTGGCAGATGCCGGTGGCCTTCAGCTCGATCAGCACCTCGCCGGCGCGCGGGCCCTGCAGGTCCACTTCCTCGATCGTCAACGGCTGACCCGCGCTCCATGCAACGGCTGCTTTGGTTTTCATCGTTAGTCCTCTGGCGGTTATCTGGAATTCGCCATGATAACAAGCCCCAGCGGATCTGTGCGCTCTGCCCGGCCTGAGCGGCTACCCCAGCCTTCAAAGCAAGGCGCAGCGACGAAGATAGTGCCTTAGTACGGCAACGAACTGCAATGCAGCGCTGGCGCCGTGAGCGGCTGCCCCGGCCTACAGAGCAAGGCGCAGCGACGAAGACAGTACGCTAGTACGGCGAGGCGTAGCAACGCAGCTATGGAGGCTGGGCAGTCGCTCACTGCGGCTCGACCGGCATGGTGTGGCCGAGATCGAGCAAATCGGACACAGTACGCCACAGCTGGCGCGGCGAAGTCCATGGCTTGGGCAGGAAGGCGCCGCCCGGGATGTTGGCATCGGGATGGCGGGCCGAGTACACCAGCACGCGGGCGCCCGGTTGCAGGTGGTGCAGGTTGTCGAGCAGCAGGCCGGCGTCGCCGTCGCGCAGGTCGGGATCGATCACGACCATTGCGAACTGCTCGGTCTGCAGCAATTCCTGGGCCGCTGCCAGGGTGGCGACGTGGGTCACCCGGGTTTCCGGCACCAGCAGCGCCGACAGCACCAGCGCCGTGTCGGCGTCGCTGTCGACGTGCAGCACGCGCGGCGCGGTCATGTAGATGGAAAAGCCGATGCCGGCGCCGGTGTCGCGCTCGGAGGAAGGACGTTGGGTGGTGCTGACAGTATCGAAAGGCATGGCGGTCTCCGCAAAAAATCACAGCCGTCAGCAGGACTGACGGGAACGATCGGCGGAGTTGGGCCGAGAACTGGGGACGGGCGCAGGGAAAAGGCAGCCCGGACGGCGGCAGGCGGGGCGCGATCGCGCGGCCTGTTGCGTCATGTCGCGGCGTGAAGGCCTTCGACAGTTAACAGTGTACAACAAAAATGCCGTAGAGCAAGCAACTCCACGGCGTTTTTGCTTATTTTTTCAGCCGCTGGTTGAATGCAGCATGCAAGCCGTTGAGTGTTTCCTCGGCCGCCAGCAACTGGTCGGCCACCTCGTTGACCTTGCGGCGGTTCGAGCGGGCGTGGTCGCGCAGTACCTCGAACGCGGTGTTGCGGTCGGTCTGGAATTTGCACATCAGCAGGCCGACGGCCAGGCTGGTTTCGCGGCCGGCCGCCAGCGCCGCGTTCAGGTTCAGTTCGGTGCGGCGCAGCTGGCGGATCTCGTCGGCGCGCGCCAGCCCGGCGGCAAACGCCGGCAGCAGCTGTTTCTCGTCCACCGGTTTGACCAGAAAACCGACCGCGCCGTACGAGGCGGCCTGCTTGCCGGCGTCGGCGTCGCCGCGGCCGGACAGGAACATGAACGGCACCGAGCTGGTGGCGTGCAGCTGCTTGGCCAGTTCCAGGCCGGTCATGCCGGGCATGTGGATGTCGAGCAGCGCCATGTCCGGTTCGCGCTGGGCGATCAGCTGCAGCGCCTGTTCTGCCGAGGAAGCCTTGAGGATCTCGTAGCCGGCATGGCCCAGCACTTCGCCGAGAAAGTCGAGCAATAAGGGGTCGTCATCGACAATCAGGATCTGACGTTTCTGGGGCAGGGAATTTGGCATGTGGCGGCAACCTTGGGCTATTGCTAACAACCCCATTATAAAGCTGAAAAGCTTCCACCATTCAAGGTTTCCTCCTGAGCGTTACCCGGTTACACGACCGGAAAACAACGCGGCAAACGCGTGAACCGCGTCTGTCACGGTTTGCGGCCGCTGTGGCTGATACACAGCGGTGATCGCTGCCACCATGTCGGCGCCGCGCGCGACCAGCGGCGCGGCGTTTTCCGGCGTCATGCCGCCGATCACCACGGTCGGTACGCGGATCACGGTGCGCGCCCGGTCCAGCAGTGCTGGCGCAGTGACAAAGTCGTACTTCTTGACCAGTGACGGATAAAAGCCGCCGAACGCCACGTAGCTGGCGCCGTCGTCCTGCGCGGCCACGGCCAGGGCCAGGTCGCCGTAGCACGAGGCGCCGACGATCTTGCCGGCGCCCAGTTGCGCGCGCACGGCAGCCACGCTGGCGTCGGTGCCGCCCACGTGCACGCCGTCGGCATCGATCTGCTCGCACAAGGCCACGACATCGTTGACGATGAAGGGCACGCCGTGGCGGCGGCACAGCGCCAGCAGCGCCGTGGCCTGCTCGCGGCGCAGTGACGGACCGGCATGCTTGTGGCGGTACTGCAGCAGGGCGACCGGCTTGCTGGACCGGCCGGCCTGCAATGCCTGTTCCGTCACGTCCAGCAGGCGGTCGGTGTCATCCCAGTTGGGGGTGACCAGATAAAGTCCTTGCATGATGTTCCTCTTTCGTTAGCGCAGCGGCATGCGCTGGCCGGGGGCCACGGCGTAAGCGTCGCGCAGCGCGGTAAAGCAGTAATGCTGGGCCTGTTCAAGGGCAGCCAGCACGGGCAGGCCCAGCGCCAGCCGGCCGGCGATGGCGGCAGCCAGCGTGCAGCCGCTGCCATGAAACTGTCCCGGCAGGCGCGGCCATTGCCACCGGTGACGCACGTCGCCGTAACAGTGGTTGACCAGCGTCGGGCCAGCGCCATGGCCGCCGGTGACCAGCACGTTGCGGCAGCCCTGCCCGCCCAGCACGGCCGCCTGGGCCGCCACATCGTGCACGCCAGTCAGCCGGTGGGCTTCCGGGCCGTTGGGCGTGAGCACCGTCACCAGCGGCAGCAACGGCGCCAGCGCCGCCACCGCGTCGCCCGGCGTGAGCACGTCGCCGTGACCGCTGGCCAGGACCGGGTCGAGCACGACCGGCAGCTGCGCGTGCGTGGCGCGCAGTTCCTGGATCACCTCGGCGATCGCCAGTGCATTGGCAGCGCTGCCGGGGATGCCGATTTTGACGGCGCCGATGGTGATCTTCGCAGTCAATGCACGCGCCTGGCGCAGCACCAGTTCGGCCGCCACCGGTTCGACCGCGAACACGCGGTCGTTGTCCTGCACGGTAAGCGCGGTACAGACGGTGAGCGCATGGGCGCCCTGCGCCACCACGGCCTGGGCATCGGCCACCAGGCCGGCGCCGCCGGACGGATCGAGCCCGGCGAACACCAGCACGCACGGGTGCTGCAGCGGCGTGGCGGCCATGCGCGCCGTTATGCTCACCATCAGGCCAGCCGGCCCGCCATCGGTGACGACGGCGAAGCGGCGAACTTGCGCGCGATGCGCCCGGCCAGGAACGCTTCGCGCCCGGCCTGCACACCGAGCTTCATGGCGTGCGCCATGCGCACCGGGTCGCGCGCGCCGGCGATCGCCGTGTTCATCAGCACGCCGTCGCAGCCGAGTTCCATGGCGATCGCCGCATCGGATGCCGTGCCCACGCCCGCATCGACCAGCACCGGCACCGTGGCCTGCTCGATGATCAGCGACAGGTTCCACGGATTGAGGATGCCCATGCCCGAGCCGATCAGCGACGCCAGCGGCATCACCGCCACGCAGCCGATGTCTTCCAGCAGCTTTGCCTGGATCGGGTCGTCGCTGCAGTAGACCATCACGTCGAAGCCGTCCTTGACCAGCGCTTCGGCCGCCACCAGGGTTTCGGGCATGTGCGGGAACAGCGTTTTTTCGTCGCCCAGCACTTCGAGCTTGACCAGCTTGTGACCGTCGAGCAGTTCGCGCGCCATCTGCAGCGTGTAGATCGCGTCCCTGGCCGTGTAGCAACCGGCCGTGTTGGGCAGGATCGTGTACTGCGACGGCGGCAGCACGTCGAGCAGGCTGGGCGCCTTCGGGTCCTGGCCGATGTTGACGCGGCGGATGGCCACCGTGATGATTTCCGCGCCGGCCGCGTCGGTGGCCTCGCGCGTCTGCTGCAGGTCGCGGTATTTGCCGCTGCCCACCAGCAGGCGCGATCGGTAAGTCTTGCCTGCGATGGTCAATACGTCTTGTGTCATGTCTTGTCCTTTCCTATTAGCCGCCACCGATGGCGCGCACGATGTCCACTTTGTCCTGCGGCTGCAGCGCGCGCTGCGGCCACTGCTGGCGCGGCACTACCGCGCGGTTGACGGCCAGCGCCAGCGCCTGGCCGGTGAGCGACAGGCTCTCGACCAGCTGGTCGAGCGTCTGGCGCGGCGGCACCGCGTGCGGCGCGCCGTTCAGTTCGATCTCGATCATGGCGCCCTCCGTCACAGCTTGCGATACAGCTCGGCGCCGTTCTTGACGAATTCCACGGCCTTGACCTGCATGCCCTGCGCCAGCGCGGCGCCGTCGCTCATGCCGTTGGCGGCCGCGTACTCGCGCACTTCCTGGGTGATCTTCATCGAGCAGAAATGGGGGCCGCACATCGAACAGAAATGGGCGACCTTGGCCGAGTCCTTGGGCAGCGTCTCGTCGTGGAATTCGCGCGCCTTGTCAGGATCCAGGCCCAGGTTGAACTGGTCGTCCCAGCGGAATTCGAAGCGCGCCTTCGACAGCGCGTTGTCGCGGATCTGGGCGCCCGGGTGGCCCTTGGCCAGGTCGGCCGCGTGCGCGGCGATTTTATAGGTGATGATGCCGTCCTTGACGTCGTTCTTGTCCGGCAGTCCCAGGTGCTCCTTGGGTGTGACGTAACACAGCATGGCGGTGCCGTACCAGCCGATCTGCGCGGCGCCGATGCCGGACGTGATGTGATCGTAACCGGGGGCGATGTCGGTGGTCAGCGGCCCCAGCGTGTAGAACGGCGCCTCGTGGCACTGTTCCAGCTGCAGGTCCATGTTTTCCTTGATCAGCTGCATCGGCACGTGGCCGGGTCCCTCGATCATCACCTGCACGTCGTGTTTCCAGGCGATTTGCGTCAGTTCGCCCAGCGTTTTCAGTTCGCCCAGCTGGGCTTCGTCGTTGGCATCGTAGATCGAGCCGGGGCGCAGGCCGTCGCCGAGCGAGAACGAGACGTCGTACGCCTTCATGATCTGGCAGATCTCTTCGAAGTGCGTGTACAGGAACGATTCCTGGTGGTGGGCCAGGCACCACTTGGCCATGATCGAGCCGCCGCGCGAGACGATGCCGGTCAGCCGCCTGGCCGTCAGCGGCACATAGCGCAGCAGCACGCCGGCGTGGATGGTGAAGTAATCGACGCCCTGCTCGGCCTGCTCGATCAGCGTGTCGCGGAAGATTTCCCAGGTCAGGTCCTCGGCCTTGCCGTTGACCTTTTCCAGCGCCTGGTAGATCGGCACCGTGCCGATCGGCACCGGGCTGTTACGGATGATCCATTCGCGCGTCTCGTGGATGTGTTTGCCCGTGGACAGGTCCATCACGTTGTCGCCGCCCCAGCGGATGGCCCAGGTCATCTTTTCCACCTCCTCGCCGATCGAGGACGTGACCGCCGAGTTGCCGATGTTGGCGTTGATCTTGACCAGGAAATTGCGGCCGATGATCATCGGTTCCACTTCCGGGTGGTTGATGTTGGCGGGGATGATGGCGCGGCCGCGGGCGATCTCGTCGCGCACGAATGCGGGCGTGATCTCGGGCGGGATGCTGGCGCCGAACGACTGCCCCGGGTGCTGGCGCCCCATCAGGTCGGCCAGGCGCTGGCCCATCGGCCCTGCATCCTTCAGTTCGGCCAGGTATTCGCGGCGGCGCAGGTTTTCGCGGATCGCCACGAATTCCATTTCCGGCGTGATGATGCCTTGCCGCGCATAGTGCATCTGCGTGACGTTGCGGCCTTCGCGGGCGCGGCGCGGCAGCCGGCGCAGGTTGAAACGCAGCTCGGCCAGCGCCGGATCGGCCAGGCGCGCGCGGCCATAGTCGGACGTGGGGCCGTCGAGCTCCTCGGTGTCACCGCGCTCGAGGATCCACGGCAGGCGCGGCGTGGCGGCCAGGCCCGAGCGGATGTCGATCACGGCGTCGGGGTCGGTGTACGGGCCCGAAGTGTCGTACACGTACACGGGCGGGTTGGTCTCGAAGCCGAACGAGGCGGGCGTATCGGCCTGGGTGATGCGGCGCATCGGCACCCGCAGGTCGGGACGGCTGCCCTGGACATAGACCTTGCTGGAATTGGGCAGCGGATCGATGGCTGCCTGGTCCACCGTGGCGGTGGCGGAGAGGAATTTCTGGTGCGCGTTCATGTGGCTCCTAGGTTGGCTACAGGAGCCAGCAAAGGAGGGAGGACCCACCGTCTCCACGTCGAGCGTGACCTGGCGGCGCAATCCTGAGCTTCCCTTCGCTGGCATTATCCAGATCAGGTTCGGAGGGTATTTCTCACCCGCGCCGCAGCTGTATGCCGTGCGCAGGACCCCTAGCGTGTGCAGACCGGTACGATGCACCGGGCAGCGCCCCGATTATAACCGCGTGCCGGCGATTGTGGAACAAGGCCATGCAGGCCCCGGCTCCCCGCCGCGGCAGCGTGCGCGTCCTTTATAATGGGCGTTTTCGCACACTACTCTGCCCTATCATGGAATTAGCCAAGTCTTTCGAGCCTGCCGACATTGAACAATTCTGGCGTACCGAGTGGGAATCGCGCGGTTACTACACCGCCACCCTCGACGCCGGCAAACCGTCGTTCAGCATCCAGCTGCCGCCGCCGAACGTCACCGGCACCCTGCACATGGGGCACGCATTCAACCAGACCATCATGGATGGCTTGACGCGCTACCACCGCATGCTCGGCCATAACACGGCCTGGATCCCCGGCACCGACCACGCCGGCATCGCCACCCAGATCGTGGTCGAGCGCCAGCTCGACGCGCAAAAGATTTCGCGCCACGACCTCGGCCGCGAGGAATTCATCAAGCGCGTGTGGGAGTGGAAGGAAAAATCGGGTTCCACCATCACCGGCCAGATGCGCCGCCTGGGCGCCTCGCCCGACTGGCAGCGCGAATACTTCACCATGGACGAGACGCGCTCGAAAGTGGTGACGGACGTGTTCGTGCGCCTGCACGAGCAGGGCCTGATCTACCGCGGCAAGCGCCTGGTCAACTGGGACCCGGTGCTGGGCACTGCCGTCTCCGACCTGGAAGTGGTATCGGAAGAGGAAGATGGCTCGATGTGGTACATCAAGTACCCGCTGGCCGACGGCAGCGGCGCGATCACGGTGGCCACCACCCGTCCCGAGACCATGCTCGGCGACGTCGCCGTGGCGGTCGATCCGACCGACGAGCGCTATGCTGCGCTGGTGGGCAAGATGCTGACGCTGCCGCTGGTCGGCCGCGAGATTCCGATCATCGCCGACGAATACGTCGACAAGGCCTTCGGCACCGGCTGCGTGAAGATCACGCCCGCGCACGACCAGAACGACTACGCGGTCGGCCAGCGCCACAAGCTGCCGATGCTGTCGATCTTCACGCTCGACGCGAAGATCAATGACGAAGCGCCCGAACAGTATCGCGGCATGGACCGTTTCGCCGCGCGCAAGCAGATCGTCGCCGACCTCGAGGCGGCCGGCCTGCTCGAAGAAGTCAAAAAGCACAAGCTGATGGTGCCGCGCGGCGACCGTACCGGCGTGGTGATCGAGCCGATGCTGACCGACCAGTGGTTTGTCGCCATGAGCAAGCCGGCGCCGGAAGGCACCTTCTTCCCCGGTAAATCGATCGCCGAAACGGCGCTGGAAAAAGTCGCCAGCGGCGAGATCAGGTTCGTGCCCGAGAACTGGAGCACCACCTACAACCAGTGGCTCAACAACATCCAGGACTGGTGCATCTCGCGCCAGCTGTGGTGGGGCCACCAGATTCCGGCCTGGTACGACGAAGCCGGTAACATCTTCGTGGCCAAGTCCGAAGCCGAAGCCGTGGCCAAGCAGCAGGCGGCCGGCAGCACCGGTCCGTTGCGCCGCGACGCCGACGTGCTCGATACCTGGTTCTCGTCGGCGCTGGTGCCGTTCTCCACCCTGGGCTGGCCCGAGGAAACGCCGGACCTGAAAGCGTTCCTGCCGTCGTCGGTGCTGGTCACAGGGTTCGACATCATCTTCTTCTGGGTGGCGCGCATGGTGATGTTCACCTTGCACTTCACGGGCAAGGTGCCGTTCGAAACCGTGTACGTGCACGGCCTGGTGCGCGATTCGACCGGCCAGAAGATGTCCAAGTCGAAGGGCAACACGCTCGACCCGATCGACCTGATCGACGGCATCGGTGTCGATGCGCTGGTGGCCAAGCGCACCACCGGCCTGATGAATCCGAAGGACGCGCTCAAGATCGAAAAAGCCACGCGCAAGGAATTCCCGGAAGGGATTGCCGCCTACGGCACCGACGCCGTGCGCTTCACGATGGCCTCGTACGCCTCGCTGGGCCGCAACATCAACTTCGACCTCGGCCGCGCCGAAGGCTACCGCAACTTCTGCAACAAGCTGTGGAACGCCACCCGCTTCGTGCTGATGAACACGGAAGGCAAGGATTGCAGCGCCAGCGACGCCGACCTGTCGAACGCCGACAAGTGGGTCATCTCGCTACTGCAAAAGGCCGAGCTGGACGTGGCCAAGGGCTTCGAGGACTACCGCTTCGACAATATCGCCTCAAGCATCTACAAGTTCGTCTGGGACGAGTACTGCGACTGGTACCTGGAAGTGGCCAAGGTGCAGGTGCAGCACGGCACCGAAGGCCAGCAGCGCGCCACCCGCCACACGCTGCTGCGCGTGCTGGAAGTGGTGCTGCGCCTGGCGCACCCGATCATCCCGTTCGTGACCGAAGCGCTGTGGCAGGCGGTAGCGCCGCTGGCCGGCAAAGCGGCCGGCGACAAGGCATCGATCATGCTGCAGCCGTACCCGGTCGCCGACACGGCCCATATCGACGAGACGGCCGAAGCGTGGATGCTGCAACTGAAGTCGCTGATCGACGCCACCCGCAACCTGCGCGGCGAAATGCAGCTGGCGCCGTCGCTGCGGGTGCCGCTGATCGTCGAACCGGCCAACGCGGCCGACAAGGAGGCGCTGGCCCTATGCGCGCCGTACATCCAGGCGCTGGGCAAGCTGGCCGAGGTGCAGATCGTCGACGCCCTGCCCGATTCGCCGGCGGCGGTGGCGATCGTCGGCACGACCAAGCTGATGCTCAAGGTCGAGATCGATGTGAAAGCCGAGCGCGAACGCCTGACCAAGGAAATCACGCGCGTGGAAGGCGAGATCGCCAAGGCCAACGGCAAGCTGTCGAACGAGAGTTTTGTTGCGCGCGCCCCGGCCGAGGTGGTGGCGCAGGAAAAGGACCGCGTGGCCAACTTCTCGGCCACGCTGGACAAGATGCGCGAGCAGCTGGCCAAGCTCCCGGCCTGAGCGCCGGCGTCGCCCTGAAAGGCCGCCTGCGGGCGGCCTTTTTTTCGCCCACACCAGGGCTTCGCTGCTAGAATGGGCCGATCTTTCCTGATGTCTCTTTGATAAGGCATGCAATGACGCAGTGGACCGGCGGCTACGTGGACGGCATCGACTACACCCACGGCTACTATCGCGAACTCGGCCCGCTGCACGCTGCCATGGCGCTGACCCATGCCGGGGTGGCCATGCCGGCAGTGGCCACCGCCTGCGAACTGGGCTTTGGCCAGGGCTTGTCCACCAACATCCATGCGGCCGCCGCCAGTGTCGCGTGGTATGGCACCGACTTCAATCCCGTCCAGGCCGGCTTTGCCGCGCAGCTGGCACAGGCGGCCGGCAGCGGTGCGCAGCTGACCGACCAGTCGTTCGACGATTACTGCGCCCGCACCGACCTGCCCGACTTCGATTTCATCGCCTTGCACGGCGTGTGGAGCTGGGTCTCGCCCGCCAATCGCACGCTGCTGCGCGACTTCGTGCAGCGCAAGCTCAAGCCTGGCGGGGTGCTCTACATGAGCTACAACTGCCAGCCGGGCTGGGCGCCGATGGTGCCGCTGCGCGACCTGCTGAGCACATATGTCGCGCGCATGACCGCGCCCGGCGACCGCCTCGCGCACCGCATCGACGCTGCGCTCGATTTCGCCGACCGGCTGCAGGCCACCTGTCCCGCCTACCTGCAAGCCTATCCGCAGGTGGCCGCACGGCTGGCCGGCCTGCGCCAGCACGACCGCCGCTACCTGGCCCACGAATACTTCAACGCCGACTGGCAACCGGTCGATTTTACCGAACAGGCAGCTGTTCTGGCCGACGCCGGCCTGGTGTACGCCTGCCCGGCCCATCACCTCGACCAGCTCGACCTGTTCCATCTCACCGCGCCCCAGCGCGCCCTGCTGGCGCAGCTGCCGGATCCGGTGCGGCGCCAGGGTGTGCGCGACCTGCTGCTGAACCAGCATTTCCGCCGCGATTACTGGGTGAAGGCGCCGGACCGGCCGCAGGGTCTGGACGGTGATGGCGGCAGCCGGCTCGCTGCGCCGGCGCACGAGGCGGCGATGCGCAGCCAGCGCGTGGTGCTGGTGATGCCGCGCGCCGACATCGACCTCACCGTGCGCACCGGCGCTTTCGCCATCGCCCTCAACGAAACCATGTATGCGCCGCTGCTGGCAGCGCTGCAGGACCACCAGCCGCGCACGGTGGCCGAGCTCGAAGTGCTGGCGCCGATGCGTGGCGGCGTGCGCCAGCTGTTCGAAGCGGTGTTCATCCTGTGCGGCATGGGCGTGCTGGCGCCGGCCCAGGCGCCGCAGGCAGCTGCCGCTGCCAGTACCAGCTGCCGCCGCCTGAACCTGGCGCTGCTCGACCATGCGCGCGGCCACGACGACATCCACCACCTGGCCTCGGCGCTGGTGGGCGGCGGCCTGCCGATGCCCCGCATCCCGCAACTGTTCCTGCTGGCGCAGGCGCGCGGACTGCGCGGCGCCAGCGCCTGGTGCAACTTCGCCTGGGCGCAACTGGCATCGTCCGATACGCCGGTGCACAAGGATGGCCAGCCACTGACCACGCCCGCCGACAAGCGGGAAGAACTGCAGCGCAAGGCCGCGATCTTCGAACGCGATTACCTGGCGATGTACCAGGCGCTGGGCCTGGCCGATGAACAGGGATAACAAGATGAACCACCGGACCGGCGACGACAGCGCAGATTTCCCTCCCCCTGGCGGCGACCGCTGGCAACCGCACCAGCAGCACATCACCCTGGCATTTGCCAGTGCTGGTCTGTCCATGCCCACAATTCACGCCGCATGCCGGCTCGGCGATGGTGACGACGGGTATGGCAGCGGCGAAGTGGGGGGCATCGAAGGTGATTGCGCCAGCTGGTACGGCAGCGATAGTGCGGCCGGTATCGGCAGCACGGGCGGCAGCCGGTACGCGAGCGGTGGCGCGGCCGGTATCGACAGCGAACGCGGCGACAGCGGCATGCTGAATGCCGCAGAACACCGCAGGCAGCGGGGCCAGTCGATCGCCACATTTTGCGCACGTGAGGACCTGCCCGACTTCGATCTGATCGTGCTGCAGCAGCCATGGTCCTGCCTGGACCCCGGCCTGCAGCCGCTGGTGCTGGATTTCGTGCGCCGCAAGCTCACAGCCGGCGGCATCTTCGCGGTGCGCTACCATTGCCTGCCTGGCTGGGCGCCGATGGCGCCGGTGCGCACGCTGCTGACGCACGCTGCCAGCGCCATGTCCGTTCCCGGCACGCGCCCCGACGTAGACGGCAATCGAAGCAGCTGGGACGTCAGCAGTCCCTTCGGTTCAGACAGCAGCGGAGGCGGTAGCGGTAAAGGTTGCGGTAGCAGTAGCCGCAGCGACAGCGGCAGCAGCGGTGGCGGCAGCAGCAGCAGCGGTGGCGTCAGCAACAGCAGCAGCGCTAGCACCGGCAACGATGTACTGCGCGATCAGGCGCTCGATTTTGCCGGCAGCGTGCTCGGCGCCGGCGCTGCCTATTTCGATGCCTATCCGCGCGTGGCCGACGATGTGCGAGCGCTGCGCGACTTGCCTCGGCAAGCCTTGGCATGCGACTGCCTGGGCGACTGGGAGCCGATCGGCTTCGCCGCCATGGCCGGGCTGCTGGGCGAGGCCAAGCTGACCTTTGCCTGCCCGGCCGATCTCCTCGACCATATCGATACGCTGCACTTCACGGCGCCGCAGCTGGCATTGCTGGCGGAATTGAACGACACGATACTGGCCCAGAGCGTGCGCGACCTGATGGTCAACCGCAGCTGGCGCGCCGAGTACTGGGTCAAGGGGGCGCGGACGCTGTCGCCCCTGCACCAGCGCGAAGCGATGCAGCGCGTGCCGGTGATCATCGCCCCGCCAGCCTGGCCCGGCGGCGGTCTGAACGCGCGGCCTGAGGCGTCGCCGGGGACGGCCGGCGCCACTGCCGCCGCACCGGCCTACCAGACGATGGCAGCGCCGCTGCTGGCGCTGCTGGCCGACCGCCAGCCGCGCACCATCGGCGAACTGGCAGCACAGTTGCAGGCAGCTTCGCCGACCGGCTCGCCGAATGACGTGCGTCCTGGCTCATTGACAGATACATCGATAGGCTCACTGACCGATCTGCAGCAGGTGTTCGACGCGGTCATGGTGCTAGTGGGAACCGGCAAACTCACTGTCGCCACGTCGCCAGCCACTCATGACCGTTGCGCTTACTCCGCCAGCAACGCCGCGTAACGCGCCACATCGACATTGCCGCCGCTGATGATGACGCCCACGCGCCGGCCTTGCAGTTGTTCTTTCATCGCGCGCGCGGCAGCCAGGCCCAGGCAGCCGGTCGGCTCGACCACCAGCTTCATGCGGGCGGCAAAGAAGCGCATTTCCGCGCGCAGCTGGTCGTCGGTGACGGTCAGAATATCGTCGACATCGCGCTGGATGATGGGAAAGGTCAGCTGGCCCAGGTGCTGGGTCTGGGCGCCGTCGGCGATGGTCTTGGGCGTATCGATGTGGACGATGCTGCCGCTGCGCAGCGATTGCTGGCCATCGTTGCCGGCCTCCGGTTCCACGCCATAGAGCTTGGTGGCCGGCGACAGCGCGCGCGTGGACAGGGCCGAGCCGCTGAGCAGGCCGCCGCCACCGAGGCAGACGAACAGCGCATCGAGCAGGCCGACTTCCTCGAACAGTTCCTTGGCGGCCGTGCCCTGGCCGGCGATCACGTCGGCGTGGTCGTACGGCGGAATCAGCGTCATGCCGCGCTGCTGCGCCAGATCGCGGCCGATCTGTTCGCGGTCTTCCGTGTAGCGGTTGTACAGCACCACCTCGGCACCATAGCCGCGGGTGGCGGCGATCTTCGATGGCGGCGCATCGTGCGGCATGATGATGGTGGCCGGCATGCCGGCCAGCTGGGCCGACAGCGCAATGCCTTGTGCGTGATTACCGGACGAAAAAGCCACCACGCCTGCGCGGTGCTGGCGGTCATCGAATTTTGCCAGCGCGTTATACGCGCCGCGAAACTTGAAGGCGCCCATGCGCTGCAGGTTTTCGCACTTGAAAAACACCTGCGCGCCCAGCTCGCGATCGGCCGTGCGCGAGGTCAGCACGGGCGTGCGGTGCGCTATCCCGGCAATCCGTTCCGACGCTGCCACCACGTCCGCATATTCCGGCAATTTCTGTTCACTCATCCTCACTCCTTTGTTGGTTTCAGGGTTAGCTGGACCGGCCTGTTTCGTATCAGCGATCTTGCTGCCAGCGCGCGTCGTTATAAATGGTGGCACGCGAGACGTTGAGGTAGGCGGCCACGGTCTCCATGGCCCGCCGCACGTCGGACAGGCCGCTGTCCTTCAGTTCGCGCATCAGGGCGCGCCGCTGGTCGGTCCTGAGCGCGCGCGGCGTGGTGCCGTGGCGGGCGGCGAAATCGTCGATGCGCAGGCGGATCGCGTCCGCGCCGGCCGGCTGCAGGGTGTCGTGGACGGCAGCAGCCGTGTCCACGCTGCCGAACTGGGTCAGCATGGTATTGAGGCTGCGGAACACGGTCAGGTCCACGTTCAGGCACAGCGCGGCCACGTAACGGCCATCGCTGTCCTTGATGCCGACCGACGTGCTCTTGGCCAGGCGACCGTCGGGAAAGGTATTCGGGTAATTGGCGATCACCTGGGCCAGGCCCGGATCGGCCGCGCGCGCCAGTCCGAGTTCGGTCGCCGGCTCGCCCACGGTGCGCCCGGACAGGTTGTTGTGGATCGCCAGGATGGCGTGGTCGGGCGCAGTCAGGTCGTGCAGCACCACTTCGCAAAACGGCGCCAGCGTTTTGCCCAGGCCGTCGGCCACCTGCTGCAGCTGCGCCAGC
This sequence comes from Duganella sp. Leaf126, assembly GCF_001423125.1. Taxonomy (GTDB): domain Bacteria; phylum Pseudomonadota; class Gammaproteobacteria; order Burkholderiales; family Burkholderiaceae_D; genus Rugamonas. Next base: position 716,320 of record NZ_LMNW01000031.1, read on the forward strand.
AGATGCCGGTGCTCAGATGTCTTTTTCATCTGGACATATTATCGTTTCTTAGATAATTTGTCCAAAATGAAAAAATAGTACGATCGGTCATTTTCTTGATACACTCGTCGCACAACAACCATCCCTGGAGACCTCGCCATGAAACCGTCCGCTTTTGCCGCCAGCATTGCGCTTGCCTTGACCGCCTACGCCACCGTCGCCACCCCGGTCCACGCCGCCGACCTGACCTCGCCGGTCGGCACATGGCAGACCATCGACGACGAAACCAACAAGCCCAAGGCGCTGATCCGCATCACCGAGACCAACGGCGTGCTGCAGGGCCAGATCGAAAAGCTGTACCGCGAGCCTGGCGAGGAACAGAACCCGCTGTGCGTGAAATGCGAAGGCGCGAAAAAGGACCAGCCGATCACCGGCATGGTCATCCTGTCCGGCCTGAAGAAAGACGGCGACGAATACACGGGCGGCGAAATCCTCGACCCGGCCAAGGGCAAGACCTACAAGAGCAAGATGCACCTGACCGACGGCGGCAAGAAGCTGAGCGTGCGCGGCTACATCGGCACGCCAATGCTGGGCCGTTCGCAGACCTGGGTGCGCCAGGACTGACCCCGCGCCGGCGGCCCCCTAACAGAGCGCCGGCGCCATGCCGGCTTTTTTACGCCCGCAGCGATGCTGCGCGCTGCAGTTTTAAGGCGCCATGCCCTTGCCGGTGGCGGTCCAGTAGATGCCGCCCAGCAGGTGCGCCAGGTACTGCGGATCGCGGTACATCTCACCGTTGTGTCCGAGCGCGGTGACGAACACCCTGCCCTGCTCCACCGTGTGATACCACGCCACCGGGTGATCCTTGCCCATGCCCTGCGTGGTCTGGCCAGGCCAGATCCTGGTCGGATCGTAGCTGCTCTCGTCGACGTTCAGTACCGGGTGGATCGCGATGTTGTGGGGATTGTCGAAGATGTACCACTCGTCGCTCCAGATCCAGCGCTCGGGGATGCCGTAGGTGGCCGGGAATTTTTTGTCCACCACGTAGGCCACGCCCGTTTGCAGCATCGGGTGGTTGCCCGCCCGGCGGCCGATCAGTTTTTCGAACCACGGCCAGGTATCGGGCGGCAGGATCAGCGCGCGGTGCACGAGCATGGCGTTGCCGCCGCCTTTCATGTAATCCTCGAACTTCTTGCGGCGCGCCGGGTTCAGCTCTTCGCCCGGGGTGTTGAGGAACATGATGGTGGCGTACTGTTTGAGGTCGCCATCGAACGCTTCGGGACGGTTGGTGTACACGACCTCGAACGCATGCAGCTTGCCCAGCTGCTGCAGGCTGTCACGCGCGATCGGAATATATTCGTAGTGATACTTGCCGGGCATGGCAAACACCAGGATCTTGTACTGGTTGTCGGCGCGGCCCGGTGCGGCCAGCAGCAAGGCGGTCATGGCCAGCAGGGCCAGCACGATTTTTCGCATGATTGTCTCCGTATTCTTCTGGTTAAGTTAGCGCTAACATCGGAGCGGTCAATATACACGTTTTCCTCGCGCGGGGGACGCCGGTGTTACGATGACGACAATGAAAATATTCCTGATCCTGGTCGGCTGGCTGGCTGTCGCGCTCGGCGTGCTCGGCATCTTTCTGCCGCTGCTGCCGACCACGCCATTCCTGCTGCTGGCCTCGGCATGTTTTGCGCGCGGATCGGCGCGCATGCACCACTGGCTGCAGACGAACCGCGTGTTCGGCAGCTACCTGCGCGACTACGAAAACGGCCACGGCATGCCGCTGCGCGCCAAGGTCTGGGTGCTGATCTTCATGTGGTGCTCGATGGGCTATTCGCTGTGGCGCCTGCAGCATCTGCCGGGACTGCAACTGATGCTGGTGATGATCGGGATCTGCGTGACGATTTATCTCGCGCGCTGCGTGCCGACCATGGTGATCGCGGCTGAAAAACCCGATTGAGCGCGCCAGACAGGACCGTTCGCGCAAGGCGCAGCGACAAAGACTGTACGCAGTGTAGCAGGGAGCAGCAGCGCCGCCATGGCGGTGTGGTTAGACGCTCTGCGCCGGCGGTGTCGCATGCTTGCGCAAGTGCCGGTCGAGGCTGTTGGCAAAGCTCTGGCGGTCGCCCTGGCTGAACGCGGCCGGGCCGCCGGTATCGACACCGCTGCCGCGCAACTCGTCCATGAAAGCGCGCATGGTCAGCATCTGGGCGATGTTATCGTGGGTGTAGAACTCGCCGCGCGGATTGAGCGCGTAACCGCCCTTGTTGAGCACATCGGACGCCAGCGGGATGTCGCCGGTGACGACCAGGTCGCCGGGCGCCAGCAGGCGCACGATTTCCTGGTCGGCCACGTCGGCGCCGGCCGGCACCTGCAGCGCGCGGATGAAGCGCGACGGCGGCACCCGCAGCAGCTGGTTGGCCACCAGCGTCACCTGCAGCTGCAGGCGGTCGGCCACGCGGTACAGGATGTCCTTGACCACGGCCGGACAGGCGTCGGCATCGACCCAGATCTGCATCACAGGTCTGCCCACAGTTCGCCGTTGGGACTGGTGCGCGGCGGCGTGGCGCCGAAGTGGCGGTAGGCAGCCGGCGTGGCGACGCGGCCGCGCGGCGTGCGCTGTAAAAATCCCTGCTGGATCAAGTACGGTTCGAGCACATCCTCGATGGTGTCGGCCGCCTCGCCGATGGCGGCGGCCAGGTTGCCGATGCCGACCGGGCCGCCGCCGAACTTGTAGAGCACCGCTTCGAGCAGCTTGCGGTCCATCACGTCGAAGCCGACCGTATCGACATCGAGCATGACCAGCGCGGCGTCGGCCGTGGCCTTGGTGATGGCGCCGTTGCTTTTCACTTCCGCATAGTCGCGCACGCGGCGCAGCAGGCGGTTGGCGATGCGCGGCGTGCCGCGCGCGCGGCGGGCGATTTCCACCGCGCCGTCGGGATCGATGCTGGCCTTGAGCAGCGCCGCGCTGCGGGTGACGATCTTGGTCAGCTCCTCGGTATTGTAGAACTCGAGGCGGGCGACGATGCCGAAGCGGTCGCGCAGCGGGTTGGTCAGCATGCCGGCGCGCGTGGTGGCGCCGACCAGCGTGAACGGCTGCAGGTCGAGCTTGACCGAGCGCGCAGCCGGTCCTTCGCCGATCATGATGTCGATCTGGTAGTCCTCAAGCGCCGGATACAGGATCTCCTCGACCACCGGCGACAGGCGGTGGATCTCGTCGATGAACAGCACATCGTTCGCTTCGAGGTTGGTGAGGATGGCGGCCAGGTCGCCGGGCCGCTCGAGCACGGGGCCCGAAGTCTGGCGCAGGTTGACGCCCATCTCGCGCGCGATGATGTTGGCCAGCGTGGTCTTGCCAAGGCCCGGCGGACCGAACAGCAAGGTGTGGTCGAGCGCCTCATGGCGGTTGCGCGCGGCAGCGATGAAGATTTCGAGCTGGTCGCGGATCTTGGCCTGCCCGACGTATTCATCGAGGAGCTTGGGCCGCAGGGCCCGTTCGATGGCTTCTTCGTTGGGAGAAGTAGGCGCTGCGTCGATGATGCGCTGTTCGGTGAAGCTGTCGGTCTGGATGCTCATTCGTTACTTGATTGGGTTGTCTTTAAGATGCGCTCGACGTACGCGCCTGCCGCTTTTTTCGTGTCGCGTAGCTGTTCCTGCTCTTGTGGCGACAACATGCGCACCGCCTTGCCTGTGTCGGGTGTGGAGGGCAAGCGAACGACCAGCGATTCTACCTTGCCCTTAGCCATCAGCCGCTTCCAGCTGAGCAATGATTCTTTCGCTTGTTGGAGTGCGGCAGAGATATCGGGCTTCGGAGGCGATAAGGCAGTCGAAATTGAATCCGAAACGTCGGTACCACCAATGTTCGATGTCGCCATGTTTTCTCCTTAGCTCATCAATCTGTTGCGGAAGCGGTGTCAGGCGCGCGGAATAATTCTTGCCTGTCAGCACACTAGCGCCGATAACGACGGCGCCCTGCCCCATCAAATGCCCGCGCAAGTTGGCCAGCGTGCCGCCTTGGCCGATAAAGTCGTCTACCAGTACGTAGTGTAGGCCAGATCGGGCGCGGCCACTGAAAAGAGCTTGACCACGCAGCCGGGCAAACCCGCTCGCCCCGGTGTGACTTACTTTATTGATCTGGATGATCTCGCGCTCATACGCCCAGTTGAGCTTGGTAGCGATGATGGTTGCCATCGCTTCGCCGATGGCATTCGTCCCCTGCGCCTCTTCCGCGTGAACGCTGGCAAGCGCAGGCTGCCGGGTGTCGAAAGCACGCCACAAATTTTCGAGCACTGGCACCGAAAGCGCGTCCAGCACCAGTTCCACGGCGGCAGCCATATCGCCGGTCTTTGCCGCCACATAAGCACCATGCCTTTTGACCGACAACTCCGGTGCGTGCATCAGCACATCAGGAAAGCTCCTCCAGCGATAACGTACCGGCTTGTCCATGCTGCCCTCCACCCAGGCTCACGACCAAGCTTGGAGCGTAGACGGCGAAACCGGTATGGACCAGCGTGCACATTTGAGCTACCTCACCCCTTCGACAGCACCTTCAACGCCTGCTTGATGCCGTCCGAGACGCCGCTGCCGGCCGGGACGGTCTTGAGCGCCAGCAGCGCTTCCTTGTCGGAGTAGCCGAGCGCCAGCAGGGCGTTCAGGATGTCCGATTGCGAGTCGGGCGCAGCGTGGGCGCCGCCGGCGCCGAGGTCGGCGCCGAGCTTGCCCTTGAGTTCGAGCAGCAGGCGCTCGGCGGTTTTCTTGCCGATGCCGGGCACCTTGATCAGGCGGCCCGATTCCTGCAGCGTGACCGCCTGCGCCAGGTCGGCGATCGACATGCCCGACAAAATCGACAGCGCGGTGCGCGCGCCGACGCCGCTGATCTTGATCAGGAGGCGGAATACGGCGCGCTCCTCGGCGTGGCCGAAGCCGAACAGCAGGTGGGCATCCTCGCGGATGGCCTGGTGGGTAAACAGCACCACTTTCTCGCCCACGTTGGGCAGGTTGTAGAAGGTGCTCATCGAGACATCGACTTCGTAGCCGACGCCACCGCAGTCGACCAGCAACTGGGGCGGATTTTTTTCGAGCAGAATACCGGAGAGACGACCGATCATCGTGTATGAACCTTGTGGTGTGATTGAATTAGCCGACCAGGCGTCCGCGCCTGATGCGCATGCCGGCCAGCGGGCCGCCCGGCGCGGTGGCGCCGGCGGTGGTGGTGCGGCTGCCGGCGCTGGCGATCAGGGTCAGCGTCTCGCGGCTGTGGGCATGGCAGATGGCGATGCCGAGCGCGTCGGCAGCGTCGGTGCCGGGCAAACCGGGCAGCGACAGCAGGCGCGCCACCATGTCCTGCACCTGCGACTTGACGGCGCGTCCCGTACCCACCACGGCCTGCTTGATCTGGGTCGGCGAATACTCGGCCACCGTCAGCTCGGCCGACACCAGCGCGCAGATGGCCGCGCCCCGGGCCTGGCCCAGCAGCAGGGTCGATTGCGGATTGACGTTGACGAACACCTGCTCGATGGCAGCGCACTCGGGCTGGTAGATGCGGGCCACTTCGGCCACACCGTCCAGTATGACCTTGAGCCGGGTCGGCAAGTTCCCCTCGCCGCTCTTGATGGTGCCGGAAGCGATATAGCGCAACCGCGCCCCCTGCTTGTGGATGACGCCAAAGCCGGTGGTGCGCAAGCCGGGGTCGATACCGAGAATAATCATGGAGGGATTGTACTATGGCAAACGCCAGAAAGCCCGGGGTGCAGAAGAAGATGTAGCAGCATCAGAGGCTGCCGCAAACCGTGCACAGCRAGGCGCRCCGACGCAGACAGTGCGCAAGCACGGCAAGGAGGTGCAACGACGCTGCGCGCAATTTACGTCAGCCGCCCAGGAGGCTGCCGCAAACCGTGCACAGCGAGGCGCRCCGACGCAGACAGTGCGCAAGCACGGCAAGGAGGTGCAACGACGCTGTGCGCGGTTTACGGCAGCCGATCAGTGACGGAAGTGGCGGGTGCCGGTATACAGCATCACCACCCCCCGCTCATCAGCCGCATCGATCACCTCCTGGTCACGCATCGAACCGCCCGGATGGATCACGCAGGTCGCGCCCGCATCGACCACCACATCGAGGCCGTCGCGGAACGGGAAGAACGCGTCCGACGCCACCACCGAACCGGTCAGCGACAGGCCGGCGTTTTGCGCCTTGATCGAGGCGATGCGGGCCGAGTCGATGCGGCTCATCTGGCCGGCGCCCACGCCCAGCGTCATGTGATTGCCGCAGAAGACGATGGCGTTCGACTTGACATACTTGGCCACGCGCCAGGCGAACATCAGGTCCTGCAACTGCTGCGGCGTCGGCTGCAGCTTCGACACCACCTTCAGGTCCGGCAGCATCACGTTTTTCGCATCGGCCGACTGCACCAGCAGGCCGCCACCGACGCGCTTGAAGTCCATCGCGTTGACGCCCGCATTTGCTGCACCCAACGGGATTTCCAGCAGCCGCACGTTCTGCTTGGCCGCCAGGATCTGTTTCGCTTCGGCGGTAAAGACCGGCGCGATCAGCACCTCGACGAACAGCTTGGCCAGCTCGGTTGCTGCCGCTGCATCGACTTCGACGTTGAAGGCGATGATGCCGCCGAAGGCGGAGGTCGGGTCGGTCTGCAGCGCGCGCTGGTAGGCGTCGGCCGCATTGGCGCCGAGCGCCACGCCGCACGGGTTGGCGTGCTTGACGATCACGCAGGCAGCCGCCTGGTCGAAGCCGCCCATGCTTTTCACGCACTCCCACGCCGCATCGGCGTCGGCGATGTTGTTGAACGACAGTTCCTTGCCCTGCAGCTGGCGGTAGTTGGCCAGTGCGCCCGGCGTGGTCACCACGTCGCGGTAGAACGCGGCCGACTGGTGCGGGTTCTCGCCGTAGCGCATGTCCTGCACTTTTTCAAACGCCACGTTCAGGTTCTGCGGATACGTGCCACGGGTAGCGTGGGCGCGGTCCGGGCCCAGACTGGTCAGGTAGTTGGCGATGGCGCCGTCGTACTGGGCGGTGTGCGCATACACCTTGGTCGCCAGGCGGAAGCGGGTCTCGTAGCTGACTGCGCTGTCGCTGTTCAGCTCGGCCAGTACCACGCCGTAGTCGGCCGGATCGCAGATCACCACCACGTCCTTGTGGTTCTTGGCCGACGAACGCAGCATGGCCGGGCCGCCGATGTCGATGTTCTCGATGGCGTCTTCGAGCGTGCAATCATCCTTGGCGACGGTGGCCTGGAACGGGTACAGGTTGACCACCACCATGTCGATCGTGGGAATGGCGTGCTCGACCAGCTTGGCCATGTGCTCGGGGAAGTCGCGCCGCGCCAGGATGCCGCCGTGGACTTTCGGGTGCAGTGTCTTGACGCGGCCATCGAGCATTTCCGGGAAGCCCGTGTAGTCCGCCACCTCGGTCACGGCCAGGCCGTTGTCGGCCAACATTTTGGCGGTGCCGCCGGTGGACAGGAGCTGGACGCCCATGGCGGACAAGGCGCGGGCGAAGTCCAGCACACCGGTTTTGTCGGAAACGGAAATGAGAGCGGATTTAATCATGGCTGTGAAGGCTAGGTGGTTTGAAGAAAAGGGAACGATCGGCCCGACGGCCGATTCCCAGCCGTCCACGCCGGAAAACGCCGGCCGTTACAGCAGGCCGTGCTCTTGCAATTTCTTGCGCAAGGTATTGCGGTTGATGCCCAACATCTGCGCCGCATGCGACTGGTTGCCGTCGGCGCGCGTCATGACCACTTCCAGTATCGGCTTCTCGACGGTCAGCACGACCATGTCGTAGATGTTCGACGCCTGCTGTTCGCCCAGGTCGTTGAAGTAGTCTTCAAGGCTTTTCTGCACGACTTCCTGGATACTTTCTTTGCTCATTTTGTGAATTCTCAATAATCTGTTGAAGCTGGCAAATCTGCCCGGGCTCGTGGACCGGGCGCTTACCGTTTTGATATAACTTTTTTGATGCTGCGATGGCAGGCTAAGCGGCTTGCAAATCTTCGGAGAGGCGGTATTGTAACCGCTCGCCCCACTGCCGCTGCGATTCGAAGAACTGGTCCACTGCCGCCAGCTGCGCGTCGGTCGATTCCAGCAAATTCATCTGCTGCCGGAATGCCTCGCCGCCGGGCAGGTCGCGCACGTACCAGCCGATGTGCTTGCGCGCCGTGCGCACCCCGAGGTAATCGCCGTAAAACCCATAGTGGGCGCGCAGGTGCTCGTCCATCAGCGCGCGCACTTCGGCCACATACGGCGCCGGCAGATGGGTGCCGGTCTGCAGGAAGTGGGCGATCTCGCGGAAGATCCACGGCCGGCCCTGGGCGGCGCGGCCTACCATCACCGCGTCCGCACCCGTGTAGTCGAGCACGAACTTCGCTTTTTCGGGCGTGGTGATGTCGCCGTTGGCCACCACGGGAATGCGCACCGACTGCTTGACGGCGGCAATGGTGTCGTACTCGGCGTCGCCCGTGTAGCCGTCGGCGCGGGTGCGGCCATGCAGGGTCAGCATGGCGATGCCGGCGTCCTCGGCGATGCGGGCGATCGCCAGCGCGTTCCTGTTTTCGCGGTTCCAGCCGGTACGGAATTTCAGCGTGACCGGCACGTCGACCGCGCCGGTTACGGCCGCGAGGATCTCGCGCACCAGCGGCACGTTCTGCAGCAGGGCCGACCCGCACCAGCTGTTGCACACCTTCTTGACCGGGCAGCCCATGTTGATGTCGATGATCTGGGCGCCGCGTTCGACATTGAAGCGCGCGCAGTCGGCCAGATCCTGCGGATCGGCGCCGGCGATCTGCACCGCCTTCGGCTCCATTTCGCCGGTGTGGTCGGTACGCCGCGAGCTTTTTTCGGTGGCCCACAGGCGCGGATTGGACGCCGCCATCTCGGACACCGCGTAGCCGGCCCCCAGCTGCTTGCACAACTGGCGGAACGGCCGATCGGTCACGCCCGCCATGGGAGCGACAAAGACGTTGTTGCGCAGTAAATGAGGACCGATGTGCACAGCCATTACCTGTTTGGGAAGGAGGAACCTTCTATTTTACCCCAAGGACTGCTCAAATAATAAGCACTATTTTTGAGGCCGCCGTTCAGACGATGTCGTCCAGCGCCAGCGCCAGGTGGCCGACCTCGCCCCAGTTGTCGAGCACCAGCTTGCCATCGGTGACATGAAACCGGTTGATGCTGGCGTTCTTGACCTGGAAGTCGCGCGGGCTGTCGAGCTGCATGCCCACCGCCTCGCGGTAAGCGCACTCGAGCACGCCACCGTGAGCGACGATGGCGATGGTCCGGCCCGGGTAGGCGCTGGCCCAGCGGCCGATGGCGCCGATGGCGCGCGCGTAAAACTGGCGGAAACTCTCGGCCACGCGCTCGCCGGCCGGCATCACGGCGTCGATATCGCGGGCCTGCCACAGCGCGAAATCGTCCGGGTACTGCGCGGCGATCTCGGTGTAGAGCATGCCTTCGAAAGCGCCGTAGCCGCGCTCGCGCAGGGCGGGGTCGGTATGGACCGTGGCATGGTCGTAATGGACCGCCACCGCCTGCGCCGTTTGCAGCGCCCGCTGCAAATCGCTGGCGACGATCAGGTCCAGCCCCTGCCTCGCCAGCGCGGCGGCCAGCGCGCGCGCCTGGCGTTCGCCTTCGGCGTTGAGTGGAATGTCGATGTGGCCCTGCAGGCGGCGCACGGCGTTCCACGCCGTTTCGCCGTGGCGTATCAAAATGATCTTGGTGGTGTTCATGCAGTCCTGGTGTTAGTCCTGGTGTTAGTCCTGGTGTTAGTCCTGGTATTGCTCCTGGCAGCCGCGGGCGCCAGGGAGGGATTGAGAGTGTAGGAGGTGATCAGCTGCGCTTCGTCGATGATGTGGCCGTGGATGGCGTTGAGCACATCGGCGCAGGTGAAGCGCGCGGCCAGGTCCAGGCGCGGCACGTCCAGCGCGTACAGGCGGAAAATATAGTGATGGACGCGCTCGTCGTTCCAGGGCGGGCACGGGCCGTCGTAGCCATAATAGTCGCCGGCCATGGCGGGGTCCGCCGCAAACCAGCCCGTGTAATCGTTGAGCCCCTGGCGCAGCGCCGTGTCGCCGACGACGATGTCCGGCCCGGGCTTGCCGTGCGGCGTGACGCCGCCGGACAGCGCGCCGGCCGGCAGGTGCTGCAGCGACAGCGGAATATCGATCAGGCTCCAGTGGAAAAAATCGCCGCGCGGGGCGACAGCGGACAGCGGCACGTCGGCGCGGTTGACGTGGCGGCCATCGACCGGCGCATCGCCGTCGATGCACAGCAGCACCAGCGAGGCGGCGCCGGCCGGCACGTCGGTCCAGGCCAGGTGCGGGTTGCGGTTGGCCGACAGCACGACCTTGCCTGCGGCGTCCAGCATGCCGAAAGCGAATTCGGCCGGCAAGGGACGCCCGTTGCGCACACTGTCACTGACCAGCTTCATCGCCGCTCCTTTATTTGGGATGGACCTGCAGCCAGAACGTCACCGGACCGTCGTTGGTCAGCGTCACCTGCATGTCGGCGCCGAACCGGCCGGTTTCGACCACCGGGTGCTTCAGCCTGGCCTGGGCCACGAAGTGATCGAACAGGCGCAAGCCGTCGGCCGGGGCGGCGGCCGGCGTGAACGACGGCCGCGTGCCCGAGCGGGTGTCGGCTGCCAGCGTAAATTGCGGCACCAGCAGCAGACCGCCGGCCATGTCGGCCACGCTGCGGTTCATCTTGCCGGCCGCGTCGCTGAACACGCGGTAGCCGAGCAGCCTGGCCAGCAGGGTATCGGCCTCCTTTTCGGTATCGCCGCGCTCGGCGCAGACGAGCACCATCAGGCCGGCATCGATGGCGCCGATGGTGACGCCATCGACCGCCACGCTGGCGCCGGTGACGCGTTGCAGCAGCGCGATCATGCGGTCAGCGTCACACGCGCGAACTTGCGCTTGCCCACTTGTAGTACGAAGGTGCCAGCCTCGATTTTCAGGGCCTTGTCGCTCAGCACCGTGCCGTCGAGGCGCACGCCGCCCTGGTCCACCATGCGCATCGCTTCCGACGTCGACGGGCACAAACCGGCCTGCTTCAGCAGTTGCGGCAGGCCCAGCGGCGCGCCTGCCACAGTCACGGCCGGCACATCGTCCGGAATGCCGCCCTTGGAGCGGTTGACGAAGTCGTTCAGCGCCTCGTCGGCTGCCGCCTGCGAGTGGAAGCGGGCCACGATTTCCTGGGCGATCGCGACCTTGGCGTCGCGCGGGTTGGCGCCGCCGGCAATGGCCGCCTTCAGCGCGGCGATGTCGGCGATCGAGCGGAACGACAGCAAATCGTAGTATTTCCACATCATCTCGTCGGAAACGCTCATGATCTTGGCGAACATGGTGTTGCCCGGCTCGGTGATGCCGATGTAGTTGTTTTTCGACTTGGACATCTTTTCCACGCCGTCCAGGCCTTCGAGCAGCGGCATGGTCAGGATGCACTGCGGCTCCTGCGCGTAATCCTTTTGCAGTTCGCGCCCGACCAGCAGGTTGAATTTCTGGTCGGTGCCGCCCAGTTCGAGGTCGGCCTTGAGCGCGACCGAATCGTAACCTTGCATCAGGGGATAGAGGAACTCGTGGACCGCAATCGGTGTCCCACTCTTGTATCGCTTGGTGAAGTCGTCGCGCTCCATCATGCGCGCCACCGTGTAGCGCGACGCCAGCTGGATCAGGCCGCGTGCGCCGAGCGGGTCGCACCACTCGGAGTTGTAGCGGATTTCGGTCTTGGCCGCATCGAGCACCAGCGAAGCCTGTTTAAAATAGGTCATCGCGTTTTGCTCGACCTGTTCCTTGGTCAACGGCGGACGGGTGGCATTGCGGCCCGATGGATCGCCGATCATCGAGGTGAAGTCGCCGATCAGGAAGATCACCTGGTGGCCGAGATCTTGCAGCTGGCGCATCTTGTTGAGCACCACCGTGTGCCCCAGGTGCAGGTCGGGCGCGGTGGGGTCCAGGCCCAGCTTGATGCGCAGCGGGATGCCCGATTGCTCGGCGCGCGCGAGCTTCTGGGCGAACTCACTTTCGATCAGCAACTCGTCGACACCGCGCTTGGTGATAGCGAGTGCCTCCTGTACCTTGTCGCTCAGAGGCAATGCTTTCATAGGGGACGGCGGCGTCGGAGTAGAAGTAGTCATAACTTTTGAGAGATTTTTTTCAGAAAAAGGTAGCAGATGTCAGGAGTTTGTTATAATCCCTGATCCCATTAATCTTGCTCTACGAAAACGAACAACGATTAGAATTAGAAGAAAACAAACGTTCCTGAATCGTTCAAGCGGTAAATTTTAACTGATTGCATGAACCAAATACATAAATTCACGAGCTCACGCTTTTATCAACTGGTCGGTTCCACGCCGAAGAAGCGCATCATTTCCGCTTCGGCCCTGGCCCTCACAGTCTGTGCTTTTGGCGCTGCCGCGGTAGCCCCTCTTGCCCCGGATGCGTCCGATTTGCCAGTGAAGTCGATTCAGGAAGACGTTGCCATGCCCGACCTGGGCAAGCAGATCTCCGCACTGGAACAACAATCGTCCACGGAGCAATTCGTGCACGAGGAACGCGTGCGCTCCGGCGATACGCTGGCGACGCTGCTGACCCGCCTGGGCGTGGACGACAACGACGCCGAGTCCTTCATCAAGAAGGACAAGGTCGCCAAGGGCATCATGCAGCTGAAAACCGGCAAGCGCGTCCAGGCGCAAACCGACGACATCGGCAATCTGCAGTGGCTGCGGGCGACGGTGGTCGATGGCAAGGATATGCCGGTGAAAAACATCACCGTGACCCGCAAGGGCGACGGTTTTGTGGCGCAGGAAGAAGCTGCCAAGCTGGAACGCCGCGTGGAAATGCATGCGCGCACCATCACCAGCAACCTGTACGCCGCCACCGATTCCGACAAGGATGGCGCCAAGCTGCCGGACACGATCGTCAAGCAAATCATTGAAATGTTCTCCACCAACATCGACTTCCGCGGCGATGTGAAGCGTGGCGACCACTTCAACGTGGTGTACGAAACCTTCTGGCAAGATGGCGAATTCGTCAAGGCAGGCCGCATCCTGGCTGGCGAATTCACCAACCGTGGCACGACGTACCAGTCGGTCTGGTATGAAGATCCGCAAAGCAAGCAAGGTGGCGGCTACTACAGCTTCGACGGCAAGTCGCTGAAAAAAGCGTTCCTCAAGTCGCCGGTCGAGTTCAGCCGCATTTCGTCGGGCTTCTCGATGCGCGTACACCCGATCTCGGGCCAGTGGAAAGCGCACAAGGGCATCGACTTCCCGGCCCCGGTCGGCACGCCGATCCGCGCAGCCGGTGATGGCACGATCGAGTTTGCCGGCACGCAAAACGGCTATGGCAACCTGGTCACCATCAAGCACTGGAACAACTACAGCACTGCGTACGCGCACATGAGCCGCTTTGGCGCGGGCATCAAGAAGGGCAGCAAGGTCAGCCAGGGCGACGTCATCGGTTACGTGGGCACCACGGGCTGGTCCACCGGCGCCCACCTGCACTATGAATTCCGTGTTGCTGGCGAAGCGCGCGATCCAAGCAAGATGAATGTGCTGGCCCAAGCACCGTTGAACGCTGCCGAACTGTCGCGCTTCAAGGTGTATGCGTCGGACATGACCCACCGCATCGCCCTGCTGCAGTCCGGCCAGTCCGGCTTCAATGGCGGCACCACCCGAATGGCTGCCAAGTAAGCCGCTGTTCCTTCCCGTTCCATCTTGAAAACAGGCCGCCGCATCGGCCTGTTTTTTTATTATGATGCGCTTCCGTGCCATTGACTTCCGTGCGACACCGCACGCAGGCTCAGGCAAAATGCATTTTTCACACCACTGCAGGCGAGGACGCTCCATGACGCTGTATATCGGTTTGATGTCGGGCACCAGTCTCGACGGTGTTGACGGCGTGCTGGCCGCGTTTTCCGGCAACGAGATCAGCACGCGCGGCGCCGCGTACGTCGCGTTCCCGCCGGCGCTGCGCGCCGCGCTGATGGCGCTGCAGGCGCCGGGCGACAACGAGATCGAACGCGAGGCCGCTGTTGCCGCCGCGCTGGCGCAGCATTATGCCGACTGCGTGGCCGCCTTGCTGGCCGACGCCGGCGTTGCGCCCGGCGACGTGCAGGCCGTGGCCGTGCACGGCCAGACCATCCGCCACCGCCCGGAACTGGGCTTTACGCGCCAGGTCAACCATCCTGCCCTGCTGGCCGAACTGTGCGGCATCGACGTGATCGCCGACTTCCGCAGCCGCGACGTGGCAGCCGGCGGCCAGGGTGCGCCGCTGGTGCCGGCCTTCCACCAGGCGCTGTTCGGCAAGGCCGGCCAGACGCGGGTGGTGGCCAATATCGGCGGCATCGCCAATATCAGCGTGCTCGGCGGTGACGGCGCCGTCACCGGCTTCGACACCGGACCCGGCAACGTCTTGATGGATGCCTGGATCGCCCGCCACCAGGGCAAGGAATACGACGCCGACGGCGCCTGGGCCGCCAGCGGCACGGTGCTGCCGGAGTTGCTCGACGAATTGCTGCGCGAACCGTATCTGGCGCTGCCGCCGCCGAAAAGCACGGGCCGCGACCTGTTCCACCCGGACTGGCTCGATGCACGGCTGGCCGTGTACCGGACCGCGGCGCCGGCAGACGTGCAATGCACGCTGACGCGGTTCACTGCCCTGTCGCTGGCGCAGGCCATCGAAGCCCATGGCGCCGGCGCGGATGCCGTCTACGTGTGCGGCGGCGGCGCGTATAACGGCGTCCTGATGAACGAGCTGGCCACGGCACTGGGCAAGCAGGTGCTGGTGGCGTCCACCCAGGCGCTGGGCGTGGCGCCGAACCGGGTCGAGGCGCTGGCGTTTGCCTGGCTCGGCTACCGGTTCACGCAGCGGCTGGCCGGCAACCTGCCGGCCGTCACCGGCGCGCTGGGCGAGCGGGTGCTGGGAGCGCTGTATCCGCGCTGACGCCGACGTTTAAGGGACCTCGAAAAACCGTAGCGAGCGGTCCGATATCGTCTTGCGTAGCGCAAGCGTACGGGAGGTACGCTGAGCAACGGAGAGGCGATCGCGGGTCGCGCAGTAGGTTTTACGAGGTTCCCTTTAGGCGGGACAATAAAAAAGGCGGTGCAACCGAAGTTGCACCGCCTTTTTGCCGGGCGCCGCGTGCTTATACCGAGAACGACGAACCGCAGCCGCAGGTCGAGGTGGCCGTCGGGTTCTTGATCACGAACTGGGCGCCTTCGAGGTCGTCCTTGTAATCGATTTCCGCGCCGACCAGATACTGGTAGCTCATCGAGTCGATCAGCAGCTCGACGCCGTTCTTGACCATGGTGGTGTCGTCTTCGTTGACGATTTCATCGAACGTGAAACCGTACTGGAAGCCGGAGCAACCGCCACCCTGCACGAATACGCGCAATTTCAGGTCGGGATTGCCCTCTTCCTCGATCAGTTGGGCGACTTTTTCGGCAGCGCTATCGGTAAACACGATAGGAGCAGGCATCACGTCCAGGCTTTCAGCAACAGCATTCATTTGAGACTCCTACGAGTTAAGCATTCAGCGGTCATTATAGACCCCTAGCAGGTTTCCTGCTTCCCTGCCCTCAGATTTGGCGATGAAACCCAACAAATCAAGCCAGGTTTATGGCAGCAGCGCGATTTGTTTCAGGCCGGTCGTCTCTTCCAGGCCGAACATCAAATTCATGCACTGCACGGCCTGGCCGGACGCGCCCTTGACCAGGTTGTCCTGCACCACCAGCACGATCACGGTGTTGCCGTTGTCCGGACGGTGCAGCGCCAGGCGCAGCATGTTCGAGCCGCGCGTGGAGCGCGTTTCCGGATGCGATCCGAATGGCATCACGTCAACGAACGGGCTGTCCCGGTACTGGTCTTCGAACAGCGCTTGCAGCGCCTCGTTGCTGACCTCCTTGGTCAGACGGCCGTACAGCGTCGAATGCATGCCACGGATCATCGGCACCAGGTGCGGGGTGAAGATCAGGTGGACCTTGTCGTCGGTGAACTTTTGCAGCTGGGCCGAGGTTTCCGGCGTGTGGCGGTGGCCGGCCACGCCATAGGCCTTGAAGTTGTCGCTCGATTCCGAGAACAGGGTGCCGATCTCGGCTTTACGGCCGGCGCCCGAGACGCCCGACTTGCAGTCCGCGATCAGGCCCGCAGCATCGATCAGACCGGCCTTGAGCAGCGGGTAATAGCCGAGCTGCATGGTGGTCGGGTAGCAGCCGGGGTTGGCGACCAGGCGTGCGCCCCGGATCGCTTCACGGTTCAGCTCGGCCAGGCCGTAGGCCGCTTCGTCCAGCAGCTCCGGGCAGGTGTGCTCGATCTTGTACCATTTTTCGAACACGGCCTTGTCCTTGATGCGGAAGTCGGCCGCCAGGTCGATCACCTTGACGCCCGCTGCCAGCAGCGCCGGCGCCTGGGCCATGGCCACGCCGTGCGGGGTGGCGAAGAACACCACGTCGCACTGGGTCAGGTCGGCCTTGTCCGGCGACGAGAAAGCGATATCGACGCTGCCGCGTAGCGAAGGGAACATATCGGCCACCGGCAAGCCATCTTCCTTGCGCGACGTGATTGCCGTCAATTGCACGTCAGGGTGGACTGCCAACAGTCGCAGCAGTTCCACGCCCGTGTAGCCGGTGCCGCCGACGATGCCAACTTTGATCATGTGTTCATCCTTGAATAGTGTTGCATGGAGAAATAGGGGGCGCTGTCGCCGGTGCCTGCCATTTTATCAGGCATGTACGACCGACGTATTATGCGCGCCAGATAGCAAAAAAGCCGCCCGGCGCAAGGCCGGCGGCTTTTTGTACAGCATGCAGGCAGGCCCGTACGCTGGAAAGCGTAACAATTAACGCTTCGAGAATTGCTTTGCGCGACGTGCTTTGCGCAGACCAACTTTTTTACGTTCCACTTCACGTGCATCGCGGGTCACGAAGCCGGCGCGGGCCAGATCGCCCTTCAGGCCTGCATCGTAGTCGATCAGTGCGCGGGTGATGCCGTGACGCACAGCACCTGCCTGGCCGGACTCGCCGCCGCCGTGCACGTTGACTTTGATGTCGAAACGCTCGACGTTGCCGGTCAGTTCCAGTGGTTGACGGATCACCATCAGGCCGGTTTCGCGCGAGAAGTACTCAGCAGCTGGCTTGCCGTTAACGATGATTTGGCCAGTGCCAACTTTGATGAACACACGAGCTACTGCACTCTTGCGACGGCCGGTGCCGTAATTGTAGTTACCGATCATGTCAGTTCCTTAGATTTCGAGTGCTTTAGGTTGCTGGGCAGCGTGCGGGTGCGAACCTTCGGCGTACACTTTCAGCTTCTTGATCATGGCGTAGCCCAGTGGGCCTTTTGGCAGCATGCCCTTGACGGCTTTTTCCAGAGCGCGACCTGGGAAACGCTGTTGCATTTTCAGGAAGTTGGTCTCGTAGATGCCACCTGGGTAGCCCGAGTGACGGTAGTAGGTCTTCTCGGTTGCTTTGGTGCCGGTCACGCGCAGTTTGCCTGCGTTGATGATGACGATGAAATCGCCGGTATCGACGTGAGGAGTAAATTCTGGCTTGTGTTTGCCGCGCAGTCGGAGTGCCACTTCGCTGGCAACACGTCCGAGGACTTTGTCCGTCGCGTCAATCACGAACCAATCGCGCTGGACTTCGTGGCCCTTAGCGGAAAAAGTTTTCATGTTGACTTCCTAAAAATTAAAACACGCTCAAATGGTGGTTCCGCCATGGCTTCAGCGGACTCGGCCTTCTTATTGTCTTTCCTGAGCGAATGGAAAGCCGGCTAGTATAAACGGCGCGGGCTGCTGGCGTCAAGCCTGGTGTGGCCTGAGGGCCTGGAAAACACAGGCGCTGTGCGGCCCATTACAATGTTGAAAAACCTACCTGGAGAATGCGATGGAATGCAAAGTCAGCTGGAATGGCCCGTCGGGCATGAGTTTCCTGGCCCAGACCGGCTCAGGCCACCTGGTCACTATGGACGGCGCACCCGAGGGCGGCGGCAACAACCTGGCGCCACGACCGATGGAGATGGTGTTGCTGGGCACGGGCGGCTGCACCGCCTACGACGTCGTGCTGATCCTGAAAAAGGGCCGCGCCGACATCCGCGGCTGCGAATGCACGCTGCAGGCCGACCGCGCCGACACCGATCCGAAGGTGTTTACCAAGATCAATTTCCACTTCACGGTGACAGGCAAGGGCCTGAAGCGCGAAACGGTGGAGCGGGCAATTTCGCTGTCGCACGACAAGTACTGCTCGGCGTCTATCATGATCGGCAAGACGGCAGAGATTACCCACACCTTCGAGATCGTCGAGATATAAGACCACTGCAAACCGCCCAGGGCGTCGTTGCAGCGGCTKGCCGTGCGCTCGCACTGYYTGCGCCGCCGCGCCTCGCCCTGGGCGGTTTGCAACGGCTTGCCGTGCGCTCGCACTGCTTGCGCCGCCGCGCCTCGCCCTGGGCRGTTTGCAGCGGCCTTCGCCTCTCAGCCTTCAGACGTAATACGCAGTACTGGTCATCACCTTCCCCATGGCCGACATCACCGCCTTCACCGGCGCCGGCACCTCGGCCGCACCGAGTGCCTGGGCGGCCGCGCCGTGTTCGATCTCGTCCTGCCGCATCTGGTCCACGATGGCGCGCGACTTGACGTCCTGCGGCGGCAGTTTTTCCAGGTGGCTCTGCAGGTGGGCTTCCACCTGGCGCTCGGTTTCCACGACAAAGCCCAGGCTTTTCGGGTCGCCGAGCAGGGCCGCCACGGTGCCCAGCGCGTAGGAGCCGGCGTAAAACAGCGGATTGAGCACGCTGGTGTGCGAACCGAGTTCGCCGAGGCGCTGCGCAGTCCAGGCCAGGTGGTCTTCCTCTTCCCGGCTCGAGTGGTCGAACTGCTGGCGGATGCGGTCGTTGCGGGCGAAACGGGCCTGCGCGTTGTAGAGCGCCTGCGCGCACACCTCGCCGACGTGGTTTACCCGCATCAAACCGGCGGCATGGCGGCGCTCCTGCTCGTTCAGGTCGGCGTCGGGCGCGAACTGGCCCGGGGTCGGGCGCGAGGCCGAGGCGACGCCGGCGATCACGCGCAGGGCCTTGTCGGCATCGGCAATCAATCGGTCAAGGGGATGGTGGAAACGGGAAGTCATGGTCGACTCTCTGGCTGAAAGCATCATTATAGGACGGCGCTCATGGATCGGCTTCTTCGCGCAGCTGCCGCTGGCGTTCGATGTAATCGGCCACCGGGCCGCGCACGTCGATTTTCGAAATATCCTTGGCCACGCCCAGGTTCAGCCCCAGCAGGAACGGAATGCTGTCCAGCGGCACCTCGGTGCACAGTTCGCCGAACGACTTGAGAAAACGTTTCGATTCCAGCACCCGCACCACTTTTTCACCGCTCATGTATTGCAGGATGCTGGTGATGGTGTGGCCCTTGCCGATGGTGTGGTAAATGAAGCGGTTGAATTCGCGGTCGAGCTGCTTGAAGTCCAGGGTTTCCTTGGTCATCAGGCTCGACAGATAAAACAGGCCGAGCGCGGTGCGAAAAAAACCGGTTGCTTCGCTGCGGTCCACGCCGGTCTGCATGACCGCCAGCATTTTGTCTTTGATTTGGGGAGTCAACATGGGCGCCTCTCTTTTCTTCCACTATAGCAAGTGCCGAGGCTCAGGTGTGGCGCACGCGACGCCAAAGTGCGGCGGGGCCCGGTTTTTTGTCCGCCGGCCGGCGCGGCATGCGCCGTTTTGCGACGCCGTTTGCGCACTCTGGCTGGCGGTTTCGGCCGACTGTCGCAAGCGCCCCCCGGGTGTGGAACAAATTCAATACAATGCCATCATGTGAAAAGTGCTTGGTTTGTAGAAATACCGTCCGCGCACCGGCAGAAACAAGGAACCGACATGGAATTACGCATCAGCAATTTGTCCAAGACCTACGCCAATGGCGTGGTGGCGCTGGACAATATTTCGCTCACCATCCCGACCGGGATGTTCGGCTTGCTCGGCCCGAATGGCGCCGGCAAATCGACGCTGATGCGCACCCTGGCCACGCTGCAGGAGTGCGATGCCGGCTCCGTCTTCCTCGACGATATCGACGTGCTCGACGAAAAGGACGCGGTGCGCCGCGTGCTCGGCTACCTGCCGCAGGATTTCGGTTTGTACCCAAAGGTGACCGCCTACGAATTGCTCGACCACCTCGCGCTGCTCAAGGGCCTGGCCAGCCGCAGCCGCCGGCGCGAGGTGGTCGATGGCCTGCTGCAGCAAACCAATCTGTTCGAGGTGCGGCACCAGCGCCTCGGCGGCTTCTCGGGCGGCATGCGCCAGCGCTTCGGCATCGCCCAGGCGCTGCTGGGCGACCCCAAGCTGATCATCGTCGATGAACCGACGGCCGGCCTCGACCCGCAGGAGCGGGTGCGCTTCCACAACCTGCTCTCCGATATCGGCGACGACAAGACCGTGATCCTGTCCACCCACATCGTCAGCGACGTGGCCGACCTGTGCGCCAACATGGCCATCATCAACCAGGGCCACCTGCTGCTGTGCGGCCCCACCCAGGAACTGATCCACGATGTCAGCGACAAGATCTGGGCCCGCTTCATCGACAAGCGCGACCTGCCCTCGTTCCAGATCCGCCACCCGGTGATTTCGTCGCGCCTGCTGTCGGGGCGCACGCTGATCCACGTGTACAGCGAGACCGATCCCGGCGACGGTTTCGAGGAAGCGCTGGGCGACCTGGAGGACGTGTACTTCGCCACCATCGCCGGCCGCCACCGCGCCGCCACCCGCTGCGCCGACTGAGCGTGATCATGGCCACCACGTCCACGCTGTTTGCCATTGCCCGCTTCGAAGCGCGCCAGCGCCTCCGGCTGCTGTCCACCTGGGTCTATTTCGCCGGCTTCCTGGCGCTGACCGTGCTGTGGATGGCGGCCGCAGGCGGCTACTTCAAGGGCTCGAGCATCGCCTTCGGCGCCAGCGCCATCGACGCGCCGCGTTCGCTGATGTTGACCGTCAGCGCGCTCGGCTCCCTGGGGGTCATCGTGATTGCCGCCATGATGGGCCGCTCGGTGCAGCAGGACTTCGAGCACGAGATGCAGCACTTCTTCTTCAGCGCGCCGATCGCCAAGCACCAGTACATGTTCGGCCGTTTCATCGGCGCCTACCTGACGCTGGCCGTGATCTTCACCAGCATTCTCCTGGGCGTCTGGCTCGGCAGCCTGTTGCCCGGCATCGACCCGGAGCGGCTGTCGCATCCGGGGCCGCTGGCCTATGCGCTGCCCTACCTGATCGTCATCCTGCCCAATATCTTCATCTTTGGCGCCGTGTTCTTCATGCTGGCCGCACTGACCCGGCGCATGCTGCCCGTGTACATCAGCAGCGTGGTCATGCTGATCGGCTACATCATCGCGCCCAGCCTGGCGCGCGACCTCGATTTCAAGACCCTGGCGGCGCTGATCGATCCGTTCGGCACCACGGCCGTGATCCGCGCCACCGAGTACTGGCCCATCGTCGAACGCAACACGCGCATGTTCTGGCCCGAGGGCGTGTACCTGCTCAACCGCGCGCTGTGGTCGTCGTTCGCGCTGGCCGGCCTGCTGCTCGGCTACTGGCGCTTCCACTTCATCGCCACCAGCGACAGCGGCCGCCAGGGCGCCGCCGCCGAAGCGCCGCGCCCGCTCAGCGCCAGCGCCACCAATACCGCCGAGGCGCCCGACTTTGCCGGGCGCAGCATGGCCCTGCTGTTCCTGCGCATGAGCTGGCTCAACCTGCGCGAGACCGTCAAGAACATCTACTTCCTGGTGCTGGTGCTGGCCGGCGTGCTGATGATGCTGGCCAGCACGCTGGAAATCGCGCCACTGTACGGCACCAGCACCTATCCGGCCACCTACCTGGTGCTCGAATCGGTGTCGCAGACCTTCGCGCTGTTCATGATGGTCATCACCACCTTCTACGCCGGTGAACTGGTGTGGCGCGAACGCGAAGCCCACATGGGCCAGATGCTCGATGCGCTGCCGGTGCCGGGCTGGCTGCCGCTGCTCTCGAAACTGTGCGCGCTGATCGGCCTGCAGGCGCTGCTGCAGGTGGTGGTGATGTTGACCGGCATGGCGATCCAGATCGCCAAGGGGTATTTCGCGCTCGAGCCGGGCCTGTATCTGTACCAGCTGTTCCTGCTGCAGTGGCCCGGCTATGCGCTGGGCGCGGTGCTGGCGATCGCGCTGCAGGTGGTGATCAACCAGCGCTACCTGGCGTACTTCGCCATGATCGTGCACTACGTGGCGGTGGTCACGCTGTCCTCGCTGGGGCTGGGCGAACCGCTCTTGCTGTACGGCGAGATGCCGCGTTTTATTTACTCGGCCATGAACGGCTACGGCCATTACCTGCCGCGCGAGCGCTGGTTCGAGGCCTACTGGGGCGGCGCGGCCATCGTGCTGATGGTGCTGGCCGTGCTGTTCTGGGCGCGCGGCACCGACGACGGCTGGCGCCAGCGCCTGCAACTGGCGCGCCGCCGTCTGAGCCTGCCCGTGCTCGGTGCACTGGCCACCGGCATCCTGGTGTTTGCCGGCGCCGGCGCGGTGCTGTTCTATAACACCCACGTGCTGAACCGCTACCAGTCGGCGTGGCAAAAAGACGTGGACCGCGCCGACTACGAGCGCCGCTACAAGCAGTACGCGGTGCTGCCGCAGCCGCGCATCACCGACGTCAAGCTCGACGTCGCCATCACGCCGGCCACCCGCAGCCTGGTCGTGCATGGCCGCTACGTGTTGCACAACAAGACTGCGCAACCGGTCACCGACATCATCGTCCACCAGGATCCGACCGCCACCGGCTGGCGCGCGCGCTTCAGCACGGCGGTGCGCCCCGGCATCGCGGACGCGGCGCGCGGCTTCTACAGCTACAAGCTGGCGACGCCGCTGGCGCCCGGTGCGCGCCTGGCCTTCGAGTTCGACCTGGCCTTTGCACCGCGCGGCATCTTCGGCCTGGGCCAGGACACGCCGGTCGTGGGCAACGGCACCTTCTTCAACAACGACGTGCTGCCGCATATCGGCTACCAGCCGGCCAACGAACTGGCCGACGCACGCGACCGCCGCAAGCACGGCCTGGGCGCGCGCGAGCGCATGCTGCCGCGCGACGACGTCGGCGGCCTGGCCAACAATTTCGTCGGCAACGACGCCGACACCATCGGCTTCGACGCCGTGGTCAGCACCAGCGACAGCCAGGTGGCCGTGGCGCCGGGGACGCTGCTCAAGGAGTGGAACGCGGGCGGCCGCCATTACTATCATTACCGGTCCGCGCAGCCGATGCTCAACTTCTACGCCTTCCAATCGGCGCGCTACCACGTCAGGCGCGACTGGTGGCAGGACGTCGGCATCGAGCTGTATTACCATCCCGGCCACGAGGTCAACCTCGAACGCATGAACCGCGGCGTCAAGCAGTCGCTCGACTACTACACGCGCCACTTCGGTCCGTACCAGCACAAGGTGGTGCGCATCGTCGAGTTCCCGCGCTACGCCACCTACGCGCAGGCCTATCCGAACACGATCGCCTATTCGGAGGCGCTGGGCTTCATCGCCCGCGTCAACGACAACAATCCGAAAGACATCGATTACCCGTTCTTCGTCACCGCGCACGAAGTGGCGCACCAGTGGTGGGGGCACCAGCTCGTCGGGGGCAATGTGCGCGGCGCTACCGTGCTGTCCGAAACGCTGGCCGAGTACTCGGCGCTGATGGTGATGAAGCACGCCTACGGCGACGCCAGGATGCGGCGCTTCCTGTACTTCGACCTGTACCAGTACCTGATCGGCCGCGCGCTCGAACGCAAGAAGGAGATGGCGCTGGCCGACAATGAAAACCAGGACTACATCCAGTACCGCAAAGGCGCGCTGGCGATGTACCAGCTGCAGGACATCGTCGGCGAACAGCGCATCAACGCCGCCCTGCGCCAGCTGCTGGCCGACCACGCGCGCAGCAGCGGACCGTACCCGGGCGTCTCGGTGCTGATCGACGCGCTGCGCCAGGTGGTGACGCCCGACCAGGCCTACCTGATCGACGACCTGTTCAACCACATCGTGCTGTACGATAACCGCGCCGTGGCCAGCACGGCCCGCAAGCTGGCCGACGGCCGCTACGAGGTCAACCTGGTGGTGAGCGCGTCCAAGGTGCGCGCCAGCGACCAGGGCGTGGAAAGCGACGTGGCACTGAACGATTACATCGACATCGGCGTGGACGACGACAAGGGCGCCCCGCTGCTGCGCGAACGCAAGCTGATCGACCGGAAAGACAACCGCTACACCGTCATCGTCAACGCCCGTCCGGCCAAAGCCGGCATCGACCCCGACAACAAACTGATCGACCGCAAACCCGACGACAACATGACCAGCGTCGAATTCTGAACTGCGGGGTCAGGCGGTCATGCCGTCAAGTTAAGCGAAAAGTATTCATTTTGTTAGCATGAAAACGTCGTCCCTGCACAGGCGGGAACCCAATGTGGCTGACATGCCGACGCATCGCGCAGAACCTGGGTACCCGCCTGCGCGGGTACGACGGATATGAAGACCTTAACTTAACGGTATTAGGGTCAGGCGGTGACGTTGATGGTGTTGAGGATGCCGGTATTGATCGAGCTGCCGATGACGGTGCTGGCGTAGGTGGGATCGCTTTTGAGGATGTCGGCCCAGTTGCTGGAAGCCTGGGCGGACAGGTTGTTGCTGCCGCCCGGCGTATAGATGCCGGAGGCGCTGCCGGGGGCGGTGAGACCGGACAAGATGCCCTGGTCGAGCGCCTGCTGCGCCGTTTCCGACGTGTCGATGTTGCTGCCGTCGGCGGGGATGGGCAGCGGTTCTTCGCTGACGCCAGCCTGTTCCAGCGTGCCCAGCAGTCCGGTGGCCGAGTACACGGCCGGGCCGCCGGTGCTGCCGCCGAGCGTGGCAACCACGGCCGATTGTTCCGACAGGTCGACCGCTTCCGACGACAGCGCTGCGCCTTCGGGCTGGACAGCCACGGGCGCGCTCGGGGCGAACGTGGTGCTGTAAGCAGGGGCGGCGGAATTGAAGGAAACGTTCATGGTCCTCCCAATATAGCCGAAAAATTCCGTATTGCAAGTAAAAAAGGACGCCGCAGCGTCCTTTTTTGGGCTTACTTTGGGGCTTACTCCGCCGCAGCGGCGGCCTTCTTGGCCGGCGCCTTCCTGGCGGCCGGCTTCTTGGCTGCCACTTTGGTGGTGGCCGCTTTCTTCACCGGCGCCTTCTTGGCAGCAGCTTTTTTCGGCGCTGCCGCGTCGTCGGCGCCGCCTTCGGCAGCCGGCTCGTCCTTGGCAGCAGCCTTGCCCTTGGCCGGCGCCTTGGCCTTGCGTTCCTCGAACTCGAAGCTGATCTTGCCGTCCTTGCCTTTGACCAGGAAGGCCTTGAACGGCCGGCGCGTGCGCTGCGACACGAAGCCCGGCAGCAGGTCGGTCTTGCCGTCGTTGAGCAGCTTGGCCATCTGCTCGGGCAGGATTTCCTGTTGCAGGATGATGCGGCCGCTGCGGAAATCGCACCCCTTCGGCTTGGCGACGGTCTGCTCGCACACATAAGCCAGGCCCATTTCGTACACGCCGCCGTTGCACTTGGGGCAAGGTCCGAGCGCGGTCTGGCCGGTGAAATCGACCGGTTCCGCATCGTCCGAATCGTCGTTCTGGCCGAAGTCGAACTCGAGCTTGAAGTTGTTGATGTCTTCATCGCGCACGATGCGCAGGATGGCCGCGAACGGCCGGCCCATCTTCGAGCGGAAGCCTTGCAGCGGGCCGATGGTGCGGTCGCGCAGCAACTGCTCCACTTCCGGCACTTCGAACTGGCGGCTGCCCGGCGTCTTGCTCATCGAGAAATCGCACTTGGTGCAGGCAAAGCGGCGGTAGTTTTCCTTGACCACGCTACCGCAGTTCGGGCACGGCGCGGACAGCGTCGCGTACTCGCCCGGGATGGTGTCGTTGTCGTACTCCTTGGCGCGCTTGACGATAACCTGGGTCATCTGGGCGATTTCACGCATGAATTCATCGCGCGAAATCTTGCCCTTCTCCATTTGCGACAGCTTGTACTCCCACTCGCCCGTCAGCTCGGGCGCGGTCAGCTCGTTCACGCCCAGGCCGCGCAGCAAGGTCATCAGCTGGAACGCCTTGGCGGTCGGCATCAGTTCGCGGCCTTCGCGCAGCAGGTACTTTTCGGTGATCAAGCCTTCGATGGTGGCCGCGCGCGTTGCCGGCGTGCCCAGGCCCTTGCCGGCCATGGCGTCGCGCAACTCGTCGTCTTCCACCAGCTTGCCCGCGCCTTCCATGGCCGACAGCAGCGTCGCCTCGGTGTAGCGCGCCGGCGGCTTGGTGACCAGGCCGTTGGCGTCGACCTTGTCGGTCAGGACTTTTTCGCCCTTGGCCACCGGCACGATGTTCTTGTTGCCGTTGCTCTTGTCACCCTTGTCGTCGTCCGACGTGTCCTTGCCATACACGGCCAGCCAGCCGGGGTTGGTCATGACCTTGCCCTCGGTCTTGAACTGGTGACCGGACACCTCGGTGTACCGGGTGGTGACTTGGAATTCGGCAGCCGGGAAGAACACGGCCATGAAACGGCGCGTGACCAGGTCGTACAGCTTCTGTTCCGGCTCGGACAGGTTTTTAGGCGCGATCGTGGTCGGGATGATCGCGAAGTGGTCCGAGATCTTGCTGTTGTCGAAGATACGCTTGTTCGGCTTGACCCAGCCCTTGTCCAGGATCTGCTTGGCGAATTGATGGTAGTTCGGGTTTTCCTTGACCACGCCCAGCGCCTGCTTGACCGTGTCCATGTAGTCCTCGGGCAGGTGGCGCGAGTCGGTACGCGGATAGGTCAGCACCTTGTGCTTTTCGTACAGCGCCTGGGCCAGGCCCAGCGTGTTCTTGGCCGAAAAGCCGAAGCGCGAGTTCGCTTCGCGCTGCAGGCTGGTCAGGTCGAACAGCGCCGGCGCCATCGAGGTTGTCGGCTTGGCTTCTTCGGTGACCACACCCTGCTTGCCGCGGCAGGCCAGCGCGATGCTGTCGGCGGCAGCCTTGCTCCACAGGCGCTCGGCGCGTTTTTCGGGATCGGTCTCGTCCTTCTTGAACTTGGTGTCGAGCCAGCGGCCTTCGTAGACGCCGGCCGCGCACACGAACTCGGCGCGCACTTCCCAGTAATCGCGCGGCACGAATTTCTTGATCTTCTCTTCGCGCTCGACCACGATCGACAGCGTCGGCGTCTGCACCCGGCCGACCGTGGTCAAGTAGAAGCCGCCCTCTTTCGAGTTGAACGCGGTCATGGCGCGGGTGCCGTTGATGCCGATCAGCCAGTCGGCTTCGGAGCGGCAGCGGGCGGCGTCGGCCAGCGGCATCATTTCCTCGTCGCTGCGCAGCTGTGCGAAGCCCTCGCGGATCGCACCCGGCGTCATCGATTGCAGCCACAGCCGCTTGACCGGCTGCTTGGCCTTGGCGTTCTGCGCGATCAGGCGGAAAATCAGTTCCCCTTCGCGCCCCGCGTCGCAGGCGTTGATCAGGGCGGAGACGTCTTTACGTTTGATCAGCTTGTTCAGTACCTTGAGGCGCGCCTCGGTCTTGGCGATCGGATTGAGCGCGAAGTACGGCGGGATCATCGGCAGGTGGGCAAAGCTCCATTTGCCGCGCTTGATGTCATATTCTTCAGGGACGGCAATTTCCAGCAGGTGACCGACGGCGGAGGACAGCACGTACTCGTCGGATTCAAAGTACTCATCGTGCTTGGTGAAGCCGCCAAGCGTCTTCGCGATGTCGTTCGCGACAGAAGGCTTCTCGGCGATGATGAGGGTTTTGCTCATATTGGGTATCTCGTTTTTAACACTTGGGGTGGTTTAGCATGCGCATCATACATGGATCGCGTGGCAGTCTGCACGTTTGCGCTGCCGATGGCAAGGGCATGGCGTGACAATCTTGCCAGGACAATAGCGGGAAGAATGGGGGACCGGCCGACGCGGGCATGATGAAAAAACGGCAGCGTCCCCTTGACGAAGCGGTGGCCGCTGCCTTCAGGGCAAGACGCAGCGCCGAAGACAGTACGCTAGTACATGGACACGTTTTGGCGCTGCAACGCCGCCATGGCGGCTGCGTCAGGCGCGATCAGTGCAGCAGGCGGGGGGGCGCGTCGTCGTCTGCGCCAAACAGGTCGTCAAACATCAGGGCGTCCGGCTCCTTGCCCTGGCTCCACAGCAGCATCAGCACGATCACCTTGAGCTGACCGAGCGAGACCGGCACTTCTTCGAGCGACAGCGCGCGTTCGATGACGATTTCGCGCTGCAGCGGCGTGAGCACCTTGGCCGATTCGAGGAACTGGATGAAACCGATGGCGTCGGTCCCGAGCACGTCGCGCTCTTCGTCGACGTAAATCCGCGTGCCGGTGGAGGCAGCGGTGAGCGAATGCTCGACGCCGGCCATGGCCGTGAGATCGTTCAGCCAGACCAGTGCCTCGGAGATCTCGATGTCGTCGAAACCGACAGCCGACAGCTTCTTGGCCAATGCCTCCGGTTCCGGGCAGGCATCAGGACGGTAATACGTCTCGTAGAGATAAACTAGGATGTCGAACATGGCTCTACTCTATCAGCTAAAACAGATCGGACACAAGTAGCGTACATTTACTGAACGCAACTTTATACAACAGGTTTCAGCGGCGCAAACGCTGGATCCAGCCGCCCGGCAAACGTTCGAGCAAACCGGCCAGCTCCAGCGCCAGCAGCTGCCCCTGCAGCTCGGCAGCCGGCTGCTGCAGGTGTGCCGCGAGGGTCTCGGGACGGATCGGTTGGTCGCCCATGGCAAGCAGTACGCGGTCGACAAAACTGTCGTCAAAATGCGACCCTGTTGCCACCGTATCAATACCGATATGCAGTTCCGACAACACGTCCGCCGCCGTCTCCACCAGCTTGGCGCCGTCGCGGATCAGACGGTGACATCCCTTGGACAAGCTCGCATGAACCGAGCCCGGCATCGCATAGACGTCGCGGTCCTGCGAGGCTGCCAGCCGCGCCGTGATCAGCGAGCCGGAGCGGGCGGCCGCCTCGACCACCAGCACCGCGCGCGCCAGACCGCTGATCACCCGATTGCGTCTTGGAAAATTGTCACGCAGCGGCGGCGTGCCGAGCGCGTATTCGCTGACGATGCACCCGTGCTCGGCGATGCGCCGGGCCAGCGCCTCGTTACTGGCAGGATAGATGCGGTCGGCGCCGGTGCCGATCACGGCCACCGTGCCGCCCTCACCGGCCAGGCCGCCGGCATGGGCGGCAGCGTCGATGCCCAGCGCCAGCCCGGACACGATGGTCACGCCCGCCTCGGCCAGCGCGTGCGCCATGCGCTCGGCTGTCTGCCGCCCCATCACGCTGGCGTTGCGCGAACCGACCACGGCCACCGCCGGGCGCTGCAGCAGCGCCGGCTTGCCCTTGACGTACAACATCAGGGGCGCGGCGGCAATCTGGCGCAGCAGCGGGGGATAGTCGCCGTGGTCGAACGTGAGCAGCCGGTTGCCCGGCTGCGCGCACCATGCTTGCACGGCATCGACCTGGGCCGCGAGGCCGGCGGACGGCGGCGCCAGCAAGGCGCGCGCGCGGGCCGGCGTGACGACCGTCAGCAGCTCGGCGTGGCTGGCCGCGAAGATCGCTTGCGGCGTCTGAAAGCGCGCCAGCAGGGCGTGGGCCGTGATCAGGCCCACGCCGTCGGTCTGCTCGAGGCGCAACCAGGCGCCGAGTGCGGACGCCGTGGGCAGTGGGGACGATTCCGTGGCTTGCACGGCGCGGTTTACTCCGGCGAGGTGGCGTTGTCGCCCACGACCACGGGCGCTGTCGCCTGCATGATCAGCCCGTAGGACACGCGGTTGAACACGCGGAAGATAAACAGGCTGCCGACCTGGTCGTCGGGCAACCTGACCTGCTGTGCACGGCCGAACCAGCCGGTGGGCGCGGTCGTGTCGGGCACAGTTCTTCCCGCATGGTACAGGCGCAGCACGGCGCCGATATCGAGTCCGTCAAGCTTTCCGCGATTAATGCTGACCACCTGGTGCCGCCCCGCGTACTGCACGCCGCCCTGCACGGCCAGCACGCGGGCGTCGATGCGGGTGGCGGGCGGGTGCGGCGCATACTGCGGCGTCTGCGCCGGCTGCAGCGGCGTCAGCCGGTCGCCTGCGCCCATCTCCTCGACCGTGGTGGTGGCGCGCACCGTGTGCACGTCGCTGTCCGCGCCGGCGCTGGCCTGCAGCGTAACCGTGCCCAGGTAAAGCGCTTCATGGGCCAGCACCTGGCCGCTGTCCGGATCGGTCAGCGGCCGGCCCGGGCGATAGACCTGGAACGTGGTGGCCGCACCGAGGTTGCCGCGCACATAAGCCTGGTCGCCCTGGCCGATGAAGACGTGGCCGTCGGCGGTGGCAACGATGCGCGGTGCGCTGGCCAGGGCGTCGTTTTCCACGATCAGCGGCTGCGACAGGAATGGTGCGATCTCGGCGGACGGAATCGAGGCGATGGCAGCGGCGCCGATGGCGCTGCTGCGCACGGCCGGCGAGCGGCGCTCGGTGGGCACGCCGGCGTTGCCGGCGCCGTGGTTGGCACCGGCGCTGTCGCCGAGCCGCAGGCGGCCGGCGGCGCGGTCGAACCAGATCACCTGGTCCGGGTAAATCCAGTGCGGATTGGCGATTTCAGCACGGTTCAGGTCCCACACGGTGGGCCAGCACCACGGTTGCTGGAGAAACTTGTCGGCGATATCCCACAGCGTATCGCCGCGCACCACCACGTGGCGGTCCGGGGCATCGGTGCGGAACTGGCAGTTGACGGGCGCCGCAGCTGCCGTTGCCGCTGTTGCAACAAACAGCGCTGCCGCTAAGCATGGGCCGACTGTGATAAAATTTTTCATTCGCGATCCAATCGATGCGGCAGCAAGCGTTGCCCGTAGTGAATCAAATTCTGCCCACAAACCCCTGACCTGGCAAGCAAAACAGCGCCCGCCCCCTGGCGAGACGGCGCGTTTCCAGCTGCCACGATCCGCACCTGTTAACTATATGGCTATCCTGAACATACTGCGTTACCCCGATCCACGCCTGCACAAGGTGGCCAAGCCGGTCACGGTCTTCGACGAGCGCCTGGAAAAACTGGTGGCCGACATGGCCGAAACCATGTACGACGCCCCGGGCGTCGGCCTGGCCGCGTCCCAGGTGGACGTGCACGAACAGGTAGTCGTGATCGACATCACCGAAGACAAGAGCGGACTGGCCGCCTACATCAACCCGGAAATCCTGTGGGCCAGCGACGACAAGCAGGTCTACGACGAAGGCTGCCTGTCGGTGCCCGGCATCTACGACGGCGTCGAGCGTCCATCGAAGGTCAAGGTGCGCGCGTTCGACGTCAAGGGCCAGCCGTTCGAGGTCGATGCCGACGGCCTGCTGGCCGTGTGCATCCAGCACGAGATGGACCACCTGAAAGGCAAGGTCTTCGTCGAATACCTGTCGCCGCTCAAGCGCAACCGCATCAAGGCCAAGCTGCAAAAGGAAGAGCGCAGCATGGAACGCGAAGCGGCGCTGCGCGCCCAGGGCCGTCGTTACTGAGCGCCGGGCACCGATGAAGATCGTCTTTGCCGGCACCCCGGAATTTGCCGCCGTCGCCCTGCAAGCGCTGCACGAAGCTGGCTTCGAGATCGCACTGGTATTGACCCAGCCCGACCGGCCGGCCGGGCGCGGCATGCAGCTGCAGCCGTCGGCCGTCAAGCAGTACGCGGTGGCGCACGGCATGGAAGTATTGCAGCCGCTGTCGCTGCGCACCGACAGCAAGGACCCGGTGCGCGCCGAGCAGGCGCGGGCAACCCACGAGCGCCTGCTGTCCACGCCCTACGAGGTGATGGTGGTGGCCGCCTACGGCCTGATCCTGCCGCTCAGCACGCTTGACATCAAGCCCTGCCTGAACATCCACGGTTCGCTGCTGCCGCGCTGGCGCGGCGCCGCGCCGATCCACCGCGCCATCGAGGCCGGCGACAGCGAAACCGGCATCACCATCATGCAGATGGAAGAAGGCCTCGATACCGGTCCCATGCTGCTGACGGAAAAAATCGCCATCGGCCCGCACGACACCACCGGCACCGTGCACGACAGGCTGGCCGCGCTGGGCGGCACGATGATCGTCGAGGCGCTGCAGCGGATGAAGCACGGCACGCTCGAGGCCGTGGTCCAGCCCGAGCAAGGCGTCAATTACGCAGCCAAGATCAGCAAGGAAGAAGCGGCGCTCGACTTCGGTCTTTCGGCGGTCGAACTCGATCGCAAGATCCGCGCATTCAACCCGTTCCCCGGCGCCCACGGCACGGTCAACGGCGTGGTGGTCAAGCTGTGGGCCGCGCAACTGGCCGAGGGCCGGGGCGCACCGGGCCAGGTGCTGACGGCCGATGCCGACGGCATCGTGGTTGCCTGCGGTACCGGCGCACTGCGCCTGACCATGCTGCAAAAGCCGGGCGGCAAGCGCCTGCCCGCAGCCGAGTTCATCAAGGGCTTTGCGCTCGCCGGCCAGAGCTTCGCCTGACCGGGGTGGCACGGCGCACGCCCGGCCGTGCGCTTTTAAGGCGGGCTCATACGCGGATTGGCAAGTTGGCTTACACTAACCGGCCACAATCCTCAAGGAGCCCTCATGTCCGACCTGATCGACAAACTGAACTGGCGTTACGCCACCAAGAAATACAATCCTGCCAAGCAGCTGGAGCAGGCCAAGCTCGACAAGATCCTGGAAGCGATCCGCCTGGCACCGACCTCGTCCGGCCTGCAGCCGTTCGAAGTGTTGGTCGTCAAGACGCCCGAGCTGCGCGACAAGATCCGCGCGGTCGCGTGGAACCAGTCCGGCGTGAGCGAAGCGTCGCACCTGCTGGTGTTCGCGGCCTGGGACAATATCACCGAAGAACGCATCGACATGATGTTCGACATGACGAACGATCAGCGCGGCTTCATCAACGAAGGCTGGGAAGCGTATCGCAAGCAATTGAAGGGCATCGTTGCCTCGCGTACGCTCGAACAGAACGCCGAAGCCGCCGCGCGCCAGGTGTATATCGCGCTGGGCCTGGCGATGGTGGCCGCCGCCGAAGAACACGTCGACAGCACGCCGATGGAAGGCTTTGACCCGAAAGCCGTGGACGAGATCCTGGGCCTGGGCGCGCGCCACCTGAAAAGCGTGGTGATCCTGCCGCTGGGCTACCGCGCCGACGAAGGCGACTGGCTGGCCAACCTGAAAAAAGTCCGCCGCCCGATGGACCAGATCGTCTCCGAGATCTAACTACCCCACCCCAAGCACCCCGCCCAGCCTTCAGCGCAAGGCGCAGCGTCGAAGACAGCACGCCAGTACGGCAAGACGCTGCAACGCCGCGATGGAGGCCGGGCAGCGCAGCCTTCAGCGCAAGGCGCAGCGTCGAAGACAGTACGCCAGTACGGCGAGACGCTGCAACGCCGCGATGGAGGCTGCGCCTTAGTCCAGGGCGATCACGCGGTCGCCCTGGGTGAAATCCGGCACACACCCGTCAGCAATCGGCGTCCAGCCATGCCGCACCACCACGCGCTTGTCGTCGTGGCACAATTCCACCCGCTCGCTGGCAGGAAAGCGATACTGCACGAAACGCTCGAGCGACGTGGGCAGGCTGATCACCAGTTGCCGCGCCGCGCGGTCGTGGTCGGGATGGTCGTCCAGGTGCAGCAGCGGCACGAAGCGGCCGGCCTGCATCAGCCACCAGGAATCGATGGCGACCGGCGCCGGCGTGTAGCGCGCCGTGCGCAGCCAGTCCTGGGCGCGTTCGCGCAAGTGATCATCGTCGGCCAGGTCGCCCCAGCCGGCCGCCAGCATCTCCGCCACCCATTGATTGCAGTTCTGATAGCGCGTGCTGAAGGCATAGGCGTTGGCGCTGTACTGCGCGGCCAGCAGGTGCGTCACGCGCGGCCGGTCCAGCAGCGCCGGGCGCAGCGCCAGCACCGCCTCGGGCGGCAGCCGCACGACGCTGATATAGCCGAGCTTGGGATCGTCGGTGCCCATGGCAAAACCGGCCAGGCCCTGGTCGAAGATGCGCGGCCGGCGTTCGTCGCAGGCGTAGTACAGCTGGCGCGCGGCCCACACGCCGGCGTCCGAGCGCCAGGCCAGCGCCGCGTGCGAATAGCGGATGCCGAAGCGCGACAAGTCGAGCCCGGAGCGGCTGACCAGCGCCACGCTGCTGTCGGCACTGGCGCCAGCGCCCTCGGTCATGCCACCGGCAGCACCATTGGTCGGTCCACCGGCCGCACCATTGGTCGCGCCACCGGAGGCATCACTGGTCATGCCATCGGCAGCACCATTGGTCATACCACCGGCGGCACCAGCGGCCGCATCGTCGCCCAGCACCGCGCGCAGCACGCCGGCAAAACGCAGCAGGCGGCTTTGCTCGGCGGCCGTCAGTTCCTGCGAGCGGTCGCAGAAACGCGACCCGCTGCCCGCGCCCTGGCCGGCACTGCTTGAAGCCATGCTGCCGGCGTGTGCGCTGCCGGCCAGCACCGTCAGCCAGGCCAGCGCCGACCACCAGCGCCAGCCCGGCCAGCGGTTACAGCGTGACAGGACGCGACGCCAGCTCGCCATACCACTCGTCGGCCAGCACCAGGTAGAACGGCTGGCGGTTATCGACGCGGCCGAACTCGATACCGTACACGCGGTTCTGCGCATACATGGTGTCGCCGGCGGCCAGCCCTTGCTGCGCGAACGTCGCTTGCGGCAGGTCCAGTACCACGCGCTGGCCGTCCTGACCTTGCTGCTGCAGGGTCAGGCGGGTGCGCCCTGCCCGGTCAGGCGTCGTCCCGATCTCGAGGATGCGGTAATTACCGTCGGCGACCTTGCGCTTGTTGCCGCTCGAGCTGTTGCTCGAATCGTTGAGCGAATCGGAAACGCTGCCGCTCGAGGCCGAACCGGCGCTCGACGCCGACGACACGAAACTGTCGGCGCGCGCCGTGGTGGCGGCCAGCGCCAGGGCAGCGGCACAAGCGGCCAGGCGGACTGCATGAAGTGGGGACATCGGGATTCCTTGCATCGTGGAGGGCAGGTCGCCAGTATACGCCAAGCGCCCCGTGGCAAAACAGGAGATTGTTGCTCCAACGCCGCGATCGGCGGTAGCTAATTCTGCAATGCCGTATAATTTCAGGCCCGCGCTGTCCCCACCTCGCCCCAGAAAGTACCAAATGAATAACACCGTGTTCCATCCCGTGATGTCCAAGGCCGATGCCCAGCTGCGCGAGATTCTCGCGCGCCGCATCATGATCCTCGACGGCGCGATGGGCACCATCATCCAGCAGTACAAGCTCGATGAAACCGCGTACCGGGGCGGTCCGAACGGGCGCTTCATCGACTTTGCCGCGCCGGCCGACAGCGGCGCGCGCGAGCTGTTCGTCAAGGGTAACAACGAACTGCTGACGCTGACGCAGCCGCAGGTGATCCAGGAAATCCACGAGCGCTACCTGGCGGCCGGCGCCGACCTGATCGAGACCAACACCTTCGGCGCCACCACGATCGCCCAGGACGACTATCACATGGCCCACCTGGCCTACGAGATGAACCTGCAGGCCGCCAGACTGGCGCGCGCCGCGTGCGACAAGTACAGCAGCGCCGACAAGCCGCGCTTCGTCGCCGGCGCGCTCGGCCCCACGCCAAAAACCGCCTCGATCTCGCCCGACGTCAACGACCCCGCCGCCCGCAACATCACCTTCGACCAGCTAGTGGCGGCCTACCACGAGCAGACGCGCGCGCTGGTCGAAGGCGGCGTCGACGTGCTGCTGGTCGAAACCATCTTCGATACCCTGAACTGCAAGGCCGCGCTGTTCGCGATCGAAAAATTCTACGACGAGAACCCGGCCGTGCCACGGCTGCCGCTGATGATCTCGGGCACGGTGACCGATGCCTCGGGCCGCATCCTGTCCGGCCAGACCGTGCCGGCGTTCTGGAACTCGGTGCGCCATGCGCGCCCGCTGACCATCGGCCTCAATTGCGCGCTGGGCGCGGCGCTGATGCGTCCCTACGCCCAGGAGCTGTCGCAGATCGCCGATACCTACGTCTGCATCTACCCGAACGCCGGCCTGCCCAACCCGATGAGCGACACCGGCTTCGACGAGCTGCCGGCCGACACCTCGGCACTGCTGCGCGAATTTGCCGAAGCCGGTTTCGTGAACATCGCCGGCGGCTGCTGCGGCACCACGCCCGACCACATCGCCGCCATCGGCGAGATATTATCGAAGACCCCGCCGCGCGCGGTGCCGCAGGTGCCGGTGGCGCAGCGCCTGTCGGGCCTGGAGCCGTTTACGATCGACGAGCAGTCGCTGTTCGTCAACGTCGGCGAGCGCACCAACGTCACCGGCTCGAAAGCGTTCGCGCGCATGATCCTCAACGAGCAGTACGACGAGGCCTTGAGCGTGGCGCGCCAGCAGGTGGAAAACGGCGCCCAGGTCATCGACATCAACATGGACGAGGCCATGCTCGATTCGCAGGCCGCGATGACGCGCTTCCTGAACCTGATCGCCTCCGAACCGGACATCTCGCGCGTGCCGATCATGATCGACTCGTCGAAATGGTCGGTGATCGAGGCGGGCCTCAAGTGCGTGCAGGGCAAGTCCATCGTCAACTCGATCTCGATGAAGGAAGGCGAGGCGGAATTCGTCCGCCAGGCCAAGCTGTGCCTGGCCTACGGCGCTGCCGTCATCGTCATGGCCTTCGACGAAAAAGGCCAGGCCGACACCTTCGAGCGCAAGATCGAGATCTGCGCGCGCGCCTACCGCCTGCTGGTCGACCAGGTGGGCTTCCCGCCCGAGGACATCATCTTTGACCCGAACATCTTTGCCATTGCCACCGGCATCGAGGAGCACAACAACTACGCGGTGGACTTCATCAACGCCACGCGCTGGATCAAGGACAATCTGCCGCACGCGAAGATCTCGGGCGGCGTCTCGAACGTATCGTTCTCGTTCCGCGGCAACGACCCGGCGCGCGAGGCGATCCACACCGTGTTCCTGTACCACGCGATCAAGGCCGGCATGACCATGGGCATCGTCAACGCCGGCATGGTCGGCGTCTACGACGACCTGCCGGCCGAACTGCGCGAACGGGTCGAAGACGTGGTGCTGAACCGCCGCGAGGACGCCACCGAACGCATGATCGACATCGCCGGCACGCTCAAGGCCGGCGCCGGCAAGCAGGATGCGCAAAACCTCGAGTGGCGCGAAGCGAGCGTGGAAAAGCGCCTGGCGCACGCACTGGTGCACGGCATCACCCAGTTCATCACCGACGACACCGAAGAGATGCGCCAGCAGGTGCTCGCCGCCAACGGCCGCCCGATCCACGTGATCGAAGGCCCGCTGATGGACGGCATGAACATCGTCGGCGACCTGTTCGGTCAGGGCAAGATGTTCCTGCCGCAGGTGGTGAAATCGGCGCGCGTGATGAAGCAGGCGGTGGCCCACCTGATCCCGTACATCGAGGAAGAAAAGCTGGCCGAGGAGCGGCGCACCGGCATCGTCGCCAAACCGAAGGGCAAGATCGTCATGGCCACCGTCAAGGGCGACGTGCACGACATCGGCAAGAACATCGTCACCGTGGTCCTGCAGTGTAATAACTTCGAGGTGGTGAACATGGGCGTGATGGTGCCGTGCTCGGAAATCCTGGCGCGCGCCAAGCTGGAAAACGCCGACATCATCGGCCTGTCCGGCCTGATCACGCCGTCGCTCGAGGAAATGGCCTACGTGGCCAAGGAGATGCAGCGCGACGACCATTTCCGCATGCTCAAGATCCCGCTGCTGATCGGCGGCGCCACCACCAGCCGCGCCCACACGGCCGTCAAGATCGCCCACAACTACGACGGCCCGGTGGTGTACGTGCCCGACGCCTCGCGCTCGGTGTCGGTGGCGCAGTCGCTGCTCACGCCCGAGAGCCGCGACCAGTACATCCAGGAGATCACCGACGACTACCAGCGCATCCGCGAGCAGCACGCCAACAAGAAGGCGCTGCCGCTGCTGCCGATTGCGCAGGCGCGCGCCAACAAGATGCAGCTGTCGTTCGACGGCGACTGCGCCCCGGTAAAGCCGAAGTTCATCGGCCGCCGCGAGTTCCGCAATGTGGACCTGGCGCTGATCGCGAAATACATCGACTGGGGTCCGTTCTTCCAGACCTGGGACCTGGCCGGTCCCTTCCCTGCCATCCTCACCGACGAGGTGGTGGGCGAAGCGGCCAGCAAGGTGTATGCGGAAGGCCAGGCCATGCTGAAAAAGCTGATCGACGGCCGCTGGCTGACCGCCAACGGCGTGATCTCGCTGCTGCCGGCCAACACGGTCAACGACGACGACATCGAGGTATATACCGACGACACCCGCAGCAGCGTGGCGTTCACCTACTACGGCTTGCGCCAGCAGGGCGTCAAGCCGGTGGTCGATGGCGTGCAGCGTCCGAACCAGTGCCTGGCCGATTTCATCGCACCGAAAGACTCGGGCGTGAAGGACTACCTCGGCATGTTCGCGGTGACGGCCGGTCTCGGTATCGAAAAATACGAAAAGCGCTTCGAGGACGCGCACGACGACTACTCGTCGATCATGCTCAAGTCGCTGGCCGACCGCCTGGCCGAAGCGTTTGCCGAATACCTGCACGAGCGCGTGCGCAAGGACCTGTGGGGCTACGCGCCGGACGAGGCGCTCGGCAGCGAAGACCTGATCGCCGAAAAATACCTGGGCATCCGCCCGGCGCCCGGCTACCCGGCCAACCCCGAGCACACGGTCAAGCGCGCGATGTTCGACACCATGCAGGCCGAAGACATTGGCATGGTGCTGACCGAGTCGTATGCGATGTACCCGGGCGCCGCCGTCTCCGGTTTTTATTTTGCGCACCCGGCCTCGAAGTACTTCGTGGTCGGCAAGATCGGCGACGACCAGCTGGCCGACATGGCCGCGCGCCGTGGCGTGGACAAGGCGGAACTCGAGCGCTGGCTGGCGCCGAATTTAAGCTGAGTTATGTCTTCACCCGCGCCCGTCGCGGGTAAGTTTTGCCACCGCCAGTGCGCCGAACACCACCGCGAAACCGAGCAGCACCGCGATCGACGGCGCAGCACCGGCCAGCCCCAGACCGCGCCAGGTGACGGCGTCGAAACCGTCGATGGCCCAGCGCGTGGGCATGACCAGCGTCACCGTCTGCATCCATTGCGGGAAGATGAACGACGGCACCCAGGCGCCGCCCAGCACCACCATGATCAGCGTTGCAAACACGGCGATGCCGCGCGCCGCTTCCGGTGTCTTGCCGAACGCCGCGATCAGCAGTCCGAACGAGGCCGTAAACAGCGCAAAGCCGGCAGCCACGCCGAGCAGGCCCGCCACGCTGCCCACCTGCACCTTGAACATCAACATGGCGCAGGCAAAAATCGCGCACAGCAGGCCCACACCGATCACGGTGGCCGACAGCGCCCGTCCCAGCACCACCGTGGCCAGCGACACCGGCGCGGCCAGCAGGCGGTTCCAGATGCCGAGCCGGCGCGCCAGCAGCAGGGCCGTCCCCATCTCGATGCCCATGAACAGGATGAACTGCACGCCCATGCCGCCGAACGAATGGGCGTAGCTGTTGTATTTCGGGCCGCTGGACAGGGCCTGGTCGCGCGTGGCGAACGGCAGCGTCATGCCGACCGCTTCCGGTTCGGCATCGACCTTGCCGTCGTTGCCGGCCGTGCGCGCCTTGTCGGCGTCGACCGCCGCGCGCTGGTCCTGGAATTTTTTCAGGCTGTCGAGGAAGTCGCCCAGTTGCGCCGCCTGCGGATCGGTACGCGCTGCCGCGCGCACGTCGGCCAGCTGGCGGGCAGTGACGGCCGAACCGGTGCTGCCCATCACGGCCGCGCTGGTGGTCTGCATCACCTGCTGCGTGAGCAGCCCCTTGACCATGGCCAGCACCGTCGATTGCGAGGGATCGTAGTACAGCGGCAGCTCGGGTTTCTCGGCCTTGCGGCCGCCAAACAGCGCGCTGTCGGCAGCGTCGCCGAAGCCGGCCGGGATCACCACGGCCACGGCCAGCTTGCCGGCGCGGACCTGTTCCCGCGCCTGCGCGTCGGTCAGTTCCGTCACGCGCAGCGTGCTGTCGGCCTTCAGGCCGGCGGCGATCTTCTGGCCGCTGGCCGACTGGTCGAGCAGCACCACGCCGATGTCGATCTTGCCGG
The DNA here is from genome assembly GCF_001423125.1 of Duganella sp. Leaf126. Taxonomy (GTDB): domain Bacteria; phylum Pseudomonadota; class Gammaproteobacteria; order Burkholderiales; family Burkholderiaceae_D; genus Rugamonas. The sequence goes on from NZ_LMNW01000031.1 coordinate 756,448, forward strand.
TATTCGATGCGGTGCCACCGCCGAACAGCGAACCGAAGATCGCCGCCAGCAGCACCGGCATCAGCAGGTGCAACATCAGCGCGCGCTTGTCGTTCACGTACAGGATCAGGTCCTTGCGGACCAGGGCCAGGAGAGGAGTGAGGGCAGTCATGGTACGTTCCGTCAGTCGCGCAGGCTGCGACCGGTAAGGTTGAGGAAGATGTTTTCCAGCGAGGTGCGGGCGGTGGCGAAGTGCAGCACCGGGATGTCCTGCGCCGCCAGCCAGGCCAGCACCGGCGCCGCGTGCACGCTGGCGGCCAGATCGATGTCGAGCGCGGCGCCGGCGTCACGCACGCCGGTCACGCCGGGCTGCGCGCCCAGGGCGGCCAGCAGCGCGGCCGTCGGCGCCACCGCCAGTTCCACGTGCAGTGCCGCCTGCGCGGGCAGGCGCTGGTACAGCGCGGCCGGGGTTTCGTCGGCCAGCACGCGGCCGCCGTCGATGATGACGATGTGGTCGGCCAGCCGTTCCACCTCCTCCATGTAGTGGCTGGTGTAGATCAGCGCGCAGCCTTGCGCCTGCAGCGCTTCGAGCGTGTCGAAGATGGCGTTGCGGCTTTGCGGATCGACGCCCACCGTCGGTTCGTCGAGGATCAGCAGCTGCGGCGCGTGCAGCAGGGCGGCGGCGATATTGAGGCGGCGCTTCATGCCGCCGGAGAAGGTCGCGGGTTTGTCGCGCGCGCGGTCGGCCAGGTTGACCTGCGCCAGCACGGCCTCGCAGCGCTGGCGCAGCTGCGCGCCCTTGAGACCGTACAGGGCGCCGAACAGCCGGAGGTTCTCGATGGCAGCCAGGTCGTCGTACAGCGCCAGGTCCTGCGGCACGTAGCCGATCTTGGCCTTGCCGGCGCTGGCGCCCTGCCCCACTGGCGCGCCGTCGAGCACGATGGCGCCGCTGTCGGGGCGCAGCAGGCCGCAGATCATGCCCACCGTGGTCGATTTGCCGGCGCCGTTGGGACCGATCAGGCCCACGGTCTGGCCCTGCCTGACCTGGAACGACACATGATCGACCGCGCGCCGCGCGCCAAACGATTTACTGACACCGTCTACCTGAAGCAACACCGAAGCCATGGTCGTCCTTGCTGTTTAAGTAGCGATCAAGAATATCGTTTTGCTATTTATGCAGCAAGTTACAGATTAGCAATCTAGTGTTTTTCTCCAACAAACAACAATCGGCTCGGGTAGCCCATCACAAAGCGTAGCGCACCACGTTATCGCTCCATTCGAAAGCCGCCATCTCGAGTTCGACCAGTTCCTCGGTACTCATGGCCAGCGCGCGCAGCGCCGGCAGCACCTGGTGGTCGAGTTCCTCGATCCGCTCCAGCGACTCAGCCAGCGTCAGCAACCCGCCATAGAAGCCGGCGCGGTCGAGCAAGGCGGCGGCCACCGCGTCGATCACCGGGATCTGGCCCAGGATTTCGTGCATGGGCACGCCGAACAGCGTATCCATCAGCGACATGATGCCGACCGTGAACGCCACATCGGCCGCGTGCGGTTCCTGCGGCCGCAGCCTGGTGGCCAGCAGCTCCAGCAGGCGGCCGCGCGTGCTGGCCAGCATCAGCAGCGGCGTCATGCTGTGGCCGCGCTTGCTCGGTTCGGCGTACAGCATGATCTGCAGCCAGCGCTGCAGCTGGCGCCGGCCCAGCATGGTCAGCGCCTGGCCCAGCGAATCGATGCGCTGGCGCGCGCCCACGGCCGGCGTGTTGACCAGTCGCAGCAGGTTGAGCGCCAGCGACACGTCGCGCTTGATGGCGCGCTCGATCTCGGGGTTGTCGGCGTCGGACGTCACCAGTGTCATCAGTTCCATCACGGCCAGCTGCGACGGCGACAGCTTCTTGCCGCTCATGATGACCGGCTTGGAAAAATAATAGCCCTGGAAATAATCGAAGCCGAGGTCGAGCGCATTCTTGAATTCCTCGCGCGTTTCCACCTTTTCCGCGACCAGCTTCTTGCGCTGGTGGTGAAATTGCGGCGCCAGCTGCATCAGCGTCGATAGCGGCGTGTGGTGCACATCCATCTTGACGTATTGCACCAGCGGCAGCAGCAGCGCCGCCTGCTCGCTGTCGTGACCGCCGTGCAGGGCAAACTGGAAGCCGTGGCGGGCCAGTTCGGCCAGCCGCGCCAGCAACGGCGGCGTGACCGCGACGTCGGGCGCGATTTCGAGCACCACGCGCAGCGGCGGCAGGAAGGCGAAGATATCGGTCATCAGCACGCCGGCATCGACATTGACGAAGCCGCGCGCCTCGCCGATCGTGCGTTCCAGCCCCAGCTGCGAGGCGTGGGCGATCACCGCTGCCGTGGCGGACAGTTCGTCGGTGACCAGCGCCGGCCCGACCGGTTCGTTGCGAAACAGCAGTTCGTAACCGAACAGCGACTGGTTGCGATCGAGGATGGGCTGGCGGCCCAGATAGAATTCGCGCACCCGCAGTTTGGGCAGGCCGGCGTCGTTGGCGGAGAGATCGATCATGTGCTTCAGTCAGAAGGGTGGGCGGTCGCCTACCATTTTGACAGCAATACCCTCTACTGTCGCGGTCGGCGGGAAGGTTTGGTCGCCGCTTTACACGGTTTGTTGCGGAGCGCCATCAATAAACAGCTTCAGCTCTGCGGGCGCAAAGGCGGTCCAGCGCTCGTTGGTGGTCAGCGGTTCGGTGACGATCACGGCCACCCGGTCGTGCGGCGTGGTGACCTGGGCGAAGTCGACCGTCACATCCTCGTCGGACAGGATGGCGGTATCGAACGGGTGCTGGCGCACCAGGTAATACAGGCTGGTGGAGCAATGGGCATACAGTTCGCTGCCCGACGACAGCAGCATATTGAAGGTGCCGTGGGTGGCAATCTCGGCCACCAGCGGCTGCAGCGCCGCGTGCAGGTCCGCGCGTGCGGGCCGCTGTTCGCCGAAACGGGCGCGCAACTGCTGCAGGATGTAGCAGAACGCCCGCTCGCTGTCGGTGCTGCCGACCGGGCGGAAAGCGCCGTTGAGCAGCGGATTGAATTGCTTGAGGTCGCCATTATGGGCGAACACCCAGTACTGTCCCCACAGCTCGCGCACGAACGGGTGACAGTTTTCCAGCGCCACCTGGCCCTGGGTGGCCTTGCGGATATGGGCGATGACGTTGGTGGACTTGATCGGGTAATTTTTGATCAGCTCGGCGATCGGCGAAGCGACAGCGGCCTGGTGATCGACGAAATGGCGCACGCCGGCGCCCTCGAAGAAGGCGATGCCCCAGCCGTCGTGGTGGTGATCGGTACGGCCGCCGCGCATGGCGAAGCCGGTAAAGCTGAACACAATGTCGGTCGGCACATTGCAGTTCATTCCCAGAAGTTGACACATGGTGATCTCTTATAAAGACGCTGGCGTGCGCATATTAACCGACTCGACCGCAGAAACGGTCGCCAGTGCGCAGCCAGCAAGACCACCTGCTGCACTCCCCTTAGTGGAGCAGCACGGGCTGACTCATGAGCTCATCGTAATTGCCGAGGAATTCGTCGATCTCCGCCATGGTGGGCTCGTTCGCGATCAGCTCGTTGACGTCGCGACGGAAGTTCTGCGCCAGCACGCCATTGATGAAGATTTCGCGCTTGCCGCCCTTGTCGACGATTTCGTAGCCGCCGAAACGCAAGGCGTCCAGGCTCCGGTCGGCGCCGAACTCGACAACGCTGTACTGTTCGCTGTTATAGATGAGGTTCATATTGCTTCCTTTCTCCAGAGGGCCTGCTTGGTTACACTTTCAGTTCGATAGATAGGACTGGAAGCGTGCAATTCAAGGGCTTGCTGTCGGGAACCGATCTGCCGGCGGTTCAGGCCGCGATATCGGGCTGCAATGCCAGCAAGGCATCGTACGGCGGCCCGGACAGCCACTCGCGCAGCAGTGCCAGGTGCTCGGCCGAGGCCAGGCTGATGTAGAGCCGCGCCGGACGCAGGCGCAGCATACGGTTCAATGTTACCCGCAAAACGAGATTGCCGGTGCAATGGAGACAGCCGGGTGCGATCCGGTTCACATACACCGGATATTTTTCAGGGAGATGGGGAGCATCGGGGGCGGTAGCGTCGAAGACCAGGGCCGAACTGCCGTCCGACAGGCCTTCGAGGATGATGGCGCTGGGCACTCCCGGTTCCAGGAGTGCGGCAATGGCAGTCTCGCGCGCGCCGGCGCGGGTGCCCGTAACCAGCCACGTGGGCACCGGCGCCCGGGGGGCGGCGGTGGCACTGGCGTTCACATCAGTCACGGGCTGAGGCGGCCTTTTTTGCCAGTTTGCCCGGCTCCACGCCCAATTGCTTGAGCTTGCGGTACAGGTGGGTACGCTCGAGGCCGGTTTTCTCGGCCACGCGCGTCATGCTGCCGCCCTCGCGTCCCAGGTGGTGCTCGAAATACATGCGCTCGAAGGCGTCGCGCGCTTCGCGCAGGGGCAGGTCGAACGACAGGCTGATCGAGTGATTGTCGGCGCCGGTCACCGTGGCGCCGCCACGCACGGCAATCGCCGCGGCCGGGTTGGGCGCATTGAACGCTGCGCCGGCGGTATCCTCGGCCTGCGCCGCCACCACCGGGCGCGGGGCCACGACCGGCGCCCGTACGGCTTCCTGGGCGCGGGTCAGGCCGGCCTGTACGGCTTTCAGCAATTTTTGCAGCGCAATCGGCTTTTCGAGGAAGTTGAGCGCGCCGATGCGGGTGGCTTCGACCGCCGTATCGATGGTCGCGTGGCCCGACATCATGATGACCGGCATCGTCAACAGGCCGTCGCGCTGCCATTCCTTGAGCAGGGTGACGCCGTCGGTGTCGGGCATCCAGATATCGAGCAACACCAGGTCCGGCGCACCGGCGGCGCGTGCTTCGCGGGCCTGCTGGGCGTTTTCCGCCAGTTGAATTGCATGTCCTTCGTCGCTGAGGATTTCCGAGAGCAACTCGCGGATGCCCATCTCATCGTCCACTACCAGTATGTTTGCCATCTTCCCTCACCCTCTACATGTTACCGTCAGTGCGGCCATCGTTTTTGCTTGTCTATCCGTCTACTACGTTGCTTACTACGATTAAACATTTTGCATTGTCGGCGCTAACTTTAACAGCAAAATCATTATGGACGCGCCACTTCGTTCAGTGTGATTCTGGATATCGATCCTGCCGCCGTGCTCGTCGATGATCTTCTTCACCATCGCCAGGCCCAGGCCGGTGCCGCGCGCCTTGGACGTGACGTAGGGCTCGAATGCGCGGGCCAGGATCCTGGGCGCGAAACCGGGCCCGTTGTCGCTGATCGAGAGCCGCACGGCCATGCGTTCGCCACCGTCGGCGCCCTGATAATGGATGGCTTCGGTAATCACGTCAATCCGGGGCGCTTCCGCGCCCGCCGGCAACTCGGCCATGGCGTCCTGGGCATTCTGCAGCAGGTTGTGGATGACCTGGCGCAGCTGGGTGGCGTCGCCCATCACCGGCGGCAAGTCCGGCGCCAGCTGCGGGTGGATGATGTCGCTGCTCTCGCCGCTCAGGTACAGGTCGAGGATTTCGCCGACCAGCGCGTTCAGGTCCAGCGTCTCGAGCACGGCCGGGGGCGTGCGGGCATAGTCGCGGAAGTCGTCCACCATGCGCTTCATGGCCGCCACCTGGTTGACGATGGTGGTCGTGCTCTTGTTGAGCAGCTCGGCTTCGGGCGCGCCCAGTTTGCTTTCCAGTTTCATCTGCAGGCGCTCGGCCGACAGCTGGATCGGCGTCAGCGGGTTCTTGATCTCGTGCGCCAGGCGGCGCGCCACCTCGCCCCAGGCGATCGAGCGCTGCGCCGAAATCACGTCCGAGATATCGTCGAACACCACCAGGTAGCCATTGCCATCCTCGAGCGGCAGGCGCGAACCGCGCGTGAGCAGGGTCAGGTCGTGGTCGTCCAGGCTGGCCGAGCGGCGCGGCACCTCGATCTGGCGCTGCCAGTGGGTGCGCTGGGCCATGCGCCCGGCTGCCGACTGCGCGCTCTGGGCGGCAAAGCCGGCCACGATGGCGGCGCCGAACTCCTGCATGCCCTCTACCTCGTCGAGCTTGCCCCCGATCATGGTCATGCCCGGCAGCTGCAGGATGCGCTCGACCGAGTCGTTAAAGCTGATCAGGTGGAACTCGGCGTCGAGCACCATCACCCCGGCCGACATGTTGGCCAGCACCGACTCCAGGTGGGCCTTGGCGTTCTGCAGGGCGGCGCGGTTGCGCTCGACGGCGCTGCGGGCGTCCGACAGCTGCCGCGTCATCGTGTTGAACGATTGCGTCAGCGTGCCGAGCTCGTCGGACGTGGCGACGATCGGGCGCGGCGACAGATCGCCTTCGGCCACCGCGCGCGTGCCTTCGGCCAGCAGCAGCAGCGGCTGGGCCAGGTCGCGGGCGATCAGGAAGGCGCTGGCAATCGCGCCGAACACGGCCAGCAGCAGCGTCAGCGTCAGGGTGACGATGTACATCTTGCGCAGGCCCACGCGCGCGACAAAACGCTCCTTGTAGTTGGAATAGGCGCTGCGGATGGTTTCGCCGTTGGCGGCCAGCTTGGCCGGCGCCAGCTGGATCAGCTGCAGGTAGCGCGGCGCCAGCCGGAAGCCGTTCGGCCGCACCACCTCGGGGATCGCCATCACCACGCGCAGGCGCAGCTGCTGGGCGCTGTCTTGCGGCCCGACCGGCGCGGCCGGCATGTCGACCAGGTTGCTGCGCAGCTCGTTGCCGCCCTCGGGCGCGCCGTAGGCGACGTCGCTCTTGGCCTTGGCCATCATTTCGCGGGTGGGCAGGTCGGCGCTGAGGTTGCCGCTGCGGCTGGCGCGCGCGCTCAGCATCAGGCCGCCCTCGGCATCGACAATGATGGCGCTTTGCATGCCGGGCTGGTTCTTGACCAGCTCGGCCAGCAGCTGGCGCTCGGTGCCGGTCGGCTCCTGCGCCAGCCGTTCGGTGGCGCGCGCGGCGCTGACGGTGAGGTCGCCGAGCGCGGCATCGAGCCCGGCCCGGCTCAGGTCGATGCCGGCTTCGAGCGCCTCCTCCACCGGCACGTTGAACCAGGAATCGATCGAATGGGACACGAACTGCACCGAGACCAGGAAGATCACCAGCCCGGGCAGCACGCCGATGGCGGCGAACAGCAGCACCAGCCGGGTCATCAGCCGCGCCCCGAACTTGCCATCCTTGTAACGACTGTACAGCCGGTACAGCGATACCGCCACCAGCAGCAGCAGCGCGCCGGCCACGGCCGCGTTCAGGCCCAGCAGCCAGGCGTAATAGCGGTCGAAGAAGCCGGAGTTGTCGGACGCGGAGGCCAGCAGGAACAGCAGGATACTGACGAAGGCACCGCCGATGACAGCAAAATACCGCAGTACCCTGCTCACTTATTCAGCCTTGTAGAGGAAGGATTTCTTGTCGGACGCCAGGCGCCATTCATTGTTATTGAGGGCGTTGATCTGGATCGGCTTGGGCAGGTAGTTGGAGTCCAGCCCCATCGACAGCTTGACGGTATAGGTTTCGCCCACCTTGAGCGCGCCGCGCGGCGCCACGATCCAGCGGTTGGGCCGGCGGATCTGGAACAGCGCGTCGTCGAGCGAGGAGTAGCTTTGCGCCACGCTGCCGGTGATGCCCACCGTGTACTGGCGCGTGAGCACGTTGAACCAGATCTTGGCGGTCTGGCGCGCCACGATGGCTTTTTCATCGAACCAGTACCAGCGCGGCCGGGTAAATTCGATGGTGGTGGTGAAGTACAGCGGCACGCCGTATTGCAGCGCGTCTTCCAGGCCGTGATTGAGGTCGAAGCCATAGGTGGCCGACAGCCGGTAGCCCTCCTCGGTCGCCTCGACGAATGCGCGCCGGATCTCGACGCCGTCCGCAGCGCGCACTGCCTGCGGCATGGCGCAGGCGAGCAACAGCAGCAAGGGGCCGATCAACAGGCGCAAAAATCGAAAAGTCACGGTGCTCAACAGGTACGGGGTGGCAAAGAAACAAGCAAAATCAGGGGCAAAACGGTTACGCATTTTTCTGGAACAGCGCGTAGAACAAACCATCGTGATCCTGCCCGTCGCCACCGGCGGGGAGCAATTGGCCTGGCGCCGCGAGGCGCGTGGCGCCGTGGCGCACGGCAAACGCCGCGGCCTGCGCCTCGGATTCCTGGGGCCACAAGGAACATGTCACGAACAGCAATTTACCACCGGGCGCCAGCATCTGCCAAAGGTTGTCGAGGATTTTGGCCGAAAGTGTTGCAAGTTGGAGCGTGTCGCCCTTGCGGCGCAACCAGCGGATGTCGGGGTGGCGGCGCACGATGCCCGACGCCGTGCACGGCACGTCGGCCAGGATGCGGTCGAACGGCTGGCCGTCCCACCAGTCCGCCGTCTCGGCCGGCGCCGCCTTCAGCGTGGCCGCCAGCTGCAGCCGTTCGAGGTTCTCGCCCACCCGCGCCAAGCGCTTGGCGTCGGCGTCGAGCGCGGTCAGCTGCACCTCGGCCAGTTCCAGGATGTGGCAGGTCTTGCCACCCGGCGCGGCGCAGGCATCGAGCACGCGCATGCCGTCGGCCGCGTCGAGCAGCGGCGCGGCCAGCTGGGCGCCGGCGTCCTGCACCGACACCACGCCGTCGTTAAAGCCGGGGATCAGGCCCACGGCCACCGGCTTGTCCAGCCGCACCGCGTACGGACCGATGCGGGTGGCGGCCATGCCGGCCTGCGCCAGCACCGCCAGGTAATCGTCGACCGTGCTGCGGCGCGCGTTGACGCGCAGCGTCAGCGGCGGCGCCGTATTGCCGGCGGCGAGCACGCCCTGCCACTGCTGCGGCCAGGCGGCGCGCACGGCGTCGATCCACCACTGCGGATAGTTCCAGCGCGCCAGCGGCTGCAGCGCGGCCGCGTCGAGCAGCGGCTGGCGCTCGCGCAGGAAGCGGCGCAGCACGGCGTTGACCATGCCCTTGGCGCGCGCGGTGTCCGGGTGCGCCTCGGCAGCGGTGACGGTCTGATCGACCACGGTGAATTCTTCGTACGGCGCGGTCCGGTCGGGGGCATTGATCAGCGCCAGCGCACAGGCCAGCAGGGCCGCCACCAGCGGCTCGGGCGCCTTGGGCGCCATCAGGCCGACCAGGGTTTCGCTCTGCCCCAGCTGGCGCATGCAGCGGTAGCCGATATCCTGCATGGCCCCGCGCGCCTGCGGCGTGGCCTCGCTGCCGAGGCGGGTCCATACCTGGGCCAGCGCCTGCGGCAGGTTGGTGCCGGTGCGCACCAGCGCCACGGCTTGCGCCGCGCCGATCAGGCTGAAGGCGAGGGAATCGGATTTCAGGCCCGTCTGGAAGCCCGTCTGCAGCGCCGGCTTGAAGTCGCGCGCGTGGCTGGCGCGCAGCTTGGGCGCGGCCGGCCTGGCCGGGGACTTCAGGGAAAGTGTCGGTCGCTGCTTATTCATATACTGGTTCCAGATGGCGGCCGGCAGCCGTGATCGCGCAGTATACAGCAGCCACTTTCATAAGGCGATGAGTTGGCATGCGGTGCGATGTAAATCTGGGCCGGGATGCCCGCACGCGGTGACCGGTCCCGGGCAAACCAGTATAATATTTGCAGTTTGGCTCGTGCTTTCGCGCTGGCCTGCAGCCTGCCACCCCGCATTTTGATGATTATTTAGCGCGGCCCCGCCGCCCCCTGCTCATGCTCGCCCAACAAAAACAAGATATTACCGCCCTGTTCCAGGCCGCCCTCGCGCCCCTCCTCGCCGGCACCGATGTCAGCGCCAATGTCGTGCTCGAGCGCCCGCGCGATCCGTCGCACGGCGACGTCGCCTGCAACATCGCCATGCAACTGGCCAAACAGCTCAAGATGAACCCGCGCGAACTGGCCACCCGCCTGGTCGAGGCGCTCAAGGCCGACCCGCGCGCGGCCGGGCTGGTGGAATCGGTCGATATCGCCGGCCCCGGCTTCATCAACCTGCGCGTGACCGCTGCCGCCAAGCAGGCCGTGGTCAAGGCCGTGCTGGCGCAAGGCGCCTCGTACGGCACCAGCAGCAACGGCAGCGGCCAGCGCGTGATCATCGAATTCGTTTCCGCCAACCCCACCGGTCCGCTGCACGTGGGCCACGGCCGCCAGGCCGCGCTGGGCGATGCGCTGTCGGCGCTGTTCGGCAGCCAGGGCTACGACGTCACGCGCGAGTTCTATTACAACGACGCCGGCGTGCAGATCCAGACGCTGGCCAACTCGGTGCAGGCGCGCCTGCGCGGCCACCAGCCCGGCGACGCGGCCTGGCCCGAGTCCGCGTACAACGGCGACTACATCGCCGACATCGCAGCCGATTTCAAGGCCGGCAAGACCGTCTCGGCATCCGACGGTTCGCCCGCCACGGCCTCCGGCGACATCGAGGACCTCGACTCGATCCGCGCCTTTGCCGTGACCTACCTGCGCAACGAGCAGGACATCGACCTGCAGGCGTTCGGCGTCAAGTTCGACAATTACTACCTCGAATCGTCGCTGTACCAGGACGGCAAGGTCGAGGCGGCCGTGGACCTGCTCAACAAGTCGGGCAAGACCTACGAGGAAGACGGCGCGCTGTGGCTGCGCACCGAAGACTACGGCGACGACAAGAACCGCGTGATGCGCAAGAAGGACGGCACCTACACCTATTTCGTGCCCGATGTGGCCTACCACATCGTCAAGTTCCAGCGCGGTTACAACCAGGCCATCAACGTCCAGGGTTCCGACCACCACGGCACCATCGCCCGCGTGCGCGCCGGCCTGCAGGCCGTCGGCCTGGGCATTCCCCAAGGGTTCCCCGACTACGTGCTGCATAAAATGGTCACCGTCATGAAGGGCGGCGAAGAGGTGAAAATCTCCAAGCGCGCCGGCTCGTACGTGACCGTGCGCGACCTGATCGAATGGTCGGGCGGCGGCGACATCACCCGTGGCCGCGACGCCGTGCGCTTCTTCCTCATCTCGCGCAAGGCCGACACCGAATTCGTGTTCGACGTCGACGTGGCGCTGAAAACCTCGGACGAGAATCCCGTGTATTACGTGCAGTATGCGCACGCCCGCATCTGCCGCATGCTCGAACAGTGGACCGGCGACGAGGCCGCGCTGGCCGATGTCGACCTGTCGCCGCTGACCGCCCTCACCGAGACCGCGTTGCTGGCCACGCTGGCCGCGTACCCGGAAACGCTGGCGCGCGCCCAGGCCGAGCTGGGACCGCACCAGGTCGCGTTCTACCTGCGCGACCTGGCCGCCAACCTGCACAGCTTCTACTTTGCCGAACGCGTGCTGGTCGACGACGCGGCGCTCAAGGCCGCCCGCATCGCCCTGATGGTCGCCACGCGCCAGGTGCTGCGCAACGGCCTGGCGCTGATCGGCGTCTCCGCTCCCAACAAAATGTAACGACCAGGATCTTGCGCATGACTTTACGCACACCGCAGCACCGCACCCCGGCACCCGGCCGGCAGCAACAGGGCAATACCTTCGTCGGCATCGTCATCGGCCTGGTCATCGGTTTGGCGGTGGCGGTGGTGGTGGCGCTGGTGATCAACAAGGGCGCCTCGCCGTTTACCGACAAGGCCCGCAACAGCAAGGCGGCCGACACCGCGGCGGGACCTGCCACCGATCCGAACAAGCCGATGTACGGCAACAAGGAAGCCGCGCGCGCGGCCGCCAAGGACATGTCGCGCGAACCGCCACCTGCCGTGCCGGCACCTGCGCCGACGCCCGCCCCGGCCAAGGCCACCGACCAGCTGCAGGCAGTGGTCGACCGCATCCAGGGCACGCAGACCGACAAGAAGGCGCCGTCCGCCGCCAACGTCACGCCGACCCCGACCGGCAAGGCGCCTGCCACCCCTGCCACGTCGCCAGCGGCCGGCGGCGACGAGAAATACATCTATTACCTGCAAGCGGGCGCGTTCCGCGAAGTGTCCGACGCCGAAAGCGCGCGCGGCAAGCTGGCCCTGCTCGGCGTGGAAGCGACGCTGTCGGACCGCACCACCGAGAACGGCGTGCTGCACCGCGTGCGCATCGGCCCGTTCCAGCAGGTCGAGGCCATGAACAAGGTGCGCAGCAAGCTGTCGGAAAACGGCATCGATGTTGCGGTCGTGCGCAATCAGAAATAACCGAGCCAAAGCAAACCAAGGGAGTAACGATGCGAGTCCTGAAATACGCAGTAAGCGCAATGCTGATGAGCGCCGTGGTCCTGTCGGCATCGGCCTCGCCGGCCGATCCGAAGAACGGTGTCGAATACCGCACCCTGTCCACGCCGCAGCAGGCGGACGCGAAAAAAGTGGAAGTGATCGAATTCTTCGATTACGCCTGCCCGCACTGCTATGCGCTCGATCCGTCGCTGCAGGCCTGGGTCAAGAAGCAGGGGAACAATATCGTCTTCAAGCGCGTGCACATCTCGCGCACCGGCACCGACCTGCCGCAGCAGAAAATGTTCTACACGCTCGAATCGATGGGCCTGATGAACGACGCCATGAACACCAAGATCTTCAACGAAATGCACGTCAACCGCAACCGCATGAACCGCGACGAGCTGGTGTTCGACTTCATCGCCAAGCAGGGCGTCGACCGTCAGAAATTCATCGATACCTATCGCGGCTTCGGCGTGCAGGGCCACGTGCGCAAGGCCACGTCGATGATGGAAACCTACGGCGTCGATTCGTGGCCGATGTTTGCCATCGACGGCAAGTACGTGACCTCGCCGGCCATGTCCGACGAAGGCGCCAAATCCGCCACCACCGAAGCGCAGCTGCAGGCGCAGGGCTTGCAGGTGATGGATGTGCTGGTCGCCAAGGCCAAGGCGGAAAAGAAGTAAGCATGCTGCGGCCGGCTGCGTCACCGTGCGTCCCGCATGGCGCCACGCTGGCGTGGCCGGCGCTCATGCCGGCATGCTGCGCCTGTCTTTAGTCTCGCCATGATCCCATCTGCCTCCCCTGCTTCCGCTTTCGTTTCGGCCGCCGCGATCGGCGCGCTGTGCGCCGCCAGCGCCAGCCATGTCGCCATCGAAGCGGTGGCCGACACCGGTTCCACCAACGCCGACCTGCTGGCGCGCCTGCACCGGTCGGGCACCCTGCCCGGCCCGCTGCTGCGCATCGCCGACCAGCAAAGCGCCGGCCGTGGCCGGGCCGGCCGCAGCTGGCTGTCGGCGCCGGGCGCCGCATTGATGTTCTCGCTGGCATGGCGCTTCCAGGGACCGCTGCCGCGCCTGGCCGGCCTGCCGATGGCGGTCGGCGTGGCGCTGGCCGAAGCGATGACGGCACTCGGCGTGCCGGTGCAGATCAAGTGGCCCAACGACCTGCTCAAGGGCGGCGACAAGCTGGGCGGCATCCTGGTCGAAACCCAGGCCGACCGGCACGACGGCGCGATCTGGGCCGTGATCGGCGTCGGCATCAACCTGCTGATGCCGGACCAGCTCGAGCAGCAGATCGGCCGCAGCGTGGCTGCGGCGCCCTGGCTGGCGCAGATGGACCGCAACGCCCTGGTGGCTGCGTTGCTGAGCCGCCTGGCGGCCGTGCTGGCCGAATTCGACGACACCGGTTTTATGCCGTTTGCCGAGCGCTGGAATGCGCTGCACGCGTGGCATGGCCGCGACGTGGTGCTGCTCGACGACGGCCAGCTGCTGCAGCAGGGCCGCGCCGCGGGCGTGGACGCCATCGGCCGCCTGCTGCTCGACACCGCGCAAGGCCGCGTCGCCGTGCTGTCGGGCGATGTCTCGCTGCGCCTTTCGCCTGAGCCGACCACCGGAACGTCGCCATGCTGCTGATCGATGCCGGCAATACCCGCGTCAAATGGGCGCTCGCGGCAGGCGATGCGGCCCCGGGCCACTGGCTCGCCCACGGCGCCGTCACCCATGCCGACCTGCCGCAGCTGGAGCTGGCCTGGAGCGAAGCCGTGGCGCGGCATGGCGTAGGCCGCATCGTGATCGCCAACGTGGCCGGCAACGCGATGCGGGCGCAACTCGAATACCTGCTGCAGCGCGCGTTTCCGGCGCTGACGCTGGACCAGGCGGTGACCTGGTTCGCATCGGTGCCGGCGCAGGCCGGCGTCACCAACGGCTACCGCAACCCTGCGCAACTCGGGTGCGACCGCTTTGCCGCCGCCATCGGCGGCCATGCCCTGGCGCCGGGCCAGCCCATCATCGTCGCCAACTGCGGCACCGCCACCACCATCGATGCCATCACCGCCGACGGCCTGTTTCTGGGCGGGATGATCGTGCCGGGCCTGGGCCTGATGGCCGGCGCACTGGCGCGCAACACGGCGCAACTGCCCCGGATCGCCGATGACGCACAACTGCCGGACGGCTTTGCCGACAACACCGACGACGCCATCCTCAGCGGCTGCATGGTCGCCCAGAGCGGCGCCATCGAACACGCGTTTGCCCAGCATGGCGCGGCCCTGTGCATCCTCTCGGGCGGCGCCGCGCCGCACATCGCGCCGCTGCTGACGGTGCCGTACCGGCTGATCGAGAACGTGGTCATGCTCGGCCTGCACACATCGGTCGCCGCCGGCGCCACATCGAGCCAGGATAAGCCGTGCTGAAATTTATCTTTTGTACCCTGCTGGCCGTAAATGCCGCCCTGTTCGCCTACGGCCGGGGCTACCTCGGCCATTTCAGCGGCAACGAACACGAGCCGCAACGTCTGCAACGCCAGCTCAATGCCGGCGACCTGACCCTGATATCGGCCGAACGCGCGCACGGCGCGCAGGCCGTGGCGGCGGGTGCTGGTGGTGGTGCTGGTGCTGGTACTGGTACTGGTGCTGGTACTGGTGCTGGTGCTGGTGCTGGTGCTGGTACTGGTACTGGTACTGGTACTGGTACTGGTACTGGTGCTGGTGGCGGTGTCGGTTCTGGTGCTGGTGCTGGTGCTGGTGCTGGTGGTGCTGTTGGTGCTGTTGGTGCTGGTGGTGCTGGCGGTGCCGGTAGTGCTGCTGGCCCCGGTGCGACGGGCGCTGGCGCTGCTGTTGCCGCCGCCGAGCCGAAACCTGCGCCGCCGCTGGCCTGCGTGGAGATCGGCAGCTTCGTCCTGGCCGATGCACGCCGGTTCGAAGCGCGCCTGGCGCCGCTGCAGCTGGGTGACCGCCAGTCGCGCCGCAACCTGCCCGGCACCGAGGTGTCGAGCTACATCGTGCACATCCCGCCGCAGGGCAGCAAGGAAGCGGCCGACCGCAAGGCCGCCGAGCTGCGCGGCCTGGGCGTGACCAACTACTACGTCATCTCCGATAATTCACCGCTACGCTACGGCATTTCGCTGGGCGTCTTCAAAACCGAGGGCGCCGCGCAAAACCAGCTGGCGATGCTGGTCAAACAGGGCGTGCGCACGGCGCGCATCACTCCCCGCATGAGCGGCAGCCGCCTGCTCGCCTTCCAGTTCCGCGACGTCGCGCCCCAGCTGAAAGCCGAGCTCGACAAAATCCGCACCGACTTCCCGAACACCGCCCTGCACAGCTGCCGCTAACTGCCACTGCGGGGGCAGTTCCTGATGCCGTAAGGTCTTCCTATCCGTCGTACCCGCGAAGGCGGGTACCCAGGTTCTGCGAGATGCGTCGACATGTCAGCCAGATTGGGTYCCCGCCTGCGCRGGGACGACGTTTTTATGCCAACAAAATTAATACTTTTCGCTTAACTCAGCGGCATTAGACCGCGAAGTTAATGCCGCTAAGTGAAGGTCTTCCKATCCGTCGTACCCGCGAAGGCGGGTACCCAGGTTCTGCGARATGCGTCGGCACGTCAGCCAGATTGGGTCCCCGCCTGCGCGGGGACGACGTTTTATGCCAACAAAATTAATACTTTTCGCTTAACTCAGCGGCATTAGACCGCGAAGTTAATGCCGCTAAGTGAARGTCTTCCTATCCGTCGTACCCGCGAAGGCGGGTACCCAGGTTCTGCGAGATGCGTCGACRTGTCAGCCACATTGGCTCCCCGCCTGCGCAGGGACGACGTTTTTATGCTGACAAATTAATACTTTTCGCTTGAATTAACGGCATCAGGATCTGCCCCCAAAGTTACCCGAACGGTCAGCGCTGGATCACCAGCGGTTTAAGTCTGAGGGCGGACGGCAGGCTGCCGATGGCGTCCTGGGCGGCCTGGCGGCTGGTGTAAGGACCGCTGAACAGGCGGTAGACGGAACCGCTCTGCACCAGGTGCAGCGCTGCCGGCAAGGTGTTGGTCAGCTGGCCCTGGAGCTGGCGCGCGCCTTCCGGACGCGAGTAGGCGCCCAGTTGCAGGTAGTAGCCGCTGGCCAGCGTGTCGTCCGAGGCGGCTGGTGCGCTCGGCGTCGCTGATGCGGCTGGTGCGGCGGGCTCCAAGGCCGCCGGGCCTGCAGCGCTTGCAGTGGCGGCACCGGTGACAGCGCCGGTAACAGCGCCGGTGGCGGCGCCGCCGGCTGCGGTGCGGTCGCCCAGCATCAGCGCTTCGATCTCGGGATTGGCCGGCACGGCGCGCGGCGCCAGCACCAGCGCCGGTTTGTCGTCGTCGCCCTTGTACGTCGCCAGCCGTTTGTCGGGCGAGGCGGGCGTGGCCTCCGAGGCCAGGCGCGCGCCACTGGCGGTCGGTACGCCGCCGCGCGTGGCCAGCATGCGGTCGATTTCGGCCGGCAGTATGCGTTCCACCTTCAGTTCGTGGCTGCCCTTGTTGAGCAGGCCCAGCTTGAGCGCCGCCGTGTACGACACATCGATCACGCGCGAAGAATGAAACGGTCCGCGATCGTTGATGCGCACGATGACGGTGGCGCCGGTCAGCATGTTCGATACCCGCGCATACGATGGAATCGGCAAGGTGGGATGGGCGGCCGTCATCTTGTACATGTCGTACAGTTCGCCGGACGACGTGCGCTGGCCGTGGAATTTCTTGCCGTACCAGGTGGCCAGGCCGACCTGGGTGAACGGTTCGTTGTCGGTGATCGGCGTGTAGGTCTTACCGAACACCACGTAGGGACGATTCGAGCGCGGCAGCAAGGGATCGTTGCGCACCTCGGCGTCCGGCACATCGGCCAGATTGGGCGGCGGATTGTCGCCGGGGCCATCGTCCTGGTAATAACCGCCGCGGCCCGAATTGGCCGGTGGCAGCACCGGCAGGTTCGGTTGCGATTTGCCCGTGGGGGGCGACTTGATCACCGGACCGCCCACGCGCGAGGTGCGCGGCAAGCGTTCGTCGCCCGGCGGGGTACTGGCGCAGCCAACCAGCACGCTTGCCACCACCAGCGGCACCAGCAGCGGCACCCGGCCCGACAGCGTGTCCGTTACTTTCTTCGTCAACTTGCCCGGCACCTTGCTTGCCACGCCGTGCGACAACCGCTGCGCCCTGCTGCCTGCCGATGGGGGCGCCATGCTGCGTATCAGCGCGCCCGGAGCCGGCCGTGCCGCGTCACGTGCGGCGACGATGGTTGTCGCGTGTGCCGTAGTGCGCAATGCCATATGGCGGGGTGCCGTACCTGCTGCGTGCGCTGCAGTCCCCCGTGTCGCCGGGACCCGCGGCGTCGCTGCCGGTTCCCCTGCGTGGCTGCACGCGCAGGTGGGCGTGGTGTTGAAGCCTGGCCTCATGTCGTCATCCTTTTCAGTTCTTGCGGACCGCCGGCGCGGACTGCGTGGCAGGCGCAGGCGCCGCCGGTGGGGCCGATGGCGTCGGCGCCGGTGTCGGCATTTGTGCCGGCGCTGGCATCGGTGCCGGCGCCTGCGCCGGCGGCGCATCCGGGGGCGGCGCCACCGGCATCAGTCCCGGCGACTGGTTGCCCAGTGCTTCGAGCCGGGCGGCGGCCGCCTGCTCTTCCAGCGTCTGGCCTTCCACCGGCAGGATCTCCTCGGCGTCCTCCTTGTCCACCTTGGTGGTGTCCTTGCCGGCCGGGCGTTTGCCCAGCAAATAATAATCGATGGCCTTGCGCGCGATCGGCGCCGCTTCGAGGCCGCCCTTGCCGGCGTTCTCCACCACCAGCGCCAGCGCGATGCGCGGTTTTTCAGCCGGCGCAAACGCGACGAACAGCGCGTTGTCGCGCAGGCGTTCGGCCAGCCTGGCGGCATTGTACTTCTCGCCCTTTTTAATCGTGATCACCTGCGCAGTACCGGTCTTGCCGCCCACGCGGTACTGGGCGCCGGTAAATGCGCGCACGCCGGTGCCACCGGCCTCGGTGGTCACGCCCACCATGGCGTTCTTGATGAAGTCGATGTTTTCCTGCTTGAGCGGAATCCGGTAACTCTCTTTCGACACCGTCAGCGTGCGCGCACGGGTGCCGCCGTTTTCGAGGATTTTTACCAGGTGCGGCTTCATCACCACGCCGTTGTTGGCCAGGTTGGCCACCGCGTGGGCGATCTGCAGCGGCGTGTAGGCATTGTAGCCCGAGCCATTGCTGACCGAAATCGTATCACCGCCCACCCAGCGCCCGGCCGCACCCTTGAAACGCTTGCGCTTCCATTCCTGCGACGGCAACACGCCGGTCTTCTCGCCCACCAGGTCGATGCCGGTTTTCTGGCCGAAGCCGAACGGCTGCATGAAGTCATGGATCATGTCGATGCCCATGTCGTGACCGAGTTCGTAATAATAGGTGTTACACGAAACCACGATCGACTTGTGCATCGCCACCGAACCATGGCCGCCCGGCACATCGTCGTTGAAGCGGTGCCCGCCCAGCATGTAGAAGCCGGGATCGTAGGTGGCGTAGCTGGTGGTGCGCTTGCCCAGTTCCAGCGCGGCCAGCGCCATGAACGGCTTGAACGTCGAGCCGGGAGCATAGGTGCCCGACAGCGGGCGGTTGACCATTGGCCGGTCGAGCGAGGTATTGAGTTCGTTCCAGCTCTGGGTGTCGATGCCGTCGACGAACAGGTTGGGGTCGAAACCGGGGCGCGACACGTAGGCCAGGATGTCGCCCGTCTCCGGCTCGATCGCCACCAGCGCGCCGCGCCGTTCGCCGAACGCGTCTTCGACCACCTTCTGCAGCTCGATGTCGATCGACAGGATCAGGTTGTCCCCGGGCGTGGCCGGCTTGCGCGACAGCGTGCGGATGGCCCGGCCGCCGGCCGACACTTCCACCTCTTCGTAGCCGGTGCGGCCGTGCAGTTTCTGCTCGTAGCTTTTCTCCAGCCCTTCCTTGCCGATATGGTCGGTACCGCGATAGTTGGCGGTATCCTCGCGCTCGTCGATGGCGGCAGCGTCGGCGCGGTTGATGCGGCCGATGTAGCCGATCACGTGCGACGCCGTTTCGCCCAGCGGGTACTGGCGGAACAGGCGCGCCTGCACCTCCACGCCCGGAAAGCGGAAACGCTGGGCGGAAAAGCGCGCCACTTCCTCGTCGGTCAGGCGGGTGCGCAGCGGCACGCTTTCGAAGCGCTTCGATTCTTCCATCAGCTTCTTGAAGCGGCGGCGGTCCTTGATGTCGATCGTGACCAGCGCAGAGAGCTGCTCGATGGTGTCGTCGAGCGAGGCGGTCAGCTTCGACGGCGTGATCTCGAGCGTGTACGCCGAATAGTTATTGGCCAGGACCACGCCGTTACGGTCGTAGATCAGGCCCCGGTTGGGTGCGATCGGCACGATGGCGATGCGGTTCTCCTCCGCCTTGACGGCGAAATCGTCGTGCTTGACCACCTGCAGCCACACCAGGCGCGCCAGCAGCAGCGCAAAGCACAGGAACACCACGCCGATCAGCACCGCGATCCGCGTGCGGAACTGGCGCAGTTCGCGCTCGGTATCCTTGATCTCGATCATGGCCGCATTTCCCGGGACGGCAGCACCATGAGGCGGTCGGCGGTCAGTCGCATGGCGCCGCCATCAGGTCTGCACCAGCTTGCGGTGGCGCTGGATGCTCATCAGGATGCCGCCGGCCAGGCCCAGGGTCAGCAGCGCGGTGCCGCCGTAGCTCATGTACGGCAGCGGCACGCCCACCACCGGCAGGATGCCGCTGACCATGCCCATGTTGACGAACGCGTAGGCAAAATAAATCATGGTCATGGCGCCGGCCAGCAGGCGGCTGAACAGGTTGGCCGCATTCCCGGCGATCATCAGCCCGCGCCCCACCAGCAGCAGGTAGAGCAGCAGCAGCAGCAGGTTGCCGACCAGGCCGAACTCCTCCGAGTACACGGCGAAGATGAAGTCGGTGGTGCGTTCGGGGATGAATTCCAGGTGGGCCTGGGTGCCGTGGGTCCAGCCCTTGCCCATGATGCCGCCCGAGCCGACCGCGATGGTGGACTGGATGATGTGGAAGCCCTTGCCCAGCGGGTCGGAGGTGGGATCGATCAGCGTCATCACGCGCTCGCGCTGGTAGTCGTGCAGCAGGGTCCAGATCACCGGCAGGCTGGCGCCGAACAATACCAGCAGCGCAGCCAGCGCCTTCCACGCCAGGCCGGCCAGGAAGATCACGGCAAAGCCGGCAGCCACCACCAGCAGCGCCGTGCCGAGGTCGGGCTGGCGCACGATCAGCAGCACCGGCGACATCAGCAGCACGGCGGCGATCAGGTAGGAGTGCCAGCGCAGCTGGCCGGCGCGCTGCTGGAAGAACCAGGCCAGCATCATCGGCGTGACGATCTTCATGAACTCCGACGGCTGGATGTCGATCCCCACGTGCAGCCAGCGCCGCGCGCCCAGCTTGATGGTACCGAACAGCGCCACCCCGATCAGCAGCACCATGCCGGCCGCATACGCCGGCACGGCGATGCGCATCATGGTCTGCGGCGAGATATTGGCGGCCACCCACATCACCACGAACGACAGCAAGATATTGCGCACCTGGTCTTCCATTTTGCCGGGAATGCCGATGCTGGCCGAGTACAGCGTGACCATGCTCACCGTGAGCAGGGCCAGGATGATCAGGGTGAGCGGCACGTCGAACACCGTGAAATAGGGACGGAGGCGGCGCCCCAGGGAGCGCCTTTCGTGGATGCGCATGCGGATTCCTTATTCGGTATTGCCCGGGATGACCACGCCGGGCTTCGGTTCGACCACGCCGTGTTCGGCCTCGATGTCGTCCACCGTGCGCAGCACGGCGTCCTCCTTCGGCACCGGCGTGGTGTCTTTCTGGTTCGGGCGCTTGCCCAGCAAATAGAAGTCGAGCGCCTTGCGCACGATGGGCGCGGCCACGGTGGCGCCGAAGCCGCCGTTTTCCACCACCACCGCAATCGCGATGCGCGGCTTGTCGGCCGGGGCGAATGCGGTGTAGAGCGCGTTGTCGCGCAGGTGGGCCGCCACCCGGTTGGCGTTGTACTTTTCGTTCTTCTTGATGGCGAACAGCTGCGCGGTACCGGTCTTGCCGCCCGAGACGTAGCCGGCGCCGGCAAAGACCTTGCTGGCCGTGCCGCCGGTGGTCACGCCCACCATGGCGCTCTTGATGAAATCGATGTTCTGCTGCTTGAGCGGGATGCGGTAGCTCTCGTGCGGCACGGTGAGCTGGCGCGCGTGGGTGCCGCCGTCTTCGAGGATCTTGACCAGGTGCGGCTTCATCACCACGCCGTTGTTGGCCAGGTTGGCCACCGCGTGCGCCATCTGCAGCGGCGTGTAGTTGTTGTAGCCGTTGCCGATGCTGATCGAGATGGTGTCGCCGCCCTGCCAGCGCTGGGCCGCCGCATTCTTCCTGAAGCGGTTGCGCTTCCACTCTTTTGACGGCAGCACGCCCTGCTTTTCGTGTTCGAGGTCGATGCCGGTCAGCTGGCCGAAGCCGAACGGCTTCATGAAGTCGCTGATGGTGTCGATGCCCATCTCGTTACCGAGAATGTAGAAATACGTGTCGCACGATTCCGCGATCGACTTGAACATGTCGACCGTGCCATGACCGCCCGGCTTGTCGTCGTTGAAGCGGTGCCCACCAAGCGTGAAGAAGCCGGGATCGTGGATGCTCTGGCCCGGCGTGCGATAGCCCTTCTCCAGCGCGGCCAGCGCCATGAACGGCTTGAAGGTGGACCCCGGCGGGTAGGTGCCGGACAGCGGGCGATTGACCAGCGGGCGGTCGAGCGAGGTATTGAGTTCGCCCCAGCTCTGGCTGTCGATGCCGTCGACGAACAGGTTGGGATCGTAGCCGGGACGCGAAACGTAGGCGAGGATGTCGCCCGTCTCCGGTTCGATTGCCACCAGCGCGCCGCGCCAGTCGCCGAACGCCTCTTCCACCACTTTCTGCAGTTCGATATCGATCGACAGGATCAGGTTGTTGCCGGGCGTTGCGGGCCGGCGCGACAGCGTGCGCACGGCGCGTCCGCCGGCCGACACTTCCACCTCTTCGTAGCCGGTGGTGCCGTGCAGCTGGCGCTCGTAGCTTTTCTCGAGCCCTTCCTTGCCGATATGGTCGGCGCCGTTGTAGTTGGCGCCGTCGTCGCCGTCGGCCAGCGCCCTGGCCTCGGCCTGGTTGACGCGGCCGATGTAGCCGATCACGTGCGAGGCGGTTTCGCCGAGCGGGTACTGGCGGAACAGGCGCGCCTGGATTTCCACGCCGGGAAAGCGGAAGTGCTGGGCCGTGAAACGCGCCACTTCCTCGTCGGTGAGGCGGGTGCGCAGCGGCACGCTCTCGAAGCGCTTCGATTCCTCGAGCAGGTGGCGGAAGCGCTTGCGGTCCTTGATGTCGATTGCCACCAGCTTTGACAGCGCGTCGATGGTGTCGTCGAGCGAGGCGCTCAGTTTCGACGGCGTGATCTCGAGCGTGTAAGCCGAGTAGTTACGCGCCAGGATCACGCCATGACGGTCGACGATCAGGCCGCGGTTGGGCTGGATCGGCACCAGCGAGATGCGGTTGTCCTCGGCCTTGACGGCATAGTCTTCGTGCCTGACCACCTGCAGCCAGACCAGGCGGGCCAGCAGCAGCAGGAAGCAGGTAAATACCACGCCGCCCACCACGGTCAGGCGCAGGCGGAACTTGTGCAGTTCCAGCTGGTTGTCCTTGAGTTCAGTCATGCCGCCGGCGATCCGTCAGATCGGTCGCGTATGGTCGCGGTCCACCGCGCGCCGCTGCGGCGCCAGCAACAGCCACGAGGCCACGGGCCACAGGCATACCGCCACCACGCTCTCGAGGAAGAAGTACCAGGCCGGCGACTGGCCCGACGCCAGGAAGCGCACCAGCAGCTGTACCGACTGCGCGATCACCAGCAGCGGGAACACGTGGGTGGCCTGGGTGATGAGCGGGAACCAGGTCACGCGCCGGTGCATCATGATGGCGAAGTAGGACAGCAGCGTGTACGACAGCGCGTTCTCGCCCAGCAGCGTGGAATCGTGCACGTCCATCAGCAGGCCGAGGAAAAACGCGGTGCCGATGCCGACCCGGCGCGGCTGGTGCACACCCCAGAACACCAGCGCCAGCGCGACGAAATCGGGCACGCCGATCAGGTGGCCCCAGGGCAGCAGGTTCAGTAAAAAGGCGCACAGCAGGCTGAAGGCAATGAACAGCGGGCTGACCGGCAGCAGAATGTATTGGGGTCGGTTCATCGGGCCGGTTCCTTGGTGGCGGTGGCGGCGGGTGCAGCGGCAGCAGGCGCCCGGGCGGCCGGCGATCCGGCGGCCGGCGATCCGGCGGCCGGCGACCCGGCGGCCGGTGTTCTGGCGGCAGCTGTGCCAGCGGCAGAAGTCCTGGTCGCCGGGGTGGCGGCCGGCGTACCCGCTGCAGGCGAGCCGGCGCCCGGGGCGGCGGTGACGGCAGCACCGGCGGTCGCGGCACCGGAGGTTCTGGCGGCAGGTGCCACGGCGGGTGCGGCAGCGGCAGCGGCTTTGGTCGGCGAACCGGCGGCAGCGGTGTTGGTCGGCGCCCCGGCCGCAGGCGTGACGACAGATGTGGCAGCGCCCGGCGTGGCAGCGCCCGGCGCCGCTGCGCCGGTCGGCGTGGCCGCAGGCAGCTTCGGTATCAGCTCGGAGCCGGTGGTGGCGGCGGCACCTGCAGCAGCGCCGGCGGTGTCCTCCTTGGCCGGCTCCTTGATCGGCGCCATGCGGTTATTGCCCTTGCGCGGCACGCGCGGTTCTTCCTCGGGCGGACGCGGTGCGATTTCGGGCGGCGACATCAGGATCAAGAGCTGGCGGTTGTTCTGGATGCCGGCCAGCGGCTGGCAGATCACGCCGCCGAAGGCGCCGCTGGCGTTGCTGTCCACCTGCGTCACGCGCGCCACGGCCAGGCCGGCCGGATAGACGCCATCGAGGCCGGACGTGACCACGATGTCGCCCACCTTGATGTCGGCATTGGGCGCCGTGAAGCGCAGTTCGAGCGAACCGATCTTGCCGCGACCGTAGGCCACGCTGCGCAAGCCGTTGCGCAGCAACTGCACCGGTATGGCCTGGTCCTTGTCGGTGAGCAGCGTCACCTCCGAGGTGAACGGGAACACCCGGGTCACCTGTCCCACCACGCCCTGGTTGTCGATCACCGGCAGGCCGAGTGCGACGTCGCTGTTGCTGCCGCGGTCGAGGATGATCTTGCGGCTGCTGGCGTCGCGCGCGTCGTACAGCACTTCGGCCAGCATCGACTTGGTGGGCACCTGTTCGCGCGCACCCATCAGGCGGCGCAGCTGGTTGTTTTCGGTCGTGCGCAACTGCGCCTGCTGCAGCGCCTGGGCATCGGCGATCTGCTGGCGCTTGAGTTCATCGACCTGTTTTTTCATCTCCGCGAGCGAGGAAAAGTAATCGCCGGCGCCGTAGATGGCGTCGCGCGGCAGCAGCGCCGCCATCTGCAGCGGATGCAGCACGGTGCCGACGACCTGGCGCACGGCGCCCAGGGTGCGCATCTGCGAATCGACCAGCAGCAGCACGATCGATATGCAGGCGAACACCATCATCTTGACCCGAGCCGAAGCGCCTTGCTTGAAAAGTGGCGGTGGACTGTATTCCATGACTTTCGATAATCCGGCGCTCCCGCGCCTGCCAGACTGTCAACATCAATGAACCGGGGCCGCTTAGCGGCCCCGTTTTTCATGATCGGATCATTCGTAGGAGAAGATCGACCCCAGCTGGTCCATGCGCTCGAGCGCCATGCCCGAGCCGCGCACCACGCAGGTGAGCGGGTCTTCGGCCACCAGTACCGGCAGGCCGGTTTCTTCCATCAGCAGGCGGTCGAGGTCGCGCAGCAGTGCGCCGCCGCCGGTCAGCATCATGCCTTTTTCGGCAATGTCGGCGCCCAGTTCGGGCGGGGTTTGTTCCAGCGCGTTTTTCACGGCCGAGACGATGTTGTTGAGCGGGTCGGTCAGCGCTTCGAGGATCTCGTTGGACGAGATGGTAAACGAGCGCGGGATGCCTTCGGACAGGTTGCGGCCCTTCACTTCCATCTCCTTCACTTCGGAGCCCGGGAAGGCCGATCCGATGGCCTTCTTGATCGCTTCGGCGGTCTGTTCGCCGATCAGCATGCCGTAGTTGCGGCGGATGTAGTTGACGATCGCTTCGTCGAACTTGTCGCCGCCCACGCGCACCGACCCCTTGTACACCATGCCGCCCAGCGAGATGATGCCCACTTCGGTGGTGCCGCCGCCGATATCGACCACCATCGAGCCGGTGGCGTCGGAGACCGGCAGGCCGGCGCCGATGGCGGCAGCCATCGGTTCTTCGATCAGGTACACCTGCGAGGCGCCGGCGCCCAGCGCCGACTCGCGGATCGCGCGGCGTTCCACCTGGGTGGAGCCGCACGGCACGCAGATGATGATGCGCGGCGACGGACGGAAGAACTTGGAATCGTGCACCATGCGGATGAACTGCTTGAGCATCTGTTCGGTGACGGTGAAGTCGGCGATCACGCCGTCTTTCATCGGGCGGATCGCCTCGATATTGCCGGGGACCTTGCCCAGCATCTGCTTTGCCTCCTTACCGACTGCCTGGATCGTTTTTTTGCCGTTCGGGCCGCCTTCCTGGC
Source organism: Duganella sp. Leaf126 (assembly GCF_001423125.1). Taxonomy (GTDB): domain Bacteria; phylum Pseudomonadota; class Gammaproteobacteria; order Burkholderiales; family Burkholderiaceae_D; genus Rugamonas. Next base: position 782,188 of record NZ_LMNW01000031.1, read on the forward strand.
GGATCGCAACGACCGAAGGCTCGTCCAGAACGATGCCCTGGCCACGAACGTAAATCAGAGTATTGGCCGTACCCAAGTCGATGGCCAGATCGGTGGAGATGTACCTGCGTAAAAAACCAAACATGTGTGTCCTGTGGCGCCACTGACGTGCGCGTAACCGTTATAAGGGGAATCCTGTCGATGCTGCGGCAGCAATGATTCAGCGCCGGCAACGCATCAACCCGCCATTCTACCTTATAATTTGGCTGCGATTTACCCAAAATCGGCCAGAAATTGAATTAGCCGAGTCCGCAAGTTAAGCGGCAATCGTCGGTTTTTACCGGCGCTTTAACGGAATTTCAAGTTTTTAACATTGTAATAATCTAAACCTCGCGCGGTCCCGTCCGCGCCTTACGCCATGTCCCTGACCCTCTCCGACGTAACACGCATTGCCAAGCTGGCACAACTGGAAATGAGCGATGCGCAGAGCGCCACGGCGCTCGACCAACTGAACGGCATCTTCGCGCTGGCCGGGCAGATGCAGGCAGTCGATACCGATGGCGTCGCCCCGCTCAGCCATCCGCTGGCGGCCCACATGACCAATATCGCGCTGCGCCTGCGCGAGGACAACGCCACCGAGACCAACCGCCGCGACGACTACCAGGCGGTGGCGCCGAAGACCCAGGACGGCCTGTACCTGGTGCCGAAGGTGATCGAGTAACGCCCACTGTCACAGGTACCTGGGCACGCGCCTGCGCATCCGTCCCGGTCGCCCTCGCGGCCACCACGGCTGACCGGCACCACGAATTCTGAATTGAACGCCATGCACAACAAAACCATCAAAGAGCTGTCCGCGCTGCTGCAAAGTAAAGCCATTACCGCCACCGCGCTGGCCACGCATTTTCTCGACCGCATCGCGCAAAGCGATCTGAACGCTTTCCTGCACGTCGACCGCGCCCTGACGCTGGCGCAAGCTGCCGAAGCCGATGCGCGCATCGCCAACGGCACCGCCACGCCGCTGACCGGCGTGCCGATCGCCCACAAGGACATTTTCGTCACGCGCGACTGGCGCTCGACGGCCGGCTCGAAAATGCTGGCCAACTATGTGAGCCCGTTCGACGCGACCGTGGTGGAAAAGTTCCGCGCTGCCGGCATGGTCACGCTGGGCAAGCTCAATTGCGACGAATTCGCGATGGGCTCGGCCAATGAAAACTCGGCCTTCGGCGCCGTCAAGAACCCGTGGGACAAGACCGCGGTTCCGGGCGGCTCCTCCGGCGGTTCGGCTGCCGCCGTGGCGGCGCGCCTGGCGCCGGGCGTGACCGGCACCGATACCGGCGGCTCGATCCGCCAGCCCGCCGCTTTCTGCGGCATCACCGGCATCAAGCCGACCTATGGCCGCGTATCGCGCTTCGGCATGATCGCGTTTGCCTCGTCGCTGGACCAGGGCGGGCCGATGGCGCAAACCGCCGAGGATTGCGCGCTGCTGCTCAACGCCATGGCCGGCTTCGACGAACGCGACTCGACCAGCCTGACGCCGGAACTGGGCGGCATCGACGAAGATTTCACGCGCGAACTGGGCCAGCCGCTGACCGGCCTGCGCATCGGCGTGCCCAAGGAATACTTCGGCGCCGGCCTGGCGGCCGACGTCGAGCAGGCCGTGCGCGCCGCGCTGGCCAAGTACGTGGAACTGGGCGCCACCCTGGTCGATATCTCGCTGCCCAACACGGCGCTGTCGATCCCGGCCTACTACATGATCGCGCCGGCCGAGGCGTCATCGAACCTGTCGCGCTTCGACGGCGTGCGCTTCGGCCACCGCGCCGACGGCTACAAGGACCTGGCGGACATGTACCGCAAGACCCGCGCCGAAGGCTTCGGCGCCGAAGTCAAGCGCCGCATCATGGTCGGCACATACGTGCTGTGCCACGGCTACTACGACGCTTACTACCTGAAGGCGCAAAAGATCCGCCGCCTGATCGCGCAGGATTTCGAAGCGGTGCTCAATGGCCCCGACGCCGTGTGCGACGTCATCATGGGACCGGTGGCGCCCACCGTGGCCTGGGACCTCGGCGACAAGTCCGACGACCCGGTCGCTGCCTACCTGGCCGACATCTTCACGCTCTCGACCAGCCTGGCCGGTTTGCCGGGCATGTCGATCCCGGTCGGTTTCGGCCAGGGCGAGAAGAATGCCAACCGTCCCGTGGGACTGCAAATCATCGGCAAGCATTTCGGCGAAGCGCAGCTGCTCAACGTCGCCCATGCCTACCAGCAGGCGACCGACTGGCACACCCGCGCCCCGAGCGGCATTTAAAAAAGAACATAAGCGAGAACAATATGGAATGGGAAGTCGTCATCGGTGTCGAGAACCACGTGCAGCTCACCACCGCCTCCAAGATCTTCAGCGGTTCGCCGACCACGTTCGGCGCGGCCCCCAACACCCAGGCCAGCCCGGTAGACCTGGCGCTGCCGGGCGTACTGCCGGTGATGAACAAGCAGGCGGTCGATCGCGCGATCCGCTTCGGCCTGGCCGTCGGCGCGAAGATCGCGCCTGCCTCGATCTTCGCGCGCAAAAACTATTTTTATCCGGACCTGCCCAAGGGTTACCAGATCAGCCAGTTCGAAGACCCGGTGGTCATCGGCGGCGCGGTCACGTTCGGCTATGAGAAGGATGGCCAGTTCGTCACCAGGACCGTCAACCTGACCCGCGCCCACCTCGAGGAAGACGCCGGCAAGTCGCTGCACGAAGACTATGCCGGCATGTCTGGTATCGACCTGAACCGCGCCGGCACGCCGCTGCTGGAAATCGTCTCCGAGCCGGAAATCCGCAGCGCGGCCGAAGCGGTGGCCTACTGCAAGGCGCTGCACTCGCTGGTGATGTGGCTCGGGGTGTGCGACGGCAATATGCAGGAAGGCTCATTCCGCTGCGATATCAACGTCTCGGTGCGGCCGAAAGGGCAAACCGCATTCGGCACCCGCTGCGAAATCAAGAACCTGAACTCGTTCCGCTTCATCGAGGAAGCCGTGCACGTCGAAGTGCGCCGCCAGATCGAGCTGATCGAAGACGGCGGCAAGGTCGTGCAGGCGACGCGCCTGTACGACCCGGACCGCAAGGAAACGCGCGAAATGCGCAGCAAGGAAGACGCCCAGGATTACCGCTATTTCCCTGACCCCGACCTGCCGCCGCTGGTGATCTCGGATGCCTGGATCGCCGAGGTCAAGGCATCGATGCCGGAACTGCCGGCCGCCATGCGCGCCCGCTTCGTGTCCGACTACGCGCTGCCCGAGTACGATGCGCTTGTGCTGACCGCCTCCAAGGCCATGGCCACCTACTTCGTGGCGGTGGTCGATGCGGCCGGCAAGGACAACGCGAAGGCGGCCGCCAACTGGCTGATGGGCGACGTGTCGTCGACGCTGAACCGCGAAGGCGTCGATATCGGCGCTGCCCCGGTCAAGCCGGCGCAGCTGGCATTGATGCTCAAGCGCATTGCCGACGGCACCATCAACAACAAGACCGCCAAGGAATTGTTTGCCGACATGTGGGCCGCCAACTCCGACGACGACCAGCTGGTCGATGCGCTGATCGAATCGAAAGGCCTGAAACAGATTTCCGACACGGGCGCACTGGAAGCGATCGTCGACGAAGTGCTGGCCAATAACGCCAAATCGGTCGAGCAATACCGCGCCGGCAAGGAAGCGGCAATCAACGCCCTGATCGGCCAGGCCATGAAAGCCTCGCGCGGCAAGGCCAACCCGGCCCAGCTGACCGAACTGCTGAAAGCCAAGCTGGCCAGCTGATCCGCCCTTCTGCCATGCCCTGCCTGCCCCGCCAGCGCCATGCTTGCGGGGCATTTGCATGGGCTGCCTGCCTTGATGGCGCTCGGGAACCCAGGCCTGTCAGGCCGTAATGCTGAGATTGATGCCCATATCGACCAGCAGCGTCAGGTCGGCCAGCGAAAAGTCGAGCGTGGGGGTGGCGGCGCCGCGCGCGGAGCTGAACGAGATGCGCAGCTCGGCGGCGACGTCGGCGCGCTCGAAGTGGATGCCGCGCGCCGACGACTCGGCCAGGAAGGTACGGATTTGCCGGAGCAGCGCGTCGGGATCGTCATCGGTACCGATGCGCACGTAAAAGCCGGAATCGATGCGCACCCGGCCGTCGGGCTTGACGTCGCCGCGGCGCCAGTCGCCGTCCGGTTCGACCGGCAAGCCGTCACGGATGTCGGCCAGGCCGTCGTCGTCGCCATGGACCTTCAGAGTTGCTATGTTCATGTGTGCCTCGTCGTTCACGGCCGCTACGCCGCGCAGGGTTGCCCTGCCACGAGATTACACCAAAGAAATACCGGCGTCTAACTTATACGGTGCCGTAGCGTTCGCGGTAAGCCGCCACCGCATCCTTGTATTGCAGCAGCTGCGGATCGGCGCCGGCGCCGTTCAGGTAGCCGAACAGGTCGTCGAGGTTGCCGATCGAGATGACCGGGATATTGTATTGCAGCGCCACTTCCTGCACGGCCGAGTTCGGCGACAGCTGGCCGTCCTTGCCGGCGCGCTCCATGCGGTCGAGCGCGATCAGCACGGCGCATGGCTCGGCGCCGGCAGCGCGGATCAGGTCCACCGACTCGCGCACCGAGGTGCCGGCCGAGATCACGTCGTCGATGATGACGACCTTGCCGGCCAGCTTGGCGCCGACCAGCGTGCCGCCCTCGCCATGATCCTTGGCTTCCTTGCGGTTGTAGGCGAACGAGGTGTTGCGGCCCTTGCCGGCCAGCGCCATCGCCGTTGCCGAAGCCAGCGTGATGCCCTTGTAGGCGGGACCGAACAGCATGTCGAATGCGACGCCGGAATCGAGCAGGGTTTGCGCGTAGAACTGCGACAGCCGGGCCAGCGTGGCGCCGTCATGGAACAGGCCGGCGTTGAAGAAGTACGGCGACTGGCGCCCGGCCTTGGTGGTGAATTCGCCGAAGCGGAGCACGCCGCTCTGGACCGAGAAGGCGATAAATTCCTGACGTAAGTTGTTCATGCTGACTCATTTCTGTGAAGTTGCCGTATTTTACCGCTACACTTACGCATTCCAAAATTTCGACGCTTTTTTAAGCAGCTGTTTTCTATGCCAAAAATCATCTCCGCCAACCTGAACGGCATCCGTTCCGCCGCCTCCAAGGGTTTTTTCACCTGGCTGGCCAAACAGGACGCCGACTTCGTCTGCGTGCAGGAACTCAAGGCCCAGGCGCCGGACATGACGCCGGAATTCCTCAACCCGGGCGGCTACCACGGCCACTTCCACTATGCCGAAAAAAAGGGTTATTCGGGCACCGGCATCTATAGCCGCATCGAACCGGACCGCGTGGTGATCGGCTTCGGCGCTCCCGAATTCGACCGCGAGGGCCGCTACGTGCGCTGCGACTTCGGCAAGCTGACCGTGATTTCCGTGTATTGCCCGTCCGGCTCGTCCGGCCCCGAACGGCAGGAAGCCAAGTTCCGCTTCATGGATCTGTTCCTGCCGCACCTGCAACTGCTGCACGCGGAAGGCCGCGAAGTGGTGATCTGCGGCGACTGGAACATCGCCCACAAGGAGATCGACCTCAAGAACTGGAAAGGCAACAAGAAAAATTCAGGCTTCCTACCCGAGGAACGTGCCTGGATGACCCGCATTTTCGACGAAGTGGGCTTTGTCGACGTGCACCGCGGGCTCGACCCGCGCGAAGAGCAGTACACGTGGTGGAGCAACCGCGGCCAGGCGTATGCGAAAAACGTCGGCTGGCGCATCGACTACCAGGTCGCCACCCCCGGCATCGCCGCCCGTGCCACCACGGTGGCCGTGTACAAGGAAGAAAAGTTTTCCGACCATGCGCCGCTGATCATCGATTACGCGCGGGGGTGATGTCTACAGACTGCGCTCGCTGGAAAATTCGCGCCAGTCGCCGCTGAGCGGGTCGAGGAAGCAGATGCGGCGGGCCAGCAGTTTCAGGGGCCGCGCGTAGTCGTTCGGCTGGCTCGGCAGCGCCACCGGGTAAAAGGCATCGTTCAGTATCGGGATGCCCAGCGAGGCCAGGTGCAGGCGCAGCTGGTGCTTGCGGCCCGTGTGGGGAAACAGGCGGTAGCGCGTGTAGTGCGCGTGATCGGCGATGACGTCGATGATGGTTTCCGAATTCGGCGCGCCCTGTTCCTCTTTCATGATGAAGAACTTGTCGCCATCGACCATGCGGCTGCGGTAGGTGAACGGGAACTGCACGCCGTCCAGGCGCGGCGCCAGCGCTTCGTATTCCTTCTCGATGGCGCGTTGCTGGAACAGCGACTGGTAGGCGCCGCGGCTGTCCTGGCGGCGCGAAAAAATCACCACGCCGGCCGTTTCGCGGTCGAGGCGGTGGATCGGCGTGAGCGCCGGTTCGCCCAGCGTTTTTTTCAGCCGCACCAGCAGCGTCTCGTGCAGGAAGCGGCCGGTCGGGGTCATCGGCAAGAAATGCGGTTTATCCACCACCACCAGGTGCTCGTCCATGAACAGGATCTGCTCCTGGAACGGGATCGGCGTTTCGGCCTGTTCCAGCTCGCGGTAGTAAAAGATGCGCGTGCCGCGCCGGTAGGCGCTGTGCGGCGCCAGCGGCCGGCCGTCGCCATCGACCACGTGGCCGCGCGCCATGCGTTCGCGCCAGGTCGTCTCCGGCACGTCGCGGAAATGGGCAGCCAGAAAGGTGAGCATATCGGGCCACTGGCCTGCCGGTAGCCACAGATAGCTGGCCGCAACGCCGTCGCGCATCGGCAGCGGATGCGCGGCAGCGGGTCCGGGCACAGGCATCAGGACTTGGGCAGCGCCAGCGAGCGGTACGGCGGCAGGTTGTCGACGTCCAGTCCCTTGGCGCGCGCGTACACGGGCAGCACCAGGTACATATGATCGTTCATGTTCTTGATGCGGTCGCTGCCGGTCGGGTGGGTGGACAGGAAGCCGATCGGCTGGCTCTTGTTAATCGCTGCCATCTTCTGCCACAAGGCCACGCCGGCGCGCGGATCGTAGCCGGCGCGCGAGGCGAGGTCCAGGCCCACCAGGTCGGCCTCGGACTCGTCGTTGCGCGAGAATTTCAATGCCGACACCTGCGCCACGGCGCTGCCGCCGGCGTCGCCCAGGCGCGGATCGAAGCCGAAGTAGCCGGCCAGCGCGGCGCCGCCGAGGCGCGCAAACGTGCTGGTCACGGCGTTTTTACCGGCCTGGGCGCGCGCGTGTTCGCGCAGCGCGTGAGCGATTTCGTGGCCCATCACGGCTGCCACTTCATCGTCGGTCAGATTAAGCTTGGTCAGGATGCCGCTGTAGAAGGCGATGCGTCCGCCCGGCATGCAGAAGGCGTTGACGGTCGGCGAGTTGAGCAGGTTGACTTCCCACTTCCAGCTGGCGGCATCGGGATTCCAGCGCTTGGTGAACGGGATCAGGCGGTTGGCAATCGCGCGCAGGCGGATCAGCTGCGGGTTGCTGTCGGTGGCCACTGCATCCTTGTCGTGGGCCTGCTTGAGCATCTGGTCGTACTGCAGCTTGGACTGCTGGTTGACCTGGTCGGCGTCGCCGCCGATGGCGCGCAGGCGCGACATCTTCTCGACCGGGATACCGTCGTCCTGGGCCCAGGCCGGCAAGGCGGGCAGGACACTGATGGCGCAGGCCAGCGCCAGCGCGGCGCTCTTGAATTTAAGCTTGTTCATCTCGTTTATTCCATGGGGCGATTTTAGGGAGCATCAGCATGGCCGGGAAAGCCAGCAGGAAGCAGACCATAAAGAACCAGAACCAGCCGGTTTCGGCGACAATATACCCTACCGACGCATTGATGAATGTGCGCGGCACCGCAGCCAGACTCGAAAACAACGCGTACTGGGTGGCCGTGTAGCGCGGGTCGGTCGCGCGCGACATGAAGGCCACCAGCGCAGCCGACCCGAGGCCCAGGCTGGCAAACGCCTCGAAGCCGAAGACCGCGCTCAGCAGCCAGGGATCGGGCCCCACCCTGGCCAGCCAGGCAAAACCGAGAATGGCGATCGCCTGCAGCACGCCGAACACCCACAGCGCGCGGTTGATGCCCAGCTTGATCATCCAGAGGCCGCCGACGGCGCCGCCGGCCAGGCTGGCCCACCAGCCGGTGGCGTTGGCCGCGAGGCCGATCTGCTTGGTCGTGAACCCGAGGTCAAGGAAGAACTTGGTCGATAGCGCGGTGGCCATGGTGTCGCCGATTTTATACAGCAGCACGAACAGGATGATGATGAGCGCCTGTTTCAAGCCGTCGCGCAGGATGAATTCCTTGAACGGCAATACCACCGCCTCCTGCAGGTTCCTGGGCGGCGCACCGTACACGGCCGGCTCCCTGGCCAGCAGCGTGCAGGCCAGGCCGGGCAGCATGAAGGCGGCGACGATCCAGAACACCACCTGCCAGCGCATGGTATCGGCCAGCACCAGCCCCAGCGCGCTGGGGATCAGGCTGGCCGCCTTGTAGGCGTTGACGATGATGGCTGCGCCCAGGCCCTGCTCTTCTTCGGCCAGGATTTCGCGGCGGTAGGCATCGATCACCACGTCCTGGCTGGCCGACAGAAAGGCGATCAGCGCCACCGCCAGCACGATCAGCGACAGCTGCTGCTGCGGATCGAACATGCCGACACCGCCGATCACGACGAACAGGGCGACCTGCGTGAGCGCCATCCAGCCGCGGCGCCGGCCCAGCGTGCCGATGCTGTAGCGGTCCATCAGCGGCGCCCACAGGAACTTGAACGTGTAAGGGAACGTCATCAGGCCGAACAGGCCCAGGGCTTTCACATCGAGTCCCGCCTTGGCCAGCCACGCCTGCATCAGGTAGATCAGCGTGTACAGCGGCAGCCCGGAACTGAAACCGAGGAACAGGATGGAAACGGTGCGGCCGTTCAGGTAGCTGATCCAGCTTTTTTTCTGTGCCGGGGCGGTCATCGTCAGGCTTTCTTACGGAGGCGGAACACGGCCAGGTCGCCGCGCAGGTTGGGCAGGAAATCGACACGTTTGCCTTCGGCCAGCGCCACGCAATCGACCACCTGCACGCCGCATTCCTCGGCCAGGTCGCGGAAGTCGTTGATGGTGGCGCAGCGCAGGTTGGGCGTGTCGTACCATTCGTACGGCAGCGACTTCGATACCGGCATGCGCCCGCGCAGCAGCGCCACGCGGTGCGGCCAATAGGCGAAGTTCGGGAACGAGACGATCACTTCCTTGCCGACGCGGACGATGTCGCGCAGCAGCGCTTCGACGTGCTGCATCATCTGCAGCGACGACAGGCACAGCACCGTGTCGAAGCTGTTGTCGCCGAACAGGGCCAGGCCGTTTTCCATGTCCTGCTGCACCACCTGCACGCCGCGGCGGGTGCTGGCCAGCACCTTGTCGTCGGCGATCTCGATGCCGTAGCCGCTGCAGCGCTTGTCGCTTTGCAGGTAGTCCATCATGACGCCGTCGCCGCAGCCGACATCGAGCACGTGGGCGTTGGCCGGCACCCAGTGGGCGATGAACGCCAGGTCGGGCCGGGCGGCACTGAGGTCGTTGAAATTCATGCGGCCTCCTTGACGTCACCGAGGTCACTGGTGTCGGTGATCTCGGTCCACACGCGGTCGTAATAGGCGCGCACCAGCTTCAGGTAGCGCGGGTCGTCGAGCAAGAAGGCGTCGTGGCCGTGCGGGGCGTCGATTTCGGCGTAGGTCACCGGGCGGCGGTTGTCGATCAGCGCCTTGACGATGTCCTGGCTGCACTCGGGCGAGAAGCGCCAGTCGGTGGTAAACGAGGCCAGGAAAAACTTGGCGCGGGTGGCGGCCAGGGTTTTGGCCAGGTCGCCGCCGTGGGCGCGGGCCGGATCGAAGTAGTCGAGCGCCTTGGTGATCAGCAGGTAGGTGTTGGCGTCGAAGTATTCGCTGAACTTGTCGCCCTGGTAGCGCAGGTACGACTCGATCTCGAAGTCGACGCCGAAGCCGAACTTGTAGCTGCCCATGGCCGCTTCTGCGTTGGCCAGGTCGTCGGCGGCGGCGCGCAGCTTGCGGCCGAATTTCTCCGCCATGTCGTCGTCCGACAGGTAGGTGATGTGGCCGACCATGCGCGCCACGCGCAGACCGTTTTTCGGCACCACGCCGTATGCATAAAAGTCGCCGCCGCGGTAATCGGGGTCGGACAGGATCGCCTGGCGGGCGACGTCGTTGAAGGCGATGTTTTGCGCCGACAGCTTGGCGGTGGAGGCGATCACCACGCAGTGACGCAGGCGGCCCGGGTACATGATGCTCCAGGCCAGCGCCTGCATGCCGCCGAGCGAGCCGCCCATCACGGCCGCGAACTGCGTGATGCCCAGCCGGTCGGCCAGGCGCGCCTGGGCCGCGACCCAGTCTTCCACGGTGACCACCGGGAACGCGGCGCCGTACGGCTTGCCGGTGGCCGGGTTGGTGTGCATCGGGCCCGTGGAGCCGAAGCAGGAGCCGAGGTTGTTGATGCCGATGACGAAGAAGCGGTCGGTGTCGAGCGACTTGCCGGGGCCGACCATATTGTCCCACCAGCCCGTGCTTTTCGGCTGGCCTTCGTATTCGCCGGCCACGTGGTGCGAAGCGTTGAGGGCGTGGCACACCAGCACCGCGTTCGATTTGTCGGCGTTCAGGGTGCCGTAGGTTTCGTACATCAGCATGTAGTCGCGCAGCGCGGCGCCGCTTTGCAGCGGCAGCGGTTCGGCGAAATGCATGGTTTGCGGGGTGACGTATCCCAGGGATGACATGGTGGTTTCGGTTTTTTTATGGGGCGGCCCCACGGGCCATCTATCAACACCGGGCCGCGAGGGTGGGCCCCGTGTACTAAAGTAGCTGTAATTGTTCGACCGCGTCTGCAATTACCGCCGGTTCCATCGAGCGCATGATCTTGCGGGTTTGCGGCGCGATGCGCGCAAGGTCGCTGTTCAGGATTTCCTGCTTGACCGAGAGCAGTTGTGCCGGGTGCATGGAGAATTCGCGCAGCCCCAGGCCCAGCAACAGGCGGGTGAGCTTGACGTCGCCCGCCATTTCGCCGCACACGGCGACGTCGATCCCGGCTTTATGCCCGGCCGCAATGGTCATGGCGATCAGTTGCAGCACAGCCGGATGCAGCGGATTGTAAAGGTGCGCGACCTCATAATCAACCCGGTCGATGGCCAGCGTGTACTGGATCAGGTCATTGGTGCCGATCGACAGGAAGTTCATGCGCTTGACGAACATCGGCAGCGCCAGCGCGGCGGCCGGGATTTCGATCATCGCGCCCACGTCCACCTGCTCGTCGAACTTGACGTGCGCTTCGCGCAGCTCCGCCTTGGCCTGCGCGATCATGGCCAGCGACTGGTCGATCTCGAACGCGTGCGCCAGCATCGGGATCAAAATGCGCACCTTGCCGAACGCCGAGGCACGCAGGATGGCGCGCAGCTGGGTGACGAAAATCTGCGGCTCGGCCAGGCAGTAGCGGATCGCGCGCAGGCCCAGCGCCGGATTGAGCGCCGTGTGCTCGGACTGGTCGAGCGGCTTGTCGGCGCCGATGTCGAGCGTGCGGATCGTCACCGGGCGGCCCTTCATGGCCACCACCGCTTTCTTGTACTGTTCGAACTGCTCGTCCTCGGACGGCATCTTGCCCTTGCGGCCCATGAACAGGAACTCGGAGCGGAACAGGCCGACGCCGTTGGCGCCCGCCTCCATCGCGGCCGGGCAGTCGTCGGGCAGCTCGATATTGGCCAGCAGCGTGATCTCGGTGCCGTCCCGCGTGACGGCCGGGGTTTTTTTCAGCTTGCCCAGCTTTTTGCGGGCGCGGATCGCTGCGCTCTGGCGGTCGCGGTACTGCTCGAGCACCACCACGCTGGGATTGGCGATCACCACACCGGCCTCGCCGTCGATGATCAGCCAGTCGTCCTGCTCGATCAGGGTCGAGGCGCCCGACATGCCGACCGCTGCCGGGATGTCGAGGCTGCGCGCGACGATGGCCGTGTGCGAGTTCTGGCCGCCGACATCGGTGACGAAACCGATGAACGAGCGATCGCGGAACTGCAGCATGTCGGCCGGCGAGATGTCGTGGGCGACGATGATCATCTGCGGCTGGAATTCGTCGTCGCCGAGCTTGACCGGCGGCGGCAACAGCTGCGCGGTGCCCATCAAGACCTTCAATACCCGCTCGGCCACCTGCTGGATGTCGGCCTTGCGCTCGCGCAGGTACGGGTCTTCGATCTCGTCGAACTGCGCCGACAGTTCATCGATCTGGGTCAGCAGCGCCCATTCGGCGTTGTAGTGGCGGGTGCGGATGATGTCGAGCGGCGCCTCGGAAATCATGGGGTCGGACAGGATCAGCGCGTGCACGTCGATAAAGGCGCCCAGCTCGGTCGGCGCATCCTTGGGCAGCTCGTTCCACAGCGTCTGCAGTTCCTTGTGCACCTGGGCCAGCGCTTCCTGCAGGCGCACGACTTCGGCTTCCAGGTGCTCTTCGGCCACCAGGTAGTGCTTGACGTCGAGCGCGGCCGGCGCGAGCTTGTGGGCGCGGCCGATGGCGATCCCGCGCGACACCGGGATGCCGTGCAGCGTGAACGAAGCCATGGGGGCGCCGGAATAGGGTCGGGAACGGCCGCGGTCCGAAGGCATTACTCGCCTTCGCCGAACTTGTCGTTGACCAGTGCAGTAAGGGCCGCGATGCAGTCTTGCTCGTCGGCGCCGTCCGCTTCGAGCAGGACCTTGGCGCCCTTGCCGGCAGCGAGCATCATCACGCCCATGATGGACTTGGCGTTGATGCGGCGGGAATTGCGGCTGAGCCAGACATCGCTCTGGAACTTGGCGGCCAGCTGGGTGAATTTGGCGGACGCCCGGGCGTGCAGGCCGAGCTTGTTGATAATCTCAAGTTCTTGCTGAATCATTTTTATATTGTCTCTTCGAAAAACTGCGAGAAAGCCGCACTCTCAAAATCCCGCGCCGGTACGGAAACTGCCCGCTAGCCGACGCGAATCCGGTTATCGACGCGCACTGCACCACTCTGCGCGCCAGCCAGGGCCATCTCGACCACCACGTCCAGCGTATCGCGGCGGTAGGTGATGGCCCGCAGCAGCATCGGCAAGCTGATGCCGGCAATCACTTCCACCCTGCCCGCGTCCGCCAGCCGGTCGCAGCAATTGGACGGCGTACCGCCCTTGACATCGGTCATCACCAGCACGCCATCGCCGTCGTCGAGCCGCTTGATGGCGGCCGCCGCCAGTTGCTGCACCTGGCCGAGATCCTGGTCGGCGACCACGTCGATCGCTTCGAGCAGCTCGGTCGGACCACGAAACACGTGGGCGCAAGCGGCAATGAATGCCTGCCCCAGCGGCGCATGCGTCATAAGCAGTATGCCAACCATATCCTCAATCCGCCAGTGAGCGCGGACGAAATTGCGGTCGTCCGGCAAAAATATTTTTAATCTGCATCTTTTTAAGCGGCCGCCACGGCCGCTTCCAGTGCGTCGATAAAGGTGGCTGCCACCGGGAAGCCCGCCTGCTGCGTAATTTCCTGGAAGCAGGTCGGGCTGGTGACATTGACTTCGGTCAGGCAGTCGCCGATCACGTCCAGGCCGACCAGCAGCAGCCCGCGCGCAGCCAGGGTCGGGCCGATGGCGTTGGCGATCTCGACGTCGCGTTCGGTCAGCGGCTGGGCCACGCCGAGGCCGCCGGCAGCGAGGTTGCCGCGCACTTCGCCGTTTTGCGGAATGCGCGCCAGCGAGAACGGCACCGGTTTGCCGGCGATCACCAGGATGCGCTTGTCGCCCTTGGCGATGTCCGGGATGAACCGCTGGGCCATGATGGTGGTGGCGCCGTTGCAGGTCAGCGTTTCGATAATCGCGCCCAGGTTCATGGCATCGGGCTTGACGCGGAAGATGCCGGTGCCGCCCATGCCGTCGAGCGGCTTGAGGATGACGTCGCCATGCTCGGCCTGGAAGGCGCGGAGACGGGCTTCGTCAGCCGTGACCAGCGTGGGCGAGGTGTACTGGCTGAACTGGGCGATGGCCAGCTTTTCGCTGTGGTCGCGGATGGCCGACGGCTTGTTGAACACTTTCGCGCCCTGGGTCTCGGCCAGCTCCAGCATGTAGGTGCCGTAGATGTATTCCATGTCGAACGGCGGATCCTTGCGCTGGACGATGGCGTCGAACGCGCCGAGGTCGGTGTCCACGGCCGGCGCGGCGCGGTACCAGTCGGTGGCATCGCCGGTAAAGCTGATCTGCGACGCCCTGGCCGTGGCGATGCCGCCCAGCACGGCCATATCCTTTTGCTCGAACGCGTACACGGCATGGCCGCGCCGGTTGGCCTCGACCATCATGGCGTAGGTGGAGTCCTTGTAGGTCTTAAAGCTGGACAAGGCATCGGCAAGGAAAGCAATTTTCATGGGTGCATCCGGTGGAGTGAAGGCCTGATTTTAGCCGAGATTCTTGAATTGGATTCCCGCCTGCGCGGGAATGACGGAATTACGGTCCGGGGCTTTGCTCTATTGCGCTGGCCATCGCCTGTCGTACCCGCGCAGGCGGGGCGGTCCGCCGCTGCGGCCTCATTTCATCTCAATACACCTCAGGATTCGGATCGGTGCGCTCCATCTCGAGCGATGCCGCCAGCAGCGCCAGCCGCGCCACCACGCCGTACACGTAGAAGCGGTTCGGCGCTGCCGTGCCCGGCTTGGCCTTGAGGTCGGGCACGGCGTGCTGCTGGGCAAATGCCAGCGGCACGTACTGCGAGCCGGGAGCATTGAGGTTCTGGTCGATGCCCTTCTCGGCATGGACGCGGTAGAACCCGCCGACCACGTAGCGGTCGATCATGTAGACGACCGGCTCGGCCACGTCGTCCTTGATGCTCTCGAAGGTGGGCACGCCTTCCTGGATGATGAAGTCGGTCACTTCCCTGCCATCCTTGACGACGATCATCCGGTCGCGCTGGGCTTGCGTCAAGTCCTTGATTTCACTGGAATCCTTGATGGTCAGGATGCTGGTGCCGTAGGTGCCGGCGTCGGGCTTGATGATCACGAACGGCTTTTGCTCCTTCATGCCGTACTCTTTGTACTTCTTCTTGATCTTCGCCAGCAGCGTATCGACATTGGCGGCCAGGCATTCGTAACCCTCGCCGGTGCGGAAATTGACGGCGTCGCACTTGGCGTGCAGCGGGTTGAACATCCACGGATCGACACCGATCAGCTTGCCGAATTTTTTCGCCACTTCGTCGTAGGCACTCAGGTGGTTGCTCTTGCGGCGCAGCGCCCAGCCCGCGTGCAGCGGCGGCAGCAGGCTTTGCTCGTGGATATTTTGCAGGATGTCGGGAATCCCGGCCGACAGGTCGTTATTGAGCAGCACCGTGCACGGATCGAAGTCTTTCAGGCCCAGGCGGCGGCCGTTGGCCGAGCGCTCGAGCGGTTCCACCACCAGCATATTGCCATCCGGCAGAGCGATCGGCATGGGCTGGGTAACCTCGGGCGACAGCGATCCCAGGCGCACGTGCAGGCCGGTCTGGCGGAAAATCTGCATCAGGCGGGCGACGTTTTGCCAGTAGGTCGGGTGGCGCTGGGTCACCTCGGGTATCAGCAGCAGGTTGCGCGCATCGGGGCAATACTTGTCGATCGCGGCCATCGCGGCCTGCACCGACAGCGGCAGCATCTCGGTGGCCAGGTGGTTGAAACCGCCGGGAAACAGGTTGGTGTCCACCGGCGCCAGCTTGTAGCCGGCATTGCGCATATCGACCGAGCAATAGAACGGCGGCGTGTGCTCTTGCCACTCGAGGCGGAACCAGCGCTCGATGGCAGGGGTGGCCGCCAGGATTTTTTCTTCGAGATCGTGGAGCGGGCCGGTCAGGGCGGTGGCGAGATGGGGAACCATGTTGACTTCCTTAAATGATGCGGGAGGACGACCCTCCAGGCATGCTGAAACTTCCAATATTACCTTGCGGACAAGCTAGATCGGGGCGATCGCCCTATTTTAAAGGTGGAAATAAAAAAAAGCCCCCGCACACGTGCGGGGGCTTTCAGATGACAAGTTTCTTGTCTGGATACTTACATATGGTAGGCCGACTCGCCGTGGGTGGTAATGTCCAGACCTTCGCGTTCTTCTTCTTCCGGCACGCGCAGGCCGATCACCAGGTCCACCAGCTTGAAGGCGATAAAGGCAACCACGGCCGACCAGACGATGGTCACGCCGACACCGGTAGCCTGGATCAGCACCTGGCCGCTGATCGAGTAGTCAGGCGACGCCTTGTTGGCGACGTAGTCGAAGATGCCCTGGCCGCCGAGCGATGGCGCAGCGAACACGCCGGTCAGGATGGCGCCCAGGATGCCGCCCACGCCGTGCACGCCGAACACGTCGAGCGAATCATCGGCGCCGAGCAGGCGTTTCAGGCCATTCACACCCCACAGGCAGATCACGCCGGCCAGCAGGCCCATGATCAGTGCGCCCATCGGACCGACGAAGCCGCAAGCAGGGGTGATGGCGACCAGGCCGGCCACTGCACCCGACGCGCCACCGAGCATCGATGGCTTGCCCTTGAAGATCCATTCGGCAAACACCCACGACACCGTCGCTGCTGCAGTAGCCAGCAGCGTGTTGATGAAGGCCAGGGCCGCGATGTCGCCCGCTTCCAGCGGCGAACCGGCGTTGAAGCCGAACCAGCCGACCCACAGCAGCGAGGCGCCGATCATGGTCATGGTCACCGAGTGCGGCGCCATCGATTCGCGGCCGTAGCCGACGCGCTTGCCGATCATGTAGGCGCCGACCAGGCCGGCCACTGCGGCATTGATGTGCACCACGGTGCCGCCGGCGGTATCGAGCGCGCCGTGCTGGAACAGGTAGCCGGCCTTGGCGGTTTCGGTGGCCAGGGTGGCGGCGTCCTTGATCGCATCGGGACCGGTCCAGAACCAGACCATGTGGGCGATCGGCAGGTAGGCAAACGTGAACCAGATCACCACGAAGACCAGCACGGCGGTGAATTTGGCGCGCTCGGCAAAGGCGCCGACGATCAGTGCGCAGGTAATCGCAGCGAACGTGGCCTGGAAGGCGACGAACATGAATTCCGGAATCACCACGCCCTTGGAGAAGGTGGCGGCATAGGCGAACGTGCCCTTGATCGGATCGTAGATATTGTTGAGGAAGGTGCGGTCATGCAGGTTGCCGAAGAAGGCATTGCCTTCCGTGAACGCCAGCGAGTAACCGTAGATACACCACAGCACGACAATCACGGCAAAGATCATGAAGATCTGCATCAGGATCGACAGCATGTTCTTGGAACGGACCAGGCCGCCGTAGAACAGGGCCAGGCCCGGTATCGTCATCATGATCACCAGCAGCGTGGCAACCATCATCCAGGCGCTGTCGCCCTTTTGCGGGGTCGGCGCTGCAGCCGGTGCAGCGGGAGCAGCCGGCGCAGCGGCCACCGGTGCAGCTACAGGAGCCTCGGGCGCGGCTGCGGTGGCGGTTGCCACCGGCGCAGCGGCCGGCTTGGCGTCTTGCGCCTGGACCGGTGCGGCCAGCGCGAACAGCAGAGATACCCCAGCGAACAGCGTTGTTATCGTTTTCTTCATCTAAATCCCCTTAAAGAGCTTCGTTGCCGGTCTCGCCGGTACGAATGCGGATCACCTGTTCCAGGTTGTACACAAAGATCTTGCCGTCGCCGATCTTGCCAGTGCGGGCCGCGCCTTCGATCGCTTCGATCGCCTGTTCGACGATGCTGTCGTCAACTGCCGCTTCGATCTTGGTCTTGGGCAGGAAGTCCACGACATATTCGGCGCCGCGATACAGCTCGGTATGGCCTTTTTGCCGGCCGAAACCTTTCACCTCGGTCACCGTGATGCCTTGCACGTTGATGGCCGACAGGGCTTCGCGAACTTCATCGAGCTTGAACGGCTTGATAATGGCGGTAATCATTTTCATGAGAGCCTCGCTTAGAAAGTTTTGGAAATGGTCACGACGGCGCCCGATTTGCCGAGGTTTTTACCGTTGCGGCCGACATAGGCATCGGTATTGGTCTTGATGGCAGCCACGCCCAGCGAGAACACGCCGAAGTCCTTGGTCACGCCGACCTTGTAGTCGCTATAGCTCAAGGCGCCGTTGTTTTTGACGTTCTGGTGGCCGGCGTGCAGGTTCAGCGTGTAGCCGTCATACACGTCATAGTTGAACTGGCCGTCGAGGTAGCCGCTGTTCTTGCTGTCCGGGGTGCCGAACAGGTTGCTGGTGGAGTGCGAATACTTGACCGAGAACGGACCGGCGCTGACCTGGGCATACAACTCGAAGGTATTGGCGCTGGTGCTCAGCTTGTTGGAAGGATAGTAGTAAGCGAGACCACCGACGTCGTAGGCGAAGGTGTCGGTGATCTGGCCGCGTTTGCCCGCGTACAGGTCGAATTCATAGGAAGCATCGCCGCCGCCATCCTTGATCCACTTGATATTGGTGGCCCAGGCACCCACATAGACACCGGTCGGGTTGTTCACGTAGTCCACGCCGCCCTGCACTGCCGGCTGCAGCCGGGTTTGCGAGATGCCGCGGTAGCGATAGTCGCTGACGGCGGCCACGTTGTAGGTCACCTGGTTGTCCGGGACAGGTTCGGCAGCGGCGGCTGGCGCCTGCTGGGCTTGCACCGCAGTGCTCAGGCCAGCCAATGCCAGGGTCAGGGCGGCTGCGATCAGGGTCAGGCTTTTGTTTTGGCACTTCATGATTTTTATCCTTGTAGTTATCGAAACTGAATACAGGTACGACGTGCGATGCGGGTAAAATCCGTGTCAGGCGAAGCGGTAAGCATTCAGTGGCTTGTATAGCAGAATGCGTGCCAGCTAACACAGGCCGGCGAGACCCGCATTTGCCCGTTTGCTCATGGGCGACCGGGCACCGATTCTGATAAAAGTGATAATCTGGACAGGACGCTGGCCGCGCCACGTGAAATCGCACCACATTGATACCTGGATGCACTCCGATGGTGCATCCATCCCACCACCAGAGCGAGGAATATGATGGACATGAATACTTTTTTTAACGACTTGCAGAGCAAAATCTCCCAGGCCATCGAAAATTCGCCCGCCAAGGACATCGAAAAGAACGTCAAGTCGATGATGACCCAGGGTTTTTCCAAACTCGACCTGGTGACGCGCGAAGAATTCGACATCCAGACCCAGGTGCTGGCCAAGACCCGCGCCAAGCTCGAAGCGCTGGAAACGCGCCTGGCAGCGCTTGAAGCGCGCACCGTCGAGGTCAAGCCTGCAGCAGCGGCTGCCGAAGCCAAGGTGGACATCGCCAAGGGCGAAGTACTGTAACTGTTGACTCTGCTGTCTTTGCGGTGGCTGCCGTCACCGCGCTCGCCGGCCGGCCAGCTCAGATGCCGCAGGCATCGTCGGCCGTGCCGGGCACGCGCTGCCACTGCCATACCTTGACGCGCTCGCCGCGCGGCAGATAGGTGACCGGAAACTGGCGGCCGTCACGCGTCACGTCCAGCGTCAGCTGCGCCTTTTGATCGCCCTGGATTTTATCGAGCGCCACCCGGTAGGTCACCACGTCGCCATTGCGCAGGCCGGCCTTCGCGGCGGCGCTGTCTTCCTGCAGACCACGGATGGTTTTCTCCTGGCCCACCAGCGATGCCGGCTCGAAACCGAGTTCGAAGCGGCGCACCATTTTTTCACCGCGCTGGAAACACGGACCGAAGTCGCCCGACTCCGGCACCATCAAGTCTCCCGCCAGCATGGCCGCGTGCAGGGCCGTGCCGGCCGGTCCCAGTTCGCGCGCCAGCAACTGCTGCCATAGCGCCAGCTGTTGCTGCGGCTTGGCGTGGCGCTGGCCGCGCATTTCTCGCACCAGGTCGTCGAGCGAGCGCTTGCCGCCGGACGCCTTGCGCACGCGCGCATCGACGATTGCCAGGTACAGCGCGCCCCGGTCGTAGGGCAAGGTGCGGATACGCGTGTCTTCCCAGAAGCGCGGCATGATCTCAGCGTCGGGCGTGGTATTGAGGGCATCCGCGTAATAGCGCGCAGCGGTCTGGTTCAGGTCGGCCAGGAACTGGTCGGCCGAGAGCAGACCGGCGCGGTATGGCGCACGCGCCTGGTAAAACACGGCCACGCCCTCCTCATACCACGCCTGGTCCGGCCCCTCGGTCCAGGTGTGGGTCATTTCGTGCGAGAGCGTGAGCTTGAGTTCCTCCGCATCGATGCCCTTGCCCTCGTTTTTCCCCTCGGCTTTGCCATAGGTGACCAGGAACGACTGCGCCAGCGCCGCGCCGCCGCCCGCATTGATCGGGTTGTAGCGCAGGAAGACCCGGTACGGGGCCTGGCTGGCGTCGCCGAAAAAGTCGGCCATCCAGTCGTGCAGCTTGCCGGCCCACGTCATCAGCGGTTCAGGATCGAAGCCCGGCTTGCCCAGCCACGCCGACGAAAAGCCTTGCGGCTTGCCGTCGGCCGGCACGCGCTGCATGGGGCCGGCCATGAAGACGGTGGACCAAAGACGCGCCGGTGCCCCCGGCGGCAGCGTCACATCGCCGTCGCCAAAGCTGGACGTGGCGCTGGCGCCCTCGCCCAGCCTGGACAGATCCCAGTGCAGCGCCAGCGGATACGGTTTGCTGCCGGACGGCAGCAGCACAAACACATTGCCGACACCGGAAAAGCCGCCGCCTTCGGTACGCAGGCTGTAGGGCGGCGCTGCGCCCCGCCTGGGCGGTGCATTGTCCACCGGCGCCTGGTAGTGCACGACCAGGTCGCCCTGCACTTCGCGCGGCGAGGTCCACACGCGCAGTTTGCCGCCCTCACCCCCCTCACCCTCGCCCTCGCCCCTGACATCGCGTGTGGCCAGCGGCACGGTGCCGTGACTGTCGCGCACCGTCAGCTCCTTGAGCGTGATGGCCACCGTCTCCACGTTGGCCACCACCAGCGGCAATTGCAGCAGCGGCGTGTCGGCCGCGACCTGCAGGTCGGGGATGGTCAGCGTGACGTCGACCACGCCCGTGCCCCGGTCGATATCAGCGAGCCTGTCGGCATGGTGGAACGGGCCCGGTTGCAGCTGCAGCAGCAGCGGGCGTGCCGGCTGCGATGGCGCCGGTGCCTGCTTGGCGGCCGGTTCAGGTGTTCGCTCGGGTGTTCGCTCAGGTGCCGCTGGCGGCTTCGATGGCGCGGTGACCGCTGCCGGCGCTTGCGCGGTGGCAGCGCCGGTCGTCACCATCGATGCCAGCCACAGCATCGCTGCGGCAGTGTGCACGGCCCGCAGGCCGGTCCGACGAAACACAGTGGCAGTGGGCATCTCCGCTCCCCGCAAAAATCAACGATGGACGACTTTACCATCTATCAATCTTTCATCGCGCAAGGTAGTGCTGCCTCTGCCGCAGATCAAGATCGGCCCCCGCCAGGCCGCTACAATCGCGGCAGCCCGTGATCACGTAGGGGAAACACATGAGCCTGGCCGTACTCAAGAGCCGCGCCCTGGCGGGCATGGAGGCGCAGCAAGTCAATGTCGAGGTGCACCTGGCCAATGGCTTGCCGGCGTTTACGATCGTCGGTCTGGCCGACACCGAAGTGAAGGAAGCCAAGGACCGCGTGCGCGCCGCCATCCAGAACGGCGGCTTCGAGTTTCCCGCCCAGCGCATCACGGTCAACCTGGCGCCGGCCGACCTGCCCAAGGAATCGGGCCGCTTCGACTTGCCGATCGCGCTCGGCATCCTGGCCGCCTCGCGCCAGATACCGGCCGACAGTATCGACCGCTACGAGTTCGCCGGCGAGTTGTCGCTGTCGGGCGCGCTGCGGCCGATCCGCGGTGCGCTGGCGATGGCGCTGGCCGTGGCCCGTGACGCTGACCGCGAGGCAGAGCGCAACGCGGCGCGCGATGAGGCGAGTGCGGCGGCACGGGATGACGCGTGTGTGGCGGCGCGCGATACCGAGTCCACTGCGGATCCTGGCGCCGGGCCACAAGCGGGGCGCCAATTGACGCGCGGCTGGCAGCGCCGCGCTTTCATCCTGCCGCTGGCCAATGCCGACGAAGCGGCGCTGGTCGCGGGCGCCGTCATCTATCCGGCCGGCTCGCTGCTGCAGGTATGCGCCCACCTGGCCGCCTGCTCGGACGACGCCAGACTGGCGCGTCACTTACCGTCGCCGGCGACCGTGACGACGGTCGCGGCCGACCTGGCCGACGTCAAGGGCCAGCCCATGGTCAAGCGCGCGCTCGAGGTGGCGGCCGCCGGCAACCACAGCATCCTGATGGTGGGGCCGCCGGGCGCCGGTAAAACCATGCTGGCGGCGCGCTTTCCCGGCCTGCTGCCGCCGATGACCGACGACGAAGCGCTGGAAGCGGCAGCCGTGCAATCGCTGACCGGCGGCTTTCGCATCGAGGACTGGAAGCGCCGGCCGTTTCGGGCGCCGCACCATACGGCGTCGGGGGTGGCACTGGTCGGTGGCGGCGGCTATCCGCGCCCCGGCGAGATCTCGCTGGCCCATCGCGGCGTGCTGTTTCTCGACGAATTGCCGGAATTCGACCGCCGCGTGCTCGATGTCTTGCGCCAGCCGATGGAATCGGGCCGCATCACGATTTCGCGCGCGGCGCAACAGGCCGATTTTCCCGCCCATTTCCAGCTGATCGCCGCCATGAACCCCTGCCCCTGCGGCTATCACGGCCACGCCAGCGGGGTATGCAACTGCACGGTCGAGCAGATCGCGCGCTACCAGGGCCGCGTATCAGGTCCCCTGCTCGACCGCATCGACCTGCAGATCGAAGTCTCGGCGGTGGAACCGGACACGCTGGCCGCCGACGCCGACGGCGAGCCGTCCGCGGCGATCGCTGCGCGGGTACAGCGTGCGGCCGAGTTGCAACTGGCGCGCCAGGGCAAGCGCAACCAGTACCTGACCACGCGCGAGATCGACCGCCTGTGCCAGCCCGACAAGGCAGGCAAGGCGCGCCTGCGGCATAGCATGGCGCACTTCCAGTGGTCAGCGCGCGCGTATCACCGCGTCCTGCGGGTCGCACGCACGATCGCCGACCTGGCCGGCGCCGACGGCATCAACGAACAGCATATCGGCGAGGCGGTGCAGTACCGGCGGGCGTTGCAGCAACGGTGAACGGCCGGGTATGAGAAAATCGCCGCATGAATGCACTGAAGATCACCATCCTGGCCCCGGCTCTTGCGGCAGCACTGCTGTCGCTGGCCGGCGCCGCACACGCCCAGGCTGTCGCCAATGCCGAGGACACGCCGGCGCCGGCACCCACCATCGAACCGGTCGCCTTTTCCGGCAAAATCGTCAGCGCCACCGGTACGCTGCCGGACCAGCTGGCCGTGTTTGCCGAGTGTGGCGACGGCGGCGCACCGATTGCGGGCACCGTCGACGCCGACAGCTACCGCGTCGCCTTGCCGCCCGCCGTGGCCTGCACGGTCAGCCTCGAACAGCTGGACTGGGCCGCCGATGTCCAGCAGGTGGACGATGCCGGCACCGCCGTGCCGCAAACCATGCTGGTCTATCCGCGCGACGTGCCGGAGCCGGCGATCGCGCGCGAACTGATCGCCATGGGCGCCGCCGACCGGGCGCTGCGCCAGGCCTGGGCTGCAGGCAGGCGCGATGCGGCGTTCCAGAAAAAGGCGGTGGCGGGCGACCGCCAGCGCCAGCGGCGCCTGCGCCAGATCATCACCACCCGGGGCTGGCCGACCATCTCGATGGTTGGCGCCGAAGCGGCCAACGAAGCCTGGCGGATCGCCCAGCATGCGCCAGCGGCGCAGCGCAAGCACTGGGTGGTGTTCATGCGGGCGGCAGCGGCCAAGCATGAAATCAGGCTCTCGAACCTGGCTACGTCGCTCGACCGCGTGCGCATGGACGAAAAGCGGCCGCAGATTTACGGCACCCAGTACAGCACCCGCAAGGACGGCGCGATCCAGTTCTATCCGATCGAGGATATTGCCCACATCGACGAGCGGCGTCTGGCCATGGGCCTGTCCACGTTTGCCCGGCTGCAGGCGCAACTGGCGCAGCCGCCGAGCGCGCCGAACCAGGCTACACCTCCCACTGGACCTTGACCGTCAGCGACGTGTTGGTGGTGTCCGGATCGTGCGTGCGATCGCGCGAAAAGCCCACCGACATCGAGCGGCCATGACGCCACAAGTGGCGGTACAGCAGCGAGCGGTGCACCTGCCGGTCGGCCCACGGCTCCAGTCCCGAGACGCCATCGTCGCGCCGGGCGGCCGACGTGGTTTGCGCCAGCAGCCGCAGCGAATCGGCTGCCGTGAAGTGCAGCATTCCCAGCGCGCGCCAGCCGTTGTCCACGAACGCCGGGGTACCGAGCGTGCCTTGCACCCAGGCCCGATTGACACGGAAATCCGTCTCCACCGACCAGCCACGGGTGCCCGGCAGCGGCAGACGCAAACCCAGGTCGATGATGGCGTTGCCGCCGCCGCCCACGCGGTCGGCGTCGACGTCGAGCTGGCGTCCCAGCGTGACCTCGGCGTTGAGTTTGGTCATCCAGGGTAGCGGCGACGATTCGACACCGAAGTGCACGGCCGGCACGTCGTGCAGCACACCGACGCGCCGGCCGCGCTGCTGGTCGAAACCGAGGTTGGCCCACAGATTGGTCTGGCGTGCGGCACGGAACCAGATGCCCGGCTGCAGCTTGCGCTCGACCACCTGGCTGGCCTGCTGGTCGCGCTGCGGGTCGGCCAGGGTGCGGATTTCGTGCAGGCCCAGGTGCGCCTCGAACTCGTACAGCTCCAGTGCTGCGCCACCGAGCGCCAGCGTGCGCCCGCCGAGCCGGCGGTTGAGATTGAGGTCGGCCTTGAGCACGCCGGCCTGCGGCACGAAGCCGTTGTCGTTCACAAAACCCGGCGTGATCGCTTCGAGCTGCATCTCGTTCCACCAGGCCTCGCTGATGCTGGTGAACTTGCCGAGCGCATAGCCGCCATGGCGCGTGGCCACCCGCGTGCTGCGCGCCACCGGTTCATCGACGAAGCCGGCGCTGGTTTGCGAATGCATCAGCAACCACAAGGCCTGCCGGCCGTCGTCGCGCCACTGGCCGTCCACACCGGCTACCTCGTTGCTGCCAGCGTCGCCGTAGCTGCGCTGCGAGACGAAGGCGCCCATTACCGTCTGCTCGCCGTGCCAGCGTGCGCGCACCATGCTGGCCAGCGTACGCCGGGTTTGCGCATACTCGGACGTCTCAAAGGCGCCGCCGCGCAGCACCACGCCGCCGGCCTGGTCGCGCAAGCTCATGGCCGTGGCGTCGGCGCCGGCGTCGCGCCAGGTGGCGCGCACGCCCCATTCGGGATCGGCGACCGTGCGCGAATAAAAGGCCGACAGCGGCAACCCCAGCACGTCTGCGCTTTCGAGGAAAAAGCCGCGCTTCTCCGGCAGACTCAAGGCGATGCGGCTGGCGCCGGACGACGTCGGTTCGTCGATTTCGACCTGCGAAAAATCGGGATTGAGCGTGGCATTGAAGACCCAGTCGGCGCGTGGCCGGGCGTTGATCTCCAGGCCGGCGCTGGCGCGGTCGCTGCGCTGCCGCCCCGCCGCATCGCGGTCGCGGCTGGAGCGCACGGTCAGTTCGGGCTTCAGCTCCACGAAGCTGCGGTCACGCACGGCCGCTACCGTGTCGCCCATGCCGCTGACGTCCTGCAGCAGCGCGATGTGGCTCAGCGAACCATTTTTGAGCGGGGTACTGGTGAGCAGCAGGCCGTCCGCATGCGGCACGCTGCGCTCGATCATCACGCGCCAGTTCTTGCCGTCGGCGTAGGGAAAGCGCAGGTTCGACAGCGGCCAGCGGATCTCCATGCTGTAGCCGTCGGCCAGGCGCCTGACCGCCGCGTCGATCGGAAAGTCCGGCCCCAGGTCCGATTCGTCGAGGTCGGCGCGGTACATGCCGTCGCTGAACACGCCGGCGATATTGACACGCACGAACTGCGCCGCACGGCCGTGGCCCGTGGGATCGAGCCAGATGCCGATGAAGTCCTGGTCCAGGCCCACCTTGTCGCGCCGGGTGAGGGTGCCGCGCATGCGCTCCGGGGCATCGTCCCAGGCTCGGATGCCGAACACCAGGGCGCCATCGTCGATCAGGAGCTGAACCGTGGTGCGCAGCCTGGCGGGCGCCGGCTTGCCGTCGGCCGGCAGGAACTGGTGGAAGGCGTCGAACACGGGCGCCGTGCGCCACGCGTCTTCGTCCAGCGCGCCGTCGATACGCAGGGTGACGCTGCGGTCCACCAGCATGGCCGGCAGCGGCGCCTGCGCCGCCACGTCGCCGGCCGCCAGCAAGGCTGTCATGACTGCCCACTTCGCCGCTCGAAATACGCTCAACCCTGCATCCACCGTCGCCCCCGTTTTGTGCGCAGCAGTGTACCGCAGCATGATGCCTTTTTGAGAACTATTTTTAAAAACAGACATCACGCCAGATTTGGGGACAGCGCGCACACAAGCCCACTGGTCCGCCCTCGCAGCTGCTATATTCGGCTTTGCCTTTCAACTTGCCGGGAACCGCATGCCACGTCTGCCCCTACTGCTTGCCGCCAGCGCCGTGCTGGCCGGCTGCGCCACTGCGCCGCCCTTGATGACCGACTTCACCGCCAACTCCGGCAGCCCGCGCGCACCCGAGCAACTGGCCGTCACGTTCGACCACGCCGACGTCGCGCTGCGCGTCGATCCGGCCACGCAGAGCATCGCCGGCGACACTGCCCTCACCTTTACCGCCATCGCGCCGCTCGCGCGCATCGCCGTGGAGCTCGACCGCAACCTGCCGATCGACAGCGCCAGTGTCGATGGCGTGACGCTGCCCGCAGCGGCCATCAGCAATCCTGACGGACGTCTGTACCTGACCCTGCCCCAGCCTTTGCAGGCCGGCCAGCGCACCACGGTGCGCATCCGCTACCACGGCGTGCCGCACGTGGCCAGGCACGCACCGTGGGACGGCGCGTTCGTCTGGGCCAGGACTGCCGACGGTCAGCCCTGGATCGCCACCACCGTGGAGGGCGAAGGCTGCGACCTGTTCTGGCCCTGCATCGACCACCCGATGGGCAAGCCGAAGCTGATCGACCTGCACATCACGGTGCCGGCACCGCTGGTGGTCGCCGGCAATGGCGTGGCCACCGGCATGACCGAAAAGGATGGCTGGCGGACCTACGGCTGGCGCGCGAACAACCCCAGCACCTATGGCGTGTCGCTCAACATCGGACCGTACGATGTGCTGGCCGGCGACTACGTGAGCCGCTACGGCAATACCATCGCGCTGCGCTACTGGTATCTGAAAGGCGACGCGGAAAACCGTCGCAAGGCGCAGGCGCTGTTCGATGAATTCACGCCCATGCTCGACTTTTTCGAGCGCCGCATCGGCCCCTACCCGTTCGGCGACGAAAAAATGGGCGTGGTGGAGACACCGCACCTGGGCATGGAACACCAGACCATCAACGCCTATGGCAACAAGTACCGGAAGTCGCCATATGGCTACGACTGGCTGCTGCACCACGAGCTGTCGCACGAATGGTTCGGCAACCAGATGACCAACGCCGACTGGGACGATATGTGGCTGCACGAAGGCTTCGGCAGTTATATGCAGCCGCTGTACCTGCAGTCGCTGCGCGGCGAGATGGCATTCCAGGCCGAGTTGTTCAAGCAGCGCCAGGGCATCGTCAACAAGGCGCCGGTCGTCAGCGGCAAAACCCAGCGCGTCCAGGATGTGTACGAGTCCGACCGCGGCGGTCCCGGCAACGACATCTACGTCAAGGGCTCGCTGATCCTGCACACGCTGCGCAACCTGATCGGCGACGACGCCTTCTTCCGCGCCACGCGGCGCATGGTATATGGCACCGAGACGCCGCTGCCGGGGCAGTTCCAGCCGCGCTGGAGCAGCACCCGGGAGTTCATCGGCTTCGTCAACCAGGCGGCCGGCCGCGATCTGGGGTGGTTCTTCGACGCCTACCTGTACCATGCCGCGCTGCCCGAGCTGGTGGCAACGCGCAGCGGCGAGCGCCTCACCCTGCGCTGGCAGCTCAAGGACGGCGGCCCGTTCCCGATGCCGCTCGAAGTGCGTATCGACGACCGCATCGAAACGCTGGCGATGACCGACGGGCGCGGCGAACTGACGCTGCCACCGCGCGCACTGGTCACCATCGACCCGTACGCGCGCGTGCTGCGCCATGAACCGCAGATCGAAGCCTGGCAGCGCGACGAGGCAGAGCGCAAGAAAAAAACGGCTGGTGCAGCCAGGGCAGGCACATGACAACGCCCCTGCGCCTGCTGGCCGTGCCGCTGCTGACGCTGTTGCTGTGCGCCTGCGACCCGCACTACAACTGGCGCGAATACCGCAGCCAGGAAGCGCAGTACACGGTGCTGCTGCCCGCCAAACCGGCCACCCACACGCGTGCGGTGCGCCTGGGCGAACTGGCGGTCAACATGACGATGACGGCGGCCGAAGTGGACGGCGTGGTGTTCGCGGTGGGAAGCGCCGAGCTGGCCGAAGCGGCGCAGGCGCCGGCGGCCTTGCTGGCCATGCGGACCGCGCTGGCGCGCAATATCGGGGCACCGCTCACCGGTCAAGCAACCGGCCAACAGGACAGCCCACCGATGACGGTCAGCGTCGAAGCGACAGGGGTGCACAACGGTGCGCCCACGCTGCTGATCGGCCGGTTTGTCGCGCGCGAGCGGCGCGTGTATCAGGTGATCGTGATGGGCGTCGAGCGCGACCTGGTGCGCCAGGAAGCGGACACCTTCCTGTCATCGTTCCGGCTGCAATAATTTGAAACAATTTGCTCGCTTAGGCTTTGCTTAACTGTCCAGTTTGCCTATTGCAAACATTCAGAGATGAATTAAAGTAGGTCTCACGGCGTGCCAGCCACGCGAGCCGGCGCACCGCACCAACCAACAAGATCAAGAGGCGCATCATGTTAATCACATTCAAAACCCGTTACAGCCCCGAAGTGTTGATGTACCAAGAGCATGCCCAGCGCATCCTCGACCTGCTGCACAAGAATCCGACCCGTGGCGTGATCACGGCCACCGAAGCGGCGCAGGCATTGACGGTGCTGGAAGAGGAAGTCGCCGAGAGCAAGCTGCATCCGGAGACCGATATCGAATACGATGTGCACGCCCACGAGCGCGAAGAGGGCGAGACGGTCGAACACGCGCTGGCCCAGCGCGTCGGCTTCGCCGCGCGCGCCTATCCGCTGGTCGAGATGCTGCGCCTGGCCAAGCAGGAAAACCAGCCCATCGTCTGGGGCGTCTAGTCGCCGTTCAGCGCGGCCTGCAGCGGCAGCTCCATGGTAAAGCGCGTCCCCACGCCGACCGTGCTGTCGACGCGGATCGCGCCGCCCAGCAGCGAGCTGACGATGTTGTAGGTGATGCTCAGCCCCAGGCCATTGCCGCCCTGCCCCAGCTTGGTGGTGAAAAACGGATCGAAGATCCGCGCCTGGTGCTCGGGCGTAATGCCGCAACCGTCGTCCTCGAACACCACGCGCACGCTGTCCGTCCCGGCCCGTACTGCCGATAAACGCATCATGCCGCCCTCGCGGCCATCGAAGGCGTGCAGCAGGGCGTTGTTGATCAGATTGATGATCACCTGGCCGTAAGGACCGGGGAAGCTGTCCATCGTGATATCGTCGGGCATCTCCAGCGTCATGCGGTGACCGGCCTTGCGGATCTGGTTCTTCATGGTGGTGACGATTTCGGCGCTGGCCTGGTGCAGGTTGAACTGCCGGCGCTTGGCGCTGGCCTGGTCCACCGCCACCTGTTTAAAACTGTTCACCAGTTCGGCCGCGTTGTGCAGGCTGCGCATCAGCAGCATGGACGCCTCGCGCGCCGCTTCGATAAAGTGGCTCAGGTCGGACCGGCGCAAGCCATTGCCCGCGTGGCGTACTTCGATATCGCCGGTCTTCGCTTCGAGCGTGCTGGCGATGACCAGGCTGTTCCCGATCGGTGTATTGAGTTCATGGGCGACACCGGCCACCAGCGATCCGAGTGCGGCCAGCTTTTCACGCTCGACCAGTTGCTGCTGCGCGTCCTGCAGCTGGCGATACGAATCGGCGTTGGCAAACGCCACCCCCACATATGAAGCGAGCGTGGTCAGCATGTCGAGATCGATGCGGCGGTAGGCATTGGTGCGGTAGCTGTGGACCGTGATCACGCCGCGGACCTGCCCCGACACGGTAATCGGCACATAGATCAGCGAGCGCGGTTCGCTCGGCAGCGAGCCGTCTTCCATGGTGCCCATGTGCTCCGCATCGGTCACCAGCGCCAGGTCGGCGATGTAGCGCGGATAGTCGTGTTCGAGGTCGTTGATGAACACTTCTTGGGCGTGGCTGATGCACCATACCGCCAGCTGGTTGGGCGCGAGCATGCTGCGCGTGTACGGCGTGTAGCGCTTGCCCTTCTCCATGGCGAACGGGTATTCGATCAGCGATAGCTCGGGACGATAAATACCGATGCCGAACACGCTGGCGTCCATCAACGCATGTACCTGCTGGTACAGCATCGCCATGATCGCTTCGCTATCGAGGTTGGCGGTCAGGCGCCGGCCAATATCGGACAGCTGCGAGATATTGCGGTGCGCCAGTTCCACGCTGTCTTTTTGCCGCTCCACTTCACGCTTCTCGCGCTCGACCGATTCCTTTTGCTGTACCAGCTCGCGGGTGCGGCTGACCACCTCATTTTCCAGCACCTGCTTTTGCCGCATCAGGCGCCGGATGCGCAGCCGGAACAGCAGGTAAGCGAAGCCCAGCACCAGCGCCAGCACCAGCAGCCGGAACCACCACTGCTTCCAGAACGGCGGTGTGATGATCACTTCCAGCGCCACCGGGTCGCCGCTCCAGACGCCGTCCATATTGGCGG
This sequence comes from Duganella sp. Leaf126, assembly GCF_001423125.1. Classification (GTDB taxonomy): domain Bacteria; phylum Pseudomonadota; class Gammaproteobacteria; order Burkholderiales; family Burkholderiaceae_D; genus Rugamonas. The sequence goes on from NZ_LMNW01000031.1 coordinate 812,908, forward strand.
CGCGCACCCGGAACACGTAGCGGCCGGGATCGAGGTTGGTGTACGTGGCCAGGCGCCGGCTGCTGTCGGTAAGCACCCACTGCGGGTCGAAGCCCTCGAGCTGGTAGGCGTAGCGGTTGCGCTGCGGGTCGGCGAAGTGCAGTCCCGCGAACTCGATCGAAAACATGGCGTCGTGCGGGCCGAGGGTGACCTTGCTGGCCTGGTCCAGCGGTCCTTTGGGCAGCACATCTTCGCGCCGCACGGCGGTCAGGATCGACTGGTTGAAAATCGAGAAGTCGGTGATCGCCACCTGCGGCGCGATCGGATTGTCATGGATGCGCGACGGGTAAAAAGCGGTAAGGCCGGATACACCGCCGAAGTACATCGCGCCATCGCGCGCGCGGTAGCCGGAGCCGAGGAAGTACGACCCGTCGAGCAGGCCATCCTTGGCCGTGTACTGCTTGAACGCGCCGGTGGCCGGATCGAACATGTCGATGCCGCCGGTGCTGCTGATCCACAGCCGGCCCTTGGCGTCTTCCAGGATGGCGCCGACCGGATCGGACGCCTGGCCTTCGCGCGCGGCGTAGTAACGGAACTTCAGCCGGCCATCGGCGCCGGTGACGGCCTTGCACAATCCGGCGCCGGTGCCCACCCACAGTCCACCGCTGGCGTCTTCGTGCAGGTACTGCACGCGCCGGTGGCACAAGCTGTCGGGCTGCCCCGGCTGGTGGCGGTAATGACTGAATTTTCCACTCTGGCGGTCGAAGCGTTCGAGCCCGTTTTCGGTCCCGATCCAGAGCACACCGGCGCGGTCTTCCAGCATCGCCTTGATGCGCCCGTCGATGGCGTCCGGCTGGTCTGCAGCGTAGCGGTAGGTGGTAACGGCCAGCGTTGCGGGATCGATGCGGTGCAGGCCGGCGCGGCTGCCGACCCAGATCACGCCGCCGCGATCGACCAGTATCCGCTGCACCGACTTCGAGGCCGGGTCGGCATCGAGCTTGAACCGCGTGTAACGTCCGCTGACCGGATCACGCCATGCCACGCCGTCCGCGCTGCCCACCCACAGGCGGTCCTGCCGGTCGGTGGCCAGGGTCAGCAGCTGGTTGCTCGGTACACTTGCGGTGTCATGGACGTCGGTGCGCCATATCTCGCTGGTGCCGCGCTTCGGATCGAGCCGGGTCAGACCGTCGGCGGTGGCGAGCCACAGCTTGTCGCCGCCGGCGCCGGCGATCGCGCGCACCTGGTTGTTGCTGATCTTGCTGAGTACGCCGTTGTTCTGGGTGTAGCGCTCGAAACCTCCGTTCAGCAGGTCGACCCGGTTCAGGCCGCTATACCAGTGACCGATCCATAACGTGCCGGTACGGTCCTGGTACAGCGCGTTGACGCGGTTGTCGGCAATGCTGTTCTTGTCGAGAATGTTGGCGCTGTACAGATGATAGCGACCGTCGTCCCCCTGCTCGGGATCGCGGCGCAGCAGACCGCCGTCCCACAAGGCCAGCCACTGGCTGCCCTGGCTGTCGTGCAGCATGGCGACTACCCTGCGCGTCGCCAGCGCCTCGCGGTCGCCGAGCGGCAGCCGCTCCGGGTGTTCACCGTTCATGCGCCAGGTTTGCAGGCCCAGCGCGCCGGCGGCCCAGATCCTGCCATCCGGCCCCAGGTCCAGCACGCCGATATTGTCCGCCGGCGCAGCTGCTGCTTGCGGGGTCAGGCGGCGAAACCTCGTGCTGCCGGCTGGCAGCACAGCGAGGCCGCCGGCAGTGCCCACCCATAAGTTGCCACGCGGGTCGCGCAGCACGGTGTTGACGCGGTCATCGGGCAGCGTCTCGGCATCGCCAGCCACGTGGCGCAGCGTACGCATGGCGCCGGTAGCGATATCGAGGTGCTGCAAACCGGTGCTGGTCGTCAGCCACAGGCCATTGCTGCCATCGCCTGTGATGTCGGTAATCGACAGGTTGGGCGACATCGATGGTTGATGAATGAAATGCCCGCTGGCGCGCTCGTAGCGATCGAGGCCGCCCTTGGTGCCGATCCACAACTGGCCGTGCGCGTCCTCGTACAGGGCCTGCACATAGTTATCGACCAGACTTGCAGGGTTGGACGGATTGTTCTTGAAGGAAGTGATGCGGTAACCGTCGTAACGGTTCAAGCCGGCCTGGGTGGCGATCCACAGGTAACCGTAGCGGTCTTGCAGCACCCGGGTCACCGATTCTTGCGACAGACCGTCAGCCACGCCCAGATGGTCGAAACGCAGGCTGAGCGGCGCAGCCATTGCACTTGCCGCCAGCATCAGCCAGGCAAGCAGGATCGTGATAAGGCGCGCGCAATTTAACATCTTTTCGTCCCAATATTAAATTTATTGTAATACAGAAATATCGGGAGAAATAGAAAAAGCCCCACCGGCGTTGTTTGCTGGTGGGGCTACTCTAGAATAACTAGCCTGACGATAACCTACTTTCACACTGGTTGCAGCACTATCATCGGCGCAAAGTCGTTTCACGGTCCTGTTCGGGATGGGAAGGGGTGGGA
>NZ_LMNW01000032.1 GCF_001423125.1 Duganella sp. Leaf126
CCGCCAGGTTGCCCCGCGCTGCCGTTCGACTTGCATGTGTAAGGCATGCCGCCAGCGTTCAATCTGAGCCAGGATCAAACTCTTCAGTTTAATCTCTGTTGTTTGCCGATTTCTCGGCACCGTCTTGCGACGGGTCGCTCACTCAAAATACTGACAGGCCACTATTTTCATAGCGCCTATTTCATTACTTCTTGTGAACATTTGATAAGTTANCCACACTTATCGACTGTTAATTTTTAAAGAACCGAACTCTTGTGACTTTCGCACTTGACAAATCGTTTTGTTTGTCAGCGAGAAGGAGAGTATGAAGCGTTTCGCTGCTTACGTCAACCTTCTTTTTTTCCTGCTTCACTTCACATTGGCGTGTGTTGTTCTGCGAGGGGGCGAATTATAGCCAAGCCGGAACCGGCTTGGCAAGGGACTTTTTTCAGAAGGTGCCGGCGGCGTCCGGATACAGTCGCACCAGGGCGGCGGACATGATGTGCTTGATCAGTACCGCAGCGCGGCTACTTGCGACGGCGGATTTTTCGCGCCGCAGATCGGTCCACAACGCCACCAGTGCGGCGTCGTGTTGGTTGACGACCTGCTCCACTTCTTCCTGCCAGAACGCGGGCGCCTCGTTCTCGACGAAATTGCCGCGTCCCCGTCCGAAATGCGCGACAGCCAGATAGCGCAACACGCCAACCACGACCAGGTTGCGCATGAAGGCGTCGGTAAACTGGACCGCAGCGACCTTGCGATCGGTGCTGGCGTTAAACCCCCATGCGGCGCCGGCAAACGTGAGCGCCCCCACCACGCCGCCGATGATGGCGCCGCCACCCAGGGTCAGGCCACCAGCCATGACATCGGCCGACAGGCCGGTCGCTGCGCCCGACAACATGGCGCCGAGCAGGCCGGCCTGCGCCTTGTCGATCGGTGCGCGCACGGCAAAGTTTTCGCGCACGCGCTCGTTGATCTTGCCGGCATCGGTCGGGTCGAGCTGGTGCAGGATCAGCAATTCGCGCGTACTCTCGATCGACACCTGGTTCAGGCGCGCCACCAGCATCGCCATCGCGCGGTCCTGGCGCTGCTGCTCCTCGTTCTTGCCGATGCCGACCACCTTGAGCGCGGACTTGAACATGCTCCTGTTTTCTTCCACGACCGGTTCGCTGTCGCAGGCAGCAGTCGACAGTTGCGCTGCCAGCAACTGCGCAGCGCGATCGTAGCGTTCAGCATTGCGCGCCTGCCAGGTCGCAAACAGGCGCGCATAGCCAGCCTGCAAGGCTGGCGCGAGCAGTTTGCCGACGGTGTCGTAAAACACCCGCTCGTGCACCCAGCAACGGGCAAAGGCATCGAGCGCCAGTACCTGGCGCACGGCCGGATACTGACGCAGGTGCTGGCGCCAGCGCTCCTGCTCGGCATGTTCGTCGGCCAGCGGGCGTGGCCGGCCGACCTGGTTGAGCAGCACGACCACCGGCTTGTCCAGCCATTCGAGGATTTTCATTTCCGCCGGCAGGTAGCCGGTGTCGCGCGGGTCTTCCGACGAATTGACCAGGTACAGCACCAGGTCGGCCGACTCGCGCGCCGTGCGCATGGCCTGCTGGCTGAGCCAGAACGGCCGGTCGCGGTAGCGGTCGATCACCTCGCGCAAAAACCAGCCGATCGGATTGCCGCCCTGCCCCAGGCGCTTGAGCAACCGGACCGAGTCGCCGAATCCGGGCGTATCCCACAGTTGCAAGGAGTCGCCTTGCGGCGTGGTCAGCAGGGTATGCGACTCGGCAAAGATGGTGACATGGGCAGCGTCGCGCACCTCGCCCACATCGACGCCCACCAGCGTGCGGGCCAGCGTGGTCTTGCCGTTGTTGGTGTGCGAAATCAGGGCAAACTGGATCTGCACCGCGTCGTGATGCATGGCCGCGCTCATTGCGGCGCCGACACCGGCAAGCCGGCAGGCAGCGGATGCGCGGCGGGATGGAGCAGGTTGACCACCGTGGCCCGCGTATGATGGAAGTGGCAGAACTGCTGCCACAGCGCCACCCGTTCGGCCAGGCGGGCGCGGTCGTCCGGATGGTCGCCCGTGCGCTCGACGTAGCTCGACTCATCGAGCAGCACGGCAATGCCGCGCGGAGAAGACCTGACCAGATAGTCGAGGAAGGCGCCGTGGTTTTCCTTCTCGGGAGTGGCCGTGAGGTTGAACAGGACCGCCGTGATATTGACGTTGGGATCGGTCAGATCGACCTCGCGCAATACTTCGCGTGCCTCCTCGCCATAGGCGCTCGACGGGCGCAACATCATGCGGCCCTGCTCGCCGAAAGCCATCACGGCCACCTGCACCAGGCCCTGGTGACGGGCCTCGTCCACCGTAAAGCTGTAGGGCAGGACCCGCAACAGGCCGCCGCTGGCAACACCGATGGTCTCGTTGAGCCGGCGGAAATAAGGATGGTCGAGGTCGAGCGGGAAACGCGCGGCAAGATGCGCAGCCCGCAGGTGGTAGGCCAGCGCCAGCAGCAGGCGTGGCAGTACGACGATGAGGAAGATGGTGGCTGCATACAAATGCACCCAACGCGCCCCGCCCTCGGCCGCCGTGGTCTGCGGGAAGCGCAACGCCTCGATCTCGGCCAGGGTAAATCCTTGCAGATGAAATACGAACATCGCCGGTGCGAACAGGAAAGACAGCAGGCTGTGTACCTGCGCGGCATCGAGGAAGGTGCTTTCCCAGCCGGCGCCGTACTGGGCCAGCAAGCCGCGCGCGTACAGCGACGCGACCGCGCCGACGGAAAACAGCGCTGCGCTCAAATGGATGGTGCGGTTGAGCCGCGCGGCCGTCAGTTTGGCGCTCAGCTGTGCCCATTCGCCCATAAAGCTGAGCAAGGCGGTGGACAGCACGGGCGGCATCTTGCGCGGCAGCGCCAGTTTGCCCACGCTCAGGCGGCGTACCATGCCCTCCTTGGGCCAGCCGTGGGTGCGCGACGGGATGAACAGGCTGATCAACAAGCCAAGGTAGACCACCACGTTCCAGGCCAGGATCAATAACAGCGGCGCGGACAGCAGATCGACACGATGCGGATCGGTGATCCGGTCCAGCGCCACGCCCAGCACCAGGGCCAGCAGCGGCAGCGCCCAGGTCAGGCCCTGCAGACCGTAGCGGCGCCTGGCGAAGCTGGCAAAGGCGGGATTGCGTTCGGCCAGGCGTTTGAGCAGCAGCTCGGAGCGCTGTTGCAGGAAGTCGTCGCCGGTGACTTCGGCATGCTTGCCGGAGGCTTGCCACTGCGCCAGTTCGCGCGCGCTGCGACTGGCATACAGGCGGTCGTCCTCGCTGAGAATTTCTTTGTTCTGATCGGTGGTCTCGATGGCGCGGACCATCACCACATCGCGCGCGATTTGCTCGTTCATGGAAATCCCCGTTATTAGTCAAACAACGTCATGCGGGGAATTGTGACGTACTTTATGCAATCAGGCCAACGCCGCACGCCTGTTACGTGCGCCGAGTATCCGATACAGCAAATAGACGATCAGGACCGCTACCCAGATCGACCACAGCGTATGCGTGAGGAAATGGGCGCCGCGCAGCTGCTGCAGCCAGCCGACGGCAAAGCCGAACGCCAGCATGATGGCGCCGACCGCCGCCGCCATGCGCGGACGCGCCGGCAGCCAGAACACGGCCACCGCCAGCAGCCACAGCGCGCTCGAGGCATGGCCGGCCGGCATGCAATGGCCGGATGGTATGCCCGCAGGCATCATCTCCAGCAGCCGCACATAGGGCTCGCTGCCGCCGTAGCGCTGCAAGTCCCACGGACAATGCGAGGTGCTGAAGCGTTTGAGCAGGCTGATCACGGCCGGCACCAGGACCGCCGACCAGGCCAGCACCTGCATCCCCGTGCGGCGCGCCATGGTCCAGCTGCGAAACGGCCTGAAGCGATCCCAGAGCGTCACTACCACTACCGTGACGCCCAGCAGTTGCAGCGCGGTTTTCAGCAGTTCGTGATTGAAGCGCTCGGCCAGCCACGCGTGCTGCCAGGGAAAGACATTGCGGGCGCGGTCGAACATGGCGTCGGCCAGGGCCAGGTCGATGTCGGTGACATTGCCGATCCACAGTATCAGCAGCGCGGCAATCAGCAAGGCCCATTCCACCGGCCGCAGCAGCGCGGTGCGGGGGCGTCGGGCGTGGGCGTCAAGGCTGGTTGGCGAGGGTACAGGCATGGAACATATCCAGTTGCGGGTTATAGACGGCGGTATTGATGTTCAACATGCCCAGGAACGAGTGGAACACATTGTCGTGCGAGAACTCCTGGTCGCGCCGCGCTTCCAGACAGCGCTGGTCGATATTGAAGCGGTCGCGGAAGTTTTGATCGAGCCACAGCATGAACGGAATATGCCGCTGTTCTTCGGGCGAAATGATGTACGGCGCGCCGTGCAAATACATATTTTTTTCGCCCAGCGATTCGCCATGGTCGGAGAAATACATCATCGCGGTCTCGACATTGTTTTCGGCACCGGCAGCGCGCAGCAGGTCGATGGTCTTGCTGAGGAAATCATCGGTGTACAAGATGGTATTGTCATAGGCTGCGACAATCGACTCGCGCGAACATTTTTCCAGTTCGTTGCTCTCGCAGACCGGGCCGAAACGCTGGAACGCCGGCGGGTAGCGCTTCCAGTAGGCCGGTCCATGGCTGCCCTTCTGGTGCAGCACGATCACCAGGTCACGCTTGGCGTTGCGGATGATGTCAGGCAAACCTTGCAGCATGCGCTCGTCGTAGCACTCGTCCTTGCCGCAGAACGGATCGCCGGGCGTCACCTGCGACATGTCCTCGAACGTCACGCGGTCGCACGCGCCCTTGCAGCCGGAATTATTATCGCGCCACAGCACGTCGATGCCGGCATGGCTGATCACGTCGAGCAAACCTTCCTGGGCCTTGGCCTTGTCTTCCGAATAATTTTCGCGAGTCATGCCGGAAAATAGACAGGGCACGGAAATGGCGGTGGCCGTCCCGCATGAATGCACATTCCTGAAATTGATCAGCCCGGCCTGATGCGACAGCAGCGGGTTGGTCTCGCGGCGGTAACCATTGAGCGAAAAATTCATGGCGCGCGCGGTTTCGCCCACCACCATGATGGTGACCGTGCGGCGCGGCCCGTGAAAACCGGCCACCGGATGGTCGGGCGGTTGCGACCACAGCTTGCCTTTCATGGCGTCGCGGCCCATCGGCGCCACCACCAGCGGCTTGGCGTAATGGTGCTTGACATAGCTGTTGGTTGCCTGGATCACGTTGGTGGGCGTCAGCAGAAAGCGCATTTCGCGGTATTCGCGCACGGCCGGGGCCAGGGTTTTAAAGAACGTCATCATCAGCACGCCTGCCGCGCAGACCGACAGCAGCAGCACGATGGCATTGGTGACCACCGCCCGGAATCCCGATGGATAGCGCAGCCGGACGTGGTACACCGCCAGCGACGGCAATGCGCCGAGCAAGAGCATGGACAGCAGCAAATCCCAGCTCAGCAGCTCTTTTGCTTCGTGGACATCGGTTTCCATCACATTCTGGACCATCGCGGCGTCGATCGCGATGCCATAGCGGTTGATGAAATAGCTGGCGCCTGCGGTCAGGAAGAACAGCACAATCAGGACCGGCTTGAGCAGGTAGCGGAAGGCGACCAGGCTCAAACAGGCATTGAACACCAGCGCCAGCATGGCAAACGCGCCCAGGTACAGCGGGATGTTGGACAGCTGGAAACCGCCGGTGGCCAGCACAAAGGTTTTCCAGAAAGCAAAGTTGTAGGCCAGCACCAGTAGCACCGAGGCGGCCAGCGTCAGTTGCAGCGGCTGCAAGGTGATTGCCCGCAGTCGGGGCAATACATTGGTGCGCAGCGCCAGTGGCAGGCGCAAGGTCAGGTGATAAACGTTCAAAACGAGGCTCCGGAAGTGTGCCTCCAGCTTACTAACCTGCCAGTCAAATCATCGTCACGGCCCTGTTAAAATTGCGTTAAACCAACTTACATTGACGGGAAGCGGATTTCGAACACGCTGCCGCCCCCTGCCCGTTCGCAATAATGCAGGCTGGCGTCCAGGTAAGCGCAGATGCGCTGGACCAGCCCCAGGCCCAGGCCGGTGCCGGACGAGCCGCTGGTGCCGGCCGGGGCCGCCTCATGCAGCACGCGCGCGCGCGCCGCCGGCGGCAGGCCGGGCCCCGTGTCTTCGACGAACAGCGAGCGCCCCTGCAGGCGCACCACTACTTCGCCTTGCGCCGTGTACAGGCAGGCGTTACGCACCAGGTTGCCGACTGCGGCGATCATCAGTTCGCGCGGAGCCGTGACGGTGAAGTCCGGCCCGCCCGCGTAAGACAAGGTCAGCGGCTTGTCGCCGAGCAGCGACTGGCTGCGTGCGCATTCCTCGGCGGCCACGGCAGCCACCGAAATCGGCGTCGCTTCGAGCCGTTCGGGCGAGCGCGCCAGGCGCAGCAGCACTGCTACCGAATCGGACGCATCGCGCGCGGCGCGGTAGATGCGCTCGGAGGCCGCCTGAATGGCCGGATTGCCGGGCGCCTGCGCCATGATCACCTCGGCCGCGCCGCTGATCACGGTCAGCGGCGTGCGCAACTCGTGGCTGACGTCGCCGGTAAAGAAGCGTTCGCGGTCCAGCACTTCGGTCAGCTCGGTGGTGCGCGCGGCAAACGCGCGGGCCAGGATGCCGAGCTCGTCCTGGCTGTCCTGCTGCGGCAGGTCGGTGCGGCGCGCCTGCACGGCCGTGGCCAGGTCCATGATCGGGCGTACCACGCTGTTGCCGATGAAGGCGCCGAACATCAGCGACGACACCAGGAAGCCGGCAAAGCCGATCGCGAACATGCTGTAGACGACCAGCTCGATCTTGTCGTAGGCGCTGGCGTGGTCCACCACCACGTAGTCGCCCGACGGGTCGCGCCCGGCCAGCACGTGCAGGTCCACGCCATCGACCGTGATCTCGTTGGCGCCCTGCGGCAGGCCGCGCAGCGATTGCGGAATCTCGGCATCGTGGAAGAAGCTCAGGCCGGCCGGCATTTCCACCGGCAGGCCGCTGGCCTGGCGCGGCGCAGCCCAGGCCGCCACTTCCTCGAGCCGCTCGTCGACCAGCTTGACCTCGATGCCTTCGACCGCCACGGCGGCAATGATGGCGAAAAACAGGCTGGCAACGGCAGCAAACAGCAGGTAGGCAATGACGATGCGGCGGCGCAGCGATTTAATTTTTGGCGAGGGCAGCATCGGTGGCAAGCAGTTTATAGCCGATGCCGGACACGGTGCGCAGCATGGCAAAGTCGAAGGGTTTGTCGAGCACCTGGCGCAGCGCATGGATGTGCGTGCGCAGGGCGTCGCTGTCGGGACGGTCGTCGCCCCAGACCTGCTGTTCCAGCATGTCGCGCGGCACCAGCTTGGGCGCCTGGCTCATCAGGCACTTGAGGATGATGTAGCCGGTCCGGGTCAGCACCAGCGGCGTGCCGGCGCGCTCGACCTCGAATTTTTCCGTATCGAAGCGCAGATCGCCGACCGTCAGCACGGCAGCGCCGGCAGTCTGCCCGCGCGCGCGGCGCACCAGGGCGTGCAGCCGCACTTCGAGCTCGACCAGCGAAAACGGCTTGATCAGGTAATCGTCGGCGCCGCTGTCGAAGCCGGCCACCTTGTCCTGCACCGTGTCGCGCGCGGTCAGCATCAGCACCGGCGTGGACTGGCGCAGCTCGGTGCGCACCTTGTGGCACAGCTCCAGCCCCGTCATGCCGGGCAGCATGACGTCAAGCACCATCACGTCGTAGTCGTGCTGGGCCGCCAGCGCCAGTCCGGCATAGCCATTGGCGGCCGAGTCGAGCACATGGCCCTTGGGTTCGAGGAAGGCGTACAGGTTGGCCAGGATGTCGGGATTGTCTTCGACGATCAGGATGCGCATGCTCTGCAAGATTACAGTCCTTCGAAATTGGCCGGGCGCTTGGCCAGGAACGCCTGCATGCCTTCTTTTTGCGCCGGCGTGCCGAAGGCGGCCTGGAACAGGCGGCGCTCGTAGGCCACGCCGTCGGTCAGCGGGGTTTCGAAGGCGCGGTTGACGGCGTCCTTGACCATCATCGCCACCGAGGTGGGCATGGCGGCGATGTGCGCTGCGATCGCCAGCACTTCCTCGATCAGCTTGTCGGCCGGCACCACGCGCGACACCAGGCCGATGCGCTCGGCCTCGGCGGCATCGATGGTGCGCGCGGTCAGCAGCAAGTCCATCGCCTTGGCCTTGCCGATGGCGCGCGGCAGGCGCTGGGTGGCGCCGGCGCCGGGCGGCACGCCGATCTTGATTTCGGGCTGGCCGAACTTGGCGCTGTCGGCCGCCACCACGAAGTCGCACATCATCGCCAGCTCGCAGCCGCCGCCCAGGGCAAATCCGGCCACCGCGCCGATCACCGGCTTGCGCACGCGCAGGATATGCTCCCAGTTACGGCTGATGTAATTGTCGCGGTAAGTGTCGGCGTACGTGTAATCGACCATGGCGGCGATGTCGGCGCCGGCCGCAAACGCCTTGTCGCTGCCGGTGAGCACGATGCAGCCGATCGCCGGATCGGCGTCAAAAAGGCGCAAGGCTTCGCCAAGTTCGTTCATCATGTTGTCATTGAGCGCGTTCAATGCCTTGGGACGGTTCAGGCGGATCAGCGCGGTCTTGCCGTGCACTTCGACGATCAGGTCTGCATACTGTGCGTGTTGCATGATGTTCTCCACGGTGGCATAGGTCAGGGATGGATTGTATAGCGTGCGACAGGAAACGCGGCGAGACATTAGGCTGATGGTTATCAAATACCAACTGGAGCGCCAGATGTTCAAATCGATACTTTTCCCTACCGACGGCTCCGAGCTGTCAGAAAAAGCCACGGCCACGGCAGTGCAGTTTGCCATGCTGCACCAGGCCCGCATGGTCGGCATCACGGTGGTGCAACCGATGGCGATGACGCCGATCGGCGACACCGGCGGCCTCATCGACGTGGGCGATATTTCGCTGCAGATGCAGGATGCCGCGCGCGAGCACATCGACAAGCTGGCTGCCGCCGCCAATATCGCGGGCGTGCCGTTCGAAGGCATCATCTCCACGTCCACCGTGCCGTTCGAGGAAATCATCGAAGCTTCGAAACGCTTCAACTGCGACCTGATCATCATGGCCACGCACGGCCACACGGGGCTCGACAAATTCCTGCTCGGCAGCCAGACCGACAAGGTGCTGTCGCACACCACGCTGCCGGTCCTGGTGCTGCGCTGATACTGGCCGGCGCTACTTAGGCAGCAGCACCCACACGTTGCCGCGCTGCTTCATGCGGCCGGCATTCTCGGCCGCCTCGGTGCCAAAGCCGAAGAAATAATCGACGCGGATCGCGCCCCGGATGGCGCCGCCGGTATCCTGCGCCATCACCAGCCGCTGCATCGGCACGTCGGTGTTGGGCTGGGTGGTGTTGAGGAAGATCGGCGCGCCCAGCGGCAGCTGGGTGGGATCGACCGCCACCGAGCGCTGCGGCGTGAGCGGCACGCCCAGCGCGCCTTTCGGGCCCACCTTCGGATCGGGCAGACGCTCCTCCTTGAAGAAAACATAGCTGGGGTTGGCGTTGAACAGCTCCTGCATGCGGGTCGGATGACCGGCAATCCAGGCCTTGATGCCTTGCGCGGACGCCTGGTCCAGCCGCAGCTCACCCTTTTCGACCAGGTATTTACCGATCGATTTGTACGGATGGCCGTTCTGGTCGGCATACGCCACGCGCACGGTTTCCTGGGTATCGGTCAGCTGCACCCGGCCCGACCCCTGCACTTCGAGGAAGAACGCTTCCACCGGATCGTCGACCCACAGCAATTCCTTGCCCTTCAGTTCGCCGGTATCGATCTCGGCGCGGCTCGGATACGGCACCAGCTTCTTGCCCACCAGCTTGCCCCGCAGGCGCATGCCTTTCAGGTCGGGATAGACGCTGGCCAGGTCGACGGTGATCATATCGTCGGGTACCTTGTAGAGCGGGGTCTGGTACGGCCCGCCCTTCTTGCGGGCGCCGCGCAGCAGCGGCTCGTAGTAGCCGGTGACCAGGCCGTCGGTGGCGCCATCGGGCGCAACCACCTGGTGCGGCACCATGAAGGCCTCGAAAAAGGTGCGGATGGCCTGGTCGTCGTTGCCGTTGACGGTGCGGGCGATGCTGCACGACTCCTTCCAGTTGGCCTGTCTGGCCAGCGTGGTGCACGAGGCCATGAAGGCAGGCCAGGCCGCGCGCACGTCATCGCGGTCCCAGCCCGGCAAGGCGGCAAACGTGGACGGCACCAGTTGCAGCTTGGCCGCAGTGGCCGGTGCGGCCGGCGTGGTGGCCGGCGGCACCACCGCCGGCGGCGGCTTCACGGTCGGCGCCGGTTTGGCGGACTGGTCGGGTGGAATCGGGGTGGACGTACAGGCGGCCAGGGCAAGCATGGCAAGCAGGGGGAGGCTCGCCGGAACGAGTAGACTACGGCGGGGAACATTCATCGGGAGTCGGTATGTGGATATTGTTGTTGGAAGTGTGCGTGGCGCTGGGCCTGCTGGTATTCCTGGTCTGGTGGACGATGTTCCACGGCAGGAGCAAGCCCGGGCGCAAGGGAAAACGCCGGCAGTAACGCGCGCAGCAATCAGTGCAGGGTGCGCGGCAGCGACAGCACGAATTCGGGGATCTTGGCTTCGAAGCGGTGGCCGTCTTCGGCCACGCAGAAGTATTCGCCGACCATCGAGCCTTGCGGCGTCTGCAGCGCCGACCCGCTGGTGTACTCGAACTGCTCGCCCGGTTGCAGCAGCGGCTGGTGGCCGACCACGCCCAGGCCGCGCACTTCCTCGACGTGGTTGTTGGCGTCGGTAATGATCCAGTGGCGCGAGATCAGCTGCGCCGCCACCGTACCGGTATTCTTGATGGTGATGGAATAGGTGAACACGAAACTCGTGCGCTCCGGGTCCGACTGTTCAGGCAGGTACTGGGTTCTGACCGAGACAGTGAATTCGTAAGTGGCCATCAACTTTCCTTAATAGATACATTGTCATTGCGTGCAAGACCTTCATTGCACCGCAAATCGTCACCGCATGCAAGGAGGACGTGGGAGAAATCCCGTAATTGCCGTGCTGTGCCGCCAAATCGGCACAGCGGCCGCGACCGGCGTAAAATGACGGATCTTTTTTACGCCCGCCCCCGGCCCCTGTCATGACCCAATACCGCATCGCTCCCAGCATCCTGTCCGCCGATTTCGCCCGCCTGGGCGAGGAAGTGCGCAACGTCGTCGCCGCAGGCGCCGACATCATCCACTTCGACGTGATGGACAACCATTATGTTCCCAACCTGACCATCGGTCCGCTGGTGTGCGAAGCGATCCGTCCCCACGTGCAGGTGCCGATCGACGTGCACCTGATGGTCAAGCCGGTGGACCGCATCATCCCCGACTTCGCCAAGGCAGGCGCCAACATCATCACCTTCCACCCGGAAGCGTCGGACCACGTCGACCGCTCGCTGCAACTGATCCGCGACCACGGCTGCAAGGCCGGCCTGGTGTTCAATCCGGCCACGCCGCTCAGCTATCTCGAACACGTGATGGACAAGATCGACATCATCCTGATCATGTCGGTCAATCCGGGCTTCGGCGGCCAGTCCTTCATTCCGCAGGCGCTGAAGAAAATCGCCGAGGCGCGCCGCCTGATCGATGCCTCGGGCCGCGACATCATGCTCGAAGTCGACGGCGGCATCAAGATCGACAATATCGCCGAGGCCGCCGCTGCCGGCGCCGACACCTTCGTGGCCGGCTCGGCCATCTTCGGCAAGCCCGACTACAAGGCCGTGATCGACGCCATGCGCGCCAACCTGGCCAAGGTTGGAGCATAAGATGACCGTGCTGTCCGGCATCCGCGCAGCGATCATCGACCTCGATGGCACCATGCTCGACACCCTCCCCGACTTCCACGTGGCGCTTGCCGCCATGCTGGCCGAGCTGGACCTGCCGCCGGTGACGCGCGCGCAGATCGCGGTGATGGTGGGTAAGGGGTCGGAAAACCTGATCCGCGCCGTGCTGGCGCTGCAGTTAAACGAAGCGCCGCAGTCGCCGCCGGTGGAAGCGCGCTTCAACGTGGCGATGGAGGCCTACCAGCGCCACTACCTGGCCATCAACGGCCAGCACAGCACCGTGTACCCGGGCGTGACGGCAGGCCTGCAGGCGATGCAAGCGGCCGGCCTGCGCCTGGCCTGCGTGACCAACAAGCCGATCGCGTTTACCACCCCGCTGCTGGCGCAGAAGGGCCTCGACCGTTTCTTCGCGCTCGTGTACGGCGGCGACTCGCTGGCGCGCAAGAAACCGGACCCGCTGCCGTTGCTGACCGTGTGCGCCGATTTCGGCCTGCAGCCGGCGCAGGTGGTGGCAATCGGCGACTCGTCGAACGACGCGCAAGCGGCCCGGGCTGCGGGTTGCCCGGTACTGACGGTACCGTACGGTTACAATCACGGCGTATCTGTACAGGATATTGATTCCGATGGTATAGTGGGTTCGCTGCTGGAAGCAGCCGAGCTGATACGCTCGCAAACGACGCCTGCTTCACCTATTTAGTGAACCACTGACCTGAACCACTGACCGCAATGTCTCTCACCAAAAAACACACCGTCAACCAAGCTGCCTCGATTGAGGCCTGGCTTTGGCGACGCTGGCAATCCTGGCAGGGCTGATCGCCCGAGCCGTATTGCTGCCGTGCGCACCGCTGCACGGCAGGTTTTTTGATCAGCGCCGCCCCCTTTCATGCACATGACCGCGCGGCGCCCTGGAGAACCTTGATGACCGAACTCGAATTCAAATCGCTGGCCAACGAAGGCTACAACCGCATCCCGCTGATCGCGGAAGCATTTGCCGATCTCGAAACCCCGCTCACGCTGTACCTGAAACTGGCCCAGTCCCAGAACACCGGCAAGAACACCTTCCTGCTCGAATCGGTGGTGGGCGGCGAGCGCTTCGGCCGCTTCTCGTTCATCGGCCTGCCGGCCAACACCGTGCTGCGCAGCTTCGGCAACCGCACAGAGATCGTCAAGAACGGCGCCGTCATCGAAACCCACGACGGCAACCCGCTCGACTTCATCGAGACCTATCAGCAGCGTTTCAAGGTCGCGGTGCGCCCCGGCATGCCGCGCTTTTGCGGCGGCTTGGCCGGCTACTTCGGCTACGACACCGTGCGCCACATCGAGAAAACCCTGGCCAATTCGCCGCAGCGCCCCAAGGACGACCTCGGCCTGCCCGACATCCAGCTGATGGTGACCGAAGAACTGGCGGTGATCGACAACCTATCCGGCAAGCTGTATCTGATCGTGTATGCCGACACCACGCAGCCCGAGTCGTTCAGCAAGGCGCGCCAGCGTCTGAAAGACTTGCGCATGATGCTGCGCCGGGGCGTGGAAGCACCGGTCACCAGTGCTTCGGTGCGCACCGAGATCACGCGCGACTTTGCCAAGGAAGATTATCTGAAGGCGGTAGCCCGCGCCCACGAATACGTGATGGCCGGCGACCTGATGCAGGTGCAGATCGGCCAGCGGCTGCGCAAGCCCTACGTCGATGCGCCGCTGTCGCTGTACCGCGCGCTGCGTTCGCTGAATCCGTCGCCGTATATGTACTTCTACAATTTCGGCGACATGCAGATCGTCGGCGCGTCGCCCGAAATTTTGGTGCGCAACGAAACACTGCCTGACGGCGAAAAAAAGGTCACGCTGCGCCCGATCGCCGGCACCCGTCCGCGCGGCGCCACGCCCGAGCGCGACGCCGAACTGGCGACCGAGCTGCTGGCCGATCCGAAAGAGATCGCCGAACACGTGATGCTGATCGACCTGGCGCGCAATGACCTGGGCCGCATTGCCGACACCGGCAGCGTCAAGGTCACCGACCGCCTGGTGATCGAAAAATACTCGCACGTGCAGCACATCGTCTCCAACGTCGAGGGCAAGCTGAAAAAAGGCCTGTCGAACCTGGACGTGCTGCGCGCCACCTTCCCGGCCGGTACGCTCACCGGCGCGCCGAAGGTGCGCGCCATGGAAGTGATCGACGAGCTCGAAATTTCCAAGCGCGGCATCTACGGCGGCGCCTGCGGCTACCTGTCGTTCGGCGGCGAGATGGATGTGGCGATTGCGATTCGCACCGGCGTGATCAAGGATGGCATGTTGTACGTGCAGGCTGCAGCCGGCATCGTCGCCGACTCGGTCGCCGAAATGGAATGGCAGGAAACCGAAGCCAAGGCGCGCGCCGTGCTGCGCGCTGCCGAACAAGTACAAGATGGCCTGGACGGGGAGTTCTGACATGCTGCTGATGATCGACAACTACGACTCCTTCACCTACAACATCGTCCAGTACTTCGGCGAACTGGGCGAAGATGTGCGCGTGTACCGCAACGACGAAATCACGCTCGAACAGATCGAAGCGCTGAACCCCGACCGCATCTGCATCTCGCCCGGCCCGAAAGACCCGGCCCAGGCCGGCATTTCGGTCGCGGTGCTCAAGCACTTCGCCGGCAAGAAGCCGATCCTCGGCGTGTGCCTCGGCCACCAGGCCATCGGCGAAGCGTTCGGCGGCAAGGTGATCCGCGCCAAGCAGGTCATGCATGGCAAAACCTCTCTGATCGCCCATACCGGCGTGGGCGTGTTCAAGGACCTGCCCTCGCCGTTTACGGTAATCCGCTATCACTCGCTGGCCATCGAGCGCAGCTCGCTGCCGGCCTGCCTCGAAGTGACGGCATGGACCGACGACGGCGAAATCATGGGCGTGCGGCACAGGGATTACGACATCGAGGGCGTGCAGTTCCACCCCGAGTCGATCCTGTCCGAACACGGCCACGCCTTGCTGAAGAACTTCCTGGTTCGTTAAGCAAAGCTCACCGGCGCAATCATCGAGAGACTAGTCATGGCCATTACCCACCAAGAAGCACTGCTGCGCTGTATCGAACACCGCGAGATTTTCCACGACGAGATGCTGCACCTGTTCCGGCAGATCATGTCCGGCGAGATGTCGCCGACCATGGTGGCGGCCCTGACCATGGGCCTGCGCGTGAAAAAGGAAACCATCGGCGAGATCGCCGCCGCCGCCCAGGTCATGCGCGAATTTTCCACCAAGGTGCCGATGGCCGACACCACCGGCCTGCTCGACATCGTCGGCACCGGCGGCGACGGCGCCCACACCTTCAATATCTCCACCACCGCCATGTTCGTGGCCGCCGCTGCCGGCGCGCGCGTGGCCAAGCATGGCGGGCGCAGCGTGTCGTCGTCATCGGGCAGCGCGGACGTGATCGAGGCGCTCGGCGCCAACATCAATCTGCAACCGGAGCAGATCGCGCAATCGATCGCGCAGACCGGCATCGGCTTCATGTTCGCGCCCAACCACCACGCGGCCATGCGCCACGTGGCGCCCGTGCGCCGCGAACTCGGCGTGCGCTCGATCTTCAATATCCTGGGACCGCTGACCAACCCGGCCGGCGCCCCCAACATCCTGATGGGCGTATTCCACGCCGACCTGGTCGGGATCCAGGTGCGGGTGCTGCAGCGCCTCGGCGCCCAGCATGCGATCGTGGTCTATGGCCGCGACAACATGGACGAAGTGTCGCTGGGCGCCGGCACCATGATCGGTGAACTGGTCGATGGCGAGATCCGCGAATACGAAATCCACCCGGAAGACTTCGGCCTGCCGATGATCGCCAGCCGCAACCTGAAAGTGGCCGACGCCGCCGACTCGAAAGCGAAGATGATGGAAGCGCTGCGCGGCGAACCGGGGCCGGCGTTCGACATCGTCGCGCTCAACGCCGGCACCGCGCTGTACGCAGCCGGCGTGGCCAGCTCGATCGAAGACGGCCTGCAGCGCGCCCGCGCGGCGATCACGTCGGGCGAGGCGCTGAAAAAAGTCGCGCAATTCGTGCAGGTCACGCAGAACCTGGGCGCGGCCAACCGGGATTAACCTCGGCGCGGCGTCACCGCGGAGGGTCGCTGACCCTTTCGCATTGCCCCGCCCGGTGGCGCCGGTCCACCATGCGCCGGCGGGCAACCGTGCATCGGCGTGAGCCGATCCGTACGCAAGCATGGCGGCAGACCATTGCCGTTACAACGCCGCCGCACAGGCAGTCATCCGATCCAACCTGAAAGGGAGCGTCAACCATGTCCGATATCCTCAACAAGATCCTGGCCGTAAAGGCCGACGAAGTGGCCAGCGCCAAACGTCACCGCAGCCTGGCCAGCCTGCGCGACGAGGTCGAGTCCGATACCGCATTGCGCGCCGGCCTGCGCGGTTTCGAGGCCAGCTTGCGCGCCAAGATCGATGCCGGCAAGGCCGGCGTGATCACCGAGATCAAGAAGGCGTCGCCGTCGAAAGGCGTGATCCGCCCCGACTTCCGCCCGGCCGACATCGCCCGCACCTACGAAAAGAACGGCTCGGCTTGCCTGTCGGTGCTGACCGACGAGCAGTTCTTCCAGGGCTCGCGCGCCTACCTGGAACAGGCGCGCGCCGCGTGCTCGCTGCCGGTGCTGCGCAAGGACTTCATGATCGACATCTACCAGATCTACGAAGCGCGCGCGATGGGCGCCGATGCGATCCTCCTGATCGTCTCGGCCCTCGATCACGGCCTGATGGCGGAGATGGAAGCGGTGGCCCACGAGCTGGGCATGGGCGTGCTGGTGGAAACCCACGACGGCGACGAACTGACCGCCGCGCTGCGCCTGAAAACGCGCCTGCTGGGTATCAACAACCGCAACCTGCGCACCTTCGAGGTGTCGCTGGAAAATACCCTGGGACTGCTGGACCGCATCCCCGCCGACAAGCTGGTGATCACCGAGTCCGGCATCATGGTGGCGGCCGACGTCGAACGCATGCGCGCAGCCAATGTGCACGCCTTCCTGGTCGGCGAAGCGTTCATGCGCGCGGAAGACCCGGGCGCCGAGCTGGCGCGCCTGTTCAACTAGGCAGCAGCGCGCACGCCGGCCGCCCGGTTCAGGCGCGGCCGGTCCACCATAGCAGCGGCGCCAGGGCGCTGGCGCGCCAGGTCAGCGTCAACGCCACCACCACCGTGGCCAACGCCACACTCATCACCCAGACCAGCGACGCCATCGACGCTGCATCGACCATCAGGCACAGCACCAGCGACGCCAGCAGCGCCAGCGCGCCCAGTATCCGCAGCGAGCGGGCCGTGGCCGGCGGGCAGGCGGCAGTGCCGCGCACCTGCTGCCAGTGGTTGTCCATCGACAGGGCCAGCCAGCCCATGCCGATCACGGTGGCGGCCAGCGCCAGCAATAACATCAATCCATCAGGCATGACCTGCCTCCATCACCGGGGGGTTCACTGACATCGGGCTGCCGGCGCGCGCCTGTCGCAGTTGCAGCTGGCGCGCCGCCCATGCCGCCAGCGCCGCGCCCGCGAGCATGAACAGGTCGACGCCGGCCACCGGCCAGTAGCCGTCGCCGATGGTGCGCAGCAAATGGTCGCCGGTGGTGACCCAGTTCAGCACCGGCGCGGCCACGCCCAGCAGCGCGATCGCCAGGCATTGCTCGCGCCAGGCCGGGGCGATACGGCCCTCGGCCACCGGCGCCGTGCGCCAGAACGCGTGCAGCATCGCCAGCAGCCAGGCGCCCCAGAAGCAGTACTGTTCCATGTCACCGCGCAGCGGCCAGCCGGCCGGCATCACGTCCGGCAGCAGGCGGTTGGCGATCAGGATGCCGAGCGCCGCGATCATCATGCCGGTAAGCGTGGTCACGCCCAGCGCATCGACGATGCGCGCCCCGCTGCTGCCTTGCTTGGCGTGCTGGCGCTTGCGCTTTTCGACGAAGAACAGGAAGCCGGTGGCGATGCAGGCGCAGCCGAGCAGGCCCCCGAGCACGTACAGCCAGCGCAGCAGCCAGTGGCGGAAGTGCTGCAGGTGCAGGCCGGTGAGGAATTCGTTGAGGCGGCCGACAGCGGTCGGCGCCGGATCTTCGCGCAGCACGGTGCCGGTCGACGCCTTGAAGTGGATCCCTTCGCCGGTCAGCGCGATGCGGTCGGTGCCGGCGCGGTAGATGCTGACATAGGCGTTGGCGTCGCCCACGTGCTGGATGTTGAGGAAACCGACGTCGCCTGCCATGCCTTTTTCGGCCCAGCGGCGTTGGGCCTCTTTCACCATGGCGTCCACCGATGCCATCCTGGCAGGTACCCCGGCCGGGTCGTGCGGCAGCCCCGTTTCCAGCGCCTCGTGCTGCTCGTGCTGGTCGTGCAGCGCCTGCAGCTGGGTGTGGCCGACCGGGAAATAGATGGCGGCAAAGATCACCAGGCCGGTAAACGCAAAGAAGAAGTGGAACGGCAGCGCGACCACGCCGGTCAGGTTGTGCAGATCGAGCATGCTGCGCTGGGTGGTCTTTTGGGGACGGAAGGTAAACAGCTCGCGGAAGATCTTGCGGTGCATGACCACGCCGGTAACCAGCGCGACCAGCATCATCAGCGCAGCAAAACCGACGATCCAGTAGCCGAGGTTTTTCCAGTTCAGCGTGAGGCTGTAGTGCAGCGGGTAGAAAAAGCCGCTGCCGACCTTGAGGCGGTCGTCCGGCAAGGCTGCCCCGGTGCGCGGATCGACGGTGCGCTGGGCGTAGATCAGGGTTTCCGGATCCTTGGCGTTCGGTACCTCGTAGCCGGCGTACAGCGTGAGCACCGGGTCGCGGTGGGTGGTGTAGGCAGACCAGCTGCGCACCTTGTCGAAATGCTCAGGCAGCGGACCGTTGACCAGCGGCGCGGTCAGCGCGCGCGCATCGGGCAGCGGCTGCATGTCCTCGAACACGGGACGCATCAGCTGGTCGAACGACGGCATCGGCTGCGGCGCGAAGCGCGATGCGGGGATGGCCCAGCGGTCGATCTCGCGGTCGAACACGGACAGCGAACCGAAGAAAAATACGACGATCAGGATGAACCCGAGGGCCAGTCCGAACCAGGTATGGACCCAGGCCATCGACTGTCTGAAATTCTGCAGCATCGAACAACTCCGTAAATGGATGACGACTGATAGTGACTTCTATATGTGACTTTTTATGCGACCTGGTTCTGGATCAGGGTGGCCGCCGCGGTCATGATGGCAGCGCCACCGGCCAGCACCAGCCACAGGCGGCCGATGCGGCGGGCACCGAACGCCGTCACGAATATGACCAGAAATGCCAGGAAGCCGATGATGGCAGACAGGTGTTCGGCATCATGAAACTCCATGTCGGCAGCGACCATCCCGGCCATGATGAAAGCCACCAGGCCCCAGGTGAAGGCATAGCCGCCGACGACGGCAGCGAGCGCACGCGAGACGATGTCGCGGCGGGAAATCGGGGCAGTAGCCATGCTGAGCTTCATTTAGCGAATGAGAATTATTCGCATGATAGCAGCATGTCGGACTGGCGGGTGAGGTTCTTGCGACCGAGATTGCCCGCTCTCGGGCAGGCACACGGCGTTTTAAGCTGATGGATGGCGTAAATATGCCGGAATGTGGCATAGCCTGGTCGAAATGTCGCCGGTAAAACAGGACGCCCTATCGTCGCCCCCACGAAGGCGGGGGCCTAATTTGCACAATGAGGCGACGACCTTGGCAGCAATTGGGTACCCGCCTTCGCGGGTACGACGTGCTTGAGGTATCGATGGGGCAGCGCGCGCTAGCGTCCCGCATCCGCTTCAGCAGCAATGACTAAACGACAATACCCGTCTCACCGCGCCGCACTCGGCCGCAACGGACCGGCCGATTTCTTTGCCGCCGGATCGGGCGTCAGCGTAATGCCCGGCACGCGCTCGCCCTGCAGCACGACGTCAAAGGTCATCAGCTCGTCGCGGCGGAACGCATGGACGTGCACCGTGCTGCCGACCGTGTAGCGGGCCAGCAGGGCCTCGAGGTTGGTGGCGGTGACGCGCAAGCCGTCGACTGCCACCAGCAGGTCGCCGGCCGACAGGCCGGCCAGGTGGGCGGCGCCGTTTTCGTGCACAACGCTGAGCTTGCAGTCGTTGCCGTCGCGGCCCAGGTTGGCGTCCAGGCTGGGCTTGGACGACTTGCGCTCGTCCGCATATTTGACGCCGAACGGCGCCAGCAGCTTGGCCAGCGGGACATCTTCGGTGCCGCGGATGTACTTGTCGAAGAAGGGCTTGAAGCGCCCGCCACTGATCTCGTCGAACAGCGCCTCGACCTCGGCCGGCGTCACACCGCGGCCGCCGCCGTGGTAAAAGTCGCGGCCATAGCGCTGCCACAAGGTGCGCATCACATCGTCGAGCGACTGCTTGCCGCCGGTCTTGGCGCGGATGCTGAGGTCGAGCGCCAGCGCGATCAGCGCGCCCTTGGTGTAGTAGCTGATGATGGCGTTCGGCGCATTTTCATCCTGGCGGTAGTACTTGCCCCAGGCGTCGAAACTCGATTCGGCCACGCTTTGCTTGGTGCGGCCGCTGCCGCGCAACACGCTGCCGATGGTCTTGCCCAGCAGTTTGAAATACGCCGGTTCGGCGATCAGGCCGCTGCGCACCAGCATCAGGTCGTCGTAGTAGCTGGTGAACCCTTCGAATAGCCACAGCAGCGGCGAATAGTTTTCCACCTGCAGGTTGTACGGCGCGAACGCGGCCGGCTTGATGCGCTTGACGTTCCAGGTGTGGAAATACTCGTGGCTGCACAGGCCCAGGTATTGCAGGTAGCCGTCGCCGATGTCGCCGTTGGCAGCGGCCGTGGTGGGCAGGTCGCTGCGGTTGCAGATCAGGGCGGTGGAGGCCCGGTG
Source organism: Duganella sp. Leaf126 (assembly GCF_001423125.1). Lineage (GTDB taxonomy): Bacteria > Pseudomonadota > Gammaproteobacteria > Burkholderiales > Burkholderiaceae_D > Rugamonas. The sequence goes on from NZ_LMNW01000032.1 coordinate 20,700, forward strand.
TTCGAGGCCGCCGTAGCCGTCGCCGACCGCCATGGTCATGAACACATAGCGGTCCATCGGCGCCTTTTTGGTTTTCGGCTCGAACAAGGCGATCTGGGTTTCGCAGATGCGCTTCAGGTCCCGGCACAGGCGCGCCAGGTCGAGGTTGGGCACGCGGCCGGTGATCACCACGTCGTGCGGCACGCCGTGCGCCTTGAAGCTGGCCAGCGCGAAGTCGCCCTGCTCCACCGGGTGATCGATCAGTTCGTCGTAGTTGGCAGCGACATAGGTGCCGTAGCCATAGCGCTTGGCCTTCAGTTCCGGCAGCGCGGTGGCCACGCGCCAGGTACCGGCTGCCGCATCGGCCGGGCGCAGGATGTCGACCACGTGCGGCGTGTCTTCCTGGCCCAGCACGCGCAGGAACACGCTGGTGCCGTTGAAAAACGCATGGTTCCGGTCCAGGTGGGCAGCGCGCACCGACAGGTCCCAGGCATAGACTTCGTAATGCAGCGTGAGCGACGCCGCACGATTTTTCAGCGGCGCCGCCTGCCAGCTGTGCTTGTCGAGCTTGGTCAGCGCCACCGGCTCGCCGTCGGACTCGGCGCGGATGCGCACGATGTTGCGCGAAAATTCGCGGATCATGTAACTGCCGGGTATCCAGGCCGGCAGCGCGAACACCTGCCCCGTATCGGACGGTGCCGCCACGGTCACGGTCACATGGAACAGGTGGGCCGCCAGGTCGTGGCCGACGATGGTGTAGGTAATGGCCGGGATTTTGCTGGTTTTCTTCATCGCAGTCCTGATGGTTTAGTCGGTCAAATCGGCGCGGGTGTCGATGTCGCGCACCACGCCGTCGTCGTCCACGGCCACCTCGTGCACCGGGTGGCTATGGACGATGGCACGCGCGCCCTGGTCGCCGTCGAGCGCCAGCAGCAATGGTAAATGGTAGGCGCTGAACGCCACCGGGTTGCCGCGCCGGCCCTGGTACACGGGCGCGGCGATGTTGGCCCCGTCCTCGATGGCGGCAGCGAGCGCGCGCATGGTGGCGGGCCGCACCCAAGGCATGTCGCCCAGGCCGATCAGCCAGCCCTCGGCGCCGCGCGTGTAGTCGATGGCCGTGACCAACGATTCGCCCATGCCCAGGTCGGCGTCTGCACACACGCGCACTTCGCAGCCCAGGCGACCCAGCAGCACGGCCACGCGATCGTCGCCGGGCCGCACCACGGCCAGCACGCGCGGCAGCGCGGCCAGCATATTGCGCGCGCTGGCCGCCACCACCGGCTCCCCGGCGACGCGCTGCAGCAGCTTGTTTTCCACCCCGGACGGGTCGAAGCGCTTGCCGCGCCCGGCCGCCAGCAGGATACCGGTCAGCGCCATGCCGACTTACGCCGACGCCAGGTCGAACGGCAGCTTGCGCAGGCGCTTGCCGGTGAGCTGGAACAGCGCGTTGGCAAACGCCGGCGCCAGCGGCGGCAAACCCGGCTCGCCCATGCCGGTCGGCGCCTCGGTGGACGGCACGATGTGGACCTCGATGATCGGCATGTCGGTCATGCGCGCGACCGCGTAATCGCTGAAGTTCTGCTGCTCGACCACGCCGTCCTTGAGCGTGATGGCGGCGCCGGGCACGGTCATGCCCAGGCCCATCAGCGCTGCGCCCTGCACCTGCGCCTCGATCGTGAGCGGGTTGACGGCAGTGTTGCAATGCACGCCGGCCGTCACCTTGTGCAGCTTCGGCGCGCCATCTTTGACCGACGCCACCACCACGTAGGCGACCACGGTGTTGAACGATTCGTGCACGGCCACGCCCCAGGCCTGGCCCTTGGGCAGCGTCTTCTTGCCGTAGCCCGATTTGGCCACGGCCAGGTCCAGCGCGGCAAGGTGGCGCCGGCCTTTTTTACCGATGATCTTCTTGCGGTAGGCCACCGGGTCCATCCTGGCCGCATGCGCGGCCTCGTCGATCAGCGTCTCCATCACGTAGGCGGTGTGGGTGGAGCCGACCGAGCGCCACCACAGCACCGGCACATTGGCCTTGGCGATGTGGGCGCTCAGGTTGAGCGGCACGTCGTACGGCTCGCCCATGCCTTCGACCATGGTGGCATCGACGCCGTTCTTGATCATCATGCCTTCGAACATGGTGCCGGCAGCAATCGACTGGCCGACGATCACGTGGTCCCAGGCGACGATATGGCCGTTCGCGTCGAGACCGATGTCGGCGCGGTGCACGTGCGACGGCCGGTAGTAACCGCCCTTGATATCGTCCTCGCGGCTCCACACCACCTTGACCGGCTCGGTCCTGCCGGCCGCGCGCCACACCTTGGCGACGTTGACTGCTTCGACCAGGTAGTCGGACGTGGGCACGCCGCGGCGGCCGAAACCGCCGCCGGCCGTCATCGTGTTCAGCACCACCTGCTCCGGTTTCAGGCCGGCCGTGGCGGCAATCGCGCCCTGGTCCACGGTCTGGAACTGGCTGCCGGCCCACACGGTGCAGCCGTCCGCGTGCAGATCGACCACGCAGTTGAGCGGCTCCATCGGCGCGTGCGCCAGGTAGGGGAATTCATAGACGGCGTGGATTTTTTTCGGTGCGGTCGCCAGCTTCGCGGTGTCTGCACGGCGCGCCGGGACGCCCGGCTGTTGCGCCAGCGCCTTGAAGTCTGCCAGCTGCTGCGCGCTGCTGACCTTTTCCACCGCGCTGGCATCCCAGTCGATGACCAGCGCATCGCGGCCCATCTTGGCCGGCCAGTAGCCGTCGGCCACCACCACCACGCCGCTGCCGCCACGGTCGGTCTGCACTTCCAGCACGGCCAGCACGCCCTTGACCGCCTGGGCCTTGCTGGCGTCGAGCTTGCCCACCCTGGCGCCGAACACGGGCGGACGCGCCACCAGGGCGACCTTGCTGTCGGGCGCCTTGAAGTCCATGCCGAACTGCTGGGTACCGGTGGCCTTGCGGCGGGCATCCAGGCGCCCGACCGGCTTGCCGATCAGTTTAAAATCGTTCGGGTCCTTGAGCGTGACCGTGGCCGGCACCGGCTGCCGCATGGCGGCATCGGCCATGGCGCCGAAGGTGGCGCGCTGGCCGGCAGGGCCGGTCAGCACGCCGTTGGCGGCCTTGACCTGGGCCGGCGCCACGTTCCATTGTTCGGCCGCGGCGGCCACCAGCATGGCGCGCGCCTTGGCGCCGATTTCGCGGTACTGCGTGTACGAATGGGCGATGCTGCCCGAGCCGCCGGTGATCTGGATGCCGAACGCCGGATCCTTGTACTGCTCGCCGGCCGGCGCCAGCGCGCCATGGACCTTGGTCCAGTCGGCGTCGAGTTCCTCGGCGATCAGCATCGGCATTGCCGTCTGCACGCCCTGGCCGAATTCCAGCCGGTTGACCTGCACCGTCACCGTGTTGTCCGGGGCGATGTGCAGGAAGGCGTTCGGTTCCACCACCTTGGCGGGCGCCTGCTGGGCGCTGGCGAAACGGCCGGCGCCGGGCATGAAAAAGCCCAGCACCAGGCCAGTGCCGGCCGCAGCGCCGGTCTTCATGAAGCCGCGGCGCGAGACGCCAGCCGGCGCTGACGCCTGCGCCGTGGCCAGTGCAGCCGCCATGCTGTCGCTGTCGATCCATTCTGTACGCATGCGTGTCCCCTCAGGCGATGGTGCTGGCGGCGTCCTTGATGGCGGCGCGGATGCGTTGGTAGGTGCCGCAGCGGCAGATATTGCCGCTCATGGCGTTGTCGATATCGGCGTCGCTCGGCTTTTTATTGGTGCGCAGCAGCGCGGTCGCGCTCATGATCTGCCCGCTCTGGCAATAGCCGCACTGCGGCACGTCGAGCTTGACCCAGGCATCCTGCACGGCCTTGCCGATCTTGTCGGAGGCCATGGCCTCGATGGTGGTGATCGGCTGGCCCGCGGCAGCCGAAATCGGCAGCACGCACGAGCGCACCGGCTCGCCGGCCAGGTGCACGGTGCAGGCGCCGCACAGCGCCGCGCCGCAGCCGAACTTGGTGCCGGTCATGTTCAGGTTATCGCGCAGCGCCCACAGTACCGGCGTCGATGGATCGGCATCGACTTGTACGTCCTTGCCGTTGATGTTCAATGTGATCATGTGAGAATCTCCCGGAGGACGGACAGTGGCTGCACGGTTATTTTAATTTGGCGAACTTCGCTTCCAGGGTCCGGGTATCGACCGCGCCGGGCAGGCGCGAACCGTCGGTAAAGATGATGGTCGGGGTGCCGCTGACGCCGAGCTTGCGGCCCAGCGCGACGATTTCCTGGTTCGGCGTGGTGCACGATGCCGGCGCTGCCGGCGGCAGCTTGCCGTTCACCATCCAGTCGTCCCAGGCCTTGTTGCGGTCGGACGCGCACCAGACCCCGGCCGACTTGGTAAACGAGTCTTCGCGCAGGATGTTGTACAGGAAGGTGTACACGGTGACGTTGTCGATCTCGGTCAGCGTGGTCTTGCGGAACTGCTTGCAGTAGCCGCAGTTCGGGTCCTCGAACACGGCGATCACGCGCGCGCCGTTGCCCTTGACGGTCTTGAGCGCCTTGTCGAGCGGCAGATCGGAAAACTTCACGCGGGTCAGCTCGTCGATGCGTTCGCGCGTGAGATCGACGCCGTTGGTGAGGTTGAAGATATGGCCGTTGAACACATAGGTGCCGGTTTTGTCCGTGTACAGGATGTCGTTGCCCATGCGGATTTCATACAGGCCGCTGTACGGCGTGGCTTTCACCGAATCGACTTTGACGCCCTCGCCCAGGCGCGGCTCGACCAGCTTGCGGATCGCTTCCTCCGACGGCGCCTTCTGCGCGTCCTGCGCGTTGCCGCACGAGGCCAGCAACACCGACAACACTACCAGGGCCAGCTTACTCTTTCTCATCACTTCTCCAATCGATCAGAACAATCACTTCAGGACAATCACTTGCCCATGGCGTGCGAAATCAGGCGGCGCTTGAGCGCCGGTATCTTGTCGAGCAAATCCATGCCGAGGTTGCGCACCACGCGCAGCGGCTCGGCGCCGGCGCCGAACAGGCGCGCCAGGCCGTCGGTGGTGACCTGCATGAGCAGCACGTCTTCCTTGCGCGCGCGTTCGTAACGGGCCAGCACGCGCGCATCGCCGACGCCGCGCTGCGGCTCGCGCCCGGCCAGTGTCTCGACCAGCTGGGCGACGTCGCCGAAGCCCAGGTTCATGCCGTGGCCGGCCATCGGGTGCACCACGTGGGCGGCGTCGCCGACCAGCGCCACGCGCGGCGCGGTCATGGTGTGCGGCCGGATCAGGCGCAGCGGGAAATCGCGCACCAGTTCCGGTTGCAACGGTGTGAGCGCACCGAGCTTGTCGGCCGCGTAGACGGCCAGGCGGTCGGCAATCTGCTGCGCCGATTCGGCGCGCAGCGTATCGGCCAGCGCCTCGGGCGCCGACCATACCAGCGAGACCTGGTTGCCGGCCAGCGGCAGCAGCGCGACAATGCCCTCTTCGCCCGTGAACCACTGATGCGCGGCGCCATGGTGCGGCTTTTCGCAGGCAAAATTGGCGACCACGCCGCGCTGGCCGTAGCTGCGGTAATCGAGACCGATATCGCACTGACCGCGCACCCACGACTCGGCGCCATCGGCGCCCACCACCAGCTGCGCCGCGATACTGCTGCCATCGGCCAGGGTCACGGTGGCGTGCTCGTCGCCGCGCTGCAGACCGGTGGCGCGGCCGCCGACGACGGTGACGTTCTGCGCGAAGCGCAGCGCCGCGTCGAGCGCCTGGTTCAGGTTGCGCTCTTCCAGTATCCAGGCCAGGGTATCGGCATGGGCGCCGTAGGCGTCGAACGCCAGGCCCCCTGGGCGGGGGCCGTCCCCATGGACCAGCATCGCATCGACCGGCGTCACGCGCGCCGCATCGAGTGCGCCCCACACCTTCAGCGACGCCAGCAGCCGCTGCGCCGTATGATTGAGCGCATACACGCGCACGTCCCAGCCTGCGTCCGGCGCTGCCGGCGTGGGCGAGATCGACGGGATCGACGAGGCGGGCGACGCCGCTGGCCCCAGCAGTATCACCTGGAGGCCGGCATTCGCCAGGCCCAGCGCCGTGGTCTTGGCAATCGCACCATTGCCGACGATGCAAATCTCGGCGCACAGCGCGGAGGCGGACGGGGACGTGGATTTATTCATTGGGCCATTATAGCGTTTGTCCGCAACAGAAATTGACGCTTGCGCTTTTTTGGCAGCCTGCTATAATTCTGGTCCTTGGCCTGGTAGCTCAGTTGGTAGAGCAGAGGATTGAAAATCCTTGTGTCGGTGGTTCGATTCCGCCCCGGGCCACCAAGAATTGCCAAACGCCACCTTCGGGTGGCGTTTTTGTTTGTGCGAATCGGTACCCGAGCACCGGGAAGCAGTGCCTTTCAGGCAGCGCCACCACGGCGCTTGCGCGCGGCATACGCGATCAGTCCCAGCCCGGCCATCAGCATGGCATAGGTTTCCGGTTCCGGCACCGGGGCGACGCGGCCGGTCCAGGTCACGTGTTCGGAGGTCAGGTACAGCATGTCGCCGAGCGCGCCGGACGGCCCGCTGACCATGGTATCGATGGCAACGTTGTTCGGCGCGCCCCTGCCGTTCGAGAAGAATGCCACGCCGTAGACTTCAAAGCTCGACAGCTCGTAGCGCTGCTGGAACTCCAGCACCGGCGCCTGGCGGTAGGCCACGTAAAAATCGTGGTAGTCGGACTTGGTATAGAGGCCGTCGCCGGTCCTGGTGCCCTGCACGGTCATCGAAAGACTTTTTATGCGGTCCATGCTGAACAGGCCATCGACAGATGGCATGTCGACGACCACGGTCGCAAACGCCCTGGCCGTGCTGGGCTGCGCCGGCGGCGCACCGTACGGATTGTCGCCCGACCAGGTGAATTCGTAAGTATAGGTGGCGGCGGATGCCACCTGGCTCGTGCACAAGGCTGTCACGGCGGCGATCGACAGCATGATGGTCTTGACTGCGGATTTCATGAGGGTCTCCTCGTTAAAACTCTCGCAACTATAATCCAGTTTTTTTATCAAAAGGAACTCCGATAGCGCGCGGCCGTACACCAAAACCAGGTTCATCCCTGCTATGTCCGCTACCGCACTTACATCCGTGGCCTTTTCTTTTATTGTGCATGTGACAAATTTCAAGAACTGCCAGGATCCCCCATGCCGCCCCCTTCAGCACCGGCCGCCACTGCGTCGCCGCCGGACACCAAAGAAAGCCGCTTCGTCTTCAAGGTGGCCATTGCCGCCACCATGGGCGCGCTGGCCTTCGGTTACGACACCGGCGTGATTTCGGGCGCCCTGCCCTTCATGAGCGCGCCGCTGGACCAGGGCGGACTGGGCCTGACGCCGTTTACCGACGGCGTGGTAACGTCGGCGCTGGTGTTTGGCGCTGCCATCGGTTCGCTGATGGCCGGCAAGCTGTCCGACCGGTACGGCCGCCGCACCACGCTGATGGGCTTGTCGCTGGTGTTCCTGATCGGCGTGCTGGGCACGACGTTTGCGCCATCGGTCGCGGTCATGGCCGTGATGCGCTTCGTGCTCGGGCTGGCAGTCGGCGGCGCCTCGTCCACGGTGCCGGTCTTTATCGCCGAGATGGCCGGCCCCAGCCGGCGCGCCCGGCTGGTCAGCCAGAACGAGCTGATGATCGTCAGCGGCCAGTTGATCGCCTACATCCTCAATGCGGCGCTGGCCCATTTCTACGGGTCGCCCGATGTCTGGCGCTACATGCTGGCGATTGCGGCGGTGCCCGCCGTCCTGCTGGGACTGGGCATGCTGATGGTGCCGCCGTCGCCGCGCTGGCTGGCCAGCAAGAACCGGATGGACGAAGCGCGCGCGGTCCTGGAAAAAATCCGTTCGAGCGACAAGCAAATCGAAAAAGAGCTCGACGAGATGGTCAAGCTCAACGAGATCGACCGCGACCAGGCCGGCTGGTCGGCCGTGATGGGTACGCCGTGGATCCGCAAGCTGCTGTTGATCGGCATCGGGCTCGGCTTCGTGGCCCAGTTCACCGGTGTCAATGCCTTCATGTATTTCACGCCGATTATCCTCAAATCGACCGGCCTGGGCACCAATGCCGCGCTGACGGCCACCATCGGCAATGGCGTGGTGGCGCTGATCGCCACCTTCATCGGCATCTGGCTGATCGGCAAACACGGCCGCCGGCCGATGCTGCTGACCGGCCTGGGCTTCGTGGTGACCACCCAGGCTGCGCTCGGCGCCGTGCTGCTGCTGATGCCCGAGGGGCTGTTGAAAAGCTACGCGGCGCTGGCGTGCATCCTGTGCTTCCTGCTGTTCATGCAGATGCTGATCTCGCCCGTGTACTGGCTGCTGATGTCGGAACTGTTCCCGATGCACGTGCGGGGCTTGCTGACCGGCACCGCCGTGGCGTGCCAGTGGGTGTTCAACGGCCTGGTGGCGCTGCTGTTCCCGATCGCCATGGCGCAGTTCGGCAGCTCGACGTTCTTCGTATTCGCCGGCATTAACGTGATGTCGCTGATGTTCGTTGCGACCTGCTTACCGGAAACCAAGGGCAAGTCGCTCGAAGGGCTCGAACAATTCCTGGAAAAAGAACTCGGCTAGACCCGGAGCCCGCCATGGTCAAGATGCGCAAGAAATCCGATTTGCCGACCAAGCTGTGCGCGCACTGCCAGTTGCCTTTTACGTGGCGCAAGAAATGGGAACGCGACTGGGCGCAGGTGCGGTATTGCTCGGAGCGGTGCCGGCGGGCCGGCAAGTGCGCGGCCCCGGTCGCCGGCTGAGCTGCCGGCGCCCTGTAGTGTCCGCGGCTGCAGCAGGCCAGCGGCCGACGGTGGCGGTTACGCCTTTTTCAGCGCATCGGCCTTGTGCGCTGCTTCGGCGCCGGTCTTGTCGCTGACCACCAGGTACTCGGGATGTTCGGCCGAGGCCGCCACGTGATGGCCCTTGATGTCGGTCGGCGCTGTCAGCTTTTTCTTGATGGTGCCGTGCACCGTGCCCTGCGACGACGTCCATTGCACCTTGTCGCCAACTTTCAGTGTGTGTTTCATGGTCGCTCCCGTATCGATTGAGTACGGCGATTTGACCATGGTTCGGCGCGCGGACGCATCCGCCAACTGCCCGCCTGTGCGTCCTGCCGCACGCAGGCGTGATGTGGTGGCACAGGCACGCCACGAGGCTGGTCCGTGCCGGGCGCTGCCAGGCTGCTGGCGCGCGTTATCTCCTCTTCGCGGTGCGCTGCCAGGCTGCCGGCTCGCGTTGTCTCGTCGTCGCGTTGCGCTGCCAGGCTGATGGCGCGAGTTATCTTGGCCTTGCGGTGCGCTGTCAGGCTGTCAGCCCGCGCCACGCACCTGGCGCGCATCGAGGCGCGCCCGCAGTTCCTGGATCTCGGCGGCGAAGTTGTCGCGTGCAGTGATGGCGCCGACCAGTTCCATTTCAGCGGCCAGGCGGCGGTCGGAATCGGCGGCGGCGGCGGCCACGTTGCGTTCCAGCTGCTGGCGCAGGTCGGCCAGCTGGCTGTCCTTGCCTTCGATGGCCAGTTGGTCCTTGGCCTTGCCCACCAGGGCGTCGGTGGCGATCTGGCGCGCGTTGCGCAGCTCGGCCTGCAGGCGCTCGATCGTTTCATCGCGCTCGGCCAGGATCTCGAGCGCCTCGTCGCGGGCGGCCGTCACGGCGTCGCGCTCAGCTTCCAGCCCGGCGCTGGCGTCGAGCAAGGCGTCGAGGTCGCTGCTGGTTTGCGCCAGCCCGGCGCGGCTGGCGGCGCCCGCCTCGTCCGCATATCGCCTGGCCCAGCCGGTCAGCGCGGCAAGCACGTCGGCCGGCAGCTCGGGCGCCGGCACGGGCGCTGGCGGCTGCGTGCTGCGCCAGGCGGCCAGGTGCTGGTGCACGGCAATGGTCGCCGGTGCATCCAGCGCTGCGCTGACCGCCTCGATGGTGACCGGTTGGCCGCTGGCCTGCACACCGGCGGCAGCTGCCGCAACCGCCTCAAACGTAACTGCTGCACTTGCCATGACTTTCTCCGAAAAACGTTAAACGCCCACGCGATCAACCACACAGTCTAAACGAAACCGCGCAGTTTTCCCATCAGCAATAGCATGCATCTCGTGGCAGCTGAACCGAATTTGAACCGCCCTTCACGCACACCCTAGCAGAGCACGGTATACACACGGCGTTTCGATGGTTAAATTGACACACATGCCGGTTCATACGCCGGTTCAACCATGACTCCGAGGAGCAGGACAATGAAGAAATTTTTGATGGCAGCAGCGTTCACCATGGCCTTCGGCGCCGCCCAGGCAGCCGACATCGTCGATACCGCAAAGGCGGCCGGTTCCTTCAACACCCTGGTCACGGCAGTGCAGGCAGCCGGCCTGGAAAGCACCCTCAAGGGACCGGGCCCGTTCACCGTGTTCGCCCCGACCGATGCGGCGTTCGCCAAGATCCCCAAAGCCAAGCTGGACGCACTGCTGAAGGACAAGGCCGCCCTGACCAAGGTGCTGACCTACCACGTGGTGCCGGGCAAGGTGATGGCTGCCGATGTCAAGCCGGGCAACGTCAAGACGGTGGAAGGCGCCTCGGTCAAGGTCGCCGTCAAGGGTGACGCAGTGATGGTCGACAAGGCCCACGTCACCAAGACCGACATCGCCGCCGACAATGGCGTGATCCACGTGATCGACACCGTGCTGATGCCGAAATAATTACGGCAGTCCCTCTCCGCAGCGCCTTTGCCACCCCGGGGGTGGCTTTTTTTCGTCGCCGCCGTTGGCGCTTGGCGCGCGAATTTATGCGCTATCATCGCCGCATGGATACCCACTACCTTACCCCGCTGTTCGCCCCCCGGTCCATCGTCGTCTTTGCCGGCCGCGAGGACCAGCCGGACAGCCAGACGACCTATGGACGCAGCATCCGCGCGCAGCTCGAGCAAGGCGGCTTCACCGGTCCGGTCAGCTATCTCGACATTGGCATGAGCGGTACGCTGGCCGACTTGGCGCAGTCGCGCGCCGACCTGGCCGTGATCGCGCTGCCGCACGACCAGCTCACGTTCGCGCTCGAAGTGGCGGGCCGCATCCAGTGCCGGGCGGCGCTGATCCTGTCGTCGAGCGTCGAGCCGGCGCTGGCGACTGCGCTGGTGGCCATCGCCAGGCGCCACGAGATCCACCTGCTCGGCCCCAACTGCCTCGGCTACCAGCGCCCGCGCCTGCACCTGAACGTCAGCGTGGCCGGTCCGCTGGCGCGGCCCGGCAGCCTGGCGCTGATTTCGCAATCGGGCGCGCTCACCACCGCCATTCTCGACTGGGCCGACAAGAACGCCGTGGGTTTATCGGCTGTCGTGTCGCTCGGCCCCAATACGGCGGTGGACCTGGCGCAGACGCTGGACTTCCTGGCCACCGATCCGGCCACCCACAGCATCGTCATCTGCATGGAAGGCCTGACCCATGCGCGGCGCTTTTTGTCCGCCTTGCGCGGCGCGGCCAACACCAAGCCGGTGATCGTGCTCAAGGCCGGCAACGCCACGGCCGCTTCGCAGGCGGCACTGACCCACTCGGGCGCCATGGTGCTCAGCGACGTGGTGTTCGATGCGGCGCTGCGCCGCACCGGCGCGGTCCGCGTGAAGTCCTTCGTGCAGCTGTTCTCGGCGGCCAAGTGCCTGGCCTCGCGCTACCGGCCCGTGGGCCCGCGCCTGGCGGTGGTCACCAACGGGGGCGGTCCCGGCGTGCTGGCAGCCGACTGGATCCACGAGCTGGGCCTGCAGCTGGCGCACCTGTCCACCACCAGCGTCGATGCGCTGCGGCCGCTGGTGCCGGAGCACGCGACGCTCTCCAGCCTGCTCGACCTCGGCGAGGACGCCAGTGCCGACGCCTACCGCGCAGCGGTGCTGGCCTGCGCGCGCGACAGCCAGGTGGACGGCATCCTGGTGATCTACTCGCCCAAGCTCGGCGGCGACCCGGCCGGCGTCGCGCGCGCCGTCAGCGCCCTCAACGCGGGCCTGGGCAAGCCGCTGCTGACCTGCTGGATGGGCGACAGCCAGGTGCTCGAAGCGCGCCAGGTGATCAACACGGCCGGCCTGGCCACCTTCCGCACACCGGAGGCGGCGGTTGACGGCTTTTCCAATATCGCCTCGTTCTACCAGAACCAGCAGCTGCTGCACCAGACCCCGCCGCCGCTGTCGCAGCTGGCCGACCCCGACCTCGATGGCGCCCGCCTGCTGATCGAGAGCGTGCTGGCCGAACGGCGCAAGGTGCTGACCGAGATGGAGTCGAAGGCGCTGCTGGCGGCCTTCCACATCCCGATCACGCCCACCATGCTGGCGCGCAGCGCCACCGAGGCGGTGCTGATCGCCAGCCAGCTCGGCTACCCGGTGGCGATGAAGATCGATTCGCCCGACATCGTGCATAAATCGGACGTGCAAGGCGTGGCGCTGAACGTGCTGACCGCCGCCGGCGTGCGCGACACCTACGACGACATGCTGGCCACCGTGCGCCGCCTGCGCCCGGACGCTGCGATCAACGGCATCACGCTGCAAAAGATGGCCGGCAAGCGCCATGGCCGCGAGCTGTACATCGGTGTCGCCACCGACCGCCTGTTCGGACCGGCAATCAGCTTTGGCGCCGGCGGCACCATGATCGAACTGATCGCCGACCGCGCCACCGAGCTGCCGCCGCTCAACCAGTTCCTGGCGCAGCGCCTGATCGGCCGCGTGCGCGCTGCCGACACGCTCGGCGAATGGCGCGGCGCGCCGCCGGCCCAGCGCGAGGCGATCGAACACATCTTGCTGCGCGTGTCTGAAATGGTGTGCGAGCTGCCGCAGCTGCGCGAAGTCGATATCAACCCGCTCATCGTCGACGAGTACGGCGCGCTGGCGGTCGATGCGCGCATCGTCATCGACGCCGCGCCGCCGTCCGCCCACAAGTACGACCACCTGGCCATCCTGCCCTACCCGGCCGCGTACACCCAGCAATGGCCGCTGCGCGGCAGCGGTTTGTACACGCTGCGCCCGGTGCAGCCGGACGACGCCTTCATGCTGCAGGAGTTCGTGCGCGGACTGTCGGAAAAATCGCGCTACTACCGCTTCGCCTCGTCGCTGCGCGAGCTGTCGGTGCCGATGCTGGCCAAGTACACGCTGATCGACTACGACCGCGAAATGGCGCTGGTGGCGGTACAGACGCTGCGCACGCCGGGCGCCGACGGCGGCTTCGTCGAGGCCGAGCGCATCCTGGGCGTGTCGCGCTACATCGCCAACCCCGACGACAGCAGCGGCGAATTCTCGCTGGTGGTCGACGACCGCTTCAGCGGCCAGGGCCTGGGCACGCGGCTGATGCTGGCCATCATGGACGTCGCGCGCGATAAAGGATTGAAGGAACTCAACGGCCTGGTGCTGGTGAAGAACAGCGGCATGCTGAAACTGATGGCCAGCCTGGGCTTCCAGATCCGGCCTTACGAGGACGACCCGGATTTCCGGCTGTGTTCGAAGGCGCTGTGACGCGGTTGGTAACGTCTATCCGTGCTGCCGCCGCTTCCAGTTCAGGTAGATCTGTTCCGCATGGGCCAGCGCATCGTCTTGCTGCTGCTGGCTCAGCGCTTTGGACAATTCCTGGATTTGCGCTCTCGGAAAGATGCCATCGTCATGGTTGATCTCGCCAATAATCTTGTTGGCGGCAAGTTCAATCGCATAACGGTCCGACGGGCTGGGCTCTTCATTTAACAAGGCAAAATCGACGGTGGAGGACAACATCACGTCGACATCCCCTGATGCGATTCCGGCTTTTAGTTTTTCCAGCGCGTGCTTGCGCCATTCGGCGACCAACGGATCGGCGGGGCGCTCCTGCACGGCATTGCGATCCCCGTTCGGACCTTGCGAGATATAAATGCCCATCGCTCCAGCCACATGATGGTCCAGTGCGTAGTTGAGCAGCTGGAACCGGTCCATCCTGGTTCTGCCACTCATGCCCGCGCACGACTGCCGTATTTTTGCGATGTCCTGGCTGTCGACCATGGTGGTTTGCAGCGTGACCTCGTCTCCATGGTCTGTTTTGGTGATGTGAAGCTCGGTGTTCGCCAGCTCTTTATCGCGCTCGAGCTGAAGACATTTTTCGATGAACCGGAATGCCTCAAGGTACTGCTCGGGGGTGCCGGAAGCAGCTAATGCATGGACCCGGTCTTCAATCGATGTTACAGCAGGCGCGGGCGGGATCAAGGCCTGGGCAACCGGCTGCGGCCGCGCGTTGCGCGGCGTCTGGCGAACCGCTGGCAAAGCTGCGGTTGATTCAGCAGCAGACTGTGGTTGGGCAAACTCGCGGACTCCCTGCCAGGCCAGCCACGCAGCAGCGCATGCGGCCAGTATATAAGCTGCTTTCCTCACGACGGCGCACCTCATTGGTAATTTATTTTGACAGGATAACGCGGACGCCCCGCAAGTTGTTCATTTAGTTTTCGAGAAATTTATTCCGTTCGTCAATGCCGTTATTTCGGATCCCTCATCTTCCCATCGCACACGGTCAACCAATGGTAAGGCGGTCCGCAAGCTTTCCTCTGCCGTCTCCGATACCCAGGTAGCCGCTACGACGTAAACGTCTGCCGCGCCGCCTGGCTGATCGCCTGCGTGGCGGGATGGCTGAGGCGGCGTTCGGTCGTGATCGCGTAGACCTGCTCGCGCAGCGCCGGGATGGTTCCCACCAGTACCATGCCGGACGCGCGGTCGGTGGTGTCGGTCAGGGTTTCGGCGATCGCCAGCGGGGCGAAGAACAGGCCCGCGCCCGAGGCGCCGAAGGCCTTGATCATGGCGCTGTCGTCGAACTCCCCCACCACGTGCAGGCGCGGCACGTGGGTGTGCAGCCACTGCATCAGCTTGGCGCGCACGGCGAAGTCTTCGCCCGGCAGCAGCAAGGGCATCTGGTTCAGGCAGCCGGGAAAATCGCCAGTGAGCGTGCTCGCCAGCGCCGGTGCGGCAAACACCCCGAGTTCGCTCTCGCCGAGCAGGTGGTTGTAGCCGCGCACGCTCAGGTGGCTGGGCATGGGGCGGTCGGCGATGATCATGTCGAGCCGGTGGATGGCCATGTCGGCCAGCAGCGCCGCCAGACGCCCCTCGCGGCAGATCAGCCGCGTCGGTTCGGCCAGCGACAGCGCCGGCGCCACCAGCCGGCACGCGACCGCCTTCGATACCGAATCGGACACCCCGATCCGGAAGCTGCCCGCCTTGGTGGCCGACTGGTCGCGCACCACGTCGAGTAGCGCATCGCCGGCGCTGAAAATATCTTCGGCGTGGCGCAGCACGCGGCTGCCGGTGTCGGTCAGTTCCAGCCGCCGCCCGACGCGGCGAAACAGTTCCACGCCCAGCGCGTCGGCAAACTCGCTCAGCTGCCCCGAAATCGACTGCGGCGTCAGGTGCAGCTGCTCGGCCGCCTTGGCGATGCTGCCGCTGCGCGCCACCATCCAGAAATAGCGCAAATGCTTGTAGTTGAGGGCCGATCCGGTCGCCATGCTGCCTCCAGGTCTTAATCACATCGAATTATTCGATGATTCGCTAAAGTATATTCGAATTGTACGAACAATCGTGCGCTCGTATCATGGCTACGGGTTATCGACAACATACATCTATATTCATGCAAGGAGGACCGTTATGACGGAACTGCAAAACATTGCCACGGGACCCATGTGGGCCGGCTTCGTGGCCTTCGTGCTGCTGATGCTGGCGCTGGACCTGTGGGTCTTCGGCGGCAACAAGGCGCACAAGGTATCGATCAAGGAAGCCGGCGCCTGGTCGCTGGGCTGGTTCAGCCTGGCGCTGCTGTTCAACGCCGGCCTGTGGTGGTACCTGAAGGGCACGGTGGGTCCGGAAATCGCCGAGCAAAAGTCGCTCGAGTTCCTGTCCGGCTACCTGATCGAGAAAGCGCTGTCGGTCGATAACGTCTTCATCTTCCTGCTGATCTTTACCGCATTCGGCGTCAAGGCCGAGTACCAGCGCCGCGTGCTGATCTATGGCGTGCTCGGTGCGATCGTGATGCGGGCCGTGATGATCCTGGCCGGCGCCTGGGTGGTCAGCGAGTTCAAGTGGATCCTGTACGTGTTCGGCGCCTTCCTGCTGTTCACGGGTCTGAAAATGCTGAAGGCGGTCGATGACGAACCGGACGTGAAAAACAACCCGGTCCTGAAATGGGCGCGCAAGGTGCTGCCGGTGTCGGAAGCCGACCATGGCGAGAAGTTCATCGTCAGCAAGGATGGCAAGCGCTACGTGACCACGCTGTTCCTGGTGCTGATCCTGATCGAGGTGACCGACCTGATCTTCGCGGTCGATTCGATCCCGGCGATCTTCGCGATCACGTCCGATCCGTTCATCGTGTTCACGTCGAACATGTTTGCGATCCTGGGCTTGCGGGCGCTGTACTTCCTGCTGGCAGACGTGGCCGACCGCTTCCACCTGCTCAAGTACGGCCTGGCCCTGGTGCTGTGCTTCATCGGTCTGAAGATGTTGCTGCTGCCGTGGCTGCACATCCCGGTGCACATCTCGCTGACCGTGGTGGCGGTGCTGATTGCCGGCAGCGTGATCGCCAGCCTGTATGCCACCCGCAAAAAGTAATGACTGAATCATGCCGGGCAAGCGCCCGGCGCATCGAAAGGAGCACATCATGCGACATTACGAAGCAAACAGCGCCAGCGCCGCTGGCCGCATCGTGGCCCTGGCCATGGTGGTCGATGGCGCACTGGCGCCGTCGGAACTGCGCGCGCTGAACCGCAGCCACCTGCTCGAACACATCGAGATCGACATCGACACATTCCACGGCCTGCTGGAAGACCTGTGCCACGACTTGCTCACCAGTTCGGTCAAGCAGGGCCACGTGGAGCTGGCGCCGGCCACCATCGACAGCCTGCTGGCCGAGATTACCGAACCGGACCTGCGCCGCCGCCTGCTGCGCGCGATGTGGGCGATTGCCGACGCCGACGGCGTGCTGGCCGACGCCGAAGCGACGCTGCTGGCGCGCGCCTGCGCCATGTGGTCGGCCGAATCGCGGTTCATCCGGGAGCAGTCGGCAGCCTGAGCGCGGGCGGCTCCCAGACTGCGACAAGCATGGCCACGGGTGCGGCCTGCCCACCGGCACCGGCCGGCCAGCAGTCAAGCTCCGGCACGCCGCACCGCCCATCGGTGCACCAGCGTACAGCCCGCGCAAATTGCATGGCGCACACTCGGTGACTCGTTGACCGTGGAGAGCGCCATGCCCGAAGGACCATCGATCGTCATCCTGCGCGAGCAGGTCGCAGCGTTTGCAGGCCGCACCATCGTCCGCGCCGCAGGCAGCAGCAAGGATGTGGCGATGGACGAACTGGCCGGCCAGCCGGTGCTGGCGCTGCGCAGCTTCGGCAAGCATTTCCTGATCAAACTGGCCGACCGCGCGCTGCGGATCCACCTCCTGATGTTCGGCACCTACCTGATCAACGAGACCAAGGCGGCGGACCGCGCCAAGCCGCGCCTGAGCCTGTTTTTCGACGACGGCAGCGCGCTGCATTTTTATACCTGCGCGGTCAAGACCATTTCCGACGACCTCGACAGCGAATACGACTGGCGCGCCGATGTCATGAACGATGCCTGGTCGGCGCCGCTGGCGCTGAAAAAGCTGCGCGCCCAGCCGGACCTGCTGGCCTGCGACGCCCTGCTCGACCAGACCATTTTTGCCGGCGTGGGTAACATCATCAAGAACGAGGTGCTGTTCCGCGTGCGCGTGCATCCGCTCTCGACGGTGGGAGACATCCCGCCGGCCAAGCTGCGCGAACTGGTGGCGCAGGCGCGCGAGTACAGTTTCGATTTTCTGGGCTGGAAAAAGGAAGGGACGCTCAAGCAGCACTGGCTGGCGCACACGAAAAAAATCTGCCCGCGCTGCAAGATCGCCTTTTTGCGCGGCCACCTGGGCAAGACGGCGCGGCGCAGCTTTTACTGCGCGCGCTGCCAGCGGCAGTATCCGGCTACACCAGCCCGGTCAGGTAATACACCGCGATCACGAAAAACACCGCCAGCGTCTTGATCACGGTGATGCCGAAGATTTCGCCGTACGACTGCTTGTGGGTCAGGCCGGTGACGGCCAGCAGCGTGATCACGGCGCCGTTGTGGGGCAAGGTATCCATGCCGCCGCTGGCCATCGATACCACGCGGTGCAGCACCTCGAGCGGAATCTGCGCCGCCTCGGCTGCGCGGATGAACTGGTCCGACATGGCAGCGAGCGCAATGCTCATGCCGCCCGAGGCGGAACCGGTGATGCCGGCCAGCGTGGTCACCGAGACGGCCGCATTGACCAGCGGATCGGGCACGCTTTTCAGGGCGCTGCTGACGGCCAGGAAGCCGGGCAAGGCCGCGATCACGCCGCCAAAGCCATACTCGGACGCGGTATTCATCGCTGCCAGCAAGGCGCCGCCGACGGCTGCCTTGGTGCCCTCGGCAAACGCGGTGCGCACGCGGTTGAAGGCGGTCACCAGCACGAACACGATACCGAGCAACAGCGCCCCTTCCACGGCCCAGATGCCGATCACGGTCTTGATCGGCAGGTTGATCGCCGACTTCAGGCCGGGCAAGGCGTCGCCGGTCAGTGCATAGCTGTCGCCGTACCACTGCGGGATCATCTTGGTCAGCGCGAAGTTGACCACGCCGACCAGCACCAGCGGCGCGATCGACAGCAGCGGGTGCGGCAAGCCGCTGCGCGCAGCGGTCGGCTTGTTGCCCGCCTCGCCGGCGCTGCCGCCATAGCCTTCACCGGTGGCCATCACCGTGCGGCGGCGCCACTCGAGATACACCAGGCCCGCCGTCAGCATGGCGATGCTGCCGACCACGCCCAGCCATGGCGCGGCCCAGCCCGTGGTCTTAAAAAACGTGGTGGGGATGATGTTCTGGATTTGCGGTGTCCCGGGCAGGGTGTCCATGGTGAACGAAAATGCGCCCAGCGCGATCGCGCCCGGCATCAGCCGCTTCGGAATATTGCTTTGCCGGTAAAGCTCGGCGGCAAACGGGTACACGGCAAACACCACCACGAACAGCGACACGCCGCCATAGGTGAGCAGCGCGCACACCAGCACCACCACGGCATTGGCACGGGTGCGGCCGATGTAGCGGATGGCGGCCACCACGATGGACTCGGAAAAGCCGGAAATCTCGATCAACTTGCCGAACACGGCGCCGAGCAGGAACACGGGGAAGTATAGTTTGACGAAACCGACCAGCTTTTCCATGAAGATGCCGGAGAACACCGGCGCCACGGCGCCGGGGTCGGTGAGCAACACCGCGCCCAGCGCAGCCAGCGGTGCGAACAGGATGACGCTGTAACCGCGGTACGCAGCCAGCATCAGGAAACCTAGTGCTGCAAGAACAATCAGGAATGACATGCCGCCTCCATTGAAATATTGGTCTGCGAATATTCTAGACTTAAAAGCAACAAGCTCATCTGCTTAAAATCGCTGCCATGCCATAATGAGACGGGCAATCTGTGGCAATTACGCCACCCTCACCGTTTATCGCCGCCCTCACCGTTACAGGATCCCCATGCGCCTGCTTCTCCTTGTGCTCACCGCCAGCCTGGCTGCGCCGATCCAGGCCCAGGCCCAGACTCAGACCCAGACCAGGGCTCGGGACAGGACCGAGCCTGCGCCGCTGAACCAGGTCCGCATCGGCGTCGCCGCGCCGCTGTCCGGTCCCAGCGCCCACCTCGGCAAGGACATCGAGAACGGCGCCCGCCTGGCGATCGACGATCTCAACGCCACCGGCCCGCAGATCGGCGGCCGCAACGTGCAGTTCGTGCTGCAGGTCGAGGATGACGGCGGCGACCCCAAGCAGGGCACGGCCGTGGCGCAGAAGCTGGTCGATGCCGACGTGGCCGGCGTGGTCGGGCACCTCAATTCCGGCACCAGCGTGCCGGCCTCGCGTCTCTACGCTGCGGCCGGCATCCCGCAGATCACGCCGGCCGCCACCACGCCGCTGTACACGCGCCAGGGCTTCCAGACCGCGTTCCGGCTGGTGGCCAATGACAACAAGATCGGCGAGGTGCTGGGCCGCTACGCGGTGCACACGCTCAAGGCGCGCCGCATCGCGGTCATCGACGACCGCACCGCATTCGGCCAGGGCCTGGTCGATGCCTTCCTCAAGGGCGTGCGTGCGCAAGGCACGGCGGCGGACGCGGTCAGCCGCCAGTACACCACCGACCGCGCCACCGATTTCACTGCCATCCTCACCCAGATCAAGGCGCGTCAGCCGGACCTGATCTTTTTCGGCGGCATGGATGCAGTGGCCGGCCCCCTGCTCAAGCAGATGAAAACGCTGGGCCTGAACGTGCGCCTGCTCAGCGGCGACGGCATCTGCGCCGAGCGTCTGCCGCAACTGGCCGGCGACGCCATGGCCGACAACCAGGTCACCTGCGCCGTGGCCGGCGGCGTCACCGGCAACTACGACGTCGGCTACCGCGCCTTCGTCGACCGCTACCAGCAGCGCTACAAGCTGCCCCTGCAGACCTATGCGCCCTACGCCTACGACGCCGTGATGCTGCTGGCCACGGCGATGCAGGCCGCCGGCAGCGCCGTGCCCAGGCAGTACCTGCCCGCGCTGGCCAGGATCAAGTACCAGGGCGTGACCGGCGCCATCGGCTTCGACCGCTACGGCGACCTGGCCAACCCGGCGGTCACCCTGTACACCTACCGCGGCGGGCGCAAGACCCGCATCGACATCCTGCACTGAGTGGAGGCCCTGCCGTGCGCCATCCCGGTCCCGGCTGCCCTACCATCGCGCTTTATCTGCACGCCGAGGACACCATGCTAGCCAGCCGCCGCCCGCCATCGGGGCCGGGAGCGACATCGTTGAAACAGTGGGCGACATTGCCGGCATGGCTGCTCGCGCTGGCCGTCTGCAGCCCGGCGCCCGGGGCCGCCGCCCAGGCCACGCTGCCGCCGCAGGCCGCCCGAAACACCGAAACGCCGCCTGCTGCGGCTGCTGCGGCGGCGGCCGACACCACCGGCGCGTCCGCCGCACAGCCAGCGCGCGTGGTCGTCGCCACCACCCGCGATCCGGTGGACAAGTCCTACCGCAAGATGGTCGCCGGCATGGACCGTTTCGAGCGCCTGCATGCGCTGGCGCCGCAGGCCACGCTGCGCTTCCAGCTGCTGCCGCGCCTGTCCACCACCGAACTCGATGGCATGACGCTGCGCGTGGTCGGCGACACCATGTCGCTGCCGGTCGCGGTGGCGCCCGACCACACGTTCACCCTGCCGCGCGACGCCCGCGCGCTGGACCAGGACGCCGCGCTGGTGGCCAGCCGCAAGACCAGCACCCTGACCTGGCGCGCCCAGGTGCGCAGCCCGGGCGTGCCGGCCGGCATGCGCCGGCTCGGCGACCTGCGGCTTGAATGCCAGGTGGGCGTGGCGGCCGGCCTGCTGTCGAACAATGCCCACCTGTTTGCCTGGCTCGACAGTCTGCTGACCGATCCCGACCGCGTGTGCGGCGCGGCCGACGGCAACTACCTGTTCTTTGCCGAGCGCCCCGTGTTTGGCGTCACCCTGCAGCACGGCGGGCGCCGCGCCGCCCTGCCGTTCGACCTGCTGTACGCGGGCGGCCAGCAAACGCCGGAGACGCTGCCGTATTGCGACTGCCAGGTGCTGCTCGACCGCAGCTACTACGCTCCGCTGTGGGACAGTTCCTGGCCCGACGACACGCTGCTGGCCTTCGACTACATGGACGATGCGCCCGTCACCACGCTGGCGCCCGGCTATGGCAGCACGGCTGCCGTACGCGCCGGACTGGGGCCGGCCACCGTGGTACGCTTCGACAGCGGCCTGCAGGTATGGCGCTACCGCTATCCGCAGGCGGCCACTGCCGGTCAGGCAGCAGGCCAGGACGGCCAGCCCGCGTATGCCGACTTCGTCATCCTGTTCGGCGCTGACGGCGTCGCCCGCAAGGCGCGCCTGACCGAGCCGCTGAACGCGCCTGTCGATTCAGGGAACCTCGAAAAACCGTAGCGAGCCAGGAGCCACACCATGACACCATTTTTGTTACCGCGCCTGGCATCGGCCGGCCTGCTGTTGCTGATGACCAGCGCCTGCGCCAGCGCGCCGCCTGCGGCCGATCCGCCCCCCGCTGCGGCGGTGTCGGCAGCGACCATCGACAGCCTGTGGCAGCAGATCCAGGCCGCCAGCGCCAACGCCGTCTGCGACAACAGCAGCCAGTGCCACGCGCTCGGTGTCGGCGCCAAGGCTTGCGGCGGACCGGAGAGCTATATTGCCTGGTCCAGCAAGCAGGACGACGGCGCGGCCCTGAAGCAGCTGGTGGCCCGACATGCCGCCGCCCGTCGCGCCGACAACGTCCGCGAGGCGGTCATGTCCACCTGCTCGATGGTCTCGCCCCCCGGCGCCAGCTGCCAGGCCAACCGCTGCGTGCTCGGTCCGAAAGCGAATATCGCGGCGCCCGACGTGCAGTAAGCGCCGCCGCCCGACGAAAAAAAACCTGCGGCGCCCGAAGGCTGCCGCAGGTTTGATCAGCAGGATCGCCTGCTGGTTAGTAGGCGAACTTCTCCTTGTTGGACGCGTTCTTGAACAGCGGCAGCGGATCGGTGGTATCGAGATCGATCACCGTGGTGCCCTGCTTGACGCCGCCCACCAGGTAGTTGACCGCGCCGACGTAGCGTTTGCCCAGGTCCAGGTTGCTCCAGCTCATGCCGACCGAGGCCGTGCCACCGAGGGTGGCCGAGCTCGGCGACATCACCTTGAAGTTGCCAGCGGTCGAGGTCGGCTGTACCAGCCAGCTCGACAGCTTGTAGGTGGCCTGACCGCCAGCCGGTGCATAACCGATCACGCACAGCGTGTAGGTGCCGGCTGCCGGTGCCACCAGCTGGATGCTTTCGTTCGAGGTGTTGCCACCGCTCTGACCGACCAGGGTCGTGCCGCGCAGCAGGATCAGGTCGAGGTCGGAGTCGCCGGGCGCCGCACCGGTATTGTCCGCATCGAACAGCGAGAAGCGCGTCAGCAGCGTGCCGCTAGGCACGTTGAAGGTATGCACCTTGACGCCAGCCGAGGCGCCGGCGCGGCACAGCGAGGCATTGTCGCCGCCGCTGGCCTGACCGATGGTGCCGGTGGTCTGGGTGGCCGGCAGCAGGCCCTTGACGGTGCTGAAGGCACCGGCAAAGCCGGTACCGACCGTCACCACCTTGGCGCCGGTAGCGTTCTCGCTGTACACGTTCGACGCCACGGCAATGCCGGAGCCGCGCGCGGTCAGCGGGCTGCGCACCTTGTGCACGCCATCGGTCCAGGTCAGCGTACCGTACGACCAGGTGTCGAGCGGTGCGGTGGTGCGGGTCAGCTTGGCCGTGTAGGTGGCCTTGGCGCCCGGCGCCAGCGTCAGCGTCGATGGCGACACTTCCACCTTGAAGCCTGGCAGCGTGGCCGTGACGTTGTAGGTGGCGTTGGTCTCGCCCACGTTGGTGACGGTGCGGGTCAGCGTCTGTGCGCCCAGCACGCTCGCTGCGGTCAGCGAGGCCAGGTTCAGGTTGTAGGCTGCGATGCCGCCGCCGATGCTGTTGCACTGCGCAGCCGTGTAGACCAGGCCCTGGCCGCACAGGAACCGTGCGTACTCGATCGGGGCGATGTCGTACACCAGGCCCGGATCGGAAGCCGGGGTCGGTGCGATGTGACCGGCGCCCTGGCCGAACGCGCGGGTGCCGGCGTAGGTGGCGGTGCTGTCCCATGGCACGGTGGCGCTCTGGCCGTCGCTGAAGGTGTCGTAGGCGGTCGTCATCAGCGCCGACTTGATGGCGGCCGGGGTCCACGTCGGATGACGCTGCTTGAGCAGCGCTGCCACGCCGGCCACGTGTGGCGAGGCCATCGAGGTACCGGTCAGGAAGCCATACTCGACCGATTGGGCCGGATTGCCGGCCGCGATGGCGTCGCGCTGGGCCTGGGTCAGGTCCGGGGTCAGGGCGGCCAGGATGTCGGTGCCAGGTGCGGTCATGTCCGGTTTCAGGATGTTGGCGTTGGCCACGTTCGGGCCGCGCGAGGACGAGCCGTTCATGACCGGTGCGACCACGCTCGGATCGACGACCGCCTTCAGGTTGCCCAGCGCAGCCTTAGCACCGCTGTTGCCGGCGATGTAGTTTTTGAGGATGGCGCCGTTTTCCTTGGTGATGTGGACCGTGGACAGCGAGTGCGACTGGTTCAGGATGGTTGCTGCGCCGCCTTCGACGTTGGCGATGATCGCGCCCACCGCGCCGGCGGTCTTGGCATTGGCGCTCTTGTTGACCAGCACGTTGCTGCCGCGGTCGCAGACCAGGATCTTGCCGGCCACCTTGGCCGGGTCGAGCAGCGGGCTGACGCCGTCGGCCGGGCCGAAGCAGCGGTCCAGCGAGATCAGCTGGTCCTGGGTGAGGCCGGCCACGCCGGCGTCGCGGGCCAGGATCAGCGGCGAGCTCGGCGTGTTGGCGTTGCTCGAAGCGCCGTTCAGCTTGACGCCGGTGGCCAGCACCACGTCACCGACGTACAGGCGGTTGATGGTGGAATTGCCGACCGACGCCAGCCATGGGCTGATGTGGCTGGCCGGGGCCGGTGCGGTGCTGGTCGGACCCGAGTTGCCGGCCGACGTCGCAACGAACACGCCTGCTGCCGCCGCGCCCAGGAAGGCCTGCTCGGTCGCTTCGTCGAAGGCGCCGCCGCCAGCCGACGGGCCGATCGAGAAGTTGATCACATTGACGCCGTCCTTGACTGCCTGGTTGATCGCCGCCACGCTGTTGGACGTGGCGCAGCTGTTGCGGCGGGTAGGATCGGTCCAGCAGACCTTGTAGGCGGCGATGCGCGCGCGCGGCGCCATGCCGCTGATCTTGCCCAGGTTGACGCCGTTGATGATGGCGCTGTTGTTGGCATTGCCGGCAGCGGTGCTCGAGGTGTGGCTGCCGTGGCCGCCTTCGCCGACAGAGCCGCCCAGCGAATCGCGCGGCGAGGCAAACTCGGTCCAGTGCAGCTGCTGGCTGGCGCTCTTGAAGTAGCGTGCACCGATCAGCTTGTTGTTGCAGTTGTTGGCGCCAAACCCCTCGCCGGTGTCGCAGCTGCCCTTCCAGCTCGCGGGCGGCGCATCGTAGACCAGCTTGCTGCCGGTCTGGCTCGGATTGCCGTTCTCGTCCACGCGGTCGGCGTAGGCCGGGTTCTCGGGCCACAGGCCGGTATCGACGATGCCGACGATGATGTCTTCACCGGCCAGCTTCTGGCCGCCGAGCTGGTCCCACAGGCCGCCCGGCTGGTCAAGGCCGAGGAAGGTCGGGGTGAAGCTGGTGTCGAGCACCATTTCGGAGTCGGCCGTGATGGCGGCCACACCGGTGTTTTTCTTGAGCGCGCGCACTTCGTCGTCGGTCAGCAGCGCAGCGAAGCCGTTGAACACCACGTCGTACTTGGCGGTCACTTCGGCAGCGCTGACGGTGTTGATGACGTCGTTCTGCTTGGACTCCAGGTAGTTGATATAGGCCTGCACATTGCTGGCATCGACATTGAGGCGCTGGCCGGCAGTCGGCTGGGTGGCGCTCAGGCCGGCCACCTGGCCGGTGTAGGTGGCAACCGGCTTGTCGACCAGTTGCACGATGTAGGAGCGGCGCACCTGTTCGGCATGGGCAGCACCGGACAGGGCGGCCAGCAGGACGATGGCGGAGCAGATAGGACGGAGTTTCATCAGGGTTTCCTCGATCAGGCGGCGATGGTGTTGGCGCGGGCAGCGCGGGTACGGCGGCGCGACATCCAGCCCACCAGGCCCAGGCCCAGGCCCATCAAGGCGTAGGTTTCCGGCTCGGGGACCGGCGCCACGCGCAGGTTATCGATGGCGAACTGCGACTGGTTCTCGGCGCCGGCCAGCGGGTTCGCGCACGCACCGTTCACATCGAACAGGCACGAGCCGATGGTGACGCTGCTGAAATAACTGCCGCCGAAGCCCGTCAGCGACAGGGTCTGGAATGGCGAATTGCCCTGGCTGTTGAGGGCCGGGAAATTGTAGGCGTACGTGACATCGCCGCCACTGGCCAGCTTGCCGGTCAGGGTCAGCTGGCCGTACGAACCGCTGGCCAGGCCGCCCACCGGCGCCAGGAACGCGTAGTCGATGGCGGTCAGCTGGAACAGGCGGTTGTCGGCGCGCTCGAGCTTGAGGCTGCCGTCGTTGACGCCCAGGTAGAACTGGCTGGCGTTGCCGGTCGGGCAGGCCGCCACCGTGCACAGGAAGGGATCGCTGCCGTTGCCGATGGCGCCGGCAAAGCCGGTGCCCGACGGGCCCGCAGCGGGCGAGTCGATCACGGTCATGTTGTAGCCCGATTCGGTGATGACATCGGTACCGCCGTAGATGCTCGGTGCAATCGACTCGAAATCGATCACGCCGGCCATGGCCGGTACGGCCGACATCAGTGCCAGGGCGCCCACGGTCGCGGCGGTGAGACGGCGCAGTTTCGATTGGATGAAGGTCATTTCTGTTGCCCTTGTAGTGAAGTGGTGAGCGCGCGACGCCGGCGGCATGCATGCACGCGCCGGTTTCTACCCTCGGGAGAAGTAACAATGAATATAAACAAACAACTGTGGAAGCAGTAACGTATCATGACAATTTTTTATTCTTTTATATTGATACCGACAAAATAAAATGCGGATTCTCCTATGAAAGTACACGTTCTGCTGCTGGATGGCCCGGTGATTGAAGAGCTCGGTAAGCGTTGTAATCATACAAAATTGTCATGTGGAAATTAACATTTTGAAATAGAATGTCGCGCGATCTGCTCCCGTTCAGCGCGCATCGGGACGCCATTGTCGCGCTTCGCCGCCGGGGGTGGCAGGCATAAAAAAGCCGGCGCAAGCGCCGGCTGAGCTGCTGCCTGCGGCAGGCCATAGATTATTCCGTCATCGCTTTCTTAATAGCAACACAACGTTGGTCTTCCTGGTGCGTGACCAGCAGGGCGCGGCGGGTGCCGGCCGACAAGCCGGTCTGCGACGCCACCGCCGCCTGCAGGCGCGCCACGCTGGCCGGCGTGCAGGCGGCCGGGATCAGCACCGCCGAATACGCGCGCATATACACCGGACCGGCGGCCTGGTCTACTTTTGCCAGGCTGTCCAGGCGGGCGCCGGCAGTCTGTTCGGCCAGCGCGCCCTGCTCTGCCGGATACAGCGCACCCATGGCAGTGCGGATGCGCGAGAACGGCAGCTTGGTCTGCAGGTCGCCGATGGTGGCCAGCCACTGCGCCTTGACCTTGGCGTCGGGACGCACGACGGTGGCCGCCAGCGCGGCCGCCTGGCCGCTGTCGGACTTGTCGCGCGCCTGTTCGACCGCCAGCAGCGCGGCGCTGTTGCGGTAGTCGTAGCGGTTCAGGCGGGTGACGATGTCCCAGCGCACGTCCTGGCTGACATTCAGGCCCGGCACCACCAGCTTGCCGTCGAGGATGTCGGCCAGGCGCTGCAGCGCCGCCGGGCTGCTGGCCAGATTGACATAGATGTTGAACCAGCGGCGCTGGAAGTTGCTGTCGCCGCTGGCCGCCCCGGTGGCCTTGAACGCCATGTCTTCGAGCTGCACGCCGACCTTGCTGCGGTAGCGCGCAGCGGACGGACCCATCTTGTCGAGATAGTAGGTGGACTGGCCGATCTTGCCGGCGATATCGCCGAGCAGCGTGTAATCCTTTTCGGCCGGTGCGTTGGTCAGCACGGTCTTGAGGAAAGCGTTCAGCGGCAGCTTGCCGTCGCGCACGCCGTCCCACAGGCTTTGCCACAGCATCGCGCGCAGCAGTGGATCGTCCACCTTGCCCAGCGACGTCTGCGCGGTGGCGAACGATTTGCGGTCCAGCGCCACCTTGGCAAAGCCCCAGTCCTGGTAGTTCGGATAGACCAGGTCCGGGCAGGCCGCACCCACCAGTTCCGGCACCGGCGTCTGCGCGCCTTGGTAGGTGACGGCGACGTTGCGGCTCAGCGCCATGCCGTCCTTGCCCTGCCTGAACAGCGCCACCTGCACGCGCTGCTCGCGCAGGGTCGGCATGTCCTTGCTCGGCGCGCTTTGCAGCAGTTTAAAACTGCTGACCTTGCCGCCGGCGCAGCTCAGCGACGCTTCGATCGTGTTTACGCCCGGCTCGTACAGCCATTCGCGGGTCCAGCCGGTGAGGTCGCGGTGGGCGGCCTCGCCCAGGCTGCCGATGAAGTCCTTCAGTTCGGCGTTCTGGTACGAGTACTTGACCAGGTAGTTGTGCACGCCCTGGCGGAACACGTCCGCGCCCAGCAGATGACGCAGCTGCATCAGCGTGGACGCGCCTTTCGAATAGGTGATGGCGTCGATATTGTCGAAAGCGTTGGCAGTGGACGGCACCGGCGTTTCGATCGCGTGCGTGGTCACGCGCTCGTCCATCACGTAGGCGGCCTGCTTGCCGGACGAATAAAAACTCTGCCAGGCGTTCTTGAACTCGGTCGCCTCGGCCGTGCCCAGCGTGCCCATGAACGACGCAAAACTCTCGTTGAGCCACAGCCCGTTCCACCACTTCATCGTGACCAGGTCGCCGAACCACTGGTGCGCCATCTCATGCATGATCACCGACGCCAGGCTCTCGCGCTGGGCCGCGGTCATCGCTTCCTTGTGCAGGAAGCGGCCTTCGGCAAAGGTGATGGCGCCGGCGTTTTCCATGGCGCCGTACAGGAAGTCCGGCACCAGCAGCTGGTCGTACTTGGCGAACTGGTACGGCACGCCGAAGTAGTCGTCGAAGAATTTCAGGCCCTGGGCCGTGTAGGTGAACCAGTCCTTGGGCGACACCTGCGCTGCCACCGACTGGCGCGCGAACAGGCGCATCGGGTACGGGCCGCTGTTGTCTTCCCATACCTTGTACGGGCCGGCGTGCATCGAGAAATTGTAGGGGCTCAGCTTCTTGGTGCGGGGGAAGGTCCACTCCTTGCCGCCGGCCACGTCCCTGACGCCGGACTCGCGCATGGTGGACGACACCACCCAGTCGGCCGGCGTGGTGACGGTAACCTGGTACGTGCCTTTCAGGTCGGGCTGGTCGAACAGCGCAAACATCTGGTGCGCGGCGGCCGGCTCGAAGTGCGAATAGGTATACACCCGGCCATCGACCGGATCGACCATGCGGTGCAAGCCTTCGCCGTTGGTGCTGTGCAGGCGCTCGTAGGCGATGGTGACGCTGTTGCGGCCCACCTTGAGGTCCTGCGCGGCCACGGTGATGAACCACTGGTTGTACTGCGGCGTGATAGCCTTGCCGTTGACGGTGACGCTGGCGATGTTTGCCTTGTCGAGGTCGATGGTCAGCGGCTGGTCCGTGTCTTTCAGGTCGAAGGCCAGCGTGGTGGTGCCGGAAAACGTCTCCTTGCCGGTCAGCGCGAACTGCAGCGTGTAATCGACATTTGCGACGCGGGCCGAACGGGCCATGGCGTCCTGCTGCGACAGATAGGGGTTTTCGGCGCGCGCGGAGGTCGCAGTAGCAGCAGCCATCACTGGATGGGCGGCGCCAAAGGCCAGCACGAGGGCAGCGGCGATCAGGTGTTTTTTCATGGGGAAGAAATGAGAAGAATTTGAATGCGTCACTGCGCATCGGCACTGGATTCCCGCTTGCGCGGGAATCCAGTTTCAGGACCCGCTTATTTTTTCAGATAGGTATCGAGCCAGCCGATCACCTCGTGGTGCCACTGCACCGAGTTGGCCGGTTTCAGCACCCAGTGGTTTTCGTCCGGGAACATCAGCAGCTTGCTCGGGATGCCGCGGCGTTGCAGGGCAGTAAACGCGCCCAGGCCTTGCGCGGTCGGGATGCGGAAGTCCAAGTCGCCCTGCACCACCAGCATCGGCGTTTTCCAGTTCTTGACGAACAGTGCCGGGTTGAATTTCTCGTGCGCTTGCGGATGGTCGTAATAAGTGCCGCCGTTTTCCCACTCGGTGAACCACAGCTCCTCGGTCGAATACGCCATGCCGCGCGTGTCGAACACGCCGTCGTGGTTGACGATGCACTTGAAGCCGTCGGACCAGTTACCCTGGATCCAGTTCATCATGAAGCCGCCGTAGGACGCACCGAGCGCGCAGCTGTTCTCGCGATCCAGCCACGGGAATTTCTGCACTGCGGCCGCCAGGCCTTTTTGCAGGTCTTCGAGCGGCTTGCCGCCCCAGTCGCCGCTGATGGCGTCGGTGAATTTCTGGCCGTAACCGGTCGAACCGTGGAAGTCGATGAACACGGTCGCATAACCGGCGCCCGCGTACACCTGCGGATTCCAGCGGTAGCTCCACGAGTTGCCGAAGCTGCCCTGCGGGCCGCCGTGCACCAGGAAGGCGACCGGATACTTCACGCCCGGCTTGGCGTCCCACGGTTTCATCACGTGGCCGTACACGGTCTCGCCGTTGGCGCCGGCGAACGAGAACTGCTCGTACTGGCCGAACCGGACGTCGGCCAGCGCGGCCTGGTTCAGGTGGGTGAGCTGGGTTGCCTGCTCGCCCGAGCCGCCGAGCTTGAACTGGTACAGCTGGGCGCCCGAGGACAGGTCGTTGCGGGCGATGACGACGGTGTCTTTCACCACGTCGAAGCCGCTGACATAACCGTTGCCGGTCAGCTTGCGCACCTTGCCGCTGGCCGCGTCGATGGCAAACAGCGGGTGCTGGCCGATGTCGTCGGCGGTGGCCAGGATGGTCTTGCCGTCAGGGGTCCAGCGGTAGTCGGCGATCGAGCGGTCCCACTGGCCGGCCACCGTGCGTTTCTTGCCGCTGGCCACATCGATCAGCACCAGGTGGAAGCGGTCCGCCTCGAAGGTCGGCTTGTCCATGGCCAGGTAGGCCAGCGTGCGGCCGTCCGGTGAATAGCTGGCCCGGGCGTCCCAGGCTTGGTTGTCGGCGGTCAGGTTCTTCGGTTCGCCGCCGGTGGCCGGCACCGTGTACACATCGAAGTTGGTGGACCAGGCTTCGGTCTTGCCGGCGATGCGGGTGGAAAACACCACGGTCTTGCCGTCCGGGCTGAAGCTGTATTCGCCGCTGTCGCCGAACGGTTTCGACGGCACGTCGCCATCGAGCTTGCCCGACAACGCCACCGGTTCGCTGCCGACCTTGCCGTCAGCGTCGATCGGTGCGGCAAACAGCACATTGGTGCGGCCGTCGGCCCAGGTATCCCAGTGGCGCACGAACAGCTTGTCGTAGACCTTGCCGCTGGCCTTGTTCTTGCCCTGGGCGTCGAGGCGCTGCCGGGTGCAGGCCAGGTCGGCGCAATCGCGGAACACGGCCATGCTCAGCGCCAGGCGGTCGCCCTGCGGCGCCAGGCGGTAACTGTCGACGTCGAGCGGCAGGCTGGTGACTTTTGCCGCTTCGCCGCCGGTCAGCGGCAGGCGCCAGACTTGCGACGAGCCGCTGCGCGCGGACAGGAAGTAGATGGCGTCGCCCTTGGGCGACCAGGTGGGGTCGGTGCTGCTGGCGTCGGCCTGGGTCAGGCGCACCGGCTGTGCCTTGGGCTGGCGCAGGTCGAGCAGGTAGAGCTGGGTGTTGCCCCGGTTCTTGTCCATGTCGGTGGTGCGCACGGTGTACACCACGCGGGTGGCGTCGGGCGACACCACGGGCGCGCCCACGCGCTCCATCTTGACCAGGTCTTCTACGGTAAAGCCGCGCGGCGCGGCCATGGCACTGGAAACGGCCACGGCGGCGCCCAGCATCAGCACAGGTAATCTCATTCGGGGATCTCCGACTGTTAACAAAAAGGTCCGGCTGGTAGCCGGCCGTCGGACATCATACCAAGATCGGATAGTGCATCGGGCAAATGTTACTTTATGCTACTTAGGCGGGCCGGACCGACAAAAATATATTTCGATGACAACGTCCTGTCCCATTCCAAGCGGCCAAAAATGGGCGCATAATTTCCCATTCCTTCCATGGCTACCACCGGCATGTCATGCGAATAACGTGCTTTCCCCGCCGGTAACTGATCACCCCACAACATTGTTTTCTGCGTTGTTTGCTGAACAGTTGTGAACAAGTGTAAATCGGCGTTGCATGAGGCCGACACGGCGCTAAGGTAACCGATGCGCCGCGCCGGACGCCTCCTCTGAACGCCACCCAGCGCAGCCTCAGTCATACGCTCACGTCAGAAATGGGAACCGTTATGCTCACTGCCACCTATGTCATTCTGTCCTTGTCCGCCGAACAGAAAAAAGAACGCCAGTTCATCTTCCGCCTGCTGCAAACCGTGCAATCGATCCGGCGCCGTCCGCAGGAACTCGACCCGGTCACCATCGAATCGCAACTGCGTCAGCTGACGTCGTTTGCCGAAGCCCGTCATCAGCGCAAGGTCGAAGCGTGCCTGATGCCGGCCGTGCGCGCGGCGGCGCGCACGGCCGACCGCAACTGCGATGCGCTGATCCGCGATCTCGAGTCGCTGAGCCGGCGCGGCAGCGCCACGCTGAATGCCGTCAACAAGTGCCTGCGCCGCACCATGCGGCGCAGCGCCAGCCAGTGCCAGTTCCTGTGCCGCACTATCGACCTGTACTGCCACAACCTGCTCAAGCGGCTCGACCGCGAAGAACAGGAACTGCTGCCGCTGGCGCAAAAAGTCATCTCCAGCGCCGAATGGTTCGAGATCGGCCGCCAGCTGCTGGCGCAGGAAGACAGCGGCGCCGCCAGCCAGCCGTCGCTGCGTCCGCGCCACGCCGCCACCTATGCGGGCCGGCCGGTCGATCTG
The DNA here is from genome assembly GCF_001423125.1 of Duganella sp. Leaf126. GTDB lineage: Bacteria > Pseudomonadota > Gammaproteobacteria > Burkholderiales > Burkholderiaceae_D > Rugamonas. Next base: position 53,291 of record NZ_LMNW01000032.1, read on the forward strand.
CGCATCTGACGGCGCCATCCGGGTGCTTGCCCGGGTGGCTGTCTGAGCGTGCTACTATCGCCACATGCCCACTCAGCTTGCCATCTCACCATGAGTCAAGGCGCCACCCTCCTGCACCTGCGCGGCGCGGCCGGCATGGATGCGATTTACCGCAAGATCTGCTGGCGCCTGCTGCCGCTGCTGGTGCTGTGCTGCGCCGTCGCCTGGCTGGACCGTGTCAATGTCGATCTGGTCGCCCGCCACATCGGCGCCAGTGCGGCCGTGCGCGACCACGTGCACAGCTGGGGCATGGCCGCGTTCTTCCTCGGCTGCTGCGCGTTTGCCATTCCAGGCAGCCTGCTGTTCGACAGGCTGGGGACGCGCAAGATGCTGCTGTGTCTGATGCTGAGCTGGGCGGTGTTGTCCGCCGCCAGCGCCTTCGTCCCCACGCCGCCGGTTTTTTACCTGCTCCGCTTCCTGCTGGGCGCGTGCGAAGCCGGCTTTTTCCCCGGCATGATTCTTTATCTCACCTGCTGGTTCCCGTCCGGCCGGCGCGCCCGCGCCATCGCCGTGTTTGCCGCCGGCGCAGTGGCGGCAGCGATGCTGGCCGCACCGCTGTCCGCCGCCATCCTCAAGACCCTGGCGCCGATGGCGACGGTTGCGCCGATGACGTCGAGTGCATCGCCCGGCCCCTTCGCCGGCTGGCAGTGGCTGCTGCTGGCGCAGGCCGCCCTGCCGCTGCTGCTGGGCGTGTACGCCTGGTGCTACCTGGACGACAGTCCCGACGACGCCGGCTGGCTCACCAGTTTCGAACAGCAGATGGTGGGCCAGGACCTGGCGCGCGACGAAGCGCAGCGCCACGGCGGCAGCGCCAAGGATGTCGATGACCGCCCGGCGCCGCCCGCGCTGGCCGTGCTGTGGGGCTTGTTGTGCAGCCGCACCATCGTGCTGCTGGGCGCCGCCAACCTGCTGCTGATCTGCGCCGGCTTTGCCATCGTGCACTGGGCGCCAGCCATGTTGCTGCGCTGGAGCGCCGGCGCAGCGGTGCAGCTGACGCAATCGACGCCGGCGGCGCCACCGGTGTACTTGGGGCGCATGGTGCAGATGGTGCACATCGGGCAGCCGGGGCAATCGCCACCATCGACGCAACCGGCGCTGCCGTCGGCAGTGCCAGACGCGGCCGGGCTGGCAAGCACCGCCGGTGCGGACGGCAGCGTGAGCATGTTGACGATGGTCGGCATCGTCTGCCTCGCAGGCGTGGTCGGCATGGTCGCCATCGGCCACGATTCCGATCGCCGGCGCGAGCGGCGCGGCCACTTCGTCGCCAGCACCGTACTCGCTGCCGGCGGCCTCGGCCTGGCGATTGCCGCCGACGGCATGCTCGCCTGGTCGCTGGCCGGCCTGGCGCTGGCCACCATCGGCCTGGCTGCCGCCGCGCCGCTGCTGCAGGCCATCGTCACCGACCTGCTCACGCGCGCGCAGATGGCCACCGGCGTCGCGCTCGTGACCAGCATGGGCGTGCTGGGCGCCGCGCTCGGCCCTGCGCTGGCGGTCAGGCTGCTGGCCTGGGGCGACGCCGCCGCCCTGCTGGCCACGCTGGTGGGCGCCTGCCTGGCAGCCGGCCTGCTGCTCCTGCTGGCGCTGCGGCTGGCGCCCCGGCGCGGCGGGCCGGCATCGCACAGCGGCCAGCCCGACAAGCTGACCCGCACCTCGGAACGGCACTGACTTCCCCGGCAAATCGGCGGCCTCGTTTATCGGACTAAACCGTTAGGCTAGAATACGGTGCGCCGACTGGTTACCGCCAGCTGCAACCGGCGCTTCCGTTCACCCAACCTCAAAGCGAACCATCCATGCGTTTTGTCTTGCCACCTTCGACGCTGGCCGCCATCCTGGCCAGCGCGCTTGCCAGCAGCCATGCCGCTGCCGCCCCGTCTTCCACACCCGGCACCACGCCGACACCGATCACGCTGGACCAGGCCATGGCCGATCCCGACTGGATCGGCACGCCGGTCGAATCGGCCTGGTGGGGCTGGGACAGCCGCCAGGTCTATTACAAGCAAAAGCGTGTCGGTTCGCCGCTGCGCGACACCTACCTGATCGCTGGCGGCGCCGCCAAAAAGGTCGACGACCAGCAGCTGGCCAATCTCGACAGCGCCGACGTGGTGTACAACCGCGACCACACGCGCGCCATCATGCTGCGCAACGGCGACCTGTTCGAGCGCGACCTGGCGTCGGGCGCGCTGACCCAGATCGTGCGCGGCACAGCGGCTGCCGCCGATCCGCACTACGCGGCAGACGGCAAGCACGTGCAGTTCCGCATCGGTCAGGACTGGTTCAGCTGGAGCCGCAGCGAGCGCCTGGTGACGCCGGTGGCCGTGCTGCGCACCGCCAGGGATCCGGACGCCAAGCCTGAAGCCGCCGCTGGCGACCAGTCGCGGCGCGACCTGCAACTGCGCCTGTTCTCGACGCTGGCGCGCATCAAGGACGACCGCGACACCAGCCGCGCCTGGCGCGACGAACAGCGCAGCGCCGATCCGACCCGCGCACCGAAACCGGTGTACCTGGGCGAGAAAGTGGTGATCGCCTCGAGCGCGCTGTCGCCGGACGGGCGCTACCTGCTGGTGGTCACCAGCGCCAAGGACGCCGACAAGCGCCGCGTGGGCAAAATGCCGCGCTACGTGACCGAATCGGGCTACGAGGAAAGCGACGACGAACGTGCGCGCGTGAGCGACGCCGGCCCCGTGCCGCACCAGCTCAAACTGCTGGAAGTGGCCACCGGCAAGGTAACCGACCTGTCCTTCGATGCGCTGCCCGGCATCGCCACCGATCCGCTGGCCGAGCTGCGCGCGGCCCGCAAGCTCGATCCGCTCAAGGGCAACCGCCCGCTGCGCTTCGAGCGCAGCGCCGAGTCGATCCGCTGGAGCGACGACGGCAAGCGCGTGGCCGTGATGGCGCAATCGGTCGACAACAAGGACCGCTGGATCGCCAGCGTCGATCTGACCCAGGCAGTGCTGCAACCGCTGCACCGCCTGACCGACCTGGCGTGGGTGAACAACCGCGGCAACGACTTCGGCTGGCAGCCCGACAACCACACGCTGTGGTTCCAGTCCGAGGAAAGCGGCTACGCCCACCTGTACCTGAAAGATGCGCAAACGCCGCAGGCGGCGCCGCGCGCCATCACGTCGGGCAAATGGGAAGCGAGCGACGTCACCTGGTCGGCCGACGGCAAGACCGCCTGGTTCCTGTGTAACCCGAAGCTGCCGGGCACCTATGAAGTCTGCGCCAGCAACAGCAGCACCGGCGCCGTCAAGGAGCTGACCGCGCTGGGCGGCGTGGAAAGCTTTACCGTGTCGCCGGACGGCCGCAAGCTGCTGGTGCGCTACTCGAGCGCCTACATGCCGGCGCAGATCGCCACCGTGCCTGCCACCGGCGGCGCCGCCACCGCGCTCACCGACACCCGCAGCGCTGCCTACAAGGCCCGCAACTGGGTGATGCCGCAGATCGTCGCCGTGCCCTCGACCCATGGCGCCGACCCGGTCTGGGCCAAGCTGTATCGTCCGGCCACGCTGGAACCCGGCAAGAAATATCCGGTCGTGATGTTCGTCCACGGCGCCGGCTACCTGCAGAACGTCACCCAGCGCTATCCCGTGTACTTCCGCGAGCAGATGTTCCACAACCTGCTGGTGCAGCAGGGTTACATCGTGCTGGACATGGACTACCGCGCCTCGCTCGGCTACGGCCGCAACTGGCGCACCGCGATCTACCGCCAGATGGGCCACCCGGAGCTGGACGACTACATCGACGGCCTGAACTGGCTGGTGGCCAAGCAGCAGGGCGACGCCAACAACGTCGGCATCTACGGCGGCAGCTACGGCGGCTTCATGACCTTCATGGCGCTGCTGCGGGCACCGGACCAGTTCAAGGCCGGCGCCGCCCTGCGCCCCGTCACCGACTGGACCACCTACAACCACGAGTACACGTCCAACATCCTGAACACGCCGGAACTGGACCCGGAAGCGTACAAGATCTCGTCGCCGATCGAATACGCCGACAAGCTCAAGGGGCACCTCCTGATCGCCCACGGCATGGTCGACGACAACGTGTTCTACCAGGACTCGGTGCGCATGGCGCAGCGCCTGATCGAGCTGAAAAAAGACCACTGGGAACTGGCCTCGTACCCGCTCGAGCGCCACGGCTACGTGCACCCGGAGAGCTGGTATGACCAGTACCGCCGGATCGACCAGCTGTTCGAGCGGACCCTGAAGGGCAAGGAGTAAAAAAAGGCGGAACCCCGGTTCCGCCTTTTTCTTTACCACATCAGATCATCGGGAATCTGGAACGCCGCATACGGATCATCCTCATCGACCGCGGTGCTCGACTGCTTGACGCGCACCACCAGCGACGGGTCGCGTTCTTCGATCTTGTCGGCGATCACGCGCGGCACCAGTTCCACTGCCGTGCCCAGGCAGACGATCACCAGCCGCCCCGCCACCAGGTGCTCGCGCACGGCCGGCGACACGTAGATGCGCTCGATCTTGGTGCCGTGGGTGAAGTTGTAGGCGATGTCGTCCTTGCCATGTTTGGTCTTGTCCTGGCGGTTCTGCTGCACCATCTGGGCGATCTGCGCGGCGATGGCTTTCTGCTGCGCGGCCGCGTCGCGCTGGGCGTTGGCTTCGCGCGCCTTCTCGGCATTCTTGCGCTGGATTTCCTGCGCCGCCAGGCGCGCCCCGTCCACCGCCTGCTCGCCGCTGCGGCGCTCGAGCTTTTTCTGCTTGCTCTTTTCCTGGCTGGCCAGTTTGGCCTTGGTCTTGTCGACCAGGCCCGCCTTTAAAAACTGCTCTTGTAAGGAGACCATGTCCTCTGCTCCGATGTTGAAACCGCCGACTGCGCCGGCGCGAAGCCGCTAGCATAGCAAAGGCGGCGCCTGCGGGCATCAAATCGGTCCGCCGGCCCACGCTGCGCCGCCAGCGCCTGCACACGGGCCCGGACCTGCTGAACGACGGCGCACCGCGTCACCACCGCCTGGCCAGCGATTCCCGCATCCGCTGTCAGAGATTTGGCAATTTTCAACCGGGCTGCTATAATTGCGCGCCTTGGCCTGGTAGCTCAGTTGGTAGAGCAGAGGATTGAAAATCCTTGTGTCGGTGGTTCGATTCCGCCCCGGGCCACCAAGAATACACAAACGCCACCTTCGGGTGGCGTTGTTGTTTGTCCCTGGAATTCCAATGCGGCTTTGCCGCGCCGCCAGGCAAGGCCGACGTTGCCAAGCTTGAGATGGCCAAACCGGGCAATTGCAGCGGCGCCCGTTAAACCGTTGCCGTCGTTGCGTCGCCGTGCGGTGGCGCTGTAGCATTTCCCCGATGGTCACGCCTCGCGATGCGGGGCCGCTGACCGCTATCACCAACCAGGAAGCGCCCGCTTCCTGCGTATCCCCGCATCAACCTGCATCTGCCGCCGACGATGACGCCGCGTAACGCCGGTCTGTGAAACAACGTACAAACCGCGCCGGAAAAGCCTCCTAGAATATATCCACAAGGAAACACTGATATCTAAAAATCATCTGGAGGACGTCGTGAATCCTGGCCCTATTCTCAGTATTTTCCCGTTTATGACAGGAGTTCTCATGCGTTTGTCCAATCTGAAAATCGGTGTCCGCCTGTACCTGGCGTTCGCCGTCATCGTCGCCATGCTGGTCACCCTGGTGGTGGTTGCGGAGGTCAATTTCAGCCGTCTCGGCGCGGCCAGCAAGTTGAATACGCACACCTACGAAGTGCTGGGCGAGGCCGGCGCGCTGCAGGAAAGCCTGCTCAACATGGAAACCGGGCAGCGCGGCTTTTCGCTGACCGGCAACGAGGCGTCGCTCGATCCCTATCACACCGGCACGACCGCCTTTGCCGCCCACGTTGCCAGGCTGACCGAACTGACCAGCGATAACCCGGCCCAGCAACAACGGCTGAACGAACTGGCTGCCGCCAAACAGCAGTGGCTGACGCAAGCGCTGGAGCCGGCCATCGCACTGCGCCGCAACGGTGGCAGCCAGCCCGACGCCATGGCCGCCGTCGTGCACCTCGAGCAGTCGAACCGGGGCAAGGCGGCAATGGACGGCATGCGCGCCACGCTGGGCCAGATCATGCAAGCCGAGCATGCGCTGCTCGTGCAGCGTTCGGCCGACCTGGCCGCCCAGCGCACGCGCACCGACATCCTGCTGATCGGCGGCGGCATCGTGGCGGCCCTGATCGCGGCGGTGCTGGCTTTCCTGCTGACGCGCAATATCACGGTGCCGCTGCAAGGCGCGGTGGCGCTGGCCCAGCGTGTCGCCAAAGGCGACCTGAGCACTCAGGTGGTGGTGACCAGCAAGGATGAAACGGGCGCGCTGCTGCAGGCGCTGGCCGACATGAACGCGTCGCTGTACCACATCGTGCAGGAAGTACGCAGCGGCACCGATACCATCGCCACGGCATCGGCAGAAATTTCAGCCGGCAATATGGACCTGTCGTCGCGCACCGAACAGCAGGCCGGATCGCTCGAAGAAACCGCGTCGTCGATGGAAGAGCTGACCGCCACCGTCAAGCAGAACGCCGACAGTGCCAGCGAGGCGCGCGAACTGGCCCACAGCGCTTCCAGCGTGGCCGTGCGCGGCGGCGCCATGGTGTCGGAAGTGGTGCAGACCATGGGGTCGATCAATGCCTCGGCGCACAAGATCGTCGACATCATCAGTGTCATCGACAGCATCGCCTTCCAGACCAATATCCTGGCGCTCAACGCAGCGGTGGAAGCGGCGCGCGCCGGCGAGCAGGGGCGCGGCTTTGCGGTGGTCGCCACCGAGGTGCGCAATCTGGCGCAGCGCTCGGCCAGCGCCGCCAAGGAGATCAAGGCGCTGATCGACGATTCGGTCAGCAAGGTGGAAACGGGCAGCAGGCTGGTGGACCGCGCCGGCGCCACCATGCAGGAGGTGGTGGACAGCGTGCAGCGGGTCAATCACATCATCAGCGATATCGCCGCTGCCAGCGCCGAACAGCGCCAGGGCATCGAGCAGGTCAACGACGCCATCATCCAGATGGACCAAGTAACGCAGCAGAATGCCGCACTGGTGGAAGAAGCGGCCGCCGCGTCCAGCGCCATGCAGGAGCAGGCCGCAGCGCTGGCGCAGGCAGTCAGCGTATTCCGGCTGGCGCCGGCCGATGCTGCGCCAGCGGCCGCCAGCGACAGCCACGACAGCCGCGATAACCGTTCCGCCCCGGTCCGGGTACCGCAGGCACGTACGGGTCGCCAACTGGGCGGGCTGCGCCTGCTCGGCGCCTGAGCTTGCCCGTCGGGCAGCAGCGCTTGCGGCGTCGCGCTTGGCCGATGGTGGACGCCGGACCGTTCCTGGCGCGAAGCACCAGCGGCCGGCGCCTGACCGGCATGATTGGCCCAGGCCAGCCATGCACGGCATGTGGCATCCTGGCGTCCCGGTCCCGCACGATCGTCACCGTGCTGATGAAGCTATGAGGCGCTCGTCAGAACCAGCGAAAAAAACAGCCGCGTCGGACCATTCGAGAGTTTGAAAAGCAGCTGGTTACGGCCTTTCCTGAAGCGCACTACGCGCTTGCCCTCGGACAGGTTGTAATCGGCGACATAGGTATTTTTTGTCTCGTAAATCTCGTCGAAAAACCATTGCTTGCGGTAGTTCCCGCCTTTCCAGGCCAGCTTGTCGTTAATCCACAGCTGCGCATCGTCATCGGCGCCGACCCAGATCGTCATATCGCGCTCCTCGTCGAGCATGACTTCCGTATAGCCGTAATACACGGCGTTTTCGGCCTCGTCAGACGGAATCAATGGATAGGTAGCCAGATTGACGTATTCCCACTTGAGCAGACGATTGCCCTTGCCGCGATACACGGCATCGAGCACCACGGCGTCGTCGGGCGGATAGCGGTAATTGGAGAACAGCTCGCCGAGGCGTTTGCCTTGGAACGGACCGATCAGGTACCAGGCATTGACGTAGATCCGGTTGCCGTACTCCCCACCGGCACCGATGATTCTCCCGGTACCGTTTACCGTGTGCTGCGCATCGACCGCGGGAATATGACCGATGCCGCGATCGACATAATTGAAGATGCCGCCAGCCTTGTATTCGGTGGTCTGGCGATCCGGCAGGTCGGGATTGGTGAATGCCGCGATCCGCTCGAGCGTGGTCGGTGCGGGAGCGCCGCCCCCGCCTCCGTCTCCCGCCACGCCCGCCTCCTGCCCTGCCGCCGCCGCCGCCGGCCGACCATGATCGCGTTTGGGCGATGCGGCTGCCGTCACCGCGATGCCATCGCGTCGGCGCTCGAGCTGCTGACGACGCTGCGCCAGCACCTGGCGCGCCTTGGCCTCAAGCTGCGCAATCTTCTCGGCAGCCTCGGCGCGCGTTGTCGGTTCGGTCTCCGGTTGGGCAGGCTTGCGCATTTCTGCGAGACGCGCGACGGCCTTTTCCTTGGAAAGCTGGAGCAGCTTCGCCAGCTCTTCGGCCTTGATGTCCTGTTCAATCGTTTCAATGGTGCGGGAAAGCGCTCTGGCCTGTGCCATCAAGGTGTTCGTCCCCGTCTGTTGCGCGCCGGGCAGTATCTGTCCCTCGTGCTGACGAGGATCGCTTGGCGCCGGATGCTTGCCGCCCGTGCTTTGCTCGAGCAGGGACTTGATCTGCGCCATCGCCTGCACGCGCTTTTCGAGGCGCGCCTGCTCCGTCTGCTGCATGCCAGACTCGACCAGGCGCTCGCGCTGCGCCGCTTCGACGCGGAGTTTGCCGGTGTACCCAAAATAGCCGAGTGCCGCCAGCGGCAGCGCGTGCAGCGCCAGCGACAGATAGAGAAACCGGTGGCGCCCGACATGGGCGCGCACTGCATCGCCGTGCCTGCGGGGGTCGTCGGGGAACATCGTCAGCGCGTATGCATGGAGAGCCTGGTGAAACCTTCGAACTGGCACATCTCGAGCACGCGCACAATGTCCTGGTAACGGGCCGATTGATCGCCATCGATGCGGATGGGCCGCTGGGGATGAAGCGCCGCCTCGGCCTTGAGCCGGTCGAGCATGCCTTGGGTCGTCACCTGACGACCTTCGACGTACAGCGCGCCGCTGCGGTCGACGCCTAAGACCAACGGTGCGGTACTCGCTGTAGCGCGATCGAGGCTGACCTGTGCGGTGGGCAGGACGACAGGCAGCTCCTTGTCCTGTTTGGCAGCGTCCGGCTGTTTGAACGAGGTGGCAATCATGAAATACATGAGCAGAAAGAAAATACAGTCGATCAGCGCGATCAGACCGATTTCAGGCTGCTCGTCATCGACGAGATCAATGCGCAAGTTGCACCTCTTTCAGTCGCTGGTTCGCGGTCGCGGCCGGCAAAAACCATGCGTTGAGCAGCGCGTTGATCTGCTTTTCGAGTCGCAGCCCCAGCGTCGCCATCCGGTGCTTGAGAAAGTGATGCATGCCCAGTGCGGGCAGCGCGACGGCCAGGCCGGCTGCAGTATTGACCAGCGCCTGCGATATACCGCCTGCCAGCAATGCCGGGTTACCCATGCCGTTGGCGTAGGCAATCACGCGGAACGCCTCGATCATGCCCAGCACCGTACCGAGCAGGCCGACGATCGGTGCGACCGTGGCCACGATCGCGAGTGCATACGCTTTCTGCTGGTGCCCGCGCAACTCCATGGAAGCGATATCGCCTGTTCCATTGTTGAGAAAGTCGAACCCCCGGTCGTGATAGGCCACCATGTAGCGCATGACACGCGCCAGCGTACTGTCTTCCTCGGCCAGCAGTTGCTCGATCGCGGCAAAGTTGCGCGCCTCCCAGAGCGGCTGGACACGTTCTACCAGCCCTTCCGGAATCACCGACTTTGTGCGGAAATTGACCAGGCGCTCGGCACTCACGGTCAAAAACAATACCGACAGGGCAAGCACGATCAACAGGGGCACGCCGCCTTCCGCAAGCTGATCGGAAAACCCCGCAGCCGTTGCCACCAGCGGCATACTCAAGAGGATGACAAGGCTGTTCGTCGGCATACGCATGGAATGATTCAATCCTTGGCAATCGGTTGTAGATAGACCAGCGCGATACAAAATCGCTTGCCTAAGCATAACTGAATTCCCAGAAGAATTATATAAAAAACAAAACTTATCATGCCCCGCCTGGCGGCCAGAGATGGCAGCAGCGCCAGTTCGCGTGGGTCCTGCCAACTGCAGGCCGGCACCCCGGTTCCGTATCAGCGCCGCTTATGGATCACCCAAAGAATTACTGACTATCCGTCACGCCCGCCCCGCCCTACTATTTCTCCATGGAGTACCTGCCGGCGACATCCACCGTGCAGCGCGCTCCGGCAGGTCCCCGCTGCCGGTCCCGAGCAGCGGCAACTCTTCGAGGAGAAATCGTATGACCGACATGACACGTCGCGGCATCCTGGCCGGCGCCGCTGCCGGTGCGGTAGCGCTGGGCGCTGCGGCAGCGGCCAAAGCGGCCGAGTTCGGCAACCCGAGCCGGCCGCCGCAAGGCGCCATCAATTCTTCAGCGATCGCCAACGCCGATCCGGGCCCGCAAAACCCGGCGCTGCGCGATGTGCTGCCGTCGTTTACCAATCCGCCGGCCACCGATGTCGGCGGCATGCCGATTCCCTGGAACTCGTTCAACATGGCGCACAAGCGCATCCAGGATGGCGGCTGGGCGCGCGAGGTGACCACCAAGGCCTTTCCCGTCTCGAAGGACATCGCCGGCGTCAACATGCGCCTGGGACCTGGCGGCGTGCGCGAGCTGCACTGGCACCAGCAGGCCGAGTGGGCCATCGTCACCGTGGGCGAGGTCCGCATCACCACCCTCGACAGCCAGGGCCGCGCCGAGGTGGCCGATGTCGGCGTGGGCGACATCTGGTACTTCCCGCCCGGCCTGCCCCACTCGCTGCAGGGCCTTGGCAACAATGGCGGCGAGTTCGTGCTCGCCTTCGATGACGGCGCCTCGGGCGAATTCAATACCCTCATGCTCAGCGACTGGCTGGCCCACACGCCGCCCGAGATCCTGGCGCAAAACTTCGGCGTGCCGGCAGACCGGTTCAAGAACATCCCGCTCGAGCAGCTGTGGATTTACCAGGGCGCGCAGGCCGGACCGCTGAAGGCCGACCAGCGGTATGCGGCCGGCACCAACGGCCGTCCCGACCACCCGTTCATCTTCCGCATGGGGGCGATGAAGCCCACGCTCACCCAGCCCGGCGGCGAAGTGCGCATCGTCGATACCAACAACTTCCCGATCTCGAAGACGGTGGCGGCAGCGCTGGTCACACTGCGCCCGGGCGGCCTGCGCGAACTGCACTGGCACCCGGACGCCGACGAATGGCAGTACTTCATCAAGGGCTCCGGCCGCATGACGGTGTTCAATACCGGGCCGGTGGCGCAGACGGTGGACTTCAACCCCGGCGATGTCGGCTACGTGCAGAAAAGCCTGGGCCACTACGTCAAGAATACCGGCACCACGGACCTGGTGTTCCTCGAGCTGTTCAAGTCCGACCACTTCTCGGAAGTGACGCTGGCGCAGTGGCTGGCCAACACGCCGCGCCAGCTGGTCAAGGAACATCTGCGGGTGGACGACGCCACGCTCGACGTGATCCACCAGCTCAAGAACCGCCGCGACGTGATCGCCTGACGTCAACCTCGGTAAAACCTCGGGACCGCCACCATGCACACTGCCGCCACCGTCAGCACCGCCGATACCGTCGCCACCATGCGCGCCGCCCTCGACCACCGGCGGCGCGGCCCGCGCGCCGTGCTGGCGTTTGCCGGACCGGCGGTGGTGGCGTCGGTGGCATACATGGACCCCGGCAATTTCGTCACCAACCTGCAGGCCGGTTCCACCTGCGGTTACCAGCTGCTGTGGGTGGTGCTGCTGGCCAGCCTGGTGGCGATGCTATTCCAGGCCATGTCCGCCAAGCTGGGCATCGTCACCGGCCGCAGCCTGGCCGAGGTATGCCGCGACGAGTTTTCGCAGCCGCTGGTGGTGGCGATGTGGCTGGCGGCGGAAATCGGCGCCATCGCCACCGACCTGGCCGAATTCATGGGCGGCGCCATCGGCATCTCGCTGCTGGCCGATGTGCCGCTGGGCTGGGGACTGGTGGCGACGGGCGTGCTCACCTTCGCCATCGTGTCGCTCGACGCCCGCGGTTTCCGGCCGCTGGAAATCGTGATTGCCGCGCTGGTGGCGGTGGTCGGACTCAGCTACCTGGCCGAGCTGGTGGTGGTGCCGCCCGACTGGCACGCGGCGCTGTTCCACACGGTGGTGCCGCAACTGCACGGCAAGGATGCGCTGATGCTGGCCGTGGGCATCGTCGGCGCCACCATCATGCCGCATTCGATCTACCTGCATTCGGGGCTCACCACGCACCGCGCGCCGGCCCGCAACGACGTCCAGCGCCGCCAGCTGGTGGCGTTCTCGCACCGCGAGGTGGCCGTCGCGCTGGGCGCGGCCGCCCTGGTCAACATGGCGATGGTGGCGATGGCGGCTGCCGCCTTCAGCAAGACGTCACCCGGCATTGCCGACATCGCCGTCGCCTATCACCTGCTGGTGCCGACGCTGGGCGCCGGCGCCGGCGTGCTGTTCCTGGTGTCGCTGCTGGCCTCGGGCATCTCGAGTTCGGTGGTGGGCACCATGGCCGGCCAGCACATCATGCAGGGCTTCGTCGGCTTCAGGATGCCGCTGCTGGCGCGGCGCCTGGTCACGATGGTGCCGGCATTTATCGTGTGCGCCACCATGAATCCGATGACCGCCATGCTCGACAGCCAGATCGTCCTGAGCCTGGTCCTGCCGGCGCCGCTCATCGCGCTGGTGGTGCTGTCGTCGCGCCGCTCGGTCATGCAGGGCTTTGCGGCCAGCCGCACGCAGACTACGGCAGCGACACTGGCCACCACCGCCATCGTGCTGCTCAATGGGGCGCTGTTGTGGCAGGCAGCGACTGCGGCGTAGGCAGGTGGGACAGGCTGTTCGGCGCGGGCGCCAGGTCAGCGAGCCGCGCTGCGCCTTCGGCGAGCAGGAAGCCATGAAAATCGCGCGCCGCGCGCGGCAGCGCAGCCAGGCCGCGGTGCACGGCGTGCCAGCGCTGCATCACCGGAAACCCCTGCACATCAAGCACGCGCAGCCGGCCGCCGAGCAGGTCGGCCTGGACCTCGCGGGCGGACAGCAGGCCGATGCCCATACCGGCCATCACGGTCTGGCGGATCGCCTCGCTGCAACCGAGTTCCATGAAGCGCGGCGCGGCAGCAAGCCCGTACTGTGCGCGGGCGCCGGGCCGCAGCAGCGTATCGTCGGCCACCTGGCGGGTATCGGTGCCGGGCTCGCGCACGATCAGGCATTCCGCGGCCAGGCGCGCGACCGGAATCTGCCGCGCGTCGGCGAGCGGATGCAACGCCGGCGCCACCAGCACGAACGGATTGTCGGCAAACGGCGTGGCGGTGACCCCGCCCAGTTCCGGCGGATGCAGCATCAGCGCCAGGTCGAGCGCATCGCAGCGCAGCATGGCGACCAGCTGGTCGCGGCTGCGGACGGTCAGTTCGAGATCGATGTCATGGCCGGCATGGTGGACCTGGCCATCGTTCTGCAGGAAGGCGCGGATCAGCTGCGGAAAGCAGCAGCTGCCGGAGGTGATCAGCCCCACGCGCAGGCGCTGGCGCGGCTGGTCGGCGGCGTTCTCCAGCAGGCCGGCCAGCGACTGCTCGGCAGCGCGCAGGTCGGCCAAAATTACCTGGCAGTGGCGCAGCACCACGCGCCCGCCATCGGTCAGGGCGATGCGCTTGCCGGTCTGGCGAAACAGCGGCAAGCCGGCCAGCCCCTCCATCTGCTTGATCTGCATCGACACCGCAGGCTGCGTCAGATGCAGGTCTTCGGCGGCGCGCGAAAAGCTCAGGTTGCGCGCCACGCTCTCGAAGATGCGGAACTGGCGCAAGGTGATATTTTTCATCGGCTACAGTCTCCCTTGCGGGACCTCGTAAAAACCGCAGCGCGCGGCCCGTTATCGTCTTGCGTAGCGCAAGCGCACGGAGGTACGCTCAGCAACGGCGAGGCGATAGCGGGTCGCGCAGCAGGTTTTACGGGGTTCCCTTGCTGGTCACTTGGCGACACCGTCCTGTGTAGCACGTCGCCACACTGCCGGCGACACTGCCGAGTCTACTCCATGTGTCGAAGTGCAAAGATTACCAATCGGTAGGGAAACCGGCACAACCGGAAGTCGGGGCGGCAAGCCAGGACCGCACAGCAGCCCGGGAGTCTGGCCGGCAGCCAGGCCGACAGTCAGGCCGGCAGCGCAACCCGCGCCGGCGCTGACGAGCGGCCGTCGCGGCCATCGCCGCCGTCGAGCCGGAACTGGCTGACGATCTGCGCCAGCGCCCGCGCCTGGTCCTGCATCGATTCGGCCGCCGCTGCCGCCTGTTCCACCAGCGCTGCGTTCTGCTGGGTCACGCCGTCCATCTCGGTGACGGCCTGGTTGATCTGTTCGATGCCCTGCCCCTGCTCGGCGCTGGCGGCGGCAATGTCGGCCATGATGGCGGTCACGCTGTCGATGCTGGCCACCACTTCGGCCATGGTCTGGCCGGCCTGCTCCACCAGCGCGCTGCCCTGCCCCACCTGCTGCACCGAAGCGTTGATCAGGGTCGAGATTTCCTTGGCGGCGGTGGCCGAGCGGTGCGCCAGATTGCGCACCTCGGTCGCCACCACCGCAAAGCCGCGTCCCTGCTCGCCGGCGCGCGCCGCTTCCACGGCCGCATTCAGGGCCAGGATGTTGGTCTGGAAGGCGATGCTGTCGATCACGCTGATGATGTCGGCCACCTTGCCCGACGAGGCGCGGATCGACTGCATGGTATCGACCACGCTCGACACCACGGCGCCGCCGCGCGCGGCCACCTCGGACGCGGTCTGCGCCTTGCGCTGCGCCTCGCGGGCATGGTCGGCATTGTGCCGCACGGTGGACGTGAGCTCTTCCATCGACGATGCGGTTTCCTCCAGCACGCTGGCCTGCTGCTCGGTGCGGGCCGACAGATCCTGGTTGCCGCTGGCGATCTCGGTGGACGCCGAGGCGATGGTCTCGGTGCCGCCGCGCACGCGGCCGACGATCTGCTGCAGGTTGCCGCTCATGATGTGCAATGCGTGCAGCAGCTGCCCGGTCTCGTCGCGCGCAAAGCGCTGGTGGCGCGTGCGCAGGTCGCCGGCGGCCACCGCCTCGGCCAGCGTCACGGCCGTGCCGATGGGGACCACGACCGAGCGCGTGATCAGCCAGGCGCCGGCAGCGCCGCCCGCCAGCGCCAGCACGCCGAGCAGGATGATGGTCAGGCGCGTGGCGGCGATGCGCGCGCCGATCTCGGTCACGGCGTCGTGGGCGATCTGTTTTTGCAGCGTGGCCAGGCCGCCGATGGTGGCCTGCAGCGCGTCCAGTGCCGGCAGGGTGCTGCCCATCAGCTGGGCGCTGGCCTGCTCGCGCCGGCCGTCGGCCAGCAGCGCGCTGACCTGCGAGAACGACTTCACGTACGCGGCGCGGTCGGTCTTGAACTGCGCCAGCAGCGCCTTGCCTTCCGGCCGCCGCACCAGCGCGTCGAGCACGGCCACGGCGTCGGTGATGGTTTGCTTGTTGCCGTCGATTTTGGCGCGCAGGCGCTCGCTGTAGGCCCGGTCGGGCGCCATGAACAGCTCCATGGTGTAGCGCGCGTTGGCGCGGGTGGTGGCGTCGATCAGGGCCACGGCGTCGGCCTTGACCATGTCTTCCTGCACCAGCTGTTCGCTGCGGTCGCCAATGCCGGTGATGCGCGTGATCGAGATGACGGCCTGCGCGGCCATCATCAGCAACACCGCTGCAAAACATGCACCCAGCCGGGTGCCTATCTTCAGATCCTGGATGCGCATACGTCCTCCGTTACCGCTGCCGACCGACAGCATCGACCGATGGTAGCGATTTAATTGACGCGATGCAACAACGGGCAGCATCGGCAAAGCCGGTTTTGGCATCACTACAACGCTCTGCCGGCGCACCTGCCATCCCGGCATTTGGCCGTTATTTTGCCGTTCAAGCCGCGCCGACGACGGTCTGTCGCATGGTGGCCGCAACCGCGGCAACTGCCGCTACCATAGCTGTGCGTGTGCAAATTGCCATGCTTGATCATTCCGCCACTTCGACGAGGTATACATGAACCGCAACGTCCTGCACCTGTCTTTCCCGCTGTTGTCACTGCTGCTGGGCGGCGCCCTGCCCGCCCATGCCCAAGATGCTGCCGCACCGGCGGCGAGCGCGGCGCCGGCGGCCGAGGTACCGCTGATCGAGCGCGCCAAGATCTTCGGCAACGCCAGCAAGTCCGGCGCCAACATCAGCCCGGACGGCAAGTGGCTGTCGTGGATCGCACCGCGCGACGGCGTGCTCAATGTGTGGGTGGCGCCGAGCAGCGACCTCCGTCGCGCCAAGCCGCTCACCGACGAAAAGTCGCGGCCGATCCGCGGCAGCTTCTGGGCGCCCGACTCGCGCACCGTGCTCTACATCCAGGACAAGGGCGGCGATGAAAACTTCCTGCTGTACGGCGTCGATGTGGTGTCCGGCAAGCAGACCAATTACACGCCGTTCGAGAAGACCCGGGTGCAGATCGTCAACATCAGCGACAAGATCAAGGACCGCATCCTCATCGGCGTCAACAACCGCGATCCGAAGTGGCACGACGTGCACAGCCTCGACCTCAAGACCGGCAAGCTGACGCTGGTGCAGCAGAACGACGGCTACGGCGGCTTCGTGGCAGACGAACAGCTCACCTTGCGCCTGGCGATGAAGGCGCGTCCCGACGGCGGCGCCAGCTACTACCGCATCGTCAACGGCAAGATCGAGACCGCCCCGGTGACCGAGGTCGGGCTCGACGATTCCCAGACCACCGCGCCGCTCGGGTTCACCACCGATGGCAAGACCCTGTACTGGACCGACTCGCGCAACCGCAACACCTCGGCGCTGCTGGCGCAGGATGTGGCCAGCGGCAAGACCACCGTGGTGGCCGAAGACCCGCGCGCCGATATCTCCAACGCCCTGCTCGACAAGCGCAGCGGCCGCGTGCTGGCCTACGGCGTCGATTATCTGAAGCAGGAATACGTGCCGCTCACGAACGAACTCAAGGCCGACCTGGCCTACCTGAAGCAGCACATCAAGGGCCAGTTCTTCCTCAGCTCGCGCAACGAGGCCGACGACAAGTGGCTGGTCACCGTCGATCCGGTCACGGCGCCTTCGTCCACCTGGCTGTACGACCGCAAGGCCAAAAAGCTCAGCCAGCTGTACGTGAGCCGGCCGGAACTCGACGGCGCGCCGCTCGCTGCCATGCATCCGCAGGAAATCAAGGCGCGCGACGGCCTGACGCTGGTGTCGTACCTGACCCTGCCCAAGTCGGTCGATCCGGCGGGCACGGGCCGTGCCGGCAAGCCGGTGCCGCTGGTGCTGATGGTGCACGGCGGCCCGTGGGCGCGCGACCGCTACGGCTACAACAGCTACCACCAGTGGCTGGCCAATCGCGGCTACGCGGTGCTGTCGGTGAACTACCGCGGCTCGACCGGCTTCGGCAAGAACTTCATCTCGGCAGCCGACCTGCAATGGGGCCGCAAGATGCACGACGACCTGCTCGACGCGGTGGACTGGGCCGTCAAGAACGGCGTCACCACGCGCGACAAGGTCGCCATCATGGGCGGCTCCTACGGCGGTTACGCCACGCTGGCCGGCCTGGCCTTCACGCCCAAGGTATTTGCCTGCGGCGTCGACATCGTCGGTCCGTCGAACCTGTTCACGCTGCTGCAGACGATCCCGCCGTACTGGGAGGCGGGCAAGCAGCAGTTCTACAAGCGCATGGGCGACCCGACCACCGAAGAAGGCCGCGCCCTGCTCAAGGAACGCTCGCCGCTCAACTTCGCCGCCGACATCGAACGCCCGCTCCTGATCGGCCAGGGCGCCAACGACCCGCGCGTCAACGTGCGCGAATCGGTGCAGATCGTGGACGCGATGAAGGCCAGGAATATCCCGGTCACCTACGTCGAATTCCCCGACGAAGGCCACGGCTTCGCGCGCCCGGTCAACAACATCGCCTTCAACGCGGTGACCGAAAACTTCCTCGGTAAATGCCTGGGCGGCCGCGCCGAACCGATCGGCGGCACCATCAAGGCTTCCACCGCCGAGGTCAAATACGGCGCCGAATTCGCGCCCGGCCTGACCGACGCGATGAAGTGAGCCTACAGAACTAGACGACTGGTCTAATCATGCTATGATGGTGGCCATGAAAGCTGACTACACCGACGTTCGCCAGCACATTCTCGATCAGGGGAAGGCCATCATCACGCGCAAGGGTTTTGCCGGCGTGGGCCTGAACGAGATTTTGACGGCGGCGGCCGTGCCCAAGGGGTCGTTCTACCATTACTTCAAGTCGAAGGAATTGTATGGCGAGGCCTTGCTGGCCGACTACGTGGCGCAGTACCTGGTGCACATGGATGGCTTGCTGGTGCAGCCGGGCAAACCGGTGGCGTCGTGCCTGATGGCTTACTGGGACAGCTGGTTCAGCGACATGGGCGAGGCCACTGGCGAGGCGGACAGCTGTAATGTCCGCTGCCTCGTGGTCAAGCTCAGCAGCGAGGTGGCCGATATGTCGGAGCCGATGCGCGTGGCCCTGCGCGACGGTACCGACCAGATCATCGCCCGCCTAGCCGCCGCCCTCGACCGCGGGGTGGCCGACGGTTCGCTGCCGGCCGTGCCGGATCCGGCCGACCTGGCGCAAACGCTGTACCAGCTGTGGCTGGGCGCTGCCCTGCTGACCAAGCTGCGGCGCGAACCGAGCGCCCTGCATTCGGCCTGGCGCACCACGCTCGCACTGCTGCAGCTGGCGCCGTCTGCCTATCGGGCACGCGGATAAACCGCCGGCGTTTTTTTTTGACACCGATTCTAGACGACCAGTCTAATAATAAGGAGCAACAATGAACAATTTCGACTTCCATAACCCGACCCGCATCGTGTTCGGCGCCGACACCGTCGGCAAGCTTGCCACCCTGGTACAGCACGACGCCCGGGTACTGGTCCTGTTCGGCGGCGCCAGCGCCGAGAAAACCGGCACCCTGGCCGAAGTGCGCGCCGCGCTCGGCGAGCGCACGGTGCGCGAGTTCGGCGGCATCGAACCCAATCCCAGCTACGAAACGCTGATGCGCGCCGTGCAGCTGGTGCGCGAAGAACAGATCGACTTCCTGCTGGCCGTGGGCGGCGGTTCCGTGATCGACGGCACCAAGTTCGTCGCGGCGGCCGCGCTGTACGACGGCGAGCCGTGGGACATCGCCCGGCAGGGCGGCGCCAATGTCGTGCGCGCCCTGCCGTTCGGCACGGTGTTGACGCTGCCGGCCACCGGGTCCGAAATGAACAACGGCGGCGTGGTCACGCACAAGGCCACCCAGTCCAAGCTGGCGTTCCGCCACGCCCTGCTGTTCCCGGCGTTCTCGATTCTCGATCCGCGCAAGACCTATACCCTGCCCACCAGGCAGATCGCCAACGGCCTGGTCGATGCCTTCGTCCACACCACCGAGCAGTACCTGACCTACCCGGTCGATGCCCGCGTGCAGGACCGCTTTGCCGAAGGCTTGCTGCAAACGCTGGTGGAGATCGCGCCGCAGGCCGTGGCCACGCCCAACGACTACGACACGCGCGCCAACCTGGTGTGGACCGCGACCCTGGCCTTGAACGGCCTGATCGGCGCAGGCGTGCCGCAGGACTGGGCCACCCACATGATCGGCCACGAACTGACGGCACTGTACGACATCGACCACGCCCGCACGCTGGCGCTGGTGTTGCCGGCTCTGCTCGACGTACAGCGCGAGCAAAAACGCGGCAAGCTGCTACAGTTTGCCGAACGCGTGTGGGGCATCACCGACGGCAGCGACGAGCAGCGCATCGACGCGGCCATCGCCCGCACCCGCGCCTTCTTCGAGGGGCTCGGTATTCCGACCCGCCTGGCCGCCTACCAGCTCGGCGACGAGGCCGTGGAAGCCGTCCTCAAGCAATTGCAGGCGCACGGCATGACGGCGCTGGGCGAGCATGGCGATATCGACCTGGCGCGCAGCCGCAAAATTTTACAGGCAGCACTCTGATCCACCACCTCAACTGACGACCGACAAGGACACGCTATGAACATACTGATGGTACTGACCTCGCACGACCAACTGGGCGACACCGGCAAGAAAACCGGCTTCTGGCTCGAAGAATTCGCCGCGCCGTATTACACGCTGAAAAACGCCGGCGCCAAGCTGACCGTGGTGTCGCCGGCTGGCGGCCAGCCGCCGCTCGATCCGAAAAGCGACGAAGCCGATGCCCAGACCGAAGCGACCAAGCGTTTCAAGGCCGACCCGGAAGCGCAAGCCGTGCTGGCCAATACCGGCAAGCTCGCCGACGTCAAGGCGCAGGACTTCGACGCCGTGTTCTACCCGGGCGGCCACGGCCCGCTGTGGGACCTGGCCGAGAACCGCGATTCGATCCAGCTGATCGAAACCATGATCGCTGCCGGCAAGCCGGTCGCCACCGTGTGCCACGCGCCGGGCGTGTTGCGCCACGTGAAAGCAGCCGACGGCACGCCGCTGGTCAAGGGCAAGAAGGTCACCGGCTTCACCAACACCGAGGAAGAAGCGGTCGGCCTGACCAAGATCGTGCCGTTCCTGGTGGAAGACATGCTCAAGCAAAACGGCGGCAACTACTCGAAAGTGGGCGACTGGCAATCGTACGCGATCACCGACGGCATCCTGGTGACCGGCCAGAACCCGGCCTCGTCGGAAGCGGCGGCCGAGGCGCTGCTGAAACTGCTGGCAAAATAAAGCTGTTCCCCGCGTGGCCAACCGGCGTATAGTGATTTGGCGACACATTTTCTGTCGCGCCATCCTATCAATGCGAGGTCACTCATGAAAAAGCTGTTAGTTGCCGGCATGCTGCTGGCGTTGAGCGGCGCGGCGTTTGCCGCCGAGCCCACCGCCCAGCAAACCAAGATGAAAACCTGTAACGCCGAAGCCACGGGCAAGAAGGGCGAGGAGCGCAAGGCATTCATGAAGCAATGCCTGAGCGCCAAGCCCGCGGCGCCAGCAGCCGCGGCGGAACCCGAGATTCCGCTGAGCCAGCAAAACAAGATGAAAAAATGCAATAACGACGCGGTCGGCAAAAAAGGCGACGAGCGCAAGGTCTTCATGAAAGCCTGCCTGAGCGCCAAGTAACACGACCGACGTCAGCCGTATCCCAGAACGCCACCGGTGCCCTGCGCCGGCTGGCGTTTTTTTTCGCGCACCCGCACATTGCCGGGCTGGCACATAAATTGCACTAAACATACTTTTTGTGATCGACCACGAGTAATGAACGCACATCCCCTACCGCGTTCGGACATGTTTTTACCCTACATGCCGGACGTCGCGCGCTGCGAGCTGTCGCTGCGCGAACTGAACCAGATGTGGCAGCTGATCGAATCGTCGGCCAGGATGAACTGCCCGGCCGAGGCGCGCCTGCTGCTGCCTGCCATGGTGACCACCCGCACCGGCTTCGCGCAGCTGGAACAGTCGCTGATCACCAACCTGGTGCAGGAAAAAGTCAAGCAGGTGCTGACCAGGCTCGGCACCCAGGCCCGGTATGCGATCGACATCCTGGTGCGCAACCTGTTCGAGCGCACCGCCGATGTCGGCTTCCTGGCCACCGATGCCGACCTGTGCGCCTTCGTTGCCGGCAGCGACCATGCCGGCGCCGCGCTGGACGCGGCGCGCCGGCGCCTGGCCGCCTACCGCGACAAGTACACCGTGTACGACGA
The DNA here is from genome assembly GCF_001423125.1 of Duganella sp. Leaf126. Classification (GTDB taxonomy): domain Bacteria; phylum Pseudomonadota; class Gammaproteobacteria; order Burkholderiales; family Burkholderiaceae_D; genus Rugamonas. Next base: position 75,071 of record NZ_LMNW01000032.1, read on the forward strand.
TATCGTGCTGCTCGATACCGCCGGCCGGGTGCTGGTGCAGGCCGACATGGGCACGCCGGTGCTGCGCAGCGCCGATCCGCTGCTGGCCGCCACCCTGGCCGCCGACGGCTACGTGGAAACCTTCCGCGCCACCGACCTGCGGCCCGGCACATCGCGCGCGCTCGTGTACTCGCACCGCATGCGCGACTCGCGCAGCGGCGAGACGGTCGGCGTGCTGTGCCTGTGCTTCAATTTCGAGCACGAGATGGACGCCATCTTTGCCGCCTACCGCGATCCGTCGCACCGCGCCAACATGCTGCTGCTCGACGCCGACAACCGCGTGGTCAGCAGCGCCGACCCGCTGTGGATCCCGCCCGGCGTGCGGGTGCCGGTCAATGCCGGCGGCGCCGCCCGCCCGCTGCTGTTCGGCGGCCGCGAATACCTGGTGCAGACGTTCGGCTGCACCGACTACCAGGGCTATCCGGGGCCCGCCGGCTGGAAGGCGCAGCTGATGGTGCCGCTCGACCTGGCCTTTCGCGACAGCGGCGCCGACGCCATGGACGGCATCGATGCGGACCTGGTGCAGGGTCTGCTCTCGCACGCGCAGGCCTTCAGCCCGCCCCTGCATGCGCTGATGACGGCCGTCACCCGCACCACGCGCACCATCGGACGCATCGTCTGGAACGGCAAGATCACCAGCCGCAGCGGCGCCGATGACGACGTCAATACGGGGGCGGGAGCGGGCCGCAACCGCCTCAACACCATCCTCGACCAGATTACCGGCACCGGCGCGCGCAGCGATGCGCTGTTCTCGCGCTCGATCCGCGACCTGTACCAGACCGTGCTGGCCGCCAGCATCGGCCAGGCCGAGCTGACCGCGCAACTGCTGGTGGACATGCTGGACCGCAACCTCTACGAGCGTGCCAACGACTGCCGCTGGTGGGCGCTCACCGCCCAGCTGCGCAGCGGCCTGGCGCAGCCGGGCCCCGGCCAGGAAGCGGCGATCGGCGCCGTGCTGGCCCAGATCAACCGCCTGTACACCGTGTATGCGCGGCTGTTCTTGTACGACCGCCAGGGCCGTATCGTCGCTGCCACCGGTACGCAGCCGCTGCCGCGCAGCCAGGTCGATGCGGCCACGCTGGGCCGCGTCTGCGCGCTGCGCAGCGACCTCGATCACCATGTCGAGCCGTTTGCGCCATCGCCCCTGTACGGCGATGCGCCGACCTTCATCTATCACGCCGCCATCCGCCACCCGGGGCAGCCATCCACCGTGGTGGGCGGCATCGGCGTGGTGTTCGATGCAGGCCCGGAGCTGGCCAACATGCTGCACAGCGGCGTGGCGGGACGGCGCAATATGCACGCCTATTTCATCACGCCCGAGCGGCAGGTGCTGGCCAGCACCGACGCCGCCCACCCGCCCGGCGCCACGCTGGCGCTGCCGGCCGCGCAACTGGCCACGCTGCTGGCGGCAGTCGACCGCTGCGGGCGGGGCAGCGGTTCGCAGATCATGGAGTATGACGGCCAGTACGTGATTGCGGCCTGCTCGCGCGCATCCGGCTACCGCGAATTCCGGCGCGGTGCGGGGGTGGAGCAGCCGGTACTGGCGCTGCTGCTGGAATCGTTCGGACCGGTGCGCGACCGGCGCGAACTGGCGGCGCTGAGCGCGCAAGGGGCGCCGGTGGAACAGGCCGAGGCGGTGGCGAGCGGCGGCGCCGACTACGCCATTTTCCACGCCGGCCGCGCACTGATGGCGCTCGCAGCGCGCGCGGTGCAGGAAGCGGTGCCGTTCGCCCGCGTGCAGCGGGCGGCGGGCAACTACCCGGCCCGCGTGGGCATGCTCGACGTGGCGCCGGGCGGCGGCAGCAAGCAGTTCGTGTGGGTATTCGACCTGGCGCTGCTGGCCACCGGCAGCGCCGCCACCATCACCGACAACAGCCAGGTGATGCTGGTAAACTTGCGCAGCGGGGGCAGCGGCGCCGGCACCATCGGCCTGCTGGTCGATGACCTGCACTCGGTGCAGCAGTTCGCCGACAGCGCGCTGACCGCCTCGCCGATTGGCGCAGGCAGCCAGGCGCTGGCGCCGAGCCTGATCACGGCCAACGGCGGCAAGCTCCTGATCGAGGCGATCGACCTGGAACGGCTGGCCTTGCGGCTGGGGTTGTGACGCCCGGTAGCGGGGCCGGGCTTTGACGCTGCGTCCGGCCGGCCTGTCACCACCTTACGGTTGTGCAGTGCCTTGCGCAGCGCTGCGGCGGCGGTACAGGAACAGCGTTGCCAGCAGGCCGCAGACGGCGGCAAACGTGAGCCACCAGCCGGGCGCACTCTTGTCGCCGGTGGCCTCGATCAGGCCGGTGGCCACGGCCGGCGTGAAGCCGCCGAAGACGGCGGTGGCCAGGCTGTAGGCCAGCGAGAAGCCCACGGTGCGCACTTCCACCGGCATCACTTCGGTCAGCGCCACCACCATTGCGCCGTTATAGCTGGCGTACAGGAACGACAGCCACAGTTCCACTTCCAGCATGCGGGTAAAGCTCGGGGCCTGCACCAGCCAGTGCAGCGCCGGCCAGGCGGTCAGGATGGCCAGCACCGTGCAGCCGGCCAGCAGCGGCCGGCGGCCCACGCGGTCCGACAGCGCGCCCATCACCGGCAGCCAGATGAAGTTCGACACCCCCACGCACAGCGTCACCAGGAGCGCGGCGCTGGTGGTCAAATGCAGCACCGACTTGCCGAACGTGGGCGTGTACACGGTAATCAGGTAGAACGACACGGTGGTCATCGACACCAGCATCATGCCGGCGACGATCAGGCCCCAGTTGGCCGCCATCGAGCGGAAGATCTCGCGCAGTTCGGGGCGGTGCTTGCGGGCCTTGAACTCCTCGGTCTCCTGCAGCGAACGGCGGATCACGAACAGCACCGGCACGATCAGGCAGCCGACGAAGAACGGCAGACGCCAGCCCCACTCGCTCACCTGGGCGGGAGCGAGCAGCTGATTCAGGCCGAAGCCCAGTGCGGCAGCGGCAACGATGGCCACCTGCTGGCTGGCCGACTGCCAGCTCACATAAAAGCCCTTGCGGCCCGGCGGCGCCATTTCGGACAGGTAGACCGACACGCCGCCCAGTTCCACGCCGGCCGAGAAGCCCTGCAGCAGCCGGCCGGTCAGCACCAGCAGCGGCGCAGCGTAGCCGATGGTGGCGTAGCCGGGCACGCAGGCGATCAGCAGGGTACCGGCCGCCATCAGCGCCAGCGTCACGATCAGCCCCTTGCGGCGGCCCACGCGGTCGACATAGGCGCCGAGGATGATGGCGCCCAATGGCCGCATCAGGAAGCCGGCGCCGAAGGTCATGAAGGTCATCATCAGCGATGCCACTTCGTCGGTGGCCGGGAAGAAGGCAGCGGCGATGGCGTTGGCATAAAAGCCGAACAGGAAGAAGTCGAACATCTCCATGAAATTGCCGCTGACGACACGGAACACGGTGCCGATGCGCGATGGCGCGGCGGGCGGCGGGCTGGAAATGCTGGAAGGAATGGCTGACATGGCTACCTCTGCGTTAAAAAACTGTCTGCCATTATTGATTTTTTCATTTGTAAAGTAAATCGGTAGTTTTGCCAGTGTTTTTGCGGCGCCGCCCCTGCTTGCGTAGCCGGGCTGCAACAAATTAGGTATTTCGCAACGATTCTTCGCTGCCGCCATGGCGTGCCAGTAAAATCGTCGCGACGGAAAAACCTGCACTTCGATCGAGGAAACCATGCGCCGCATCCTGCTTGCCACCCTGTTCACCGCCACCCTGCCCCTGCCCTGGACCGTGCACGCTGCCGACGCGACGCGCCAGGTGGCGCCCTTCATCGCGGTCAACGCGCGCGGCGCGTTTGCCATGACGGTGGAAGCGGGCAAGGCGCAATCGGTCAGGGTCAGCGGCGACGACGCCTTCGTGAATGCGCTGGAAACGCGCGTGGTGGACAACGAACTGGAAATTACGGTCAGCGGCAAGCTGCCGCGCAGCGGCAGCAGCAACGCCCACGTCACCATCACGCTGCCGTCGCTCAGCCGCGTCAAGGTGGAAGGCGCCGGCGAGACCATCATCACCGGCGTGGCCAGCGACCGCCTCGATATCGGCTACCAGGGCGCCGGCCGGCTGACCGCCAGCGGCAAGGTGCAGTACCTGCGCCTGAACGCCAGGGGCGTGGGGGAAGTCGACACCAAAGGTCTGCACGCCGAGCGCGTGGACGTCAACTTCAGCGGGGTCGGCGATGTGAAGGTGTACGCCAGCGACACCGTCAACGCCGTGGCCAAGGGCATGGGGTCGCTGACGTACTACGGCAAACCGAAGACGGTCAACAAGTCGGCGTCGGGCATCGGCAGCGTCAGCGCCGGCGACTGACTCACTGCACCAGCGTGATGCGCTTGCCGCTGACGCTGCGCTGGGCCGGGTTGCCGTACACGGTGATGCTGCCCGAGCCATTGCTGCCGGCTACCAGCGACCCGCTGGCCATCGCGGTCACGCTGCCCGACCCGTTGGTGGCGATGTCGGCGTCGCGGCTGGCGAGACCGGCCAGGTCGGCGCTGCCCGAACCGCTGAGGCGAACCCGCAGCCGTTCGACACTGCCGCTGGCGCTGGCGCTGCCCGACCCGCGCTGATCGAGCGTCAGCGACTGCCCCTGCAGGCGGCCCAGCTGCAGCCGCCCGGAGCCGTTCAGGGTGGCGTCGATGGCGGTGCTGGCTAGGCCGCTGGCGTTCATGCTGCCCGACCCGTTGAGACGGACATCGAAGCGGCCCACGCGGCCTGCGATCTCGGCCTCGCGCGAGCCGTTCAGGCGCAGGTCGAAGTCGCCGCCATCGAGGCCGCTCACCAGCAGCCGCCCGGAACCGCTGGCCTCGGCCTGGCGCAGGCGCGGCACGGTCAGCGTCACGCGCAGCGGCGAGGTCGTATAGATGCTGCCCTCGGTACGCACGCGCAAGGTGCCGCTGCTGGCGTCGGTGCGCAGCAGCGGCAGCAGGTTGCTGTCGCCCTCCACCGTCAGCGACGGCGCCGGTCCCACCCGCACCGTCACGATCAGCGAGCCGTTGATGTCGACGCCGTCCACGCCGGCGCCCACGGCGCGCTGCTCGGTCACTACCTGGCCGTTGCCCCTGACCGCATCGCCGCCGAAGGCCGACTTGATCTGGGCGTTGCCGTCTTCCGGCACCACGATCACGGCGCAGCCGGCGATCAGTGCGAACAGCGGAACCAGGGCGGAAGAAGTAAGGGCGAAACGGCGCATGGCAAAATTCCTGTCAGTGATGATGTCGATAGGGCCACTGTAGCGGCAACACCGGGCGCGCCAGGACGCCATGCGACGGACGGTCGGATTCGGGGACTGAACTGCATTTTCGCGCGGCCGGCGCCGGTGCTACCATGGCGGCCATGAACCCGACCCCCGACAGCCTGGCGCACCTGCGCACCCTCACCCGCCAGTTCGCCCGCGAGCGCAACTGGGCGCCGTTCCACACGCCGAAAAACCTGGCCATGGCCCTGTCGGTGGAAGTGGCCGAACTGGTCGAACATTTCCAGTGGCTGCCCACCGGCGCCGACGCCGAACTCGATGACGACGCCCGCCTCGGCATCCGCCACGAGCTGGCCGACGTGCTGCTCTACCTGGTGCAGCTGGCCGACCGGACCGGCGTGGACCTGCACGCCGCAGCGCTGGAAAAGATGGCGCTCAATGCGGCGAAATACCCGGCCGACCCATCGGCCGGCCTTCCCGCAAAACGCTGACCGGCCCGACACTGTTGGTCCCGCCGCCGCCACCGCGCCCACCGCAACCGTCAGGACTGCTGGGGTAGCAGCGGTAGCAGTCGCGGCAGTGGCGGCAGCGGTAGCAGTGGCAGCAGCGGCAGCGGCAGCGGCGGCAGCAACAGCGGCAGCGTCGGCAGCAGCAGCGGCAACGATGACAGTTCCCTCAGTACTGCTCAGCGTCCTACTTGGCCGGCATCCCCAGCGCCTGGCGGATCTGCGCGCCGACGATGCGCCAGGCGTTGGAGGTGGCCGAGACTTCGTCGTAGTGGCTGGCGCCCGGCAGCACCACGACGTCGGCGGCATCGCCGGCGGCCCGCGCGCGGCGCGCGTAGTCCTGGCCCACGCGCGGCGGCGCAATGGTGTCGCGCTCGCCGTGGATCAGCACCGTGCGCACGCCGGCCGGCAGCAGCTCGGCCGGCGAGGTGTCGGCATACACGTCGGGCCGGGCCGCGCTGGGCAGGCCGGCCAGCTGCGCGGTGCTGCGGTCGCAGCTGGTCTGGATCAGCGCCGCCTCGTTGCGCAGGTCGGCCAGTCCGCCCAGGCTGATCACCACCGGCACCGGCAGCGGGTCGGCCACATATAACGGGCTGGCGCCGGGCAGGCGCGCGCGCGACGCGGCCCACTGCGCCAGATGGCCGCCGGCCGAATGCCCGACCAGCACCAGTCGCGCCAGGTCCAGCCGGTACTGCGGCGCCAGCGCGCGCAGGCGGTCCATGGCCGTGGCCACGTCCTGGTACATGCCTGGATAACCGCCGCCCTCCTCGTCGTAGCGGCGGTATTCGATATTCCATACCGCCACGCCCTGCGCGGCCAGCGCACCAGCCATATTGCGCATCTGGACGATGCCGCCGAACTGTTTGGTCCAGCAGCCGCCGTGGATGATGGCCGCCACCGGGTGCGGCCCCGGTCCGGCCGGTGCGTACAGCTCGGCGAACTGGGACGGCGCGGCGCCGTAGGCGATGTGCGCGGTAGGCGCCGGACCGGTCATGGCCAGGTAGTCGTCGAGCGACATCGGGGCAGTGACGGCGGCGGCCAGCACGGTGGTGGCGATCAGACTCATGAAGGGGTCGGCTCCGGGTGGGCGTCAGTGGGGAAGCGGCCATGCTACACGAAAAAAAGGCCGTCCCGGACAGCGGACGGCCAATCCCCCCAACGACCAACCCGTCGTGCCGGGTTAAAACTTGTAGCTGGCGCGCGCGTAGTAGTAGCCGCCGTTGATGCCGAACGGCGAGAACGACGGCAGCACCGTGACGGCGGCGTTGTCGAGCGCCGCGCGCTGGTCGGCCAGCAGCGCGGGATTGACGCCGTTCGGATACAGGTTGAACAGGTTGTTGGCGCCGACCGCCACCGACCAGGCCCGATCGATCCGGTAGCCCACCTCGAGGTCGGTGATAACGCGGGGCTTGATCTCGGTCTTGTGGTACACGGCGCCGTCTTCGCTGTCGTAATTGCTCGACTTGCCGTAGATCGCCTCGCGCAGGTTGACGGTCCAGTTACCGATCTTCCACAGCGCGCCCAGGTTCAGGCGCAGCTTGGGCGACGCCGTCTCCAGGTTGGAGATGGCGGTCTTGTCGAGCAGCGTTTGCGGCACCAGCTCGGTGGGCGCCTGGTTAATCTTGGTTACCTCCACCTTGTTGTAGTTGGCGGCGGCCGACCAGTCCACGCGGCCGTAGGTGCCATAGCTCTCGTTGAGGGTGGCGACGAATTCCAGGCCGCGGCTGCGCGTGTTGACGGCGTTCGAGAAGATGTTGATGCCGGTCTGGCTGACGGTGCTGTCGAGCACATTGCCGTTGGCCAGGATGGCTGCCGTCACGGCCGGCGAATTGACTGCACCGCCCGAGCCGTACAGCGCGCCGGAGCCGACGATGCGGTCGCGGATCTTGATCTGGTACAGGTCCAGTGTCAGATTCAGGTTGCTGGCCGGGTTGAGCACCATGCCCAGGCTGATATTGCTCGACTTTTCCGCTTTCAGGCCGTTGACGCCCACCAGCCGCGCGCCCGGCGAATTGGGCGCCAGCTGCACGAAGGCGCTGACCGGGCCGACGTTGGTGGCCGAGTAGTACGATTCGGCCAGGGTCGGCGCGCGGAAGCCGTTGCTGAGGGTGCCGCGCACCGCCGCCATCGGCGACACCTCGTAGCGCGAGGTCAGCTTGCCCACGCGCGCGCTGCCGAAGTCGCTGAAGTGCTCGTAGCGGCCGGCCAGGTCCACCGTCAGGTCGGGGATCGGATTGCCGGCGATGTCCACGTAGGCGGCCTTGTTGCTGCGATGGTGCTTGCCGGCGTCGGTCAGCGAAAAGCCGGGATACGATTGCGAGCCTTCCTTGTAGCGCGAGGCCGGATCGCCGGCCTCGATCTCGTACTGGTCGACGCGGTATTCGAGGCCGCCGGCGACGGTGAGCGGCTTGCTCCAGCCGACGTCGACTTCGCGGCTCGCTTCCAGCGTGGTGGTGGTCTGGGTGGCGATGAAGGCGCCGGCCGAAAACTCGGTCGGCGAGGCGCCGGTATCGGCAAACAGCGACGCGTTGACCGAATCCTCGACGCCGATGCGCGACTTGTCGCGGCCATAGGTGGTGCTGATCTCGGTGCGCCAGTCGCCGATCCTGCCCTTCACGCCGATGGTCATCGCTACGTCGTCCTGCTTGATCGCTTCCTTCGGCGAGAAGCCCTGCGGGTACAGGGCCGGCACGCGGTTCGGCAGACGGTAGTTTTCGTAGGCGCTCGCCTCCTTGCGGCCGGCGGTCAGGATCGCATACAGCTGGCTGTTGGGGTCGAGGTCCCAGCCGAAATTCGCGGCCAGCACGTGCAGGTGGTAGGCGGCGTCGCCCTGGATCTTGTTCAGGTACGGGTAGCCGGGCAGTTGCGTCAGGCCCGGTATCTTGGCGATGTTGCCGGGATCGACCACGCGCGGATCGATGCCGCCACGGTCGCTGTGGCCGTGGTACTTGGAATCGAGGGTCACGTTGAGGAAGGCGTCGGGGAACGGTTCCACGCCGAAGTTGACGGCGCCGCTGGCCGAGCGTCCGCCGCCGTCGCCGTAACCGCCGCCGGTGGCCGTTGCGCTGCCGCCGTGGTTGTTCGACTTGAGGATGATGTTGATCACGCCGGCGATGGCGTCGGAGCCGTACTGGGCGGCCGCGCCGTCCTGCAGCACCTCGATATGGTCGATGGCGGCTACCGGGATGTAGTTGAGGTCGGCCGCTGCACCGCCCTGGTACGGTCCGCCCAGCACGGCCAGGTTGGCGGTGCCGTGGCGGCGCTTGCCGTTGATGAGCACCAGCGTGTTGTTCGGGGACAGGCCGCGCAGGCGCGCCGACAGGGTCAGGTTGGCGGTGTCGCCGCCGAAGGCCTGGGCCGTAAACGACGGCAGGTTCTGCGCCAGCGCCTGGATCAGGTCCGGCTGGCCGGTGCGCTGCAGCGAGGCGGCGTCGAGCACCTGGATCGGCGAGGCGCTGTTCTCGGCCTTCATGCCGCTGGCGCGGGTGCCGGTGACGATCACCGACGTGGTGGCAGCCGCCGTCGCCGTGGCGGCGGCGTCGGTTGGCGTCACCGCTGCTGCTGCGGTGGCAGTGGTGGCGTCGGCGCCGTTGTCGGCAGCGGCCGGCGCCGCATGCGCGCTGGCAGCGCTGAGTGCCAGCGTGGCCAGCGTGGCCAGGGCGGACAGGACGGCGGCAGCGCCAGCCTTCATCGTGGTCTTGTGCATAGTTTTAGATCCCCATTTTTAGATAGAACAGTACAAAGGCAAGACGTGAAGCCGTGCTTATTTTTTCGCCGCGACCACCTCGATTTCGACCAGCCAGCCCGGGTTGCTCAAGCCCGCTACCTGCACCACGGCGCGCGCCGGCAGGTTGGGCTGGCTGCCGCCGAAGTACTGGGTATAAGCGTCCATGAAGCCCTTGGTGTCGGCCTTGCCGCCCTTGGCGGGATCGCCGACCAGGAACACCTGCATCTTGACCACGTCCGACATCTGCAGCTGCATGCCTTCGAGGATGTCCTTGATTTTCTTGAGCACCGTCGCGGTCTGGGTCCTGGTGTCGCCAAAGGCGGCCGGCGTATCGGCTGCAGCCGCCTTGTCCACCACGGCCGGCACCTGGCCGCTGATGAAGTGAATGGTGGCGGTGGGCGGGATGCTGACGGCCAGCGCGATCGGGAAATCCGAGTTCGGAATCTTGTGGCGCACGATGTCCGCGGCCGGCGCGGCGGGCTTGGCGGGTACGGCCGCCTGCACGGCGCCGGACCACAGGCCGGCTGCCGCAAAGGCGATCGGGGTCAGAACGGTGGCAGCGATATTCTTCATCTTTCTCTCCGGTGGTTAGTGTTTGTTCGACATCTCGGCGGCGCCGTATTGCGCCACGCCCAGCGTGGTGCGCAGCTGGCGGATCTCGTCTTCGGTCAGTGCATCGGCCCGGTTGTCCCAGGCGCTGCGCACATAGGTGAGGATGGCGGCCAGGTCGCGGTCGTCGATGGTTTCGGAAAAGTCGGGCATGCCGCCGCGTCCCTTGAGCAGCACGCCCGCCACGGCAGCGTGGTCGCCGGTGACGAACTTGCTGCCGGCCAGCGCCGGGAACGCGCCCGGAATGCCCTTGCCGCTGGCCTGGTGGCAGGCCGCGCAGTTTTTCATGAACAGCGCCTTGCCGTCCGGGCCCTGGGCCAGGGCCGGGGCAGCGGCCAGCAGCGCCGTGGTCACCAGAGCGCTCATCAGGGAAGTGGTGAAGAGGGGCTTCATGCGCTGGCCCTCGCGTGGATGCGGGCGATCTGCTGCCAGGCCGATTCGATAGCGCCGGCCTGCCAGCCGGTCAGATAGCTCAGGTGTTCGCCGGCCAGCATGATGCGGCCCTCGCCCTCCACCAGCGTCGGGTAGGCAGCAGCGCGGGTCTTGTCGGTCCATTCGGCCCAGCCACCGAGGTTGTACTGGACCCGGTGCCAGGCCACGGAAAAGGCGTTCTCGTATTCCTTGCGGTACTGCGGGAAGATTTTTTCGCCGGCAGCGAGCGCGAATTCGGCGCGTCCGGCCGGCGACAGGGCGCTGACCTCGATGGCGGCGGTCTGGTACTGGTAATAGCCGAGCACCACGCCCTTCTGCTTCTGCCAGTTCGACGACGGCAGCGAGATCGTGTTAATCCCGCGCAGGTCGGTCAGCACGTGGCCGCCGTATATCTGCTCGTCCTCTTCCCAGAAGCGGCGCTTCATCTGCAGGCCGATCTTGCCCACCGGGGCGTAAGCCACGGTAGCCACGGCCTGCTTGAACCTGTCCGAGAAATCGGTGTCGATCTGGCGCAGCACCGACAGCGGTATCGTGCACAGGCAGTAGTCGGCCGTGACGGTGCCGCCCTTGCCGCTGGCTGTATCCTTGAAGGCGATGGTCACGCCCCGGTCGTTCTGGCGGATGGTCTGCACTTCGGCGCGGTAGCGGATCACCTTGCCCAGGCGCTTTTCGAACGCCTTCGGGATCGCGTCCATGCCGCCCACCGGCTGGAACATGGTCGCCTGCATCGGGAAGTCGTGCACTGCGCTGTACACATTGCCCAGCTTAGATTCGAGCAGGTCGTGAAAGCCCAGCGGGTCCGACGGTTTGCCCGGTCCCGGTTCCATGCCGGCGCCCGGATAGACGGCGTAACCGCGACCCGGGCGGCCACGGTAGGTCAGATCGCCGGCCGACAGCTGGCCCTCGTGCACCAGGTAGTCGAGCAGCAGGCGCCGGTCGTCGGCGCTCAGGGTCTGGTCCAGCTGCCCGTTCTTGATCGACTTGGCCAGCAGCTCGTCGACGTGACCGCGCATATCGGCCTTGACCTCCTTGATGCGCATGCGCTTGCCCGAGAACGGTCCGGCGTTTTCGGAATACACGTACGCGTGGTCGTTCTCGTTGACCATCACTTCGAGCGGCACTTCGAACAGGCGCGTATAGTGCAGCGTGGACTGGTGGTGCAGCGGGATGCGCCACGGGCCGTGGTTGATGTAATGGCCGGCGTCGAAGGCGCAGGTCTGTTTCTCTCCTCCGAGCTCGGTCAGGGCGAAGCCCCGGCGCGCACTCTGGCAGCGGCCGCCGGCAAACTCGCGCGCTTCGAGGATCTGGCACTGGTAACCGAGCTTGCCGAGTTCGTAGGCCGCGGTCAGGCCGGCCAGGCCGGCACCGAGGATCACGACCTTCTTGCCCTTGCCGCTGCCGGTCAGCGCCGGCGGCCCGGATACGGTGGAATTGATGCCCATGCCCCAGGCGTTCATGGTGGTCAACAACAGGCCGGTGCCGCCCACCGCCGCCGCCCGGTACAGGAAATCCCTGCGGGTGACGGCTGCGCCCGGGCCGGAAGGGCCAGAAGAAGCAGCCGACCCGGCCGACCCAAATGAACTAAACGATTTAAACGGTGTAAACGGTTTTACTGTTTTGCTATCCATCTGCTTTCCTCGCCAGTCTGCTGAAAAATCCCTGGGGTGACTTGCGTCCCCATAGTCCTCTCATAGCAAACGGCATGCCATATTTGAAAGCCAAATAAACATCATTCCTGGCGGTCGACAGGCAGTACCGGCGTGCGAAAAAAGTCGTTACGTCACTGCGATGTTCCCGGCGGCGGTCGGCCGCGAGACCCGTTCGCCGCCACACTTTATTTTTCTGGAACAGACTTTATTGACGGCCCCGCAGGTCACCGCAAATGGATCCGTGCGCGCAGCCGCGCACCACCACATGGCGGCGGTGCATTGCGGCAGGACGAAAAATAAGGGAAAGGAGTCAGCCGGCAAAGCTGAACTGGGCACGGGCGTTGCTGCGCGTGCCGGCGCTGGCCGCAGGCTCGCCAACGGCAACGGCGGCAGGCAGATAGGCCATTTCCACCGCGCTCAGGTGGTGGCGCACGCCGCTGGCGTCGGCCAGGTGGCAGGCGTGGAACTGCCTCGGCGCGGCAGTGTCGAGCAGGTAGATGGTGTCGAGGCTGGACGGGTCGTACGCCACCTTGACCTGCCAGCCGCCGCGCTGGCGTGCACGGTCGTACCAGCGCTCCTGCACCGCGCGCGCACAGGTATAGATGCTGCCGGCGAAATGCAGACCGTCGCTTCCGACCAGCGCCGGCGCCACCGGCATCAGGCTGCAGCGCACCAGGTGCTCGGGATAGGTCTTGAGCGCCCCGCCCCGGTGCTGCGTGCCCCAGTGCCACAGCACCGCCGGCGCCGGCGAACCGTCGCTGCCCTGGCAGTTGTTGTAGTACAGGATGCAGTCGATGACGATGCGGGTCAATTGCGCCACATCGAGCACGCCGTCGAGCCGGCACGGCTTGCCGGCGGCATGCGCCCCCTGCACCAGCTCAGGCGCCAGCAGCCGGAAACGCCGCGCCAGCACCTGCTGCCAGTTGCCGGGGCCATGGTCGGCAGTCACGCAGCGCAGGTTGAAATTGGTGTGCAGCGTGCCGAAGTCGCCCCACTCGGCGCCGGCCAGGCCGGCAATCGGCGCGGCCGCGAACAGGATGTCGGGCAGATGGCGGCCCGGCCACTGCGCAGCCTCGATGCGGCGGCCGAACTGCTGGCAGTAGCGCTGCTTGTCGATGCAGCAGCCGGCCAGCGCCAGCATCGCCTGCGGCCAGTCGGCCGGCCCCAGCCCGACATGGATGCCGGTCACCAGCCCGCTGTAGGTGTCCTGCACCACGTAGAGATGGGGGCGGCCGATGGCCTGTGCGCGGTCGGCGCGCGACACCAGCTGCACATCGGCGCACACCACGTCGAGCCGGTAGCTGGCGCCGGGCCGGTCGCCAATCGAGCGCCAGGCCGCCCGCGCGACGCCGGCAGCGGGGTCGGCTTCGGTGCCGGCGGCGGGGTCGACTTGAGTGCCGGCTGCGGGATCGACCTGGGCGCCGGGTGCCGGGCCGGCTTGGGCGCCCGCGACGGGATAGACCTGGGCGCGGGCTGCGGCGCCGGCGGCAACGGCCAGCGCGGACGCCGCCGGCCCCGCATGGCGCTGGCCCGCAGCGGCCATGGTTGGCGGCGCGGCGCCGCCGTGACGGCGCGCCACTTCCGGCGGATGGTCATGGTCGTGGTCGAGCCAGTAGTTGAACTGGCCGAAGGTGGGCAGCATGGCGGCGCTGCGCTGCGGCGCCGCCTGCACCCGGCCGCTGGCCGGATCGATGTGGCGCTCGGCGAAGAACTCGTCGAGCATCTGCCGGTAGGCGCCCAGGCGCGAAAACTTGCGGTGACCGGCCGCATAGCGGGCAATCGCCACCCGGAACACGCGGCGCACCTCCTCGTCCGCGTTCACGCCCGGTCCGGCGTCGGCGCCGTTCTTGCGCGGCCGGCCGCGCTTGACGCCTTCCGACGATTGCCGCACCTTGCCCTTGCCGCCGGAATTGCAGTAATCGGGCAGCAGCGCATTGGGCGTCTGCCCGCGCTGCCAGTAGCGGCGCAGGTAGCGGTAAACGGTGGGATGCGACACCTGGTGTTCGGCGGTGGCGCGGGCAATCATCTGGCCGCGCTGGCGCGGGTCGTAGATGTCCGGCTCCTGCGCCACCAGCGCGGCGATGATCTGCCAGGCGCGCGCGCGCAGTTGCAGGTACTTGGGTGGCAGCAGTTCCTGGCTGACCACCATCAGGTAAGGATCGGCCGGCAGGACGCTGGCGCGGCCGGCGCGCAGGTCGTCCAGCAGGTCCGGCAGCTGGACCAGCACCACGTCCGCCGTGCGGGCGCAGACGTCGTAGACGTAGGCGTGGCGCTGACCGGGATCGATCCACAAAACGCGGACGGTGCGCGCCGATGGCTGCGGGTAATGCAGCAAATCGTTGCGCAGTAACATCAGCGCCCCTTGCCGCCAGCGCCGAACGGCCGCGTATCGACCATGATGGCGTGCTGGCCGACACCGGCCTTATCGCGCAGCAGCGGCGGCTTGATCGCGTCGATCAAGGTATTCCACAGTTTCCTGAATGGCGTCATTGCGAGCTCCAGTCCAAACGACATGTCTCCAGGTTGAGGTGCGTCAGGCGCACCGTTTATGACATTTGTATGAAATCAATATGCAAAAAGCGGGCCACCCTGTCCACGCGATGACAGCAGCGTGACGCCAGCGTGCCAGGCACCATGTTGGTACTTTCACAAGCTGCTTCTGGTGCGGCCGGGCGCGCGGCCGGCGGCGCCTGCACCGTGTTCGTGCGGAAATAAAAAAAGGGCCTAACGGCCCTTTTCATTGGTACAGCGTGCGCGGCAGGTCAGTATTTCTTGCCTGGCGCGGCCTTTTTCTTGGCCGCTGCCGGTTTCGGCGGCGTCGATTTGCCCGACTCCGGCGGCATGCGGTCGGCGTGGCTGATCTTCAGCTGGGCGCCGCCCACCCAGACCTTGCCGAGGCTCTTGAACAGTTCGTTGGGCATGCCGTCCGGCAGTTCCAGCATCGTGTAGGTATCGAAGATCTCGATGCGGCCGATCAGGCGTGCTTCCAGCCCGGTCTCGTTGGCGATGGCGCCGACGATATTGGCCGGGGTGACGGCGTTGGCGCTGCCCACTTCCACCCGGAACGCGCTCATCGGCACGCTGACCTTGGCCGGTTTTTCCTTTTTCTTCTTCGCCGCCGCGTCGCCTGCCTCGCTGGCGGCGGCCGCCACGGTGCGCGACAGCGGCGATGCGGCCGGACCGGCAGCAGCTGCCGGGGCTGCTGCAGGCTGGGCAGCGCGGGCCGGGACCGGGCGTGCAGCCGGCGCGGCTGCCGGGGCGACGCCGCCGTTGTCACGGCGGATGCGCAGCGCCTGGCCGGCGACCTTGATGCCGGCCAGGTGCTCGAGCACGTCGCCGGCGAGGTCGTTCGGCATGTCCAGCACGCTGTAATCGTCGTAGATTTCGATGCGGCCGATGTGCTTGGAGTCGATGCCGCCTTCGTTGGCGATGGCACCCACGATATTGCCCGGCTTGACGCCATGCTGGTAGCCGACTTCGATGCGGAAGGTTTCCATGCCGGCGTCCGGCGCGCGCACGATGCGTTCCTTTTTCGGGAAGCGCTCGCTGCGGTCCGGGCGGTCGCCACGGTCGAAGCGGTCGCCACGTTCCGGGCGGTCGAAGCTGCCCGCGCGCGCCGGCCGCTCTTCCCACTGCGTGACCTGCTTTTTATCGAGCAGCAGCGGCACGTCGCCGCGGGCCATCTTGGCCAGGGCGGCAGCGATTTCGATGGCCGGCACGTTCTGTTCGCGCTCGAAGTCTTCGATCAGCGACTGGAACTGTTCCAGTTCGCCCTGGGCCAGGGTGTCGGTGATCTGCTGCTTGAACTTGGCGATGCGCACGTCGTTGACGGCCTGGATGGTCGGCAGTTCGAGCATGCCGATCGGCTGGCGCGTGGCGCGCTCGATCATTTTCAGCAGCCCTTTTTCGCGCGGCGTGATGAACAGGATCGCTTCGCCGCTGCGGCCGGCGCGGCCGGTGCGGCCGATGCGGTGGGTATAGCTTTCCGGATCGTGCGGCACGTCGTAGTTGACCACGTGGCTGATGCGTTCCACGTCGAGGCCGCGCGCGGCGACGTCGGTGGCGACCAGGATGTCGATCTTGCCGTCCTTGAGCTGGGCAATCGTGCGTTCACGCTGCGCCTGCTGGATGTCGCCGTTGATGGCGGCCGCGGAAAACCCGCGCGCCTGCAGCTTCTGCGCCAGCTCCTCGGTGCCGAGCTTGGTGCGCGAGAAGATGATCATGCCGTCGAAATCTTCGGCTTCCAGGATGCGGGTCAGCGCATCGAGCTTGTGCATGCCCGACACCAGCCAGTAGCGCTGGCGGATGTTTTCGTTGGTGCCGGTCTTGGCGGCCACCGTCACTTCCTTTGGATTGTGCAGGTAGGTGTTGGCGATGCGGCGGATGGCCGACGGCATGGTGGCCGAGAACAGCGCGGTCTGGCGCGATTCCGGCGTCTCCTGCAGGATGCGTTCGACATCGTCGATAAAGCCCATGCGCAGCATTTCGTCGGCTTCGTCGAGCACCAGCGTTTTCAGCTTCGAGATGTCGAGCGAGCCCTTGTCCAGGTGATCGATCACGCGGCCCGGGGTGCCGACCACCACGTGCACGCCGCGGCGCAGCGCCGACAGCTGCGGGCCGTAGCTCTGGCCGCCGTAGATCGGCAGCACGTGGAAGCCGGGGATGTGGGCGGCGTAGGTCTGGAATGCTTCGGCAACCTGGATCGCCAGTTCGCGCGTGGGCGCCAGCACCAGCGCTTGCGGCGCGGTCTGCCGGATGTCGATGCGCGACAGGATGGGCAGCGCAAAGGCGGCGGTCTTGCCGGTGCCGGTCTGGGCCTGGCCCAGCACGTCGAGGCCGTCGAGCAGCAGCGGAATGGTGGCGGCCTGGATCGGCGATGGCGTTTCGTAACCGACGTCCTTGAGCGAACGCACCAGCGGTTCGCTCAGATCGAGGTCGGAAAACAGGGTAACGGGGGAGATGGGGGTGTCAGACATGGCGTCACTCGCAAGTATGTTCGAATCGCCTGATTGCGAAAGAAATTTGCGCATAGTTTACCCTGTATCAGCTGTGCCAGCGGCAAATTGCTTGAATTCCGGCCATTTAAGCGCTGTTTAAGCGAGAAAACTGCCGATTTACACTAGATTGGCCGCATCCCACGATAGGAGAACTTCAACATGGTCGTATCCACCACGCCGCGCGCACTGGCGCTGGCCATCACCCTCGCCGTCCTGGGCCAGAGCGCGCCGGCCGGCGCCGCTGTGGAAGCCACCACGGCGAACAGCGTCAAGCACGACTACCGCTACGGCCCGCGCCTGGAAGGGTTTCGCTATCCGTATCCGCTGCAGCAGTTCGATCTCACGTCGCAGGGCGTCCCGCTGCAGATGGCCTATATGGACGTGGCGCCGACAGCGCGCGGCCAGGGCGATGGCCAGACCGCCGTGCTGCTGCACGGTAAAAACTTCTGCGGCGCCACCTGGGAAGACACGATCAAGGCGCTGACCGGGGCCGGCTACCGCGTGGTGGCGCCCGACCAGATCGGCTTTTGCGCGTCCACCAAGCCGGAGCACTACCAGTATAGCTTCCAGCAGCTCGCCGCCAATACCGACGCCCTGCTCAAGCACCTGGGCATCGAGCAGGCGATCATGATCGGCCACTCGACCGGCGGCATGCTGGCCACCCGCTATGCGCTGATGTATCCGCAGGCGACAGCCAAGCTGGTGATGGTCAACCCGATCGGGCTGGAAGACTGGAAGGCGCTCGGCGTGCCGGCACGCAGCGTGGACCAGTGGCGCGAGCGCGAACTGAAGACCACGGCCGACAGCATCCGCGCCTACGAGCGCAAGACCTATTACGGCGGCACCTGGAAACCCGAGTACGAGCGCTGGGTCGACATGCTGGCCGGCCTGTCGAACGGTCCGGGCAAGCAGCTGGTGGCGTGGAATTCGGCGCTGATCTACGACATGATCTACACCCAGCCCGTGGTGTACGAATTCCCGCTGCTGAAAGTGCCGACCGTGCTGCTGATCGGCGACGCCGACACCACGGCCATCGGCGCCGACATCGCCCCGCCCGACGTCAAGGCCAGACTCGGCCACTACAAGCTGCTGGGCAAGCAGGCGGCCAGGGCGATTCCAGGCAGCCGCCTGGTGGAATTCTCCGGCAAAGGTCATGCCCCGCAAATGGAAGACCCGGCGATGTTTCACCGGGCGTTGCTGGAGGAGCT
This sequence comes from Duganella sp. Leaf126, assembly GCF_001423125.1. Lineage (GTDB taxonomy): Bacteria > Pseudomonadota > Gammaproteobacteria > Burkholderiales > Burkholderiaceae_D > Rugamonas. The sequence continues at coordinate 93,437 of NZ_LMNW01000032.1, forward strand.
GGGGCGCTGAGTAGCGCGGATGTCAGCTCGCCAGGGCAAGCTCGGTAGCGTAACTTGCGGGATCGCAGCGCCAGCCTCCCTGTCATAGCAGCGGCCGAACCCGTCATTCCCGCGCAGGCGGGAATCCAGTTTTACGCGCGCGGCACGTTGAGATTGGATCCCCGCCTGCGCGGGGATGACGGTGCTGCCTACTTCAGCCGTGCTGCCAGCTTTCACCGGTGCTGGTGGCACCGGTGCGCTGTCTTTTTCCGCGGGTGGCTCGGACGGGCATTGGATCCCCGCCTGCGCGGGGATGACGGATCAAGCGCTGACGGTGCCTTACTTGACTGGCGCTGCTGGCGCGGCCGGGGTCGCTGGTGCTGCTGGTGCTGCCGGTGCTGCCTTGCCCGGCGCCGGGGCTGGCGGCACTGGTGCGCCGTCTTTTTCAGCTGGCGGCGCGGCCGGCTTCATTTTTTTGGCATGCGTTTTCTTTGCATGTTTTTCAGCGTGCTTGGCTTCCGGCGCCGGGGTGGTGGCGCCTGGCGCTGCCGGTGCACCCATCGGCGCTGCTGCCGGCGCTGGTGCTACCGGTGCCGGGCCATGGCCTGCTGCGTGGACCGGGGCAGGGGCCGGGGCGGCTGCCGGGGCAGGCGCAGGGGTTTGGGCAAAGGCGGCGCCGGCGACGACGGTGGCGATCAGGGAGGCAATGATTTTCTTCATGATATGAAATCCTTAAAATCGTTTATAACGTTTATCTGGTTTATATGGTTTTAGTAACTGACCCTGCTTTTTTTCTTCATGGCCGCCTGTTGTGTCGGTCATGAGCAAAAAACGCCGCCGCCCCGCCCGGCGTTGACCGCGATTACACTCCCTTACACTCTGCCGGCGATACTTACAGTTGCTTACAGACGGCGCGAAAGTGCAGTAAGATGGTCCGCTTTCACGTCACGGAGTCCTCATGCGTCTTACCCCGCTCGCCCTCGCCGCCGGCCTCGCCATCCAGGCCGCCGCCCCCGTCATGGCCGATGACCAGGCCGGACAGCCGGTCGTCACCGAGGCGCCACTGCGCGCCCACCTCTCGTTCCTGGCCGACGACCTGTTCGAGGGACGCGGCACCGGTCAGCGTGGCGGGCTGCTGGCCGTGCGCTACCTGGAAACCCAGGCGGCCGTGATCGGCCTGCAGCCGCTGGCAAACGGCACCTACCGCCAGTCCGTCAACATCGAGGGCACCCGGCTGCTGCCGGGCAGCAGCCTCAGTTTCGACAGCGGCGGCAAGACCATCACGCCCAAGGTCGGCGAACAAATCCTGATCGGCACCATGAGCGGCAAGGAGCAGGTGACCATCGATGCGCCGCTGGTCTTCGTCGGCTATGGCGCCGAGGCGCCGGAAGAACGGTGGGACGACTACAAGGGCGTCGATGTCCAGGGCAAGGTGCTGGTGATGATGGTCAACGACCCGCAACCGACCGCCGAGGAACCGAACCGTTTTGCCGGCAAGGCCTATACCTATTACGGCCGCTGGCTGTACAAGTACGAGGAAGCCGTGCGCCGCGGCGCTGCCGGCGTGCTGCTGATCCACACCACGCCGTCGGCCTCGTATCCGTGGAGCGTGCCGGCCAACGGTTTCGGCCACGAACGCTTCCACCTCAAGGGCAAGGGCAACCCGGTGGAAGGCTGGCTGCAGGAAGAGACGGCGCGCACGCTGTTCGCTGCCGCCGGCTTCGATCTCGACACGCTGCGCGCAGCCGCCGAGCGGCGCGATTTCAAGCCGGTGGACCTGAACACCCGCGTCCATGGCCAGTTGCGCAGCACCGTGCGCCAGATCGAGGAATTCAACGTGGCCGGCATCGTTCCCGGCACCGACGCCACGCTCAAGGAGCAGGCGGTCATCTATTCGGCGCACTGGGACCACCTGGGCATGGACGACGCTGGCGCCGACCACGGCCAGCACGACCGCATCTACAACGGCGCCATCGACAATGCCTCGGGCAGCGCCGCCCTGCTGGTGATGGCTGCCGAAGCGGTCAGGCATCCGGCCAGGCGCACGCAGGTGTTCCTGTGGCCGGCCGCCGAAGAACAAGGTTTGCTGGGCGCGGCCGCCTACGTGCAACACCCGGCCTGGCCGCTGGACAAAACCACGGCCGACCTCAACCTCGACAGCATGAACTTCGTCGGCAAAACCTCCGACATCGGCGTGGCCGGCGCCGAGCGCAGCAGCCTGTACGACGCCTCGGCTGCCGTCGCCAAACAGATGGGGCTGACGCTGGCGCCGGCCGTGCCCGACCTGTCGGGCGCCTTCTTCCGCGCCGACCATTTCGTCTTCGCCAAGGCCGGCATCCCGGCCTTCAATGTCGGCTCGGCCGTGTTCTCGGGCGACGGCCACTTCACGTTCGTGAAAGACCTGGACGCCTCGCGCGCCAAGCTGGTCGCCTTCAAAAAGGACTACCACCAGGTGACCGACGAATACCGTCCGCAGTGGGACCTGTTGGGCATGGTGCAGCAGGCCCAGTTCACGCTCAACCTCGGCTACTACGTGGCCAATGCCCCGGCCATGCAGACCTGGAAGGCCGGCGAAGCGTTCGGCAAGGTCAAACGCAAGCGGTAAGCGTGCAGTTTAGCCACAGCGGAATATGCCAGCAGGCAACTCCTAGAGGTAAAGCGCCTATAATTCAGGCAGGCGTTTTACCTGAGAGAAATAATGTTGCGCGTAATATGGCGATTGATATGGCGATACCTATGGCGATCCCTGTGGCTGGGCTGGATGATGTCGGTTGCCGTCACCGCCCAAGCCACCAGTTTCGATGGCAAGGGCAAGGCGCCCGCCACCTGCACGCTCAATGGCAGCACCTACACCTGCGCCACGATTTTTGCCGATGCCAACGATGTTGCCGATATCGCCGGCGGCATCACCGTGCTGGTGACATCGGACCTCACGTTCGGCTACTTCCAGGACCTGCGCATGGCCGCCACGGCGCGCCTGGAGACCACGGGCAGCTACGACATCGCGATCACCAATACGCAGCAGAATAACTTCAGTACCAACGGCGCCACCATCAAGGCGGGCGGCGACTTCTCGCTGGGCAATGGCAAAACCATGGCCGCCAACATCATCGGCACCAACGTCAGCCTGGTCGGCTCGTCATCGAAGCTTACCGGCACGATTACCGCCAGCGGCGCGGTCGATATCGTCAGCGGCTCGGAAGTGACGGGCGCGGTGTCGGCCGGGTCTGCCGTGGTCCGTTCCAACGCCAAACTCGGCAGCACGCTGACCGTCAACAACGGCGGCGCCATCACGCTCGAATCGGCAGTCACGATCGCCGGCGCCGTCTCCGGCGGCTCGATCACCACGTCCTCGAACGTGACGCTCAACGGCCCGGTCAATGTCAGCGGCCAGGCATTGTTCGACTCCCAGAGCATCGTCTACGGCACCGTCAACGCCGGCTCGCTGGTGCTGAAGTCGGCCAACGCCACCATCAACGGCAACGTCAAGGTCACGGGCGACGTGACGCTGGAAAACAGCACGGTGATCAATGGCGACCTCGATGCCAGCAACGTCAAGACCGGCGACTCTTACGCCAAGATCAACGGCAACGCAGCGGTAAACTCGATTTACTTCGGCTACGGCGGCACCGTGTCGAAAGTGATTACCTGCAAGGCGCCGCCGCCCAATGCGCCGAAATGCAGCTGCGTCACGACCGCCTCGACTTACTCGTACAGCCCCACCTGCGCCGCCGGCTCCCCGCCGCCGCCCGCCAGCGTCCACCATTTCCAGATCACCCACAGCGGCAATGCGCTGACCTGCCAGCCGCAGACGGTCACCGTGACCGCGTGCGCCAACGCCGCGTGCACCGCGCCGCACTACACGGGCAGCGTCAAGACCACGCTGCAACCGGGCGGTGCCGAGTTCACCGTCGTCAACGGCAGCAACAACGCGGCCACCGTCAGCCGCAGCACGGCGGGCACGGCCACGCTGTCGGCCAGCGGTGCCGCAAATGCGTCCACCTGCGTCAACGCGGTGGCCGGCGGCACGTCGTGCGACATGGTGTTCAGCGACCGCGGCCTGACGCTGTCCGTGCCCGATCACGTGTCGATGACCACCGCCAGCGTCACGGTCCAGGCGCTCAAGTCGGCGTCCGCCCCCAACGCCGGCAAGAGCTGCGTGCCGCTGCTGGCCAATACCACGGCCACCGTCAATTTCAGCTGCAGCCAGCTCAACCCGGCCAACGGCGCCAAGCCGCCGGTGGCGCTGAAGAACCAGGACGCTGCCGGCTACACCAGCGTGAGCTGCGGCAGCGGCAGTACCGGCGTGCCGCTCAAGTTCGACGCCAACGGCCTGGCTGTCGCCAGCCTGCAATATCCGGAAGCGGGCAATGTCGGCCTGTCGGCCAGTTACACCAGCGGCACGCTCGGCGCCAGCACGCCGGCAGCGACCGCCTTCACGGTGGCGCCGTTCGCGTTCCGGCTCAAGGCCACGCGCAGCACCACCACGCCGGTCCTGCCTGCCGGCGTGTTCGCCCGCGCCAGCGAACCGTTCACGCTGCAGATTGCAGCCGTCAATGCGCTGCCGGACGACCCCAATAATCCGGATGCCAATGTCACCAAGAATTTTGGCAAGGAAAACACACCGGAAAGCGTCAAGCCCGGCATCACCGTGACCGCGCCGGCCGGTGGCGGGGGCACGCTGACGGGCAGCTTCGTGCTCGTCAACGGCGTTGCCAGCGGCACCTACAGTTTCGACGAAACGGCAACGCTCGCCATCACGGCAGTCAGTGCCAATGCCAGCGGCTATTACCTGGGCATCCAGGCCAGCGGCTTCAATACCCGCGGCACGCTGAACCCGGGGCGCTTCATTCCCGACCATTTCGACACCGCCCTGCCCGCGCCGCTCACCGACACCAACGAAGGCGACACCATGGATTGCACCAACACGGGCGGCCTGGTGCAACCGTGTAACAAGCGCCTGGTCTATTCGGGCCAGCCGTTCCAGCTAATCGTGACTGCCTACAACGGCGCCGGTGCGGTCACGAAAAACTACACGGGCAGCTATGCCAAGACGATTACGCTGGGCAGCTGGAGCGACTCCAACGATACGGCCACCACCAAGGCCGTGGCCATCCCCAGCATCGGCTGGACCGGTGCGGCCGGCGCCACCCGCTACACGTTTACCGATGGTGTGGGCAAGCTGGTCCCGGACGCCCAGGGCAAATCCAACCTGCCCTACTTTGCCTTTGCCGCCGCCAGCACGCCCAGCAATCCGACCCGCTTCGTGGTGCGCGCCAGCGATGGCGATGGCGTGTCGTCGCAACGCAGCGTGCCGGTCGAGCAGGAACTCACCGCCATCAGCGGCCAGCTGTACATTGCCCCCGGTTTCGGTTCCGCCACGGCGCCGATGCCGGTCAACCTGGAAGCGCGGTTTTACGTAAACGGCGCCTACCGCATCAACCCCGCCTTCAACGGCCCCACGCCGGCGGTGGTCAGCGGCGCGCTGTTGTTGAGCAATTGCCAGAAAGCACTGGCCGCCGATCCGAAGACCGGCGCCTGCAACAGCGCCGGCCAGTTGAAACTGTCCGGCAAGGCGCAGCAGAATTTCAAGAACGGCAAGGCCAGCTTCTTCGTGCAAGGTCCGCAGGTCGGCCCCGGCGCAGTCGGCATGTCGCTGCGCGCACCGTGTGCGACGGGTACCACGTGCGCCGTGACCGACTGGATCGGCTACCTGCCGCGCACGGTTGGCAACCTCACCTTCGGCATCTACCGCGCCGGCCCGGTGATCTATACGCGCGAAGTCTACTAGCCGGCCGCACGCGCCGGTGGCGTACGGCAGCGCGGTAAAAAACACGGTACGATGGCCGTTTTCCCCATCTACCAAGGAGCACCATGGAAACGAATTCGCAATGGATCGACATCAAGACCGACGACGGCAGCTTCGGCGCCTACCTGTCGCTGCCGCGCGGCGGCAAGGGTCCCGGCATCGTCTTGCTGCAGGAAATCTTCGGCGTCAATCAGCACATCCGTAACGTGGCCGACCAGTACGCGGCCGACGGCTACGTGGTGATCGCTCCCGACCTGTTCTGGCGCGACAGCGCCCGCATCGAGCTGACCTACGACGAAGCCGGCTGGAAGCGCGCGATCGCGCTGATGAACGCGCTGGACTTCGACAAGGCCCAGTCCGATATCGCTGCCACCGTCAAGACGCTGCGCGCCCACGAAGGCACGGCTGGCCAGAAGATCGCCGCCCTGGGCTTCTGCATGGGCGGCCTGCTGGCATACCGCACCGCCGCGGACGGCCTGGTCGATACAGCCGTGGCCTATTACGGCGGCGGCATCCAGAACGGTCTCGATCGCGCGGACGACATCCAGGTGCCGCTGCTGATGCACTTCGGCAGCGCCGACAGCCACATCCCGAACGAGGCCGTGAAAACCATCGCCGAGCGTTTCGAGGGCGTGGAAACGGTGGAAATCCATGTGTACGACGGCGCCGAGCACGGCTTCAACTGCAACCACCGCGATTCGTACAACCAGCGCGCTGCCGTCGAAGCCCACGGCCACACGCTGGTCTTCCTGAGCGAACAACTGTAAGGACCGCCATGGCCCGCCTGCAACTCGATTTCCCGGACGATCAATATTATTTTTCCACCCAGCTCACCGTGCGCCACACCGACATCAATGCCGCCAATCACCTCGGCAACGATTCGATGGTGTCGATGATCTCGGAAGCGCGCGCCCAGTTTCTGGCGGAATTTGGCGTCGAGGAAATGGACAGCAGCGGCGCCGGCATCATCGTCACCGACCTGGCCACGGCCTACCGCGCGGAAGCGCATGCGCGCGACCACCTGCTGTTCGAAGTGGGACTGATGGATTTCAACCGCTACGGCGGCGATATCACGTTCCGCGTCACGCGCCCGCGCGACGCCACGCTGGTGGCCATGGCCAAGTATGGCTTCGTGTTCTTCAACTACCGCACCGGCGCGGTCACGCCGATGCCGGCAGCGTTTGCGGCCAAGTTCCCGCGCGTAAACCGCATCGCCTGATTGCCCAGGCCGGCTGCCAGGCTTACCTGGCGGCCGTCTTGGGCGCGATGGTTTTCTCGAACCAGTCGTCGATCATCTGTTTTTCGTAGCGCAGCGGGTCGCTGTCGGACAGCCGCGTGAGGCGCTGCTGGTACATCATGTTCGACAGCTCGCTCTCGCCGCTGCGCAGCACGGCGCCGTTTTCCTCCAGCGTGTAACGCAGCGTCATGTGCGGCCAGTCGGCGCCGCCGGTCATGACGCGGATATCGTCGCCGCCCGAGCGGCGCGGCCACAGCCGTCCGGCCAGGTCGATGTCGAGCACCTCGATTTTCAGTTGCTGGCCCGGCGCCAGCTTGTTGTCGAAGCTCGAAAAATACTGGGTGAAGTCCTTGAGCAGGCGCTCGCGCTCGATCTGGCTGCGCGGCACATCGATGAATTCGTCGGGCTTCACATAGCTGACGCTGACCTGGGCCCAGGCCGCGCCGGTGGTGGCGGCCAGCAGCGCCAGGGCCACCAGGGAAGATTTGATCGTCGGGCGCATCGCGCACTCCTTCGCAGACATCATGGGGAAGTAAACAATATAGCCCGTTTGCCGACGCGCCGCGCAGTTTGATGCGATTTGTTACCAATCATCGCCAATCGCGCGCCGATGTCACGCTGCGGTCATCTGCGGTCGCTAACATTGCGGCCGTCGGGATGCAGCGCCATCCCCTCGCCCGAGCCTTGACCCAAGCCTTAACTCCAGGAATGAATATGACCGAGCAGCCCGATGTCTCCCGTCGCCGTATCGTCCAACTGTTTGCCGGCCTGCCGCTGCTGCCGCTGGCCGGCGGCAGCGCGGCCGCCGCATTGTTGTCCGCCTGCGGCGGCGGCAACGACAGCGCCGCCCCCGCCACCAGGCTGATGGCCGTCACCTTTACCGGCATGGCCGCGCCCACGCTGGCCGATCCGGCCAAGATGGCCACCACCACGGTCGGCTCGGGCATGAACGCCACCTACTCCGACGGCAAGACCCAGCCGTACGCGCTGGCGTACCAGACCTTCTTCATCACCGGCGCCCAGGTACCGAACGGCAGCGGCGGCACCACCCTGTCCGGTGGTTACTACGACATCAACAACCGTCCGATCATGGACAACAGCGGCAGCAGCCCGCGCCAGTTCTTCTCCGACTGCCCCGACGGCACCTCGCTGCTCAAGCTCGACGCGCCCACGGTGGCCGGCGTCAAGGGCAACACCGTGTTCGCGGTGGTGCAGTTCGAATACACGTCCGCCAACCTCAAGGGCGACTCGATGTACGGCATGCTGCCGTCGCCGATCGCCGTGCTGACGCTGGACCAGGACAAGACCACCGGTGCGCTGACGCTGGTGAAATACCACAACGTCGATACCAGCGCGGCCAACGGCCTGTGGATCACCTGCGGCGCCAGCCGCTCGCCGTGGAACACCCACTTGTCGAGCGAGGAATACGAACCGGACGCCACCGCGATTGCCACCGACAGCCAGTTCGCCGGTTTCTCGCGCAGCCTGTACGGCGACGCCACCCGCGCCAACCCCTACCACTACGGCCACATGCCGGAAATCACGGTCAACCCGGACGGCACCGGCAGCTGCAAGAAGCACTACTGCATGGGCCGCATCTCGCACGAACTGGTGCAGGTGATGCCCGACGAGCGCACCGCGCTGATGGGCGACGACGCCACCAACGGCGGCCTGTTCATGTTCATCGCCGACAAGGCGCGCGACCTGTCGAGCGGCACCCTGTACGTGGCCAGGTGGCAGCAGACGTCGGTCGCCAACGGCGGCGCCGCCACGCTGCAATGGATCAAGCTGGGCCAGGCCAGCAGCGCCGAGATCAAGGCCCTGGCCGACACCCTGAAGGCGGCCGACATCCTCGACGTGCGCACCACCGATCCGGCCGACGCCAGCTTTACCCGGATTCCGTTCAGCGGCCGCAGCAACTGGATCCGGATCAAGCCCGGCATGGAAAAGGCCGCCGCGTTCCTGGAAACCCACCGCTACGCCGCGCTGGCCGGCGGCAGCATGGGCTTTACCAAGATGGAAGGCACGACCGTCAACACCCGCGACAAGATCGCCTACACGGCCATCTCGGCGATCGGATCGGCCATGACCAACGGTTCGGGCGGAATTGCGATTAAGGGGCCGAGCGCCGGCGCCGTGTATGCGCTGAACCTCAAGGACGGGCAAAAGGACACCGGCGGCGCGGCCATCGACAGCGCCTGGGTGCCGGTGGACATGGCGGCCGTGCCGGCCCTGCTGAGCGAAGACCTGGCTACGCCCGATGCGCTCGGTAACACGGCCAATGCCGACAAGGTGGCCAACCCGGACAACATCAAGTTCTCGGAAAAGCTGCGCACGCTGTTCATCGGCGAAGACAGCGGCACCCACGTCAACAACTTCCTGTGGGGTTACAACGTCGATACCAAGGTGCTCACGCGCCTGCTGTCCACGCCGTCCGGCGCCGAATCGACCGGGCTGCACGCGGTGGACGACATGAACGGTTTTGCCTACGTGATGAGCAACTTCCAGCACGCCGGCGACTGGTCGAGCACGCTGCACGCCAAGGTGCGCACCACGCTCGACCCGCTGATCCGCGCCAACTACCGCGACCGCTACGGCGCAGCAGTCGGCTACCTGACCGGCTTCCCGCTGCTCGGCTAGCACCGGCCAACGTTTCCTTCAGTGGTCCTGTTACCCGCAGCGCGCGCGCCCTGCGGGTTTTTTTGTTAACGAACTGTTGCACGGAAGTGTTGCACGGCGTAACAGCTTTGTTTGTTGCCTGTTGTTAATAGCAATAACTGGGACTACAATCGAACGCTCACTGGTCCAGCCACTTTCAAGCGGAACGTTCCCATGTCTTTTTTGTCCTCTGCCACGCCCAAGTTAGCGCCATGGAAAGTTTTGCTGGTCGATGACGAACCCGACATCCACGACATCACCAAGCTGACCCTGACCCGCTTTCGCCTTGACGGCCGCGCACTGACCTTTTTGCACGCCTACAGCGGCGCCGAAGCGAAGGAAGTGCTGGCGCGCGAGACCGATATCGCGCTGGTCTTTCTGGACGTGGTGATGGAAAAGGAAGACAGCGGCCTGGAAGTGGCGCGCTGGATGCGCGAGGATCTGAACAACCAGTTCACCCGCATCGTGCTGCGCACCGGTCAGCCCGGCCAGGCCCCCGAGGAGCGCGTAATCGTCAACTACGACATCAACGATTACAAGGAAAAGACCGAGCTCGATCGCACCAAGCTGTTTACCACCACGTTTGCCGCGCTGCGCGCCTACCGCGACATCATGAAGGTGGAAGAGGCGCGGGTGCAGCAGCTCAATTACCGCGAAGGCCTGGAACGCGTGATCGCCGCCTCGGCCCATATTTTCCAGCAGCGCAATCTAAAAGATTTCGCCAACGGCTTGCTGCAGCAGGTGGTGGCGCTGCTGCGTCTCGAGCACAGCATGCTGCTGCGGCTGCGCGCGGCCACCGCCATTTCCAGCGTCAACGATTACGAGATCCTGGCCCAGATCGGCGATGAGGACGGCACCCTGCTCAGCCCCGACGTGCTGGCGCAGCTCGATGTCGCCAAGAGCAACAAGATCTCGCGCCTGCAGGGCGACACCTATGTCGGTTACTTCCCCAACAATAGCGGCAAGGCCTCGCTACTGATCCTCAAGGGGGTGGAAGAGATTTCCGAGATCGATACCAAGCTGCTTGAAATTTTCTGCTCGGGCGTGGCGATCGCCTTCGACAATATCCTGCTGACCCAGGAAATCACCGACACCCAGGCCGAGCTGATCCTGCGCCTCGGCGACGTGGTGGAATCGCGCTCGCACGAAGCGGGCAACCACGTGCGCCGCATGGCCGAGGTCTGCCACCTGCTGGCCACGGCCGCCGGCCTGCCCGACGACGAAACGGCGGTGCTGCGCCACGCCGCGCCGATGCACGACATCGGCAAGATCGCCACGCCCGACGCCGTGCTGCTCAAGCCGGGCAAGCTCGATCCGGCCGAGTGGGAGATCATGAAGCAGCATCCGACGGTGGGCCTGTCGATCCTGGACGGCTCGCAGCGGCCGATCCTGAAAGCGGCGGCCGTGATCGCGCACCAGCACCACGAAAAATACGACGGCAGCGGCTACCCGCAGGGCCTGAAAGGCGACGCCATTCACCTGTACGCGCGCATCGTTGCCGTGGCCGACGTGTTCGACGCCCTGATGCACAAGCGCTGCTACAAGGATGCCTGGCCGGTGACGCAGGTGGTGCAGCACCTGCGCGAGGTGGCCGGCCACCACCTCGATCCGCACTACGTCGACCTGCTGGTGGCGAATATGGACCAGGCGCTGGCGATCAACGAGCGTTTTCCGGACTGATTCCGCAGCGGCAGGGATGGTGTCGCGGACCTGGTCGAAAGGCCAGGCCCGGTCCCTGCATGAAGACCGGCACGCGCGTTTTTACGCCGGTCAGGGCGATGTTCGCTGCTAGTATCGGGCCTCCGGCGCGGCAGGGGCCGCGCCATCCGATACCAGGAGTAGACATGACCACATCCTTCGCCCGCCTGGGCAAACGCGCTGCGCTGGCCGCAATGGTTGCCGCTTCCGCCTTTGCCTTGCCGTCCGCCGGCGCCGCCGCTGGCGCCAAGCCCACCGTGGTGCTGGTGCACGGCGCGTTTGCCGATTCGTCGAGCTGGGACGGCGTGATCGCCAGGCTCGCACAGGACGGCTACACCGTGGTAGCGGCGGCCAATCCGCTGCGCAGCGTCCAGGGCGATGGCGCCTACGTGGCCGCGCTGGTCAACAGCATTGCGGGCCCGGTGGTGCTGGTCGGCCACTCGTACGGCGGCTCGGTGATCAGCGCTGCCGCCACCGGCGCCAGCAACGTCAAGGCGCTGGTGTACGTGGCCGCGTTTGCGCCGGAAGCGGGCGAGACGGCCGTCGGCCTGTCGGGCAAATTCCCGGGCAGCACCCTGGGCCCGGCCCTGGCGCCACCGGTCGCATTGGCCGACGGCGGCAAGGACCTGTACATCCAGCAGGACAAATTCCCGGCCCAGTTTGCCGCAGACGTGCCGGCCGCCAAGGCCAGGCTGATGGCGGCCGGCCAGCGCCCGATCACCGACGCGGCACTGAACGAAGCGTCGCCCGCGCCAGCCTGGAAAACCATCCCGTCGTGGTTCATCTACGGCACCGGCGACAAGAACATCCCGCCCGCCGCGCTGGACTTCATGGCCAAGCGCGCCAGTTCAAAAGAAACCATCGTCATCCAGGGCGCCTCGCACGTGGTCATGACCTCGCACCCCGCCGAAGTCGCCAGGCTGATCGCATCGGCCGCAAAATAAACTTCGAGGTAGATTTATTTGCGCTTGATTTTGGGGAAGCGCAGCTTGTAGTGGAGGCCCATGCCGGGGGCGCTGGCGACTTTGACGGTGCCGCCCAGGGCGCCCGTGACCAGGTTGAACAGGATGTGGGCGCCCAGGCCGCTGCCGCCGGTGCCGCGCTTGGTGGTGTAAAACGGGTCGAACAGCTGGCCCAGGGTGGACGTGTCCATGCCGACGCCGTCGTCGCTGTAGTCGAAGTTGACGAAGTCGCCGTCGGCCTTGCCGGTAATGGTGATGCGTCCCGGCTGCCCTTCTTCGAAGCCGTGCACCAGCGAATTGACGACCATGTTGGTGAGCACCTGCGAGACCGCGCCGGGGAAGCTGGCCAGGTTGATGTCGTCGTCGCAGTCGATCGCGATCGTGACCGGCTTGCCCTTGAGCTTGGGCTGCAGCGACAGCAGCACTTCGTCGAGGTACTTGCGCAGGTTGAAGCTGCGGATATCGTCGGACGACTGGTCCACCGCCACCTGCTTGAAGCTGCGCACCAGCGCCGCCGCCCGCTGGGTGTTGGTGGTCATGATGCGCAGCGACTGGTCGACAATGTCGAAGAACTGGTTCAAGCCGTCTTCGTCGAGGATGCCGGCCGCCAGGTCGGCACGGGTGAGCCGCAGTTCTTCCACCAGATGGCTGGTGGCGGTCACGCAGATGCCGAGCGGCGTGTTGATCTCGTGCGCCACACCGGCGACCAGCCGGCCCAGCGAGGCCAGCTTCTCTTGCCGTACCAGCTCGCCCTGGGCGTCCTTGAGCGACGTCAGTGCGTGTTCCAGCGCGGCATTCCGCTCTGCCAGCGCATCGTTGGCGTGGCGGATGTCGTCCTCGGCGCGGCGCCGTTCGGCCACCTCGTGCGCCAGCAGCGCCGTGCGTTCCTGCACCGCGCGTTCGAGCCGGTCCACGCTTTGCAGTCCGCGCAGCGCCGCCGAAACGTAGTCGGCCAGCAGCTCGAACAGGGCCTGGTCTTCGCTGTTGAAGGTATGGCGGCGGTCGTAGCTCTGGATGACCATCGCGCCCAGCACCTGGTGGTCCTGGTCCAGCAGCGGGCACCCCATCCAGTGCTCGGCAATGGTGCCGATGCCGAAGGCGGCGTTGTCGAGGCGCCTGGAGACGTGCTCGGCCGCCGTCATCACCATCGGCCGGCCGCTGCTGATGACAGCAGCCGTCGGCGATTCGCCGGCCACCATTTCGAACAGCTCGTCGGCAGGGGGCGCCGCATCGACCTCGTCGACGAAATACACGAAGCGCACCTGGTTGGGGGGCCCCTCTTCATCGCTGAGCGCGACAAAAAAATTGGCCGCATACATGATGCGCCCCAGCGCCGCATGCACCGACTGCAAGAATTCGCTGATATCGGTGCAACTGCTCGATTTGCGGCCGATTTCCAGCAGGATGGCCTGGACGGCTTCGAGGCGGGCGAGACGGTCTTCCATTCAATGTCCTGTAATTAGTACGCACAGGAAATATTATCAGTCAGCCCGGCCAACGGCCAGCAATCATTGCGGTTTACGGTAATCGTTGGCGATCCATGTGGCGGCGCTGGTCACGCTGAGCTTGAAGGTGGGCGCCACCCGCACCCGGGCCAGCTCTTCGCCATACGGATCGAGGGCGGTCAGCATGGCGTACGGATCGTCCTCGTCGGGCACGATGTCGAGCGTGACCTTGACCTGGCCGCCGTCATCGGTGTTGACGAACACGTTCTTGTGCAGCTGCGCATGCAGCTGCTGCTCGTGGCGGCGGATCACCTCGTTGGCGGTCTTGACCAGCGTGTTGAAGGCGCCGACATCGAGCGGCTTGGGATTTTTCTTGTCGCGGCCCATGGTCCAGGGACCGACCAGCGCCGGCTCCGGCTCGCCATCCTTGATCATCGCCACGGCCCAGCCTTCGTCGTCATCGTTCTTGATCACGCGCGCGGTCCAGCCATTGCCCTGCCACAGGCGCGGCTCCTGGACCGGGGCGTCGTCGTCGGGCGTATCTGGTGCTTCAAGGAAATCGTTGGGCATACTGTGGCTCGGCTGTCTTGGCATCGGGGGTGAAATGATAAGCCCCCGCTACCGGAACAACAATAGCCAGCCAGGCGGAACCCCGAAAAAGCCGTCGCGCCGCCCGCCTTCAGCCAACGCTGCAGCTAAATCAGCCGAGGCAGCTAAGGCAACTGAGGCAGCTGATACCGGGCCGGTGCGGCACCTGCGGCGGCTTCGGCGGCTTGTAGCGCGGGTCGATCGCCGGTTCCGGCTTGCGGTAGCTGAACGGCGTGATGATGATGGGTGGAATCGCCGGCGGCGCGGACGGTGGGCCCTTGGGGCCGCCGCCCGACGAGCGCCGGGCGCTGCGTTGGCGCCGGGTACGGTGTGGAGACGCGGCGGGGATCGATTGCCCCGCGCACCATGCAAGCCATGCCATGTTGTGGCCCTCCCTCAACTGGTCAGACATTCAGTATAGAACGGCGTAACGTTAAATCAAGGAACAATCGGACCGCCGGGCCGCCGGACCGCCGCTCACTGCCGCGCCACTGGTGCCCGCCTGCATGCGTTCCAGGCCGCCATTTCGGCGCCCTGTCGCAATCCGCTGGCTGCGCCAGGCCCCGCTCGCTACAGTTCAACCATGCCAAACGGCATCGAGCAAAGCAACCAACCACGGGGTCATACCATGAACAACACTGCCAAAAAACTGTTAGCCGCCGCCATCGTCTTCGTGGCCGCCATCGCACTGTGGGACGTCCTGTGGGGCAGCGATCTGCATGTCCACCTGGGCGACGAGGACTTCGACGGGCCGCTCGGCACCCTGTTCGGCCTGGCCCTGGCCGGCGGCGGCCTGCTGATCGCGGTGGTCGCCATCGTCTGCGCCGCCCTGTTCGTGGGCGTGGTGTGCGCCGGCGTCGGCATCGTGCTGGTCAGTGCGCTGGTGCTGGCCTCGGTGCTGGTGGTGGCGGCGATCTCGCCACTGCTGCTGCCGCTGCTCATTCCCGTGGGCCTGTACTGGCTCTTCACCGCGCGGGCCCGCCGCCAGCGCCGCGCCAGCTACCAGCCAGCCGCCTGATCGCCTAACCGTTTCAAGCGGAAGCGGCCGGGCCGTCAGGGCCCGGCCGGTCCGCCCCCACACTGTCCTGCAACGCCACCCGGTTACGCCCCGCGCGCTTGGCGCGGTACAGCGCCTGATCGGCGCGGATCAGCGCCGCGTCACCACCGGGCTGCCCCCCTCCCATCACCGCAATGCCGATGCTGACCGTGACGTGCAGGCGCACGCCGCCGTCGAGCTGCAAGGGGCTCTGCGCCACGCGCTGGCGCAGCCGCTCGGCAAACACGCTCGCAGCCGGCAAGGTGGTCCCCGGCAGCAGCATGGCAAATTCCTCGCCGCCCATGCGGCCCACCATGTCGATCTTGCGCTGCTCTTCGAGCATCAGCACGCCGAGCTGGCGCAGCACGGTGTCGCCTGCCGCGTGGCCATGTTCGTCGTTGATGCGCTTGAAGTGATCGATATCGAGTTGCAGCACGGCCGCGCAGGCGCCGAGGTCGCGCCGCAGCCGCGCTTCCTCGTCGGCCAGGCGGTGCATGAATTCGCGCCGGTTGGCCAGGCCGGTCAGGAAGTCGGTGGTGGCCAGCAGCCGTAATTCGTCGTGCATGCGGCGCTTTTCGGTGGTGTCCACGGTGGAGACGATGACGAAGTCCAGGCTGTCGGTGTGGCCGGGCATGACCATCAGGGTCAGTTCGTTGTGGCGCACCACGCCGTCGAGGCGGCGGAAGCTGCCCTCGCACACGAAGAAATGTTCGCCGCGCGCCAGCGCCGCCAGCGCCTGGGCAAACGCCGGCATGGCGGCAGCCTCGAAATTCTGCGCCAGCGTGACGTCGACCAGCCCTTGCGGACCGGCGCCCACCTGGCGGCGCGCCGCCGCGTTCAGGTCGACGATGCGCACCAGCGCGGCCAGCCGCGCCACCTGGCCCGGATTGGCGTCCAGGTAGCAGGCCATGTCGTCGATGCCGGACGCGGCCAGCTCGCCCAGCGCGGCATACAGCGCCGACCAGTCCTGCTCCCACAGCGCTACCGGCGCGTGGTCGTACAGCCGGCGGAAACGCGCCTCGCCGGCACGCACGGCCTGCGCGGCCTGGGCCTGTTCGATGGCGATGCCGGCCAGCCGCGCGGCCTGCTCGATCAGGGCGATGTTGGCCATGCTGGGCTGGCGCGCGTCGCGGTGGTACACGGCAAAGGTGCCGATCACCGCGCCGCCGGCGCCCAGAATCGGATCGGACCAGCCGGAGGCGATGCCGGCGCGCAGCGCCAGGTCGCGATGCGCGATCCACGACGGCGCATGATGCAGGTTTTCGGTGATCACCCGGCGCCCGGTCAGCACCGCTTGCACGCACGGCGCCGGCCACTGCTCGCCGTGCAGCGCGATGCCGTGGATGGCGGCGGTGAAGAATGCCGGCAGACTGGGGGCCGCCGCCACCAGCAGGCGCTCGCCCTGCTCGTCGAGCAGCATCACGCAGCACAGAAGGTCGTCGTTGGCCGCTTCCACGCCCGCCACCACGCTTTCGAGGATGGTCGCCAGCGGCGCGGCGCTGGCCAGCAGTTCCAGCACGCGGCGGCGGGTCTGCTCGCGCCGCTCGCCATGCACCCGTTCGGTGACGTCGCGGAACGACCAGATGCGCGCCGGCTCGCTGCCCAGCTGCAGGCCGCGCGTGTGCTGCTCGATCACGCGGCCGTCCTTCAGGCGCAGCAAGGCGTGCTGCGGACTTTGCCACTGGCCGTCCCGGTCCTGCAGCGGCGGATCGAGATCGAACTGGCCGTCCTCGGGACGCGAAAGCTGGGCGCGCAGATGCGCCATCAGTACCGCGCCGTCGCTGTCCCAGTCGAAGTATTCGGGCACATTCCACAGCTCGCGGAAGCGCCGGTTGGCGTTCAGGATCGCGCCCTTGAAGTCGTCGGCCAGGATGCCGTCGATGGTGGCGTCCAGGATGCTGCGCAACATGGCCTGGCTGCGTCCGGCGCTGTCGGCCATGGCCAGCAGGTTACTCTGCCCTTCCTCGAGCTCCGCCGCCAGCGCGTGGCTGCGCGCCAGCGCCTGGTGGGCCCCCACGCGGCCGTGCGCCAGGGTCCAGGTCAGGCAGGCCGCCAGCGCGCTGAGCAGGATTCCGCACAGCGCGATCAGGTGCATGCGGTCGGAGGCCACCGCATGCGCGGCGTACGGCGCGCCGATGCGCAGGGTCCAGCGGTGACCGCCCAGCGACAGCTGCTGGACACTGGTGCGCATCGGCGCCTGGGCGCCGTCGGCGGCGCTGCGGTAGACCAGCATGTCGGACCTGGCGCGGTCGCCGTCGTACACCTCGACCGCCAGCCCCGCCGTGTGCGGACTGTCCAGGCGCGCCATCACGTCGCGCAGACGAAACGGCGCGAACACCCAGCCCGCGATCGCCGCGCGCCGCGCTGCCACCGTGGTCACCGGCTGGCCGCTGGCGTAGAGCGGCAGCAGTATCAGGAACGCCGAGCGCGGCGTCTCGGCAGGATCGTTGAGCAGGCGTACGGCGGCCGTCATGGCCGGCAGCCCGGTATCGCGGGCGCGTTCGAGCGCGGCGCGGCGCAGCGGTTCGCTGGCGCCGTCGTAGCCGAGCGCGCGCAGGCTGAGCGCATTCGGCGGCTCGCTGTACACGGTGGGCGCGTACCAGGGACGGTCGCCTTCCGGGTAGATGCGGTAGCCGGGCCGGATGTCGGGCTGGCGCCGCACCGCCGCCTCGTGCGCGGCACGTTCGTTGGCGGGGACCAGCTGCATGTAACCGATCGACTGGATGCCGGGCCAGCGGCGCGCCAGGTTCTGGCCTTCGAGGTAGGTGCGGAACTCGCGCCGCGAGACCTGGTCGGAACTGTAGAACAGGCCCTGCACGCCATACAGCACCTGGACATAGGTCTGCATGCGCTGGTCGAGTTGATTGACCAGTTCGCGCACCCGCATCTCGAAATCGGCCTGCTGCTCCTGGTCGGCATCCTGGCGGGCGTCGCGCCACAACACGCCGGTTACGCCCAGGCTCACCGTCAGCACCAGCGCCGACAGGAAACGGGGCGACTGCACCAGCGCCGCCAGCGGGCGCCGGTGCAACGGCCGTAGCGCGGCCGGATCCACCTAGTGACCGGCGTTCACGAACTGCCGGTAGCCGCGCGCGCGCAGCTCGCACGCGGGGCAGGCGCCGCAGCCGTAACCCCAGTCGTGCAGCGCGCCGCGCTCGCCCAGGTAGCAGGTGTGGGTGCCGGCGCGGATCAGGTCCACCAGCGCGGCGCCGCCCAGCTCCTGCGCCAGTTCCCAGGTCTGGCGCTTGTCGCGCCACATGAGCGGGGTTTCGAGCTTGGTGCGGGTGTCCATGCCCAGGTTGAGCGCCACCTGCAGCGCTTTCATGGTGTCGTCGCGGCAGTCCGGATAGCCGGAAAAATCGGTCTCGCACATGCCGCCGACGAGCACCGTCAGGCCGCGCCGGTAGGCCACCGTGGCGGCCACCGTCATGAACAGCAGGTTGCGGCCCGGGACAAAGGTGTTGGGCAGGCCGTTGGCCTGGGTTTCGATGGCGATATCGTGGGTCATCGCGGTCTGCGAGATGCGCGAGATCAGCGACAGGTCGATCATGTGGTCTTCGCCCAGTTTGGCGTCCCACGCCGGATCGAGCGCGCGCAGGCTGGCCAGCAGTTGCGGACGCACCGTCAGTTCGACCGCGTGGCGCTGGCCGTAATCGAAGCCGATGGTTTCGACGCGGGCGTAGTGCTTGAGCGCCCAGGCCAGGCAGGTGGTGGAGTCTTGGCCACCGCTGAACAGGACCAGGGCGGAATCGGTTGGCAACATTGCTTTTCTTTCCAGATGATTCAACTATTATTAGTACGCCATGATTCGGGGCATTCCGGTACCATGCGCTCAATGCACCACCCCTGATGGAGTCTCATGTTACCGGCATCGCCCGCAAATAAATCGGCAAGACCACGAATTTTGGCACAACTTGTGGCAAAAGTATCGGTGCTGCTTGCAACAACCACAGTCACCGCCGTGGTTCCATCGCTGTCGATGGCGCAGGACGGACCGTCCGCCGCGCTGCTGCCTGCCACCGGGTCCGCCGCTGTCACTAAGCCCGCCGCTGCTGTCACTGCCGACGCTGCTTCTGCCGCCGCTGCAGGCCCATCTGTGCCCGCTGCGGCTGCCGAAGCGTCTGCAGCTGGCGCCCAATCGTCGGCGCCGTCCGTACCGGCGGCCGCCGACGATGCCGCCGTACCTGCCAACGCCGCGCCGGTCATCATCAGGTACACGGTGCGCATCGACGCGCCCAAGGACTTGCAGGAACTGCTCGAAGATAACCTCGACCTCGAACGCTACCGCGACAGCCCGCGCATGACGCGCGAGCAGCTGTTCCGGCTGGTACGCGCCGCGCCCGAGCAGATCCGCACGCTGGTCTCCACCAGCGGTTACTACACGCCCGAGGTGTCGGTGCAGTTCGACCGCTCCGCTACCCCGCCGGTGGTGCAGGTCAAGGTGGCGCCGGGCGAACCGGTACGCGTGGGCGAGACCGACCTGGTGCTCGAAGGCTTTGCGCCGAATCCCGGGCAGCCGGCCGACCAGCAGTTCGACACGGCCGCCCTCAAGGCCAGCTGGCCGCTCAAGAAAGGCGCCATCTTCCGCCAGGACGAGTGGGAAAGCGCCAAGCGCGCCTTCCTGCGCCAGGTCGTGCAAACGCGCTACCCGCGCGCCCAGCTCACCGACAGCCGCGCCACCGTCGATCCCGAGCAGCACACGGCCAACTTGCGCGTGGTGCTCGACAGCGGTCCCGAGATGCGCTTCGGCGAGCTGCGCATCGAAGGCCTCAAGCGCTATCCGGACACCGTGGTGCGCAACCTGAACCCGATCAAGCCCGGCGACTATTACAGCGAGGCGGCGCTGCAGGCGTACCAGTCCAAGCTGCAGGACACCGGCTACTTCGCCGGCGTGGAAGTGAGCGCCGACCTGAGCGCGGTGCTCGACCAGCAGCTGGCCAATGCCGACGGTGCGCCGACGCCATCGGACCCGGCCGACCCGCAGGCTGCCGCCAGGGCGATGGAGCCGCTGCCGCTGCTGGTGCGGGTGACCGAGAACAAGCGCAAGAACGTCAGCGCCGGTCTCGGTTTCAGCACCAATACCGGCAACCGCGCCTCGCTCACCTACGACGACCTGCAGGTGTTCGGGCTGCGCATGAAAAGCGCGCTCACGCTCGAGACCAAGAAGCAGACCGCCAAGTCCGACCTGTATTTCCCGATCACGCCGGACGGCTACAACCACAGCATCGGCCTGACCTACGAGCGCAGCGACATCGCCGGCGAAGTGACGGCCGTCTCCAGCATTGCCGGCAAGCGCGCGTGGGGCACGCCGCTGCTCGAACGCAGCTTCACGCTGGAGCTGCTGTCGGAAACCAAGTCGGTGGACAACATCCCCAAGTCCACCAGCAAGAGTTTGCCGCTGACGTACGCGGTCACCTGGCGCCGGCTCGACAACCTGCTGCTGCCGACCAAGGGTTACGCCATCAACGCCCAGATCGGCGGCGCGCTGCTGCCGGTGCTGACCGACGAAAAATTCATCCGCAGCTATCTGCGCGGCGTGTACTACAAGCCGTTCGGCGCCCGCTCCAACATCATCCTGCGCGGCGAAGCGGGCGCGCTGGCCTCGGGCAGCAAGAACGGCGTGCCATCGGTGTTCCTGTTCCGCGCCGGCGGCGACCAGTCGGTGCGCGGCTATGCCTACCAGGAACTGGGCGTCAAGCAGGGCGACGCCACCATCGGCGGGCGCTATCTGGCCACGGCCAGCGCCGAATACCAGTACTGGTTCAAGCCCGCCTGGGGCGCGGCCGTGTTCTACGACGCCGGTAACGCCGGCGACCGCTTCAAGGACCTGCATCCGAAGTCCGGCTACGGCGTGGGCGCGCGCTGGAAAAGCCCGGTCGGTCCGCTCAATGTCGACGTGGCGTATGGCCACGCGGTTCAAAAATATCGTCTGCACTTCTCGCTGGGATTCACTTTCTGATGTCCGACCAACCTCATAACGACCATCAGGATCCGGGCTCGGTGCCGGAATCGGTCCCTGAAAAAAAGCCGCGCCGCTGGCCGCGCCGCGTATTCATCGCGCTGATGGTGCTGGTGCTGCTGCTCGGCGGCGCCTTCTGGCTGCTGGGCCGCGAATCGACCCTGCAGCAGCTGGTGCAGCGCGTCTCCAGCGCCAGCGGCGGCAGCATTGCCGTCACCGGCGTTACCGGCTCGCTGTACCACCGCATGCATATCGGCCAGCTGGTGTACAAGGCCAAGGACTCCACCGTCACCGCGCAGGGCATCGACATCAACTGGTCGCCGCTCCAGTATTTTTCGGAAGGCCTGCAGATCAGCGAACTGCACGTGGCGGTACTCACCGTGCGCAGCACCGGAAAGTCCGATGAACCGGCCACCCTGCCCGCGTCGCTGGCCGCGCCGTTCCGTCTGAGCCTGTCCGATGCGCGGCTCGACAAGCTGGTGCTGGCCAGCGATACCGGCACCACCGAGATCAACAACCTGCGCTTTGCGCTGGATGGCGACAAAACCGGCTGGCACCTGCAGGACGCGTCGGCCCAGACGCCGTTCGGCCTGGCCAGGGCCGATCTGACGATTGCCGGCGCGCGCCCGTTCGCGCTCAAGGGCACGGCCTCGCTGACCCAGGCGCTGGTGGCCAGGCCGGCCCCGCCCGGGACCGCCGCCACGCCGGTGGGCCAGGCGCCCACGCCGGCGCAACTGAGCTTGCAGGCCGGCGGCAGCCTGGCGCTGCTCGAACTGAAAGCCAAGGGCGACGCCGGCACCGCCACCGGCACCGCCGCGCTGTCGCTGGCGCCGTTCGACCCGGTGATCCTGCGCGCCATCGACCTGGTGGCGCACGACGTCGATCCGAACGGCTTCGACAGCGGCCTGCCGCCGGCAAAGTTCAACCTCAAGGTCCACGCCTCGATCGGCGCCGACCAGAAACTGGCCGGCGAATTCGAACTGCTCAACCAGGGCAAGGCCGGCCCGCTCGACCAGCAGCTGCTGCCGCTCGACGTGTTCCGCGGCGTACTGGGCGGCACCCTGACCGCCTCCACGCTCGACAAGGTGCTGCTCGACCTGGGCCCGGCCGGCCGCTTCAATGGCGCCGGCAGCGTCGATCGCAAGGCCATCGACGCCGGCATCGACACCGCCGTCTTCAAGCTGCACACCGACCGCCTCGACCTGTCGCTGCTGCACACCAGCGCCAACAAGACGGCGATCGCCGGCGACATCGTCCTGTCCAGCACCGCCACCACGCAGTCGCTCACAGCGGCGCTGGCCGACAAGGGCTTGCGCCTGGACGCCAGCGCCACCCTGGCCGACGCCCTGCTGAAACTGCAGCAGCTGCGGCTGGTGGCCAAGAACGGCAGCATCGACGCCACCGGCCAGCTGAGCCTGAAGGACCAGCAGGCGTTCAGCGCCAAGGTGCGCACCCAGCGCTTCGATCCGTCGGCGCTGGGCGCCGGCTATCCCGCAGGCGACCTCAATATTGACGTCAACGCCACCGGCCATGTTGCCCCGGCCTGGAAAGTGGCGGCCGACTTCGAGATCAAGCCGAGCAAGCTGGGTGGCCAGCCGTTGACGGGCGCCGGCAAGCTCGCTGCCGATGCCGCCCACATCAGCGGCGTCGATGCGCGCCTGGCCATGGGCCAGAATACGGCCACCGTTGCCGGCGCCTTCGGCGCACCGGGCGAGCAGCTGCGCTGGAAGGTCGATGCGCGCCAGCTCGCTGCCGTCAGCCCCGACCTGATCGGCGCCATCAACGCCAGCGGCGTGGTCACCGGTTCGATGGCATCGCCACGCACCAGTTTCGAGGCCGATGCGCGCGGCCTGGGCCTGGCCTCGGCCAGGCGCGCCGCCAACGACAGCGCCCTCCACGCCAGCGGCAACGTCGCCATGGCGGGCGCCAAGGGTGCCGCCATGGTGCCGGAACTGAACATGACCGGCACCGTGCAGCGGTTCAATCCAGCCGCCTTCGGCGCCGCGCAGGCCGGCGCCATCAACGCCGCCTTCACGGCCGATGCGCGCCTGTCGGCCGACTGGCGCGCGGGCCTGAACCTGACGCTGCAGCCGTCCACGCTGGCCAATGCGCCACTGTCTGGCTACGCCAAGTTGTCGGCCAATGCGAAGGACATCAGCAGCGCCGACATCGACCTGCACCTGGGGGCGAACCGCCTCACCGCCAGGGGCAGCTTCGGCAGCGCGCTCGATAAACTGGACTGGCAGCTCGATGCGCCGCAGCTGGCCGCCCTCGGTCCGCAGTTTGCCGGCGTATTGCACGCCAGCGGCACGCTGTCCGGTACCACGGCCCGTCCGGCCGTGTCGCTCAAGCTCGATGGCAGCAAGTTGCGTGCGCCGGGCCAGCAGCAGCTCGAGAGCATCCGCGGCAGCGCCACGCTGGGCAGCACGGCAGCCACCGCCGCCACGGCGTCGGCCGGTGCGCGCAGCCGCGCCGCCGCCGGCACCGCCGATGTACCGCTGATCAGCGATATCGAGGTGGCCGGCTACGAATCGCCGTCGATGAAGATTGCCAAGGCCCGCCTGCAGACGGCCGGCACGCGCAGCGCCCACACCATTACCGTCAGCGCCAGCAACAGCGACTTCGACGCCACCGTGCGCGTCAAGGGCGGCTGGGCCAACGACAGCTGGACCGGCGCCATCGACGCGCTGCAGAACAAGGGCCGCTTCGCGCTGGCGCTGGCGGCGCCGGCGCCGCTGCGCCTGGTCGCACCGAAAGACAGCGGCGTGGCCGGCCTGGCCCGCCCCGAGCAGATCGCGCTGGGCGCCACCACCATCAAGATCCGCGACGGCAGCGTGCGCATCGACAGCCTGGAAAAGAACGGCGCCACCTGGCGCAGCAAGGGCCAGGTCACGGCCCTGCCGGTGTGGTACCTGGGCCAGCTGTCGGACGCCTGGCGCGACAGCGTGCGCGGCAACATGACCATCGGCGCCGACTGGGGCCTGAGCCTGCAGGCCGGCAGCAAATCTGCCGCGCCGGTGCTGGCCGGATCGGTCCACGTATTCCGCGAACAGGGCGACATCACCATCATCGGCGCCGACCTGTCGCAGTCGCTGGGCCTGAAAACACTCGATGCGCGTGCCACCGTCAACGACGGCGCACTGCGCGTGCAGCTGAATGTCGACGGCACGCGCGTGGGCCAGGCGCGCCTGGACGGCACTGCCCAGCTGCGCAACGGCCGCCTGGCCAACGACAGCCCGTTTACCGTCAGCGGCAGCGCCAATATGGGGTCGCTGGCGTGGCTGGCGCCGCTGGCAGGCCAGCCGGGCCTCGAAATCGACGGCATCCTCAAGCTGGCGCTCGAGGGCAGCGGCACCATCGGTGCGCCGCAGCTGACCGGCGACATCAACGGCCAGAAGCTCGTGGTCAACCTGCCCGACCAGGGCATCAAGCTGCGCAACGGCGTGCTGCAGGCGCACCTGACCGGCGACCAGCTGCAGCTGCAAACGCTGAGCTTTGAGGGCCAGCAGGGCCGCGCCCAGGCCGACGGCTGGATCCGCTATGCAGGCAACGAGGCGACCATGCAGCTCAAGCTGAGCGCCGAGCAGCTCGAAGTGCTGTCGCGCCCCGACCGGTTGCTGGTCCTGAGCGGCCAGAGCACGCTGGTGCGCGATGCGCGCCACTTCGAGCTCGATGGCAAGTTCCGCGCCGACCGCGCCAATATCGAACTCGGTGACGAAAACACGCCCACGCTGTCGAAAGACGTGGTCGTCCTCGGCAAGGGCGCCCCGGCGCCTGCCGCCAAGCCGGCGCAGGGCCTGCCCCTCAATATCGATATCGAGGCCGACCTCGGCGACGCCTTCAAGCTCAAAGGCATGGGCATCGAGACCGAACTGGCTGGCGCGGTGCGCGTGCGCATCACCGACCGCCGTCCGCCGCGCGTCAACGGTTCGATCCGCGTGGTGGGCGGCACCTACGCCGCGTATGGCCAGAAGCTGGCGATCGACCGCGGCGTGATCAACTTCACCGGCGCCTACGACAATCCGGGCCTGAACATCGTGGCCGTGCGCCGCCGCCCCGAGGGCGAGCCGCTAAGCGAAACCAATGTCGAAGCGGGCGTGGAAGTGCGCGGCACGGCACTGGCGCCGTCGGCCAAGCTGATCTCCACGCCGACCGTACCGGACAGCGACAAGCTGTCCTGGCTGGTGCTCGGCCACGGCATCGAAAACACCCAGGGCAACGAGATGGGGCTGCTCAGCACCGCCGCCGGCGCCCTGTTCGGCGGCAAGGGCCAGGGCAAGCTGGCCAGTTCGCTGGGGCTCGACGAACTCGGTGTTGGCCAGGCCAGCGGTACCGGCGCGGCCGGCACCGGTGCCGCCGCCACGGGCCTGCAGAACACGGTGGTCACGGTGGGCAAGCGGATCTCGTCGCGCGCCTACCTGAGCTTCGAGCAGGGTGCAGGCACAGCCACCAGCCTGGTCAAGCTCAAATACAAGCTCAATCCGCGCATCTCGCTGCAGTTCCAGACCGGGACCAATAACGCGCTCGACATCCTGTACAGCTGGGCGTTCGATTGAGCTGCGACGTCACGCCCCCTGCGCGCGGGGCGTGGCGTTTTTCACATAGGTCTCCAGCCAGGCATTGGTCTCGTACAGCATGTGCAGGATCGATTCGCGCGCCCGGTAGGCATGCGCTTCGTGCGGCAGCATCACCAGCCGCGCCGTGCCGCCCAGGCCCTTGATGGCCTGGAACATGCGCTCGCTCTGCATCGGGAAGGTGCCCGAGTTGCTGTCTTCGGCGCCGTGGATCAGCAGCATGGCGTCCTTGATGCGGTCTGCATGGTTGAACGGCGACATGGCCTGGTACACGGCCGGCGCCTGCCAGTACGAGCGCTCCTCGGCCTGGAAGCCGAACGGCGTCAGGGTGCGGTTGTAGGCGCCGCTGCGGGCGATCCCGGCGCGGAACAGGCGCGTGTGGGCCAGCAGGTTGCCGGTCATGAAAGCGCCGTACGAGTGGCCGCCAATGGCCAGCCGGTCGCGGTCGGCCACGCCGCGCCGCACGACTTCTTCCACCGCCGCCTCGGCATCGGCCACCAGCTGCGCCAGATACGTGTCATTCGGCTCCTGCTCGCCGCTGCCGACGATCGGGAACGACGGATTGTCCAGCACCGCGTAGCCCATCGCCAGGAAGGCGGCCGGGCCCCAGTAGCTGACCGCATTGAAGCGGTACGGCGAGCCGGTGGTCTGGCTGGCCGCGCCGGCCGACTTGAACTCGTGCGGGTAGGCCCACATCAGCAGCGGCAGCGGGCCGTCGCGGGCGCTGTCGTAACCGGGCGGCAGCATCAGGGTGGCGGTCAGCTCCACGCCGTCGTGGCGCGCATAGCGGATCTGCTCCTTGCGGATGTCGCGCAGCTGCGGCGTGGGATGCGGATAACGGGTCAGCGCGCGCAGCTGGCGCTCGGCCGGCTGCGACAGGTCGCGCAGATAGTAGTTGGGGCGCTCCAGCGGCGACTCGCGCGTGGTCAGCAGCAGCGTGCCGCTGGCGTCGAGGACAGCCGCGACATTTTCGAAGACGGGTGCCGCGCTCTGGAACAGCCGGGTCTTCTCACGCGTGATCAGGTTCAGACGATCGAGGAACGGCCGGTCGCCGTCGGGAGTGGCGCCCGCGCCGTCGAGCAGGATGGTGGTGCCGGGACCGATCAGCAGGCGCGGGTAGCCGCTGGCGTCGGCGCGCATGACCGGCGCGCCGGGGCTGTTGTAGCGGTCTTCGGATGAGCCGGCGTGGAGCAGTTCCGGCGCGATGTCCGGCCGATCCGGTGCGATGCGCCACTGCCGGTACTGGCGCGTCTTGTGCCAGCGCTCGTTGAGCAGCGCCACGTCGTCGCGGCCCCAGGCCACACCCGCGTAACGCATGCTCAGGCGCGCCAGCAGCAGCGGCGGCGCCGCGAACGGCGCCGCCTGCAAATACACCAGGTCGCGCACGCCGTCGGGCGCCGGGCGCGCCGGATCGCCGCCATCCTGCGCTTCGGCCCACACCAGCGAGGCCGGTGCGTCGGCACGCCACGCGACATGGCGCACGCCTTCGGACACGGCGTCGTTCCCCGGCGGCAGACCTTCTTCCAGCGGCAGCACTGCCACCGTATGCAGCACCGCGCCGTGCAGGTCGCGCACCTCGATCCGCTCGCCGAAGCTCGCTGCCGTCACCAGGTAAGAGTACGGGCGGGTGATGCTGTGGGTGAGCAGGTAGGCGCCGCCGGGCGCCACCGAGGTGCGCGAGAACGGCCCCGGTGCGCCGACCGGCCGCGCACTGCCATCGAGGTTCACGATCACCATCTGCACGGTGACGTAATACTCGAACAGGCGCGCATCGTCTTCGCTGCGCAGCAGGTCCTGGTACGTGCGCAGCTGGCGCACCTCGCCATCGGCCTCGCTGTCCTGCACGACCGGACCGGTGGGCACCGCGCTCGCCTGCGGCGGCTTGCCGATGCCGGCCGGGCGCCAGTGCACCAGCAGGCCGCTGCTGTCGGGCAGCCAGTTGAAGCCGCGCGTGAGCACCGCCGACAGCGGCTGCGGCGACAGCTTGCGCGCGCGCCGCGCGGCGATATCGACCAGCCACAGTTCGACTGCGCCAGCGGGGTTGCCAGCGCCGCCCTCGAGGGCAACATGGGTGAAGGCCAGGTGGCGCTGGTCGGGCGACCAGGCCAGGTCCGACAGCCGCAGGGCCGGCGGCAGACCGGCGAGCGTGGTTTCTTCGCCGCTGGCGATATCGAGCAGCGCGAGGCCGGTGCCGAACGCAACGCGCGAACCGGCGCAGGTGCGCGGGTTGATGCGCAGGCCGGCCAGCTTCAGTTCCGGTTGCGCCACCTCGGCGATGCCGGGCAGCGCCGGCGTCTGCACCACGGCCAGGAGGTCGCGGCGGGGACTGAGGCTCAACGCCGGCGTGCGCGGCGCATCGACGATGGCCTGCAGTGCCGCCGGTGGCAGCCGATAGCCGCCGGTATCGGCGGCGCTTTGCCGGGTGGCCCCAGGTGTGGCGGGATCGGGCGCAGTGGCCATCAGGCCAGTTGTTGCAGGCATGGCAGGCACGGCGGGCAGCGCGGTGGGCTGTAGTGTCATGAAGGTCCTTTCGGTGGCCGGCAGTCCGGTGGCCGGCAATCCGGTGGCCGGCACCCCGGTGGCCGGCAATCGGGGCGCTGCGCAGGTCGCGTTTGCCACCCGAGTGTGCGCATGCGGGCAGCGAATGTCAATCGCCGCCCGCACCACTCTGGCGTACAATCGCTGTTCTCGAAAAATCGCCGTGGACTGCTTATGGAAATGACTACTATCGTGCTGTTGCTGCTGGTGCCGGTGGCCGTGTGGCGCATCTACTCGCGCGTCAAGGCCATGCTGGTGCGCACCCAGTCCGAACTGTGGAAGCACTACGCGGTCGGCGCCGTGATGGCAGCCGCGCTGGTGGCGCTGGTGGTGGTCTCGATCGGCAAATGGCCGGCGCTGGGCGCCCTGGTGGCTGGCGCCGTGCTGGGCGCCTACCTGGGCCGGCGCCAGTTCGCCCTCACCCGCCTGCGTAATATCCCGGAAGGCTTTTTCTATACGCCCGACCGCCGCCTGCCGCTGCTGATCATCATGCTGTTCGTCAGCCGCCTGATCTACCGCCTGTTCGAAGCCTACCTGCACATGCACGACGGTATCGCACTCGATCCCGACTTCCTCGGCAGCCCGGTCACCACCGTGGTCTTCGGCCTGCTGGCCGGCTTCTACCTGACGTACAGCGTGCTGCTGGCGCGCTGGCACAAGCGCCAGACGCCGCTGCCAAAGCCGATCAACATCTTCGACATCAAATAAACAAAGGGCAGCGAGTGCAAACTCCCTGCCCTGTTGACTTCCCGCTCGGCGATCAGGCTGCCTTGGCTGCCTTGGTATCCCCCGGCTCCGGCGTACGCCGCTGCAGCACGAAGATCGGCTGCGCCCACTGCGTGTCCTTCTTCTTCTTGCTGGTGATGAGCGTCAGTTCGGAAGGGTCGTAGACGTCGGTGTTGTGCGTGAGCGGCGTCGTCATCAGGTACTGGGCGTCGGTGTTCTTGAGGAACTCGCCGACCAGCTGGATGTTGCGGATGTCCAGGTGGGCGAACGGTTCGTCGATGAACACGAAGCCGCCCGAACCTTCTTCCGATTTCAGCAGCGCGATCAGCAGCACCAGCGACTTCATGACCTGCTGGCCGCCCGATGCTTCGCCGTCGTTCATGCCGATCACGCCCTTGCCGTCGAACTTGAAGCGCACGTGCAGCCCGGCCTGGGCCAGCAGCACGTCGTCGTTTTCCAGCTTGACCGGATCGGCGTGCACCTCGATGCCGGCCAGTTCGCCGAGCTCCTTGATGTTCTTCGAATAGGTCTTGATGGTGTAGCGCAGCCGCTCCATGTAGGCGCCGCGCGCATTGCCGGTCGCTTCGATGGCGCGGTTGTTCTGGTAGCGGCGCTCTTCGGTTTCCGACTGGCGTCCGCTCAGCTGCTCGTTGAGGCGCTGGTACTGGTCGATCACGGTGGCGTCCAGTTCCCAGTCGCTGCGCGCCAGGCTCGCTTCGAGCGTGTGCAGGCGCAGCGTGACCTGGTGCGTGTTCTGGTGCTCGGCCACCAGCGCCAGGCGACGCTCGAGGCGGCGCCAGGCCTTGGGCAGGTGGCGCCAATTCTTGCGCAGCGTGAGCAGCGCACGGGCATGATCGGCGCGCTGCTCGATCTGGCGCTTGAGGTTCAGGCGCGTGCCCGCTTCCGCCTCCGACAGCGCGAAGCGCGCGTTCTGGCAGGTGGTGTCGGCGCGGGTGCGCGCCACCACGGCGGTCTTGATCAGGTTTTGCAATTCGCCCAGGCGGCTGCCCACCTCGGTGCGCTCGGCGCGCAGTGGCACCGCGTTGCGCGCCGCTTCCTCGAACTCGTCGTGACGCGCCGCCAGCTCCTTGGCCGCATCCACACCCGCCAGGCGGGTTTTCAGGGCGCTGATCTCGGACGCCAGTTTCGATACTGCCAGCGTCAGCGTGTCTTCCTGCGCTTCCAGCGCCGGCAAGGCCTTCTGGATTGCTTCCATGCGCTGGGTGCGGCCGGCCGTGCCGAAGCGGTAGCGCGACGCTTCCACGAACAGCGAGCGGCCGCCGCGGCGTTCGCGGTGGTAGGCGTCCGGCGTGATCCATTCGTCGTTGTTACCGAGCTTGGCGCCGGCATCGACGCTGTCGACGCGGGTGATGCGCGAGAGCTGTTCGACCAGCCAGCTCGGCACCTTGGCGGCGAACTTCACCACCGACATCAGGCTGTCGTCGCGCGTGGCATGGGCCGTCACCAGGTCGGTGACGATGAAGTGGCGATAGCGCTCCTTCTCGGCCAGGCGGTAGGCCGACGTGGCGTCGCTGGCCTTGTCGAGCAGCACCACCGATGCATAACCACCGAGCACGCCTTCCACCGCGCCTTGCCAGCGCGGGTCGGTCACTTCCACGATATCGGACAGCATGGCGTGGCTGATGCCGGCGTCGTTCAGGGCGCGGCGCATGCTGCGCTGCGCTTCCGGTTCCGGCATCGCGGTCTTGCCTTGCAGGGCCGAGATGGTGGCCATCTCGCCGGCGATTTTCGCGGCCACCGCATCGCGCGCGGTGCGCTGGCGCGCCAGTTCGATTTCCTTTTCCTGCAGCTGCTGCGCCACTTCGGCCAGGTCGGCGCCGGAATCGGCGGCCAGCTTCTGCAGGCGCGCCTTTTGTTCGAGCAGACTGTCGAGCGGCTTGAGTTTGCCGTTGATCAGGTTCAGGCGCGATTGCAGCGACGTCGATTCCTGCTCCAGCACCGTCTCGTGCTGCTGCGCCTCAGTCAGCGCCTTGGCGAAGCTGGTGACGGCGTTGCGCTTGTCGGCCAGCTGGGCGTCGGCCTGCTGCAGCGGCTTGCGCGCTTCGCGCAGCTGGCGGCTGATGTTGGCCTGCTTCTCGCGCGCCTCGTGGTATTCGAGCGTGGGCAGCGCTTCTTCCTGCAGGTTGCGGCGTTCCTTGTTCAGGTCTTCCCACTGGTGGTAGTTGGCCACGCGCAGGCGCAAGCCTTCCAGGTTGGTCTTGGACGCGTCGAGTTCCGCTTCGAAGCGTTTCAGTTCTTCCTCGGTATCGCGCTGGTGGCGCTTGGCTTCATCGTAGGCGTCCAGCACTTCCTTGTCGCCGAAGACCTGGAACACCAGGTCGAGCAACTGGCGCGGCGCGTACTCGCACAGCTTGTCGGTCTCGCCCTGCTCCAGTGCCAGCACCTTGGCCATGGCCGGCGACAGGCCGGCGTTGGCCAGGCGCTTGCGGTAGTTTTCCACGCCGAGCCAGTCGTTGCCGACCTCGCCGATGTCTTCGATCTGCACATTCCCGGGTCGCATCAGGTACTGGCGCTTCCAGTCGCCGCCGTTTTTCTGGATCTGGCAGAACAGCGTCACTTCGTCGTCGCTGAAGAAGCCGGAACTGCGGAACGGCCGGTTCGACAGCTGCCGGCCGACGGCCTTGTTATCGACCACCGCGCGCAGCCAGGCCGTTTGCTGGCCGCTGTGACGCGCGTAGTGTTTATAGGTGCGGCCCATCGAGCAATCGAGGCCGAACAGCGTGCGCAAGGCGTCGAGCAGCGTGGTCTTGCCGGAGCCGTTCTGGCCGGCGATGGTGATGATCTTGGCGTCGAGCGGAATGTTCTTGATGCGCTGCCAGTAATCCCAGTGGACCAGCTCCAGCGATTTGATATGAAACATGGCTTAATCCTTGGATGGTTCTTGCGGTGCTTGCGGCGCGTCGTACGGTACATCGAACACCGGCACGGCATTGCCATCGGCGTCGAAGTCGGGGTTCTCCAGCTCCGGCTCCGCGGTATCGACGGCGTTCGGCGCATCGTCCTCGTAGGGACGCGGCTTGGGTGCGCGGCGCGGCACGGCCACCACTTGCGGCGGCGTGCGTTTGAACACGTCGGCCAGTGCACCGTTGATGATGCGCTCCTTGAGCAGGTCGGTATCCATCAGCAGATCGAGCAGCGGGCCTTCGAGCACCACGTCGCCGCGGCGCTCGATGAATCCGAGCTTGGCCAGGATGCTGAGGTTCATGTCGAGACGGGTCTTTTTACCGAGCTTGTCGCCGAAATCGGCCAGCAGCGCCTTGTAGGCGATGCCGATCGAGGTGTCTTCGGCGCGCGGCAGCGGGCGCTCGGTGCCGAACATGTCGTTCTGCTTGTCGTCGGCGTGCTGGTGGTTTTCCTGGCGCTCGCGCTTGGGCAGGATGATCTGCGCCCACAGCACCACCAGCAAGGCCACGCCGTCGCGCGACAGGCCGAAGTTATTGTTCTGCCAGACATCCTTGGCGCCGAAAATCTTCGGTTCGATATTGCGCGTGAGCGCCACGGTGACATGGTCGGCATACACATTGTCGAGCAGTTTCAGGCCCACGGCCAGCAGGCGGGCATCGACTTCGATGCGGAACTGTTCGTCCGCCAGGGCGCGCTTGACCAGGCGGTCGTCGCGGCGCAGGGTCTGATGCGCGAGCAGGCGCGCGATCAGGATTTGTGCATCATCATTCATCGGACTTGTCGCCTTCCGGGTTCAAAGACAGGGTGAGGGACGCCATGGACATAGCCGCCACTTCGAGGTCGGGCAGCTGTACCATTTCGTCGCTCGGGTTGAAGGTGACGGGCAGGCGCGCCAGGTCGCCGGTGGCGCCTTGCAGGCGCGCTTCGTCGGCGTCGCCCAGCAACGGCAGCATCGAGGCGCGGTACGACGCCACTGCGAACGATGCCGGCAGCAGCGTCTCGTGCACCTGGATCGACGGCGGCGCACCGTCCGTGCCGGCCGCGAACCTGGCTGGCGCGGCGAAATCGGCCAGGCGGTCGAGCCATTCGTCGAGTTCTTTCTGCATCGGTGGTCCGTCGCTGATGGTGGTGGGCGCATCTTCGCCGCTGGGCAGGCCGCCCTGCACTGCGCTGGCGGCGCGGTCGGACAGCAGCTCGGCTTCGGCCACGTCGATCATCTCGGCCGGGGTAATAAACTGCGGCACCACCGGCAGGTCGATGGCGCCCACCGCCAGCGAGGCCAGGTCGTCGTGCAGCAGCAGCCAGCGCTTGATGTCGGTGGTGGACAGGCCGGACTGGCCCAAGTGCACGCGCTGGCGCTCGATCTGGTTCAGCGCGCGCGAGAACATGCCCTGCATATTGAGCAGCGACGACTGCGCGCGGCCGATCGCCTGCGCCGCACGGTGCGTGGCGTGGTCGGCGTTTTCGTCGCTGGTGATCGCCCGCAGGATTTCCGAGCCCTTTTCCACCCAGTCGCAGGCGACGTGCCACTTGGCCTGCGACTCGCGCAGGCGGAACTCGGAGCCGGACGCAATCGCATCGGCGAATTCCTCGGTCAGTTCCACCAGACGGCCGAGCAGATGGTGCAGCTGCTCCACGGTGACACCGCCCATCATCTGCGAGCCGGCCACCTGCGACAGCAGATAGCCCATGTCGGCCGGGTCTTCCTCCTTGCCCATGGCCAGCAGCGCGTCGATGGCGGAGAGCACGTTGCGCGCCATCGGCGTGACCCGGTACACGGCCTGCTGCGCATCCCACGCCAGCAGCTGGTTGGTGCGCAGGCGCATCAGCACCGTCTCCAGGCTTTCCGGCAGCAGGTAGGCCAGGCGGGTGTTGATGTCGGGGCGCGTAAAGCTCGACGACGCCGTGTCCGACGCCAGCTCGCGCAGCACCAGCAGGCGCACCAGCACGCCGTCGAAACCGCCGTGGAACAGCGCCGTAAACACCTGCAGCAGCGGCTGCGCGCGTTTCAGGTGGTAGACCTGCTCGATTTCATCGGCCGAGATATTGGGCTTGAAGTGAGCCTGCAGGCCGTCCTGCTGCGCGTCCAGCGCCGGGTCGGGCGCAGACTCGGCGGACTCGGTTTTCATAATGTCTGTCATTCTTTGCCATGTGGGTCGCAACGATCACCGCATTCAGCAGGCTGCTCGCGGGGGCGACAGTATAGCAGTTGCGGTCCGCGGCCCGGCGATTCGCGCTTTTCGGCCGCTTATTTTTTTGTTAATTTATCAAGCGTCTGGTCCACGTAATCGCCATCGCTGTCCTTGAACACCACCCGCACCGGGTACCAGTCCATGGTCGGGGCCAGCCACAGGTCCACCTTCGAATCGTCGCCGTCCAATGGCAGCCGCACCAGGTGCAGCGCGCTGATCTCGCTGCCCCCCGCAGTGATGGTCTCGGTGTTGACGACCTTGAACACCCACTGCTCGGCATTGCGGCGGGCGGTGACGAAATACGCCCATTCGCTGCCCGGCTTGAATTTCTCGGGCGCGGCGCGGGCATTGGCTGCCAGCTGCCACTGGATGCTGACCCGGTCCTGCTCGCCGCCCTTGATCGGATAGGTTTCGTCGCCCACGCTGAAGCTGATGGTCTTGGTATCGCGCTTGAAGGTGGCGGTGGTAGGGTCCTTGCGGAAGCGCTTTTCCATGAACGCCACCGGCGCCAGGCCGTAGTCGTCGATCACGCCCTCGCTGCGGGTGTCGAGGATCTTGCCGAAGATCGGCGCCCGGCTCTCGGCGACGATCGCGTATTTGCCGTCGCCGGCGCGCCACTGCACGGCGGCCGTGCCGTTCAGCGTCAGGCCGTGCTGCCTGGCCTTGATCGCGAAGTTCAGGTCCGCCGACGGCGGCGCGCTGAAAGCGCGCTTGACGGACGGATGGTCGGTGTCGGCAGCATGGGCGCTGCCGAGGGTGGTGGCGGTCAGCGCCACGCAGGCCGCTGCGGCGGCAATCAGGGGGCGCATGGTGGAAGTTATCTGCATATCATTGTCCTGTCATCGTTATTCTGGAGATGGTCTGCGTGGTGAGCGCGCCACTCGCTTCGGTATTGCGCATCTGGACCGGGTACCACTGCATGGCGGGGGCCAGCCAGATGTCGAGCCGCGACGAATAGGTGCCCGGCTTCGGCGGCCGGGTCAGGTGCCAAGTCACCAGCTTGCCCATCCTGGTTTCGAGTTCGTCTTCGCCCACCAGCTGGAAGCGGAACATGCTGGCGGTCTTGTCCTCACCCACCTGGATGTCGATGTCGCCGGCCAGCTGGTTGACGTCGGCCTGACCGATGCCGGCCAGCTGGAACGGCACCGTGGCCTTGTCCTGCGCCCCTGCCAGCAGCGGAAAGCGGCTGCCGGAGGCCGAGAACGAGATGGTGCCGGCGTCGGCGCCGCCGCGGTTGAAATGGGTGGCGGTCTCCGACCGGCGCGCGCGTTTTTCGGTGGTCCGATCGGGCGCAATGCCGTAGTCGTCGATGGTGCCCTCGCTGCGCAGCACCAGCAGGTTCAGGCGCGTGACCAGCAGGCTCACGCCCGCCTCCACCGACGCCCGGTAGCGGCTGCCGTCAGTATGCCACGTCATCACGGCGGACCCCGTCCATTTGGTGCCGTCGGCATCGACCCGCGCCACGTCCATCTCGAAGGTGGCCGACGGCGGCAGCTGCACCTTGTAGCGGCGCGCCGCCTGGGGCACCGGTTCGGTGCTGGCGGCCTCGCCGGCGCCGGGAAGCGTTGCCAGGCCTGATGCTGCCAGTGCTGCCGGCGAGGCGGAAGACGCCTGGCCCGCGGCCGGCGCCGAAGCCGCGCCAGGCGCCGGCGCCACGGCCAGCGCCGGATCGGCAGCGTCGAGCGCTGGCACAGACGCGTC
The DNA here is from genome assembly GCF_001423125.1 of Duganella sp. Leaf126. GTDB lineage: Bacteria > Pseudomonadota > Gammaproteobacteria > Burkholderiales > Burkholderiaceae_D > Rugamonas. The sequence goes on from NZ_LMNW01000032.1 coordinate 129,464, forward strand.
GCTGGCGATCGGCGTGATGGCCGCGCCGGCCTGCGCCTGCGCGGGGATGGCAAGCGGCGCTTGCCTGGCGCTGGCGGGCATTGGGGTCTGGTCCGCCGGCGGCGCGGCAGCTGCGCCGGCGCCCGCGTCGAGCGGGGCGATCTCCTGCAGCGGCGCGCTGGCCGCCGGCGGGCGCGCCGGCAGCGCCAGACGCAGCTGGGCGGTCACCACCGGCGGACGGGCAGCGTCGCCGGTCGATGCCGCGAGATGGCTGGCGGCCCAGTCGATCGCCAGTCCGTGCAGCACCACCGTGGCCGCGCAAAACAGCAGCAGGCGGCGGCGTCGGGAGATGAAGGAAGCGATCGTCATGGCGCTAGTTTAACGTGTCGGCCCGATGCTTGCGCTGCCTGCCGCCGACGGCCGCCCGCGACAGGCAATGTTGTCAGAAAACTTTGATCGGCCAACCGTTATCTGCTACGCTGAACCCACTACTACAGGAGACTTTCATGGCCCAACCGCAGATGCCGCAGCTGCCCGGCGCAGCAGTAATGAACGACACGCTCGATTTCGTGAAAAACCTGTGGGGCAGCATGGGCGTGCCCGGCCTGACCACCCCCACCCTGTCGGTCGAAGAACTGGACAAGAAGATCAACGACCTGAAAGCGGTCGAGGCGTGGCTGACCCTGAACATGAATATGCTGCGCGGTAGCATCCATGCGCTGGAAGTGCAGCGCAATACCATCGCCACGCTCAAGTCGGTGGGCGCCAGCCTGGCTGCCGCCGTCAACCAGCATGGCGCACAGGGCGCGACGAACAGCGCCGGCGAGCACAAGTCGATTTTCGACGCCAACCCCTATACCTCGGCCTTCTTCCAGCACGCGCGCGACGCCGACAGGCAAAAGCCGGCCGCCCCCCCGCCAGCGCCGGCTCCGGACCCCAAAGCCGCATCCGCCACCGGGGAAGCCCGGCCGCAAGCCGACGCCACCGGCGGCGCCGCGGCACTGTGGTGGAATCTGCTGCAGGAGCAGTTCAAGCAGGCGGTATCGACCGCCGCCGCATCGGAATCGATGATGGCGGAAACCGCCGCCAAGTTCGCGGCAGCCGCGACGCCCAAACCGGCGCCGGCACCAGCACCGGCAACGGAAGCCAGCGCACCGCAACCGCCGGCCGCCGCCCCGCAGCCGGCCGAGGAACCGCCAGCCGACAAGAAACCCGCCACCAGGCGCCCCCCACCCAAACCGGGCAAGCCGCTGGCCGATAAATAGTCAGCAAGGCCGGTCACGCTGCGAAACAGCCGGACCGACCTTCAGGGCAAGGCGCAGCGACGAAGACAGTACGCTGATACGGCGAGTCGCTGCAACGATACCATCGAGGGTTGGGCAATCCCCCACGTAGAGGGGCTGACAAACCTTCAGAGCGATGCGCAGCGACGAAGACAGTACGTTAGTACGGCAAGTCGCTGCAACGACGCTATGAAGGCTTTGTCAGCCCCTCTACGCCAGGCGCAGGATGCGGATGGCGTCTATCAACCCATCCGCCTGCCGCTGCACCTTCTGCACATCAATCAACCCCTCCTCCTCGAGCTGCCTGGCGCTGTCGAGCGCACCCTGGAAGCTTTCGATGGTGTCACCCTTGGCGGTGACCGGTTTTATCCAGGACACGCTGCCGATTTTCATTTTTGTATAGACTTCTTTTGCGATATCACGCATACATGTACATCCTCTCTCTGATGGTGCGGTCCTGATGCCGCACCTGTTGTAATCCACTTACCTGTCGGGCACCGCGCCGTTGGCCGCCTCGTACTCGCTGGCAGCAGCTGCTGCCACCACGCCGGACACCGGCGCCAGCAGCGCCAGTTGCTCCATCAGCTGGGCAAACCGCGGCTGGCCGGGGGCGATGGCGTCGACATGCATCAGCACCTCGATCCCCTCGTCGGCCAGTTCGCGCACATAGCCCGTTTGCTGCAGGCGCGAGATCAGGATCTGCGCCGAATTGAACAGGATGCGCATATTATGCGGCAGCGCCTTGCGCGCCACGCGCATCCAGTCGATGGCTTCATCGAGCCGGTCGGACTTCCACAGCAGCACACCCTTGTTCATCATGTCGGCCGCCTCCTTGCGCGAAGCGCTGATCAGCTCCATGCCCTCGTCGCCCAGGCGCGCCTTGTCGAAGATCTTCTGGACTTCGTCCATCAGGGGCAAGTTATCATGATTGTTGCGCGCGATGTAGCACAGCAGCCCCACCGGCGCTTCCTTCACACCCACCGCGAACAGCAGGGTCGCCATGTCGAGGCAGGAGCCTGTATCGGGGCGCGGCAGGCTGTCGTCGGCCAGCATCGCTTCGAGTTCGTCGCCCGCCTTGCGCGCGCGCCGGAAGTCGCCCGTTTCGTGGTACACCAGTCCCTCGGTGATCTTGGCGCGCAAGCTTACCTGGTCGCCGCCGAACTGGTGGACCGCCGCATTGAGCAGACGGATCGCCTCCTTGGTGTCGTTCTTCCTGGCGCAAACGCGCGCCATGCCGAAATAGGCGTCCACGGTTTTGGCCACCGAGTATTCGCCGATGTCGATGCACTTGCGGAACGCTTTTTCCGCCACCGGGATGTTGTCCAGCCTGAGGGCGGTCTGGCCCAGCGTGCGCTGGCGCGGCACCGAATTGGGCGACAGCTTGGCCGCCTTTTGCAGCACGTCGAACGCTTCCTCGTGCTTGCCCTGCAGCTGGAAGGCCCGCGCCAGCTGGTCGAACGCGTCGATATAAAAGCGGTTGTCGGCGATCACCGACTGGAACATCTTCTGCGCCTCTTCCACTTCGCCGTCGTGCATCATGATCTTCGCCAGGCCGCAGCGCGCCCAGTTGTAATCGCGCTCCTGCAGCACCTGTTCGTACACCCTGCGCGCACCGAGCGGGTCGCCCGCCTTGAGCTGCAAGGTAGCCTTCATGCGCAGCAGGTCGATTTCGTGCAGCGGATTGACGGGAATCTGCTGCTCGCACAGGCGCGCCGCGCGCAGGTAATCCTTGTCGGCATAGGCCTGGTCGATGTCGCTGAAAATCTGCTTCTTGAGCCACACGCGATTGAGACGCGTGAGCAGCACGCCCTCGGTGATCGGCTTGATGATGTAGGCGTCGGGCTGGTGCTCGGCCGCGCCCATGACCGACTCCACGCTTTTTTCGGCCGACACCATCAGCCACACGCTGCTGGGCAGGATCAGGTTGCGGATCCGCGCCTCCTCCAGTACCTGCTGGCCGTTCTTGCCGTCGCCGAGGTTGTAATCGCACAGCACCACGTCGTAGCGGGTTTTGGCCAGCAACATCATGCCCTCGCCGCCGCTGGCCGCCTGGTCGATATGCTTCGCGCCCAGATTGCGCAGCGACTCGCGCAACAGCTGGCGGATGCCCACGAAATCGTCGACGATCAGGTAGCGTTTCTCGGCCCAGTCGATCTTGTCCTCGGCCTGCACCATGGCCGTCATGGCAGACGCAATATGAAGCAGCCGCCACCGAGGCTGCCATCGCTGCCGTCGCCACCATTCTCGAGGGCGATGGCGCCGGTGCGCTGGCGGTGGCGGTGCATGCGCGCCACCTCGCTGGAAAAGTAGAGCCCCAGGCCGCTGCTGTTGCTGGAAAAGCGCACGCGCAGGTCCTGCGCTTCGCGCGCGTCCATGGCGCCGGCGCCCGCTGCCAGCATTGCCGGCGGGAAGCCGCTGCCATTGTCTTCCACCCGCAGTTCGAGGTAATCGCCGTCCACCCGCACCGACAGCCGGATGCGGTCGCGCGTATAGCGGATGGCGTTGTTGATGGCGTGGACCAGCACCCCGATCACCAGTTCCTCGTCGAAGGTCCAGATGGCGTCCGGCGCAAAGTCGGTTTCGAAGGCGATGCCGCGCGATTGCAGCAGAATGCGGGCCTGCCCCTCCACCTGCTCGACCAGCTCCCGCACGCTGCGCGGCCCCGGATCGAACGGGTAGCCCGGCTTGCCCACCTCCTTGTACAGGGCAAGCAGCTGGATCAGGCTGTCGTTCAGGCGGCGCGTCTGATAGAGCATCTGGCCCAGCTGCTGGTACTGCGCCGGATCGGCCGCAGGCGCTGCCGGTGCGGCTTGTGCTGCGGGGCTGGCGACCAGCAGGTGTTCGAGCGTGCCACTGAGGACGCTGATCGAATTTTTCATGTCGTGCACGGTCGACGCCAGGAACATCAGCAGTTCCGGCGAGCCTTGATAGTGCTGGGACAAGTCGTCATCCATCGCTTCGCGCTCCGGGGATTCAAATTCGGATTATATATGACGGTCCGATGACCGAATGTACGCCATTGGCTCTACACTATGCCCATGAACCGAAATTCCATCTTGCACCAGGGCTGGCGTTCACTCTGGGAGTTGCGTCCGCACCACGATACCTCCGCCGCCATGCGCCTGCTGGTCGCCTCGTTGCTGTCGGTCGCGCTGGCCCTGGGCCTGATGTCGTTTGTCGCCATCTTCGGCCGGGTGTCGCGCGCAGGCTGGTGGTGGGCGTCGCTGCTGCCCAACATCGGCATCTGCCTGTGCATCGTGCACACCATGTTCGGCATGCTGCGCCTAGCCGCGCGCGTGCTGCCAGCGCCGTTCGTCGCGCGCATGGCCGATGTCCGCGACATCCGCGCCGGCATGGCGCTCAGTGCGCTGGCACTGGCCGGCATCATCCTCGGCATGACGGTCGGCTTTACCATCGTGCCGATACTGGTGGGTTTCAATGTGTGGGGCATGTTCGTCTCGCTGCCGGCCGCGCTGACCAAGTTTGCCGTATTCCTGCTGTTCGTGATGGCGGCCAACTGGGCCTGGTGGCGCTCGCGCCTGCGCCAGCAGCAGTTGCAGGGCGAGGTGACGGCGGCCCGCCTGCAGCTGCTGCAGGGCCAGATCGAGCCGCACCTGCTGTTCAACACCCTGGCCAATATCCAGAGCCTGATGGATTACGACCTGCCGCGCGCCAAGCGCATGGTCGAAACCTTTTCCAGCTACCTGCGCGCCAGCCTGTCGCAGCTGCGGCAGGCCGACAGCACGCTGGCGACGGAACTCGACATGGCCTGCAACTACCTGGCGCTGCTGCAAATCCGCATGGACGACCGGCTGCGCTTTCACATCGACGCCAGCGACCAGGCACGCCGGGCGCGCATGCCCACGCTGATGCTGCAACCGCTGGTGGAAAACGCCATCCATCACGGTCTCGATCCCAGGCTCGAAGGCGGCAGCGTGACCATCCACGCCGAGGTCCACGGTGAGCGCCTGCTGGTGCGGGTCGCCGACGACGGCGTGGGCCTCGATCATGCGGGCAACAGACGTCGCGGCGCCGGCGTGGCGCTGGCCAACCTGCGCGCGCGGCTGGACACGGAATTCGGCGCCAGCGCCAGTATCACGCTGCGCAACCGCGCGGAAGGCGATGGCGCCGAAGCGATACTCGACCTGCCGTGGCGCCAGGTGACGCCATGACCCGGGTGCTGATCGCCGACGACGAGCCGCACCTGGCGCACTACCTGCGCGACCAGTTGCTGGCGCTGTGGCCGGGCGTCGATATCGTCCACGTCGCGCGCCATGGCGTGGACGCTGCCGCCCGCATCGCCGAGCTGGAACCGGATATCGCCTTCCTCGATATCCAGATGCCGGGCCTGTCCGGGCTGGAGGTGGCGCAGGGTATCGAGGGACATACCCGCGTGGTGTTCGTCACCGCGTTCGACGAATTCGCGTTGCAGGCGTTCGAGCATGCGGCGCTCGACTACGTGCTCAAGCCGGTGTCCACCGAACGGCTGACGCGCACCGTCGCGCGGCTGCGCGCCGCCGTCGCCGCCGCAGCGCCGCCGCCGGAAGCGGCCATGGCGCACGCCTTGCAGCAGCTGCTGGCGGTGCCGGCGCGGCCCCGGCTGCGCTACCTGCTCGCGTCCCAGGGCGACCGCACGCGCCACCTCGACGTGGCGGACGTGCGCTTTTTCCACGCCGACGACAAGTACACGGTCGTGGCCAGCGTCCACGGCGAGTTGTTGATACGCACGCCGATCACCGAACTGGCCGCGCAACTCGATCCCGGCCAGTTCTGGCAGGTGCACCGGTCCACCCTGATCAACCTGGCCTGGCTGGAGGGGACGCGCCGCGATGCAGCAAGCCGCCTGTTCCTGCGCATGCGCGGTCATGCGGGCGAGCTGCCGGTCAGCCGGGCCTTTGTCCACCTGTTCAAGGCCATGTAGGGCCTGCATCGTCACCGCCGCTTGCCGTTCGTCGGCCCGGCTGTCGATTCGTCGCAGCGCGCTGGTACGCCGGCGCGCCGGCGCCGATGCTGGGGTTTTATCACCCGAAAGCCCGCCATGTTCAAGCCACTGTTACGCTGTCTCCTGCTGTCCGCCGCCCCGGCATTCGCCGCCCTGCCCGCCCCGGCCATCGATACCATCGCCGGCCGCCAGGTCGAGTCGCTGACCGTTCGCCATCCTTACTCGCGCGAGGTCGTGGTGTTCGAGGCCGGATCCCGCAATACCATCGACAAATGGGGCGAGGTGCCGGAGCGGCTGGCGCACGCGGCGTCGGTATTCACCTACAACCGGCCCGGCTACGGCAACAGCACGGCAGCCGACACGCCGCGCGACGGCCGCACCATCGTCGAGGAACTGCGCACCGTGTTGCGCTTCAAGGGTTTGAGGCCGCCATATGTGCTGGTCGGGCACTCGCTGGGCGGCTTGTACATGCAGCTGTTCGCCCGCGCCTATCCGGACGAGGTCAAGGCGCTGGTGCTGGTCGATGCCATGTACCCGGGCATGGTCAAGAGCCCGCAGGACTTTCCGTGGCTGACACGCGTGGCAGGTCGCCTGGCGTTCTCCACCCCGGTATGGCGCGAGATCGAGCAGATCGACGCCACCGGCGAGATGGTCTTGCGGCTGCCGTCCATCGATGACAAGCCTGTCGTCAAACTCGTCAACCAGCCGACATCGAATACGGCGATCGCGGTCGATTTCGGCGCCTTCCGCATGGACGATGCCACCCGCGCCGCCACCCGCGCGCTGTACCCCAATGCCAGGCGGATCGTGGCCGATTCCAGCCACCAGATGGCGCTGACCTCGCCCGACATCGTGGCAGGCGCGATCGCGCAGCTGCTCGCGCCTGCAGGCACGGCGGCGGCGCCATGACGCCTACTGGCTGCGGCGCCGCTGCTTGAGCAGGAAGCGCCCCGGGTCGAGTGCATCGACCAGCGCTGCTTCGAGCGGCGCCGGTGCGCCTTCGAGCTGCGACACCAGCAGTTCGGCCATCAGCGGCGCCCAGATCAGGCCACGCGAGGCGTAACCGAGCAGGCCGTACAGGCCAGGATGGCGCGGCACGTCGCGCAGGTGTTCGAGCCGGCCGGCCGACGCGTGGTCGGGCAATGCGCTGGCCAGGGGCAGGCGGTCAGGCGCGGCGCTGCGAAAGCCCACCCGGCCGGCCAGCGGCGCGGTATCGGCCAGGGCCGCCACGTGCGCGCCCGGCACGATGTCCGCCAGCCGCGCCAGGTTTTCCTGCTGGCTGCTGGCGCGCAGCGCGCGGTCGCCGTCGTTGTCATAGGTGGCGCCGGCCGATACGATGCCGTCGGCGGCCGGCGTGACATAGGCTTCGCGGCATACCACCAGCGGCAGCCGGGGCGCCTGCCCGACCGTGTCCAGCGCCAGATGGGTTACCTGGCCGCGCAGCGCCTGCAGCGGCAGCAGCGCCGCTTGGGCGATGTCCACGGCGCCGGCACCGTTGGCCAGGATGACCACAGGCGCCTGCGCCAGCAAGACGCCGCTCGCGTCGTGCACGAGCCACTCGCCTTCGGTCCCACTGATACCATTGGTGCCATTAGTCCCATTGGTGCCGTTGGTGCCGTTGGTGCCGTTGGTGCCATCTTCGCCAATATTGTCACCATTACCCCGAATGCCACCAGTGCGACCGTGTCCGCCATTTTTACCACCCGCGCCGGTGCGGCGCAAGGTGATCGCCTCGCTGCAGAACACGCGCCGCAAACGGGTGCCGCAGGTGTCGAGCATGGCTGCGCACAGCGACGACGGCCGCGCCCAGCCGCCCTGCGCGAACAGCCAGCCGCCGTGCGGCGTGGGGCCGCCGAGCAGCGCACCGGCTTCGGCGGCGTTGGCCCAGCGCGCATAAGCTGGCGGGTAGCGCCAATGCGCCAGCACAGCGCGCTGCACCTCGGCGTGGCTGGCGTCGCGCGCCAGCTGCAGCACGCCGCAGTCGGCGCCCTTGAAGGCCCGGCCCACGCCGCCGAGGCGGCGCCATTCGCGCAGCGCGAACAGGTAAGCGGCGCGCGCCAGGCGGGTCGGAATATTGTCATCTTTCGACAGCAGCGGCATGAAGATGCCGGCCAGGTTACCGGACGCCTCCTGCGCCGGCTGCGCGTGGCGTTCGACCAGGGTCACCTCCCACCCAGCTTCGCACAGGCGCCGGCAGGCGGCGGAACCGGCCAGACCGGCGCCGATGACCACCGCGCGCCTGTCGCGCAGCGACGCGGCGGCGATGCTGACAAGGGATGCAGTCGGAGCGCTAGCGGCGGCTGTGCTGACAGGTGACGCAGCCGAAGCGTTAGCGGCGGCCGTGCTGACAGAGGGCGCAGCTGAAGCGTTAGCGGCGGCTGTGCTGACAGGKGACGCAGYCGAAGCGTTAGCGGCGACTGTGCTGACAGGGGACGCAGTCGAAGCGTTAGCGGCGGCTGTGCTGACAAGGGATGCAGCCGAAGCGTTAGCGGCGGCTGTGCTGACAAGGGATGCAGCCGAAGCGTTAGCGGCGGCTGTGCTGACAGGGGGCGCAGTCGAAGTGGTAGCGGCGGCCGTGCTGACAAGGGATGCAGCCGAAGTGGTGGCGGTAGCAACGTCCGGACTGGCAGCGGCAGCGGGCGCGCTCATGGCAGCGGCAAAAGGGCGCGCGCGGCGGCCCCGGTAGTCGGCAGCGATGTCGTCGCTGTCGGGCGGCCGGCGGCAGGCGAAACCGGCGGCGGTCAGCGCCCACACCAGCAAGTCGCCGGGCGCGCGCGCGTGCAGGGTGGCGCCGGCCGCTGCAAGCTGCGCCAGCATGCGTGCCTGCGCCGGCTCCAGCGCACCGACGTGGAAGCGGTCGACGCGGGCGCGCACCTGCGGCAGCACGGCGTCGGTAGCGCCGGCCAGCAGGTCGAGCGTGACGCGGCCGCCGTCGAGAATGATGCGGTGAAAGCCCGGTACGTCCAGCGGCCACAGGGCGCGCAATGCCGGATCGGCGACGGTGGCGGCATCGGGCACGCGCGCCGTCAGCGCCAGGTAGTGCAGCGCCGGATGATGTTCGCGGGCGGCGGCAAAGCGCGCGCCGTCGCCGAAATCGGTGTCGAGTATGACGTACGGTGCGGTCATCGGTGACGGCAGAAGCAAGCAGCATCGTGGTCGCTGACCATGCCGATGCCCTGCATGTAGGCATACACGATGGTCGAACCGACGAACTTGAAGCCGAGCCGGGCCAGGTCCTTCGACAGGCGGTCCGACAGCGCTGTCTTGACGATGCGCTGCCCGGTGTCGTTGACGATCGGCCGGCCATCGACATAGGACCAGAGCAGTCGATCGAGGCTGCCGCCGCCGGCGCGCAGGCGCAGATAGGCCTGGGCATTGGTGATGGCTGCGGCCACCTTCAGCCGGTTGCGCACGATGCCGGGGTTGGCCAGCAGTTCGGCCACCTTGTCCGGTCCGTAGGCGGCGATTTTTTCGGCATCCCACTGGTCGAAGGCGGCGCGGTAGCTCTCGCGCTTGTTCAACACGGTTTCCCACGACAGGCCGGCCTGCGCGCCTTCGAGGTTGAGCATCTCGAACAGGCGCAGTTCGTCGTGGCACGGTACGCCCCACTCGTTGTCGTGGTAGGCCAGGTACAGCGGGTTGGAGGGCTTGGCCCAGCTGCAGCGGATGAGGGTCATGGGGGAACTCGGTCGGTAAGCGAAGCAGCAGTATACAACCGCGCCGGCGCGGCCGCGCGGCACGTCCTACGCTTCCAGGTCGATCGACAGTCCCGTGCGGCGGCGCTCGCCGTCCAGCTCCAGCGGACCGGCCAGATTGCTGATCACGCGCACCACGCCGTCCGCCACCGCCTGCGGCAGCGCATGCATCAGGCGCGGGAAGATGTCCACGGCGGCGCCGGCGCCGGTGGCGTACAGCGCGGCCCAGGCATCGCGGCCGGAGCGCTTGGCGATGTACAGGCCCTGGTCGGCCAGCTCCACCACCTGCGGCCACGACAACAGGCGCGGCTGCTCGGGCAGGAACGGGAAACAGGCGAAGCCGATCGAGCAGGTCTTGCGCAGCAGTTCGCCGTCGGGCAGCACGAAGTCGCGGTCGGCCACGACGCGGCGCATGCGCTCGGCCAGCGCCGCGGCCTCGCCGCGCTGGGTGGCGCGCGCCAGCACCATGAATTCCTCGCCGCCCCAGCGGATCAGGTAGTCCGATTCGCGGAACACTTCGCGCAGGCGCGCCTGCATCTGCACCAGGACGGCGTCGCCGGCGGCGTGGCCGTAACGGTCGTTGATCTGCTTGAAGTGGTCGAGATCGACCATGTAGAACACCAGGTCGCGCGGCACCTGGCGATCACGCTGCTCGGCAGGCCCGCGCCGCTGCAGGCTGTCGTAGCCGCGCAAGCTCATGGCAACGTCGGCATCGACGTGGCGCAGGAAATAGCGGCGGTTGCGCAGGCCGGTCAGCTGGTCGGTCAGGCTCACGTCTTCCAGCGCCTGGTAGGCGCGTTCGAGCTCCAGATTCTTGTCCAGCAGCTGCTGCCGGGTGGCCGCCACCTGGCGGTAGGCGCTGGCGTTATCGAGGGCGATGGCGCCATAGGCGCACAGGGTGCGGAAGATCAGCCGTTCGCGCTCGCCGTAGGCATGGGCGCGCATCGACTGCACCGTCATCACGCCCAGGACCCGGTCGCCCACCGCCAGGGGCGCGAACAGCATGCTCAGCGTGGGCAGCGTTCCCGGGATCAGGTTGACATCGGGCTGGCCCGGCGCCAGCGCGACCACCAGCTCGCGGCGTTCGCGGGCGCAGCGCGCGGAATAGGCATGCGGGTCGGCCAGCGCCACCCGCAGCTGCGGCAGCGGCCGGCCCGCTTCCACGCCGAAGGCGCTGGTCAGCCAGCCGCCCTCCGGCTCGATCAGCAGGATGGAAAACAGGGTGGCGTCGAGCAGGCCGTGCACGTGGCGGTCCAGTGCGCGGAACACGGCCGCCGATTCCAGGTGCGCGGTGATTTCCTGTCCCACCGCGCCCAGGTGCGCCAGCGTGGCGCTGGTGCGCTGCAGGTCTTCGGCCCGGCGCGCCTCGGCCGCCGCCAGCTGGCGGTGGTGTTCGCCCTCGATGCGGGCGCGATCGGTCCGGTACTGGACCTGCATGGCGACCGCGCGGCTGGTCGCTTCGCGGCTGTGGGTGAGGTCGCGCGCGGCGCCGGCCTGCAGCGCGATCGCATACGCCCGTTCGTGGTTGCCGACGGCCGCGTAGGCGCGCGCGGTGGCTTCGAGCAGGGCGCCGGGCACGATGTAGCCGTCGATGGTGGCGGCGATGTCCAGCGCCAGCAGCAGGTAGTGGAGCGGCGCGCTGGGCACGGTCATGCCGGGCGGCGGCGCCAGCCGCTGCTCGTCGGCGCCTGGCGGACGTGCGTGGATGTCGGCCAGCACCTGCAGCGCGGCGATCTGCGCCAGGGTGTCGCCCTGGGCGCGCGCCAGCGTCAGTGCGCCCTTTGCCACGAACAGCGCCTCGCGGCAGCGGCCCAGGTGCGCCAGCGCGTGCGCCTGGCCACGCCGGGCACTGCTCTGGAAGTCGGCCTGGCCCAGCGCATCGCCGCGCGCGGCCAGCCGGGTAAAGCTGTCGAGCGCCGCTGCGTGGTTGCCCAGGTCCAGCGCCAGGTCGCCCTCGTATTCGAGCGCCACCGCGTAGGCGCGCGAGCCCGACAACGGCGTCATCACCTCCAGCGCTTCGCGCAGCAGGGTTTGCGCGGCCTCGCGCTGACCGAGCTGGCGCAGCGCTTCGGCGGTCTGCATCAGGCACATGCCGATCGACAGCGGCCAGCCGGTCGGGCGGGCGAGGTCCAGCCCGCGCTGCAGCCACTCGAGCGCTGCTTCGTGGGCGTTCAGGCAGGTCAGCGCGTTGCCGATATTGGTGGCGATGATGATGGCGCGGCGCAGCTGGCCGCTGGTGCGGGCGCTGTCGAAGCTGCGCATCAGATGGCCGATGGCGTCGCCGTATTCGCTGTGCTGGAAGGCGCGGGTGCCGAGAAAATCGCTGATCCAGCCGGCTGCGATGGCCGGCAGCGCGTCCAGTGCGGCACCAGGGCTGGCGTTGCCTGCGCCATCTCCCCTGACGTCGGTTGCGGGTCCTGCGCTGGGGTCCGCTACGGGGTCCGCTCCAGGGTCCATTCCGGCATCGGTTTCGGCGGCAGTCCCGGCATCCGTGCCAGTACCGGTTCCTCTTGCCGCTGCGGTGGCGGTGGCGTCCCCCGCTGCCGCCCCCGTTTCGACACCCAGCGCGGCAAGGCGCAGGCGCCATGCTGGCGTCCCGCCGGTGTCCGGTTGCTGGCCGGCGCCGTCGGTGAATGCGGCGCAGATGCCGGCAGCGGCGGCGATGATGTCGCCGCGTACCCGGTCGTGGGCGGCGTCGGCCGCTGCACCCGCCTGCACCAGCCAGGCGCTGGCAGCCGGGGTGTCGCCGTGGTCATTGGCGACCCAGGCCTGTACCCAGCAGGCATCGGCACGGGTCCGGGCGGCGTCGGCAGGCAGTGCGGCAGCGCCGGCGTCATGCGCGAGCAGGTGCAGCGCCTGGTCGGCGTGGCAGCGGGCAGTGGCGAGGTCGCCGGCTACCCATGCGTGCTCGGCCGCGACCAGCAGCAGCCGTGCCCTGACGACCGGCACTCCCGCTGGCGGTACCGATGGCACAGCCGACAGCAGGGCCAGGGCATCGTCGCACAGCAGGCGGGCGCGGGCGGGATCGCGCTGGCGCAGGTGCCAGGCCAGCGCTGTCAGGTGCGACAGTCGCGCCGCGGCGGTCGAATCGGGCAATGGGGCTTCCCATTGCACCAGGTCTGCATCGTGCACGAACATTTCCAAACGGTGATTCCTCCTGCTGTCAAACGGCCAACCCCGGACCGTGGCTGCATTATTCCACAGGTCACCGGCAACACTATTTCTTTTTGGAAATTATTGTTATCTTTAATCGCGTACAGGGTTCGTGTGCGCACGCCTGACGGATAAAAAAAACGCCGGCGCTGCAGGCCGGCGTCTGACGGGTCACCGGACGATCAGGAAGCGTGCTTGCTGATCTCGTTGAGGCGGATCCGCATGCTGTCGGTCGCGGCCGGGCCGGGCGCAAACATATAGTCCTCATCGTTGATGGCCAGTCCGCTGTTGGCGTCCACCAGCACCTGGTCGGCCGGTTTGCCGGTTTCGCGGCTGACCACCAGCAGGCTGGCGCCTTCCGGTGCCAGGTGATCGTTACCCCAGGCAATAAATGCCAGCAGCACCGGTTTGAAGTCACGGCCGGACTTGGTGAGCACGTATTCGTAGCGTGGCGGACGGGCGCTGTACTGGCGCCGTTCCATCAGGCCACCCTCGACCAGGCCGTTCAGGCGCCGGGTCAGCATATTGGGCGCGATCTTGAGACTCTTTTCGAACTCGTCGAAGCGGCTGAGGCCATAGAAGGCGTCGCGCAGGATCAGGATGCTCCACCACTCGCCCACTTTGCCCAGGCTGCGGGCGATCGGGCAAGGCATGCGGCCAAAGTCGGTATGTTTCATGTTGTACTCCTCGGTTCCAGATTTGTCGGAAAAACTGCCTGATAGTCACTTCATCGTGCCCGGTGAGATTCGGTGAGAATCCAGTGACTTGCATGATTGAGGTGAAAATGTGTGACTTTTCCAGTTGCCGGAGGATCCGTGACATTGTGCGTATTTTGGTGTCTCATTTTCTTTCTCCTGTCGTGATAGTTGACCCTGATGTTTCTCTATGAAAACTTGATGTTTAACTCGGTGTGACACCCCTCAAAAATAGGCTAAAAACAGGGCGCACAAACTATCCAAATTCCACTATTTGCCGAGAAGTTGATTGCTTCGCGAAATGTGAACATTCGATAGAATGTTGATGCAGGTTAAAATTCGTTTCATTGTTGCACGAGATAACAAGCACTTCCGATTGCTGCATACTTACTCACCTGACACAAAATGAAACTTCTTGTTAAAGCACTGAGCGTAGTCCTGATGACCCTGCCGCTGCTGGCCAGCGCCGGTACCAAGACCGCTGCCATGCAAGTGAGCTTCACCGTGTCCGATGCCTGCACCGTACAGGCGAGCACCGCCGCCACCAAGGCGCCCACCGTGGCCTGCCAGCTCAACGCCCCTCACCTGACCACCGCCACCCCACCCGCACCAGCCGCCGCCGACACCGCCACCGCACGCCCAGCCAGCACCCAGGACTGGACCATCACCTTCTGACCGACGCGCACCTTTGAAAGCCCCGGAGGGGCTGAATCAGCCTCCAGGGCAAGGCGCAGCGACGCAGACAATACGCACAGCACGGCAAGCCGCTGCAACCCCGCCACGGACAGCCCCGGAGGGGCCGCATAAGCCTCCAGGGCAAGGCCCAGCGACGCAGACAGTACGCGCAGTACGGCAAGCCGCTGCAACGCCGCCATGGAGGCTGATTCAGCCCCGACTAGAAGGACACGGTGGCGGTGACGGTATCCTTGTAATCCCCCGGCGATGGCGTACTCTGCGCCGGCACCATGCCATACACCGTCATCGCCTGCGCCACCCCGGTGCCGGTGCCGGTGACCGCCACCGTGCCGCCGCTGCCATCGCCCCAGCTGGGGCCGTCCAGCGCATTCGACACCACGTAATCGACCGTCTCGGTGGTACCGGTATTGCGCATGCGCCGCGCGGTGGTGCTGGCGCTGTTGGCGCCGGCTGCCAGCGTGATGCGGTAGGCGGTATTCTTGCTGCAGGTGACCGATACGCTGGACGTGGTGCGCACGGCGCTGGTGAGCAGCCGCGCTTGCGGAAACGCCAGGTTGCCGATATTGATGTTGCAATCGTTGATCACCGGCGCACTGACCGTAAACGGGATCGCCACCGTTTGCGGCACCGCGCAGCCGAGCACCCCGAGCAGCGAAAACTGGTACTGCATCACTGCACTGCCGGCGCCGAAGCTGGACGTGAAGCTGAGGTTGTCCGGCCCCACCGTCAGGCCGGACAGCGTGGTGTCCGCCTCGAGCTTGCCGTAGATGTTGACGAACTGGTCGAGGCTGCCCACCCCGCCGCTCTTGGTCATGGTCAGCACGATGCCGTTGCCCGACGTGGTGGTGCCGGCCATGCCGCCCCATATCCTGGATGACGCATAGGTGGCGTCCGTGTACAGGTTGTAATTGACGCGCAAGCTGCCGTTCGACAGCTGGCGCATGGTCGTGTTGGCCGTGCTGGCGTTGCCGGTACCGGCGCCCAGGTTCAGGCAGATCGTCACATTGGGCGTGAGCAGGGAGCCGACAATGTCGGTCCAGGTGCAGGTGATCTTGAAGCTCGACGACGCGTACACCGGTCCGGTGCTGATCGAGCTGACGCTGGGGAACGTGACATTGGCGGGCGTGATGGCGCAATTGTCGGCACGCGCCTGGCCACAGCACAACAGCGCCAGGAACAAGGTCAGCAGCGCCGACAGCAGGCGGCGGGCCATCACTGCACGCTCCGGCACACGACCGGTCCGATGGTCGGCAAGGCGTTGCCCGGCTCCTGCACGTACGCGAACTCGGCAACGCAGCGCTGCCCCGCCACGGTCGCCTGCACGCGGTTGTGCGGCGCCAGGTTGTCGATGAAGGCCACGCCGTCGAAGCCGGTCACGGTGGTGTTGCCGCTCTCGAGGTGCTGCACTGCCAGGCCGGGCGCCAGCGGCCGGCCGACGGCGTCGTGCAGGATCACGCTGGCGGCGGCATAGGTTTCGACCGGGAACGCGGCCAGCAGGCCGGCGCGCCGGGCCGGGACCACGGTGAGCGTGGTGCGGGCGATGCGCGCATCGAGCGGCAGGCTGCTGGTGTCGATCGAGATCTGGTTGGCCAGATAAGGCGTCAGATTGGGCACCAGCAGATAGCCGCTGCTGCTGGTGGTGCCGATGGGCCGGTTCTCCTGCAGCACCGGCAAGCCGCCCACGCCGGCCGAGACCAGTGCAAAGCCGGCGCCGACCTGGCGCGCCGCATGCACGCTGCCGTCCATCAGCACCACCGAGCCGGAGGCGCTGAGCGAGCTGTCGCGCCGGCCGTCGCTCTCCTGCAAAAAGGCGCCCACCTGGCCGTAGTTGCCGAGGTAGGAACCCTGGGCCTGGCGCACGACCGCGCCATCGTTCTGCAGCGACTGCAAGCCCCAGCCAAAGCCGCCGCCATAGTCAGCCGTGCGCCCCAGCGTAACATTCCTGGCCTGCACGCCGTTCTGGTGGCCGAAGCTGGCATTGGCCGCGTAGCGGTCGCCGAACGAACCGCTGAGGCCAAAATACACGCCGCGTGCGCGCTGGTCCCGAAAATCGCGGTAGGCGCTCACGCTCAGGTACAGGCGCGGTCCCAGCGTGGCCGCATACGACAGCGCCGCCACCCGCGCCGGTGGCGCTGCCGGCGTGCGCTGGCCGATCAGCGACAGGCCCAGGGTCTGGCCGGCAAACAGGCCGAGGTTGAGATTGAGACGATGGCTGGCCAGCACGCCGGGACCGGCATCGGCCGTGCCAAGGTCGCTGTAGCGGCGGCTGGCGCGCAGCGTTTCCAGGTCCAGGCTGAAGCCCGGACTCAGGTACTGGTAACCGATGCTGGCCTGGGCACCGGCGCCGCCGCCGGCGCTGCCGGCAACCGAGCCGGTCAGCACACCGATCTGGCCCATGCGCCACATGGCGCCGACGCCGCCGTTGACCACGCCGTTGCCGGCCTCGCCATGCGCTTCCACGGTCAGGCGGTCGGTCACGCCGCGCCGCAGCGAGCCGCTCAGTGCCGGCGAGCGGTCGTAGCCGAAAGACCGGGTCGTGTAGTCGCGCCGCAGCACGCCCAGTTCCAGCGAATAGTCGGTCAGGCCGGCTGCCAGCAGGCGGGTGTCGACGTACAGCGGCAAGACCGTGGTCACCGCGCGGCCGGCCGTGTCGCGCGTGACCAGCGTGGCCTGGCCGGCGCCGCTCAGGCCCGCCACCTGGTTGATCACGAACGGGCCCGACGGCACTGCTGTCTCCAGCTGGCGCACGCCGTTGACGTACAGGCTGACCGCGCTCGGCACCACCGACGAGCCGGCCAGCGAGGCGACCGGAAACGTCAGCAGATCGGGCCGCAGGTCGAAGCTTTTACGCCATTGCACGCCGCCCATGCGCAGCGAGCGGGTCCATGTCAGCGACGATGAAATCAGGTCGCCGACCTGCCAGGTTTCCAGCGTGTGCGGGTCCGAATGGACCCACGAAGAATCGAGGCGCACGAAGCGCCGCAGCTGGTCGCTGCTGCTGAACACGCCCGTGGTGCTGAACACGCCGCTGGCATTGAAGTAGCGCAGCTCGTTGGCCACCGACAGGTAGCGTTCCTGGCCGCGGCGCGCGAACACGTCGTAGCCGAACACGGCGCCCGGCGAGACGGTGGCCTCGCCCGGTTCGCGCAGGCTGCGCGCCGACAGCGCCACCGGCGCGCGCAGCGCGTCGTCGAGGCGCAGCGCGATGCGCTGGGTGGCCGCGTCGTACGTGTAGTGCAGCCCGCGCACGTCGTCGAGGTTGACCGCCTCGCGGTCCGCCACCCCGAGGCGCTGCGGGTCGAGGTCGAGGTCGCGCAGGTTCTGCACGGTGCTGCTGAGCCCCGAGCTGCCCAGCACCGTGCCGGGCTGGCGCGTGAAGCGCAGGATCAAGCCGGTTTCCTGGCCGTTCAAGGTCACCTCCAAAAATAGCTCTTCGTCGGATGCCATTGCTGGCAGCGGTGCGGCAGGCGCTTGCGCGCGCGCGCCCGCCACGGCGGCGCCGGCCAGCGCGGCCGACAGCAGCAGCTGGGACAGGCAGGACAGCCTGCGCCGCATCGGGCGACTACTCCAGTGCCGCCACGGTGCTGGCAGTCGCGGGTTTGGCGTTGATGTTGGCGTTGACCGTCAGCGTGCCGCGCAGGTCGGCGTCGGCCGGCACCGGCAGGCGCCATTCGCGGTCGCGGCCGGCCAGCACATAGCCGAACAGGCCCTCGGCAATCATGAACTGCTTGCCGGCGGCGTTGGCCAGCTCGAACGCGCCGATCTGCGCGCGCGCAGCGCCGCTGTTGCGCACCTTCAGGTGCCAGTGGTCGTCCTTGCGGAAAACGGCCCAGGTCAGCGCCGGCGACGGCGCACTGCGCTCATCGCCCGGCTGGACGAACATGGGAACGGAATAGCGCAGGCGGATATCGACGCCGCTGGCGGGGCCTTCGCCCTCGCGCGGGATTTCGTCGATCAGTATCCGGTAGCTCAACTCGCGGCTGGGGAGTTGACTGCTGCGTCGCACGAGGCGAATGATCTGGCTGCTCTTGGGCCCGATCTGCAATATGGGAGGGCTTGCTACAACATCCTGGGTGGGGGTCAGCACATCTTCGGTGCCGCTCTGGTCCCACAAAAATACGCGTACCTGGCCGTACACAGGCGTTTCGCCCATGTTTTGCATGGTGATGCCGGTGGCACTTTGACCTGCACGCAAAATAATCATGACGGGCGAAATCTGCAAATTTGCAGCGTTCGCTTCCAACCCCAGCATTCCGATCAGCGCAAGAATACCGAGTTTTATCCAGCACACCAGGCGCAAGGACAAGTTCATCGCCTAGAAATACACGGTCGCCGTGATGGTCGACTTGTAGGTGTCGGGCTGCGGCGTGGCCTGGGCCGGGATCGAACCGTAGACCGTCAGCGTCTGCGCGGTGCCGGTACCGGTGCCGGAACGAGTGTCGGTGCCCTGGGTATTGCCCCAGTTGGTGGCGCCGGCAGTCTGGTACAGATTGAAGGCGACGGTGCCGGTATTGGCGCCGGTGCCGCTCATCACCCGTGCGGACGTGGTGGAACCGGTGCCGGTGCCCGCGTTCAGGCCGACGTTGTACGGCGTGGTGTTGGTGCAGGTAACGCTGAGCTGGCTGTTGACCGTGACCGTGCTGGCCAGCACGCCCTGGCTCTGGCCGAAGTCCAGCGCCGTGGCGGAAATGGTGCAATCGGCAATGATCTTGAGCGTGACATCGAAGGTTGCCGTCTTGCTGCCGTTCGAATACACGGCGGCGTCGGCCAGCGGCGCCACCGCAGCCAGGGTGGCCGCCAGCGTGACAGCCGTTGCGGTGGCCAGCGCGGCACGGCGGGTTTTACGGGTGATCATATAACCTCCTCGGTTGGTGGATCATGCAAGGAATCGCCGGGTCCGGGCGTCTAAAAATTGCCCATTCCCAACACTTGATACCATTATTGATGATCTCGGTAAACCATGCTTTTGCTGGCGGCGAGGAAGATTTTGCGTGCGTAGAAACTGCTCAAAAAAATGTGCAAAGTTGGGCATAATAACGACAGGCGCGCAACACTCCGTATCAAAAGATGACCAACCTTCAGGGTGAGCCCATGCAGACTGCCGATACTCCCATGCGCAAGATTCTCATCGTCGACGATTCGGCGTTCGAACAGCGCTTGCTGGTCGATCTGCTGAGCGAGCTGCCCTACAAGGTGTCGGCGGCCTCGAACGGTTTGCAGGGCTACCACCTGGCGCTGGCCAACCGGCCGGACCTGATCCTGCTCGACGTGCGCATGCCCGACATGGATGGCTACACGGCCTGCCGCCTGCTCAAGGCCAATCCTGCCACCCAGGACATTCCGGTGATTTTTCTCAGCGGCGCCGACGCCGACGAGGAGCGCATCATGGGCCTGTCGATCGGCGGCGTCGATTACGTCTCGAAACCGTTTTCGCCGGGCGAACTGGCGGCGCGCATCCAGGTGCACCTGACGCTGGCCCAGCGCGCCCACGGCGCCCCGCCAGCGCCCGCCAACGATGCTACTGCGGCAAGCGTGACGGCTGCGGCGGCATCGGCGCCCGTCTCGCCGTATGGCGTGGATCCGGACGCCGTCACGGTGGCGGCCGTCAAGCGCCTGATCGCCGACAACCTGGCCTCGCTGCCGGGCCTGGCCGAAATTGCCCGCAGCGTGGGCACCTACCGCGAAAAGCTGTCGCAGATCTTCCGCGAGCAGACCGGCATGACGGTGTTTGCCTTCATCCGCGAAGCGCGCCTGCGGCGCGGCGAGGAACTGCTCAAGGATACCGACATCGACGTGCAGGACATCGCCCTGCTGATCGGCTTTAATAATGCGGGCAACTTCGCCACCGCTTTTCGCGAGCGGCTCGGGGTCACGCCGAGCGCCTACCGCCAGGCGATCCAGCAGCGGCGGTCGTCGTTGAATTGAAGGGCGCCGCCGCGCAGCGGCTCAGGCCGGCGACTGCAGCGCGGCCTCGCGCATCTTGCGGCGCCAGAAAAACCACGATGCCAGCGCATTGAACCAGTACGCGCCGTACAGCACCGACGTCAGGTACAGGCCGCGGCTGGCGTACAGCGGCACGGCGATGGTGTTGACCAGCAGCCAAAATTGCCAGGTTTGCAGGCGGCGGCCCATCAGCAGCAGCTGGGCGATCACGCTGAACATCAGCACGCCGGAATCGAGGAAAGGCGCGTAGGCGCTGGTATAGGCTTGCAGCAGCAGACCGTAGATGGCGGTGGCCGCCAGGCCGAGCGATCCCATCCAGATCAGCGCGCGCGGCTGCGCGTGCGTGATCGGCAGCGGCGCGCCGGTGCTGCCGCGCAGCCAGCGCCACCAGCCGATCACGCAGGTGACGATGAAAAACCCTTGCAGGGTGACGTCGGCATATAGGTGCGAGTCGTAGAACAGCACGGCAAACAGGCCGCAGCCGACGATGCCCAGCCACCACGAGTGCACATTGTTGCGTCCCGCAAGGACGATCGACACCGTCATGACCGCATTGGCGGCGATTTCCAGCACAGAGGTCAACACGAGCTTTCTGGTCGGGTGGAAGAACCGGGCCTGGCAAGCGGGCAGCAGCACCACGGGTGGTCACTGCACCGCTGCAAGACACGGGCATCGCTCATTTTCGTCCACCCGGGGCGCGAACGCAAGGACGGCTCCCTGCCCCGGCACCATGACCTCCCGGGGCCGGCAGCCGGCCGGGATGCGTGCACACCCTGCCACGGCCGCAGTCGCGGCGGCGCCGGCGATCAGTGTTCCTTCCAGTGGTCGAGATTGTGCGGCTCGGCCAGCGGCGTGCCATTGCGCTCGGCGCGGAAGCGGGCCGACGCCGCATACACGGCGCGCCGCACGCGCATGATCGAACCGAGCGGACGGTGATCGGCGATGCAGTGCCAGGGGCTGAACTGCATGCCGTCATCGACCAGCACCGACAAGCCGTGGGTCCAGCCGGCCTGGGCCGGCGCGGCGATGCGCGCCACCGCAACCCAGGGCGTGGTCCATTCCACGGTCGGGTCTTCGATCGGCGTTTCGTCGAGGCCGGTGCACAGCTGCGCCCGCAGCTCCCACTCGGCCGCGTGCTCGGTCATGAAATCGACCACCGCGCCGCGCAGGCCGTTGGGCTTGTGGTCGAGGTCGACCGGCTGGTCTGTCAGCATGGCCAACTCCGGCGAGACGGGCACCAGTTGCAGCTTGGCCATGTAGCGCCCGAACAGGATCGGCACCTGGGTAAAAAACGTTTCGCCGAGGATGTTGGTTTGCGCATGGCCGCCCATGCTGATCAGGGTGGCGCTCTCGCCGCCCACCGCTTCGATCACCTTTTCGGCGCCCTGCAAGGCTGCCGATAACGCTTTTTTCAGGCCCGGCGCCTTGTCGGTCGTGGCCGCGAGCAGCTTGACGCTGCCCAGGAATTTTTTGGCGGTCGGGGCCTGGAACACGGGGCCGTTGACCATCACGAAATCCTGGGTGACGTCACCCTGGCCGTCGTCAAGCCGTGCACCAGGCACGCCGATCACCTTGATCGCCATGCCGCGCGGGGTGGACACCTTATCGTCGAGCAGGTCGCCGGGCGTGGTGGACAGGCGCATGACCACCGGGTATTCGCCGCTGGCGGCAAACAGGCCCTGGGCATAGTCGGCGGGCAGGTTGTCGAGCACGCGCAAGGTGGCGCGCAGCAGGCCGTGGCTCTTGGCATGCACGCCGCGCGGCGCGTGGCCGCTGTCTTTGTGCACGGTGCCGGCGATATCGCGCATCTGCTCCTGCAGGCCGGCAATGGTTTCGGCCTCGTCTTCCTCGGGCACTTCGTAGGACGGATCGTAGGGCAATGGTTGTTTCAGGTGACGGGTGGGGAAATCCATGGGGGTATCCTGCTGGCTGGTTGGCTGGGTTGCACATCATGCCGCGCTGCCCGCCCGCTGTCTGTGGCGGCACACACGCACGCGACATCGCAGCAACGTGCACCAAAAGAGACACTTTGCCCTTTTGCCTGCCCCAAAACGGGACAAAACCTTACCAAATAAATTATTTATACCTATAATATTTCCTTCGCGAAATTCGCCAGAAGCCATTTCGCGATGTGACCCATTTAGGAGAGACATATGAAAAACACCATCCTGTTCGCCATGCTGGCGGCACTGGCCGGCACCGCAGCGGCCCAATCGACCTACATCGGCGGCAACGTCGGCCGTGCAGAGCAAAAGCTGTCGATCGAAGGCGATTCGATCAAGGACCACGACACTGGCTTCAAGCTGTACGGTGGTTACAACTTCAACCAGAACTTCGGCCTGGAAGCCGGCTACGTTGACCTGGGCAAAATGGAGCGTTCGGGCGGCGTCGCGCGCGTGCGTTTCGAGCCAACCTCGGTCTACTTCGCTGCCACCGGCACCCTGCCACTGGATCCGCAGTTCGCGCTGTTCGCCAAGGCTGGCGTAGCGCGCACCGAAGTAAAAGCTAATTTTGCCGTCGGCAACCTCAGCGAAGACGACAAAGCATCGCGCAGCACCGCCTACCTGTCGGTTGGCGCTGCCTACGCGGTCAACACCAACTTCAGCGTTGTTGCTGAATACGAATACTTCGGCAAAGTCGCGAAAATCGAAGACAGCAACGGCAACCTGAAAGCCAACATGGTGTCGGTCGGCGTACGCTACAAGTTCTAAGCAATTCCCCTCGCGTCGCAATCGACGGCAGGCGTGCCTCACGCCTGCCGTTTTTTTACGCGCCGCGTCGGCGCCGCCTCAGTAACCTCAGTAACCTCAGTAACCTCAGTAACACTACGCAGGCCGGACCGGACGCCAACGCAGCTTGGCCAAACATGCTAAGGTTGACCCTTTTTGCCAACGATTTTCAGGCCTTAGCAATGCATTCCGATCCTGTTTCCGACACCTCCCTCCCCCCTGTTCCGATCGCTGCGCCGCACGGCGCCGGCATGGCCAACCTGGCGCTGGCCATCGGCGGCCTGGCCATCGGCACCGGCGAATTCGCCTCGATGAGCATCCTGCCGATCGTCGCCGGCGACCTGCACACCAACCTGCCCCACATGGGCCACATGATCAGCGCCTATGCGCTGGGCGTGGTGTTCGGCGCGCCGCTGATCGCCATCTTCCTGGCGCGCATGCCGAAGAAGGCGATGCTGGTATTGCTGATGGCGCTGTACGCGGCCGGCAACCTGCTCAGCGCGGCAGCGCCGGGCTACGGCGCGCTGCTGCTGGCGCGCTTCGTGGCCGGCATTCCGCACGGCGCCTATTTCGGCGTGGCCGCGCTGGTGGCCGCTGCCATGGCGGTGCCGGAAAGACGCGGCCAGGCCGTCTCGCGCGTGCTGCTCGGGCTGACCATTGCCAATATCTTCGGCGTGCCGCTGGCCACGTGGCTGAGCCAGGCGTTCGGCTGGCGGTCGGCGTTCCTGGTCGTCGGCGTGCTGGGCGTGGTCACCGCGCTGATGGTGCGCCATTATGTGCCGTTCATCGCTGCCGGCGACGCCAGCCCGCGCCGCGAACTCGGCGTGTTCCGCCGCGCCCAGGTATGGGTGACGCTGCTGATGGTGTCGGTCGGTTTCGGCGGCCTGTTTGCCGTCTACACCTACGTCACGCCCACGCTGCTCGAAGTGACCCGGGTGTCGCCGAACATGGTGGCGGTGATGCTGGCGCTGATCGGCGTCGGCATGACCTTCGGTAACCTGGTGGGCGGCTGGCTGGCCGACCGCTCGCGCGTGGGCACCATTTTCGGCGCCCTGGTCTGGAACGTGGCCGCGCTCACGGCCTTCTATTACACCAGTGCCAATGCCTGGGCGGTGGCAATCAACCTGTTCCTGATCGGCTGCGGCATTGCCGTGGCGCCCGCCGTGCAGACGCGCCTGATGGACGTGGCCGGCGACGCCCAGACCGTGACTGCAGCGCTCAACCACTCGGCCTTCAACTGCGCCAACGCGGCCGGCGCCTGGTTCGGCGGCATGGCGATCGCTCACGGCCTCGGCCTGCAATCGACCGGCCTGGTGGGCGCCATGCTGGCGCTGGGCGGCATCGCAGTGCTCGGCGTGTCGGTGTGGATGGAGCGGCGCCAGGCGCCGGCCGCCGGCATGGCGCGGACGGTGTAAGCGGATCAGAGCTGCTGCGCCAGTTCGATCAGATTCCCCCACGGATCGCTGATGAAGACGAAGCGCAGTCCCAGCGCCGGCGCGTCTTTCGGGGCGCTGACGATGCGCACCTGGCGCTGGCGCAGTTCGGTGATGGCGTCGTCGACGCTGTCCACGCGCAGGCACAGATGGTGCCAGCCGCCGATGGCGTGGGTGTCGATCAATTCGTCAAACGCGGGACGCGCGGTGCAGCCGGGGCCGGCGATGAATTCGATGCGGAAGCTGTCGTCGTTGGCCGGGCACAGCATGGCCAGCGTCTTCTCGCCCAGCGCCATGGTGCTCAGCACGCGGAAATCGAGCTTGCCCGTGTACCAGGCAACGGCGCTGTCGAAGTCCGGGACGCGGATGCCGGCGTGATCGCCGTGCCACGAGGCGAACGGGCTGGCACGGTCTGCTGGTGGAACGTCGGGATGGTGCGACATGCTGTGACCTTTCAGGGAAGATGGTGAGCGCCATGGTAGCGATCCCGCAGGACTTTGATAACGGGGCCCGCATCGAATAGACTGATCGCCATGGAGAACAATCGCGAACCGTCACTCGACGACCTGGCCGTGTTCCTGGCCGTATGCAGCACGGGCGGGTTTCGGGCCGCCGCCATCCGGCTCGGCATGTCGCCGTCCAACGTGAGCGATATCATTGGACGTGTGGAACGCCTGCTTGGCGTGCCACTCCTGACCCGCACCACGCGCAGCGTGGCGCCGACCGAGGCCGGGCAGGCGCTGGCAGCGCGCCTGGCGCCATTGCTGGCCGACACCCGCGCCGCCTTGCGCGACGTGGCTGGCGCCGGGCAGCAGGTGCAGGGGCTGCTCAAACTCAATGTCACGGGCGCCGTGATGGTCGACATCCTGCCGCCGCTGATCGACCGTTTTCTCGCCACCTACCCGGCCGTGCGGGTGGAACTGGTGGTGGAGGACCGCCTGGTCGACGCCATCGCCGATGGCTGCGCGGCCGGCATCCGCTACGGCGAGCACCTGGCCCAGGACATGATCGCGGTGCCGATCGGACCCCGCCACCAGCAGCTGGCGCTGGCCGCCGCACCGGTCTACCTGGCCCGGCGCGGCCATCCCGCCCATCCGAACGACCTGCTTGAGCACGCGTGCGTGCGCCTGCGTTTTTCCAGCGGCGCACTGACGCAGTGGGAGTTCGCGCGCGACGGCGAGCGCCTGACGGTGGATCCGCCGGCGCGCGTGGTCATCGGCGTCGATGGTGCACCGGCAGCAATCGACCTGGCCCGCGCCGGTCATGGCATCATCTGCACCTTCCGCAATTGGCTCGATCCGCACCTGGCCAGCGGCGATCTGGCGCCGGTGCTGCAAGACTGGTGGCCGCAATTCGAAGGACCGCAGCTGTATTTCCCGCGCCGCCAAATGCCGGCCACGCTGCGCGCATTCGTGGACCTGGTGCGCGCCGCACACGTCGGATAACACAGAACATGAAAACTGCGACAAATCAGTGAAACCCGCGTGCCGAATTTACCGGGAAAAATGCGATAGTCCGCACGATGTTACGGCACAGGCAACGCTTGTCGTACACTGGTCGAACTTCCGATCTCGGCGAAGAGCGGTCGCTCGAAACGCGTGCGCCTCGGCCGTATTAAGATTGATGGGCAGGCTCGAGCTATCGCAGCGAGCAAACAGCAAACCGCGGACAACAAAATTACTGGACAAATACATGCCGAAAAATCAAACTATCGTTCAGCTGGCGTTCTCATGACGCGGCGATTCCTCGCTAATCTGCTGTTGAGCCTGTGTGGCGCACTGGCCGCGACGTCCGCATTAGCGGCACGTGTCTACGACGAGTCTACGATCCGCATCGATGGCAAATCGCGCCGCTACTACCATCTGTACGACAGCGCCGCGGAAGGAACAGCCACGCCGATCGTGCTCGTCAGCGGCTCGGGCTGCCGCGATTTCGCATCGCGCGTGCCGTCCTTTTTTGAGCACTACCCGGCGCCCATCAATCTCTACTTCCTGGAAAAGGCGGGCATCGAAAAGGGCGACGACGGCGCTCATTGTTCCGAGACGTACAGCCGCGAGGACGTCCTGGAGCGTCGGGTAGGCGACACGCTGTCATTCATCGATGTCGAGCCCCAACTACATTCCCTGGCCCCGCGCAGCTTGGCGATCGTCGGCTTTTCGGAGGGCGGCACGGTCGCGCCGCTTGCAGCCGCGGGCAGCGCAAAGATCGGCTGGCTTGCGGTGGCGGGCAGCGGCGGGCTGCCGCAAAGCGAAGAGTTCCTAATCTTCGCAGCGCGCGGCGTTGCCCCCTATGCGACGCTGTTCTCACGTGCGCAGCTGCTGCGGACGTATGCCGCCATCAAGGCTGATCCGGAAAGCCTAGATAAGCGCTTCTTCGGCCACCCTTACCGGTACTGGCGTTCACATTTGTTCTACGATCCACTGCCCACGTATGCAAAACTCGACATTCCCGTGGTCGTAGCGATGGGCGAAAAGGACGACAGCGTCCCAATCGAATCAGGCCGCAAATTGCACGCCTTTTTCGCCAGCCGTCCCGGCAACAAATTCACGTTTGTCGAATATCCCGGCGCAGGGCACGCACTTCAGGCGCCGGAGAGAAACTACCTTCCGCAATTCATCGCCGGGCTGGCCGAGTGGATCAAAGGGAAACGCAATCCCTTCTGATTCGGTTGCTAGCGCAGCTGGCGGAACGTGGCCCGCACTTCCTCGACGAACAACGCCGGCTGCTCCATGGCCGCGAAATGGCCGCCCCGTTCGAGCTCGTTGAAGTGGACGAGGTGGGCGAAGCGCCGCTCGGCCCAGCGCTGCGACAGGCGCAGCTGTTCGCCGGGGAACATGCTGATGCCGGCCGGCGTGGTCATCGGCGCGGTCGGCGTGCCGCCCTCGCGCATCGCCTGCATCGCTTCCCAGTAGAGCCGCGCGGCGCTGGCGCCCGTGTTGGGCAGCCAGTACAGCATGATGTCGTCGAGGATGGCATCGAGTTCGAACGCACTTGCCACGTCGCCGCCGCTGTCCGACACATCCTGGAACAGGGCATAGATCCACGCCGCCAGGCCGACCGGCGAATCGGCCAGCGCAAAGCCGACCGACTGCGGGCGCGTGGCCTGCACCTTGAAGTAACCGGAAAACTGCTGGTCGTAGCGCTGGGCGTCGTCGAGCATGGCCTGTTCGTGCGCGGTCGCCTCGGCCCGTTCCTGCTCGGTCGGGTGGAACATCAGCATGTTCAGGTGAATGCCGACCAGGCCAGGGGGCGCCTTGTAGCCGAGCGCCGTGGTCACGGCGCCGCCCCAGTCGCCGCCCTGCGCGGCATAGCGGTCGTAGCCGAGGCGCGCCATCAGGACGGTCCAGGCGTCGGCAATGCGGTTGACGTTCCAGCCGGTTTCCCTGGGCTGGCCGGAAAAACCGAAGCCGGGCAGCGACGGGATGACCAGGTGGAAGGCGTCGCTGGCCACGCCGCCGTGCGCGACCGGATCGGTCAGCGGGCCGATCACGTCGCGAAATTCCAGCACCGATCCGGGCCAGCCGTGCGTGAGCAGCAGCGGCATGGCGCCCGGCTCGGGCGAGCGCACGTGCAGGAAGTGGATGTCGAGGCCGTCGATGGCGGTGCGGTACTGGTTGAAACCGTTGAGCAGCGCCTCGCAGCGGCGCCAGTCGTAGCCGTCCTGCCAGCGGGCGGCCAGTGCGCGCAGGCTGGCCAGTTGCGGCCCCTGGCTGGTGTCGGCCACCGTCTCGGCGTCGGGCCAGCGCGTCAGCGCCAGGCGCGTCTGCAGATCGGCCAGTGCCGCATCGGGGATGGCAAGGTGGAAGGGGTGAATGGCGGTAGTGGACAACATGCCTCCTGGGCGTGATATGTTACGGGCCGGCAGACACCGGGCGCACTAATTGAACTGACCAGTCTAGATTAATCGCCAACTTGCCGTTTGTAAAGCGGATTCGATTGAAATGTGGAAGAGGCAGCATGGTGGATGAGCAACAACAACCGCGCCGGCGCGGGCGGCCGCCGGCCGACAGCGCCGGCGATGTGACAGCACGCTTGCTGGCAGCGGCCAGCCGGCTGTTCCTGGCGCGCGGCTACGACGGCACCAGTTGCGACCAGGTCGCACTCGATGCGGGCGCCGGCAAGGCCAGTATCTATGCGCGTTATGCCAACAAGGCGGCGCTGTTTTCGGCCGTCATTGACCAGCTGCTGGCCGGCACGCCGGCGCACGACGCGGTGGCCGCGGAACTCGGTCTCGAGCAGCGGCTGGCGGCAGTGGGCATGCAGGTGGTGCAGGATGCGCTGGCGCCCGATGCGCTGGCCTTGCTGCGGCTGCTGGTGGCCGAGCTGCCGCGGCTGGGCGACGGCGCCCGCGCCGACCAGCTGTTCCTGCAGTCGGGCGTGCGGCGCGTGGCGGCCGTGATCGCCCTGCACGATGCCGGCGCCATGGCGCAAGCCCGGGTGGCGGCGCAGCAGTTCCTCGACGCGGTCCTGGCGCCGCTGCTGCTGCGCGCCATGCTGGGCGAACCGCAGCACGCGGTGCTGGCCCATGCCGCCGCGCGCGTGGAAACGGGCATCGCCATGCTGCGCGCCACCGGCAGCCTGGCGCGCTGGCGCTGAGGCCTGCGGCCCGGCAGGCCGCAGAGGGCAGCGGCGCAGCAGCGGCAGCGCCAGGCAGCACAGGGCAGCTGCACGCAGCAGGCGCCCGAACTACGCAGCCGGGACGACGAAATCGGCATAATCGGCGTTTGGATTGTATACAATATCCAAAACCGCAGTATGATCGCGCCGATGCCCTCCCCTCACCCGATCTGAAGGAATACCATGCGCGACAATATCTTCACCGGTACCATCCCGGCCCTGATGACTCCCTGCAGCGCCGACCGCACGCCCGACTTCGACGCCCTGGTGCGCAAGGGCCGCGCGCTGGTCGATGCCGGCATGAGCGCCGTCGTGTACTGCGGCTCGATGGGCGACTGGCCGCTGCTGACCGAGGCGCAGCGCCAGGAAGGCGTGGCGCGCCTGGTGGCGGCCGGCGTGCCGACCATCGTCGGCACCGGCGCGGTCAACTCGAAGGAAGCGGTATCGCACGCGGCCCACGCGGCCAGGGTCGGCGCGCAAGGCTTGATGGTGATCCCGCGCCTGCTGTCGCGCGGTTCGTCGCCGGCCGCGCAAAAAGCCCACTTCTCGGCCATCCTGCAGGCTGCGCCACAGCTGCCGGCCGTGATCTACAACAGCCCGTACTACGGCTTCGCCACCCGCGCCGACCTGTTCTTCGCACTGCGCGCCAGCCACCCGAACCTGATCGGCTTCAAGGAATTCGGCGGCGCCGCCGACCTCCGTTATGCGGCCGAGCACATCACCAGCCAGGACGATGACGTCACGCTGATGGTGGGCGTGGACACCCAGGTATTCCACGGCTTCGTCAACTGCGGCGCGACCGGCGCCATCACCGGCATCGGCAATGCGCTGCCGCGCGAAGTGCTGCAACTGGTGGACCTGTCGCGCAAGGCGGCTGCCGGCGACGCCGTGGCCCGCCGCCAGGCGCGCGAACTGGAAGCGGCGCTGCTGGTGCTGTCGTCGTTCGACGAGGGCACCGACCTGGTGCTGTTCTACAAATACCTGATGGTGCTCAACGGCGACACCGAGTACACGCTGCACTTCAACGAGTCCGATGTCCTCAGCGCCAGCCAGCGCCGCTACGCCGAAACGCAGTACGCGCTGTTTCGCAGCTGGTACGCCGACTGGTCGAAAGACGTGGCCGCGTGAACCGCGCCGCCCTGGCGGTGACCACCGTTGCCGACCAGGCGGCAGACGCGCTGCGGCGCAAGATCATGGCCGGCGAGCTGGCCGAAGGCAGCTCGCTGCGCCAGGACGCCCTGGCGGCCGAATTGGGCATCAGCCGGATCCCGTTGCGTGAGGCGCTGGTGCAGCTCGAAGGCGAAGGACTGGTGAAAATCGTCGCCCACAAGGGCGCGGTGGTGGCGGGCCTGTCGATCGACGAGATCAGCGAACTGTTCATGCTGCGCAGCGTGCTCGAGCCGCTGCTGCTCAAGCGCTCCGCGCCCCGCCTCACGGCAAACGACTACGCGCAGCTTGACGCCATCCTGGCCGACTACCGGCAGGAACTGGCGGGCCAGCACACCACGCGCTGGGGTGAACTGAACACGCGGCTGCACGCGGTGCTGCTGTCACGCGCCGACCAGCCGCGCACGGCCGCCATCGTCGACACCCTGCTGCTGCAGACGGACCGCTACACGCGCCTGCAGCTGTCGCTGAGCGCGGACAGCATCCGCCAGGCGCAGCAGGAACACCAGCAGCTGGTCGATTTGTGCCGCAGCGGCGACGTGCGCGGCGCGGCAGCCCTGCTCAAGCGGCATATCGCGCATGCGAGCCGCGATCTCGAACAATTCATCGCGGTGCGCCGCCGGGCCGCCAGCCAGTAGCACCGACCGGCTGCCGGCCAGTTGCCGGGCGCGCGGCGCTGGCTGTCCCTCCCCCTACCTATCAGCATTACTAGTGATGTAAAAAACGCCAGTTTGGTTTAATGCTTCCACGGTAACAGCGCTTGCAGCGCAAGCCGGACCACTCAAATCTTAACGATTGAAGGAAGCAAGCAATGCCTAAAGCCATCGTCATCGGCGGAACCGCCGGAATCGGCCAGTCCATCATCAAGGGCCTGATCGAGGCCGGTTATGCCGTCCACTTCACCTACAACAGCAACGGCGAACAGGCCGACACGATCCGCCGTCAATATGGCGAACAGTGCACCTGCTCGCAGCTCGACCTCGGCTCGCTGGACGCAGTATCGGCCTTCCTGACCACCATCGACAGCGCCAGCGCGCCGGACGTGCTGGTCAACTCCGCCGGCATGTCGGCCGACGCGCTGTCGCTCGGCGATGTCCGGGCCAGGCTCGAACACGCCACCACCATCAACTACATGGCGCCGGTCATCATCGCCTGCCACATCGGCAAACTGATGACCGGGCGCCGCAGCGGGACCATCGTCAACATCACCTCGATCGCGGCGAAACGTCCGAAGGCCGGCAACGCTATCTACGGCAGCGCCAAGGCCGCCCTCGAACGCTTCACCGCCACGCTGGCGCTGGAAGTGGCGCGCTTCAAGGTCCGTACCTTGTGCGTGTCGCCGGGCTTCGTGGACACGCCGATGTTCCACAAGTTTTCGGGAGCCAATGCGCGCGACATCGTCCGCGAGATGCCCACCCGCGAAATACTGACTGCAGACCAGGTCGCCGAGACTGTGCTGCTGTTTGTCAAAGGCCAGATCAAGTCCACCGGCACCACCCTGGTACTCGGTAACGGCGAACTGGTTTTCTAATCCGCTGCACCGCTTCACAACAACTGTTTTTTCTAACCACTTAAAGGAATCATCATGAACGCCAACCAAATCTCGCAAATCGCCGCATCGGTGCTGTACCTGGACGACGTCAGCGCCATCGACACCGGCAAGTCGCTGTTCAAGGAATACGGCATGTCCTCGCTCGACTTCGTCGACTTCACCTACGAGCTCAAGGCCGCCGCCAACAAGGAGTTCGATCCTGACCAGCTGTGGCCGATCAACACGATGATGAACAACCCGTCGTTCTATGCCGCCGGTGCCTGGACCGACGAAGGCCGTGCCGAACTGGTGCGCCTGTTCGACGGCCACGCCAGCGTGCCGACCGCGCCCGGCGCAGAAGAACTGTACGCGCTGTTCTCGGTCGGTTATGTCGAGCACCGCCTGCGCGCACTCTGATCATCGGCCACCCAGGGGACTATCGTGACTTCAGTCTACATCCGCACCATCGGCATCAACAGCGAGCGCTGCCAGGATACGGCACAGCTGGCCGCGCAGCTCGGCACGGGCATGGCCGCCGTCTCGGCAGACCGCTACAGCGCGCCAGCGATCCGGCTCGGCGCCGACGGTCTGGCCGTGATCGGCCGCGAGGACCGCTCGACCCTCAATGAACTCTCGACCGGCGTCCTCAACGCCATCTCGGACGCGCTGCGTCATACCGGGACCGACTGGATGGGCGAGACCGACAACGTGGCCGTGTTTACCGGCACCGACGGCGCCGAGCTGACCTTCGCCGCCATCGGCGGCCTGATCGACCGCGCCGGCGACGCTGCGATCGACCGGCTCGGCGAGCTGAAGTCGCTGACCAACCCGATCAACATGATGCGCCTGCTGTCGACCAATTCGACCTACCATGTTTCCAAGCGCTTCGGCGCCCAGGGCGGCGGCTACCCGAACCAGAGCATGTCGCTGTCGGGCCTGAGCGCGCTCGAGGATGCGGTGCACACCCTGCGCGCCGGCATCAGCGAACGTGCAGTCGTGGTCGCATCCGGCAATATGCGCAGCTTCGATTCGCTGGTGGTCTTCGGCAAGCTCGGCCTGCTCGACGACAATGCCGGCCGCCCGCAGGTCGATCCTGCCTACGGCGCGGCAGCACTGGTCATCGACAGCGCCGCCGCCGACGACGGCCCGGCGCCGGTCGCCGAGGTGCTGGCGGTGCAAACCCAGTTCGCCCCCGACCCGTTCGTCTCCGTAGCGACCTGGACTGCCTTGTTTACCGCCGCGCGCACGCGCCACGGCCTGCCCGACCTGATCGTCACCTACGCCAACGGCGCACGCCAGCTCGAGGAAACCGAAACGGCGGCGCGCGACGCCGTATTCGGCAACGTGCCGACGCGCAACTACAAGCGCTACTTCGGTTACACGGGCAAGGCCAACAACCTGCTCGACCTGGCCGCCGTGCTGGCCGACGAGCGCATCGCCCCCGGAACCACGGTGCTGCTATGCGGCGCAGGCTTCGGGTTCGGCATCGGCTACCTGCTGGTGCGCAAGCTGGGCCAGCCGGTCCTGCAATAAGCAGCGCGCCGGCGCCCCCCTTTTTCCGCGACGACCGAACGGACGGCCTGCAAGCCGCCCGGCGGGACCCCGCATGCCCGCGCCATCGAACCTTTTACGACAGACGAGAACTGCATACCATGGACTACGATAATTCCCCCATCTGCATCAGCGCGATCGGCGCGGTCACTCCGCTGGGCGATACGCTGGACGACGTGACGGCAGCCTTTTACGACGGCCGCAGCGGTATCCGAGCGATCGAAAAATTCAACACCGACACCTTCGACACCAAGTGGGCCGGCCTGCCGCCCATCGCCAACGAGCTGATGCGCTGGCCCGACCACGACAGGCGCTACAGCGCCCGTCCCGGCGAAGTGCTGTACGCCGAGCGTGCCATCGAGAGCCTGCTGGCGCAATTCAATCCGCTCGATGCTTACGCCGCCGACCGCGTCGGCTGCGTGATCGGTGTCGACGAACCGGCCATCAACCCGCAGCGCTGCATCGACATCGTGCAGCGCGCAGGCCGCGACAACATCGGCAAGCGCCGCGCGCTGATCGACAGCGCGGTCAATGCCGTGCGCATCTCCGAGCTGCTCGACATCGACACCACGACCGTGCTGCGCACGATCCACAAGGCGGTGCCGTTCTCCGGCTATGCCCGCACCCACGTCGGGCTGTGCTCGGCCTCGCTGCAGGCGCTGGGCATGGCGTTCAACGCCATCCGCAGCGGCCGCATCGACGCCGCCATCGTCGGCGGTGCTTCGGCCAAGGTCACGCCGATGAATATCGCCCGCCTGGAAGCGATCGGCGCGGTGTGTACCGACCCGGCGCTGGCCGGTCCGGAGCGCTCGCGGCCATTCGACCGTCGCCGCTCCGGCTTCATGCCGGCCGAGGGCGCGGTGCTGTTCGTGATCGAACGCGAGGCGGCCGTACGCGCCCGCGGCGGCCAGGTCTATGCCCGCCTGAAAGGCTACGGCGCCAGTCTGTCGGCCGAACACATCGTCGCACCGCACACCCTGAACACCGAAATGCGCCTGTGCATGCAACGGGCGCTGGCCGACGCCGGTATTCCACTTGAAGAATTCTCGGCCATCAACACCCATGGTACGTCCACCAAGCTCAACGACCACCACGAGAGCCGCGCCATCACCGAGGTGTTCGAAGGCTTCAAGATTCCGCCGGTGGCGGCCACCAAGTCGCAGCATGGCCACCTGATCGCCAGCGCTGGCGCCATGGAGGTGCTGGGCGTGATCGGTTCGTTCCGCGACGACTTCCTGCCGGCCATCCGCAATCTCGGCGACAGCGACGAGGAAGCCATCGTGCCGCTGCTGCGCGAGCGCCGCGAAGGACCGGTCCATAACGTGCTGAAAAATTCGTTCGGCATGGGTGGGCTGGCAGCATCGCTGGTGCTGCAAAACCCGCGCTTGCCGCACTGACAGGAGGAACGCGCCATGCGATTCGTCGATTTGCTCAACAACGCGACCTGGCAGGCAAGCTACCGCGACGTCACGCTGACGCCGCCCGAGGCGCGTCGTCTGGTCGAACGGGCCGCCCTTCGGCTGCACCAGGCCGAGTGCGCAGCGCACGTTGCCCTGCGCTCGGCAACCGGCGCCGCCGCCGTACCGCAGACGCCGCAACTGACGCTGTTCTGCGCCTTCACGCCGCTCGAGACGCTGCTGTGCTACGGCATCGCATCCCGCCTCGGCCTGCTGGCGGCAGTGCTCTCGCCGCGCACCTTGCCGCGCTTCCTCGACGATCTCGGCCCGGACCTGGCAGTGCGGCTGGTGGCGCCGTCCGGCCACAAGCTGCCTGAGGTGGCAGAGCGCCACGGTGCCTTGCTGATCGACCTGGCGCCGTCGCCGGCCGCCGCTGCGGAGGACGCGGAGCCGCTCCCGGTCCCGGTCCCGGTTCCGGTTCCGGTCCCGGTTCCGGCGCAGGAATGCCGCCTGGTGTTCAGCACCTCTGGCACTACAGGCAAGCCCAAGCGCGTACTGTGCGCCGAAAGCCGGCTCATCGACAACGCCGCCATGGTGGCCGCCTACCTCGGCCTGCAGTCCAGCGACCGCACGCTGTGCACCTTTCCCGTGCACTTCATGTACGGCCTGTCGACGTCGCTGTGCACGATGCTGACCGGCGGCCACATCGACTACTGCGACTTCCAGCACCCGGGCCTGCTCGCCAGCAGGGCAGCCGAACACGGCGTCACGGTGCTGCCGGTGATCGGCGACTGGGCCGAGGGGCTGACCGAACGCTGGCAACAGCTGGGCCATGCGCCGCGCCGCCTGCTGCTGCTTAATGCATCGGACCGGCTGACACGGGGGCAGGCCGAAACCCTGATGCCTTACGCGAGCGCGTTATGGAACAATTTCGGCCAGACCGAGTCGGGACCACGCATGTTCGCTGTCAACCTGTCGCAGGTCGAGGACCTCGGCAGCGTGACCTACCACGGCACCATCGCCCCCGGCTTCCCCGCTTTCGAAGCGCTGCAGCTGCGCATCGCCAACGGCGACGACACCGACGGTTGCGGCGAACTGCACTATCGCACGCCGTACGCCATGCTGGGCTACCTGAACGACGACGGCAGCGTTACGCCGGCGCCGGAATGGATCGCCAGCGGTGACCTGTTCCGCCGCGCCGCCAACGGCGCCTACCTGTGGGCCGGCCGCGCCGCCCACACCATCAAGGTCAACGGCCAATTCGTTTCGCTGCGCACGCTGGCCGACGACCTGCTTGCGCACCAGACCGTGACCGGCGTCGGTTATGCGCGTGGCCAGGTCGACGAACTTTGCCTGTTCGTCGAGGCCGAGCAGCCCGCCAGCGACCTGGCCGTGCAGCTGCGCCGGGTGGTGGCGCGTACGCTGCGCGGCAAGCATTCTGACATCCGCATCGTGCCGGCGCTGCCGCGCACCGAGAGCGGCAAGATCGATTTCAAACAACTCAACCTGACACTTGCCAAGGAACTCGCATGAACCCGACGCTTACCCAGGCTGCCGCACCGGCTGCAGTCCGTACCACCGCCCATAGCCGTTTTGACGCGGCACCGGTGCGCGCCCTGTTGCAACGCCTGTACGCGCTGAGCGGCCGCCCTGCCGACAGCATTCCGGAAATTAACAGCTACGAGGACTTCGCCCGCCTGGTGCCGGTCACCGACAACGCCGCCTATGCAGCACTGGCCGAAGCAACGTTTGCCCAGAAAACCGCGGTCGGCTTTTATGTCGGCGGCTCCAGCGGCACCACCAACAAGCCCAAGCTGGTGTTGTCGGGCACCCCGCGCTTGGGCACGACCCCGACCGACGAGCAACGCGAACTGATCGGTAACCTGCGCCAGAACGGCGTGTTCCGGCCCGGCGACGTGGTGGCCAACGGCTTCATGGTCGGCCTGTTCTCGATCTTGCACCACGGTATGAACCGGGTGCTGGAAGCCTGCGGCGCGAGTATCGTTCCGCTTGGCACCCTGGACGAGAGCTGCGTCGAAAGCCAGCTGCACTTCCTGACCCAGGTCGGCGCCAACGTGCTGGTCGGTACCCCGGGCACGCTGGTGCAGATCGCCCACGCTGTACGCCGTACCGGGATCTCGGTGCCGATCGAGCGTATCGCCTTCACCGGCGAGCGGCTCGGCTCGACCAAGCTGGCGCTGCTGCGCAGCGTGTTCCCCGGCGTGCGCGTGATCAGCCTGTACGGCATTTCGGAAGCCGGCTTCGTGGCCATCGGCGATGAAGGCAGCGGCAGCCACAAGGTGCGCGAAAACGCCTACCTGCTCGAAACCGATACCGACGGCCGTCTGCTGCTGACTTGCCTCGATGCGTCGACTCCGATCCCGATCGTGCGCTACATGCCCGGTGACCGCATCACGCTTGAAACCACGGCCGAGGGCGCCTGGATACGCCACATCGAACGCAGCAACCTCGACTTCAACTTCATGGGCAACCTGGTCGAGCTGCGCAGCCTGCGCGCCGCTGTCGCGCAAAGCACCGGCGTCACCGATCCGCTGATCGACGTGGTGCTGCGCACCGGTGACGACGGCCGCGACGAATTGACCGTGCGCGTCTATGGGGTTGCCGACGCCGACCTGGCGCAAGCGCGCCAGCTGGTCGGTTCGCTGCCGGAATTGCGCGAAGCGGCCGAGAAGAATGCCGGCCGGGTCGCGGTCTGCGGCGCGCTGCTGGAGCAGGCCGTGCTGTCGGGCCGCCAGAAACAGCGCCAGATCCTCGACTACCGTACCTGAACGTCCCATCATTTACCTTGGAGAACACCATGGCTTTGAATTTTCTGGACATGTGCAGCTTGCCGGTCCACACCTCGCCCTACCGGGCCTGCGCTGAAATCGACGTGAAACGTTTCTCGAACTGGCGCGATCTGCCGATGAGTGCACTATTGACGGAGGGCATCAACCAGTTTGCCGTGCGCTTCGCCCGCACCGTGCTGCCTAAGGTGATGGAGGGGCGCCTGCGCGTATTGCCCGTCGGCATACGCAACCTGGCCACGCACGGTGAACTCGGTCTCGGCCCGTTCCTGGTCGAAGGCGATGTCAGTCAGTTCGGGCCGACCGCGCGCGTGCGCATCACCGTGCGCAAGATGGCCGCGCAAGCGACGCCGATCCTGATGGAGGCCGAAGTTGCTGCTGCCGTGGCCGGTGCCGCAGCGGTGGCAGACGGCACCACCGCCCATGCCGACGGCGTGCCGCCGCTGCAGTGGCAGGTCAACGACGATCCGCTGTTCCGCCTGACGGCACCGTTCGGCCAGCTCGACCGCTACGGCTTCCAGGTCAATCCCGGCTGCCCGCTGCTGGAAGAGCATTTCCCCGGTTTTGCGGTAGCGCCCGGTTCGCTGGTGCTGGCGTTCGTCTGGGAACAGGTGGCGCGCCGCCTCGGCGTGCGCGGCAACGCACTGCGCATCGACGACGCCCGCTTCGTGCGTCCCGTCACGCCCGGCATCGACTACCTCTGCACCCTGCGCGAGCTGGCGGCGGACGGCAAACCTGGCCGCTACCGCTTCGTGCTCGGCAGCGCCAGTGGCGACGTGCACACCCAGGGCGTGTTCCACTTCGCGGGCTTGCCGGTCGGACTGGCCGCGCCCCACGGCGAAACGGCCGAGGTGGCAGCATGAGTACCGTGCTGACCCATGTGCCCCTGTGGGTGTGGGGCGTGCTGGCACTGCTGGTACAGCGTGGTATCGCTGCCGCCCAGCCCAATCGCATCACGCTGTCACGGTTGCTGTTGCTGCCGCTGGTGTTTACCGTGCTCGGCATCATGGGCCTGGCGCGCGTCGGCCCCCTGCTGCCGGGCGCCCTGCTGGCATCGCTCGGCGGTATCCTGATCGGCGCTGCTGCCGGCTGGACCCTGTTTGCCGGTCGCCCCGGTTATGCATGGGATGGCGCATCTGGCGAACTGTACCGTCCTGGCAGCTGGCGCATGCTCGGCTGCAGCCTGGCAGCGTTCTGCCTCAAGTTCGGGCTGGGCATGCTTGCAGGAATGCAACACGTCGCGCTGTCGGGACTCGGCGGTGCGCTGCTGACGGGCGCGGTATCGGGCATGACCGGCGGCCTGCTGTGGGGCGCCAGCGCTGCCCAGCTGCTCAACGGCCGGGTGCGGCCTGCGCTGACCCC
The DNA here is from genome assembly GCF_001423125.1 of Duganella sp. Leaf126. Classification (GTDB taxonomy): domain Bacteria; phylum Pseudomonadota; class Gammaproteobacteria; order Burkholderiales; family Burkholderiaceae_D; genus Rugamonas. The sequence goes on from NZ_LMNW01000032.1 coordinate 168,444, forward strand.
GATGGGAGCATGACATGGAACTGGCTCGCAAAATGGCCATCGGTATCTTGCCGTGGGCCACTTTTAATCTGCTGCTACACTTTACGCCGCCGCGCTACCTGTTGCTGGTCTGGCTGCTGCTGATCGCCAGCCAGCTGGTCCTCGGATGGCGCGCCTTGCGCGAGGGCAACCCCGTGGCGGTCGTGGCCCTGGCCCTGTTCCTGGCCCTGTTCGTCAACGGCTACACCGGGACGTTGCCTTGGGCAAATGAATATGCCGGTGCACTGTGCTATGCCGTGCTGGCGCTCACCGCACTGGTGTCGGTCATGTTGCGGGCGCCCTTTACCGCCAGCCAGGGCCGTCGCTACGTGCCACGCGAATTCTGGCTGCATCCGGGGTTTATCCGGATTAATCAGCACCTGTCGCTGGCTTGGGCGGTGACGTTTGCCCTGAATGGCGTACTGATGCTGTGGTTGCAGGCCTGGCCACTGACCGCGCAGCTGGCCTGCTATGTCTCGCTGGCAGCCGCCATCGCCTTTTCCGACCGCTATCCGGCCCGGGCCAGGGAGCGCGCTGCGGCACTGGCCGAACAGGCGCTGCGGGCCGGCGGGCCAGTGGCCGCTGCGGGCTGATCGAGAAAAACTGGCTGCACCTTGTTGAACCGAATTTTTCAATCTATTTACAGGATCTCATCATGAACCAACATCTGTTAATTCTGGCCCGCGGCGATGCCCGCACCTACCGTGGCGTTGACGGCCGCTCGCTGCTCGACGGCCTGCCGTTCGACGTCACCCTGTTCGCCGACCGCGGCAACGGCCCCGATCTGCGTGCGCTCGAAGGCGAGCACGAAATCGAGGTGGTGCGCTGGAGCGACGAACCGTCGATCGTCAAGCGCGCCGTTGAACTGCATACCGGCGTGCCTTTCACGGCCGTCACCACCTTCGACGAGCAGCTGGTGGGCCTGGCAGCCCAGATCCGCGCCGAACTGGGGTTGCCCGGCATGGCGCCCGACGTGGCCGAGCTGTTTCGCAACAAGATCCGCATGAAAGCCGTGCTCGACCAGGTGCAGGTGCGCACCCCGCAAGCCTGCCACGTCTCGGACCGCGCCGCGGTGGAAACGCTGCTGGCCCGCCACGGCAAGCTGGTGGTCAAGCCGATCAACGGCCTGGGCGCCCGCGACGTGGTGTTCATCGCCAGCCTCGACGAGCTCAACGCCTGGTATGAACAGGGAAAAAACACCGCCGAATTCGAAGCCGAAGAGTTCATCGATGGCGTGCTGTATCACGTCAACGCGGTCGTACGCGACGGCGTACCGCTGCTGACGGCCAGTGCCATCTATGTGCCCGGCATGGGCAACATCGATTTCTCGGCCGGCACGCCGTTCGTCAGCGCCATGGTGACCGATCCGGTACTCAAGGCACGGCTGCAGGCATTCTCGGACCGGGTAATCGCCGCGCTCGGCATGCGCGATGGCGTGACCCATCTGGAATGCTTCGTCACCCCGGCCGGCGAAATCGTGTTCTGCGAGGTCGGCGCCCGCCCCGGCGGCGGCGGCATCGTATGGATGATCGAACAGCATTGCGGAATCAATTACAACTACGCGCTGATGATGCTCGAAGCCGGCCACGGCGCGCAGGTGCGCATTCCTCCCCAGCGCCAGCACGGCCTGGTCGGCCTGATGGGCTTGCGCAGCGCGGAGTCGGCCTTCATCCAGCGCGCCGCCGAACAGAGCGACTTCAGCGAGGACTGGATCCACGTGCGCCAGATCGATATCGGCCAGGGCGTGTTCAAGCCGGCAGCGGCCCACTGCACCGATTTCCTCGGCCTGTTTGTCTTCAGCTGCAACGACATGGACCACTTCGAGCAACGCCGCCGCAAACTGTGCGAGCGCTTCTACGACGCGCTGGAAATGCAGGCCGCCTGACCACCACCCCTACCCATCACAACGAAAGGAACCCTATCATGAGCGCAATCGTACTCAAACGCTGCCACCATCTGCTCGAGGTGGAAGACACCAACCTGGCCGGCAGCAGCTTCGAAGATGTCGGCCTGGTCGGCGCCAGTTTCAACCTGGTCTCGATGGAAAAAGCCGCGTTCACCAAGGTCAGCATGGCCGACGCCAGCTTCAAGGGCATCCGTTTCGACAATGCCCGCTTCGAGAACGTCAATTTCGTCAACACCGACATCCGCGCCTCGAACTACGAGGGCTTGCGCATCGAAGGCATCCTGGTGACGGACCTGCTGGCAGCCTACGGCGCGCGCGCGGCCGCCTGAGGAGAATGCGATGCGCATCCTGATCCTGGGCGCCGGCGGCACCGGCGGCTATTACGGCGCGCGGCTGGCCGCCGCCGGCTGCGATGTCACCTTCCTGCTGCGGCCGGACAGCGCACGGCGCATCGCACGCGACGGACTGAGGCTGACCAGCGTGCGCGGCGACGCCACGCTGGCGGTGCGGACCGTAACCGCAGTCGAGGAAAGCGCCAACCTGGTGATCCTCAGTTGCAAGGCATACGACCTGGAGGCGGCGATTGCCGCCGTCACGCCGGCCGTGGGGCCGCATACGCTGGTGCTGCCGTTGCTCAACGGCCTGCACCACCTGACGCGGCTGGACCAGGTGTTCGGCCGCGCCCGTACCTTGGGCGGCATGTGCAACATCAGCGTCGGCCGCGCGGCAGACGGCACCATCGAACACTACAACCGCTTCGACGAGCTGCGCTTCGGTGCGCGGGCAGCGGCGCCCGGCGCCATTGACGCCGAGGCTGTCGCACAGGTGTTCAGGGTGGCCCACTTCCATAGCGTATTGAGCCAGGACATCGGCCAGGACATGTGGGAAAAATTCGTCTTCATCGCCACGCTGGCCGGCATGACCTGTGCGCTGCGCAGCGACGTCGGCGGCATCGTTGCCACCGCGCCCGGCGAGCGGCTGATGCGCGACGCCCTGGCCGAGTGCGAAGCGGTGGCGGCAGCGAGCGGCCACCCGGTGCGTCTGCCGGCACACAGGTTCGCCACGCGGGCCTTCACGGAAAAAGGTTCGCGCTTTGCCGCCTCGATGCTGCGTGACCTGCAGGCCGGCCGCAACACCGAAGCCGAGCATATCGTCGGCGACATGGCCAGGCGGGCGGCCGCCGCCGGGGTTGCCCATCCGTGCCTGCGCATGGCGCTGTGTCACCTGCAAGTCCACGAACAGGCGCTTGCGGCCTGAATACCGCTGTCCACGAGACGCCCGAACGCCGCTGCTGCGGCGTTTTTTATTTTCTACTAGCAATTTCTGGCGCTGCGGCCATGCAGCGCAGCCGGCCGCCCTATCAGTCCTGCTAGTTCCCGCCCTGCCTGCCCTTGCCTAAGATGGTCACATCGCCGCACAAGGCGTGTCCCACCATTCACACAAAGGAAAACATCATGAAATCTTTACCAACGATGGCGCTGCTGGGCGCCCTGCTGGTGTCGGGCGCTGCGTCGGCTGCGACCTTGCAGGTGAAAATCGATGGCGTGGCCAGCAACAAGGGCAAGCTGCGCGTCGCCGTGTGCGATCAGTCGAGCTTCCTGAAGAAATGCGCGATCGGCGCCATGGCGCCGGCCCGCACCGGGTCGGTCACCGTCGAGGTGCCGGACGTGCCGGCCGGGGATTGGGCGGTGATGGCCTACCACGACGAAAACGACAACCAGAAGATGGACCGTAATGAAATGGGGATCCCGAGCGAAGGCTACGGTTTCTCGCACAACGCCAGCGCCAAGTTCGGTCCGCCGCAATTCAAACAAGCGACCGTCACCGTCGGCGCCAGCGCCGTGACGGTACCGGTCACGCTGAAATACTGAGAGGCGATCATGATTGCCCTCCATGTTACCGACCTGTCCAAGCATTACCGGCGCGACGCCCAGGCATTCACCGCGCTCGACAGTGTCTCGTTCTCGATCCAGCCCGGCGAGCTGGTGGCATTGACCGGCCCCTCGGGCAGCGGCAAGAGCACGCTGCTCAACATCATTGCCGGCTATGACCAGGCCGACGCCGGCAGCGTGGTCGTCAACGGCTTCGACGTCACGCGCGCCAGGCCCGCCGAGATGGACACGCTGCGCACGCGCACGGTCGGCTTCATCTTCCAGCAGTTCCACCTGGTGCCGGGGCTGAACGCGCTCGAGAATGTCGAACTGTCGCTGCTCAACACCAGCATGTCCAAGACCGAGCGCCGCGCGCGGGCCAGCGAGGCGCTGCGCCGGATGGGCCTGGCCGAGCACGGTTCGCGTCGTCCGGCCCTGCTGTCGGGCGGCCAGCAACAGCGCGTGGCGGTAGCGCGCGCACTGGTGGCCCAGCCCAGCGTGGTGCTGGCCGATGAACCGACGGCCGCGCTCGACCGCGCCAATGCCGAGAGCCTCATGGACCAGCTGGCCGAACTGGCGCGCGAGCGGGGCATGGCAGCCCTGGTCTCAACCCACGACCAGCGCTGCCTGGACCGGGTCGATCGGGTGATCCGTCTTGAAAATGGAGCCTTATCATGATGTGGTTATCGCTTGCCTTGCGCAACATCGTCGCCAACCGGCGCCGCTCCATGCTGGCGCTGGCCGCGATTGCCGCGGCCGCGGTGGCCATGATGCTGTTTGCCGATTACGTCAACGCGATCCGGATCGGACTGCGTCACACCACGATCCACGACGGCCTGGGCCACCTGCGCATCGCCGCCCGCGGCGGTTTCGACGCCTACGAGGAAAAGCAGCTGCAGCGCGGCATGACGCCGGCGCAGTACGCGGCATTGCAGAAGGCGGCCGACGCCGAGCCGTCGGTACGGCGCGTCGTGCCGGGCCTGAACTTCCAGGGCCTGGTATCGAACGGTCCGCGCACGCTCGCGTTCAGCGGCAGCGGTGTCGATCCGGTGCTCGAAAGCGCCGCCTTCAGCGCCAGTCATGACATGACGCAAGGCGTGCAGCTCAACGCCGCGGCCCCCGACGACGGCGTGGTGCTCGGTACCGAACTGGCACACCGGCTCGGTGTCGCACCGGGCCAGACGGTCACCTTGCTGACCTCGACCGTGAGCGGCGCGATCAACGCTGCCGACCTGCAGGTGGTGGGCATCGAGAGTACCGGCTCGCCCGAGCGCGACCTGCACCTGCTGCGCGCCAAGCTGCCGATGGTGCAGACACTGCTGGCCACCGACCGCGTGTCGTCGGTCGCGCTGCTGCTCGACGATCAGGCCGACGTGGATGCGGTACAGCGCCGGCTTGCTGCGGCGCTGCCGGAACTGGAGCTGCGCAATTGGCTCGAACTGGCGCCCTACTACACCCAGGTACTGGGCCTGTACGAAAACCTGTTCCGCATCTTCGGCCTGTTCATCCTGCTGGTCAGCCTGCTGGGCCTGACGACCATCATTCTCACCAGCGTGCTGGAACGCTCACGCGAGATCGGCATCATGCGCGCCCTTGGCGTGAGTGCCTGGCACGTGCGACGCGCCTTCGTGATCGAGGGACTGGTGCTGTGCGTGATCGGCGTGGCGCTCGGCATGCTGGCAGCAGCGGGGCTCGGCGAAGGCATCAACGCGCTGCGCATCACCATGCCGCCGCCGCCAGGCCAGACCGAAGGTTATCCGCTGCGCGTGCTGTGGGACTGGTCGGCAACCGCCGGCATCGCAACCGTCGTGCTGTTGCTCGGTATTGCAGCAGCATGGCTGGCAAGTGGCCGCGTCACGCGGCTGAAAGTAATCGACGCTTTGGGAGCACTCTGATGAACACGATACTGAACAAACATCTCGGCGCCGCCCTGGCGCTCACCCTGGCCGGCCTGGGCTGGCACGGCGCAGCAGCCGCCGGCGAGTCCGACCCGACCGCCCTGGTTGCCAAGCTGGACGCACTGCGCCGTCCCAGCGCCGCCAACCTCAAGATGGGTTTTACGCTGACCACCACCGAAAACGGCGTGCAGGACACCTATCGCTACACGGGACTGATCCGGCGCGACGCCGGTACGCTGGTGCTGGCCGAGGATGGCGACCAGCGCGGACAGAAATACCTGTACACGCCGGGTGGCTATTGGCTGTATGCGCCCCGCACCCGCCGTCCGATGCGACTGACGCCGCTGCAGACCTTGCGCGGCCAGGCCAGCATCGGTGACATCTCGCGCCTCAACCTGTCCGACGACTACAGCGCCGCCTACGCTGCCCAGAACGAGGCCCGCATCGACGACCAGGACTGCTGGGTACTGGCCCTGACGGCCAAGTCGCCCGATGCCTCGTACGCCAACATCACGCTCTACGTGCGCAAGGCTGACCAGCTGCCGGTGCAGGCGGACCTGCTGGCTGGGACCGGCCGCAAGCTCAAGACGGTCAAGTTCGGCGGTCTGAAAAAGGTCGGCGGGCAGACCCTGCTGACCACGCTCACCTACATCGACGCCGTCAATCCGGACAAGCGCACGGTGCAGCAGGTGGTCGCGCTCGACGCCAGCAGCACGCCCGCTGCCATGTTCCAGCCGCAGGCGCTGGCGCTGGAGAACTGAAGTGCGACACGCCCTCCTCCCCTCGCTGCTGTGCGCGGCCATGGCAACGCCGTCGGGTGCCGTGGCAGGCGATGCCGGCGTCAACGGTTACGCCCTGGCCAGCCTGGCCCGGACGCCGGCGCGCGGCACTGCCGCCAACCCGGAGAACCTGTTCGACACCGGCAGCAGCGCGGCCGAACTGGCGCTGGGGCTGGAGGGGACCGTCAGCGGGCTGCATTGGCGCGCCCGCCTGACCCTCGATGGCGAACACCGCAATGACTGGCCGGCCACGCGCAACGTCAAGCTGCAGGAACTGCATTACGGCTGGCGCTGGGGCGAACGCTGGCATTTCTCGGCGGGCCAGCAATTGCTGAGCTGGGACAGCGGCCTGTCGTTCCAGCCGCTCGGATTTTTCAAGTCGTCGCAGACCGATCTTCGCGACGTGTTCGATAGCGAGGGGCGCAGCCAGGGCTTGCCGATGCTGGTAGCGACCCGCCTGGGCGACACGGTCACCACCGACCTGGTGGCCAGCACGGCCAATCCCGGCAACGATGCGGTCGAGCGCAGCAATGCCCGCCAGCTGGCGGTGCGCTGGTCGGCCGAACTGGCGCAGGGATGGAATGCCGCCCTGATGCTACGCAAGCGCGACGGCGCCCGCGTCGGCGCCGGCATCTCGACCTCGTACGGGGTCGATGAGGTGACGCTGCGCGCCGACGCCTACTACGGCCCCGCCGAAGCACGCCGCTTCCCGCGCGGCCTGCTGGACGGCCCGGCGCAGCTGTTCCTGCCGCCACTGGCCTTCAGCGACGATCCCGGCCATGGCTACCGCTTGCGCTCCGTGATCGGCGGCACCTGGACCCCGCGCCGCGGTCTGGCACTGTATGGCGAGTGGGTGCACCAGGGCGGCGGCCTGTCCGGCGACCAGTGGCGGCTGTACCAGCAACAGCTGGCACTGCACAACGCTGCGCTGAACGGGCGCTACCACGGCGCCGCCGTCGGCAACCTGGGCACCGACCTGTCGCTGCTGGGCAGCGCACCGGCGGGCGTGCGGCGCGACTACCTGTATCTGCGCGCCGAACTGGGCCAGGGGGATGCCACCTGGTACCTGTCCACCTTTGCCGGCGTGGCCGACGGCAGCGCGATGACCACGCTGTCGAAGAGCTGGCAGTTGCGCGACCGCCTGACGGTCAAGGCCGACCTGAGTGCCTTTACGGGCTCGGCCGGCAGCGAGTTCGGCCTGACCCCCTACCGTTACCAGGCCCGCCTGGTGCTGCTGCAAACGTTTTAACGAGAGAGCCATCATGCTTGAATCCTACTTGCCGCCGCAGCCGATCGACCCGCAGGGACTGCCCGTCCAGAACGCCGTGGCGGTGTACCTGCTGGAACTCGACCAGTCAACCGACCACCAGACGCAGCAGCGCTATCTGCCGCTGCTGGCCGCGGTGGAACTGGCGAACTGGAAAAAGATCCGGCCGCTGCAGCGCCAGTGGCAATACCTGCAGAGCCGCGTCCTGCAGCGGCTGGTGCTGGGCGCCTACGCGGACGCCGATCCGCGCGGCCTGACCTTCCACCGCGACACGTGGGGGCGACCGCTGCTGGCCGACCAGGTAGCGCTGCATTTCAGCCTGTCGCACTGCGCCTCGCACGTGGCCCTGGCCGTCGGCAGCGACCCGGTACTGGGCATCGATGTCGAAACCGTGGTGCCCGTGCGCGGCAGCTTCATGCACATCGCGCGGCAGTTCTTCCACCCGGACGACATGGCGCAGCTGCTCACCTTACCCGACGAGCTGCGCTACGGGCGCTTCCTGGAACAGTGGACGCTGAAGGAGGCTTATCTGAAGGCGCTGGGGCTCGGGATGCACAAGCCGATGGCCGACTGCTGTTTCGAACGCACTCCCGCCGGCCTGATCGTGGCAAACGACCGGGCACCGGTTCCTGGAAGAACCGCCCCTACCGCCTTCGTTGCCCAGCGCCGCATGCGCGGCTGCCAGCTGGCGCTTGCGTACCGCCACGGCCGGCCGGTGCGCTTTCGTTACCTGACCAGCGATATTGCGCTGCCTTGGCAGGATACCGGCTGACACCCGGTGTTTTTATTTTTTTAACATTGATTGGAGCGCTTGCCCCTGATACATCTGATAGGTTGTTGTGCATTTATCACTAGTTGGCCTACTAGTTATTTTAGTTAGTCGAAACGCCTAAAGTAGCTACATCAACTGCAGCAAATAAGTAGCGAAAAAAACGAAACAAATATTCCGAGTAAAGCTGGATTAACTAACTAGGTCAACTTAAGGAAAATATCGTGGGCTCGACTATTCAAATCAATCAACGCAATCAATTCAACAGCAACGATCTGCGCGCACTGCACGTGCTGCGCGCCAAGGTGTTCAAGGACCGCATGGGTTGGGAAGTGCCGGTATTGGCCGGGATGGAAATCGACGGCTACGATGCGCTCGAGCCGCACTACATGGTGATCCGCGACGAGAACGACACCGTGCGCGGTACCTGGCGCATGATGCCGACCGAAGGTCCGTACATGCTCAAGGACACCTTCCCGGCACTGCTGCATGGCGCACCGGCACCGCAGGAACAACGGATCTGGGAATTGAGCCGCTTTGCCGTCGAGACCGATGGCGATGCCAAGTTCGGTTTTGCCGAGCGCGCCATCGCAGCCATGCGCGGCATCGTCGAGTTTGCCGACAAGCAAGGGATCGACAAATACGTGACCGTCACCACCACCGCCATCGAGCGTCTGCTGCGCCACACCGGCGTGGAAACCACCCGCATGGGTCCACCGCTGCAAATCGGTGTCGAGCGCGCAGTGGCCCTGGAAATTCATCTGGGCGAGAAAACCCGCCTGGCCCTGTTCGGCAATGCCATGCACTAAAAAAGTGGCGATATACCGGAATATATCGCCACCGATTTTTAAAATGAATATGCACATGAAAAATAAAACATCGGGTTACGCGGCACCGGACCCCAACGCAGTATGCGATGCCGCTGCCGTAAAGACAGCCGATCAATTCACGCTACGCCGGATCACGGCGCGCGATCAACACCTGATCTGCGATCTGCGTCACGTCATGCGGGAAAACCAGACCCAGTTCTGGCGCCGTTTCGGTGTGACGCAGACCCAGGGCAGCCGCTTTGAACGGGGACGGCCGGTGCCACTGGCGGTGCTGATGCTGATCCGGCTATACCTGCTGCACAGCATCGACGACCGCGACCTGCAACAGGTCGGCTGCGCACAGTTCGACGCCGGCGGCGTCAGCCCGGGAGCTTGATCAGCCCCATTCGCAACGCCTTGATGACCACGTCATTGCGGCGGCTGACGCCGAACTTGGTGCGCAGGTTGGTGATATGAAAGTTGACGCCGGCTTCCGAGATGCTCAGTATGCGGCCGATTTCCCATGCAGTCTTGCCTGCACACATCCACTGCAGGCAATCGAGTTCGCGTGCAGTCAACACCGGCGCCTCTTCCGCAGGCGCCACCGGTGCATGCAGGTACTGGTGCAGCGAGTCGAACGCGACATCGCGCAGCAGCGACAGCCCGCCCAGGTTGCGCCCCAGATCCTTGAGAAAGGCGGGCCCCGGATTTTCATCACGCACACAGGTGAGCATGCCGATCTCGCCGCCGACGCCGCGGATCGGCAACGTGACGCCGACCTTCAGACCGAAAGACGCCGCCTCTTCATACAGCGCCTGCTGCGCCGGGGTTTTGAACGATTGCGGCATCCACACGAACGGCGAGCCCGACTTGAAGCAGTATTCGACCGTGGGATCGGCAGCGCGCAGGTTGTTACGGTCATAGTGCTCGCGCCACTGCGAAGGATAGTTGCTGCGCAGGTAAATCTCGGCGACGCTGACCTTGGGCTGCGGGATGACGGCAAACAGCACCTTGTCGAAGCCGAGGTCCGTGGCGGCCGTCTGCAGGCGGGCGACGGTATCGGTTTCGTCGCGCGCGTTCATCAGCGCGTCGTAGGTCGCAAAAAAATCCGGCGCAATGCCGGCGTCGCCGAGAGATTCGTCCATCGTTTGGCCCTATGTTGGATAGCACCGCAGGAAAGCGACCGCGCCGGCGCACAAAAGTTTTAGCTATTTTGCATGTTCTGATGTCATTCTTCCATAGCATTAAGTTTGTCGCAACAAGCAACTTACTGCAGATACATACTGCAACATTCTGTTGCTAAACGGACTCATCTTTTGAACGGCGGACGTCCTAGACCGGTTTCAGCAGATTAGCCAGCGCCACGTACTGGGCCAGGCCCACCATTTCCGGACGGTGGGTAGGGTCGATGCCGGCAGCGACGATCTGCTCTTCCGTGAACATGCCGGCCAGGCAGTTGCGGATCACTTTACGGCGCTGCGAAAACGCCTGCTGCACCACCGCTTCGAGCGTGGCGCCGTCGCATGGCAGCTGGCGGGCGACCGGGATCATGCGCACGATGGCCGAATCGACCTTGGGCGGCGGGTCGAACGCTTCCGGCGGCACCACGAACAGCAGCGTCATGTCGTAGCGCCATTGCAGCATCACCGACAGGCGGCCGTAGGTCTTGCTGCCCGGCTCTGCCACCATGCGCTCCACCACCTCTTTTTGCAGCATGAAGTGCTGGTCCTGGACCCGGTCGGCAAACGTCGCCAGGTGGAACAGCAGCGGGCTCGAGATGTTGTACGGCAGGTTGCCGACGATGCGCAGCTTCTGTCCGGCCGGCACGGGAATGGCGCCGAAGTCGAATTTCAGGGCGTCGCCGGCGTGGATGGTCAGCTGCTCGCGCGCAAAATCCTTTTGCAGGCGCGCCACCAGGTCGCGGTCGAGCTCGACCACGTGCATGTGCTTGAGCGTGCGCAGCAAGCCCTTGGTCATGGCCGCCAGGCCGGGGCCGATCTCGACCATCGTATCGTCCGGGGACGGGTCGATGGCAGCGGTGATGTTTTCCAGTACGTAGTTATCGTGCAGGAAGTTCTGGCCGAAGCGTTTGCGGGCGACGTGTTTCATGTTTTTATATCTTCAGGTTGCAGGGTGGGGGCGGGCGCTGCGCACGGCGTCGGCCATATCGAGTGCGGCGCCGATGGCCGCGTACATGCTGCCGCAGTCGGCGTGGCCGAGACCGCGCGCGGCCAGGTCGAGCGCGGTGCCGTGATCGACCGAGGTGCGGATCAGGGGCAGGCCCAGCGTGATGTTGATGCCATGGCCGAAGGTGGCAAATTTCAGCACCGGCAAACCCTGGTCGTGGTACATGGCCAGCACGCAGTCGGCGTCCTGCAGGTACCTGGGCTGGAACAGGGTGTCGGCCGGGTACGGGCCGGCGGCGTCGATGCCGCGCGCCCGGGCCGCGTCGAGCGCCGGGCCGATGGTGTCGATCTCCTCGCGCCCCAGGTAACCGCCCTCGCCCGCGTGCGGGTTCAGGCCGCACACCAGGATGCGCGGCGCAGCGATGCCAAACCGGGTTTTCAGGTCATGGTCGATGATGTCGAGCACGCGGCCCAGCCCTTCCCGCCCGATTGCGGCCGGCACGTCCTTCAGGGCCAGGTGGGTGGTGGCCAGCGCGACCCGGAACTGGCGCTGGTGCGTGGCCGGCGCTGGCGCCGGTTCGGCTGCCGGCGGCGCCGCGGCGCCAGAGGGTGCTGCGACTGCGTCCGGTGCCGTGGCGCCAGAGGGTGCTGCAACTGCGGCCGCTGCTGCAGCGGCAGACGGTCCTGCGGCCGCTGCGGCGCCGAAGGCAGCCGGCAGCGGTCCGGCCAGCATCATCACCACCTGGCCGGTGCCGGTGCGCTCGGCAAAGTATTCGGTGTGACCGGAAAACGCCACGCCGGCATCGTTGATCGTGCTTTTTTGCAGCGGCGCGGTGACCACGGCTTCGAACCAGCCGGCCTGCACGCCCTCGATGGCGGCGTCCAGCGTGGCCAGCACGGCGCGGCCGTTTTCCTTGTCCAGCGTGCCGGGCACCACGTGGGCGGCCAGCGGCACGTCGATCACGCTCAGGCGCTCGGGCCCGAAGTGCGGCAGACCGCCGTTGCGCACCGCCTGCAGCGACAGCGCCGAGACGCGGATGGCCGGATCGATGGCGGCGGCAGTCATGGCCAGGAAGGCGGCGTCGCCGAGCAGCACGCAGTTGACCTGGTGCCGCCGCGCCCAGGCGGCGCGCAGCGAGATTTCGGGACCGATGCCGGCCGGCTCGCCCACCGTCACGGCGATGGCGGGACGGCTGCGGCGGGCGGCAGCGGGGGGCAGGCCGGTGTGCGCAGTATGCGCGGTGTTCGCATGTGCGCTCACGGTGGCTCCAGTTCGGTGGTTATTTCGGCGGCGTGGCGACGGTGCCGTCTTCGTTGCGGAACTCGACGAAGGCGCGGTCGCGCACTTCGCGCTGCCAGCTCTCGGTCGCTTCTTCGAGCTTCTGGTCGCGCAGGGCCTGGCGCGCCATGTTGCGCTCGCGCTCCTTGGACGCGTCATCGGACTTGCGTTCGAGCACTTCGATCAGGTGCACGCCGAAACTGGTTTCGACCGGGTCGCTGATCTCGCCGATTTTGAGGCCGTTCATCGCCGATTCGAATTCCGGCGTCAGGTCGCCCGGATAGAGCCAGCCGATGTCGCCGCCCTTGGAGGCCGAGCTGTCGTTGGAGAACTGGCGCGCCAGTTCCTCGAAGGTGGCGCTCTTGTTGACCAGGCGTTCCTTCAGTTCGGCCAGCTTGCGCTTGGCGTCGGCCGCGCTCATGGTCGGCGTGACCTTGATCAGGATGTGGCGCGCGTGGGTCTGCTGCACGACGGCGGCGGCCTGCGCATCGGCCACGGTGCGGCGGTCGACGGCCTTCAGGATGTGGAATGCGCCCACGCTCTTGATGATCGGCGTGACCTGGCCGGGGCTGAGCTTGGACAGCGCTTCGGCAAACACCGGCGGCAAGCGCTCGGGCTGGCGCCAGCCCACGGCGCCGCCCTGCAGCGCGTCGCCGGCGTCGGAATAGGTGGCGGCGGTCTTGGCGAAGTCGGCGCCGGTGCGCAGCTGGCGCATCACTTCTTCGGCGCGCGCGCGGCGCTGGGCGATCACTTCGGCCGTGGCGTTGTCGGGAATGCGTATCATGATCTGCGAGATGTTGATCTCGACCTGCTGGGCGGCAGCGGCCTTCTGGGCGGCCAGGTAGCTGTCCACCTCCGCTTCCGGGATCTGGATCTTGGCGTCGACCTCGTGCTCGCGCAGGCGCTGCATGATGATTTCTTCGCGGATCTCTTCGCGGAACGCGGCAAACGGCGTGCCTTCCTTTTCCATCTGGTTGCGCAAGTCCTGCACCGTGGCTTTTTGCGCCTCGGCGATGCGGGCGATGGCGCGGTCGAGCTGGTTGTCGTCCACGCGCACGCCCATTTCCTTGGCCAGTTGCAGCTGCGCGCGTTCGACGATCATGCGTTCGAGCAGCTGGCGCTCGAGGTCGGCCGCCGGCGGCATCTGCACGTTCTGCGCCTTCATGCGGGCGGTCACGGTCTTGATGCGGTTATTCAGTTCGCGGCGCGTGATGACGTCGTCGTTGACCACCACCACGATCGAGTCGATCGTCACGTTGCTCGACGAACCAGGCGGAATGAAGCCGGAACCGTCGGCCTTGGCGGTCGCCTTCTTGGCTGCCGGCTTGGCGGCCGGCGCAGCAGCGGCAGCGGCAGCGGCCGGCGCCACCGGTGCGGCAGGCGCCGGGGCGGGCTTTTTCGAGAACAGGCTGCAACCGCCGAGGGCTACGCTGCACAGCAAGACGGCGAGGACTTTCATTTGGTACGCATTACGCATGGTGGAACGCTCATGAGTCAGGTAGTAAAAATCACACGGCAACAACCGCTGCGCCGTGTGCCTTGCTGGAAAATATCGCAAAGCGCATCATACCGTGCGCCTTGTTACATCTGCTTAATCTGGCCTTTATGCCTGCCGCCTACCGGGCCTGGTTCAGGCGCTGGTAACCAGGAATGCTGTTCTTCATCGCATCGAGCGGGCTGCCCACGCCCAGGTGCGACAGGCCGTTGAGTTCAAGCTGGAAGAAGATCGGTGTCGAGGCCTTGGTCGAGGTGGTCACGAAGCGCTGCGCGCCCATGCGGAACACCCAGCAGTCGTTGTTGTATTCGAGGCCGATCAGGCTTTCGAGGACCTTCTTGTCCTGCGCCGAGTAGCTGATGCGGCCCACGCCATACCAGCGCTGGAACAGCGGCCACTGGCTCGACAGCTCGATATTCTTGAAACTGTCGCGCAGGAAGCGGTAGCCGATGTTCAGGACCTTTTTCTCGGCCGGGATCCACTGGAAGGTGTAGCTCTGCGACGCCACTTCGCGGTCGCTGGAATTGTATTGCACCGCGCTGTCGAAGGTCCAGTGCTCGGAAATACGGCCGGTGGCCGCCAGCAGGATGTCGGAGTGGGCGGCCACCACCGGCGCGGTCGAATTGAGCTGCACGCGCTGGTCGTCGAAGTAGAAGCGCTGGCCGAACGACAGGCGCAGCTGCTCGGCGCCGGAAGCGTCGAGGAAGCGCGACACCAGCGCGGCGGTCAGCTGGTTGGCGTCGCCGATGCGGTCGGAGCCGACGAAGCGGTTTTCGCTGAAGATCTGGCTGAAGTTGAACGTGGCCGCGTCGGTGTCGAAAGTGGGGAACCGGCTCTGGTCGCGGTACGGCGTGCGCACGTAGAACAGGCGCGGCTCCAGGGTCTGGGTCATCTCCTTGCCCAGGTAGTTCGCTTCGCGCTCGAACACCAGGCCCGAATCGATCGACACCGTCGGAATCGCGCGCGACAGGTTCTGCGAGCTGCCGCCGGCCTGGTTGTCGAGCTGGTAGCTGGCCGCATTGAGCATCAGCTTGGGCGTGATGAAATAGCTGGGGCCGATGATCGGGTAGCTCAGCTGCGGAATGCCGACCAGGCGGGTGCCGTTGAGCAGGGTCGGATGCTGGAAGCGGGTCAGCTCGCTGTCGAAGGCCCAGTCGAAGCCGCCGAGCACGTCGTACTGCGCGGCGTGGAAGTTAATCGCCGGCAGGCGGTCGTACGGGCGCGAGACGAACAGCGACGGATCGACGTTCGCTTCCGGGTCTTGCAGCACCTGGTACTTTTGCACGCGCGCGGTCAGGGTCCAGAAGTCGCCATGGTAATCGGTGCGCAGCTCGCGCAGCAGTTGCCGCTCGGTCGAGCTCGACACCGACTTGGAGAAATCGTTGGGGTAGTTGTCGTCCGACGAGGCGCGCACGTTCCAGCTGTACGACCAGTCCTCGGACAGCGCCTGCTTGTGCACCGACTTGACGGTCCAGCGGTCGGTCGAGTCGCCCGGGTTCTGCGGCACGTATTTTTTATCGTGCGGCAGGTATTCGAGGTAGGTTTCGCCTTCGTACATGCCGCCGTCGGTTTCACCGATGTAGCGCCCCTTGGCGCCCATCTGCAGGCCGCGGCGGAAAATCATTTTCGGGTACAGCGTCAGATCGCGGTTCGGCGCGATATTGACGTAGTACGGCACCAGCAGCTCGGCCTCGCCCTTGGAGCCGAAGCCCGGGGTGGGCGCCAGCCAGCCCGAGCGGCGGGCGCCCGACAGCGAGAACGACAGCGCCGGCGTGCCCAGGATCGGCACGTTTTTGAAATACACCACGGTCTGGCCGGCGGTGCCGACGTCGCGCCCGTTGTCGAGGTTGAGCGTGCTGGAGCGCAAGTACCAGTCCGGATCGGCGCCCTGGCAGGTGCTGTAGGTGCCGTTGACGACCTGGGCCTCGTCTTCGCTGATGAAGTTGATGCGCTCGGCCTTGCCCTGCGCGCCATTGGCCTCGATCTTGTAGGTCGGGTTGAGCATATAGCCCTTGCCGTTGTCCATGTTCAGCTTGAGCTGGTCGCCGGTGAAATAATCGCCGAAGCGCCAGATCCTGACGTTGCCGCTTGCTTCCACCTCGTTTTCGACCTGACGGAAGCAGGCCGAATCGGATTGCACCTTGGTCTGGTCCTTGACGATCTCGGCATCGCGCTCGAGGTTCAGTTCACGCTCGGGCCGGCCGGAAATATCCTCGGCCTTGACGATGGTGGGCGCGTTGACATCCTCCACGCGCGGCGCGCGCTGCTTGCCGGGGACGGGCGCCTGGCCCTGGCCCGGGTCCTGCGCCTGGACCTGCACCAGGTCCTGGGCGTAAGTCGGCGCTGCCGCGACGGAAACGATGGCAGTGAGGGCATAGGCCCAGCGGTGCGAAGTGGTGGGGGGCAGTAGCCAGCGCATGCAACTCATGAAAAGAAAGGTGGAAACACCAGCGATTTGAAATTAATCCCTTATTATATGGGAATCTCTCCTCAACACCGGTTTCAACCGCTCGCTTCATGTCTTTATTACAGAATTTAACGCCCGACGATCCCCGCTTCCAGGCCCTGACCGCCTGGCTGACCACGCTGAACGTGGTCGATGCCGCTTCGGCACGCCCGGCCTCGGCCGACGCCAGCTTCCGCCGTTATTTCCGTGTCAACGTTTTACCGGAGCACCAGGCCAGCCTGGGCGCCACCCTGGTCGTGATGGACGCCCCGCCCGAGCGCGAAAACGTGCTCGGCTTCGTCAAGGTCGACGAGATGCTGACCCATGCCGGCGTCTCCGTGCCGCGCATCGTCGCCACCGACTACGAGCGCGGCTTCATGCTGATGTCCGACCTCGGCACCACCACCTACCTGCAGGTGCTCGACCACGACAATGCCTCGGCCATGTACGCCGACGCGCTCGAAGCGCTGGTCCGGTTCCAGCTCACCAGCGAACCGGACGTGCTGCCCGAGTACGACCGCGCCTTCCTCGAACGCGAACTGGGCATCTTCACCGAGTGGTACCTGGGCCGCCACCTGCAGGCCACGCTCAATGCGCAGCAGCAGGCCGACCTGAAAGCCGTGTTCGACGCCATCCTGGCCAATGTCACGGCCCAGCAGCAAGTGTATGTGCACCGCGATTTCCACTCGCGCAACCTGATGCAGATCGACGCCGGCAACCCCGGCGTGCTCGATTTCCAGGATGCGCTGTACGGCCCAATCACCTACGACGTCGTCTCGCTGCTGCGCGACGCCTACGTGCAGTGGGACGAGGAACTGGTGCTGGACTGGGCGATCCGCTACTGGCAGCACGCCAAGTCGGCCGGCCTGCCGGTCAACAAGGACATCGACAGCTTCTACCTGGACTTCGAGTACATGGGCCTGCAGCGCCACCTGAAAATCCTCGGCATCTTCTGCCGCCTGCATTACCGCGATGGCAAGGACCAGTACCTGGGCGACCTGCCCACGGTGATGGACTACGTGCGCAAGACGGCCGCGCGCTACCGCGACCTGAAACCGCTGGTGCGCCTGCTCGACCAGCTGGAAGACCGCGAGCCGCAAGTCGGCTACACGTTCTGAGGGGCGCGATGAAGGCGATGATCTTTGCCGCCGGACGCGGCGAGCGCATGCGTCCATTGACGGACACCTGCCCCAAGCCGCTGCTCAAGGTGCGTGGCCGCCCGCTGATCGTCTGGCACATCCTGGCCCTGGTGCGGGCCGGTATCACGGAGATCGTGATCAACCACGCCCACCTGGGCGACCAGATCGAAACCACGCTCGGCGACGGCAGCCGGTACGGCGCCACGCTGCGGTACTCGCGCGAAGACACGGCGCTGGAAACGGCCGGCGGCATCGCCCACGCGCGCCACCTGCTCGGCGACGCACCGTTCGTCGCCATCTCGGGCGATATCTACTGCCCGCAGTTCGACTTCGAACAGGTCAAGGACGTATTGCACGACAAGGACATGTGGGGCAACCCCTACCCGGCCGACCAGCGCGACATCTGCTGGCTGTACCTGGTGCCGAACCCGGACTTCCACCCGCAGGGCGACTTCGGCCTGTCGATGTACACGCTGACCAACGACGGCGAACCGAAATGGACCTTCGGTAACATCGGCGTCTACCGGCCCGAGATGTTCGACGCCATCCCGCCCGGCACGCATGCCAAGCTGGGACCGCTGCTGCGCACGTACATCGACCAGCAGCGCGTCGGCGGCGAGGTGTACGAGGGACCATGGCACAACGTCGGCACGGTGCAGCAGCTCGAGCTGCTCAACGCACCGCGGGCGGCGCTGGCGCCCGGTCCCAGGGCGCAGCAGTGACCATGACGGCGGGCAGCACAGCAGCGGCCAAGGCGGCGGGCAGCGCCGCTGTCAGCATGGCGCCAGGCAGCGCGGCAGTGAGCATGTCGCCAGGCGGCGCCGCAGCGACCATGGCGGCAGACAGTGCCGCGGATGCGCTGGCCGCCGCCAAGGCCGACGCCGGCCGGACCCGCGCAGCGCAGCTGGTCGCCGCCTGCGCGAAGCGGCGCGCGCGCCTGCTGGCGCAGCTGCCTGCCGGCGCGGTGGCCGTGCTGCACACGGCGCCCGCGGCGGTGCGCAACGGCGACAGCCACTACCCTTACCGCCACGACAGCGCCTTCTATTACCTGATCGGCTTTACGGAGCCGGACAGCGCACTGGTGCTGGTCGCCGCCCGCGGCGCCCGCGCGGCGCGCAGCCTGCTGTTCTGCCGGCCGAAAAACCCGGAGCGCGAAATCTGGGACGGTTTCCGTTATGGGCCAGAGGCCGCGCGCCAGGCGTTCGGTGTCGAGCAGGCCTACGCCATCGACGAGCTCGATAACGAACTGGCGCGGCTGCGCGCCGAATGGCCCGACTGTGCCGGCGACACCATCGACCTGCTGCCGCTGCTGGCGGAAATGCGTCTGGTCAAAGACGATGTCGAGCAGGCCGCCATGCAGCGCGCCGCCGCCATCTCGGCCCACGCCCACGTGCGGGTCATGCAGCAGGCGCGCGCCGGCATGCACGAGTACGAACTCGAGGCGGAACTGCTGTACGCGTGCCGCCGCGCAGGCGCGCAGGCCCAGGCCTACCCGCCCATCGTGGCGGCCGGCGCCCACGCTTGCGTGCTGCATTACAGCGCCAACGACGGCGTCGCCCGCGACGGCGACCTGGTGCTGATCGACGCCGGTTGCGAACTCGACGGCTATGCGTCCGACATCACCCGCACCTGGCCCGTCAACGGCCGCTTTACCGCGCCCCAGCGCCAGCTGTACGAGCTGGTACTGGCCGCGCAGCAGGCCGCCCTGGCCGCCGTGATCCCGGGCCAGCCCTACGCCGGCATCCACGCCGCTGCCGTGCAGGTGCTGGCGCAGGGCATGCTGGACCTGGGACTGCTCGACAAAAACCGCTGCGGCAGTGCGGCCGACGTGATTGCCGACAAGCGCCACCTGCAGTTCTACATGCACGGCACCGGCCACTGGCTAGGGCTCGACGTGCACGACGTGGGCGCCTATCGCGTCCCGCCGGCCGCGCCGGCCGCCGATCAGCACTCGCGTGCGCTGCAGGCGGGCATGGTGCTGACGGTGGAACCGGGCATCTACGTGCGCCCTGCGCCCGGGGTGCCCGAACCATACTGGAACACGGGGATCCGCATCGAAGACGATGTGCTGGTCACCGCCACCGGCCACACGGTGTTGAGCGCAGCCGCGCCCAAGTCCGTGGCCGACATCGAAAAGCTGATGCAATGACCGATCAAGACACGACATCCGTTACCGCTCCCCTCTCCTGCGACGTGGCCATCTGCGGCGCCGGTCCGGCCGGCATGGCGCTGGCCGCGCTGCTGGTCAGGCGCGGCATGGCGGCCGACCGCATCGCCCTGATCGACGCCAGGACCCTGGACCAGTCGAGCGCCGATCCGCGCTCGCTGGCGCTGTCGTGGGGTAGCCGGCAGATCCTCGAAGAAATCGGCGCCTGGCCGATCTCGGCCACCGAGATCCGCGAAATCCACGTTTCGCGGCGCGGCCAGTTCGGCCGCAGCATGATCACCGCTGCCGAGCAGGGCGTGCCGGCGCTCGGCTACGTCACGCGCTACGGCAACATCGTCGCCAGGCTGGGCGCCGTGGTGGACGCGGCCGGCGTCGCCACCCGGCGCCCGGCGCGGGTCGAGGCGCTCGACGAATTCGATGACCACGTGGTGCTCACCATCACCGACCTGGCGACCGGCGCAGTGCATGCGCTGCACGCGGGCGTGGTGGTGCAGGCCGAAGGTGGGCTGTTCAACGAGCAGCAGGACCGCGCCCAGCGCCGCGACTATGGTCAGACCGCCATCATCGCCCAGGTGCGCAGCAACCGCCCGCAGCCGCACCGCGCCTACGAACGCTTCACCGACGAAGGCCCGCTGGCGCTGCTGCCGCAGGACGAGACGCCGCCAGGCATGCCATCTGGTCCCCATGCGGGCGCCCATCTCGGCGCACATCCGGGTACACATTGGGATGCACATCCGGGTGCCCGTCCCGGGGCGCAGCCGGGGTCGAATACAGGTAATTACGCGATGGTCTGGTGCGTGCGCCCGGCGCGGGCGCAGCAGCTGCTGGCGCTTGACGACCAGGCTTTCCTGGCCGAGCTGGGCGCCGCGTTCGGCGAGCGCGTGGGACGGTTTACCGCCGCCTCGCCGCGCCTCGGCTTTGCGCTCGGCCTGAACGCCGATGCGCGCACCACGGCGCGCACGGTCGCCATCGGCAACGCCGCACAAACGCTGCACCCGGTGGCAGGCCAGGGCCTGAACCTGGGCCTGCGCGACGTCACGGTGCTGGCGCGCCTGCTGGCGCAGGGCGCCACGCCGGCCATGCTGGCGCAATTTGCCGCCGCCCGCCGCCGGGACCGCACCACCACCGTGCGCCTGACCGACACCATGGCCCGCATCTTCGCCAACGACTCGCCGGCGCAAGCGCTGCTGGGCATGTCGCTGGCGGCGATCGACGTGGTCGGACCGGCGCGCAGCGTGCTGGCCGAATTGATGATGTACGGCCGGCGCTAACAACCGGGTTGGCGACTGTGTGGCGGCAGCGGTGCGCCGCTGCGCCTCCTGTCGGCCGCAGAGCCGTCATTCCCGCGCAGGCGGGAATCCAGTCTCACTCGACTGCCTTCACCATGTCCTCGATTACCTTCTTGGCGTCGCCGAACACCATCATCGTATTGGGCTGGTAAAACAGCGCGTTGTCGAGGCCCGCGTAGCCGGACGCCATCGAGCGCTTGTTGACGATGATGCTCTTGGCCTTGTAGGCCTCCAGTATCGGCATGCCGGCGATCGGCGAACCCGGTTCCTTCGCTGCCGGGTTGACCACGTCGTTGGCGCCAAGGATCAGCGCCACGTCGGCCTGGCCGAATTCGCCGTTGATGTCCTCCATCTCGAAGACCTGGTCGTACGGTACTTCGGCTTCGGCCAGCAGCACGTTCATGTGGCCCGGCATGCGCCCGGCCACCGGGTGGATCGCGTATTTCACGCTCACGCCCTGGTGGGTCAGCTTTTCCACCAGCTCCTTCAGCGCGTGCTGGGCGCGTGCCACGGCCAGCCCGTAGCCGGGCACGATGATCACGCTTTCGGCGTTGGCCATGATGAAGGCGGCGTCGTCGGCCGAGCCGGATTTGACGGGCCGCTGCTCCTGCGCGGCGCCGGCGCCGGCGTCGGCCGGCGCGCCGCCGAAGCCGCCCAGGATCACGTTGAAGAACGAGCGGTTCATGGCCTTGCACATGATGTAGGAGAGAATCGCGCCGGACGCGCCGACCAGCGAACCGGCGATGATCAGCATGGCGTTGTTGAGCGAGAAGCCGATGCCGGCCGCCGCCCAGCCCGAGTAGGAATTGAGCATGGACACCACCACCGGCATGTCGGCGCCACCGATCGGGATGATGATCAACACGCCGAGCACGAAGGCGATCACGGTCATCGCCAGAAACGGCGTCCACGCCGGCGCGGCGCCGTCGGCCAGGCAAAACGCCAGCCCCAGGCCGACCATCACGATCGCCAGCGCCAGGTTCAGCAAGTGCTGGCCGGGAAAGCTGACCGGCGCGCCCTGGAACAGTCGGAACTTGTATTTGCCCGACAGCTTGCCGAACGCGATCACCGAACCGGAAAACGTGATGGCGCCGACAAAGGTGCCGATGAACAGTTCGATGCGGTTACCGAACGGCAGCGGCGTGCCGCTGGCGGCAATGCCGAACGCATGCGGCTCCGAGACGGCCGCCACCGCGATGCACACGGCAGCGAGACCGATCAGCGAATGCATGGCGGCGACCAGTTCCGGCATCTTGGTCATCTCGACTTTTTTGGCCAGGACGGCGCCGATGGCGCCACCGGCCACCACGCCCACGGCCACCAGCACCAGTCCCATGCCGCTGCCCTCACCCGCTTGCATCGCCTGCATCGTGTCCTGGCGCAGCTTGAGGATCAGCGCCACCGTGGTGAGCAGGGCGATGGCCATGCCGGTTATGCCGAACGCGTTACCGGCGCGCGCAGTGGCCGGCGACGACAAGCCCTTCAAGGCCTGGATGAAGCACACGGAGGCGACCAGGTACAGCATCGTCACCAGGTTCATGGTGATGAAGTTCATGGCTGGTCTCCCTTCTTCTCCCTGGGGGCCTTTTTGCGGAACATCTCGAGCATGCGCTGCGTGACCAGGAAGCCGCCGAACACGTTGACGGCCGCCAGCGCCACCGCCACCGTGCCGGCGATCTGGCCGACCAGGCCTTCGGTGAGCGCCGCGGCCAGCATGGCGCCGACGATGATGATGGCCGAGACGGCGTTGGTGACCGCCATGAGCGGCGTGTGCAGCGCCGGCGTCACGGTCCAGACCACGTGGTAGCCGACGTAGATGGCCAGCACGAAGATGATCAGGTTGATGATGGTGTGGCTCACTTCCATGGCGTGTCCCCTTGTTATGGTCGTAGCAGTTGGCCGTCCGCGCACAGCAGCGTGGCCTTGATGATCTCGTCCTCGCGGTCGATGACCAGCTGGTCGTCCTTGTCGATGATCAGCTTGAGGAAGTCGAGCACATTGCGCGCGTACAGCGCCGAGGCGTCGGCCGCCACCAGCGTGGCCAGGTCGGGTTCGCCGACGATGTGCACGCCGTGTTTGATCACGGTCTTGTTCAGCTCCGACAGCGGACAGTTGCCGCCCTGGGACACGGCCAGGTCGACGATCACCGAGCCCGGTTTCATGGCCTTCACCGTGTCCTCCGAAATCAGCACCGGCGCCGGGCGACCCGGGATCAGCGCGGTGGTGATGATGATGTCGGCCAGCCTGGCCCGTTCGTGGACCAGTTGCGCCTGGCGCGCCATCCAGTCCGGCGGCATCGGCCGCGCGTAGCCGCCCGTGCCCTGGGCGATGGCGCGCTCCTCGTCGGTGAGGAAGGGCACGTCGATGAACTTGGCGCCGAGCGACTCCACCTGCTCTTTCACCGGTGGCCGCACGTCGGACGCCTCGATCACGGCGCCCAGGCGCTTGGCCGTGGCAATCGCCTGCAGGCCTGCCACGCCCACGCCCATGATCAGCACCCGCGCTGCCTTGACCGTGCCGGCCGCCGTCATCAGCATCGGCATGAAGCGCTGGTAGGTGTTCGCGGCGATCATCACCGCCTTGTAGCCGGCGATATTGGCTTGCGACGACAGCACGTCCATCGACTGCGCGCGCGTGATGCGCGGCACCGCTTCCAGCGCCAGCGCGCGCAGGCCGGCGCCGGCCATGGCGGCGTTGTTGGCCGCATCGAAAGGGTTGAGCATGCCGATGACGACCGCGCCGGGCTGGAGCAGCGCGCGCTCGCCGTCATCGGGCGCGCGCACCTTGAGCACGACGTCGGCGCCAAACGCCTCGGCGGCGCCGGCGATCCGCGCGCCGGCGGCGGCATAGGCCTCGTCGGTGATCGAAGCGGCCAGTCCGGCCCCTGCCTGCACGATCAGCTGGTGTTTCGCTGCCAGCTTCTTGATGGTTTCGGGCGTTGCCGCCACCCGTGTTTCGCCGGGCCGTGTCTCGGCCGGTACGCCTATTCTCATGGTGCCCCCGTTGAATAACTGACTAGCTATAAAACTGACAACCTGTGTGGTCAGGCAATCTAACACGGTTTTTTGCGCAAAAGCGGCTATCTGACATCCTTTATCCAGTGAAACGTTGCGGAAGTTCAAAGTATTTGCTGGTTTTAGCAACGGCGGTTTCAAACCAAACCGGCGGAACAGGATAAAATGTCGGCTCTTTTCAAGGATGACTCATGCCGCGTATCTGGAAACCCTCTGTGACTGTTGCCGCCATCGTCGAAAAGGACGGCAAATTCCTGCTGATCGAAGAAGAGACCAGCGACGGCATCCGCATCAACCAGCCTGCCGGCCACCTCGATCCTTACGAGTCGCTGCAGCAGGCCGTGATCCGCGAGACGCTGGAGGAAACCGCGTACGACTTCACGCCGACCGCGCTGGTGGGCATGTATATGTCGCGCTACCTGTCCAACCGCACCGGCGAGGAAGTGACGTATTTGCGCTTCACCTTCTGCGGCGTGCCGGGCCAGCAGCACGACCGCCCGCTCGACGAGGGCATCCTGCGCACCATGTGGCTCACGCGCGACGAACTGGCCGCCTGCGCCGACCGCCATCGCAGCCCCACCGTGCTGCAATGCGTGGACGAATACCTGGCCGGCATCCGCGCCCCGCTGGAACTGATACAGACCCACGCCTCGGTCTATAAAGAGGCGGTCAGCACCGTTGTAGGCTAAACAAGGACAGAAGCAATGAGCAAGAAAAAAGTCGTGATCGGTATGTCGGGCGGAGTCGATTCCTCGGTCGCGGCGTGGATGCTCAAGGAGCAGGGCTACGACGTGGTGGGCCTGTTCATGAAGAACTGGGAAGACGACGACGACTCCGAATACTGCTCGACGCGCCAGGACTGGATCGACGCGGCCAGCGTGGCCGACGTGATCGGCGTGGACATCGAGGCGGTCAACTTCGCGGCCGAATACAAGGACCGCGTGTTTGCCGACTTCCTGCGCGAATACCAGGCCGGCCGCACGCCGAACCCCGATGTGCTGTGCAATGCCGAAATCAAGTTCAAGGCCTTTCTCGACCATGCCATGCACCTGGGCGCGGACCTGATCGCCACCGGCCACTATGCGCGCGTACGCCAGAACGGCGGCAGCTTCGAACTGCTCAAGGCCGTCGATCACACCAAGGACCAGAGCTACTTCCTGCACCGGCTGAACCAGGCGCAGTTGTCGCGCACCCTGTTTCCGCTCGGCGAAATCCCGAAAACGGAAGTGCGCCAGATCGCCGAAAAACTGGCGCTGCCCAACGCCGCCAAGAAGGATTCGACCGGCATCTGCTTCATCGGCGAACGCCCGTTCCGCGAATTCCTGAACCGCTACCTGTCGTACAAGCCGGGCCCGATGAAGACCCCGGACGGCAAGGTGGTCGGCGAACACGTGGGCCTTTCGTTCTACACGCTAGGCCAGCGCAAGGGCATCGGCGTCGGTGGCATGAAGGCGTACAAGAACCCCGACGGCAGCAGCGACGCCTGGTACGTGGCGCGCAAGGACGTGGCCGAGAATACGCTGTACATCGTCCAGGGCCACGACCATCCGTGGCTGCTGTCGTCCACGCTGCGCGCCGACCAGGCCAGCTGGATCGCCGGCACGGCACCCGCCCCGCGCGCGCTGTCGGCCAAGACCCGCTATCGCCAGGCCGATGTCGCCTGTGACATTGCGCCCGAGGGCGACGCCGATTTCGCGCTGCGCTTCATGGAACCACAATGGGCGGTCACGCCGGGGCAGTCGGCGGTTTTGTATGATGGCGACGTCTGCCTCGGCGGCGGCATCATCGCTTAGCGGCCGCTTGAGCGCGGCCAGGGCTTCGTTGCAGCGCCTGGTCGTGCAGATAGCACTGCCTGCGGCGCTGCGCCTCGCCCTGACCGCGCTCAAGCAGCCTCTCGCTGTGGCGGCTTCGCGGCGCCTGGTCGTGCAGACGCACTGTCTGCGGCGCTGCGCCTTGCGCTAACCGCGCTCAAGCGACCTCTCGCTGTGACGGCTTCGCAGCGCCGGGTCGTGCGGATGCGCTGCCTGCGGCGCTGCGCCTCGCCCTGACCGCGCTCAAGCGGCCTCTCGCTGTAACGGTTTCGCGGCGCCTGGTGGTGCAGACGCACTGCCTGCGGCGCTGCGCATTGCGCTGACCGCGCTCAAGCGGCTTTGTTGCGCCCTCTTACTCTGCTGGTGCTTCGGCGCTGCCTTCTTCGGGTTTGGGGGCGCTGGCGGCCATGGCGGCGCGCTGGCGTTTGACCATCGCGATGACCACGTTGCGGATGGTGTTGAGGACCGTGTCGGCCTTGAACGGCTTGACGATAAAACCGCTGACGCCCAGCGCGTGCGAAGACTGGATGGTCGCGGCATCGAGCTGGCTCGACACCACGAACACCAGCGCCTTGGGCCACTTGGCCTTGATCTCGCGCATGCCGTCGAGATCGCTTTCCAGCTGTTCCAGCGCGATGCAGACGATGTGCGGATTGTGCTTGATCATCAAGGCGATACCGGCCGCGCAGGTGTGGGCCTGGCCGGCCACGTCGTAGCCGCCATCGAGCAACACCGTGTTGAGCAGACCGCGCGCGACCGCGCTCGAATCGATAATAATTGCTTTTAACATCTTAAAACTGCTCCCAAGCCAGCATATTCCAGGTCACCCCCACGCGCACGTCGGTTTTCAGTTCGACCAACTGTCGAGAAAGATACAGCATTTCACGTTCTTTTCGTAAAGTTTCACCCAGAGAATCTTTAAGGATGCCGGCGCCGGCCATGATGGCGTCCAGCGTGCCGTATGTACGCAACAACCGGGCGGCGGTTTTGACGCCGACTTTCGACACGCCCGGAATCGCATCGGTGACATCGCCCATCAGCGCCAGCAGGTCGGGCAGTTGCTCGGGCGGCACGCCCCACTTGCGTTCGACCCAGGCCTGATCGTGCCACTCGCCCTTGAAGTGGTCCCAGACGCGGGCGCCATGGGCGATCAGGCCATGCAAATCCTTGTCGGTGCTGGCGATGGTGGCGTCGCCGCGGCTGTCGGCCAGCCAGCGCAGCACCACGGTGCCGATCACGTCGTCGGCCTCCACGCCAGGCACGCACACGACATGCAGGCCGGTGGCGCGCAACCGGTCGTAAAACGCCGGCAGCGCTGCGCGCAGCGGCTCGGGCATCGGCGCGCGGCCTTCGCGGTAGCCGGCAAACAGCTCATGGCGCCAGGTGCGTCCGCCAAAATCGAAGGCCGGCAGGATGTGGGTGGGCTGGTGGTCGTTGATCAGGTTGCGCAGCGACGACAGCGCATGGCGCAGCGCGATGTCGGCTTTTTCCGTGCTGTCGGGTTCGGGGCTGGCTTCATAGACGCGGCGCACGATATTGAGGCCGTCGATGGCGAGGAGTCTACCCATGTTAAACATCGTCCGGGCTACTTGGTGAAGCCGCCATTCTACCCGAGCGATGTGCGGTGGCGCTTGCTTGAAGTCTTCCTCCGTTAGCGTAAGATCAATGTCACCAGCTACGGGAGTTGATCATGAACGCACCTGAAGACCACGCGCCACAGTGGAAAACCACCAAGTACGCCACCATGTCGCTCGATGAATTCGACCGGCTTGCGCCCGAACTTCATCGCCGCGCAAAGGAACACGGCGGCACCCTGCTCGTTATCGAGGGGCGGCGCGTGCGGATGGAACTCAAATACCATGACCTGGGGCCGGTGCCGGCCAGCGACACCTTAAAAAGCTCGGTCGTCTACGAGGGAGATATCGTTTCTCCGATCGAAGCAGATGGCTACGCGCCATTTAAATGATTCTGCTCGATACACATGCGCTGATCTGGTGGCGCGAAGCTGACACCAGGTTATCGCAGCGCGCGCAAACAGCCATCGCCGATGAGGAACGGGCAGGCATGATTGCTGTCTCTGCATTTTCTTTTTGGGAAATTGCTCTGCTGGTGAAACGTCACCGGCTCAAGCTATCGTGCAATGTGGCGAAGTGGATCAGCGTGATCGAGGCGCTGGGATGTACCTTGTTCGTCCCAGTCGATGCCAATATCGCTGTCGCCCCCATCGAGCTGCCTGCCGGCCTGCACCAGGACCCTGCCGACCGCATCATCGTCGCCACGGCAATGACGATGAATATCCCCCTCGTCACCGTGGACCGCAAGATCCGCGCCTAGCCCCACGTTCACACCATCTGGTAACTCATTTCAGCAACGCATATTCCCCGCCCCGCTCGATCGCGCGGCGGTAGGCTGGGCGCGCGTGGATGCGCTCGAGGAAGTGCATCAGCCGTGGGCGGCTGCTGTCGAGGCCAGCTCTTGCTTCGGCCGCTTCCAGCGGAAAGCTCATCTGGATATCGGCGGCAGTGAAGTCGGCGCCGGCGAACCACGGCGCCTTGCCCAGTTCGGCTTCGAGAAAATCGAGATGGGTGGCGATCTGCGGTTCGAGGTAGCTGCCCTTGACCTTGCGCGCGACGCCGCGTGCGACCGGCTTGACGAAGAACGGTGCCGGGCTGGTTTCCACCCGGTCGAACACCAGCTTCATCAGCAATGGCGCCATGGCCGAGCCTTCGGCATAGTGGAGGAAATAGGTCCAGCGGCGGCAGTCTTCGGTGCCGGCCGGCGGTCGCAGGCGGCCGTTGCCATACGTGCTCACCAGGTATTCGACGATGGCGCCCGATTCGGCCACCACGATGCCGTTATCGACGATGACCGGCGACTTGCCCAGCGGGTGGATGGCGCGCAGTTCGGGCGGCGCCAGCATGGTCTGGGCGTTGCGCTGGTAGCGCACGATCTCGTAGTCGAGCCCCAGCTCTTCGAGCAGCCAGAGCACGCGCTGCGAACGTGAATTATTGAGGTGGTGAACGACGATCATGGAGAGTCCCGGGAGAAAACGGCGGTGCCGCGAGACGCCAGCTTAGCATCGTTGGCCGCTGGCCGCAGCGGCCCGCTGAAATCAGCGCTGCACGCGCAGCGGAATCACCCGTTTGAGCGGCGCCGAACCAGCGTCGCCCGATGCCGCCGCCGGCGCCTTGCTGTCGGTGCCGCACGAACCGCACGCGCCGCAGCCGCTGCCGCAGTCGGGCGTGGTCTTGAACAAGGCCGCAGCCTTGTCCTGGTCGACGCCACGGCGCGCGAGCCAGAACACGATCTGGCGGCGCCAGGCGGCCGGCAGGTACTTGGTGCAAAAGTGCAGCAGCGCCGCTGCCACGATCGCTGCCACGATGAGGTTCTGCCACATATCAGCCTCCGATCAGGGCGGTGGAAATACGGAACGTCAGGAACGCTGCCACGTACGCCAGCGCAAACAGGTAGCCGGCCATGAACCAGGCTGCGCGCACGCTGTTGGTTTCGCGGCGCACCGTGCTCAGGGTCGCCAGGCACTGCGGCGCAAACACGAACCACGCCAGCAGCGCCAGCGCGGTCGGCAAACTCCAGCTGGCGGCCAGCACCGGCGCCAGCGAGTTGGCCAGCTCGTCGCCGGTCTGCGACATCGCATACACGGTGCCCAGCGCACCGACCGCCACTTCGCGCGCGGCCATGCCGGGCACCAGGGCGATGCAGATCTGCCAGTTGAAACCGATCGGCGCAAAGATGTATTCGAGACCACGGCCGATGATGCCCGCCACGCTGTAATAGATGGCCGGCTGGGTCGCGCCTTCGGGCGCGTCCGGGAACGAACTCAGTGCCCACAGCAGAATGGTCAGGCTGAGGATGATGGTGCCGACCCGGGTGACGAATATCTTGGCGCGCTCCCACAGGCCCAGCGCCAGGTTGCGCAGGTGCGGCAGGTGGTAGGCCGGCAGCTCCATCATCAACGGATGCTTGCCCTTGCCGCCCATCGTGCGTTTCATGACGTAGGCCACCAGCATGGCCGACACGATGCCGGCCACGTACAGGATGAACAGCACCAGGCCTTGCAGGTTCATGATGCCGGCCACGTCGCGGTTCGGAATGAAGGCGGCGATCACCAGCGCGTACACGGGCAGGCGCGCGGAGCACGTCATCAGGGGCGCGATCATGATGGTGACGAAGCGGTCGCGCCGGTTCTGGATGGTGCGCGCGGCCATCACGCCCGGAATCGCGCAGGCAAAGCTCGAAAGCAGCGGAATGAAGGCGCGGCCCGACAGGCCCACACCGCCCATCAGGCGGTCGAGCAGGAAGGCGGCGCGCGGCAGGTAGCCGCAGTCCTCCAGGATCAGGATGAAGAAGAACAGGATCAGGATCTGCGGCAGGAACACCAGCACCCCGCCGACACCGCCGACGATGCCGTCGACCAGCAGGCTGCGCAAATGGCCTTCGGGCACGTAGGCGCCCAGCACCCCGCCCAGCTGCTCGAAGGCGTGGGTGATCATTTCCATCGGGGTCGCGGCCCAGCTGAACACGGCCTGGAACACGAAGAACATCAGCACCGCCAGGATCACCGGACCGGCCAGCGGGTGCAGCACCACGCTGTCGATCTTCTCCGACGTGGACGATGTCTCGTCGTCGCCGCTGACGGCGGCGGCGATGATGCGGCGCACTTCGCGCTGCGTCTCTTCCACCGACACGGCGTCGATCGCGGACAGCGGCTTGGTGACCACCTGCGGCAGCGGCAGCATGGCGTCGAGCGCGGCGATCAGCGCCTTTTCGCCGCCCGGCTGCACGGCCACGGTTTCCACCACCGGCATGCCCAGTTCCTGCGACAGGCGCGCGGTGTCGATCACGATGCCGCGCTTTCTGGCCACGTCGACCATGTTCAGCGCCAGCAGCATGGGCAGGCCAAGGCGCTGCACTTCGAGCACCAGGCGCAGGTTCAGGCGCAGGTTGGTGGCGTTGACCACGCAGACCAGCACGTCGGGCGCAGCATCGCCCCGGCGCAGACCGGCCACCACGTCGCGCGTGATCGCTTCATCGGGCGTATGGGCGGTGAGGCTGTAGGCGCCCGGCAGGTCCAGCACACGGAAGGTGTGGCTCGCCTGCGTGTTGAACGCGCCTTCCTTGCGCTCGATGGTCACGCCGGCATAGTTGGCCACCTTCTGGCGCGCGCCGGTGAGACGGTTGAACAGCGCGGTCTTGCCGCAGTTGGGATTGCCCAGCAGCGCCACCACCGGCGGCAGGGCGTTGGCGGGAGAGTTATGCACCGCTTTGTCGACGACACCCATGGTGAACTATTCCGGTTGAATCGAAATCAGCGCTGCTTCGAAGCGGCGCAAGGCGAACGTCGAGTTGCCGACCCGGATGGCCAGCGGTTCGCCGCCGGGCATGCCGCGCTTGAGCAGGCGGACTTTTTCGCCGGGCACGAAACCCAGTTCCATCAGGCGGCGCGACAGCGACACGCCATCTTCGGCGACATCGCCGCGGGCGACCTCGGTGACGGTGGCGGCAACGCCGACAGCGAGCGCGTCGAGGGTAAGGCGGGGAACAGCGTGCGTCATATGCAAAATCCAGGCTGAGGTCTGTCGGGCGCTGTCGTGGGCTGCACGCAACAGACTAGTAGAGCGGCAAAGACAGGATACTAGCATGATATGCGTTAATGCGAATGACTACCATTTAGGCTTGCAAGTCCAATAGAACTGAGGCAGTATACGAAGAATGATAATGATTCGCATTAAGCAGACAGCAACATTGTTCAAGTTCAATGCGATCGACCTGCCCACCCGCCGCACGTAGCGTTTAGCAGTACGAGCCTAGCCAGAAGGTGCCTCAATGATTGTATGTGTCTGCAACAACATCTCTGATCGTGAAATCCGTCAAGCCATGGAATTGGGGATCACGACCATGGAAGAACTGCGCCGCGATCTCGGCGTGGCCACCTGCTGCGGCCAGTGCCTGAGCTGCGCTGAAGATATCCTGACCAAGCACCTGACCAGCACGCCAACCGCCGCCATCGAGGAAACCGTACTCAAGCGTCCGGTGTTTACCAGCTAAGTCATGAATACGATGTCGTACGAGCGGACCGCCAGCGCGTTGTCCCTGGATGGTTCCAGCCTGCGCTTCGGCCTGCGTTCTGGCGCGGGCGCGTCCGCCAAGCGCTTATGGCGCGAGCGCGGACGCAAGGCCGCACCCCTGGTCGCGATCGGCGCCGTGCATGGCATATTGTTCTGGATGATGGCGAACGGCATGCTGCACCAGGTGGCGCAGGCCGTGATACCGCAAGTCGTGACGGTCAGCTTCGTGGCGTCGCCCGAGCCGCTCCAGCCGCCACCGCCACCGCCACCGCCACCGAAGACGGTGCCGGTCGTGGTGCAGGTACCGCAATTCATTCCGGCGATGCCGGTGCTGCCGCTGCAGCCGACACCGCAAACGCAGCCGACCATCACGGTCGCGCCGCCGGCGCCGCGCAATGCCGAACCCGCGCCGCCCGTCGCATCGGCTCCGGTAACCGCTCCCGCTCCCGTACCGCCACCGGCGCCTGCTGCACCGAAAACCGTCCACGGCGCCGAGTATCTGCGGCCACCGCAAGTGGTATACCCGAGCATCGCCCGCCGCCTCGGCGAAACCGGTGTCGTGCTGCTGCGCGTGCTGATCAACGTGAAGGGCGAAGCCGAGCAGGTCGTGATCCAGAAATCGTCGGGCTCCAGCAATCTCGACGAAGCCGGCCGCCAGGCCGTGCTGCGCGCGCTGTACAAGCCCTATATCGACGATGGCAAGGCCATCCCCGTGTACGCGCTGGTCCCGATCAATTTCCAGCTCGGCTAAACGCCAAGATGATTGCCGCAGCGATGCTGCGGCCTTTTAAAGCGTGTTTACAGATCGAGGCGGCCTTCGATCGAATCATCGAGCGTCTTGCCGATCACGGCTCCCACCAGCATTTTGACGCCTGCCACCGCACGTCCGTGCTTGGTGTCCCAGTAGTAGCCATAGGTCGGTGCGAACTTGATCAGCGTGATGCGCGGATCGTCCTCGCCTTCGGTGAACCAGGTCTTCAGCGTGAAGTTCCACAGCTCCTTTTGCTTGACCGGATCGCGCAGCACGGTGGCAACGCCCTCGAGGTGCAGGAACTCGTGCGAGGCGCCCTGGAAGTACAGCGTGGCCGACGGATCGGCTGCCAGTTCCTTGTTTTTCAGGCTGTCGCTGGCGCTGAAGAACCACAGGTTGCCCTGCTCGTCGACCTGCATCGCGTGCATCGGGCGGGCGTCGCCGGGACCGCCGCCAACGTCGCTGGTGCAGAAGAAGCACTCGGGCGTGCTGTCGACCAGGTCGCGGATTTTCTTGATCGCGTCTTGCGCGGTCAGGTCTTCGTGGTTGTGTTCCGGCTGGTTGGCGTTGATCGAATCCATGGAGCGCTCCTGTAGGGGTAAATAGTTGGAACATCCATACTAGCGCCGACCGCAGCCACACAAGGTTGGCTGCTTCACACACGCGGCACAGGCGCGCCGCCCAACGGCACGCGGAGATTGCGCATGCTAATTGTTCTCATTCTTTTCAACGATCTCGTTACGCGCAATTAAAGTCGCTTTTGATGCAGTTGAGCGAAATTAACTGCACATGGCCATACCATTTCGTGGCAGAATGCGGGCATTCGCAACTAACCGAGAGAGCCGCATATGAAGGGCGACGCCGAAGTCATCCGCTTGCTGAACGCACAGCTGACCAACGAACTGACCGCAATCAACCAGTACTTCCTGCACGCGCGCATGTACCGCCACTGGGGCCTGGAAAAGATCGCCAAGAAAGAATACGAAGAATCGATCGGCGAAATGAAGCACGCCGACAAGCTGATCGACCGTATCCTGATGCTCGACGGCCTGCCGAACCTGCAGGCCATGCACAAGATCATGATCGGCGAGAACACCGAGGAAATGATCGGCTGCGACCTGACGCTGGAAAAAGGCGCGCAGATCACGGTCAAGCAAGGCATTGCCACCGCCGAGAAGGCCGGCGACTATGTCTCGCGCGACCTGCTGCTGCTGATCCTGGAAGACACCGAAGAACACATCGAGTGGCTGGAAACCCAGCAAGACCTGATCGCCAAGGTCGGCATCCAGAACTACCTGCAAAGCCAGATGCACAGCGAATAAAAAAAACTGCCCGACGTATCGGGCAGTTTGCTTCAGGCCGCAGCGGGAGCGAGCTCCCCCTGCGGCTTTTTCATTTTCACGAACAGCACGGCCAGCGCACCGCACAGCATCAGCCCGCCGGCCAGGCGGATCACGTTTTCCGGATTGCCGCCCAACAGGCTGCGGTAGTACAGCGGCAGCGTGAAGATCTGGATGATCATCGGCAGCACGATGAACATATTGAAGATGCCCATGTAGACACCGGTGCGCTCGGGCGGCACACAGCCGGCCAGCATCACGTACGGATTGCCCATGATACTGGCCCACGCCAGGCCGATGCCGACCATCGGCACGAACAGCAGCGCCTCGGAATGGATCGACGGGATGCTCAGCATGGCCAGGCCGGCCAGCGTCAGGCACACGCTGTGGGTCAGTTTGGGGCCATAGCGGCGCGTAAACGGCACCAGCGCCAGCGCGCCGACAAAGGCGATGAAGTTGTAGAACGCCCCCACCTGCCCGGCCAGCAGACCGGCGTCGCGAAAGCCCTGCGAGGCCTGGTCGGTGGTGCCGTACAAGGTGGTCGAGAGCGACAGCATGATGTACTGCCAGTAGCAGAACATCGCGTACCACTGGAACAGCTTGACCCACGCCAGCTGGCGCATGGTGGGCGGCATCTCGCGCACGGCCACCACGATGTCGGCCAGCGTATGGCGCCATCCGGTGGGGCGGGCGCGGATTGCGGCCAGTTCGGCCGGCGTCAACGGATGCTCGGGCGTGGTCTTGAGCGTCCACAGCACCGACGTGATCGAGAACACGGCGCCGATCAGGAAGGCGGCAATCACGATGTGCGGAATATGGCTGCTGTTGACGGCATCCTTGTTCATGCCCATCCAGACCAGCAGCGACGGCGTCAGATAGGCCAGCGTCTGTCCCAGTCCCGTGAACGCGCTTTGCGTCAGGAAGCCCAGCGAATGCTGCTTGGGCGCCAGCTTGTCGGAGACAAACGCGCGGTACGGCTCCATCGTGACGTTGTTGGCGGCGTCCAGTATCCACAGCAGGCTGGCGGCCATCCACAGGGTGGGACTGAACGGCATCGCCAGCAGGCCCAGGCTGCACAGGATGGCGCCGATCAGGAAATACGGCGTGCGCCGGCCCCAGCGCGTGACGGTGCGGTCGCTCATGGCGCCGATCAGCGGCTGCACCAGCAGGCCCGTCATCGGGCCGGCCAGCCACAGGTAAGGCAGGCTCGCTTCGTCCGCGCCCAGGTACTTGTAGATCGGGCTCATGCTGCTCTGCTGCAGCCCAAAGCTGAACTGGATTCCGAAGAATCCGATGTTCATGTTGACGATCTGCCAGAACGACAGCTGCGGCTTCATGCGGCTGCTCCGGCCATCGTGGACTGCGGCAGCACCGCCCCGGCCTGCCACGCCGCCAGCCACGGCGCGTAAAAGCCGATGTCGTCGGGCACGGCGCCGGCCACGCCGCAGATGGCGCCGGCAAATGCATTGGCGCGCGCCAGCGTCAGTGGCAGCGGCCAGCCTTGCGCCCGGCCATACAGGAACACGGCGGAAAACGCGTCGCCGGCGCCGACGGTATCGACGATGTGCGCCGGTGCATGGCATTCCTGGTTGAGGGTGACGGTGCCGTCGGCCTCGAACACCATGGCGCCCCGTTCGCCGAGCGTGACGATCAGCGTCTGCAGGCTGAAGGTGCGCATCAGGGCCAGGCAGGCGTCGGCCATTTCACGGCTGTCGACCGAGCGGGTGCCGGGCTGGGTGTGGGTGTACCACTTGAACAGGTCCTTGAGCTCCTCCTCGTTGACCTTGACGATGTCGGCCAGGTGCAGCGACTCGAACGCGCAGCGCTCGGTCACC
This sequence comes from Duganella sp. Leaf126, assembly GCF_001423125.1. Classification (GTDB taxonomy): domain Bacteria; phylum Pseudomonadota; class Gammaproteobacteria; order Burkholderiales; family Burkholderiaceae_D; genus Rugamonas. Next base: position 204,539 of record NZ_LMNW01000032.1, read on the forward strand.
TGGCCATCGCGCACATTCAGGTCCAGGTAGCGCTGCGCCGGCGAGGCGTCGAGCAGGGCGCGCACGGTGGCGCGCGAGCACGCGGCGCGCTGGGCCATGGTGCCGAAATACAGCACCGCCGGCGCCGCCTGCGCCAGTGCGGCCAGGGCCGGCACAGCGTCCACGTAATCGTAAGCCTGGTCGGGCAGGATGATGAAGCGGTGGCCGACGCCGCCGTGGCCGTCGTCGTTACGCTCGACCACCACGCGGCCGGTGGCCTTGACGCCATCGGTCTGCAGGCCGGCCTGGCTCATGCCGAAGCGTTCGAACTCGCGTCGTATCAGCGCGCCGTGCTGGTCTGCGCCGATGCGGGTCACCATCAGCGTGGCCACGCCGAAGGCGGCCAGGTTGCGCGCCACGTTGAACGGGGCGCCGCCCACTACCTGCTCGGTAAGAAAATCGTCCACCAGCGATTCGCCGAAGACGGCGATCGTTTGTTGCTTCATGCTTGTCTCCTTGCCCGGCCGGCGATGCTGGACGCCTGCGCGGGCTGATGAATCCAGCCTTGCCGGCTGGTATGCGACCGGTATGCGACCGGTTTGCGATTATGCGCGCACCAGCCAATGCATCGCATACGGCGCGATGGTCAGCACGCCCTGCACGCCGGTAGCGTCGGCACGCTGCTCGATGGCCGCGCAATCGCGCCACGCGCCGTCGAGCGCGAGCTGCTGCGGCGCGTCCGAGAAATTGAACACGGTGAGCAGGCGTTCGCCGCGCATGAGCGCCAGCAAGCCGGCCGGCGCGTCGGCCAGCAGGGTGCGCGGGGCGCCGGCAGCGAGGGCGTCGTGCGCGCGGCGCACGCGGATCAGCTGCGCCAGTCCTTCGTACATCGCGCCCTCGGTGGTGCCGGCGTCGTGGCGATGCGCCCAGCGCGCCTCGTCGAACACGGGGCGGTGCAGCCAGCGGCTGTCCATCGCGTGCTCGGGACGGGCCAGGTAGCTCTCGTCGTTGAGCATGGCCAGCTCGTCGCCCATGTACAGCACCGGCAGCGCGCCAAAGCTCAGCGCCACGCCGTGCAGCAGCAGCATGCGGCGCAGCGCCAGCGCGCGCGCTTCGTCGGTGCTGGCCGTCTGCAGGCCGGTCAGCGAAGCGGCCATGCCGTTGCTGCCGTGCGCCGCGTTGGGATCGGTGCTCTGGAAGATGGCGCCGCGCGCATAGCTGCCGGGTGTGACGCCGGCAAAGAAGCGCGAGGCGCTCGACAGCCTGGCGGCGCTGTCCTCGCCCGCTTCGGCGCGCAGCACGTTCCAGCCGATGTCGTCGTGGCAGCGCACATAACTGAGCCAGGTCGCCGCGCGCGGCAGCGGCGGCGTGTTGCGCACCACGGCGCGCAGCACCTCGGTATCCTGTTCGGCCAGCGCCACCCAGCCGGCCGCCATCAGGCTGCTGTGGTAGGCGATATGGCACTCGGGCGCCTCGGCGCTGCCCAGGTACGCCGGCAGCTCGCGCGTGGGCACGATCGCTTCGGCTTTCAGCAGCACGCCCGGCGCGACGATGTCGACGATGGCGCGCAGCGCCTGCAGCAGCTGGTGCGCCTCGGGCTGGTTCATGCTGTTGGTGCCTTCGCGCTTCCACAGGAAGGCGGTGGAGTCGAGGCGGAACGCTTCGATGCCGCGATTGGCCAGGCGCAGCATCACGGCCGCCATCTCGGCAAACACGTCCGGGTTCGACCAGTTCAGGTCCCACTGGTACGGGTAGAACGTGGTCCACACCCAGCCCTGGACCGCGTCGACATACGTGAAGTTACCGGGTGCCACCTGCGGGAACACCTGGCCCAGCGTGCGCTCGTGGCGGTCCGGCAGTTCGCGGTCCGGGAACACGTGGAAACGCGCGCGCGCAGCGGCGTCGCCGGCCTTGGCGGCCAGCGCCCACGCATGGTCGTCGGCCACGTGGTTGAGGATCAGGTCCGAGCACAGGCTCACGCCGGCGCCGCGCAGCTGCGCGGTCAGCGCTTCCAGGTCGGCATTGCTGCCGAGCGCAGGATCGACCTCGTCGAAACTGGTGACGGCAAAGCCGCCATCGTTTTCGCCGGCGCGCGGGCGCAGGAACGGCAGCAGGTGCAGATAGGTCACCCCCAGCTCCTGCAGGTAGGGGATGCGCCGCGCCACGCCGGCCAGATCGCCGCCGAACTTCTGCACATAGGTGCAATAGCCGAGCATGCGCTGGTCGAGGAACCAGTCGGGGTTGGCGGCGCGCTCGGCGTCGAGCGCGTGCAGTGCGGGCGAGCGCTGGGCGTGCAGCCGGCCCAGGTCGGCCATCAGGCCGCCGAACCAGGCATCGAAACCTGCTGCGCCACAGCGCCCGCCATACAGGCCGGTCAGCAGACGGTGCAGCACCGGACCGCTGGCGGCCAGGCGCTGCGCCGCCGGTGCGCGCAGTGGCTCGGGGAGGACCGCCAGCAGGCGGTCGGCAAAAACATCAAAGGCCATGGTCGGAATAATCGGTTAGAACGCGTACGATACGGTGGCCTTGACGGCGCGGCCGGTGACCGAGCGTGCGGCATGGCCGTCGCCTTCGATCTCGGTGTAACCGATCTTGTTGAACAGGTTGTTGGCGCTCAGGGCCACCGTCGCCTTTTCGGTCACGCGGTAGTTCACGAAGGCGTTCACGATCGCATACGACGGCATGATGATGGTGTGCGCATCGTCGCCCCACGATTTGCCGGTGCCCACCACGCTGGCGCCGACGGTGGCGTCGCCGATGGTGTAGCTCGGCGCCACCTGGTAGATCCACTTGGCCTGGCGGCGCGGGGTATTGCCGATGTTGGCCACGTCCGCCGCTGCGGTGCCGGTGATCTTGGCGTGGGTGTAGGTGGCGCCGCCGGTGATGCGGAAGTCGCCCAGGCTGTATGCGCCTTCCAGTTCCACGCCCTTGGCGTCGTACTTGTTCGACGTGCTGCGCTGGGTGGTCGCTTCGTAGTTGCTCTCGTCGGTCTTGGCCTGGAACAGGGTGACGAAGGTGCTCACGCCGCCGCTGCGCCATTTCACGCCGCCCTCGTACTGCTTGACGGTGTTGATGTTGATCGGCGCCGTGCCGTCGAGCGGGGTGCCGAACAGGATGCGGTCGGCATTGAAGGCCACGCCGTCGCTGACGCGGGCAAACGCGGCCAGATTGCCGGTGATGCGGTAGTTGCCGCCCACCGAGTACGAGGTGTGCTCGACCTTGTAGTTGACCATCTGTTCGGTGGCCGGGTTGTACAGCAGGCCGTTGACCGCGTTCGGCGACGTGCTGGCCGAGGCCTGGTTGGCGGTGCCGTTGGCTTTCTGGTTATCGCGGCGCACGCTGGCGTCGAGGTTGACCGGGCCGACTTCGTAACCGACGTTCAGGTACGGCGACGTGGTCTTGTATTCCATGTCCACCGCGCGCGAGCAGCAGCCGCCGAAGGCCGGGCCGACCAGGCCGGGCGTGGCGCTGGTGGTGGTGGCGTTCGACAGCAGCGCCGGCTTGTCGCCGGTGGCCTGCATCAGGTACTCGTTGAAGTTCCAGGTCAGCGCCAGTTTCTGGTTCGACAGGTACAGGCCGGCCGTGGTGGTCAGCTTGGCGCCGCCGCCCAACTGGAAGGTTTTCGACAGCTTGGTGTCGTTCAGGGTATTGCCGGCGTCGTCGATCGAGGTGTTGAACACCACGGCCGAGAAGGCGCGGCCGTTGTACGCCTGGCCGCGGTTCGGGCCGGTGGCGTAGGTGTAATTGCCCACCGTGCCGTTGTTGCCGGCAAAGACGCCGGCAAAGCGGCCGCTGTTGTCGGCCGTGCGGAAGTTGTTGGACAGGGTCCAGCCGTCGCCGAGCTTGAACGAGCCCTCCAGGCCGACGGTATTGCTCTTGACGTGCAGGCCATCGTTGATGTCGGTCGAGACTGGCGTGTTGTTCTTGCTCAGCACGATGTCGCGGGTCCAGTACGGCGAGTAGAAGCTGACCGTGCGCGGATCGATGCCCGGGATTTCGCTGATGTGCTGGTTGTTCACGCTGACCGGCACCGGCAGCGCGGTCGGGCTCTTGTCGTCGAGGTGCTTGAACGACAGGCGGATGAAGCCGTTGTCGAGTTCGTGGGTGATGTTGCCGCGGATCTGGCCGCCGCTGGCGGTGCTCATGCCGGTGTCGCGCACGCCTTCGCCGGTGCGGTAGTTACCGCCGATGAAGAAACGGGTCTTGTCCGAGATCGGTGCGCCGTAGCTGAAGTCGTAGCGGGTTTCATCGTAGCCGAGGCCGCGGCTGATGGCGATCTTGCCGCCCTGCTCTTCGCCGGTCTTGGTGATGAAGTTGATGATGCCGCCCGGGGCATTGGTGGCCAGCGTGGACGCCGAGCCGCCGCGCACCACTTCCAGGTGGTCGAGCGTGCTGTCGATCTTGACGAAACTGTCGGGCGTGGTGAAGTTGATGTCGCCGAACTGCAGCACCGGCAGGCCGTCTTCCTGGATCTGCACGTAGCGCGCGCCGCCGGCCGAGACCGGAACGCCACGCACGGTGATGTTGGCATTGCCTTCGCCGCCCGACGATTCGGCGCGCACGCCAGGCACCGAGCGCAGCACTTCGGCAGCGCTCAGCGGGGCGGCGTTCTGGATGGTGTCGCCTTCCAGCGTACTGATCGAGACGCTCGATTTCATTTTCGACGAGCCGAGGGTGGTGCCGGTGACGACCACGCGCTCCATGTTCAGGCCGTCCGGCTGGGCGGCCGGGGCAGGCGTGGCGGCAGTGGTGTCTTGTGCGTGGGCGCCCAGGTGCAGCATGGCGATCGCGACAGCGGCGGCGATGCCGCCCAGTTTGGGGGTGCGTTGAATCATGGTGGTCTCCAGGTGTTGTCGTTTTGCTCTGCTGCATTATTGAGCAGATGCGCCATTATTCACTGGAATGAAAATTAATGCAATCGATTGCATATCGTGCTGCAGCAGTTTCGCAATCGAAAATATATCTGGATTTTATGGCGTCAATGCGTGGATTTCAGAATACCGCGCTGCAGCAAACCGTTCTTGCAATCGGTTGCATAAACCCTACAGTGCTGAGACTGTCAGACGGTCCGGCTGCTGCTGCGCACGACCAGCGTGGTCTGCAATTGTTGTGACGGCGCTTCGCGGCCGTCGATCAGTTCCAGCAGCGCGGCCACCAGCGCCCGCCCGGCTTCGCGGATCGGCTGGCGGACGGTGGTCAGCGGTGGGTGGAAATAGCTCGACAGTTCGATGTCGTCGTAGCCGACCACGGCCACCTGCCCCGGCACGAACAGGCCGTGCTCGCGCATGGCGTTGATCGCCATCATGGCCAGCAGGTCGGAGCCGGCAAAGATGGCGTCGAACGCCACGCCCCGGCGCAGCAGTTCCTCGACGGCCTGGCGCCCGCTTTCGGGCAGGAACGAGGCCGGCACCAGCAGGTCGGCGTCGATCGCGATGCCGGCGCGCTGCAGTGCGCGGCAGTAGCCTTCGTAGCGCAGGCCCACTTCGGGCAGGTTGGGGTCGCCAAAAAAGGCGATGCGGCGCCGGCCCTGTTCCAGCAGGTGCGCCACGGCCAGCGCGCCGCCGGTGACGTTGTCGCCGCCGACCGTGCAGTACAGCTGCTGCGGCAGCTGCGCGCCCCACACCACGATCGGCACGTGGCGCGCGGCCAGCTGGTTGAGCTGGTCGTGGTGGCGCCACTGGCCGATCAGCACGATGCCGATCACGCGGCCGGTGTCAAACGGTGCAGCGGCCGCGTCGAGTTCGTCGGCGTCCACGCGCGAGACCAGCATGTCGAAGCCGAGGTCGGTCAGCGCATCGGCCAGGCTGCCCAGCATGCCGAGGAAGAACGGATCGGACAGGTGCTGGCGCGTGTTCTGGTCGTACGGGATCACCACGCCGATGGTGCGGTTCTGCTTGAGGCGCAGGTTTTGCGCGCCGATATTGATCGTGTACTTGAGCGAGCGGGCCAGTTCCATGATGCGCAACCGCGTCTCTTCGCTGACCAGTTTGCTACCGGCCAGTGCGCGCGACACGGTGGACGTCGACACGCCGGCCAGGCGGGCGATGTCGGCCATCTGCAGGCGGCGCTGCTGGGCGGCGGAACGGCTGCTGTCGTCCGCCGGTGGCGTATCGGCCATGGACTCAGACGGCCGGGAAAGTGTCCTTGAACGACTGGCGCTCGGACAGCTTGTCGAACAAGCGCGCCAGGTTGGCGTGCTCGTCGCGCCAGGCGATGGCGGGGAAGCGGAACGCCAGCCAGCCCAGTGCACAGCCGACAGCGACGTCGGCCAGCGAGTAGTTTTTGCCGGTGCAGTAAGGCAGGTCGCCGAGCTTGTCCGACAGCGCGGCCAGGCCCAGGTTGACCTTGTTCATCTGGCGCGCCACCCAGTCCTCGCTTTGCAGCTCGATCGGGCGCAGGCGCTCGAGGCGCACGGTGACGGCAGCGTCGAGGATGCCGTCGGCCAGCGCTTCCCAGCACTTGACGTCGGCGCGGTCGCGGCTGTTGGCAGGCAGCAGCTTGCACACGGGCGTGAGGGTGTCGAGGTACTCGACCATCACGCGCGAATCGATCATCACCGAGCCGTCGTCCATGACCAGGCTGGGTACTTTGCCCAGCGGATTGAGCTTGCTGATGATGGTATCGGCCGCCCAGACATTTTCCAGTTCGAACTGGTAGTCGAGTTTTTTCTCGGCCAGCACGACACGTACTTTGCGGACATAAGGACTGGCAAGGGAACCGATGAGTTTCATGGCAAACGAAGATAGGGGTTGAAGGTCCGAGGTCGAGAACGAGTATAACATTGGCAAGCAGCGGCTGGCGGCCGCACGCGCCACCGATGGTAAAATCTGCCTTTGCGCATTTTTCACCCACCCCTGCCATCATGACCACTACTCCTTACTCCACGCTGTCGGCGCTGTCCCCGCTGGACGGCCGCTACGCCGGAAAAACCGATCTGCTGCGTCCCATCCTGTCCGAAGCGGGCTTCATGCACCACCGCGTGAAGGTCGAGATCGCGTGGCTGCAGGCGCTGTCGCTGGCCGGCTTCGCCGAGATCAAGCCGTTCTCGGCCGAAGGCTCGGCCCTGCTCGACAAGATCGCCTCCGGCTTTACCGAGCAGGACGCTGCCCGCATCAAGGAAATCGAAGCCGTCACCAACCACGACGTCAAGGCGGTCGAGTACTGGCTCAAGGAACAGGTCAAGGATGTGCCGGAACTGGTGGCCGCCTCCGAGTTCATCCACTTCGCCTGCACCTCGGAAGACATCAACAACACCTCGCACGGCATGATGCTCAAGGCTGCGCGCGACACCGTGATGCTGCCGTCGCTGCGCAACGTGGTGGCCAAGCTGACCGAGATCGCCCACGCCAACGCCGAACTGCCGATGCTCTCGCGCACCCACGGCCAGACCGCCAGCCCGACCACCCTGGGCAAGGAAATGGCCAACGTCGTGGCGCGCCTGCAGCGCGCGATCAGGCGCATCGAACAGGTCGAAATCCTCGGCAAGATGAACGGCGCGGTCGGCAACTACAACGCCCACCTGTCGGCCTACCCGTCGTTCGACTGGCCGGCATTTTCGCGCGACGTGATCGAATCGCGCCTGGGCCTGGTGTTCAACCCGTACACGATCCAGATCGAACCGCACGACTACATGGCCGAACTGTTCGACGCCTTCGCCCGCGCCAATACCATCCTGCTGGACCTGAACCGCGACATCTGGAGCTATGTGTCGCTCGGCTACTTCAAGCAGAAGCTCAAAGCCGGCGAGATCGGCTCGTCCACCATGCCGCACAAGGTCAACCCGATCGACTTCGAGAACTCCGAGGGCAACCTGGGCCTGGCCAACGCCGTGCTCAAGCACCTGGCCGAGAAGCTGCCGGTCTCGCGCCTGCAGCGCGATTTGACCGATTCGACCGTGCTGCGCAATATCGGCGTGGGCCTCGGCTACACGCTGCTGGCCTACGACAGCTGCCTGCGCGGCCTGAACAAGCTGGAAGTCAATCCGCAGCGCCTCGCTGGCGACCTCGACGCCAACTGGGAAGTGCTGGCCGAGCCGGTGCAAACGGTGATGCGCCGCTACGGCATCGAGAACCCGTACGAGCAGCTGAAGGAACTCACGCGCGGCAAGGGCATCTCGAAAGACGCGCTGCGCGACTTCATCACCGGCCTGGCGATTCCGCAAGAAGCCAAGGATGGCTTGCTGGCGATGACGCCGGCCAACTACATCGGCATCGCCGCAACGCTGGCAAAAGCGATCTGATGAAAGGAACCTCGATAAACCTACTGCGCGCCCCGCTATCGCCGCTGCGTTGCTCAACGTACGTCCGTACGCTTGCGCTACTGCCGACGATAACGAAGCGCTCGCTACGGTTTTCGAGGCGCCTTGGCAATCGCTGACGCTCGCAACACTGGCCCCCGCAACGCAAGTTCCGGGGGCTTTTTGTTTTCCTGGTTTAATACATAGTTAAGCCAAAGAACTATTTCTTTGCTATAGTCCGATTTAGTCCTAACACGTACTAATTTCTGGAGCATCTATGCAACGCTATACCAAGACCGCCATGCTGTTGCATTGGCTGATCGCCCTGCTGATCGTCTCGGCCTTTTTCCTCGGGCTGACCATGGTCGCCATTCCCGGCTTCTCGCCTACCAAGCTCAAGTACTTCTCCTGGCATAAATGGCTGGGCGTGACGGTGCTGGGCCTGGTCGCGATCCGCCTGCTGTGGCGCCTGACGCACCGTCCGCCCGCAGCGCTGGCCAGCATTGCCCCGCTCCAGCACAAGCTGGCCGAGGCCATGCACTACCTGCTGTACTTCCTGATGTTTGCCGCGCCGATTTCCGGCTACCTGTACAGCAGCGCGGCCGGGGTGCCGGTGGTGTACCTGAAGCTGGTGCAACTGCCGACCATCATCGCGCCCGACCCGCAACTGAAGGCGCTGCTGGCCACCGTGCACTACGTGCTGGTGATGACCATGGCGGCCGCTGTCGTGGCCCATGCCCTGGCCGCACTCAAGCACCACTTTATCGACCGCGACGTCACGCTCAAACGCATGTCGCCGTTTTGATGTCTTACTTTTTCTACTGACTGGAGCCTGCCATGAAAACCCTCAACAAGATTGCCCTGACCTCCCTGCTCGGCGTGAGCCTGATCGCCGGCGCCGCCGTGCTGAAAACCGATCCGGCCAAGTCGACCGTGTCGGCCACCTTCAAGCAGATGAACGTGCCGATGGACGCCAAGTTCAAGAAATTCACCGCCACCATCGACTACGATGCGGCCAAGCCGGACGCCTCGAAAGCGGCGGTGGAAGTGGAAACGGCCAGCCTCGACATGGGCGACGCCGACTACAACAAGGAAGTGGCCAAGAAAGAATGGTTCAACGCCGCCCAGTTCCCGAAAGCGACGTTCGTCTCGAGCGCGATCAAGTCGGCCGGCGCCGGCAAGCTGACCGTGACCGGCAAGCTGACCATCAAGGGCAAGACCACCGACGTGTCGTTCCCGCTGACCGTGAAGACCGAGGGCGGCAAGCAGGTGTTCGACGGCGCCCTGCCGATCAAGCGCCTGGCGTACAACATCGGCGAAGGCGAGTGGAAGGACACCAGCATGGTGGCCGACGACGTGGTCATCAAGTTCCACATCGTGGCCGGCTAAGTACGTAGCCCCCCCAGCGGGCCGCATGACGCTGAAGTTGCTGATCGCCACAGGGCGTCACCCGGCCGGTGGCGCTGAAGCTCGACAAGTTCAAGTGCAGCATGCATCCGCGCTACAAGAAGGAAGTGTGCGGCGCAAACGCCACCGCCGAGTTCAAGCGCAGCGACTTCGGCCTCGACATGGGCCTGCCCGCGTTCTCGCCCGACGTGAAGCTGGCGATCCAGATCGAAGCCATCAAGACCGACTGATCTGCTGCCGGCAGCGCCCGGCCCTGCCCTCCGCCATGGCGGTTGGCAGGGCTTTTTTTATTGCTATACTTGGCCCGCTGTTCCCCGTCACCATTTTGGAAAACGAACCAAGACAATGCACAAGACACTGATCGCGCTCGCCATCCTGAGCACCACTGCGGCCGCCCACGCCGACGAAGGCATGTGGATGCCACAACAGCTGCCACAGGTAGCCAAACAACTGAAGGCAGCCGGCCTGGCGCTGGACCCGGCCTCGCTGACCAAGCTGACCGAATTCCCGATGGGCGCCATCGTCAGCCTCGGCGGCTGCTCGGCGTCGTTCGTCTCGCCGCAAGGCCTGGTCGCCACCAACCACCACTGCGTGTATGGCAGCGTGGCCCACAATTCCACGCCCGAGCGCGACCTGCTGGCCAACGGTTTCCTGGCCAAGACCCTCGGCGAAGAATTGCCGGCCGCACCGGGCAGCCGCATCTTCGTTACCAAGGCGGTGACCGATGTCAGCAAGCAGATCATCACCCCGGCCGTCGCCAAGCTGGAAGGCAAGGCCCGCCTCGACGCGATCGAGAACAATACCAAGACCCTGCAGGCCGAGTGCGAAAAAGACGCCGGCCACCGCTGCACCGTGTCGTCGTTCTACGGCGGCCTGGCGTTCTACCTGATCAAGCAGCTGGAAATCCGCGACGTGCGCCTGGTGCATGCGCCGCCGGCCGGCGTGGGCAAATTCGGCGGCGACACCGACAACTGGATGTGGCCGCGCCACACGGGCGACTACGGCTTCTACCGCGCCTACGTCAGCAAGGATGGCAAGGCTGCCGACTACAGCAAGGACAACGTGCCTTACGTGCCGCAGCATTACCTGAAGCTGGCCAAGCAGGGCGTGAAGGAAGGCGACTTCGTCATGGTGCTCGGCTACCCGGGCCGCACCAACCGTCACCGCCTGCCGTCGGAAGTGGCGTTCACCTTCGACTGGAGCTATCCGGCGTTCGTCAAATCGTCGGCCGAGAGCCTGGCCATCATCGCCGAGACCACCAAGGACAACAAGGACACCGCGCTCAAGTATGCCTCGCAGGTGGCCGGCATCAACAACTACTACAAGAACCGCCAGGGCATGCTCGACTCGTACGCGGGCAGCGACATGCTGGCCCGCAAGACCGCCGAGCATGAAGCGCTCAAGCAGTGGATCAATGCCGACGCTGCCCGCAAGCAGGAATACGGCGCCGACATCGCTGCCGTCGAACAGCTGATCGCCGAGCGCGACGCCGAAACCAAGCGCGACTACTTCCTGTCGACGTCCAAGCCGCGCCTGCTGAACACGGCGCGCATGCTGTACCGCCTGTCCAACGAAAACACCAAGCCCGATGCCGAGCGCAAGTCCGGCTACCAGGTCCGCGACGTGCCGCGCATCAAGTCGAGCGTGGCCGCGCTGGTGCGCAACTACGACGAGAAGGTGGACAAGGCGCTGGTGATGAACAGCCTGAGCAAGTACGCCGCGCAGCCGGCCGCCGAGCGCAATGCCGCCTTCGACAGCGTGGTCGGCATCAAGGACGGCATGAGCCGCGCCGACCTGCAGGCCGCGCTGGACAAGCTGTACGCCGGCAGCAAGCTCGGCGACGTTGCCGTGCGCACGGCCTGGCTCGACAAGCAGCCGGCCGACTTCAAGGCCAGCGACGACAGCTTCATCAAGGCTGCCGTGGCGCTGTACGGCCCCGACCTGAAAGACGAAGAACGGGAAGAAGACCTGGCCGGCAAGCTGCAGGCCTCATACGCCAATTACATGAAGGCCAAGATCGCCTACATGAACAGCAAGGGCCAGGCCGTGTACCCGGACGCCAACAGCACGCTGCGCGTGACCTTCGGCAAGATCGCCGGCCGCAAGCCCGGTTCAGACGGCACCGACTGGAAAGCGTTCACCACCGTTGCCGGCGTCGCCGCCAAGGCCACCGGCACCGGCGAATTCAACGCGCCGAAAGCGCAGCTGGACGCGATCAAGGCCAAGCAGTTCGGCAACTATGTCGATCCGGTGCTCAAGTCGGTGCCGGTCGCCTACCTGGCCACGCTCGACATCACGGGCGGCAACTCCGGCTCGGCCGCGCTCAACAGCAAGGGTGAATGGATCGGCCTGGCGTTTGACGGCACGCTCGATTCGATCATCTCGGACTGGGACTTCAACAAGGCGATGACGCGCTCGATCCAGGTGGACCTGCGCTACATCCTGTGGAACATGAAGTACGTGGACCACGCTGACAACCTGCTCAAGGAAATGCACGCCGAATAAGCGTTCACGCTGACAGTCCCCGACCACGCCCCGGCAACGCGGCGTGGTTTTTTTTATGGTTTCAGCAGGCCGCGCACGGTGATTTCGCGGCAGGCGATGTCGGCCAGCTCGCGCAGGGCCCGCGCCTGCTGGCCGGTCAGCCGGCGCGGTTCGGTATCGATCACGCACAGCGAACCGAGCTTGTAACCGTCGGCATCGACCAGCGGCACGCCCGCATAAAAACGCATATGGGGTTCGCCCGTCACCAGCGGATTGTCGCGAAAGCGCGCATCGTCGAGCGTGTCGGTAACGAAGAACATGTCGTCCTGGGCGATCGTGTAATTGCAGAAGGCCCAGTCGCGCGGGGTCGCCGTCATCGTCACGCCATGGCGCGACAAGAACAGCTGCTGCGCGTCGGTGACCAGCGTCAGCAAGGCGATCGGCGCCGCCGTGACCGTCGCGGCCAGCCAGGTCAGCGGGTCGAACATGCGCGCGAGCTGACCATCGCTCAAACCCGACCGCGCCACCGCCGCCAGCCGCGACAGCTCAGCAGGATCGCGGCGTTCGGCGCGCACGGGCACGACGTCGGTCTGGCCATACCCGGCCTGGTGCGCCAGGCGCTGCTGCAGACGCTGGACCGACGACAGGTGCACGCGGCGGTGTCCGCCCGGCGTTTTCCAGGAAGGCAGGTTGCCGTTTTCCATCCACAACTGCGCGGTCGAGATGGAAATGCCGAGCAAGTCGGCTACGCCCTTGCTAGTGAGAATGGTCTGGGGTTCGGACGGCGCTGCCGGCTGCGACGAAAGTGGTGTGGTAGGCATGGGGGGACTTTAACCCAAGCAATGTAGCGAAACAAGGACAGGCAGGTGACAAAACTGCAGAATTCAATAGGAAAATCTGCTGAAATCGATTTTTTGATGCTATAGTGCAACATCAATTAATCTCGTACAACTAAATTCCGGGCCCATCCATGCTGTCCAATATGAAAATCAAACACCTGGTCATCGCAGCGCTGGCAGCGCTGATGGCTGTCATCCTGTTAATCGGCGGCTACGGCATGTATGCGGCCAACCGCTCGGTCGATCTGCTGACCGAGATCACGCTGGCCGATCAGGCCCGTTCCGGCGAGCGCAACGCGATCCGGCTCGATATGGAAACCAACCGCAGCCAGATATTGCAGGCACTGCAGCACAACACCGAGTTCGAATGGGCCAAGCTGCATGACCACGCGCTCGACGTTCACTGGGGCATCATCGAGGCATCGAGCCAGCGCATCAAGGACCGCTGGCAGCGCTACATCGACAGCATCGACAACGAGGAACAAAAGAAGCTGGCGCAGGCGTGGTACAGCAGCAGCGACGGCCTGGGACTGGCGCACATTGCGGCCGCCGTGGCGGCCATCCGGAACGGCGACTGGGACGGTGCCGAACTGGTGCTGATCAAGAAGATCAATCCGACCTACCGCGTGGGCGACGTGGCGATGACGGCCCTGAAAAAATTCAGCGACGAGCGCGCTGCAGCCAATCACGACACCGTGCAGGACAGCCTCTCGACCATGCGCTACAGCACCATTGCCGTCCTGATCCTGGGCGCCCTGCTGACGCTGGCGATCGGCTACCTGCTGATCAAGGCCATCGCCCAGCCGCTGCAGGAAGCGATGACGATTGCCGAGCGGGTAGCGGCCGGCGACCTGCGCGGTAGCGCCGCCATCCACAGCACCAACGAAATCGGCACCCTGCTCACCGCGCTCGACACCATGAAAGGCAACCTGGCCGGCATCGTGGCGGAAGTGCGCGGCAATACCACCCACATGGCCAGCGCCTCGGCGCAGATTGCGGCCGGCAACCACGACCTGTCGCAACGGTCGGCAGAGCAGGCGGCGTCGCTGGAAGAAACCTCGTCGTCGATGGAGGAATTGACGTCCACCGTCAAGCAGAACGCCGACAGCGCACGCCAGGCCAACACCCTGGCGCTGTCGGCCTCCGAGGTGGCAGTCAAGGGCGGTGCGCTGGTGGCGCAGGTGGTCGAGACCATGGGCTCGATCAGCGCATCCTCGAACAAGATCGCCGACATCATCAGCGTCATCGACGGCATCGCCTTCCAGACCAACATCCTGGCGCTGAACGCGGCCGTGGAAGCGGCCCGTGCCGGCGAGCAGGGCCGCGGTTTCGCGGTGGTGGCTTCGGAAGTACGCAACCTGGCGCAGCGCTCGGCAGCGGCAGCGCACGAAATCAAGGCGCTCATTGAAGACTCGGTGGACAAGGTGGGCAGCGGTGCGCGACTGGTGGATCAGACCGGCGCGACCATGCAGGAAATCGTGGGCAGCGTACAGCGCGTGACCGGCATCATGGGCGAAATCACCAGCGCCAGCCAGGAACAGGCCAGCGGCCTGGACCAGATCCGCGCGGCCATCGTGCAAATGGACGGCCTGACCCAGCAAAACATGGCGCTGGTCGAAGAAGCGACTGCCGCCTCCGACTCGCTGCACGAGAGCGCCCAGGGTCTGGAAACCGTGGTCAGCGTGTTCCAGCTCGACGGCGTAACGGGCGCGCCAGCAGCGGGCAGCTCCGCCCGCGCCACTAGTATCGCGCGCAGCCCGCGCACCGCAGGCCTGCGCCTGCAGCACGGCTGACAACACCGGGAGCGCCGGGCGGATCTCGTTCTGTCATGCGCTCCTTGAGTGACGGGGACTTTGGCGTGACGCTGTTGCAGAACGCGTGTTCTTTGCGCGCGCCTGCTCCACGCTTGACTTGCGCTTCTCGCGCGACGCGCGCCCCTTGCGCACCGCGTGCCCCTTACGTGACGCGTGTTACTCGCGCCACATGGGTTCCTCGCGTGACGTAGGCTTGCTGCGCTTAGCACGTATCCCGCGCATCCTGCGCCTGCTGCGCTTCCGGCCTTGAGCGCGTCGCTTGCCGTGCGTGCTTGCGCGACGCGTCTTACCTTGATGCCCCTCTGTCGGTGTGCGCACCGAACGCCGTCGCCGGCACCACCGGCGCGGACCGGCCTAGCGCGTGCGCGTGATGGCGCAGCCAGTCGTCTGCCGCTGCGCGGCCTGCCGCGTGCAGATGCAGCAGAAACCCCAGCTCGCCGTTGAGCTTGCTTGAAATACTGTAATCGGCCAGTTGGCCGATGCCGCTGATGACGTGCACGCGGGGCTGCTCGAACACCATGCCGTCGCCGCGCTCGCCAGCCGGCAAACCCTGTTTATGCTGCAAGGCGGCCAGCTCGCGCAGGAAACTGATATTGAAGGCGATTTCGTTGGTGCGGTTGGCAATGTCGGCCACGCTGCGCGGCACCTGGCTGCGCGCGACCGGATTGTTTTGTACCACGATGATGTCGCGCGCACCATGCTCGAGCAACGGCGCCAGCGGCGGGTTGGCAACGAAACTGCCGTCCCAGTAGCTTTCGCCATCGACCTCGACAGCAGCAAACACGGTGGGCAGGCAGGCCGACGCCAGCACCCGCTGCGGATCGAGCTCGGTGCGGGTGAAGATGCGCGCGGCGCCGGTGCGGACATTGGTGGCGGCAATAAACAGTTGCAGCTCGGTGCAGCCGCGCACGCGCTCGAAATCGACCAGCGTGGTCAGCAGATTGCGCAGCGGATTCTGGGTAAACGGCGTTTCCTTTACCGGCCCGTGCAATGCCGCACTCATTTCCAGCAAGTGGTAGGCCGGCGAATATTCAAGCGTCCAGTTGCCGGCCAGGTAATCGAACGGCGTCCGCTGCAGCGGGCTGAGCGACATGGCCTGGCCCAGCGCGGTCCAGTACCGGCGCAGCGCCGCCCGCCACCGTAGGCATAGCCATCGGCCAGCACCACCGCGTTGATGGCGCCCGAGCTGCTGCCGCTGAGTTTGTCGAACACCAGGTCGTCTTCATCGAGCAGGCGGTCGAGCACCCCCCAGGTGAATGCCCCATACGTACCGGCCCCCTGCAGGCCCAGGCTCACCGCCCTACTCCCCTCGCTGTTCCAGCTATCCATATCCGCTCCTGCCCAGGCGACATCGTTCTACCGACCATACCCAAAAATCCCCGGCTGCGGCGCACCAGACGACCAGGCTTGGCGGGCGTTGCGACAGCCCGCTCGGGCGTTCGGCCCGGGACCGGACCATACAAGTATGGGGCGCGTGTCTGAATGTCGGATCGCACCTGGGTAACCGCCTGCGCGGGTACGACGGCGATGAAGCCCTTAACTTCACGGCATTCGGATCTGCCCGCGAAGCTGGGGGGCGACGCGGGAGGGGGGTGATCGGTTACAGTGCGGTGCTGTCTTTCTCTTCCAACCTACAGGAGTTCGTATGTCCGCCAAGAAAATTGCTGTCATCATCGGCAGCCTGCGCAAGGAGTCGCTGAACCGTAAATTTGCCCACGAAGTCATGGCGCTGGCGCCGGCGTCGTTGAGTCTGGAGATCGTCGAAATCGGCGAGCTGGCCATGTACAACCAGGACCTCGATGAGGACGGCGCAGTGCCGCCGCAGGCCTGGACCCAGTTCCGCCAGCGCATGCAGGAATTCGATGGCGTCCTGTTCTTCACCCCCGAGTACAACCGCTCCACCACCGCCGCCCTGAAGAACGCGCTCGATGTCGGTTCGCGTCCGTATGGCAGCAGCGTCTGGTCCGGCAAACCGGCCGGTGTGGTCAGCGTGACCCCGGGCACCACCGGCGCGTTCGGCGCCAACCACCATCTGCGCCAGTCGCTGGTCTTCCTCGACATGCCGGTACTGCAACAGCCGGAAATGTACATCGGCAGTGCCGCCAAGCTGCTCGGCGACGACGGCAAGGTCAGCAATGAAGACACCAAAAAATTCCTGAAGAAATTCATCGAGGCGTACGCGGCATGGGCCGAGACCAACGCCAAGAAATAAGTTCTTGGATCGCGTCGGCGCCCCGGTATCTGCAGCCCTTCGCTGCCGCGTCTGCCGGTGTTGCCGGCTAACGCCGTAGCGCTGTAAAAGCGTAGCCGGCTGGCGTGAGTGCTGCTGCTGAGGTGGGTGCTGCTGCGGACGACACAGGCGCTGCCGCCGAAGGGGGGAGCGCTGCTGTAGATGAGGTAAGCGCTGCCGCCGATGGCGTAAGTATTGCTGCCGATGGGGTAAGCGCTGCCGCCGACGGGGTAAGCGCTGCCGCCGATGGCGTAAGCATTGCTGCCGATGGGGTAAGCGCTGCCGCCGATGAGGTAAGCGCGGCAGCCGATGGCGTGCGTACCGCCGTCGGCGGTGGCGCAGCCGCCCGTTGCAGCTGTCGCGCCGGTGGCAAGCGGCGCGCTGCGCGGACGGATCGCAACGGTAGCAACCGGAATCCCCCCGGTGCCGGCGCCAGCGCCAGGTCGGCGCCCGGCAGCCGGTCGGGCAAGGTGAGCGCTGCGTCGTCTGCGAGCGGCGTGCAACTCAAATAGATGCGATACGACGCCCGGCCATCGCCAAGCTCCATCACGAAACCTGCCACATGCCCAGCGCCCGGCCCGCCCGGCACGGCGCCGGGCATTGCCGTGATGCGCAGCGACGTTTTGCCCTGGCGCAGGTGCAGCGCATCCCAGACGTGCAGCGGATACCAGCGCGGCCCCTGCCCTCGGCCCGGCACCTGACCATGCCCTTGCTGCGTTCCCTGCTCCTGCTGTGTTCCCTGCCCTTGCTGTGTTCCCTGCCCCTGCTGCGTTCCTTGCCCCTGCTGCTTTCCCTGCCCTTGCTCCGTTCCCTGCCCTTGCTGCATTCCCTGCGCTTGCAGCATGCCTTGTCCTTGCCGCATTCCTTGCCCTTGCTGCGTCCCCTGCCCCTGCTTTTGCCTCGACCCATGCTCCTGCCGCGGCTCCTTCTCGTGCCCCTTCGTCTGCTCCTGTCCCGGCTCCTGTCCCGGCTCCTGTTCTAACTCCTTGTCGTGCCCTGCCCCCGGCACCGCCAGCTCGCCGCTGGCCTCCGGCAATACCACGCCCAGGCCGTGCAGCGACGCCAGTGGCGCCAGGCCGCCGTAGCGGCCCGGGCTGGCCGGTGTCAGCACCAGCAAGTCGGCGGCCGGCCAGCCCCGCACTGCCTCGGCGGTGTAGGCGTCGGCATCGGCGTCCACGACCAGCAGCGTCAGTCCCTGATAGCGGATCAGTGCCAGCCCGTTGCCTGCCGGCGCTATCCGGCCCTGCTGCGACAGCAGTTGCGATTGCGGTGGCGCCTTCATCTGTATTGCATAGCGCGGTCCCACCTGGGCCAGCCCCGCCCGGCATGCCAGCGCCAGCACCACCACGCTTGCAGCCATGGCCGCCGTCGTCCCGAGTCTGTTGTGCATGACCACCTCCCGTTGCTGAGCATGGCGCAGTACACCATCGACGCTGATTTTTTTCCTTGAAGCAACGCAATCACTGCGTCGCCAGCGCTCAAAAAACGGGCAGCGATGATACAATCCTGCGCTTGAAACGTGCCCACCTGCTCACGAGGCACACCGCACGCACTCCCACCATGCTCCCTGAGAACCAGACCGCCATGCACCCAGAAATGCCGACACCCTATGAACAGGGCAACCAGAACCAGACCACCTTGTGGAGCGAATGCATCGCCTTCTACGAGCAACTGGCGCAGCGCTTCCCGCAAGTCTTGCGTTTCGAGCAGATCGGCGTGTCCGATGGCGGCGTGGCGATCCACGCGGGCGTGGTCAGCGCCGATGGCGTGTTCGACCGCCACTTGATCAAGGCGCAGGGCCGCCCGGTGTTCTTCAACAACAACGGCATCCACCCCGGCGAGCCGGAAGGCGTCGATGCCTGCATGGCCATCGTGCGCGACCTGTGTTTCGATCCCGCCAAACTGGCGGCGCTCGGCACCACGGTGCTGTTGTTTGTGCCCCTTTACAACGTCGATGGCGCGCTGAACCGCTCCAACACGTCGCGCGTGAACCAGGATGGTCCCGAACAGTTCGGCTTCCGCGGCAACAGCCGTCACCTCGACCTGAACCGCGACTTCATCAAGTGCGACACCCTGAACGCCCAGCTGTTCAACCAGCTGCTCAGTACCTGGGACCCGGACGTGATGGTCGATACCCACACGTCCAACGGCGCCGACTACCCGTACACGATGACGCTGATCCATACCCAGGCGGACAAGCTCGGCTATGGTCTCGGCCCCTTCCTGCGCGACACCATGCTGCCGCACATCTACGCGCAGATGGCAGCCCAGGGCTGGCCCACCTGCCCGTACGTCAATCCGGTGCACGACACGCCCGACGACGGCATCGCCGAGTTCCTCGAAGTGCCGCGCTTTTCCACCGGCTTTGCAGCCCTGCACCACGTGATCGGCTTCATGCCGGAAACCCATATGCTCAAGCCGTTCAAGGACCGCTACGCATCGATGCGCGCGTTGCTGGACGTGACCATGGCATTTACCACCGCCCACGGCGCACAGATCATGCAGCTGCGCGCCGAGGCCCGCGAACAGGCAGCCAACGCCACCACCTTCCCCGTGCACTGGAAGATGGATGAGAGCAAGCCGTCCACCTTCCGCTTCCACGGCTATACCGCGCGCCGCAGCGCCAGCCTGCTGGGCCACTACCAGCGCCTGTCGTACGACCGCAGCGCGCCGTGGGAAAAGGACATCGCCTATTTCAATACCTTCGTGCCCGACGCCACCGTGCGCGCACCGAAAGGCTATATCGTGCCGCAGGCGTGGCGCGAAGTGATCGAGCGCCTGAAGTGGAACAACGTGGAAATGGCGCCGTTCGACGCGCCGGCCACCATCGAGGCCCAGTACTACCACGTGGCGTCGGTGACGTCGCGCCCGCATGCTTACGAAGGCCACCTGTACCACGACGATGTCGTGCTGGAGACGCGCACCGGCAGTTTTACGGTGCAGGCCGGCGACTGGTTCATCCCGCTCAAGCAGTACAACGCCCGCTACGCGGTGGAAACGCTGGAACCGCTGGGCCACGACTCGTTCTTCCGCTGGGGATTCTTCAACAGCGTGCTGGAGAAGAAGGAAGCGTATTCGGATTACGTGTTCGAAGACCTGGCGCTGGAGATGCTCGCCGCCGAGCCGGCATTGAACGCGGCATTCGAGGCCTGGAAGACCGCCAACCCGGCGCTGCTGTCGCAACAGGATGCCGTACTCGGCTTTATTTTCGAACACGGCCAGCGTCACGCGGAACCGGAATGGCGCCGCTACCCGGTGCTGTCGGTCTTCTAAGCGCGCCCGCCGCCGATTTTTACGCTGCACGCAGCGGCGATCCCGCCGCGTGCAGCTTGCCGCCCGTTCTGCCGCCCACAAGGTCACCGCATGCATTACGCACTCAACCTGCGCACGTTTTTCTACAGCCATTATTTTTACCTGGGCCTGCGCTTTGCCGCCGGCCTGGTCGGCGTCACCGTGCTCACGCTGCACCTGACCGACATGCACACAGCGATGACCGTGTGTATCGGCGCGCTGTGCACGGCGCTGATGGACATGCCGAGCCCGCTGCGCCACAAGTTCAACGAAATGAGCGCCTCGGTCCTGCTATGCAGCGCGGTGACGCTGGTGATCAGCCTGTGCGCGCCGCTGCACTGGCTGCTGATGATCATGCTGGTGCTGGTCAGCTTTTTTGCCTGCATGATGGTGGTGTACGGCAAAAAGTCGATGCCGCTGCAACTGGCCACGCTGTTCATCATGACCATGTCGATGGAACACTCGATGACGATGCGGCAGTCCTTCGTCCACACTGCCTGGTTCACCACGGGTGCGGTGGCCTACCTGGCGTATGCGATGGCGGTGTCGTGGGTGCTGCGCCACCGCATCAAGCAGCAGGTGCTGGCCGAGGCCCTGTTCGAACTGGCCCACTACATCGACATCAAGGCCGATTTCTACGACACCCGCTACAACCTCAACGAGCAGTTCAACAAGCTGGTGCGCCAGCAAAGCGTGCTGGCCGACCGCCAGCAAGCGTCGCGCGACCTGATCCTGCGCGCCCACCTGAACGCCAAGGACGCCATCGTGGTGCAGACCCACGTATGCATGCTCGACCTGTACGAGCTGGTGCTGTCCACCCACACCGACTACGCGCAGCTGCGCCTGCACCTGGCCGATTCGCCCGTGATGAAAACCCTGCACGACCTGGCCTTCAAGTGCGCGCGCGATATCGAATCGGTGGCCTACGACGTCACCCGCAAAAAAGCCTCATACCCGGAAGTGACCTATGACGCCGAACTCGAGGCCATCGAGACCGAACTGGCGGCCCTGCAGGCGCGCATCGCCGCCGGCAAGCCGGAGCAGGAAGCGCTGGCCGTGCTGCGCGCGCAGCGCAACAAGATCCGCGCCATCATCAAGATGATAGGCGAGCTGCACCAGGCCAGCCAGAAAGCGTATGCCACCACGCCGTTCTGGGTCGATGCCGACATGGGGCCGTTCCTGTCGCAGCAGAAGTACGAGCTGCGCATGATCTTGTCGCACCTGCGGCTGGACTCGCCGATCTTCCGCTTTTCGCTGCGGGTGGCGATGGCGATCTCGGTCGGGCTGGCGGTGGCGGCGCAGCTGCCGTATGCGGCGCACAGCTACTGGATCGTGCTGACCATCGTCATCATCCTCAAGCCCAGCTTCAGCATGACCAAGCAGCGCCGCAGCGACCGCATCATCGGCACCATCATCGGCTGCGTGATCACGGCGCTGGTGCTGCATGTCGTCGACAGCATGGCCGTGATCCTGGCCGTGCTGGTGGTGGCCACGGTGGCCACGCCCACCTTCATCTACCTGCGCTACCGCTACGCGGCGGTGGCCGTGTCGATCATGATCTTGCTGCAGATGCACCTGATCGCCCCGGGCAACAACAACCTGATCATGGAGCGCCTGGTCGATACCTTCATCGGCGCGGCGGTCGCCACCGCCTTCAGCTTCGTGCTGGCCAACTGGGAGTACCAGAGCGTGCCGCGGCTGGTGCGCGAGGTACTGGAGGTCAACCTGCGCTATATGCAGGCCGCCTTCGACCTGCTGCAGGGCAAGTGCAAAGACGATTTCGCCTACCGCATCGAACGCAAGCGCCTGATGGACAGCCTGGCCGCGCTCAGCTCGGCGCTGGTGCGCATGCTCGACGAGCCGGCCAGCAAGCGCCGCGCAGTCGAAGACATCAACCTGTTCATCGTGCAGAACTACCTGCTGGTGGCGCACGTGGCCGCGCTGCGCGCCATCCTGCGCCGCCACGTGGTGGAGCTGCCAAGCGAACCGGTCAACGCCATGCTCGGTGTCAGCCACGACCAGGTGGTGCGCATCCTGGGCCACGCGCTCGATCCGCACGCAGCCTATGTAACCACCGACACGCAGCAAACGGCACCCGAGACGGCGCCGGTGCCGTGGTCGGGCTGGCCGCTGGTGCAGCGCCGGATCCGCCTGTTACAGGCCGACGCCGTCAAGATCATCGGCTACAGCCGCGCCGTGCTGCGCAACATTGCCTGACTTATAAAGTTGCAGGCACATATAAGCCACATGAATATCATACCGTACGGCAACAGTATGAAGTTATACGGTTTTCGTATCACATGCATCACAAAATGAAAGTATATTTATTTCTCTGAGAGGCGCATACTGCACTGCATCAAACGGACATTCACAAGGAGCTGCTCATGACCACCACGATCTTCAACTACCACACCAATGTTAACGATTTCGCCAGCGACGTTACCAAAGCCGTGCGCCAGTTGTTCGCTTCGCTGGTCGGCAAGCACCACGCTGCTGACGTGACCGTTGCTCAGGATAGCAGCGAAGAAGCCGCCCTGTGGCTGAGCAGCGCCGCCAGCGACGCAGCTGCGCACTCGCCCAGCCTGGCGTCGGAACTGCGCTACGCCGCTGCCCGCGCCTGATCCTGCCGTATTCCATTGACCGCATCGAGGAGAAATAACATGCTGACCATTATCGAAAACCTGCCAGTCGCCGTTGCCCTGACCGCTGTCGCCCTGCGCCTCTACCTCGGCGCCAATCCAGGCAAATAATATCGCTCTGCAGTCTTCTGCAGATGGGCAAAAGCCCCGGCCGCGCAAGCGGACCGGGGCTTTTTAACGTCTTGCGTTTACCTGCTATTTATTCAGCCGCGAGTTGCGCATGCCATACAACAGATAGGTGATCACGGCAGCCGACATCCAGATCGCAAAGATCGTGTACGTGGTCAGCGACAGGCCGAACATCAGGTACAGGCAGGCAGCGATGCTGAGTCCCGGCACCAGGTAGGCGCCGCCGGGAACACGGAAACCGGGGGTCGGGTTGGCGCGCTGCTTGTAGCGCAACACCGGCACCGCCAGCGACACCACGATAAAGGCGGTCAGGGTGCCCATGCTGACCATGTCCCACAGGAACGTCGCATCGACAAAGCCGGCCACCAGGCCCACCACCAGGCACACGATCAGCGTGTTGTGCACGGGCGATGCCGTGCGCGGGTTGACCTTCTGAAAAGTCTTCGAGATCAGCCCGTCCTTGGAAATCGCGTACAGGATGCGGGTCTGGCCGTAGATCGTCACCAGCGTCACGCTGAAAACCGAGATCACGGCGCCCGCCGCCAGCACCAGCGCCGGCCAGGTCTTGCCGGTCACGTTCTGCAGAATCACAGCCAGGCCCGCCTCCTGGCCGGCGAACTTGGACGCCGGCTGCGCGCCCATGGCAGCAAATGCCACCAGCATGTAAAACACGGTGACGATGGCCAATGCCGACAAAATACCGACCGGCACGTTGCGGGTCGGATTGCGCACTTCCTCGCCGGCCGTGGCCACGGTGTCGAGGCCGATGAACGAGAAGAACACGGTGGCAGCAGCCGCTGTCACGCCGGCCATGCCGGTGTAATGGACGCCGTTGTCGGGGCTGAAGAACGGGTGGAAGTTATTGATGTCGAACCCTGAAAACGCGATCACGATGAAAAACACCAGGATCGCCAGCTTGATCAGCACCATGATGGCGTTGGTGGTGGCCGACTCCTTGGTGCCACGGATCAGCAGCACGCAGCACAGGCAGACCAGCAAGATCGGCGGCAGGTTGATGTGGCCCGGCTGGAACGTAATTCCGTGGCTGGCCGTGGCCACGATCATCGGCGAACGCAGCATCTCCGGGATATGCCAGCCGAAAGCGTTGTTGAGGAAATTGTTCAGGTAGTCGGACCAGCCGATGGCCGTGGCGCTGGCCGCCAGTCCATATTCGAGCAGCAAGCAGGCGGCCATGATAAAGGCCAGGAATTCGCCGACCGTGGCATAGGCGAACGAGTACGACGAACCGGAGGCGGGGATGCGGAACGACAGCTCGGCATAGCACAGGGCGGTCAGGCCCGCCGTGATGGCTGCGATCAGGAACGACAGCACCACGGAAGGCCCGGCCTTGGGAACGGCTTCGACCATCGTGAAGAAAATACCGGTGCCGATGGTGGCGCCGACGCCGATCATGGTCAGCGGAAACAGGCCCATCGAGCGGTGCAGGCGGTTGGCGGAAGGCGCGTGATCGGCTTGTTCGACGGGGGGAGCAACTGGCTTGGTACGGGTCAGCTTCTGGACCAGCGTTTGATTCACAGTGATTCCTTGTGGGAGATATGTTCAGGCAAAAAACTAAGCGATTATAGGCCTTTACGCCTTCCCCCAAGAAAGTTCTTTTGTGTGATCTATACAACTTAAATCATGTGGCAACAATGCTATTGTGGTTACAGATGCTTACTTTTGATACAGCGAACCAGTAGATCGCGCAGCCCGCGCACGCTACGCTGGACCCTGGTTTGCAGCAAAAAAAAACACTCAGACAAGACCCTCAGGAGATCGTTGTATGCCGGTTAAAAAAATCCACTCCCACATTCCCACCGTTTCCCGCCGCGTGCACCCGGCCGTGGGCCTGGCAGCTGCGCTGCTCGGCTTTGCCGCCACGCTCGCTGCCGTGCTGATCGTCAGGAACTGACCGCAACCGGTGCGCAGCAGGCTTTAGCTCACCCGCACCACCATCAACCCTGCCCGCAGCCCTACCCGCACATCGGGGTTCGGAAAGACCACCAGTTCTTCCGGGTGCTGCACCCGGTACACGGTGTCGCCGTCGCGGGCGATTTCCTCGCCCTGGCGCAGCGCCGTGAAATTGTGGGTGTCCTTGCCGAAGGCCATGCGGAACTGGTCGCTCAGCTTGATGATCTGGCGCGCCGTGTGGAACACATGCGGCTGACGGCCGCTGCCTGCGGTGGCGACGCCGCGCAGCAAATTGTCGAGCGCCTGCGACGCATCGGCAAACTGCGCCAGGTCGTTCTGGCCCAGCGTGCCGATGCGCCCCAGTTCCACCGTGGTGCCTGCGGCCGCGTGGTGCTCGGCCGAATAATAACTGTAGGTCCCGACCGACGCCGGATTCATGATCACGGCGCCGATGCCGGCTGCGCCCAGCCAGTCGATCAGCGCGCGGCGCGGCTGCTCGGCGATGATCTCGGGGACGATGGCAAACGTCGGGTAGACCGACGGCCGGATCGCCGTGTGCAGGTCCAGGTGCCAGCGCACCGGTCCCGCATCGGCAAAGAAGGCGCTGGTGGCAGCGATCAGCTGGTCGGCGCGCGCCGCTTCCGCGGTGCCGGCCAGCGTGCCGCGTTCGGCGCGGAACATGCGGTTCAGATCGGCGTCGATGAAGCGCTTGCCGGCGCGGATGGCGCCGATATTGCCCACGCATAGCATCAGGTCGACCGCCAGGCTGGCCGCGTCGCGCGCCAGCGCGTCGAGCAGGTAGGCGACCATTTCGATCGGTCCCGTCTCGTCGCCGTGCACCCCCACCGAAATGAGCAGCGCCGGCCGGCTGTCGGCGCGCGTCCCGGCGCCCTTGATGGTGAGGATGCCGTCGGCCGGCTGCGCCACCGCGAAGCCGGCCGCAGCGAAGCGGTCGGCCACGGCGCCGAAGTCGGCCTGCGCCAGCGCCCGCACCGGCTCGGGCAAGGCAGCAGGCAGCGCTGCGGAGGACGGTGTGTGGCCGTTCATGCGCTTACGCCGCCAGCAGCGTGGTCGCTGCCGTACCGCTGGCATTGACCGCTTCCGACAAGGCCCACACATCGAGCATCGCCTGTTCCAGGTCGGCCGGCTGCGCATAGCCCGACAGGCCCAGCGTGTTGGCCACCAGTTCCACCGCCTCGGTGGCACCATGACCGCCGGTCGCGTGCTGCAGCACCTTCGACAGCAGGCGCTGCTGGGTGCGGCGCAGGGCGTTTTGCGCGTAGTTGCGCAACTGCTCCTGCGAGCGGTTGGCGGCCGGCAGTTTCAGTCCGCGCTCGAGCACGTCGATGCCCACCTGCTTGCGCAGCGCCAGGCCGATGTGCAGGAAGGCCGGCAAGTCCATGCCCGCCGGGCGCTGCACCGACAGCGCGGCAAACACGAACGCCGTAACCGCTTCGATCGCATCGACCGCGTTCCAGGCCTGGACGAATTCGGCACGCAGGCCGGCCGTCAGCTCGGCGTCGGTCTGGCCGTCGGCCGGCGTCACCTGCGACAGCTGGGCCAGCAGCTGCGGCTGGTCGAACAGGCGCGTGAGTTCTTCCACGCCGGCGCGCAGCTGGTCGGCCGGCACCGTCAGCGCGCCCTCGATCACGGCGCGTTGCAGCACGCGGGTGCGGCCATCGACCTTGATCGAGACGGCGCGCGGGATCTTCAGCGCGTCGGCATCGAGCGTGGCAAACACCGGCGCCAGGTTCAGCGCCGACCAGGCCTGGCCCCAGGCCTGGATCACCTCGGTTTCATCGACACCGTGCTCGCGGGCCAGCTCGCGCAGCATCAGCGGACCGCAGCGGTTGACCGATTCGTTGGCCAGCACGGTGGCCAGGATGGTGTTGGCCAGCGGGTGCGCCAGCGCCGGGCGGGTGGCCACCATCAGCGCGGGGAAGTACGGCTTGAGCATGGCTTCGGCCCAGCTGTGCTGCGTCAGCGGCAGCGCCGACAGGATGCGCTTGTAGCGGTTCTTGACGTTGGCGATCACCACCGCCAGTTCCGGCGTGGTCAGGCCACGGCCATCGGCCTTGCGGCGCGCCAGCTCGGCCACCGTCGGCAGCTGCTCGAGGTCGCGCGACAGCGCGCCCTCTTCTTCCAGGAACGCGATCAGGTGGGCATAGCCGTCCTGCACCGCCGGTTCGGTCTGCGCCTGCGCCTCGCGCACCAGCAAATGGGTCTGCAGCGTGTTGTCGCGCAGGACCAGTCGCTCGATGTCGGCCGTCATCAGGTTCAGCGTGTGGTTGCGGTCCGCTTCGCTGAGCTGACCGGCACTCATCTCCACGTCCAGCCACATCTTGACGTTGACTTCGTGGTCGGAGCAGTCCACGCCGGCCGAGTTGTCGATCGCATCGGTGAAGATGCGGCCGCCGGCCAGGGCGAACTCGATGCGGCCGGCCTGGGTGGCGCCCAGGTTGCCGCCCTCGGTGACGACCTTGCAGCGCAGCTCGTTGCCGTTGACGCGGATATTGTCGTTGGCGCGGTCCTTGACCTGGGCGTGGGTTTCGGTCGACGCCTTGATGTAGGTGCCGATACCACCGTTGTAGAACAGGTCCACCGGCGCCTTCAGGATGCGGTGCATCAGCTCTTCCGGCGGCAGCGAGGTTTCCTCGATGTCGAGCACGGCGCGGATCTGCGGCGACAGCGCGATCGCGCGCGCAGTGCGCGGGTAGACGCCGCCGCCGGCCGAGATCAGCTCCTTGTTGTAGTCGTCCCACGAGGAACGCGGCAGCGCGAACATCCGTTCGCGCTCGACGAACGACTGCTCCATGTCCGGGTTCGGATCGAGGAAGATATGGCGGTGATCGAACGCGGCGACGATTTTCAGCTTGCGCGACAACAGCGCACCGTTGCCGAACACGTCGCCCGACATGTCGCCCACGCCGACCATGGTGGTCGGTGTGGCGTGGATGTCGTGGTCCATTTCATAGAAGTGGCGCTGCACGGCCTCGAACGCGCCCTTGGCGGTGATGCCCATCTTCTTGTGGTCGTAGCCGTTGGAGCCGCCCGACGCAAACGCGTCGCCGAGCCAGAAGCCGCGCTGCACGGCGATGCTGTTGGCGATGTCGGAGAAGGTGGCCGTGCCCTTGTCGGCGGCGACCACCAGATAGGGGTCGGCGCTGTCGTAGCAGACCGTGTCCGCCGGCGGCACGATGTTGCCGAGCACGCGGTTGTCGGTCACTTCCAGCAGGCTGGAGATGAACAGGCGGTACACTGCCTCGCCTTCGGCCGCGATGGTTTCACGCACGGCGTCCTTCGGCATCTGCTTGCAGACGAAACCGCCCTTGGCGCCGGCCGGCACGATCACGGCGTTCTTGACCATCTGCGCCTTGACCAGGCCGAGGACTTCGGTGCGGTAGTCTTCCATGCGGTCGGACCAGCGCAGGCCACCGCGCGCGACCGGGCCGCCGCGCAGGTGCAGGCCCTCGAAGCGGCGCGAGAACACGTAGATCTCGCGGTACGGGCGCGGTTCCGGCACCAGCGACAGGGTGCTGGTGTCGAACTTGAAGATGATCTTGTCGCCCTTCTGGTCGTTCTGGAAGTAGTTGGTGCGCAGCGTGGCGGCAATCAGGTCGGCCAGCGCGCCCAGTACTTCTTCGCTGTCGGCGTGGTTGATGCCGGGCAGGCGCGCCTTGATGTCGGCCAGCTTGTCGAGCGCCTCGTTGCGGGTGGCTTCGGCCAGCGACGGATCGAAGCGGCGCAGGAACACGTCGACCAGCTCCTTGACCAGGGCGGGCTGCTTGCGCAGCGTTTCGGCAATGTAGCGCACCGAGAACTGGGTGCCGGTCTGGCGCCAGTAGCTCATGTAGGCGCGCACCAGCTGTACTTCGCGCACACTGAGGCCGCCTTCGATGACCAGGCCATTCAAGCGGCCGTCTTCGGCTTCGTTGTTGAACAGGGCCGAGAACAGTTCTTCGGCAACCACCACCACGCCCGGCCGGGACAGGCTGGCCGCACTGGCCGCATCGACCGACAGGCTGGTGACGTAACGGCGCTGGCCATCGATGCGCAGCGAATGCGACTGCTCGCGGTCGATGGTCACGCCGGCGTTGTGCAGCGCCGGCAGGATGATCGACAGCGACGGCACCTGGTCCACCGAGTACAGGCGGATCGAGGTGCCGTCGTTCGAATTTTCCACCCGCACGTCGACGCGCGACGGATCGACGTTGTGCAGGATGGTTTGCAGGTCCTGGAAGGCCGCGACCGGCGTGGTGGCTGCCACGTAATCGACCGGCAGCGTGGTGCACAGCTTGCGCAGCTGCGCGCGCACCACGTCGTTTGGCGCGGTGTCGGCCAGCTGCGAGAAGCTGTCGTGCCAGCCGTCGAGCACACCGCTGAGCGGCTGCTGGATATCGGTTTCCAGGTCGAGCGGATAGCGCGCGCCGTGGGCGATCAGGTACACGCGCGCCAGCGGGCCGTCGGCCACCAGCGTCTGCAGGCTGACGTGGCTGGCGCCGGACGTGTGCTGCAGCGTGCGTGCCAGCGACGACGCCACGCTGTTGCTGTAACGCTCACGCGGCAGGTACACCAGCACGTTCAGGTGGCGCGCATAGACGTCGCGGCGCGCGAAGACCTTGGTGCGCGGCTGCTTGTACAGCGACACCACGGCGCCGCAGACATCGGCCAGCCACTGCGGATCGGCTTCCAGCGCTTCGGTGCGCGGCAGCGATTCGAGGATCTCGATGAATTTCTCGGCGCGGAAGCCTTCCTGGCGCACGCCGGCAATCGCCAGCACCTTGGCCACGCGGCCGCGCGCGAACGGCAGGCGGTTCAGCGGCGTGGACGTGGCGGCGCGGGTAAACAGGCCGACGAAGCAGTACTCGCCGAGGATCGCGCCCTGGGCATCGGTGTGGCGCACGCCGATGAAGTCGAGCTGCTGGTCGCGGTGCAGCGTGCCTTCCACGTCAGCCTTGACGATGGACAGCGTGTGCGCGCGGCCGGACAGGGTGTCGAAGTCGCCGGGGATATTGGCCAGGCAGGTGCCGTAGACCGGGTGCGCGGTATCCTGCAGCACGCCGATGCGGCTCGGGATGTCGCGTTCCAGTTCGCGCACGCCCGGTGTCACCTGGTAGTAGGCATAGCCGAACGGCTCGAAACCTTCGGTGCGGGCCCAGTCGAGGAAGGCAGCCACTTCCTGGCCTTCTTCGCCGATGGCAGCCGCCTCGGCGCCGATGCGCGACAGGTGCGCCAGCATGGCGGCCTTGTCGCGGCGGACCACGGCGGCGTCGCGCGACACCATCTGGATGCGCTCGACCAGCGCGCCCAGTTCGGCGGCAGGCAGGTCTTCCGCCAGCAGGCACAGGACGTACGATTCGAGCTTGTCGCCGGCCTGGCCGACATGGGTGACCACGCCATCGGCGTCGCGCGCCACCGGCAGCACCGCGTTCATCACGCCGTTGGCGACGATGTGCAGCTTGCGCATGGCCATGACGATGGAATCGACCAGGTAGGGCATGTCATCGTTGAGGATCAGGAGCGCGGTGGCCTTGCCGCCACGCCCGCCGTTGCCTTCCTGGTAGGAGAGCGTGACCACCTGCGCACCGGCGCCGGTGCGCGTGGCCGCCTTGCTGAAACCTTCCATCAAGACCGGCGCCAGGCTGGCAGGCGCGGTGCCGGCCAGGTCTTCGTCGTCGAGGGCTGCGAGCCAGGCGCCGATCAGCGCCTGCACCTGTCCCTGCGGGTTGCTGCTGGCAGGCTGGCTGGCATTGATCGCGGCGAGGGTCTCGGCGCGCAGGTCTTGTGGTGTCTGTTTCATTGTTCGTTCTCCAATACGTAACGGGTATTTTAAGTATTTTCAGATGCCCACGCCGTGCCACTTGTGGCGGCGCGGCGTAGTGCTGGTACTGCCGGTGATGCGGTATTAGACCAGCTTTTAAAACTTCGCGCCTTTACCAGAAGGAACAGGGCTAACCGAGGTCGTACAGGTCGGGCAGCTGCAGGATGCGGCTCAATTCCTCGAGCGCCGTGCGCACCTCGCGCGCCAGCTGCGGGTCGGCCAGGTCGTCCGGCGACAACCGGTCGCGGTAGTGCTTTTCCACCCACGCCACCAGTGCGTGGTACAGCGTCTCGGTCATCACCACGCCCTGGTGCATGGCGGCGCTTTCGGCGTCGGTCAGCGCCACGCGCAGGCGCAGGCAAGCGGGGCCGCCGCCGTTGCGCATCGACTGGCGCAAGTCGAAGGTGATCAATTCGTCGATGGCGCCGTGTTGCGCCAGCAGGTCCTCGAGGTAGCGCGCCACCGCGGCATTTTCCTGGCATTCCTGCGGCACCACCAGCGCCATCTTGCCGCCGTCCTTGGTCAGCAGCTGGCTGTTGAACAGGTAGCTGGCCACGGTGTCGGCCACCGCCACCTGCGATGTCGCCACCCGGATCGGATCGAACTCGGCGCCCGCCTCGCCCACTGCGCGGCGCAGACGCTCGATGACCTGGGCTTCGTCGGCAAAGGCCTGCTCGTGGTAGAACAGCACGTTGCCGTTGCCGACCGCGATCACGTCGTTGTGGAACACGCCCTGGTCGATCACGTCGGGATTCTGCTGGACGAACACGGTGCGCTGCGCCGACAGGCCATGCAGCCGCGCCACCGCCTGCGACGCTTCGAGCGTCTGCCGCGCCGGGAAGCGCCTGGGCGCAGGTGCGGCGCTATCGAACTCGGTGCGGCCGTAGACGAACAGTTCGACGCCGGCACTGCCGTGGTCCCTGGCGAAGCGCGTGTGGTTGGCCGCGCCCTCGTCGCCGAACGCCGGCGTGCCGGGCAGCGCATCGTGCACGGCAAAGTGCTTGGCGTCGCCGAAGATGGCGCGCAGGCTGCGCGCCGACTGCGTGTGCTCGAAGGCCCGGTGCAGCTTGTTGTTCAGGTTGGCGGCGGTAAAGTGGGTGCGGCCGTCCGCGCTGTCGGCCGACGGGCTGACGGTGGCGGCATTGGCGGTCCACATCGGCGACGCCGAGTAGGCGCTGGCCAGGATCACCGGCGCCTGTTTGGCCGCCTTGGCCAGCACCTCGGCATCGGTGCCGCTGAAACCCACGCTGCGCAGCAGGCGCAAGTTGGGCCGCACCTGCGGCGGCATCACTGCCTGGCCAAAGCCGCGGGCAGCGAGCGCGCGCATCTTGGCCAGGCCCTGCAGGGCGGCCAGCCTGGGATTGGATGCGCTCTTGACGTTGTTGAACGAGGCGACGTTACCGAACGACAGGCCGGCATAGTTGTGCGACGGCCCGACCAGGCCGTCGAAGTTGAATTCGCGTGCGTGCATGGCGGGCGTCCTCAGAAGTGCATGCCGGGCGAGAGCTTGGCCGGCATGTCCAGTGCGGGGTTTTCGATCGAGGCTACCGGGTAGGCGCAATAGTCGGCCGCATAATAGGCGCTCGGGCGGTGGTTGCCGGAGTTGCCCACGCCGCCGAACGGCGCCGTGCTGGCCGCGCCCGTGGTCGGCCGGTTCCAGTTGACGATGCCGGCGCGCGCGCGCAGCTGGAACTGCTGCCACAGCTGCCCGTCGTTCGAAATCAGCGCGGCAGCCAGGCCGAACGCGGTGGCGTTGGCGGTGCGGATGGCGGTGTCGAAATCGGCCACGCGGATCACCTGCAACAGGGGGCCGAACCATTCCTCGTCGGGAATGCCGGTGGCGCCGGTCACATCGACGATGCCGGGCGTGACGAAGCCGGTATGGTCGTCGAGGTGGCGCATGGCCAGCAGGCTGACGCCGCCCTTGTCCACCATGTCCTGCTGCGCCTGCAGCAGCCGGCGCGCCACCGCCGCCGACACCACCGGGCCCATGAACGGCGCCGGTTCCGCGTCCGACGCACCGACCGTCAGGCGGCCGGCCACATCGACCAGGCGCGCGAGCAGCGCATCGCCGGCAGCTCCCTGCTGGACGATCAGGCGGCGCGCGCAGGTGCAGCGCTGGCCGGCCGAAATGAAGGCCGACGAGACCACCATGAACACGGCGGCGTCGATGTCGTGCGCATCCCAGACCACCAGCGGGTTGTTGCCGCCCATTTCCAGCGCCAGCATCTTGCCCGGCTGGCCGCCGAACTGTTGATGCAGCGCGGTGCCGGTGGGGCAGCTACCGGTAAACAGCACGCCGTCGAGCCGCGCGTTCTGGCCCAGCGCGATGCCGGTCTCGCGGCCGCCGTTGACCAGGTTGATCACGCCGGGCGGCACGCCGGCCTGTTCCCACAGCTGCACGGTCTTGATGGCCGTGCGCGGCGCGTACTCGCTCGGTTTGAACACCACCGTGTTACCGGCGATCAGGGCCGGCACGATGTGACCGTTGGGCAGGTGGCCGGGAAAATTGTACGGGCCGAACACGCCGAACACGCCGTGCGGGCGGTGGCGCAGCACCGCTTCGCCGTCGGCCACCTTGTTTTGCGTCAGGCCGGTGCGGGCGTGGTAGGCCTGCACCGAGATGTCGATCTTGTTGGCCATGGTGGTCACTTCGGTACGCGCTTCCCACAGCGGCTTGCCCACTTCCTCGGCGATCAGCAGCGCCAGCTGCTCCGCATCCTGCTTGAGCAGGTCGCGGAAGCGCTGGCAGACGGCGATGCGCTCGTCGAGCGGCATCAAGGCCCAGGCCTCGAACGCCGCTTGCGCAGCGGCGCAGGCAGCGTCGACATCGGCCGGCGTCGATTCGCGGCTGGCCCAGGTCTGCCGGCCGTTCGACGGATCGACGGTCACCAGTTCGGCGCCGCCGCCGACCAGCCACTGGCCGCCGATGAAGTTGCTCAGTACATTGCTCAGGGGGTTGTTCAGCGTATTAAACATGGGGATTCTTCCTCGGATTGAGCGACAGGGTGCGCACGGCGTCGCCGTCGGTGCAGCGCAAGGCAGCCTGCTCTGCTGCCGGCAGCGCCATCACGCCATCGACCGGCGCGGTCTGCGACAGGATCATGCGGAAATCGTGGAGCGTGGTATTCGACACCAGCACCGGTTCGGACTCGGTTGCGGATGCGCCGGCCGGATCGGGCGTGCCGGCCACCTGGGCCAGCACGCTGTCGCGCATGGCGCGCAGTTCGGAGACGCGCGCCTGCAGCACCGGGCCGGCATCGAAAATGTCGACATAGCCTTCGAAGTACAGGCCTTCCTGTTCCAGCAGGCGGCGCGCCGGCGCGGTGGACGTGTGGACCTTGCCGATCACCTCGCGCGCGTCGTCGGGCAGGTAGGCCACGTACAGCGGCTGGCGCGGCATCAGCTCGGCGATGAACGATTTCTTGCCGACCGCCGTCAAGGCATCGACGTGATCGAAATCCATCTTGAAGAAGTGCCGACCCAGGCCTTCGTAGAACGGCGAACGGCCGCTCTCCTCCTGGTAACCGCGCATTTCGGCGATCAGCTTTTCGGTAAACAGGTGCGGGAACTGGGCGATGAACAGGAAGCGGCATTTCGACAGCAGCTTGCCGTTGTTGCCGGTGCGGTAGTCGGGATGC
Source organism: Duganella sp. Leaf126 (assembly GCF_001423125.1). Classification (GTDB taxonomy): domain Bacteria; phylum Pseudomonadota; class Gammaproteobacteria; order Burkholderiales; family Burkholderiaceae_D; genus Rugamonas. The sequence continues at coordinate 238,960 of NZ_LMNW01000032.1, forward strand.
AGGAACAGCGAGCACAGTTCGGTGCTGCCGGTCAGGTCGTTCGACAGGTACAGCGTTTCCATGCGGGTAAACACTTCGAGCTCGCGGCTCGAGTGCACCAGGGTGCCGATGCGGTAGTTATAAAACGGTTCGTTCAGACCGACCGCGCCCTTGATCGCGCACACGCCGGCCAGGCGGCCGGTATCGGTGTCTTCCATGACGAACATGTAGTCGCGCTTTTCGGGCGCGATGGTTTCGGCAAACGAGGCGACCGCAATCGCCAGCCGGTCGCCCATCATCTTCATGTCGGGCTTCAAGGTGGTCATGCCGCTGCCGACCTGGGTGGCCATCACGTACAGGGCGTCGAGGTCGTCGGCTTGGATGGCGCGTACTACTAGCATAGGGGGTCCAGTCTCAGAGTCGGACGCAGATGACGGTGTCGCCGTCCGCGATGTTCAGCGTTTCCAGCACCTCGGCCGGCAGGGCCACGGTCACCTGCGACTCGAGCGCGGCGCAGTCGGCGATGACGGCGCGGAAATTGTGTTCGGCGCCGGACGAGATGGCGTAGCGCACGGCCGGTTCGCGGCCGCGGTCGCGCGCATCGACCGCCACCGTGGCGCGGCGCTGCAGCGCGCCGGTGAAGGTGCGCAGCGAATTCTTGTGGGCCTGCAGGATCGGGCCGCCGTCGAAAATGTCGATGTAGTCGTCGGCCTCGAAGCCTTCGGCCGTCAGCAGGTTGAAGGCCAGTTCACCCGACGGATGGATCTGGCCCATGGCCGCCTGGGCGTCGCCGGGTAGCAGCGGCACGTACACCGGGTAGTGCGGCATCAGCTCGACGATCAGGGTGCGGTTGCGGGCGCCGCCGATCACGCGTTCGGCATCGAGGAAATCCATCTGGAAGAACTTGCGGCCCAGCGCATCCCAGAACGGCGACCCGCCGCCGCCGTCGGTGACGCCGGCCAGCGGCACGAAGAAGCGGTCGGCAAAACGGTGCGGCGCCAGCACGGCAAACATCAGCCGCGCGCGCGACAGCAGCGCCGCCTCCGGCGAACCCTGTTCGCGCTCGCCCACGTAAAAGCTCGACAGCTGGGAATAGCCGGTCAGCTCGGAACACAGCGTGAGTGCGTGCACGCTGTGGCTGATATTGAGGTCGCGCGACACCTGCTGGATGACGTCGTTGCGGAAGGAAAAATACGTGCCGTTGGAACCGGCGGCGGCAAACATGGCAGCCGTGCCGACGATGGCGCGATCGGCCAGGTTTTCCAGCACCAGCAGATACGATTCCTCGCTGGCGATATCGACCTGGGCGGCAAAAGAGGCGATCGAACCTTCGATCATGGCGAGGATTTTCTCGCGCGTCTTGGGCAGGGTATGGACTCCCGGCATGGGCACTGCGGACAGCGCCTCGAGGGCGTCGATATCCGCGAGTTCGACCGGACGGACGACATACATGGAAACTCCTTGGGTGATGCAGATCATGCGCGGGACCGAAGCTCCGTCCCCCCCGCGCAGGCGGGGATCCGGTTTTTGCGCGGTGCACGGAACCTCGATACCCGCCTGCGCGGGTAGGACGAGGTGAAGGTCTGCTGCGCGTTACGCTTTCAGCAAACCGTCGATCGACAGGCGCAGGATGCGGTCGGCTTCGGCGATCTGTGCGTCGGTCACGATCAGCGCCGGCGCCAGGCGCAGCACGTCCATGCCGGCGATCAGCACCATCAGGCCGTTGGCTTCGGCAGCCTTCTGGATGTCCTTCGAGCGCCCTTTCCAGCCCTCGGCCACCACCATGCCCAGCAGCAGGCCGGCGCCGCGCACCAGGGCGAACACCTGCGGGTAGTCGGCCACCAGCTTTTCCATGGCAGCGCGCAGCTTGTCGCCGGCCTCGGTGACGCGGGCCAGGAACGCTGGCTGGTTGATGGTTTCCAGCACGGTCAGCGCCACGGTGGTGGCCAGCGGGTTGCCGCCGTAGGTGGTGCCGTGGCTGCCCACGCCCAGGTTGGCCGCCAGTTCGTTGGTGGTCAGCATGGCCGCCACCGGGTAACCGTTGCCGAGCGCCTTGGCCGACGTCAGCACGTCCGGGGTGATGCCGTAGGTCATGTAGTGGAACAAATGGCCGGTACGGCCCATGCCGCACTGCACTTCGTCGAAGATCAGCACGGCGCCGGTCTGGTCGCACAGCTCGCGCAGCGCCTGCAGGTAAGCCTTGTCGCCCGGCACCACGCCGCCCTCGCCTTGCAGCGGTTCGACGATCACGGCGCAGACGTCGTCGGTAATCGCGGCGCGCGCGGCAGCGATATCGTTGTAGGCAATGTGGTCGATCGACGGCGGCAGCGGTTCGAAGCCCTCGGTGTACTTCGGCTGGCCGCCGACCGAGACCGTAAACAGCGTGCGGCCGTGGAACGACTGCAGGCACGACACGATGCGCGATTTATGCGGGCCGAACTTGGCGTGTGCGTGCTTGCGTGCCAGCTTGAGGGCCGCTTCGTTGGCTTCGGCGCCGGAATTGCAGAAGAAGGCGCGGTCGGCAAACGTGGCCTCGGTCAGCGCCAGCGCCAGGCGCAGCACGGGCTCGTTGGTGTAGCCGTTACCGAGGTGCCACAAGGTGTTGGCCTGGCGCGTGAGCGCCTCGACCACGACCGGGTGGCAGTGGCCGAGCGAGTTGACGGCGATGCCGGACGTGAAGTCCAGGTAGTGCTTGCCATTCTGGTCCCACAGGTCCAGGCCAGATCCTCGGACCGGAACCATCGCTGCCGGTGCGTAGGTCGGCACCAGGACTTCGTCGAAGGTCTGACGAGTCACAGGACGGGTGGTTACGGTCGTATCTTTGGCGTTCATGGCGATCCCTCAATGTTGGCGATGACTTGCGTGCGCGCGGCAACTACCGCGTGGACTGATTATAAAAAACGGCATGCTAAAACTCTTTTCTAATGGCGACAAGGTTTTTCACTTTTGACCGGAGCGAAATTTTGACCAAAAGGACAGCGCAACACCGTAGCGGGCTGCGCAGTAGGTTTGTCGGGAGACCCTTTTCCAGACTCCTTAACTGGCCAGCTTGCGTTGGCGCTCTTCGCGCGGCGTATTGCCGAACAAGGCGCCGAAGGCGGTCGAGAAATGCGAGCCCGACGAGAAGCCGCACATCAGTCCGACCTGCACGATCGAGTGGTTGGTTTCAAGCAGCAACTGGCGCGCCCGTTGCAGGCGCAGCTCGAGGTAGTAGCGCGACGGCAGGCTGTCGAGGTACTGCTTGAACAGCCGTTCGAGCTGGCGCCGCGACAGGCCGACCAGGTTGGCGATGTCGTCGGTGGACAGCGGTTCCTCGATATTGGTTTCCATCAGCGTCACCGCTTCGGACAGGCGCGGCTGCAGGGCGCCGAAGCGGGCCTGCAGCGCAATCCGCTGGCGCTCGTCGTGGCTGCGCACGCGCTCGATGCACAGCTTTTCCTTGATCGTCGCCTGCACGTTGACGCCGCACAGCTGCTCGACCAGCGTCAGCGCGAAGTCGATGCTGGCGGCGCCGCCGCAGCAGCTGAGGTGGCGACCGTCGAGCTCGAACAGGTGCTGGGTCAGGATGGCGCGGTCGGTGATGCTCTCGGTATCGCCGTACAACGCCCACGGCAGCGCCACCCGCACCCCGGCCAGCACGCCCGCCAGCGCCAGCCACAGCACGCCGGCGCCCACGCCGCCCCAGTAGCGGGCCGTGCGGATGCGCTCGGTGACGGCGCGCGCCAGGTCCGGCGCCATGGTGCGGTCCGCTTCGTCGGCCACCAGCAGGGCGATGTGCAAGCCCGTGTGCGCACCCGTGTCCCAGCCGGGCTGGGCCAGCATCACTTGCGCGGGCGTCATCGTGTCGAGCTGGAAGGCATCGCGGCCCAGCATGGCGGCTGCCATGCGCAGCGGCTGGACCAGGCCGGCCCAGGTCAGTGCATCGGCCTCGCCGGCATTGACCAGCAGCACGCGCAGCGGCCGCTGGCTGGCCAGCGTGGACAGGTTAGCGAAGGACATCGGCTCGTGCGTGCATCGGAGATTAAGCGGGATCGGCGGTAGCTCCGTATAGTAACCGTCCCGGCTGCAAATTGCGAACCGGCTATAATCACGGCCCATGGGCGAACGTTATCTGAAAAGTATCCGGCTGCTGGCCGAATGCATCCAAGGCTTTGAGCGCAGCTCCGCCGACCGCGCACGCGCCTGCGGCCTGACCCATGCCCAGTTCGACATCATCGCCACGCTCGGTAACACGCCAGGCATGTCGTACAAGGAGCTGGGCGAGAAAACCCTGATCACCAAGGGCACGCTGACCGGCGTGATCGAGCGCCTCGAACAAAAGGGGCTGGTCGAACGCGCACGCAGCGACTGCGACAAGCGCTCGTTCTTCGTGCGGCTGACGGCCGCCGGCGAAGCGACCTTTCATACGGCGTTTCCGGCGATACTGTCGATGGGCCGGCACATGTTTGCCGATTACAGCGACGACGACTATGCGGCCCTTGAAAAAAATCTCGCCAGGCTTAAAAATGCCATCATGACCGGCGCTGTTACCGATATCGGCAACGCTACGCCCCCCTCCGACCCAACCAAGGAACTCTCTTGAAAACTGCTCTGATCGACGGCGTGAAGCCGGCAAAATTCGATAAACACATCATCGGCAACCTGCTGCTCGACGTTGCCCACGAGGACGAGGTGCGCCTGGAAAAGCTGCTGATCGGCGTGCGTAACGAAGACGGCGAGATCTTCCGCCTGATCGGCGCGACCAAGCCCAACAGCTACATGAATGCAGTAGAAGAACTGGAAGACCTGGGCCTCGTGGACGAGCTCAAAGGCATGGACAATACCGATGGCTACGACGCCATCTTCAGCGAAGAATAAGCCGGCGCCTGCGCGCTGACTCCAAAAAAAAGCCCGCTGGGTAGCGGGCAAAGTCCAAAACTAGGGATCTCCTCCAGAGGAGATGGCGCAACGATACCGTGCATCGCGTCAACGGTCTGTGCGTCAGTTAACACAGCACGTCACATTTATTCCAACAGGAAATTCCGAGCAGCTGCGGGTAGCGCGCCGTCCGCCTCGGCCCCGTCGTCCGCGGTCTCGTCTTTCAGCGCCACGCCCGACAGCTGGCGCCGGCGCGATTCGGTCAGCAGGTAGTGCAGCTTGTACGCTGCCGCCTCGTAACGCAGCCCTGCCGGTCGCACATTCGAAATGCAGTTGCGCGCCGCGTCGGTGAGGCCCACGCGCGGGGCCCAGGTCAGGTACAAGCCCATGCTGTCGGGCGAGCTCAAGCCCGGCCGCTCGCCGATCAGCACCAGCACGGCGCGCGCGCCAAGCAACTCGCCCACTTCGTCGCCCACCGCCACCCGGCCCTGCTCCACCACCACCGGCGGAGACAAGGTCCACGATTCCGACGCCAGCCGCGCCGCCAGGCAGGCCAGGAACGGCAGCACATGCTGCTCGATGGCCAGCGCCGACAGGCCGTCGGCCACCACCAGCGCCAGGTCGTAGCCGCCCTCGTCCTTGCCCGTCCCCTGCCGCTGCTGCAGCTGCTGGCGCGACGCGTCGTCGAGGCGGCGCCCCAGGTCGGGCCGCTGCAGGTAGATGTCGCGGCTTGCAGCAGCGCTGTGCAGCGCCAGCGCCGGCTGACCGAACAGCTGCTGCAACCCTGCAGCCAGCGGCGCCACGTCCAGCGCCCGGTGCACGGCGTCGCGCGCCTGCGCATGGGCCAGCTGGAACGCCAGTTGCGGCGCCGTCGGCTGGCTCACACCGGTGCGCCCGAGCGCAATGCGCGCGGCCGTGTAGCGGCGCAGGGCGGCCCAGGGGTTGTCCACCACCAGCGCCTGCGCCGCTGGCGCATCGGCAGCGTCCTCCTGGTCGGTGCCGGTACCGCGTGGTTGCAGTTCGCTCATGGTGTCCTCACGTCAGTTGCGCCAGTGCGCGCTGGAACGACGGCGGCATGGCGTGCGCCAGCGTGGCGCGCTCGTCGCCGGTAAAAATCGCCATCTGCCGCAGCCATGCTGCGAACTCGGGCGCAGGCTGCAGGCCCAGCGCGCGGCGCGCATACAGGGCGTCGTGGAACGACGTGGTCTGGTAGTTGAGCATGATGTCGTCCGAGCCCGGGATGCCCATCACGAAGGTGCAGCCGGCCGCGCCCAGCATGGTCAGCAGCACATCCATGTCGTCCTGGTCCGCTTCGGCGTGGTTGGTGTAGCAGACGTCGCAGCCCATCGGCAGGCCCAGCAGCTTGGCGCAGAAATGGTCTTCCAGCCCGGCGCGCACGATCTGCTTGCCGTCGTACAGGTACTCGGGGCCGATGAAGCCGACTACCGAATTTACCAGCAGCGGCTTGAACTTGCGCGCCACCGCATAGGCGCGCGCTTCGCAGGTCTGCTGGTCGACACCGTGGTGGGCATTGGCCGACAGCGCGCTGCCCTGCCCCGTTTCGAAATACATGACGTTGTCGCCGACCGTGCCGCGCCGCAGCGACAACGCGGCCTGGCGCGCCTCGTCCAGCAGCGCCAGGTTGAGACCGAAACTGGCGTTGGCCGCCTCGGTGCCGGCAATCGACTGGAACACCAGGTCCACCGGCGCGCCGCGCTCGATGGCGGCTATCGTGTTGGTGACGTGGGTCAGCACGCAGGACTGGGTCGGGATCGCATAGCGGGCGATGATCTCGTCGAGCATGGAGACGATCTTGATCACCTGCGGCACGTTGTCGGTGGCCGGGTTGATGCCGATGACGGCGTCGCCGCTGCCGTACAGCAGGCCATCGAGCAGACTGGCAGCAATGCCGGTGGCGTCGTCGGTCGGATGGTTGGGCTGCAGGCGCGTGGCCATGCAGCCTGCGAGGCCGATGGTGTTGCGAAAGCGCGTGACCACGCGGCACTTGCGCGCCACCAGCACCAGGTCCTGGATGCGCATGATCTTCGATACCGCTGCCGCCATTTCCGGCGTGATGCCGGGGGCGACTGCGGCCAGCGCCGCGCTGTCGGCGGCGTCGCCGAGCAGCCAGTTGCGCAGGTCGCCCACGGTCAGGTGGGCCACCGGCGCGAACGCCGCCGCATCGTGCTCGTCGACGATCAGGCGCGTCACCTCGTCGTCTTCGTACGGCACCACCGGCGCGTTCAGGAACAGGCGCAGCGGCAGGTCGGCCAGCGCCATTTGCGCGGCCACCCGTTCTTCGGCGCTGGTGGCGGCCAGGCCGGCCAGGGCGTCGCCGGAGCGGGCCGGCGACGCCTTGGCCATCAGGTCCTTGAGGTCGCGGAACTGGTACGTCCTGCTGCCTGCCGTGTGCGAAAAACTGCCCATGGTTCCTCCGGTGAGGCCGGTTTAAAAGGTGCGCGTGGCGGTCACCAGCAAGCGCTTCTGCACCACGTTCTTGCTGCTGCCGTCGGCGTTGAAGAACGTCCACAGCGGCGTGCCGTTCCTGCTGGCGTCGCCACTGTTGTACGTGCCGGCCGCCGCGAACGCCCAGTGGCCGACAGTCTTGGTCACGCCCACCCTGGCATCGTAAAAATTGAACGCGGCCATGCGGCGCACCTGCTGGCGGCCCGCGTGCAGATTGAGTACCAGGCCCGGCGCCAGTTCCGGATTCCAGTTCAGCTCACCGTACACGGTGCCGCGCGTATCGACCAGTGCGCCGCTACCGGGCTGCACCGCAAAGCCGAACCAGTAGCGGCTCAGCGACACCCAGGCATACGCGTTGAAACTGCCGACATTGACACCGAACTTGGCTTCCTGGGTATGGTACTGGATGTCGCGGCCGGCTGTCGCATAGTGCGCGCCGGGGAACCAGTAGGTGACCAGGCCGGCGTCGAGGCTGGTGTCGGCGTCGAGGGCGTGGCGGTAGCCGCCATACACGTCGAGCTCGGCACCGGCGCCGTTGTTGTAGGCCGCGTGCGACACACCGGAGCCGAACAGCCCCAGGTACACACCGCTGCTGTGCGTAAAATCGAGCGCCGCCTGGGCGGTGGGCTTGGCCTGGGTTTGCGAGATGCCGCGGAACAGGTAGTCCGATACCAGCGTGACATTGCCGCTCTCGGTCCAGGCAGCCGGTGCCGGTTCGGCTGCGGCAGCCAGACCGGACAAGGTGGCCAGCAGGCCGGCGCCAGCCAGGCGCAGCATCATGGTGTGACGGATCATCATTCAAGCTCCTTTGGCGGGATGGCGGGCGGCAGCATGCTGCGCGCGGCGGCCGCCGGTGGCGAGGAAAAAGCCGTAACCGATGGCCAGGAAGGCGACGAATACGCCGAAGATCAGCGGGTTGTAATAGATCATGGTGACCAGGCAGATCACGGCCCCGGCCAGCGCAATCGCCGGGAACAGCGGGTAGAACGGTGCGCGGAACGGGCGCGCCATGTCCGGCTCGTCGCGGCGCAGCTTGAACAGGCTCAGCATGCTGAGTATGTACATGGTGATGGCGCCGAACACCGACATGGTGACGATGTTGGCGGTCAGGGTCTGGCCGCCGATCTTGATCAGCTCATCGCTGAAGATGGCGGCGATGCCGACCGCGCCGCCGGCCAGGATGGCGCGGTGCGGGGTCTTGAAGCGCGGGTGGATCCTGGCCAGGGCCGGCGGCAGATAGGCTTCGCGGGCCAGCGCATAGATCTGGCGCGAATAGCCGAGGATGATGCCGTGGAACGAGGCGATCAGGCCGAACAGACCGAGCCAGACCAGCATGTGCAGCCAGCCGCTGTGGTCGCCGACGATCATCTTCATCGCCTGCGGCAGCGGGTCGTTGATGTTGGCCAGCCTGGTCCAGTCGCCGGCGCCGCCGGCAAACGCCATCACGCCCACTGCCAGCAGCACCAGCGTGAGGATGCCGGTGATGTAGGCGATCGGGATCGAGCGTTTCGGGTCTTTGGCTTCTTCGGCTGCCATGGCCACGCCTTCGATGGCCAGGAAAAACCAGATCGCGAACGGAATCGCGGCAAACATGCCCGGTATCGCCGCGCTGCTGAACCCGTCCTGCCCGGCCCAGCCGCCTCTGGTGAAGTTGGCAATGGAAAAGCCCGGCGCCACCACGCCCATGAACACCAGCAGTTCGAAGATGGCCAGCAGCGCCATCAGCAACTCGAAGGTGGCGGCCACCTGCACGCCGACGATGTTGAGCGTCATGAACACCAGGTAGGCGCCGACTGCCGCCAGCTTGGGATCGATGGTGGGAAACTGCACGTTCAGGTAGGCGCCGATGGCCAGTGCGATGGCCGGCGGTGCAAACACGAACTCGATCAGCGTGGCGGCGCCGGCCAGGTAGCCGCCGGTGGGACCGAACGCGCGCTTGCTGTAGGCGAACGGTCCGCCCGCGTGGGGGATCGACGTGGTCAGCTCGGTGAAGCTGAAAATGAAGGTGGTGTACATCACCGCGATGAACAGCGCGGTGACGGTGAAGCCGAGGGTGCCGGCCGAGGCCCAGCCGTAACTCCAGCCGAAATATTCCCCCGAAATCACCAGGCCGACAGCGATGCCCCAGAGCTGGAAGGTGCTCAGCGTCTGTTGCAGGGCCGGCTGCCCGGTTGCCTGTTGTGCATTCATGACATTCTCCGTTGGTAGCGGGTATGAAAGTTGCTGGAAGGTTGATGCAATTCAGTATAGAAGCGCTGCCAGCTGCGGCGTTATCGCAAATCGGCAAACCTGCGGCGGGCGCGCCGCGTCACCATCCCAGCGGAGCCACCATGCACCAGACTGCGACACCCACCCAGCCCCCTGCACCAGCAAACGCCACGGTGCGCACGGTGATGGCGCACGACGCCGACCAGCTGGCCAGCGCGCTGACCGACTGGCAGCAGCGCTACGACCAGGTCAGCGCCGGCCGCTTTACGGGCGCGCTGACCGAGCGGCAGTTGCCGCAGCTACAGGTCTTCCGCGAGAGCCTGAACCAGGCGGTGCGGCAATCGTGCCGCGTCTGGCCAGACGCCCTGTGGTTCGGCCTGCCCGACCACGGCCCTGACGATGACCGCACGACCCGCATCAACGGCCGGCGCGCAGCCGGGCACACGCTGCTGGTGCGCCCGGGCGACGTCGACTTCGAACTGGTCACGCCCAGCGCGTACAGCATCTACGGCATCGTCGCCAGCCGCCGCCTGCTCGAACAAGCGGCCCGCCGCCACGGCCGCCAGATCGACTGGCAGCAGGTGCAGGCGGCCGACATCCTGCAAGTGGACGGCGCCGCCCGTGCGGCGTGCCTGCGTATGCTGGCGGCCGCCTTGCCATCGACGGCGGCAGGTGCTGGCGGTGGGGCAAAAGACGTGCACGGCTTCGCCAGCGCTGCGGGCGGTAGCCGAGCTACTGGGGCTGGCGCCGGCGATGCTGCTGTCCCGTGTATGGGGCCAGGCGCGTGGCACGACAGCGTGCTGTACTTGCTGCTGGACCTGCTCGAACGTGGCTGCGGCGCGCCGGCCGCCAGCCCCAGCCTGCAGCGGCGGCGGCGCGTGGTCGATCAGGTGCGCGCGTACATCGATGCGCACCGCGATGTGGCGCTGACGGTGCCGCAGCTGTGCGCGCAGGTGCACGTCAGCCGCCGCACGCTGCAGTATTGTTTCGAGGAGGTGTTGGGGATGAGCCCGCTGGTGTACATGCGGATGATGCGGCTGAACGGCGCCCGCCGCACCCTGCTCGGCCAGGACCAGGGCAGCGCCAGGGCGGCCGTCGGCGACGTGGCCGACGCCTGGGGCATGAGCAACTTCAGCCAGTTTTCCAGCGATTACCGCAAGCTGTTCGGCCAGTGTCCGTCGGCCGCGCTGCGGACCCGACGGACACAGTAAGCGCGCTCGCTGTGCCGGCAAGGAAGCTGGCGCGACATGCACGCCACGGCTGCGCCCACCCTGCCGGGCCATGGACCGACTACTTGCTGTCGAGCTTGTCCACGCTGCTCGGCCGGGACACTGGCTGCGGCACCGTGCCTTCGCGCCCCGCTGCAAACGCGGCAGCCGTCAGCGGTTTCACCGGCACCGATACCTTGCGCACCTTGGCAACATCCCTGGCCACCACGGTGCCGCCGCGGTTGCCCCAGCTGGTCTGGATGAAGTTGACCACGTCGGCCACCTGCTGGTCGCTCAGCTCGTTTGCATACGGCGCCATCGTCAGCGCCGACGGCGCCGTGTGGGTCGATGGCACGGCGCCGCCGGACAGGATGATGTTGATCGCCGAGGTCGCATCGCTGGTCTGCAGCACGGCATTGCCGGCCAGCGCCGGGAAGGCGGTGCTGTAACCCTTGCCGTCCGAGCGGTGGCAGCCGGCGCACTTGTTCAGGTACAGCAGTGCCCCAGCCGTGGCGGGCTGGCCGTTGAACAGTTGCGTGGCCACCTTGGGATCGGCCACGAACGGCTGGGCCTTGTTGTTGGCGGGCAGCGACTTCAGGTACACGGCGATGGCGCTCAGGTCGTCGTTGTTCAGGTACTGGGTCGAGTGCGCCACCACGTCGTTCATGGCGCCGAACGAGGCCGTGTGGCCGTTGCGCCCAGTTTTCAGGAAATCGACGATGTCGGCCGTGCTCCAGCGCGCCAGGCCGCCGCCGTGTTCGTTGCGCAGCGAAGGCACGCTCCAGCCGTCGATCACCTGGCCGCCAGCCAGGAAGTCGGTGTTGCCATTGCTGGTATAGGCCTTTTCCTGCATGGTCACGCTGCGCGCCGTGTGGCAGGCGCCGCAGTGCCCCAGGCCTTCGACCAGGTAGGCGCCGCGCAGCACCTGGGCATTCGCCACAGCTGTCGCCGGCGGCTGGTACGGCGCCGGCTTCGGTGCGAACATCCAGCGCCAGATCGCCAGCGGGAAGCGCATCGACAGCGGCCAGACGATGTCCGAATCGCGGCTCGGCGTCGGGTCCGGTTTTACGCCGAGCATGAAGTACGCATACAGCGCCTGCATGTCGGCCTGGCTCAGGCGCGAGTACGACGGGTACGGCATGGCCGGGTAGACGGTGTAGCCGGCCTTGGTCACGCCGGTGCGCATCAGCTTGTCGAAGTCCTCGAAGGTCCAGGTGCCGATGCCGGCTTTCTTGTCGGGCGTGATGTTGGACGAATAAATCTTGCCGATCGGCGTCTCCATGCCGAGACCGCCCGCGAACGGCTTGCCGCCGGTGACGCTGTGGCAGGCAAAACAGTCGCCGGCGCGCGCCAGGTACTCGCCCTGCTTGATCAGCTTGGGATCGGGCGCGGCCCAGGTCAGCATCGGCAGCGACAGGGTCAGCAGGGCCAGGGATTTGGTGAGGTAGGTATTCATGGACATTCTCAAACGGCAACGAGGGGACGGGGATCTTTGAGGTATTGCTCGCGGATCGCCTTGGCGGACCAGTACGCCAGCGCCGTGGCCAGGCCGGTCGGGTTGTAGCCGATCCCGATCGGGAACACGCTCGAGCCGACCGCGAACACGTTGTACACGTCCCAGCTTTGCAGGTAACGGTTCAGCACGCTGATGCGCGGGTCGGTGCCCATGGCGGTGCCGCCGGCCCAGTGCGTGGTCTGGTAGTTGCGCAGGTCGAGGTGATCGCCGAAGTTTTTCACCGACACGTGGATCGATTTCGGGTTCATGGCCTTGGCGACCGCCAGCATCTTGTCGGTCACGTAACGGCTCATCTTGATGTCGTTGTCCTTCCAGTCAAAGGTGAAGCGCAGCAGCTTCTGACCGAACTGGTCGGTGTAGGTCGGATCGAGATCGACATAGCAGTCGCGGTACACCATGTTGGCACCGTGGACGTCGAACGAGACGGTGTTGGTGTAATTGTCCTTGACCGCCTTTTTCCAGCCCGCGCCCCAGGCCGGCGTGCCGTCAGGCACCGGGATGCCGGCGATCGGCTTGACGCCGGCCGGGTTGCACCAGGCCGGCGAGCCGCCGACAAAGCCGAGCGGGCCATGGTCGAAGTGGTCGCCGTTGTAATCGTCCACCGCCACGCCGGTGCCGCCCGCGCCGATGAAGGGATTGGTGTTCTTGTTCGGATCGAAGAACATCTGCACGGTGGACATGGTCTGGTAGGCGATATTGCGCCCCACCACGCCCTCGCCGCTGACCGGGTCGTACGGCTTGCCGATGCCCGACAGCAAGAACAGGTGGGCATTGTTGTAGGCAAAGGTGCTGGCGATCACCAGGTCGGCCGGCTGTTCGACGGTCTTGCCATCCTGGTTGACATAGGTGACACCGGTGGCTTTTTTCTTGCTGCTGTCGAGATTGATGCGCAGCACGTTGCAGTGCGGGCGCAGCTCGAAATTGGCGACCTTGCGCAGCGCCGGCATGATGTTTACCTGCGGCGAGGCCTTGGAATAGTTATAGCAGGCAAAGCCCGAGCAGAAGCCGCAGAAGTTACACGGCCCCATCTGGCAGCCATACGGATTGACGTACGGCTGCGAAGCATTCGACGACGGCGCCACGAACGGGTGCAGGCCGACCTCGGTGGCCGCCTTGTGGAACAGGTGGGCCGTGTACGGCACTTTTTGCGGCGGCAGCGCGTAATGGTCGGAGCGGCTCGGCTCGAAGAAATTGCCCTCGCCCACCACCTTGCCATCGACGCGGTAGGCCACGCCCGAGGTGCCGAATACTTTTTCGACGAAATCGAAGTGCGGCTCCAGTTCCTCGAACGTGACGCCGAAGTCCTGGATGGTCATCCCTTCCGGGATGAATTTCTTGCCGTAGCGCTGCTCATAGTGCGAGCGCAGTTTCAGCTCTTCCGGCAGCACGCGCCAGTGCTGGCCCGACCAGTGCAGGCCGGCGCCGCCGACCCCCGTGCCGGGCTTGAACGCGCCGATCTGGCGGTACGGCACGGCCACGCTGCCGGTGTCGTGGCGGAACGTGAACGAACTCTTCGACATGTCCTGGAACAGCTTGGAGCGCTGGATATAGGTCAGCTCGTCGAGCGTTTTCGGATAGGCGCCGTCCGGGTAGGTGTCGCGGAACGCGCCGCGTTCGAGCGCCAGCACCTGCATGCCGGCCTCGGTCAATTCCTTGGCCATGATGGCGCCGGTCCAGCCGAAGCCGACGATGACGACCTCGACTTTTTTCAATGTAATGTCTGCCATGATGCGTCCTTCAAGCGATCGAGGCAGGCGGCAGCGGATAATGCTTGCCGTACTGCTCGACCCAGTCCATATAGTCGCCCCGGGCGCCGGGGAAGTTGATCATTTTCCAGGCCATCATGTCCTTGTTGCCGCCGTGGACAGGGTCGCAGAAATAGCCTTCGCGCGTGTTTTGCAGCAGCTGGCCGAAGAAGGTCTTGGGCGGCACCGCGCCGATGGCCAGCGTGCCCTGCTCCAGTTCGCCGATCACGGCGTCTTTCTGGGCCGCGTCCAGCGCCGTGAAAGCCTTGCCCAGCTTGGCCTGCACCGCGTGCTCGAGGCCGGCCAGGGCGCTGCGGTACAGCTCGCGTGGCGGCATGGGAAACTGGTAGCCGAACTCGGGAGCGGAATCGGGCGCGAACGGCGCCTGCATGAACCACAGCTTGCCGTAGGCGTAGGGCGTATTCATCTGCAGGTCGATGAATTCGTGCACGCCCGCTTCCAGCGCGCCGGGGCCGTCGCTGTTGGCCGGGATCAGGCGATCGACCAGCGCGGTCAGCGTGGCCCACTCGGCGGCAGTGAAATAGACGGGACGGTAGGTGCTTTGCGCGGGCGGGCTGGCCGACGTGGCGACCGTGCCGACGCCGGCCGCTGCGACCAGCGCCACGGCTGGCGCGGCGCCAACTGCCTTGCGCAGGAAGCTGCGGCGGTGGGGAGAGATACCAATGGTTTTCATGAGAACCCTTTTATTCGACTAACAGTAGCAAAATTACATAAATAAACTAAATAGCGAATTGGCATCCTACGCCTAGATCGTGCCGGCTTGCGCACGATATGGTTTTTACTACGCGTTGTTACCGATATCACGGCCAAAAAAAAAGCCGCCTCCCGAGGGAAGCGGCTCTTGGCCGGGAAAACTGCGCAGCGGTTACACCACGGCGCCGTCGGTCTCGTCCTTTTCCTTGACCGGCTTGATCAGGTCTTCACGCTTGACGCCGAGCCACATGGCAATCGCAGCAGCCACGAACACCGACGAATAGATACCGAAGCAGATACCGATGGTCAGTGCCATGGCGAAGTAGTGCAGCGTCGGGCCGCCGAAGAACAGCATCGCCAGCACCATCATCTGGGTGCTGCCGTGGGTGATGATGGTGCGCGAGATGGTCGAGGTGATCGCGTTGTCGATCACTTCGTGCACGCTGGCCTTGCGGTACTTGCGGAAGTTTTCGCGGATCCGGTCGAAAATCACGACCGATTCGTTGACCGAGTAACCGAGCACGGCCAGGATACCGGCCAGCACCGTCAGCGAGAATTCCCACTGGAAGAAGGCGAAGAAGCCGAGGATGATCACCACGTCGTGCAGGTTGGCGATAATGGCCGACACGGCGTACTTCCACTCGAAGCGGATGGCCAGGTACAGCATCACGCCGATCACCACCATCACCAGCGCGTTCAAGCCGTTCTGGGTCAGTTCCTCGCCGACCTGCGGGCCGACGAATTCGACCTTGCGCAGCTCGAGCGCCTCGGTGCCGGCAGCTGTCATGCAGGCCTGCTTGACCACGTGCTCGCCGCGGGCGTTGACGTTGTCGACCTGGGTCAGGCTGGCTTTCTCGGCCTTGCACAGGGTGTCGTACACCAGTTGCGAGGCATCCTTGCCGCTGATGTTCTTCACCGCCGGCAGGCGCAGCATCACGTCGTGCGCGGTGCCGAAGCCGGCCGCTTCCGGGTACTCGTAGCCGATGCCGCGCAGCGAGGCGCGGATCGCTTCGAGGTGGGCCGGCTGCTGGTATTTGAGCTCCATCACGGTGCCGCCGGTGAACTCCACCGACAGGTGCAGGCCGCGGTGGAACAGGAAGAACACGGCCGCCACGAAGGTCAACGCCGAAATGACGTTGAACACCAGGGCATGCCGCATGAACGGTATGTCTTTTTTAATGCGGAAAAATTCCATGTGCTATGCCTCGAATTATTTGGTGTCCGGACGCCAGATGGTGCCGATGGCGATCGATTGCAGCTTTTTCTTGCGGCCATACCAGAGGTTGACCACACCGCGCATGATGAACACGGCAGAGAACATCGAGGTCAGGATGCCCAGCGTGTGCACGACAGCGAAGCCGCGGATCGGACCGGAACCGAACACCAGCAGCGCCAGGCCGACGATCAGCGTGGTGACGTTGGAGTCGATGATGGTGGCCCAGGCGCGGTCGAAGCCGGCCGAAATGGCCGCCTGCGGCGAGGCGCCGTTACGCAGTTCCTCGCGCACGCGTTCGTTGATCAGCACGTTCGAGTCGATCGCCATGCCGAGCGCCAGCGCGATTGCCGCCATGCCGGGCAGGGTCAGGGTAATGCCCAGCAGCGACAGCAGCGCCACCAGCAGCAGCAGGTTGCAGGCCAGTGCGATCACGCTGAACAGGCCGAACATCATGTAGTAGGCCACCATGAAGACGGCCACGGCAGCGAAGCCGTACATGGTCGAGTGCATGCCCTTGGCGACGTTTTCGGCGCCCAGCTGCGGGCCGATCGTGCGCTCTTCGATCACTTCCATCGGGGCGGCCAGCGCGCCCGAGCGCAGCAGCAGCGCCAGTTCGGCCGAATTCTCGGCGCTGCCCATGCCGGTGATCTGGAAGCGGCTGCCCAGTTCACTCTGGATGGTGGCCACCGACAGCACTTCCGGCTTGCCCTTCTCGAACAGCACGATGGCCATTTTCTTGCCCACGCGGGCGCTGGTGGCGTCGCGCATGCGGCGTCCGCCATCGCCGTTGAGGTCGATACCGACGGCCGGTTGCTGGTTCTGGTCGAAGCTGGCGGTGGCGCTGGAGATGTAGTCGCCGGTCAGCACCACGTCCTTGGTCAGCACGACCGGCACGCCTTTACCGACCGTAAACAGTTCCGAGTTCAGTGGAATGGCCGAGGTCAGTTCGGTACCGGGGGTGACCGATTCGTCGACCATGCGGATTTCCAGGGTGGCGGTGCGGCCGATCACGGAACGGGCGCGCGCCACGTCCTGCACGCCCGGCAGTTGCACGATGATGCGGTCCGGGCCCTGCTGCTGGATGATCGGCTCGGCCACGCCCAGTTCGTTGACGCGCTTGGACAGCGTGGCGATGTTCTGCTTGACCGCTTCGTCCACGGTTTTCTTGAGCGCCGCAGGTTTCAGGCCGATCACGGTTTTCAGGTCGGCGTCGCTGCCGCTATCGGCAAACGTCATGTCCGGCATCTGGTCGATCAGCACCGCTTTCGCCTTCTGGCGGGTGGCGTCGTCGCGGAAGTTGATGACGATGGTGTCGCCGTTGCGGTCGATGCCGGCGTGGCGCACGTTCTTGTCGCGCAGCAGGCTGCGGGCCGTGGCCTGGATGCCTTGCACGCGCTTGGCCAGCACGGCCTTGGTGTCGATCTGCATCAGGAAGTGGACGCCACCGCGCAGGTCGAGGCCGAGGTACATCGGCGTCGCATGCAGCTTCTGCATCCATTTCGGGGTATCGGGTTGCAGGTTCAGCGCCACCAGGTAGGACGGGTCGGCCGGGTCGGCGTTCAAGCCTTTTTCCAGCACGGCCTTGGCGCGGAACTGGGTGTCGGGATCGGGGAAGCGCACGCGCACCGAGGCGTAGGTGCCGGTGCCATCGAAGCTCAGTTCGCTGTGCGGGATGTTTTCGCGGGTCAGCACCTCATCGACCTTGGCGACCATGTCGGACGTCAGCTTGAGCGTCGATTTGCCGCTCGTGACCTGCACTGCCGGCGATTCGCCAAAGTAGTTGGGCGCCGAGTACAGCGCGCCGAGCAGGATGGCGACGGCGATGAGTAGGTATTTCCAGACGGGATAGCGATTCATAGTGTTCAACGTTCGGGGTTAGGCGTCGGATGCAAACCGGCCCGCCAGTCGGGCGACGGGCGGGCCGGAGCCGGGGCCGGTTACAGCGCCTTGAGCGTGCCTTTCGGCAGGACCATGGTCACCGAGCTTTTCTGCACGGTCAGTTCCACGCCGTTCGAGATTTCCAGCGTCAGGTACAGGTCCGAAATCTTCGAGATCCGACCCAGCACGCCACCAGCGGTCACGACTTCATCGCCCTTGGCCAGCGCTTCCATCATGGTCTTCTGTTCCTTGGCGCGCTTCATCTGGGGACGGATCATCAGGAAGTACATCGCCACGAACATCAGAATCAGGAAGCCGTACTGGCCCAGGAAGCCGCCGGCGCCGCCGAGCGATTCGAGAGGGTTGGATTGGGCGTAAGCGTTGGATATAAACACGGTGACTCCGATAATAGTTTGAAAAAACAGCGCTGTATTCTAGCACTGGCCGGAAGGCGCAAGAACTTCCCGGCAAATGGGGGGTGTTATTTGTTTTTAAACCCGATCGCGCCGGGCTTTTTTATACGCCACGGGCGCGCTCGGCATGGAATTGCAGGGTCCACGCGTGGAAGCGGTCCTCGTCGAGCGCCTCGCGCATCTGGCGCATGATGTCGAGGTAGTAGTGCAGGTTGTGGATCGTGTTCAGGCGCGCGCCGAGGATTTCCTGGGTGCGGTTCAGGTGATGCAGGTAGGCGCGCGAGAAGTTGCGGCAGGCGTAGCACGAGCAGGTCGGATCGAGCGGCTCCTTGTCGTCCTTGTAGCGCGCGTTCTTGATCTTGATGTCGCCGAAGCGGGTAAACAGCCAGCCATTGCGCGCGTTGCGGGTCGGCATCACGCAGTCGAACATGTCGACCCCGTGCGAGACGCCGGCCACCAGGTCTTCCGGCGTGCCCACGCCCATCAGGTAGTGCGGCTTGTTGGCCGGCAGCTTGGGGCCGACGTGCTGCAGGATGCGCATCATGTCTTCCTTCGGCTCGCCCACCGACAGGCCGCCGATGGCCAGGCCAGGGAAATCGATCTGTTCGAGGCCGGCCAGCGACTCGTCGCGCAGGTGCTCGAACATGCCGCCCTGGACAATGCCGAACAGCGCATTCGGGTTTTCGCCGCGGTGGAATTCGTCGTGCGAGCGCTGGGCCCAGCGCAGCGACATGCGCATCGACTTGGCCGCCTCCTCGATGGTGGCCGGACGCTTGTCAATCTCGTACGGCGTGCACTCGTCGAACTGCATCACGATGTCGGAGTTGAGCACGCGCTGGATCTGCATCGACACCTCGGGCGAGAGGAACAGCTTGTCGCCGTTGATCGGCGAATTGAAGTGCACGCCCTCTTCCGTGATCTTGCGCATCGCGCCCAGCGAAAACACCTGGAAGCCGCCCGAGTCGGTCAGGATCGGCTTGTCCCAGCCCATGAAGTCGTGCAGGCCGCCGAACTTGGCCATCACGTCGTTACCGGGGCGCAGCCACAGGTGGAAGGTATTGCCGAGAATGATCTGGGCGTCGATCTCCTTCAGTTCCAGCGGCGACATCGCCTTCACGGAACCGTAGGTGCCGACCGGCATGAAGATCGGCGTCTGCACGACGCCGTGGTTGAGTTTGACTTCACCGCGGCGGGCGTGGGTCAGGCCGCTGGTATCGGTTTTGTGTAGCTTGAATTCCAACATGGGGGTTATTCCTTGTATTGCTTGGATTAGGCGCGTGCCTGCGTCGTCAGCAGCATGGCATCGCCATAGCTGAAGAAGCGGTAGTCGTTGGCGATCGCGTGGGCGTAGGCGGCGCGGATCTCGTCGTAGCCGGCAAAGGCCGACACCAGCATCAGCAGCGTCGACTTGGGCAGGTGGAAATTGGTGATCAGCCGGGTGACCGTCTTGAAGCGGTAGCCGGGCGTGATGAACAGCGCAGTGTCGGCGCTGCCCGCTTCGAGCTGGCCGCGCTGCGAGGCCGATTCCAGCGCGCGCAGGCTGGTGGTGCCGACCGCCACCACGTCGCGGCCGGCCGCGCGCGCGGCGCGCACCGCGTCCACCGTCTCCTGCGGCATGGTGTACCACTCGGTGTGCATCTGGTGCTCGGACAGTTTTTCATTGCGCACCGGCTGGAACGTGCCGGCGCCCACGTGCAGCGTGACGAAGGCGAAGTTGACGCCCTTGGCTTTCAGGGTATCGAGCAGCGCCTGGTCGAAGTGCAGGCCGGCGGTGGGCGCCGCCACCGCGCCCGGCACCTTGTTGAACACGGTCTGGTAGCGGTTCTCGTCGAAGGCATCGGCATCGTGCTCGATATACGGCGGCAGCGGCAGGCGGCCGTACGCTTCGATCAGGTCGAACACGTCGGCGTCGAAATGCAGCGTGAAAAATTCGCCGGCGCGCTCGCCGACAGTGACCTCGAAGGCATCGGCCAGGCGCATCCTGGTGCCGGCCAGGGGCGAGCGCGAAGCCCGTACCTGCGCCAGCACGGTGCGGTTGTCGAGCACCCGCTCGACCAGCGCTTCGACCTTGCCGCCGCTTTCCTTGGTGCCGAAGAAGCGCGCCTTGAGCACGCGCGTGTCGTTCATCACCAGCAGGTCGCCGGCCTGCAACAGGTCCACGATGTCGGTGAACTGGCGGTCGATGACCTGCGCGCCGTCCAGGTGCAGCAGGCGCGAGGCCGTGCGGTCGGGCAGCGGAAATTGCGCAATGCGCTCCTGGGGCAAGTTAAAATCGAAATCGGAAAGCGAATACATGGCGAAGTTGTGAAAACGGTTGAAAAATCGGGGGTGCTACTCTCGATGGCTAGCCTTACAATACCGGCGTTGCCGCCGTGGTTTTGTCACGGCCAACCCTCTATTTTACGCTAGTGTTCGAAAAACGCTCCAATATGCCCGTCGCCGCCACCAACAGCCCCTCCAAGCCCGCCAGGAAGACCGTCAGCTCCGAGGTCAAGCTGGCACGGCTGGGCCTGCACACCGACATGGACCTGGTGCTGCACCTGCCCATGCGCTACGAGGACGAGACGCAGGTCATCACCATCGAGGAAGCGCGCCTGCACGGCGGCGACACCTCGCAGGTCGAGGGCGTCGTGGTCAAGAACGAGATCACCTTCAAGCCACGCCGCCAGCTGCTGGTGCACATCGCCGACGGCACGGGCGAGCTGCAGCTGCGCTTCATGAATTTCTACGGCAGTCAGGTCAAGCAGCTGGCCGAGGGCACGCGGGTGCGCGCGCGCGGAGAACTCAAGCACGGCTTCTTCGGCGCCGAGATGGTGCACCCGGCCTACAAGATCGTCAACCAAGGCGCGCCGCTGCCCACGTCACTGACGCCGGTGTACCCGTCCGGCGAAGGCCTGTCGCAGCCGGTCCTGCGGCGCGCCATCGGCGAGGCCATGAAACGCGTGGACTGGACCGACACCGTGCCGGCGGCCGTGCGCGCGGCGCTGCAGCTGGCCGACTTCGAGCCGGCCGTCAAACTGCTCCATTATCCGCCGCAGCAGATCGACGAACACGCACTGGCCGACCGCTCGCACCCGGCCTGGACGCGGGTGAAATTCGACGAGCTGCTGGCGCAGCAGCTCTCGCTCAAGCGCGCGCAGCACGCGCGCCGCGCCAAGGGGGCGGCCGTGCTCAAGGTGGCCGGGCAACTGTCGGCGCAGTTCCAGGCTGCGCTGCCGTTCCAGCTGACCGGCGCCCAGCAGCGCGTGCTGGCCGAGATCCGCGCCGACCTGCGCCAGCCCTACCCGATGCAGCGGCTGCTGCAGGGCGATGTCGGCAGCGGCAAGACCGTGGTCTCGGCGCTCGCTGCCGCCCAGGCCATCGACAGCGGCTTCCAGGCCGCGCTGATGGCGCCCACCGAAATCCTGGCCGAACAGCACTTCCGCAAGATCGCCGCCTGGATGGAGCCGCTCGGCGTGAAGGTGGCGTGGCTGACCGGCAGCCTGAAAAAAAAGGACAAGCAGGCCGCCTACGACATGATCGAATCGGGCGAGGCGCGGCTGGTGGTGGGCACCCATGCGCTGATCCAGGACGCCGTGGTGTTTGCCAACCTGGGCCTGGTGATCGTCGACGAACAGCACCGCTTCGGCGTCGGCCAGCGCCTGACCCTGCGCAACAAGGGCAACGAGGGCGCGATTCCGCACCAGCTGATGATGTCGGCCACGCCGATCCCACGCACGCTGGCCATGACCTATTACGCCGACCTCGAGGTGTCGGTGATCGACGAACTGCCGCCCGGCCGCACGCCGATCGTCACCCGCACCATCGACCAGAACCGCCGTGACGAAGTGATCGAACGGGTGCATGCGGCCGCGCTGGAAGGCCGCCAGGTGTACTGGGTGTGTCCGCTGATCGAGGAATCGGAAGCGCTGCAGCTGCAAACGGCCACCGACACCCACGCGCTGCTGGCCGAGGCCCTGCCCGACCTCCATGTGGGCCTGGTCCACGGTCGCCTGAAGCCGGCGGAAAAGCAGGCCATCATGGACGCGTTTATCGCCAACGACATGCAGGTGCTGGTGGCCACCACCGTGATCGAGGTGGGCGTGGACGTGCCGAACGCCTCGCTGATGGTGATCGAGCACGCCGAACGTTTCGGCCTGTCGCAGCTGCACCAGCTGCGCGGGCGCGTGGGCCGGGGGTCGGCGGCCAGCGTCTGCCTGCTGCTGTACCAGAGCCCGCTGGGCGGCATCGCCAAGCAGCGCCTGATGACGATGCGCGAGACCACCGACGGTTTCGAGATCGCGCGGCGCGACCTGGAGATACGCGGTCCCGGCGAATTCCTGGGCGCGCGCCAGTCGGGCCAGGCGATGCTGCGCTTTGCCGACCTGGAGACGGACGGCTGGCTGGTGGACCAGGCGCGCGACGTGGCGCACGAGCTGCTGCACGCGGGCACGCCGGATGCCATGGCGACCGTCGAAGCGCACCTGTCGCGCTGGCTCGGCGGCCGCGAGGAGTTCCTGAAAGTATAGCGAAGAGCCCTGGAGACCGTGCACGAAAAGCCGCCGTTCCCGCGCAGGCGGAAATCCAATCCCCGCGATACGTAGATAAACTGGATCCCCGCCTGCGAACGGATGACGAATCGACGGACTAAGACGCTAGAAGCACAGGTAGACGCGATTCGCCAGATCCACCACAAACCCCGGCTGCAGATACGCCAGGAACACCAGCGCCAGTACCGCCGCCAGCACTGCGCGCCATGCCCAGGCCTTCATCACGCCACCTGCAAGCCGCTGCGCGGCAGCGGGCGTTCGTTGATCGGCAGGTTGACCAGGCCGGCCAGCACGCTGAGCGCGATCGCAATCGCCCACACCACGTCGTAGCTGCCCAGCAGCGTGTACAGGTAACCGCCGAGCCAGACGCCGAGGAAGCTGCCCACCTGGTGCGAAAAGAACACCATCCCGGCCAGCATCGACAGGTGCCTGACGCCGAAGATGCCGGCGATGATGCCGTTGGTGAGCGGCACCGTGGACAGCCACAGCACGCCGATGGCAGCCGCGAACAGGTACACGCTCAGCGGCGACAGCGGCAGCAACACGAAGGTGCCGATCACCAGCGCGCGCGAGAAATAGATCGCGGAGAGCAGGTAGCGCTTGGGGAAGCGGCCGCCGAGCTTGCCCGCGTGGTAGGAACCGATGATGTTGAACAGGCCAATCAGCGCCAGCGCCAGCACCGCCACGCCGGGATCGAGCACGCCCTGGTCCTTCAGGTAGGCCGGCAGGTGGACGCCGACGAACACCAGCTGGAAGCCGCACACGAAATAGCCGACCACCAGCAGCAGGAAGGAGCGGTTGCGCGCAGCCTCGCCGATCGCCTCGGCCACGCTCTGGCGCGGGCCGTCGTCGTGCACCACCGCCGGCTCGCGCAGGAAAAAGGCCATCGGCACCATCAGCGCCACCACCACTGCCGCCAGCACGAAAAACGCTTGCTGCCAGCCGATCGTCGAGATCAGCTGCTGCTCGATGGGCATCATCACGAACTGGCCGAACGAGCTGGCCGCGCCCGAGATGCCGAACGCCCACGAGCGCCGAACGACCGGTGCGGTGCGGCCGATGATGCCGCTGACCGCACCGAACGCAGTGCAGGCCAGCCCCAGGCCAATGAACACGCCCGAGCCGAGCACGAACAAGGTCGAATCAGTGGTCAGCGCCATCCACAGCAGGCCGGCCATGTACGACAGCGCGCCGACCAGCACCACGCGCATGGTGCCGTAGCGGTCGGCCGCCATGCCGGCAAACGGGCCGAACACGCCCCACAGCAGGTTTTGCAGCGCCATCGCCAGCGAATAGGTTTCGCGGGTCCAGCCGTTGGCCTGCGAAATCGGCTGCATCCAAAAGCCGAAGCCGTGGCGCACGCCCATCGCCAGCGTCAGCACGACACCGGTGGCAAGCAGCACGGTTTTCAGGGACGGGGCGCGGGCGGCAACGAACATGACGGCATCCTGGTGGGCGTATCGACATCGGGAAATGCGGGCGGCGCTATGCAGTGCGGCTTGGTCGCTCTGTGCGGCGCCTCTGACTATTGTAGCGGCTAACGGCTAACGGCTGATGGCTGATGGCTGAGGGCCCCGCCCCATTAAGCCGTCGGCCGGGTAGTGCAGGCCACTCACGCGTTGGCCGGGTAGCGCAGACCACCTACCTAGACGTCGGCCGGGGAGCGCAGGCCACTCAGGCGTCAGCCGGATAGCGCAGGCCGATCTGGGCGCGGATCGCGTCGAGCGTACCCATCAGGCTCAGGGTTTCGGCGTGCGGCATGACCGGGCTTTCGATCAGGCCGGCGCGCAGGCAGCGCCCCACTTCCTGCGCCTCGTGGGTGTAGCCGTTGCCGCTGCGCGGCACGGTCACCGTGCGCTCGCTGCGGCTGGCGCCATCGATCACGGTCACGCTGAAGGATTCGGTGTTGTGGAAGCGGTCGGACAGGCGCACATAACCGCGGGTGCCGGCAATCGTCAGCTCGGTGGCCGTGCGCGAGCGCAGGCTGCACAGGCACGACGACAGGCCGCCGCCTGCGTGGGTCAGGGTGAACGCGGTCTGCATGTCGACGCCGGTTTCTGTCATTTGTGCCTGCGCCTGCACGCCGGTGACGTCACCGAGGAAGAAGGCGGCAATCGACAGCGGGTAGATGCCGAGGTCGAGCAGCGCGCCGCCGCCGAGCGCAGGATTGAACAGGCGGTGCTCGGGGCCGGCGTCGGACGTGAAACCGAAATCGGCGGTGATATTGGCCGGCGTGCCGATCTCGCCGCTGTCGACGATGCGCTTGGCCTCGATCACGGCCGGCAGGAAGCGGGTCCACATCGCCTCCATCACGAACAGGTTTTTGGCGCGCGCCAGGTCGATGATGTCGGCCGCCTCGCGGCGGTTCATGGTGAACGATTTTTCCACCAGCACGCCCTTGCCCGCATTCAGGCACATCAGCGCGTTTTCGTGGTGCATCGGGTGCGGGGTGGCGATGTAGACGACATCGACCCCGGCATCGTCGGCCAGCGCCTGGTAACTGCCGTGGGCGCGCTGCGCGCCAAACGCGGCACCGAATTTGGTAGCGCTATCTACGCTGCGCGACGCCACCGCGGCCAACGTGGCGCCGGGCGTGTCCTGCAAGGCGCTGGCGAAAGCCTTGGCGATTTTTCCGGTGCCCAGTATGCCCCAGCGGATGTCTTGCGTCATGGCGTGTTCTTTCTGCCGCGTGGGCGGCGGTCGGTTAGGAGATTGGCGAAATGACATTGTACTGCGGGGCGCGGTCCGCGTGGCGCTGTTGCGCCATGGGGCGCCGCACCACCGCACGTTCCTGGGCGGCTGGCTGTCGCGACGCCGGCGATCGCGCGGCTGGCAGCTCACCCGCTCAGCGCACGGCGCGGGGCGGACGAAAGACGCTGGCGTCGTCGTAAAAATCGGCATCCTGGCCGGGCCACCAGCCCGGCACGCCCAGCACCTGCATCGGCATGAAGTCGGCGGTGGTGAGCGTCTGGGTGGCCAGCTCGTGCGCCACGGCGGCGTCGATCCAGGCACGGCGGGCGGCGTGGCCCAGGCCAAAAAATGCGTCGCCGGCGCGCACCACGCGGGTATGGGCGGTGATCGCCTTGCGCGGCGCGACCAGTTTTTCCATCAGCGCGTGGCCGAACAACCAGACCTCGGCATCGGCGCCGAAGCGGGCGCGCTGATCGAGAAACGCTGCGCGCCAGCGGTGTTCGCGCAGCGCGGCGGTCAGCGCCTGGCCGGCCGCGCCATCGCGCACCACCAGCAGCGCCGCGTTTTCGTCGAAGATGGTGGCGCCGTCGCGCGCGGGGCCGCGCGATCTGCCGACGCCGTCGCGGGCGATCTGCGCCGCCTGCAGGGCATTGAGCTGCACCTTGATGCGCGGGAAGCTCAGCCACACCAGGCCATTGAAGAAATCGTGCAGGTTGTCGCGCGTGGGCACGCCGCCGGTGGCGCCGATAAAGGCTTCGTATGCCGTGCCATCGGGCAGCGCTTCCTGCGGCACGAACGACAGCGGCAGGCCGGCGTGGTTGCGCAGGCCCAGCGCGGCCGCTTGTGCGCTGAAGCTGTCGCGGAAGTGGCGCCCGCTGCGCAGCCCTTCCCCCACGTCGCGGACCGACGCGTACCAGGGCTGCGACCAGTCGATCGGCGGCAGCGCGGGCGACACGCTCAGACCATTTTCCAGGCGATGGTTTCGCCGGCGTTGAGCGGCACCACCTGCTGGTCGGCCAGCGGCAGCAGCGCGGGCAAGGTCCAGGGTTCGCGCTTCAGGGTGATGGTACCGGTGTTGCGCGGCAGGTCGTAGAAATCCGGGCCGTTGAAGCTGGCGAAGGCTTCGAGCTTGTCGAGGGCGCCGGCGCGCGCGAACGCCTCGGTATAGAGCTCCATCGCGTGCAGCGCCGTGTAGCAGCCGGCGCAGCCGCAGGCGGCTTCCTTGGCGCCCTGCGCGTGCGGCGCCGAGTCGGTGCCGAGGAAGAAGCGCTCGTCGCCGCTGGTGGCGGCGGTGACCAGCGCCAGCCGGTGCTCCTCGCGCTTGAGCACGGGCAGGCAGTAGTAATGGGGGCGGATGCCGCCCTTGAAGATCTCGTTGCGGTTGTACAGCAGGTGGTGGGCGGTGATGGTGGCCGCGATCGGGCCTTCCGCTTCGGCCACGTATTGCGCTGCATCCTTGGTGGTGATGTGCTCGAAGACGATTTTCAGGGCCGGGAAATCGCGCCGCAGCGGGCGCATCACGCGCTCGATGAACACGGCCTCGCGGTCGAACAGGTCGATGTCATGGTCGGTCACCTCGCCGTGTACCAGCAGCGGCATGCCTACTTCCTGCATCATCTCCAGCGTCTTGTAGCAGTTGGCGATGTCGGTCACGCCGGCGTCCGAGTTGGTGGTGGCGCCGGCCGGGTACAGCTTGACCGCGTGCACCACGCCGCTCTCCTGCGCGCGCACGATTTCATCGGGCGGCGTGTTATTGGTCAGGTACAGCGTCATCAGGGGCTCGAACGCCATCCCGGCCGGCAGCACGGCCAGGATGCGCTCGCGGTAGGCGATGGCAGCAGCGGCGGTGGTGACGGGCGGCTTCAGGTTCGGCATCACGATCGCGCGCGCAAACTGGCGCGCACTGTGCGGCAGCACGCTGGCCAGCGTGGCGCCATCGCGCAGGTGCAAATGCCAGTCGTCGGGACGGGTGATGGTAAGGCTGTCGGGGAGAGAAGCGAAGTCGGACATGGCGGAGCTTTCAGGGAGGACGGCGGAATGGCGATATTTTACCTGTTGCGCGGCCACCTGGCGTCCCTCCCGCCCCGGTCGCTTGAACTGCTGGCCCAGAAGTGTAGGATGAAGCTTTGGGCGAAGGAGACAGACATGTCCAGGATTCGTTTAGAGAAACTGCGGCGCCTGACGCTGCCGGCAGACATCATTGCACAGGCCGGATGGCGACCCGATGATGTACTGGATGCATCCTATGCAAATGGCGCCATCATCTTGCGCCCCGCAAGTGCGCCCGCTGCCGTTTCCGATCCGTTGTCGATGCTGGGCTATGCCGGCGCCAGCCAAGGCGCCTGGGGCGAGACAGCCGCCGAAGTTGAATGGCATGTGGCGCAAGACCGCGCATCATGGGACAGGTAATCCCGGTGCTTGAGGCGATGCGCGGCCAGCGCGTGTATGTGGACACGAACGTCTTTATTTATTTTCTTGAAGGAAATTCGCCATTCTTTTCGGCTGCCGAGCCGGTCTTGCGGGCCATCGCTCACAAAGCCATTCTGGGATTTACCGGGGAAATCGCCGTAGCAGAAACCATGGTGGGGCCATATCGCAAGAGGGATCCGCGCCTGATTGCCACGACGCGCAACTTTTTCCTGTCCAGGGACTTCCTGACCATACTTCCCCACGACAGTGCGATACTCGACCATGCCGCGCGCTTGCGGGGCGAGGAACGGCTGCGTTTCATCGACGCCATTCATATGGCGACTGCCTGTGCCGCAGCCTGCAAATTCTTCGTTACGAACGATAAGTCCATCCGCACGCGCGAGCATATCGCCGTCGTGCAACTGGACACACTGCTGCCGCAGTAACGTCTCCATGCGAGTGCTGTCCGGGCAGACGGTTACCGGATGACCCGCCCCAGGAACGCGCGGGCCCGCTCCGAGCGCGGGGTGGTGAAAAATGCTTCGCTGCTGCAGTCTTCGACAATCCGGCCCTGATCCATGAACAGCACGCGGTTGGCCACCTTGCGGGCAAAGCCCATTTCGTGGGTGACCACCATCATGGTCATGCCTTCCTGCGCCAGCCCTACCATCACGTCGAGCACCTCGTTGATCATTTCCGGGTCCAGCGCCGAGGTCGGTTCGTCGAACAGCATGGCGATCGGGTCCATCGACAGCGCGCGGGCGATTGCCACGCGCTGCTGCTGGCCGCCCGACAGCTGGCCCGGGAACTTGTCCTGCTGCGCCAGCAGGCCGACCCGGTCCAGGTAGTGCAGGCCGCGCGCGACAGCTTCGTCTTCGCTGCGGCCCAGTACCCGGACCTGGCCCAGCGTCAGGTTCTGCCGCACCGTCAGGTGCGGGAACAGCTCGAAGTTCTGGAACACCATGCCGATGCGGGCGCGCAGCGCGGGCAGGTCGGTGCGCGGATCGCCGACGGCCACGCCATCGACCGTGATACGGCCCTGCTGGAACGGTTCCAGGCCGTTGACGGTCTTGATCAGCGTCGATTTGCCGGAGCCGGACGGGCCGCAAATGACCACCACGTCGCCCTTGGCGACCGCGGTGCTGCAGTCGGCCAGCACCTGGAATCGCCCGTACCACTTGCTGAGATTACTTATCACTATCATATTTTTGTCGCCACGGGAGCGCAGGGCAGGATCGGTGTGCAATGGCGTCCACGCATGCTTGACAGTGACCCTGCCCGCAAGGATACTGCGTCACTTACTCGCTGGAGTGCTTAATGTTTTAGCAGATCGGTTTTAGCACACTGCAAGGCTGGCATGGGCCCGATCCATCGAGACACTATCACAGGGAAGCTCAGAATATGCAGAAAAAAAGCCGATTGACCACTTACATCCTGCTTGCCCTGGTGCTCGGCATTGTGACCGGTTATCTCGTCAACGCCAACGTGGCGGCACCTACCGGCTTCGTCGACGCGATGTCCCTGCTGACCACCGTGTTCCTGCGCCTGATCAAGATGATCATCGCGCCGCTGGTATTTGCCACGCTGGTGGTCGGCATTGCGCGCATGGGCGACGCCAGCGAAGTCGGTCGTATCGGCATCAAGACCATGGGCTGGTTCTTCCTGGCGTCGGTCATGTCGCTGAGCCTGGGCCTGGTGCTGGTCAATATCTTCCGTCCCGGTGACGCGCTGCTCGGTCACATGTCCACCGCTGCGTCCAACACCGGCATCGCCGCGTCCTCGCTCTCGCTCAAGGACTTCGTCACCCACCTGGTGCCGGCGTCGATCATCGACGGCATGGCCAAGAACGAGATCCTGCAGATCGTCGTGTTCTCGCTGTTCTTCGGCATCGCTGCCGCCGCCATCGGCGAAAAGGCGCGCATCCTGATCGACGCGCTCGACGGCCTGGCCCACATCATGCTCAAGGTGACCGGCTACGTGATGTCATTCGCACCAGTCGCCGTGTTTGCGGCCGTGGCCGGCACTGTCGCCAAGAGCGGCCTCGGGGTGCTGTCCACCTACGGCGTGTTCATGGCCGAGTTCTACTTCGGCATCATGCTGCTGTGGGGGCTGCTGATCTTGGCCGGCTTCCTGTTCCTGAAAAAGCGCGTCTTCGGCCTGATGGGTGAACTGCGCGGTCCGGCCCTGCTGGCGTTTTCCACCGCCTCGAGCGAAGCGGCGTATCCGAAGACGCTCGAAGGCCTCGAGCGTTTCGGCGTGCGCAACCGCATCGCCTCGTTCGTGCTGCCGATCGGCTACTCGTTCAACCTCGACGGCTCGATGATGTACTGCACCTTCGCCACCGTCTTCATCGCCCAGGCCTACGGCATCGAGATGACGCTGGCCGAACAGATCACCATGATGGGCGTGCTGATGGTCACCTCGAAAGGCATTGCCGGCGTGCCGCGCGCCTCGCTGGTGGTGATTGCCGCCACCCTGAGCCAGTTCAAGATTCCGGAAGCGGGCCTGCTGCTGCTGCTCGGCATCGACCACTTCCTCGACATGGCGCGCTCGGCTACCAACGTGGTGGGCAACGGGGTCGCTGCAGCAGTGGTGGCCAAGTGGGAGGGCGAGCTGGCCCATCCCGGCGACGAGGCAATGACCAGGCAGGCCGCCTGACGCGTCCCGCCTCGGAAAAAAAGCCCGTTCAGTCGCCTGAACGGGCTTTTTTCATGGCGCCGGCGCTTCCTGCAGCGCGCCCTGCTCCTGCCTGGCCTGCTGCCGCTGCCACATCTGCGCGTACAGGCCGTCGGCTGCCAGCAAGGCCTGGTGGGTGCCCCGTTCGACGATGCGGCCCTGGTCGAGCACCAGGATTTGCCGTGCGTCGGCCACCGTGGACAGGCGGTGCGCGATGATCAGCGTGGTGCGGCTTCTGGCGATCTCTTTCAATTGGGCCTGGATCGCCTGTTCCGCCTTCGAATCGAGCGCCGAGGTGGCCTCGTCAAAAATCAGGATTGCCGGGTTCTTGAGCAGGGTGCGGGCGATCGCCACGCGCTGCTTTTCGCCGCCCGACAACTTCAGTCCCCGTTCGCCGACCACGGTGGCGTAACCGTCGGGCAGGCTTTCCACGAAGTCGTGGATCGATGCCGCCCGTGCAGCTGCCACGATGTCTTCGTGCGTGGCGCCAGGCTTGCCGTAAGCGATGTTGTAGGCGATGGTGTCGTTGAACAGCACCGTATCCTGCGGCACGATGCCGATCGCGTGGCGCACCGAGTCCTGGGTCAGCGCGCGCAGGTCCTGGCCGTCGATGGTGATGCTGCCGGCATTGACCTCGTAGAAGCGGAACAGCAACCGCGACAGGGTCGACTTGCCCGAGCCGCTGTGCCCCACCACCGCCGTGGTGGTGCCGGGGGCGATCGTGAAATCGACGTCGAACAGGATCTGGCGCTTGGCCTCGTAGCTGAAATCGACATGGTTGAAGCGCACTTCCGCCCCGTGCGCCACGAGCGGCTGCGCGTCCCTGGCGTCGGCGATTTCGCGGTTCTGGTCCAGCAGCGCGAACAGCTTTTCCATGTCGGCCAGGCTTTGCTTGATCTCGCGGTAGATCACGCCGAGGAAGTTGAGCGGAATGTACAGCTGGATCATGAACGAATTGACCAGCACCAGGTCGCCCAGCGTCATGGTGCCGGCGATCACGCCCACGGTGGCGCGCCACAGGATCAGCGTGACCGCCACCGCGATGATCAGCGACTGCCCCGTGTTCAGGACCGAGAGCGAGGTCTGCGACCTGACCGCGGCCGACTCGTAGCGCTGCAGGCCTTCGTCGTAGCGTTTGGCTTCGTAGTCCTCGTTGCCGAAGTACTTGACCGTCTCGTAGTTGATCAGCGAGTCGATCGCCCTGGTGTTGGCGCGCGAATCGAGGTCGTTCATGGTGCGGCGGAAGTGCGTGCGCCAGTTGGTCACGGTGACCGTGAAGGTGATGTACGACACCAGCGCCACCACCGTGATCACGCTGAACCAGATATCGTAGTGCAGCACCAGGTAGCCCAGCACCAGCGTGATCTCGACCAGGGTGGGCAGGATGTTGAACAGCGTGTACGAGATCAGCGAACCGACCGCGCGCGTGCCGCGCTCGATGTCGCGCGTCATGCCGCCGGTCTGGCGGTTCAGGTGGAAGCGCAGCGACAGCGCGTGCAGGTGGCGGAACACCTGCAGCGCAATGGTGCGCACGGCGCGCTGGGTGACGCGCGCGAACAGGAATTCGCGCAGCTCGGTAAACACGGTGGTGGACAGGCGCAGCAGGCCATACACGACCAGCGCCGCCACCGGCAGCACCAGCAGCGCCTGCGGGTGCTGGGGCGTGATGGTGAGCGAATCGATCAGCCGCTTCATCACGACCGGCACGCCGACGTTGGCCAGCTTGGCCCCCACCAGGCAGCCCAGCGCCAGCAGCACACGCCACTTGTACACCCACAGGTAGGGCAGCAGGGTTTTCAGGGTGGCGATATCGGTACGGGTACGGGGCGTCGGCGGCACGCTGGCGTCGGCTGGCGAATTGGGGTAACGGCGCATGGTGGATACGATGTGGGTACGGTATTGAAACGGTGGGCGGGTGGGCAGCGGCAAGCTTTTTATGGTTCAATCCTGATCATTGTAGCCCTTGCAGAGATTTCACGATGACCACCCCAGAAAACACCCCGCTTGCCATCACCACCATCAACCGGGGCCTGCCCGCAGGGAAAATGCCGGAATTGCGCATGATGCCCTCCCCGTCCGACGCCAACGTCTATGGCGACGTGTTCGGCGGCTGGATCATGGCGCAGGTGGACATCGCCGGTTCGCTGCCGGCCACGCGCCGCGCCAATGGCCGCGTGGCCACCATCGCCGTCAACTCCTTCCTGTTCAAGAACCCCGTGTTCGTGGGCGACCTGCTGTCGTTCTATGCCGACATCGTCAAGGTCGGCAATACGTCGATCACCGTCAACGTCGAGGTGTACGCAGAGCGCAACCGCCTGCAGGCCGACACCGTCAAGGTCACCGAGGCCGTGCTCACCTACGTGGCGACCGACTCCGACCGCAAGCCGCGCAAGGTGCCGCCGATCGAAACGCTGATCCACGCGCAGCCGGTATGACCGGCCCGCGCACGATGCGCAGTCGCGCGTGCTGCCGGGTGCCCGGCGCGCCGGCGGTCTGGCGCGCCACCATGGCCAGGCAGCCGCTCAAGCGGGCGCAGTGCACGGGTGCGTCGCCGCCGACCGGTCCGGCGCGCCAGCATCATGCGCAGCCCGACCGCCTGGCCGGCAAGCGGCGGCGCTGACCGGCGCCATGGACCAGCATCGCCGCATCTTCCTCGCCACCGCCGGCCACCTGGCCGGACTGGCCACGCTGGCGGCGTGCCATGACAGCAGCACCAGCAGTACCAGCGGCAGCGGCGCCCGCAACGCGACGCCCGCCAGCGTCCGCAGCGCCTATCCCTTCGGCCTGGGCGTGGCCTCCGGCTCGCCGCTGCCCGATGCGGTGGTCATCTGGACCCGCATCCTCGCCGATCCGTTCGACGCCGCCGCCACCCCTGCAGTAGCGCTGCCGGTGCGCTGGGAGGTCGCGGACGACGACCGCTTCGCCCGCATCGTGGCCCGGGGCACGGCCAGCGCCATACCGGCGCTGGCGCACAGCGTGCATGTCGACGTCCGGGGTCTCGCGCCTGACCGCTGGTACTATTACCGCTTCATGCTCGGCGACGCCGTCAGCCCCGTGGGCCGCACCCGCACCGCGCCGGCCGCGCACAGCATGCCGGCGCGCCTGAAGCTGGCCGTGGCCTCGTGCCAGCACTGGGAGTTCGGAACCTATGCCGCCCACGGCCACATCGCTGCGGCCGCACCGGACCTGGTGGCTTTTTTGGGCGACTACATCTACGAGTGGGGACCGTACCAGCGCCAGCATCCGCAGCGCGCGGTGCGGGTGTCGGAATCGTTCACGCTGGCCGACTACCGCAGTCGCTATGCCCAGTACAAGAGCGACGCCCAGCTGCAGGCGGCGCACCATGCAGCGCCATGGATCGTCACCTGGGACGACCACGAAGTGGCCAACGATTACGCGGCCGACCGCGACGAACGCCTCGATCCGCGCTTCGTGCAGCGCCGCGCTGCGGCCTACCAGGCCTTTTATGAACACATGCCGCTGCGCCTGTCGGTCCCCAAGCCCGGCGATTTCGCCAACCTGCGCATCTACCAGCGCTACGACTGGGGGCGGCTGGCGCGCTTCCACGTGCTCGACGACCGCCAGTACCGCGCCTGGCATGCCTGCCCGCCCATGGGGCGCGGCGGTTCCACCTCGGTGCTGCGGCGCGACTGCCCGGCGCTTGGCGACCCTGGCCGCACCATGCTCGGCGACGCCCAGCAGCGCTGGCTCGACGACGGCCTGGCCTCGTCGCCGGCGCGCTGGAACATCCTGGCCCAGCAAACGCTGATGGCGCAAAACAGCCAGCTGCCGTTCAAACGGGAAGACGATGTCCGCATCTGGACCGATGGCTGGGATGGTTATCCGCTGGCGCGTGCGCGGCTGCTCGAGGCGCTGCAGACCAGCGGCGCCAGCAACCCGCTGGTGTTGTCGGGCGACGTCCACAGCTTTTTCGCAGCCGAGATCACCCGCCATCCGACGCGGGCGGCTTCGCGCAGCAACCCGGTGCTGGCCAGCGAATTGTGCGGCACCTCGATCACGTCGCCGTCCCGGCCGCAGCAGCGCACCGACGACTACGTGGCGATCAACCCGGGCATCAAGTATGGCAGGAGCGACCGGCGCGGCTTCATGCTGCTCGACGTGACGCCGGCGGCGACCACCGCGCACTTCCAGGCGCTGGCCGATGTGCACGATGCCCAGAGCGCGCTGGCCACCGCGGCCAGCTTCGTGGTGCGCAGTGGCCGGGCCGGGGTGGTGAAGCTGTAGGGACTCAGGCGGCAGCCTTTTCGTCGCGCAGCTGGCGCCGCAGGATCTTGCCGACGTTGGTCTTCGGCAGCTCGTCGCGGAACTCGATGAACTTCGGCTTCTTGTACGCGGTCAGTTCGTGCTTGCAGAAGTCCAGCAACTGTTCGCTGGTCAGCGCCGGATCCTTGCGCACCACGAACAGCTTGACGGCCTCGCCCGAATTCTTGTCCGGCACGCCGATGCAGGCCACTTCCAGCACGCCCGGGTGCGCGGCCACCACGCCTTCCACTTCGTTCGGGTACACATTGAAGCCGGAGACGATGATCATGTCCTTCTTGCGGTCGACGATGCGGGTGTAGCCGCGCTCGTCCATGATGCCGATGTCGCCGGTCTTGAAGAAACCGTCGGCCGTCATGGTCTTGGCCGTCTCGTCGGCGCGCTGCCAGTAGCCGGCCATCACCTGCGGCCCGCGGATGGCGATCTCGCCGGTCTGGCCCAGCGGCACTTCGCGGCCGTCGTCGTCGATGATGATCACGTCGGTCGATGGGATCGGCAAGCCGATGGTGCCGGTGAACTCCTTGATATCGATGCAGTTGGCGGTGGCCACCGGCGAGGTTTCGGACAGGCCGTATCCTTCGATGATCGGCGTGCCGGTCACCTTCAGCCACTTGTCGGCGACGGCCTTCTGCACGGCCATGCCGCCGCCGTTGCACACCGAGTAGCTGGAAAAATCGAGCTTGGCGAAGTCCGGGTTGTTGAGCAGCGCGTTGTACAGGGTATTGACGGCAGGCAGCACCGCCACGCGGTACTTGGCCAGCTCCTTGACGAAGCCGGGAATGTCGCGCGGGTTCGGAATCAACAGCGTCAGGCCGCCCATGCGCATGCCCATGAAGGCGCTCACGGTCAGCGAATAGATGTGGTACAGCGGCAGCGCCGCCACGAACACCAGTTGTTCGCCCGTGTGCTTGAACTGCAGCCAGGCCTCGTTCTGCAGCACGTTGGCGATGATATTCCGGTGCAGCAGCACTGCGCCCTTCGACACGCCCGTGGTGCCGCCCGTGTACTGCAAGAAGGCGATGTCGTCGTGCCCCTGCGGCACCGGCTTCAAGCGCATGCCGGCGGCAGCGGCCATCATCTTGTTGAACGTGATGGCGCCGGGCAGCGTGTAGGCGGGCACCAGCTTTTTCACCTTGCGCACCACCAGGTTGACGATCGTCCCTTTGACCAGCCCCAGCATGTCGCCCATCGACGCCACCACCACGTGTCTGACGCTGGTGTTGGCGATCACCTGCTGCAAGGTGGTGGCAAAGTTTTCCAGCACGATGATGGCCTCGGCGCCGGCGTCGATCAGCTGGTGCTGCAGTTCGCGCGGCGTATACAGCGGGTTGACGTTGACCACCGTGTAGCCGGCGCGCAGGATGGCCGCCATCGCCACCGGGTACTGCAACACGTTCGGCATCATGATCGCCACCCGCGCGCCCGGCGCCATGCCCAGGCTTTGCAGCCAGGCGCCCATCTGTTGCGACAACTGGTCCAGTTCGCGGTAGGTCAGGAACTTGTCCATGCACACATAGGCGTTGCGGTCGGCGTACTTGCGGAACGCTTCTTCCAGCAGGTGGGTGATCGAGCGGAATTGCGTGCTGTCGATCTCCGCCGGGACGCCTTGCGGGTAGGACTTGAGCCAGATTTTTTCCATCGTTGTACAGCCTTTTCGTTCGCGTTCGTTGTCTGTCACATCCGTCATGCGGGTTCGGCGTCGCGCAGCTTGCGCCGCAGGATCTTGCCGACATTGGTCTTCGGCAGTTCGTCCCGGAATTCGATGTATTTCGGCTTCTTGTAGCCGGTCAGGTTTTGCTTGCAGTAGGCTGCCAGGGTTTCCACGGTCAGGTTCGGATCCTTGCGCACCACGAAGACCTTGACCGCCTCGCCCGCGTGCGCGTCGGGCACGCCCACGCAGGCGCACTCGAGCACGCCAGGGTGAGCGGCCACCACGTCCTCGATTTCGTTCGGGTAGACATTGAAACCCGAGACCAGGATCATGTCCTTCTTGCGGTCGACGATTTTCACGTAGCCGCCTTCATCCATGATGCCGATGTCACCGGACTTGAAGTAGCCGTCGGCGGTCATCACTTTGGCGGTCTCGTCCGGACGGTTCCAGTAGCCGGCCATTACCTGCGGGCCACGGATGGCAATCTCGCCAGGCTGGCCCAGCGGTACTTCGTGGCCGTCGTCGTCGAGGATGGCCACGTCGGTCGAAGGGATAGGCAAGCCGATGGTGCCGCTGAAGGCCACCGCGTCGCCGCGGTTGCAGGTGGCGACCGGCGCCGTTTCGGACAGGCCATAGCCTTCGATGATCGGTGAGCCGGTGGCCTTGAACCAGCGCTCGGCCACGACCTGCTGCACCGCCATGCCGCCGCCAAAGCTGAGCTTCAAGCCCGAGAAATCGAGGCTGGCGAACTGCGGATGGTTGAGCAGGCCGTTGTACAGGGTGTTTACTGCCGGCAGCATGTTGAAGCGGTACTTGGCCAGCTCCTTGATGAAGCCGCCGATATCGCGCGGGTTGGGAATCAGCAGGTTGAGCATGCCGCTGCGCATGCCCCACATGGCGCACACGGTCAGCGCAAAGATATGGTACAGCGGCAGTGCCGCCACCATCACCGGCTGGCCCTGCACCACGCCCACGGCCGGCTCGGCCCACTGCTCGATTTGCAGCATGTTGGCGATCACGTTCTGGTGGGTCAGGACCGCGCCCTTGGCGACGCCGGTGGTGCCGCCCGTGTACTGCAGGAAGGCAGGATCGCCGGGGGCCACCGCGACCGGTGTCAGCTTCATGCCGGCGCCGTGCGAGAGGGCAGACTTGAAGCGCACGGCATTGGGCAGCGAATACGCCGGCACCAGGTGCTTGACGTTGCGCACCACGAAATTGACCAGCAATCCTTTGGCAAAGCCCAGCATCTCGCCCATGCTGGCGACGATCACGTGCTTGACCTGGGTGCGGGCGAGCACCTGTTCGAGCGTGTGGGCGAAGTTTTCCAGGATGACGATGGCGCTGCAGCCGGAGTCGTTGAGCTGGTGCTCGAGCTCGCGCGGCGTGTAGAGCGGGTTGATGTTGACCACGGTATAGCCGGCGCGCAGGATGGCAGCGATGGCGACCGGGTATTGCAGCACATTGGGCATCATGATGCCCACGCGCGCGCCCTGCTTCATGCCGCGGCTTTGTAGCCAGGCGCCCAGGCGTTTCGAATAGTTGTCGAGCTCGGCGTAAGTCAGGTGCTGATCCATGCAGACATAGGCATTGCGGTCTGCGTACTTGCGAAACGATTCTTCCAGCAGCTGCACCAGGGAGCCATACTGTGCAGTGTCGATCTCTGCCGGCATGCCGGGCGGATAGGACTTCAACCAGATTTTTTCCATGCCTGCGCCTCTTGTCTCGTTGTGGTTATCGTTATGGTTGCTGGCCGGCGCATGGGGCCGGACCAGGGTGGCGTGACGTCTGCGCGTACTGCCCGAGCCTGCTGATAACGCGATGCTATCGGGCAGATGACGCGGACGCAAGCGCATTTAAACATAATTAGAACGCCGCTTCTAACCCGTTAATGGTGGCAAATCATGCTGCAAAGCAGCATCACAGCGTACCGGGCGCGGCTGTTTGTTGGTCTTGGCCCTGGGCGCTTTCGTCTGCTGCAGTGTGCGCCAGTTGTTCCAGCCGCTGTTGGCGTTGAAGCGGATCGAGCGCCGCCAATTTTTGCACCGCACCATAAAAACGCACGAACGTTCTTTCTTGCCTGAGTAGGCTTTTGAATGCTGGCAAGTAATCATGGTAGGTCCCGACCGCACTCAGGTGGGCATTGGTCAGCGGTTCGGCAAACCAGCGGTCGTAGCCGGCATAGCCGCCCCAGCTTTGCTTGAGCTGCTGGTAGTCGGCCTGCAGGTGGGCGAAGATGCGCGCCTTCTCGGCGCGGCGGTGCCGCACGCTGGTCTTGCTGGCGTAGTTAGCTTCCAGCATTTGCCGGTGCCGGACCAGCAGGGCCAGGAAGTCGGCGCGGCGGCTGTTGTATCGTGCATAGGCCAGGCGCATCTCGTCGGTGCCGTACAAGGCCAGCCAGCGCTGGACGCCGGCCTCCTCCACGGCGGTGGCGAAGCTTTCGTTGAACTGGGTGTCGCCGGGCACGTACACGACCTGGTGCGCCAGCTCGTGAAACACCATGCGCGCCAGTTCCGCGTCCGAATAGTTGATGAAGGTCGACAGCAGCGGATCGCTGAACCAGCCCAGCGTCGAATACGCGGGCACACCGCCCACCTGCACGTCGTTGCCTTCGCCGCGCAGTTCGTCGGCATAGGCGGTGGCGTCTTGCTTGCTGTAGTAGCCGCGGTAGCTGACGCAGCCGGCGATCGGGAAGCACCACTGGATCGGCCGCAGCGACAGCTCGGGCGTGGCCACCACGTTCCACAGCACGAACGGGCGTGACAGCGCGGCATAGTTCTTGTAGCTGCCGTTGTTGGGCAGGCTCAGCTCCTGGACCGCGAAGCGGCGGATCAGCAGCGCTTTCTCGAGCCGGGCCTTGAGTTGCGGATCGGTGGCCGGGTCGCCGAGCCAGTCATCGATCGGACGGGCGTCCGACCACAGCGAATATTGTCCCTGCGCGGCCTGCATGTAATACCTGAACTGGGTGCAGCCGGCCAGCAGCGCCAGCGTGCACGCCGTCAGCAGCCAATACCTGGTGCGCATGAAGCGGCGGACAGATGGGCGCATACATTACCTTCAGACAATAACCCTTTCAACCTGGACCAGTGTATCGTAAAACGTCGGCGCGCGGCCCATGTCGGTCAGGCGCTGGCTGGTGACCTCGTTGGCATTCTTGCCATCGCTGGCAAGCTTTTTCCACCATACTGACAAACCGACCACCAGGCCGGCCCTGGCCTTGTCGGTCACGCGCGCCTTGGCCACGAAGCTGCCGCGATCGTTGAATATCCGCACCATTTCCCCATGAGCGATGCCGCGCGCGGCAGCATCTGCGGGATGGATGTCGAGGTGCGGTTCGCCCTCGGCGGCGCGCAAACTCTTGACGTTGACGAACGTCGAGTTGAGGAAATTGCGGGCCGGCGGTGAAATCATCGCCAGCGGGTAGCGTTGTGCAAGTTGAGGGTTGCTGGCAACAGATTCGTACGGTGCGAGGTAGGTAGGCAGCGGATCGAGGCCGTCAGCTGCCATCTGCGCGGAATAGAACTCGCATTTGCCCGACGGCGTGAAAAAGCCGCCGTTGGCAAACGGCGCCGCCGGCATGTTGAGCTTTTGCCAGCCCTTTTGCTTGAGCGACTCCCAGTCGAAGTGCACGGCGCGCGCGTCGCTGGTCTTGAAAGCCTGCGCCGCCAGTTGCTCGTCGGTTTCGGCAAAGCACGGATCGTCGAACCCCATGGCGCGCGCCAGCAGGCGGAAGATTTCCGTGTTCGGCTTCGATTCGCCCAGTGGCGCGATGGCGGCGTTATTGGCCATCATGTACAGGTGGCCGTACGAGGTATGGGCATCGACGTGTTCGAGCTGGGTGGTGGCCGGCAGCACGATGTCGGCGTAATCGGCAGTATCGGTCTGGAACTGCTCGATCACGACCGTAAACAGGTCTTCGCGCGCGAAGCCGGCCGCCACCTTCGACGAATCGGGCGCGATCGCCACGGGGTTGGCGTTATACACGATTACCGCCTCCACCTGCGGCCCGAACCCGGGCGAGGCCGGGCGCAGCAGGTCGTCGCCGATGGTGGTCATGTTGATGGTGCGCGGCAGTTTTTTCAGCAGGTCGGGCCGCTGCAGCGCCGGCTTGTTGGTCGGGAATGAGCCGCTCGACGACAGTTGCACGCCGCCGGCAGCGTGGCGCCACGCGCCGACCAGCGCCGGCAGGCAAGCGATATTGCGCACCGCCATGCCGCCACCGCGCACGCGCTGCACGCCATAGTTGGTGCGGATCGCCACCGGCAGGCCGGCCTTGGCCGTTTGCCCGTACAGGCGCGCCAGTTCCACCACTTCGCTAGCGCTGATGCCGCAGGTGGCGGCGGTGCGCTCGGGCGTCCACGCGGCTGCGCGGTCCTTGAGCTGGTCGAAACCCAGCGTGTGCTCGGCAATGTAGTCGTGATCGAGCAGGTCTTCGGCGATCAGCACGTGCATCAGGCCCAGCGCCAGCGCAGCATCGGTGCCGGGCAGCAGCGCGATATGCTGGTGACACTTCTCGGCCGTCAGCGAGCGGTAGGGATCGATCGCAATCAGCTTGGCGCCGTGGCGCTTGGCTTCCTGGGCGCGGGTCCAGAAATGCAGGTTCGAAGCGATCGGGTTGCCGCCCCAGATGATGATCAGTTTGGCGTCCTGGAACTGTTCCATGTCGGTGCCCACCGACGCGCCGATCGTGTACTTGTAGCCGGTGGCGCCGGCCGTCGCGCACACGGTGCGGTCGAGCAGCGAGGCGCCGAGGCGGTTAAAGAACCGCGACGACATCGACTCGCCCTGCACCAGGCCCATGGTGCCGCAATAGCTGTAGGGCAGGATCGCTTCCGGATCGCGCGCGGCGATCGCGCCCAGGCGCGCGGCAATCGTGCGCAGCGCCTCGTCCCAGCTGATGCGCTCGAACTGGCCCTCGCCCTTGGCACCGACCCGCCGCAGCGGGTGCAGCAGCCGCTCGTCGTGGTAGGTGCGTTCGGTGTAGCGCGCCACCTTGGTGCACAGCACGCCGGCCGTGGTGGGGTGGTCGGGGTCGCCTTTGACGGCAGTGGCCACGCCGTCTTCCACGGTTACCAGCAGGGCGCAGGTGTCGGGGCAGTCGAGCGGGCATGCCGCGCGAACTTGTGTGCTTGTCATGTCGAAATCCAGAATAGCGGCAGGCGCCAAAGCATTATGGTAAACGATAGTCGGCGTCGTCATACCATCACCATCGGCGCCATACCGGCTTGAGGACGCTCTGGATAAACTGCGCGCCGCCGGGCTACAATGGT
Source organism: Duganella sp. Leaf126 (assembly GCF_001423125.1). Classification (GTDB taxonomy): domain Bacteria; phylum Pseudomonadota; class Gammaproteobacteria; order Burkholderiales; family Burkholderiaceae_D; genus Rugamonas. Next base: position 280,664 of record NZ_LMNW01000032.1, read on the forward strand.
CGTTCTCGCGTCTCGCAAGGCCAGCGCACCCCCATATGGAGAAGCAGATGAAACTAGTTGACCCGATCATTGCGTTTCAATCCGACATACAGCAGATCCGCCGCGATCTCCACGCCCATCCGGAACTGTGCTACGAGGAGCAGCGCACCGCTGACGTCATCGCCGACAAGCTCACCCAGTGGGGCATTCCCGTCATCCGCGGCCTGGGCGTGACCGGCGTGGTCGGCATCATCAAGAATGGCACGTCTGGCCGGTCGATCGGCTTGCGCGCCGACATGGACGCGCTGCCCATGCAGGAGGTCAATACCTTCGACCACGCTTCGCGCCACCCGGGCAAGATGCACGCCTGCGGCCACGACGGCCACACTGCCATGCTGCTCGGCGCCGCCCGCCACCTGGCCGAACACCGCCATTTCGACGGCACCGTGTACCTGGTGTTCCAGCCGGCCGAAGAAGGCGGCGCCGGCGCCAAACGCATGATCGAAGACGGCCTGTTCGAGCAATGCCCGATGGACGCCATCTATGGCATGCACAACTGGCCCGGCATTCCGGCCGGCCACATGAGCGTGGTCGAGGGGCCGATGATGGCTTCCAGTAACGAGTTCTACCTGACTATCAATGGCAAGGGAGCGCATGCAGCGCAGCCGCACAAGGGCATCGACCCGGTGATGGTCGCGGTGCAGATCGCGCAAAGCTGGCAGACCATCATCAGCCGCCAGAAAAGCCCGCTCGACACGGCCGTGCTGTCGATCACCCAAATCCACGCCGGCAGCGCCACCAACGTGATTCCCGACGAAGCAAAGATGGTGGGCACGGTGCGTACCTTCACCTGGCCGGTGCTGGACATGATCGAGCAGCGGATGGAAGAAATCGCCCGCCACACGGCCGCAGCGTTTGGCGCCGAAGCGGAATTCCGCTTCCGCCGCAACTACCCGCCACTGGTCAACCATGCGGCCGAAACCCGTTTCGCGGTGGAAGTCATGAAAGAAGTGCTGGGCGCCGACCGGGTGGACGACCAGGTGGAACCGACCATGGGCGCGGAAGACTTCGCCTATTTCCTGCAAGCGAAGCCGGGCTGCTATATGTTCATCGGCAACGGTGAAGGCGACCACCGCGAGGGCGGCCACGGCCTGGGCCCGTGCGTGCTGCACAATGGCAGTTACGACTTCAACGACAACTTGCTGCCGATCGGCGCGAGCTTTTGGGTCAGGCTAGTGGAAAAGAGCCTGCCCGTGGCGGACTAGTCGGCACGCTCGGGTCTCCCATCGCGCCGATACCGGAAAATGCCCGGCGCGCGGACAATTTCGCTGCTGCGAGCGTGAGCGCTACGGTGCGCCGGAAGAAAATCCCGAACACCGGTACAATCCCTGCCAGCCGTATCGACACGTATACAGCAATGACAGCGTCGTTATAAACCCAAGGATACTATGTTCGCGAAGACAATGATGGCGGCGGTGGCTGCCCTGATGATGAGCCAGGCAGCAATGGCCCAAGACAAACTGATCGACTCGGTAGCGGTCGACTATGGCACCGGTGCCAAGCAGCGCATGGTGCGCCTGAGCGCAGCCAGCGATTGGGACACCCGGTGGTTCCAGTCGAATGGCACGCACCTGAGCGGCTACTGGGAAGGCAGTGCCGGTTTCTGGCACCAGAAACAGTACCGCAATATTCCAGGCGAAGAAAAAAACCTGTGGGACGTCGGTTTCACCCCGGTGTTCCGCTTCCAGAACGATAACAAGAAGGGCATTTATTACGAAGCCGGCGTCGGCGTGCACCTGCTGTCGAGCCTGTATAAAAACGATGGCAAGGAACTGTCGACCGCTTTCCAGTTCGGCGACCACATCGGCATCGGTTATGTGATGCAGAATAACTGGGAAGTGGCGCTGAAGCTGCAGCACTTCTCCAACGGCAGCATCAAACGCCCCAATGGTGGCGCCAACTTCCTCGAAGTCAAAGCGGCCTATCATTTCTAAGCGATATCACGCCATCAGCGCTTCTTCGGAAGCGCTTTTTTATTATTGATTTCCGGTCGCTTAAAGCAAAAAACCCCTGCCATGATCACACCTTAAACCTACTTTGCGGACGCAAAGCAAAAAACCCCACCAGGATCACCGGGTGGGGTTTTTCATATAACTAGCCTGACGATAACCTACTTTCACACTGGTTGCAGCACTATCATCCTCTCTATAACCTGCCAAGGTTATAGGGACAAGCCGTACGGGCAATTAGTACTGGTTAGCTTAATGCATTACTGCACTTCCACACCCAGCCTATCAACGTCCTGGTCTCGAACGACCCTTCAAAGAGCTCAAGGCTCTGGGAAATCTCATCTCAAGGCAAGTTTCCCGCTTAGATGCTTTCAGCGGTTATCTCTTCCAGACTTAGCTACCCGGCAATGCCACTGGCGTGACAACCGGTACACCAGAGGTCTGTCCACTCCGGTCCTCTCGTACTAGGAGCAGCCCCCTTCAAATTTCCAACGCCCACGGCAGATAGGGACCAAACTGTCTCACGACGTTTTAAACCCAGCTCACGTACCACTTTAAATGGCGAACAGCCATACCCTTGGGACCGGCTACAGCCCCAGGATGTGATGAGCCGACATCGAGGTGCCAAACTCCCCCGTCGATATGAACTCTTGGGAGGAATCAGCCTGTTATCCCCAGAGTACCTTTTATCCGTTGAGCGATGGCCCTTCCATACAGAACCACCGGATCACTATGTCCTACTTTCGTACCTGCTCGACTTGTCAGTCTCGCAGTTAAGCACGCTTATGCCATTGCACTATCGTCACGATGTCCGACCGTAACTAGCGTACCTTCGAACTCCTCCGTTACACTTTAGGAGGAGACCGCCCCAGTCAAACTGCCTACCATGCACTGTCCCCGACCCGGATAACGGGCCAAGGTTAGAACCTCAAATGAACCAGGGTGGTATTTCAAGGATGGCTCCACGAGAACTGGCGTCCCCGCTTCAAAGCCTCCCACCTATCCTACACAGATTGATTCAAAGTCCAATGCAAAGCTACAGTAAAGGTTCATGGGGTCTTTCCGTCTAGCCGCGGGTAGATTGCATCATCACAAACACTTCAACTTCGCTGAGTCTCGGGAGGAGACAGTGTGGCCATCGTTACGCCATTCGTGCAGGTCGGAACTTACCCGACAAGGAATTTCGCTACCTTAGGACCGTTATAGTTACGGCCGCCGTTTACTGGGACTTCAATCAAGAGCTTGCACCCCATCATTTAATCTTCCAGCACCGGGCAGGCGTCACACCCTATACGTCCACTTTCGTGTTTGCAGAGTGCTGTGTTTTTATTAAACAGTCGCAGCCACCAGTTTATTGCAACCCTTTCGCCCTAYTGAAGTAAATCAGCCAAGCTACCGGGGCGTACCTTTTCCCGAAGTTACGGTACCAATTTGCCGAGTTCCTTCTCCCGAGTTCTCTCAAGCGCCTTAGAATACTCATCTCGCCCACCTGTGTCGGTTTGCGGTACGGTCTCGTATGACTGAAGCTTAGAGGCTTTTCTTGGAACCACTTCCGATTGCTACAGARCCGAAGYTCTTCGTCCCAGTCCCTTGAATTAYGTACCCGGATTTGCCTAAGTACCTTCTATGAACCAGAAACTGCCTATTCCAACAGGCAGACAACCTTCCGCGATCCGTCCCCCCATCGCATCATACGACGGTGCAGGAATATTAACCTGCTTCCCATCAGCTACGCATCTCTGCCTCGCCTTAGGGGCCGACTCACCCTGCTCCGATGAACGTTGAACAGGAAACCTTGGGCTTACGGCGTGGGGGCTTTTCACCCCCATTATCGCTACTCATGTCAGCATTCGCACTTCTGATACCTCCAGCATCCTTTACAAGACACCTTCGCAGGCTTACAGAACGCTCTCCTACCATATGCTTACGCATATCCGCAGCTTCGGTGACTGGCTTAGCCCCGTTACATCTTCCGCGCAGGACGACTCGATCAGTGAGCTATTACGCTTTCTTTAAATGATGGCTGCTTCTAAGCCAACATCCTGACTGTTTTAGCCTTCCCACTTCGTTTTCCACTTAGCCAATCTTTGGGACCTTAGCTGGCGGTCTGGGTTGTTTCCCTCTTGACGCCGGACGTTAGCACCCGACGTCTGTCTCCCAAGCTCGCACTCATCGGTATTCGGAGTTTGCAATGGTTTGGTAAGTCGCGATGACCCCCTAGCCATAACAGTGCTCTACCCCCGATGGTGATACTTGAGGCACTACCTAAATAGTTTTCGGAGAGAACCAGCTATTTCCAAGTTTGTTTAGCCTTTCACCCCTACCCACAGCTCATCCCCTAATTTTTCAACATTAGTGGGTTCGGACCTCCAGTGCGTGTTACCGCACCTTCATCCTGGCCATGAGTAGATCACTTGGTTTCGGGTCTACACCCAGCGACTAGCGCCCTGTTCGGACTCGATTTCTCTACGGCTTCCCTATCCGGTTAACCTTGCCACTGAATGTAAGTCGCTGACCCATTATACAAAAGGTACGCCGTCACGGAACAAGTCCGCTCCGACTGTTTGTATGCACACGGTTTCAGGATCTATTTCACTCCCCTCCCGGGGTTCTTTTCGCCTTTCCCTCACGGTACTGGTTCACTATCGGTCGATTACGAGTATTTAGCCTTGGAGGATGGTCCCCCCATATTCAGACAGGATTTCTCGTGTCCCGCCCTACTTGTCGTACGCTTAGTACCACCGTTTGAATTTCGTGTACGGGGCTATCACCCGCTATGGCSSCYRTTTCCARARSSTTCCACTATTCAATCGACTATCACGTACAGGCTCTTCCCATTTCGCTCGCCACTACTTTGGGAATCTCGGTTGATTTATTTTCCTGCAGCTACTTAGATGTTTCAGTTCGCCGCGTTCGCCTTGCATACCTATGTATTCAGTATGCAATACCCTAAAAGGGTGGGTTTCCCCATTCGGAAATCTGCGGATCAAAGYTTGTTTGCTARCTCCCCGCAGCTTATCGCAAGCTACTACGTCCTTCATCGCCTGTAATCGCCAAGGCATCCACCATGTGCACTTATTCACTTGTCCCTATAACGTTAGCCCCTTGCGACTAAACAAAGGAGCGGT
>NZ_LMNW01000033.1 GCF_001423125.1 Duganella sp. Leaf126
CCAGCGGTTTCGTACTCAACGTGGGCGGTGTTGATGGTGATGCCGCGTGCTTTTTCTTCTGGTGCAGCGTCGATCTGGTCGTAGGCTTTCGCTTCGCCACCGAATTTCTTCGACAGAACGGTTGCGATTGCAGCGGTCAGGGTGGTCTTGCCGTGGTCAACGTGACCAATGGTGCCGACGTTGACGTGCGGCTTGGTCCGCTCGAATTTCTCTTTTGCCATTTTAGACTCCTAACAATGTGGGGATGATTGCCCGGGCCTACGCCCGACTGCTGACTTAATACGATGCGTACTATGTGTTTTTTGCTGACGGGGCCGAGCCGGAGGTACCACCAAAGCTCAGCCGATACTGCCTACTGCGAATTCTGGTGCCCTTTACGTGGATTGAACACGTGGCCTCTCCCTTACCAAGGGAGTGCTCTACCACTGAGCTAAAAGGGCTGATTGGGTACTGCTTTATTGTGTACTACGGTGATGCCCGTCTTGCGCATCGGCATTGCAACAACACTGGAGCGGGTGAAGGGAATCGAACCCTCGTCGTAAGCTTGGAAGGCTTCTGCTCTACCATTGAGCTACACCCGCGAGGTATCGTTCATTTCACTTACTAACAGTCTCACTGCAACAACTTGGTGGAGGGGGCTGGATTCGAACCAGCGTACTCATAGAGAACGGATTTACAGTCCGTCGCCTTTAACCACTCGGCCACCCCTCCGCGAGGAACCGCAGAGTATGAAGCAACTTCTTCGACCTGTCAACCGCATCTGACATTATTTCGTGTCGTCGCAATTAACTGTCTGCTTCGGGGCGAGATTGTAACTGCCCGAACTGCAAAAGTGCAAGTGTTGTTTTCAGGTTTTATTTTCTGCCGATATCGTGCCCCGCCCGGCCGCTGCCGACGGCTGCCCGATGGCCGGATCGCGCTCGACCAGATCGAACAGCGCCGCCACCACTTCGGGATCGAACTGGGCGCCGGAACGCTCGCCGATGTAGGCCATCACCGCGCTGTGCGGCCAGGGTTCCTTGTAGGGCCGCCGGTGCAGCAGCGCGTCGAACACGTCCACCACCGCCACCACGCGCGCCGCGAACGGAATCGCGCGGCCCTTCAGACCGAGCGGGTAACCGCTGCCGTCGAAGTGTTCATGGTGGCTGCCGGCGATCTGGGCGCCGTAGGTCAGGTAGCTCACGCCATCGACCATATTGGCCGCGCGTTCGAGGATGGCCTGCCCCACCCCGGCATGCTCGCGCATGCGCGCACTTTCTTCGGGCGTGTGCGGACCGGGCTTGAGCAGGATGGCGTCCGGCGTGGCCACCTTGCCGACGTCGTGCAGGATGCTGGCCATGCCGATCATTTCCAGCAGCTCCGGCGTGATCTCGTCGGCATACGCGCCGCGCTCGGCCACGCGGGCGGCCAGCGCCGTGGACAGCTGCTGGACCCGGTGCACATGGCCGCCCGTGGTGTCGTCGCGGAACTCGGCCAGGTCGGCCAGCGCCACCACGGTGGCTTCCTGCGCCTTGCGCAGCTGGCCGAACATGTACAGGTTGTCGAAGGCGGCCGCGATGCGCTGGCAGAACAGCTCCAGCAGGTCGCGCTGGATCTGCGCCAGCGGCCACGGCGGCGTGACGGAGATGGCCACCTCGCGGTTTTCCAGCGTGTGGATGAACAGTACATTGGCCGGGTGGTCGAACTGGCTTTTCTTTTCAGCAAAAGCCTTGGCGATGGTCGGCCACAGGGGGTGATCGGACGGCATGGCCTCGTTGCCGGCCAGCGCTGCATAGCTGCCGGTGGCAGCCACCACGCTGGTGGCGCCGGTGCCGCCCTGCATCAGGCACAGCACGCCATCGGCGCCGACGTCGAGGATGGCGCTGACCTGGTTCAGCACGCCGGAGGCGAATTCGCGCAGCGAATGGATCTGGTACAGATTGGTGGCCCCCGACAGGATCTTGCCCAGCCCGGCGCGGCTGCGCTCGAGCATGGTCAGGCTCTCGTAGGCGCGCAGCGACGAGATCACCGTGGTGAACAGCTTCTGCGTGGTCAGCTCGGTCTTGGCCTTGTAGTCGTTGATGTCGTATTCGATGATCACGCGCTGCTCGGGCGCCTGGCCCGGCTGGCCAGTGCGCAGCACCACGCGCACGCTCTGGTTGTCGAGTTCCTCGCGGATGCGGCGCGCCAGGATCAGCCCGGCGTCATCGGTTTCCATCACCACGTCGAGCAGCACCAGCGCGATGTCGGGCGTGTCGCGCAGGACCTCGTAGCCTTCGCGCCCGCTGTAGGCCGAGAACAGTTCGAGCTCGCGCCCCTTGAAGCTGACGTTGCGCAGCGCCAGCCGCGTTACCGCGTGCACATCGACATCGTCATCGACGATCAGCACCCGCCAGCGGCGCTGGTCCGGCGCGCCGCCCGCCGACGCAGGAAGCTCCTCGTCTTCCTCGATCAGCCAGTCTTCCTCGGTGGCGTGGGAATCGGTCATGCGGCCTGTCTCCTGGTGAGTCACACTACGCTGTCCCCCGGCCGCACTGCGGCTGGTGTTGCCTAGCATAATCAGAATCCCTGATGGTAGCAAGCGCAACAGGGCCAGCCGCAGCGGCATGCAACAGCTGCGCTGCCGGGCCGGACAGTAGCGGGATCGGGGTGCTACAGCAGCGAGGAGGAACGCGGATGGGCGTCGGCCGCACGGCTCGGTGCGGCCGCGCAGGAGGCACTGCTGTCGAGGTTCTGGTAGCGGATTTCGTAGCGGCCATTGGCCAGCTGATCGACCATGTAACGGTCGTGCGCCTGCACATAGGCGTAACGCACGTTGGCGCGGCGGTCGACGTCGTACACCTTGATGAACACGGGCGAGGCATTGTTGGCGTTGTCGAGCATCAGCTGCATGTCGTCGCCCCGGTTGCCGACCGAAAAACCTTCGAGATAGCCGGACTGGCGCGGCCACGGTTCGCCATTGGGCGCCAGCAGCGTGGCCGCGCGCACGCCGGTGTCGTTGTTATCGCAGTCGCCGCTGGGCAGCACCACCTGCGACATGGCCACCACCTTGATCCCGGCCGGCCGCTCCGCCGCGCCGCTGCGGTCGCCGGCGACCAGGCTGCCGCGCAACGCGCGCAGTTCGCGCTGTTCGCTGTCCTGGTGCGCCGCCTCGGACGCGGCAGCGCGCGCCTGCGAGATGCCCGGCGGCGCGTGACCGCCCCAGGCCTTGTCGAGCCAGTTCGGCTCGGCCGTGATGGCGCCGCCTATCCAGCCCACCGCCAGCGATCCGAACAGCGACACGCCCCACTTCCAGCGCGCCGCCAGCTTGCGCTTGCGCGGCGCCCGCTCGACCGTTTCCGGCGCCCAGCGTTCGCTGTCCGGGCGGCCCTTGTCGGCGCGATGATCTTCGTGGCGGGTACTTTCGACCCAGTCCACTTCCCATTCCTCGGCCGCGATCCACTCGTCGTGCTCCTTGCGGCGCTGCGGGTCGGACAGGGTGGTGTAGGCGCCATTGACGATGGCCATGATGCGGGCGGCTTTTTCGTCGCCCGGGTTCTTGTCCGGATGGTATTTCTGGCTGAGCGCCTTGTACGCCGCACGGATGACTTCCTGCGGCGCCATCCGCGACACTTTCAGATTGTCATAGTGAGTATGTACTTTGCCCATCTGTGCAATTGCTGGCCGAAACGGCGCAAGGAAGTTGACGTCGACGATGATCGCGCATCGACGCTGAATCGTTCATGATAGCCGATCTTGCGCCGCGCACCCCGCCCAACGGGGACAGAGAACAAAAGTACAAGCTTGCCTGATCGATCATCGTGTATTTTTAGCCACACCGCCATCATAGCCGATGGCTGCGGTCCTGCGCGGTGATGGCGGCCGGCAGCGTCACGTTCCTGCCGATCGCCAGTACCTTGAACAGTTCGCCCATCTCGGCCGGCGACACCAGCTTGTGCACCGCCTTCGATTGCGGGATGTAGGCCGCTGCCTGGTCCGGGTCGGTGCGCAGCAGCAGTTCGCCGATGCCGGCGCCGAGCAGGAAACCGGCCTGGTTGAAGTAGCCGAGGATGTCGATGCCGGCATCCTGCGCCGCCAGTGCCATCGCCGTGAAATCGACGTGAGCCGTGATGTCCTGCAGGCCCGGGTGGAAGAACGGCTCGGCGTGGGCGTGGTGGCGGTAGTGGCACATCAGGGTGCCGCTGGCGCGCAGGTCCAGGTAAAACTCGTGCGCCGGGAAACCGTAGTCGAACAGGAAGGCGGCATTGGCGCCCCCGGCCAGCAGCATGCGGCTCAGGCTGGCCATGAAGGCGCAGGCCACGCCGTGCACCTCGGTCACGTAACCGACCGGCAGCTCGTCGTGGTGGGCGATCTGGCGCTGCACCTGGGCCAGCAGGTCGGCGCCGAGCGGCGCTTCCAGGTAGGCCAGGCGTCCGCCATCGACCGTCACCTGCAGTTCGCGCCAGCCGTCCGGATGCTTGGTCACCAGGTGCACCGGCATCGCATCGAGCACCTCGTTGCCGAACACCACGCCGTCGAATGCCGGCGGCATGGCGTCGAGCCACTCCACCTGCGCAAAGTCGCGCAGCGTGTGCTGCTGGCGCGCGCGCAGTTCGCCCGACAGTTCGACGATCTGGTAGCGCGCGACATGGACGCCGGCGGCCGCCAGTTCGGTCAGGATGTCGAATGCCAGCTTGCCGGTGCCGGCGCCGAATTCGAGGATGTACGGCGCGCTTTGGGCGATAATAGCGGCTGCCACCTGGGCCAGGGTCGCGCCGAACAGCGGTGTGAGCTCGGGCGCGGTGGTGAAATCGCCATCTTTTCCCAGCTTGGCGGAGCCGCCGCTGTAGTAGCCCAGGCCGGGCGCATACAGGGCCAGCTCCATGTAGCGGGCAAAGGAAATGGCGCCTGCGCTGCGTTCGATGTCGGCGGCGATCAGGTGCTGCAGGGCGTGGGACGCGGCCAGCGCGTCGCGAGAAGGTTCGGGTAGGGACATCCCGGCATTGTAACGTGTAGCGAATCATCAAACGATCAGACCAGCATGACAACCATGGCATCCTCCCCCGCTCCCATCGCTCTCGTGACCGGCGCCGCGCGCCGCCTGGGCCGCGCCATCGCCCTCGGGCTGGCGCGCGCCGGCTGGGACGTGGCCGTCCACTACCGCGGCTCGCAAGCGGAAGCGCTGGCAACGGCCGCCGACATCACCGCGCTGGGCCGGCGCGCCGTCACGCTGCGCTGCGACCTGGCCGACGAAGCTGCCGTGCGCGCGCTGCTGCCGCAGGCCGTGGCCGCCCTGGGTCCGGTGCGCTGCGTGGTCAACAACGCTTCGCTGTTCGACTACGACAGCGCCGAAGATTTTACGGTGGCCCGGCTCGACGCCCACATGCACGCCAACGTCGCCGCGCCGGTGCTGCTGGCGCAGGCGCTGCATGCGCACACGCCGGACAGCGCGCCGGCCGGCCAGGCCGTGGTGATCAACCTGCTGGACCAGAAACTGTACAATCTCAACCCCGACTTTTTGTCGTACACGCTGTCCAAGGCGGCGCTGCACACGGCCACCACCATGCTGGCGCAGCAGCTGGCGCCCAGGCTGCGGGTGGTGGGCGTAGCGCCCGGCATCACCATGGTGTCCGGCGACCAGACCGAGGACGGTTTCAAGACCGCCCACCAGCAAACGCCGCTGGGCCGTTCGAGCACACCCGAGGACATCGCCGACAGCGTGGTCTATGCAGCGTCGGCGCGCGCCCTGACCGGCACCACGCTGGTCGTCGATGGCGGCCAGCACCTGGTGCCGCTGCCGCGCGACGTGATGTTCGTGGCCAAATAATTTAGAACGTAGATACACCCTCAATCGAAAAAAGGTAACGCCCATGTTGTCCTCCCTGATGCACCCCAGTCTGACCGACTGCCGCCGCCTGTTCCTGCGCAATTACGAAGTGATGATCAACATCGGCGTGTACGAGTTCGAGAAAAAGGGCGAGCAGCGCCTGCTGATCAATGTCGCCCTGTACATCCCGCTGGCGGAATCGACGCCGTCGCACGACCAGCTCGAGGAAGTGGTCGATTACGATTTCATCCGCGACACCATCGCCGCCCTGATGGCGCGCGGTCACGTGCAGCTGCAGGAAACCCTGTGCGACGACATCGTGCGCGCCATGCTGGCCCACCCGCGCGTGCGCGCAGCCAACGTGTCCACCATGAAGCCGGACGTGTACCCGGACTGCGAAGGCGTGGGCGTGGAAGTGTTCAAGATCAAGGAGGCAGCATGAACGCGGTCATCGATTCCGTCGACCAGGCGGCCGGCAAGGCGGCTGACAAGGTCGCCTACGAGAACAACAAGCTGCACAAGCGCCTGTGCCGGCTGGTGGGCCAGGCCATCGGCGACTTCAACATGATCGAAGAAGGCGACAAGGTGATGGTGTGCCTGTCCGGCGGCAAGGACAGCTACGCCCTGCTCGACATCCTGATGACGCTGCGCGAACGGGCGCCGATCCACTTCGAGATCGTCGCCGTCAACCTGGACCAGAAGCAGCCCAACTTCCCCGACCACATCCTGCCGGCCTACCTGGAACAGCTGGGCGTTGCGTACCACATCGAAAACCAGGACACCTACAGCATCGTCAAGCGCCTGATCCCCGAGGGTAAAACCACGTGTTCGCTGTGCTCGCGCCTGCGCCGCGGCATCCTGTACCGCGTGGCCGACGAACTGGGCGCCACCAAGATCGCGCTCGGCCACCACCGCGACGACATCCTCGAAACCTTTTTCCTCAATATGTTCTTCGGCGGGAAGCTCAAGGGCATGCCGGCCAAGCTGATGTCCGACGACGGCAAGCACATGGTGATCCGCCCGCTGGCCTATGTGAAGGAAGAAGACACCGAGCGCTATGCTGCAGTGAAGGGTTTCCCCATCATTCCGTGCGACCTGTGCGGCTCGCAGGAAAACCTGCAGCGCAAGCAGATCAAGGCCATGATGCGCGACTGGGAAAAGAAATTCCCGGGCCGCGTGGAGAGCATCTTCTCGTCGCTGTCCACGGTGGTACCGTCGCACCTGATGGACCGCGACCTGTTCGGCTTCACCGACCTGCAGGCCGACGGGCAAGCCAATCCGCTCGGCGACATCGCCTTCGACGAGGAACCGTGTGCGACGCCGACCACGGGCGCGGGCGTCATCTCGCTGCAGCGCGGCGACTGACGTACGTAACTGCGCCGTCATTGCCGCCTGTGCGGCGATAACGGCGCAGGCGTTCAATAGGTGAGCGCCGTACGCATGACCGGATACAGGTTGTAGCGCTCATCCCACGATGCGTGGCGGCGCGCGAAGAATTCCAGGCGCGCCTGCGGGCTCTTGTTGAAATCGGCGTCGGTGTCGAGCTGCTTGCGGAACGCTGCGCGCAGCGCCGGGTCGGCTGCGAGCTGTGCGCGCGCTACGTCCTCGGCGACGTAATCCTCCATGTATTCCTTGCGCTCGAACCAGTTGTTGAATTCGCCCCAGGCCAGCAGCGAATCGGGGCCGCGCGGCTCGAGCAACGTCATCACCAGCTGCGCCTTCGGCTGCGCGATCGGCACGAACAGCGCGCCCTTGCTCACGCTGCGCCGCTCGCGCGCCCACTGCCCGTCCACCGCCAGCGTCTGGTGGCCTTCGAACGATTTGGCGCCGAACGTGGTTTTGGTAGCGCGGAAGGTTTCCACGTCGGCCGCCATGGCGTCGGCGTCCAGCACCTTGTACGTGATGCCATGCTGTTTCAGCTTGGCCGCCACGCGCGCCGCTTCGGCCAGCGGCACCAGGTAGCCGCCCTGCGGCGCAGCCACCGTCAGTTCCGGCACGATCTCGTCGCGCAGCGGCACGGTCCAGGTTTGCGGCCGGGTCTCATCGTACTGCGTCATCAGGGCGCCCGAGATGTCCGAATGGCCGCGCGTGTAGGCATAGCCGGGGAAATCGATGGTCTTGGCGTTGAAGGTGGTGCGGTAAGTGAGCGTGAAGTCAGCGCCGCCCATGGCGCTGGCGCGGGCATCGGCTTCCTGCGCGATCCTGCTCCAGTCCTTGCCATGCTGGGCCACCTGCGACAGCAGCGAGACGATGGTGTTGCGCGTGATGCGCACGCGGGTCGGGTAGTCCTTCCACGAATGGGTTTCCACCAGCACGCCGAAGCGGTTGCGCATGACGAAGTAGCCGTGCGAGAAGCGCGGCGTGGGCATGCTGTCGACGAAGCCCGACATCGGATCGTCTTCCTTGGCGAACGAGATGTAATACGGCTTGGGATCGGAACCCTGGGCCTTCAGATCGGCCAGTATTCCTTGTTGCAGGGCGCTGCCGGCCGCGCGCAGCGGCACGTCGCCGCCATGCACGGGTTCGACCTGGATCGAGATATCGGGCTGGAACTTGGCGCCGTCGGTCACGTGCAGGTCCACGTAGGCCAGTGGGTCCCAGGCGTTCACCAGCGCCAGCATGGCCTGCATCTCGGTGGTGTCCGCCTTCACGTAATCGCGGTTGAGATTGTAGTTCTGGGCCGTGGTGCGCCAGCCCATTTCCACCGGACCGCGCTGGTTCGGTCGGTTGTAGCGGCCGAAGCGCTCGTGGCCATCGACGTTGAACACGGGGACGAACAGCAGCACCTGGCGCTCGAGCGCACCGGGCGCAGCGCGGTTTTCCAGCGCCTCGCGCAGGGCCAGGAAGCCGGCATCCTTGCCGTCGATCTCGCCGGCGTGGATGCCGCCCTGGATCAACAGCACCGGCACGCCCTTCTTCTTCGCCTGTTCCGCCGTCAGGGCGCCGGTGCGGGTGACAGCCAGCGCCAGCATCGGCCGGTTTTCCGGCGTGCGGCCGAATTCGAAGCAGCGCACCTGTTTCGGATACGCTTTCTGGAAGCGCGCGCAAAGGTCCACCACCTCGGCATAGCGGCCGGTGCTCTGGAAGCCCGAGCGTTCGGCAACGGTGGTCAGCGCCGGCGACGCGGCGGCAGGTACTGCCGGCGCTGCACCGGCCGAGCTGGCGGCCAGCGCGGCAAGCAGCGCAGACGTGGTGAGAGTGGTGGCGAGGGTGGTAGGGAGGGTGGTGGCAGCTGAGGCGGAAAACGCGGCGGCGAAGCGGATCATGAAGGGCTTCCAGGTGGGCCGACGCCGGGGCGGCGTCGCAACCTGAAAATTATAATCCGCTTCGGTGCCGGCAAGCTATCGCAGGATGGCCGCTTCCTTGACCGCTGGGCGCACCAGTTTCAGCGGCCGCGACACGCCGGCAGCGAACGTGGACGCGGTGGCGGGACAGAAGCCGTTGGCGCGGTAGCTGAGCGCCGCCGACAACATGCCTTCGCTGCTGTCGCCCACGGGGCGCGAGAGGTCGTCACTGACGCGGCAGGTTGGCTGGAAGCCGTCGGCGTAATCGCCGAAGCCCTTGTTGTTCACCCCTTGGAACTGGATCGCGAAATAGGTGGTGCCGCAGTTGTCCTCGGGGTAGAAGCCATAGGGCTTGCCGCAGGTCTGGCCACCGACCAGGTTCACCTCCACGTCAACGCCGCGCAAGCCGTTGACCACCGCCTCGCTGGCCGAGCAGGTGTCGGCCGTGGTCAGCATGGTCACCCGTTTCAGTCCCAGGTAAGGCAGCGCGGTGCCGGCCGCCGTCGGCGCCGGCGACGCCAGGCCCGAGGCAGTGGACAGGAAGCCGAGCGGCGCCTGCGGTGCTGTCTTGTCGTTGAACTGCGTGCGCTCGAACACCTTGCCGCTGGTCGGGGTCGGGCCGGCGATCATGTAGGCCAGTTCGCTGGCGAGGTTGAGGAAACCGCCGCCGTTGTAGCGCATGTCGAGCACCACGTCGGTGACGTTGGCAGCCTTGAGGGTGTTGATGGCGGCGATCAGCTGGGTTTCGGCAACCGCGTTATGGTCGTTGAACAGCAGGTAGCCGACCTTGCCGGTCGCGGTGTCGATGACCTTGACGTTGGACACCGGCTGCAGCGACAGCTGGGTGGCGGTCAGCTGCACGCTGACGGCAGCGCCGTTGCGATCGAGCGCGAAGCGGTGCACGCTGCCCGCCGCCTCGGGGAACAGGCCGGCGTTGAGCGCATCGGTGCCGGCCTGCGAGGTATCGCCGATCGACACGCCGTCCACCGTCTGCAGCGTATCGCCACGCTGCACGCCGGCCACGGCGGCCGGCGAACCCGGCTCCACCAGCGCGACGCGCCACAGGCGCGGCACGACGCCGGCCGCGCTGGAGGACCAGGTGATGCCGTAGCTCAGTTCCACGCCGCTGTTGGACATAGCGTCCCACGCATCGGTGGCATAGGTGAAGTGGAACTGGTCCTTGGGACGGCCCGAGGCCGTGATGGCGGGCGTCTTGAGCACGCTGAAATAGTCGACCGGATTGCTGTAGCTGGCCATGTTCAGGCCGGTCGGCACTTCGCGGTACCACAGATAGGTCTCGTCGATGAACGACCGCACCCATTTCAGTTCGTCGCTCAGGCTGCCCTGGCGGTCGGTAAAGCGCACGCCGGTCGCCGAGGTGCCGCTGCGCGGACGCTGGCACGCGCCGGCCAGCTTGACGTAGTCGCTGCGGGTGTCGGTGGCGCCGGCGGCGCCACTGCCGGTGCTGGCGCTTGCGGTGGCGCCGGCAGAACCGCCGCCACCGCCGCAGCCGGACAACACGGCAGCGGCAACCAGCGCGGGCATGAAAGCAAGATAAATTTTAGTGTTCATGCGAAAGATTATAGCTGGCGGCCCCTGCCTTCGTTCACATAAAAGCTACTTTATTTTGTAACGTCCGCCGAGCGGCAGCTGTCACGCCAGGTCGGGATCGCTGGCCACGACCTGCGCCAGCCATGCCGCAAACACGCTCACCCGGGGCGACGCCATGCGGCCCTGCGGATACAGCAGCGACACCGGCATCGGCGCCGGCGGCGTGGCCGCCAGCACCTCGACCAGCGCGCCGCTGGCCAGGTGCTCGCGCACCTGGTAGCGCGCGGCCTGGATCAGGCCCATGCCCTGCAGGGCGCAACTGATATAGGCATCCGGCTCGTTGACGGCGATCGCACCGCGCATCGGCACCACCACGGGGCGGCCATCGACCATGAAATCCCAGTCGAACACGCGCCCGGTGCGGCCCGAAAAATGCAGCACGCCGCGGTGGCCGGGCAGGTCGTCGATGGTTTGCGGCGCCCCGTGCTGCGCCAGGTACCACGGCGAGGCGCAGGTCAGAAAGGCCATGCTGCCCAGGCGCCGTCCCACCAGCGACGAATCCTGCAGGGCGCCCACGCGCAACGTGCAGTCGAGGCCCTCCTGGGTCAGGTCCACCACGCGCTCGGTCATGCTGATCATCAGCTCGATCTCGGGATAGGTGCGGGAAAACGCGGCGATGCGCGGCATGACCAGGTGGCGGCCCACCGCACCCGGCAAATCGACGCGCAGCTTGCCGCGCGGGCGCTGCAGCTGCTGGCCGCGAAACGTGCTTTCGGCGTCTTCCACTGCCACCAGGATGTCCAGGCACTTCTTGAAATAGTCGGCGCCGTCCGCTGTGAGCGAGAGCCGGCGCGTGGTCCGGTGCAGCAGACGGGTGCCGAGAAAGGCTTCGAGCTTGTTGATGGTGGCCGTGAGCGCCGCGCGCGGCAGGTCGAGCGTGGCGGCAGCCTTGGTGTAACTGCCGGCTTCGACGATGCGCACAAAGGTCTGCATGGCCTTCAGTCTGTCCATGATTGTTCACATTAAATGAATGGTGTATGACCATTATGCCCTGATTATCTAGGGCCACAATCGGCCTACACTGGCCCCATCGTCATCTCCACGGGAGTCCGTCATGCAGCACACCGAACCACACGACATCAGCCCCGGCATGGTCATGCTGCTGGCTGCGGCCTCGGGCCTGATCGTCGCCAACCTGTACTACGCCCAGACCCTGGTCGGTCCGATCAGCGCCGCCACCGGGCTGTCGGCCGGCGCGGCGGGGCTGATCGTCACCCTGACCCAGATCGGTTACACCCTCGGCCTGCTGTTCATCGTGCCGCTGGGCGATCTGCTGGAAAACCGGCGCCTGATCGTCACCGGCCTGTTGTTCACCTCGGCCATGCTGGTGAGCGCGGCAGTCAGTACCAGCGCCTGGCTGTTCCTGGTTGCCGCACTGGGCATCGGTCTCGGTTCGGTGGCGGCGCAGATCATCGTGCCGTTTGCCGCCCACCTGTCCAAGGAAGCGACGCGCGGTCACACGGTGGGCAAGGTGGTCAGCGGCCTGCTGCTGGGGATCATGCTGGCGCGCCCGGTCGCCAGCCTGGTGGCGGACGCCAGCAACTGGCACGTGGTGTTCGGCGGCGCTGCGCTGCTGGTGCTGCTGCTGGCCATAGTGCTGCGCGCCAGGCTGCCCGCGCGCATGCCGGTCACGACCATCAGCTATCCCGCGCTGCTGGCGTCGCTGTGGCACCTGGTTGCGACCACGCCCGTGCTGCGCCGCCGCGCGGCCTACCACGCCGGCCTGTTCGGTTCGTTCAGCCTGTTCTGGACGGTGGCTCCGCTGATGCTGGCCGGCCCGCAGTTTCACCTGTCGCAAACCGGCATTGCCATCTTTGCGCTGGTCGGCATGGCCGGCGCCGTGGCCTCGCCGATCGCCGGCCGCCTGGCCGACGCCGGCAACACCCTGATGGCCACTGCGGCGGCACTGGCGCTGGGCGTGATCGCGTTTGCGCTGCCGCTGCTGGCGCCGGAATCTTCGACCATGCGCCACGTGGCGCTGGGCATGCTGGTGGTGGCGTCCATCGTGCTGGACATGGGCGTGGCGGCCAACCTGGTGCTGGGCCAGCGCGCCATCTTCACGCTGGGCGCCCACGTGCGCAGCCGCCTCAATGGCGTGTACTTCGCGCTGTTCTTTGCCGGCGGCGCGCTCGGCTCGGCCCTCGGCGGCTGGGTGTACGCCGCCCACGGCTGGCATGCGGCGCTGCTGACCGGGATGGCGTTTCCCGGCCTGGCGCTGGTGTACTGGGCGACCGAGTATGCCGCCCACGCCACCAGCGTGCGCCGCGCCCTGCCCTGACCGTTTAGGGTCAGAAGTGGTAGTTCACTTCCAGCCAGCCCTGGCGGCCGGCAGGGCTGTAGTTGCCGATCGCGTAGTACGGCCAGCCATCGCTGTCATCGTGCTTGACCTTGTTGAACAGGTTGTTCACGGCCACCGACACCGTGGTGCGCTGGTTCAGGCGGTACACGATGCTGGCGTTGACCAGCACGGTCGGCGTCAGGTAGGCGTCGGAGGCGGCATTGGGCACCTTGCCGTAGCGCTGCAGCAGCAGCGTGTTGGACCAGTCGCCCTGGTTCCAGGCCAGGCTCAGATTGAGCTTGTCGCGCCAGTCGTGGTTCTGCAGGTCGGCCTTGTCGTCGATGAGCGGATCGCCGGCGAACTGGCGCGAGTGCTTGTCGAGCGTCTTCGAGTAGTTGACGCGCGTGGTGAACACGCCGAAATCCCGGGTGCGCAAGGCGTAGCGGCCGCTGATGTCGATGCCGTCGACGCTGGTGGTGGCGGCGTTGATCGGATTGACCCGAATGGTGTTGATCTCGCCCGGCTTGTTCAGCGCCGTCAGCGGATTGCGCACGATGCGGGCGATGGTGTCGGCGCAGGTGGGCGAAGTCAGGTCGCCGGCCAGGCGGCAGGCCGATTCGTCGCGCAGCAGCTTGTCGGCGTTCAGGTTGGTCACCAGGTCGCTGATCTTGATGTTCCAGTAGTCGAGCGTGACATCGAAGTCCGCGCTCGGCGACCACACCAGGCCCAGCCCGGTCGAGCGGCCTTTTTCGGAGCGCAGGTCGCGGCTGCCGGTCTGCACGTAGTCGGCGCCCGGCGCGTATTTGCAGGCCGCTGCCGGCTGGCCGGCCTGGGCGCAGCGGTAGTAGTCGGTGGTGGACTCGTAATAGCCGGTGCCGCGTGCCTTGTAGATGTAATTCATGTCGGGGGCGCGGAAGCTGGTGCCGTAGGTGGCGCGCACCAGCAGCTGCCTGGCCGGGCGCCATTCGATGCCGCCGTTGTAGGTGGCCTTGCCGTCATGGCGGTCGGCGAAGCTGTAGCGGTCGTAACGGCCGGCCAGCGTGGCCGTCAGCGTCTCGACAAGCGGGATGTTCGCTTCCAGGCCCAGCGCAGCGCGCTCACGGGTACCGGACGTGACATCGGAGCCGGCCAGGTTGAAGTAACCCTGGTTCAGGCGGCTGTCGGGACGGTTCGAGAAACCCTGCTTGCCCACTTCGGCCACCGTGGCCAGGCGCACCGGCCCGGCCGGCAGCGTGAACGCCTCGCCGTTGGCCGACAGGCTCACGGTATTGGTCCACGACTTGTCGTTGCTGACTGCGGTGCCGTAGATGCTGTTAAATTCCGTGGGGGTTAAGCGCTGCGCCAGGCGTGCCGCATCGGGCGCAAAGATGGCCACGCCGTTGGCATCGGTGCCCTGCTGCGGCCCGAGGAAGAAGCTGTCGATGGTGGACAGCGCGCGCGGGGTAAAGCTCTGGCTTTTGTACAGCGACGCCGTGTAGCCGGCCTCGTACTGCCAGCCGGTACTGGCGATGTCGCCGCGCGCGCCCAGCGACAGCGACGTGGCCTGGTCGTCCCAGCGGCGGTTGAAGCGCGCCACGCCGCCCATTTCCTCGGGCGAGATGTAGCGGTTCCAGTTTTCGTAGCTGCCACTGTTCTGGTTCAGGAAAGCCTTGTCGGTCAGCGAGCGCGATTCCCAGATCGGGCCGCGCGTGTTGTTGATGCTGCGGTTCTGGCCGAACAGCGCTTCGGCAAACAACGTGGTGGTCGGCGAGAGCGCGTAGTTGGCGCCGCCGAACACGTTCTGGCTGCTGTTTTTGGTCTGCGTGGTCCAGTAGGTCGGGCGCACCTTCTCGCTGCCGCAATAGCTGCCGCTGCTGCCGGTGCGCTTGACGGTGCTGCCGCCGAACAGGTCGCCGAGGCTGGTGCAGGTGTCGCCCGGATCGACATAGCGGCCGGTGCCCAGGTCGCGCCGGCCCAGCACCGAGGTGAACGTGCCGCGGTTGACGCTCATGAAGTCGCGGTCCGCACTCCAGAGCGGATCGCGTTCGAGCAGCTCCACGCTGAACAGCGTATCGAGCTTGCCGAAGGTCTGGCCGCCGGAAAACTGCAGGCGCTGGTTAGCGCCGCCGCCGCGCGACGTGCCGCCGGCCTTGAGGTTGATGTCGTAACCGTCATACCGCTTTTTCAGGATGATGTTGACCACGCCGGCAATCGCATCCGAGCCGTAGATGGCCGAGGCGCCGCCGCTGAGGATCTCGATGCGCTCGACCACGCTCGACGGGATATTGGCCAGGTTGGTGAAGTTGACGGCGCCGTCATAGGCGACCGGGAAGTCGGCCATGCGGCGGCCGTTGAGCAGCACCAGCGTGTGGTTGGGACCGAGGCCGCGCAGGCTGATGGCGTTGGCCGAGGGCGTGAACGTGTTGCCGTAGTCGGCGCCCTGGGTAAAGCCGCTGTTTTGCGACTGGTTCGACAGCGCGTCGTACACATTGGTGTACCCCTGCTTGGTCAGGTCGGCCGCCGTGATCACGGTCACGGCCGACGGTCCTTCGAGGCTGGCGCGCGGAATGCGCGAGCCGGTGACGACGACGGCGGTCGGTGCGGCTGTCGGCTGGGGCTGGGGGGTGTCCTGGGCCAGGGCCAGCGACGGGCCGGCAGCGCTGCACAGCAGCGCGATGGCGCCGGCCGCCAGCGGCGTCAATCGGAATTTTATGGTCATTGAGGTGTCCGGTGAGCAAAAAGGCAAGGGGCGGAACTTTACCAAAATTTACTTTATCGGTGAAATAACGAATTCGTCCAAGCTTATGCATAAATCGGCTGGCGCTGGTGTGGGCGATGGCCGCTCCGTTTGAGGCAGGTCGAGGGAAGCGCGAACTGCGCTGCTACCGTGGTGGCTCCCCCCTCACTTCGCTGGTAAATCATGACACGGTCGCTGCACGACGATTTACGACAGCTGGGCATCGCGCCCGGCGACACGGTGCTGGCGCGCGCCGCCTACCGCGCCATCGGCCGCCCCGGCGCAGGCGGCGGCGACTTCCTGGCCGCCCTGTTAGCGCTGCTGGGCGAGGACGGCACCGTCGCCTGCCTCGCGTACACGAAAGGCGGCTGGCTGTGGCAGGCCGGCCGCCTGGCGCCGTTCACGCCGGCCACGCCGTCGTACGCGGGCGCCCTGCCCAACGCCATGCTGGCCCACCCGGGCGCGCACCGCAGCGCCCACCCGCAATGCTCGATCGTCGCCATCGGCCGCCATGCGCGCGCGCTCACGGACGGCCACGGCCCGCACGACGGCGCCTACGAACCGATACGCAAGCTGATCGCCCTGGACGCGAAGATGCTGGTGGCCGGCTGCGTGGACAGCAACCCGGGCTTTACCACCACCCACCTGGCCGAGGTGGACCTGGGCCTGCACCGGCGCCGCATCGGCCGCTGGCTGTCGGTCAGCCGCTACCTCGACAGCGACGGCCGGGTGCAGCTGTTCCACCGGCGCGATCCCGGCTGCTGCTCGCACGCGTACTGGAAGCTTTACGCCGCCTATGTCCGGCACGGCGTGCTGACGACGGGACGGGTCGGTAACGCTTACGCCATCTGCGCGCCGGCCGCGTCGTGCTACGCGATCGAAAAAGCCATCCTGGCGCGCGACAGCCGCTTCAATCTGTGCGATTCGCCCGACTGCCTGACCTGCAATGCGCTGCGCTGGGACCGCGTGCACCGCTGGCCGCTGTGGGTGTGGCGGCGGCTGCACCGTGCAGCAGCGGCCTGATACCGGAGGCGTGATGGATACCATCGAGATTGCCATCCCGGCCTGGTGCCGCCAGCCGGCGCACTGGGTGCTGCACTGGCTGTTTGACGAGGTGCTGGGCCTGCCGGCACTCTACCGCACACACGACAGCGAACAGATCGAGATCCGCTGGCGCGGCCGGGTGCTGACGCTGGAAAACGACTTTTTCCGGCGCCACCTGCCCGTCTGGCGCCAGGAGGGCGCACTGCTGATCGATCCGCCAAGCCAGTGGGTCGATGTGGCCGCCACGCTTGCCGTGCCGCTGGAGCGGCCGTCGATCCCGGTGCTGTGGGGCGCACCGGGCCTGGTGGCCACGCCGCACGGCGCACACCTCAAGCTCGACGTGGTGGGTTCGATCTTTTTTATGCTGGCGCGCTACGAGGAAGTGATCGACGCCGCACGCGACCGGTACGACCGCTTTCCCGCCAGCGCCGCGCTGGCGGTGCAGCGCGGCTTCCTGCAGCGGCCCCTGGTCGATGAATACACCGACATCCTGTGGGCGGCGCTGCGCAGCGTCTGGCCCGGCCTGACGCGCAAGGCCGTCGCCGGCATGATGCGCGTCAGTTGCGATGTCGACGAACCGTACGAGCGCTGGATCCGCAACCCGTGGCGGCTAGCGCAGGGCGTGGCGGGCGCACTGCTGCGCAAGCGCTCACCCGGCACCGCCGCCACCCGCCTGCAGAACGCCTGGCGCAGCCGCCGCGGCGACTACCGCCACGATCCGCACTGGACCTTCGACTGGTACATGACGCAGCTGGAGGAAACGGGCAACCGCGGCGCGTTCTATTTCATCGCCACGCCGGGACGCACGCGCTACGACTGCGCGTACGCGCTGGAAGAGCCGAGAATGCAGCAGCTGCTGGCGCAGATCGCCGCGCGCGGCCACGAGATCGGCCTGCACGGCAGTTTCAATACCTACCGCGACGGCGCGCAACTGGCTGCCGAACGCCAGCGCCTGCGCGCGGCCTGTATCACGGCGCTCGCTGATGCAGGATCGAGAGCAGGAGCAGCTGCAGTCGCGACGGCTGCCACGGCAATGGCGACGGCGGCAGTACCGGCAGCGACGGCCGCCGTGCGCGGCAACCGTCAGCATTACCTGCGCTGGGACACCGCCGTGACGCCCGACCTGCTGGCGCAGGCCGGCTTCGATTATGACGCCAGCGGCGGTTTTCCGTACGATCCCGGTTTCCGCCATGGCACGGCGCGCGAATTTCCGATGTGGAGCTGGCAAAAACAAGGGCCGCTGCGCTTGCGGCAACGGCCCCTGATGCTGATGGAGGCCGCAGTGCTGTCCGGCCCTGCCGACGCAGCGCTGGCAACCATGGTCAGCCTGAAACGCACCGCGCTGCGCTACGGCGACTTCAATCTGCTATGGCACAACTCGCGCTTCACGGCGCCGGGCGACCGCGCGCTGTTCCGGCAGATCCTTGACGCATGAGCGTCGGTGCGCCCGGGCACCGGCGGGCGCGCAACCACGCTGCGCACGCCGAACGCTCGGAGGGCACGGAGGGCGCGGCCAGCCTCACCCACGTGGCACGGCATTGCAGCGCCGCCGCTGACCCCTGCACCGCCGTCAGGCCACGCTGGCCTGACGGACCAGCTCGACGACATTGTTCGCCGGCCGGTCGAAGGCAGCGATCAGGTCCGCCTCCTTCTGCTTGGCCGCCTTCAGGTGACGTTCCTTGACGTGGCCGTAACCGCGGATATCCTCGGGGATGCTGGCAATCGCCACGGCCTGCGCCAGATTGTCTGCCGTCAGCCTGGGCAGCAGCGCGCGCACCGTCTCGCGGTATTGCCCGATCAGGGCGCGCTCGGTCTTGCGCTCTTCCGTGTAGCCGAAGATGTCGAGCGCCGTGCCGCGCAAGCCTTTCAGCTTGGCCAGCACGCCGAAGGCCTTCATCATCCACGGGCCGAACTCCTTTTTCACCAGCTGGCCGCTGGCGTCGCGCTTGGCCATGATCGGTGGCGCCAGGTGGAACTTGAGCGTGACATCACCCTCGAACATGGCCGCGATCTTGTTCTGGAACGCGCCGTCGGTGTACAGCCGCGCCACCTCGTACTCGTCCTTGTAGGCCATCAGCTTGTAGTGGTAGCGCGCCACGGCGTCGGTCAGGCGCGTGCCCTTGCCCAGCCTGGCCTCGGCAGCGCGCACCTCGTCCACCAGCGCCAGGTACTGCTGCGCATAGGCGACGTTCTGGTAGGCGGTCAGCAGCTCCATGCGCTTGCCGATGATGTCGTCGAGCGTCTGGTTGCGCTTGAATTCGATCACCTTGGCCGGCGCCGTCAGGCGGGTAACCGAGGCCAGGTCGTGGGCAGCCGTGCGGCCCCAGGTAAACGCCGCCTGGTTGAATGCCACCGAGACACCATTGAGTTCGATGGCGCGCACGATCGACGCTTCCGACAGCGGCACGTGGCCCTTCTGGAAGGCGTAGCCGAGCATGAACATATTGGTGGCGATCGAGTCGCCCATCAGCGCGGTGGCGATCTGGCCGGCATCGACGAAATCGGCCATGTGCTCGCCGCAGGCGCGCACGATCTCGCTGCGCGAGCCGGCGTCCGGGAACTGCCAGTCCGGGTTCTTGACGAACGCCGCAGTCGACGAACCGGTGGAATTGATCATCGCGTGGGTGCGTCCCTCGCCCATGCGCGATAATGCGTCGCGGCTGGCCGTGACGATCAGGTCGCAGCCGATCACCAGGTCGGCGCTGCCGGTGCCCACGCGGGTCGAATGCAGGTCGGCCTGGCGGTCGGCCAGGCGCACGTGCGACATCACCGGACCGCCCTTCTGTGCCAGCCCGCTCATGTCGAGCACGATGGCGCCCTTGCCCTCCACGTGCGCGGCCACGGCCAGGATCTGGCCCACCGTCACCACGCCGGTGCCGCCGATGCCGGTGATCAGGATGCCGTACGGCTGCGCGGTCGAGGGCAGCACCGGCGCCGGCAGCACGGCAGCCGGCGCCGCCTTGCCATCCTGGCCGGCAGCGGCCTTCTTCGGCTTTTTCAGCGCGCCGCCTTCCACCGTCACAAAGCTCGGGCAGAAACCGGTGGTGCATGAAAAATCCTTGTTGCACGAGGACTGGTTGATCTGGCGCTTGCGCCCCAGCTCCGTTTCCAGCGGCTCCACCGACAGGCAGTTCGACTGCACCGAGCAGTCGCCGCAGCCTTCGCACACGGCCTCGTTGATCACGGCGCGCTTGGCCGGGTCCGGGTACTCGTTGCGTTTGCGGCGGCGGCGTTTTTCGGACGCACAGGTCTGGTCGTAGATCATGGCCGACACGCCAGGCTGGTCGCGCAGCTCGCGCTGCACGTCCATCAGTTCCGAGCGGTGGCGCACGGTCACGCCTTCGGCCCAGTTGTAATCGGCCGGGTATTTATCGGGTTCGTCGGTGACGACGATAATGGGCTTGACGCCTTCGGCAGCGATCTGGCGCGAGATCATGCCCGGGTCGAGCGGACCGTCGAACGACTGGCCGCCGGTCATGGCCACGGCGTCGTTGAACAGGATCTTGTAGGTGATGTTGACCTTGGCGGCAACGGCCGCGCGGATCGCCAGGATGCCGGAGTGGAAATAGGTGCCGTCACCGAGGTTGGTAAACACGTGCTTCTCGTTGGTGAACGGCGCCTGCCCGACCCAGGTCACGCCCTCGGCGCCCATGTGGGTAAACGTGGACGTCTCGCGGTCCATCCACAGCACCATGTAGTGGCAGCCGATGCCGGCCAGCGCGCGCGAACCTTCCGGCACCTTGGTCGAGCTGTTGTGCGGGCAGCCGGAGCAGAAGAACGGCGTGCGGTCGGTTTGCGGATTCGGTTTCGCCGGCAGCGTGGTCAGCGCCAGTTCCTTCGCTTCCAGAAAGGCGATGCGCTGCTTGACCCGTTCGGCCACCGGGTGGCCGTCGCAGTAGTGGGCGATGCGCGAGGCGATGGCGCGCGCGATCTGCGCCGGATTGAGTTCGTAGGTGGCCGGCAGCAGCCAGTCGCCGTGGCCGGTCTTGCCCTTGTTGCTCCACTCGCCCGTGTCGTCGAACTTGCCGACCACGCGCGGGCGCTGGCCGTCGGGCAGGTTGTACAGTTCTTCCTTGAGCGCGTATTCGAGGATTTGCCGCTTTTCCTCGACCACCAGGATTTCGTCGAGGCCCTTGGCAAATTCGTGCACGCCGTCCGCTTCCAGCGGCCAGGTCATGCCGATCTTGTACAGGCGGATGCCGATGTCGGCGGCGGCCTGCTCGTCGATGCCGAGATCGGCCAGCGCCTGGCGCGTGTCGAGGTAGGATTTACCGGCCGTGATGATGCCGATCTTCGGCGTCGGGCTGTCCCAGATGATTTTATTGAGCTTGTTGGCGCGGCAGTACGCGAGCGCGGCATACCACTTGTAGCTGTTCATCCGCACTTCCATGTCGAGCACGGTGTCGGGCCAGCGGATATTGAGGCCGCCGGCCGGCAGTTCGAAGTCGGTCGGCAGCTCGATCTGGACGCGGTCCGGGTCGAAATCGACCACCGCGCCCGACTCGATGATGTCGGTCACGCATTTCATCGACACCCACAGCCCCGTGTAGCGGCTCATGGCCCAGGCATGCAGGCCATAGTCGATGTATTCCTGCACCGAGGACGGGTACAGCACCGGGATGCCGCAGGCGTTGAGGATGTGGTCCGACTGGTGCGCGGTGGACGAGGATTTGGCCGCATGGTCGTCGCCGGCCAGCACCAGCACGCCGCCGTGCTGCGCCGAGCCGGCATTGTTGGCGTGCTTGAAGACGTCGCCGCAGCGGTCGACGCCCGGGCCTTTGCCGTACCACATGCTGAACACGCCGTCGTACTTGGCGTCCTCGAACAGGTTGGTCTGCTGGGTGCCCCAGACGGCGGTGGCGGCCAGGTCCTCGTTCATCCCGGGATGGAACTTGACATGGTGGGCGTCCAGGTATTTCTTGGCCTTCATGGCGGTCATGTCGACGCTGGTGACCGGCGAGCCGCGGTAGCCGGTGATGTAGCCGGCCGTGTTGAGGCCGGCCTTGAGATCGCGTTCGCGCTGCATCATCGGCAGGCGGATCAGGGCCTGGGTGCCGGTCATGAAAGCGCGGCCGCGTTCGAGCGTCCACTTGTCGTCGAGCGAAAATTCGGCAGCCGGCGCGTCGGGCGACATGGCCGGGTCCAGCAGCAAACCCTTGTGAGGTGCGTTCATTGTTTTGTCTCCACTATTCTTGCAGTGCGCGCCTCGTGAGCGCGCACGGAATGTGTTGCAGTTGCGATGGCCGGCGCGCCGCTCTGCGGGGCGCTGCCGGCAGCGACGATGCTACGCGGTCGGGGTCAGCACGCCGCGCTTGATCTGATCGAGCTCGATCGATTCGAACAGCGCGCGGAAATTGCCCTCGCCGAAACCCTGGTCGCCCTTGCGCTGGATGATCTCGAAGAAGATCGGTCCGATCACGTTTTGCGTGAAAATCTGCAGCAGCAGCTCGCGCTCGGTCTCGTTGCTCTGGCCGTCGATCAGGATGCGCAGGCGGCGCAGGTCTTCGAGCCGTTCACCGTGGCTCGGCAGACGGCGGTTGACCAGCTCGTAATACGTGTCGATGGTGTCCTGGAAAGCGATGCCGTCCTGCTTCATGCCTTCGACCGAGGTATAGATATCGTCGGTGCCGAGCGCGATGTGCTGGATGCCCTCGCCCTGGTACTGGTCCAGGTATTCGGCGATCTGCGACTTGTCGTCCGACGATTCGTTGATCGGAATGCGCACCTTGCCGCATGGCGAGGTCATGGCCTTGGACTTCAAGCCCGTGTGCTTGCCCTCGATATCGAAGTAGCGCACCTCGCGGAAGTTGAACATCTTCTCGTAGAAGTCGGCCCACTCCTTCATGCGGCCGCGGTGGACGTTGTTGGTCAGGTGGTCGATATAGGTCAGACCATGACCGACCGGATTGGCCTCGGCGCCCGGAATGGCGACGAAATCGACATCGTAGATGCTGATGTCGCCGATCGCGCCCTGTTCGTTGCCGTTTTTGCCGCGCCAGCGGTCGACCAGGTAGATCAGCGAATCGCCGACGCCCTTGATGGCCGGGATATTGAGTTCCATCGGGCCGGTGCGGTTGTCGAAGCCCCAGGCGCCCTGCTCGAGCGCGCGGCGGTAGGCAGACGCGGCATCCTTGACGCGGATGGCGATCGCGCACACGGACGGACCGTGCTGGCGCGCGAAGCGCTGGGCGAACGAATCCTGCTCGGCATTGATGAGGAAGTTGATGTCGCCCTGGCGGTACAGCGTGACATGCTTGTGACGGTGGCGGGCGATGGCGGTAAAGCCCATGCGCTCGAACAGGGCGCCGAGCGCCTGCGGGTCCGGCGCGGCATACTCGACGAACTCGAATCCGTCGGTGCCCATCGGGTTGTCCCATGGCTGGAATTGCATTTGATCTCCTGAGTGTTGTTATGCGAATTTATCGCCCAGTATAGACCTGCCATCCCGGCATTAAATTGCAAACAATTCCCCGGCTGCGCGAATCTGCGCAATAATATTGCCTTTGCACTGATTTATTGAGGTATTTATGACCAAAGTTGCGCTGGACAAAACCGACCGCAAGATTCTGTCCATTCTGCAGGCCGACGGCCGGCTATCCAACCAGGACGTGGCCGAGATGGTGGCGCTGTCGCCGTCGCCGTGCCTGCGCCGCATCAAGCGGCTCGAGGAGGCCGGCGTGATCCGCCAGTACGTGGCGCTGCTGGACCCGGACAAGATCGGCCTGGGCCTGCTGGCCTATGTGAACGTCCGGCTGGAAAAGCACAGCGACGCCGCTGCCCACAGCAATGCCCGCGCGCTCGGTGCGCCGAACGCGCCGCCGTCGCCGCGCGCCGATTTCGCCGAATCGGTCGGGCAGTGGCCGGAAGTGGTGGCCTGCTATGCGATGACGGGGGAAATGGACTACCTGTTGCGCGTGCACGTCGAAGACATGGAGCACTTCTCGCGCTTCATGATGGCCACCCTGCTGCGCCACCCGGCGGTGCTCGACGTCAAATCGAGCTTCGCCCTGCAGCGCATCAAGGACACCACCGCCCTGCCGCTGACCGACCAGCCCTAGCAGCAGCGGCTACGGGAAGTGGCGGTTCAGGTGCGCCAGGAAGGGCTCGGCCTTCATGAAGCCGATCACGCGGCTGGCCGGCACTTCCTTGCCATCCTTGAACAGGATCAGGCCCGGCGGTCCGAACAGGCCGAAGCGCTTCATCAGCGCCTTGTCGTCGGCATTATTGGCCGTCACGTCCACCTGCAGCAGGGTGATCTGCCCCATCTTGGTCGCCACCGCCGGCTGCGAGAACGTGAAGCGCTCCATCTCCTTGCACGACACGCACCAGTCGGCGTAGAAGTCCAGCATCACCGGGGTCCTGGTGGTGGCCAGGACCCGGTCCAGTTCCGCCACGGTCTTGATGCGGGTGAAATGCGCCTCGCCGGCATCGGCGCCGGCAGCCTCCCCGGCGACCCGCTTGCCGCCGGCAACCAGGTGGCCCAGCGGCTGCAGCACGTCGCGGCCACCGCTGGCGGCGCCCGCCAGTTCCAGCACGCCCACCAGCAGCAGTGCCATGCCCACGGTCTTGCCGAGGTAGGTCCCCAGGCCGGCGCCCTTGGCCACCGGTTCGAACACGTTCAGGAATGCTGCGCACAGCAGCGCAAACACGCCCCACAGCAGCATGCCGGTGGCGGCCGAGAATACCGGCGTCACCATCCAGACGGCGGTGCCGATCAATAACAGCCCGAACAGCTTTTTCACCCCGTTCATCCAGCCGCCGGCGCGCGGCAGCAGGCTGCCGGCCGAGATCCCGGTCAGCAGCAGCGGCACGCTCATGCCGGCCGCCATCGAGAACAGCGCCCAGCCGCCGGTCCAGACGTTGCGGGTCTGGCTGATGTAGAGCAGCGCGCCGGCCAGCGGGCCGGCCACGCACGGCCCCACGATCAGGGCCGACAGCGCGCCCATGATGAACACGCCGGCGAATTTGCCGCCGCCCATGCTGCCGCTGGCGGAACTGAGCCGGCTTTGCAGGCTGCTCGGCAGCTGCAGCTGGTACACATCGAACATCGACAGCGACAGCAGCAGCAGCAGCGCGCCAAAGGTCAGCAGCACGCCCGGCTTCTGCAGCGCCGCCGCCAGGCCTTCGCCGGCCAGGCCTGCCGCCACGCCCAGCGAGGTATACACCAGCGCCATGCCCAGGCTGTAGGCCAGCGCCAGCGCGAACCCGCGGCCGCGCGACGGCGTGCCTTCACCGACGATGATCGACGACAGGATCGGCACCATCGGCAGCACGCACGGTGTAAACGACAGCAGCAGGCCGAACACCAGGAAGGCCAGGCCGATCTGCAGGGCGCTGCCGCTTTGCAGCGTGCGCTGGGCGATCGAGCTGTCGTCCTCGTGGCCGGCCGGCGCGGACGGCGCTGCAACGGCAGCAGTGCTGGCCGATGCTGCGGCTGCCGCAGCCGCTCCATCAGCTGCCGGCGCAGCAGCGGTAGCACCGGGGGCGGCCGCGTCGCCTGCCAGCGCCGTCAGCGCCCCGGTCCTGGCCGGATCGATGGCGTAGGTGGCCGTGGCCGGCGCATAGCACAGGCCGGCGTCGGCGCAGCCCTGGTAGTTGACGGTCAGCTTGAACGGCCGCTGCGACGTCAGCGGCAGGTTGACCACCAGCTGGTCCTGGTAGGTTTCCATCTCCTTGTTGAAGTTGCTGTCGAACTTGCGGATGCCGTCAGGCAGGCGCGGCGTGGCCAGTTCCACGCCATCGGCCAGGAAGTGCAGCCGTTCGCGGTACAGGTGGTACTGGGGGGCGATCTTCCACGCCAGGCGCACGGTGTGGGGATCGGTCTGGGTGGCGGTCAGCCGGAACGCCTGGTCCGGTTCGAGGAAGTCGGCTGCGCGCGCCGCACTGCTCGCGCCCAGCATCACCGCCAGCATCAGCAGCAGCGCCAGCAGCACCACCGGCATGGTCCGGGCGGCCGTCATCATGGCGGCCGGCAGTTGCATGCGGCGCCACATCGATTGTTGTGTGTTCATGTCAGAGATTCCTGTAAAGCGTCTGTCCGTGCTCGTCGATGGCCAGGTAGCCCATGTCGGAGGTCTTGAGAAAAGTGTGTCCTTCTTGCTGCTTGAGCATGGCGATGGTCGAGCAGCTGCCCGCCGCCACCGCCATCGGCGCCATCACGCTGACCGAGCGCCAGTACCGCACCGGCATGCCGGTGCGCGGATCGAGGATGTGGCAGTAGCGCACGCCATCGAGGTCGAAATACCGTTCGTAGTCGCCGCTGGTGGTCAGCGCCCCGCAGCTGATCGGAATGCTGGCAACCGTCGCCTGCGGGTTGCGCGGATCCTGGATGCCGATCTGCCATGGCTGACCGTCCGGGCGCGGGCCGATGAAGCGCATGTCGCCGCCCAGGTTCACGTAGCCATGGTGCACGCCGGCCTCGATCAGCACCGCCGCCGCGCGGTCGGCTGCGTACTCCTTGCCGAAGCCGCCGAAATCGAGCTCCATCCCGGCCTGCATCAGCTGCACCTGCTGCCGGTCGCACTGGACGTGACGCCAGCCCACCAGCGCCAGCAAGGGGCCCAGCGTGTCGGCGTCCGGCACGCGCGGCTGGCGGAAGTCCCAGGCCCGGCGCAGCACGCCCGAAGTGATGTCGAACAGGCCACCGCTGGCCGAAAACAGCGCGGCGGCGTAATCGATCAGCGCCATGGTCTCGCTGTCGCACGCCACCGGCGCCTGGCCGGCGGCAGCGTTGATGCGCGAGACGATGCTGTCGGGACGGTAGCGTGAATACTTGGTCTCGATGCGCCGCACTTCGGCGATCGCGCGCGCCGCCAGGGCCTCGGCCGCCGCCGCGTTCGGCGCCGACAGGCGCAGCTCGCAGCTGCTGCCCATGGCGTCGAACCGCTGGCGGTGGATGGCCGTTACCATGTGCGGTTGACCGCCAGTTGAATGGTGCGGGCGCGCAGCGGCTCCAGGCCCGGGCTGCCGGAACCGAAGGCGCGCCAGCTGCCGCGCTGCTGGTAGGCCGAGACCTTGGCGTCGATCGACCATACCTTGTCGATCTGCTTGCTCACCTTGAGGCCCAGCGTGACCGCGCCAAAGCCCGACAGCCGGTAGTCGGCCGACGAGTAGCGGCTCGGGTTGTAGCCGGGCGGGAACGGCGCACCGAGCGCGGCGTCGTACACGGGATCGAAATAGAAGTCGGCCGCGCGCTGGCTGTACAGCCGCACCTCCGGCGTCACGGCCCAGCCATCGGCCAGCGGCTGCACATATTCCTGGCCCAGCGTATGGCCGCGCACGCCGAAGCTGTCGCGGTAGTAGCGGTACGAGGTGCGGCTGGTGCCGCCGGTCGCTTCCACGTAATGGTTCCAGCGCAGCAGCAGCGTGCTCTCGTTGCGGTCGCGCGGACGGTTGTCGAAAGCCTTGTACGGATCGTTGAAATAGCCCTTGCCGATATCGTGCGCCAGCGTGACCTGCGCCACGTCGTTCTTGCCCAGCACCTGCGTCACGCCCAGCAGCAGGTTGGTCGTGTGTTTGCGCTCGTTGGTGACGATCAGGTTGACGGGATTGATCTTGTCGTTGGCGCGGCCGATGCCGGCCGACCAGGTGGTGTTGCGGTCTTCGCTCTCCCAGGTGCCCGACACCGACAGCGCGCGCGACAGATAATCGTGCTCGGTCGAATAGGCGCCGCCCACGGTGACGCTGCCGCGCTCGAAGTAGCGCTTGACGGCCACGTCGCCGGCCTTGCGGTCGTCGCTCATGCGCGAGGCGCCCGACACGGCGCTGTGGTAGCGCGGCGTGGCGCCCGAGACGTCGTCGGTCACGGCCGACCCGCTGATGCTCCACACCCCGGCCACCGGCGCCATCACCGACACCGACGGCGCCTTGACGTGGATGCGGTCCAGGCCCGGCTGGCTGTCCTTGTAATCGAGATAGCCGATGCTGATCACGCCGTTGGTGGGCGGCGCCTCGGCATGCGCCTGCAGGCCCGGCAGCAGCAGCGCGGCAGCCAGGATGGCGGAGGCGGCCAGCGGCGCACTCTCCATATCGCGGGCGTGCCCGGACGGGGTTTCGGTCTTGATGGTTTCCATGTGCGAGTCCCTAGTTGCAGCCGCAGCCGCCGCCACCGACGCCGGCGCCGCCCGACGACGATTCGCGGCTGGTGTAGATATGGTCGTCGTAGCGGTTGAACACACCGCTGTCGTTGAAGGTCATTTCGGGCTTGGCCAGATTGCCCTTTTCCCACGGCTGCACCGGGCCGAAACCGGCGCAGCCGGTCAGGCCGGCCGCCACGGCAAGCGCCAGCAGCCGCTTCATTTGGCCGCTCCCAGCGCTGCCACGATCTGCGCCTCCAGCGCTGCGCGGTCGCTGTCGCGGAAGCCCGAATGCTCGGCGATCACCTTGCCGTCGGCGCCCACCAGCACGCTGCTGGGCATGCCCTTGATGCCGTACTGGCGCGGCGTGGCGCCCTTGGGGTCGAAGGCGATGGTGAACCTGGCCGGCGTCGCGGCCAGGAACTTGCGCGCTTCCTCGCTGGTGGCGTCCACGTTGACGCCGACGACCTGGAAGCCGCGCGCGCCGTACTTGGCCTGCATCTCGTTCATCCACGGGAACGACTGCCGGCACGGACCGCACCACGATGCCCAGAAGTCCACGTACACCACCTTGCCCTGCAGGCTGGCCAGTTTGACTTCGCCGTCGGCCCCCGGCAGCGTGAACTGCGGGGCGGGGGCACCCTTGTCGAGCGCCAGCGCCAGGTGCGGCGCGGCGGCCAGCGTGGCGGCCAGGGCGGCCGCCGATATCATCGATACCATTTTCATTGCTTGCTCCTTGGTGGGGTTGGAGGGCCGCCGCGCGGGCGGGCCCTGTTTCTGATCAGCTAGCTTTACGCTGGCGACGCCAGAAGATCACGCCGCCGGCCAGCAGCACCAGCAAGGCCAGCATCGGATCGTTGACATCCTGCGCGGCCGAGCAGCCGCCGCCGCCGCGGTTTTGCGGTGCCGCGCTGTCTGCCGCAGCAGCGCCGGCCTGGCCGCTCAGGGCGATGGTGGTGCTGCCGCCGGCCACGTTCGCATTGAGCACCACCGAACCGCTGTTGTTGCCCGGGTTGACCGGCGTGTAGCGCACCACCAGGTCGCAGCTGGCGCCCGGGTTGAGCGTGAGCGGGAAGGCGGCGCAGCCGGTGCTGTCGGCCACTTGCGCGAACGGGCCGCTGAAGCTGGCGCCGGACACGGTGAGCGCTGCCGCACCGCTGTTAGTCAGCGTGAAGCGGCGGGTCGGCGTCGCGCCGATAGTGACGGCGCCGAAGTCGAAGCTTTGCGGATTGACGCCCAGCGTAGCGGCGCCGGTGGCAACGGCCACGCCGTTACCGCCCAGGGCCAGCGAGAATTGCGCGCCGCCGTCGGTCACCACCATCAGGGTGGCGCTGCGCGCGCCGGCTGCGGTCGGCCGCAGCGCGGTGGTCAGCGTGCAGCTGGCGCCGGCGCCCACTGCCGTGTTGGCGGCGCAGGTGCCGCCGAGGACGAAGTCGCCGGGATTGCTGCCGCCCAGGGTCAGCGTGGTGATGCGCAGCGCAGCCGTGCCGGTATTGTTGAGCGTGGTCGTGTGGAGGTCGGCCGTGGCGCCCACCTGGGTGTCGGCAAACGCGATCGGACCGGCTTCGGACAGCGCGGCCACGCCCACCGGCTGGGCGGTGCCGCTGCCGGTGATGGCCACTTGCAGCGGCGCGGCGTTGGAACTGACGGCCAGCGTGGCGGCGGCGTCGCCGGCGGCGGTCGGTGCAAAGCGCAGCGGCACCGAGCAGCTGGCGCCCACGGCCAGCGTGTTGCCGCAATCGCCGCTGGCCAGCGTGATGCTGGCGGCGCCGGTGACGGCGATACGCGAGAAGTTCAGCGCCACGTTGCCGGTATTGGCCAGCACCACGGTCTGAACGGCGGCCGGGGCGTTGACGGTCTGGGCGCCGAAGGCGATCGCCGACGGCGAGGCAGTCAATGCCGGGGCGGCAGCGCTGGCGGTGCCGGACAGGCCGATGCCGGTGCTGCCGCTGGTGGCGTTGGACGCGTTCGAGGCCAGCGCCAGGGTGCCGGCAAAAGCGCCTGCGGCGGTCGGGGTGGCGGTGACGGTCACGGTGCAGCTGGCGCCGGCAGCCACCGGCGTGCTGGTGGCGCAGGTGCCGCCCAGCGTGAAGATGCCGGCATTGGCGCCGGTCACCGCGATGCTGCTGAACGTCAGCGCGGCCTGGCCGCTGTTGGTGACGGTGATGGTCGATGGCGCCGAGGCGGCGCCGGTCAGCTGGGCGCCGAAGTTGATGCTGGCGGCCGACAGGCCGAGCGTGGCTTGCGGCGTGCTGTTGCCGGTGCCGGTCAGTGCCACGGTGCTGCTGCCGCCGGTGGCGTTGTGGGTGATGGTGAGCGTGGCGGCGCGGCTGCCGGCGGCGGTGGGCCGGAAGCTGGTCTGCACGGTGCAGCTGGCGCCGGCGGCAATCGCCGCGCCGTTGGCGCAGGTGCCGCCGCCGATGCTGTAGTCGCCGGCAGCGGCGCCGCTCAGGGCGATGGTGCCGATATTGAGCGCGGCGCTGCCGGTGTTGCTGAGCGTGGCCGACAGCGGGCCGCTGGTCTGGCCGATGGCGGTGCCGGTAAAGGTCAGGCTGGCCGGCGTCAGCGACGCCGCCGGCGCCGCCGTCGCATTCGGATTGCCGATGAAGGCGGCCAGGTCGCTCAGCTCGCTGGACGAGAATTTTCCGGCAAACAGGCTGCCCATGCCGCCGCGGTTATTGGCGATCGCATCGGCGATCACCGACGGCTGGTTGGCGCCGCGCTGGATGCCGCTGACGTTGGCCGCCGGCGAAGCGCCGTGGCACGACGCGCAACTGGCGCCGCCGGACACGGGGCCGTTCAGGTACAAATTCTTGCCGTTGACCGCATCGGCGGCGTTGGCCTCGGCCGACGCCATTGCCGCGCCAGCGGCTGCAGCGACCATCAATGCCGCGCCGGCAGCCTGTTGCCAGCGTCCCGCCGCGCGCGCCTGCGCCGCCCGTTCCGTCCACATTGTCCCGCCCATGCCTGTTCTCCTGAAGTGAAATTAAAAACTGCAGACGGAGATCGCAAAGGCATTCATGCCGCTGTGCGCCAGCGCGCACCAGCGCCAGCTGCGGGTGCGTGCGTACAGCATCGCCAGCACCAGTCCCGGCGCCAGCACCGCCAGCGCCGCCTGCCAGCCGCTGCCCAGGTGCAGCAGGCTGAACGCGGCTGCCGACGCCAGGGCCGGCCATACCGCCGCCGACGATCGGCGCATCAACCACTCCTGCAGGCCCGCGCGCACCACGGTTTCTTCCAGCAGCGGCGACAGCAGCAGCAGGCGCACGCCGTCCCACGCCGACGGGGCGTACAGGTGCGCGCCGCAGGCGGCGGTCCAGGTCCAGGGCAGTATCGATGAAGTCAGGGTGCGCCTCGCTGCCAGTTGCGTATCTTGTCGGACCGTTGATTCCGGACCGGGCAGCAAAGGTTCTAGAAAAGCACTATTTTTTTTTAGGCATGCGCCAGGTCAGGCGCGCGAGCCACTTGCGCGCAGCTTTCTTGTTGGCCTTGAAGGTGTAATCGAGGGTGGCGAACTGCTCGTCGAGCGCTTCCTGCATCACGCTGGCCGGATCGGCCGGCGGCAACTTCAGGTAGGCGTCGGCTTCGCCGTAGGCGCGGCGGATTTCCATGCCGGCCTTGCGGGCGATGTGCATCATGGTCTGGTTCGACGACAGGCAATGCATGTACAGGGTATCGACATCGTTGTTGCGGCAATGGATGGCAGCACGGCCGAACAGTTTCGCGCCGATGCCGATGCCGCGCGCGCTGCGGCTGACCGAGACGCCGAATTCCGCCACGCGCGCCTTGTCGGTCACCGCCGCCTTCGACGCATCGCGCGCGGCAAACGCCAGGTGGCCCACGGCCACCAGCCGGAAGACGCGGTTGTACACGCCGAACACGATATCGCGCGAAAAATCGATGGCGCCGACATAGCGCTCGATCTGCTCGTCCGACAGCGCGCTGCCGAAGCGCAGCAGGCGGTCGCCCGCGTCGAGGTCGAGGAAGTGGCGGCGCATGCGGCGCCGGTCGCGCGGGTGCAACTGCTTGACCGGCACGCGCGGACGGACCTTGCCGCCGTTGGCCTTGTTCCAGCGACGCAGCGGGTTCTGGAACAGGTCGATGGGGTCCATGTCACTGCCGCCGCTGCGGGTCAGGCGTCGTGGTCGCCATGGTTGCCATGATCGGCCATGGCAGTGTCATCGGCGCCATCGGCCGCGCCGAGCGCCAGCCTGACCGCCGTCACCCGCGCGCGGTGCACGTATTCAGGGATGCGTTGCGGTTGGTCGCGGCAGGTTTGCGCAATCTCGCCGGCATTCACCGCGCGCGCGGCCGCCATCGCCGTTTCCAGGTACGCCCCCTGCGGGAACGGTGCGTCATGGTAGCTGGCCGAGGGGCCGGTGCGCCCGCGCGAATCGCATTCGGTCGCGCGCAGCATCTGCACGAAGCGCGCCGGCTTGCGGAACGCATCGCAGCGCTCGAGCAGCTTGACGACGGTATTGGGCCGCAGCTGTAGCGCACGCCCCACGTTGCCGTGTTCGCGCGCGGTCATCAGCGCCAGGTCGCGGCAGTCGGTGGGCACGCGCAGGCGCTTGCAGACCTGCTCCACCAGTTTCACGCCCAGTGCCTCGTGGCCGTGGTGCGCCGGCCAGCTGGCCGACGGCGTGACGCCCTTGCCCAGGTCGTGCAGCAGGCAGGCCACGCGGGTGGGCAGCTCCAGCTGCGCCCGGGCGGCGCAGTCGATCACCTGCAGGATGTGGACGCCGGTATCGATCTCCGGGTGCCATTTCTCCGGCTGCGGCACGCCCCACAGCACGTCGAGCTCGGGCAGGATGCGCGCCAGCGCGCCGCAGTCGCGCAGCACTTCCAGCATGCGCGACGGCCGCTGTTCCATCAGGCCGCGCGACAGTTCCTGCCACACGCGTTCGGCCACCAGCGCATCGACTTCGCCGTGCGCCACCATCTGCCGCATCAGGGCATTGGTTTCCGGCGCCACCCGGAAGTCCGGGTAGCGCGCGGCAAAGCGCGCCACGCGCAGGATGCGCACCGGGTCTTCGGCAAACGCCTCCGAGACGTGACGGAAGATTTTGTCGGCGAGATCGCGCTGGCCGCCGAACGGATCGGTCAGCGTGCCATCCTCGGCGCGGGCGATCGCATTGATGGTCAGGTCGCGCCGCACCAGGTCTTGTTCCAGCGTCACCTCGGGCGCGGTATGGAATACGAAGCCCTTGTAGCCGGGGGCGGTCTTGCGCTCGGTACGCGCCAGCGCGTATTCCTCCTGCGTTGCCGGATGCAGGAACACGGGAAAATCCTTGCCCACCGGGCGGTAGCCCAGCGCCACCATCTGGTCCGGCGTGGCGCCGACCACCACGTGGTCGTGGTCCTTGACCGGCAAACCGAGCAGCGCGTCCCGTACGGCGCCGCCGACGACATAGCTCTTCATCGTCAATCCGGCAGGTCGGCGTCGTGCTGGGGCGCCGTTTCGGTTTCGGCCAGCGCCTCGCTCACCCAGCGCGCCACGGCCGGGTGGGCCTGCACGCGCTGGCAGTAGGCGTCCAGCGCCGGCGCCAGCGTCACGCCATAGGTGCGGAAGCGCATCACCACCGGCGCGAAATAGGCGTCGGCAATCGAAAAATCGCCGAACAGGAACTGGTGATGGCCGAAGCGCGCCAGGCACTCTTCCCAGATCTCGCTGATGCGGCCGATGTCGGCCTGGGCGCCGTTGGTGCGGCCCTTGCCCGGCAGGCTGGCGCGGATATTCATGCTCATGGCGCTGCGCAGGTCGGTGAAGCCGCAGTGCATCTCGGCGCAGATCGAGCGCGCCATGGCGCGCGCGGCCACGTCCTGCGGCCACAGGTGCAGTTCGGGGAACTGCTCGGCCAGGTATTCGACGATGGCCAGGCTGTCCCAGATCGTGATCTCGCCGGCCAGCAGCACCGGCACCCGGCCGCACGCCGAGTAGCTGCAGATGCGGTTGGCGGTGTCGGGCTGGTCGAGCAGGATGCGCACTTCCTGGAACGGGATGCCGAAGGCGGTCATGACCACCCAGGGCCGCATCGACCACGACGAATAGTTCTTGTTGCCGATGACCAGGGTCAGGCCGGGCGAGCGGGCGGCAGCGAGGGCGTTGGACAGGCTGGGATCGAGTTGGGTGGTCTGCATGGTAGCTTGATGAATGAAATAAATCGGGTCAGCGGGCGAAGGAGGCTTCCTGCTCTTCCTGCAGCGTGTACCCCTTGGGCGTGATCACGCCGATGCGCGCCTTGAGCGACTGCGGCCGGCCCTCGAACAGCGCCGCGTAGTAGTTGGCGTTGGACATCACGTTCTTGACATAGGTGCGGGTCTCGAAGAACGGGATCGATTCGATGAATACGGCCGCTTCCATCGGCTTGTCGAGCGCGGCGCGCCAGGTGCGCGAGCGTCCCGGGCCGGCATTATAGGCGGCCGTGGCCAGCACCTGCGACCCATCCATATTCCCGAGCACCATGTTCAGGTAGTTCGTGCCCAGCATGATGTTGGTCTTGACGTCGGACAGCATGTCCTGCGCGAAGTCGGTCAGCCCGAGCTTCTTGGCCACCCAGCGGCCGGTGGACGGCATCACCTGCATCAGGCCCGACGCGCCCGCGTGCGACTGCGCATCCATGATGAAGCGCGACTCCTGCCGGATCAGGCCATAGACCCAGGCCTTGTCCAGGCCCAGCATCTTGGTGGCCGGGTGCATCAGGTCGTCGTGCGGCGACGGGAAGCGCTGGGTGTAATCGACCAGCACCCGGGTGCGGTCCGACGTGTTGACCATGCGGTCGAGGATGTGGTTCTGGCGCGCGTATTCGGCGGCGGCCAGGTGTTCGCGTTCGCTCAAGCCGCGCAAGCCCCAGTTCCACTCGCGCGTGCCCTCGAAGCGCAGGCGCATGCCGAAGAATTTCAGCGCGCGCTGGAAGTTGGGGTTGGCGGCGATCGGCGCGATTTCGGCGGCCGTGATCGGCGCGCCCGGCGGCGGGATCGATACCAGGCGGCCGGTTTCCTCGCGCGCCAGCTGGCCATAGAAATTGGGCTGGTCGGCGATGCCGTTGAACAGGCGCAGCGCTTCGCCGCTCGGCGGGCTGGTGTCGCTGCCGTCGGCCATCAGCGCGCGGCCCTTCCAGTAAATCCAGGTCGGGTCGTCGCGCAGGATGGCCGGCATGGCGTCGATATTCTTGTGCACCTGGCGCCAGTCGCCGTTGCGCAGCGCGATGCGGGTGCTCCACTGGGCCTGATCGATCGACAGCGGCGCGCCGTCGGCCCGCTTCCAGTAGGCGGTGGTCTCGTCCGACAGCGAGTACGACGACTGCAGGGCAATCGCGGCCCAGCCCTCGCGCTGCTCCTGCACCGACAGGCTAGCAGCTGCCTTGTTCAGCGCCAGCGTGGCCAGCTTGACGCTGGTCTTGGCCAGGCGGCCGACGGCGACGATGAAGATTTCGTGCTCGGTGCGCCCGCTGCCCGGCCCCTTGGCCACGGCGACGGTCGGCAGATCGACCGCCTGCACGATTTTTTTGTCGGGACCGCCGAGCAACGCGACGATGCGCCGCGCCTGGCCGGTAGAATTGAACTCGCCGGCCAGGCGCAGCTGCGTGTACAGGTCTTCGGCATCGAACTGGCGCGCCTGGTACAGCGTGCCGATCAGGCCTGCGCACGGTTCGCCGTAGCCGTTGGGGGAGATCAGTAGCGCGCGCGCCTCGCTGGCCACGTTCTGGCCCTTGATCGCGCGCGATTGCAGCGCGTAGCATTTGACTTGCGTGTCGTCGTTGAGCACGAACAGCGGCAGCTGTTCGTCGAAGGTGGTCCAGTCGCCCGTGCGGCCCAGCTCCAGCAGCCAGTCGTTGCGCAGCCGGTCGACGATGGCCTGGCCCTGGTAGCGCTGGATGAAGTTGCGGATTTCCATCTGCGAGGCATCGCGCAAGCGGGCTTTGAGCCGATAATAGTCGACGTACGACGGGATCGAATAATCGGTCAGGCGCGCGGCATAGAAATCGACCTTGGCCGTGTCGTCCTTGCGCACGGCGTCGCGCAGCAGCAGGAAGGCATCGTCCTGGCTGCGGGTTTCAGCGCCGATCGCTTCGGTTTGGGCAGAGGCGCTGAGGGCGGCCATGGCGACGACGGCGCCGGCGATCCATTTCGAAACGTAACTCAATGTGCAACTCTCTATAGTCTGAACCTGAATGTAACCAACCATGACCAGCGACCCTAGAATACCACGCAGCGAGAGCGAAGCAATAGCCCCGTCCGCACCGGGCAAGGCAGAATTACGGCAGCAGCTGCTGGCCGCGCGGCGCGCCGTCGATGCGCCCACGCGGGCGCAATGGGACCAGGCCATCGGCCGCCAGGTGGTGGCCTGGTGGCGCGCCGCGCGGCCGGCCACGCTGGGCGTGTACTGGCCGCTGCGCGGCGAACCCGATCTGGCGCCCGCGTATGCGGAACTGGCGGCGTCGGGCGCGCGGCTGCTGCTGCCGGTGGTGGTCGCGCGCGACGCCGCGCTGGCCTTTGCCGACTGGCGCCTCGGCGAGGCGATGGTCAGGGATGGGATGGGAGTGGCGGTGCCGGCCGAGCTGCGGCTGCAGGACTGTCCGGCCGCCGTGCTGGTGCCCTGCCTGGGGTTTACCGGGGAACGGTACCGGCTCGGATATGGCGGCGGGTTTTACGACCGCACACTGGCGAGAACGCCCCGGCCGCTGACGGTGGGGATCGCGTATGCGGCCATGCAGGTGGCGTTTGAGGCCGACGTGCACGACGTGGCGCTCGACCGCATCATTACCGAAGCGACGCCGCCGTCGATTGGATGCCCGCCTGCGCGGGCATGACGGACTTTAGGCAGGCGGCAATATCCACCTGGCCGCTGTCCGACCTCGTTGCGCAGCGGCGGACCGTCGCGCATGCCGGATTCCGGTTTTTTACACGAGCCGCTGCCACAGGGCCGTGGTCGCTGCCGCCTGGTTCATGCTGTAAAAGTGCAGGCCCGGGGCGCCGCCGGCCAGCAGGCGCTGGCCCAGTTGCGCGACCACGTCCAGCCCGAACGCCTTGATCGAGGCGGTATCGTCGCCGAAGCTGGCCAGTTTCAGGCGCACCCAGCGCGGGATCTCGGCGCCGCACATGTCGGAAAAACGCATCAGCTGCGTGTAGTTCAGGATCGGCATGATGCCGGGCACGATCGGCACGTCGATGCCGAGCTTGCGGGCCTGGTCGACGAAATGGAAGTAGGCGTCGGCGTTGTAAAAATACTGGGTGATCGCGGCGTTGGCGCCCGCCTTGATCTTGCGCTCGAAGGCGAGCAGGTCGTCCTGCGGCGAGCGCGCCTGCGGGTGCACTTCCGGATAGGCGGCCACTTCGATGTGGAACCAGTCGCCGGTTTCCTGGCGGATGAATTCGACCAGCTCGCTGGCGTAGCGGAATTCGCCGGCCGCGCCATAGCCGCTGGGCAGATCGCCGCGCAGCGCCACGATGCGGCGGATATTGTGCGACCTGAACTCGGCCAGGATGGCGCGGATCGACTCGCGGCTGCCGCCAACACAGGACAGGTGGGGCGCGGCGTCTTCGCCGGCCGCCAGGATTTCCACCACCGTGTCGAGCGTGCCGCGCTGGGTGCTGCCGCCGGCGCCGAAGGTCACGGAAAAATACCTGGGTTTCAGTTCGGACAGCTTGGCGCGCGTGACACGCAGCTTTTCCGCGCCTTCCGCCGTCTTCGGCGGAAAGAATTCGATACTGAAATTATGATTAGCCATCTGAATGCTTTAAAAGTAAGGTCGTGAGGGCCCAGGAAATAATGCTGTACAACAGTGCGCCGCCGACGGCCGACAGGAAGCTGTCCACGCTAAAGCCGGGCACGAATTGCGCCACCAGCCAGAACGAAAAGCCGTTGATGATGAAGATGAACAGGCCCAGCGACACCACGGTCACGGGCAGCGTCAAAATCAGCAGCACCGGGCGGATCAGCGTATTGACCAGGGCCAGGACGACAGCGGCGACCAGCGCGGCGCCGACGCTGGTGACATTGACGGAATGCATCAGGTAAGGGATTGCCAACAGGGCAACCGCATTGATCAACCAGGTAAGGACCAAACGCATAGTGGATTCTCGCAGCAAAAAAAGGGCCGATGGCCGACGGATCGCGCGCCCCGGAAACCGCCGCGATAGCAGCAGGTTGCCGGGGCGCGGGGGGCGCTGATTAGTAGCGGTAGTGGTCAGGCTTGTACGGACCTTCGATGGTCACGCCGATGTAGGCGGCCTGCTCCGGGGTCAGCTCCGACAGCTGCGCGTTGAGCTTCTTCAGCTGCAGGCGCGCGACCTTTTCATCGAGGTGCTTCGGCAGCACGTACACGCCGACCGGGTAGTTGGCCGTATTGGCGAACAGTTCGATCTGGGCGATGGTCTGGTTGGCGAACGACGAGCTCATCACGTACGACGGGTGGCCGGTACCGCAGCCGAGGTTCACCAGGCGGCCTTCGGCCAGCAGGATGATGCGTTTGCCCGACGGGAAGATCACGTGATCGACCTGCGGCTTGATGTTTTCCCAGGTGTACTTCTTGAGGGCAGCAACATCGATCTCGTTGTCGAAGTGGCCGATGTTGCAGACGATGGCCTGGTCCTTCATCTTGAGCATGTGCTCTTCGGTGAGGATGTGGTAGTTGCCGGTGCACGTAACAAAAATGTCGCCGTGTTCGGCAGCGTAGTCCATGGTCACCACGCGGTAGCCTTCCATCGCAGCCTGCAGCGCGCAGATCGGGTCGATCTCGGTCACCCACACCTGCGCCGACAGCGCGCGCATGGCCTGGGCCGAGCCCTTGCCGACGTCGCCGTAACCGGCGATCACGGCCACTTTACCGGCGATCATGACG
Source organism: Duganella sp. Leaf126 (assembly GCF_001423125.1). Lineage (GTDB taxonomy): Bacteria > Pseudomonadota > Gammaproteobacteria > Burkholderiales > Burkholderiaceae_D > Rugamonas. Next base: position 38,638 of record NZ_LMNW01000033.1, read on the forward strand.
TCGGTGGCGCGCTTGATGCCGTCGACCAGCGATTCGCGGCAGCCGTACAGGTTGTCGAACTTGGACTTGGTGACCGAATCGTTGACGTTGATGGCCGGGAAGGCCAGCTTGCCCTCCTTGTGCATCTGGTACAGGCGGTGCACGCCGGTGGTGGTTTCCTCGGTCACGCCCAGGATGTGCGGCAGGCGCTTGGAGTACCAGGCCGGGTCGATCGCCAGCTTGGCCTTGATGGCGTTGAACAGGCAGATCTCTTCTTCCGAGGTCGGGTTGCCGACCACCGAGATGTCCTGCTCGGCGCGGGCGCCCAGATGCAGCAGCAGGGTGGCGTCGCCGCCGTCGTCGAGGATCATGTTCGAGTACACGGCATTGCCGGCCGCGTCCGCCGGCCACTCGAAGATGCGGTGGGTGTAATCCCAGTATTCGTCGAGGGTTTCGCCCTTGATGGCGAACACCGGGGTGCCGGCGGCAGCAATGGCGGCAGCGGCGTGGTCCTGGGTCGAATAGATATTGCACGAGGCCCAGCGCACGCTGGCGCCCAGCGCTTCCAGCGTCTGGATCAGCACGGCGGTCTGGATGGTCATGTGCAGCGAGCCGGTGATGCGCGCGCCTTTCAACGGCTGGCTGGCAGCGAATTCTTCGCGGATGGCCATCAGGCCCGGCATTTCGGTTTCGGCAATCTTGATTTCCTTGTCGCCCCACGGGGACAGGGAAATATCGGCGACCAGGTAGTCTTGCTGCGGTTTGAGTACGGCGTTCATCACGCCCTCCTTTCGTGTTAGAAAAAAGTAACGTGAGCGCGGTTGCAGATTCCGAGCCTGGCGAAAAGGATTCGTCGCAGCGCTCCTCGGAACATGCATTTTAGCACCGCCCGCGCGGAATTTGCCACAAAAAGCAGCGTGCCCGGCGCGCCGGCCGGCCCTGCTAGCCTGCCAGCGCCAGGCGTGCCGGGCCGGTTCCGGCCGCCACCGCAGGCCGGTCGGCGCCCAGCTTGAAGATGCCGATCGCCCGCGACAGGTGGCGCGCCTGTTCGCGCATCGACTCGGCAGCGGCAGCCGCTTCTTCGACCAGCGCGGCATTCTGCTGGGTCACCTGGTCCATCTGGGTCACGGCCTGGTTGACCTGTTCGATGCCGGCGCTCTGCTCGACGCTGGCGGCGGTGATCTCGCTCATCATGTCGGCCACCTGCTGGATGCTGGTCACCACGTCGCGCATGGTCGCGCCGGCCGTACCGACCAGCACGGTGCCAGCGCCCACCTTGTCGACCGAGTCGCCGATCAGCTGCTTGATGTCGCGCGCGGCCGTGGCGCTGCGCTGCGCCAGGTTGCGCACCTCGGACGCCACCACGGCAAAGCCGCGCCCCTGCTCGCCCGCGCGCGCCGCTTCCACGGCCGCGTTCAGCGCCAGGATGTTGGTCTGGAAGGCGATGCTGTCGATGACCCCGGTGATCTCGGCGATCTTGCGCGACGAGGCATTGATCTCGTCCATGGTGCCCACCACGTCCGCCACCACCGTCCCGCCGCGCACGGCCACCTCGGAGGCGCTCAGCGCCAGCCGGTTGGCCTGGCGCGCGTTGTCGGCGTTCTGCCGGACGGTGGACGTCAGTTCTTCCATCGACGCCGCGGTTTCCTCGAGCGCACTGGCCTGCTGCTCGGTGCGCGCCGACAGGTCGATATTGCCGGAGGCGATCTGCTGCGAGGCGGCGGCGATGGTGTCGGTACCGCCGCGCACGTCGCCGACGATGACCGCCAGCTTGCTGCGCATGCTTTGCATGGCCGCCAGCAGGCTGTCGGTGCCGCCTGCAGCCACCTCGACCTCGAAGCCGAGATCGCCGTCGGCAATGCGGCGCACCACGTCCACCGCGTAGGCCGGTTCGCCGCCGAGCTGGTTGCGCAGGTTGCGCGCGACGAACACGGCAAACGCCAGGCCCAGCACCACCATCACCGCCAGCACGGCGATGATCGCCACCCGCGCGCTGGCATAAGTCTGGTCGCCCTGGTGGCTCGCTTCCCTGGACCGGGTCAGGTTGAGATTGGCCAGCGCCAGCAATTCGTTGCTGAGCTTGTCAAACAGGACCTGGGCATTGCGGTTGAGCGCCTGCGCCTGCTCACTGTTGTTGCTGCGCGACAATTCAACGATGCGCGCGTTCTCGACCAGGTACTGGTCCCAGTCGCGCTTGAAACGATCGTACAGCGCGCGCTCGTCGGCGCTGTCGATGAGCTGGACGTACTCGGCGCGATTGGCCTCGAATACGTTCAGCACCGCGGCCATGGCGGTGTCGTAGCGCTTCTTGTCCGCTGCCGCGCCGGAGGCCACGTGTTGCAGTTCAGCCACGCGGAAGTCGGACGTGTTGGTATTCATGTCCATGGTGGCGCGCACCTTGGGCAGATGGCTCACTTCCATGTCGGTGGAGACCTGGTTGACGTTGGCCAGCTCGAAGATGGCAAAGCCGCCCAGTGCGATCGTCATCGCCAGCAGCGACAGGAAGCCGACCATCAGCCGGGTCATCATTTGGAGTCGGTTAAACGCCTGCATACCGTTGCCTTCACAGTGATCACTTCTGGCGCCATGAAGGAAGCTGAAGTTTAGTTGCAAATTAGAATTTTCAATGATTACACGAAAATTTATTAAGATCAACTAACCAACCATTACATCGTGGTAATGCGTGTTGCCGTCGCAACCAGACCACACCCGATAAAAAAAACCGGCGCCCGCCGCGAGGACGGGCGCCGGCTGGCGCGGAAACGATGCAGGCCTGCCTGACAGGCCCGCAATACCGGATTACTTGAGACCGGCGGCGTCGCGCAGGATGGCAGCCTTGTCGGTGTGCTCCCAGCTGAATTCCGGCTCTTCGCGGCCGAAGTGGCCGTAGGCGGCGGTCTTGGCGTAGATCGGGCGCAGCAGGTCGAGCATCTGCACGATGCCTTTCGGGCGCAGGTCGAAATGCTCCATCACCAGCTTGGCGATCTGCTCGTCCGGGATCACGCCCGTACCTTCGGTGTAGACGGTGATATTGATCGGGCGGGCCACGCCGATCGCGTACGACACCTGCACCTGGCACTGGCGCGCCAGGCCGGCCGCGACCACGTTCTTGGCCACGTAACGGGCCGCGTACGCAGCCGAGCGGTCCACCTTGGTCGGATCCTTGCCCGAGAACGCGCCGCCGCCGTGCGGGCTGGCGCCGCCGTAGGTGTCGACGATGATCTTGCGGCCGGTCAGCCCGCAGTCGCCCTGCGGGCCGCCGATGACGAAGCGGCCGGTCGGGTTGACCAGGTACTTGGTCTCGGCCAGCCATTCGCGCGGCAGCACCTGCTTGATGATCTCTTCGATCACCGCTTCCTCGATCTGCTTGTGCTGCATGTCCGGCGCATGCTGGGTGGACAGCACGACCGTGTCCACGGCCACCGGACGGCCATTGACATAGCGCAGCGTGACCTGCGACTTGGCGTCGGGACGCAGCCATGGCAGGCGGCCATCCTTGCGCAGCTGCGACTGGCGCTCGACCAGGCGGTGGGCGTAGTGGATGGCAGCGGGCATCAGTTCCGGGGTTTCGTCGCAGGCGTAGCCGAACATCAGGCCCTGGTCGCCGGCGCCCTGGTCGAGGTCGATCCCTGCGCCTTCATCGACGCCCTGGGCGATGTCGGGCGACTGCTTGTCGTAGGCGACCAGCACGGCGCAACCGCGGTAGTCGATGCCGAAGTCGGTATTGTCGTAACCAATGCGCTTGATGGTTTCGCGGGCAACTTGAATATAATCGACGTTGGCGTGGGTGGTGATTTCACCGGCCAGCACCACCAGACCGGTGTTGCACAGGGTTTCGGCCGCCACGCGCGCTTTCGGGTCCTGGGCCAGGATGGCGTCGAGGATGGCGTCGGAAATCTGGTCCGCAACCTTGTCGGGGTGGCCTTCGGAGACGGATTCGGAAGTAAAGAGGTAGTCATTAGACATCGCAAGCTCCTGATCGTGACTAAAAAATGGTTGTCGCATACCAGCACGGCTTGCGACGCTTTAGCGATATTTGTATCCCGCATCGCAAGTTGTCATTAACTCAGCGGTTCCTTCTAACGTGTTATTTTACGCTTTTTTGAAAAAACTTGCTTCTCGTCCAGTACCAAACCTGCAGCAGGACAAGCAAACCACACAGGCTCCACACTTTCATGCTCGTACCCATTTTCCGTTTTTTATCGTCGTTTCCCTTGCCCGTATTGCATGCCGTCGGCGGCGCGCTCGGCTGGGTGGTTTACCTGATGTCGTCATCGCACCGCCGCCACATGCGCGCCAACATGGCGCAGGCCGGCTACACGCACCACCTGTCCGCCGCCATTGCCGAGGCTGGTAAAAGCATATTGGAACTGCCGTTCATCTGGTGCGCCGATCCGGCGCGCGTGTCGCGTCACGCCACGCTCGAGAACTGGCAGCTGGTCCAGCATGAGCTCGACGCCGGCCGCGGCATCGTCTTCCTCACGCCCCACCTGGGCTGCTTCGAGATCGTGGCGCAGGAAATCGCGCTGCGCACCGAGCTGATGGTGATGTACCGGCCGCCCAGGCAGGCTGCCCTGAAACCGCTGATCGAAGATGCGCGCGCGCGCGACAACCTGCTGCTGGCGCCGGCCAATATGGGCGGCGTGCGCATGCTGGCCAAGTTCCTCAAGAAGGGCCGGCCGATCGGCCTGCTGCCGGACCAGGTGCCGCAGGAAGGCGACGGCGTGTGGGCCACCTTCTTCGGGCGCGACGCCTACACCATGACGCTGCCCGCCAAGCTGGCGCAGCTGGGCGACGCCACCGTGATCGTCACCTATGCCGAGCGTCTGCCTGCCGGCCGTGGCTACGTGATCCATTTCGTGCCGTTTACCGCCTCGCTGGCCGGCGACACTGCCAGCCAGGCGCAGGCGATCAATACCGCGATGGAACAGCTGATCGCCCGTCATCCCGCCCAGTACTACTGGAGCTACAACCGCTACAAGGTGCCGCACGGCGTCGAAGCGCCACAGCATGGAGCAGCAGCATGAAGCCTGGTACCTGGTTCGCCATCGGATTGATGTGGCTGCTGCACTGGCTGCCGCTGCCCATCCTGGGCCGCTTCGGCAAGTTCACCGGCAGCATCCTGTTCATGCTGCTGCGCGCACGGCGCGAGATCACGCTCACCAACTTACGGCTGTGCCTGCCGGAGCTGACCGAGGCCGAACGCGTGACGCTGGCGCGCCAGCACTTCCAGGCCTACGCGCGCAGCGTCTGGGAACGCGGCATCCTGTGGTGGGCATCGGAAGCGCGGCTCAATCGCCTGATCAAGGTGGAACCGGGCCCGGTGCCGGTGGCGGAGATGACGGCGCAGCCGACCATCCTGCTGTGCCCGCACTTCGTGTGCCTGGACGTGGCCGGCGCCTCGATCGCGATGGTGGCCAGCGCCTCGTCGATGTACGTGACGCAAAAGAATGCCGCCTTCGACAAGGTGCTGCGTGCCGGCCGCGCCCGCTTCAAGCCGGTCAAGCTGTTTACGCGCCAGGACGGCATCAAGCCGATCCTGCGCGCGCTGCGCGACAAGCTCCCGTACTTCATGCTGCCGGACATGGACTTCGGCGAAAAGGATGCCGAGTTCGTGCCGTTCTTCGGCATCGAGGCGGCCACCCTGACCGCCACCGCGCGCATCGCCGCCACCACCGGTGCCCAGGTGATGCCGGTGATCGCCACCTTCCTGCCCGACTACCAGGGCTGGCGCGTGAAATTCTATCCGGTGTGGGACAATTACCCGGGCACCGACATGGTGGCCGCCACCCGCCGCATGAACGCGTTCATCGAGGAGCGCGTGCGCGAAGCGCCAGCCGAATATTTCTGGACCCACAAGCGCTTCAAGACCCGCCCCAACGGCGAGCCGTCGCTGTACAACCGTCACAAATAACACCATGAAACTCAAATTCACCAAAATGCACGGCGCCGGCAACGACTTCGTGGTCATCGACGGCATCAACCAGCAGATCGATTTCACCGCAGCGCAGTGGCGCTTGCTCGGCGACCGCCGCTTCGGCGTGGGCGCCGACCAGATCCTGCTGGTGGAAAAGCCGACCGCGCCGGGCTGCGACTTCCGCTACCGCATCTTCAACGCCGATGGCGGCGAGGTCGAGCAATGCGGCAACGGCTCGCGCGCGTTCGTCAAGTTCGTGGCCGAAAAAGGCCTGACCGACCAGCGCAGCATCACGGTCGAGACCCGTGCCGGCGTGATCGCACCGCGCTTGGAAGCCGATGGCAGCATCACGGTGGACATGGGCGCGCCGGTGCTCGACGCCACACGGGTGCCGTTCGACGCCGAGGGCTTGCAGGGCACGCCGCAGGGCCACGACACCTTGTGGCCGCTGGTGCTGGAGCTGGGCGGCGCGCGCGAGACCGTGCTGATCTCGGCGGTGTCGATGGGCAATCCGCACGCGGTGCAGATCGTCGACGATGTCGAGACGGCGCCGGTAGAACTGACCGGTCCGCTCATCGAGCACCATGTGCGCTTTCCGAACCGCGTCAACGCCGGCTTCATGCAGGTGCTCGACCGCCGCCACGTCAAGCTGCGCGTCTTCGAGCGCGGCGTGGGCGAGACCCTGGCCTGCGGCACCGGCGCCTGCGCCGCTGCCGTGGCCGGCATCCGCCGCGGCCTGCTCGACAGCCCGGTGCGCGTCGATGCGCGCGGCGGCCAGTTATCGATCAGCTGGGCAGGCGAAGGCGAGCCCGTGCTGCTGACGGGCCCGGCCGTAACCGTGTTCGAAGGCGAGATCGAGATCTAGCACGATTGCGCCGGTGCTGCCGTGTCAGGGCGCCGTGGGTGCTTCAGCCGAGGGCGCTTTAGCCAGAGGCGTTGTAGCCGGCGGCACTTCAGCCAGGGGCGCTCTAGCCAGGGGCGCTCTAGCCAGGGGCGCTCTAGCCAGGGGCGCTTTAGCCAGGGGCGCTTTAGCCAGGGGCTTCAAGCAACGGTGCTGCAGCCAGGGACGCTTCAACCAGGGGCGCTTCAGCCAAGGGGCTTCAACCAACGGCGCTGCAGCCAGGGCGCTTCAGCCGAGGGCGTCTAAGCCAAGGGCGCTTCAGCCAGGGGGCTTCAACCAACAGCGCTGCAGCCAGGAGCGCTGCAGTCAACGGCACGTCAACCAGGGGCGCTGCAGCCGGCGCCGGCCAGCGCCGGCAGACAATGCTTGAGCCGGTATAGACGCTGGCGGTAATTGCCTTCTGGCGCCGCGCCCGCGCGGTCGAACTGTGCCACGACCTGGTCCAGCAACTGCCGTTGCTGCGCCGTGCGCAGCGCCACCAGGCGCCGCTTGCTGCGGCCGTAGCTGGCGCGGATATCGACCACCAGGCAATGGCCGTGATCGGCCTCCTTCACGTCGAGCAGCAAGGTCTCGGCGCGGGTCAGGTTGAACGCGTGTGCCAGCATCAGGCGCGCCGCCAGCAGCGGCTGGCGCAGGGCCAGCACGGCGATGGCGTCCGGCGCCAAAGCCTGCACCCAGGCTGCGCCGCGCGGCGCCTGCGCAATCCGGTCCAGTTGCTGCTGCGCCTGGGCACTTCCCTGTGCTGCCGCTTTCTGCAGCCAGTACACGGCGCGTACGTCGCCACCTGCAACGTGGCGGCGGTGGCGCCAGGCCTGCAGGCCGCACGCAACTTGCGCAGCGCGGTGACCGAGCTCGGCCGCGCGCTCCAGGTACACCTGTGCCTCGGCCACGCTGCGCTGTGAAAATTCCGGTTTCAGATAAATGCGCGACAGCGCGAACCAGGCCTCGGCATCGCCCTGCCCGCCAGCCATGGTCAGCCAGCGGATCGCGCGCTTGAAGTTGACGGTGGCAATCCCATCGGCCTGCCGCTGGCCGTCGCGCTGCAGGCGCGCGCACCATAAACCGAGCGCCAGCTGTGCGGCACGGTCACCGGCCATGGCAGCCTGCTCGAGGCGCTCCGTACTCTGGCCGCCGCTGGCAGCAGGCAGGGCAGGACCGGACCGTGCCGCGTGGCGGGCGGCAGCAGGGCCGGCAATTACCTGCTCGACGCCATGGGCGGCCAGCGCGGGCGCACCGGCAAGCTGTTCGCGGCTGCCCGCAGCCGGCGTCCGGCCAGCGCGCGCCGCTTCGACGCCGGACAGTGCCGCGTGGAGCACCGACGGTGCGGCAGCGGCGACGGCACGACAGCCAGCGTCCGCTGCAAGCCGCTCCTGCTGCGGCAGCGGTTGCTGCAGGCGCGGCTGCGGGTTGACAGGAGTGGCAGGATCGGCTGGCGCCAGCTGCGCCAGCACCAGTCCAGCCTGCTCGACCCCGGCCGCGTAGGCGCGCTGGTACCACGGCAGCACCTCGTTCAGGCAATGGCGGGCATGTTCGAGCGGGACGTGGCTGCCGATCAGCATCCACGCTTCGGCCTGCTGCTGGCGCGCCGCGCGGTCGAGCCAGTGCAGCGCGGTGGGCATGTTGCGCGGCAGGCCGGTACCGCCGAACAGGTAGAGCTTGCCCAGCGCCAGCTGGCTGGCGGGGTCGCCGGCGCGTGCGCCACGGATGACGCAAAGTTCTGCTCGATTGGCCATCGCTTACATCGTTTAACCAGGGGAGAATTGATCAGGCCCAAGGCCTGGTACGGCGGAGTTGTCGTCCAGTGTAGCGTGCGATCCGCGCCACATACCAGAGAAACCGCGCCACGGCTTGATCTCCCACAAATCGCCCTCCCCGCCCGCGCTTGTAGGCTAGAGCTGTTTTAGTGCCCGATTGAAAGGAGTTCGCGTAACCCCTGGCAAAGAAGGCGTGACCTGGCGGGGTAACTCCCGCGTTTCAAAAAAACCACAAGCAGCTGCCGTTACCAAGCTTTCAACCAAGACAAGCTTCTCCAATCGACCACTCCCGCGCAATTTGCCCGGCGAGCCTTTAAGGTTCCGAACCAAGGACCTACCAGTACCGATACAGCGGCGGACGCTTGTTCGATCTACTTAAAAAAGGAACCTCTCAATGAAGAAAACTCTCGTGGCCCTGGCACTGACCGGCGCGGTACTCGGCGCCCATCCCGGCGCGCAGGCGCAATCGTCGGTGTCGATTTACGGCACGCTCGACGCCGGCCTCGCCAATCGTAGCGGCCCCAACACGCCTACCGTGGTGGGCAAGCGCGACAACAACAAGCTGGGCTTTCGCGGAGTCGAAGACCTGGGCAATGGCCTCTCGGCCTTGTTCCAGCTCGAGATCCGCTACGAGCCCGATACCGGCACTTTCGAAAACAATACCCGGCCGCTGTTCCAGGGCCAGTCGCGGGTTGGCCTGCAAGGCAACTTCGGCACGGTGCGCATCGGCCGCGGCCTGACAGCCTTCCAGGAAACCAGCACCGCCTACGAACCCTGGAGCGGCATGCCCGCCGTGGCCGGCTACCAGACCGACCTGCAGGTGGCCGGTTACACCAGCGATCCGCTCGGTCCGGCCGGCAACTCGACCAACCGCTTTTCCAATGCCGTGTTCTACAACACGCCGCTGATCGCCGGCATCTTCCAGCTCAACGCGACGGTGGCGTCCAAGGAAGCCAACAACAACCCGGCCATCATCGGCCGCGGTACCGCGCTGGCGCCGCAGTTCCCGGTCAACAGCCAGGCATCGGTGGTACCGTATTCGGTCAGCGCCACGGCCACGCAAGGCAAGTTCTCGGCCTATGCGGCCTACGAACGCAATGCCGTGGACACCACGCTGTGGTCGGTGGGCGCCTGGTTCAAGCCGATCGAACCGCTCAAGCTGATGGCCACGTACCAGAAGCAGGACCAGGAAGAAAGCGTGTTCATCAATCCTGAAACCAAGGCCTGGGTGTTGGGCGCCAATTACACGATGGGCCTGGGGCTGATCCGGGCCGGCTACGGCCAGAAGCGCCCCGACAACCAGTTCGGCGATCCCAACATCGCCAAGACGCGCCAGTACTCGCTCGGCTACGACTACAACCTGTCGCCGCGCACCTATCTGTATGTGGACGCGGCGCGCAAGAAAGCCGTTACCGCCTTCAACTTCTACAGCATCGGCATCCACCACAACTTCTGACGTCGTTGCTGCTGCGCAAAAATCACGGACAAGGGCAACCTTGTCCGTCTTTTTTGCCGGGGTCGGGTAGAATGACCGATTAGTTTCCACCCGTTTTAGATAGAGCAGCCATGACCGTCCAACTGGATTCCACACTTGTCGCGCAGTACATCACCGAGCACCCGAACTTCTTCGACGAACACACCGATCTGCTGGGCGAGGTCAAGCTCGCCAGCCCCGTGACGGGGCGCGCCGTCTCGCTGCAGGAACGGCAGATGGAAGTGATGCGCGAGAAATACAAGACGCTGGAACTGCGCATGAGCAACCTGATGCGCCTGGCTTCGGAAAACGAAGCCATCGCCAACAAGTTCCACCGCTGGACCAAGGTGCTGCTGGAATCGGAGGACGTGGGTTCCATGCCCCACGCGGTGGTCAGCGGCCTGAAATCGGCCTTCGACGTGCCGCAAGTGACGGTGCGCCTGTGGCACACCGCGCCCGATTACGCCGGCGAATGGTTCACCAAGGATGTCAGCGACGATGTGCGCATCTTCGCCAACAGCCTGCTGTCGCCGTATTGCGGCAGCAACAAAGACTTCGAAGCCGTGCGCTGGCTCGACGATCCGGCCAGCGTGGTGTCCACCGTCATCATTCCGCTGCGCAAAGCCGGCGACAAGCAGGCTTTCGGCTTGCTGGTCATGGGTTCGTCGGACGCCAACCGTTTCACCTCGCTGATGGCCACCGATTTCCTGGTCCACATGGGCGAAACCAGCAGCACCGCGCTGGCCTGGCTGCTGGCCTGACCATGACAGGCGCGGGCGCCGGGGTGCAGCATGCTGCGGCGGCCGCCGACGCTGCCGCATCCCGCGACTGGATCGCCGACTACTTGGCGCACCTGCGCCACGGCCGCCAGCTGTCGGCCAATACCACGGCGGCCTACGGCCGCGACCTGGCCGAACTGCGCACGCTGGCCGAAGGGCGCGACTGGGCCGACATCGACCATTTCCTGATGCGCCGCCTCACTGCCAGGCTGCACGCGCGTGCACTCGATCCGCGCTCGATCGCCCGCAAGCTCTCGAGCTGGCGCGGCTTTTTCGACTGGCTCGGTACCCAGACCGCGCTGGCCGCCAACCCGGTGCAAGGCGTGCGCGCCCCCAAGCGCGCCAAGACCCTGCCGCGCGCGCTGTCGGTGGACGACGCCGTGCAGCTGGTGGCGCCGCGTCACCGAGACGTGCGCAATGGAACCCATGATGGCAGTGCCAGCGATAGCGGCAGGGGCAGCGATGGCGGGGGCAGCAGCAACAGCGGCAACAGCAGCGATCGCGGCAGCAGCAGTGGCCGCAGCAGTGGCAGCAATAACAGCCACGGTGGCTACGGCGGCCGTGGCAGCGAACCTGCCGCGCTGTGCAACCGCGCCATGTTCGAGCTGCTGTATTCGAGCGGCTTGCGCGTCTCGGAACTGGCCGGCCTGGACGCCGTGCCCGGAAAAGACGCACTCGGCTGGATCGTGCCGGAAAACCGCGAAGTGGTGGTCACCGGCAAGGGCAACAAGCGCCGCGTGGTGCCGGTGGGCCAGGCGGCGATGGCCGCGCTGGCGGCCTGGCTGGCAGTGCGGCCGGCGCCAGCGGACGGCAGTGCTGCCCTGTTTTTGAGCACGCGCGGCACCCGCGTGTCGCCGCGCGTGATCCAGCAGCGCCTGCAGGCCCACGGTGTGGCCAGCGGCGCGCCGGTCCATGTGCATCCGCACATGTTGCGCCACTCGTTTGCCTCGCACGTGCTGCAATCGTCGGGCGACTTGCGGGCGGTGCAGGAAATGCTGGGCCACGCCAGCATCAGCTCGACCCAGGTGTACACGGCGCTCGACTTCCAGCGCCTGGCCGAGGTGTACGACCAGGCCCATCCGCGCGCCAAACTGAAATAACACGGTAGCCATCATTGCGCGCCGGCGGCGCTGACCCGCCTCAATCGGACAAAACATGGGCGCCACCGAATTTCCGGCATAATCAGCGATTGCATTTTTGCATTCGATCCCCATCTCGGGCTCCCACACAACAGACTGGCGCGCACATGATACCTACCACCATCCTCACCGGCTTTCTCGGCGCCGGCAAGACCACGCTGCTCAACCGCATCCTGCAGGAGCCGCACGGCATGCGCATCGCCGTGATCGAAAACGAGTTTGGCCAGGAAAACATCGACAACGAAATCCTGGTCCAGGACAGCAGCGAACAGATCGTCGAGATGAACAATGGCTGCATCTGCTGCACCGTGCGCGGCGACCTGATCGTGGCCTTGAGCAGCCTGGCGCAAAAGCGCGCAGCCGGCACCATCAGCTTCGACCGCGTGGTGATCGAAACCACGGGCCTGGCCAATCCCGGTCCGGTGGCGCAGACGTTCTTCGTGGACGAGGAAGTGGGCGCGCACTTCATGCTCGACGCCGTGGTGACCGTGGTCGATGCCCGCCATGCGATGGAACAGCTGGACCAGCACGAGGAAGCCCAGCGCCAGGTGGGCTTTGCCGACAAGCTGCTGCTGTCGAAAACCGACCTGGTCACGCCCGAGCAGCTGGCCGCGCTGACCGCGCGCCTGAAACGCATCAACCCGCGCGCACCGGTCAGCACCAGCGACTTCGGCCGCGCGCCGCTGGCCGAGGTGCTGGACCTGAAAGGCTTCAATCTCAACGACAAGCTTGAGCTCGATCCGGACTTCCTGGCCACCGACCAGACCCACGACGACGACCACGTCCACGACGAGCACTGCGGCCACCAGCACGGGCATGACCACGGACACCACCATGACCACGATCACCATCACAGCCACCATAGCGACGACATCGCCGCGTTCGTCTTCAGGAGCACGCGGCCGTTCGATACGGCCAAGCTCGACGAGTTCCTCGGCGGCCTGGTCAATGTCTACGGTCCGCGCATGTTGCGCTATAAAGGCGTATTGTTGATGCAGGACGCTGACCGCAAGGTGGTATTCCAGGGCGTGCACCAGATTATGGGCACCGACCTCGGCGCCAAATGGGGTGAAAACGAGGCCCGTGGCAGCAAAATGGTGTTTATCGGTAAAAATCTGCCGAAAGATATCTTTATTAGCGGATTAGAACAATGTCTGGTATAAACTATCCGGGTTTTGTGGGGATAGCATAAACACCACACCATCTGCAAGCTGGTCCGGCCAGCGGCGGATACCGGTGCAGCGCAACGGCCTGGGGCCCTTCTGCTGATCAATTTGAAAACTCTGTCGTATCGAAGGTAAGCGAAGTTATGACCACTAAAACTAATAAATCGACCGCAGCCGAGCGCATCCTGACCGAAGAAGAAATTCTGAAGATGGATGAAAAGGATTATATGAATCCGGCGCAGATGGCATTTTTCAAGGCGAAACTGCAACAGCTGGAAAAAGAGCTGCTCAAGAACGCTGACGAAACCACCGAGCACCTGCGCGAAACCGTGCTGGTACCCGATCCGGCCGACCGCGCCACCATTGAGGAAGAACACGCGCTGGAATTGCGCACCCGCGACCGCGAACGCAAGCTGCTGAAAAAAGTCCAGCAGTCGATCGTCGCCATCGACGGCGGCGACTACGGCTGGTGCGAAGAGACGGGCGAGCCGATCGGCATCCCGCGCCTGATCGCACGCCCGACCGCCACCCTGTCGCTGGAAGCGCAGCAGCGCCGCGAACTGAAACAGAAGCTGTACGGCGACTGATCGCCCGCCAGCATGATTGCCCGAGCACGCGCCTGACCCCGCGTGCTTTTTTTTGCCCCGGTTTTTGCCGCGTAAGCGGACCCGGCCCGGGGATTGCAATGGCGATTTCCGCCCCCATCTCCCAGTCCATGTGCAGTTTGCAACCGCAGTTTGCAACATCAACCCACTGAAACACTGAGGTCAACATGGAACAATTTCACGGCACCACCATCTTGTGCGTGCGGCGCGGCAAGCAGGTTGCGCTCGGCGGCGATGGCCAGGTCACGCTTGGCAACATCGTCATGAAGGGCACGGCCCGCAAGGTGCGCAAGGTCTATAACGGCAAGGTGCTGGTCGGCTTTGCCGGCGGCACGGCCGATGCATTTACCCTGCTCGACCGCTTCGAAGGCAAGCTGGAAAAACACCAGGGCAACCTGCTGCGCGCCTCGGTCGAACTGGCCAAGGACTGGCGCACCGACCGCGTGCTGCGCCGCCTGGAAGCCATGCTGCTGGTGGCCGACAGCGAATCGACGCTGGTCATTACCGGCAATGGCGACGTGCTCGAGCCCGAAGACGGCGTGGGCGCCATCGGCTCGGGCGGCACCTACGCCCAGTCGGCTGCCAAGGCGCTGGTGGAAAACACGGAACTGTCGCCTGCCGACGTGGTCAAAAAATCACTGACGATTGCCGGCGAGTTGTGCATTTACACCAACTTGAATCACATCATCGAAACACTGGAACCCGCATGAACATGACTCCCCAGGAAATCGTCGGCGAACTCGACAAACACGTGGTCGGCCAGGGCAAGGCCAAGAAGGCAGTTGCCATCGCCCTGCGCAACCGCTGGCGCCGCCAGCAGGTCGAAGAACCGCTGCGCCACGAGATCACGCCCAAGAACATCCTCATGATCGGCCCTACCGGTGTCGGCAAGACCGAGATCGCGCGCCGCCTGGCCAAGCTGGCCGATGCGCCGTTCATCAAGATCGAAGCCACCAAGTTTACCGAGGTCGGCTATGTTGGCCGCGACGTCGACACCATCATCCGCGACCTGATCGACATCGGCGTCAAGCAGACCCGCCTGGCCGAAATGGCCAAGGTGCGCGCGCGTGCCGAAGACGCGGCCGAAGACCGCGTGCTCGACATCCTGCTGCCGCCACCGCGCGACTTCGGCTTCCAGCCGAACAATGCCGCTGCCACCGACGCGCCCAAGGATGGCGACAACACGCGCCAGACCTTCCGCAAGCGCCTGCGCCAGGGCGAGCTCGACGACAAGGAAATCGAGATCGAGATCGCCGATGCCGGCCCGCAAATGGAAATCATGGCGCCGCCGGGCATGGAGGAAATGACCGAGCAGATCAAGACCATGTTCTCCGGCATCGGCAACACGCGCAAGAAGGCGCGCAAGGTCAAGATCCGCGAAGCGATGAAATTCCTGGTCGATGAAGAAGCCGCCAAGCTGATCAACGACGAGGAAATGAAGCAGAAGGCGATCCAGAACGTCGAACAGAACGGCATCGTGTTCCTCGACGAAATCGACAAGATCGCCACCCGCTCCGAAGTGGGCGGCGGCGACGTCTCGCGCGCCGGCGTGCAGCGCGACCTGCTGCCGCTGGTGGAAGGCACGACCGTCAACACCAAGTACGGCATGATCCGCACCGACCACATCCTGTTCATCGCCTCGGGCGCGTTCCACCTGGCCAAGCCGTCGGACCTGATCCCCGAGCTGCAGGGCCGCTTCCCGATCCGGGTCGAGCTGGAATCGCTGTCGATTGCCGACTTCGAGCGCATCCTGACCAGCACCGACGCCTGCCTGACCAAGCAGTACGAAGCGCTGCTGGCCACCGAAGACGTCAAGATTGCCTTTGCACAGGAAGGCATCACGCGCCTGGCGGAAATCGCCTTCTCGGTCAACGAACGCACCGAGAACATCGGCGCGCGCCGGCTGTACACGGTGATGGAAAAGCTGCTCGAAGAAGTCTCGTTTACGGCCAGCGAGGAAAGCGGCAAGGTCATCACGATCGACGCCGCCTACGTCAACGCGCGCCTCGATGCGCTGGCGGTCAACGAAGACTTGTCGCGCTACGTGCTGTAAGGAGGACGGCGATGGCCAACAAGGCACTGGCAACCCGGCAAAAGAAACAGGTCGCGCCGACGCGGGTGCCGCCATCGCCGCCACCGCGCAACCCGGTCGCGGTCGCCGCCAAGGCCCGCGCCGGCGGCGCCGGTCCGCACGCCAAACCGCCATCGACCGACCGCCAGGCCGCCAAGCGGCTGCTGGCCCGGATCAGCCGTACGCCCGATCCGGACGAGCATTAGAAAACCGATGCTGACGGCAGGTAATGCCGGCAAGTCCGGGCGGGAAGTTGGGTCGGCGGGTCGGCGGCTGACAATATCGTCCCGGCCAAAGCGGGGCCAGTTCTGTCTGTTTCGACGACTCAGATAAAACCTGCGTCGCCCCTGCGCAGCGCTTGCCGCCGCGCTGCACGGTCAATCTTCAAACTCCACGCTACCTCTGTGGTGCTGGAATCGCGCCTACTGCTGACGACCGAAGCCGGGCACTGCACCGACCGTGTTGGGGTTGTGATTGCTCTGGTTGTTCTGATTATTCTGGTTGTTCTGATTGTTTTGATTGTTGGAATTGCCCGGGTTGTTGGTGTTGCCCGGCCCGTTCTGGGGCCGGGGATTCTGCTGGCCGGCTGCCTGCGGCGTGGGTGAACCCTGCCCTTGCATGGCGGGCGCCGGCTGCATTTGCACCTGGGGCGCCGGCATGGCCGGCGGCGGCGTGGGCACCGGGTTAGGCTGGATCGCCGGCAGTGCCGGGTTCACTGCAGTGCTGGTGGCGCCTGCGTCGCTGGGCAAGTCCACCCGCTTGATGGCGCCGCCTTCGGACAGCAGGACGAACTTCGGATGCACTTCCTTGACCGTGACGCCGGGCGCCACTTCGCGCCCCAGCCCGTAAGCCTGGGCCGGCTGGGCGTCCACGACAAGAATCGCTGCGCTGTCGCGCGCCAGGCCGCTGGCGCCGGCCGCCACCACGCCCTTGAGCTGGTAGTTGCTGGCGGCAGCCACCGTGATCTGGCCGCCGAACAGGCCCTTGGCAGCATCGAGGTTGAGCGCGGCCGGCGGCGCCGGTGGCGGCGCGGCGATGGCGCGCTGGCGCGGCTGGTTGAACTGCAGCACCCAGTACGCGAGCGATGCGGACAGCAGCGCCACGGCCAGGACGGTAACAAACAGGGGCAAACGCTTCATAACGGTCTTTCCGGGTCAGCGCACAAGCTGGTTGATTTCAATAATGGGCATCAGCACCGCCAGCACGATCAACAGCACCACCACGCCCATGGCGAGGATCAGCGCGGGTTCGAGCAGGCCGGCGATGGTGAGCGTGCGGCGCTCGAGGTCGGCTTCCTGGGCAGCCGCGGCGCGGTCGAGCATGGCCGGCAGCTCGCCCGTGATTTCGCCGGCGCGGATCATGTGCACCAGCATCGGCGGGAAGTGGCGCTGGGCCGACAGCGCCCGCGCCAGGCTCACGCCTTCGCGCACGGCGTCGCTCGCTTCTTCCACCAGTTCGCGCATGGCGACATTGGACAGCGTGTCGCGGCTCGTTTCCAGCGCGCGCAGGATCGGGACGCCGGAACCGGTGGTAATGGCCAGCGTGCTGGCAAAGCGCGCCGTGTTCAGGCTGCGCTCGAACTTGCCGTACAGCGGCGCGACCAGCAGCCAGGTGTGCCAGCGCCGCTTGAGCGCGGGATTGTCGAGCGCGCGGCGCCAGGCAAACCAGGCGCCGATCAGCGCGATCGCCACCACGATGCCGTAGTGGCGCACGAAGTCGGAAATGGCCAGCATGACGATGGTCAGCACTGGCAGCTTCTGCTTGGTGTTGGCAAACACCGAGACGATCTGCGGCACCACGTAGGTGAGCAGGAAGATCACGATGGCAAACGCCACCACGGTGACGATGGCCGGATAGGTGAACGCCAGCCGCACTTTCTGCACCAGCGCGTTGCGGCGCTCGATGTAGTCGGCCAGGCGCGAGAGCACGCGCGACAGCTGGCCGATCTGTTCGCCGGACGCGACCAGCGCCCGGTAGATCTCGGCGAAATCGCGCGGGTGGCGCGACAGCGCATCGGACAGCGCAGCGCCGCCGATCACCTCGGCGCGGATCGAGGCGATCAGGTCGCGCAGGTAGGCGCGCTCGGCCTGCTCCAGCAGCGCAGTAAACGCCTGTTCGAGCGGCAGTCCCGCTTCGAGCAGGCTGGCCATCTGGCGCGTAAACAGCGCCAGCTCGGTGCTCGACAGGCGCTCGCCCAGGCCGCGCCGCTTGGCCACGCCGGCCTCGTCGACCTGGGCCGCGATGGCGTCCACCTTGAGCGGCACCAGGTCCATGGTGCGCAACTCGGCGCGCGCCGAGCGGGCGCTGTCGGCGTTGAGCACGCCCTTCCTGGTGGCGCCGCCGGCATCGACGGCTTCGTAACGGAATGCTGGCATAGATATCCTTGCTCGTCCCTAGTCCTTGGTGACCCGCAGCAGCTCGGCCTGGGTGGTGACGCCGGTCGCCAGCCAGCGCTCGCCATCCTCGCGCATGGTGGTCATGCCGCTGGCAATCGCTGCCGCCTTGACTTCCGCTTCCGAGGCGCGGTTGTGGATTTGCGCGCGGATCTGCTCGGTCGTCTCGAGGAATTCGTAGACGCCGACCCGGCCCTGGTAGCCGGTATGGCCGCAGTGTTCGCAGCCGACCGGCTGCCACAGCTGGCCATCGAAGCTCTTGCAGTGGCCGCACAGCTTGCGCACCAGCCGCTGCGCCAGCACGCCCAGCAGCGAGGACGACAGCAGGAACGGTTCGATCCCCATGTCCAGCAACCGGGTAACGGCGGCAGCGGCGTCGTTGGTGTGCAGGGTCGCCAGCACCAGGTGGCCGGTCAGCGAAGCCTGCACCGCGATCTGCGCCGTTTCCAGGTCGCGGATCTCGCCGATCATGATCACGTCCGGGTCCTGGCGCAGGATCGCGCGCAGGGCCTTGGCAAAGGTCATGTCGATGCGGGCATTGACCTGGGTCTGGCCGACGCCATTGAGGTCGTACTCGATCGGGTCTTCCACCGTCATGATGTTGGTGGTGCTGGCGTTGAGCAGCGACAGCGCCGCGTACAGCGTGGTGGTCTTGCCGGAGCCGGTGGGACCGGTCACCAGCACGATGCCGTGCGGCTGGTTGATCAGGGCATCGAACCTGGGCAGCATGGTGGCGCTCATGCCCAGGTGGTTCAGGTCGAGCCGGCCCGCTTCCTTGTCGAGCAGACGCAGCACGGCGCGCTCGCCGTGGCCGGTCGGCAAGGTCGAGACGCGCACATCGACCGGCTTGCCGCCGATGCGCAGCGTGATGCGGCCGTCCTGCGGCAGGCGCTTCTCGGCGATGTCGAGCTGGGCCATGATCTTGATCCGCGAAATCAGCGATCCGTGGATCGCTTTACGGGGGCGCACCACGTCGCGCAGCGCGCCGTCGACGCGGAAGCGCACGACCGAGGTCTGCTCGAACGGTTCGATGTGGATGTCGGACGCGCTGTCGCGCAGCGCCTGCGTGAGCAGCGCGTTGATCATGCGGATCACCGGGGCGTCGTCGGACGATTCGAGCAAGTCCTCGATGGCCGGCACGTCCTGCAGCAGCTTGGTCAGGTCGAGATTGGCATCGAACTCGTCGGCCACCATCGACGCATTGCCGCCGGCGCCCGCGTAGGCGCTGGCGATCGCGGTCTCGAGGTCGGCGCGGGTCAGGTTCCTGAGCTGGATGCGGCCGAAGCGGCGCGACACCTCGGCAATCGCCGCCGGCGCTGTGGCGCCGCACACCAGCACATCGACCGTGTTCTCGGCCGTATCGCTCGGCTGCGCCAGCACCACGTAGTCGCGCGCAAAGGCGAAGGGCAAAAGGTTGTTCATTGCTGTCCCTTACTGTCGCGGCGGCTGTTGGTACTGCGGCGGCTGGCTTTGTTGCTGTTGCAGTTGCTGTTGCTGATATTGCTGCTGCAGGTATTGCTGTTGTTGCAGCTGCTGCTGTTGCTGCAACTGTTGCGGTTCCACGTTCTCGGCGCGGCCCGGCACGCGCGGCAGCGGCGCCGGCGGCACCGGCCGTGCCACCGTGCCGCCGCCGGTCAGCTGACCGTTCTGCAGCGTCGGCAGCATCGGCTGGCCGAGGTCCTTGACCAGGATGGTGTCCGGCGGTTTGATCGCTTCCTGGGCGCCGCGCATGTAGTCGTAGCGGTCGGTGGCCAGGCTGGTGCTTTGATCCTTGTTGCGGATCACGACCGGGCGCAGGAACACCATCAGGTTGGTCTTCTTGCGGGTGCGGCTCTGGTACTTGAACAGGTTGCCGAGGATGGGGATGTCGCCGAGGCCGCGCGTCTTGTCCACGCTGTCGCCCTCGGTATCTTCGATCAGGCCGCCCAGCACGATGATCTGGCCGTCGTCGGCCACCACATTGTTTTCGATCACGCGCTTGTTGATGGTGATGCCGGCCGCCGCCGACAGCGTCGACTTGTCCACGCTCGAGGTCTCGTGGTAAATCGCCAGCTTGATGGTGCCGCCTTCCGAAATCTGCGGCCGCACCTTCAGGGTCAGGCCCACTTCCTTGCGGTCGATGGTCTGAAACGGGTTGCTGTTGGTGCCCGAGGTGGTGGTGAACTGGCCGGTCAGGATCGGCACGTTCTGGCCGACCGAGATGGTGGCCAGTTCGTTGTCGAGCGTGATCATGTTCGGCGTCGACAGCACGTTGGCGTTGCCGTCCGATTCGAGCGAACGGGCCAGCACGCCGAGGCCGAGGCCGCCGGCCACCTGCTTGAAGATGCCGACCGTCAGGCCGGCGCCGGGCAGGTTGGCGGCGGTGGCGTTGGACGAATTGCTGAGCGCCTGCGCCACACCGAGGATGTTGTTGTTGGAGCCGCCCACGGTGGACGACTGTAGGCCGCCCACGCGGTACTTGCTGTTGGCGTCGCCGGTGGCGCCCAGCCACTGCACGCCGAACTCGGACGCCTTGTCGGACGTCACTTCCACGATCAGCGATTCGATGTACACCTGGGCGCGGCGCACGTCGAGCTGGTCGATCACGGCGCGCAGGTTGCGGTAGATCGATTCCGGCGCGGTGATGATCAGGGTGTTGGTGGTGGCGTCGGCCTGGATGAAGCCGGCCTGGCCGCCGCCGCCCAGTTGCTGCTGGTTGTTATTGCCGGTCAGCAGAGGGTTGGTCGGGCCACTGGTGCCGCTCATGCCGTTGCTGCCGGCACCGGTATTATTGCCGGTGTTGCTGCTCTGGCCGCCGAACGCATTGTTGTTCATGCCCTGGCCGCCGTTGCTGCCGGTGCCGCCGCTGTTCTGGCCGGGACTGGACGTGTCACCCGAGACCAGCGAGCGCAGCGTCTGCGCCAGCTTGGTGGCCTCGGCATTTTTCAGATACACGACGTGGACATTGCCGAGCTCCTGGGTTGGCTGGTCGAGCTTGGCGATCAGCGACTTGGCCAGGTTGGCGCGCGCCTGCGACGGCGCCCGCAGCACCAGCGAGTTGGTGCGCGGATCGGCCAGCACATTGACGCGGCCGGCCTCGGCGCCACCGGCGCCGGCCGCCCCGCCGCCGCCGCTGGCGTCCATCAGCTTGTTGATCATGGCGGCCAGGTCGCTGGCGATCGCGTAGCGCACCGGGATCACGTCGAGGTCGGCCGTGGCCGGCGCATCGAGTGCGGCGATGATCTTCGCCAGGCGCTTGAGGTTGTCCGCGTAATCGGTGATCACGACCGAGTTGTTGCCTGGGTTGGCGTTGATCGTATTGTTGGGCGAGATCAGCGGGCGCAGCACGGTGACCACGTTGTTGGCCGACTCGTAGTTGAGCTGGAAGATCTGGCTGACGATCTGGTCGCCCTTGATCTGGGTCGGCGCCGAACCCACCTGCGTCGGCGACGACTGCAGCTTGGCGTCCGCCTCCGGCACCACCTTGGCGTAACCGTCGCCGCTCACCACCGCGTAGCCCTGCAGCCGCAGCGCCGAGGTCAGCAGGCTGAACGCCTGCGACTTGCTGATCGATTTTTCCGACACCAGCGTCAACGTGCCCTTCACGCGCGGGTCGATCACAAACGTGATGTTGGTGTAGTGGCCCACGGCCTTGATCACCGATTCAATGTCGGCGCCGACGAAATTGAGCGCGGCGGCGTCATCGTTGCCGCCATCGCTGGCAGCCTTGGCAGCTTTGGCGGCGTGCGCCACGCCCGGCAGCAGCGTCGTGGCGGGCGCTACCAGCGCGCAGCACAGCATCGCAGCGGCATTCAGGCGGCGCAGCGCGGGAAGTTGGGTTGGGCTCTGTTTTTTCATGGGGCTGAACTTTTAAGAATGGAACTCTAAAGCGATGATGGTGCGGTCGGTGCCGGGGCGGCGTTGGCCGAGCAAGATCAGGAGATTGCCCAACACGTCGTCATATCCTTGTGCTGCTTCGGCCTGCCCGGAAAAATTCAGGCGGCCCTGGTTCAGGTTGCCGCTGCCGCTGAGCAGCAGGGGACCTTTGACGGAGCTCAGCGTGAGCGCCGCCTGCTGGCCGCGCCAGTCGAGCGCCAGCGCATAGCTGCCGAGCGGTCGCACCGGCGCCAGCCGCGACGCCATATCGGTCATCTCCAGCGTGGTGCGGCCGTTGACGGCGATCTGCTGCTGCGCGAGCGCCAGTTCGAGGCCGGTCCACGACAGGCGCATGGTGCCGCTCGGCGCCAGCGTGTTGAGCGGTGCGCCGAGGCCGGCCAGGCCCTCGGCCGGCAGCAGCAGCGCCGAGGGACTGAGCTGCCAGTGCGACCAGCTGCCCTTGAAGGTGACCGGCTGCGCCAGCGCTTCCGGGTTCTCGAGCCGCAGATCGACCAGGCCGAGCAGCGCCAGCGGCGACACGGTCCAGCTGAAGCGTCCGGGCAGCAGCGGCGTGACCGGGCCGTTGCCGCCGGCCGCGCCGCCGATGAAGGCGGAGCCGCGCCACAGCGTACCCTGCGCGTCGCCCAGGGTCAAACGCCCGCCCGTGCGCTGTTCGACCAGCGAACCGAGCCAGGCGGCCGGGAAAAAGATGGCCAGCGTCAGCAGCACGCTCAGCACGCAGGTGCTTCCCCACAACAGGGCGCGCTTCACGGACGAGCTTTCGGGATGGGCATGGTCGTCATTGCTGGCTCTGGCGCAGGGTGATATTGCCGTTGACCATGCCGGCCACGTCCTGGGCGACGAAATTGGCGTCCTGCACGGCGATGCGGCTATCGACCCGCGCCGCTTCGAGCCAGGCCACGACCGCTGCAAACGGCACATTGGTCAGCTGGATCCGGGCGTACTCGCCGGTGATGTTGACCGTCGGCGTGCCGAGCCCTTGCGCAGCCAGGCTGGCGGCCAGGCTGTCGCGCGTCATCGGCGGCGGCGCCACCGCGTTCTGACCACGCAGCGCGGCCGCCTCGCGCGCCAGCTGCTGCATCTCGGCGGCCTGCTGGCGCGCCAGCGGCAACTCGGTGGCCAGCCGGGCGCGGCCCGACAGCGCCGGGTCCAGCAGCACGCCGTAGAACAATCCCAGCACCACCACCACGCCGCCGACTGCCAGCAGTTTGCGCTCCTGCTCGGTGCGCGCGAGCCAGAACGTGGTTGCGCGGCCCTGCAGGTCTTGTATCTTCTGTTGGAACTTGCTCATGCTGCTCACGCCTTGGCCGCTGATTTGGGGAGGGATTTACGACGGATCTGCCAGGTGCCCGGCGTTGCTTCCGCCAGCTCCAGCTGGCGCGCCTCGAGCGCGGTGCGCAGCTGCGCCATGGCGGCGGCATCCACCGTGTTCGGTTTGACCTTGAGCTGCAGGGCGCGTTCGCGGTAGTCGATGCTGGCCACCACGTCGCGCCGGGGCAGCGTGGCCAGCACTTCGCCGACATCGACCGACAGCGCCAGGAAGCTGTCGGCCGGCGCCTGGCCGTCACCGCCCTTGGCGCGCTCGACATTCTGGCGCATTTGTTTCACGAGATCGGTCGACTTGGGCTGGCCCGGATAGGCCGCCTGGAAAGCCTGGTTCATCGATTGCTGGACTGCCGCCATCTCGCGTTTCTGGCCCAGGTAGTCGAGGTTGAGTCCGACCACGTTGACCAGCAGCGCCAGCCCGGCAAGGCGCAGCGGCCAGCGCCAGCGGCGCCATTCGCGCGCGGCGGCGCCGCTGGCGCCCAGCGCCGGCGCCAGATCGAGGCCGGCAGTACGCGCTGCCGCCACCCGGTGCTCCCAGCGGTCTTCCTCCAGCGTCAGGCTGTCGCCGTTGTGGTTCACTTCGGCCAGCAGCGGCGCGAAACGCGCGATGTCGGCGGCCGGCAGGTACAGCGTGACCGGTTCGGCGCCGGCTAGAGCCCGCACCGTGTGCAGCGCCGCCTGCGGTTGCGCCGGCAGGGTCAGGCCCAGGCCGTCGAACTGGTCGCGCCGCAGCGCCAGTTCGAAGCCGGCATCGTTGGTCTCCAGGCTGGCCGACACGGCGCCCGGCTGGAACGGCAGGCACAGCTGCGCCGGCACGGCCGACACGCTGTGCGCGCCCTGCGCGATCAGCGCCTTGACCAGCACCTCGAGCCAGGCGCGCTGCACCACGGCCACCGTGCGCAGGCCGTCCGGCGCCGTGGCCGATGCGGCCAGCACGCAGTCGGCGGTGTCGCCCAGGATGTGTTCCTCCACCAGCGCCGGCAGCGCCGCTTTCAGGCGCGCGGGCGACAGCGGCGGTGTCTTGATGCGCAGCAGCGTCACGTCGGAGGCGGCCAGCATCAGCGTCACGCGGCGCGCGGACGCCACCATGGCGCCGAGGTTGCCCAGCGGCGCGGCGCCCTGCTGCTGCACGGCGCCGCCGTCGGCCAGCAGCGCGAAGTCGCAGGTTTGCGCGGCGCCGCTGTCGACGCTGGCCTTGGCCGGATAGCGGATAAATAAAGTAGTCAAAATTCTCGCTTTCGTTGATCGCCGTTCTCGTTTTCCCGTATCCACAACACCGTGCTCTGGCCGGAATTGCTGTCGCGCTGCAGCAGCGATACCGCATCGAGCGCGGCCCGGTCCAGCCGCACCCGGCTATAGACCAGGAAATAATTGCTGGTCACCGCATACAACTCCGCCGGCGGCACGCGATTGGCTGCCGTGATCTGCGGCTGGCTCGCATAGCCCGCCACATCGAGATAGAAGCCGCCGCGCTTGCGCGCATTGACCATCACGGTGGCGTCGGCCAGCGGCAGGTTCGGCGACAGCGCCGCCAGCAGTTCGGCCGGCGCCGTGTTCACGTTCAATGGCGTGCGCTGCGGCAGGATGATCAAAAAGTCGCGCAAGCGCTCGACCGCCTGCGGCGTGAAGCCGCTGACGGCCAGCAAATCGTCCACCCTCACCAGGCCCATCGGCTCCCCGTTGCCGCCGGTTGCCTGCTGCGCCGGGGTGCCTGCGCCTGCGCCACCACCTGCACTGCCAGCCGCCGCCCCGTTCATCCCCGTGCCCGCGCCAGAAGTTGTCCCGGCATTTGAATTCGTTGCCCCCGTCCCGCCGGCGCCGTCCCCGCTGGCCAACTTCGGCAGCGGCTGGGTGCTGGCGATCTGCCGGGCCAGCGGCAGCGCCAGCGTGGGATTGAGCTGCAGGATCGTCAACAGGCGTTCGAACATGGCCACATCGACAGGACTGATGGTGCGGCCGTTGGACAAATTGGTCAGATTGTAGCGCGACTGCGCATCGACGATCCGGCCCGACAGCGTGGCGTTGAAATTTTCGCTCTCGCGCTGCTCGCGTTCGATGTAATCGTCGATCCGGCTCTCTTCCAGCGGCTGGGCCCAGGGGTCGGTCTCGATGACCTGGTTGCGCCGGCTGTAGAAATTCGAAAACAGGATGAACTTGCTGAAGCTGAGCGCGCCGCGCACGATCCAGCGCGTCTGGAACTGCAGGCGCTGGTTTTCCATCGAGCGCACCTGCACCTGCTGCTGCCAGAACAGGCTGGCGACGATGGTCACTGCCAGCGTGGTCAGCAGCAAGGCGGTGACCACGGCCACGCCACGCTGACGCCGGGGGCTGGATCGATGATTGCCCATCACAACTCCCCCAGCAGATACGATTTCACCATCGGCACTTCCTGCCCCTGCACGGTCAGGGTCACTTCCAGCCCGGCCGGCACGCCGGTGCCGCTGGACGGCGCGGTGCCGGTGGCGTCGCTCCACTGGCCGTCGGCAAACAAGCGCATCGCCAGCGCCTGCACGCGCGACTGCAGCACCACGCTGGCCGAGGTGTCTGTGTCGCTGATCGCGGCCTGCCACAAGGCGTCGAGTTCGCGCAGGTCGCGGGTGGGGGCCGATTCGCGGCGCACCAGCACGCCATCTTCGCGCACCCGGTATGAGACCACCAGCAAGCGTGTAGGTTCATTTTCCAGCATCGACATGCGCACCAGGGTCAGCCGATTGTTTTCAGCGGCGATCATCGGCCGGCGGTTCAGGTAGTTCGACGATGCCAGGTTCGAGCAATCGCTTTGCAGCTGGGCGAACGCCAGTTGCAGGCCGCGCGTGTACGCCATTTCGGTGGTCAGCGCATCGCGCGAACGGATGATGCCGTCGAGCCCGCGCCAGCCGAGCACCGCCACGACCGCCAGGATGGTGATCGCCACCAGCAGTTCGATCAGGGTGAAACCGCGCAGGCGCGGCCGTGGCATCGGGAACATCGCAGCGCGCACCATCATCAGTTGAGCACGATCTGGGCGAGCTTGATAATGCGGCGCTCCGGGTTGGCCTGGTCGTACACGCTCACCTCCACCCGGCGAAAGCGCGGGTTGGCGGTGGCGATCACGGCTTCTTCGCACATCAGCTTGAGGTCGCCCTGCGGGCAGTCGTAGGTCTGCTTGCCGATGGCCGGATAGGTGCGAGCCAGGCTCAGCTGGACCAGCCGGTTTTCGGCCGACCAGGTGGCCATCATGGCGGCGCGCAGGCCGGCGCTGTTCTGGGTCAGGCTGCCCACGGCGCGCAGCGATGCGCCCAGCGCCGTGCCGACGATGACCAGGGCCACCAGCACTTCGAGCAGGGTAAATCCGGCGCTGCGGGCACGATGGTGCATGGTCATTCCACCGTGAAGTGACCGACGCCGTCGGCGCGGATGGCCACGCTGGCGCCGTCGTTGCTGGCCATGGTCAGCACAAAGGGCTTGTCCACCGGTTCGCGGCCGAACACGATGCGCATCTGGCCGTCCTGGACATTGGGCTGCGGGTCGAGCAGCAGGGTGTAGGGACCGCGCTTGAATTCGCGCGCGCGCAGCAGGTCGTCCTGCACCGCCACGTCCCACTGGCGGCCGTTGCGGATCAAGAAGCGGTAGCCGTCGCTGCCCGCTTCGAACGCCACCAGGCGGTTGCGCACGATCGCCTCGTCACGTGCCATCTGCAGCAGCAGCGCGATGCGCTGCGCTTCCTGGCGCACGGTCTGGCGCTGGTCCGGCATGGCGTTGAGCGAGACCATCCCCAGGGTGATGCCGAAAATGACCATCACCACCAGCAGTTCTATCAGCGTGAAACCCCGCGCGCGGCCCGCTCCCATGGGCGATATCCTTAATGTTGCTCGTGACTCGTGACGCCGGCTTACTCGTCCCACGAACCGATGTCGGCATCTTCGCCGGTGCCGCCCGGCTGGCCGTCGGCGCCCAGCGAATACACGTCGACCTCGCCCTTCACACCGGGCGACAGGTACTGGTACGGCGCGCCCCACGGATCTTTCGGGGTCTTCTCGAGGTAGCCGCCTGCTTTCCAGCCGTTGGCGGCCGGGCCGCTGGTCGGCTTCTCGCGCAGCGCCTGCAGGCCCTGCTCGGTGGTCGGGTAGCGCTGGTTGTCGAGCTTGTACAACTTGAGTGCCTGCATGATGGTGGCAATGTCCACCTTGGCAGCGGCAACCTTCGATTCGCCGGTACGGCTGAGCAGCTTGGGCACGACCAGCGCGGCCAGCACGCCCATGATCACCACCACCACCATGATCTCGATCAGGGTGAAGCCACGGGCTGCGCGTCGGGGGAACGATAACTTTTTCATAATCTGGTGCAATAATTAGTGAGTGCAGAGTATAAGGCCGAAATACGCTCGCCGAACGGATTGCGGCCACGATTTTTGCGCACCGGCGCCGGTCATTGCACAGCGTTGACCACTTGTCACCGGGCCTGACGCTCAGTCGTGCTTGCGCGCGCTGCCCTCGATCCGCTGCAGCGCGCCGTCGTTGCCGCCGCCCATGGTCTGGCCGGCACTGGCAGCGAGCGCCGATTGCTGCACCACGGGCGGCGGCGTGGTCACGAACGACCTGATGCCGAGCGCGGCGTCGATCTGGTTCGGGTACACGATCACACCGCGCGTGATCACGGCCGACACCTTGCGCAGGTCGCGGATATCGTTGGTCGGATCGCCATCGACCAGCACCAGGTCGGCCAGCTTGCCGGGCGTGATGCTGCCGCGGTCGTTGCTGGTGCGCGTGTAGCGGGCGCCGTTGCGGGTGGCCACCTGCAGCGCCTGCGCCGGGCTCAGGCCGGCCTTGACCAACAGCGCCAGCTCCGAGTGCAGGGTAAAGCCGGGCACGTCGTCGGTGCCGGCCACGATCGGCACGCCGGCGCGGTACATGATGCCGACGAACTCGACCATCTTGGCGTACGACTTCGCATAGCGCTGCGCCTTGTCGGCCGGGATCTTCATGGTGCCGACCGAGAAGCTGCGCTTGACGTCGGGCGGCATGTGGTCGGCAAAATCGGCATACGGTTCGTTGACGTCGCCGTCGCGCTGCTGGATGAAGGCGAACGCCGACAGGGTCGGATCGATCGCGATCTGCTTCTTGACCAGTTGCGCCAGGAAGTCCTGCACCGGCTTGGCGTTGAGGTCGAGGTCGGCCACTTTCTCGGCCGGCAGCACGAAGCGGTTCAGGTTGCGGGTTTCGGTATCGGGCTTGACGAAGAAGTTCAGCATCACCTGGTTGATGTGCTGGATCTCGTCGTAGCCGGCGTCGAGCGCCTGCTGGGCGCGCAGCCCGGCCGGCACGTGGCCCGAGACGCGCATGCCGCGGCTGTGGGCGTACGCCACCGTGTCCTTCAGGATGTCTTTCGGGAACGAGTTATAGATCTTCAGCTGCGGATAGCCGCGCTGGGCGTACCAGTCCACCGCATTCTTCGCCCCTTCCAGGTCCCTGACCAGGAAGCCGCCGCTGGCGCTGTACGGACTTTCGCCCTCCACGAAGCCGGCCGGCACCACCTGCGGCGCCAGCAGCTTGCCGGCAGCGGTCTCGTCGAGCATGGCCTGCAGCTGGGCATTGTCGTTGCCCATGTCGCGCACGCTGGTGACGCCGGTGGAGAGGTTGAGCGCGCCGGACCAGCGATCGACGTGGCCGTGCATGTCGAACAGGCCCGGCAGCACGATGCGGCCGCCGGCGTCGATGATGTTGTTGGCCGCGCGCGTGGGCGAACCGGCCGGCAACACGGCGGTGATGCGCCCGCGCAGCAGGTAGATGTCCGACGGCTGGCCCACGGTGGCGCGGTCGCTGTCGAAGATGCGGGCATTGCGCACCACGGTCAGGCCGCCCAGCGGGTGCTGCAGCCGGCTGGCGACGTCGGTCAGCATCTGCGCCTCGGCCGCCTTCTGGCGCTGCGCCAGGTCGGCAATGGCGTCCTGCCACTGCGGTTCGAGCATCGACAGAAAGCCCGGGATGATCACTGCGAACAGGCGCGGCTTGTCGCCGGTGGTGGCCCAGTAGAATGCCGGCGACAAGCCGATGCCGGTCAGCGCCAGCAGCTGCACGGTCTGCTTCTCGCCCTGGGCGCTGGTTACCTGCGCCGTGTCCAGCCTGGTCTGCGACAGGGTGCCGGTGGGCAGCAGCGCGATCTTGCCGTCTTTCGACGCGGCCAGCGCGGTGATGGCGGCAGACACCGTTTCGAACGAACTGTTGAGCGGCACGTAGTTGGCCGGCGCTGCCAGCGTGGCGCGGCCCCGGTCCGAGGTCGTGGTCCACTCGGCCACGTTGCCCTGGCGGGTGAAGCGCTCGTCGACCACGGCGCCGAACGTGGAGTTGCCCTTGACCTGGTAATCGGTCAGCAGGAGGTCGGGGCCGACCCGGAACTGTTCGGTCAGCTCGGGACCGCGCCCGTTGTTTTTATACGTGAAGCGCACAGTGGTGCGGCCGTCGTCGCCACGCTCGACCACCTGTTCGCCCATCTGCTTGTTGCTCTCGTTGAGGATGACGTAGCTGGTGGTGCTGGCGGCGTGGGCGCCGTGGGCCAGCAGGGCGGCGGCCAGGGCCAGCGGCAGGCGCAGCGTGAACAAACGTTTCGGCATGGCGGTTCTCCGGGTAATTGCGGGTAATCGTTATGATGGCTGCCCGCAGACGGGGCAGTGATCGTTGCGGGCGACGACAATGCTGGTCCATTCCATGTGCAGGCCGTCGAGCATCAGCAGCCGTCCGGCCAGCGACTGGCCCACGCCCATCAGCAGCTTCAGGGCCTCGGCTGCCTGCATGGCGCCGACCACGCCCACCAGCGGCGCAAACACGCCCATGGTCGCGCAGGCAACATCGACATCGTTGCTCACGCCCGGCTGGTCTGGCGGGAACAGGCAGGCGTAACAGGGCTGCGCGCCGCTGCGGGGATCGAACACGCTGACCTGGCCGTCGAAGCGGATCGCCGCGCCCGACACCAGCGGCGTGCGCTGCGCCACGCAGGCGCGGTTGACGGCATGGCGGGTGGCGAAATTGTCGGTGCAGTCGAGCACGACGTCGCTGGCGGCCACCAGCTGCGCCAGGCGCGCATCGTCCACCCGCTCGGTCAGCGCGGTGATGGTGATCTCGGGATTGATGTCGGCCATGGTGGCGCGGGCCGACAGCGCCTTGGCCTGCCCCACGCGCCCGGTGGTATGGGCGATTTGCCGCTGCAGGTTGGTCAGATCGACGACATCGTCATCGACGATGGTAATGCGGCCCACGCCGGCCGAGGCCAGGTACATGGCGGCCGGCGAGCCGAGGCCGCCGGCGCCGATCACCAGCGCGTGCGACGCCAGCAGCCGTTGCTGGCCCTCGATGCCGATCTGGTCCAGCAGGATGTGGCGCGAATAGCGCAGCAGTTGCTCGTCGTTCATGTTCGGCCGCCAGCCGTTCAATGCGCGGCCGGCTCGGGTTGCGATGGTTGGACCGCCTGGGGCGCCGCAGCTTCCGGCCTGGGCGCGGGCAGCTGCAGCGGCTTGTCGGCCGGTTTGCTGCCCGGATTGCTGCCTGGATTGCCGGTTGGCTTGTCGGTCGTTGGCTTGTCGGTTGACTTGTCGGTCGGCCTATCGGTCGGGCTATTGGTCGGCTTGCCGGTCGGGCCGTTGGTCGGCGTGCCGGTCGGGCTGTTAGTCGGCTTGTCTTTCGGCTTGCCGGTCGAGCCGTTGGTCGCGTCGTCGCCCGGCTGGCCGCCTGATTTGCCGCCGGACTGGCCGGACTTGTCCACCGGTTTGCCGGGTTTGGCGCCCGGCTTCAGATCGGACGTGGACGCGCCGCCGGCCGCGCCTGGCGCTTCTTTCGGCTCGACCTTCGACAGTTGGACCGGCAAGCCCTTGAAATGGTTCAATGCCTGCATCAGCTGGAAATCGTCCTTGCTGCCGAATTCGACCGGCTTGGTCTTTTTCGCCAGCGCGGTCAGGCGCTGCGCTTCCTCGAGGCCGTCGCGGCGCGCGTTGAGCGCCTTCTGCTCGGCTGCTTCGGCAGCCGGATCCTTGTCGTTGCCCAGGTGTTTCTGCAGGTCCGATTCGCGCATGCGCAGGCTGTTCAAGCCGTCGCCGTCGGCGGTTTCATCGACCATCAGGTCGGGCACGATGCCGCGCGCCTGGATCGCCCGGTTCTTCGGCGTGTAGTAGCGCGCGGTGGTGATCTTGACGGCGGTATCGGCGGTCAGCTGGCGCAGCGTCTGCACCGAGCCCTTGCCGAAGGTTTGCGTGCCCAGGATGGTGGCGCGCTGGTAATCCTGCAGCGCACCGGCGACGATTTCGGAGGCCGACGCCGAACCGGCGTTGACCAGCACCACGATCGGCACCTCCTTGATGCCGGCCGGCAGCCGGGCCAGCGGATCGCTCTTGCTGCCCTGCGCATAAAACTCGGGCCGCGCATAAAAGGTTTCCTTGGCGCTTGCCAGCTGGCCGTTGGTGGACACCACCACCGCGTCGCGCGGCAGGAAGGCGGCCGAGACGCCGATGGCGCCCGGCACCACGCCGCCCGGGTCGTTGCGCAAGTCGAGCACCAGGCCCTTCAGTTGCGGCTCCTTGGCATACAGCTCGTTGATCTTTTTGACCATGTCGCCCAGCGTAGGTTCCTGGAACTGCGCGATGCGCAACCAGGCGTAGCCGGGCTCGATGATCTTGCCCTTGACGCTCTGCACGCGGATTTCCTGGCGCACGATGGTCAAGGTCTGCGGCTTGTCCTCGTCCTTGCGGGTCAGCGTCAGCGTGACCTTGGAGCCCGGTTCGCCGCGCATCTTTTTCACGCTCTCGTCGAGGTTGATGCCCTTGATCGGCGTGCCGTCGATGCGGGTGATCAGGTCGCCGGCCTTGATGCCGGCCTTGAACGCGGGCGAGTCCTCGATCGGCGAGACCACCTTGATGTAGCCGTCCTCGGCACTTACTTCGACGCCGATGCCGACGAACTTGCCGGCCACGGTTTCGCGCATTTCGCGGAACGCCCGCTTGTCCAGATACACCGAATGCGGATCGAGCGACGACACCATGCCGGCGATGGCGTCGGTGAGCAGCTTCTTGTCGTCCACCGGTTCCACGTAGTCGGTCTTGATCAACCCGAATACGTCGGACAGCTGGCGCAACTCGGCCAGCGGCAGCGGCGCCCCGGTGACCTTCTGTGCAATGGCGGAAAATTGCAGGGAGGCGGCAACGCCTGCCACCATGCCGATACCGATCAGACTGATACTCTTGAGCTTGTTTGCCATTGATTCCCGCATGAGGTTAACACCAGAACTGCGCCTAGAACTTTACCCATCCCGACGGATCGAACGCCGCGCCGCGCAGGCGAAGCTCGAAGTATAGACCCGATTCCTCGTTGCCACCGCTGTTGCCCACGCTGGCAATGGCGTCGCCGGCCTTGACCACGTCGCCGGGACGCTTGAGCAGCGACTGGTTATTGCCGTAAATACTCATGTACTGGCTGCCGTGATCGACGATGATCAGGTTGCCGAAGCCGCGCAGCCATTCGGCGAACACCACGCGGCCGCCGGCCACGGCGTGGATCTCGGCCCCTTCCGGCGCCTTGATGAACACGCCCTTCCAGGCCGGACCGTCGCCGCGCTTGCTGCCGAAACGGGCCGCCACGCGGCCGCTGACGGGCGCGCGCATCTGCCCTTTCAGGCTGGCAAAGGCACCGGCCGGCGCAGCTGGCGCCAGCGCGATATCGGCTGCCTTGGCCGGCGCTTCTTTCGGTTCCTTGACTTCTTTCGGCTCGGGCGGCACCGGCGTGGCCGCCACTTTCGGTTCGTCGGCGTCGATCGGATCGGGCCGGGCCGGCGCCGGTGCTGGCGCAGGTTCCGGCACCGGCTTGATGGTGCCCGACTTACCGGTGCTGGCCGTGTTGGCCGCTTTGGCTGCGGCGGCGGCCGCCGCTGCGCGCGCCAGGCGCTGACGCTCGGCCTCGGCTGCGCGGGCCTTGGCCAGCGCGCGCTGCTCTGCCTCGGCCTTGGCCTTGGCGGCAGCGCGGGCGGCAGCCAGTTGCTCCTGGCGCCGCTTCTCGGCAGCGGCAGCGGCCGCCTGCTCCTCGATCAGCTTGTTCAGGCGCGTGACCAGGCCGCCCAGGCGCTGTTCGTCGCGCTCGACGTTGCCGGCTTCCTTGCGCTGGGCCACCAGCTTGCTCGAAAGCTGGGCCAGCAGCGCCGCGCGGCGGGCCTTTTCCTGCTCCAGCTTGTTCTTTTGCTGCAGTTGTTCCTGGGCGATCTCGCCCAGCTCGTCCTTCGCGTTCTGGGTCGCGGCCTGGTTGTCTTCGACCGCCTTCAGGCTGGCGCGCAGGCGTTCGAGCAGCTTGGCCTGGGCCTGCGACACGTATGACAGCATCTGCAGGTCGCGGTTGATGCGGTTCGGGTTGTCGCCGGAGAGCAGCAGCTTGATGCGGTCCTCGTTGCCGGCCACGTAGTGCTGGCGCAGCATCTGCGCCAGTTGCTGCTGCTGGTCCTTGACGGTGGCGCTCAGGCGCGCGCGTTCGGTGCCGAGCGCGGTCAGCTTGCTGTTGGTGTCGGCCTGCTCCTGCTGCAGGTCGCGCAGGGCGCGGTTGGCGTCCGAGATCGCCGCTTCCGATTCGGCCAGCGTGTCGGCCGCGTCCTCGCGCGCGCTTTCGGTCTTGCCGATGTCTTTCTTGAGGGCCGTGAGTTTTTGCTGCAGGCCGGCGCGTTCGGCCTCGGCCAGCGCCTTTTGCTTGCTGCGCTCGGTGGGCTTGGCGCTGGCGGCGTGGGCGGCCGGGGCCGATGCCGCCAGCGCCGCCGTCACCAGCAGCGCGGCCGACACGCCGCGCCAGCGATGGACACTAGACATAAAAGAAGACAAATTACTTGGCCTTGCCCTGGTTGGCCACGGCTGCCTGGGCGGCCGCGATGGCGTCGGCATCACCGAGGTAGTAGTGGCGGATCGGTTTCAGGTCGGCATCGAGTTCGTAGACCAGCGGCTGGCCGTTTGGAATGTTGAGGCCGACGATAGCGTCGTCGCTGATGCCGTCAAGCATCTTGATCAGTGCGCGCAGGCTGTTGCCGTGGGCCGAGATGATGATCTTCTTGCCGGCGCGGATGGCCGGGGCGATCTCTTCGTCCCAGACCGGCACCACGCGCGCCACGGTGTCCTTCAGGCATTCGGTCAGCGGGATCTGATCTTTCGACAGGCCGGCGTAGCGCGGATCGTTGTACGAGACGCGGTCGTCGGTCGCTTCCAGCGCCGGGGGCGGCGTGTCGTAGCTGCGGCGCCAGACCAGCACCTGCTCGTCGCCGTACTTGGCGGCGGTCTCGCCCTTGTCCAGGCCCTGCAGCGCACCGTAGTGACGCTCGTTCAGGCGCCAGTCGTTCTTGATCGGCAGGTACATCATGTCCATTTCGTCCAGCGCCAGCCACAGCGTGCGCACCGCGCGCTTGAGCACCGAGGTGTAGGCCAGGTCGAAGGTGTAACCGGATTCCTTGAGCACCTTGCCGGCCGCCCTGGCTTCGTTGATGCCCTTCTCGGTCAGATCGACGTCGGTCCAGCCGGTAAAGCGGTTCGACAGGTTCCAGGTGGATTCGCCATGGCGCATGAATACGATTTTGTACATGTGAATGATCTTCAGAGAGAGTAAATAAAGTGGGAAGGATTGATCGCTGCTTCTATTTTATAATGCGCGGATTCATTTAAACCATTGGAACCCTGTGAAATTCTTCATTGACAATATTTTCCTGATCGCCGTGGTGCTCGTGTCCGGCGGCGCCCTGCTGTTCCCGATGCTGACCCAGCGCGGCAAGCGCGCCAACCCGGCCGACGTGACGCTCTTGATTAATCGCAGCAAGGCCACCATTGTAGATGTCCGCGAGCAGAAAGACTTCACGCTTGGCCATCTGCCGGACGCGAAGAACATCCCGTTTGCCGAATTCGACCAGCGCAAGGCCGAACTGGACAAATTCAAGAGCAAGACCGTGGTGGTCGTGTGCCAGACCGGCGGCATGCGCGCCTCTGCAGCCGCCAGCAAGCTCACCAAGGCCGGTTTTACCGACGTGGTGATCCTCGATGGCGGCATCGATGCCTGGAAAAAGGCCAACCTGCCGCTGACCAAGCCGTCGCCGGCAAAATCGCTGGTGAAAACACCGGCCAAATAACTGGAAGGAAGCATGATGACTGCCGAAGTGACGATGTACACCACCGCCGTATGCCCGTATTGCATCCGCGCCGAGCGGCTGCTGGAATCGAAGGGCGTGACCGACCTGAAAAAAGTCCGCGTGGACCTCGATCCGCAGCAACGCATGCTGATGATGGAAAAAACCGGCCGCCGCACCGTGCCGCAGATTTACATCGGCGACACCCATGTCGGCGGCTTCGACGACCTGCACGCGCTGGACCAGGCCGGCAAGCTGACGGCGCTGCTCAACGGCTGACGCCGCCGTGACAGGGCCAGAAAGTCCCGTTGATGATGGCGGTTTTGATACAATTGTCTTCGCGTTGATTTGAGCCGCAGCATTGCCCATACCAAGCACAACTTATATTGAATGGCCGAGGCCGTTCTTATTCACCATAACGAAAGCGCTCCATGTCTGAAGAAAATCTGCAACCAGTATTTCAAATCCAACGCGTCTACCTGAAAGACATGTCGCTGGAACAACCGAACTCGCCAGCTATTTTCCTGGAACAGGAAGCGCCGAGCATCGAGGTGGCCCTGGACGTGGGCGCCGAGCCGCTGGCGGAAGGCATCTTCGAATCGACCGTGACCATCACCGTCACCGCCAAGGTCAAAGACAAGGTCGCTTTCCTGGTCGAAGGCAAGCAAGCCGGCATCTTTGAAGCCCGCAACATTCCAGCCGACCAGCTGGACCCGCTGCTGGGCATCGGCTGCCCGAACATCGTGTATCCGTACCTGCGCGCCAACATCGCCGACGTGATCACCCGTGCCGGCTTCCCGCCCGTGCACCTGGCAGAAATCAACTTCGAAGTGTTCTACCAGCAGCGCCTGCAAGCCGTGGCCGACGCCGCTGCTGCCGCACCGGCTGCCGACAGCACCACCACGCACTAAGTAACCAACCGGACCTCGAACCCGCCGCGCGCGGCGTTCGAGGTTTCCAGACAAGGCAAGCAATGACCTCTCTCCGTTTGATCGCCGCGCTGGCCATGACGCTGGCCGCTGCCGCCAGCCAGGCATCCGAGTTCAAAACGGTGGGCGCCGCGCCTGCGGTGCTGTACGACGCGCCGTCGACCAAGGGCGGCAAGCTGTTCGTGGTGCCGCGCGGCGCCCCGCTCGAAGTGGTGCTGACCTATGGCGAATGGATCAAGGTCCGCGACCTGAACGGCGACATGGCCTGGACCGAAGCCAAGAATCTCACCGGCAAGCGCAACGTCATCGTGCGCGCCGCCAACCTCAAAGTCCGCAGCTCCCCGGACGACGCCGCCACGGCGGCCTTCATTGCCGACAAGGGCGTGCTGCTGGAAGTGCTCGACACTGCCGCCGGCGGCTGGCTCAAGGTGCGCCACAAGGACGGCGCCACCGGCTACGTCAAGAACGCCGACATCTGGGGCGTATGAGCCCCGTCCCGCATACCGCCGTTGCCGGCAGCGTGGCCGGCACCCGCCAGGTCACCGTGCTGGGCGCCGGCGCCTGGGGCACGGCCGTGGCCATGGCCCTGGCCCAGCGCCACGACGTGCTGCTGTGGGGTCGCAACGGCGCCGCCCTGCACGCGATGGGCGCGGCCCGCGAAAACACCGACTACCTGCCTGGCCACCGCTTCCCCGAGCGGCTGCACGTGGCCGCCGATTTCGACGCCGCGCTGGCCCATGCCGCCGGCGCCGACGGCCTGCTGATTGCGGCCTGCCCGGTCGCCGGCCTGCGGCCGCTGCTGAAACAGTTAAAACCCTACAACATCGCCCACGTGGTCTGGCTGTGCAAGGGCTTCGAATATGACACCGGCCTGCTGCCGCACCAGATCGTGCGCGAGGAACTCGGTGACGCCGTGGCCGGCGGCGCCCTGTCCGGCCCGTCGTTCGCGCAGGAAGTGGCGCGCGGCCTGCCGTGCGCGCTGACCATCGCATCGACCTCGCCCCAGCTGCGCGACAGCGTGGTGGCGGCCGTGCACGGCGGTAATGTGCGCGTGTATTCGAGCGCCGACCTGGTGGGCGTGGAAGTGGGCGGCGCCGTGAAAAACGTGCTGGCGATCGCCACCGGCGTGGCCGACGGCCTGGGCCTGGGTTTGAACGCGCGCGCCGCCTTGATCACGCGCGGCTTGGCCGAAATCACCCGCCTTGGCACCGCGCTCGGCGGCCAGGCCGAAACCTTCATGGGCCTGACCGGCATGGGCGACCTGATCCTGACCTGCACCGGCGACCTGTCGCGCAACCGCCGCGTCGGCCTGGCGCTGGCGCAAGGCAAGGCGCTCGACACCATCGTCCAGGAACTCGGTCACGTGGCAGAAGGCGTGCCCTGCGCCAAAGCCGT
Source organism: Duganella sp. Leaf126 (assembly GCF_001423125.1). GTDB lineage: Bacteria > Pseudomonadota > Gammaproteobacteria > Burkholderiales > Burkholderiaceae_D > Rugamonas. The sequence goes on from NZ_LMNW01000033.1 coordinate 76,441, forward strand.
GCGCGAGCTGGCAGCACGCATGGGCGTGGACATGCCGATCACCAACGCGGTGGCCGGCGTACTGTTCGACGGCGACCAGCCGCAAGCGATGGTGCTGCGCCTGCTGGCGCGCGACCCGCGCGACGAGCAGGTGCTGCGCTAGCGCCGCCTATTCCTCGACGACGTCTTCCTTCGCGCCGCGCATCCACTCGACCAGCGGCAGCGCATCCTTGAAGCCGCCGGCCAGCAGCGGCACCAGCAACTCCGGCTGGTTCAGCGGCACATCGATCTCGGTCCAGATGAAGAAGCTTTTCAGCTTGATGTACTCGATGTGTTCGTGTTCGGGATCGAATCCCTTGGGCGGGCGCATCAGCTTGCCTTCGTCACGGATATCGCCAAAGCGCAACTTGAGCTGCTTGTTCTTCAAGACCTTGCGAAAGCCGGCCGCATCGTCGACCATGTGCTGGCGCAGCGCCTTCAGGCGCCCGGGCGGCGGCATGTATTCGCCGGCGCCGAACAGCATCCGGCCCGAGCCGTCGATCTGCAGGTAATAGGTGGGACCGCCGGCCTTGCTGGGACGGCGCATGTCGTTCGGCGCCACCGCGGCCGAGAAGCGGGTTTTATACGGGCTTTTATCGTGCGCGAAGCGGACGTCGCGGTTGATGCGGAACATCGCTTTTTTCGGGTTGCTGAACTTGACCGCCGGATCGAACTTGCCCAGCTCACCGATCACCTCGGTCACCACCTGCAGGAATTCTTCGCGCAGGATGTCGTAGCGCGGCTTGTTCATCACGAACCAGGGGCGGTTGTTGTTCTCCGCCAGTTCGCGCAAAAATTGCGTCAGATCGCGTAAATGCATGGGTGGTGCTGAACCTTATTTGGGGGGCGGGCGCTTGCCGACGACGACGTCGAGCGTGGTTTCGCGGCTCTTGCGCAGGACCGTCATTTTAGCTTTTTCGCCCGGCACCAGCTGCGCGATCTGGTTGAGCATGCCGTTGGTGTCGCTGACCGGTTTGCCGTCCACCGACAGCAGGATGTCGCCGGGGCGCGCGCCGCCCTTGTAGGCGGGGCCGTTGCGCACCACGCCGGCGATCATGGCGCCGCTCTGGCGCGGCAGGCTGAAGCTGCGCGCCAGTTCCGGCGTGATGTCCTGGGTTTCCACGCCGATCCAGCCACGCACCACGTGACCGGACTTGATGATCGCTTCCATCACCGTCTTGGCCGTGCTCATCGGGATGGCGAAGCCGATGCCGACCGAGCCGCCCGACTGCGAATAGATGGCCGAATTAATCCCCAGCAGGTTGCCATGGGTATCGACCAGCGCCCCGCCCGAGTTGCCGAAGTTGATCGCCGCGTCGGTCTGGATGAAGTTCTCGAAATGGTTGATGTGCAGGTTGTTGCGGCCCAGCGCGGAGATGATGCCCATGGTGACGGTCTGGCCGACGCCGAACGGGTTGCCGATGGCCAGCACCACGTCGCCGACCTGCGCCTGCTCGGCCTGGCCCAGCACGATCACGGGCAGCTTGGTCAGCGCGATCTTGATCACGGCCAGGTCGGTTTCGGGATCGGTGCCGACCACCTTGGCGGCAGCCTTGCGGCCGTCGGCCAGCATCACCTCGATCTCGTCGGCCGCTTCGACCACGTGGTTGTTAGTCAGGATGTAGCCTTCGGCCGAGACGATCACGCCCGAGCCCAGGCTGGAATCCTCGTCGTCGCCTTCGTCGCCGAAGAAGCGCTTGAAGAACGGGTCTTTCATCAACGGGTGCTTGCTGCGCTTGGGCCGCTTGCTGGTGATGATGTTGACCACCGCCGGCATGGCGCGCGCAGCAGCGTTGCGGTACGAACCGCTGGCCAGCGCCGGCGGTTTCGACGGGCCCGCTTCGAGCATCGGCGCGGGCCGCTCGGCGCTGCCCATCTGCTGCAGGCGCACGGGGGCGGCGCGGTCGGAAACCACCGCCGTATAGACAAAATACAGTGCCAGCGCGACGGTGACCGTTTGCGCAAACAACAACCAGAGTCGTCGCATAATTCAACCCGCCGGGCGGGCGTCCTCGTTAATTCTTGAGTTGATCATTCTTGCGTTGATCGTTTTTCAGTGCATCGCGGATCTCGCGCAGCAGCACGATGTCTTCCGGCGTCGGCGGCGGCGCGGCCGGGGCAGCGGGCTTCTCGAGCCGCTGGCGCGCACGGTTCATCAGGCGCACCATCTGGAAGATCACGAAGGCCAGGATCAGGAAGTTGAGCAGGATGGTGGCGAAGTTACCGTAGGCGAACACCGCGCCGAGCTTCTTGGCTTCGGCCAGCGTCAGATTGTAGGCCTGGCCGTTGAGCGGGATGTAATAACTGGCGAAATCGAGGCCGCCAAACAGCTTGCTGATCGGGGGCATGATGATGTCGGTGACGAGGGAATCGACGATCTTGCCGAAGGCCCCGCCGATGATCACACCGACAGCCAGATCGACCACATTGCCCTTCATCGCGAATTCTTTGAATTCTTTCATCATTGCCATAGTTTTATTCCTCCACATGTGGTCTTTTGTTTACAAAACTGCCTGACGATCATACTATTTTTTCAATTGGATTCCAAACACCCTTGCCGTTTGCACACACCGACAAGGAATTGGTTTAAGTTTGATCTGTTGGCACCCGCTGACTCGATAACATCAACAACAGGGGACGATTCAATCGCGCGCTTTCACGAGCGGAAACGGACGCTGCCGGGCAGCGCGCCGGCGAAATATGCTTTCAGAACACTTTTCACCGCGTGGATGTGTCCCGCCTTATAATTTTTATGGTTGCATAAAACACACGAGTGCTCGGCGCTGGATCGTTTTTCCGGAGCATACGCGCTGATCGGCAGGTGGACTTTTGTTGGCACTTTGACAGATTGGGGTAAGCATGGGTAATGAAAAACAGATCGATTCAGGTCGCCGCACCCTGCTCGTTGCGACGGGCGCGGTGGGCGGCGTGGCAGGACTGGCCACGGCCGGGGCGCTGGTATCCACCTTCCAGCCGTCGGAACGGGCCAAGGCGGCCGGTGCGCCGGTCGAGGTCGATATTGCCGCCCTTGGCCCGGGCCAGATGATCACCGTCGAATGGCGCGGCAAACCGGTCTGGGTGCTCAAGCGCACGCCGGAAATGATCGCCTCCCTCAAGAAAACCGATGACAAGGTGGCCGACGCCGAGTCGAAACGCAATCCCGACGAATTCACGCCCGAGTACGCCCGCAACGAATGGCGCTCGCGCAAGCCCGAAATCCTGGTCGCGGTCGGCATCTGCACCCACCTCGGCTGCTCGCCCTCCTCCAAGTTCCAGCCCGGTCCGCAGCCGTCGCTGCCCGACGACTGGGAAGGCGGCTTCCTGTGCCCCTGCCACGGCTCCACGTTCGACATGGCCGGCCGCGTGTTCAAGAACAAGCCGGCGCCCGACAACCTGCAAGTGCCGCGCTACATGTTCCTCTCCGCCACCCAGCTGGTGATCGGCAAGGACGAGAAAGGCGAGGCCTAAGCCATGGCATTCAAGGAAACCAAACTGCCGGCCAATGCGCCGGCTTCGCGCAGAGCGCTGGGCTGGATCGATGACCGTTTCCCGCTGTCCAAGCTGTGGAACGACCAGTGGGGCAAGTACTACGCGCCGAAAAACTTCAATGTCTGGTACATCTTCGGTTCGCTGGCCATGCTGGTGCTGGTGCTGCAAATCGTCACCGGCATCTTCCTGACCATGCACTACAAGCCGGACGCCAACCTGGCGTTCGCCTCGGTCGAATACATCATGCGCGAAGTGCCGTCGGGCTGGCTGGTGCGCTATATGCACTCGACCGGCGCCTCGGCCTTCTTCATCATCATCTACCTGCACATGACGCGGGCGCTGCTGTACGGTTCGTACCGCAAGCCGCGCGAGCTGATCTGGCTGTTCGGTTTCGCCATCTTCCTGTGCCTGATGGCCGAAGCGTTCTTCGGCTACCTGCTGCCATGGGGCCAGATGTCGTACTGGGGCGCCCAGGTGATCGTCAACCTGTTCGGTGCGATTCCCGTCATCGGTCCCGACCTGTCGCTGTGGATCCGCGGCGACTACGTGGTGTCGGACGCCACCCTGAACCGCTTCTTCGCCTTCCACGTGATCGCCATCCCGCTGGTGCTGCTGGGCCTGGTGGCAGCCCACCTGATCGCACTGCACGAAATCGGCTCCAACAATCCGGACGGCATCGAGGTCAAAGACCACCTGGGACCGGACGGCCACCCGCTCGACTCGATTCCATCGCACCCGTATTACACGGTGCACGACCTGTTCGGCGTGTCGGTGTTCCTGCTGATCTTCAGCTGCGTGGTGTTCTTCGCGCCGGAAATGGGCGGCTACTTCCTCGAGTACAACAACTTCCTGCCCGGCGACTCGCTCAAGACCCCGCTGCACATCGCCCCGACCTGGTATTTCACGCCGTTCTACTCGGTGCTGCGCGCCACCACCGCCGACTTCATGTGGGTGCTGATGTGCTTTGTGGCGGCCTACACGGTGTTCATCTGGCTCAAGTCGCGCCTGTCGCTGGTGACCAAGATCATCATCGCCGTGGTGGCGCTGATGGCCATCTTCGGCATGCTGCCGCAGGTGCTCGACGCCAAGTTCTGGGGCGTGGTGTTCTTCGGCAGCTCGGTGGTGGTGCTCGCTTTCATGCCGTGGCTCGACCACTCGCTGGTGAAGTCGATCCGCTATCGCCCGACCTGGCACAAATACGTGTACGCGGTGTTCTTCATCGCGTTCATCACGCTGGGCGTGCTCGGCACGCTGCCGCCGACGCCGGTCGGCACCATCATTTCGCAAGTGTGCACCCTGTTGTACTTCAGCTTTTTCCTGTTCATGCCGTGGTGGAGCACGATGGGCAAGTTCAAGAAAGTGCCGGACCGCGTGGTGTTCCACCCGCACTGAGCCGCTGACTCTCCGTACCTAAAGGACACCGACATGAATTTTGCGAAGAAACTGCTGGCCGCGCTGGCCCTGGTGCCGGCGCTGGTGCTGGCCAACGAAGCGAGTTTCCCTTACGATAAGGCCCCTGACCGTTCGAATAACATGGCCGCACTGCAACATGGTGCAAAATTATTCGTCAATTACTGCCTGAACTGTCACAATGCGTCCTCGATGCGCTACAACCGCCTCAAGGACCTGGGCCTGACCGAGGCGCAGATCCGCGACAACCTGCTGTTTACCGCCGATAAAGTGGGCGCGATGATGACCACGTCGATGAATCCGAAGGACGCCAAGGCATGGTTCGGTGCGGTGCCGCCGGACCTGTCGGTGATCGCGCGGGCCAAGGCATCGGGATCGGGCAGCGGCGCGGACTACCTGTACACGTATCTGCGCACGTTCTACAGGGATGACAACCGGCCCAACGGCTGGAACAACCGGGTGCTGGAAAACGCTGCGATGCCGCACGTGTTGTGGGAATTACAAGGCATCCAGAAGATCAAGACGAAGGAAGTGCCTGATCCGCACGAGCATGGCAAGACGGTTCACCAGTTCGACGGTTTCGAACAAGTCGCGCCGGGCACCATGAGTAAGTTAGAATTCGATAATGCGGTGGCCGACCTGGTCGGCTACATGCAATGGATGGCGGAACCTGCAGCGCAGACCCGCAAGAAACTGGGCGTGGTGGTGATCTTGTTCCTGTCCCTGTTTGTCTTGCTGGCGTGGCGCTTGAGTGCGTCGTACTGGAAAGAAGTGAAATAATCGAGAGCGCCGGAACAGATGCCGGCGCTTGTTTTTGCGATGCCCGCCTGAGCGGGCAATCGGTTCTGGGGTGATCCGTTCGACGGTTCGCCCCCTTTGTTTCTAAGGAACTATAACAAATGATGGTTCTCTACTCGGGCACTACCTGCCCCTTCTCGCAACGTTGCCGCCTTGTGCTGTTTGAAAAAGGCATGGACTTCGAAGTACGCGACGTCGACCTGTTCAACAAGCCGGAAGACATTTCGACCATGAATCCGTACGGTCAGGTGCCGATCCTGGTCGAGCGCGAATTGATCCTGTACGAATCGAACATCATCAACGAATACATCGACGAACGCTTCCCGCACCCGCAGCTGATGCCGGCCGATCCGCTGATGCGCGCGCGCGCGCGCCTGATGCTGTTCAACTTCGAGAAAGAGCTGTTCGTCCACGTGCACGTGCTGGAAAGCGAACGTGCCAAGGGCAACGACAAGAGCCACGACAAGGCCCGTGCCGAAATCCGCGACCGCCTGACCACGCTGGCGCCGCTGTTCCTGAAGAACAAGTACATGCTCGGCGACGAGTTCTCGATGCTGGACGTGGCAGTCGCGCCGCTGCTGTGGCGCCTCGACCATTACGGCATCGAACTGTCGAAGACCGCCGCGCCGCTGATGAAATACGCCGAGCGCATCTTCTCGCGCCCGGCCTATATCGAAGCGCTGACCCCGTCCGAAAAAGTGATGCGTCGTTGAGCACGGGCGCTGCGGCGCCCCGTGTTCATTGCTGCAATAGTTGATCGCCGGCGCGCCATCTGCCCACAGCAGTTGCGCGCCGGGCGTTACCGTAGTCTGGAAGACCATGTCCGAAATCTCAACCAAGCCATACATGCTGCGCGCCATCTACGAATGGTGCACCGATAGCGGCTATACGCCCTACCTGGCCGTCAAGGTCGATGCTGCGACCACGGTCCCGATGGAATACGTGAAAAAAGGCGAAATCGTCCTCAACATCAGCTTCGGCGCCACGTCCGGCCTAAAAATGGACAACGACGCGATCCGCTTCCACGCCCGCTTCGGCGGCGTCTCGCGCGAAATCTACGTGCCGGTCAACAACGTGATGGCCATCTACGCCAACGAAAACGGCCAGGGCATGGCGTTCGAACCGCAACTCGGCGCCGACGCCCCGCCACCGCAACCGTCACCGGCCACCGACGAGCCGAGCGCCCCCGTCCTCACCTCGGTGCCATCGATCGCCCCGGCCCCAGCCGCCGACGCCAAGCCGGACAACCCGACGTCCCCCGACGACGAACCGCCACGCAAGGGCGGCCGCCCGACCCTGACGCGGATTAAATAGCGTATAATCTGCCCCGTACAAGTTTCGCCGACTTAGCTCATTTGGTAGAGCAGTTGATTTGTAATCATCAGGTGGCCAGTTCGAAACCGGCAGTCGGCACCAGCTAGCGTTTCAGCCAACGCGCGAAAAACCCGGAAATCACCGTCTTCATAGGGGATCTCCGGGTTTTTTTACGTCTATTCTTGCGGCAAACTCAGGTGTAAAACGGCTTTTTGGCGGATGCTTTGCCAAAATATGCTAAAACCTTTGCCAAAATTCAGACTCCAACCTTCTTTACCCAAGAGGACATGGTGGGGCACCACGATATCAAGCACTTGCAGACTTACTACAATGCCAGTGCTGAGGACATTGCCCAGCCCCCTTCGTGGGCGCGGAACATAGCCGGGTAGGCCTGCTTGAGTTGCAACGCGAAACCCTTGCCCATGACGCCGGCTGTGTTGACGGTATTGACGACGGCCTCAACTTCGGCGTGGATCAGAGTTCCAGCTGAATCCTGTAACATGCCAGGATCCTCTTTCAAATACTAAAGGTCGCCTGGCTCAAGCAGTGCAGTGCCATCGCGGTAGGTAATCGTGGAGATTTCCCCCACTTCGGGCAGGCGCTTCCAGCCGCTGCTGTCGTGGATCACCACAACGCCATGCTCCACCTCTTGAACTACCCTGTCATCCAAAGAAAATAGAACCGGTCCCGAGTACGCGTAGTCGTCATCGATGAGCGTGGCAATTCGTACCTCAGGACGGGATCGCAGAGCCTCCAGCAGTTCCATGCGCAAGCTACCGGAATTCTTCATCGCGGCGCGGTGGGCCGCGATGCCATTGCGTATGCGCCGCCTGTCGTCGTCGCCAGGATAATCAACGCCAAACTGCGAACGAGCATCAATCTTGTCCAGATCCAGGAGGCCGGATTGTAGCCCGGCATCGATCCAGCGAAAGTCATTGTCTGCGCTTCGCACGTACTTGGAGACCGCCGTATCGTTGACGTCTAAAAAATAGATACGAAGTTCACCGAATTCATACAGCACCATGCGCTCCATCCAGCCGGCGGGAAGCACGAGCACATCTGCGGCGATGGGATCGAGAAAGTACCCGTGGGCTTCATGAAAGGCCGAATCCTCGCCCAGCGCCTCGGCGATGTCGTGAATGTGGGATTGGTCGTGAAAGGGAAAGAAATCGATGTCTATCGACATCGACATCATCTCAGGTGGAACTTCTTTAAGTCCCAAAACCGACAAGCTTCCTGCCACCACAAATTCCTTGTGTGGTCCAAGCTTGCTTGCTTCATTGAGCGCTATTCTGATGTGCTCACGCTGCATGTGCTAGCGACTGAAACTTACGGATAGTGGCAACGAAAGGCGAGTTCTGGCGTAGAGCAGCGGCGCGCGAGGATCTTTCCTCCAAGACGGCGGCGGCGGCAGCAGGACTTTTGAGCAGCTCCCGCCAGGCAGCAATGTAATCCTTGCTGCAAAGGGAATCCTGCTCCCATTTAGCAACCTGAATGTATGCCAGGGAGATAATTTCATCAACGATTGATGGCGCTGCTGAGCGCAAAGCCTTTGCAACCGGCTCATGCTTGACAAGGCGACGTTCGGCCAGCGCCTGGAAAGCCTCAGGCCCTCTACTACCTTGCCGTTGTGGATTGCTCGCCATAATATTATTTGGAACGGGACGTTGTGCGGTGCTACTGGTGGGACCATCATAGCACGCATTGCTCAAAAATGATGCACTTGGGCCGGAGGATGCAAAGCCGCCCCGGGCATCCCATCCGCGCCATTTCACAGCTGTCAACCCTGGCTCCGTCGATGCACTTATCGACATGGCGCATCGTCGGTCCTCTTGCCGCTGCCGCACAAGTCCTTGCGCGCATGTCGTCCGTCCGATCACACGCTGGCAGCCGGTCCAGCGCGATGACGTGTTGCGTCTACATCCTCAAAAAAATCACGCCGCACTTGACCTTGTGTGACATATGTCACATCATGAATACCTTCGTCACAAACGCAGGTCCGTCATGTCCACCCCCTCCATCACCGAACTCACCCTCCTCAAAGCCCTGTGGCGCCACCAGCCGCTGAGTGCGCGCGAACTGCACGAGCATGTTGCTGAAGAACTGGGCTGGTCGTACTCGTCCACCCGCAAGACGCTCGAACGGATGCTGGAAAAGCGCATGGTGGCGCAGCAGGTCAAGCATGGCGTGCAGGTGTACGAAGCGGTGCTGGAGAAGGTCGATACCCTGGCTGCCTTTGCGCGCGACTTCGGCAAGCGCGTGATGGAGATCGATACGCCGCTGCCGGTCATGATGTTCACCGGCAGCAAGCTGGTCGATGAACAGGAGCTCGACCAGCTCGAGCAACTGCTGCAACAGTGGCCCGACGAAACGGGCAGCACCCCATGATTTTCGGCGGCATCGATACCGGCATCGACCTGGACCTGACTCTGGCGCGCCTGCTGCTGGCCGCTGGCGGCTCGCTGGCGGTCGGCTGTGCGGTCTGGGCCGCGGCCCTGCTGTGCCGGCGCTGGCTGCCGGTGCTGACGCAGCAGCGGTCGCTGTGGCTCGGTGCGCAGGTGGCGGTGGCGGTCGTGTTCCTGGCGATGCTGCTGCCGCCGTCCGACAGCCTGCGCGTACTGCCGCTGATCGAGATCGTCGAGCCGGAAGCGGCGCCGGCGTCCGCCGTGCCTGCTGCGGCGGCGGCGACCCATGCTGCAGAAGCGACGCGTCCGGCGCCCGACCTGGTGGCGGTCGCCGCCGACCGGCCGGCATCGGCCTGGATGCGCGATGCGGGCCGCGCCTGGCTGCTGCTGTACCTGTCGGGCCTGGCCCACGCGCTGTGGCGCTGGTGGCGCGCCCAGCGTCTGCTCGACACGCTGGCAGCCAGCGGCCGGGCGCTGACCGGGGCCGACCATGCCGGCCTTGCGCCGGACCAGCAGGCATTGCCGCTGCCGGTGATCGAGGTGGAGGTGCCGATGTCGCCCATGTTGCTGGGCTTGTTCAGGCCGCGCCTGCTGCTGCCGCGCCACCTGCGCGAGGTCGAGGTGTTCCAGCAGCGCCTGATCGTTGCGCACGAATTGACGCACTGGCGGCGCCGCGACCTGCACTGGAGCGCGGCCGCGCTGGTACTGCAAAGCCTGTTCTGGTTCAACCCGTTCATGCGCTTGCTGGGTGCCCGCCTGGGCTGGGCGCAGGAATTCGGCTGCGACCGCGATGTGCTGCGCGGCCGGCCGCCGGCCGAGCGCAAGGCCTATGCGGCAGCGCTGGTGGCGCAACTGCGCTGGCAGCACCGGCCAGCCGGCATGGCGCTGGCGTTCGGTGCCCATGATGGCGGCGCGGGGACGAGCACGCTGGCCGCGCGCATCGGCCTGATTCGCACGCCGGCCACGGCACGCGGCGCCTGGCCGCGCGCGCTTGCGCTGGCCAGCCTGGCAGCGGTGGCGGTGGCCAACTTCGCGCTGCAGCCGGCGCTGGCGTGGCAGGCGGCCGGCCCGGCGATCGAACCGCGGCCGCTGCTGGCCAGTCCGGCCGTCAACGATGCCAGGCTTGCTGCAGCACCGGCAGCACCGGCAGTAATCGATTGCACCGTGATGGTCGATGCCGCCAGCGGCGCCACGCTGGTGCGCGAGGGTACCTGCGACGCGCGCGTCACGCCGGCGTCCACGTTCAAGATCGCCATCAGCCTGATGGGCTTCGACAGCGGCGTGCTGCGCGACGACCATGCGCCGTACCTGCCCTACAAGGCCAGCTATGCGTCGAGCAATCCATCCTGGCGCCATGGCACCGATCCTGCCGGCTGGCTACGCGAATCGATCGTCTGGTACTCGCAGCAGGTGACCAGGCGCCTGGGCGCAGCCAGCGTGCGCGGCTACGTCCAGGCCTTCGATTACGGCAACCGCGACCTCTCCAGCGTGGCCGGGGTGACCGAAGCGGTCGCAGTGTCCGAGCTGTCGCCCACCTTGCGCATCTCGCCGCAGGAGCAGACGGTCTTCCTGCGCAAGGTGGTCAACCGCAAACTGCCGCTGTCGCCGCACGCTTATGAGGCGACCGCGCGCCTGCTCAAGCTCGACGCCATGCCCGCCGGCTGGGAAGTCCATGGCAAGACCGGCACTGCGCCGGTACAGCTGGCCGACGGCCGCACCGACCGCGACAACAATATCGGCTGGTTCGTCGGCTGGACCATCCGGGACGGCCGCACCTTGGTGTTTGCACGGCTGATGCAGTACCCGGTCCAGAGCGCGGGCTATGCGGGTCCGAAAACGCGCGCGGCCTTCCTCGACGAACTGGCGCAGCGGTCGCTGTAATGCGCCGGCCGCTGCCGGGGATATTGCTGCTGGCGGCGCTTGCGCCAGTATCGATGCCGGCAGCGCAGGCGCAGGCGCAGGATGAGGCCACCCAGACCGTGACCATCACGGCCCCGCGGGAGGCGGTCATCAGGAAGGTGGACAAGACCGTGGTGGACGTCGCCACGCTGGCCCGGGCGCAGAACGGCACGGCGCAGGACGTGCTGCAAGCGACGCCGGAAGTGTCGGTGACAGCCGACGGCAAGTTGTCGGTGAAGGGCAATCCCAACGTCACGGTGCTGGTCGATGGCAAGCCCAGCGCAATGCTCAGCGGCGACGAGCGCGCCGTGGCGCTGCAGACCATGCGCGGGGCCGACATCGCCAGCGTGGAGGTGATCACCAATCCGTCGGCTGCCTACGACGCCAACGGCGGCGCCATCGTCAACCTGGTCCTGAAACGCCACCGCCAGCCTGGCGCCCATGGGCAGTGGCGCGCCAGCCTGGCCGACCAGGGTTTGTGGAATGCCGGCGCGGCGGGCGATATCACAGCGGGCAAGCTCGGGGTGCATGCCAGCGTGGCCTATCGCCAGGACGGCACGCAGAAATGGCGCCAGTCCACGACCGACGCGACCCATCCGCAGAACGGCATGTCGGAATCGACCAGCCAGACGTCGGCGGTGTTCGTGCGCCGTATCGTGCGCAGCGCCAGCGTGGGCATCGACTACGCACTCACCGATACCGACAGCGTGAGCGTGTCGGCGCATTACAACCAGCGCGGCTCGCGGCCCTGGCTCGATGTGCGCAACGTTCATGTCACCGCAGCGGGGCAGACGGTTTTTCACCGGCTGTCTTCCGGCCCCAACCGACAGTCGGACCAGGACGCCAGTGCGACCTACACCGGCCAGGGCGCGGGGTCGGTGCTGAAGGCGGTACTGGCGCACAGCAGCACCCGCAGCCTGGTCGACAAGTCCTACCGCGACGTGTCCGCTGCAGACGACCCGGCTCCCGCGCTTGCCGCCAGCGCCGGTCGTGGCGCGACCGGCGCCGTGCGCCGGCTCGACCAGGCCACGCTCGACTGGACCCGCGCCGCCGATGCCGGCCAGTGGGGCATGGGCATCGACGTCCAGCAGGAAACCAGCGCGCTGGCCAACTACCAGGCACAGGTCGCGCCCGACACCGGCGCCGAAACGCCCGATCCCGCCACCACCAACGGCTACACGGTCGCCACCACACTGGCTGCCGCCTACCTCACCGACAAGATCCGGCGCGGCCGGTGGGAAGTGCTGCTCGGTGGCCGCTTCGAACGCATGACGCTGCAGATCGCGCCGTCCCAAGGTGCGCTCCCGACGCAGCGCGGACAAGCCTTCAATCCGAGCGTGCACGCCGTGTATGCGCTCAGCGACACGCTCGACGTCACGCTCAGCGGCCGCCGCAGCCTGCAACGGCCCGACCCGCGCGACCTCAACCCCTTCACCACCTACGTCGATGCGCAAAACCGGGTGCGCGGCAATCCCGGATTGCAGCCGCAATTGCTGACCGCGTGGGAACTGGGCGCCAACATCGGGGGCCGACGCGTGAGCGCCAGCGTCGGCGCCTTTTATCGCCGCAGCCGCGACACCGTCATCGACGCCCGCAGCTTCGGCGCCGATCACGTGCTGGTCACCTCGCGCCGCAACGGCGGCCAGGCCCGCGCCACCGGCGTGACCGGCGCCATCGACTGGACGTGCGCCACCGCGCTGCGCCTGGGGATCGATGGCGGCGCCTACGTCGCGCAGCTCGACACGCCCGACCTGGACCAGCAACGCGCCGACCGCAATGTGCGTCAACGCCAGCTGACCGGCTACCTGACGCTGCGTGCCGGCTACCACGCGGGACCGGACGACGTTTCGCTCGACGCCCAATGGCAAGCGGCCGGCATCACGCCGCTGGGCGGCTACGGCGCCACCAGCGGCGTCAACGTGGCCTGGAAACGCAGCGTGAGCGCCACGCTGAGCCTGACCGTCAACGGCAATGACATCTTCGACGGCAGCCGGCGCAGCTGGCGCACCGACGCCGGCACGCTGCGCCAGCGCGGCGCCGATCACTTCGTGGCGCGACGCTGGTATGTGGGGCTGGTGAAAAAATTCGGGTAATGCCGGCCGGATGCTGCGGGCCTACCTGGCCGGCGGTGCCCTCAACAACTCGCCCAGCGTGCGCGCGGCGTTATCGCCCCACCAGTTCCACAGCTGCTCGATCTGCTGGCGGTGGGCCTGGTAGTAGGCGTTACTGGACGACAGCCACAGTGTCGATGCCCGGATCGGGCTGGTGAGGCGGATCACGCGGTCGCCGTAGCGTTGCTGCACCGCGCGGTCGAGCGCATCGGCGTTGGCCAGCGACATGGCAAAACCGTCCACGCGCCCTATCACCAGCTTGTCGAGGTTGCTGACAGCATCGCCAGCGCCGCTGTCCACCAGATAGCCTTCGTCGCGCAATTGCTCGCCCAGCGGCGACCCCTGGTTGGTGGCCAGCCTGCGCTGTTTGAAGTAGCGGCGCGGGCTGGTGCCCGGGGCGATGCGGTCGGCGCTGCGCACATACACCACGGCCGTGACCCGGATGCCGCGCCGCGTGTCGGGCGCGCCGCCTGCGGTCAGCGGCAGCGCCGAATACCGGCGTTCGCCGTCGCGCAGGTCCACCGGCGCCAGGTCCACGCTGCCGTCGATCAGCGCATAGCGCAGGCGCGCGGTGGGCAGCCGCACCAGGTGCGCCGTGCAACCGACGCTGCGCACCGCCGCACGCAGCAACTCCACGCCGGGACCGGCCGGCTCCGGCACCACCGTGCCGCTGCCGAGGTAATACGGCAGGCGCTCGCGGTCGGGATAGCCGACCCGCATCGTGCACGCGCGCGCGGCCAGCTGGTCGCATAGCAGAACGGTCAGGACGAACGTCATCTTTTTCATGTCGGAACTCCGGTCGGGGGCCGCCGGTGTAGCGGCAAACGCGCTTCGTTTTTACCACGTTTTTGCAGCCTGTCCCCTGTTTTTCGCAGTTCGTCACATGCCGGTGGCTGGGCAAGTCGCCCCTGTCTATAGTTCACTCATCGCAACGACACAACCACCACCAAGGAGCTCAAAATGAACATCGCAAAAAACATGGAAGCCATCTTCATCGCCACCGTCATCATCGCCGGCGCCACCTCGATGGCCACCGCCAGCACCCCTGCCCCGCGCATCATCATGGCTGCCGATACCGTCGTCGCCAAGCACGTGAGCGCAGCGCCGATGCAAGTGGTGACCATCACCGCCAAGCGCCTGACCGCTGCCGAAAAAGCTGCCCTGTAATCACCGACCGACCAACCCGGAGCGCATCATGAAAACCACCCTGAAAGCTGCCATGCTGGCCGCGGTACTGTGCAGCGGCGCCCCTGCCGCGCTGGCCGCGGAACTGAGCAGCGAGAGCCGCAGCGTCGATGCGCGCACGGTCGATCTCAACCTCGACGGCGTGATCTGCGTCAAGGTCAAACAGGGACCGGTGGCAGCGCTGATCTTGTACGGCAAGCCGGAAGAACTGAAGCAGGTAACGGTGGTGCAAAGCGGCGACCAGCTGCGCATCGATACCGGCAAGCGCAATACCATCAGTTTTGGCAACAAGCGCGACCTGCGCGCGGAACTGACCTTGCCCAACCTGCGCGAAGTGGTCTCCGGTGGCGTGGGCGCCACCGAGGTGAACGGATTTAGCGGCGACACGCTGCGCCTCACGCTGCAGGGCGCAGGCGCCGTCAAGGTCAACGCACAGTACCGCCATGTCGATGTCAACCTGGGCGGCATCGGCGGCATGACCGTCAATGCCGGCAACAGCGACAACGTCGACCTGCATCTGAACGGTGCTGGCCGCATAGAGATGATCGGCCAGACCAAGCAATTGAACGCCTCGCTCGGCGGCGTGGGCAGCCTCGACGCGCAGCAGCTGCGGGCGCAATCGGTCGATGTGCAGCTGTCGGGACTGGGCAGCGCCAGCGTGTATGCGACCACGCGCGCCAACATGACCCTGAGCGGACTCGGTTCGGCCACCGTCTACGGCAAGCCGGCCAGCCGCCAGTCCAGCGCCCAGGGCCTGGGCAGCGTGAACTGGCAATAGAGAATGCGCCGGCAGGACTGTCCCTGCCGGCAGCTATGGGAAACACATGGGTGTGTTTTTTGCGCCGTCCGCGGGATGATCTCCTGCCGGACGGTTTTTTTTACCTGGCGCGGCTGCTGTCGTGACCGAGCACGATGCGCAGGTCGTGCGGCGACGTCTCGCGGCGGACCTTGAGCGGTATGTCGAGCTGCTGCGACAGCGCATCGGCCACCTGCTGCTGCGCCTGCGGATACTCGATGCGGGTGCGCGGCACCTTGAACGGCCGGGCGTTGGTCAGGCGTACCGTGGCCAGGCGCAGGGTGCTCTCGCCGTCCGCATCGAGCATGCGGGCCAGGCGCGCCGCCGCCCCGGTGACGCCGTTGCCGTTGCTGATTTCCAGCCGCAGCGGTGCTGGCTGCGGCGACGACGCCGGCAATGACGCGGCAGGTGGTGCCGATGGTGCCGATGGTGCTGATAATGCCGATGGTGCCGGCGCCAACGACGACGCGGCCGATGTCGGCGGCGACGCCGCCGCGAGCCGCACCACCTGCACCATGGCGGCGCCGAGCTGCTGCACCTGGGTACGCGGCAGGTCCGCGTAGGGAGACGGCGCGACCGGTGCGGCAACGACGGCATCGGCGGCAACCGTACGCGCGACTGCAGCGGCAGCCGATCCAGCAGCAGACACCGCGTTGGCGCCGGCGTCGGCGAGCAGGGCATAATCGCGGCGCGCGTCGTGCGCGCTCAGGATGGCGGCCTGACGGTAAAAGCGCGTGGCGCGGTCGCGCTGGCCGTCGGCGTCGAGCGCGGTCGCCAGGCGCGCCCAGTTGGCGGCGTTCATGGGATCGCGCAGGCAGGCGCGCTCCAGGGCCGTGATCGCGTCTGCCGGCGGAGACGATGCCGGCGGCGCTGCAGCAACGCCGGCAGCAGGCAGGCCGCCGCAGGCTGCCATCAGCAAGCCGCCGGCCACCGTCGCTACCGCTGCAGCAATCGGAATACTCTTCATCATGCGCTCCTTGACTATTGGCCCGTGGGCAGCACCGAGCGGTAAATCGAAATGCCGGCCGGTCCGATCAGCACCAGCATCAGCGTGGGAAAAATACAGAAGATCAGCGGGAACAGCAGCTTGAGTGCGATCTTGGCTGCCGCTTCTTCGGCCTGCACGCTGCGCTTGCTGCGCAGATTGTCGGAGTGGACCCGCAGCGAATCGCCCATGCTGGTGCCGAAGCGCTCGGACTGGATCAGCATGGCCACCAGCGTGTCGACATCTTCGACGCCGCTGCGCAAGGCTAGGTTACGCAGCGCCTTTTCCTTGCTGAAGCCGGCGCGCATTTCCATCAGCACCAGTTGCAGCTCCTGCGCCAGCGTCACGCTCTTGATGTGGATTTCGCCGGCCACCTTGGCCAGTGCCCGTTCCAGGCTCAGGCCCGCCTCCACGCACACGGTCAGCAGATCGAGTGCATCGGGAAAGGTTTCGAAGATTTCGCGGCAGCGGCTGGCGGCGCGCCGTGCCAGCACCAGGTTGGGCAGGTAGTAGCCGATGCTGGCGGCAATTAGCAGCAGCGCCAGGTGGCCGCGTTGCGGGACGCCGCCCGTGAGCGCGGCCACCAGCAAGGCCGCCAGTGCCGGCAGGGCCAAGGCCAGCACGGTCTTGGCGGCGAAATACAGCGACGGCGCCGCGGCGCTGCGCCAGCCGGCATTCATGAACCGCGTGCGCAGCGGCGAGCGTTCCCAGCCCTCCTCCGGCACCGACAGGCGCGAGAACGGCTGCGCCGCGTGCGCCACTTTTTCCACCCAGCCCTGCTGAAGATCGGACGGGGCGGAGGTGGCGGCGATGGCGGCGGTCGGCTCGGACGCCACCGCGCCACCGAGGCGGGCGCGCACCTGCCCCGGCGCGAACAGCCGCACGGCCATCACCACCAGCCCCGCCACCACCGCAAACACCAGCGCCAGAAACATCCAATGCTGTCCGGTCATGCCAGGCTCCCCCGCTAGATGCGGATGCGTATCAGTTTTCGCATCCATAACACGCCGCCGGCGGCGATCGCCCCTGCATACCACATCAGGGTCACGCCGATCGGATCGGTCCACAGCACGCTGATGTACCCCGGGTTGGTGAGCGACATCAGCAGCATCACCACCAGCGGCAGCAGGCCCAGGATCCAGGCCGACATGCGTCCTTCGGCCGACATCACCCGCACCTGCGCCAGCAGTTTCAGGCGTGCGCGGATCAGGCGACTGATATTGCCGAGCGCCTCGGCCAGGTTGCCGCCCGACTCGCGCTGGATCAGCACCGCGATGATCAGGTAGCGCAGGTCGGTCAGCGGCACGCGCTGGGCCAGGTTGTGCAGCGCCTCGCTCATCGACACGCCGTAGTTGATTTCCTCGTAAGCGGCGCGGAATTCGCCGGCGATCGGCTCCGGCAATTCGTCGGCCACCATCTGCATCACGTTGGCGAACGAATGGCCGGCGCGCAGCGCGCGGCCAAAAAAATCGGCCGCCTCGGGCAGCTGCTGTTCCAGCCGGGTGAGCCGCTCGCGGCGCGTGCGCAGCAACACCATCCACGGCAGCGCCAGGGCCAGGCCCAGACACAGCAGCGCGCCCATGCCGGGCAGTCCCGCCACCGCTGGCGCCACCAGGCCGACAGCAGCGAGCAGCAGCGTCCAGCCGAGAAACTGCGCCACCGACCACTGCACACCCGCTTGCAACAGCAGCCGGTCCAGCGCGGCGAGCCGGCACCAGGGACCGATGCGGCGCAGCAGGCGCTCGATGGCCGGGCGGCGGCTGTAGGTGCGGCGCTTGACGATGTCCACCCGCTCGGCGCCGCCCGGTCCGCGCTCGGCCATCAGGCGCAGGCGCCGTGCGATCCGGCGCGCACCGCCGCCGTGGGCGGCCGACCACCACAGCCAGGCGCCCTCCACCGCCAGGATCACGGCGGCAAACAGCAGCACGGCAAAAGCGGTGAAGACGGTGTCCATCACGTCAGCCTATTCGAACACGCGACCGGGATCGAACACCGTGTCCGGCACCGGCACGCCGAACATGCGCAGGCGGTCGGCGAAACGGGGCCGCACGCCGGTGGCGGAAAACGCGCCCTGTACGCGGCCCTGGGCATCGACCCCGCGCTGCTCGAAGCGGAAGATTTCGTGCATGGCGATCACATCGCCCTCCATCCCGGTCACTTCCTGCAGGCTGACCAGCTTGCGGCTGCCGTCGGTCAGACGCGAGACCTGCATCACCACCGTGACCGCAGAGCAGATCTGCTGGCGCGTGGCGCGCGGCGTCAGGTTCACGCCCGCCATGCCCACCATGTTTTCCAGACGCGCCAGCGCGTCGCGCGGGGTATTCGAGTGGACCGTGGCCAGCGAACCCTCGTGGCCGGTGTTCATCGCCTGCAGCATGTCCAGCGCCTCCGGCCCGCGCACCTCGCCCAGGATGATGCGGTCGGGCCGCATGCGCAGCGCATTGCGCACCAGCGAGCGCTGGTTCACCTCGCCCTTGCCTTCGATGTTAGGCGGCCGCGTTTCCAGCCGCACCACGTGCGGCTGGCGCATCTGCAGCTCGGCCGCATCCTCGATGGTGACGATCCGTTCGGCCGCCGGAATGAAGCCCGACAGCACGTTGAGCAGCGTGGTCTTGCCGCTGCCGGTGCCGCCCGAGATCAGGATATTGACTTTGGCGTGGCCCAGCGCCTGCAGCACCTCCACCATCGGCGGGGTCAGGCTGCGGTTGGCCAGCAGCTTGTCGATGGTGAGCGGATTGACGGCGAAGCGGCGGATCGACAGGATCGGTCCGTCGATCGCCAGCGGCGGGATGATGGCGTTGACGCGCGAGCCGTCGGGCAGGCGCGCATCGACCATCGGGCTCGATTCGTCCACCCGGCGCCCGACGCGCGAGACGATCTTCTCGATGATCTTCATCAGGTGGGCGTTGTCGTTGAAGGTGACGTCGGTCAGTTCCAGCCGGCCGGCGCGCTCCACGTACACCATGGCGGCGGTATTGACCAGGATGTCGGAGACGCCCGGATCGGCCAGCAGCGGTTCGAGCGGGCCGAAACCGAGCATCTCGTGCTGGATGTCGAGCACCAGGCTGTGACGCTCGTGCTGGTTGAGCACGATGCGCTCCTCCTCGATGATGCGCTGGACCAGCAGCGCCAGCTCGTGCTTGAACTGCTCGGGCGTGAGCCGCTGCAGCCGTTCGAGGTCGATGCGTTCCATGATCAGGTGGTGCATGCTCTTCTTCAGCTCCTGGTAGGCGGCAGCGGCCAGGCCCGGCGTGCCTGCCATACCGGCTACCGCCAATGCACCGTGGTGGACGTCGCCGGCCACTGCCAGGCGTTCGCGCAAGCTCATGTCGTTCTCCTAGTCGATGTGATGGTCATTGCCGTTGCGGCCGAACAGGCGGTCGAACAGGCCGCGGCTCTCGGCCACGCGGCGCGCCGTCACCAGTTCCACCATGTCGGCCAGGCTGCGCGCCACCGTGCTGCTGCGCGACAGTTGCAGCACGGGGATGCCCTGGTTGACCGAATCGGTCGCCGACAGGTAGTCGTTGGGCACCGTGTGCATGACCTCCGCGCCCAGCGCCTGCTCCAGGTCCGCCAGGCGCAGCTTGCCGCCCTTCTCGTAGCGGTTGACGATGAGCCGCATCCGTTCGCCGGGATAGCCGAGCGAGCGGAAGATATCGAGCAGGCGGCGGCCATCGCGGATATCGGGCAGCGCCAGTTGCAGCACCGGGTAGATCGAATCGGCCTGGTCGAGCGCACGCAGCGAGATGGCGTCGATCTGGCGGCCCACGTCGAGCACGATGTAGTCGTAGTGCTGACGCGCCACGCGCAGGATGGTGTCGATGTGCTCGGGCTTCATTTCCACCAGGTGCTGCGGGTCGTCGGCAGCCGCCAGCACGCCGAAGTTCGAGGCCACGTGCACCAGGCACGAGTCGAGGAAGGCGCCGTCCATGCGCCCGATCTGGGCGCAGATGTCGGACAGCGTCATGGCCGGCTTTTGGTCCGACACATACAGCGTGGCGTCGCCGAACTGGGGGTGCAGGTCGATCAGCAGCACCCGCTTGTCGGCCAGCGCGGCCAGCGCGTAACCGAAATTGGTGGACAAGAAGGTGGCGCCGCTGCCGCCCTTGCACGAAATAAAAGCCAGCACGCGGCCGTCGCGCACGCGGCTGACGCCGGCCGCGACTTCGATGCGATCGATCGCTTCATGGAAGGCGCGGTGCACCAGCGGCAGCTGCAGCACTTCGCGCATGCCGGCGCGCATGGCGCGGATCAGCAGGTCGTGCTGCGGCGCGCGCGTGAGCAGCATGAACGACGCTGCCGGATAGTGGCGCGACAGCCGTTCCACCAGGTCGCCGTCGGCCGGTTCCACATCGCTGGCATCAAAAATCACCAGGTCCGGCGACTCGGGCAGCTGGCGCTCGACGGCGTCGCGCAGACCGTGGCGCGCAGCCACCAGTTGCACCGCCGGCAGGCGCGCCGATCCCTGCGCCGCCACCTCGGCGTGCAGCAGGCTGTCATTGCTGATCATCAGCGCTCTCATGGCCGCTCCTTATTTGTTATCGATGACGAAGGTGGGCTGCGGCGGCGGATCGCTGAACGATTTCTGATAGCGCGCATAGCCCTGCTGCGCCGCCTTGCCGTCGATGCCGGTCACCGGGTCCGGATTGCGGCCGGCATCGGCGTCGAGCACCTGCAGCGCCAGCGCCAGGCGGGCATTGGCGCCGAAGTGGGTGTCCCAGTACGGGGTGGTGGGCGCCGGCGTCAACACGGTGCAGCCGGCCAGCGCGCACGCCGCCGGCATCACATGAACAAGTCGCATAAAGGTTCCTGAAGGTTAGCGGGAAGGTGTCGCTGCCGATGGTGCTGCTGGTGCTGCTGGTGCCGATGGTGCCGCTGGTGCTGCGCCTTCCAGCCGGCCGCCCAGCAACAGTTCGGTGCGCGTGGGCGGCACCACGCTGTCGGTCGGCAGCCGCACCTCGGCCGGCAGCGGGCGCACCAGGCGCGGGGTGACCACGAACAGCAATTCGGTGCGGTCGTGCTGGAAGTCGGTACTGCGAAACAGCGCCCCCAGAATCGGCAGCTCGCCCAGGATCGGCAAGCCATGGATATTGCTGGTGCGGTTGTTCTTGATCAGGCCACCGATGGCGAAGCTCTGGCCGTCGATCAGCTCCACCGTGGTGGCCGCGCGCCGGGTGGTGATCAGGGGCAGGACCGCGCCGCTCGTCAGGCCGCTGGCCGAGATGCCGACACCCTCGCGCGACAGCTCCGACACTTCCGGCGCCACCCGCAGGTTGATGCGGCCGCCGGCCAGCACGGTGGGCGTGAAGCGCAGGCCTACGCCGAATTCCTTTTCTTCCAGCGTGACCTTGTTGTTGTCCTGTGCGACCGGCACCAGGATTTTGCCGCCGGCCAGAAAACTGCCCTCCTGGCCGCTGATGGCCATCACGGTCGGCTCGGCCAGGATGCGCACCAGGCCCTCCTGCTTTTCGGCGGCGATGCCGAGCCGGTCGCCACTGGCGCGCCCCACGCCCAGGGCGCCGCGCAGGGTGCCGCTCAGGAAGTTCGAGGCCAGCACGCCGGCCCAGCTGCCGCCACCGACGCCGAGCGCAAAACCGCTTTCGAGCTTGTCGAGCAGGGTCTTCGAGACTTCGGCGATTTTCACTTCCAGCATCACCTGCTGCGGCGCGCCGACGTTGAGGAAATTGATCACGCGCGCCTGGCCGCTGCCCGTGTTGCCACCGCTGCCACCGCTGCTGCTGCCGGCAGGCGCCGCCCCGTCCCTGTCGCCGGCCAGGGCCCGCGCCGGCCGCCGCACGTAGGCCTGGGCCAGCTCCAGCACGCGCGCGCCCGCCTGCGTGTCGCTGACGGTGCCGCTCAGGACCAGGGTGTCGCCGGCGGCAGTGACGACGATCTGCCGTTGCTCCGGCATCAGCGCTGCCAGCGACGCCTGCAGGGCGCCGGGGTCGATGCCCACCGTTACTTCGACCACGTTGCAGACGCCGCTTCGGCCCTGCACGATCATATTGCTGGTGCCGATGTCGGCGCCGGCCAGGTACAGCGTGTCCGGCGCCACCAGCATCGCCTCGAGCACGGCCGGGTTGCCCACGCTGCGCGCCGTCACCGCCTCGGGCATGCGCATCAGCGTTGATTTCCCCAGCTGCAGCGACAGGTGACCGGGCGCGGCAGCCTGGCCGGCGCAGCGCAGCGTGCCGCCGCCCGGTGCCGGCCTGGCGGCGGCAGGCGTCGCCACCGCTGCGGAGGTTGCCGGGGTGGCTGCGCCCGCAGCCGCCGGGGTGGCCGCACCGGGCGCCGCTGCACCGGGCGCCGCCGCGCCGGGCGCCGCCGCGCACGCCGCGCCCGGCAGCGCCAGCCCGCACAGCATCAGCAGCGCGCGCAGCGGCGGCGCGATCAGCGCCGCGAACCGGGGCCGTAGCGGCGGCAGCAAGCCGGAACCGGGCTGGCGACAGGTGCGATCAGCGGTCGTCATGGCGTTCTCACAGACATTCCTGCTTGCGCTGCACGCCGGCGATCACGCCCACGCAGTGGCGCACGGGTCCGGCGGCGGCCAGCCGGGGGCGCGGCGCGGCCGCTGCTGGCGGTGCAGCCGCAGGCGCCGTGGCAGCAGCCGGCTCGCCAGCCGGGGCCACGGGCGCCGCGCTGCCGAGCAGCGTGGCCCGGGTGGCGCCGTCGGTGGTGCCGGGACGCGGATCGACCTGGTTGCGCAACACCAGCGACAGCGTGCCCACGCTGCGCGCCAGGTCGAGTTTTTCGGCCTGGTCCGGCGTCACTTCCAGCGTGACGGCGTTGACCACGCGCGGCTTGGTCTCGTCGCGCCCCACCTCCTGCGCGACCGCCAGCACCAGTATCCGTTCCAGCACGATCTTGGAGATGGCGTTGTCGCCGCCGCGCGCCGACTGCGTGTTGACCAGGATGTCGACAAAATTGCCGGGCAGCGCGAAGCCGGCCACGCCGACGACATCGTTGACGCGCACGGTGATGGCGCGGTTGCCTTCGGTGATCAGCGCCGACAGGCCCCCCACGGTGCCGGCCGGCGCCAGCTTGGCTTCGGTCAGCGGTTCATCGCGCAGCACGCTCGCCTTCAATACCCGCCCCGCCAGCCGCGACGGATCGCGCAAGGCGCCGTGCGGCTGGCTCTCGGCAGGCCAGTCGAGCGTTTTCATCATCTCGGGCGCCAGCCGCTGGCCCAGGCTGATGTCGGCGCCCGCCACCACGATGCGGTTGCGCGTGGCGGGCGCCTGGCCCAGCAGCCAGTGCGAGGCCAGCGCCACGGCCGCCAGTCCGAACACGACAGCCAGCGCCATCATCGACCATGCGCGCCGGTTCTTCATACGCTGTGCAGCACGGTCTGACCGGTCAGCGGCAGCGGGACTGCGCCGTCGCCGTCGCCGGCGAACATGCTGGCCCAGGCCTGGTCCAGCGCGCCGGTGGTGAGCCGCGGCGGGGCGCCGTTGAAGCCGGCGAAATCGACCAGGCGGCTGACGATTTCATGCGGATACGCGGCCAGCAGCGGCAAGCCGCTGGCCGCGTGCAGCCGGTCGACCAGGTAGCGCAGCGCGGCGTCGTCGTACGGCACGCCCGCGGTCAGGCATTGCTGGCGGAACAGCGCGCGGTAGGCAGCCGTCCCCAGCGCGCCTACCGGGATCTGGTAACCGACGCGGCGCAGCGCTGCCGCATCGAGCAATGTCGCGGGCGTCAGGCTGGTGGCGAACACCAGCTGCATGCGGCACGGCGCCTCGAAGTGGTAGCCGCCGGCCAGCGTCAGCTGGCTGCGGCGCAGTTCGCGCGCCTGGGCGAAGCGGTTGAGCAGCTCGGGCGCCGCGATGCGCTGGCGTCCGAGGTCGTCGACGATCAGCAGGCCGTTGTTGGCCTTGAGCTGGGGCGCGGCGCGGTAGCAGCCGTTGGGCGTATCGGCCTGCAGGTCGAGCATGTCGGCGGTGACGTCGGCGTCGAGCACCACCACCGGGCGCTGGCACTGGACCCAGCGCGCATCGACGCTGCGCCGGTCGGCGGGCGCGCGGCCCGGGCGCACCGGCGCCGCCGCGGCACCCTGCTGGCCAGGGTGACGGCCGGGTGCCAGGTGCACCTGCGGATCGTAGACCTGCACCACGTCCTGTCCCACCAGCAGCGCGTGCGGCACCGCGATCACGCCTGGCTGCAGCGCACCGAGCTTGCGCGCCAGCGTGGACTTGCCGCTGCCCGATGGCCCGTACAGCAGCATGGAGCGGCCCGCATGCATGGCGGCGCCGAGCATTTGCAGCACGTCGGGCGCGAGCAGCAGGTCGGCCAGCTCCGCCTTCATGTCGTCGGCGTCGAGGGCTGCACCGGGCACGGCCTGGCGCTCGACCATGGCGCGGTACGCTTCCAGCGTCACCGGCGCCGGACCGATGTAGCGGCAGCGCTCGATCCAGCCGCTGGCGCGCTGCTTGCCGGCAGCGGTCAGCTGGTACTGGATATCGATGTCGGACTCGCCGCGCCACGCCACCTCGGCCACGTGTTCGGCCACCATGAAGTCGAGCACCTCGCGCAGCACCGTGATCGGCAGGTGCAGGCGCGCGGTCAGCACCGGCAGGTGGGTCTTGCCGGCCTGGTACAGCAGCCTGGCCACGAGCTCCACCACGAACTGCTGCGGCAGGCCGGTCTCGCGCAGCGAACGCGGCGGCAGTGGCAACACGGCTGCTGCGTCGGCGTCGTCCGGGTGGACGGGCGCGGCATGGATCGAGGAATCGAAGCTGAGCATGGCTGTTCTCCGCACTGCTGGTGGAACCGCTGGAGGCGTCTGATCGAGAAACCGAGTCTAGCCATTCTTGCCTACAGGATATTGACCATTAGCAAGAGAACGCACCCGGGCAGGCTACCGGTGCGGCCACGCCACAACCGCTGCCGTTGCCAGCGCGATCGCCACGCCGTAGGGCATGCCGCCCACGCTGGCGATGGCCGCGCGCGGCAGCGGCGCCAGCGGCAGGCCGACCAGCCGTCCCAGCCACGGTTGCAGCAGCCGCCATAGATTGCGGGCGAGCTGGCCCACGGCGGTCCAGCCGGCGCCGCCGCGCCAGGCTTGCCACAGCAGCGTGAGCAGCGCCAGCGGCGCGCCGAGCAGATAGGTCAGCAAGGCCACGTCCACTGCGGCGGACGCACCGACGAAGGCGCCGACCATGGCCATCAGCTTGACGTCGCCGGCGGCCATGCCACGCAGCAGGTACAGCGGCAGCAACAGGAAAAAGCCGGCCAGCAGGCCAGTCAGCCAGCGCCAGCAGGCGTGGCCGGGCGCTGCCGGCTCGGCCAGCAGCTGCACCGCCAGCGCCAGCGCCAGGCCACTGACGACCAGGACATTGGGAATCTTGCGCAGCGCCAGATCGGTGACGGCCGCCTGGGCGACCAGCCAGAGCACGAGGAGCTCGTTGGCATTCCACATGGACGTGCTCCGAATAGAGACGGCTTTCCAGCCCGTGCAGCGGCTGGAAAGCCGGGCCGTCAAGCGTTATGAGCGGCGATCTCTTGCGAGATTTTTTCGAAAGCGTTTTTCAACGCCGGCGAGAGGAACGAGAACGCGGCGATGACCGCAGCGACCATGGTGGCGGCAATCAGGCCATACTCGATGGCGGTGATGCCCTCCTCGTCGGACGCAAACACTTTTGCAGCTGCAATAAGCGATGTCATGATGAACTCCCGTAAGGTGGAAAGGATGTCCCTGGCGCGGTAGCAGCACGGCGGCGGTGACTTGCCGTCGCTGCGCCATTGGCGTCCACTATACGGAGGGGGGGCGTGGCACAATTGACTTGAGACAAGTTTTCCTTACGGAACTATTTTGCGATCGCAAGAAGACCACGATTGGTCTTGCTATAGTTTTTTTTCGCACACATGAATTGCCTTGATTGCAAAAAGATATTATCCTGTCCGGCTTATTCTTTGGAACAGCGCCAGCCTAACGCCTGCACTCAAAGATGATGGGGCCAGCGAGTTTGCCGTCAGAGCAAACCGGCCAACCAGGACAGCGTTTTTCTCCAGAGAAAAAAATGGATTCCCTACTGAAACACATGGTGGACATGACCGGCCACCGCGATCATGCGATGCTCGACATCTCCGTGATCTCCGCCGTGCATGAACTTGCCCGGGCCTGCCGGACCCGGATTCTGACCGTGGCCACGCTGCGCGGTCACATCTTCGTGCGACCGCGCAGCGAGATCGTCGGCGATGGTGCGGCGGCCATGATCGAACTGTCCGACCTGCAGCAGCCGGGCGAGCCGATCGACCATTACCCGGTCCTGGCAGGGTGTCTGGCGCGCCATGACACCAGTGCCGCCATGCAGGGCGACGACGGCGAGCACACGCTGTGGCTGCCGATCTGGCTCGGCGACAAGGCCGACACCTGCCTCGAAATCGTCAGCCCGGCGCCGTACGACCCGGCCGCCATCCAGATGATCGGCGGCGTGGTCAGCGTGTACCGCAATTTCCAGAACCTGCTCGACTACAGCGAGCGCGATTCGCTGACCGGCCTGCTCAACCGCAAGACCTTCGACGACCAGCTGGCCAAGATGCTGGCCGCCAGCGCCGACCAGGACGTGCTGCCGCTGCCCGACGACCAGGAGCGGCGCAGCCACGGCGAGCAGGAACGCCAATGGCTGGCCGTGGTCGATGTCGATCATTTCAAGCACGTCAACGACCGCTTCGGCCACCTGTACGGCGACGAGGTGCTGATCTTGATCTCGAACCTGCTCAACACCTCGTTCCGCGCCCAGGACCGGGTGTTCCGTTTCGGCGGCGAAGAGTTCGTGGTGCTGCTGCGTTCGACCACGCTGGACAACACCCGCAAGATCATCGAGCGCTTCCGCCAGAACGTGGCGTCGCACGATTTCCCGCAGGTGGGCAAGGTGACGGTGAGCGTGGGCTTTGTCAGCATCACCGCGTTCGAACCGCCGGTGATCGTGCTGGGCCGCGCCGACCAGGCGCTGTACTACGCCAAGAGCCACGGCCGCAACCTGGTCTGCCACTACGACGAGCTGCTCAGCGAGGGCCTGCTGCACAGCACGGCCTCGAACGATACGGCAGAGTTTTTCTAGACGCTTGTGAAAGCCGTTACGCCAGCGTGAGGAAGCGCATCGGGTCCACATTCCACTTGGCGGCGGACTCGGGCCCGACGATCTTGTCGGCGCCGCCGTAACCGAGTCCGCGCGCCAGATCGACCGTTTCCGGCTTGATGTACACCTTTTGCCGGGTGTTGAAGAAGACATTGACCTTGGGCGCCAGCAGATTGGTTTCGTGCGGTTCGATCACCACGCCGAGCCGGCCCGACTCCAGCACCACCAGCGTGCCCACCGGGTAAATGCCGACGCAGCGCATGAATTCCTGCGTGTACTGCGGGTTGAAATGGTGCTTGCTCCACTCGTACATCTTGCGCAGCGCCGCGGCGGCCGACATGCCCTTGCGGTAGCAGCGGTCCGAGGTGATGGCGTCGTACACATCGACGATGGACGCCATCTGCGCCATGTCGCTGATCTCTGCCTCGGCCTGCTGGCCCGGATAGCCGCTGCCGTCGCGCCGCTCGTGGTGGTGCAGCGTGATATCGAGCGGGATCGGACCGATCTCGGGCGACTGCCGCAGCAGCTGGTAGCCGTCCTGCGGATGGCGGCGCATGATCTCGCATTCTTCGTCGGTCAGCGGCCCCGGCTTGTTGAGGATGGCATCGGGCACCAGCGCCTTGCCGGTATCGTGCAGCAGCCCGCCCAGGCCGGCCTGGTGGCAGGTTTCCGGGTCGAGGTTGCGCGCGCGGCAGAACGCCACCAGCAGCGTGCACACGCTGACCGAATGCAAGAACGTGTAGTCGTCGGCAGTCTTGATGCGCAGCAAGCCGGTCAGCGCGCCCGGATTGCGCAGGATCGATTCGGTAATCGTCTGCACCACCGGCTCGACCTGGTCGAGTTCGATGGCCTTGCCCAGGCGCGCATCCTGCATCACCGAGCGCACCAGGGTCGAGGCCTGGTGGCGGATCTGCACCGCGCGCCGCATTTCCTCGCCCAGCGCCACCCGCGTGACCACCGGCGCCTTGGCCACCAGTGCGATGATTTCGCTTTCGGTGGCCGCCTGCGCCTCGGCCAGCGACGGCGCCTCCACGTCCAGGCCCCTGGAGCTGTCGATCACCACGTCGTGGATGCCGGCATTGACGATCTTGCGGATTTCCGCTTCGCTGGTGAGCATGAAGCGGTTGCGCATGAACGGGTGGGCCATCCAGTCGCAACTGAGGTCCTGGATGTACATGCCCACCTTGAGCTGCGATGCATCGACTTTCTTGAACATACCGGTACCCGTGTGGAAAGAGGGCTGAAAACGTGAATCGAGTATAACAAATAGTTTCCCAACGGGATGATTGTTGACCGGTGCTACACTGTGCAGCCCTATCCTTCGCCAGTGCATGTCGGGCTGCTGCAACATTCCATGGAATTGCGCCAACTTCGCTATTTTGTTGCTATCGTCGATCACGGCTCGCTCTCGCGCGCGGCGCTGGCGCTGCACGTGGCGCAGCCGGCGCTGACCCAGCAGCTGCGCCAGCTCGAGGAAGAGCTCGGTGTGCAACTGCTGCACCGCTCCGCGCAAGGCATGCTCAGCAACGATGCCGGCAAGATTTTTTACGAGCACGCGCAAGCCATCCTCAAGCAGGTGGCGGACGCCCGCTCGGCCGTCGTGCAGTCGGCCGAGCGCCCCAGCGGCAGCGTCACCCTCGGTCTGCCGCACAGCATTTCCGGTGCGCTGGCGCTGCCGCTGCTCACCGCCGCGCGCGCCCAGTATCCCGAGATCACGCTGCAGCTGACCGAGGAACTGACCGGCAACCTCAACGAACAGCTGCGCTCGGGCCGCGTCAACCTGGCCGTGCTGTTCGACGACGGCCAGCTCGGCCAGTTTGCCACCACGCCGCTGGTCGAAGAGGAACTGCGCTTCATCTGCCGCGCCGACGCCCCGTACGCCCACGGCCAGCGGGCGCTGACGCTGCGCGAAGCGGTGGCTGCCACGCTGATCCTGCCCGGCCTGCAGCACGGCGTGCGCCCGCGCATCGAGAGCGTGCTGCGCGGCGCCGGCCTGGCGCTGTCGTCCGTGATCGAGATCAATTCGATTGCGATCCTGAAATCGGCGCTGCTGGCCGACCTCGGCGCCACCATCCTGCCGCCGGCGCCCGTGCTCGACGAACTGCAGCGCGGCGCGCTGCGCGCGCAGGCGATCGTCGAGCCGGCCATCTCGCGCACGGTGGTGCTGTGCGCCTCGAAAAACATTCCGCTCACCACGGCCGCCACCGCCGTCGGCGCGCTGGTGCGGCGCGTGTGCGGCGAACTGTGCGCGAGCGGTGCCTGGCCCGGCGCAGCGGTGATCGGCGTCTGAAGCGCCGCTCGGCAGCCATCACTTTTCCTTATACCCCCATCCGCAAACGGTATTTCCCTGCCGTGCAGCAGGCGCCCATACTGCACCCAGCTCGTACCCAGTTGCAGAACATTCAACCCTGAATCACCCTGCGCGCCGCCCACCGGCGGCCCCCGACCCGCCTCCGGCGCGCCTACCCGGCGCCCAGGAGGCGGGCAAAAACGGCACATCACGGAGACACCGCCATGCCAGACGACAGCACCGGGCGCGCGCTCGCCGACGGCGACGCGTATCACGCCAGCAGCGTCAATCTCGACGTCAGCCTCGACGACAAGTACACGGCCACCAGCGGCCCCATCTTCCTGTCCGGCATCCAGGCGCTGGTGCGCCTGCCGCTGATGCAGCGCGTGCGCGACCAGGCAGCCGGCCTGAACACGGCCGGTTTCATTTCCGGCTACCGCGGCTCGCCACTCGGCGGTCTCGACGAAAACCTGTGGAAGGCGCAGCCGCACCTGGCCGCCCACCACGTGCAGTTCGTCCCCGGCGTCAACGAAGACCTGGCCGCCACGGCCGTCTGGGGCTCGCAGCAGGTGGACCTGATCGGCGAGGCGAAGTACGACGGCGTGTTCGCCATGTGGTATGGCAAGGGCCCCGGCGTGGACCGCTGCGGCGACGTCTTCAAGCACATGAACCACGCCGGCACCGCAAAAAACGGCGGCGTGCTGCTGGTGGCCGGCGACGACCACGGCGCCTATTCGTCCACCCTGCCGCACCAGTCCGACCACCTGTTCTCGGCCTCGATGATTCCCGTGCTGTACCCGTGCAATGTGCAGGAATACCTGGACCTCGGCGTGCACGGCTGGGCCATGTCGCGCTTTTCCGGCTGCGTGGTGGCGTTCAAGGCGCTGGCCGACACGGTGGAGTCGTCCGCCTCGGTCGATGCCGACCCGTTGCGCGTGCAGGTGAAGATCCCGCACGACTTCGCGATGCCCGAAGGCGGCCTCAATGCGCGGCTGTCGAGCATCCCGCTGGGGCGCCAGGCGCGCAACCAGGAAGCGCTGATGCAGGACTACAAGATCTACGCGGCGCTGGCCTACGCGCGCGAAAACCGCCTCAACCACACCACCATCACCAGTCCCGACGCCAGGCTCGGCATCATCGCCTCCGGCAAATCCTACCTCGACGTGCTTGAAGCGCTCGAAGAACTGGGCATCGACGAGGCGATGGCCGCCACGGTGGGCCTGCGCCTGTTCAAGGTGGCCATGCCGTGGCCGCTGGAGCCGGACAGCGTGCGCGAGTTCGCCCAGGGCCTCGACGAAATCCTGGTGGTCGAGGAAAAGCGCCAGATCGTCGAATACCAGCTCAAGGAACAGCTGTACAACTGGCGCGACGACGTGCGTCCGCGCGTGATCGGCAAGTTCGACGAAAAGGGCGAATGGGTGGCGCCGCGCGGCGAGTGGCTGCTCACGTCCAAGGCCGATTTTTCCGTGTCGCAGGTGGCGCGCGTGATCGCCAGCCGCGTCACCCGGCTGGACCTGGACGCTGCCACCTGCCAGCAGATCGCCGACCGGCTGGCCTTTCTCGACGCCAAGGACGCGGTGCTGACGCGCGCCGTCACCACGCCGTTCCGCCCGGCCTTCTACTGCTCCGGCTGCCCGCACAACACCTCGACCAAGGTTCCGCAAGGCAGCCTGGCGCTGGCCGGCATCGGCTGCCACGTGATGGCCACCTCGATCTACCCCGAGTTCAACAAGCTGACCACCCACATGGGCGGCGAAGGCGCACCGTGGATCGGCCAGGCCGCGTTTTCCAGGATCCCGCACGTGTTCCAGAATCTCGGCGATGGCACCTATTTCCACTCCGGCTACCTGGCCATCCGCGCGGCCGTGGCGGCCAAGGTCAACATCACCTATAAAATCCTGTACAACGACGCGGTGGCCATGACCGGCGGCCAGCCGGTGGACGGCATCACCTCGGTGCCGCTGATCGCGCGCCAGATGGCCGCCGAAGGCGTGCAGCGCATCGCCCTGGTCACCGAAGACCTGGCACGCTACCAGGACCGCAGCGCCCTGCCCGCCCACGTCACGCTGCACGACCGCAAGGACATGGACGCGGTGCAGCGCGCCCTGCGCGAGGTCAGCGGGGTCTCGGTGCTGATCTACGACCAGACCTGCGCCGCCGAAAAGCGTCGCCGCCGCAAGAAGGGAGAATATCCGGACATCGCCAGGCGCATGGTGATCAACGACGCCGTGTGCGAAGGCTGCGGCGACTGCGGCGTGCAGTCGAACTGCGTCTCGATCCTGCCCAAGGAGACCGAGTTCGGCCGCAAGCGCACCATCGACCAGTCCTCGTGCAACAAGGACTACTCATGCGCCAAGGGCTTCTGCCCCAGTTTTGTCACGGTGGAAGGCGGCACACTGAAAAAGCGCCGGGCCGGCACTGCCAAAACCGACGACTTCGGCCCGCTGCCGCTGCCGGTACTGCCGTCCTGCGACCAGCCCTACAACATCCTGATCAACGGCATCGGCGGCACCGGCGTGATCACGGTCGGCGCGCTGATGGGCATGGCCGCCCACCTCGAAGGCAAGGGCGCCTCGGTGCTGGACATGACCGGCATGTCGCAAAAGAATGGCTCGGTCACCTCGCACGTGAAAATCGCCCGCAGTCCGGCCCACCTGCGCGCCCAGCGCATCGCCACCGGCGAGGCCGACCTGGTGCTCGGCTGCGACATGCTGACCGCCGGCGCGGCCGACGCGATCTCGAAGATGCGCGCGGGCCGCACGCGCGCTGTCGTCAACCTGCATCAGCAGCCGCCCGGCACGTTTGCCCAGGACGCCGACTGGCAGTACCCGGCCGACGAGGTGCAGGCGCTGATCGCCCAGTCGGTGGGCGACGGCGCCGCCGATTTCATCGACGCGACCAAACTGGCCACCGCGCTGATGGGCGACTCGATCGCCGCCAACCTGTTCATGCTCGGCTATGCCTGGCAGCGCGGCCGCATTCCGCTGTCCGAGGCGGCGCTGCTGCGCGCGATCGAATTGAATGGCGTGGGCATCGCCTCGAACAAGCAAAGCTTCCTGTGGGGCCGGCGCGCGGCAGTGGACCTGGCCCGGGTCGAACGCGTGGCCACGCCGGCAAAGACGGTCGTGGTGCAGATGCCGCAAAGCCTCGACACCGTGATCAACCAGCGGGTGGCCTTCCTCACCGCCTACCAGGATGCCGCCTACGCGGCGCGCTACACCGACCTGGTGAGCACCGTGCGTGAACGCGAAACCGCGCTCGGGCTGGGCAACAAGCTGTCCACGGCAGTCGCAAAAAACTACTTCAAGCTGATGGCCTACAAGGACGAGTACGAAGTGGCGCGCCTGTACACCGATGGCCGCTTTGTGGAACAACTGCAGCAGCAGTTCGAGGGCAATTTCTCGGTCAAGTTCCACCTGGCGCCGCCGCTGCTGGCCAAAAAGGATGACCAGGGCCACCTGGTGAAAGCGCAATTCGGTTCGTGGATGTGGAAAGCCTTCAAGCTGCTGGCCCGGTGCAAGGGGCTGCGCGGCAGCGCGTTCGACGTGTTCGGCTATACGGCCGAGCGCAAGATGGAGCGCGCACTGATCGACGAATACCGCGCGCTGGTGCTGGCGCTGCTGGCCCAGCTCACGCCCGACAATCACGCCGTGGCCGTGGCACTGGCCGCGCTGCCGGAAAAGATACGCGGCTTCGGCCATGTGAAGGAACGGGCGGTTGCCGCCTTCCGCACCGACAAAGCACGGCTGCTGGCACAGTTTGCCGAGCAGCGCGCCGCCTAGCTACCTAGCTGCCTCGAACAAGGATACGCCATGAACGATCTCTCCACGCCCCAACTGGACGCCGTAGCGCAACCGCCGGCGCCCGCCAATAAAATCCGCTTCGTCACTGCCGCCTCGCTGTTCGACGGTCACGACGCCTCGATCAACATCATGCGCCGCATCCTGCAGTCGAACGGCGTCGAGGTGGTCCACCTGGGCCACAACCGCTCGGTGGACGAAGTGGTCACCGCCGCGCTGGCCGAAGATGTGCAGGGCATTGCGATTTCCAGCTACCAGGGCGGCCACGTCGAATACTTCAAATACATGATCGATTTGCTGCGCCAGCGCGGCGGCGCCCACATCAAGGTGTTCGGCGGTGGCGGCGGCGTGATCGTGCCCGACGAAATCGCCGACCTGCACGCGTACGGCGTGACCCGCATCTTCAGCCCCGAGGATGGCCAGCGCATGGGACTGGTGGGCATGATCGCGTGGATGGTGGCGCAGTGCGATAGCGACCTGTCGCCGTATGCGCCGACGTCGCTGGCACCGCTGCAGGCGGGCGACGTGGCCGGCCGCCACCGGCCGCTGGCACAGCTGATCACGGCGTTGGAAAACGACCGCGCCGCGCCGGCGCTGCGCGCCGAACTGCTGGCCGCCGCCGGCGCCCTGGCGGTGCCGGTGCTCGGCATTACCGGTACCGGCGGCGCCGGCAAATCGTCGCTGACCGATGAACTGATCCGCCGCATCCGGCTCGACCAGGGCGACGCGCTGCACATAGCCGTGATCTCGATCGATCCGTCGCGCCGCAAGTCCGGCGGCGCGCTGCTGGGCGACCGCATCCGCATGAACGCCATCAACCCGTGGAACGGCAAGGCGCAGGTGTTCATGCGCTCGCTGGCCACGCGCGACGCCGGCTCCGAGATTTCGCAGGCCCTGCCCGACGTGATCGCCGCCTGCAAGGTGGCCGGCTTCGACCTGGTGATCGTGGAAACGTCGGGCATTGGCCAGGGCGACGCCGCCATCGTGCCGCACGTCGATGTGTCGCTGTACGTGATGACGCCGGAATTCGGCGCCGCCTCGCAGCTGGAAAAGATCGACATGCTCGATTTTGCCGACATCATCGCGATCAACAAGTTCGACCGCAAGGGCGCGCTCGATGCGCTGCGCGACGTCGCCAAGCAGTACCAGCGCAACCGCGAGCTATGGAGCACACCGGCGCACGAGATGCCGGTGTACGGCACCCAGGCATCGCGTTTCAATGACGATGGCGTCACCGCCCTGTACCAGGGCCTGCTGCCGCTGCTGGCGCGCCGCGGCCTGCGTACCGGCGCCGCCCGGCTGGCGCCGGCCGGCGCGCGCCATTCGAGCGGCAAGCACGTGATCGTGCCGCCCGCGCGCGCGCGTTACCTGGCCGAGATTGCCGACACCGTGCGCCACTACCACCGCCACACGCGCAAACAGGTGACGCTGGCGCGCGAACGCCAGCAGCTGCGCGAAGCCAAACGCATGCTGGCCGCTGCCGGCAAGGCGGCCAGCATTGCCGATTTCGACGCCGTGATCGAGGAGCGCGACAGCGCCATGGATGCCGGCGCCAAGAAGCTGCTGGCGCAGTGGCCGCAGCTGCAGGCCGCGTACGCGGGCGACGACTACGTCACCACCGTCCGCGACAAGGAGCTGCGTACCCGGCTGGTCCAGCAGACGCTGTCGGGCACGCGCATCCGCAAGGTGGCGCTGCCGCGCTACGAGGACGACGGCGAGGTGCTGCGCTTTTTGATGCTGGAAAACGTGCCGGGGTCGTTCCCGTACACGGCCGGCGTGTTCCCGTTCAAGCGCGAGGGCGAAGATCCGACCCGCATGTTTGCCGGCGAAGGCGACGCCTTCCGCACCAACCGCCGCTTCAAGCTGGTGTCCACCGGGATGGACGCCAAGCGCCTGTCCACCGCGTTCGATTCGGTCACGCTGTACGGCGCCGACCCGGCGCTGCGGCCCGACATCTACGGCAAGGTCGGCAACTCGGGCGTGTCGATCGCCACGCTCGACGACATGAAGGTGCTGTACGACGGTTTCAATCTGTGCAGCCCCAGCACCTCGGTGTCGATGACCATCAACGGCCCGGCGCCGACCATCCTGGCCATGTTCATGAACACGGCCATCGACCAGCAGCTCGACAAGTTCGCGGCCGACCACCAGCGCCAGCCCGATGCCGACGAAGCGGCAAAGATCCGCGCCTGGGTGCTGCAGAACGTGCGCGGCACGGTGCAGGCCGACATCCTCAAGGAAGACCAGGGCCAGAACACCTGCATCTTCTCGACCGAGTTTTCACTGAAGGTGATGGGCGACATCCAGCAGTATTTCGTCGACCACCAGGTGCGCAATTTTTACTCGGTGTCGATCTCGGGCTACCACATCGCCGAAGCGGGCGCCAACCCGGTGTCGCAGCTGGCGTTTACGCTGTCGAACGGTTTGACCTTTGTCGAAGCGTACCTGGCGCGCGGCATGCACATCGACGATTTTGCGCCGAACCTGTCGTTCTTCTTCTCCAACGGCATGGATCCCGAATACACGGTGCTGGGCCGGGTGGCGCGCCGCATCTGGGCCGTGGCCATGCGCGACAAGTACGGCGCCAACGAGCGTTCGCAAAAGCTCAAGTACCACGTGCAGACCTCGGGGCGCTCGCTGCATGCGCAGGAGATCGACTTCAACGACATCCGCACCACGCTGCAGGCGCTGATCGCCATCTACGACAACTGCAACTCGCTGCACACGAATGCCTACGACGAGGCGATCACCACGCCCACCGACGAATCGGTGCGCCGCGCGCTGGCGATCCAGCTGATCATCAACCGCGAGTGGGGGCTGGCCAAGAACGAGAATCCCAACCAGGGCGCCTACATCCTCGAGGAGCTGACCGACCTGGTGGAAGAGGCGGTGCTGCAGGAATTCGAGCGCATCGCCGAACGGGGCGGCGTGCTGGGCGCAATGGAAACGGGCTACCAGCGCGGCAAGATCCAGGAAGAGTCGATGCTGTACGAGCACCAGAAGCACGACGGCACGCTGCCGATCATCGGCGTCAACACCTTCCGCAACCCGAACGGCAGCGAAGCGCCGCAAAAAATCGAACTGGCGCGCTCCACCGACGACGAAAAGCAGTCGCAACTGCAGCGCCTGGCCGACTTCCACGCGCGCCACGCGGACGCGGCGCCGGCAGCGCTGGCCGCCCTGCAGCAGGCCGCGATCGACAACGCCAACGTCTTTGAACAGCTGATGGAGGCGGTGCGCGTGTGCTCGCTCGGTCAGATCACCACGGCGCTGTTCGAGGTGGGCGGGCAGTACCGGCGCAACATGTAGCAGCAATGGCGGCCATCCGGCCGCCCGCTACGGCCCCGCCCCGACGCGGCGGTGGCGGTCTCGGGCCGGGGCGGTGCAAAGGTCGGTGGCTTGGTGTTCGCGCTCCACGCGGCGCCGGCTTCGTATTCACCCGAGACCAGAATAACTATTGTCGAACCACCGGCCGCTCGTCTATGCTTCGACCATGCAAAATGACATCCATCCCGAAGCGGCAGTTGCGCCGGGCTACCTCGCCAACCATGCCGCGCGCGTATTCAACCGCACCGTCGATGCCGAACTGCGCACGCATGGTTTGACGCTGGCGCTGATCGGGCCGTTGCTGCTGCTGTCCTGGAAAGGTCCGATGCTGCAGCGCGACCTGGTGCGCGCTTCGGCTGTCAAGCAGCCCGCGATGGTGGCGCTGCTCGACAAGCTGGAAGCCTCCGCGCTGATCGAACGCGCGGCGCTTTCCACCGACAAGCGCGCAGCAACCGTGCGGCTGACCGACGCAGGCCGCGCGGCAGCGACCATCGGCCACGACGTGCTGCTGCAGATGAACGCCGTAGGCACGACCGGGTTTTCGGCGCAGGAAGCGGCGTTGCTGGTCGGCTTGCTGGGTCGGCTGATTACCAACCTCGAGCACGGCACACCATAAATATATATCACGCGTGATGTAAACCTGTATGATGGCCTTTTCCAAGGAGCCATCATGTCCCGTCGTATATTGATCACCGGCGCCAGCGTCGCCGGCACCACCACCGCCTGGTGGCTGACCCAAGCAGGGATTGACGTCGACGTCGTCGAGCGCGCGCCAGCGTTTCGCGACGGCGGCCAGAACGTCGATGTGCGCGGCAATGCCCGCGCAGTCCTGCGCAGAATGGGCCTGGAAGAGCGCGCCCTGGCCCGCAGCACCAGAGAGCGCGGTACCGACTGGGTCGATGACAGCGACAGCGTGGTCGCCCGCTTCGAGGCCAGCGATTCGGACACCGACAGCGGCCCGACTGCCGAACTGGAAATCCGCCGTGGCGATATCGCCCGCATCGTCTACGACGCTGCGCGCCAGCACGCCCGTTTCCGCTTCGGCGACAGCATCGCCAGGATCGATCAGGATGACACCGGTGTGGACGTGACGTTTGCCAGCGGCCAGCGTGCGCGCTACGATCTGGTGGTGGTGGCCGAAGGCGTGGGGTCGGCCACGCGCGAGCTGGTCTTCCCCGGCGAGAACGTCGTACGCTGGATGGACCTGACCATTGCCTATTTCAGCATCCCGCGCCTGCCCGGCGACAGCGCGTATGCGCGGCAGTACAACACGGTCGGTGGCCGGGGTGCGGTCCTCAAGCCGGCGCTGGACGACAAGCTGGGCGCGTACCTCGGCATCCAGAAAAAGCCGGCAGGCGAACACGAATGGACATCCGACCAGCAGCGCCGCTTCATCCTCGCGCAGTTCGCCAATGACGGCTGGGAGTTCCCGCGTATTCTCGACGTGATGAAGGAGGTGGACGACTTTTATTTCGATGTGCTGCGCCAGGTTCACATGCCGCGCTGGTTCCATGGACGCGTGGTGTTGACCGGCGACGCCGCCTGGTGCCCGACACCGTTATCGGGCATCGGTACCACGCTTGCCATCGTGGGCGGCTATGTGCTCGCCGGCGAAATCGCCAACGCCACGGCGCCCGCAGCGGCGTTCGCACGGTATGAGAGCATGATGCGTCCGTTCGTGGACGAAGGCCAGGATATCCCGAAAATCGTCCCGCGCATGCTGTGGCCGCATACGGGCATCGGGTTGACACTGCTGCACGGTGCGCTGCGCCTGGCCAGCACGCCACTGCTGCGCGGCTTGATCAACAACGGTTTTGCGCGCGATGCCAGCAAGATCGACCTGCCCGACTACCGCTGAACCACCACCTCAGTTCTCGCTGCACACACCGATGGTGGCGCCCGGCAGCAGCACCGGCTGCCACATCTCCTGCAGGTCGGTGGCCGGCGTGCCGTTGACCAGCGCCAGCAGCATGTCGACCATGCGCGCGCCGGCCTTGCGCGGTTCGGGCTGGTCGATGGTGGCGACGTTGGCACCGGCCAGCGAATCGGCCATGCTGCCCCACACCACCACCGACATGTCCTTGCCCATCTCGATGCCGGCGTCGCGCATGGCGCGCACCACGCCGGCGCCGGACATGTGGTTGTCGACGATGACCGCGCTCGGACGCGGCGAGCAGGCCAGCAGCTGCTGCATGGCGCTGTGGCCGCTGCGGCGGTCGATGCAGTCGGCGATCAGGTAGCGCGGATCGACCGCCAGGCCGGCAGCCGCCATCGAAGCCATGAAGCTGTCGCGCCGCTCGCGGGCAAAATTCATGTCCAGCGCGGCGCTGACCATCGCCACCCGGCGGTGGCCCAGCGCCAGCAGGCGCTCGAGCGCCAGTTCCACGCCGGCCGCGTGGTCGTAGTCGAACCAGGCATACGGCGCATCCTGCTGGGTGCGGCCGTGGGCGATGAACGGGAATTTGGCCTGGGTGAGAAAGGCGATGCGCTCGTCGTGCACCAGCGTGCGCGACACCACCAGGCCATCGACGCGGCGCCCGCGCACGATCTGCTGGTAGGCGCGCTGCTCGGTGCCAGGCGAGACGGGCGCCAGGATCAGGTTCTTGTTGAATGCTTCGAGCGCGGCGGACATGCCGTCCACCACGTCGAGGAACATCGGATCGGCCAGGTCGGCCGTCATCAGGGGGAAGATCAGGCCATACACATTGCTGCGTCCGAGCGCCAGGCTGCGCGCCATCGGATTGGGCTGGTAACCGGCTTCGCGGGCGGCCTTGAGCACGCGTTCCCGGGTTTTGACATTGACCTCGGGATAACCGTTCAAGGCGCGGCTGACGGTGGTTTTCGACATCCCC
The DNA here is from genome assembly GCF_001423125.1 of Duganella sp. Leaf126. GTDB lineage: Bacteria > Pseudomonadota > Gammaproteobacteria > Burkholderiales > Burkholderiaceae_D > Rugamonas. The sequence goes on from NZ_LMNW01000033.1 coordinate 116,198, forward strand.
AGAAAATTAGCCAAGCGCTGCAAGTTCATAGGATAACATTCAATGTTGATCATCGATTATAGCGGCGCTGGCAACGCTGCCGCCATGACAACAAAGGTTAATCGCAATAAATACAACAAATGACAGGTCATCTGTGCCCGTGGCGGACCAGTTGCAAGGCTGCCGCAGCGCCGGGCCTGCATGATGTTGCCGCCTTGCCTTTTTCGTTTTTCTGTCCTAATCTTTTTTAGAGAACGATCAACGCTGAAGGGAATATGTCGTGGCCACCGTAACGTCCATCACGCCCGCCAGCACGCTGCAATCGTCCGTGGTCCGTGCCGAGCGCCAGGTGCGGCAAGGGGAAACCCGCGTGGACCAGGATGCGGCGCGCCTGGACCAGAGCAGAACGCAGCTGCGCCGCGACCGCGAGACGCTGGCGCAAAGCGAGCGCGAAAGCACGCAGGCCGCGCGTACGCCACAGCAGGCCGCGCCTGCGGTCAACCTCGACCGCGCCATCCAGAGCCCGTCGCGCGCCGAGCAGGCACTGACCGGGCTGCTGACCGCCAGCCGGCCCCAGGTCAATTCGCTGGGCCAGGCGATCGGCAAGTTCATCAACGTCACCGCCTGACCGGGCAGCCCGTCACGACGCGGTCTGACGGCCGGTCTCTGTGTCGCTGCCCGCCGCTTCCTGCAGCACCAGCGGCGTCCACCACGGCTGCTGCGCCGCTGGCGCCAGGGGTGCCATGATGGCCATCGGCATGCCGATTTCCGGCGTGGCCAGCGGCAGCCGCCGTTCGGCCGCCAGCGCGGCAATGCGGTCGAACGGATCGTGCCACGGGTGCAGCGACAGGTCGAAGGTACCGTTATGGATCGGCAGCATGACCTTGCCGCGCAAGTCGAGGTGGGCTTGCAGCGATTCCTCGGGCTGCATGTGGACGTCCGGCCATTGCGGATCGTAGGCGCCGGTTTCCACCATCGTCAGGTCGAACGGACCGTAGCGGCGGCCGATTTCCTTGAAGCCGTCGAAGTAGCCGCTGTCGCCGGAGAAGAAGATGCGGGCCTCGCGGTCCTCGATCACGAACGACGCCCACAGGGTCTTGTTGCGGTCGCTCAGGCTGCGGCCGGAGAAATGCTGGGTGGGCGTGGCCACCAGGCGCAGGCCATCGACCTGCGTGCTTTGCCACCAGCCCAGCTGGCGCACCTTGTGCGGCGCGATGCCCCAGGCGATCAGGCGGTCGCCCACCCCGAGCGGCGTGATGAAGTGCTCGGTCTTCGGCGCCAGCGCCAGCACGGCAGCGCGGTCCAGGTGGTCGTAGTGATCGTGCGACAGGATGATGCCCTTGATCGGTGGCAGGTCTTGCAGACTGATCGGTGGTGCATGAAAACGCCTGGGGCCGGCCCACTGCAACGGCGAGGCGCGCTCCGAAAATACCGGGTCGGTGAGCCAGAAAGCGCCGTCGAGCTTGAGCAGCACGGTCGAATGACCGAGGCGGTACAGGGTGCGATCCGGCGCAGCGCGCAGCTGCTGCGGCGTGATCGCGTGAACGGGAATGGCAGCGCGCGGCACCGTGTTGGCCGGCTTGTCGAACCACATGCGCAGCATGATGCTGAGTCCCTTGAGCAGCCCCATCTTCTGCATCCGGGCCGGGTTGCGGTAACGGCCGTCGCGCGTGCGCGGTGCGGCAGGCGCGGTCAGTGCATCGAGATGGTCGATAGCAGACTCAGCAATAACAGATGGATGGACCATGGGATTCCTCGCAGGGGGTGTTAGCGCTACAATTTACACTACACAGTGTAGTTCTGATTTTTGAAAAAGTAAACTACCGGGTGTAAAATGTCTGGATGAATGCTCCCATCAAGCTCACCGACCGCAAGCGCGAGGCCATCGTCGATGCCGCCATTGCCGCATTTCGCGGCAGCGGTTTCGAGTCGACCAGCATGGACAAGATCGCCGCCACGGCCGGGGTGTCCAAGCGCACCGTGTACAACCATTTTCCCAGCAAGGAAGCGTTGTTCGCGCACATCCTGCAACAACTGTGGTGCAGCACGTCGTCGCTGGAAGACACGCCCTACGACAGCACCCTGCCCCTGCGCGAGCAGTTGCTGCAGCTGCTGTGGAAAAAAATGGAAATGCTCAAGGACGCCTACTTCCTCGACCTGGCGCGGGTGGCCATTGCCGAAACCATCCATTCGCCCGCGCGCGCGCACGAGATGGTCGCGCGCCTGAGCACCAAGGAAGAAGGCCTCACGCGCTGGCTGCGCGCCGCACAGGCGGACGGCCGCCTGCGCGCAGCCGACCCGGTGCTGGCCGCGCACCTGCTGCAGGGCCAGCTCAAGACTTTCGCGTTCTGGCCGCAGGTCACGCTCAACCAGCCGCCGCTCGACGCCGCCACCCAGGTGACGGTGTTGGAGACCACGGTGGACATGTTCCTGGCGTATTACGGCACGCCGGGGGGCGCCGCGTGACGGCTACACCGTTGCCAGGTATTTCGGCGACTGCACCCGCATCACGGCATACAGCACGAACGGCGCTGCCCACGCCAGGTTGACCAGCCAGGTCAGCGCATACTGGCTCAGCGGCACGACGGCGCCCGACGCCAGCTGCGCCATCAGGTACTGGTTGCTGATGAGTGGCAGCAGATGGGCGTAAGCATGGCTGTTTTGCGCCATGCCGAATACCACCGACGCCAGCAGCGGCAGCAATGACAACATGCCGACCGTGGTCTGCGCTTCCTTGTAGGAGCGGGCATTGAGCGCCAGCGCCAGCTCGGCAGCAGCGGCAAACAGGGGCAGCGACAGGCTTGCCACGATCAGCCCGGCGATCTGCGCCAGCGTCAGGCTCCAGGACAGGCCGATCTGCGCCAGCGGCAAGGTGCTCATGACCAGGTGTACCAGCACCAGCTCCAGCGCCAGCCCGATCATGCCCACCAGGGCGGCTGCGATCCATTTGCCGCCGATCAGGTAAGCCGCCTTGACCGGCTGCGCCAGCAGCACCTCCATGGTTTTGCGTTCGCGCTCGCCGGCCGAGCTGTCGATGACTGTGCTCATGCACAAGAAAAAGGCGGGCATGAAGAACAGGCCGATGAAGCCCGCGATCTGCTTGCCGGCACGCTGCGCGCTGGAGCTGACATCGTGCTCGACGACGGGCGCCAGCGCGCCGGCCTGGACCGCCTCGGGCGCCAGCTGGCTGCGGTAGGCGTCGACATTGAACCGTTGCACCAGTCCGACCAGCTTGACATAGGCCGACGCCGGCACACCCGTGCTGTCGTAGTACAGCGCTGTCTCCCGCAGACGTGCTGGTACCGGGGCAGCAGCGGATGGAGCGGCCCCGGCCCCGACCTGTTGGGCCAGCACGATACCGACCCGTTCCGGATCCTCGCTGTAGGCTGTTTCGGCAGCAGTGCTGCTGTTGACCAGCGTGGCCTCCGCCCCGTGCCGACGCAAGAACGTCACCAGCGCGGGGGCGCCCGGCGCGGACGCCACGGCGACGTGGATGAAGCTGCCGCGCGCCGCCTCGCTGCTCTTGATCCGGTCGCTCAACAGCAAGCCCAGCAACGCTGGATAGACGAACACGAACAACAGCAGCATCAGCAGCGTGCGGCGGTCGCGCAGCGACTCGCGCACTTCCTTTAGCGTGACGACCAGCAGCTTGTTCATGCAGCCTCCGCCGTCTTGGTATCGACCAGGCTGACAAACGCCTCTTCGAGGTCTTCGGCTGCCGTCAGCTCGCGCAGCATTTGCTGCGAGCCGGCCGCGATGGCGCTGCCACGCGCCATGACGACGATGTGGTCGCTGAGCTGGGTGACTTCCTGCATGATATGGGTGGACAGCACGATGCAGCAGCCGGCATCGCGCAGCGTCAGCAGGGCCCGGCGCAGGCTGCGCGCGCTCATCACATCGAGCCCACGCGTCGGCTCGTCCAGGATCAGGTTGCGCGGGTTGGCCAGCGTGGCGCGCGCCACCGACACCTTCATGCGCTGGCCTTGCGAGAAGCCCAGGATGCGGCGGTCGATGATGTCGGCCAGCTCGAAGATACGCGCCACCTCCTCGATGCGGGCCTGCGCGGCCGCCGTGCCCATGCCGTTGAGGCGGGCAAAATACAGCAGGTATTCGCGCGTCGTCAGGCGGTCGTACAGGCCGGCCTGGTCGGGCAGGAAACCGATCGAGGCACGTACGGCTTCCGCCGCGATGGCCGGATCGAGGCCGTCGACACGGATATCGCCGCTGTCGCGTGGCATCAGGCCCAGCAGCATGCGCAGCAGCGTGGTCTTGCCGGCGCCATTCGGGCCCAGCAAACAGGTGATCTTGCCATTGCCCGCCTTGAGCGACACCTTGTTCAAGGCGCGGACGTTTCCAAAAGACTTGCTCGCTTTCATAACTTCTATCATGATTCGGCTCTTGATCTGATGTGGAAAGAACGTCGTCGCCGGCTGGCACCGGTGCGACGGGTACGCACGATCGCCCTGTGATCGCTGCGTTGAAATGATATTATGTCGTATGCCGATACATCGTCAAGCGATATGTCGGCTTACGATCTAATGTCTGGGAAACTATGGATGCAAATAAATACCTGCCGTTGACCGAATCGACCTTCTACATTCTGCTCAGCCTCGATGAACCGCGCCATGGCTACGGCATCATGCAGCGGGTCAGCGAGATGAGCGATGGAGAAGTCCGTATCGGACCGGGCACGCTGTACGGCGCCTTCAACATGCTGGAGAAACAGAAGCTGATCGCCATGGTGCGCGAAGAAGATCGGCGCAAGATCTATGCGCTGACGACAGAGGGACGCACGGTGCTGCAGGCGCAGCTGGCGCGCACCCGGCGCCTGCTCGACAACGCCGGCTGGCTGGCGCAGAACGGCTGAGGAACTGGATGGACGTACGACGCAAAATCAAATTCTGGTGGCCGTGGCAGGACCTGGCCGAGCAGGAATGGCTGACGCAGCAGGCGGCGCAAGGCCTGCACCTGCGCTCGGTCGGGGTGCTGGGCAGCTACCGTTTCACGCGGGGCGAACCGCGCGACATGGTCTATCGCATGGATATCGAATTCGGACCGCGCCGCACCCATTACCGCCAGTTGTACGCGGACGCCGGCTGGGAACACGTGGCCAGCTACTACGGCTGGCAGTACTGGCGCACCCCGCGCGCGGCCGACGGCAGCGAGGCGGAAATCTTTACCGATGATGTCTCGAAACGGGCCAAGTTCAAGCGCATCCTCTGGTACCTCGGCATCTCCACGCTGCCGGCCCTGGTGGTCGCGGTCCATCCCAATACGGCCGACCTGCTGCGCCAGCAGCCGCTGCCGCTGGCAATCGGGGTCCGGGTGCTGCTCTACGGCCTGATCGGCATGAACCTGCTGGCAGCAGGCGGCGTACTGTCGCGCATGCGCCGGTTGCGCGCGCTGTAGTGCCGCGCCTGGTCAGGGCGCCAGCCCATAGCCGGTGCTGTGGCCGAGGCTGACAAACGACAGCCGCCCATCGAGCACCAGGGCCAGCGCCGGTGTGGCTGCCGCGTCCAGGTCACGCAACGGCACCAGGGCGCAACCGCTGTCGCGGCTGGCATAGCGCCGGTCGCCGAGCCCGACGGTGCCGGCGCCGTCGAAACAGACCTTCAGCAGGTCCGGACTGTCGTATTTTTCGGTCCGCAATCCCAGCGCGTACCACGGAATATTGGCCTGGGTCGCGTGCAGCTCGCGCAGCGCTGCGCGCACGGCCGCCACGTCCAGGCGCGGCCAGACGTCCGGCGGTATCGACCAGGCGACCGCCAGGAAATGGGCCTTGGTCCGGGCATTGAACAGGATGCTGGCAGTCTCGCCCTCGGGCAGCGGCAGGTTCGGCAGCACGAAGTAGCCGCCGCGCAGCGACGCCACCGGGTGGTCGCTGCTGTCGCTGACGACCGCCACCGCCCAGTCCGCGGGTTCGTAGCCGTCCTGCTGGTCGGCGGTGAGGTCGGTGAACGACAGCCGCAGAAAGGGCTGGACATGGGCGTGGTCGGGCGGCATGTAGCCGAGCAGCTTGCGCTGCAGTGCGTAATAGGCGCCATAGTCGAGCGTGCCGGCATTCCTGAGCGCCGTGATCTGCACCGGCGGCGTGGCGACCGCGTCATCGGCGCGCGCGCTGACCGCGACCGATGCCCAGGCCAGCCATGCGCCCAGCAGCAGTGGCTTGATGGCGCTCATCGGGCAGTCCAGCCGCCGTCGATCATCAGGTTGTGCCCGGTCACCATGCGCGCGGCAGGCGAAGCCAGATAGACCACGGCATCGGCCACGTCTTCGGGCGTGGCTGCGGCGCCCAGCGGGATGCCGTTGGCGATCTCGTCGGCGAACGGCGCCTGCGCCAGCAGGGAACGGTTGTACTCGGTCACGACGAAGGTGGGACTGACCGCGTTGACGCGGATGCCCAGCGGCGCCCACTCGACGGCCAGGGCACGGGTCAGATTGATCAGCCCGCCCTTGCTGGCGCAGTAAGGCGCCCGGTTGATGTTGCCGACCACGCCGTGTTGCGAGGCGATATTGACGATGGTGCCACCACCGTGTTCCCTCATTTCCAGCGCCGCTGCCTGGGCGCAGAAAAACGCGCCTTTCAGATTGATCGCCATGACGTCGTCATACTCTTCCTCCTCCAGCTCCAGCGCGCTCTTGAGCAACTGCGCGCCAGCGTTGTTGACCAGGATGTCGAGCCGTCCGAATTGCCGGCACACCAGGCCGACCGCTGACGCGATCGTCATCGTCGAACGTACGTCGAGCGTCAGGTCCATGGCGCGGTAACCGGCGCGCTGCAGGTCCGCCACCACTGCGCGTGCCGCGCCCGCTTTCGCTGCCACTTCCGTGATGGCCACGGCCGCGCCCGCGCGGCACAGGGCCCACGCCGTGGCCCGGCCGATGCCGGCACCGCCGCCCGTGACCAGCGCCACCTTGCCGTCCAAGCCGAAGGAGCTCATGCATGGGCTCCCATCATCTGCACCTTCAGCAGCACCAGCTGGAACAGGCCCCACAGCAGCGCGGCGGCGGCATAGGCGCCCACGCGCCGGCTCTTGATGGTCCACGCGAAGCCGGCCACCACCAGGGCGTAGGTCCACAGGTCGAACAGGTCGATATAGCTCCATATCTGCAGCCAGCCTGGCGCCGTGTCCAGGTGCAGCAAGGCTGCAAACGACAGCGGATTGGACTTGCCGTCGCCGCCCAGCGTGATGCCCAGGATCGCGCGCAGGGCGCTGGCCAGCAGCACCGGTGCGCTGGCCAGCGCCGTCATGCTCAGCAACGGCCGGTACTTGATGTTGCCGGCCAGCGCAGCAGCCAGGAAAAAGATCGCGCTCATGAACAGGATCAGCAAGGTCGGCATCAGCGCCGACACGGCCAGCGCCGCACCGACCACGAACCACTTGTTTGGCGCCATGCCGGCCGGCAGCTGGCTCAGTGCCTGCTCGGTGCCGCTGGTAAACATCGGAATGTTGACCAGCGAAATGAGCAGCTGCAGCGCCAGCATGGTGGCCAGCAGCTTGCCGGTCTGGATGCGGTCGAGCTGGCGGAAGACGGCGGCGGGTGTGAGCAGGACGCGCGCCAGGGGAGAGATATGCATGAGAGTGCCTCGTGTGAGTGCTGAAAAGACCTAGAAGAGCCGACACAGAACGGTATCGAGCAGATCGAGCATGTCGTCGATCTCATGCTCGCTGATGGTGAGCGCAGGGAACAGGCTGATGCCGCCGTCGAAGTGGTACACCAGCAAGCCATTTTCCTTGAGCTCGGCACGCACCTGCTGCGACTCGGCCGCCGTAAAGGGTTGCCCGCCGGCGTGGCGCAGGGCGATGCCGATCATCAGGCCCAGGCCCCGGACCTCGGCCACGCACGGATACGCCCGTCCGGCCAGCGCGGTGCGGATCACCTGCCCCTTGCGCAGCACGCCGGCCAGCACGTCGTGCTGATCGATAAACTGCTGGGTAGCCAGGGCGGCGCTGCAACCGAGCGGATTGCCATCCTGCGTCGAACCCATCGCCACGGCCGGCACGGCGCCCCGGAACACGGCCGCCAGCGGCGCCCCGAGCACCGTCGCGCCCAGCGGCAGGTAGCCGGCATTGAGCCCCTTGGACAAGGTCACGATATCGGGCTGCAGGCCCAGTGCCTGCGACGCCAGGAAGGTGCCGCAGCGGCCCGCGCCGGTTGCCACCTCGTCGGCGATCAGCACCACGTCGTGCTGGCGGCACAGCTGCTGCACCGCTGCCCAGTACGCCGCGCTGGGCACGATCACGCCTGCCGATCCGAGCACCGGTTCCACGATCATGGCTGCCAGCGCGGCGCCGTCGGCAGCAAGCAGTGCGGCCAGCGCAGCGAGCGATGCCGCTTCGTCGCGCGGGCCGGGGATGCGGCGAAACAGTGAAGGCGCCAGCTGTTCGGACGGTGCCAGTTCCGCTTGCAGCAAGCCGCCGGCCAGCGCTGCCAGCCAGCTGCCGCCATGGTAGCTGTCGTCGAAACTGACGATGGCGCGCTTGCCGGCACGGCCCGACCGTTCCTGGTAGAGACAGGCCAGGCGCAGGGCGGTCTCCACGGCGGAGGAGCCGGTGGTGGACAGATAGACGGCGCCGCCGGGCATCGCGCACCGGTCCAGCAAGGCCTCGGCCAGCTGTTCGGCGTAGTCGTGCGACGTGTCGAACAGGGTGGCGTAGCCGAGCTGCGACAAGGTGCGTGCGATCGCCCCGGTGACGGCGTCGTGGGCACCGCCCAGCGCCATATTCCACAGGCCGCTGGCGCAATCGAGGTATTCGATGTTGCGGTCATCGGTGACCACCAGCCCGGCGCTGGCGCGCAGGCGCAGTGACGCCGGTGCGCCGGGTGCCGAAAACGGCCGCCATAACTTAGCCATGCAACACCCCCTTGCGCAACTGGTGAAGGTGGGCAGTGGCCTGGCGCACGCCGCGGTAAGCCAGCAGCACCACCGCCAGGGCAGCGAGCACGCTGGCACCCAGAGGCGAATACGGTGCCAGCCAGCGGTAGATGTTGAACAGGCCCATCAGCCAGAACGCGGGGACGGCAACCGTGGCGCCCAGGCCGAACCACGGCAGCCAGGCCGGCTCGTCCGCGGGCTTGGCGCTGGTCAGCGCACCGAGACCGACCAGCCGTGCCGCGCGGCGCCACGCGGCAGCCACCGCGCGCTGGTGCAGATTGGGCAGGCCGGACAGGTACACCGCGATCCAGTAGCCGTCCAGCTTGACGAAGGGGAACAGATTGAGCAGCGCTATCAGGCTGTTGATGATGGCCAGGGTCATCAACAGGTCCACGCCGCACGCGATCCAGGCGCTCAGGAGCAAACACGACAGCAGCAACTGGAACACCACGCCGGCCAGCGCCACCGCCACCTTGGCGCCGGTCGAAGGCAGGCGCCAGGTGGCGCTGACATCGCAATAGGCGATCGGCGCCAGGTACAGGAAGCTGATGCCGACCGCCTCCACCGCGCCACCGAAGTATTTGCAGACGACCGCGTGGCTCAGTTCATGACCGGCGACGATCAGCAGCATGATGACCAGCACCAGGACGGCCTGCACGTAATCGAGCTGGTACATATAGGCTTGCAGCGGTTTGTCCAGTGCGCGCGGCGCCAGCACGAACAGCAGCATCGGCAGCAGGCAGATGGCCAGGCAGGCGGCCCGCGCGGGCAGGCCGAACAGGCCGGCGATCAGGGGGCGGTGGCGGTCGAGGAAGGCATCCGGATTCCACAGCACCAGCTTGGCGTCGGTCACCGCCGCCAGCCGTTCCAGCAGCGGCTTGGGCGCCGCTGCCCGCACGGCGTCATGCAGCATGCCGTTGCTGGCAAACCAGTCGAGCAGCGTGCGCACCTGGGCGGCCGTGAAGTCGCCTGGCGCCAGGCACAGTTGTTCGGCCGAGCGCGCCCCGTCCAGGCTGCGCAGAAAGCCGGTTTCCCGCATCCCCATGCGAAAATATTTTTTCTGGCGGCGGTCGTAGACCACGCATTTGCCGTCCACGGCCGGTTCAAACTCGAGCTCGGCGTTCACCAGCGGTGCGCCTGCGGTCGCCGCGTTCATGCTGCCGCCTCGCGGTGGGTGAGCACGTAGTAGCGCAGATCGGCAAACGTGTGCTCGTGGTCGATCACCAGCGGCGACGCCGCGATTTCCGCCTGCATCAGCGCGCGCGGCAACCACGCCTTGCTGCTGCAGCCCAGGCTGCGCCGCGTCGCACCGGCCCAGTCGAGCTGCTCGCGGTACACATTGAATTGCAGGGTGCCGCCGTCGGCGCTGAGCTGCTGGCCGATCACGGCAAAATCGATCCCCTCGTCGTTCTCGTGCGACCACATGTCGGTCATCGTGGTGTACAGGCCGGTGTTCGGACCGTCGGGATCGATGGTGTCGAACACGAAACGTCCGCCCGGCGCCAGGTGGCGGGCCACGCAGGCATACAGGCCGGCGCGCAGCGGCGCGCTGCGCAGCAGGCTGATGCTGGTGATGCCAAGTATGATGAGGTCGTATTGCTGGTCCAGTGCGAACTGCGTCATGTCGCCCTGCATGAAGCGCACCCGGTCCGCGATGTCGGCGTGGTCCTGCGCGCCATGCAGCGCGGCCAGCGCCAGCATGTCGGCCGACAGCTCGAGCCCGTCCACGCGGGCGCCCAGGCGCGCCAGCGGAAAACTCAGGCGGCCGGCGCCACAGGCCAGGTCGAGCACGCGCATGCCGGGCTGCAGGTGACGTTCGAACGCGGGCAAGTCTTCGATATAGGTGCCGAGGAAGCGGTCGTAAAAGCCGGCGAAGTGCGGACCGTAGAGGTCGCCCGTGTAGTCGGCTGCCACCCCCAGCTGGTGCAGCTTGTGAAAGATGCCGAAATAATTATCGTTGTCAGGCAGAGCAAGATTAGTCACCGATCACTCCTTGTTGCTGTAAGTTGGTACGGGCCGTGGCCAGGCTGGCGCCGGCGTCGTCGGCAGTCACGTTGAACTGTGCGCTCAGGCTCGCGCACAGGTCGGCATCGGCGGCGCCGGTCCACCATGCCTCGGCGATCACGGCCATCGCCTGGCTGATTCGCAGCAACCGCCGCTGCTGGCGCCACCAGACGATGTACTGGCCGCCGATGGCAATGATCTGCGGGCGCTCGCCGGTCCGGGCCGTTCCGCAGGCGCCGCCATAAAAGCGGTTCGCCATGCCGGCGCTCGATACCTGCATGTGGGCGGCGACGCTGCCGTCGCCCAGCAGCGGCATCAGCGCCGCCGGCAGCCCCAGCATGTCGAAGAACAGGGTCATGTTCGGATAGGCGCGGCGAATTTCGCAGTATTGGCCGGCAAACGCTTCGGGCATCTGGCTGCACTGGCTGCACTGCGACCGCACCGGACAGGTGGCGCAGTCGCGCCGCACCGTCGCCAGCTGCTGGCGCTTGCGGGCCTCGAGCACCAGGTCGTCATAGCGCTGGGCAGTGCTGCCGATCGCGGGGGTATCGCGACAGGTGCTCACTTCACCCTGCGGCCCCACCTGCAGACGACGCATCAGGTGGACACGGCAGCTGCCATTGACGCCCCAGCGGCAGCGGTTATCGACCGCCAGGTTGACGGCCGGCGGCGCGCCATGCAGTTCGCCGCTGCGCTCGAACAGCGCGAGCCGCGCACGCAGGGCCGCGACATCGGCACTGTCGCGTATCTGGAGAAAATATTGCACGCCTGGACGCAGCGTGCTGCCGGCCGCCCCCAGCTGGGCCAGCGGCAAGTCTGCCGACTCGAACTGCACCGATTTGCCGTCCAGTGCCAGCCGCGCCTGCGCAGCGTGCGGTTCGGCCACCAGCACGTAGGCGTGCTTGGGCCAGCCGTCGGTTTCTGCCAGCGCCGGCGTGCGCAGGTCGGGCAGCAGCTCGTTATAGCGGCGTTCGGTTGCACGCAGCACCACGGCGCTGCGCAGGTCGAGATCGGAGGCGGCCCAGGCGTAGGCAGCGCGGCGCGCAGCCGGTGCCAGGTCGGCATCGAGTTCGAGGTGATTCAGCGACGGCAGCTGCTTGGCGTCGAAGTAACTGCCGGTGCGCAAGGCAAGATGCCCATTGGTGCCATACAACTGGCAGCGCGCGGTGCGCCGGGCGCCGTTGTCGATGGTGCAGCGGGGATCGGTGGCCAGCTGTGCCTGCAAGTCGGGCGCGAGATCGGCGCCATCCAGCGCGATGGCCGTCACCAGCGCCGGTGCGCACTGCGCATAGACGGCGGCGGTAAAGGCGCTGCTGTCGGCATGCAGCCGGTATTGACGGCCGCCGCCCTGGGCCAGCAGGAGGTCGAGGGTCGCCTGCAGCACCGGTGCTGCCAGTTGCAGCGCCCAGATCGGCACCGGCCCGGCGTCGGCCGAGGATTGCGTCGCCAGCCATTGCAGCTCGGCAGCGAGCAGCGGGCCCGCCAGCAGGCCGGTCTGGACCACGTCGTGGACCGTCAACAGGCCGCTCAGATAAGGGGAAGAAGAAGGAGAAGACAGCGCGGCCGGCGCGCAAGCGGCGTGGCGGCACAGCCATGCGGCGATCACGCCGGGGTCGGTGTCTGCCTGCCAGGCGCTGCGCTCGCGCAGGGCGGCGGCGACCTTGTCGTTGGCGCCGTCGAGGGGGCCGGAGAGAAAAAATTCCGCGTGCGGCTGCAAGGCGTCGATGCCGCGCAACAGTTGCAACGTGGGTGCTGCATTGTAGGGGGTGACACAAAAATGGTACGCCTCGGTGCGCTGACGCAGCAGTTGCCTGACCAGGTCCGACGCCCGTCCCTCGGGCCGACCACGGTACAGCTTGACACCGATGCCCTGTGCGGCCATCGCGGCTGCGATGTGCGCGTCATGGATATCGAAACCGACACCGCTCACGTATTCGACGTCCAGTTTTACTCTGGCAAAGCCTATGGTCTTCACATTGTTCCCCAGATCGGTCATGACAAGCGGTCCTCGCAGAGGACCGCTCAGGGTCTACGTGTTACGGATGTCTTACGTTGCTACGACCACACCGATGGCGATGCCGATGGCAACGCCTTCCCAGAAAGCGTCGGACAGCGGGGATTTAACGGCTGGCAGCGATTCGATTTGCAGTTCCATGATTTATCCTTTGAAAGTGATTTAAATTACGTCGCGATGATAACGATGGCGATGCCGACAGCTACGCCCCATTCCATGTCGCTCATTGGGGCTTTAATTTCGGGCAATGCTTCGATATGCAGTTCCATTATATTTCCCTTAATTTAAAAATTTAGAATAAAGAACTCCCATCAAGCTGAATATATAAATTCAGCCCGCCAAGTTTTCGATAATCCATGGTGATTTCCCTGTGACCAGGGGACTGCCCGGCATGCCAGCAACGGTGTCGCTGTCACGTTCGGAAGAGTGCGGCTGCAGCTCTTGGATACATCCTAGCATGTGATTTTTTTTGAATGCAAGACACAAATTTGCCTGCTTTTGATGCTTTCAGAACATGATTTTGATAATTTTGTGACAATCCGTGAGTATTCGATCCGCATATCAAACAGTTAAGCTCGCCTGCGTCCAAAAAACTTGAAAAATAATTTTTTTGTTTTTTCAAAAAAAATAATTTCTGGATGACGCCGTTGTATTTCGTTCCTAGCGATTGACCTTTTTTTATGGAACCGATTAAATTGCACGCGCAGAGGCACTTTTATTGGATGACTTTTACAGGGAGATCGGCAATGAGCGTGAAAATGGCGGCACTGAATATATTCACCGACCCCAGCCGGGCTTTTTTATCGGAGCAGACTGAAAACAAGGCGTGGTTGCCATTAATGGTCGTGCTGCTGGCGTCGATCGTATCGTTCCTGGTCTATTACCAGGCGGTGGATTTCGCCTGGCTGCAGGACAATCTGGTGGCCGCGATGGAACCGGCCCAGCGCGAGGCCGGCAAGCGGATCCTGACCATGAAGGCGCTGGTGATCGGCAGCCTGCTCAGCGTGGTGATCCTGGTGCCGCTGACCCAGCTGCTGCTGGCCGGCTACCTGCACCTGGCGGCCAAGATCAGCCACTCCACCCGCACCTTCGGCGCCTGGTTCGCGCTGGTGGCGTGGACCGCCTTGCCCTCGGCCCTGTTTCTGCCGCTGACCCTGGGTCAACTCCTGCTGAGCAAGAACTTCCAGCTCAGCCCGGAACAGCTCAATCCGTTTACCGTCAACCAGCTGCTGCTGCATCTGCCCAGTGGCGCGCCGTGGCAATCGCTGACCGACAGCATCAACCTGCTCAGCCTGTGGAGCCTGGGGCTGCTGATCATGGGGGTGCGCAACTGGACGCAGCGCAGCACCGTGAGTGCCGCCGTGGTCGTGCTGCTGCCGTATGGCGTGATCTACGGCCTGTGGGCGCTGAGCGCTGCCCTGGGTACGCGATGATGAAAAAGCAGTTCATCATCGGCGCCATCGTGGTGGTCCTGGCGTCGCCGTTTGCGGTGCAGGCCTTCAAGCCGGCCAAGGGCAAGCGTGTCGAGTCCGCAACCGTGACCCTGCGCAAGCTGAGCACGTCGGTCCTGGCATCGGGCACGCTGGCGTTTCAGGAACAGGTGCAGCTGTCGCCCGAGGTGATCGGCAAGGTCACGCGCATCCTGGTCAAGGAAGGCGACCACGTGACGCCCGGCCAGGAATTGCTGCTGATCGATGAAAAGGCTTACCGCGCCGAAGTCGAGCAGCAGGAGGCGGCGGTACGCCAGCAGCGCTTGAATATCCAGCAGCAGGACATCGCACTGGCCAACCAGAAAGACCAGCTCGATCGCAAGAAGGACTTGAACCAGCGCGGCTACATCACCAAGCCGCAGCTCGAGGACGCCCAGTTCAGCTACGACCGGGCCCGGCTCGATTTGCGCATCTCGCAGGAAAACTTGGCCCAGGCCGAGGCGGTGCTGCGACAAAGCCGCGAGCGGCTGGCCAAGACCATCATCCGCGCTCCGCTGTCGGGCACGGTCACGGCAGTCGACATCAAGCTCGGCGAAACGGCCGTCGCCAGCCAGATCGGCATCCCGGGCGCCAGCATGATGACCATCGCCAATACCGATAGCCTGATGGCGGAGGTCAACGTGGATGAGGCCGATATGAGCTCGTTCAACCTGGACAGCAAGGTGGCGCTGTATGTCTCGGCGTACCCGGATGCGCCGCTGCAGGGCAAGGTGCGCAGCATTTCCATGCAGCCGAGGAAACCGAGCGAGGCCGGCGCCAACGCCCAGGGCAAGACCTACAGCGTGAAGGTATCGCTGCAACAGCCCGAAGGCATCCGCCTGCGCCCCGGCATGACGTTCAGGGCCGAGATCTATGCCGAGCAGGCCGGCCAGTTGCTGACGGTGCCGGTGCAGGCAGTGCTGAGCAATAACGACGAAAACGGCGGCGGCCAGGAAGGCAGCAAGCGGCGCGCGCCCGAGGTGGTCAACTATGTGTTCGTCAATAACGGCGGCGTGGCGGAAAAGCGGCTGGTCAAGCTGGGCGTGTCCAACGACCAGTACCAGGCCATCGTCAACGGCTTGCGCCAGGACGAGACCGTGGTAACCGGCCCCTACCGCGAACTGCGGCATCTGGTCGATGGCGACAGCCTCGACCATCCGCCAGCGCCGCCGGCCAGCCGCGCAGCCGCTGCAACGGGCACTTACCGATGAACGTGATCGAGCTGGAGCACATCAGCAAGCACTACCGCCTCGGCCAGGAAGACATCGCCGTGCTGCAGGATCTTTCGCTGTCGATCGCTGCCGGCGACTACGTGGCCTTCGTGGGCAGTTCGGGTTCGGGCAAATCGACGCTGATGAACATCCTGGGCTGCCTCGATGTGCCCAGCAGCGGCCGCTTCATCCTGAACAACCGCTGCGTCAGCGACATGAGCGTCAGCGCACTGGCACAGGTGCGCAACCGCGAGATCGGCTTCATCTTTCAAAGCTTTAACCTGCTGTCGAAGTTGTCTGCGCTCGACAACGTGGCGCAACCCCTGATCTACCGCGGCATGCCGCCTGCCGAACGGCGCGCGCGCGCCCGCGTCATGCTGGAACAGGTGGGACTCGGACACCGGCTGCACCATTTGCCGAACCAGTTGTCCGGCGGCCAGCGCCAGCGCGTGGCGATCGCCCGGGCCCTGTGCGGCGAGCCGGCGATCCTGCTGGCCGACGAGCCCACGGGCAACCTCGATTCGGCCACCACGGCTGAAATCATGCAGCTGTTCGACCTGTTGCATGAACAGGGCCATACAGTGGTGGTGGTGACCCACGAGGCGGACGTGGCGCAGCGCTGCAAGCGGGTCATCCGTCTTGCCGACGGCAAGATCGTTTCAGATTCGAACAACTAGGACATCTCAATGGCCTTACGCATGCTTTACGACTGCTGCGCGTCGGCACTGGCCAGCATCCAGGCGCACCGGTTGCGCAGCTTCCTGACGTCGCTGGGCATCATCATCGGTGTGGCGTCGGTGATTGCGGTGGTGGCCACGGTGCAGGGATTGACGTCCACCATCGCCGACAGCTTCAAGGGCCTGGGCAGCAACAGCCTGACGCTGCGCTCGGACACCTCGTTCGAGGAACAGCTGCAGGGCAAGCAAAACCGCCTGACCCTCGCCGATCTCGACAAGGTCCGGCGCAGCATCGACGGCATTTCCAGCATCACGCCGTCATTTTCGCCGGTGGGCAAATTCGGCACCACGGTCAAGGCCGGCAACAAGACCAGCTATAGCCGCGTCATCGCCAGCACGCCCAGCTACCAGGATGCCTACGAAGCCTATACCCAGGCCGGCCGCTTCCTCAATGCGGCCGACGAGGAGTCGGGGCGCAATGTCTGCGTGATCGGTGAAACCCTGCGCGAAAACCTGCTGCTGCCGAAAAATCCGGTGGGGCAGTACATCCAGGTCAACGGCAACTGGTTCAAGGTGGTCGGGCTGGCCGAGCCGCGCGGCGAGATCCTCGGCATCAGCCAGGACGACTACATGATCATCCCGTTCTCGGTCGGCCTGGCCCTGGCCGGCAATCTGGCCAGCCAGGACGTCAGCATCACGTTCAATGTGGACCGCATCGAACAACTCGAAGAAATCCAGAGCCGGGTGACGGCATTGCTGCGCAACGCCCACAAGCTCAAGCCTGGTCAGAAGAACGATTTCAAGGTCCAGACCTCGCAGCAACTGACCGAATCGTTCACCCAGATCCTGTCCAGCCTGACCGTGGTGCTGGTCGGAATCGTCAGCATTTCGCTGCTGGTCGGCGGCATCGGCATCATGAACATCATGCTGGTTTCGGTCACCGAGCGCACCCGGGAAATCGGCATCTGCAAGGCGCTGGGAGCGTCGCGCGCCTACATCCTGACCCAGTTCCTGATCGAGGCAGTGGCCATCTCGCTGATCGGCGGCGTGCTGGGCCTGATGCTGGGCTATGGCCTGGCGTTCGTGATCGGCGCCCTGATCCCCGGTTTTCCGGCACCCAACGTGCCGGTGTGGGCCATCGCGCTGTCGCTGACGTTCTCGTCCGCAGTCGGCATGTTGTTCGGCATCCTGCCTGCCGCCAAGGCCGCCGACCTCAATGTGATCGACGCGCTGCGGTACGAATAGTCCGCTAGAATGGCAGGGCGCCAACAACCGCCGGAGGTCCGCATGCCGATTACGCCGCAAGCGCTGGAACTGCTGATGCAGGAAGTGGAGCAGGACGATCCGATCGATTTCGCCGACCTGCCGTTTGCCGAGGAAGACCTGCGCGCGCTGATCGCCAACCACCTGTGTGACATGGCTGCAGCGATGGACAATTTCAGCGAACAGGACAAGCAGCTGACCCTGCTGGCGGTGGCTGCCAAGCTGGTGCTGGAAAACCTGGTGCTGCACATCCAGCTGCTGCGCCGCCATGGCGTGCCGCTGAGCGCCTCCACCGACGCCCTGCTCGACCGGCTGCGCAAAGGCAGCCAGGACGGTTGACCGGGCGTCTTGCCGCGGGCCGGCTCAGGCGCGCCGGCGCGCTGCCGGCGCGGTGATGACGAGATCGGTATCGGCCACCGCCACGCACGGCAGCATGCAGCCCTCGCGCTGCTCTTCCCGGCTCAGGCCCGGCCATTCGACCCGGTAGTGGACAGTGCCGCTGTCGAGCCGGCACAGACAGGTGCGGCAGGTGCCGTTGCGGCACGAGCTGGGCAGGCGGATACCGGCCGCCTCTGCTGCTGCCAGCACGGAGACGCCCGCGCCCGCAGCAAAGGTCCAGCCCGGTCCCGCCAGGGTCACTTCGAGCGTGTCGGATCTGGTGTCGGGTTCGGTGTCGCACATGTGCTGGTCCGCTGATCGAAACCGCCATGATACGCCAGGCCCCGTTCCCCAGCGGCTGGCCGGGCGCCCACAATACTGGCGGCAGGGCTGCCCGCGCGTGCGCCGGACCGGCGGGCAGTCTGCCTGCAGGCAGACTGCCGCCCCGTCGCCCCATCGCCCCATCGCAGAGAGACGGTCGCGTCAGTCGGCCTTGAAGTTCTGGCCCAGCGACATCGGCTTGTTGAGCAGGATGGTCTGCGGATTGCGGCAGATCAGCACCAGCACCACGATGGTGGCGAGATAGGGCAGCATCGACAAAAACTCGGTCGGGATCGCCAGCCCCATGCCCTGGCCGTGGAACTGCAGCACCGTCACGCCGCCGAACAGGTAGGCGCCCAGCAGCACGCCGCGCGGCTTCCAGGTGGCAAACACCACCTGCGCCAGCGCGATCCAGCCGCGCCCGGCGGTCATGCCTTCCACCCACATCGGCGTCAGCGCCAGCGACAGGTAGGCGCCGCCGAGCCCCGCCATGGCGCCGCCGAATAGCACCGTGCCATAGCGCAGGCCGATGACGTTGAAGCCGATCGCATGGGCGCTGTGCGGCGACTCGCCCACCGCGCGGATCACCAGCCCGAGCCGGGTGCGCGCCAGCATCCACCCGACCGCCAGCACCAGTACCAGCGAGCCGTACACGATGGCGTCAAAGCGGAACAGCAGCGGCCCGACGAACGGCAGGTCCGACAGCAGCGGCAGCGCCAGGCCCGGCATGCGCTCGACGGTCTGGCCGACCAGGCCGCGTCCGGCGAAAGCCGAGACACCGATGCCGAACAGGGTCAGCGCCAGGCCGGTGGCCACCTGGTTGGTCTGCAATGTCAGCACCAGAAAGCCGAACAGCAGCGCCATCGCCATGCCCGCCGCCATCGCCGCCAGCAGGCCGGCCACCATGCTGCCGGTGCCGAGCGTGACACCGAAACCGGTCACTGCACCGACCAGCATCATGCCCTCCAGGCCCAGGTTCAGTACGCCGGAGCGCTCGGTCACCAGCTCGCCCATCGACGCCACCACCAGCGGCGTGGCGGCGCCGGCAGTGCTGGCCAGGAAGGCGATCAGCAGTTCGGTGGTGATCATGAAACGACTCCCGCAGTACGCTGCTGTGGCCTCGGATGCGGCTTCAGGCGGTAATGGATGAACAGGTCCGCCGCCAGCAGGTAGAACAGCAGCAGGCCCTGGAACACGCCGGTGATCGCCGACGGCGCACCGAGCTCGATCTGCGCGGTTTCGCCGCCGATGTACAGCAGCGACATCAGCAGCGCCGACAGCAGCACGCCGAGCGGGTGCAGGCGGCCCACGTAGGCGACGATGATGGCGGCAAAGCCGTAGCCGGGCGAGACCGACGGCTGCAGCTGGCCCAGCGGCCCGGCTACCTCGCCCACGCCGGCGACGCCGGCCAGCGCGCCGCTGACCATGAAGGCCAGCCAGACATTGCGCGGCTCGGAAAAGCCGGCGTACAGGGCGGCGGCCGGCGCCATGCCGCTCACCTGCATGCGGTAGCCGGCAAACGTATGGCGGCAAAAGAACCATGCGGCGCCGGCCGCCAGCAGCGACAGAATAAACGCCGCGTTCAGGCGCAAGCCATCGACCAGCAGCGGCAAGGTGGCCGCGGCGCTGAACATTTTCGATTGCGGAAAATTGAAACCGTCCGGATCGCGCAGCGGACCGTGCACCAGGTAGCTGAGCAGGTGGTACGCCACGTACACCAGCATCAGGCTGACCAGGATCTCGCTGGTATTGAAGCGGGTGCGCAGCAGCGCCGGAATCGCCGCCCACAGCATGCCGCCCGCGGCGCCCGCTGCCAGCATCAGCGGCAGCATCCACCATGCCTCCACGTCCTGGCAGTGCAGGGCCACGGCGCCGGCCGCAATCGCACCGACCGTCAGCTGGCCGTCGGCGCCGATGTTGTTGACGTTGGCGCGAAAGCCGAGCGCCAGGCCCACGCCGCACAGGATCAGCGGCGTCGCCTTGAGCAGCAGTTCGCCGGCGCCATACATGGTGGTCCACGGCTTGACGAAGTACACGTAGAACGCGTGCAGCGGCGGCTGGCCGAGGAACAGGAACAGCAGCGAGCCGGTGGCCAGCATGGCCAGCGCCGCGATCAGCGGTGACGCCAGCATCATGCGGCGCGAGGGTGCGGGACGTTTTTCAAGCCGGGACATGCGGTGCTCCTGTAACGGTAGGGTCGGCAACGGCGCCTTGTTCATCGAAATCGCCGCTCATCCATACGCCGACCTGGCTGACGCTGGTCTCGGCCACCGGCACGGCGCGCGACAGGCGGCCATCGGCCAGCACGGCGATGCGGTCGCTGAGCATGAACAGCTCGTCGATGTCCTCGGACAGCACCAGCACCGCCACGCCGGCGCTGCGCATGTCGAGGATGGCCTGGCGGATCAGCATGGCCGCGCCGATATCGACGCCCCAGGTGGGCTGGGCCAGCACCATCACCCGGGGCGCCAGCAGAATCTCGCGCCCGACGATGAATTTCTGCAGATTGCCGCCCGAAAGGCTGGCCGCCGCCGCGCGCTCGCCGCCGCACCTGACCTGGAAGCGCGCGATCACGTCGCGTGCAAACGCGGCCACCGCGCCGCGCCGCACCAGTCCGCGCTGCACCATGGCCGTGGCCGGCGGCACGTAGCCGGTCAGCAGCGCATTGTCGGCCAGCGACAGGTCGGGCACGGCGCCCCGCCCCAGCCGCTCCTCGGGCACGAAACCGAGGCCGCGCCAGCGCCGCTGCGCCGCGTCGAGCGGCCCCACGTCCTGGCCGAGCAGGCGGATCGTGCCCTGGCCCGGTCCCAGCGGCCGCTCGCCCGAGATCGCCTTGAGCAGCTCCTGCTGGCCGTTGCCGGAGATGCCGGCGATGCCGACGATCTCGCCGCTGCGCAGCGCCAGGCCGATGCCCTTGAGCTGGGTGCCGAACGGCTCGGCGCTGTCGACGGTGAGCGCGTCGAGCGCCAGCGCCACGGCGCCCGGCGGCTGCGGCGTATGGACGCACACGGGCAGTTCGCGGCCGATCATCAGCGCGGCCAGCGACCGCGCGCTTTCCTGCTGCGGCAGCGCGGTGCCGGACACGCGCCCGCCGCGCAGCACGGTGGCCTTGTCGCACAGCGCCTGGATTTCGTCGAGCTTGTGGCTGATGTAGACGATGCTCATGCCTTCGGCCGCCAGTCGCCGCAACGACGCAAACAGTTTCAGCACGGCGTCGGGTGTCAGTACCGAGGTCGGCTCGTCCATGATCAGCAGCTTCGGCGACTGCAGCAGGCAGCGCACGATTTCCACGCGCTGGCGCTCGCCCACCGACATGCTGTGCACGAGGCGCGTCGGGTCGAGCGGCAGGCCATATTGTTCGGAGACGGCACGGATGCGCGGCGCCAGCGCTGCCGGCGAGGTTTTCTGGTCCAGCGCCAGCGCGATGTTCTCGGCCACGCTCAGCGTGTCGAACAGCGCGAAGTGCTGGAACACCATGCCGATGCCGAGCTTGCGCGCCGCGTGCGGCGACTCGATCTGCACCTGCCGGCCCTGCCACAGGATCTGACCATCGTCGGGTTTGACCACGCCGTAGATGATCTTCATCAGTGTGCTCTTGCCGGCGCCGTTCTCGCCCAGCACGGCGTGGATCTCGCCCGGCATCACGGTCAGATCCACCCGGTCGTTGGCCACCACCGACGGATAGACCTTGGAGATGCCCAGCAGCTGCAAGCGCGGTTCAGTCATTCGCCAGTCCTTCCTCGTCACCAGTGATGGACCAGGTCAGACGCAAGGAGCATGCCACGATACGCGCTGCGCGCCGGCCGGTAGTGGGCCCACCCTGCACTAAAGCGGGATGGACCGCTCCCCAAAACTGTGCGCCGGAGGACGCGACCGGTCGCCATGGTGCCGGCCGGTGCGGTGCGGCGCGGCAGCAGGACTGCCACTGGCCTGATCCTTGCTAGATTGTCGTCGAGGGTTGATTCACGATTACAATCGCCGTCCCGCAGCCTTGCATCGCTGTTTGCTGCCCACATCATTTACACGGAGTCCGTCCATGCCACGTCGTTCACGCCTGATCCGCCGCACCGCTGCCTTTGCCCTCCTCGCTGCCGGCGCCGTCGGTGCTGCCGCGGCGGCCGACTGGAGCGACACCTCGCTCAGCTACCGCTACGGCACCAAATTCGCCGAGCCGTTCAACGACAACGACATCACCAAGAACATCGTCAACTTCAGTCACGTCTCCGGCTACAAGTACGGCAAGAATTTTTTCAGCGTCGATCTGCTGATGTCGTCCGATCTCGACCCGTCGTCGGCCGGCTCCAACAGCGGCGCCCACGAAGCGTATGCCGTGTACCGCCACACGCTGGACTTCGGCAAGATCGCCGGCAAGAGCTATGCCTTCGGTCCCGTGCGCAGCATCGGCGCCACGGCCGGCTTCGACTACAACAGCAAGACCGACGCCGGCTACAACTCGAAGAAGCGCATGGTGGTGGCCGGCCCCACGCTGATGTTCGACGTCCCCGGTTTTCTGGACGTGAGCCTGCTGGCGATCTGGGAATCGAATGCGCCGTATAACACCTTCACCAACCAGGCCACGCCGCGCTACTCGTACAAGACCCACGCCATGCTGACCGGCGCCTGGGGCATCCCGTTCGACATCGGCATTCCACTGAGCTTCGAGGGCTACGCCAACTTCATCACCGCCAAGGGCACCAACGAATTCGGCGGCGGCACCGCGCCGGAAACCAATATCGACATGCAGATCATGTACGACCTGAGCGGCGCGGTCGGCGCCGCCAAAAACACGTTCAAGGTCGGCGCCGAGTACCAGTACTGGCGCAACAAGTTCGGCAACCCGAGCCGCAACAACAACGGCGCCACGGCCCGCACGCCGATGGTTCGCGCCGAATACCATTTTTAAAACCGATCCCGAGGACGCCCATGATGAACCGCCGCACCGCACTGACCGCCATTGCCGCCGCCTGCACTTTGGCTGCCGCCATCCCGTCGTTTGCCGCCGAGCCGCTGAAGGTCGGTTTCGTCTACGTGGGCCCGGTCGGCGACGCCGGCTGGACCTATGCCCACGACCAGGGCCGCCTGGCGCTGGAAAAGGCGCTCGGCGGGCAGGTCAAGACCACCTACGTGGAAAATGTGCCCGAGGGGGCGGACTCCGAGCGCGTGATCCGCAAGCTCGTCTCCGAAGGCAACAAGCTGATTTTCACCACCTCGTTCGGCTACATGAACGCCACCGAAAAAGTGGCAAAAAGCGCGCCCGGCGTCACCTTCGTGCACGCCACCGGTTTCAAGCGCGCCAAGAACCTGGGCACCTACGAATCGCGCCTGTACGAAGGCTCGTACCTGAACGGCATCCTGGCCGGCAAGATGACCAAGTCGAACACGCTGGGCTTCGTCGCCTCGTTCCCGGTCCCCGAGGTGATCCGCAACATCAATGCGTTTACGCTCGGCGCCCAGAGCGTCAACCCCGGCATCAAGACCAAGGTCATCTGGGTGAACTCGTGGTACGACCCGGCCAAGGAACGCCAGGCAGCGGAAACGCTGGTGGCGCAGGGTGCCGACGTGATGGCGCAAAACACCGACTCGCCGGCCACGCTGCTGGTGGCGCAGGAAAAAGGCGTGTATGCATTCGGCTGGGACTCGGACATGGCGCGCTTCGCCCCCAAGGCCCACCTGACCGCCGCCACCAACGACTGGTCCGGCTACTACATCGACACGGCCAAGGCGGTCATCGCCGGCACCTGGAAAAGCGATAACTACCATGGCGGTTTGAAGGAAGGCATGGTCAAGATGTCCAGGCTGAACGCCGTGGTGCCTGCGGCAGCGGCCAAGCTGTACGAGGAAAAAAAGGCTGCGCTCACGGCCGGCACGTTTGCGCCGTTCACCGGTCCGATCAAGGACCAGTCGGGCGCCATCCGGTACGCGGCCGGCGTGCGCGCGCCGGAAAAGGATGTGACGTCGATGAATTTCTATGTCCAGGGTGTCGATGGCACGATCCCGAAATAGGCGCCCGCGATGACTGCTGCCGCCACCGCGCAGGACCATGTCTGGCTGACCGAGGTGCTGGCGCTGGCGCAGCGCTCGCGCGACGAAGGCCACCATCCGTTTGCCGCGATGGTGGTGGCGGCCGACGGCACCGTGCTGGCGGCAGCGATGAACGCCTCGTCGAGCGACCGCACTGCGCACGCCGAAATGAACGCGCTGCGCTTGGCGTCGCAACGTTTCAGCCCGGCCGAACTGGCCGGCGCCACGCTGTACACCAGCGCCGAACCATGCGCCATGTGCAGCGGCGGCACCTACTGGAGCGGCGTGGGCCGGGTGGTGTACGCGCTGTCGGAAGCGAGCCTGCTGCAACTGACCGGTGACGATCCCGAAAATCCGACCCTGGCTGTGCCGTGCCGCACGGTGTTTGCCGCCGGCCAGCGCCCGACCGAAGTGATCGGGCCGCTGCGCGAAGACGAAGCGCGGCGCGCGCATGCGGGGTTCTGGCAAGGCGGACCCGCCACTGAAACGTATTAAATCGAACAATATTGTTGCCACCAAGTGATGTTTTGGGGCAACAACTTGGGCCGGCAGGGCGGCGCCGGTACCGGTCACGGCGACATCGATTGCTAATTTTCCGTAATGGGGTCAGAGTATCACCCTGAACCAGGCATCACGCGATGCGGGGGAGATAATCATGACGATATTACATTTATTAGCTGCCACGGCAGCCACCGTCGGCAGCCTGTCGCTGGCGCCGGCGCAGGCGCAGACGGCGCCCGTCGACAAGGCTGCCAGGGCGACCGTGGCCACGCCCTATTCCGATGCCTACGTGCCGCGCGCCATGCGCCAGTCGCGGCGCGAGCTCGTGCCTGGCGCTGGCGTGAAGGATGCGGCCGGCCCGATCCTGCTGCGCCTGCAGCCGATGCAGAACCTGAAAAAGCGCTTTGCCGATGCCGACCTCGACAACAGCGGCACGCTGAACCGCGAGGAAGCGCACCAGGCCGGCCTGTCGGTGGTCGAAAAGAATTTCGACAGCATCGATACCGCCCAGCGCGGTCACGTCACCTTCGACGACGTCAACGCCTACCTGATCCGCCGCCGCGAAGAAGCCAACGCGCGCTGATCCCGTTCAGACCGGCGGCGCTTCCGAGCGCGGCAGCGCGAGCGTGAAGACGGCGCCCGCGCCCGGCGTGCTGCGCACGGTCAGGCTGCCGTGGTGGACCTCGGCCAGTTCGCGCGAGATGTACAGCCCCAGTCCCAGCCCCGACGGCACCTCGTTGCCCACGCCACGCTCGTACGGCTCGAATATCTTTTGCTGCAGTTCGGGCGCGATGCCCGGTCCCTGGTCGCGCACCTCGACCAGCACCTGGTCGTCGTGCACGTTCAGCACCACCGTCACCGGCTGCTGGGCGCCGTAGCGCATGGCGTTGGTGAGCAGGTTGACGACGATCTGCTCGATGCGGAATTCGTCCCACCAGCCGCTGACCGGCGTGCCGGCGTCAAGGCTGATGCTGCAGCAGGCGGTGGCCGCCTGCGGCGTCAGGTCGTGCACCACGCGCCGCAGCAGGGCCGACATTTCCACCCAGCCCGGGCGCAGCGACAGCTTGCCGCTGCGGATGCGCGAGACGTCGAGCATGTCGTCGATCAGGCGGATGATGCTCTGGATCTGGCGGTCGTCGCGCGCCACCATGCGCTGCAGCTGCTCGGCGCCGAAGGCGGCCATGTTGCCGCGTTCGAGCTGCATCTTGCGCAGCTGGGTTTCCAGGTATAGCGTGTTGAGCGGCGTGCGCATCTCGTGCGACACCATCGACATGAATTCGTCGCGCATGGCCAGCGCGCGCTGCAACTGGGCTTGCGCCGCGTTCAGTTCGGCCAGCATGGCTTCCTGCGCCTGGCGCGCCTGTTCCAGCGCCTGCACCTGGCGCCGCATCGCTTCGCGCTGCTCCCACAGCGCCACGAACACTTCGACCTTGCTGCGCACGGCGCGCGAATCGAGCGGCTTGTACAGCACATCGACCGCACCGGCCTCGTAACCCTTGAACGAATAATTGAGTTCCTTGCCGGCGGCGGTCACGAACACGATCGGGATCTGCCGGGTCTTCTCGGTGCCGCGCATCAGCTCGGCCAGCTCGAAACCGTCCATGCCCGGCATCTGCACATCGAGAAAGGCCATGGCAAAGTCGTGCTGCAGCAGCAGCGCCAGCGCTTCCTCGCCGGAGCCGGCCTGAAAGATCTCGCGCCCCGGGCCCCGGATCACGGCGTTCAGGGCTTGCAGGTTTTCCGGCAGATCGTCGACGATCAGCAGTTTGGTCGGTTGCTCGGCTTGCATTAATTCTTCTCCAACTTCAACAGCAATGTATGGATCGCGTCCAGCGGCAGCACCAGGTCCGGGCGCCGCACGCGGATCGCTTCCTGTGGCATGGTGGCCACTTCAGCATCTTGGGGATCTTGCACCACGGTCAGGCCGCCGGCGCGGCCGATGGCCGCCATGCCGGCCGCGCCGTCGTGGTTGGCGCCGGTCAGCAGGATGCCCAGCAGGGCCGGCCCGTAGGCGTCGGCCGCCGACGCCATCAGGATGTCGATCGACGGCCGGGCAAAATTGAGCGGCGGCTCGCAGCTCAATGAAAAGCAGTAATCCGACTCGACAGACAAATGGTAGCCGGAACCGGCAAAGTAGAGCGTCCCGGACGTGACGGTTTCCTTGTCGGCCGCCTCGCGCACGGGCAGCGCCATGCGCGGCGCAAACACGTCGGCCAGCTGGCTCTGGCGCTTTTCCGGCACGTGCAGCACCGCCACCACGGCCAGCGGGTACTGCTGCGGCAAGCCCGGCAGCAATTTCAGCAAGGCGCCCACGCCGCCGGCCGAGGCGCCGATCACGACCGCTTGGAGGCGGGTGCGGCGGCTGGCCAGGGCAGCGTCGATGGCGGCAAGTGCGGCGGCGTGCGGCATGGCTTAACGCTTGCGGAACAGCCGTTCGCGCTTGACCACCGGTTCGAACGCGGGCCCGTAGGCGGAAAAGTCGATGCTCTCCTTGCTGCCCAGCCCCAGGAAGCCGCGGTGGCACAGCGACTCGTGGAACAGGCCGAAGGCGCGCTCCTGCAGTTTCTTCTTAAAATAGATCATCACGTTGCGGCAGCTGATCAAATGGGTTTCGGCAAACACGGCGTCGGTCGCCAGGCTGTGGTCGGCGAAGGTGACGTTCTCGCACAGCGCGCCGTCGAACAGGGCGGCATTGTAGGCCGCCGTGTAGTAATCGGAGAAGCTGCGGGTGCCGCCGGCAGCCTGGTAGTTGGTCGTGTACTCGCGCATGGCGTCGAGCGGGAACACGCCCTTGCGCGCTTTTTCCAGCGACTGCGGATTGATGTCGGTGGCGTAGATCATGCTGCGCTCGAGCAGGCCCTCTTCCTTGAGCAGGATCGCCATCGAATACACCTCTTCGCCGGTGCTGCTGCCGGCGATCCAGATCTTCAGCGACGGATACGTGCGCAGCACCGGCATCACGTGTTCGCGCAGCGCCAGCCAGTAGCTGGGGTCGCGGAACATCGACGTCACGGGGATGGTCAGGTATTGCAGCAGCTGGCTGAACGCGGCCGGCTCGTGCATGATGCGCGCCTGCAGCGCCGAGATGGTGGCGCACTCCATGTCGCGCATCGCGTGCAGCACGCGGCGCTTTTGCGACGCGCCCGTGTAGTCGCGGAAGTCGTAACTGTACTTCATGTAGATCGCTTCCATCAGCACCTTGATCTCGATGTCGGTATCGCTGTGCATCATGCGCCCCGCTCGCCGTTGGGCATCCACACGCGCAGCAGCGAGTACAGGCGCGACAGGTCGATCGGCTTGGCCAGGTAGTCGCTGGCGCCGGCGGCCAGGCATTGTTCCTGGTCGTCCTTCATGGCCTTGGCCGTGATGGCGATGATCGGCAGGCGCTCGAAGCGGGCGTCGGCGCGGATGCGGCGCGTCGCTTCCAGGCCATCCATGCCCGGCATCATGACGTCCATCAGTACCAGGTCGATGTCGGGGTGGGCGTCCATTTTCTCGATCGCTTCGAAGCCGTTACGGCCCACTTCGACCAGCACGCCCTTCTGTTCGAGCGCGCTGGTGAGCGCAAAGATGTTGCGCACGTCGTCATCGACGAGCAGGATGCGCCGGCCCTCGAACACGCGGTCGCGGGAGCGCACGGTGCGCAGCATGGTCTGGCGTTCGGTCGACAGGTCCGCCTCCACCTTGTGCAGGAACAGCGTCACCTCGTCGAGCAGGCGCTCCGGCGAACGCGCACCCTTGATGATGATCGAGCGCGAATACTTGTGCAGGTCCGCTTCCTCGGCGCGCGACAGGTTGCGGCCCGTGTACACGATCACGGGCGGGAAGGCGGCCAACTGTTCGGCCGACATTTTCTGCAGCAGCTCGTTGCCCTGCATGTCGGGCAGTTTCAGATCGATGATCATGCAGTCGTAAATCGTCGTGCGCAGCAGCGCCAGCGCTTCGGCGCCGGTGCCGACGGCCACGATTTCGACGTCGTCGTCCGAGATCAGCTGCACCACGCTCTCGCGCTGGCGGTCGTCGTCTTCGACCAGCAGCACGCGCTTGATCTTTTGCGTGAGCTTGGTCTCGATCAGGCGGAACACGTCCATCAGCTGCTCGCGCGTGGCCGGCTTGAGGGCGTAGCCGATGGCGCCCAGGTGCAGCGCCGCTTCGCCGTTCTCGCTGCCGGACACCACGTGCACGGGGATGTGGCGGGTGGTGGCATCGTCCTTGAGCAGCTGCAGCACCGACAGGCCGGAGCGGTCGGGCAGGCGGATGTCGAGCAGCACCGCGTCCGGCCGGTACTGGCGCGCCAGTTCCAGGCCCTCGTCGGCATGGAAGGCCACCAGGCAGCGGTACTGCTTTTCGTGCGCCAGGTCGTACAGGATGCGGGCGAACGTGGGGTCGTCCTCGACCACCAGCACGGTGCGCCGGCCGGCCGCGCCCTGCGGCATCTCGTCGATCTCGGCGCGGTCGTCGGCAAACGGGCGCACGCGTGGCGGCGGCTCGGCCGGCTCGGCGGGCGCAGCGGGGGCAGCAGCCGGCTTGGGTGCCATCGCCTTCCACGGCGTGGCAGCGGGCGCCGCCACCGGCACCGGCGCGGCAGCCACGCTGGCCGCAGCGTAGGCATGGGTGCGGCCCTGTTCATCGAGCTCGGCCGGCGCGCTGGCGCTGCCCAGGCGCGGACCGGCTTCAGGCGCGGTAAACGCCAGCGGCAAGGTCAGCGTGAAGCAACTGCCCTGCCCCACCTCGGACGCCAGGCCGATAGAGCCGCCCAGCAGGTGCGCGAGGTCGCGCGAGATCGACAGGCCCAGGCCGGTGCCGCCATACTTGCGGCTGGTGGTGCCGTCGGCCTGCTGGAAGGCGTTGAAGATGCCGACCTGGTCTTCCGGGCGGATGCCGATGCCGGTATCGTGCACCGCGAAGCCCACCGCGTCGGCGCCCACGCGCTCGAGGCTGAGCGTGATCTGGCCGGCGCTGGTGAACTTGAGCGCATTCGACAGCAGGTTCTTCAGGATCTGCTCGAGGCGCTGGCGGTCGGAGACGAGGTGCGCCGGCACATCGTCGGCCACCTGCACCTGGAACGCCAGTTTCTTTTGCTGGGCCAGCGGCTCGAACACCATGGCCATGCCCTCGACCACGTGGCGCAGCGACAGCTGCTCGGGCACCAGTTCCAGCTTGCCCGCCTCGACCTTGGAGATGTCGAGGATGTCGTTGATCAGGTTCAGCAGGTCGTTACCGGCCGAATAGATGGTGTTGGCGAAGCGCACCTGTTCGTCGTTGAGGTTGCCGAGCGTGTTTTCCGACAGCAGCTTGGCCAGGATCAGCGAACTGTTGAGCGGCGTGCGCAGCTCGTGCGACATATTGGCCAGGAATTGCGACTTGTACTGGCTGGCGCGTTCGAGTTCGGCCGCGCGCTCCTCGAGTTCCTGCTGCGCCTGGGTCAGCGCGGCATTCTTGTGGTCGAGCGCCAGGCCCTGTTCGGCCAGCTGCTCGTTGGTCTGCTCGAGTTCGGCCTTCTGGTTTTCCAGGCTGGCCTGCGATTCTTCCAGCACGCGCGACTGTTCTTCCAGTTCCTCGTTGGCAGTGCGCAGCTCTTCCTGCTGCACCTGCAGCTCTTCGTTGAGCTGCTGGGTCTCGGCCAGCACTTCCTGCAGGCGCTGGCGCGAGTGGCTCGCTTCGATGGCGTTGCCGATATTGCCTTTGACCAGGGTGAGGAATTCGATGTCGCGCGTGGTGATCGGGCGCAGCAGGCCCAGTTCGACCACGCCGTTGACCACGCCATCGTTGTCGAGCGGCGCCAGCAGCACGCTGGCGGCCGGGCCGGCGCCGAGGCCGGAACTGACCTGGATATAGTCGCTGGGCACCTGGTCGAGGCGGATCAGGCGGCGCTCGAGGGCCGCTTGCGCCACCAGCGTTTCGGACGGATGCATTTTCTGCTCGCGCGCGTCCCACTCGGCCGAGAAGCCGTACGACGCCACGCGGTGGAAACTGCCGTCCGGCGCGCGCAGGTACAGCGCGCCCACCATCGCATCGAGGTAGCGCGCCAGGAACTGCAGCAGCGCCGCCGACAGTTGCGGCAGCGCCATCTGGCCGATGCCCTGCTGGGCCAGCTCGCTCTGGCCGGTGCGCAGCCACGCCTGCTGTTGCAGCAGTTCCGCGTGCTCCGTGTGTTGCTGCAGCACGCTGTTATACACCTTGGACAGGCCGAGCAGTTCGCGCCGGCCGAACCAGGCCAGCGCACCGCCCACGCCCAGCGTCAGCAGCAGGTAGACGCCGGCCACGACGAACGTGACGCTGCGGGCGCTGTCGTTGCGCTCCTGGCGCATGCGCGCCTCGGACAAAATGAAGGTGTCGAGCAGGCGGCGGATTTCGTCGAACTGGGTCTTGCCGCGATTGGTCTTGACCGAGCCGGTGACATCGCCGTTGGCGGCCCGCAGCGCGATCATCTCCTGCGCATACTTGTCCCAGCCGCCATGCTGGGCCTGGATGTTGTGCAGGCGGTCGACCTGGGCCGGATTGTCCTCCACCAGCTTGAGCAGGTTCTCGATATTGGCCGTGACCTTGGGCTTGGACAGCACGTACGGTTGCAGGAATGCCTCGTCGCCGGTCAGCAGGTAACCGCGCATGCCGGTTTCCATGTCCACCATCTGCTTGCTGATCTCGTTGGCGCTGCCGATCACCCGTTCGCTGTGCTCGACCCAGTTCATGGTGGTGATCAGGTAAATCAGCAAGATGACGAACACGCCGGCGCTGACCACCCCCGACGCCAGCGGCAAGGTGATGTTGCGGGCCAGGATGCGGCGGAACGACTGGTCGTCCATCGACGATTTATTGGGCATGATGCGGACCACGATAGCTTGTGAAACCGGAAGTTTATCGCATTTACAAGATTGATCAGGGCATTCGCCAATCGTGCGGCATGGAAATATTAAGGTAACGACAGGTACACCGATTCATTGACATACGCGTCGTATGTCAATAAGATGCACCGTCAGCTACGTTACGTAGCCCATCCTCCGGAGCCCGCCCATGACCCGCCGCAGCCGTGCCGACATGATCGAAACCACCCGGGCCACGCTGATCGCCACGGCGCGCCGCGCGTTTGCCGAGCATGGCTATGCCCAGACCTCGATGGACCAGTTCACCGCTGCAGCCGGACTCACGCGCGGTGCGCTGTACCACCATTTCGGCAGCAAGGAAAAGCTGCTGCTGGCCGTGATCGACCAGCTCGAAGGCGAAGTGGCGCTGCAGCTGCAGGCCAGGGCCGACGTCGCGCCCACGCCGTGGCTGGCGCTGCGGGCCCGCTTGTGCGGCTACCTGGAACTGGCGCGGGTGCCGGAGCTGCGCCGCATCATCTTGCAGGATGCGCGCGCCATGTTCGGTGACGTGCCGCAGGTGCACCAGAGCGCCGGCATCGGCGTGCTCGCCCATGCGCTGCAGGCGCTGATGGACGACGGCACCGTGGCGCCCGGCCATGCCGGGGTACTGGCGCGCATGTTGTACGGCGCAGTCACGGAAGCGGCATTCTGGATCGCCGAGGATGCCGGCCCGGACTGCACTCCGGACGATGCTGATGCGGAGGCCGACATCCGCCTGGCTGCCTCGATCGCCAGTCTCGACCAACTTTTGCGCGGCCTGCTGGCGCGCTGACCGTCTCAGCAAGGAACCCATCATGCAATGGCAAGGCACCCCCCACCGCTTTGGCGCGCTCGCCAAATTGTTCCACTGGACCAGCGCGGCAGCGTTCATCGGCGCCTATCTCGTCGTGTATTACGTGATCTGGTGCATGGACGACGAGCAGCCCGAGAGCCTGGTCGTCCTGAATGTGCACTGGATGCTGGGCATCCTGGTCGGCGCCCTGGTCCTGCCGCGCCTGCTGTGGAAACTGCTGGACGTGCAGCCCGACAGTCCGCCCGGCTCGCTGCTCGAACACCGGCTGGCGCACCTGGCGCACTGGGGCTTGTACGCACTGCTGATCGTGATGCCGCTGACCGGCTACATCGGCACCAGCATGGCCACCGATTACGGCCTGTTCAGCGTGCCCTCGTTCCGCGACACCAGCCTGTTCCACTGGATCGCGGCGACGTTCGACCTGACCTGGGAAGCGTTCGAAGCGCCGGTGGACGTGGTGCACCACGTGGTCGGCAAATGGGTGGCGTGGGTGGTGGTGCTGCTGCACGTGGCAGCAGCGCTGTTCCACCACCTGGTGCGCAAGGATACGGTGCTGGTGCGGATGTGGCCCGGGCAATCAGACCGGTAAGCTGCACAGCCCGGGCCGTGGCGCGGCTGTGGCGTGCGGACCGTGCAGCGTCGCGATCAACGGGCCAGGATCGCCGCCAGCACCATGCCCAGCCCGACCATCGAAGCGAGCCACACCAGCGAGCGCACGTAGGGAATGCCGGCCGCGTACAGCGGAACGTACACCACGCGGCACACCAGGTACAACCAGCAGCCCCACAGCGTCAGCGCGCCTTCGCGGCCGGCGACGTGGGCGATCAGCACCGCAGCGATAAACAGCGGCAGTGTCTCGTACAGGTTGGCCTGCGCCCGCTGCAGGCGCGCCGTGACCGGCCTCGGCGGCGGCGCCTGGCCGTCGCGGGCACTGGCGTTGTACTGGATGCCGGTTTCGGCCGTGCGCAGCTGCGCGGTCAGCAATACCTGGACGATGGCCAGCACCAGGGTCCAGGCCAGCAGCGTCAATTCGGTTGTCATCGTGGAGCTCCATCGGTCATTTTTGGTGACGCGAGCTTACTCCAAGGACGGCGGGTCCTGGCACACCATTCAGTGCGGTGTCGTGCCGGGCATTGACGCGCGCGCGCCTGCAGCGGGTGCAGCTCTACAAATATGCAACAGTGACGTAGCGCGGTGCGCCGCCTGCACGAGACGACCGGCGGCAGGCACTGGAACGATGATGGCGCGACATGGCGCGCTGGCCGGCGCCGTCACAGCGCCCGACCTGGCGGCTGGAATCCAGGCCAAGCAATTGATTTGTTTGGAGAAAACTGGTGCGGCTGGCTGGAATCGAACCAGCGACCCTTGGCTTCGGAGGCCAATACTCTATCCACTGAGCTACAGCCGCGCGGGGGGAACCTTGGAGGTGTGCCGTAGGATACCGGTTTTATCGGCGCGCGTCCATGGTCGCGTAGCGTTTTAACCATGGTGATGGTTTCCCTGCGTCGATGTTTGTGCCTATAATCGGCCGCATGATAAAGGTTTTGCAACGCAGCCCGATCGGTCATTCGGTTCGTAACCCGGTACAGACTTCAAGGACATCATGAGCGACGCCCACAACGATTCCATCATCAAAACCCCCAAGCAGCTGGCCGGAGCCGTAATCGGGTTCTTGCTGGCGACGGTCATTGGCATCATCCTCCTGGTCCAGTACGTGACGACCGACAAGCTCACCGGCGCCGGCTCCAACAGCCAGGCACCCGGCGAAATCGCCGCCCGCATCGCGCCGGTGGCCGATACCGGCTTCACCTTCAAGGATGCCAACGCGCCCAAGGTGCTGCAGGCGGGCGACGCCATCTACAACTCCACCTGCGCCGCCTGCCACGGCGCCGGCGTGGCAGGCGCGCCCAAGGTGGGCGACGCGGCCAGCTGGTCGGCGCGCATCGCGCAAGGCTACGACACCCTGGTCCAGCACGCCATCGGCGGCCTGCGCGCCATGCCCGCCAAGGGCGGCAACCCCGACCTCGACGACGTCGAAGTGGCACGCGCCGTGGTCTTCATGGCCAATCAGTCGGGCGCCAAGTTCAAGGAGCCGGCAGCCCCGGCCGCTCCCGCTGCTGCTGCCGACAAACCGGCCGAGCCTGCAAAATAAAACCCGCGCCTCACGTCGAGGTCAGACCTAATGCCGTCAAATTAAGCGAAAAGTATTAATTTTGTTGGCATAAAAAACGTCGTCTCCGTGCAGGCGGGGACCCAAGTTGCCTGACATGTCGATGCATCTCGCAGAACTTGGGTACCCGCCTTCGCGGGTACGACGGATATCAGGACCTTAACTTAACGGCATTGGAAACTGCCCCCGCAGCGCGCGGTTAGCGGCACAGGCCGAAGGCTTTGCGTTCGGGGAAGTAGCGGTAAGTAAAAGTGCGCATCGGGTATTCGGTGACGGCGATCTCGATGGCGGGCGGCACCAGGTCGAAGCGTGCGGGCAGCTTGTTGTTGACGCGTAGGCGCACGCGCCAGATGGTTTCGTCGGCGGTGGCGCCGGCCACCAGCATGTCGGGCACCTTGGGGATCACGTCGACGATCTCGGCGCGCCCGTTGACGGGGCGCTGGTAGAACGTCACCAGCTCGGCCTTGGCGATCACCGGACCGTGCGGTGCGGTGATGTTGTAGTCGCGCGAGAGGAAGCGGGCGCGCTGGCCGCGCGGCACGAAATACACGAACGTGAACTCGGCGCCGCCGTCGGCCAGCGTGACCGGCGGCGTGGTCGAGATGCTGATGCCGCGCGGCAGGTCGAAGCGCGAACCTTCCTGCCAGTCCTTGCAGTCGGGCGTGACGGCCATGTAGACGTCGACCGGCTTGTAGGCGTCGCCGCAGGCGGTCAGGGTGCTCAGGGCGAGCAAGGCGGTCAGGGGTAATACGGCACGCATACGCATGGGTTCGGCTTCCGGGGTTGGGACGATGCGGTAGTTTACAGTACGTCGTCGCTGAATTGGGGCGGCATTCGCCGATCGGTACAGCGGTGCGCCGAAGCGGCATGACCGGTCGCGTGTTTCGGGCATAAAAAAAGCGGCGTTGTTGCCAACGCCGCCTTTCATTTATTGCCAGCTGCTTACCACATGATCACGCGGTCCTTGGGCGCCAAGTACATCTTGTCGCCCGGCTTGACGCCGAAGGCGTCGTAGAAGCCCGGCTGGTTGCGCATCGGACCGTTGGCGCGGAACTGGCCCGGCGAGTGCGGGTCGGTCTTGATCTGCTGGATCTGTGCCGCTTCCCGCATCTTCATGCGCCACACTTGGGCAAAGCCCATGTAGAAGCGCTGGTCGCCGGTCAGGCCGTCGATCACCGGCGCTTCCTTGCCGTTGAGCGACAGTTTATAGGCCTTGTAGGCGATCGCGATGCCGCTGTTGTCAGCAATGTTTTCGCCCAGCGTCAGTTCGCCGTTGACGTGGTAGCCAGGCAGCGGGCTGAACTGGTTGTACTGATCGACCAGCATCTTGGTCTTGGCCGCGAAGTTCTTGTGGTCGGCCTTGGTCCACCAGTCGCGCAGGTTGCCGTCGCCGTCGTACTGGGCGCCCTGGTCGTCGAAGCCGTGGCTGATTTCGTGACCGATCACGCCGCCGATGGCGCCGTAGTTGACCGCGTCGTCGGCAGCTGCGTCAAAGAACGGCGCTTGCAGGATGGCGGCCGGGAACACGATCTCGTTCATTTCCGGGTTGTAGTAGGCGTTCACCGTTTGCGGCGTCATGCCCCACTCGTCGCGGTCGATCGGCTTGCCCAGCTTGTTGATTTCCTTGTTGTAGTCGAACTCGTTCGAGCGCATCACGTTGCCCACCAGGTCATCCTTGGACACGGTCAGCGCCGAATAGTCGCGCCACTTGTTCGGGTAGCCGATCTTGGTGGTGAACTTGGCCAGCTTGGCTTGCGCCTGCTTCTTGGTTACCGGGCTCATCCAATCGAGCGTATCGATGCTGGTCTTGTACGAGGCCAGCAGGTTGTTCACCAGCGCTTCCATGCGCGCCTTGCGCTCGGCCGGGAAGTGGTCTGCCACGTACAGCTTGCCCACTGCTTCGCCC
Source organism: Duganella sp. Leaf126 (assembly GCF_001423125.1). GTDB lineage: Bacteria > Pseudomonadota > Gammaproteobacteria > Burkholderiales > Burkholderiaceae_D > Rugamonas. The sequence continues at coordinate 152,646 of NZ_LMNW01000033.1, forward strand.
AGCGCGCCTTCGGTCACCGAGACGCCGCGTTTCCAGCGTGGCTGCTGTTCCGTCACACCGCTGAGCACGGTGCCATAGAAGGCGAAGTTTTCATCGACGAAGGACTTGCTCAGGTAAGGCGCAAACGCGTGCACCGTGTGGTAGCGGAAGTACGCCTGCAGGGTGTCGATCGGGGTCTTGTTGAGCAGCGCGGTCAGGCCCTTGAAGTAGCTGGGCTGGCTGACGATCACGTAGCTGACCTTGCTGCCGATGCCGGCATCGGCCAGGTAGCTTTTCCAGTCGTAGCCGGGCGCCAGGGTGTTCAGTTTGGCGACGTCGACCTTGTTATAGGCCTTGATCGGATCGCGCAGTTCGACCTTGGTCCATTGCAGCTTGGCCAGTTGTTTTTCGAACGCCAGCACCGCGCGCGCGCTGGCGGCGCCATTGCTGTCGCCGGCCAGGGTCAGCATCTTGGCCATGTGGACTTCGTACTTGGCCAGCGTGTCGGCCAGTTTCTTGTCGTCCGCCTTCAGGTAGTAGTCGCGGTCCGGCAGGCCCAGGCCCGACTGGAACAGGTCGGCCACGTACTTGGTCGAATCCTTGTTGTCCTGGTGGATGCCAAAGCTGTACGGCGCGCCCACGCCGATCTTGTTGAAGTGGGCGATCAGGGCCGGCAACTGCTTCTTGTCCTTCAGCGCGGCGATCTGGTCGAATTCGCCCTTGAGCGGGGTCACGCCCAGTTGCTCGAGCTTGGCTTCATCCATGAAGCTGGCGTAAAAGTCGCCGATGCGCTGGGTATCGCTGCCGGCAGCCTTGTTCTTGCTGTTGGCCGCGTCTTCGATGATCTTGCGCAGTTGCGGCTGGATGTCGTCGCGCAGCTTGGCAAAGCTGCCCCAGCTGGCTTTATCGGCCGGAATCTGGGTCGTTGCCAGCCACTTGCCATTCATGTGGGTAAACAGATCGTCCTGGACGCGAACGGCCGGATCGATGTATTCGACAGCGATGCCGGAGGTCGGCGCTTTGGCTTGCTGGGTGCTGGCAGCGGTCACACTGTTGGTGTTGTCCGCAGCGCCGGCCAGGCCTGCGATCAGGCTCAGCATCAGTGCACTTACGAGATGACGTTTCACGAAGATCCTTTGAAGTGAGGAATACAAAAAGGCCAAGTCTGCACTTGGCCAGCCATGCAGTTATATACAAAAACACCATGCCCGGCAAGCAGTTTGCGACGGCCGGGCAAGGGCATGCGGCCGTGCCGCTTACCAGATGATGACGCGCTGTTCCGGCGCCACGTACATCTTGTCGCCGGGCTTGACGCCGAACGCTTCGTAGAAGCCGGGCTGGTTGACCACGGTGCCGTTGGCGCGGAATTCGCCGGGCGAGTGCGGGTCGGTCTTGATCATCAGGATCTGCTGCGCCTCGCGCGCCTTGGCGCGCCAGATCTGCGCCCAGCCCTGGTAGAAGCGCTGCTCGCCGGTGAAGCCGTCGATCACCGGCGCCGGCTTGCCGCCCAGCGACAATTTATAGGCCTTGAAGGCGATCGCCGCGCCGCTGTTGTCGGCGATATTTTCGCCCAGCGTCAGCGCGCCGTTGACGTGGTAGCCGGGCAAGGGGCTGTAGCCGTCGTACTGCTTGACCAGGGCGTCGGTCTTGGCCTTGAAGTTGGCGCGGTCGGCAGCGGTCCACCAGTCGCGCAGGTTGCCGTCGCCGTCGGACTGGCTGCCGCCATCGTCGAAGCCGTGGCTGATCTCGTGGCCGATCACGGCGCCGATGGCGCCGTAGTTGACGGCGTCGTCGGCATTGACGTCGAAGAACGGCGGTTGCAGGATGGCGGCCGGGAACACGATCTCGTTCATGGTCGAGCTGTAATAGGCGTTGATCGTCTGCGGCGTCATGCTCCATTCCTCGCGGTCGATCGGCTTGCCCAGCTTGTTGACCATGCGCTGGTGCGCAAAGCTCGACGCGCGCAGCACGTTACCGACCAGGTCGCCCTTGACGATCACCAGCGACGAATAGTCGCGCCACTTGCTCGGGTAGCCGATCTTGGGACGGAACTTGGACAGCTTGTCCTGCGCTTCGCGCTTGGTGTCCGGTCCCATCCAGTCCAGGCCGTCGATGCTGGTCTTGTACGCCGCCAGCAGGTTCTGCACCATGGCGTCCATGCGCGCCTTGCGCTCGGGCGGGAAATACTGGGCCACATAGGCCTGGCCCAGCGCTTCACCGAGGGCGCGCTCGACCAGGGCCACGCCGCGTTTCCAGCGCTCCGGCTTGACGGTGACGCCGGTCAGGGCGGTGCTGTAGAAATCGAAGTCGGCGTCGGCAAACGGCTGCGACAGATACGGCGCGGCGCTGCGCAGCAACTGCCATTCGAAATACGCTTTCCAGGTCGCCAGGTCGGTTTTTTCAAGCAAGGCGGTGTACGCGGTCAGGAAGCTGGGCTGGTTGACGATGGCGTAGTCGGTCTTGCTGCCCACGCCGGCGGACGCCAGCGCCAGATTCCAGTCGTAACCGGGGGCCAGCTCGCCGAGCTTGGCGAACGGTATCTTGTTGTAGCGCTTGATCGGGTCGCGGTTTTGCACCTTGGTCCATTGCGCCTCGGCCAGCGCGGTTTCCAGCGCCACGATGGCCTTGGCGTTGGCGCTCGCCTGCGGCTGCGGCGCGCCGGCCAGCTGCAGGATGTGGGCCACGTGGGCTTCGTACTTGGTCAGGATGGCGGCCAGCTTGGCGTCGTCCTTTTTCAGGTAGTAGTCGCGGTCGGGCAGGCCCAGTCCGCTTTGCGCAATGCCGACCGCATACTTGCTCGACTCGCGCGCATCCTGGCGCACATACACGCTGTACGGCACGGTCACGCCAAGCTGATCCAGGTGGGCGATCAGCATCGGCAGCGCCTTTTTATCCTTGACCCCGCGAATACGGTTGAGCTCGCCGGCCAGCGGCTTGACGCCGAGCGCATCGCGCTTCTGCTCGTCCATGTAGCTGGCATAGAGGTCGCCGAGCTTTTGCGCATTGCTGCCGGCCTTGCGGGCAGTGCTGCCGGCCTTGTCCTGCTGCGCTGCCTCGATGATGGCGCGCAATTGCGGCAAGGTGTTTTCCTGCAGCTCGATGAACGAACCCCAGCGTGCGCGGTCGGCAGGAATCTCGGTATTTCTGACCCAGGCGCCATTCTGGTAGCCGTAGAAGTCGTCCTGCGGACGCACGCCGGTGTCCATGTTCTTGCGTTCGATGCCGGAAGACGGGGCGGCAGGGGCCGCAGTATCGGCCGCGCCGGCAAAGGCCGTGGCCAGGCTCAGCGCCAGGGTGCTCAGCAAATATTTTTTCACTACTTGTCCTTTTGAGGTCGAAGATCGAGGGCCCATCGCATTGCCGCGCGGGTAGCGCAGCACCGGGTCGCCGCAGGAATATTCTACCGCCGCAGGACAGTTGTTACAGCGCAGTTACTTTACGATACATGCGGCCGTGGTCAGCCGCCTGGCAGCGTCATGCTGACGCCGCCGATGCCCATGCCGCGCTTGCGGCCGCCGCCACGGTGTTCGCTGCCCTGCTCGCGGTGGTCGCTGCGGAGCGGGCCGGCGACGGCGACGCAGGGACCATCGAAGATGGCGATGCCTGGAATGCTCCCGCAAAAGAAAACGCTGCCAACAGGTAAAAAAAAGCCTGCGCTTGGGGCGCAGGCAAAAACCACTTCAGGGTAGAGAGAAATACGAACCCAGTGTAGGCCGCGCGCTTGGCCTTGCACGCAATTCTTACAAATGCTTACTGCCTTCAACTTGCCCGATACACTGAATACAAACAGACACAATTGCCGTTTCACCAGTTGGGTATTGGGTTACTTCGTTTGACAACGGCACCGTTGTAAATCCCGGTAAAGCTGTAAATGATTTCGGGAGGGCTACGACGTTTGCTCGAAATCAGGTTTATACTGGTTTTTACGCAGGCGCACCCTGCGCTTTTTTGGGTGAAACATGGGCAAGAAACTCAACAATTCCGGGCTGATCGGCCTGGGCATGGTGGCGGGCGTGGCGCTGTCGCTGCAGTTTTCGGCACTCGCGCAAAAACCGGCGCCGCCAGCCTTGCCGCTGGCGGAATTGCGCCAGCTGGCCGATGTCTTTGGCCTCATCAAAACCGATTACGTGGAACAGGTCGAGGACAAGAAGCTGCTGACCGACGCCATCGCCGGCATGGTGGCCTCGCTCGATCCGCACTCGGCTTACCTGGACCAGAAGGCGTATGCCGAATTGCGCGAAGGCTCGCAAGGCAAGTTCGTCGGACTGGGCATCGAGATCGGTCCCGGCGAGGATGGCTATATCAAGATCGTCGCCCCGCTCGAGGATTCGCCGGCCTGGCGCGCCGGCATCAAGCCCGGCGACGTGATCAGCCGGCTCGACAACACGGCCTTGAAAGGCATGGCGCTCGACGACTCGGTCAAGCTGATGCGCGGCGAACCGCACTCGAAAGTGGCGCTGACCGTGCTGCGCAAGGGCGAAGAGGAGCCGCTGGTCTTCAACATCACGCGCGAGGAGATCATCCAGAAGAGCGTCAAGGGCAAGCTGATCGAGCCGGGGTATGCCTGGCTGCGCATTGCGCAGTTCCAGGAACCGACGGTGGACGACATGGCAGCAAAGATAGCGGAGTTGTACCGGCAGGACCCGCAGATCAAGGGCCTGGTGCTGGACTTGCGCAACGATCCGGGCGGCGTGCTGCAGGGCGCGATCGGTGTGGCAGCGGCCTTCCTGCCCCGGGACGAGGCCATCGTTTCCACCAACGGCCAGTTGCCCGAACAGAAAACCGTGTATTACGGCCGTCCCGAGTACTACCAGTTACACGCCGAGAGCGACGCGCTGGCCAAGCTGCCCGAGGCCATCAAGCGGGTGCCGATGGTAGTGCTGGTCAATACCGGTTCGGCGTCTGCCTCCGAGATCGTCGCCGGCGCCTTGCAGGATTACCAGCGCGCCACCATCATGGGCACGCAAACCTTTGGCAAGGGCTCGGTGCAGACCATCCGCCAGCTCACTGCGGACACGGCCGTCAAGCTGACCACGGCGCGCTACTACACGCCCAAGGGGCGCTCGATCCAGGCCAAGGGCATCACGCCCGACCTGGTAGTGGACGAGTACGCGGACGGCGACGGCATCAATGCGCTGCGCACGCGTGAAGCCGACCTGGCCAAGCACCTGAGCAACGACCGCGAACAGGAAGCGTCGAAAACCAAACGCGACGAACTGGAAGAGCAGTTGCGCATCATTGCACTGGAAAAACAGCGCAAGCCGCTCGAATACGGCAGCAGCGACGACTTCCAGCTGGCCCAGGCCTTGAACCGGCTCAAGGGCAAGCCGGTGCAGCTGGCCAAGCCGGACACCACGGTCGTGCAGGCCAGCCTGGGCAAATAAGGCCCCGCACGGATTTAGAGCGGCGCTTCGGGCGCCGCTTTTATTTGGGGCGCAAGGCGGCGCCATTGTGTAAAATTTGCTCCACTCTTGGCACTCGCCATTGCCCAATTCGAAAGCTTACTCATGAAACAAGCCGTCATCAGCGGTACCGGTCTTTTTACGCCGGCGCAGTCGATTTCCAACGAAGAACTGGTCGACAGTTTTAACGCCTACGTGGCGCAGTTCAATGCCGACCACGCCGCCGCCATCGAGGCTGGCACCGTCACCGCGCTCGAGCCGTCGAGCGTGGCGTTCATCGAAAAGGCGTCGGGCATCAAGTCGCGCTTCGTGATGGAAAAAGCCGGCATCCTCGACCCGCAGCGCATGGTGTCGCACATCCCCGAGCGCGGCGACGATGAACTGTCGTTGCAGGCAGAAATCTGCGTGGCAGCCGCGCAGCAGGCGCTCGACCGCGCCGGTCGCACCGCCGCCGAGATCGACATGGTGCTGGTCGCGTGCTCGAACATGCAGCGCGGCTATCCGGCCATGGCGGTGGAAGTGCAAGCTGCGCTCGGCATCGATGGCTACGGCTTCGACATGAATGTGGCGTGCTCGTCGGCCACCTTCGGCATCCAGCAGGCGGTGGCCGCCGTGCAGAGCGGCCAGGCGCGCGCGGTGCTGGTACTGAACCCGGAAATTACCAGCGGCCACCTGAACTGGCGCGACCGCGACAGCCATTTCATTTTCGGCGACGCCTGCACTGCGGTGGTGGTGGAGCTGGCGGAAACGGCCAAGGGCGCGCACCGCTGGGAAATCCTCGACACCAAGCTGAAAACCAGTTTCTCGAACAATATCCGCAACAATTTCGGCTTCCTCAACCGCTTCGACGAAGCCGGCGTGGGCCAGCCCGACAAGCTGTTCCGCCAGCAGGGCCGCAAGGTATTCAAGGACGTCTGCCCGATGGCCGCCGAGATGATCAAGGACACCATCGCCCACGCCGGGCTGGACGTACCGCAGGTCAGCCGCTACTGGCTGCACCAGGCCAACCTCAACATGAATTTGCTGATCACGCGCATGGTGCTGGGCCGCGATGCCGAACCGGGCGAAGCGCCGGTCATCCTCGACAGCTATGCCAACACGTCGTCGGCCGGCTCGGTGATCGCGTTCCATAAATACTCGGACGACATGGCGCCGGGCCAAATGGGTGTGCTGTGCTCGTTCGGTGCCGGGTACTCGATCGGCTGCGTGGTATTGCGAAAAATGTAAGCAGCTACACCTGGTTTCACGCGTGTTTGGGGGTTGACCGAAGTTTCGATCAAATAGCGGCTGGTTCGGATTTTTTGCCAGAAATTGCCGCGTGATGTGCTACTCTTTGCCTGTTTTCTAACATTCTCTAGAGGAGTCCCCCACGCATGCCCCACAACATCAGCCTGATTACCACGATCGCCGCCGCCCTCGGATTCGGCCTTGTTCTTGGTTATATAGCAACGCGCCTGCGGTTACCGGCGCTGGTGGGGTATCTGGCGGCAGGCATCATGTTGGGACCGGCAACGCCGGGGTTCGTGGCCGATGCGGCGCTGGCCGGCCAGCTGGCCGAGATCGGCGTGATGCTGATGATGTTCGGCGTCGGCCTGCACTTCTCGCTCGACGACCTGTGGGCCGTGCGCAAGGTGGCCCTGCCCGGCGCCGTGCTGCAGATCGTCGTGGCCACCGGCATGGGCATGGCGCTGGCCCACTGGTGGGGCTGGAGCATCGGCGGCGGCCTGGTGTTCGGGCTGGCGCTGTCGGTGGCCAGCACGGTGGTGCTGCTGCGCGCGCTCGAGGAGCGCGGCATCCTCGACAGTTTCAATGGCCGTATCGCGGTCGGCTGGCTGGTGGTGGAAGACCTGGTGACCGTCATGGTGCTGGTGCTGCTGCCGGCCGTGGCCGGCTCGCTGGGCGGCACCACGATGGACGCCCACGGCGTGGCCGTGCCTGCCGGTGAAGTCGACCTGGTCAGCACGCTGACGATCACACTGGGCAAGGTCGCAGCCTTCATCGCGCTGATGCTGGTGGTCGGCCGCAAGCTGTTTCCGTGGATGTTATGGCAGGTGGCGCGCACCGGTTCGCGCGAACTGTTTACGCTGTGCGTGATTGCCGCTGCCGTCGGCATCGCCTACGGTTCCACCCATTTCTTCGGCGTGTCGTTCGCGCTGGGCGCCTTCTTTGCCGGCATGGTGCTGCGCGAATCGGAACTGGCGCACCGCGCCGCACAGGAATCGCTGCCACTGCGCGACGCCTTTGCCGTGCTGTTCTTCGTCTCGGTCGGCATGCTGTTCGAGCCGGCCATCGTCACCGAACAGCCGCTCAAGCTGCTGGCGGTGGTGGCGATCATCGTGTTCGGCAAATCGGTGGCCGCCTTCGTGCTGGTGGTGCTGCTGCGCTACCCGGCCAAGACGGCGCTGATGGTCTCGGCCAGCCTGGCGCAGATCGGCGAATTCTCGTTCATCCTCGCTGCGCTCGGCATGTCGCTGGGCCTGATGCCTGCCGAAGGCCAGAGCCTGATCCTGGCGGGCGCCATCATCTCGATCGCCTTGAACCCGGTGGTGTTCAGCGCTACCGGGCCGCTGGGCCGCTGGCTCACGCGCGAGGGTTCCGTGATTTCCAACTACGAGCGGGCGGCCGATCCGCTGGCCGAACTGCCGATGTCGGTGCCGCACGAGCACCTGGACGGCCAGGTGGTGCTGGTCGGTTACGGCCGCGTCGGTCGCCGCATTGCCGACGTGCTGCTCAAGCACAGCATTCCTTTCGTGGTGGCCGAGCAGAACCGCGAGGTGGTGGACCAGCTGCGCCGCAAGGGCATCCACGCGGTGGCCGGCAACGCGGGCGAACCGGCCGTGCTGATCCAGGCCCACGTGGCGCGCGCCAGCATGCTGGTGATCGCCACACCGGACACGTTCCACGTGCGCGCCATGGTGGAAACGGCGCGCCTGCTCAACCCCAACATCAAGTCGGTGGTGCGTACCCACAGCGACGAGGAAGCGGACCTGCTGCGCAGCGAACTGCCAGCCAAGGTGTTCATGGGCGAGGAAGAGCTGGCCAACGGCATGACGGAATTCGTCATCGACAACTTCGAGCGCAAGCAGGCTGGCGGACACTGATCGGCCCGGCGCCAAGCGGGTACGCTGGCGTCCGGCAGAGTGTGGCCCTTGTCATCTGCCAGCCTTTCCCGTACGCTGGAAAAATGAGCCGATTCCGATTCCTGCTGTTACTGATACTAGGTGTGTGCGCCGCCCAGGCCGGTGCGCAGGCAGCGAAACCGGACACCAGCCGGCTCGAGGTCGCGGTCAACCGGGTGGACGTGGACGGCCAGCATATGTACGAGCTCGACGCCACCGGCGTGGTGGCCGCGCCGCTGCCGCGCGTGTGGCGCATCCTGACCAATTACGAGCGCATGACCGAGTTCGTGCCCGACCTCGAATCGTGCAAGGTGCTTTCGCGCAATGGTAACGAGGTCATGATCGAGCAGTTCGGCGTGGCCCGGCTGCTGTTCATGACGCAGGCCATCCACCTGATCGTGCGCGCGACCGAGCAGCCGATGTCGGCCATCGACATTGCCCTGGTGTCGGGCGACATGAAACACTACGAGGCGCGCTGGGAACTGGTGCCGATGCCCGAGACCGGCGGCACGCGGGTCGTGTACAAGGGCCGCATGATGCCCAATTTTTATGTCCCGAGCCTGTTCGGCGCCAAGATGATCCGCTCCGACGTCGAGCACATGATGCGCGCCGTGCTCACCCGCCTCGACCGCCGCGACGACCGTCAGCCCACCGTCAATCCGATCCTGATCGCGCCGCCGGCGAAATAATTACGACAGCCGGGTGTCGCGGTCGCGCAGCTCGGCGAAGTTTTCCAGGCTGCCGATCTTGATCATGACCGGGTTCAGGCTGGCGCTTTGCATGGCGCGCCAGGCGAACAGCCACTCCTGTTCCTGCGCCTCGGCGGCGGTCTTGGTAAACGCCGCACCGAGCGCTGCGCGCACGCCGTATTCCACCACGCCGTCGATGCCGGCCCAGTTGGGCAAGGTGCGCTGCACGGCGCGGTGCAGACGCTCGCCGAATTCCTCGGTATTGTGGATCACCAGGCAGCTGTCGGCGGCAAACAGGTCGAACAGCTTGCGCTCCCAGGCCTGCGAAAAACTCAGGACCAGGCACGGCGGCGCCGGCCGCAGGATGAACTGGCCCTGGGTCAGCGCCAGTTCCAGGTCTTCGCGCACGCCGTAGCGGTACAGGGTCGGAGGGCGTTGGTAGTCATGCATAAAAACTCGATTCTAGACAGGTTGTTTGGTCGGATCGCGGCGCACGTGACGGTGCGAGCGCATCGCGGCCGACGCGATAAAAATTTCGCGCAGCAGGTAGCAGAAGCTGCCGATCAGGCAGAACACGGAAAACACGAACATGCCGGCAATGTAGTTTTCCAGCGCAATGTTGGCGATATCGCCGAGGAACAGCATGGCGATCACCAGGCAGATCATCAGGCCGCAGGCGGTGGACAGCGCGATCGAATAATTGATCAGGTGCGAGCGCCGGTACATCACGTCGAGCTCGTTGATATAGGCTTCGCTGTACGCAATGTCGAGCCGGTCCTCGAGCACGCGCGAACGGTCGATGATGCGCGCCAGGCGGTTGGTCAGCACGATCAGGTTGGTACACACGCCGGACAACAGAAACACCGGCGCAATGGCCAGTTGAATGATGTGGCCGATATCGCCGAGCTGAATATTCATAAATGACGGTACGCTGAAAATGATACGGGGCCTCTTCGGGCGGTGTACGTTGCCGGGAGTTGTTAGTGTAGCAGCACCGCACGTGCCCGCACCACTTTCAGCGCGCGACGCTGCTAGTCGAAGCTGCGCTGGCGCCAGAATTGTTCCGTTGCCGCCACCAGGGCGCGCGCAATGCCGTGTTCCATGGCGCCATGGCCGGCATCGGGGATCATCCGCATCACCGCCCCCGGCCACGCCTGCTGCAGGCGCCACGCCGACAACGGCGGACAGATCACGTCGTAGCGGCCCTGCACGATCACGGCCGGCAGGTGGGCGATGCGGCCGATGTTGCGCACCAGCTGGTCGTCGCTGAAAAAGCCCAGGTTGGCCATGTAGTGCGATTCGAGCCGGCCCACGCCCAGATCGAGCACATCGTTGGGCGCCTCCTCGGGCTGGGGCAGCAGGAACACGCGCCGTCCCTCGAAGCGGCTCCAGGCGCGCACGGCCGGCCAGTGCACGGCCGGGTCGTCGCTCATGATGCGGCGCACGTAGGCGCCCAGCAGGTCGCCGCGCTCGTGCGCGGGGATCGGCGCCACGAACTCCTGGTACAGCTCCGGGTAAAACCACTGCACGCCATGCAGGAACCAGTCGATCTCGGGCTGGGTGCACAGGAAGATGCCACGCAATACGAAGCCGAGGCAGCGCTCGGGGTGGGCCTGGCCGTAGGCCAGCGCCAGGGTCGAGCCCCACGAGCCGCCGAACACCAGCCACCGGTCGATCCCGAACTGGCTGCGCAGTTGTTCGATATCGTCGATCAGCAATTGCGTGGTGTTGTGGCGGCATTCGCCGACCGGCACCGACTTGCCGGCGCCGCGCTGGTCGAACAGGATCACGCGGTAGCGCGCGGGATCGAAAAAGCGCCGGTGCTGCGGCGACAGCCCGGCGCCGGGGCCGCCGTGCAGGAAGATCACCGGGATGCCGTCCGGGTTGCCCACTTCTTCCCAATAAATGGTGTGCAGGGCGTCCACGGCCAGCATGCCGTGGCGGACCGGTTTGATCGGTGGGAACAGCGGAGAATGGGGGGCGGGCATGGCAATCCTCGGGACGGTGACAGCCGATTGTACGAAAAAAAACCGGGATCGCGAACGATCCCGGTTTTTACGCGTGAGCGCGAGCGCGCCAGCGCGGTCAGGACATGTGCTGGCCACCATTGATGGCGATGTTGGCACCGGTGACGAACGCTGCCTCATCGGACGACAGGTAGGCCACCAGGCCAGCCACTTCTTCCGGCTTGCCCAGGCGGCCCATCGGGATTTGCGGCACGATCTTCGTTTCCAGCACCTCGGACGGGATTTCCATGACCATCTTGGTGCCAATATAGCCGGGCGAGATGGTATTGACGGTCACGCCCTTGCGCGCCACTTCCAGCGCCAGCGCCTTGGTAAAACCGTGCATGCCGGCCTTGGCAGCCGAATAGTTGGTCTGGCCGAAAGCACCCTTCTGGCCGTTGACCGACGAGATATTGATGATGCGGCCCCAGCCGCGCTCCACCATGCCGTCGCACACCGGCTTGGTCATGTTGAACACGGAGTCGAGGTTGGTGCCCATGACGGCGTCCCAGTTCGGCTTGTCCATTTTCTTGAAGGTCATGTCGCGCGTGATGCCGGCATTGTTGACCAGCACGTCGATCGGACCGATATCCTTTTCGATGGCGGCGATGCAGGCCTGGGCCGAATCGTAGTCGGCCACATCGCATGGATAGGCGCGGAAGTTGAAGCCCTGGTCGCGGGTCGTGGCCAGCCATTGCTCGACCTTGGTGTTGCCGGGCGAGTAGGTGGTGACCACGCAATAACCGAGCGCCGACAACTTGAAGCACACCGCTTCGCCCAGACCGCCCATACCGCCAGTAACCAATGCAACTCGTGCCATGTTTGTCCCCTCGTGAAGTAACGTGAAATACGGGCCGCCGCACCCGGCGGACGGCCCCGGTTGGTTGTTATGCCCGTTCGATGGCCAGCGCCACGCCCATGCCGCCGCCGATGCACAGCGAAGCGAGGCCCTTCTTGGCGTCGCGGCGGACCATTTCGTGGATCAGGGTGACCAGGATGCGCGCGCCGGACGCGCCGATCGGGTGGCCGATGGCGATGGCGCCGCCGTTGACGTTGATCTTGCTGGTGTCCCAGCCCATTTCCTTGTTCACGGCCACGGCCTGGGCGGCGAATGCTTCGTTAATTTCCAGCAGATCGAGGTCGTCGGGCGTCCAGCCGGCTTTTTTCAGGCACAAACGGGTGGCGCTGACCGGTCCCATGCCCATGAAGGCAGGATCGAGGCCGGACGAGGCGTAAGCCTTGATCTTGGCCAGCACCGGCAGGCCCAGCTCTTTCGCTTGCGTGGCCGACATCATGATCACGGCGGCAGCGCCATCGTTCAGGCCCGAGGCGTTGCCGGCCGTGACCGTCCCTTCCTTGTTGAAGGCCGGGCGCAGGCCGGCCAGGCCTTCCAGCGTGGAACCGGGCTTGATGTATTCGTCGGTGTCGAAGACGATGCTGCCTTTTTTCTGGGCAATTTCCAGCGGCAGGATCTCGTCCTTGAACTTGCCTTCTTTTTGCGCCGCTTCGGCTTTCAGCTGCGACTGCAGCGCGAATTCGTCCTGCTCGGCACGGGAAATCTCGTATTTCTTGGCGACGTTTTCAGCCGTCACGCCCATGTGGTACTGGTTGTAGACGTCCCACAGGCCGTCGACGATCATGGTGTCGACCATCTTGATGTCGCCCATGCGGAAGCCGTCGCGCGAGCCGGGCATCGCGTGCGGGGCGGCGCTCATGTTTTCCTGGCCGCCGGCGATGACGATTTGTGCATCGCCGCATTTAATCGCCTGGGCAGCCAGGTGGGTGGCTTTCAAACCGCTGCCGCACACGTGGTTGATGGTGAAACCGGGAATGGTGTCGGGCAGGCCGGCCTTGATCACGGCCTGGCGCGCGGGGTTCTGGCCGACGCCGGCAGTGAGCACCTGGCCCAGGATCGCTTCGCTCACCAGCTTGGGATCGATGCCGGTCTTGGCCAGCAACCCCTTGATGACATGGGCGCCCAGGTCGGCCGCCGCAGTCTTAGCCAGCGAACCGCCGAATTTGCCCACACCTGTACGGCCTGCGGCCACGATTACTACATCATCCATGTGATTCTCCAAAACGCCGGTGCACAGCCGGCATGGTTAGCAAAAGCGAACTTCCATCCACCTGATGATACGCTTGCCACGGCGGCGGCGTGGCGGCTTTCGATGCTGCGTTGCCGCGAAGTTGCCTCGACGTTGCCGCGACGTTGCCGCGACGTTGCCGGCCAGGCCAGGCCCGGCCACCCCGGGGCGGCACTGGCGCAAGCTTTTCCGTGTCAACCGTGATCATCAATCGGGGGATTCATCGTAAGCGCGGCAATACTCTGCCCTTTTGATCTGGCTCAATCGGCCGGCGACCATTTTGAATAAGACATGCTTATTTGTCACGACAATAATCTGATACCGTCCAGCGTCGCCGCGCATTGCTCGCGTATCACTTTGACGAAGTCCAGCACATAGGCCTTGTGCTGCTGGGCCGGCGGCACCGACACGTACAGGTCGCTCCACAAGCCCTGCTCGCCCACCGGCCGCGCGATCACGTAGTCATAATCGACATAGTTCTTGATGGCCCAGTTGGGCAGCGCGGCGATCCCGCGCCGGCTCGCCACCAGCTGCAGCACGGCGACCGTCAGCTCGGCGGTGCGGCGTTCGAAGGCGATGTGTTCCGGTCGCAGCACTTCGCGGATCAGGTCGATGCGCTGTTCCGGCACCGGGTAGGTGATCAGGGTTTCGCCGCTGAAGTCGGCCGCCTGCAGCCGACGCTGGGCCGCCAGCCGGTGTTTTTGCGCCATCACCACCATGATTTCGAAGCGGAACAGCGCAAACGTGGCGAACTCGGGGCCGTATGCCGAGCCGATGACGAGGTCGGCGGCGCCGCTGCGCAGCAATTCGGCCGGTTCGCTGTGAAAGCCCGACACCAGGTCGATCTCGACATCGGGCCAGCGCTGGCGAAATTCATCCATCACCGGCATCAGCCAGTCGAAGCAGGTATGGCACTCGAGCACCACCCGCAACTGGCCGGTGTCGCCCTGCGTCAGGCGCGCCACGTCGCGCTCGGCATTGTCGATTTCGGGCAGCAGCATGTCGGCCAGCTTAAGCAGCCGCGCACCGGTCGCGGTAAAGCCGATCGGCACCGATTTGCGCTCAAATAGCGGCCCGCCGTAGCGATCTTCCAGTAACTTGATTTGATGGGACAGCGCCGACTGGGTCAGGTTGAGCAGCTGGGCAGCGCGCACCAGGCTGCCGGCGGAGCGCAGCGCGCTCAAGGTGCGGAGGTGGCGAATTTCTAGCATCTATTAATCTTTTTCATGTCGATCCGCAAAATCTTTCGTTTGGATTATAGATTGGAATGCCGCAAACTTTAGCGCACCGATATGAACTCCTTATGACAAGCACGATGATTACCGCCATTCCATTCATCCAGACCCATCTTCCCGGCTTCTTCCCTGCCGGCGCAGCGCAGGCGGCCACGGCCGCCCTCCAGCACAGCGCCGGCCTCGACTTCGTGACCGTTGGCGGTGTCTGCTGCGCGCAGCCGGGCGACAGTGCCGGGCGGGGGATGCGGCAGCATGGATCGCCCGACATGCTGTTGTCGCAGGCCTGCGCACCGCTGTTCGTCCAGGTGACCGCAGCGCTGGCTGCGGGCCACGCCGTCAAGGCAGTACTGCCGGGACCGATGAGCTTTCTGTGGCTGGGCCGGGAAGACACGACTGCGGACCGCCTGCCCCTGCTCGCGCGGCTGCTGCCCGCGTATTGCGCCGTGCTCGACCGGCTCAAGCAACTGGGCGTGCAGTGGGTGCAGGTCGACGAGCCGATCCTGGGCCTGGGCCTGCAATTGCCCGGCGCCTGGCGCAGCGCGTTCGAGTATGCGTACTGGCAGCTGAACCAGGTGGGGGTACCGCTGCTGCTGGCCACCTATGGTGCACCTTTGCAAGAAAACCTGGGCCTGGCCTGCCGCCTGCCGGTCGCCGGCCTGCACGTCGACGGCGTCTGCGCGCCGCACGAACTGACCAGCATCGCGGACTGGCTGCCGGTGCACAAGGTGCTGTCGGTCGGCATCGTCGATGGCCGCGCGCACGGCCCTACCGACCGCGACACGGCCCTGGCGCTGCTGGCGCCGCTGGCCGACAAGCGCGGCGGCAAGCTGTGGCTGTCCACCTCGTGCCCGCTGCTGCAAGGGTCGGTGCCGCAGGGGTCGCTGCTGGAAGGGTCGCTGCTGGAAGGGTCGCTGCTGCAAGAATCACTGCTGCAACGGCAGCTGCTTCGTGGGTCACTGCTGCAAGAAACGATGCCGCAGGGGTCGCTGCCGCAAGAAACGATGGCGCAGGGATCGCTGCCGCATCCGTCGCTGCCGGATGAATTGCTGCAACAAGCATCGCTGTGCCAGGCGCCGGCAATACCGGAGCTGCTGCGACCGGTCGCCGGAAGCCAGCCCGCCAGTCATGACGGCGCCGCGCTGGCCTTTGCGACCGCCAAGCTCGGCGAACTCCGCATCCTGAAAGCGGCGCTGGCGGCCATGGCAGCCGGTAAGGACGCGGCGCGGGGGGCCGGCGGCAGCCCCGCATTTTTCCACGCGTTCAGCCGTGCATCTCTCCCCATGGGCGGTTTTCCACAGTAGAATGCCAGCACCTGCGCCTGCGCGCGCGGATGCCACCATTCTTTACTGTCGCCCATGTCCAAGAGCCTGTTTCAAAAGCCTGTAGAAATCAAGATTTCCACTGTAGTTGCGGTCTCCGCCATTGTTACCACGGCCGATGTCAAGGCCCTCGACGCGGCGCTCTCCAGCATGACCGGCGGCAGCGCCGACTTCTTCGACGACGATCTCACCGTGATCGACATTGCCGCCTTGCCAGATGGCACGCCCATCGACTGGCAGGCCGTCATCGCGGTGCTGGCCAAATATCGCTTGAAACCGGTCGCCGTGCGCAATGCCCCGCCCGCCATGGCCGCCGAGATTGCTTCGCACGGACTGAGCCTGGAAACCGCCAGCAAGCCGCGCGACGACGAGGCACCGGTTGCCGCAGCGGTCGCAGCGCCTGTCGCGGCGCCGGCAGCGGCGCCAGCCCCGGCCAGGGCCCCCACCGTGTCGAGTCCCGCCGAGCCGGTACCGAACGGCGCCGGCGTGATGATCATCGACTCCCCGGTGCGCGCCGGTCAGCGCATCTACGCGCGCGGTTGCGACCTGATCGTCACCGCCGTGGTCAACAACGGCGCCGAGATCATCGCCGACGGCAGCATCCACGTGTACAACACGCTCAACGGCCGCGCGCTGGCCGGTGCGTCCGGCAATGCCGACGCGCGCATCTTTGCTTTGAATATGTCGCCGGAACTGGTGTCCATTGCCGGCGTCTACCGTACTTTTGAAGACGGCTTCCCGGCCGAATTTGCGCGTTCTCCCGCGCAAATCCGTTTGATGGGTGACCGAATCGATATACTATCTGTCAATTCCGCAACCCGCGCCTGAGTGGCCGCCATCCCTCTTTCTGTAAAGGATTATCTGTGGCAAGAATCATTGTTGTAACGTCCGGTAAGGGCGGTGTCGGTAAGACGACCACGAGCGCCAGCTTTTCGACGGGCCTGGCCATGCGCGGCCACAAGACTGCGGTCATCGACTTCGACGTCGGCCTGCGCAACCTCGACCTGATCATGGGTTGCGAACGCCGCGTGGTGTACGACCTGATCAATGTGATCAACAAGGAAGCGACGCTGAACCAGGCCCTGATCAAGGACAAGCACTGCGACAACCTGTTCATCCTGCCCGCCTCGCAGACGCGCGACAAGGATGCGCTGTCGGAAGAAGGCGTGGAGGTCGTGCTCAACGAGCTCATCAACATGGGCTTCGAGTACATCATCTGCGATTCGCCGGCCGGTATCGAGCACGGCGCGCTGATGGCGCTGACCTTTGCCGACGAAGCGATCATCGTCACCAACCCGGAAGTGTCGTCGGTGCGCGATTCGGACCGCATCCTCGGCATCCTGCAGGCCAAGTCGCGCCGCGCCCAGAGCGGCGGSGAGCCGGTCAAGGAACACCTGCTGATCACGCGCTACTCGCCGAAACGGGTGGAAGCGGACGAGATGCTGTCGCACGAAGACGTCAAGGAAATCCTGCGCATCTCGCTGATCGGCATCATTCCGGAATCGGAGTCGGTCCTGCATGCCTCGAACCAGGGCAACCCGGCCATCCACTTCAAGGGCACCGACGTGGCGCAAGCGTACGAGGACGTGGTGGCGCGCTTCCTCGGCGAGGAACGTCCGCTGCGCTTTGTCAACTACGAGAAGCCCGGCTTCCTGCAGCGACTTTTCGGGAGTAAGTGACCATGGCCCTGCTTTCCTTCCTGTTCCCGAAAAAGGAAAAGACCGCCACGGCGGCCAAGGAACGCCTGCAAATCATCATCGCCCGCGAGCGCAACGGCCGCACCGGCCCGGACTTTCTGCCGGCCTTGCACAAGGAACTGATCGACGTGATCTCGAAGTACACCAAGGTCAACGCCGACGACATCAAGATCTCGCTCGACCGCCAGGGCAACCTGGAAGTGCTCGACGTCAACGTCGTACTGCCCGACGCCTAATCCGCCTTCTCCGGCGTTGCACGCGCATAGGCCTGCCCTTCGGGGTGGGCCGGGTCGGCGATGCCCGCGCTGACCAGCTCCTGCGCCACGCGCACGCAGGCTTCCACGTGCTGGTAGCCGAGCTGGCGAAACGCAAAAAACCCGATCCCGGCCGACGCCAGCTGCCCGGCCAGCGGCACCAGCTTGCCGGCCTGCTTGGCAGCAGTCTTGACGCCGACCTTGCGTAACATGTGCACCACCACCTCGCGCGTGACGACCTTACCCACCAACATGCTGCCGATGCCCACCGCCGCCTGATAAGCGATCATGCGAAAGCGTGGATGCATGCGCTCGATCTGCTCCTCCGACAGGCCGAAGTGGCGATTGATCTCCTCGATCAGGTTGGCGAACAGGCGCATGTCCGAGACGATGTCGAGCCCGGGGATGGGCACTGCCGCCACGCTGGCCGACACCATCGCGCGGCGTCGTACCAGTTGCCGGCAACGGTCGCGCACGGCGTCGATATCGCGCGCCGTGCCGGGCACCAAGGTCCAATTTGTGTCTTTTTTCCTACCCATTGCGGCTCCCGGACGAGAATTTGAATTTTCTTTCCAAAATCCAACTTCTTGATTGAATTCACAGTTTTTCCAGTGTACCGTGTATTGCTTCTGCACCTGTACACGATAGCGGACCCAACTTTCCAAGCAATAGTTGTTGTTCTGTGGAAAAATAATGTGACCATTTTGAGAGCCAATTGTAAATCTCTGGTATATTCCTCAGTGTCAACTCTTTAACAATTATTTCCCACGGGCAGCAGTATGAGAATCGCTGTACTTGATAACGACCGCAGCCAGGCCGACCTGATCTGTCAGGTCCTGACCTCGGCAGGTCACATATGCCACAGTTTCCAGACCGGTAAAGATCTGCTGGCGCAGGTCCGCAAGGACAGCTACGACATGCTGATCCTCGACTGGCAGGTGGTCGATATGACGGGCGCCGACGCCATGCGCCGGGTGCGTGAAAAGCTGCCCGAGACCGCGCCGGTGCTGTTCCTCACCACCAGTTCCGGCGAGGACGATATCGTTGCCGGTCTCGGCGCCGGGGCCGACGATTACATGATCAAGCCGCTGCGCCGCAGCGAGATGGTGGCGCGGGTGCAGGCGCTGCTGCGGCGCGCCTACCCGGCGCAAAATGGCGCGGAGCAGTTGCAGTTCGGCCAGTATGTGTTTGAAACCCGGCCCGGTCGCCTCTTGATGGATGGCATCGTGTTGGATGTCACCCACAAAGAGTTCTACCTGGCACTGTTATTTTTCCGCAACATCGGCCGTCCGCTGTCGCGCGCCTACATCCACGAGGCAGTGTGGATCCGCGAGACGGCAGTGCCGTCGCGCACCATGGACACCCACGTTTCGCGCGTGCGCAACAAGCTGCAACTGAAGCCGGAAAACGGTTTCCGGCTGGTGCCGGTGTATAGCTACGGTTACCGCCTGGAAAAGCTCGGCATCTAGTCGATGGCAGGCCTGCCCCACTGTGGCGCGCGGGTCGCGCAGCGGGCCTGGCGGGCTTTCGCCCCCGGCGGCAGTAGGGACATCGCGCTATAATGTCCGCTGATCCATCGTCCGGAACCGAAATGCAGCTGCTTGCCGTCGGCCTCAACCACCATACCGCCCCCGTCTCGCTGCGCGAGCAGCTGGCGTTCGCCCCTGAGCAGCTGGGCCAGGCGGTGGTGGCGGCGCGCTCGTGGTTCGAGCGGATCGACCACCGCGGCGCGGACGAAGCCGCCATTCTCTCCACCTGTAACCGCACCGAGCTCTACGCGGCCAGCCAGGTGCCCGATCCGCTCGACGCCGGCGCCCATTTCCTGGCCGACTTCCACCAGCTCAATTACGCCGACCTGCGCCCGCACCTGTACATGCTGCCGCAGCACGACGCCGTGCGCCACACGTTCCGCGTCGCGTCCGGGCTCGATTCGATGGTGCTGGGCGAAACGCAAATCCTCGGCCAGATCAAGGATGCGATCCGCACCGCCGACGCAGCAGGCGGCCTCGGCACTTACCTGCACCAGCTGTTCCAGCGCAGTTTTTCGGTGGCCAAGGAAGTGCGCAGCACCACCGAGATCGGCGCCCACAGCGTGTCGATGGCGGCGGCGGCCGTGCGCCTGTCGCAGCGCATCTTCGACAAGATCGCCGAGCAGAACGTGCTGTTCATCGGCGCCGGCGAAATGATCGAATTGTGCGCGACCCACTTCGCCGCGCAGAACCCGCGCTCGATCACCATCGCCAACCGCACGCTCGAACGTGGCGAAGCGCTGGCCCACCGCTACGGCGGGCGCGCCATGCGCCTGGCCGAGCTGCAGGACAAGCTGCACCAGTTCGATATCGTCATCTCGTGCACGGCGTCGTCGCTGCCGCTGATCGGCCTGGGCATGGTCGAGCGCGCGATCAAGGCGCGCCGCCACAAGCCGATGTTCATGGTCGACCTGGCCGTGCCGCGCGACATCGAACCGGAAGTGGCGCGCCTGAACGACGCCTTCCTGTACACGGTGGACGATCTCGGCAAGGTGGTGCAGACCGGCATCGAGCACCGCCAGGCCGCCGTGGCGCAGGCCGAAGCGATCATCGAAACCCGGGTGCAGTCGTTCATGCACTGGATCGACGACCGCGCCGTGGTGCCCGTCATTCAAGGCCTGCACGAAAACGGCGAGGCGCTGCGCCAGCTCGAACTCGAGCGCGCGCGCAAGATGCTGGCCAGGGGCGACGAGGTCGATGCCGTGCTCGAAGCGCTGTCGCGCGGCCTGACCGCCAAGTTCATGCACGGTCCGCAGCAGGCGCTGCACCGCGCCCAGGGCGAGGAACGCGCCCAGCTGGCACAGCTGCTGCCGCAATTGTTCCGCGGCCGTCGTTAGCGCCCCTGCTGCACTTCCCTGCCGCGCCGTCTGCCGCCTGCTCCGCTGCGGCCCTCCGTTCTACCTCTGATACCGATACCTTATGAAACCATCCATGCTGGCCAAGCTCGACCAACTGGCAAACCGCCTGGTCGAACTCGATGAATTGCTGATGTCCGAAGGCGCCACCGCGAATATGGACGCCTACCGCAAGATGACGCGCGAACACGCCGAGCTCGGCCCGCTGGTCGCGCTGTACAAATCGTACGGCGACGCCCAGGGCGACCTGGCCGCCGCGCAAGACATGCTGCAGGACCCGGACATGAAGGACTTCGCGCAGGACGAGATCGAGGCGGCCAGGCAGCAGCTGGCAGCGCTGGAACTGGAGTTGCAGAAAATGCTGCTGCCCAAGGACGCCAACGACGAGCGCAACATCTTCCTGGAAATTCGCGCCGGCACCGGCGGCGACGAGTCGGCGCTGTTTGCCGGCGACCTGCTGCGCATGTACACCCGCTTTGCCGAGCGCAACCGCTGGCAAGTCGAAGTGGTGTCGGAATCGGCCTCGGACCTGGGCGGCTACCGCGAGGTGATCGTGCGCCTGGTCGGCAACAGCGTGTATTCGAAACTGAAATTCGAATCGGGCGGCCACCGCGTGCAGCGCGTGCCGGCCACCGAAACGCAGGGCCGCATCCACACCTCGGCCTGCACGGTGGCGGTGATGCCCGAGGCCGACGAGGTCGAGGACGTGCACATCAACCCGGCCGACCTGCGCATCGACACGTTCCGCGCCTCGGGCGCCGGCGGCCAGCACATCAACAAGACCGATTCGGCCGTGCGCCTGACCCACCTGCCCACCGGCATCGTGGTCGAGTGCCAGGACGACCGCTCGCAGCACAAGAACAAGGCCCAGGCGATGAAGGTGCTGGCCGCCCGCATCAAGGACGTGCAGCTGCGCGAACAGCAGTCGAAAGAGGCTGCCACCCGCAAGAGCCTGATCGGCTCGGGCGACCGCAGCGAACGGATCCGCACCTATAACTACCCGCAGGGCCGCATGACCGACCACCGCATCAACCTCACCCTGTACAAGCTCGACTTCATCATGGATGGCGACCTGACCGAACTGACCAATGCGCTGGCCGCCGAACACCAGGCAGAGCTGCTGGCGGCGCTCGGCGATTGATGTCAGGCCGTCAGCCACCAGCAGATGCGCATGCCGTTAAGTTAAGCGAAAATTATTAATTTTGTTAACGTAAAAACGTCGTCCCTGCGCAGGCGGGGACCCAGTTTGGCTGACATGCCGACGCATCTCGCAGAACTTGGGTACCCGCCTTCGCGGGTACGACGGCCATGAAGGCCTTCACTTAAGGCGACCTCTAAAAACTTACTGCGCGACCCGCTATCGCCTCTCCGTTGCTCAGCGTACCTTTGTACGCTTGCGCTACTCAAGACGATATCGGGCCGCTCGCTACGGTTTTTCGAGGTCTCCTTAACGGCATGACCAGCAGACGCCGTCATTGCCGCGCAGGCGGCAACCCAATCTGTTGCGCAGGCGGCAATCCCATTGTGATGCACCGGGTGGGCAGCCCATGCTTAAGAAGCTGCTAAGGCCAACCAGGCAACTTTGTGCGAAAATCCTCGGCGCTGTCCACCGACCAACCTGACCGGAACCACCATGCATCCATCCCGCCCCCTGCTGTTGTCCGTTGCTGCCGCCAGCTTCGGCCTGATCGGCGTTGCCCTGTACCTGCAGCACGGACTCGACATGCTGCCGTGCCCGCTGTGCGTGATCCAGCGCTACCTGTTCCTCGCGATCGGCATCGCTGCGCTGGCCGGGGCGCTGCTCGCCAAGCCCAGGGCCGGCGCCGGCGTGGCCCTGCTGGCCGCGCTGGGTGGGCTGTACACGGCCGGCAAGCATTTGTACGTGCTGGCCAATCCCGGCCTGTCGTGCGGCATCGATCCCGTGGAAACCTTCCTCAACAAAATCCCTACCGCCACGTATTTGCCGTTCCTGTTCCGCGCCGACGGCCTGTGCGAAGACGCCACCGCGCCCTGGTTCGGCCTGTCGATTCCGCAATGGTCGTTCCTGTGGTTCGCAGTGCTGGCGCTCGTGCTGGCCTGGGTGCTGATCCGCCGCCGCGCATGATCGCAGCACTGACCGAGATCGTCGCCGGTGTCACCGTCGGCGCGCTGCAGCGGCAGGCGCTGCTTGACGCGCTCGACTGGCGGGTACTGCTGTGCCACGCCCTGCAGACCAACCGCGTGGGCCTGATCACCGGCGCCGAGCGTGCGCTGACAGACGACGAAGCCCGGTGCTTCGGCGACCTGGTGCAGCGCCGCCTGGCCGGCGAACCGGTGGCCTACCTGGTGGGTGAGCGCGAATTCTTCGGCCTGCCGTTCGCGGTCAGCGACGCGGTGCTGATACCGCGCCCCGACACCGAGCTGCTGGTGGAACTGGCGCTGGCGCGCCTGCCGGCCCGCGGCCGCGTGCTCGACATGGGCACCGGCAGCGGCGCCATCGCCGTCTCGCTGGCGCACACGCGGCCCGACGCCAACGTCACCGCGCTCGATGTCAGCGCCGATGCGCTGGCCGTCGCGCGCCGCAACGCCGACGCCAACGGCACACGCGTGACCCTGCTGCACAGCGACTGGTTCGACGCACTGGGCAAGGCAGCGCCGTTCGATGTCATCGCCTCCAACCCGCCTTATATCGCCAGCGGCGACCACCACCTGTCTGAAGGCGACCTGCGCTACGAGCCGGTGAGCGCGCTGACCGACCACGCGGACGGTTTGTCGGCGCTGCGCATCCTGGTGGCCGGCGCCCCGGCGCACCTGGCGCCGCAGGGCTGGCTGTTGATGGAGCACGGCTACGACCAGGCCGAGGCCGTGCGCGCCCTGCTGACTGCGGCCGGCTACACCGACGTGCAGAGCTGGCGCGACCTGGCCGGCATCGAACGGGTCAGCGGCGGCCGCTCTCCCCTGTAACGTCATCCTCCCCCAGCAGCCGGCGCGCGACCGCCAGCAATTGCCCCGCCGGCGCCGGCTTGCTCAACACCAGCGCATAACGCTCCGGCTGCGCCGGCGGCAGCAGCGCGTGCCACACACGCGGTACATGCCGCTGCGGTGGCGGCGGCTGAGCGGTGCTGGCAGTTGCGGTTGTGCTGTTGCTGGCGGTCGCGCTGGCGGTTGCGTTGGTGTCGTTGCCGATGCTGGCGTCGGAACCGGCGCTGGCGTCCGGATCGGTGCAGATCACCAGCGCCGGTGACGCGCCGTCCAGTGCGGCGGCGTCGTAGCACAGCGTAAAACCGGCGCTGTCGAAGATCTCGGCCAGGTACGCGCGCATGGCATCGTGCGGTTCCAGCACCAGCACGGTGTAGCCGTCACCGAACGGGGCGGGCGGCTGATCGCGCGCGCCAAACGGTGGCGGCGGCATCGCTTCGTCCTCAGTAGCCGGCGCGGCGCTCAGCGTGAAGCGCAAGGCGGCGCCGCGCTGCTGCAGACAGCCGCCCATGGCGCGCACCAGGTGCGCCGCCAGCACCAGGCCGGGCGCCATCTCGCCCCCGTCGAGCGTGACCGGCACGGCAGTCCAGCCGTGATGGGCCGCTTCCAGGGCCGCGACAGCTGCGCTGGCTTTGACGCCGGTGCTCGCAGTGGTGGCTGCGCAGTCTGCCGTACCGGCGGGATCGGCGCGCGCGGCGCGCGCGGCAGCGCAGGGATCGCCGGTCACGGCGAGCTTGGCAATATCGTCGGGGTAGGCGATATCGGCATGACTGGCGATATTGGCAGTGCGGGCGAGTTCATCGGTTTGGCCGGTGTGGCCGATATTGGCGGTGTTGGCAGTGTTGGCGGTGTTGGCGGTGTTGGCGGTGTTGGCAGTGTTGGCGGTGTTGGCAGTGTTGGCGGTGCCGGCGATATCGGCGAAAGTGACGCTGACAGCGCGGTCTGCCATGTCTCCGGCACCGGTATGAAAGGCCAGCAGGATGCTGCCATCGGTGCTGGCGCCTGCCGCCAGCGCCAACGGTGCGCCGACGTGGGCGGCCAGGCGGTCGAACACTTGCGCCAGCAGGTGCGCATCGAGCACCGCCAGGCCTGGCAAGCTTGCCGGGTCATGGCGGATGCCATGCGCCTGCATCAGCGCATGCAGGTAAGCGGGCGCCGGCGCCAGCTCGGGCGGCATCACTTCGTAACGGGCGCAGGCCTGCAGATCGGCCAGCCAGGCCAGCTGGCGATGCGCGAGACCGGCAATGTCGTCGAGGCCGGCGCCGCGGGCGCGGGCGGCGATCTGCGCCAGCGGCGCGCGCAGCTCGTGGTTCAGGCGCGTCAGCAAGCGGGCACGCACCTGCGCTTGCGTCAACTGCGGCGTCCCGGTAGGACCAGCAACGGCAGCAGTAACGTCGCAACGCGCATCGCTAGCGGAGTTGACGGCATGAGCCGTTTCAGCGGCGTGCGCTGCGTCAGCGGCGTGAGTTACGTCAGCGGCGTGAGCAGCGTTATCGGCATCAGCGGCGTGCGCTGCATCTGCGGCGCGAGACGCATCAGCGGCGTGCGCTGCATCTGCGGCGCGAGACGCATCAGCGGCGTGCGCTGCATCTGCGGCGCGAGACGCATCAACTGCGCGAGACGCATCAGCGGCGCGAGACGCATCAGCGGCGCGAGACGCATCAGCGGAGTGAGCGACGTCAGCGACGCCAGCAGCGTTATCGGCGTCAACGGCGTTCGCGGCGTCAGCGATATCCGCAGCGGCATCAGCGTCATCGACGGCGTGCGCAGCGTGATTCGCCTGCGCCGCATCAGCAACATCAGCAACACCGGCACCGTCGCCGACGTCTGCCGCCGCACCGCGTTCGATACCGGCTGTCATGAATGGCCGACCGCCTGACGCACCGACTGCCGGTAGGCGGTCGGCGTGGTGCCGGCGTGTTCGCGGAAGGCGGTGGCGAAGTTGGCGGCGCTGCGAAAGCCGATCTGTTCGGCGATCTGCTGCACGCTCATGTCGGTATCGACCAGCAGCTGGCGTCCGCGCATCATGCGCGCTTCGGCCAGGTAGACGAACACGGTGATACCGGCCTGCTGGCGAAACGCCTGCGACAGCCGTTTTTCGTATGTCCCCAGCGCGCGTGCAATGCCTGCCAGCGTCAGTGGCGCACCGAGGTTGTCGTCGATCAGGCGCATGGCCGCATCGGTCATGACGGCGTCCGGATGCGGATGAAAACGGCGCGCCGGATGATCGCTTCCCGTTGGTTGCGCGGGCGCCGGCGTGACCGCGGTCGCTGCGGTGCCGGCGGCCGCATCGGCGGTAGCGGAGGCCGCCGAACCTGCTGCCGCAGCAGCCACCACGGCCACGGCAGCGGCGGCGCGCACGGCAGCGAGCTCGAGATGGATGCGCACGCGCGCAAATACTTCGGCCGGATGATAGGGCTTGGTGATGAAATCGACGCCGCCCATGGCCAGCCCGGCCACGCGCTCGTCGGGATCGTCGAGCGCGCTCAGAAACAGCACCGGAATGTCGCGCGTGACCGGGTCGGCCTTGAGCAGGCGGCAGGCCGCAAACCCGTCCACCACCGGCATGCGTACGTCGAGCAGGATCAGGTCCGGCGGGTGGGCCAGCGCGCTCTGGTAACCGGCGGCGCCGTCGGCCGCGCTGCGGACGTGATACAACTGGCGCCGCAGCAGATCGGTGAGCACGCGCAGCTCGTCCTGTTCGTCATCGACGATCAGGATGGTCGGCCGTACTTTTTCAGTAGAGATAACGGAAAGAATGGCGCGCTCCCGGTGGGGAATACGCGCCGATTATACACAGCCAGTGCAGCGATTTTCAGTCCTGCCGGTGTCTTTCTTGAGTCCGCCTCTTGGGGCAAAAGTTTTGTCTCCTGATTCAAAAGCAAGCTACCAGTGACCGACCAGCGTCAGGCCGTCGCTGCCGGTCTGGATGCCGACCAGGGTGGCGTCCACCACCAGTTGCGCCACCATTTCGTCGCGGCTGTGGCTGTCGAGGTAGTTGTCCCAGCGCGACAGCGTGGCGGCGTCCGGTGCGGCGTCGGTGATGTTGCGGAACATCTGGGTCACGAACGCCGCGTCGTCGAGCACGCCATATTTTTGCTGGAACTCGGCCGATTGCGTAAAGCCGTGGGCCAGCGCGGCGCCGGTCAGGTTTTGACCCACCCAGTACTGGACGCCCTTGATGTCGCCCGAGCGGTCGAGCGTGAGCTGGTACAGCATGCCGATTTCACGCAAGGTGGCGGTGGACGCCTGGGCAAAGCCGAGATCGACCACGCGGTCGTCGAATTCCGCCAGCTCGACCTGGCGCACGGTATTCATGCTGCCGGCCCCCTGCCCCACCATCAGATCGGGGCCGTTGGCGCCGGCGCTGGTGTGGTTGCCCAGCACGATCAGGTGGCTGGCGGCCGAGCCGGTGAAGACGGCAGTGTCGATGCCGTCGCCGCCCACCAGCAGGTTGCTGCCGCTGCCGACCACCAGCCGGTCGTTGCCGGAACCGGCGATCCAGCCCTGTTCCTCGGTCAGCAGCTCGCCGCCGAGCGCCATGCCGTCGGCCGTCCACCACAGCGCCTTGTGGGCATCGGTGAGGGCGATCTCCGACAGGACCGCAGCGCGCTGGCCGAGGTCGCCGGGCGCACCATCGAGGCGCGCCACGTAGCCGGACAGTTCGCTGGCGGTCGGTTCGCGGTCGAGCGTATGGCGCAGCAGGGTCGCCACGAAATCGGCGTTCCCGAGTTTCATCAGGCCGTCCCGCGCTTCGGCTTCGGCCAGGAAACCGGCAGCGTACTGCTGGGCGGTCATGGCCTGGTTGGTCCAGAAGGTCAGGCCGGGCAGGTCGGGCGCGCGGTCGAACGCAGCGTGGTACAACAGCGACAGCGTTTCCAGGCGCACGGCGTCGGCGTTGACGAAATGGAGCTGGCCGATGGCGAGATTGAGTTCGGCAGCGGTAATGGTCTGCATGCCGCCAAGCAGCGTGGCTTCGTGCATGCCGAGCACGGTGCCATTGGCCTTGAGCACGAACCGCCACTGGCCGCTGTCGGTGCGTCCGCCCTGCAGCACGTCGTTGCCGGTGCCGGCCACCAGCACATCGTTGCCGCCGCCGCCGAACAGGATGTCGTCGCCATCGCCGCCATCGAGGTAATCGTTGCCGCCGGCCGTGCCGAGGATGTCGTTGCCGCCGTTGCCGTACAGCGTGTCGTTATCGGTACCGGTCGTGAGCGTGATGTGCTGGGCCGCGTCGTCGCCGATCAGGAAGTTGCTGCCCTGTCCGCCCTGCACGCGCGCGGCACCGATGATGGCGCCGAAGTCGAGGTTGTCGATCTGCAGCCCCACGCCGCTCAGGCTGCGGGCGTCGATCACCAGGGCGATCTCGGTGTCCAGATCGACCACTGCATTGGCAGCGACACCGGCCAGCGCGCTGGCGCGCAGGCCCTGCGCGGTGACCATGGTGCCGGCCTGGACCGAGGTATCGCCGGCAATCAGCAGCATGGTGTTGTCGAGCGTGCCGCTGCCGCTGACGCGCAGCGTACCGTTCTGCTGCAGTTCGTCGGCCGCCTGGCTGGCCAGGAACTGGCGCGCCTGCGCTTCCATCGCGTCGCGGGTGCCGCTGGCCACGGTATGGTCGTCGATGCGGCCGATCAGGTCGAGCGCAGCCAGGGCGCCGGCCAGCAGCACCGACGGCCCGCTGGCCTCGAAGCCCACGCCCACCGGCACGCTGACGGTCAAGGTGCTGCCGACGCCGTTGGCATTGGCGCCAATGCCGAGCGGGATGTCGGCCAGGGTGGCGTGCGGCGTGCCGATATCCTCGGCACGGCCGCTGCCGACCACCGGCACCGTGACGGTGCGGACGGCCACCCCGGTGCGTGCATCGACGCCGGACGCGGTCGTCACAGCGACACCGTCCACCAGTACCGATTCGCCGCTGCCGACCTGCAGCACCAGCGGCGCAGCGGCGCGGTTGGCGTTGCCGGCGGCATCGGTAAACAGCTGGGCCGGCACGCCGATGGTCACCGGCGCCGAACCGGTCGGGACCAGGGTGGCGGTATAGGTGGTGCCGCTGCCGCTGAAGTTGCTCAGGGTGCCGCCGGCCACCACGATGTTCGACAGGTCGAGCACACCGGGATCGCTGAGCGTGAAGGTCAGCGTCACCGCCTGTCCCGGCGCCAGCACGGCGGCGCTGCTGGTGATGGCGACCGTGGGTGCGATCGTGTCGACCAGGTAGGGCACGGTCTGGAGGGTGCTGACATTGCCGGCGGCATCGGCCACGCGCACGGCCAGGATGCCGTTGACGTTGGTGGGCAGGACCAGGCCGTCGAGACTCCAGGCCTGGCCGCGGATGACGGCCTGCAGCCAGGTGCGGCCGCCGTCGATCGACACCTGCACCACGTCGCCGGCTGCCGGCGGCGCCGACAGCGTGCCGCTGAGCGACTGCTGCGCAATATTGGTCAGCAGGTCGCCGGCCAGGCCGGTATCGTTGGAGAAGCTGATGGCGCCGCTGGTCGGTGGCGGCGCCACGGTGTCGATCTGCAGCGATGGCAGGCTGGTGTCCGCACCGGTGTTGCCGGCCAGGTCGCTGAAGCCCGAGACGGCGATGCTGGCGCTGCCGGCCGGCACCCCGGCCGGCGGCGTGAAGGTGGCCGTGTACACCAGCGGATCGGCCGTCGCGGTCAGCGCACCGAGGGTGCCGCCGGTGACTGCCACGTTGGCAGCGCTGAAGTCGACCGGTGGCGCCGAGAACGTAAAGGTGATGATGGCCGGTTCGACCCCGTTGGCGACCGGCACATTGCTGGTGATGACCACCGTGGGCGCGCCCTGCGCCAGCACGTACGGCGTGACGGTGGTCGCGCTGGCGTTGCCGGCGGCATCGACCACGCGCACCTGCAGCACACCGCTGCCGGCCAGCAGGTGATCGAGCGACCAGCTGGCGCCGTTGACGACAGCGGTCAGCCAGGTGGCGCCATCGTCGAACGATACCTGCACCGCGTCGCCGGCAGCGAGCGGCTGCGACAGGTCGCCGCTGACGGTCTGCTGCGCCGCCGACGTCACCAGGTCGGTGTTGCTGACGCCGGTGTCAAGCGAGAAGCGCGGGCTGCCCGTCACGAAAGCGGCAGGCGGCAGCGTATCGATGGCGATCTGGGGCCCCGCTGCAGCCTGGCCGAGGTTGCCGGCCAGGTCGGTGTAGGCAGCGGCCGGCAGTGCGATACCGGCCACCCCGCCCGCCAGGCCGGCAGTGGGCACGAACAGCGCCGTGTACACCAGCGGATTGGCAGTGGGCGCCAAGCCGGACAGCACGCCATTGGTCACCACGATGGCGTCGGCACTAAAACTCTGCGGCGCCTCGCTGAAGGTAAACGTGATCTGCGCGCTCTCGCCGATCTTGAGCGCGGCCACATTGCTGGTGATGGCCAGCGTGGGCGCGCCCTGGTCGAGCACGTAGGCATTGATGGTTTCGGGACTCAGATTGCCCACGGCGTCGGCCACCCGCACCCGCAGCACGCCGCTGCCGGTCAGCGTGTGCGCCAGCGACCAGGTGGTCTCGCTGCCGCTGGTGACCACGGCGGCAGTCTGCCAGGTGACGCCGTTGTCGAACGAGACCTGCACGCTTTCGCCGGACGCCAGCGGCAGCGACAGGCTGCCGCTGACCACCTGCGCGGCCACCGAGGTCACCAGGTCGGCATCGCTGACGCCGGTATCGGCGGAGAAGCGCGGAAAGCCGATGGCGGACGCCGCCGGCGCTAGGGTATCGATCGCTATCTGCAGCGAACTGGCGCCGGTGCCGGCATTGCCGGCCAGGTCGCTGTAATCGCCGCCTGCCACGCTGACGGCGGCGCTGGCGCCGGCCACTCCGGCGCTCGGTGTAAACACTGCCGTGTAGACCAGCGGGTTGGCGGTCGCGCTCAGGCCGGACAAGGTGCCGTTGGAAACATTGACTGCGGCCGGGCCGAAGCCGACCAGCAGTTCGCTGAAGGTGAAGGTGATCAGCGCCGTGTCGCCGGCCTTGAGCTGGGCGCTGCTGCTGGTGATGGTCAGGCCGGGGGCCAGGGTATCGACCGTGATCGTCGGCAGCACGCCGCCCAGGCCGGGATTGCCGGCGCTGTCGCCATAGCTGCCCGGCGCCAGCGAGACGCTGGCCGCGCCGTTGTAGCCGGCGGCCGGCGTGAACACGGCCGTGTACACGCTGAGGTTGGCGGTGGCGCTCAAGCCGCTGACGGTGCCGCCAGCCACCGTCAGGCTAACGCCGGTAAAGCCCTGCGGCGGCTCGCTGAAGGTAAACGTCAGATTCGCGCGCTGGCCGGCCGACAGCGTGGCCGTGTCGCTGGCGATGGTCACGCTGGGCGCGACATTGTCGATGGCGTACGCGGTCGACGTGACCGGACCGGAATTGCCGGCGCTGTCGCTCACGCGCACCAGCACCGCACCGACCGCGCCAAGCAGCACCGGCGTGGGCAGCGCCCAGGCGTTGCCGCCCACCGGGGCCACTGCAGCGATCCAGGTCGCGCCCTCGTCGAGCGACAGTTCGACCAGTTCGCCCGCCACCAGGTTGGCATTGAGGGTGCCGGTAAGGGTTTGCAGCGGATTGATGGTGAGATGATCGCTGCTGCTGATGCCGGTGTCGCTGGAAAAGTCCAGCGTGGCGCCGGCCGTGGTGGGCGCCTGCGTCCGGTAGCTGACCGGCGCCAGCGACGCCGGTGCGCCGGGATTGCCGGCCGCATCGGTGTAGCCGCCCGCCACGCTGACGGTGGCGGTGCCGCTGGCCACCGACTGGTCGGGAGTGAGGATGGCGGTGTACACCAGCGGATTGGCGGTCTGGGCAAAGCCGCTCAGGGTGCCGCCCGTGACCGCGACATCGGCAGCGTCGAAACCCACCGGCAGTTCGCTGAAGCTGAAGCGGATCACCGCTTGCTGGCCCAGCGCCAGCGCGGCGGCGCTGCTGGTAATCTGCAGCACAGGCGGCGTGGTATCGACCGCAATCGACGGCGACGTGAAGCCGGCGCCGGGATTGCCGGCAGCATCGGTGTATTGGCCCGGCGCCAGCGTGACAAACGCGCTGGCGCCTGACAGGTTGGCGCCCGGCGTCAGCTGCACCGTGAACACGCGCGGATCGGCCGTGGTCGCAAAGCCGCTCAGGCTGCCGTTGATGGCCACCAGGTCGGCCTGCTGGAAGCCGGTCGGCACTTCGCTGAAGGTGAACGTCAGCGTGGCCGCCTCGCCGGCCCGCAAGGCGGTGGCGCTGCTGGCGACGGTGACGGTGGGCGCGGTCTGGTCGAGCGTGTAGCCGGCCGAGAACACCGGGCCGGCATTGCCGGCTGCATCGGCCACCCGGACCTGCACCGCGCCGGCAGCGCCGCCATTGTCAGGCAATAGCTGCAGCGGCAGCGTCCACTGCGTGGTCGAGGTGGCCACCGCCGTCAACCAGCTGGCGCCGTTGTCGAGCGACACCTGCACCGTATCGCCGGCCGCAAGGGCGCCGTTCAGCGTGCCGCTGATGACCTGGGCGGCAATGCTGGTCACCAGGTCGGTGCTGCTGGCGCCGTTGTCGGCCGAGAAGGCGATCGACGCGCCCGTGATGGTGGGCGCGAGCGTATCGATGGCGATCGGCGCGCTGCTGGCGCCGGCGCCGGGGTTGCCGGCAGCGTCGACGATCAGGTTGGGCGCCACGCTGACGATGGCGTTGCCGGCGGCAAGCCCGGCCTGCGGCGTGAAGGTGGCGGTGTACACCAGGCGGTCGGCGCTGGCGGTGAAATTGCCGAGCGTGCCGTTGACCACGCTGATGTCGCCCAGCGCGAAGCTGGCCGGCGCTTCGCTGAACGTGAAGGTGATGGTGGCGGTCTCGCCCACTTTCAGGCTGCTGGCGCTGGCGTCGATGGTCAGCACCGGGGCCGCCGTATCGATGGCGAGCGACGCCAGGCTGGCGCCGGTGCCAAGGTTGCCGGCCGCATCGGTGTAAAGGCCGTTGGCCAGGGTGATGCTGGCGCCGCCGGTCTGGCCCGCGGCCGGGGTCAGCAGCACCGTGTACACCAGCGGATTGGCGGTCGCGGTGAAGTTGCTGAGCGTGCCGCCGACTGCCACCAGGTCGGCCTGCGTGAAGCCGCTGGGCGCTTCGCTGAAGGTCAGGGTCACCAGTGCCGACTGGCCGGTGCGCAGGCTGGCCACAGCGCTGGTGATGGCCACCGTCGGGGCCGTGGTGTCGATCGTATAGGCGTGCCCGGTGACGGCGCCGTGGTTGCCGGCGCCGTCGGTCACGCGCACCTGCACCACGCCGCTGCCCGGGTTCAGGACCTGGCCGGCCAGCAGCCAGGTCGTGGCGCCCGGCACGGTCACCGCCCCCTGCCAGCTGGCGCCGTTATCGAGCGACACTTCCACCACCTCGCCCGCCGCCAGCGGCCCGGACAGGGTGCCGGCAAGGTCCTGCACGGCGGTGTCGGTCACCAGGTCGGCGGCGCTGGCGCCGTTATCGGCCGAGAAGGTCAGGCTGCCGCTGACCAGGGTCGGGGCCACGGTGTCGATGGCGATGGCCGGCACCGCGCCGATGCTGCCGCCGTTGCCGGCCAGGTCGGAAAACGGCGCCACCGTGATCTGGGCGCTGGCGCCGGCCACGTTGGCGTTGGGCGTCAATACCGCCGTGTACACGAGCGGATCGGCAGTCTGCACCAGGTTGCTGAAGGTGCCGTTGGCGGCGCCCAGGCTGCCCAGGGCAAAGCCCAGCGGCGCTTCGCTGAAGGTGAACGTCACGACTGCCGTGGCGCCGGCGCCGAGCACGGCGCGGTCGCTGGTGATGACCAGCGTGGGCGCCACATTGTCGATGGCGATCGGCGCCAGGTTGGCGCCGAGGCCGGTCACGCCGCCGTTGCCGGTGTAGGCGCCGGTGGCAATGCCGATTGCGCCCGTGCCCTGGGCAACGCCGGCCGCCGGTGTGAACACGGCCGTGTACACGAGCGGATCGGCGGTCGCCGCCACCGGGCTCAAGGTGCCGCCGCTGACCACCAGGTCGGCGTCGGTAAAGCCGGTGGGCGCGGTGCTGAAGCGGATCGTGATGGTGGCCGTTTCGCCAGCCTTGAGGACGCTGACGTCGCTGCTGAGCGCCACGCCGGGCGCCACGGTGTTGTAGCTGATGGTGGGCGCGCTGGCGCCCTGGCCGCTGTTGCCGGCAGCATCGGTGTACGCGCCGGCCGGCAGCGTCACCGTGGCCACGCCCGCTGCCTCGCCGGCGCTCGGCGTGAGCACGGCCGTGTACACCAGCGGATTGGCGGTGGCGGTAAAGCCGGACAGCGTGCCGCCGCTGACGGACAGGCTGGCGGCGGAAAAACCGACCGGCGCCTCGCTGAAGGTGAACGTGATCAGCGGCTGTTCGGCGCCGTTGAGCGAAGTCTGGCTGCTGGTGATGGCCACCGTCGGCGCCGACTGGTCGAGCACGTAATTCACGCCCACCACGGGGCCGTGGTTGCCGGCCGCGTCGGCCACGCGCACCTGCACCTGCTGGCCGGCGCCAGC
Organism: Duganella sp. Leaf126; assembly: GCF_001423125.1. Classification (GTDB taxonomy): domain Bacteria; phylum Pseudomonadota; class Gammaproteobacteria; order Burkholderiales; family Burkholderiaceae_D; genus Rugamonas. The sequence continues at coordinate 186,760 of NZ_LMNW01000033.1, forward strand.
GTTCAGGGTCTGGTTGGCCAGGGTCCAGCCGGCCGCGCCGGCGGCGGCGGTGGCGGTCACCCAGGTGGCGCCGTTGTCGAGCGAGACCTGCACCGTCTCGCCGGCCACCAGGCTGGCGTTGAGCACGCCGCTGAGGGTCTGCGCAGCCACATTGGTCACCAGGTCGCTGGTGCTGGCGCCGCTGTCGCTGCTGAAGCTGACGGTGCCGCCGATGGTCAGCGGCGCCTGGGTATCGATGGCGATCGCCGGCAAGGTGACGCCGGCGCCGGCATTGTTGGCCAGGTCGCTGTAGCTGCCGGCCACCAGCTGCACCACGCCGCTGCCGGCATTGACGCCGGCCGCAGGCGTGAAGGCCACCGTGTAGACCAGCGGATCGCTGGTGGCGGTCAGCGCGCCCAGCGTGCCGCCGGTAGCGCTCAGGCTGGCGTTCGACAGGCCCACCGGCGCTTCGCTGAAGCTGAGGGTGATGGTGGCCGTTTCGCCGGCCTTGAGCGCGGCGACGTTGCTGCTGAGGGTGGCGGTCGGCGCGCTGGTGTCGAGCACATAGGAGCGGGCAAAGGCGGCGCCATGGTTGCCGGCGGCGTCGCTCACGCGCACCTGCACCACGTTGCTGCCGGCCAGGGTCTGCCCGGCCAGGCTCCAGGCGGCGCCGGCGCTGGTGGCGGTCGTCCACGCGTTGCCATTGTCGAGCGAGACCTCGACGAATTCGCCGGCGCCGAGCGGCTGGCCCAGCGTGCCGCTGATCGTTTGCGCCGCAACATTGGTGACCAGGTCGGTCGCGCTGGCGCCGCTGTCGGCAGAAAACAGCACGTTGCCGGTCACGGCGACCGGCGCCTGGGTATCGATGGTCAGCCCCGGCTGGGTGATCGTGCCCAGCGCATTGCCGGCGGCGTCGGTGACCGCGCCCGGCGTCAGCGCGAAGCTGGCAGTCACGCCCTGCACGCCGGCGGTCGGCGTCAGCAGCGCGGTGTACACGAGCGGGTTGGCGGTGGCGCTCAAACCGCTCAACACGCCGCCGCTGGCGGTGATCGCGGCGGCATCGAAGCCGACCGGCGCCTCGCTGAACGTAAACGTGATCTGCGCCGTCTGGCCGGCGGCCAGCTGCGCGCTGCTGCTGGTGACGACCAGCGACGGCGCCAGCGTATCGATGGCGATCGGCAGCGAGACGGCGCCGCTGCCGCTGTTGCCGAAAGCATCGCTCCAGGCGCCGCCCGCCACGCCCACCGACGTGCTGGCGGCAGCCAGTCCTGCCGTGGGCGTGAACTGGGCCGTGTACACCAGCGGATTGGCGGTGGCGGTAAAGCCCGACAGCGTGCCGTTGCCGGCCGAGATGCTGGCTGCGCTGAAACCGGTCGGTGCGCTGCTGAAGGTAAACGTGATCTGCGCCGTCTCGCCCAGCGCCAGAGTGCTGTCGTTGCTGGTGATGGTCAGCGTGGGCACGACCGTGTTGACGGCAATCGCCGCCGGCGCACCGGCCTGGCCGCCATTGCCGGCCAGGTCGCTGTAGCTGCCGCCGATGACGGCCACGCTGGCGGTGGCGCCCGACTGGCCCGGGGTCGGCGTAAACACCGCCGTGTACACGAGCGGGTTGGCGGTGGCGGTAAAGCCCGATATCGCGCCGCCGGTCACGGCCAGCGACGCCGGCGTGAAGTTGAACGGCGCCTCGATGAACGCAAAGGTCAGCTGCGCGCTCTGGCCCAGGCCCAGCGCGGCAGCGCTGCTGGTCACGGCCACCGTGGGCGCCGTGCTGTCGAGCACATAGGCGGCGCCGAAGACCAGGCCGTGGTTGCCGGCAGCGTCGGCCACGCGGACCTGCACGGTGCCGCTGCCCGGCAGCGTGACGTTGGCCAGGCTCCAGCTGCTGCTGCCGGCCGCGCCGGCAGCGTTGACCCAGGTCGCGCCGTTGTCGAGCGAGACCTGCACGGTGTCGCCGCTGGCCAGGGCAGCGGTCAGCGTGCCGCCCAGCGTTTGCGCCGCCACATTGGTCACCAGGTCGGTGCTGCTGGCGCCATTGTCGGCCGAGAAGGTCACGCCGTTGCCGGTGATGAGCGGGGCCACGGTGTCGATGGCAAGCGGCGCCGAGACGGCCGCCACGCCGGCGTTGCCCACCGCGTCGGTGTAGGCGCCGGCGTTGACGCTCACGGTCGCCACGCCCGAGGCAATGCCGCTGTTCGGGGTCAGCAGGGCGGTATAGATCAGCGGGTTGGCGGTGGGGGCAAAGTTGCTCAGCACCGCGTTGGTCACCTGCACGTCGCTGGCGTCAAAACCCAGCGGCGGTTCGCTGAACGTAAACACCACCGTGGTGCTGGCGCCCAGGTGCAGCGCCGTGGCCTGGGTGGCGATGGCCAGCGTGGGCGCCACCGTATCGACCGCGATGGCCGGCGTGGCGCCGCTGCCGCCGGCCAGGCCGAGGAAGTCCGTGTAGCTGCCGCCGGTGACGGTGACCGACGCCGGGCCGTTGACATTGGCGCCCGGGGTAAACAGCGCCGTGTACACGCCGTTGCCCTGGTTGACCAGGTTGCTGACGGTGCCGCCGCTGGCGACGATGTCGCTGGCGGTAAAGCCGAACGGCGTGCTGCTGAAGGTAAAGGTGAGGTTGGCCACCTGGCTGGCGTTCAGGCTGGCCTTGTCGCTGCTGATCACCACCGTCGGTCCCAGCGTGATCGACATGCTGGTGGCCGCTGCGGCCGCACCGGCGTTGCCCGCCACATCGGTATAGCTGCCGGCCACCAGCTGCACGCCGCCGGTCACGCCGCCCACCCCGCCGTTGGCGGCATAGTCGATCGTGTACACGCGCGGATCGGCGGTCGCCTGCAGGTTCGAGACGGTGCCGTTGACGCCGCTGAAGCTGGCCAGCGACAAGCCCACCGGTACCTCGGAGAACGACACGGTGACGGTGCTGGTCTGGCCGCCGCCGATCACGCTCACGCCCGTGCTCAGGGTGGCCGTGGGGGCGGCGACATCGAGCACATAGGCCGTGCCATGCGCGGCGCCCGTGTTGCCGGCGGCATCGACCACGCGCACCTGCAGGGTGTCGCTGCCGGTGAGGGTGACCCCGGCCAGGCTCCAGGCGCTGCTGCCGGTGCTGGCGCTGGCGGTGGTCCAGGTCGCGCCATTGTTGAGCGACACCTCCACGTGCTCGTCGGCAGCCAGCGCGGCGGTCAGGGTGCCGGTCACGGTCTGCTGGGCCGTGCGGGTGATCAGGTCGGTGCTGCTGGCGCCGCTGTCGGACGAGAACACCACGGCTGCGCCGCTGGTCGTGGGCGCCGTGGTGTCGAGCGCGTAACTGACCGACAGCGGCGTATTGCTGCCGCCACCGTTGAGGACCCGCACCTGCAGCACGCCGGCGCCGGCAGGCAGGGTCTGGCCGGCCAGGGTGAAGGCGGTGCCGCCCACGCTGGCGACCGCATTGGTCCAGGTCACGCCGTTGTCGAGCGAGACTTGCACCTGCTCGCCGCTTTGCAGGCCGGCGCTCAGGGTGCCGCTGATGGTTTGCGCGGCCACGTTGGTGATCAGGTCGGTGCTGCTGCTGCCGCTGTCGGCCGAGAATGTGACGGACAGCGCGGTGGTGGAACTGGGCACCGTGGATTGCACCGTGGTGGCGGTGTTGCTGACGATGACGTGACCGTCGTTGACGGCGATGGCCAGCGTGGTGCTGCCGGCCTGGCCCGGTGCGGCCTGGAACACCAGCGACTGCAGCGCCGCCTGGGCGGCGCCCGGTGCGGTCGACGTGTGGGTATAGGTCAGGCCGCCGTCGCTGGTGACGAAGCCGGCTGCGCTGGCCGAGGCCGCGGTAAACGTGCCCAGCCCGGCGTTGGTGCTGCTGACCGTGATGGTGACGATCACGGCGCTGCCGACATCGGGATCGCTGATTACGACATTGCTGAACGGCCGCACGGTACCGCCGGCAGCGACCGCCTGGCCGGCGGTGGTGCCGCTGACCACGGGAGCGTCGTTGACCGACAGCGCGCTGACCACGGTGCCCGTGTTGACGGCGCTCGCCAGGCCGTTGGCGTCGGTGGCGGTCAGCGAGAACGTGGTGTTGACGCTGGAGCCGACCGCCACCTGGTTATCGGTCGGCGTGAAGGTCAGCGCCTTGAGCAGCGCGGTCAAGGCGGCCGGCGTGGTCGCACTGAGCGTGTAGCTGCCGGCGCTGCCGGACAGGCCGGCGCCGGTCAGCACGCCGTTGGCGCCCGTGTAGTTGATGGTCAGGCTGACGTTATCGCCATTGACATCGGCCACGCTGACATTGGCGAACGGGTTGATGCTGGCGTTGTCGTTGACGGTGCCGGCCGAGACGCCGGTGATGGTCGGCGGGCTGTTGACGACGTTGGTGACGACCAGGCTGGCGCCGGCCACGCTGGTGTTGGCATTGCCGATCGCGCTGTTCCAGTCGTCGGCCGCCACCAGCTGGTAGCTGGCGCCGCCGCTCGAGGTGGCGCCGTTCTTGTTGAACAGCGCAGCGATGGCCGTCACGTCGGCGCCGGTCAGCGTCACCGAGAACGACGTGGCGCTGGTCACCTCGACGTTGCCGGTGGTGTTCAGGGTATAGGCGACGCCGCCCTCGCCGCGCAGCGACAGCTTGCCGACGGCGATGTCGTTGGCTGCGCCCAGCGTGCCCACCAGGTTGGCGCCGGTCACGGTGAGGACGTGGCTGGTGGCGTCGTAGGTGGCGCCGGTGATGGTCGGCAGCTGCACGCTGGCCACCGTGATCGGATTGCCGGTCAGGTCCTGGCCGCTGGGGCGGCTGGCGTTCCAGTTCATCGCGGCCGACAGGTTGAAGCCGGTGCCATCGACAGCGGTGCCGCCATTGTTGTTCAGTACCCCGGCCAGGGCCAGCTTGTCGGCGGCATTGAGCACCACCGCGAACGCGGTGCCGCTGGTCGCACTCACCAGCGACGAGGTCAGGGTATAGCTGCCGCCCTGGCCGGTGACGGTGAGCTTGGACGTATCGATGCTGTCGCCGGCGTTGATGCCGGCGGCCGTCACGGTCAGCACCCCGGTGGCGGCGTTATAGGCGCCCGCGGTGATCGACGGTGCAATGCGGCCGTTGGCCACCTGGACATCGTCGATGCCGACCTCGAAGCCGAGTGCATTGACGATGCGGATGCCGAAGATGCCCTTGAAGTTGGCCGACGAGGCCAGGTTAAGCACGCCATCCTCGTTGAGCAGCAGGCCGGTCACCGACTGGCCGCCGCCCGTCGGCTGGTAGTTGGCGTCGAGCGCATAGACGGTAAACACGGTGTTGCCGAGCAGGTTGCCGACCGCGTTGCCGGTGCCGATCTTGATGCTGAGCAGGTCGAATACGCCGCTGTTGGCGCGCAGGTCCACGTAGCTGACCGGCGACAGCGTGGAACCGTTGACGGTCAGGCGGTCGTCGGTGACGGGCAGGCCGATGACATTGGTGCCGTTGGCGTTGACCACCGCGATGCTGCCGCCGTTGCTGCTGCGCGTGTACAGGTCGAGGCCGGTGTTCAGGATGTTGGTGATATTGACCACGGCGCCGGCAGCCAGGCCGGAGGCGTTGAGCAGCGTGACATTGCTGTTGGTGCCGAAGGTGAAGGTGCCGGCCGCGCCGTTGTTGACCAGCGCCAGCGTGTGCGCGTAGTCGTGCTGGGCCTGGGCCGACAGCGCGCTGGCCGCCTCGATGCTGCCGGTGGCCGCTTCCAGCACCCAGTTGGCGCCCAGCAGGTCGCTGCCGGTGGTGTCGGTCGAGGCGGCCACGTCGGCGCCGGTCAGGCCGGCCAGCGCATCGATGAAGGCCAGGCCCGCGTCGCCCTGCCCCACGTCGCAGCCGTACAGCAGCAGGTCGCCGCCCGCGCGCAGGGCACCGCCCCACCGGGCCAGCGCGGCCGCGTGGTCCGCCAGGCCGGCCGCGTCGAGCACCGTGTCGCCGAGCTGCAGCTGGCCGCTGGCGCCGTGGGAGACGATCTGGATGCTGTCCAGGCCTTCGAGTCCTTCGAGCGCGGTGGCGATCTGCTCGACGCCGTCGCCATCGGCAGTCAGCTCGACCACCAGCACGCCCTCGGCCGCACTGGCCAGCAACACGCCGGCGTCGGCAACGCGGGCATCGATAAACAGGACCGAATGGTAGAGACGCTGGCTCATTGACTGCTCCGAAAAAAAGTTACGCTACAGCACGATTATCGGTAGCTTCAGAGCGATTACGAAATTTTCCTGTTTGCCAAACAGTTTGTCCGGTGCAGCAAATGCCGGCGTCCGCTGGCGCACGTAATTCCCGGGGCGCATTTTGTTAAAATGCTCTTTTTCCCGGGGTTTGGGCGGAGTTCGGCGGGTGAATCCAATTTCGGTTACTCTCAGCACAAAATGCATACGCTTAAAAGGATTACAAATTGCCAACTCTACTGACACGGCGCCTGGCCCTGCTGGCCGATGAACAACACCGCGCCGTGCTGGCAGGCGGTTTGCGCGGCATCGAGCGCGAAACGCTGCGCGTGGACGGCGCCGGCCAGCTGGCCCGCACCCGTCATCCGGTAGCGCTCGGGGCAGCGCTGACCCACCCGCAAATCACCACCGACTACGCTGAAACGCTGCTCGAATTCATCACGCCCGCGCAGGCCGACATCGCCACCACCATCGCCAGCCTGGACGGCATCCACCGCTACGCGTACAGCAAGCTCGGCGACGAGATGTTGTGGAGCCAGTCGATGCCGTGCGCGCTGCCGCCCGAAGAAGAGATCGAGATCGCGTGGTATGGCACGTCCAACCTCGGCACGCTCAAGCATGTGTACCGGCGCGGCCTGGCGCTGCGCTATGGCAAGGCCATGCAGTGCATCGCCGGCATTCACTACAACTATTCGCTCGACGAGCGCCTGTGGCGCGTGCTCGCTGCCGACGATGCCGCCCGCGCGCCGGCGGCCAAGCGCCTGTCGGCCATGGCTTACCAGTCGGAAGCCTACCTGGCCACGATCCGCAATTTCCGCCGCTACAGCTGGCTGCTGATGTATCTGTTCGGCGCCTCGCCGGCGCTGGCTGCCGGCTTCCTGCGCGGCCGCCAGCACCAGCTCGAACAACTCTCGGACGACACCCTGTACCTGCCGTATGCGACCAGCCTGCGGATGAGCGACCTCGGTTATCAGAATGACGCCCAGTCGGGCCTGCGTCCGCACGAGAACTGCCTCGACAGCTACGTGGCAGCGCTGACGCGCGCGGTCAACCAGCCCTATGCCCCGTACGCCGCGCTCGGTACCAAGCGCGACGGCGAGTGGATCCAGCTCTCCACCAATGTGCTGCAGATCGAAAACGAGTACTACGCCACCATCCGCCCCAAGCGCGTGATCCAGACCGGCGAACGGCCGATCCAGGCGCTGTGCGCGCGCGGCGTGCAATACATCGAGGTGCGCTGCATGGATGTCGATCCGTTCGAACCGGTCGGTATCAGCCTGGAAGCGGGCCGCGTGCTCGACGCCTTCCTGCTGTTCTGCGCGCTGGAGGAAAGCCCGGCCATCACGCCCGACGAGGGCGCGCGCCACACCGCCAACTTTGCGCGCACGGTCAAGGAAGGCCGCCGCCCGGGCCTGATGCTCGACGGCGACCAGGGCCCGGTCGCGCTGGCGCAATGGGGCGCCGCGCTGCTGGAACGGATCCGCCCGGCCGCCGAGCTGCTCGACCGCCAGCGCGGCGACACCGTGCACGCCGACGCCCTGCGCGCACAGGCGGCCAAGCTGGCCGACCCGGACCTGACGCCGTCGGCCAGGGTGCTGGTGGCCCTGCGCGAACACGGCAACTCGTTTGCCGCCTTCGGCCTGGCGCAAAGCGCGCGCCACGCCGCCTATTTCCGCAGCACGCCGCCGGCGCCGGCCGAGGCGGCCGCACTGGACCGGATGGCAGCCGACTCGCTGGCCGAGCAGGCCGCCATCGAAGCGGCGCCGCGCACCAGTTTTGACGACTACGTGGCCGCCTACCGCAACAGCAATCTGTGCCACTCCCAGTACGGTGCCGCGTCGGACTGCGACTGAGCCAACCAGGGAGTCCGCGCGTGCTGACCTTCTACAACGAGCTGCACGACCAGCACCGGGGCCGCCACGAATTCTTCCGTGGCGCGCTGGTGCCCTGCTTCGAACAACCGGAACGGGCCGACGCCGTGCTGGCCGAACTGGGCCGGCGCGGGCTGGGGCGCATCGTCACACCGCAGGGCGTGCCGCTGATGTCGCTCGAACGCATCCATACCCCGCGCTACCTGCACTTCCTGCGCACCGCCTGGAGCGCCTGGCTGGCGCTGGACCCGGCCAATGCCGGCCGCGACGCCTTGCCGTCGGTCTGGCCGGTGCGCTCGCTGCGCCACGACATCGAACCCGACAATTTCACGGCCCGCATGGGCCTGTACTCGATGGACAGCGGCACGCCGCTCACGGCCGGCACCTGGACCGCCGCCAAGACCGGCGCCGACTGCGCGGTCAACGCCGCCCACGCGCTGCGCCTGGGCGAGCGCGGCGCGTTTGTGCTGAGTCGCCCGCCCGGCCACCACGCCGGCAAGGATTTTTTCGGCGGCTCCTGCTTCCTCAACAACGCCGCGCTGGCGGCCCAGCACATGCTCGACGACGGCGCCCGCAAGGTGGCCATCCTCGACATCGACTACCACCACGGCAACGGCACCCAGAGCATTTTCTATGACCGCAGCGACGTGCTGTTCGTGTCGATCCACGCCGACCCGCGCAACGAATACCCGTTTTATCTCGGCCACGCCGACGAGCGCGGCGACGGCGCCGGCCACGGTTTCAACATGAATTTGCCGCTGGCGCCGGGCAGCTCGGCCCAGGCCTGGTTCGCAGCGCTGGAAACGGCCTGCATCCGCCTGGGCAGCTTCGGCGCCGATGCGCTGGTGGTGTCGCTGGGCGTCGACACCTTTGCCGGCGACCCGCTGTCGCAGTTCGCCCTGCACAGCGCCGACTACCTGAAGATCGGCGAACGGCTGGCGTACCTGAACCTGCCCACCGCGTTCATCTTCGAAGGCGGGTACGCGGTCAGGGAGCTGGGCGTGAACGTGGTCAATGTGCTCGAAGGATTCGAAACCGCCTTATAACCCTGTCATCCCCGCGCAGGCGGGGATCCCATTGTGCCTGCGGACCAGCGACATCGGATTGCCGCCTGCGCGGCAATGACAATGCCAGGGTCCCTGATGTCAGTACACATCCCTGCGGTACCGCCCGGTCTCGATCAGATCGTCGAGCGCGGCGCGGCCGATGATGTCTTGCAGCGCCGCCTCCACGCCGCCGGCCATGCCCTGCAGGCTGCCGCACACGTACAGCACTGCGCCATCGGCCAGCCAGTCGCGCAGCACGTCGGCGCGCACGCGCAGGCGGTCCTGCACGTACTCGCCACCGGTCACGTCGCGCGAAAACACCAGGTCCAGTTCCGGCAACATGCCTGCCGCGCGCCAGCCGGCGATTTCCGCTGCGCAGACGCTGTCGCATGCGCGCTGGCGCTCGCCGAAGATCAGCCAGTTGCGCGCCTGACCTTCCTGCACCCGCGCCCGCAGGTGCGCACGCAGGCCGGCCATGCCGGAGCCGTTGCCGATATAGATCGCCGGCCGTGCTTCGGCGTGCGGGGCGAAAGCCGGATTGGCGACCAGCCGCACCCGGATGTCGTCGCCCACCTGCGCGGTGTCGGTGAGCCAGCCCGAGGCCAGGCCCAGGACCGGACCCTGTTCACCGGCGTGGCGCACCTGCCGCACCAGTAGTTGCAGCACGCCGTCGGCCGGCATCGACGCCAGCGAATAGCGGCGTGGCGTCACCGCTGGCGCGCCGGGCGGCGTGTAATGCCCGGGCCAGATGTCGGCCAGCGCGCCCGGATGCCAGTGCGCTGCCGGCTCGCCCGACAGGGTCAGCTCGTACAGGCCGCCGCCGGCGCTGCCCGGGTTGAGCAGCGTGCGCCCGACCAGGCGCCAGCGCGTGTAATCGCTGTCTGCCGCCGCCGACAAGGTGCATGCCTGGCCGGCGGCCGCTGCGCCGCTCAGCGTCTGCAGCGTGCCGGACCAGCGCGCCAGGGCGCCGGCGTCGCCGTTATCGACTTCTATGGTCGGCTGCAACGCTTGCGCGCCCAGGGTACGCAGGCGGGCGTCGAGCGTGTGGCCGAAACCGCAGAACTGCGCATAGTTGCGGTCGCCCAGCGCCAGCACCGCAAACTGCAGGTGCTGCAGGTGCTGCAGTTCCGCAGCAGCCGCGTGCAGCAGGCGGTTGAAGCGGCGCGCCGTATCGGGCGGCTCGCCCTCGCCGAAACTGCTGGCCACGAACAGCGCGCGGCGGTAGCGGACCAGTTGCGGCGGCGTCAGCTTTTCCAGCGAGTGCACGTGCACCGCCACGCCGGCCGCCTGCAGGGCCGCTGCGCTTTGCAGGGCCAGGCGCTCGGCGGCGCCGGTCTGGCTGGCGTAGGCCAGCAGCACGGCGTCGTCGGCGGCGCCGTCGGTGGCCGGGCCGGCCGCAGCGAATTGTCTGCGCGCGGCAGCAGCGCCGCGTTGCTGTCTGCGCCGGTTCAGGTACAACATCCAGCCGGTGATGGCAAACCCGGGCAGCGCCAGGCTGGCGATGCACATGGCGATCCGCCCCGGCATGCCGAAGAAGCTGCCCACGTGCAGCCCGTACATCGACGCCTGCAGCTTGCCGCCCGCGGTCATGCCGGCATACGGTTCGTTCCTGACCAGGGCGCCGGTCTGCTGGTTGATGGTCATGCGACCGCGCGCGCGCACGTGCGGCGCGTCTTGCGCGACCCAGACCACTTGCAGCGGCGCGCTGGCGCGCTCCGGCAGGCGCAGGATGGCCATGCGCCAGTTGGGCGCAGCGCTTTCGAACGTGGCCCAGCTGGCGGCCAGGTCGGCCGGCGCCGGCTTGGCACCGTGCGCCGGCCTGGGGCCGGGCGCTGCGCGCGCCACCTTGCCGACACCGAGCCAGCCATCGACGGTGCTGCGCACCACGTCGAAACTCCAGTACACGCCGGTCAGCGTGAACACCACGTACAGCACCAGCAGCCAGGTGCCGGCCACCGAGTGCAGGCCCCACAGGAAGGAGCGCCCGGTCAGGCGCAGGTCGAACTTGAGCCAGGCGCGCCAGTCGCCGACGCGGCGCGGCCAGCGCAGGTACAAGCCGCTCAGCGACAATCCCAGCAGGCACAGGGCCAGGATGCCCAGCGCGATGCGGCCGGCGTCGCGCGGCAGCAGCAGATGGCGGTGCAGCGCTTCCACCCAGTCGAACGCTGCGTCGTAGCGCAGCGGTGGCAGCAGCGCGCCGGTGTACGGGTCGAGGAAGAACGCCGCGCCGCGGGTGGCGCCGGCGGCGGGCGCCAGGCTGATGCGCGCCGAGCTACCGGGCGCAGAATAGACGGTGATGTTGGCGATGCGCGCCTGCGGCTGCACCACTCTGGCGGCAGCGGCCAGCTGCGCCGGCGTGAGCATCGGCGCCGCCTGCACGGCGACCTGGCGCACGCCCGGGTTGAGGGCGTCGAGCACCTCGTCGCGGAACGCCAGGATGGCGCCCGTCAGACCGATCAGCACCAGGATGGTGCCGGCCGTGATGCCCACCAGCCAGTGCAGCTGGAACCAGAATTTTTTCACGGTCCGACCCCGGCGCCTGCGGACGGCAGGCGCGCCGTGTCGGCACGGCAGCGCACGATGGCGGCGGCGGTGGTAACGATGGCAATGATCGAAGCAGGCGGACAGGATGCAAACATCCCGCCATTCTATACGTAATGGGAATCATTATCAATTACTGCTTGCGGAAGAGGTGGCGCTCAGCGGTCCAGCCATGCCACGATGGTGGCGATCATCTGTTCCGCATCGACCGGTTTCGAAATAAAGTCTTGCATGCCGGCGGCCAGGCATTCGCCGCGCTCGGCCTGGGTGACGCCGGCGCTCATGGCCAGGATCGGCGTGCGCACGCCGCGTTCGCGCAGCAGGCGCGTGGCTTCGTAGCCATCCATGACCGGCATTTGCACGTCCATCAGGATGATGTCGAACGGCGCCTGCGCCATGTCCACCAGCGCCAGCGCATCGCGGCCGTTTTCCGCCACGGCAGGCGTGGCGCCAGCCAGTTCCAGCAGGCGCGAGGCGACCAGCTGGTTGATCGGATTATCCTCGACCAGCAGCAGGCGGCGGCCGGCCAGCGGTCTGGCGGCCGCCGGCGCCGGCGCGGACGCAGGCGCGCCACCGGGCCCGGTGTGGGCGGCGCGATCGTCGAGCTGTGTCAGCAGCCGCTGCAGCGCGCGGCGCGTGACCGGCTTGGCCAGCAGGCCATCGAAGCGGGCATCGTCGGCTGCCGGTCCGGTGGCCGCATGCATCAGCACCAGCCGGGCCCCGGCCGCGCCCGCGGCCGCGCGCAGACGCGCGGGCGCAGCGGCGTAAAGACCGGCGCTCACCAGCACCACGGCGATGCGCGGACCGGCAGCGGCGCCGGCATGCGCGTCCAAATCGGCAACGTCGTCCGTACCGTGCGCGGTCGCGACCAGTGTAGTAGCGGCAGCGGGAGCGGCGGTGGCAGGAGCAGCAGCGCTGGTGGCAGAAGCATCAGCGTCGGCGCTAGCCCGAGGGGCGCTGCCGTGTTGCAGCAGCAGGGCGACGCCTTCGTCGATGGTGTTGGCGCTGTAGGCCGGTACCGCGCAGTATGCGGCGCCTTGCAGCAGCGCCTTGAGCGAGGCCAGGTGGGCATCGATGCACAGCAGTGCGCCGGTAGCCGGCGCTGTCGGTGCGCTCTCGTGGGCGTCGCTGGCGGCCGGCGGCGCCGGCAGCGACACCGTGAATTCGGCGCCGGCCCCGGCCGCGCTGGTCACCGTGATCTGGCCCTGCATCAGCGCCACCAGCTTGCGCGAAATGGTCAGCCCCAGGCCGGTGCCGCCGTACTTGCGCGAGGTGGACATGTCGGCCTGCTCGAACGGCTGGAACAGGCGCTGCTGCTGGACCGCCGACATGCCGATGCCGGTATCGCGCACGGTGATCGCCAGCGTCTGGTCATGCAGGGCCAGTTCCATCACCACCTCGCCGGCGGCGGTAAATTTCAGCGCGTTGTTGACCAGATTGGTGATGACCTGGCGCAGGCGCATGGCGTCGCCGACCAGCCGCGCCGGGAAGTCGGCCGGCACCACGATGGCCAGTTCCACGCCGGGCTTGCTGCCCGAGGACAGCATCGCCGCTTCGGCCGCTTCGACCAGCGCATGGGTGTCGAAGACGTCGCGCTCGATCTGGATCTTGCCTGCCTCGATCTTGGAAAAGTCGAGGATGTCGTTGATGACGTGCAGCAGCGAGCGGCCGCACGATTCGATCAGGTCGAGGTAGCCGCGCTGCTCGGCGGTCAGCCGGGTATGGCCGAGCAGGTGCGACGCGCCCAGCACTGCGTTCATCGGCGTGCGGATTTCGTGGCTCATGTTGGCGACGAACTCGCTCTTGGCGCGGTTGGCCGCTTCGGCCAGCTTTTCGTTGGCCGCCTGGGCGATCTCGATCTGCTTGCGCTCGGAGATGTCGGTCACCAGGATATGGAAGCCGCGCACCCCGCCATCGGCATCGATGTCCGGAATAAAATCGTTCATGAAATGCCGCGGCCAGTCCGGGCGATCGAAGGTTTCCTCGAAATGCACGGTGGCGCCTTCGAGCACGCGCACGATGCGTCCGCGCAGCAGCGCATACACATCGTCGCCAAGCACCTCGGCCATGTGACGCCCGAGCATGGTGTCGGGGGCGATGCCCAGCGCCCGCTCGTGGGCTTTGTTGGCAAAGCGGTAGATGTGGTCGCGATCGACGTAGGCAATCAGCGCCGGGCTGTTGTTGGCGATCGTGCGCAGGAACTTCTCGCTGTCGTGGGCCTTGCGCAGGGCCGCGCGCTCCTGCTCCTCGCTGCGCGACTTCGCAGCGAGCGACGCTTCAAGCGCCTCGGTGCGCTGCGCAACCTTGTCTTCGAGCGCGGCGTTCAGGGTATTGAGCTGATCGCGCTTTTGCGCCAGCCGCGCCAGCAGCGCATCGAAGGCGCGCGTGAGCGTATGCACTTCGTAGAAGCCGCCGCGCACCGACAGCCGGGCGTCGAGGTCGTCGATACTGGCGGTGGTGGCGCCGATGGCCGCTGCCGCTGCCGCCGCCCGCTGCAACGGCGCCGTGAGCCGGCGCGCCAGCAGCCAGCCGCACACGGAAAACAGCAGCGTGAGCGCGATGCCGCTCTGGTAGATGCGGCGCTGCATCGCGACCACGTGGGCGTAGGCGGTATCGGCTTCCTGGCGCGCCAGCACGGTCCAGCCCAGGCCCGGGTATTCGCCCTTGCCGTGGGTGGCGTAGCGCGCCGTGATATAGCGCTTGCCATCGACCCATTGCAGTTCGTTCGCCACCGGCGAGGCGGCCGGGACGCCGGGCGCCAGCCGGTCGAGCCGGTTACCGACCGCATCGTCGGGCCCCATCAGCACCGTGCCGTCGGCCGACACCAGCATGATCTCCACCGCCCGCTCGGCCACCGGCGCATTGAACATGCGTCCCAGCTGGCCGATCCAGGCCCAGCTCAGGTGCGCGCCCAGCACGCCGGCCGAGGTGCCGTCCGGCCCCGCCAGGCGCACCGGGAACGCCAGGTCGACGAAGCGCTGCGGATTGCCGCGGTCGAGCGGCAGGTGCTTGGCCAGCAGCTTGGCGTCGTGGACGTCGTGCACGTGGATACCCTTGGCGGCGTCGCCGAACCACGGCCGCATCGACACGTCCGCTCCCTCGAGCATGCCGCCGGTGCTGGCCACCACCTTGCCGCTGGCGTCGGCCACGCCGATCCACGCGTACTGCGGGGCCGATGTCTGCACCTGTTCGAGCAACTCGCGGCGGGCGGCTGCGGCGCGCGCGGTGTAGGCGAGTTCGCGGTCGATGCGCGCGGCCAGCTGACGCACCTCGAGGTAGCGCGTGGCCATGTTATCGTCGATCATGTCGGCCGCCGTGCGGGCGCGCTCGGCCAGGATGCCGCCCACGGTGCGCTTGATGTCGGTGGTGGCGATGCCGCCCACGATCCACACCATCAGCCCCGTCACCAGCAGCGTGGCAGCGGCGATCACGATCGCCAGCAGGGTGCTGAGGCCGGGCAGGTAGCGGCTATCGCGCAAACGCATGGAGGTTCACCGGTATGTATGTCTTGGAGGAAAAGTCTAACACACGGCCGGTGGCCTCCGACGCTAGCGGGAAGGTTCTTGCGCCGCCTTCCCTGCCTGCGCCGCTTCCTCCGCCAGCACCGCCGCCAGGCGCTGGCGTGCCTGCTCGGCATAGGTACGGCAGGCCTGCCGGTCGATGAAGGCGGCGTTGCCCCGCGCCGGCTGGCGCGCCTTGCGCTGCCACAGGTCGCCCGCTTCCGGGTGCGCCGTCACCAGGATGTCGCACGGCAGGGCGGCCACCGTGGCGATCGACCGTTCGAGGTCGGCGCGCGCACGCGGGTAGCGGGGGTCGCCGCCGTAGCGGAATGTGCGGTCGGCGTAAGCGGTCAGGCTGTCCGCATACACCATGTGGGCGGTGGTGGCGCCTTCGGTCGACTGCCAGGTCCAGCTGGTGCCGCCCTCGGTGTGGCCCGGCGTATAGTGGGCGGTCACCGCCAGCGGTCCCACGCGCACGACCTCGCCATCGGCGACGGCGCGGGTGCGGGCCACGGCTGCCAGCGGCGTGGTCAGGATGCCCAGTTGCGGATCGCCAGGACTGGTGCGGCCGGTGCGCAGCACCTGCTCGGCCCGGGCGCTGGCCAGCACGGTGGCGCCCGACATTTTTTGTAGTGCCGCGATGCCGCCCGCATGGTCAAAATGCGGATGCGAATTGAGGATGTACTGGATGTCCTCGACCTTGAATCCGAGTGCACGGATGTGTTCGGCGATGGCGGCGGGCGCCTGGGGACCGGCGCCGTCGATCAGGATGTGGCCCTGGGGTGACGTAATCAGTACCGAACTCAGCCCCGCGGTGCCCACGTAATAGCTGTTGCCGAACAGGGCGAACGGCGCCTGCGGACCGTCCCAGTCGGCCTGCGCGTGGGCGCGGCCGGCCAGGCCGGCGAACATGAGGGCAAAAACAAGCGACCGTTGCATGATATCTCCAGGGTTTGTGACTGATGACACCATTGTGCGACATTTGTCGCATTACCGTCAAGCCGGCATGGATGCAGCAACGGTCACAATTCCTTACAAATATAGCTTGCGATTAGATCGTGTGCTATGTATAGTGGATCACATGGGCGCCACGCAATGTGCAAAACCGGCGTCAACACGGAACACCGCAGTAGAATTGAAAAGTTGTTCCCCTCACTCATCGTAGTCATTGAAAGGAAAACATCATGTCGATCGAAAAAGTTCTCTACCGCGCCACCGCTACCGCCACCGGCGGCCGTGAAGGCAAAGCCCTGTCGTCGGACGGCGCGCTCGACGTCAAGCTGACTACCCCGAAAGAACTGGGCGGCGCCGGTGCCGCAGGCACCAATCCTGAGCAACTGTTTGCCGCCGGCTACTCGGCTTGCTTCCTGGGCGCCATGAAATTCGTCGGCGGCCGCGACAAGATCGCCATTCCGGCCGACGTTTCGATCGAAGGCAATGTCGGCATCGGCCCGATTCCGACCGGCTTCGGCATCGAAGTGGAACTGAAAATCTCGCTGCCCGGCATGGACCGCGACACCGCCCAGAAACTGGTCGACGCCGCCCACATCGTCTGCCCGTACTCGAACGCCACCCGCGGCAACATCGACGTCACGCTGACCCTGGTCTAAGCCCTTTCGGGGTCAGCGCCTGACCCCGAAGTTTTTGATGAGATGCATATGATTGAATGGCAGTGGTTGGCGTTTGACGAGATCGCCCGGCGTGACTGGTACGAGGTGCTGCGCCAGCGGCAGCAGGTGTTCGTGCTCGAGCAGACCTGTTTGTATCCCGACATCGATGGCCTCGATCCCGATTGTCACCACCTGATGGCGTGGCGCGAGGTCGATGGTCAGCGCGTGCTGCAGGCGAGCTTGCGGGTGCTGCCGCCCGGGCTCAAGTACGACGAAATGTCGATCGGCCGCGTGCTCACGACCCAGGCTGCGCGCGGCACCGGCATCGGGCGCGCCCTGCTCGACCGCGCCATGCCGCTGATCGACGCGCTGCACCCGGGCCACGCCTGCCGCATCGGCGCCCAGGCCCACCTGGAAAAATTCTACGGCGGCTATGGCTTTGTCACCGTCAGCGCGCCGTATGACGAGGACGGCATCATGCATATCGACATGCTGCGCCCTGCTGCGCTCGCGTCGCGCTAAAAAAAAACCGGCGGCATCGCTGCCACCGGTTTTTTTGCATCACGACACCATCAGTTCTTGGTATCGCCCACACTGACCAGTTCGATGGTAAATACCAGGGTACTGTCGGCCGGAATGGTCGCGGAGCCGGTTTTGCCGTAGGCGAACTTGCTCGGAATAATCACGGTGCGTTTGCCACCGACCTGCATGCCTTTGACCGCATCGTTGAAGCCCTTGATCACTTCCAGCGGCGAGGCGTCCACCAGGAACGACAACGTCGGCGCCACGGCCGGCGGGGTCGGTGCGGTGACCGGCACATTGGTGTCGAATTGCTTGCCGATGCGGCTGGCAACGGTACCGTCGTAGAAATAACCGGTGTAGTACACACGCGCATACTTGCCTGCCACGGGCGCAGCGCCCGTGCCCACGACCGGCGCCACCAGATCGGTCACTACCGCAGGCGGCGTCGCGGGAATGATGTTGGGCAGCATGGTCACGGCCACCAGTTCGATGTCGTACACCAGCGGCGAGTTGGCCGGCACGGCCGGGAAGGATTTTTGCGGATTACCGGTCGCGGTGCGGGCGGCAATCGCCGTTGCGCCATACGCCAGGCTGGCTGGCAGCACGACCGTGCGTTTGCCGCCGACCTGCATGCCGACCACGGCCTGGTCGAAGCCGATCAGGGCAGTGGTATTGGCCAGCGGTTTGCCCGCACCCAGCGTAAACGGCTGCATCGGGAAACCGGGGAACATCGATTCGCCCGGAGCCGAGGTTTCCACCACGGCGCCCTTGCCGTCCGGCTTGGTGCTGTCGTACAGGTAGCCCGTGTAATTGACGGTCACCAGCTGCGAGTCGATCATGTACCGGTTCAGGATATTCTTTTGGCTGTCCGGAATCGATTTATCGGCAGCGTCATCGGGATCGTAGATCGTCACCGTCGTGCCCAGCTTGGCCGTGGCGCCGGTACCGATCAACGTATCGGTCTGCTTGTAGTCGGGCTGCGCCACCACCACCGCAGCAGGCGGCTTGTAATTGCCGCCGCACGCGGTCAGCACTGCTGCGCCGATGACAGCCGCAGCGATCAATTTCAACATCGATTTCATGGTTACCTTTGCAGAGAAGTTCGTATTCCTTGGCAGCTTTGCAGCTTTTCAGGAGCAGCAGTGTAGCAGACCGGGCACCCGGTGCCCGGACCACAACATTCGGTTACATTTTTTTGGCGGCTAGATCTCGACCTGGGTACCGAGCTCGATCACGCGGTTGGGCGGGATCTGGTAGTAGTCGGCCGCGCCGCGCGCATTGCGCGACATGGTGACGAACAGGTGCTCGCGCCATGGCGCCATGCCCTTGTCCGGCGCCGAGATCACGGTCTGGCGGGCGATGAAGAACGACGTTTCCATCA
The DNA here is from genome assembly GCF_001423125.1 of Duganella sp. Leaf126. GTDB lineage: Bacteria > Pseudomonadota > Gammaproteobacteria > Burkholderiales > Burkholderiaceae_D > Rugamonas. Next base: position 205,357 of record NZ_LMNW01000033.1, read on the forward strand.
TCTCGAACGGCAGGCCCAGGCACTCGCACTGCTGCAGCACTTTCGGTACGTCCGGCTCGTCCTTGAAGCCGTAATACACATTGACCTGGTAGCACTGGTGGCCGAGATCGGTCACCTTGACCTGTTCGTCCACCGGCACATACGGCTCCTCGATGATGTGGACGGTGAAGAACACCACCCGCTCGTGCAGCACCTTGTTGTGCGACAGGTTGTGCAGCAACGCGTGCGGCACGCCGTCGCTTTCGCCGCGCAGGAAGATGGCGGTGCCGTACACGCGGGTGGGCGGCGCCACGAACAGCGAGGCCATGAATTCCTCGAGCGGAATCGCGTGCTTCTGCAAGTTCGAGAACACCAGTTCGCGGCCGCGCTTCCAGGTCATCATCACGGTAAACAGCACGATGGCCAGGAGCAGCGGGAACCAGCCGCCGTGCAGCAGCTTGAGCGTGCTGGCCGAGAACAGCAGCACGTCGATGGTGATGAAAAAGCCCGTGGCCATCAGGCACAGCCACAGCGGCAGGTGCCAGCGGTAGCGGATCACGAAGAAGGTCAGCACGGTGGTGGCCAGCATGGTGGCGGTGACGGCGATGCCGTAGGCGCCGGCCAGCTTGTCGGATGACCCGAAACCGATCACCGCCATCAGCACCACCACCAGTTGCAGCCAGTTCACGGCCGGGATGTAGATCTGGCCGATCTCGCTGGCGGACGTGTGGTTGATGCGCATGCGCGGCAGCAGGCCCAGCGCGATGGCCTGCTTGGTCATCGAGAAGGTGCCGGAAATGGTCGCCTGCGAGGCGATCACCGCCGCCGCCGTGGACAGCACCACCAGCGGGTACACGCTCCAGGCGCCGAGCTGGTTGAAGAACGGATTCGAGACCGTGTCCGGGTGCGTGAGCAGCAGCGCGCCCTGCCCCAGGTAATTGAGCGCCAGCGCCGGGAACACGATCAGGAACCAGGCCACGCGGATCGGATGCTTGCCGAAGTGGCCCATGTCGGCATACAGCGCCTCGGCGCCGGTAAACGCCAGCACCACGGCGCCCAGCGCCACGAACGCGATCATGCGGTTTTCCAGCATGAAGTGGAACGCGTGCACGGGGTTCAGTGCATACAGGATTTGCGGCGCGGCCACGATGTTGATCAGGCCCATCACGGCCAGCGCGGTAAACCACAGCAGCATGATGGGGCCGAACCAGCGGCCGATGCCGGCCGTGCCCAGGTGCTGCAGCGCGTACAGCGACACCAGCACGATGATGGTCAGCGGCACGATGTATTGTTCGAGGCCGGGCGCAGCCACTTCCAGGCCTTCGATCGCGCCCAGCACCGAGATGGCCGGCGTGATCACGCTGTCGCCGTAGAACATGGTGGCGCCGATCACGCCCAGCATCAGCAGCGGATAGTGCCAGCGCGGCGCCGCCTTGTTGACCGAGTTCAGCGCCAGCGCCATCAGCGCCATGATGCCGCCCTCGCCGCGGTTGTCGGCGCGCAGCACCAGCGTCACGTACTTGAGCGAGACGATCATCGTCAGGCCCCAGAAAATCAGGGAAATGATGCCCAGCAGGTTGGCCTCGTTGAGCACCAGGCCGTGGTCGGGATCGAAGATGGTCTTGAGGGTGTAGAGGGGACTGGTACCGATGTCGCCGTAGACGATGCCGATGGCGGCCATGGTCAGCGCGGCAACGCTGCTTTTCTTGTGTTGCTCGGTCAAGATTGCACCTGCTGTTGTTTTGGTGCATTGCACAGTAGGACAAGGTCCGACAAAACGCAAGGGGATTTTGGCGTGAGAGAGGGCATCCGGTTCGCTTCCAAAGGGTTCTCAGTCGTTCCAGTTCGTCAATAGCGCCAGTGTACGCCGCCGCGCGCCGCAAGTGCGCCCGTCTCGCCATGGCGACGGCAGATGAGGCCGGCAAGCAACGCCCGGATCGGTCATAATGTCAAACCGACCACGTGTTACGCCGCCCCGCACCATGAATCCAGGAATCCTCTACGCCGCCGCCGCCTTTATCCTGTGGGGCATTTTCCCGCTCTACTTCCACGCCATCCACGAGGTACCGCCGCTGGAAATCCTCGGCCACCGCATGCTGTGGTCGCTGTTATTCCTGGTCATCGTGCTGACCGTGCGCCAGCAATGGAAATGGTTGCCGCAAGTGGTGCGCCAGCCGCGCGTGCTGCTGACCTTTGTGGCCAGCGCCCTGCTGCTGTCGTCCAACTGGTTCGTCTACATCTGGTCGGTCAATAACGGCCACGTGCTCGACGCCAGCCTCGGCTACTTCATCAATCCGCTGATCAATGTGATGCTGGGCATGCTGGTGCTGAAAGAGACCTTGCGCCGGGGACAGTGGATCGCCATCGGCCTGGCCGCGTGCGGCGTGGCCTGGCTGACCTGGTCGGCCGGCGAGCTGCCGTGGATTGCGCTGGTGCTGGGCATCTCGTTCGCCTGCTACGGCCTGCTGCGCAAGACCGCCGCCCTGGCTGCGCTGGAAGGCCTGTCGCTCGAGACCATGCTGCTGTTCCCGCTGGCGCTCGGTTACATCGGCTGGCTGACCGTGCACGGCCAGAATACCTTCATGAACAGCGAGACCGGCGCCACGCGCTGGCTGCTGGCGGCTGCCGGCCCGATCACGGCGGTGCCGCTGCTGCTGTTCGCGGCCGGCGCGCGCAAGATTTCGATGTCGGCGCTGGGCTTGCTGCAATACCTGTCGCCGAGCCTGCAGGCGCTGCTGGGCGTGTGGGTGTTCCACGAAGCGTTCCCGCAGGCGCGGCTGATCGGCTTTGCCATCATCTGGACCGCGCTGGTGCTGTACGTGGCCGAAGGGCTGTGGGTCAGCCGGCGCAACAGCCTCGCCCGGCGCGCGGCATTGTGAGCCGATAGTGGGCGCAGCACGGGTTTTGTCGTATCCTGTCGTCCTTCCCCGGATTTTCACCCAATCATTTCACCGAGACATTGAATGGCCAATTACGTCTATACCATGAACCGCGTGGGCAAAATCGTCCCGCCAAAACGCCAGATCCTCAAGGACATTTCGCTTTCCTTCTTCCCGGGCGCAAAAATCGGCGTGCTGGGCCTGAACGGCTCCGGCAAGTCCACCCTGCTCAAAATTATGGCAGGCATCGATACCGACATCCAGGGCGAAGCGCGCCCGATGCCGGGTCTGAACATCGGCTATCTGCCGCAGGAACCGCAGCTCGATCCGGAAAAAACCGTGCGCCAGGAAGTGGAATCGGGCCTCGGTGAAGTGTTTGACGCGCAAGCCAAGCTCGACGCCGTGTACGCGGCGTATGCCGAGGAAGACGCCGACTTCGACGCCCTCGCTGCCGAGCAGGGCCGCCTGGAAGCGATCATCGCCTCGTCCGATGGCGGCAACCTGAACCTGCAACTGGAAATGGCAGCCGACGCGCTGCGCCTGCCGCCCTGGGACGCCAAGATCGGCGTGCTGTCCGGCGGTGAAAAACGCCGCGTGGCGCTGTGCAAGCTGCTGCTGTCCAAACCGGACATGCTGCTGCTCGACGAACCGACCAACCACCTCGACGCCGAATCGGTCGAGTGGCTCGAGCAGTTCCTGCTGCGCTTCCCCGGCACCGTGGTCGGCATCACCCACGACCGCTACTTCCTCGACAACGCCGCCGAATGGATCCTGGAACTGGACCGTGGCCATGGCATCCCATGGAAGGGCAATTACTCGTCGTGGCTGGACCAGAAGCAGGCGCGCCTGAAGCAGGAAGAAGCGACCGAATCGGCGCGCCAGAAGGCGCTGCAGAAGGAACTCGAATGGTCGCGCCAGAATCCGAAGGCGCGTCAGGCCAAGTCCAAGGCCCGCCTGGCCCGCTTCAACGAGCTGAGCGAACACGAATACCAGAAGCGCAACGAGACCCAGGAAATCTTTATTCCGGTGGCCGAGCGCCTCGGTAACGAAGTGATCGAATTCAAGAATGTCTCGAAAGCGTTCGGCGACCGCCTGCTGATCGACAACCTGTCATTCACGGTACCGCCCGGCGCCATCGTCGGCATCATCGGCCCCAACGGCGCCGGTAAATCGACGCTGTTCAAGATGATCGCCGGTATCGACCAGCCCGACAGCGGCGAAGTCGTGATCGGCCAGACCGCGCGCGTGTCGCTGGTGGACCAGAGCCGCGACGACCTGGGCAACAACAAGACCGTGTTCGAAGACGTGTCCGGCGGCGCCGACATCCTCAGCGTGGGCCGCTTCGAAATGCCGTCGCGCGCCTACCTGGGCCGCTTCAACTTCAAGGGCGGCGACCAGCAGAAGATCGTCGGCAACCTGTCCGGCGGCGAACGCGGCCGTCTGCACCTGGCCAAGACCCTGCTCAAGGGCGGCAACGTGCTGCTGCTCGATGAACCGTCGAACGATCTCGACGTGGAAACCCTGCGCGCGCTGGAAGATGCGCTGCTCGAGTTTGCCGGTTCGGTGATGGTGATCTCGCACGACCGCTGGTTCCTGGACCGCATCGCCACCCACATCCTGGCCTTCGAAGGCAACTCGCAGGTGACCTTCTTCGACGGTAACTACCAGGAATACGAAGCGGACAAGAAAAAGCGCCTCGGTGAAGAAGGCGCCAAGCCCAAGCGGATCCGCTACAAGCCGCTCACCGCATAAGGGAACGCAAAAAAAAAAGCCACCGGATCACCCGGTGGCTTTTTTACTTGGCGCTAGCTGCAGCGCTTGCTTAGAAGGCGTAACGCAGGCCGGCCGTCACGGCACCGCTCTTGCGGCCGGTGTCGATGTCGTTCTTGCCGTAGTTTTCATATTCCAGCGAGACCTTGACGTTGTTGTTCACAGCGTACTCGGCGCCCACCGCAGCGTACAGGGCGGTCTTGTTCTTGTCGCCGTTCACGGCAGCGATGCCGGACGTGTCGACTTCGTTGCTGTTGCGGGCTGCACCGAGCTTGCCGAACAGGGCGATCTGCTGGTTCACCGGCCAGGTGCCTTTACCGGCCAGGTAGTACGAGTGGGCCTTGCTGCGCACGCTGCCATCGGCGCCGCCGGCCGTGTAGTTATAGCCTTTCTTGCCGAAGTCGGTGTAACCGCCTTCCACCGCCCAGGTCTGGTCGATGTTGTAGCCGCCGTAGATCTTGCCGCCAGCCTTGTAGCCGCTGTGGTTTTCGGCGCTGACCGCATTCGGGGCGTTGAATTCGTATTTGCTGCCGACCACGCCGGCGCCGATGTAACCGGTGCCTGCGTCATCGGCATAAGCGGAAGTACCAGCCAGGGCGGCGGCAGAAGCAACAACTGCGAGGATAATTTTTTTCATGATGTCGATCTTTCAGCAAAAGTGGTTTGACTTGCTTGGGACCGCAATTCGGTCGGTGATGAATCGCGATGTGTTCAAGATATCACCGGATGCGGCACCCGTCACGACCGAATTAGTAATAAGTGTAACGAGATGTGAGCCGAACGAACATCTGCCGATGCGTGTTCAAACCAAACTTAAGCGAGACTTAAGGGATCACCGCCCGTCGCGCGCCGTCAGACGATCAGGCGGAAGGTCAGATTGATGCGCGGCCCCAGCGGCGTGCGCTGCTTGTTGATGCCGTGGGTCCAGTGCTGTTGCAGGGCGCCTGCCATCAGCAGCAGGCAGCCGTCGCCCAGCGCCAGTTTGATGGTCCGGGGCACGGTGCGGTGCTTGAGGATGAAGGTACGGGCGGCGCCGAAGCTCACCGACGCGATGGCCGGCTCGGACCCCAGCTCGCGTTCGTCGTCGGCGTGGAAACCCATGCTGTCGCGCTCGTCGCGATAGTAATTGAGCAGGACGCTGTTGTAGCGGTAACCGGTGGCCCGTTCGACCGCCTGCTTGATGTGCAGCTGCAGCGGCGTAAACGGCTGCGGGTCGAAGGTCTTGCCGGAATAGCGGTAGCGCGCTTCGCCATGCCAGGCCGACAGGCGCGGCTGCATGTGCAGCTTGCCCCACACCTGGATCTGTTCGGCGCGCCAGTCGGTCTCCTCGCGCAGGCGGCGAAACACGGCTTCGGGCGACAGATCCAGCGCCAGGCGCTGCTGAAACGCCAGGTAGCCATCCTCGATCGGGATCGGCGTCAGGGCGTCGGCGGCGCGGTCATCAGGGTCGAACAGGTCCATGCCGCCATGATACAGGGAGGTGCGTTGCACAGCGCGCAGCGCTAGCGGGCCGCGCAGCCCGATGTCGAGGTGCTTTATGCGTAGGCTTCGGCCAGGGACATGACGCGCGGGGTGATGGTGATGCCGATACCGGAGAACAATTCGTTGATGGCGGCCATGTTCGCTTCCAGCTCTTCCGCCTTCCAGCCCTGGAACAGATCGGTGCCATCTTTCTGGAAGTGCAGGTCCAGCACCTTGCCGCGGTCCTTGTGGGTATAGCCGCCACTATAGGTATTTTTGAAGCCCAGTTCGGCCAGTTTTTCCAGCACGGCAGTCGGCGGATGGTCGGGATCGGTGGCGATGAACACGCCGAAGGTCTTGCCTGGCGGTTTGGCGGCAACGTCGACATCGTAAATGCCGGGCGCTTTCGTCACGGTGGTGCTTTTCAAAAATAACATGGTCTACCCCTATACAATTGACGCCAGCTCGGCATATTCGTGAACTGCCTAATTTCTTATAAAAAACATTCTGAGAAACAAGCTTATTGCTTATCAAGGCATTTGTCGATCAATCTGGCAGATTCCAGGCGCTTATTTGTCAATTCGTGGCATTTCAACTGCAACAGCCGGGCGTCAGCGCGGCTTTTTTTGCGCCAGTACGGCAGTGGGCGCCACCAGGTCCCGGTACAGCGCGCCGGTGGCCGCATCCCAGGCCGAGACCGCCTGCCGCTGGCGCGCCACGGTGGCCATGTCGCCGCGCGCGACCGGGCCGCTGAGCGCAGCAGCCGGACCGAGCCGGAACACATTGGCCAGCGATTCGGTGGCCAGCGGCTGCGCGATCTGGCGCGCCACGTGTTCGGGCACGCCGGCGGCCTGGTAGGCGCGCAGCGCGGCGTCGAGCACGGTCACCAGGTAATTGCTGGCAAACACGGCCGCTGCGTGATAGACGGTCTTGGCGTCGGGATCGATGGTCACCGGCTGCGCACCGAGCGCCGTCAGGGCCGGGGTCAGCACGGCCAGCGCACCGGCATCGCCCTCCACCCCGCAGAAGGTGCCGGCGAAATGGTCGGCCACGGCTGCCGGGTCGGCAAAGCTGCGGATCGGGTGCACGCTGGCCACCAGCGCGCCGGCCGCGCGCGCGGCCTGCAGGTGGCGCGACGCCAGCGCGCCGCTGCAGTGGCACACGATGCTGCCGGCCAGCGGCACGGCAGCGGCCAGCGCGGCGCAGGCGGCTTCTATCTGGTCGTCGCCGACGGCCAGCAGGTGCACGTCGGCCGGCTGCAGCTGGTCGTAGTGCACGATGGGCTGGCCGGCGCCGATGAAATCGACGGCCTGGCGCGCCGACGCTTCGGAACGGGTCAGCACCTGGCCGATCGTCACACCGCCGTGGCGCGCCAGCAGCCGGCCCAGCACCCGGCCGACATGGCCGGCGCCCACCAGGTTGATCGTGGTCGTCATGTTAATTCCTCGCGTGCGAGAGCTGGTAACTGTGGATGCCGTCGAAGTCCGCCAGCTCGGCCGACAGCACCGACATCGGCGCGCCGCTGCGCTTGCTGAAGGCGATCGCGACGAAGCGCCATTCCTGCATGCCGCCGTCGCTGGCGATCATCAGCGAGCCGCCGGCGATTTCGTAGCCGCGCTGGCGCGCCATGTCGCGCAGCGCCTGTTCCTGCGGCCGGTACCCGGCCTTGAAGCGCATCGTGATCGCGATCGCGTGGCGCGACGGCAGCCACGCTTCCACCCTGGTGAGCAGCACCATGGAGCCGGCGCACAGCACGGCCAGGCCGATCGCGCCGAGGTAAAAGCCCACGCCCACCATCACGCCGATCACCGCCGAGGCCCAGATCGACGCCGCCGTGGTCAGGCCGCTGATATTGAAGCCTTCGCGCATGATCACGCCGGCGCCCAGGAAGCCGATGCCGGTGACGATGCCCTGCACGATGCGGGTGGGATCGGAGTTGATCAGGTATTGCGAAACGTGGCCGCCGAACCAGTGGCCCGGATAGCCGCCGATCACGGTCAGCGCGGCCGAGGCCATGCACACCAGGCCATAGGTGCGCATGCCCGCTGCGCGGCCATGGTACGAGCGCTCGTAGCCGACCACCAGCCCCAGGCCCAGCGCGCCCAGCAAATTGAGCAGGACCACCAGGTTGGTCGCCAGTTCCGATGGCGACCAGTAGGCGCCCAGGAATTCGTTGGCCGGCATACGCGTTTTACGGTGCCTTCTTTTTCAGCTGCTTTTCGAACGCGATATCGAGCTTGCTGACGCGCTTGGGCGCCAGCGGCGCAATGCCGTTGACGAAGGCGACGAAGTCGTCGAGTTCCAGCGGTGGGCACAGCGGCGGTTCGCCGGCGCCGTCGCTGAGGGTGAAGTGGCCGGCACCGGTGCGCGCCATCGAATAGCGCGGGTTGCCGGTGCGGGTTTTCAATCGGTCCAGCGCCGAGGTGGCGCGGGTGGCGCGTCCGCTCATAGGGTCTCCGTACGTTGGTGAAGCCAGGTCAGCGCGGCCCCCGTCACCAGCGGCGACAGGCGTTCGCGCACCATGGCGTGATAGTCGTTGAGCCAGCGCCGCTCGTCGTCGCGCAGCAGCGCAACTGCGAGGCAGCGGGTATCGATCGGGCACAGGGTCAGCGTTTCGAACTGCAGGAAGTCGCCGAAATCGGTCTGCCCGGCGCTGCGGTTGAGCACCAGGTTCTCGAGGCGGATCCCCCATTTTCCGGGCCGGTACAGGCCCGGCTCGATCGAGGTGATCATGCCCGGTTCCATCGCCGTCTGCGGCTCCGGCATGGCCGATGGCGAGATCGATTGCGGTCCCTCGTGCACATTGAGGAAGTAGCCGACGCCATGGCCGGTGCCGTGGCCGTAGTCGATGCCGGCCGCCCACAGCGGCGCCCTGGCGATGGCGTCGAGCATCGGCGCGCGGGTGCCGCGCGGGAAGTGGGCGCTCGACAGCGCGATCAACCCCTTGAGCACCAGCGTGACATCGCGTTTGTGTTCGGCCGAGATGGCGCCCACGGCCACCATGCGCGTGATGTCGGTGGTGCCGCCCAGGTACTGGCCGCCCGAGTCGATCAGCAGCAGGCCGTCGCCCTCGATGACGGCGTGCTGCGCTTCGGTGGCGCGGTAGTGCATGATCGCGCCATTGGCGCGAAAGCCCGCGATGGTGGCAAAGCTCGGGCTGACGAAGCCGGGCCGGCGCGCACGCGCGGCCGTGATCTGGGCGTCGATTGTCAGCTCGGTCAATTCAGCCGCCCCGGGGCGCTCGCGGTCGGCCAGCGTGGCGTCAAGCCAGCTGAAAAACTCGCACAGGGCGGCGCCATCCTGTTCCATCACGGCGCGCACGTGGATGGCGTCGGCCTCGCTCTTGCGCGCCTTGGCCAGCGTGGTGGGATTGGTCGCCTCCACCACCTTGACCTTGGCCGGTAGCGCCTGGCGGGTGCCGTGGGTGACGCGGCGCGGGTCGATCAGCACCGTGGTGTCCGGCCCCAGCGCGGCAAGGGCGGCGGCCAAGCTGTCGTAGCGGGCCACGTCGATGGCTTCCTGCGCCAGCTGCTCGCGCAGCTCAGGCGACATCTTGCCGTCGGCCACGAACAGCGTGGCGCGGGTGGGCGTGACCAGCGCGTGGGCCAGGAACACCGGGTTGAACGGCACATCGGCGCCGCGCAGGTTGAACAGGTAGGCGATGTCGTCGAGCGTGGAGATGACATGGCGGTTGGCGCCCTGCTGCTGCATGGCGGCGCGCACGTCGGCCAGCTTGCCGCTGCGGCTCTTGGACGCGTACGGTGGCAGGTGTTCAAACACGGGGGCGGTCGGCAACCCGGGACGATCGCGCCACACTGCATCGAGCAGGTCGAGGTCGAAGCGCAGCGTGGCTTCCCTGGCAGCGAGCGCCTGCTGCAGCAGGCGTGCAATCGACAGGCCCAGCACCGCGCCATCGACCGCGACCGTCTGGCCCGGCTTGACGTGGGCGGCCAGCCAGTCGATGTACTGGACGCTGGCGCCGGACGTGATCTTCATCAGCTCGATGCCGCTGCCGGCCAGCTGCTGTTCGGCCTGGGTCCAGTAACGGGCATCGGTCCAGATGCCGCAAAACTGGTGGGTGATGATGAAGGTGCCGACCGAACCGGTAAACTGCGACAGCCATGCACGCCCCTGCCAGCGCGGCGGCAGGTATTCCGACAGGTGGGGGTCGGCAGACGGCACCAGCACGGCGTCCACACCATGCTGGCGCATGGCGTCGCGCAAGCGCTGCAGGCGTTTGGCTGGGGGCGGTGAAGTCGTCATAGGCATGGGTCCGTGGCGCAGCAGCAAAGGTCGGCCCTATGATACCGCGAATGGCGCCATGGTCACGAGCGCCACGCTTGCACGATCGCGACGCCGGCCGCGCGCCATCGTTGCCGAAGTTACCTCAGACCAACTTCGTCGCAGGAAAGCGCCAGATGAAGGATAATGTCGAGCTTTGTCGTTACCGAGAAAATCATGCAAGATTTCCACCATAATCGTGCCCGCGCATTGCTGCAAAGCGCCGAGGAGCTGTTCACCAAGCAGGACGTGGATGCGGCGGTGACCGCCATGGCCGACAAGCTCAACGCCCGCTACAACCATCCCGAAGCCGAAGCGTTCCCGCTGGTGCTGGGCGTGATGGGTGGCGCGGTGGTCTTCACCGGCAACTTGCTGCCGCAGCTGACATTCCCGCTCGAATTCGATTACATCCACGTCAGCCGCTATGGCGACGAAGACCGCGGTGGCGAAGTGGTCTGGAAAGTGGTGCCGCGCTCCAACGTTGCCGGCCGCACCGTGATCGTGCTCGACGATATCCTCGATGAAGGCGAGACCCTGGCCCACGTCAAGCAACGCCTGCTGGACATGGGTGCGGCGGAAGTGATCCTGGCCGTGTTCGCGGACAAGGCCATCGGCAAGGCCAAGCCGGTCGCTGCCGACATCGTCGGCTTGACCATCCCCAACCGTTTTGTCGTCGGCTTCGGCATGGATGCGTACGGCTACTGGCGCAACCTGCCGGGCCTGTGGGCGATCCGCCCGGAAGCGCTGCACAAGGATTAATCAGGCTGATGCATTGCCGGTCAGGCCGGCAACACATCAGCAGCGTTACAGCGCCAGGCGGGCGCGGGCGGCGTCGTATTCCTGCTTCAGGCGCGCCACCATCTCGGCCGTGGTGGGGATGTCGTCCATCAGGCCCACGCCCTGGCCGGCGCCCCAGATATCGCGCCAGGCCTTGGCGCTGCCGGAGCCGAAATTCATGCTGGTCTTGTCCGACTGCGGCAGCGCGTCCGGATCGAGGCCGGCGGCGACGATCGACTTTTTCAGATAGTTGCCGTGCACGCCCGTAAACAGGTTGGAATAGATGACGTCGGCTGCAGTCGATTCGATGATGGCGTCGCGGTACGCGTCGCTGACGTTCGATTCCTGCGTGGCCAGCCAGCGCGAGCCGATGTAGGCAAAATCGGCGCCCATGGCCTGGGCGGCCAGGATGGCGTCGCCGGTGGCAATCGAGCCGGACAGGGCAATCGGACCCTGGAAGAATTTGCGCACCTCGCCCACCAGCGCGAACGGCGACAGCGTGCCCGCATGGCCGCCGGCGCCGGCCGCTACCAGGATCAGGCCATCGACACCCGCTTCCAGCGCCTTTTGCGCGTGGCGGATCGAGACGATATCGTGCAGCACGATGCCGCCATAGCTGTGGATGGCATCGAGCATGTCCTTGGGCGGCGCGCGCAGCGACGAAATGATGATCGGTACCCGGTGCTTGACGCACACTTCGACATCGTGGGCCAGGCGGTCGTTCGACTGGTGGACGATCTGGTTGACCGCGATCGGTCCCACTTTTCGGTCGGGGTGGGCAGCCTGGTAGTCGGCCAGTTCCTTCTGAAGGTCGGTCAGCCAGACATCGAGCAGTTCGGCCGGCCGCGCATTGAGCGCCGGGAAGGAGCCGACGATGCCGGCCTTGCATTGCGCCGCCACCAGCGCCGGACCGCTGGCGATGAACATCGGTGAGGCGATGACGGGAAGTGAAAGGTGTTGCAACACTGCAGGCAGGGCCATGGCGAACTCGCGAAGTGGATTGATCGGAATGCTGCGCAAATTATAGATCGAAAAAAGTACGACCGTGCCATAACTAGGGGCCATGCTCTATTTCTGGAAACCGTCCTCATCAAATGAAACCGTCTCCCTGCGGCGACCGATTGCCACCCACACTGCCTGTTTATATGCCTCGTCGGCGGTGGACCAGGCCATGATTTCATCGAGGGTGCGCAGGCAACCCGTGCAGTACTGGCGTTCGGCATCCATCTTGCACAAGCTCACGCACGGTGACGGGACCCGGTTGGAGGGAAACTGGAGAGGGTTAGTTGGCGCACTCATAGCTGCCATTATGCCTGGTATCGACTTGATTAATCGCACAGCACTCCTATACTACCATCCAGGTAGATGGTAACCAGATGGAGACTCATGGCTAAGCAAGAATTAAAACTGAAGACCGCCGACTCGGAAAAAATCACGATCAACCTCGGTCCCATCGACCTGGGCCAGATCGACCTGCTGGTGCAAGAGGGGTTTTATTCGAACCGGACCGACCTGATCCGCACCGCGATCCGCAATCAGTTGAACCAGCACGCCGACGTCGTCAAGCAGACGGTAGCGCGTAAAAGCCTGGTGCTCGGCATGCAGCATTACTCGCGTGCCGACCTCGAAGCCCTGCGTGCCGCCGGCGAACGGCTGCACATCCAGGTACTGGGATTGGCCAGCATTGCCAGCGACGTCACGGTCGACCTGGCGCTGGCAACGATCGACTCGATTTTTGTCCTGGGGTCGCTCCATGCGAGCGCGGTACTGAAAACCGCGCTGGCGCCGCGTATCCACCACTGAAGGAACACCATGAAACTTCCATTCATGTCGCAGATGCGACAGGCTGCACAAAAAATGGTCCGCAAGGGCGCCACGGCGATGCTGCAAAAAGCCGTGGAAAGCACGTTGCAACAGCAGCAGAAGCTGCAGGAACAACGGATGAACACGCCTCGTCCGGCGCCCGGCACGCCGCCGGGCGGCATGCGCGACCTCAACCCCGCGCCCGACTACACGTCCGCCAAAGCGCCGGCGTCGTCGGCAGCCACACCCGCTAATGCCAAGGCCGAGGCCGAAACCATCGCGGCAGCGATGGACGACGCCAGGCCGATATGCAAGACGGCCGCCGAGCCGGCGCCAACGGCGGAACCGGCGCCGGCAGCTGAACAGGCAACGGCAGCGACAGCGCCGAATCCCGCTATCAATCCGGCTGCCTACGCGCAGGACATGCTGGAAAAAATGGGCATCAAGATCGATCTGACCGCCAGTTTCGAGCGCGGCATCGACCTCGGCACCTTGCGCCATCCGGGCACGGCCACCCCGCCGCCGCCGCTGCCCGCGGGCGCGCGCTTCGAGCGCGGCAGTTACGCCAACCACGCCGGCAGCCGCAATTACAAGCTGTTCATCCCGTCCAGCTACCGCGGCCAGCCGATGCCGCTACTGGTGATGCTGCACGGCTGCACCCAGAATCCCGACGATTTCGCCACCGGCACGCAGATGAACCAGGTGGCCGAGGAAGCCGGCTGCCTGGTGGTCTATCCCGAGCAGACGGCCGGCGCCAACCAGTCCAAGTGCTGGAACTGGTTCAACGCCATCGATCAGCAGCGCGGCCAGGGCGAACCGTCGATCATCGCCGGCATCGCCGAACAGATCGGCAACGACTACGCGGTCAATCCGCAGCAGGTGTACGTGGCCGGGCTGTCGGCCGGCGGCGCGATGGCGGTCATCGTCGGCACGCTGTACCCGGAACTGTTTGCAGCGGTCGGCGTCCATTCGGGCCTGCCGTTCGCCTCGGCCACCGACCTGCCGTCGGCGCTGTCGGCCATGAAGCGCGGCGCCAGCAACGCGCCCAGGGCCGGCAACGGTTCGCGGCCGATCATCGTATTCCACGGCGACAGCGACACCACCGTCAACCCGCGCAACGGCGAGCAGGTCATCGCCCAGCAGCTCGACCATCTCGACGCCGACCCGGACGTGCAATCGGGCGCGGTACCGAACGGCTACCGCTACACCCAGACCACGCACACGGGCGCCGACGGCGCACCGCTGGGCGAACACTGGGTGGTGCACGGCGCCGGCCATGCCTGGTCGGGCGGCAGCGAACACGGAAGCTACACCGATTCGCGCGGACCGGACGCCAGCCGCGAGATGCTGAGGTTTTTCCGCACCGTCAGCTAAAGAGCCTCGCAAAGCCGGCTGCGCGGCGCGCTACGGCTAGGGTGTGCGAGGTGCTTTCAAGACCTCGAGATGTCGCTCCAGGCAGGCCGGGCACCAGCAGCCGACCGCGTCGGCCGATGTTGGCACGGGCACGGCCGGCGGCAGATAGGTGCACCAGCACGGCGTGGCCGGACCGGCAGCGGCCGGAGCGGGGTCCGCCATGGCACAGGAAAAAATGGCGCCGCAGCGCGTGCAGGTACTCATGTATGTCTTGATAAGGGTTGCGGGCAGACTGGCCGAGGAACGCTGAAAATACCACCAGATGGCCCTATAATGCGTGCTTGACCGCAGCCGCAGGCTGTAAAATTGCTGCACTTTCTTTACCGGACTCGCCATGACCCAATTTTCTCATCTTAACTTAGGCATGAATGACGATTTGACCGCGGTATCCCCGCAGATCAAGGCGCAGATCCTGGCCGAGGCACTGCCGTACATCCGCAATTACCACGGCAAGACCATCGTCATCAAATACGGCGGCAATGCGATGACCGATGAACGCCTCAAGCACGGCTTCGCGCGCGACGTCATCCTGCTCAAGCTGGTCGGCATGAATCCGGTCGTGGTCCATGGCGGCGGTCCGCAGATCGACAACGCGCTGAAAAAGATCGGCAAGCAGGGCACCTTCGTGCAAGGCATGCGCATCACCGACGAAGAGACCATGGAAGTGGTGGAATGGGTGCTCGGCGGCGAAGTCCAGCAGGACATCGTCATGCTGATCAACCATTACGGCGGCCAGGCCGTGGGCCTGACCGGCAAGGACGGTGGCCTGATCCGCGCCCGCAAGATGGCCATGCCGGACAAGGACAACCCGGGCCAGACGCTGGACATCGGTTTCGTCGGCGAGATCGACGCCATCAACCCGGCCGTGGTCAAGGCGCTGCAGGACGACGCCTTCATCCCCATCATTTCGCCGATCGGTTTCGGCCAGGACGGCCAGGCCTACAACATCAACGCCGACGTCGTCGCCGGCAAGATCGCCGAGATCCTGAAAGCCGAAAAGCTGATCATGATGACCAATATCGCCGGCGTGCAGGACAAGCAGGGCAACCTGGTCACCGACCTGTCGGCGCGCGAGATCGACGAGATGTTTGCCGACGGGACGATCTCGGGCGGCATGCTGCCGAAAATCTCCTCGGCGCTGGACGCGGCCAAGTCGGGCGTCAACACGGTGCACATCATCGACGGTCGCATCGAGCACTCTTTATTGCTCGAAGTGTTGACCGAACAGGCATTTGGCACTATGATCCGGTCTCACTGAAAAAACGGCGACGCACTTCGCGCCGGTTTTGCAGTGCGTCGTTGTCGATTTGGTACACCACACCTGTTTGCCCTTTTAGCTCAGTGGTAGAGCACTCCCTTGGTAAGGGAGAGGCCACGTGTTCAATCCACGTAAAGGGCACCATCCCCCCTGTTGTTCCCTCCCCGCGTCAGTACACCCGTTCGACCTTGAGCCCGCGCTTGCGCAGCAGTTCCGGCACGCTGCCTTTGCCGACCAGGTGCAGCACGCCGATCGCGGCCACGCTGTTGTTATCGCGCGCCATCAGCCGCACCATCGCGTCGGCCAGTGCCGGGTTGCGGCCGTCGAGCAGCACTTTTTGCACGAAGCGTCCCGAAAAACTGTCGTCGGCGGCAGACTTCTGCGCCAGCGCGTCGAGCGCCTTGATGTCCGCGTGGCGCCAGGCGTCGGCGATTTCGCGCGACTGGTCGGCCTGCTCCTTGTCTTCGATGCCGGCAATCGCCTCCTGCAGGAATACCAGCTGGTCGGCTGCCGACAGCTTGCCGAACAAGGACATCTGCGCTTCGGGCGATTCCAGTTCGACCACCTTCTGGCCGCGGTCGTGGGCCTGGCGCGACAGGTAGCTGTCCACCGCCAGGGCCGGATCGTAGCCCTGGGCGGCAAACTCGCTCACCGTCAGCATGCTGGCCAACATCCACGGCCGCATCATGGTCACCGATTCGGGCGCAATCCGGTATTGCTGGAGCAGCCGGTCCAGGCGCGCGCGCCAGTCCGGCGACAGCGAGGCCATCGACGCGCCGCCCGTCAGCGCCAGCCCGTACTTTTGCGTGGCGCGGACCAGCCGTTGCTGGTCGCCGAGCGGGTCGATCTCCAGCGCCAGCACCGGCGCCTGTTTCAGCACGCCGGCCAGGCGCGGCTCGAGCGGATAGAAGTCCTGGGCGCCGACGTGGATGGTGCCGAACAGGTACAGCGTGCGGCCGCCCTGCTCCACCTTGAACAGCGCGCCGCGCGCGGGAATGGTCCCTGCCGGCGCTTGCGCCCAGCCCGGGCCGGCCAGCAGGCAGATCAAACTGGCGAACATCACTATAATCTGGCGCATGGCTGTCTCGGGTCTCTCTTATAAAGTCGTCGCTTGAATACTACTCTTTCCTCGCCGGTATGGTTGTTTGATCTGGACAACACGCTGCACAATGCGTCGCACGCGATCTTCCCGGCCATCGTCGCCAATATGAACCTGTACATGGCCCGCGTGCTCGGCGACGGCGTCACGCCGGCCAGCACCGACGTGGTCGATGCGGCGCGCACCCTGTACTGGCGGCGCTACGGCGCCACCTTGCTCGGCCTGGTCAAGCACCACCAGGTGCAGGCCGCGCATTTTCTGCACGAGACCCACAGCATCGACGACCTCGCTTCGCTGATCCGCGCCGAGCGCGGCCTGCGCCAGCTGCTGCGCCGCCTGCCCGGTCGCAAGATCCTGCTCACCAATGCGCCGCACCGCTACGCCAGCCAGGTGCTGCGCCACCTCGGTCTGCACCGCGCGTTCGGCCACCAGATGGCGGTGGAAGCGATGACGGTCAATCGTCAGCTGCGGCCCAAGCCGTCGAAACTGCTGCTGCGCAAACTGATGCGCATGCAGCGCCTGACGCCGCAGCGCTGCATCCTGGTCGAGGACACGCTGGCCAACCTGCGCAGCGCCCATGCACTGGGCATGCGCACCGCGTGGGTGACCCGGTACCTGACGTCGCGCAGCACGGGCGGCGCCGGTCTGCACCATCGGCCAAAACGGCTGATCCGCCCCGCCTACGTCGATGTCAAAGTAAAATCCGTGCACCAGCTGCCGGCGCGCCTGCACCGGCTGCGCTGACCACCCTGTTTTATTCTTGACCGCGAGATCACATGGCAAGCACCCCGCCCGGCCAGCGCCGCCTGGACATCCTGCAAGCACTGGCGCAGATGCTGGAACAACCGAAGAGCAACCGCATCACCACGGCCGCGCTGGCGCGCAAGCTGGGGTTTTCCGAAGCGGCGCTGTACCGCCACTTTGCCAGCAAGGCGCAGATGTTCGAGGGCCTGATCGAGTTCATCGACTCCTCGGTATTCGGCCTGATCAACCAGATCGCCGAGCGCCACGACGACGGCCTGACGCAGGCACGCGACATCGTCGGCATGCTGCTGCACTTCGCCGGCCAGAACCCGGGCATGACGCGGGTGCTGATCGGCGAAGCGCTGGTCAACGAGGACGAGCGCCTGCAGCTGCGCATGAACCAGTTCTACGACCGCGTGGAACTGGCGCTCAGGCAGGCCTTGCGCATGGCTGCCGCCGAAGGACAGGGCCGCGAGGACGACGTCGCGCCCCGCGCGGCCATGCTGGCCAGTTTCGTCATCGGCCGCTGGCACCGCTACGCCAAGAGCGGCTTCACCAACCACCCGACCCAGGACGCGCCGCTGCAGATCGCGCTGCTGCTCGGCTAACCTTGTATGAACCCGTCGATGTCCATGACCGCCGAATGCTTTGCCCTGCTCGATGACGCCAGCCCGCCGCCCGACGCGCGCCCGGCGGGCGCCAGCGCCGCCGCTCGCGCCCCCCTTGATGCCACCGAAGGCGCCAACTTAGGCGCCATCAATGACGCCACTTCGCGGCTGTACACGGACCACGTGGCCACGCTCTCGTGCAACGCCATCGGCGAGTGGCCGCAGATGCTGGACGCCATGCAGGCCGCGCTGGCGCGCGGCCAATACGCGGTCACGCTGTGCAGCTACGAACTGGGCGTGCAACTGCTTGGGATCGGGGCCACGGCGTGCGCTGCAGCGATGCCACCGGACGTAGCAACGACGCCGACTGACCGTCCGGCCGCAGCCGGCAGCGCAAGCGTCATTGCGACAGGCGCCGCAAGCAGCAACGCAACGAACGGCGTGGCGTTCAACGTCAGCCGCACCGCAGGCGGCAGTGCGGCGGACGACGCGAGCAGCACCGCAATAGACGGTGCGTCAGGCAACGGAGGCAGCAGCGCAAGCGGCAGTACAACTGGCGACGCGAGCAGCATCGCAACAGACGGTGCGTCAGGCAACGGAGGCAGCAGCGCAAGCGGCAGTGCGGCGGGCAACGCGAGCAATACTGCGCTCGCTGACGCTTGCGCAGCGGTGCAGCCGACGCCCGCCAGCGCCCCGGCCCCGCTGGCGCAGGTGCTGCTGTTTCGCCGCTGTGACCGGTTGACGGCTGCCGAGGTCGGAGACTGGCTGGCGGCGCGCGCGTTGCACGGCGCGCGCCCGGCCGGCATCGCCAATGTGCGCCCCAGTATCGACCAGCCGGCGTTCGACGCGGCGCTGGCGCGTATCCACGCCTACATCGAGGCCGGCGACACCTATCAGGTCAACTACACGATGCGCCTGCGCTTCGATGCCTTTGGCGGCATCTGCGCGCTGTACGCACGGCTGCGCGCGCGCCAGCCCGTGCCCTATGGTGCGCTGGTGCAGTTGGCCGACGGCTCGGCCGTGCTGTCGCTGTCGCCCGAGCTGTTCGTGCGCCACGCGCGCGGCGTGCTGACCGCGCGGCCGATGAAAGGCACGGCGCCGGCCACGCGTGAGGCGGCGGACGATGCCGAACGGGCCCGCGCCCTGGCGGCGGACCCGAAAAACCGCGCCGAAAACCTGATGATCGTCGACCTGCTGCGCAATGACATCGCGCGCGTGGCGGTCACCGGCAGCGTGCAGGTACCGGCGCTGTTCGACGTGCAGCGCTACGGCAGCGTGCTGCAAATGACTTCCACCATCACCGCCACCCTGCGCGCCGACGCCACGCTGGCCCAGGTGTTCGAGGCGCTGTATCCATGCGGCTCGATCACCGGCGCGCCCAAGCGGCGCGCCATGGAAATCATCAACGAGCTGGAACCGGACCCGCGCGGCATCTACACGGGCGCGATCGGCTGGTTCGATCCGGCTGCCGGCGGTTCCGGCGGCCCTGATGACACCGGCGGCACCGGCAGCACCATCGGCGACTTCTGCCTGTCGGTACCGATCCGCACCCTGGCCCTGGGTGCGCCCGACGCCGCCACCGGCGTGGCGCGCGGCGAAATGGGCGTCGGCGCGGGCATCGTGTACGACAGCGCCAGCGGCGACGAGTACGACGAGTGCCGCCTCAAGGCGCGCTTCCTGACCGGCCTGATGAACAGCTTCGAGATATTCGAGACCATGCATGTCACGCCCGCAGACGGCGTGCGCCACCGTGCCCGCCACCTGCAGCGCATGGCGACATCGGCCGCCTACTTCGGCTTCGCCTGGGACGCCAAGGCCGCCAACGCCTGCCTGGACGCCGTCTGCACGACGCTGGCCGAGCAGGCGCGCGAGGCAGCGGCCACCGGCCAGGCAGCCGGCACGGCAGGCAGCGCAGCAGCGGACGGTCTGGCAGGCGCGGCGGCCGACCTGCCTGGTGACGATCGACAGCGCGGCCCGGCATTCCGGTTGCGGCTGGCGCTGGCGCAGTCGGGCGCTTTCACGGTCCAGCACGCGCCGCTGGCACCGTTGCAGGCGCCGTTACGGCTGCTGCTGGCAGACGATGTCATGGATGCCGGCGACCTGTTCCTGCGCCACAAGACCAGCATCCGCAGCCGTTATGACGACGCCTGGCGCGATGCCGAAGCGCAGGGCGCCTTCGACACGCTGTTCTTCAACGCGCGCGGCGAGCTGACCGAGGGTGGGCGCAGCAATGTCTTCGTCAAGCTGGACGGCCGCTGGCTCACGCCGGCCCTGCAGTGCGGCGTGCTGCCCGGCGTGATGCGCAGCGTGCTGCTCGACGATCCGGCATGGCAGGCCAGCGAAGCGGTGATCACGCGGGCGATGCTGGCGCGGGCCGAGGCGCTGGTGGTGTGCAATGCGCTGCGGGGGGCGGTGCGTGCCACGTTGTGATTGCTGGGCCGTTTATTGGTCGCGAAACCCGGGGATGAGGCAGCTAGTCGGGATGGAACTCGCTAGCCGTGGCAAACAAGTCCCAGGTCGCGATGAACAGCGCGGCAATCACCGGGCCGATCACGAAGCCGTTCAGTCCGAACAGGGCCATGCCACCGACGGTCGAGAGCAGCACCACGTAGTCGGGCATCTTGGTGTCCTTGCCGACCAGGACCGGGCGCAGGATGTTGTCGACCATGCCGATCACCAGCACGCCGTACACGGTCAGGCCCACGCCTTCCCAGACGTCGCCCGTGGCCAGGAAATAGGCTGCCACCGGCGCCCACACCAGCGCCGCGCCGATGGCCGGCAGCAGCGACAGGAACGCCATCAGCACGCCCCACAGCACCGGCGCGCTCACGTCCAGGTACCAGAACGCGAGACCGCCGAGGAAACCCTGGACGATGGCCATCACCACGTTGCCCTTGACGGTGGCGCGGATCACGGTGGTGAAGTTCTGGAACAGGCGCTGCTTGTATTTGCGGCTCAGCGGCACGGCGTCGCGGATGCGCCGGGACAACTTGTCGCCGTCGCGCAGCAGGAAGTACAGCAGATACATGGCGATACCGAGACTGGTCAGGAAATCCATCGTGTACAGGCTGGCGTTGATCGCGCGCTTGGCCACTTCCTGGCTCACCTGCGCGGCGCCTTCGGTCAGCTTGTCCTGCAGGTTCGCCAGGCTGGTCAGGTGGAAGCGGTCGAGCAGGTTGATCATCCAGTCCGGCAGCACCGCCATGATCTTGGCGAAGAACGAACCGACGGTCACCTGGCCCGACCGCACCATCTCGACCACCGACGCGGCCTGGTTGATGATCGATACGGCAATGAGCGTGAGCGGCAGGATCACCATCACCAGGATCAGCAGCAAGGTCAGAAAAGCTGCCAGGTTGGGCTTGTTGCGCGTGCGTTGCAGCATCCAGCGGTAGACGGGGGCAAAGATAATCGCCAGCACCACGCCCCAGAACACGGCGCCGCCGTACGGCAGCAGTATCCACAGGAAGGCGATGGTGATGATGCCCAGCAGGGCAAGAAAAACTTTTTGTTGGAAGCTAAATGGTTGCATGGTTCATCTCGTGGTGACAGTCACCTCCGATTAAACCACGATTGCCACGATTGTCCAGTGGCAATAACATGCGGGCGCATCGACCTCGTGCGCCGCCGCACACAAACGCAGACACCGGCACGCCGGTTGGTGACGATGGCCGGGAAACCAGAATTCTACAATCGGGTCAAGGCTGGCACACGGCAGGCAGCGGACTGCCGGCCGGGCGCCGCTGCGTCAGGACGCCAGCGCTTTTTCCACGGCGCCGACCAGCTGCTTGTCGTCGGGCGTGACCTTGCTGCCGAAATTCGTAATGACCTTGCCGTCACGGCCGATCAGGTACTTGTGGAAGTTCCAGGCCGGCGCCTTGCCGGTGGCCTTGATCAGGTCGGCGTACAGCGGGTTCGGGTTTTTACCGGACACCACGCTCTTGGCGAACATCGGGAACTTGACGCCATAGGTGTTGTAGCAAAAGTCGGCGATTTCCTTGGCGCTGCCCGGTTCCTGCTGACCGAAGTCGTTCGACGGGAAGCCCAGCACCACCAGGCCCTTGCTGCCGTACTTGGCGTACAGCGCTTCCAGCCCCTCGTACTGCTTGGTGAAGCCGCAGTAGCTGGCCGTATTGACCACCAGGATCACCTTGCCCGCGTACTGGCACAGGTCCTGCGGCGCTTCGTCCTGCAGGCGCTTGAAGGTCTGCTTGAGGATGGCCGGGCAGCTGGCCGGCGCCACGGTGGCGGCATGGCCGGCGGCGGCCGGCGCCGGGGTCTGGGCCAGGGCGCTGGCAGCGGCGGCCAGGGTCAGGGACGAGACGGCGCAGAACTGGGCAAAAATCTTGGGCATGATGGCATAGGCTGGGATGAAAGAAAATTCATTCTATGCCAAATGCCCCGCTTTTGCCCGACATTTCCCCGGTCCCGGCATCGCTACTCGAGGCCCGCCAGGCAGATGTATTTGACCACCAGGTAGTCCTCGATGCCCAGGTGCGAGCCTTCGCGGCCCAGGCCCGATTGCTTGACGCCGCCGAACGGGGCGATCTCGTTCGAGATCAGGCCCGTGTTGACGCCCACCATGCCGCTCTCGATCGCTTCGGACACGCGCCAGATGCGGCCGACGTCGCGTGCATAGAAATAACTGGCCAGGCCGAATTCGGTATCGTTGGCCAGCGCGATCGCCTCTTCTTCGGTCTCGAAGCGAAACAGCGGCGCCATCGGGCCGAAGGTTTCCTCGCGCGCGACCAGCATCGCGCTGGTGACGTCGGCCAGCACGGTGGGCTCGAAGAAGCTGTGACCGAGCGCGTGGCGCTTGCCGCCGGTGAGCAAGCGCGCGCCCTTGTCCAGCGCATCGGCAATGTGCTGCTCGACCTTTTCCACGGCCTTGGCGTCGATCAGCGGACCTTGCGTGACGCCCTCGTCCACGCCATTGCCCACCTTGAGCTGTTTGACCGCCGCCACCAGCTTTTCGGCAAAGGCGTCGTACACGCCGGCCTGCACGTACAGCCGGTTGGCGCACACGCAGGTCTGGCCGGCGTTGCGGTACTTGGAGGCGATGGCGCCTTCGACCGCCGCATCGAGGTCGGCGTCGTCAAACACGATGAACGGCGCATTGCCGCCCAGTTCCAGCGACAGCTTCTTGATGGTGGGGGCGCTTTGCGCCATCAGCTTGCGACCGACGTCGGTCGAGCCGGTAAAGGTCAGCTTGCGCACCAGCGGGTTGGCCGTCATTTCGCCGCCGATGTCGCCGGACTTGCCGGTGACGACGCTGAACACGCCAGCCGGCACGCCGGCGCGCGCGGCCAGTTCGGCCAGCGCCAGCGCCGACAGCGGCGTGGCCTGCGCCGGTTTCAGGACCATCGGACAGCCGGCCGCCAGCGCCGGGCCGACCTTGCGGGTGATCATGGCGATCGGGAAGTTCCACGGCGTGATGGCTGCGCACACGCCGATCGGCTCGCGCGTGACCAGGATGCGCTGGCCCGCCGCCGGGGCGGCCAGGGTCTCGCCGGCCACGCGCTTGGCCTGCTCGCCGAACCATTCGATGAACGAGGCGCCATACGCGACCTCGCCGCGCGACTCGCTCAGCGGCTTGCCCTGCTCGGCCGTCATCAGCAGCGCCAGGTCGTCGGTGTTGTCGAGGATCAGGTCATTCCACTTGCGCAGGATGAGCGCGCGTTCGCGCGCGGTTTTCTTGCGCCAGGCCGGCCAGGCGGCGTTGGCGGCTTCGATCGCGCGCCGGGTTTCGGCCGCGCCCATCACCGGCACGGTGGCGAGGGTGGCGCCGGTGGCGGGGTTGGTGACGGCTGCGGTAGCGCCGTCGTCGGCGTCGCACCATTGGCCGTCGAGGTACGCCTGCTGGCGCAGCAGCGATGGATCTTTCAGTTGCAGCATCGGGGTTCTCCTCAAAAAACCACTATGCCACAGCCAAAAAAATCATGACGTTTAGACCACCGTGAACGAGGACAGCTCGGGGTGCGGCGGCGGATAGTGCAGGTGCATGCTCTCCAGTGTTTCGAGCAGCAGGCTGGCGACGGCCAGGTTGCGGTGCACCTTGGAGTCGGCCGGCACGATGTACCACGGCGCGTAGTCGGTATGGGTGGCGCGGATCGCGTGCTCGTACGCCTTGACGTAGTCGTCCCACTTCTTGCGCTGCTCGATGTCGTTGGGATCGAACTTCCATTGTTTGTCGGGATCGTCGAGCCGCTCCTGCAGCCGCTCGCGCTGCTCTTCGTGCGAAATGTGCAGGAATACCTTGATGATGACGGTGCCGGTGTCGGTCAGCATGCGTTCGAAGTCACGGATGTGGGCATAGCGGCGCTGGCATTCGTCGTCATCGATCATGCCCTGCACGCGGGTGATCAGGACGTCCTCGTAGTGGCTGCGGTTGAAGATGGCGATCTCGCCCTTGACCGGCACGTGGAAGTGCACGCGCCACAGGTAGTCGTGCGCCAGTTCGGCGTCGGTCGGCGCCTTGAACGCCACCGCGCGCACGCCCATCGGGTTGACGCCGCTGAACAGCGCGCGTACCAGGCCGTCCTTGCCCGACGTGTCCATGCCCTGCAGCACCAGCAGCACCTTGTGCTGGCGCAGCGCGTAGAGGCGGTCCTGCAGGTCGGAGATCCGGTCGATCAGGCCGGCCGTGCGTTCGTTGTCGAGCGCCTTGGCTTTCGACTTGCTCAGATCGGGATTGGCGGCGCGGCTGGACATCACGCTGTTGCCGGCGTCGTCATCGCGCAGCTTGGGTTTGGCGGGGGCGAGAAAGCGCTTGCGGGCGTCGTGGGTCATGGTGTGTGGTCGGTGGCATCAGGTTTCATCGATGAACCAGCTTATCACTTTGCCGCCAGCGTCGCCGCCCGGTATCCCCACCACGCCGCTTCCTCGAACACCGAGAACCCGGACAGGTCGGCGTGGGCGAACAGGATGCTGCCATCGACCTCGCGCAGCGCCTGCATGCCGGCATTGCTGCGAAAGCCCGGTACCGGCACGCTCATCGCGTGGCCGCGCAGCGTGATGTCCACCCGCTCGACGCAGCCGGCAAACTGCGCCCCGTACGCCGTGTGCAGGTCGGCGCTGGCCAGCGCCAGCAGTTCCTCGGGCGCGGCGGCCGCCATCCAGCGCCGCGCGTCGAGCGCCTTGCGGTCCGACAGCGCGACGTAGGCACTGAACACGGTTTTTTCGGGCGGGCGCACGCGGATGTCCTGGTGGGTGGCGACGACGAAGCCGAGTCCCGGTTCGCTGTACACCACGTTGTCCCACGACAGCGGCTGGCCCGGTAGCTCGCGGGGAAAACGTTTAAGAAGGAAATTGGCCACCAGCCATGGCGCATACTGCGGAATGTGCCGGGCCGGATCGAACCCGTAAGCGCCGATGTTCTCCACCACGCGCGCGGCCACGTAGGTCGGCATGGCGCAGATGGCCTTGCGCGCGCGCACCAGGTAGGTGGTCGGCCGGCCGGCGTCCAGGCGCAGGCACAAGGCCTCGACGCCATTGGCCGTCTTTTTCAGCGTGACGCAGGTGCCGGCGCGGCGCCGGATGCCGGACGCGCGCTCGATGCCGCGCGCCAGCGGCTGCAGGCCGCCGGGCCAGGTCAGCCAGGTGCCGTCGCTGGCGTTGGCAGCCTTGCCCCAGCGGCTGCAATAGTAGTGCAGGCCGGCCCACGCCGAGACCTGGTCGTAGCGCGTGCCATAGTCGTCGCGGCAGCAGTAATTCAGGTACCAGTGCAGCGTGGGCGAGCGGTAGCCCTGCTGCGCGAGCCACGTTTTGAGGGTGATGCGGTCGAGCGCCGTCCACGCCGGGTCCTGCGACGACAGCACGGTCGGGAACACGAACAGGCGGCGGCCGTCGTTGCCGTGCAGCTGGCGCAGGCGCTCCACTTCCCTGAAAAAGCGCGCATGTTCGTCGCGCTCCCATTGCGCCACGCCTTCGGTCGGCATAAAACCTTCCTGCCAGCGGCCGGCGTGCAGCAGCCGTTCCTCGGGCGCGTGCAGCAGGTAGCGCTCGTCGTAATAGGGCCGCTCGCCGAAGGCGTCGCGTTCGATGATGCCCAGGTCGGCCAGGATCTCGCGCACGTGCACCGACTCCGGCGACGGCAGCGGCAGGTAGTGGGCGCCGGTCGGGTACTCGAGGTCGCCGAAGGCGCCGCCGGCAGCGTTACCGTACGCCTGGGGACCGTCGATCATCAGCATGTCGGTCCGACCGAGCTTGTTGAGTTTCCAGGCGGCCGTCAGGCCGGCCACGCCGGAGCCGAGGATGACCACGTCGGTGGTGACTACCGTCGACGGCGGCGGCAGCGCGCCGTGCTGGCGCAGGTCGCGCAGGTAGTGGCCTTCGTCGCGGCCCGGGTAGTGCAGCACCGGCGTGACTTCCTGCCAGCGGCCAAAGCCGGCCACGCTGCCGGCGGCGGCCAGGCCGGCCGCGCCGCCCCAGACCAGAAAAGACCGGCGCAGCATCAGCGCGCCCCGACCAGGTAGGTTGCGCTTCTCATCAGCGGATCACCCGGCGCCAGTCCTGCTCGAACTCGTGCACCAGCGACTGGGTGTTGAGACGATTGGGCGCCATCGGCAGCGCCTGCATATCGGGCGGGAAGATGAACATCTCGCGCGTGGTCTCCGCGTTCAGGTAACGCATCGGCAGCCGGTAGCGGGTGGGCGGCGTGAAGTCGGCCTGCGGGCTGGCCAGCACAAAGCCCCATTCGCCGAACGAGGGCACGTAGGCATGGTAGGGCCAGGTTTTCAGGCCCACCTCGCGCAGCGTGGCATCGATGGTCCAGTAGGCGTGCGGTGCGAAGAACGGCGACGTCGACTGCACCGTCATCAGGCCGTTGGCGGCCAGGTGCTTTTTCACCATGCCGTAGAACGGCACCGAGTACAGCTTGCCGAGCGCAAAACTGGACGGATCGGGGAAGTCGATGATCACCGCGTCGAACAGGTCGTCGTTGTGCTGCAGCCAGATCGCGGCGTCGGCATTGACCACGGTAACGCGCTTGTCGGTGAGCGCGCCGTGATTGAGCCTGACCAGTTCCGGGCGGCTGGCAAAGGCGCCCGTCATGGCCGGATCGAGATCGACCAGCGTCACGTGTTCGATATGTTTGTAGCGCAGGATCTCGCGCAGCGCCAGGCCGTCGCCGCCGCCCAGCACCAGCACCCGCCGCGCCCATGGCAGCGGTTCGAGCACCGGGTGCACCAGCGCCTCGTGGTAGCGGTATTCGTCGCGCGACGAGAACTGCAGGTTGCCGTTGATGTAGAGCCGCAGGTCGTCCTTCCAGCGCGTGACCACCAGGCGCTGGTACGGCGTGCTGGTGGCAAACACGATCTCGTCGCCGAACAGGCCATGCTCGCCCCAGTACGTGAGGCGGTCGGCCGAGATGAAGCCGCACACGAGCAGGAACAGCACGGCGCAGGCGCGCAGCATGCGGCCGGTCACGTTGACCAGCTCCGTGCGGAACACGCGGATGGTCCACAGGGCCACGCCCACATTGAGCATGCCGAACACGAAACCGCTGCGCACCAGTCCCAGCTTGGGCGCCATCACCAGCGGGAACAGCAATGACACGGCCAGCGCGCCCAGGTAGTCGAACGTGAGCACGCGGCTGACCAGCTCACTGAAATCGGTCTTGCGCGCGTTCAGTGCCCGCATTACCAGCGGCACTTCCATGCCGACAAAGGCGCCGACCAAAAATACCATCGTGTAGAGCATGGCGCGAAACGGCGCGGCGGTCCACGAAAACGTCAGGAACAGCAGCGCCGCCGAGATGCCGCCCACCAGGCCCACGGCCAGTTCGATGTCGACGAAACGCGCCATCACGTGCTCGTCGCGCACATACTTGGAAAAATGCGCGCCCACGCCCATGGCAAACAGGTAGCAGCCGATGATGGTGGAAAATTGCAGCACCGAGTCGCCGAGCAGGTAGCTGGCCAGGGCGCCGGCAATCAGTTCGTACGCCAGGCCGCAGGACGCGACCACGAACACGGACAGGATCAGGATTTTTTTGTTCATTACGCTTGTCGGGACGGTTTTGCACTACCATGCTGCGGCATTAATAAGTTAGCATTGGTAAGTTAGCATTAAGAATTCGCCATCACTTTACCCTGCGGGAGGGCGCCGTGCCAGCTATCCTCAATTATCTGATCCATCTTTTGCTGGCAGCGCTGCTGCTGGCCGTGTTTTTTGTCGCCTACACGCGCATGACACCGTACGACGAGGTGCTGCTGATCCGCCAGGGCAACGGCGCAGCGGCGCTGTCGCTGGGCGGCGCGCTGATCGGCTTTTCGATCACGGTCGGTTCGGCGCTGATGCACACCCTCGGCTACCAGCAGTTCTTTGCCTGGGCCTTCGGCGCGATGGTGGTGCAGATGCTCGCGTATGCGATCACCACCCGCGTGCTGAACATGGCCAAGGACCAGATCGAGGGCAACAACACCGCGTTCGGCGGCCTGCTGGGCGCCATCGCCGTGTCCATCGGCGTCATCAACGGCGCCTGCATTTCCTGATATTTTCTGACATTTCCCGACATTTCACGGAGGTCCGCCATGGGCATCGGCAGCTTTATCAAGAAGCAGTTTATCGACGTATTGCAGTGGAACGAGGACGTGGACGGCGTGCTGGCCTGGCGCTACCCGATGCAGGACCAGGAGATCCAGAACGGCGGCGTGCTGGTCGTGCGCGAGTCGCAGATGGCAGTATTCGTCAACGAGGGCCAGATCGCCGACGTGTTCGGCCCGGGCACCCACAAGCTCACCACGCAAACGCTGCCGCTGCTGACCAACCTGCTGAACTGGGACAAGCTGTTCGACTCCCCGTTCAAATCGGACGTGTATTTCTTCAGCACCCGCGTGCAGACCGGCCGCAAATGGGGCACGCCGCAGCCGATCACGATCCGTGACAAGGACTTCGACATGATCCGCGTGCGCGCCTTCGGCATGTACGCGTACCGCGTCAGCGATCCGCGCCAGTTCTTCCGGGAGATCAGCGGCACGCGCGAGACTTACACGCGCGAACAGGTCGAGGAACAGCTGCGCGGCATCCTGATGGCCACCATGGCCAGTTCGCTGGGCAGCGCCAACGTCCCCTTCCTCGACATGGCCGCCAACCAGGCGCTGATGGCCCAGCAGGTCAAGGGCGACCTGCGCGAAGCATTCGGCCGTTACGGCATCGGCCTCGATGAGTTCAATGTCGCCAGCGTCAGCCTGCCGGAAGAATTGCAGGCCGCGCTCGACGAGCGCATCTCGGCCGGCATGAAAGGCAGCCTGTCGGCCGACAAGATGACCGGCTTCACGCGCTACCAGACCGCCACCGCAATTCCGCTCGCTGCGCAAAACGAAGGCGGTGTAGCCGGCATCGGCGCCGGCCTGGGCGTCGGCATGACGGTGGGCCAGGCCATGGGCGCATCGCTGGCGCCCGGCGCTGGCACGGACGCCACTGCGGCGGCACCGGCTGCGTCATCGGCTGCGGCACCGGCACCGGCGCCGGCTGCGGCCGACACTGGCATCGAAGCACGGCTGCAGCAGCTCAAAGGCTTGCTCGACAAGGGCCTGATCTCGGCGGCCGACTATGACAGCAGCAAGGCCGAGCTGCTGAAAAAACTGATCGGCTGATCACCCGGAACCCCATGCAAATCGTTTCCTGTCCCAGCTGCGGCGCGGAAGTCGCCTTCCGCTCGCACGCCTCGGTCATGGCCGTGTGCGAATACTGCGCCACCACCGTGCTCAAAGACGCCGACACCGTCAAGGACTTCGGCAAGATGTCGGCCGTGCTGGAGGATTACTCGCCGATCCAGATCGGCACCACCGGCGTGCTGGCCGGCCGCCAGTTCACCGTCATCGGCCGCATCCAGCTGCGCTATGCGGCCGGCCTCTGGAACGAGTGGTATCTGCTGTTCGACGACCGCGCCACCGCCTGGCTCGGCGACTCGTCCGGCCTGTACACGATCACGGCCGAGTTCAAGGGCGGCGCCGCGCTGCCGGCCTTCGACCGGCTCAAGCCCGGCAACAATTACACGATCAACGGCGCGCCCTACACCGCTGCCGAAATCCGCGTGGCCGACTGCGTCGGCGGCCAGGGCGAACTGCCGTTTCTCGTCGGCGACGGCTACCAGGCCAAGGTGGCCGATCTGCGCCGCGGTGCGGAATTCATCACGCTCGATTACTCCGACGCCGCACCGGTGGTGTACACCGGCACGGCCGTCACGCTGGCCAGCCTGCGGTGCCAGCTGCTGCGCGACGACGACACCATCCTGCGCGCGGCCGGCCGCTATCGCGGCACCCTGTCTGCCCTCGATTGCCCGTCGTGCGGCAGCGCCATCAAGTACCTGCCGGGCGCCAGCACCACGCTGGTGTGCGCGGCCTGCCAGGCGCAGATCGACGTTGCCAGCGCCAAGGCACAGGTCATCGCCGCCGGCGAACGGGTCGCCAGTGTGGCCACCACGATCGAGCTGGGCGCCACGGCAAAAATCAAGAAACAGGATGTCACCGTCATCGGCGCCATGCGCCGCGCCGACGACGATGGCGCCGAGTGGACCGAGTACCTGCTGTACGGTGCCAACGCCGGCTTCTCCTGGCTGGTGGAGACCGACGACGGCTGGTCCAGCGCCACCGTGCTGGCCGAGTGGCCGCAGGCGTACCAGCCGGGCGCCGATCACGTGATGATCGGCAATACACGCTATAACAGCCTGTATACCTACGGTGCGACCGTGACCTGGGCCGCCGGCGCCTTCAACTGGCGCGTGGCAGTCGGCGACGTCACCGAGGTCGAGGAATACCAGGCCGGCCAGTACAGGCTGGCGCGCGAAACCACCGCGCACGAAATGACCTGGTCGCGCTCGCGATCGGTGGCGGGCGACCAGGTCAAAGCGTGGTTCGGCGCCCAGTTCCGCGGCGAGGTCAAGCCGGCCCGCTCTGCCACGGCTGCCCGGCCGCCCGCGGCCAGCCCGCGCTGCGACCTGGCCAACTACATCGTCGTCTTCATGCTGGTGATCAACGCGATACCGCTGCTGATGGATTTTTCATCGACCTGGTATCTGAGCGCACTGGGCGTGCTGGCCATCTACCTGCCGGCCGACCACCTCGATAAGAACGACAAGTCATGATCAAATTCTTTTTATACGCGGTCCTCGTCACCGTGGTGACGTCGTACGCGTCGTGGACACGGGTCCTGGCGGACGACCGCGACAATGCCAACTACCACGGCAGCACCTGGAGCTCTTTCGGTGGCAGCAGTGGCGGCGGCAGCTACGGCAGCGGTTCCGGCGGTGGCGGCCACAAGTGAAGCACACATGAAGCGCGATCCGATGCCGCTTGCCGCAGCCGGCGCAGCCCCCACCGACCACCGGCCGACCGGCAGCCACCTGCTGGCCGACCTCGGCGGGATCGCTGCAGACAAACTGTGCAGCTGCGACACACTCGACGTGCTGTTGCGCACCGCTGCCGGGGCCGCCGGTGCGCGCGTGCTGCACAGCCATTTCCACGGATTTGGCGACGGTCAGGGCGTGACCGGCGTGGTGCTGCTGGCCGAGTCGCATATCTCGATCCACACCTGGCCCGAATGCGGCTTTGCGGCCCTCGACATCTTCATGTGCGGCACCGCGCAGCCGCAGTTAGCGCTGGCTGTCGTGGTGCAGGCGCTGGCGCCGTCGTCGCACAGCGTGCAGGCGATCGAGCGGGCGCCCCCGGCCGGGCCGGGTGCTGCCTGCCGGCTGCCGTAGCAAGCGCCATGCCCGCGTGCGCGAACCGGCAAGCCGCGGTGTCGGCGGTTGCCAGGTCGTGACCGGGCGCCGTGCGCTACAGTAGCGAGCGCCATGCCCGCGTGCGCGAGCCGGCAAGCCGCTGTATCGGCGGTTGCCAGGTCGTGACCGGGCGCCATGCACTACATTAGCGAGCGCAACCATCGTCGTGAACCGTTCGATGACGTGCTGACCCGCTGCCTCGCCGTGCCGTGGAGCCGACCGCGCCGCCGCCCGCGCGACCAGCATGACCGGCGCAGTCAAAGCTGCCGGCCGCCACGGCGCCGAGGTCCGCTGCTGGGCAACGATCAGCCCGGATCGGAAGCGGCCTGCTCGGCTTGCGCAGCGGCCAGGTCCTGGTCCTTGTGCCGGGCAGCTGCAATGGCGGGGTGGCCTTGCACGCGTGCCACGTAAGCGTCGATCTCGGGACGCTTGGGCAACAGGCCGCCCATCCAGCCCAGCGCCGTGCCCCACAGCACATCGAGCGCGGAAAACCGCTCGCCAAGCAGCCACGGCCCGCGCGCCAGTTGCGTCACCACGGTGTTGAACACGTCATCGAAATCGCCGTAGCCGTTGGTGGCCTTGTCGACCGGCGCGCGCTGCATCCAGCGGTCGACCAGCGCCGGCTCGAAACAGCTGCCATAGAATGCCATCCAGCGCAGGTAGGGGCCGCGCTGCGGATCGCCGAGCGGCGGCGCCAGTCCGGCGGCCGGGAACAGGTCGGCCAGATACAGATAAATCGCCACCTGCTCGGTCACCAGCACACCGTTATGCTCGATGGCAGGCACTTTGCCCATGGGGTTGATCGCCAGGTAGGCCGGCGCGCGGTTGTCGCCACGCTTCATGTTCATGACGTGTAATGCGTAAGGTGCTTGCAGCGCTTCGAGCAGTGCCAGCACGCCGGTCGACCGCGAATTGGGGCAATGATGCAACAGCAGTTGGTCCATGATGATCTCCTGGTGAAAATCTGACGATAGCGGCTGCTAAGATGGCCGTCTTGGAAAAACACGCAAGGGCACCATGACCACCACACCGCTGACGCTGCAAGACCGCTACAAGGGCGTGGTCCACCCGGCCGACGTGGGTCGCCTGTTCCGCCTCGAGCGCTACGCCGCGCCACCGGACCTGGCGCCGTACATCGAGTGGTACTGGATGGTGGCGTGGGAGTTGCCGCCGGGGCTGGTGCACGTGCAACGCACGCTGCCCTCGCCGTGCGTGCAGGTGGTGTTTGACCGCGGCCGCAGCGCAACGTTCGGTGTGATGACGGGCGCGTTCGAGTACACCTTGCGCGGCAAGGGCGCCGTGCTGGGCGCGCGCTTCCGGCCCGGCACATTCCGCGGCCTGTTGCAGCGCGCCGTGCAGACCATCACCAACCGGCAGCTGCCGGTGTCGGCCGTGTTCGGCGGCGACGATGCGCACGACGAATGCAGCGTGCTCGATGCGGCCGACGCCGGCGATGACGCGGCCATGGTCGCCGCAGCCAGCGCGATTTTCCGCCGCGCGCTGCCGGCAACGCCCGATCCCCGCGTGGCGACGGTCGCCAAGGCCATGGCACTGATCGGTGAGCATCGCGAGATCACGCAGGTGGCGCACCTGGCAGCGTGCCTGGACCTGAGCGTGCGCGCCGTGCAGGCCCTGTTTCGCGAACACGTGGGCGCCACGCCGAAATGGGTGATCCGCCGCAACCGCCTGCTCGACGCCGCCGACCGCCTCGGCAACGACGACGGCGCCAACATCGACCTGGCCACGCTGGCACAGGAACTCGGCTACTACGACCAGGCGCACCTGACGACCGATTTTGAAGCGCTGGTGGGCAAGCCGCCGGCGCATTACAGGCGTGACTGCGCAAAGGAATAAGATTTGGTTCCAGCGCGTTTGATGCAACTCAAATGAGTCTATACTTAAAACTCATACGGTTGATCGATGCGCACCGTGATCGAAACGCCGTTGTTTGAAAGTCTCTGGCCAAGCTATTGGAGTCCAGATGAGTACGCAGCTTTCATCACCTTCATCGCTTCCCATCCCCATGCCGGTGACGTGGTGCCGGGCACCAACGGCGTACGAAAAGTGCGGTGGAAGCGTCAGGGTATAGGAAAGTCGGGCGGCGTCAGGGTGATCTATTTCGCACGCAGCACCGCATTTGAAATCGTGTTGCTGACGTTGTATGCAAAAGCCAACGTAACCAATCTCAGCAGCGCAACATTGAAGGAGATGCGTCGTGTCTATGACTAAAAACTTACCGCTCGGAGATGAAGAACTCGCGCGATTCGAAGCGCGCCGCGATGTGCAAGCTGAGCTGGTGCAAGCGGGTCGGGAGATGAAGGCAGGCCTGGGCCGGGTGGTGTACTCGCCTCTGATTGCGGCACGCGAGAAAACCGGGCTCACCGCTGAACAATTCGCCGGATTGTTAGGCATGCATGCCGACGAACTGGAACAACTGGAGCAGAGCCGCCATCCGCTCGGCGGTGCCGTGCGAACACTGGTTGCCGTTGCGCTCAGTCATCCCGACGCGCTCGTTGCTGCAGCCAAAGAGGCGCAAGCCGCTTAATCAGATCACGACCGGATAATAAAAAAGGCAGCCCAAGCTGCCTTTTTGCTGTCCTGCTGATGCGTTGCTTGCGTCGATGCTTAGTGCTTGGCGCGCAGTTTGGCGATGGCGGCCAGTTGGCCGACCGCCGCTGCCAGCTCGGCTTGCGCCTTGGCGTAGTCGATGCCGGCGCTGGTGTTGGCCAGCGCTTCTTCGGCGCGCTTCTTGGCCGCAGCCGCTTTGGCTTCGTCCAGGTCGGCGCCGCGGATGGCGGTATCGGCCAGCACCGTCACGGCGTTCGGCTGCACTTCCAGCAGGCCGCCGGCGACGAAGACGAACTCTTCTTCAGCACGGCCGGGAACCTTGATGCGCACCGCGCCCGGGCGGATACGGGTGATCAAGGGCGTGTGCTTGGGATAGATCCCCAGCTCGCCCTGCTCGCCCGGCAACGCGACGAATTCGGCTTCGCCCGAGTAGATCAACTCCTCGGCGGAAACCACGTCAACGTGAATAGTGTTTGCCATGTGTGTCCTATCGGATGGAACGGTCCCGGCACGCCGGGACCGCACTCAACAATTAGCTCAACGATTAGTTGAGTTTCTTGGCTTTTTCGATGGCTTCTTCGATCGTGCCTACCATGTAGAACG
This sequence comes from Duganella sp. Leaf126, assembly GCF_001423125.1. Classification (GTDB taxonomy): domain Bacteria; phylum Pseudomonadota; class Gammaproteobacteria; order Burkholderiales; family Burkholderiaceae_D; genus Rugamonas. The sequence continues at coordinate 240,323 of NZ_LMNW01000033.1, forward strand.
CTTGTTCCGGCAGGTGGTCGAGTTCGCCCGACGCGATCATCTTGAAGCCCTTGATCGTGTCTTTCAGCGAAACGTATTTACCAGGCGCGCCGGTGAATACTTCAGCAACGTGGAACGGCTGCGACAGGAAACGCTGCATCTTACGTGCGCGCGATACCAGCAGCTTGTCTTCCGGGGCCAGTTCGTCCATGCCCAGAATCGCGATGATGTCGCGCAGTTCCTTGTAGCGCTGCAGCGTGCCTTGCACGGCGCGTGCGGTGTCGTAGTGGTCCTGACCGACGACCAGCGGGTCCAGCTGACGCGAGGTCGAGTCCAGCGGATCGACGGCCGGGTAGATACCGAGCGAGGCGATGTCACGCGACAGCACGACGGTCGAATCGAGGTGACCGAAGGTGGTCGCTGGCGACGGGTCGGTCAAGTCATCGGCTGGCACGTACACGGCCTGGATCGAGGTGATCGAACCGGTCTTGGTCGAGGTGATGCGCTCTTGCAGACGGCCCATCTCTTCGGCCAGGGTCGGCTGGTAACCCACTGCCGACGGCATACGGCCCAGCAGTGCCGACACTTCGGTACCGGCCAGCGTGAAGCGGTAGATGTTGTCCACGAAGAACAGCACGTCCTTGCCTTCGTCACGGAACGCTTCGGCCATGGTCAGACCGGTCAGCGCCACGCGCAGACGGTTGCCTGGTGGTTCGTTCATCTGGCCGTAGACCATCGCCACCTTGGAGTTTTCCGGGGTGTCCAGATCGACCACTTTGGCATCGGCCATCTCGTGGTAGAAGTCGTTACCTTCGCGGGTACGCTCACCGACGCCGGCAAACACGGACAGACCCGAGTGCGCCTTGGCGATGTTGTTGATCAGTTCCATCATGTTCACGGTCTTGCCGACACCGGCGCCGCCGAACAGACCGACTTTACCGCCCTTGGCGAACGGGCACACCAGGTCGATCACCTTGATGCCGGTTTCCAGCAGATCCTGCGATGGCGACAGTTCGTCGTAGGCAGGCGGTGCGCGGTGGATCGAAGCGATCTGGTCGTGTGCGACCGGGCCGCATTCGTCGATCGGGTTGCCCAGCACGTCCATGATGCGGCCCAGGGTTGCTTTACCGACTGGCACCATGATCGGCTTGCCGGTGTTCTGGATCATCATGCCGCGACGCAGGCCGTCGGAGGTACCCAGTGCAATGGTACGGACCACGCCGTCGCCCAGTTGCTGTTGTACTTCCAGGGTCAGCTCGGAGCCTTCCATTTTCAAGGCATCGAATACCTTGGGCATCGCATTGCGTGGAAACTCAACGTCCACCACAGCGCCGATACACTGAACGATTTTGCCATCAGCCATGTTCGTTCCTTCAAATATAGTTAAATTCGTTTAAACCGCTGCCGCACCGGCAACGATTTCGGAGAGTTCTTTGGTAATCGCAGCCTGACGCGTCTTGTTGTAGATCAGCTTCAGTTCACCGATGACGCTGCCAGCGTTGTCGCTGGCGGCCTTCATCGCCACCATGCGCGCCGATTGCTCGGACGCCAGATTTTCCGCCACCGACTGGTACACCAGCGCTTCAACATAGCGCTCGAGCAGTTCATCGATCACCGCAGCGGCGTCAGGTTCGTAGATGTAATCCCAGTTGTGATTACCCTCGTCCGCCTGCGTCTTGGCAGCTGGCAGTGGCAGCAACTGCTCCACGACCGGCTCCTGCTTCATGGTGTTGATAAACTTGGTGTAGCAGATGTACACGGCGTCGACTTCACCGTTCTGGAATTTTTCGAGCATGACCTTGACCGGTCCGATCAATTTTTCCAGGTGCGGCGTGTCGCCGATCTGGGTCACTTGCGCAACCACAGGAACGCCCACGCGATTCAAAAACCCCAAACCTTTGTTACCGATGGCAACTGCCGCAATCTTGTTGCCAGCCGCTTCCAGCTCGCGCGACTTGTTCGTCACCATGCGCAAGATGTTGGTGTTCATGCCGCCGCACAGACCTTTGTCGGTGGTGACGATGATGAAGCCAACTTTCTTGGCCAGTTCCTTTTGCTCTTCAGCCAGGAACGGGTGCGTGTATTCCGGATTAGCGGCGGCCAGATTGGCGGCGATATTGCGAATCTTTTCACTGTAGGGACGGGCGGCGCGCATACGGTCCTGCGCTTTGCGCATTTTCGATGCGGCAACCATTTCCATCGCCTTGGTGATCTTCTTCGTATTTTCTACGCTCTTGATCTTGCCACGTATCTCTTTGCCTACTGCCATGAGTCCTTACTCCTTCTGCGCCGGGAACGGCGCGGGCCTGAGCCCTGCGCCGTCAGGCCGCTTAAAATGCGCCCGATTTCTTGAAGTCGGCAATGGCGGCAGCCAGCGTTGCTTCGCCGTCTTTGTCCAGTTGCTTCGACGATTCAATCTTCGACAGCAGGTCAGCTTGCTTGGTCTTCAGGTAAGCGTGCAGGCCGGCTTCGAATGGCAGTACTTTCTTCACTTCGACGTCGTCCAGGTAGCCCTTGTTCACGGCGAACAGCGAGGCAGCCATCAGCGAGATCGACAGTGGCGAGTACTGGGCTTGCTTGAGCAGCTCGGTCACCCGTGCGCCGCGGTCCAGCTGCTTGCGGGTCGATTCGTCCAGGTCGGAAGCGAACTGCGCGAACGCAGCCAGTTCACGGTACTGGGCCAGGTCGGTACGGATACCGCCGGACAGATTTTTGATGACCTTGGTCTGGGCAGCACCACCGACGCGCGACACCGAAATACCGGCGTTGATCGCAGGACGGATACCGGAGTTGAACAGCGAGGTCTCCAGGAAGATCTGGCCGTCGGTAATCGAAATCACGTTGGTCGGCACGAACGCCGACACGTCGCCCGCTTGCGTTTCGATGATCGGCATGGCCGTCAGCGAACCGGTCTTGCCGGTGACGGCGCCGCTGGTGAAGGCGGACACGTAGTCGGCGTTCACGCGGGCTGCACGTTCCAGCAGACGCGAGTGCAGGTAGAACACGTCGCCTGGATACGCTTCGCGGCCTGGCGGGCGGCGCAGCAGCAGCGAGATCTGACGGTAGGCAACGGCTTGCTTCGACAGGTCATCGTACACGATCAGGGCGTCTTCGCCGCGGTCGCGGAAGTATTCGCCCATGGTGCAGCCCGAATAGGCCGAGATGTACTGCATGGCAGCCGATTCCGACGCGGTCGCGGCGACCACGATCGTGTATTCCATGGCGCCGTGCTGTTCCAGCGAACGCACGATGTTCTTGATGGTCGAAGCCTTCTGGCCGATCGCCACGTAGATACAGGTCATGCCCTGACCTTTTTGGTTGATGATCGCATCAACCGCGACGGCAGACTTACCGGTTTGACGGTCGCCAATGATCAGCTCGCGCTGGCCACGGCCGATCGGCACCATCGCGTCGATCGATTTCAGGCCGGTCTGCATCGGCTGCGACACCGATTCACGGGCGATCACGCCCGGGGCGATCTTTTCGATCGGCGAGGTCAGCTTGGTTTCGACCGGACCTTTGCCGTCGATCGGCTGGCCCAGGGCGTTGACCACGCGGCCGCGCAGTTCCGGACCGACCGGCACTTCCAGGATGCGGCCGGTGCACTTGACCGTGTCGCCTTCCGAGATGTGCTCGTAAGCACCGAGGATCACGGCGCCGACGGAGTCGCGCTCGAGGTTCATGGCCAGGCCGAAGGTGTTGCCAGGGAATTCCAGCATCTCGCCTTGCATTACGTCCGACAGACCGTGGATGCGGCAGATACCGTCGGCTACGGAAATCACCGTGCCTTGATTGCGCACTTCAGCGCCACTGTCAATGCCTTGAATCCGGCTCTTGATCAGCTCGCTGATTTCAGATGGGTTGAGTTGCATGCTAACTCCTAATTTAGTTCTCTCCGCTTGCGCGAGGGTATATTTGGTCTGCCGTAGCCAGCGGGTTCTTACTGAACCAGCGCGACGTGCATCTGTTGCAGCTTGGCGCGGACCGAAGTGTCGAGCACTTCGTCGCCAACCACCACGCGCACACCACCGATCAACAACGGGTCGACCGTGACAGTCGGGTTAAGCTTGCGGCTGAATTTCTTTTCCAGCGTAGCGACCAGCTCGGATACCTGGGCAGCGCTCAGATCGAACGCGCTCGTGATCTCGGCGTCCGCCGCACCTTCTGCACTGTTTTTGAGCAGTTGGAACTGGGCGCCGATTTCCGGCAGCAATTCGATGCGGCCATTGGCGACGATCATGCCGAGGAAGTTGTTCGCTTCTGCGGTCAGCGGCGACTTCACCAGCGACGCGATGGTGGCGGCGAGTTCGTGCTCCGACACTTTCGGATTGCGGGCATAGTCCTGCACCTCGGCGTTGCCGCCGATCTGGGCCAGTTCGGACACCAGATCGGACCACTGCGCGAGGTTGCCGGCTTGGGCTACGCGGAACAGGGCTTCCGCGTAAGGACGGGCGACGGTTGCGAGTTCAGCCATGATTACAGCTCGGTCGCAAGGCGGGCCAGCAGGTCGGCGTGGGCCGACGCGTTGACTTCACGCTTGAGGATCTGCTCGGCGCCTTTGACGGCCAGGTCGGCTACTTGGGCGCGCAGTGCTTCGCGGGCCTGGGTAACTTGCTGATCGGCTTCTGCCTTGGCTTGCGCAATGATGCGGTCCGCTTCAGCTTTGGCGTTGGTCTTGATTTCTTCTGCGACCAGTTGCGCACGCTTTTCCGCATCCGCGACGCGCTGGGCAGCTTCGTCACGGGCAGAAGTCAGGGCTTCGGCAGCACGCTTTTCAGCGACTGCCATCGAAGCCTTGCCTTGGTCGGCCGCAGCCAGACCATCGGCGATACGCTTGGCACGCTCGTCCAGCGCGGTGTTCAGCGCCGGGAATACGAATTTCATCGAGAACCATACGAGCACCGCGAAGGTGATCATCTGGCCGATGAGCGACATATTAACGTTCATACCTTGCTCCTAATTAGTTTCCCCGGTTGGAGCAGTATTACTGGCCAGCAGCGGAGAGAACGGCGGTCAGGAATGGGTTGTTGAAGGTGAACAGCAGAGCAACACCAACACCGATCATCGAGATCGCATCCAGCAGACCAGCGATCACGAACAGCTTGGTTTGCAGTTGTGGCATCAGTTCTGGTTGACGTGCCGACGCTTCCAGGAATTTGCCGCCCAGAATGGCGAAGCCCAGTGCGGTGCCGATAGCGGCCAGGCCGATGATGATAGCGACTGCCAGAACGGTCATGCCTTGTACTTGTGCGATCAGAGCTTGCATATATTTCTCCTAATTTAAAAAACGAAAGAACCTAAAAATAAAACCATCAAGTTGCTGATTAGTGCTTCTCAACCGCAAGGGCCAGATACACCACCGTCAACGCCATAAACACAAAAGCCTGCAAAGTTACAATCAAGATGTGGAAGATTGCCCATGGACCACCCAACAGCCACTGCGCCCACCAAGGCAACAACGCGATCAAGATGAAAATCAGTTCACCGGCGTACATATTGCCGAACAGTCGCAGGGCCAGCGAGACCGGCTTGGCGAACAGTTCCACCATTTGCAGCAGGAAGTTCACTGGCGCCAGCAACACGGCGGCAATGCCGTGTGCGTGGAAGGGGGCCGTAAACAGTTCCTTGGCGTAGCCGCCCAGGCCCTTGGCCTTGATCGAAAAACCGAAGATGCACAGCAGGACCGACAGCGACAGCGCGAAGGTCAGGTTGGCGTCGGCGGTCGGCACCACGCGCAGGTTGTACACGCCAACGAGTTCGAGTGCCTTCGGCAGCAGGTCCACCGGCAGGAAGTCCATCGCGTTCATCAGCCAGACCCAGACGAAGATGGTGATCGCCAGCGGCGCGATCACCTTGCTTTTCGCGTGGAACGCGCTGTTGACGGTATCGTTGACCAGTTCCATCACCAGTTCGACAAAGTTTTGCAGCTTGCCCGGCACGCCGGCAGTCGCGCGGCGCGATGCCATGTAGAACACGCCGAGGAAAATCGCGCCCAGAATGGCCGATACCCAGAACGTGTCCAGGTTAAACATGCCATCGCTGGTTTGCAGGTGGTGCAGGTGGTGCTTGATGTATTCTGTGGCGTTAGCCGGGCCGGTGTGGCCCCCGTGTTCAGTGGTCATAATGTCGTCAGATTTTGTTAATTAAACTGCAAGCAGTGCGAACCAGTACGCCAGGGTCGGCACCGCGAAACCCAAGATCAGCCATAACCAAGCGGCCGATGAAAATAACACCGGCGCGACGGCAAACAGCGCTGCAGTGATGAAAAACTTGACCATTTCCGCGCGAAAGTGCGTCCGGAAAGTCTTTTTTGGATCGTTCGTTGCGCCCATGACGATCATCGCGTACACCAGGCTCCCGATGACCGCGACTGCTCCGCCATAGGCGGCCGACCATGCTTTGAGTACTCCACCCAGATTCCAGGCGAGCAAGGCGAACCCAGTTGCGATGGCCAACTGGAGGGCGACGACTTTAAACATCGGCCTGGAGACACTCGTCGTTTTACGCACTGCGAGCTCCAAATAAACACCGATAAACTCAAAGACGCGTGATTATATGTGTCTTTCATGTATCACGTCAAACATGGTGCACCGCACAAGAGCGTTTCGTGCGCGAATGAGACGCTTTTATAAACATTTCCAATCGTGTTGCACCACTTTGGCGCTATATACTGTAAAAGAGGAAAATCGGCAATTTTCTAACGCCTTCCCCTCTCTTTGCCCGCCGGATGACGGTGTGACAACACGGCGCGGTCCTGCATCGGCCCTTCACGCCCGCAGTCTGGCCAGCACGCCGTCGAGGATATCGAGGTCGGCAAAGTCGATGATCAGCTGGCCGCGTCCCTTGCTGCCCATCTTGAACACCACCGGCGTGGCCAGCCGGTCCGACAATTCCTCTTCGAGCCTGGTGATATCGCCGGACTTTTCCTTGTGCCGCGCGTCGGCCGGCGCGGCCTGCTGTTCGTCGAGCGTGCGCGTGACCAGTTTTTCCGTCTCGCGTACCGATAACCGTTTGGCAACGACCATATTGGCCAGGTTGATCTGGGTCGCGCCATCGACGGCCAGCAGGGCGCGCGCATGGCCCATGTCGATATCGCCGGCCATCAGCATGGTTTGCACGCTGGACGCCAGGTTCAGCAGACGCAGCAGGTTCGACACGGCGCTGCGCGAACGACCGACCGCGTTGGCTGCCTGTTCGTGGGTGAAACTGAAATCGGTGATCAGGCGGTGGATGCCTTGCGCCTCTTCCAGCGGGTTGAGGTCTTCGCGCTGCATGTTTTCGATCAGCGCCATCGCGGCGGCGGCCTGGTCGTCGACATTGCGCACCAGCACCGGCAGCACGTCGAGTCCCGCCAGCTGGGCAGCGCGGAAGCGGCGCTCGCCGGCGATGATCTCGTAGCTGACGGCGCCGGTCAGCGCATCGCTGCCGATCGGGCGCACCAGGATCGGTTGCATGATGCCCTGGGTTTTGATCGAGGCGGCCAGTTCCTGCAGGCCGCCCTCGTCCATGCGCGTGCGCGGCTGATATTTACCGGCCTGCATTTGTGCGACCGGCAATTCGGATGGCGTGTTGGCGTCTGCCGGCTTGTCGTCGCCGCCGAGCAGCGCATCGAGGCCGCGGCCCAGTCCCTTGAGTTTTTTGGTTGCCATAGATGTAGAAGAAAGAAGGTCTTACATTTTCTTGATGCGCTCGACCATCTCGGCGCCAAAGGCGATATACGCCTGCGCGCCCTTGGACGAGGGATCGAACGTGACGCCGGGCATGCCATACGACGGCGCTTCGGCCAGCCGCACATTGCGCGGGATGATGGTCTTGAACACCTTGTCGCCGAAGTGCTGCTCGAGCTGGGCCGACACCTGCTGCGACAGCGTCATGCGCGGATCGAACATCACGCGCAGCAGGCCGATGATCTTCAGATCCTGGTTCAGGTTGGCGTGCACCTTCTTGATGGTATTGACCAGGTCGGACAAGCCTTCGAGCGCGTAGTACTCGCACTGCATCGGGATGATCACGCCATGCGCGGCGCACAGGCCGTTTAGCGTGAGCATCGACAGCGCGGGCGGGCAATCGATCAGGATGAAATCGTAGTCCTGGTCCACCTTGGCCAGCGCCAGCTTCAGGCGCCGCTCACGGTTGTCGAGCGCCACCATCTCCACCTCGGCGCCAGCCAGCTCGCGGTTCGACGGCAGGACGTCGAACCGGCCTGGTTCCGAGCGCGCCCGCGCGCTGGCCACATCGGACTCGCCCAGCATCACCTCGTAGGTGGAGGCAGTGAGACCAGCCTTGTTGATGCCGGCGCCCATGGTGGCGTTGCCCTGCGGGTCCAGGTCCACCAGCAGCACCCGCTGGTTCAGCTTGGCCAGCCCTGCTGCCAGATTGACGGTGGTGGTGGTCTTGCCCACCCCACCCTTCTGATTCGCTACGCAGAAAATTTTCGCCATGTAGTTTTTATCGTCTTTTTCTTTAACAGTTTATACCGTTTAAACGATTTATATCGTTTATTTCGTATAAATCATTTATATGGTTTAAATCGTTTATACTATTTCTTGCTGGCCGGACCGGATGAACACCAGGTGGCGTTCTGCCGCCAAGCCCGGCACCTGCAAAGGCTGCAGTTTCTGTACCTGCCACGGTTCCGGCAGCCGCTCGCGTTCCTCCGCCGGCGCCGTGCCTTTCAGGGCGATGAACTGGCCGCCCTCTGCCAGCAGGTGTCCCGACCAGTTGACGAAGTCCGACAGGTCGGCAAAGGCGCGCGAGGTGATCACGTCGAACTTGGTGTTCACCTCCAGCTGCTCGACGCGCTTGGTGTACACGGTCACGTTGACCAGCTCGAGTTCCGCCTTGACCTGGTTCAGGAACGCGGTCTTCTTGTGGACGGTGTCGATCATCGACACCTTCATGTCAGGCCGGCTGATTGCCAGCACCATGCCCGGCAACCCGCCGCCGGCGCCCACGTCCAGCACGTTTTTGGCGTCCTTGAACGCCGGCACGGCAGCAAGCGAATCGAGCAGATGCAGGGTGACCATCTGCAGCGGATCGCGTACCGAGGTCAGGTTGTAGACCGCATTCCACTTGTTCAGGAGCGCCAGGTAATCGAGCAGTTTCTCGACCTGTGCCGCGCTCAATCCAAGCGCCAGGTCCGCGATGCCGGTGCGTAAAACGTCTGCAGCCACGGCGCGATCGAAGACCTTCATTGCGCGACCTCGGCTTTTCGTTCCTTGTTCAGGAAACCGCCAAAGCCCACTTTTTTCAGGTGTACCAGCAGCAGCGAGATCGCTGCCGGGGTGACACCGGAAATGCGCGAGGCCTGGCCCAGGGTTTCCGGCCGCTGCGCGTGCAGCTTCTGGCGCACTTCCACCGACAGCGCGGTGATGTCGAGGTAGTTGAAACCCTCCGGCAGCTTCAGGTGTTCGTAGTGCTCGTGACGCTCGACTTCCCTGGTCTGGCGGTCGATATAGCCCGAATATTTGAGCTGGATTTCGATCTGTTCGCGCACCGCATCATCGGTCACGCCAGGCCCGGCCAGGTCGCGGCCATCGGCGCCGGCCAGCGTCATCAGCTTGTCGTAGGCCACGCCGGGACGACGCAGCAGGTCGGCCAGCGAGTATTCACGCTCGATGACCTGGCCGATCACCCGCTCCGATTCGGCCGCTTCGACAATACGCGGGTTCACCCACGTGGAACGCAGACGTTCCAGTTCCCGCGCGACAGCCTCGCGCTTGCGGTCGAAGGCTTCCCACTGGGCGTCGCCCACGCAGCCGAGCTGGCGGCCGATCTCGGTCAGGCGCATGTCGGCATTGTCTTCGCGCAGACTCAGGCGGTACTCGGCACGGCTGGTAAACATCCGGTACGGCTCCATCACGCCTTGCGTGACCAGGTCGTCCACCATCACGCCTAGATAGGCTTCCGAACGCGCCGGCGTCCAGGCGTCGCGGCCCTGGGTTTGCCGCGCAGCGTTGATACCGGCCAGCATGCCCTGGGCAGCCGCTTCCTCGTAACCGGTGGTGCCGTTAATCTGGCCGGCGAAATACAAGCCGTTGACGGCCTTGGTTTCCAGCGACGCCTTGAGGCCGCGCGGGTCGAAATAATCGTATTCGATCGCATAGCCGGGGCGCAGGATGTGGGCGTTTTCCATGCCTTTCATCGAGCGCACCAGCGCGATTTGCACGTCGAATGGCAGGCTGGTCGAAATACCGTTCGGATAGAATTCGTGCGTGGTCAAGCCTTCCGGTTCCAGGAAAATCTGGTGCGATTCCTTCGAGGCGAAGCGGTGGATCTTGTCTTCGATCGACGGGCAGTAACGCGGGCCGACCCCCTCGATCACGCCCGTGTACATCGGGCTGCGATCGAGGCCGGCACGGATGATGTCGTGCGTCTGGCTGTTGGTGTGCGTCACCCAGCATGGCATCTGCTGCGGGTGCATGGCAGTGTTGCCCATCACCGAGAATACCGGGACTGGATCGAGGTCGCCCGGCTGTTCGGTCATCTGGCTAAAGTCGATCGAGCGGCCATCGATGCGCGGCGGCGTGCCGGTTTTTAGGCGGCCTTGCGGCAGTTTCAACTCTTTTAAACGGGCCGACAGCGACAACGCCGGCGGATCGCCGGCGCGACCGGCCGAATAATTTTGTAGACCGACGTGGATTTTTCCGTCAAGGAAAGTACCGGCAGTCAGCACCACGGCCGGTGCCAAAAATTTCAAGCCGATCTGAGTCACGGCGCCCACCACGCGGTCGCCCTCCACCATCAAATCATCGACCGCCTGCTGGAACAGCCACAGATTGGGCTGGTTTTCCAGGCGCGAACGGATCGCAGCCTTGTACAGGATGCGGTCGGCCTGGGCGCGAGTGGCACGCACTGCCGGACCCTTCGAGGAATTCAGGATGCGGAACTGGATGCCCGATTCGTCGGTCGCAATCGCCATGGCGCCACCCATGGCATCGACTTCCTTGACCAGGTGGCCTTTGCCGATGCCGCCGATGGAGGGATTGCACGACATCTGGCCCAGAGTCTCGATGTTGTGCGTCAGGAGCAAAGTCTTCTGGCCCATGCGCGCGGACGCCAGTGCAGCCTCGGTACCGGCATGACCGCCGCCGACAACGATGACGTCGAATGAAGTTGGAAATAACATGATGGAGAATGTAGAGCGGAGGAGTAAGGTGAAATTATAGAGTCTTTTTGCAGCTGCGACTTTTTTAGGCAAAAATTTCCTATCCTGGTTCCACGTGAAACAATGAAAAAAGGCGCCGGATGTGATCCGGCGCCCTCGTCATCGATGGTTCCACGTGAAACAACGCGTCGTCGCTACCACCGCAGGTAGGCGTCGTAGCCGGTCTTGGCAATCAGCACAGTCACCACGACCAGGAACAATTTGCGCACAAAACCGCTGCCATGTTTCATCGCCAGGCCCGTGCCGATGACGGAGCCGGCGATCTGGCAGGCGGCCATCAGCAGCCCCAGCTGCCAGATCAAGTGGCCGCTGTAACCGAACCAGACCAGCGCGGCAAAGTTGCAGGCGACGTTGACGATCTTGCTGACGGCCGAAGCGCTGAGAAAATCGAAACCGAACACCCGCACGAATAAAAATACCAGGAAGCTGCCGGTGCCTGGGCCGAAGAAGCCATCGTAAAAGCCGATGGCCGAGCCGATCATCAGCGCCAGCGTCTGTTCCTTGCGTCCCGTGTGCAACGGCGCATGGACCGCCCCCAGGTCTTTTTTGGCAAACGTGTACATGGCCACCAGCAACAGCACCACCGGTAGCGCATTGCGCAGAAAGTCAGGCGATACCCTGGTCACGGTGTAGGCGCCAAGGAAGGAAAAGATCAGCGCAGCAAACGCCGCCGGTGCGGCCACCGTCCACGCCACCGCCACGCGCCGCGCGTAGCTGACGGCCGCCACGCTGGTGCCGAAGATCGACGCCAGCTTGTTGGTACCGATCAAGGTTGCCGGCGCCGTTTGGGGAAAGACCGAAAAGATGGCCGGCATCTGTATCAGCCCGCCCCCACCTACCACCGCATCGACCAGTCCTGCGCCAAATGCCGCTACCCCGAGTATCAAGTAATCCACCACAGCCGTCATCCATCCAGTTCAACAGGCTGTATTGTACGGAAGAAATGGCGTGCGGACTCATGCAAGCTCGGCATAGCAGGGGACTGGACGCTGCACCTGATGCCCGGGACAGCCTTGGCGCTACCACAACAGCCGACGTGCATGGCCCGCGCGGTCATGCCGATCTCGCATGACCACGCGACCACATGGCGCCCGCTGCGGCGCTGCCGCGATCGGCCCTACTGCGGCACGTCCACCGTGGTGCCGCTGACAGCGATGCGATTGGCCGGCGCTGGTGCCGCCACAAACGGTGGCAAGTTGGCTTCAGTCAGCGGCACGGTGTTGTCGGGCCGCGTGGTCGTGCGCACCACCTGCGACGGCGGCAGCGCGGCATTGTTGCGCAGGTGGGCCATCATCGCGTCGAGCGCGCGGAACAGGTAGACATTGAGGGGAATGACATACTGCGGCAACACGCTGGTCAGCACATCGAAGTGATTTCCATTGGTGACCTCGATGTAGCGCAGCCTGCTTGCTGCACCTTCTGCGACGGCATTGAGGCCGAGATAGGCGCGCGACGTGAAGTTGACGACCATCAGCGTATCGCTGCGGCCATGCACGATGAGTGCCGGCTTGCCGTTCAACTTGCCATTTGCCACCACCTCGGCAGCGCCCTGGCGGACCCGGGCACTTTGCTCGGCCAAGTTGCCGCTCAACTTGTTGCCGGTGACGGGATCGATGCCGGTGGCCAGCGCGCGCAGGCACAGGAAGCCGTCGAGCGACTGGTCGGCCAGGTTGCTGCTGGGCGATATGCCAACCGCGTAGGCGCGCGCACCGCCGACCGAATCTTCATAGATCGGCGTGCCGATGATGCCGTTCTGGGTCGCGAAGCTGCTTGCCCTTTGCGCGGGGGTAAAGCTGGTGGGCATGCCGGCAGCATCGACCGGCGCAAAGGTAAAGCCGCACACCTTGTCGGTCGGGGCGAAACGGCCATAGGCAAAGGTGTAGGTCACGGCCACCAGCACGTTGATCGGTGCATAAGTTGCCTGCAACGGATCGGACTCCGCCAGCCAGCCATAGGCGCGCAGCCTGGCCCGTGCATCGAGCTGCTGGGCAGCCAGGTCGGTCCCGGTCAGCAGGCCCTTGGCTGCCAGTGCGGTGCAGCGGCCGGCCGTGGCGGCGGTGGCGGCGATGCACGGCTGGTACAGGGCCGCATAGGTGGAATAGTCGATCAGCAATTTGCCCTGCCCCGTCACCGGGACGCCGTTCTGGCGGACCACGTAACTGCTGGCGTCCCGGGGCTGAATCTGCGGTTCGCTCACGGCCACGCCGGTGATCAAGCCCTTGCGGTCCTGCTCGGCTGCCAGCAGGGCCGCAGCGCCACCGTTGGAAATGCTCGAGCCGATCGTGATCGTGTTGCGCGGTGTGAAGCGCACGCGACGCCCCTTGCCATCCTTGCTCATCTCGCCAAACTTGTCGTTGAGCGCATACAGCGCAAATTCCACCGATTGCAGCACGTGCGTGCCCCAGTCCTTTTCCGGATTTTGCTGCGAGTGCGCATGCTTGAAAGCAATACGACCCGGATAGGCGGCAGCAAAGGCAGCGCGCTCGGCATCGGAAACGTTGGGCATGAAATTGGCATTTTTGCCGGCCGTCGCGCGTGGTGCCCGCACGCCGTTGCGCAGGTTGACGCTGTCATCATCGAACGTGTACAGGCCGGTACCGGTCCCCTTGTCGGTGTACGCGACTGCGCACTTATGCTTGAGACCCCACTCGCCCGACGTTGCGATCGCGCCATACACCCCACGCGAGCCGCTCGAGGCGCCGGTGATGATGCACGGGTTGGCGACATCGAAACTGTCCGGTATCTGCACCATCACCGTCACGTTCTGCTTGCCGCTGCCATCGTCGGCATAGGCGATGTACTCGGTGCCGGGGATCTTGCCTTCGCCGGTGGTAGGGACGCCGTTGATATCGACATTGGGACCGTACAAGCGGCCGTAGCCGGCAGTGGGGTTGACGTCGGCGATGGCCCGGTAATTGAAATAAATGGCATTGCGACGCAGCTCGGCCGGCGTGGGATTGAGTGGGTCGGCATAGCCAGGCGCCGGCGCGGCGGCAGTCAGCCCTGACGCGCCCAGCCCGCCGGTCAGCAAGTCGTCGGAGACGCCGTCGTAGGTGGCGACGCTGATGTCGCGCAGATAGGACGGCGCCTGGTTGGGTTCGCCATGATCGCCGTGATGGTGGTGGCCGCAACCGGCCAGGGTCATGGCCGTCATGGTGGCAATCGCGGCCGACACGGCCGTGACGAGTTTCTTGGTATGCATGGTCATCCTCCAGTTGAAAGGGATTGGACAAAAAAATTTCTCCAGCCTCAGCCGGAAAAATTTACCCTGTCCGAACGGAAAGCGCCGGGCAGAACGCCCGGCGTCTGTGTTGCGTCATGCAGTGGGCAGCCTATGCCGCCGAGGCAACCCGCTTTTTGCGGGTCCACGCCAACAATTCGCCGACGATGCCGCGCCGGAACGCCAGCACACAGATGATGAAGATCAAGCCCACCACCATGTTGACGGCCTCGCCGATCGTGGCAAACCACGCGATGCCGGTGGCCGACGACAGCGAAAGTCCCCAATCGCCGAGCTTGTTTTCGAGCAGGATGATGACCAGCGCTCCGAGGACGGGACCGGCCAGCGTGCCCATGCCGCCTACCAAGGTCATCAATACCACCAGGCCGGACATGGTCCAGTGCACATCGGTCAGGGTCTCGAAGCCCTGCACCAGCACCTTGAGGCCGCCGGCCAGTCCCGCCAGCGCCGCCGACAGTACGAACGCCAGCAGCTTGTACCGGTCCACGTCGTAGCCGAGCGAGACCGCGCGCGGCTCGTTTTCCTTGATCGCGATCAGCACCTGGCCGAACGGCGAATGCACGGTCCGCACGATCAGCGCAAACGCGGCGACCGCCAGCGCCAGCACGAAGAAGTACAGCAGCAGGTCGTTGCTCAGATCGAACATGCCCAATATGCTGCCGCGGGGGACGCCCTGCAAACCATCTTCACCGCCAGTAAAACTGCCGGCGCGCAACGCGATAAAAAACACCATCTGCGCCAGGGCCAGCGTGATCATGGCAAAATAAATGCCCTGACGACGTATCGCCAGGCCACCCATCACCAGGCCCAGCGCGGCGCCGGTGACCACGCCCATGGCCAGGCTCAGCTCCACCGGCCAGCCCCACACCTTGAGCGCATTGCCCACCACGTAGCCGGCGCCGCCGAAAAACGCCGCGTGGCCGAACGACAGCAGGCCGGTGAATCCGATTAACAGGTTGAAGGCACAGGCAAACAGCGCAAAGCACAGCAGCTTGGCCAGGAACACCGGGTAGCCGATCAGCGGCGCCGCCACGGCGATGGCCAGGGCCAGGGAATACGCGAAGGTCTTGTTCATGGGATCGCCTTATTTTTCTTTGCCAAACAGTCCGGCCGGTCGCAGCAGCAACACCACGATCATCACCAGGAACACCACCGTCGAGGAAAATTCCGGATACAGCACCTTGGTCAAGCCCTCGATCACGCCCAGCCCGAGACCGGTCAGGATGGCCCCCATGATCGATCCCATGCCGCCGATGACCACGACCGCGAACACGACAATGATCAGGTTCTGCCCCATCAGCGGCTGGACCTGGATGATGGGCGCAGCCAGCACGCCGGCAAATCCCGCCAATGCGACACCGAAGCCGTAGGTGAGCGTGACCATCCGCGGCACGTTGACGCCGAACGCTTCGACCAGCTTGGGATTTTCGGTACCGGCGCGCAGATAGGCGCCGAGCTTGGTCTTTTCGATCACGTACCACGTCGCCAGGCATACGGTCAGCGACGCCACCACCACCCAGGCGCGGTAATGCGGCATGACCATGAAGCCGAGGTCGGTGGCCCCGGCCAGCGCGTCCGGGGTCTGGAACGGCTGACCGGAGACGCCGTAAAACGAGCGGAACACGCCTTCGAGCAGCAAGGTGATGCCAAACGTCAGCAGCAGGCCGTACAGGTGGTCGAGCTTGTAGAGCCAGCGCAGCATGGTCTTTTCCACGATCACCCCGAACAGGCCCACGGTCAGCGGCGCCAGCAGCAACATCGCCCAGTAACTGAGGCCAAAATAAGTCATCCCCATCCAGGCCACGAACGCGCCCATCATGTAGAGCGCGCCATGGGAAAAATTGATCACATTGAGCAAGCCGAAAATCACGGCCAGGCCCAGCGACAGCATCGCGTAGAACGAGCCGTTGACAAGTCCCAGCATCAGCTGGCTCAACCACACGGTCAGGGGACGGCCGAGGATGTCCATCGCGTCATTTCCACAGGCTGCACTTGGTTTCCGCCTTGGTCGCGTACGCCTGGCTGCCGGGGATGGTGGCCACTACCTTGTAGTAATCCCACGGATATTTCGATTCCGACGGCTTTTTCACTTCCATCAGATACATGTCGTGCACCATGCGGCCGTCGGGACGGACCACGCCGTTCCTGGCAAACATGTCGTTGACCGGATTGGCCTTGAGCCAGGCCATGACCTTGTCGGCATCGTCGGTACCGGTGGCCTTGACGGCCTTCAGGTACTGGGCGGCAGCGGAATAGTCGGCCGCCTGCAGCATCGACGGCGATTTTTTCATCCTGGCCACGTAGCGCTTGGACCAGGCGCGGGTGTCGTCGTTCTGGTCCCAGTACCAGCCATCGGTCAGGTACATGCCCTGGGTCAGATTGAGGCCCAGCGAGTGCACATCGTTGATGAAGATGAGCAGGCCGGCCAGCTTCATCTTTTTGGTGAGGCCAAATTCGTTGGCCGCCTTGATGGCGTTGATGGCGTCGCCGCCGGCATTGGCCAGGCCCAGGATCTGCGCGCCAGACGCTTGCGCCTGCAACAGGAACGAGGAAAAGTCGGACGCCGACAGCGGGTGTTTGACCGCACCGAGCACCTTGCCGCCGGCTGCTTTGACCACGTCGGCCGTATCCTTTTCCAGCGACTGGCCGAACGCGTAATCGGCAGTGAGGAAATACCAGTTCTTGCCGCCCTGCTTGACGATGGCGCCGCCGGTGCCGCGCGCCAGGGCGATGGTGTCGTAGGCATAGTGCACCGTGTACGGCGTGCATTCTTCGTTGGTAAGCCGGGCCGAACCGGCGCCGATCGCCATGAAGACTTTTTTCTTTTCCGCCGCCACCTTGGCCATGGCCAGGCTGGCGCCGGAATTGGTGCCGCCGATCAGCATGTCCACGCCCTGCTGGTCGAACCATTCGCGCGCCCTGGAGGCTGCGATGTCGGCCTTGTTCTGGTGGTCGGCCGAGATGAATTCGACCTTCTTGCCGGCGACGACCACGCCGGCGTCGGCGATCGCCATCTTGATCGCTTCGGCGCCGCCGGTGCCGTCGATGTCGGTGTAGAGCCCGGACATATCGGTGATCATGCCGATCTTGATGGTGTCGCCCGATATTTGCGCCTGCGCGCCATGCGCCAGGCACAGCGCGCAGGCGCTGACGAGTACTTTGCGTTTCATGATGTCTCCCGTGGTGTCGATACAAGGATGGACTAGACGCCGAGAAGCTCGGTCAACACTGGCATCTTGGCGCTGAGTTCGGATGCAACGAAGGTCTCGACGATCTGACCGTGTTCCATCACGTAGAACCGGTCGGCCAGCGGGGCGGCAAACCGGAAATTCTGTTCCACCATGACGATGGTGTAACCGCTGGCCTTGAGGGTTTCGATCATGCGCGCCAGGCCTTGCACGATGACGGGCGCCAGCCCTTCCGAGATTTCGTCGAGCAGCAGCAGCCGCGCGCCGGTGCGCAGGATGCGCGCCACGGCCAGCATCTGCTGTTCGCCGCCCGACAGCCGGGTGCCCTGGCTGTGCCGGCGTTCCAGCAGGTTGGGGAACATCGCATAGATGTCGGTCAGCGCCATGCCTTGCCGGCCACCGGCCAGTTGCGGCGGCAATAGCAGGTTTTCCTCGGTGGACAGCGAGGCGAAAATCCCGCGCTCTTCGGGGCAGTAGCCCACGCCCAGATGGGCGATGCGGTGCGTCGGCAGGCCGATGGCTTCGACGCCGTTGACCTTGATCGAGCCCTTGCGCGTGCCGGTCAGCCCCAGGATGGCGCGCAAGGTGGTCGTGCGGCCGGCGCCGTTACGCCCGAGCAGGGTCACCACCTCCCCCGTCTGCACCTGCAGGCGGACGTCGTGCAGGATGTGCGACTCGCCGTACCAGGCGTGCAGTCCGCTGATATCGAGCGCGGCGTGCATCAGTGCACCCCGGCCGCCTGCAATCCCGCGCCCGCCTCCGAGCCCGTCTCCGACCCCATGTACGCTTGCATGACCTGGGGATTGCGCGACACCTCGGCATACGTGCCTTCGGCCAGCATGCAGCCGCGCTGCAGCACCGAGATGCGGTCACAGATGCCGGCCACCACCTTCATGTTGTGCTCGACCATCAGGACGGTGCGCCCGGCCGCCACTTTCCTGATCAGCTCGGTCACGCGGTGCACGTCTTCGTGGCCCATGCCCTGGGTCGGTTCGTCGAGCAGCATCAGCGCCGGTTCCATGGCCAGCGTGGTGGCAATTTCGAGCGCGCGTTTGCGCCCGTACGGCAGATCGACCGTGACGGTGTCGGCCAGTCCGGCCAGGTCCACTTCGGCCAGCAACGCCATGGCGCGGCCGTCGAGGGCGCTCAGTTTGCGGTCGCTTTGCCAGAAATGGAAGCTGGTGCCGAGCTGGCGCTGCAGGCCGATGCGCACGTTTTGCAGCACGGTCAGGTGCGGAAACACGGCAGACATCTGGAACGAGCGGATCACCCCCAGGCGCGCAATGTGCGCCGGCCGGGCGGCGGTGATGTCCTGGTCGTTGAACAGGATGCGCCCGGACGTGGGCGCCAGAAACTTGGTGAGCAAGTTAAAACAGGTGGTTTTGCCGGCGCCGTTGGGACCGATGAGGGCGTGGATATGGCCCCGCCGGACACGAAGATTGACGTCGCTGACAGCGGTAAATCCGCGGAATTGCTTGGTCAGCGACTGTGTTTCCAGGATAAAGCCGGACATCGTGTCTCCTTGTATCGATCTGCAAGGTACCGCCTTTTTTACCGATCATACACAGTAACAATTTGACCAACAATATAGTAAAAATACGTTGAATTTTTGATCTGGATCTAGCCAGACACCGTTCCGTGGCAAGGGTTTATTGACGCGTTCGGCTGCTTTTTGCGGAGACGGAACCGGCGCAATACGGTCCGCCACAGCACTGCCTAGCCGTGTGGATAAGCATATGGATATCCACAGGTGTGAAATGTGCGTAAACAAAAATTTTCTGGGGACGCCGTTTTTTATCCAAAAAAAGTGCCTGTCCACATACACAGTTTACGCGCCCGGTTCTACAGCGCGTAAACACATGATTTGATGCCGAATTGGGGACTTATCCACAGAATAGTGTTCACGTAAACAACTACTACTATTCTTTATATACATCTTTTAGAGTAAACCAGAGCAAGCGCCGCCGCGCGCTCCACCCCCAAAGCCCATCTTTCCCCCTATACTCGATTTTGTGCAAGACAACGAAGTGCCCAACCTCACCACCGTGTCGGAGACTGCCTGTCATCCATGCCTAATCCCCCGCGCTCGCCTGCCTACCTGCGTTTTCGCCGTCGCCTGCTGACCGGCCTGTTGTTGACGGCAGCGCTGGCCATCACGGTGGTGGTGACGCAGGTACGGACGTCGTATGTCGAACGCGAACAGGCCATGCAAAGCCAGACCGACCATTACGTCAAGGCGATGGAAGCCTATGTCTTGCATGCATTGCAATCGGTGGACCTGGCCATGTTCGGCATTGCCAACGCCATCAAGGTATTGCCGAGTACCCAGCATCCCTCGCCTGCCGCCATTGCCGACCTGCTGTCGGCGCGCGCTGCCAATTTCAATGTCGATTACTGGCTCACCTTTCTCGATACCGAGGGCAATGTGGTGGCCACCTCGCTCGACCTCGACATCCGCAACCAGAACTACGCCGAGCGCGACTATTTCAAGGTCCACCGCGACAACCGCCATGGCAACCAGCCGTTCATCGGCGCGCCGGTCGTCGGCAAATACACGGGGACCAGGCTGTTTTTTGTCAGCCGCCGCGTGGAAAATGCCAAGGGCGAATTCATCGGTGTGCTGCTGGCGCCGCTCGACGTCAAGCGCTATGCGGCGCTGTTCGACAATTCGCGCTTTTCGGCCGATATGTCGATCACCCTGCTCTACCGCGACGGCAGGGTGATCGCGCGCTCGCCGATGTTCGAACAGTCGTTCGCGCGCGATCTCTCCAACAGCCAGCTGTTCCGCGAAATCGCCAAGGCGCCCGCCGGCACCTACAAGGCGGTGGGCCTGATAGACGGGCTGCACCGTATTTACAGCTACCGGGTGTTCGACCGGTATCCGCTGGTGATGCTGGTCGGCAGCAGCGACGCCGAAGCCGTGCGCCAGCGCGACCGCAGTTACCTGGTGGCCGGGGCCGGCCTGGTCTGCCTGTTACTGCTGATGACGATATGCGGTGCATACATATTGCGCACCTATGCGCGCCAGGAAGAACGCGAGTTGCGCATCCGTGCGCTGCTGGGCGAGAGCCGCGACATGGAACAACGCTTGCGTGCCAACCAGGAATCGATGAAATTGTCGGCCCTGCTGTTCCATAACATCGGCGAGGCGATGATGGTGACCGATGCTGCCGGTCGCATCCTGACCGTCAATCCGGCATTTTCACAGCTGAGCGGCTATACCGAACAGGAGGTGATCGGGCGCCGCAGCTATGAATTGACGGCCGGGCGCGAAGGGGTGGAATTTTTTGCCGACATGGCAAACACCATCCGCGAGACAGGCCAGTGGAACGGCGAAGTGTGGCACCGGCACAAGGATGGCACGGAATACCTGGCGCAAATCCGTTTCGATACCGTGCACGACGATTTTGGCCACCCGTTCCGCTACGTGGCGCTGCTCAGCGACGTGACGGAAAAAAAGGCGACCGAAGAGCGGATCTGGCGCCAGGCCAACTTCGATAATCTGACCGGCTTGCCCAACCGGCGCATGTTTTACGAGCGGCTGCGCCAGGAAATGCGCAAATCGGACCGCTCGCGGCTGCCGATGGCCGTGCTGTTCGTCGATCTCGACCGCTTCAAGGAAGTCAACGACACCATGGGTCACGACAGCGGCGACCTGCTGCTCAAGCAAGTGGCCGCCAGGCTGACGACCTCGACGCGCGGCACCGACGTGGTGGCCAGGCTTGGTGGCGACGAATTCATCGCCGTCCTGGGCGAACTGCACAACCCCGCCGACGTCACCCGCACTGCCCGCGAAATCCTGAAACAGATGAGTACGCCGTTCGATCTCGGCGGCGATGGCGCCCAGCGCGCCGAGATTTCCAGCAGCATCGGCATCGCCATCTACCCGCAAGACGGTCACGATGTGGACACGCTCATGAAAAACGCCGATCAGGCCATGTATGCAGCCAAGGAAAACGGCAAAAACCGTTATCAAATCTATGCTTCTGTGGATAACGCTCTGGATATCCACAAGGATCGATGTGACTAAGCGCTGACTTGATCGTTGCCCGATATTTTATGCAGAAATTGTCCTGCAACCGGTACAGCGCTTATGCGCCTGTTTATGAAAGTTGTAAACAGCTGATTCGTAAACGTATACAGACTTTATCCACAGCTTTGAGCGCGTTTACTACTACTATTATTTTATATAAATTCTTTGTAAACAACCAAAAGCCGTGGCAAGCCCCGCACCCCGCAAATCCGGCGCAAGCGCCGCGATAGCGCGCCTGCTCGCCCTCCAGCGCACGTTCTGCAGGCAAAAAACGCCTTAAAATCGACGTGTTCACGCTGCCCGCTGTGGACAAGCGACGTGCTGTCCACAACAAAAAGCGCATCGTGGCGATCAAAACAAAGGAAAACTATGCGTCTTGGAATCATCAGCGCCCTGGCCGAAGAACAGCAGGGGGTGCTGGAAGCCCTTCAGAGCCCCGCCAGGCGCGTGCACGGCATGCGGGAGTACACCACAGGGACCCTGTGGGAAATCGACGCTGTGTGCGTCCTGTCGCGTATCGGCAAGGTTGCCGCCGCCATGACTGCCACCATCCTTGTGGAAAAGTTCGGTGTTACCCACATCGTCTTCACCGGCGTTGCCGGCAGCGGCGATAAAGACGTGCACATCGGCGATATCGTGGTGGCCGACAGCCTGGTCCAGCACGATATCGATGCGTCGCCGCTGTTTCCCCGTTTCGAGGTGCCGCTGACGGGACTGACGCGCTTTGCCACCGACCTGGCCCTGACCGAACGGCTGGCCGCCGCAGCTGCCAGGACCACGCGCGTGCACCGGGGCCTGATTGCCAGCGGCGACCAGTTCATCGGCCGTCGGCAGCAGCTGGTGGCGCTGAAGACCGCCCTGCCCGACTTGCTGGCGGTGGAAATGGAAGGCGCAGCCGTGGCGCAGGTGTGTGTCGAGCTGGGCATACCGTTTGCCGTGATCCGCACCATTTCCGACAACGCCAACGATGACGCGGCGGTCGACTTTTTGCATTTTATCGAGACCGTGGCGTCGCGCTACGCGTACCAGGTGCTGGAAAATTTTTGCAAAGCTTGAATTCGATACGCGCCTGCGCGGGGTGGCAATGATTGCGCACAAAAAAAGGCCGGCATAAGCCGGCCTCGATGGTTGTCAGCAGGTTTTTTTACGCCGATAACGTCATCAGGCTGGCATTGCCGCCCGCTGCGGTGGTGTTGACGCACAGCGCGCGTTCGGCGAGCAGGCGCCACAGGGAGATGCCCTCCTCGCCGTTGGTGTCGATCAGGCTTGCCAGGGCCCCTTCCCGGGCCGCCAGGCGCGGGTGCAGGGCGGCGGCCAGCGACGATTCCACCAGCGCCACCTGGAACGGGCCGTCGACGCCGTCGCCGGCACGACCGATCTGGTCCCTGACGGTGGCCGGCAGGTCGGTCGGCACCAGGCCGGCTGCCTCGGGCGAGAGCAGCGCGGTATTGCCGGTGGCGAGCACTGCCGCCAGTTGGTTGAGCAGCGCCGGCTGCGTGGCAGCCGCGCACAGCACGGCGCCGCGCGGCTGCAGGGCCAGCGTGTTGCGCTCGCCGGTCGGTCCCGGCAGCGCGGTCACCGTGCCCAGCATGCTGGTGCGGGCGTATTGCGCGACCAGTGCCGCCAGGCGCTGCTGGTCATGCTGGCTGGCCCAGGCGGCCAGCGCATCGAGCGCTGGCAGCGCCTGGTGCTGCGTGGCGGCAAGCACGGCATTGCGTTGCAGCCGTTTCAGGTACAGCGGACCGCCGGCCTTGGGACCGGTGCCCGACTTGCCTTCGCCGCCGAACGGCTGCACGCCCACCACGGCGCCGACGATGTTGCGGTTCACATAGATATTGCCGACGTGGGCATGGCTGGTGATGTAGTCGATGGTTTCATCGATGCGCGAGTGCACGCCCAGGGTCAGGCCGTAACCGGAGGCATTGATCTGCGCGACCAGCTTGGGCAGATCGGCGCGGCGGTAGCGGATCACGTGCAGGACCGGGCCGAACACTTCGTGCGTGAGCTCGGCCAGCGCGCGGATTTCCAGCACCGTCGGCGGCACGAAGGTGCCGGCCGTGATCACGTGGGACGGCAGGTCGAGCGAGAAGTAGTCGACCGCCGTGCCCTTGAGCTTGTTGATGTGGGCCAGCAGGTTGGCCTGCGCTTCGGCGTCGATCACGGGGCCGATGTCGGTCACCAGGCGGTCCGGGCTGCCGACCCTGAGTTCCTGCATCGCGCCCTTGAGCATGTGGATGGTCTTTTCGGCGATGTCTTCCTGCAGGAACAGCACGCGCAATGCCGAGCAGCGCTGGCCGGCGCTGTCGAACGCCGACGAGATCGCATCCTGCACGACCTGCTCGGGCAAGGCCGACGAATCGACGATCATGGCATTCTGGCCGCCGGTCTCGGCGATCAGCGGGATGTCGCAGTGCTCGAGCGCGGCGCGTTTGGCCAATGTGCGGTTGATCAGCTGGGCCACCTCGGTCGAGCCGGTGAAGATCACGCCTTTTACGCGTGCATCGGCCGTCAGGGCCGCGCCCACCACTTCGCCGCGGCCCGGCAGGAACTGCAGCGCGGCGCGTGGAATGCCCGCTTCATGGAGCAGCTCCACCGCGCGGTAGGCGATCAGCGGCGTCTGCTCGGCCGGCTTGGCCAGCACCACGTTGCCGGCTGCCAGCGCAGCAGCCAGCTGGCCCGTGAAGATCGCCAACGGGAAGTTCCACGGGCTGATGCAGGTGACGGGACCGAGCGCCAGCCCGTTGGGGGCGCCGGCCACTTCGGCTGCGTAGTAGCGCAGGAAATCGACCGCCTCGCGCAGTTCGGCAACAGCATTGGGCAGCGACTTGCCTGCTTCGCGGATGGCCAGCGTCATCAGTTCCATGGCGTTCGCCTCGAACAGGTCGGCGGCGCGGTCGAGCGCGGCAGCGCGCGCGGCCGGTTCCGTGGTCTGCCAGTCCATCGCGTAGTGGCTGGCAGCGATCAGCGCCGATTCCACGTCGGCCGCGGTCGCTTCGACCAGCTGGCCCACCACGTCGGCGCGCTGGGCCGGGTTGGTGATGTGTTGCTCCGGCTGGCCGGCCGAGACGCCGCCGGCCAGCAGCGGCATGGCGCGCCAGCTGCGTGGCGTCGCCAGGGCGGCGGCGATCTCGCGCAGCACGTCGTCGTTGGCCAGGTCAATGCCGGCCGAATTCCTGCGGCTGGCGCCGAACATGGCCGACGGCAGCGCGATGGCCGGGTGCGGGGCGCCGCCCTGCGCGCGCGCCTGGGCGATCGGGTCCTTGATCAGCGCCTCGACCGGGATGGCTTCGTCGACGATCTGGCTGACGAACGACGAGTTGGCGCCGTTTTCCAGCAGGCGGCGCACCAGGTAGGCCAGCAGCGTTTCGTGGGTGCCGACCGGCGCGTAGATGCGGCACGGCTTGTCGAGGTTATCCTTGCCGACCACCTGGTCGTACAGCGACTCGCCCATGCCGTGCAGGCACTGGAATTCGTAGTCGGTGACGCCGTCGCGCTTGGCCCAGGTGTAGATGGTGGACAGGGTTTGCGCGTTGTGGGTGGCGAACTGCGGGTAGATCACGCCGGTGGCGGCCAGCAGGCGCTGGGCGCACGCCAGGTACGACACATCGGTGTACACCTTGCGCGTATAGACCGGGTAGCCGGCCATGCCGTCGACCTGGGCGCGCTTGATTTCCGCATCCCAGTAGGCGCCCTTGACCAGCCGCACCATGAACTTGCGGCCGCTGCGGCGGGCCAGGTCGATCAGGTAGTCGATCACGAACGGGCAGCGCTTCTGGTAGGCCTGCACCACGAAGCCGATGCCCTCGAAGCCGGCCAGCGCCGGATCGTGGGCCAGCGCTTCCATCAGGTCGAGCGACAGCTCGAGGCGGTCGGCTTCCTCGGCATCGATGTTGAGGCCGATGTCGTATTGCTTGGCGAGTAACACCAGCGCGCGCACGCGCGGCAGCAGTTCGGTCATCACGCGCTCGCGCTGGGCGCGGCTGTAGCGCGGGTGCAGCGCCGACAATTTGACGGAGATGCCGGGGCCGTTGCGGATGCCGCGGCCGTTCGACGCCTTGCCGATCGCGTGGATGGCGGTCTCATACGAGGCATAGTAATTCTTGGCATCCTGCTCGGTCAGTGCCGCCTCGCCCAGCATGTCGTACGAATAGCGGTAGCCGCGCGCTTCGTTGGCCTGGCCGTTCTTGATCGCTTCGCCGATGGTCTGGCCCGTGACGAACTGGTTGCCCAGCATGCGCATGGCCAGGTCGACGCCCTTGCGGATCAGCGGTTCGCCGCCTTTTGAGATCAGCTTGGTCAGGGCCGAGCCCAGGCCCGACTCGCTGCTGGTCGAGACCAGCTTGCCGGTGATCAGCAAGCCCCAGGTGGCGGCATTGACGAACAGCGACGGCGACTCGCCCAGGTGTTTGCGCCAGTCGCCCTTGCTGATCTTGTCGGCGATCAGGCGATCGGCCGTGGCATTGTCGGGAATCCGCAACAGTGCTTCGGCCAGGCACATCAGCGCTACCCCCTCTTCCGACGACAGCGAAAACTCGTGCATCAGGGCGTCCACGCCGGACGCGCGCGTGCGCTGCTGGCGCACCGCGCTGACGAGCTTGTGGGCCAGCTGGCGCGCCTGCTCGACACTGGTGTCGTCGTGACCGGCGATCTGGCCCAGCAGCCACTGCACGGCGCTGGTTTCATCGCGGCGCCAGGCGGCCGTCACGGCGGCGCGCAACGGGCTGGGATCGCGCAGCATCTCGGCTTGCAATGCTGCGAAAGGGGTGAAAACGGTGGGTTCTGCTGCGTGCATGAAAATACTTTCAAGTTTGAATGAAAGCGGTCCACTTACAAAAACACGCCCTGCAAGCACATGGCTTGAGAGCGTGAACAGGGTGATTCCGGGGAACGAATCTGTGAACTGCCGATGATTCGATTGTAAAGTGTATTCTTTCGGATTAATTCTGGTATTACACGGGACTAGCAATAGATTGTTTTTGGTGAGACAATTTAACCAAATAATATTTATTTGGGAGTGCTCTCGAATGTTAGACAAGATCAGCAAGAAAATCCTGATGGAGTTGCAGAGCGATGGTCGCATCAGCAACGTCGAGCTGGCCGCGCGCGTGAACCTGTCGCCGGCGGCGTGCCTGGAGCGCGTGCGCAAGTTGCACGAGTCCGGCTATATCATGGGGTACACCGCGCAACTCAACCCCCAGTTGCTCGACGTCTCCCTGCTCGTGTTCATCGAGGTGGTGCTCGACCGCACCACACCCGAAGTCTTCGACGCCTTCAAGCACAGCGTCCAAGTGATTCCCGAAGTGCTCGAGTGTCACATGGTGGCCGGCGGTTTCGACTACCTGGTCAAGGCCCGCGTCAAGGACATGGCCGCTTATCGCGAATTCCTCGGCAAGACCCTGCTGCAAAAAGGCGTGCGCGAAACCCATACCTACGCGGTCATGGAAGAAGTCAAGAATACCACCAAGTTACCGATAAAATAGTGCTAGCGATAAATTAAATCCGGGCGCTGCCAGCGTAGCGGTGCACCCGGCGGGCTGAACGCAGCGGCGGAGGCAGACATGAGTCATTTGCAACACAAGTTGGTGCAGCGTGGATTGTGGATACTGGGTGCGACGGTGGGCGGCACTGCCCTCGCTTATCTGTGCCAGGGGCTGGCCGGCGACAGCGCGTCGCTGGCGTGGACGGCGGCGCCGGCTGCTTTGGCCGGTGCTGCCATCGCCTGGTATGCGGCGCGCCAGAACAGCGACGACGGCGGCGTGCGCCAGTTCGCCCACACGGTCGGCGAAGAAATCGACGCCATCATGATCGGCGCAGCCGAAACCTCGTACTTCGTCGATTCGGTCAAGAAGAAGATCGAACTCGACGTCGGCACCGCCGGCGGCATCGCCCACAGCTCGGCGCAAAACGCTGCCACCACCGAGCGCATCGCTGCCAACGCCGAGCGCGCCGCAAAGATCGCCACCCAGGTGCGTGGCGAAACCGTCACCGGCCGCGCCGAGGCCGACACCGGCCTGCAGCGGATCCGCACCGCGCGCCACGACGCCCAGGCGGCCGCGGCCCTGATGACGGGCCTGCAAACCAATTCGCGCAAGATCTACGGTTTTACGGAAGCAATCAGCGACATTTCCGCCCGCACCAACCTGCTGGCGCTCAATGCCGCCATCGAGGCCGCCCGCGCCGGCGAACAGGGGCGCGGCTTTGCCGTGGTGGCCAGCGAGGTGCGCCAGCTGGCGCTGCGTACCAAGGAAGCGACGGATGAAATCAGCACCATGGTGCGCGAGATCAACCAGCAGGCCGAGCGCGCCGCCACCGGCATGCACGCGCTGACCACGCGCGTGAGCGAGGCGGCCGGCAATGTCGAAACCGTGCATGGCCTGCTCGGCAATATCGAGCGCTCCTCGAGCGTGTCGGAAACGGAAATCGGCGAAATTGCGCGCGCCTCGCGCGACCACGTGGCCACGACCGACGAGATCGCCGCTGCGATTGCCAGCATCCGCGACAGCCTGCTCTCGACCGAAAAGGAATTGCCGCGCGCTGCCAGCTCGGCCATGGCGCTGGCCGAGCGCGCCGAGCTGATCACGGGCGCGCTCGGCGAATCGGCCATCGAGACGTCGCACGACGCGATCCGCACCGCTGCCCAGGACGCCGCCCGCGCCGTGAGCAAGCTGTTCGAGGCAGCGATCCGCTCGGGCCAGATCACGCGCGAGGCGCTGTTCGACCGCACCTACACGGCCATCCCGCACACCGACCCGCCCAAGCACAAGACCCGCTTCGACGATTTTACCGACCGCGTGCTCCCTCCCCTGCAGGAAGGCTTGCTGGCAGCAATGCCGCAGCTGGCCTATGCGGGGGCGGTGGACAACAATGGTTATTTCCCGACCCACAACAAGAAATTCTCGCAGCCGCTGACCGGCAATTACGACGTCGACATCGTCAACAACCGCACCAAGCGCATCTTCAGCGACCGCACCGGCAAGCGTTGCGGATCCAATACCCGGCCGTTCCTGCTACAGACCTATAAGCGCGATACGGGGGAAGTGATGCATGACCTGTCGGCGCCGATTTATGTCGATGGCAAGCATTGGGGCGGGTTCCGGATCGGCTACCGCTCGAGCGTGTAGCCGGCAGGGATTGCATGCCGGCCTGCGCGGGCATGACGGCGCCAAGGTCCGTGGCATGAAAATCGTCATGCCCGCGCAGGCGGGCATCCAGTGTCGTGCTTACGCCGCATCCTTCTTGGCGGCAGTCGCCGCCCGCGCTGCGCCCTGGTTCATCCCTTCCAGGTGCAGGCGCAGCCACTTGTGGGCCGGGCTGCGGGCGTCGCGTTCGTGCCACAGCATGTCGAGGTGGACGGCCGGCAGCTGGAACGGCAATTCTTTCCAGATCAGCGCATCGGTCATGCCGGTGGAGGCGATCAGGTGGCGCGGCAGCACGGTGATCAGGTCGGAATTGGCCACCACCCGGCCGGCCGTGAAGAACTGGTTCACGGTCAGCAAAATCCGCCGTTCGCGCTGCAGCTGCGCCAGCGCCTCGTCGACCAGGCCGTGGGCGCGGCCCGAGAAGCTGACCAGCAAGTGGTTGGCCTTGCAATAGTTATCGAGATTGAGTTCGCCCTTGGCCAGCGGATGTTCGCGCCGCATCACGCACACATATTGTCCCGAGTACAGGCGCTCGTGGCGGATCGGCGAGCCGGTTTCATACGACAGCTGCGCTGCCACGCCGGGAAAAAAGCCCACTGCCAGGTCGATATCGCCGCGCAACAGCATCGGCCGCGGTTCGCGCGTGGTCAGCGGCATCATGCGCACGTTGACGCCCGGCGCTTCGCGTTCGATCGAGCGCATCAGGGAAGGCAGCCACATCGCGGCAGTGGCGTCGGCCATGGCCAGGCGGAAGGTGGCGTGGGCGGCCGAGACATCGAAGGTTTCCGGCGCCACGGCCGCTTCCAGGCTGGCCAGCGCGCTGCGCACGGACGGCCACAGCGCTTCGGCGCGCGGCGTGGGTTTGACGCCGTAGGCGGTGCGGATCAGCAACTCGTCGCCGAGGCTCTCGCGCAAGCGCTTGATGGCGTTCGAGACGGCCGGCTGGGTCATGGCCAGGTGGCCGGCGGCGCGTGTCAGATTTTGTTCTGTCATCACGGCGTCGAAGACGCGTAACAAGTTCAAGTCCAGCGTCAGAAAGCTCATGGTGGCTCGGGGTCGGGAAATGGAGGATGGGATGCAGCCATCATACGCCAATTATGCCGCTCCATTCACCAGACGCATAATTGTTATCGGAGAACTAAATTGGCCGCATATGTTGCGCTGCACTATATTGAGGCTGATTCTAAATGTCCGGCCCCGTCATGTCCACTCTGATCGACCTCGTTGATGCCTGTTCCCCGCTTGCCGCGCTGATGCTGGCGCTGGGGATCGCTGCGGCGGCAGCGCTGGCGCTGCTGTTCAAGCCGCTGCTGGTGGGCAGTGCACGCGCCATCGCACTGGCCGTGAAACTGGCCGTCAAACCCGGGCGTCCCGAGGGCGGCCTGGAATATTAAGGCTTGCTGGCCTGCAGACGTTCGAATTTCTCCATCAGCTGCTGTTCCGTCTCGCGCCACGCGGGGTTGAACGGAATGCAGCTGACCGGGCACACCTGCTGGCACTGCGGTTCGCTGAAGTGACCGACGCACTCGGTGCACTTGTCGGGATTGATTTCGTAAATTTCCGGACCCATGTAGATAGCGTCGTTCGGGCACTCGGGCTCGCATACGTCGCAATTGATGCAGTCGTCGGTAATCATTAGGGCCATGACAGAACTTTCTTGGTCGTCTCAATCGGCCTTGGTGGCGGCAATTTTCTTCTGCAACCAGCGATCGACCGAGGGGAACACAAACTTGGAGACATCGCCGCCGAGCACCGCGATCTCGCGCACGATGGTGCCGGAGATGAACTGGTACTGGTCGGACGGCGTCAGGAACAGGGTTTCGACATCGGGCAGCAGGTAGCGGTTCATGCCTGCCATCTGGAATTCGTATTCGAAGTCGGACACGGCGCGCAAGCCGCGCACGATCACGCGGGCGTCGTTGGCGCGCACAAAATCCTTGAGCAGGCCGGAAAAACTCTCGACCTTGACGTTGGGATAATGCCCGAGCACTTCGTTGGCAATGGCCAGCCGCTCGTCGAGCGAAAAGAACGGTTTCTTGTTCTTGCTGTCGGCCACGCCGACCACCAGGGTGTCGAACAGGCCCGAGGCGCGGCGCACCAGGTCTTCGTGACCCCGGGTCAGCGGATCGAACGTTCCCGGATAAACAGCTACTACCATTGTGTCTCCTTGCACTGCACCATTATCGAATGCGCATTATGCCCGAAAAGCGTGCAGGGTTCGACGGTCGCCAGTCACCGGGGGCCATTACGCCACAGCCGGCCTGGCCTGGAGCAGGTGATAAAACACCATGCCCGCCTTGTCGGCGCGGATCACTTCCCAGCCGGCCATCCAGTCCGGCGCGTCGCCATCGGGCCAGGCCAGTGCCGCGCCCGATTCTGCGTAGACCAGGCCGCCGTCCTTGAGCAGGCGTGCGCACAGCGGCAGGCTGCGCTCGATGAATTGCTGCTGGTACGGCGGATCGAGGAAGATCAGGTCGTATCGCTGACCGCGGGCGGCGGCCGCTTGCGCCACCACCAGCGCGTCGCCGCGCAGCACCGTCACCTTGTCGGCCTGCAGTTTGGCCTTGATGTCTTCGAGCTGGCGCACGACTGGCGTGGCCATGTCCACCATGGTGACTGCTTGCGCACCGCGGCTGGCGGCCTCGAAGCCGAGCGCGCCGCTGCCGGCGTACAGGTCGAGCACGCAGGCGTCGGCCCAGTTGCCGTCGCGCTGGTGGTTGATCCAGTTGAACACCGTTTCGCGCACGCGGTCGGGCGTGGGACGCAGGCCTTGCGCGGTCAGTACCGGCAGCGGCGTGCGCTTCCACTGGCCGCCGATGATGCGCACCTGGTTGCTGTGCTGGGGACCGTGGACCGGGACCTTGGCCGGCTTGGACGGCGATTTGACGGGCTTTTTGGGCATGTGGCGCTGTTCTAAGTCACTGATTTACAAGGCCGCAGTATACCACGCGGGGTGGCGGGACCGGCCCGCCGGGCCGCTCAGCGGGCGTCCTTGGCCAGGCTCTGGAAGTCGCCGATCCAGCCCTGCATGCGCTGCTGGGCATGGGCTTTCTGCTGCGGCGTGGCGATGCGGATCGCAGTGAGGATCAGCTCGGCCGTGCCCTGTTCCGAGGCATCGAAGAAGGCCTTGTGCTCGGACTGGTCCAGGCGGTTGAAGCTGTCCTTGATCAGGTTGTCGATCAGGGCCATCGTGGCTTCCTTGCTCAGCTTGTCTTTTTGCACCTTGCGCACCAGCGCCAGGATGGCGTTCTGGCGGCGCTGGCGTTCGGCCAGCCACAGCGCGTTGTCGAGCGGCCGGGCATCTGATGCCTTGCGCAACTGCACTTCCTGCTCGGTGCTGAAGCGGCCGAACCACAGTTCGAACTGCTCCATCGATTTCTTGTAGCGGAATTTCTGCTGATCCTCGCGGCTGCCTTTCATGTTCTTCTTGCGGAAATCGTCGAGATTGGACGCAAATTTCTTTTCCAGCGTGTCGATCTGTTCCGGTTGCAGCGAGCGCGCCAGGTCGGCCAGCTCGGGCTTGGCTTGCAGCAGCAGGCGCTCGGTGCGCTGCTTGATGTCGTCGAAGTCGCCGAGCAGATCGGCCACGGTGGGCGTGCCGGCCAGCTGGCGCTGGGCCGTCTGCAGGATCTGGATGTAATCGTCGAGCTGGGTTTTGCGGTGCCACTGGAACAGCTTGTCGATATCCTTCTTGACCCAGTCCTTCTGATCGGCGTTCAGATCGACGTAACCGTCGAGCCACCAGTACAGCAGGGTGTCGCCGTTGTTATAGGCCAGGCGCAGCGAGCTGCACGCAGCCACCAGGCCCATCAGCCCTATGAGGGCGATCATGACAAGGCGGCGCAGCGTCCGGCTGGCGCTGGAGGGCATGTTAGACTTTTGCATTAACTTACTCTCTCCAAGTGGTATTCATGAACGATGCGAAGGTAGTCAATCCGAATATGGTCAATGCAAACGTCGTCATCCTGGCCGCCGGCATGGGCAAACGCATGCAGTCGGATTTGCCGAAAGTGTTGCATCCGCTGGCGGGCAAGCCGCTGCTCGCGCATGTGCTCGACACGGCGCGCAGTGTCTGCAGCGGTCGCGGCCTGTCCAAAGTATGCGTGATTTATGGTCATGGCGGCGCAGCCGTGCAGGCGCTGCTGGCGCAGCAGCCGCAAGCGGTCGCCACCGCGCGCCAGGAACAGCAGCTCGGCACCGGTCACGCGGTCATGCAGGCGCTGCCCGAACTCGACGACAACGCCCCCACCCTGATCCTGTACGGCGACGTGCCGCTGACCACGGCCGCCTCGCTGCAGGCGCTGCTGGCTGCCGCCGGCAACGACAAGCTCGGCATCCTGACCGTGGTGCAGGACGATCCGACCGGTCTCGGACGCATCGTCCGCGCGGGCGGACCCCATGGCGCCATCACCCGCATCGTCGAGCAAAAGGATGCGACCGAGGCTGAACGCGCGATCAAGGAAATCAACAGCGGCATCCTGGTCGTGCCGACCGTGCAACTGAAAAAATGGCTGGGACAGCTCGACAACCGCAACGCACAAGGCGAGTACTACCTGACCGACATCGTCGCCATGGCCGTGGCTGATGGCGTCGAGGTCGTCTCGGCCCAGCCGGCCGCCCAGTGGGAAGTGGCCGGCGTCAACAGCAAGGTGCAGCTGGCCGAACTCGAACGCATCCACCAGCGCAACATTGCCCAGCGCCTGCTGGAACAGGGGGTGACCGTGCTCGACCCGCAGCGCCTCGACGTGCGCGGCGAACTGACCTGCGGCCGCGATGTGACCATCGACGTCGGTTGCGTGTTCGAAGGCAAGGTGGAAATCGGTGACGGCGTGCACATCGGCGCCCACAACGTGATCGTCAACAGCCGCATCCTGGCCGGTGCCAGGATCAAGCCGTTTTGCCACATCGAAGAGGCGGTGGTGGGTGAGGTGTCCGTCATCGGTCCGTACGCGCGCCTGCGCCCCGGCACCGTGCTGGCGGAAGACGTCCACGTCGGCAATTTCGTCGAAATCAAGAACGGCCAGGTGGCCGCGCACAGCAAGGCCAATCACCTGGCGTACATCGGCGACGCCACCATCGGCGCGCGCGTCAACATCGGCGCCGGCGTGATTACCTGCAATTACGACGGCGCCAACAAGTTCCGTACCGTGATCGAAGACGACGCCTTCGTCGGCAGCGACAGCCAGCTGGTGGCGCCGGTCACCGTGGGCCAAGGCGCCACCATCGGCGCCGGCACCACACTGACCAAGGATGCCCCGGCCGGCAAGCTGACCGTCTCGCGCCCCCGTCAGGTGACGATCGAGAACTGGACCCGCCCGGTCAAGCTCAAGAAGTAATCTCCTGCGCGCCTGGGCCCAGGCGCGCTTGTTCATGTGGATAAAGCTGTGTACAGCCAGTGTGCAAGCGGTGTGCAATGGGGGGATAAGTGCCGCCCCGTCACCGGTTGCCCTCCTCGTCAGCTGGTCGGCGCTCTTCTATTCCGCCAAGCATGTAACTTCCGGTATGTGTGTATAACCCTGTGGGCAAACACCCGGATAACCATGGCATAAGCCAGGGATAACTCTGAATCAGCGCTGTCTCGCGCTATTCGCCAGCTAAACGCTTGTGGGTAACACTGTGGACAAGCGCGGTACAGGTGGTGAGTAAGTCCGGTCGCTGTGCTAACTGTCGGTTGGCAGCGGATCCACGGTGCTTGCTGTGTATATCTCTGTGGGCAAGTACCTGAACAAGCGCGTGACAACGGCGGGATAAGCCGGTGGACAACCGCTGGACAGGCTGTGAAAATCGTGTGGAAGACTACACCGCCACCCGGGTGTCGAACTTGCTGCGGAAGGTAGAAAAATAGGCTTTGACGTTGCGGACATTGGCGTGTGCGGCAAACAGGCGGTGCGCCAGTGCGTGATAGGCCGGCATGTCGGCGACCTGCACGATCAGCACGAAGTCCGGACCGGGCGCGACCCGGTAGCATTGCAGCACGGCCACCTCGGAGGCCACCAGCGCTTCGAACGCGTCCATGCGTTCAGCCGCCTGCACGTCGAGCGAAATTTCCACGATCACGGTCAGGCTGGGGCCGATTTTTTCCGGGTCCACCAGCGCCACCCGGCGTGCGATGACGCCGCTATCGGTCAGGTGTTTGACCCGCCGCAGGCAAGTCGGCGGCGACACGTGGACCGCCTGCGCCAGCTCGCTATTGGTCTGCGACGCATCAAGCTGCAGAGCGTTGAGAATGCGACGATCGATCTCATCCATAAAATTCCGGTCTTAAATGAAATAATATTTCATACTATCACAGGTATGAAATAATATTTCATTGATTAGGATAATAAGAAAGCATATTTCATCGGTTCTCTTCTAGGATGAGTCCTTCACCTAATTGCAGAGGTTTCCCATGTGCGGCATTGTCGGCGCGGTAGCGCAACGTAATATCACCCCGATCCTGATCGAAGGCTTGAAGCGGCTCGAATACCGCGGTTATGACTCGTGCGGCGTGGCGCTGCATGTCGATGGGCAGTTGCAGCGCTCGCGCAGCACGTCGCGCGTGGCCGACCTCGAACAGCAGATCGCGCAGACCCACCTGCACGGTTTCACCGGCATCGCCCATACGCGCTGGGCCACCCACGGCGCCCCGGCCACCCACAATGCCCACCCCCATTTCTCGCCATCGGCCGACCTGGCGCGCATTGCGCTGGTCCATAACGGCATCATCGAAAACCACGACGAGCTGCGCGCGGAACTGACTGCGCTCGGCTATGTGTTCCAGAGCCAGACCGATACCGAGGTCATCGCCCACCTGGTCGATCACCTGTACAACGGCGACCTGTTCGAGACCGTGCAGCAGGCTGTCAGGCGTCTGACGGGCGCCTACGCCATTGCCGTGTTCGCGCGCGAAGAGCCGCACCGCGTGGTGGCTGCGCGCCAGGGCTCGCCGCTGATCGTCGGCGTGGGCCAGGGCGAAAACTTCGTTGCATCCGATGCCATGGCGCTGGCCGGCACCACCGACCAGATCGTCTACCTCGAAGAGGGCGATGTGGTCGACCTGCAGCTGGGCCGCACCTGGATCGTCGATGCCCACGGCAAGCCGGTCCAGCGCGAGGTGAAAACCGTCCATGCCCATACTGGCGCCGCCGACCTGGGGCCGTATCGCCACTACATGCAGAAGGAAATCTTCGAGCAGCCGCGCGTGATCGGCGACACGCTCGAAGGCGTCATCAGCATCATGCCCGAGCTGTTCGGCGACGGCGCCCACGCCGTGTTCAAGCAGATCGACCGCGTGCTGATCCTGGCCTGCGGCACCAGCTATTATTCCGGCCTGACCGCCAAGTACTGGATCGAATCGGTGGCGAAAATCCCCGTCAACGTCGAAATCGCCAGCGAATACCGCTACCGCGACAGCGTGCCGCACCCGAACACGCTGGTCGTCACCATTTCCCAGAGCGGCGAAACGGCCGACACGCTGGCCGCGCTCAAGCACGCACGCAGCCTCGGCATGGAACACACGCTCACGATCTGCAACGTGGCCACCAGCGCCATGGTGCGCGAATGCAAACTGGCCTACATCACGCGCGCCGGCGTGGAGGTGGGCGTGGCGTCCACCAAGGCCTTCACCACCCAGCTGGCCGGCCTGTTCCTGCTGACGCTGACATTGGCGCAGGTGAACGGCCGCCTGGACGACGAACAGGAAGCGCAGCACCTGAAAGCGATGCGCCACCTTCCTGTCGCGATCGCCTCGGTTCTGGCGCTGGAACCGCTGATCATGGCCTGGGCCGAAGACTTTGCGCGCAAGGAAAACGCCCTCTTCCTCGGTCGCGGCATGCACTACCCGATCGCCCTCGAAGGCGCGCTGAAACTGAAAGAGATTTCCTACATCCACGCCGAAGCCTATCCTGCCGGCGAACTGAAACACGGTCCGCTGGCGCTGGTCACCGAGGAAATGCCGGTGGTCACGGTGGCGCCGAACGACGCCCTGATCGAAAAGCTCAAATCGAATATGCAGGAAGTGCGCGCCCGCGGCGGCCAGCTGTACGTGTTCGCCGACGTCGACTCGCGCATCACGTCCGGCGAAGGCGTGCACGTGATCCGCCTGCCCGAGCACTACGGTTTGCTGTCGCCGATCCTGCACGTGGTATCGCTGCAGTTGCTCGCCTATCACACGGCGCTGGCAAGGGGAACCGATGTGGACAAGCCGCGCAATCTGGCCAAGTCGGTGACGGTGGAGTGAGGTGGTGTCGGGGCGCTTGACTGGTATTCCTGCTCATTAAAGTCGTAAATGGTTCATCAAAGTCGTAAATGAGCCATTACAGTCGTAAATTGTGTAGGTGAACCAAGACCGCCAGCACGTCCGCGTGCGTCGTCGCTGATCATAGTGTTGGCGCCGACGCCATATAGACCCACAGCACCGATTGCGCTTGACCCAGGCGTCGCCAAGGAAATCCGCACTGAGCCTACGTTTGCGCGAATTCACTGTGGTCAACGAATCTCGGTGCCTGGGTTAATTTAACGTTGGTGCCAACACTTAAATGTATCGAGGCTTCTTTCCGGCTGTTCAATTCAGCATTGGGTAATCCGTCGCCCGCCGCCTATGAATGGAAAATGGCAGCACACCAACCTATCGTTGTGTCCAGAATTATTTGACCACAGCAGGCCTGACTATTTACTTTTCACTTTGACCAGGATCTGCATAAGCATCTCTGGCACCGCTCCCTCGGCCTTGAGTGTTGCTGTCCGGTACGCGAGTTGATTCTTCGCGAGACTGATACCTGCGGCAGCCTCGACGTTATTGCATGCAGTGATCCATTCTATCCAGTTCGCCGATAGGAACGCTTCAAGATGATCCTCAAAGATCGCTATCTCGTCGCCAACGAAAGCACATGGAAAATCCTCTTCAGCGAGGTCGAAGTACTTCAATAACACTCGATTCGCTGTCACATGGCCCACTCTCTCGGCATCAATCTTGTTCTGCGCCTTCCCATTTGCCTTCGCACGGGCTTCAAACCCGCCATCCGCATCGAAGAGCGCATAGACCGGTATACCGATCGACGTCAGGATCGCATGTGCGAGTGGGATCGATGTTTTTCCTCCTACGGGGACGACAGAGACGCCAGCGGCCTCAAGCGAGCCAAGAGTTGTTTTATCACCAATGCCGTAGAACACTGACGACTCTGTCGTGCCTTCCACGAGGAAAGCCCGATGCGCGAAAAGCGCCACGGAAAGCTGATTCGCAACGATGCCATCGAGCTGACGCTCAACTGTATCGGCGCTCAGTATTCCATTCAGCCTGGCCTTCACGTCATTGAGTGTAGCGCTGTGGACAGTAACTACAGGAGTCTCGTCCGACGACCTAGTTAGCCGCCTTACTTGGTTGAAATGTCGCGCCTCAAGGAAGTAGGGACTATGAGTCGCGTAAGTCACTTGGATGCGCTTACCTGCGTCTTCGGCGAGCGACCGGAGTACTTTCGCGAACGTATGGGCCTGGATCGGGTGCTGATAGAGTTCCGGCTCTTCGATCGCCAAGCAAATGATACCCTCTGCCGATGCTGCACCTGACTGCGCCAAGAGCTGGAGCGCCGAGATCAGAAGTGTGCGCTGAAAGCCATGTCCTTGGCGTTCCACGGCAGTCTCGGTTGTGCCATCGCGTACGGCTATCTGGAACGTGGTTCGAGGGGCCTTGAGTTCCACCTCTGTAGGGGAAACCGTGATAGCCCGACCAGGGGAATAGGACGCGACGACTCCGTTTAATTTCGCCGACATTGCTTCAAGCTGTAACTTGAACTTCTCGTCGTAGACTTCTTGTTGCTTAGCACGTGATTCCTCTACGATCTTCGCGATCTCCTCATCGGCAGCAGCACGATCAACTGAACGCTCAAGGATTCGACCGATAATGCTCGACTTCCCGTCAATCGACTCTTCGCTCGCCCGAAGGTCGGCAGTCACCAGGACGAAATCGAAAAGGCCACTCATCTTCCCGCCGCTGTTGAAACCGAAGAAGTTGGTTTGTAGGGACTCTGGCGCTTCGACAAGCTGGTCGGTGTGATCGGCTTCCCAGGTCGTCATAGCTTGGTTGGCAGCCTCGACACTGCTCCAAGCTGGGAGAGCAAGCGATGAATTTGAGCTTCGCAGGTCGTTGTAAGAGGCTTTTTTGTCGGCCGCTGATGTCTTAGCGCGGATAGTGTTGAACGGTGCGTAGTTCTTTGAGTTCGCAGATAGGCTTTCAGCCCCGTCTGGGCCGCGACGCTTCCAAGCAGTGAAGGTAGTGACCCCTGCTGGAGCGTACTTGCCAAGTTCAGCCCGATCCTTTTCGGTGAGCTCAGCGAATGTGACTTGAACCTCAATATCTTCGTCAATTGCCTCGAACGAACTGAATCGCCACGACAATTGTAGACACTCCTGAGCCATAATATCGGACCCAAGGAGAATGTATGAGTGGCAAGCGGTACACAGAAGAATTCAAGATAGCAG
>NZ_LMNW01000034.1 GCF_001423125.1 Duganella sp. Leaf126
GGGCGCTTTCTTCGATCTGGGTGATGGCTTCGCTGGCGTCCATCTGGCTGCCGGTGGCGCTGCCGCGGGCGTTGGTCGTGAGCAGCAGGCCTTTGCCGGCGCGCAGGGCAACGCTGTGTTCGGTTTTCAGTTCGGCGCCGAAGCCGGCTGTTTGCAGGCGCTGGTTGTCGCTYTGGTGGCGCAGGTGRCCCAGGTTSAGCTCGGCCGTGCCCTGGTGGGCGGTGGCGTGGCGTTGCAGCGCCAGGCGCGACTGGCCGGGGCTGTCGTCGAACACCAGCTGGCTGTAGGCGCCGCTGCCGCCCTGGCTGGCCTGCATGGCCTGGGTCTTGATGCCTGACAGCGCGGCCGGGTGGGCATGGSCGCCGGCTTCGCCGGGGAACCAGGCCGGGGCGTTGCCGGTGGCCGCGCCGGCGCCGCCGCTGACCTGGTTGTGCTGGGCGTCGGCCTGGCCGCGGCCGTTGTAGACGSTGCCCARCACCACGGGGCGGTCAATATTACCTTCCAGRAAATCGATCAGCACTTCCTGGCCGACGCGGGGCAGGGCGTTGCTGCCCCAGTTGGCGCCGGCGATCGGCGCCATCGGCGTGGCCACGCGTACCCAGGTGCCGGCGCGATCGTCGCCGGGGTGGCTTTGCGCGCCGCGCTGCCAGTGGAACTGCACCTTGATGCGGTGGTCGCGGTCGGTGTGGATCGGCGTGTCCGCCGGTCCCACCACGATCGCGGTCTGCTGGCCGTGGATGGTCGGACGCGGGTGCAGCAGGCGGCCATGGGCGTCGGCACCGCTGCTGCGGTAGGGGATGTTATTGCGAATGGCGTCGATGCGGTTGCGGTAGAGCGGCCGCTGGCCTATTTGCTTGCCCACCGCGTGCAGACTGGTGTTTTCCTCCAGTTCCAGCACGGCATCGAGCATACCCTGGCCCAGGCGCTGCATCAGCCCCGCCTTCATGTCGGCGCTCAGGTTGTTGTGCATCAGGTGCACCACGCGCACGACCAGGAGGCTGCGCTCGTCGTCGCTGGCGGCCAGGTCGAACTGGGCCTGGCCGGTCAGCGCAAACGTGGTGCCGGGCGCCAGCGTACGCACGGTGCCGGCGCCGACGTACACTTCGCGCGCTGCGTCGAGCGCCTGCAGTTGGTTGTCGGCGATGCGCTGGCCTTGCTCGCGCGACGGGTAGGCATAGGCGCCCGGGTGGTCGCGGCTGAGCAGCGGCATCGGCGCGCCGTCACCGCCGGCGCCGGTGGCCGAGGCGGTCACGGTCCGGGTGTCGAGTGCGCGGTAGTCCCAGCTGCCCAGTTCGATGGCATTGGTTTGCAGGCGCAGCTCGGCACGCCAGCGGTCCATGCTGTCCTGTTGCATGGTCGCGCCTGGCTGGGTGTAAGCGATGGTAGCCTGCGCGTTTGGTTTGAAGCTGCCGTTATGGTCGGCAATCACCATCGTGTGGCTGCCGAGCCCGGGGCTGGCGCTGTCGCCGCTGTGCTCGAAATAGTGGAACAGGCCTTCCTCGTGCATCAGTCTTTCGGCGAAGGCCAGGTCGCTTTCCTGGTACTGGGTGGTGATGCTGCGTTTCGGATAACTGGCCCGGTCGAGGATGTCGAAGCGCCAGGCCGGTGCCAGTTTGCCTTGCCCCTGGTAGGCGGCGAAGACGGTGTCGAGGATGTCGAACACCGTCACGTCCTGGAAGATGCGGCTGTCGCGGCCGGTGGCCAGGAAGGCGGTCCATGGCGCGATGGTCAGGTTGTAGCGGGCGAAGCCGCCGTTGGCGCCAGCCATTTCCACTGCCGTCACATGACCGTGAAAGGGGCGCAGCTGCTCGCGGCTGGCGGCTGTCATCAGTTCGATCAGGACCGGCTGGCCGATCAGCGCCTTGAGCGCGATGTCGGCATCGAGCGAAAGCGCGGCCACCTTGAAACTGAAACCGCTGCTGAGACCTTCTTCGCCGCGCACGCATTCGGCCAGCAGCTTGTCCGGGCCGAGCGGAGTGTGCAGCTGAATGATCCGGTTGGTCTGGGCGTAGCCGGCAAACAGCGATCCGGGATCGCCTGACAGGGTAAAAGGCGTTGTTTGCGACATCGATAAAGTACTCCGGTGTGACAACCGCTGGCGCAATGCGGTCCTGGCGATAGAATCCAGGCAACATTACACCCTAGAAAATAGTCGCTGACAAGAGCGATTCGATTGACGCCAGCCAGGCCCGCGCGCGGTTGGAGCGGGCCTATCTGGCCAATCCTGCCGACAAGGTTGCCGCCAGCACGCTGGGCGTGTAGGGCTTGCGCACGAACTGCACGGGCAGGTTGCCGAGCCGCTCCGGCTCGCCGATGAAGCCGCTGGTCAGGATCACCGGCAGGGCCGGGTGGCGCGCGAGGATCTGTTTTGCCATTTCCACGCCGTCGATCGAACCGGGCATGCGCACGTCGGAAAAGACCAGGTCTATCTGGTCCAGCGGACTTAGCATGGCTTGGTCGGCGTCGTGGGCGATGCAGACCCGGCAGCCGAGCGACGCCAGCATTTCAGTCGCATATTCGGCCACGAAGATATCGTCTTCCACGCACAGCACCTTGAGCCCGGCCAGCGCTTCCGGCGCCACTCTGGCTTCGTCGGAGGCCGCCGTCGGGCCCGTCGCATCGGTAGCTGCGCTGGCCGGCAGCACGATGCAGACCGTGGTACCTTCGGGCGAACTGCGCAGGTAGGCGGCGCCGCGGCTCTGGTGGGCATAGCCGTACACCTGCGACAGCCCGAGCCCGGTACCCTTGCCCAGCGGCTTGGTGGTATAAAACGGCTCAAATGCCTGGCGGGCGACGGCCGGCGACATGCCGTGGCCGGTGTCGCGCAGGGCGATCTGCACGAAGCGCCCCTTGAGCGCTTCGAGCTCGGGAAAATCGTTGTCGGGCAACTCCAGGTTCGCGATTGACAGGGTGACCGCGCCGCCGGCGACCATGGCGTCGCGCGCATTGACCACCAGGTTCAGGATGGCGATTTCGAGCTGGGCCAGGTCGGTTTGCACCAGCCATGGCGTCT
The DNA here is from genome assembly GCF_001423125.1 of Duganella sp. Leaf126. Taxonomy (GTDB): domain Bacteria; phylum Pseudomonadota; class Gammaproteobacteria; order Burkholderiales; family Burkholderiaceae_D; genus Rugamonas. The sequence goes on from NZ_LMNW01000034.1 coordinate 3,014, forward strand.
GCGCGACCTCCACCTTCAGCGTCATGTCGCGTCCGAGCGAATGGCGCAGCAGGTCGGCCATCGACAGCAGGTGCTCGTCGAGCCGCACGTCGCTCAGCTGCATCGGCTGGCGGCGCGAGAACGACAGCAGCTGCTGCGTCAGCCGCGCGCCCTGGTCGGCCGCGCGCAGGATGCTGTCGACCGGCTTATTCAGTGCCGGCATATCCTTGCCCAGCATCCGGACCAGGTGGCTGGCGCCCACGATCACCTGCAGCAGGTTGTTGAAGTCATGGGCCACGCCGCCGGTCAGGCGACCCAGCGATTCGAGGCGGCGCGCTTCCAGCAGCGAGGTTTCCACCTGGCGCCGCTCGCGGATCTCGCGGGCCAGCTCGACGGTGCGCTCGTCGACACGCTGTTCCAGTTCGGCAGCGTGCGCGCTCAGCTGCGCCAGCTGGTCGCGGACCTGGTATTGCAGCTGGCGGTTGGAATGGGCCGAGACCAGCGCCAGCATCAGCGCTTCGCGGCGCAGCGGCCGGGTGATCAGCGTCACATTGCCGAGCCGTTCGATGACGGTGACGGCGCCGCCGGGCAGCAGGGCGTTGCCATCGGCCAGTGCCAGAATGGGCAGGTTCGACCACAGCGGCTGGCGCTGCAGCTGCTGCACCAGCTTGTCTGCGGAGCAGCGCGTCAGGCCTTCTTCGGTGGCAATCGCCAGCCAGGCTTCCTCGTTGAGGGCGGCCGTAAAATCGGCGCACGTCGTGCAGATCAGCGGCTGCAGGTGCAGCAGCTTGAGCAGCGTTGCCAGGATGTCGGCATCGCGGCCGACGGGCGCGAAGATGGCGACATGCATATCAGCGGCTGCTCCCCGACATCAGCATCCGCTCCGCTCCGATCGCTTCGTCGCTGATCACGAAACCATCCTCCACCAGCTGGAATTGCCGGATATCGAGGCTGTGCTGGCTGTGACGCTTCTTCAGCACCGAGATGGCCTTGCCGATCGCTCCGCCTTTTTCCGTGTAGCTGAGCGAGATGATGTTGTCGGTGATGAGCGACAGCGCATCCGGCTCGCGGGTGGTGTCGAGCGGGGCAGAATGGGCGCCCACGATAATCAGGATCACGCCCATGTTCGACAAGTAGGAAAACAACTCGTTCATCTGCAGCAGCAGCGAACGCTCTTCGCGGATCAGGTCGAGGTAGGAATTGATGCTGTCAATGATCACCACGCGCACATTGTCGTCTTCGACCCGGCGCCGCACGCGCCAGATGAAGGCGCCGCCCGAAATGCGCGAAGGATTGATGCGGGTGATCAGCAGACCTTTCGGCGTGCCTTGATCGTCGCTGACGCCGAAACGTTCGATCATCCGCGAACGCAGTGTGATCTCGGCTTCATCGAGGGCAAAGTATGCAGCCTTGTCGCCGCCCTTGACTGCCGCCAGCGCGTATTGCAGCGCGACCGTGGTCTTGCCGACGCCGGTCGGACCGATGATCATGGTGGACGTGCCGTCCACCAGCCCTCCGCCGGCCAGCTGGTCCAACGACGGTACGCCGCTGTCGAGCGTGCGCGGCTTGTAGTCGCGGTGGTGTTCTTCGGCGATCAGGCTGGGGAATACATAGACATCGTCTTTTTCGATCGCAAAATCATGGCTGCCGCTCTGGTAGTCGGCTCCGCGCAGCTTGACGATCTTCAGCACCCGCCGCGCTGCGCCGTACGACCGCTCCTTCTGTTCGAGCGTGATGGCGCCATGCACCGCGCTCTGCAGCTCGAATTCGTGGTTCAGCGAGGTCAGGTCGTCGAGCAGCATCACGGTGGCGCCCACCTGCGTGAGGCGGTCGCGCAGCGCGATGATCTGGCGGCGGTAATGGGAGCTGTCGCGTGCCAGCAGGCGCACCTCGGCCATCGAATCGACGACGATCAGTTCCGCCTTGCTCGCTTCCACGCGCTTGGCAATGGTGTCGACCAGCCGCGACAACTCTGCGTCGCTTGGCAGCATGATGGTCTGCTCCTCGTACTCGTGCGGCGCGATCAGGTCGGGTTCATAGATCTCCACCCCGTCAAGGCTCCAGCCATGGCTGGCCGCCGTGTCCTGCAGTTCGCGCGCCGATTCCGACAGGGTGACATACAGGCAGGAAGCGCCGCGCGCGGCGCCGGCGATCAGGAAGCGCATCCCGATCGTGGTCTTGCCGGCGCCGGGCCGGCCTTCGAGCAGGTGCAGCCGGCCGGGCAGCAATCCGCCGCGTAACACAGCATCGAGTTCTTGCACACCGGTGGGGATTCGGGAATTCACGGTATTTACACTTTCAAGTTTGCATTATTTCATCATACCCACTTTAGCGGCGAAGCCGCGTTCGTTCCGAGAGGAAACGCACAGAACGCGAGGTTCGGCGTCCTGCCGTAGACATGGTGGAACGCCCGCCGGTCAGTGGGCGACGGGGTCGCGCCTGACTATAATGGCGTCTTGCCACCTGCCATGCCATTTCCGAAAGAGCAATCACCATGTTTGAGATCAGCCAGCTGCGCTGTTTTGTCGCCGTCGCGGAAGAGCTGCATTTCAGCCGGGCAGCCCTGCGTTTGAACATGACGCAGCCGCCCCTGAGCCGGCAGATCCAGCTGCTCGAACACAGCGTCGGGGCGCAGTTGCTCGACCGCAGCAGCCGCGTGGTGCGGCTGACCGCAGCGGGCAAGGCGTTTTTGCCGGAGGCGGCGCGCATCCTGCGCCTGTCGGAAGAGGCGGGACTGATGGCGCGCCGGGTGGCCAAGGGCGAGCAGGGCAGCCTGGCGATCGGCTTCACGTCCGCCTCCGGCTACACCCTGCTGCCGGAAGTGGTGCGCCGCCTGCGCCAGCGCACGCCCAGCATTGCGCTGACCCTGAAGGAACTGGTCAGTACGGCCCAGGTGGAGGCGCTCAATGCCGGTCAGCTCGATCTGGGGCTGATGCGCGCGCACACGGTGCAGAGCGAGCTGCTCAGCCTTCCGATCAGGACCGAGGGGCTGTTGCTGGCGGTGCCGCAGGCCGAAGCCGACAGCTGGCCGCAGCAACCCACGCTGGCCTGCCTGCACCAGCGGCATTTCATCATGTATTCACCGTACGAGGCGCGGCCGTTCTACCAGATGCTGAGCGCCCGTTTCGAGCAGGAGGGCGTGGCGCCGGACGTGGTCGAGCATATCGGCCAGGTCCACACGATGCTGGCGCTGGTCAGCGCCGGCCTGGGCGCAGCGCTGGTGTCGGAATCGTGCGCCAGGCTGCAGTTCGACGGCATCGTGTTTCGCCGCATGCAGACCGAACCGGTCAGCACGGTCTGCACGTTCCGGCGCGATAACGACAATCCCATCCTGCAGATGTTCATCCGCGATATCCTGCCGACCTTCGAGGCCGGCAGCGCCTGACGCTTCAGCGGACCAGGCAGGGCCGCTTGTTGTCGAACTGCCAGCCCGGTACCAGGAATTGCATGGCGGCGGCATCGTCGCGGGCGCCAAGGCCCATGTTCCTGTAGGCCTGGTGGGCCTTTTCCAGTTCCGCTTCGTCGAGTTCGATGCCCAGGCCCGGCCTGGCCGGAAGATGTACCATGCCGCCTTCGATCTTCAGCGGTTCGCGCGTGAGCCGCTGGCCGTCCTGCCAGATCCAGTGGGTGTCGATGGCGGTGACCTTGCCCGGCGCCGCCGCGCCGACATGGGTGAACATGGCCAGCGAGATGTCGAAGTGGTTGTTCGAATGCGAGCCCCAGGTCAGGCCGAACATCTGGCACAGCTGGGCCACCCGTACCGAGCCCTGCATGGTCCAGAAATGCGGATCGGCCAGCGGAATGTCGACCGACTGCAGCGCGATCGAGTGGGCCATCTGGCGCCAGTCGGTGGCGATCATGTTGGTGGCGGTCGGCAGGCCGGTGGCGCGGCGGAACTCGGCCAGCACTTCGCGGCCCGAGTAGCCGTTCTCGGCGCCGCACGGATCTTCGGCGTAGGCCAGGATGCCGTGCTTGTCGCGGCAGACGCGGATCGCCTCGTCAAGCGACCAGGCGCCGTTCGGGTCAAGCGTAATGCGCGCCTCGGGAAAGCGCTCGTGCATGGCAATGATGGCGTCCATCTCGGCATCGGCCGACAGTACGCCGCCCTTCAGTTTGAAGTCGTTGAAGCCATAACGTTCGCGCGCCGCCTCGCACAGGCGCACCACCGCTTCCGGTGTCAGCGCCTCTTCGTTGCGCAGGCGGAACCAGTCGTTGTCGGCCCCGGGTTCGCTGCGGTAGGCCAGGGTGGTCTTGTTGCGGTCGCCCACGTAAAACAGGTAGCCCAGCATTTCGACCGCCTGGCGCTGCACGCCTTCGCCCAGCAGCGCGGCCACCGGCACGTTCATGAACTGGCCCAGCAGGTCGAGCAGCGCCGATTCCACCGCCGTCAGGGCGTGGATGGTGGTGCGCAGGTCGAAGGTTTGCAGGCCGCGGCCGCCGGCATCGCGGTCGGCAAAGGCCTTGCGCATCTGGTTCAGGATGCCGTTATAGTCGCCCAGGGTCTTGCCGACGATGAAGACGCGGGCGTCTTCGATGGTCTGGCGGATCTTTTCGCCGCCCGGCACTTCGCCGAGGCCGGTATTGCCGGCGCTGTCGGTCAGGATCACGATGTTGCGCGTGAACCATGGGCCATGGGCGCCGCTGAGGTTGAGCAGCATGCTGTCCTGGCCGGCAACGGGCACCACGCGCAGGTCGGTCACGGCGGGGGCATGGGAAACGGTGTTGGTGTTCATATCATCCTCGGGTAGTCTGGAAGGGAAATCAGGGGCAGCGACTTGACCAGTGTAACGCGCCGGATGTCGCCCACCGGCAGCAGGTAGCCCACGATGGCCAGTGCGGCATTGCCGCCCGCGTCGTGCTGGGGCGCGCGGGGCCAGGACCTGCCGCGGTGCTCGATGTCGTCATGGTCTCCGTTATGACAGTGCGATGCTGCAACGATGATAGACGCACATCCATGCCTGCGCAAATTAAACACTGGATGCATCGATTCATTATTTGAATGGATGCGTGGCTGCGTTCGCCATGCTGTCGCCCTGCAGCGTAGTCTGCCTCTGACACAGTCCCAAGCATTTACGGCCGGTCTTGGCGTTCCCGGATTGATACCATCTTTTTAACATTTTTGGGTATCCGGAGCGCCGTTCAGTACTTCGCCACCCTACGTCCGCAGCTGTGCCCAGGGGCCGGCCTCGCTCAACGGCGACGCGACCGTGCGCCCGGGTGTCCGGCAATCTCAGGGAGAGCATCATGCAAACCGTCGTCGTCTTCTGTCATCTGCGCTGGGATTTCGTGTACCAGCGGCCCCAGCACCTGCTGACACGGCTGGCCCGGCACTACAGGATATTGTTTGTCGAGGAGCCGGTGTTCGATGCTGCCGGGCCGCGTCTGCACACCTATGAGCCGGCGGCCAATATCACCGTGTGCCAGCCGCACACGCCGCTGCTGGCGGTGGGCTTCCACGATGACCAGATACCGGTGCTGCAGGCGCTGCTGGGCACGCTGGTGCCCGATGGTGCAGAGCCGATCGTCTGGTTTTATACGCCGATGGCGCTGCCGCTCCTGGCCGGCCTGCGCCCGGCACTGGTCGTGTACGACTGCATGGATGAACTGTCTGCATTCAGGAATCCGCCGCGCCAGCTGCTGCAGCGCGAGAGCGCCTTGCTGGTCATGGCCGACCTGGTGTTTACGGGCGGACCCAGCCTGTACGAGGCCAAGCGTCCGCGGCACCCCGATGTCCATTGTTTCCCGAGCAGCGTCGATACCGCGCATTTCGCCCGCGCGCTCGACCGCAGCAACAGCCATCCGCTGCAGGCAGGCATCCCGCACCCGCGCCTCGGGTTCTACGGCGTGATCGACGAGCGCTTCGATATCGCGCTGATTGCCGCCATGGCCGACGCCCACCCGCACTGGCAGCTGGTGCTGGTCGGACCGGTGGTCAAGATCGCGCCAGCCGACCTGCCGCAACGCCCCAACATCCACTACCTGGGCCAGCAGGCCTACCAGGCCTTGCCGCAGCTGCTGGCCGGCTGGGACGTCTGCCTGCTGCCGTTCGCCCTCAACGCAGCGACCCGCTTCATCAGCCCGACCAAGGTGCTCGAATACATGGCCGCCGAACTGCCCATCGTCAGTACCGCCATCACCGACGTGGCCGAGCCCTACGGCGACATCGTCGCCATCGGGCACGATCACCGGCAGTTCATCGCCCGCTGCGAGGCGGCCCTGCAGCTGGCGCCGGAAGGCCACATCGAAATGGCCGCCCACATGCGGGGCGTGGTGGCGCGCACGGCGTGGGACGAGACGGTGGACCGGATGCGCGCGCTGATCGACCGCCGGGCCAGGGCGGACGACACCGCCGGCAGTGCCGCCCCGCGCGTGGCGGAGCCGGACGGCGGCAACCGCGACCCCGCCAACGTCAAGCTGCTGCCCGCCCGCGCCCAGGTGCGCGGTGGACGCGGCGCCCGTTTGACGGCGACGCCCTGATTCGGCGCGGCAGCGGCGCCTGCATGGCGGTCGGCATGATGACGCTGCGCGCGACGGCGGCAGGAGCAAGAGCGGCCGTGCCCGGACCGGGAACGCGCGGTAAATTAGCGTGGAGCAGCCCCTTTGTTGCCAGGCGCGGCCTGCGCGCGGCCGAACAGGAAGCTGAAGCCGGTGGCAAATTTTGCCTGCGGGTCGGCGACCTTGCCATACGCATGGCAGGCCATGCAGCTGCGCTGGGCCGCATTTTGCGCCTGGGTGACCTGCATATAGGTCTCGATCACCGGGTTGAGCAGCTGCTGCGTATTGGGCGGGCCGGCCGGCGTCGTCAGCGACAGCGGCGCGTTCTGCGGCTTGGGCGGCGTAGCGGAATACGCACCACGTGGCCACTGTGTATTGATCAGCTTGTAATACTGCCAGGGCGCCTTGGCCGCGCCCGCGCCGATCAGGCCCTGCGCATACTTTGTCACCGCTGCCGCGTCGCTGTCGTCGGGCCAGACCTGCGTCACCTGGGTGACGGCCGGCACCTGCTTGCCGTTGACCTTGACGGGGGTGTTGGACACGGCATTCGACGCAGGATTGTAGAAGCTGTAAGTGATTGCAGGCTGGGCCTGGTTGGCGAGCGGTGCGTTGTCCACCTGCGCGAAGGTCGCCCACAGGCCCGCACTATTGCCCTGCGTATCGGAACCGCCACCTGCAAACACGTGCAGCCCGACCAGGCCAACGGTCTGGACACTGCCCTTGCCGCCGGGCGGGATCACGTAGGCGCTGGTGGTGAAGAAGCGCCCGCTGCTGGTCTCGGCGCCAGACAGGATTTTCCAGGCCGCCTTGATCTCGAACGAACCGACCGGCGGCGCGATCGCCCTGGTCGCTGCATAGGCGGACTGGGATTTCAGTTCGTACAGGCGGTTGCCGACGATGTAGTCGTACAGCGTCTTGTTCAGCGCGACCTCGTAGTACACGGGATTGGTCTTCTGGTCGTACAGCACCAGGCCGTCGACCTGCTCGAGGTCCTGCAGCCGGGCCTGCCGGTCGGTAAACTTGACCACGTGACGCAACACGCGCAGCTTGCCGGAGCGAACTTGCGCTGCAACGGCAGGCGGGACATCGGCACCGACCGCCGCCTGGCCCCACGGCGCCGGCTGCTGCCCGTTCGGCAGGAAAACCTGGTCGGGCGAGATAAAGGTCTGCCACACCGTGGGCTGCGGCGCGCCGAACGGCGCCTGCTGGTCCGGCACGCCTGCCTGACCAGCCCTGGCCGGCCAGTTAAGGTAGAAAAAGTTCTGCCAACTATTGCAGGAAGCAATGCGATTGATGAAGCCGCCATTGCTGTCCGGTGGCGAGGCGGTGTGCGGCGCCAGCGTCAGCAAGTTCTGCTGAAGTTCACTCATGCACACGTTTGCCGGACCGGCACTGCCGGTCTGGGCCATGCACGGCATCACGCACGCCGCGCCCAGCAAGGTACCGAGCGCCACCCGTAGATCATTTGCATTCATGCGACAGCCTCCGAGAGTAGGGGTAGGGGACAAAGACGTCCAGTCATGTTGACTCCAGGAACCTTAGCACGGTGAAATGCGACAGAAATGCGCACTCTGTCACAGCGCACACCACACTTGTCGAAATGCACAGCTTTTGCGGAAGCGTTATGATCGCGGTCAATCCGACTACACCCCGTCGTCAGCCATCGTTGCCAGGAGAGCCAACCGACATGTCCACCCCCAATCCGCGCCGCGGCTCCATGCTGCTGCTGTTACCGATCGCCGCGATCGTCGCCGTGCTTGCCGCGCTGTTTGCGTGGGTCGGCGGCTGGTTCGGCAACCACCAGCTGACACCCCAGAAAATGATGGATTTCGCCCAGGCGTCGGGCAAGCAGCAGCCCGGGTTCCGGCGTGCGCACAGCAAGGGCGTGTGCTTTGCCGGTACCTTTGCGGCCGCTCCCGGTGCAGCCACGCTGTCGAAGGCGCGCGCCTTCTCGCAGCCATCGATTCCCGTGATCGGCCGTTTCTCGGCGTCGTCCAACAACCCCTACACGCCCGACGGCGCCTCGCCGGTACGCGGCATGGCGGTGCAGCTGAAGACCAATGACGGCCAGGAATGGCGTATCGCGATGAACAGCTTCCCGTTTTTCGCCGCGTCCACGCCGCAGGCCTTCCAGGCCATGAACGAGGCGGGCAAGCCCGACCCGGCCACCGGCAAGCCCGATCCGGAAAAAATGAAAGCCTTGCTGGCCGCCCATCCCGAAATCGCCGCCTTCATGGCGTGGGCCAAGTCCGCGCCCAAGTCCGACAGCCTGGGCAACACCCGCTTCAATGGCGTCAACGCCTTCCGCCTGACCAATGCCCAGGGCGAGCAGCGCATGGTGCGCTGGTCGATGCGTCCGCGTCTGCCGGTCGTCGCCCTCACGCCCGAGCAGCTGAAGACGGCCGATCCCGATTTCCTGATGAAGGACCTGGACCGGCGCCTGGCGAACGGTCCGCTGGTGTGGGACCTGGTGGCGCAGATCGCCGCACCGGGCGACCCGGTCACCGACCCGTCCAAGGCCTGGCCCGATTCGCGGCCCGAAGCGACGATCGGCACGCTGACCATGGTGCATGCCGAACCGCAGGCCACCGGTCCCTGCCGCGACCTCAATTTCGATCCGTTGATATTGCCTGATGGCATAGCGGGTAGCGACGATCCCGTGCTGCGCGCGCGCTCGGCCGCGTACTCGGTCTCGTTCAACCGTCGCGAGCGCGAAATCGCCGAAGGCAAGTCCGCCTATCCTGTCAACCCGCACGGGAGCGCCCGATGAACCGTCCACGTCACTTCAATCTGCTCGCCCGCGTGCTGCACTGGTCGATGGCGCTGGCCATCCTGGCGATGCTGTTCGTTGGCGCCGGCATGGTCGTCTCGCTGCAATACCGCGCGTCGCTGCTGGACCTGCACCGCCCGCTCGGCATCGCCATCCTGCTGCTGGCGATCGTGCGACTGGTCAATCGCCTGACCCGGCCCACGCCGCCACTGCCGGCCGATTTGCCGGCCATCCAGAAATTCGCGGCCCATGCCTCGCACTGGCTGCTGTATGCGCTGATGCTGGCCATGCCGCTGATCGGCTGGGCCATGCTGTCGGCCGGCGGTTATCCGATTCCGCTGTTCGGCAGCGTGCACCTGCCAGCCATCCTGCCGCACAGCCCCGAGGTGTACGGCATGCTGCGTCCGCTGCACACGGTGCTGGCCTACGTGCTGTTCGCTACCATCCTGGCCCACCTCGGCGCGGCGCTGTTCCACGCCTGGGTGCGGCGTGACGCGGTATTCGGCCAGATGGCGCGCGGCGACGGCCAGTAGGCCGCCGTCGGCTCAGGCTGCCGGTCGCAGCAAATTCGACTGTGCGGCCAGCAGCGCCGAGACCTGGTCGGGGCGCGACGGGCGCGCGAACAGATAACCCTGCACCTGGTCGCAACCGTTATTCTTCAGGAAGTCGAGCTGGGCCTGGGTTTCGACACCTTCCGCGATCACGCGCAGCGTCAGTTCGTGCGCCAGCGCGATGATGGCGCGGGCGATGGCCTGGTCTTCGGGGTTGCCAGCCAGGTCGGCGACAAACGATTTGTCGAGCTTGAGCGTGGTAATCGGGAACGATTTGAGCGACGACAGGCTCGAATAGCCGGTGCCGAAGTCGTCGATCGACATCGACAGCCCCATCTGCTGCAACGCGCGCATGGTGGACACTGCCTTGTCGAGGTCGCGCATGATCAGGCTCTCGGTGATTTCCAGCTCCAGCAGGGCCGGCGTCAGGCCGCTGCGCTCGAGCGCTGCGGCGATATCGTGCAGCAGCGTGGCATCGTCGAACTGGCGCGCCGAGACATTGACCGACATCACCAGCGGCGGCAAGCCCATCTGCTGCCAGGCCGCGCTCTGGGCGCACGCCGTGTCCAGCACCCAGCGGCCGATATCGAGGATGATGCCGGTTTCCTCGGCCAGCGGAATGAACTCGGCCGGCGAGACGGCGCCGCGCGTCGGGTGCTGCCAGCGTACCAGCGCTTCCACGCCGAACAGGGCGCCGGTGCGGATATCGAATTTCGGCTGGTACACCACCTGCAACTGTTGCGTATCCACCGCCGCCCGCAGGCTTTCGACCAGCGCCAGTTTGTCTTCCGCGTGCGCATGCATGGCTTCCGAATACAGCCGGCATTGGTTCTTGCCCGCGTTCTTGGCGCTGTACATGGCGACGTCGGCGCGGGTGAGCAGGGCGCCGGCGCTTGCGCCATGCTGCGGATAGACGGCCGTGCCGGTGCTGCAGCTAATGCGGATCGCGTGGCCGTCGACCTCGACCGCCTGGCGTACCGCTGCCGTCAGCTGGCCGAGCATGGCCAGGCACTGGTCGAGTTCGTCGTGCCGGGCCGGCATCACGATCACGAATTCGTCGCCGCCGAAACGCCCGAGGGTATCCTGGGCGCGCAGGTAGCTCAGCATGCGCGCGGCGATGGCCGACAGCACGGCGTCGCCGGCGCCGTGTCCGAGGCCGTCGTTGATCATCTTGAAATCGTCGAAGTCGATGAACGATACCAGCACCAGGTCGCCGCGTTGGCCGGCCGCGGCCTCGGCCACTGCCGCCTCCAGCCGCGCCTGCAGCAGCGCGCGGTTGGGCAAGCCGGTCAGGGCGTCGTGCTGGGCCATGTGCAGGATTTTTGCTTCGGCCGCCTTGCGCTCGCTGACATCGCGCACGATCGCGACCACGCCGCCTTCCACTCCCACCAGCTGCTCATGGAACCACTCGCCCCGGAAGCGGGCCACCGTGTTCCTGATCTCCCGTTCGTGCACGCCGCCCTGCGTGGCCGCGCGCACCAGCTTGTCGAACACGCCGTTGTCCATCGTCTCCGGCAGCACGCCGAGCAGCAGGGCGTTGTGCAGTGCGTGCCGGCTGGCGCCGGTCATGAACTCGGCCTGGCGGTTGGCTGCGGCGATGCGGAAGTCGACGATGGTGTTGGTCTGGTCGTACACGCTGTGGAACACGAAGAACGCATCCTGGTTGCTCTCGGAGGCCGCTTCGTAGGTTTGCTGGGCCATGCGGATGCTGCGCCGGGTCTTTGCGCCCTGGCGGTTCCAGCCCCAGAACGCGGCGGCCACGGCCAGCACGGCCAGCGACGCCCCGGCCGCCTGCCACAGGTGGGCGCGGCGGCGCGCCGCGAAGCCGCTCATCTGCTCGGCCTTGCCGAGACCGGCCGTGGCGGACAGGTGCACGCGGCCGATGCGGTGCACGGCCGTGTAGCGCTCGACGCCGTCGCCCATCGCGGCCAGCGATGTGTTGTCGCCGATCCGCAGCGCCAGGATGGTGCCGTCTTCGCCCGACAGCGCCAGCATGCCGTCGCGGCCCAGGCGCGACAGCTCGTAGCTGCTGGTGAAATACCCGGCATCGACGGTCAGCATGGCAACGCCGGCGAAATGGCCGGCGCTGTCGGTCAGGCGCTTGGTAAAGCGCACCGAGGCGGGGCGCTGTCCGCCGTCGTGGATGGCGCCGACCATGACCCGGTCCGACGGGTCGGCGCGGTGCCGCAGGAAAAATGGCTGCGCCGCCAGCGACGTCAGCGCTGCTGGCGCCACCGCTGACGGGTAGGTATCGACCAGGCGGCCGTCGCTGTCGATGACGCTGACGGCAAACACGATGGCTGGCGGCAGCAGGTCTTCGTTACGCATCGCCTCCAGGGCGTTGGCGGTGCCGTTGACCCGCACCGCATAGTTGACCGTCTTGAGGGTTTGTTCGATGCCGCCGACATTGCGCGCAATTTGCGCCTCGTAGGTGTCGACCAGGTCGGCCAGCGACGCCTGCACCGCGCGCACGGTAGTGTCGCGTTCGATATTGATGAAGTGCCAGGTCGCGCCCCAGATCGCCAGCAGCAGCGCCACCGTCAACAGCGGCAGCGGCAGGCCGGACCAGAACCGCCACTCGGTGCGCTGGCCCAGCAGCTCGAGGCTGGCGTTGCCTACCTTCATCGTTGGCATCTTATTTTCCTACCGTCAGAACGACCTGGACGCTGTCGTCCAGCGCAGCGCTGTCGATGTAGCCGATCAGCGTCGGGTTGGCGGCCACCAGGCGCCGCATCGCGGCACTGCTGGCCATTTCGCGCGGCGGCAGGCCACGCCCGGTGAACACCATCTTGGTCCAGTAGGCGCGCACCAGCGCCGGCGACATGGCGCTGACCTTGCTGTAAAAGTGCTCGCGCAGCGGCGAGTCGATCGACAGGTCGAGCGGCATCACGCTGTCGCCGTTGGGGAAGCGCTCGGTTTGCGCGAGGAAAATATCGGACACCTGGCTGGCGCTCAGCTGCAGCGGCGGGCGCTTGGCCGAGACGATGACCACCAGTTCGGCTGCCGCATCGGCGCAGGTGAAGGTGATGGCCAGCGCCAGCGCGGCCAGGCATGCTTGCAGAGACGGAAAAGACCGTTGACGGAGTTTCATGTCGCCGTCCTCAGAAAACGAAGTCGAGCATCGCGCTCACCACGTGCACCGGGTCGGCGGTCCGGAAACCCGGTTGCACATTGATCAGCGAGCCATTGCTCTGGCCTTCAGGGCGCAGGCGGTCGTACTGGACTTTCAGGCTGTAATCGCGCGCGACATCCCAGCGCACGCCGGCGCTGACCGTGTGCTGGACGGTGATCGTGCGCAGCAAGCCGTTCAGTTCCGCGTTCAGGCCGCTCGCGAGCGGCGCCAGCGCGGCCGGGTAGGACGACACCGGCAAGCCCGGGTCGGACAAGGCCTGGTGCGAGCGTGCGCCGGAATAGGTGACGTACGGGGTGAACGCCCGCCAGCGGTAGCCGCTGCTCAGGTAGTACACCGATTTGTTGCCGAGGTAGGAGCGCGTGTTGAGGCGCCCGGTTTCACCCATCAGGAACCAGGAGCCGGGATCGTAGGTAAACCCGATCGCCGCCACCGAGGTGCGGGTGGCGGCCACGTCGTAGCGGTGCGCCAGCGCCGTACCGGGAGCGCCGAACTGGCTGAAGGCATCGAACAGCGGCTTGGCGATATCGACCGTCAGCGCAGCAGTCATTACGCTGGCGCGCACGGTCAGGTTATTCGTGGTAGTGGTATTGGACACGCCGACCAGCTGGCGGGCAGTGGCGTGCGAACCGTTGCCCGTGCGCACCTGGGTGCGGCCGAACGAACCCTGGCTGACATTCTTGACGCCGCCTGCGCGCCAGCTGTAGCTGACATCGACGCCGTCGCTGTTGGAGATCGGCAGTCCGCCATAGACCTCGATCGGCGGGCGTACCCAGGGCAGCGCGTAGCTGGCCTTGCGATAATCGCCGAGCAAAAATATCGGCAGCGCGGTGCGGCCGATCCTGACGCTGAGCTCGGGCGAGATCCGGTAGCGCAGGTTGGCCCATTCCACCTTGGGCACGAAGTCGTTATCGAGGTTGCGTTCGGAAATCACCTGCAGCACGGCCGACCAGTCCGCGCCCGATTCGTAGTTGACCTGGCCGGCCAGCCGGCTGTCGACGTCGTAACTGTAGCGTTTGGTGTAACCGGCGCGGCCGGGGTTGATGACGTTCGATGAAAAATCCGACTGCCGGTCGCTGGAGTGGACGACGCCGGCGCTGCCATAGCCGGCGAAGCTCCAGTGCTGGCCGGGCATGTCGTCGGCCGCCTGGGCGGCGGCGCCGGCGGCGTGGGCGCCCGCCAGCAGCGTGGCGAGGCGCAACAGTCGAATCAGAGAGGGTGGGTGGCTGGCCATGATTTGATGCATTTTTGCAATAACTATTGTCTTGCATTCTAGCATCGGTTTGCGCCTAGGGTGTGTCCGATTGGAAATGTCGCTCGACATACGCCTGGTGACCGGGCAGCTTGGCAACCGTGTCGCCGATGCCGGTGCGGATGTCCGCGAGGAAGGCGGCCAGCTCGGTTGCGCCCATGACGTCGGCGGTGGGGTGGTGGGCGCAGGGCATCAGGCCCTGGCCCAGCATCACCTGCACCCACGAGTTTTCTGAAAATAGCTCGTTTTGGTGGCGGAATACCTGGCCGGCGCCGCCGAACAGGTCGATCCGGTGCTGGAGTGCGTCGGGCACGGCCATGTCGCGGGCCGCGCGCCAGTAGGGCGTGTCGTCGCGCTCGGTCACCTTGTAGTGGAGGATGATGAAATCGCGGATGGTGCGGATGTCCTCGGCGGCCTGGCTGTTGAATTCCTCTACCATGGCCGGCCGGATGCCGGCGCCGGGGAACAGTTGCAGCAGGCGCACGATGGTGCGCTGGATCAGGTGGATGCTGGTCGATTCGATCGGTTCCAGGAAGCCGGACGCCAGCCCCAGGCCGATCACGTTGCCGGCCCACACCTGGCGCCGCTGGCCCGGGGTGAAGCGGATCACGCGCGGTTCGGTCAGCACCTCGCCCTCGAGATTGGCCAGCAGCGCCGCGCGCGCTGTGGCGTCGTCGGCATAGCGGCTGGCATAGACGATGCCGTTGCCGGTGCGGTGCTGGAGCGGGATGCGCCATTGCCAGCCCCAGTCGTGGGCGATGGCGCGCGTGTACGGCACGGCCGGGCCGACCGACGCGGTCTGGACGGCGATGGCGCTGTCGTTGAACAGCCACTGCGACCAGTCGTCGTACGGCACGCCCATGGTCTGCCCCAGCAGCAGCGAGCGGAAACCCGTGCAGTCGAGGAACAGGTCGGCTTCGAGCCGGCGCCCCGAATCGAGCGCCAGCGCGGCCACGTCGCCGCTGGCCGGATCGCGCTCGACCGCGGCGATCTTGCCTTCGACCCGTTCGATGCCGAAGTGCTCGGCATAACGGCGCAGATAGCGCGCGTAGCGCCCGGCGTCGAGATGGTAGGCATACACGAGGCCGTCGTCGGGCAGGTGGCCGAAGCGCAGCGCCCGCGCCGCTTGATGTTCGAGGCTGTAATCGCCATAGTCGCCGGCAACGCCGGCTGCGCGGCCCTTGTGCCAGAAATGGTGGAAGCCGGCCGTCCAGTGATCGGTGCCGGTGGCGCCGAATGCATGCATATAGTGCTGGCCGCGTGCGCGCCAGTGCTCGAAGCTGATGCCGAGCTTGAAGGTGGCCGAGGTGGCCTTCATGAAGGCGCGCTCGTCGATATCGATCAGCCGGTGGAATTGCGCCAGGCTGGGGATGGTGGCCTCGCCGACGCCCACGGTGCCGATGTCGTCGGACTCGACCAGCGTGATGTCGAGCACCTTGCCCAGGGTGCGGGTGAGGGCGGCGGCGGCCATCCAGCCGGCGGTGCCGCCGCCGGCGATGACGACCCGGCGTACCGGGCGCAGTGATTGTGACATGTCTCGGAATCCTCTCTGCGTGGAGATGGTTGTTATCGTGATGGCAAGCCGGATTCTACACGCAGCATTGCACGGCGTCAGCATCGCCGTCCGCCCCGCGATCGCCCGGCCAGTGCGCAGGCACGTTACATGTTAGAAAGCCGACGTGTAATCGTGACAAGCCGTGGTACCGTGTGTTTTTTTACACGGAGCGGATGACATGACGATCGGCAAACCAGTGCGCCTCCAGGGTCCCCAGGGGCACCACGCCCCGGCCGCTGGCGCCAGCGGGCTCGGGGCCGACGGCGAACCGGATGGCAGCAGCGCTGATACGCTGGGCACCCCCGGCATCGAGCACTGGCAGGCGACCTACGTCAGCAAGGATGGCCTGGAGCAACGCGGCAATGTCTTCTTTGCCGCCATCGAGATGACGCGCATGCCGATGATCATCACCAATCCGCGCCGGCCCGACAATCCCATCGTGTTTGCCAACAGCGCCTTCGTCGAACTGACCGGCTACCCGCAGTCCGCGCTGCTTGGGCGTAACTGCCGCTTCCTGCAGGGACCCGACACCGATCCCGGGACGGTGGCCGAGATCGGCCGCGCCATCCGCGCGCAGCGCGCGGTTGCGGTCGATATCCTCAATTACAAGGCCGACGGCACGCCGTTCTGGAACGGCCTCTACCTCGGCCCCGTGTTCGACAGCGACGGCAGGCTGCTGTACTACTTTGCCTCGCAGCTCGATATCACCGAAAAAACCAGGCAGCTGCAGTCGTCGCTGCAGTCGCAGAAAATGGAGGCGATCGGCGCCCTGACGGCCGGACTGGCGCACGATTTCAACAATCTGCTGCACGTGGTCAGCGGCAACCTGGAACTGGCCACGCGCCAGCTGCACGGCGCCGAGGTGGCGATCGAAGCGCTCGCACGCAGCCGCAGCGCGCTCGACAAGGCGACCCGTCTGACCCAGCAACTGCTGACGTTCGCACGCAAGCAGCACCTGCAGCCGCGCCTGGAATCGCTGAACCAGATCGTCCTGGCATTGACCGACATGCTGGCGCCCACGCTGACGCCGGCGGTCAGCCTGCGACTGGACCTGGCGCCCGGTCTGCCCCAGTGCCGGGTCGATGCCGACCACCTGCAGACCGCCTTGCTCAACCTGGTCAAGAACGCGCGCGAAGCGCTGGCCGACGGGGGCACGATCACGGTGTCCACCCGCCTGCTGCGGTCCGATCCTGGGTCGGCGCCGGCAGAGGAGCGCGAGCAGGCTGCTGCCGACACCGCGCTGCGCTACGTGGAATTGGCGATCCGCGATGACGGACCCGGCATGACGGACGACATCATGCGCCGCGCGACCGAACCGTTCTTCACCACCAAGGGCCCGGGCACCGGTCTCGGCCTGGCAATGGTGCACGGCTTTGCCGAGCAATCGCAGGGCAAGCTGCTGATCGCCAGCACGGTCGGCAACGGCACGACCATCACGCTGCGCTTCCCGGCAGTTGCGGCGGACTATGCCGACGGCGCAGGCGCCCGCAGCGGCCACGATGGCGCTGCCGCCGGGGCCGACAGGCGCAGGGAAGAAGGTGATTAGGATCGCAGCCAGCGCAGCAGCAACGCACGCAGCGAGGCGCGCGCGGAGGCGGGGCGCCGGCAACGTGACGACGAGCGCAGCGCGGAAAGCAGCGAGGAGAGCAGCGAGGAAAGCAGCGAGGAGAGCAGCGAGCCCGGAGGAAAGCAGCGCAGCGTGCAACGCGGTGACCAGGGCAGCGACGAGGCCAGCGAGCCCGGCGGAAAGCAGCGGAAAGTGCAACGCGGTGACCAGGGCGAAGACACGGACAGCGACCAGCACAGCAACGCGGGCAGTGACCAGTGCAGCGACGCGTCTAATGACTTGGGCAGCGACGCGGACAGCGACCAGCGTAGCGACGCGAGCAGTGACCAGTACAGCGATGCAGCCAGCGACCAGCGCAGCGACGCGAGCAGTGACCAGTACAGCGATGCAGCCAGCGACCAGCGCAGCGACGCGAGCAGTGACCAGTACGGCGACGCGGCCGGCGACCAGCGGCTCGACGCGAGCAGTGACCGGCGCAGCAACGCGATCAGGGACGCGCGCAGCGGCGGGGACGGAAATGACCCTGGCCGGCAGCGCCGCGAAGATGGCAACCACGGACGTGACCACGTTGGTGGCAACCAGGCCGGTTCCGAACATAGCCGCTGGCGCGCCAAGCGCATTCTGATCGTCGATGACAACCCCGAGATCCTGCTCGTCACCACCGAGTTCCTGGCGGCGCAAGGCTACACGGTGGAGGTTGCGTCCAGCGGCGAGCAGGCGCTGGAACTACTGGCGGCGGGACGGCCGATCGACCTGCTGTTCACCGACATCGTGATGCCAGACGGAATGAACGGCATCGACCTGGCGCGCGCGGTCGCGCGTCGCTACCCGCACATAAAGCTGCTGGCGGCAAGCGGATACATGGACCAGTTGCCGCCGCAGCAAGCCGGGTTGGTGCTCGAAATCATCCCCAAGCCGTTCCGCTTCGACATGCTTGAGGAAAAGGTCAGGCGGCTGGTGCAGTAACGGTGCAGTAGATGCCGGCTTCACTTATGCAAGTCGCACCATTGCCAAAATGGCGAATATTATTGCATTTTAGAACGTTATTAAGTATGATAACCGTGTGGCGCGGAAAGCCGTGCCACGCTGTTCCGCCTGCTCCAAAAGCCGAGCTTGCGTTGTAGTTTCTCTCCCCGGCCTCCGATCCGCCGTCGCCATCCCACCCTTATTGAAACCGACAGTGGCAGCGGCGTTGCATGCTGCGCGACCGTCATGCGACAGGAAAAAATTATGAACAATCAAGGCCTCAACATGGGCATCGGCACCCGCCTGTACGCCGGCTTCTCGCTGATCGTGGTGATCATGGTCACCCTGCTGACGGTTGCCTACTTCAACTTCTCCAAGCTGAACCAGGCCAACGACTGGAACGACCACACCTACAAGGTGCTTGACAGCGGCCGCGCCATGCTGGAAAACCTGATCAATATGGAGACGGGCGAACGCGGCTTTGCCCTGACCGGGGCCGAGGCCTCGCTCGAGCCTTTCGTCGGCGGCAAGGAGGGCTTCAAAAAAGCATGGACCGAAGCCAGGTCGCTGACGGCCGACAATGCGCAGCAGCAGGAGCGCCTGAAGAAGCTCGAAGACGCCGAGCAGCAATGGCGCACCACGGCCGCCGAGCCGGCCATCGCGCTGCGCCGCGCCAGCGGCCAGGGCGGGGCCGGCATGGAGGCGGTGATCGCTTTCGAGCAAGCCAACAAGGGCAAGGCGCTGATGGACCAGATGCGCTCGATCCTGTCGGAGATGGCGGGCGCCGAGCGCGTCCTGCTCGACGAGCGCGCCAGCAAGGCCGCATCGCTGCAGGACGCCACCAAGCTGACGCTGGTCGGCGGCGGTACACTGGCGGTGGTGCTGGCCATCTTCCTGGCACTGATGCTGGCGCGCATGGTGCTGCAACCGCTGCGCGCCATCCTGCTCGCGACCGAAGACTTGCGCAGCGGCGAGGGCGATCTCACCTACCGGCTGCCGGTGCTGTCGGCCGAATTCGGCCAGGTGGCGATCTCGCTCAACGGCTTTATCAAGAAGCTGCACGACATCATCCACGAAGTGCGGCGCGGGACCGAAACCATCGCGTCGGCCAGCCAGCAAATTGCCACCGGCAACCTCGATCTGTCCGCGCGCACCGAACAGCAGGCCAGCTCGCTCGAGGAAACGGCATCGTCGATGGAGGAACTGACCTCCACCGTCAAGCAAAATGCCGACAACGCCCGCCAGGCCACCGCCATGGCCGGCAGCGCGGCCGAAGTGGCCGTGCGCGGCAGCACCGTGGTTACCCAGGTGGTCAACACCATGACCGCCATTAACGAATCGGCGAAAAAGATTGCCGACATCATCGGCGTGATCGACGGTATCGCGTTCCAGACCAACATCCTGGCCCTGAATGCGGCTGTTGAGGCGGCCCGTGCCGGCGAACAGGGCCGCGGCTTTGCAGTGGTCGCCAGCGAGGTGCGCAACCTGGCCCACCGCTCGGCCGGCGCCGCCAAGGAAATCAAGGTGCTGATCAACGACTCGGTGGACAAGGTCACCACCGGCACCGAGCTGGTGGGCACCGCCGGCGCCACCATGGACGAGGTGGTCGGCAGCGTGCGGCGCGTGACCGATATCATGAGCGAGATCAGCGCTGCCAGCACCGAGCAGGAAGCGGGCATCGTGCAGGTGAACCAGGCCGTCAGCGAGATGGACAGCGTGACCCAGCAAAATGCCGCCCTGGTCGAAGAGGCGGCGGCCGCCTCCGAATCGATGCAGGACCAGGCTCGCCAGCTCGAGCAGCTGGTCAGCGTCTTCAAGCTCGACGGCATGGCGCAGCAGCACACGCCCGGCCCGGCCCGTCGCCCGGTCCCGGCCCTGGCGGCCTGACCGTCGCACCGACGCTGGCGCTTGCCGCCAGCGTCTCTGCCTTGGCGCCTCTCGCCAGTGTCTCCGCCTCGGCGCCTGCCGGCAGCGTCTCTGCGTTGACGCGTGCCGCCAGCGTCTCTGCGTTGGCGGCTCTCGCCAGCGTCTCCGCCTCGGCGCCTGCCTACACCGTCTCCGCGTTGGCGCCTGCCGGCAACGTCTCTGCGTTGGCACCCACTGCCAGCGTCTCTGCGTTGGCGCCTGCCGCCTGCATCTCCGCCTTGGCGCGTGCCGCCAGCGTCTCTGCGTTGGCGCCTGCCGCCTGCATCTCCGCCTTGGCGCGTGCCGCCAGTGTCTCTGCCTTGGCACCCGCTGCCAGCGTCTCTGCTTTGGCGCCTGCCGCCTGTATCTCCGCCTTGGCGCCGCAGTAGCCGCCGCGCCGCGCATTCCCAGCAAGATCCGCGCTGCCCCGGCGCCGCCGGAGCCGACATTGTCCCCGACCGGCCGCCCGCCATCGAACAGCCATCAGCCGGGCCAATTCTCCGCGATTCGAATGAAATCGGTTTCAGCGAGAGCGGCCGGTGCCATCACGCCTAGTCAAGCAAAGTCGACAAAACGCCGGAAAAACGCACGGTTTTTGGTATTTTTACTACGTCCAATGAGAAATACTCAACTTACCGTTGACGAGGCTTTTGCAAGTGACGTAACTTCGCAGGCTGGCAAAGCGAATTCGTAATCGCAGTTGGTGAAAAACATAATCAAACCGCTAGTTACGGTTGGCTGAGGGCGCGATAATCGATCCTCGCCCCGACTCGCAGGTGGCTTTGACAACGTTTTCAACAGCGTGATTGAGCGCTGCGAGCGTTCAAGCCGGACCCGGTGACAGCCTGGCACGCGTTACACTGCGCAAATAATTTCAACTTATAAGGAATACCGTGGCATTCATCAACACCAGCCAGCCGGCAGCGGCAGCGCAAGCGACACCAGCAGCAGCAAGCACCAGTTACAGCGGCGCGCTGTCCATGGTCACCATGCTGTTCTTCATGTGGGGCATGATTACCGCGCTCAACGACGTACTGATTCCGCACCTGCGCGCCGTCTACACGCTCAGCTACGTGCAGGCGATGCTGGTGCAATCCTGCTTTTTCGGCGCCTATTTCCTGATCTCGCTGCCGGCCGGTGCACTGGTGCGGCGCATCGGCTACCAGCGCGGCGTGGTAGTCGGCCTGACCACGGCCGGCATCGGCTGCCTGATGTTTTACCCGGCCGCGCAGGCCGGCTTCGGCCTGTTCCTGGCGGCGCTGTTCGTGCTGGCCGGCGGCATCACCACCTTGCAGGTGGCGGCCAATCCCTACGTCACCGTGCTCGGCCCAGCCGCGACCGCGTCCGGCCGGCTGACGCTGACCCAGGGCTTCAACTCGCTCGGCACCACGGTCGGCCCGGTGGTCGGCGCCTGGCTGATCCTGTCGGACGCCACGTCGGCCGGCGCGGACGCGGTCAAAGTGCCTTACCTGCTGCTGGCGGGCACGCTGCTGGCGCTGGCCGGCGCCTTCGCCCTGGCCAAACTGCCGCAGGTCGGCGCCACCGACGATGCCGGCGAGCGCACGCCGCTGCGGCAGCTGGTGCGCAGTCATCCGCGCCTGCTGTTTGCGGTGCTGGCGATTTTTCTGTATGTCGGCGCCGAAGTGGCGATCGGCAGCTTCATCGTCAACTTCCTCGGCGAACGCCATATTTCCGGCCTGAGCGTCGCCAGTGCCGCCCACTACGTGAGCTTCTACTGGGGCGGCGCCATGGTGGGCCGTTTCGTCGGCGCGCTGGTGATGCGCCGGGTGCGCGCCGGTCTGGCGCTGGCCGTCAGCGCGGCCATGGCCGTGGCGCTGGTGCTGGTGGCGGTGCTGGGCAGCGGACCGGTGGCGATGTGGGCGATCCTGGCCGTGGGCCTGTGCAATGCCATCATGTTCCCGACCATCTTCAGCATGGGCCTGCATCAGCTCGGCGCTGGCGCCGGCCAGGCGGCCGGCCTGCTGTGCATGGCAATCGTGGGCGGCGCCGTGGTGCCGGTCGGGCAGGGCATGCTGGCCGACATCGTCGGCGTGCAATGGTCGTTCCTGCTGCCCGCCGTGTGCTATCTGCCGATCCTGTGGTTCGGCGCCCGCTATGTCAATCTTTTCCGCGAAAAGGCCGCGTAATGCCTTAACCGTGTCACCGTAGTGCCCGCTAGTGGGGACCTAGTCTTTCCATAAAAAATCAAAGGAGACAAAGATGAAAAGCGTTAAATCACCAAGCAAGTTGCTGCACGCACTGCGCCTCGGCGCGGTGTTGGGCGCGGGGCTGGGGGCCTGCGCCGCCGCCCTGGCGGCCGACCCGACGCTGTATGTCGATCCGCAGACGACCGCTGCGGTCTGGGCCCGCAGCAATCCCAGCGACGGCCGCTCGGGCGACATCGCCAGCCGCATCGCCAGCCAGCCGCACGCCAAGTGGTTCGGCGACTGGAGTGGCAACATCGCCACGGCGGTGGGCAATTATGTGGGCACGGCGGCAAGCCAGGGCCGCACGCCGGTGCTGGTGTCGTACAACATCCCCGCGCGCGACTGCGGCCAGTACAGCGCCGGCGGCGCCAACTCGCTGCAGGGCTACCGCGACTGGATCCGTGCGTTTGCCGGCGCCATCGGCAACCGGGCGGCGATCGTGATCCTCGAACCGGACGCGCTGCCGCAGCTCGACTGCCTGGACGCGACCGGCAAGGCCGGGCGGCTCGACCTGTTCCAGTACGCCACCACGCAATTTGCCACGCTGGCGCCGCGCGCCTATGTCTACCTCGACATCGGCAACAGCGCCTGGCTGGCGCCGGCCGAAGCGGCCACGCGGCTGGTCAATGCCGGCGTCTCGAAAGTGCGCGGTTTCTCGCTCAACGTCTCCAACTACCGCACTGACGGCGAGAGCAACCCGTACGGCATCGCGGTTGCCAACGCGCTGCGCCAGCGCGGCCTGAACAAAACCTTCGTGGTCGATACCAGCCGCAACGGCAACGGCCCTGACGGCAGCAAGTGGTGCGACCCGACCGGCCGCAAGCTGGGCGTGACGCCGCGTTACAACAGCGCCACCAGTTCGCCGGAAATGACGCTGTGGATCAAGGCCCCCGGTGAAGCGGACGGCTGCGCAGCAGCGGCCGGGACCTTCCTGCCCGAGTATGCCTACAAGATGATTTACGGTTATTAAGCACTGCGGCGCGGGTGCCATCATGACGGCAGCCGCGCCGCGCCGCTTCGATGCGACTTGCCCGGCTTGCCTGACGGGATGCTAAGCCTGGCGTTGCAGCCACTGCTGCAGCGCCAGGCTGTCGAGCGGGCGGCTGTACAGATAGCCCTGGCCCTTGTTGCAGCCCTGCGCGCAGGCCACTGCCGCCTGTTCGGCCGTCTCGATCCCCTCGGCCACCGTGTTCATGCCCAGGCTGTGGGCGACCATGACGGTCGCTTCGATCAGCACCTGGTGGTGGCGGCTGGTCGCTGCCAGGGTGACGAACGAGCGGTCGATCTTGACCGTATCGACCGGCAGCAGGTGCAGGCTCGACAGCGACGAATAGCCGGTGCCGAAATCGTCGAGCGCGAGCTTGACCCCCAGCTGCTTGAGTCCATGCAGCTGCTGCTGGATATCGGCGCCTTGCGCGGCCAGGCTTTCCGTGATTTCCAGTTGCAGCGCAGGCGCCGGCATGCCGCTGGCAGCCAGTATGCCTGCTACCTTGCCGCAAAAATCCGGCTGCACCAGCTGGGCGCGCGACAGGTTCACCGCCATTAGTTGCGGCGCACGTGGTCCGAGCTGCCGCTGCCAGTCCATGAAGTCGTGGCATGCCCTGGCCAGGACCTGCTCGCCCAGCTGGTCGATCAGCCCCGTACTCTCGGCGATCCCGATGAATTCGACCGGTCCCACCATGCCGCGCACCGGATGGCGCCAGCGCACCAGCGCCTCCACGCCGGCGCCCGGATCGATGGCGCCGTCCGCCAGCAAGCCGACGACCGGCTGGTAAAGATTAAACAATTCCTCGCGCTCGACGGCCAGGCGCAGGTCCGCTTCCAGGCAGCCGCGCTGCAGGACTTCGTCGCGCATGTGCTGCGCGAAGCGGACCAGCCGGTTGCCGCCCTGGGCTTTCGCCACCGCCACGGCGATGGCGGCGTGCCGCAGCAGGTCATCGGCGTCGCGGGTGCCGGCGTCGAGCGTCACCATGCCCAGGCTGAACGAGAACGTCAGCTCGTGGGCGCCCACCCGGTACGGCAAGCCCAGCCGCTCCAGCAGGCGCGCCGCGACCAGCGCGCCGGTATCGCCGTCGCGCAGGCCGTCGAGCACGATGGCAAACTCGTCGCCGCCGATGCGGGTCGCAATTTCGGCGCCAGCCCCCGCGCCTGATCCCGTACCGACTCCCGCAGCCACCGCCTGGCCGGTACGGCTGGCGGTGCGCAAGGTGGCGCGCAGCCGTTCCGCCACCAAGGCAATGACCTGGTTGCCGACCTCGATGCCATGGGCATCGTTGATGTGCGCGAAGCGGTCGATGTTGATCAGCACCACCGCGCAGTGATCGTCGGCCGCGGCGCGCGCCCGTACAGTCATCTGCTGCAGCAGGGCCAGCGCGCCGGCGCGGTTGGGCAGCTGCGTGAGCGTGTCCACCCGGGCGGCGCTGGCCAGCAGGCGCTGTTCGCGGTCCACCTCGTGCGAGGCGTCGACCAGCACGGCCATCAGGCGCTGCTG
The DNA here is from genome assembly GCF_001423125.1 of Duganella sp. Leaf126. Classification (GTDB taxonomy): domain Bacteria; phylum Pseudomonadota; class Gammaproteobacteria; order Burkholderiales; family Burkholderiaceae_D; genus Rugamonas. The sequence goes on from NZ_LMNW01000034.1 coordinate 27,882, forward strand.
GTCGATTTTCAGCAGTCCCAGCGCCAGCACCGTGGCATGATCGACCACCATGCGCTTGCCTTCGCAGATGACCCCTTGCGGCGCGCCGAACGCCGCGCACAGTGCCGGCAGATCGGGGGCGTATGCTTCCAGCACCCGGAACAGGTTGCTCAGGTCGGCATCGCGGGCGAGCGGCATCAGCAGGCGCGACGCCATCGGGTTCAGCATCTCGATGTCGCCGTCCTGCTGCAACTGGATCAGCGCCACCGGCGCCCGGTACATGAACTGGATCAGTGCTTCGTAAGCGAGGTCGCCGTCACTGCCCATGGGTCACTCCCGCCACCATGCCTGACGCCTGCCAGGCGGCAACGCGGTTGCGGCCGCCGCGCTTGGCCGCGTACAGGGCCTGGTCGGCGCGCTTGATCAGCTGGTCCAGGTCCTCGATGCCGTCGCCCATGGTCGCCACGCCGATGCTGACCGCGTACGCGATCGATGCCTGCTCGTAGCTTGCCGGCTCGCGTTGCACCAGCGCGCGCAGCCGCTCGGCCACCGCCAGCGCATCGGCCAGCGCCACGGAAGGCAGCAGGATGGCAAATTCTTCGCCGCCGATGCGGGCGACGATGTCGACCTGGCGGCAGGCCTTTTTCATGGTCGCGGCCAGGTGGCGCAGCACGGCGTCGCCGGCCGGGTGGCCATGGCAGTCGTTGACCGCCTTGAAATGGTCGGCGTCCACCATCAGCAGCGAGACCGGGCGCGCAGCCTTGCGGCGTCGCATCAGTTCCAGTTCGGCTGCTTCGAAAAATGCGCGCCGGTTGGCCAGGCCGGTCAGGTAGTCGCTGAACGTGGCCTTGCGCAAGCCTTCGCTGATATCCTGTTTGTCGGAAATGTCGCGGATGATCATGCAGTAGGCCGGCTCGTCGTCGCAAGGCGGCGCGTCGGCGCAGCGGCCGGGCAGGGGCGCGATCATGATGCTGGCCCAGAAGCGGCTGCCGTCGGCGCGCAGGCGCATGCCTTCATCGAGGATCCAGCCGTTGTCGTCCGCTTCGCGCAGGCGGTCGAGCTGGTGGGCGTCGGTGGTCGATTCCGGCGGGTAGAAGACATCGTAGCCGCGTCCGACGATGCCGCCGGCATCGTAGCCGGTCACGCGCGCGATGCTGTCGTTCCACGCCTCGACCCGTCCCTGACCATCCAGGCTCAGCAATGCGTAATCGGTAATATTGCTCATGATGGCATTGAGCCAGGCATCGGTCTTGCGCAGCTGGCGCTCGCGCCGCTCCTGCAGCGTGATGTCGCTGAGCACCACCATCAGGCGGTCGGCGCCGAGCTTGAGCATGCTTAGCGACAAGACCTGCGGGCCGTTGCTGCCGTGGTCGGCGTGCAGGAACAGCCGCGTGGCGTCGCAAATCTGGCCCTGGTCGGCATCGAATGCCGCGCATTGCTGGCGCAGGTCGGGCACCACCGGCGCCAGCCCCTCGAACAGGTTGGTCAGTTCGCCATCGCGACACAGCGGCAGCAGCAGCTGGGCCGAGAGCGGATTGAGCATCTGGATGGTGCCGTCCGCGCTCAGCTGCACCAGGCCGACCGGCGCCATGTACAAGAACTGCAGCAGCGCCTCGTAATCCTGGCAGTCCTGGCCGTCCCGGTCGTCGTTGTGAAGGCCCACGATGTTCAAGCTCTTTCCACCAGCACGAAAGCGAGCTCGCTTTCCGGCTGGGACAGCAGACGCAGCTTGACCTTGGTCGGGCGCATGCGCAGCGTCAGCACGTAGTTGAGGGTCTCGTCGAGCGGTGCGCCGTCCTGCCGTGCATCGGCAAAGCGCTGGGCGACCAGGTCATTGTTCATGCAGGGCGCCACGGCCACGAAAACATCGAGCCCCAGTACCCGCTCCGGCCGCAGCCCGGCCGCCTGAGATTCGAACTGGTTGTAGCGCTGCACCCGGCCGTCGCGGTCGAAGCCGATCACGCCAAACCGCAGCACGTCGAGCTGCTCGGCGTCGCTGTGGGCCAGCAGGTTGGCCAGGTCGGGGTGGTCGTAGGGCAGGTCGGCAGCGAGCGTCATGTGTATCTTCCAGTTGGTTACAGAGTGCAACGATAACACCTGCGTTTCATTTCCAAAGGGAAATTGTCAATCGTGCGACGAAAAGTTTGCGTGCTCGCGTCGTGCAGCGCTGCTGTGGAGCGGGACAGCGCGCTGCCGCACTGAAAGTGAATTGAAAGCTTCCAGCCTTTAAAGTATTCACGTCGCTTATGTTGCATATGCGAGAAAACTATAACCCCGGCGCCGACATGGCGCCGGTGACGATATGCTTGGAGGAAATTAAATGCTGACCGTGCTTGCTTATTCGATGGTCGTTGTCTTCATGTTCCTGATCATGACCAAGCGCCTGCCGGCGCTGGTGGCGCTGATCCTGGTGCCGGTCATCTTCGGTGTCATCGGCGGCTTCGCGCCCGAACTGGGTCCGATGATGCTCGCCGGTATCAAGCAGCTGGCGCCGACCGGCGTGATGCTGATGTTTGCCATCCTGTACTTCGGCGTGATGATCGACGCCGGCCTGTTCGATCCGGTGGTCAGGCTGATCCTCAAACTGGTCAAGGGTGACCCGATGAAGATCGTGGTCGGCACGGCCGCACTGACGATGATCGTCTCGCTCGACGGCGACGGCGCCACTACCTACATGATTACCGTGTCGGCCATGCTGCCGCTGTACCAGCGCCTGGGCATGAGCCGGCTGGTGATGGCATGCGTGATCATGCTGGCCGGCGGCGTGTTCAACATCCTGCCGTGGGGCGGACCGACTGCCCGCGCCGCCAGCGCGCTGGGCGTGGACGTGGGGCAGATCTTCGTGCCGATGATCCCGGCCATGATTGCCGGCATTTGCTGGGTGCTGTTCGTCGCGGTGATGCTGGGCCGCAAGGAGCGCAAGCGCCTGGGCGTGCTGGAACTGCAACCGCTGGGCGCGAAAGCGGCAAAAGCGGCCAAGGTGCAGGAGCAGGCGCAGGCCGCCGCGCAGGCAGCGCAGCAGCAGGCGTACGAGCAGCCGCTGCAGGCCAATGCGGCAATGGGCGGCTACGCCCCGGCGGGCGGCGCCATGCAGTTCGGCCACAGCGACGGCGCTCGGTTCGTGGCCCGCCGCGCCAGCGGCGACCGCAAGGTGGTGCACCTGAACTGCCCGCCGGACGTGGTGCCGTGCGACGATATCAAGGTCGGCGACCCGAACACCGCGCGCCCCAAGCTGATCTGGGTAAACTTCCTGCTGACCGTGGCGCTGATGGCGATGCTGGTGCTGGCCGTGCTGCCGCTGCCGGTGCTGTTCATGATCGCGTTTGCCATTGCCATCATGATCAACTATCCGAACATGGAAGAACAGAAAGAGCGCATCACGGCCCATGCCGGCAACGTGCTGCCGGTCGTGTCGCTGATCTTTGCCGCCGGCATTTTCGTCGGTATCCTGCAAGGCACCAAGATGGTCGATGCCATTGCCGCCAGCGTGATCTACGCGATTCCCGACTGGATGGGCCCGCACCTGGCCATCGTCACCGGCGTGCTCAGCATTCCATTCACGTTCTTCATCTCCAACGATGCGTTCTACTTCGGCATCGTGCCGATCCTGGCCAAGGCCGCTGCCGCGTACGGCATCACCGGCGCCGAAATCGGCCGGGCCTCGATCATCGGCCAGCCGGTGCACCTGCTCAGCCCGCTGGTCGCCTCGACCTACCTGCTGGTCGGCATGGCGAAAGTCGAGTTCGGCGACCACCAGCGCTACACGCTGCTGTGGGCGATCTCGGCCTCGCTGGTGATGCTGGCGGTGGCGCTGGTCTGCGGCGTGGTGCCCTTCATGGGGGCGGCAGGCTGACCTGACGCGCCACATCGCGTCCACTGTTCGCCGCCGTACCGTGCGGCGCAGCGCCTTGTGCGATAGTGGCGCGATGCATATCAAACAAGCACGCCGCACCGACACCCGCCAGGCCTCCATCGTCCGCCAGGGCCTGGACTGGGCGCTGACCTACGGCCAGCGCAGCGCCGCAGCATTCCTGCTGGCGCGCCAGGTGCCGCGCGCGGTGGTCGAACGTATTTTCTCTGCCGCCACGCGCCAGGAAGACCAGCCCCGATGAGTCTGGTGTTTTCTGCCGGGACCGTGGACCAGATGCGCAGCTTCAACCGCAAGCTGGCCTGGGCGCCCCGTTTTAAAATCAGCAATCGCGTGATGCCGTTCCTGATCCAGTCGCTGTTGCGACTGTCCCAGCTGGCGCCCGCCGTGCGCCTGCTGGGGCAAGGCGTGCGCATTGCTCGCCACACGGCGCAGTCTGACGGCGTGCAGGTACCGGTACGGCTGCTGCGCACGGCCAGTCCGGCAAAAGCGATAAGGGCGGTAGTGCTCGATTTTCACGGTGGCGGCTGGGCCATCGGCAACGCGCAGATGAACGACCGGCTCAACGCGGAACTGGTGCAAGCCTGCGACGTGGCCGTGGTGTCGGTCGATTACCGCCTGGCCACCGCTGCGCCGCTGGCCGCCATCATGGACGACAGCCTGGCTGCCGCGCGCTGGCTGCTGGCCGGCGGGCTGCCGGAAGTGGCCGGTTTGCCGGTCTTCGTGCTCGGCGAGTCGGCCGGCGGCCACCTGGCGGCAGCCACGCTGCTGCAGCTCAAGACCTGGCCGGCGCTGCTCGCGCGCATTGCCGGCGCCATTCTCTATTACGGCGTGTACGACCTGGCCGGCACGTCAGGCGTGCGCGCGGCGGCGGCCGACACGCTGGTGCTGCACGGGCCGTCGATGGCCGCCTCGCTGCGCCTGCTCACGCCGGACCTGACCGACGACCAGCGCCGCACCGCGCCGCTGTCGCCGCTGTACGGCGACCTGGCCGGCATGCCGCCGGCCATCCTGTTTGCCGGCACCCGCGATCCCCTGATGGAGGACACCACCCTGATGGCGCAGCAGTGGGGCGCTGCGGCGCCGGTCGAATGCCACGTGCTGCCCGAGGCGCCGCACGGTTTCATCCGGTTCCCGGTGGCCATGGCGGCGCAGGCGCGTGCCCGGGTCCACGCCTGGATCGGCGAACGGCTGACCGCCCGCACGCCTGCTCTCTAGCAGAGGCGCAGCGTCCCGGTGGTCGGCTACACTGTTTTTTATTAACGTTTTGCGAGGAGTGACGACCATGAGCGGTACCGCGGCAGATTATCTGGCAAGCACCCTGGCCCAGGCGGGCGTCAAGCGCATCTACGGCGTGGTGGGCGATTCGCTCAACGCCCTGACCGACGCGTTGCGCCGCCAGCAGGCGATCGACTGGGTGCACATGCGCCACGAAGAAGGCGCCGCCTTTGCGGCAAGCGCCGAAGCCCACCTGACGGGTGAGCTGGCTGTCTGCGCCGGCAGCTGCGGTCCCGGCAACCTGCACCTGATTAACGGCCTGTTCGACTGCCAGCGCAGCGGCGTGCCGGTGCTGGCGATCGCCGCCCACATACCGAGCACCGAGATCGGCATCGACTATTTCCAGGCCACGCACCCAGAAAGCCTGTTCAGGGAATGCAGCCATTACGTCGAGCTGGTCTCCAACCCGGCGCTGCTGCCGCAGATCCTGCACCGCGCCATGCGCATCGCCGTGGCCCGGCGCGGCGTGGCGGTGGTGGTGATCTCGGGCGATATCGCCACTGCCAGCCTGTCCGCTGCGGCGCCGCAGTGGCTGCTGCCGACGGCGCCGGCCATCGTGCCGCCTGAGGCCGAGGTGACGCAGCTGGCCGACATTCTCAATAGCGCCGAGCGGGTCGCGCTGTTCTGCGGCGCCGGTTGCGCCGGCGCCCATGCCCAGGTACTGGAACTGGCGCGCACGCTGCAAGCGCCGATCGTCCACACGCTGCGCGGCAAGGAGCACATCGAATACGACAATCCCTACGATGTCGGCATGACCGGCCTGGTCGGCTTTGCGTCCGGCTACAAGGCCATGAAACGCTGCGACACGCTGCTGGTGCTGGGCGCGGACTTCCCGTACCGCCAGTTCTTCCCCGAGCACGCGCGCATCGTGCAGGTGGACGTGCGGCCCGAGGCGCTCGGCAACCGCTGCCCGCTCGCGCTTGGCGTGCTCGGGGATGTGCGCGAAACGCTGGCCGCCCTGCAGCCGCTGCTCACCGCCAGGACCGACGGCAGCTTCCTGGCCAGCGCGCAGGAAGACTACGTCGAAGCGCGCCGCGATCTCGACAAGCTCGCTGCCCTCGACGAAGGGACGCGCCACATCCATCCGCAAGCGGTGACCCGCATCGTCAGCGACCTGGCAGCCGACGATGCGATCTTCACCTGCGACGTCGGCACGCCGATCGCCTGGACCGCACGCTACCTCAAGCTGAACGGCAAGCGACGGCTGGTGGGCTCGTTCAACCACGGTTCGATGGCCAACGCCATGCTGCAGGCGATCGGCGCCCAGGTCTCGCACCCGCAGCGCCAGGTCATTTCATTCTCGGGCGACGGCGGCTTCGCGATGATGATGGGGGAGTTCCTGACGCTGCTGCAACTGAACCTGCCGGTAAAGATCGTGGTGCTCAACAACGGCACACTGGGCTTCGTCGAAATGGAGATGAAGGCCAACGGCTACCCGGACGTGGGCTGCGAACTGAAAAACCCGAACTTCGCCGCCATGGCCGAAGCGATGGGCGTCAAAGGCATCCGCGTGGAAGATCCGCAGCAGCTCGAAAGCGCGATCGCCGCTGCGCTGGCGCACCAGGGGCCGGTGCTGGTCGATGTCGTCACGCCGCGCCAGGAACTGATCATGCCGCCGAAAACCACGATGGAAGAAGCCGGCAACTTCGGACTGTTCATGATGAAGGCCGTACTCGACGGCCGCGCCGGTGAACTGATCGACCTGGCCAAGGTCAACCTGTTACGCTGATCGAGGAGCACCCATGTCCGATCCACGCTTATTCACCCCGCTGCAGGTGCGCGAGCTGACCCTTCAGAACCGCATCGTCATCGCGCCCATGTGCCAGTACTCGGCCATCGACGGCTGCATGACCGACTGGCACCAGATGCACCTTGGGCAGCTGGCCCAGTCGGGCGCCGCGCTGCTGACCATCGAAGCGACCGCGGTGCTGCCGGAAGGGCGCATCAGCTATGGCGACGTCGGCCTGTACGACGACGCCAACCAGTCCGCCATGGCCACCGTGCTGGCATCGATCCGGCGCTGGTCCGACATGCCGGTGGCGCTGCAACTGAGCCACGCCGGCCGCAAGGCATCGACGCAGAAGCCGTGGGACGGCGGCGGCCAGATCGCGCCGGGCCAGCCAGGCGGCTGGGCCACCGTGGCGCCGTCGGCAGTGGCGTTCCGCGACGATGACGTGGCGCCGGCGGCGCTGGACCGGGACGGCATGCGCCGCATCCGCGAGGCCTTTGCCGCCGCCGCCCGCCGCGCTGCCGCCATCGGCATCGACGTGATCCAGATCCACGCGGCGCACGGCTACCTGCTGCACCAGTTTTTGTCGCCGCTGTCGAACCGGCGCAGCGACGAGTACGGCGGTTCGCTCGCCAACCGGGCCCGCTTCCCGCTCGAGGTGCTCGACGCGGTGCGCGCAGCGTTTCCGGTCGAACGCGCGGTGAGCGTGCGACTCTCCGGCACCGACTGGGTGCCCGGCGGCTTCACCATCGACGAGGCGCAAGCCGTCTGCACGATGTTCGAGGAACATGGCGCGGACGCCATCCACGTTTCCAGCGGCGGCCTGCACCCGGACCAGGCCATTGCGGTCGGTCCCGGCTACCAGGTACCGCTGGCGCGCGCCATCAAAAGCGTGGTGGGCGTGCCGGTGGTCGCGGTGGGCCTGATCACCGAACCGCTGCACGCCGAAGCCATCATCGCCAACGGCGACGCCGACCTGGTGGCGCTGGCCCGCACCGTGCTGTACGACCCGCGCTGGCCATGGCACGCGGCCGCCGCGCTCGGCGCCCGGGTGCACGCCGCCAACCAGTACCTGCGCTGCCAGCCGTCGCAGTACCGGCAGCTGTTTGTGCCACCTGCACAGCAGACGGAACCAGATTCGAGATAGTAAGATAGTAAAATTGCCCATCACGTCAACAGGATGGGAAAACCCAGTGGAACCAGCAGAAACTCCGGCGGCGGCTGCCGTCGTCGATGGGGGCGGTGTCGCCAGCGGCCACGCTGCCAACGCTGCCAACGCCGCCAACGCCGCCAACGCCAATTACGCGATCGACGTCGCGCATTCCGACAAGCTGAACCTGGCGGACTTCCAGAACGCGGTGCCGCTGCTGCGCGAACTGGCGGTGGTCAACCACAGCGACCGCGAGACCGGCCCGCTGCAGCTGCGGCTGGTATCGCATCCCCCGTTCATCCAACCGGCGATCTGGCGCATCGACGCTGGCGCACCCCGGGCGCGCCATGCCATCGTCGAGCGCGACGTGCAGCTCGACGGCGTGCTGCTCGCCCAGCTGACCGAAGCCGAGACCGCGACCATGACGTTCACGCTGGTCGAACATGCGGCCACGGCGCAGGAGCGCGTGCTGGCCACGGCGGTCCGGCAGGTCGGACTGCTGCCGCGTAACCAGTGGGGCGGCCTGTCCCATCTGCCCGACCTGGTGGCCGCTTTCGTGCAGCCGAATGCGCCGGCCATCGACCGCCTGCTCAAGCAGGCGGCGCAGGTGCTGCGCGACGCCGGCAAGCAGCCGGCGCTCGACGGCTACCAGGGCGGCGCCCGCCGCGCCTGGGAACTGGCGTCTGCGCTGTGGACGGCAGTTGCCGGTCTCGGCCTCGATTACGCCTTGCCGCCGGCCAGTTTCGAACACCGTGGCCAGAAAGTGCGCAGCGCCGACCAGCTGATGGACGGACGCATCGCCACCTGTCTCGACCTGGCGCTGCTGTTCTGCTCGGCGCTGGAACAGGCCGGGCTCCATCCGGTCATCGTCTTCACCAGGGGACATGCGGCAGCTGGCGTCTGGCTGCGTCCCGATGAATTTTCCAGCGTGGTGGTCGATGATGTGACGGCCATCCGCAAGCGCCTGCGCCTGCAGGAACTGGTGCTGTTCGAGACCACGCTGGCAACGGCGCGGCCGACGCCGTCATTCAGCCATGCCACCGGTATCGGCGCAGGCCTGCTGGCCGAAGCGGTGCAGGACCAGTTCGAGCTGCTGGTCGATATCCGCCGCGCCCGGCTGCAACGGATCAAGCCGCTGGCCAGCATCGACAGCGCCGGCCTGGCAGCGCCCGGCGATGCCGCGATCACTGCGACCGCCGCCACCTTCGACGACGGCGCGCCCGACCTGCGTGACGAGGCTGTCGCGCCGGCGCCCGCGCTCGATCCGCGCGACCGCCTGGCGCGCTGGCAGCGCAAGCTGCTCGACCTGTCCCTGCGCAACAACCTGCTCAATTTCAGGAGCGGCAAGAAGACACTGCGCCTCGATGCGCCCGAGCCGGCTGCGCTCGAAGACGCCTTGTCGGACAATGGACCGATCCGGCTATTGCCGCGACCGGAGCTGATGGAAGGGCGCGACCCGCGCGACCAGGCGCTGCACGAGCAGCGCACGCGCGAGGACCTGCGGCGCCAGCACGCGCTCGACGCACTGGCGCGGCGCGAAGTGTTCGTCAGCATCGACGCTGCGGAACTCGAAACCCGGCTGGTCGAGCTGTATCGCAGCGCCCGCACCACCTTGCAGGAGGGCGGCGCCAACACCCTGTTCCTGGCGCTCGGTTTTCTGAACTGGACCCGCGACGACAAGGCCGGACAGCGGTACAAGGCGCCGCTGATCCTGGTGCCGGTGTCGCTGCAGCGCAAGAGCGCGCGGGCGGGATTCACGGTCAGCCTGCACGAAGACGAACCGCGTTTCAATCCCACCCTGGTCGAGATGCTGCGGCAGGATTTCCAGCTCAATCTCGGCGTGCTCGATGGGCCGCTGCCGCGCGATAGCGCCGGACTCGACGTGGCGCAGATCTGGCGCACGGTCTCGCACGCGGTGCGCGATATCAAGGGGTGGGAGGTGTCGGACGAAGTGGTGCTGGCGCCGTTTTCGTTCGCCAAATACCTGATGTGGGTGGACCTGTCCCAACGCACCGACCAGTTGCGCGCCAGTCCCGTGGTGCGCCACCTGATCGACACGCCGCGCGAGCCGTACCGGGCCGACCCGCTGCCGGACGCGGCGGCGCCGATAGCGTTCCCGCTGCCGCAGCGGCTCGATGCCGATTATGCGCCGGACCAGATCTTTTGCCCGCTGCCGGCCGACTCGTCGCAGCTGTCAGCCGTGATGGCCGGCGCCAAGGGCAAGGACTTCGTCCTGATCGGCCCGCCCGGCACCGGCAAGAGCCAGACCATCGCCAACCTGATCGCCCAGTGCCTGGCCGAAGGCAAGCGGGTGCTGTTCGTGTCGGAAAAGATCGCCGCGCTCGACGTGGTGTACCGGCGGCTGCGCGAAGTGGGGCTCGGCGAATTCTGCCTCGAACTCCATTCGAGCAAGGCCCGCAAGCTCGACGTGATCAGGCAGCTGCAACAGGCGTGGGACGCGCGCGGCGACGCCGATCCCGCGCAGTGGCATGCGCAGGCGCTCAAGCTCAAGCGCCTGCGCGATGACCTCAACCGCTACGTCGAACGGCTGCACCACCGGCACTGCAACGGTTTGAGCATCTTTGCGGCGATCGGCAACGTGGTCGAGGGCGATGCCGGCGCCGTGCCGCAGGTCGCGCTGGGCTGGGCCGATGCCGACGCCCACGACCAGCATGGCCTGGACGCCCTGCGCGAATTGAGCGCGCGCCTGCAGGCCAATGCGGCAGCGGTCGGTGTGCAGCAGCTGCAGGAAGGACCGTTGACGGCAATCGGCCAGACCGAGTGGACGCCATCGTGGCAGCAGGCGCTGGTCGCCGCCGTGCGCGAGACGATGGCGGCAGCCGACGCCGTGCAGCAGGCGCTGCTGCACGTGTCCAGCGCCACCGGACTGGCCGGCCTGAGCAGCGGACCGCGCGCGCGGCTCGCCATTGCCGGCCTGCTGCAGGTGCTGCCCGCCGCCTATGGCCAGCAGTGGAGCTTCGCCTTCCGTCCGGAAGGACGCGCCGCGCTGGGCCGGCTGCGCCGCAACCTGGCGGCGCTTGCCTCCGATGGCGGGCAGGGGCAAGGACAATATCGCGCTCAGTTCGGTATCGCCGATATCCATCATGCCGGCCGCCAGCGCGAAACCGACGGCGCGCGCCTGGCTGGTACATACCTTGCCTCCGGCACGCAAGCGGGTGGGGCACTGTTTGACGCCACTGCGATCACACAGCCCGTCCACGCCGACGTGACCTCGTCCGGTACGCACCAGGTGAGCCAGACCGGACTGCATCGCGGCACGGCCCAAGCCATGCCCGATGGCAGCAATGGCGGCACGGCCCAAGCCATGCCCGATGGCAGCAATGGCAGCACGCTACACGCCCATGCCCACGCCCACGCCGACGCGGCCACGGCCGACGCGCCCACGGCCGGCGCGGCCCCGTTCATGCAGCGCATGACGCCAGGCGGCGTACCCGACAGCCTGCCAACGAGTGCCCGGGCCGAACCGTCGTCGCCATCGCTGCACGGTGGCCGCGACAGTCTCGGCGGGGCAGCCTGGCTGCAGGCAGCCAGCGTGCGCAGCAAGACGGTTCACGCGCTGCTGTCCGAGCGCGCCACCGTGATGGCGGCGCTGGGCAAACCGTGGGCGGCCGACATCGTGGCCGAGCTCGAGCGCGGATTGCAGCTGCTCGACGAGTACAAATCCGTCGCCGCCACACTGGCGCAGCGCTACGGCGAGCAGGTCGAACAGCTCGACGTGCAGCAGCTGCAGCGCAGCTGGCGCGAGGCCGAGGCCAGCATCTGGCCGCTGTCGTGGTGGCGCAAGCGCGGACTGACGCGCACCCTGGCGGCCTTTCTGCGGGGCATGGACCAGCCCGACGTGGCCCAGGACCTCGGCCTTCTGGCGCGCGTGCGCGAACTGCGGGCCGACATCGAGCATTGCTGGACCGAACTGGACAACAGCGCGTCAGCCGTGGCGCGCGTCGCCGCGTTCGAAGCAGCAGTGTCCGAGGCCATCGCGGCGCTGGCTGCGCCGCATGAAGATGGCAGTGCTCTTGACGCTTGGGGCAGCAATGGCCGCGGGCTGTCGGCATCGCACGATGATGGACGTGCGCTGAACGCGCAGCAAAGCGATGGCCATGCGCAGAACCGGCTGCACAGCGACGGCCCTGCGCAGAACGCGCCGAACAGCGATGGCCGTGAGCTAAATGCGGCCTACGGCAATGGGCGCGCGCTGAACGCGCAGCAAAGCGATGGCCGTGCGATGTCCGCATCGCATGATGATGGCCGCACCCTGAACGCGCAGCACAGCGATGGCCGTGTGCAGAACAGGCCGCATAGCGACGGCCCTGCGCAGAACGCGCCGAACAGCGATGGCCGTGAGCTAAATGTGGCCTACAGCGATGGGCGCGCGCTGAAGGCGCAGCAAAGCGATGGCCGTGCGATGTCCGCATCGCACGATGATGGCCGCACCCTGAACGCGCCGCACAGCGATGGCGGTACGCTCTTCGCGTCGCACGATAGTGGCCGCGCCCCGGCTGCGCCTGGCGACGACAGTGCCGCGCTGCGCCAGGCGGTCGAGATGCTGGTTGGCGACGGCAACACGCAGCTTGCGCCGGGCGGTGCGGTCGCTGCGGCCGGCAAACGCTATGCCGGCGCGTTGGACACTTTGCATGCTGCGCTGGACAAGCTGGTACGGATCGGCGTGATGCGGCCGGACGGCGTGTCGCCAGCGCAGCAACCGCCGGCCGACATGGCATTCGATGTGCTGCCGCTGGACCAGCTGATGCTGCGCTGCAGCTGCCTGCTGGCCGCCGAAGCGCGCCTGAAAAGCTGGTGTGCCTGGCGCAAGGTGCAGCGTGAGGCGCAGTCGCAGGCACTGGGGCCGCTGGTGGCCGCCATCGAATCGGGCGCCGTGTCGCCGGCGCAGGCCGTACCTGTCTTCGAGATCAACTACAGCCGCTGGTGGCTCAACCGTGCAGTGGACGGCGACGACGTGATCCGCAGCTTCGTCTCGGCCGAGCACGAACGGCGGATCGGCGACTTCCGCGCGCTCGACCGCCAGTTCACCGAGCTGACCCGCAGCTGGATCCGGGCGCAGCTGTGTGCCGGTCTGCCGCGCACCGACGAGGTGACCCGCCATTCCGAATGGGGCGTGCTACGCCACGAGATCGGCAAGAAAAAGCAGCATCTGCCGCTGCGCGAGCTGATGCACAGCATTCCGACCGTGCTTGGCAAGCTGGCGCCGTGTCTGCTGATGAGTCCTTTATCGATCGCCCAGTATCTGGCGGCCGACAGCACCGCCTTCGACCTGGTGGTGTTCGACGAAGCGTCGCAGATTCCCGTGTGGGACGCCATCGGCGCCATGGCGCGCGGCAGGCAGGTGGTGATGGTCGGCGATCCCAAGCAGTTGCCGCCCACCTCGTTCTTCGACCGCGCCGACGCGGAAGACGACGAGGAGGTCGATGTCGACCTCGAAAGCATCCTCGACGAATGCATGGGCGCCAACCTGCCGACCATGAACCTGGCCTGGCACTACCGCAGCCGTAATGAATCACTGATCGCGTTTTCCAACCACCGCTACTACGGCGGCGACCTGGTCACGTTCCCGTCGCCGGTGGCCGACGACCGCGCGGTCAACTTCCACCACGTGGCCGGCGTGTACGACAAGGGCGGCGCGCGCACCAACCAGCGTGAAGCGCAGGCGCTGGTGGCCGACATCGTCGCCAGGTTGCGGTCGCCGGGTTTCAGGCAGTCGAAGCTGACCATCGGCGTGGTCACCTTCAACACCGAGCAGATGCACCTGATCGAAGACTTGCTCGATGAAGAGCGGCGCAAGGATCCGGCGCTGGAACCGTATTTCCTCGACACGGACCTCGAACCGCTGTTCGTCAAGAACCTCGAATCGGTGCAGGGCGACGAGCGCGACATCATTTATTTTTCGGTCACGTACGGCCCCGATCAGAGCGGCAGCGTATCGATGAACTTCGGTCCGCTGAACCGCGATGGCGGCGAGCGCCGCCTGAACGTGGCGATCACGCGCGCGCGCCAGGAGCTGCGGGTGTTCTCCAGCCTGCGCGCGGAACAGTTCGACTTGACCCGCACCCAGGCGGCCGGGGTGCGCGACTTCAAGCATTTCCTGGCGTTTGCCGAACGGGGACCGCGCGCCCTGGCCGAAGCCGATCACGGCAGCCTGAAAGGCGCCGAGAGCCCGTTCGAAGCCGCGGTGGCGGCCGCGCTGGCGGCGCGCGGCTGGCAGGTACACACGCAGATTGGCGCATCGTCGTTCCGGATAGACCTGGGCATCGTCCATCCGGATGCGCCGGGCGTGTACCTGTGCGGCGTCGAATGCGACGGCGCCACCTACCACCGCTCGGCCACCGCGCGCGACCGCGACCTGCTGCGCGAACAGGTGCTGCGCGGGCTGGGCTGGGAGATCGTGCGCATCTGGTCCACCGACTGGTGGATCGACCGCAGCGGCACGCTGGACCAGGTGCACGGCCAGCTGGAACGGCTGCTGGCGGAGAGCCGGCGACAACGCAGCGCTGAAACCGGCCAGCCGGCAGCGCCGGTGGCTTAGTGCCAACGCAGCGCTGAATCCGGTCAGCCGGCGATAGTCTGGCGTCAACGCAGCACTGGATCCGACCAGCAGGCAGCACTGGCGGCACAGCTGGTGGCCGCGACCGCGCCGGAAGTGCAGGGCGGGGCGGCGTGGCCGCGTGCGGCCGCTCAACCGTGCGTGGCTGGCGCGGCCCGGATGCTAGACTTTGTGGCCATGCCCGATGTGCCGATCTGCACGTAGCGCAGCGCACGCGGGCGCCCACTTTGCATACGAGGTCCATTTGCCCAAGCGCTTACTTCACACCCTGCTGCTCTGGCTGATGCTGGCAGTGAACATGTCCGTAGCATTCGCCGCTGCGCCCAAGGCCGCCGACGACAAGGCCGACACACCGGCCGACACCCTGGGCCGCGAAACGCCGCGCTCCGCCGTGGCCGGCATGATTGCCGCGCTGGCCGAACTCGATTACGACCGCGCCGCGCTGTACTTCGACATCCCCGAGCCGGCCAACAACCGGCAGCAGCTGGCAGCGGCCACCCAAGCCCGCAATTTTCACGCGCTGCTCGACGAAAAGGGTTCGATCAAGCCGTTTGCCGCGCTGTCGAACCAGGAGTCCGGCAAGCTCGATGACGAGCTCGACGCCGACCAGGAAGACGTGGGCGAGGTCACGCTCAAGGACAAGAAAATCCCGATCCTCATGACCCGCAGCGCCGACGGCGATCCGCGCGTCTGGCGCATTTCCAGGGAAACGCTGGACCAGATCTCGGCCGCCGCCCGCCGCGTGCCGCTGCCGGCGCCGCCGGCCAAGGACGATACGCTGGTCGGCGGCGCGCCCCTCAAGGACTGGGCCACGCTGGTGGGCCTGGGCGTGGCCATCTTCGGCGGCCTGTGGATCGTCTCGGTGCTGCTGGTGGCTGCCGTGCGCCGCATGATTGCCGACCCGGCCGGCAGCAGCCCTTACCGCTTCTTCGAAGCCGCGCTGCCGCCGTTCAGCCTGCTAGTTGGCGTGTTCGTGTTCTATACCTGGGCCGACCAGTTGCCGGTCTCCATCGTGGCGCGCCAGACCTTGCTGCGCTATACGGGCATCATCACGGCCATCGCCCTGGTGTGGTTCGGCCTGCGGCTGGTCGATGGCGTGGCAGACCTGGCCATCACGCGCATGCAGCGTCACCAGCGCCGGCAAGTCGTCTCCGTGATTATCCTGGTGCGGCGCGCGGTCAAGTTCCTGCTGCTGGCATTCTCCGTGATCGCCATCCTCGATACCTTCGGCATCGATGTCACGACCGGTATCGCCGCCCTCGGTATCGGCGGTATTGCACTGGCGCTGGGCGCCCAGAAGACCGTGGAAAACCTGGTCGGCAGCGTGACCCTGATCGCCGACCGGCCCTTGCAGGTCGGCGACTTCGTCAAGGTCGGCGACGTGGTGGGCACGGTCGAAGACGTCGGCATCCGCTCGACCCGCATCCGGACCGGCGAACGCACCGTGGTGACCGTGCCCAATGGCGACCTGTCGGCGCGCCAGATCGAGAACTACGCCGACCGCGACCGCTTCCTGTTCAACCCGGTGATCGCGATCGGATACCGCACGCCGTCGGCCAAGTTGCGCGAAGCGATATCGATCGTCCAGCAAGTCATCGGCGGTAACGCCAACATGGCCGAAGGCGGCCGTGCGCGGCTCGGCAACATCAGCGACCGCGCTTTTCATATCGAGACCTATGCGTACATCAACGTCAAGGAATTCGATACCCAGGTCATCATCCGCGAAGAACTGCTGCTGACCATCTATGAACGGCTGGAGGCGGCCGGCATCGACCTGGCGTTCCCGACCCAGACCGTGGTGTATGCGGACCAGCACGGCCACCGCGATGACCAGGAGCAGGAGCAGGACCGCAAGGCCGCAGGCCGTCAGTCGCCGGCGGGCGCCGGCGGCGCATAGGCGCACAGTGCTTGGATGCTGAAGCGCGCGGCCGCACCGCCTTCGGCTGCGGCCGGTGTCAATGGTGCCCAGGCGCTCGACCGGTGCCGCAGCGCACACTGCGGGCGGTGCAGCGCCGGCTGCCAGCAGGGGGCGCTGCCTGGAGAACGAGGCGATGACGGGCCGTAAGCCGGAGCGGGACGCCCACTGCGCTGCAATGTCTGCCTTTATGCGGATATCATTCGTGGCAACACTGCCTATAATTCCTGGCGTGGATGTACGGTGCATCTGCATGCCAACCAGGCGCCAACGGAGAGAAACCAGATGAAAAATTTACGGGATGTGACACCGATGATGAAGGCGCTGACCGCCGCCGTGCTGGGTATCACGGTGCTGGCGGCGCAGGCCGCCGCGCCGCTGGCCAAGCTGACCACGCCCGGCTTTGCGCGGGTGATGGTCGGCGACTTCGAAGTGACCCCGCTGAACGACGGCACGGCCGACCTGCCGATGGTGGACCTGCTCCACAACGACAAGGACAGGACCCAGGCGGCCCTGAACAAGGCCCACCTGGGTTCGCCCACCACTACGTCCACCAACGCTTTCCTGATCAATACCGGCAGCAAGCTGGTGCTGGTGGATACGGGCGCCGGCACGCTGTTCGGTCCCACGCTGGGCAAGCTGGTGGACAACCTGAAGGCGTCCGGCTACCGGCCCGAGCAGGTGGACGACATCCTGATTACCCACTTCCACCCGGACCACGTGGGCGGCCTGATGGCCGATACCAAGGTGGCGTTCCCGAACGCCACCGTGCACGCCGACCGGCGCGACGCCGACTACTGGCTCGATGCGGCAAGGATGGCCAAGGCGCCCAAGGACGTGGCAGGCTTCTTCCAGGGCGCGCAGGTGTCGCTGACGCCGTACATCAAGGCCGGCAAATTCAAGGCGTTCGACAGGAACGGTGAAGTGGTGCCCGGCATCAGCTCGTATGCGAGCTATGGCCACACGGCCGGCCACACGTCGTACGTGGTCGAGAGCAAGGGCAAGAAGATGGTGGTCGTAGGCGACCTGATCCACGTCGCTGCCGTGCAGTTCGATCATCCCGGCGTGACCATCGGCTTCGACAGCGATCCCAGACAGGCGGCAGCCGCGCGCGCTGCCGTGTTCGGCAAGATCGCGCGGGAGGGCGACCTGGTCGCAGCCGCCCACCTGCAGTTCCCCGGCATCGGCTACATCGCCGAGAACGGCAAGAGCTGGACCTGGACCCCGGCCAACTACACCTTGCGTCCCTGATCGTCAACGTCCGCCGCCAGGCGGGCCAGCGCGGCATCGAGCGCCCGGCGCAGCGCCGGCAGCTGATCGTCCGCGTCGGCGAGCCGGCCGGCGTCGGCCAGCGCTTCGATCTGGCCGCAGCACGCCGACACCTCGGCAGCGCCAAGGAAGGCAGCCGCGCCGCGCAAGCTGTGGGCAGCCAGCGCCACGGCGTCGCCATCGCCTTGCACCAGTCCCTGTTCCATGACCCGCAACAGCCGCGGACCTTCGGCAGCAAACGCGGCGCGCAGGGCGGCGCGCAGCCGCGGTGGCGGTGCACTGTCGCCGCTGCTTTCGCCTGCGCGATCGCGTCCACCATGGCTTGAAACGCGCTCGGCATGCTCGCGCGATGCGCTGCCATCGTTGCAGTTGCCATCAATGCTGCCGACATTGCCATCGATGTCTTCGCGGCTTGCGCCGCTTGTGCTGCCGCTGTTGCATGCGTCGCCACCACTGCCTGTGCGGGCCCTGTCGGTTCCTGCGTGATGTCCGGTCCCTGGCCTTGAAACGCTGGCAGCGCGGTGGCCTGTCGCGCGCAGCGTGCTGACATCGCTGCTTGCGCTGCTGCCGGCGTCGCCGGCGTGGCCGGGGTGGGGCCCTCCGGGCGGGGCTGCTGCGCGAGCGTCGGTCGATGCGCCCCCTGCATGGGCTGCAAGCGGAACACCGTTATCGGCGAGCGCGTCCGCCGCCGTCACGCCGAACAGGGCATCCAGTGCTGCCAGCCGTTCGTCCGGCGCCTGCGCACCGGCCAGCGGCTTGCCCAGTGCCTGCAGCGTTGCCAGCTGGCGCCCGATTTCGGCGTGCAAGCCGGCTTCGTCGATGGGTTTGGCCAGGAAGCCGCTGGCGCCGGCTGCCAGGAAGCGCTGCCGTTCTTCGGCCGTGGCATTGGCGGTGAGCGCAATCACCGGTATCTGCGGATTGCGCACACCATCCATGCCGGCGCGCAGCCTGCGCAGCGCGGCGAGGCCGTCCATGCGCGGCATGCGGCCATCCATGATCACCAGGTCGTAGTCGTGCGCTGCCAGCTGCTCGAGCGCGGCGATGCCATCGGCAGCGATCGTGATGGCATGGCCCATGTCTCCCAGCAGTTCGCGCAGGATGATCTGGTTGGTGCTGCCATCTTCCGCGCACAGCACGGCCAGCCGGGCAGCGTGCGGCCCCGGCGCCGGCGCTGCTGTCTGCGCGGTGCGATCGGGCACCGCTGCGCTGCGCGCCAGCGGCAGATGGACGCGGAACACGCTGCCCACGCCCGGTTCGCTGTCGGCCTCGATCCGTCCGCCCATGGCAGCCGCGATGTGCTTGCAGATCGCCAGGCCCAGACCGGCGCCGCCGTATTTGCGGGCAGTGCCGGGGTCGGCCTGCTCGAATTTCTGGAACAGGCGGGCCAATGCGTCGGCAGCGATGCCGATGCCGCTGTCGCGCACGCTGAGCATGAAGCCGCCGGCGGGGGCGCCGTCGAGCGTGGCGGCCAGGCTGACCTCGCCGTGCTCGGTGAATTTGATGCCGTTGCCCACCAGGTTGACGATGATCTGGCGCACCCGGACCGGATCGCCGAGCCACCAGACCGGCAGTCCGGGATCGAGATCGGCGGTGAGCGCGATGCCCTTGGCGTCGGCCCGGTCGGCCAGCAGCTCGACCACCTCGTGCAGCAGAGCGGGCAAATCGAACGCCAGGGTTTCGAGCGGCATCTTGCCGGCTTCGAGCCGCGAGAAATCGAGGATGTCGTTGATGATCTGCAGCAGCACTTCCGCATTGTTGAGACTGACGCGCAGCTTGCCGGCCGTCCCGGCCGCGAGACCGCGGTCTTTCAGCGCCGAGCGCAGCATGCCGATCACGCCGCCGAGCGGCGTGCGGATCTCGTGGCTGATCATGGCCAGGAAATCGCTCTTGAGCTGGTTGGCCGCTTCGGCCGCCTGTTGCGCAGCCTGCGAGGCAGCCTGGCGCGCCTGCGACTCGCGCAAATCCGCTTCGCGCTGCTGCAAGGCCAGGATATGCGTGCGCTGGCGCTCCAGTGCGCCTTGCAGCCCATGCAGCAGATAGGTGCACGAGACGGTCAGCACGGCGCCGATCAGCAAGAAGTTGATGGTGAGGATGGTCCAGTGCGCCAGCGGGCTGAGCGACAACACGGCGATGCCGTTGTCGATGCCGCCTGCCATGCCGGCCGCGAACAGCGTGGCGCCGCACCAGAGCAGCACCGAGAGCGAGGCGCGGCTGCCGATCAGCACCGTGCACAGCACCGGCGTGGCCAGCAGATAGATCTGCGACAGCGGTCCGATGGTGAATAACAACACCAGCGCCATCAGGTACACGATCAGCAGCAGCGCTGCGGAGCGCCAGCGGTAGGGCAGGCGGCGCTGGAAATTGAGCACCGCGACCCCGGCAACCGCCAGCACATCGGCCGTGACCAGCAGCCAGTGGCCCTGCCGCGCGCCACCCCACATGCTGGGCGCGACCACCAGCAAGCCCAGCCAGAAGGCGGCGCTGCACAGGCCATCCAGCAGGCGGCCGCGCCAGCCTTGCAGATCGAGGTCGCCATGGCGCGGCCCGTCGATCCGACGCTGCAAGGCGATGGATAACGCGCGGAGCGGTCGTCGGTCTGCCAAGGTAAGCTCGCGTTCGGTTGAAAGGTTCAAGCGCGCGATTTTACTACCTTTTATTCCCGGAATTGTGTAACGGCCGGTGATTTTATCGGACGCTGCGGCTGGCGCCCTGTGGCGCCAGCACCGTCACGGCTCAGTGATCGGTATGCAGATACGACGGCGACTTCGGCAGGCGCGTGCTGACCAGGAAGGCAATCACCATCATCAGCGTCACGTACACGAAGAACCAGTTCTCGTGGCCCAGGTTCTTGAAGGCCAGGCCGACAAATTCGGCCGAGCCGCCGAAGATGGCGTTGGCGATCGCGTACGAAAAGCCCACGCCCAGTGCGCGCACTTCGGGCGGGAACATTTCCGCTTTCACCAGCCCGCTGATCGAGGTGTACAGGCTGACGATGGCCAGGGCCACCGTGATCAGCACGAACGCCAGCACCGGGCTGTCGTTGCCGCGCAACATGGCAAGGATGGGATAGGTCGCGATTGCGCCCAGGGCGCCGAACAGCATCATCGAATGGCGCCGGCCGATGCGGTCGGCCAGCATGCCGAACAGCGGCTGCATGCACATGTAGAGGAACAGCGCGCCGGTCATCACCACGCTGGCGGTCTTGGCCGGCATGCCGGCGCTGTTGACCAGGTATTTCTGCATATACGTGGTAAAGGTATAGAAAATCAGCGAGCCGCCGGCCGTGTAGCCGATCACGGTCAGGAACGCTGCGCGGTGATGCTTGAAGATGTAGGCCAGCGTACCGGCGCCCTCGTTTTTCAGGTCGGCCGCCTTGCTGGTCTCGTGCAGCGTGCGGCGCAGCAGCAGCGACACCACGGCCGCGATCGCCCCCAGCACGAACGGGATGCGCCAGCCCCAGGCCTTCAGCTCCGCCTCGGTCAGGAACACTTCCAGCACCACCACCGTCAGCACCGCCAGCAATTGGCCGCCGATCAGGGTCACGTACTGGAACGACGAGAAGAAGCCGCGCCGCCCGCGCAGCGCCACTTCGCTCATGTAGGTGGCGGTGGTGCCGTATTCGCCGCCCACCGACAGGCCCTGGAACATGCGCACGATCAGCAGCAGGATCGGCGCCGCCACGCCGATCGAGGCGTAGGTGGGCAGCACGGCAATGGCCAGCGAGCCGCCGCACATCATCATCACCGAGATCATCATCGACTTCTTGCGGCCCACGCGGTCTGCGATGCGGCCGAACAGCCAGCCGCCGATCGGGCGCATCAGGAAGCCCACCGCGAACACGGCGGCCGACTTCAGGAACTCGGTGGTCGGGTGGCCGCTGGGGAAGAACTGGCTGGCGAAGTAGATCGACGCGAACGAATACACGTAAAAGTCGAACCATTCGACCAGGTTGCCGGACGAGGCGCTGATGATGGCAAAGATGCGCTTGCGTTTTTCTTCTGGCGTGTAGTGCGGGTGGGGTGGTTGTGCTGTGGCTGTCATGGTGCTCCCGTTGTTGTTGTCGATGTACCGCCTGCTGTGCAAACGGCCAATGTTGCTTATTGTAAAACATCTTTTTTGACCACGGGTGTCGCATTGAACGGGCGAGGTCGGGACCGCGGTTATGCAGCGCACGTTGTGCCACAGCGGCGGACTGTATTGTGAATCGATCTACAACCAGGAGTCTGACCATGAATCTCAGCAAGCTTGCCGAACACCTCAGCAGTTACGCCGCCGCCGCCGCACAGCAACCGAACGACGCAGCCGCCACGGCGGAAGACCCGCTGTCGCGGCGCGTCAAGCAGCTGCTGCAGCAGACCGGTTCCCGCCTCGCGCAAAACGAGTTGCGCGAATGGGGCAAGCTGCTGCTGACGCAGGCGCCGGCGGTAAAGCCGCCGACACAGGGCGGGCATGGCAAGCATGGCAAGCATGGCAAGCACGGCGCTGCCGGCGGGATCGACAAGCGCCTGGTGAAAAAAACGGCGGTGGCTGCCGTGGCGCTGGGCGTCGGCTACTACCTGCTCAAGCGCCGCTAGGTTTCGCCCGCCAGCTTTGACTTCGCTGCGCGCTGGCTGGCGCAGTCGCCCGTTGCCCGTTGCCCGTTGCCCGTTGCCCGTTGTATTACGCCCGTTGCACGACGCCCATTGTACGACGCCTGTTGCACAACGCCTGTTGCACGACGCCTGTTGCACGACGCCTGTTGCACGACGCTGATTTTGCATTGCGCGGTCGCAAAGCCGGAGATTTGTTGCGACTTAAAATTTCGCAATGGAAACTTTTAATCCGATCGGCAGCCGGCACCAGGGCGGCGTCACCGCGCTGATGTTCATCATGACCGTGGTCGGTCTGCTGGCCCTGTCAGGCATGGTGCTGGACGTGGGACTGCTGTACCACCGGCGCCAGGAACTGGACCTGATGGCGCGCACGGTGGCAGTGGCGGCTGCCGGCCAGCTCAATGGCAACAGTGCAGGCATCGACAAGGCGCTCGAGCAGGGCGCCGATGCGCTGCGCAAGCTGAGCTACCGTTACGGTACGCGGACGCCCGCGTGGCGCGACGACATGCTGTCGTTCGGCCCTGCGGCAGACGGCAGCTGGCGCGATGCGGCAGGAGCCCGCTCGGGACCGGCCGGCCTGACCCACGTGCGCGCCGATACCGCCAGGCTCGATGCGCCGGTGGGCTCGGTCACGCTGTTCATCATGCGCCTGCTGTCGCCGCGCTTTGCCTCGATGGCGGTCGCCACCACGGCAGTGGCGGCACGCACCGGCATCGACGTGCTGCCGCTGGCGCTGTGCGCGATGTCCAGCCAGCCCGGCGCGGCGCGCACCAATCCGGGACCGCCGGTGACGGTGGAGCTGGTGGAATACGGTTTCCGGCGCGGGGTCGCCTACGATCTGATGCAGCTCAATCCGCACGGTATCGATCCTGCCAACTTTCTGGTCGATCCATTCCGCGCGCCGGGCCAGGCCGGCGCTGCATCGGCAGCGGCAGCCGGCACCCCTGCCGCGTCGGCAGTGGGGCCGTATGTGTGTACCGGACAACTGGCGTTCGCCCCGCTGCTGGCCGGGGCCGCACTGAAGGTGGCGCAGCCGTTCCCGCTGGCGCTGCTGTACCGGCAGCTCAATTCCCGCTTCGGCCAGTACGACAGCAGCGTGTGCAGTGCTGCCACGGCCATGGTGGACCGCAACCCGAAGTCCTACCAGCGCGACCAGGCGGTACCGTGGATGAGCGCGATGCCCGACGAGCAGGGCGCGCAGACCACGACCACCGGCAACCAGCGCCGCACCATTGCCGACCTGGCCGCGCCGCCCGCCGGCGTGCAGGCCAGGATGTACGGTCCGCTGTGGGCCTATGCGCGCGCGGTACCGTTCAGCGCCTGGTCGGCCGGCGCCGATGAACCGGCAGGCGGGTATCCGAGCTTCGGTCCCGGCGACTGGGCCAGCCTGTACGGGCCGTCCGCGCCGGCGGCCAAGAATTATCCGGGCGCCACGCCCTACCTGAGCACCAGCGGCGCCAATTACCAGTTGCCGCCGGTCGGCCAGAAGGGACAGAGCAACCGCCGCGTGCTGCATGTTCCGCTGCTGGCTTGCCCGGTAACGGGGTCCGGTTCCGCGTCCGCCTCGATGCTGGCGGTCGCCAAGTTCCTGATGACGGTGCCGGCCACCCCGACCGCACTGTATGCCGAATTCGGCGGCCTGGCGCCGGTGTCGGCGCTGGGCGGCCCGGTGGAGCTGGTCCGGTGAGCGCCGTGCGCAGACCGGGCGGGCTGGTGACGGCCGAGTTTTCCGTGGTGCTGCTGCTGTTCCTGCTGTTTACCTGCGGTGTGCTGGAAGTAGGGCGCGCCATGTATCTGGTCAATGCGCTGCGCATGGTCACCCAGCGCGCGGCGGCAGCTGCCGCCCGGACCGATTTTTCCGATCCCGCAGCATTGCAGGCCGTGCGCCAGCAGGCCGTGATGCGCAGTACGCCCGGCACCCTGGTGATGGGCGCGCCGGTCAGCGACGCCCACGTGCGCATCGACTACCTGTCGCTGTCCGGGCCGGCGGGCGACACGATGCAGCCGGTGTCCGCGGCCGACATGCCGGCCTGCCCGGTCAACAACCGCATCGCCTGCATGAAGGATCCGTATGGCGCCGGCTGCATCCGGCTGGTGCGCGCGCGGCTGTGCGACCCTGCCGTGAGCGACCGCTGCCAGGGCACCGCCTACCGCGCCCTGTTCCCGCTGGTGCGCCTGCCGATGGCGCTGCCGGTGTCCACCGCCATTGCCAGCGCCGACACGCTGGGCGCCTCGCCCGGCGACGGACCGTGTCCCTGAACGGTGGGCCTGGCCTGGCCTGGCCAGCGCTCAGGCGGGCGGCAACTTCGCCACCACCTTGATCTCGAACTGGAAACCGTACAGCCAGGTCACGCCCACGCCGGTCAGCGTCGGGTACGGCGCGTCGCCCCAGTACGCGGGCAGCACCTGCCACACGGTGTCGATGGTGCGTTCCGGGTCCACCATGAACACGGTAACGTCCACCACGTCGTCGAACGTGCAGCCGGCCGCCGCAAGCACCGCGTTCAGGTTGTCGAACGCCAGGCGTATCTGCGCCGCCAGGTCGGGTTCGGGGGAACCATCGTCGCGGCTGCCGACCTGGCCCGAGACAAACAGCAGGCCATTGGCGCGTACCGCCGGCGAATAACGGTTACGTTCATACAGGGCCCGACGGCCTTCGGGGAATACCACGTCGCGTTTCGGCATCTCGATCTCCTTGAAAAGCAACAAGTGTAAAGTCCGCCGCCTGCATGATAAACAGCGATAATGCGGCATCACTATTTGTAATTCTCAATCAATCGAGGAACACCATGGATCGTTTCGACGCCATGCAGGCCTACGCGCGGGTGGTGGAAGCGGGCAGTTTTACCCGCGCTGCCGCCACGCTGGGCATCAGTCGCACCAGTGCGACGCAGCTGGTCCAGCAGCTGGAGGCGCGACTCGGCGTCAAGCTGCTCCACCGTACCACGCGCCGGGTCACCGTGACGGCCGACGGCGCAGCCTACTACCAGCGGGCGATCCGCCTGCTGGCCGATCTCGACGAACTCGAGGCCGGCCTGTCGCAGGCCGCGACAGCGCCCCGGGGCAGGCTCAAGGTGGACGTACCGAGTCCGCTGGCGCGGATGATACTGATGCCGGCGCTGCCTGCCTTTCACGCACGCTACCCGGAACTGCAGATCGAGATGGGGGTGAGCGACCGCGCCGTCGATATCATCGGTGACAACGTCGATTGCGTGGTGCGCGGCGGTGTGCTGGCCGATCAGTCGCTCAGGTCCCGTCATGTCGCCGACCTGCAACTGGGGCTGTACGCGGCGCCGGACTACCTGGCCCGCGCCGGCATCCCCGGCCATCCGCGCGAGCTGGAAAACAGCCACCATCGGATTGTCGGCTTTCTGTGGGGACGCGCCGGCAAGACCTATCCGGTGACGATGCGGCGCAACGCGCAAAGCCTCGACATCGACGGCCGCTACGTGGTGGCGGTGGACGATGGCAACGCCTACCTGGCTGCCGGACTGGCCGGCATGGGCGTGCTATGGCTCCCGCATTACATGGCCCTGCCGCACCTGGCCAGCGGCGAACTGGTGGCGCTGCTGGACGACTGGCAGCTGGCGCCGATGCCGCTGCACATCGCGTTTCCCTCCCACCGCTATGTGAGCACCCGGCTGCGGGTATTCATCGACTGGGTGGTCGAACTGATGGCCGAGCATGCACCGGTGGTGCGGCCCACCCGAACCGGGTAAGCCGGCGTCCGCGGGGGAAGGAGGGATGGGACTGGCGCTGCACGGCATTAATGAGATATGATTCTCATTAGTAAACGCAACCATGTTGCGATTATCACGTTTGCCATTGTTCCGGGAGTACCGCTTGACCACTGATCGTCCCTATCTGCCCGCACCGGGCGCCACCTCCGCCGGCGATCCGGTGCTCGACGCGTCGGCCGTGGTGGCCGGCTATGGCGGCAAGACCATCTTGCAGCAGCTCGATTTGCAGGTCCATGCCGGTGAAATCTACGCGCTGCTCGGCGCCAACGGCGCCGGCAAGACCACCACCGTCAGCCTGTTCCTCGGATTCGTGGCGCCCGTTGCCGGCACGGTCAGGGTGGTCGGTCACGATCCGGTTGCCGCGCCGGCGCAGGCGCGCCGGCACCTGGCCTATATTCCGGAAAATGTCGCCCTGTACGAGCACCTGAGCGCCCGCGAAAACGTCGCTTACCTGCTGCACCTGGCGGGCCAGCAGGAAAACGACGCCGTCATCGGCGCTGCGCTGGCGGCCGCCGGCCTCGATGCCGCGGCGTTCGACCGCCGCGTGGGCGGCTTCTCGAAGGGCATGCGGCAAAAGGTGGCGATCGCGCTGGCGCTGGCGCGCAAGGTGCCGGCGCTGCTGCTCGACGAGCCGACGTCTGGCCTCGATCCGCAGGCCACGGCCGAATTCAACCGCCTGCTGGGCGTGCTGCGCGCCCGGGGCGTGGCGATCCTGATGGTGACCCACGACCTGCTCAGCGCCGCCGACGTGGCCGACCGTATCGGCTTCCTCGAGGCGGGGCGCCTGCGTGAGGAGGTGGCCGCCGCAGGCGCCGACCGCTTCGACGTGCGCGCGCTGCACCGGCGCTACGCTGCACCATCGTCATCCTTGGCACCCTTGGCATCCTCGGCACAACCCGTGCAGGTGGCGTGACCATGGCCGTTTCCATCACTGCGCGCATCGCCCGCGAAGAATGGCGGGCGCTGGTGCGCGACCGCGCCGCTGTCGTCGGCCTGCTGCTGTTGACGGTGCTGATGCTGGTCGCTGCGCTGACCGCCTACGAACAGCAGCGCGGCGCCAACGCCGAACGGGCGCGCTACCAGGCGCAAGCCAACCACGAATTCCAGGCCCAGCCCGACCGCCATCCGCACCGCATGGTCCATTACGGCCACTTCCTGTTCCGGCCCGTGAATCCACTGGCCGCCTTCGATCCCGGCATCGACGGTTACACGGGCAGCACGCTGTTCGTCGAAGGGCACCAGCAGAACAGCGCCAACTTCGGCGACGTGCGCCAGACTTCGCTGCTGCTGCGCTTCGGCCAGCTGACCCCGGCCTTCGTGCTGCAGGTGCTGGCGCCGCTGTTGCTGGTGTTCTTCGGCCACGCGGCGGTCGCGCGCGAGCGCGAGTCCGGCACCTTGCGGCTGCTGCTGGCGCAAGGCGTGGCCAGCCGCCAGCTGGTGCTGGGCAAGCTGCTGGCGCTGTGCGGCTTTACCGGCGTGATGCTGGTGCCGGCGCTGGCCGGCCTGGCCTGGATGGCGGCCGGCGGCCATGCACCGTGGCTGCCGGTGCTGCTGCTGGCTGCCGCCTACGGCGGCTGGTTGCTGCTGTGGTCGGTGGGCGTGGTGCTGGTGTCCACCCTGTTTGCGCGCGGCCGCGACGCCTTTCTGGTGCTGCTGGCCGTGTGGGCGGTGACGGTGATCCTGCTGCCGCGCTGGGTGCCGGACCTGGCCAGCAGCGCCATCGATCTGCCCACGCGGTACGAAAACATGATCCGCGTCCAGCGCGACTACCTGGCGCTGGGCGACTCGCACAATCCGCAGGATCCGCAGTACGCGGCGTTCCGCGACAGTCTGCTCAGGCAGTACCACGTCACCCGCGTGGAAGACCTGCCGGTGAACCTGAAAGGGCTGATCAGCATGGAAGGCGAGCGCAGATCGACAGAATTGTTCAACCGCTATGCGGCGGCCGGCATGGACCGGCAGCAGGCGCAGAGCCGCCTGTTCGACCACGCCGGCTGGCTCAGTCCCGCGCTGGCCTTGCGGCGCCTGTCGATGACCGTCTCCGGCACCGATCTGGCCAGCTTCCGCAGCTTCCTCGAGCAGGGCGAGGCCTACCGCTACGCACTGGTCCAGCGCCTGAACACGCTGCACGCGGAAGAAGTCCATTACGCCGACGACGGCAAGCCCGGCAAGGAAAACCGCATCGCCAGCACGCACTGGAAAGGCTTCCCGCCGTTCCATTACCGTGCGCCGCCGCTCGATGATGTGCTGGCGCGTGCAGCGCCTGCCGGCGCCGCGCTGATCGTGTGGATCCTGGTGCTGACCGGCGCAACCTGGTGGCTGGCCGGCCGCCTGGGGAGGATCGCACGATGAACGGAAATTCACTGGCGACCTGGCTGGCCTTCGAGTGGCGCCTGGTCGTGCGCGCGCGCCTGTCCCTGGCGGCCCTGCTGCTGTTGCTGCTGCTGTCGGCCGTCTCCGTGTGGTCCGGGCTGCAGGAGACGGCGCGCCAGCGCGCCACCATCGCCCGCCTGGCCGGCCTGCAGGCGCAGGACGCGGCCGTCGCCACCCAGCGCAATGCCACCGGCGGCGATGCCGGCAATGCCGCCTACTACACCTATCACCATACCTGGGATGCGCCGCAGGATGCGGCCTTCCTGGCGCTCGGCCTGCGCGACGTGGCGCCGTACGCGCTGCGCATCCGTGCGCTCGGCCTGCAGGCCCAGCTCTACGAGGGCGAAAGCTTCAACCCGGAGGTGGCGCTGCCGGGCCGCTTCGATTTTGCCTTCGTGCTGATCTACCTGTCGCCGCTGTTCGTGATCGCGCTGCTGCACGACCTGGTCTCGGGCGAGCGCCAGTCGGGACGGCTGCGCATGCTGGCCGCCATGCCCGACGGCGCGCGCCTGTGGCGCCGGCGCGTGGCGCTGCGCTTTGCGCTGCTGCTCGGATGCCTGGCCTTGCCGCTGCTCGCTGGCGCGCTGTGGTCCGGCCTGGGCGCCGGCGCGACCGTGCTGGTGCTGGCGGTGTCGGCCAGCTACCTGGCGTTCTGGATCGGCGTCTCGCTGCTGGTTGGCGCGCGCGGGTGCGGCTCGGTCACCAACGCCACGGTGCTGATGGGGACATGGGCCGTGCTCACGCTGGTGCTGCCCACGCTGGCCAACGTGGCGCTGACCCGCGCCATCCCCGTGCACCAGGGCGTGGACCTGATGCTGGCGCAGCGCCAGACCGTGCACGGCGCGTGGGAAGTGCCGCGCGAGGACACCATGCGCAGGTTTTATGATGGCCATCCGCAGTGGCGCAACAGCGCACCGTTGACGCCAGGCTTCCAGTGGAAATGGTATTACGCGTTTCACCAGCTCGGCGACGAGAGCGTCGCCGGCCAGGTGGCGCACTACCGTGCCGGTCTGCTGGCGCGCCAGGACTGGACCGACCGCCTGGGCTGGCTGATGCCGGGCGTGGGCGTGCAGGCCGTGCTGCACCGGCTGGCCAACACCGACCTGCCGGCGCAACTGGCCTACCAGCAGCGCATCGCCAGCTTCCACCAGGCGCTGCGGCATTTCTACTACGGCTATCTGTTCACCGGCAAGCCGTACGGACCGGCCGAGGCTGCGCGGCAGCCCATATTCACCCCCGCCAGCGGCCGTGTCGCGCTGCCGTGGCAGGCGGCAGGCGTGGTGTGTCTGGTGGCGTCGCTGATGCTGGGGGCGGGGGTGAGGAGTTTGCGGCGGCTGTCACGTCCTGCGCGGCTGGCGGGCGGAGGGCAGGCGCGCTGAGGCGACACCGTATCCGGTTTTTGCCAGCTTGCTGCATTTTCCATCAACCTTGTTTTATAATGCCCACCCCGCAAGGTTGGAAGGGCAGGAGATGAACGACAGCGACTTGCGCGAAATGTTGACACGGCATTTCGCCGTCGAACAGGTGGAGGCGCATGTGCTGCAGCAGCTGGCAGACATGGTGCGCGACTGGCTGACGCCCGCGGGCAGGTCGCCGTATCCCGTCACGCCCATCGACCAGCTGCTGCCGCTGTTTTCGAGCCTGGCGCCGCCGGCCGACGGGATGGCGCCGGCCCAGGTGCTGGAGACGCTGCAGCACAAGCTGCTGCCCCATACGGCGCGCCTGAACCATCCCAAGTTCATCGGCCACATGACCCAGGCGCTGCCGTGGATGACGGTGCTGGTCGAGGCGCTGGCTGCCGCCCTGAACCAGAACCAGGTCAAGATCGAGACCGCGTACGCCTCGACGCTGATGGAAAAACAGGTGCTCGGCTGGCTGCACCGCATCGTCTTCGGCGCCCATGACGCCGTCTATGCGGACGCCATGCGCGCGAAAAACCAGGCGCTCGGCAATATCGTCAGCGGCGGCACCATGGGCAACCTGACTGCGCTGGCGGTCGCGCTCGAGCGCGCGCTGCCCGGCGTGCGCAAGCACGGCCTGTTCGCGGCGCTGCAGCAGTCGGGCCTGCGCGGGCTGGCGGTGATTGCCTCGGCCCGCGCCCATTACTCGCTGAAAAAGGCGCTCGGCACGCTGGGCCTGGGCGAAGATGCCCTCTACCGGGTGCCGGTGGACGCCGACAACCGCATCGACCTGGCGGCGCTCGAAGACACCATCGCTGCGCTCAGGCGCGACCGCATCGGCATCGTCGCCATCGTCGGCATCGCCGGCACCACCGAGACCGGCGCCATCGATCCGCTCGCCGCGCTGGCGGCGATCGCGCAGCGCGAGCGCACCTGGTTCCATGTCGATGCCGCCTGGGGCGGGGCGCTGCTGATGGCCGAGCGGTTCCGGCCGCTGTATGCGGGCATCGAGGCGGCCGATTCGGTGGTGATCGACGGTCACAAGCTGTTCTGGGTACCGATGGCGCAGGGCATGGTGCTGTTCCGCGATCCGTCCAGCCTGGACCGGCTCAGGCACCATGCCAACTACATCATCCGCAGCAATTCGGGCGACCTGGGCCAGACTTCACTGGAAGGCTCGCGCCGCTTCGACGCGTTGAAACTGTGGGTGTCGCTGACCCTGCTGGGCCAGCGCGGCTACGCCACGCTGCTCGAGCACGCGGCCGGCCTGGCCGGCGCCATGCGCGCGCTGCTCGCCGGTCAGCCCGATTTCGAGCTGACCAGCGACTCGGACAACTTCATCCTGACCTACCGCTACCTGCCGCCGGCGCTCGGCCAGCGCCTGGCGCAGCTGCTCGCTGCCGGCCGCGCCGACGAGGCGACCATCGTCAACCGCGCGATCAACGCACTCAATGCGCGCCTGCAGGAGCGGCAAAAGGCCAATGGCCACAGCTTCGTGTCGCGCACGGTGCTGGAACGGGCGCCGTTTGCCGATGGCATCACCGTGCTGCGCGTGGTGCTGAGCAATGTGTACACCACGCCGGCCCACCTGCGCGAGATCGTTGCCGAGCAGCGCCAGCTGGGCGCTGCATTAGCTGAACACATGGCTGAACACGCGGCTGAAAACATGGCTGAAGACATTGCCGGCAGCACGCCTGACAATGAGGCGGACAACGTAGCCGGCAACGAGGCGGACAACGTAGCCGGCAACGAGACGGACGACGCAGCCGACCAGGTGTCCGGCCACAGGCCTGCCGTCGCGCCCTGATCAGCGCCGGGCCGCGCTGCCGCTATCGACGACACCGGGAATCTCGGACGTAGGCCGGCCGAACTGCCCCTGCATCGCATCGACGCCCGCCTGCGGGCGGGCCAGGGCGCGCAGGTCGGCGCGCTGGCTGCGCAGGCGGGCCGGGTCGAGGTCCAGGCGGCGGTCGCGCTGTTCGACCAGCCCCGGCGCCGCTTCGCCGTCGCGGTTGAACGACCAGGCCAGCATCGGTTCGCCGAACGGCAGCGCATCGTTGGGCTGGCCGTGGTGGCCGGTGTTCCAGAGGTGCCAGGTCTTGCCGTAGCTGTTCATCTTGGAGCGCATCAGCGATTTTTCTGCTGCGGCCGGCAGTCCTGGCGCGACCAGCTGGCCGCTGAGGATTTCGCCGTTGTGCGGATGCCAGTAGCGGCGCTCGGCCGCGGGCAGGGTGGCGAACAGCTTTTCGGAAATGATGTACTCGACGCCGTGCAGGTTGGCATTGCGGCTGTTGCCGTCGAATAGCATGCACTGGGCGAAGTCCTCGTTTTGCTGGTGGCAGTAGTGGTGGGCCTCGATCTGGTTACCGGGCATGTCGCGCATCGGGTGGAAACCGACCAGGTAGATGTCGAAACCCGGCACCGGGCCGCTGCCCTGCAGGATCTTGGCGCCGGCTTCGAGCGCCCGGGTCTTGGCCGATTTGTCGGCGCCCGGCGGGGTTACGGTCTGGGCAGCGCACAGCGCAGCGGCAAGGCTGCCGGCGACGAATGCGCAGCGGGCGAGGGTGGCGGCAATTGACTGCATGACGGATCTCCTCGGAGAACGGAAACGGACATGCAGTCTAGCGACGCCTGGCCGGCACCGGCGCCACCTTTATGTATTGCAATTTATGCAGTCGCGCCGCATCAACAAACCGTGTCTGTGAGGAAATAAGATTACCACCGTCCAGATTTACTGAATTACAATCGATTTTGCTACCGACCCTGCATAACGCCTCCAGATGAACGTCGATCCACAGTTATTTATCCTGTTTTCGCTTGGAATCGACATCTTCCTGTGCCTGGTACTGGTCACGGTGTGGTGGCGGCACAACGACGAACTGCAGGCGCCGGCGTGGGCCATCGGACAGATCGCCCTGACCGCCGGCACCGTGTTCTGGCGACTCGGGCCGGCGTTCGGGCCGAGGATGCCGGCCGTGGCGCTGATGCTGGTCGTCAGCGTGGCGGGCTTCTGGGCCGGCACCGAGTTTTTCCTTGGGAAACTCGACCAGGCCAGGCTGCGCCGGGCAATCGCGGTCACCGCGCTCCTCGGCCTGGCCTGCTACGCGCTGTTTGCCGTCGCCGACGACGCTTTCGTCACCACCACCACGGTTGCCCTCAGTTACGCCATCACGTTCATCTGGGTGGGCTGGCGCCTGCTCAGCCACCGCACCGGCTACGGCGTGCTCGGATGGGTGTGCGTGCTGCGCGGCCTGTTCAACCTGGCCAATGCCCTGCAGCTGGTGCCGACCAGCTTCGAACTGTGGCTGGTGGCGTCGCTGCTGGTCAAATCGGCATCCATCCTGTGCCTGATCCACGCGGTGCAGGACAAGATCCAGAAGCGCTACACCCATGCCATCGACAGCCTGAGCAAGGGTTTCCTCGTGTACGACCGCCAGGGGGTGATCCGCACCGCCAACGAGCGCTGCGCCCGCTTATTGCGGGCGCCGGCGGTGCGCCAGCTGATCGGCAGCAATATTGCCGACTGGACCACGGGGCTGACCCGCAGCGAGGTCGAAGACCACTTCCAGCGCTTCGCTGCGGCCACCGCCTATCCCTACGTGGAAACCAGGGTGTTCCGCCAGGGCGCGCCCGACGAGCTGCCGGTCGAACTGATCGCCTCGCCGCACTACGAGCGCGGCCAGCTGCACTGCATGATGCTGGTGATGGACATTACCGACCGCAAAAAGAAAGATGATGAACTGTATCGCGCCGCCCATTACGACAGCGTGACTGGCCTGCTCAATCGCCACGGCCTGACGATCGAGCTCGACAGACAACTCGTGCAGGCCCGGCAGTCCGGTCTCGTGTGCGCGGTACTGTTCATCGACATCGACAAGTTCAAGCGGATCAACGATTCGTTCGGCCACGCCACCGGCGACCTGTTGCTGCAGCAGCTGGCCGAACGCTTGCGCGGCTGCATCGGTGAACACGACCTGCTCGGCCGTTGCGGTGGCGACGAGTTCGTGGTGGTGTTGCCCGGCCTGGCGCCGGAGCAGGCGTCGGCGCAGGCGGCTGCCTGCGGCGAGCGGGTGTTGGGTGCGCTTGGCGCCCGGTTCGACCTGGCGCAGCACGCGATCACCGTATCGGCCAGCATCGGCGTGGCGTGCCAGGACAGCGACGGCATGGCAGCCGACACCCTGGTGCGCAACGCCGACATCGCCATGCACGACGTCAAGAAGTCGGGCCGGGGCGACATGCGCTTCTATGACGAAGGCATGAGCGCCTATGCGCGGGAAGCGCTGGTGATCGACGGCGCGTTGCGGGGTGCGATTCCGAACGGCGAACTGCGCCTGGTCTACCAGCCCATCGTCGATGCCCGTACCGGCCGCATGGACAAGGTGGAAGCGCTGCTGCGCTGGCACAGCGCCACGCTCGGCAACGTGGCGCCCGATCGGTTCATCCCGGTGGCCGAGGACAGCGGCCTGATCATCGACCTCGGCGCCTGGGTGCTGGCCGAGGCCTGCCGCCAGCTTGGCGCCTGGCGCGAGGCGCTGCCGCAGCTGGCGGTCAGCATCAACGTCTCGGCCCGGCAACTGCTGGAACCTGCGTTCGTCGGCCTGGTGCAGCGCGCGCTGGCCGAGCACGGCCTGGCACCGCAACAGCTGGAACTGGAGCTGACCGAAAGGGTGCTGATCGGTACCGGCGGACAGGTGCACGCGACGCTGGCGCAGCTGCGCGCGCTGGGCGTGAGCATCTCGCTCGACGATTTCGGCACCGGTTATTCGTCGCTCAGCTACCTGACCCGCTTCGAGATCGACACCATCAAGATCGACCGCAGTTTCGTCACCGGCATGGTGGACTGCCCGCGCAGCCAGGCGCTGGTGGCCACCATCGTGGCGCTGGGGCAAAGCCTGGGGCTGCAGCTGGTGGCCGAGGGCGTGGAGACTGCCGACCAGGCCAGCTCGCTGGGCGCGACCGGCTGCCATTATCTGCAGGGCTACCATATTTCACGGCCGGTGCCGGCCGACGCGCTGCTGCGCTTTGCCGGGACATCGCTGCCGGCCGCCGAAGCCGGCCATTAGGAGTCGGGCGGCAGGAGCGCCCGGTCCGGCGGCGCTGCGCGCTAGCGCACGCCGGAGCCGCCGTCGGCGCCCGGACCGCCATCGATGCGGCGGCTGCCGAGCGTGGTCGCGTATTCGTGGGTGAACAGGGCGCCGAAAAAGAAGATCTGCGCCGAATAATAAATCCAGGTGATCAGGGCGACGATCGAGCCGGCCGCGCCATAGGAGCTGCTGAAGTCGCCATGCCCGAGGTACAGCCCGATCAGCAATTTACCGACCAGGAACAGCAGCGCGGTCAGGATGGCGCCGACGATCACGTCGCCCCAGGCAATGCGGGTGGCGGGCAGGAATTTGTACACGAAGGCGAACACCACGGTGATGATCGCCACCGACAGCGCCGCAAACGCGTACTGCAGGATCTTGCCGGGATCGGTCGGGTCGGCCCAGCTGCTCTGGAACGCGGCCAGGCCGGCATTGATCGCCAGCGACATCATCAGCATCAGCGCCAGCACCATCAGCAGGCCGAACGACAGGAAGCGCTCGCGGACGAACAGCCAGACACCCGAGCCTTGCGACGGCGGTATCTGCCACAGCTCGTCCAGGCTTTCCTTGAGTTCGGCAAACGCGCTGGTGGCCGTGACCAGCACGATCACGCCGGAGATGATACTGGCGGCGACGCTGCCGTCGGTCTGGCGGGCGCCGGCAATGATCACCTTGAGCGCTTCGCTGCCCTGGCTGCCGGTCAGGCCGCCAAGTTCGGTCAGCAGCGCCGTGCGCACCACGTCCTCATCGAAGAACAGGCTGGCCAGCGCAACGACCAGCATCAGCATCGGCGCCAGCGAAAACAGCACGTACAAGGTCAGTGCCGCGCCCTTGCTGGCCGCGCGCCGGTCCAGCCATGCGGTGGCAGCGGCCTTGGCCATCTGCGCCACCGCGTACAGGTAGGCTGACAGGCCGCCGTGCTTGACGCGCAAGGCGATCTCGCGGCGGCGGCGGGCGACGGGATCGTCTGCGCCGCTCTGGTGGGGGGAATCCGGGTGCGCGAGCGTGGTGCTGGTCATGGTGTCGGGGAATGGATATCAGGATGCACCATGGTGGCCGTCGTGCCATTCTGCGGTCGGTGCGCACGCGCACGGAAGGCTGGACGGCGCGGCCTCACACTGGCTTGCACCATCCTATCCATCTTCCCACTCAGCCAGGAACACCGATGACCGAGAACACGCACGCCGAACCCTATCCCCATCCCGCCGGCGGCTGGGGATCCGTCAAGGAAGTCAGCACGATCTTGCTGGAGCAGGGCGTGCTGTTCAAGGGCGGCAACCTGATGCTGCACCAGAACAAGACCGACGGCTTTGCCTGTGTCGGCTGCGCCTGGGCCAAGCCGGCCAATCCGCACCCGTTCGAGTTCTGCGAAAGCGGGGCCAAGGCCACGGCCTGGGAAATCACCAGCAAGCGCGTCGCGGCCGACTTCTTCGCCCGCCATACGCTGACCGAACTGCGCACCTGGTCGGACCTGCAGCTCGAATCGGCGGGGCGCCTGACCGTGCCCATGCGATGGGACCCGGAGAGCGACCGCTACGTGGAAGTAGCGTGGGAAACCGCGTTCGACGAGATCGGGCGCGAGCTGAAGGCGCTGGCGCCGACCAGCACCGTGTTCTACGCATCGGGCCGGGCCTCGCTGGAAACGTCGTATATGTACCAGCTGGCTGCCCGCCTGTACGGTTGCAACAACCTGCCCGACAGCTCGAACATGTGCCACGAAAGCACGTCGGTGGCGCTGCCCAGGACCATCGGGGTGCCGATCGGCACCGTCAATCTCGACGACTTCGAGCAGACCGACTGCATCCTGTTCTTCGGCCAGAACGTCGGTACCAACAGCCCGCGCATGCTGCACCAGCTGCAGGCGGCGCGCAAACGCGGGGTGCCGGTGATTACCTTCAATCCGCTGCGCGAGACCGGCCTGCTGTCGTTTGCCAATCCGCAGTCGCCGGTCGAGATGCTGAGCGGGGCCGAGACGCAGATCAGCACCCAGTACCTGCAGGTGCGGGCCGGCGGCGACAGCGCCGCCATCCTGGGCCTGTGCAAGGCGCTGATCGCGCGCGACGACGCAGCACAGGCGGACGGCGGCCAGCGCGTGCTCGATGCCGACTTCATCGCCGCCCATACGGCCGGCCTGGACGACTTCGCGGCCGTGGCGCGCAGCACCGGCTGGGACACGATCGAGCGCCAGTCGGGCCTGGCGCGCGCGGCGCTCGAGGAGGCGGCCGCCACCTATGCCGGTGCGCAGCGGGTGATTGCCGTGTACGGCATGGGACTGACCCAGCACCGGTATGGCGTGCAGAACGTGGAGATGGTGTCCAACTTGCTGCTGTTGCGCGGCAATATCGGCAAACCAGGCGCCGGCATCTGCCCGGTGCGCGGCCATTCCAATGTCCAGGGCCAGCGCACGGTCGGCATCACCGAAAAGCCGAAACTGGCGCCGCTTGACCAGCTGGAAAAACAATATGGCTTCGCGCCGCCGCGCGAGGAGGGGTTGAATACCGTCACGGCCTGCCGCGGCATGCTCGACGGTTCCGTGCAGGCGTTTATCGGCTTGGGCGGCAACTTCCTGCGCGCCGCGCCCGATACCGAGCGGCTCGAAGCGGCGTGGTCGCAGCTGCGCCTCAATGTCCAGATTGCCACCAAGTTGAACCGCAGCCACGTGGTGCCGGGCGCCGTCAACTACCTTCTGCCTTGCCTAGGCCGCATCGAGATCGACCGCCAGGCCGGCGGCGAGCAGTCGGTGGCGGTGGAAGACAGCACCGGCTATATGCACGGCTCGCGCGGCCGGGCCGAACCGGCTGCCGCCACCTTGTGGTCGGAACCGGCCATCGTCGCCGGGCTGGCGCAAGCGATGCTGGCCCCGGAACGCGCAGCACTGGTGCCGTGGGCGGACTGGGTGGCCGACTATGGGCGCATCCGCGACGCGATTGCCGTCACCTTCCCCGAGATCTTTGCCGATTTTAATGCCCGCATGTGGCAGCCGGGCGGCTTCCGGCGCCCGGTGCCGGCCGCCCACCGCGAATGGAAGACCCCGAACGGCCGCGCCAACTTCATCGCGCCGGTCACGCTCGAGGAAGATCCCGACCAGGCGCCGGTCTCCGCCGATGTGCTGCGCCTGTTCACCATCCGCAGCGACAGCCAGTTCAACACCACCGTTTACAATGACGACGACCGCTTCCGCGGCGTGTATGGCGGACGCCGGGTGCTGCTGGCCAATCAGCAAGACATGGCGCGCCTGGGCCTGGCCGAAGGCGACCTGGTCGATGTCCACGGCGTCACCGACGACGGCGTGCGCCGGACCGTCCACGGCCTGAAGCTGGTCGGCTACGATGTGCCGCCTGGCTGCATTGCCGGCTACTACCCCGAGTGCAACCCGCTGCTGCCGCTCGAACACCATGCGCTCGACAGCATGGTGCCGGCCGCCAAGTCGATCGCCGTGCGGCTGGCCGCTGCCACCACCTGATCCTGCCGCGCCATCAACTGTTGGTGTCACGCTGCTGACATACTGGCGCGATAACATACGGAAACTTTTGTTCTTCCGGATGTTATGTTGCGCTCGCTTTATCCCCATGGCCGGCTCCGCGCCCGCCAGCTGCTGGCCGGTGCGCTGACGGCAGTCTTGCTGGTGGCAGCCGCCGCCAGCGCAGTGCAACTTCGGTCTCCGACCGCGCTGCAAGTGGGGGCAGCGGCCTACGCCATGCCGCTACTGGTCACGGCCGTGCTGCTGGTGACGCTGCTTGCCTGCGTTGGCGTGGCCCGGCACCGGCGTGACCGCCAGCAGGCGCTGCGCGACCCGCTCACCGGCCTGCCGAACCGGCCGTGGCTGATGCGCGAACTGGCGCGCCGCCGCGATGGCGTCACAGCCCGCCACGACGCCGTGTATCTGCTGCTGGTGGACCTCGACGATTTCAGGCAGGTCAACCAGAGCCTCGGCCATGTCGCCGGCGACCAGCTGCTGCAGGCGGTGGCGCAATGCCTCGCCGGCCTGCTGCGCGCCGGGGACTGCGCGGTGCGCCTGGGCGGCGACGAGTTCCTGTTGCTGGTGCGCGTGCCCGGCGCCGAGCCGGCCGCGCTGGACCGGGTGAGCGAACTGGCCCGGCAGGCACTGGCCGCACTGGCCGGCCTCGATGTCGAGGCTTCGATCGGCATCAGCTGCGCGGCACGCTGCACCGCGTGGTGCGGCGCCGACCATGACACCGTGCTGCGCCAGGCCGGCCTGGCCCTGGTCAGCGCCAAGACCGAACAGAAAGGTCATTACCGGTTCTTCGATGCTTCCCGCAACGTGCAATCCGGCATGCGCTCCCAGCTCAGGCACAGCCTGGCCGGGGCCATCGATGCCGGCCAGCTCGCGCTGCACTACCAGGTCCGGGTCGATGTGGACAGCGGCTTGCCGGTCAGCATGGAGGCGCTGCTGCGCTGGCAGCATCCGGCGCTGGGCATGGTGCCGCCGGCACAGCTCATTCCGTTGGCCGAGTCCAGCGGCCTGATCAGCCGGCTGGGCGACCTGGTGATGCAGCAGGCTTGCGCGCAACTGGCGGCCTGGCGCGACCAGGGACTGGCGCTGCTGCCGGTGTCGATCAACGTATCGCCGCGCCAGTTCGGCTACGGCAGCGTGGCGGCGCAGCTGGCGCGCCATCTCGCCGATCATGCACTCGCGCCCGCGCTGCTCGAAGTGGAAATCACCGAATCGGCGATGGTGGCCGACCGGGTCGAGATCCAGGCGGAACTGGCCGCGATCCGGGCGCTCGGCGTGCAGGTGTTCGTCGACGATTTCGGCACCGGCTACTCGTCGCTGTCGCAACTGCAGCGGCTGCGCCTCGATGGCATCAAGGTCGACAAGGCCTTTACTTACGAGCTGGACCGGTCGAAACAAGGCCGGGTATTTTTCCAGGCCATCATCTCGATGGCGCGGGCGCTGGGCCTGACGGTGGTGGCCGAGGGCGTGGAGACGCCGGCCCAGATGGCGCTGCTGCGCGAGCTCGGTTGCCAGCAGGCGCAAGGCTATCTGCTGGGCCGCCCGCTGCCGCCCGCGGCAGTGGCGGACACGCTGGCCGCGCTGGCGGTCCCGCAACCGAGCGTATCGGCCGCGCCGGCCCGATGTCATCCTGGGGTCATATTGAATTGCTAGTATGCACTTTTATTTGATCAGGTGAACTGTGGAATTCGACGCTTCACGCCAGCATCTACCGCGCTACCGCCAGTCCACCGCCGCCGACCTGTGCCGCGATTCGGTCTTTGTCGCTGCCGACGCCTGCAATGCCGACGTCCACGCGCTGTTCAGCGAGCGCCGCGATCTGCTGAGTTTGCCCGTGCTCGACGGCGGCCGTCCCATCGGCCTGATCAGCCGCAACATCTTCATGTCGCACATGTCCAAGCCGTTTTACCAGGAGCTGTACAGCAAGAAGAGCTGCATCGCCTTCATGGACAAGGATCCGCTGATCGTCGAATGCGATGTCAGCATCGAGGACCTGGCGTTCCGGGCGGTCGCTTCCGGCGAAAAGGCGCTGGCCGACGGCTTCATCATCACCAACCGTGGCGAGCTGGCCGGCGTGGGCTTCGGCCTGCAGCTGATGAACGTGGTGGCCACCCTGCAGGCCGAACGCAACCGCCAGATCATGCACAGCATCGAATACGCCAGCGTGATCCAGCGCGCGGTGCTCAAGCCGTCGCGCGATGCGCTGGCGCGGCTCGGCGACAGCCACCTCGAATGGCAGCCGCGCGACTTGGTCGGCGGCGATTTCTACCTGGTCGAGCAGCACGACGACGGCTGGTTCGTGGCGCTCGGCGACTGCACCGGCCATGGCGTGCCGGGCGCGTTCATGACCCTGATCGCGTCGCAGGTGCTGAGCCAGTCGCTGCAGCGCGTGGGACCGCGCGACCCGGGCCGCCTGCTGCAGCAGGTCAGCGGCGGCATCAAGTCGCTGCTGGGGCAGACCGCCGAACAGCGCGCCGTGGCCGAGTCGGACGATGGCCTGGACGCCTGCCTGCTGTGGTTCGAGCGCAGCACCCGCCGCCTGCATTTCGCCGGCGCGCGCATCGCGCTGCATCTGCTGGCGCCCGGCCAGCCTGTGCAGGTGGTGGAGGGCGAGCGGGCGGGCCTCGGCTATGTCGATACCGATCCCGGCCAGGTCTGGCCGACCCACGTGGTGGAGCTGGCCCCCGATGCGCTGGTCTTCGTCACCACCGACGGGCTGATCGACCAGATCGGCGGCGGCAAGGCGATCGCCTTCGGCAAGCGGCGCGTGCGCGAGCTGCTGGCAGCCCAAGGCGGCGCCAGCGCCCGCGCGCTGGCGCAGACGCTGCTCGCTGCGCTGGGTGCGTGGCAGGGCGCCCAGCCGCGGCGCGACGACCTGACTTTCTTTTGTTGCCGGCCTTGAGGAGTAGCACCGTGTTGTACCAGGAATTCGACGAATTATGGCAGGTGGCGCAAAAGCGCCACGTGATCTTCTTTTATGCCGGCTATTTTTCACAGCCGGTCGTGGCAGCCATTTCCGAAACCATCCGCGCCCGGCTCGACAGCGCCGGCGCGGCCGGGCCCACGCGGCGGCGCATCTTCTCGGCGTTTGTCGAGATGTCGCAGAACATCATGCACTATTCTTCCGAGGCGCTGACCCCGGGCGACCAGCGCGATCGCCAGATGCGGCGCGGCTCGTTCTGCATCGGCACCAGCGGCGAGCACTTCTTCCTGCTGTGCGCCAACCCGGTCGCATCCGACCGCGTGCCGGGCCTGCGCAGCCGCCTCGAAGGCCTGCGCACCATGACGGTCGAGGAAATCAAGGCCGCCTACCGGCAAGCGCTGCGCGCCGAAGTGCCGCACGACAGCAAGGGCGCAGGACTCGGCTTTCTCACCATGGCGCGCGAGGCCAGCGAGCCGCTCGAATTCGAGTTTGCGCCGTCGCCGAACGAGCCCGATACCACCATCTTCTGCATCAAAGCCATCATCTGACCACCATGGACGCCTTATTTATCGCTGCAACCCCCACCTCGCCCGAGGTGGACTTCCGTTTTCCCGACCACGTGCTGTCGCTCAAGGGCGAATCGTATCCGGAAAATGCGGCCGCCTTTTACGGCCCCGTCATCGAGCACCTGCGCCGCTACCTGGCCGACTGCCACGAACAGACCGTCACGGTGCACGTCTCGCTGGCGTACTTCAACAGTTCCTCGACCAAGATGCTGTTTGCCCTGTTCGAGGCGCTCAATCACGCTGCGCTGGCCGGCAACGATGTGCTGCTCAACTGGTACCGCGACGAGGAAGACGACACCATCATGGAATTCGGCGAGGAATTGCGCGACGATTTCGCCGCGCTGCAGTTCACCGACTGCCCGGTATGACCGTGCCGGTCGCCGCGTCATGCGCTGCAGCCGGGGCGCAGCCCGACCTGTTTGCTGCCGAGCAGCTGGCGCTGGACCAGGCGCGCAGTGCCGCCGCCGGCCCTGGCGACCATGCGGGTGCGCTGCGCGAACTGGTGGCGCATTACGAGCGGCTGCTGCGCGAGAGCCGGCGCCTGGTCCAGCGCAGCGACCGCGCCGAACGTCAGATGAACCAGCTCAATGCCCGCCTGCAGGAGCTGACCAGGCAACTCGAATACCGCGCCAGCCACGACCCGCTGACCGGCGCCCTGAACCGCGGCGCCGTCATCGAGCACGCCCGCAGCTGCCTGCTGCTGCACGACATCGTGCTGGTGGTGCTCGACATCGACTTCTTCAAGCAGGTCAACGACAGCTTCGGCCATCCTGCCGGCGACGCCGTGATCCAGACCGTGGTAGCCTGCCTGACGGCACTGGCCGACGGGCAGGCCTATATCGGCCGCGTGGGCGGCGAGGAGTTCTCGGTGGTGTGGCCGGGTTTGTCCCCGGATGCTGGCAGGGCGCTGGGCGAGCG
This sequence comes from Duganella sp. Leaf126, assembly GCF_001423125.1. Lineage (GTDB taxonomy): Bacteria > Pseudomonadota > Gammaproteobacteria > Burkholderiales > Burkholderiaceae_D > Rugamonas. The sequence goes on from NZ_LMNW01000034.1 coordinate 70,718, forward strand.
GCTGCGCCAGGCGATTGCCGGCGCCACGTGGCCGGCGCCGATCACGGTCGCCGTCACCGCCAGCGTGGGCGTGAGCTGGAGCGCGCGCGGCAGCACGTTCGAACAAGCCTACAGCCGCGCCGACCAGGCGCTGTACTGCGCCAAACGCAGCGGCCGCAACTGCGTGCGCATGGCGGACTGAGTGCGCAGGACTGGCCGTCCAGGTGCGCCGGCATTGCCTGCCAAGTGCGTGAGCCTGGCCGCCGGTGAGCAAGCCTGGCCGTCGACGCGCGCAAGGCTGGCCGCCAGAGTACGCAAGCCTGCGCGGCCTGACGTGGAAGTCTGGCCGCCCGGGCGCGGACGCTCAGGGCCGCTGAGGGTCGAAGCGCCTGGCCATGCCGGCCCAGCACTGCGCGTAGTCGGGCTGCAGATCGGGCGAGGCCAGCGCGCCGGCGGTCGGATGCAGCACGTGGCGCGTCTCGAACATGAAGGCCATGGTGTCGGCCACCTTGTGCGGCACGCTGGTATCGCTGGCGCTGGCCTTGTCGAAGGTCGCCGCATCGGGACCGTGGCCGCTCATGCAGTTGTGCAGGCTGGCGCCGCCGGGGCGAAAGCCGCTGGCCTTGGCGTCGTACTGGCCGTGGATCAGTCCCATGAATTCGCTGGCGACATTGCGGTGGAACCAGGGCGGACGGAACGTGTCTTCCGCCGCCAGCCAGCGCGGCGGAAAGATCACGAAGTCGAGGTTGTCCACGCCGGGCGTGTCGCTCGGCGATTGCAGCACCAGGAAGATCGACGGGTCCGGGTGGTCGTAGCTGATCGAGCCGATGGTGTTGAAGTGGCGCAGGTCGTACTTGTACGGCGCATAGTTGCCGTGCCAGGCCACCACGTCGAGCGGCGAGTGGCCGATCGCGGCGCTCCACAGGTTGCCGCAAAACTTGGCCACCAGTTCGAAATCGCCTTCGCGGTCTTCGTAGTGGGCGCACGGCGTCAGGAAGTCGCGCGGATTGGCCAGGCCGTTGGAGCCGATCGGCCCCAGGTCGGGCAGGCGCAGCAGCGCGCCGAAATTCTCGCACACGTAACCGCGCGCCTCGCCGTCGGGCAACAGCACCTGGAAGCGTATGCCGCGCGGAATCACGGCAATCTCGTGCGGGGCGATGTCCAGCACGCCCAGCTCGGTGCGCAGCTGCAGCCTGCCGTGCTGCGGCACGATCAGCAGTTCGCCGTCGGCCGAGTAGAAATAACGCCGGTCCATGTCGCGGTTGGCGGCGTACAGGTGGATCGCGCAGCCCGTTTGCGTGGCGGGCGAACCGTTGCCGGCCATCGTGACCCAGCCGTCGATGAAGTCGGTAGGCGCCGAGGGCAGGGCCAGCGGATCCCAGCGCAACTGGTTCGGCGGCGTGGCCAGTTGCTCGAAGCCGGCCACGATGCGGCCGTTCTCGCGCTGCCGGAACGGCTCGTGCATGGCGGCCGGACGGATGCGGTACAACCACGAGCGGCGGTTGTGGCTGCGCGGCGCCGTGAAGGCGGTGCCCGATATCTGCTCCGCGTACAGGCCGTAAGCCGCGTTCTGCGGCGAGTTGCGGTGCGCAGGCAAGGCGCCGGGCAGCGCTTCGGTAGCGAATTCGTTGCCGAAGCCGGACTGGTAGGCGTTATGCATGTCGTGGTCTCCATGGAGGCAGTTTTTTATCACTGTAAGCACCGATTACCTGTTTTGCGAGCCAAATGGATCAATACAGAGTATTTACAGGCGAAATAATGGTAGGCTGTGGCTCCCGTTTTTCCAACCATGTCCATGCCCGACCTGCGCAATATCGACCTCAACCTGCTGGTGGTATTCCACGAGGTGTACCGCGAGCGCCAGATCTCGCTGGCGGCCCGGCGCCTGCACCTGACGCAATCGGCGGTCAGCAATGCGCTGGGACGGCTGCGCCGCACCTTCGACGACGCGCTGTTCGTGCGGACCGCGCAGGGGATGCAGCCGACGCCGTTTGCCGAACGGCTGGCCGAGCCGGTGGCCGGCGCCCTGGCCGCCATCGGCGAGGCCGTCAACGCGCCGCAAGCGTTCGATGCGACGTCCAGCGTGCGGCACTTCCGGCTGGCGATGACGGACGTGGGCGAGGTGTACTTCATGCCGGTGCTGATCGACCTGCTGCGCCAGCGCGCGCCAAAAGTGCAGGTGAGCACGGTCAGGGTGGCCGGCGCCACCGATCTCAAGCGTGAAATGGAAGTGGGGCGGGTGGACCTGGCGGTCGGCGCCTTTGACGATGCCTCGCCCGCGCTGTACCAGCGGCGGCTGTTCGAACAGCAGTACGTGACGATGTTCCGCAAGGGCCATGCGCTGGCCGCCGGCAAGCTCACGCTCAGGCGCCTGCTGGCGGCCGAGCACCTGATCGTGTCCGCGTCAGGCAGCCCCTACGATCGCGTCAACGCCTTGCTGGAAAAAGCCGGCGTGCCGGTGGCCGCCGCCTGCCAGGTGCCGCATTTCATGGCCGTGCCCTACATCGTCGGCAGCACCGACCTGGTGGTGACGGTGCCCGAAAAACTGGCGCAGCGGGCAGCCGCGCCGTTCGACCTGGTCTTTGCAAGGCCGCCGCTGCCGCTGCCGGCCTTGCAGACCAGGTTGTTCTGGCACCGGCGCTACAGCGACGATGCGGGCAATCGCTGGCTGCGCGAACTGATGGCCGAAACCTTTGGTGACTAATGGTGTCTCATGAGCGGTGACTGGCGTTGGCCGACAATCGTCATTGTCGCGTTCCTACCTGCCGATACGCGTCCGTCCTACGCGAACCGGGCTCTGGCAGGCGCACAATCGTCCTGCAAGTTGAGTGTAGCGTGACAAGCGAACCAGGGAGGACCGAGATGAATCTGACTACTGCAACCACGATGGGCGAACTGCGTCGCCTGATTGCCGAGGCCGACGACTGCGCCGGCACCCACACCTTGTGGATCGACACCGGTGGCGAAGTGCACCTTTCCACCGACGACAGCGCCGCCGACGACAGCGTACGGCTGCGCTTTACGCCATTCCAGCCGGGCGCCGGCATGGTCGGGCCGCTGGCGGCGCATGACGACGGCCTGATCGGGAAGATGTATTTCAGCATTTTGCACCACTGGCTGCATGCCGGCGATGCGCCACCGGGCACGCTGGACGCGGAACTCGACGATTTCGAGCGCGAAGGCGGCTGGCACGTTGCTGCCGGCACGGTTGCCGGTGTGGAGATGATGAACCTGGCCGCGCGTGACCGCGGCGGTCGCTGCCGCGCCCGCACGCATTAACGCGCATCGCGCCGGCCCCGCCATGGGTGCCGGAGCGACCGCTGGCGTAGTTTATTTTGCAACTGTGACGCAACAATAATGGGCATAAGTTAAACTGCCGAACCGATTATCGTTCTCTGGCAACTTATGCTCCCTCGCTCCCGGCGTACCTGGCCCCTGCGGCACTTGCTGATCATGCTGACCGCGATCGGCCTGCTGCCACTGGCGCTGGTCGGCGCCTGGAGCATCCACGACGCCAGCCGGTACCAGCAGCGTGAACAGAAGCGCCTGATGCTGGACCTGGCGCGCGCCCTGTCGAGCGCCGCTGACGCAGAACTGGACAGCACCGTCGGCGTGCTCACCGGCCTGGGCCGCGCACCGGAACTGCAGCAAGGCGACCTGCACGCGTTTTACGGCGTCTCCCGCATGCTGGCCAATACCCAGCCCGAATGGATCGCGGTCATGCTGGCCGACAGTACCGGCAAGGTGCTGTGGTGGACGGCCGACCCGATCGACGCGGCGCCGCGCAAGGTGGCCGATCCCGACAGCCTGCATGCGGCGCTGGTCTCGCGCCAGCCCGTGGTCGGGCGCATCGTGCGCGGGCCGCGCGGCCAGCATGCCTTTCCGGTACGGGTGCCGGTCATCACCGCGTCCGGCAAACTGTATATTCTTACCGCCGTGGTGCGGCCCGACCGCATGGTGCGCCTGCTCGACCGCCAGCAGGGCCTGGGCGGCGCCCTGACCGCCATCCGCGACAGCAGCCAGTCGGTGGTGGCCCGCTCGCGCAATCAGGAGGGCCGGGTGGGCGCGCCGCCGAGCGCCTCGCTGATCGCGCTGATGGCCGAGCACGGGGCCGAGGGCGTGGGCATAGCCCGTACCAGCGAAGGCCAGGAGATGGTGACCGCCTACACCACCCTGTCGCATTTCAACTGGCTGGCGGTGGTGGGCCGTCCTGCCGAGCAGCTGTCTGCCGCGTCCATGCAGGGACTGGGCTTGTACGGGGCGGGCATTGCCGTCTCGCTGCTCGTGTGTTTCGGCCTCGCTTCGCTGCTGTCGGCCCGGCTGGTGGGCACCATCGGCGCCTTGCAGCAAAATGCCGCGGCACTCGGATCCGGGGCGCCGCTGACGCCGTCGGCCTCGTCGGTGACCGAGGTGGAACAGATCAGCCAGGCGCTGGCCCTGGCCGATGCCCAGCGCAATACCCGCGAACACGAACGGATGCTGTTGCTGGACTCCCTCAACCAGGCCCTCACCAGCCACCAGGCGGCGCTGGCCGAGGCGCGCGAGGCCGGCCGCGCCAAGGACGAGTTCCTGGCCGTGCTCGGACACGAATTGCGCAACCCGCTCAGTCCCATCGTGACCTCGCTCGATCTGCTCGATCTGCGCAACGACCCGGCCAGCCAGCGCGAGCGCGGCGTGATGCGGCGCCAGGTCGAACACCTGCGGCGCCTGGTGGACGATCTGCTCGACGTTTCGCGCATCATTTCCGGCAAGCTGCAGATCGACCTGCGCCCGGTCAACCTGGCCGACGTCGCGCGGCACGCGGTGTCGGCCGTGGCCGACCAGTCGGTCTCGGCCAGCCTGCCGCCCGCGCTGTGGGTGCAGGGCGACGACAGCCGCCTGACCCAGGTGCTCAACAACCTGTTGTCGAACGCGTCGCGTTTCGGCAGCAGCGCCACCCACGTGTCGCTGACGGCAGAAGCCGAGCAGGCGCGGCTGGTGGTCAGCGACAACGGCATCGGCATGTCCACCGACTTGCTGGCACGCGTGTTCGAGCCGTTCCAGCAGGCGCCGCAATCGCTAGCGCGTCGTACCGGCGGTCTCGGGCTGGGCCTGGCCATCGTGCGCAAGATCGTCGAACTGCACGGCGGCCAGGTGACGGCCAGCAGTCCCGGCCCGGGGCAGGGCAGCCGCTTCGAGGTATTGCTGCCGCTGGCGGCGCCGTCAGAGCTCCTGGCAGCGCACCGTGTCGACGCCGCGCAGGCGGGCTTGCAGGTGCTGCTGGTCGATGACAATGTCGATGCCGCCGCTGCCGGCGCCGAGCTGCTGACCCTGATGGGACACGCGGTGCGCACTGCCCACAGCGGCGCGGCCGCGCTGGCAGCGGTGCGGGAGGCGATGCCGCAGGTGGCCATCCTCGATATCGGCCTGCCGGACATGGACGGCTACACGCTGGCTGCGGCGATCCGCGCCGAAGCCGGCGGCAGCGCGGTGCGGCTGGTGGCGTTGACCGGATACGGCCAGAAGGAAGACGTGGAGCGCGCCTATGCGGCGGGGTTTGACTTGCATTTGACTAAGCCTGCCTCCCTCGACGATCTCCAGCTTGCCACCGCCGAGCGCCCGCGCTGACCTCCAGCGCGGCGTTGCAGCCGCTCGCCGTACTGGCGTACTGTCTTCGCGGCTGCGCCTTGCGCTGAAGGCCAGCGCGGGCGCTCGCTCGCCGAACATACTGACCTCGAGCGCGGCGTTGCAGCCGCTCGCCGTACTSRCGTACTGTCTTCGCGGCTGCGCCTTGCGCTGAAGGCCAGCGCGGGCGCTCGCTCGCCGAACATACTGACCTCTAGTGCGGCGTTGCAGCCGCTCGCCGTACTCACGTACTGTCTTCGCGGCTGCGCCTTGCGCTGAAGGCCAGCGCAAACGATCAGCGTGGCGTGGTATCATCGACATCCGTTCCAGCTCCATCCAACACGCCATGTCTTCCCAGAAGTTCAGCAAAATCGTCATCCTGTGCGCCATGGTGGCCGTCGCTTTGTCCGTGATCGGCTACGTGTTCGTGGTCGTCGCCGACTATACCGATTGCCAGCGCATCGAGGCTGCTTATCTCAAAAAAGGTAAGAAGGTTTCATGCCGCGACGTCAAGGCGGGCATGGTTGCCGGATAAAGGCGGCTTATTACGGCAACAGCGGGGAGCAGTGTTAGCTGCCCCACACAGCGCATGGGCGCGCCCGGCTACAGTGGGAAGACTCCACTCAGACCATAAATGCCCCCATGAACGCACCCGAAACCCTCGTGCCCCCGGGCACCGCCCAGCCTGGCCACAGCCATGGCGCGGCACAAACCTATCCGCTCACCCTGACCATCAACGGCCGCCAGCAGGAATTCCGCGTGGAAGCCTGGGTCACGCTGCTCGACCTGCTGCGTGAGCACGCGGGCCTGACCGGCTCCAAGAAGGGCTGCGACCATGGCCAGTGCGGCGCTTGCACCGTGCTGGTCGGCGGCCGCCGCATCAACTCCTGCCTGACCCTGGCCGTCATGCAGAACGGCAAAGACGTCACCACGGTCGAGGGCCTGGCGGACGGTGACCGGCTGCATCCGCTGCAGCAGGCGTTCATCGACCACGATGCTTTCCAGTGCGGCTATTGCACGTCCGGCCAGCTGTGTTCGGCCGTCGGCCTAATGAACGAAGGCACGGCCTGCACGGCCGGCCAGGTGCGCGAGCTGATGAGCGGTAACGTCTGCCGCTGCGGCGCCTATCCCGGCATCGTGGCTGCTGTCACGGAAGTGATGGGCATCCCCGGCCACGACGACCCGTCCCGTCCATTCCAGCCCGGCACGGTGCCCGCATGAACCCGGTCACCTACGTGGCGCCGCTCGACGTCAACGGCGCGCTGACCCACCTGTACGCGGGCGCCGACGCCAATGCCGCGCCGTCGAAAGTCATTGCCGGCGGCACCAACCTGCTCGACCTGATGAAAGAGCGCGTGATGGGCCCGCAGCAGCTGGTCGATATCAACGCGCTGCCGCTGGAGCAGATCGCGCCGGCGCCGGACGGCGGCCTGCGGCTCGGCGCCATCGCGCGCAACGCGGACACCGCCTACCATCCGCTGGTGCGCGCACAGTATCCGGTGCTGACGGCCGCGATCCTGGCCGGGGCGTCGCCGCAGATCCGCAACATGGCCAGCAACGGCGGCAACCTGCTGCAGCGCACGCGCTGCCATTATTTTTACGATGCCACCACCGCCTGCAACAAGCGCGCGCCGGGCAGCGGCTGCAGCGCCGTCGGCGGTCTCACGCGCCAGCATGCGATCCTCGGCGCCAGCGAGCATTGCATCGCCACCCATCCATCGGACATGTGCGTGGCGCTGGCCGCACTGGACGCCGTGGTCTGCGTGCGCTCGAGCGCCGGCGAGCGGCGCATCCCGTTTGCCGAGTTCCACCGCCTGCCGGGCGAGCACCCGGAGCAGGACACCGTGCTCGAAGCGGGCGAACTGATTACCCATATCGACCTGCCGCCGGCGCCGCAGTTCGTGCGCCATTCGGCTTACCTGAAGTTCCGCGACCGGGCGTCGTATGCGTTTGCGCTGGTCTCCGTGGCCGCCATGCTCGATGTCGGCGAGGACGGCATGGTGCGCGAGGCGCGAATCGCCGTCGGCAGCGTGGCCCACAAGCCGTGGCGCGTGCCGGCTGCGGAAGCGGTGCTGGTCGGCCGCCAGGTGGACGAACAGGCGTTTGCCGAAGCGGCCGACCTGCTGCTGGCCGGCGCCAGGGGCCAGGGCCAGAACGATTTCAAGATCACCATGGCGCGCCGCGCCGTGATCCGCGCCCTCACGCAAGCCGTGGAGGGCACCCATGACAACACCGAGGAACTGACCGAAGGCGAGGACTTATTGTGAGCGAATTGATCCAGGCATTGCGCACCCCGGGCGCGGCCCCCGGCACCGGCCAGGTGCGCATCGGCGACGCCGTTTCCCGCGTGGACGGGCGCGACAAGGTCACCGGCCAGGCGCGCTACAGCGCCGAATACGTACCGGAACCGGACCACGCCGGTCTGCTGTATGGCGTGGTGATCAGCGGCACCATTGCGCGCGGCCGCATCAGGGTGCTCGATCCGGCCGCCGCGCTGGCGGTGCCGGGCGTGGTGGACGTGATCTGGCACGAGAACCGTCCCAAGATCCGCTCGTTCGACATCTTTTACAAGGACATGACGGCGCCCGGCGGCTCGCCCTACCGGCCGCTGTACGACAGCGAGGTGCACTACAGCGGCCAGCCGGTAGCGCTGGTGGTGGCCGAGAGCTTCGAGGCGGCGCGTCACGCGGCCGCACTGGTGCGGGTCGACTACGACGTCGAGCCGCACGAAACCTACCTGCTCGAACACCAGGGCCGCGCCAAGAAGCCGAGCCGCCTGAAGGCCGGCTACACGCCGCCGCCCGACGTCAAGGGCCACCCGGACGAGGTGTGGGACAAGGCCGCCGTCAAGATCGAGGCGTCGTACTACAGCGGCGTGGAGCACCACAACCCGCTCGAGATGTTTGCCACCACCGTGCTGCACGGCGCCGACGGCCACCTGACCATCTACGACAAGACCCAAAGCTCGCAGAACAGCCGCTGGTACGTGTCCCATGTGTTCGGGCTGTCCAAGGACAAGGTCACCGTGCGCAACCCCTACGTGGGCGGCGCCTTCGGTTCCGGCCTGCGCCCGCAGTACCAGCTGCCGCTGGCCGTGATGGCCGCCCTCAAGCTCGAACGCTCGGTGCGGGTGGTGCTCACGCGCCAGCAAATGTTCACCTTCGGCCACCGTCCGGAAACCCAGCAGCGTCTCAAACTGTCGGCCGATGCCGACGGCACGCTGACCTCGATCATCCACGAAGCGGTGGCAGAAACGTCGCGCTACGAGGACTACGTGGAAGTGGTGGTCAACTGGTCGGGCGAGCTGTATGCGTGCGAGCATATCCGGCTCGGCTACAAGATCGTCGATCTCGACCACGCCAGCCCGATGGACATGCGCGCCCCCGGCGCCGCCCACGGCGTGCACGCCCTGGAAGTGGCGATGGACGAACTGTCGTATGCGCTGAACATGGACCCGCTGGCGCTGCGCCTGAAAAACTACGCCGAGCTCGATCCTACCCACGGCATGCCGTATTCGACCAAGGAGCTGCGCGAATGCTATTTGCAGGGCGCCCAGCGCTTCGGCTGGGAGCGGCGGCCGCTGGAACCGGGCACCATGCGCGAAGGCCGGGAACTGATCGGCTGGGGCATGGCCACCGGCATGTGGGATGCGATGCAGATGTTCGCCCGCGCCAGCGCCGTGCTGCACGCCGACGGCAGCCTGGTGATTAGCAGCGCCGCCTCCGACATCGGCACCGGCACCTATACCGCGATGAGCATCATCGCAGCCGAAGCCATGGGGCTGCCGCTGGAAAAAGTCCGGTTCCAGCTCGGCGACTCCACCTTGCCGGTGGCGCCGATCGAAGGCGGCTCGTCGCACGTGGCCACGGTCGGTTCGGCGGTTGCCGGCGTGTGCGAAAAGCTGCAGAAGAGCGTATTCAAGCTGGCCAAGGATCTACCGGGTTCGCCGCTGGCGACCGCGCGCCTGGAGGACGTGGAGTTTGCCGACGGCGAGGTCCGCCTGCGCGGCATCCCCGGCACCAGCGTGCCGCTGCTGCAGGTACTGGGCGGCCTGACGGCGCCGCTCGAGGAAAAATACCTGATGCTGCCCAATATGCTCAAGCAGATGAAATACCAGCGCGCCACCCACTCGGCGGTGTTCGTCGAGGTGCGGGTCGATCCCGAATTCGGCACCGTGCGCGTCACGCGCGTGGTCAGTGCCGTCGCAGCGGGCCGCATCATCAACGCCAAGACTGCGCGCAGCCAGATCATCGGCGGCGTGGTGTGGGGCATCGGCCAGGCGCTGCACGAAGAAACCCACTGCGACCACCGGCTCGGCCGCTTCATGAACCACAACCTGTCCGAGTACCACGTCTCGGTCAATGCCGACATCCATGACATCGACGTGCTGTTCGTGCAGGAGGACGACCGCATCGTCAGCCGCATCGGCGCCAAGGGCGTCGGCGAAATCGGCCAGGTGGGCGTGGCGGCGGCCGTGTGCAATGCCATCTACCACGCTACCGGCCAGCGCGTGCGTAGCACGCCGATGACGCCGGAGAAGGTGATGCGTGCCTAGGCAGCCCGGCAAGCGGGGCGTATAACAAAGTCGGTGCAAACCATGAATAATTTGTATACGCCCCGCACCCCAAAACAATCCTCGATATACTGCGCCGTGATCACCGGCCCGGTCGCCTGCAACCGCCCGCCGCTGGTCCGTCCATTGATCCAGTTTCGGGGGAGTTCCAGGTACCATGTCCAGTTTTATCGCGAGGCTTACGAAGCATTTTCCATCCATCGGCTTGCTGACGCTGGCCGCGGCAGCGCCGGTGTCAGGCAGCGCAGCCACCAGCCTCAATCAGTCCTGGGACTTCTACCGCGACGACGCCAGGGTCGCCGCCACCGTCGACCAGGTGCCGGCCAACGGCTGGACCCGCGTCAACCTGCCGCACACGGCGCGCCTGGAGGCCAAGGTGCCGGTCAATTCCTGGCAGGGCACGGCGTTCTACCGGAAAACGTTCGACGCCAGGGTAACGCCCGGCGAGCAGGCGATTGTGCGCTTCGAGGGCGCGATGAACGTGGCCGACGTGTGGGTGAACGGCAAGCACCTGGGCCAGCACCTGGGCGGCTACCTGCCGTTCGCCTACGACGTGACGCCGTACCTGAAGGCGGGCGGCGCCAACGAACTGGTGGTGCGCATCAATAACGAAGACAATGCGATCACCGGCCCCAAGCCGCTCAAGGACCTCGACTACATCCAGTACGGCGGCATCTACCGCGACGTCACGCTGACGATCAAGCCGGCCGTCCATATCAGCGACGAGATGCTGTCCAACACCGAAGCCGGCGGCGGCATCTTCGTCACCTATCCGCAGGTGGACAAGGCGCAGGCCACCGTGCGCGTCAAGGCGGAAGTGTGCAACACCGCTGCCGAGCCGCGCACGGCCGAACTGCGCCACCAGCTGATGAGCGGGGCAACGCGCGCGGCCAAGGACGCTGAAAGCGTCAAGCTGGCCGCCGGCGAGTGCCGCCACATCACGCGCGATCTCGCGGTGCCGCATCCGCAACTGTGGTCGCCGAAGGCGCCCAACCTGTACGCGCTGCAGACCACGGTCGTCAGCAACGGCCGGTCGGACCTGGTCACCACCCGCATCGGCATCCGCCGCATCGAGATGGGCAAGGGCAAGCTGCTGATCAACGGCGAGCCGACCTTCCTGCGCGGCGTGAACCGGCACCAGGAATACCCGTATGTCGGCTATGCGCTCTCGCCGCAGGCCGACTACCGCGATGCGCTGCTGATCAAGCGCGCCGGGTTCGATTACATCCGCCTGTCGCATTACCCGCATTCGCCCGCGTTCATGGCTGCCGCCGACGAACTGGGCATCATGGTCCTGCCCGGCATCCCCGGCTGGCAGTATTTCAATCCCGATCCGGCGTTTTCCAGCCAGGTGGTCAAGACCTGCGCCGACATGGTGCGCCGCGACCGCAACCACGCCAGCGTGCTGGCCTGGGAATGCTCGCTCAACGAAACGCAGATGCCCGACGCGCTGATCGACCGGCTGCACCGCACGGTGCACGCCGAATTCCCCGGCGACCAGGGCTACTCGGCCGGCTGGGTGCCGCAGACCTATGACGTGTACCTGCAGGCGCGCCAGCACCGCCTGGAAGACAAGCGCCCGCTGCCCGACAAACCCCTGATCGTCTCCGAGTACGGCGACTGGGAATACTATGCGATGAACGCAGGGTTCAACCAGACGGCCTGGGGCGATCTGAAGGCGGCCGACCGCAGCAGCCGCCAGCTGCTGACCGACGGCGAAGCCCGGCTGCTGCAGCAGGCCAAGAACCTGGCCGAAGCGCACGACGACAACTTCACGACCGGCGCCATCGCCGACGGCTACTGGGTCATGTTCGATTACGGGCGCGGTTATGCACCGGACCTGGAATCGTCGGGCATCATGAGCATCGACCGCCTGCCGAAATTCTCGCACGCGTTCTTCCAGTCGCAGCGCAGCGCCCTGGAGACCGGCAAGTGGGGCGGCGGTCCGATGGTCTTCATCGCCAGCTACTGGACGCCCGCATCGTCGCCGCTGGTGCGCGTGTTTTCCAACGCCGACGAGGTCGAGCTGTTGCTGAACGGGAAAAGCCTGGGCCGCGTGAAAAGCGCCCCGACCAAGACCTATCCCAAGCTCCGGCATCCGCCGCTGGAATTCGATGCCGGCCAGTTCGCGCCGGGCGAACTGAAAGCGGTCGCCTACCTCGGCGGCAAACAAGTCGCCGAACACGTGGTGCGCACGCCCGACGCGCCGGCCCGCCTGGGCGTGGCAGTGGACGACCTGGGCGTGAAATCCGCCGCCGGCGACCTGGTGTTCGTGCGTGCACGGCTGCTCGACGCCAGCGGCAACCTGGTGACCGCCAGCGGTCAGTCGGTCACATTCACCGCGGGCGGCGCCTACGAGATCGTCGGACCGGCCAGCGTGACGACGGAAGCCGGTATTGCCAGCGTGCTGGTACGGGTGACCGGCAAAGGCGCGAAGGGCGCCAAGGGTGCTATCGTGGCGACTGCCGGCCAGCTGCGCGGCGCGCTGTAGCAAGGATGCCATCGAGGCAGCTGCCGACCGACACTTTCGATCGGCAAGCCTGTCATGGCGGCGTCACAAGCGGGCCCTAGAATCGTTGGCATTCCAACCTTCCAGGGCCGGCCATGCGCAACGATGTCAGCAACGATCACACTCCCGCCGCACCGACGGACACCCCGCGCAGCGGTCGCCGCACGCTGCTGAAAATGGGTCTGGCGTCGGCCACCGGCCTGTCGGTGGGCGGCCTGCTGGCCGGCTGCGGCGGCGGCAGCGCGGCGGTGAGTGACACACCGGCACCGGCGCCTGCCACGGCCGCAAAAATCTCGAGCTTCGCGCTGGCCGTACTGCCCGATACCCAGTTCTATGCGCGCTACGCCACGTCGGGCGAGAACAACCAGTACGAGCGCCATTACGGCAACGAACCGTTCGCCGCCCAGACCAGCTGGGTGGCGCGCAACGCCCAGGCGCTCAACATCCCGTTCCTGATCCACCTCGGCGACGTGGTGGACCAGGTGGGCAAGCCCGAACAATGGAAGGTGGCCGACAGCGCCATGCAGGTGCTGGAAGTGGCCAAGCTGCCGTATTCCATCCTGGCCGGCAATCACGATGTGCTCAACGACCTCGATTACAGCGGCGACCAGACCCGTGGCACGGACGCCCAGCGCGTGCTGGCCAACGAGCCTTATCTGCAGTGGTTCGGCACCCGTCGGGCGCAACGCCAGGCTACCTTCGGGGCGCGCGATGACAGCGGTTTCCACGAGTACCACATCTTCACGGCCCAGGACCAGCGCTTCCTGGTGCTGTCGCTGTCGTGGCGCATCTCGGACGAAGGCATCGCCTGGGCGCGCAAGGTGCTGACCGACCATCCGACGCTGCCGGTCATCCTGGTCAACCACCAGCTGCTCAATATCGCGCCGGACGCCGTCAGCCCGCTGGAAACCGACTACGGCAAAATGGTATGGGACAAGCTGATACGCGATAACGACCAGATCTTCATGACCTTGAACGGCCACCACCATGGCGCCGCCCACCTAACCAAGACCAACGACTTCGGCAACCCGGTCGAGGAAATGGTGGTCGATTACCAGATGGCCTACCAGGGCGGCAATGGGCTGATGCGGCTGTACGAGTTCGACCTGACCAACAAGCAGATCAAGGTGCTGTCGTTCTCGCCGTGGGTGCCGATGAAACCGGCGGACACGCTCAACAGCTTCGACCGCGCGGTGCTGACCGAGACCAACCAGGCGTTCACCATCGCGATCGATTTCGCCAGGCGCTTCGCGCGGTTCAATCCCACGTTCGGCACCGGCCAGGCCACGGTGGCGTCGTCGCTGGTCGAGCAGGCCAGGGCGCTGGTGCTCAAGGGGTACACGGAGCCGGCGGTGGTGGCGCCGGTGGCGCCGAAGGATGCCGACGATTATCCGAAAGTGGCGTCCACGGTGGCGCACTGGCGTTTCTTCGGCGGCAGCGACGGTGCAGCGGTGGCGCCCGGCACCCGGATCGCCGACGTCAGCGGCGCCAACCCGCTGGTGCGCGACGCGCTCGACAACCAGGGCGTAAGAAATGCCGAGGCGGGCGACATCGTCTGGAGCAGCGACCGCCACCACCTGTCGGCGGCGCCCGGTTCGGTCAGCTTCCTCAACACCGACAAGAACGTGCCACGCCTCAGCTACTTCCTGACCAACCCCTCGGCTGCGATCAACGCCCAGACCTTCGCCACCACCGGCTACACCATCGAAGCGTTCATCAAGATCGCGCCCGGCTGGAACAAGGCCAGCCACGCCTGGATGAACATCATGACCCGCGACGGCCGGCGCAGCGACCTGCCGGGCTTCGACGGCGGCGACGGCGAATCGCCGCCGCTGCTGTTCGCCATTTCCAGCCTGCGCGAAGTGCAGTGGGAAGTGGTGCCCGACGTGAGCGGCGCACGCGAGGGGCTGGCCAGCTGGTCCGGAGAAATCATCGCCGGCACCTGGGTCCATATCGCCATCATCAACGACCCGGTCACGCACGATACGGTGATGTACGTGGAAGGGGCGCCGGTACTGCGCAACAGCAGCAATGTCGCGGGCCTGGCGACGCTGTCGGCCAGCGCGCCGTGGGTGGTCGGCGGCGGTTCGTGGGATGGCGTGCGCGCCGATGGCTTCTTCGGCAATATCGGCGAGATCCGCATCGCGGCCGGCGCGCTGAAGGCGTCGCAATGGCTGACGGCCCGGCGCACCTCGTAAAACGGGTGCGCGCCTGCAGGCCTACAGTTCGTTCACCCTGGTGCGCGTGAGCGTTGCCTGCTCGCGCACGGCGTCCAGTGCCGGGCCGTCCATCCGCTTGAGCTGCTGGTACACCATGCCCAGGCGCTGGTTGCCCGCCAGCCTGGCGCGGTTGCGATCGAAAAAATCCCAGTACAGCGCGTTATACGGACAGGCGCGATCGCCGACGCGCGCCTTCTTGTCGTAATGGCAGCCCTTGCAGTAGTCGCTCATGCGGTCGATATAGGCGGCGCTCGACACGTACGGCTTGGTCGCCAGCAGGCCGCCGTCGGCGAACTGGCTCATGCCGAGCGTGTTGGGCAGCTCGACCCATTCGAAGGCGTCGATGTACACGCCCAGGTACCAGCCGTGGACCGCCTGCGGCGACAGGCCCCCCAGCAGCGAAAAATTCCCGATCACCATCAGGCGGTTGATGTGGTGCGCGTGCGCGTGTTCGAGCGACTGGCCGATGGCGGTGGCCAGGCAGCGCATGCGCGTGTCGCCGGACCAGAACCAGTGCGGCAGCGGCGCCTGGTGGTTGAAGGTATTGAGCTGGTCGTAACCGGGCATGCGATGCCAGTACACGCCGCGCACGTATTCGCGCCAGCCGAGGATCTGCCGCACGAACCCTTCCACCGCCGCCAGCGGCGCCGCCTCGTCGGCCAGCGCCTGCACCGCCCGGTCCACCACCTCCGCCGGCGCCATCAGCTTGACGTTCATGGCGAACGACAGCAGCGAATGGAACAGGCGCCAGGCCTTGAAGCTCATGGCGTCCTGGTAGCGACCGAAATGGGGCAGCGCCTGTTCGACGAAATGTTCGAGCTGTTCCAGCGCTTCGTCGCGGTTCAGCGGCCAGCGCAGGTCGTCCGCGTTCGGCGCACCGAAGCTTTGCGCGCCAGACGCCTCGATCGTCGCCCACAAGGCGCTGTGATCGTGCGACGGGCGCAGGTCGGACGGTTCCCACGGCATGCCTTTCCACGCTTCGCGGTTGTCGTGGTCGAAGTTCCACTGGCCGCCCAGCGGCTTGCCGGTGTCCGAGACCAGCACCTTGTGGCGCAGGCGCATCTGGCGGTAGAAATGCTCCATCAGCCAGCTGGTGCGGCCCTCGAACAGGCGCGCCGCGTCGTCGCGCGCGGTGTAGAAATGCTCGGTGTCGGCCATCGCCGACGGAATCGACAGGCCGGCAGCATAGTCGGCCAGCTGGCGGTCGAGTCGGTATTCATCGGGCGCCTGCCAGGCAAAGCTGCCGGCGTTGTAGTGCGCCAGCAGCCGGTCCAGGTTGTCCGGCAGCGATTGCAGATTGGCGGGATCGTCGATCGTCAGGTAGTGCACGCGGTGGCCGGCAGAGCGCAGCCGGGCGGCGAAGTCGCGCATCGCGGCGAAGATGGCGATGATTTTCTGCGCGTGGTGCAGCACGTAGTCGGTTTCCTGCCGCACCTCCATCATCACGAACACCACGCCGGCGTCACGCGCCCTGAACCAGCTGTGCCGGCCGTTGAGCTGGTCCCCGAGGACCAGCCTGAGCGAGGTGGCGGCAGCGTTCAAGGGACGAGACGCGGAATCAGACGCGGCCGAGGATGGACGCAGCCGCCATCAGCTCGTCGATCAGCGCCAGCGAGCTTTTGCCCGACAGGGCGTGCGGATTGAACTCGGGCAGCGCCGAATACCGCAGCAGGGTGCCGGGATTGATCTTGCCCAGGTTGACCTGGCCCATGGTCCATCCCGAGTAGCGGCGCTCGCTGATTTCCTCGTAATGAAGCAGGACGGCGCCCGTGTGGCGCGGGTCGCGCAGGATTTTCGCGTACAGCGCGTTGACTTGTGCGCGCCCGCCTTCGAGCACCTGCAGGTACAGGCGGTCGCTGTGACAGAGCACGCCGGTGATGCCATGGCGCGGGTTGTAGTTGTGCGACTGCTGCATGATGGTGGCGATGGTGCCCGGGGGCGTGTCGCTGGCGGCGTGGCTGGCGTACAGGAGGCGAACGAGCATGCTGGTAACTCCAAGATGTCGAATACGGATTAGCGCTTGATCAGGGAAAGGAATTCGCGGCGCAGTGCCGGGTCCTTGAGGAAGGAGCCGTGCATCACGCTGTTGATCATACGCGCATCCATATCTTTCACGCCGCGCCACTGCATGCAGAAATGGTCGGCCTCCATGATCACGGCCAGGCCGTCGGGCTGCATTTTTTCCTGCAGCAGGTCGGCCAGCTGCACCACCGCCTCTTCCTGGATCTGCGGGCGGCTCATGATCCAGCTGGCCAGGCGCGCATATTTCGACAGGCCGATCAGGTTCGAGTGCTGGTTCGGCATCACGCCGATCCACACCTTGCCGATCACGGGGCACAGGTGGTGCGAGCAGGCGCTGCGCACGGTGATCGGGCCGATGATCATCAGTTCGTTGAGGTTGGCCGCGTTCGGGAACTCGGTCACCGGCGGCATGTCCACGTAACGCCCGCCGAATACCTCGGTCATGTACATCTTGGCCACGCGGCGCGCCGTATCCTGCGTATTGTGGTCGCTGACCGTGTCGATCACCAGGCTTTCCAGCACCTTCTGCATATGGCCGCTGACCTCGTCGAGCAGCTGATCGAGTTCGCCCGGTTCGATGTAGGCGGCGATGTTGTCGTTGGCGTGGAAGCGGGTGTTGCTGGCCACCAGCCGTGCGCGGATGCGTTCGGAAGCGGTGGTGGTGACAGGCAGGTATGCCGTTTGCGGCTCGGTGGTCATGCGGAAATCCAATCAAAAAAAATATAATCGCTACTGCGGCGGCAGCGGCAGGCCTTCGGCATAGGCCAGCCGTTCCAGCGCCTGTTCCATCAGCATCCGGGCGTGGCCGGCGCTGCGCGCCAGGTCCTGGTGCAGCGCGGCGTCGGCGGCATTGCGGCTGACGCAGCCCGCGCTGTACCGCTCGAAACTGGTCAGCATCAGCAGTATATCCGCCAGGTGGCGCGGACATTCGCAGTCGATGCTGGACGACATGGCGGCCAGTTCCGCCAGCTGCTGGTCGTCGAGCCGGCGCGGCGCGGGCGGCGTGGCCGGCGGCGCCGGCGGACGGCCGCCGCCGGCAAAGGCGGTCGCGCACAGCAGCGCCACCTCGGCGGCGTCGGACGGCGCCCGCGCCACCAGGCAGTCCCGCTCGCGCAGGCGGCGCACGGTGGCGCTGTCGCAGAAGCGGTAGAGCACCACCACGGCGCGCACGTGCAGCGCGGCGCGGGCGGCCGCCACCAGCGGCAGGGCCTCGGCGTTCATCTCGGACGCTTCGATCAGCAGCAGGTCGGCCGTGGCGCCGGCCAGTGCCTGCGGCGCCTGCGCCAGCTGCTGGCAACTGGCGACGATGTCGAGCGCCGGCGTGGTGGGCACGGCCGCCAGCTGACGCGTCAGCGCAGCGCCGACCACGGCCAGGCGCAGTTCGGCCGGCTCGGCTTCCACCGGCGGCGCCACGCCCGTCAGGGCCAGCAACTCCGCCGTGTCGAGCCGCGCCACCGTGGAAATTGCGTGACCCTGGTCGACGGCACGCTTGAGCAGCCCGAGACGGCGCACCTGCTCGGACGAATACAGCCGCTGTCCCCGCGGCGAGCGTCCCGCGTCGGACACCCCGTAGCGCCGTTCCCATACCCGCAGCGTCTCGACCGGCAGGCCCGCCAGGCGCGCTGCGACGCCGCTGCGGTAACCGGGCTGCTGTCCGGTCGCGGATGCGGACCCGGTCCCGGTCCCGGTCCCATGTCCGGTCCCGGTTCCGGCAACGTTGCTGCTGCCGGGCCGACTGCCGTCGCCGGGCGGTATGTGGTGGTCGGAGTGCGCCATGGTGTGCCTTGTGGATCAGTAGCCGGATTGTAACAGTTTCATGGACGAGGGCAAAGTTGACCCGGCATTGTCCCGCTGTTCGGGCGGCAGGTCGCGTGAGCCGGCACCGGCTGTGCTCCGGTAGCGGGACATCGGCGCGACAGTTGCTGCTGCCGCGCAGCCGCTGCGCGGCAATGCGGCTACAGGGTGGCGATCACCGCCAGCAGCGCATCGACGTCGATCGGCTTGACGAAATAATGGTCGAAACCGGCTTCCTTCGACGCTTCGCGGTCTTCGCGCCGGCCGTAGCCGGTGACCGCCACCAACGTGGCGCTGCGGCTGGCCGGCAGCAGGCGCAGGCCGCGCGCCAGATCGTTGCCGCTCAGGTCGGGCAGACCGATGTCGAGCAGGCAGAGCTGGGGTTCCAGGCGCTGGGCCGCTTCCAGCGCGGCGTGGGCGGTGTGCGCCACCACGACGTCGTGACCCGCTGCCTCGAGCAGCAGTTGCAGCGTCTGCGCGGCATCGACATTGTCGTCCACCACCAGCACCCGCATACGGGTATCGGCCACCTGCACCGGCGCCGCAGGCGGCGCCACCACATCGGCCTCGATGGCCGGCAGCATGATGGTAAACGTGCTGCCCTGGTGGGCGCCGGGGCTGTCCACCGTGACCGTGCCGCCGTGCAGCTCGACCAGCATCTTGACCAGCGCCAGGCCCAGTCCCAGCCCGCCTTCGGAGCGGTCGGACGTGCGGTCGGCCTGGGCGAACAGTTCGAACACGCGGCCGCGCAACTCCATCGACATGCCCACGCCGTTGTCGACGATCTCGATCCTGACGTGACCGTCCACGCCCTGCACGCGCAGCGTGATCTCGCCGCCGACCGGCGTGTATTTGGCAGCGTTGTTGAGCACATTGACCAGCACCTGCACCAGCCTTTTATGGTCGCCTGCCACCTGCAGCGGCTGGTCGGGCAGCGCCAGCAGGAAGCGGTGGCCGCGCGAGCGCATCATGGGTTCGGCCTGCTCCACGGCGTCGGCCACGATGCTGCCCACGTCGAGCGGCACGCGGGTGATGGTGACCAGGCCGCGCGTGACACGCGAGACGTCGAGCAGGTCGTCGATCAGGCGCGTCATGTGGTTCACCTGGCGCACGATGATGTCGGCGGTGCGGTCCACCGCGGCCGGCGTGGCGTTCCCGCTGCGCAGCAACTGGGCGCCGGCGCTGATCGGCGCCAGCGGATTGCGCAACTCGTGCGCCAGCATGGCCAGGAATTCGTCCTTGCGCTGGTCGGCCAGGCGCAGCTGCGCCTGGGCCTTGATGTGCTGGGCTTCCTTGTCCTGCAGCGCGGCGGCCATTGTGTCGAGTGCAAGCGCCAGCTCGCTGATCTCTTCCTTGCCGTAGCGGATGCCGCTGCGCGCGTTGAGCGCTCCCGAGGCGATGCTGTTGGCGGTGCTGGCCAGCAGTTTTACGCGGCGCAGCACCAGCACGTCGCCCACGAACCACGCCGCCAGCATCGCCAGCACCAGCGTCGCGGTCAGCGCCATCAGGTCCATCATCTGGTCGCGGCGCGCGACGGCGGTGATGTCGTCCACCGGAATGCCGATGGTGACGGTGTAATCGGTGAGACCGTTGTTGCCGACGCGGGCAAAGCGGTGCAGCCGTTCCACACCGTCCGGCCCCGTGAGCAGCACCGGCTTGCCCGGTTCGGCGGCCATCGCCGTGCGCAGCGCGGGCCACACGGCCTTGCCGAACCATTGTTCCGGATTCGGCTTGCGGGCGATGATCACGCCTTCCGAATCGGCCGTCATCAGCACCGATCGCGGCGGCAGCTGCACGTCCGCCACGAAGCGATCGAGCTTGGTCAGATCGAGCGCGGCAAACACCACGCCCTGCACCTGCTCGTCGTCGTCGAGGATCGGGTAGGTCAGGTTGACCGTGTGTTTCTGGATCACCCGGCCGAAGATGTAGCCGCCGGCGACGAAGCGCTTCAGGTGCACGGCACGCCGGAAATGCGGCCGGTCGCTCAGGTTGACCTTGCCCGGCGAGGGAATCGCCGTGCAACTGACATCGCCGTTCAGCTGGATCACGCCGAAGTTGGCGTAGTCGCTGTTGCGGCGCTGGATGCTGTCGAGCAGGTTGCTGCAGCGGGCCTGGTCTTTCATCAGGTCCGGCACGCTGGCCAGGTCGCGCAGGATCTGGCGCGCGCTGGCGATCGATTGCGCCTCGTTGGCGGCCGCCAGGTTGGTCAGGCGCTGCAGGTTTTCCTCGGCCACGCTGATCGCGTGGTCATGCTCGCGGATGCCGCTGACGATGGTCATCACGGCGATCGGCGCGATCGCCAGCGCCACCAGCAGCAGCAGGCGACCGCGCAGGCTGTTCAGGCTGAAGAGCAGGAAGGCCATCGCTCAGCGGCCGCCGTGATGACGGTTGCCGAAAGCGACCAGTTCCTGCACCCCGCGCCGCAAGGTGGCGATATCGTCGGCAATGAAGCCGATACGCAGGTAGCCGGGCATGCCCAGTGCGTCGCCCGGCATCACCGCGACCGCGTGCTCGGCCAGCAGCATTTCTGCGGCCTGCACCGTGTCCAGGCCCAGCGGCGCGACGTCGAACCACAGGTAGGGGCCGGACGCAGGCGCCGCCACGGTCAGCCAGGGCAGGCCGGCGGTCAGGTCCAGCACCAGGTCGCGGCGCGCGCGGTAGTCGGCCAGCATGGCCTGCGACTGCTCGCCATCATCGGACTCGAACGCGGCTGCAAGCGCCAGCTGCATCAGCATCGGCGCGGCGGCGGTGATCGGCCCCTGGACGTTTTCCATGGCGGTCACCAGCGCCGCCGGCGCCACCGCGAAGCCGGCGCGCCAGCCCATCATGGCGTAGCTTTGCGAGGCCGAAAACAGCGTTACCACGCCCAGCGCGCGCCAGTCGGGACGCGCCGCCAGGCTGGCGTGGACGCCGTCGAACACCAGTTTTTCATAGCTTTCGTCGACGATGGCGCGGGTGCCGGTTTTGGCCATCCAGGCCGCGATGCAGTCGAGCTCATCTTGCGAGAGCAGGACGCCGGTCGGGTTGTGCGGATTATTGAGGATGATGACCGTGGCCGCTGGCAGGCTGTCGAGAAAGCCGGCCGTGAACTGCGGCGGCAGGTCCACCAGCACCGGCTCCAGGCCCAGCAGCCGGCTGGTGGCGACATAGGCCGGCCAGTACGGTTTGAAGATGATGACCGCGTCGCCCGGATCGGCCATGACGTACAGCGCCTGGTACAGCGCCTGCTTGGCGCCGTTGGTGACCACAATGTCGGCGGGCCCGGCGTCGATGCCGTTGCGGCTGGCGACCCGTGCGGCCAGGCGCGCGCGCACGCCGGCGTCGCCGGCCACGCTGGTATAGGGCAGGGCGGGGCGTTGCAGTGCTTCGTGCATCGCGGCCAGCACCGTGGGCGGCGCCGGAAAATGCGAGATGGCGATGGAAAAATCGATGACAGGTTCACCGCGTTCCTTCATGGCGTCCACGCGGCCGTGCATGGCGGTGGTGGCCAGTGGCCGGGACTGGGCAATGCGGCGGGAAATTTCCATAATTTCAATGACTTATGCGAGCGAGTAATAAGTATATTACGTAAATAGCCGTGCGGCATCTACTGATGGCGGACTGTGGAAGCGGATGGTATCCTAACCGGCTCATTTCGTAAGGAGTTGTATGCCGTACCCAACAAACGTAGTGCATCTCGCGCTCGCCGCCACGCTCGCAGCGGCCGGCGCCGCCAGTACCGCCTCGGCCCATGCCGAGGACATCATCCGCATCGGCCACGCGGCCGGCACCTCGGGCACCGCCGCCCACCTGGGCAAGGACAATGAAAACGGCGCCCGCATGGCGGTCGAAGAACTGAACGCCAAGGGCGTGGTCATCGGTGGCAAGAAATACAAGATCGTGCTGCAGGCCGAGGACGACGGCTCCGATCCCAAGCAGGGCACGGCCGTGGCGCAAAAGCTGGTGGACGCCAAGGTCAACGGGGTGATCGGCCACCAGGTCTCGGGCACCACGATCCCGGCCTCGCGCATCTATTTCAACGCCGGCATCCCGCAGATTTCGCCGTCGGCCAGCAATCCGCAGTACACGCGCCAGCGTTTCGGTTCCGCGTTCCGCAATATCGCCAACGACGAGCAGCAGGGCGCCGCGCTGGCCCGTTATGCGCTGCAGAACGTCAAAGCCAGGCGGATCGCCGTGATCGACGACCGCACTGCCTACGGCAAGGGCCTGGCCGATGAATTTTCGAAAAATATCAAGCGGCTCGGACCTGCAGCCGGCGCCACCATCGTGTCCACCCAGTACACCAACGACAAGGCCACCGACTTCAATGCGATCCTGACCACCGTCAAGGCCACCAGGCCGGACCTGATTTTCTACGGCGGCATGGATGCGGTGGCCGCGCCGATGTTGCGCCAGATGAAGCAGCTGGGCTTGCCCGTCAAGTTCATGGGCGGCGACGGCATGTGCTCGGACTCGGTACCGCGGCTGGCGGGCGGCGGCATGAACGACGACCAGGTGCTGTGCGCGGAAGCGGGGGGCGTGGCGCCGGCGCAGGAAAAGGCGCTGGCCGACTTCAAGGCGGCCTATAAAAAGCGCTTCGGCGTCGAGGTGCAGACCTATGCGCCGCAAACCTACGACGCCTTGATGACGATGGTCGATGCGATGCAGCAGGCCGGTTCGCCCGACCCGGCCAAGTACCTGCCCTACCTGGCGAAGATCCACCACAAGGGCGTGACCGGCGACATCGCTTTCGATGCGCACGGCGACATCAAGGATGGTGCGCTGACCATCTACACCTTCGAAGGCGGCAAGCGGGTCAAGGTGGCAGTCGTCAAATAACCGTATCGCACAAAAAAGCGCCCGGCAGCCGCAAGGCCCCGGGCGTTTTTTTTGCGTGTCAGACGCCCGGCGGGCCGAAGCCGCCGGGACCACCCGGACCACCGGGGCCGCCGGGGCCGGGCGGACGCGGACGGAAGCCGTCACCGTCGTCGCGCTTGCTGCCGGCGCCGCCGAAGCGGTACGACAGTCCCACGTAGAACACGCGGCCGTCGAAGCGGCGGGTGCTGATCTCGCGCAGCGTGGTGCTGTCCACGATGGTTTCCATCTTGTTGCTGTCGAAGATGTCGGTAACGTTGGCCACTAGGTTCCACTGGCTGTTCAAGGCGTGACGCACGCTCATGTTGAGCGTGTTGTTGGGCGAGCGATAACCCTGGCCGGACAGCGTCTTGCCCTGCATCTGCAAGGCCAGTTGCGCCTGGGTGGCAGTGGTCATCTGCCAGTTCAGGCGGACGCGCCCGCTCAGCGAATTGGCGGTGCGGCTGGTGACCACGCCCGCATCGTCTTGCGACCGCTGCTGGTTGCGCATCAGGTTGCCGCTGCTGTTGAGCGTGAGCGTCGGTGTCAGCTTGCCGCTGATCGTGAATTCCAGGCCGCTGGCGTGGCTGCCCTGGCCGTTCTGGCGGGTGGTCAGCAGCACGTTGTCGGCGATGAAGTAGCGGTAATCGACGATGGCGTCGGTGTCGCGCCGGTAGTAGCCGCGCAGATTGGTTTCCAGGCCGCCGAACTTGGTTTCGTAACCGACTTCGAACGAGTCGGTCTTGGTCGGTTTCAGGTCCGGGTTGCCGGCCGAGACATTGAACTCGTCGCGGTAGATCACATACGGATTGAGGTCGCCCGCCTGCGGACGGCGCAGCCGGCGCGCGTAGGCAAAGCGCAGGTTGGCGTCGTCGGCCACCTTGTAGGTGGCGAACATGCTCGGGATGAAATTGATGTAGCTGTTCTTTGCTGTGATGTCGCTGGTGCGCTGGTGGATGTCCATGTCGGTATGCTCGGTGCGCAGGCCGCCCAGCAGGCCCCAGCGCTCGGACAGGCGCATCTGGTACGTGCCGTACAGCGCCAGCACGGTTTCCTCGACATCGAAGCGGTTGGTGCGCGACGGATCGATCGCGGCGACCGTGGTGGCCGGATCGATGTCGGTGTACAGGGTATTGAAGCGGTTGGTGGTGCGCGCGATCTTGTAGCCCATGTTGGCCGTGCCATCCCACAGCGGCCGGCCGTAGTCGCCGGTGAAATCGACCACCCGGGTGCTGGTGTCGTTGTGCTGGAAGGCGCGGCTGGCCGTGCGGCCCAGCGTATCGGCGCCGCTGGCATAGGTGCTGGCGTAGTCCGTGTCGCTGTCGTTGTCGGAGGCTGACACGCGCAGGTCGATCTTCAGTGTTTCGCCGGGCAGCGCGCCCTTGTGGTCGTAGCGCGCGCCCCAGCTGGTGTTTTTGGCGTCGCCGCTGCGCGCGGTATCGCGCACATACTCGTTGGCGGCAATGAAACCGGTGGCACCATTGACATAGTGCTCGGTCGAGCGCTGGTCGTTACCGCGCGCCATCAGCGAGGCGCTGCCGGTCAAGGTATCGGTCTGGTTCAGGTTGTAGCTGACCGTACCATTGGCGCCCACCATGTTGTTGAGGCCCTTGCTGAGCGCATCCTGGCCGCTGTGGACATCGTTGCCGGTGCGCGGATCGAGACGGTCGCGGCTTACCTCCGACGTCGAGTTGCGGCCGTCGTGGCGCACGTTCATCCCGCCCTGGAAGCCCCACGCACCTTCGTTATAGCTGCCGTTGACGGCGCTGTTGTAGCGCCCCTCGGTGCCGGCGTTGGCGTTGACCGAGCCGAAGCCGCCCGGCTTGCGGTTGCGGCGCATGACCAGGTTCAGGATCGGACCGCCGCCGCCTTCGTTACCGAACTGCGCGCCGGGATTGTTGATCACCTCGACCGATTCGATATCGTCGGCCGGCATCGCCTGCAGCGCCGCGCCACGGTTGTCGCCCTGCAGCATCGCGGTCGGTTTGCCATCGACCATGATCTGGACATTGCTGCTGCCGCGCAGCGTCACCGTCCCGTCCGGGTCGACCGCGACCGAAGGCACGTTGTTGAGGGCATCGGCGGCAGTGCCGTTGGTGCTCGAGACGTCGGACTTGACGTCATACACCTGGCGGTCGATGCGGTTGGTGGGGCGTTCGGCAGCCACCGTAACCGAGGGCACGACGGCGTCCTGGGCCTTGACGGCGCGCTGGCCGGCATCGGCACCGGCCTTGGCGGCCGCTGTGGACGATGTGGACGATGTGGCCGATGTCGCCTCGCTGGACTGGGCCAGCGCCGCAAGCGGCGCCGCGATCAGGGAGCAGGTCAGGAGTATCTTTTGCATGGATGGTGGCAGGGAAGCGGGTGAGTCGTGGCTGCCATTTTACAGAAACAGCCGCTCTGAACTTGCCTTACATAAATCGCTTTACAGAACTTTACTTAAGTATAGGGACAGTAAAGTCGGCCTCCCGGGCTGCCCGCTTGCCTTTACAATGGCGCAAAGGAGAATCATCATGGCCCAGGCAGTTGCCCGCATCGGGCGCGAAACGTATGCCACCGAGATCGAGGTGGGCGGACACCGGCTGACCGGCGACGAACCGGCGCGCAACGGCGGTCGCGACGCCGGCCCGGCCCCGTATGATTTTCTGCTGGCGGGGCTGGGCTCCTGCACCGCCATCACGCTGCGCATGTATGCCGACCGCAAGCAGTGGCCGCTGGCGGCGGTGGAGGTCGGGCTGCGCCTGGCGCGCGGCGACGATGGCACCGTGATTGCCCGCACCCTGCGCCTGACCGGCGCGCTCGACGCCGACCAGGTGGCGCGGCTGGCCGACATCGCCGAACGCACGCCCGTCACGCTGACCCTGAAGCAGGGCGCGCGCATCGACACCACGGTGACTGCCGGTTAAACCTGGTCAGCGCCGCGCGGTGTGCTGCCGCACATACCAAAACCGCGGGCTTGACTACTCTGGGGGCAGTTTCTACCCTTTAGAGAGTCTCCCATGGCAAGCCCCAACACCCGACAGATCAACACCTTGCTGCGCAAGGTATTCGGCATCACGGCGCTGCGCGACGGCCAGCGCAAGGTGATCGACAGCGTGCTGGCCGGCCACGATACGCTGGCCGTCATGCCCACCGGCAGCGGCAAGTCGCTGTGCTACCAGTTGCCGGCGCGGCTGCTGCAAGGCCTGACGGTGGTGGTGTCGCCGCTGATCTCGCTGATGAAGGACCAGGCCGAGAAGCTCGAGGAAGCCGGCATTGCCAGCGCCGCCCAGATCAACAGCAGCCTGTCGCGCGCCGAGGAGCTGGCAGCGCTCGACGGCATCGAAAGCGCCGACCACGATATCGTGTTCTGCACGCCCGAGCGCCTGATCACCCCGGACTTCCTGGCGCTGCTCAAGCAGAGCCAGATCGCGCTGGTGGTGATCGACGAGGCCCACTGCATTTCGCAATGGGGCCATGATTTCCGCCCGGCCTACCTGGAAATCGGCGCGGCACTGGCTGCGCTCGGGCGCCCGCAGGTGCTGGCCCTGACCGCCACCGCGACCGACGACGTGATCGGCGATATCCGCACCCAGCTCGGCCGATCGCGCATGGCGGTGGTCAACACCGGCATTTACCGGCCCAACCTCCATTACCGCGTCAAGCAGGTCACCAATCCGTCCGAGAAGGCGGCGCAGGCGCTGGAACTGGTGCGCAAGACCGAGGGCGTGGGCATCATCTACGCCGCCACCGTCAAGGCGGCCGAGGAAATGCACGCGCAGCTCAAGGAAGCCGGCGAAAGCGTGGCCATCTACCACGGCAAGCTGCGCGCGGCCGAGCGGGTGGAAAACCAGAACCTGTTCATGAGCGGCGAGCGCCGGGTGATGGTGGCCACCAACGCCTTCGGCATGGGCATCGACAAGCCCGATACCCGCTTCGTGATCCACCTGCAGGTGCCCGCCAACCTGGAGGCGTATTACCAGGAGTCGGGCCGCGCCGGGCGCGACGGCCTCGATGCCGAATGCACGCTGCTGTACTACCACGCCGACAAGCGCCTCCAGCAGTTCTTCCTGGTCAAGCACTATCCGCAGGCGGAGGAGTTGCGCGCGGTGTACGAGCAGGCGCGCCAGGCGGCCGGCACCGGCGAAGGCGCATTCACCGAAGCCGATCTCAAGCCCAGGCTCGAGCACATGCCGGCCAGCCAGCTCAAGATCTGCCTCAAGATGCTCAAGGACGGCAAGCTGCTCAAGCGCAGCCGCAAGCTCGATTACACGCTGGCCAGGCTGCCCGCCGGCGCCACCGAACCCAAGGCCGCCCGCTACGCCGAAATGGCGCAGGTGTACGCGGACAAGCACGAACGCGACCGCGAAGGACTCGAGCAGATGGTCGGTTATGCGCAGAGCGGTTACTGCCGCTGGAAGCTGCTGCTCGACTACTTCGGCGACGCCTCGCCCGGTTTCGAAAAGTGCTGTCAGTGCGACAACTGCCTGTCGCCGCCGTCGATCCAGCTGTCGGCGCACGATCTGGTGGAAACGCAAGCCCCGGGCGCCGGTGCCGGCAATGCCGTCGGCGTGCAGCCTGCGGCGGGACCGATCGGCGTGGTCGACACGCCCGAACTGGCGCCGGCGCCGCTGGTGGCTGCTGTCGGCACCGGCGCTATGGCAGGACCTCGAACAGCAGGAACTGCGTGACCTGCTGGTGATTGAAATTGTCGTCCGAGATCAGCACCAGGCTGGCATGGCCGTTGGCCAGGCGCGGACCGAAGGCCATGCCTTCGAGGTTGTCCACCCGCGCCAGCCCGGCCTGGTTCAGGTCCTGCACCAGCCGTTTGCGCATCGGCACATAGCTGGCGCCCTGCAAGGTCGATAGCTGGGCGATGTCGGTAGCGCCGTCCGTATCGACCTCGTACAACCGCACGTAGTTGTGGTAGATCCCCTTGTCGTCCTGCACGCCGGCGCGCTCGAGCACGAGCAGCCGCTCGTCGCCGAGCGCGACGATCTCGGAAATGCCGTTGTCGGCGTTCTTGCCGGCACCCGGCGTGGCGGGCAGCGCGTCGAGCCGATAAGCGTATTGTCCCAGCACCTTGCCGTCGCGCGCAAAGCGCGTGATGCGGTTGACCGCGCCCCGGTCCGGCGTGGGCACCGGGCCGTCCTGGTACATCGGCCCCTCCAGCGACACCCACAGCGAGTTGCCGTCCGGTGTGAAACCGAGGCCTTCGAAGCTCTGGTTGTTGCGCGGTCCGCGGCTGCGGTCCACCGCCACGTCGAACAGCGGCGGCAGCGGCAGCTCGTACTGCAGCCGGCCGTCGGCGCCGGCGCGGCGCACGAAAGGATTGAGATCGAGCGACACGTCGCCCTCGCTGCCGTACCAGATGGCGCCATCGCGCGGATCGACACGCAGCGTTTCCAGGTCGGCCACTGCGCCGCCGCGGCGGGCAAATTCGTCCTTGGACGGATACGGCGTGCCGTCGGCCTGCAGCAGCGTGGTGACGCCGGTCAGCTGCACGGCCTTGAATGCCTGCAGATCGTAATCGAGCCGTGCGCGGTAGTAGCGCGCCGGGTTGTGCTCGGAGCGGTCGTCGCAGATCATTACCCAGTCGCCGTGCACGGCGTCGTAATCGATGCCGGACAGGCCGCCCACCATGGTGCCCTGGAACGGCATGCGCCATGGCAGGCGCTGTTCGCCGATCAGGCGCAGCGCGGAGATGGTGGCGGGCGTGCGCGCAGCCGGCGCCACTGCCGGCTCGGAAGCCGCCAATGCATCGGCGCCCAGCATCAGCAGGGCCGCGGCCAGCGCGGCGCGCAGGACGGACAACAGCGGGGCAGGGCGCCGGGGGCGGGGCGAGGTCGAGGTCGAGGGCAGGGCCAAGAGCAAGGATAGGGACTGGGGCAGGGCGGCCATGACGTATGCTGAAAAAAACACGCAGTATAGCCGCCTCGGCGCCCGCCTGTCAGTCGTCTGTCGGTTGCCGCTCAGTTGCCGATCAGTTGCCTGTCAGTTGCCGATCCGTTGCCGGTCAGTGGCCTTGCGATCGCGTGGATTCAGGCCAGATATTCTTCGAAGTCGTCTTCCCGGGTCCAGGCCGGGAATGGGTCGGCAAAGCTGCGCCACGCGGCAGCGCCGGCGGCCAGCTCGCGGTCGGTGAGCACGCAGCGGCGGAAGGCTGCTTCGAGCGCCGCGCGGTCCAGGTCGGCGCCGATGAAGACCAGTTCGTTCTGGCGGTCGCCGAACGGTTCCACCCAGGCTGCTTCGATGCCGGCGCGGTCGGCGTCGCCCACCGGCGGCCAGTCGGCGCGGTCGCTGGCAGCCCACCATTGTCCCACCGGTTCGACCGAGGCGATGCGTCCTGCCCGTGAATAGGCGACCGCCCAATCGGGCCGGCTGGCAAACCAGACATAACCCTTGGCGCGTATCAGCCCTGGCAAGGCCAGGTCGAGGAAGTCGTTGAAGCGCAGCGGGTGCAGCGGCCGGCGTTCGCGCACGACAAAACTGTTGATGCCATATTCTTCGGTCTCCGGCGCGTGGAGGCCGGCCAGTTCGCGCGCCCAGCCGGCCATCTGGCTGGCCTTGTCGAGATCGAACTTGCCGGTGCCGAGCAGCTGGTGCAGCGGTACCCGGCCCCGCTCGGCCAGCACCATGGTGGCGGTGGGATTGAGCGCCTTGATCACGGCGCGCACGGCGCCCATCTGTTCGATCGTCACCAGGTCGGTCTTGCTGACCACGATGACGTCGGCGAACTCGATCTGCTCCGACAGCAGCGCCGCCAGCGTGCGGTCGTCGCCTTCGCCGGCACTTTGTCCGCGCTGGGCCAGGAAGTCGGCGCCATTGTAATCGTTGAGCAGGTTGAGCGCATCGACCACGGTGACCATGGTGTCGATGCGGGCGACGTCGTTGAGCGACTCGCCGTGCTCGTCGGCGAAGTCGAAGGTAGCGGCCACCGGCATCGGTTCGCCCACGCCGGTCGATTCGATCAGCAGGTAGTCGAAGCGGTTCTCGGCGGCCAGCTTGCGCACTTCGAGCAGCAGGTCTTCGCGCAGCGTGCAGCAGATGCAGCCGTTGCTCATTTCGACCATTTTTTCCTCGGTGCGCGACAGCGCGGCGCCGGCATTGGCGGTGCCGTGACGCAGCAGCGATGCGTCGATATTGACCTCGCTCATGTCGTTGACGATCACGGCCACCCGCAAACCTTCGCGGTTGGCCAGCACATGGTTGAGCAGGGTGGTCTTGCCGGCGCCGAGAAAGCCGGAGAGAACGGTCACGGGAAGCCGCGTGTCGGCCAGTGGGTGCAGGGTGGTCATGGAAGGCCTGGAAAGTAAATGCAATCGAGTTGCATCATAAGCCGTCCTCGCCGCTAATGCAAGCCTATTGCATCTTCAGTGGAGGGGGAATGCGGTGACGCCTTATTTTTTGGCGGCGCAGTGCGGGCAGGTGCCCTTGATCAGAAAATCCATTTCCTGGCTCTGGAAGCCGCTCGGCAGCTTGATCGTGCGTGGCAGGGGCACGTCGGTGAAGCAGGTGACTTCCTCGCAGCGGGTGCACTGGAAATGCGCGTGCTCGTGCGAGTGATGGCCGGCACCGGCGCGGAAGCGCCAGACCTGGTCGGCTCCGGCGATGCGGTGTACCAGCTCATTATCGGTCAGCCACTCGAGCACCCGGTACAGCGTGACCGAGTCGAGCGCATCGTCTGACAGCAGGGCCTGGATATCGTGATGGGTCAGCGACTTTTCCTGCCGCATCAGGCAGTCGAGCACGGTCACCCGCTGGCGCGTCACGCGTGCCCCGGTAGCGCGGATCAGTGTTTCTGCCTGGTCTGAGATCGAAGTTTGCATGACGCTTATGTTACCACGTGGTACCAGTAGGGGTCTGGACATCGCATCGTGCCTGCGGCAGCGCAGAAGATGTCTTGATGTCAACGTAGGACAAGGACGACATTTCCTCTTGCTTGGAGCCTACATTTGCCTACATGCCGCTCCTATACCGGCGGATCGGCCTGCTAGATATAGTGTCATCAACGGTGAGCAAGAAACAAAGTCACCCACACCATTATCAGAAGGCAGACACCATGAACGCATACCACACCACCTCCGCAACGACTTCCGCCAAGGCCATCGCAGGCAACGGCGGTGCCGGTTCGCAGATCAGTCTGATTGGCGCGCAACAGAACGACCTGCTGCGCGCGCTGTCGCGCGAGGACCTGCTGGCCCTGTGCAGCGAGCTGGAGTTGGTGGCGTTGCCTGCCGGTAAACATCTGTTCGACTTCGGCGACAAGGTCGAATACACCTACTTCCCGACCAATGCGATCGTCTCGCTGCAATACGTGATGGAAGACGGCGCCACCACGGAGATCGCCGTGGTTGGCCGCGAGGGCGTGGTCGGCGTGGCGCTGTACCCGACCGAGCGTGCGGCCTACTCGGCCGTGGTGGAAGCAGCCGGTTACGGCTACCGCCTGCGTACCGACGTGCTGCGCGACGTGTTCTACGCCGGCGGTCCGCTGGCTCAGCAACTGATGCGCTACACCAGCGTCATGTTCGCCCAGCTGGCGCAAAGCGTGGCTGGCAGCCGTCATACCAGCATCGAGCAAAAGCTGTGCCGCTGGCTGCTCGAGCGTCTGGACCGCTCGATGAGCAACGAATTGAAAGTGACCCAGGAAATGATCGCCAACATGCTGGGTGTGCGCCGCGAAAGCGTCACCGGCGCCGCCGGCAAGCTGGCCGAGGAAGGACTGATCTCCTACCGCCGGGGCTGCGTGACCGTGCTGGACCGTGCAGGCATGGAAGCGCGCGCAGGCAGCTGCTACCAGGTCGGCCGCAACAAGACCGCCGGCGTGGAGCAGCGCGCTGCGTAAGACGGAAATGCCTGCGGAGTTTTGAGCGACTGAACGATCAATGCAGGACGCGGGACGGCGGATTGACCAGGAATCCGCTGAACTGCACGTGGTGGGCAGGGCGGCTTGCCATGTTGTCGAGCTTGCGCTGAACCAGCTTGTGCCAGGCAGCAGCCCACCGTGCGGCCAGTTCCGATTCTTCGGCCGACTGTGCGCACAGCGTTCGTTCGACGGCGATCTTTTGACGGTACAGGGCGCGGGTAGCGTTCATCATGGTGGTCATATCGGGCTCGGCTTGACAGTTGTTGAGTGGAAAGCAAGTCCATTTTGCCCGCCCTGAACGGTTTTGAATGTGCGCCATTTCACCCAAGCACTGCTGTACACCAACTCTTCAGTGTAAAATAGGTCTGCTGCGTTGCATCAATGATGCTTCGCAGCTATTTTTTTTGCACGCCGTTCGCGTGTGTCGCCCTGGATCCCTTTCCTGTCCGCTTCTATGTCGTCCAAAGATTTGACAAAAAACGCCCTGGCTGGTCTCACCACGTCGTTTGCACTAGTCCCCGAATGCATCGCTTTTGCGCTGGTCGCCCATCTCAACCCGCTGGTTGGACTGTATGGCGCCTTTTTCATCTGCACGATCACTGCCATCTTCGGCGGTCGCCCCGGCATGATCTCCGGCGCTGCCGGTTCAATGGCGGTGGTGATCGTGGCGCTGGTGGCCCAGCATGGTCTGCAGTATTTCCTGGCGACAGTGGTGCTGAGCGGCATCATCATGCTGCTGTTCGGGGTGCTGCGCCTGGGTAAGCTGGTCAGCATGGTGCCGCACCCGGTCATGCTGGGCTTTGTCAATGGGCTGGCGATCGTCATTGCCTGGTCGCAGCTGCAGCATTTCCGCGTCGACGGCGGCTGGCTCAGCGGCGCTGCCATGGGGTGGATGTGCGCTCTGGTGGCGCTGACCATGGCCATCGTCTACCTGCTGCCGCGCGTCACGCGCGCCGTGCCGCCGGCCCTGGTGGCGATCGTGGGCGTCGGCCTGCTGGCCGAACTGCTGCACCTGCCGGTGCGCACGCTCGGCGACATGGCCACGATAGCCGGCGGCCTGCCGACTTTCAACGTGCCGCAACTGCCGCTGACCATGGAAACGCTGCGCATCGTGCTGCCGTACGCGCTGCTGATGGCGGTGGTCGGCCTGCTCGAGACGCTGCTCACCTTTAACCTGACCGACGAAATCACCGAAACCCGCGGCTTGCCGAACCGCGAATGCGTGGCGCTGGGGGCAGCCAATGTCGCCTCGGGCCTGTTCGGCGGCATGGGCGGTTGCGCCATGATCGGCCAGACCATGATCAACTTGAGTTCGGGCGGCCGCACGCGGGTGTCCGGTACGGTGGCCGGCGTCATGATCCTGTTGTTCATCCTGTTCCTGTCGCCGCTGATCGAGCGCATACCGCTGGCGGCGCTGGTGGGCGTGATGTTCGTGGTGGCGCAGCAGACCTTTGCCTGGAGTTCGCTGCAAGTGCTGGGCAAGGTGCCGCGCCATGATGCGCTGCTGATCGTGGTGGTCACCTGCATCACCGTGGCGACCGATCTTGCCGTGGCGGTGCTGTGCGGGATCGTGATCGCGGCGCTCAGCTTTGCCTGGCGCCACGCGCGCGAGGTGCGCACGGATGCCGTGCTCGATGCGGCCGGGGTCAAGCACTACACGCCGCACGGCACGCTGTTTTTCGCCTCGATTGCCCACTTCAACGATCTGTTCTCGCCGCACGATGACCCGCAGACGGTGGTGCTCGATTGCCGCCACCTGCGCCTGGTCGATCATTCGGCGGTGGTGGCGGTGGCCGCGCTGAGCGAGCGCTACGTGCGCGCCGGTAAGTGCCTCCAGGTGCAGCACCTGTCGCCGCGCTGCGAACAGCTGCTGCAGCGCGCCGGCGTGCCGGTGACCGCCTGAAGCGTTCGTGGTATTCTGCGCATCCCCGACAGAAGAGCGTTCCAATGCAGATAGCAACCATCATCAGCCTGGCCGGCACCGTCACCTGCGTCGGCCTGTTCGCCAAACAGAAGGAATGGGTCCTGGCCACCGCGTTTGCCTTCGGCGCCGCCTTCACCGCGCTGGGCGCCTTGCGCCCGTCGTTCGTGCCCGGCTACCTGATCCCCTGGTGCGCCTACACCTTCTTCGCCCTTGCGGCGATCGAGTTCATTCGCAAGGTCATCCTTAAGTAGGCGGATGCAAAAACGCCCGGCGCGCAGGCCGGGCATTCCAGGAAACTGCGCTGACGCGCCGGTATTACTTGCTTGGGTAGACGATGTCGTCGCGGCGGTTCTGGGCGCGCGATTCTTCATCGGAGCCGGTTGCTTTCGGCTTTTCCTTGCCGTAGCTGACGGCTTCCATCTGGCTGTCTTTCACGCCTTGTACTTTCAGGGCGGTGATCAGCGCCTGCGCGCGTTTCTGGCCCAGGGCCAGGTTGTACTCGGCGCTGCCGCGATCATCGGTGTTGCCTTCGACTTTGATCGACACGTTAGGGTTGGCGGCCAGGAATTTACCGTGGTCGGCCACCAGTGCATCGAATTCAGGCTTGACCGTGTACTTGTCGAAGTCGAAGTAGACGCTGCGGTTTTTGTAGATCGAGCTGTTTGGATCCAGGTAGGCGGCCAGTGGCGCCTGGACTGGTGCGGCGACCGGCGCAGGTGCTGGTGCAGGTGCTGGCGCAGCCTTGACTGGCTCAGGTGCCGGTGCTGGTGCCGGTGCCGGGGTCGAGCAGGCGCTCAGCAGGGCTACGGTGCAGGCTGCCAGCAGGATGTTGGTGTTTGCTTTCATCGATATACTCCCGATTCGAATTATGTTGTGGGGCACACTAAAAGGTGTGAGGCTGTCAAGCCAGCCGCGAGCGATATTATATAAGGTTTCTCTGGATATAATTGGCGCGCTGCATTATTTTTTGAGCCAGCGGGCGAACGGCGCCAGATCGGCGCCGCGCTCGACATACCAGGCGCGGCGCGCCATGTCGAACTGTGCGCCGAGCGCCTTGACCGCATCCCTTTCCTGGTACGTGGCCGTCAGGTAGTGACGCCCCGGGGCCGCCGCCGCGGCCGCCAGCTGCGCCTGGTTGCGGGCGATGGCCGCATCGGCCGCCGCGCTGCCCTGCGCCAGGCGCAGGCGGGCGAGAAAGGCGCTGCGCTGGCCGTTGTCGGCGGGCGACAGCAAGGTCAGTTTCAATCGTGCGCGGGTGGCCGCCACGTAGAACAGGTTGTCCTCGTCGCGCCGCGGCTGCTGCGGATGGGGAAATTCGTCCGCTTGCAGGTACGGCAGGATCACGTGGTCGTATTCCTTGCCCTTGGCATTGGCGACGCACTCGATCAGCACCGCCTTCGGTGCGCGCTTGCGGCGGATAAACGCCTCCCTGGCGTTCATCGCCGCCCAGAAATCGGCCAACCCGAGCCCGGAACCCGCCGCCCACGCCAGCAGGCCGGCAACCGATTTGTTGACCACGTCCGCGTCGTAGGGGCGCACGAAGATGCGCCGCGCCGCCGCCACCAGCTGCACCCGTTCGCACAGCCCGGTCAGCACCGCAGCTGCCGGCGTGGCCCGGTCGAGCGTGGACAGCCAGGCGATGGCATCGATCACGGCTCGCTTGGTGCTGGCGCTGGCGGCGTCGCGCCAGCCGGGTTCGACGCCGTCGCGGTGTTCTTCCTCGATCAGGAACAGTTCGCCGAGCAGGTCCGGCGCCTTGGCGATCTGCGACTTGAAGTGGTCGATGCGGCGTGCCGTAAAGGCCATCTCGGAAAACGCCACCAGCGCGTCGACCACCGCGCTGCGCACCTCTGCGGCCTTGATGGCGCCGAAGTCGCGCAGCGCGATGGCCAGCATGCCGCGCAAAAACAGGATCTCGTCGCGCTGCAGATAGCCGGCCATGGCCGGGGTGCGGTAATCGATTGCGGCCTCGATCAGCGCGTTTTCGATGGCCACCGACTGGTGGCGGTCGCGCAGCAGGATGGCGCAGCCGTCGAGCGGATGGCCGTCCGCCTGCCAGCGCCGCACCGCCGCCACCACCTGGCGCGCACAATGGTCGGCGTCATCGTAATGCGGCTGGCTGATCTCGGTGTGCAGCGCCAGGTGCGAATCGACCGGCTTGTCCTTGAAGGCGGCCATGGCGTAGGCCAGGTGCGGTCCGTGGCGGTAGCTATAGGTCAGCCGATGGCGCACCAGCCTGGGAAAGCGGGCCGCGAAGCGCTGGTTCAGGTACGTATCGCTGGCGCCGAGCCTGGCGTAGATCACCTGGTCGCGGTCGCCGGCGCCGACGAAAAAGCATTGCGAGCGGTCGATCAGCGCGGCCAGGATGCGGAACGCCGCCTCGTTCAGGTCGTGCAGCTCGTCGCACAGCACCAGCCGGTAATCGGGAAACCGCTCGGCCAGCCGCGCGCCGCCGGTCAGGTTGCAGGCCAGGTCGTAGGTGGCGTCGAACGGGCCGCGCCAGCGGGCCCCGGCGCCGCCGTCCAGACGCAGGGTCTCGTACTCGAGCGTGGTCAGATAGTCGGCCACCGGCACACCGAGCTGCTCGGCCGCTTCCTCGGGACCGATGAATTCGACATCGGCCTCGAGCGCCATGGTGGCCTTGAGCGTCAGCTGGGTCTCGATGAACTGGCTGACCGCGATGCTGTGGGTGTGCAGCTCCAGGCTGTCGAGCCGGCCCGCGTAGCGTTCGCCCACGCGGTCCATGGCGGCCAGCGCCATCTGCTTGAGCTGGCGCGGCTCGCTACAGGTGCGCACGCCGTCGATGTCGATGGCGTCGAGCTGGCGCGCGCTGAACTGCTCGAACGTCGCCACCGCGATGCGCTCGGCCTGGCCGGACGGTATGCCCACTTCCAGCAGGCGCTGGCGCATGACATCGCGCGCCTCGGGCGTAAAGGTCAGCACCAGGATCTGTTCGGGCGCCAGCTTGCGCGCCAGTGCTTCGCCGGCGCGCAGGGCCAGCGTGGTGGTCTTGGCGGCGCCGGCGTTGGCGTCGACCAGCGTCACCTTGTTCTGCGACAGCTGGACGGCGCGCTGCTCAGCGGTCGGCACCAGGCCGCGCGCAATGAAGCGGGGCAGGTTGGCGGGCGCTGGCGCCGGTGTCTGGGGCTGGTGCTGGGTCTGGGGCTGGGGTTGGGGTTGGGTCTGGGCGGGGTTCATCCCCTACATTATAGCCACCGGCGCGGGCAGGCCGGTGCCGTGGACCTGGGCTGCACCGAGCGCCGGGCCGAGCACCGAGCTGAACACGGGTTCGAGGCGGGCGGTGGCGCCGTTGATGAACTGGGCGCTGAACACGCGGCGTTCCGGTGCGGCCACGCCGCCGCTGCGATCGATCACTGTGCACAGCAGCTCGGCAGCCGCCATCGCCATCCTGGGCATCGGCTGGCGCAGGGTGGTCAGGTTGTAGCTGAGCCAGTTCGACGATTCGACCGCGTCGAAACCGGCCACCGACAGCTGGCGCGGCACCTCGATGCCCAGTTCGTGGCGCGCGCAATCGAGGCAGCCGATCGCCGTCACGTCGCTGCCGCAGATAATCGCGTCCGGCACCGCGCCCATGGCGCTGATAATGGCGCGCAGGCCGGCGGCGCCGCTGGCGTAATCGGCCTGGCCCGGCACCACCACCGGCGCCGGCAGCCCCAGCTCGGCCAGGCGTTCGCTGGCGCCGCGGCGGCGCTCCTGGGCCACGCTCGAGTCCTCGAGACCGGCGATGATGCCGAAGCGTCGATGCCCGGCCGCGGCCAGGCGCGAGACCAGCATGCGGCCCGCCTCGTGGTGGTCGCAGGTGACGGTGTTGACGGCGCGCTCGCGCAGCGAGCGGTTGAACAGCACCAGCGGCATCCGGCGGCGGTCGAATTCGGCGATATGCTCGGAGCTCAGGCGCGCGGCGGCGATCACGCCATCGACCTGGTACTGCCAGACGTCGGCCAGCACGCGATCGACGTCGGTTTCCCTGGCCAGTGTAAACAGCAGCACGCGGCGGCCGCGCGCACCGATGTGCTGGCTCAATTCGCCCAGCAGCTCCGGGTATTGCAGGTTGGCCTGGCTCGCGATCAGCACGGCCACGATGTTGGAGCGGCGCGTGATCAGGCTGCGCGCTGCGGCGTTGGGGATGTAGTCGAGCAGGGCGGCGGCCTTCATGACCCGGGCCAGCGTGGCGTCCGAGACGCTGGCGCCTTGCTGGAAGCAGCGCGACACGGCCGATTGCGACACGCCGGCCACCAGTGCCACGTCGTACGACGTCACGCGGCGGGCCTCGCGGGCGATCAGGGCTTTGTGGGCGATGGCGGCGGTCTCCACGCACGGCTTGGTTCTGTTCATTATGTCGGCGGCAGTTGTCGTGGCTTGAGCATAATCAAAAACTTTCCATGTGGCAATATCAACCGGGCACCTTGCGCATTTCTATGTGGAAACTACGTAGATGGGCGGCTGGCTGTTGTGACCACGCTGCAAATCTCCTGCCGGCCGCCGTTTTCTGCTAACATGTTGCCCCTTTATCAGTTGAAGGGGCGACATGGCCAACGCATGCGGCGTCGATTTCGGAACATCCAATTCCACGGTGGGCTTGATCCGTCCCGGCCACCCGGTGATGCTCGGCCTGGAAGACGGCAAGACTACGCTGCCATCGGTCGTGTTCTTTAATGCCGACGAGGAAGAGGTCAAGTTCGGCCGCGCCGCACTGGCCGACTACCTGGCCGGCTACGAAGGGCGCCTGATGCGCTCTCTCAAAAGCCTGCTTGGCACCAGCCTGATCGATGGGCAGACCGAGGTCGGTGGTCGTGCGCTGCCGTTCCGCATGCTGCTGGCGCAGTTCATCGGCGAGGTCAAGCAGCGGGCCGAGCGCGCTGCCGGCCGCCAGTTCAGTGCTGCCGTGTTCGGCCGCCCCGTGCATTTCATCGACGACAGCGCGGCCAACGACCAGCTGGCCGAAGACACGCTGGCCGAGATCGCCCGCTCGGTGGGCTTCACCGAGATCGCCTTCCAGTTCGAACCGATCGCCGCCGCGTTCGACTACGAGTCCCAGATCGACCGCGAGGAACTGGTGCTGATCGCCGACATCGGCGGCGGTACGTCCGACTTTTCGCTGGTGCGCCTGTCGCCGGACCGCGCCCGCAAGGCCGAGCGCCGCGACGACATCCTCGCCAACGGCGGCGTCCATATCGGCGGCACCGATTTCGATAAGTACCTGAGCCTGGCTGCGGTGATGCCGCTGCTCGGCTATGGCAGCAAGCTGCGCAACGGCAGCGAAGTACCGTCGAGCTATTTCTTCAACCTGGCCACCTGGCACACCATCAACCAGGCGTACAC
Source organism: Duganella sp. Leaf126 (assembly GCF_001423125.1). GTDB lineage: Bacteria > Pseudomonadota > Gammaproteobacteria > Burkholderiales > Burkholderiaceae_D > Rugamonas. Next base: position 110,363 of record NZ_LMNW01000034.1, read on the forward strand.
CAAGAAGATGTGGACCCAGCTGGCCGACCTGCTGCGCGATTCGGCCGAACAGGAAAAGCTGGGGCGCCTGCAGCGCCTGATCGACGACCGCGCCGGCCACTGGCTGGCCATGAAATCGGAGGAAGGCAAGATCGCGCTGTCCGGCGCCGAACAGCATCTGCTGGAACTGGACCGATTGAGCCCGCCCGTCACGCTCTCGCTCGACCGCGCGCGCTTCGACGACGCCATCGGCCACCTGGTCGGATCGGTGGAAACCACGGTGCTTGCCCTGCTGCGCGACGCCGGCGTGACGCCGGGCCAGGTCGACACCGTGTTTTTCACGGGCGGCTCCAGCGGCGTGCGCATGTTGCGCGAGCGGATAGCCGCGCTGGTGCCGGCCGCGCGCAAGGTCGAGGGCGACTTGTTCGGCAGCATCGGCGCCGGGCTGGCACTGGACGCGGTGCGCAAATTCGGCGGCGCCCATGCTTGAGCGGGCCATCGTCATGCTCGACTTCGAGACCACCGGTCTGTCGCCCGCGATGGGCGACCGCATCACCGAAGTGGCGGCGCTGCGCATCGTCGGCGGCGAAGTGGTCGAGCGGTACGTGTCGCTGGTCAACTGCAACGCACGCATCCCGTCCTTCATCACCGGCCTCACCGGCATCACCCAGGACATGGTCGACAACGCACCGCCGGCCCACCGCGTGGTGCCGGAACTGCTCGACTTCATCGGCAGCGATGCGCTGTCGGCCCATAACGCCAGCTTCGACGAAAAGTTCCTGTTGGCAGAGACTGCGCGCCTGGGTCTGGCAGCGCGCCACCAGTCGCTGGTGTGTTCGCTCAAGCTGGCGCGCCGCGTGTTTCCCCGGCTGCCCAGCTACAAGCTGGGCCAGCTTTCCGGCCAGCTCGGCATCCGCTTCCGCAGCGCGGCCCACCGGGCCGAAGCCGACGCCGAAGTGGCGGCCCAGGTCCTGATTCACATCGGCAAACATATCGGCAGCACCTACGGCATCGCAGCCGTCGATCCGGCGCTGCTGGTGTCGGTGAACCGGCTGGCCGCCGCCAAGGTTCACCAGTTTCTGCTCAAACAACAACCCTGAGTCCATCGCCCGGCCGGACACGTTTGACTCCGCGCAAACGCCGGGCTCGGGCGAGTTTTACACTTTGGTCAACTAAGTTGCCAAATTGTCTAGGGGTGCACCATGAACCAGCCACGCGCGGCCAGCAATGGCGACGACAGTTATCTGTGGTACTTGTGCGCGGCCGAGCGCGGTGATCCCTACGCGCAGTTCAATCTCGGCCTGCTTTTCAAGCATGGGCGCGGCGTGCCCCGCGACGACCGCCAGGCTGCGCAGTGGCTGCTCAAGGCGGCGCTGCAAGGACTGGCTTTCGCCCAGAACCATCTGGGCGTGCTGTATTACCTCGGTCGCGGGGTGCCGGCCAGCGACCGCGCGGCCGTGCGCTGGTTCCGCCGTGCGGCGCGCCAGGGCGACGCCTCGGCCCAGCAAAACCTGGCGCTGATGTACCGCAAAGGGCGCGGGGTGGCGCGCAGCGATGAAACCGCGCTGTCGTGGTGCTACCTGGCGTCCGAGCAGGGCGTGGCCAGCGCCCAGGCGACGCTGGGCCTGGCGTATGCCCATGGCGCCGGCGTGCGCCACAACGACGCACTGGCGCTGGCGTGGCTGCGCAAGGCCGCCTTGCAAAACCACGCGGGCGCGCAGCTCAGCCTCGGCCTGATGTACCAGCGCGGACAGGGCGTGGCGCCGTGCCAGCACCTGGCGCTGGCGTGGCTGCGCCAGGCTGCCGCGCACAACCACCCGGTGGCGCAGCGCCTGCTCGGCGTCGCCTACGCTCAGGGTCACGGTGTGACGGCCGATCCGCAGCGTGCCTACGCCTGGCTGCTGCGCGCGGCCGAACAGGATGACACCGACGCCCAGTTCAACCTCGGCATCCTGCTGGCCGGGGGCAGGGAGGCTGGCGCCGGCCCGGCGATCGCCCGCGACGACGGAATGGCGTTTTCCTGGTATTGCCGCGCCGCGCAGGCGGGGCACGCGCTCGCCCAGTACAACCTGGCCGGCATGTATGCGCGCGGGCGCGGCACGCCGCGCGACGACGCGCGCGCCCTGGCCTGGTATCTGCGTGCGGCCGACCAGGGCATGGTCAGCGCCCAGTTCAATCTCGGCGTGATGTACGCCAGCGGCCAGGGCACCTGCCGCGACCCGGTGCGCGCGGTGCAGTGGTACCGGCGCGCGGCCGTCGGCGGCGACGCCGGCGCCCGCAACAACCTGGGCGTGATGTACGCCAGCGGCCAGGGCGTGCCGGCCGACGACCGCCAGGCCGCCCACTGGTATGCGTGTGCCGCCCGCCAGGGGCACGCGCTGGGCCAGCTCAACCTGGGCGCCATGTACGGCAGCGGGCGCGGGGTGCGGCACGACCCGGTGCGCGCCTTCGTCTGGATGTGCCTGGCCGCGGCAAAGGGCGAAGCGGCCGCGATTGCCAATTGCGCCACGATGGCGGCGGCCATGAGCGCGCCGGCCATGGCGCAGGCACAGGCGCTGCTGCGGCGCCGGCAGGGGCGCCGGCTTCGCGCCGTCGGCGGCGCGCATGAGCGATTTTGCGACACAATGGCCGTCCGTTCATGAAATTTTGGGCGCAACGCTGTAACTATTGCCATGATGCATCGCCCAGGCGCTACAATGGGGTATCTATGCTCCCACCCCGGATAAGCCCATGCGACGTATCACGAGCCGCGCTGTCTTTGCCAGCGTCCTGACAGGTTATTGCATCGCCGCCAGCGCCACCGGCGTGGCGGTGCAGGTGCAGGACGCCACCGGCAAGCCCCTGCCCGATACCGTGGTGTACGTGGAGCCCGAAGGCGGCTTCGCCGGCGGCAAAGCGCCTGTCGGCGCCGAAATCGAGCAGAAGGGCCTGAAGTTCCTGCCGCTGGTGACCGTGATCCAGACTGGCGCCAGGATCAATTTCCCGAACAACGACAAGGTGCGCCACCACATCTACTCGTTTTCGCCGGCGCACCGCTTCGACCAGAAGCTGTACTCGGGCCAGTCCGCCACGCCCCAGGTGTTCGACAAGGCCGGCACCGTGGTCCTTGGTTGCAACATCCATGACAAGATGCTGGCGTACGTGAAGATTGTCGATACGCCGTATTTCGGCAAGACCGACGGCGCCGGCGCAGTGCGCATCGAGCTGCCTGCCGGCGGCAAGTTCACCGTCCACGCCTGGCACTACAACACCGTTGGCGGCGCCACGCCCGAGCAGGCGCTGGTGGTCAAAGCGGGCGATACGCTGGCCACCGCCATCTTCAAGCTGCCGATGAAACCGCCGGCGTCCGGCGACGGCGCGGCGCTGTAGCGAGCACGGCATGCGCGTCGGATTCCGCAGCCTCGAGAGCCGTATCGTCACCCTGTTCCTGGTGCTGATCGTGGTGCTGCAAGTGATCGGCCTGCTGGTGATCCAGCGCGGCATCGACAATAATGCGCGCCAGGCCATTGCCGGCGAATTGAGCAACGGCGCCAAGGTATTCGGCCGCCTGCTCGACCAGAATGCCCAGAGCCTGCGCTTCGGCGCCCGCCTGCTGGCGCGCGACACGGCCTTCCTGGCCGCCATCGGCAACAACGACGAGGGCGACCGCGCCACCATCGAATCGGCGCTGGCCAACAGCGGTCGCCGCATCAAGGCGTCGATGACGATGCTGGTCAACAGCGAGCGCAAGATCAGCGTGTCGACCAATGCGGCGCAGGCGGGCGCGCTGGAAAAAATCGTCGACGGCATGCTCGACGCGGCCGAAGCGGCGGACGGCGCCAACGGCATCGCCATCGTCGAGCGGCGTCCCTACCAGGTGGTGGTCATGCCGGTCAAAGCGCCGATCACCATCGGCTGGATCGTGATGACCTTCCCGATCGACCGCCAGCTGGCCACGGAAATGCGCGAAGTGACGTCGCTGCACGCCACCATCGCCACCCGCGACAAGGCCGGACGCTGGCTGCCGGCCGGCTCCACCTTCCTGGCGCCGTCGGCGCAGGCAGTGATCGAGCAGCTGCAGGCCATGCCGGCCAGGGATGTGACGGCGTTCGACCTCGACGTGGAAGAAAGCCGCTACAGCGCCCGGCTGCTGCGCATCGGCGAGGACGACGGCCAGTTTGCCGGCGTGATCCTGGCCCGCTCGATCGACGAGGCTACCGCCGAATACCGCCGCCTCGAGCGCTGGCTGATCTTGCTGACGCTGGGCGGCATCGTCATCTCCACCATCGCCATCGTGATCACTGCCAAGCGCATCGCCCAGCCGATCAGCGAGCTGGCAGCGACGGCGCGCCGGCTGGAGCAGGGCGACTACAAGGGCGAGATCGACACCCGTCGCGGCGACGAAATCGGTGCCCTGGCCGGCGCCTTCGACGCGATGCGCGACGCCATCGCCAGGCGCGAGCAGGAAGTGCGGCGCCTGGCGTACTGGGACACGCTGACCAATCTGCCCAACCGCGCCCAGTTCCTGGTGCTGCTCAACGACGCCTTGCAGGACGCGCGCCGCCGCGAAGAGGCGGTGTTCGTGCTGATGATGGACCTCGACCGCTTCAAGCATGTCAACGACGTGATGGGCCACAGTTTCGGCGATGCGCTGCTGCGCCAGGTGGCTGCCCGCCTGCAGCTGCTGCTGGTAAACCGTCTGCAGTCGTCGGCGCAGGTGGCGCGCCTGGGCGGCGACGAATTTGCCGTGCTGCTGCCGGCGTCCGACCTCGACGCGGCGCAGCGCATGGCCGGCGAGATCCTGCAGACGCTGGAGGCGCCGCTGTCGCTCGACGACCAGACCGTCGATATCGGCGCCGGGCTCGGCATCGCCGGCTATCCGGCGCACGGCGACGACGGCGAGGCCCTGCTGAGCATGGCCGAGGTGGCGATGTATGCGGCCAAGACGCGCAACGATGGCGCCGTGGTCTACGACGTGGCGATGGACCAGTCCAGCGCCAAGAGCCTGTCGCTGCTGACGGAACTGCGCAACGCCATCGAGCGTAACGAATTCCGGCTGTTCGTGCAGCCCAAGATCATGCTCGACACGGGGCAGGTGGTGGGCATGGAAGCGCTGGTGCGCTGGGTGCATCCGGAGCGCGGCAACGTCTTCCCGGACGAGTTCATTCCGTTTGCCGAGCAGACCGGCTTCATCCGCCTGCTCACGCGCTGGGTGATGGAAAAATCGGCGCAGCTGTGCCAGCAACTGGCCGCACAGGGCCATCACCTGAAGGTCTCGGTCAACCTGTCCACCCGCGATTTGCTGGACCAGGACCTGCCGGTCAAGTTTGCCGACCTGCTGGCGCGCCACCGCCTCTCGCCCGCGTCGTTCTGCCTCGAGATCACGGAAAGCGCCATCATGGACGACCCGGTGCGCGCCCAGACCACCCTCGAGCGGCTGTCGCACATGGGCGTGGATCTGTCGATCGACGATTTCGGCACCGGCTATTCGTCGCTCGCCTACCTGAAGCGCCTGCCCGTCAACGAACTCAAGATCGACAAGTCCTTCGTGCTCAACATGGAAAACGACGAGGGCGACACCAAGATCGTGCGCTCGACCATCGACCTGGGGCACAACATGGGCCTGCGCGTGGTCGCCGAAGGCATCGAGAGCGAGGCCGTCTGGCGCCTGCTGGCGGAACTGGGCTGCGACCAGGGCCAGGGCTACTTCATGAGCCGGCCGATTCCGGGCGACCAGCTGGTCGCCTGGCTGGCGACCTGGCAGGCGCCGATCGCGGTGCCTGTGGCAGCGCCGTTTGCAGCCGCTTATCTGGCCGAATAAAAGTTTCCTGGCGGGCTGGCCTGGCGTGTCATATTCGTCATCGTTCAGGCTATGATCTGGTGGCCGGACACCTCCGTCCGTTTTCACCAAGGATCGCAATGCCACGACGACTGACTCTCCTCGCTTCCCTGATCTTGACGCAAGCTGCCGCCATGGCGCAAACCTGCAACGGCAACTGGCCGGCCATCGATTACCCCGTGACCCGCACGGTGGACCAGCAGGACAACTACCACGGCGCCACCGTCGCCGACCCGTACCGCTGGCTCGAAGACGCCAACAGCGCCGAAACGGCAGCCTGGGTCCAGCAGCAGAACCGGCTCACCCAAGGTTACCTGGCGCAGATCCCGGGCCGCGACGCCATCAAGGCGCGGCTCACCAAACTGTGGAACTACGAGCGGTTCAGTGTGCCGTTCAAGGAGGGCGGACGTTATTTCTACAGCCGCAACGACGGCCTGCAAAACCAGGCGGTGCTCTACACGATGAAGTCGCTGGCCGATACGCCGCGCCTGCTGCTCGATCCGAACACCCTGGCTGCCGACGGCACCGTGGCGCTGGCCGGACTGGCGATCAGCCCGACCGGCAAATACCTGGCCTACAGCACGGCCGCCTCGGGGTCGGACTGGAACGAGATCCGCGTGCGCGACATCGACACCGGCAAGGATATTCCCGACCAGATCAAGTGGGTCAAGTTTTCGAACACCGCGTGGCTGCACGACGGTTCCGGCTTTTTCTACAGCCGCTACGACGAGCCGACCGAAGCGGGCAAGCTCGCTGCCGTCAACTACTTCCAGAAGCTGTACTTCCACAAGCTCGGCACGCCGCAAAGCGCGGACGCGCTGGTGTACGACCGTCCCGACAACAAGGACTGGGGCTTCTCGGCCGAGGTGACCGAGGATGGCCGCTACCTGGTGATCACGTCCTCGCAGGGTACCGAGAACAAGAACCGGGTCTTCTACAAGGACCTGCAACAGCAGGACGGCAAGGTGGTGAGCCTGCTGGAGCAGTTCGACGCTGCCTACAACTTCGTCGGCAACGATGGTCCCGTGTTCTACTTCCATACCGAGCGCAATGCGCCGCGCGGACGCATCGTCGCCATCGATGTCAGGCAGCCGGCGGTCGCGAGCTGGCGCCAGGTGGTGCCCGAGAGCGGCAGCACGCTGGTGTCGGCCTCGCTGGTCAACAACGAATTGCTGGTCGATTACCTGAGCGACGCCCACAGCCTGGTCAAGGTGTTCGACCTGCAAGGCAAGCCGCTGCACGACGTGGCGCTGCCGGGCCTGGGCACCGCGTCCGGCTTCTCGGGCAAGCGTGCCGACACCGAGACCTTCTATTCGTACACCAGCTTCACCACGCCGGCGACCATCTACCGCTACGATCTCAAGACCAACAAGAGCAGCGTGTACCGCCAGCCCAAGGTGGACTTCGACCCGTCCGCGTATGAGACGCGCCAGGAATTCTTCACCAGCCGCGACGGCACCCGGGTACCGATGTTCATCGTCGCCAAGAAAGGCATCAAGTACGATGGCAGCAATCCGACCTATCTGTATGGCTACGGCGGGTTCAATATCTCGCTCACGCCCACCTTCTCGGTGGCCAACCTGGCCTGGCTCGAGATGGGCGGCGTCTACGTGATGGCCAATCTGCGCGGCGGCGGCGAGTACGGCGAAGCGTGGCACGAAGCAGGCACCAAGCTGAAAAAGCAGAATGTCTTTGACGACTTCATCGGCGCAGCCGAATGGCTGGTGGCGCACAAGGTGACGTCGCCGGCGAAACTGGCGATCGGCGGCGGCAGCAACGGCGGCCTGCTGGTGGGCGCCGCCATGACACAGCGTCCCGACCTGTTTGCAGCAGCCATCCCGCAGGTGGGTGTGCTGGACATGCTGCGCTTCCATAAGTTTACGATCGGCTGGGCGTGGACGTCCGATTATGGCTCGTCCGACAACGCCGACGAATTCAAGGCGCTGCTCAAGTACTCGCCGCTGCACAACGTGAAAAAGGGCGCCTGCTACCCGGCCACCATGATCACCACGGCCGACCACGACGACCGCGTGGTGCCCGCCCACAGCTTCAAGTTTGCAGCCACCGTCCAGGCGGCACAGGCAGGACACCCCGGCGCCGCCCCGGTCCTGATCCGCATCGACAGCAAGGCAGGCCACGGCGCCGGCAAGCCGACGGCCAAGCAGATCGAAGAAGTCGCCGACCGCTGGGCCTTCCTCACCCGCGCCCTGCACATGGGCTCCAGCAATACCGGCAATACCAGCAACATCAGCAACACCAGCAACCTCAGCAAATAAAGGGGCCCCTCGTAAACCGCTGCGCGGCCCGCTGTCGCTTCTGCGTTGCGCAGCGTGCCGTCGCACGCTTGCGCTACGCAAGACGATGGCAGGCCGCGCGCAACGGTTTGTCGAACTCCCCCGAGCTTCGGTCCTTGGGCTAGCGGTGGATGACCACCATCAGTGCCTTGGCTTCGGTCTTGCCGACGTTGCGGATCACGTGCTGGAGGTCGGCCGGGTAGCGGGCGGTGGCGCCGAGTTTGACTTTCTTCCTGTCGGTGCCGACCGCCACTTCCACCGAGCCGTGCAGCAGTGTCAGATGTTCCTGCGCGCCCGGGTCGTGGCCCTGCGAGGCCAGTTCGCCGCCCGGCGCGAGCGTCAGTTCATACCATTCGTATTTGCCGGCCAGTTCCATGGGGCCGAGGATGCGCAGTACGTAGCCCGCGTGGTGGCCGGGCAGGGTCGGGGTTTCGTGGGCGTCGAGCACGCGGATGGTGGCGATCTCCTTTTCGGCCGTCGCCAGCAGGTCGCCGATCGGCACGCCCAGTGCATTGGCCAGGCGCCAGGTGATGGCGATGGTCGGATTGGCCTTTTCACGCTCGATCTGCGACAGCATCGACTTCGACACGCCGGCAATGCGCGACAGGTCTTCGAGCGTCAGGCCGCGCGCCAGGCGCAGGCGTTGCAGGGCGGCGCCCACTTCGGGCGGGGCGTTGGTCGACACGGGTATAGTCATTGTTTTATCGGACGGTGAATAAATTGGCAGGGGTGACGTCAGGCCTGCAGCAGCCGCTTCGCGTGATGACGGCTTGCGCGGTTCACTACTTCTCTATAATATTCACTATATTGAATTTTAGTTCGACATAGCGGATTTCTGCCCCGGCAGTGAAAACGTGTCGAGATCGTACCATATTCCACCGCGGCTACCGGCACCACCATCCAGACAAGGGACCACCAATGAGCATCGACGCCAAACAAACCTTCTTCACCGGCCTGCAGCATTCCCTCGACCAGCTGCGCAGCGACGGCCTGTTCAAGCCGGAACGGGTGCTGGCGTCGCGCCAGGGCGCCGAAGTGGTCGGCCAGGACGGCCGCACCCTGATCAATATGTGCGCCAACAACTACCTGGGCCTGTCCGGCGAGGAGTGGGTGGCACAGGCGTCGATCGACGCCACCGAAAAATACGGTTACGGCCTGTCGTCGGTACGCTTCATCTGCGGCACCCAGACCGTGCACAAGCAGCTGGAGCAGGCGATTTCGGCTTTCCTCGGCACGGAAGACACGATCCTGTACGCGGCCGCGTTCGACGCTAACGGCGGCGTGTTCGAGCCGTTGTTCGACGACAACGACGCCATCATCTCGGACGCGCTCAATCACGCGTCGATCATCGACGGCATCCGCCTGTGCAAGGCCGCGCGCTTCCGTTACGCCCACAACGACATGGCCGACCTTGAAAAGCAGCTGCAAGCGGCAGCCGGCAAGCGCCACAAGGTCATCGTCACCGATGGCGTGTTCTCGATGGACGGCACCATCGCCCAGTTGGACAAGATCTGCGACCTGGCCGACCGGTACGGCGCGCTGGTGATGATCGACGAGTGCCACGCCTCCGGCTTCATGGGCGCCACCGGCCGCGGTACCCACGAACACCACAACGTGATGGGCCGCATCGACATCATCACCGGCACGCTGGGCAAGGCCCTGGGCGGCGCCATGGGCGGCTTCACCTCGGCGCGCAAGGAAGTGATCGACATGCTGCGCCAGAAATCGCGTCCCTACCTGTTCTCCAACACGCTGGCGCCATCGATTGCCGGCGCGTCGCTGGCGGTGCTCGAGCGGCTGTCGCAATCGACCGAGCTGCGCGACCGCCTGCATCTCAATACCGCCTACTTCCGCAAGGAGATCGAGCGCATTGGCTTTACCATCAAGCCAGGCACCCACCCGGTGGTGCCGGTGATGCTGTTCGACGCGCCGGTGGCGCAGAAATTCGCGGCCCGCATGTACGAACTCGGGGTGCTGCTGTCGGGCTTCTTCTACCCGGTGGTGCCGCTGGGCCAGGCCCGCGTGCGCGTGCAGCTGTCGGCCGCCCACACGCGCGAACAGCTCGACACCGTACTCAAGGCCTTCGAACAGGCCGGCAATGAACTGGGCTTGTTGAATCACGCCGCCAAACAATAATATGCAGATCGTCAGGAACCCCATGAACACCCATACTCCCAGCGCCGAACGTCGTCCCGTCGAACGCATCCTCGTCATCGGCGCCAACGGCCAGATCGGCAGCGAACTGGTGGAGGCGCTGGCCGCCACCCACGGCGCCGACAACGTCTTCGCGGCCGACATCAGCCCCACCAACCTGTATAACGCCGCGCGCTACCTGACCCTCAATGTGCTCGACAAGGAAGCGCTGGCGGCATTGGTGACCGGCGAAGGCATCACCCAGGTATACCAGCTGGCGGCCATGCTGTCGGCCACCGGCGAAGCGGCTCCGCTCAAGGCCTGGACCCTGAACATGGATGGCCTGCTCAACATCCTCGAGGTCGCGCGCGAGCGCGGCGCCATCGGCAAGCCGTTGAAAGTGTTCTGGCCGTCGTCGATCGCCGCCTTCGGACCGAGCACGCCGGCGGTGGACACGCCGCAAACCACGGTGATGGATCCGACCACCATCTACGGCATCAGCAAGCTGGCCGGCGAGCGCCTGTGCGAGTATTACTTCATCAAGTACGGCGTGGACGTGCGCAGCATCCGCTACCCCGGCATCATCAGCTACAAGTCGCCGCCGGGCGGCGGCACCACCGATTACGCCATCGCGATCTTCCACGCGGCGCTGCGCGGCGAGCGTTATGAATGCTTCCTCGGCCCGCATACCACGCTGCCGATGATCTACATGCCCGACGCCATCCGCGCCACCATCGAACTGATGGACGCACCGGCCGAGCAGGTCAAGGTGCGCTCGTCGTACAATGTGGCGGGCGTATCGTTCAATCCCGAGCAGCTGGCGGCCGCCATTACCCGCGCGGTGCCGGCATTTACCATCGCCTACCAGCCGGACAGCCGCCAGGCGATTGCCGACTCCTGGCCGCAAAGCCTGGATGACGCCGTTGCCACGGCCGACTGGGGCTGGCAGGCGCGCATCGGCATCGACGCCATGGTCGCCGACATGCTGGCCAACGTGGACGTGCAGCCGGGGCAGGCCGTGCAAGGCAAGGCCGCTTAAGCACATTCGACCAGGCAGGCCGCCGGGTCGCACCGGTAGCGACTATCACCAAAAACATAACGAGAGACACTGATGGACATGAGCGTATTCGATCTGTTCAAGATCGGCATAGGACCGTCGAGTTCCCACACCGTGGGGCCGATGGTGGCGGCGCGCCGCTTTCTGCTCGACTGCGGACCGCTCGACGACGCAACCGGCGTTACCGCCGAGCTGTACGGTTCGCTGGCGCTGACCGGCGTGGGCCACGCCACCGACAAGGCGGTGATCCTGGGCCTGATGGGCGAGACCCCGCAGGACGTGGCGCCCACCGAGGTCGATGGCCGGCTCGCGGCCGCCGAAGCGGCCGGGCAGCTGGCGCTGCTCGGACAGCATCGGGTGCCGTTCAAGCGCGGCGTCCACCTGATCTTCCACATGGCGGAATCGCTGGCCGAGCACCCGAACGGCATGCGGTTCACGCTTACCCGCAGCAGCGGCGCCACCACCAGCAAGGTGTATTACTCGGTCGGCGGCGGCTTTATCCGCGAGGAGGGCGAGGCCCAGCAGCCCGCGCCCGACGCCGGCCGCCCGACCTTGCCCTATCCGTTCGATACCATGGACCAGCTGCTGGCGCACGGCCAGGCCAGCGGCCTGACCATCCCGCAGATGTTGCGCGCCAACGAGTGCGCGCGCCTCGGCAACGATGAACTCGACGCCGGCATCGACCGCATCTGGCACGTGATGCGCGACTGCATCCGGCACGGCCTCGATACGGGCGGCCTGCTGCCTGGCGGGCTGCAGGTCAAGCGCCGCGCGGCCCACCTGTGGCAGCAGGCGCAATCGAATGTCGTCCCCGCCAACCACTTGCCACACGATGCGCTGCACCAGGTCAGCCTGTATGCGATGGCGGTCAACGAGGAAAACGCCGCCGGCGGCCGCGTGGTGACGGCGCCCACCAATGGCGCTGCCGGCATCATCCCGGCCGTGCTGCGGTACTACGCTGAAGACTGCAAACCGAGCGATCCGGTTACCGGCATCCGCGACTTCCTGCTCACGGCAGCTGCCGTCGGCATGCTGTGCAAGCGCAACGCCTCGATCTCCGGCGCCGAGGTAGGCTGCCAGGGCGAAGTGGGCGTGGCCTGCGCGATGGCTGCAGCAGGCCTGGTGGCAGCGCTGGGCGGGACCAACCTGCAAATCGAGAATGCGGCCGAAATCGGCATCGAGCATCACCTGGGCATGACCTGCGATCCGATCGGCGGCCTGGTGCAGATTCCCTGCATCGAGCGCAATGGCATGGGCGCAGTCAAGGCGATTACGGCAGCGTCGCTGGCGCTGAAGGGCGACGGCACCCATTTCGTCAGCCTCGACGAGGTGATCGAAACCATGCGCCAGACCGGCGCCGACATGCAGGTCAAGTACAAGGAAACGTCCCTGGGCGGCCTGGCGATCCACGTCATCACGGTCAACCACGCGGCCTGCTGAGGCGTGGCACGGCGGCGCGGCGCTGGGGGGCGCCGGTGACTGGCAAGGCGGCGTCACGTGAGCGATAAAACAACGCGATCTGCACCGTAATCGCCGTGGCGCACTATAATGTTCGCTCATTTTGCAGTGTTCCGTTTTTTCGTCGCCAGTACAACCGGACTTATCTCACCTATGCACTACGTCTCCACCCGCGCCGCCACCGCTGCGGCGGCTGCCGCCTCGCCCGATTCCCCCCGATTCTCGGACATCCTGCTCGGCGGCCTGGCCACCGACGGCGGCCTGTTCCTGCCGGCAGAATACCCGCAGGTGACCGGCGCCGAACTCGATGCGTGGCGCCAGCTCTCGTACGCCGACTTGGCGTTCGAAATCCTGCGCAAGTTCGCCACCGACATACCGGAAGCCGACCTGCGCGCGCTCACCGCCAGGACCTATACGCAGGACGTGTACCGTAACGCCCGCGCCGACGACGATGCAGCGCGCATCACGCCGCTGCGGGTGCTGGAAGAGGGCGCCGATGGCAGCAAACTGATGCTGCAGGCGCTGTCGAACGGCCCCACGCTGGCGTTCAAGGATATGGCCATGCAATTGCTGGGCAACCTGTTCGAGTATGCGCTGGCCAGGCAGAACGCGGAACTCAATATTTTTGGCGCGACGTCCGGCGACACCGGCAGCGCAGCCGAATACGCGATGCGCGGCAAGCGCGGCATCCGCGTGTTCATGCTGTCGCCGCACCGGAAGATGAGCGCATTCCAGACCGCTCAGATGTTCAGCCTGCAGGATCCGAATATTTTCAACATCGCCATCGAGGGTGTGTTCGACGACGCCCAGGACATGGTCAAGGCCGTCTCGAACGACCTCGCTTTCAAAACGCGCCACAAGATCGGCACCGTCAACTCGATCAACTGGGCGCGCGTGGTGGCGCAGGTCGTGTACTACTTCCGCGGCTACCTCGAAGCGACCACCGCCAACGACCAGAAAGTGTCGTTCACGGTCCCGTCGGGGAACTTCGGCAATATCTGCGCCGGTCACATTGCCCGCATGATGGGTCTGCCGATCGACAAGCTGGTGGCCGCCACCAACGAAAACGACGTGCTCGACGAATTCTTCCGTACCGGCGTGTACCGCGTGCGCAAGTCGTCCGAGACCTACCACACCAGCAGCCCGTCGATGGACATCTCCAAGGCGTCCAACTTCGAGCGCTTCGTCTATGAACTGGTGGGGCGCGACGGCGACCGCACGCGGGCGCTGTTCCGCAAGGTGGAAACCCACGGCGGCTTCGACCTGTCCGGCAAGCCGGGCAGCGACGGCGACGAGTTCAAGCTGGTGGCGAAATACGGTTTCGCGTCCGGCAAATCGACCCATGCCGACCGGCTGGACACGATCCGCGACGTGGCCGACGACTACGGCATCGTGATCGATACCCATACCGCCGACGGCGTCAAGGTCGCGCGCGAGCACCTGCAGCCGGGCGTGCCGATGATCGTGCTGGAAACGGCGCTGGCGGCCAAGTTCAACGAAACCATCCTCGAGGCGCTGGGCGAAGATGCCGAGCGCCCGCCGGGCTTCGAGCACATCGAAGACCTGCCGCAGAAGTTCGTGGTCATGCAGGCCGACGTGGAGGCGATGAAAGCCTACATCGCCGCCAACACCGGCCTGTGAGCGGCGCCATGCATACCCCCAAGCCGATGCTGACCATGGCCGAAGCGCTGGCGCAGATGCTGGCCGCCGCGCGTCCGGTGACCGACGTCGAGACCGTGCCCACGCTGGCCGCCAATGGCCGCGTGCTGGCACAGGCCCAGGTCTCCGGCATGAATGTGCCGGGCCAGGACAATACGCAGATGGACGGTTATGCCGTGCGCGCGCACGAGTGCATCAGCGGCCACGCGGTGCTCAAGGTGTCGCAGCGCATTCCGGCCGGTCACGTGGGCCAGCCGCTGGAACCGGGCAGCGCGGCGCGCATCTTCACCGGCGCGCTGATCCCGCCCGGCGCTGACGCGGTCGTGATGCAGGAGCAATGCGAAGCGGGCGGCGGCGATACGGTCACCATCCGCCATGCACCGAAGGCCGGCGAGTGGATACGCCTCGCCGGCGAGGACATTACCGCCGGCAGCACCATTCTGCCGGCCGGTGTGCGCCTGCGCAGCCAGGAGCTGGGCCTGGCCGCCTCGGTGGGCCTGGCAACGCTGCCGGTGCGGCGCAAGCTGCGCGTGGCCGTGTTCTTCACCGGCGACGAGCTGACCATGCCGGGCGAGCCGCTGGCGCCGGGCGCCATCTACAATTCCAACCGGTTTACCCTGCGCGCGCTGCTGGAAAATCTCGGCTGCGAGATCAGCGATTTCGGCATCGTGCCCGATACGCTGGACGCTACCCGCGCCGTGCTGCGCGAGTGCGCGGGCGGCCATGACCTGATCATCACGTCCGGCGGCGTCTCCGTCGGCGAGGAAGACCATATCAAGCCGGCCGTGGAAGCGGAAGGCCGGCTCACCATGTGGCAGATCGCCATCAAGCCGGGCAAGCCGCTGGCGTTCGGCGAGGTCGGGCAGGCGGCTTTCGTCGGCTTGCCCGGCAACCCGGTATCGAGCTTCATCACCTTCCTGATGTTCGTGCGGCCCTTCATCTTGCGCCTGCAGGGCGTGCAGGGAGCGGTGGCGCCGCGCGCGTTCACCATGCGTGCCGATTTCAATCTGCCCAAGGCCGACCGCCGCAACGAATTCCTGCGCGCGCGCATCAATGCCGGCGGCGGCCTCGAACCGTTCCGCAACCAGAGTTCGGGCGTGCTCACTTCCACCGTGTGGGGCGACGGCGTGATCGACAATCCCCCGAACCGCACCATTACCGAGGGCGACATGGTGCGCTTCATTCCTTTCAGCGAGTTGATGTACTGATGGCAGTGACCGTAAAATTTTTTGCCAGCGTGCGTGAAGCCGTCGGTACCGGGACCGTCACGCTGGACCTGCCGGCAGGCGTGGCAACGGTCGGGCAATTGCGCGAGCACCTGTCCGCGCGCGGCGAAGCATGGCACGCGGCGCTGGCCAGCCCGTCCCTGCGCATGGCCTGCCAGCAGGTGATGTGCGACGCCGCCACCCCGGTGGTCGATGGCATGGAAGTGGCGTTCTTCCCGCCGGTGACCGGCGGCTGACCAACACCATGCAGCCTAGTGTGCCATCTTTTCGTGTCGCCGTCATCGGCGGCGGCCCGGCCGGCCTGATGGCGGCCGAAACCCTGGCGCGGGGCGGGGCGCAGGTGGAGGTCTTCGACGCGATGGCGTCGGTCGGCCGCAAATTCCTGCTGGCCGGGCGCGGCGGCATGAACATCACCCATGCCGAACCGTATGCCGATTTCGTCACCCGTTATGCGACGGGCCGCGGCGCGCGGGCGCTGGCGCTGCGGCCGATGCTCGATGCCTTCGGTCCCGACGCCGTGCGGGCCTGGATCCACGGACTGGGCGTGGCGACGTTCGTCGGCAGCTCCAACCGCGTCTTCCCCAGCGATATGAAAGCCGCGCCGCTGCTGCGCGCCTGGCTGCACCGGCTGCGCGAGCAGGGCGTGCACTTTCACATGCGCCACCGCTGGACCGGCTGGCGCGACGCCGGCGACGTGCTGACTTTCGAGTCGCCGGAGGGCGCCGTGGCGGTGCAGGCCGACGCGGTGGTGCTGGCCCTGGGCGGCGGCAGCTGGGCGCGGCTCGGATCGGACGGCGCCTGGATACCGCTGCTGCAGGCGCGCGGCGTGGGCGTGGCGCCGCTGGCGCCGGCCAATTGCGGTTTCGACGTCGACTGGAGCGCGCATTTCAGCGACCGCCATGCGGGCGAGCCGCTGACCACCGTGGCCGTCACGTCGGTCGGTGCGGACGGCCGTGCGTTCCGCAAGCAGGGCCAGTTCGTGGTGACGGCTGGCGGCGTCGAGGGCAGCCTGATTTATGCGCTGTCGGCGGCGCTGCGCGAGCAGATCGCCGCTGACGGTCAAGCCACCATCCATCTCGACCTGCTGCCGGACCTGACTGCCGAGCGGGTGGCCGACCAAGTGGCGCACCCGCGCGGCGCCCGGTCGCTGGCCAGCCACCTGCAAAGCCGGCTCGGAATCAAGGGTGTCAAGGCGGGGCTGCTGCGCGAATGCCTGGACAAGGATGCCTACGCCGATCCCGTGCGGCTGGCGCAGGCCATCAAGCACCTGCCGCTGCGCCTGCGCCGTCCGCGTCCGCTCGACGAGGCGATCAGCAGTGCCGGCGGAGTAAAGTGGGATGCGCTCGATGGCCTGATGCTCAGGGCGGCGCCCGGCGTGTTTGTGGCCGGTGAAATGGTCGACTGGGAAGCGCCGACCGGCGGCTACCTGCTGACCGCCTGCTTCGCCAGCGGCGTGGCTGCCGGACAGGCGGCTCTGGACTGGCAGAGCAGGCGGCGCGACCGGGCATAGTTCCCGGCGCGATGGCGGTCGTATTCCCGACGCGATCGCAGACGTCCACGTTGCCGTGACGGCAGGCGCGCACCCGAACCCGATAGCGGGTATCCGCCGATGACCGGTGTGCCTATGGACGCGCGGGTGGGCGCCATTCGTGGCTGATGGCGGACGTTCATTCGGACGCGGCCGCGGCCGGGGCTGCAGAGGCGGGCCCGCTGCGCCGCTGCCGGCGCGGGCACCACCGGCAACGCCCGCTCACTGCCAGTCCACCGATCCCGATCCCTTGTGGCTGACGTCGCGCTGCACCGGTTTGCCGTACACGGTCAGGTTGCCGCTGCCCTGCAACGCGACTTCGGCAGCTTGGCGCGCGAAGACGTGGCCCGTACCCGATCCCTTGAGCATGACCTGCACCCGGTCGGCCGCCAGGTGGCGCGCATCGACCGTGCCCGAACCGAGCAGATGCATGTCCATGACCTGGCAGCTGCCGGCGGCCGTGATACGTCCCGAACCCAGCAGTTCCAGCTCCACGTGCTGGCTGCTGCCGGCATTGAGCGCCAGGTTGCCGCTGCCGTGCAGTGCCGCGCCCAGCTTGCTGTAGCGGCCGTTAAAGGCGACGTCGCCGGAACCCTGCAATTGCATTTCCATCAGTTCGCCGGTGAATCCGCTGACCTTGACGCTGCCGCTGCTGCGCACCACCAGCGCCTGCAGCTGCGGTAGCACCAGTTCCACCTGCAGGCGGTGGCGCGGGTTGAGCAGCATGCCCGTGGTGCGGATCTGCAGGTCGCGGCCGTGTTGATCGGTGGCGATATTGCCCAGCGACCGCTGCTCGCCGCGCACCTTGAGCGACGCTGTCGGCCCCTGGGTGAGGACCAGGTCGATCGGCCCGGAGACATCGACCACCGAGGTCGTGGCGTCCACGCGGCGCGTTTCGCTGGCCAGCGACCGTCCGGCATTGCTGGACGGGTTGGCGGCGCCGTACGATTTCAGCATGCTGTAGGTGATGCCGATCAGCACGAACGAGAGCAGCAGCAGGCTGAAACCGATCTTGAGCAGGGAACGCATGGCCGGCCCCTCACTGTCCGCGCAGCAGCGACAGGTTCATGGCCGCGTAGCGGCGCATGCCGATCGCCGTGTAACGGGTCAGCACGATGCAGATCAGGCACAGCCCTATGCCGCCCAGCACCATCCCCATGCCGATCAGGGCCTGGGTGGTGCGGGCGCCGCTGTCGATATCGGTGGTGATGGTCATGTCCGCGTTGGCCACGGCTTCGGCCCGGTCCCACAGGCGGGCATTGCGGTCCGCGCCGGCGTTGTCGGCTGCGCTGTCGCTGGCCTCGTTGACGGCGATGGCAGTGCGGGCCGTGCCCGGTTCGCCGTCGCGAAACACCTGCAAGCCGTGTGCGGTGATCGCGACCTTCCAGCCCATGGCCTGGTCTTCCTCTTCCTGGGTGTCGAAGTGCGAATCGGTGAGCGCCATCAGCTGGCGGATCGGTCCCTGCAGCGACAGTTCGTTTTGCCCGGACAGGCCGCTGGCCGTCACCGCCACGCCGCCGATGTAGGAACTGAACGACACCAGGTACATGCTCAGCAGCAGCGCCGCGTACACCAGTCCCGGAATGACCATGAACAGGTTGAAGATCGACAGTCCCACCAGCGAACCCACGGTGCGGATGATGTGGCGTTGCGGCGGGGTTGCTGTCGGCTGGTGAACGGGAGCGGGTTTCATGACATTCAATATATGTTGCTGCGGATATTGCCACTGTACGCAAGCACGCAGAGCCGCGCCATCGCCATGTGACAGGCTGCGCAAATGGCGGTACAGGCGACACGCCGGTGCGCCAGGCCGTCGGCGCCCGTGACGGCGAGACTGCCTGCGGGCCGGCTCACGCGCCGTTGACCAGGCGCGCCGCCGCCATACCGCTGCGCACGGCCGATTCGATGGTGGCCGGGTAGTCGCCTGCCGTATAGTCGCCGGCCAGCACCAGGCCCGGCACGCCGGTCGCGTTGGCCGGGCGCACCAGTCCCGGCGTACTGGCGTGGGTGGCGCGTTTTTCCGTGATCACCTTGAACCACTGCGGCCGGCCCAGTTCCGGACGCTGGAAGGCCACGGCCAGCTGCACCGCCACCGCCTCGGCCAGCAGCGCCTGCTGCTCGGCGGCGGCGCTGGCCGAGGCGCTGATCACCACGGCCAGCAGGCCGGCCTGGGCCCGGTCCAGCTGGCCGCGGTCGAAGACGAACTGGCCCCATTCGTGGTTCTCGGCATCGTCGAGCAGGGCATAGAACGGCAGGTCGAGCCCGATGTCGGCGGAAAACTGCAGGTAGACGGTGGTGATGGTTTCGGATTCCAGCGCCGTCAGCCGGGCGCAGGACTGCGCCGTGTCGCAGTCCGGTATCGCGTGCAGCAGCGTTGCCGCCTGGTGCGGGCCGGTAGCGACCACTACCGCGTGGAAATAGGTGCTCCAGACGCCGCCGACCGCTGCGCCGCTGATGTCGGCCTGCCACAGCCGCCCTTCGACCGGACGCAGCGCCTGCACCTTGGCGCCGATGCGCACCGCGCCGCCGTGCGTTTCGATGAACTTCGCGGCGGCGTCCGGCAGCAGCGCGGACAGGTCCACGCGCGGCAGCAGCATGTCGGACGCGGCGCGGCGCGCACCGAGGCTGTCGCGCAGCACGGCCAGGAACACCTGGGCCGATGCGCGTTCGGGCGGGGTATTGAGCGCAGCCAGGCACAGCGGGCGCCACAGCAGTTGCGTGAGCCGCGCGGTCTGGTCATGGCGCTGCAGCAGCTCGGCCACCGTGCAGTCGTGGTGCAGCTGCCAGCCCATCCAGCGTGCGGCGCTGGAAAATCTCAACAGGCTGAGCTTGTCGGCGCGGTCCAGGCCCTTGCTGCGCCACAGGGCGATCGCCACGTGCAGCGGCGCCGGCAGACGCGGGGCAACGAAGTCTATGCCGCCCGGATTGCCGTACTCGCCAGGGATGCGCGGATAGCGCATCTGCAGCGGCAGGCGCAACAGCGTCGTGGCCGGATCGACGCCAACGAGCTTCATCATGCGCAAGGTTTCGCTGTAGGCGCCGAGCAGGATGTGCTGGCCGTTGTCGAGCCGCTTGCGGTCGGTGTCGACCCGGCGCGCCCGTCCGCCCAGCACGCGCGCCGCTTCGAACAAGGTCACCTTGAAGCCGGCGCGCGCCAGTTCCACGGCAGCCGTGCAGCCGGCCCAGCCGCCGCCGATGACGGCGACCGCGCGGCGCGGGTCGTTGTGGCCCGTGCCCCGGGGCGGCGGCGCGAGGCGCTGGTCGAAGGCGACCGGGCTGGCAGTGCCGCCGTGGCTGCCCTCAGCCGCGGACATAGGTTTTCCACGCCAGCCACAGCTTGCGGATCGGGGTGAGCGATATGCGCTGGGTCAGCACGTGGTAGCCGTCGGCCTGCACCTCGTCGAGCAGGGTGCGGTAGATGGCCGCCATCATCAGGCCCGGGCGCTGGGCGCGGCGGTCCTGCTTCGGCAGCAGGGCGAAGGCGTCGTCGTAGGCCTGCTGGGCGCGGGCGACCTGGAACGCCATCAGTTGTTCAAACTTGTCGGAGTGGCGGGCGTTGAGCAGGTCGGCCGCCGTGACGCCGAATTGCTGCAGTTCGTTGACCGGCAGGTAGATGCGGCCCTTGCGCGCATCCTCGCCGACGTCGCGGATGATGTTGGTGAGCTGGAAGGCGTGACCGAGCTTTTCCGCGAACTGCAGCGTCTGCGGCGTGGTCACGCCGAAGATGCTGGCCGACAGGATGCCGACCACGCTGGCCACGTGCCAGCAGTAGCGGGTCAGCGCCGCGTAATCGAGGTAACGGGTCTGGTTCAGGTCCATTTCCATGCCGTCGATGATGGCCTGCAAGTGCTCCTGCTTGAGGTCGTACACGGCCAGGTGCGGCTGCAGCGCCTGCGTCACCGGATGGCTCTGGCGCCCTTCGTACATGCCGGCAATTTCTTTGCGCCACCACGCCAGCTTGACGCGGGCCACCGACTCGTCGGTGCAATCATCGACGGTGTCATCCACCTCGCGGCAAAAGGCATACAGGGCGGTAATGGCGCGACGACGCTCCGGCGTGAGAAACAGGAAGCTGTAGTAAAAACTGGAGCCGCTTTGCGCGGTCTTTTGCTGGCAGTAGTCGTCGGGTGACATGAAAAAGCGGGGTTGGCTGATCGAAGCCGCTATTTTATAGCGTCGCGCCCTGTAACGGGGCCGATTTCATCCGCTGCCGCATGTGCAGCGCCGCCCACAACACGTGCAGCCAGTCGCGCCTGGTCAGCTGGGGACGGTGGCGGAACACGTCGTATTGCACGCGCTCGATCTCGTCCAGGATCTTCAGCCCGCCTTGCACCACCATGCGCAGTTCGAAACCGATGCGGCCCTTCATGCGCAGCGCCAGCGGTGCGCCGCTCAGCATCAGGGCGCGCGCGCGCGCCACCTGGAACTTCATCATGGCGCGCCAGCGGGCGCGCGAGTCGGGCGCATCGAGCGCACCGGGCAGGATGGCATAGCGGTTCAGGTCTTCCAGCGGTAGATAGATGCGCTCCTTGTGCAGGTCGATCGCCACGTCCTGCAGGAAGTTGATCAGCTGTAGGGCGCTGCAGATGGCGTCCGAGTCGCGTAGATTGTCTTCGGTGGCGGCGCCGTACAGGTGCAGCATCAGGTGCCCGACCGGGTTGGCCGACCGCGCGCAGTAATCGAGCAGGGCGCCGTAGCTGGCATAGCGGTGCACGGTGACATCCTGCTTGAAGGCCGACAGCAGCGCGTACATCGGCTCGAGCGGCAGCTGGTACGCGCGCACCACCACCGCCAGCCGTTCGAACAACGGGCTGTGATCGGTGGCGCCGGCGGCGATGCGGTCGAGCGCGGCTTCGTAGCCGGCCAGGTCGGCCAGGCGCTGCGCGGGCGTGGCGTCGCCCTCGTCGGCCAGGTCGTCGGCGCTGCGGGCAAAGGCGTAGATGGCCTCAACTGCAGGGCGCAACTTTTTTGGCAACAAGATGGATGCGACAGGGAAATTTTCGTAGTGTTCTACCGACATTGTGCTCTGCATTCCCAGCAAAAAATTGCCGACTTTTATTTAATGACCCGAAAGTCATTTGCAAACCAGGTTGCTGGGTTTATAATCAATTTAGTTAGTTATAGGAAAGTTATTTGTTTCCAGCCCGTAATGGTATTACCTCCCGTCATAGGGAGCAAGAAAAAGGAAAGTACCGTGCGCTTCTTCAGTTGTTCCCAGTTTTCTTCGCGATGCTCTGCCGCCGGTCCTCAGGCGCCGGCCCGTCCCATGCTGTTATCGCCGATCGCGGTGGCCGTTGTCTGTGCGCTGCTCGGCGCCTGCTCGAAACCGGTGGAAAAAACCGAGGATATCCGCCCGGTGCGGGTAATGGTGCTGGCCGGCAGCGACGTCGATGTCAACGCCGAGTTCGCAGGCGAAGTGCGGGCGCGGATCACCTCGCAGCTCGGTTTCCGTGTGGGCGGCAAGATCGTCAGCCGCAAGGTCGAGGTCGGCACACCGGTCAAGCGCGGCCAGGTGCTGATGGCGCTCGATCCGCAGGACCTGAAGTTGTCGCAGGCGCAGGCCCTGGCCGCGCTGCGCTCGGCCGAGACCAGCCGCGACCTGGCGCGCGCCGATGTCCAGCGCTACCGCGAGCTGCGCAGCAAAAATTTCGTCAGCCAGGCCGTGCTCGACGAGAAGGAGTCGGCGCTGAAGTCGGCCCAGGCATCGGTCGAGGCCCAGCAGGCGCTCTACAGCGGCCAGTCCAACCAGGCCGCCTATGCCACGCTGGTGTCGGACGTCGATGGCGTGGTCACCCAGGTCGAAGCGGAAGCAGGGCAGGTGGTGGCGCCCGGCACGCCGGTGGTGCAGGTGGCCAAGGACGGCGACAAGGAAGTGGTGATCGGTCTGCCGGAAGATAAGGTCGACGCCTTGCGCAAGGTCAGCGATGTGCGGGTGCGGCTGTGGGCCGATCCGGCCCGCACGGTGGCAGGCAAGATCCGCGAAATTGCGCCGGTGGCCGATGCGGCCACCCGTACCTACACGGCCAAGGTGACGGTGCCCGACGCCCTCGAGGCCAGGCTCGGCATGACGGCCGTGGTGCAGTTCGCCTCGCGCATGGCCACGCCGCAGATCAAGGTGCCGCTGACGGCGCTGTTCCACGAAAAATCGGCCACCGCGGTATGGGTGGTGGAAAACGGCGCGGTCCGGCTGGTGCCGGTAACGGTGGCTGGCGCCGACGGCAACGACCTGGTGCTGTCGGGCGGCGTCAAGCCCGGTCAGCGCGTGGTCACCGCCGGCGTCAACCTACTCAAGCCCGGCCAGAAGGTGACCATCCTCGGTAACGATGTGCCGGTAGCCAGCCCGGCCGGCGCTGCGGTTGCCCCCGCCGGAGCCGCCAAATGAAGGGTGGTTTCAACCTGTCGCGCTGGGCGCTCGAACACATCCCGCTCACCCGTTACCTGATCGCCGTGCTGCTGATCGGCGGCGCGCTCGCCTACGGCAGCCTGGGCCAGGATGAGGATCCGCCGTTCACGTTCCGCGCCATGGTGGTGCGCGCCATGTGGCCGGGCGCCACCGCCCTGCAAATGGCGGAACAGGTGACCGACAAGCTCGAGAAAAAGCTGCAGGAAACCCCGGGCATCGATGAAATCAGCAGTTATTCCAAGCCCGGCGAGACGCTGATCATCCTGAAATTGCGCGAATCGACGGCGCCCAAAGATGTGCCGCAATCGTGGTACCAGGTGCGCAAGAAAATCGGCGACATCGCCGGCACCCTGCCGTCGGGCGTGATCGGGCCCTTCTTCAACGACGAGTTCGGCGATACCTATGGCTCGATCTTTGCCCTGTCCGGCGACGGTTTCAATTACGCGGAAGTGAAGGAATATGCCGACTTCGTGCGCCAGCGCCTGCTGCGCGTGCCGTCGGTGGCCAAGGTCGAGCTGTTCGGGGTCCAGGATGAAAAGCTGATCATCGAGTTCTCGCACAAGAAATTCGCCCAGCTCGGCATTCCGATCGAGGCCATCGCCAACCAGATCGCCGCCCAGAACGCGGTGGAATCGACGGGCGTGCTGGTCACGCCCACCGACAACCTGCAGGTGCGGGTGTCGGGTGCCCTGAAAACCCCGCGCGACCTCGAGCAGCTGGAACTGCGCGCCAACGGCACCACGTTCCGGCTCGGCGATTTCGCCACTGTCAAGCGCGCCTACCAGGACCCGCCGAGCGACAAGATGCGTTTCAACGGCAAGGAAGTGATCGGGCTCGGCGTGTCGATGGAAAAGGGCGGCAACATCATCACGCTCGGCCGCAACATGGAAAAAACCGTGGCCGAGATCAAGGCCAGGCTGCCGGTCGGCATCGAGCTCGAACGCGTCTCGGACCAGCCGCAGGCGGTCAAGGCGTCGGTGGGCGAGTTCGTGCACACGCTGATCGAAGCGGTGCTGATCGTACTGGCCGTCAGCTTTGTCGCGCTCGGCCTGCATACCAAGCCGTTCCGGCTCGACGTGCGCCCGGGGCTGGTGGTGGCGCTGTCGATTCCGCTGGTGCTGGCAGTCACGTTCCTGTTCATGCGCATGCTCGACATCGACCTGCACAAGATCTCGCTCGGCGCCCTGATCATCGCGCTCGGCCTGCTGGTCGATGACGCCATCATCGCGGTGGAAATGATGGTGCGCAAGATGGAGGAGGGCATGTCGCGCTTCGATGCGGCCACGTTTGCCTACACGTCCACCGCGATCCCGATGTTGACCGGCACCCTGATCACGGTGGCCGGCTTCCTGCCGATCGGCCTGGCCAAGTCGGCAGCGGGCGAGTACACGTTCTCGCTGTTCTCGGTCAATGCGCTGGCACTGGTGATCTCGTGGGTGGTGGCGGTGACGTTTACGCCTTACCTGGGCTTCTTGCTGCTCAAGGTGAAGCCGCACGCGGCAGGCGGTCACAGCGACCACGACCTGTTCGACACGCCGGCGTTTCGCCGTTTCCGGGCGCTGGTCAACTGGTGCGTGGAATACCGCAAGACCACGATCGCGGCCACGCTGCTGGTGTTCGCGCTGGGCGTGTACGGCTTTAATTTCATCGAGAAGCAGTTCTTCCCCGATTCCAGCCGGCCCGAGCTGATGGTCGAGCTGTGGACGCCGGAAGGCACAAGCTTTGCCGCCAACGAAGCCCAGGTCAGGAAATTCGAAGCGTTCGTGCGCAAGCTGCCGGGCGTGGTCAGCGTGACCAGCTATGTCGGCACGGGCAGCCCGCGCTTTTACCTGCCGCTCGACCAGATTTTCCCGCAAAGTAATGTCTCGCAAATCGTCGTTCTGCCGCAGGACCTGGCTGCCCGGGCCGCCTTGCGCGAGCGCATCACCAAGGTGTTCCACGACGATTTTCCGGAAGTGCGCGGCCGCGTCAAGCTGCTGCCGAACGGACCGCCCGTGCCTTACCCGGTGCAGTTCCGCGTGACCGGCACCGAGGTGGCCAAGGTGCGCGCGATTGCCGACCAGGTCAAGGACATCATGCGCGCCAATCCCAACGCGATCGGCGTCAACGACAACTGGAACGAGTCGGTCAAGGTGCTGCGCCTGGACCTGGACCAGGACAAGATGCGGGCGCTGGGCGTGACCTCGCAGACGGTGATGCGCGCTGCCAACACCATCCTGTCCGGCACGACGGTGGGCCAGTTCCGCGAAGATATCAAGCTGATCGACATCCAGATCCGCCAGCCGGTCGAAGAGCGCAACACGATCTCGGTGCTCAACGACACAAACATTCCGACGGCCAGCGGCAAATACGTGCCGATCAGCCAGCTGGCGCGCGCGCACTTCGTGTGGGAGCCGGGCGTGGTGTGGCGCGAAGGGCGCGAGTGGGCGATCACGGTGCAGGCCGACGTGGGCGACCATATCCAGGGGGCGACCGTCTCAGGCCAGATCGACCCGCAGCTGAAGTCGCTGCGGGCGGCGCTGCCGCCCGGCTACGCCATCACCGTCAAGGGCGCCGCGGCCGACAGCGGCACGGCCGAAGCCTCGATTGCGGCCAACCTGCCGCTGGCGATCTTCATCATCTTCACGCTGCTGATGCTGCAGCTGCACAGCTTCTCGCGGGCGCTGCTGGTGTTCCTGACCGGTCCGCTGGGCGTGGCCGGCGCGGCAATGGCCTTGCTGCTGCTGGGCCGGCCGCTGGGCTTTGTCGCCAACCTCGGCATCATTGCGCTGTTCGGCATGATCATCCGCAACTCGGTGATCCTGGTGGACCAGATCGAGCAGGACATCGCTGCCGGGCATGATGCCTGGACCGCCATCGTTGAATCGGCCGTGCGGCGCTGCCGGCCCATTATCCTGACGGCTGCGGCGGCCGCGCTGGCCATGATCCCGCTGTCGCGCTCGGTGTTTTGGGGGCCGATGGCAGTCGCCATCATGGGCGGCCTGATCCTGGCGACCGCGTTGACGCTGCTGTTCCTGCCGGCCCTGTATGCGGCCTGGTTCCGGGTAAAAAAGCCGGTGGCCCGGCAGGAAACCGGCGTCGAAACGCGGTAAAACAGGGGAAATGCGGTGAGTAAATAGGTTCGATCGGGGCCTGATTTAAAAAACACCACATTTCTTAAAAAAACCCGTTAGAATACCGCGTTG
The DNA here is from genome assembly GCF_001423125.1 of Duganella sp. Leaf126. GTDB lineage: Bacteria > Pseudomonadota > Gammaproteobacteria > Burkholderiales > Burkholderiaceae_D > Rugamonas. Next base: position 137,103 of record NZ_LMNW01000034.1, read on the forward strand.
AAGTTGAAAGCCCCCGAGTCTACCGGGGTAAGGGCGACCGTTTTCACTTACGGGTCGCCCTTTGCTTTTGTGCAAACATGCCGCGAGGATGGCGAAATTGGTAGACGCACCAGGTTTAGGTCCTGACGCCAGCAATGGTGTGGGGGTTCGAGTCCCCCTCCTCGCACCAACTGTATGATATTTTTTTGGACGATTTTTACATGGCAACTGCAGTCGAAACCTTGGGCAAACTCGAACGTCGTATCACGATCTCCTTCCCGCTGACCGAAGTCCGCGCCGAAGTGGAGAAGCGCCTGAAAGTGCAAGCCAAAACGGCTAAAGCACCGGGCTTCCGTCCGGGCAAAGTGCCGCTGAAAATGGTCGCAGCACAGTACGGTTATCAGATCGAAACCGACGTGCTGAACGATAAAGTTGGTCGTGCTTTCAACGACGCCGCAAACGAAGCGCAACTGCGCGTTGCCGGCTACCCGAACATCCAGCCGAAGGAAGACTCGCCAGCAGGCGTGCTGACCTTCGATGCCACCTTTGAAGTCTATCCGGAAGTACAGGTCGGCGACCTGACCACCGTGGAAATCGAAACCGTCAAGGCGGAAGTCACCGACGCCGAAATCGACAAGACCATCGACATCCTGCGCAAGCAGCGCGTGCACTTCCACACCAAGGGCGAAGCCGGCGAACACGGCGACGGCGGCGAGCCAGTCGCTGCCAACGGCGACCGCGCCACCGTCGATTTCGTCGGTTCGATCGACGGTGTCGAGTTCCCGGGCGGCAAAGCAGACGATTACCCGTTCGTGCTCGGCGAAGGCCGCATGCTGCCGGAATTCGAAGCAGCGACCATCGGCCTGAAAGTGGGCGAGTCGAAGACCTTCCCGCTGGCCTTCCCCGAGGACTACCATGGCAAGGACGTGGCCGGCAAGACCGCTTCGTTCACCATCACCCTGAAAAAACTGGAGTGGGCGCACCTGCCGGAAGTCGATGCAGAATTTGCCAAGTCGCTGGGCGTAGCGGACGGCGACATCGCCAAGATGCGCGAAGACATCAAGGTCAACCTGGAGCGCGAAGTGGCAGGCCGTGTCAAGGCACGCAACAAGGAAGCCGTCATGGATGCGCTGGTGAAAACCGCCACCCTGGACGTGCCGCAATCGCTGATCGCCCAGGACACCGAGCGTCTGGCCGAGATCACCCGCCAGGACATGGCGCAGCGCGGCATGAACGTCAAGGACGTGCCATTCCCGCCAGAACTGTTCGCAGACAAGGCCGAACGCCGCGTGCGCCTGGGCCTGATCCTGTCGCAGCTGGTCGGCGAAAACAACCTGCAAGCCCAGCCTGAACAGGTCAAGGCGCAGATCGAAGACTTCGCGCAAAGCTACGAAGACCCACGCGAAGTGCTGAAGTACTACTACAGCGATCGCCGCCGCCTGGCCGAAGTCGAAGCCCTTGTATTGGAAGAAAACGTCGTCAACTACGTGCTGGGCCTGTCGAAAACCTCGTCCAAGGCGATCGCCTTCGACGAACTGATGGGAAGCAACGCGCAAGCGTAATCCAGCTACGCTAGAATAGCGTTATACCCGGCGGCCCAAGCACCGTCATTCCCGCGCAGGCGGGAATCCAGTTTCGCGGCGTATCAGCAAAACTGGGCCCCCGCCCGTGCGGGGGTGACGCGCGAAGGTCGCCGTTCCTCCCTCTGGGCCCTAGCTGCTTCACAAGGAAAAAGAATGACTGGTTATAAAGATAACTTCGGCCGCAATCCTGCACTGGATGCCCAAGCCCTCGGCCTGGTGCCGATGGTGGTCGAACAAAGCGGTCGTGGCGAACGCTCGTACGACATCTACTCGCGCCTGCTCAAGGAGCGCGTGATCTTCCTCGTTGGCCCCGTCAACGACCAGATGGCCAACCTGATCGTGGCCCAGCTGCTGTTCCTGGAAAGCGAAAATCCGGACAAGGACATCTCGCTGTACATCAATTCCCCCGGCGGCTCCGTTTCGGCCGGCCTGGCGATCTTTGACACCATGCAGTTCATCAAGCCTGAAGTCTCGACCCTGTGCACCGGCATCGCCGCGTCGATGGGCGCCTTCCTGCTCGCGGCCGGCGCCAAGGGCAAGCGGTTCTCGCTGCCGAACTCGCGCGTCATGATTCACCAGCCATCGGGCGGTTCGCAAGGCATGGCGTCCGACATCGAGATCCAGGCCAAGGAAATCCTGTACCTGCGCCATCGCCTGAACGCCATCATGGCCGAGCGTACCGGCCAAACCATCGAACAGGTGGCAAAAGACACCGATCGCGACCGTTTCATGTCGGCCGAAGAGGCGGTAGAGTACGGCATTATCGACCAGGTACTGACCCATCGTGCCTGATCTGCGGGCTTGACGCCTGGCGATCATCACCGACGCCAACGCGCTGACGAATTGCCATGAAACGCCCGGGCGATCAATCGTTCGGGCGTTTCGTTTTTATTTCGGGTAGCATGTATCTGTGCGGACAGATCCGCGCCCATGCTTGCTTTCTGTGAAGTCAGCTTCAGCCCCTGTAACTAGAGAAAATTGCCCCATGTCAGACAAAAAATCCTCCAGCGGCGAAAAATTACTGTACTGCTCGTTTTGCGGCAAGAGCCAGCACGAGGTAAAGAAATTGATCGCCGGCCCGTCGGTGTTCATCTGCGACGAGTGCATCGACCTGTGCAACGACATCATCCGTGACGAAACCTCGGCCGTGGAAACGGTGGCCGGCGCCAAGTCGGACTTGCCGACCCCGAACGAAATCAAGGACTTGCTCGACCAGTACGTGATCGGTCAGCAGACCGCCAAGCGCATCCTGTCGGTGGCGGTGTATAACCACTACAAGCGCCTCAAGCACCTGGGCAAGAAAGACGATGTCGAACTGGCCAAGAGCAACATCCTGCTGGTCGGCCCGACCGGTTCCGGCAAGACGCTGCTGGCGCAAACGCTGGCGCGCATGCTCAACGTGCCGTTCGTGATCGCCGATGCGACCACGCTGACCGAAGCCGGCTACGTCGGTGAAGACGTCGAGAACATCATTCAGAAGCTGCTGCAGAGCTGCAACTACGACGTCGAGAAGGCCCAGCGCGGCATCGTCTATATCGACGAGATCGACAAGATTTCGCGCAAGTCGGACAATCCGTCGATCACCCGCGACGTCTCGGGCGAGGGCGTGCAGCAGGCGCTGCTGAAACTGATCGAAGGCACGATGGCGTCGGTGCCGCCGCAGGGCGGGCGCAAGCATCCGAACCAGGACTTCGTGCAGATCGACACCACCAACATCATGTTCATCTGCGGCGGCGCGTTCGACGGCCTGGCCAAGGTGATCTCGAACCGCTCGGAAAAATCGGGCATCGGTTTCTCGGCCAGCGTGAAGAGCAAGAAAGAACGCAGCAACAGCGAAGTGATGCAGGACGCCGAGCCGGAAGACCTGATCAAGTTCGGCCTGATTCCGGAACTGGTCGGCCGTCTGCCGGTGGTCGCCACCCTGGCCGAGCTGACCGAGGAAGCGCTGATCCAGATCCTGGTGGAGCCGAAGAATGCACTGGTCAAGCAATACGCCAAGCTGCTCGACATGGAAGGCGCCGAGCTGGAAATCCGTCCGGCCGCGCTGCATGCGATCGCCAAGAAGGCGCTGGCGCGCAAGACCGGCGCCCGTGGCCTGCGTTCCATCCTGGAACACGCGCTGCTCGACACCATGTACGAACTGCCGAATGAAACCAATGTCGTGAAAGTGGTCATTGATGAAAATACCATTACCAGCGGTGCCAAACCTTTATTGATTTACCAGGAACCGGCCAAAGTCTCTGGTGAGAATTAATTAAGAGGTGCACACTTATTCCGGGCCGGTGCAAAATTCATTTCGCGCTGCCCGGAGCAGGCGGTACAATTTAAATCAGGAACAGGGCAGGCTTGATTCGAAAAGCCACGCGTGACAGCAGCTGTTGCGCGTGGCTTTTGTCATTGCATCATCGGCGATATTGCGAACCGGATACGGCGGGGGGCAGTATTCTTTCATCCATAGTATTATTTCTCGTCGTTCGGTCTTGTGATTGGCCAGACCATCGCCACATCATCTTCACGCTTTCACATAAGGTACGCCATGACAACTTCCAAATTAACAGAGCAAACTCAACTGCCGTTATTGCCGCTGCGGGACGTCGTCGTATTTCCGCATATGGTGATACCGCTGTTCGTAGGACGCCCGAAATCGATCAAGGCGCTGGAAGCCGCTATGGAGCAGGGCAAGAGCATCATGCTTGCCGCCCAAAAAGCGGCCGCCAAGGATGAACCTTCTGCAGCCGATATCTATGAAATCGGCTGCGTAGCCAATATTCTGCAAATGCTCAAGCTGCCGGACGGCACGGTCAAGGTGCTGGTCGAAGGCGCCCAGCGCGCCCGCATCAACAGCATCGGCGACACGCCGACCCACTTCGTGGCCGAACTGACGCCGCTCGAGTCCGAGCTGGGCGACGATTCCGAAATCGAGGCAATGCGCCGCGCCATCGTTCAGCAGTTCGACCAGTACGTCAAACTGAACAAGAAAATCCCGCCCGAGATCCTCGCCTCGCTGTCGGGCATCGACGACGCCGGCCGCCTGGCCGACACGGTCGCCGCCCACCTGCCGCTCAAGCTCGAGCAGAAACAGGTGATCCTGGAGATCTTCAGCGTCGCCAAGCGCCTTGAACACCTGCTGGGCCAGCTCGAAGGCGAGCTCGACATCCTGCAGGTCGAAAAACGCATCCGTGGCCGCGTCAAGCGCCAGATGGAAAAATCGCAGCGCGAGTACTACCTGAACGAGCAGGTCAAGGCCATCCAGAAAGAACTGGGCGAGGGCGAAGACGGCGCCGACCTCGACGAGCTCGAGAAGAAAGTCGCGCTGGCCAAGATGCCGAAGGAAGCACTGGACAAGGCCACGGCCGAGCTGAAAAAACTCAAGCTGATGTCGCCGATGTCGGCCGAAGCCACCGTCGTGCGCAACTATATCGACACGCTGGTGAGCCTGCCGTGGAAGAAAAAATCCAAGGTCAACAACGACCTGTCGAATGCCGAGAAAGTGCTCGAAGGCGAACACTATGGCCTCGACAAGGTCAAGGAACGCATCCTCGAATACCTCGCGGTACAGCAGCGCGTCGACAAGCTGAAAGCGCCGATCCTGTGCTTCGTCGGTCCACCGGGCGTCGGTAAAACCTCGCTGGGGCAGTCGATCGCCCGCGCCACCAACCGCAAGTTCGTGCGCATGGCGCTCGGTGGCGTGCGCGACGAGGCCGAGATCCGCGGTCACCGTCGTACCTACATCGGCTCGATGCCGGGCAAGGTGCTGCAATCGCTGTCGAAAGTCGGCGTGCGCAACCCGCTGTTCCTGCTCGACGAGATCGACAAGATGGGCGCCGATTTCCGCGGCGATCCGTCGTCGGCCCTGCTCGAGGTGCTCGATCCTGAACAGAACCACACGTTCTCGGACCACTACATCGAAGTGGACTTCGACCTGTCGGACGTGATGTTCGTGGCCACCTCGAACTCGTACAACATTCCGCCGGCGCTGCTCGACCGCATGGAAGTGATCCGCCTGTCCGGCTACACCGAGGACGAGAAGACCAACATCGCCATGCGCTACCTGCTGCCCAAGCAGATCAAGAACAACGGCCTCAAGGAAGACGAGATTTCGGTGTCCGAAGCGACGCTGCGCGACATCATCCGTTACTACACGCGCGAAGCCGGCGTGCGTTCGCTGGAACGCGAAGTGTCGAAAATCTGCCGCAAGGTCGTCAAGATGCTGCTGCTGAAAAAGTCCGACAAAAAAGTGCTGGTTACGCCGAAAAACCTGGACAAATTCCTCGGTGTGCGCCGTTACGATTTCGGCGTGGCAGAGAAGGAAAACCAGATCGGCCAGGTGGTCGGCCTGGCCTGGACCGAAGTCGGCGGCGACCTGCTGACCATCGAAGCGGTGTCGATGCCCGGCAAAGGCGGCGTGATCCGCACCGGTACGCTCGGCGACGTGATGAAGGAATCGATCGAAGCGGCCCGCACCGTCGTGCGCAGCCGCGCCCAGCGCCTCGGCATCAAGAACGAGGTGTTCGAGAAGAGCGATATCCACATCCACGTGCCGGAAGGCGCCACGCCGAAAGACGGTCCATCGGCCGGTGCGGCGATGACGGTGGCGATGGTGTCGGTATTTACCGGCATCCCGGTGCGCGCCGACGTGGCGATGACGGGCGAGATCACGCTGCGCGGTGAAGTCCTGCCGATCGGCGGTCTCAAGGAAAAACTGCTGGCGGCCCAGCGCGGCGGCATCAAGACCGTGCTGATCCCCGAGCAGAACGTCAAGGACCTGGCCGATATTCCGGACAACGTCAAGAACAAGCTCGAGATCGTGCCGGTGCGCTGGATCGACAAGGTGCTGGAAGTGGCGCTCGAGCGTCAGCCGGAACCGTTGACGGAGACGGCGCCGGTCGAAGCGGTGGCAGCGGCAGCAGCGAAACCGGACGGCAAAGCGGACGTAGTAAAGCACTAACAGACATTCGTTTTTAGTATCGTGTTTTATCCGAAACAGGCGCTTTTATAGCGCCTGTTTTTATTTTTTTACCTGGTTTTCTACCGTGCCAACCTTGACAGCACGGCAGGCTGGCTTGTTTAATACGGCCTGAGATTTTTCTCGGCCCGGATTCAAAGGTTTATGACCGATAAATGACGGGCCAAATGTTATAACTTATGTGACGGGGAATTGCTTTGAATAAGACTGAATTGATCGACCATATCGCTGCTTCCGCTGATATTTCGAAAGCTGCTGCTGCACGTGCGCTGGACGCCGTCATCGACGGTGTGACCACCACCCTGCAAAAGAACGACAGCGTTACCCTGGTCGGCTTCGGCACTTTCTCTGTGAGCGAACGCGCCGCCCGTACCGGCCGCAATCCGCGCACCAAGGAAGAAATCACGATCGACGCTGCAAAAGTTCCTAAATTTAAAGCTGGCAAAGCGTTGAAAGATGCTGTAAACTAACGGACTTCGGTGAGCAGCCAGGCTGGTTCGGCTGCTTGCGATGGCAAAACTGGGGCGGTTAGCTCAGTTGGTAGAGCGGAGCCCTTACAAGGCTTAGGTCGGGAGTTCGAGCCTCTCACCGCCCACCAGAGTTTGCAAAATGTTGTGCCCTGTAGTAGAATGTTGCACCTGATAAGTTTGCTGGAGCGGTAGTTCAGTTGGTTAGAATACCGGCCTGTCACGCCGGGGGTCGCGGGTTCGAGTCCCGTCCGCTCCGCCAGCAGATTGTCAGAGTATGCAATATAGGTTGTACCCAAAGGAGCGGTAGTTCAGTTGGTTAGAATACCGGCCTGTCACGCCGGGGGTCGCGGGTTCGAGTCCCGTCCGCTCCGCCAAGAACAAGATACCCCGCAGCCAGCAATGGCTGCGGGGTTTTTCTTTTTCAGCTTCCTTATTGACGGGCTGATTAATTCGGCCTCATCCTTAAAGCCCGATCCGGGCCATAGCAAGCTGCCATGATTACCCTTGCTATAGAGGTGTGTGCGCTGTAAAATCCCCTGGAGTTGGCGGACGCGAGTTCGCCATTTTTGTATGTGCAAGTCCCTATCAATCCGAATTGGCTGACCATGTTTGAATTTATTCGTAATCATCAACGTTTGATGCAGATTCTCCTGGCGATCATCATCGTCCCGTCGTTTGCCCTCGTCGGTCTGGAAAGCTACAAAGGTTTCGGTGATGCCGCCACCACCATTGCCAAGGTCGGCGGTCAACCGCTGAGCCAGCAGGAGTTCGACAATGCCCTGCGTAACGCGCTCGACAACTACCGCCAGCGCATGGGCCAGCAGTTCGACCAGAAACTGTTCGATACGCCCGAGTTCAAGCAAAACATCCTCGACCAGCTGATCGCCGAGCGCGCCATCGGCGCCGAAGTCACGCGTTCCAACCTCACCATCAGCGATGGCCAGCTGCAACGCGCCATTATCGACCTGTTCGGCGGCGCCGCCAATTTCGACATGGAGCGCTACAAGGCCATCCTGGCGTCGCAAGGCCTGACGCCGGCCATGAACGATGCGCGCATGCGCCGCGACATGGCCCTGCAACAGCTGGGCGGCGCCGTGCAAAATACCGGTTTCGCCCCGCGCACGGTGGCCACCGCGCTGTCGAACATCGGTTCGCAGGAACGCGAAGTCCAGGAACTGATGTTGCCGGTCACCGATTTCGTGCCGCAGGTCAAGGTGACCGACGCCATGGTCAAAGCCTATTACGACAAGAACGCCAAGTTCTTCGAAGTGCCGGAGCAGGCCCGCATCGAATACGTGGTGCTCAACAACGAAGCCGTGCTGAACCAGGTAAAAATTACCGACGCGGACATCGCCAAGTATTACGACGCCAACCAGGCCGCGTTCACCGTACCGGAAAGCCGCCGCGCCGCCCACATCCTGATCGCCGTGAAAAAAGATGCGAGCGCTGCCGACGTGGCTGCCGCCAAGGCCAAGGCCGATGCCATCGCTGCCGAACTGCGCAAGGCGCCGGGCGACTTCGCCAAGGTGGCCAAGGAAAAATCGCAGGATCCGACGTCCGAGCAGGGCGGCGACCTCGATATCGTGACAAAGGGCAGCCTACCGGCGCCGCTGGAAGCGGTCGTTATGAAACTCAAGCAGGGCGAGATCAGCGATCCGGTCCGGTCCGATTATGGTTTCCACGTGCTGACCGTGACCGCGCTCAAGCCTGCCGTGGTCAAGCCGCTGGAATCGGTCAAGACCGAAGTGGCCGATGCCCTGAAAGCGTCGCAGGCATCGAAGAAATACTCGGAGATGGCGGAAACCTTCACCAACACCGTCTACGAGCAGGCGGACAGCCTGAAGCCGGTCGCCGACAAGCTGGGCCTGAAAATCGAAACCGCCAGCAATGTCTCGCGTGTACCATCGCCGCAGGCGGGCAAGGCGCCGTATAACAACGCCAAGTTCCTTACCGCGCTGTTCTCGAACGAATCGCTGACCAAGAAGACCAACACCGAAGCCGTCGAAACCGCGCCGAGCACGCTGGTGGCCGGCCGCATCGTCGACTTCAAACCGGCGTCGCGCCGTCCGCTGGCCGAAGTCGATGCGGCCATCCGCCAGCGCGTGACGATGGAAGAAGCGGCCAAGCTGGCCGCCAAGGCCGGCGCCGAGAAACTGGCTGCCGCCAAGAAGTCCGGTGACGCTGCCGGCTTCGGTCCCGCCAAGCTGGTGTCGCGCAGCAAGCCCGAAGGCTTGAACGGCGTGGCGCTGCAAGACGTGATGAAAGCCGACACCAGCAAGCTGCCAGCTTACGTGGGCGTGGACTTGCCGGGCATGGGCTACGCCGTGTACCGCATCGGCAAAGTGCAGCAGCCGGCCCAGCAGGACGCCGAGCGCCGCAAGCAGGAAGCCGAGCAGATCGGCACCATCATTGCCCAGCAGGAGATGTACGAGTACATCGAGCTGCTCAAGCAGCGCGCCAAGGTCAAGATCCTCAAGCCGATCGCCACTGCCACGGTGACCGAAGTGAAGGAATAAAAGGGAGCCTCAACAGCACCATCCAAAAAAAAGCCGCGTTTTATACGCGGCTTTTTTTCGTCTGCCGGGTGGCTAGGCGACGGTGTCGATCAGGTAGCGCGCGCCCTGGGCAAAATCGGCGGCGCCGATATCGGCCAGTGTCAGCGGCAGCGCCTGTTCGTAGCGGACGAAGTTGCGGTCGATCGAGCGCAGGTAGGCCGGGTCGTAGTGCTCGGCCAGCAGCTCGTCGACCAGTTGCGGCATGGCGCCGCTGTCGGCCATGGCCTGCCAGCGCCGGATTTTTTCCTTGCCGTGCAGCGCGGTCAGGTGTTCGAGCTGGGCATTGAGCGTGGCGGGGCTGACCAGGAAGTGCGCGTAGTCTTCCATCAGCAGGCGCACGCGGTCGCCCCGTGACAGGGTCAGCGCGATGCAGTCCGAGGCGCGCATGGCGTCCATCAGCGCGGCCGGCACGCGCAGGTTGCCGACCTTTTTGCTTTCCGATTCCACGAACACGGGCCGCGCCGGATCGCAGCGGCGCAGGCAGTCCCAGATGCGGGTCTCGAAAGCTTTCTGGCTCGGTTGCGCCTGGCTGGGCAGGTGACCGAGCACCGAGCCGCGGTGGGCGGCCAGCTGTTCCAGGTCCAGCACCTGCGCGCCGTGCGCGGCCAGCACTTCGAGCAGGCGGCTCTTGCCGCTGCCCGTGGTGCCGCAGATGACCTTGAAGCGCAGTTGCGGCGCCTGCTCCAGTGCCGCATTCACCTCGGCGCGGAAGGCCTTGTAGCCGCCTTCGAGCTGGACCACGGGCCAGCCGATCTTGGACAGGATGTGCGCCATGGCGCCGCTGCGGTTGCCGCCGCGCCAGCAATAGACGAGCGGGCGCCATTCGCGCGGGTGCGCCAGCCACAGCTGCTCGATGTGGTCGGCGATATTCCTGGCAACCAGGGCGCCGCCCAGCTTCTTGGCTTCGAACGATCCGACCTGCTTGTACATGGTGCCGACGCGGATGCGCTGCTCGTCGTCGAGCACCGGGGCGTTGATGGCGCCGGGCAGGTGGTCTTGCGCATACTCGCAGGGACTGCGGGCGTCGATGATGGCGTCGAAGCTGGCCAGCTGGGGCAACACCTCGGCGATGCCGAGCACTTCCGGATATTTCATTTTGCCTTGATCGCTTTTTCCAGCACGGGCCAGATATTGTTGAGAATGACGGGGTGGGCCTCGGCCAGCGGATGCAGGCGGTCGGGCTGGAACAGCTGCGGTTTGTCGGCCACGCCGTCGAGCATGAACGGCACCAGCGGCGCTTTCAGCTCACGGCTCAGCGTGCCGTACATGGCGTAGAACTTGTCGGCATAATCGCGGCCGTAATTGGGCGGAATGCGCATGCCGATCAGCATGACCTTGCTGCCAGACTTGCCGGCAGCGTCGGCCATGGCCTGGAGGTTGGCCTGGGCGGCCGCCACCGGCAAGCCGCGCAAGCCATCGTTGGCGCCCAGTTCGATCACCACCAGCGCCGGCTGGTACTTGGCCAGCAGCGCCGGCAGGCGCGAGCGCCCGCCACTGGTGGTCTCGCCGCTGACGCTGGCGTTGACCAGCTCGGCATCGATTTTCTGCTGTTTGAGCTTTCTGTCGGCCAGCGCCACCCAGCCCGTGCCACGGGCCAGGCCGTATTCGGCAGACAGGCTGTCGCCGAGCACGAGGACTGTTTTTGGTGCAGAATAAGCGCTCGCCGCTGCCGCCAGCATCAGGCAGGCAGCTGCTGCGTGTACACTCAGTTTTTTTGCTAACTTCATTACCATATCGCGCATGCCAGATTTTCCTCAAGCGTCTTCCAAATTTGTGCCGGATGGTCCCGGATTTCCTGCAGCCGATGGGCGCGCCAGCGCTGCGGCGGGCCAGCTGCCCGGCCCGGCCGCCATCGTCGTCAGCGGTCTTGCCAAGCGCGTGGCGGACGCCAGCGGCGAACTGACGATCCTGCATGAGGTGGATTTTACCGTGCAACGGGCTGAGACGCTTGCCATCGTCGGCGCCTCGGGCTCCGGCAAGTCTACCTTGCTGGGCTTGCTGGCAGGGCTGGATGCGCCAAGCGCCGGCAAGGTACTGCTCGACGGCGTCGATATCTATGCGCTCGATGAAGACGGCCGCGCCGCGCTGCGCAAGGAAAAGCTCGGCTTCGTGTTCCAGTCTTTCCAGCTGCTGGCGCATCTGACTGCCCTCGAAAACGTCATGCTGCCGCTGGAACTGGCCGGCGCGGCGGACGCGCGCGCCAGGGCCGAAGCCATGCTGGCGCGTGTGGGCCTGTCCTCGCGGCTCCGGCATTATCCGAAGTACCTGTCCGGCGGCGAGCAGCAGCGCGTGGCGCTGGCGCGCGCCTTCGTCGGCGCGCCGCCGCTGCTGTTTGCCGACGAGCCGACCGGCAGCCTCGACGCCGCTACCGGCAACGCCGTGATCGAACTGATGTTCGAGCTCAATCGCCAGCACGGCTCGACACTGGTGCTGGTCACGCACGATCAATCGATGGCCGCGCGCTGCGGCCGCACGATCACCATCGCCGCCGGGCGGCTGGTGTGAGCAGGGGAACACGCATGGATACCACGAATAACAACGCTATCAAATTCCGCGCGCGCTGGCGCACCGGCGCGGTCGGCGCCGTGCTGGCCCTGGCCGTCGCCGGCGCGTTTGCGCAGGGATCGCGGCCAGCGGCAGCCGCTGCGGCACCAGCATTGCCCACGATGAGCGCCGAGCAGTGGCGCCAGGCTGCCGTGGCCGATGTCGAAGCGGCCTATCTGACCACGCTGGACGACCATCCGGGCACGGTCGATCCGGCCAACCCGGACTTTGCCCGCAACCTCGAGAAAGCGCGCGAAGGGGGGCATGCGCTCGCTGCCAGGGTGCGCGATGCGGCCGGCTACGCGGCAGCGCTGCAGCACTTCAACGCCTTGCTCGGCGATGGCCGCGCCGGGGTGGTGCTCAAGGACATGCCGCCCGCACCGCCGCGCTGGCCCGGCTTCATCACGGCCTGGCGCGGCGACAACATGTTCGTGGCCGCCACCACGCCCGGCGGTCCGGCAGTCGGCGCGCGCATTGCCGATTGCGACGGCAAGCCGATCGCACAGCTGGTCGAGACCAACGTGTTCGGTTTCGGCCAGCGCAGCGGCGGCACCGGCCCGTGGTGGACCTTTGCGCCCGATGTCTTCATCGACCAGGGCAACCCCTTCATCACGCTGCCGGTGCAGTGCATCTTCATCGACGAGGGCCGCGAATCGCGCATCACGCTGAGCTGGCGCGCCATGGACGACGCGGCGCGGCGCCTGCGCGACGACAGCTTCAACGGCGTGACCCAGCCGATCGGCATCAGCACCCCGCGCCCCAAACTGTACTGGTTCGCGCTGCCCACGTTCCAGCCCGGCGAGACCGAACGCGCGGCTTACCACGCCATGCTGGCCGAAGCCCAGGCCAGCCGCCCGCGCTACCTCGAGGCCGATGCGCTGGTGATCGACCTGCGCGGCAACCAGGGCGGCGACGCCGGCTGGGCGCTGAAGCTGGCGCGGACACTGTGGGGCGAGGCGCGCGTGAACCGCCGCGTCAAGGTGGCGCAGGCGCGGCAGGCCGTGCTGTGGCGCGCCTCGTTCGGCAATATCGCCTACACGTCGTTCGAATCGGCCCAGTTGACCGACAAGCAGCGCAGCCAGCTCGGCTACGACCCGGCCGTCATCAGCCAGGGCATGCTGGCGGCCCAGTCGCGCGATGAAAAATTCTATCCCGATCCGGCCCGCCGCGACGCGGTCAGCGACAGCGACCGCGCCGAGAACCTGCCCGGCGATCCGCCGCCGCTGACCCGGCCCGTGTACGTGGTGGTGCCGGGCCAGTGCACCGGCGCCTGCCTCGAAGCGCTCGACGTGTTCTCGCTGTTCCCCAACACCAAGCGGATCGGTGCGCCCAGCGCGGCCGATTCGTCGTACACCGGCATCCGGCTCGAACCGCTCAAGTCGGGCCTGGCCTCGGTGATCGTGCCGTCCAGGGTGGTGGTGAACCGCCCGCGCAGCGTGACCACGTTCTACACGCCCGCCATCGCGGTCAATGACCTCGAATGGTCGCAGCGCGCCTTCCTGAAAGCGATCGAAGCCGACCTGGTGCGCCGGTGAAGCCGCTGCGCCCGGTGTGACGGGCGGCGTGCACGCGATCATGGATGCGCTCGCTGCCGGCTTCGGCGTCTTCCTGGTATTCCTGCGCCTGGGCCTGACCTCGTTCGGCGGCCCGGTCGCCCACCTCGGCTACTTCCACGATGAATTCGTTGTGCGGCGGCGCTGGCTCACGCCGGCCGCGTACGCCGACCTGGTGGCGCTGTGCCAGTTCCTGCCCGGACCGGCCAGCAGCCAGGTCGGCATGGGGCTGGGCCTGGCGCGCGCCGGTTACGCCGGCGCACTGGGCGCCTGGGCCGGCTTCACGCTGCCATCGGCCGTGCTGCTGATCGGCTGCGCAACCGGCATGGCCAGCCATGGCGCGTGGTTGCCGGCCGGCGTGCTGCACGGCCTGAAGGTGGCCGCCGTGGCGGTCGTCGCGCAAGCGGTGTGGGGCATGGGCCGCAAGCTGTGCACCGACGTGCCGCGCGTGCTGCTGATGGCCGCTGCCGCCGCTTGCGTGGTGCTGGTGCCGTCGGCGTGGGGGCAGGTGCTCGTGATTGCCGCGGCGGGCATCCTGGGCATCCTGGGCAGCTTGCGCCGGCTGTCGGTGACGCCAGCCACAGCGGGCGCTGGCGAACAGCAGCCGGCGCCGCTCAGCCGGCGCGCCGGCGTCCTATGGCTGCTGCTGTTCGTGCTGCTGCTGGTCGGCTTGCCGATGGCCGCGCGCGACCTGCAGGCGCCGCCGCTGGCCATGGCGGCAGCGTTCTACCGCAGCGGTGCCCTGGTGTTCGGCGGCGGGCACGTCGTGCTGCCGCTGCTGCAGGCCGAGGTGGTGACCACCGGCTGGGTGAATCAGCAGACCTTTTTGGCCGGCTACGGTCTGGCGCAGGCGGTGCCCGGGCCGCTGTTCACGTTTGCCGGATTCCTGGGCGCTGCGGCGACGATCGCGCCGGCGGGCTGGCTCGGTGGCGCGATGTGCCTGCTGGCGATCTTCACGCCATCCTTCCTGCTGCTGGCCGGCGCCTTGCCGTTCTGGCACCACCTGAGACATAGCCGGCGCGCGCAGGGCGCGCTGGCGGGCATGAACGCCGCCGTGGTGGGCGTGCTGCTGGCGGCGCTGGTCGATCCCGTATGGACCGGCGCCATCCACGCCTGGCCGGACCTGGCGCTCGCGGCCCTGGCGCTGGCCGCGCTGAGCTGGTGGAGGCTGCCGCCGTGGCTGGTGGTGCTTGCCTGCGCCGCGGCCGGGTGGTGCAGCGTCGCGTGGCCGCTCAGCTGACCTGGCGATTGACCATCCCATTGACCTGGTCATTGAGCAGGCGGCGGATCGCCGGTATCAGTTCGCCGGCCGTCATGCCGACCGGTCCGATGCCCGTCTCGACCAGATGGTCTGCCGCCGCGCCGTGCAGCCATACGGCCGCCAGCGCGGCCGGCCATGGCGGACAGCCTTGCGCCAGCAGGGCGCTGCACAAGCCGGACAGCACGTCGCCGGTGCCGGCCGTGGCCAGCGCCGGGTTGCCGGTGGGGTTGATCACGCAATCGCCGTCGGGGGCGGCAATCACCGTGCCCGAACCCTTCAAGACCACCACTGCCTGCAGCCGCGCTGCCAGCGTGCGGGCGGCCGCCACCCGGTCCGCCTGCACGGCCGCCACCTCGACGCCGAGCAGGCGCGCCGCTTCCAGCGGGTGGGGCGTCAACACGGTGGCGTGAGCGGGCCGGTCATGTCGACCCGGGCGCGCCGGTGCAGGGTGTGCAGGTTGGACGGGGCGTGCAGGGTGTGCGGGATGTGCAGGTTGGGCGGGTTGCGGGGTGTGCCCGGCTTGCGCGGTAGCGCCGGCTCGGCTGGCGGCGTCGGTGTGCCCGGTCTGACCGACGCGCCCAGCGCTATCGCTGCGGCGGGCAACGGCCGTCTGCAGCGAGGTATCGCGGGCCAGCAGGTTGAGGGCGTCCGCGTCGATCAGCAGCGCGCTGCTGCTGGCAATGGCGCGCTTCAACAGCCCGGTGGCCATGGCCGAGTCGCCGAGACCGGGACCGATGGCCAGCGTTGCCTGGTCCAGGTCATAACCTTCGGCCAGGCGGCACATCAGTTCCGGCTGGCCGCTGTCGGCCGGCAGCGCGTCGTCCGGGTACAGCACATAGACCCGTCCCGCACCGGCGTGCAGCGCGGTGCGCGCGGACAAAATGGGCGCGCCGCGCATGCCGTGAGCGCCGCCGATCACGGCCACGCTGCCGTAAGTGCCCTTGTGACCGCTGTGACGGCGCGCGTGCAGGTGCGGCCGGAACAAGGCCTCCTGGTTCAGCTGCATCCGCGCGGGGGGCAGCGACGGCAACGCCGCGTCGCCATGCCGGTCCTGCTCCGCCAAGAGTGGCGCCACCGCGACCACGCCGGCGTGATCGCGCCCCTCGTTGGTGTGCAGGCCCGGCTTGTCGCCGATGAAGGTGAGGGTATGGCTGGCGCGCAGCGCGACGCCATTGGGACCGACCACGGCGCCGGTATCGGCATCGAGCCCGCTCGGCACGTCCAGCGCCAGGACCGGGCACCCGAGCCGGTTGACCGCCTGCACCAGGTCGCGCGCCGCGCCGGTGATCGGGCGCGTCAGCCCGATGCCGAACAGGCCGTCGATCACTAGCCCCCAGCCGTCGGCGCGGGACTGGCGGCTGTCGCAACGGGACCGTGCGGCGGGCTGTACATCGCGAGGCCTGGCGGGCTGCGTCATCGCCTGGCCATCGTCCTGCATAACAGGCTGCGCAGTGTCCTGCCTTCCTGACTGCGCATTTGTCCGCCGAGCGGCCTGCACCTCGAACTGCATCAGGGACTGCGCCTCGGCCGACGTCAGCGCGATGAGGCGTGCGGCGCTGCGTTGCGCCCGCTGCCAGGCTGCCGTGCGCTCGGGCGACTGCGCGCCGGCCGGCGCGCTGTGCAGCACGGTGACAGGCAGGCCTGCCTCGGCCAGCAGCGCTGCGGCTTCGAGCGCATCGCCGCCGTTGTTGCCGGGACCGGCCAGCACCAGTATCGGCGTGGCAGCTGCAGCCGACGCCGAGGATGCAGCGGGAGCGAGCAGCGTGCGGGCAAGTGCGGCGGCGGCCTGTCCGGCACGGCGCATCAAGGCGCCCTCGGGCAAAGTGGCAGCGGCCGCGCGTTCGACGGCGCGGATGTCGGCGGTGCAGTAAAGTGGTTTCATCGCCTCATCTTAGCACCGGCCAGCGCGCATCTTGTGTTGGGTGGCTGACCGAACACGCACTACAATGGCGGCTTCGAGCATCGAGACGAGGCAGGGATGGACTGGCAATTCTGGATCGACCGTGGCGGCACTTTTACCGACATCGTGGCGCTGGCGCCCGACGGCAGGCTCCGCACGCTCAAGCTGCTCTCCGAAAATCCCGAATACTATGCCGATGCCGCCATCGCCGGCATCCGCCAGCTGCTCGGCGTGGCGGCGCACGAGGCGATCCCGGTCGAACGGATCGCCGCGGTCAAGATGGGCACCACGGTGGCCACCAACGCGCTGCTCGAGCGCAAGGGCGAACCGACCGTGCTGGCCATCACGCGCGGGTTCGGCGATGCGCTGCGCATCGCCTACCAGAACCGTCCGCGCCTGTTCGACCGCCAGATCGTGCTGCCCGAGCTGCTGTACACGGAGGTGATCGAGGTTGACGAGCGCATCGGCGCCCACGGCGACACGGTCGTGCCGCTCGACCTGGCGGCAGCCCGTGCCGCGTTGCAGGCCGCCTACGACCGTGGCCTGCGGTCGCTGGCCATCGTCTTCATGCACGGCTACCGCTACCACGCGCACGAGAACCGCGTGGCGGACGCCGCGCGCGCCATCGGCTACACCCAGGTCTCGGTGTCGCACCAGGCCAGTCCCCTGATGAAGCTGGTCGCGCGCGGCGACACCACGGTGGTCGATGCCTATCTGTCGCCGATCCTGCGCCGCTACGTGGACCTGGTGGCATCCGAGCTGCCGGGCGTGAATGTGCAGTTCATGCAGTCGTCGGGCGGCCTGACCGATGCGCGCGCCTTCCAGGGCAAGGACAGCATCCTGAGCGGGCCGGCCGGCGGCATCGTCGGCATGGTGCGCGCCAGCCAGCTGGCCGGTTTCGACAAGGTGATCGGCTTCGACATGGGCGGCACCTCCACCGATGTGTCGCATTTTTCGGGCGAGTTCGAACGCGTGTTCGAGACCCAGGTGGCCGGCGTGCGCATGCGCGCGCCGATGATGAGCATCCACACGGTGGCTGCCGGCGGCGGCTCGCTGCTGCACTTCGACGGCAGCCGCTACCGGGTGGGCCCGGACAGCGCCGGCGCCAACCCGGGACCGGCCAGCTACCGGCGCGGCGGCCCGCTGGCGGTCACCGACTGCAACGTCATGCTGGGCAAGATACAGCCCGAGCACTTCCCGCACCTGTTCGGCGCCGACGGCCGCCAGCCGCTGGACGCGCAGACGGTGCGGGTGCGCTTCGTCGAGCTGGCGGCGCGCATTGCCGCCGCCACCGGCAAGCCCACCACGCCCGAGAAGGTGGCCGCAGGCTTCCTCGATATCGCAGTCGGCAACATGGCCAACGCGATCAAGCAGATCTCGGTGCAGCGCGGCCACGACGTGACCGGCTACGCGCTCACCAGCTTCGGCGGCGCCGGCGGCCAGCACGCCTGCCAGGTGGCAGATGCGCTGGGCATGAAGACGGTGTTCGTGCACACGCTGGCCGGCGTGATGTCGGCCTACGGCATGGGACTGGCCGACCAGTCCAGCATGCGCGAGGCCGCAGTGGAAGCGCGGCTCGATCCCGCTGCGCTGCCCGAACTCGAAGCGCGGCTGCACGCGCTGGGCCGGCAGGCTGACGCCGATCTGCTGCACCAGGGCGTGGCGCCCGAGCGCATCACCCTGATCGAGCGCATCCACCTGCGCTACGAGGGCACCGACACCGCCCTGATCGTGCTGTACGACCGGAGCGACGGCATCGACGGCATCGACGGCATCGACAGCATGCGCGCCCGGTTCGAAGCGGCCTACCGCAAGCGCTACTCGTTCCTGATGGAGGGCAGGGCGCTGATCGTGGAAGCGGTGTCGGTGGAGGCGGTCGGCGCGTCCGACGCGCCGCCTGAAACGCCGCCCGCACCACGGACGGCAGCGGCTCCGGTTCCGGCTGCGACGGTGCCGATGTACGTCGGCGGCCAGTGGTTGCAAACTGGCTTGTACCAGCGCGCGCACATTGCGGCCGGCGCCGTCATCGACGGCCCGGCCATCATCGCCGAGGCCAACGCCACCACCATCGTCGAAGCGGGCTGGCGCGCCGAGGCCACGCCGCACGGCCACCTGGTCCTGCGCCGCGTGGTGGCGCTGCCGGCGCAGCGGGCGATCGGCACCAGCGCCGACCCGGTCATGCTCGAAATTTTCAACAACCTGTTCATGTCGATCGCCGAGCAGATGGGACTGCGGCTGCAAAACACCGCGTACTCGGTCAACATCAAGGAGCGGCTCGATTTCAGCTGCGCGATCTTCGACGCCGACGGCAACCTGATCGCCAACGCGCCGCACATGCCGGTGCACCTCGGCTCCATGGGCGAGAGCATCAAGACCGTCATGCGCGACAATGCCGGCCGCATGCGGCCCGGCGACGTGTTCATGCTCAACGATCCTTACAACGGCGGCACCCACCTGCCCGACGTGACGGTGATCTCGCCCGTGTTCGACGCGGCCGGCAGCGAGATCCTGTTCTACGTCGGCTCGCGCGGCCACCACGCCGACATCGGCGGCACCACGCCCGGCTCGATGCCGCCGGACTCGCGCACGATCGATGAAGAGGGCGTCCTGATCAGCAATTTCAAGCTGGTGGACGGCGTGGACGGCGGCCGGCTGCGCGAAACGGAAACGCGGGCGCTGCTGGCCGGTGCGCGCCACCCGGCGCGCAATCCCGACCAGAACCTGGCCGACCTGCGCGCCCAGGTGGCCGCCAACCAGAAGGGCGTGGACGAACTGCGCAAGATGGTCGACCATTTCGGCCTCGATGTGGTGCGCGCCTACATGGGCCACGTGCAGGACAACGCGGAAGAGGCGGTGCGGCGCGTGATCGGCGCCCTGCACGACGGCAGCTACCGGCTGCAGCTCGACAACGGCGCCCGCATCGAGGTCGCCGTGACGGTCGATCGCGACACGCGCAGCGCCACCATCGACTTCACCGGCACCTCGCCCCAGCTCGACAACAACTTCAACGCGCCGTGGGCGGTGTGCATGGCGGCCGTGCTGTACGTGTTCCGCACCCTGGTCGATGACGACATCCCGCTCAATGCCGGCTGCCTGAAGCCGCTGCGCGTGGTGATACCGCCCGGTTCCATGCTCAATCCCCATTACCCGGCCTCGGTCGTCTCGGGCAACGTCGAAACCTCGACCTGCATCACCAACGCGCTGTACGGCGCCCTGGGCGTGATGGCGGCGGCCCAGGGCACGATGAACAATTTCACGTTCGGCAACGCCCGGCACCAGTATTACGAGACCATCAGCGGCGGCTCCGGCGCCGGCCCCGGCTTTGACGGCGTGAGCGTGGTGCAGACCAATATGACCAACTCGCGCCTGACCGATCCCGAGATCCTGGAATTCCGCTTCCCGGTCCGGCTCGAGAGCTACCGCATCCGCGCCGGCAGCGGCGGCGCCGGCCAGTGGCGCGGCGGTGACGGCGGCGTGCGCACCGTGCGCTTCCTGGAACCGATGACGGCAGCGATCCTGTCCAACAACCGCATTTACCCGCCGTTCGGCATGGCCGGCGGCCACCCGGGCGCGCTGGGCCGCAACACCGTGCTGCGGGCGGACGGTGCGGTCGAGCAGCTGGGCCACATCGGCAAGGCCGACATGGCGGCCGGCGACGTCTTCGTGATCGAAAC
Organism: Duganella sp. Leaf126; assembly: GCF_001423125.1. Taxonomy (GTDB): domain Bacteria; phylum Pseudomonadota; class Gammaproteobacteria; order Burkholderiales; family Burkholderiaceae_D; genus Rugamonas. The sequence continues at coordinate 157,588 of NZ_LMNW01000034.1, forward strand.
CCCGGGCGGGGGCGGCTACGGCACGGTCTTGCCGTGAAATGACTCAGGCCGACGTGGCGATGCCGTACTTGCGCTGGGTGTGCTGGTACTGCGCCACCAGCGCGTCGAGTGCCGGGTGGCTGGCGTCAATCTTGCGCATGCGCTCGATCAGGTAGGCGGCCTGGTCGGCCAATGGCGCTTCCCAGCCGGCCGCGTCGAGCTGCCCGAGCATGGCCGAGGCGGTGGCCGGCAGCAGCGCCATGTTGGCCGGGGCCTTGCGCAGGCCGGCGTTGAGGGCGTCCAGCGCTGCGCGCAAGTCGCCCTGCGCGCGTTTTTCCGCCGCATGGGCCAGCAGTTCGCCGACCTGCATCCTGATCTGCTCGCCCATGCCCTGCGCCAGGTCGTGGCGACCGGCCTGTTCGAATACCGCGACCGCCTCGTCCATCGACACGCCGCTGGCGTCGTCGTTCATCAGGTCCAGCATCACCGACGATGCCTGCTGGTCGAGCTTGACATCGAGGCAGCGTTGCACCAGGTCGAGCTTGAGGCCGCTCGACAGGCTGCGCGTGTTGCCGAGGTTGTTGACGGCCAGCGTCAGTTCGGTCGCCGCAGCGCCGAGGTTGCCGACCATCTGCTGCACCATGCCGGCCGCGATGGCGCGGCAGGTCTCGGTGTCGGCATTGCTGCGCAGCGAGCGCTCCATGTCGCGGATCACGTTGCCGGCCTGGTGGGCGTCGCCCTTCTTGACCAGCGTCTTGACCAGCTTGAGATGGTCTTCGGGATCGCGGAACTCGGAATACCGCGCCTTCGACACCACCTGCTTGAATGCCCGCTCGGCTGCGCCGACGTCGCCGCTGGCGTAGGCCACCTCGCCGAGGTGACGCAGCCGGCGCACCATGTGCGGTGAAATCTCGACCGCGTCTTCGAGCACCTTTTTGGCCGACTGCTGCTGGCCCAGCGCCTGCAGGGTGCGCGCCAGCACGTCGTAGGCCGCCATGAAGCTGGGGTGCTCCTGCAGCAGCGCGGTCAGGGTTTGCTGGGCTTCCGCCAGCTTGCCCAGGCCGAACTGGCAGCGCGCCAGGCCCAGCCTGGCCCAGGCGGTGGGGCGGGTCAGCAGCAGTGCCTGGTACACGAATTCGGCTTCGGCAAGATCGTCGATCGACACCAGCAGTTCGGCGCGCAGGCGGGCGTAATCGGCGCCGTAGCGCGGATTGGCCTGTTCGCCTTCCCGGCAGCTGGCAATCGCGGCGCGGACATCGCCGGCCGCCACCTGCCGGTAGACGGGCCAGAAGATGTCGCGCCGCTCGACGGCACGGCGGATGCGCTGCAGCAGGGCATCGACGGTAAACGGTTTGAGCACGTAATCGGTGGGCGCCAGCTCCACCGCGCCGATCACGCGGCTGTACACGCCTTCGGACGTGATCATGATGAAGATGCTCCACGGCGCAATCAGGCGGTGGTGGCGCAGGTCTTCCAGCAGCTGCTGGCCATCCTGGCCGCTGTTCTCGTTGCCGTTGCCAAGGTCGTACTCGCACAACACGATGTCGAACTGGCGCTTGCTCAGCTGGCGGATGGCCGTGCCGGAACCGACCGCATACTCGATGCGGGTGATCTCGCACTGGTTCAGCATATTGTGCAGGCTGCCGCGCATGCCCGGGTTCGGGTCCACGATCAGTACCGACAGTTCGCTATAGTCCGCCATAGTCAGCCATATTCAGCCATATTCAGCCATGTTTTCCATCCGTTCAGGTGATCCCAGCATACCCGAACGGCGCCGCGATCATGCATTTTTGCCCGAAACGGCGCTGTTTTCAGCTTTAAACGTTGCTTGGCGAATACTTCATGGACGTGGCAGCCGGCATTCTGGCGCTGTCTCCGCAGGGTGGGAACGGGTATAATGCGCGCAAAAGGATTTCTGCAAGCTGTAGCCCGTGTTTAATTTTCGCCGCTTTCACCCGCTTTGACCCGCCTTGATCTTTTAATCCGCAGCCACGCTGCATCAACGACCTCTCAATCATGTTGATACTTCCGGGCTCCAATGCCCTGTCCGCTTTCCGCAGCCAACGCCTGTTAAATCAACTGCAAGCCGTGCTTCCCCAGGTTGCCGCAGTCCAGGCCCGCTATGTCCACTTCATCGATGCCGCCCAGCCGCTGTCGGCCGAGGATACCAGCCGCCTCGGCGCGCTGCTGACCTACGGCGAGCCGGCCCGGGAAGACAATGCGGAAGGTGCGGTCGAGGAGTTCTTCGTGATCCCGCGTTTCGGCACCATTTCGCCGTGGGCGTCGAAGGCCACCGACATCGTGCACAACTGCGGCATGACCGACATCCGGCGCGTCGAGCGCGGCATCGCGTTCCGCATCAACCTCAAAAGCGGCATACTCGGCAGCAGCATCGGCGCGCCGAAAAAACTGTCGGAGGACGACGTGCAGACCGTGGCCGGCCTGCTGCACGACCGCATGACCGAATCGGTGCTGCGCCACCCGGACGAAGCGGCCGGACTGTTCCGCACGCTCGACGCGAAGCCGCTGGAAACGGTGGATGTGATCGGCAGGGGCGCTGCCGCGCTGGAGCAGGCGAATACCGACCTCGGCCTGGCCATGTCGCACGACGAGATCGAGTACCTGGACGCCGCGTTCACGCGCGCCGGCCGCAATCCGACCGATGTCGAACTGATGATGTTCGCCCAGGCCAACAGCGAACATTGCCGTCACAAGATCTTCAACGCCGACTGGACCATCGACGGCGTGGCGCAGCCCAAGTCGCTGTTCGGCATGATCAAGAACACCCACCAGCTGCAGCCGAAGGGCACGGTGGTGGCCTACAGCGACAACTCGTCGATCATGGAAGGCGCGCACGTGATGCGCTTCTTCCCGCAGGGCGCGGCCCACGAGTATGCGCCGCTCAGCGAGCTGACCCATACCCTGATGAAGGTGGAAACCCACAACCACCCGACCGCCATCTCGCCGTTCCCGGGCGCTTCCACCGGCGCCGGCGGCGAGATCCGCGACGAGGGCGCCACCGGCCGCGGCGCCAAGCCGAAAGCGGGCCTGGCCGGCTTCACCGTCTCCAACCTGCTGCTGCCGGGCGCCGTGCAGCCGTGGGAGGTCGATGCCGACGGCAAGGCGTACGGCAAGCCCGAACGCATCGCCTCGCCACTGCAGATCATGATCGACGGCCCGCTCGGCGGCGCCGCATTCAGCAACGAATTCGGCCGCCCGGTACTGGGCGGCTACTTCCGCACCTACGAACAGAATGTCTCCGCCCAGTTCGGCGAGGCGACCGTGTTCGGTTACCACAAGCCGATCATGATCGCGGGCGGCATCGGCAACATCTCGGCCCAGCACACGCACAAGAACGATATCCCGGTCGGCAGCCTGCTGGTGCAGCTCGGCGGTCCCGGCATGCGCATCGGCATGGGCGGCTCGGCCGCCTCGTCGATGGCCACCGGCACCAACACGGCCGACCTGGACTTCGACTCGGTCCAGCGCGGCAACCCGGAAATGGAGCGCCGCGCCCAGGAAGTGATCAACGGCTGCTGGCAGCTCGGTGCCGACAATCCGATCATCTCGATCCACGACGTCGGCGCCGGCGGCCTGTCGAACGCTTTCCCGGAAATCACCAACGATGCCAAGCGCGGCGCGATTTTCGACTTGCGCAAGATTCCGCTCGAAGAGAGCGGCATGGCGCCGAAAGAAATCTGGTCCAACGAATCGCAGGAGCGCTACGTGCTGGCGATTGCACCAGAGAGCCTGCCGCTGTTCCAGGCGCTATGCGAGCGCGAGCGCTGCCTGTTTGCCGTGGTCGGCACCGCGACCGAGGAGCGCCAGCTCAAGCTGATCGATCCCGAACTGGGCAACAACCCGGTCGACATGCCGATGGACGTCCTGCTCGGCAAGCCGCCGAAGATGCAGCGCGACGTGCAGCACGTGGCGCGCGAGCTGCCGGCGCTGGACCTGACCAGCATCGACCTGGCCGAGGCGGCCAAACGCGTGTTGCTGCTGCCGACGGTGGGCGACAAATCGTTCCTGATCACCATCGGCGACCGCACCGTGGGCGGCATGTCGGTGCGCGACCAGATGGTGGGCCCGTGGCAGGTGCCGGTCGGCGACTGCGCCGTCACCACCATGAGCTTCGAGGGCTACCTGGGCGAAGCGATGGCGATGGGCGAGCGTACGCCGCTGGCCGTGATCGACGCTGCCGCCTCGGGCCGCATGGCGGTGGCCGAAGCGATCACCAATATCGCTGCCGCGCCGATCGCCGACATTTCCGACATCAAGCTGTCGGCCAACTGGATGGCCGCCTGCGGCCAGCCGGGCCAGGACGCTGCGCTGTACGACACCGTCAAGGCGGTCGGCATGGAGCTGTGCCCGGCGCTCGGGATCAGCATCCCGGTCGGCAAGGATTCGCTGTCGATGCGCACCACCTGGCAAGACGACGGCGAGGCCAAGGCCGTGCTGTCGCCGGTGTCGCTGATCGTCTCGGCCTTTGCCCCGGTCTATGATGTGCGCAAGTCGCTGACGCCGCAGATCAACACCGAGGCCGGCGACACCGCCATCATCCTGATCGACCTCGGTCGCGGCAAGAACCGCCTGGGCGCCTCGGCGCTGTCGCTGGTGCTGAACCAGCTCGGCAACGAAACCCCTGACGTAGACAGCCCGGACGACCTGAAAGGCTTCTTCGCAGCGATCCAGCAACTGAACCGCGACGGCAAGCTGCTGGCCTACCATGACCGCTCCGACGGCGGCCTGTTCGGCACCCTCGCCGAGATGGCGTTTGCCGGCCGTGCCGGCCTGTCGATCAACCTCGACATCCTGACACTGGAGCAGGGCCACGGCGCCGACCAGGGCGACGCCAAGAACTGGGCCGGCCAGATCGCCGAGCGCCGCAACGAGCAGACGCTGCGCGCGCTGTTCTCGGAAGAGCTGGGCGCCGTGATCCAGGTGCGCGCCGAGGAAAAATCGCAGGTCATGGACGTGCTGCGCAGCTTCAACCTCGGCGCCTGCAGCCACATCATCGGCAAGCCGAACGACCGCGGCGTGATCGAATTCACCCGCGACGCCAAGCTGATCTACAGCCAGCCGCGCAGCGCGCTGCACCGCCTGTGGAGCGAGACCAGCTGGCGTATCGCCCGCCTGCGCGACAATCCGGCCTGCGCCGACGCCGAATACGACCGCCTGCTCGACGAACAGGATCCGGGCATGCAGCCGAAGGTCGGCTTCGACCTGGCCGACAATGTCGCCGCGCCATTCCTGGCGACCGGCGTGCGGCCGCGCGTGGCCATCCTGCGCGAGCAGGGCGTCAACTCGCACATCGAAACCGCTTACGTGATGCACCTGGCCGGCTTTACCGCGGTGGACGTCCACATGAGCGACCTGATTGCCGGCCGCGCCAGGCTCGACGACTTCCAGGGCATCATCGCCGTCGGTGGTTTCTCGTACGGCGACGTGCTGGGCGCCGGCGAGGGCTGGGCCAAGACCATCCTGTTCAACAGCGCGTTGTCGGAGCAGTTCGCCCGCTTCTTTGCCCGCAGCGACAGTTTCGGCCTCGGCGTGTGCAACGGCTGCCAGATGATGAGCAACCTGAAATCGATGATCCCGGGCGCCCATGCCTGGCCGAAGTTCACCACGAATAAATCGGAAAAGTTCGAAGCCCGGTTCTCAATGGTGGAGGTGCTGGACTCGCCGTCGATCTTCTTCCAGGGCATGGCCGGCACCCAGACGCCGATCGCGATCGCCCACGGCGAAGGCTATGCCGACTTCAGCCAGACAGGCAACGTCAGCGAAGCCGTGGCAGCAATGCGCTTCATCGACAACCGCGGCGCCGCCACCGAAGCCTATCCGTACAACCCCAACGGTTCGCCGCAGGGCATCACCTCGGTCACCACGAACGACGGCCGCTTCACGGTCATGATGCCGCACGCCGAGCGGGTATTCCGCACGGTCCAGCACTCCTGGCACCCGGCAGGTTGGGGCGAGGAATCGCCATGGATGCGCATGTTCCGCAATGCGCGCAAGTTCATCGGCTAACGCACGTTAGCCGATCACCAGGCCGGGCCCTGCGCAAGCAGCGGCCCGGTTTTTTTATGGCATCCGGTGGAGAAGGGCACGCTGACAATGCTGCGCGCCCGCTGTCGGCGCGCAAAACAATCGCCGCGCGCCAGGAACTGGCGTGTACATGCCAGTTTGTGGTCGCTACCAGATGTTCGTCAACGGGTGCGCGACCGCGAACAAGCGATAACGCTTGAATGCCAATGCGGGAAAGGCAACCCGTAAACGACAACGCCCGGCACGAGGCCGGGCGCTACTGCTCCGTTGGCAGCCTTGGGCTGCCGCGTTGATGCTTACTGCACCTTGGCTTTCTTGATCAGCTCGTCGCGGTAGGCAGCGATTTTACCTTGCTGCATCTGCTGGGCGATCTGGCCCTTGACTTGCTCGAACGGTGGGAACTGCACATCGCGCGGTGCTTCGTCCAGCTTGATCACGTGATAGCCGAACTCGGTCTTGACCGGGGTTTCGGTGATTGCGCCCGGTTTCAGGGCCACCATCGCATCGGCAAATGGCTTGACCAGTTTGCCTGGCGACATCCAGCCGAGGTCGCCGCCGTTGTTGGCGGAACCGTCTTTCGAAACCTTGGCCAGTTCTTCGAACTTACCGCCGGCTTTGAGCTTGGCGATAATATCCTTGGCTTCCTGTTCGGTGGCCACCAGAATATGGCGCGAGTGGTATTCCTTGCCGCCGTTGGCTGCCTTGTATTTATCGTACTCGGCTTTGATATCGGCGTCCTTGACCGGATTCTTTTTCACGTAATCGGCCAGCATGGCGTTGATGGTAATACTCTGGCTGGCGTTATCGATGGCGGCTTTGACGTCGGGCTTGTTGCCATAACCTTGCTTATTCGCTTCCTGCAGCAGCACTTCGCGGCCGATCAATTCTTTCTTGACCATTTCGCGCAATTGCGGGCTGTCCGGTTGCTGGCCCTGGGCCACGACTTGTTTGACCATCTGGTCTGCCTTGGCGGCCGGAATGGCTTTGCCATTGACGGTAGCGAGATTTTGAGCAAAAGCGGGCGCTGCGGTAACAGCGATCATGGCTAACAGCAGACGGGCTGGTTTCAACATCATTATGTAAATCCTTTAAAAGCTTGAGATTGCACTTGGGCGCGCATATTACCGACTTAGAAAAACGGCGCCCAGTGGGGCGCCGCCTGCATAACATTACTGCACTTTTGCCTTCTTGACCAGTTCTTCCTGGTAGGCTTGCACTTTCTTCTGCATCAGGCCTTCCTGTACCTGGCCTTTGACTTCTTCCAGCGGCGGCAGTTTCACGGCGCGGGTGTCATCGACCTTAATCACGTGCCAGCCGTTCGGCGTTTGCACCGGCTTCTCGGTCACGCCACCTTTTTGCAGGTTGACGAATGCTTGCGAGAACACGGGTGGGAACGACGACGGGGTCGCCCAGTCCAGGTCGCCACCATTGGCTGCCGAGCCGGTGTCTTTCGACTGCTTGGCCAGGTCTTCGAACTTGGCGCCGCCCTTGAGCTTGGCGATCACGTCGTTGGCTTCGGCTTCGGTGCCGAGCAGGATGTGCCGCACGTGGTACTCTTTTTCTGCCGACGCGGCAGCCACGGCCTTGTCGTACTCTGCCTTGACGTCGGCGTCCGATACGGGATTTTTCTTGACGTAATCCATCACCAGTGCGTTGGTGATGATTTGCTGGCGCGCGTTTTCGATCTGTTCCTTGACGGCAGCGCTCTTGCCGTAGCCTTGTTTTTCGGCTTCCTGCATCAAGACTTCGCGGCCGATCAGGTCTTTCTTGATCAGTTCGCGCAGCTGCGGCGAATCCGGTTGCTGACCTTGAGCGACGACCTGCTTGACGACGGCGTCAACACGCGAGCTCGGGATGGCTTTGCCATTAACAACGGCAACATTTTGTGCGAATGCAGGTACGGCGGCAACGGCGAGAAGTGCAATCAGCAAACGGGCTGGCTTGAAAGTCATTATTGATTCCTGTAGGGGGAAAATTGAGCGAAAACCGGCGGAGGGAGTTAGATCTGCTATCTGTTTTTTTAGTTCAGCTTTTATCGTCGATTATTTCTGAAACCGATAGCCTGCATCTCCAACCGGCACAACATCATACTTCGGACGGTGCCAATGCAGTAATGGCCAATGCATGAATTTCTTTATGCATCATATCGTTCACGGAATCATACACGAGTCGATGTCTTGTGACGAGTTTCTGCCCTTCAAATTGTAACGAAACAATTCTGACACTGTAATGGCCGCCACCGGAAGCTGCACCGGCATGGCCGGCATGTAAATGGGAGTCGTCATCGAGCGTCAATTCAACCGGCGCCAGCGCCGCTTGCATCCGGCTGCGGATCCGTTCGATGCGGCTGTCCTGCAGATTATTCATGGTTGTTCCTTCATGTGACGCGAAAGGTAGACCGTTTGCCCGATGATGAAGACAAACATCAGGGCGGTGGTGCCGAACATCTTGAAATTGACCCAGGCGTCGGTATTACCCTTGAAGAGCACGAACGCGACATACCAGTTCAGCACGCCCATCACGGTAAAGAAGGCGATCCAGGCCAGGTTGATCCGGCTCCAGCCGGCGTCCGGCAATTCGACGAATTCGCCCATCGATTTGCGCATCAGGTTTTTCTTGAAAACCAGGTCGCTGATCAGCAGGCCCAGCGCGAATGACCAGTACACGATGCTGAGTTTCCATTTGACGAATGTTTCGTCGTGCAGATAGATGGTCAGGCCGCCGAAGAACACGAACATCGCCAGCGAAAACCACATTACCCCTTCGACCTTGCGCCCGCGTACTTTCAGGTAGGCGATCTGCAGCACGGTGGCCAGAATGCCCACCACCGTGGCCAGCACGATGGGCGCCTGTTCGGCGGTGACGGTGCCGCCCGAGATGATGCCGCCCAGGTAGGTGTTGGTCAGCAGCTGGGCTGCTTCGGCGTGCATGCCGGCCAGCTTGTAGGCGCCGAAGAACAGCAGGACCGGGAATAAGTCGAACAGGAATTTCATGATGCCTCGGAAATTAACACTTTAATAGCAGGCTGATGGTTCGTTATGCAGGTTCGAACCGCAGCGATGCGGAGTTGATGCAATAGCGCAGACCTGTCGGCGGCGGACCGTCCGGGAACACGTGGCCCAGGTGGGCGTCGCACACGGCGCACAGGATTTCGGTGCGCAGCATACCATGCGAACGGTCGGTCTTCTCGATCACGTTGGCCGGATCGATGGCTTCGAAGTAGCTGGGCCAGCCGCAGCCCGAATCGAACTTGGTGTCGGACCGGAACAGCGGCGTGTTGCAGCATACGCAGGTGTACGTGCCATGCTCGTGGTGATCCCAGAACTTGCCGGTAAAAGCGCGTTCGGTGGCAGCATGGCGCGTGACTTCGTATTCCATCGGGTCGAGCATGGCGCGCCATTCGGCGTCGGACTTGGTGACTTTATTGGTCATGGCTTAGATCTTTCTTAAGAAGAACAACTCACTTCGAGGTGACTGGCCCAGTCGGGCGGCAGGGCGGCGTATTGCTCGTGCTCGGGCTGCTCGTCGTACGGCCGCTCCAGAATCGCCAGCAGCTTGGTCACTTCCGAGTAATCCTTTTGCTGCGCCTTGTCGATGGCGACCTGGGCCAGGTAATTGCGTAGCACGTACTTGGGGTTGATCCGGTTCATCGCAAGCTGGCGGTCGGCATCCACGCTGTGCTCGGCCTGCAGGCGCTGGCGGTACTGCTGCGCCCACGCATCGAAGGCCGGACGGTCGATGAACAGGTCGCGCAGCGGCGCATCGGCGCTTGCGTCCGCCATCTGCAGACCGCCGAGACGGCGGAAGAACAGCGTGAAGTCGACACCGTTTGCCTGCAGCAGGGCGAACATGGCGTCGAACAGCCCACGGTCGTGGTCGGCGTGTGCATCGAGCGGCGTCAGTCCCAGCTTGGCGTGCAGCAGCAGGTCGAGTTCTGCTGCAAAAGCGGGCTGGTAGGCATCGAGCGCGGCCTGGGCGTCTTCGGGCTCGCCGATCAGCGGCAACAGCGCCTGCGCCAGCGCATAGCAGTTCCAGTGGCCGACCTGCGGCTGGTTGGCGTAGCTGTAGCGGCCCTGCTGGTCGGTATGGTTGCAGATGTGATCGGGGTCGAAGGCTTCCATGAAGCCGAACGGACCATAGTCGAGCGTCAGGCCCAGGATAGACATATTGTCGGTGTTCATGACACCGTGCATGAAGCCGACCGACTGCCAGCGCGCGATCAGGCGGGCGGTGCGGCGCGTCACTTCTTCGAGCAGGGCCTGGTACGGGTTGCTGCTGGCGTGCACTTCGGGATAAAACTGGTCGATCACGTAGTCGGCCAGGATCTTCAGCTGCTCCGGCTGCTTGCGGTAATACCAGTGCTCGAACGAGCCGAAGCGCACGAAACTGGGCGCCATGCGCACCACGACCGCAGCCGTTTCCACCGTTTCGCGCATCACGCCCTGGTCGGAGCCGGCAACCGACAGCGCGCGCGAGGTCGGTATGCCGAGGCCGTGCATCGCTTCCGAGCACAGGAACTCGCGGATCGACGAGCGCAGCACGGCGCGGCCGTCGCCCATGCGCGAGTAGGGCGTCATGCCGGCGCCTTTCCACTGCAGTTCCAGCGGGCCGCCCGGGGTGGCGGCGGCGCCGAACAGGATCGCGCGGCCATCGCCGAGCTGGCCGGCCCAGACGCCGAACTGGTGGCCGGAATACACGGCCGCCAGCGGCTGCGCCTGGGCCGGCACCGCGTTGCCGATCAAGATGTCGAGACTGTCCGCCACCTGCTGCGCCGTCAGGCCGAGCAGCTGGGCCGCCGGCTGGCTGACTGCCACCAGGTAGGGGGCAGGCAGCGGAGTGGGCATGAGCCGGGTATAGAACGCTGGCGGCAGGGACGCAAAAGAATTGTCCAGCGGTAGCGTGTTGAGCGTGTAAGCGATGATAGTTCCTGTAGAGAACAACCAGCCCGGAAGCCGGAAAGCGCGATTTTACCCCAGCGTGGCCGGCTGCGCTCTGGACGCGCCAGCGATGCGGCGCGATGGCTTACAGATCGACCTGCATGCTGAGCTTGACCGTGCGCGGCGCACCGGCCGCCAGGCGGGTGCCGGCGCCGGCCCAGACCTGTTTATCGCCGAGGTTTTCGACATTGACCTGCCACGTGGTGCGCTTGCCGAACGCCTGGCCGACGTAGCGGCCGCCCAGCGCGAACAGCGTGTTGCCGCCGAGCCAGGCCTGGTTCAGGTCGTTGACGGGACGGCGGCCCGTGTAATAGGCGCCGCTGTTGACCGACAGCCCCGGCGCGACGGTGTCCAGCGCGTAGGACAGGAAGGCGCTGGCCGTCTGTCTGGCGGCGTTTTCCGGCAGCTTGCCGTCATACGCACGGCCGATGTTGCGAAATTCCGGCCGCAGCACCTGGGCCGAAGTCTGCCACGCCAGCGCGCGCGTCAGCTGGCCCTGGGTCGACAACTCGATGCCCCGGTAGTTCTGCTGGCCGTCGGCCACGAACACGTTGGCGGTATTGGTGTAATAGCCGGGGCGATCGATATCGAACACGGCCGCCGAGACCAGCGTGCCGCCGGCCGTGCGCCAGCGCATGCCCAGTTCCTTCTGCCTGCTCACGCCGGGCGCCATCCGTTCGTTCTGGTTGGCGGTGCCGGTCGGTGCGGCTTCGCCTTCTTCCAGGCCCTGGGCTGCCGACGCATAGAACGACAGGTCGGCCAGCGGGCGGTAGATCGCTGCCAGCATCGGCGTGGTCTTGTCGGCATCGTAGTGGTTGGCGCCCTGGTCGCTGCGGTAGCTGACCTTGCGCACGCCGGCGATGACCTGCCACTGCGGCGACAGCGTCACGCGGTCCAGTGCGTACAAGCCGTCGTCGCGCGTCTGCAGTCCGGCCGTGGTGGGCGCGGCGGGCCGGGCGCCGTACACGATGTTGGTTGCCGGTACCGGGTCGTACAGATTCTGGGCGGCGATCGTGTAATTGCTTTGGTAGATAGGGTCTTGCGACTTGTCGGTGCGGCTGACGCCGAGCGTCAGCTCGTGCCTGAGCGGGCCGGTGACGGCGGTGCCGAACAGTTCCGCCCGCAGGAGATCGGACCCGACCTCCAGGTGCTGGATATTGCCGGTGATGCGGCCTGCACCGGTGGCAACCGCTGCCGCATTATTGAAACGGAAAATCGCCAGGTTGCGGTCGCGCGCCACTTCCGAGTGGCCGCCTTCGAGCGTCAGCGCCCAGCCGGCGCCCAGTGCGTAATCGGCGCGCAGGGCGGCAACCTTGCTGGTGGTTTCAAAACGGGCATTGTCGGGGCCGACCAGCCGCGTCGGATCGACTGCGCGCGGCAGCGTGATCACGCCGTTGACGGCGGTCGGCAGGGCGACACCGGCTTCCTCGATCACCTTGCGGTGATCGTATTCGAGATCGGCCTTGAGCAGCAGACGCTGGCTGACGCGCCAGTCCAGCGCGGCCGAGGCGAACCGGCGGTTGCCATCGCCCACGTGGTCGAGAAACGTGCCGAGCGCACCGCCGGCGGCGTTGATGCGCACACCGAACTGCTGCTGCGCGCCGAAACGGCGGCCCAGGTCAAGGTTGGCGATGGCCGTGCCCTGGTCATCGAACGCGACGCCGGCGCTGCTGACATCGGTGCTGCCGGCGCGCTTGGTGACGAAATTGACCACGCCGGCCGGCGAGGTGAAGCCGTAATACAACGCAGACGCGCCTTTCAGCACTTCGACCCGCTCCTTGTTTTCCAGCGGTACCTGCGAAAAGTTCATGATCGGCACCGAGCCGTTCAGGCGATAGTTGGTGCGGTTTTCCACCGAGATGCCACGGATCACCAGCTGGTCCCAGGTGTCGCCGCCGTTTTGCTGGCGGGTGACACCGGCCGTATTGCGCACGGCGTCGTACAGGCCCGACGCTGCCTGCAATGACAGCAGCTCGCGCGTGATCACGTTGACGGTGGACGGCACGTCCATCACGTCGGAACCGCGGAAGCTTCCCGCCTCGACCGTATTGGGCGCCAGGCCCTGGGCGCGCGCTGCGGTGATCTGCACCGCTTCCAGCACTTGCTGGTCTGCGGCCTGGGCGGTAGCGTACAGGGGCGCGCATGCAAGCGGCAGGGCGAACACGAGGCGGAAGTAACGGGGCGGATGACGCTGTATCATGGCTTGTTGTTTGACAGTCAAAATGACAGTATATTCTTAATGATACTCATTCGCAATTATCGTTTGCGTTGATGAAATTTTTGATCCCGGGGAGACAAGCATGGCAGAGGCTTACACAGTGCGCGCACTCGACGCCGACCAGACGCGCGCAGCGATCGCGCCACTGGCCGCAGTGCTGCTCGATTGCGTGGCGGGCGGCGCCTCGGTCAGCTTCATGGCGCCGATGGCGCCGGCGACCGCTACCGATTTCTGGCAAGCGGTGGCCGATGGCGTGGCGCACGGCGAACGCACCCTGATCGTGGCCGAAGATGCGCTCGGCATCGCCGGCACCGTCCAGCTGATCACCGGCATGCCCGAAAATCAGCCGCACCGGGCCGACGTGGCCAAGCTGCTGGTGCACCGGCGCGCGCGCAACAGCGGCGTCGGTCTGGCGCTGATGCGCTGCGTCGAGGAGGCAGCGCGTGCCCAGCACAAGACCTTGCTGGTGCTCGACACGGCCAGCCCGGGCGCGGCGCGACTGTATGAGCGTCTGGGCTGGCAGCGCGTCGGCAGCGTGCCCAACTACGCCCTGCTGCCCGACGGTGCGTTATGCGACACCACGTTCTTTTACAAGGCGCTGTGAGTCGGACCACGTGCAGCAGTCGTGCGCGCAGCCTTGGTGCGAGCAGCCGTCATGGAGGCAGCGGTGACAGGCAGCCGTGATGCAGGCAGCCGTGATGCAGGCAGTCTTGGTACCAGCGCGGCCAGGTGAGGGCGCTGCGCATGCCGACTGTTCTGATCTCCGCGCCGATCGGGATGCTTATCGACCAGCCGGGTCAGCTGCTGCCGTCGGCAAGCAGCAGCGACACATACAGCAGAAAGCGGTCTTCGAGCCGCGCCAGGTCCAGTCCGGTGATGTCGCCGATGCGCCGCAGCCGGTAGTCGAGCGTATTGCGGTGGATGTGCAGCGCCTGTGCGGTAGCAGCCAGGTGATTGTCGTGCCGGAACCAGGCGTCGAGCGTGCGCTGCAACGGTCCCTGCCGGTTTTCCTGCGCCCGCAGGCGCGCCATCGGCTGCCGCAATTGTTCGGCCTGCCAGCCGGCGTCCAGGCCCGACAGCAGGACCGGCAAGGCCTGCTCGTAGTAGCTGTGGCGCCGTCCACCCTGGTGCTGCCCCTGCGCAGCCTGCGGGCGGCCGGCGCCGGCTGGCGCGACCTGCGCGGCTGCGGCGGCTGAGCTGTCGAACAAGTTGGCTACCGGCCGGGCTGCGGAATTCGTCGCCGGCTTGCTTGTCGCCTCGCTTGCCAGCTGGTTTGCCGACTTGCTCATCGGATCAGTTGCAGGGCTGCGCGCCAGATTGCGCGCGAGGCTGCGCGCGGCGATCCGCGCCGCCGTGCGCGCGCTCTGGTAGGAAATCGCCACCTGGTCCAGCCCGGTCAGCACAATACCGGCCGTCAGGGCAAACGACGGCGCGCCTTCCTCCTCGAGCAGGGCGGCCACGCTGTCGAGCTTGCGCCGGGTCCAGGCTGCCGGATCGGCGGACGCGTTGCCGTCGAAAAAATCGATGATGACCAGTTCGTGCGAACTCGACGCTGCCGTCAGCGCCGCCGGCAGGCGCGCCAGCAGGCGCAGCTGCAGGCGCTGGAGCTGGCCGAATGCTTCCACCGTGCCCGCCGCGTGTGCGTCGAGTTCGAGCAGCAGCACCGCGTGCGGCCGGCTGAAATCGGCGCCGAGCCGGCGCGCCCAGGCTCCCAGCCCGGCGCGGGCGGCGGGATCGCCGGCAATCAGCTGCAGCACGAACGTCTCGCGATAGCGCGTATCGCGTTGCAGCGCGTCCGTCAGTTGCGCCTGTTCCAGGATCATCTCGGCCGTCAGCCGCACCAGCGCCCCGAACTGGCGCACGTCGTCGGGCGCGCCGGACAGGCCGATGGCGCCGCACACCTGGCCGTTGACGGTCAGCGGCAGATTGATGCCGGGCTGGGCGCCGTGCATATTGCGGGCGCTGGCGCTGTCTATTTCCACCGGCAACTGCTTGGCCAGCGCCAGCATGGCGCCCGTGTGCAGCTCACCGATGCGTGCAGCGTTGCCGCTGGCAACGATGCTGCCGTGTGCATCCATCACATTGACGTTGTAGGGGATGATCTGCATCGTGCGGGTGACGATGTCCTGCGCCAGGGCGCTGTTGAGGAGGTTCATAGGGTGCGGCGCGCGCAAAATGCCTATTTTATGGCGGCTTTGTGCGTTTGCACAGTTTTCGTCAGCGCCAGCCGCGCGCACTCGTGCATTTCGCCGATGATTTTTGTGCAGCGATTCCAGATAATCGGCAGACAACATGGCTTGACACGACAACATACAAGGAGACCTGCAATGGACCATCCCCAACCCGCAACCGCGGCCACCGCGGACGCCGTACTCGAGGGCGCGTACAAGAAAGCTGCCTGGCACCTGATACCGTTCATCTTCGTCTGCTACCTGTTCAATTACCTGGACCGCGTCAACGTCGGCTTTGCCAAGCTGGAAATGATGGATGCGCTGCAGCTCAGTAACACCGTGTATGGACTGGGCGCCGGCATTTTCTTCATTGGCTACGTCCTCAGCGGCGTGCCCAGCAACCTGATCCTGCATAAACTGGGCGCCCGGCGCTGGATCGCCGTGATGATGATCACCTGGGGCGCCCTGTCGGCAGCCATGCTGTTCGTCACCACGCCCACGTCGTTCTACGTGCTGCGCTTCTTTACCGGGGTGGCCGAAGCCGGCTTCTTCCCGGGCATGGTGCTGTACTTTACCCACTGGTTCCCGTCGCAGAAGCGCGGCCAGGTGATGGCGCTGTTCATGTCGGCGATTCCGATCTCCGGCCTGATCGGCGGTCCGCTGTCGGGCTGGATGCTTGCCCACTTTTCGGCAGGCCAGGGCGGCCTGGCCGGCTGGCAGTGGCTGTTCCTGCTGCAAGGTCTGCCGACCGTGCTGCTCGGCGTCGGCGTGTACTTCTACCTCAATGACGGCATCGCCCAGGCCGGCTGGCTCAGCACGCAGGAAAAATCGGCGATGCAGCGCGCGCTTGACGCCGACGAACAGCAGCGCCGCGCCACCAGCACGGTGGGCCAGTCGCTCGGCGATGTGCTGAAAAACGGCAGCGTCTGGATGCTGGGCGTGATTTACTTCAGCATCCAGATGGGCGTGTATGCGATCAATTTCTGGCTGCCGTCGATCATCAAGTCGCTCGGCTACGATACCCAGACCGTCGGCTGGCTCAGCGCCGTGCCCTACCTGTTTGCCGCCGTGTTCATGGTGTGGGCCGGTCGCTCGGCCGACCGGCACCGCGAACGCCGCTGGCATGTCAGCGCGCCCATGCTGATGGGGCTGCTCGGCCTGATGATGGCCGCCAATTTCTCGTCGAATCCGCTGGTGGTCATGGTCGGCCTGTCGATGGCCACCATGGGCGCGCTGGCCGCCTTGTCGATGTTCTGGGCCTTGCCGGCGGCCTTCCTCGGCAGCGCTGCCGCAGCGGCCGGCCTGGCATTGATCAATTCGCTGGGCCAGATTGCCGGCTTCGTCAGCCCCTTCCTGGTCGGCTGGATCAAGGACGCCACCCAGAGCACCGACGCTGCGCTGTACGTGCTGTCGGCGGTGATGCTGCTCGGCGCACTGCTGGTGCTGCGCGTGCCGGCTCGCCTGGTCAACCGGTAACCGAAGTGAGCAAGACAATGCAAAAAACTCTGACATTCGTGATCGCCCCCGATTCGTTCAAGGAAAGCCTGAGCGCGATGGCGATCGCCAACGAAATCGAAGCGGGCTTCCGCGAAATCTTTCCCGACGCCGAGTACGTCAAGGTGCCGGTGGCCGATGGCGGCGAAGGCACGGTGCAGGCAATGATCGACGCCAGCGGCGGGCGCCTGGTCGAACTGCCGGTGCGCGGCCCGCTCGGCGAGCCGGTGGACGCGTTCTACGGCATCATGGGCGACGGCAAGACGGCCGTGATCGAGATGGCTGCCGCCAGCGGCCTGGAACTGGTGCCGCCCAACCGCCGCGACCCGCTGCACACGACCAGCTACGGCACCGGCCAGCTGATCCGCGACGCGCTCGACGCGGGCGCGCGCCGTTTCGTGCTCGGCATCGGCGGCAGCGCCACCAACGACGGCGGCGCCGGCATGGTGCAAGCCCTGGGCGGCAGCCTGCGCGACGCGCAAGGCCGCGAGCTGCCGCCCGGCGGCGGCGCGCTCGATGCGCTGGCCAGGATCGACCTGTCCGGCTTCGACCGGCGCATCGCGGAGTGCGTATTCGAAGTGGCATGCGACGTCACCAACCCGCTGGTGGGCCCGCACGGTGCATCGCACGTGTTCGGTCCGCAAAAAGGCGCCAGCCCGGCCATGGTGGCCCTGCTCGATGCCAACCTGCGGCACTACGCGGCAGTCGTGGCCCGCGAACTGGGCATCGAACCGGCACAGGTGGCCGACGTGCCGGGCGCCGGCGCGGGCGGCGGCATCGGCGCAGCCATGATGGTATTCCTCAACGGCAACCTGCGTCCCGGCAGCGAAATCGTCACCGAAGCGGTGGGCCTCGATGCTGCCGTGCGCAATGCCGACCTGGTGCTGACCGGCGAGGGACGGATCGACAGCCAGACCATCCACGGCAAGACACCGGTCGGCGTGGCGCGCGTGGCCCAGCGCCACGGCAAGCCCGTGATCGGCATTGCCGGCAGCCTGGAGCCGGGCGCCGGCGTGATCCACGGCCACGGCATCGACGCCGTGTTCAGCGTGGTCAACTGCCCGTGCACGCTGGAGCGCGCGCTGGCCGACGCCGCCTACAATGTGCGCACATCGGCGCGCAACATCGCCTCGGTGTTGCATTTGGGATCCAGACTCGCGGTGTGCTAAAGTCGCTTGCTGCGGCAAGACTAGCAACGCCGCAGGAAGGATTTCGATGTCGCAGCAAGTCGATCACCCGCACGGTGATCCGAAATACGTGGCCAGGCTGCCGACCATCCGCTCGCAGATCTACAGCCTGGTCTGGGCCTGCGCCTTGCCGGCCATTCTCGGCATTGCGCTGCTGACCAATAATTTCATCGTTCGCGAACGCAAGACCATCCAGCAGGACACGCTGATCACCGCGCGCGCCCTGATCCAGGCCGTCGATCGCGACCTCAATACCGGCATCACGGTGGCCCTGGCGCTGGCCAATTCGCCCAGCATCGACCACCGCGATTTTGCGGCGCTCTACCGCCAGGCCAGCGCGGTGCTGCGCCCGGAATTCCCCGGCTTTAACGTGGTGCTGCACGACCGTGATTCGGTCCAGCTGTTCAATACCGCCCGCCCGTACGGCGAAATCTATCCCGATGCCCTGAGCGCTGCGCGCATCGCCCAGGTATTCAAGACCGGCCGGCCGCTCATCTCCAACCTGTTTTACGCGGGCGCGCTGAAACGTCCGCTGGCGGCCATCCACGCGCCGGTAGTGCGCGACGGCAAGGTGGTGTACGTGATCTCGGTGGCCTTCGCCCCGGAGCGGCTGGGCCAGGTGCTGCGCGAGCAACTGCTGCCGGCCGACCGCGTGACCGGCATCTTCGATGGCAACGGCGTGCTGGTGGCGCGCACCCACGACGCGGAAAAATACGTGGGCCAGCACGTCTCGCCGACCCTGATGACGCAGCTGCGCCAGCGGCGCGAAGATGCGATCGAGGCCACCACGCTCGAGGGCATACCCGTGTATTCGATGTACAGCCGGTCGCAGTACAGCGGCTGGGCAGTGGTGATCGGCGTGCCGCGCAGCGCCGTGTACTCGGAAGTGTTCGACTCCATGACCTGGATTATGGTGTTCGTGGCACTGGTGACGGCCGCCGGTTTCGGCATCGCCTGGCATTTTGCGCGCAGCATCGAGCGCTCGGTGCGGTCGCTGACGACGGCAGCGATGGCGCTGGGCGGCAAGGCGCGGCCCGGGCCGGCCGCCGCCGCGCTGGCGCCGGCAGCGTTCCACGAAGCGGCGCAGGCGCTCGATACGCTGCACGGCGTGGACTCGGAATTGCAGCGCTACCGCCACCACCTGGAGAACCTGATCGAGCACCGCACCCGGCAGCTCGAATCGGCGATGCGCGAGGCCCAGGCCGCCAATGCGGCCAAGGATGTTTTCGTCGCCAACATGAGCCACGAGCTGCGCACGCCGATGAACGCGGTGCTGGGCGTGGCGCACCTGCTGGGCAGCACCGGGGTGTCGCCGGAGCAGGCGCGTTACCTGGACATGATACGCACCTCGGGCCAGTCGCTGCTCGGCATCCTCAACGATATTCTCGACCTGTCGAAGATGCAGGCCGGCAAGGTCGAGCTGCACCACGCGCCGTTCAAGCTCGACGACGTATTGCACGCGGTGGCCACCATCATGAGCGTGAGCGCCGGCGACAAGGACCTGGAACTGGCCATCGGGGTCGAGGCCGACGTCCCGCGCGCGCTGGTCGGCGATGCGCTGCGCCTGCACCAGGTGCTGGTCAACCTGGTCGGCAACGCCATCAAGTTCACCGAGCGCGGCGCGGTAGTGCTGACGGTGGCGCGGGTGGCCGCGCCGGGCGCCGCCACCGTGCTGCGCTTCGCGGTCAGGGACACCGGCATCGGCCTGAACGAGACCCAGGTGGCGCGGCTGTTTTCGCCGTTCACGCAGGCCGACCTGTCCACCACGCGCCGTTTCGGCGGGACCGGGCTGGGCCTGACCATTTCCAAAGGCCTGATCGAATTGATGCAGGGCAGGATCGAAGTGCACAGCAGGGCGGGCGAGGGTAGCGAATTCCGTTTCACCGTGACCCTGGGCGCTGCCACCGCGCTTGCCGCCCCGCCGCCAGCGGCGGCGCAGCCGCGCCATCTGCTGCTGGCCGACGACCACCCGACCAGCCGCCACTGCATCGCCCAGGCCATCGCCGCTGCCGGCTGGACCTGCGACATGGCCGACAGCGTGGCGGCGACGCTGGCGCTGCTGCATGGCGGCCGCCGCTACGATGCGGTGCTGGCCGACTGGCAGATGGAGCCATTGTGCTCGCTGCAGCGCGAGACCGGCACGCCGCTGGTATGCATGATCAACGCCTGCGGGCGCGACCGGGTGGCGCAGGACATGGCCAACGGCCGTATCGCTGCCAGCCTGGTCAAGCCGGTGACCACCATCGGCCTGCTGGAGGCGGTCAACACCGCCTGCGCCCAGCAGGCGCCTGCCGCCCCTGCGCACAGCACGCAGCCCGCGCTGGCCGGCGTGCGTATCCTGCTGGTGGAAGACAATCCGATCAACCAGGTGGTGGCGCGCGGCCTGCTGGAGCAGGCCGGTGCGCGTGTGACGGTGGCCGAGAACGGCGAGCAGGCGGTGGCGCAACTGCGCGGCCTCGACTGCGACCTGGTGCTGATGGACGTGCAGATGCCGGTGATGGACGGCTTCAGCGCCACCCGCATCATCCGCGAGGAGTTACGCCTGACGCTGCCGGTGATCGCCATGACCGCCGGGGTGATGGCCAGCGAGCGCGAGCAGTGCATCGCGGCCGGCATGGATGATTTCATCGGCAAGCCGGTCGATGTCGAGCAGATGTTTACCATCCTGGCGCGCCACCTGGCGCCCGGCCGCAGCGGCAACGCCGCCCACTGAGCGCGGCGCGACCAGGCTGCAGGCGTCAGGCCGTCATCCCAGCACGGCGGGATTGCGCTGCCAGACGGTATAGCACAGCACGCCTGCAAAGCTGACCCAGCCCAGATAGGGCACCAGCAGCAGCGCAGCGATGCGGTCGCGCCGGCCGAAGGCGGCGACGGTGGCGACGATGGCCAGCCACAGCACGATGATTTCGGCGAACGCCAGCGCCCCGTGATGCCATGCGAAAAACAGCCAGCTCCACAGCGCATTGAGCACCAGCTGCACCACGTAGAGCGCCAGGGCCGGCCTGGCGCCGGTGACATTGGCGGGATCGGCTGCGCTGCGCTGGACGCGCCAGGCGGCGATCGCCATCAGCGCATACAGCATCGTCCATACCGGGCCGAACAGCCAGCCCGGCGGCGCCCAATCGGGACGGTCGAGCTGCTGGTAAAAGCTGCCGGCCTGGGACGTGGCGAACGCGCCGATGGCGGCAAAGGCAAAGGTGAACAGCACCCAGCCGGCCAGGGCCGGCAGGTGCCTGGAAGGCGAGGGCGGGTGGACGTGCGTGGTCATGGATGAAGCTCCTTCAGGTAGTGCGTGATGATGGCGCATCGTGGTCGCCGGCTCTGTACGCCAGCTGACCGATTGTTACACACGGGCGGCGAGCTAGGATTCTTCCCACACAGGATTGCGACGAGCGCCGATAGCCGTTCTTGGCCGCCCTTCCGATAATCATGCGACCGGCCAGTGCGCCGGCAGGCAAACGCATCGACTGGCAAACTCGACAACAAGGGGAAACAAGATGAATTTGATACTGTGGATAGTCATAGGCGGCATCCTGGGCTGGCTGGCCAGCCTGGTCATGAAAACCGACGCCCAGCAGGGCTTGCTGCTCAATGTCGTGGTCGGCATTGTCGGCGCCTTGCTGGCCGGCTGGCTGCTGGCGCCGATGCTGGGCACCGGCACCATCAATTCCGACGATTTCAGCCTGGCCTCGCTCGGTGTGTCCTTCCTCGGCGCGCTGATCCTGCTGGCCATCGTCAACCTGTTCCGCCGCGGCCGCGTGCGCTGAACGGGCGACGGCGCCGCAGCGACGCTGCAGTGTGGCGGCCGGATCAGGCGAACCTGGTCTTCTTCAGGTATTTTTCGACGTCGCGGTAGCTGTCGTCGCTACCCGCGTAGCGGACCAGGTTGCGCGCCGTCTTCAGCCACTCGATGGTCGAAGGTTGCATCTGCTCGAGCGCGTATTCGATGTCCGTGGGGCCGATCGGCCGCTCCGGCGCGCCGGACAGGATGTCGTGCAGCGTGCTTTCCTTGGCCAGGTCGATCAGGCCGTCGATGTCGGCGCCCGAATAATGCGGCGTGGCTGCCGCCAGCGCATCGATGTCGATCTGCTCGGTCGGAATGTCGCGCAGCTTGAGTTCGATGATGTGGCGGCGCGCCTCGGCGTCCGGCGGCGGCACGAACAGCTGGCGCGCGAAGCGGCCCGTGCGCTTCATGGCCTGGTCCACGTCCCACGGCATATTGGTGGCCGCCAAAAACAGCACGTCGCGGTTGTCGCGCTCGAAACCGTCGAGCTGCGACAGGAATTCGTTGACGATGGTGCGGCTGTTTTCGCTTTGTGCCTTGCTGCGCGAAAAGGCCAGGGCATCGAGCTCGTCGAAGAACAGCACGCAGGGCTTCTGCGCCCGCGCCTTCTCGAACAGCTGGGCCAGCGCACGTTCGCTCTCGCCCCGCCACATGCTCAGCACTTCGCTGATGCCCACCGAAACGAACGCGGCGTTGCACTCGTTGGCGATGGCGCGCGCAATCATGGTCTTGCCGCAGCCGGGCGGCCCGTACAGCAAGATGCCGCCGCCCCCGCTTTTCTTGAACCTGGCAAACAGTCCGGGACGCAGGAACGGTTCGATGATGTGCAGGCGCAGGGTTTTTTTCAACTCTTCCATGCCGCCGACATCGGCAAAGCGGACCTGGTCGGGCGCCTGCGGCCTGAGCGGCACCACCGTGGCGCCGCCACCGACGACCGACAGCGTCGGGCCGCTGGCAGGCCGGGCCTGCTGTTGTAGTGGTTCCAGTGCGTGGTGCGGCGTGAAATCCGGGTACTGGCGTGCCGCTGCATAGGCTTCCAGCGCCTCCGGCCTGCGCGCCAGGGCCAGCAGCGCCAGCGCCTTGCCGGTCAGCGCGGCCGCGTCCGCACGCTGGCGTACTGCCAGGTCGAACTGGGTCAGGGCGGCCGCTGCGTCGTCGGCCTCCAGCAGCAGGCGGGCGTAGCCGAGGCGCTGCTCGAGGTTGAACGGGTCGCTCACCAGTGCTGCTTCGTAGTGCTCACGTGTCATGGTCATGGCGGTCAAAGTCCTGCGCGGCGCTTGAGCCAGCGCGTCAAGAGGGGAGGATAGATCCAGGAGTAGGCGCAGTAGCCGAGCAGGGTCCAGGTAGCGGCGCTGCTGAATGTCGGCGCCTGCTGGCGGATCAGGTTCAGCACCAGCAGCGTGACCAGGTAAAAGCCGGCCGTTGCCGGCCAGCCCCAGCGGTTGAACGGCCACAGCGGCAACATGGTCCAGTGGCTCTGCGCATCGAGCTGTACCACCAGTTCCAGCACCTCGCGCGATTGCGGATACAGGGTCAGCAGCTCGGCCGCGATGCGCTTGGCGGCCTTGTAGCGGCCCCGGCTGACCAGGTGGGTAATCAGCATGCGCGCGGTGTTCTCGCTTTCCGGATGACCTTGCAGCAGCCGGGCCAGGCCTGCCTGCTCGGCGCCACGGCGGCCGTCGATGATGTCACCGATCAGGCAGGTGGTCAGCGCCAGTTCGTTGTTCGGATCGAGGCGGAAAGCTTCGCGCGCCAGCGCCTGGGCTTTCTCGATGTGCAGCGTGCGGTACATGAGCAGCGCGTAGCGCGCATACTGCACGCCGGCTTCCGGATAGTCGCGGATCAGCGCGATCAGCAGCAGTTCGGCCTGCGGCAGGTCGCCGCGGTCCTGCAGCACGTTGACCATCAGCGAACGGGCCGCGTAAGCTTCGGGATCGCGGGCCAGGATGTGTTGCAGGGTGCGGCCCGCGTCGTCGCTGGCGCCGGTCTCGTAATCGAGCCGGGCGGCAGCGAACAGCAATCCGTGATCGTCAGGATACTGCTTCAGCGCTTCGCCGGCCAGCACCCGGGCCTGGGCGTAGCGGCTGCGCTCGAGCAGACCGTCGATCTGCTGGGCATACGCGCGGGCCGGCAGCAGGGCGTGCTCGCTCATGGCGCCATCCCCCGGACCGCCGTCACCAGGCCTATCATGATGCCGTAGCCGGCAACGATACAGGCGATGGCCGGGATCCACGGCGAGGGCGCCTTGTCATGGAAAAAGGCGCCCGAGCGGTGCTGTTTCCGGTGCAGCGCGTAGAACGTGCCGCAGATGGCCAGCGACAGCACGGTGCGCACGGCGCGGAACGTGGCGTCGCCGAGCAGCGCGTACAGTCCGGCGAACAGCGCCGGATGAAAGCGCAGCGCGTACACGAAGCCGACCACCAGTGCGGCGCCCAGCGCATACACCGGCAGGTCGGCCAGGCGGCGCAGGCGCCAGGAATTGAAGCCGCTGTATAGCAGGATGGCTGCCGGCCCGCCAAAAAAGGCAACGAGGAAGCTCGACTGCACCGAGTACAGCCTGACCGGCGCTGCCCGGCCCGACGTGGCGGACAGAGAGGGAGTAAGCAGATGTTCGCGCATGAGGTGATCCGAAAGAACTTGCCGCATGGTATCAAGCGGCGCGGAACCGGGCAAATAAATTGTTGCTCCTATGGTAGTCTTATGCCTGCACGCCACGGGGGCGCGCGCACCGCGTCGCGCGGTGTCGGTGTGAAATACTGGGGATGCGGGCATGGTGAGGATAGTTCGGGCGGCAATGGTGATGGCGATGTCGATGTCGATGATGTGGGCGGTAACGCCGGCAACGGCCGCGCCCGAGGTCACGCCCAAGGGGGCGCTGGTGATTGCCGGCGGCGCCGTGCGCAGCGACAACACCGTGATCTGGCAGCGCGTGGTGCAACTGGCCGGCGGCCCGGGCGCCCGGATTGCCGTGCTGCCCAGCGCGTCCGGCAATCCGGCGCGCGCCGGCGCCTATGCCGCAGATACTTTGAACAGGCAGGGCGCCCAGGCCTTCGTGGTGCCGCTGGCCGTGCGCATGAAGGACCGCGACTATCGCCGCGACGCCGAAGACGATACGATTGCCCAATCGATCCGCGCGGCGGGCGGCGTGTATTTTTCGGGCGGCGACCAGGCCCTGATCACGCAGGCGCTGGTGCGCCCCGACGGCAGCCGCTCCAAGGTGCTCGAAGCGATCTGGGACGTGTACCGGCGCGGCGGCGTGATCTTCGGCACCAGCGCCGGCGCGGCCATCATGAGCACGACCATGTATTACGAAGCGAAAACCGTGTTCGGCACCCTGAGCGAAGGCGTCAATGGCCGTGAGCTGGCGACGGGCCTCGGTTTCGTCGGCGACGACATCTTCATCGACCAGCACCTGCTGGCGCGCGGGCGCTTCGCCCGCATGCTGCCGGCCATGCTCAAGAAAGGTTACAAGCTCGGCATCGGCATCGACGAGAATTCGGCAGTGGTGATCAATGCCCAGCGCGAGGTCGAAGTGCTCGGCTACCAGGGCGCGCTGCTGGTGGACCTCACGCGGGCCACGGTCAACAGCGACATCAAGAACTTCAACCTGCAGAATGCCCGCCTCAGCTACCTCGATCGCGGTGACAAGTACGACCTCAAGCTGCGCCAGTACACGCCGTCCGAGGATAAAGTCGAGGGCAAGGTCGACCCGGCCAAGCCGTACTATTCCGATCCCGTGTTCTCGGCCGACGTGCTGGGGCACAACACCATCCTGATCATGATGTCCAAGCTGGTGGACAGTTCGCAGAAAGAAGCGATCGGCATCGCCACCGCCGGCCCCGGCGAGCCGCACCAGGAACTCGGCTTCGAATTCAAGCTCACGCGCGACGCCACCACCACCGGCTATGCCTCGGCCGCTACCGAAGCGTACACGGTCCTCAATATGCGGCTCGACGTGCGGCCGCTGAAAATCACCCGTCCCTGGTACCAGTAAACTGCGGCGCTCGTGGGCGCGTGTGGGCGCGCCTGCGCTGCAATTTTGCACGTCATAAATTCCTCTCGCCTTCTTCCTCACGCATTGCCCGCGAAGTACGCACGATCTGGGTGCGTATGTCGAATACATCAGCATCGCTAGCGTCCGGCTGGCTACGCTGAACACAGGCTCATCGCGAGTCTGCGTTCTGCTTACCCACCCCGGAGGTCATGATGCAAGACGATATCTACAACCTGTTTCTCACGAACGAGCAGGGCTGGAGCGTATATGGCACGTTGCGCCTGCGCCTGGTCCAGCCGCTCACCGATGGCGGCAGTGTCCGCCTGCCGCCGCTGCTGGGCGAGGCGCTCGTGCCCGCCACCCAGGAGCTCACGCCGATCCCGGTCGAAGGTGCGATCTCGGTACCGCTGTTGCTGCCGTTTCGCGAGGTGCCGTTGCGCGGCATTGCTTTTGCCACGCCGATCGGCCTGTTTTCGTTTGCCCTCGACAGCGGCAACGCGCGCCCGTCCGCCGCCATCCAGCTATTCCCGTTCGGTAGTCCCGACCTGGGCGGCTTCCTGATCTGGAGCACCGGCCACTTCGGCGAACTGGTGTTCAGCACGCTGGCGCGGCAATTGCCGCGCGCATTGTGACGCGTCGCTGCGGGCCTTGCCCTCAACTTTTTGAAAGGAACGATCATGGATGAGTTGATCTACAACCTGCTGCTCAAATCGCGTGGCGGCCTGGTGCTGTTCGGCGTGCTGCGCTACCGCCTGACCGGCATCGAAGTCGACCAGGTGCGCGACGCCAGTGTCTTCAGCACGCCCGCCTTGCGCCAGAGCCATGCCGGACAGCGAACCCAGCAGCAGCTGGACAATATTTTCGCGCTGGTACTGCGCGCCCAGGGCTCCATCACGATACCGGCACTGACCGGCTCGCGCGCCGTGCCGGTCGAGGACGTGGCGTTCTTTATCCAGATGGGGCCGCCGATAGTGACCCGGCTGTTCAGCGCCGACAGCAGCGTGCTGCTCTGCTTCAACCAGATCAACAACCAGCAGATCGGCGGCGGTCTGCTGTGGGGGCCGACCAATACCAGTTTCGGCTTGCTGGGCCGGCGCCAGATGTTGCCTGCCGCGGCGTGATCGGTATGACCTGATACCAAGGAGACCATGATGAACGACTTTATCTACAATTTGTTGCTGACCGGCGAGCAGGGGCTGACCCTGTTCGGCACCTTGCGCTTTCGCTTCACCGACCCGCTGACGGCGGTGCCCGATGGCGGCGTGCCGTCGCTGCTGGCAGCCCACCAGCAGCTGGGCGTGGTCACGGCCGTGCTGCTGCCGCTCGATGGTTCGATTGCCATCCCGCTGCTGACCGGTTTCGGCCGGGTGCCGCTGCAAGGCTTCCTGATCGCCACGGCTGCCGGACCGATCACCACCATTCTCGGCAGCACCGACAACGCACGGCCGGCATTCGTGCAGTTCAACCAGATCAGCGGCAACCAGATCGCCGGCGGCGTGCAGTGGCGCCCTGCCGATCCGGCCGAGCTGGTGTTCAGCCTGCTCGGGACGCAGCTGCGGCTGCCGATCTGACTCCCGCATCCCGCTATCCAAGGAGACCGTCATGAATGAGCTCATCTACAGCCTGCTGCTCAAAACCGCCCAGGGCCTGACCCTGTTCGGCAGCTTGCGCTTCACCATCGACACCACGCAGCCGGCTACTCCCGGCCCGGCCATCGACGCTGCCGCAGCAGGGCGTGGCGATGCCGGCGCGCTGCTGGCGCAACTGCAGCAACAGCAACAGCAACAGCAGCAACAGCAGCCGATCGAGATCGAACTGTTCGCCTACCGCATCGACGGGGCGGTGACGATACCGTTCGTGACCGGTGCCGGTCCGGTGCCGCTGACCGGCCTGGCGCTGTTCACCTTCCTCGGACCACCGGCCACCTTCTTTACCAGCAGCACCGACCCGGCGCGCAACCTGTTCCTGCAATTTAATGGCATTTCCAACGACAACATCACAGGCGGCCTGGTGTGGCGCGCGGGCGAACCCGGCGAGTTGATCTTCAGCGTGCTCGGCACGCAGTTGCAGCTGCCTGCATGAGTGGCAGGCCGTGCCGGTGAGATTCGGCCGGCATAAAAAAAGGCGCGCATCCAGTGGAGCGCGCCTTTTTTCATGGGGAGGGAAGCCGAGCCCAAACAGCATCGGTCCCGTCAGGGGCGAACAGACGACGCCAGGGCGCCGCCTGTTGCAGCCTTAGCGGCGGATATCGAGCCGGCGGTTCAGGCTCAGCGCCGCCAGCGAGGCGACCGCACCGGACAGCAGGTACAGGCCGGCGTAGGCCAGACCGAAGTGGAACGACACGCCCAGCGCCACCAGCGGTGCGAAGGCTGCGCCGACCAGCCAGGCCAGGTCCGAGGTCAGCGCGGCGCCCGTGTAGCGGAATCGCTGCTCGAAGTTGGCGGTAACCGCCCCCGATGCCTGGCCGTAGGACAAGCCCAGCAGGAAGAAGCCGACCAGGATGAAGATGTTCTGACCAGCATCGCCGGCGTCGAGCAGGAACGGTACGGCCACACTGAACACGGCGATCATGATGGCCAGCGTGCCCAGCGTGCGGCGGCGGCCGTGACGGTCGGCGACCACGCCGGAAATGATGATGCCGATGGTCATCAGCACCACGCCCAGCAACTGCACACCGAGCACGCCCGGCAGCGAGCGCGATTCGTTCAGGGCGATCCACGACAGCGGGAACACGGTCACCAGGTGGAACAGCGCGTACGACGCCAGCGCGGCCAGCGCGCCGATGACGATGTTGCGGCCTTGGGCACTGACCAGTTCGACGGCGCTGACCGGTTCCAGCTGGCGGTCGTCGAGCAGGGTCGAATACTCGGTGGTGGTCACCAGGCGCAGGCGGGCGAACAGCGCCACCACGTTAATGGCGAACGCGACGTAGAACGGATAGCGCCAGCCCCAGTCGAGGAAGTCGGCCGACGTCAGCGACGACATCAGGTAGGCAAACAGGCCGGCCGCAATGGCAAAGCCGAGCGGGGCGCCCAGCTGGCCCAGCATGGCGTACCAGCCGCGCTTGTGCTCGGGTGCATTCAGGGCCAGTAGCGATGGCAGACCGTCCCAGGAACCACCCTGGGCAATCCCCTGGCCCATGCGGAACAGGGCCAGCAGCACGACCGCAGTGGTGCCCAGCGATTCGAAGCTTGGCAGGAAAGCAATGCCGGCAGTAGAAACACCCATCACCATCAGGGCCAGCGTGAGCTTGGTTTCACGTTTGAAGTGATGCTGTACGGCCATAAATGCCACAGTGCCGATCGGACGCGCGATAAACGCTAGCGAGAAAATGGCGAAGGCGTATAGTGTTCCGTCAAGCCGGCTGTAGTTTGGGAAGAATACCGAAGGAAACACCAGAGCCGATGCGAGGGCATAGACAAAGAAGTCGAAATATTCGGATGCGCGGCCGATCACCACGCCGATTGCTATTTCGCCCGGAGAAATATGTGCATCACGGGCATTGATGTTACGGGCACCCTGGCTGGTTTGGGCGTGTTCGGTGACGCCGGGTTGGACGCCATTGAGTGTAGTCGTGTTGGCCATGGTCTCGTCTCGTGTGAGTTAATAGTTATCACGCGCGTCCATGGCTGGTAGGACAAAGTGTCCAATAGCATGAAGCACCCGTGATTGGTACAGTAGCATGTTATCCATCATTAGTAACGAAAATTACCGCATGATTCCTCCTATCGTCCGCCGTGGACTGTTCCTCGCACCGTTGTTGTGGCTAGCTGGCTGCAACACGGTGGTGTTGAATCCGTCCGGAGATATCGCTGCACAGCAAGCTGATCTGGTTGTCATTTCAACCTTGCTGATGTTGTTGATCATCGTACCTGTTATGTTTTTGATCTGTCTGTTCGCTTGGCGCTATAGGAAGGCAAATACTTCCGCCAAATACGAACCGAACTGGGATCACTCTACCAAGCTCGAACTGCTGATCTGGGGCGCACCGCTCCTGATCGTGATCGTGCTGGGCGCACTGACCTGGATCTACACCCACCTGCTCGATCCGTATCGTCCGCTCTCGCGCATCGACCATCAGCGTCCGGTGGCGGCCAATGTCAAGCCGCTGGAAGTGCAGGTCGTGGCGCTGGACTGGAAATGGATGTTCATCTATCCGGAACAGGGCATCGCCACGGTGAACGAGCTGTACACGCCGATCGACGTGCCGGTCCGCTTCAAGCTGACGTCCTCGACCGTGATGAATGCGTTCTACATCCCGGCAATGGCCGGCATGATCTACACCATGCCTTCCATGCAGACCGAACTGAACGCGGTGATGAACAAGGCGGGCGTGTACGACGGCTTCTCGGCCAACTACAGCGGCGCCGGCTTCTCGCAGATGCGCTTCAAGTACCATGGCGTGTCGCAGGGCGAGTTCGATGCCTGGGTTGCCAAGACCAAGGCTGCCGGTGGTGGCGAGCTCAACCGCGCTGAATTCATCGCGCTGGACAAGCCGACCATCAGCCACCCGATCATGCACTTCGCTACTGTCGAGCAGGGCCTGTTCGACCGCATCGTCAACCGTTGCGTGGTGGACGGTACCGTCTGCATGAACGAGCAGATGCACAGCGATGCCAAGCGCGTCAAGGCCGCCGTCGCCGTCAAGCAGCTGGAAAAAGAAGTTTGCACGACCGACGTCGCTACTGCTGCGGTTGCCGCACCAACTATCCGTAAAGAATGACCATGTCTGATACCAATCTGAATACATCAACTTCGTTGATCATGGGTAAGCTGTCGTGGGCGTCGATCCCGCTCCACGAACCCATCCTGATCGGCACCTTCGCGGGCGTGGCGCTGGGGGGCATCCTGTTCCTGGCGCTCATGTTCAAGTTCAAACTGTGGGGCGGGTTCTGGCGCAACTGGGTGACCAGCATCGACCACAAACGCATCGGCATCATGTACATGGTGCTCGGTATCATCATGCTGCTGCGCGGCTTTGCCGACGCGCTCATGATGCGTGCGCAACAGGCCATGGCCTTTGGCGACAATCCCGGCTTCCTGCCGCCGCACCACTACGACCAGGTGTTTACCGCGCACGGCACGATCATGATTTTCTTCGTCGCCATGCCGCTGGTCACGGGCCTGATGAACTACGTCGTGCCGCTGCAGATCGGTGCGCGCGACGTCGCGTTCCCGTTCCTGAACAACTTCTCGTTCTGGATGACCACCTTCGGCGCCATGCTGACCATGGCCTCGCTGTTCATCGGCGAATTCGCCAAGACCGGCTGGCTGGCTTTCCCGCCGCTGTCGGGCATCCTGGCCAGTCCTGATGTCGGGGTCGATTACTATATCTGGTCATTGCAGGTGGCCGGGGTAGGGACCACGCTATCCGGTGTCAACCTGATCGCCACCATCGTCAAGATGCGCGCGCCAGGCATGGACCTGATGAAGATGCCGGTGTTTACCTGGACTTCGCTGTGCACCAACGCGCTGATCGTGGCATCGTTCCCGATCCTGACCGTGACCCTGGTGATGCTGTCGCTGGACCGCACCATCGGCACCAACTTCTTCACCAACGAACTCGGTGGTAACCCGATGTTGTACGTGAACCTGATCTGGATCTGGGGCCACCCGGAGGTGTACATCCTGATCCTGCCGATCTTTGGCGTGTTCTCGGAAATCGTCTCGACCTTCTCGGGCAAGCGTCTGTTCGGTTACACCTCGATGGTGTATGCCACCGTCGTGATCACCATCCTGTCGTACCTGGTATGGCTGCACCACTTCTTCACCATGGGTTCGGGCGCCAGCGTCAACTCGTTCTTCGGCATCACCACGATGATCATCTCGATCCCGACCGGCGCCAAGATCTTCAACTGGCTGTTTACCATGTACAAGGGCCGGATCCGCTTCGAAGTACCGATGCTTTGGGCCGTCGGCTTCATGCTGACCTTCGTCATCGGCGGCATGACCGGCGTGATGCTGGCCGTGCCACCGGCGGACTTCGTGCTGCACAACTCGCTGTTCCTGATCGCCCACTTCCACAACGTGATCATCGGCGGCGTGGTATTCGGTATTTTTGCTGCGATCAACTTCTGGTTCCCGAAAGCGTTCGGCTACAAGCTCAACGACTTCTGGGGCAAGGTATCGTTCTGGTGCTGGCTGGTCGGTTTCTGGGTCGCGTTCACGCCGCTGTACGTGATGGGCTTCATGGGCGTCACCCGCCGCATGAACCACTTCGACGATCCTTCGCTGCAAAAATGGTTCATCATCGCTGCCATCGGCGCGCTGATCATCGCAGCCGGCATCGGCGCGTTCCTGATCCAGCTGTTCGTCAGCTTCATGAACCGCGACAAGCTGCGCGACGTGACCGGCGACCCATGGGGCGGCCGTACGCTGGAGTGGGCGACCTCGTCGCCACCGCCGGACTACAACTTCGCGTTCACCCCGGTCGTGCACGACAGCGACAGCTGGGCCGACATGAAGGAACATAACTACCAGCGTCCGAAGAGCGGTTTCGTGGACATCCACATGCCGAAGAACACGGGCATGGGCTTCATCATTGCCGCCATCACCTTCGTGATCGGTTTCGCAGTGGTATGGCACATGTGGCTGCTGGCCGGCGTGAGTTTCGTGGCCATGATGGTTGCGATCATCGTCCACACCTTTAACTACAAGCGCGACTACTACATCCCTGCGGTGGAAGTGGTTCGTACCGAAGAAGCCTACACTCGTCTGCTGGAGCGCCATGTCTGAAATTACCGCTAACGGCGCCGCGAGCGCCGAACCGAGCGCGCATTACTGGTCGCGCGACTACCACCCGGAGAACAGCACGCTGCTGGGCTTCTGGATTTACCTGATGAGCGACTGCCTGCTGTTCGCGGGCCTGTTCGCCGCTTATGCTGTGCTGGGCCGCAACTATGCAGGCGGTCCGACCGGCGCCGAAGTGTTCGAACTCGGCACGATCGCGCTGAACACCACGTTCCTGCTGCTGTCGTCGATCACCTATGGCTTCGCCATGATCGCCGCCCAGCGTCGCAAGATGAACGGCGTGATCGGCTGGCTGGTCGTCACCGGTCTGTTCGGCTGCGCCTTCCTGTTCCTGGAAATCGAAGAGTTCATGCACCTGATTCACATCGGTGCCGGTCCGCAGCGCAGCGCGTTCCTGAGCTCGTTCTTTGCACTGGTCGGTACCCACGGTCTGCACGTGACCTTCGGCACGATCTGGCTGATCACGCTGATCTTCCAGCTGAAGAAACACGGCCTGACCGTTGAAAACCGTCGCCGCCTGATGTGCCTGTCGATGTTCTGGCACTTCCTGGACGTGATCTGGATCGGTGTGTTTACCTTTGTTTATCTGATGGGAGTCCTGCCTTGAGCGCGCCTACTAAACACCACGGTCACGGCGACCACGAGCACCACGGCCACGAAGGCCATCACGAGCAGGACGATGGCAACCACGGCACGCTGAAGGACTACGCGATCGGCTTCGTGCTGTCCGTGATCCTGACCGCGATTCCATTCTGGCTGGTGATGGCCAAGGTGTTCGACAAGTCGAGCACCACTGCGGTCGTGATCCTCGGCTTTGCCGCCGTCCAGGTCGTGGTCCACATGGTCTATTTCCTGCACATGAACGGCAAGAGCGAAGAAGGCTGGACCTTGCTGTCGACGCTGTTTACCATGATCCTGCTGGTGATCGTGTTGTCCGGTTCGATCTGGGTCATGTACCACATGAACGTCAACATGATGCCTTCGATGGGCAACGACGTGCACAACATGCATGAGATGAAATGACGGCGGGCGCTGAACAGCGCCAGCGTTCCCGCACCCTGCGCATCAGCCTGGCCATTCTGGCCGGGTTGATGTTTGCAGGGTTTTTTGCTTTGGGAACCTGGCAGGTCTACCGTCTGCAATGGAAGCTGGCCCTGATCGAACGGGTCGACCAGCGCGTGCACGCGCCGGCCACCGATGCGCCGGGCGTGGCGCAGTGGCCGCAGGTCAGCGCCGAGAGCGACGATTACCGCCACGTGCGCATCGCCGGCATGTACCTGCCCGGGGCCGACACGCTGACGCTGGCCTCGCTCGATCGCGGCATCGGTTACTGGGTATTGACGCCGCTGTGCACGGCCGACGGCGGCATCGTGCTGATCAACCGTGGCTTCGTGCCGGCCGGCACCGGCGGCTGGCGGGCACAGCCGGCGCCGGCGAAGGCCCGCGCCGATGCCTGCGGCGCACTGGCCACGTCATCGCCGGCCCCGGCCGTGGTGACGGTGTCGGGACTGCTGCGCGTGAGCGAGATCGCCAGCGCACTGCGCAAGAACGAGCCGGCGCGCAACTACTGGTACACGCGCGACACCAGGGCGATAGCCGCCGAGCGCGGCCTGCCGGCCGTGGCGCCATACTTTATCGACGCCGATGCAGCATCGGCGGCAGCGGCCGATCTGCCGGTGGCCGGCGCCACGGCGCAACCGGTCGGCGGACTGACCGTGGTCTCGTTCGTCAACAACCACCTCGTGTATGCGCTGACCTGGTACGGGCTGGCCCTGATGGTGGTGGCGGCCGCGGTGTGGATGGTGCGTGACGCCAGGAACGGCAAGGGCCGGGGCAGGGCGGAAAGCACGCATGGCGCAGGCTAACAAGCACCCGTTCGACCACGGCAAGCGGCCGGCGCCCGTGCTCGAACCGCTGGCGGCAGCCGATTCGATCACCCACGCGGCCGGCCACAAGAACATGCAGCAGCTGATCCAGCTGCGCTGGATCGCCGTGATCGGGCAGATGGCCACCATCGCGGTGGCCTCGATGCTGCTCGACGTGCAGCTGCCGATGCCGGCCATGCTCAATGTGCTGGCCTGCCTGATCGCCTTCAACATCGCCAGCATCCTGCGCTGGCAGGAAAACCAGGTCGTCTCCAACAGCGAGCTGCTGCTGGCCCTGACCGTCGACGTGGCCAGCCTGACCGCGCAGCTGTATCTGTCGGGCGGCGCCACCAATCCCTTCGTGTTCCTGTACCTGCTGCACGTGATCCTCGGCGCGGTGCTGCTGGAAGCCTGGTCCACCTGGACCATCGCCGGCGTGACCGGCCTGTGCATTGCCGGACTCGCGCTGTTCTCGGAACCGCTGCGCCTGCCGCTGGACCAGGAACGCGGCATCATGAGCCTGTATGTCCAGGGCATGCTGCTGTGCTTTATCATCGATGCCGCGCTGCTGGTGGTGTTCGTCAACCGCATCATGCGCAATATGCGCACCACGGCCAGCAAGCTGGCCGACCTGCGCCAGCGCGCGGCCGAGGAGGAACATATCGTGCGCATGGGGCTGCTGGCTTCGGGCGCAGCGCATGAGCTGGGTACGCCGCTGGCCACGCTGGCCGTGATCCTCGGCGACTGGAAGCATATGCCCGAGTTCAAGGGCAACCCGGAGCTGCTGGAGGAGATCGCCGAAATGCAGACCCAGCTCCAGCGCTGCAAGACCATCGTCAGCGGCATCCTGTTGTCGGCCGGCGAGGCGCGCGGCGAATCGTCGGAAGCGACCACGCTCGATGTTTTCCTCGACGCACTGGTGGCCGAATGGCGCGTGGGCCGGCCGGTGCAGCTGTTCGAGTTCGACAACCGGGTCGAAGCCGATCTGCCGGTGGTGGCCGATTCGACGGTCAAGCAGATGATCAGCAACCTGCTCGACAATGCGCTGGAAGCGTCGCCGCGCTGGCTGCGGCTGGAAGCGGCGATCGAGGCGAACGCGCTGGTGCTGACCGTGACCGATGCCGGCGCCGGGTTCGCGGAGGCGATCCTGGCGCAGTTCGGAAAGCCGTATAATTCGAGCAAAGGGCGGCCCGGCGGCGGCCTCGGGCTGTTCCTGGTGGTGAACGTCGCGCGCACGCTGGGCGGCACGGTTGCCGCCAGCAACCGCGCACAGGGCGGGGCCGTGGTGCAGGTGCATCTGCCCTTGTCGGCCATCGCCATCCAATCGGAACCAGCACATGACTACTGAGCAAGACCTCGATGAACGACTGCTGGATGAAGGCATCCGCAATGAACGCACGCTGCTGCTGGTCGAAGACGACGCCGCCTTCGCCCGCACGCTGGGCCGCTCGTTCGAACGGCGCGGCTACCGCGTGCTGTTCGCTGAAAACGTCGACGAAGCCAGCGCGGCGCTGATCGACCATTCGCCCGGCTACGCGGTGGTGGACCTGAAACTGAAGGGCAATTCATCGGGCCTGGCCTGCGTGCAGATGCTGCACCAGCACGATCCCGACATGCTGATCGTGGTGCTGACCGGGTTTGCCAGCATCAATACGGCAGTCGAAGCGATCAAGCTCGGCGCCTGCCAGTACCTGGCCAAGCCGTCCAACACCGACGACATCGAAGCCGCGTTCGAACACGTGGCCGGCGCCGCCGAACTGGAACTGACCAGCCGCGCCACGTCGGTCAAGACGCTGGAATGGGAACACATCCACGCGGTGCTGGCCGAAACCGACTTCAACATCTCGGAAGCCGCCCGCCGCCTCGGCATGCACCGGCGCACGCTGGCCCGCAAGCTCGAAAAGCAGCGCGTCAAATAAACGGGTGCCCGCCAGCCCCGGGGCAGATCCGGCAGGGCAGCTCAGGTATTCGGACATTGTCGAACTTGTTCACGCGGTTGGTCATCCGAGCGACGAGCGCGTGGCCGAACGTCGGACCTGACACTCGCCCCCCAAGTTAAGCGAAAAATGTGGACGTTGTCAGCCTGAAAACGTCGTCCCTGCGCAGGCGGGGACCCAATTCGGCTGACATGTCGACGCCTCTCGCAGAACTTGGGTACCCGCCTTCGCGGGTACGACGTATAGGAAGACGGTAACTTAACGGCATCACGATCCGACCCGCACTGCAGCGGTTCAGGCAAGCGCCCGCAGCAGGGTGCCGAGGCTGTGGTTGAAGGCGGCGAGCAGCGCTTGCGGGTCCTGGTGTTCGGTGCGCAGGCGGTCTTCGAGCGCGGTGGCGGCTTCCTGCAGTTCGGTGGCGGACAGGTTGGCGGCGGCGCCTTTGACCTTGTGCACCATGTCGGCTGCCGCCAGCCAGCGCTCTTCCTCGATCGCCTGTGCGATCAGCTGTGGCGATTGCCCGAAGTCGCTGGCGAACATGGTCAGCAGGCGTTTGAGCAGGGGCAGGTTGCCGCCCAGGCGCGCCAGCGCGGCAGCGGTGTCGATGCCGGGGATGTCCGGCGCTGCCGGCAGTGCGCTGCCGGCCTGGGCGGGCTCGGCTGACGTGGCCGGCTTGGCTGCGGATGCCATGGTTGCCGGCGCGACGGCAAACTGTGCGGCCAGGGACCTGTCCGCGCTGTCGGCACGGTGTGCGCTGTCCGCGCCGGTGTCCGTGTCAGCCAGCGCCGACAGATCGGCCAGCACGCTCTCCTGCTGGCGGGCGGGCAGCCCGGCGCGCTCGCGGATGACCGGTGTGGTCTGGTCCGGCGCCACCCAGGCCGCCAGCACCGTGTAGAGCGTGTCCGGGTTGATCGGCTTGGTCACGTAATCGTTCATGTCCATGTTCAGGCAGCGTTCGCGGTAACCGGCCACCGCGTGGGCGGTCATCGCGATGATGGGCAGCGCAGCGTGCCGCTCGTCGGCGCGGATCAGGGCAGTGGCCTGGTAGCCGTCCATGTCCGGCATCTGGATGTCCATCAGCACTGCGTCGTATTTGCGCTCGTTGACCATGCGCGCGGCTTCGTCGCCGCTGCTCGCCAGGTCCGACCGCACGCCCGCCCGTTGCAGGATTTCGCTGGCCACCTGCAGGTTGATGTTGTTGTCGTCGACCACCAGCACGTGGGCGCCCCGGATGCGCTGGATGGCGAACGACGGCGGCGGCGCCAGCTTGGCGGCCGATGGCGCAACGACCAGACCCAGCGCCGACAGCACCGCGCTGCGCAGCAGGTGCGGGTTGACCGGCTTGTCGATAAAGGCGGTGGTGCGCAGGATGTCGGCCTGTTTGAAACGGTGTTCGCGCGCGTAGGCGCTGATCATCAGCACGGCCGGCACGCCTGCCAGCTCGTCGTCGTCCGCGATGCGCTGCAGCGTTTCGATGCCGTCGATGTCCGGCATCTCGGCGTCGATCAGCAGCACGTCACAGGCGTCGAGCTGCATCGCTGCCACGGCGGCAGCGCCGGAGGTCACTGCCGCCACCTTGAAGCCCATGGCCGCCAGCCTGGTCTTGAGCATGTGGCGCACCGACAGGTTGTCATCCGCGATCAGGATGCGCTTGCCCTGAGCGCCCGCCGGCACCGGCGCCAGGTGCGCGATCTGCACCGGCGCCAGCTGCATCTGCACCGTGAAGCTGAAGCTGCTGCCCATGTTCGGCTCGCTGTCCACCTCGATCACGCCGCCCATCTTGCGCACCAGCTGCTGCGAGATTGCCAGGCCCAGGCCGGTGCCGCCGTACAGGCGGGTGGTGCTGGCGTCGGCCTGGGCAAACGCCTGGAACAGGCGCGACTGCTGCTCGGGACTGATGCCCAGGCCGCTGTCTTCGACCGCAAAGCGCAGCGCCACCATGCCCGGCGCGGTAGCCGCATCGGCTGCCGCCCGGGCGCGCTCGACCCGCACTTCGATCTGCCCGCTGGCCGTGAACTTCAGCGCATTGCCGACCAGGTTGACCAGCACCTGGCTCAGGCGCAGCGGATCGCCGAGCAGGCTCGATGGCACATCGGGCGTGGTCCAGATCACCAGTTCGAGCCCCCGTTCGGCTGCGCGCCAGGCAAACAGGTCGGCCAGCTGGTTGAGCGTATCGAGCAGGTCGAACGGCAGTGCTTCGAGTTCCAGCTTGCCCGATTCGATCTTGGAAAAATCGAGCACGTCGTTGATGATGTCGAGCAGGCTCTGGCCCGCGCGCCCGATCTTGCGGAAGTAGTCGAGCGGCTGCGGGCCGAGGTCGAGCTGCGTGCCCAGGCCGGCGAAGCCGAGGATGGCATTCATCGGCGTGCGGATTTCGTGGCTGATATTGGCCAGGAATTCGCTTTTGGCGCGGGTGGCCGCTTCGGCTTTTACGCGCGCCCGCTCGATGGCGCGCATCGCCCGCGCCTTCTGATAGGCGGAGACGATCGGCTCCTTGAGACCCTTGAGCAGCTCGATGTCGCCGGCCTCGAACGCCGCCCGGTACTGGAAGCTCTCCAGCACCAGGTAGCCCTCCACCTGGCCGTCGATCACGATGCGCACCGTCAGCAGCGCCTGGGCTTCGTCGGGCAGCGCCTGCCGTTGCCGGATCTCGAAGATGTCGGGCGCGATCTCGGCGGCGGCCGGGGCGTAGCGCGCCTCGGCCTGGCGCAGTTCGATCCGGTAACTGTCGTCAGCGACATCGATCCTGCCCCAGGCCGCGCGCAGGGCCAGCAGGTCGCTGCCTTCTTCGCGCACCAGCGCCAGGGCCGAGTCGACGCCCTCGATGGCGGTCGACTCCTGCAGGATGGTCTGCAGCAGGGCGTCGAAGTCGAGCTGCTCGTTGATCGAACGGACGATGGTATTGAGCCGTTCCAGGTGCCGGGTGCGCGAGTACACGAGCGCCTGCAGCGTCTCGCCCTTGAGGCGCAACTGCTGGACGCGCCAGCGCAGCAGCAGCCAGGCCAGCAGGCAGCTGATTGCGCCGTAGGCGAGCCATGCCCACCAGGTCTGGTGCCATGGCGGCAGCGCGGTGACCTGCATCGTCAGTTCCTCGCTGCTCCAGGCGCCGTCGCGGTTGCTGCCGCGCATGCGCAGCACATAGTCGCCCGCCGGCAGGTGCGTATAGCTGGCGATGCGCCGGCTCGCATCGCCCTCGATCCAGGCGTGGTCGAAACCTTCGAGCAGGTAGGCGTAGCGGTTGCGCTGGGGCGCCGAGTAATCGAGGGCGGCCAGTTCGACATCGAAGCCCTGGCTGTCGGCGCGCAGGCGGATGGCGGGCGCACCGCCGGCATTGAGTTCGGCGGCGGTCAGCTGCTGCTGGTCGATGCGCACGGCGCTCATCACCACCGGCGGACGATAATTCCTCTCGGCCAGCGCTTCCGGATAGATCACCGCCATGCCGTTGGCCGAACCGAAGATCAGGTCGCGGTCGATGGTGACGGTGCTGGCGTTGGGATAAAAGGTGCGGAAGGCCAGCCCGTCGGCGCGCGTGAGCACACGCACCTTGAATGTGGTGGCATCGATGACCACGATGCTGTCGCCGGTGGCGGCCCAGACCCGGCCTGCCGTATCCGCCTGCAGACTCATCACGGCCCCGGTGGCCTGGCCCGGCGCGCCGGCATTGGCCAGTACCGGCGTGAACACCGGCTTGCCGCCGGCATCGCGCCCGGTCATGACGCAGATGCCGCCGCTTTCCATGCCGACCCACAGGCGCCCGCGGCCGTCGAACACCAGCGCGCTGACGGCCGGTTCCGACAGGGCCCCGGCCAGGTGCGGGGCAGCGACGATATGCTCGACGGCGCCGGTGTCGGGATCGATGCGGTTCAAGCCGTTGCGGGTGCCCACCCACAGCGCCCCGTGCGCATCGGCCACCATGTCGCCGATCCGGCTGTCGGTCAGACCACCGTTTTCCGGCGCGCCCTGCACCAGGCGCCGCACGATGCCGGTAGCGCTGTCGTAGCGCAGCAGGCCGGCCTGCGTGGCCAGCCACAGCCTGCCTTCCTGCGGCACGATGGTCTGGATCACGGGGTAGGGATCGCCATGCTCGAGGGCGACGCGGCGCACCTTGCTGCCATGGCCGCTGGTCAGATACAGTCCGCGCTCGGTGCCGATCCAGGCTTCGCCAGGCGTGGCCTCGGCCAGTGCCAGGATCAGGCGGTTGGGCAGCGCGGTATCGGGCTGCTGCGGATCGGGACGCAGCAGGGCGCGCCGACGGCCGTCCGGGTCCACCAGGTCCAGGCCGCGATCGGCCAGCGCGATCCAGACATCGTTGTGGATGTCGGTCAGCAGCGCGGTCACGCCGGCTTCGAGCTGGCCCACGGCGCCGAACAGCGAATCGATCGCTTCCGTCTGTGGATCGTAGGTGTCCACCCCGCGTTCGGTGGCCACCCAGATCATGCCGCTGCGGTCGCGCAGCATGGCTGTCGTGCGGTCGTGACCGAGGCTGGCCTGGACCGCTGGCTGATGCACGATGCGGATACTGGCGCGCTGGTCGGTGCGGTACTCGACGATGCCGTTGCCATAGGTGGTGGCCCACCAGCGCCCCGGCGCGATCTCCAGCAAGGCGGACACCGGATACGCGTCCAGGCCGGAGACGCCGGCCGGCTGGACCAGGGTGGCGGCAGCACCTTGCCGGTCCACCACGCCGAGGCCGCTGCGGGCGGTGCCGAACGCAATGACGCCCCGGCGGTTTTCGCCCAGCGCCAGCACGGCGTCCTGCCACACCCCGAGGCCGGCGAGCGCCACCGGCACCTGGACGATGGCGCCCCCCGGCGCCAGGCGCGCCAGGCCGCGCGCGGTGCCGATCCACAGCGTGCCGGCGCTGTCGGTCAGCAGGGCGCGGATGTCGCTGTCCGGCAGGCCGGCCGTGTTCTCGCGCGTGTAGCTGCGCACCGTGTTCGTGGCAGTGTCGTAGAACTTCAGTGCAGTGCGGGTGCCGATCCACAGGTTGCCGCGACCGTCGCCGGCGATCGTGTTGACGGCGTCGCGCTCGAGTCCCGCGCCGGCACGCACGAAGGTATCGGTGCGCCGGTCGAACATGGCCAGGCCGGCGCCTGTCCCGATCCACAGGCGACCCTGCTGGTCGGTGTGCAGCGCAGCGATGGCGTCGGCCGGGAGCGAACCGGCATCGCCGGGCGCGTGGGAAAAATGCATGAAGCGGTAACCGTTCCAGCGCGCCAGGCCGTTGCGGGTGCCGACCCAGATATAACCGTCGCCATCCTGGGCCAGCGCCGTGGCCACCGCGCCCGGCAGACCCTGCTCCAGCCCCAGGTGCTCGAACAGCGGCGTGGCCAGGTTGTCCCAGCGCTCCGGATTGGCATGTGCCGGCCCCGCGTACCAGGCCAGCAGCGCCGCCAGCAGCATGGCGGCGCGGACAAGCGCGCGCGCCCACCGCCGTGGCGTGGCGGTGGGGCCGGTCGGCAGTGATCCGGGCTGGAAAATCAACAGAGCAGACACTCCTCGTCAGGAAAATCTATTGCTAATAGCATACGGAATACCTTGGGGAAAGTCCACGAGTCCGACCCGATTCGCTGCCGGCCGCTACAATCGCCATCACGTTTTACAACACTCGGAGTGACAATGAAACCTGAAGTCCTGGTACTTGCCGCAAGCCCCTCGGCCGCCGTCATGGCGCAACTTGACCAGCATTTCGACTGCCACCACGCGTGGCGCGTGGCGCCGGACCAGCGCGCGGCCTACGTGGCGCAGGTGGCGCCGGGCGTGCGCGCAGTGCTGACCACCGCCGCCATCGGCGTCGATCAGCCGCTGCTCGACCAGTTGCCGCAGCTGGAAATGGTGGCCATCAACGGCATCGGTCTCGATGCCGTGCCGCTCGACCTCACGCGCGCCCGGGGACTGGCCATCAGCAACACGCCCGGCGTGCTGACCGACGATGTGGCCGACCACGCGCTGACGCTGCTGCTGGCGGCCGCCCGCCGCCTGCCGGCGCTCGATCGCTACGTGCGCGACGGTGCGTGGGAGTCCGGTGTCGCGCTCAAGCCCACGCGTGCGCTGCGTGGCAAGACCTGCGGCATCTTCGGTTTCGGCCGCATCGGCCAGGCGGTGGCCGACCGCGCCCGCGCCTTCGGGATGGACACCATGTACTTTCAGCCGCGCCCCATCGACGGCGCGTCCGCACCGCGCGCCGCTTCGCTGCTGGCCCTGGCGCAGGCCAGCGACTACCTGGTGGTCTGCGCGCCGGCCACGCCTGCGACGCGCCACGCCATCGATGGCGCGATCATGGCCGCACTGGGGCCTGACGGCACCCTGATCAATATCTCGCGCGGCGCGCTGGTCGATGAATCGGCGCTTGCCAGCGCGCTGCGCGATGGCGCGCTGGGCATGGCGGCGCTCGACGTGTTTGCCGACGAACCGCGCGTCCCGGCAGCACTGCGCGCGCTCGACAACGTGATCCTGACGCCGCACGTGGGCAGCCTGACGGTGGAAACACGCCACGCCATGGGCCAGCTGGTGGTGGACAACCTGCTCGCGCACTTCAGCGGTGCGCCGCTGATCACCCCGGTCCACTGACGGGAACGGCGTCATCGGCGCGTCATATTCGGCGCCTACCATGCATTCCATCGAGTAAATTAAATTGCTTAATGGAATGTATATGATCGTACCGAAGTCACTCCAGCTCACCACCGGCCAGCGCGTGGTTGCGTCGTTCGCCGCCTTGCTGCTGCTGATGGCGTGCATGTCGGCGGTGGCCTTGTGGCGCCTGCAGTCGGCCAACGACACCACCGCCAGCCTGGTGCACGACAAGCTGGCCCGCCAGCAGCTGACGTCGGAGCTGATGGGCGTGGCCGAGCTCAACGGCCTGCGGGCGATTTCCATCGCGCGCAGCGACAGCCTGGAAGTGGCCGACCTGTTCGCGGCGCAGCTGGCGGCCGGCGACCGCCAGGCCGTCGCCATCGCGCGCAAGCTGGCGGCGTTGCCGGCCCAGGCGGAAGAGGCGGCGCTGCTGCAGGCCGTGGCAGCCCGCGAGCGCGCCTACCTAGCGCTGCGCGCCGACCTGTTCAGGTTCAAGGACACGGGACGCATCCAGGACGTCGAAAGCCTGCTCGACACCCGCCTGGCCGCCGCCTTCAAACAGTACGCCGGTGCGCTCGGCCAGTTGCTGGCATGGCAGACGCAGCAAGCCACGGCGCTGGCAGCAGCCTCGGACCGGCAGTTCCGCGCCAGCCGCGTGCTGCTGGCCGCTCTCGGCGTGGCGGCGCTGGCGGCCGGCAGTGTGCTGGCGTGGATGCTGACCCGCAGCGTGGTGCAGCCGCTTACGCGCGCCGTGGCGCTGGCCGGGCAGGTGGCGGCCGGCGAACTGCATGCGGTCATCGACCATGGCCGCCGTGATGAAATCGGCCAGCTGTTCGATGCGCTGAGCCACATGACGGTGCGCCTGGCCGCGACCGTGGGCCGGGTCCGCGACGGCGCCGTGACCATCGACACGACCTCGCGCGAAATCGCCAACGGCAATCTCGACCTGTCGCGCCGCACCGAGCACCAGGCGGGCGCCTTGCAGGAAACCGCTGCCGCGATGGCGGCCCTGACCCAGGCGGTCAGGGAGAACAGCAGCAATGCGCGCCACGCCAATGCGCTGGCCGTGTCGGCCGCCGATGTGGCAGGCAAGGGCGGCCTCGCGGTGCGCCACATGGTCGGCACGATGGCGGGCATCCACGAGGATGCCCGCAAGATTGCCGACATCATCGGCGTGATCGACAGCATCGCGTTTCAGACCAATATCCTGGCCCTGAACGCCGCCGTGGAAGCGGCGCGCGCCGGCGAGCAGGGTCGCGGCTTCGCGGTGGTTGCGTCCGAAGTGCGGTCGCTGGCGCAGCGCTCGGCCGACGCCGCGCGCGAGATCAACAAGCTGATCCATGCCTCTGCCGAACGGATCGCCAGCGGCAGCGCCCAGGCGCAGGCCGCCGGCGCCACCATGGACGCTATCGTTGCCAGCGTGGGGCAGGTCACCGCCATCATCGGCGCCATCAGTGCTGCCAGCAGCGCGCAGGAAGCGGGCATCGAGCAGGTCGGCCGGGCGATCGGCGACATGGACGGTGTAACGCAGCAAAACGCCGCGCTGGTTGAACAGGCGGCAGCGGCGGCCGACGCCATGCAGGCGCAGGCGCGCGAACTGACGGCGCTGGTCGGATCGTTCCGCATCGACCGCATCGACTGCGGCAGCGCCGTGCCGGTGCGCACCGCGCTGGCCTGCTAGCCAGGCCGCGCTGCAGTGTGCCGGTGACGCTGACGCTGACGCGGATGCTGAAGGTGGGACTGTATTGCGGCCAGCATCTGCTCGACATCGATGGGCTTGGCGATGAAGTCGTCCATGCCGGAAGCGATGCACTGTTCGCGCTCGGACGCCATCACGCCGGCGGTCATCGCGAGCACCGGCAGCG
Source organism: Duganella sp. Leaf126 (assembly GCF_001423125.1). Taxonomy (GTDB): domain Bacteria; phylum Pseudomonadota; class Gammaproteobacteria; order Burkholderiales; family Burkholderiaceae_D; genus Rugamonas. The sequence goes on from NZ_LMNW01000034.1 coordinate 202,387, forward strand.
TCAGGCCGAGTTCCGTGCGTATCAGGCCGGTGGCGGTGAAGCCGTCCATTTCCGGCATCTGCACATCCATCAGCACCAGGTCGTAATCGTCGGCGCCGGCGCGCAGCATGTCGAGCGCGGCGCGGCCATGATCGGCAGCCGTGACGCGGGCGCCTGCGTGTTCGAGCATGCTGCGCGCCACCAGCTGGTTGATCGGATTATCCTCGACCAGCAGCAGATGTGCGCCGTCGAGCCGTACCGGCGGCGCCGCCTGCAGCGCTTCGCGCCCGGGGACTTGGTTGCCATCCTGCGCGGCGTCGAGCGTATTTTCATGGGTGGCCTGGTTCCCGGTGCCAGCCATGGCTGGCGGCGCGACCTGCTTCGGGGGAACGGTGGCAGGGGCAGGGCCGCGGCGCAGCGCCGTCTTCATCGCCTCGCGCAGGCGGGCGGCGGTCACCGGTTTGAGCAGCACGCCGTCGGCGCCGTGGTCGCCGTCCGCCAGCAGCAGGCTGCCCTGTTCGAAAGCGTTGACCATGACGAGCACGGGCCGCGCAGCGCGCCTGGCGTCGGCGCGCAATGCGGCAAGGACCGCGCGCCCGCCCGGCGCCGGCATATTCCAGTCGAGCAGCACTGCGTCGATGCGCCGCGCCGGATCGCCCAGCATGCGCAGGGCCTGGTCGCCACTGTCGGCCAGCGCCGCCCGCCAGCCGCAGGACACGACCGTGCGCGGCAGGAAGCGCGCATCGGGCCCCTGGTCGCCGATCAGCAGCAGGTCGATGGCATCGCCCGCGCCATGCGATCGTCTGGCGCCCGCTTCGTCGGCCATGACCGGCACCGGCGTGGCCGGTACGGGTTCGCCGGTGCCGGGCGCCTGGGTGCTGCCCGCCTCGCCGGCAGTTGGTGGCACCGGCACAGGCAGCGGCGCAGCCGGCAAGGTATTGCCTGTGCGTGGCGGCGGTGTTTCGCCGGCGTCGTCGCCCATTTCCTGCCCTGGCGCGGGCACCGGCAGCGGCACCGTCAGCACGAAATCGCTGCCGACTCCCGGCGTGCTGCGCACGGTGACGGCGCCGCCCATCAGGTCCGCCAGGCGACGTGAAATCGTCAGCCCCAGGCCGGTGCCGCCGAACCGGCGCGTCATCGAGGCGTCGGCCTGGGCGAACGGTGCGAACAGCTGTGCCAGCCGGTCGGGACCGATGCCGATGCCGGTGTCGCGTACGGTGAAGCGCAGCGTGACCTCCGGTACAGCGCTGCCGGCCGGCGTGTGCGCCTGCGCCACGCCTTCCACCAGCAGCGTTACCGAACCCCGTTCGGTGAACTTGATCGCATTGCCGACCAGGTTGACCAGCACCTGCTGCAGGCGGTGGCTGTCGCCGACCAGCCGGGCCGGCACACCGGCATCGACGCCGATGGCCAGGTGCAGATTCTTTTCGCCAGCGTTCACGCTCATGATCGTGGCGACCGCTTCGAGTACCTGCGCCAGCGCGAACGGCGCCGGCGCGAGCTCCATGCGCCCGGCCTCGATCTTGGAAAAATCGAGGACGTCGTTCAGGATGGTCAGCAGCGAACCGCCCGAGGACCGTATCATGCCGACGTACTGGCGCTGGGCCGGCGCCAGCGCGGTCTGGTCCAGCAGGTGGGCCATGCCCAGCACCGCGTTGAGCGGGGTGCGGATTTCGTGGCTCATGTTGGCGACGAATTCGGTCTTGGCGCGGCTGGCCGCTTCGGCCTGGTCACGGGCAACGATCAGCGACTGCTGCGACTCCCGCAGCGCCGCCGTCATCTGGCGCGCCAGTCCGGTGGCATACAGGCGGCGCGCCGTCAGCGCGCGGACCACGCCGAAAAACAGCAGGCTGATGATCATCCCGGCCAGCAGCACGATGTGCGATTTCTGGCGGTCGATGCTGCGTTCGAAATCGGGTAGCGAGGTAAAGCGCAGTGTCCAGCGGTGCTGCAGCAGCTCGAGCGGGTGCACGCCCTGGTAGGGGTTCGGATATTGCAGCTGGTCGGCGGCGGTGCGGTCCGCGGTGCTGGCGAACAGGCGCTTGCCGGCATCGGTGCCGTCGCCATCGAAGATTTCGATGCGCAGGTCGTGCATGCCGCTTCCGGTCAGGCCATCCATCAGGTCCGCCGCGCGGATCGGGCTGTACGCAAAGCCCTGCAGGGCCGCCATGCGCTGGGCCGGTGTGGCGTCTGCAGGCATGGTCGGGTGGCGCCGGTAGATCGGACTGTACATCAGGAACCCGGGCTGACCGCCGCCCTGCGCATCCTGGACCAGTACGACGCGCTCGGTGAGCGCAGGCTGGCCGCTGCGCGCGGCCTTGAGCATGGCAATCCGGCGCACCGGCTCGGACAACATGTCGTAGCCGAACGCCATCAGGTTCCGGCCGCTGAACGGTTCCAGGTAATACACGGGCGCGTACAGGCCGATATCGCTGGCGCCTGCGCGGGTCCAGCTGCGGAAATCAGGATAGCCGTCGCGGGCTGCCTGCGCCTCGAGCGCGGCACGCTGGTCTTTCCGGACCACGGCCGCGTAGCCAAGTCCCATCACGCCGGGAACGTGGCGCTGCAGGTCCATGCCGGCGGCAAAGCTGCGCCATTGTTCGCGGCTCGGTTGCGGCACGGCCTGGAACAGCGCCTGCGCTGCGCGCAAGCCCGACTCGTAGAGCGAGATGCGGCGTTCGATGCGCTCGGCGATGTCGTGGCTGGCCGCCTCGAAATGCTCGCGCGCGCGGCGTTCGGTGCCGGCCGCCACCAGTTGCCAGACCAGCACCGTCAGACCGACGCCGAGCAGCAGCGTGGCCCATTGTGCGGCGCTGTGCTGCAGCAGGCCGGCCTGCAGGCGCCGGCGTTCGGCCGCGTCGGCGCTCAGCACCATGCCGATCAGGCTGCACAGCACGACAAAGGTGTCCAGTGCGATCAGGGCGTCGTTCATGGTGCCGGCCACGAACGGCCCCTGGCCGTTGACGGTGGCCGCCACGGCGGCGCCGGCTGCCAGCAGGCACACGGCGGTGGCGCCGCGCAAGCCGTAGCGATGCGCGGCCCAGGCCACGCAGGGCACGAACAGGTAGGGCAGCCACCCGGGCGCCTCGTCGCTCGCGTAGTTGCGCAGGAAGATGGCCGCGCTCAGTGCCGCCAGCAACGCCAGCGATGCCGCCACTTCGAGCCAGAACGTCCAGCGCCTGGCACCACTTTCGCGCCAGACCACGGGCGGTCGCAGCCGCCAGATGACGATCGCGGGCGCCATCAGCAGCGCGCCGGCGGTGTCGCCCACCCACCAGGTGAGCAGGATGGTGCCGGTCGCGCCGTCCGGCGCCAGCCCGCTGAGCGTCAGCGCGCCGCCGCCGATGCCAGCGCCCACCAGGCTCATGACCATGGCGATCAGCGCGAATTTGTAGACGTTTTGCAGCTGTCCGAGCGGCTGCGCGCCGTCGGTCAGCCGGCGCATCATCCAGGCGCCGGCCAGCGCCTCGCACACGTTGCCGGCGCCGATGACGGCCGACACCAGCACCACGGTGGCCGTCGGCAGCTGACCATTGAACAGAAAGGTGGCCAGATTGGCGACAAACGCCCCCAGCATGATGGCCGGCCAGGCGCGCCGGCCGAGCAGGATAACCGCTGCCAGCGCAATACCGGACTGCGGCCAGAGCGGCGTCGCGTTGGTATGGGCAAAACCCACTTGCATGCTCAGTGCTGCCGCCACGGCGTAGCCGACGGTCAGCAGCAACAGGGTGGCCACACCCGGGTGGTGGTCGCGGGCGGGCGCCTGCGGCGGCAGGGGATCGTCTTCGGTGTTGACCGGTGTTGCTGCCGTTGCCGCTGTTGTTGGTGCGGTGCGAGCTGTTACAGGGGGGGGCACTGCAGGCATGGCAGCTCTCGTGGTCGTCTCTGGCGTGACTATAGCCTACCGCTGCAGCCGGCGCCACCATGGCGCATCCCGCGCCGCCAGGATGCGCCTGGTCGCAGCGCTCCACGCAACACTTTGCGCGCCGCTACAGTGTGGTCATTCCCTCACATGGAGCGCACGACGTCCTCTCAGCCCACTTTCCGCATGCCAGCCGTCGCTGCGCGCCGTGGTGGTGGACGAGGCCACGCTGACCGTGATCGTGGCGGCACGCCATGTGGCCGGCACGCGCCACGATTTTCGCGGCCGGATGATGGTGCAGCTGAAGGGCCGCACCGAGCAGCTGGTGGTCAGCCGCAACTACCTCGACCTGTTCAAGCCGTCATGAGGGGATGAACGGCTTCACCATCGATGCCGCCAGCCTGGCGTTCGCGCGGGCGCTGTCGGTGTCGGCGGCGCTTGCCAGCGCCACGCCCATGCGGCGGCGGGCAAACGATTCGGGCTTGCCGAACAGGCGCACATCGGCGCCCGGCACGCGCAGCGCGTCGGCCAGGCCGGCATAGGCGATCGCTGGCGCGTCGTGCTGGCCGTAGATCACGGCCGAGGCGCCCGGCGCGCGCAACGTGACATCGACCGGCAGGCCGAGGATGGCGCGCGCGTGGATCTCGAATTCGCTCTGGTTCTGGGTGGCCATGGTGACCATGCCGGTATCGTGCGGGCGCGGGCTCACTTCCGAGAACCACACCATGTCGCCGCGCACGAACAGCTCCACGCCGAACAGGCCGAGGCCACCGAGATCGGCCGTGATCCGGCCCGCGATGTCCTGTGCCCGCTGCAGCGCCAGCGGTTGCATGCGGCAGGGCTGCCACGATTCCACGTAGTCGCCCTGCACCTGGACGTGGCCGATCGGTTGGCAGAATTCGGTGACGACCTGGCCGTCGGCGCCGAGCGACCGCACCGTCAGCAGCGTGATTTCGTAGTCGAAGTCGATGAAGCCTTCGACGATCACGCGGCCCGCATCGACCCGGCCGCCGGCAGCGGCGTGCTGCCATGCTGCCTGCACCTCGCCAGCGCCGTCGATTTTCGACTGCCCTTTGCCGGAAGACGACATCACCGGCTTGATCACGCATGGAAATCCGATTTCTGCGGTTGCCGCCTCCAGCTCGGCCAGGCTGCTGGCGAAGCGGTACGGCGATGTCGCCAGGCCCAGCGTTTCGGCGGCCAGCACGCGGATGCCCTCGCGGTTCATGGTCAGCCGGGCAGCGCGCGCGGTGGGGATGCAGCGTATCTTGCCCGCCTGTTCGAGCGCCGCCAGGGTGTCGGTGGCAATCGCCTCGATTTCCGGCACCACCAGGTCCGGCTGTTCCTGCGCGATCAGCGCGGCCAGCGCGGCGCCGTCGGTCATGTCGATCACGTGGGCGCGGTGCGCTACCTGGTGACCGGGGGCATGCCGGTAGCGGTCCACCGCGATGGTTTCCACGCCCAGGCGTTGCAGGGCGATGATGACTTCCTTGCCCAGTTCGCCGGCGCCAAGCAGAATGACGCGGGTGGCCGACGGCGACAGCGGCGTGCCGATGATGCGTGCAGTCGTCATGGCCGGCCTCAGAACGAGTAGACCAGCGTGACCGAGGTCTGGGTATCGGTGTTCTTCTTGTCGTCCGGCACGCTGGTGTCGCTGCGCACGCTGAACGCGGCCTTCATCTGCAAGGTGCTGTTGATCTTGGTGGACAGCGCGGTTTCGGCGGTCGAGTGGGTATTCGAGGTGCCGCGTTCGACCGACACCAGCTGGCTGAACAGCGCCGATTCGCTGAGGCGCCATTTCAGGCTGCCGGCTGCGCGCACCGTCACGCCGTTCTCGGTTTCGCCGGTGGAGCGTTCGCCGCGGAAGTAGCCGGGACCGAGCTCGCCGTCCAGGGTCAGGTTGTCGGTGCTGTACAGGCGCGTTCCATAACCGACGCCCACCGTCGAATACTTGGTGTAGGCGCCGAATTTGTCGTTGACGTGGGTGGCCAGCGCGAACAGGCGGTCGTTGTCTTCCATCAGCTTGTAGGCCGTCTTGCCCGACAGGGCGTAGCGCTGGGCCGAGCGCTCGCGCGACTTGCTGCCGTCGGCATTGGTCACCTGCTCGTCCTTGAAGTAGCCCGAAACGATGTATTCGTTGCTAAAGTCCGGCAATTCCTGCTTGGCGTCGAACTTGCCGGTCACCGAGGTACCGACCGTGTTACCGGAGGTGGAAATGGCGCCCAGTTCGGCGGAGGTGCTCCAGCCGTACGGGGGCGGGGTGTCGATCGCGGCGGCATTGCCGCAAAGCAGGGTCAAAGCAAGCGGGGTGACGATCAGGGCAGATTTCATGGGCAAGGTGAGTGTGCGCAGCGCCCGCGCGGTGGCACGCGCGGCAGCGTTGTCGGTGGTTTACGGATGAGTTCTATTGTACCTGAGCCGCTAGGTGTGGCCGCGTACAGATTGCGTGTCGCGGGCAAGGCATGATGCCACATCGTCAAGAAACCCGCTGCGGAGGGGACCATGTCTACCCATCACAATATCGCGGCCGCCGCCGCCGCCCTCCTGCTGTGCGCCGCTGTGGCCGCAGGCGCCGGACCGGCCCTGGCACAGTCGCCATCACAGGTCTACCGCTGCGTCGACGCCGGCGGGCGCGTCACGCTGACCGATGAACCGTGCGCCAATCACCCCGGCCAGCGCGCCGTCAACGACGATGTCAGCGACAGCGGCGCGGTCGGCCTGATGGTGACCACCGGCGCCGAGGCATCCCACCTTGCCACCGCCGACACGGCAACAGAAGTGATGGCGCCCGGCATCGTCGGCCTCGGCCTGCCACGCAGCCGCTGGGCCGATTTGCCGCGCCCGCTGCTGCGCAAGACCGTCAGTACCGATGCCGTCACCCTGCAGACCGCGCGCACCACGCTGCTGATGCAGGACGAACTGCGGCGCCAGGGCCGCAGCGTCGCTACCCGCTGACAGCGTCGCCGGCACCGGCGATATACGTCTCCATGCCCTCGGCCAGCGCCGTGTAGATGGCCATGCAGACCGGGTTGCCGCGCAGGTTTTCGTGCATGGCCAGCCAGGTTTCCATCGGTATCGACAGCACGTCCGCCATGACGCGCACCAGCGCCGGGTCGCGCTGCGCCAGCCGCACCTGGCAGATGCCCACGCCCAGGCCGGCGCGGATCGCTGCCAGGTGTACCAGGTCGTTGTCGCTGCGCAGCACCTGCATGCCGGCGTCGAGCGGTCCCAGCAGGTGCAGCAGCTTGCGGGTAAAGGCGTTGTGCGTGTCCACGCCGATCAGCGCGTGGCGCGCCAGCTCGTCGTTGCTGCGCGGCGTGCCCATGCGCTCCAGGTAGTCGCGCCGCGCATGCCATCCCAGTTCGATCACGCCGACGCGGTGCGCCAGCAGCGCGTCCTGCTGCGGGCGCTGCATGCGCACGGCGATGTCCGCGTCGCGCCGCAACAGGTTTTCGATGCGGTTCGAAATCGCCAGCTCCACGGTGATGCGCGGATGCCGGCGCGCCAGCGCCGCCAGGATGGGCGGCAGCACTTCCACGCCGATCACCTCGCTCGCGGTGATGCGCACCGTGCCGGCAAGCTCCGGCCCTGCGCCCAGATTCGACGCTGCGCGCAGCAGCGACGCCGACGTGGCGGCCAGGGTTTCGGCATAGGGGAGCAGGGCGGCGGCCGCATCGGTGCCGGAAAAACCCGCGGGCGAGCGCACGAACAGGCTCAATCCCAGCGCCTGTTCGAGGGCGTCGATATGGCGTCCTGCCGTCGGTTGCGTGATGCCCAGTGCGCGCGCCGCAGCCGACAGCGAGCCGTGCTGCGAGACGGCAAGAAAGGTGCGGTACAGCTCCCAGGGCGGGCTTGTCTTATCCATACGAAATTGTATAGCGGCCATGCAGGATCAAGCAATTTTCTTTTGCCGGCTTCGCGGTCACACTGGCCGCTTCATCGTTCAAACGGGAGTCAAGCATGGCACAGCAGAAACTGGCATTGGTATTGGGCGCAACCGGCGGCATCGGTGGCGAAGTGGCGCGCGGCTTGCTGGCGCGCGGCTGGCGGGTCAGGGCGCTGCATCGCAACCCGGTGCGCGCGGCGCAACACTGCGGCGACATCGCGTGGGTGCCGGGCGACGCCATGCGGCAGGCCGACGTGGTGGCGGCTGCAGCGGGTGCCGCGCTGATCGTCCACGCCGTCAATCCGCCCGGCTACCGGCACTGGGACCGGCTGGTGCTGCCGATGATCGACAACACCATCGCAGCGGCGCAGGCAGCAGGCGCGCGCATCGTGCTGCCGGGTACCGTATATAAATACGGACCCGATGCCGTGCCGTTGATCGCCGAAGATGCGCCCCAGCACCCGGTCACGCGCAAGGGCGCGATCCGGGTGGCGCTCGAGGCGCGCCTGGAGGCGGCAGCGGCGCGCGGGGTGCGCAGCCTGATCGTGCGTGCCGGCGACTATTTCGGGCCCACGCCCGGCAGCAGCTGGTTCTCGCAGGGGATGGTCAGGCCGGGGCGGCCGGCGACGTCGATTTCGGCCCCGGGCCGGGCCGGCGTGGGGCACCAGTGGGCCTATCTGCCGGACGTGGCAGAGACCATGCTGCAACTGATCGACCGCGAAGACCTCCTGCCACCGTTTGCCCGCTTCCACATGGCCGGGCACTGGGATGCCGATGGCACGCAGATGGCAGCGGCGATTGCCCGCGCCGTCGGCCGGCCCGGGCTGCGGGTACGCGCCTTTCCATGGTGGCTGGCCACGCTGGCAGCGCCGTTCGTGCCGTTCCTGCGCGAGGTACAGGAAGTGGCTTATCTGTGGCGCCGCCCGGTCCGCATGTCGAATGCGCGCCTGCTGGCAGTGCTGGGCCGCGAGCCGCATACGCCGCTCGACATCGCGGTCCGCACCACGCTGGCAGGCCTTGGCTGCCTGGACCGGTGAACGATGGCCGCCGGCCGCTGCTCAGCTGATGACGCTGTACTTGATCAGGAACACCACGGCAATGATCCACACCACCGGCTTGACCTGGCGCGCCTGGCCGGTCAGCAGCTTCAGGCCGGCATAGGTGATGAAGCCAAAGGCGATGCCGTGGGCGATCGAGTAGGTAAACGGGATCACCAGCGCGGTGATCGCCGCCGGTACGCTTTCGGTGGTCTCGGTCCAGTCCACCTCGACCAGGTCGCGCAACATCAGGCATGCCACGAACAGCAGTGCCGGCGCGGTGGCGTAGGCCGGCACCACGCCGGCGATCGGGGAGAATAACAGCGCTGCGAGGAACAGGGCGGCGACCACCACGGCGGTCAGACCGGTGCGCCCGCCGGCCTGCACCCCGGCTGCGCTTTCCAGGTAGGCGGTGGTGCTGGAGGTGCCGAGCATGGAGCCGGCCAGGATGGCGCCGCTGTCGGCCATCAGGGCCTTGTTCAGGCGCGCCATCTTGCCGCCGACCAGCAGACCGGCGCGGCTGGCGACCCCCATCAGCGTGCCGGTCGCATCGAACAACTCGACCAGGAAAAACACCAGCACCACGTTGAACAGGCCGATCGACAGCGCACCGGACAGGTCGAGGTGGAAGAAGGTGGGCGCGATCGACGGCGGCAGCGACATGAAGCCCTTGAAGCTGTTGCCGCCAAAGAAGAAGCTGAGCACGGTGACACTGACGATGCCGATCAGCAGCGCGCCCGGCACCTTCAGGCGGTCGAGCGTGACGATCAGCAGAAAGCCGAAGATGGCCATGATGGTGTGCGGATTGTGCATATCGCCGACCGTGACCAGCGTGGCCGGGCTGCCGACCACCAGGCCCGAGCTTTTCATGGCAATCAGGGCCAGGAACAGTCCCAGGCCGACCGTGATGGCCACCCGCAGCGAGTGCGGAATGCCGTTGACGATGTGCTCGCGCACCTTGAACACGCTGACCACGAAGAACAGGCAGCCGGAAATGAACACGGCGCCCAGCGCCGATTGCCAGGGCACGCCCATGCCCAGCACCACGGCATAGGCAAAATAGGCGTTCAGGCCCATGCCCGGCGCCATGCCGATCGGGTAGTTGGCGTACAGGCCCATGATCAGGCTGCCGATGGCTGCCGCGATGCAGGTTGCCACGAACACGGCGTCGCGCGGCATGCCGGCGTCGCCGAGAATGGTGGGGTTGACGAAGATGATGTAGGCCATCGTCAGGAAGGTGGTCACACCGGCCACCACTTCGGTGCGGATACTGCTGCCGTGTTCGGGAAGCTGGAAAAATCGGGAAATGACGGAACTGGAGGGGGTAGAAGCGGGCATGGACGGTTGCTGCGGCGAACGCAGTGATTGTTCGAGGGCGAACAATACCACGGATGGGCTCAGCCCGAGCTCAAGGCGCCAGCGCGTGACCGTCGCGGCCCTGTTGCTTGGCCCGGTACAGGGCAGCGTCGGCGCGTGCCACGAGCGCGGCCGGCGTCAGGTCGTCGCCGTCGAGCAGGGCGATGCCGATGCTGGTGGTCACCAGCCTGGCTGCGCCGGCCACCGTGAACGGCGCCCGGATCGCGGCGCCGATCTTCTCGGCCAGCCGCGCCGCTTCGTCGGGCTGGCCGACCTGTTCGAAAATGATGACGAATTCGTCGCCGGCGATGCGCGCCACGGTGTCGGCCGCACGCACGCTGGCCAGCAGGCGCGCGGCAACTTCGCGCAGCACCTCGTCGCCGGCCGCATGGCCGTCGCCATCGTTGATGGCCTTGAAGTGGTCGATGTCGAGATAGGCCAGCGCCAGCGGTTCGCGGTTGCGGCGCGCCCGGGTCACCGCGTGCTGCAGCACTTCCTCGAAGCGCAGGCGGTTGGCGATGCCGGTCAGCGGGTCCGTGCGCGCCAGCTCGGTCAGGCGCTTTTCGAACGCGACCCGCTCGGTCACGTCATGGAGAAAAGCGGTCGCATAGAAAGCGCCCACGTGGCGCACTGCCCCCAGCGACAACTCGACCGGCACCTCGTGGCCGTCGCGGTGCAGGGCGCTGATGCGCACGCGCGAATCGATCAGGCGGCCCATGTGCCCGGCGCCAAAGGCGCGCATGCCTGCCTGGTGGGCGCTGCGCATGGCGGGCGGCACGATCAGTTCGGCGATATCGCGGCCCAGCACCTCGTCGCGGCGCCAGCCGAAGGTGCGCTCGGCAGCCGCGTTCCAGTTGGTGATGGCGCCGTCGGCCGCGCAGCTGACGAACGCGTCGGGCGCCCGCTCGAGGATGCTGCTGATCAGCGATTCGCTGTCGCGGATCGCCTGTTGCGCTGCCTCGCGTTCGGCCATCAGTTCGTGGAAAGCGCGGCTCAGTTCACCGATCTCGTCGGGGCGGCCGCGTTGCAGCACGCTGATGTCGGCGCTGCCGCTGCGGATGTCGCCGATATGCCGGTGCAGCCGGTTGAGCGGACTGAGCATTCCGCGGATCGCCAGCCATGCCATGATGCCGGCCACTACCGCAAACGCGGCTGCCGCCAGCATGCCCTGGCCGCGCATGGCGATCATCGGTGCGAACGCTTCGGCCACCGGGTAGCGCGCACCGACGATCCAGTCGGCCGCCCGCAGCCGCTTGTAGCAGTAGATGCTCGCGACCCCGTCGCTGCCGCGCGCCTCGGTCCAGCCTTCGAAGCCGGCCAGCGCCTGCTGCGTGGCGCGGTTCGGCGTCGGGCGCCCGAGCAGGTTGGTGAGGATCAGGCTACGGTCCGGGTGCTGGACCACCACGCCGCCGGTGGTGAAGATAAACGAGTAACCGGTACGGCCGGAACGCTGGCCGGCCACCTGTTCCAGCAGGCTGGAGCCGACCAGGTCGAGGATGCCGCCGAGCAGCATGGTCGTACGGCCTTGCCCATCCTTGACCGGCTGTATCAGCACCACGGCCGCCGCACCGGTCAGCGCGCTCGGGTACGGGTTCGAGACCACGGTATTACCTTGATCCCATGCCTTGCGAAGAAAGGCCTGCACGGCTGCGCTGACCGGCAGGCTGGCGACGCCATCGCCCTGCGTGTGCAGCAGTTCGCCTTGCCGGTTGTAGAGGATCAGGTTGCGGAACTGCCGGCGCGCCAGCGGATGACGCTGGACGAAGGCGAGCATGCCGGCCGTGTCGGCGCCGGCCGGCGGCGGGACATCCTCGGCCAGGCTGGCCAGCAGCAGCTTTTTGGCGTCCAGCTGTGCATCGACCTGGGCGGCTGACGAGGTCAGCAGCGCAAACTGCTGCTTGCCGATGATCGCTTTCATGTCGCGCTCCGCCAGCACCAGCGCCACCCAGGTGACGGTCATGGTGGCCACCAGCACCAGGAGAACGACCACCAGGGTCATGCGCAAGCGGAAGCTGCGCGGGAGTCTGACAGATACGGCCATGGTGCGGTGCTTTGACGGCATTGTGATGGGAGCTCGGCACAGTATTGCACAGCGGACAGAGTTACACCAGCAAGTGATCGTGAACTGTGGCAATACTGTCGGCAGCCGTGCGACTTGCGCGCTCAGCATTCATTACGATAGACCATGCGAATGTTTTAAGGAGTACAACATGCCCAGAGGTGCCAACCCCAAGCGTGAGCGCGAATTCATGGAACTGCAGCAGAAGTTCAAGCAGGAAGGCCGCTATCCGGGCCGCGAGGAGGAAGTTGCTGCCCGCATCGTCAACGAGCAGCGCGCCGAGCGCGGCGAGACGCGGGAACCGCAGGGCGGTCGCACCGGCACCGGCTACCGGCGCCGCAACACCGTCAGGCGCGCCAAAGCGTCCTGATTGCAGGCCATCCCGCCCTCCCGCCAGCATCGCAGTTGCCCAGCAGCGCACGCGTAAAAGGGCCGGTTCGAGCACGGACCGGCCCTTTTTTGCTAGTATCCTGCCTCACAATATTTCCTGAAATACCAATGAACCTGATCCAGCGTTCGGCCGCTGCCGTCGTGCTTGCGGGCGGCCTGCTCGCTGCCGCCATGGCCGCAGCGAGCCAGTGCCCGACCTATTATGTCGATGGCCGCCCCCCTGAAATCCTCAACCCGAAAATGGAAGCTGGCACCACCGAGCTGTGCTACGGGGTGTTCGGCGTCATGCATTCCGGCGTGACGCGCACGCCGTTGTGGTCGGCCGAGCACCTGACCGCCGCCAATCTCGATGCCGCCCGCGAGCTGTCGCGCGAAAACGCTTTTCACGCCGAGCCGCGCCTGCCGGTTAATGCCCGCGCCGAACTGGCCGACTATGCGCGCAGCGGCTACGACCGCGGCCACATGGCGCCCAACGCCGACATGCCGGACCGCCAGACCCAGCGTGAAAGTTTTACGCTGGCCAATATGGTGCCCCAGGATAGCGAGATCAACCGCCACCTGTGGGCCGGCATCGAAGGCGTGGTGCGCGGCATGGCCAAGAAGGAGGGCGATTTATATGTGCTGACCGGTCCGGCATTCATCGGCGCCAGCCTGCAGAAGGTGGGCAAGGTGCTGGTGCCGACCCATTTGTACAAGCTGATCTACAGCCCGCGCCAGCACGCGGGCGGCGCCTATTTTGTCGAGAACAAGGCGGGCGCCAGCTATGAAATCCTGACCGTGGCGCAACTGGAAAGCCGGATCGGCATCGATCTGTTACCGTCGCTGTCGCCGCGCGAAAAACAGGTGATGCTGCGCCTGCCCAATGTCCGCCAACGCAAGGATCGGAGTAAGTGATGACGTTTATACCCTATGCCAACGAAGTCGACGTGCTGACCATCGGCGGCCTCACCATCGAGAACCGCCTCGACCGCATCACCGTCAGCGGCGACATCGACCTGACCGCCGACCGCGCCGGCCTCGACCACGCGCGCGCCCTGCAGCGCCTGCTGGCCGACGTGGTGAAACGGCTGGAAGCGCACACCGATCTGCCCGAACAGCTACCGGCGCCGGCCGTCCACAAGGTGGATAACCCGTTTGCCTGAGCCGGTTCAGGTGAGGGCGACGTTGCTCGGCAGGCTGATGCGGTTGCGTCCCATGTGCTTGGCGCGGTAGAGCGCCGAATCGGCTGTCGCCACCAGCTGGCTGGGATCGGTGTCCTGCGAGGGCAGCGCGGTGGCTGCGCCGATGCTGACCGTGACCACGTGCTGCATGCTGCCGAGGTTGGGCAAGTGCAGCTGTTCGACCCGGCAGCGGATCCGCTCGGCCACGATGGCTGCCCCCTTGAGCGACTGGTTGGGCAGGATCACGGCAAACTCCTCGCCGCCGTAACGCGCCACCAGGTCGTTGGTACGCATTTCCTTGGCCACGGCGGCAGCGATGCGTTGCAGGCATTCGTCGCCACCGAGGTGGCCGTAGGCGTCGTTGTACTGCTTGAAGTTGTCGACGTCGACCATCAGCAGCGACAGCGGCTGCTGCTGGCGCAGCGCGCGCTGCCATTCGGCATGCATGGTGTCGTCGAAGCAGCGGCGGTTGGCCAGGCCGGTGAGGCCGTCGCGCGTGGCCAGTTGCTCGAGCGCCACCTGGGCCCGTTTTTCATCGGTGACGTCGCGCAGGGTTTCCACCACCGCCAGCAGCACGCCGTCGGCGTCCAGGATGGGACTGGCGTCTGCTGCCAGGAAGCGCTGGCGTCCCAGGCGCGGCATTTCGCACCAGTTCTGCGAGCACAGTCCGGTATCGGCGTCCCCGGCCTGCGCCATCGGGTCCGTGCCGACGTCGGGCCGGCTGCGCGCCTCGATCACCAGGTCGGCCAGGGTCGGGCGCCGGTCCTGGTAAAACGCCTGCCAGTGCTGGTCGGTGCCCAGCACTTCCCAGGCATGGACGCCGGTCAGGCGTTCGCAGGCGGCGTTCCAGATGATCACCTTGCCGTCGATACCGATCACGAAGGTCGGGATCACCAGCGATTGCAGCATGTTGAGGGCAAAGCCATGCTGAGGCTTTGCCTGGGGAAATTCCATGATATGGGAAATCTTGTGCTTGCTGTTCATGACGGCCTTTGCTGGTAGGCGGATGGGAGACTCACTGCAGGGAATGAAGCGGGATCGACAGCGTCAGGGCGGTCCCCTGGCCCGGCGTGCTGGCCACGTCGAGGCGGCCGCCTGCCTCGGCCACGCGCTCGGCCATGCCGCGCAGCCCCATGCGGCCGGCGCCATGCGCTGCGCGGTGTGCCGGCGTGGCGCCGTGCTGTTGCGCTTGCTGCGACGGCTGCGGCGGGACCGGCAGGCCGACGCCGTTGTCGCGCACGGTGAGGTCGAGGCGGTCGGCAGCGCGGGCGATCGCCACCGAGACTTCGGTGGCCTGCGCGTGGCGGGCAATATTGCTGAGCGACTCCTGGAGGATCCGATACACCATCTTGTCGACGCCGGCATCGCGGCCGTCGAAGACTTCCGGGCGCGCCTCGAGCTGGCACGCGATGCCGTTCAGGCGCGAAAATTGCACCAGCTGGCCGTTCACTGCCACCTGCAGGCCGTCTTCCAGTGCCTCGGGCTGCAGGTCGCGCACCACGCAGCGCATCGCGCGCAAGGTGTGCTGGACATGGGCGTCGATCCGGTCCACTATTTCCACCAGCGACGGCTGGCTGGCACCGAGTGCGCGCACCTCCAGGCCCAGCGTCAGCAGGTGCTGGCCGAGGTCGTCGTGCAGATCGCGCGCGATGCGGCGCCGTTCGGCGTCGCGTAGCGATTGCTGGCTGGCGCTCAGATGACAGACCTGGCGCCGGGTGTCGGCCAGTGCCTGCTCGGCCTGTTCACGCGTGCTGCGCTCCCGTCCCAGCCGCGCCTGCATGCGGTGCAGCGCCGCGTGCTGGCGGCGCTGTCGCCAGTACAGCACTGCCGTGAGTCCGGCCAGCAAGCACATGCCGGTCAAGAACAGGTCGATATCATGGAGCAGCGCAGCAGTTTGCATCATCGGGCCTCCGTCGGAAATTTATTGCTGGCAAAAAACTGGACAAGTTCGACGAAAATACATTGCTTGCTTATTTGCATCTTTGTGCTATGTCAATGCATGCTGCAATGCACGAAAAAGCGGCAAGTGGGCTATAATCGAGGGTTGTCCAATCAGGAACCATCGTGACTTACAGCATCAAAGAGATTTTCTACACCCTGCAGGGCGAGGGTGCGCACGCGGGGCGTCCGGCCGTGTTTTGCCGCTTTTCCGGGTGTAACCTGTGGACCGGGCGCGAGAGCGACCGCGCCAGCGCCGTCTGCCAGTTCTGCGATACCGATTTCGTCGGCACCGACGGCGAAGGCGGGGGCAAGTTCAAGTCGCCCGGGGAGGTGGCGGCGGCCATCGACGCGCTGTGGCCAGCGAGCTATCCCGCCAGCAAATACGTGGTGTTCACCGGCGGCGAGCCGCTGCTGCAGCTGGACGCGCCGCTGATCGACGCCATGCACGCCAGGGGGTTCACGATTGCCATCGAAACCAACGGTACGCTGCCGGTTCCCGATGGCGTGGACTGGGTCTGCGTCAGCCCCAAGATGGGTTCGACGCTGGTGGTGACCAAGGGCAGCGAGCTGAAGGTCGTGATCCCGCAGACCAACCAGGACCTGGCCGCCTACGAACACCTCGATTTCACGCATTTTTACGTGCAGGCGATGGACGGACCGCTGGCGGCCTTCAATACCACGCTGGCGATCGAGACCTGCAAGCGCCATCCGAAATGGAAGCTGAGCTTGCAAACCCATAAACTTTTACAGATACCATAATGCTGACCATTACCCGCAAGCTCGAATTCGACGCCGGCCACCGCATTCCCGACCACAAGAGCCAGTGCCGCAACCTGCACGGCCATCGCTACACGCTGGAGATCACGCTGACCGGCGACATCATCACGGCCGAAGGCAATTCCGACAACGGCATGATCATGGATTTTTCCGACGTCAAGACCCTGGCCAAGCAGCACCTGGTCGATGTGTGGGACCACGCGTTCATCGTCTACGAGCAAGACACGGCGGTGCGCGAGTTCCTGGCCAGCCTGCCCGGCCACAAGACGGTGGTGATCGACCGTATCCCGACCGTCGAAAATCTGGCGCACGTGGCGTTCGGCATCCTCAAGGCCGCGTTCATCGACCGCTTCGGCACCGGCCTGCGCCTGCACAAGCTGGTGCTGCACGAAACGCCGAACTGCTGGGCCGAGATCACCGATGCCTGAAGCCGGGGCCGACGCGCACGAGCATTTCATGCGGCTGGCGCTGGAGCAGGCGCAGCATGCATGGGATCTGGGCGAGGTGCCGGTCGGCGCGGTCGTGGTCAAGGACGGCGTGGTGATCGCCACCGGCTACAACCAGCCGATCGGCAGGCACGATCCCACCGCCCACGCCGAGATCGCCGCCTTGCGCGCTGCCGCCGCCGTGCTGGGCAACTACCGGCTGCCAGGCTGCGCGCTGTACGTGACGCTCGAGCCTTGCGTGATGTGCGCGGGTGCCATGATGCATGCGCGTCTGGCCAGCATCGTCTATGGCGCGCCCGATCCCAAGACCGGCGCCTGCGGTTCGGTGGTCAACCTGTTCGCGCAGCAGCAGCTCAATCATCATGCGGTGGTCAGCGGCGGCGTGCTGGCAGACGCCTGCGCCGACCTGCTCAGGCGCTTCTTCGCCGCGCGCCGCGCACAAGCGGCGGCGGCCCGCCGTGCCGCATCCGCAGCGCCGCAGTAAGCCCGGCACGACCTTGCCGCTGCCGCGCCTGCGCGGTAAGATGGCAGCCACCGTTTTCCGCCGGCCGCGTCCCGTGCCGGCGGCCATCTCTGATCAGCCGAGGCATCTTGAAATCACAACCGACAGGTATCGCCCTGATTGCGCCGGGCGGCTTCGCGCCCGATGCCGCCGCGCTTGACGCCGGTATCGCCCGGCTCGCGCAGCAGGGTTTCGTCGTCCATAACTACTACCGGCACGACGCACGCCACCAGCGCTTCGGCGGCACCGACGCTGCCCGCCTGGCGCAACTGGATGCGGCTGCCGACGATCCCGACGTGCAAGTGGTGATGGCGCTGCGCGGCTCATACGGCATGACGCGGCTGCTGCCGCAGATCGATTACCGCAAGATGGCCGACAGCGGCAAGCTGTTCGTCGGTTACAGCGACTTCACGGCGTTCCAGATGGCCTTGATGCAGGCGACCGGCCGCATCAGCTTCGCCGGCCCCATGTTCTGCGCCGACTTCGTGCCCCTGGAGCCCGACGATTACACGATCGGCCAGTTCTTCGACTGCCTGCGCGGCCCGCAGCACACGGTGCTGGGGACGGTCGCCGATGGCGCTGCCGACAATCCGGTGCTGGACGTGACGGGACGGCTGTGGGGCGGGAACCTGGCGATGCTGGTCAGCCTGCTCGGCACGCCGTATTTCCCGGTCATCGACGACGGCATCCTGTTCCTGGAAGACGTGGGCGAGCACCCGTACCGGGTCGAGCGCATGCTGCTGCAACTGCTGTACGCCGGAGTGCTGGACCGGCAACGCGCGGTAGTGCTCGGCGAATTCACCGGGTACAGGCTGGGGGCATTCGAAAACGGCTACGACTTCGACGCGATGCTGGCCTACCTGCGCGCCACGCTGCCGCTGCCGCTGCTGACCGGCCTGCCGATAGGCCACGTGCGGCGCCACGCCACGCTGCCTTTCGGCGCGCCGGCCAGGCTGGACTCGACCGCGCGCGCATTCACGCTGACCGTCAGCGACTATCCCACCTTGTAATCAGCGCCGCCGCACGCTCAGGGCCTGGTCAAGACTAACCAGTCTGGAACCCCGCCCGGCCGGCCCGGTGACAAAGAAGCAAAAGGCGGGTGCTGTATAATGACGGCATTCCGCCTCACGGCACGATTTCAACAGGAAAATCTCATTACCGATGCTCTCCACCGCCAACATCACCATGCAGTTCGGGGCCAAGCCCCTGTTTGAAAACATCTCCGTCAAGTTCGGCGATGGCAACCGTTACGGCCTGATCGGCGCCAACGGCTGCGGCAAATCGACGTTCATGAAAATCCTCGGCGGCGACCTCGAACCGTCGGCCGGCAACGTCATGCTCGATACCAACGAGCGCCTGGGCAAGCTGCGCCAGGACCAGTTTGCCTTTGAAGACATGCGCGTGCTCGACGTGGTGATGATGGGCCACACCGAGATGTGGGCGGCGATGCAGGAGCGCGACGCCATCTATGCCAACCCGGAAGCGACCGACGATGACTACATGAAGGCCGCCGAGCTCGAAGGCAAGGTCTCCGAGTACGACGGCTACACGGCCGAATCGCGCGCCGGCGAACTGCTGCTCGGCGCCGGCGTGGCGATCGAGCTGCACCAGGGACCGATGAGCAACGTGTCGCCGGGCTGGAAGCTGCGCGTGCTGCTGGCGCAGGCGCTGTTCTCGAACCCGGACATCCTGCTGCTCGACGAACCGACCAATAACCTCGACATCAACACCATCCGCTGGCTGGAAGATGTGCTCAACGAGCGCAATTCCACCATGATCATCATTTCCCACGACCGCCACTTCCTGAACCAGGTGTGCACCCACGTGGCCGACATGGATTACGGCACGCTGAAGATCTACCCGGGCAATTACGACGAATACATGTTCGCCTCCACCCAGGCGCGCAACCAGCAGCTGGCCAACAACGCCAAGGCCAAAGAGAAGGTCGCCGAGCTGCAGGACTTCGTGCGCCGCTTCGCCGCCAACAAGTCGAAAGCGCGCCAGGCCACTTCGCGCGCCAAGCAGATCGAGAAGATCAAGGTCGACGACATCAAGCCATCGTCGCGCGCCTATCCGTTTGTGCGCTTCGACGGCGAGAAGAAGCTGCACCGCCTGGCCGTGGAAGTGGACAGCATTTCCAAGACCTACGACCGCAACCTGTTCAACAATTTCAGCATCATGGTCGAAGCCGGTGAGCGCATCGCCATCATCGGCGCCAACGGCGCCGGCAAGACCACCATGTTGCGCTGCATCGGCGGCGACGACATCGCCGGACTGCACGCCGACCACGGCACCGTCAAGTGGGCGGAAAACGCCAACGTCGGCTACATGCCGCAAGACCCCACCGAGGACTTCGCCAGCGACACCACGCTG
Source organism: Duganella sp. Leaf126 (assembly GCF_001423125.1). Taxonomy (GTDB): domain Bacteria; phylum Pseudomonadota; class Gammaproteobacteria; order Burkholderiales; family Burkholderiaceae_D; genus Rugamonas. Next base: position 222,155 of record NZ_LMNW01000034.1, read on the forward strand.
ACCGACTGGATGGGCAAGTGGACCCAGGAAGGCGACGACGACCAGGCCGTACGTTCGATCCTCGGCCGCCTGCTGTTCGGCGGCGACGAGGTGAAAAAATCGGTCAAGGTGCTGTCCGGTGGCGAAAAGGGCCGCATGATGTACGGCAAGCTGATGCTGGGCCGTCACAACGTGCTGCTGCTCGACGAACCGACCAACCACATGGACATGGAATCGATCGAGTCGCTCAACGTGGCGCTCGACAAGTACGCCGGGACCCTGATCTTCGTCTCGCACGACCGCGAATTCGTCTCGTCGCTGGCCAATCGCATCATCGAGATCAAGGAAAACGAAGTGGTCGACTTCCGCGGCAACTACGAAGAGTACCTGACCAGCCAGGGTATCGCCTGATCATGCAGACCGTGGAGATCAAGCCGGTCGAGTACGAACATCCGCAGGACGGCGCCAGCTGCGTTGCCCAGGCCTGGGCGCGCACGCCGGCCTCGCCGAGCGCCGCGCAGCGCACCGCGCTCAAGGCGCGCATCAAGCAGCTGCTGGCCGAGCGCGAAGCCGTGCTGGTCGCACACTACTATGTCGATGCCGACCTGCAGGACCTGGCCGAGGAGACCGGCGGCTGTGTGTCCGATTCGCTGGAAATGGCGCGCTTCGGCCGCGACCATGCGGCCAAGACCCTGATCGTGGCAGGCGTGCGCTTCATGGGCGAGACGGCCAAGATCCTGAGCCCGGAAAAACGCATCCTGATGCCGGACCTGGACGCGACCTGTTCGCTCGACCTGGGCTGCCCGGCCGACGAGTTCACCGCGTTCTGCGACCAGCACCCGGACCGCACGGTGGTGGTGTACGCCAACACCAGCGCAGCGGTCAAGGCGCGCGCGGACTGGATGGTCACGTCCTCGATCGGCCTCGATATCGTCAAGCACCTGCATGCGCAGGGCAAGAAGATCCTGTGGGCGCCGGACAAGCACCTGGGCAGCTACATCCAGAAGCAAACCGGCGCCGACATGCTGTTGTGGCAGGGCTCCTGCCTGGTTCACGACGAATTCAAGGGCGTGGAACTGGACCTGCTCAAGGCGCAGTATCCGCAGGCGAAAGTGCTGGTGCACCCGGAGTCCCCTGCCAACGTGGTGGCGCTGGCCGACGTGGTGGGGTCCACCACCCAGATCATCAACGCCGCCGTGGAACTGGACGCCGACACGTTCATCGTCGCGACCGATAATGGCATTCTGCACAAGATGCAGACAGCCGCACCGGGCAAGCGCTTCATCGTTGCGCCCACCGCCGGCAACAGCGCCACCTGCAAGAGCTGCGCGCACTGTCCCTGGATGGCGATGAACGGCCTGCAGAACCTGGCCGATCTGCTTGAAAACATGGACACCGCAGGCGCCGTCGCGACCCACGAAATCCACGTCGATGCCGACATCGGCAAGCAGGCCGTGGTGGCGATCAACCGCATGCTCGACTTTGCGGCAGCCAAAAAAGCCAAGGTGCAGCCGGGTCCCGACCTGGCGCAGGAAGCGCCACTGTTTTCAGGAATCGGACCAGCATGATGAGCACTCTGAACAATCCCCACGCGCCGTTCGACGACGCCCTGCGCACCGCCTTCGAGGCCAACCTGCTGGCCGCCCTGCTGGAAGACGTGGGCACGGGCGACCTGACCGGCCTGCTGGTACCGGACGGCGGCCGCGTGACGGCGCGCGTGATCGTGCGCGAAGACGCCGTGCTGTGCGGCGCACCGTGGTTTGAGGGCGTGATGAACTGCCTGCAGGCCGGCATCGAGGTGGACTGGCATTACGCCGAAGGCGACCGCATGACGGCCGACAGCGTGGTCTGCACGCTGACCGGCCCGGCGCGCGCGCTGCTGACCGCCGAACGCTCGGCACTGAACTTCCTGCAGCTGCTGTCGGCCGTGGCCACCGCCACCCGCAAGTACGTGGACGTGATCGCCGGCACCCGCGCAGCCATCCTCGACACCCGTAAAACCTTGCCTGGCCTGCGGCTGGCGCAAAAGTACGCGGTGCGGGTCGGCGGCGGCAAGAACCAGCGCCTGGCGCTGTACGACGGCATCCTGATCAAGGAAAACCATATCGCCGCAGCGGGCAGTGTGACCAGCGCAGTGGTGGCAGCCAAGCGTCTGGACGCCGGCGTGTCGATCCAGGTCGAAGTGGAAAACCTGGCGGAGCTGCGCGAAGCGCTCGACGCCGGCGCCATCTCCGTCCTGCTCGACAACTTCAGCACCGACATGATGCGCGAAGCGGTGGTCATCAACGCGGGCAGGGCGCTGCTCGAAGCGTCGGGCGGCATCAACTTCGATACCGTGCGCGCGATCGCCGAAACCGGGGTTGATCGCATTTCCATCGGCAGCCTGACCAAGGATATCCGGGCCACCGATTACTCGCTGCGTATCGTCGGCGTAGCCGCCTAGAGGCGGGTCGCTGAAAGCTGTTTGCGCATGCGCACCAGCCCGACCTGCACCGGTGGGGCGGCTGGTGCCGGTCCTGGCAGATTGATGGCGATGTCTTCCATTCTTTCAAAGCCGCAGGCCGCGTACAGCGGCACTCCCGGCAGCGTCGCTGCCAGTTCCAGCACCGTGAAGCCGCCGGCAGCGGCGGCGTCGGTGCACCACTCCAGCAGCAGCCTGCCGTAACCGCGGCGCGCTGCCGACGGCTCGACGAAGAAGGCACGGATCCGCGCCGGCTCGGTCGCCGGGTCGAGCAGGGGATCGGCCGCCTGCTTCATGCGGTCGGCGCCGAACAGCGTGGCGCGCCTGCTCCAGCCGCCGCAGGCCACCAGCGTTCCCGCCACTTCCACTACAAAATAAGTCCGGTCGGCGACCAGCTGCGTATCCACGCCGAAAACGTGCTCGGTGATCGCGCGCGCCTGGGCGGGCGTGTAAAAGCCATCGCTCAGGCCAAGACCCGAGCGGCGGATCAGCGCCTCCATCGCGGCAATGTCGGCAGGCAGGGCGGTGCGGACGGTGGGCGTGTGCATGGCTGCTGACCGGCGAGCGCCTAGCGCCGGTGGGGCGGCGTCAGGATGCTCGGCAGCGCCTTGGGCAGCGTTTCGGGATAGTCGCGGCTGAAATGCAGGCCGCGGCTCTCGCGCCGCTGCAGTGCGCTGTTGACGATCAGGCTCGCGACATCGACCAGGTTGCGCAGTTCCAGCAGGTCGTGCGTGATGCGGAAGTTGCGGTAGTACTCGTCGATTTCCTCCTTGAGCAGCGCAATGCGGTGCTGGGCGCGTTCGAGCCGTTTGGTGGTGCGCACGATGCCGACATAATTCCACATGAAGCGGCGCAGCTCGTCCCAGTTGTGGGCAATGACCACTTCCTCGTCGGCATCGGTGACGCGGCTTTCGTCCCAGTCCGGCAGGTAGGGAACTTCGCCTTTCTCTTTCGACGCGATGTCGCGTGCGCAGGCGCTGCCCACCACCACGCATTCGAGCAGCGAATTGCTGGCCAGGCGGTTGGCGCCGTGCAGGCCGGTGCAGGCGGTCTCGCCGACCGCGTACAGGCCGGGCAGATCGGTGCGCCCCTGCAGGTCGGTCACCACGCCGCCGCAGGTGTAGTGCGCAGCTGGCACGATCGGGATCGGTTCCCTGGTGATGTCGATGCCCAGTTCCAGGCAGCGTGCATAGATGGTCGGGAAGTGCTCGATCAGCCAGTCGGCCGGTTTGTGGCTGATATCGAGGTGGACGTAGTCGAGACCGCGCTTCTTGATCTCGAAGTCGATGGCGCGCGCGACCACGTCGCGCGGGGCCAGTTCGGCGCGGTCGTCGTGGGCCAGCATGAAGCGGGTGCCGGCTGCAGCGCCGGCTTCCGGCGGCAGCTTGAGCAGGCCGCCTTCGCCGCGGATCGCTTCGGTGATCAGGAACGACTTCGCATACGGGTGATACAAGCAGGTCGGGTGGAACTGGATGAATTCCATGTTCGAGATGCGGCATCCCGCGCGCCAGGCCATGGCGATGCCGTCGCCGCTGGCGGTATCGGGGTTGGTGGTGTACAGGTACACCTTGCCGGCGCCGCCGGTGGCCAGCACCGTGTGCTCGGCTGCAAACGTGTGCACCTGGGCGGTGCGCTCGTCCTGCACGTACAGGCCGTGGCATTTCGGCTGGGCGTGGCGCCGTGCGTCGGCATGGATCTTGTCGGACGTGATCAGGTCGATCGCGCAGTGGTGTTCGAACAGCGAAATATTCGCATGGGCGCGCACCTTTTGTTCGAGCGTTACCTGCACGGCGTGACCGGTGGCGTCGGCTGCGTGGATGATGCGGCGCTGGCTGTGGCCACCCTCGCGGGTCAGGTGGAAGCCCAGTTCGGCCGTGGCGTCACGGGTAAATGGCACGCCTTGCGCGATCAGCCACTCGATCGCCTCGCGGCCGTGTTCGACGATGAAGCGCGTGGCGCCCTCGTCGCACAGGCCGCCGCCGGCGACCAGGGTGTCGTCGATGTGCTGACTATGGCTGTCGCCGGAATCGAGCACGGCGGCGATGCCGCCTTGCGCCCAGTTGCTGGCGCCATCCTGGAGGGCGCGCTTGGAGATAATGGCGACGGTACGGGTTTCGGCGAGGTGCAGCGCGACCGAGAGGCCGGCCAGTCCGCTGCCGACGATTGCAACATCAAATTTCATGGTTCACATGGCTGGGTGCAGGAAGGAAGCATGACTATAGTCGATTTGCCACGGTTTGGTCACGGTTTGCTGCGATACCGGCGCTGGTGACGCAGGTTTTTGCGCTGCTTCGGGCAGCGTACGGCGCGCCTGCCGGCGGCATTGTCGAGGCGCAAAAGCCGGCGACGCCATCTTGCGATGATGGAAGCTTCCAAGATCTTCGCCTGCCGGGAGCCGATCGTGATCCGTATCTTCCATCACTATGTGTCGAAAATGGCCTTCCTGCTGCTGCTGACCGAAGTGCTGCTGCTGGTGACAGCTGCCCTGGCCAGTGCGCCCCTGCTGGTGCCGGGCCAGACGTTCATGCCCGATGCGCTGTACCTGCCGGCTGCCGCGTTTGCGCTGGTGCTGGTCTTTTCGATGGGCGCGCTGGGCATGTACCAGCGACAGCACGGGCGCGAGGACCTGCACAACACGCTGCGCCGTATCCTGCCGTCGTTCCTGCTCGGTTTTTGCCTGTTCAGCCTCCTGGCCATGCTGCTGCCCGCGCCGCAGTTCGGTCGCCTGGGCAGCACGGTGTTCGTGTTCGGGGGCGCCGCCGTGCTGCTGGCGCGGCTGGTAGTCTTCACGTCCGCCAGGTCGCGCATGCTGGAGCGGCGCCTGATGATCCTCGGCGACGGCGCCGCCGCGCGCGATTGTCTGGACCTGGCAGGGAGCGCCGGCTTGCATCGCTTCCGCGTGGTGGGCTGTGTGCCGGTGGACGGCGAGCAGCGGCAAGTGCCGCCTGCCATGCTGCTGGCGCCGGAACAGTCGCTGCTGGCCCTGGCCCGGCGCCACGGCGCCGATGAAATCATCGTCTCGGTATCTGACCGCCGCAACGGCGCGTTCCCGGTACGCCAGCTGCTCGAGTGCGCGGTGGGCGGGGTGCGCGTGACCGACGCCGCCACCTTTTTCGAACGCGAAGCGTGCCAGATCCGGCTCGATTCGCTGCAGCCCAGTTATCTGATTTTCGGCGGCGGTTTCGACCAGAGCCTGTGGCGCGCCGCTGTCAAGCGCAGCTTCGACCTCGCGGCCAGCGCCTGCATCGGCGTCGCCACCATGCCGCTGATGGTGCTCACGGCGCTGGCCATCCGCCTGGAGGATGGCGGCCCGGTGTTCTACCAGCAGGAGCGGGTGGGACGCGATAACCGCCTGTTCCAGGTGCTGAAATTCCGCAGCATGCGCATCGATGCAGAGGGCGACGGCACGCCTACCTGGGCCACCGAAGACGATCCGCGCATCACCCGCGTGGGCCGCTGCCTGCGCAAGCTGCGGATCGACGAGCTGCCGCAAATGCTCAACGTCTTCAGGGGCGACATGAGCTTTGTCGGCCCCCGGCCCGAGCGCAGTTATTTTGTCGAGCAGCTCGGGCGCGAGATCGGCTACTACAATGTGCGGCACGTGATCAAGCCCGGCATTACGGGACTGGCGCAGGTGCGTTATAGCTACGGCGCTTCGGTCGAGGACGCAATGCGCAAGGTGGCGGAAGCGGCCAAGATCATCGAAAACACTCAGCGCGACCTCAATATCGCGCTGATGAACGAACTGGCCATCATTTTCGACCGGCTCGGCATCGACACGCTGGAAGTGCTGCAGGCAGCCGGCACCAAGTGGAATTTCCTGCCGTTCCGGCCCGGCCTGGTCGGCGGCCACTGTATCGGTGTCGATCCCTATTACCTGACCCACAAGGCGGAAATGCTCGGTTACCATCCGCACGTGATCCTGGCCGGGCGCCGCATCAACGACGGCATGGCAAAATTTGTCGCAGAAAAAACCGTCAAGCAGATGGTGCAGGCGGGATTCAAGCTCAAGGGATGCCGCGTCAACGTGCTGGGCCTGACCTTCAAGGAAAACTGCCCGGACCTGCGCAACTCCAAGGTGGCCGACATGATCCACGAGCTCGAATCGTACGGGCTGCAGGTGCACGTGCACGACCCGGTTGCCGACGGGGACGAGGCGCTGCACGAGTATGGCGTCAAACTGTCGAGCTGGGACGAATTGCCGTGCGCCGAAGCACTGATCTCGGCCGTTGCCCACGACGAACTGGGCGCGCGGCCGCTGGCACAGGTGCGCGACAAGATCGCGCCGGGCGGCTGCTTCATCGATCTCAAGTCGCAATTCGACGAATCGGTGCTGCGCGCAAGCGGCCTGTCGGTGTGGAGGCTGTGATGAACGCTTACCAGAACGGCACGCCGGCCACCGGCGCCTACCAGCGCGTGCGCGAGCAGCTGGCCCAGCAGCAATATCGCTGGGTGGTAACAGGCGTTGCCGGGTTCATCGGCTCGAACCTGTTGCAGGCCTTGCTGGAACTGGGGCAGCGGGTGGTGGGGCTCGACAATTTTTTGACCGGCTACCGCCACAACCTGGAACAGGTGCGGGAACAGGTGGGGCCCGCCATCTGGCGCAATTTCGACCTGGTCGAGGGCGATATCCGCGACGCCGCCCTGTGCCGGCGCGTCTGCGAGCGGTCGGACTACGTGCTGCACCAGGCTGCGCTGGGCTCGGTCGCGCGCTCGCTTGACGATCCGCTGCTGACCAACGAGATCAATGTCGGCGGCTTTCTCAACGTGCTCGACGGCGCGCGGCTGGCCGGCACCCGCCGCGTGGTGTACGCCGCGTCGAGCGCGACCTATGGCGACCACCCGGCGCTGCCGAAGCAGGAGCAGCACATCGGCCGCGCGCTGTCGCCGTATGCGGTGAGCAAGCATGCCGACGAGCTGTACGCAGCGGTCTACTCCCGCAACTATGGGCAGCAATCGATCGGACTGCGCTACTTTAATGTGTTCGGACCGCGCCAGGACCCATGCGGTGCCTACGCCGCCGTGATCCCGCAATGGATAGCGGCCATGATCGGCGAACGGCCGGTGGTCATCAACGGCGACGGCGACAGCAGCCGCGACTTCTGCTACGTGGCCAACGTGGTCCAGGCCAACCTGCTGGCCGCAACGGGCGAGCTTCCCGCCGCCGCGGACCAGGTGTACAACGTGGCGCTGGGCGCCCGCACCAGCCTCAACGAGCTGTACCTGCTGTTACAGGAATTGCTGGTGGACCGCTATGCCCACCTGCGCGACCACCGTCCCGAGTACGCGGACTTCCGCGCCGGCGACGTGCGCCATTCCCAGGCCGACATCGCCAAGGCTACCCAGTTGCTCGGCTATGCGCCGACCCACGACTTGCGGCGCGGACTGCGCCAGGCGCTGCGCTGGTATATCGAGCAGCTCGACCACGGGCGGCGCCACTAGCTGGTCGCCGGGCCAGACCGCGGCATCCGCCAGCACAGCGTCGTACCTGGCCAGACGGCGGCATGGCAATCCAGCGGCTGCCGCAGCAAGTGAGTCGTCGTTGTTTCAGCGCGCAGCGGTCAGCAACGAGTTGTACCCGGCCGCAACGGCAGTAGCGCAATCAAGCCGGCGGCGCCGGCAGGGGATGGGCGTCGAGCCAGCCGGCGGCAGCGGTCAGCACCGCGTCGTACTCGGTCTCGACGGCGGTCAGCAGGGCAGGGATGGCGGCGGCGTCGCGGGCGAGGATGGCTTGTTCCAGCGCCAGCGCGGCCGTGACCAGGCGCTTGGCGCCGAGGTTGCCGATCGAGCCGCGCAGACCGTGGAAGATTTTGCCCGCTTCGGGCAGGCGACCTTCGGCCAGCGCGCTGCGGGCCAGATCGAGCGGCTCCCGGCCCGGTGCGCAGGCGTCGCGCACGATCTTGCTGACAATGGCCAGTGCCTTATCGTCGTTGCCCATGTACTTGAGCAGCGTGGTAACCGAGAAGACATCGTCGTCGGTGTGCGACCGGGGGGTATCGGACATGCGTCACTCCTGAGTTGAAGTGCAAATGATACCGCGCCGCGCCGCAACGTCCAGCGCTCCCGTGCAAAAATCCGGCCGGATGCGCCATCCGCACCGGTTTGATGCCGGGTCGCACCAAAGATGTGCCCGGCCCGGTGCCGCCGTGCGCGCTGCCACGCCAGCGGGCGGCGCGCCGGCACCGGCACCCCGGCTGGCCCGCACGGGACGGCGTCAGGCCGCCAGCGGCACCAGGAAATCGCGGCTGATCCGGTTGCCCAGTTGGTTGATGTCGGCCAAAAAGCGGGTCAGCGTGTCATGCAGGCCCGCTTCGAGGATGTCGTCGATCTTGCTGAACTGTAGCGCCGCGTGCAGGCGGCCTGCCAGCCGTTCGGTATCGGCCGAGACATCGTTACGCACTTCGCGCAGGTTGTGCACGACTTCGTCCATGCAGGCCAGCAGCGAGCGTGGCATGTCGCCGCGCAACATCAGCAGCTCGGCAATGCGTGCCGGCGTGATCACGTCGCGGTATACCTTGCGATAGATCTCGAAGCCGGACACCGAACGCAGCAGCGCACCCCAGTAATAAAAATCGCGCTGGCTCATGGTCTCGGCCCCGGCCGGCGCGGCTGTTCCGCTGTGGAACTTCACGTCCACGATGCGCGCCGTGTTGTCGGCGCGCTCCAGGAAGGTTCCCAGGCGAATGAAGTTGACGGCCTCGTCGCGGAGCATGGTGCCCAGCGTCACGCCGCGCGACAGGTGCGAGCGGTACTTGACCCATTCGAAGAACTTGCTGGGATCGTCGTCCAGCATATTGCCCTTGAGCAGCTTCTGCATGTCGAGCCAGGTCTGGTTCTGGATTTCCCACATTTCCGTGGTCAGCGTGCCCCGTACGGCGCGCGCGTTTTCACGCGCGCCGGTCAGGCAGGAAACGATCGAGGACGGGTTGGCCGGGTCGCGCACCATGAAGTCGATGACTTCGCGGGCGCCCGGGGTGCCGTGCTGCTGGTCGAACTGCGCCTGCAGTTCCGAGATGCCAAGGATGGCGCGCCAGACCTGCGCATTCTCGTCATCGGACTGCGGCAACATGCAGGTCTGGACATTCACGTCCAGCATGCGGGCGGTGTTCTCGGCGCGCTCGGTGTAGCGCGCCATCCAGAACAGGTGATCGGCGGTGCGGCTTAACATGGTGTCTCCTTAGCGTTCCAAAATCCAGGTATCCTTGGTGCCGCCGCCTTGCGACGAGTTCACCACCAGCGAACCTTCCTGCAGCGCCACGCGGGTCAGCCCGCCCGGCACCATCGAGATGGTCTTGCCCGACAGCACGAACGGGCGCAGGTCGATATGGCGAGGCGCGATACCGTTCTCGACATACGTGGGGCAGGCCGACAGGGCCAGCGTGGGCTGGGCGATATAGCCTTCCGGCCTGGCCAGCAGGCGCTGGCGGAAGTCCTCGATCTGCTGGGCAGTCGAGGCCGGCCCCACCAGCATGCCGTAGCCGCCGGCGCCGTGCACTTCCTTGACCACCAGGTCGGGCAGGTTGGCCAGCGTGTAGGCCAGGTCCTCCTTTTTTCTGCACTGGTACGTCGGGACGTTGTTGAGGATCGGTTCCTCCGACAGGTAAAACCTGATCATGTCGGGCACGAACGGGTAGATCGACTTGTCGTCCGCCACGCCGGTACCGATCGCGTTGGCCAGCGTGACGCGGCCGGCGCGGTATGCGGCCAGCAGGCCCGGTACGCCAAGCGACGAATCGGGGCGGAACGCCAGCGGATCGAGGAAGTCGTCGTCGAGGCGGCGATAAATCACATCGACGCGCTTGGGGCCGCGCGTGGTGCGCATGTAGACGATGTTGTCGCTGACAAACAAATCCTTGCCCTCGACCAGCTCCACGCCCATCTGCTGGGCCAGGAAGGCGTGCTCGAAATAGGCCGAGTTGTACATGCCGGGCGTCATCACCACCACGGTCGGATCGTTGATGCCCATCGGCGCCACCGAGCGCAGGTTGTCGAGCAACATGTCGGGATAGTGATCGACCGGGGCAATCTTGTTACGGGTGAATAGCTCCGGGAACAGCCGCATCATCATCTTGCGGTCTTCCAGCATGTACGACACGCCCGACGGCACGCGCAGATTATCTTCCAGCACGTAAAACTCGCCCTGGCCGGCACGCACGATATCGACGCCCGCGATATGGGCATAGATATCGGACGCCACATTGATGCCTTGCATTTCGGGCCGGTACTGGGCGTTCTGATACACCTGTTCCGCCGGGATCAGGCCGGCCTTGACGATATTCTGGTCATGGTAAATATCGTGGATGAACATATTGAGCGCTTTGACGCGCTGAACCAGCCCGGCTTCCATCCGCTTCCATTCGGCAGCGGTGATGATGCGGGGGATGGTGTCGAACGGTATCAGCCGTTCGGTGCCGGCGTCGTCGCCGTAGACGGCAAAGGTAATGCCCACCCGGCGAAAGGTGAGATCGGCCTCCGCCCGCTTGCGTTCGATGGTGTCGGGCGACTGGCGTTGCAGCCAGCCGCAGAATTCGCGGTAATGCTCCCGTACCTCGGCGCTGGCGTCATGCGCCAGCCCGTCGACGGTCATTTCATTAAAAAATTGTGCCATATCGAACTGTCCCCTGATGAGTGCGTACTAGTTATATCAAGAAACATGCCAGAGGGACTGCACGATTGTGGTGCGGTAAAAAGCAGCGGTCCCATTTCGAGGGCCCGAAAACAAAAAAGCACGCGGCAGGCGCGTGCTTTTTGACGAGAAATAAGACAGTTACAGGTTGCCCAGGCCCGTGCCGCGGCTGCTGGAATAGCCAGGGTCGCTCTGCAGGCTGCCGGTGCCGGCGCTCATCACGCTACCGCTGGCGGTGCGGGCGCCAGGTGCCGCCTGTTGCGTACCGTAGAAATCGTGCATCTGGGTCGAGAATTCGGCGCTGGCCATGTCGGGCCAGTTGTCCTTGTCGAAGCCCGGTGCATTTTTCAGGTGGTCTTTCGACACATTGAGCAGGAAACGCTTGTTGACGGTGTCGAGCTGCAGCGCTTCCCATGGCACGGCAAACAGCTTGTCGCCCATGCCCAGCCAGCCGCCGAACGACAGCACGGCGTAGGCCACTTTGCCCTGGCGCATGTCGAGCATGATTTCCTTGATGTCGCCCAGGTCTTCTTCCTGCATGTTGTAGACATCTTCGCCGATTAGGGTGTCGGCGCCCATCAGGCGTGGGCCGGGACCGGCTTCGGTATCGGCGTAGTCGGTGTTGTAGATGCCATAGGTGTCGCGGTCGAGGTAGCTCATGGTGGTCTCCTGTGGGTTAAGTGGGACAGCAAGCTCAATGATGGCGATGGCTTGCCGGACCGGCCATAGGTGCACGCGCAGCGCCGGTGTAGGAACAGGATGAGTAACTGCCGAACATAGCAAGATGCTACACTTGCGCCCCCGCACCATTTCACCGCCTCATCACTTTCCCTGTCATGTCCTGCTTCGAATTGCGCACCCGCGCCTTGCACTGCCTGCTGCTGTCCGATCCGTCCGCCAAGGTTGCGGCCGTCGATGCCATGGCCGCTGACGTACGGTCCGGACACTGCGCCCCCGACCCGCAACTGCCGTTAGCGGCGCCGGCCGGGGCGCCGCTGCCGGGGCGGCCGGTACTGCCGGCGCTGGTGCTGCCGTCGGCGCTGGGCAAACGCTCGATGCACACGGTGGAAGGGCGCGCCATGCTGATCCATGCGCTGGCCCATATCGAGTTCAACGCCATCAATCTGGCGCTCGACGCGCTGTGGCGCTTCCCCGACATGCCGGCCGATTACTACACGGACTGGCTGCGGGTCGCGCAGGAAGAGGCGCTGCACTTTTCGCTGGTGGCCGCGCACCTGGCCGCGCTCGGCTATGCCTATGGCGACTTCACGGCCCACGGCAGCCTGTGGGAAATGGTCGCCAAGACCACCGGCGACGTGCTGGCGCGCATGGCGCTGGTGCCGCGCGTGCTCGAAGCGCGCGGCCTGGACGCCAACCCGCCGATGCGCGCCAAGCTGGCCCAGGCCGGCGATCTGCAGGCCGCCGCCATTCTCGACATCATCCTGCGCGACGAGATCGGCCACGTCGAGGTCGGAAACCGCTGGTACCGCCACCTGTGTTACCAGCGCGGGCTGGCGCCGCGCCCCACGTTTGCCGCGTTGTGCGAAACGTACTGGGCACCCGTGCCGCGCGGGCCGTTCAACCTGGACGCGCGGCGCCTGGCCGGATTCACGGAAGAGGAAATCGCCGACCTTTGCGCCAGCAATCAGCATTGATACCGCCGCGCTAACCGGAAATCAACAGTGCGGATGTCGTCCTGATAATACGTTTAAGATGTTTTTACTCATCCGGCCACAAGTCGTCGATGAATCACTAACACTCTCTAGCCACAGGACGAATCGATGATGAACGACCTCAGCGATGTAAATAGCGGTAATCTCAAGCTCAGCAATGTCAACCGTACCCGGCGCGATCTGCTGATTGCCGGCGCGATTACCGCCACCTCCGCTGCCGTGCCCTCGGTGGCCGGCGCCCAGAACAGCAGCGGCAGCAATCCCACGGGCGGCGGCAACGGCGCCCCCGCCCAGGCTGCCACACCCGTGATGAACAAGGTCACGCTGGTGGTCAACGGTCAATCGCGCACGCTCGACGTCGATACCCGCACGACCCTGCTTGATGCGCTGCGCGAAAACATGCACCTGACCGGCACCAAGAAGGGCTGCGATCATGGCCAGTGCGGCGCCTGCACCGTCATCGTCGAAGGCCGCCGCATCAATTCCTGCCTGTCGCTGGCCGTGATGCACGACGGCGACAAGATCACCACCATCGAAGGCCTGGGCACGCCGGACAAGCTGCACCCGATGCAGGCCGCTTTCGTCAAGCACGACGGTTACCAGTGCGGCTACTGTACGCCCGGGCAGATCTGTTCGGCCGTGTCCGCGCTCGAGGAAATCAAGCAGGGCATCCCGAGCCATGTCACGGCCGACCTCAATACCAAGCCCTTGCTCAGCAGCGAAGAACTGCGCGAACGCATGAGCGGCAATATCTGCCGCTGCGGCGCCTATTCCAACATCATCGACGCCATTAACGACGTGGCCGGGAGCCGCGCATGAAAGCCTTCAGCTACGAACGCGTCAAGACACCGGCCGAGGCGGCCGCCGCCATCAGCCGCACCCCGAATGCGAAATTCATTGCCGGCGGCACCAACTTGCTCGACCTGATGAAACTGGAAATCGAGGCGCCCACCCACCTGGTGGACGTCAACGGCATCGGGCTCGACAAGATAGAGGCCACGCCCGAGGGCGGCCTGCGCATCGGCGCCCTGGTCCGTAACACCGACCTCGCTGCCGACCAGCGCGTGCGGCGCGACTACGCCGTGCTGTCGCGCGCCTTGCTGTCCGGTGCGTCGGGCCAGTTGCGCAACAAGGCCACCACGGCCGGCAACCTGCTGCAGCGCACGCGTTGCCCGTATTTCTACGACACCAACCAGCCGTGCAACAAGCGCCAGCCGGGCAGCGGTTGCTCCGCCATCGGCGGCTTCAGCCGCCAGCACGCCGTGGTCGGCGCCAGCGACGCCTGCATCGCCACCCACCCGAGCGATATGGCCGTGGCCATGCAGCTGCTCGACGCCCACGTGGAAACCGTCAAGGCCGATGGCGCCACGCGCAGCATCGCCATGGCCGACTTCCACCGCCTGCCGGGCAACACGCCGCACATCGAGACCGCGCTCGAGCCGGGCGAACTGATCACGGCAGTTACGCTGCCCAAGCCGCTCGGCGGCAAGCATTTCTACCGCAAGGTGCGCGACCGCTCGTCGTACGCGTTTGCCCTGATTTCGGTAGCCGCCGTTGTGCTGCCCGACGGCAGCGGCCGCGTGGCGCTCGGTGGCGTCGCCCATAAACCGTGGCGCGTGCCGGCCGCGGACGCCAGCATGGCGCAGGGCGGCAAGGCCGTCGCCGACCAGTTGCTGGCCGGCGCCCGCACCACCGAAGACAATGCCTACAAGATCACCCTGGTCCAGCGCACGATTTCGTCGGTGCTGGCGGAAGCGAAGAAAGCCTAAGCCATGAAATTTACCACTCCCGCCACCACCAATCCGATCGACCAGCTGAAAGTCGTCGGCAAGCCGCTCGACCGCATCGACGGTCCCCTGAAAACCACGGGCACGGCGCCGTATGCCTACGAGCAGCACGCAGTGGCGCCCAACGCCGCTTACGGCTACGTGGTTGGCGCATCGGTTGCCAAGGGCAGAATCACGTCGATCGACCTGGCAGCCGCCCGCAAGTCGCCGGGCGTGCTGGCCATCGTCACCTACGAAAATGCCGGCAAGCTGGGCAAGGGCAAGATGAATACTGCCCACTTGCTGGCCGGTCCAGAGGTCGAGCACTACCACCAGGCCGTGGCCGTGGTCGTGGCCGACACCTGGGAGCAGGCGCGCGCTGCCGCCCAGCTGGTGCAGGTCAAATACGCCGAAACCCAGGGCGCCTACGACCTGGCCAAGGCCAAGGACAGCGCGGTCCAGCCCAAGGGCAAGGACAATGCCGACAGCAAGGTCGGCGACTTCGACGGCGCCTTCAAGTCCGCCCCGGTCAAGATCGACCTGACCTACACCACGCCCGACCAGTCGCACGCGATGATGGAACCGCACGCGTCGATCGCCAAATGGGACGGCGACAAGGTCACCATCTGGACCTCGAACCAGATGATCGCCTGGGGCCAGGGCGATGTGGCCAAGACGCTGGGGCTGCAGAAGGAGCAGGTGCGCCTGGTGTCGCCGTACATCGGCGGCGGCTTCGGCGGCAAGCTGTTCGTGCGCTGCGAAGCGGTGCTGGCGGCGCTCGGCGCCAAGGCTGCCGGCCGCCCGGTCAAGCTGACCCTGCCGCGTCCGCTCATGTTCAATAACACCACGCACCGGCCGGCCACCATCCAGCGCTTGCGCATCGGCGCCAGCCGCGAGGGCAAGATCACCGCCATCGGCCACGAGAGCTGGTCCGGCGACCTGCCCGACGGCCAGCCGGAAACCGCCACTGCCCAGACCAAGCTGCTGTATGCGGGTCCCAACCGCATGACCAAGATGCGGCTGGCCGTGCTCAATCTGCCCGAGGGCAACGCCATGCGCGCACCGGGCGAAGCGCCGGGCCTGATGGTGCTGGAAGTGGCGATCGACGAGCTGGCCGAAAAGCTGAAAATGGACCCGGTGCGCTTCCGCATCATTAACGACATCACCCACGATCCGGCCAAGCGCGAACGCAAATTCTCGCAGCGCCGCTTCGTCGAGTGCATGCGCATCGGCGCCGAGCGCTTTGGCTGGGACAAGCGCAACGCCCAGCCGGGCCAGGTGCGCGATGGCCGCTGGCTGGTCGGTTACGGTGTCGCTTCGGCCTTCCGCAACAATATGGTCATGAAGTCGGGCGCGCGCGTCAAACTCGACGGCAAAGGCATGGTCACTGTGGAAACCGACATGACCGACATCGGCACCGGTTCCTATACCATCATTGCCCAGACCGCAGCCGAGATGATGGGCGTCACCATCGACAAGGTAGTGGTCAGGCTCGGTGATTCGGACTTCCCGGTCTCGGCCGGTTCGGGCGGGCAGTGGGGCGCCAACAGTTCTACTGCCGGCGTGTATGCCGCCTGCGTCAAGCTGCGCGAGGCGGTGGCACAAAAGCTGGGCCTGCCGGCTGACGCCGAATTCGTCGATGGCTCGGTGCGCGGCGCCGGCAAAACCGTCACGCTGGCCAAGGCAGCGGAGGGCGGCGACATCGTGGCCGAAGACACGATGGAATACGGCGATCTCGACAAGAAATTCCAGCAGTCGACGTTCGGCGCCCACTTTGTCGAAGTCGGCGTCGATGCCTACACCGGCGAGACCCGCATCCGCCGCATGCTGGCCGTCTGCGCAGCCGGCCGCATCCTCAATCCCAAGTCGGCGCGCAGCCAGGTGATCGGCGCGATGACGATGGGCGCCGGTGCAGCGCTGATGGAAGACCTGGTCGTGGACCAGCGCCGCGGCTTCTTCGTCAACCACGACCTGGCCGGTTACGAGGTGCCGGTCCATGCCGACATCCCGCACCAGGACGTCATCTTCCTCGACGAGACCGATCCGATCTCGTCGCCGATGAAGGCCAAGGGCGTGGGCGAGCTCGGAATCTGCGGCGTGGGGGCGGCAATTGCCAATGCCATCTACAACGCCACCGGCGTGCGCGTGCGCGAGTACCCGATCACGCTCGACAAGCTGATCGACAAGCTGCCGCAGCAGGCGTAACGCCGGCGGGTAAGTTGCTGCGACTTCCGGCGCAGCGGCGGCTGCGCCGGTCAGGCGCCGCTGCTGTTCCCGTTTTATCACGGACTTGTCGGCGGAACGCTGGCGATTTGCCGATCTTGACAGCAAATGTCAGCGGTTTCATTCATCCGGGATAAGTAGGCAAGGGCGTGGAATCGATTACAATGGCCTCTTCTTAACTCTGGAAGGCAAGGCATGGAATGGCTATTCGACCCGAATATTTGGGTCGGCTTGTTCGCACTTATCGTGCTCGAGATCGTTCTCGGCATCGATAACCTGATTTTCATAGCAATTCTCGCGGACAAACTCGCGCCCGAGCAGCGCGACAGGGCAAGGCTGATCGGCCTGAGCCTGGCCATGGTCATGCGCCTCGGTCTGCTTTCCGTCATGTCCTGGCTGGTCACCCTGACCGAGCCGCTGTTCTACATTGCCTCCAAACCGTTTTCCGGCCGCGACCTGATCCTGCTGCTCGGCGGCCTGTTCCTGTTATTCAAGGCCACCACCGAGCTGCACGAGCGGGTCGAAGGCAAGGTCCACGTCCACACCGGCAACCGCGAATACGCGAGTTTCGGCGCGGTCGTGGCGCAGATCGTCGTGCTCGACGCCGTATTCTCGCTCGACGCCGTGATCACGGCGGTCGGCATGGTCGAGCAGCTGGGCGTGATGATGGCCGCCGTGGTGATCTCGATGGCCGTGATGCTGCTGGCCTCCAAGCCGCTCACGCGCTTCGTCAACGCCCATCCGACCGTGGTGGTGCTGTGCCTGAGCTTCCTGCTGATGGTGGGTCTGAGCCTGATCGCCGAGGGCCTGGGCTTCCACATCCCGAAAGGCTATCTGTACGCGGCAATCGGCTTCTCGGTCGTGATCGAGTTCCTCAACCAGCTGGCGCGCCGCAATTTCCTGCGCAAGGATTCGCATCTGCCGCTGCGCGACCGCACGGCCGACACCGTACTGCGCCTGCTCGGCAGCAAAAAGCGCGCGACCGCGGGCGAGGAGCCGGAAGAGGTGACCGACCAGGTCGAATTGCCGGCGTTCGAGGAACAGGAGCGCAATATGGTCAGCGGCGTGCTGAGCCTGTCGCAGCGCTCGATCCGTTCCATCATGACCAACCGCTCCGACATCTCATGGATCGACCTCGACGAAGATGCCGCCACCATCCAGGGCCAGCTGCTGGAAACGCCGCACAGCTTCTTCCCCGTCAGCCGTGGCCAGCTCGACAACGTGGTCGGCATCGTGCGCGCCAAGGACCTGGTGGCGTGCCTGGCCGCCGGCCGCCAGATCACCGACGAGTACGTGCGCGCACCGATCATCATGCCCGAGTCGGGCGGCGTGCTGAAGGTGATGGAAACCCTCAAGCGCTCGCGCCAGCTGGTGCTGATCGCCGACGAATACGGCTCGATTGTCGGCCTGGTGACGCCGATCGACATCCTGGAAGCGATTGCCGGCGAGTTCCCGGACGAGGACGAACAACCGGACGTGCAGGTGGACGGCACCGGCCGCTGGCGCGTGGCCGGCAGCGCCGACCTGCACCACCTGCAGCAGGTACTGGAAACGGAAGCGCTGGTCAGCGACACCGACGACTACTCGTCGCTGGCCGGCTTCATGCTGGAACAGTTCGGCACGCTGCCGGAACTGGGCCAGGCCATCGAGGTCGATGGCTTGCGCTTCGAGGTGGCGGAACTGCTCGAGCGCCGGATCGCGATGGTGCTGGTCACGCGGGTTGCCGAGCAGGGCGACAAGACCGGCGTTTGATGTCATTTTTGACGTCGCTTCAGGGCGCCGCCGGCGCAAACACGCGCAGGCGATGGCCGTCGAGGTCGCGCGCCACGAAGGTGTAGCCGAAATCCATCGCTACCGGCGCCTGCACGATGGTCAGTCCGCACTGCCGCCATTCGGCATGCAGCGCGCGCACTGCATCGTTTCCCGCCACCGCAAACGCCAGTTCTCCGCCGCCTGCGCCGTGCACGGCAGGCGCAGGTTGCACCGTGTGCTTCGACCACAGGCGCGAGCAGGATCCCGCTTGCAGGCTTCACCACAGTTCGGCAGCGAGTGGGGTGCCAGTCACCGGATAGCGGTCGCGGCGCAAGGTGTAGCCGGAGCACGCGGTTGGCGCGGGCAGGGCGCGTACTCTCCAGGCAGGGAAGCTGGCGGCAGTATGTTGCTAAAGTCGGCCGTCCGTGTTCCCGATGGCAAAAAAATTCTGAACACCACGCTCTTTCGTCCTCGTCAAACCTTTCCCGCATTGCATAGTCACTATCGCATAGCAAGTGAAAAATCGACGCTAAACGTATTTCCTTTCACCGCTGCAGCATCCCCTCATCGCCCGCAACCCGCTCGCATGCGTACGGAGTTAATCGTTTTCCGACCAAGTGACGTGTTTCCACAACATACTTGCAAAGAGTAATGACCGATTGCGCAACAACGTGCATACTTCAAACTGGTCCGACCAATTATGAGATTGGTTTACCAGAAGATTAAACCGATCCAACCAATTTATAAAATTCAGGACGGAGGAGACACATGCAGTATCAATCCACCCCACCACTGCGTCGGGCGACGATGGCAGTTTGCATCACCGTAGCACTGCTCGAAATGAGCGGCCAGGCATATGCCCAGACCGCACCTGCCACTGCACAGGCCGATGCACCGCCGGCGCAGATGCAGGCAGTGGTCGTGACCGGTTCGCTGATCCGCCGCGTTGCCGACGAAGGCGCGACGCCGCTGACCACCATCAAGTCGGCCGAGATGGAAGCGCGTGGCCACACCGAACTGAAAGACCTGGTGCTGGAACAGCCGCAATCGCTGTCGCTGGGCACCAATCCGGGCGCTGCCGGCCCGGTCACCAACTTGCGCGGCCTGGGCCCGATGCGTACGCTGACCCTGCTCAACGGCCGCCGCCTGGCCAACGAACCGCTGCAGGACCAGTACGTATCGGTCAACGTGATTCCGCGCATGGCGCTGGACCGCGTGGAAACGCTGTCCGGCGGCGCCGCCTCGATCTACGGCGCCGACGCCATCGGCGGCGTCCAGAACTTCTGGACCAAGCGCGGCTACAAGGGCCTGACGCTGAAGGGCGAATTCGCCGCGCCGGAAATGCACGGCGGCGGCACCACCAAGTCGTTCGGCGCCATCGGCGGCTTCGGCGACCTCGGCAAGGACGGCTTCAATGCCTACTTCGCCATCGACCACCAGGAAAAATCGGCGCTGATGCAGGGCGACCGCCCCGAGCAGCACGATCCGGAAACGCTGCGCTCGCTGGGCCTGGGCCTGCTGCCTGATGGCCGCAACGCCAACCCGCTGGCCAACTTCGGCTTCAGCCGCGCGGCCAATTCCAACTACAACCCCAACTTCGCCACCGGTTGCAACGCGCCATCGTCGTTGTCGACGCTGGGCGCCGCCAGCTTGCAGACCCCGGCCGTGTACGCGCCCGGCTGCATCCGCAATCCGCTGTATTTCAATGCCGTGACCGACGGCAGCAAGATCACCACGATGTCGGGACGCCTGAGCTTTAACCTGCCTGGCGGCCACAAGATCGACATGGATCTGCTGAACTCGGAATTCACGGTGCAGAAATTCCGCGGCATGCAGAGCCCGGGATCGACCAATCCGTTCACCACCTACTCGATGCCGGCCAGCAGCCGCTTCTATCCCGGCGCAGGCATCACGCCAGCAGTGCAGGTGGTGGGCGCCAATGGCGCGACCGGTACGCCGACGATGTACATCGACGCCACCAAGACGCCGGGTACGCCGACCAACCTGAACATGGCCAACCGCACCATCTACTTCCAGTGGGGTCCGGCGGAACTGGGTTCGGCCTACCGTAACGACAAGCAGACCAACAAGCGCCTGGTGCTGACCGCCGAAGGCGAAGTGCTGAGCTGGGACTACCGCGCCGGCGTCAATTACGGCGCGTCCGAGCGCAACACCATGGCCGGCGACGGCTACATCCTGTACTCGAAAGCGCAGGAAGGCTTCAACCGCGGCATCCTCAATCCGTTCGGCCTGCAGGACGAGGCGGGGGCGGCTTACCTGAACAGCATCGTCGCCAAGGATTACACCTACCGCCTGAACAAGGCCTACAACAAGAGCGTGGACCTGACCCTGTCCAAGGGCCTGTTCAAGCTCGGCGGCGGCGACCTGACACTGGCCGTGTCGGGCGAACTGCGCGAAGACAGCGCGCGCACCTTCAACGCGCCGCTCGACTACGTGTACCGCAAGGCTGACGGCAGCTACAATCTCGACTCGGCCGGCAACGTGCTGCAGCACGACCTGGTGGGCGAAACCCCGCAGGGTGTGGCCAAGAAACTCAAGCGCAAGATCACGTCGATCATGGCCGAGGTGGATGCACCGATCACCGACACCTTCCTGCTCAACGGCGCCGTACGGGCCGACCGCTACGACGACCTGGACCAGACCACCGTCAACCCGAAACTGGCGGCGCGCTGGCAGCCGTACCAGCCGCTGGTGCTGCGCGGTTCGGTCTCCACCGGTTTCCGTGCACCGTCGATCATGGACATCCAGAATCCGACTGCCGAAGTGCGCACGCAGCAGATGGACGACCCGGTACTGTGCCCGAGCGCGCAGCCGACCGTCACCGGCACCGGCACGCCGGTGGCAGGCCGCACCCGCGACCAGGTGTGCGACGTGCTGACCACCTACTGGACCAAGTCGCCGAACAACAGCTTCCTGAAACCGGAAAAATCGCGCGGCTTCTCGTACGGCTTCGCGCTCGAACCGATCAAGAACCTGTCGATCACGGTCGACTACTGGGGCCTGAAAATGCGTGACGTGCTGGGCGCCGTCAGCATCGCCGAAATCCAGCAAAATCCCGGCAAATATTCGGACCAGATCATCCGTGGTGCAGATGGCCTGATCGATCACATCGTGGCCAGCCAGGCCAATCGCGGCATGGCCCGCATCCGGGGCGCCGACATTTCCGGTAACTACCGTTTCCCGAAAACGGCTGCCGGCACCTTCGACGCCAAGATCGACGGCACCTGGTACCAGAAAAACGAGTTCCAGGGCGAGAAGGACGGCGTCTGGCTGCAGAACGTGGGCGTGATCACCAACGACGGCCGTTACGGCAGCGCTGGTCCGAACGCCGGTCTGGCCGGTTTGCCGCAGCTGAACCCACGCTGGAAGCACACGGCGTCGATCGGCTGGAACTACGGCGATTTCCGCACCACGCTGTCGCAGCGCTATAACACCGGCTTCCGCGATCTGACGCCGCGTACCGGTTCCTCGCTGACCAAGGTGGAAGCGTACAGCCAGTGGAATATGAACGTGCGTTACAACGGCATCGCCAATACCACCATCACGGTGGGCGTGAACAACATCACCAACGAGTTCCCGCCGCTGACCTCGAACAGCACCTACACCGGCGGCTATGTCACCAGCCTGGCCGACATGCTGGGCCGCGTGTACCGGGTCTCGATGGAGTACAAGTTCTAAGCGGCGGCACGGAATCCGCTCCCGTCCGGGAGCGGTGCAAGCTTGTCCAAGGCGGCCGCGAGGCCGCTTTTTCGTTGGCGGCGCCGGCTGTTCCGGATCGCCGCGTGTAAGATAACCCCACATCAAGGAGCAGACGATGATCAAACGACAGATGCTGGCTGCAGCGGTTGCGCTGACGCTGGTCTCGGGCGCCGTGCGCGCCGAGGTGATCGGCAGGATGGAAACCCCGCAAGCCCTGAGCGAGCAGCGCCTGGACGGCGTCGCCGCCCCCGAGCGGGCGCTGTGGCTGGCCTATCTGGCGCGCTCGCGCAGCCTGATGGCAGCCGACAAGGCGGCGCTGGCTGCCGAACGTGAGGGAACGGAGGCGGGAACGGTAGCGGGAGCGGCGGCGCAGCCGGCGCCCGGCAACGGCATGCCGCTCAAGAATGCAGCAGACTGGTATGGCTCGGCCGATGCCTTGCGCATCGCCGACAACATCGTCAGCTACCAGACCCCGGCCGGCGGCTGGGGCAAGAACGTCAACCGGGACGCGCCGCCGCGCCAGAAAGGTGAGGCCTATGTCCATGGCGACGCCGGCAAGCCGGAAGGCTGGTCGTTCGTCGGCACCATCGACAACGATGCCACCAGCACCGAGCTGCGCTTCCTGGCGCGCGTGATCGCCAGCGGCAGGGGAGCGCGCCAGGCGCAGTACCGCGCCGCATTCGTGCGCGGCATGGAATACCTGTTCAACGCCCAGTACCCGAACGGCGGTTTTCCGCAGGTGTATCCGCTCGCGGGCGGCTACCACGACGCCATTACCTACAACGACAATGCCATCGCCAATGTCGCCGATCTGCTCGACGACGTGGCGCTGCGCCGCGGCGACTACGGCTTCGTCTCGACCGAGCTGGCCGCGCGCGCCGCGCAGTCGCGCGACAAGGCCGAACAGGTGATCATCGCCAGCCAGATCAGGATCGATGGCGTGCCCACCGGCTGGTGCCAGCAGCACGATCCGGTCACCCTGGCGCCGGTGGGCGCCCGCAATTTCGAGCCGATCGCACTGGTCAGCGAGGAAAGCGCACGCCTGCTCAAGGTGCTGATGCGCGACCCGGCCCCGACGCCTGCCGTCGTGGCAGCGGTGGACGCCGGCGCCGCCTGGCTCAAGCGCGTGGCCATCTACGGCCAGCACTGGGAACGCAGCAGGGCTGGCGGCGTTCTCACGCCGAAAGCCGGCGCCGGTCCGCTCTGGGCGCGTTTTTACGATATCGCGACCATGCGGCCTGTGTTCGGCGACCGCGATCGCACCATCCATACCGACGTCAACGAACTGTCGCCCGAGCGACGGACCGGTTACGCCTGGTATGTCAGCAACCCGGCTGCTACGCTCGATAAATACCAGCAGTGGGCGCGCAAATTTTCACCCACTGGCCACTGACCCTATCGTTCTGCCGACCATCCCAGGTCGGCAAGTTGAAATAAACCTTGCGTCGCCAAATAGCGTAATACATAATACATGGTATGTAATACGTTACGATAAAGGAGCGAAACATGGCACGGACCGGTTTATCGAAAGAAGAAGTCGAGCGCGCACGGGCCGCGCTGTTGGCGCAGGGTCAGTATCCCTCCGTTGATGCGGTGCGGGTAGCGTCGGGCAATACCGGCTCCAAGTCCACCATCCACCGCTACCTGAAGGAAATCGACGAAGAGCAGGGCGGCTCAGCGAACGCCAGGGCGGGAGCCAAACCAGCGCCCATCAGCGACGCCCTGCGGGCACTGGTCGGGCGTCTGGCCACGCAGCTGCAGCAGGAAGCAGACGACAAGCTCGACACTGCCCGCGCCGAGCTGGCTGAGAAAGAACAGGAACTGGTGCAGGCCAACCGCCAGCTCGACAGTGCACTGCGCACGGCGCGCGAACACGAGGCGCGGCTGCAAACGGACTTGCGCCAGCAGCGCCTGGCGTTCAACATCAAGCAGGATGAACTGGCGCAGCTGAGCAAGGAAAGCAGCCGCATCGCCACCGAACTGGCACACACCCAGCAGTCGCTCTATGAACAGCTGACCCATGCCCGCAAGCTTGAGCAGAAGGTCGAGCAATTGCAGGCGCAGCAGCACCACGCGGCCGATCTCGAACGGCAGCTGGCAACCAGCATGGCGACCACCGAACGCCTGGAAGAGCAGCTGCAGGCGATGGCGTCGGCGCTGACGCCGACCCAGGCCAGGGTGCGCGAACTGGAACTGCTGCTGGTCCAGGCCGAGGCGCGCGCCCAGGCGCAGGAGCAGATGGGCGCGCAGCTGCGCAGCTACCTGGACCGGATGGCAGCGCCGACATAAGCCTTACAAATAATGGCGCTCGGTGGCCGCCGCCGGCACGGTCAGCCTCACCAGCAATGCTTCGATATCACGTCTCACTACGTCCGTCAGCGGCAGACCCTCATAGCGCAGCGTGGTATAGCCGGCTTGCTCCAGCATGGCGTCACGGTCGGCATCGGCTGCGCGCCTGTTCCAGTGCGACCGGTCATCGAGCTCGACGATGGCAATTGGCGTCAGCTGCCGCGAGCAGATCACGAAGTCCGCCACCTTGCGGTCGAACCGGTTGCGATGGGCCTGCTCGTCCGTGGTGATCAGGGCGGAGAAGGCCACCTGCGCCAGCACCACGCACTCGGGCAGCGCGGTGGCCAATATGCCGTACATCTGTTCTTCGAACGGCGTCAGCGGGCGCCGCGCGCGCACCGGCACGCTGGCCAGCGGGGGCGGAGCGGATGGCTGCCACCGGGACGGTGGCAGCGAACCGGTGGTAGTCGTTGGGCGCGCACTTTTGGACAATGCGCGTTGCTGCCGGCGCCGCCGTCGCGCACGCGCCAGCACGCGTTCTTTTATGAACAGCAGCAGCGCATACAGCATCAGCGCCGCCAGCCCATAGCTGATGAAGGCGCTCAACATCGGTTGCAGGATGTCCAGGTGGATCGGGGCGGGTAGGGTGGGCGATGTCATGCCCACAGGATAACGCTGATATTGCCTTGTGGCAATCACAGATCATTGCAGGTGCCGGCGCACCAGACAGGCAATATCATCGAACGACATGGTCTCGCAACTGACTGCCAGGCCGCCCTCGAATACCGGCTGGGTCAGCTTGGTCAGCACGCTGCCGGTTGGCATTTCGATTGCCAGCCGCGCACCGCGTTCCCACGCGTGCCGGATGCCGTCGTACCAGTGCACGGGGCGCGCCATATTATGGGCCAGGTCGGCGCCGATGGCAGCGCCGTCGAACATGGCGCGCGCCGCGCTGCCGCTGATGTACGTGACAGCGTGCTGCGGCCGGCGCAGCGCGACCGCAGACATGGCCGATGCCAGTGCCTGCGCCTGTCGGTCGAACAATGCGCAGTGCGACGGCACGCTGACGGCCAGCCGCTCGGCCCTGGCGCCGTGATTGCCGGCCTGGACCAGGTTGGCCACCGCCGCCATGGCTGCGTCGGCGCCGGCGATGACCAGCTGGCGCGGGCCGTTCAGGTTGGCGATGTACACCGGTTGCGCCGCGCTGTGCACCTGCGCCACCAGCGGCGCCAGCTGCGCTGCCAGCAGGCCCGTGATCGCGGTCATGCCGTAGCCGGCCGGGTAGGCGTCCTGCATCGATTGCGCGCGCTGGCGCACCAGCCGGACCGCGTCGGCAAAATCGAGCACACCGGCGGTCACCGCTGCCGGAAACGCGCCGATCGACAGGCCGGCCACCAGCGCCGGCTGGGCGCCTAGCATGGCCAGGTGGCGCGCGGCAGCCACGCCGGCAACCAGCAGGCACAGTTGCACGGCCACCGTGTAGCGCAGGGCGGCCTCGGTGTCGAGCAGCAGGACATCGCTGCCCAGCGCCACCGAGGCTTCGTTAAGCGTCTCCGCGACGACCGGGTGCGCGGGCAAGGCGTGCAGCATGCCCGGGCGTTGCGCGCCC
Organism: Duganella sp. Leaf126; assembly: GCF_001423125.1. Taxonomy (GTDB): domain Bacteria; phylum Pseudomonadota; class Gammaproteobacteria; order Burkholderiales; family Burkholderiaceae_D; genus Rugamonas. The sequence continues at coordinate 248,253 of NZ_LMNW01000034.1, forward strand.
TGGCCGGGAAACGTGTACAGCACGCTCATGCCGCTGCACCCTGCGCTGCGCCGGGCTGCCACGGATCGGCCAGCAGCAGCGGACCGTGGGCGGTCTTGAGCAGCACCCGGCCGCCGCGCGCGTATTCGTTCAGGGCAAAGCCGCCGACGCCGGTATCGACCTGGATATCGACGCGGGACGCCTGCCGTTCCTGCAGGCGCAGCAGGCGATCGATGGTGGATGGCGCCAGGACTGCCGGCGCGCGCACCAGCAGATCGAGATCGCTGTCCGCGCGCAGCACGGTCAGGCCGGACGCCAGCTGGAAACCGGCGCCGCCGGTCGGCCCCCAGGCCAGGCCCAGTTGCGCCAGCGTCGGCGCCATGGCAGCCAGCGCTTGCAGCGGCGGCAGGGCAAACCAGCCGCCCGGCGATGGTGGCGATGGTGGCGGAGCTGGCGCAGGCAGCGCAGGCGGAAATGACCACGCGGACGGCCCGGTTGCCGACGCCGGCGCGGGCACGCCCGGTGCTCCCGGTGCCGCCCCGGCCGTGCCCAGGACCTGCCGCGCCAGCATCTCGGGCGTGACGCAGCGCGCCACAGCGTCGTGCTGCACGTAACCCTTGCAGCGCTGGCTGCGGGTGAGCCCGCGCGCGCCGACCGGCAGCAGGCCGGCCGGCGCCGCCTCGCGCCGCACCACCAGCGGCGCCTGCGCCAGCCAGGCGGCATCGAGCCACGCCGGCCAGCCTTCTGCGCCGCCGGTGCTGAAGCGGTCGGGCAGGTGCAGGAACAGCAGATCGTGCGGACTGGGCATGGCGTTATCCAACGATGGCGCGGGTGGCAAAGAATAGCAGCGATGGGCCGAGCAGGCAGCCCAGTCCCGTGTGGAAGGTGGCCACCAGCGCGCCGTACGGCACCAGCCTGCGGTCGGTCGCCGCCAGTCCCGCCGACACGCCGGACACGGTGCCGGCCAGGCCGCCGAACACCATCGCCGAGCGGGGCGTGCGCAATCCGAGGAAACGCGCTGCGGCCGGCGTGCCCACCATTACCAGAATGGCCTTGATCAGGCCGGCCGCGATGCTCAGCGCCATCACATCCGATGTGGCACCGATGGCGGCGCCGGTGACCGGGCCGACAATGTAGGTGACCGCGCCGGCGCCGATGGTGGTGATGCTGACCGCGTCGCGGTAGCCGAACGCGTAGGCCACGCAGGCGCCGACGATGAACGGCAGCAGGGTGCCCAGCAACAGCGCCATCACGCCCACAAGGCCGGCCTTGCGCGCCTCCACCACCTGCACCTCGAATGCGGTGGCGACGATGGCAAAGTCGCGCAGCATGGCGCCGCCCATCAAACCCACGCCGGCAAACAGCGAGACATCGGCCAGCCCCTTGGTGCCGCCGGTCTGGACACCGCCCCAGTAGGCCAGACCCAGGCCGATCACGATGGCGATGGCCGAGCCGTGCACGCGACCCATGGTCAGGTGGCGCGAGAGTTTCATCGATACCAGCATCACCAGGCCCACCAGCGCAAACGCGGTGACCAGGCCATTGTGGCGTACGGTTCCTTCGAGCAGTTCGAGCATGGCGGTCTCCTCAACGCGCGGTGGCGGTGGCAGCGGGGGCAGCAGCGGCCCGGTCGGCCGCAGGCGGCGCCTGGTCCGTTCCCTCCGCTCCCTCAGTGCCCTTCTCGCCGCGGTTGATCAGCGCGATCACGCACGCGCACACCACCACGCTGCCCACTGCCGCCAGCAGCGCCACCGGGCCGCCGCGCAGCGCCGTCAGCACATTCTGCTGGGCGGCCATGGCCACCACCACCGGAATGTACAGCGCGCCCCAGAACGCCACGCCCATCTCGGTCTGCTCGGGCATCCAGCCTTTCCTGTGCATCCACAGCCGCGCGCAGATCAGCAGGATCATCGCAATGCCGACGCCGCCGACATTGGTCTTGGCGCCGATCAGGGCGCCCAGCAGGTCGCCGAGAAAAATTCCCAGCAAATGGCAGATTGCCAGTAAAGCGGTACCGTAAATAATCATGAGGTGTCTCCTACCAGATTGAACTCGTTCCAGGAAGTGGGCAGCCGCGCCGGTGCTGTAATGGTTGGTGATACCGGCTGAAAGGCGGCTGCCGTGGTTTCAAACGCCGGCTTCTCCTTTCCACTGCGCGCGCAGCAGTTGCCGGACGCGCCGCGATGCGGCCCGGTGTTCGCCAGCGAAGCGCGTGGCGAGGTTGCGTTCGGGATCGGCCTCGATATCGGCCAGCGCCGCTTCCAGCGTACTGCGTACCAGGGCCACATCGTCGGCGGAGGGCGCGGCAGCGCTACCCGGCCGCAATACCTTCCACAGCAGCCCGAGCGACGCGTAGCTGTGGATGTCGTACGCCATCGGCGGCACGCGCTGCGCCAGCGCTTCCAGCGCCTCGACGGACCGCAGCGTGATGCGCGCGGCGGACGCCTTGCCCATCGCATGCACCATCACGCCCGGATCGTCGAGCGCGATCAGGCGGTTGGCCTGGTAACCGTGCGCCAGAAATGCGCCCGACATCGCCAGCCCGACGATCAGGCCGATCACCGGGTGGCCGGCCAGCCGCGCCTGGGCATAGGCGCCGGCCGCACCGGCGAGGGCCTGGTGGATGCCGAATGCTTCCTCGCGCCGGCCATAGGCCTGGCTGCTGACGTCGATCACGGCGACGATGGCGCGTTTGCGGTCGGCCGTGCGGTCGGCGGCAATCGCTTCGTGCACGGCTTGCGCCAGCTGCCAGCCTTCGACCAGGCCCACCTCGCCGGTGCGCGCGCGCGGGTAGCGGTTGTCGGCATCGGGCACCACGGCGATGTAGCGCGCCGGCGCACCGGCCAGGCTGGCGTCGCGCACGCGCACCGCCGGCCAGTCATGGACATCTTCGCCGCCGGCCAGCAGCGCGAACCAGGTGTTGCCGTTGGACTTGTTCATCAGAGCTCCTTTCCGTACAGGGTGCGCACATCGTCCGGCGCCGGCTGGCGGGCGGTGTCGAACTGCGCCAGCATGTCGAGGTACTCGGCATGGCGGTCGCTGCGGTGTTCGGCCGGCACACCGGCCTGGAACAGTTGCGCGACCGTGGCGCGCAGCTGCGCCGTGTCGTCGTCCACCAAGGCATCGGCCAGGCCGGTCGCTGCCCGTTGCTGACCGCCGGTCAGGCCCCAGATCAGGGCGCGGTTGCGCGAATCGAATTCAGCGATGCCCGCCTCCTGCTCGATCACCTGCGGGCCGTTCAGGCCAAGACGCGCCTCGCGGGTGAGCACCAGGTACGAACACAGGCCAGCCGCAATCGACATGCCGCCATAGCAGCCGACCGTGCCGGCGCTGACGCCGATCACGGGCCGGTAGCGGCGCAGATCGACGATGGCGGACTGGATCTCGGCGATCGCCGCCAGTCCCAAATTGGCCTCCTGCAGCCGCACGCCGCCCGTTTCGAACACGATCACGGCCTGGGTTGGTGTGCCGGCGCGATTGTCGTCGGCCGCCAGTTCCAGCGCGCCGGCGATCTTGGCGCCGCCCACCTCGCCCATGCTGCCGCCCTGGAAAGCGCCTTCGATGGCGAGGACCACGGTGGCCACGCCATTGACCGTGCCCTTGGCCACGACCACGCCGTCATCGGACTGGGTGACCAGCTGCTGCTGCGCCAGCCACGGCGACGTCACGCGGTCGAAAGGGCCGATCAGTTCGCGCATCGAGCCGGCGTCGAGCAAGGCGCGCGCGCGGTCGCGGGCGCTACGCTCGATGAAGCTGTCGCGGTTCAGCAATCGTTCGATATTCATGATCCGGTTCCTCCGGCCGACTGCGCCTGCTGGTAGGCCTGCTCATAGGCCTGCTCGATGCGCATGCGCACCACGCCGGGGGTGGCGCCGTTGTCGTTGATCTCGATCCTGGCAGCCGGCAGCGCGGCATCGGCAAACACGCGGTCGAGCAGCGCCTGCCAGGTGGCGCCGTAGCCGTCCACCGAGGTTTGCACGGCAACCGTGGTGGTTGCGCGGGCGCCCGGCTCCAGCAGTACTTCCAGGTCGCCGGAGGCGACCACGCCGGTCACCGTCCTTAACAACGCCGGCTGGCCGGCGGGGAATTCAAAATGCAGGCGTTCCATATGTGGCCTCCGTGGCTGGTGGGGTTGTGGTGCCGCGATGCGGGCAGTCGAGCCGGTCCAGCAGCAGCGTGGCTGCCAGCAGGTCGGCCGCGCCGCCGGGCGATACGCGGCGCGCCAGCAGTTCGGCGTCGAGCGCGCGCAGCGCCAAGCGGCCGGCGCCGGCGCCCGCGCCGCCGGCTGCGAGCACGGCGCGGGCGCCGGCCTGCGCTGCTGCCAGTGCCGGCCGGCCGCCGCGCGCCAGCAGGCAGGTGTCGTCCAGATCGGCCATCACCGCCAGCAAGGCGTTGATCCGGGCCGCAGGTTCGGTGTCGCCGCGGTCGCGCGCGGCGCGCAGCACCGGCAGCGCGACGCCGGTCACGTGCGGAAATGCCGCTTCGGCCTGGCCGCGCGCGCCGCCGACGCCATAGGTGCGGCGCGCCGCCTCGCCCTTGTTGCCGGTCGTGGCTGGCGCGCCGGGGTCGTCGAGCCGCGCCAGTGCGCCGGCCCGCGCAGCGATGCTGCCGGCTTCGATGCTGCAGACGGCGACGCTGCCGTCCCCGTTGGCAAGCGTAGCGTCATGGGCGCGGCCGCCGGCATCGGGCCATGCCGCACGGTGCGCTGCCGCTGTCACCAGCAGGCCCAGCGCCCAGATTGCGCCGCGGTGCGTGTTGACGCCGCTGGTGGCGGTCATCATCAGCGCCTCACCGGCGCGGCCGATGGCGCCGATGCGCCGGCGCAGCGCCGGCAGGTCGGCAATGGTGGCGCCGGCATGGGCCATGGCCTGAAACGCCGGCTGCAGCGCCTGGGCCGAGTCGCACATCAGCAGCCAGCTCAAATCGCTGTGGGCGCCGCTGCCGCGCAGGTCCACCAGGCCCGGTTTCGGCGTCAGCATCGCTTCATCGACCAGCGCGGCCACGGCCAGTGCCGCCAGCGCGTCCGCGGAGCGATGAGAAAGAATCGTTGTAGAGACACCAGTCATTACCAACTCCTGAATTTGGCGGGTGGATCGTACAGGCCGTCGGACCAGTCGACCAGGTCGGCGATGCTCTTGGCGGCCAGCAGCGAGCGCGTGGCCTCGGTGCGCTGCACGCCCAAGTCTTCCGGCAGGGCGATCAGCCCCTGCGCGCGCATCCGCGCGGTCTGCTTGGGGTCGTGGCGCAGGCCGACCGGCGTGACGCCGGCCACCGCTGCCAGCATGGCCTTGCGCTCGTCCAGGTTGCGCGCCTTGTACAGGTAGGCGATGCCTTCCTCGGTCAGCACGTGGCTGACATCGTCGCCGTAGATCATCACCGGCGCCAGCGGCATGCCGGACGCCTGGCCGACGGCCACCGCGTCCAGCGATTCGACGATGGTGGGCTGGCTGCCGTCCTGGAACGTCTCGACCATCTGCACCACCAGCTTGCGTCCGCGCGAGAGCGGATCGTCGCCTTCGATCAGGTCCAGCCAGGCCGGGGTGGCGTGGCGGCGGCCGTGCGGGTCGTGGCCCATGTTGGGCGCACCGCCGAAGCCTGTCAGGCGGCCATGGGTGACGGTCGAGGAATTGCCCTCGCCATCCATCTGCAGCGTGGCGCCGATGAACAGGTCCACCGCGTACTGGCCGGCCATCTGGCACAGCAGCCGGTTCGAGCGCATCGAGCCGTCGCGGCCCGTGAAGAAAATGTCGGGGCGGGCGGCGGTGTACGCTTCCATGCCCAGCTCGGCGCCGAAGCAGTGCACGCTGTCCACCCAGCCGCTCTCGATGGCGGGGATCAGCGTCGGATGGGGGTTGAGGGTCCAGTGGCGGCAGATCTTGCCTTTCAGGCCCAGTTGCTCGCCGTACGTGGGCAGCAGCAGTTCGATCGCGGCGGTGTTGAAGCCGATGCCATGGTTGAGCGACTGGACGTTGTGCCGCTCGTACACGCCGCGAATCGCCATCATCCCCATCAGCACATGCACGGGATTGATCAGGCGCGGATCACGGGTAAACAGCGGCTCGATATAAAACGGCTTGTCGGCCTGCACCACGAAGTCGATCCAGGAACCGGGAATATCCACGCGCGGCAGGTCGCCCGGGTCGTCGACGATCTGGTTGACCTGGGCGATCACGATGCCGTCGTGGAAGGCGGCTGCCTCCACCAGCGCCGGCGTGTCCTCGGTACTCGGTCCCGTGTACAGGTTGCCCTGGCGGTCGGCCATGTAGCCGGCCACCAGCACCACGTTCGGCGCCAGGTCCACGTACAGCCGCGCATACAGTTCCACGTAGGTATGCAGCGCGCCCACCTGGAGCACGCCGTCCTGCAGCAGCTGCGAGATGCGCAGGCTCTGGGTGCCGGCAAACGCAAAATCGAGCTGGTTGGCGATGCCCCGTTCGAACAGGTCCAGGTGCTGCGGCAGGCTCACGCTGGGCATGATCATGTGCAGCCTGCTGACGCGATCGGGGTTGAGCTGCACCATGGCGCGGGCCAGGAAGTCGGCCTGCTTCTGGTTGTTGCCTTCCAAAACCACGCGGTCGCCGCTGGCAATCAGCAGCGCCAGCGCATCGACGATGGCGTCGGTGCCGATGATGGGGCCGTCGCTGAGGTGGCGCACGGCGTCGAGGCGCCGCCGCTTTTCCTGGCGCCGGGTATCCCACTGACGCGGGGGTCTGTCGTTCATAAGGTCTCCTGTCATGGCTGCTGATCTGGCCATGTCCAGCATAGGCGCAGCGGACGCCCGCTACAATCAACCGCAGCGCTGCGATGTTTACCCGTAGGTTAAGTATTGCTATACTCGGCAGACGGAGAAACGATGATCGACGAAGAAATTACGCTCAAGAAACTGGAAATTTTCCTCGCCTTCATGCGCCTGGGCAGCCTGGCGCGGGTGTCGGAGGAAGCGGGGCAGAGCGTGGTCAGCGTGCACCGGGCGCTGCACTCGCTGGAGCAGGGGCTGCGCTGCCAGCTGTTCGCCCGCCAAGGGCGCAAGCTCAGTGCCACACCGGCTGCCTACGCGCTGGCCACCCATGCGCAGCGGGCAGTCAGCGAAGCCGAGGAGGGCATCCGCAAGGTGCGCGAGATCGCCGGCTTTAACAGCAGCCGCCTGCGCATCGGATCGTTGTATTCGCTGACGCTGCGCTGCATTCCGCACTTGCTGATGGGGCTGAAATTGCGGCGTCCCGCGCTGCACGTGGACCTGACCCTGGGCTCGAACAAGGATTTGCTGCAGGGCCTGGCCGATGGCCGGCTCGACGCGGTCGTGATCGGCCTGCAGGCGCCGGCCGACGATGCGCGCATGCTGGCCATTCCGATGTTCGAGGACGAGGTGCGACTGGCGGCACCGCTCGGTTCACCGTACGCAGGCGCCAGCCAGGTGGACCTGCGCCAGTTGCGCCACGAGCAGTGGATCACGCTGGGCGCCGGCTTTGTCACTGCCGACAGTTTCAATCACGCGTTCCGCCAGGCCGGTTTTGCCCCGGAGACGGCAATGCAGGTCAGTGACATTTTTTCGCTGATCAACCTGGTGGGCAGCGGCATGGGCTACAGCCTGCTGCCGGCGCGGGTGGCCGAGTACAGCGCCCGGATCGAGCTGATCGGCCTGGCCGCCCCATATGCCTCGCACCAGGTGATTTCGCTGCTAATGCTCAAGTCGCGCGAGCGCGACCCGAACCTGCTGGCCCTGGCGGCGGAATCGCGCATGTTCGACCATAAGCAGGCTCGGCGCTAGCCGCCCGTCACACGGGCAGAAGGACCGGACTGCCCCGGATTGCGCCAAAAAGCCACAGAATCCGGACGTCCAGGTCAACTAAACGGCGCTTGGATCGACTTTTGAAAGCGTGCTCGCTATCATGATATTTCCAAAAGGAAAATAATCTGGAGGCGGCATGCAGTGGTTTTATGATTTGAAGATCGGCAAAAAGCTGATCATTTCGTTCGCTATCCTCACCATTTTCACCTGCGCGCTGGGCCTGTTCTCGATCGTGCAGCTCACCAAGGTCAGCAAGGCTTCCAGCGACATCGCCACCAACTGGCTGCCGGCCGTGCGCTACCTGGGGCAAATGCAGAATTCGCTGTCGCGCTACCGCATCTCGGAAGCCACGCACATCCTGGTCACGGCCGAAGACGACATGGTGGCCACCGACAAGTCGATGGCCACCCGCCTCGATACGCTGGCCAAGCAGCAGGCGTTGTACGCGGCCCTGGTGTCCGAAGCCGAGGAAAAGCGCATCTACACCGAATTGCAGAAATCGCTGGCCGACTACATGGCGCAGAGCAAGAAGCTGACGGCGCTGTCGCACGCCGGCAGCAAGGAAGAAGCGCGCGTGCTGTTCCGCGGCGCGTCCAACAAGCTGTTTCGACAGGTCAACGAGCAGCTCGAAGCGCTGGTCAAGATCAACGACGACGGCAGCCTGGCCTCCGACGAGCAGGCCTCGGAGATTTTCAGCATGTCGCGCAAGCTGATCCTCGGCGTGCTGGCGGTCTTGATCGCGATCGGCATGGGCCTGGCCGTGCTGGTGGCGCGCATCGTCTCGCGGCCGTTGCAGGAAGCGGTGGGCGTGGCCCAGCGCGTGGCCAACGGCGACCTGACCGCCAGCATCGCGCGCGGCGGCCCGGACGAAACCGGCCAGCTGATGTCGGCGCTGGGCCTGATGAACGCCAGCCTGCTGCGCGTGGTGGGCGAGGTGCGCAGCGGTACCGACACCATCGCCACCGCCTCGACCGAGATCGCCAGCGGCAACCTCGACCTGTCCAGCCGCACCGAGGAACAGGCCAGTTCGCTCGAAGAAACGGCATCGGCCATGGAAGAGCTGACCTCGACCGTCAAGCAGAACGCCGACAACGCGCGCCACGCCAAGCAGCTGGCGCAGTCGGCATCGAACATCGCCGGCGACTGCGGCAAGGTGGTGGGCGAGGTGATCACCACCATGGAATCGATCAGCTCGTCGTCGCGCAAGATCGTGGACATCATCAGCGTGATCGACGGCATCGCCTTCCAGACCAACATCCTGGCGCTGAACGCGGCGGTGGAAGCGGCACGGGCGGGCGAGCAGGGCCGCGGCTTTGCCGTGGTCGCGTCCGAGGTGCGCAACCTGGCCCAGCGCAGCGCTGCTGCGGCCAAGGAAATCAAGGTCCTGATCGACGACTCGGTGACGCAGGTGGGCTCCGGCACCGCCCAGGTGCAGCAGGCTGGCAGGTCGATGGACGACATGCTCGAAAGCGTGCGCCGCGTGAGCGCGGTGGTGAGCGAAATCACTGCCGCCAGCCAGGAGCAGAGCGTCGGCATCGAGGAAGTGAACCGCGCCGTGATCCAGATGGACCAGGTGACCCAGCAAAATGCCGCGCTGGTGGAGGAGGCCGCCGCAGCGGCTGCCGCGCTGCAGGAGCAGTCGGCCAATCTGGCCGCCGTGGTCAGCGTGTTCCGCCTGGCCTGACCGCAAAATAGTTTAACAACGACGAAGGAGAACGCCATGCAGAGAACCACCGTCATTGCCGGCGCCGTGCTGGCCGCGCTGTCCACGCTGGGCACCGCCACGCCAGCGCTGGCGCAATCGAATGTCACCATCTACGGCATCATCGATACCGGCGTCGAATACCTGTCCAACGCCGGCCCGGGCGGCAGCGCGCTGCGCGTGAGCTCGGGCGGCATGAACAATTCGCGCCTGGGCTTTCGTGGCAGCGAAGATCTCGGTGGCGGCCTGAAGGCCGTGTTCAACCTCGAAAGCGGCCTGCTGACCGACGTCGGCGCCTACGACGGCGGCCTGTTCCGCCGCCAGGCCAATGTCGGCCTGGAGGGTGCGTTTGGCCGCGTCGTCATCGGCCGCTCGTTCACCACCGTTTACGACTTCATCGTCGGCTTCGACCCGATGGCCTATGCACCCTACTATTCGTGGGCCTCGAGCGGCTCGGCGTCGGGCGCCAGCACCTACAGCATGGCCACGTCGGCCGACAACATCGTCAAGTATTCGCTCGACAGCGGCCCGCTGAAATTCGGCGCCACCTACGCGTTCGGCGAGCAGACCACCGGCATCGCCGACGGCGCCCGCATGCAGCTTGCCACGGCCTACACGGCAGGCATGTTTTCGCTGGTGGCCACGGCCGAGCAAAGCAATGGCAACAACGTTGCCGCCACCGACCGCCACGACAAGACCAACGTGGTCCACCTGGGCGGCATGGTCAGCTCGGGCGACTTCAAGGTGCAGCTGGTGGGCCGTACCTACAAGACCGAATCGAACAACCGCGCCTTGCCCGACGTGCGCGCCAACACCTACTGGGCCGGCCTGACCTACAAGGCCACGCCGGCCATGACGCTGGTGGGCGCCGTGTACTACACCGACGTGCGCAACGTCGCCGCCGGCGCCGATGCCGATCCGAAGATGTACGTGGCGCGGGCCCGCTATGCACTGTCCAAGCGCACCGACGTTTACCTGACCGGCGCCTACACCAGGGCCAAAAACGGCAAGCTGATCAGCCTGTCGCGCAACGAAGCGGGGTTTGCCGATCACCAGCGCGCGCTGATGGCCGGGGTGCAGCACCGCTTCTGATGTCCAGCTCGCACGTCAGGCTTGGCCGGGTGGGGCGCGGTGGTGCTGGGTAGCTGAGGCGCTGAGCGTGGCGATATAATGCGCGATCGTCACCAGCCTGCACGCCGCCGACCACCCATTCATGCCACGCATTATCTTTACCCTGATCGCGCTGATGCTCGTCCTGCTTGCCGATCTTGCGGCGGCTGGAGCAGCGCTGCCGGCCGCCACGACACCGGTGGCGCCGCAGCCGACCATCATGCAGGCGTTTCACCATCAGGCCTGGAAAGCCGGCAAGGGCGTGCCGGTCCAGATCCACGCGATCACGCAAAGCAGCGACGGTTACCTGTGGCTGGCCAGCGACGACGGCCTGTACCGCTTCGACGGCACCAACTTCGACCGTATCGACGCCATCGGCGGCCACCGCCTGCGTTCGCCGCACGCGATGACCGTGCTGGCGGAGGCCGACGGCGGCCTGTGGGTCAGCTACCGTTACGGCGGCGTCAGTTACTTCAAGAACGACCAGGAAATCTATTACGGCAAGGACCAGGGCTTTCCCGATGCGATGGCGTTCCAGCTGGCGCGCGGCCCCGACGGTCGCATGTGGGCGACCACCAGCCAGGGTATGGCCAGCCTCGATAATGGTCGCTGGGTCATGGCCGACACCGCTCGCGACCTCGGCGCCGAGGCCGGTGTCGTGACGCGCATGCTGTTCGCGCGCGACGGCACGCACTGGATCGCCAGCGGCAACGGCGCCTATTACCGTGCGCCCGGCAGCGCGCGCTATGTGCGCGCCTGGCCGCGCGGTGTCCACCTCGATCAGCTGACGGAAACCGCAGCCGGCGACATTCTGGCAAGCAACGGTCTCGCGCACATCTACCGCATCGCGCGCACACCGGTGCCGGCGCAGCCGGTACTGCAAGGCGCTGCCGTCTGGACCGACCGCGCCGGCGCGCTGTGGACGGCGCATGCCGACAGCCTCGAATGGCTGCCCGGCGGTGCGCCGGCCGCGCCGCGCCAGGTGCTGGGCCCGACCCAGGGCTTGAGCGGACGCGAGCCGCAAACCTTTTTCGAGGACCGCGACGGCAATCTCTGGATCGGCACCAATAACGGCCTCGATCGGCTGCGGCGCTGGCGCGTGACGCCGGTGCCGGCGGCCATGCGCATCCTGTCGTCGGCCATGGTGCCGGGGCGCGACGCCACCATGTGGATCAGCGAGGACCGGTTGTCGGCGCGCCGCTTCGATGTCCAGGGCCGGGCGCTGCAGCGGGTGCCGTATCCGTTTGCCATGGGTTTGAACACTGCGGACGGCGGTATCGTGCTGGGTTCGCGCACCGGCATCTGGTTCGAGGACGGCAACACCCTGATCCCGGCAGCGCCGGAAGCGCTGCGCCAGGACACCGATATCAGCACCTTCGCGCGCGACGGGCAGGGCGTCTGGTGGGCCAACTTCCGCGGCGTGGCGCTGATGCGCCGCATCGGCGATCAGTGGCAGCCCGCGCGCGACAGCGTGGCAGGGCTGCCGCCTGACCGGCCGCGCACCATGCACACGGACGCCGGCGGCCAGTTGTGGCTCGGCTTCCCCCACAGCACGCTGGTACGCTATGCCAACGGCGCCGTGACCGCGTTCGGCGCAGGGCAGGGGCTCGATCTGGGCGACATCAACGTGGTCTATTCGCGCCGTGGCCGGCTATGGGGCGCCGGCGACAAGGGCGTGGCCTGGTTCGACGGCAGCCGTTTTCACGGCCTCGCGCTGGCGGGCGGGCAGGCGCTGCGGGGCGTGAGCGGCATCGTCGAGACGGCAGCAGGGGAGTTGTGGCTGCGCAGCCTCGATGGCCTGTACCGGATCGACGCGGTCGAAGTCAGCGGCGCCATCCGCGACGGCAAAGCGGTGCACTACGAGCTGTTCGATATCGATGACGGTGTCGGCCCCCCGATTTCCCTGGTCGGACCGTTTCCCTCGGTCCTGGAAGCGGGCGACGGCCGCCTGTGGGTGGCCAGTTACGAGGGCGTGGCCACCATCATGCCGGGCGATATCCGGCGCGACCTGCATGCACCGCTGGTCGAGATCCGCGGCGTCACCAGCAATGGCGTGCATTACCGGCCAGCTGCGCCGCTGCGGCTGCCCGAGGGCAGCAACAACCTGGATATCTCGTTCGGCGCACTCAGTCTCACGCGACCGGAACGCACGCAGTTCCGCTACCGCCTGCGCGGCGTCGATACCGACTGGCAGCACGCAGGCACCCGGCGCGACATCGTCTACACCAAGCTGCCGCCTGGCCGCTACACGTTCGAAGTCTCGGCCTCGAACGAATACGGCGTCTGGGACAGCAAGGGCGATGCGCTCGACTTCGAGATCGCGCCGCAGATCTGGCAGGCGACTTGGTTCCGGCTGGCCGCACTGGCCGTGCTGATCGCCATCCTGATTATCTACCACCGCCGGCGCGTGGCTGCCGCGTCGGCCCGTGCGGCGGAACTGAGCGCCACCCGGCTCGAGGAGCGCGAACGGATCGCGCGCACCCTGCACGACGATCTGCTGCAGGGCGTCCACGCCCTGGTGCTGAAATGCGCGACCATCCTGTCACGGCTGCCGAAAGACAGCCACGAAGAACGCATCCTCGAGTCGGCGCTGGACCAGGCCGAAAAGCTGATGGCCAATACCCGTGACGAGGTGATGGCCTTGCGACAGGATCTGTCGTCCGCCCAGATGCTGGCCGACCTCCATGACGACATCGAGAAACTGGAACCGACCACCGGCGGCCGGCTCAAGCTCGGCGTCTCGCGCGAGCTGGTGCACGTGCGGCCCGACGTGACTCGCGAAGTCTGCCAGATCTTCAAGGAAGCCGTGATCAACGCCTGCCGGCACTCGCAGGCCACCCGCATCGTCGCCACCATCGCCATCAGCGGCACGCTGCTGGAAGTATCGGTCATGGATAACGGCGTCGGCATCACGCCGCAGGCGGCAGCATCGGGCATTCCCGGCCACTTCGGCATCGTCGGCATGCGGGAGAGGGTGCAGAAGCTGGGCGCAGTGCTGACCATCGAGCGCAATCCGGGCGGCGGCACCGTGTTGCGGTTTGGTCTTGATGTTGGCTACCGCAACTTAGGCTAAAGCGGTAGCTTGAAGTGATTGTGGCTGAACAGGTGATGGGCTGGTATAACGTGATGCGCTAAGCATGGGATTCGGGGCGCGAAGAAATCGTCAACAATGAACTTTCTTCAACTTACCCATCATCATTGGCGGACCTCAGTTTGCTACACTACGACCTTGAATGACTGATCTGCCTGCAAGATCTCGCTAACTGCAAAACGACGCCAGATTCACCGACAAGCAGTTCACTCCGGATGTTGCATAAGTTCAATGGTATGGCCGTCAGGTCCTCGGGTGTAGACCATGATTGTTCCGCTGGGCGCGGTTTGCGGTTCGCCGGTTGCCGTCCATCCATAAGGGCGCATGCGATTTAGCATTGCGCGCAGATCGGTCACGGCAAACGTCAAATGAGCCGAACCGACATCACATGGACGTTGCTTTAAAATCAAGCGGTCTTCCGGTGAATCGTACTCAAGCAGCTCAATTTTGTATCCATCGGGGCCTTGTAGGAGAGCATTTCTTAAATAAGCGCCCGGCACACCGACAACTTGTTCCATCGCGTGCCCACCGCCAAGCTCTTTGCGGTACACGAGATGAAAGCCGAGAACTTCAGTCCAGAAATCAAGTGCACTATCGATCGACGCCACTGTTAGTCCAGTGTGCTCGGTGCGTAATACGGTAGAGGTTTGGTCGTTCATAGTGCATTCTGTTATAACAGTCAAGGCCGCAGATTTATGCGAGCGTTAAGAATCCGGTTTGGACTTCCCACATTACTTTAACTTCACTAGATGTCGTACAAGCATTTTGGGAAATTCAGTAAGCGTTTTTTTCTATTTTTTGGAAATAAGGTAATGAGATTGCGCCAAGCACTCGTAGCGGCATCCTACTTGGCATCCGGCACAGCCATTGGTGCGACCAATGAACAAACCGATTCTGTCGCACTATCCAGTATCCGGTAATCCCCCCATTAATGATGCGCACCAGAAGTAGAGGCTATGCGGCGAGGGCCAATTTCTGAATCGGCGTGATGCCGCCAAGTGCCATGTGTGGC
>NZ_LMNW01000035.1 GCF_001423125.1 Duganella sp. Leaf126
CGCATCGGCCAGGAAGTGCTGGTGCAGTTTTTGGAAAACGATATCGACCGCCCCGTCATCGTCGGCGCGCTGTACAACGGCCAGGGCGAAGGCGGCCAGCCATCGACACCGGGCGGCAAGACCGCGAGCGACAGCGATRCCGCCGTRTTCCAGTCCGCGCATGACCACGGCATCTCCGGCCAGGGCAACCTGGCCGGCGGCAACAGCCCGCTGTGGCACGGCGCTGCYGCCGACACGGCCGGCCACCGCAACAGCGCCGCGCAATGGGGYATCCGCAGCAAGGAATTCGGCGGCAGCGGTTACAACCAGCTGCTGTTCGACGACACYGACAACCAGGGCCGCATCCATTTAAAGAGCAGCCATGCCGCCAGCGAACTGACATTGGGCCACCTGATCCACGCGGCAGATAATTATCGCGGCAGCCTGCGCGGCACCGGCGCCGAACTGCGCACCGACGGCTACGGCGCCGTGCGCGCCGGCGCCGGTTTGCTGGTGTCGAGCTACAAGCTCACGCACGGCGCCGACAGTCGCGAGCCGGCCGGCGACAACGCGGCCGGCATGGCGCTGCTGAAGCAGGCCGCAACATTGGGCGAGACCTTCAGCGGCGCCGCCAAAACCCATCAAACGGTGGCCTACGCCAGCCACCTGGGCGCGGCCAAGGCCGACACAAGCCGCCTCGACGACCAGGCAGCCCCGCTCAAGGCGCTGCTGAAGGCGGCGTCCGGCATGCTGAGCCAGGAAAGCGTGGACACCGCCAGGGCCGAGGCACCCGACAAACCAATTACGCCGGCTGACGACAAGCTGCCGCACGCGAGCGACGCCATCATCGCCATTGCCGCCAAGGCCGGACTTGGCGTGCTGGCCGGCGAACACCTGCAACTGGCCAATGGCGAGACGGTCACGCTGATGAGCGGCCAGGACAGCCAGTTCGCCACCGGCGGCCAGATGCGTGTGCACAGCGGCCAGGCCATCGGTGTGCTTGGCGGCGCGGTGAACGCAGGGGAAGGCAATGTCGGCATGCAACTGATCGCGGCCAAGGGAGCAGTCGAGCTTCAAGCTCAGCATGATGTACTGACCATCCAGGCCCGTGACCAGATCAACGTTATCAGCGCCAACGCCCATATCGACTGGGCCGCTGCGAAAAGCGTCATGTTATCGACGGCAGGCGGCGCCAACATCACCATTACGGGAGGCAATATCACGGTTCAATGCCCAGGAAAAATCACCGTCCATGCTGGCAAAAAGTATTTCGATGGGCCAGTCCGCGCGCCTTATTCGATGCCTGACCTGCCCGACAGCATCTGCGTGGAATGCCTGAAGAAATCACTGATGGCCGCGCCTGCATTCACCATGGTGGGATGAGCCATGTTCATCAACAAATACAGGGCAGACTGGCAAACGTTTCTCGATGCACTGGCATCAAAATATGTCGCTACCGCGCATACAATCTACTTGCTACTGGACGCAGTGTTTTCTCCGGGATTGGATCGTCGTTTTAACGAGCTTTCACCGTCACTGCTGTTCGACGCCCGTCCCGGGTGTACGGCTGAAACCCGTGACGTATCGCCATTCCTGGTCCGCTACGCCCACACCGAGGCGCATTACTATACGAGGCGGCTCGCACCATGCAGCGGATTTCCGATGATGAGTGTAATCACTACGCAAGAAAGTCAAACCACATTGGCCCGTCGGCTTGCGGCGTGGTGTGTCGTGGAAGCCGACCAGCAGCGATTCAATTTCAGGTTTCCCGATACGAGACGCCTGCCCTGTATCTATGCAGCGCTCACCGAGCAGCAGAGACAGCAAATGACAGGACCAGCCGCGGAATGGTCTTACATCGCGCGTGACGGCACGTGGGAACACTTATCGCTGATTCCTGGCATTACCTCTATCCACAATGATGTACCAAAATTGACTGCGCAACAGTTTGCAGCGCTGGTGGCGGACAGCGAGGGCGACGAGATAGCCAGCATGTTGCATTACCGGGGAGTGATGACCACTGAAGACCCTTACCTGCATCATCTGATCATCTCCGAAGCGCTAAAGGTCTCCCGATCGAGCTCCTTGAACGCACAAGACAAATTGGACTGGTGTGAAAGTTGCATATTGGAGCGCCAATTACTCTCCACACCAAAAATCATATCGAAATTCTCCAGCTGGAAAAAAGCCCGGCTCACCAACAATTAAAAGGAGTGGTTACGATGCGATCATCAAAATTATTCAAATCCTTTATCTTCCCGGCGGCGCTGGCGCTGATGCTTGCAACGACATTGTCAGCCTGCGCCAAAACAAAGGTTGCCGCAAGCATCCACGGTGTGAATTATAGCGAAGACACGTTCCAGTATTTTCTTAGCGACCCTGAAGACACTGGCAACTACGGAGGTGGAGAGACAGTCGATCCTTATTCGGCAGGCGGAACAATGTGTTGTTTCTCACTGCCAGCGCAATGGAAGCCCGGGATTAAAGTAAGAATCAAAATTTCATACTGGCCTCCAAAAAAAGAAGATGAGAAGCTAAAGGAATTTACGGACGTTCAAATCGTTGAGGTCCCGCGCTACGTCAACGGCAAACCCGGAGAATTGTGGGTACTGAGGGGCAAGGATGGCGCGTTGAGTATAGTGAGCAGCGATTATCAGCCAAATCATGCAAAGTGGCCTGGAGCGATCAAGGGGTGGCCGGTTCCATCTTTGGAGTATCGAAGGAAACTCTATGACATGGATATTAAGCACGAACAAGGTGGCGTAGAACTCTACGAGGAAATGCTAAGACAATTGGAAGAATCCCCTCAGACGAGAGCGAAAGACTCTTGGGACTTCGCCAAAAAATATGACCAGTCATCTCTATCCGGATTTTCCGGGCCGGACGATAAAAAATACATAGATTTCCTAAAAATCAGTTATCAAGATTCTCTAGAAACAAGCAAATTAAGGGTTGCCAATTTAAAAAAGAGGCGACCATGAGTACAACCCTAATACCCGCGGCGAGGGAAAACTATTTATACGCATCTAATTTTGAAAAATTTTTTTCTATTGACGATAAGAATGAAATACGCCACAAGTGGGAATTAAGAGAGCAGCCAGAGTTAGGCACCCCAGGGAAATCCTGCGAAACCAACCTATTTTTTGGTTTCTTTTTTGACGGGACAAAAAATAACTATATCTTGGCAGAATCCTCCAAAACTCACTCAAATGTCGCGCGTCTGTACGATTGCTTCCCCGGGCTGAGTGTAAAGGGAGTATTACCTGATTCTACCGAATGGAAAGATAATCAATCTCTTTATTCTAATTTTTTCAGAGTCTACATACCCGGAGTTGCCTCACCGTTCGAACAGGTCAATGACACTGGAGAAAGTATCGACAAGGACCGAGGCGGAGCGTTTGGCTATAAAGGTGGAGCAAGAATTGTGTGGGCTATGATTCAGTCCATCAACAATGTTCATCGTTATTTTTTGAAGCAACCGCTGTTATCACCCGACGAGACCAAATCTGTCATCGACAGGTTAGTTCTCGACCGCGATCGTCTGGCAGTGATGAAGCCTGGAACGTATCTCGCAGCCAGAATTCCTAACGAAGACGTTAAAGCACGTACGCGGATGGAGTTTGAGAAAATTCTCAAACGGTTGCACTCGGCCGTATCGAATCACTGGCCGAACGCGAGCGGGAAAGCCGCCAAAACCGATCCTTCGATAGTCAAAAAAATATTCATTTCAACGTTCGGGTTCTCACGCGGCGCGACACAGGCGAGAGCTTTTACCAACTGGATGATGGCCTTGTGCTCGTTGGATGCGCGTCTCTCCAAAAGAGGCGCAGCGATGACGTTGGGCGGTTTTGAAGTGGAGTTCAGTTTCCTGGGACTGTTCGACGCGGCCGCTTCCATCGGCCTCGGTAATACATTGGGCAATACCCTGTACGGAAAACTGTTCGACGGCCATGGTGCCTGGGCGGATGCTGAAAGCAGCTTACGTATTCCTCCCGGATTGCGCTGTGTACACTTGGTGGCGGCGCACGAGATACGCCGAAGTTTTCCGCTGGACTCGATCTCTGTAAAACAATCGCTTCCGGACAATACCGATGAAATCGTTGTGCCTGGGGTCCATTCCGACCTAGGCTGCGGCTACATGCCCCGCGAACAAGGCAGGGGAATCGACGCGGATGGCGGTGATATGCTGTCAAGGATCCCCCTCATCTATATGTATCGTGAGGCCAGGCTGGCTGGCGTACCGCTCAAACTAGAGCGCGCGAACGATTCCGCGAAGCTTAGATTCATACTTTTGCCGGAAACTTTAAAAGCCTTCAACGCCTACATCGCCACCTGCAAGGTCAAAAGCGGCACGCTGACAGCGATCATGCGCGACCAGAACAAGAAGCGGATGCTCTGGAATAAAGCCCGCCGAGCGAGTGGTAAAACCCCGATCGAAGCGACGGCCAGCTTCAAACGCGCCAGCACCTTCGATCAAAACGATTTACATAGTTCCAATCTCGAATTCGAGCAAGAAATCAAGTCGTTTGAACGGTGGCTTGCGGATAAGGGAAAGGGCTTTACCCCGCGTTTGCAAGCGCCTGGATTCGACAACGATTACGAGGACGAGTGGGAAGAGATCGCCAGCTGGTGGCACAATGAACCGACACCCGGTCCGGAAGTCCTGGAATTTTTCGATAACTACGTCCACGATTCCCGTGCATGGTTTAAATTAATCCCAGGCAATCCGGACAATGAGACGGAATTGATCGTCAAGCTGAAGCAATGGAGCCAAAGGCGTCAGCGCACCCAGGCCTACAACGCAAAACAGGACAAGGAGTATGTCGAAAGAAGGAAGATCAGGAAACTGACGAGCGATGATGGCTTAGCAAACAACGAGCTCCCGCCTGCGCCAATGCTCGATGGGTTGACCGACAATGAGCGCCGTGCGAGCGAAGAATTTGAGCGCACCGGGAAAATTCCGAGAATGTTGACCACCGGCCGCGAACCGTTCGACTCGCTCTGGATGCCTGCGCGGGCAGGCTATTTACGTTATCGGAAGATTTACAGCGGCTTTGACAGCGTGCTGATCTCATCGGTGAACAGGCAAACCCAGGACGAATCTGCCGCATGAAGCGCCGACCTCGATCACCAGCTTTCTTCGGCACGATCAGGATGCCGGCGAACCGGCGGACTTCTGCATAACCAGGTTCACCTGCGCCACTGCATGCAGCCACGTGAACGCCGTGGATGGAACAGAGGGCCGTCACCGGATTGACCGGAAACGCCGCGCGATAAATTTAACAGGTAAAAAACCACGGCCGGCCGGCATAAACTTTCTGGCGGCGCGTCAAATCCGCCCGCGCCTGAACTCGGCCAGAAACGCCTTCACCTGTTGCGCCGACAGTACCTGCACCGCGTCGCCATGCCACGCATACAGGTACTGGTCGCGGCCCAGGCGGTCGGTCAGCTTGGCGTCGAGCAGGAAGCAGGTGCCCAGCGGGTAGGTGTCCAGGTCCTTCAGGCGCTGCGAACACTGGACCGGCAGCGCCGGCGAAAACGCCTGGCCCGGCACCGGGTGGATTGCCACCGCGCCGCGGCGCTGCACCGAGTGCACAGCGACCTGGCGGTAGGCGTAGCTATCGCGCGCCATCAGTCGGCGGTCGCCAGCAGCAGCGCTACCGCCTCGGCGGCAATGCCTTCTTCGCGGCCCAGGTAGCCGAGCTTCTCGTTGGTCTTGGCCTTGATGTTGACCTGCCCCACCTCCACGCCCAGGTCCTGCGCGACATTGGCGCACATGGCGGCGATGTGCGGCGCCATCTTCGGTTTCTGGGCGATGATGGTGGCGTCGATATTACCGATGCGGTAGCCGGTGGCCGCCACGCGCCGCGCCGCTTCCTTGAGCAGCGTGCGCGAGTCGGCGCCCTTGAACTGGGCGTCGGTGTCCGGGAAATGCTTGCCGATGTCGCCCAGCGCGGCAGCGCCCAGGATGGCGTCGGTAATCGCATGCAGCAGCACGTCGGCGTCCGAGTGGCCCAGCAAGCCAAGGTGGTGCGGGATGTCGACGCCGCCGATGATCAGCTTGCGGCCTTCGACCAGGGCGTGGCAATCGTAGCCCTGGCCGATACGGAATGGAAGTTTGCTCATGTATTCTTTCAATAGATTATTCGCCGGCAGCCAGGTACATCTCGGCGATGCGGATGTCGGCCGGCAGCGTGACTTTCAGGTTGCGGGGATGGCCTTCAATCAGCCGTGGCGACAGGCCCAGTCGTTCCACGGCGCTGGCGTCGTCGGTGATGGCATCGGCGTCCGGCGCACTGGCGAGCGCCCGCTGCAGCAGTGCGTAGCTGAACATCTGCGGCGTTTGCGCCAGCCACAGGCCGCTGCGCGGCACCGTGCTGACCTGGTCTCCGCTGCGCTTGACGGTATCGACCACCGGCAAAGCCAGCAGGCCGCCGGCCGGATGGTCGCCCACGCCGTGCACCAGTTTCTCGATCAGCGCCGGGGTCACGCCCGGACGCGCGGCGTCGTGCACCATCACCAGGTCGGTATCGGCGATGGCGCCCTGCAGCGCGCGCAAGCCGTTCAGGACCGAGTCCATGCGGGTGGCGCCGCCGCAGCGCAGCACCGTTACGCGGTCCAGGTCTGGCGGCAGCACGCCGTCGATCTGGCCGTCGTCGGGGCTGACCACGACATAGGTATGGGCGATCAATGCGCTGGCGCGGAAGGCATCGACGGCGTGGCGCAGCAGCGGCTTGCCACCGACGGGCAGGTATTGTTTGGGGCCGTTGGCGGCCATGCGCGCGCCGACGCCGGCGGCGGGCAGCAAGGCGAAATAGCGGGGTTGCTTGGTATCGGTCATGTGTTCTATGGTCTGCGGCGACGCTGTTCGATGATGCGGCGGATGTCGCCGTTGCAAGCATCGCCCAGGCGCGCGTATTCCTGCGGGGTGTCGATTTTAGCCTGTTCGACGTTGCCCTTGTCAAATTCGGCCTTGATGAACGGGAACCAGATGCTGTTGATCTCGTGCTGCAGCGCCGATTGCGCCGTACCCGACGGCGCGTACAGCGGCCTGGCGTCGAAGCGCTTCTCCAGCGCCGCGCGCACCACCTGCTCCACCCGCACCAGGTTGTCCATATAGGCTTTCAGGTGGCGCTGCTCGTGTGCGAGGATGACGTCGTAGGCGCAGGTACCGGGCGCGAATTCGTTGCCGACGTAGATCAGCACGGGCGCGTAATTGAGCTTGACCTCGACCTTGGGCGCCACGCACTCGTAGCCGCTGGCCGGGTCCTGCAGCATCGGCCCGCCCAGCGTGGCCGAATACTGGGCCCGCGTCACGGTCAGGCCCAGCGTTTCGCGCCGGCCGTCGATGCTGCCCGTCTTGAGGGTCAGGGCCCGGTACGGCAGCTGGTTGTTGATGGTAAAACCGTTGCTCTTGGTAGAGAGCACCGAGATGGTCTTGCTGATCGTGTCTTCGCAGCGGACCTGGAATGGCGTGCGCGCTGCGGCAGCATGGGCACCAATGCCCAAGCTGGTCAGCAACGCAAACGCCAGGATCCGCACGCTCAGCCCAGCTTCCAGTCGCCGGCGCGCAGCTTGTCGAGCCAGAAGGCGCCGATCACGGTTTTGACGTCGGTGACCTTGCCTTCGCGCACCCACTGCAGCAGCTCGTCGAGCGGCGCCGTAAACAGTTCGAGGAATTCGCCGTCGTCGAGCTTTTGCTCGCCGGCCACCAGGCCACGGGCCAGGTAGATGTCGAGGTGCTCGTCGGCATAGGCGATGGCGTTGTGGATGGTGCAGACGTACTGCCAGTCGGTGGCGGTGTAGCCGGTTTCCTCGACCAGCTCGCGCTTGGCGCAGTCGAGCGGGTCTTCGTTGGGGTCGATCTTACCGGCAGGGAATTCGATGAAGGTGCGATGCAGCGGGTAGCGGAACTGGTTTTCCAGCAGGACCCGGCCATCGTCGAACACCGGCAGGATCACTACCGCGCCCGGGTGCTTGATGTACTCGCGCACGGCATGGCGGCCATCGGGCAGTTCGATATTGTCGCGTTGGACTTTGAGGAAGTGGCCGTTGTAGGCCAGATCGCCGTCGAGGCGGGTTTCGGTCAGATTCACTTGCTGCTCCACGGAGATTCGAAGAGCAACAGTGTATCAGTGGTGACTTAGTTATGGGGACGGCGCAGGTAGCGCACGATATATCCCGGAAAACCCAGGACCAGGAACAGGCAGGCGGAGATCGCGTAAAACTCCCAGGTCTGCGGGAAGCGCGTGCCGATCTGCGCTTCGAGCGCCATGCCGATGGCGCCCACCACGAAGTATAGGACCACCATCTCGGCCAGCCGCACCCACAGCGGCTTGCCCGTTACAAAAACACGTGCTGGCACCAGGGCCAGCAGCTTGTCATTGAAGAACGGCAGGTTGGCAGCCGCGACGGCTATCGCGATCACCAACCAGCTTGCAACGCTCACGTCCATCAGGTAGCCAGCGTCACTTTCATGGCAGCGGCGCAGACGGCCAGCAGCGGGCCCGGCAGCACGCCCAGGGCCAGGATGGCAACGCCGTTCAGGCTCAGGACCAGCTTCATGTCGGCCGGTGCGTCGAGCGGTGCGCTGTCGGCCGGCTCGTCGAACCACATGGTCTTGACGATGCGCAGGTAGTAATAGGCGCCGACCAGCGAGAACATCACGGCCACCACGGTCAGCCACACCTGGCCCGTGCCCAGCACGGCGTTCAGCACCGAGAACTTGGCGGCAAAGCCGACCAGCGGCGGCACGCCGGCCATCGAGAACATCATGATGGTCATCATCAGCGCGAACCAGCCGCTGCGCTTGCCCAGGCCCTTGAAGTCGGCGATGTTGTCGGCGTCGAAACCGGCGCGCGACAGCAGCATCAGCACACCGAAGGTGCCGACCGTGGTCAGCACGTAGGTGACCACGTAGAACATCGCGGCGCTGTAGGCAGCCACGGTGCCGCCACCGTCGACGGTGGTGCCGACGCCGGCCAGCAGACCGAGCAGCACAAAGCCGATCTGGGCGATGGTCGAGTAAGCGAGCATGCGCTTGATGTTGGTCTGGGCAATCGCGGTCAGGTTACCGATCACCAGCGACAGCACGGCCAGCACCATCAGCATCTGCTGCCAGTCCACGGCGCGCGGCAGCAGGCCTTCCACCAGCAGGCGGATGCAGATGGCGAAGGTGGCGATCTTCGGTGCGCCGCCCAGCAGCAGCGTCACCGCGGTCGGCGAACCTTCGTACACGTCCGGTACCCACATGTGGAACGGCACGGCGCCGAGCTTGAAGGCCAGACCGGCCACCAGGAACACCAGGCCGAACACCAGGATGGTCGGCTTGATGGTGCCCGACGCGGCAGCGACGGCGACTTTCGACAGTTCCAGCGTGCCGGTGGCGCCGTACAGCATCGACATGCCGTACAACAGGAAGCCCGAGGCCAGCGCGCCGAGGACGAAGTATTTCATCGCCGCTTCGGTGGCCTTGTGGTTGTCGCGGCGCAGTGCGACCAGCGCGTACAGCGACAGCGACATCAGTTCCACGCCCAGATAGATGGTGAGGAAGTGCGAACCGGAGATCATGATCATCTGGCCCAGGCCGGCGAACAGCGCCAGGACGTAGAACTCGCCGCCCAGGTTACCGGTCATCATGCCGCGCTGGGTGGTGTACTGGCGCGAGTAGATCAGCGTCAGCGCCACCGACAGGTACGTAAACAGCTTGAGCAGGTTCGACATCGGATCGGACACGTACATGCCGTTGAAGGTGTACGTCGTGGTGCCGGCCATGAAGTCGCCGAAGCTGATGGCCGCGCACACGGCCAGCAGGACCAGCGACAGCAGGTACGTGATCGAACGCTTGGCGTCCGACAGATACATGTCGATCAGCAGTAACAGCGAGGCGCCGACGATCAAGGTGACCTCGGCATACGCCGGGGCGATATTGAACGCCTCTTGTGGAATAGGTGTAATCATTAGGATTTTCTCGAAGTTCCGGTGTTCAATTTCATTTTAAGGCAACTTGCTTTTCGCGACATGGGCCAGCAGGTCGGCCACCGACGTCTGCATGGTGTCGGTGAACGGCGCAGGATACAAGCCCATATACAGCACGGCGATCGCCAGCACGCCCAGCATGAAGAACTCGCGTCCGTTCACGTCGACCAGCGCCGCCACGTGGTGGTTGGTCACCTTGCCGAAGATCACGCGCTTGGCCATCCACAGCGAGTAGGCGGCGCCGAAGATCAGCGCGGTGGCAGCCAGCAGGCCGATCCAGAAGTTGTACTGCACCGAACCGAGGATCACCATGAACTCGCCGACGAAGCCGGACGTCGCTGGCAGACCGCAGTTGGCCATCGAGAAGAACACGAACAGCGCCGCGAACTTCGGCATCTTGTTGACCACGCCGCCGTAGTCGGCGATCTGGCGCGAGTGGGCCTGGTCGTACAGCACGCCGATGCACAGGAACATGGCGCCGGAGATGAAGCCGTGCGAAATCATCTGCACGATACCGCCCTGCACGCCGATCGGGTTAAAGATGAAGAAGCCCAGCGTGACAAAGCCCATGTGCGCGATCGACGAATAGGCGACCAGCTTTTTCATGTCCTTCTGCACCAGGGCCACCAGGCCGATGTAGATCACGGCGATCAGCGACAGCGTGATCACCACGCCCGACAGGTAGTGCGACGCGTCAGGGGCGATCGGCAGCGAGAAACGCAAGAAGCCGTAGGCGCCCAGTTTCAGCATGATCGCGGCCAGCACGGCGGAGCCGCCGGTCGGCGCTTCCACGTGCACGTCCGGCAGCCAGGTGTGGACCGGGAACATCGGCACCTTCACGGCAAACGCCATGAAGAAGGCGATGAAGATGAAGATCTGCTCTTTCATCGTCAGCGGCGCCAGGTGCCATTGCAGGATGTCGAAGGTGCCGGTGGCGCGGTACAGGTAGATGATGGCGACCAGCGTCAGCAGCGAGCCGAAGAAGGTGTACAGGAAGAACTTGAACGACGCATACACGCGGTTCTCGCCGCCCCACACGCCGATCACGATGTACATCGGGATCAGGGTCGCTTCGAAGAAGAAGTAGAACAGCAGGCCGTCGGTGGCGCAGAACACGCCGATCATCAGGCCGGACAGGATCAGGAACGCGCCCATGTACTGGGCCACGCGCGACTGGATCACCTGCCAGGCCGAGATCACCACGATCACCGTGATGAAGGCGGTCAGCGGCACGAACCACAGCGACAGGCCGTCGATGCCGAGCGCGTAATAGATGTTGAAGCTGTCGATCCACTTCGATTTCTCGACGAACTGCAGGCCGTGGGCCGCATTGTCGAAGTTGGTGATCAGCGGAATGGTCGCCGCGAAGCTGACCAGGGCGCCGATCAGCGCGCCGATACGCACCAGGCCGGCGTTGGTGTCGCGGCCGAGCGCCAGGACCAGCGCGCCGAACGCGATCGGGAGCCAGATCGCCAGGCTCAGGTACGGAGGTAATGTAGATATGGTTGACTGCATCATGGTTTTCGTTATCTCTATGCGTATCAGCTAATTAAGCGTGCCAAAACGGCAGGAAGTAGACCAGGAACCCCAGGATGCCCAGGATCATCACGAAGGCGTAGTGGTAGATGTAACCGGTCTGCCCCACACGCGCCAGCTTCGAGAACCAGTTCACGACCTTGGCGCTGCCGTTGACCAGCAGGCCGTCGATCAGGGTCTTGTCGCCGACATTCCACAGGCCCCTGCCCAGCAGGCGGGCGCCGCCGGCAAACACGACCTCGTTGAACTTGTCCATGTAGTACTTGTTCTCGAGCAGCGTGTGCACTGCGGTGAACTTGGCGTAGAACCAGGCCGGTACGCGTGGATTGATCATGTAGCAGTAGTAAGCGCTGGCGACGCCGGCGATGGCCAGCCACAGCGGCAGGCTGGTCAGCGAGTGGATCGCCATGGCCAGCGGACCGTGGAACTCTTCGCCCAGGATCTTCATCGCTTCGTGGTTTTCGCCGACGAAGATGACGTTCTTGAAGAAGTCGCCGTGCAGCATCGGGCCGATCGCCAGGTAGCCGATCAGGACCGACGGGATGGCCAGCATCACCAGCGGGAACCAGACCACGAATGGCGATTCGTGCGGTTTCTGACCTGGCTCCAGGCCATGGTGACCGTGGTCGTCTTCCTCTTCCTCGTGGTGGGCGTCGGCATCGTGGCCGTGTGCGGCAGGATCGGCGTGGGCCACCTTCGGTGCGTGCGCAGCGTGGTGGTGGGCGTCGTGGCCGTGGGCGTGGGCCTGGCCGAAGCGCTCCTTGCCGTGGAAGACCAGGAAGTACATGCGGAACGAGTAGAACGCGGTCACGAACACGCCGGCCAGCACGGCGAAGCTGGCGAAACCGGCGCCCCAGATATGGGTTTCATGCACGGCTTCGATGATCGAGTCTTTCGAGTAGAAGCCCGAGAAGAACGGCGTACCGATCAGGGCCAGCGAGCCCAGCAGCGAGGTGATCCAGGTGATCGGCATGTACTTGCGCAGGCCGCCCATGTTGCGGATGTCCTGGTCGTGGTGCATGCCGATGATGACCGAACCGGCACCGAGGAACAGCAGCGCCTTGAAGAACGCGTGGGTCATCAGGTGGAACACGGCCACCGAGTAGGCCGAGCAGCCGAGCGCGACGGTCATGTAGCCGAGCTGCGACAGCGTCGAGTAGGCGACCACGCGCTTGATGTCGTTCTGGATGATGCCGAGGAAGCCCATGAACAGCGCGGTGATCGAACCGATGACCAGGATGAACGACAGCGCGGTGTCCGACAGCTCGAACAGCGGCGACATGCGCGACACCATGAAGATGCCGGCGGTAACCATGGTGGCGGCGTGGATCAGCGCCGAGATCGGGGTCGGGCCTTCCATCGAGTCCGGCAGCCACACGTGCAGCGGGAACTGCGCCGATTTACCCATCGCGCCGATGAACAGGCAGATGCAGGCCACGGTCAGCAGCGCCCAGTCGGTGCCTGGCAGGGTCAACAGCGACAGCGCTTCGCGCTTGGCAAACACTTCCTGGTAGTTCATGGTGCCGGCGTAGGCCAGCAGCAGGCCGATGCCGAGGATGAAGCCGAAGTCGCCCACGCGGTTGACCAGGAAGGCCTTCATGTTGGCGACGATGGCGGTCGGACGCTTGTACCAGAAGCCGATCAGCAGGTACGACACCAGGCCCACCGCTTCCCAGCCGAAGAACAGCTGCAGGAAGTTGTTGGCCATGACCAGCATCAGCATCGAGAACGTGAACAGCGAGATGTACGAGAAGAAGCGGTTATAGCCTTCGTCCTCGGCCATGTAGCCGATCGTGTAGATGTGCACCATCAGCGACACGAAGGTCACCACGCACATCATCATTGCCGACAGCGCGTCGATCTGGAAGCCGACCTCGAAGTTGATGCCGGCCACCGTCATCCAGTGGTAGACGGTGCCGTTGTACGTGGCGCCGTCGAGCACCTCGTTGAACGTCATCGCCGACAGGATGAAGGCAACCAGCACGCCGAGGATGGTGGCCGTGTGCGACGTTTTGCGTCCCACGACATTGCCGAAGAATTTGGTTCCTAACAAACCCGCAATCGCGGAGCCGGCCAGCGGCGCCAGGGGTACGGCCAGTAGGAGGTTAGGGTTGAGAATACCCGCCATGATGAACCTTAATCGTTATTTTTCGAAATGAGAACCAAGCCGCGGGATCAACCCTTGAGCCTATCGAGGTCTTCCACATTGATGGTGTCCAGATTACGGAACAGCACCACCAGGATGGCCAGGCCGATCGCCGATTCGGCGGCCGCCACGGTCAGGATGAAGAAAACGAAGATCTGGCCGGCTGCGTCACCCAGGTAGTGGGAAAACGCGATGAAATTCATGTTCACTGCCAGCAGCATCAGTTCGATGGCCATCAGCAGAACGATGATGTTCTTGCGGTTCAGGAAAATACCGACGATCGAGATCGCGAACAGTATCGCGCCAAGAACCAGGTAGTGAGCAAGCGATAAAGTCATGGGGTCTCCTTAGTCTCTGCCGATGCTGCAGGCATCTGGCCACGCGTGGTGACCGGCGCGATCTTGACGATCTTCAGGCGGTCGTTGCGCTTGACGCGGACGGCGTCGGCCGGGTCGAAGTGTTTGGTGTCCTTGCGCTTGCGCAGGGTCAGGGCCACGGCAGCCACGATGGCCACCAGCAGGATCGCCGCAGCGATCTCGAAGCCGTACACGTATTTGGTGAAGATCAGCATGCCCAGTTCCTTGGTGCCGCCGATGTTACCGGCCGCCACGGCCTGGGTATCGAACGACAGGAACGAGCGCCACAGCACGGCTGCCATTTCCAGCACGATGATCACGCCGACGAAGCTCGCTACCGGCAGGTAGCTCCAGAAGTTTTCGCGCAGCCTGCCGGTGTCGATATCGAGCATCATCACCACGAACAGGAACAGCACCATGACGGCGCCCACGTACACCAGTACCAGCACGATGGCCAGGAACTCGGCTTCGAGCAACATCCAGATGCCGGCCGCCGAGAAGAACGACAGCACCAGGAACAAGGCCGCGTGGACCGGATTGCGGGCCGTGATAACGCGCGTGGCAGCCAATATCATGATGGCTGCAAAGGCGTAGAACAAAGCAGTTTTAAATTCCATAACTAACCCAAGAGACGTACAGTTTTTGTTTGAACCACCACTGCGGCGGACTGCAGGATACTCCCCTGCCCCGCCCGTCGTCAGCGGTAAGGAGCGTCCGCGGCGCGTGCTTCGGCGATCTGGTTTTCGTAACGATCGCCAACGGCCAGCAGCATTTCCTTGGTGTAGTACAGGTCGCCGCGCTTTTCGCCGTGGTATTCCAGCACGTGCGTTTCGACGATCGAATCGACCGGGCACGACTCTTCGCAGAAACCGCAGAAGATGCACTTGGTCAGGTCGATGTCGTAACGCGTGGTGCGGCGCGAACCGTCGTCGCGCTGCTCCGATTCAATCGTGATCGCCATCGCCGGGCACACCGCTTCGCACAGCTTGCAGGCGATGCAGCGCTCTTCCCCGTTCGGGTAGCGGCGCAGTGCGTGCAGGCCACGGAAGCGCGGCGACATCGGCGTCTTCTCTTCCGGGTACTGCACGGTGATCTTGCGCGAGAACATATACTTGCCCGTCAGCGCCATCCCTTTGATCAGTTCGGTCAGCATGAAGCTGCCGATGAAGTCTTTTAAGCGTTCCATTTGTGTCTATTCCTTAGTTCCAGATATTCCATGGGGAATGCATCCAACCAGCCACGAACACCAGGTACACCAGGGTCAGCGGGATGAAGACTTTCCAGCCCAGACGCATGATCTGGTCGTAACGGTAGCGTGGGAACGTACCGCGCACCCAGATGAATACGGACACCAGGAAGAAGGTCTTGGCGAACAGCCAGAAGAAGCCGCCGAAACCGCCCCAGAATTCCAGGAACGCAAACGGTGCCGACCAGCCGCCCAGGAACATGATCGATGCCAGTGCGGCGATCAGGATCATGTTGGCGTATTCGGCCAGCATGAACATGGCGTAGGCCATGCCCGAGTACTCGACCATGTGACCGGCGACGATTTCCGATTCGCCCTCGACCACGTCGAACGGGTGACGGTTACATTCGGCCAGGCCCGAGGTCAGGTAGACCACGAACAGCGGCAGCAGCGGCAGCCAGTTCCACGACAGGAAGTTCACGCCGTGCGAGGCCATGGTGCCGACCTGCTGGCTGGCGACGATGTCGCCGAAGTTGAGCGAACCGGTGATCATCAGCACCACCACCAGCACGAAGCCCATCGGGATTTCGTACGAAATCATCTGGGCCGACGCGCGCATCGCGCCCATGAACGAGTACTTCGAGTTCGAGGCCCAGCCGGCAATGATGATGCCGTAGACTTCCATCGAGGTGATCGCCATCAGCAGCAGCAGGCCGGCGTTGACGTTGGCCAGCACTGCTTGCGGACCGAACGGCACGACCGACCAGGCCGCCAGGGCCGGCATGATGGTCATGATCGGACCGATCACGAACAGGCCGGGGTTGGCCTTGGCCGGGGTAATGATTTCCTTGAACAGCAGCTTGAGCGCATCGGCGATCGGCTGCAGCAGGCCGCCCGGGCCCACGCGGTTCGGACCGACGCGGATCTGGATATAACCGATCAGCTTGCGCTCCCACAGGGTAAGGTAGGCGACCAGGCCCATCAGTGGTAACAGGACCACCACGATCTTGATCAGGCTCCAGACGATCGGCCAGACCGGGGCCAGCGGGCTGGTAGCGCCCAGGTCGTACAAGGTCGTAACGAATTCAGGCAACGCCATTATTTCACCTCTCCTGCTTTTTCTACGGTGATGGCACCGAACATGCTGCCCAGTGCAGCGGTCGAACGGTGGGCTGCTGCAACGCGCACGGCGTTCGCTGGCAGCCTAGCGTCGACGGCGGCAACCAGCACTGCGCTGCCATGACCTTGGGTGACCTTGACGCTGTCGCCGGCGACGATGCCCAGCTGCTGCGCCAGTGCGGACGACAGGTGCGCTTTCGGCGCGGCCGCGTCGGCCATCTTCTGCAGCGACTCGGCGCGGCGTACGATGGCGTCGGCAAAGTAGATCGGCACGTCGGCAATCCGTTCCACGCCGCCGCTCACGGCGGTCGAGGCGGTCAGCGGCTGGCGGCCTGCGTTGTTGAGCTTGGCGCTAACGTCGAAGTTGCCCTTGCCCAGTACCTCGTCGCGGATCGCTTCCGAGGTGTCGTAGTCGAAACCGGCCAGGCCCAGGATGTTGCCCAGCACGCGCAGCACTTTCCAGGCGGGGCGCGTTTCCAGCAGCGGCTTGACGGTGCCGTTGAAGCTTTGGGCGCGGCCTTCGCAGTTGACGAAGGTGCCCGAGGTTTCGGAAAACGGCGACACCGGCAGCAGCACGTCGGCGTAGTCCATGCCGTGCTTGTAGGCGGACATGACCACGACCATCTCGGCCTTGTTCAGTGCGGCAATCGCGGCTTGCGGGTTGTGTGCGTCCAGCTCCGGCTCGACGTTCAGCAGCACGTAGGCCTGCTTGGCTTCGGTGAAGGCCGGCACGCTGGCGCCGTTGGCGCCGGCGATGTAGGCGCCGACCGTGTTGGCCGCTTCGGTCAGCACCCCGAACGTGGCGCCGGTCTGTTCGGCCAGCCACTGGGCCGCTGCATGCAGCGCGCCCGCTTGCGGGTGCTGGACGGCAGCGTTGCCGAGGAAAATACCCTTATTTAACCCATCCTGGTCGCCGGAGATCAGCGAGGCGGCCACTGCCTTGGCAGCGTCCGATGCCTCGATGCCGTCGAAACCGGCAGGCGCTGCGACCGACTTGGCGGCAGCGACAGCGACAACGATCTGCGACAGCGCGGACAGCCATTCCGACGGTGCGGCGATGACCTTGTTGGCGACATTCATCAAGAGGTCGTCATCGGTCGCGTGCAGGATCGACAGCTGGGCGCCGCCCTTGACGGCCGTGCGCAGGCGCGTGGCCAGCAGCGGGTGATCCTTGCGCAGGAACGAGCCGATCACGAAAGCGCGGTCGAGCAGGCCGAAGTCGCTGATCGACATGCCCAGCCATGGCGTCACGCCGGCCAGCGAGAAGTCGGCCTGGCGCAGGCGGGTATCGACACTGGTCGAACCCATGGCGCGCGTCAGCTTTTGCAGCAGGTGCAGTTCTTCGAGCGTCGAGTGCGGCGTGGCCAGGGTGGCCAGCGCGTTGTCGCCGTGCTCGTGACGGATGTTTTTCAGGCCGTGCGCGACATATTCGAGCGCGGTCTGCCAGTCCACTTCCTTCCACTGGCCGCCCTGCTTGAGCATCGGCTGGGTCAGGCGGTCGGCAGCTTCCAGGCCTTCGTACGAGAAGCGGTCCTTGTCGGAAATCCAGCACTCGTTGACAGCGTCGTTTTCCAGCGGCAGTACGCGCTTGACCTTGCCGCCCTTGACCTGCACGATCAGGTTGGCGCCGAGGCCGTCGTGCGGCGAAACCGACTTGCGGCGCGACAGTTCCCACGACCGGGCGCTGTAGCGGAACGGCTTCGACGTCAGCGCGCCGACCGGGCACAGGTCGATCATGTTGCCCGACATTTCCGAGTTTACGGTCTGGCCGACGAAGGCGGTGATTTCCGAGTGTTCGCCGCGGCCGATCATGCCCAGCTCCATCACGCCGGCCACTTCCTGGCCGAAGCGCACGCAGCGCGTGCACTGGATGCAGCGCGCCATTTCCTGCATCGACACCAGCGGGCCGGCGTCTTTCGGCACGACCACGCGCTTGTCTTCTTCGTAGCGCGATTCGCCCTTGCCGTAACCGACGGCCAGGTCCTGCAGCTGGCATTCGCCGCCCTGATCGCAGATCGGGCAGTCGAGCGGGTGGTTAATCAGCAGGAACTCCATGACCGACTTCTGGGCCTGCACGGCCTTGTCGGACGCGGAACGCACGATCATGCCGGCCGATACCGGCGTGGCGCAGGCAGGCAGCGGCTTCGGTGCTTTTTCCACTTCGACCAGGCACATGCGGCAGTTGGCGGCGATCGACAGTTTCTTGTGATAGCAGAAGTGCGGGATGTACGTCCCCAGCTTGTTGGCGGCGTCCATCACCATGCTACCAGCAGGGACTTCGACTTTTTTGCCGTCTATTTCGATTTCAACCATGGTGATTGTTACCAGCTCTAGATGTAAGCGGGCACACAGCAATTCTTGTGCTCGATGTGATATTCAAATTCTTCGCGGAACTGCTTGATGAACGCACGCATCGGCATGGCCGCCGCGTCGCCCAGCGCGCAAATCGTGCGGCCCTGGATGTTGTCGCAAATGGAGTTCAGCACGTCCAGATCGGAAGCACGGCCCTGGCCGTTTTCGATGCGATGGATCATGCGATACATCCAGCCCGTGCCTTCGCGGCACGGCGTGCACTGGCCGCACGACTCTTCGAAGTAGAAGTAGGCCAGGCGCTCCATGGCCTTGACCATGCAGCGGGTTTCGTCCATGACGATGACGGCGCCCGAACCGAGCATGGAGCCGGCCTTGGCGATCGAGTCATAGTCGAGATCGGTTTGCATCATGATCTCGCCGCGCACCACGGGCGCCGACGAACCGCCGGGAATGACGGCCTTGATCTTTTTGCCGCCGCGCATGCCGCCTGCCAGTTCCAGCAGCTTGGCAAACGGGGTGCCGAGCGGCACTTCGTAGTTGCCCGGACGCTCGACGTCGCCCGAGATCGAGAAGATCTTCGAGCCGCCGTTGTTCGGACGACCGATGGCCAGGTATTTTTCCGGGCCCATGTTCAGGATGAACGGCACCGCCGCGAAGGTCTCGGTGTTGTTGATCGTGGTCGGCTTGCCGTACAGGCCGAACGACGCCGGGAACGGCGGCTTGAAGCGCGGCTGGCCCTTCTTGCCTTCGAGCGACTCCAGCAGCGCGGTTTCTTCGCCGCAGATATAGGCGCCGTAGCCATGGTGCGCGTGCAGCTGGAAGCTGAACTCGCTACCGAGGATGTTGTTGCCCAGGAAGCCGGCCGCGCGCGCCTCTTCCAGCGCTTCCTCGAAGCGCAGGTATTCCTGGAAGATCTCGCCGTGGATGTAGTTGTAGCCGACCGTGATACCCATCGCGTACGCACCGATGGCCATGCCTTCGATCAGCGCATGCGGGTTGTAACGGATGATGTCGCGGTCCTTGAACGTGCCCGGCTCGCCTTCGTCGGTATTGCAGACCAGGTATTTCTGGCCCGGGAACTGGCGCGGCATGAAGCTCCACTTCAGGCCGGTCGGGAAACCCGCACCGCCGCGGCCGCGCAGCGACGACGCTTTGAGGTCGGCGATGATCTGTTCCGGGGTGATCTTTTCTTCGATGATGCGACGCAGGGCGCTGTAGCCGCCGCGCTGGACGTAGTCTTCGAGGTGCCAGTTGTCGCCGTTCAGGCCGGCGAGAATCACAGGGTCGATGTGGCGGTTGTGGAGTGACGTCATTTGGTACTCCCGCTCAGTTCTCCGACCAGGGTGTCGATCTTATCGTTGGACATGAAGCTGCACATGCGGTGATTGTTCACCAGCAGCACCGGTGCGTCGCCGCAGGCGCCCATGCACTCGCCTTCCATCAGCGTGAATTCGCCGTCGTCGGTGGTGCCGCGGTAGTCGATGCCGAGCTTCTGCTTGAGGTGCTGGGCAGCGCGTTCGCCGCCCGACAGCGCGCACGGCAGGTTGGTGCACACGGTGATCTTGTGCCGGCCCACGGGCTTCAGGTTGTACATATTGTAGAAGGTGGCCACTTCCTGCACGGCAATGGCCGGCATGCGGATGTAGTCGGCCAGCTCCTGCATGGTTTCCGGCGAAATCCAGCCCAGTTCCACCTGGGCGTGGGCCAGCGCGGCCATGACGGCGGACTGGCGCTGGTCGTCCGGATACTTGGCCAGTTCGCGGTCGATTTTTTGATAGCACTGCTCTGATAACAACATACTTTTTGCCTCTTAGCGGTCAATACTGCCGAACACGATGTCCTGCGTACCGATGATGGTCACGGCGTCGGCAATCATGTGGCCGCGCGACATTTCGTCCAGCGCCTGCAGGTGCACGTAATCGGGCGTGCGCAGCTTCATGCGGTAGGGCTTGTTGGCGCCGTCCGACAGCAGGTACACGCCGAACTCGCCTTTCGGGTGTTCCACGGCGGCGTAGGCCTCGCCCGGCGGCACGTGGAAACCTTCGGTAAACAGCTTGAAGTGGTGGATCAGCGATTCCATGTTGGTCTTCATGTCCACGCGGCTCGGCGGCGCAACCTTGTGGTTGCTGGAAATGACAGGACCCGGATTGTTACGCAGCCACTCCACGCACTGCTTGATGATCTTGTTCGACTGGCGCAGTTCTTCCACGCGCACCAGGTAGCGGTCGTAGCAGTCGCCGTTGGTGCCGATCGGCACGTCGAAGTCCATCAGGTCGTACACCTCGTACGGCTGGTGCTTGCGCAGGTCCCACTGGATGCCCGAACCGCGCAGCATGGCGCCGGTAAAGCCCATCGCCAGCGCGTCTTCAGGCGATACCACGCCGATGCCGACCGTGCGCTGTTTCCAGATGCGGTTGTCGGTCAGCAGGGTTTCGTACTCGTCCACGTAGCCGGGGAAACGGGCGGTAAATGCTTCGATGAAGTCCAGCACCGAACCCTGGCGGTGTTCGTTGAGGTCGGCAATCGCCTTGGCCGAACGGATGATCGACGGCTTGTGCTGCGGCATGGCGTCCGGCAGGTCGCGGTACACGCCGCCCGGGCGGTAGTAGGCCGCGTGCATGCGCGCGCCAGAGACGGCTTCGTACACGTCGAACAGGTCTTCGCGGTCGCGGAAGCAGTACAGGAACGGGCCCATGGCGCCGACGTCGAGCGCGTGCGCACCGAGCCACATCAGGTGGTTCAGGATGCGGGTGATTTCGTCGAACATCACGCGGATGTATTGCGCGCGCAGCGGCACTTCCAGGCCCAGCAGCTTCTCGATGGCCATCACGTAGGCGTGCTCGTTGCACATCATCGAGACGTAGTCGAGGCGGTCCATGTACGGCACCGACTGCAGATAGGTCTTCTGCTCGGCCAGCTTCTCGGTACCGCGGTGCAGCAGGCCGATGTGCGGGTCGGCGCGCTGAATCACCTCACCGTCGAGCTCGAGCACCAGGCGCAGCACGCCGTGCGCGGCCGGGTGCTGCGGACCGAAGTTCAGGGTGTAATTCTTAATCTCAGCCATTATTTAATCCCGTAGTTTTCTTCGCGGATCACGCGCGGCACGTTTTCACGCGGCTCGATGGTGACCGGCTGGTAGATCACGCGCTTCTGCTCGGGGTCGTAGCGCATTTCGACGTAGCCCGACACCGGGAAGTCCTTGCGGAACGGGTGGCCGATGAAGCCGTAATCGGTCAGGATGCGGCGCAGGTCGTTGTGGTTTTCGAACAGGATGCCGAACATGTCGAACGCTTCGCGCTCGAACCAGTTCAGGCAGCGCCACAGCGGCGTGAGCGACGGGAACACCGGCATGTCATCATCGCCGGCGAAGCAGCGCACGCGCACGCGCCAGTTGTGCTTGACCGACAGCAGGTGGATCACGACCGCGAAACGCTGGCCGTCCCAGGCGCCGTCGCCGTAGGTCGAGTAGTCGACGCCGCACAGGTCGATCGCCTGCTCGAAGCCCAGGCTCGGGTCGTCACGCAGGGTCTGCATCACGCCGTAGTAGTCGGCCGCCTTGACGGTGAGCGTGATCTCGCCCAGCGCCACGACCGTACTAACGCGTTCGCCCAGGGCAGTGCCGAGGGCGGTTTGAAGTTGTTCTAGTTTGATAGTCATCGTGCGATGGTGTTGGTACGCTTGATCTTGTTCTGCAGTTGCATGATGCCGTACAGCAGGGCTTCAGCGGTGGGCGGGCAGCCCGGCACGTAGACATCGACCGGCACGATGCGGTCGCAGCCGCGCACGACCGAATACGAGTAGTGGTAGTAGCCGCCGCCGTTGGCGCAGGTCCCCATCGAGATCACCCAGCGCGGTTCCGGCATCTGGTCGTACACCTTGCGCAGTGCCGGCGCCATCTTGTTGCACAGCGTGCCGGCCACGATCATCACGTCGGACTGGCGCGGCGAGGGACGGAACACCACACCGAAGCGGTCCATGTCGTAACGGGCCGCGCCCACGTGCATCATTTCAACCGCACAGCAGGCCAGACCGAACGTCATCGGGAACATCGACCCGGTACGCGCCCAGTTGATCAGCTTGTCAGCCGAGGTAGTGATGAAACCTTCGTTTAATACGCCTTCAATAGCCATGGCTTATTCCCAATCAAGGGCACCTTTCTTCCAGATATACCAAAAACCGACCACGAATTCCGCGATGAAGCTCAGCATCACCAGGAAGCCGTTCCAGCCCAGTTCGCGCACGGAGACGCCCCAGGGGAAGAAGAATGCCGTTTCCAGATCGAACAAAATAAAGAGGATAGCGACGAGGTAGTAACGCACGTCGAATTTCATGCGCGCATCTTCGAAAGCTTCGAAGCCGCATTCATACGGGGACAGTTTGGCGAAGTCAGGCTTGTTTGGTCCGAGCACATGGCCCAGTACCTGGGGAAGGATGCCTACGCCGAGACCGACGAGGATAAACAGAAGAACGGGGAGATAATTTTCGAGGTTCACGATCGATGCGCTTTTGTTGAACGTTCGGTTTGAAGGACTGCACTGCGTTGTTCTGCGGTGCTGTAGACGCTCGCCCCAATCGTACAACTTAGACCAGGATCGAACGACACATCCTCGTAAAAAAGCCAGCTCAGGCACTACTCCCTTGCTGGCCTCTAAATTTTTGGTGCCGACGACGAGACTCGAACTCGTACAGCTTGCGCCACTACCCCCTCAAGATAGCGTGTCTACCAATTTCACCACGTCGGCATTCTAAGGCCGCTATTCTACTGCTTTTTTACCGGCTTGTTAATGCCGTATTGCGAAAAAACAAGAAGAAAAACGATAAATCTTTACAACGCGATGCACGGACTTGATTTTTCCCCGCCTGTGCATCGTTTTACTACGCGCTACTGCTAAAACATTGGGCAACGTACTGCATAACGCTGCGCCTGGCCACCCTATCACCACGGATGTTACTGCGCAGTTGCTACGGCGCGATTACCAGCCCGCTATTATATTACTTCGGGATCGAATTTGCAGGCGCTTGTGCAGGAGTTTGTGCAGCCGGTGCAGCAGGCTGACCTGCAGGCGCTGCCGGGGCCGCCGCTGGGCCCGCTGCTGGTCCATTGGGGATACCGGCCGAACCGGTGGCTGGCGCCGTCGCCGGCGCCGTCGGCAGCGCCTTATCCATCACGCCGCCGCTGACGGTGCCATTGTTGTGCTGGGTGGTGATGTAGGCCAGGGCCAGGGTGGCGCTGAAGAAGATCGCCGCTGCCACGCCGGTGGACTTGGACATGAAGTTCGAGGAGCCGGTGGCGCCGAACAGGCTGCCCGAGGCGCCGGAGCCGAAGGCCGCGCCCATGTCGGCGCCCTTACCGTGCTGCAGCAGGACCAGGCCGATAATGGCGATTGCCGAAATGACTTGGATGATGACTACCAGGTTGTACATGCCGCTCATGATATTCCATTCAAAATTAAATAGTTTTGTATCGTTTTGTATTCCAGCCCGACGCGATCCGGTGTCCGGCTGATTGCATTACACTTTTACAACACACCTGCCCCATTGACACCCCTTCAGACCGATTAAGGGAAAACCCTTAATCGGCCTGAAGGGCGGCTGCCGTGTCAGGCATGGATGATGGCCAGAAAATCTGCAGCCTTCAACGCCGCGCCACCGATCAGACCGCCATCGATATCGGCCTGGGCCAGCAATTCGCCGGCATTGTCCGGCTTCATGCTGCCGCCGTAGAGGATGCGCATCTTGTCGGCCACGTCCGCGCTTTTCTGCGCCACGCAACCGCGCAGGAAATGATGCGCTTGCTGCGCCATCTGCGGCGTGGCGGTCTTGCCGGTACCGATCGCCCAGACCGGCTCATAAGCCAGCACCACCTGCGCCAGCCGGTCGGCCGGAATCGCTTCCAGGGCCGCCTGCAGCTGGGCGCAGATGACAGCTTCGGTGTTGCCCGCTTCGCGGTCTGCCAGCGTCTCGCCCACGCAGATCACGGGGATCAGGCCGGCAGCGAGCGCCACCACGGCTTTTTGCGCGACCAGTTCGCTGGTCTCGCCGTGGTAGGCGCGACGCTCGGAGTGACCGACCAAAACATAGCTGGCGCCGAAATCGACCAGCATCGAGGCTGCCACTTCGCCGGTGTAGGCGCCGCTGGCATGGATCGACAGATCCTGGCCGCCCCACGCGACCGGCGTGGCGTTCAATTCTTGCTGGCACTGGGCGAGATAGGGAGCAGGGACGCAGACCGCGCAATCGGCGCGGTCGTTGACATCCTTGAGGCCGGAGACGATGCCGGACAACAGTTCCGCGTTGGCGGCGCGGCTGCCGTTCATCTTCCAATTGCCGATAACGAGTTTGCGTCGCATAGTAGCCTAAATTTTCAATAACCTGTGATTTTACCGCGCCCGCCAAAGGCGGGTCAAACTTGCATCGGTGAATTTGTTGTTTTGGTTGCAAGGAGGAATGGCCGACGCCGAGGGGCCCGTCGCCACCGCGCCGCCCTCGGCCTTGACCCGTCATCCCCGCGCAGGCGGGGATCCAATTGCATTAAAGCACTTGCAACATGATCTTGCCGATGTGCGAGCTCTCCTCCATCAAGGCATGCGCCTGCGCTGCCTGCTCCAGCGGAAACACCTGGTGAATGACCGGCTTGAGCTTGCGCTCGGCCATCAGCGGCCAGACCCGCTTGAGCAGCTGCTGCGCGATCGCGCCCTTGAATTCCTTCGAGCGCGGCCGCAGCGTGGTGCCGGTGATCGACAGGCGCCGGAACAGCAGCTGCCCCAGGTCCACGGTGGCCTTGGTGCCGCCCAGCGTGGCGATCAGCGCGATGCGGCCGTCGTCGGCCAGGCACGCCATTTCACGCGGCACGTAGTCGCCGCCCACCATGTCGAGGATCACGTCGACGCCGCGGTCGCCCGTCAGCGATTTGACGACTTCGACGAAATCCTCGGTCTTGTAGTTGATGCCGCGCTCGGCGCCCAGCTTTTCGCAGGCGGCGATCTTGTCGGCGCTGCCGGCGGTGGCAAATACGCGGTGGCCCATGGCGCTGGCCAGCTGGATCGCCGTCACGCCGATACCGGACGAGCCGCCCTGCACCAGCAGGGTTTCGTCGCCATGCAGGCCGGCACGGTCGAAGACATTG
Source organism: Duganella sp. Leaf126 (assembly GCF_001423125.1). Lineage (GTDB taxonomy): Bacteria > Pseudomonadota > Gammaproteobacteria > Burkholderiales > Burkholderiaceae_D > Rugamonas. Next base: position 25,740 of record NZ_LMNW01000035.1, read on the forward strand.
CTCCACACGGTGAAGTAGTTTTCCGGGATCGAGGCTGCTTCCAGCATGCTCCAGCCCTTGGGCACCGGCAGTACCTGCTCGATCGGCGCCACGCAGTACTCGGCATAGCCGCCGCCCTGCACCAGTGCGCAGACATGGTCGCCGATATCGAAGGTGGAGTAGTCGAGGTCGCCATCGACGATCTCGCCGGCCACTTCCAGCCCCGGCAGGTCGGACGCGCCCGGCGGCGGCGCGTACGCGCCCTTGCGCTGGAACACATCGGGACGGTTGACGCCGGCCACGTGCACCTTGATCACGACTTCGCCGGTCTTGGCGACGGGCATGGGGCGCTCGCACAGCTTGAGCACTTCCGGTGTACCGGGCTGGGTAATTTCAATCGCGCGCATGGTGGAACCTTTGGTGAATTAAAGGGAAAGATTGTACGCGAGGCCACGCGGCGGCGCAGGCCGGCGCACCGCTGCAAGACCGCACGCAGCTGAACCCGACAAATCAGCCACTAATGCAATTGACTTGCAACAATAGCAGGCAATCGCTATGATTGCAACCCGATTGCAATAAGGCATCACCACACCATCCCGCTCATCACCGTTCCAGGAACCATGCGCCCTCACGTCCTCGCAGCTGCCCTTCTCTCTACCGTCACCGCCGCGCATGCCGCGGACGACGTTTCCTTCCCGACCGTCGAAGTGCGCGCCTACAAGCCGGCCGCCAGCGACAACCTCGTCACCATCCACAACGACCGTGCCCAGAACCGCACGCTGGGCGACATGCTGGCCCAGGTCTCCGGCGTGCAGAGCAGCGCCTTCGGGCCGAACGCCGGGGCGCCGGTGATCCGCAGCCTGGGCGGCAGCCGGGTCCAGCTGCTCGAAGACGGCCAGTCGATCATGGGCATGAACGCCATCAGCGGCGATATCAACATTCCGTTCGATCCGCTGTTTGCACGCAGCGCCACGGTCAGCAAATCGTCGAACAGCGTGCGCTATGGCGGTCATGCCATCGGCGGCAGCGTCGAGGTCGATTCCGGCCTGGTGTCGCGCCAACTCGAAGAACGCGACCACCAACTCGAACTGGTGCTGCGCAAGGGCCACAACGACTTCGACGCCCAGGGCTTGCGCCTGAACGTCAACGACGGGCGCAAGGTGTCGACCAATATCGAGCTGTCGTTCCAGCGCATCGGCCATTACGACATTCCCGGCAACAGCAAGGCCAGTGTTTGCAATACCGGGCTGTTCCCTGCCGGCGGCGGGGTCAACACCTTCCTGGCCGACAGCTGCCAGAAGGAAGCGCGCGTCCAGCAGGTGTACAACAAGTCGTCGCAACCGTACATCGAGCAGTTCATCAAGAACAACCCCGACTGGGCCGATGGCGATTTTTCCTTCTACACCAACAACCCGACCTCGGTATGGCAGGGCAAGACCTACGTCAATCCGGCCAACCCGGCCTATGTGCCCGGCACGCCGCGCACCGTCGAGAACCGCATCAACCGCGATGTCACGCCCGACTATCACGGCGCGCTCGGCAACAGCTACGCCAACAATACCCATGTCGGCGTCGGCAGCACCTATTTCTTCGACCGCGGCTACCTGGGCGTGAGCCTCGACAGCAAGGACAGCAAATACGGCGTGCCGGGCTTTTCGATGGAAAACCAGCCGTTTGGCGCCAACTATGACGCCGGATTGCCGGTCGGCGTCAATATCCGCCAGGACAAGTACGCGCTCGAGGGCAAGCTGCGCACGCCTATGCCGTACGTGGAAAGTGCCGAGCTGCGCGTCGCGCGGCTTGACAATACCTCGGCAGAAAATATCGGTGCGACCCGGGCCAACGCCTATGCCTTCGGCACCACTCAGGCCGAACTGCTGCTGACCCAGCAGCGCGCGGGCGCCCTCACCGGCCAGCTGGGCTTTGCACGCCGCACGCGCGGCGTCACCGGCGACGGGCCGCAGCGCTATCTGCCCGATGTCACCACGACCACCAGCGCCGTCTTCCTCACGCAACATCTCGACCTCGACTGGGCCAGCTTCGATGCCGGCGCGCGTCACGAAACCGTCGCGCACGCGGTCGGCGCCAGCAGCTTCAAGCCGTCGCGCAATGCCAGCAACACGGCGCTGGCCGACCGCGACTTCAGCCTGAACAGCTACAGCGCCGGCGCCGCTTTCGCGCTGGGCCGGCTGTGGGGCGCAACGATGCGCTACGCCGCGTCTGCGCGGGCGCCCGAGATCAACGAACTGTACGCGAGCAACCGCCACTACGCGATCATGACGCAGGAGGAAGGCAACCAGAACCTGAAAGCCGAGCGGTCGCGCAATACCGAACTCACGGTACTGTTCGGCCTTGCCGGCTTCAAGCTGTCGGGTACCGGCTATGTGATGAAATACGGTAACTACCTCTACCTCGGCTATTCCGGCCTGCAGACCGGCAACCGCCTGCCCCTGAAGTACTGGAAGCAGACCGACACCACGGTCGAGGGCTTCGAAGTCGATGCCGCGCAGCGGTTCGGCCTTGGCGCCTACGGCAGCGTGACCGTGACTGCACTTGCCGACCTGGTCAAAAACAAGGCCGACCACCCGGATACGCTGCGCGCCCGCAACGATGGCGCGTATCTGCCCAATATGCCCACCAACCGCTACGGCGCCAAGGTGCTGTGGGAGAACCGCGGCTGGAAGGGATGGCTGTCCGGTACCTATTACGCCAGGCAAAAATACCTGGGGCGCAGCGTGAGCGAGGAAGTGCCGCTGGACGCCTACCGGCTGGTCAGCTTCCAGCTCAGCCGCGCCATCGCGTCGCCGACGCCGCGCCTGACCGGACTGGAAGTATTCGTCAGCGGCTCGAACCTGCTCGACGACGAGGCGCGGCCGCATAACTCGCCGTTGAAGTACATCGCGCCCTTGCCCGGTCGCGCATTCCAGGTGGGCCTGACGATGACGCTGTAGCGCTGCCGGCGCGGCGCTTACTCGGCCCCGGTCACGGACCTGCCGGGCAACGGCGTGTTGGGCTTCCAGCGCGCCGACAAGGCCTGACCTTCCTCGATCTGCTCCGGCGTCATCTGCTTGACGACCGCCGCGCGCTGTTCGGCCGCGTTCGGCGCGCCGCGTGCGGCGGCCAGGTTCCACAACATGTAGGCGATGACGTTATCCTGCGGCACGCCGCCGATGTGGTAGCGGTACATCAGCCCCATCGTGTGCAGCGCTTCGCCATGGCCCTGCTGGGCCGCCTTGCGGAACCAGCTCACGGCCTGCCGGTGGTCCTGGATCACCGCGTTACCGGTGTAGTACATGGCGCCGACCACGTACTGGGCGTCGGCCTTGCCCTGCAGCGCGGCCTTGTGGTGCCATTCGAACGCCTGCTGATAATCCTGCGGCACCCCGCGTCCCATGTAGTACATCAAGCCCAGCAGGTGCTGGGCGTCGGCGTTGCCGGCGCGGGCCAGCGGCGCGATCTCCTTCAGGGCCGTGCCGTAATGCTTGTTGTTGTAGGCGGTGGCGCCTTCGGTGAAGCCGGCCAGCGCGGCCTGTTGCAGGCCAAGGGCGAGACACATCGCGAGTAGGATTTTTTTCATCTTGTTTGAGCGTGAGCGCGTTGCGGACTTACTTCCAGTTGACCTTGCCCAGGCCATCGACCGAGACGTCGCGGTTGCGCGGCTTGCCGTACACGGTGACCGAACCGAGGCCGCTCAGACCGAGCTTGGCGTTGGCGCTGGCATTGACGGTGGCGTTGCCGAGTCCACTCAAATCGACCTCGACGTTCTCGGCGCTGAACTGCTGGGCGTTCAGGCTGCCAAGTCCGCCCAGGTCGACCTTGAGCAGCTTGCCGCGTCCGCCGAGCACGATGTTTCCGGCGCCGCCCAGGTCGAGCACGGTGCGCTCGTTTTCGCTGATCCACAGCGTCATCTTGCCCACGCCACCGAGCTTGGCGCGCACGGACTTGTAATCGACGTTGGCCTTGATGCTGCCGGCCCCGTCGAGCACCAGTTCCAGGTCCTGGCCGGCAAAGCCGCTGATGTCGGTCGAACCCAGCCCTTCCACCACGACCTGGCGCAGGTCGGGCAGCACCATCTCGGCGCGCGCGCCGTGGCCCGTATCGAGCTTGATGCCGCGTCCGCCGTCGGTGTCGAAGTGCAGCGTGTCGCCGCTCTGGGACGAGGTCAGCCGGTCCATATAGCGCTTGTCGCCGCGGATCGTCAGCGACGGCACCGGTCCCTGGCGCAGCCGGACATCGACCATGCCATCGACCCTGATCCGCACCACGCGCGCATCGATGTCGACGGTGCGGGTCTCGCCGCCCTCGTCTGCCGCAACGGCCCGCCCGAACAGCGCGCAGGTCGCGGCAAACAGCAAACCGAACTGGAAAATCCTCTTCATGATCTGTCCCTGGCTGATGATTCCACAATCATAACGTCCGCACCGCACTCACCGGCCACATTGCGACGAACTGCACAAATCGCGGCATGAACGTCCAATTCGGTGGCAGTTTCCACGTCGGGGGTAGATCGCGATGCCGTCAAGTCAAGGTCTTCCTCTGCGTCGTCCCTGCGAAGGCGGAGACCCAGGTTCTGCGCGATGCGTCGCCATGTGCCCCTGAAGCGAGGTCGCCAGGGTAAGCCAGGCGCGGGCGGCGAAGGACAGGTGGCTGTTGCTGCGCCAGGCCAGGCGCAGTTTCCAGTCGATCTGGGGGTCGGTCAGCGTGGTGATCGTGAACTGGCCGGCCGGCAGGGTGTCGCAAAACAGCTTGGGGAGGACGGCGATGCCGACACCGAGCCGCACCAGCGAGGCGACGAAATCCCACTGGCCGCTGCGGCCGCTGATCCGGGGCTTGAAGCCGGCGCTGGCGCAGGCGTCGGCGACGATCTCGTTCAGGGCGAACGAGGCGCCGTAGAAGATGAAGGAGCTGTCGGCCAGCTCGCGCAGGGCCACGGCCGGCCGGCCGTGCCACGCCGCGTCCAGCGGCGCCAGCACGCACAGTGGCGACGTGGCCAGCGGCAGCGAGTCGAACTCGGTCCAGATGTGGGCATTGCCCGCGTAGTCGAGCAGCGAGCCCATTTCCAGCGTACCGTTGCGCAGATTGGTTTCGATGGCTTGCGTGCCGTCCTCGAACAGCTTCAGTTCCACGTCCGGATACTGGCGGTTGTACGCCGCCAGCAGCGGCGCCAGCGCCTGGTGCGCCTGCTGGGTGACGCCCAGCCGCAGTTCGCCGCGCCGCAGTTGCTGCAGGTCGGCCAGTTCCACCTGCAGCTCTTCGTGCATGGCCAGCATGGCGCGACCGCGCGTGAGCACCACCTGGCCGGCGTCGGTCAAGGTGAAGCGCTTGCCGGTGCGTTCGAGCAGCACCAGGTCCAGCGACTGTTCGAGCTGGGCAATCATCTTGCTCACGGTGGGCTGGGTCACGTGCAGAAACTCGGCGGCACGGCTGAAGCCCTGCTGATCGACCACGGCGACGAAATAACGGAGGGAGCGCAGATCCATGATCTATTCCAGGAACGAATGATTTCGATAATTTTAATTCATTTTATCTTTTCATTCTTCGTGGATAAAATGATTTCATGAACACAGCCACCTTTGCCCGCCTCGGCCATACCCTCCTGCAGATAACCCTGCTGATTGTCATCTGGTATGCCTGCGACCGCCTCGCGGCCTGGTTGCACCTGCCCTTTTCGGGCGGCGTGGTCGGCCTGCTGGTGATGGTGACGCTGCTGCTCACGGGCGTGGTGCGCCCGTCGGTGGTCCACCAAGGCGCCGAGTGGCTGCTGTCGAACATGCTGCTGTTTTTCATACCGCTCATCGTGTCGGTGGTGCAGTTCACCGCCCTGATCGAACGCCAGGGACTGCGGCTGTTTGCCGCCATCGGCATCGGCTTCCTGTGCGTGCTGCTGGCCACCGCGTACACGGTGGAATGGGTCTGCGGATTCGAACGGCGGCTGCGGCTGCGCAAGCTGCGGGCAGCACGCCAGGCTCGCCATGGCCGGCAGAACGACCGGGCAGCGCGGGAGCTGCCGGCATGAGGTCCTTCCTGTTCCTACTGCTCACCATCGCGCTGTTCTACGCCAACCAGGCGCTGCACCGCCGCTACCCGTATTTCTGGCTCACGCCAGCGATCACCACCTCGGCGATCCTGATCGCCGTGGTCGAATGGACGGCGACGCCGTTTGCACAGTACTTCGGCGAGACGCGCTGGCTGCCCTGGCTGCTCGGCCCTGCCACGGTGGCGTTTGCGCTGCCGATCTACCAGCAGCGCGCGCTGATCAGGCGGCACTGGCTGGCGCTGAGCCTGGGCAGTGGCGCCAGCATCGTGGTCTCGGTGGGCAGCACGCTGCTGCTGTGCCGCCTGCTCGGCATCGAAGGCGGCGCCGCCCACAGCCTGCTGGCGCGCTCGGTCTCCACGCCGTTCGCGCTCGAGGTGACACGCCACCTCGGCGGCGAAGCGCAGCTGACCGGCGTGTTCGTGATGATCACCGGCCTGTTCGGCATCCTGCTGGGCCAGGTGCTGCTCGGACTGCTGCCGCTGCGCAGGCGGGTCGCGCGCAGCGCGCCGTTCGGCGCCGCCGCCCACGGCTTCGGCCTGAGCGTGGCGCGCCGGATAGGACCGCAGGAAGGCGCGGTCGCCAGCCTGACGATGATCTTCAGCGGCGTGCTGATGGTGCTGCTGGCGCCCCTGCTGGGACGCATCCTCGGCTGAGCGGCTTCACCAGCCGGCGATGGTGCGCATCTGCGGCGCCAGGTCGCGCGCCATGGCGGCGTGCTGCGCGCGCGTGGGATGGGCATCCTGGGCGTCGCCCGGATAGGTTTGCGACGGCACTGCCTGCACGCGCGGATCGGCCACGCGGCGCACCGTCTCGGCAATGTACGCCACCAGCGCCGCCTTGCGTTCGTCCTTCAGCATCGCGCCTTCGGTGAGCACGATTTTCGCGTGCGGATGGTCGTCCAGCAGCGTGCGCACCAGCCGCACATAGGTGTCGACATAGTGCGCGCGTTCTGGAATGCCGACGTTGAAATCGTTGGTGCCGATGGCGCTGAGGATCAGGTCCGGATGGTACAAGCGCTGGTCCCACCTGACCGGCTGCTGCCGGTCGGCCACCGTCAGCTGGTAATAGTCGGGCAGATTGAGCTGGTCGGTGCGATTGTCCCAGCTGCGCACCAGTCCTCTGCCCCCGGCGCACACCAGCTGCACCTGCGCCTGCAGCGCATGCGCGAGCAGCATGCCGTACGAGGCGCGCGCATCCCACCACGAGGCATCCTTCTTGGTGCCCGGCACGCGGTCGATCGCCTCGCCGCAGGTGACCGAGTCGCCCAGGATCAGCAGCTTGCGCTGCGGCAGCGCCGGCGCTGGCAGCCAGGCGCCGTCGGTGTCGAAGCGCTGCACGGTGGCCTTGCCCAGCCAGGCCTCGGAACGGTTGACCACTTCCACGCGGTGGGCACCGCGCGCCAGGCCGTCGGCCAGCACCAGCGTTTGCGCGCCGCGCGCCAGGTGCACCTTGCGCGCACTGCCATCGACGATCACATCGATGTAACTGTTGTCGCTGCCCGCCTCCACCGTCATGCTCGCGCGCGTGCCGTCGAAGGCCAGCGCAAAGCCCACGCCCGGATAGGCGAAGTGGACGGCGCCGTCGGCCCTGACCTCGCCGCGGCCGGTGCGGGCCACGTGCGGATCGGCGGCGGCAACGCTGCTGCCGGGCGTCGCAGCAGCGCCGGCCGCACCGGCGCCACCGGTCACAGGCAGCGCGCATGCCAGCAACAGCAGCGCCACCAGGCGCGGAAGCGTCGCCATCTTATTTCATGAGCCGCTTGATATCGGGCAGCATGGCGTCCGACCACACCTGGTAACCCTTGGCAGTCGGATGCAGGTAGTCGGCCATGATGGTCGGCGACATATCGCCATTGGGCTGCAAGAACTTCTTGCCGTAGTCCTTGAAGATGACGGACTTGCCATCGTCGAGCGTGGCGATCATGCGATTGAGTTCGATCACCTCGGCGCGCTTGGGGTCCGACGCCGACTGCGCGTACGGCAGCACCGCGTTGAGCAGGATGCGCGCGTTCGGATAGATGGTGCGCAGCTTGGTCACCACTGCCTTCACGCCCTCGAACACCTGTTCCGGATTGGCCTGGCAGTGGAAGAAGTTGTTGACGCCGATGGTCAGCACCACCAGCTTGGGCGACAGTTTATCGGCCTGGCCGTGATCGAGACGCCACAGCACATTGCCGGTATGGTCGCCGCCGATGCCGAAATTGGCGGTTTTCCATTTGCCGAACGATTTGTCCCACACTTTCTTGTTCCAGCCCTCGGTGATCGAGTCGCCGACGAACAGCAGATCCACCTTGCGGCTTTCCGCGACTTCGAGATCTTCCTGGAACATGGCTTGCCAGCGCGCGATCGACATCCACGGGTATTCCACGGTGCGCGGCGCAGGGGTGATGCTGCACGCGCGGCCGTCGATGGCAGCGGGCTTGGCGGGGGTGTCGGCGGCATGTGCAGCGAACGACAATATGGCGCTGGTGACGAGTGTCGCGACAAGTTGATGGCGAAGGCTATTCTTCATTTTTTTCACCTCGGATTGAACGGGCGCCCAGTGTAGCTCATGTCTTCGATTTCAGGCGCAGCAGTAGCACGCCGTGCGACGGCAACTGGGCCGACAGCTTGCGCGTGGTGTCGCCGCGCCTGCCGCTCCACACCTCGGTCCACGCATAGGGCTGGCGCTTGAAGTCGGCCGTGCGCTTGCTGAAGTCATCGTTGATATGGTACGCGCCCCAGTCGAAGCTGACGGGAGCCGCCTGCGCGCCGCGGTTGAGCACCATCAGCGCCCAGTCGCCGTCGGCCAGCGGCTTGGCCCAGTATTCGAGGTCGCCGGTCTGCAGGAAGCGCCAGGCCGGCACGCCCAGGCGGTCCTGGTTGACGGCGATCGCGCCGGCGTTGGTGAGGATGCGGCGGGTGGTGGCCGGCATCGACCTGACGTCGTTGCCGAGGATGAGCGGCGACGCCAGCATGGCCCACGCCGAAAAGTGCGCGCGGTCCTCGTCTTCGCTCAGGCCCTTGCCCACCACCAGCATGTCCATGTCGTTCCAGTGACCGGGGCCGGCGTGCTGGCGCAGGCCGGCCTGCTTGTCGAGGATGCGCGTGACGCCCCAGGCCGAGAACGAGCCCTGGCTGAATTCGCAGTCCCAGCACGGATAGATGTCGCCGGTGGTGCGCCACGAGTGGCCCACGTCTTTCGCCCACTCCCACGGCCTGGTGTCGCCCCACTCGCAGATGCTCAACAACATGGGCCGGCCGGCCGCGCGGATGGCGTCGCGCATGGTGGTGTAGGCGGCCGCCGAGTTCAGTCCCTTGGTGTCGCACCAGTCGTACTTGATGTAATCGATGCCCCATTCGGCGTAGGTGATGGCGTCCTGGTATTCGTGGCCACGGCTACCCGGCTTGCCGCCGCAGGTGGTGGCGCCGGCGTCGGAATAGATGCCCAGCTTCAGGCCACGGTCATGCACATACTCGGCCAGCGCCTTCATCCCGGACGGAAAGCGCACGGGGTCGGGATGGATCACGCCCTTGTCGTCACGCTTGCCATGCCAGCAGTCGTCGATATTGACATACACGTAGCCGGCGTCTTTCAGTCCGTTCGCCACCATCGCATCGGCGGTGTCGCGGATCAGTTGTTCATTGATGTCGCAGGCAAAGGTATTCCAGCTGTTCCAGCCCATTTGCGGCGTCGCCGCCAGTCCGTCGAACTTCTGGGCGTGGGCCGAGCCGCTCCACAGCGCCAGCGAACCCGCCAGCGCGGTTGCAGCCAGCCACAGTGGTTTGAGTGCTTGGGTCACGAAAGTCGCCTTCATCGCGCAGCCGGCTTGATGGACTTGAGTTTGTCGCCATACTCCTTGATCAGCTTGAGCGAGCTGGTATCGGTGTCGAACACCGAATACAGACCCTGCTCTTCCTGCGGCGGATCGCCCATGAAATCGTTCCCCGGCTTCCACCAGTAGTCGGCATTGGCGGCGCGGCCGGCGCCACCCCAGGCCCAGAAATTGAAGCCGGCAATCGGATCGCCCTTGGCGGCGCGGTTTACCACCACGTCGAACACCTCCTTGTAGAAGCGGTCGCGGATCGTGGTCGTGGCCTTGATGCTGAACGACGGACCGTCGCGATCGAGGCCGAATTCTTCGAGCACGATGGGCTTGCCGAGCTGTTTCGCCAGCTCGATGTGCGCATTCAGATAGTCGCGGCTCCTGGTCAGGGCGTTGTCCCAGGTGCCGTCCGGGTTGCGCGAGTCGAACCATTCCCAGTTCTTCGGCCACAGGTGGTAGGTCAGGTAATCGACATGCTTGCTGCGGTGGGCGTCGAGGAACAGCTGGGCGTCCTGGGCGGAACCGGCCAGGCCTTCGCTGCCGGTGCTGACCATGTGATTGCGGTCCAGGCTATGGATGTAGCCGGCCGTCTCGTCGATCCATTTGACGTAAGCCGCTTTTTCTTCCTGCGTGGCCTTGCCGTTACCGGGCCGCGGCTCGTTGGCCAGCTGCCACGCCATCAGGTGTGGATCGTCCGCATACGGTTTGCCGGTGATGGTGTTGACGCGCCTGACGATCTTGGCGATCGCCTGGCGGTATTCTTTTTGCGCAGCGGCGTTCACGTAGAAGCGCGCATTCTTCTTCATGAAGTCGTCGTAGTCCTTGGTGATATTGGGGTCGAGCGCCGGCGTGCCTTCGAACCAGTTCAGGTACTGCGTCATGCCGCCCGACCATTGCCAGAAGTTGTTCAGGTAAAGCACCACCGTGATATCGCGCTTGGCCGCTTCGGCCATCAGGAAGTCCAGGCCCACCAGCAGGTTTTCGTCGTACTCGCCCGGCCTGGCGGTCGTGGCGGGACTGACTGCGCTTTTCATCGCGGTTTTTTCCGAGATGGCCAGCACCCGCAGGTTGTTGATGCCGATCGACTTCATGGTGTCGAGTTCCTTGAGCAGGCGCGCGCGCTGGCCTACGCCGCTCGGCGCACCGAGATAGCCGCCGTACCAGAAATTGGCGCCCACGATGTAGTAGGCCTGGCCCTTGCGGCTGAAGTGCGTCGGTTTCGCGGTCACGAATTCCGGCCTCGCGGCGTTGGTCGCCGGTGCTCCGTCGGCGGCAGCGGCGGCAGCGGCGACGCCGACGGCGCCGGCCATCATGGCGGCGGCGCAAAATCTGATCAGCTGTTTCATGTCTCGTCCTTGTTGTATGTTGTGAAAATATTCTGCATGGACCTGTCGCAGCGGTCAAATCATCGGCAAAAAGGCGACGCAGTTTAGCCGTCTTCACTAAACAAGCCGTCGCCGGCGGACACTGGCCCTGGCGTGTTTCCGCCGACATTGCGGACGGTGTTTAGTAAATGGCGCTAAACTGCCGGGCAAACCAGCGTGGTCGTTTGACCACGGCGCGACGCGCATGCAAGACTTCCTCGATGCAGGATCGGCACAATTACGGCATAACGGAGACCAGATGGCCGACGCCACCCCCACCGCACCCGCCCCGGCAACGCCGGGCATCACCATCCGCGACATCGCCCGGCTAGCGGGCGTGTCGGCGGGGACGGTGTCGCGCGCGCTGAAAAACGAGCCGGGACTGACCGAAGCCACGCGCCAGATGGTGCAGGCTGCGGCCCACTCGCTCGGCTACGACTTCTGCAAGCTGCGGCCCAAGCGCCTGCGCCGCCTGGCCTTTCTGCTGCATCGCCAGCACAACACCGCCGCCAGCAGCCCGTTTTATTCGCCGGTGCTGCACGGCGCCGAGGAAGCCTGCCGCAAGCAGGGCATCGTGCTGTCGTTCATGGCAGTGGGTCCGGCCGATGGCCTGATCGACCAGATCCGCATGCATGCGCCGGACGGCATCCTGTGCGCCGGCTTCTTCGAGCCCGAAACCCTGGCGGCGCTGCGCGCGACCGGCAAGCAGCTGGTGCTGATCGACATGCAGCTGCGCGGCTACCATTCCGTCAACCCGGACAACATGATGGGCGGCTACCTGGCGACCCGGCATCTGATCGACACCGGCCGCACCCGCGTCGGTTTCATCTCCGGTCCGCTGGCCCACTACAGCATCCGCGAACGCGCGCGCGGCTACCGCCAGGCCCTGTTCGAGGAAGGCATCCTGGCCGACCCGCGCCTGGAAGCCAACCTGCCCGACGGCGTCGATCTCGAGACCGGCGCCTGGGAAGCGATGGAACAGCTGCTGGCCCTGCCCCATCCGCCCGACGCCGTGTTCTGCTACAACGACAGCGCGGCCCTGGTGGCGATGCGCTGCTGCCTGGCCAGGGGCCTGAAGGTGCCGCACGATGTGGCCATCGTCGGCTTCGACGATATCTCGTCGGCGGTGCTGGGCCACCGGCCGCTGACCACGCTGCGCATCGACAAAAAGGCACTGGGCGCCATGGGCGTGGCGCTGCTGCTCGATGCCCAGACTGCCCACGCCGCCGCCCGGAAAAACCCGGCAGACCAGCCGCAGCAACACCAGGCCGGCCAGCTGCCGCAGGCCCTGCCGGTGCAGCAGATTGCACCGGTGGAGCTGATCGTGCGCGCCAGTACCGTGTTCGACGGCTGGCGCGCGCCCCACGCTTCGATCAACGATCGCCCATCCACCTTGACACGCACACCATGACGGCACCGAACTTCCATCTCCGCGCCACGCTGCTCGACCACATCCGCCACACCAAGCGCTTTTACGACGCGCGCTGCGTCGATCCCAGCGGCGGCTTCTATCACTTCTACAAGGACGACGGTACGATCTATGACCAGCGTACCCGCCACCTGGTCAGCAGCACCCGCTTCGTCTTCAACTACGCCATGGCCTGGCGCCAGTTCGGCGACGGCGCCGACCAGCAGCGGCTGCGTCACGCGCTCGCCTTCGTGCGCGACGCCCACCGCAATCCGCACACGGGCGGTTACGCCTGGACCCTGGACTGGAAGGCCGGCGTGGCCCACGTCACCGACGGCACCAACCACTGTTACGGCCTGGCCTTCGTGCTGCTGGCCTACAGCCACGCGCTGATGGCCGGCGAGGACCAGGCGGCGGAATGGATCGCCGAAACGTTCGCGCTGATGGAACGCCATTTCTGGGATGCGCAACACGGGCTGTACGCGGACGAAGCCTCGCCCGACTGGTCGCACCTCGACGGCTACCGTGGCCAGAACGCCAATATGCACGCCTGCGAGGCGCTGATCGCCGCGTTCGAGGCCACCGGCGAGCGCGCCTACCTGCTGCGCGCCGAAACGCTGGCGCGCCACATCACGCTGCGCCAGGCCGCGCTGGCCGACAACCTGATCTGGGAGCACTACCACGCCGACTGGTCGGTGGACTGGGACTATAACCGCGACGACAAGAGCAATATCTTCCGTCCGTGGGGTTACCAGCCCGGCCACCTGGCCGAATGGGCCAAGCTGCTGCTGCTGCTCGAACGTCACGGCGCCCACCTTGGGCATGGCCCAGAGTGGCTGCTGCCGCGCGCGATGGCGTTGTTCGACGCGGCAGTGGAGCGGGCCTGGGATGCGCAGCACGGCGGCATCCACTACGGGTTCGCGCCCGACGGCAGCATCTGCGACGACCTCAAATATTTCTGGGTGCAGGCCGAAAGCCTGGCTGCCGCCGCCCTGCTCGGTGACCGCACCGGCCAGGCGCGCTACTGGACCTGGTACGACAGGATCTGGGACTACAGCTGGCGCCATTTCGTCGACCACCAGTACGGCGCGTGGTACCGCATCCTGGGCGCCGACAACGCCAAGCTCACCGACGAGAAAAGCCCGGCCGGCAAGGTCGATTACCACACGATGGGCGCCTGCTACGAAGTGCTGAACGTGGTGAAGGCATGACAATGGCCGATTTCCCCGTTTTCGTGGCTGCCGGCGAAGCGCTGACCGACATGATCGTGCAGGACGCCGGCGCGCAGCAGTGGCACAGCAAGGTGGGCGGCTCCACCTGGAACGTCGCGCGCACCATGGCAGCGCTGGACGTGCCGACCGCATTCGCCGGCGCCATCAGCGCCGATGTCTTCGGCGACGCCCTGTGGCAGGCCAGCGCCGCGGCGCGCCTCGACCTGCGTTTCCTGCAGCGCCAGCCAAAATCGCCGCTGCTGGCCATCGTTCACCGCACCGATCCGCCGGCCTACTTTTTCGTCGGCGACGACAGCGCCGACCTGCACTTCGACGCGGCAGCCCTGCCGCCAGGCTGGCGCGCCCATTGCAAGTGGGCCCATTTCGGCGGCATCAGCCTGGCGCGCCAGCCGCTGGCGACCAAGCTGGTGGCGCTGGCCGGCCAGCTGAAGGCGGACGGCGTGCGCATCAGCTTTGACCCCAATTACCGCCTGCTGATGGATGAGCGCTACGACACCACCCTGCGCCGCATGACCGAGCTGGCAGACGTGGTCAAGGTCTCGGAAGAAGACCTGGCCGGGCTGTTCCGCACCGGCGATATCGCCGCCGCCTTCGCTACGCTGCGCAGCTGGAATCCCTGCGCGACCTATTTGTACACCAAGGGCGGCGCCGGCGCATCGCTGCACATCGGCGATGCGGCGTGGGCGCTGCCGGCGCCGCAGATCGACGTGGTCGATACGGTCGGCGCAGGCGACGCCAGCATCGCCGCGCTGGCGTGGAGCATGATGCATCGCCAGCACGAGCAACCGCTGCAGCACCTGCGCTTCTGCGTCGCTGCCGGCGCCGCGGCCTGCCTGGTCCAAGGCGCCTCGCCGCCATCGCTGGCCGCCATCGAGCGGCTGCTGTAGAACGGCCCACACCGTTCACGCCTGAGGAAAAAAAACGGCTGTCCCCGTCTGGCCTTGTCATACGGGCGTCATATGGGGCCAATAAGATGTCGGGCTTCACTATCCGACACCAGTTGTCCAACCTCCTCAGGCGCTTCATGTCTTCGAAAAACCCCTTCACTCCATCCCGTCTGCACTGTGCGCTTGCCGCTGCGGGCCTGTGCGCGCTCCACTTCTCCGCCGTGGCCGAACCTGCCGGCGACGTGCTGTCCACGGTCGAAGTCAGAGCCACCGTCGAAAAGAAAAAACTCGGCGACAGCGTCAGCAGCGGCGCCCTGGGGCGCAAGTCGGCACTGGACACGCCGTTTTCCACCAAGGCAGTCTCCAGCGATGAAATCGAGGACCGCCTGGCCACCAGCATTTCCGAAGTCCTCAAGTACGACGCCTCCGTCACCGCCATCTCGCCGCCGATCTCCACCCACCCGGCCACGATCCAGATGCGCGGCCTGCGCCTCGATGACCTGAACGGCTACAAGATCAACGGCCTGGCCAATATCAACCGCGGCACCGAAATGCCGCTCGAGATGTTCGAGAGCGTGGAAGCGCTGAAAGGATTGACCGGCTATATGTACGGCTTCGGTTCGCCGGGCGGCATCATCAACTACGTGAGCAAGCGTCCGACCACCGCCACGACCTTCAGCGCAGCCATGGGTTACCAGGAAGGCGGCGCGATCAAGGAGCAGATCGATACCGGCGGGCGCCTCGGTGACAAAGACGGTTTCGGCTATCGCCTGAACCTGGTGCACGAAGACGGCGACGTCAAGCAGGAAAGCGGCTCGCTCAAGCGCAACGCTGCCGGCCTGAATCTGGAATGGCGCGTGACCGACGACCTGGCGCTGACCTACGACGCGCTGTACCAGCGCCGCCGCACCGTCGGCGGCACCGACATCATCCTGCAGGGTTTCAGGATCCCGGCGCCGCTCGCTGGCGACACCCGGCTCAATAGCACCGGCGCCGGCAGCGATGTCGAGTATTCGCTGGCCACCACCGGCATCGAATACCGCCTGGCGCCGAACTGGACCGCCAACGCTTCCTACCGCACCTCGGACTCTTCCCGCGTGTACAAGAAGGACCAGTACTACCTGACCGACAACGCCGGCAGCTACTACGACCGCATCAGCGCCGAGCTGCACGACTATCATTTCGACCAGCTGCAGGCCACCGTCAACGGCCAGTTCGCCGTGGCCGGCATCGGTAATGAAGTGGTGCTGGGCCTGATGTCGCAGAACCTGGTCTCGACGTCGTCGGTGGTGACGCCGAAGGTCAAGGTCGGCACCGGCAATCTGTCGGCGCCGACCCGGTACAGCGCGGCCGCCATCAACTACAGCGGCGGCACCTACCGCGACGAGACCACGCGCCAGGAAGCGCTGTTCGCCAGCGACACGCTGACGTTCAACGACGCCTGGTCGCTGGTGGCCGGCGCGCGCCACACCCGCTTCACCGACAACGCCTATTCGACCAAGGGCGCGCTGACCGCCAGCTACCCGGCCGACAAGACCACGCCGACCGTGGCGCTGATGTTCAAGCCGGCCGCCGCCACCACGCTCTATGCCAGCTATGTCGAAGCACTGGAGCAGGCGGCCAGCGCGCCGACCAGCACCGCCAACGCCAACCAGACCTTCGCGCCGATCAAGAGCAAGCAGACCGAAGCCGGGGTAAAAACGGAACGCAACTGGTGGAACGCCACCGCCTCGCTGTTCCACATCGAGCGCGGCGCGCAGTACACCAATGCCGCCAACGTCTATGTGTCCGATGGCCAGTCCAAATACAACGGCATGGAGCTCAACAGCGTGGTGCAGGCAGCGAAGAATCTGTCGATCGAGGGTGGCATCATGCTGCTCGACGCCAAGCTGGAAAACGCCGCGCCGGGCTACAGCGGCAAGCGCGCAGTCGGTGCGCCGCGCCGCCAGGCATCGATCCAGGCGACCTGGCGCGAAGTGCTCCCGGGCCTGGCGCTGCACGCCGGGTCGCAGTACCTGGGCGACTTGCCGATGGACGCGGCCAATATCAATACCCTGGCAGCCTATACGCTGTTCGACGCAGGCCTGAACTACCGTCACCGCTACTTCGGCAAGATGATCAGCGTGCGCGCCAATATCTCCAACATCGCCAACCGCAAATACTGGACCTATTACCAGGAGGGCTATCTGAACATCGGCGCACCGCGCACCGCCAGCGTCAACGTTCGCGTAGACTTCTGACCATGAAACCATTCCGTCTTGCGGCCGGCGCCGCGCTGTCCCTGCTGCTGATGCATGCGCACGCGCATGCCGATCATGGGCAGTTTTATCAGACCAAGACCCCGTACGCACCGCAACAGGACAGCGCCAGCTACCAGCCGGCGCCGGCCGGCTACACGGCGGTCTATACCGAGCTGCTGGCGCGCCACGGCTCGCGGGGCCTGAGCAGCTTCAAGACGGACCTGGCGCTGTACAACCTGTGGCAGCTGGCGCAGCAGCAGGATGCGCTGACGCCACTGGGCCGGCAACTGGGCGCCGACCTCGAAGCGATGATGAAGGCGAACGCGCTGCTCGGTTACGGCGTGGACGGCATCAGCAAGCCGGGGTACGGCAACGAGACCTTGCAGGGCGTGCGCGAGCATACCGGCCTGGCGCAACGCCTGCATGCGCGCCTGCCGGCGCTGTTTCGCGATGCGCAAGCGCAGCAGCGCCGCATCGTGGTGCTCAGTTCCGGCAAGGACCGTGCGGTCGATAGCGCGGCGTACTTCAGCGGCGCGCTGGCGGCCGCGCAGCCCGGCCTGGCCGCGCTGATCGATACCGGCACCGACCGCACCACCCTGTATTTTCACAAGCTCAACGCCAGGCAGGACGGGCAGGTGCCGCCCGCCACGCTGGCGTACCAGCGCTGGGACAGCAGCGACGAACTGGCAGCACGCAAGGCTGCCATTTACGCCCAGCCACAGTTGCACGCCGCTGCGCTGACCACGCTGGGCGCGCTGTTCCAGCCGGCCTTCATCGCCGCGCTGGACCAGGGCCGGATCCGTGCGGTCAATCACGGCACGCGCAGCTACACCAGCGCCGACGGCAAGTTCACCAATCGCCTCAGCGGCGACGGCGACACCACGATCGCCAGCGCCACCGGCGCTGCACTGGCGCTGTACGAGCTGTACGCCGCCGCCGCCGACTTGGAAGCCGAACTGCAGGCCGAACGGCGTGTCGACTTCCGCCAGTACATCGCCCCGGCGCAGGCCCGCGTCTATGCCGAGACCGAAGACGCCGTCGCCTTTTACGAAAAAGGCCCGGGCATTGCCGAAAACGGCGACGTCACCTGGCGCATGGCCGACAAGTTGCTGGCCGATTTCTTTGCCGAGGCCGACGCCATCGACAGCGGCAAGCGCGCGCATGCGGCCAAGCTGCGTTTTGCCCACGCCGAAATCGTCATCCCCCTGGCCAGCGCCCTGGGCCTGGCCGGCATGTCGGAACAGCTGCCGCGCGCGGCGACGTACAGTTATGCCAACAGCCGCTGGCGCGGCGCACAGGTGGCGCCGATGGCGGCCAACATCGCGTGGGACCTGTACCAGAACCGTGCCGGCCGCACGCTGGTGCGCATGCTGTACAACGAACGCGAGACCGCCTTCAAACCGGCCTGCGACGGCGCCCGGATCGCCGCGCACAGTTTTTATTACGACTATCGACAATTGAAGCGTTGTTACCAGCCGTAATAAGCCCCACAGACCACGATAAAATATTGTCTATTTAGCTTTTTACCGCGAAAAATTATCGTTTTTATCAGCAATTATGGAATAAAGTGTCTGTAATGCGTCTGTTTGATACAGGTCATTACGGACACGAATGTTTTCCCGGTGATAAACTTGGGGAGTCCTTTTCAACAACCAAGAGGCTTCCTATGAACCAGATGTCCAGGCGCCAGTTCCTTCGGGTAACTGGCGCTACCATCGCGGGTTCGAGCATCGCGCTTCTCGGCTTTGCGCCGGCAACGGCCATGGCCGAAGTCCGGCAATACAAGCTGGCGCGCAGCACCGAAACCCGCAACACCTGCCCCTACTGCTCCGTAGGCTGCGGGATCCTGATGTATGGCCTGGGCGATGGCGCCAAAAACGCCACCGCTTCGATCATCCACATCGAAGGCGACGCCGACCACCCGGTCAACCGCGGCACGCTGTGCCCGAAAGGCGCCAGCCTGATCGACTTCATCCACTCGCCGAACCGCCTGCTGGCGCCGCAGTACCGCGCACCGGGCGCTTCCGAATGGTCGCCGATGTCGTGGGATGAGGCGTTGAACCGTATCGCCAAGCTGATGAAAGCGGACCGCGATGCGAACTTCATCGAAAAATCGGCCGACGGCAAAACCGTCAACCGCTGGACCACCACCGGCATGCTGTGCGCGTCGGCGGCATCGAACGAAGTCGGTTACTTAACCCATAAAACCATGCGCAGTCTCGGCATGCTGGCATTCGACAATCAAGCACGTGTATGACACGGTCCGACGGTGGCAGGTCTTGCCTCGACATTTGGACGTGGTGCGATGACGAATCACTGGGTAGACATCAAGAACGCAGATGTCATCCTGGTCATGGGCGGCAACGCAGCAGAAGCACACCCTTGCGGGTTTAAATGGGTCACGGAAGCAAAAGCGCATCGCGGCGCCAAGCTGGTCGTGGTCGATCCGCGCTTTACCCGAACCGCTTCGGTGGCGGACTATTACGTCCCTACCCGTACCGGTGCGGACATCGTTTTCCTGGGCGGTATCATCAACTACCTGCTCACCAACGACAAGATCCAGCACGAATACGTCCGTAACTACACGGACATGCCATTCATCGTGCGCGAAGATTTCGCCTTCAACGACGGCCTGTTCTCGGGCTACGACGAGGCGACCGGCAAGTACACGGACAAGAGCAGCTGGAACTACGAGATCGGCGACGACGGCTATGCCAAGATCGACCCGACGCTCGAGCACCCGCGCTGCGTGTACCAGATGATGAAGAAGCACTACGCGCGCTACACGCCCGAGATGGTGGAAAAAGCCTGCGGCGTGCCGCCGGAAAAATTCCACAAGGTGGCCGAGCTGCTGGCATCGACCGCAGTGCCGGGCAAGGCCGCGACCATCCTGTACGCGCTGGGCTGGACCCAGCACTCGACCGGCGCGGAAACGCTGCGCACGGGCGCCATGGTGCAGCTGCTGCTCGGTAACATGGGCATCGCCGGCGGCGGCATGAATGCGCTGCGCGGTCACTCCAACATCCAGGGTCTGACCGACCTCGGTCTGCTGACCAATATGCTGCCAGGTTACCTGACGCTGCCCGGCGAGGCGGAGCAGGACTGGGAAGCGTACGTGGCCAAGCGCGCGCTCAAGCCGCTGCGTCCGAATCAGCTCAGCTACTACAGCAACTCGAAGAAGTTCCTGGTCTCGTTCATGAAAGCGTGGTGGGGTGACGCTGCGACCGAAGAGAACAACTACGCCTTCGACTACCTGCCCAAGCTGGACAAGCCGTACGACATGATGCAGGCGTTCGAGCTGATGAACCAGGGCAAGATGACCGGCTATATCTGCCAGGGCTTCAACATCCTGGCCTCGGCCCCGGACAAGCAGAAGATCACCGACAGCCTGTCCAAGCTGAAGTACCTGGTCATCATGGACCCGCTGCAGACCGAAACGTCGGAATTCTGGAAACCGCACGGCGACTTCCACAAGGTCGATCCGACCAAGATCCAGACCGAGGTATTCAGCCTGCCGACGTCGTGCTTCGCCGAGGAACGCGGTTCGCTGGTCAGTTCTTCGCGCGTGCTGCAGTGGCACTGGCAAGGCGCCGAGCCGCCGGGCCAGGCCAGGAGCGACCTCGATATCATGTCGGGCATCTTCCTGCGCCTGAAAAAGGCGTACCAGACCGAGGGCGGCAAGTTCCCCGATCCAATCGTCAATCTGACCTGGAACTACGCCACGCCGCATTCGCCGACGCCGGAAGAAATCGCCATGGAATTCAATGGCAAGGCGTTGAAAGAGCTGACCGATCCGAAGGATCCGACCAAGGTCGTCCTGAAGAAGAACGAGCAGCTGGCCGGCTTTGCGCAACTGCGCGACGACGGCAGCACCGCGTGCGGCTGCTGGATCTTTGCCGGTTCCTGGACCGCGCAGGGCAACCAGATGGGCCGCCGCGACAACAGCGACCCGACCGGCATCGGCAATACGCTGAACTGGGCCTGGGCCTGGCCGGCCAACCGCCGCGTGCTGTACAACCGCGCCTCGGCCGATACCAAGGGCAAGCCGTTCGACCCGACCCGTAAGCTGGTGGCCTGGAACGGCACCACCTGGAGCGGCGCCGACGTGCCGGACTACAAGGCGGACGAACCGCCGGAAAACGGCATGGGTCCGTTCATCATGCTGGCCGAAGGGGTGGCGCGCTTCTTCTCGCGCGACGCCATGGCCGAAGGTCCGTTCCCCGAGCACTACGAGCCGTTCGAGTCGCCTATCGGGCACAACCCGCTGCACCCGAACAATCCGCGCGCGTTCAACAACCCGGCCGCCCGGATGTTTGCCAACGACCGCAAGAAGCTGGGCAAGAAGGAAGAGTATCCGCACGTGGCAACCAGCTACCGCCTCACGGAGCACTTCCACTACTGGACCAAGCATGCGCGGCTGAACGCGATCATCCAGCCGGAGCAATTCGTCGAAATCGGCGAAGAGCTGGGCAAGGAAATCGGCGTGGTCCACGGCGACAGGGTGCGTGTCTCGTCGCGGCGCGGCTACATCGTGGCGAAAGCCGTGGTGACCAAGCGCATCAAGGCACTGACCATCGACGGCAAGAAGACCCACCAGGTCGGACTGCCGATCAACTTCGGGTTCAAGGGGCTCACCAAGCCGGGCTACCTGGTCAACACACTGACGCCGACGGTAGGCGACGCCAATTCACAGACACCGGAATTCAAGTCGTTCCTGGTGAAAGTGGAAAAAGCCTGACGGCCCGAGGGAGATTAAAACATGTCATTACAATCGCTAGATATCAAACGCCTCTCGGCCACCACGGTGCAGCCGCCGGCGGCCCGCACCCCGGTCACCGGCACCGTGGCCAAACTGATCGACGTTTCCAAGTGCATCGGCTGCAAGGCCTGCCAGACAGCCTGCATGGAATGGAACGACCTGCGCGACGAAGTGGGTGAAACCACCGGCGTGTACGACAATCCGATCGACCTGACCCCGCAGTCGTGGACCGTGATGCGGTTCTCGGAATACGAGAACACCGACGGCAACCTCGAATGGCTGATCCGCAAGGACGGCTGCATGCACTGCGAGGATCCGGGCTGCCTGAAAGCCTGCCCGGCGCCGGGCGCCATCGTCCAGTACACCAACGGCATCGTGGATTTCCACCAGGAGAACTGCATCGGTTGCGGCTACTGCGTTGCCGGCTGCCCGTTCGATGTGCCGCGCATCTCCAAGCAGGACAGCCGCGCCTACAAGTGCACGCTGTGCTCGGACCGCGTGGCGGTCGGCCAGGAACCGGCCTGCGTGAAGACCTGCCCGACCGGCGCCATCGTCTTCGGCACCAAGGAAGACATGAAGCAGCACGCCGAGGAGCGCATCGAGGACCTCAAGTCGCGCGGCTTCGCGCAGGCGGGCCTGTACGACCCGCTCGGTGTCGGCGGCACGCACGTGATGTATGTGCTGCACCATGCCGACAAGGCGCCGCTGTACCATGGCCTGAAGCAGAACCCGTCCATCAGCCCGATGGTGGGCCTGTGGAAGGGGCTGACCAAGCCGCTGGCGCTGGCCGGCATTGCCGCCACCGCGCTGGCAGGCTTCTTCCACTACTCGCGTGTCGGTCCGAACGAGGTGAGCAAGGAAGAGGAAGCCGAAGCGCTGCACGACGCACAACGCATCCGGGAGAACAGCAATGAGCGCATCTGATGATCTGAACGGCATGCGGGACAAGGACGGCCACCCGCTGATCCAGCGCTACACCGCCAATGACCGCAGCAATCACTGGATCACGGCGATCTGCTTCGTGCTGCTGGCCGTCTCCGGCCTGGCCATGTTCCACCCGGCCACGTCGTGGATGGCCGTGTTCCTCGGCGGCGGCCAGTGGACGCGCATCCTGCACCCGTTCCTCGGTGTGGTGATGTTCGTCTCGTTCGCGGTGCTGGTGGTGCGCTTCTGGCACCACAACCAGATCGACCAGTCGGACAAGCAGTGGATGAAGCAGATCGGCGATGTGCTCAACAACCGCGAAGACCGGCTGCCGAAGATCGGCATGTACAACGCCGGCCAGAAGATCCTGTTCTTCGTGCTGATCGCCAGCATGGTCGGCCTGCTG
Organism: Duganella sp. Leaf126; assembly: GCF_001423125.1. GTDB lineage: Bacteria > Pseudomonadota > Gammaproteobacteria > Burkholderiales > Burkholderiaceae_D > Rugamonas. Next base: position 48,781 of record NZ_LMNW01000035.1, read on the forward strand.
TTGTCGGGCATCGTGATCTGGCGCGCGTACTTCGCGTTCTACTTCCCGATCGAGGTGGTGCGCTTTGCGGCGCTGCTGCACGCCTTCAGCGCGTTTGTGCTGATCTGCTCGATCGTCGTGCACATCTACGCGGCGTTCTGGGTCAAGGGTTCGATCGGCGCCATGGTGCGCGGCACGGTCACCTATGGGTGGGCGCGCAAGCACCATCCGCGCTGGTTCGAGTCCGAAGTCAGGAAACAGCGCGACGGACAGCAGTCTTGATGTAAGCAGCTCTACGCCGGGCGCGCCACGCCGCGCCCGGCTTCCCCCCGCTCTCCGGAGCGCATCCCCGGCCATCCCGCGCCGACGTTCCGAATTCGGATTAGAATACACTTTTGCCCGGCTGCACTTTTGCCGCCGGCTACTGGAGAATCCCGTGGTACAACGCTTGCTAGAACCGGGCCAGATCGAAGCGCTCGATCACACCGCCATTCCGCGCCTGCTGCTGCCCGAAGCACGCAGCCTGTTCGCCGCGCGCGCCGCGCGCCTGCGCCAGCTGGCCAACAACGACATCAAGGGCATCCCGGTCGGCGAAGCGATGCAGGGCTACCTGCAACTGATGGCTGCCGTGGTGGACGCGCAAGGCGCGGTTGCCGCCGCCCTGCCCGCCGAGACGTTCAGCCTGCCCCCGGCGGCCGACATCAAGCTGGCCATCGATCACAATATGCCGCCGCTGCCGGTCAACGGTACGCGCCCGGAAGCATGGCGCACCGTGTTTGCCGCCCTGCTCGACCACCTGCAGGCAGCAGTCAGGGACCAGCCGCAGATCGACGCCGTGCTGGCCGAACTGCGCGCGCTCGATACCGCCCAGCTGGAAGGCTGCGCCGACGCCGTACTGGCCGAACTGACCGAAGGCGTGCACCCGCTGCACGCGCCGTTCGTGGCTGCCGCGCTGCAGGTGATGTGGACCATGCGCGCCGCCCAGCTCGATTCGCCGCGCGTACAGCCGCTGGTCACCAATACCCTGTGCCCCGTGTGCGGGTCGCACCCGGTGGCCAGCGTGATCCGCATCGGCGGCCAGTCGCAGGGCTACCGCTACCTGCAGTGCAGCTGCTGCGCCAGCGAGTGGCACATGGTGCGCGTGAAGTGCTCGTGCTGCGAGCACACCAGCAAGATCGCCTACCAGAGCCTGGAAACCAGTGAAGACAAGCTGCCGGTCGAAGGCGCGGCCGATGCAAAGCAGAACAAGGCCAACGATCCGAGCAAGGTGGCCCGCGCCGAAACCTGCGACGACTGCAAGACCTACCGCAAGATCTTCAACCAGGAGCACGACTTCCACGTCGAGCCGCTGGCCGACGACCTGGCCAGCCTGACCCTCGACGTGCTGGTGAGCGAAGCCGGCTACGCGCGCGCCAGCGGCAACCCCCTGCTGTGGTTTAACGCCGCATGACCGCCCCGGCCAGCAGCCCTGCCGCAGCGGCACCGGCAACGGGCGACAAACCGCCCGCGATCCGGCTGCCTGCCGTGCACCTGATCCTGTCCGATCCCGGCTGCCAGCCGCTGATCGAGCAGTACGGCCGGGTGCAGACGACGGACGCGGCACGCGCGCTGCTGGCCGAACTGCGGGCCATGCTGCTGGCCGCGCGCAGGGACGACGGCGCCGGCGCCCCCGCGAGCACGGCGACCGCTGGCTTCGAGGCCAGCGTCGCGCGAAGCAGCGCCGCTGCCGGCGCTCCGCCCGAGATCGCCGGGCTGCTGGTCATGCTGGCCGAGCGCCTGCAACAGGCCAACCGCTCCCACCTGCGCGCCGTGTTCAACCTCACCGGCACCGTGCTGCACACCAACCTCGGCCGCGCCCTGCTGCCCGACAGCGCGGTGCAGGCCGTGGCCGAAGCGCTGCGCTGGCCGATGAACCTGGAATGGGATATCGACACCGGCACGCGCGGCGACCGCGACAACCTGGTCGAAGAGCTGCTGCTGGAATTGACGGGCGCCGAAGCGGCCACCATCGTCAACAACAATGCCGCTGCCGTGCTGCTGATGCTCAACACGCTGGCGCTGGGGCGCGAGGTGATCGTCTCGCGCGGCGAACTGGTGGAAATCGGCGGCGCCTTCCGCATCCCGGACGTGATGACGCGCGCCGGCGCGGTGCTGCGCGAAGTGGGCAGCACCAACCGCACGCACCTGAAGGATTACGCGGAAGCGGCCGGCCCGCAGACGGCGCTGATGATGAAGGTCCATTGCAGCAATTACGAGATCACCGGTTTTACCAAGAGCGTGGAGCTGCCGGAACTGGCGCCGCTGGCCAGGCAGCACAACATCGCCACTGCCGTCGATCTGGGCAGCGGCACCCTGGTGGACCTCGAACAATACGGCCTGCCGCATGAAACCACGGTGCGCGAGACGATTGCGGCCGGCGCCGACCTGGTGACCTTCAGCGGCGACAAGCTGCTCGGCGGCCCGCAGTGCGGCATCATCGTCGGCCGCGCCGACCTGATCGCGCAGATCAAGAAAAATCCGCTCAAGCGCGCCCTGCGCGTGGGCAAGCTGACGCTGGCCGCGCTGGAGCCGGTGCTGGCCCTGTACCGCGCGCCCGACCTGCTGCCCGAGCGCCTGACCACGCTCAAGCTGCTGACCCGCCCCGCCAGCGCCATGCGCGCCCAGGCGCAAGCGATCCTGGCGCCGCTGCAGGCAGCGCTCGGCGCCGCTTATGCCGTCAGCGCCGAGCCGATGACGAGCCAGATCGGCAGCGGCGCGCTGCCGGTGGACCAGTTGCCGAGCTTTGGCCTGGCGATCCGTCCGACCGGCAAGGCCAGCAACGCGCTGGGCAAGCTCGAACAGCGCCTGCGCGCACTGCCGCTGCCGGTGATCGGCCGCGTCGCGCACGACGCGCTGTGGCTCGATCTGCGCTGCCTGAACGACGCCCAGCAGGAAAAGTTCGTGGCGCAGTTGCAGCAGTTGCAGCAAACAATGCAAGCGCCGCTGCCGGCGCAGGGCCGCGCATGATCATCGGCACCGCCGGCCATATCGACCATGGCAAAACCACGCTCACGCGCGCCCTGACCGGCGTCGACACCGACCGCCTGAAGGAAGAAAAGGCGCGCGGCATCTCGATCGAACTCGGTTACGCGTATGCGCCGCTGGCCGGCGGCGAGTCGCTGGGCGTGATCGATGTGCCGGGCCACGAGAAATTCATCCGCACCATGGCAGCCGGCGTGACCGGCATCGACGCCGCCCTGCTGGTGATTGCCGCCGACGACGGCATCATGCCGCAAACGCGCGAGCACCTGGCCATCCTGCGGCTGCTGGGCGTGCGGCGCGGCGCGGTGGCGCTGACCAAGATCGACCGCGCCGATGCGCAGCAGGTCGCCCGCGTGGAAGCCGACATCCGGGCGCTGCTGGCGACCACCGATTTTGCCGACGCCGCCATCTTCCGCACCAACGCCACCGACGCCGACGACGCCGGCGTCGGTGCGCTGCGCGTGCACCTGGCGCAGCTGGCCGCGACCTTGCCGGCCAGTGACGACCGGCGCCTGTTCCGGCTCGGCGTGGACCGGGTATTTACCCTGGCCGGCCAGGGCACCATCGTTACCGGCACCGCGCTGGCCGGCACCGTGCGCGTGGGCGACACGGTGACGCTGGCGCCGAACGGTCAGCAGGCCCGCGTGCGCAGCATCCATGCCCAGAACCATGCGTCGGAAGCGGGCCGCGCCGGCCAGCGGCTGGCGCTCAACCTGGGCGGTGTGGCCAAGGAAGACATCGCGCGCGGCACCTGGGTCGTAGCGCCCCAGCTGGCCGAATGCTCGCAGCGGATCGAGGCCGAGCTGACCCTGATGCCCGACTGCGGCCTGACGCTCAAGCCGTGGTCGCCGCTGCATGTGCACCTGGGCGCAGCGCACCACACCGCCAACGTGGTCCTGCTCGACGGCGAATCGCTGGCGCCCGGCCAGACCGGTCGCGTGCAGCTGGTGCTCGATGCGCCCGTGCATGCGGTGCCCGGCGACCGCTTCGTCATCCGCAATGCGCAAGCGACGGCCACCGTCGGCGGTGGCATGGTGCTCGATCCGTTCGGCCCGGCGCGCAAGCGCCGCAGCAGCGCGCGCCTTGCATGGCTTGCAGCGCTGGCTGCCTTCGTCGAACAGGGCGATACCGGCGCCCTGCTGGCCCACAGTGCGCTGGGCTTGCGGTTGTCGGCGCTGGTGCGGCTGTCGCAGCTGCCGCCGTCGCTGATCGCCACGCCCCCGGGCGCCGTCAGCGTGGCCCTGGCCGGTGGCGACGCGCTGCTGATCGGCGCCGACCAGGTGCAGGCGCTGGAAGCGCGGATCCTGGCCGCGCTGGCGCAGTTCCACGAACGCGCGCCCGACGACGCCGGTCCGGAGCTGTGGCGCCTCAAGCGCATCGTGGCGCCGGAGATGGAAGACCGCTTGTGGAGCCGCCTGACCGAACAACTGCTGGCCGATGGCCGCATCGCCCAGCGCGGACGCAGCCTGCACCTGCCGCAGCACAGCGTGGAGCTCAGCGCGGACGAACAGGCGCTGGCGGCGCCGCTGCTGGCGGCGCTGCTGGCGGGGCGCTACGACCCGCCGTGGGTACGCGACCTGGCGCGCACCCACGCCATGCCCGAGGCGGACGTACGGCGGCTGCTGCGCAAGCTGGCGCGCAGCGACGAACTCAGTCAGATCGTGCCGGACCTGTTCTACCATCCGCAGCCGCTGGCCGAACTGGCCCACCTGCTGGCCGCACTGCCGGAAGCGCAGGCAGCAGCGTTTCGCGATGCCACCGGTCTCGGACGCAAAAGAAGTATCCAGATCATGGAGTTCTTCAACCGGGTCGGCTATACTCGGCGCGTTGGAAACATTCACATGGTACGGCCCGGCACAGCGTGGTCGTACAGCGGCAGCTAGCGCAGTCCGCGGAAGGCAATCTCATCCGGTGATGGGGCCGGGCTTCAAACCCGGTGAGGGGCGTCAGCCGTTCCTCCGTAGGTTCGACTCCTACTGCTTTCCGCCCATCCTTTATTCCCCCAATTTCTGCGATCGTGCAGCGATCGTCGTCAATCCCCGCTAAGGGGTTTCCACAGGGAACTTTTTCATCATCCGGTGATATAATTTCCGATTCGCAATATATTTGCTTTAAAGATAATTGTACATCGAGGAAACCTCATGAAACTCTCCGACATGAAAGTGGGCGCACGCCTGGCGCTGGGCTTCGGCACCACGCTGGCCCTGCTGCTGGTGGTGGCCATCGGCAGCTCCAGCGCGCTCAACGCCATCACCGACGACACCGACAACCTGGTCGAACAACAGCTGCAGACCGAACGCCTGGTCACCGAATGGAAAGGCAGCATCGAGAGCAACGTGCAGCGCGCGCAGGCAGTGGCGCGTCTGACCGAACCGGCCGAGCGCAAGTACTTCGAGGACGGCCTGGCGCGCGCCATCCAGCGCAACGGCGAAGTGCAGCGGCTGCTCACCGAGCGCCTGGTGGACGACCGCGCCAAGGCGCTGTACGCCCAGGCGCTGCGCGACCGCGATCTCTATCAGGCGGCGCGCAAGAGCGTGATGGACGCGCGCGATGCCGGCGACGTCGAACTGACCAGGAAACTGATCGCCGAACGCTTCGTGCCGGCCAGCGACACCTATGTGGCCAGCATCGGCGCCGTGGCCGAGCGCCAGCGCACTGCCATCGATGAAATCGGCAAAGCGGTACACGAACGCAGCGTGCAGGCGATCACCCGCACCGCCATCGTGACAGCGATCTCGATCGCCCTGGCGCTGCTGCTGGGCTGGCGGATCGCACGGTCGGTCCTGATCCAGCTCGGCGGCGAACCCGGCTACGCGGCCGGCATCACCGACCGCATTGCCGCCGGCGACCTGACTGTGCGCGTGGACCTGGCGCCGAACGACCGCAGCAGCCTGCTGCACAGCATCGCTGCCATGCGCGACCGCCTGGCCGCCATCGTGGGCGAGGTGCGCAGCACTACCGAGGCGGTGGCCACGGCCTCCGACGAAATCGCCAGCGGCAATATGGACCTGTCCTCGCGTACCGAGCAGCAGGCCGGCTCGCTGGAAGAAACCGCGTCGTCGATGGAAGAACTGACGTCCACCGTCAAGCAGAATACCGACTACGCGCGCCAGGCCAACCGGCTGGCCGCCAGCGCTTCCGACGTGGCCGTGCGCGGCGGCGGCGTGGTGGCCGAGGTGGTGACCACGATGGAATCGATCAGCACCTCGTCCCGCCGCGTGGTCGACATCATCGGCGTCATCGACGGCATCGCTTTCCAGACCAATATCCTGGCCCTGAACGCGGCCGTGGAAGCGGCGCGCGCCGGCGAACAGGGGCGCGGCTTCGCGGTCGTTGCGTCGGAGGTGCGCAACCTGGCCCAGCGCTCGGCCAGCGCCGCCAAAGACATCAAGGAACTGATCGGCGACTCGGTGGAAAAAATCTCGACCGGCGCCGTACTGGTGGAGCAGGCCGGCCACACGATGACCGAGATCGTCAACAGCGTGCGCAGCGTGAGCGACATCATGGAGCAGATCGCCACCGCCAGCCAGGAACAGGAAGCCGGGATCGACCAGATCAACCAGGCCATCGGCGAGATGGACGGCGTGACCCAGCAAAACGCCGCCCTGGTCGAACAGGCAGCAGCCGCCGCCGAATCGCTGCAGAACCAGTCATCGCACCTGGCGCAGCTGGTCAGCGTCTTCAAACTGTAAGCCCGCATGCCGGCTCTGGCCTCATGCCGTTGAGTTATCCTCTTCATCTCCGTCGTACCCGCGAAGGCGGGTACCCAAGTTCTGCTCGAACTTATGACTTTAACTTAAGTGCTGCAGCACGGTGGCGATGCGCTGGGGCGGCGGGCCAATGAGCAAGGTGTAGGCGATGTTGCGGCGCTGGAGTTCGGTGATGTACCAGGCGTGCTGGTGAAGCCGGAAGCTGTCGTCGCGTCGGGTGCCGTCCTGGACGAACGCAAAGTCCGGGACGCACACGAACACGTGATCGTACTGGCGCCCAGCCCGGTGTTCCAGTTCCGGCTCGGCGCGGCCGAACATCTCGCGCGAGTAGAACAGCGTGGTCAGGGTCGAGGTGTCGCAGAACAGATAGCGCGTGGCCAGGGGCCGCAGGTCGTCTTCGCGCTGCTGCTGGACCTGCGCGATGTGCAGCAGGTCCTCGTAGGCCAGTTCGCCTCCCCGGGCCTCCCACAGTTCGCGGCCATACTCGGGCGCCCATACCGTCCGGCACGCGGCTGCCATGGCCTGGGCCAGCGTGCTCTTGCCGCTCGACTCGCCGCCGAGGAAGCAGACGGTCTGCACGTAGCTGGCATACACCGGGGCCGACAAGAACGCCCGATGGGCATGCGGATCCTGCCGGATCGCCGTGCCCGACACAGGGACGAGGCGGCGCGCCTGGTCCACCAGCACGTGCCGTACCGGCGCGCGCCGGTGGCCGTGCCTGGCAAAATAGCGCGTGAGTTCGGCCGCGAAACCGTCGCCGTAGTCTTCGCTGGTAAAGACCGCATCGACCGGGCGACCGAGCAGGTGCAGGCATGCCCATCCCATCAGGCGCCGGTGCACGGTGGCGTCGGCGTCGTTGTCGGGCAGATCGTGGCGGTCGTTGTGCAGCACCAGCACGGTGGCGTGCGGGAAGCGCGTGCGCAGCCACTGTTCGCGCAGATAGGAGCTGCAGCCTGGCAGCTCCGGTTGCGAATACGCGATGATGACCACCTGTTCGCAGGCCGCCATGGCCCGCCCGATCAACAGCTCGTGCCCAAGATGCAGCGGACTGAATTTGCCGACCACCAGGCCGGTATGGAATGGCTTCATGCGCGCGCTCCTGCCAGGTCCGACGTGTACTGCACGGTCTTGTCGTCGGCGCCCAGGACGGCAAGCGTGACGCTGCCGGCGCCGAACAGCGTTTCCAGCGCTGCCCGCGCCTGGTCGCCGAGCGGCGACATCGCCTGCGCCAGCCGCAGCACGACCTTGCCGTCGGCCTGCTGGTGCACGCCGAAGTGCGGTATCGGCAAATGCTGCAAGGCGTGGGTAACATCGATATTGTTGATCCACCTGCCCGGCGTCCGATAGCGCACCGGCGAGCGGCCCGACAGGCCGACCAGCACGGGCACGGCGACCGCCCCTTCGCGCCGCAGCGCGAGCGACGCATGGTCGCCGGTGCGGTAGCGCAGCAGCGGCAAACAGAAATTGAAGCCGCCCGATACCGTGATCTCGCCGCGCTCTCCCTGCGCCACCGGATGGCCATCGGCGTCGAGCAGCTCCACGTACAGCTGCGGTTGCAGCAGCACGTGGCCGCCGGCGCGGGCGTCGTACACCGCCACCGGCCCCACTTCGTTGAGCGAGTAGAGATCGAGCACCGGGCAGCCGAAGCGGGCTTCGAGCTGCGCGCGCAGCGCCGGCAGCAGCAGCATCGACACCGACAGCAAGGCGCGCGGCCGCATCGTCACCGGCAGCGCGAGCAGTTCTGTAAACGAGATCGGATCGCCTGCCACCACCTCGGGTGCCAGCGCGTCCAGGTAGGCGGCGCGGTCCTGCGGCGTGCGCCATTCGTCCGGGTGCAGGTTGATCTTGGCCAGTCCCGATTCGCCCATGGTGGGCGTGACCGACACGTAGGTGAAGCAGCGCTGCTGGAAGCCCAGCAGCACCACGCCCACCTGCCCGGCGCCGTGCGTCAAGGTCACGCCGAAGCGGCGCAGCGCGCGCTTGTGGAACGCCAGGTAGCGCGCCGCCACCACCGGGTGCGAGGCGATCACCAGCGGATGGCCGGTGGTGCCGGTGGTGCGGAAGTTGATCATGCGCGCGATGTCGGCGTGGTCCGGCACGAAGGCGGCAATGTCGGCAGCCAGGTCGGCGCGGCTGACCGGCGCGATCTGCGACCATTGCGCGGGCACGGCGCCCGAGGCCCGGTAGTGCGGCACGCTGGCGTACGTGGCGCGCACGAAGTCGTCGAGCCACGCGGGCCTGCCGCCGGCCGGCCAGCCGACGTCGGCATCGGCCACCTGCTGCTCGAAGCGCCGCACCTGCTCCACTTCGTGCGCCAGCAGCTTGTTGCCGCTGTGGTTGCGGTAGGTCGGTGCAGCCGGATGCTCCTGCAGAAAATCGAGCATGGCGCGCCCGGCGGCAGTCAGCGTGGGAAAGCGCTCGTGTTCGTCGTCCCGCAGGTTTGCGCGGCTGTTCATTCGCGCGACCACTTGTCGGCCGATTCCTCGGCCGCCTTGCGCGCAAGCGCAGCGCGGATGTCGGCCGCCCGCTGCTCGGCGGCGCGGCTGGCCTCGAGCAGGCGCCGGCGTTCGGCGCCGCTCACGGCCGACAGGCGGTCGGTCGCTTCGGACACCGACTCGCCGGCCGGGCGATAGCCGAGGCGCGCGAGCACGATGCGCGCCAGCTCCTCGCGCCGTTCCGGATCGTCCACGTAGCGGTGCGCGGCCGCTGACTGCGCCAGCTCGTCCACGGTGCGGTCGAGCACCCGCAGCAGGTCGGCCTGCGGGATCGGGGCGGCGATCAGCCACTCGTCGGCCAGCAGCCAGGCCACGATCATCACCAGCGCAAGGCGTTGACCTTGCTGACCTTGGTGACCTTGGTGACCTTGCTGGCGGCGCTGCCCGGCTTTGCCGGCCATGAACGGCGCCAGCTCCGCGAGCGTGGCGCGTGCGCCGTGCAGCGCCAGCACGTCGTTGACCAGCGCCGCCACGTGGACCGCGCCGGTATTGCCGATGCGCGGCGCCGCCAGCAGTTCGGCCGGCGTCTCGGCCAGCCGGTGGATCAGGACTTCAAGGGCGGGACCGGTGTTTTGCATGGGACTGGACGTGCGGATTGGTGTAATGGCGGCGGCTGAAGGCGCGGGCGAAGTCTACCAAGCTTTCGGCCTGGGCGATGGCGTGGATCTCCCAGCCCTGCTCGTCGCGGGCGCGCGCGATGTCGCGGTACGGCTGCTGCAGCCAGCCCGTATGCTGCCCGCTGTCCCAGTCCTGGCGCAGGTCGAGCGCCATGGTGCCGCCGGCGCCGCCATTGGCCAGCGCGCGCGCGGCCACCGCCCAGCCGCTGTTGCCCTGCTCGTCGTTGTCGAACATGGTGGAGATGCCGTCGTCGGAAATCATCAGGATGTGCGTGAGCCGGTCGCGCGGCGCGGCAAAGGTCTGGCGCAGGCGGTGGATCGGGAAGCAGGTGCTGCCGCCGAAAAAACCGGTCAGCACGCCGAGCACCTGGTCTTCGTCGCGCACGAAACCGGGTGTGACGATCACCTCGTTCTTGCCGCTCCACAGCGTGACCTGCACCCGCGATCCGGTGCGCAGCGCCGACAAGGCGACGATGGCGCCGGCCAGCGCCAGGAACGACGTGCGGGTGCGCGGATCGGGCATGGAGCCCGAGCTGTCAACGTACAGGTCCAGGTCCACCGGCAGCGGTTTCGGCGGGCGTGCGGCTTCACGGCCGTACTGGCGCTGCACGGTGGTCACTCCTGGCACCGGGCGGGGACTCTGAACCACGCTGGCCAGCCAGTCGATTTCCTCGAGCGGGTCGCCGGTCTGCCACGGTTCCAGCCCTTCCGGCTGCAGCTCGGCCGACAACGGCGCCGGCATTTTCGGAAACGACACCAGGTGCGGCAAGGCGCGTTCGCGGTAGTAGCGTACCGCGATCTGCTCGTCGCTGAGCGTGATGCCGGCCGCCTTGAGGAGCTCGCCGTAGTCGAACGGCTCGCGGGCCTGGCCGCCGTCGGGTGGGCGCTCGTCGCTGGCGGCACGCGCGCCGGGGGCCTGGTCCAGGCCGGAGATGCGCGGGTCGTCCACCGGATGCACGGGCGTTTCGCGCTCGCCCGCTTCGATCTGCTGGGCGCCTGCGGGGTCGCAGCCGGCCGCCGCGTCGCGCGTGTCGGCCAGGCGGTAAAACTCCGTGACCTGTTGCTGCTGCCCTGCCAGGTACGGCAGCAGCAGCGTGGCGAACCTGCCAGCGGCGTCCATCCAGTCGCGCGCGTACACGCGGATCAGGCGCGCGCCCAGCCAGGCATCGGTGTCGGTGGCCTCGTCGGCGGCGCCGCCACCGAGGTCGCCCTTGGGCAGCTGCCACAGCTGCTCGTAGATGCGCACGTACAGCGTCCACAACTTGCTGCTGGCAGGCGACGGGCGCGCCTGCTCCAGCAGGCGGTAGACGTGGTCGATGCGCAGGCCGGCCTGGCGTTGCAGGCGGTCGTTGATCACCAGGTCGGTGTACAGGTTGGCGACCATGGGGGCGTGCGCTTCCAGGGTGGGCAGCGCGCGGCGCAGGCGCGCCAGCAGCCGGAACTGGTCGGCGGCCGTGGCAGGCGCCAGCACGTGGTGGCCGATTTCGTGCGCCAGGATCTCCACCGCGTAGCCCTGCAGCCCCTGTTCGCGCACGCCCTGCAGGTCGATCACCACGCTCTGGTCGAGCAGCCGTATCATCGCAAAGCTGCCGTGCAGCCCCTCGCCTGCCGCTTCCACCGACGTCCGGCACAGGCGGGCGTCGCGCAGGCGCGTGTACCGGCTCCACGCGGCCAGCGCCGCCGGCCAGGCGGCGCGCCATTGCTCGAGCAGTGCGTCGTCGGTCACAGCGGCAGCACGCGGATGGCGTGGGTGTACGGCGACGTGACCGCTGCCGCGTAGCGGTTGCATACGACCGCGAGCCGCTCGGCCGGCAGCGCCAGCGCCACTTCGCGGCCGTTGATCGCAAGCGTCCCCTCCCGCACCGCGACCTGCGCGGGGAAGCTGTCTTCGGCCTGGTCGTATTCGTCGGCGCTGGCGGGATGGAGCACCGCGCCGCAGGCGTCGGCGATCAGCAGCGCGTGGCGTTCGCCGCTGCGCACCCAGAAGCCGTGCGGCGCGGCGCGTACCTGCGGCGGTTCGGGAAACTCGCCACCGAGGCCGGTAAAGCTGCCGATCTCGATGCCTGCCTGCAGGCGCTCGCGCTGCGCGGTGTCGGGCGCCCACCAGGGATCGGCCAGCAGCGCGGCGCGCAACGCCGGCCACGACCACTCCGCGGCGGCGGCGCCGAAAGCGGCCACGGCCAATGGCTCTGGCAAGCTGTCGGCGACCGCGATGGCGCCGGACCGGAAATGCGCCATGCCGGCGCGCCACGCAGCAATCTGCCCGACAGCAGACAGCTGCGCGATCTCGCCGGGCTGCGGCCCCTGCCCTGTCTGCGCTGGCGTCGCGTTTGGCTGCGCATGCCACCACTGCGGTGCGAGCTGCGGCGACAGCTGCGCCATGATGGCCTGCCACTGCGCCACGCGTGCGCCGCGCTGGCGCTGCACATGCAAGGCGGCATTGGTCAGCATGCCGAGTACGGCAGCCGGCTGCGCGCACAGCGGCGCAACATACAGCGGCGCCAGCGCGCGCCAGACGCTGGCCGGCAAGTCGGCGCCAGTGCCAGTATTGGCAGGGGTGCCCGCTGGCGGCGCAGCCGCGTTGGCGGCCGCCGCGTCGGCCGGTCGCAGCTGCGCTGCGCCTGCCGCCGGCTGCATGATCTGCGTGCGCGCGTGGCCCTGCGCCGTCAGCGCCAGCGCGGCATCGAACGCCGCCAGCGCCACCGCGCCCGCGCGCTCCGGCGCATGGGCAGCTGCCGCGCAGACAACGGGATCGGCAGCTGCGGCCAGGAACGCCCCGAACGCTGCGGTATCGAAACCGCTGTGACGGCGGCGCGCCTCGGCCATCCGGCGGTTGAGCTCCGGGCGGGCGGCTGCCAGCAGCCGGGCAAATGCCGGGGAAATCATGTTTGTGAGCGCAGCCACACCAGGTAGTTGGTGTAGCGCTGATGCAGGTACTTCAGCTTGAGCAGGTCGTCGTACAGGTGGCCGTACAGCTTGCGCCCGCGGATCTGCTCGCCGACGTGCTGCTCGATGCGGTGCAGGCGCTTGAGCACGTCGCGCTCGCTCAGGCCGTCCAGGCCCTGCTCGAACTGCGCGCCCATCTCGCCGACCGGGTCGTTGCGGTCGAGATCGAGCCGGTCGTACTCGGCGCCGGACAGGTCGAACAGGCGCCGCAGCCAGCTGATCTGGTCGGTGCGCAAGGCGGCGTTTTCGGGCAGGCCGAAGAACGGTGCGTCGAGGTCCGGCCGCAGCTTGTCGTGCAGCACGAACGGCAGCACCTGGCGCACGTCGTCCAGTTCGACCTCGGCGTTGCCGCGGAAATAAGCCAGCGCCTTGGCATAGATGAGCAAGGTCATCAGGTTGCGCACCGACAGGCCATTGACGGTCTGGCAGCCGAGGTCCTTGAGGCGATCGCGGCCGCTATCGGCAGCGATCACCGCGCTCCAGTCGAAGCCGGACAGGCGGGCCGTGTCCTTGGTCATGTACTCGAACTGGTCGCCGGCAGCGGCCATCAGCTCGAACTGGCTGGTGAAGAATTCCAGCCGGCGCCGGATCGGTTCTGGCACGGCCACCGCGCGGATTTCCTCGCCGATCCGGTCCACCTCGGCCGCCGTGAACACGATCTCGGGCGGCACCAGCTCTTCGGGCTTGAGGTTTTCCTCGATGCGCACCAGCAGTTCGCCGAGAAAGCGCGGATTGAACGCCAGCGCCTGCACCACCACGTCGATGCGGTCGCGCAGCGCCTCGATCACCTCGTAGGTGCCGCCGCCCTGGTCGTCGTTGGCGGTCAGGTACCAGGCCGACTCCGGGCACTCGTAGATGTGGTTGAGCACTTCGGCGTAGTTGTCGCCCATCAGCGTGAGCAGCGCGCTCTGGGTGCGCGGCGGAATGCGGTTGTATTCGTCGATGATTTTCACGCGCATGCCGAGCCAGGCGCGCCAGGCGATGCGGATCGCGTCCATGCTCTGGGCATTGACCAGGTCGGCCGGCAGCGGGTTACCGAGCAGGTCGGCAATGGTCATCTGCGGATGGCCATGCTGCATGGCCCGCTTGACGTCCTTGACCGACGCGCCCGACAGCACGCCCATCAGGATCGCGCTGGCCGTCTTGCCGCGCCCGGGACCACCGACGAACAGGCATTTGCGGCGCGTGGCAAAGGTCAGCAGCGGCAGCAGCACGAAGCTCGAATAGCTTTGCGCGGACGGCAGGTTGAGCGTGCGGCGCGTGTCGCCGACGGCATAGGTTTGCGCCGGACCGTGGTTGTACTCGATGTCGTAGTGCGGGCTGATGATGGCCGTGTTGACGATCCAAAAATAGGCCTGGCGCAGCTTTTCGTCGAGCGCAGGCGCCGCCTGGTCGGGCGCCTGGCCGGTGGCGAGCGGGCCCTGGTACAGGTCGGCCACGTCGAACTGTCGCGGCTTCGGCGGCGTGCGGGGATTGGTCGGCGCCTTGGAGACGCGGTTGAACAGGTTAAATGGCGGCATACCGAAAAGTATAGCCGAGATAAAAAAAGCCGCCGGCGCGGATGCGCTCGGCGGCTTTCAACGAAACGATGCCGGTATTACTGGGCAGCGGCAGCCGCTTCTTCGGCAGCAGCTTTCATCGACAGCTTCAGGCGGCCGCGGTCATCGGTTTCCAGCACCTTGACGCGCACTTGCTGGCCTTCTTTCAGGTAGTCGGCAACGGCGTTGACGCGCTCGTTGGCGATCTGCGAGATGTGCAGCAGGCCGTCTTTGCCTGGCATCACCTGCACGATGGCGCCGAAGTCCAGCAGTTTCAGCACGGTGCCGTCGTAGCTCTTGCCCACTTCGACCGACGCGGTCAGTTCTTCGATGCGGCGCTTGGCTTCCTGGCCGGCAGCAGCGTCGACCGAAGCGATGGTGACCACGCCTTCGTCGCTGATGTCGATCTGGGTGCCGGTTTCTTCGGTCAGCGCGCGGATGACGGCGCCGCCCTTGCCGATCACGTCACGGATTTTTTCCGGATTGATCTTGATGGTGATCAGGCGTGGCGCGAAGTCGGACAGTTCCGTCTTCACGGTCGGCATGGCCTTCTGCATTTCGCCCAGGATGTGCTCGCGGCCTTCCTTGGCTTGCGCCAGCGCCACCTGCATGATTTCCTTGGTGATGCCCTGGATCTTGATGTCCATCTGCAGCGCGGTGATACCGTTGCGGGTACCGGCCACCTTGAAGTCCATGTCGCCCAGGTGATCTTCGTCACCGAGGATGTCCGACAGCACAGCGAACTTGCCGCCGTCCTTGATCAGGCCCATGGCGATACCGGCCACGTGCTCTTTCATCGGCACGCCGGCATCCATCAGCGCCAGGCAGCCGCCGCAGACCGAGGCCATCGACGACGAACCGTTCGATTCGGTGATTTCCGAGACCAGGCGCACAGCGTAGCTGAACTCGTCTTCGGCAGGCAGCGCAGCGACCAGCGCGCGCTTGGCCAGGCGGCCGTGGCCCACTTCGCGGCGTTTCGGCGTACCGACGCGGCCGGTTTCGCCGGTGGCGAACGGTGGCATGTTGTAGTGCAGCATGAAGGAGTCGGTGAACTCGCCCATCAGCGCATCGATCTTCTGCGAATCGCGGGCCGTGCCCAGGGTGGCGACGACCAGCGCTTGCGTTTCGCCGCGGGTAAACAGGGCCGAACCGTGGGTGCGCGGCAGGACCGAGGTGCGGATCGAGATCGGACGCACGGTACGGGTGTCGCGGCCGTCGATGCGCGGTTCGCCGTCGAGGATCTGCGAACGCACGACCTTGGCTTCCATGTCGAACAGGATGTTGCCAACTTCAACGCCGTCCGGTGCGGCAGCGCCGGCAGCGGCAGCTTCGGCGCCGAGGTCGGCCACGACTTCCGCGTGCATCGAGCGCAGCTTGTCGGTACGGGCCTGCTTGTCGCGGGTCTGGTAGGCTTCGCGGATTTTCGCTTCGGCGAAGTGGGTCACGCGGCCGATCAGCGCTTCGTTCTTGGCTGGCGGGGTCCAGACCTGCTCGGGCTTGCCGCCGTCGCGCACCAGGTCGTGGATGGCGTCGATGACGGCCTTCATCTGGGTGTGGCCGAACACCACGGCGCCCAGCATGATTTCTTCGGACAGCTGCTTGGCTTCCGATTCGACCATCAGCACGGCCGTTTCGGTACCGGCAACGACCAGGTCCATCTGCGAGGTTTTCAGCTGCTCGACGGTCGGGTTCAGGATGTACTGGCCGTTGGCGTAACCCACGCGGGCAGCGCCGATCGGGCCGTTGAACGGCACGCCCGACACGCACAGCGCGGCCGAGGCGCCGATCATCGAAGCGATGTCGGGATCGATTTCAGGGTTGACCGACAGCACGTGAATGATCACCTGCACTTCGTTCATATACCCTTCCGGGAACAGCGGACGGATAGGACGGTCGATCAGACGCGAGGTCAGGGTTTCTTTTTCCGAAGGGCGGCCTTCACGTTTGAAGAAACCACCGGGAATCTTGCCGGCTGCATAGGTCTTTTCAAGATAATCGACGGTCAGCGGGAAGAAGTCCTGGCCCGGCTTGGCATCCTTGCGCGCCACCACGGTGGCCAGCACCACGGTGTCTTCGATCGACACCATCACTGCGCCAGAGGCCTGGCGAGCGATTTCGCCGGTTTCCAGCGTGACCGTATGTTGGCCGTACTGGAAGGTTTTCGTAACTTTGTTAAACATGGGTAATCCCTTTCTATTTGCCGACAGATTTTCAGGCGCTGTCGTTCACCTCACCACGGGCGGCATCTGTGGCTGCCGCCTTTGCTACGCTTTACAACATGCCAGCTTGCAAAAACATTATGCGAACTGGCAATTTTTTCGTTGGTACCAATGACAAAATGCCTGCGACAGCAAACTGGCGCAGGCATTTCTTTTGAAGCGAAGGGCGCAATAAAATTACTTACGCAGACCCAGTTTGGCGATCAGATCGCGGTAACGGGTCGCATCCTTGTTCTTCAGGTACGACAACAGGCTTTTACGACGGTTGACCATCATGATCAGGCCGCGACGCGAGTGGTGATCCTTGGTGTGGGCCTTGAAGTGACCGTTCAGTTCGTTGATGCGGGCGGTCAGCAGTGCCACTTGCACTTCTGGCGAGCCGGTGTCTTTTTGGCCACGGGCGTTGTCCGCGATGATCGCGGCTTTGTTGATGTTTTCTACGGTCATGATATTTACCTTTAACATGCGGTGCGCGGAGTCTGAACCCTGCCCACCGTGATTTCAAAAAACTGGTCCGGAAAGACCAGACCCGCAAGTATAGCGGAAAAAGGATGTGCTGTATGCAGCGATCGCGATAATTCTGCAGGCGCGCGCGCGATTCCCGGTAGCGGCCGCCCAGCGACTTTTGGGTAGGAACAGTCCGACGTGCAGCTTGGACGTGCACCGACGCGCGTTGCCTTACGCGCTTGCTATGATTTCTTCATACTTTTGTGCAATTCTTTTTATCTGGAGCAGTCATGTCTTTCCGCACCCCTTCCGCCCGCACCGCCCTCTACACCGCCTCGCTGCTGGCCCTGTCCACCGTCTCCGCGCTGGCGTTTGCCGAGCCATCGCCTGCGCTGGACCGCGCCAGCCTGTCGGTGGGCGCGTTCTACACCGAACCACGCATCAAGGCGGAAGGCGATACCGAGTACGGCCGCATCGACACCGGCACCTATAAAGCCAAAAAGACCACGCTGCCGCGCGCCAAGGCCTCGTTCCTGCTCGGCGACTCGCATGGCTTCGACTTCGACTACTACCGTTACGACAAGGACTACAACCCTGGCCTGTCGGGCACGACCAATTTCAACGGCCAGCCGCTGACCGGTAATGGCCAGCTCAACGCCAAGCTGCGCCTGGACCTGGCCAGCATCGCCTATAAATGGTGGCTGGGCCAGGGTAGCGACGTGTTCGGCATCGGCCTGGGCGGCTCCTACTACCGCGCCAGCATCGAAGGCACGGCCAACGGCACCCTGAACGGCGTTGCCGGCAATGCCAAATACAAGGAAAGCGAAAGCGCCTGGGCGCCGTTGCTGGAACTGGGCTACCGCCACCAGTTCTCGCCGCAGGCGCGCTTTTACCTGAACGCCAACGGCATCAAGAAAAACGGCGGCAACGTCAATGGCCACATCTACGGCGGCTCGGCCGGTCTCGAATGGTATGTGACGCCGATGGTGGGCGTGGTGGCCGAATACACGGCCTCGAAGATCAGCCTGCACCGAGACCGCGACGACACGGCCGTCAACGTGCGCCTGAACGGCCCGGCCGCTTACGTCAAAGTGCGCTTCTAAGTTTTCGGTTCCGTCACTGTCCGATCTGGCAACGCGCGGCCCTGCCGCCCGTTGCCCGTTTTTCGTCCATCGTCCTCCCCCCTTTCCTCGCTCTTGCGCGCAGTCGCTCAGCGCCAGCCTGCCTGTGGCGGCCTGCCGCCCGGCGCGATTGCACCCGCCCATTGTTATGCGGCGCGCTGCAACCAGGCTCCAGTCCGGCAACCCGGAACAGGCGGTCAGGCGCCGGGATTGTCCGACCCCACCCCGCGTCGCGCTCCTACTCGGCATGATCAGGCACGGTGGAAGAATGGCTGCTCCATCCCACACCTGACGAAGGAGCTAACATGAACACCAAACTGACAGCATGGATCGCAGCGATACTGATGAGTACCAGCGCGGTGGCGCAAACAGGTGGCTCGGGCAGCGGCGCCGGTAGCAGCAGCGGCAGCGGACAGACGGGTTCGGGCGGCAGCACCGGCAGCGGTCAGAGCGGCACCCGAGGCACAGGCAGCCATAGCAGTACCGGCAGCGATCAGAGCGGTACGGCCGGTGCCAGCGGCGGAACCGGGCAGTCGGGCAGCTCGGGGCAAAGCGGCAGCGCCGGTAGTACGGGCAGTGGCAGCTCGGGCAGCACGGGCACAACAGGAAGCGGCAGCTCAGGCAGCATGGGCAGCGGCAGTGCCGGCACCACCGGCAGCGGCAGCTCCGGCGCCACCGGCAGCGGCAGCTCCGGCGCCACCGGCAGCGGCAGCACAGGTAGCGGCGCCGGCAGCACCAGCGGCAGCGGCACCAGCGGCAACCCGTCGATGAGCAGCAATAGCAGTGACAACAGCGCCAGCGGGACCAGCGGCAGCAGCACCGACCCGCAGACCAAACACAAAAGCCGCAGTTCGAAAGACAAGTCCCACCGCAGCAGTACCAGCGACGAACGCAGCCGCCAGCAATCGGGCACGCAAGGCCGCTAGGTCGTCGGTCGATGGGCTAGCGGCGGTCGGCTGCGCAGCGCCCCGGGCGCGCAAACCGGCAGCGCGCCCGCATGGCGCGGCGGCTGCGCAAGCGCTTCAGCGGCGTGGACCTTCGTCTTCGATCTCGGTCTGAATCAGGCTGACCCGCTTGCCCTTGGCCATGCGCCAGACCATCACCGCATAGCCGGACAGGCCGTACGCGACGAACAGCGGGAACATCACTTTCGGCGGGGCGATCGAGATCAGGGCAAAGAACAGCGCGATCAGGAACACGGTGATGAACGGCACCGACTTGCGGAAGTTGACGTCCTTGAAGCTGTAGAACGGCACATTGGTGACCATGGTCAGCCCGGCAAACACGGCAATGCCCCACGACACCCAGTCCAGGTCCAGGCCGGACACTTCCTGGTCCACCATCAGCAGCACGAAACCGGCCACCAGCGCGGCGGCCGACGGCGACGGCAGTCCCTGGAAGAAGCGCTTGTCGACCACTTCGATATTGGTGTTGAAGCGGGCCAGGCGCAGTGCGGCGCCGGCGCAATAGACGAACGCGGCAATCCAGCCCAGCTTGCCCAGGCCGCGCAGCGACCACTCGTAGATCACCAGCGCCGGGGCGGCGCCGAACGAAACCATGTCGGCCAGGCTGTCGTACTGGGCGCCGAATTCGCTCTGGGTATTGGTCAGGCGCGCCACCCGGCCGTCGAGACCGTCGAGCACCATGGCGATGAAGATCGCCCAGGCCGAGTATTCGAACTTCTGGTTCATCGCCATCACGATGGCGTAAAAACCGCAGAACAGCGCAGCAGTGGTGAACGCGTTGGGCAGCAGATAGATACCGCGCGGACGGGGACGGTCGAGGTCTTCTCCCCTGGCCCTGCGTGCAAAACGGCTGAAACGCGACGTCTTGGGCAGTTTGGCTTTGGCAGCGGCGTTCTTGGCGCGGCGACGCGGGAAGTTCGGCATAGGGTTCCAGTTCGGTGAATGTTCTTTTTACGTCATCATTATAGTGGAGCCGAACGCAAAAAAGGGGACGGTGTCCGTCCCCTCTCCTTGCTCGCCAGGTGGCGCTTTACTTGAAACGCACCTTGCCCACCAGGCGCATGTCGAGCGTGGTCTCGCCGGGCTCGAAGCTCGGCTCCGTCACGTCCCCGCTGTCGGCGACCTTGGCGCGCATCATCATCGGTGCCGGGGCGCGCACGCTTTCCTGCGCATAGTTGCCCGACCCTTCGAAGTCGACAGTCTCAAGCACGGCGTCGCCGACCTTGCGGCCCATGGCGGTCGCAATCGAGTTGATGCGCTCGTTCAGATTCTTGTAGGTGGCGGCAATGCGCTGCTCGTCGAGCTTCTTGGTGGTTTCCGGCGCCAGGCCGAAGTGCAGATTGTTCAGGGTCAGCAGCTTTTGCGCGGCAGCGGCGGTTTTCGGCAGCGCGTCGAGGTTGGTGGTGGTCAGTTCCACGTACTGGCCGACGCGCCAGGCAGTCGGCACGCGCGGTTTGGCCGGCTGGCCGTTGGCCATCGGGCGATCTTCGGGATACACCGGGTAGGTGTAATAGCCCTGGGTCTTCAGGCTCGCTTGCGGGTCGGCCTTTTTCAGGATCTCGAGGCCCTGCTTCATTTTCTGGTTGACGCGCGAAGCGGCCGCCGCCTTGTCCTTGTCCTGCTCTTCGATGCCAAACGTGGCAACGGCCTGGTCATTGGCGTGTTTGACTTCGCCGAACGCCGGCACCACCACCAGCGCGCCGGTGGTCGGCAGCGCATCGGCAGCGTGGGCAGCGCCGCTCACGGCGAGGGTGACAGCAGCAGCTGCGGCGAGATGTTTGATGACGGTCATTGCAAGCTCCGGTTAAGTTTAAGACAAGACCAACTTTACCGGAATTTACCTGGCGCAACCGTAAGACATGGTGAGTGTTTGTAACAGAGCGCACCGATGGCTTCCGGAACCGCACTCTGATAACATCCGCTCACTTCATTCGATACAGGGTACTGCACCATGGGGCTGATCTTCGAGCTGGTGTTTCAAGTCGGGCTGTCCGCCGTTGGACGCTTCCTGGTGCCGCTGTTGTCGCTCGGCCGTGGCCGAGCGGGGGCATTCAATGGCGCGCACCGCATCAGCGATACGGCCGCCATGTTCGGCGGCCTGGTGCTGGTGGCGATCGTGGCCCTGATCGCCTACCTGTCGATGCGCTAGCGGAAAGGCCCGGCGGCAGTCACGCATTGCCCGGGCGATGGCGAAAAAAAAACCGGCAGATGCCGGCTTTTTTTTGGATCGCGCGAAGCGCCTCAGTTCTTCGACTGGTCCACCATCTTGTTCTTGGCGATCCACGGCATCATCGCGCGCAGCTTGGCGCCGACTTCTTCGATCTGGTGCTCCGCGTTCAGGCGGCGGCGCGAGATCAGCGTCGGTGCGCCGGCCTTGTTTTCCAGGATGAAGGACTTGGCGTATTCGCCGGTCTGGATGTCCTTCAGGCACTGGCGCATTGCATCCTTGGTGGCCGAGGTCACTACTTTCGGGCCGGTCACGTACTCGCCGTATTCGGCGTTGTTCGAGATCGAGTAGTTCATGTTGGCGATGCCGCCTTCATAGATCAGGTCGACGATCAGTTTCAGCTCGTGCAGGCACTCGAAGTAGGCCATTTCCGGCGCATAGCCGGCTTCTGTCAGGGTTTCGAAACCGGCCTTGATCAGCTCGACGGCGCCGCCGCACAGCACGGCCTGTTCGCCGAACAAATCGGTTTCGGTCTCTTCGCGGAAGTTGGTTTCGATGATGCCGGCACGGCCGCCGCCGTTGGCCGATGCATACGACAGCGCAATGTCGCGGGCAGTGCCGGACTTGTCCTGGTACACGGCGATCAGGTGCGGCACGCCGCCGCCCTGCGTGTAGGTGGCGCGCACGGTGTGGCCCGGTGCTTTCGGCGCGACCATGATCACGTCGAGGTCGGCGCGCGGCACCACCTGGCCGTAATGGACGTTGAAGCCGTGGGCGAAGGCCAGCACGGCGCCCTGCTTGGCGTGCGGGGCGACGTTTTCGGCGTACACCTGAGCGATGTTCTCGTCCGGCAGCAGGATCATGATGACATCGGCTGCCTTGACCGCGTCGTTGACTTCCGCCACTTTCAGGCCGGCCTGCTCGACCTTGTTCCACGAAGCGCCGCCCTTGCGCAGGCCGACGGTAACGTTGACGCCCGATTCGGTCAGGTTTTGCGCGTGGGCGTGGCCTTGCGAGCCGTAACCGATGATGGCCACATTTTTACCTTTGATCAGGGAGAGGTCGGCGTCTTTGTCGTAGAAAACTTTCATGATCATTCCTATATATTTTGTATGGTGAACTGGTACGTGCCGCAGGCCGTACCCGAATTAAACTTTGAGGATGCGTTCGCCGCGCCCGATGCCGGAGCCGCCGGTGCGGACCGTCTCCAGGATGGACGCGCGGTCGATCGAGTCGATGAAGGCGTCGAGCTTGCTCTTGGCGCCGGTCAGTTCGATCGTGTAGGACTTTTCGGTGACGTCGATGATGCGGCCGCGGAAGATGTCCGCCGTGCGCTTCATTTCCTCGCGCTCCTTGCCCACGGCGCGCACCTTGATGAGCATGAGCTCGCGTTCGATGTGCTGGCCTTCGGTCAGGTCCACCACCTTCACCACTTCGATCAGGCGGTTCAGGTGCTTGGTGATCTGCTCGATGATGTCGTCCGAGCCGCTGGTGACGATGGTCATGCGCGACAGCGTCGCGTCTTCGGTCGGCGCCACGGTCAGGGTTTCGATGTTGTAGCCGCGGGCCGAGAACAGGCCAACCACGCGCGACAAGGCGCCCGCTTCGTTTTCCAGCAAGACAGAAATAATGTGTCGCATGTTATAAGTCCTCCGAGCCGAGCAGCATTTCGGAGAGGCCCTTGCCTGCCTTGACCATCGGCCACACGTTCTCCGACTGGTCGGTGATGAAGTTCATGAACACCAGCTTGTCCTTCATGGCGAAGGCATCGCGCAGTGCGCCATCGACATCGCCCGGCTTTTCGATGCGCATGCCGACGTGGCCATAGGCCTCGGCCAGCTTCTCGAAGTTGGGCAGCGAATCCATGTACGACTCGGAATAGCGCGAACCGTAATCGATCTGCTGCCACTGGCGGACCATGCCCAGGAAGCGGTTGTTGAGCATGATGATCTTCGGCGTCAGGTGGTACTGCTTGCAGGTGGCGAGTTCCTGGATGCACATCTGGATCGAGCCTTCGCCGGTGATGCAGGCAACTGTCGCATCCGGGTTGGCCATCTGCACGCCCATTGCGTACGGCAGGCCCACGCCCATGGTGCCGAGGCCGCCCGAGTTGATCCAGCGGCGCGGCTTGTCGAACGGGTAGTACTGCGCCGCCCACATCTGGTGCTGGCCGACGTCGGACGTGATAAAGGCGTCGCCGCGGGTCACTTCCCACACTTTTTGCACCACCGACTGCGGCTTGATGACGAGGTCGGACCCGGCGAACTTCAGGCACTCCTTGCCGCGCCATTCGGCGATCTGCTGCCACCAGCTCTTGAGCGCGGGGGCATTGGGTTTGGCCTCGGTGGCGTCGAGCTGGGCCAGGAATTCGATCAGCACGTCCTTGACGTTGCCGACGATCGGTATGTCCACCTTGACGCGCTTGGAAATCGACGACGGGTCGATATCGACGTGGATGATCTTGCGCGGATGGGATGCGAAGTGTTTCGGGTTGCCGATCACGCGGTCGTCGAAGCGGGCGCCGATGGCGATCAGGACGTCGCAGTGCTGCATGGCCATGTTCGCTTCGTAGGTGCCGTGCATGCCGGGCATGCCGAGGAAGTGCTCGCTCGAGGCGCGGTAGGCGCCCAGCCCCATCAGCGTGTTGGTGACCGGGAAGCCGAGCTTGTCGACCAGCTTGTTCAGCTCGGACGACGCATTGGCCAGGATGACGCCGCCGCCGGTATAGATCATCGGCCGTTCCGCTTGCAGCAGCAGCTGCACCGCCTTGCGGATCTGGCCCGCGTGGCCCTTGTCCACCGGCTTGTACGAGCGCATCTCGACCTCTTTCGGGTACGAGAACGTGGTCTTGTGCATCGAGATATCCTTCGGAATATCGACCAGCACGGGACCGGGACGGCCGGTACAGGCGATGAAGAAGGCTTTCTTGACGGTTTCCGCCAGGTCCTTGACGTCCTTGACCAGGAAATTATGCTTGACCACGGGGCGCGTGATGCCGACCGTGTCGCACTCCTGGAACGCATCCTGGCCGATCGCGTGGCTCGGCACCTGGCCCGAGATCACCACCATCGGGATCGAATCCATGTAGGCGGTGGACAGACCGGTGA
Organism: Duganella sp. Leaf126; assembly: GCF_001423125.1. Taxonomy (GTDB): domain Bacteria; phylum Pseudomonadota; class Gammaproteobacteria; order Burkholderiales; family Burkholderiaceae_D; genus Rugamonas. The sequence continues at coordinate 73,113 of NZ_LMNW01000035.1, forward strand.
CGGCATTGGTGACACCGGGACCGGACGTGACCAGCGCCACGCCGACCTTGTTCGAGCTGCGCGAATAGGCGTCGGCAGCGTGGATCGCGGCCTGCTCGTGGCGTACCAGAACGTGTTGAAATTTATCTTGCTTGAAGATGGCGTCGTAGATGTACAGCACGGCGCCGCCGGGATAGCCGAAGACGTGCTCGACGCCCTCTTCCGCGAGGCAGCGCACCAGTATTTCGGCGCCAGTGAATTGATTACCAGATTGCGAAGATGCTTCGGTGTTCATGAAACATTCCTTTCAAGGTCCATTGGAGATTGATCGGATGTTCTTCCCTCGCGAAATACGCCTACCCCTACAGCTTGCCCGACGTCCCTTGCTCATGCGGTCACGCCCACCTCTTCCGCCAACCGTAGTGACGGGCAAAATGGCGCTAAAACGCATCTAATCGTTTCGCCGGAATTCTGTAGCGGTTGTGCCTACCTCTCGCGCTTGTGGCGCGGGTCAGAACAAACTGCCTACATATGAAAGCGCGTCATGCCGAGGGCGGCGTTGTGTGCCTGCGGCGACATGACCATACAGCTTCGGGGTGTTCAAAGCGTCCCATACGGTACACCCACTGCACCATGTTGAGCAAGAACAAAGTAGAAAAAGGCTGCTTGCCGGTGCATAAAGTGGGTGGAAAGACGTAAAACCATGCAAAAACGTGGGATTTTTGCTAGGATGCGCTCAGTTTTCCACTACCTCCAGCATGGCCACAGACAAAGAACTCTCCGACTTCCTCGAGAACGTCGAACGGCGCGCCTTCAAGCAAGCGGTCTACGCGGTGCGCAAGGACGAATCGGCCCTGGACATCGTGCAGGACGCGATGATCAAGCTCGCCGAAAAATACGGCGACAAGCCGGCTGCCGAGCTGCCCATGCTGTTCCAGCGCATCCTGCAGACCACCATCCTCGATTACTTCAGGCGCGAAAAGGTCCGCAATACCTGGGTCACGCTGTTTTCCGGCATGGGGTCGTCGAAAGATGGCGAGGAGGACTTTGATATACTGGAATCTTTCGCTGAGGAAGGTTCCGAAGCTGCCGAATCGTCCGCCGACAAGGTCGAGCGCCAGCAGATGCTGGAATTGATCGATAACGAGGTACAAAAGCTTCCGGAGCGTCAACGGGAAGCGTTCCTGATGCGTTATTGGCAGGACATGGATGTGGCTGAAACAGCCGAAGCAATGGGATGTTCCGAAGGGAGCGTGAAGACGCATTGCTCACGCGCTACTCACGCACTGGCCGCCTCGCTCAAAGCCTTGGGAATTAAATTATGAACACCGACGATCTCAATTTCGCGTACAAGGTGCGCCACGCGCTCAACGAGCGGCTCGACGACCTGCCCGCTTCCACCACCGACCGCCTGGCGCAGGCGCGCAAGCTGGCCATGGCGCGCAAAAAAGCCCACATGGCCGCGCCCCTTGCCATGCGCCAGACCCGGCTCGCTGCGGCAGGCGACGGTGGCGAAGGCGGCGTCCTGTCGCAGGGCTTCGGCTGGCTCGGCCGCATGGGCGTGGCGCTGCCCCTGCTGCTGCTGGTCGGCGGCCTGACCGGCATCTACCACTTCGAAGAGCAGCAGCGCATCGCCGACCTGGCCGAGATGGATGCGGCCGTGCTGTCCGACGAGCTGCCGCCCACGGCCTACCTCGACCATGGCTTCAACGCCTACCTGGCACAGAGCGAGCGATAATGGCGGTCAGTGGTTCGGCCGGGATGGGCATTGCCGCATTGGCGGTGCTGGCGGTAGCAGCAGGTGGTGCAGCGTGGGTCGGTCCGAGTGCGAACGCGCCGTCGGCGCTGACGGCCGTCAGCCTGAATCCGATCGGCGCGCCGGTGGCGCCTGAAAAAATCCTGTGGAAAGACCTGACGCCGGCGCAACAAGTCGCGCTCGAGCCGCTCGCTGCCGAGTGGGACCGGGTCGAGCCGATCCGCAAGCAGAAATGGCTGGCCATCGCCAAGCGCTACACCGCCATGAAACCGGACGAGCAGCTGCGCGTGCAGGAGCGGATGCGCGAGTGGGTGCGCATGACGCCGGAAGAGCGGCGCCAGGTCCGCGAAAACTTCGCCCGTGCGCAAAAGGTCGATCCGTCGAAAAAATCCACGCAGTGGGAAAGCTACCAGCAGTTGTCCGAGACGCAGAAGCAGCAGCTGGCCGCGCGGGCCGCCAGCGCCGCCAGCAGGAAGCAGCTGGCCAACCTGCCCACGCCCACCCAGAGCAAGCAGCAGCTGCCACCGCCGATCAAGCCGCATGCGGCCGTGCCGCCCGCAGCAGCCGCCGCCGCCGTGGCCGCGCCTGCGGCGCCGTGGATCGATCCGGCCACCGGCCAGGCCTGGCCGAACGCCTCGAATATCGCGCCGGTACCCGCTGCCCCCGCAGCTGCGCCGGCCGCACCTTCCGCTGCAGCGCAGCCGCCAGCGACGCCGGCGCCGGTCGCCCCCGATGCCGCCAAATAACGCCACCGTTTTCCCCACCATCAGGCGCCGCCTGGTGGCGATGGTGTATGAATTGTTGCTGGCGTTTGCGGTCCTGTTCCTGCCGTTCCTGATCTTCGAGATGGCCACCGGCGCCGGCCATACGTCCGCCATCGAACACCTGCGCCAGGTGCTGGCCTTCGTCGTGCTCGGCATTTATTTCATCCACCAGTGGACGCGTACCGGCCAGACCCTGGCCATGCGCACCTGGCGCCTGCAGCTGATCCATCCGGGCCACGACCGCGTGGCGCCGCGCGTGGCCGCGCTGCGCTACCTGCTGTGCTGGTTGTGGGTGTTGCCGGCCCTGGTCGTCTGCGGCGTGTTCGGCCTGCAGCACTGGCAGGCGCTGGGCGCCGTCGGCGCCGGCGTGTTGCTGTGGTCGCTGACGGCATTGCTGGACAGGGACCGCCAGTTCCTGCACGACCGGCTGGCCGGCACCCGGCTGGTGCAGCTGCCGGCGCCGCCCAAAAAAACGCGGTCCGCAGCCGCGGACACGCCCCGTTAGAAGCGCTCGTGGTCCTGCAGGTAGCGCCACTCGCCCGCCGGCAGGCTGGCCATGGCGATGCGGCCGACGCGGATGCGCTTCATCGACACCACTTCCAGCCCCACCATCTTGCACATGTGCGCGATCTGGCCCGGCCTGGGCGCCTTGACGGCAAAGCGCAGGCGGTTTTCGTTTTGCCAGCTGACCTTGATCGGCGGCAGCGGCTTGCCGTTGAACGGCAGGCCATGATTCAACAAGGCCAGGCCGTTGTCGCGGATCTGGCCGGCCACCTCGACGATGATTTCCTCTTCGATCTTGCCGGCGTCATCGACCAGCTTGCGCGTGACGCGGAAGTCCTGGGTGAAGATCAGCAAGCCGCTGGCCGTCGTCTCCAGCGGAGTGGTCAGGGTCAGGTTGGCAAAGTGGCGCTTTAACACGCGCTGGGCCGGCGCGGTACGGGTCAGGGTCTCCGGTTTGAGCAGGTGCAGCGCCTGCTGGCCGTCCTTGCCGATACCGCCGTTGACGCCGGCCGGCTTGTGCAGCAGCAGCGTGACCGGCACGATTTCGAGCAGGGTGGCGTCGGCAGACACCGCGATCTGCTGGGCCGGCGTCACGCGGGCGCCGGCATCTTCCACCACCACGCCATCGACGCTGACATAACCGCCCTCGATATACACCTCGGCCTCGCGGCGCGAGCACGGGCGCTCTTCGGCCAGGCGCTTGGCCAGGCGCACGGTGTTGTCACGGTCAGCGGTGTTCATCCGAAAAAATCTCCAAATACGGTAATCGCGCGCTCGATGTCGTCGCGCGAGGCATCCATGTGCGTGACGATGCGCAGCCGGGGCGCCATCGACACGCGGATGCGGGTCAGTTGCAGCACGTCGCTCAGGCCCTGGCAGACGAAGGCGGGCATGTCGACGAAAAAGATATTGGTCTGCGGCGTGCTGACCGTGATGTGCTTCATCTTGGCCAGTTCGCCGGCAAAGTAGGCGGCGTTGGCGTGATCGTCGGCCAGGCGGTCGATATGGTGCTCGAGCGCGTACAGGCCGGCGGCGGCCAGCATGCCGGCCTGGCGCATGCCGCCGCCGAGCATCTTGCGCCAGCGCTTGGCTTCCTTGATCAGGGGTCGGCTGCCGCACAGGATGGAGCCGACCGGCGCCCCGAGCCCTTTCGACAGGCAGATCGAGGCGCTGTCGAAACCGGCCAGCGCCGCGCGCGGGCTGACGCCGAGCTTGACGGCCGCATTGCACAGGCGCGCGCCATCGAGGTGGGTGGCCAGGCCCTTGTCGTGGGCCAGCGCGGTGGCCTGGCGCGTGTAGTCGAGTCCCAGCACGCGGCCGCCGATGGTGTTTTCCAGCGCCAGCAGGCGCGTGCGCGCATAGTGGAAATCGTCAGGCTTGATGTACGCGGCGATGTCGCCCAGCGCAATGGCGCCGTCGGGCTGGTTGACGATCGGCTGCGGCTGGATGCTGCCGAGCACGGCCGCCCCGCCCCCTTCGTACTTGTAGGTATGGGCTTCCTGGCCGACCAGGTATTCGTCGCCGCGGCCGCAGTGGGCCAGCAGCGCCAGCAGGTTGCTCTGCGTGCCCGATGGCGCGAACAGCGCGTCCTCGTAGCCGAACAGGTCGGCCGCGTATTCCTGCAGCCGGTTGACGCTCGGGTCGTCGCCGTACACATCGTCGCCGACGTCGGCCGCATGCATGGCAGCGCGCATGGCCGCGCCGGGGCGGGTTACGGTGTCGCTGCGCAAATCGAGCCAGCCGTCGTCTTGATTACCCGCGTGTTGCTCGGCCATCGTGCCCTGTCCCTTCACTGTTGGTGTGGTGCGGTAAAGAAGCGCTGTTCCAGTTCCTGCAGGCCCACCGTGTCGAGCACTTCCTTCAGGCGCTCGGTCGGCCGCTGGCGCGGCAGGTTCTTGTAGGTCGCAATGATCAGCTCGTTCTTCATCGAGTGCTCCCAGCCTACCAGCTCGGTCACCGTGACCTGGTAGCCATGCGCTTCCAGTTGCAAACAGCGCAGCACATTGGTGATCTGGCTGCCGAATTCGCGCGTATGGATCGGGTGACGCCAGATCTCGGACAGCGCCGACTTGCCCAGCGACTGACCCTTGTTCTTCTTCAGCACCGACGCCACTTCGGCCTGGCAGCACGGTACCAGCACCAGGTGTTGCGCCTTTTTCTTCAGGGCGAAATCGATGGCGTCGTCGGTGGCCGTGTTGCAGGCGTGCAGCGCGGTGACGATGTCGATCTGCGGCGGCAGCAGCGTCGAGGCGGTGGACTCGGCCACCGACAGCGGCAGGAACGACATGCCGGGGAAATCGAACTGCGCGGCCAGCTGCTGCGAGCGCGCCACCAGTTCTTCGCGCGTCTCGATGCCGTAGATGTGAGAACCGGCTGCGAGCGTCTTGAAGAACAGGTCGTAGATGATGAAGCCGAGGTAGGACTTGCCGGCGCCATGATCGACCAGCGACACCGCGCCCTTCTCGGCCAGCACGTCCTTGAGCAGCGGCTCGATGAACTGGTACAGGTGATACACCTGCTTGAGCTTGCGGCGGCTGTCCTGGTTCATCTTGCCGTCGCGCGTGAGGATGTGCAGTTCCTGCAGCAGGGCCACGGTCTGGCCGGCGCGGATTTCGGGCATGTTGTCGGCGGCGGTCACGGTGGCGCCGATCTTCGGCGCCACCGGCTTGCCGGTCAGCTTGTGGGCGCCGGATTTGGCAGACGCCATCTCAGTGGCTGCCTTCGCTGGCGTGGTTGATCGTGTATTTCGGTATCTCGATCACCATGTCTTCGTCGGCCACCACGGCCTGGCACGACAGGCGCGATACGGCTTCCAGGCCCCAGGCCTTGTCCAGCATGTCTTCTTCGGTTTCGCTCGCTTCATTCAGCGACTCGATGCCCTCGCGCACCAGCACGTGGCAGGTGGTGCAGGCGCACGACTTTTCGCACGCGTGCTCGATGTTGATGTCGTTCTCGAGCATGATGTCGCACAGGGTCTGGCCCGGCTTGGCTTCGACGACGGCGCCGTCCGGGCACAGCTTGGCGTGGGGCAGGAATACGATTTGTGGCACTTGATACCTCTATGGTTTTATGGCTTTGCGACCGCGAAGCCGTCATTCCCGCGCAGGCGGAAATCTCATTGTTATGCGCTGCCGGTCCGCTGGCGAAATTGGATTCCCGCCTGCGCGGGAATGACCATATCGCCGCTCACGGCGACGATTTACACTACCTGGTTCAGCGCCTTGCCCGCCAGCGCGCTGCGCACGCTGCGGTCCATCCGGCGCGACGCGAATTCCTCGGTGCCGTGGGCCAGGGCTTCTACCACCGCTTTCACGGCGCCGTGGTCGGCAGCGCCGGTCTGCGAGTCGGCCAGCACCTGGCGGGTGGCGGCCAGCAGCGCATCGACTGCCGCCCGCTCTTCGCCCGACAGCAGCGCCGCGTCTTCGTCCAGCGCCGCCTGCGTGGCCAGCAGGATGCGTTCGGCCTCGACCTGCTCTTCGCGCAGCGCACGGGCCACCATGTCCACTTCGGCCGACTTGTACGATTCCTGCAGCATGCGCGCGACGTCGTCGTCCCCTAACCCATAGGCCGGCTTGACGCTGATCGACGCTTCCACGCCCGAGCGCAGTTCGCGCGCCGACACCGACAGCAGGCCGTCCGCATCGACCTGGTACGTGATGCGGATGCGCGCCGCGCCGGCCGCCATCGGCGGAATGCCGCGCAGCTCGAAGCGCGCCAGCGAGCGGCAATCGGTCACCAGCTCGCGCTCGCCCTGCAGCACGTGCACGGCCAGCGCGGTCTGGCCATCCTTGAAGGTGGTGAACTCTTGCGCGCGCGCGCACGGAATCGTGGAATTGCGCGGGATGATTTTTTCCACCAGCCCGCCCATGGTCTCGATACCGAGCGACAGCGGGATCACGTCCAGCAGCAGCCAGTCGTCGCCGGCGGCGCGGTTGCCGGCCAGCAGATTGGCCTGCACGGCCGCACCGAGCGCCACCACCTTGTCGGGGTCGATATTGGCGTGCGGCGTGGTGTGGAAATACTCGCCGACTGCGCGCTGCACGTGCGGCATGCGCGTGGCGCCGCCGACCATGACCACGCCGTCGACATCGTCGGCATCGACATTGGCGTCGCGCAGCGCCTTTTTGATCGCGTTCATGGTCTTGGCGACCAGGTGTTTGGTGATCTCGTGGAAGGTCTCGGCGCTGATGCGCAGGTGGACTTCCTCGCCCGACCTGAGCGCCGCATCGACCGTCACTTCGGCCTTGGTCGACAGCAGCTCTTTTGCTTCGCGCGCCTTGATCATCAGCGTGGCCGTGTCCTCGTCGGACAGCGGCGCCAGCTTTTCCTGCTGGTGGATGTAGCAGAACAGGCGGTGGTCGAAGTCGTCGCCGCCGAGGGCCGAATCGCCGCCGGTGGCCAGCACCTCGAACACGCCTTTCGACAGGCGCAGGATCGAGATGTCGAAGGTGCCGCCGCCAAGATCGTACACGGCATAGATGCCTTCCGAGCCGTTGTCGAGGCCATAGGCGATTGCCGCTGCAGTCGGTTCCGAGAGCAGGCGCAGCACGTTCAGGCCGGCCAGCTGGGCCGCATCCTTGGTGGCCTGGCGCTGGGCGTCGTCGAAGTAGGCAGGCACCGTGATCACCGCGCCCACCAGGTCGTCGCCGAGCGAATCCTCGGCGCGCTGGCGCAAGGTCGCCAGGATTTGCGCCGACACTTCGACCGGGCTTTTCACGCCGGCCACGGTGCGCAGCTGCACCATGCCGGGCGCGTCCTGGAAGTCGTACGGCATGTTCTCCACGTAGGCAATGTCGGCCAGGCCGCGTCCCATGAAGCGCTTGACCGAAACGATGGTGTTTTTCGGATCGAGCGCGTGCGCCTGCTGGGCCTTGTAGCCGATGTTGGCGTGGCCGTTGGGCAGGTAGCGCACCACCGACGGCAACAGCGGCCGGCCATCCTCGTCGTTCAGCACTTCCGGAATGCTGTTGCGCACGGTGGCGACGAGCGAGTTGGTGGTGCCAAGATCGATCCCGACCGCCAGCCGGTGCTGGTGCGGTGCGGTGGACATGCCTGGTTCGGAGATTTGCAGAAGTGCCATCGGTGGAGCCTGTATTCTTGTGGGTTTGCCTGGGTGCTCAGCGGGCCGGGGCCGGCCCCGCTGCGTCAGCGTCAGGCGTCGATTGCTTCGAAGGCGAAGCGGACTTCTTCGCCGAATTTTTCGAGGAACATCAATGCACGCACGCCTTGCGCGGCAGCGGCGTAATCGGCAGCGTCGAGCTGGCGTTCGATCTCGGCCAGCTGCGCCTTGCGGGCTGCGCGCAGGTCACGGTCGAGCGCGTCCAGTGCGTCGCTGTCTTTCGCGGCGCGGGCGTCGCCCAGCGCCTCGCGCCATTCCATCTGCTGCATCAGAAAGGCCACCGGCATGGCCGTATTCGATTCCGTCTGCAGGTCCACGCCGTGCAGCTCGCACAGGTACTGCGCGCGCTTTTGCGGGTTCTTCAGCGTCTGGTACGCTTCATTGGCGCGCGTGGCCCATTGCATGGCGACGCGCTTTTCAGCGTCGGTCGCGTTGACGAACTTGTCCGGGTGGACCCGGCTCTGGACGTCGCGGTAGGCGCTGTCAAGCGCGCCGGCATCGACGGCGAACCGCTGCGGCAACTGGAACAGCTCGAAGTGATTTTGCATAAGCTCGGCTGCGCAGTCAGATACGGAAGCTCTCGCCGCAACCGCAAGCGTCTTTTTCGTTCGGGTTGTGGAACTTGAAGCCTTCGTTCAAGCCTTCGCGCGCGAAGTCCAGTTCGGTGCCGTCGATGTACGGCAGGCTTTTCGGATCGACGAACACTTTGACGCCGTGCGACTCGAACACGCTGTCCTCGTCGGCGATTTCATCGACATACTCGAGCTTGTACGCCAGGCCCGAGCAGCCGGTCGTGCGCACGCCGAACCGCAGCCCGACGCCCTTGCCGCGGCGTTCGATGTAGCGATTGATGTGCTTGGCTGCTTTTTCGGTCAGGGTAATTGCCATGTCATTCTCCGTGCCGGCGACAGCCGGCCTATGTAAAACCAAAGTTGTTGCAATGCGATTGTGGCTAGGCGCAGCGGCGAAGACAGCACGTTAGTACAGTAAAAAAATGCGCCACCGCAACGACGCCACGGTTGCATGTCAACAACTTCATACAAAACCAAAGTTGTTGCAATGCGATTGTGGCTAGGCGCGGCGGCGAAGACAGTACGCTAGTACGGCAAGCCGCCGCAACGACGCCACGGTCGCATTTCAACAACTTTATGCGACCGCAGGGTGCTTGGCTTGGTAATCCTGCACCGCAGCCTTGATCGCGTCTTCAGCCAGGATCGAGCAGTGGATCTTGACCGGTGGCAGCGCCAGTTCTTCGGCGATCTGGGTGTTCTTGATGGCCAGGGCCTGGTCCAGGGTCTTGCCTTTGACCCATTCCGTAACCAGCGAGCTCGAGGCGATGGCCGAACCGCAGCCATAGGTCTTGAACTTGGCGTCTTCGATCAGGCCGTCGGCGCCGACCTTGATCTGCAGTTTCATCACGTCGCCGCAGGCCGGCGCGCCGACCATGCCGGTGCCGATGCTTTCATCGCCCTTGTCGAAAGCGCCGACATTGCGGGGGTTTTCGTAGTGGTCCAGTACTTTTTCCGAGTAAGCCATGGTAGTGCTCCTGATCTTGTCTATGTTTGATTCGTGCGCGCAGTAACAGCCTTAGTGCGCGGCCCACTGGATCGAGTTGATGTCGACCCCTTCCTTGAACATGTCCCACAGCGGCGACAGTTCACGCAGTTTGCCGACTTTCGACTTCATCAGCTCGATGGCGAAGTCGATGTCTTCTTCGGTCGTGAAGCGGCCGATGGTAAAGCGGATCGAGCTGTGCGCCAGTTCGTCGCTGCGGCCCAGGGCGCGCAGCACGTACGACGGTTCCAGGCTGGCCGAAGTGCAGGCCGAACCGGACGACACGGCCAGGTCCTTGACCGCCATGATCAGCGACTCGCCCTCGACGTAGTTGAAGCTGACGTTGAGGTTGTGCGGCACGCGGTGGTCCATGTCGCCGTTGATATAGGTTTCCTCGATTTCCTGCAGGCCCTTGGCCAGGCGGTCGCGCAGCGCCTTGATGCGGGCGATCTCGGTGTCCATCTCGACCTTGGCCAGGCGGAATGCCTCGCCCATGCCGACGATCTGGTGGGTCGGCAGCGTGCCCGACCGCAGGCCGCGCTCGTGACCGCCACCGTGCATCTGCGCCTCGATGCGCACGCGCGGCTTGCGGCAGACGTACAGCGCGCCCACGCCTTTCGGGCCATAGGTCTTGTGGGCGGTAAAGGTCATCAGGTCGACCTTGGTCTTTTGCAGGTCGATCACCACTTTACCGGTCGCTTGCGCGGCGTCGCAGTGGAAGATGATGCCTTTCGAGCGGCACAGGGCGCCGATCTCGTCGATAGGCTGGATCACGCCGATCTCGTTGTTGACCAGCATGACCGAGACCAGGATGGTGTCCGGGCGGATGGCGGCGGTCAGCTGCTCGATCGTGATCAGGCCGTTATCCTGCGGCTCCAGGTAGGTCGCTTCGAAGCCCTGGCGTTCCAGTTCGCGCACGGTGTCAAGCACGGCCTTGTGCTCGGTCTTGACCGTGATGATGTGCTTGCCTTTGGTCTTGTAGAAGTGCGCCGCGCCCTTGATGGCCAGGTTGTTCGACTCGGTGGCGCCCGAGGTCCAGATGATTTCGCGCGGGTCGGCATTGACCAGGGCGGCCACGTTGGCACGCGCCTCTTCCACCGCTTTTTCCGCGGTCCAGCCGTACATGTGGCTGCGCGACGCCGGGTTGCCGAACTGCTCGCGCAGGTACGGAATCATGGCATCGGCCACGCGCGGGTCGATCGGCGTGGTGGCCGAATAATCCATATAGATAGGAAAATGCGGCGCGGTCTGGAACTTTACGGCGGCGAGATTTTTTTCTGGGGCGTTCATCGGGAAACTCCGTTCATCTTTGTTTGGTCTGGCGAGCACAGCGCTCAACCCACTGCAGCCTGGTTTTCATTGCGGTGCATGACTACCACGCTCTGGTCGGCATGCTTTTGCTTCTGTTGATCGACCAGATCCTGCAAGGACACGGAATCGAGGTAATCAACCATTTTTTCGTTCAGCGTGGCCCACAGCTCGTGGGTCATGCAGCGCACGCCACTGGCCGCATCGGCGCCGTGGCAGTTTTCCTTGCCGCCGCATTGGGTGGCGTCGAGCGGCTCGTCAACAGCGATGATGATGTCGGCCACCGTCACCTTGTCCGCGCGCCGGGCCAGGCTGTAACCACCGCCCGGACCGCGGATCGATTCGACGATCTCGTGGCGGCGCAGCTTGCCGAACAGCTGCTCGAGGTACGACAGCGAGATGGCCTGGCGCTGGCTGATGCCCGAGAGCGTGACCGGGCCCTTGCCTTGGCGCAAAGCCAGGTCGATCATCGCAGTCACAGCAAAACGGCCTTTGGTGGTCAGACGCATCACTACCTCGGTTCGGTTAAAATATCGACCCTTCCTGCCCTGCCGCGCTAACCGCTACCAGCCGAGTAGTTGATCGAATTAGTCAAGTATACCAAATTTTGCCGAAGCTTGCCGGTCCGCCGCCCGATCCTGCCTGCGACTACGGTTTCAATAGTTGCATCGGTCCAAACAGCGCCTGCATCGCGCCATTGCCGATGAAGCTCAGGTTGTACGGATGCTCGGCCACGATCTGCGGAAACGCGTCCATCACCGGCAATTTCCTCAGCAGTTCGGCGATCTTTCCCCACAAAACCATGGTCGGCGTGCTGGCCGCCTGTGCTGCCAGGCCGGCCATCACGGTCGCGAAAAACGGCAGCCAGGCCTTGGCGTCCCTGGCTGGCGCCACGTGGCTGCGGAACACCAGCGACGCGTTGAGCAGCAGGAAACCGTGCGCGGTCAGCTGGTCCTGCAGCTGGCGCAGGGTCTGGATATGGCTGCCGGCGCCGCTGCGCGCGCGCGCCGACACGGCTGCCATGGCATCGCCGGACGTCTGGTCGGCCTGCAGTTGTCCGTCGGCCACCAGCAGCATCTTCATGAAGTTGCGCAGCGACGTGGCCTTGTTGACCGCCTTCGACAGGCCGCCGCCGTCCTCGTCCGACCACAGGCTGCCCACCGCACCATCCATGAAACACACGCCGGTGGCGCTGGCAGCGCGCGGGTACGGCCCCTCGCCCACCAGCACGTAGCGCACCTGGTCCAGCGGCAGGGCAAAGGCGGCAAACAGGCGGCCTCCGGTGGGCAGGTATTCATCGGTCGCCAGCTGCGACAGGTAGTCGGGGTTGGCAGCCATCACTGCGTGCAGCCCCTCGATCAGCAAGGGACGCCAGGAAGCGTGGGCGCCATCGAGGGCGGCAAGGATCGAATCGGGAAGAACGGGGAGCGTCATGGCGGCTAGGCTGGTCGGAAAGGCGCGATTGTAACGGCCCTGCGCCATTATGGCGACTGCAGCCAGCCCCCGTCGAAGCCGGCCCGCTGCAGGCCCGTGCGCAGATAAGCGTTGCCACGCATCAGGCGCCAGACGAAGTCGTGCAGGTAGTTGTCGGCCATGATGATGGCCGGGCCCTTGTCGATGCCGAAGTGGTAAGGCGAGACCCAGCGCACGCCGCCGCGCCCCCGGTGGAACACGGTCGAGTACGACGGCTTGAAGCCGCAGGCGCGGTCTTCGTGCAGGTCCATCGCCTGATGGTGGGCGATGGTGGGCAGCACGATCTCGGGCGCGAACGGCAGCGAGGCCGCCACCGCCCACGGCGCCAGCGTGCCGTCGTCGGGGCCGTACGGCACGCCGCGCGCGATGTAATCGTAGAACTTGCGCTGCACGCCGCCGATCTTGCGCGTGCCGGGGCCGGGGCCGTCGCAGGCGGAAATGCCCCAGTGCAGCGCGTCGTAGTCGGGAAAGCCGAGCGGATTTTCGATCGCATAGCGCTGCTGGACCAGCGTGGCGCGGCGGCTGTTCTCGAAATAATCGAGGTCGTGCGCGCGCATGGCCTGGTCGCGGATGCCGCGCGTGTCGAGCCAGACGTGCGACATCTGGTGAATGAACAGCGGCCCCGCGTACAGGTACTCGATGCCGTAGATGGTCTTCCACTCGTAGCTGGCGGCCCAGGCGTCGTAACTGTCGCGCTCGATCGGATAGGTCGGCGAGCCGAGCGCCAGCAGGTACAGGATCAGCGCTTCGTCATAGCCTTCCCAGTGCCAGCGCAGGAAACCCTTGCCCGGCTTCCAGCCATGACACAGCAGGCGCTTGCGGCGCCGCATCCACTGCCAGTCCACGCGGCGGTACAGCAGGTCGCCCAGCGTGCGGATCTCCTGCTCGTCGTCGCTGTCGCCGGTGAAATAGGCAACTGCCACCAGCACGCCGGCGATCAGCAGCGCCGTGTCGATGCTGGACAGTTCGCAGTCGCGCGCGCGCGCGCCGGTGCCCATGTCGAGGAAGTGATAGTAAAAACCCTTGTAGCCGGTCGCGGTCGGCGATTCGCTCTGTTCGCTGGCGGCAAAGAAGCGCAGCGTCGCCAGTGTACGGGCCAGCGCCTCGGCGCGCGGCATGAACCCGCGTTCGACTGCAATCGGGTAGCAGGTCAGCGCCATCCCGGTAGCGGCAATGCTGGCCGGCCAGCCGGCACCGGCCGTTTTATCGCGCACCAGGCCGTTGGCGGGATTGACCTCGGTAACAAAGTAGTCGAACGATGCGCGCTGCAGCGCGGTGAGCAGTTCGCGCTCGGCGTCGGCTGGCTCAGATGAGGGATTACTGCGGGGATTACTGCGGGGATTACTGCGCATATTCAGGCAACAATATCAAAAGATGACATCTTTGCATGTTGGCGCCTGCCGGTATGTCAGCCATCGCACGGATCAGCTGCATACCGCTCAGCCGGCAGGCGGGCGGGCGTTACCGGCATCGGGCTGGTGCGCTGGCTTCGCTCCTGGAATGCCGGCAGCGCGGTGCAGGTTGCATCGATCCGGACCCGGGTCGGGCGCGGCGCCGTCACGAATCTGCCGCACGCTGGCGGGCCGGTCAGCTGGCGTACCGGCTGTCGCTATCCGACGTCGGGCTGGCGCGCTGGCTGCGCGGCCTGGCATGCCGGCAGCGCGGCGCAGGCCTCGTCGATCTGCACCAGGGCCGGGAACGGTGTCTGCACGGCGCTGCCGCATGCCGGCGCGCCGGTCAGCTGGCGAACCGAGCGTCGCTACTCGGCATCGGGCTGGCGCGCTGGCTGCGCGGCCTGGCATGCCGGCAGCGCGGCGCAGGCCGCTTCGATCTGTGCCAGGGTCGGGAACGGTGTCTGCACGGCGCTGCCGCATGCCGGCGCGCCGGTCAGCTGGCGAACCGAGCATCGCTACTCGGCATCGGGCTGGCGCGCTGGCTGCGCGGCCTGGAATGCCGGCAGCTCGGCGCAGGCCGCGTCGATCCGGACCAGGGTGGGAAAACCTGTCAGGTCGAGGCCGAAGCGGCGGGCGTTGAACAGTTGCGGCACCAGGCAGCAGTCGGCCAGCGTGGGGGTCGCACCGTGGCAGTACCGGCCGGTGCCGGCGTCGCGCGTCAGCAGCGCCTCGAAGGTGGCCAGCCCTTCGTGCAGCCAGTGCCGCTGCCAGGCCAGCTTGGCGTCCTCGCCCTGCCCCAGTTCGCCCTTCACGTACTTCAGCACGCGCAGATTGCTCAGCGGGTGCGAGTCGGCCACCAGCGTCAAGGCCAGCGCGCGCACGCGCGCGCGGCCCGCCGCGTCGGGCGGCAGCAGCGGCGGCGTCGGGCGCGTCTCCTCCAGGTATTCGAGGATGGCCAGCGACTGGCCGATCACCACGCCGTTGTCGTCCTCCAGCGTGGGCAGCAGCGCCGACGGGTTGACGGCGCGGTAATTGTCGCCCAGCTGTTCGCCGCCATCGCGCAGCAGGTGCACGGGCACTGCCTCATACGCGATGCCCTTGAGCGCCAGCGCGATGCGCACGCGGTAGGCGGCCGAGCTGCGGAAATAGGTGTACAGCTTCATCGGCTTTTTTCGCCGTAATGGACGACGGTCTGGTCGATGGCGCCGAAGATGCTGGCGCCGGTGGCGTCGGGCATCTCGATGCGCACCCGGTCGCCGAACTTGAGGAACGGCGTTTGCGGCTTGCCGGTCTCGATGGTTTCGTACATGCGCACTTCCGCCAGGCAGCAATAGCCGACCCCGCCGTTGGCGATGCTCGAACCATGCAGGTTGCCCTGCTTGTTGGAGACGGTGCCGGAGCCGATGATGGTGCCGGCCGCCAGTTCGCGGGTGGCGGCAGCGTGCGCCACCAGCCGGGCAAAGTTGAAGGTCATGTCTTCGCCGGCATTGGGCTGGCCGAACGGCTGGCCGTTCAGCTCCACCACCAGCGGCAGGTGCAGCTTGCTGTCGCGCCAGTGCTCGCCCAGTTCGTCGGGGGTGACTGCCACCGGCGAAAACGCGCTGGCCGCCTTGGACTGGAAGAAGCCGAAGCCCTTGGCCAGCTCGTTCGGAATCAGGTTGCGCAGCGAGACATCGTTGACCAGCATCACCAGGCGGATCGCGGCAGCGGCCGCATCGACCGTCACGCCCATCGCCACGTCGCCGGTGATCACGGCCACTTCTGCCTCGAGGTCGATGCCCCAGTCCTCGCTCAGCGCAAAGATCGGGTCATTGGGACCGATAAAGCTGTCGGAACCGCCCTGGTACATCAACGGATCGGTGTAGAACGACGCCGGCACCTCGGCGTTGCGCGCCTTGCGCACCAGTTCCACGTGGTTGATATAGGCCGAGCCGTCCGCCCACTGGTAGGCGCGCGGCAGCGGCGAATGACAGGCGCGCTGGTCTAACGGCACGGTATCGGCGGCATCGCCGCGATTGAGGGCGGCGTACACGGCCTGCAGACGCTGCGCCACCAGGTCCCAGTTGTCGAGCGCATGCTGGAGCGTGGCGGCGATCTCGGGCACCGGCTGGCACAGCGACAGGTCGCGGCTGACGACGACCAGGCGGCCGTCGCGGCTGCCGTCCTTGAGGGTGGCAAGCTTCATGCGCATGCTCCCGATTGTCCGGCCTCGCGCCGCGGCGGGTGGAAAGGGTTTGTCTCGATTGTTATAGTCATGTGGCCTCCAGAGTTTGCACCGCCATTAGACGCCAAGCCCGGCTTTCATGCAAACGAGTTTTAACAAATGCCGGCCGTCGAGGGCAGCCCGGTACCGCCTGCACCGTTATGCGACAATGGCGGCCCATGCATTACACCTCATCAGGTACGCCATCACCGCCATGACAGCAGACACCACCGCCATCAACCGGAAGATGGCACAGTTCGATCACCACCACAGCGTCTGGCTGTTCGGTTACGGCTCCCTGATCTACAAGGCCGACTTCCCCTACCTGCAGCGGCGCCCGGCCAGCATCGCCAACTGGACCCGGCGCTTCTGGCAAGGCTCGCACGACCACCGCGGCACGCCCGAGGCGCCGGGCCGCGTGGTGACCCTGATCGAGGCGCCGGGCGCCATCTGCCACGGCATGGCCTACCTGGTCACGCCGGAAGTGTTCGCCCACCTCGACCACCGCGAGAAGGACGGCTATTTGCGGCTGGCGACGGCGATCCGGTTCGACAATGACGCGCCGGATGGCGGGCGGCATGGCGAGCAGGGACCGGCCACCGGCAGCGGCAGCGGCAGCGGCAGCGGCAGCGGCAGCGGCAGCGCAGCGTACAGCAGCGTCATGGGACTGGTGTATATCGCCACACCGGACAATGCCGCGTTTCTCGGTGCGGCGTCCGAGCGCGAGATCGCGGAACACATTGCCGGCGCGGCTGGCCCCAGCGGCCCGAATAGCGACTACCTGAACCAGCTGGCGCACGCGCTGCGCGAACTGGGTCACGAAGACGCCCATGTGTTCGAGATCGAACGCCACCTTGCCGCACTGAACGGCCGCGCAGTGCAACGCTGAATCTGTTCAGAACAAATCGAGCTGAGCGTTGTTGGCCATGCCGGCGCGCGCTGCCGGCGCAGGCGCCACGCTGGGCCGCACGAACTGCGCTGTGTCCATGGTATGGAAGCGGCTGCCCTTCCCCGTGAGTCCCAGCCGCTTGGCAGCGATGGTGAAGCGTTGCCGGATCAGGTCGGCCCACACGCCGTCGCCCTTCATGCGGGTGGCAAAGTTGCTGTCGTAGTCCTTGCCGCCGCGCATATCGCGCACGCGGTTCATCACGCGCCTGGCGCGGTCGGGAAAATGCGTTTCCAGCCATTGGTGGAACAGCGGCGCCACCTCCCACGGCAGGCGCAGCACCGTGTAGTGGGCCGACACGGCGCCGGCGTCCTTGACCGCCGCCAGCAGGCGCTCGATCTCCGGTTCCGTCACGAACGGGATGATCGGTGCGATGCTCACGGCCACGGGGATGCCGGCGTCGGTCAGCGTGCGGATGGTGCGCAGGCGGCGCGCCGGGGCGGCCGCGCGCGGCTCCAGCGTGCGCGCAATGGCCGGATCGAGCGTGGTGAGCGTGATCGCCACGCCGGCCAGGCGCTGCGCAGCCATCGGCGCCAGGATGTCGATGTCGCGCTCGATCAGCGACGATTTGGTGATCAAGCCCACCGGATGCCGGCATTCCTGCAGCACCTCGAGCACGCGGCGCGTCAGCCTGCGCTCGCGCTCGCACGGCTGGTAGGCATCGGTATTGACACCAAGCGCGATCGACGCCGGCACGTAGGCGGGCTTGGCTAGCTCGCGGCGCAGCATCTCGGGTGCGTTGACCTTGGCGAAAATCCTGCTCTCGAAATCCATGCCAGGCGACAATCCCAGGTAGCTGTGCGTGGGCCGCGCATAACAGTAGATGCAGCCATGCTCGCACCCGCGATAGGGATTGAGCGAGACGCCGAACGGCAGGTCCGGCGAGGCATTGCGGCTGAGGATGGACTTGCAGACCTCGTCGACGACCTCGGTTTTCCATGGTGCGCTGCCCTCCTCTTCGCGTTGCCAGCCGTCGTCATAGGCTTCGCGGCCATGGACCTCGAAGCGGCCCTGCAGGTTGGACACGGCGCCGCGCCCCTTGGCAGCCTTGAGCGACAACGGCGGCAGCATGACTTGGGACTGGTCGTTTTCGTCGTACTGGTGGGTAGGTATGCGATGCAGCGGTTGCATGAGCGGACTCGATTTACTGTATATATGAACAGTATTCTAGATGCAGAGCCCAGCCAATTCAAGCGCTAAATCAGCCGTGTGCGCGGCTGCGGCTTTGGTGGCCCGGTACGAACTGGTATCATGCAGGGCTTCCGGAGGCCAGGCCCCCGCGCGCCGTGCGCGACTGCAACCAATAACACCGATACACAACACCGATACACGCCGGAACGCCGCGAGATGCAGCGCACCGGCATATTCAACGCGAGCATTTGATGACCACACCAAACCCACCGCTGCCGTCTTTTTTCAGCCGCATTTCGATCGCCATCGGCGCCTTCTTCCGCGCCATTTCCGACGCTGAATACGCCGCCCGGCTGACCCGCATGGACGCTGCACCCGCGCCGGTCGCCGCGCCGACGCCGGTACCGGTTCCCACCCCGGTGCCGGTGCCCGTGCCGACACCGCTGCCCGTGCCCACCCCGGTACCGGTGCCCACGCCCGTGCCGGTACCGACGCCGGTGCCGGTCAGCGCACCGGCGCCGGCGCCAGTCACCCTGCGCGTGGCCACGCCCGACGCCGCCTTGCAGCTGCTGGGTCTGTTCCAGCGCGAAGCGCGCCTGATCGACTTCACCCAGGAAAACCTGGCCGCCTACTCGGACGCCGACATCGGCGCCGCCGCACGCGTAGTGCATGAGGGGTGCAGCAAGGTGCTGCGCGAGCACTTCACCATCGAGGCGGTGCGCAGCGAAGCCGAAGGCAGCCGCGTGGTGCTGGAACAGGGCTTCGACGCCGCTGCCGTGCGCCTGACCGGCAACGTGGTCGGCCAGGCGCCGTTCCGCGGCACGCTCAGCCATCGCGGCTGGCGCTCGACCGACGTGCGCCTGCCGAAACTGGCCGAAGCGCACGACGCCGCCATCCTGGCCCCGGCGGAGGTGGAACTGTGAGCGATCCCCGTTACGCCATCGGCATCGACCTCGGCACCACCCACAGCGCCCTCTCGTATGTCGACCTGCAGGCCAGCGACGGCGAACAGACCGCCCATGGCGTGCTGGCAATTCCCCAGCTGACCGCACCGGGCACGGTGGAAGACCTGCCGCTGCTGCCCTCGTTCCTGTACCTGCCGCACGCCGACGAGCTGGCGCCGGGCGAGAACAAGCTGCCATGGCAGCAGAGCGAGGCCGAACAGGGCGCAGTCGCTGGCGAGATGGCGCGCAGCCGCGGCGCCACCGTGCCGATCCGCCTGGTGTCGAGCGCCAAGAGCTGGCTGAGTCACCCGGGCGTGGACCGCCGCTCGGCCCTGCTGCCGGCCGACGCGCCGGAAGAAGTCACGCGCGTGTCGCCGCTGCAGGCATCGACCCGCTACCTGGCGCACCTGCGCCAGGCCTGGGAGCAGGCGCACCCGGAAGCGCCGTTCGACCAACAGGCCATCACCGTCACCATTCCCGCCTCGTTCGATCCGGGCGCGCGCGAACTGACGGCCGAAGCGGCGCGCGCTGCCGGTTACCAGAACCTGACGCTGCTCGAGGAACCGCAGGCAGCGCTGTACAGCTGGATCCAGGGCAGCGAAGGCCGCTGGCGCAAGGACGTCAAGCCGGGCGACATCATCCTGGTGGTGGACGTGGGCGGCGGCACCAGCGACTTTTCGCTGATCGCCGTGCTCGAACGCGACGGCGTGCTGGAACCGCACCGCATCGCGGTGGGCGACCATATCCTGCTCGGCGGCGACAATATGGACCTGGCGCTGGCGCACCTGGTGGCGCGCAAGCTGGCCGCCAACGGCACCCAGCTCGACGCCTGGCAGATGCGCGCGCTGACCTACGGCAGCCGCACGGCCAAGGAAAAGCTGCTGGCCGACGCCAGCATCGACACCTGGCCGATCGTGGTGCCGAGCCGCGGCTCCAAACTGATCGGCGGCTCGATCCGCACCGAACTCACGCGGCTTGAGGTGACCACCTTCATCCTCGACGGCTTCTTCCCGGCCGTGGAGGCGTCGAGCCGCCCGGCCGTGCGCCAGCGCGCAGGCCTGACACAACTCGGCCTGCCGTATGCGCAGGACGCCGGCATCACCCGCCACCTGGCCGCCTTCCTGGCGCGCCAGGTGGGCGCCACCAGCGAGCTGGCCGGTTACAGCGGCCGGCAAACGCCGGACGCCACCTTCCTGCACCCGACGGCCGTGCTGTTCAACGGCGGCGTGTTCAAGTCCGAGCTGCTGGCCCAGCGCGTCATGGCCACCCTCAACGACTGGCTGTACATGGAAGGTGCTGAACCGGCGCGCATGCTGGACGGCGCCGACCTCGACCTGGCGGTGGCGCGCGGCGCCGCCTATTACAGCTACGTGCGGCGCGGCGCCGGCGTGCGCATCCGCGGCGGCACGGCGCGTTCCTACTACGTCGCGATCGAATCGGCGATGCCGGCCATTCCCGGCATGGAGCCGCCGATCCAGGCGCTGTGCGTGGCGCCGTTCGGCATGGAGGAAGGCAGCGAAATCGCACTGCCGCACCAGGAATTCGGCCTGGTGGTCGGCGAGCCGGTGCAGTTCCGCTTCTTCGGTTCCTCGGTGCGCCGGCAAGACCAGATCGGCGACCTGCTCGACTTCTGGGGTCCGGACGAACTGGTCGAGATGAACGAGATCCAGGCCACGCTGTCGCCCGAAGGCCGCCAGTCCGGCGACGTGGTGCAGGTACGCCTGCATGCGATGGCCACCGAAGCCGGCACGCTCGAACTGCTGGCCGTGGCCAGCGACGGCCAGCGCTGGAAGGTGGAATTCGACGTGCGCACCGCCTAGCAGCGCCATGGGCCAGTACCTCGTCAGCATCGACCTTGGCACCACCAACACGGTGCTCGCCTATGCGGCGCCGGACAGCGCCACCATCGAACTGTTCGCCATCGAGCAGCTCGTCGCCCCCGGTGAGATCGGCGCCGCCACGCTGCTGCCATCGGTGCGCTACCACCCGGCCGAGGGCGAGTTCGCCGCCGGCGAGCTGCAGCTGCCGTGGCGCGACCCGGACAGCGCCGGTCTGACGCAGGTGGTCATCGGCCGCCTGGCCCGCAAGCTGGGCGCGCAGGTGCCGGGGCGCCTGGTCGCCAGCGCCAAGAGCTGGCTGTCGCACCCCGGCGTCGATCGCACCGCCCCGATCCTGCCCTGGGGCGCCGAGGCCGACGTCGCCAAGGTGTCGCCGGTGGCGGCCAGCGCCTCGTACCTGGCCCACCTGCGCGCGGCCTGGAATACCCGCTTCCCCGACCATCCGCTCGAACAGCAGCAGTTGGTGCTGACGATCCCCGCCTCGTTCGACGAGGGTGCGCGCGCCCTCACCCTGCAGGCGGCGCGGCAGGCGGGATTGCCGGCACTGCGGCTGCTGGAAGAGCCGCAGGCTGCGTTTTACGACTGGCTGTACCGCCAGCGCGCGACGCTGGCCGCCGACCTGGCGCATACCCGGCTGGCGCTGGTGTGCGACGTCGGCGGCGGCACCACCGACTTTTCGCTGATCCAGGTCACCGTGACGGATGGCGCGCCGCAGCTCGCCCGCATCGGCGTGGGCAACCACCTGATCCTCGGCGGCGACAATATGGACCTGGCGCTGGCGCACCTGGTGGAGTCGCGCCTGCCCACAGCCGGTACCGCGCCGGCGCGGCTGTCGGCCGGCCGGCTGGCGCAGTTGACGGAGCGCTGCCGCGCCGCCAAGGAGCAGCTGCTGGCCGCCAATGCCCCGGAGAAAACCACCGTCACCCTGCTCGGCGCAGGATCGAAACTGATCGGCGGCGCGCGCTCGGCCGACCTCGCCCGCGACGAGGTGGCGCAGCTGGTGATCGACGGCTTTTTTCCGCTCAACGAAGAGCGCGAACCGGCGCGCCGGGGCCGCGGCGCCATCATCGAATTCGGCCTGCCGTATGCCAGCGACGCCGCCATCACGCGTCACCTGGCCGGCTTCCTGCGCCAGCATGCGCCAGCGGCCCGCGCGGCGCTGGGCATGTCGCCCAACGATCCCGCCGTCCCGGTGCCGGACACGCTGCTGCTCAACGGCGGCGTATTCCGTGCCGACGCGCTGGGCCAGCGCCTGGAGCAGGTGCTGGCCCGGTGGCGCGGCGCGCCGCTGCGCGTGCTGCACAACGATAATCCCGACGTGGCGGTGGCGCGCGGCGGCGTGGCCTATGCGCTGGGCCAGTGCGGCCAGGCGCCGGTGATCGGCGGCGGTTCGCCGCGCAGCTACTTCCTGCTGCTCGATGACGCGCCGCCCGACAAACCGCGCCGCGCGATCTGCCTGCTGCCGCGCGGCAGCGCCGAAAACCGCGAACTGCTGCTGGCCGACCGCACGTTCGCCCTGCGCCTGGGCCGTCCGGTGCGCTTCCATATCGCCTCGTCCACGTCCGACGCCGTCACGCCGCAGGCGGGCGAGCTGGTGGACCTGCAGCCGGACGACTACGTGCAGCTGCCGCCGATCGCCACCGTGCTGCGCGACAGCCAGGCCAGCAACAGCCGCAAGGAGCTGCCGGTGCGGCTGGCCGCCATGCTGAGCGAGGTGGGGACGCTGAACGTGCACTGCGTGGCCACCGACGACGCCCAGCGCTGGCAACTGGAATTCCAGCTGCGCGGCGAGGCAGCCGTGACCGAAGACGACGACATTGCCGCCATCGGCGGCGCGCCGTCCGCTGATGCAGCAATGTCGGCGCTGCCGGCCGGTCTGCCGGCAGCGCTGGAAAAAATCGACCGCATCTTCGGCAGCCGCGCGCTGCAGGTCGATCCGAAGGAAGTGAAGCAGCTGCGCAGCCAGCTCGAACACCTGCTGGGCAGCCGCGAGAGCTGGACCACGCCCGTGTTGCGGCGCCTGTTCGACGCGCTGCTCGAACGGGCGCGCGGCCGGCGCCGCTCGTCAGCGCACGAACGCGCGTGGCTGAACCTGGCCGGCTACAGCCTGCGTCCCGGCTTCGGCCATCCGCTCGACGACTGGCGCATCGAGCAGCTCTGGACCTGCTACGACACCGGTGTGCAGCATCACGGCGACGGCCAGGTCCGCACCGAGTGGTGGACGCTGTGGCGCCGCGTGGCCGGCGGCCTGCCAGTCGCTGCGCAACTGCGCGTGCTCGACGATTTCGCTTTCAATGTGCAGGCCGACGCCCAAGAACGGGGCCGCCGGCCGCACACGCTGGTGGACGGCAGCGAGGAAGACATGCTGCGCCTGGGCGCTTCGCTCGAACGCATTCCCGGCAACTACAAGGCGGAAATCGGCGCCTGGATGCTGGACCGGCTCGACGCTGCCACGCGCGCCGCCGCCAAGGCCGCGCTCAACAAGACCCGCGCCGGCGCCGCCAACGGCGGCAAGGCCGAAGCCACCCAGGCGCGCTTCCTGTGGGGGCTGTCGCGGGTGGGGGCGCGCCAGCCGTTTCACGGCAGCGCGCACGACGTGGTGGACGCCAGCACGGTGGCGCAATGGCTGGCGGCGATCCTGGCGCTGGACTGGAAAAAGGTGGAGCCGGCCGGCTTTGCCGCTGCCCACCTGGCGCGCAGGACGGGCGACCGCACGCGCGATATCGACGACCCGCTGCGCGCCGAGATCTTGCGCCGGCTGGCCGCCGTGGGCGCACCCGCCAACTGGAGCGCCATGGTGCGCGAGGTGGTGCAACTAGATCACGCCGACGCCCAGCGCATGCTGGGCGAGGCGCTGCCGCCGGGCTTGAAGCTGCTGGCCTGATCGGCGGTTTCGTTGGCAGTTTCGTCGACAGTTTCGTCGGCAGTTACGGGGGCCGTTGCGGGGAATGTTGAGAGGCAGTTGAGAAGCAGCTGAGCGGCCGGTTCGGCCCACAGCAAGCCGGCATTGATGCCTGCACTCAGGCGGGCGAATTGGCAGAGAAACTGGCAGGCAAATTAGCAGACAAACTGGCGGGCAAATAAGCTGCCTGCTGCGCCACGAAGCCGTCGAAGGCGGCGATCAGCGGCGCGTAGCGTTCCGGCGCGCCTTCGAGCTGCGCCAGCGCATAGGCGGTCGCCTCCAGCGTCGAGAGCTGGTCCGGCAGGTGGGCCTTGCGGATCAAATAGTGCGAAGGCGGCGTGCCGGTCAACGGCAGACGGGGCAGCGCCTGCAGCAGCGGATTCAGATACAGCATCTTGCGGCTCTTGCGCCAGGTGCCGTCGAGCACCACCAGCCGCAGCTGCTGCGGGGTTGCCAGCCAGGCGCGGTCGAACGGTGGCGGCGTGGCAACACCAAGCGATTTCTCTTCTGCCGTCTCCGGGTACAGTAGCACGTTGCGGCGCTCGCCCGCCAGCAAGGCGTGCAGCCGGCCGGGTTCGAACGCTTCGCCCGTTTCCAGCCGGCTGCCGGCCAAGCACAGATGCAGCAGCCGCGCACTGCCCTTGGCGTTGGCCACCTCCATCGGATGCTGCAGCACCAGCACTTCCACCTGCGGCGCCAGCGTTGTCACCCAGCGGCAGATGCAGGTGCGCTGCGGACGCAGGCACGCCTGGCATTGCTGCCGGGCGGACGACGTGTTGATAGACGATGCGGTGGCGGACGATGCGGTGGCGGAATCGGTGCTAGCAGTGCTGCGGGTACGGGTGGTCATGGACCGGCATTGTACCGAAGCGCGGGCACGCGGGCTTCGGTGCGCCGCCCGGCGCCAGCAGCATGCAGCGCCACAGGGGTGGCGACAGCGGCAGCGCCACCGAGCTTGAACACCCCTACCACGTCGGCCAGCTTGGCCGACTGCTGCTGCATCGACTCGGCCGCCGCTGCCGCCTGCTCGACCAGCGCGGCGTTCTGCTGGGTCACCTGGTCCATCTGGGTGATCGCGTCATTCACCTGGGCGATGCCTGCGCTTTGCTCGTCGCTGGCGTTGCTGATCTGGGTCATGATCTGCGTCACGCGGCCGATGCTGGTGACGATTTCGGCCATGGTCTGGCCGGCCTTGTCCACCAGCGCCGAGCCCTGCGCCACTTTTTGCACCGAGTCGTCGATGAGGTCCTTGATATCCTTGGCCGCCGCTGCCGAGCGCTGCGCCAGGTTGCGCACTTCCGAGGCCACCACGGCAAAGCCGCGTCCCTGTTCGCCGGCGCGCGCCGCCTCCACCGCCGCATTGAGCGCCAGGATATTGGTCTGGAAAGCGATGCCGTCGATGACGGCGATGATCTCGACGATCTTGCGCGACGAATCGTTGATCGAGCCCATGGTGTCGACCACCTCGCCCACCACCGCGCCGCCGCGGCTGGCGATGTGCGAAGCGCTGATCGCCAGCTCGTTGGCCTGGCGCGCATTCTCGGCATTGAATTTGACGGTCGAGGTCAGCTCCTCCATCGACGACGCGGTTTCCTCGAGCGAGCTGGCCTGCTGCTCGGTGCGCGAGGACAGGTCCTGGTTGCCGGCGGCGATCTCGGTGGACGCGGTGGCGATCAGGTCGGTGCCGGTGCGCACCTGGGCCACGATGTCCACCAGGTTGGTATTCATGACCTTCAGGGCATTCATCAGCTGCCCCGTTTCATCGGTACTGGTGACGTGGATCTCGCTGGTGAGATCGCCCGCCGACACGGTTTCCGCAACCCGCAGCGCCGCATTGATCGGCTGCGTGATGGTGCGCGTGATCCACCATGCGGCGGTCACGCCCAGCACGATGGCGGCCAGGCCGAGCAGCACCAGCAGCGTGCGGCCGCTGGCGTACTGCTCGCGGATCACGGTGGCGGTGGCGTCGAGCAGCGCCCCCTGCTGCCTGCCGAAGTTGTCGAGCGCGCCCAGGTAGGCCGTGCGGTCCTGCGCCATCTTGCCGTCGAAAATCTGCTTGCCCAGCGCCAGGTCGCCGGCCGCCTTGGCCGCAAAGACTGCCTTGCGCGAGGCGGTGTAGGCCTTGCGGGTATCGACCACCGCCTGGAACAGCGGCCGCAGTTCCTCGTCGCTGATGGCAGCGCCGATGCGGTCCTGGATCGCGGTGGCGCGCGCCGATGAGGCGGACATCAGGCCTTCGATCATTTTCTGGTCGCCAGCGTCGGCCACCATCCAGGCCCCCATAGTGCGGGCGGCGTTGACTTCGACGATCTGGGTCCACTCGGCGATCAGGCGCTGGTCGCGGATTTTCACGTCGATCATGTGATCGGTCAGCGCGCTGGCCGCGCTCAGGCGCAGGATGCCGATCACGGTCATCGCCGTGAGCAGCACCAGGACCAGCGCAAAACCACATCCGAGACGCGTGCCGATGTTCAGATTTTTCATGGTGGACTCCTTCGGAAAACAGTCGAGTCCATGCTAGCACCGTTCGGCAAAAATGTTACAAGAAGGAAAGAGAAATTCGATCGTGCGATGCAGCACTGTTGTAACGGTGAGTGATCAGACGTGGGATGACAGGGCCGGCGTGGCCGCGCCGCGCAGGCCGCGCCCTTGCCGAGCCCGCCATCTACACGATCCGGTTGGCCGCCAGATCCCAGCCGCCCGAGCTGTTGCCGCCGGCGCCGCCGCCGGTTTTTTGTTGGGTATAACGCCACTTGATCTTGGAGAATTTGAGCGACACCTGCTCGGTCAGGATGTCGCCCTGCACCACGCTCGGATGGACCGCGCCGATCAGCACGTTTTCGATCTCGATCTCGTAATACTTCACGCGCTCTCCCTGTGCATCGGCACGCATGAACTCGAACTTGGCCTTGGCGATGGTGCGGCCGGCGGCGCAGGTTTGCAGCAGCACGGGCGAGGACAAATCGGCCAGCTTGGAGAACACGATGTCGCGGTGCTCGCAGCGTTCGGCCGTGTGGCCGCCGGCGGTGGACGCAGTCGCGGAACGCGGCTGATCGACCCCGAAGCTGACCGCCTGACACTCGATCCATTCCCTGTGACGGTCGTCGCCCGACTCGCCCTTGATACCATCGATTTGCAGATAGACGTCGATTGCCATGCCATGCTCCTGTAGCGGGGATTGGACTCGGATGGGACTTGCGCTGCCGTGGCGCGTGCTGGCCGCGGACCTATTTCAGGCTGTCGAAAGGATCGCTGTCGTTCGGCTGGTTTTTTGCCGCCCCCTTGCGCGCGGCCGCGCCGCCCTTGACGCGTCCCGGCAGCGCGGCGCCGGGCGCCGGCGGCTCGTCGCGCAGCGTGGTGCGCAGCAGCCTGGCCATTTCCTGCGCCTCGCTGCGCAGCGGCCCTGCGAGATCGTTCTGCGCGCCGAGCTGCGACAGCGCCGTGGCCGATACACGCAGGCCGCTGGCGGCGGCGATGCTGTAGGCCAGCTTGTCGGCCGGATCGCGGCGCAGCGCTTCCTGGGCATTGGTAATGGCTTCGCCGTAGCTGGCGCGGTCGAACTTGATCTGCGCCAGCTGCAGCCACGGCGCCTTGTCGGCCGGATAGCTGGTGGCGGCTTGCCTGAGCAGCGCCTGCGCCTTGTCGGCCTGCCCTGCCTTGAGCGCCACGCTGGCGTCGGACAGCACGGCGCTCAGCGGCGCCACCTTGGGCGGCTCGGGCCGCACTTTTTCGCCATCGTTGGCGCAGGCTGACACCAGCACCAGGCCGGTAAAGGCGCCGATCAGGGTCAGCGTCGTGAACGGTAAAACGGGCAAGCGGTTGGTGGTCGGGCGCATCGCATTCTCCTTTGCCAAACGGTGGGACAGGCACCCATTATTCCTCAAGGCAACTTTGTGAAAATTGCGGTTACGCAACTATCAAGGACATGGTGTGATGACACCTGCCTGTTCGATCACGCGGCGCCGCAACCGCCGCTGCTGGTCGTCTTGCCCGGCGCGGTGGCACAATGAGGCAGCTTGTACAGCGCGCACTTCGCGCCTGTCGCCAGCCCGTTGAAAGGCCACGCCCATGCCCCCGGATCAACCCAGCACTTCCACGCCCCGCTCGCCGCTGCTGACCGCCGCCGCCCTCTCGCTGGGCGCGGCGATTGCGCTGGGCTTGAGCCGGTTCTCGTACGGCCTGTTGCTGCCGCCGATGCGCGACGATCTCGGTTGGTCGTATTTGCTGGCCGGGTCGATGAATACCTTTAACGCGCTCGGCTACTTCATCGGCGCCCTGTGCGCGCCGGCGCTGCTGCGACGGGCCGGCGCCTGGCATCTGCTGATGGCGGGCGCCGTTGCCGCCAGCCTGGTGATGCTGGCGGCAGGCTGCACCACCGACGCCACGCTGCTCGCGGTCCAGCGCCTGGCGGCAGGCATCGCCAGTGCCGTCATCTTCATCGCCGGCGGCCTGCTGGCGGCGCGGCTGGGGGCGCGGCACGGCAACCGCGCCGGCCTGATCATCGGACTGTATTACGGCGGCACCGGCATCGGCATCGCGCTGTCGGCCCTGCTGGTACCGGCCGCGATGGCGCTGGCGCGCCAGCAGCAGGCGCCCCACCTGTGGCAATGGGCATGGTGGGCGATGGCGGTGGTGTGCCTGCTGGCCACCGTCATCATGGCGCGCCCGGTCGCCGCCATCGACGCCGCTGCGCCAGCGCCTGCCGGTGCGCGTCCGTTTGCGGTACGCGATCTTGCTTTCGGCCTCGGCAGCTATTGCATGTTCGGCGTCGGCTATATCGGTTACATGACTTTCGTGGTGGCGCTGTTGAAGCAGCAAGGCATGCAGGCCGGGCTCATCACCGTCTTCTATGCGCTGCTGGGGCTGGCCGTGGTGGCCTCGTCGCGCATCTGGGCGCGCATGCTCGACCGGTTCCGGGGCGGCGAATCGCTGGCCATCCTCAACGCCCTGCTCGGCGTCGTGACGATCTTGCCGGCGCTCACCAGTGCAGCGCCGGTGGTCTTCGTGTCGGGGCTGGTGTTCGGCGGCGTGTTTCTGTCGGTGGTGGCGTCCACCACCGCGCTGGTGCGGCACAACCTGCCGCAGGCGGCGTGGCCGGCTGGCATCAGCGCGTTTACCACTGCCTTCGCACTGGGACAAATTGTCGGGCCGAGCATGATCGGCTGGATTGCCGACGGGCCGGCAGGACTCGAGCGCGGCTTGATGGCGTCGGCAGGCGCGCTGCTGCTCGCTGCCGTGCTGGGTTGGCGGCAACCGCCGCTGGACAGCGGTGCGCCAAACAAAAAGCCCAACCGCTAAGGGCTGGGCTTTTTCAGGTGCTGCATGTTCTGGCTCCCCGACCTGGACTCGAACCAGGGACCTGCGGATTAACAGTCCGTCGCTCTACCGACTGAGCTATCAGGGAAAAGAGGCCGCATTATATACGGCCCAGGATCGGCTGTCTATGCCGAGCGGCGAATTTTAGAAATTGCCGCGGAACTGGACGCCGAACTGGCGCGGCTCGTTCACGAAACCGGTCAGGTTGTTGAAGTCGATGCCGCCGATGATGCGCTCGGTGTTGGTGATGTTGCGGCCGAATGCTGCCACTTCATACTTGCCGCCATCCCAGTTGTAGCCGACGCGCAGGCCGCCTTCGACCATCGCCTTGCCGGTGAACTCTTTCGACTCGTACAGGAAGAAGTTGATCTTGCTGCGGTAGGCCCAGTCGGTCAGCACGAACAGGTTGCCGTTTTCCAGCGCCCAGTTATAGCGGGCGGTGGCGTTGACCGTGTACTTCGGCGCCTGCGGCAGCGGGTTGCCGTTGATGATGACGTTCTTGCCGTCCAGCGGGTTGGTCACGGTGCACGACCGGCAAGGCGCCACGCGCAGCGACGGGTCCTTGATCTCGGTGAAGTTGTACGAACCGCCTGCCGTGACCTTGAACGCCGGGGTGATGAAGGCTTCGAAGTCCGCTTCCACGCCGCGGCCGCTGGTCTTGGCTGCATTGATCAGCTGGTTGGCATTGGACTGGCCGCCGACCACGGTCAGCTGCTGGTTCTTGACTTCGTAGTTGTACACGCTGAAGTTGGCGCGGGCGCGGCGGTTGAACAGGTCGGCCTTGACACCGGCTTCGTACGAGGTGATGGTTTCCGCATCGGCCACGGTGATCGGCACGGCAGCCGATGCTGCGGCGATACTCGGCGCACGGAAGCCGGTGGCCACGCGCACGTAGGTGTTGACGTCCGGGTTGACCTTGTAGGTCAGGCTGGCGTCCCAGTTGGCCTTGCTCTTGTCGGCCTCTGCCGTGCTCGGCCCGACTTGCTGCACATTGATGTTGGTAACGGTGCGGAAGTCTTTCTTGTCGTTCGTGTAGCGCACGCCGCCACGCAGCACCAGGTCGCTGCTCAGGTCGTAGGTGACGGAACCGAAGATGGCCTTGGCGGTATTGTTCTGGTGGCTCACCAGGTGCGAGGTACGCACGCCTGCAGTGTCGTAGTTGTCGGTCAGGCCTTCGGCACTTTCCTTGAACCAGTACACACCGGTCTGCCAGTTGAGCGGGCCGGCGTTTTTCGATTCGACGCGGAATTCCTGGGTGTACTGCTTCAGGTAGCTCAGGCCGCCGGCAGTAGCGACCGGGAACGGGATGGCCGGATCGCCGACGTGGCCGCCGTCGATGTCGCCACGGCTCAGGTAATCGTCCACGCCTTCGTAGCCGGTGATCGAGAACAGCTTGACCGCGCCGAGGTCCCAGGTCAGGCGCACATTGCCGCCGTTGGTGCGCAGGTGCTGGCCGTTCGGGGTATCGGTACCGATCTTGGTGAAGTCGTAGCCGTCGGCGAAGTCGTTGGTGCCCTTCTTGATCAGGTTGGCACGGAACAGGCGCGCGCTGCCGGTGGTCGAGCGCGAGTGCACGTTGAACAGCGCGTTGAAGGTAGTGCTCGGCTTGTACAGGAACTGCACGCGCTCGGCGTGTTCGTTGTAGCCTTCCAGCGAATCCTTGTCACCGGTGAAGGTGTTGTCGACGAAGTCGTCGCGGTGCTGGCGCAGGGTCGACACGCGCATGGCCCATTCGTTCGACAGCGGCACGTTGGCGGCTGCTTCGACGTTGATGGTGTTGTGGGTGGCGGCGGACAGGCTGTAATACCCTTCGACCTTGTCCAGGTTCGGCTTGGCCGACTCGAACTTGACCACGCCGGCTGGCGTGTTGCGGCCGAACAGCGTGCCTTGCGGACCGCGCAGGACTTCCACGCCGGCCAGGTCGAACATCGGGAAACCTTTCAGGATGCCGTTTTCCTGGACCACGTCGTCGTACACGAGCGACACCGGCTGCGAGGCGAAGGCGTTGAAGTCGGTATTGCCGTAACCGCGGATGTAGAAGCGCGGGAAGGTGCGGCCGTTCGACGATTCGATGTTCAGCGATGGCACTTTGCTGGCCAGCACGCGGATGTCCTGGCCGCCCGACAGCATCACGTCGAGGCGCTCGTCCTTGAGCATGGTCACCGAGACCGGCACGTCCTTGATGTTTTCAGCACGGCGCTGAGCGGTCACCACGACGGTTTCCAGTTGTGGTTCGGTAGCGGTCTGCGCCACGGCGGCGCCGATCGGCATGACAGCGCTCAGCGCCAGCAGGCGTTTGTGCATCTTGGACAGTTTGATCATTCGAGTTCCCGGTTTAATTGGCTAGCAAAAGAGTGCAAAAAGAGTGCAAAACAGTGTCTCCTGTCTTCTCTTTGGTGGTCTGGCATCCGGCTGTTCATCTGTCGCGACCATGCCGGTTCAAGCGGGCAACGCATCTTGAAGATGTCTAGAATGCACCGGCTTTAAGAAAGGCGGTATTTTCTTTCATTGATAGGTGGTATTGCAAGCCGAATATATGACCGGGAGACCGAAGTGTTAGATATTCGGTACACATCGGGTGTGCGCAGACGACAAAAAGGCGCCCGGCTCTGCAGCGGGGCGCCTGTTGGCGTTAAAAATAATATTGTTTATACGATCATCGGCAGTCGATTGGGTGCGACTTTTTTTGTGCAACGCGCATCGATTGTGTGGAAAACACAACAGCTGGCGCGCTTGCTGTCCGCCTTACATGCCCAGCGAACGCAACAGGTCGGAGTTGTCGTCGGCGTCGTCTTCCTGCGCCGGCGCCGGTTTGCCGCCCTTGGCCTGCTCGGCCGCCATCAGCGCATCGGCATCCATGTCCTCGTTGGCGTCGAAGTCGTGCAGACGGATGAACTCGGTGCGGTCGATCGCCAGCTCGAGGTAGAAGATGTTGTTTTTCTCGGTGTAGAACGTGACGCGGCGGATTTCCGGGCGGTCCAGCGGGGTATCGACATTGAGCATCACCTGCTTGTTGAGCACCAGCATCTTCGGCTGGTTCTGGGTGATGTTGGTTTGCAGCTCGCGGCGCACCTTGCCGGTGAAGTCGCCGACGATCTGGTTCATCAGCTCGCCCATGATGTTCGATACTTCGTCCGAGGTGTGCGCGGTGGCCAGTTCCGACTTCGGCATACCCATGGTCAGCATGTAGCGTTCGTAGATTTCCATGGCGGTGGCGGCGCTGAAATTGAGCACGACCAGGCCGGTGAAACCGCCGTCGAACAGCACGAAACAGCCGATGTCGGGCTTCAGGCCGATCTTGGTAATACGCTGCACCATGCCCGAGTAATTCACTTTGCTCTGCGTGGCCACGTTGATCACGCGCGACACGGAATCGCACAAGCTTTTCAGCACATCCTCGGTGCCGTACACAACCGTTTCTTTATCAAAACTCATGGTGAACCTCTGTTGACCTTTTCAATGTTAAAGCTTGTCACGTCTGCGCTCCGCGCAATCAGCATGTACGCAGAATAACCAGATGCAAGATTTACGTCCACCGATACCTGCGTTTTCACGAAACATTTGTGCCGAAATGCAAAGTCTGTGAACCTCGGTCCATCGCTCGGCACCGGGTTTGATTTTCAAACGTCATCTAACTCCCGGTACCGTCTTTAGGCAAATTAACGGACACCGATCCGACTGCACTCGAGCTCCACTGTCAGAGTCTGAGCGTCAGGTAAACGAAAAAAGGCCACGTTTTTCAACGTGGCCTTCTTGTATTCTGGCTCCCCGACCTGGACTCGAACCAGGGACCTGCGGATTAACAGTCCGTCGCTCTACCGACTGAGCTATCAGGGAATTGCGTCGCTCGGTACTGCCGGTGCCTGCTGCGACTGTGCAGGCATCGAAATTCTGGCTCCCCGACCTGGACTCGAACCAGGGACCTGCGGATTAACAGTCCGTCGCTCTACCGACTGAGCTATCAGGGAAAAGAGGCAACATTTTATACTGTTTAGTTCGCGCTTTCAAGAAAGATTTCTTTTAGCGCAATTCTTGGTGGTATGTCCTGTTGCCCTTTCGAATCACGCTGGCGCGATCCGAAGAAGCAAGAGTTTAGAGTACTTTGGCGATGGCGTCAATAACGGTATCGATGTTGCGCGAATTGAGCGCAGCCACGCAAATGCGGCCCGTGTCCACGGCGTAAATCGATTGTTCGCGCAGCTTGCCGACCTGGCCCTTGGTCAGGCCCGAGTACGAGAACATGCCGACCTGGTCGCGCACGAAGTCGAAGTCGTGCGCCGGCGCCTTGGCCTTGAGCTTGGCGACGAACGCTTCGCGCATCTGCTTGATGCGCACGCGCATGCCGGCCAGTTCGTCTTCCCACAACTGGCGCAGTTCCGGCGTGGTCAGCACGGTGGCCACCACCTTGCCGCCATGGACCGGCGGGTTCGAATAGTTGGTGCGCACCACGCGCTTGAGTTGCGACATCAGGCGCGCCGCTTCGTCGCCGCTGGCGGCCACCACGCTCAGTGCGCCCACCCGCTCGCCGTACAGCGAGAACGATTTCGAGAACGAGTTCGACACCAGCAGCGGACCGCCGGCGTCGGCAAAGCGGCGCACCACGGCGCCGTCTTCGGCGATGCCGGCGCCGAAGCCCTGGTAGGCCATGTCGAGAAACGGCACCAGGCCGCGCTTGGTGACGGCTGCGATCACGTCATCCCACTGGGCGGACGTCAGGTCGGCGCCGGTCGGGTTGTGGCAGCACGCGTGCAGCAGCACGATGGAACCGGCCGGCATGGCCTGGAGGTCGGCCAGCATGCCGGCGAAATCGACGCCGTGCGTGGCCGGGTCGTAGTAGCGGTAGTTGTTGACGGTGAAGCCGGCGCTCTCGAACAGCGCGCGGTGGTTTTCCCAGCTCGGATCGCTGATATAGACCTGCGCGTCCGGGGCGAAGCGCTTGAGGAAGTCGGCACCGATCTTCAGGGCGCCGGTGCCGCCGATGGCTTGCACGGTGATCGCACGCTTCTCTTGAATTACCGCGCTGTCGGCGCCAAATACCAGCTCTTGCACCGCCTTGTCGTAGGCAGCCAGGCCTTCGATGGGCAGGTAGGTGCGCGGCGCCGGTGCGGCGATCAGGATTTCCTCCGCTTTTTGTACGCAAGCCAACAGCGGCACCTTGCCATTGTCGTCATAGTAAACGCCGACGCCGAGATTGATCTTGGCTGGGTTCTGGTCGGCGTTGAACGCTTCGGTGATGCCCAGGATCGGGTCGCGTGGCGCCATGTCGATGGCACTGAACAAGCTAGTATTCGTCATGATAAGATTGGATTCGATTGAGAGCGGTTCGCAGTGGAAAATTTTGACAGCGCCCCTTACTAGTATCCGAATATTAGGCCGCTGGCAGGCCGTCATTTTAGCAAAGGTCGGTACAAGATGGCTGAATTACCCGTAGTAGAGACTTCCACCGCAACCGTGGTCACCTTCCCCGACTCGCCCTACAAGCTGCACCAGCCGTTCCCGCCGGCCGGCGACCAGCCCACCGCGATCGACGAGCTGTGCGAGGGCATCAACGACGGCCTGTTCTTCCAGACCCTGCTCGGCGTGACCGGTTCCGGCAAGACCTACACCATGGCCAACGTGATCGCGCGCCAGGGCCGTCCCGCCATCGTGTTCGCGCCCAACAAGACGCTGGCCGCGCAGCTGTACTCGGAGTTCAAGGAGTTCTTCCCCGAAAACGCGGTCGAATACTTCGTCTCGTACTACGATTACTACCAGCCGGAAGCCTACGTGCCGCAGCGCGACCTGTTCATCGAAAAGGACTCGTCGATCAACGAGCATATCGAGCAGATGCGCCTGTCGTGCACCAAGTCGCTGATGGAGCGGCGCGACGTGGTGATCGTCGCCACCGTCTCGGCCATCTACGGTATCGGTAATCCGAACGAATACCACCAGATGATTCTGACGCTGCGCGCCAAGGACCGCGTCTCGCAGCGCGACATCATCGCGCGCCTGATCCAGATGCAGTACACGCGCAACGAGGTCGATTTCGGGCGCGGCACCTTCCGCGTGCGCGGCGATACGCTCGACATCTTCCCGGCCGAGAATGCCGACCTGGCCGTGCGCCTCGACCTGTTCGACGACCAGCTCGAATCGATCCAGCTGTTCGATCCGCTCACGGGCCGCGTCAAGCAGAAGATCCCGCGCTTCACCGTCTATCCGGGCTCGCACTACGTCACGCCGCGTTCGACCGTGCTGCGCGCGATCGAATCGATCAAGCTCGAACTGCGCGACCGCCTCGAATTCTTCCGCAACGAAAGCAAGCTGATCGAGGAACAGCGCCTGGAGCAGCGCACCCGCTTCGACCTCGAGATGATGCAGGAAATCGGTTTTACCAAGGGCATCGAGAACTACTCGCGCCACCTGAGCGGCGCCATGCCCGGCGAACCGCCGCCGACCCTGGTCGATTACCTGCCCAAGGATGCGCTGATGTTCATGGACGAGTCGCACGTGCTGATCGGCCAGCTGAGCGCCATGTACAACGGCGACCGTTCGCGCAAGACCAACCTGGTCGATTACGGCTTCCGCCTGCCGTCGGCGCTCGACAACCGGCCGCTGAAATTCGAGGAATTCGAGCAGAAGATGCGCCAGACCGTGTTCGTCTCGGCCACCCCGGCCGAGTACGAAACGGCCCACGCCGACCAGGTGGTCGAGCAGGTGGTGCGCCCCACCGGGCTGGTGGACCCGCAGATCATCGTGCGTCCGGCCAGCTCGCAGGTGGACGACCTGATGTCCGAAATCACCGACCGCGTGGCCAAGAACGAGCGGGTGCTGGTGACCACGCTGACCAAGCGCATGTCCGAGCAGCTGACCGAATACCTGAGCGACCATGGCGTCAAGGTCCGTTACCTGCACAGCGATATCGAAACGGTGGAGCGGGTCGAGCTGCTGCGCGACCTGCGCCTGGGCACCTTCGACGTGCTGGTCGGGATCAACCTGCTGCGCGAGGGCCTGGACTTGCCCGAGGTGTCGCTGGTGGCGATTCTCGACGCCGACAAGGAAGGCTTCCTGCGCTCCGAGCGCTCGCTGATCCAGACCATCGGCCGCGCCGCGCGTAACCTGAACGGCGTGGCGCTGCTGTACGCGGACCGCATGACCGAGTCGATGGAACGCGCCATCGGCGAAACCGAGCGCCGGCGCGCCAAGCAGATCGCCTTCAACACCGCCAACGGCATCGTGCCGCGCGGCGTCAACAAGAAGATCAAGGACATGATCGACGGCGTGTACAGCACGTCCGAGGCCAAGGAAGAACTGGCGGTGGCGCAGGACTCGGCCAAGTACGAGTCGATGAGCGAAAAGCAGATCGCCAAGGAGATCAAGCGCCTCGAAAAAGCCATGGTCGATCACGCCAAGAATCTCGAATTCGAAAAAGCCGCGCAAGTGCGCGACCAGCTCCACGGGCTCAAAAAGCAGCTGTTCGGCGCGCCCGGTGCCGATACGCTGCCGTCATAAAGGTCAACACCATGCAAGTAATTTTAGGTAGCGCCCCACTGGGCATGCCCTGGGCCACCATGGACCCCTTCCTGTTCTGCGTCCACCATGTCGACGGCTACCCCAAGGGTAACGGCAAGTTCGGTCCGGCAGCGGCGCTGTCGGGGCGCCAGATCGGCCAGGATTTCGCCAGCGTCGATGGCTGGAATATGTACCACGGCGAGCAGGTGCCGGGCTTTCCCGGCCACCCGCACCGCGGCTTCGAGACCGTCACCATCGTGCGCCGGGGCCTGATCGATCATGCCGACTCGCTGGGCGCGGCTGCGCGCTTCGGCGCCGGCGACGTGCAGTGGCTGACGGCCGGTCGCGGCGTGGTCCATTCCGAGATGTTCCCGCTGCTCAAGACCGACGCCGACAATCCGCTCGAGCTGTTCCAGATCTGGCTCAACCTGCCCGCCCGCAGCAAGCTGGTCGAGCCGCACTTCACCATGCTGTGGTCCGAAGACGTGCCGCGCCAGGTGGTGGCCGATGCCGCCGGCGCGCGCACCGAGATCATGTGCGTGGCCGGCAAGCTGGCCGGCGTCACGCCGCTGGCGCCGCCGCCCGATTCGTGGGCGGCCGCTGACGAAAGCGACGTGGCGATCTGGGTCATCACGATGGAACCGGGCGCCGCATGGACGCTGCCGCCCACCCAGGGCGCCCGGACCAAGCGCGCGCTGTACTACTTCGACGGCGACGGCGCCACCGTCGGTGGCGAGGCGCTGGCTGCCCGCAGCGCCAACGACCTGCGCACCGACGTGCCGCTGCTGCTGAAAAACGGCGCCAGGCCGGCGCAGTTTTTAGTGCTGCAAGGCCGTCCGATCGGCGAGCGCGTGGTGCAGGCCGGCCCGTTCGTGATGAACAGCGAGCAGGAAATCCGGCAGGCCCACGCCGACTACCAGCGCACCGGTTTCGGCGGCTGGCCATGGCCCGATCCGATGCCGGTCCACGGCGACGACCCCACCCGCTTTGCGCGCCACGTCGATGGCCGCGTGGAGCGCAGAGACCGCTGAGCTGCGGGTCTACAGTCCCTGCACGAAGCCGGCGACCGCGTCGAGCAGCTGCGGCGCCACCGGCAGCGCATTGCTGCGGTACGACGCGACCTGCAGCGCCTGGTCGTCGCCGACCATTTTCAGCAGATGGTTCATGCCGTCGACGATCACCAGCCTGGCGGACGGCTGCGCCCTGGCCAGCGCTTGGGCGTCGGCCACTTTCACCTGCAGGTCGGACGTGCCCTGCACGATCAGCACCGGCATCGTCAGG
This sequence comes from Duganella sp. Leaf126, assembly GCF_001423125.1. Classification (GTDB taxonomy): domain Bacteria; phylum Pseudomonadota; class Gammaproteobacteria; order Burkholderiales; family Burkholderiaceae_D; genus Rugamonas. Next base: position 111,013 of record NZ_LMNW01000035.1, read on the forward strand.
GCGGCGATCGCCGCCAGCGGATCATGGCGCAGCGACGAAATCAGGTACGGCTGCACCGAAGGCCGGTACAACATCATCAGCTCGGGCGGCACCGCGTCGGCCAGCTTGCCTTCCTTGAGCGACGTCACGATGCGACGGTGCTGCGCGAACAGCTCGGGACTCAGATGGGGCTTGAGCTGCTCGTCGAGCACCTGGTCGACACTGCGCCCGATGCCGGCAATCTCCACGCAGCCGTCGGTGGCGCCGCGCCGGCAGGCGCCCGCCGCAATCTGCGCGCCTTCGCTGTGGCCGACCATCACCACCTTTGAAAAGCGCGGATCGGTTTTGAGCTGGCGGATCCAGGCCACCGCATCGTTGATGTAGTCGTCGAAGCGCACGTCGGCCTCGGTCCACTGCGGCGAGACGCTGGCCGCGATCAGCCGCTTGTCGTACCGCACCGACGCGATGCCGCGCGCAGCGAGTCCTTCGGCCAGCATCTTCAGGCTGTCATTGGCGCCCGGCAGCGCGACGCTGTTGCCGTTGCGGTCGGTGGGACCGGAGCCCGGATGCAGCACCACCACCGGCACCCTTGCCAATTCCTTCCCTGCCGCCGCCACTGCGGCGGGCGCCAGTTCGGTACCACGCAGCGTGCCGCCGCCGACATCGAGCGTCACCTCGCGCGTGACGAAATCCGCAGCCGGCACCACGGCGCGGACCACCGCACAAAACAGCAACAGGGGCACGGCGAGCAGGCAACGCATCGGATTCTCCGGTCTAAAGACTCACAGGCTGACGAGCTGACAGGCTGACAGCCAGCACCCACAGCTTACCCCGCATGGGGCCTGGCGCGGCGCCGCATAAGCCAGGGAGCGCGGGCGCCTTCACGCGCGCGCCGGTGGCATGCCGGATGCCGCCGAACCGCCAGCCGCAGCAGGATCAGAACGCGTAGCGCGCGCTGAATTTCATGGTGCGCATCGGGCCGCCCATCGCATTGGGCACGCCGAGGTTGGCGTTGTCGCCGCCGAAGCGGTTGCTCGGGTTGCCCGGCCCGCCGGCCCAGCCGTCGTAGCCGCCGTAGTTGATGCTGTTGAACAGGTTGAGCACGTCCGCGCGCAGCGACAGGGCGCCGAAGGCGAACTTGACTTCCTTGGCCAGGCCCACGTCCACCTGGCGGAAGTTGCCGCTCTGGCCTTTGGCGGAGACGCAGCTGTCGAAGCCCTGCGAGCAGTCGGTGATCCGGTACGGCAGGCCGGAACCGACGGTCACCTTCCCCGACAACATCAGGCCGAACGGCAGCACGCCGTCCGCCACCCCGGCCACCACCAGCCGGTGCTTCTCGACATTGGTCGACGGATTCCAGGCCTGGGCGTAGCGGCCGTACGTCCAGTTGAAGACATCGTCGGTCCACTCCTTGTTCGTGGTCTCGCCGCGGCTGTAGGTATAGGTGGCGCCTTGTACTCGGCCACCGCCGACTACGGGAACGGATTGCCCCGGCTCGAATCGAGCCCGGACACGCCGCCGCGCAGGATGTTGTTCTTCTGGCTGACGCCGTCGATGAACACGTTGACGTTGTCGCGGCCCTGGGCACCGCTTTGCATCTTGACGTTGCCGGCCGTGTCCACGTCGAAACGCACGCCGGGCGCCAGGTCGGCAAACGACAGGAAATTGCGCGTCACCTGCGGCAGCTTCTCGATCTGCTGGCGCGACACCGACGTGCCCACTTCCGAGCCGGTCACATCGCGGCGCGACGCCGAGCCGGTGATGACCACCTGCTGCACCCCGCCTTGCACCTGCAGGTTGACCTGGCTGATCTGGCCGACCGCGACTGTTACCAGCTCGGCCTGCTGTTCGCCGACGCGCAGGCGGTAGGTGCCGGGCGCGACGCCGGTCAGCACATAGCTGCCATCGGCGCGGGTGGTGGTCTGGTACTTGTAACCGTTGAGTTCATTGGTGGCCGAGACGGCAGCGCCGGCCGACGGAGCGGCGCCGCTGGCCACCTGGCCCTGGATGGTGGCGGTGCTGAGCTGGGCGTGCGCGGCGGGCGCCAGCAGCAGGCCGGTTGCAAAGATGGCCGAGACTGCGGCGGCCAGTACGGCCGAGACTGGTGCCGATACCGGTGCCGATACCGGTACCGATGATGACGCAAATAAGGACGCTGCGTGCGCGGACGGGCGACAGGCAGGGGTGGGCCGGGCAAGGCTCTTCATGGATGCTCCTGGTTTTGTAGGTCGAAAAATCACCAGGCATGGCGTTGCAGCGAACGCCGGCTATGCTGACAGTGGTGAGGCTGGCGCCGCGCCGGCGGCAGAGGCGGCGGCGGGTGGCGCAACACAATGACAATTCGATGTAAATCGTTTTACATTGTCGATTCAGTCACTGTAGCGCCGTTCTCTGCGCACTGTACAGTCTTTTTTTCAACCGGGACGCCGTCCCTGCTCTACAGCGTCCTGACGAATTCGCGGATTCCGCTCAGCAGCATCTCGACCGACATCGCCGTCAGGATCAGCCCCATCAGCCGTTCGAAGGCCGTCATCACTTGCGGACCGAGCACCTTCTGCAGGCGTTCGGCCGACAGGAACACGGCCAGCCACACGACTGCCACGGCCGCCAGCGCTGCCACGTGGGTCAGCACCTCGCCCGTGCTGTCGCTCGAGAACAGCAGCACCGTCGCCAGCGCCGACGGCCCGGCCAGCGCCGGAATGGCCAGCGGCACGATGAACGGTTCGGCGCCGTCAGTACGGCCCAGTACGCCATCGGGATGGGGGAAGATCATGCGGATCGAGATCAGCAGCAGGATCAGGGCGCCGCCGATGCGCAGCGCCACCTCGGACAGGTGCAGTGCGGCCAGGAAGTGACGGCCGAAGAACATGAAGATCAGCAGCAGGCCGAAGGCGATCGCGCACTCGCGGATCACGATGCGCGGCCGGCGCGCCACCGGCACCGGGTTGAGCACGCTGGCAAACAGCGGCACGTTACCGAAAGGGTCGGTCACCAGCACCAGCAGGATGAAGGTCTGAAAGAAGTCTTGGGTCATGTTGTTATTCTTGGATTGAAAAAGGGAGCCGAAGCTCCCTTTCGATACCGCTTACTGGGCGGATTCGCCTTTTTTGATCCAGGCGGCCAGCTGATGCGGACGCAGGCCGTCGTAATCCTCGAACGGCTGGTGGATCCACGGGTTGTGCGGCAGTTCTTCCATCTGATAGTCGGGCCGGAAGCTCGAGCAGCCCTTGGTCCAGATCACGGCCGAACGCACCTCGGTCACGCCTTCGAAGTTGTCCTGCAGGTGCTTGATGACCTTGGTCAGGGTGACGCCCGAGTCGGCCAGGTCATCGACCAGCAGGATCTTGCCCGACAGTGGGCCCTTGGTCATGGTCATGTACTTGGCAATGTCGAGATCGCCCTGGGTCGTGCCCTTGTCTTCGCGGTACGAGCTGGTCGACAGGATCGCCAGCGGCACGTCGAAGATGCGCGAGAACACGTCGCCGGGACGCACGCCGCCGCGCGCCAGGCACAGCACCATGTCGAATTTCCAGCCCGACTCGTAGACCTTGAGCGCCAGGCGCTCGATCAGGCGGTGGTATTCATCCCAGTTCACCCACAGGTGTTTGTCGTTGGTTTGTGGCGTATTCATAGTGTGTCCTCAGGCGAAAGGATGGCGCAGCACGATCGTCTCTTCGCGATCCGGGCCGGTGGAAACCATGTCAACCGGCACGCCGACCAACTCTTCGATGCGCTTGATGTAGGCGCGGGCCGTGGCCGGCAGCGCTTCCATCGACTTGGCGCCGACCGTGCTCTCTTTCCAGCCCGGCATTTCTTCGTACACCGGCACGCAGCGGGCCGCTTCTTCGGCGCCCGACGGGAAGATGTCCACGGCCACGCCATCGATGGTGTAGCCGGTGCACAGCTTCAGCGTTTCGATACCGTCGAGCACGTCCAGCTTGGTCAGGCACATGCCGGTGACGCCGTTGATTTGCACCGAGCGGCGCAGCAGCGCAGCGTCGAACCAGCCGCAGCGGCGGGCGCGACCGGTCACCGTGCCGAACTCGTGGCCCACCTGCGCCAGGTGGTGGCCGACGCCGGCATCGGTTGGCAGTTCCGACGGGAACGGACCGGAACCGACGCGGGTGGTGTAGGCCTTGGTGATGCCCATGATGTAGTGCAGCATGTTCGGACCGACGCCGGCGCCGGCGGCGGCATTGCCGGCCACGCAGTTCGACGAGGTGACGAACGGATAGGTGCCGTGATCGACGTCGAGCAGCGAGCCTTGCGCGCCTTCGAACAGCAGGTTGGAACCGGCCTTGTGGGCGGCGTACAGCGCGCTCGAGACATCGGTCACCATCGGGCGCAGGCGCGGTACATAGGCCAGCGCGTCGTCCAGGGTTTTCTGGTAATCGACCTTCGGTGCTTTCAGATAGTGTTCGAGCACGAAGTTGTGGTAGTCGAGGTTCTCGGCCAGCTTTTCCGCCAGGCGCGATTCGTTGAGCAGGTCGGCCACGCGGATCGCGCGACGGGCCACCTTGTCTTCGTAGGCCGGGCCGATGCCCTTGCCGGTGGTGCCGATCTTCGCTTCGCCACGCTTGGCTTCGCGGGCCAGGTCCAGCGCCGAGTGGTAAGGCAGGATCACGGGCGCAGCGTCCGACACCTTCAGGCGCGAGGCGACTTCGACGCCGACTTTTTCCAGCTTGTCGATTTCGCGCAGCACGTCCGGCACCGACACCACCACACCGTTACCGATGTAGCAGGCCACGCCCGGGCGCATGATGCCCGACGGGATCAGCTGCAGCGCAGTTTTGACGCCGCCGATGACCAGCGTGTGGCCGGCGTTGTGGCCGCCCTGGAAGCGCACCACACCTTGTGCATGATCGGTCAGCCAATCGACGATCTTGCCTTTACCTTCATCGCCCCACTGGGTGCCGATGACGACCACGTTCTTTGCGTTTTTGTTTGACATCACACTAACCTAAGTTTTTAAGAATCCATTGACTACTGTTATCGTCGAGCACCAGCGCGCGATCGCACTCGAACTCGTCCAGCTCGTTGCTGTGACCCGGCATACTCTGGATCACGACTTCGCCGGACTTGCGCAGCTCGGCGATTTTTTCTTTCAATTCCGGCGCGTTGCCCCACGGTGCGCGGATCGAATGCTTGCGTTCCGCAGTGGGTAACAGGCGCGCCAGCTCGCGCAGGTCGAGCGAGAAGCCGGTGGCGGGACGGGCCCGGCCAAAGGCTTCGCCTACGTGATCGTAACGGCCGCCGCGCGCCACCGCGTTCGGCAAGCCTGGCACATACAGCGCAAACATCGCGCCGCTTTCGTATTGATAACCGCGCAGGTCGGCCAGGTCGATGGCAACCTCGGCGCGTCCCAGCGCGGACGCCGCCAGCGCTGCCAGCTCGGCCAGTGCCTTGGCAATGCCGGGCAGGTCGGGCAGCACTTCGCGCGCCTTTTTCAGCACGTCGATGTCGCCGTACAGGTTGGGCAGCGCCAGCAGCGCATCGCGCGTGGCCGGGGCATAGCGCGCGGTGCGCGCCTTCAGGTCGGACACGTCCTTGGCGCGCAGGGCCAGGTACAGCGCTGCTTCGTCCTTGGCGGCGGCGCCATCGTGTTCGATGATGGCGCGCAGCACGCCGACGTGGGTCAGGTCCAGCCGCACCTGGTCGAAGCCGGCCAGCGCCAGGGTGGACAGCGCCAGCTCCTGGATTTCGGCATCCGCTTCGAGGCCGGCGTGGCCGTACATCTCGGCGCCGATCTGCAGCGGTTCGCGGGTGGCGTGCAAGCCAGACGGATGGGTGTGCAGCACATTGCCGGCGTAGCACAGGCGCGTGACCGAGGCGCGGTTGAGCAGGTGGGCGTCGATGCGCGCCACTTGGGTGGTCATGTCCGGGCGCAGGCCCAGCAGGCGGCCCGAGATCGGGTCCACCAGTTTGAAGGTGCGCAGGTCGATGTCGGCGCCGGCGCCGGTGAGCAGCGACTCGAGATATTCGAGCAGCGGCGGCATCACCATTTCGTAGCCGTACAGACGGAAGTTATCCAGCATCAGGCGACGCAGTTCTTCAATCTTGCGGGCTTCCGACGGCAGAACGTCGGCGATATTCTCGGGCAAAAGCCAATTCGGCATGGGAACGGAGATTTAATGGATGAACAAAAGCGAACAACAGTGAACACCAGCGAACAAGGCGCGCAGGCGCTGCATGCCAACAAGTGACAGGCCGAACCTGATATTTTACGCGAAAATGCCTGGGGGGAGGTAAAAAATACACCGTGGCAGCAGAGCCGTCACTCCCGCGCAAGCGGGAATGACGGGGCCCCGGGGAGCGAGCGCCGCTCGGGGCGCCCTGCCCTGTTACTTCTGGCTGGCCGTGCCGGAATTCTTGAAGTACTTGAAGAAGTCCGAGCTCGGATCGACCACCATCACGTCGCCATGGTTCTTGAACGTGGTGCGGTACGCTTCCAGGCTGCGGTAGAACTTGTAGAACTCGGGATTGCGGCCGAATGCCTCGGCGTAGATCTGCGAAGCCTTGGCGTCGCCTTCGCCGCGGATGTTCTCGGCGTCGCGGAACGCTTCGGCCAGGATCACGGTGCGCTGGCGGTCGGCGTCGGCGCGGATGGTTTCCGAGGCCGCCGAACCGGTCGAGCGCAGCTCGTTGGCCACGCGCAGGCGCTCGGCCTTCATCCGTTCGTACACCGAGTTGTTGATCTGCTCGACGTACTCGACGCGTTTCAGGCGCACGTCGATGATCTCGACGCCGATCTGGGCCGCTTCCGCCACCACCTTGTTGCGGATCGCTTCCATCACCTGGCCGCGCTTGCCCGAGATCACTTCGCTGACCGTGTGCTTGGTGATTTCCTCGTTCAGCGCCGCCTTGATGATGACCGACATGCGGTCGCGCGCGCGGGTTTCGTCGCCGTTGAAGGTGACGTAGTACAGCTTGGCCTGACCTTCGTTGCGGCCGATGCGCCACTTGACGAAGCTGTCGACCAGGATGTTCATCTTCTCGGCCGTGATGAAGCGTTCGGCATCGGGCGACTCGATGGTCATGATGCGGTTATCGAGCAGCAGCACGTTCTGGAACGGCGGCGGCAGCTTGAAGTGCAAGCCCGGTTCGCGGACCACTTCCTTGATCTGCCCGAGCGCGAACACGATCGCGTACTTGCGCTGATCGACCACGAAGATCATCGAGGACAACACCAGCAGCAGGACGAAGCCGGTGACGAGGGTACTGACTATGCGATTCATTAACGACTCTCCCGTTCACGTCCGGAGTCACGCGGGCGCGGTTCGCGCTGGCGGCTCACTTCCACCGATGGCATCAGGTCGGACGGCAGCGTGGCTGCAGCCGGCGCGGTGGCTGGCGAGCCACTGCCGCTGCTATTGCTATTGCTGCTGCCGGTGCTGTTGTTGGCGTTGCGGGCCGCGTCGCCGGCTGCCGCCTGGGCGATCAGCTTGTCGAGCGGCAGGTACAGCAGGTTGTTGCCGTTCTTGGAATCGACCATGACCTTGCTGGTATTGGCGAAGATCTGCTGCATGGTGTCGAGGTACATGCGGTCGCGCGTGACGGCCGGCGCCTTCTGGTACTCGACCAGCACCTGCTTGAAGCGGTTGGCGTTACCGGTGGCGTTCTCGGTGACCATCGAGCGATAGGCTTCGGCTTCCTGCATCAGGCGCGACGCGGTACCGCGCGCTTTCGGAATCACGTCGTTGGCGTAAGCCTGGCCTTCGTTCTTCTGGCGCTCCAGGTCCTGGCCGGCCTTGACTGCGTCGTCGAACGCGCTTTGCACCTGCTCCGGCGGCTGCACCGCCTGCAGCGTCACGCCCGACACCAGCACGCCGGACGCGTAGCGGTCGAGGATGGTCTGCATCAGCACCTGGGTTTCGTAGGCGACCTTGTCGCGGCCTTCGTACAGCACGAAGTCCATCTTGTTCTTGCCGACGATTTCGCGGATCGAGGTCTCGGCCACCTGGCGCACGGTCTCTTCCTCGTCGCGGTTGTTCATCAGCCAGGCCACCGGATCTTTCAGCTTGAATTGCACGGCCAGCTGCATGTCGATGATGTTCTCGTCATCGGTCAACATCAGCGATTCCTGGGTCTGCTTGTTCTTGATGTTGCCGCGATAGCCGATCTCGACCATGCGCATCTGCGACACCCGCACCGTTTCGTTCGACTGGAACGGGTACGGCCAGCGCCAGTTGAAACCGGAGCCGGTGGTATGCGTGTACTTGCCGAAGGTGTAGACGATGCCGGCCTGGCCCTCCTGCACGATGAACGAGCCCGACGCGAGCCAGATCAGCGCAGCGACACCGGCAATCGCGCCGGCGGTGGCGCGCATGCCGGCCGGATCGGGGCGCGGCGCGCCGCCCCCGCCGTTGTTGTTGCCGTTGTTATTGTTGTCGGGACGCTTTTTCTGCCCGAAGAAATTGTTCAGGCGCTGATTGAAGTCGCGCCACAACTGCTCCATGTCGGGAGGGCCTTCGCCGGGCCGTTTGCCTTCGTTCGCCTGCGGCTCGCCGTCTTTCTTGTCCGAGCCCCAGCGGGGGTCGTTCAGCGACAGCTTGATGCCGAGACGTTTCATCATTGAGGGGACACGCATTAGTGGGATCCAACGTGAGTTGTAAGGGAACTGCGCGAGGTACTGCTGTCGTCGTCGGAACCGGAGGCGTCCGGTTCCTGCGTTTCGTCTTCTTCGTCCGGCTCATCGTCTTCGGCATCGACCGCGTAAGCCTGGTTGAGCCTGGCGCCAGGTGCCGCCTTGGCCCACTCCACGATCGCTTCGCGCAGCAGGTCCACGCCGGCGCCGGTGCGGGCGCTGAGGAAAACGCGGGAAATCTTAGCATATTCGTCGCGCTCCACCGAGGGCTCCAGGCCTGCGGCGTCGATCTTGTTCCACACCAGGATTTGCGGAATATGATCGGCGCCGATCTCCTTGAGCACCAGGTTGACCTGCTCGATCTGCTCCATGCGCACCGGCGACGAGGCATCGACCACGTGCAGCAGCAGATCGGCGTGGATGGTCTCCTCCAGCGTGGCGCGGAACGCCGCGACCAGCTGGTGCGGCAGCTCCCGCACGAAACCGACCGTGTCCGAGATCACCACGTTGCCCACTTCCTGCCCCATGTAGACGCGGCGCGAGGTGGTGTCCAGCGTGGCGAACAGCTGGTCGGCCACATACACGCCGGCCTTGGTCACGGTGTTGAACAGGGTGGACTTGCCGGCATTGGTATAGCCGACCAGCGACACGGAAAAGGTCTGGCTGCGCCCGCGCGAACGGCGCTGGGTTTCGTGCTGCTTGCGCAGCTTGGCCAGGCGCGCGCGCAAGGCCTTGACCCGCTCGCCGATCAGGCGGCGGTCGGTCTCGAGCTGGGTTTCGCCGGGACCGCGCAGGCCGATACCGCCCTTTTGCCGCTCGAGGTGGGTCCAGCCGCGGATCAGGCGCGTGGCCAGGTGCTGCAGCTGCGCCAGTTCCACCTGCAGCTTGCCCTCGTGGGAGGCGGCGCGCTGGGCGAAGATATCGAGGATCAGGCTGGTACGGTCGAGCACCCGGATGTTCAGGCGCTTTTCCAGGTTGCGCTGCTGGGCCGGCGACAGGGCGTGATTGAAGATGACGATCTCGATGCGCTCGTCCAGCACGGCCTGGCCGATTTCGTCGGCCTTGCCGCTGCCGACGAAATACGCGGGATCGGGGGCGGCGCGCTTGGCGGTGATCGTCGTCACCGGTTCCGCACCTGCTGAACGGGCCAGCAATTGCAGTTCCTCGACGCTGGCCGCGAAGTCGCCCTGGCCGAAATCAATACCGACTAGCGCTGCACGCATACGACGATCTGGGAAGTTGAAGAGACGCGATAGGGATGAGGCAAGCGATTAGTCCGCGTCGTTATCGATGCTGAGGTTGACGGCACGGGCCGGCACCACGGTGGAGATGGCATGCTTGTACACCATCTGGGTCACGGTGTTACGCAGCAGTACGACGTATTGATCGAACGATTCGATATGGCCTTGCAGCTTGATGCCGTTGACCAGGTAGATCGACACCGGCACGTGCTCTTTGCGCAGTGCGTTGAGGAATGGGTCTTGTAACAGTTGCCCTTTGTTGCTCATGACAGCTCCATTTTATGTTGTTGTGTTAGATTTGGAGGCGAAACGCTTGATTTCAAGTACGTGGCCCAGCGAATGTCAAATGATATTCGCTGAAACACCGCTCGCCACGTCGGGAATGGTGCTTCCAAGCCACTGTAACCTGTTTTTGCTTTTTTTGCAGGATAACACGGCAAAAAAAAAGAGCATTTAATTGAAAACTAAGGTGAAAGCCAGGTCACAAAAAGCGTGACCCGGTCCGGTCACCCGGTTACTTCTTCTCGGCCCGCTTGTCGAACGGATTCTTACCCGTGCGCAGTTCGATCCGCAGCGGCGTACCGACCAGGCTGAACGTGTCGCGGAAATGCTTTTCCAGGTAGCGCTTGTACGGATCACCGACCGCTTCCAGGGCATTGCCGTGGATGACGATGACCGGCGGATTCATGCCGCCCTGGTGCGCATAGCGCAGCTTCGGCCGGATCGAGCCCTTGCGGCGCGGCTCCTGCTTTTCCACCGCTTCGATCAGCGCGCGCGTGAGCTTCGGCGTGGACAGGTTGGCCATGGCTGCCGCGTACGCCGCATCGACCGACTTCATCAATGGACCGATGCCCTGCGCCTTCAGCGCCGAAATGAAATGCATCTTGGCGAACGACAGGAAGTCGAGCTTGCGGTCGATGTCGATCTTGATCTCGTCGCGCTCGTCGCTGCGCAAGCCGTCCCACTTGTTGACGGCAATCACCAGCGCCCTGCCCGTCTCGAGCACGAAGCCGGCGATGTGGGCATCCTGCTCGGAAATGTCCTGCTGGGCGTCGAGCATCAGCACGACCACGTTCGCTTCCGAGATCGACTGCAGGGTTTTCACGACCGAGAATTTCTCGATCGCTTCGAACACCTTGCCGCGGCGGCGGATGCCGGCGGTATCGATCAGCGTGTACTGCTTGCCTTCGCGCTCGAACGGAATCTCGATCGAGTCGCGCGTGGTGCCCGGCATGTCGAACGCGATCACGCGCTCTTCGCCGACCAAGGTGTTGATCAGCGTGGACTTGCCCACGTTGGGGCGGCCGACCAGCGCGATCTTGACGCCGCGCTGGGCCGGATCGAGTTCTTCCGGCTCTTCGGGACGCTGGGCAAACGCCAGGTTCAGCGCTTCCTCGACCAGGTCGGCCACGCCGTCGCCGTGCGCGGACGAGATCGAGTACGGCTCGCCCAGGCCCAGCTCGTAGAAGTCGGAGACCACGGCGGTGTAGCGCATGCCCTCCGATTTATTCACGACCAGCATGACCGGACGGCCGCTTTTGCGCAGGAAGTCGGTAATGGTTTTGTCATGCGGCGTCAGGCCCTGGCGGCCATCGACGAGGAACACGACGATGTCGGCCTCGGCAACGGCTTGCTTGGTCTGCTTGGCCATCTGGTGCATGATGCCTTCCTTGGCGACCGGCTCGAAGCCGCCCGTGTCGATGACGAGGAAGGGACGTTCGCCGACACGGCCCTCGCCATAGTGACGATCGCGCGTCAACCCAGGCAAGTCCGCCACCAGCGCATCGCGCGAGCGGGTCAGACGATTAAACAAGGTCGATTTCCCTACATTGGGTCGACCCACAAGTGCGATTACCGGCTTCATTGAATTACTCGACCGCGAAAGCGGTCACAGTTCCTGCTTGGGTTTGAAAAATCAAATTCGAGCCGGCGATGACGGGCGCCGACTGGATCGGGCTGCCATCGGTCGCGACTCGACCTATCAGAGCGCCATCTTCCCGCGACAGGAAGTGGATATATCCCTGGTAGTCGCCAACGGCCACGGCGCGGCCGTACGACACGGGGGTCGAGAGGCGGCGATAGGACAGCTTGTCGTTCTTCCAGGCGTTGCTGCCGCTTTCGCGGCTGTAGGCGGCAACTTCGCCCTTGTCGTCGGAGACGAATACAAAACGCTGGTCCACCGCCACGCCCACATCGGACGACGCCGGTTTGCTCCAGGACGGCGCACCGGTGGTGGCGTCGTAGCAGGCCACGCGGCCCTGGTACGACACGGCGCAGATATCCTTTTCGTAAATCACCGGCGCGCCGGCGATGTCGGTCACCCGTTCCAGCTCGGTGGCGCCGCGCGGCTCGCCCACTGCCACCTCGAAACGCGGCAGGCCGCCGACCAGGGCCAGCGCCAGCAGCTTGCCGCCGGGCTGGGCCACATACACGTTGGGGCCGCTGATGACCATGCCGGGCGCATTGCGCAAGGTCAGCGCCGGCGTGCTGCGGGTGACGCTCCAGCGCTTTTCGCCGGTCTTGGCTTCGTACGCGGTAATCACGTTATCGACACTGCGCACCACCACCACCCCGCCGCCGACCGCCGGCGAGGACAGCACCTCGCTCGACGCCTGGGCTTTCCACAACTGCTTGCCGCTGGCGTCGTAGGCAAGGATAACACCTTTCTTGTCGCCAACAGCCACCACTTCGCCGTCGCTGCCCACCCCGGCCGTCAGGTCACTACCGGTCTTGATGCGCCAGATTTCCTTGCCGGTGGCCGCGTTCAGGCGCGCCAGCACGCCGTCGCCATCGGCCACGTACAGGCTGTCGCCGGCCAGCACCGGGCTGAACACGCCGTTGCCGGCCTTGCCGACCGTGTACTTCCAGGCCACGGGCGGCTGCATGCTGCCGGCCGGTTCGACCAGCGCTGCCGGCTGGGTCTTGGTGTCTTTGGAGCCAAACAAGGAGCAACCGGCCAACAGTGCCAGCAGGCTTGCAGCAATAGCTTTTTCGGTGATGCGCATAAAATTTTTCAACCTTGCTCGTTACGGGTTATCCGGGTGCGTAATGTTACAGGCTTGCTGCTTACGCAGCCGCCTTGTCGGCTTTGGCCTTGTCGGCCGGCACGGCGCCGCCGATCGCTTCCAGTTTCAGCTGGATCAGCTGGCGGCCCGGATTTTTCTTGTCGGTGGCGTCCAGTGCAGCCTGGTAGGCGGTGCGCGCTTCGGCCAGCTTGTTCTGCGCCACCAGGATGTCGCCCTTGCGGTCGGCCACGGAGCCGGCAAATGCCGGCGCCACGCTGCCGTCGAGCGCCTTCAGCGCCTGGTCGTAGGCTTTCTCGTCGAGCAGCAGGCCGGCCAGGCGTACCTTGGCGATGGCCTTGAACTCGTCGGCGCCATGGTCGATCGCCCATTGCAGCTGGGCCTTGGCCGACTTGGCGTCGTTGGCGTCGAACGCGCTCTTGGCAGCGACCAGCGCCGACATCGGGGCGTAGGCGGTGCTGCCGAACTTGCTTTCCATGTCGCCGGCCGCGCGCTGCACCTTGGCATTGTCCTTGGCTTCGACGGCGCGCTGCAGTTCTTCGTACAGCGCCGAGGCCTGGGCGGTCTGGTTGCGCTGGTAGTAGTTCCAGCCGGCCCAGGCCGAGTACGCGGCCAGCGCAGCGATGATGAGCCAGGTCGTCAGGTTGCCGTACTTGTCCCACCATGCTTTGAGAGAAGCGAGTTGTTCTTGTTCTTCGAGATCGTATGCCATGTCAGTTGGTCTGCTAAAAGGTTAAAGAGGGGTTCGGCTTGCCGGCTGCGGCAGCAATCAGTGATTGCAGTGCTCGTCGTGCACGTGGTGGTGATGGTCGCCGCTGCCGGTAATCTGGTCGACCACGTAATCGACCACGTCGTCGAACGGCACGGTCGCCTGCTGCGGCTGGCCGGCGTCGCCGTCGGCGCCACGCATCGCCTTGACCGAGGCCGTGTGGTTGGCTACTTCGTCTTCGCCGATGATGACCGCGAACGAGGCGCCGCTGCCGTCGGCCTTTTTCATCTGCGTCTTGAAGCTGCCGGCGCCGCTGGCGGTCGAACCGTGCATGATCACGTCCAGGCCGGCATCGCGCAGGCGTTCGCCCAGCACGAACGCTTGCAGCTGGGCGGCCTCGCCCTGGTGCACCAGGTACACGTCGCACAGGTTCGGCTGCTGCGGCTCGCCCGCTTCCTTCATCAGTTCCAGCAGGCGCTCGATGCCCATGGCGAAACCGACGGCCGGCGTCGGCTTGCCGCCGAACGAAGCGATGAGCGGATCGTAACGGCCGCCCGCGCACACGGTGCCCTGCGAGCCGAGCGCATCGGTCACCCATTCGAACACGGTACGGTTGTAGTAATCGAGGCCGCGCACCAGGCGCGGATTGATCACGTACGGGATGTTGTTATGGTCGAGGATCTTGCGCACGCCGTCGAAGTGCGCCAGCGACGCCTCGCCCAGGTAGTCGAGCAGCTTCGGTGCGGCATTGACCATCTCCTGCATGGCAGGATTCTTGGTGTCGAGGATGCGCAGCGGGTTGCTGTGCAGGCGGCGCTTGGCTTCCGCATCGAGCAGCGCTTCGTGCTGTTCGAGGTAGGCGATCAGGTCCACGCGGTGGCGCGCACGCTCGTCGGCGTCGCCGATCGAGTTCAGTTCGAGGCGGATGTTTTCCAGGCCCAGGTCGTCCCACAGGCGGCGGCACAGCATGATCATCTCGGCATCGACGTCGGGACCGGTGAAGCCGACCGCTTCGCAGCCGAACTGGTAGAACTGGCGGTAGCGGCCGCGCTGCGGACGCTCGTGGCGGAACATCGGGCCCGTGTACCACAGGCGCTTCGGACCTTCGTACACCAGGTTATGTTCGATGACCGCGCGCACCGCGCCGGCCGTACCCTCGGGGCGCAAGGTCAGCTCGTCGCCGTTCATCGAATCGGTAAACGAGTACATCTCTTTTTCGACGATGTCGGTGACAGCGCCGATGGCGCGCTTGAACAAGGCCGTATCTTCCACGATCGGCGTGCGGATCTGCTGGAAGCCGTAGCTCTGCACCACCGACTGCGCAGTGTTCTCGAACAGCTGCCACAGGTGCGAGTCCTGCGGCAGGATGTCGTTCATGCCTTTGACGGCGGTGATTTTTTCGGCTTTTTTATTTTCGGACATATCAATTTTCTTTTAAATCTTGCTAACAACCACAGTCCTCAAACCGTCATTCCCGCGCAGGCGGGAATCCAGTTTTTCCAGCGGCACGCAACATTGGATTCCCGCCTGCGCGGGAATGACGCTGGTCAGGCCATCCCGGGCTTACCGTAATTCGCCTTCACATAATTCAACACGATCTCGTGGAACTCGTCCACGATGCGCTCGCCGCGCAGGGTCGCCACCTTGACGCCATCGACAAACACCGGCGCGGCCGGCGATTCGCCGGTGCCGGGCAGGCTGATGCCGATGTTGGCGTGTTTCGATTCGCCGGGGCCGTTGACGATGCAGCCCATCACGGCCACGTTCATCGCCTCCACGCCCGGGTAGGTCTTTTTCCACTCCGGCATCTGGTCGCGCAGGAAGGTCTGGATGTTGTCGGCCAGCTCCTGGAACGTGGTGGACGTGGTGCGTCCGCAGCCCGGGCAGGCGATCACCATCGGCGTGAACTTGCGCAGGCCCATGGTCTGCAGGATCTCCTGCCCTACCACCACTTCCTTGGTGCGGTCGCCGCCCGGCTCGGGCGTGAGCGAGATGCGGATGGTGTCGCCGATGCCTTCCTGCAGCAGCACCGACAGCGCGGCCGTGGAAGCGACGATGCCCTTGCTGCCCATGCCTGCCTCGGTCAGGCCCAGGTGCAGCGGATAGTCGCAGCGCTGGCCCAGTTCGCGGTACACGGCGATCAGGTCCTGCACGCCGGAGACCTTGCACGACAGGATGATCTTGTCGCGCGCCAGGCCCAGTTCTTCGGCGCGCACGGCGTTCTCGATGGCCGAGGTGATCAGCGCTTCGTACATCACCTGCTGCGCCGTCCACGGTTCGGCGCGGCCGGCGTTTTCATCCATGATGCGCGCCAGCAGCGCCTGGTCCAGGCTGCCCCAGTTGACGCCGATGCGCACCGGCTTGTCGTAGCGGGCCGCCACTTCGATCATCTGCGCGAACTGGCTGTCGCGCTTGGCGCCCTTGCCCACGTTGCCGGGATTGATGCGGTACTTCGACAGCGCCTTGGCGCACTCGGGATAGTCGTTGAGCAGCGTGTGGCCGTTGTAGTGGAAGTCGCCGACCAGCGGCACATCGACGTCCATCTTGTCGAGCTGTTCGCGGATATACGGCACCGCTTCGGCCGACTCGGGACGGTCCACGGTCAGGCGCACCAGCTCGGAGCCGGCGCGCGCCAGGTCGCGGATCTGGATCGCGGTTTCGATGGCGTTGGCGGTGTCGGTATTGGTCATCGACTGCACCACCACGGGCGCGTCGCCGCCGACCCAGATCTTGCGCTGGCCGTGCGCCACCAGCACGCTGCGGCTGGCGCGGCGCGGTGACGGGCCCGAAGGAATTGCTGTTGGCGTAGAAGACATGGTCGTTTAACTCGCTACTTGTGTTGGATGACTGGCCCGGCTGGCCCGGCGCTTA
Source organism: Duganella sp. Leaf126 (assembly GCF_001423125.1). GTDB lineage: Bacteria > Pseudomonadota > Gammaproteobacteria > Burkholderiales > Burkholderiaceae_D > Rugamonas. The sequence goes on from NZ_LMNW01000035.1 coordinate 127,420, forward strand.
TTTGATGTTGACGCGGGCGATGGTGCCGCCGGCGCTTTGCGGCAGCGCCAGCGGCGCGCCGCCGAGCGTGGCCTGGACACCGGCCGGTTTGCCGACGATCAGCAGCGACGGATTCTTGATGTCGAAGGTTTCGGTGCTGCCGGCCTTGACCAGGCGCGAAATCAGCGGCGCTGCGCCCGGCCGGCGGATCTCGATCCACGAATCCTCGTTCACCTTGAGCACCAGCGGCGTGCCGGTCGCGCTGGCCGCAGCGGCCGGTGCTGCGGCGGCAGCCGTGGCGGGCGCCGGCGGCGTCGTCACGGTGGCAGGCTGCCCGCTCACGGTGGGCGCCGGCTGGTTGACCGGTGCGGTGGCGGTTGCCGCTGCACCGCCGGCGGCTGGCGCAGCAGGCGCCGGCTGGGCGGCGCCGCCGGTAGCCGAAGGCGCAGCACCGGCAGCCGTGGCCGGACCGGCGGCGCTGCCGTCAGCGACGGGCGGCACCGACACCAGCGGCACATTGGGCGACTGCAGCGTCGTGGTTTCCTGGCCCGGCTTGACCAGCGTGGTCTCCAGCGGCGCCACCGTGGTGCCGCCAGCCTTGCCGGGATCGCCCGCGACCGCCGCGCTCTCGGCGCCGTGCTGGAACAGCGCCACCGTGTGCGCGACCAGGCCGCTCTGGTAGGCGAACAGCCCGCCGACCACCACGACCACTGCCGCCGCGCCGGCCACCCAGGCGCCCGTATGCGAGCTGCGCGGCTTCATCAGCGGCATGCGCGTATCGGAGAAGGTGGCGGCGATTTCCTTGCGCGGGGGCGAGACCTCGGGGCTGGTGGGCGAACGCACCTCGATCATGGCCACCAGCGGCGTGGCGTCGATGCGCACCACCTTGGCATAGGCGCGCACGAAGCCGCGCGTGACCGCCATATTGGGCAGCGACGCATAATCGCCGTCTTCGAGCGCCACCACCTGGCGCGGCGCCAGCTTGAGCTGGTCGGCGATCTGTTCCACCGACATGCCCAGTGCTTCGCGCTGAGCCTTCAGTTGCGCGCCGGGTGTGGCCTGGCCAGTGCGGGCCTGGTCTTTTGGCGGCTCTACCCGCTCAGAATTCATTGCTGTCTCACTCATCGAACGCCCCACGTTGATAAGCAGCATACTCGGCCGAACCGGGGTAGCGGGCCCGTAACTGCGCGACCCAACCAGCTTGATTTCCCGTATCGCCTACCTGATGCTGCACTTTAATCCCGAGCCACAGCACATCGGCCGTCAGGCTCTCCATCTTTGCCACGTCGCCCAGGCGGTTCACGAAGAAATGGGCACGCTGGACATCGCGTTTTTCCACGTAGAGCCGCGCCAGGTTGGCGTTGGTGGCCGGCAGATCGGGCGTCAACTGCAACGCTTGCAGCAGATAACGCTCCGCGCTGGCGTAATCTTTGATCCTCAATGCACACACGCCGGCATTGTTGGCGGCGCTGGCCGGCGAACGATAGGCACGGTTGGCCAGCGCCGCATCGAACAGCGGCAGCGCCTCGGCCACGCGGCCGCTCTCGCACAGAAAAGAGCCGTAGTTGTTGGCCAGGTCCGGGTTGGCGGGCGCCAGCTTGCGGGCCCGGCGAAAACTCTCGTCGGCTGCCTGCGTCTGCCCCAGCGCCTGTTCGATCAGGCCGCGCAAGCCCAGCGCCTCGGCGTTGTCGGGTTCGGCTGCCAGCGCCAGCTTGATCTCACCGAGCGCCACGGCATACTGGCCCTGCTCGAAATAGCCGACTGCCAGCTGCATGCGGATCGCCGCCTTGCGCTCGGCGCTGCCGGGCGCCCGTGCGCCGTCGGCGCCACGGGCAGATTGTGGACTATCCGGGGTCGTGACGCAACCGCCGAGTGCGCCGGCCAGGATGGTGCACATCCCGACCTCGATCACGCGACGCCGGTTGCGCTGGCCCCAACCCACCATCAGGAATGGATCTCCACGATCTTGCCGAAATTGGCGCCGAACTTTTTCTGGTACTCGGCCATCTTGCCCATGCGTTCCTGGACACGGGTGCGGTCCTGGACTTCGCCGGCCAGCTGGCCGCAGGCGGCATCGATATCGTCGCCGCGGGTCTTGCGGATGGTGGTCACCAGGCCGGCATCGACCAGGATCTGGGCGAACGCCTTGATGCGGGGATTCTTGGAGCGCAGCAGGCCCGATTCCGGGAACGGGTTGAACGGAATCAGGTTGAACTTGCAGTTGATGCCGTCGACCGGGTCCTGCACCAGCGCGATCAGTTCGCGCGCGTGCTCGTCGCTGTCGTTGACGCCGTCGAGCATGCAGTACTCGAAGGTGATGAAGTCCCGCGGCGCGTATTGCAGGTAGCGCTTGCAGGCGGCGATCAGCTCCTTGAGCGGGTATTTCTTGTTCAACGGGATCAGCCCGTTGCGCAGCTCGTCGTTGGACGCGTGCAGCGAGACGGCCAGCGCCACCGGTACTTCCTGGGCAAGGCGGTCGATCATCGGCACCACGCCGGACGTCGACAGCGTGACCCGGCGGCGCGACAGGCCGTAGGCGTTATCGTCGAGCATCAGCTTCAGGGCGGTGGCGGTCGGCTCGAAATTGAGCAGCGGCTCGCCCATGCCCATCATGACCACGTTGGTGATCTGGCGCTCGCCCTTGGGGCCCGGTTCGATGCCCTTGGTGCGGCGCAGTTCGAACTCGGCCATCCACAGCTGGCCGATGATTTCGCCGACCGACAGGTTGCGCGAAAAGCCCTGCTTGCCCGTCGAGCAGAAGCGGCAGTTCACGGCGCAACCGGCCTGGGTCGAGATGCACAGCGTGCCGCGGTTTTCTTCCGGAATGAACACGGTTTCGACCGCGTTGCCGTTGCCGACGTCGATCAGCCACTTGCGGGTGCCGTCGGCGGACGTGTTGTCGCTGATGATGGCAGGCGCGGCCACGAAGGCGCGGTTTTTCAGCTTGTCGCGCAGCGACTTGGCCAGGTCGGTCATGCTGTCGAAGTCCGACGCGCCGAACTGGTGGATCCAGCGCTGCAGCTGCTTGGCGCGGAACGGTTTCTCCCCCAACTCGGCGCAATAAGCGATGAGCTGCGCGGGATCGAAGTCCAGCAAGTTGGTCAGAGGTGCGTTCACGGCATTATCCAATATTCAAAACGGTACAAAAAAATACAAAAAAATACAAAAAACGGTACAGGCAATTTCCGTTTCCACCGCGGTGGAAACGGAAATCTGACAACAATTACTTGCCGAAGAAGTAAGCGATTTCGACTTGTGCGGCTTCGACAGCGTCCGAACCGTGCACGGCGTTGGCGTCGATCGAGTCGGCGAAATCGGCGCGGATCGTGCCCTTGTCGGCTTTCTTAGGATCGGTAGCGCCCATCAGTTCGCGGTTTTTCAGGACGGCGTTTTCGCCTTCCAGGGCCTGGATCATGACCGGACCCGACACCATGAAATCGACCAGATCCTTGAAGAAGCCGCGCTCCTTGTGTGCAGCGTAGAAGCCTTCGGCTTCTTCACGCGACAGCTGCTTCATTTGTGCAGCAACGATCTTCAGGCCAGCGTTTTCAAAGCGGGTGTAGATTTGACCGATGACGTTTTTTGCCACTGCGTCTGGTTTGATGATCGACAGGGTGCGTTCGATTGCCATTTGAAAAACTCCAATAAAAATAAAGGTTTAAAACAAGAATTGATAGCTCAATCAACCTTCGATTTTATCATAGAACAAGCAGCATTTCGAAAACAGCTGGCAGATTGGCCCCAAGACTGCGCCATGGCAGGGCATTTCCCCGCTCAGAAAGTACATAAGTGTATGTTTGACGGTTATTTAAGCCCTCTTTAAGTGCATTTGCCGCGGTTTTTTGGGTAATTGCACAGGGGCGTGCTATCCTTTTATCTAAGCGGATTTGCTCCGCACCAACTATTGGAGGCATCATGAACAACATGCAACAATCTACCTACGACCTCAGTAGCGGTCGCCGGTTAGTCCAGCACAACGTGCTGCGCAACACCTACTGGCTGTTGGCGCTGTCGATGATCCCGACCGTGCTGGGCGCTGCGCTCGGCATGGCCCTGCATCTGCCGCTGACCGGCGGTCTGATGATGATCGTGTTCCTGGCCGGCGCATTCGGCTTCATCTGGGCGATCGAGAAGAACAAGAACTCCGGCCTGGGCGTGGCCCTGCTGCTGGGCTTCACGTTCTTCATGGGCATTATGCTGACGCCGCTGCTCACCCGCATCATGGGCTTTTCCAACGGCGGCACGCTGATCATGATGGCGTTCGGCGGTACCGCTTCGGTGTTCGCGGTGCTGGCGTCGGTGGCCACCGTCACCAAGCGCGACTTCTCGGGCATGGGTACCTGGCTGTTCGCCGGCGTCATCGTGCTGATCCTGGCATCGCTGGCGAACATCTTCTTCGCCATCCCGGCGCTCAGCATCGTGATCTCGGTCGTGGCGATTGCCATCTTCTCGGCCTACATCCTGTACGACGTGCAGCAGATCGTCAACGGCGGTGAAACCAACTACGTCAGCGCCACCCTGCGCCTGTACCTGGACGTCTACAACGTCTTCACCAACCTGCTGGCCCTGCTGGGCTTTGCCGGCGGCAGCCGCGACTAAGCTGCAGCCGTAATGTGCCGCAGCAGTACAGCCGGCTGACAAAAAAGCCGCCAACCTTCACGGTTGGCGGCTTTTTTTACGACCGCGAATAACTGCGACAAACCTGCTGCCAAAAGTTATTCAAGAGGCATCCATCTTATGCTTCTGACGCCAGGTTAAACACCGCCATCGATTCCACGTGCGACGTATGCGGGAACATGTTGACCACGCCGGCCTTGTCGAGCACGTAGCCGGCGCCGACCAGGATGCCGGCGTCGCGCGCCAGCGTGGAGGGGCTGCACGACACGTACACCAGGCGCTGCGGCAGCAGATCGGCGCGCGTCTGGCTCAGCGCCGCCAGCGCTTCGCACAGGGCGGCAGCGCCGTCGCGCGGCGGATCGATCAGCATGCGGTCGAATTTTCCGAGTGCCACCAGGTGCTCGGCCGTGACCTCGAACAGGTTGCGGGTGTAGAACGTGGTCTTGCCGGACAGGCCGTTGGCCCGGGCATTGTCCAGTGCCCGCTCGGACAAGGTGGTGCTGCCTTCGATGCCCACCACTTCGCGCGCCTGGGTGGCCAGCGGCAGGGTGAAGTTGCCGAGTCCGCAGAACAGGTCGGCCACGCGGTCGTCCGGCTGCGCGTCGAGCAGGCGCAGCGCCTTGGCCACCAGCATGCGGTTGATGTAGTGATTGACCTGGGTGAAATCGACCGGCTTGAACGGCATCGTGATGCCGAACTCCGGCAGCAGGTAGTGCAGGTCCGGTCCCAGCGGATAGTACGGCGCGGCCGTTTCCGGGCCCTTGGTCTGCAGCCAGAACTGGATGCCGTGCAGGTCGGCAAAGGCCTTAACCTTGACTTCATCGTCGGCCGTCATCGGCGCCATGATGCGCAGCACCAGCGCGGTGACGCCTTCGCCGATCGCCACCTCGATTTGCGGGATCTGGTTGTACAGGCTCAGCGATCCGATCAGCGCGCGCAGCGGCAGCAGCAGGTCGGACACGTGGCGCGGCAGGATGTCGCAGCTGCGGATGTCGGCGACAAACGGCGAATGCTTTTCGTGGAAGCCCACCAGCACCGTATCCTTCTTGACCACGTGGCGCACCGACAGGCGCGCGCGGTAGCGGTATTCCCAGGTGGGGCCGTACATCGGGCGCATCATGGTCTGCGGTCTGACTTTGCTGATGTGCCAGAGGTTATCCTCGAGCACGCGCTGCTTGATCGCCACCTGCGCGGTCGGTTCCAGGTGCTGCATCGAGCAGCCGCCGCACTGGTTGAAGTGCGGGCACCTGGGCTGCACGCGCAGCGCCGACTCGCGGTGCAGCGTGGTCATGCGCGCCAGTTCCCAGTTCTTCTTTTTCTTGAAGGTGGTGAAGCTGACGCGCTCGCCGGGCAACGCGCCCTCGACGAACACCACCTTGCCTTGCGAACCGTCTTCATTGTCCAGGTGGCCGACGCCGTTGGCGTCCATGCTGAGCGATTTGATCTCGAGTACGGTATCTTGCATAAAATTCTGTCAGTGAAAGAGGCCGGCCCGTGCGGGCACGCAGGGGCGATGGCGCGACGGCGCGCGCAGGGCCGATATGATAGCAGACGGGGGAGCTAGAGCAGCGAATCGCGGACCACGCCGCGCGCCGCCATGGCCCGTTTCAGCTTGATCAGGGCTTCCTGCTGGATCTGGCGCACGCGTTCGCGCGTCACGCCCATTTCCTCGGCCAGGGTTTCCAGCGTGGCCGGATCGTCGTTATCGAGGCCGAAGCGGCGCATGATGACGATGCGCTGCTTGTCCGGCAGCTTGGTCAGCCAGTCGCGCATCAGCACCGTCATTTCGTGGTGTTCGGCGCGGGCGTCGGGACTGTCGTCGCTGTCGCCCGGCAGCAGGTCCATCAGCGACGACTGCGGATCGTTGTCGAGCGGCGCGTCGAGCGAGGTGGCGTGTTCGGACAGGGCCAGGATGTCCTGCACCTCCTCCACCGGGCGGCCCACCAGCGCGGCGATGTCTTCGGCGGTGGCGTCCTTGCCGTCGTGCTGCTGCGCCTCCAGGTGGTATTTGCCGCGCAGGATCTGGTTCAGTTCGCGCACCATGTGCACCGGCAGGCGCACCGTGCGCGCCTGGTTCATGATGGCGCGCTCGATGCTCTGGCGTATCCACCAGGTGGCGTAGGTGGAAAAGCGGAAGCCGCGTTCGGGTTCGAACTTGTCGATCGCGCGCATCAGGCCGATGTTACCTTCCTCGATCAGGTCGAGCAGCACCACGCCGCGGTTGATGTAGTGCTTGGCGATCGACACCACCAGCCGCAGATTATGCTCGATCATGGTCTGGCGGGCGCCGAAATCGCCGGCCTTGGCCAGCGTGGCGTAGTGCACTTCCTGCGGCGCAGTCAGCAGCGGCCGGGTGCCGATCTGGTTCAGATAGTGCTGGGTGGTGTCGGTGGAAAGCTCGGCGGCCAGCACCTTTTTCAGTTCGTCGACCGGTTCGAGCACACTGCCGCCGATGGCTGCCCCGTCGCCCGCGCCCTCGTCGCCGGCGCCCTCGTCGTCGCGGAAATCGTCCGGGAAGTCGTCATCGAGCGGATCGGGGGGCGTGTTTGTCATGGCTCGGTTCAGATCATTGCAACGCTCGTCGGACGAAGATCAGCGGGGCGGCAGGAACTTCGCGGGATCCACCGGCTTGCCTTGCTGGCGGATCTCGAAGTGCAGCTTGACCGCGTCGGTATCGGAGTCGCCCATTTCAGCGATCAACTGTCCTTTGGTCACGCTTTGCCCTTCCTTGACCAGGATGGCGCGGTTGTGCGCATAGGCGGACAACAGCGTATTACTGTGCTTTACGATCACGAGATTACCATAACCACGGATGCCGCTGCCGGCAAACATGACTTTTCCGGCCCCGGCCGCCACGACCTGCTGGCCGGCCTTGCCGGCGATGTCAATGCCCTTGTTCTTGCCTTCGTCGAAGGTGGCGATCACGCGCCCTTCGGCCGGCCACATCCAGCTCAGTTTTTCGTCTTCGGCGCTCAGGCCGGCGCCGGCTGCCGCCGCTGCGGCCGGCGCCCGCGCGGCCGGCGCGGTGGCCGGCGCGGCCGGTGCAGTTGCCGGTGCGGCGGTCGATGCGGTGCCCGCGCCCGCCGGGGCCGGTGCGGCGCCGTCCGGGCGCTGCAGCTCGGCCAGGGTGGCGTCGGTGTACGGACGTTTCTCGCCCTTCGGTCCGGTTTTGCGCGCCACGGCCGCCGGTGCGGCCGCCTTGTCGCTCGGCGGCATGATCACGGCAGCCGTTTCCACGCCGCTGCCGTTGCTGGCGGCAGCGCCGGCCTCGGGCGGCAGCACGCGCAGCACTTGGTCCACCTTGATGTCGTTCGGGTCGTTGAGATTGTTCCAGGTCACCAGGTCGCGGTAATTCTGGCCGTTTTCGAGGGCGATGCGGATCAGGGTATCGCCCTTCTTGACCGTGTACAGGCCGCGCTCATCGCGCGAGACTTGCGCGGTCTGGCTCGGGGTGGACGGCTTGACGGCAGGCCGGGACACGGGGCGATCGATGACCGGTGCCTGGCTGGGGGCGGTGCTGCAAGCGCTGAGGAAAGACAGCGCCAGGCTCAATACGAGCAAATTGCTTTTATTAATCATTCTCATCTTAAATTCAGTCATGGTGCGGGCATGCGGTGCCGACGGATCGACGCCCGGAACCTGGAAGCATCTTCGAAGCTCCCGTCAGGCGGTGCCGGCGCGCAGCGGCACAAAATGGCAGTCTTCCAGCGTCTCGCTGGTCCACTCCGCTTTACCGGTGCGTGTGATCAGCACCAGCTGCTGCGTCCTGTCGCCCACCGGCGCGACCAGCCGGCCGCCGACGCTGAGCTGGTCGAGCAAGGGCTGCGGCACCTGCAAACCGGCCGCAGCGAGGATGATGCCATCGAAGGGCGCCGCCTGCGGGAGCCCAAGCATACCATCTCCGTAATGCAAGCGCAGATTCGGCACGCGCAGCGGCCGCAGGTTGTGCTTGGCCAATTCGTGCAGGGACTTGATGCGCTCGACCGAAAACACCTCCTGCGCCACGCACGCCAGCACCGCGGCCTGGTAGCCGCAGCCGGTGCCGATCTCGAGCACGCGCCTCAGTGCTCCGCCATGGCGCAGCACCTCGATCATGCGCGCCACGATGTAGGGCTGGGAGATGGTCTGCTGGTGGCCGATCGGCAGCGAGGCGTCGATATACGCCTGCGACACCAGGCCCGGGTCCATGAACTGGTGGCGCGGCACGGTGGCCAGCGCGTTCAGCACCACCTGGTCGGTCACGCCCTGCCTGGCCACCCGCTGCACCATGGCGTGGCGGATCGCGTCGGACACCAGCGGCCGGTCGCGGCTGGCAACCGGCTGCGCCCGCTCCTGGGCGTAGGCGTGCGACTTCGACGGCGTGGCCACGGCGGCAGCGCGCTGCTGACCGGGCAGCGGCACGTGGCGGGCGGCATTCTGGGTGGCCGTCTGCGGCGTCGCGACGGGGGCAAACACCGGCGCCTTCCTGGCGCCCTTGTCGACCACGGACGATAGCGGCAACGGAAAGCTGCGGGGTTTGTCGCTCATGCCAGGCCTTTTTCGAGTGCGGCGAGTTGCGTTTTATGGGTCAGGTCGACCTGCAGCGGCGTGATCGACGTCTTGCCTTGGGTAACCGCGTAAAAATCGGTGCCCTCGCCCGCGTCCTTGCACGCCCCGGGCGGGCCGATCCAGAAGATTTCGCGGCCGCGCGGATCCTGCGAACGTATCACCGGTTCGGCCTGGTGACGACGGCCGAGCCGGGTCGCCGCAACCTGGCCGAGCTGGCCATAAGGCAGGTTGGGAATATTCACGTTCAGCAGGTACGGCTGCGGCAGCGTTTCGGCATGGCGCATCACGATGTCGCGCGCATGCAGCGCCGCATCGTCGATATGCTCCCAGCCCCACGCCCCCTGCGAAAACGCCATGGCCGGGATGCCAAACAAATACCCTTCGGTGGCGGCCGCCACGGTGCCGGAATACAGCGTGTCGTCGCCCATGTTGGGACCGTTGTTGATGCCGGACACCACCAGGTCGGGGCGGTAATCGAGGATGCCGGTCAGGGCGATGTGGACGCAGTCGGTCGGTGTGCCGTTGATGAAATAAAAACCATTGTCGGCGCGCTGCACCGACAGCGGCCGGTCCAGCGACAGGGAGTTGGACGCCCCGGAGCGGTTGCTGTCGGGCGCCACGACCACGATGTCGGCCACCGGCGCCAGGGCCTTGGCCAGGGCGTTGATCCCGGGCGCCAGGTAGCCGTCGTCATTGCTGATCAGGATTCTCATGGCGTAGATTTTACCTGAAGCAATGCGAGTGCTGCGCAACTTGCAGATGAGCAAGCAACAAAATTTTGCCTGCCGGCTGCGGCCGATGCGCGCTGCAGGCGCGGCTAGCCCGCCTTGTGCGCGGCATAACCGCGCCCCTCCGGCACGGGCGACGGCGGCCACGCGGCATCGGCCGCCAGCGTGCGGTGCGGCGCCCGGGCATGCAGGTGGGACGGGCGCGCCAGGGCGTCGCCGTAATCGTCCATGGTGGCGTCCTGGTGCACTTCCGGCGCGCCGGTGCCGGGCAGCGCTGCCGCCTGCTGCGCCACGCCCTCGAGCAAGGCCTGGGTGCGCCGGGTTTCCGGGTGCTCGGCGCCCAGCCGGCCCGCTTGCGCCCGCGCCACTTCGTCGAGCAGGCGGCGTGCACCATCGAGGTCGCGTGCCACCACCAGCGTGCGCGCCAGCGCGGTCTTGCTGCGCAGCGTGTCGGCGTGTTCGGCGCCCAGCGTGCGCTTGCGCGAGGCCAGCACCTGTTCCTGCGCCTGGCGCGCATGCTCGATATCGCCGCGCTGGAACAGCAGCTCGGCGCGCGCGGCCTGGCAGGCCAGCGTCAGCAGATGTTCGGCGCCGAGCTGGCGCAGGTAGGCGTCGAGCACGCTGTCCTGGACGTTGAGCGCTTCGGCGGTGCGATGCTGCTGGGCCAGCGTGGCGGCCAGGCTGCTACGCGCCGCCAGCGTATCGAGGTGTTCCGGCCCCAGCAGCCGCTCGCGCGCGGCAATCACGCTTTCTTCGAGAAACTGGGCTTCGTCGAGCTGGCCCTGCAAGCGCAGCGCGCCGGCCAGGTTGCCCTTGCTGGCGACGGTGTCGAGGTGCTCGTCGCCCATGGCGCGCTGGCGCAGCGCCAGGCTTTCCTCGAAACAGGCGGTGGCCTGGCGCAGCCGGCCCTCCTGCAGGTACAACTCGCCGAGCAGGTTGAGGTCGCGCGCCAGCGGCTGCGACAGCGCCCGGCTGCCGATGCCGGCCTCGCCATCGCCCTGCTCGAGCGCGTGGCGGGTGTCGGCGATGGACGACAGCAGATGGATTTCACGCGAGGACTGCCAGGGGAAGTAGCCGGGGCCCAGCCAGTCGAGAAACGCTTCGAAGGTCCGGGTCAGCGAGAAGCGGTCGCCGCCCTGGTCCATGCGCACGGCCAGTTGCTCGCCGTAGGCGAAGGTGCGCGTCTGCTGCAGCTGCACTTCGTCGAAGTACGAGTCCAGCGACACGTGCGGCAAGCCGTAACAGTCGCGCATCAGGCGCTCGAAGATGGGCTGGTAGCCGATGATGTGCTGTTCGGGAGCGCCGCGCCGCCACTGCGCGCGCTGGGTGCTGTCGCCCATTTCGATGCGCGAGGGCAGCGGATAGACCAGCAGCGGACGCTGCTCGTCTTCGTGGCTGCTGCGATAGGCGGCCGCGCGCGTGACCAGCGCTTCCACCCCTTCCAGGCTCTGGCGGTTGGGCGTGAAGACCACCACGAGCTTGCGCGGCAACAGCGTGGTGCAGATGCCGGCGCTGTCGGTGCGGCCCGTGCGCGAATCGACCAGCACATAGCGGAAATGACGGGCCATGAGGTCGGCAAAACAGCGGAACAGCGCCGGGCAGCTGTCGAACAGCTGGTCCCAGTGCATGGCCGCCAGCCGTTCGCCGTAGCCCTGGTCGAACCGTCCGGCGCGCATCAGGTACAGCTGGCTGCTCTGGTCCACCCGGCTCACATACTGCTGCCAGCCGACCGCCGCCAGCACTTCCCGGGCCAGCGCTTCGTCGTCGGGCGCTGCGCTCTCGTCCGCGGCGCCGTCGGCGACCGTGTCGCGCGCGGCCGGGCGGCGCCGCTGCGCCAGCTGGTCGCGGCAGGCCTCGAACAGTTCGAGCACGCCGGGCCGCTCCTCGTGCAGCTCGAAATAATGGTGCAGCCCGGGCGCTTCCATGTCCCAGTCGATCATCAGTACCGGCGACGTGGAGTTGTGCTGGCGCGCCAGCAGCACGGCCAGGTTGGACAGGGCCATGGTGCGCCCCGTGCCCCCCTTGTACGAATAAAAAGTGACCACTTCGCCGCTGTCGCTGAGCGGTGTGAGGGACAAAGAAACGTTTTCCATGGCAAGCCCTTTTATCGAGGGAAATGTGGCGGCGGAATGGCGCGCCATTCCGATGGGATGTCCGGCATGACGAATCGACCGCAATCATGCCCCGGCGGAATGCTGTGCTTGACCTTGTGATAATGCGCGGCGACGCGGTCGACGATGCGGGCGATGTGCGGCAGGTAGTCGGGATTGTTTTTCAGGTCGCCGCTGGCCAGGGTATAGCTGGAAAAATCGACGTACATGCCAGGCCCGCCGATCTGGGGCGGCAGGTTGAGCGGATGGCGGGTCATGATCACCGGGATGATCAGGTGGCTGGGCAGGTCGTACCACTGGCGCCGCTCGGCCTCGATCAGCTGCATGGCCGCGAACTCGCGCCGGGTGTAGGGATGGGCCTCGTACTTGGGCGAGTAGATGACGATCATGCACACGCTCTCGCACAGCGCGCGCGCAATCCGGCCGTCGAGATCGTCGCCGCCGCCCAGTTGTTCGCTGTCGACGAACAGCTCTTCCTCGTTGTCGAAGTGCGGTTCGAGGTAGCACTTCAGGGCCTCGACCAGGTCGTCCTTGAACTTTTTCATGTGCGCGTGTTTGCCGTGGGCATAACTGAAAAAACAACCGTGGCGGATCGTCATGACATCCTCCGTTCCTGCTCCACAAGGCAGCAGCATCAACCAACTCTAGCCATCCGGCCGCCAGCAGCTTTGCGCGCGGACAAACGGAATTGCGCCCAAATATGGCATCTACACGCCAGGATTGAGCTTGATTTTTGCGAGAAAATGCGGGTTGGAACGGACAGCGGACATCGCGGAGAGTGCAGGCGCCGGACGGCGCCGTGCGGGTGGGGTAGTTACTGGTCCGGGTCGGGCGCCTGGTTCAGCTGGTTGAAAAACGCCAGCACATCGGCCGCCTCGCGCGTGCGCTTGAACGATGGCAGGCTCTGCCAGATGCGACGGCCGTACGGCTTGGAGATCACGCGCGGATCGCACAGCATCAGCACGCCCTTGTCTTCGACATCGCGGATCAGGCGGCCGGCGCCCTGCTTGAGGTTGATGATCGCCTCGGGCAGCGTGTGGTGCATGAAGCCGTTCTTGCCCTGCTTTTCCATCACTTCGATGCGGGCGGCCAGCACCGGGTCGTCGGGCGGCGCGAATGGCAGCTTGTCGATGATCACCAGCGACAAGGCGTCGCCGCGCACGTCCACGCCTTCCCAGAAACTCTGGCTGCCGATCAGCACGCCGTTGCCGGCCTTGCGGAACTGGTCGAGCAGCTCGGTGCGGCCACGGTCGCCCTGGACGAACAGCGGGAACGGCAGCCCGCGCTTTTCGAACTCGTCGCGCAAGCGCTCGGCCGCGCGTTTCACGGCGCGCAAGGTGGTGCACAGCAGGAAGGTCTTGCCGCCTGCCGCTTCGATCACCGGCAGCGCCAGGTCCAGCACGGCGTCGGTGTAGCCCATCGCGTTGGGGTCGGGCAGCCCTTGCGGTACATACAGAATGCCCTGCTCTGCGTAGTTGAACGGGCTGGGCCAGGTGCGCGACGGCTCGTTGGTCAGCCCCATCTGCTCCGAGAAATGGCTGAAGTCGTTTTTGACGGCCAGCGTGGCCGACGTGAAGATCCAGCTGCGCGGCGCGCCCTCGCGCTGGCCGGCGAAGATCGGCGCGATCGACAGCGGCGTCTTGTGCAGCTGCAGCGACGACGCATACGCTTCCACCCAGTACACGGCTTCTTCGCCCTTGTTCACCTTGGCTTTCGGGTCGAACTTCCACGCCGCCAGCTTTTCGGCGATCTCGAGGCCGCGCTGGCGGCACTGTTCCAGCGTTTCTGCGCGCATGGCCTGGGTTTCCAGCACGGCCAGCATGCCGTCCAGTTCATCCTTCAGGTGCTGCAGCGCCGGGAAGAACTCGCTCGACGGCGCGATCTGCGGCAGCGACAGGCGCACGATATCCTGCGGGAAGGTCAGGCGCAGGTCGCGCGCCGCCTTTTCCACGACCGTCACGGTCTTGCCCCAGTCGGCGCCGTCGCGGGCGTTGGACAGGCCCTCGGCCAGCACGTCGCGGCACAGTTCCAGCACCTGCGAGGTCGAGAAGGTATCGCCGAAGAACAGCGTGGCCGTATCCGGCAACTGGTGGGCTTCGTCGAAGATGATGGTGTTGGCCGACGGCAGCAGCTCGGCCACGCCGGAATCCTTCAGTGCCACGTCGGCAAAGAACAGGTGGTGGTTGACCACCACCACGTCCGCCTGCTGGGCTTCCTTGCGCGCCTTCATCACGAAGCAGTCCTGGTAATACTGGCACTCCTGGCCCATGCAGTTTTCGCGGGTGGACGTGACCAGGTTCCAGACCAGCGCATTCTCGGGCACCTTGACCAGTTCGGCCTTGTCGCCGGAGCTGGTCATCTTGAGGAAGCGCGAGATTTCACGCAGGTGGCCGACGTCGTCGCGCGAGGTCATGCGGCCGTTTTGCAGCGTGCGCTCCAGGTGGTAGTGGCACACGTAGTTCGACCGGCCCTTGAGCAGCGCGATCGATACCGGCGCCTTGAGCGCGGCGCGCACGTTCGGGATATCGCGCAGGAACAGCTGGTCCTGCAGGTTCTTGGTGCCGGTGGAAACAATGGTCTTGCCGCCCCACAGCAGGGCCGGGACCAGGTAAGCGAAGGTTTTACCGGTGCCGGTGCCGGCCTCGGCAATCAATGTGGTCTGGTTGGCGATGGCGTCCGCCACCGCCTTGGCCATCTCGGTCTGCGACCGGCGCGGCCGGAAGTCGCCCACCGCCGGCCCCAGCGGGCCGCCGGCGCCGAACAGCTGTTCGACTTCGGCATCGTGGACGCCGGGCGCCTGCTCGGGCGTGGCGCCGATCACGGCAGGGACGCCGGGCGTCGCAGGCGCCTGCGGCGCGAGCGCGCCCGGCGTTCCGGCATCGGCTTCGACCGGACGCTTGAGGATGGGACGGCTGGCCGGCGCGGGCGCGCCAGCGGGCGTAGGCAGGGCTTCGGTCAAAATGGGCTTCGTTGGGCGCGGGGGGAAAACGCGAAATCGGGGCGCGAGAGGTCAGCCGGCTCAGGCCGGAACATCGGGCACCAGTTGCATTTTCAGCAAAGTAATATGGTCTTTCAGCTGCAGCTTGCGTTTTTTCAGGCGGCGCAATTGCAGCTGGTCGTGGTGACCATCCAGCGTCAGCATGTCGATCACGGCGTCCAGGTCGCGGTGTTCGACGTCGAGTTCGATCAGACGACGCTGGATATCTTGTACATCAGTCATGTTTCTCAGTCGCGGGAAGGTTCACGGAATACGGCACGGTGCGTAGTGTAATCCACGGCGCGCCTGCCAACAACCTTATGCTTGTCGGCAAACCGTGCAGCGCTAGTTTTTGGCGGCGGCTGCCGATGCGGCAGCGGCCGCCGCTGCCGCTTTCTTCTGCTCGTCGGCAGCGCGCGCAGCGGCCTTGGCGCGGCGCTTTTCCAGGCGCTCGGCAACCTGCTGCTGGCGGCGCGCGGCATCGGCCTGCTTCTTCTCGTAGGCGGCCACGTTGGCGGCGCGCTGGTCGGCTGCGGACGCGGTCCTGGCCGCGTCGCGGCGCAGGCGCTCGGCGTGCGCGGCCTGGCGTTCGGCCAGGCTTTTGCCGCCCTTGGGCGGCGCCGGCTGCGCCAGTTCCTCCTCGCTGCGCACCGGCTTGCTGCGCGCCGCCTGCTTCGCTTCACGGCGCGCGAATTCCTCGCCATCCTTGCGCGCGCGCTCGGCCAGGTCGGCGTCGCGCTTGGCAACCGATGCGGCACGCTTGAAGTGCTCGGCTTCGACTTCCTCGGCGCGCAACTGGGCCAGCGCCAGGCGCCGCTTTTCCTTGGCCTGGTCCAGGCAATTGGTGGTGAAAAACTTGTCGTAGCAGACCGCTTCTTCGGCTGCGAAGGTGCTGGCAACGGTGGCGCGGTCGCGGGTCACGCGCGCCAGGGTGGCGTCGGCCTGCTCCACCGACTGGGTCGGCGTGACGACCGGTTCCGGGTCCCTGGAGGCGGCCCGGGCCGCCATCGTCACCAGGCACAGCGCGGCAACCATCATCGATTTCAGTGTCAGTTTCATAGGCTTCCTGTTGCTACGCCAGCGCGCTGGCTGCGGTGCGCTGTTCGCGGTCCATATAGTGCTGCGATTGCATTTCCACGATGCGCGAGACGGTGCGGTGGAATTCGTTGGCCAGCGTGCCGGTCGTGTACAACTCTTCCGGCTCGACCTCGGCCGACATCAGCAATTTTACGCCCTGGTCGTAGAACACGTCGATCAGCCACGTGAAGCGGCGCGCCTCGGACGACATCGACGCCGACATGCGTGGAATTTCCGACAATATCACGGTGTGGAAGCGGCTGGCGATTTCCAGGTAATCGTTTTGCGAGCGCGGACCGCCGCACAGCGTATGAAAATCGAACCAGATCAGCGAACCGGTGCGGCGCAGCGCGCGGATCTCGCGCGCCTCGATGCGCACCACCGGATCGTCGTCGGCCGATTCTGCCAGGCGCGCATAGGCGTCGCGCAGCGCCTTGTCGGCAGCAGCGCCGAGCGGCGTATAGTACGACTGCACCTGTTCCAGCGCGCGGCTGCGGTAATCGATGCCGGCGTCGATATTCATCACGTCGAGCTTTTCGTACAGCAGGTCGATGGTGGGCAGGATGCGGTCACGGTGCAGGCCGTCCGGATACAGCAGTTGCGGATCGTAGTTGGACGTCATGATGAACGACACGCCGTTGTCGAACAGGGCCTTCAACAGGTTGTACATGATCATGGCGTCCGCCACGTCCGAGATGTGGAATTCGTCGAAGCAGATCAGCCGGTATTTCCTGGCCACGCGCTTGGCGACTTCGTCGAGCGGATCGGCCACGCCCTTGAGTTCGTCCAGCTGGCGATGGACGCCGCGCATGAATTCGTGGAAGTGCAGGCGGGTCTTGCGCACCACGGGCACGACCGAGTAAAAACTGTCCATCAGGAAGGATTTGCCGCGCCCCACCCCGCCCCACATGTAGACGCCTTTCGGCACCTGCGGCCGGTTGATCAGGCGCTTGAAGGTGCTCGAGCGCTGGGCCTTGTAGCGGACCCAGTCGTCATAGCATTGCTGGAGCCGGTCCACGGCGCGGCGCTGGGCGGCATCCGCCTTGAAATCGCGCTCTTGCAGCGCCTTCTGGTAAAACTCTTCGACGTTCATGGGGTATCTGTTTGTGTGACGGCAGCACAAAAAAATGGGCGGACCGCAGTCCGCCCACGCTTCACTTGCTGCGATTGCTTAGAAGTTGAGCGTACGCTTGTCGATCGCCAGCGCTGCTTCCTTGGTCGCTTCCGACAGCGACGGGTGCGCGTGGCAGATGCGGGCGATGTCTTCGGCCGAGGCCTTGAACTCCATCGCCACCACGGCTTCCGAAATCAGCTCGGACGCCATCGGGCCGATGATGTGCACGCCCAGGATTTCGTCGGTGGTTGCGTCCGCCAGGAACTTGACCATGCCCGAGGTATCGCCCAGCGCACGTGCGCGGCCGTTGGCCAGGAACGGGAAGGTGCCGGCCTTGTAGGCGACGCCGTCGGCTTTGAGCTGCTGCTCGGTGCGGCCGACCCAGGCGATTTCCGGCGAGGTGTAGATCACCCATGGAATCGTGTTGAAGTTGGTGTGACCGTGCTGGCCGGCGATACGCTCGGCCACGGCCACGCCTTCTTCCTCGGCCTTGTGCGCCAGCATCGGACCGCGCACCACGTCACCGACTGCCCACACGCCCGGCAGGTTGGTCTTGCAGTCGTCGTCGACAGCGATGAAGCCGCGCTCGTCGAGCGCCAGGCCCACCTGGTCGGCGCCCAGGCCGTTGGTGTTCGGGGTGCGGCCGATCGAGACGATCAGCTTGTCGAACTCGGCGGTAATGGCTTCGCCGTTGGCGTTTTCGTAGGCCACGGTAACGCTGTTGTCGCCCTTGGTGATGGTGCCGATCTTGCAGCCGAGGTTGATCTTCAGGCCCTGCTTGGTAAACAGCTTGTTGGCTTCCTTGGCGATCTGCTCGTCCACGGCGCCGAGGAACACCGGCAAGCCTTCGAGCACGGTCACGTCGGCGCCCAGGCGGCGCCACACGGAACCCATTTCCAGGCCGATCACGCCGGCGCCGATCACGCCCAGCTTGGCCGGCACGCCCTCGATGGCCAGCGCACCGGTGTTCGACAGGATCAGTTGCTCGTCGAACTCGGCGCCCGGCAGCGCGCGCGCGTTGGAACCGGTAGCGATGATGACCTGCTTGCCGGTGATGCTGTCAGCGGCCGGACCGGTGATGGTCAGCGGGTAGCCGTCGGCGCCGGCAGCGCCAGCGAATGCCGCGCGGCCGTGGAAGAAGGTCACCTTGTTTTTCTTGAACAGGTACAGGATGCCGTCGTTGTTCTGCTTGACCACGCCATCTTTGCGCTTGAGCATCTGGCCCAGGTTCAGCGACAGGCCGGCAACGTCGATGCCGTGTTCCTTGAACGCGTGACCGGCGTGCTCGAAGTGCTCCGACGATTGCAGCAGCGCTTTCGACGGGATGCAACCGACGTTGGTGCAGGTGCCGCCCGGTGCGGGGCCGCCCTTTTCATTTTCCCAGGCATCGACGCAAGCGACCGAAAAGCCCAGCTGGGCGGCGCGGATGGCGGCGATATAACCGCCAGGACCGGCGCCGATGACTACTACGTCAAATTGTTTACTCATTTTTATATGTCCAATCAGTTTCTTCTTCTGGAACGAAGATCCACAACACTATGTATATCGCCAGGCCGAAGCCGAAGGTCAGCACCAGCAGCACCAGCAGCACGCGCCAGATCCACGACTCGATGCCGGAGATGCGGGCCAGGCCGCCGCACACGCCGCCGAGCCAGCGGTCGTTGCGCGCGCGGCGGAAGCGGCCGACGTGGTCTTCGCGCGGTCGGTGCGCTTCCTGGCTCAGCAGTCGCATCTTGGCTTCAGCGAACTCGTCCGCTGTGAGGGCGCCGGCCAGGTGCAGCTCGTGCAGGCGCTGGATTTCTTCCGCGATGCTCATGGTTTCCCTTGGAGTGACCCCGGCATACCGATGCCGGGGTGAGACTGGCGAATGACCGAATTACAGGTCCAGCAGCAGGCGGGCCGGATCTTCCAGCGCATCCTTCATGGCAACCAGACCCAGCACGGCTTCGCGGCCGTCGATGATGCGGTGGTCGTAGGACATGGCCAGGTAGTTCATCGGACGGATCACGATCTGGCCGTTTTCGACCACGGCACGGTCTCTGGTCGCGTGCACGCCCAGGATGGCCGACTGCGGCGGGTTGATGATCGGGGTCGACAGCATGGAACCGAAGGTGCCGCCGTTCGAGATCGAGAAGGTACCGCCGGTCAGGTCGTCCAGGGTCAGCTTGCCTTCCTTGGCCTTGGCGCCGAATTCACCGATTTTCTTTTCGATCTCGGCGATCGACATCTGGTCGGCGTTGCGCAGGATCGGCACCACCAGGCCGCGTGGCGAACCGACGGCGATACCGATGTCGAAGTAGCCGTGGTAGACGATGTCGTTGCCATCGACCGAAGCGTTGAGGATCGGGTATTTTTTCAGGGCGGCGACGGCGGCCTTGACGAAGAACGACATGAAGCCCAGCTTGACGCCGTGCTCTTTCTCGAACTTGTCCTTGTACTTGGCGCGCAGGTCCATCACCGGCGCCATGTTCACTTCGTTGAACGTGGTCAGGATGGCGTTGGTCGATTGCGACTGCAGCAGGCGCTCGGCGATACGGGCGCGCAGGCGGCTCATCGGCACGCGCTCTTCAGGACGGTCGCCCAGGCTGGCCGGCGAGGCCGACACTTGCGGCAGCGATGCCTTGGCAGCAGGTGCTGCCAGCGGCGCGATGGCCGGGGTGGCACCTGGTGCGGCAGCGGCCAGGGCGTCGCCCTTGGTCACGCGGCCGTCCTTGCCCGAACCGGCGACGTCGCCAGCGCTCAGACCTTTTTCCGACAGGATTTTTGCAGCGGCCGGCATCGCGACATCGCCCTTGCTGCCGCCGGTAGCGGCCGGCGCAGCTGCTGCTGGTGCAGGGGCAGGTGCCGGCGCGGCGGCGGTCGAGGCGGCAGGGGCGGCCGCAGCAGCAGCGCCGTCGGTGTCGATGACGGCGATGACTTCGTCGGCCACCACGGTGGCGCCGTCGTTCTTGATGATCTTGACCAGCACGCCGGCGGCAGGCGCCGGCAGTTCCAGCACGACCTTGTCGGTTTCGATGTCGATCAGGTTTTCGTCGCGCGCAACGGCGTCGCCGACTTTTTTATGCCAGGTCAGCATGGTGGCTTCTGCGACCGATTCCGACAGTTGGGGTACTTTAACTTCGATTTGTGCCATGAAAAACTCCGTGTAGTTGTTATTGCGGCGCCACCGCAGGGCGATCCCGTGCGCGGAGGCGGTCCGTCGGTAAAGTGAATTACTTGGTCAGGATGAAGCCCTTGAGCTTCGAGAACGCCGTCTCCAGCAAGTCTTTCTGCTGGGCGTAGTGCTTGTCGTAGTAGCCGACAGCCGGCGAGGCCGATGCCGGACGACCGGCGTAGGCCAGGCGCTGGCCGGCGTCCATGCTCTCGAAGATGTTGTGCTGAATCTGGAACCATGGGCCCTGATTCTGCGGCTCGTCCTGTGCCCATACCACTTCGGCCAGTTTCGGGAACTTTTTCAGTTCGGCAGCGAAAGCCTTGTGCGGGAACGGATACAGCTGTTCGACACGGATGATGGCGGTATCGGTCTGGCCGCGCGTCTTGCGTGCGTTGATCAGGTCGTAGTACACCTTGCCCGAGCAGGCGATCACGCGTTTCACTTTGTCCGCTTCGATGGCCTGATCGACTTCGCCGATCACGGTCTGGAATGCGCCCTTGGCCAGTTCGGTCAGCGGCGAGCCGGCGTCCTTGTTACGCAGCAGCGATTTCGGCGTCAGGATGACCAGCGGCTTGCGGAACTGGCGCACCATCTGGCGACGCAGCACGTGGAAGATCTGCGATGCCGTGGTCGGCTGTACCACTTGCATGTTGTTGTCCGCGCACAGCTGCAGGAAACGCTCGGGACGGGCCGACGAATGCTCGGGACCCTGGCCTTCGTAACCGTGCGGCAGCATCATGACCAGGCCCGAGGCGCGGCCCCACTTCACTTCGCCGGAGCTGATGAACTGGTCGATCACCACTTGCGCGCCGTTGACGAAGTCGCCGAACTGGGCTTCCCAGATCGTCAGCGTGTTCGGTTCCGCGGTCGAGTAGCCGTATTCGAAGCCCAGCACTGCCTCTTCCGACAGCACCGAGTCGATCACGGTGAACGGCGCCTGGCCTTCGGCGATGTTTTGCAGCGGCACGTAGGTGCCCGAATCCCAGCGCTCGCGGTTCTGGTCGTGCAGCACGGCGTGACGGTGCACGAAGGTGCCGCGACCGGCGTCCTGGCCGGTCAGGCGCACGGCGTAGCCGGAGGCGACCAGCGAGGCAAACGCCAGGTGTTCGCCCATGCCCCAGTCCAGGTTCATTTCGCCGCGGCCCATGGTGCTGCGGTCGCCCAGCACTTTTTCCACCAGCGAGTGGACCTTGAAGCCTTCCGGCACGGTGGTGATGCGGGAGGCCAGACGTTTGAGTTCGGTCATCGGCACGGCGGTGTCGGCCGAGTCGGTCCATTTCTTGTTCAGGAACGGCAGCCAGTCGACCGCGAACTTGTTCTTGAAGTTCGAGATGACCGGATCGACCGTGTGCTTGCCGGCGTCCATCGCGTCGCGGAACGCAGCCTGCATCTGTTCGCCGCCATCGGCCGGGATCACGGTCTGCGCGACCAGCTTGTCCGCGTACAGCTTGCGGGTGCCCGGATGCTGGCCGATTTTCTTGTACATCAGCGGCTGGGTCAGCGCGGGCGTGTCCTGTTCGTTGTGGCCGAGCTTGCGGTAGCAGATGATGTCGACGACGATGTCTTTCTGGAACTGCAGGCGGTAGTCCATCGCGATCTGCGAGGCCAGCACCACGGCTTCAGGATCGTCGGCGTTCACGTGCAGCACCGGCGCTTCGATCATCTTGACCACGTCCGAGCAGTAGATGGTGGAACGGGCGTCGCGCGGATCGGAGGTGGTGAAACCGATCTGGTTGTTGATCACGATGTGCACGGTGCCGCCGGTGCCGTAACCACGGGTTTGCGCCAGATTCAGCGTTTCCATAACCACGCCCTGGCCGGCGAATGCGGCGTCGCCGTGCACCAGGATCGGCAATACCTGCTTGCCCAGGTGATCGCCGCGGCGGTCCATGCGGGCCTTGACCGAACCTTCGACGACCGGGTTGACGATTTCCAGGTGCGACGGGTTGAACGCCAGCGACAGGTGGACCGGGCCGCCTGCGGTGGAGATGTCGGACGAGAAGCCCTGGTGGTATTTGACGTCGCCGGCTGGCAGGTCTTCGGCGTGCTTGCCTTCGAATTCTTCGAACAGGTCTTTCGGCGCCTTGCCCAGGGTGTTGACCAGCACGTTCAGGCGGCCACGGTGGGCCATGCCGATGACGATTTCCTGCACGCCTTTTTCGCCGGCGCGCTGGATGATTTCATCGATCGATGCGATGAAGGTTTCGCCGCCTTCGAGCGAGAAACGCTTCTGGCCGACGTATTTGGTGTGCAGATAGCGCTCCAGGCCTTCGGCAGCGGTCAGGCGTTCGAGGATGTGCTTTTTCTTTTCTGCACTGAAATTCGGGGTGGAACGGATCGATTCCAGGCGTTCCTGCAGCCAGCGCTTTTCGGCCGGATCGGAGATGTACATGTACTCTGCGCCGATCGAGCGGGTGTAGGTGTCGCGCAGGTAGTTCAGCAGGTCGCGCAGGGTCGCCGTTTCCGGGCCAAAATAGGTGTTGCTGATGTTGAACACGGTGTCCATGTCCGCATCGGTGAAGCCGTAGAAGCTCGGCTCCAGTTCATTGATCGATGGACGCTCCTGGCGCTGCAGCGGGTCCAGGTTGGCCCAGCGCGAGCCGAGGTAGCGGTAAGCAGCGATCAGCTGGGTGGCAGCGACGCGCTTGCGGCCCATTTCGACATCGGCGGAGGCGACCACGGTGCGGATCGGGCCGGACTTGGCGCGCTCGGCAAACGAGGCGATCACGGAAGCGTGGGCGACGTCGGGCTTGTTGGAACCATCGACGGCCGGCACGTGCTGCATGGCGTCGAAGTAGGCGCGCCAGTTGTCCGGTACGGAGCCAGGGTTGTTCAGGTACGCTTCGTACAGTTCTTCAACGTACGGCGCGTTCCCACCAAACAGGTAGGAATTGGACGATGATTGTTGCATTTGTTGCTCACCTTTCTTCGCGTTTCGCGAGGAATTAGCGGGTTGGTCTAACCTTCCGCGACACGGCCTGACCGGTTAGCGGATTGCACATCAAGTTGTGGGGAAGGGCTTAAAAACGCTTACAGTTGTTCGGTATCCAAAAACAGCTACTTAGCATAGCACCGGTATTGTAGCG
Source organism: Duganella sp. Leaf126 (assembly GCF_001423125.1). Classification (GTDB taxonomy): domain Bacteria; phylum Pseudomonadota; class Gammaproteobacteria; order Burkholderiales; family Burkholderiaceae_D; genus Rugamonas. The sequence goes on from NZ_LMNW01000035.1 coordinate 150,811, forward strand.
TAACAACCACCCGTCACCGCGTTTGTCATGTATTTCTCGCGAAATTTAGCAAGGTTAATTTTCACTTAAGCCGCACACCTGGCTGCTCGACAGCGAATGTTTTCTTATTTTTAACGGCGTTGGTGCTAGACTGCCGATTTTGTCCTTTTAATTTCCATGCAGACACTTGAGCAGTTGCGCGCCGGCGCTTTGCAGGGCGCCACGCGCCTGCAGCTGCGCGGCGGCCTTACCGACTTTCCGCGCGAGATCTTCGATCTGGCCGACACGCTGGAAATTCTCGACCTCACCGGCAACGCCCTCTGCGCCCTGCCCGACGACCTGCCGCGCCTGCACAAGCTGCGCATCCTGTTCTGTTCGAATAACCGGTTTACGGAACTGCCTGCCATGCTGGGCCGCATGCCGGCGCTGACCATGGTCGGCTTCCGGGCCAATCGGATCACGTCGGTGCCCGCCACGGCACTGCCGCCCGCCTTGCGCTGGCTGGTGCTGACCGATAACCAGATCGCCCACCTGCCCGATGCGCTGGGCCGCCGCCCCGCCCTGCAAAAGCTGATGTTGGCCGGCAACCGCCTGCGCGCCCTGCCGGACACGATGGCCGAGCTGCACCAGCTGGAACTGCTGCGCCTGTCGGCCAACGCCTTCGAGGCGCTGCCGGACTGGCTGCCCACCTTGCCGCGCCTGGCCTGGCTGGCCTGTGCCGGCAATCCGTGGGGCGCCGGCCGCGCGCAGGCGATGCGCGCCGCTCCCGCCGCCGCCATCGGCTGGCAGCAGTTGACGCTGCACGAACAGCTGGGCGAAGGCGCCTCGGGCATGATTTTCCGCGCCGACTGGCGCCACAGCGCGGGCCAGGACAAGGGCAGCACGCCGGTCGCGGTCAAGCTCTACAAGAGCGACATGACCAGCGACGGCTCGCCCCTGAACGAGATGGCGGCCTGCGTGGCGGCCGGCCGGCATCCGAACCTGATCCCGGTACTGGGGCGGGTGACCGGTCACCCCGAGCAGGCGCACGGACTGGTCATGGCGCTGCTCGATCCCGGTTTCGTCAACCTGGCCGGCCCGCCGAGTTTCGCCAGCTGCACGCGCGATGTCTACGACGATGGCAAGCGCCTCGACTGGCCGGCCATGCTGGCCATCGCCCACGGTGTGGCAGCGGCAGCCGCGCAGTTGCACCAGCGCGGCATCGTGCACGGCGATTTGTACGCCCACAACATCCTGCACGACGCTGCCGGCCGCTGCGTGCTGAGCGACTTCGGCGCGGCCGCGTTCTACGACCCGGCCGCCCCGCTTTCCGCCCCGCTGCAACGGCTGGAAGTACGCGCTTTCGGCCTGCTGCTCGAGGAGTTGCTGGCGTTATCTGCACCGCCTGCCGCACTGCGCGCCGGACTCGCGGCGCTGCAGGCCGCCTGCGTCGCGCCGGACGTGACCGCGCGGCCGCTGTTCGGCACCGTTGTTACCCGCCTGCACGCGCTGAGACAGGACGCGATCGACCGCCCGCGCTGACAAGCGACTGCGCGACCAACGGTCTGCGTACAAGCGGACGGCGCCATACATTGTCAGGCCCCATTGCGGTACGCTGCAGGTTGCAGGTTGCAGGTTGCAGGTTGCCGGACATGGCGTCGAATGCGGCGATGCAGGCTGACGCCCTGCCGCAACGGCAATGCTCGGCCGACCTGCCGCTGTGCCGGTATGCTCGCTGCCCCTGTGCCGCTACAATGGCGTTCCGTCCGACTTCCCGCCGCACCGATGACCGTCCGCCTCGACTCCTGGCCTGCCCTGCCCCACCCCGTCATTGCCGTCATGCTCGGCGTTGCCATCTGCGCCGTGCCGGTGGTATTGCCGCATTTCGATCTGGCCAACCTCGGCGCCAACCTGTTCGCCTACTGCTTCGCCTGCGTGCTGGTGTACCCGATTGCGGCACTGCTGCGCCACCGCGTCACCCATGTGATGCTGCTGTGGGCGATCGCCGCGCTGCTGCTGCTCGCTGCCTGCTTTTACCACACCAATATCATGGCCGACACCGCGGATGCGCTGTGGCCGCAGCGGCGCGACGCCACGCTTGCCAAATTCCTGTTCAACCTGCCGCAGATGACGCTTGGCGTGCTGGGCTGGTGGATACTGGTGATGCGCCCCGACCGCCGCACACCGCCACACCCGGATGGCGACGATGAAGTGTTGGACCCGGAAGACAATTTGTGACCGGAGTGAAACACTATTGGCAGTCTTGCCATGGCTCTGTTAGGCTTTCCATACTGCCACTTCCTTGCTAAAGCGCCATGTCCCAGAAACCCCGTGCCGCGCGCCGCCGCGAAGTCCGCCATCCTGCCACGCTGACCATGACGGACCAGAGCGCGCACCCGGCCCACACGCTGGACCTGTCCCACGGCGGCATCAGCCTGCAGACCGCCAGCCAGATGCGCCTGGCCCAGTACTGCGCCGTCTCGTTCAAGGTGCAGCTGGGCGACGACCAGCACAAGGTGCTGGCCATGGGCCAGGTCGTCTACAGCGACCCCGACGCCGACCTCGGCTACAAGACCGGCGTCCAGTTCCTGCGCATCGACACCGGCAGCGTGGACGTCATCAACCAGCTCCTGCAGGAAGCTTGAGGTCGAAGTTTAACGTCGGGTCAGATCCCTGAAAACCGTTAAGTTGAGGCCTTCATCTCCGTCGTACCCGCGAAGGCGGGTACCCAAGTTCCGCCAGATGCGTCGACATGTTAGCCAAATTGGGTCCCCGCCTACGCGGGGACGACGTTTTTATGCTAACAAAATCAATATTTTCCGCTTAACGTAACGGCATTACGGTCAGATCCAACATTGGGATACGAACCCCGCAATAATTGGTTGGACTCGTGTCCGGATCACTAGCGACCCGATCGAAACTTATCCCGCAGCCGGGACGAAAAAAACGGGCCGCAGCCCGTTTTTTTGTATCCGGATAAATCCCGATTAACGCTGGTCCAGCGGCTTGACGTCGCGGACGGTCGAGCCGACGAACAGCTGACGTGGACGGCCGATTTTCTGTTCCGGATCGGCGATCATTTCGTTCCACTGGGCGATCCAGCCGATGGTGCGGGCCATGGCGAAGATACCGGTAAACAGCGACACCGGAATGCCCAGCGCCGACTGCACGATGCCCGAGTAGAAGTCGACGTTCGGGTACAGCTTGCGCGAGACGAAGTATTCGTCGTTCAGTGCAATCTTTTCCAGTTCCATCGCCAGCTTGAACAGCGGGTCGTCCTGCAGGCCCAGCTCTTCCAGCACTTCGTAGCAGGTTTCACGCATCAGCTTGGCGCGCGGGTCGAAGTTCTTGTACACGCGGTGACCGAAGCCCATCAGCTTGACGCCCGAGTTCTTGTCCTTGACCTGCTCGATGAAGGCCGGGATGTTTTCGACCGAACCGATTTCCTTGAGCATGTTCAGCGCTGCTTCGTTGGCGCCGCCGTGGGCAGGGCCCCACAGGCAGGCGATACCGGCAGCGATACAGGCGAACGGGTTGGCGCCCGACGAACCGGCCAGACGGACGGTCGAGGTCGAAGCATTCTGTTCGTGGTCGGCGTGCAGGATCAGGATGCGGTCCAGCGCGCGCACCAGCACGTCGTTGACCTTGTACTCTTCGCATGGATTGCCGAACATCATGCGCATGAAGTTGGCGCTGTACGACAGGTCGTTGCGCGGATACATGAACGGTTGGCCCATCGAATATTTGTAGGCCATGGCGACCAGGGTCGGCATCTTGGCGATCAGGCGGATGGCCGAGATTTCACGCTGCTTGGCGTCGTTGATGTCGAGCGAGTCGTGGTAAAACGAGGCCAGCGCGCCGACGGTACCGACCAGCACCGACATCGGGTGGGCGTCGCGGCGGAAGCCGCGGAAGAAGAATTGCATCTGCTCGTGCACCATCGTGTGCTTGGTGACGGTGTCAACGAATTCCTGCTTCTGCACGTTGTTAGGCAGTTCGCCGTTGAGCAGCAGGTAGCACGATTCCATGAAGTCGGCGTTGACGGCCAGCTGTTCGATCGGATAGCCACGGTACAGCAGTTCGCCCTTGTCGCCGTCGATGTAGGTGATCGACGAATTGCACGCTGCGGTGGACATGAAGCCCGGATCGTAGGTGAACTTGCCGGTGCCGGCGTACAGCTTGCGGATGTCGATCACGTCGGGACCGATGGTACCCTTGTAGATCGGGAAATCGACGGACGGGCTGCCGTCGGAGAACGACAGGGTGGCTTTGTTATCAGAGGTGTTCATGGACGCTTCCTTCTTTTAGGGAGATGGTACGAAAAAAGTTCTGGTGAGCGCAGCTCAGGCCTGGCGCAGGCGCTGCAGCAGTGCATGCACGTGCGGCAGATCGAGTTCGCCAGCGGGCTCCTTGCGCGCCAATACCAGATCCATCAGGTCATTGTCCGACAGGTCGAGGAGCCGCGTGAACGCGTCCACTTCCCCGTCGGTCAATTCGGTTTCATGCGCATCGAGAAAACGGGTGAGGATGATGTCGTTTTCCAGAAGACCCCGGCGCGAGCGCCAACGCAGGCGCGCTCTGTTGGCTGGGTCCGACTGATGTGCTGAGTGTTTCGGTTCAGTCATGGGTCACTACTTTACACTGCGCGCGCCGATCGTGCTGGAGCGCTGCTTCTAAACGAAACGGGCGGCGTCGCCGCCGCCCGCCACTGCGCGTCAGATCGCGCGGCGTACCATCAATTCCTTGATTTTCCCGATCGCCTTGTTCGGGTTCAGGCCTTTCGGGCACACGTCCACGCAGTTCATGATCGAGTGGCAGCGGAACAGGCGGTACGGGTCTTCCAGGTTGTCGAGGCGCTCGCCGGTGGCTTCGTCGCGCGAGTCGGCGATGAAGCGGTAGGCTTGCAGCAGACCGGCCGGACCGACGAACTTGTCCGGGTTCCACCAGAACGACGGGCACGAGGTCGAGCAGCACGCGCACAGGATGCATTCGTACAGGCCATCGAGCTCTTCGCGTTCGGTCGGCGACTGCAGGCGTTCCTTTTCAGGACGGATCGAGTCGTTGATCAGGTATGGCTTGACCGAGTCGTACTGCTTGAAGAACTGGGTCATGTCGACGATCAGGTCGCGGATCACCGGCAGGCCTGGCAGCGGACGCAGCACGATAGGCTCGGTCAGCTCGTTCAGGTTGGTGGTGCAGGCCAGGCCGTTCTTGCCGTTGATGTTCATCGCGTCCGAACCGCACACGCCTTCGCGGCACGAGCGGCGCAGGGCCAGCGAATCGTCGACGTCGGACTTGATGCGCTGCAGGGCGTCGAGCAGCATCTTGTCGGTGTCTTTCAGCTCGACGGTGATGTCCTGCATGTACGGCTTCGCATCCTGGTCCGGATCGTAGCGGTAGATTTTCAGTTTGATAGTGCGTGCCATGTTCTAGCCTTAGAAAGTGCGTGGTTTCGGTTTGAAGGTGTCGACCGTCAGCGGCTTGGTCACGACTGCCTTGTATTCGAGGCGGTTGCCTTCCGAGAACCAGAGGGTGTGCTTCATCCAGTTGTCGTCGTCGCGGTGCGGGTAGTCGTCCTGGGCGTGGGCGCCGCGCGATTCCTTGCGCGCTGCTGCCGAGACGATGGTCGCTTTCGCGGTTTCAATCAGGTTGTCCAGCTCGAGCGCTTCGACGCGCGCGGTGTTGAACACCTTCGACTTGTCCTTGAACGACACGTGCTTGCGGCGTTCGTCGAGCTTCATGATTTCTTCGACGCCCTTGTTGAGCATCTCGTCGGTACGGAACACGCCGCAGTACTTCTGCATGGTGGCGCGGATGTCGTTGGCCACGCCCTGCACTTTTTCGGTGCCGGTCGAGGTTTCCAGCTTGTTCAGGCGGTCCATGGCGAAGTCCGACGCATCCTTCGGCAGCGGCTTGTTCTCTTTCTGCTTGAGATTGGAGGCCACCACGTGGTTACCGGCCGCGCGGCCGAACACCACCAGGTCGAGCAGCGAGTTGGTGCCCAGGCGGTTGGCGCCGTGCACCGAGACGCAGGCGCATTCGCCGATCGCGTACAGGCCGTTGACGATCTTCTGGCTGCCGTCGGCGCCCGGCACCACCACCTGACCGTGGATATTGGTCGGGATGCCGCCCATCTGGTAGTGAATCGTCGGCACGACAGGAATCGGTTCCTTGGTCGCATCGACGTTGGCGAACTTGTGGCCGATTTCCAGGATCGATGGCAGGCGCTTCTCGATGGTGTCCTTGCCGATGTGGCGCAGGTCCAGCATTACGTGGTCCTTGTTTGGACCGCAGCCGCGGCCTTCCTTGATCTCCTGGTCCATCGAACGCGAGACGAAGTCGCGCGGCGCCAGATCCTTCAGGGTCGGCGCATAGCGCTCCATGAAGCGCTCGCCTTCGGAGTTGATCAGGATACCGCCCTCGCCGCGCACACCTTCGGTGATCAAGACGCCGGCGCCGGCCACGCCGGTCGGGTGGAACTGCCAGAACTCCATGTCCTGCAGCGGCAGGCCGGCGCGTGCCGCCATGCCCATGCCGTCGCCGGTGTTGATGAAGGCGTTGGTGGACGCAGCGAAGATGCGGCCGGCGCCGCCGGTGGCGAACATGGTGGTCTTGGCTTCGAGGATCATGACGTCGCCGGTTTCCATTTCCAGCGCGACGACACCGACCACGTCGCCTTCGGCGTCGCGCACCAGGTCGAGCGCCATCCACTCGACGAAGAAGTGGGTACGGGCGCGCACGTTACGCTGGTACAGCGTGTGCAGCAGCGCGTGGCCGGTACGGTCGGCAGCGGCGCAGGCGCGCTGCACGGCTTTTTCGCCGAAGTTGGCGGTGTGGCCGCCGAACGGACGCTGGTAGATCGTGCCGTCGGGGTTGCGGTCGAACGGCATGCCGAAGTGTTCGAGCTCGTACACGACCTTCGGTGCTTCGCGGCACATGAATTCGATCGCATCCTGGTCGCCCAGGTAGTCGCCACCCTTGACGGTGTCGAACATGTGCCAGAACCAGCTGTCCTCGGCCATGTTGCCGAGCGACGCGCCGATGCCGCCCTGGGCCGCAACGGTGTGGGAACGGGTCGGGAATACCTTCGACAGCACTGCCACGTTCAGGCCGGCTTCAGCCAGCTGCAGCGATGCGCGCATGCCGGAACCGCCGGCGCCAACGATTACCGCGTCAAAGCGGCGGGTAGGGATTGCAGATTTGATTGCTGCCACGATTACACACTCCAGATTATCTGTACCGACCAGGCGGCACATGCGATCAGCCACAGGATGGTGGCCGCTTGCAGGGTCAGGCGCAGGCCGACCGGTTTAACGTAGTCCATCCACACGTCGCGCATGCCCACCCAGGCGTGGTAGAACAGGGCGAACAGGGTGACAGCCGAAATCAGCTTGAACCACTGTTGCGAGAACATGCCGGCCCAGCCTTCGTAGGTGAAGTTCTGGCCGGTCAGGAAGGTGATCAGGAGGGTCGCGGTGTAGGCGACCATGACGACGGCCGTCACGCGCTGCGCCAGCCAGTCGCGCATGCCGTAGTGGGCGCCGACGACCAGGCGTTTCGGGCCGATATTTTTGTTGACGTTGTTTGCCATCTCAGAATACTCCAAACAATTTCAGTGCCACCAGCACGGTCAGGGTCAGGCTCAGCGCCAGCACGGCAGCCGACGATTTGCGGGCCGAATCCTTGTCCAGGCCCACGTGCAGGTCCATCACCAGGTGGCGCACGCCAGCGAACATGTGGTGCAGGATGGCCCAGACCAGCGCCAGGATGATCAGCTTGACCAGCGGATAGGTGACGAAGCCCTGGTAGTGGGCGAACGAGATCTCGGAACGCAGGCTTTCCTGCAGCAGATAAAGCACGAACGGCAGCAGCACGAGGATCAGGACACCGCTGATGCGGTGCAGGATCGACACGATGGCAGCGAGCGGCTGACGGTAATTCATGAGTTCGGTAACGTGGATATTACGGAACTCCGGCCGTTCTTTTTTGGGCGCGACCCGTACGGCTTCTGACATAACAAGACCTCCTAAACTTTGACAAAAATTGGGTGAAATCGGATGAAACAACGATTTTCGCCTATTTCCCCTCTTACAACCAAACTCTATTGTTACATACAACCAAAATAGTGTTTTGCAACACACCCCGACGGCTACTTTCCGTAGCTCAACGTATTATCAGCACAACAATGCGACGCCCGTATGACAACTCCGCTATTGTGCGCCTCTCCCAGTTTTTGTGCACTGCGAGACTCTCCTGCTCCACTCCATGAGTTCGGTTCAAAGGCGGTTCAATGCCCGGGTCCGCAGCGCTCCCGCTGCCGCTCCCCTGTTAAATCAATTCGTTGTGATAATGATGCTGCCCGGTCAGATACAGGCCGCGGCGCAGTTCCACCGGCTTGTCGCCGTAGGTATACGACACCCGCTCGGAAGCCAGCAGCGGGGTGTTGGCGGCGATCTGCAACAGCGCGGCAGCACCGTCGTCGGCGCACACGGCGCGGATCTTCTCGGTGGCCCGGATCATGCGGGTGCCGAATTCGGACTCGAACAGGCCGTACATCGGCCCCTTGTACTCGACCAGCCGCTCGGCGGTCAGTCCCTTGAAGGTGGCGCCGGGCAGCCACAACTCCTCGACAATGGTGGGCACGCCGTCGAACGACTGCACGCGCTTGATGAACACCACGGCGTCGCCCGATTTCAGGTCGAGCAGGCGCGCCACGTCGGCCGGCGCGCGCAGGCGCTTGACCTCGATGAATTTACTCTCGGGATAATGGGGCACACCCTCGTCGGGCATCAGCCGCAGGAAGCGGAAGTGCGCGCGCGCTTCGTGGTGGGTGGAGACGAAGGTGCCCTTGCCCTGCTTGCGCATGACCAGGTTCTCGGCCGCCAGCTCGTCGATGGCCTTGCGCACCGTGCCCTGGCTGACCTTGAAACGGTTGGCCAACTCGACCTCGCTTGGGATCAGTTCGCCCGGCTTCCACTCGCCGCTCTGCAGGCTCTGCGTGATCAGCGCCTTGATTTGCTGGTACAGCGGCGAAAAGGTCGGCGACGGCGCCGCGCTTGCCCCGCCTGTTCCGGCCGCCGCGGTGGACGAACCGGCCGCGCCCCCGGCGCCTGCGGCCGTGGCATTGCTGTTCGAATTGGGCGGGACGGGATTCATAGACCGCGATTTCACCACAAAACCCCCTTGGCGTCCAGCAAAACACTGTCTCACTTCTATGTCTTATATAAGACATAAGATACAATTGACAGATAAAAAACACCGGCCTACACTCACGGCCCGTGCGCCGCGTAGCGGGCGCCCGGATTTGCAGTATGATATTGGATTCTGCCCTTCCGCCTGACCCGGCTTTATTTACTCGGCTTAACTCGGCTTTCTACACCTACTTTGGAGATTCATCATGGCAAAAACCCCTATGCGTGTTGCTGTTACCGGTGCTGCCGGTCAAATCGGTTACGCCCTGCTGTTCCGCATCGCTAACGGCGACATGCTCGGCAAGGACCAGCCAGTCATTCTGCAACTGCTGGAAATCGCCGACGAAAAAGCCCAGAAGGCGCTGAAGGGCGTGATGATGGAAATCGACGACTGCGCCTTCCCGCTGCTGACCGAGATGACCGCCCACTCCGACCCGATGACCGCCTTCAAGGATGTCGACGTGGCCGTACTGGTCGGCGCCCGCCCACGCGGCCCGGGCATGGAGCGTAAAGACCTGCTGGAAGCGAATGCCCAGATCTTCACCGTGCAGGGCAAGGCGCTCGACGCCGTCGCTTCGCGCGACGTCAAGGTCCTGGTGGTCGGCAATCCCGCCAACACCAACGCCTACATCGCCATGAAATCGGCGCCATCGCTGCCGGCGAAGAACTTCACCGCCATGCTGCGCCTGGACCACAACCGCGCGCTGTCGCAGATCGCTGCCAAGACCGGCACCGCCGTCAAGGACATCGAGAAGCTGTGCGTCTGGGGCAACCACTCGCCGACCATGTACGCCGACTACCGCTTCGCCACCACCGGCGGCAAGGCTGTCAAGGACCTGATCAACGACCAGGAATGGAACGCCAACACCTTCCTGCCGACCGTGGGCAAGCGCGGCGCCGCCATCATCGAAGCACGCGGCCTGTCGTCGGCTGCCTCGGCCGCCAACGCCGCCATCGACCACATCCACGACTGGGTGCTGGGCACGGCCGGCAAGTGGACCACCATGGGCGTCCCATCGGACGGTTCGTACGGCATCCCTGAAGGCACCGTGTTCGGCTTCCCGGTCACCACCGAAAACGGCGAATACAAGATCGTTCAAGGCCTGGAGATCGACGCCTTCTCGCAAGAGCGCATCGACCTGACCCTGAAGGAACTGACCGAAGAGCGCGAAGGCGTCAAGCACCTGCTGCCATAACCGGCAAGCTCTGTCCATGACTGCTCGTGGAACCGGTGGCGATCCGCTCGACCCACCGATCCGCAGCACCGGCCGCGCTGCCCCGAGCAGCGCGGTTTCCGTTTCTGCTCCCCCTTCTTCTCTCTCCACCACTTCCTGCATGCATCCATCCGAGGTTTTATTCCAGGGTAATCGCCAGCCGCTGCTGCTGCCCGCGTGCGACCACTACGCCGGCGCTGAAAAGCTGATGCGCAAATCGATGTCCCTGCAACAAGAGCTTGGCCCCGTGTTCGACATCACGCTCGACTGCGAAGACGGCGCCAGCGCCGGCAACGAGGAGGCGCACGCGCACCTGGTCAGCGCGCTGCTGGCCTCGGGCGACAACCATTACCGGCGCATCGGCGCGCGCGTGCACGATGTGCACAGCCCGCACTTTGCGCGCGACATCGCCACCATTGCCGGCGGCGCCGGCGCCCGGGCCCTGGCCTACATCGTGCTGCCCAAGGTGGACAGCGTGGCCGAGGTGGCCGAGGCGATCGCCTTCATCAATGGCCACGCCGCCAGCGCCGGGCGCAGCGATCTGCCGGTGCACGTGCTGATCGAAACCCACGGCGCCCTGCGCGATGCGTACGCCATCGCCGCCCTGCCCCAGGTCCAGTGCCTGTCGTTCGGCATCATGGATTTCGTCTCGGCCCATTACGGCGCCATTCCGGGATCGGCCATGCGCACGCCGGGCCAGTTCACGCACCCGCTGGTGGTGCGCGCCAAGCTCGAGATGGCGGCCGCCTGCCATGCGCACGGCAAGGTGTCGTCGCACAATGTCACCACCGAGATCAAGGATACGGCAGTGGCCGCCAACGATGCCCAGCGCGCTGCCGCCGAGTTCGGCTACACGCGGATGTGGAGCATCCACCCGGACCAGATCAAGCCCATCGTCAAGGCGTTTACGCCGCGCCTGTCCGAGGTGAACGAGGCGGCCGCCATCCTGCACGAAGCGGCAAGTGTCCAGTGGGGCCCGATCTCCCAAAATGGGCGCTTGCACGACCGCGCCAGCTACCGATATTATTGGACCATCTTGCAGCGCGCCAGACTCGCGGGACTCACCCTGCCCGAGTCGGCCGCCGCATTGATGCAGCCCTCCCCCGTTCACCCTCTGGAACCACACTGATGTCCATCTCCAAAATCCTGCTGGCTTGCAGCATCGCCATGGCCTCGCTGAGCCTGTCGAGCGCGCACGCAGCAGACGATAGCAAGCCGGCGGCCAAGAAAACCGTCAAGAAGTCCGCTGCAAAATCCAAGGCCAAGAAGGCCGTCGCGGCACCGGTCGTGCCGAAAGAGCCGAACCCGGAAGAAGACGAGCCGGCCATCACCGATTCCACCGTCACCGAATTCGATTGCGAGCTCGGTAACAAGGTGTCGATCTACCGCCAGGTCGGCGACGACGACCACATCGCGCTGCGCTGGAAGAAGCGCCTGCACCGCCTGACGCGCGTGGGCACCACCACCGGCGCCCAGCGCTTCGAGAACCAGCTGTACGGCCTGATCTGGATCGGCATTCCCGCCAAGAGCATGCTGCTCGATTCCAAGCTCAATCGCCAGCTGGCCAACGAGTGCCGCACTCCCGAGCAGTTGCTGCCGGCCGTCGCCACCGAAACCGTGCCGGCAGCGCCAGCCGAACCGGCAGCTCCGGCGACCGCAGTCCAGTAAGCAGTACCGGCCGGGCGCGCACGCTTGCGCCCGGCTGACGCCGTTTTAGTTCATCATCTGACTATTTGATTATTTGACTGGTTGACGCAACCCACTGAAGGAGATGTCATGTCCCGCAACACTCTGAACACGCTCAAGGAATTTACTATTTCGGGCAAGCCGGCGAAGTTCTATTCGCTGCCCGCACTGGAGAAAAGCCTGGGCGCCAAAATCTCGCGCCTGCCGGTGTCGATCCGCGTGGTGCTGGAATCGGTCCTGCGCAATTGCGACGGCAAGAAGGTCACCGAAGAACACGTCAAGCAGCTGGCCAACTGGGGCGCCACGGCCGAGCGTACCGACGAGATCCCGTTCGTGGTGGCGCGCGTGGTGCTGCAGGACTTTACCGGCGTGCCGCTGCTGGCCGACCTGGCCGCGATGCGCAACGTCGCCTACAAGATGGGCGTGAACGCCAAGAAGATCGAGCCGCTGGTGCCGGTGGACCTGGTGGTCGATCACTCGGTCACCATCGACCACTTCCGCGAACCGGGCGCGCTGGACCTGAACATGAAGCTGGAATTCTCGCGCAATAACGAGCGCTACCAGTTCATGAAGTGGGGCATGCAGGCGTTCGACACCTTCGGCGTGGTGCCGCCCGGCTTCGGCATCGTCCACCAGGTCAACCTCGAATACCTGGCGCGCGGCGTGCACAAGGACAGCGAAGGCGTGTACTACCCCGACTCGCTGGTCGGCACCGACTCGCACACCACCATGATCAACGGCATCGGCGTGGTCGGCTGGGGCGTGGGCGGCATCGAGGCCGAAGCCGGCATGCTGGGCCAGCCCGTGTACTTCCTGACCCCGGACGTGATCGGCGTGAACCTGACCGGCGTGCTGCGCGAAGGCTGCACCGCGACCGACCTGGTGCTGACCATCACCGAACTGCTGCGCAAGGAAAAAGTGGTTGGCAAGTTCGTCGAGTTCTTCGGCGAAGGCACCGAGACGCTGTCGGTCACCGACCGCGCCACCATCGCCAACATGGCGCCCGAATACGGCGCCACCATGGGCTTCTTCCCGGTCGACGACGCTACCATCGAATACTTCGAAGGCACCGGCCGCACCAAGGCCGAGATCGACGCCTTTGCCGCCTACTTCAAGGCGCAGGGCATGTACGGCGTGTCGAAAGCGGGCGAGATCGATTACACCCGCGTGGTCGAACTGAACCTCACGAGCGTTACGCCTTCCCTGGCCGGTCCCAAGCGCCCGCAGGACCGCATCGAGATCGGCAACGTCAAGAACAACTTCACCGAACTGTTCTCCAAGCCGACCGGCGAAAACGGCTTCAACAAGAAGCCGGAAGACCTGCAAAAGACCTACACCACGACCGACGGCGTCCACGTGAAAAACGGCGACGTGCTGATCGCCGCGATCACCTCTTGCACCAACACCTCGAACCCGAGCGTGCTGCTGGCTGCCGGCCTGCTGGCGAAAAAGGCGGTGGAAGCGGGCCTGACGGTCGCGCCGCACATCAAGTCGTCGCTGGCGCCCGGCTCGCGCGTGGTCACCGAGTACCTGACCGCCGCCGGCCTGCTGCCCTACCTGGAACAGCTGGGCTTTGGCGTGACCGCCTACGGCTGCACCACCTGCATCGGCAACGCCGGCGACCTGACGCCGGAGCTGAACGCCGCCATCACCCAGAACGACATCGTCGCTTCGGCCGTGCTGTCCGGTAACCGCAACTTCGAGGCGCGCATCCACCCGAACATCCGTTCCAACTTCCTCGCTTCGCCACCGCTGGTGGTCGCCTACGCCATCGCCGGCAACATGACGGTGGACCTGATGACCCAGCCGGTCGGCAAGGGCAAGGACGGCCGCGACGTGTACCTGGGCGACATCTGGCCGACCTCGCAGGAGATCGCCAAGCTGATGAAGTTCGCGATGAACTCGAAAGTGTTCAAGTCCAACTACGCCGACGTCAAGGGCAACCCGGGCAAGCTGTGGGAGCACGTGTCCAGCACCGAAGGCCAGGTGTACAACTGGCCGGAATCGACCTACATCGCCGAGCCGCCGTTCTTCGACGGCTTCACGATGGAGCCGCAGGCGGCCGAAGCGGGCATCACCGGTGCGCGCGCACTGGGCGTGTTCGGCGACTCGATCACCACCGACCACATCTCGCCGGCCGGCTCGATCAAGGAAGACGGCCCGGCCGGACAATGGCTGCTGGCCAACGGCGTACTGAAGGCGGACTTCAACTCGTACGGCTCGCGTCGCGGCAACCACGAGATCATGATGCGCGGCACCTTCGCCAACGTGCGCATCAAGAACCGCATGATTCCGCCGAAAGCCGACGGCTCGGCAGTCGAAGGCGGCATCACGATCCACCAGCCGTCGGGCGAACAGCTGTCGATCTACGACGCGGCGATGAAGTATGTGGCCGAAGGCACGCCGACCATGATCTTCGGCGGCGAGGAATACGGCACCGGCTCGTCGCGCGACTGGGCCGCCAAGGGCACCCAGCTGCTGGGCGTGAAGGCCGTGATCGTGCGCTCGTTCGAACGCATCCACCGCTCCAACCTGGTCGGCATGGGCGTACTGCCGCTGCAATTCCTCGGCAACGACAGCGTGGACAGCCTCGGCATCACCGGCAAGGAAACCTACGACCTGAAAGGCCTGGAAGGCGAGATCAAGCCGCAGCAGACCGCCACCCTGGTGATCCACCGCGCCGACGGCTCGAGCACCGAAGTCAAAGTGCTGCTGCGCATCGACACCCCGATCGAGGTCGATTACTACAAGCACGGCGGCATCCTGCCATTCGTGCTGCGCCAGCTGCTCGCTGCGTAACGGTCGTTTAAAAAAGATCGCAGCGTCGTTGCATCGCCTTGCCGTGCAGGCGCACTGTCTTCGGCGCTGCGCTCATTTTTAAACAACCTCTTCATTGGAAAGCGCCGGCCAGTCCGGCGCTTTTTTTATGTCCGCGGCCCCGGTGGCCTTGTTTTGCGGGTTTCATCTACAATATGGTGCATAAGGGTTATCATCTGCATGAGATCCATTTTTTCACCCGCTGTTTTTTACCTGAGACCTTTATAGCGCCATGCGTCGTCCATCTAAAGATTCATCCCAAAAATTGTCCGCCGAGAGCCAGCGCCTGGTCAGCCAGGCCCAGGCAGTCGGGCAGGCTGCCAGCCGCCTCGAAGAGCGCGCCTGGGAGCGCAGCCTCGACGTGCAGCTGCAAAAGCTGCTCAAGACCGGCCACCAGGACACCATCGACGCCACCCTCAACGCCCTGTTCCGCGAAGACCTGAACGCCTACGATGTCCTGATGGACGGCGTGGAAGCGGCCAGCGAATCGGGCTCCATCATGCTCGAAACCGCCGACGGCGTGTCCAAGCCCTACGATGTGCTGCTCGTTGCCGCGCCCATCCTGGCCTGGACCCGCTTTGCGATTGCCTCCGGCCCGATCCCGGCCGATATCCTGACCACGCTGTCGGCCCACTTCTCGGCCCACCTGCTGGCCGACGGCACGCAGATGGCGATGTCGCCGACGCTGTTCTCGATCGACCAGCTGCCGCGCAGCCACGTGGAAACCTGGGGCAAGGTGCACAAGCTGGCGCAGGCCGCCATCAAGGGCACGCTGCTCAAGGCCGACAGCAAGGTGCCCGATACCGCACCGTTCCTGGCCGACACCCGCTACCTGCTGGTGGCCGTGGTGGCGCCGGCCGGCGCGCCGCTGTTCCGCTGGCAGATGCCGGCCCACCAGGCCAGCTTCGCCACCGAGCGCGCCAACACGCTCGAACAGTGGCGCGCCCAGGCCACGCCCACCATCAACCGCCTGCTGCCCGGCTGCGGCGTGGAACTGCTGCTGCCGGAAGCGTATTACATGGCGTGCCGCGAAGCGGACAAGCAGATCCGTCCGGTCTCGATCCGCGCAGCCGTGCATTACCTGACCCATACGCTGGCGATCGAGCCGTCCGAACTGCGCGCCGTAATCGCCGGCTTCGGCGAAGAAAATGGCGAAGGCCAGATCGACGAATACCGCGTGGCGTTTACGCGCCGCTCGTCGCAGGACGTGATCTACGGCGTGGTGTGGCCGCTGTACGGCCAGGAAGACGAGGAAGGCACGCCGCCGGAAGGCCCGGCCGCGCTCTCGCCGGCCGCGCAAAAGCCGGTCACGCCGATGGACGACATCGTCAACCACCTGAACCAGGCCGGCATCACGCAGATCAAGCGTCACGCCGAGCGCTACGTGGTGGAGTTCTGCGACGACTGCGGCGCGCCGCTGTTCGTCGACCCGGTCGGCGAACTGGCGCACGCAGAGATGCCCGAAGATACGCCCAGCGGCACCGAGCACTTCCACTAAAAAAAAGGCCCCGATCGTTCGGGGCCTTTTGCTTTCAGCTCACCAGTTCGAAAACGGGTGCCTGATCAGGTTGGAGTTGTAGTAGCGCGCATCGTCCGTGACTTCCTGGCCCACCCACTCCGGCTTGTCGAACGCCTCGTCTTCGGCGCCCAGTTCGATCTCGGCCACCACCAGCCCGGCATTCGCGCCCAGGAATTCGTCCACCTCCCACACGTGCCGGCCGACCGCGATCCGGCGCCGGCACTTTTCGATCAGCGGCTGCTCGCACAGGCCGTCGAGCAGCTGCGCCGCCTCGGCCAGCGGGATCGGATACTCCCACTCGCTGCGCGTGGCGCCCACGCTGCGGCCCTTGATGGTGAGCACCGCGCGCTCGCCCTCGATGCGCACGCGCACCGTGCGCTCCTTGTGCGACGACAGATAGCCCTGGCGGAAGTACACCGGCGCGCCCAGCGCCTGCCAGGCGTCGCCCCGCACCAGGAACTTGCGCTCGATTTCGACGCCCATGCTCAGTAGTCGTCCAGCGACAGCAGGATCGGCTGCAGGATGGCCGCACCGAGGGCGGCCGAGCGGGCGCCGTTCCAGCCCACGCGCGCGTCGGGCAGGTCGTCGTTGTCCTTGAACGGCATTTCCAGCGTCAGCGCCAGGCAGCCGAAGTGGTGGCCCACGTACTTGGAGGCCAGCGTCAGCATGTCTTCCTTGTACTTGCTGGCCGCGTAGCCGACCTTGTCCTGGAAGTCCGGGCTGGCGTTCTTGTAGCGGTCGATGAACGCCTGCTGCTTGGCGCGGCGCTCGTCGCTGAAGTTTTCCAGCATCTCGTTACCGGCCACGAAGTTGTACGGCAGCGCCTCGTCGCCATGGATGTCGAAGAACATGTCGATACCCGTTTCGTGCATCTTCTGCTTCACGCACAGCACTTCCGGGCTGCGTTCCAGCGTCGGCGTCATCCATTCGCGGTTCAGGTTGGCGCCGGCCGCATTGGTGCGCAGGTTGCCGCGCACCGAGCCGTCCGGGTTCATGTTCGGCACGATGTAGAACACGCAGCGCTGCAGCAGCTTGCGCGCAATCGGGTTGGCGTCGTCGAGCAGTGCGTCGATCAGGCCTTCGATGAACCACTCGGCCATCGATTCGCCCGGATGCTGGCGCGCGATGAACCAGATTTTTTTCGGCGCGTCGGGCTGGCCGATCACCACCAGGTTCATGTCGCGGCCATCGACCGTGCTGCCCAGGTCCTGCACCTTGGCCAGCGGGTGCTCGCCCACTTCGCCCAGCAGGCGCAGGTGGCGCTCGAACGAATACGGCTCGAAGTAGGCGTAATAGATGCTGTCGGTATCGGGCGTGTGCTTGATGGTCATGACCGCGCCGTCGAAGCTGGTGGGCACGCGGAACCAGTTCTCGCCGTCGTAGCTGGCCACAGCGTTGTAGTTCTCGTAGCCCTTGGCGTAGGTCGCCTCGCCGGCGTTCAGGAAGCGCATGCGCACGGCCTGCCCCGCCGCGCCCTGCAGCCGGAAGTGGAACCACTGGTGAATGTCCGCGTGGGAGTCCTTGCGCAGCTTGAGGTCGATGGCGCCGGCGCTCTCCGCGCGCACCACGTCGATGGCGCCGGAGTCGAAATTCTGGCTGATTTTGATGGTCATGGTCGATCCGAATGTCGTGGTTGCAGAGCGCGTCATTTTACCAGCACGGACCCCGCTTTACGCCGCTGCCGGCGGGGGCAGGCTGTGGATCGCCACGCCCTCGATCAGGTCCACCTCGGAGTCCCAGGGCCGCGCCGCGATCATGCGCTGCGCCTGCGCGTACCCGGCCTGCCAGCGCGCGCCGATGCCGGCCGACGAAAAATCGATGTCCTTGGTGTGGTCTTCGTCGCCGATGCGCGGCGCCACCAGCGACAGCACGTGCATGGTCGTGCCGCAGCCCCACGATGCCAGGTCGCGCACCTCGGGCAGCGCGGCCACCTCGGGCGGCAGGCGCAGGCTCAGTTCGCGGATCACGTGGCGCAGCCGGTGCAGCTTGCGCTGCTGCTCGATGTGGCTGGCGCGGCTGGCGTACTGGATCTCCTTCTGCTTGTCGAGCACATCGAGGATGCTTTGCGGTTCGGGCCCGTCCGGGTTCCACACCTGCACCGAGAAGATCACCGCGCTGCGGCGCGGTTCGTCGTCGAGCACCGCCTCGATCGGCGTGTTGGAATAGATGCCGCCGTCCCAGTACGGCTCGCCGTCGATGCGCACGGCCGGAAACGCCGGCGGCAGCGCGCCGGACGCCATCACGTGATCGGCGGTCAGCACGTCACGGCTGCTGTCGAAGTAGCGCATGGCGCCGCTGCGGGCGTTGACCGCGCCGACCGTGAAGCGCGGCTGCTGGTGGTTCAGGTAATCGTAGTCGATCAGCTGTTCGAGCGTGGCGCGCAGCGGGCCGGTCTCGTAGAACGACGCGTGCTCGACGCCGACCTTGGCGTCCGGGTTCCACCAGCCGGTGGGGTTCGGTTCGAAAAAGGCGGGAATGCCCTGCCCGATCGTGAGCGCGTTGGCCACGCTGCGCGGCAGCGACGTCACGCCGAGCGCGTTGCGCTCCATGCGCTGCCAGAACTGGCGCAGCCGCTCGAGGCGCTGCCCGGGCGGGTTGCCGGCGATGATGGCGCCGTTGATGGCGCCGATCGACGTGCCGATCACCCAGTCCGGTTCCAGCCCCGCCTCGTGCATGGCCTGGTACACGCCCAGCTGGTAGGCGCCCAGGGCGCCGCCGCCCTGCAGGACCAGGACAACCTGGCCGGGGGCGCGGGCGGCATCGGCATCGCAGCCGGGGACCGGGGTGTTCAATCAGACCTCCACGTTGGTGGCAACGTGGAGATTGTAGTGCAGTTTCGCTGCGCGCCAGCGCGGCAATGACGCGCGGCCGGCGGCACCATTACGCTTGCGACGCTGCGATGCGCTGGCGGATGTGGGCCAGCGCGTCTTCCACCTGGTCGATCAGGATCAGGCACAGGTCGCCTTGCTGCAGGCGGTCCAGCGCCGTGTCGATGGCCAGGAATTCGCCGTAGATTTCCTGCACATGCGTCGTGCGCGGCGCGTTCTGCAGGCCCGAGCGCAGCAACGCCACCACTTCGCCGTCGACGCGGCCGCGCTGGCAGGCATCCTCGTACAGCAGCACGTCGTCGAAGGCGCGGCCGAGGATCTCGGTCTGCTGGCGGATATCCTGGTCGCGGCGGTCGCCGGCGCCCGAGATCACCACTGCGCGGCGCTTGGCCGGCATGGTTTCCACGGCCTGCACCAGCGCCAGGATGGCGTCCGGGTTGTGGCCGTAGTCGGCGATCACGGTCGCACCCTTGTGGTCGAACACGTTGAAGCGGCCGGGCGCGTTGTCGGAATCGTTGGCGAAGGTCTTCAGGCCGAGACGAATCGCGTCCCAGGAAATGCCCACGCCCCAGGCAGCGGCCACCGACGCCATCGCGTTCTCGACCTGGAAGCCGATGGCGCCATTGCGGGTGATCGGCACTTCCGCCAGCGGAATGCGCACCTGCTGCCTGCCCTCGGCGGCGACCAGGTGGCCGTCCGCCACGTACACGGTGCGGCATCCCTGCGCCAGGTGGGTGGCGATTACCGGGTGTCCGGCATCGGCGCCGAAATAGATGATCTTGCCCTTGCAGTTGGCGGCCATGCCAGCGACGATCGGATCGACCGCATTGAGCACGGCGTAGCCGGTTTCCGCGACGTTCTGCACGATCACGCGCTTGAGCACCGCCAGCTCTTCCACGGTGTTGATGTAGTTCATGCCCAGGTGGTCGCCGGCGCCGATATTGGTCACCACGGCCACCTGGCAGCGGTCGAAGCCGAGGCCCTCGCGCAGGATGCCGCCGCGGGCGCTCTCGAACACGGCGGCATCCACGTCCGGATGCAGCAGCACGTTGCGCGCGCTGCGCGGACCGCTGCAGTCGCCGCTGTCGGTCTGGCGGCCTTCGATGTAGACGCCGTCGGTATTGGTCATGCCGGTGCGCAGGCCGCTGGCCGTGAGCAGGTGGGCGATCAGGCGCACGGTGGTGGTCTTGCCGTTGGTGCCGGTGACGGCGACGACCGGGATGCGGCCGTCCTCGCCGGCGGCGAACATGGTGTTGACGATGGCCTCGCCCACGGCGCGGCCCTTGCCGTACGACGGCGCGATGTGCATGCGCAGGCCGGGCGCGGCATTGACTTCCACCACGCCGCCGCGACGGTCGTCGAACGGCTGCAGCACGCCTTCGCACACCACGTCCACGCCGCAGATATCGAGGCCGATCATCTGCGCCGCTTCCACCGCGCGCGCCGCCACTTCGGGATGGACGTCGTCGGTGACGTCGGTGGCGGTGCCGCCGGTGGAGAGATTGGCGTTGTTACGCAGGATCACGCGCTGGCCCTTGGCCGGCACCGAGTCGGCCTGCAGGTCCTGCAGCGCCAGCCGCGCGATGGCGATATCGTCGAAGCGGATCTTGGTGAGCGACGTCGAATGGCCGCTGCCGCGCCGCGGATCGGCGTTGACCAGGTCCACCAATTGGCGCACCGTGTGCACGCCGTCGCCGACCACCTGCGGCGGATCGCGGCGGGCGGCGGCGACCAGCTTGTTGCCGATCACGAGCAGGCGGAAATCGTGACCGGGCAGATAGCGCTCGACCATCACGTCGTCACGGAATTCCTTGGCGGTGCGGAAGGCCTGCTCCAGCTGCTCCCTGGACGTGACGTTGACGGTCACGCCCTTGCCCTGGTTGCCGTCCTTCGGCTTGACCACCACCGGCATGCCGATGTCCTGCGCCGCCTGCCAGGCGTCCGCCTCGTTCTCGACGGTGCGGCCATACGGCACCGGCACGCCGGCTGCGTGCAGCAGTTTCTTGGTCAGTTCCTTGTCCTGGGCGATCGATTCGCCGATGGCGCTGGTACTGTCCATTTCGGCAGCCTGGATGCGGCGCTGTCTGGAGCCCCAGCCGAACATCACCATGCTGCCTTCGGTCAGACGGCGGATCGGGATGTTGCGCGCCAGGGCGGCGTTGACGATGGAACCGGTGCTCGGCCCCAGGCGCACGTCTTCATCGAGGTCGCGCAGCTCGGTCAGCGCTGCCGCCAGGTCGAAGGCGGTGTCGTTGAGGGCGGCGTTGATCAGGTTCTCGGCCAGGGTAACGGCCAGGCGGCCCACCGCTTCTTCCGAATATTCGACCACGGTCTGGTACACGCCGTCGTCCGACGTGGCGCTGGTGCGGCTGAAAGTGACCGGGCAGCCCGCCTGCGCCTGCAGGCTCAGGGCCGCCGCTTCCAGGACATTGGCCAGCGAGATCGTGTCGCCGGTGGCGTGCAGGTCGCCCAGGGCCGGGAAGCGCGCCTGCAGGCGCTGCTCGAAACCGGGCAACGAGGAGATGGCGCGCTGGTCCGGCGGGCACGAAACGACCACCTCCATGGCGGTGTGGTGGCTCCAGAGATTCGGGCCGCGAAGGGCGCGGGTGCGGATGACTTCCATAAATCTGCTTGTTCTTTCGTAATCAGTGATGGGTGCGCTTCGACCGGGCGTCGAAGGTGCGCAGACCGGCGGCGATCAGCTCGGGCGTCAGGCCCAGGGCCCAGCCGGCGGCAATCGCGGCCAGGACCGACTCGGGCGGCACCAGCGGCGACAGCGGCAGGCTGACCATGTCCACGTACCCCTGCCCCAGCACGATCGTGTGCTGGTCACCGCGGGTGCGCTGGAAGACCACGCGCGCGCTGTCCTGGCGGGCCTGGACGATGGCCGGCAGGTGCTCGTCCACACCATAGAAGATCACTTCGCCATCGCACAGCGGCGCCATCTCCACCACTTGCGGATCGGCGGCGTTGAGCACGGCCGCGCCGCTCGGCAGCACCACGTCCACCTGGGTGCGCAGCACGTTGTACAGCTTGTCGTCGGTGTCGATGTGGAACTCGGCCACGTCTTCGACGCCGCTGACGTCGGTCACCACGCCCACCGTGCACTTGTCGTAGGCCAGGCCTTCGGACAGGATCATGCGCGCGCTCGATTCGAACACCGCCGCTTCGACGTTTTTATTGAGCAGCAGGCGCTCGCCGGTGGCCCAGTCGGACAGGCCGTCGCGCGACAGCTGGCGGCTGTTGACGAACAGGCCGTCGGCGCAGCTGACGCCCACTTTTTTGCCGCCCACCTGCAGCAGCCAGGCGATCAGGCGCGCAGCCATGGTGGTGCCATGCCTGCCGCTGATGCCTACCACGGGAATGCGGCCCGTCTCTTCCGGCGCGAACAGCTGATCGACAATGGCGGCGCCGACGTTGCGCGGTTCGCCGTGCTCGGGTTTCAGGTGCATCAGCAAGCCGGGGCTGGCGTTCACTTCGATGATGGCGCCGCCCTGCTCGTGCAGCGGCCGCGTGATGTCGGACGCCACCAGGTCGATGCCGGCGATGTCCAAGCCCACCACGCGCGCGGCCAGCGCGGCCATGGCCGCCACTTCCGGGTGCACCTGGTCGGTGACGTCGGTCGTCACGTTGCCATTGGCCTGGATCAGCACCTTCTGGCCGGCCAGCGGCACCGAGAAGGCGTCCATGCCCTGGCGCTTGAGTTCGAGGATGGTTTCGCCCACTTCCTGCGGCTTGATCAGGCTGAGGGGGAAGTCCTCCTCCTCGCCGCGGCGCGGGTCGGTATTGATATGCAGGTCGCACAGCTGCTGGATGGTATGGATGCCGTCGCCGGTAATCCACAGCGCCTCGCCGGCGGCAGCGGCGATCATGCGCCTGCCGACCACCAGCAGGCGGTGTTCGTTGCCGACGATGAAGCGCTCGACGATCACGCTGTGGCTGTCGCCTTCGTCGGACGCCAGCGCATAGGCGGCCACCACGTCGGCCTCGGTCATCAGGTTCAGCGACACGCCGCGCCCGTGGTTGCCGTTGTACGGCTTGACCACGACCGGCAGGCCGATGTCCTGGGCGGCGGTCCAGGCGTCTGCCGCGCTGGTCACCAGTTCGCCCTCGGGCACCGGCACGCCGCACGACGACAGCAGCGACTTGGTCAGATCCTTGTCGCTGGCGATGCCCTCGGCAATGGCGCTGGTCTGTTCGGTTTCGGCGGTCCAGATGCGGCGCTGGGCAGCGCCATGGCCCAGCTGCACCAGGTTGCCGTCGGTCAGGCGGATCGACGGAATCGCGCGGTCGGTGGCGGCATCGACGATGTTGCCGGTGCTGGGCCCCAGGCACAGGGTTTCGACCAGGTCGGTCAGTTCGGCCACGGTGGCGGCCAGGTCGTACGGCCGGTCCTCGATCATCGCCATCAGCAGATCGCGGCCGGCGGCCAGCGCTGCCCGTCCCACCTGTTCCTGGCGGGTGCGGAACGCCATCTTGTAATAGCCGGTGTCTTCGCCGATCTGGCGGGTTTTACCGAAGCCGGTCTTCATGCCGGCCAGGTTTTGCAGCTCCAGCACCACGTGCTCGAGCACGTGGCCGGCATAGGTGCCCTCGCGCAGGCGCTCGAGGAAGCCGCCCACTTCGCCCACGCCGCAGCGGTGCTCGAGCAGGCCCGGCAGGATGGCGGTCAGGCGCTCGTACAGCCCCGGCAACAGATTGGACGGGTATTGTTCCAGCTCGCCGATATCGAGCCACGCCTCGATCACCGGGCGATAGGTCCAGATATTGGGGCCGCGCAAATGGGCAACGCGGAGAATTTCTATGCTTTTCTTCTTGGTCATGTGTCGAACTTTGTCACTTCGTTAGCGGCGCCGGCCGTGGCCGGGCCGTATTGTAAACCTCTTGAACCTGTTGAAACCTGTGGCTGGCGCGGTTCATCAAGCAGTACCGGCGTTTTTCTCCGTGCGTTATACTTGCCGCTAGAACAAATAAGTCAGCACTTGTGGCGCCATTTACTTAACTTGCGTCAATTTATATGCGACAGAATACCGTAATTCCTCACTTTTACCAGCGCCTTCGCCCGATTGAAATCGCGCGTGTCGCAGCCATGTAAGTCGATCGCGGCCAGCATGGCGCTTTTTTTCCCGCACCGGAGTACGCCACACAATGACAAGCCAACAACTTTCCACTTTATCGAGCTCCGGCGGCGAGCTGCCCGACCGCTGGCGTTCCGATATACAGGCACAACTTTCCCAAGGGGAAAACGTTGTAAGTGCCCTGGAGGTTGACCTGGATCAGCAACTTCGTTTCGCCAGGGGCATGCTGGTCGTCACCGGTACGCGCCTGCTGGCGCGTGCGCCGGGCCAGGAACAATGGCAGGCGTGGCCGTTCTCGCCCGACCTGTCGCTGCAGCACCACGATCACGCCGGCGTCGGCCACCTGGAACTGGTGTCGGCACGCGGACGCCTGGCCGCCTGGCGCTTCACCCTCGGCCAGAACCTGCAGGCGATCCGCCTGGTCGAACAGTTTGCGGCGCAGCGCGACAGCCACGCGTCCGGCCTGCCGGTCATCGCCGACGACGGCAATGTCTGCCCCAGCTGCAAGGCGCCGCTGGAACCGGAGCAGGAGGAATGCCCGGTGTGCACCAAGGTCGTGTACACGCCGCCCTCCACCTGGACCCTGTTCCGCCTGTGGCGCTTTGCGCGTCCGTACCGGCTGCAGCTGGGCCTGGGCTTCCTGCTGATGCTGCTGTCCACCGGCGCCCACATGATTCCGCCGTATCTGACCATACCGCTGATGGACAAGGTGCTGATTCCGTACCAGAACGGCACGCCGGTCGACCCTGGCCTGGTGGCGCTGTACATGTCGGGCCTGGTGGGTGCGGCGGTGCTGGCGTGGATCTTCGGCTGGGCCAAGACCTATGTGCTGGCGCTGGTCTCCGAGCGCATCGGCGCCGACCTGCGCACCGAGACTTACGACCACCTGCTGCGCCTGTCGCTCGAGTACTTCGGCGGCAAGCGCACGGGCGATTTGATGTCGCGCATCGGCAGCGAGAGCGACCGCATCTGCGTGTTCCTGTCGCTGCACCTGCTCGACTTCGCGTCGGACTGCCTGATGATCATCATGACCGGCGTGATCCTGTTCTCGATCGATCCCTATCTGGCCATTTTCGCGCTGGCGCCGCTGCCGTTCATCGCCTGGCTGATCCACCTGGTGCGCGACCGCCTGCGCACCGGCTTCGAGAAAATCGACCGCGTCTGGGGCGAAGTAACCAACGTGCTGGCCGATACCATTCCCGGCATCCGCGTGGTGAAGGCGTTTGCGCAAGAGACGCGCGAGGCGGCGCGCTTCCGCACCGCCAACAGGCACAATCTCGCGGTCAACGACAAGCTCAATAAAATCTGGTCGCTGTTCTCGCCCACCGTATCGTTCCTGACCGAGCTGGGCCTGCTGGTGATCTGGGTGTTCGGTATCTACCAGGTCTCGAAGGGCAATATCACGGTCGGTGTGCTGTCGGCCTTCATCGCCTACTCGAGCCGCTTCTATGGCCGTCTCGATTCGATGAGCCGCATCGTCTCGGTCACGCAAAAATCGGCGTCGGCCGCCAAGCGCATCTTCGACATCCTCGACCACGTGTCGTCGGTGCCGGACCCGGTCAACCCGGTCAGGCTGGACAAGGTGGAAGGCCATATCACGCTGCGCGAAGTCGGTTTCCGCTACGGTAACCGCGCCGTCAACCGCGGCATCAACCTCGAGATCAAGGCGGGCGAAATGGTCGGCCTGGTCGGCCACTCCGGTTCCGGCAAATCGACCCTGGTCAACCTGATCTGCCGCTTCTACGACGTGGCCGAGGGCGCGATCATGCTCGACGGCGTCGATATCCGCGCGCTGGCCGTCTCCGACTACCGGCGCCAGATCGGCCTGGTGCTGCAGGAGCCGTTCCTGTTCTTCGGCACCATCGCCGAGAACCTCGCCTACGGCAAGCCGGACGCCACCCGCGCCGAGATCATCGCTGCCGCGCGCGCCGCCCACGCCCACGAGTTCATCCTGCGCCTGCCGCAGGGCTACGACTCGATGGTCGGTGAACGCGGCCAGGGCTTGTCGGGCGGCGAGCGCCAGCGCATCTCGATCGCGCGCGCGCTGCTGATCGATCCGAAGATCCTGATCCTCGACGAAGCGACCGCCTCGGTCGATTCCGAGACCGAGAAAGAGATCCAGCGCGCGCTGGAAAACCTGGTCAAGGGCCGCACCACGATCGCCATCGCCCACCGCCTGTCCACGCTGGCCAAGGCCGACCGCCTGGTGGTGCTCGATCGCGGCGTGGTGGTGGAGGAAGGCGCGCACCAGGACCTGATGGCGCGCGAAGGCGCGTATTACCGCCTGGTGCAAGCGCAAGCGCGCAACGTGGACACCGACCTCGACGACACTGGCAGCAAGAACTGAACAAGATGAGCGTGAATATGGAACCGACTTTTGAACTGGTGCGCAACCCCTTCGGCAAGCTGGTGCTGACCACCGCCGAGGGCATCGTCCACGAAGGCGTGGCAGCCGTGCGCGCCTTCCCCGTGCAGGCGCCCGAGGACGGCATCGCGCTGGTCAACCACGATGGCAAGGAAGTGGCGTGGATCGACCGCATCGCGGATCTGCCGCAGGCGATGGGCGCGCTGGTGCAGGAGGAACTGGCCGGACGCGAGTTCATGCCCGAGATCAGCCGCATCGTGGCCGTGACCAGCTTTGCCACGCCGTGCACCTGGACCGTCAATACCGACCGCGGCGACACCGAATTCGTGCTGCGCGGCGAAGAAGACATCCGCCGCCTGAAGCAGGACACGCTGCTGATCTCGGACATCCACGGCATCCACTACCTGGTGCGCGATGTGCGCACGCTGGACAAACACAGCAAGAAGATCCTCGACCGCTTCCTGTAAGGCGCGCCGGGGTGTGAGCGGTCGGCGCGGCGCCTACTTGGCGGTCGCGCCCGCGTCTTTTTTTGTCGCGCTGGCGGGCAGCGGATTGGCCGGGTCGGCCGCCAGCGTCCAGTGACCGCCCTCGATTTCGGACGGGCGCACGTCCTGCTGGGCGCCGAGGTTGACGCCGAAGCTGTAGCGCAGTTCGGGATTGCGCCGCGACAGCCGTTCGAGCGCCTCGAAAATGATGCGCATATCGATGTCGTTGGAGCTGTCGGTCAGGCTCCGCTCCAGCCGCCCCACCAGTTCGGCATTGACGCTGCGGCCAGCTTTGCCGGCTTCTGCCTTCAACTTTTCGAACAACGAAAAAGGCATGCGAAATTGACTACGATAGATGTTTGTCATGACGCTATCTTGGCATCAACCCAGCAAACCCGCTAGTGCCTGAAATTCTGGAAATAGTGACAAAGCCGCCCGAAACCGCAAAAAACGCGGCGCTCGCGCGGCATTCATGCAGCCCGACTTGCCACTGCGCCGGCCATTCCACCTGCGATGCCGACCGCGTCCACGCACCGGCGGCGCCAGGCCTTGCCTACACCAGCGGTTGCATCCTCGAAGACAAATGGTCAACCCCGCTCAGTGGTGAGGTGCAGCTGCCAGCCTTAAGCTATGATAAGACTGCGGAGCCCGCAGGAAACGATGACGTCCTGCGCGCCAGCGCGTGTTGTCAACGCCCGCCTGCACGCCCCCTATTCACCAGAGGATCAACCATGAGCACTGACCAAAGCACGTCGAAATGCCCTTTCAGCCAGGCCAACAACGCCGGCACCACCAACCGCGACTGGTGGCCCGACCAGCTGCGCATCGATCTGCTGCACCAGCATTCCGCCAAGTCCGACCCGATGGGCGCCGCGTTCGACTACCGCAAGGAGTTTGCCAGCCTGGACCTGGAAGCGGTCAAGCGCGACCTGGCCGCCCTGATGACGGACTCGCAGGACTGGTGGCCGGCCGACTTCGGCCACTATGGCGGCCTGTTCATCCGCATGGCCTGGCACAGCGCCGGCACCTACCGCACCGGCGACGGCCGCGGCGGCGCCCGCCGGGGTCAGCAGCGCTTTGCGCCGCTGAACAGCTGGCCCGACAACGTCAGCCTGGACAAGGCGCGCCGCCTGATCTGGCCGATCAAGCAGAAATACGGCCGCAAAATCTCGTGGGCCGACCTGATCATTCTGACCGGCAACGTCGCGCTGGAAACCATGGGCTTCAAGACCATCGGTTTCGGCGGCGGCCGGGTCGATACCTGGGAACCGGACCAGGACGTGTACTGGGGCCGGGAAACCACCTGGCTGGGCGGTGACGTGCGTTACGCGCACGGCAGCGACGGCGTCGAAAAGGCCGGCGGCGTGCTGGTGTCGGACGACGACGCCGACGGCGACGTCCACAGCCGCAACCTGGAAAACCCGCTGGCTGCAGTGCAGATGGGACTGATCTACGTGAACCCGGAAGGCCCGGACGGCAATCCCGACCCGCTGCTGGCCGCCTACGATATCCGCGACACCTTCGGCCGCATGGGCATGGACGACGAAGAAACCGTGGCCCTGATCGCCGGTGGTCACAGCTTTGGCAAGACCCACGGCGCCGGCCCTGCCGACAATGTCGGCCCGGAACCGGAAGCGGCCGGCATTGCAGCGCAAGGCTTCGGCTGGCATAACAAGTTCGGCAGCGGCAAGGGCGGCGACACCATCACCAGCGGCCTGGAAGTGACATGGACCAAGACGCCGGCCCAGTGGAGCAACGACTTCTTCGAACACCTGTTCGGCTTCGAATGGGAGCTGGGCAAGAGCCCGGCTGGCGCCCACCAGTGGTTCGCCAAGGGTGCGCAGGCCGTGATCCCGCACGCGCACGACGCGTCGAAAAAGCTGGTGCCCACCATGCTGACCACCGACCTGGCGCTGCGCTTCGACCCGGCCTACGAGGCGATCTCGCGCCGCTTCCTGGCCAACCCGGACCAGTTCGCCGAGGCCTTCGCCCGCGCCTGGTTCAAGCTGACCCACCGCGACATGGGACCGAAGAGCCGCTACCTGGGCGCCGATGTGCCGGCCGAAGACTTCATCTGGCAAGATCCGGTGCCGGCCGTCGACCACCCGCTGATCGACAGCGCCGACATCGACCAGCTCAAGGCAGCCGTGCTGGCCACGGGCCTGACGGTGTCGGAGCTGGTCGCCACCGCGTGGGCGTCGGCATCGACGTACCGCGGCTCCGACCTGCGCGGCGGCAGCAACGGCGCCCGCGTGCGCCTGGCGCCGCAAAAGGACTGGGCCGTCAACCAGCCGGAGCAGCTGGCCAAGGTGCTGGCTGCACTGGAAACCGTGCAGGCCACGTTCAACGGTGCAGCCGCGGGCGGCAAGCGCGTCTCGCTGGCCGACCTGATCGTGCTGGCCGGCGCTGCCGCCGTCGAACGGGCCGCCAAGCAGGCCGGGCACGCGGTGACCGTACCGTTCACCCCGGGCCGCACCGACGCCAGCGCCGAGCAGACCGACGCCGCTTCGTTCGACGTGCTGGAACCGGTCGCCGACGGCTTCCGCAATTACCAGAAGGCGCGCTACGCCGTCCCGGCCGAAGCCCTGCTGGTGGACCGTGCGCAGTTGCTGACGCTGACCGCGCCGGAAATGACCGCGCTGGTCGGCGGCCTGCGCGTGCTGGGCGCCAACAGCCCGTCGTCGGACACCGGTGTCTTCACCAGCCGCCGCGGCACGCTGAGCAACGACTTCTTCGTCAACCTGCTCGACATGGGCACCGTCTGGACGGCCACCTCGCCCGCAGCCGATGCCTTCGAAGGCCGCGACCGCAAAACCGGCGCCATCACCTGGCGCGCCAGCCGGGTGGACCTGGTGTTCGGTTCCAACGCCCACCTGCGCGCGATCGCCGAAGTGTACGGCAGCGCCGACGGCGAACAGCAGTTCGTCGGCGACTTCGTGGCGGCTTGGAGCAAGGTGATGGAACTGGGACGCTGATCGGTCCGCAGTAGTCTGTTGCATGCTGGCGGTTCAGCAATGAGCCGCCAGCTGCCCTCGTTCTGCCTCGTCCGCTGTCTTGCGCCCTGCCTTGCTGCGCGACTGTTTCACGCGACTGTCTCACGCGACTGCTTCCTGCAATCGCCAGCAGCCCCCTCCCCGGTACGACCTTCCGCAAACACTCGCCAATCTACTGCACTGCAATAACGATTTACCATGCCATGCGCGCACGCCAGTGCTACATTTAAAAGACCGAGCGCTTGCTTTATGAATTGCGACAACGATCGCAAACGGCTGGCCACCTCGGCATCGCTGCAGCATCGACATTTCCACAAAAAATAATGGAGACAAAATGAAGAGTCGCTATTGGCAAGTGCTGTCCACCCTCGTCCTGGCCTGCTGCATCGGGCTGCCCTCCTCTGCCTCGCCCGCCACGGTCGGCTACACCCAGACCAAGTATCCGATCGTCCTGGTGCACGGCCTGTTCGGCTTCGACAAGCTCGGCCCGGTCGAATATTTCTACGGCATTCCCGCCGCCCTGAGCAGCGGCGGCGCCAGGGTGTACACCGTCACCGTGTCGGGCGCCAACAGCACCGAAGTGCGGGGCGAGCAACTGCTGTCACAGGTGCGGCAGATCCTGGCCGTCACCGGCGCGGCGAAAGTCAATTTGATTGGCCACAGCCATGGTGGGCCGACCGCGCGCTATGTCGCCTCGGTGCGGCCGGACCTGGTGGCGTCGGTAACCAGCGTGGCGGGCGTCAACAAGGGCTCGAAAGTGGCCGACATCCTGGCCGGCACCATTCCCAACACGGGCGCAGCCTTGGGCGACGCCCTCGCTTCGCTGATCGGCATCATCTCCGGCAACAAGGGGCTGCCGCAGAACGCCGGCGCAGCCATCGCCTCGCTCTCGACCGCCGGTTCGCTGGCGTTCAACCGCCGCCATCCGCAAGGGGTGCCGACCACCGAGTGCGGCGAAGGCGCCTACCAGGAGCGCGGCGTCTATTACTTTTCCTGGAGCGGCGCCCAGCCCTACACCAATGCGCTCGACGTGGCCGATCCGGCCATGGCTGTCATCGGTCTCGCCTTCGGCGGCGCCAAGAACGATGGCCTGGTCAGCAGCTGCTCGAGCCATTTGGGCAAGGTGATCCGCGACGACTATGCGATGAACCATCTCGATGAAATCAACCAGTTCATCGGCATCGTCAACCTGTTCGAAACTGCGCCCGAAACCGTGTTCCGCCAGCAGGCCAACCGCCTGCAGGGCCTGGGCTTGTAAGGAAGCGGCCATGGGCATGAACAAGACTTCGGCACGCGCCGCGCTGGCCACCGTCGCCATGCTGGCCACCCTGGCGTTGTGCTGGACGCTGGCGCGCGGAGAATCGCCTGACCTTGGGCCGGCCCAAGGTCAGGTCCAAGCGCCGGACGTTGCCCCGGTGGCGTTCGTGCGCTCGATGGAAGGCACGCGCGCCGACGGCAAGGTGCGTGTCGCTGCCGGCGACGTCCTGGTGGTCGATGCCGAGCTGGGCTACCTGTTCGACTACTACCTGGCGGGCCTCGGCGAAAAGCCGCTGGCCGCCATCCGCAGCCAGATCGAGCTGGAACTGGACCGCCGGCTGGCGGCCGCGCCCGCGCGCGAAGCGAAGCGCCTGCTCGGCGCCTACCTGGCCTATAAGCAGGCGCTCGCCGACGCCGAACAGACGCTGCCGGCAGCGGGCGATGCGCTGACCGCAGCGCAAGCCAGGCTGCAGGCAAAGCGCGCGCTGCGCCCCGCCTATTTCACGCCGCAGGAGAGCGCCGGCCTGTTCGGCGCCGAAGACCCCCGCGACGACGATACGGTGGCGCGCATGGCGGTGCTGGCCGACCGCACGCTGGACGAGTCGCAGCGCCAGCAACAGCTGGCCGCACTCGACGCGGCGCTGCCGGCCACCCTGCGCAGGGAACGCGACGCACCGCTGCAAGTGAGCGCGCTAGACACGGCGGTCCGCGCCTTGCGTGCCCAGGGCGGCGGCGATAACGAGGTCTATCGCCTGCGCGCAGCCACCTTCTCGCCGGAAGCGGCAGCGCGCCTGGCGGAGCTCGATCGCGAGGAGTCGCAGTGGCAGCAGCGCATCGCCTCCTGGCGCGCGCAGAAAGCTGCGCTTGGCGCCGCAGCCCAGAACCCGGCCCAGGTGCAGCAGATCACCGATGCACTGTTTTCAGCCGACGAGCAGCGGCGGCTCGGGGCGTATGAATAGCGCGGCTGGCTGAACCAGGGTGCGTTCGGTGGCGCCAGCGTGGCGCGCACACTGTAAATGTCCAAGGCCGTGCATGTTTGGTCGATTTTGCATGTATATTCGTCATTTACATACTGACATCGAAGCAACCATCATGAACCGCATCTTCTCGAAATACCTGCCCGCCCTGCTCTTCGCGGCAGCGGCCGGACTGGCCCACGCAGCCGGCAGCCCCGCAGCGACCGCCGTCACCTATGATTTCGCCTACGCGCCGGTGTACACGCCGTCGTGGGACGGCTCCGGCATGTGGATCGACAAGATGGTGTTCGAGATGCAGGCTCCGGCCGGTTTTGCGCTGACGGGCAAGATGAACGCGACGCTGGACGCGACTTACTCCCTCGGCGAGGCCACCGAGGGAAACGCTTACGTTGACCTGTCCTTCGACGTGCTGGTGCCGTATTGCGACCAGTGCGGCCCGTACAGTTCGGAGCTGGTGGGCACGGGCCATTCCGGCACGCTCACCGACGACGGCAGCGCGCTCCACTATGCAACGGAAAGCTCGGTCGCGTCGGGCCAGTACAACCGCGTGCTGATCTATGAAATCGTGGTCGGACAACTGCCCAGCTACTTCTCCGGGCACATCCAGTTCAACGGCATCCGGTTCACCGCCGAAACGGTCGCCCTCGATGCCGGCGTCAACCAGCCGCCGACCGCATCAGCAGTACCGGAGTTGCCGCCTGGCGTGATGATGGCGCTGGGCCTGGGCATGCTCGGCCTGGTCGCAGCCGCCCGGAAAAAGATCCGGCGCTGAACCGGCCGTATCGCCGCGCACGCGCTTCGACACCTATCAATGTTGCCCGCCGGTTAGCTGTCATCGTGGCCGCTGTTGCCATCAACTTGCGGGGTGCGCGTGGTCAAGCATCGACAAACCAAACAAAGGGCAGACGGTGTGGCGGCGATGGAATTCTTCCTGGTGCTGCCGCTGCTGCTGCTCCTGCTGGCTTTTCCGTTGTATCTCGGGCGCTACATGCTGCACTACAGCACCGCCCAAGCCGCAGCTGCCAGCGCTGCAGACTATCTGTCGCGCATCCCGCTCGGCGACATCACCAGCACCTACAAGGCGCCAGGTGCGGCGGCGATTGCCACGGAAATTGTCGACGAGATGCTGGCAGATCTACGCCCCGGCGGCGCCCCGCCGCTGGTGACCATACAATGCGACGGCTTCTCGTGCGGATCGGCCGCCAAGCCCGCCACGGTGACGGTGCGTATCTACTTGACGGTGGAGGACCTGTTTTTCCGGGACGTCACGCAGATGACCCTGCCCGTCAATGTCACCGTCGAGGTCCCGTACCGCGGCAGGTGACGCCAGCGCGCCTGAAAAACGCGCGCTGAAAAGACAAAACGCGGGGTTGTATGGCTATACAACCCCGCGTTTCCATATGGCTCGCGCCATCACTGCTGATTCTCTTGGTCGGGGCGAGAGGATTCGAACCTCCGACCCCGTGCACCCCATGTCAATTTTGACCCGTTTCACCTTGTATCACTGCCAGCCGAAATCCGCATTTACCCCATAAAAATCAAAGACTTGAAAAAATAGTTTGTATCACCGCGTTTCAGGCGATACCATGCGAATTCGGAAAACTGTAGGGGTAATTGTAGGGGTAATTTTTACCGACCTCCGACCCTGTATAAAAAAATGGCAAAATTAACGCAGCGTGGGTTAGAAGCGATCACGGCCGCGCAGGCCGGCGAAGTTGTGCGGGATGAGGGAAACTTGTTCGGGCGCGTACGGACTCGGTCAGATGGCGGCATCTCGATCTCGTTCTACTACCGATACCGCTTCGGCGAGAAGCTCAAGGATCTGTCGTGTGGCGCCTGGCCGGCAGACAGCTTGGCGACGATACGCGCCGCCCGCGATGCCGCACGCGATAAGGTCAGCGCCGGGATCAACCCAGGCGTCGAGCGGAAGATCATCCGACACGACAAGCAAGAGGAAATGGTCCAAAAGCTGGCGGCGATCGAAGCGGCGAAAGCCTTGGACATGACCGTCCAAAATATGTTCGAGGCCTGGATTGCCGACGGCGTGCGCCGCAAGGACGGCAACGAGCAGTTGAAGCGCATGTTCAAGGTGGACGTGCTGCCGGCCATCGGCGCCATCGCGGTCAAGGACGTGACCGAGCACCACCTGCGTGCCGTGCTGCGCACGATGGTCGAGCGCGGCGTCAACCGGTCGGCGGTGATGGTGCGCAACAGCCTGACACAGATGTTTGCCTGGGCGCGCAAGCGGCAGCCATGGCGCAAGCTCTTGGTCGAAGGTGACCCAATGGAGCTGATCGAAATCGAGAAGATCGTCGCGCCCGAGTACGACATGGACAACTACCGCGACCGGGTGCTGGCGCCGGAGGAGATCCGCGAGTTGCACGGCCTGCTGGCGCGCATGCGGGAGCAGTACGACGCCGCGCCCAATAAGCGCTTGGCCGCCCAGCCGCTGGAGAAGACCAGCGAGCGCGCGATCTGGATCATGCTGTCAACGCTGTGCCGCGTCGGCGAGATGACGATGGCCAGGTGGGAGCACGTGGACCTGGCCGCCGGCGAGTGGTTTCTGCCGAAGGCAAACGTCAAGGACAACGTGGCCGACCTCATGGTCTACCTCTCCCCTTTCGCGCTCGAGCAGTTCGTCGAGTTGCACGCCATCACCGGCCACACTGAATGGTGCTTCCCCAATCGGGGCGCCACCAGCCACCTCGACGTGAAGTCAATCAGCAAACAGCTGGGCGATCGCCAGGTAATGTTCAAGAAGGCCAAGGACGGATCGCCGCGCGTGCTCGAGAACCGGCGTAACGACAACACCCTGGTGCTGGCCGCTGGCGCCAATGGAGAGTGGACGCCGCACGACCTGCGCCGCACCGGCGCCACCATGATGCAGCAGCTTGGTGTCGCGCTCGACATCATCGACCGCTGCCAGAATCACGTTCTGCCAGGCAGCAAGGTGCGTCGGCACTACATGCACCACGACTATGCGGAGGAAAAGCGCGCGGCATGGGCGGCCTTGGGGAAACGACTGTCTGATGTGCAAATTATGGCGTGCGAAAGTGATAGTGCGTGAGATTTCCAACTGGAAATTTTGATAATATTGTTCGCTGTCGGCCAGATGCAGCCGATCGACTTGAGATTGCAGCCGCCCCAAAGCCATGTGTCGGGAGAATGTGAGAATGTGTGATTTTTCCGATTGGAAAATCTGATATTGTTGAATGGATTCAGCCAAAAGCAGACTAACCTTTAATCTCGAATTATGGATATATCCGATCCTCATGTTGAGCACCGCAAACGCCTCAGGAAAATTCAAGGTGATGCGCTGGCAGCAGTTGTTGGGATGTGTACAAGCTTACTAAGTATTTATTGGACAGTGACTCATGGCTTGCCCTTTAAGACTTACTTTTTTGAAGGCACCGCGCGAGTGATCGTGGTACTCACAGCATTAATTTATATTTTTGCACAGCGTCTAGCCCTGTCTAATTGCTTTTTGCGTTGGAAAATCAGTGGCCGAACATTAAGGCTGGATCTAGAGCGACGCCGTTTGTTGATGCAAGATGAGAAATCTCCGTCAGAATGAGGAGCAATCGGCTAATACGTGACTATTTACACCCATGCATGATAAGTGGGCAGTACTATCGCACGTGATGAAAATAGAATTATTTTGTAATTTTAAAATTTCTACGGTTTTGAACATTCCTAGGAGATAAAATGCATCAAGAAGTTCGTAACAACTCTCGTCGTCGCAGGCACTTTCCTAAACACGCCACTTCTCCTCCTCTTAGTGGTGATGTATTGAAGTCTGTATTTGAGGAAATAAGAGATAATTGGAAGCTTGAAGCAAAGAGCGAGTCTATCGAAAGATATTTCTTTCACGTATCTGAAGTGAAGGCAATTGAAACTGGGAAAAAATCCTACGTTATTGGTAGGAAAGGAACTGGGAAAACTGCAATCGCAGAATTTTTCTTCGGACGTCAGGACTATAATCAATTTTGTGAAAAATTATCTTTCAAGAATTTTCCTTTTAATGACCTATATAAATTAAAAAATGAGGGTTTTACGCCGACCAACCAATATATTACTCTATGGAAATATCTAATATACAGCATTATCTGTAAATTGATGGTGAAAAATCAAGCCATCGATTCTGCTGTTAGAAGTGCATTGGAGAAGGTCTTTTCCCCAGATCCTCTATCAAGCTTAGCTCGATGGATTACGCAGTGGACTGCTACTGACTTCAATTTAAGCATCCTCGGCACTGGTGGTGGGGCAAAGGGGCAACTAGTTACTAACGCGCCAAATTGGATAGAGCGGGTAGAGGTATTGGAAAGGGTAATCATTGAGCACATAGACGAGTCAAATTACTTTGTTCTTTTTGATGAGTTGGATGAAGACTATAGAGATATGGTTAACGTTGTTCAGAACAAATCATACACGGCGCTTTTGAATGGACTATTTAAAGCAGTTCAAGATGTCAAAGCAACTCTAAGTAGAAACGGTAAAGGCAATGTGCTTCCGGTAATATTTCTTCGTGATGATATATATAGTACTATTCAAGACCCAGATAAAACAAAGTGGAATGACTATAAGATCGAATTGGGATGGAGCTCGGAAAAAATAAAGGACCTGCTTGCTTACCGTTTATCGCGGGCTATCGATAAAAATTCAAAAATTTATAGCTTCAGTGAGGCATGGGGAATGATATTTTCTAAAGGCCCCATAGTGACAGGCGGAGGTACGGGTTCGGCTATATCGATCTTTGATTACATAAGCCGCAGTACGTTTTTTAGGCCGCGAGATTACATAAGCTTTATCAGGAATTGCGCCGAAAACTCCCTTGAAAAACGCCCTCTATCCATTATATCGCCTGCCCTTGTGAAAGATAACGATACAGCATTTTCGAATTATTTGAAAAGTGAAATTATTGACGAAATTCAGGCCGTCATTCCTGATATCTCTAATGTTTTCGATGTTATTTCACAAATTCGAAAGCAAACCTTTACGCGTGCAGAATTCAAATCTACTTACGCTCGCTTAGACTCGGTAAAGAAATTTTCTGAAAAGGACTCTGATTTTGTGTTGCAGGTATTGTTTCTATTTAGCGTTATCGGAAATCAACCACAACAAAAAAATCAGCAGGTTTTCCGATATAAAAATCAAGATGCAAATATCAACTACAAGGAATCGTTAGTTGTACATAGAGGATTATTTAAGGCTTTGCAAATATTGTAATTTAATGATTTTAGTGAGATATTTTACAATTTCTTTTACTTCGAAAAATATTAAAGTGTCTCCTTTGGGGCGTAAGCGGACAATCTGCCATTAATGGCAGCCCGCTAGAGCCCCTTCTAGCGCGCCCTCGTATTTCCGCCCCCGCGGCCAGTCCCGCGCCAGCGCCAGAATCTTAGCGCCATCCGGTGCGTCGAGCGGCAACTTGTCAAACTCGTACACCGGCCGCGCCGGCACTTCCTTCACACACGGCGTGTGCACCGGCACCTCGACGATCTGCGTCGCCGGCGGTACGGTGCTGCAGCCGGCCAGCAACATATAGGCGCAGAGCAAAACCGCAGGTGCAGCGAAATACCGCAGGCGGTGCTGGAGCTGTTTCATTTGACGTCTCTCAGTAGCTGGTTCACGTACGGCATGGCCTCATCGCAGCTGCTGGCGCGCGCGTCGGCCAGCTTGGCCTGGGCAGCATCGAGCCGGCGGCCGGCGGCGACAGCAGCCGCACGGGCGGCAGCGCCGCGCGCTTCGGCTTGAGCGGTGGCGCGCTTCATCGATTCCGCAGACT
Organism: Duganella sp. Leaf126; assembly: GCF_001423125.1. Taxonomy (GTDB): domain Bacteria; phylum Pseudomonadota; class Gammaproteobacteria; order Burkholderiales; family Burkholderiaceae_D; genus Rugamonas. Next base: position 188,964 of record NZ_LMNW01000035.1, read on the forward strand.
TGTTCTGGACGTCGATCGAGGCGCGGAGCAAGGCGTTGGCGCCCTGCTCCGCCTTCAGACTGGCCAGCGCTCGATCGCGCGCAGCTCCCGCCAGCCACCAGCCGGTGCCGGTGCCGGTACCGACGACCAGCAGCAGGCAGGCCAGCAGCACGGCTGCAACGCGCCAGATGCCGGCGACCGCTGCGCCGCCGGCAAGATCCAGGGCGCTCACGACTGCACCGCCATGCACTTCCTGTGCCGCTCGAGCTGCCGGAGCCACGAACCGTAGCAGCGTTGGTTTGGCTTGCCGTCTACCAGGGTCGAACAGTCGTAACCAGCGGCCTTACGGTACATAAGCAGCGACTGACATGCGGCCACGTAGCGACCAGCCGCAATGTTGGTGCGCATTGATGAACTGCGCCAGTTGCCGACCCCGTACTGCCCAACAAAGTCCATGTACACGTCGAACTCTTCTTGGTAAAGCGCTGCACCGGCCGGAAGCGATGCCGCGAACGCGCGCTCGTCCGCGCTGATCAGGTTCCGGGCCAGCACGGCGGCCCGCTGCCGAGTGATTACATCGCCCATTTTGACGCGGGACCCGTCCTCATAGCGCGTCGAGCCGTGGCCGATGGTGGGAACGTCGCCCTTGGTGGGGATGACAGCATTGCCGGTCCAGCCTTCGTTGACTTGCCATGCGCCGAAGGCGGCGGCGCTGAGCGTGAGAGCAGCGACCAGACTTCGGGCCTTATTTTGCGCTGGCTTCATTGCCACCTCCGGTCAGTTCAGTTTGTGCTACCAGGCGCGCCATGCCGGCCAGCAGCGACACCGCCGAGGCGATGCCGGCGAACAGACCATTCGCAATGCCGGCCGGCTGCACGTACTGCACACCCACCTCCAGGCCGCCCAGTATGGCAGCCAGGATGCTGAATTTCATCGACCAGGCGCGGGTCAATACAGCGCGCCAGTCTTCGATCAGTTCGAGTTTTTTCATTTGATTTTCCACAGTCCATAAATCGATGCGGCCAGGGCCGCCATTACCGTCAGCCATTTGGCCGGGCGCTCAAGCCAGCCCAGAACCCGGACGCCGCCCTTCATCGTGTTCATCGCGTCGGCCATTTCGCGCAGGGCCGGAACGTCTAACTGGCCGATAAGGCTCTTGATAGCGCCCAGCACATCCAGCGTTTCCTCCGCACGTGCGTCGAGACGATTGATGGTCTCGACTGCCGCTGCCAATTCGTCTTCCAGCGCCTTGATTCGACGCTGGTTGTCCGCGTGGCGGTCGGCCTCTACTACTTCATCTGCTGGCATGTTTTGCCTTTCTGTGGGCGTAAAAAAACCCGCCGAAGCGGGTCGTGGTGCTGCGGGTTCTACTTATGCGACTTTGACGATGATGCGCGCACGGCCATCGCTCTCGACGGCGATCACCCGGCCGATGGCACGCATGTATTGGACCAGCGTCATGTCAGCCTCGTCGACGGCCTGGCCGGCGATTCCGGCGTCAACCTGCACGGGCACAATGTACTGGCCTGGCGTCGCGCCCTGCAGGTTCACGGGCACCTGGCCGGCGAACGCGACGCGGTCTACCGTCTGGCGCGCCTGCTCGAGCGCTGCATCGAATTCCTGCTGCGCAACCAGGGCGGCAGCCTGCGCATCGGCCCATTGCTCGTCTGTGAAATCGTCCTGGCGCTCCGGGGTGTCCGGGCGTGTTCCGAGGTGTTCAGCCCAGTTGTCGCCGCCCACCATGCATGGGTTGCTGGACTTGACGGCGAACGATACAGCCAGTGACCATTTATCGATCAGGCGGCCTTCCGCGTCGATGCCGACGATGGCGCCGGGGGCAACCGTACCGCAGCCTGCCGCCTTTACCATGTACTCGGCGTAGTCGGCGCCGCTGGCGTTGAGCGTGCCGGACGAATTCAAACCACGACCAGTGACTGTGTTCGATGTGATGTTCAGAGCACACCCAGTGCTCGATCCGGTGGCGCCGGCACTTACGAAAAAATTCGCGCTGTTGGCCACGGCCATCTTCAACACGCCCTGCGCCTCGGTGTTGGCTACCCCGGCGCGCAGCGAGCCACCCACAGAAAAAGAGCCATCCACAGACGCGTCACCATTACCCTGCAGGGTGAGCGGCGTGTTACCGGAAAACCCGGTAACCTCATCGGTAGCGACAAACGAAAGCGTGTAGCCCTGGCGGGAAATTTCTGGACCGGAGGACGTGAGCACCTGCCACTGCCCGTCATACGCAATCCCCGGAATACCCCGGACAGCCAGGCTCGCGACCAGCTTGCGTTGCCGTGAAACAGGATCAGCGGCTCCGTAAGGGCTAAAAAGCGCGCTCGATGTAAAAGGCTGGCCCAGTCTGCCTACGTAAATCACGGCGTTGCTGGCTACCTCCCCGGTCAGGCTGCCTCCAGTCAGCGGCAGCGCGTTGTACGGCCCGGCCGCGAACGCATCCCACATCTGGTTCAGCACCTCGATAAAATTGAGCATGCCCGCCTTGAACTTATTTGCCATTTTTTAGAACCCTTCGATCTGGAGTGGTGTGGAATAAATGCCGAAACTTGGGGCGCTGATGGCCTCGATGTTTGCGATGCGGCCGTAGAGCATGTGCTGCTGCTCGAGCACAGGATCTGCATTTTCGGGGAACAGGCTGAACAGCAAAGGGCGGACTGTGCCGCACTCGTCCACGATGCGCGCGAGCCGCGCGCTGTCGGCACCGGTCAGGAACTCCAGATTGAGGCTCAGCTGCCGGTGCCGCGTGCCGACATTATTCTTGGCGGCGCCGGCGGCGGTGCGGTAGCTCTCGCTGGTATCGACTGAGGTGGCGCTGGCGCCGTAGCTGGCGTTGTATTCGGGTGACCAGTACATGCCGGCGACCAGGCGCGAAAGCTCGATGTAGCCGTCCGGGTTGTCGACCGAGGACAGCTCGATTACCAGCTGGCGCACGCTCACCGGTTCGAACCAGGCCACGCCGTCGGAGCCGCCGCCGCGCGCCCAGGTGTTCACGCCGCCCCACTGGTAACCGTTCCAGCCAGGCGGCAGGTAGCCGATCGGCGAAGCACCCAGCGGCGCCTCCGGACACGGCATCATGACGCCGGTGTCGAGCACCGGAGTGGAGTCGCCCGCCCGGTCGTAGCCGCGCACCCGCATGCGCGCCGAGCTGTTCATGTTTGAGCGGATCGGGGCCACGCAGGCAATCAGTTCAGGCGTGGGCCACGTCGCGAAGATCGCCACGCCGGTGCCCTCGGCGCGCAGTACCGCGGAGCGCTCGTCGCGCTGCAGGTTGGCCGGACCCAGCCCGCCGGCTTGACTCGAGGCCGTGAGGACTGCGCGGTCGATAGCGTTATCGTAGATGATGCGGAGATTGTTCATGCGTACCCTGTGACGTCAATGATGAGGTGTCTGGCGACGTCTACGCTGGGAGACGTTGCACTGGATGGCTGATAATCTTGAGGCGGCCCCAGCGCCGCGCCAAAGATTTCGACCGCGACCGCAATGCGTAACCCGGTGCTGAGAGGACTGACCAAGCTGCGTTCAGCCTGGATCGTTTTCGTCGACGAACCGTTTTGCTGAAACCCACTCGTGATCAACCGGTAGTACTGGTTCAGCAGCACCGTGGCATAGGTCCGGGTCATGTCGAGGCTGAAATCTCCGTGGCCATCGACCACTTTTACAATCCGGATCGGCTTCTTCGAAGCGCAGAACAGCAGCTCACCCGTCACCTCGTGAAATACCTGCACGCCGGACGTGGCGGTCGACGTGCTGATCGGCGCGAAGAAATAGCAGATCACGGTGGCGTTGTTCGGCACGTTCTCGCGTCCCTGGTGCACCTCCAGCTTGCCGTCCGAAACCGACGCAACCGCAGATGGATAAGCGGACCGGATTGCCACGATCTCGCCCGCATTGATTGGTGTGCGCCCCACGCGGACGGACGTTGGAAATCCCTGCAGCGCTTCCGATACCACGACTACTTCGACCACGCGATCGAGGACGTAATTTTTGAAAACACCGTCAACCTGGAAGGTGCGTGACGTAGTGTTGCGAGATTCAAAACCGGACATCAGTACACCCCCAAGACGAGCTGACATGGCGGTACCGACGAAACAAATTCGTATCCTTTGCGCTGCCAGGAGACTGTATTCCCCGAAAACGTAACGATCGGCAGCGTTGTCGCTGCATACCCCGAGATCCCGGTGCGCGTGTCCATCACCGGCACGGCGAACGGAATACCTTGGTCCAGGCCCGGAACCACCGCTGAGCCTGTCATCGCGCTGGCGTCGATGATGGCGATCTGGCGCCCGACTACGGTCGAGACATCCATCACCAATTCACCGGTGACAAGATCAAATGTTTGAAGACCTTCCCCCATCACCACACCCCCACGCGCGCTACAAGACCACCCATTGGGTTGTCGGAATTTGGTCCATAGGCCCGGAGGCCGTTGCTGTCGAACTCAGCGCGCTTTCCAGTTGCCTTGCTGCGCAGCAGCCCAATGGTTCCGGTTGCAGCCTGCAGCTCGCCAGCAAATGTTCCGGTGGCGGCCGCCAGATTGCCGCTGAATATCGCCGACCCGTTAGCGATCGAGAGGCCTGGCGCGTAAACGTCGCCGCTTGCATCGACCTGAAAATATCGACCAGTCAGAGGGTTACCCATCAGGAAGCCCAGCGCACTGAGGTGAAAGCCGCCCTGCAGGTTCTTCGGCCACTCGTAGGTGCTATGCGCGTAACCAGGACCGCCATGCAGCACGGCGCTGTAGATGTCGCCGGCCGTGATCTTGCCGATGTCAGCCGCGATTGCGCTCAGCTGGCCGACGCGGAACCATTGCAGGTACGGCGCCGACCAGACGGTGACACCACGGACCAGGTCAAATATTCCGTCCGAGCAGTGGCGGAACATGCCTAGCGCCAGTTCCTGCGGGGACCCTTCCCATGCGTTGCCGGAGCCCCAGGCATTGAGCGGGGGATACGAGGTTTCGCCCTCGGTGACGATCTGCGCGGGCGAGCTGGCCAGCGCGATCAGACTGGAATTGCTGTAGCAGACCCGCCGAGAATTTCCCGGCTTGCCGTCCTCGCCGATCGTACCGTCGTACATTTTCACGACGGTCTCACTGGCCTCGTAGATGCGCCCCTCGACGGTAATTTTTGCGGTGACCGTCACGCTCTCGCTGCGCATATCGACATACGCGAGGACGGCGGTATTCCCTGCCACCGTCAGCGCGCTGCCGTCGCTGGTGGTGAACGCCACCTGTCCGTCCATGTTGATCATCGCAGGCGTGAAGGCGGCCACCGCCGGCACGGCCGTGTTGGTGCCGGTCGCGATGACCTTGAATACCCGGGTCGTGGCCGCCAGTGACATCGATTTGTCCCGCGCCGGCTCGAACCGAGGCACGGTGTTCATGATCAGGTTGTCGCGTTCCCCTACGATTGCGCTCATACCAATCCTCCTACGGTCACGCGGCCGGTCATCCAGTGCCGCTGTAGCATCACCACCACGCCGGGCGCGCCGGCGGCCAGCCCCCAGCGCTGATCACGCAGCACCACCGGCGCGCCCAGCTCGAGCACGTTCAGCTCCGGCTCGCCGTCGAGTTCGTAGATGGTGCGCGGCACGCTGCGCAGCGCCAGGCGGCGCCTGGCCTCGGCATTGGCATCCACGCGCCGTTTCAGGCAGGTTTCGATCTGCACCGGGTCGTCTGTCAGGCGGTACCTCGCCTGCACCGTCTCGTCCACCACTGTTTCCGTCAGCCACTCGGTCGCGTACAGGTCAGCGTGTTCCGGCGGGATGCTGGTCGTGAGCGCTCCCTGCACGGTGTAGTTGCGGTCGAACGCGATTTTCACCGCGGCTACCACCGGGAGACGCTCGGCCGGCCGCAGCGAGTTGGCCAGCATCTGGTCGGGGCCGATTTCCACCGGCGTGCCAGGTGCCGGAAGCGCGATCTGCACCAGGCGCAGCTTGCCGGTGGCCGACATGATCGCCTGCGCGCCCACGCTGGCGGCCAGCTGCTGGATCGCCAGCGCCTGGTTGGTCCGGTCGGCGACGTACAGACCCACCGGCTGCTGGTGGGCGGCATCGAATGCAGCGAGGTTGACCAGGTCCAGGTCAGCATCGGTGAATCGATCGGCAGGTTTGCCGTAGGCCGTGGCGATGCGGCGCACCAGCGGCGCGATACGCGGTGCGTAGCCGGCGCCGTTGTCGCCCTGCACGCTGCAGGTGACGGTGCTGGCCAGCGGGTTGATCTGCATCTTGAAGCGCCCCGGCGCGCCCGCGTCTACAGGAACTGGCTTGCCGTTGGTCCGCACCTCAAACACCGATTCCACGGCGCCGAGAAATCCGTATTCCAACGTCGCCGGATTGGTGAGCAGTGGCGACACGTTGTGGCATTCACCGAAAGGGATCGGCAAGACCGCGTCCTTGTTCGTCGAGGTGCCGCCCAACTTGGCTTCGCTGATCGGGGTGTTCAGGCGCTGCATTTTGTCGCGCAGCACCAGGTTCACGGTTTCGCGGCTCGAACTGCCCACATCATCGACGATGCCGTCGAACACCAGCCGGAAGTCTGCGCGCGGCCAGGCCGGGTCGCCGCGCCAGGCGCGGATGCGCCGGTTGCGCCACACGTCGCCCAGCCAGCTGTCGAGCGCGCCGTCGCCGTTGTCCAGCTCGATGTCGCCGCCGGACAGCGCCGCCTCACCGGTCAGGCTAACCTGCTCGGTGAACGCTAGGCCGCCCTTGGCAACCGCGCGGTACACGGTGTTAGCCGGCGTGTCGGACGGCCCGGTCACGTATTCGCGCGAGGCAATGTAGCGCGTCACCTCGGCGCCGGCCACATTCACCTGCGCCTCGATCAGCACCATGCGCACGGCGGCTGGATTTTTCAGCCAGGCCAGGTATTGCTCATCGGTCATACGCATCCTTTTTCACTGTAGAGGCCCAGGCCGAAGCCTTGGCCGATTTCTCCACGCCCGCTACCACTGTCCCGGCGGCTTTCGCGTTCGATTCGGCGGTCGCCTTCACCACCGCGCTGGTTTGCGCAGCCTGGTCGGAGCGCAGCGCTTTCACCTCCTCGCGCAGTGCCTTGACCTCGGCGACAAGGGCGTCCGATCCAGCATTCGACGCGGCCGAGTAGCGGCTGTAATCAATCGCCGGCGCGGCGCTGGCGGCCGTGGCCACCACCGCTGGGGCGTTGGTGAATTTCACACCTTGAGCGTCCGACACACCCATCGCCACCTGCAGCTGAGCAATGGCCTGCGCCACCGTCAGCACGCTGTCGTTGATGGTGATCAGCCCCTTGACCTGCGCCTCGAGCGCGTCGTAGCTGGCATGCTGCAGGTCCACCTGCTCCGCCGCCCACTTGGCTGCGTCCTGGTTGGCTGCAATCACACGCGCGTAATCGGCCGCATATTTTGCGTCCGACGCGTTCACAGCCTGCGAGGCCGTGAGGAAGGCTTGCTCGGCGGCGGACAGCCGACCCTGCGCCGCCGCGTCCCCTGAATTGGCGGCCGCCAGCGTCTGCTCAAACTGGCGCCGAGCCTCGGCATACTGCTGCTCTGGCGTCAGGATAGAGAGGTTGCCCAGTGCCAGGCTGTCGTTCATGCCCTTGAGCGTGCTCACCCACGATTTCGACGCATCGATCGCTGTTTTCATGGCAGACGATTCGTTGCTGTAGGCGCTGGCCAGCACGTCCTTGGCCGATGCTACCCGCTTGGCGGCCTGCACCTGGTCGAACAGCGACTTGTTCACGTCGGCGATGGCAGCACGCTGAATTTCCAGCAGCTGCACCTGGCTCATCGTGATTTCGTTGAGCTGTTGTCGAAGGTCGGATGCCTGGTCGCGAATTTGCGCTTCCGTCAAGCGCACTGCACCAGCCAATTCATCCGCGTAGTCGGCCACCTGCTTGAACGCCGGTGCCAGCGCAATCATCTGCGCAAACAACTTCGCGCCGGCCTCCGTGCTGACATCGATGCCCAGCACGGCCGCTTTGAACTGATCGGTCGTTTTGAGGCTCGACTGCCCCATCGACGCCAGCTGCGCGGCCACCTGTTTCTGCACGGGCGCCAACTGCTCAGCCTGGGTCAGGTAGTTCTGCTGGAACGAACTGACACCGTTGGCCAGCACCTGGAGCCCACCGGCAGCAGCGATCAGGCGCTCTCGCGCTTCGATACCCGCCACGCCGGTCACGCGCGCCGTCTGACCGATGGCATCCAGCACAGTGTCCACCGCGACATAGTCCGCGGTGACCCGCTGCAGCGTGGCGCTCAACACCTCACCCTGCGCCGCGAAGCGAGACAGGCCGGGGACTAGACGTTCGGCCAGCTCAGTGCTCACCGTATCGAGCAGGCTCACTACCAGCTCGTTATCTTTTGCTGCGTCGCCGGTCAACTTGAGGTCGAACACCTTCGTGTAGCCGTCGATAGCGTTTGCCTCGATACCGAGGGCTTTGCCAAACCCTTTCACCGAAGCGATCATGGTCTTGATCGTGGTGTCGAGGGAATTGTCGGTTTCCGTGTCGAGCGAGGTGTTCTCAGTACGGCGTTTATCGCTGCGGAGGTAGCCGCCCTTCTGCAGGATGTTCGCGTAGGCTTGCGCGTCGATCCCGCTGGAACTGATGGTGCCTTTCAGGCCTTGGCTTTCCACCTGGGCCGACTTGTAGCCGAAGAAGCGATTCGCCACGCCGCCCAACAAACCGCCGACCAGCGCGCCCAGCGCCGTTCCGAGCACCGGGACGACCGACCCGACGACTGCGCCGATGGCGGTGCCCGCGTTGACGGTGCTGTTTCCCGATCCGCTGATGCCATAGCCCCCGGAGATGATCCGGCCGCCGTAGACTCCGCCGAGGATGCCGGTGGCCTCGCCCAGCGTAGCGCCGGCAAAACTACCAGCAGAGATCGCCGAGCCGGTACCGGCCATGCCGGCTGCGCTGTATGCTGCTGCGGCGTTGGCGGCCTGGGCACCTGTCATACCCATGCCGGCGCCAAACGCGGACACCGATGCGGAGCCGAACATGTTGCCCAGCGTGGCGACGTAGCCGCCCAGAGTGGCGCCCACAGTGGAAAACCCGGTGGTGAATCCCTGGTAGATTTTCTGGCCCATCGACACCAGGTCGAGCGCGCTACTACCAGCGCCCGCCATGCTCATGGCAGATGCCATGCCTGGCACGCCAGCGCCGGTCATCCCCATCATGTTGCCCACCATGTTCACCACAAACGGCTTGGCGAACATTTTGTAGATCTCGTCAGCAACGCTGGTCTTAAAGGTGGTCGTCAGCGATTTCGTGAAGGACTTCCAGCCAGATTTGCCGTTGTTGAGCATGTCGGCAAAACCTTGACGGAATATGTCGTCGTACTTTTTAACTGCCTCCTTCCATTGCTCGACCGACTCTTTCTTCGAAGCCCCGATGCCGCGCTCAACGTTCAGTTCGCGCATGAGGCGCACCGATTCGCGGATGGCCTCTGCCTCGGCCTCGCGGCCGGCAATACCGTCCAGCGTTGCCGCTTTGGCGAGCTCGATGTTGGCGACTTCTTCGACACGCTCGGTGTTATAGGCCTGCAGCTGTTTGCTGTTCATGCCGATCGTAGCGTTCTCATCTTTCTGTGCCTGCAGCTGGCCGCGCAGCGCGGCGACATCCGCCTCACGCGCAGCCTGCAGCCGGTCGAGGGATTCGAACGCAGCGCGGCTGGCGTCAACGTCCATCTGGTTCAGATCGACCGTCAGCTTTGCGCGGCGAGTGAGGATTTGCTCGTCGATCACCGCGATCTGCCCGCGCATGTCGGCCAGCTTGCGTTGCTGCTCGCCGCGCTGGTCTTCGGAGACGGTGCGCCGCGACTCCACTGCGATGAGTTCGTCCTGGCGCGCCTTTTCCCGCTGGAGCGCTTCTTCGTCCCGCTTGGCGGCAAGCTCAGCCCGTTCCATGCGCTGGTCGAGCGCCTGGCTGGCGCCCAGTGCTTCGTCGGCCTCCAGCAGCATGCGGGCGCGCTTGGCCGCTTCTTCTTGGACCGCACCCAGCCGTGTGATTGCCGAAATCTGCGCTTCGACGCCGGCGTTGCTGACGTCACCAAAGCTGGCGCGGATTGCCAGCGCTCGCTTCGCAATTTCAACATCCGACTCGCCGGCGGCCAGGCCCTGCTCACGGCTCAGGTTCAGCTGTTTCTGCAACTGGTCGGCGCGGGTCAAATACTGGTCACCTTCCTTCGCCCAGGTGATGCCGGCCTCGGCCAGACGGTTGCGCTCGGCCTCGATCGCTGCCAGCCGCTTTTCCTTGTCCTCCTGTTGAAGAAGCGCGTCCAGGTCCTTCTGCGCCTGCTCCTTCGTGTCCTTTTGCCCGGTACCGAATCCCAGCGTGGGCGCCATGCCAGTCGATGAAAACGGCGCGGCCGTGACGGTCCCTTTCTGCGCGTCCTCGAGGCGCTGCCGGGCGGCTTTAATTTTATCGGCGAGGGTTGGCTCGCGGCCGATATCGAGCATCCGATCCCACGCCGACTTGGCCGCACTGCCGACCGCGCCCCACGTGCGCTGCAGCGTCCCCAGCGACGCCTCAACCTGCCCGCTTTTTTCCTTCATAGCGTCGGCGTAGGCGGCCTGCGCCACCTTCGCGGCATCGCTCTTGCGCCCTTGGTCTTCCAGTGCCTTGACCTGCTTGTAGGTCTGTAGCGTGAGGTAGCCGTATTGCTCACCCAGCTTGATCGACGCTTTCAGCGGATCGCCGCCCAACTCGGCAAACGCCTGGACGGTTTTCTCGACCTCGATGCCCAGGTATTTTTGCGACTGCACCGCCGTGACCGAGGCAGCGACGAGCTGGTCGGCGGCGACCTTGCCGGTGCCCACGAGCTGCGCCAGCACCTCGGCGTTTTTGCCCTGCGTGCCGGCGGCTTGCGATGCCGCTTTTGCCATGTCGCCGAGCTGGCCAGCCGTCACGCCAGCAGCATTGCCAGTAGACGCAATCGCCTGGCTGTAGGCGTCGGCTTCTTTACTGCCCTGGTAATACGCCACGCCCAGCGCGACTGCAGCAGCAGCGGCCACGGTGAACGGCGAGACGAGGCTGAGCATATAGCCGCCCAATGCGCGCGCAGCGGCGCCGGCGCCGCCGAACATATCGCGCAGCTGGCCGCCCTGCTGCGTGAGAACGGTCAATACCGGCATGCCGCCCTGCAGCGACGTGACGATGTCGGTGAACTGAGCGGGCACATTGCGCATGGCCGCTGCCGTGGCGGCGGCCGACATGCCGACGTTGCGCTGCGCGCCCTCGACAGCGCGCAACTGCGTCAGATACGGCGCCAGCGTCTCAGGATTGACGTTCAACTGGCGCGCTCTCGCTTCGAAATACTGAGCGCTGGTGCGGCTGCCCGCCTCCATGGCCGCAGTGGTGCGCTGAATCTCAGCGATCATGCTGCGCTGTGACGCGGCGACAGAGCGGGCCGATCGGCCAGAACCGGTGCCCACGTTGACCACCGCGCGCTCGGCCTCGCCGCTGGCGCGCGTGACGGTGCGCGCCATTGCATCGGCCTGCTGGCCGATTTCATTGAAGCCAGCGCGCGTGCCGGTCGTATTTACCTCGGCTTCAATTTGGACGCCGCGCGATTCGCTCATTTCATTCCTTCACTTTGTTCAGCACCGGCAGCGCGGCGTACTCCATGACCCGCAGGTCACTTTCCCACTCGTCGAGTTCTTCAGGCGTCAGGCCCATGCGATCAAGCGAGCGGTGGGCGCACGTGTAATCGAGGCCGGTCACGCCGCCCATTGGACCGGTCCGCCACTGCGTCTGCTGCTCGCGAAAGAGCACGAAGACGGGCGCATTCTCAGGCCAGAGGGCGACTTCGCGCGCCTCCTCGGCGGCCGCCATCTGCATGCCGAATGGGTTGCCCGCTTCGGGCTTGGGCGCCGGCTGGTAGAACGCCGCCGCCACTTCGGTCAGTTTCCCAGCCGGCCCTCGGTCATCGCTGCGCGATACGACTGGATGATGGCCGTGGCCGCCTGAGGCACTTCGTCCACCAGCTGCTCGACCGCATCGCGATCAAACTTCACATCGAGGTTCCAGCCGCTGACCGAGGCCATGATGAAATCGGCTTGGCCGTCCAGCGTGGTGAGCGTCAGCTCAGCCTCGGTCACAACGCTGGCCGCAGAGTCGTCGCCATCGGCAACCTTGGCCTTCAACGCTTCGATGGCTGCGGTGCTCTCGGCACGCATCTTCACCAGGTGATCGTCGATGAACTCGGCGAAGGCCTTGCGCGTGCGGTAGATGAAGTCGACCTCGATTTTGCCGACGGTGCCGTCCAGCAAGGGGAACGACAGGTCTTTCGTGATTTTTTTCGGGGTGCTGCCCAGTACGATTTTCGACATGATTTTCTTTCGCGGGTAAGGTAATGCCCGTGCCGGCCGCCGCGCCCGCGAAGGCGACGGCGACCAGTCGGCGCTCGTTTGCGGCTTGCGCCGGCTTAAGTTGGGTAGGTGGTGGCGCCGCCGATGAGCGACACGGACGCATCAACGGTGTTGACGTTGCCCTTGCTCAGCTTCGGGAAATCGGACACGCTCAGATAGCTGTAGCCGAACGTGGTGCCGGCGCCCTTGATGACCTGCTTGAAGGCCACCTTCTTGCTGGCACGGCTGATCTTGAGCATGTCCTGGTACACCGCGTCGCTCGGGTCGTAGCCCATGGTGACGGTCAGGCTGATCGGGTTGAAGCCAGCTGGGATCTTGATGCCGCGCTTGCGCGCCAGCGGGTTGGCTTCCGTGTATTTCGGATCGCCGCCCGAGGTATCGATGTTCTCGATCTTGGGAATGGCTTGCCAGCCGCTCACCTTTTGCGCGGTACCCTTGCCACCAACCACCGGGTACAGATCCGTGTCGGTGCTGTCCAAGCCTTCGATGCGGAACGTGTCGGCGGTCACCGAGGTGACGCGGTAAATCGCTTCGGTGGCATCTTCCCAGCCAATCACGATCAGAACTTCGTCGCCGGTCGAGTAACCGTGCGCAGCGCAGGTGGCGACCGCGCCGTCCGCATTACTGATGGCGGTGATCACCTTGGCTGCAGCGAAGGTGCTGGAATATTGCTGGCTGGAGCCTTCGGGGAGGGAGTAACCCATGGTAGCCCTTTCTATGGACGTAAAAAAGCCGCTCAAAGCGGCTGGTGGCGCCCTGGCGGGCAAAATTGTGTGGGCCTGATGGCCCGGTTCAGGCGGGCGCTTACCGGTCCGCCCAGATGCTGAAATCTTGGCGGGAGCAGTAGCGCTCCATGTCCGCGTCGTAATCGGACACCGGCGCAGATATTGGACGCGCTGACAGATCCTGCGCAGCGATGAGCGCCGCTTCAACTGCAGTGATGACAGCCTTTGCATCGCGCCTGGAATCCGCCCAGACGCTGATTTGCATTTCGGCGTTTTCCTTGTCGGGGGCGATGTCGGCAAGCGTCGGAATCACATCTCCCCCGACCTGCTGATAGGTGATGTAGGGGCGCTGCGTGCTGGTCGGCGCGAAGTCGGCGAAGGTACTCGGCGAGATCGCCTTGAGGATCGCCGTGAGCTTGACCTCCAGCGTCATCGGATCAGCTCCCGTAGCCGGGCCTCTGCTGCCGCAGTGGCGAGCGGCGCGGCTGCAGCAGCGCTGCGCACGAACGGTTGTGCCGCTACGTGCTTGGGCGTGGCAAGCGGCACGTAATAGGCGTCCTTGACGGCCTGGCTGGCGCCGCGCTTGGGAACGCGCTTGCCGCGCATTTCTGGCCGAATTGCCGTGTACCAATTGCCGTCGCTGCCCACGTAAACCTTGTAGCGCTGAATGTGGCCGAATTCGACAAGGTGACCGTGCGGCGCTTTGCGGTGGTTCCAGCTGATGTGGTACATGGCGCGCCCGGGGCCGCTGTGATCCTGCGAATAGACTTGGTACAGAGCGCTCCGCAGGTTGCCCGTTTGGCGGCCGATGCGCTCGACGTTGCGCACCATGCGGTCGTAATAGACCTGGGCCGCTGCCTGGGCCGCAGGCCGCGCCGCCACCTCGGCCGCCTCCTCCAGGCCAGCAAGCCTGGCACGCAGGCCTGAAAGGTCGACTCTAATCATGCTCATTTGATCAGCTCGCAAATAAGGTCCGTGTGTTTCCGATGCGCCATGTCGGGCAGCACTGCTTTGACGTTGTAAAACGCGGTGCCGTGTACGACCCGCATGTCGGCTGTGAGGTCGCTACGATAGGGAATGCGTATAGACGCCCGGACCGACGACACCACCGCATCGGCACGAATCGCTTCCAGGCCGCTCGGAAGGCGAATGTCCGCGTACTCCTTGCAGACCTCGCGCCACTCCCTGATCAGATCCCCGTTTTCATCGCTACCCGCCGGCGCTGCTTGCACGGTGATGAGATATCGCCGCTGCCCCGCCCCCATTACAGCCCCACGCCCACACGGTGTGGGCGAAGCAGATCCTTCGCGCCGCGCGGGAGCGGCGCGACCGAGACACCGACAACAGCATCCTCGCGGTTTTCGTAGAGATCACCCAAGGTCAGAAGAATTGCCGCGGTGATTTCGCTCGTGATGACCATGCCTCGATAAACGAGAATACTGTCGATGCTGGCCGAGCTCAAGCGGCCGTCGGCGGCGTCAGTGGCCAGAGCCCGGTCGTCGGCATTGACCAGCTCAGCCGCAGCGACGATCGCCGCCGTGTGAGCGGATCGCGCGGCCGCCGTTCGCCCGGGGACAGCAGCAATGGCAGCGTCGAGTTCAGCCTGTGACGCGTACAGCCGGCGATTGAGGTAAGTAGCAGCTGCCTGCTCGGCAGCTTGCAGCTTCAACTCGAGGTCCGAATTGGCATCGTCGCCGATGATACGCAGGTGCGCCTTTGCGACTTCGAGCGACAGAAGGCTCATTTCTGCGCGGCCTTTTTCTCGGTCGGCTTGTCTTCGGCGACGACTCCGCACGCCTTGGCCGCTTCCAGCAATTCAGGGGGGCACTCGTCGCCCGGGGCATAATCGACAGGGTAAATTTCGCCGTCTGGGACGCCCTTGAAAGGTTTTTCGAAGACCATGGTCATAGCTCCTTGACAGCCCGGCGCGAGGCCGGGCGGATGATTGATAAAAAAGTTATGCGGCCACCGTAAGCGCTTTGAGCACGTCAGGATTGAGCAGGCCGCCGCCGACGCGCTTGGTGGTGTAGAAGTGGATGTATGGCTTGTTGGTGAACGGATCGCGCAGCACGCGAACACCCACCCGATCCACGATCAGGTAACCGCGTTTGAAATCGCCGAAGACGATCGGCTTGGAATTCGCAGCGACGTCAGGCATGCCGGCCACTTCGGAGATGCCGTAACCGAGCAAGGTTGCCGGCGCGCCGGCCTGGAAGGATGGCTGCCACAGGTAGTTGCCTTCGCCGTCTTTCAGTTTGCGGATCGCTTTTTGAGTGTTGCGGTTCATGATCGCGCGCGCCTGGCCGGTGTACTCGCCAGGCAATTCGTGCACCAGGTCGATCAAGCCGTCGGCGGTCAGCGCAGCTGCGGCGCCGCTCTTCACGGTCTTGATGTCGCCCCATGGGTGGGCGGCGGCGTTCGAGCCGCCGGTGATGTAGGTCAGCAGGCCGTTGGGCTTGTTGTCGCCGTTGCCGGTCAGGAAAGCGACGCCCTCCTGCAGGGAGAACTCGGTTTCCACTTCGCCGGCGAGCCACGCCTCGAGATTGATGGCTGCGTCGTCGAGCATCTGCTGGGTCGCAGCAGGATTCGCGTACAGCTCGCCCGTGTTGTAGGTCATGCTGCCGAACGTCGGCGTAGCCGTCTGGTTACGCGCGCCGGTCTCGCCCACCCAGCCCGACGTAGTGCCGCGATTGTTGAACAGCTTGCTGAAGCCGTTCGTGCTGATGTTCTGGACAGCGCACAGCGCGCGCATCGGCGAGACCACCACCATACGATCGGTGATGCTGCGGTCCCATTCCACGGGCGCCAGGTAGCCGCCTTCCTGCGCGGCGCCTTTGTTCAACGCGGCCTGGACATCACCCTTGCGGAAATGCGCGCTGAAAGCTTCGGAGTATTCCTTGTCTTTCAGGCCGGCCGCGCCGCCGTTCATCTGCGCGGCTGCGATTTTCAGGTTGGCATCGTCTACTGCAGCTTGCAGCTTCTCAATATCGGCATTGATGCGATCAACCTTAAGTGCCTGGAGCGCATCGGCCTGGCCTTTTTTCACTTCGTCGAGCTGCTTGTTGTGTTCGGCCTTGAAGTCAGCGAAGGCCTTATTGACGGCCTCCACCATGGCCTTGACCTCGGTGCTGCCGGCTTCCGCCTGCACCGACACGATACCTCGCGGCACAGCTTGGTGGGCATGGCCAGCGTGGGCTGCCACAGCATGCGCGATCAGGACGCTGGCGATCATTGCTTTGTTCATACATTACCTTTCATTTGGTTGATCAGGGTTTGCAGCGAAGCTGCGATTTCGGTGTCAACGCTGGGTTTGACACCTTTTTCGGCAGCGCCCGGCGTGCCAGAAAAAAGGGATTGGATGGCCTCGCGGCGTACGGTACTGGAGTGTCCGGCGCGCGCCATCGATGCTTCAACAATTGCGAGATACTTCGCGTTGGCGTGGGCGCCCGGTTCGTCGGACACTTCGCTGCGATCGATTACGCCGCTGGCGAAGCCGTCCTTGACGGCCTGCGCGGCGCCGATCCAGGTCTCTTTATCCATCATCGCGGCAGCAGCGGCGACCGACTGGCCGGAGCGCGCCGCGTAGACCTGCGCCATGGCGGCATCGAACGGCGCCAGCTTCTCGGCGGCGGCAGCCATGTCGTGCCTGTTGCCGACCGCCATGGCCCAGGCGTTGTGGATCATCAGGAACGCACCGTCGCCCATCAGAATTTCGTCGCCAGCCATGGCGATGACCGAGGCGGCGGAGGCGGCGATGCCCATCACCTTCACCGTCACTTTTGCCTTGTGCTCACGGAGCAGGTTATAGATCGCCACGCCTTGGAAAAAGTCGCCGCCAGGCGAATTCACGTTGACGGTGACGTCACGCGCGCCGATGTTGCGCAGCACCGCGGCAATGCGCTTGGCCGTGACGCCCTCACCGTCGTACGAATCACCGATGCGGTCATAGATCGAGATCGACGCGGCGTCCTCGCTCGCGGCGCGAATCGAAGGCTCCCAGCGCTCCAGCGCATCCGGGCGCATGTCAAACTGAACGGCGCCCAACTTGGCTGAGGCGCTGATTTCAGGCAGGTTTAGCAGGCTCATTGGTAGTCCTTGTGCTTGATGTGTTTGGTGGGCGGACGGTATCGACGCCGGGGTCGCTCGAGCGCGGCATGTCCTGCAGATCTCGCACCTCGTTTTGCGCCATCCATGGGGCGTGGCCGCCGGAACCCAGCGCTTTGGCGAAGTACTCCGCCTGGTCCTTCAAGGTTCCCCGTAGCAGCGCTCGCTCATTGAATTTCACGTAATACGTGTTGGCCTCGGCCGACGTTAGCAGCGATCGCGCCGCCGCTTCCTCCCAGACGGTGAACCAGTGTTGCAGGGCGTACTGGACGAAGAAGATGGCCAGCTGCTCGATGCCACTGCCCCACGAGGTGTCGTCCATCATCAGCAAGGGACGCGGCACGCCGAACGCGCGCGCCACCTCTTCGATTTGATGATTCCGGTTTTCCAGGTGCTGCGAATCGGAGGCAGAGGCGGCCCATTTCTCAGCTTTCAGCCCTTCCTCGAGGATCATCCACTTATGCGCCTGATCTGCGCCGCTCTTGCCTTCGAGAGAATCCTGCAGGCGCTTGTAGGCCTGATCGCTCAGCGAATTGGGCGACGCCAGCGAGCCGCCGGCCATCACGCCGTTTTTAAACAATCGCGCCGCAGCGCGCTCAGCCTGCTGCGCAATACCCAGTGCTTCCTTGGCCAGCTTGACCCGGGAGAGGCCGACAATTCCATCGTCCGACAGGTCGCGAAGGTGAAGCACATCGGCGCCTGAAAGATCCAGCGTTGTGCCGTTCTCACGCGTATAGGTGTAGGTGAGGCTCCAGTCATCATTCTGCTTCGGCGCCGTGCGGGTCGGATGCATGGGGATCAGCGCTGTGACCTCGCCGCGCGACCGGATGATCCTCGCGTAGGCGTTCCCGTGCTGCAGAACATGCCCCTGGAGCAGCGACTTGAATTCGTATGGCGTCTGCCAGCTGTTCGGCCGGCGCTTGAGCACCTTGTAGAGCGGGTGGTCTGTCGCGTGCGCCTTCTCGTCACCTCGCTCGAGCAGATTGAGCGGCAGCATCCCGATTGACTCGGAAATCAACGTCACGCAACGCAGCAGCGCCATATTTTGCAACGCCTTCGAAGCGCTGATGTAGGCGCCCGATGCGGTCTCGGCGCCGGCGCGCATGTACGCCATCAGGTCAGGGTCGTCCAAACCTGAGAACAGTGTGCCGGCCGCCGCGCTGGGGCGCGCCAGGCTTTCACTGGTCGGCGGCACTGGCGATTGGGCCAGTTGCGGTTCGGACGGGTGAGCAAAAGCCTCCGGCTCCGAACTGCCCCGGAAAAAAGCGAAAATACCCATGAGTTCCTTAAATCATTCGAATGCCGCGCGTCTCGTAGACCGAGTTCCCCTTCCCTGCGGGATTCAGCGCCATCAGCGATACCGCGTTGAACAGTGCCATCAGCGGATCGATCTTCGCTTTGCCGGAAGCAGCTTTCGTCACCAGGATGGCGTTGCCTTTGTCTTCGATGCGGGCGTTGCTCACGCACCAATTCATCATCGGCCGTCCGGCGTGCACCAGCGTGCGCGCCGCCACGCCGCGCTCAGTTGTTTTGATGGCGCCGTTGAGCGAATACCCCTGCCGGATGGAGATAATCTGCTCCATCGTGATGCCACGCTCTTCGCTTACCAACTCGGTCACGATATCGATGATGCCGGCGGCATCGACACCAATACCGACCTTTTCCGGCAGCAGGCCGGCGTCGTTCACCTGGCAGACGAAGTCGGCAACCTCGATGACGTCGTCGCCCGGTACCTTCACGATGGTGAGATCGCCCTGTTTTACGAAATCGAGTAGAGCCGGTGCAATTTCCTTGCGACGCTCCAGCGCGATCTCGTGTGCCCACGCATGGAACCATGCCAGCAACCGGCCGCTGCCGCGCTCGCGCCCGGTCACCGACAGGCCGAGCAGATCGTCCAGGCCACCACCGTCGATGCCAACCGTGGCGACCTCGCAGCGCGAAATCAGTTCGTCCAGGGTGAACACCGGGATAGCTGCCTTCTCCCAGAAGTCGGCGCCAGCCCAGCGGTCAGACCGCAGATTGAGCCCAATCTCAACGTTCAGGTGCTTCGCAAGGAATTCTTTGAACTCCTTCTCCCCCTGTTCGAGCGCCTGGGCGTGCAGCTGCGTGATGCGCTCGATATCGACCGACGCGCCCCAGTTCGGATTCGTGATGTAGGCGTTGTTCAGATCGCGGTACTCGCCGCTCTCGAGCATAGCCTTGGGGAATTCATAAATCAGCGGCAGGAACTTGCGGTCCACCACCTTCCCGTCGCGCACCTTGCGGGCGTAGTCCAGCTTGGCTTTGAACACGCCTGCCGGCGGCTCCGCCGACTGCGTCGTAGCGTAGATCACGAAGCCCTCGGGCCTCGATGCAAGGCCTCCGGTGGCTTCGAGCAGCATGTTGCTGGCCTTGGGCTGCTTACCAAACTCGTGCAGCTCGTCGACGAACACGTAGCTGGCCTTTTTGCCGCTGACCGTATCGCTGTCGGCAGCCACAACTTTTAGCGTGGCGCCTGTTTCGAGGTGCGTGATCAGGCGGAAGTAGTCCTGCACCTTCAACAGCGCCGACAGGTCTTCGTCCGCCTTGATCATGTCCGCGATCGGCTTGTAGCTGTTGTCGGCGATTTCCTTCGTCGGCGATAGGATCAGCAATTCGGCCGACTGGCGACCGTTCAGCATCAACGCGCCCAGCATGATGTCCGCAGCAATGGTGCTCTTCGCGTTCTTCTTGCTGACCATCAAGAAGAATTCGTTGATGTGCCGGCGATTCTGCTCGGCATCGTAAGCGCCGAAGATGGCGCGAACCAATTCCTTGATCCAGGGTCTCGACGCTTCCTCGACAGTTGCACCGCCAATGTCGGCAATCTGAAACCCGCCGCAAATGTCCCAAGCGGCGTCGGCCTCTTCAGGAAAAAGCGGCTGCGACACAATCAGAGACTCGCGCGCTACGATCCTCCGCTCCCAGTCCAGGCACGCGGTGGTCCACTCCACAAGCTGCGTCATCGACTCGATACCAATTTAGGCCCCTGCCGAGCCACGTACTTGCCGCTGGCGGCCGTCTTCGCCCTATCTTTTGCCTCGTCCCTCTTGCTGGACTCGCCCTTGCGCGCGTGAACGAACGGCGCCAGAGCTTTCGCGGCTTCGACGCGCAGTTTATCGCTGGCGGCCGGATCGTTCATCGCAGCTCTCAAAAAGTCCAGCGGGTCGGAAAACGTAATCGCCTGTTTCACATCGAACGTCGCGCGCGGCGCTGGCGCCGGCGGCGGCGGTGGCGTCGGCGCCCCCACCTTCTTGTATTTCTTGATAAATGCTGCAACGTTCGAGTTTTTTGCCAGGCGCGAACCAGCAGGACCGGCCGTTTTCTCGCTGTAGCCCGCCGCGATTGCAGCATCCTTGTTCGACATCCCGGCAAGAACCGCGTCCGCGAACAGCCGGTGCTTGCCTGTTAATTCCATTAACACCCCACCTCCTGAGGGGAATTTTTTTGCGCGTGAGGTACCGAGTGGTCTAGACGGCAAGGGGCGGCAAACTTCTACCCCCCCCGGCCATTCCATCATGCAACGTTGCTAATTATCATCATTGCGCAGCAGCCCGCGCTCCGGCACTTCGCGCACAAGTTCGCGACCATCGATCACGTCACCCATCATTGCTTCTTCGCGCTGCTTGTCGCCGCTGTGGTGGGCCGCGCAGAGTCCCTGCCAGTTCGCCCTATCCCAGAACAGTTTCATGTCGCCTCGGTGCGGTACACGGTGATCGACTACGGTAGCGACCGTCACGCGGCCTTCGCGTTCGCAATACACGCACAGCGGGTGCTTCGCGAGATAGCCGGCACGGGCTTGCTGCCATTTGTAGCCATAGCCGCGCGCGGTGCTGCTCTGCTTATCCGAGCGCCACGACGTGGGCTGGAGAGTCGGGAGCGCGCTGCGCAGCTGCTGCACCTGCGGCTTGAGGGACTTGAGCTTTAATGAGTGCATGCCAGGGTCTGCGCTCCAGTATTTGGCGCCATGGTCAGTAGTCGATCACGATGTCGTATGTCTGCGAGGCGACCAGGATGCCCGGGGCAATGTGAATGGCCCCTGGCTGACACAGCATCGCCTTCGCAAGCAGCGCGGCCACGCCGCCGAACGAGGTGTTCGCGCTGAACGGCTCCATGCCATCGGTCCAGTCCATCCAGTCGCCGTTGTCGCGGCGCGTGATGCGCACATGCTTCGGGCGCGCCGTGAGGGCGATCCGGTTCCATCTGCTAACTGCTGCTCCCGAAGGTGCAGTGGTCTTGATGGAGAACCCGGGAATGGTGAGCCGAGTGGCAGCGTTCACGCCCGACACGCCCAGGGCAGTTACCTGGATGTTGGCGTCGGCTCCGTTCAGGCCGGCGCCGGCCAGTGTCAGGTAATCGGCAGCCGATTCGAAACCGGCCGTACTGACCACCGTCAGCGCTGTCTGGTTTGCGGTGGCATCTGCCGTGGTGGTGGTCGCCACCTCTGGGTTGGCATCGGTGGTGAACGAGCCAGCCACGCTGGTGGCCTTGCCGACCAATGCCGGGATGCTGATAGTTGCGATTGGCATGGTTTAGGCTCCGAGTTGGATGGCTGGCAGGCAGCGCGAGGTCATGTATGGGATGCCGGCCGTGGCGTTCGGGTGCGTGTTGTCGCTGTTCGCGGTGACGATCATGCTGGCGTTGTCCCAGCCGTTTTCGATCTCGATCAGGTTGAACTGCGCGCCCTGCTTGGCCGCCTCCGTGCGCACCCAGTCGTTGATCTTCTTGATCGCGTTCACGGCCGTGCTGTTGCCAGCGTAGCGGGTCGTCTTGGCTGCGTAGCTGGTCCAGATGTACAACCGCTTGTTGTACACCCTGCACAGCTCGATGGCGTCTTGCAGGCCGGCGATGAAGCCGTCGGCCAGCGCGCTGGTCATTGCTTGCACTTCGTTCGGCGAGAACGATGGCAGCAGCACGTCGGTGATGTAGTTTTCCTCCCGCAGCTGGGTCTTCAGCAGCTCCAGGTACTGCGCTGCGCGGTTCGTGCTGCAGCCAAAATTAACCACATAGCAAGGTGCTTTCTGCGTGCTGAGCGTGTAGACCGCGTTCTGCCACCAGGAATAGCCCTCAGTGATCGAATCACCGAAGCCTGCAACCACCCTGGTAGGGATGCCGTGCTCGGCGCAGAATGCGATATTCTGCCAGATGCCGGTGTTGTACTGCGTCGGGTCGTACATCGTAGCGCCCGCGCGCGAGAGCGTGGGATCGGCCACGTGGTCGCCAGCGCCTACGCTTGGCGCGACGAGGAAGCGTCCGGTCGCGGTGCCGTTGATGTAGGCGTTGTACATGGCGCCCAGGGTACCTTGGTTGGCGTTTGAGCCCACGTCGCCGGCATTGGCCAAGCCGTTGTATCGGAAAACGACCATCGGCAGTTTGTTGTTGAGCGGCGGCACGCTGGCGCAGTCCACCCAGTCGGAGATCGCCGTGCTCATATGAGTGACGTAGCCCTGCCCTGGCGAGCTGACGCCGGCAGGCGGCTGCACTGGTGATCGGGGTTGGCCGTTCCAGGTCGCGCGAGCAAAGCCGTACGGCGAGCTTGCGCGAGGAACGCTGTACGGCACGCCGCCGACGATCGGATCAACAGCATTCGAAATGCTCGACGCGCTGTCGGTCTCGGTCGAGGCGACCGAAATCGCGAACCCACGGGTAGGCGCCGCCTCGCGCTGGTAGCGCATCACGCGCAATTTCGTGAACGGCGCCTCCATCTGGCACTTGCCGCCGCGCGAGCCGCTGGGGGCTGTCGTCGTGGTGGTGTCCATGCCGCCGGACGTGAACGAGCTAACCACGCCGAGTGGCTTGCTCATGCCCACGGTGTTGAGCGCGCGGGTGCCGCTCTGGCCGTTGTACGTCACGTCGGCACCGGTCCAGTTCCCGGCAGGATGCGCGGCGGTGAACGTGTACAGGCCGCCGGCATACGTGACCTGCTGGCCAGCGGGAAATGCCGCCGTGCTGTCGAACGGCACGATGCTTGGCACCGCAGTGGGCGTGACGGCATCAGCCTGCGCTGACGCCGGCCCCGCGCCCTGCGCATTCACGGTCGATACCGTGCCGGTGTACGGCGTGCCGGCCGGAGCGGTGATCGTCTGCGGATTCGTCGTCAGCTGCGTGACGTTGCCGTTGATGTCGGTCCAGATATTCCCGGTGGTAGCTGTGCTGCCTGCGGCGCCAGGCGTCCACGCGACGCTCACGGCGCCAGCCATAGCAGTCAGAACTGGTTTCGCCGGCTGGCCGGGGGCCGTGGCAGCCCCGGCCAGCGCAGCAATTACATTCGACGAGGCCACCGTGCTCGATGCATCGCACCCGATGTTGTAGAGCGCGTCAGCCGCCTGGACCGTGTAGCTCAAGCTGTTGACGGCGTTGGCCACGGCGCCGGAGATATTCGATTTCGTGAACGGCGATGCTTTGAGCGCTTTGGTAAATTGCAGCGTGCCGACAACGCCAGCTGGCAGCGTCGCTGTCAGCGGCTGGCCAACAACACCTGTACCGGCAATGGTCGCGACAGCGGCACCCGTTGCGGCAAGCACAGCTTCGCGGACGGTGGCAGCAATCGCACCGGTGGTGCAGGTAATCAAAAAGCGCTGCATGCCGGCGTACGGCCCGATCGGCGCCAGCGCGCCAGCAGCGACCGACCAGGTATCGGAACTACCGGCGCGCGACACCGCTCCCGCAGTCGAAGCAGCCGCGCTGATCAGCAGCACCTGCCCCTCCGGCAGTGTGATCGTTGTCTGCTCCTCCGCTTGCAGGGCAACCGCCCCCACCGCAACCTGCTTGGCCTGCAAGACCAAACCTGGTCGCGGCATAAAATATCGCACGCCCCCGGTCAAATCGGCCGTAGCCTTGCCGGCAGCGATGAGGCCAACCTCCACGCCAGCATCAAAGGTGACGATAGCGTTGGCTGGGCGCTGGGCGTACGGCTTCAATAGGCGAACGGTCATGTGTACCTCAAATAAAAACGGCCGCTCAGGGCGGCCAGCTTGTGTTGCGAATTGAAATTAACTGCGCGGCGCGTTCGGCACTTGCGCAGCTGTGGCGCTGGCGCTCGTGCCGGTGTTGCCGTAGCCCTTGGCACGTAGAATCTCGCGGGCGCGCTGAGCATCGTTAAGCTGCACGGCCAGCAGATCGAGCTGCTTGCCGTCGTTGGACAGCACGGCGCGGCGGATCAGGTCGCGGTAGTGGTGCTGCTTCATGTCGTCGCCGCGTGCAAAAGCGGCTTTAGCCAGCCCCACACATGCGGCCAGGCCAGCACCAAGGCGCCGGCAATGACGCCCGCGAACGCGGTACCGAGCAATGCGCCCAGGATGAAGATGCCGCGAAGGTCAACACTTGGCATAGCTACCTTGAATAAAAAGGCCACCGCCGTATAGCTCAGCGGGAATCACAGACGGTGGCAAAGGGTCCAACAAGGGAACGGTGGTGCTGGCCAGGTCAGTCGCGGTCGTCGCGGTCTGGCTGGCGCAGCGCAGGTATCAGGTGTCAGCCGAGCAGCCGGCGTATCTCGTCGGGCGTGGGCGACGGCTCCAGCGGTGCGTGCGTGCGGCGCTCAAGATACTCGCGGATGGTCTGCTTCGCCGGGCGGGTAGTCTCAGTCATTGCGCGCCTTCAAATAACAACAAATATGTTTCAAATACCCTTGATAATACAACACTTGTGTTGTATTATCGAACCACTGACACACATAAGGGGATGTATGAAGTACAGCGAGTTCCGGCGTTGGCTGCTCAAACAGGGTGCGGTAATCACCCCGGGCAAAGGAAGCCATCACAAGGTACTTCTTAATGGCAGATCAACAGTCTTCCCGGACCATGGAGCGAAAGAGATAGGGACGGGGCTGGTTGAGAAGATTAAGAAAGACCTTGGTCTGAAGTAAGAAAGCCCCGAAAGGGGTTTTCTATCTTGCTGTATGAGTCCCTGAAATAAAGCAAATAAAATAACTACCTAAGTAAGTAGCACTATCTACTTAATCCCTCCCAAGGAGCATCAAAATGCTGAATTATCCAATTACCCTTACCCCCGACACGAACGGCACGTTCCTGGTCGGCTTTCCTGATTTCCCCGAAGCGAACTCGGTCGGCGACGATAAAGAAGACGCGATGATCCAGGCAGTCGATGCGCTGGAAACCGCACTGTCGATCTATTTCGATGAGCGTCGCCCTGTTCCGCTGCCATCGCCAGCGAGCGCCGGCGATGCCGTCGTCGCCTTGCCGGCGCTTGAAACCGCGAAGGTCTTGTTGTGGAACGAGATGCACGCACGCAAAATGCGCAAGGCCGACCTGGCGCGACTGCTTGACGTGCACACTCCGCAGGTAGACCGCCTATTTGATCTGGATCACTCGTCAAAAATTGAATTCGTCGAGCAGGCAGCGAAGGCGCTGGGCAAATCGCTCAACGTCTCGCTCGTCTAATCCAAGCTCAGAAATGACAGAAGCCCGCGATCCTTTCGGGGCGGGCTTCGATGTGCCCCAGGGCTATCTGCGAAGTGGGCAACGTAAAATCTCAAGGCGTGACGACCCGATTAAGGTCTCGGCTCAAGGTTAGCCGCTGCCCCGCTTTGCGCAAGTGCGCGCTGCTAAGTTATGCGGCCGGATGAATCACAAGGCGCGCAGTGCAACGATTATATACCTGTGTTTACACACAGTGCAACCCTACATTTCAGGCGAATAACAAATTGGACTTTTATGAAATCGCAAAAATAGCTGCTGCAGTAACATCCTTTGTGGGTGGATTGGTCCTGATTTGGCGGGCTAACAAAGAAATTTTTTTCGGCAGTCGCAACAGCCTTCGCGAGGAGTATAAGTTCGCAAAAACGTTCTTTGAGGATCTTGATGCTACTCCTGATATGCATCCGCACGCTCGGCAGAAGGGTTTCCACGCTATAGCCGGGACCACTTCTATTCCCTATAAGGAAATTGAGTTTCTATTAACTTTCAAAAATCATGAGAGCGTACTCAGTGATTACGTTATAGCTCGGGACCTCCTCATCTACACACCCGGCAATAGTAAATATCAGATAGATTTTAGGCCTATGTATGCCAAACCATCCAGACGAGATAGGTTGCAAAAATTATACCTGATTGGATTCGGCCTAAGCTACGCTATTGCGGTGCTTCCACTGCTTGGATGGACATGGAAACAACTTTCAATTCAATTCGTGTTCGCTCTAGCTCCAGTTTCTGTGGCTTTTTTGTTCGGAACTTACCATTGTGCGAAAGCCTCAATTAAATTGAAGCGCGCTGAGCGTTTAGTGAGCGCTCAGCAATTTAACCCAATGCCTACTGATCCTAAATTCTCAAAATTCAACCTCCTTAGCTAGCCGCTTCATTGTCTGGCCAGCGGCGTGCGCCGACATCGCGTTCAGCGCCTCGACCATATCCTCGACCAGGTGCTGCAGCTTGTGCTGGGCCTGCACAGCGCGTGTGCCGCCGCCAGCGCAGGCTCGACATGCAACGTCCGACAGCACCGTTGGCTGGCCACGCACCGCTTCATAGCCGCGCCCGGTGCAGGCCGGGCACACGTCGTTCAGCCAGTGATCGAGCGACAGGCGCGCCACCTTGGCTGGGCTCACGTCAGCCGGCCACGTCCGGTGAGCTGCCTTGGTCTTCACGATCTCGCGCCAGGCGTCGAGCAGCGCCGAGTAGCTGCTGGCGTCGCCGGCGTACTTCACGCGGAACAATTTCGTGCCCAGGTCGCGGCACAGCGCGGCAGCCGCCAGCACCTCGGTCTGGTGGTGCTGCGCATCGTCGCGCAGGTTCGATGCGCCGAGCGCTCGGGTGTATTTCTGAATCACGCTGCTCATGGTTTCCCTGTATTTCAGTTGTTGGTGCTGCGTCAGGCGCCGGCGCGCCGGGCCGCCCGCTCTTTTTGCGCACCCGCCGCCGCTGCCTTGCGCAGCCGCGCGGTACGCTCGTAATCTCCGATGATGGCAGTCAGCACGGCATGGCCGCTGAACACGGTTTGTTCGTTCAGCTTGCGGAGGAAGTTCAAGCGCCCGGACAGATCGACCTCCTCGACCACCAGCGCGCCGGTGGCCGTCGCTTCGGCGCTGGCCAGCGCGGCCACCAAGCGCGCGCGGTGGAGCTGGGCGTCGTCGAGGCTGTACCAGTAGTACGCGTGCCCAGCATCGCGGACCTTCTCGCGGCTGATGTACTCGCGAGCCACCATCTCGGCCGCGCGCTTGTTGAAGTCGCGCGTGCTGATGCCTGCAGCTGCCGCCAGACGGTAGCCCTGAAGTCGGTGGTTAGGTGCGGCGGCCAGCGCCGCGCGCACGCGGCACGGCATGCTCGCGCCTTCCTTGCTCAGCCGCTGAAGATCCTTCGATTGCTGTTCCATTTGTTACTGCTCCCTGTGGCTTTGGTTTGGTGGTGCTGGTGGTGCTGGTGGTGCTGGTGGTGCTGGTGGTGCTGGTGCTGGTTCTGGTGGTTATCATTCAAAGCCTTTCCTCTTGCGGGCCGGCTTTTCCTCAGGCACGTGCTTGCGCCATGGATACTGCAAATCCTCGAACCGCGTCTGGCTGCCGATGTAAGCCAAGGCGACTGTGCCGGGCTGGCCCTGCCGCTGCTTCGCCGAGTTCACTTCGCAGATTCCCTTATCGTTCGAGTCGGGGTTGTACACCTCGTCCCGGTACAGCAGCATGATGTTCGCGGCGTCCTGCTCGATGCTGCCGCTCATGCCCAGGTCCGACGGCAGCGGGCGCTTGTCCGGGCGCTTTTCACAGTCGCGGTTCAGCTGGCAGAGCAAAATCACCGCGGTGTCTAGCTCTTTGGACAGCGCCACCAGGGCGCGCGTGTATTCGCCGATCACCATGTATTCCCTTTCGGCCTTCCCGCCGGTGATGAAGCTCAACTGGTCCACCACCACCACGTCCAGCTGGCCGCCGGCCTTGCGCTTCACGCTGCGCGCCTTGGCGCGGATCTCGAGCATGTTTAAGCCGGTCTTGTCGTCGATGAACAGGCGCATGTCGCGCGCTACGGCGACGCTGTGCGTAACCGCATCCCAGTGCGGGGTGTCGAGGCGCCCCTCCCCAGGCTTGCGCAGCCAGCCCAGCGGGACACGCGCGATGGCGGAAACATTGCGGTCGGTGACCTGCGTGCGCGACATTTCCATGCTCAGGAACAGCGCGACGCCGCCGTCGCGGGCGATGTTCCGAGCGATGCCAAGGCCGAAAGCGGTTTTGCCCATGCCGGGCCGGCCAGCAACCACGGTGAGCGTGCCGCGCTCCAGGCCGCCGTCGAGGCGGTCGTCGAGGTCGCGGTGGCCGGTGGCCACAGGCTTGATCTCGCCGTTCAGCCGCGCTTGCAGCACGCCCAGGTACTCGCCCAGGGTCTCCGACATCAACTTCGGCTCCTCATCCGTCTTCTGCTGGGCCAGCGCTTCGAGCTTGGAAGCCACCAAATCCACGCACACGGCCGCCGGCTGAAACGAGTGGGCCAGTTCCTGCATTTCCACGGCCAGCACGCCCAGCGCCCGCTTGCGGGCCTTGTCGCTCACGATCTCGGCGTGGCGCCCGATGTTCACGGAACTGACCGCCGAGGCGCGCAGCCTCGTCAGGTACGGCAGGCAGTCTTCGACCTTGCTGCCCAGGGCTTCGAAAACGGTGATCGGGTCGGCGGCGCGCCGGCTAGCCACCTGACGCACGATCTCCTCGAAGATCAGGCGATGGTCCGGGCGGTAGAAGTTCGCCGACACCAGGTCGATGCGGTCGAGCGCGTCGTTGTCGAGCAGCAGCCCGCCCAGCACGGCCTGCTCGGCGCGGACGGCCGCTGTGTGGTCTTCGAGGTATTGCTGGTCCGACATGTTCATGCGATTTCCTTGTGCGCGTTTTCGGCCTGTATGCCGGTGGTGGTCAAGGCATACGTGCCTTCGTTCGTGGCGTACCAGAGCTTGAACCAGTTGCCCCGCACCGACTTGCCGAACACGGTCGCCCAAGCCTTGTAGCGCTTGGCGTCCGGGAGCGAGTAGCGGTCCTTGAACTCGAGCCACTGCAAGCGCAGGAAGTCATGCGGTATCCCGGCCTGCTCCGCATAGCGGAATACCCCGTCGTCATCGGGGATCGGCTTCACGCCGGCCGCCCTGCACTCCGCGACAAACGCCGGGAACGAGATCGCAGATCGCTTGCGAGACGACGAGCCCCCGTCAGGGGGTATGGGGGTATTTATGTTCTTAGATGTAGATGTAGATGTAGGGCCGTCACCATGCCGCCCACCAATGGGGGGCTTTGGTGACTGCTTCGGTGCTTGGTTTGGTGGGTATTTCGGTTCCCCCGTGTCTCCATCCTTTGGTTGTGGGTTGGGCCCACCGCTCGCGCCACCCTTGGGTGGTTGGTTGTTTTCGCTGAATCGAGTGCTTTGGCCCCGACGTAGACGCACGTATTCGTCGCGCACGAAGCGGCTGCAATACCAGCACGGTCCCGCCCCTGCAACGACCAGCACCACAGGCTCACCAGCTTTGCCAGCATGGCGTGGTGTGAAGATGTAATCGGCGGCGTTCTTATCGGCGCCCTTCAATACGTCCTTGGCAACCAGCTCGCGCGCCAGTTTCAGCGACACTCCGGCGGCGCGCGCGAGCTCTTCCAACGGCCAGCGGCAAACGCCGTATTCGTCGGAATCGTGCAGGACGCACATGACGTCCACCCAGGCGCCACGCGCGGCCTCGGAGCAGCGGCGCAGCTTGGAGTTGTTCCGCCAGTCGGCGGGGTAAAACTGAAATGACGGCCTCTTCACTTGCGACCTGCCACTTCCATTTGCTTGGTACTGCCCATCTTCCAACCTCCTCCAGCCATACTGTGTAGGGTCGGGGCTTGACCGGCGGGCTGGATTCACCGATCGCGGATGCGCATCCGCTGCCCCGTTTGTGATCGTTACTGCTGTTCGAGATCCGGGTGGATCGTGCGCAGGCCGCGCGCAATGGCATCGGCCTGCACGGCGCGCTCACGATTCAGCTGCGCATCGTTGCGTCGCTTGGCCTCGGTGTCGGCGGCGCCACGGGTGCGCATGCCGCAGCAGGCAACCGTGGGAACGCCACACCCGGGGGTCTGGTAGGTGACCTGGAACTCACCGGCGGCGTCCGGCCCCGTGGCTTCGTGTTTCAGCATGGCGGCGCCTCAGCCCTTTAGCGCCAAGTCCGCCAGCAGCACCCGCAGGCGCTCGGCCTTCGCCAGCGCGGCGTCGAGCTGGGTGGTATCCACATCCACCACCAGCTTGCTGACGGTCGGGGCGCTGGCGCGCGCGGCGACACTGCGCTCGGCATCGGCCAACTTCTCGGCAGATTCGGCGGCCATCGCGGTGGCGGCCTGGTCGAACACATTGGCGCCGACGGCGCCCAGGATGGTCGCCAGCTGGCCGAACACCTTCCCGGTAGCGCCTTCAATCTGTCGCACCTCGGCAGCCACCTTGTCGAGCTGACGCGCCCAGGCCGGCCACTCGCTGCCCGCAACCAGCGCTGGCGCTGGCGCGGAGCCAAGCGGCATATGGCTTTCTTTCGCGATGCTTGCATTCGCGGTGCCGGAGACGATTCCCGTTTGCGCGAGAACCGGCGCGCCGGCGGCCAGCTCCCGCTCGATGTAATTCAGCGCTTCGATGGCCATGGGCTCGCCTTCGAACACGGTGCGGGTTTCGGCAATGGCGGCGCGCACCTTGGCGCCGTGGTCGGCGGGCGTGGCGGCCGGGCCGAACAATGCCAGCACCTGATGCTCGAGCGCGCGGTTGCGCGCGGTGGCTTTGTGCAGTTGATCATGCAGCGCCAATTCCGCCTCCTGGCGCTGGTCTGCGGCGGCAGCGTCACGCGTAGCTTTCGCGCGCGCATTTGCCACTTCGCCGGCAAGCTCGAGCATGCGGGCGCGCAGCTGCGCAGCGTCCTCGGCAGTGCCGTCGGCGCCCCCGAACAGAGAGCCATCCTGCTCGTGCATCAGCCGCTGGTAGTGCGGTTTGGTGAGCCAGCGGCACGAACCGTCGAGCAGCACGTACTGTCCATCCTTGTGCAAAATGTGTCCGATTACAGCGTGGCCGCGCTGCAGCAGCTGGGCCAGCTTCTCTTGGCCAGCCGCCGAGGCGATGACGCCAGCGGAAACCGAGTACATCGGAAAAGTATATTCGTCGCCAGCAGCTTTATAGGATTGGGTCATGGGGTTTCCTCGGCGGGGGTAGTGGACAGTTCCGGCCACACGTCCCGGCAGATATCCGCCGAGAACAGCTCTTGGCGTGTGACCAAGCCGCCGGTGGCGCGCTCGATCGGAATGCCGAACCGGATAGGAATGACGCGCGTACCGGCCGCCCAACGCGCAACGTCCGGATAGTGGGCCTTGATTGCTCGGGCAAGGTCGGCAGTGCGACCGCGTTGCTGGGTGAGGTAGTCGTGTAATTTCATGGCCACGACTATAGCAATTTGCTTTTACAAGCGCAATAGCAAATTTTGCTTGCTAATCAAAGCAATCTGCTATTAAATGCCGGAATGGCTACCGTAAAAGAAACCCGAATTGCAAACCTCCGCTCACTTGTCCGCGAATTTAGAACTGCGGATGAAGTGTCGCGTCGCGCCGGCACAGCGCCCATGTACCTGAGCCAGATACTGAACGGCGCCAAGTCGAGCACCGGCACCCCACGAGGTGTCGGCGACGCGCTGGCGCGGAAGCTCGAAGCAGGATGCGGAAAAGAGGAGGGCTGGATGGACCGTGAGCACGCATCCGCGCCGGACGATCCGATGACGTCGGAGCGCGCACACGCCCTCTTCCCAGGCGCGGTGCCAGTACGCATAGTCGATGCAGACGACCCCGACTTTTACATGATCCCCAAGGTAAAGCTGCGCCTCTCTGCTGGCATCACCGGGTTTCAGACTATCCCCGAAATTCACGACGGCAGCACCCTGATGGTTGCCAAAAACTGGGTAGACCGCAATCGTTACGTGCCGGGCCAGCTCCTCGCAATTTCAGTAAAAGGCGAAAGCATGGAGCCAAACTTGTACGAAGGCGACCAGGTCATTGTGAATACGGGCGACACCAAGATCGAGGACGGCGGCGTGTATGCGGTGAATTACGAGGGTGAGGCCGTCATCAAGCGCATGACGCGCGATCGCGGTGAATGGTGGCTTACGTCCGACAACCGGGACCAGCAGAAATATCGCCCGAAGGGCTGCCGCGATGGTGAATGCATCATCATCGGGCGCGTGGTGAAACGAGAAACAAACCACATTTGATCCTCATAAGTCCCCGGCTCCGGGGATTTTTTTTCCCTTGCTTTTCCTAAAAAAGCAAAATTTAGCGCAATTTGCTATTGATAATCCAAAAGCATATTGCTATAGTCCGTCTCAGTCCAACCGAACTGAGGCAAACATGTCAACCAGCAGCACGACCAACACTCCATCCGGCCGCCGCGCCGACCAAGCACTGCTCAAGCAGCACTTCTCCAAAAGAGACGGTCATTACGACATGACTGCTGCCGCCGCATTCTTGATGATGGCCGGCTATGCATACGACCCCAAGGAAAGCCCGACGCCAGGCCTGCGCGAGCGCGCCGATGAGATCCTTGCCGGCGCCGCCCGCGCTGGCTTCGCCCAATCGGACGTGTTCACCACCCTGCTGGCTCAAGTCGGAATTTCCGCGCGCACGCTGCGCATGGCCATCGACGTAACCGCCGCAGTCGGCGGCGACGCAGCAATGTTCGAGTTGATTCGCGTCGCCCCGAACGCGCCGAACCAGTGAGCGGCGCCGGGAATTTTGCAACCACGCCTGGCCGCCCAGCCTACCATCGTGTCCACCAACCACCACCAGGAGAAAAGTATGTCCAGCACCAGCAACATCGCGGCCGGCGCCAGCGCCGCATTCGCACCGCCCACCTATGAGGAAATGGTCGCCCGCGCGAACGATCACCATGCCGAGGCCCGGCGCTACGCCGCCCTGCTCGGCATGGAAGTGCACGAGAGCAGTGTGAACAGTGCCAATCTGGATTTGATTCAAGGTCACGAAGTGATCTTTGACAATAAGCCGGCGCACATGATTCACATTTATTTGTGGGGCTACTCCAACGGGGAGGATGAAGGAAAGCGCGCCGTCATCAACAAGAACCTGCTGTTGACGGCGGACTCAAAAGATGGCGCAGCCAACCTCATGGCGGCGCTGAAGATTGCAGACCGCTACGGTTGGACGATTCAGATTGCTTCGTATGGCTTGGCGGTCACCAACGGCAAGGTCACCAAGGACTTCTCCAGCTTGGCCGACTTCTTTATTTTCGCCGATGGCTATGGTTCCGCGATCGACGACCACTGCAAGGTGTACTCCAGCATCGAAGACGCCGGGACAAACGAGGCAACACCGAAGAGTGGCAAGGTCTAGTCCACGACAAGAACGCCGATGAGAACGCCTACGAAGCAAAGGCGGATATGGCATCCGCCGAACTTCTAAGTATTTGATTTTAGACAGGGAAATTCGAGTTACGGGCACTTGAGAGCCTTAAGTGTCGAATACCGTCAAATACCGCCTGAATAAGCTCAAATAACGCTCTTTTGGAAAAGCCACCTGGCCGAGCAATAAAATTAGCACTAGTAGCACCGAAGCAAAACCACACTCACCACAGAGGAAAAAATGAGCGCACGTGACCTAATCCCCAACCCGTTCGACTTCGAAGGCCATTCAGTTCGCGTGGTCGAAATTGGCGGCGAATTGCAGTTCCATGCCGGCGACGTCTGCGCGGCACTTGGCTTCGCAAACTCCCGCCAAGCGCTCGAAACCCACGTAGAAGAGGATGACGTCCAGAAATTGGACGCCATCGATTCAATGGGCCGCACGCAGCTGGCGAACCATATCAACGAGCCCGGACTTTACGCGCTGACCATGGGAGCAACCAAGGATGTCGCGAAACGGTTTAAGCATTGGGTAACCCATAACGTGCTGCCGTCGATCCGGCGCACCGGCGCCTATTCGGTGCCAGGAGCGCCGACAAAGCGCATCCGTCCATTACTGTCATCATCGCTCACCGACGTCCGTGCGATCGACTTCATCGGCAACATGGTGGCGAAGGTACCGGGCACGCGGGCCGACGTCGTGGCCGCCATCAAGCTGCGCATGATCGAGGAACAAACCGGCCTTCCGGCGACACAGTTCGGCACTGCCCTGCCCTCCGAGGCGCTGGACAAATCGGTGAAGCTCAACCCGACCGAGATAGGCAAGCGCCTGGCGCCGAAGCTGTCGCCGATCCGCGTGAACAAGATCCTGATCGACCTCGGCTTGCAGCGGAAGAGCGAGAGCGGCTACGTGCTCACCGAGGCCGGGATGGCGCACGGCGAAGTGCATCCGTTCCAGGCAAAGAACAAGCACGTGGGCGACCAGATCGACTGGTACGAATCGGTCGTCGAAGTCGTGCGCGCAGCGGCGCAGAGGCCACCAGGCGGCCAGTTGCAGCTGATCGGCAGCTAGTCCTCGAGCCTATAGGTGGCCGTGCCAGTGCTCCTCGCCAACGATGAAGATGTTGCCGCCGGCAGCGTTGTACTCGATGGCTTTTTCAATCTTTCTACCGTGAGTCGAATGCAGCCAGTTGTCGTTACCAATGTCGCCGATCACCAGATAGTTCAGCTTTTTAGTGATCGTGCCCGAGGCAATGCCGCCACGGTCCGTGACCTGCTGCTCGCACCAGGTGCGGAGGCCGGAGTTGAATTTTCCGGTGAAACAGAAAAGCTGGCCGGAGAACTGAATTGGTTGGGCAGGCTCAGTGAACGGGAGACGCGTGCTGTCGCTACCGTTCCCATATTGGGGAGCGGTGTTGCCGCCGACGGTTTTGGTCAGCAGTTCAAGAATCTCCGATTCCTCCTGCAGGTCCAGCTTCCCGTCAGCCATCACGGAAAGCAAACGCGGGTACAGGACTTTCGCCGGCCAGAGGTTCGCGGCGCGACGGTTGGCCTCCATCCACGAAATGAGAAACTCGACCTCCCCTTGCGAAACCATGCCGTCGGCAAGCACACCCTTGATGATGCCGATCAGCTCGTCAATCTGGCGGTCGGAAACGGCTTCATTTCGAAAAGCGGTAATGAGGTTCAAGTCGGTGGTCATCTGGAATCCGATAGGTTGAAGCCGGGAATCGGCAATTCCACAAAGTATAGATATGTTTACTGCTTGAAATATCGCACATTGTCACCGCTGACAGCCGATGTTGGGCTACACCTTGCGCTTGTGGGTGCGCTCAGGCATCGCCGTCGGCCAGAGCTCGATATCGTCGTCATCGACCATGCCCTCGACTGGTGCTCGGGCGCCTCGATCCGGATCTACCTGCTGCATAGCGAACTCGCGGATCAAATCCTGCAGACGTGCCGCCGAGTACTGGATCTCGGCCGTCAACTCGGCGGGGTGCGGGTGATCGACTTCGTCCCATCGAAAGGTGCGCTCTAGGCGAGCGATCACCTCCGCATTCATGCTTCGATGGCTTTTTGCAGCTGCATCAGCGATATGTTCGCGCATACCGGACGGCAGACGAACGATGAATTTGTCTGCGTCTTGAGGAGTGCGTTTTTTTTCGGTGGTCATGGCGATGGAGCATACCGTCATTCGCCAGCAACATAAATGCTGGCTATGAGCCATAAACGCCTTGCCGGTCGGACTGTGGTGGCGTATATTAATAGTGGCTATTAGCCATATCATTAGAGGATTGAAGAATGTCTAAACGACTCGATGTCGAAATGTGGCGCGGTGAAATGCGCATCCCGAAGCCGATGATGGACTGGGTGAAAGAGCGGGCAAAACGCAATTTCAGAACGGCCAACGCTGAGCTTGTTGAGATTGTGCGGGAAGCGATGAAACGCGAGCAGGCGTCGCATGAAGTGAAGGAAGCTTAGACGTTTGAGCTAGATCTCCGCAGGGCTGAATTACCGCTCTGCTGAAAACTAATCGGAAGACTGGGGTGAGAGCCAGCCTTCCGATACAAACAGTGCCGTACTGGCGCTACCAGAAACGACTGCCATGGAGGGTGAGAGCTCCAAGGCCGCGTGGATCAACACACCTTATCGAAAGACACATATGAACCAGAAAACGAAGGTTAACACCAGTCCCGAAAATGAGCAAGTAAATGTTGTAAACACAACCTTGCACTTGTCGCAAATCAAGCACCACCTTGGCGACATCGAATCGCAGGCGCTGGCCGCGCAAACGCTTGGCGAAATCTGCTTCGAGCAACTGGATTCAGTTGAGAGCAACGATCTGAAAGTGGCACATGTAATCCTGCGCCTGGACGCATTGGTAAAAGCGGCCTACCGCAATGCGGTGTTGGTTCAGGAATCGGTGACCGATGCGCGCCTCCTCCTCGCTAACATGGAAGGCGGTGCCCAATGAACGCCCGCTTCGTTCCGCCGATGGCCCTTGCCGGCGTGGGCAACGTCGTGCTGCTGGCCGACGACATCCCAGCGCCAAACCAGCGCTGCGACATCCACGGCCCGGACGGCCGCGCGCTCTGGCATGCGGTCGACTTCGCCGACGTGCCGCGCGTGATCAACATGTTCCGCCTCGAAGGCAACGCCGACTGGTTGGGCCAGGTCTTTGTGACGCCGTGGGAGTCGGCCCGGATCGAAAATGCTGGCGAGTGGGAGCCGCTCGGTGCGGCCGATGGCCTGCCCTTGGAGTTGCGCGACGGCCTCAAGCCGCTCCTGCGCTTTACCGGTACCGACTTGGGCACCGGCAGCCAGACGGGGTGCATCAGCGTCGCGTGCGGCACCTGGTCGGCGGACATTACCATCGAGCTGGCTCTGCTTCACCTGGACGACTTCACGGACGGCAGCCGCGCGCGGCTGGCTGCAGTCGTCGGCTACTTCTACGGCGTCAGCCTGGTGCGGGGTGCGGAATGAACGCGCGCTTTGTCCCGCCGGCAGACGACGCGGCCGCGCCACCGGTGCACGTGCCGAAGCATCAGAGCTTCAGCTGGTTGGTCCCGCAGCTCAAGGGTAATCCCCACGCCGAATTCATCGCCCTCACCATGAGCGTCTGCCGCGGCGCCGAGCTGGCCCTGAAAATCGTGCAGGAGTCGGAATTGGACCGGGATCACGAGGAGACGGGCGGTTACTTCTCGCCGAGCCATTGCGACCAGCTCAAAATACTGGCCATCGGATCGCTGAAAATGCTGGCCGACCGCGCCGAAGCTGAGATCAGCGACCTCAACGATGTCGCGCAGCGCCTGGCGGCCAGAGGTGGAAATTGAACCGCCTGTCGAAAGAATGCGCCGCCGAAGTGGCGCGCCTCGAAGCGCTGGCCGGCCTGGTCGCGGCAATGCTGAGCACCATGTCGGCGGTGCGGTCCGACGAGCGCGCTGCCCTCCTTCACCGGTGCGCAGCTACCGCCGACGGCGTGGCACGCGAGCTGGCGCACCTGCAGCTGGTGGAGGGCCGAGCATGAACAAGAGATTGCTCTGTAGCTTGATCGGTCACCGGCCGGCGCCGCGCCAGTACCAGCTCACCGCCGGCGCCACCGCGCGCACCTGGGAGTGCTGCCCGCGCTGCCACGAGCACCACCGCTCAGATGTGCAGGCGGCGCTGCTGGTGCGCATCATGGCCGAGGGCCAGCTGATCCCGGCCGGCTACGGCGTGGCCGTGGTGGACTGGCGCACCGGCGATGCGCTGTGCATGCCGGTACCGCTCAACCTGGTGGCCGCCGCCGCGCGCCGGGCGTGGTATTGGGTCAAGGCGCCGCACGCACTGGTGGTGGACCCGCGCCAGGCCTACGCCAAAGGCTACCGGGCCGGCGTGCGCGCCGGCCAGCGCCAGAACGGCACCGGAGGCGAGGCTTGAGCGAGGCCTTCATCAAAAAAACTGCATAGCTCTCTACGATGAAGGGGTCGTCTCCGGTGGACTAGAGTCAGTAGGATCGACACTTAGAGGCGAGTTGCCATTTGCCGTTTCAGAAGATTTGTCGGCGCTTTTGGCATCTAAATTTACGCTAAATGAATATTGAATATCTCGGTTTCGCTTAGACAAACGCTCGATCGCTTCGAGGATGAGGCGTGTATCAATCTCATTCGAGCTTACGTCGAAGCTGGATTCCATTCGCCCAACCAGCTCTGCATTAATGCTGCGCCCAGCCTTCACTGCCTCGAATTTCAGTTTTTCGAACAGGGAAATGGGCATCCTGAATTGGCTTCGGTAGATCTCTGACATACCGGAATATTGACATTAAAAAAAATCTTGGGATAGTGCCAAGGAATAAATAAATAGTGACAACAGCCACTAATTGATAGTGAACTCAAAAAATCTTGTGTAATGAAACGAAACACCATAGGAATTTCACTCCCGTGCTACGAGTTGAGAAATCGTCTACAAAGAAAGGAAAGACCATGAACATGAATGAAATGAAACTTTTTATCCGGATGCCCGAAGTCGTGCGCGTCACCGGCAAGTCGCGTAGCACCATCCTGCGCGCGGTGAAGGCGAAGACCTTCCCGGCGCCGATCCACATAGGCCCGCAGGCGATTGCATGGGATTCCGCCGAGGTAGCGAAGTGGCAAATGGATCGGATTGCAGAGAGCCGAAAAGCTGATGAGTAGTACCAAACGATTCCAAACGGCTGCACCTGAGGCCGCGAATCTGTAGGGGTAATTGTAGGGGTAATTTTTGCAGGCAAGAAAAAGGCCAATCCGAAGATTGGCCTAAGTCCTTGATTCTATTGGTCGGGGCGAGAGGATTCGAACCTCCGACCCCGTGCACCCCATGCACGTACGCTACCAGGCTGCGCTACGCCCCGACTAGGCCGAGATTATAGCAGCCAGTTTAAGCATTTGTCATGTTTGTGTTGCGGATCCGGGGAAAAATAATCGTTTATACGATTTTTACCGTGATGCCGTCGATGCCGGCCACCGTGCCGACCAGCACTTGCCCCGGCACGACCGCACCGACGCCTTCCGGCGTGCCGCTGAAAATCAGGTCGCCCGGCGCCAGCGTGAACAGCGTGGACAGGTTGGCGATGACTTCGTCGATCGACCAGATCAGGTCGTCGATGCTCGATGTCTGCCTGGTCACGCCGTCGACTTTCAGCTCGATGGCGGCGCGGTTGATGTCGCCGGCCCGGGCTGCCGGGGTGATCACGCCGATCGGCGCCGAATAGTCGAACGCCTTGCCGATTTCCCACGGACGGCCGGCGTCGCGCATCTTGAACTGCAGGTCGCGGCGCGTCATGTCGAAGCCGACCGCGTAGCCGAAGATGTGGCTCGCTGCATCCGCGACGCCGATGTTGCTGCCGCCCTTGCCGATGGCCACCACCAGCTCGCACTCGTAGTGCAGATTGCTGGTCAACGGCGGATACGGCAGCGCGGCGACCTGCCCCGGCGCCACCGGCACGATGGCCTGGGCGTCGGCTGGCTTGCTGAAGAAGAATGGCGGTTCGCGGTCCGGGTCCGACCCCATTTCGCGCGCGTGGCCGGCATAGTTACGGCCCACGCAGAACACGCGGCGCACCGGGAACAGGGCGTCGGTACCGGCAACGGGCAGGCCCACGATGTCATGGGCGGGAATTACATAGGCAGTCATGATGCTCCGATCACTAGGAAGAGTGCGGACATGTTACAACAGCCGCCACCGCGCGACATCGGGGAAAACACTACGAAACAAATCAGGTGAGCAGCAGCGCGCGCATGGCGGTCTGGAACGCTTCGGTCATGCCATCGCGATCGAGGTCGTCATGCAGCATCCCGCGCACGGGCAAGCCGTGGAAGAAGGCGATCATGGCATCGACCCGGGAGTTCAGCAGCACGTCGTCCACTGGCAGCCCGCGCGCTTCGCGGCCGCGCCGCACCAGCACACGCATGGCAGCGCGCGAGCGCATCGAATTCTCGCGCAGCTTGGCGGCGACGACCGGGTTGCGCGACGCCTCCGCGTACATCTCGAGCGGCACGTGCCAGGGCTGCGGCTGCAAATGCTGATCGACGGCGTTGCCGGCTTCTTCGAGCAGCGCTCCCAGCGGGTCGTCGCGCGACTCCAGGTCTTGCAGCAATTCGGTGACGTGTTCGGCCTCGCGGTCGACGAACGCCATGATGATGGCGTCCTTGCTGTCGAAATAATTGTAGATATGGCCGGCGCTCATGCCGGCCTGCTTGGAGATCTCCGACATGCTGGCGCCGTGGAAGCCGCTGCGTGCGAAGCAAACGGCCGCCGCTTCCAGCACCTGGATGCGCCGCCCCGCTGCCTTCTCGGGATCGACGCGCCGTTTTGCGGGAGAGGTGGTCATGGTCATTCCTTGGGTAGGCGGCGGCCGCACAGACGCGACCGCCGCAAGGGTCGCAGGATCAGCCGCGGGGCGGCTGGGCCGCCGGCGTGGGCTGTGCGGCCTGCGCCGATTCCGGCTGCCAGCCACCACCGAGCACCTTGTACAAGGTGACGGCATTGCTGGTCTGACTGAGCCGGGTGCTGATCAGGCCTTGCTGGGCCTGATACAGCGCGCGCTGCGACACCAGCGAGTTGAGGTAGGTATCGGCGCCGCTGCGGTAGCGCGCTTCGTTGATCCTGAAGCTCTTCTCGGCTGCCTGCACCAGTGCCTGCTGCGAATTGAGGCGCTCGTCGATGGTGCCGCGCACCGCCAGTGCGTCCGCCACTTCGCGGAACGCGACCTGGATCGCCTTTTCGTACTGCGCCACCGAGATGTCGCGGTCGGCCCTGGCGATCGCCAGGTTGGCGGTGTTGAGGCCACCGTTAAAGATCGGCAGGTTGATCTGCGGTGCAAAGCTCCACGTCCCGGAACCGGCCTTGAACAGGCCGGAGAGGTCACGGCTGGCGCTGCCGCCCGACGCCGTCAGCGAAATGCTGGGGAAGAAGGCGGCGCGGGCCACGCCGATATTGGCGTTGGCGGCGCGCAGCGCGCGTTCGGCCTGCTGCACGTCGGGACGGCGCTGCAGCAGATCGGACGGCAGGCTGCCCGGCAGCGCGGTCAGCTCGGTCACCGACACCAGCTCGCCCGCGGGCAGCAGCGTAGTGGGCACGGGGGCGCCCACCAGCAGGTTCAGCGCGTTCTGGTCCTGCGCCACCTGCGAGGTGTAGGTGGCCACGTCGTTGCGCGCCGACTCCACGCTGGTCTGGGCGTCGTACACGTTCACACCGGACGTGGCACCGGCCTCGAAACGCTTGCGGCTCAGGTCATACGTGGTCTGCTGGCTGGCCAGGGTGTCCTGCGCCAGTTTCAGGCGTTGCTGGTCGGCCGTCAGCGTCAGCCAGGCATTGGCCACTTCGGCCACCAGGCTGATTTGCTGGGTGCGGCGCGCCTCTTCGGTCCCCAGGTAGGTTTGCAGGCCCGCTTCCGAGGCATTGCGTACCTTGCCGAAAAAATCGAGCTCGTACGCGGCCAGCGACACGCCCGCGCTGTACTGGCGCGTCACGGACGATTCGCCCGTGGTGCTGAGATTGCGCGGCACGCGGGAGGCGCTCTGCGAGACGCCGGCGGCCACGGTCGGCAGCAGCGGCGCGCTGCTGACGTTGTACTGGGCGCGGGCGCGCTCGATATTGAGCCCGGACACGCGCAGGTCGCGGTTGTTGGCCAGCGCCAGTTCGATCACCTGGCGCAGGCGCGCATCGGCGAAATACTCGCGCCACTGGATTTCGGACACCGGACGGGCATCGGCCGCCGCTGCCGGCAAGCCCTTGTAGGCCTCGCCGGCAGGCCAGGCCTGGCTGACCGGCGCAGCAGGACGCTGGTACACCGGCGCCAGGCTGCAACCGCCCAGCAGCGCCAGCGCCGCCAGGGTCAGGGAAGATTTATGCATGATGTTCATGACGGGTTTCATGATTAGTGTGCCTCCACGGCCGGCGTGGCGGCAGGTTTGGCTTTGCTCTTGCCGAAGCGGCCGCGCACCAGCACGAAGAACAATGGAACGAAGAAGATGCCGAGGAAGGTTGCGGTCAGCATCCCGCCCAGCACGCCGACGCCGATCGCGTTCTGGCTGCCCGAGCCGGCGCCGCTGCTGATCGCCAGCGGCAGTACACCGAGACCGAAGGCGATCGACGTCATCAGGATCGGACGCAGGCGCAGGTGCACCGCCTGCAGGGTCGCTTCCTTCAGTTCGATGCCCTGCTCCTGCAGGTCCTTGGCGAATTCCACGATCAGGATCGCGTTCTTGGCAGCCAGACCCACCACGGTCAGCAGGCCGACCTGGAAGTACACGTCGTTCGACATCTTGAACACGTAGGTTGCCAGCACCGTGCCGACGATCCCCAGCGGAACGATCAGCAGCACCGAGAACGGCACCGACCAGCTTTCATACAGCGCGGCCAGGCACAGGAACACGATCAAGATCGAGATCGCATACAGCTGCGTGGTTTGCGAACCGGAGTCGCGTTCTTCCGTCGACAGGCCGGTCCACTCGTAACCGATACCGGGCGGCAGCTGCGCTGCCATGCGCTCGACTTCGGCCATGGCGGCGCCCGAACTCTGGCCCGGCGCCGGCTGGCCCAGGATTTCGACCGATGGCAGACCGTTGTAGCGCTCCAGGCGCGGCGAGGCGTAGATCCACTCGCCGTGCGAGAACGACGAGAACGGCACCATCTCGCCCGCGCTGTTACGCACGAACCACTTGTTCAGGTCTTCCGGCACCATGCGCGATTCGGCCTGGCCCTGGATGTACACCTTCTTCACGCGGCCACGGTCGATGAAATCGTTGACGTAGGCCGAGCCCCAGGCCGTGCTGAGCACCCGGTTCACGTCGGCGATCGCCAGGCCCAGCGCCACGGCTTTTTGCTGGTCCACGGTGATCTTGTACTGCGGCGTATCTTCCTGGCCGTTCGGACGCACGCCGACGATGACCTTGCTCTGCGCGGCCATGCCCAGCATCTGGTTACGCGCCGCCATCAGGGCCGCGTGGCCCACGCCGCCGGTATCCTGTAGCATCAGGTCGAAGCCGGACGCGTTACCGAGTTCCAGCACCGCCGGCGGGGCAAACGCGAACACCATCGCATCCTTGATCTGCGAGAAGGCGCCCATGGCGCGGCCGGCGATCGCGCTGACCGCGTGGTCCTTGCCCTTGCGGTCGGACCAGTCCTTCATCCGCACGAAGGCGATACCGGTGTTCTGACCGTTACCGGCGAAGCTGAAGCCGGCCACCGCAAACACCGAGGCCACCGATTCCTTCTCGTTGTTCATGAAGTGCTGCTCAACCCTTTCGATGGTCTTGAGCGTGCGCTCCTGGGTCGCGCCGGTCGGCAGCTGGATCTGGGTAAACAGCACGCCCTGGTCTTCTTCCGGCAGGAACGACGTCGGCAGGCGCAGGAACACGAACGCCATCACGGCCACGATCAGCGCGTAGACGATCAGCGAACGGCCGCTCTTGTTGATGATCGAGCCGACCAGGCCCTGGTACTTGCGGTTGCCGCGATCGAAGGTGCGGTTGAACCAGCCGAAGAAACCGGTATTGGCCTGGGTGTGGCCTTTCGGCACCTGCTTGAGCATGGTGGCGCACAGCGCCGGCGTAAACACCATCGCCACGATCACCGACAGCACCATGGCCGAGACGATGGTGATCGAGAACTGGCGGTAGATCACGCCGGTGGAACCGCCGAAGAACGCCATCGGCACGAACACGGCCGACAGCACCATGGCGATACCGACCAGCGCACCGCTGATCTGGCCCATCGACTTGCGCGTGGCCTCGACCGGCGACAAGCCTTCTTCCGTCATCACCCGCTCGACGTTTTCCACCACCACGATGGCGTCATCGACCAGCAGGCCGATCGCCAGCACCACCGCAAACATGGTCAGCGTGTTGATCGAGAAGCCGAGCACCGACAGGATGCCGAAGGTACCGAGCAGCACCACCGGCACCGCCATGGTCGGAATCAGCGTGGCGCGGAAATTCTGCAGGAACAGGTACATCACCAGGAACACCAGCACGATCGCTTCGACCAGGGTCTTGACGACTTCCTCGATCGAGATCTTGACGAACGGCGTGGTGTCGAACGCCACCATCG
The DNA here is from genome assembly GCF_001423125.1 of Duganella sp. Leaf126. Lineage (GTDB taxonomy): Bacteria > Pseudomonadota > Gammaproteobacteria > Burkholderiales > Burkholderiaceae_D > Rugamonas. The sequence goes on from NZ_LMNW01000035.1 coordinate 233,051, forward strand.
CTTTCAGTCCGGCCGGGAACTGCTTTTCCATCTGCTTGATCTTGTCCTTCACCGCCTGGGCGGTGTCGAGCGCGTTGGCGCCGGTGGCCAGCTTGATCGCGATACCGGTGGCGGCCTTGCCATTGTAGCGGGCCACGATCGAGTAGTTTTCGCGGCCCAGTTCCATCCGGGCGACGTCGCGCAGGTACACGGTGGCGCCGCCGGTGGTGGTTTTCAGCAGGATGGCGCCGAACTGCTCGGCCGTCTGCAGGCGGCTCTGGGCCGTCACGGTGGCGTTGAGCTGCTGGCCGGCCACGGCCGGCGCGCCGCCCAGCTCACCGGCGGACACCTCGGTGTTCTGCGCGCTGATGGCGGTGGTGACGTCGGCCGGCGTGAGCTGGTAGCTCTGCAGCTTGGCCGGATCGAGCCAGATGCGCATCGCGTACTGGGAACCGAAGTTGGTGACGTCGCCCACGCCTTCCACGCGCGAGATCGGATCGAGCACGCTGGCGGTGACGTAGTCGCCGATGTCGGCCTGGTTCATCGAGCCGTCGTCGGAGACGAAGCCGATCACCAGCAGGAAGTTCTTGGTCGCCTTGTTGACCACCAGACCCTGCTGGGTCACGGCGGTGGGCAGCAGCGGCGTGGCCAGTTGCAGCTTGTTCTGCACCTGCACCTGGGCGATGTCGGGGTTGGTGCCCGATTCGAAGGTCAGCGTGATGCTGATGCCGCCTGCCGAGTCGGACGACGACGACATGTAGCGCAAGCCGTCGATACCCTTCATCTTCTGTTCGATGACCTGGGTGACAGCATCTTCCACGGTCTTGGCGGAGGCGCCGGGGTAGGAACCGGTAATCGAAATCGAAGGCGGCGCGATGGCCGGATACTGCGCGATCGGCAGGCCGAGAATGGCCAGTATGCCGCCGAGCATGATCACGATCGCGATCACCCAGGCGAAAATCGGGCGATCAATAAAGAAGCGGGACATGTGCGATCTCCTCGATTACTGCTTGGCCGCAGGGGCTGCCGGGGCGGCTGGTGCAGCCGCTCCTGACTGCGCGGCGCCGGCCGCCGGCGCCTTGGCTGCCACGGCCGGTGCGCCCGGCTTGACCTTCTGCAGACCTTCGACGATCACCTGGTCGCCATCGGCCAGGCCCGACTTCACGCGCCACTTGTCGCCGTAGGTGCCGGCGGTGGTCAGCACGCGCTGTTCGACCTTGCCGTCCTTGCCCAGCACCATGGCGGTGGCTTCACCCTTCTGGTTGCGGGTCACGCCCTGCTGCGGCACGGTGATGGCTTTTTCATCGACGCCCGATTCGATCACCGCGCGCACGAACATGCCGGGCAGCAGATGCTGTTTCGGGTTGGGGAAGATGGCGCGCAGCGTCACGTTGCCGGTGCCCTGGTCCACCGAGACGTCGGAGAACTGCAGCTTGCCCGCTTCCGCATACTTGGTGCCATCGGCCAGCACCAGCGTGACCTTGGCCTGCCCCGCCTGTTTGAGACTGCCGTTTTCCATCTCGCGCTTCAGGCGCATCAGGTCTTCGCTCGACTGCGTCACGTCGACATACATCGGATCGAGCTGCTGCACCGTGGTCAGCGCGGTGGTCTGGTTGGCGGTGACCAGCGCACCGGGCGTCACGGTCGAACGGCTGATACGGCCGCTGATCGGCGCATACACATTGGTGTAGCGCAGGTTGATATTGGCTTCCTGCAGCGCGGCGGTGGCCGACTCCACGTCCGCCTGCGCCTGGGCGTCGGCAGCGACTGCATCCTCGTAATCCTGGCGGCTCACGCCTTCGATGGCCAGCAGCTCCTTGTAGCGCGACGCTTTCGGGCCGCTGGTCAGCAGGTTGGCCTTGGCCTTGGCCAGGGTGGCCTTGGCCGAGTTGACATTGGCCTGATAGATCGACGGATCGATCTGGTACAGGGCGGTGCCGGCCTTGACGTCGGAGCCTTCGACAAACAGGCGTTTCTGGATCACGCCGTTGACCTGCGGGCGCACTTCAGCCACCTGGTAGGCGCTGGTGCGGCCCGGCAGTTCGGTCGTGATCTGCAGTGGTGCTTGCACCACCTTGTAGACGCCCACTTCCGCCACCTGCTGCGTGCGAGGTGCTTCGGTCGTGGATTTGGAGCAACCAGCCACCAGGGCGGTTGCAGTGATCAGGGCTGCGGCCCCGGCCGTCCGCAGGGACGGTTTGCAGAGAAAAGCTTCCATGTGGCGAGACTTTCTGAGGAGAGTACTGGGAGAAGGTAAACACATGCGATAGAATGAACGATCATTCTAACTATGTCAAGCGCTTTGCAATTCCGCAGAGAAACATTTTGCGCCGCCTCAAGCAACCAGCGGAGACAGTCGGCTTGGGGTAAAATAATAAAATTACACGGTTTCAAGAAATCGTGCCGCGCCTGCAGCATCGCTCGTTTTATCCATGTCGCTGCGTGCAGCGTCGCAGTGTCACCTTGACGTTTTATGTTCAACGCTTCACGGTCATCCGCCGGCTGCTTCCGCAACGGCGCCAACGCCCAACCGGACCGCTTTCATGGAACCACAAAACAGCAATACTTCCGAATTCCTGTCGAGCGGCGTGCCCGGTCTCGACGCCGTGCTCGGGGGCGGCCTGACGGCCGACCGCCTGTACCTGGTCGAGGGTGAACCCGGCACCGGCAAGACCACGCTGGCCCTGCAGTTCCTGCTCGCGGGCGTGCAGCGCGGCGAACACGTGCTCTACATCACCCTGGCGGAAACCGCGGTGGAGCTGCGCGCCGTAGCGCAAGCGCACGGCTGGGACATGGCCGGCATCCAGGTCGAGGAAATCATCCCCGGCGAAAACGCGCTTGACCCGGACCAGCAGTACACGATCTTCCACCCGGCCGAAATCGAAATGGGCACCACCACCCAGCACATCGTCAGCGCCATCGACAAGTGCCGGCCGCGCCGCGTGGTGCTCGATTCGCTGTCCGAGCTGCAGCTGCTGGCCGAAAATCCGCTGCGCTACCGGCGCCAGGTGCTGGCGCTCAAGCAGTACCTGGCCAGCCGCGCCTGCACCACCATCCTGCTCGACGACCGCACCGCGCTCTCCACCGACCTGCAGGTGCGCAGCGTGGCGCACGCCGTGCTCACGCTCGAACGGGTCGAGCAGGCGTATGGCGCCGAGCGGCGCCGCATCCGCGTGGTCAAGTACCGCGGCGTCGCCTTCCACGGCGGCGCCCATGACTACCAGATCGTGCGCGGCGGCTTGCGCGTGTACCCGCGCCTGGTGGCGGCGGATTCGCGCGTGAGCAGCGCGCGGCGCCAGCTCTCGAGCGGACTGTCCGCGCTCGACCAGCTGATCGGCGGCGGCCTGGAAGAAGGCATGAGCACCCTGATCACCGGCCCGTCCGGTACCGGCAAATCGTCGCTGGCCGCGCAGTTCGTGCACGCTGCCAGCCAGCGCGGCGACAAGAGCGCCATGTTCCTGTTCGAGGAGGCGCGCAACAACCTGCTCAACCGCTGCGCCAGCCTGGGCCTGGACCTGGACAGCGCCGAACGCGACGGCCTGCTCACCATCCAGCAGGTGGACCCGGCCGAACTGGCCCCGGGCCAGCTCACGCAGGCCGTGGTGCAGGCCGTCGAACGCGGGGTCAAGGTGCTGGTGATCGACAGCCTGAACGGCTACCTGAACGCCATGCCCGACGAACGCTTCATGACCACCTACCTGCACGAGATCCTCACCTACCTGGGCCAGCGCGGCGTGGTCAGCCTCATCGTCGGCGTCCAGCAGGGCATGATCGGCAGCGCCAACACGTCGTCGATCAATGCCAGCTACATCGCCGACAACATCATCATGCTGCGTTACTTCGAGGCCGAGGGCGAGGTGCGGCAGGCGATTTCCGTGTTCAAGAAGCGCGGCAGCGCGCACGAGCGCACCATCCGCCGCTTCCAGGTCGGCACGGACGGCATCACGGTGGGGCCGGTGCTGCGCGGCTTTCACGGCATCCTGACCGGTGTGCCCAGGTACGACAGCGACGCCATCGCGCCGGAGCAGCCGGCCGCCGACGAGCGGTCCTGAAGCCGATGGAAACGCGCATCCTGATCTACGCCCCCACCGGCCAGGACGGCCCGCTGGCTGCGCGCGTGCTGGCGCTGGCCAAGCTCGACAGCCATGTCTGCGCCACCCTGGCCGAGCTGGAACAGCAGGCCGCCGCCGGCGTGGGCGCCGTGCTCACGGTGGAGGAAGCGCTGACCGACGGCGGTTACCAGCTGCTGCACGCCATGGTAGCGCGGCAGCCCGACTGGTCCGACCTGCCGATCCTGCTGCTCACCCACCACGGCGCCGATTCGCCCGTGGTGCGCAAGGCGGTGGCGGGCCTCGGCAACCTCACCCTGCTCGAACGGCCGGTGCGCACGCTGGCCCTGATCGCGGCGCTGCAAGCGACGCTGCGCGCCCGCCACAAGCAGTACCAGGTACGCGAAGCGGCGCGCCGCAAGGACGAATTCCTGGCCAGCCTCGGTCACGAACTGCGCAATCCGCTGGCGCCGATCCGCACCTCGGTGTCGCTGCTCACGCATATGTACCCGGACGCAGCGCCGGTGGCGCGCATCCGCGACGTCGTCGAGCGCCAGGTCAGGCTGCTCACGCGGCTGGTGGACGACCTGCTCGACGTGGCGCGCATCACGCGCGGCAAGATCAAGCTGCAACGCCAGCTGGTCAGCCTGCAGGCAGTGATGAACCACGTGAACGAGTTATGCGTGCAGGCGGCAACCGCCAAGCGCATCCACGTGGCGTGGCAGCTGCCGCTCACCGAGGTCATGCTGCATGCCGACTACGCGCGCATCGTGCAGATCTTCGCCAACATCCTCTCCAACGCCATCAAGTTCACGCCGCAGGGCGGCCAGGTGCTGGTGCGCGCCCACGTCGCGGACCGGGTGCTGGTGGTGTCGCTGCGCGACAGCGGCATCGGCCTGGAACCGGAGGCGCTGTCACGCATCTTCACCATGTTCGAGCAGAGTACGACGGTGGCCGGCCAGTTCACCAGCGGCCTGGGCATCGGCCTGACGCTGGCGCGCCAGTTCGCCGAGATGCATGGCGGCTCGGTGGACGTGACCAGCGAGGGCGTGGGCAAAGGCAGCGAGTTCACGGTGCGTCTGCCGGTCGTCCACGCCAGCGACGAGCGCGCGCCCCGGCCCCTCGCGGCGCCTGCACACAGCGGCGGCGCCGGCCAGCAGCGACAAGTGCTGGTGGTGGACGACAACCACGACGCCGCCGACACCCTGGCCGCGCTGCTCGCAGCCGAAGGGTTTCACACGCGCGCCGTCTATGGCGGCGAGGAAGCGGTGGCAGCAGCGGCGCACGCCCGACCCGACATCGTCATCCTGGATCTCGGCATGCCGGGCATGGACGGCTACGACGCTGCGCGCGCGATCCGCCAGCAGCCGGGCGCCGCCGACATCCTGCTGATCGCCCTCACCGGCTGGGGCCAGAGCGACGCCCGCCGCCGCACGCTCGACGCCGGCTTCGACCACCACCTGGTCAAGCCGGTGGACCTGGAGCAGATCATCGCACTGGCGCGCACGCGCGACGACCGCACACAGGTGCAGGCGGCGCGCTGAAAATGCTTGACCCTTACGTGGCGTGATCCCCCAGAATGCATTGTCACCAAGGAGGATTCATGAGACAGACTGTCAAACAGGTCGCCAAGGCCGCCGGCATCAGCGTGCGGGCGCTGCATCATTACGACCAGATCGGCCTGCTGACGCCGGAAATCGGCGGTAACGGTTATCGCTACTACGGCGAGCAGGAATTGCTGCGACTGCAGCGCATCGTGTTCTACCGCGAACTGGGTATCAGCCTGGCGGAGATCGGCCGCATGCTCGACGACCCTGCTTTTGATACCCGCGCCGCGCTGCTCGACTTGCGCCAGCGAGTGGCTGACGACATCGCGCGCCGGCGCGATCTGGCCGGCACCATCGACCGCACGCTGGCGCTGCTCGACGCTGGCAAGCCACTCGATGCGCGGCGCCTGTTCGACGGCGTGACGCTGGCCAGACAGGCAGAGTGGGAAGCGGAACTGGTGCAGCGCTACGGCCCGCCGGCGGCATCGGCAATCCGGCAATCGCAGCAAACGCTGGCGGCGCTCCCGTCGGCCGGCCTGCTCGACTTCAAGGCCGATATCGACGCCATCCACGCGCGCTTCGTGACCTTCATCGAACGCGGGCTGACGCCGGATGCGAACGAGGTACAGGCTGAAACGGCGCAGCACTATCGCTGGGTGTGCCGGTCGTGGCGGCCCGACGCCAGCGCCTATGCGGCGCTGGGCACGCTGTACACGGAGCAAGCTGAGTTCGACGCCATGTTCGACGCGCTGCACCCGCAACTGGCGACCTTCCTGGCCGAGGCGATGGCGATCCATGCGCGGCAGGTACTCGCGCCCGCGCCGGCAACTGCGCCGCAGGACACGTCAGCCAGGTCGCCACAGCGCACGCCGAACAGGACGTCTTTGTCAGTGGCGCCGGCGTCGACATCGCCTGCCGCCTCAGCCGCCCCGACGGCACCGCCGCGGGCGCAGTGCTGATCGTGCCCGGATCGCTGTTCAGCGATGTCGATGGCAATTATCCAACCATGAATATGCGGCCGCACGCCTACGCCGATCTGGCGCGCCAGCTCTGTGCACGCGGCTTTGCGGTCCTGCGCATGGCCAAGATCGGCCCCGGCACCGGCTCGCGCACTGTCGACGCAGCACTGGCTGCCACGCATACCGAATTTCTGACGCGGGTGGACGTGGCGGCAGCAGGCCTGACGCTGCTGCGCAGCTCCTTGGACACGCGGCCGGTCGTGGTTGCAGGTCATAGCGAGGGCGCGGTGGTGGCCTCGCTGCTGGCGGCCGGTGCCGAACCGGCCGCTATCGATGGCGTGGTGAGCCTGTCGGGACCTGCGTTGACGATTTTCGGCATCATGCGTGCCCAGATCGCGGCCATGGCACCGCCGGACGCCCCGCCCGACCTGGCGCTGTTCGACCGCTCGGTGGCTGCAATCCGCACCGGCCAGACCTTGCCGGCCGAGGCGGCGGACGATCCGGGAACTGCCATGCTGGCCGCCATGCCGGCAGCGGCCCACGCCTACCTGCGTAGCGCCGACCGCGTCGACCCGGTGGTGGCGCTGGCCAGCGTGCGGCAGCCGGTGCTGATCGTACAGGGCGGGCGCGACGCCTCGGTACCGGTACACCACGCGGACGCACTGCGCGCGGCCCGCATGACGCTGCCAACACAAGTGGCACTGTTCCCCGCGCTGAACCACTTCTACAAGTAGACCCCGGCCGACCTGCCACCGCTGCAATCGATGATGCTGGAAACCGAGAGCGATGCCGCAGTCGCCGACGCGATCGCCGCCTGGGCGCTGCGGCTGCCTACTTCCAGTCGCCGCGCAAGGCCGCCACGTCCTGCCGCAAGCCCTCGGGCGTGACGTCCTGCGGCGCCACCGGTTTGCCGACCGCCAGCGCCAGCTTCGAGCGCAGGCCGGCGTGGAAGGCGCGGCCGAAGATGTTTTCCCTGTTCCGGCTCAGCAGGTGGGTCCACAGGCCGCGCAGCGCCATCGGGATCACCGGCACCGGCGAGCGCTCGACGATCTTGGCCACGCCGCCCTTGAACGCGTTGATCTCGCCGTCGCGCGTGAGCTGCCCTTCCGGGAAGATGCATACCAAGTCGCCCTCGTGCAGGGCCTGGGCGATATCGACATAGGCCTTCTCCATCAGCCACGGATCTTCCTTGGCCGGCGCGATCGGGATCGCGCGCGCGGTGCGGAAAATCCAGCCCAGCAGCGGTGTCTTGAAAATCCGGTGGTCCATCACGAAGCGGATCGGGCGCGGCGCGACGGCGCCGATCACGATCGCATCGACATAGCTGACGTGGTTACAGACCAGCACTGCCGCGCCCTCGCGCGGAATGCGGTCGGCGTCCACCGTGTGCACGCGGTGCACGGTGTGGATCAGCAGCCAGGCCAGGAAACGCATCAGGAACTCCGGCACCAGCGAGAAGATGTAGACCGCCACCACTGCATTGAGCAGCGCCGTCACCAGGAACAGCTGCGGGATCGTCAGGCCCTGCCCCAGCAGCACGATGGCCATGCCGGACGCCGCCACCATGAACAGCGCGTTCAAAATGTTCATGCCGGCGATGGTGCGCGAAAGATGGGCCGGGTCGGCGCGCAGCTGGATCAGCGCGAACAGCGGCACGATGAAGAAGCCGCCGAACATGCCGATCATCAAAAAGTCGAACAGGATGCGCCAGATGCCGGGTTGCGCCAGCACGGTCATGATGCCGGCCGCTGCCTGGGCAGCGCCAGCGCCGCCGACGAAGGCATCGCTGGCGAAATACAGGTCGGCGCCGAAGACGGTCAGTCCGATCGAGCCGAACGGCACCAGGCCGATCTCCACCTTGGCGCCGGACAGCCGCTCGCACAGCAGCGAGCCCGATCCCACGCCCAGCGAAAACACGGTCAGCAGCAGCACGAAGGCGCCGTGGCCGCCGTGCAGGTAATCCTTGGCAAACACCGGCAATTGCGCCAGCAGCACGGCGCCGTAAAACCAGAACCACGAGTTGCCCAGCATCGACTGGAACACGACCCGGTTCTTGCTTGAATACCGCAGGTTGCGCAGCGACTCGCCGACAAAATTCCAGCTGACCTTGAGCGTGGGCATGGGCGCCGGCGACGCCGGAATCCGGTAGCTGGCCAGCAAGCCGATCAGCGCCACGAGAATCGTCGCGCCCGCTTCGAAATACAGGCCGTGCGGCTGCATGACCACCAGCAGCGCGCCGAGGATTTCGCCGGCCAGGATGCCGACAAAAGTGCCCATCTCGGTCACGCCATTGCCGCCGATCAGTTCTTCCTTGCCCAGGTGCTGCGGCAGGTAGGCATACTTGACCGGGCCGAACAGCGTGGAATGGATGCCCATGCCCACCACGGCAGCAACGAGCAGCCACAGGTGATGGGTTATCCAGCCTATGCCGGCCACGCTCATGATGGCCACTTCCAGCCATTTGACGCAGCGCGTCATGCCCGCCTTGTCGAACTTGTCGGCCAGCTGGCCGGCGGTGGCGGAGAACAGCACATAAGGCAGGATGAACAGGCCCGGAATCAGGTTGGTGACCAGCGACGGCGCCAGCGTGGTCCAGCTCAGGGCGTCGAAGGTGATGACGACGACCAGCGCGGTCTTGAACAGGTTATCGTTGAATGCGCCGAGAAACTGGGTCCAGAAAAAGGGGGCGAAGCGGCGCTGCTTCAGCAGCGAAAACTGGTTAGGCTGGCTCGGGGGGGACTGGCTCATTCGCGCGGATCCGTTCTCATGGTTTCCAGGGTGAACGGATTATACCCGCAGGCAGCAAGCCCGCTGTGACCTGACGCTCGGCATGGCGCGACGACCACGTGCGCGCCCGCAGTCAGCCAGCAAAATCAGCCAAAACGGGGCGATGCGGCCAACCCGCCTCGCCCCGTTTGCCCCGCGGCCAGCCTCAGGCCTTGAGCAGCTTGCCCCGCTGCCGCAGCAGCCCGATGCACGGTGCCGCCAGCAGGACCGGCGCCATGCCGGCCGCCACCAGGGCAATAGCGGCCCACCAGCCGTAGCCGGCAGCAGCGCTGACCAGCGCGCCGGTGGTCAGCGGTACCGCGAGAAAGCGTAGGAAGTGCGCGCGCGCCTTGGCGGCAGGCCACAGCTGCTGGCGCGGTGCGGCCAGGACCAGGCACAGCGCCGCCAGCGCGGCCACCAGCACGCAGTTGAGCATCGATGAGATTTCCGTGTTTGCCATGATGTCGCTCTCCGTTTACCATCAATGAGAATAATTCTCATTCATTTTATAGTATGCGCGTCTGGCGTGCATGGCAAGCGGTGGTTGGCGCCAGGGTCTGGCAGCTAACATTCGGTGACGGCGAAAGCGACGGGCGAAAAAAAACCGGACCTGGTGACAGGTCCGGTTCGTCGACGCGTTTGCCGATGCGGTCAGCGCTTCTTGTCGCCTGCCACTTCGTCGGGACGCAGCTTGGGCGCCAGCTTGTCCAGTACGCCGTTGACGTACTTGTGACCGTCGATACCGCCGAACGACTTGGTCAGCTCGACCGCCTCGTTGATGACCACGCGGTAAGGGATCTCGAGGTTGTTCTTCAGCTCGTACGCACCGATCAGCAGCACGGCGTGTTCGATCGGCGACAGCTCTTCGATACCGCGATCGACCAGCGGTGCAAACGTCTCGCGCAGGGCCACCGAATCCTGGATCGCACCGTACAGCAGCTTGGTGAAATGCTCGGCATCGGCCTTGTCGAAACCGTGGGCGGCGCGGATGTTGTTGACGACCGTCGCAGCGGGTTCGTTGTTCAGCAGCCACTGGTACAGGCCCTGCAGCGCGAACTCGCGCGCGCGGTGGCGCGGGGTGCGGTTCTTGCTGGGATTGGCGTGTTGGCTTTTATCTGTCATGGGATTACCTGTCATAAAAGAGCGACTTATTCGTCGTCGCCCTGGTCCTGATTGAGTTCCTCGAGGGCGATGGTCAGATTGGCCATCTCCACCGCCACGCGGGCAGCGTCCGTGCCTTTTTCGACCATGCGCACTTCGGCCTGCTCATCGGTTTCGGTGGTGAGAATGGCGTTGGCGATCGGAATGCCATAGTCGAGACCGATGCGGGTGATGCCGGCGCCCGACTCGTTCGAGACCAGCTCGAAGTGGTAGGTTTCGCCGCGGATCACGGCGCCCAGCGCGATCAGCGCGTCGAACTGCTGCGACTCGGCCATTTTTTGCAGCACCAGCGGCACTTCCAGCGCGCCGGGCACGGTCACGTGCAGCACGTCTTCGTCTTCCACGCCCAGGCGTTTCAGTTCTGCCAGGCAGGACGACAGCAGGCCGTGGCCGATGTCTTCGTTAAAACGGGCTTGAACGATGCCGACACGCAGGCCGTCGCCGTTCAGATTGGTATCGTAGCTTCCTACGGTCATGGTGAGCCTCTTATTGGTCAGTGTAGTCAGTAATCAGTTTAATTCGGTTTGGCCAGGTAGCCGGTCACTTCCAGGTCGAAGCCCGTCATCGACGGCATCTTGCGCGGGCTGGCCAGCAGTTGCATCTTGCACACGCCCACTTCGCGCAGGATTTGCGCGCCGATGCCGTAGCTGCGCAGGTCCATGCTGGCCGCGCGGCCTTTCGGCTTGGTTTCCGGCTTGTCGAGCGCGGCAAATTGCGCGAAGAACTGCTCGGCAGATTCTTCGCAGTTCAGCAGCACGATCACGCCGCTCTCAGCTGCCTTGACGGCGGCCAGCGACGACGACAGGTTCCAGGAGTGGGTGGTCGCTTCCGATTCCAGCACGTCGAGGATGGAGACCGGCTGGTGCACGCGCACCAGGGTGTCCTTGTCTTTCTGGATGTCGCCGTGCACCAGCGCCAGGTGGGCCGAGCCGCTCGGCTTGTCGCGGTACGCCAGCATGCGGAACTGGCCTTGCGCGGTGTTGAGCACGCGTTCGCCCACTTTTTCCACCAGCGATTCATTGCGGCTGCGGTACTGGATCAGGTCGGCAATCGTGCCGATTTTCAGATTGTGTTCCTTGGCAAATTCCAGCAGGTCCGGCAGGCGCGCCATGGTGCCGTCGTCCTTCACGATCTCGCAGATCACCGACGCTGGCGTCAGGCCGGCCATGGCCGTCAGGTCGCAGCCGGCTTCGGTATGGCCGGCACGCATCAGCACGCCGCCCTTCTGGGCCCTGAGCGGGAAGATGTGGCCAGGCTGGACGATATCGATTGCCTGTGCATCCTTGGCAACTGCAACCTGTATGGTCCGGGCACGGTCGGCTGCCGAAATGCCGGTGGTCACGCCTTCAGCCGCTTCGATCGATACCGTGAAGTTGGTGCCGAAAGCGGTGCCATTACGCGACGACATCATCGACAGTTCGAGCAGGTCGCAACGTTCTTCGGTCAGCGTCAGGCACACCAGGCCGCGCGCGTGCTTGATCATGAAATTGATGGCTTCCGGCGTGACGAAGTCCGCCGCGAGCACCAGGTCACCTTCGTTTTCCCGGTCTTCTTCATCGACCAGTATCACCATGCGGCCAGCGCGCAATTCGGCGACGATTTCTTCGGTGCTGGAAATTGACATGTTTAATCCTTGGGAGCTCATGCGAGAATAACCCGCTATTTTAATGGATTTACGGCAGGCCTACCGCAAAACCGCGCTTTTATCCTTGCCTGAACCGGACCGAAGTTTTCTTTCTGAAAACATTTTGTGCCATCGCCACCGCGTTTATCACGCCGCTGCGGCAATTTTGTGCTGCGGCAGCATTACCGGAGGTAATATCTCTGCAGCAACCTGGAGATCCCGATGCCGTTCCTGCGCCGTACTGTCTGCCTCGCCCTGTGCCTGATATTGTTGGCGGCCCAGGCGCACGCCCAGAGTGCTGCGGCCATCCGGCAGGGGCAGCGGCTGTGGCAGCAGCGCTGCACCGACTGCCACGCGCTCGACACCGACGAGACCGGCCCGCGCCACCGCGGCGTGTTCGGCCGCCGCTCCGGCAGCGTCAAGGGCTACGATTATTCGCGCGCCCTGAAACGCTCGAAGGTGACCTGGGACGCCGCAGCGCTCGACCGCTGGCTGACCGATCCCGAGCAATTCATTCCCGGGCAAAACATGGACGTCAAGGTGGCCAGCGCCGCCGAGCGGGCGGCGCTGATCGCCTATCTGCAGAGCCTGTCCCGCTAAAACCTCGAGGAACCGCCTGCTCAGCGACCGGCAGCGCCGACCGACACCATGCGCTCGACGTAGCGGGCGATTATGTTGAACAGCGTCATACCTCGCATGCCTACTAGCCTCTAACGCCACAACTCATTAAATACCGTCAGAAATACCGTCACTTACGACTGGCGGTTCCGACGCAATTTTGACCTGAACAGCAACTCGCTGCAACGCTCTCGCCAGATGCTGCTGGCGTTCTTCGATCAACCCGTCCCCCAACTCCCTTCCCGCTGGATTTTCGAGAAAGAAGACTTTCACCATTGCCTCCATGGAGGCACGCGACACCTTCAGCCTCTCGTTCGAGCCCAAGCCTAGTGTGCGAGTGAAGTACAAGTCCCTTTCAGCTATGGCCTGCCCAAATTCATCTATATGGTCTTTTGCTGCCTTAGTTTCCTGCCAGCGGCTCGGATCAAAAAAGCCGTTGAAGGTCCGAAAGTCAACCCAGAAATCATCATCCCGGTGCTCTAGTGTCATCAGCCACCTCGAAAAATATCAGTCGCAACCTGCATTGTTTGTCTACATTGTAACCCGAAGGAATGGCAGCTCTTAGCCGCAAAAATGACCAACTGATTTCCCCGCGTTTTGCGGCGTTTGAAACGGCACGGTACGCATCGGTATCAACTGACCGCTTTCGGCGGCTTGTCCGGCCGTTTAAGTGGCTTCTCTGGCATCGTGGTTTGCCGAGCATGCTGACGTTAAGCATGGTTCACAGGGTTTTGCGGCTCCAACGGCTGTTTGCTACAAAGTTATTTTGTTGTCAAAATACCTATGATCCATGAGATAATATTGGTGCAACGCTTGTTCGAGTCGGCACCGCATAGTACCGGCAGAGTGAGCGTGCTCATCGCGACATTACCTACCCAAACCCAGCTCCTCGAAATCGAAGTGCTTCGGGACCAGTAGCTCACTACACTCTATCCCCATCACATTATCTTGCAGCCGATTCAGGCAGGTAGTGCCGCGCCCAGTAAGCGTCCGCTCAGCGCCGTCTTGAGTGCAATGGTGATTTGATCGATGATGGCATCACACCGCTGGGAAGCGGCGTCATCTCAAAGGGCTGCTGGCAGGTTGC
>NZ_LMNW01000036.1 GCF_001423125.1 Duganella sp. Leaf126
GCGCCGGCACAGCTTCAGCAATGACTTGTCGCCAGTCGAATATGAAAAGCAGTATTTCCAGCGGCTTGCGAGTGTCTAGAAAACTTGTGGCGATTCAAACAGTCTTTCTCAGTCAACGAACCAAGCTTGCCGTTAAAGTACCAATCGAGCGCACGAAGTACAGTTGACTTGCCGGCTCCATTCGGCCCGATGAATGTTGTGACAGAATCGAAGGGGATCATCACGTCTTTCAACGTGCGGAAGTTCTTGATACGAACGGATTGAATTTTCATTTCAGGTTCTAGCTCCTTGTGTCTTTTGCCAGACGATGCCACAAAGGATAGCATCTTGCTCATCTGAAAAATACATGGATTCTCACGTCTGCAAATCTGATGTATATGATGAATAATCAGACTGCGGCTGGACTGATTCAGTAAGTAGTGTGCGGGGTGATGTGGTGACGATTCCCAACTAATCCGCAGCGCAAATTGGCTTGGGCCTAATAGCCGAAGTGTAGTGGTCTAATGTACCCGGACACTGATTTAGGCGAGAATGCTCGCCATGGAGAGGTGTTTGATGAGCAAGCAAAGACGTACATTTTCCCCTGAGTTCAAGCAGCAGGCAGCATGCTTGGTATTGGATCAGGGATACAGCCACGTGGAGGCCAGTCGATCGATCGGCGTCGGAGAATCGCTGATGCGCCGCTGGCTCAAGCAGCAGGCAGCATGCTTGGTATTGGATCAGGGATACAGCCACGTGGAGGCCAGTCGATCGATCGGCGTCGGAGAATCGCTGATGCGCCGCTGGGTTCAACAGCTTCAATTGGAGCGACAAGGCGTCACGCCACAGGGCAAGGCGATYACGCCGGATCAGCAACGAATACAGGAACTCGAGGCGCGCATTGAACGTCTCGAGCGGGAGAAATCTATTTTAAAAAAGGCTACCGCGCTCTTGATGTCGGAAGGAATAGAACGTACGAGGTAATCGATGAGATTTGTGGTGACGAATCAATCGAGTTGATTTGCGCGGTGTTCGACGTCGCGCGATCATGCCTGTATGCACATCGGGAGCGCGTGCGACACATTGATGTTGAACGCGTGGCATTACGTAGCCGCGTCCACGAGCTGTTCGTTGAGAGCCGCAGTTCAGCGGGGAGCCGAAGCATCATGGACATGATGCGCGAGGAAGGCACGGCCATTGGCCGCTTCAAAGTTAGTCGTCTGATGGAGGAGTTGGGGCTRGTCTGCAAACAACCTGGCAGGCACGCCTACAAGCRGGCCACGGTGGAGCGGATCGACATTCCGAATCATCTCAACCGTGAGTTCACAGTGGAGGCGCCAAATCACGTCTGGTGCGGCGATATCACCTATGTTTGGGCGCAGGGGCGATGGTATTACTTGGCTGTGGTGTTGGATTTGTTCGCTCGCCGAGCGGTGGGCTGGGCATTCTCGCTACGGCCCGATGCCGACCTTGTCGTGCAAGCGCTGGAAATGGCCTTCGAGCAGCGCGGTCGCCCCCAAGGGCTGCTGTTTCATTCGGATCAGGGTAGTCAGTACGCCAGCCGAAAATTCCGTCAGCGATTATGGCGCTATCGGATACAACAAAGTATGAGCCGTAGGGGAAATTGTTGGGACAATGCCCCGATGGAACGGCTGTTCCGCAGCTTCAAAACGGAGTGGCTGCCGTCAACTGGTTACATGACGGCACGAGAGGCACAACGGGACATCAGCTATTACCTGATGCACCGGTATAACTGGATACGACCGCATCAGTTCAACCAGGGACTGGCGCCGGCTGTCGCCGAAGAAAAACTTAACGTAGTGTCCGGGATGGGTTGACCACTACANGTATAACTGGATACGACCGCATCAGTTCAACCAGGGACTGGCGCCGGCTGTCGCCGAAGAAAAACTTAACGTAGTGTCCGGGATGGGTTGACCACTACAGTGTTGTGCAATCGGTTTGCCTTTCATGCTGCGAAGGGTGAATTGAAGTCGTTTGCACGTAGCTTTCACGAGGCCAAACGAAGCAGTCTCATGCACCAATACATCCCCAACTTCGACACGACATCTATCGATGATCAGCGTGAGTTGCTTAAGTTGTATGGGATGGAAAACGTCGATACCATGACCGATATGCAAACCAACCGGGCGTTTAAGCGGCGAATCAGACGCGAGACTTCCGATCTCGAGCAGGACATCGAGGGCGGTTCGCGCGGCTGAACGGCTGCGAGCGCTGAGCCTATAGGCGTCTCTTAAAACTCTGTTTCATTTGACAGTTTGTATCAGATAAAGCCTGAGCCAGCTGAGCTAATGCTTGGGAAAATTTTGCATCGCCCGGCCTCGACCAACTATATTTCCAGGTTCCATCGCGCACCCTACTAACTTGCAGGTTCCGACCAACTTTTCTTTGTGTTCTCGGGCCAATGAAATCAAGTACTTAACCTTCGTGATCCCGACCAACTTTATTTGCTCTCATCACGCTGATTGAATGTTCGTTGCCGAGATCGACGTCGCGATACCGCACTCGCAACTGCTTAGCGCCAGCCCTGCAACCACAGGCTGCTGTCGTTCAGCTCGCGCCAGCGCACCTCGAAGCTACGCCGCGTCAGCACCGCTTCCATGGTAATCATGTCGACCTCGGTGCCGGGGACGTCGGGCTTGATCACAGCGGTCACGATGAAGTGCTTCTCCCGGTTGGTCGGGGTGACCGCAGTCCATTTGCTGCGCAGGAGTTTGTCGGGATTGAGGCGCAAGGCGTTGCGCATGGTTGGAGCGGACATGGTGTGTTTCAGCGCGGTAGGTAAGTGCCGGGTGCGCGGCCAGAATAGCCAACTCCTTGGCCTGCGCCAGCTGTTCCAGCGCATCATACAGCAGCGCGGTGCGGTGTGCCGCCTGGCCAAGGTGTTCCGGCAGCCAGCTATCGTCATTGCAACGCACTGTGCGCCGTACTGCGCGAAGGGATGAGCAGCGTCGTCCTTCGCAAAGATGGTATGCGGCCGGGTTTTGCACGATCACTGAGGCATTGTTCTCCGACGCCCGATGGCATACCAGCATACTACCTTTCCAGCGTGACCTCCCTCACGTTCCCGCCGAGACTTTGAATGACAATCATGTCTTCAACAGTCCTCAAGAAATCTGGGATCGTTTCGGCCTCTCCCGCGGCGAAGCACCTCTTCAGACAGTTGGCACGCATCGCCATCATCAACGGCTCGGATAAAGCTCGCACCGGGGCAGCTCGATGCTTCGTTAAATGCTCTGCAGCAGGTACAGGTTGGTGAAATTGCGGTAGCAGACCAAATTCTCCGGCACTCACTCCGGTATCGCCCCCGTCACCAACAACAAATACGCCATCGCCCCCAGAAACGCAATCGCCGCTCCTGCCAGCAGGGCCGGCACGAACGACCAGGTTTGGGCGATGTAGCCGGTCAGTATCGGCGCCAGGGCACCACCCAAAAAGCCGCCGAAATTCTGCAGGGCGCCGAGCGAGGCCACGCGGCCGGGCGGTGCTGCCACCGTGGCCAGCGACCAGGCGCAGGCCGATGAGGCGTTGGCCAGGAAGATCACGACCGCGATGCAGGCCACGGCAGCCAGGTTGTTGTCGACCAGCGCGGCCGGTATGGTGAACACCACCATGCCCAGCGTGGCGACCACCACCGCGTTGCGCCGGCCCGCTACGGGCGACGCTGCCGTGCGCGCCACGCGGTCGGAAGCCCAGCCGGCGATCAGCGCGCCGGCAAAGCCGCACAGGAACGGTACCGATGCGGCGATGCCCGCGTAGGCCAGGTCCATGTGGCGCTCGGTGCGCAGATAGCCGGGCAGCCACGTCAGAAACACCCAGTTCAGGTACACCGAGCCAAAAAAGCCGAACATCATGCCCCAGGTAACGCGGTAGCGGAACAGCGTCAGCCAGGAGGAGGAAGCGGTCGCCGTGACAACGGTCGCCGTGAACGCGGTCGCCGTGAAAGCGGTCGCCGTGAAAGCGGTCGCCGTGACAGCGGCCGCCGGCACTCCGGGGGCCGGCGACTCAGTGGCCGACAACTCGGTGACCGGCAGTCCAGCGGCCGGGAACCCGTTCGCCGGGAACCCGCTTGCCGCTGCGGCAGGCGTCACCTGGTGCGAGACGTCCATCGCCTGCCCCGCCAAGTAAGTCCTCTCGTCGGCGCTCATGGTTGCCGGCACCGGGTCGCGGTACAGTGCCACCCACACCAGCGCCGCGATCAGGCCCATGGCGCCGGTGATGAAGAAGGCCCAGTGCCAGCTGGTCGCGGCGATCAGGGGCGCCAGTATCAGCGGCGCCAGCGCCACGCCCAATGGCGAGGCCGAGTTGTAGATGCCGGTCGGGGTGCCGCGGGCGTGTGCCGGGAACCAGTTGCTGACCACGCGCGCCGCTGCCGGAAACTGCGGCGCTTCGCCGAACCCGAGCACGATGCGCGCCAGCACGAAGTAGCCGAACGTGGCTGCGAAGCCGCCGGCCGCCTGCGCCAGCGACCACACCACCAGTCCGCTGCCGAGCAGCCAGCGCGGACCGATCCGGTCCACCAGCGCGCCCACCGGCAGCTGGCATAGTGCGTAGCTCCAGGAGAACGCCGACAGCAGCAGTCCCATCTGCCCCAGCGACAGACCGAGGTCGGCGCGGATGTATTCATTGGCCACGGCCAGGGTGGCGCGGTCGAGGTAGTTGATCACGCCGCAGATGACCAGCAGCAGCAGGGACAGCTGCTGGCGGCGGCGGATGCGCACGGGCGTCTCGTTATCGGTCTGTTTCATGGGGAGCGAGTATAGCCGCAGCGCGCAAGCCGGTCGCCAAGCCGTTAGCTCCCGCACAGACCCTCCCGCGCAAATCCGTATCCTGAACCTTTTCACTTACTCCGAAGGAGATCCGACATGGGCATGCTGAGCAACATCTTCCACAAAATTTTCCCGGCGTCGCACCCGGTCATCGCCGAAGCGCCGCAAGGCACGACCGTGCCGGCGCCAGCCAATCCTGCTGCCGTGCCTGCCGCGCCCGCATCCTCAGCCGTGCCTGCTGCGGAAACCACCGCCGCGCCGGCCAGCGTCCACCTGTCGGAAGTGGATGTGGAAGCCATCCTCAACGGCAAGGCGCAGCAGGCGGGGCAGCCGCTCAACTGGCGCACCTCGATCGTCGACCTGCTGAAATTGCTCGACCTCGACAGCAGCCTGCAAGCCCGCAAGGACCTGGCGCAGGAACTGCATTACAGCGGCGACACCGGCGACTCGGCCAAGATGAATATCTGGCTGCACCGCCAGGTCATGAACAAGCTGGCCGAAAACGGCGGCAAGGTGCCGGCCGACCTCAAGGACTAGAAGTCCGCCAGCCTGTTCGACAGCCTTGATTGGCGTGGGCGCCGTTATGTCGCACCGGCGCATGGCAGCCCCGATGGCGTATCGTCACGGCCAGCGTCAAGGCGGACCCAGGCTGTCGACCCGCAGACTGTAACTGCCGACCTCGGCCGCTGGCCGTTACCGCCGGGCCAGCGCCACGATCGCCGCCGCCAGCGCATCGACATCGTGCGCACGCGTGTACACGTGCGGCGTGACCCGTACGATTTGCTCGCTTCCCAGCTGGCGCACGACCGTGAAAATGCGGTGGTCTTCCAGCAGCCGTCGCGCCACCTGCGCTGCCGACAGACCGTCGATGCCGAAGGCGGCCAGCGCGCAGTGGCGCTGCGGATCGCTGGGCGTATAGAGGCGCACACCGGGCACGTCGCGCACTGCATCCATCCAGCGCCGCGCCAGCCAGCGCAGGCGCGCTTCCTTGTTGGCCGTGCCGATCTGCGCGTGGAAGGCCAGTGCATCTTCGATCGCCATCACCGGTGCCGGCGGCACGGCGCCGACGTGACCGAGCTTGTCGATATCGTCTGCCCGGTGGCTGCTGTCGGCGTACAGCGGCGCGATATCGGCGATCCGTTCGCGTGCGATGTAGAGCAGTCCCGTCCCCAGCGGCGCACCGACCCACTTGTGCAGGTTGAACACGGCAAATTGCGCACCCAGTTGCGGCACCCGGTAGTCGAGCTGCGCCAGCGAGTGGGCGGCATCGACGATCACATCGATGCCGCGCGCGCGCGCCATGGCGGCCAGCGCCGCCACCGGCATGATCTGGCCGGTGCGATGCACGATATGGGTCAGCAGCAGCACCCGCGTGCGCGGCGTGATCGCGCACGCATAGGCCGCCACGATGGCGGCATCGCTGACCGGGTCCAGCGGCACATCGACCGCCACCGCGTGCACCCCGCGCCGGGCTGCAAGCTGGGCGACGATATCGAGTGCGCTGTCGTAATCGTGGTGGGCGTAGACGATGGCGTCGCCGGGCGCAAAAGGATAGCCCTGCAGCACGATATTGAGCGACTCCACGGCACTGCGCGTGATCAGCAGTTCTTCGGCCTCGACGCCGGTAAATGCCGCCAGTGCCCGGCATACCTGCGCCAGCCGTTCCGGCCAGCGCTCACGCAGGAAATAACTGTTCTCGACATCCACCTGGTCCTGGTAGCGGCGCAACGCAGCGCGCACCGGGTTGGCCGGCATGCCGAAATAGCCGTTTTCCAGGTTGATGAAATCGGCGCAAGGCGCGTAATGTGCGCCGATGGCATTCCAGAAGACGGAATCGTCGGCGGCGACGGTGGCAATCGAATGTGGCAATGTGAATTCCCTGAGCTGACAGCACCGGTGGCGCGGTATGGCATGCAGTGTAAGCGACATAACACCGGCACATCAAATGAAAATGATGTCGGAATCGTACGATTTCGCCAATTTCTCGTTTGCTGAAAAACCAGCAATTTATTGTTTATATAAAATATACTATATAAATAGTATTAATAGTATAAATAATATGTATTGTTTTTAACGGTGCACCTGCGGCGGCTGCTGCTTGCCCGGCATGCGCCCGGCAAGTGGCAGCAGCAGAGTGTCCTCGTCGGCCTCAGCCCCGGCGCCTGCCACACCCGGAGTTTGCCGCAGATTAAACGCGTGCCGGTGACACAGCCACCATGCCGCTGCGTCGGGCCAGCACCAGCGCGCCCAATGCCAGGCCGAGCAGCAGCGACAGCCAGGCGCCCGGTTCCGGCACGGCCGTCAGCGCGTCGCCGGCGCCCAGCACGTAGCTGAAACCGTAGATGCCGCCGTTGAACGAGAACCGCACCAGCAGATCCAGCGTGCTGCCATCGAACACGCCCAGGTCGATGACCCTGTCGGAGAAGAACAGCGCCGCCTCGCCCGGTGTCGTAAAGCTGCCGGCCACCAGTTCGGTGGCGCCGTTGCTGACCGAGAAGGTGAAGTTGGCGGTGTCGTAGTCGGAGCGGAACGGCAGCCCCAGGCCCAGCAGCAAATGGCGGCCGGCCGTGAACGGCACACCGAACTGCGCCGTGCCGGTGAACGGGAAGAACAGCGCCCCCATGGTGCCCGCGCCCAGCAGCTGGGCATCGGCGAATGCGGCCGCGATGGCGGGCGAGGCGGTCAGCAACGGCGCCAGCGAAGCCCGGTTCGGCAGCGCGCTGGCGTACGACGCCACCATGCCGACGGTGGCATCGGGCGTCCACGGTCCATATGCAGGACCGCCAATATTGGCCGCGCTGTAGGCTTCCGGCTGGTAGCCGTTTGCCGGCTGGGCAGTACCGGCGGTGGCGACCACCGAGGCGTCCCGGCTGGTGTCGCGGTAGCTGCTGCGGGCCAGCACCTCGCCGCCGCGAAAGCTGGCCTGCGCATGGGCGCGCGCTTCGGGCGCCAGCCGCGCCATGGTCGGCGGCGGCAGCGGCGCAGCGGGTGCGCGCGATACCGAGGCCTGGGCGACGGCCGAAGCCGGTTCCGTATTGCCAAAGCGGCCGCTGCCGGACATGGCGACCGCGTCAGCGCTGGCATGCCAGGCCGAGGTAGCGTCAGCACGCGCGACAGCGGGTGCGCCCGGATTGAAAAAGGCGCCGCCGCCATTGGCGGTGGCCCTGGCCGCTGCACTGTAGTTGGACGCCACCGTGGCGCGCGCCGTGGCGCCGCCGCCCTGGTCGCCGCCGTAGCCGCCGGTGGCCAGCGCCGTGCCGCTGACCCGGCCGTACCCGGCCACCGTCACGCTGGCGTCGGCGCTGCCGCCCGGCCCCGAGAAGGCGCCGGTACCGGGCCGGCCGGCTTGCGCCGTGCTGCTGGCGGCAATGACTGCGTTCCAGCTGCCGGCGCCTGGCGCGGTACCGGTGAGCGGCATGCCGAGCGAAACAGTGCTATCGGCGTCGCCGCCCGCGCCGGGCGTGCCCGAAAGCGGGTCGGTGAAGGGATTGCCAGCGCCACTGCCGCCGGCGCCGCCCGTGGCGGTACTGGCCACGTTGACGGCCAGAGCACCATCGAGACCCTTGCTGATGGTGGAGCTGGCGTTGCCGCCGCGTCCGGCGAAGCCGAACACGGTGTCGCCGCCGGCACCGCCGGTGGCGCTCTGTACCAGCACCAGGGTGGTGCTGCGGGTGTTGGCCGCGCTGCTGGTGGTCGCTGCGGCATCCCCGCCCCGGCCGCCGTAGGCGTAACGGGCGTTCTCAGCATCGAGGTTGGCATGGCCGCCGGCGCCGCCGGTGGCGTGCACCGCCTGGCGGTAGGCGGACAGCGTGGCATTCGGATTGCCGATGCCGGCCGTGGCCAATGCATCGCCGCCTCGGCCGCCCATGGTGCCGTCACCGGTGGCGTCCGCTCCCCGGCCGCCGGTGGCGAGGGAGCGTACCTGCGCCGCACTGCGGCCGGTGGCTATCATCGTCAGGTTGCTCAGTGCCGCGCCGCCGTCAGCGCCGTTCTGTACGCCCGTGGAGCGGCCGCCCTGGCCGCCGCGAGCTTGTGCCACGCCGTCCACCACCGCTGCCCCATTCTTGCCGCTCGCGCCGCTGCCGCTGCCATAGCTGCCGCCTTTTCCGCTGCGGTCGCTGCTGCTGCTGCCTTTTCCGCTGGCGTTGCTGCTGCTGCTGCCTTTTCCACTGCCGGCGCTGCTGCTGACATGGCTGCCGCCATGTCCACCACTGCCGCGTCCGCTGCTGCCATTGCCGCCGTTTCTACCACCACCACCGCTGCCGATGACATCGCTGTTGCCGTTTCCGCTGCCGTCGCTACCACCGCTGCCGCTACCGCCGCCGTTGCCATCACCATTGCTGCCGGCGTGACTGATCAATACCCCGCTGGCGAAGGCTGCGCCACCGGCGCCGCCCGCCGCACCGGCCCCGGTTGCGGCGCCGCTGCCGGGCTGGCCTGCGTTGCCACCGGCTCCGCCGTCGGCGGTGACGGCCAGGCTGCCGCCGGTGGCGGGCGCCGTCACCGACAACTGTGCCGAGGCGCGGGCCCCGGCCCCGCCGGCGCCGGCTGCACCACCGGTCTGGCCGGTCATGCCGTTGGCGCCATTGCCGCCCTTGCCGCCGGCGCCGCCTTGTACCACCAGCAGGTTGGTCGGATCGGCGCCGAACAGCCCATACGTCGCCGGTGGCGCGGCGCTGCCGGCGCTACCGGGCGCGCCGGGCGTGGCACCAGCCAGGCCGCTGCTGCCGGGCGGCCCCTGGTAGACCACCTCCACCGCCAGCGCGTTGCTGCAGCAGGCGGCGCCAACCAGCGCCAGCCAATGCAAGCGCGCGCGCACACCGGTTCCGAGGCCGGTCCACCCGCGCGCGCGCACCGTGCTGCGCGGCTGCTGCAATGGCAGGGATGGACTGTGGGCGTACGTTGAAGGAGATGACGAAGACGAAATGGATGAAGCAGATGAAGCAGACGAAAGCGGCCCTAAGGCCTGACGGTTGCATGCCATGATTGCCTCCCTGAAGTGGGAGGCCGTGCACCGATGCCAGTGCGATCGCGTGTCAGCCGCCCGTAGCGGCAATTGTAATCAAGGTTTTTTCAGGATCGACCGTTTGTTGCACCCGAAGACACAAGGCCGATCATAAAAACAACGCCGCACGGCGGCAGCTTTTCCTGGCGGCTAAGCTTCGCTCCACTGGCGCAACAGGTTGTGATAATGGCCGGTCAGTCCCACCAGTTCCGGGCAGTCGCCGAGGCGCGCGCGCAGGCTCTGGATGTTCTGGTCCAGCTCGAACAACATGGCGCGTCGCAGGTCGTCGCGCACCATGCTCTGGGTCCAGAAGAACGAACACACGCGCGCACCGCGCGTGACCGGTTCCACGCGGTGGATGCTGGTGGACGGATACAGGATCAGGTCGCCGGCAGGCAACTTGACCTCGTGCTCGCCGTACACGTCGGTGATGATCAGCTCGCCCCCATCGTAGTCCTCGGGGGCGCTCAAGAACAGCGTGCTCGAGACGTCGGTGCGCACCCAGGCGCCGCTGCCCGGGAGGCGGCGCATGGCGCCGTCCACGTGGGCGCCGTAGTGCTCGCCGCCGGCATAGCTGTTGAACAGCGGCGGTATCGTGCGCAGCGGCAGCGCGGCAGCAAAGAACAGCGGATGGTTCGCCAGCGCCGTCAGTATCACCTGGCCCAGCTCGATGGCCAGCGGCGAGGTGTCGCCGAGCTGGCGGTTACGCTTGACCTGGGCGCCCTGGGCGCCGACCGTGGTGCGGCCATCGACCCAGCCGGTGGTGTCGAGGCGGGCACGCATGGCAGCCACCTGTTCGCGGTCCAGTACGCCAGGGATATGCAACAACATACACAACTCCTTCCAATGAAAAAAGCCCCGCCGGTGGGGCGGGGCCGATCAGTCTGGGCGATGCTCAGAACGTGATGTTGGCCGTCAGGCTGCCCGACAGCGGCTGGCCCGGGGTGTAACGGTAACCGGACTTGTTGATTGCCGCAACATAGTTCTTGTCGGCGATGTTGTACACGTTCAGGCGCAGATCGACGTGCTTGTTGATCCGGTAGCTGGCCATGGCGTCGGCCACCCAGTACGAGTCGATGTAGGCCGGCGTGCCGACCGCGCCGTCGGTGCCGCGCAGCAGCTTGTCGTTGAAGCGCACGCCGCCGCCGATGGTCAGGCCGAACGGCAGGGTGTACGAGGTCCACGACGTGAACGACTGCTTCGGCGTGTAGGCCAGGTAGACTTCGCCGTCAGCCGCCACTGCGCGGCCATTGGTGACCTTGGCCGACATGCGGGTATAGCCTGCGCTGACCAGCCAGCCACGGGCGAGTTCGCCGGTGACGCCCAGTTCCACGCCCTGGTTGCGTTTCTCGCCGGTCTGGAAGTAGGTGCCGGTGGTGGCGTCCTGCTCGACTTCGTTCTTGACGGTGGTGCGGTACAGCGCGGCCGACAGCGACAGCTTCTGCTTCAGCAGATCCCACTTGCCGCCGATTTCATAGTTGGTGGTTTCCTGCGGATCGTAGTTGGGGTTGGCCGCACTGTTGGCGCTGGCGCTGAGCGAGAAGTTGGTGCCGCCCGGCGGGGCTTTCGAGCTGGCCGCCAGCGCATACACGCTGCTCTCCGGCGTCAGCTTGTACAGCGCCGACAGCTTGCCGTTGACCAGCGTGTCGCCGACCTTGAGGTTGGTCGCGGTACGGGTGCCGACCGGTATCGTTTGCGGCGTGGCCGTGCCCTGGATCGCCACCGCATCGTAGGTGGTGCTGTAGTGGTCCAGGCGCAGGCCGCCATTGACGATCCAGTCGCCGAACTTGGCGGTGTCGAACAGGTACACGGCCTGGGTGTCGGTGTTACCCACGGCCTGGGCGCCGTTACGGGCAAAGGCGACGTTCTGCGGCGTGGTCGGATCCGGATGGTAGATGCTGGTGCGGGTCAGGCCGGTGCTGCCGGGCAGGGCCGCGATGGTGTAGTTGGTTTGCTTTTCGGTGATGAATTCCAGCCCGGCCACCAGCGTGTGCTTGACTGCGCCGGTGCCGAATTCGCTGGTGACATTGGTCTGGTTGGTCAGTACCTTGTTGCTCTGGTCCTTGAAGGTCATGTTGGTGCGCGCCATGGTCCAGGTGTCGGGGGCGCCGGTGACGACCAGGTTGCCGGAAGTGGCCATGAACGCCGTCAGCAGGTAATCCTGCTGGTTCTTGCCGTAGCGCGTGGTGTTCTGCAGCTTGACGCCGTTGGCGAAGTCGTGTTCCAGGCGCGCCGTGAACTGGTCGGCGGTGACGTTGTCGTGGTCGAGCGTGGAGCCGTAGAAATTGCGCGAACGGACCGGGGCGGCCGTGGTTAGCGGCGCCAGGCGCACGCGGTCGGCGGCAGCGGCCGCGATCGAGTTGGCCGTGGTGCCCGGCGCCAGGTATGGCGGGGTATAGCCGGGCAGGCCGATGGTCAGCACGCCGCCGTCGGGAATATTGTCCTGCTTGACGTGCAGGTAGTTCAGGGTGAAGCGGGTATCGCTGTTGAGGCCGAATGCCAGCGATGGCGCCACGGCCCAGCGCTTGTTCTTGACCACGTCGCGCGCCGGGTTGTCGCTGTCCTGCGCCAGCACGTTGAGGCGGAAGGCGCTGACGCTGTCGGCGTTGATCACCTGGTTGAGGTCGGCAGTAGCGCGCTTCTTGCTGGCGCTGCCGACGGTCACGGAACCGAGATAGGCGTTTTCCAGCTGCGGTCGCTTGCTGACCAGGTTGACCGAGCCGGTCGGTGCGCTGCGGCCGTTGTCGGTGCCGGCCGGACCCTTGAGCACGTCGATCTGCTCGATGTTGAAGATGTCGCGCGTGATCGAGCCCACGTCGCGCACGCCGTCCACGTAGATGCTGCCCGAGGTATCGAAGCCGCGCATGAAGATGGCGTCGCCGGTATTGGTGTTGCCGTTTTCGCCGAGGAAGAAGGCGCCCACGCCCGGCGTGTTGCGCAGCGCTTCGGTCAGCGAGACCGCGCCTTGCTGTTCGATCAGTTCCTTCTTGATCACCGTGAGGGTCTGGGCCGTGTCCACCAGCTTTTCGGTGTACTTCGCCGAGCTCGCGCGCTCTGCCTTGAATGTTTCTTCGGCGGTGCCCTGCACCGTCACTGCGGGCAGGGTCTGCGGCGTCTGCGCCAGCTCGTCGGCAGCGGTAGCGGCGTGGGCTGCCACCGGCAGCAGCATCGCGGCCAGTGCTGCGCTCATGTGTTGACTCATGTGTTTGTTCGAGCGCGACGGTGCGTGCTTGCGGCTCTTGATACGGCTTTCGGTCATTACAGAATCTCTCGTTCAGGTTGGGCGGCTGTGCCGCTTTGTTATTTGATAAACGTGAGAGATTGTAACGATTAATCGCCGATCAGTAAATGCGAATTATTATCAATAGCGTTTACTTGTGGTGTTTCTGTAATTTTTTGTGGGTTTTCTACTGTCCATCGTGCTGAAGCGAAAGCCAGGCGCGGGCCTGTTCCAGCGTGGCCTGCAGCGCCTCGCGTACGGCCTGGCTACTGGCGACAATCGCGGCCTGCTCGGCGCTGGCGATGGCATCCTCGGCATCCTTGGTAGCCTGGATCAGGCGCCGTGCGCCGAGCACGCCCACCGCACCGCGCAGACTGTGGAACTGGCGGGCGGCGTCCGGCAGGCGACCGTCGGTAATGGCGCGCTCGGCCTCATCGGCCGGCGTCATGCCGCCCGCGATGGCGCCGCGCACCATCTTCAGCATCACCGCCCTGCCCTTGGCGTCCTTGCCCATTACCCGCATCAGCTTGTCGACGTTGAACACGTCGGCTTCGCTGCCGGGCGCCGGCGCGGTCGCTGCCACCAGCCTGGCCGCGACTGCCGGTGGCGGCGACAGTGGCGGTGGCAACGAGGCGGACGATGGCGACGACAATGAAGACGACGACGACGACGACAACGACGACGACGGCATGACTGAGGCCGGTGCGGCAGACGGCCGTGCGGCGCCGCTGCCGCCATTGCCGTCACTGCCGCCGCCACTGCTCCTGCTGCTGCTGCCGCTGTTGTCAGCGCCGCCGCCACTGCTCGTGTCGCTGCCACCGCTGTTGTCAGCGCCGCTGCCACTGCTCGTGCCGCTGTCGCCGCTGTTGTCAGCGCCGCCGCCACTGCTCCTGCCGCTGCCGCCGCTGTTGTCAGCGCCGCTGCCACTGCTCCTGCTGCTGCTGCCGCTGTTGTCACCGCCACTGCTACCGCCACCGCCGCTGCCGCCGTGACCAGGCTGGTGGTGGTCGGGACCACCGGGCGCAGTCGGCGCGGCAGCCGGTTTTTTCGGCAGGTGCCGCAGCAGCACGGCCACCATCTGGTCGGCCTCGATCGGTTTCGGGATGAAGGCGGTCACCCCGACCGTCACGCTGCGTTCGCGCTCCGTTTCCAGCACCCCGGCCGTCATCGCCACGATCGGCAGCGTGAGCTTGAGTTCCTGGCGCAGGATGCGGGTGGCGGTAAAACCGTCCATCACCGGCATCTGCATGTCCATCAGCACCGCGTCGTACTCGGCCTGGCGCGTGCTCATGCGGTCTACCGCCTGCTGGCCGTCGTCCACCACGTCCACCGTGGCGCCGGCCAGCTCCAGCATGCCGCATGCCACCGCCTGGTTGGCGGCATTGTCTTCCACCAGCAGCAGCCGGCAGCCGGCCAGCGTGCCTTCGATACCGTACTCGGACGCCGTCTGTACGCCGCTGTCGCCGCTGCTCACCAGCACTTCGTGCAGCGCGTCGAACAGGCTGGAACTGGTGATCGGTTTGACCAGCACCACGTTCACCTCGGGCGCTGCGGAAATCGCCTGCAGCCGGTCGCGCGCAAACGCGTTGACCATCACCAGCACCGGCTGGCCGCCGCCGGGGGCGGCAGCGCGGATGCCGCGCGCGGTGGCCAGTCCGTCCATGCCCGGCATGTGCCAGTCGGCCAGCACCGCGTCGTACGGTTGTTGCGCGTCCAGGCTGGCGCGGAACATGGCCAGCGCCTCGGCGCCCGACGCTACTTCGTCGGCTTGCCAGCCCCAGGCGCGGATCAGCCGTGCGATCAGGGCGCGGCTGGTGTCGCTGTCGTCGGCCACCAGCAGGCGCAGGGCGCCAAGCGCGGGCTTGCGCCGTGCCTCGGGCGGTGCCGGCAGCACCTCGAACGGCAGCGTGAACCAGAAGCGCGAGCCCTGCCCTTCGCTGCTGCTGACGGCGATCTCGCCGCCCATCAGCGCGATCAGGCGGCGCGTGATGGCCAGGCCCAGGCCGGTGCCGCCGAAGCGCCGCGTGATGCTCTGATCGCCCTGGGAAAAGGCGCTGAACAGCTGGCCCAGCTGCTGTTCGGTCATGCCCATGCCGGTGTCGCGCACCTCGAACTGCAGCCGCACCGTGTCCGGGCCCGGCGCCGGCCCGGTGGCCAGCGCGACCGACACCACCACTTCGCCGGCCGCCGTGAACTTGATGGCGTTGCCGGCCAGGTTGACCAGGATTTGCTGCAGCCGCAGCGCGTCGCCGCGCAGGTGGCGCGGTACGTCCGGATCGACTGCGATCGCCAGTTCGATTTCCTTGTCGCCCGCGTTCATGGTCATGGTGGTGGCCAGCGACTGCATGGTGTCGTCGAGGTTGAACGCCACCGGCGCCAGCGCCATGTGGCGCGCCTCGATCTTGGAATAGTCGAGCACGTCGTTGAGGATGGCCAGCAGCGACTGTCCCGACACCCGCACCATGTTCAGGTACTTGCGCTGCTGCGGTGTCAGCTCGGTGTTGCCCAGCAAATACACCATGCCCAGCACCGCATTCATCGGCGTGCGGATCTCGTGGCTCATGTTGGCGACGAATTCGCTTTTCGCCCGGTTCGCCGCTTCCGCGCGGTCGCGTTCGCGCTCGAGCTCTTCGGCGCGCGCCGCCGCTTCCTGGCGCAGTCGCTGCGGCTCGGTAACGTCGGCGATCACCGCCAGTACGCGGGTGCCCTGGTCGGTGCGCACCGCACTGAGGTTGATCTCGACCGGGAACTCGGTGCCGTCGCGGCGCCGCCCGTGCAGCACGGCGCCGCCGCCCATGCGCAAGGGCTCGGCGCTGAGGCGCTCGGCAAAAAAATGCGCGCGGTGGGCGGTGTGGCGCGCGCGCAGCGGCGCCGGCACCAGCAGCTCGACCTCGCGGCCGAGCAGCTCCTCGCGCGGGTAGCCGAAGCAGCGCTCGCCCTCGCGGTTGACGGTCTCGATGCGGCCGTCCATGCCCACCACCAGGATCGCGTTCGGGGCGTATTCGAGCACGCTTTGCAGGCGCTGGTCGGCGGCCTGCCGTTCGTGCATCAGGTGGTTGAAGGCGGTGGTCAGCTGGCCCACCTCGTCGTCGGCGTGCGCCGGCAGCGGCACATAGCCGGCGGCAGCCGGCACGCCACGCAGCGCGGCGATGGCGTCGCGCAGCCGGACCAGCGGCGCCAGCAGGCGGGCCGTCAGGCTGCCGATCAGGATCGCCGTCAGCAGCGCAGCCAGGCCGCTCCACAGCAGCAGACGCGCCAGCACACCGTCGAACGCCTCGTAGGCTTCGGTGGCCGGCAGCGACATGCCCAGCACCCAGTCCACCGATTTCAGCATCTTGTAGCTGTTGAGAACCTCGCGGCCTTCGGTATCGATGCTGTCCATGGTGCCCTCGAAACCGTCGGCCAGCGCGCGCGTGGTCGCGTCGTTGAGCTGGCCGCCGCGCGGTTGCAGCAGACGGTTGGGATCGGGGTGCAACACGTACACCGGCCGCGGGCCGCGCGTGAGGGCGAAGTAATAGCCGCTGGCGCCCACGGTGGCATGGCGCAGGTGGCCGAGGAAGTTATTTTTGTACAAGCGCAGCACGCCGGACACGATGCACACCACCTCGCCGCGCTCGTCGAGCACGGGGGCGATGATCTGGACGATCGGTTCGCGCTGGTACTTGCCCAGCACCGGCTCGGTAATCATCGGCTTGCGGTTGTACATCACCTGCTTGTAGTAGTCGCGGTCGGACACGTCCATGCCGGTGCGGCCCGGCACGGCCGGCAGATCGGCGATCGCCTTGCCCTCGGCGCTGTAGATCACCAGCTCGTCGAACAGGGCCAGCATGGCGCGGTCCTGGTAGTAGGCGCGCAAGCGTTCGGGCGACGTGCCCAGCTCGGGCGGCTGCTTGCGGGCGGAAAACGCCACCAGGTCCAGCAGCGTCATCAGCTTGTCGTCGAGCTCTTCGGCGGTGCGGCCGATCAGCGCGGTTTGCTGGGTAAACAGCACGCGCGCAAAGTCCTGTTTCACCCGTTGTATCTGCGCCACGGTGACCAGGGCGATCATCAAGATCGAGGTGACACTGGTCGCCAGTGCAACTTTCGTCTTGATGCCGAGTGGTTTCATGTCGTCCTTGTCCAGGGCTGCGGGTGAAAAACCATTAGTTGTAGGAATTTTCCTATCAAAGTTCAAAAGTGGCAACAGCGTTGCGTAGGGCACACGATTCAATTGCGCGTGACTTGCACGCATGAGCTGCCATGGCGCAAGCGCAGGCTTTGCTTTAGGATGCACTACCCTCCGCAACTTGGCGTGGGGTAAGTTAACGGGTTTTTTTTACATCGATCTGATGCCAACCGTCCTGATGACTGCGACCGCTGTGCTGCTGGCCGGACTGGCTGCTGCCCCCGTGCGTGCGGCGCCCGACCCCGACCGCTGGCATACGCTGGCGCCGGTGGTGTTCGAGCACCTGTCCCCGGCGGAGCGCGATTTCCCCGGGCCGGTCGTGATGAGCGTGGTCCAGGACAGCGACGGCTTCATCTGGCTCGGCGCCCAAACCGGACTCGGCCGCTGGGACGGTTACCGCATGCGTAACTTCTATTTCGACGCCAACGATCCGCATGCGCTGCCCGGCGATTTCATCCAGACCCTGCATGTCGACCGCCAGGGCCGGCTGTGGGTCGGCACCAGCACCGACGGGCTGGCCTGGTATGACAAGCAGCACGAACGGTTCGAGCGGGTGGCGGTGGGCGCCCTGTCCAGTCCTTCCATCCATGCGCTTGCCAGCGATGACCAGGGAGGATTATGGGTCGGCACCTTGGCCGGCCTCGATTACGTGGATGCCGCCGGCGTGGTGCGGCACCACCCGCGCCCGGCGGCGGCGGGCGATCAGCGCGTCAACCAGATCCGCTCCCTGCTGCGCACTGACGACGGCGTCTTGTGGATCGGCTCGGACGCGGGGCTGGCGCGGCGCATGCCAGACGGCCGCATCGACGATATCGCCGGCGTCGGCGACGCGGTCCTGGCGCTGACCGCCGGGCCGCAGGGCGGCGTGGTGTTCGGCACCTTTCACAGCGGCGTCGGCTTTGCCGGCCAGGACGCCGCCACGGCCGGCGCGCGGCTGCTGGCGCTGGCCGACCCGGGCCGGCGTCAGGCCATGGTGCTGTCGCTGGTGGCCACGGCGCCCGGCCAGTGGTGGGCCGCAACGTACGGCGACGGCGTGATCGAATTCGACACCAGCGGCATCCGCCGCCGCATCACGCACCGGCCGGCAGTGGCGGTCAGCCTGGCCAGCGACCGGGTGGCGGCGCTGTGGCGCGACCGCAGCGGGCTGGTGTGGGTCGCCAACGAGCGCGGGGTCGATACCCACGATCCGCGCAACCGCACCTTCAGCACCATCTTCGACGGCGTCGGCTTGCCGGAGATTTCCGCCTCGGCCTTCATGAACGACAGCAGCGGGCGCTTGTGGGTGGCGCTGGCCGACCAGGGCATCGACCTGATCGCAGCGGACGGCAGCCGGCGCGCCGGCCTGCGGCCCGATCCGGCGCAGCCCGCCACCGCCCTGCCCGGCAGCCTGGTCCTGGCCATGACCGAAGCCGAGCCGAACGAGGCGTGGATCGGCACCCTTGGCGGGCTGTACCACACAAGCGGCCTGGGCAGCCGGGTACGGCAGGTGCCGCTGCCCTACCAGGAGCCGCTGCCGCGCATCGGCAGCATCCTGCGCCGTGACGGCGAATTATGGCTGGGCACGCCAAACGGCCTGCTGCGCTACGATCCGCGCGCCGCCACGGTCACGGCCTACCACCAGGGGCCTGCCGCCAGCGGCGCCCTCACCGACAGCCGCATCACCGCCCTGCTGGCCGCGCCCGAAGGCAAGCTGTGGGTCGGCACCCGCAACGGCCTGAACCTTCTCGATCCGGCCACCGGCCGCGCCGAGCAGATCGCGGTGGCGCCCGCGCGCAGCGACGGTTTGCCGGCGGGCCTGATCAATGCGCTCGCTTATGATGGCCGCGGCCGGCTGTGGGTGGCCAGCAACAGCGGCGGCATCGCCATCCTCGACGGCCGCACTGCCGACGGCACGCCGCGCTTTCTGCGTCTGGCGCTCGGCAACAGCCTGCCCGGCAGGGTCGCCAGTTTCCTGCGGCGCGATGCCAGCGGCCAGATGTGGGCATCGGGCGGCAACGGCATTGCCCGGATCGATCCGGAGACGCTGCGCGTCGCGCTGTTCGGGCGTGCCGAAGGCCTGGTGTTCCAGGCCTATTTCGGCGGCGCCGGCGCCGGCACCGCCCAGGGCGAGACCGTGTTCGGCACGTCGGGCGGCTACGTGGTGGCGCAGCAGGCGCCGGTACAGCGCTGGACGTATCAGCCGCAGCTGGCGGTCAGCAGCGTCGAGCTCGACTACCGCCAGGTGGCAGCCGCGCCGTTGCTGGCAGCAGGCAGCCGCGGCCTGGAAATCCCGGCCGGTACCCGCAATGTCAACATTGAACTCGCCTCGCTCGACTATTCCGCCAGCAGCCGCAACCGTTATGGGTTTCGCCTCGAAGGCTACGACCAGGACTGGGTCGAAGCCGATGCCAGCCACCGCGTGGCCACCTACGCCAACGTGGCGCCGGGCACCTACCGCCTGCACCTGCGCGGCAGCAACCGCGAAGGGGTCTGGAGCCCGCACGAAC
Organism: Duganella sp. Leaf126; assembly: GCF_001423125.1. GTDB lineage: Bacteria > Pseudomonadota > Gammaproteobacteria > Burkholderiales > Burkholderiaceae_D > Rugamonas. Next base: position 19,646 of record NZ_LMNW01000036.1, read on the forward strand.
TGACCATGACGCTGCACTTCCTGCCGGCCTGGTACCAGACCTGGTGGGCGCGCACCGGCGCGGCGCTGGGCATCGTGCTGCTGGGCTGGGGACTGTACCGCTGGCGCATCCGCCAGCTCGAGTCCGCGAAGATCCAGTTGCAGCACGAAGTGCGCGCCCACACCCGCCACCTGGCGCGGGTATATGCCATCGTCAAGTCGATCAACGACCAGCTCGATGTCGATGCGCTGCTGCAGACCATCCTGCGCGAGTCCAGCACCATTGGCGTCGTCAGCGGCGCCTGTGCACTGATCCGCGCGCCGGGCGCCGAGCAGTTGCAGGTGCAGGCCAGCTGGCAGCGCGGCCCGGTGGCGGCGGGCGCGGCCATGAGCCTGGCCGAGGCCCGAGCGCTGCTGGTCGATGGCGCCGAGACGGTGATGGCGGGCATGTACCTGAGCCAGGGCGGCACCGTGCTGGCCCTGCGCATCGGCAGCTGCGAGCAGGTGCAGGGCTTTCTGGTGTTTGCCCAGCAGCAGCCGTTCGCCGCGGCCGACCTGGACATGTTCAAGGCGCTCAGGGAACCGTTCATCTCGGCCTTCCAGAAGGCCGATGCGATCCGCGCCATCGAGCAGGCGCGCGCCGATGCCGAGGCCTCCACCCGGGCCAAGAGCCACTTCCTGGCCAATATCAGCCACGAGATCCGCACCCCGATGAACGCCATCCTCGGCTTTGCCGGCCTCGGTGCGCAGCTCGACCTGGCCGCCAAGCCGCGCGACTACTTCCACAAGATCAACCGCGCCGGCAAGAACCTGCTCGGCATCATCGACGACGTGCTCGATTTCTCCAAGATCGAGTCCGGCAAGCTGACACTGGAAAGCGTGCCGTTCGACCTGGCGGACGTGCTCGAGCAGGTGGCGGACCTGTTTTCGTGGCGCGCGGCAGAAAAAGGCCTGGAACTGGTGGTCTGGGCCGCGCCCGATGTGCCGCGCCGCCTGGCCGGCGATCCGCTGCGGCTGGGCCAGGTGCTGATCAACCTGGTCGGCAATGCCCTCAAGTTCACCGCGCGCGGCGAGATCGCGCTGCAGGTCACGCGGGACGCCGGTGCCGCTGCGGACCGCCTGCGCTTCAGCGTGACCGACAGCGGCGTCGGCATCAGCGCCGAGCAGCAGCAAGCGCTGTTCCACGCGTTCAGCCAGGCCGACAGCAGCACCACGCGCCTGTATGGCGGCACCGGGCTGGGACTGGCGATCTCGCAGCAGCTGGTGCGCGCCATGGGCGGCGTGATCGGCGTCGAGAGCACGCCGGCGCGCGGCAGCCGTTTTGATTTCGCCATCGCCTTGCCCGGCCTGCCGGCGCATGACGGCGACCCGCCAGCCCTGCTGGCGGCGCTGGCCGGCACGCGGGTGCTGGTGGTCGATGACAGCGCGATGGTGCGGACCATGTTCGACCAGCAGCTGCGCGACGCCGGCCTGCTGGTGACCACCGCCGCCTCTGCCGATGCGGCAGCAGAGGAAATGGCGACGCTGGCAGCGCCGGTGGACGTGGTGGTGCTGGACTGGGACCTGCCGGCGACCGAGGGCGGCGCCATGGTGCAGCGGTTGCGCCAGGCGCGCGGGGCACCTGCGATCGTGGTGATGTCGGCCGAATACGGCCGCGAGGCAGCCATGCGCAGCGCCGGCCAGCTCGGTATCGAGCACTTCCTGGCCAAGCCGGTCAGCCGCCTGCGCATGCTGCGCACACTGGCGCAGGCACTGGGCCTGGCCGCCACCGCGCCGGCGCTGCCGCCGCCAGCGCGTGCGTTGTCGGTAGCGGCGCAGCGCCTGGCGGGGGCGCGCGTGCTGGTGGTCGACGACAATCCGATCAACCAGCAGGTGGCGCGCGAGGTGCTGGTCGGCGGCGGCGTGCAGGTGGACCTGGCTGCCACCGGCATGGAGGCCGTGCGCATGGTCGAAGCCGGCCGGTACGACGCGGTGCTGATGGATATCCAGATGCCGGAAATGGATGGCTACGAAGCCACTGCGCTGATCCGTGCACGGCATTCGGCGGCGCACCTGCCGGTGATCGCCATGACGGCGCACGCGGTGCCGGGCTTTCGCGAAAACAGCCTGGCCATGGGCATGAACGATTACATCACCAAGCCGGTCGAGCCGGAACGGCTGTTCGAGGTGCTGGCCGGCTGGATCGGCGGCCGCGCAGCACCGCCGTCGCCGCCGGCACCGCAGGACGGCGCGGCATCGTCGTCGGCGCGCGGTCCGGCGCAGGCATCGGGGCACGGCCCGGTGCAGGGTCAGGGATTCGAGCACGGCGCGGTGCAGGGGCCGGCATTTGAGCACGGCCCGGAGCAGATGCAGGGTCAGGGGCAGGGGCAGGGGCAGGGCAGCGCGAGCGTGATCGATACCGGCGCTGCGCTGGCGCGCCTGGGCGGCAACCGCCCGCTGCTGGCGGTGTTGCTGCAAAAATTTGCGGAGGAATTTGCAACGCTGCCGGCGCAACTCGCGGCCGCGATCGCCGACGGCCATCCCGACGATGCAGTACTGCTGGCGCACAAGGTCAAGGGCGCGGCCGCCAACTTGTCGATGGGCGCATTGCACCAGTGTAGCGACGCCCTCGAATCGCGGTTGCGCAATGCCCCGGACCAGGTGGCCGACGCGCTGTCGGCATTCGATGCGGCATTGACGGCGGTCCTGGCGGCGGTGCGCGACCATCTGGCCCGCGACAGTTAAATGCGTTGTAAAGGGCAGCACGTTCGCGGTAGCATGAGGACGTACCGCGTTGTCTTTATCCACCCCTTATGGAGCAACCGATCATGAAAAAAACTGTCGATCAACTCAGCGCCATGCTGGCAAAGCTGGCCACCGATGACGATTTCCGCGACCGCATGCTGGGCGATCCCGTGCGCACCCTGCGCGCGCTCGGCATCGAGCTCGATCCGGCCAAGGTGCCAGCCGCGCGCACCCTGCCTGCCAAGCAGCTCGTCGCTGCCGACCATGCTGCGCTCGAAAGCAAGCAGGCCGGCGAACGGTCGATGGTGCTGTTCCTGCTGTCGGGCATCTCGACCGCGCGCCTGGCTTCCTGAGGTCGCCCGGCTAGGCGCTTGCCTGGCCGAGTCCCGTTTCACCATAGCGCAGTTCCACCATCTCGCGCGCGCCGGTCGTGGCCACGCCACAGCCGCACACCGCGATCACCGCGTGGCGCAGATGGTCCAGTCCCAGCATGTTCTCGATATCGATGTCGTTGATGGCGGCCGTGATAAACGCCGGCAAGCCGGCTTCCGCCGCCAGCAGATAAAACGTCTGCGACAGGTGGCCGGCGTCGAGCGACATGGCGCGGTAGGCTTTCTGGTGATTGCGGTACTTCCAGAACGAGCGCTCCACCCGTCCCACCATCACCACCTGCAGCGCCGCGTCGGCCAGCCAGTGCTGATCGGCCACCATCTGCATTGCCAGCGCTGCCGCCTGCTCCGGCGTGGCGGCGCGCAGCGGCAGCAGCGTGTTGTCGAGCGGATGGTAGTGATACAGGCCCGGCGCCAGGCCGGCGACCCGCTGCACCAGCACGAAGGCCTCGACCGGATGCAGGCCGCCGCCCGACGGACTGGTCTTTTTCAGGACGTTGGCGTGCGGGCCGACGTGGCGCAGCTCCTGGGCGCCGAAGGTGCGCTGCAGCAGGCGCGCCGCCACCGCCAGCGGCAGGCTGGCGCCGGTGTCGTAGTTGCGTCCCGTGTAACGGCGCAGCAGCACCGCGTCCAGTACCCCGGGCTCGGCCGCAGGCAGCGGCACCGCCGGCGCGCTGCCCGTCACCTGCTGCACCGGCGGCGGCGGATTGCCGTGGCGGGCGAGCAGTTCGTCAAAGCTCGGCGCTTCCATGCCGGTATCGCTGCGCACGTCGCGCCAGCGCGAGAACGTATGGGCCAGCGCCGCCAGCGGCCGCCAGTGCTGCGCGCGCAGGGTCTCGTCGCGTGCGCGCAGGATGTCGAGCGGACCGGCGCCAGACTGCTCCTGCTGGCTTGCTTGTTCCTGTTCCTGTTCCTGCTGCGCCTGCGCCAGCAGCAGGCCATGGCCCAGCAGCCGGTCCACGACGGCGGCGTCGTGGTGCCGCAGGACAGTGTCGCGCTCGGTCCAGACCGAAGCGCCGACAGCGCCCAGGGCCGCCAGGTCGGCCGCATCGACCTCGATCTCGCGGTCCAGGTGGGGCGCCAGCGCCAGCCAGCGGGTGCTGGCCGCCAGCGTGCTGGTGCCGGCAAACAGGGCGGCCCAGTCGATGTCCAGTTCTTCGCGGGGTTCGAGGTACAACACGGCGCAACGGCGTAGCTTCATGGTCATCATCTCTTGTGCGGGTGTGCAGGAATCGGCAACAACGGCAAGCAGTCTAGCGCATCGGCCGGCCGCACGACGGTGCATGCTGCCGGAATATTTTTTCCCCGCTGTTACTGGCATCGTGCAAGTGTCGAAAGCACGGCAATACCCCCAGGCGATGCTGCGCCATCGCCCAACAATTACCGCTGATGGACTACACTATCGGTCATGATCAGAGACCTGCCGTCGCTGGTGCTGCCCGGCGCCACACTCGACATCCTCAAGGCCAGCTGCGCCACCTGCAGCATGCATCAGCTGTGCTTGCCCATGGGACTGGGTAACGAAGACATGGACCGGCTCGACCAGATCATCGGCCGGCGCCGCAAGGTCGCGCGCGGCCAGCCGCTGTTTCGCACCGGCGATGGCTTCCAGAACCTGTACGCGATCCGCCTCGGCCACTTCAAGACCAGCCAGGTCAACCGCGATGGCGCCGAGCAGATCACCGGCTTCCAGATGGCCGGCGAGCTGCTGGGCATGGACGCCATCAGCACCGATCTGCACCATTGCACGGCGGTGGCGCTGGAAGACAGCGAGGTGTGCGAAATCCCGTTCGCCACGTTGCAGCAGCTGCTGGCCGAGATGCCGACCCTGCTGCGCCACTTCCACCGCATGATGAGCCAGGAAATCACGCGCGAACAAAGCGTGATGCTCTTGCTCGGCAATATGGCGGCCCAGCGCCGTCTGGCCGCCTTCCTGGTCAACCTGTCGTCGCGCTACGAAGCGCGCGGCTATGCCCCCAACGCCTTCCAGCTGCGCATGTCGCGCGAAGAAATCGGCAACTACCTGGGCCTGACCATCGAAAGCATCAGTCGGCTGCTGTCGAAATTCAAGAAGGAGGGACTGATCCGCGTGAGCAACCGCGACATCACGCTGCTCGAACCGCACACCCTGAAAGCCATCACCTCGGGGGCAGATCCTCATGCGGTTAAGTGAAGAGAAAAGTATTGATGTTGTTGGCCAAAAAGCGTCGTCCCTGCGCAGGCGGGGACCCAGTGTGGCGGACATGTCGACGCCGCGCGCAGGACTGGGGTAGATTGGCGACGGGCGCGGGTCCAGATGGCGGAGCTGACCGCGAACGAGGTTTTACAATAGGGTTTCCATAGTGATGACGGGATTGTTGATGACCACCGAACAAGATTGCCTGGCGCTCGATGCGGCCGATCCGCTGGCGGGCCAGCGCGCACAATTTGCCTTGCCTGATGGCGTGATTTACCTCGACGGCAATTCGCTGGGCGCGCGTCCCAGGGCGTCGCTGCAGCGGGCCCAGCAGGTGATTACTGCCGAGTGGGGCGACGATCTGATCCGCAGCTGGAATACGGCCGGCTGGTACGATCTGCCGCGTCGGCTCGGCAAGCTGCTGGCGCCGCTGGTGGGCGCCGAGGCGGACGAGGTGGTGGTCACCGATACCACGTCGGTCAACCTGTTCAAGGCGCTGGCGGCCGCGATCAAGCTGCAGGCCGACGATCCGGCGCGCGCGGGCCGGCGCGTGATCGTTACCGAGCGCGACAATTTTCCCAGCGATCTGTACATGGCCGAAGGCCTGCTCGGCTGGCTCGAGCGCGGCTACCAGCTGAAGCTGCTCGATTCGTGGGCCGACCTGCCGCAAGCGCTGTCGGGCGAGGCCGGGGCGCAGGTGGGGGTGGTGATGCTCACCCACGTCAACTACCGTACCGGCCGCATGTTCGACATGGCCGCCACCACGGCGCAGATCCACGCGGCCGGCGCACTGGCGATCTGGGACCTGGCCCATTCGGCCGGCGCGGTGCCGGTGGCGCTGAACGACGCCAACGCCGACTTCGCGGTCGGGTGCACCTATAAATACCTGAACGGCGGCCCCGGCGCGCCGGCCTTCATCTGGGTGCCCCGGCGCCACCACGCACGGTTTTCGCAACCGCTGACCGGCTGGTGGACCCACCGCCAGCCGTTCGCCATGCAGCCGTCGTACGCGCCGGTGGCCGGCATCGGCCGGGCGCTGTGCGGCACCCAGCCGGTGGTGTCGCTGGCGCTGGTCGAATGCGGCCTGGAGATTTTTCAGCACACGTCGATGGCCGCGCTGCGCGCCAAGTCGCTGGCCTTGTCCGACCTGTTCATCGCATTGCTCGAACAATATTGCGCCGGCCACCCGCTCGAACTGATCACGCCGCGCGCGCACGCCGAGCGGGGCAGCCAGGTCAGCGTGATGCACCCGCATGGTTATGCCGTGATGCAGGCCCTGATCGCACGCGGTGTGATCGGCGACTACCGCGAGCCGCACGTGATGCGCTTCGGCTTTACGCCGCTGTACACGACGTACCAGGACGTGTGGCAGGCGGTGATGGTGTTGAAGGATATCCTGGACCGCAGCGACTACCAGATCGACGCCGCACGCGGCGCCGTGACCTGAGCCCGGGAGCACGCCATGACATGCCCGTTATCTTCCGGCGTCGCCGCCGGCGATGCAGCCGATACCTCGGACGCCGCTGCGCCGGCCGCCGGTTATCACGGCGCGCAGCTCGACTTCAGCGCGGACATGAGCTACGGCGACTACCTGTCGCTCGACACCATCCTGTCCGCCCAGCACCCGCGCTCGCCCGAGCACAACGAGCTGCTGTTCATCATCCAGCACCAGACCAGCGAGCTGTGGATGAAGCTGATGCTGCACGAACTGCACGGCGCGCGCGACAACATCGCCGCCGGCCAGCTGCCGGCCGCCATGAAGATGCTGGCGCGCGTGGCCGCCATCATGAACCAGCTGGTGCACGCCTGGGATGTGCTGGCCACCATGACGCCGCCCGAATACACGGCGATCCGCCCCTATCTGGGCGCCTCGTCGGGCTTCCAGTCGCACCAGTACCGCGAGATCGAATTCCTGCTCGGGAACAAGAACGCCACCCACCTGCAAGTGCACCGGCACAAGCCCGAGGCATACACGCTGCTTGAGCGCGCGCTGGCGCAGCCGTCGATCTACGACCAGGCCATCCTGGTGATGGCCCGCAGCGGCCTGGCGGTCGATGCCGCCCGTCTGGCCGGGCCATGGGACCAGCCGATACGCTCAGATGCGTCGGTCAAGGCCGCGTGGACCACCGTGTACCGCAATACCGACCGGTACTGGCCGCTGTACGAGCTGGCCGAAAAGCTGGTGGACCTGGAAACGGCGTTCCGGCTGTGGCGCTTCCGCCACGTGACCACCGTGCAGCGCGTGATCGGCTTCAAGATGGGCACGGGCGGCACGGACGGCGTCAACTACCTGCGCAAGATGCTCGACGTGGTGCTGTTCCCCGAACTGTTCGAGCTCCGAACGGAACTCTGAGCCGGCGGCTCGCGCCGCTCAGATGGTGGTCAGATGGTAGTCGAATAGCGCAGCGGCCGGGCGCCGTCGGGGTGCGCCGTGGCCAGGTAACGGTCGAACACCATGCAGATATTGCGGATCACCAGCCGCCCCCTGGGCGTGACACTGAGCCACTGGCGGTCGATGGTAAGCAGGCCATCGTCCACGAACGTCTGCAGCCGTTCCAGCTCGGCCGCGAAGTAGTGGCTGAACGTGATCGGAAACGCCTGTTCCAGCGCGGCCACCGACAGCTCGAAATGGCACATCAGCCGCTGGATCACCAGGCGGCGCAGCAGGTCGTCGTGATCGAGCCGGACCCCGCGCGTGACCGGCAGCACGCCGGCATCGAGTTTTTCGTAATAGGCGTCGAGCGTCTTCTCGTTCTGGCTGTAGGTGGCGCCGATGGCGCTGATGGCCGACACGCCGCAGGCGATCAGGTCGGCCTCCGCCCGGGTGGAATAGCCCTGGAAATTGCGCTGCAGACGGCCCTGGCGCTGGGCCACGGCCAGCTCGTCGCCGGGCTTGGCAAAATGGTCCATGCCGATGTACACATAGCCGGCCGCGCACAGGCGGCCGATGCACAGCGCCAGCAGCTCGAGCTTGACGGCGGCGCTGGGCAGCTCGGCCGCCGCGATGCGGCGCTGCGGTTTGAACAGGTGGGGCAGGTGGGCGTAGTTGTACAGCGCGATGCGGTCGGGGCTGGCGGCGATCACCTTGTCCAGCGTGCGCGCCATGCTGTCGATCGACTGTCTGGGCAGGCCGTAGATCAGGTCGATGCTGATCGAGCGGAAGCCGGCGTCGCGCGCAGCGTCCATCACGGCGCGGGTGTCGGCCTCGGGCTGGATGCGGTTGACCGCCTGCTGCACGTCGGGCTCGAAATCCTGCACGCCCAGGCTGATGCGGTTGAAGCCTTGCGCGCGCAACACGCCGATGCGCGCCGGGGTGACGGTGCGCGGGTCGATCTCGATCGCATACTCGCCCAGCGCATCGGGCGCAAAATCGAAATTGCGGTGCAGATGGTCGATCAGGTCGCCCATCTGGCGATCGTTCAGGTAGGTGGGCGTGCCGCCGCCAAAGTGCAGCTGCTCGACCTGGCCGATGCCGGCAAACAGGCGGCCCTGCATGTCGAGTTCCTGCTTCAGGTAGCCGAGGTAGGTGGCGGCCTTGCTGCGGTCGCGCGTGACGATCTTGTTGCAGCCGCAGTAGTAGCAGATGGTGTCGCAGAACGGCACGTGGATGTACAGCGACAGCGGGCGCGGACTGCGGCGCAGGCGCAGGCCCGCCACCGCTTCCAGGAACTGGCCGTAGCCGAAGTCGGACGCAAACCGGTCGGCGGTCGGATACGAGGTGTAGCGCGGCCCCGACTGACTCAGTTTGGCGATGATGGTGGCGTCGAATTCGATGGCATCGACAGCCGATGCGGTGGAGCTGGCGGCAGACATGATGACGCTCAAGCGGCCAGGCGGCGTTGTGCGGCCGGCGTCCGGGCGCCCTGGCCCGCAGCAGCCCTGGCCCGCGACGGCGCCCGTCCGAACTTGAACAGGCTGACCGCCTGCGTCAGGCTGCCCGCTTCCACGGCCAGGCTGGCGGTGGCCGCTGCCGCCTCCTCGACCAGCGCCGCATTCTGCTGCGTCACCTGGTCCATGTGGGCGATCGCCGAGTTGACCTGGTCGACGCCGATGCTCTGCTCGTGCGAGGCGACCGAGATGTCGCGCATGATGGCGGTCACCTGCTGCACGGCCGTCACCACCTGCTGCATGGTGGCGCCGGCGCGGTCCACCTGCACCATGCCGGCGCTGACCTTGCCGACCGAGACATCGATCAGATGCTTGATGTCCTTGGCGGCGGTGGCGCTGCGCTGGGCCAGGTTGCGCACTTCGCCGGCCACCACCGCGAAGCCGCGGCCCTGTTCGCCGGCGCGCGCCGCTTCCACGGCGGCGTTCAGCGCCAGGATATTGGTCTGGAACGCGATGCCTTCGATCAGGCCGATGATGTCGACGATCTTGCGCGACGCCGTGTTGATTTCATCCATGGTGGCAATCACGTCGGACACGATCTCGCCGCCCTGCACGGCGACCTCGGACGCGCTCACCGCCAGTGCGTTGGCCTGCGCCGAATTGTCGGCATTCTGCTTGACGGTGGCCGAGAACTGCTCGACCGACGACGCCGTTTCTTCAAGACTGGCGGCCTGTGCTTCGGTGCGGCCCGACAGGTCGGCGTTGCCGGCGGCGATCTGGCGCGTGGCCACGGCCATGGTCTCGACGTTGATGCGCACGTCGCGGATGGTGGCGATCAGGTTGCTGTTCATCTGCTGCAGCGCGCGCAGCAGCTGGCCCACCTCGTCGGTGGCGTCGGTGTCGAACGATGCCGTCAGGTCGCCGGCTGCGATCGACCGCGCACCGTCGAGCGCCTGCTTGAGCGGGACCAGCATCGACACCCGCAGCGTGTACCACAGGAAGACATTGATCAGCAGGCCGACGAAGGTGGCGCCGAAAATCGCGTAGCGGTGGCCCTCGCTGCCCAGCAGCGCTGCCACGCACACGCCCAGCAGCAGCAGGTTGACCACGCTGGTGGCCAGCCAGATGCGCATCGCCAGCGACACGTGCGACAGCCGCGCCAGCAGGTGCACCAGGCCGGACCGGATCAGCTGGCCGTTCCTGATGCGGATGCGGCTGCCGCTGCCGCTGCCGCTGCCGCCTTCGCGCAGGGCCTGGTAGGCCTGCTCGGCTTCGGCCACCTGGCGCCGCTCGGGCTTGACCCGCACCGACATATAGCCGATGGTCTTGCCGTGTTCGCGGATCGGCGTGACGTTGGCGCGCACCCAGTAATGGTCGCCGTTCTTGCAGCGGTTCTTGACGATGCCGGTCCACGGCGTGCCGCTCTTGATCGATGCCCACAGGTCGGCAAACGCGGCCGCCGGCATGTCGGGATGGCGCACGATGTTTTGCGGCGCGCCGATCAGCTCTTCGGCCGTGTAGCCGCTGATCTGTTCGAAGTACGGATTGACATAGACGATATTGCCCTGCAAATCGGTCTTGGAGACGATCGCCTGATCGTCGAGGACATCCACTTCGCGGTGGCTGACGGGTTGGTTGTTGCGCATCTGACTCTCCGGCGGTTGTTGCTCTATCACAATAAGTGTGACCAGTGTACGGAGTCCGGCGCGCAAATTTATTGATGTAGATCAAAATAGGCCGGATTGCCGGCGCGGCATCATGCGTGCCTTGGGTTGTCACGCTGCCAGCGGCTGCAGGGTGCCGACCGCGTAACCCTGGGCGTAATCGAGGCCCAGTTCGCGCACCACGGCCAGCGTGGCAGCGTTTTCCACGTATTCGGCCACCGTGCGCAGGCCCATCACGTGGCCCACCTCGTTGATCGCCCTGACCATGGCGCGGTTGACGGAATTGGTGGCGATGTCGCGCACGAACACGCCGTCGATCTTGAGAAAGTCCACCGGCAGCGCTTTCAGGTAGGCAAACGACGACAGCCCGCTGCCGAAGTCGTCGAGCGAAAAGCGGCAGCCCAGGGCCCGCAGCTTGCCCATGAAATCCTGGGCCCGCATCAGGTTGGCGATCACTGCCGTCTCGGTGATCTCGAAGCAGATGTGGTGCGGCGCCACGCGAAATTCGCGGAACTGGGCGACGATGTAGTCATGCAAGTCCTCGTCGCCGAGCGAGCTGCCGGACAGGTTGATCGAGTAATCGAGCGGCATCACCTCGCCGGCGGCAGCATGGCCCACATGGCGACAGACGGCGCGGATCACCCAGCGGTCGATGGCGGTCATCAGGTCGTAGCGCTCGGCCGCCGGAATGAAGGCGCCGGGCTTGATCAGGCCGCCGCTAGCGGGCTGCAGGCGGATCAGCACTTCCACGTGGTCGTGGCCGCGCTCGTTCAATCCCACGATCGGCTGCGTGTACAGGCGAAAGTGCTGCTGTTCGAACGCCTGGTTCAGCCGCGACACCCACTGCATTTCGCCCAGCCGACGCACCAGCCGCTGGTCCGATTCGCGGTACTCGTGCACGCGGTTGCGTCCGCTTTCCTTGGCCAGGTAGCAGGCCTGGTCGGCCGCGACCAGCAGTGCCGTCATCGACTTGCTGTGCCGCGTCACCGCGACCATGCCGATGCTTACGCCGAGCTCGAACGTGTGGCCCTGCCAGGCGAAGCGGAAATTGCGCACCGACTGGCGCAGCTTGTCGGCGAGCTGGCGCGCCTGGTCGATCGGGCAGCGCGGCAGCAGCACGCCGAGTTCGTCGCCACCGAGGCGCGCCAGCGTGTCGGCATGGCGCATATGGGTTTGCAGCATGCGCGCCAGCAGTTGCAGCAGCAGGTCGCCGGCGGCGTGGCCGCAGGTGTCGTTGACGATCTTAAACTGGTCGAGGTCCATGTACAGGATGGTGTGCACATGGTCCTCCTCCTTGGCGCTGCGCAGCGCCTCGGCGATGCGCGCCTCGAATTCGCGCCGGTTGATGAGGCCGGTGAGGGTGTCGTGGCTGGCGTTCCAAGACAATTGCCGGGTCAGCTTGCGCTCGTGGCTGACGTCGCGGAACACCACCACCGCACCCAGCAGGGCGCCGCCGTCGGACCAGATCGGCGAGGCCGATTCTTCGACCGCGATGCGCCGTCCCTCGCGCGTGAGCAGCTGGTTGTCCGCTGCCGGCGTCACTGTCTGTTGCAGCCGCAGGCATTGCAGCGCCACGTGTTCGGTCAGCGCCACGCCGGCCTGGTCGGCCAGCGGCAGGGTGACGGCGATGGCCTGGCCGCGCGCCTCGTCGTTGCCCCAGCCGGTCATCTGTTCGGCGCTGCGGTTCAGGTACTCGGTCCGGCCCAGCGCATCGACGGTGATCACGCCTTCGCCGATGGCACGCAGCGTTACCGCTGCCATTTCGCGGTCGCGCGCAGTGGCCTGCTCGGTCAGCTTGCGCTCGGTGATGTCCCAGACGATGCCCAGCGTGCCGGTCGGCGCGCCCGATTCGTCGCACGCCACCAGCGCATTGCCGGCCAGCCAGTGGATGCTGCCGTCGTCCCACACCACGCGGTATTCGACGTCGTAGCCGGTGCGCTGGTCCACCGCGTCCTGCATGGTGCGCAGCAGCTCGGCCCGGTGGTCGGGATGGACGAAGGTGAGGAAATCGGCAAACGCCTGCGCCAGCGGCGCGGGGGGGAGGCCCAGCAGGGCTGTGCCCCCGGCCTGCCAATGGACGGTGCTGCCCAGCACCGTGCCATCGCCGATGACGCTGTCCCAGATCGTCATCCGCGCCGCGTTCAGCGCCAGCCGTAAATGCCTGTCATCCATCTGCTCCTCCCCGGTGCTATCGGGATTGGAGCGACGGGCCGTCGGAACGTTCCGTCAAGGTTCGGATTTTTTGCTGCCGCTAGCCGGCCCGCCGGACCGAGCGCCACAGCTTGCCGGCCCCGCCGACCACCGCCAGCGCCAGCGCGCCGGCCACCAGCCCGGCCACGGCATTGATGACGGGCTCGGCGAGGAGGGCCAGTACCGGGCCCAGCCCTGCCACGGCGCCTGCGGCCTGCTGGGCGTGGTGCAGCAGGTCGTGGCTGCCCGGTATGCCGTGCACCAGGATGCCGCCGCCGACCATGAACATGGCAGCCGTGCCGACCACCGACAGGATTTTCATCAGCACCGGCGCGGCGTTCAGTAGGAAGCGGCCCACCGCGCGCACGACGGCGCTGCCCAGTTTGCTCAGGTACAGGCCGGCGTCATCCATCTTGACGATGCCGGCCACGATGCCGTACACGCCGACCGTCATCACTATGGCGATCATGGCCACCACCAGCGCCTGTTCCAGGAACGGTTTGCCTTCCACGCTGCCGAGCGCGATGACGATGATCTCGGCCGACAGGATGAAGTCGGTGCGCACGGCGCCCTTGATCTTTTGCTGCTCGAGCACCACCAGGTCGGCCTCGGGATTGGCCACGGCCGCCACCAGCTGCTGCTTGCGCGCGGCCTTTTCCTCCTTGTGCAGCACGCTGTGGACGATTTTTTCGAAACCCTCGAAGCACAGGTACAGGCCGCCCACCATCAGCAGCGGCGTGATCGCCTGCGGCAGGAAGGCGCTGATCGCCAGCGCCGCCGGCACCAGGATCGCCTTGTTCTTGAGCGAACCGACCGCCACTGCCCACACCACGGGCAGTTCGCGGGCGGCGCGCACGCCGCTGACCTGCTGCGCATTGAGCGCCAGGTCGTCGCCGAGCACGCCGGCGGTTTTCTTGGCGGCCACCTTGCTCATCACGGTGACGTCGTCGAGGATGGTGGCGATGTCGTCGAGCAGCGCCAACAGGCTGGTGCCGGCCATCAGCGGCTTCCTTCGGCAGAGGGCAGGGTGGTAGTGGTCATCGCGTTATCCTTATAGAAGCGACAAGTTTAACCCAAGCCAACCCGGCAACGATATGGCAGCACCGCTACAATGTGCGTTACCGCGCAGCATTTCGCTGCCGGGGGCGTCGATTACGGGACTGGAACCACATCATGAGCTTTGCCGTCTGGCTGGGATTTTTTGTTGCTGCCTGCATTATTGCCATCTCCCCCGGCTCGGGCGCCGTGCTGTCGATGTCGCACGGGCTGTCCTACGGGCTGCGGCGCGCCAGCACCACCATCCTCGGCCTGCAGACCGGTTTGCTGCTGATCTTTTTCATTGCCGGCGCCGGTGTCGGTTCGCTGCTGATGGCGTCCGAGGTGGCGTTCAACGTAGTCAAGACCATCGGCGCGCTGTACCTGATCTACCTGGGCCTGGCGCAGTGGCGCGCCCGGGTGGCTGTCGGCGCCCAGCCGGCCCAGCTCGAAGTGGTGGTGCCGTCGCCGCGCAAGCGCTTCCTGACCGGCTTCCTGACCAATGCCACCAATCCCAAGGGCATCATCTTCATGGTAGCGGTGCTGCCGCAGTTCATCACCCAGGGCGCGCCGCTGTTGCCGCAGCTGCTGATCCTGGCCGCCACCATGTGCGCGATCGACCTGGTGGTGATGCACGGCTACGCCTTGCTGGCCGCGTCGATGCAGCGCTTCTTCCGCGACCCGCGCGCGGTCAAGCAGCAGAACCGCGTCTTCGGCGGCTTGCTGATGGCGGTGGGCACGGCGCTGTTCTTCGTCAAACGGGCCGGTGCGGCGGCAGGCTGATCGTCGGCGTACAGGTCCAAAGTTGAAATTATTTGTAACCGGTGTCGGCGAACCGGGAGTTGCAGCGTTAAATCGATATCGACCGCCGGAGACGCCATGAACTTCATCCCCACTCTTGCGCTGGCCGCCCTGGTCGGCTGGAGCAGCCAGGCCCAGGCCCAGGCCCAGGCCCAGGCAGACATCGACCTGCCGGCAGCGGTGGGGCGGATTTCTGCCGTCCAGGGCCAGGTGACCCTGAACGGCGCAGACCAGCCGGTAGTTGCCAGCCTCAACTGGCCGGTGACGGCCGGCAGCCACCTGGTGACTGCCAGTGGCGCCCGCACCGAGTTTCGCCTCGGGTCCACGGCAGTGCGGCTGGACGGCGACACCGATCTCGAAATTGCCGAGCTCGATGACAATCTGCTGCGCTTGCGCCTCAACTACGGCAGCGTCAGCATCCGGGTGCGCAATGCCGACCTGCTGCGCGACTTCGAGCTGACCACGCCGCAGGCGCGCATCACCATGATCGAACCGGGCCTGCTGCGGGTGGACGTGGAGCGGGTACCCGACACTACCGAGGTCAGCCTGCTGGCCGGCACCGCCCGGGTCGATGGCGCCGGATCGTCGGTCACCGTCGATCCGGGCCGCCAGGTGGACATTACCAGCGCGGACGTGCGCACCCGGGTGGCGCGCCGTGACGGCTTCGACGTCTGGGCCGACGAGCGCGACCGGCTGGCCGAGGTCGTGGTCACCACCCAGTACATTTCCACCGGCATCACCGGCTACGAAGAACTGGACCGCCACGGCAGCTGGACCCAGAGCGTCGAGTACGGTCCCTTGTGGGCGCCGCGCAATGTTGCCGCCGACTGGGCGCCTTACCGCGACGGCCGCTGGACCTGGCTGGCGCCGTGGGGCTGGACCTGGGTCGATAACGCGCCATGGGGCTATGCGCCGTCGCACTACGGCCGCTGGGTGACGGTGCGCCAGCGCTGGTACTGGGCACCGGGCCGCCCGGCCGGCCGGCCCGTGTGGGCGCCGGCGCTGGTCGGCTGGGTGGGCGGCGTCAGTCATCCGCACCAGGGGCCAGGTCCCGGATTGGGCTGGTACCCGCTGACACCGCGCGACCGCTTCGTGCCGACCTACCGCGTTCCTCCCTTCTACGAACAGCGCCTGGCCTGGAGCTACCAGGGCAAGTCGTTCGCGCCCCGTGGCGACGACCGTCTGCGCGACCATCGCAACGGCCTGACCGTGCTGCCGCGCGCGCAGTTCGAAGGAAGCCATATCATCCGCGTCAACCGCGGCGATCATTTGGTGCCGCGCGCGCAGCAGCCCGGCCTGGTCACACCGGTCACGCCGCCGCGTCCGCCCGGCCCGGACCGCCTCCAGCCCAGCCGCCCCTGGCAAGACCGCAATGGCGATGGCCGCCCCGACCGGTTCGATGCCGGCCGTGCTGGCCAGGACCGCGACAGTCATGGCCGCGCCGGGCAAGATCGTGACGGCAATGGTCGTCCCGGCCGGTTCGATGCCGGTCGCACCGGGCAAGACCGCGATGGTGATGGTCGTCCCGACCGGTTCGATGCCGGCCACGCCGGGCAAGACCACGACGGCAATGGCCGTCCGGGCCGGTTCGATGCCGGTCGCGCCGGGCAAGACCGCGACGGTGATGGTCGTCCCGACCGGTTCGACAACGACCCGCGCAACGGCAGCAATCCACGTGGTGACGGGCCGCGCAATGAATGGGTGGGCAGCCGCAACCCGCGCACTGACAACACCGTGCGCAATGAGGATGCGCGTGGTGCATGGCCGCGCAACGGCAGCCATCCGCGCGATGACGATCCCCCCCGCACCGACGGGCTGCGCAACGACACCCGCCCGGGCCGCGTGATTTCGACCGCACCGCTGCAGGTACAACCGCAGCAACCACCGGCACAGGGGCAACCGCAACCACAGCTGCAACCGCAACCACAGCCGGGCTGGTCGCGTGGTCAGGGCCGGCCGCAAACCATCGGTACCTTGCCGCCGAACCAGATCGGCACCCCCGACGCGCCGGCGCAGACCATCAACCCGCGCGACGTCGGTCTCGAAATCCGCACCCGTCCCAATGGCGGACGTCCCGGTACTGGCGCAGGGATGCCGGCGCCGGTGCTGGAGATCGGTAATACCCGCGATCGCTTCCAGCGCGATGACAACGACCGCCGCCAGCGCGAGGACGAGGAACGTCGCCGCCGCGACGAGGACGACCGTCGCCAGCGCTGGCAAGACAGGCGTTCGCAACAGCAACCCTCATCCCAGCAGCCGCCGCAGCTGCTACCAGCGCAGCAGTCGGAGCGGCCGCGCTTCCAGCCGTCGCAGGACCGGCCGCAACCGCCGGAGCGGCTACGCTTCCAGCCGTCGCAGGACCGGCCGCAACCGCCGGAGCGGCTACGCTTCCAGCCGTCGCAAGACCGACCTCAGCAGCAGGAACAGCCGCGCTTCCAGCCGTCGCAGGATCGGCCGCAACCACCCGAGCGGCCACGCTTCCAGCCGTCACAGGACCGTCCGCAGCAGCCTGAGCGACCACGCTTCCAGCCACCCCAGGAGCGTCCACAACAGCAGGAGCGTCCTCAGCCCGCGCGCCAGGCCCCGCCACCGGCCGCGCAGCCGCAGCCGCGCAGTGAACCAGCCCCGGTCCGCCAGAACCGGCCCGATCGCCCGCGCGAGAACCTGATGTAGCCCGTTTCCAGCCGCCACGGGACCGGCCGCGACTGCCGCAGCCGCAGCGGCCATGTCTTCAGCAGCAGAAGCATTTTCAACCCGCGCCAGGCCCCGCAGCCGCGCAATGAACCAGCCCGGTCCGCCAGAACGGGCCAATCGTCCGTGCGAGAACCTGATGTAGCCCGTTTCCAGCGGCCACGGGGCTGGCCGTGACGACTGGAGCGGCCATGCTTCCAGCCGCCACAAGATCAGCCGAAGCCGCAGCAAGACCAGCTGCCGCAGCTGCAGCGGCCATGTCTCCAGCAGCAGGAGCATCTTCAACCCCGCGCCCGGCCCCGCCGCCGGCCGCGCAGCCGCAGCCGCGCAGTGAACCTGCCCGGTCCGCCAGAACCGGCCCGATCGTCTGCGCGGCAATCTGATGTAGCCAGTCGCTGCCATTGGGCCGTGCACCGGCTGACGGTTCAACCCCGAATCCTGCGTTTCAGACGGCCGACAACGCGGTTCGTCACATTCCGGTGGCGGGTCGGTCACACTTTGCCTACTGTTATCCCATCGCTCGGCGCCGCGCCACGCGGCCATTGCCTGCTGCGGCTGCTGCGCGCCGCACCTTGTTGCGTCTCCGTTTGCCCCGACTATTTTCAGTGTTCCCGAGAAAATAGTTTTTGCCAGCCTGCGGGCTGGCTTTTTTTTGCGCGCGGCGGTCCCATATGGGTGTCTGGCCCCGTGGCCGGCAACTTGGCTACAATGCTCGCTGGCGGCGTCACGTTGATGTCTGCCGGTTTTCTTAATAGATTGGAATGATTATGCAAGCGATCCCACCGTCCGAGTCCCTCATCGAGTACCCGAGCGACTTTCCGATCAAGGTGATGGGGCCGACTCATATCGACTTCGCACCGACCATCGTGCTGGTGGTGCAAAAGCACGACCAGGATTTCCATGAAGGCAAAATGGAAGTGCGGCCTTCGTCGAAAGGCAACTTCACCGGCCTGACCGTGACCGTGCGCGCCACCAGCCGCGCGCAGCTCGACGCGCTCTACGCCGAGCTGTCGGCACACCCGATGGTCAAGGTCGTCATGTAATGTTCTGCTGGCGCTGGAAGGCGGCGACTTCGCCGTCCAGCCAGTGCCTGAGCGCCGCCACCTGCGCTGTGGCGGCCGCGTCCTGCGGCGACACCAGGTAATAGGCTTCTGCGCACGGCGTGGCCGTGCCAGGACGCCGGACCAGGCGGCCAGCAGCAATCTCCGGCGCCGCCATCACGCGGTGCAACAGCGCCTCTCCTTTCCCTGCCAATACGGCGCCCAGCAAATCCGCACCCGCCGGCTCCGGCGACAGCAACGCCTGCACCCGTGCGGCATGGTGCACACCTGCCACGCGGTCGCAGACTTCGTCCATCAGATGCACCACCACCATGCCCGGATGCCGTCCCCGGTCGAACACGATGGCCGCGTCGATGCCCGCGCGCGCCAGGTCCGGCGGCGCCGGCCTGGTCTGCAATACCAGTGCGATCTCGGGATATTGCTCGATAAAGGTTCCCAGCCTCGGGGTCAGCCAGCGCGCGGCAAACCAGGCGGGCGCCGCCAGCGTCAGCGTGGCCGCAGCGCCGATGGGCGGGCGCAGGGCATCGGCAGCGCTGCCGATAGCCTCGAAGGTCTTGCCGAGAAACTCGGCGAACTGTCGTGCCTCGTGAGTTATTTTCACTTGTCTGCCATGCCGCACGAACAGCGGGCGGCCCAGGTCCTGTTCCAGCGCCCGCACCTGGTGGCTGATCGCGCCGTGCGTCAGGCGCAATTCGTCAGCCGCGCGCGAGAAATTCTCGTGGCGGGCCGCCGCCTCGAAAGCACGCAGGGCGGAAAAATTCGGCAGGCGGCGGCTGGCGCTCATCGATCTGTGGATAACTTTGTGAGTAAAACTCGCAAGAAACAGCGAATATACCGCAGCTGTAGGCGCTACAGCAATGTTTACCATGTGAACAAAACTAACCAGAACCCGGGGCCGGGACGGCATCGGGCCGGCCTTGGCCGGATGCGGCGACGCCAGCTGATTTATAATGGCGCGATGACGTCCCCCACCACCCCCGAGATCCGCCACCTCGGCGTTGCCGATTACGACACCACGTTTGCCGCCATGCGCGCGTTCACGGATGCCCGCACGCCCGATACGCGCGACCAGTTGTGGATCGTCGAGCACCCGCCGGTGTTCACGCTGGGGCTGGGCGCCGACCGCGGCCACCTGCTGGCCGGTGCTGCTGCCATTCCCGTGGTCCAGACCGACCGCGGCGGCGAGGTGACCTATCACGGCCCGGGCCAGGTCGTGATTTACCTGCTGATGGACCTGCGTCGCAACAAGCCCGGCGGCAAGCTGTATGCGCGCCAGTTCGTCCATAAAATCGAGCAGGCGATCATCAGTGTATTAGCGGCGTATAATCTTGCCGGTGAGCGCATCGACGGCGCGCCCGGCATCTACATGGCGGACGGCCCCCGGCGCGGCGCCAAGATTGCCGCGCTGGGCTTGAAAGTACGCGGCAACGGCTGCACCTATCATGGCTTGTCGCTCAATGTGGCGATGGACCTGACGCCGTTTTCGTGGATCAATCCTTGCGGCTACGCCGGCCTCGAGACGGTCGACATGCGCACCGTCGGCGCCCAGGCAACACTGGCCGAGGTGCAGCAGCGGCTGGCCGAGGAATTGATACGGGTGTTCGCTGCTGCGCTGGACCAGACCGCCCCGCATCCGTAACCGCCTTAGACGTTGTTGCCGTACAACCTTAGATAACCAATCCAGCCCGCGAGGGCGTGCAGCCATATGACTACCGAGACCACCTCCAGCACTCCCGCTTACAACCCGAGCGAAAAGCAAAAAGGCGCCAGCAAGACCTCGCGCATCCCGATCAAGATCGTGCCGGTCGAGCAGGTGGAGCGGCTGAAAAAGCCGGAGTGGATCCGCGTCAAGGGTGCTTCGGCGTCGAGCCGCTTCTACGAGATCAAGGACATCCTGCGCGAGAACAAGCTGGTGACCGTGTGCGAAGAGGCGAGCTGCCCGAACATCGGCGAATGCTTCGGCAAGGGCACGGCCACCTTCATGATCATGGGTGACAAGTGCACGCGCCGCTGCCCGTTCTGCGACGTCGGCCACGGCCGTCCCGATCCGCTCGACGCTAACGAGCCGATCAACCTGGCCAACACCATCGCCAAGCTGCGCCTGAACTACGTGGTGATCACCTCGGTGGACCGCGACGACCTGCGCGACGGCGGCGCCGGCCACTTCGTCGAGTGCATCACCAAGACCAAGGATCTGTCGCCGCTGACCCAGATCGAGGTGCTGGTGCCCGACTTCCGCGGTCGCCTCGACAAGGCGCTGGCGATCTTCGCCGACGGCCTGCCCGACGTGATGAACCACAACCTCGAAACCGTGCCGCGCCTGTACAAGGAAGCGCGCCCCGGCGCCGACTACCTGCACTCGCTCAAGCTGCTCAAGGACTTCAAGGCCCTGTACCCGAACGTCAAGACCAAGTCCGGCCTGATGGTGGGCCTGGGCGAGACCGACGAAGAAATCCTGCAGGTGATGCGCGACATGCGCGAGCACGATATCGACATGCTGACCATCGGCCAGTACCTGGCGCCTTCGAACAGCCACCTGCCGGTGCGCCGCTACGTGCACCCGGACGTGTTCAAGATGTTCGAGGAAGAAGCGTACAAGATGGGCTTCGGTCACGCTGCCGTGGGCGCCATGGTGCGCAGCTCGTACCATGCGGACGTGCAGGCGCACAACGTGCTGGCGGCAGCCGGTTGAGCGCAGCGTAAAAAAACGCGCTGGCCGTGCGCCAGCGCGCACAAGGGCGCCGTCGCGCGCCTTGCCCCGCTTGCACCGCCCCCTCGGCTGCCCTATATTCAGGCGCTTGCCCTTGGAGGATGTATGCCAGTCGTCATGACCCCTGAAGCACTGTGTCAGCCCGCGAAATTTCAGCCGGATGAGCGCATCAACCGCGCCGCCTACGGCGAGGAGATCGTCATCGTCAATCCCGGCCTGGGACTGCCTGCGCTGGCAGCCGCACCGGCACCACGCCAGAGCGATGCGCTGAGCGGAAACATCTGGATGGCCAGACCGGTCGCACAATCGTTGCCGCCACCGCTGCATCCATGACCGTGCGCATCGAAGCGTCCTGGAAAGCGCAGCTGCAGGACCAGTTCGACCAGCCATACTGGCAGGCGCTGACCGCGTTCGTGAAGGACGAGTACGCCGCCGGGCCTTGCTGCCCCGCTGGCAAGAACATCTTCCGCGCCTTTGACCTGACGCCGTTTGACGACGTCAAGGTGGTCATCCTCGGCCAGGACCCGTACCACACGCCCGGTGCAGCCATGGGTTTCTGCTTCGCGGTGCCGGATGGACACCGTGCGCAGCCCAGTCTGCAAAACATCTTCCAGGAGTTGCGCGACGACCTCGGCATCGAGCGGCGCCAGACCGACTTGAGCGACTGGGCCGTGCAGGGTGTGTTTCTGCTCAACAGCGTGCTGACCGTGCGCGCGCGCCAGGCCGGCTCGCACGCGAACAAGGGATGGGAAACCTTTACCGACAGCGCCATCGCTCGCTTAGCCGATCAGCGCGAGGGACTGGTATTCATCCTGTGGGGCAGTTACGCGATCGCCAAGCGCAGCCTGATCGATCCCGGCAGGCACCTGGTGATCACGTCACCCCATCCTTCGCCGTTCTCGGCCCACAAGGGTTTTTTTGGCAGCAAGCCGTTCTCGCGCACCAACGCCTACTTGGCCGCCCACGGCAAGGCGCCAATCCGCTGGGGCTGACGCCACCGAGGCGTCAGCGATCGTGCGCGTGCTTTAAAGCAACAACTGGCAGTTCGAAAGTCTTGTTTTCAGGCAAACAAAAGGCAGTTTGCGGTCCGGAAGCTGGTAGATTGTCGGAGTAACACTCCAGTCAAGGACCCGACATGAAACGATTGATCCGCGCAGCGACCGGCATGGCGGGCTTGCTGCTGGCGTCAGCGCTGGCCGTGGCGCAAACCCCTTATACGGATGATGCCGTCTATCGGCAACTGGGCGGCAAGGAAGGCATCCAAAAAATCGTCGATACCTTCATTCCGCTGGTGCTGGCCGATCCGCGCATCAAGGACAATTTCGCCGACTTCGACATGGCGCAGCTGAGCGTGCGCCTGCAGGAGCAGCTGTGCGAGTTTGCCGGGGGGCCGTGCCGCTACACCGGCAAATACCGCGACAAGACCATGGATGGCGTCGGCACCGTGCGCGACATGACCACCGTGCACCAGGACCTGAAGATCACCAACGCCATGTTCAATGCGCTGACCGAAGACCTGCAGCTGGCCATGGAGCGCCACAACGTGCCCAACAGTGTCGCCAACAAGCTGGTGGCCAAGCTGGCGCCCATGCAGCGCGCCATCGTCACCCAATGAGCCGCCGCCAGGAGTCCTCCATGACATGCCCCACCGCAAGGACAGCGCTTGCCCTGCTGGTGCTGGCGACGCTGGCCGCCGGCAGCGCTGCAGCCCAATCTCAACCGCCAGCGCAGGCCGGGCCCGACATGGGCAAGCTGCTGGCCACCGGCGGCGTCAGCCAGGTGGAAGGCGCCGGCGGCGGCGGCATCGTGCCGTGGGCGCTGATCACCGGCTACGGCACCCGCGACAGCTGGGGCGCCAACGCCCACTACACCCATGTCAGCACCCAGGACTACCGGCTCGATACCTATGGCGTGGCGATCGGCCTGGCCGACCGCGTGGAATTGTCGGTGGCCAGCCAGACCTTCCAGGGCAGCCTGGCGCCGCTCGACCAGCTCAACATCAAGCAGGACATCCTCGGCCTCAAGGTCAGGCTGGCCGGCGACGCCGTCTATGAACAGGACCGCTGGCTGCCGCAGATCGCAGCAGGCGTCATGTATAAGGACAACAAGGGGATCAAAGGACTGGGCGCGCTGGGCGTGAGCAAGGTCACCCAACTGGGTGCGGCGGACGAGCACGGCTACGACTACTATGTGGCGGCCACCAAGCTGCTGCTCGAGCACAGCCTGCTGCTGAATGTGACCGTGCGCGCCACCAGGGCCAACCAGATGGGACTGCTGGGCTTCGGGGGCGACCGCAGCGACCGCCGCAAGCTGATGCCGGAAGTGTCGGCGGCCTACCTGGTCAGCCGCCAGCTGGTGTTGGGCGCCGAGTACCGGCGCAAGCCGCACAACCTGGCGGTCGATCCGGAGAAAGCCTACGTCGATGCCTTCGTGGCGTGGTTCCCGACCAAGCACGTGTCGGTGACGGCCGCGTATGCCAACCTGGGCAAGATCACGGTGTTCAATCCCAAGACCCAGCACGGCCTGTACCTGTCGGTGCAGACCGGCTTCTGACTAGCTTTTGAGCGATTTTGCCAGCAACTGGTGCAGCGCCGGGAAGTCGGGCTGGCCCACGTATTTTTTAAGGATCTTGCCATCCTTGGCAATGACGAAGGTGGTGGGGGTCATCGCCACGTCGCCATAGGCTTTGGCGGCCGAGCCGTCGGTGTCGAGCGCCACCTTGAACGGCAGCTTGCGCGTATCGGCATAGTTGACCACGTAGTTGGGCGGGTCGTAGCTCATGGCCACGGCCACGAATTCCAGGCCCTCGTCCTTGAACTTGTTGTACGTCTCGACCATCTGCGGCATTTCGGCCACGCAGGTGGCGCACGAGGTGGCCCAGAAATTGACCATCACCACCTTGCCGCGCAAGGCATCCGGCGCGATCTTGTCGCCCTGAACGGTCACGAAGGTGACGTCGGGCGCCACCGGGCGCTTGCTGAGGGTAACGTAGGCCACCGCGCCGACCGTGGCCAGGGCCAGCGCGGCGAGCACGGGTTTGACCCAGGCCCGCGAGGCGCCCGGGGTGTGGGCGGTGGCAGCAGAGGTGGTCATGGCATCACTGCGCCGTTGCAGCCGGTTTCGGCTGGTACGACTTCCACTCGTCTTCGGAAATGTATTCGAACACCTTGACGACCTTGCTCACACCGGAAACGCCGCGCGCGATGTCGGCGCCGATCTGGCCCTCGCGCTGGGTCACGCGGCCCATCAGGTACACCACGCCGCGCTCGGTCACCACCTGGTAGGAGTTGGCCGAGATATCCTTGGCGTCCACCAGGCTGGCCTTGACCTTGCCGGTGATGATGGTGTCGTTCGAGCGCGAGGTGTAGCTGGCGGGGCCCGATATGTCGAGCTCGTTGATGACCGACAGCACGCCCTCGACCGCCGCCATTTCGCGCTCGGCCGTCGCTTTCGCGGCCTCGTCCGGCACTTCACCGGTCAGCAGCACGCGGCGGTTGAAGCTGTTGATATTGACGTGGGCGTCGCCGGGCAGCACGTTGCGCAGCTTGTTCCCGCCCTTGAGCTGGATCGACGTATCCTCGGTTTGCGCACCGAAGGTGCGGCGGTCCGATGCCGCCAGCGTGCCGGTGATGGCGCCGCCGGCAACCAGCGCCACGCAGCCGGACAAGGTGGCCGCGGTGGCCAGGCACAGCACGCTCATGGCAAGCGGACGCTTGAGGCTGGCCCAACGGGTACGGGAATTATTCATGCACATCTCCTCCGAATAGGGCGACGTCGATACCGTCGCAGATACTGTGGATGCACACCAGGTGCACTTCCTGGATGCGGGCGGTGCGGTCGGCGGGCACGCAGATATGGACATCGGCGTCGGTCAGCATCTTGCCGATCTCGCCGCCGCCCTTGCCGGTCAGCGCCACCACGCGCATTTCGCGCTCGAGCGCCGCTTCGATGGCGGCCACCACGTTGCCCGAGTTGCCGGACGTGGAAAACGCCAGCAGGATATCGCCGGCCTGGCCGAATGCCTGCACCTGCTTGGAAAAGATCTCGCGGTAGCTGTAGTCGTTGGCGACTGCCGTCAGGATCGAGGTGTCGGTGGTGAGGGCGATGGCTGGCAGCGGGAAGCGCTCGCGTTCGAAGCGCCCGACCAGCTCGGCGGCAAAGTGCTGGGCGTCGGCAGCGGACCCGCCGTTGCCGCAGACCAGGATCTTGTTACCGTTGGACAGGGCCGCAAACATCATCTCGATGGCTTGGGCGATGGGGGGCGCCAGCACGGTGGCCGATTGGATTTTCAGTTCGGCACTTTCGTGGAAGTGCGCCAGGATGCGTTGATTTGTCATAGTGTGCTGATTATAGTGCAGTCGTTCATATGCCCTGACAAGTGCTGTTAAAAATGCTTACAAAGGCAGTGTTAGGGACCTCGAAAAACCGTAGCGAGCGGCCCGATATCGTCTTGAGTAGCGCAAGCGTACGGAGGTACGCTGAGCAACGGAGAGGCGATAGCGCGTCGCGCAGTAGGATTTTCGAGGTTCCCTTAAAGCGTGATGATGTGGCGCAGCCAGGCGAGCCTGTCGCCATCGAGGGCGACCAGGTCGAAGCGGCACGGCGGCAGCGGGCGTTGGCGCAGCAGGTAGAACTGGGCGGCGTGGACCAGGCGCTGCTGCTTGGCCGCCGTGACGCTGGCAGCGGCTCCGCCGAAGCTGCCGGCAGCGCGGCGCCGTACCTCGACGAACACCAGGTGGGCGCCATCGCGCATGATCAGGTCGATCTCGCCGGCCTTGCAGCGGAAATTGCGCTCGACCAGCACCAGTCCCTGCGCCAGCAGGTAGGCCAGGGCGCGGTCTTCGCCGAGCTGGCCCAGCTGCTGCTGCGCGGTGCGCCGTCCGCTCGGCGCGCGGGGCGGCGCCATGGCGGGCTTACTGCTGGACGGCCTGCGGCGCGCCGTGGCGGAACACGGCCGGCTGCTCGACCCGCTCGAAGCGGGACGGCCCCTGGCCGAAATCCACCGTCAGCCGGCCCGTCACGCCGTCGATCTGGAAACGGCCGGCCGGCTGGCGGCTGATCTTGCGCGCCACGCGATAGGCGTCGATGCCGAGCGCATACAGGCGTTCCATGTCGGCCGTGCCGGCCTGCACCGGATGCGGATAGACCATCACCGCCGGGTGGTCGCGCTGCACCTGCCAGGGCAGGTCGAGCAGGCGCACGCCATCGAGCTCGTTGGTCGGGGAATTCATGCCGCTGCCGGCGTTCAGCGCCGAGGTGCCGTACAGGGGCAGGGCGGCAAAACCGCTGGCGACGGTCGGCGTCGTCGGCGCTGCCGGCAAGCCGTCGGCGGTGCTGATGACCGGCTCGTCCGATTCATGCACCAGGCCGTTAGTCAGGGCGCCGCGCAGCTGGCGGGTCTGGTCGGCGCCCATGGCCGAGAACAGCAGACCCGGCGGATCCTGTTGCAGGCGCGCGCGCAGTTGCACCAGGTCCGGGTCGCTCAGGTAGTTGTTGGGCGCACTCAGCTCCACCATGCGCACCTGCTGGCCCAGCTGTTGCCAGTGGGCGGCAAACGCGGCGGCAATGCGGCGCTGCCACGGCGTGCTGGTGGTGACGATCATGGCGCTGGCGCCCGGCTGTTCGGCAGCTGCCCATTGCGCCACCTGGCGCGCCTCTTCCTCGATCGACAGGCCCATGGCCAGCATCTGCTGCGGCAGCGGCGCGGCGCCGGCGCCCGCACCGTTTTCGGGGGAATTGAGGGCGATGGTGGGCTTGGTGACCAGCGCACTGTTGGCCACGGCAGTCACCGCCGAGCGCGCCAGCGGACCGACCACCAGGTCCACGCCCTCCAGCGTCTGGGCGTAGCTGGCCAGGCTGTCCTGCGCCACGTCGCCGGTTTCCACTACGGTGACCGTGATGTTGTCGCGGTCGCGCTCCCAGGCGGCCATGAAGCCGGCGCGCAGCGCTTCGGCGGCGGCGCCCAACGTTTCCGAGCGCAGCGGCAGGATCAGGCCGATCCGCACCGGCGCCGTCGCTGGCAGGACGTCGTCGCCAGCCATCGGGTAGCCGACCGCGTTTTCGGTGCGCAGCGTTTGCGTATCGGGCGCGCGGGTGGGCGTGGCGGCCGCGCCCGGCATCTCGACCGCAAACACTTCCGCTGCCGGTGGCGGCGGCTCCGGCGGCGGCGGGGGCAGCGGCACCGGCGCCGGGAGCGGCGGCGGGCTTATAATGATGGGCACAGACGAGCCGCACCCGCTCATCGCTGCCAGCGCCGCCCACACGGCGACCACCGCACACACTCGTATTTTTTTCATGCTACCCCCTCATTGCGATCACGGACCACGCCATGTCTGACATTACTTCCCGCGCCATTTCCGCCCTTCCTGTCCTGGAAGAAACAGCGCACCAGACCTATCCTAGCGCAACCTTGTATGTCGTGGCGACCCCGATCGGCAATGTGACCGACATCAGTGTGCGCGCATTGCACGTTTTGAGCCTGGTCGATGCGGTGGCCTGCGAAGACACCCGCAACACTGCGCAGCTGATGACGCGGTTCGGCCTGCACCGTCCGCTGATCGCCGCCCACCAGCACAACGAGCGCGAAGTGGCCGAGACCCTGATCGCGCGCCTGCAGGCCGGCGAACGGATCGCGCTGGTGTCCGACGCCGGCACCCCGGCCGTCTCCGACCCCGGCGCGCGCATCGTCGAGGCCGTGCGCGCGGCCGGCCTGCGCGTGCTGCCGCTGCCGGGCGCCTCGGCGGCGGTGACGGCGCTGTCGGCCAGCGGCCTGGTCAACGACCAGTTCTACTTTGTCGGCTTCCTGCCGGCCAAGGCCAAACAGCGCGAGAATGTGCTTGCCAGCCTGCGCACGGTGACCGCCACCATGGTGTTCTACGAGGCGCCGCACCGCATCCTCGACTGCGCCACCGCGCTTGCTGCCGTATTCGAGCCCGAGCGCGAAGTGGTGTTCGCGCGCGAGCTGACCAAGATGTTCGAGGAAATCCACCGCTGCCCGCTGGCGGCCGCCGCAGCGTGGATCCGCGCCGACGCCCACCGCGAAAAGGGCGAATTCGTGGTGCTGCTGGCCGGCGCCCCCGCGCACGACGGCGACAACGACGCCGAGGCCGAGCGCATCCTCAAGATCCTGCTGACCGAGTGCCCGGTCAAGCAGGCCGCTGCGCTGGCGGCGCAGATCACCGGCCGCAAGAAGAACGCCCTGTACGACCGCGCCCTGCAGCTCAAGCAGGCGGACTGACCGGCAGCGCGATAAATATTGCAGCTGCGCTTGACGGAATCGCTGGCGGCTTGTATTATCTTGCTTCTTCGGAGTGTAGCGCAGCCCGGTAGCGCACCTGGTTTGGGACCAGGGGGTCCAAGGTTCGAATCCTTGTACTCCGACCAATATCTAAAATCCCGCCTGATGGCAACGTCAGGCGGGATTTTTCCATTGCGGCGCCGGTGGTGCCTCGCTTGCACTAAACGGCCCGGCAAACCGGGCTGTCGTCATGCACCACGTCAGCCCGCGCGCTTGGCCGCCAGCGCCTTGCCGGCCCGGCTCGCGCTCGAGCGGCCCAGGAACTGGGCGATGAACTGGCCGGCATCGACCACCTGGCCCAGATCGATGCCGGTCTCGATGCCGAGGCCCTGCATCAGGTACAGCACATCTTCGGTGGCGACGTTGCCGGTGGCGCCCTTGGCATACGGGCAGCCGCCCAGGCCTGCCACCGACGCGTGGTAGATCGAGATGCCCACTTCGAGGCTGGCGTAGATATTGGCCAGCGCCTGGCCGTAGGTGTCGTGGAAGTGGCCGGCCAGGGCGTCGATGGCAAACTCGCGCGCGGCGCGTTCCATCACCGTCTGCGTCTGGCGCGCGGTGGCCACGCCGATGGTGTCGGCAATGTCGATCTCGTCGCAACCGAGGTCGCGCATGCGGCGCACCACGTCGGCCACCGATTCGGGCGACACCTCGCCCTGGTACGGGCAGCCGAAGGCGCAGCTGATGCTGCCGCGCAGGCGCAGGCCGTGCTGCCTGGCCGCTTGCGCCACGCCTTCGAAGCGGGCGATCGATTCGGCGATCGAGCAGTTGATGTTCTTTTGCGAGAACGCTTCCGAGGCCGAGCCGAAGATCACCACCTCGTCGGCGCGCGCGGCCAGCGCCGCGTCAAAACCCTGCAGGTTGGGCGTCAGGGCCGAGTAGATGGTACCGGGCCGGCGCGCGATGGCGGCCATCACCTCGGTGCTGGTGGCCATTTGCGGCACCCACTTGGGCGAGACGAACGCTGCCGCCTCGATGTTGCGGAAACCGGCGGCCGACAGGCGGTCGACCAGCGCCGTCTTGATGGCGGCCGGCACGTTCGCCTGCTCGTTTTGCAGGCCGTCGCGCGGCCCGACTTCGACGATTTTCACTTGTTGCGGCAAGTTGCCCATATCAGTATCCCAGGTTGCGGTCGACGATGTCGGCGACCGGTTGTCCGCGCTCGAGGCGGCGGATTTTGTCGGCGATCTGCTGCACGCTTTCGCGCCGCAGGGTGAGCGCCGACACGTGCGGCGTGATGGTGATGCGCGGCTCCTGCCAGAACGGATGCTGGGCCGGCAGCGGCTCGTTGCGGAATACGTCCAGCGTGGCGGCGGCGATCTGGCCCGACCTGATCATCGCCAGCAGTTCCGGCTCGGCGAGGTGGGCGCCGCGCGCGACGTTGATCAGGTACGCGCCGGCCGGCAGCTTGGCCAGGTTGCTGCGGTCGAGCAGATTGCCGGTCTCGGGCGTGAGCGGCAGCATGCACACCAGTACCCGGCTGGCGCGCAAGAAGGTGTCGAGACTGTTGGCGCCGTGGTAGCACTGCACGCCGTCCAGGCGCTTTTCGGTGCGGCTCCAGCCGTGCAGCGGGAAGCCGAACGGCGCCAGCGCCTCGATCACGCGCGTGCCCAGCGTGCCCAGTCCCAGCACGCCGACGGCAAAGTCTTCACGCCGGTACGGCGGCAGCGCCGCCCAGACACCGGCGCGCGCCTGCCGTTCGTAGTCGTCGAAGCGGCGGAAGTAGCGCAGCACCGCGTGGGTCACGTATTCCGCCATCTGCAGGCCCATGCCGGCGTCGCCGAGGCGCACGATCGGAATCTCGCGTGGAATGGCGTCGCCATAGCGCAGCAGCGCATCGACCCCGGCGCCGGTGTTGAAGATGGCCTTGACCTGGGCCAGCTCGGGCAGCATGGCCTCGGGCGGCGACCACACCACCGCGTAGTCGCACGGCGGGTTTTTTTCGCCGGCGTGCCAGATCGCGAGTTCCGCTTCGGGCAGGCAGCTTGAAAAATCCTTGAGCCACGGTTCGGTCTTGCCATCGGCGCGGTGCAGGAGGATGCGCATCGGTGCTCCCAGCTCGATGATGGCGGTCAGGCCCGGAAGGCCAGCAGCGGCGCGCCGTCCGCGACCTGGTCGCCCACCGCGTACAGGACTTCCTCGATCACGCCGTCGTGCGGTGCGGCGATGGTGTGCTCCATCTTCATCGCCTCCATGATCACCAGCGCCTCGCCACGTTTGACTTGCTGGCCCTTGGCCGCCAGCACCGCCACCACCTTGCCCGGCATCGGCGCCGTCAGGCGGCCGGTGTCGAGTTCCGCCTCGCCCGCGTGGGCCATCGGATCGTGATAGGCGAGCTGGTAGTGGGCGCCGCCGGTAAACACGTGCAGCACGTCGTCGTCGCGCCGCACCACGCCGTGGACGGTCTGCTCACCGAGGCGGATCGCATAGTCGTCGCCGTGGTGCGCGCTCAGGTGCAGCAGCTGCGCAGCAGGCGCGTCGCCGTCCGCACTGTTCTTGTCCTTGTCCCTGTCGCTGCTGCCGCTGCTGCTGTTGCTGCCCTCTGTGCCGGTGGCGTGGCCCATGCTGAACAGCCAGCCGTCGGCGCGGTAACTGAGGTGGACCGTGTAGTCGAATTCGTCGCTGAACGACAGCGCGCGCAGGTAGGGCTGGTTCAGGCGCCAGCCGGTGGCGCTGCTCCACGGATCGCCGCGGTGGCGGCCTTCGCTGGCGGCCTGCGCCTGTTCGGACGCCATCAGGGCCGCGCAGGCCAGCGCCAGCGCGGCGGCGGGCGCTGCGTGGGCGGCGGTAAACAGCGTGTCGTGGTTGCGCTCGATCAGCCCCGTATCGAGATCGGCGCTGGCGAACGCCGTGCTTTGCACCAGGCGCTTGAGGAAGGCCACGTTGGTGGTCAGGCCCACCACCTGGTATTGCGACAGCGCCTGCGCCATGCGCGCCAGCGCCTGCTGGCGGTTGGCGCCCCAGACGATCAGCTTGGCGATCATGGGGTCGTAGAACGGCGAGATGGCGTCGCCGGCACGCACGCCGGCGTCGATGCGCACCGGCGCCGGCGCCTTGGCGTCGCCACCGAGTTCGAACATCACCGAGGCCGGCGTGCCCAGGTGGCGCAAGGTGCCGATCGACGGCAGGAAGCCCTTGTCCGGATTTTCGGCGTAGATGCGTGCCTCGATGGCGTGGCCGTGGATCGCCAGCTGTTCCTGGGTTTTCGGCAGCGGTTCGCCGGCCGCCACGCGCAGCTGCCATTCCACCAGGTCGGTGCCGGTGATCATTTCGGTGACCGGGTGTTCGACCTGCAGGCGCGTGTTCATCTCCATGAAGTAGAACGAGCCGTCCTGGTTGGCGATGAATTCCACCGTGCCGGCGCCGACATAGCCGACCGCGCGCGCGGCAGCGACGGCCGCCTCGCCCATGGCAGCGCGGCGCTCGGGCGGCATGTTCGGCGCCGGCGCTTCTTCGAGCACTTTCTGGTGGCGGCGCTGCACCGAGCAATCGCGCTCGAACAGGTAGAGGCAGTTGCCGTGGGTGTCGGCAAATACCTGGATTTCGATGTGGCGCGGGCGCTGCAGGTATTTTTCGGCCAGCACCTGGTCGTTGCCGAACGAGCTGATCGCCTCGCGCTTGCAGGAGGCCAGCGCCTCCTTGAACTGCGCCGCACTGTCCACCACGCGCATGCCCTTGCCGCCGCCGCCGGCCGAGGCTTTCAGCAGCACCGGGTAGCCGATGCGGTCGGCCTGCGCCTGCAGGAAGTCCGGGTCCTGCTGCTCGCCGTGGTAGCCGGGCACCAGCGGCACGTCGGCCTGCTCCATCAGCGTCTTGGCGGCCGACTTCGAGCCCATGGCGCGCATGGCCGATGCCGGCGGACCGATGAACACCAGGCCGGCCGCCACGCAGGCTTCGGCAAATTCCGCGTTCTCGGACAAAAAGCCGTAGCCGGGGTGGATGGCCTGGGCGCCGGTCTCCCTGGCGGCAGCGATGATGCGCTCGCCGCACAGATAGCTTTCCTTGGCCGGCGCGGGGCCGATCAAAATCGCTTCGTCGCAGCTGGCCACGTGCAGCGCGTTAGCGTCCGCCTCCGAATACACGGCGACGGTCTTGATGCCGAGGCGGCGCGCGGTGGCGGCGACGCGGCAGGCGATTTCACCGCGGTTGGCGATCAGAATTTTGGTAAACATCGTCTCTCTCTTTGCAGCGCGTGGCTGGAAGTTTTTTTATGGAGGTCAAACGGGAGGCGCCTCGCGACGGCGCCGCAGGGCACCGCCAGCGCGATTGCGCGTATCAGCAGCCGCACTTCTCCTTCGGCGCCGAGTCCAGCACGGCGCCACGGGTTTTCAGGCCCAGCTTGGCCAGCAGCGCGCGGTCGTCGTTCGCTTCCGGGTTGTCGGTGGTGAGCAGCTTGTCGCCGTAGAAGATCGAGTTGGCGCCGGCCAGGAAGCACATCGCCTGCACCGCTTCGCCCATCTGGCGCCGGCCGGCCGACAGGCGCACGCGCGCCTTCGGCATGGTGATGCGCGCCACCGCGATGGTGCGCACGAACTCGAACGGATCGAGCGGATCGATGCCGTACAACGGCGTGCCTTCCACCTGCACCAGGTGGTTGACCGGCACCGATTCCGGGTACGGATTGAGGTTGGCCAGCTGCGCGATCAGTCCGGCGCGCTGCAGGCGCGTCTCGCCCATGCCGACGATGCCGCCGCAGCACACCTTGAGGCCTGCTTCGCGCACGTGGCCCAGCGTGTCGAGGCGGTCCTGGTAGTCGCGCGTGGAGATCACGTTGTCGTAGAACTCGGGCGCCGTGTCGAGGTTGTGGTTGTAGTAATCGAGGCCGGCGTCTTTCAGGCGCTGCGCCTGCTTTTCTTCGAGCATGCCCAGCGTGGCGCAGGTTTCCAGGCCCAGCGCCTTCACTTCGCGCACCATCTCTTCGACCTTGTCCATGTCGCGCTCTTTCGGGCTGCGCCAGGCGGCGCCCATGCAGAAGCGGGTGGCGCCGTTGTCCTTGGCCTGCTGGGCTGCTGCCAGCACGGTGTCGATGTCGAGGATTTTCTTGGCCTCGACGCCGGTGTCGTAGCGCGCCGCCTGCGGGCAGTAGCCGCAGTCTTCTTCGCAGCCGCCGGTCTTGATCGACAGCAGGGTCGCCAGTTCGACGTCGCCGTCCGGGAAGTGGGCGCGGTGCGTCTGCTGGGCGCGCAGCATCAGGTCATTGAACGGCAGCTCGAACAGCGCCAGCACGTCGGCCACCGGCCAGGTGGCGGCCGGCGGCAGCGTGATGGCGGCCACCGGGCGGTGCAGGGCGACGACTTGCGGTTCTTGGAGAGTAGTGGTGGACATCGGTTTTCCTTCGTAAATCGGGTGTGCGGTTCAGGTGTTCTTTGGTGCCGGCCAGTCCGGCAGCAGGGTAAAGTCGAGATGGGCGGCGGCGGCCTGCGCGGTCGGCTGCTCCAGGCGGGGCACGCGGCCCAGCAGCGGCGCCGGGATGCGCGCCGCGAGCGCGGCGATATTCTCGTCGGCAAACGCCATGTCGGCTTGTGTTTCGTTGGCCACCCAGCCGGCCAGCACCAGGCCGCGCGCGACGATCGCTTCGGCCGTCAAGAGCGCGTGGCTGATGCAGCCCAGCCGCAGGCCCACCACCAGCACCACCGGCAGGCCCAGTTGGCCGGCCAGGTCGGCGGTGTCGAATTCGTCGTTGAGCGGCACGCGGAAGCCGCCCACGCCTTCGACCACCACGGCGTCGGACGCAGCGTTGATTTCGACGTAGGCGGCCAGGATCGGCACCGGCGAAATCTGCACGCCTTCCAGCGCGGCGGCGATGTGGGGCGCGGCCGGTTCGCGCAGCAGGTACGGCGTGGTGATCGACGGCAGCAGGTGGACATTGCCGGCAGCGGCCAGCTGGTCGCAGTCGTCGTTGCGCCAAGCGCCGTCGCGCAGGTCGGCGCCGGCAGCGACCGGCTTCATGCCGCAGGCGCGCGCGCCGGCCTGCACCAGCGCGTGCAGCATGGCCGACGAGATCAGGGTCTTGCCGATCTCGGTGTCGGTGCCGGTGACGAAGCAGGCAAAGCGCGGCGGCAGCGCCGCTGCCGCCACCACGGCGCTGGCGGCGGTCTGGGCGTTGGCCAGGTCGGCATCGGCCGCGTCGTCCGTGGGCACGGCAACGGCCGCGCCGGCGACGTCGGTGTCGGCAGGCGTATCGACGATGACGGGAGTGTCGAGGTTCATGGGGCTTCCTTTTCCAGTGCATTGATTGCGGCGCTCAGTTGCGCCACTTCCGTGGCGCGATGGCCGGCGGACAGCGTCACCCGCAGGCGTGCCGTGCCGGGTGCCACCGTCGGCGGGCGGATCGTGCCCACCCACAGTCCCTGCGCATACAGGGCCGCGCCGGCGCGCAGGGTGTCGGCATTATCGCCGAT
Organism: Duganella sp. Leaf126; assembly: GCF_001423125.1. Taxonomy (GTDB): domain Bacteria; phylum Pseudomonadota; class Gammaproteobacteria; order Burkholderiales; family Burkholderiaceae_D; genus Rugamonas. The sequence goes on from NZ_LMNW01000036.1 coordinate 54,591, forward strand.
CAGGATCGGCTGGATCGCGGTGGCCGATGGCAGGCGTTGCCAGCGTTGCAACTGCAGGCCGCTGTGCGCATCGTCCAATTGTGCCACCAATGCCTGCAGGTGAGCGCGGCGCTGCACGCCTTCGTCACCTTCGATCAGGTCCAGGCTGGTCAGCAGCGCGTGGGCCAGGGCCGGCGGCGCGGCGGTGGTGAAGATGTATGGCCGCGCCTTTTGGAGCAGCGTTTCGATCACGGTTTCGTGGGCTGCCACGAACGCCCCGCCGACGCCGGCCGCCTTGCCCAGGGTGCCCATGTACACCAGGTAGGGCGAGCGCAGGTCGAAGTGTTCGAGTGCGCCATGACCGCGCGCGCCCAGCGTGCCGAAGCCGTGGGCATCGTCCACCACCAGCCAGGCATTGTGCTGCTCGCACAGGGCCAGCAGCGCCGGCAGCGGCGCCAGGTCGCCGTCCATGCTGAACACGCTGTCGGTGACCACCAGCTTGGTCGTGGCATGACTGGCCTTGAGCATGGCCTCGAGCGCGGCCAGGTCGGCATGCGGATACACGTGCACGCGCGCGCGCGACAGGCGGGCGCCGTCGATCAGCGAGGCGTGGTTGAGCGCCTCCGAGAAGATGTCGGCTTCGCGCTCGCCTGCCGTCAGGCCGGCAATCAGGGCCAGGTTGGCCATGTAGCCGGTGCAGAAGGTCAGCGTGCGGGGCCGCTCCAGGTGCGCGCCGACGAAATCGGCGAGCCGGTCTTCGAGCAGCGCGTGCGGTCGTGCATGGCCGCTGATCAGGTGCGAAGCGCCGCTGCCGGCGCCATAGCGCGCCGCGCCGTCGCGCAGTGCTGCCACCAGCTGCGGGTGGTTCGCCAGGCCCAGGTAGTCGTTGCTGCAAAAGGCCAGCAGTTCGCGGCCATCGACCTGCACGCGCGGACCGCACGGCGAGTCCACCGTGCGGCGGCGGCGGATCAGGCTGTGCGCATCGAGCGCTTGCAGCTGCCCGGAGAGGCGGTCGAGCAGTTCCATCTCAGCCTGCCATGGTCTGGTCGAACACGGTCAGCGTGCTGGCGGCCAGGCCGGCAATTTCCGCGTCGTCGAGGATGTACGGCGGCATCAGGTACACGGTGGAACCGATCGGGCGCATCAGCAGTTCGTGTTCGACCGCGGTGGCAAAAAAGCGGCGCGAAAAGTCGGGCGTGGCATCGATCGCGTCGAAGGCCCAGATCATGCCCTGTTGCCGGAAGTTGCGCACCTGCCGGTGCTGCGCCAGCGGCTGCAGGGCGGCCGTCAGCGTGGCCGCCTTGATACGGTTGGCGGCCAGCACATCGTCGTCGGCGAAGATCTGCAGCGTGGCCAGCGCGGCGCGGCAGGCCAGCGGGTTGCCCGTGTACGAGTGCGAGTGCAGAAAACCGCGCCGGACATCGCTGCTGTAGAAGGCTTGGTAGATGTCGTCGCGCGTCATGACCAGCGAGAGCGGCAGGTAGCCGCCGCTGATGCCCTTGGACAGGCACACGAAGTCGGGCCAGATGCCGGCCTGTTCGCAGGCGAAGAAGGTGCCGGTGCGGCCGCAGCCGACGGCGATCTCGTCGAGGATCAGGTGCACCGCATAGCGGTCGCACAGCGCGCGCACCAGCTGCAGGTACAGCGGGTCGTGCATGGCCATGCCGGTAGCGCACTGCACCAGCGGCTCGATGATGATGGCGGCGATCCTGTCCGCTTTTTGCTGGAACAGGCGCTCGACATCGGCGGCAGCGCGGCGCGCCACGTCGGCGGCCGTTTCGCCATCGCGCGCCTGGCGCGCATCGGGCGACAACACCGTCTGCGCGGCGCGCAGCAGCGGTCCGTAGGCATCCTTGAACAGGGCGACGTCGGTGACGGCCAGCGCGCCGATGGTCTCGCCGTGGTAGCTGCCCTGCAGGCAGACGAATTCCTGCTTGTCGGTCTTGCCGTGGTTGCGCCACGCGTGAAAACTCATCTTCAGGGCGATTTCGACGGCCGAGGCGCCGTCGCTGGCATAAAAGCTGTGGCCCAGCACGTGGCCGGTCAGCGCCGACAGTTTTTCCGACAGCTCGATCACCGGCTCGTGAGTAAAACCGGCCAGCATCGCGTGTTCCAGCGTATCGAGCTGGTCTTTCAAGGCGGCGTTGATGCGCGGGTTGGCGTGGCCGAACAGGTTGACCCACCACGAGCTGATGGCGTCGAGATAACGCCGGCCCTCGTGGTCGTACAGCCACGCACCCTGGCCGCGCCGCACCGGGATCAGCGGCACGGTTTCGTGGTGCTGCATCTGGGTGCACGGATGCCAGACGCTGTGCAGGCTGCGCGTGACCCACGCGCTTTGATGATTTGATTCCAAAACAACTCCAATATGTTGATGACCTGTGCTTTTCGAGCTGCACTCCGTGTTTCCCGGTGTTTGCCAGCACTACTGGCGGCACCGCGCCATTGGTTTCCCGCCTGCGCGGGAATGACGATTGGCGCGCTAACTGAGCCAGCCCGGTTTGCGCTTTTCCAGGAATGACGCCACGCCTTCGCGGCCCTGTGCCGAGGCGCGGATGCCGGCGATGCGCGCTGCCGTGTCCTCGACCAGGGCGTCGTCCACGGTGCGTCCGGCCACCTCGCGCACCAGCGTCTTGGCCTGGCGCACGGCGTGCGGGCTGTTGCCCACCAGCGCCTTGACGATGTCTCCCACCTTGGCGTCGAGCGCGTCGCCGCTCACCACTTCGTGGACAAAACCGGTGCGCAGCGCGGTGGCGGCGTCAAAGCGCTCGGCCGTCAGGAAGTAGCGGCGCGCGGCCTGCTCGCCCATGGCCTTGATCACGTACGGTGCAATGGTGGCCGGGATCAAGCCCAGTTTTACCTCGCTCAGGCAGAACTGCGCCGCATCGACCGCGACCACGATGTCGCAGGCGGCCACCAGCCCCATGCCGCCGGCATAGCAGTCGCCCTGCACGCGCGCCACCACCGGCTGCGGGCACGCGTAGAGCGTGCGCAGCATGGTCGCCAGCTGCAGCGCGTCGGCATGGTTTTCGGCGTGCGTGTAGCCCGCCATCTTCTTCATCCAGTGCAAGTCGGCGCCGGCGCAAAACGCCGGGCCGTTGGCGGCCAGGACGACGGCGCGCACCGTGTCGTCGGCGCCCAGTGCGCGAAATGCGTGCGTCAGTTCGGCGATCGTGGTCTCGTTGAAGGCGTTGCGCACGTCGGGGCGGTTCAGGGTAACGGTGGCGGTGTGGCCGTCGCGAGCGACAGCGATATTTTCATGGTTCATGCCTGCTCCTCACATCCGGAACACGCCGAAGCGGGTGTCGTCGATCGGTGCGTTCAGTGCGGCCGACAGGCCCAGGCCCAGCACGGTGCGGGTGTCGGCAGGATCGATCACGCCGTCGTCCCACAGGCGCGCGGTGGCGTAGTACGGGTGGCCCTGTTCCTCGTACTGCTGCCTGATCGGCTGCTTGAACGCGGCTTCCTCTTCGGCCGACCAGCTGCCACCCTTGGCCTCGATGCCGTCGCGCTTGACCGTGGCCAGCACGCTGGCCGCCTGGTCGCCGCCCATGACGGAGATGCGCGCATTGGGCCACATCCACATGAAGCGCGGAGAAAAGGCGCGCCCGCACATGCCGTAGTTGCCGGCGCCGAAGCTGCCGCCGATGATCACCGTGAATTTCGGTACGGCGGCAGTGGCCACGGCCGTCACCATCTTGGCGCCATGGCGGGCGATGCCCTCGTTTTCGTACTTGCGCCCGACCATGAAGCCGGTGATATTTTGCAGGAACACCAGCGGGATCTTGCGCTGGGCGCACAGCTCGATGAAGTGGGCGCCCTTGACGGCCGACTCCGAAAACAGGATGCCGTTGTTGGCGATGATGCCGACCTTCATGCCGAAGATGTGGGCAAAGCCGCACACTAGCGTGGCGCCGAAGCGGGCCTTGAATTCGTCGAACTCGCTGCCGTCGACGATGCGGGCGATCACTTCGCGCACGTCGAACGGTTTGCGGGTGTCCACCGGAATGACGCCATACAGTTCTTCGGCCGGGTACTTCGGTGCCACCACCGGGCGCAGCGCGCCCTGCTGCGGCTTGATGCGGTTGAGGTTGGCGACGATGGTGCGCGCCAGCGACAGCGCGTGCAGATCGTTCTGTGCCAGGTGATCGGCCACCCCGGAGAGGCGGGTGTGGACGTCGCCGCCGCCCAGGTCTTCGGCCGTGACCACTTCGCCGGTGGCCGCTTTCACCAGCGGCGGGCCGCCGAGGAAGATCGTGCCCTGCTCCTTGACGATGATCGACTCGTCGCTCATGGCCGGCACGTAGGCGCCGCCGGCCGTGCACGATCCCATCACCACGGCGATTTGCGGGATGCCCTTGGCCGACAGGTTGGCCTGGTTGTAGAAGATGCGGCCGAAGTGGTCGCGGTCGGGGAAGACGTCGTCCTGGTTGGGCAGGTTGGCGCCGCCCGAATCGACCAGGTAGATGCAGGGCAGGTGGTTCTGGTCGGCGATTTCCTGCGCGCGCAGGTGTTTTTTGACGGTGACCGGGTAATAGGTGCCGCCCTTGACGGTGGCGTCGTTACAGACGATCACGCATTCCTGGCCGGCCACGCGGCCGATGCCGGTGATGATGCCGGCGGCCGGCGCTGCATCGACGCCGCTGGCGTCCTGGTACATGCCGTAGGCGGCCATCTGCGACAGTTCGAGGAACGGTGTGCCCGGGTCGAGCAGCATCTGCACGCGGTCGCGCGGCAGCAGCTTGCCGCGCGCGACATGCTTGGCGCTGGCCGCCGCGCCGCCGCCCTGGGCGATGGCGGCCACCTTGGCGCGCAGGTCGTCCACCACGGCCTGCATGGCGGCGGTGTTGGTCCTGAAGTCTTCACTGCGAGGATTGAGCTTGGTGTCGATCTGCGGCATGGTTGTCCTTTGCGCGTGGTCTCGTACGCGTCGTGTCGGTTTATTGCGGAAAATGTCCGTCAACGTAAAACCAGCGCGGGACGCCATCGGCGGGATCGGCCTCGCGCACGAAGTTGCTCACTTCGTGCAGGCGCTGCGCGCGGCCGTTGATCTTGCAGCGCGCAACGAACTCCACCGTGTCGCGGTCCTGGTCGGTATCCGCTGCTTTACGTTGACGTAAACGTAAAGCAGATTTTACCTCAAGTCCCAGCCACTGCAATTTTTCCTCCGCGCTAAACAATGGCGCGGTCGGACGGGTGCTGACGTGCCAGGTGGCCAGCAGATACGGTTCGTTGCACAGGCTGTAAGCCGTGTAGCGCGAGCGCATCAGCGCTTCGGCCGTGGGCGCGATGGCGGACCCGTCTATATAGGGGCCGCAGCAGCTGGCCAGTGCAGGACCGCCGCAGGGGCAGCCGGCGGGAGCAGGGGACTTCTTGGACATGGATACGCGGTGAGCAGGTCTGACAAGCGTGCATTATCCGTCAAATGGCGCGCTTGCGCCCATCGCAACTTACACCAGGTGAATAGATGGCGGGGAAGAAAATAAGGACGGCATCGGTGCACAGCGCAGCGCCACGCCTTTACACTGGCACGGTGAGGAGAATTGTATGAAACGACGCAGTACCGCCGTGGCGGCGCAGCCATGACGCCGCCCCGCAGCCCGTGGGCCTGGGTGCCCAGTATCTCGTTCAGCCAGGCCGTGCCCTACGTGGCCGTGATGCTGCTCTCGACCGTGATGTACAAGAACCTGGGCGTTGCCAACGACGACCTGGCGTTTTACACGTCGTGGTTGTACCTGCCGTGGGTGATCAAGCCACTGTGGTCGCCCGTCGTGGACCTGTTCGGCACCAAGCGCCGCTGGACCGTGCTGATGCAGCTGGTCGCGAGCATGGCGCTGGCGGCGGTGGCGCTGACCTTGCACCTGCCGCAGTTTTTTGCGCTGAGTCTCACCGTGCTGTGGCTGATGGCGTTCGCCTCGGCTACGCACGACATCGCCTCGGACGGCTATTACATGCTGGGCTTGCCGTCGCAGCACCAGCAGGCCGCCTTTGTCGGGGTGCGCAGCGCGTTCTACAAGCTGGCCATGATTGCCGGGCAGGGCGGGCTGGTCTATCTTGCCGGCGCGCTGATCGCCGCGGGCAAGGACCCGGTCCACGCCTGGTCGGTGGTGTTCGGCCTCACGGCTGCGCTCTTCCTGGCGCTGTGCGGCTACCACCAGCTGGTGCTGCCGCGCCCGCAGGGCGACCGCCGCACGGGGACGACGGGCGCTCTGTGGACCGATTTTATCGACACGTTCCGCAGCTTCTTCCGCAAGCCCGGCATCGTGCCCGTCATCGGCTTCCTGCTGCTGTACCGGCTGGGCGAGGCGCAGCTGCTCAAGATGGCGGCGCCGTTCCTGCTCGATCCGCGCGCCCAAGGCGGACTGGGCTTGACCACGTCCGAGTTCGGCCTCGTGTACGGCACCATCGGCGTGGTGGCGCTGGTGGTGGGCGGCATTGCTGGCGGCATGGCGATCGCCCGCTTCGGCCTCAAAAAAGCGATCTGGCCGATGCTGTTCGTCATGCATGTGCCGGACCTGGTGTTCGTGTACCTGGCTACGGCCATGCCCGAGAACATTACCGTGATTGCCGCCTGCCTGGCGATCGAACAGTTCGGCTATGGCTTCGGTTTTGCCGCCTTCATGCTGTACATGATCATGGTGGCCGACGGCGAGCACAAGACCGCCCATTACGCGATCTGCACCGGCTTCATGGCGCTGGGGATGATGCTGCCCGGAATGATCAGCGGCAAGCTGCAGCAGTGGCTCGGCTACCAGCACTTTTTCATCTGGGCCTGCATCTCGACCTTGCCCGCATTCGTGATGACCGCGCTGGTGGAGATCCAGCCGGGATTTGGCAAGCGGCAAGACCAATAGCGGGCGCGGCACCGGCAAACCTGCTGCGCGGCGGCTGTCCCGGGGTTCCCATTACAATACGACGCTCTACAGATGCGGGGAATGTTTTGGTATTCAATGCAAAAAAACGGCTGACCCTGACCGCTGGCCTGGCCGGCGCCGTGGCCGCCATCATGCAGGGTTGTTCCAGCACGCCGACGGCGGTCGTGCCCCAGGATCCGGCTGCGCCGCCGGCCCCGGGCGTGTTGCCGCCGCCGGTCGCCCCGGCGGCCACCGACCTGGTCACGCCGCCACCGGCGCCGCGCGAATTCCGCGCCGCCTGGATATCCACGGTGGCCAATATCGACTGGCCCAGCCGCAGCAACCTGACGGCCGACAAGCAGCAGGCCGAAGCCATTGCCATTCTCGACCGCTGCAAGTTGCTGAACCTGAACGCCATCGTGCTGCAGGTGCGGCCCAGCGCCGACGCCATCTATCCGTCCGCGCTCGAACCGTGGTCGGAATTTTTGACCGGCCAGCAGGGCCGCGCACCGAACTACGACCCGCTGCAATTCTGGATCGAGCAAGCCCATGCGAGAGGACTGGAACTGCATGCGTGGTTCAATCCCTACCGCGCGCGCGATCCTGCCGCCCGAACGCCGCTGGCGCGCAACCACTTCGCCACCACCCATCCCGAGGCGGTGAAAACCTACGGCCGCTACCTGTGGATGGACCCGGGCGAGCCGGCCGCCGCCCAGCGCACGCGCGACGTGATCCTGGACGTGGTGCGCCGCTACGATATCGACGGCGTCCACATCGACGATTATTTCTATCCCTACCCGATCGACAATCCCAGCGTTGCCGGCGGTGAAGGGGCTGCGCTCAATGGCGCTGGCGCCGGCCGCAGGGAACTCGATTTTCCGGACGAACCCTCGTGGCAGCGCTACCTGCTCGGCGGCGGCGCACTCGACCGTCCGCACTGGCGGCGCCAGAACGTCAACACCCTGATCGAGGCGCTGTACCAGGGCATCCACCGCGAAAAAAGCTGGGTGCGCTTCGGGATCAGCCCGTTCGGCATCGGCCGCCCCGACCGCCGGCCGGCCGGCATCGTCGGCTTCAGCCAGTACGACAAGCTGTATGCCGATGTCGAACTGTGGCTCAGGAATGGCTGGCTCGACTACCTGTCGCCGCAGCTGTACTGGCCGGTGGCGCAGGCGCCGCAGGCGTTCGGTGTACTGCTCGACTACTGGCTGGCGCAAAACACCCAGGCGCGCCACGTCTGGCCGGGCTTGTACACGAGCCGCATCGACAACAGCGCCAAGGCATTTACGCCCGACGAGATCGTCAAGCAGATCGGCGTCACGCGCACCCGCGCTGGCGCCCGCGGCCATGTCCATTTCAGCATCGCGCCACTGATGGAGAACCGCAAGGGGGTGACCGACCAGTTGCGCGTGCGCGCCTACCAGAGCGCGGCGCTGGCGCCGGCCACGCCGTGGCTGGGCGCCGATCTGCCGCCGGCGCCGGGGGCGGCCGCGCGCCGCCAGGCCGGCGGCACCGGCTTGCGCCTGACGGCCGGTGCCGGCAAGCCGGTAAGCCATTACGCGATCTGGTCGCGCTACGGCGCCGAATGGCGCTTCGCGGTGGCGCCCGCGTCGCGCCCGGTATTGCTGTTGCCCGACGACGCGACCGCCGGCGCCGCCCAGGCGGTGGTGGTGAGCGCGGTCGACCGGCTCGGCAACGAGAGCGCGCGTGTGACCGTTGCCATACGGGCGTGAGCGTGAACGTGAAGCCGACCGCGATGGCACCTGCTGCGTTATCAGAGTCCTTATCTGCTCCGATATCTGCTCCGATATCCGCGCCATTTTTGGCGCCTGCGCCCGCCACCGCGCTCGGCATCGATGCCGGCGGCACGCAAACGCGCTGGGCGCTGGCCGATGGTGCCGGCGCCATCGTGGCCGAAGGCGCTGTCGCCGGCCTGTCTGTCAATCAGCTGGGTTCTGCCGCTGGCGTGGCGTCGGTGCGCGCCGTGCTGGCCGATTTGGCAGCGCAGGTGCTGGCGGCCGGCAAGCCTGCACGGGTATGCGCCGGGCTGACCGGATTCAGTAGCGCCACTGCCGCGCCGATGGTCGTTGCGCCGCACAGCGGTTCTGTCACGGCAGCCGTCGGCGTTGGCGCTGCAGTTGCGGCTGCGGCTTCCGAAGCGCTGGCCGCGCCCAGGACCGAAACGTCACGCAGCGATTGCGTAACGAACGACGCCGACACTGGCGCCACAGGTGATCCGTCCTTACCGCTGGTCGAACAGTCATGCAGCGATTGCGTCGCGATCGCCGGCCACAGTGGCGCCGCAGGTGGTCCGGCTTTACCGCTGGTCGACGCTTCACGCAGCGATTGTGTCGCGATCGCCGGCCACAATGGCGCCGCAGGTGGTCCGGCTTTACCGCTCGCCGAACAGTCACGCAGCGATCGCGAAACGATCGCCGGCGACAATGGCGTCGCAGGTGATCCGGCTTTAGCGCTCGCTGAACAGTCACGCAGCGATGTCGTAACGATCGCTGGCAGCAATGGCCGCGCAGGCAATCTGGCCTCGCCGCAGGCAGAAGTGTCGCGCAGCGAGTTGGCAGCGACAGCCACGGGCGATAGCCTTGATGGCTTCGTCGGCAACGATCATTCTCCGAGCTGGCTGCTCGCCGAAGCGCTTGGCGTGGCGCCAACAGCAGTAACGGTGCACAGCGATATCGAAATCGCCTACCTGGCCAGCTTTGCGCCCGGTGCGGGGTACCTGGTGTACGCTGGCACCGGGTCGATCGCGGCGTGGATCGACGCCGAGGGTGTGCTGCACCGCGCCGGTGGCCGGGGCGTGACCCTCGACGACGGCGGCGGCGGCTTCTGGATCGCGCGCGCAGCCATGCGCCACATCTGGCGCCGCGAAGATGAGCAACCGGGCGCGTGGCAGCAGTCGCCGCTGGCGCACGCCGTGTTCGCGTTTGTCGGCGGCAGCGACTGGGCATGCTCGCGCCAGTTCATCTACGGGCAGGAGCGCGGTGCGGTCGGCCGGCTGGCGCTGGCAGTGGCGCAGGCAGCCGATGCCGACCCGGTGGCGCGCGCCATCCTCGAGCAGGCGGGGCGCGAGCTGGCGCGCATCGCGCTGGCGCTGGTGGGGCGTTATGGCGCGCGGCCGATCGCGGTCAGCGGACGCGCGGCGACCCTGCATCCGGCCATCATGGCGGCGATGCGCGCGGCCTTGCCGGCCGAGCTTTCACTGACGCAAATAAGTCTGCCCGCGCACCACGCGGCTGCGCGGATTGCACTACACTCCCACGCATGAGCATGTTGCTACAACCGCATCCCCGAGACCGCCAATGAAACTCGCCACGCTGACCATCCTCTCCACCCTGCTGGCGCTGGCCGGCTGTGCTTCCACGCCGCCGCCGCCACCGGCAGGGCTGACCATCGACCGTACCCTCAGCGCGCGCGGCCAGAGCGACCGCGTCAAGTACATCATCGTCCATTACACGGTGTCGGACCTGCCGCGCTCGATCCATATCCTGACCACCCAGGATGTCAGCGCCCACTACCTGGTAACCGACGCCGACCAGCCCACCGTCTACAACCTGGTGGACGAGTCGCGCCAGTCCAACCATGCCGGCTACAGCAACTGGAAAATCTACAACCAGCTCAACGCCGCATCGATCGGCATCGAGATCGTCAATCCCGGCTACAAGGACACGCCGGAAGGGCGGGTCTGGTATCCGTTCAAGCCGGCGCAGATCGACCAGCTGGTGCTGCTGCTCAAGGACATCGTCAAGCGCCACCATATCCGCCCCGAAAACATCCTCGGCCATAACGAAATCGCGCCGCAGCGCAAGCTCGATCCGGGCCCGATGTTCCCGTGGAAGCGCCTGGCCGACGAAGGCCTGATCACCTGGCCCGAGCCGAGCCGCGTGGCAGCCCGTCTGCCCGGCTACCAGCAGCAACTGCCCGACATCGGTTGGTTCCAGCGCACGCTGGCCCAGATCGGCTACGCCGTGCCGCAGACCGGCGTGTTCGATACCGCGACCCGCAACGTGCTGTCGGTGTTCCAGACCAAGTACCGTCCGGCGCTGTTCGACGGCACGCCGGACGCCGAAACGGCGGCCCTGCTCGACGTGCTGACCAGCCCGCTGCCGGTGCTGCCGGCACCGGCGCCTGTGCTCGTGCCAGCCGCCGGCGAGACTGCGCCGGCGGAGTAAGCATTGCTCGCTGTACAGCAGGGGCGATATCGTGCATCAGCTAGCGTTGCCTGGCGCGAACCGTCTGGATGTGACGACGCGGCGCCCGGTAGCGCGGACATTGCGCCCCACGATCACGCAATCTGCCGTGTCCGGACGTTGCGAGCAGACCTAGAGTGACCGTAACGGTTCAGAAGCAGCCGTTTTCATTGGCGTCCTGCCTTGCACGCTTGCCCCACGCTTGGCGCCGCCTGGCGACCAGGGCCGGTATTTGCCCATCCGGACGGGCGCCCTGGGGCAAGGGCGCCGGTTTCATCGCTGTCGTGCTTACTGCCGCGCCGCCCAGTCGATCAAGGCGTCGAGCACGGCCCGCCCGGCGCCACCGGCCACGTGCGGATCGTTGAGCATGGCCACGACCACCAGCGGCTGATTGTTGGCGTCCTGCACATAGCCGGCGATGGCGATCACGCCGTTCAGGCTGCCCGTCTTGATGCGGGCGCGGGTGGCGGCAGGACTGTCCTGCAGGCGGCGGCGCATGGTGCCGTCGGTGGCTGCGATCGGCAGGCTCGACAAGAATTCCGGCATCCAGTTGCTGTGCAAGCCGGCCTGCAGCACGCCGGCCAGCTGGGCGGCGGTGGCCCGTTCGCTGCGCGACAGGCCGGAACCGTTGTCGAGCACCAGGCCGGCGCTGTCGATCCGGTGCTGCTGCAGCCAGGCGCGGATGACGGCCTCGGCGCGAGCGCTGCTGGTCAGGTTGAGGCCGTCGGGCGGCAGCGGCCGGCTGCCGAGCAGCGGATCCGCTGCGAGGCTGCCCAGGCTGAGAAAGATGGTGCGCGCCAGCGTGTTGTCGGAGTTCTTGTTAATGTCGCGTAGCACCTCCGGCAGCGCACGCGACACGTGTTCGGCCAGCAAGCGCGTTGGCACCGGCGCCTCCGCCGCGCTGGCGGACCCCGTCTGAGGCGTTTCAGCGCTGGCCGGCGCCGTGCCGGCGGAAGCGGAACGACCTGCGCCTGCCGCAGCCGCTCCTGCCGTTGCCGGCGGTGCGCCTGGCGATACCGTACCCGCCGTTGCCGGCGATGCGCCCTGCGGCATCGTACCCGCCGTTGCCGGCGATGCATTCTGCGACATTGCGCCCGCAGTTGCCGCCGATGCGCTCTGCGACATTGCGCCCGCAGTTGCCGGCGATGCGCCTGGCGACACCGCGCCCGCCGTTGCCGCCGATGCACCCTGCGACACCGCGCCTGCCGTTGCCGGCGATGCGCCTGGCGACACCGTACCGGTCGCTACCGCCGATGCGCTCTGCGACACCGCCCCTGCAGTGGTCGATGAAGTCGTCTGCGCCGCCTGTGGCCCGACGCTCGCCGTGATCGGCGGCGCCGATGCCGGTGCCGTCGATGGCCATGCCGGCGCGCTTGCTTCGCGGACCGTGCCGCTGATCGCGCCGCCGAGCCTGCGCCACGTGGCCCGTAGCAGCCGCGCCAGGTAATCGTGGGGATCGAGCACGTTGATGTTGACGGTTCTGGTGCAATCGCGCGGGAAGCTGCCGTGCAGCACCACGTCGATGCGGTCGCCGCTGCGCACGAAGTCCGGCGTGCGCCATCCTTGTTCCCACTGGGCGCAGCCGGCAGCGACCGGGCGCAGGTCGGAACGCACGGTGACGTTGTCGAGCTCGGGTATGGTGATGATCGACAGCTGGCCGGCCACCGAGCGTAATTCGAGCTTGAGCAGGTTGGTATTGACCAGCAGCGCGTCGGGGATCACGTTGTAATAGGCCCACGGGTATTCGTCGAACGGCGGCTGGCCGAGGTCGAGCCGCGCGGGCTGGAACAGCGTGCGGTCGAGAATGACGTCGCCCTGGATGGTCGTGATGCCCTGGTTGCGCAGCGCCTGCAGCATGTGGATCAGCACGTCTTCGTTGAAGTCGGCGTCGGCGCCGCCACGCACGATCAGGTCACCCTGCAGCACGCCCTGCACCACGGGGGCGCTGCTGCGCAGCTCGGTGCGGCCGCGGAACACCGGCCCCAGCGTGTCCAGCGCCGTCAGCGTGGTGAACAGCTTCATGGTCGAAGCCGGCTGCATCGGCTGCTGGGCATTGTGCGACAGCAGCACGGTGTCGCCGCGCAGCACGACGATGCCGGCCGCAGACTCGGGGATCTTGGCCGCCTGCATCAAGCGCGCGACTGGCTCGGGCAAGGTGGCGGCATGGACAGTGCCGATCAACAGCAGGGCGGCAAGCAGGAGACGACGCAACATGGGCAGCCCGATCAATGGAAGAAGAGGTAAGCGACCGCGATGGCAGTCACCACGCCGGCAAAGTCGGCGATCAGGCCGCACGAGATCGCATAACGCGTCTTGCGGATGCCGACCGAGCCGAAATACAGCGCGACGATGTAGAACGTGGTATCGGCCGAGCCGTTGAACACGCACGCGAGCCGGCCGACGAAGGAATCGGGACCGTAGGTTTGCATGGTGTCGATCATCATGGCCTTGGCGCCGCTGCCGCTGAGCGGCTTCATCAGCGCGGTCGGCAACGCCGGCACGAAGTCGGTGTTCAGGCCCAGGTGGGTAAACACCCAGGTAAAACCCTGTACCACGAAGTTGAACACGCCGGCGTTGCGGATCACGCTGATCGCCACCAGCATGCCGACCAGGTACGGAATCACCTTGATCGAGGTGTCGATGCCGCCCTTGGCGCCCTCGATGAAGGCATCATAGACATTGACCTTCTTGCGCAGGGCGCCGAGGATGAAACCGACGATCACCAGCAACAGCAGCAGGTTGCTGAACACGGTTGAAAACTTCTGGATCTCGGCCTTGCTCAGGTATGCGGTGAAGTACCAGATCATGCCGAGGATGGCGGCCGTCAGGCCACCCAGCCAGCCCAGCACCACGCGGTTGATCAGGTTGATGCGCTGGCGGATCGAGACGGCGATGATGCCGGTCACGGTGGCGACATAGGTGGCGATCAGGCAGGGAATGAAGATGTCGGCCGGATCGGCCGCGCCCATGATCGAGCGCTGCGCCATGATGGCGACCGGGATCAGCGTCAGGCCCGACGTGTGCAGTACCAGGAACATGATCTGGGCGTCGGTCGGTTCGTCGGCCTTGGGGTTCAGGGTTTGCAGGCTTTCCATCGCCTTCAGCCCGAACGGCGTGGCGGCATTGTCCAGGCCCAGCAGATTGGCCGAGAAATTCATCACCATGTGGCCGTTGGCCGGATGGTTGGACGGCACGCCCGGAAAGATGCGCGAAAAGAAAGGCGCGATGATCTTCGCCAGCAGGTTGACCGCACCGGCCTTTTCGCCGACGTTCATGATGCCCAGCCACAAGGTCATCACGCCGGCCAGCGGCAGCGCGATGTCCATCACGCTCGACTTGGCAGAGACGAAGGTGCCGTCAACGATGCGCTTGAAAATCTCGGTGTCGCCCATGAAAAAGAACTGCAGCAGCGCGGCCAGCAGGCCGACCACGAAAAATCCGGACCAGATATAGGTAAGCGACATGGAAGCGTATTTTCCTGAAATCAGTAGGCGATAGCCGCAGTATAGCGGCGGAAGCCTGCCGCGCGCCACGTGGCGCTATGGCGAGCGCTGGCGTCTACCGGCGTCGGGATCTGGGTGACGGCGCACAGATCGGCGCGCCGCTTGTGCGTAAAATAAAGCAATGAAATTTCTCAATCGCAGGGGGCTGGTGTACGTCATCACGCACCCCATGGCTTTCCTGGTGCAATGCCTGAAGGGCTTTCGCGCCAACCAGGGCTTGCTGCTGGCGGGCGCGGTCGCCTATTACTCCTTGCTGTCGATCGTGCCGCTGCTGATGCTGGTGGTGGTGGCGCTGTCCCACGTGATCGACGAGACCGTGCTGCTCGATACCGTCGGCCGCTACCTGGGCTGGCTGGTACCGGGCCATGCCGGCCCGATCGTGCAGGAGGTCGCGCATTTCCTCGACCATCGCGACGTGGTCGGCGGGGTGCTGCTGGTCAGCATGATCTTTTTCAGCTCGCTCGCGTTTACGGTACTGGAAAACGCCATGTCGGTCATCTTCAAGCACCGGGTGGAGGTCAAGCGCCGGCGCTTCCTGATTTCTGCGATCATGCCCTATTGCTACATCCTGTCGCTGGGCGCCGGCATGTTGCTGGTCACGCTCGTGGCCGGCAGTCTGCAGGTGATGGGCGAGGAAAGCGTGTCGCTGTTCGGCTACGAGTGGTCGCTGCAGGGCGTCTCGGGCGTGCTGCTGTACATGCTCGGCTTTGCAGGCGAGGTGCTGGTGCTGACGTCGATCTACCTGGTGATGCCGGTCGGACGGCTGTCGCTGTCGCACGCGCTGATCGGCGGCGTGACGGCAGCGCTGCTGTGGGAATGCGCGCGCCACATCCTGGTGTGGTATTTCACCACGCTGTCGCAGGTGAATGTCGTGTACGGCTCGATGACGACGGCCATCATCGTCATGTTCAGCCTGGAGATCGGCGCCACCCTGCTGCTGTTCGGCGCCCAGGTCATTTCGGAATTCGAGCGCGCCTGCCGTCACAAGCCGCGCAAGACCGTGCGTCCGCTGACCACGGAAACAACACCGATGAAATAATTTGTGCGCTGCACAAAAGCTGTGCTATACTGCGTTTGTGGTTGAGGTTTGCGCGTTCCGCGCCGGCAGTCCCACCTCTGGCAGATGCGCCGCGCGACGAACAGTGTAAGTTCCGACCGCTGGTGACGCAGATGCCGCAGCTGTCTTTCGAATACGTTGGTCGACTTACACGCCGGGGGCACCATGCAGATAGCATGGGCGCCCGGGAACACCGCCTCACTTGGCAGATAGCCCTGGAGCCCGGTACGATACAAGCATTGGTTATACATTGGAACGAAGCCCGCCAGCATGATGCTCGCGGGCTTTTTTTTCGTCTGCAGCCTCGACGACCTGCAGCAGGGCCAGGCGGCAGTCCGGCTATGTTGCCGGTGTGACGGCCAGCGGCTCGCCGATCGCATAAAAATGCCCGCCTGCCACGTGGTGCAGGCTGCGCCAGGCCGGATCGGCGTGTTCGAATTGCCAGTGGCCATCCTTGAAGGCGCGCGTGTCGGACCATGCGCCCACGACTTCGCCGATGAATAAATCGTAGGTCTGCTGGTTGTGCGGCTCCGGCACCAGCCGGCACGCCAGCCATGCCGAGCAGCCGGCCACGAACGGCAGGTCGTAGCCGTCGATGTGGAACAGTTCGGCATGCGCGTGTTGCAGCTTGTGCGCATCCTTGGCCATGCTGGTGGTGCCCAGCTGCTCGGTCAGCTGCAGCTGCGCCACGGTCGGCACTTGCAGCACGAACATGCCGCTGCCTTCGACCAGCGCCCGGGTGGCCGTGCTCTTGTCGATCACCACCGTCACCTTCGGTGGCGCAAAGTCGAGCGCGCACGACCAGGCCGCCGCCATCACGTTGTCAACGCCATCGTGGCGGCTCGACACCAGCACGGTCGGACCATGGGTCAGCAGGCGATAGGCTTTTTCCAGTGGGACAGGAGAGAGATACTGGTTCATGGTGGCTTTCAATAACAATAGTTGCCCCAGTATAGCCGCGCGCCTTTTTTCCCTGCGCGCCTACAGTGCGCGGGCGATCAGCAGCTTCTGGATATCGCTCGTGCCTTCGTAGATCTGGCACACGCGCACGTCGCGGTAGATGCGTTCGACCGGGAAATCGCTGACATAGCCGTAGCCGCCGTGGACCTGGATTGCGTCCGAGCAGACGCGTTCGGCCATTTCGGAAGCGTACAGCTTGGCCATGGCTGCTTCTTTCAGGCAGGGCAAGCCGGTGTCCTTCATCGCGGCAGCATGGTGGATCAGCTGGCGCGCCGCTTCGATCCGGGTGGCCATGTCGGCCAGGCGGAACTGCACGGCCTGGTGTTCGAAAATCGGTTTGCCGAAGCTTTCGCGCTCGCGCGCGTAGCCGAGCGCTGCCTCGTATGCGGCACGCGCCATGCCGACCGCCTGGGCGGCAATGCCGATGCGTCCGCCTTCGAGGCCGGACAGCGCGATCTTGTAGCCTTGGCCTTCTGCGCCGATCAGGTTCTCTGCCGGGATGCGGCAGTTTTCAAAGACGATCTGCGCCGTGTCCGACGAGTGCTGGCCCATCTTCTGTTCCAGCCCGGCCACGATGTAGCCGGGCGTGGCGGTCGGGACCCAGAACGCGCTGATGCCTTTCTTGCCGGCCGCCTTGTCGGTCACGGCCAGCACGATCGCCACGTCGGCGTGCTTGCCGCTGGTGATGAACTGCTTGACGCCGTTGAGCACGTAATCGTCGCCGTCGCGGGTGGCCGTGGTGCGCAGGGCGGCAGCGTCGCTGCCCGTGTGCGGCTCGGTCAGGCAGAACGCGCCCAGCATCGCGCCCTGCGCCAGCGGACGCAGCCATTGTTCCTTCTGGCGTTCGTTGGCGTACATCATGGCGATGCTGCACACGGGGCAGTTGTTGACGGAAATGATGGTGGACGTGCCGCCGTCGCCGGCGGCGATTTCCTCGAGCACCAGCGCCAGCGACACGTAATCCATGCCGGCGCCGCCGAGCGCCTCGGGCACGGCCACGCCGAAGGCGCCGAGCGCGGCCAGTTCCTGCAATTGCTCCTTCGGGAAATGGTGGTCCTTGTCCCAGCGGGCGGCGTTGGGGGCCAGACGCTCCTGCGCAAAAGCGCGCAGGGCGTCGCGGATCATGTCGTGTTCCTGGCTCAGTATCATGGTGTCTCGTGTAATGATCGTGGGAACCCGCAACGGCCGCTGGCGGCGGTGCGGGGGGATTGCGTTGTCAGCCGATTAGCAGCCGGCTATCAACCGATTACCAGCCGATCGGCTTGCCGTCGTAATTGCGGTAGACAGCCTTGTCCGAGGCCGGCAAGGTGGCCAGCGTGCGGCGGATGCCGGTCACGCTGTCCTGCGGCGACATATCGGCGCCGGCGCCGCCCATCTCGGTGCGCACCCAGCCCGGGTGGAAGGCGACGCAGGTCACGCCTTGCGGACCATGCACCAGCGCGGTATCGATCAGCACCGAGTTCAGCGCCGCCTTGCTGGCGCGGTACAGCGAACCGCTGGGGCTGCTGCGCTCGCTGAGCGAACCCATGTGCGACGACAGCACGGCCAGCT
Source organism: Duganella sp. Leaf126 (assembly GCF_001423125.1). GTDB lineage: Bacteria > Pseudomonadota > Gammaproteobacteria > Burkholderiales > Burkholderiaceae_D > Rugamonas. Next base: position 72,700 of record NZ_LMNW01000036.1, read on the forward strand.
TGCCGCGCTTGCTGGCCACCATCGGCGCGATGATCGGCAGCAGGCGCATCGCGGCCAGCACGTTGGTGTGCATCACGTTGTCGAACTCGGCCTGCTGCGGGAAGCCGTCGTGGCGCGGGCCGTAGACGCCGGCGTTGAGAATGGCGACATCGAGTTCCTCGCCGTCGAGCTTCCAGCCCAGGCCGGCGCACGCTTCGACATCGGTCACGTCGAGCTTGTGCGCTTCGGCGCCGAGCGCGGTCAGGGCCGCGCAATCCTCGGCCTTGCGCGCGGTGGCGATCACGCGCCAGCCGTCGGCGCGGTATTGGGTGACCAGTTCCAGGCCGATGCCGCGCGAAGCGCCAATGATCAGGGCGGTTGCCATTATGCCTCCACCAGTTCGATCGCCATGGCAGTCGCCTCGCCGCCGCCGATGCACAGCGCGGCCACGCCTTTCTTGCCGCCGGTGCGCTTGAGCGCGCCAAGCAGCGTGACGATGATGCGCGCACCGGAGGCGCCGATCGGGTGGCCGAGCGCGCAGGCGCCGCCGTGGACGTTGATCTTGTCGTGCGGGATGTCGAGGTCGCGCATGGCTGCCATCGGCACGGCCGCAAACGCCTCGTTAATTTCGAACAGGTCGACGTCGCGGCTGGCCCAGCCCGTCTTCTTGTACAGCTTTTCGATGGCACCGATCGGCGCCGTGGTGAACTGGTCCGGCGCCTGGGCGTGGGTGGCGTGGCCGTGGATGCGGGCGATGATCTTGGCGCCAAGTTTGTTGGCGGTCGACTCGCGCATCATTACCAGTGCGGCGGCGCCGTCGTTGATCGACGACGACGAGGCGGCGGTGATGGTACCGTCCTTCTTGAATGCGGCGCGCAGGGTAGGGATCTTGTCGAGCTTGGCCTTGAGCGGGCCTTCGTCGCGGTCGATCACGGTGTCGCCGGCGCGGCTGCTGACGGTGACCGGGGCAATTTCCCACTTGAACCAGCCTTCGCTGGCGGCCGTCTGTGCGCGCTTGACCGATTCGATGGCGAAGCTGTCCTGCGCCTCGCGCGTGAACTGGTACTTGGCCACGCACTCTTCGGCAAACGTGCCCATCGAGCGGCCTTCGCCGGTTTTCTCGTTGCGCGAATAGGCGTCTTCGAGGCCGTCGTACATCATGTGGTCGAGCAGCATGCCGTGGCCGATGCGGTAGCCGCCGCGCGCCTTGGGCACCAGGTACGGCGCATTGGTCATCGATTCCATGCCGCCGGCCACCACCACGTCGGCGCTGCCGGCCACCAGCTGGTCGTGGGCGAAGATGGCCGCCTGCATTGCCGAGCCGCACATCTTCGAGAGCGTGACGGCGCCGGTGGACGTGGGCAGGCCGGCCTTCAGCAAGGCCTGGCGCGCTGGCGCCTGGCCCTGGCCCGCCATCAGGCAATTGCCGAAATAGACGTGCTCGACCAGCTGGCCGTCGATGCCGGCGCGGGCCACGGCAGCGGCAATTGCCACCGCGCCCAGGTCGTGCGCGGCCTGGCCGGAAAAGTCGCCCTGGAAGGCGCCCATGGGGGTGCGGGCGGCGCCCACGATCACGACAGGATCATTCATTTTCGAGTATCTCCATAAACGGTGGCGGCATCACTGCCGGAGGGGTAGCTGCATGGTGGAAAAAGCGCAGGTGCTGCGGATAAGGGTACACGTCTTCCACCACGCCCGCGAGGATGCGCTCCTTGCGCGCCTGCCAGTATTGGCGCGTGAGCAGGTCGGCGTGGTGGTGCAGGAAGAAGCGGCGGATCTTGGGGTGACCGAGCAGGAACTGGCCGAACTGTTCGGGGAAGACATCGTGCTTGCCGACCGGGTACCACGGCTCGGACGCCATTTCTTCCTCGTCGGTACGGGCTGGCGGGATGTCGCGGAACTGGCAGTCGGTGATGTAATCGATTTCGTCGTAGTCGTAAAATACCACGCGCTGGTGGCGCGTGACGCCGAAGTTTTTATACAGCATATCGCCGGGGAAGATGTTGGCGGCCACCAGCTCCTTGATGGCGTTGCCGTACTCGACGATGCCGTGTTCGAGCTGGGCATCGTCGCCGTTTTTCTCGGCATTGGCCAGCCAGAGATTGAGCGGCACCATGCGCCGCTCGATGTACAGGTGGCGGATGATCAGCTGCTCGCCCTCGATGTCGAGCATCGAGGGCGCAAACTGTTCGAGCTCGGCGATCAGGCGCTCCGAGAAACGGTGGCGCGGGAATGCCACGTTGGAATACTCGAGCGTATCGGCCATGCGGCCCACGCGGTCGTGGTGCTTGACCAGCAAATATTTTTGCTGGACCAGCGCGCGCGTGGTGTCCTTGGGCGGCGGATAAAAATCCTTGATCACCTTGAACACGTACGGAAACGACGGCAGCGCAAACACCAGCATCACCAGGCCGCGAATGCCGGGCGCGATGTCGAAGCGGTCCGACGAGTGTTTTAAATGTTGCAGGTAGTCGCGGTAGAACAGGGTCTTGCCCTGTTTTTGCAAACCGAGGATCGTGTAGAGCTCGCTGCGCGGCTTGCGCGGCAGCAGCGTGCGCAGGAATTGCACGTACGACGACGGCACTTCCATGTCCACCAAAAAGTAGGCGCGGGTAAATGAAAACAGCACGGTGATCTGCTCGGGATCGAACAGCACCGTGTCGAGCACGAGCCGGCCCGCGCTGTCGTGCAGGATCGGTACGACCATCGGATATTCGCGGTTGCCATTGATGACCCTGCCCACGATGTACGCGCCCTTGTTGCGGAAGAACAGGCTCGACAGTACGTGTATCTGGTGGTTGGGTTCGGTACCGGCAGTGCCCAGCAGTTGCGCCAGGCGCAGCTCTACCTGCGCGACATCGCGCGTGAGGTCGGCAAACGGCGTGCTCAGCTGGTAATTGGTGATGATGCGCTTGAGCGCGAAATGGATGCCGTCCGCGTCCGGGTAATAGACCTTGTAGGTGGGCGCCAGTTCCCGCGTCTCGATGTACTCGGTGGAGATCACCGGTCGCACGAAGATGTACGCGTTATGGAAATAACTGCGGTGCAGCAGCTTGCAGCAGACCGAGTTGAAAAACGTTTCGGCCAGCTCCGGCTGGGCGTGGTCCGACAGCAGGCCGATGTAGTGCAGCTTGAGTTCCTGCCAGACATCGTCGGACAGCTCGGCCTGGCTGTACGTGTCCTCGAGCTCCTGCACGCATTCGTGCACGCGGCGGTCGTAAAAATCGATGCGCGCGCGCGCCGCCTGCTGGGCCTCGGCCCAGGCGCCGCGCTCGAAGTGGTGCTTGGCCTGCTGGCTGGTCTGGCGGAACAGCCGGTAGTGCTTGTCGAAACCGTCGAGTATCGCGCGTGCGATGTCGAACGCGATTTGCGAGCGCAGCAGTTTGGGGAAGGCGGCCTGGGTCATGGCAATTCCACGGTGGCAGGGCCGCCTGCGCGTCCCTAGCGGGTTTCCGCGAACAGTTCGCGGCCGATCAGCATGCGCCGGATTTCGCTGGTGCCGGCGCCGATTTCGTACAGCTTGGCGTCGCGCCACAGGCGTCCGACCGGGTATTCGTTAATATAACCGTTGCCGCCCAGCGCCTGGATCGCTTCGCCGGCCATCCAGGTGGCTTTTTCGGCACTGTAGAGAATGGCGCCGGCCGCATCCTTGCGCAGGTTGCGCACGGCTTCGGGCGTGACCGCGCGGTCGCAGGCCTGGCCGACCGCGTACACGTAGGCGCGGCAGGCCATCATGGTCGAATACATGTCGGCCAGCTTGCCCTGCATCAGCTGGAATTCGCCGATGGCCTGGCCGAACTGGCTGCGCTCGTGGACGTAGGGCACGACCGCGTCCATGCAGGCCTGCATGATGCCGAGCGGCCCGCCGGAGAGCACGGTGCGCTCGAAGTCGAGGCCGGACATCAGCACGTTGACGCCCTTGCCGACGCCGCCCAGCACGTTCTCGAGCGGGACTTCGCAGTCTTCGAACACCAGCTCGCCCGTGTGCGAGCCGCGCATGCCGAGCTTGTCGAGCTTTTGCGCGACCGAGAAACCCTTGAAGTGCTTTTCGATCAGGAACGCGGTCATGCCGCGCGCACCGGCCGCCAGGTCGGTCTTGGCATACACCACCAGCACGTCGGCGTCGGGACCGTTGGTGATCCACATCTTGGTGCCGTTCAATACCCAGCGGTCACCCTTGAGGTCGGCACGCAGCTTCATGCTGACCACGTCGGAACCGGCGTTCGGCTCGGACATGGCCAGCGCGCCGATATGTTCGCCCGACACCAGCCTGGGCAGGTAACGCTGCTTTTGCTCCTCGCTGCCGTTGCGCTTGATCTGGTTGACGCACAGGTTCGAATGGGCGCCGTACGACAGGCCGACCGAGGCCGAGGCACGCGAGATTTCTTCCATCGCCACGATGTGGGCCAGGTAACCCATGTTGGCGCCGCCGTATTCCTCGCCGACGGTCACGCCCAGCACGCCCAGGTCGCCGAGCTTGCGCCACAGGTCCATCGGGAACTGGTCGCTGCGGTCGATCTCGGCCGCGCGCGGCGCGATTTCGGCAGCGGCAAACTGCTGCACCGCTGCGCGCAGGGCGGCGATGTCCTCGCCGTGGTCAAAAGTCAGTCCGGGCAGATCGAGCATGTCTCTTCCTCATTCTTGTCATGGGCGGGATCGGGAAATCGGCGTTCCCTGGAATGTCCGATGATACCCTGGAGTGACGTTAACGTAAACGTCAACCGTGCCGGCAGCCTTGTTCAGTCCGGCTTGTGGGCGGCGGCGGCCATCAGCCGTTTGCATTCCTCTTCGTGGGCGGTGATCTCGGCCAGCGTCATGTCGATGTCTTCGCGCTGTTGTTCCAGATTTTCGCGGTGGCGCGCCAGTACGCCGAGGAAATGGGTCATCTGCACCGTGGTGTCTTTCGGCGTCTCGTACATGTCCACCAGGTCGCGGATTTCCGACAGGGGCAGCCCCAGCCGCTTGCCGCGCAGGGTGAGCTTGAGGCGGGTGCGGTCGCGCGGCGTGTAGACCCGGTTGCGTCCGCCCGTACCTTCGCGGGACGGACTGAGCAGTCCCTGGTCTTCGTAGAAACGGATGGCGCGCGCCGTGATGTCGAATTCACGGGCCAGTTCGGTAATGGTATAGGTGGACATCGGCAAAATAATAGATGGATTTCCGCTGACGTTAACGTCAGTGATCATTGTAGCGCGGCTACCGGCGCTTGCGAGATTTCTTGCTTTCTCTGCGCCCCCGGTTTAGTGTTCCACAGGAGCAAAAAACAAAATAAAATTTGCCCAACCCGGAGCCATCTCTGACTTTTGGGAGGCATGCAAATGTTAATTTGCCGAGGCGGCACGTTACAAACCGAGCTCAGCTTCAAGAGACTGACTTTCATGACGCAACATGAAATAGTGCAACGATGAATTCCTCAAATGAACGCGAAAGCTTTAGCCAGCGCCTTCAGCAAGCGCTGAAGAATGCCCACTACTCTCCCGACAGCCCCACCCGGCTGGCACGCGAGTTCAATATCCGCTTCGACGGCCGACCGATCACCGTCCACGCAGCCCGTAAATGGCTGGTGGGCGAGGCGATTCCGACCCAGGAGAAGCTGCGCATGATCGCGCAGTGGCTCGGCGTGCCTGCAGAATGGCTGCGCTTCGGTGGCGCCGAGCATTGCGCGACCGAAGGCGAGAGCGCCAACGGCGTGGCGCGTTTCGAATCGGCGGACGTCAAGTTAATTGCCGATTTGCAGCGTCTTGACGAACATCACAAGCAGATCGCCCGCGAATTTATTCGCATGCTGGTCAGGGTCAACTACCAAAAGTAATAAAGTCACACGTTGTAACGGTACCGGAAAAGGCCGGTTTTACTGTTGCCGTGTGAATCTTGTTTCATGACTTTTCCGCTTTTTGTTCGGAAAACTGGTTTCATGCTGCTGTTGATCAACGCTACTTTTTTATTTGAAGTACGTTTGCGAATTGTCACGGTCCTTAAATGGATTTCAGGCACAATAGGGCGTCAGCATCGCTGACTTGCTGCCGCCTCCAGCCCCACCGGAACGGTTGCAGTCGTAGTGATTAACTGGAGTCCAGCCTTGAGCAGCCATATGAAGAGCAACTACAGCAACGTCGCGCAGCTGAAGGAATTGATGACGGCCCCGCCGATGACGGCCGCCCAGCACGCCGAGGTCATGCGCAAACGCATCGCCCACCGTCGCATGGTGGAAGAAGCCAGGGAATTGAAGAAAGCGGAAGACGGTCTGCAGTTCGGTACGCGCTGAGGCGCACGACGGACGTCGCGGCGGCGGACAGGCCTCAGTCGCCGGAAGACTGCATGCCGCTCCAGCGCGGCGTGAGCGCCTGGTCGATGCCGAACAGATCGATCACGCGGCCCACCGTGTGGTCCACCATTTCTTCGATCGATTGCGGCTGGTGATAAAAGCCGGGCAGGGGCGGGTAGATGATGCCGCCCATTTCCGTCACGGCCGTCATATTGCGCAAGTGCGCCAGGTTGAACGGGGTTTCACGCACCATCAGCACCAGCCGCCGGCGCTCCTTGAGCACCACGTCGGCCGCCCGCGTGATCAGGTTGTCCGACAGGCCGTGCGCCACGGCCGCCAGCGTTTTCATCGAGCACGGCGCCACCACCATGCCGTCCGACGGGAACGAACCGCTGGCGATCGACGCGCCGATATCGCGCACCTTGTGCACGACCTGGGCAAACGCTTCCACCTCGCGGCGCTGCAGGCCGGTTTCCTGGTGCAGCGTCAGCACGGCAGCGTCGGACACCAGCAAATGGGTTTCGACGCCCGGCGTGTGTTGCAAGTGCTGCAGCAAGCGCACGCCATACACGGCGCCGGTGGCGCCGGTGATGGCAACGATCAGCCGCAGCGGGCGATCAGCCATTGAGCAGCGCTTTCAGCTCGCCCGACTCGAACATTTCGTTCATGATGTCCGAACCGCCGATGAATTCGCCCTTGACGTAGAGCTGGGGAATGGTCGGCCAGTTCGAATAGTCCTTGATGCCTTGGCGCACTTCCGGATCTTCCAGCACATTGACCGTGGCAATGTTTTCAACGCCACAAGATTTCAGGATCTGGATGGCGCGGCCGGAAAAGCCGCACTGCGGGAACTGGGCCGTGCCCTTCATGAACAGCACCACCGGGGTGTTGGTCACGGTCTCTTTGATCCAGGTTTGTACGTCGCTCATGGCTGCCTCGGTAATGAAATAATAGATGTCGACATTTTATAAGAAATGCGCCTGCCGCGTATCGCTGCCGGTTTAGCCGCGCAGTTTGGCGAACGCGGCGGCCATGGTGCCGCTGGCCGGTTGTTCGCGGGCAGCCTGTTTCTGGTGCTGGCCCATGCTCTTGCGGTCGTGGCGGTCGGCGCGTTGCTGGGGCTGGCTGCCCGGCTGCGGCGCGCTGTCGGTCAGGCGCATGGTGAGGGCGATGCGCTTGCGCTTTTCATCGACTTCGAGCACTTTTACCTTGACCACCTGGCCGGCCTTGACCACCGTGTGCGGATCCTTGACGAAGCTGTTCGACAGCGCCGAGATATGGACCAGGCCGTCCTGGTGCACGCCGATGTCGACAAACGCGCCAAACGCGGCCACATTGGTCACCACGCCCTCGAGGATCATGTCCGGGCGCAGGTCGCGCAGCTCTTCGACGCCTTCCTTGAAGGTGGCGGTGGTAAATTCCGGGCGTGGATCGCGGCCCGGTTTTTCCAGTTCTTTCAAAATATCGGTGACGGTCGGTACGCCGAACTTGTCGTCCGCATACTTGGCCGGATTGAGCGACTTGATCAGCGCCGCTTCGCCGATCACGCCCTTGATATCCTTCTTGATGTCGGCCAGGATTTTTTCCACCAGCGGATACGATTCCGGGTGCACGGCCGACGCATCGAGCGGATTGTCGCCGCCGGTCACGCGCAGGAAGCCAGCGGCCAGCTCGAAGGTCTTGTCGCCCAGGCGCGGCACCGATTTCAGGGCGCTGCGCGAGGTGAACGCGCCTTTCGCATCGCGGTAGGTGACGATCGCCTGCGCCACCGACGCCGACAGGCCCGACACCCGCGCCAGCAGCGGCGCCGACGCCGTATTCACATCGACGCCGACCGCATTGACGCAATCCTCGACCACGGCGTCGAGCGTGCGCGCCAGTTGCGTCTGCGACACGTCGTGCTGGTACTGGCCCACGCCGATCGACTTCGGATCGATTTTCACCAGTTCCGCCAGCGGGTCCTGCAGGCGGCGCGCGATCGAGACCGCGCCGCGCAGCGACACATCCATGTCCGGCAATTCGCGCGAAGCGAATTCCGAGGCCGAGTACACCGACGCGCCGGCTTCGGAGACGACGATCTTGCTCATCTTGTGCTCGGGGTGGCGCTTGATCAGGTCCTGCGCCAGCTTGTCGGTCTCGCGCGAGGCGGTGCCATTGCCGATCGCAATCAGCGACACGTGATGCTTGGCGGCCAGCTTGGCCAGCGTATGGAGTGCGCCGTCCCAGTCGTTTTTCGGCTGGTGCGGATAGATGACGGCGGTATCGACCACCTTGCCGGTGGCGTCCACCACCGCCACCTTGACGCCCGTGCGCAGGCCCGGATCGAGGCCGATGGTGGCGCGCTGGCCGGCAGGCGCGGCCAGCAGCAGGGCTTTCAGGTTGGTCGCGAAGACATTGATCGCCTCGAGCTCGGATTTTTCGCGCAGTGCGCCCATCAGCTCGGTGTCGAGGTGCATGAAGCTTTTTACGCGCCAGGTCCAGCGCGCGGTGTCGGCCAGCCACTTGTCGGCCGGGCGGCCCTGCGGCTTGATGCCGAAGCGGGCGGCGATGCGGCTCTCGCACGGGTTGTGCGGTGCGTCCCACTTCGGTTTTTCCGGTTCGCTGTCGAGGCGCAGCGCGACATCGAGTATGCCCTCGCGGCGGCCGCGCATCAGCGCCAGCGCGCGGTGCGACGGCACGCTGGCCAGGGGTTCCGAATAATCAAAGTAATCGGCGAATTTTTCGCCTTCTTCTTGTTTTCCTTCAATAACCTTCGACTGGACAATGCCATGCTCCTGTACGTATTCGCGCAGCGATTGCAGCAGGGTGGCGTCTTCGGCAAAGCGCTCCATCAGGATCTGCCGCGCGCCGTCGAGCGCAGCCTTGGTATCGGCCACGCCCGGATTGTTGCCGTCGGTCGTCGTAAACGGTTCGCGCAGGTAGTTGGCCGCCTCGGTGTCCGGATTGCGCGTGGGATCGGCCAGCAGGCCGTCGGCCAGCGGCGCCAGGCCTGCTTCGATGGCAATCTGGGCCTTGGTGCGGCGCTTCTGTTTATACGGCAGGTACAAGTCTTCGAGGCGGGTCTTGTCCGCGGCGTGCATGACCGCATCGAGCAGGTCCGGCGTCATCTTGTTCTGCTCGGTGATCGACGCCACGATGGCAGCGCGGCGGTCTTCCAGTTCGCGCAGGTAGCGCAGCCGCTCTTCCAGCAGACGCAGCTGAACGTCGTCGAGGCCACCGGTCGCTTCCTTGCGGTAGCGCGCGATGAAGGGCACGGTGGCGCCCTCGTCGAGCAGGGCGATGGCGGCGGACACCTGGGCCGGTTTGGCGGCAAGTTCCAGGGCGAGGCGTTGTTCGATCGAAGGCAACATGTGGGGCATCCTGAGCAGTGAAGCCCGGAATCATACGCAATCTGGGCCAATCTGCCAGTCTTGACAGCGCAAATCAGTGGCGCAACCGGACCACCTGCGCCGCTAAGCGTGCCGAAACACCAATGGAACAGCGGGTTTTCGATAGAATCCGCAAACACGAACCCGTGTATGGCTGATAATATCGCCTGTTGCCGTATTTGAACCATCCTAGAACAACAATGCGACCCATGGATTTTACCCGCGACGACGCTTCCGAAGTAAAAGCTGCTCCTGCCGCGCCGGCAGCGCCGGCCGTCCCTGCACGTTTGACGCCGCCAGCGAATCAACTCTCGTACGCTGTCGCCACGTGGTTGCAGCGGGTGGACGCGGCAGCGCATCCGAAGGCCAAGCTCACGCCGCCGCCGGTCGATGCCGACCCCAAGCAGACCCAGTACCGCCTGATCTATGTGCTCGCGCCCACCAGCGGCGGCCGTCACGTGGCGCTGTGCCTGTACAAGGCGCGCTTGCGCTCGAACGGCGACGTGGCGGCCGCCACGCCGGTCAGCGAAATCTTTTCGCTGCTGTCGGCGCCGCCCAATTTCCTGGTGCCCGGCGACGAAGACCTGGTGCGCTTTTTCGTGGCGATGCGCAGCGGCCAGAATTCGCAGACCGGCTCGGCCACCGAGCCGCGCGGCAAGATCGGCGCGGCGCTGCTGCAGATGCTGGCCGAGCAGGACAAGCTGTTGTGGGCCAATTCCTGGGCCGACGTCGGCAACGGCCTGGTCTATCCATTGAAGGGCGGCGTGCTGCGCGAAGCCAACCTGGCGTGGCGCGAAGAGGGCAAGGGATTGCGCCTGGGCTGGGCCGTGCAGCCGGCGCCGGGCGCCCGCCATGCGGGCCAGGCCGGCGCCGACCAGGTCGATTACATGCTGCCCACCGATCCGCCGTGGTATATCGACAACCTGTCCTGCGGCGTGCTGCAGCTGAACCAGGGCGGCACCGAGATTCCGCTGGCCGACCTGCAGGCGCTGGTGGCGCAGGCGCCGCTGCTGACCAACCATGAAAAAATGCGCGTCTCGCAACTGCTGCTGGCCCACGGCCTGCAGCAGCTGATGCCGCTGCCGCAGCCGCTGCCGCAGCGCCTGCGCGACGACGTCAAGCCGCGTCCTGTGCTCACGCTCGACGCTGCCATGCTGGCCGACGGTTCGCTGCAGCGCTGGCACGATTTTGCCGTGCTCTCGTTCGACTACGACGGCGAGCGCGTGTCGTTCGACCCGTCGCAGCGCGTGGTGCGCCAGAAGGGTGACGTCACCGAGATCATCGAGCGCGACCAGGCGGCCGAAGCGGCGGCGCTGGCCATGCTGACCGACCGCGCGTTTACCGCGCCCACCACGCTGCCGCTCAGCAGCCTCAAGGGTGGTTTGCTGTTGCCCGACCAGGCCGAGTGGATACGCTTTGCGCGCGACGGCCTGGCCGAACTGAACGCAGCGGGCTGGAAGCTGGAAAAGACTGCCAAGTACCGCTACGACCTGCGCGACGTCGGCGACTGGTACGCCGACGTCACGCCCGACGAGGCCGATGGCGGCCGGACCTGGTTCAACCTCGAACTGGGCATCCTGGTGGACCAGGAACGGGTGCCGCTGCTGCCGGTGCTGGTGCAGCTGATCCGCAGCGCACCGAACGATTTTACGCCCAAGGCCATCGCCCACCACGGCGACGACGACCAGATGCTGGCCACGCTGCCGGACGGCGCCCGGGTGGCGCTGCCGTGGGCGCGCATCAAGCCCATCCTGGGCACGCTCGGCGAGTTGTATTTCAACGACAAGATCAAGACCTCGCTGCGCATGGCCACGCTCGATGCGGCACGGCTCGATGAGCTGGCCCGCAACGTCGAGATGGCGTGGACCGGCGGCGACGCGTTGCGCGAGATGGGCGCGCGCCTGAACCAGTTCGGCGCCGTCAAGCGCATCGCCACCCCGGCCGGCCTGCGCGCCACGCTGCGCGACTACCAGACCGACGGCCTGTCGTGGATGCAGTTCCTGCGCGAATACAATTTCGGCGGCATCCTGGCCGACGACATGGGCCTCGGCAAAACCGTGCAGACGCTGGCCCACATCCTGGTGGAAAAGGAAGCAGGGCGCCTGACCGCGCCGGCGCTGGTGATCGCCCCGACCAGCCTGATGGGCAACTGGCAGGAAGAGGCGGCCCGCTTCGCGCCCGACCTGAAAGTGCTGCTGTTGCAGGGCAAGGACCGGATGGCGCAATTCGACCAGATCGAGGGGGCCGACCTGGTGCTGACCACCTACGCGCTGCTGCCGCGCGACGAGGAAAAGCTGCGCGAGCATGATTTCCACCTGGTCATCCTGGACGAATCGCACTACATCAAGAATACCCGCAGCAAGGCCGCCCAGAGTGCCGGCCTGCTGCGCGCGCGCCACCGCCTGTGCCTGTCCGGCACGCCGCTGGAAAACCACCTGGGCGAACTGTGGTCGCAATTCCACTTCCTGCTGCCGGGCCTGCTCGGCGACGAGAAGGGCTTCAATACCGTGTTCCGCCATCCGATCGAGCGCCAGGACGATCCGCTGCGCCGCTCGCTGCTGAACCGCCGCATCAAGCCCTTCCTGCTGCGCCGGACCAAGGACAACGTGGCCAAGGAACTGCCGCCGAAAACCGAGATGGTGCGCCGCGTGGAACTGACCGGCGCCCAGCGCGACCTGTACGAAACCGTGCGCCTGGCGATGGACCAGAAAGTACGCGACGAAATCGACCGCAAGGGCGTGGCGCGCAGCCAGATCGTGATCCTCGAAGCGCTGCTCAAGCTGCGCCAGGTCTGCTGCGATCCGCGCCTGGTGAAGTCGCTGTCGTCGAAGAAGCAGGCGGCCGGCTCGGCCAAGCTCACCGACCTGATGCAGATGGTCGAGGATCTGCTCGAAGAAAAGCGCAAGATCCTGGTCTTCTCGCAATTTACCAGCATGCTGGAACTGATCGAGCAGGAACTCGAGGCGCGCGACATCCCGTACGCCTTGCTCACCGGCGACACCAAGGACCGCAGCGCGCAGGTGGCGGCGTTCCAGCAGGGCGCCGTGCCGATTTTCCTGATCAGCCTGAAGGCTGGCGGCGTCGGACTGAACCTGACGGCAGCCGACACCGTGATCCACTACGATCCGTGGTGGAACCCGGCCGCGGAAAACCAGGCCACCGACCGTGCCTGGCGCATCGGCCAGGACAAGCCGGTATTCGTGTATAAACTGATCGCCAAGGGCACGCTCGAGGAAAAGATCCAGATCCTGCAACAGAAGAAATCGGACCTGGCGCAATCGATCCTGGCAGAAGGGGAGTCGCAAAAAATGGCACTCACGCAAGAAGACCTGCAACAGATCTTCGCGCCGCTGGTCGAGTAAGCATGGCCACCGTCGCTCAGCTGGAACAAGCACTGCGCGCGTCGCAACAGGAGGCGGCGCGCTATCGCCAGCTGCTCGACCACAGCGGCGAAGTGAGCTGGATGATCGATTGCGCCAGCGGCGAACTCACCTGGCTGAGCCAGGCCGCCCTGAGCCAGTTCGGCTATACGCTGGAGACGGCGCGGCCGCTGGCCTGGGACCTGGCGCAGGAACTGGCGCCCCGGCTCGAACGCTACGAGTCTGGCGACCTCAGCCGCCGTCGCGTGCTGCGCGAAATCGAGCTGCCCCACGCGGACGGCCACCCGGTACCGGTGGCCATCGAATCGACGCTGATGCTCGATGCCGACGGCGTGCCGGTCTCGGTGCTGGGCGTGGTGCGCGACCTGCGCGAGCGGCGCGCACTGGCCGACCAGCAGAAAAAGTTCGCGTCGATGCTCTCGCACGAATTCCGCACGCCGCTGTCCACCATCGACGGCGCCGTGCAGCGGCTGGAAATGACCGGCACCCACCACGACGAAGGCACGCGCAAGCGCTACCGCAAGATCCAGACCGCGGTCGATCGCATGCTGGCCATGCTCGACGAGTACCTGTCGCCCGAGCGCATGGCCAGCATTGGCCGCGCCCGCCAACCGGACGAGATTTCTCCGGCCAACCTGCTCGAGTCGGTTGCCGACGCCGCGCGCGCCCGCCGCGCCCGGGTGGACCTGCATATCGGGGCGCTGCCGCAATGGATGCGCTGCGACCCGGCCGGGATCCGCCTGTGCCTGGACATCCTGATCGATAACGCCATCAAGTACACGCCGGCCGATACGCCCTTGGCCTTGAGCGGCAGGATGGCGCCCGAGGGCGGCGTCGAATTCCTGGTGGGCGACCAGGGCGCCGGGGTGCCCGAGGCCGAACTGGACACGATCTTCGGGCGCGGCACGCGCGGCGCCAATGCCGCCGGCGTGGCCGGCTCCGGTCTGGGCCTGTACATGGCGCGTTCGATTGCCGATGTCCATGGCGGTACCGTCAGTGTGCGAAATGTTTCTGAAAGCGGCGCGGAATTCCGGATTTGGTTGCCGGCAGCCGCCAAGCCCGGGAAAAGCCTTGCGCGAGTGGGTAGCAACAGTGATAATTCCTCAGATACAGGCTGAAACAACGCAGCACACTGGGCAGTTTGTCCGTAAAACATCGAATGGCGCATCAATGACGCAAATACTGATCGTGGAAGACAATCTGGACTACGCCGAGGAAATGGCGGATTTCTTGACTGAACTTCAGCACGAAGTGCACATCACGAATAACGCCAGCGATATGTGGACCGCGCTAAGCCATGGCAACGTGGGCGTGGTGGTCCTGGACCTCGGTCTGCCCGACGAAGACGGTTTCAACGTCATCCCGCGCATGCGCCAGCTGTACCCGCAGATCGGCTTGCTGGTGCTGACTGGCCGCGTGGCCTTCGACAACCGCATCCTCGGTCTGCGCCTGGGCGCCGACCATTATCTGACCAAGCCGATCAAGTTCCCGGAACTGGCCGCCCACATCGAGGCGCTGGACCGCCGCGTAGGACCGCAGGAAACGGCGCCGGCGCCAAGCAAGTGGACCTTGCGCGTCAGCGCCCGCCAGCTGGAACTGCAGGGCACGGCCATCACGCTGACGGAAAAGGAATGCAATTTCCTGCACCTGCTGACGATTAACACCCGCCCCGTGCCGCGCCAGGTGATCGTGGCCGGCATCGGCGGCGACGATCCCGATGCCGGACGCCGGGTGGACATGCTGGTGTACCGCCTGCGCAAGAAGGCCCGCACCGGTCTCGGCCAGGATCTGCCGCTGCGCAGCGCCTATGGCGAAGGCTACAGCCTGTCGGCCAGCTTCAACCTGTCCTGATTGTCGCGCCCGGCGCCATGCCCGGCGTGGCGGGGCGCATTACCCTGCATCGATTATGGCCCGCCTGCCCCGTCTCATCGTTCCCCACCAGCCCCATCACGTGATCCAGACCGGCAATAACGGGCAGGCGGTGTTCCACGACGACGACGATTATCTGGCCTTTCTCGGCTGGCTGCGCGCCGCGGCCAAGACCTACAAGGTGCAGATCCACGCCTATGTGCTGATGCCCAACCACCTGCACCTGCTGGTCACGCCTGCCGACGAAGACGGCCTGGGCCAGATGATGCAGTGGGTCGGCCGCTATTACGTGCCTTACTTTAACCAGAAATACGGCCGCAGCGGCACCTTGTGGAACGGCCGCTACAAAACCTCGCTGGTTGACGCCGACGCCTATTTCATGTTGTGCAGCCGTTACATCGAATCGAACCCGGTGCGCAGCAGCCTGGTCGCCCGTCCGCAAGATTACCGCTGGTCCAGCTACTGTCACCACGCCGGCATCCGCCCGGACGGGCTGATCGTCGACCATCCGAAGTTCTGGGCGCTGGGCAATACGCCATTCGACCGCGAGGCTGCTTACGTGGCGCTGTTCGATACCGTGCTGGGCAACGAGGACCTGGCCCGCATCGGCAACGCCCTGCTCAAGGGCTGGCCGCTAGGCTCGGACCAGTTCAAGGCCGCGCTACAGAATCAGGTCAAGCGGCGCGTACTGCCTGCCAAGCGCGGGCGCCCAGCCAAGATCAAGCAAGAAAACGCATAAAAACCGCCGCAGCGCCGCAGTAAATTCAGTCGCTGCGGTTTTTTTCGGACGCCATCTACTCTGTCCCCAATTTAAAATTTTAAGAATATTTAATAATTTAATTCGACTCCGACCCTAATTATTGTCATTGTTTTTTGTATGGGATTGTTCTACTCTCGATGCTCATCGCCAAATCTGCCAGTGGAGAGTTCTCATGCAAGCCCAAGGTCTGTACGATCCGTCCAATGAACATGACGCCTGCGGCGTCGGCTTCGTCGCCCACATCAAGGGTAACAAGAGCCACGCCATCGTCGAGCAGGGCTTGATGATTCTGAAAAACATCGACCACCGCGGCGCGGTCGGGGCCGACCCGCTGATGGGCGACGGCGCCGGCATCCTGATCCAGATCCCGGACCAGTACTACCGCGACGAGATGGCCAAGCAGGGCGTGGAATTGCCGCCACCGGGCGAGTACGGCGTCGGCATGGTGTTCCTGCCCAAGGAAAACGCCTCGCGCATCGCCTGCGAGCAGGAAATCGAGCGCGCCGTGCGCGCCGAGGGCCAGGTGCTGCTGGGCTGGCGCAACGTGCCGGTCGATATCGACATGCCGATGTCGCCCACCGTGCGCGACAAGGAACCGGTGATCCGCCAGATCTTCATCGGCCGTGGCGCCGACATCATGGTCACCGACGCGCTCGAGCGCAAACTGTATGTGATCCGCAAGTCGTCGGGCCACGCGATCCAGGCGCTGAACCTGATCCACGGCAAGGAATTCTTTGTTACCTCGATGTCGGCCCGCACCATCGTCTACAAGGGCCTGTTGCTGGCCGACCAGGTCGGCGTCTACTACAAGGACTTGCAGGATGCGCGCTGCGTGTCGGCGCTGGCGCTGGTGCACCAGCGCTTCTCCACCAATACCTTCCCCGAGTGGCCGCTGGCCCACCCGTACCGCCTGATCGCCCACAACGGCGAGATCAACACCGTCAAGGGCAACTTCAACTGGATGCGCGCGCGCGAAGGCGTGATGAAGTCGGCCGTGCTCGGCGATGATCTGAAAAAGCTGTTCCCCTTGATTTACGAAGGCCAGTCCGACACCGCCTGCTTCGACAATGCGCTCGAACTGCTGCTGATGGCCGGCTACCCGCTGGCCCAGGCAATGATGATGATGATCCCGGAGGCGTGGGAAAATCATGGCACGATGGACGACAATCGCCGCGCGTTCTACGAATATCACGCCGCCATGATGGAGCCGTGGGACGGCCCGGCAGCCATGGCCTTCACCGACGGCCGCTACATCGGCGGCACGCTCGACCGCAACGGCCTGCGGCCGGCGCGCTACATCGTCACCGACGACGACCTGGTGGTGATGGCGTCGGAATCGGGCGTGCTGCCGATCCCGGAATCGAAGATCATCCAGAAATGGCGCCTGCAGCCGGGCAAGATGTTCCTGATCGACCTCGAAGCGGGCCGCATCATCGACGACAAGGAGCTCAAGGACACCTACGCCAACGCCAAGCCGTACAAGGCGTGGATCAACGCCGTGCGCATCAAGCTCAACGAGATCAAGCTCAGCGAGAGCCAGCTGGCGCACAACCGCGCCAAGTACGGCGCCGGCACCACCGTGACCGCCGCCCCGGCCCAGGGCGAAAAAGCCGTGCCGTCGCTGCTCGACCGCCAGCAGGCATTCGGCTACACCCAGGAAGACCTGAAATTCCTGATGGCGCCGATGGCTGCGGCAGGCGAAGAAGCGACCGGCTCGATGGGCAACGATTCGCCGCTGGCCGTGATGTCCAACAAGCTCAAGCCGCTGTATAACTACTTCAAGCAGCTGTTCGCGCAGGTGACCAATCCGCCGATCGACCCGATCCGCGAAGCGATGGTGATGTCGCTGGTGTCGTTCATCGGCCCCAAGCCGAACCTGCTCGACACCAACAACGTCAACCCGCCGATGCGCCTCGAGGTGTCGCAGCCGATCCTCGGCTTCGACGACATGGAGCGCCTGCGCAATATCAGCCTGCACACGGGCGGCAAGTTCAAGTCGTACGAGCTCGGCATCTGCTACCCGCTGGCCTGGGGCAAGGAAGGCGTGGAAGCCTGCCTGGCCTCGCTGTGCGCGGAAGCGGTGGACGCCGTCAAATCGGGCCACAACATCCTGGTCGTCTCCGACCGCAGCATCGGCCCCGACCGCGTGGCCATTCCGGCGCTGCTGGCCACGTCCACCATCCACCAGCACCTGGTGAGCAAGGGCTTGCGCGCCTCCACCGGCCTGGTGGTGGAAACCGGCTCGGCCCGCGAGACCCACCACTTCGCGCTGCTGGCCGGCTACGGCGCCGAAGCGATCCACCCGTACCTGGCGATGGAAACCCTGATCGACCTGGCGCACGGCATGCCGGGCGATTTGTCGGGCGAAAAAGCGATCTACAACTTCACCAAGGCGGTCGGCAAGGGCTTGATGAAGGTGATGTCGAAGATGGGCATCTCGACCTATATGTCGTACTGCGGCGCCCAGATCTTCGAAGCGGTCGGCCTGAACAAGTCGCTGGTGGACAAGTACTTCAAGGGCACTTCGTCGAAGGTCGAGGGGATCGGCGTGTTCGAGGTGGCCGAGGAAGCGCTGCGCCTGCACGCGGCCGCCTTCGGCAGCGATCCGGTCCTGGCCAACAACCTCGACGCCGGCGGCGAATACGCGTTCCGCGTGCGCGGCGAAGACCACCTGTGGACGCCGGACGCGATCGCCAAGCTGCAGCACTCGACGCGCGCCAACAATTTTTCCAGCTACAAGGAATATGCGCAGATCATCAACGACCAGAGCCGCCGTCACCTGACGCTGCGCGGCATGTTCGAATTCAAGATCGACCCGAGCAAGGCGATCGCGCTCGAGGAAGTAGAGCCGGCCAAGGAAATCGTCAAGCGCTTTGCCACCGGCGCCATGTCGATGGGGTCGATCTCGACCGAAGCGCACGCCACGCTGGCCGTGGCCATGAACCGCATCGGCGGCAAATCGAACACGGGCGAAGGCGGCGAGGATCCGTCGCGCTACGTGCAGGAATTCAAGGGCATCAAGATCAAGCAGGGCGAGACCATGGCCTCGGTCATGGGCCAGGAACAGATGGTGGTCGATATCGCGTTGCAGGAAGGCGACTCGCTGCGCTCGCGCATCAAGCAGGTGGCCTCGGGCCGCTTCGGCGTCACGGCCGCCTACCTGAATTCGGCCGACCAGATCCAGATCAAGATGGCGCAGGGCGCCAAGCCGGGCGAAGGCGGCCAGCTGCCCGGCCATAAGGTGTCGGAATACATCGCCACGCTGCGCTTCTCGGTGCCGGGCGTGGGCCTGATTTCGCCGCCGCCGCACCACGACATCTATTCGATCGAAGACCTGGCGCAGCTGATCCACGACCTGAAAAACGCCAACCCGCGCGCCTCGATCTCGGTCAAGCTGGTGTCGGAAGTCGGTATCGGCACCGTCGCTGCCGGCGTCACCAAGGCCAAGGCCGACCACGTGGTGGTGGCCGGCCATGACGGCGGCACCGGCGCCTCGCCGCTGTCGTCGGTCAAGCACGCCGGCACGCCGTGGGAACTGGGCCTGGCCGAAACCCAGCAGACGCTGGTGCTCAACGGCCTGCGCTCGCGCATCCGCGTCCAGGCCGACGGCCAGATGCGCACCGGCCGCGACGTGGTGATCGCCGCCATGCTGGGCGCCGACGAGATCGGCTTTGCCACGGCGCCGCTGGTGGTCGAGGGCTGCATCATGATGCGCAAGTGCCACCTGAACACCTGCCCGGTTGGCGTGGCGACGCAAGACCCGGTGCTGCGCGCCAAGTTCTCGGGCAAGCCCGAGTACGTGGTCAACTATTTCTTCTTCGTGGCCGAAGAAGCGCGCCAGCTGATGGCGCAGCTCGGCATCCGCACGTACGACGAACTGATCGGCCGGGTCGACCTGCTCGACAAGTCGAAAGCGATCTCGCACTGGAAAGCCAAGGGCCTCGATTTCTCCAACATCTTCCACCAGCCCGACGTGCAGAGCGGCCAGGCCATCTACCACACGATGGACCAGGACCACGGCCTCGACAAGGCGCTCGACCTGAAGCTGATCGCGCAAGCGAAAGGCGCGCTGGAGAAGGGTGAGCGCGTGTCGTTCATCTCGCCGGTGCGCAATGTCAACCGCACGGTCGGCACCATGCTGTCGGGTGAAGTGGCCCAGCGCTACGGCCACGCCGGTCTGCCCGACGACACCATCCATATCCAGCTGCAGGGCACGGCCGGCCAGTCGGCCTGCGCCTTCCTGGCGCACGGCATCACGATCGACCTGGTGGGCGAGGGCAACGACTACGTCGGCAAGGGCCTGTCGGGCGGTCGCATCATCGTGCGGCCGAATACCGAGTTCCGCGGCTGGGCCGTCAACAACATCATCGTCGGGAATACCGTGCTGTACGGCGCCATCAGCGGCGAAGCGTTCTTCAACGGCGTGGCCGGCGAGCGCTTCGCGGTGCGCAACTCGGGCGCCACGGCAATCGTCGAAGGCACGGGCGACCACGGTTGCGAATACATGACCGGCGGCACCGTGGTGGTGCTGGGCGCCACCGGCCGCAACTTCGCGGCAGGCATGTCGGGCGGTATCGCCTACGTGTACGACCCGGACGGCGACTTCGCTTCGCGCTGCAACACGGCGATGGTCACGCTCGAGCGCGTGCTGAGCACCAAGGACCAGGCCGCCGACAGCGCCACCTTCCACGTGCTGAACAAGGACCTCGGACGCGAGTCGGACGAGGCCATCCTGAAACGCCTGATCGAGCGCCACTTCAAGCACACGGGCAGCACCCGCGCGCGCCTGTTGCTCGACAACTGGGCCGACAGCCGCGGCAAGTTCGTCAAGGTCTTCCCGAGCGAATACAAGCGCGTGCTGGCCGAGATGGCCGAAGACAAGGCCAACGACGCGGCGGTGGTGCAGCCGGTGGCGGCATAACGATCCAGCAGCCCAAGGTCCGTCATGCCCGCCTGCGCGGCAGTGACGGCGCGGCGATCCGCAGCGACGGTTGTGGACAGCCTCGGTTCAGCTAATAACTAAAGGATTTAATCGTGGGTAAAATCACCGGTTTCATGGAATTCCAGCGTCAGGAAGAAGGCTATCTGCCCCCTGCCACGCGGCTGAAAAACTACGCCGAATTCGTCATCCCCCTGACGAACGAGCAAGCCAAGGTGCAGGGCGCGCGCTGCATGGATTGCGGCATCCCGTTCTGCAACAATGGCTGCCCGGTCAACAACATCATCCCCGACTGGAACGACCTCGTTTATCGCGGCAACTACCGCGAGGCGCTCGACACGCTGCACTCGACCAACAACTTCCCCGAGTTCACCGGCCGTATCTGCCCGGCGCCGTGCGAGGCCGCCTGTACCCTGGGCATCAGCGAAGACCCGGTCGGCATCAAGTCGATCGAACACAAGATCATCGACGAAGGCTGGGAACACGGCTGGGTAGTGCCGCAGCCTGCGGCCCGGCAGACCGGCAAGAAGGTGGCCGTGGTCGGTTCCGGTCCTGCCGGCCTGGCGGCGGCCCAGCAGCTGGCGCGCGCCGGCCACGCGGTGACCGTGTTTGAAAAGTCGGACCGCATCGGCGGCCTGCTGCGTTACGGCATCCCGGACTTCAAGATGGAAAAGTCGCACATCGACCGCCGCATCGAGCAGATGAAAGCCGAAGGCGTCGTGTTCCGCACCAGCGTGTTGATCGGCAAGGATTTCCCGGCCAACGTCAACAACTGGGCCAAGGAAACCATCTTCCCCGAAGACCTGGAAAAAGAGTTCGATGCCGTGGTCCTGGCCGGCGGCGCCGAGCAGCCGCGCGACCTGCCGGTGCCGGGCCGCGAGCTGAAGGGCGTGCACTTCGCGATGGACTTCCTGCCGCAGCAAAACAAGGTCAATGCCGGCGACAAGGTCAAGGACCAGATCAAGGCGGCCGGCAAGCACGTGGTGGTGATCGGCGGCGGCGATACCGGTTCCGACTGCGTCGGTACCTCGAACCGCCAGGGCGCCGCCTCGGTCACCCAGTTCGAACTGATGCCGATGCCGCCCGAACAGGAAAACAAGCCGCTGGTATGGCCGTACTGGCCGACCAAGCTGCGCACCTCGTCGTCGCACGACGAAGGCTGCGAGCGCGACTGGGCAGTGGCCACCAAGCGCCTGGAAGGCAAGGGCGGCAAGCTGGAAAAACTGGTGGCGTGCCGCGTCGAATGGAAAGACGGCAAGATGGTCGAAGTGCCGAACTCGGAATTCGAGATGAAGGCCGACCTGGTGTTCCTGGCCATGGGTTTCGTCTCGCCGGTGGCCAGCATCCTCGACGCCTTCGGGGTCGACAAGGATGGCCGCGGCAACGCCAAGGCCACCACCGATGGCGAAGGCTGCTACAAAACCTCGGCTGCCAAGGTGTTTGCTGCCGGCGACGTGCGGCGCGGCCAGTCGCTGGTGGTGTGGGCGATCCGCGAAGGACGCCAGTGCGCACGCGCGGTCGATGAATTCCTGATGGGCAGCTCGGAACTGCCGCGCTGAACCGCGACACCCTGTCGCCAGACCCGGGAACGGGCGGGCCACGCCCGCGCGGCCCGGGTTTTTTGTCGCTTGAGCGCATGCCGAACGTGTAACAAATCGCGCTTGCTGTAAATTGCTGACTTTGTGTTCAGTAGTACTGTATTATCTGCGATACATCATTGGTCACTTTGCCACGCACGCAGGTGCTTTCAGCAGGGATTGACCTTTCTGCACTACAATACGGCATCAAAAATAAAGAGTTCCGTCGTGTCCAATCTAGTCGAAATTCGCGATTTACACTTCTCATATGGGAAACGGGCCATCCTGTCCGGACTGAGCATGGATTTCCCACGTGGAAAAGTGATCGCCGTCATGGGTGGCTCGGGCAGCGGCAAGACCACGGTATTGCGCCTGATCGGCGGCCAGCTGGTGCCGCGCCGGGGCCAGGTCAAGGTGCAGGGCCAGGTGGTCCACAAACTCAATACGGCCGGGCTGTACCTGCTGCGCCGCAAGATGGGCATGCTGTTCCAGCATGGCGCGCTGTTTACCGATCTTACCGTCTATGAAAACGTCGCTTTCCCGCTGCGCGAACACACCGATCTGCCGGAAGAACTGATCCGCAACCTGGTATTGATGAAGCTGCACGCGGTCGGCCTGCGCAATGCCGCGGCACTGAAGCCCGGAGAAATCTCGGGCGGCATGGCGCGCCGCGTGGCGCTGGCGCGCTCGATCGCGCTCGACCCGGAACTGATCATGTACGACGAGCCGTTCGCCGGCCTCGACCCGATCTCGATGGGTGTCACCGCCAACCTGATCCGCAACCTGAACACGGCGCTCGGCTCGACCACGGTGCTGGTGTCGCACGACGTCAAGGAGTGCTTCGCGATCGCCGACTATGTTTATTTCCTGTCGCAGGGCAAGATTGTTGCGCACGGCACGCCGGCCGACATGATGGCGTCCACCGACCCGTATGTGCACCAGTTCGTCAACGCGGAAGCGGACGGGCCGGTGCCGTTCCACTATCCCGGCAAATCCCTGGCCGACGACCTGGGCCTGGGAGTCAAAGCATGAGTGTCAAAAACCTGTTGTCACGGCTCGGTGCGCCGCTGCGCGATTTCGTCGAGGGCATCGGCTTCGCTGCGCGCACCTTCCTCGAAATCCTGCGCCTGTCGCCGGGCCTGATCTTCCGCCGCCCGCACCTGCTGGTCGAGCAGCTGCATTTCATCGGCAATTATTCGATGGTCATCATCACCCTGTCCGGCCTGTTCGTCGGCATGGTGCTGGGCCTGCAGGGCTATTACACGCTCAACAAGTACGGCGCCGAGCAGTCGCTGGGCCTGCTGGTCGCGCTGGGCCTGACGCGCGAGCTGGGGCCGGTCATCACTGCGCTGCTGTTTGCCGGCCGCGCCGGCACCTCGCTGACGGCCGAAATCGGCCTGATGAAGGCCGGTGAGCAACTGTCGGCCATGGAAATGATGGCGGTCAATCCGATCCAGCGCGTGCTGGCGCCGCGCTTCTGGGCCGGCGTGATCTCGGTGCCGCTGCTGGCGTCGGTCTTCAGCGCGGTGGGCGTGATGGGCGGCTACCTGGTCGGCGTGCAATTGATTGGCGTGGACGAGGGCGCCTTCTGGTCGCAGATGCAGGGCGGCGTCGACCTGTTCAAGGATGTGCTCAACGGTTTCGTCAAGAGCATCGTGTTCGGCGTGGCGATCACCTTCATCGCGCTGTACCAGGGTTACCAGGCACGGCCGACGCCGGAAGACGTGGCGCGCGCCACCACCCGCACGGTCGTGATTTCGTCGCTGATGGTCTGGTGGCTGGACTTCATGTTGACGGCGCTGATGTTCAGCAAATAGTTGTAAGATTAATGAGAATTAACGAGGATAGTTATGCAACGCAAATCTCTGGATGTCTGGGTCGGCCTGTTTATCGTCATCGGCGTGGCGGCCCTGATGTTTCTGGTGTTAAAGGCCAGTAATACCGGCTCCCTGTCGTTCGGTAAGACCTATGCCATCACGGCCAAGTTCGACAACATCGGCAGCCTGCGTCCGCAGGCAGCGGTCAAGGCGTCGGGCGTGGTGATCGGCCGCGTGGGCGACATCAGTTTCGACGACAAGACGTACCAGGCGCTCGTTACCCTGAACATGGATGAGGGTTATAAATTCCCCAAGGACAGCTCGGCCAAGATCCTGACCGCTGGCCTGCTGGGGGAGCAATATGTCGGCATCGAAGCCGGCGGCGACGAGAAAAACCTGGTCGCCGGAGACAAAATCGCACGGACCCAGTCGGCTGCCGTGCTGGAAGACCTGATCAATCAGTTCATCTACAGCAAGGCTGCCGAAGGTAAAAAGGACGACTAAATGAAAAGCAATAAAAACGCCTTGCGCACCGGCATGCTGGTGCTGGGAACCGCGATGATGCTGGCCGGCTGCGCCGGCCCCAACCCGCGCGACCCCTACGAAAGCTATAACCGCGCCATGTTCAACTTCAACGACAAGGTCGATACCTACGCGTTGAAGCCGGTGGCTACTGTCTATCGCGACGTCACGCCGTCGTTCGTGCAAACGGGCGTGGGCAACTTCTTCGGCAATATTTCCGATGCCTGGAGCGCCGTCAACAACCTGTTGCAAGGCAAGGGGGAGGACGGCATGACCGACCTGACCCGCTTTGCGCTGAACTCCACGCTGGGCATCCTGGGCCTGTTCGACATCGCCACCCCGGCCGGCCTGGAAAAGCACAAGGAAGACTTCGGCCAGACCCTGGGCGTCTGGGGCCTGGAACCGGGACCTTACCTGGTGTTGCCGCTGCTGGGGCCGTCCACCGTGCGCGACACGGTGGCCCTGCCGGCCGATTTCGCCGGCAACCTGTGGCGCTACAAGGACCCGGTCCACGTGCGCAACATCGGCACCGGCATCAACCTGGTCGATACCCGCGCCGGTTTGCTGGACGCCGGTTCGCTGTTTGAAGCGGCAGCCCTGGACCGCTACGAATTCATGCGCGACGGCTATCTGCAGCGCCGTGAAAACCAGGTCTTCCCGGACGGCAATCCCCGCAAGAAAAAGCAGGACGCCGATCCGTATGGCGAAGACGACGGCGGCGCGGCCAAGCCGGCCGACGGGCAAGCAGCCCCGGCCAGCCCAGCTGCACCGGCCGCAGACCCAGCAACGCCGGCGCCGGCAACCGAGCAGACGCCGGCAGCAGTGCCCGCTCCGGCAGCAACGCCAGCGCCAGCAGCAGAACCGGCCCAGGCACCAGCGCCGGCTACGCCGCAAGCGGACGCTGCCCCTGCCGTCAGCACCGTGCAAACTGTTGCCGCCCTGGAAACTTCGCCAACCGTGTCAGCGGAATCTGCCCCGAACGCGTTAAACTCTGACCCCCAAGCTGCACATTGACACCAGCTTGTGACCCGAAGAACTTACTAAAGGTAGATAAACGATGAATCTGATCAAACAACTGATAGCAGTCGCCGCCGTCGCCACGATGGGTTTCACCATGAACGCGCAAGCGGCCGAGGCGCCCGATGCATTGGTCAAGCGCATCAGCGAAGACGTGATCAACACCGCCAAGTCCGACAAGGATATCCAGGCCGGCAACCAGCAAAAAATCATGTCGCTGGTCGAAAACAAGATCCTGCCGTACGTCGATTCCAACCGCATGACCGCGCTGGCGGCCGGCCGCTTCTGGCGCCAGGCCTCGCCTGAGCAGCAGAAAGCGCTGTCGGACCAGTTCCGCACGCTGCTGGTGTACACGTACTCGGGCGCGCTGTCGCAGATCAAGAACGAAACCATCACCTTCAAGCCGCTGCGTGCCGACGCGGCCGACACCGACGTCGAAGTGCGCTCGCAAGTCAACATGTCGCGTGGCGACCCGGTACTGCTGAACTACCGCGTGGCCAAGGCTGGCGACAGCTGGAAGATCTATGACATCAACGTCATGGGCGCGTGGCTGGTGGAAACCTACAAGGGCACGTTCACGTCCGAGATCAACAAGGGCGGCATCGACGGTCTGATCAAGACCCTGGCCGAGAAGAACAAGTCCCTGGCCAGCAAGCCGCTCACGACCAAGCCTGCCACGCCAGGCAAGTAACCAGTCCCTCACCAGTCAGTACCAAGCCACCGCCATGACCACCGACGCCACCGACAACCTGCAATCGCTCACGTCCCTGACCGTGCTCAACGCCACTGCGGCGCAAGAGCGCGGCCTGGCCGCCATCAAGGCCGGCCAGCGGACGTTTGATTTAAGCAACGTTACAGCGGTGGACTCGGTGGCCGTGTCGGTCCTGCTGTCCTGGCAGCGCGCCGCGCGCGCGGCCGGGACGCAGCTCACGCTGCGCAACCTGCCGGCGTCGCTGAAAAACCTGACCAAGCTGTATGGCGTGTGCGGCCTGGTATTTCCGGATCAACAAGAAACGCAAGACACCACCGTCGCCATGGCCGCTGCGCCTGCCGACCAGCATCACCATCATTGACCTCCGCCCTTCCCGTTGCCGCCGGCCGTAACACCTGGTCGCCGTCGTCAGCGTTGCGATAACCGCCGGTCCGGCTCGACCGACCCGAATTTCCCCTATAATTGAACGTTGCCGCGGCTACAAGCTGTGGCGCTCCCGGATTCACCGCCACACGCCGTTTTGGCCGCTGGCGGGCACCCAGCGCCGGCCCTGCCGCCGCACAACCTAAAGTCGAGAATGTCAGCAATCCAAATAACGAATGTCGAGAAGCGCTACAAGTCGCTCCAGGCACTGGGCGGCGTGTCGCTCACCATCGAGGAGGGCGAGTTTTTCGGCCTGCTGGGCCCGAACGGCGCCGGCAAGACCACACTGATTTCCATCATCGCCGGCCTGATCCGGCCCGACGCCGGCACGGTCAGCATCCACGGCCATGACGTCACCGGCGACTTCCGCGCCGCACGGCGCAAGCTCGGCGTGGTGCCGCAGGAACTGGTGTTCGACCCGTTCTTCACCGTGCGCGAAACGCTGCGCCTGCAGTCGGGCTACTTCGGCCTGCCCAACAACGATGCCTGGATCGACGAGGTGATGCACAACCTCGACCTGACCGGCAAGGCCGACACCAATATGCGCGCGCTGTCGGGCGGCATGAAGCGCCGCGTGCTGGTGGCGCAGGCGCTGGTGCACAAGCCGCCCGTGATCGTGCTCGACGAGCCGACCGCCGGCGTCGACGTGGAACTGCGCCAGACGCTGTGGAAGTTCATCTCGCGCCTGAACCGCGAAGGCCACACGGTGGTGCTGACCACCCACTACCTGGAAGAAGCGCAGGCCATGTGCAAGCGCGTGGCCATGCTCAAAAGCGGCAAGGTCGTCGCGCTCGATTCGATGGCGGCGCTGATCCGCCGCATCTCGGGCTCGCAGCTGATCGTCAACATGACGGCCGGCGACCTGCCGGAGGACCTGCGCCACCTGGTCACGCACCCCGAGGTGTCCGACCATGGCCGCAAGTACAGCCTGCGCATCAACGAGTATGCGGAAGTGGAGGGCATCCTGGCGCGCCTGCGCGAGTCGGGCGCCGTGATCGACGAGATGCAGCTGCAGCAGGCCGACCTCGAAGACATCTTCCTGCAAATCATGGACAAGGGGACCGTATGAACTTCATCTCGAGCGGTTTCCGCACCCTGGTCTACAAGGAGACGCTGCGCTTCTGGAAGGTTGCCACCCAGACCGTGGCCGCGCCGATCCTGACCGCCATGCTGTACCTGCTGATCTTCGGCCACGTGCTCGAAGGGCGGGTGCAGGTGTACGAGGGTGTCAGCTACACCGCGTTCCTGATTCCGGGCCTGGTGATGATGAGCGTGCTGCAAAACGCGTTCGCCAATTCGTCGTCGTCGCTGATCCAGTCCAAGATCACCGGCAACCTGGTGTTCGTGCTATTGACGCCGCTGTCGCACTGGGAGATCTTCTCGGCCTACGTGATCGCCGCCATGGTGCGCGGCCTGGCCGTGGGCCTGGGCGTGTTTGCCGTCACCGCCTGGTTTGCCCACATGAGCTTTGCAGCGCCGCTGTGGATTATCGTGTTTGCCCTGCTGGGCGCGGCCATCCTCGGCACCATGGGCCTGATCGCCGGCATCTGGGCCGAGAAATTCGACCAGCTGGCCGCGTTCCAGAACTTTTTGATCATGCCGCTGACGTTCCTGTCCGGCGTGTTCTACTCGATCCACTCGCTGCCGACGTTCTGGCTGACGGTCTCGCACCTGAACCCGTTCTTCTACATGATCGACGGCTTCCGCTACGGCTTCTTCGGCCAGTCCGACACCAGCCCCTGGACCAGCCTGGCCATCGTCTCGGCCTTCTTGGTGGTGCTGTCGCTGGCGGCGATCCGCCTGCTGCGCAGCGGCTACCGGCTGCGTCACTAAGCTGAACATAAGCTGAACACCATGCGTCAACTACAGATAACAGATTTAACACAGGACCCCATCATGGCTACCACTCCAGAACTGATCCACGGCTATATCTCGGCCGGGCTCGAATGCACGCACCTCGAAGTGGACGGCGACGGCCAGCACTTCCAGGCCATCATCGTGTCGCCGGCGTTCGCCGGCAAGCGTCCGATCCAGCGCCACCAGCTGGTGTACGCGGCGCTGGGCGACCGCATGCGCGAGGAAATCCACGCGCTGTCGATGAAAACCCTCACCCCGGAAGAATACCAAGGCTAAGCATGGACAAGCTTCTCATTGAAGGCGGTCACCGCCTGCACGGCGACATCACGATCTCGGGCGCCAAGAACGCCGCCCTGCCCATCCTGTGCGCCGGCCTGCTGACGTCGGGCGACGTCGAACTGTCCAACGTGCCGCACCTGCACGACGTGGCCACGATCTTGAAACTGCTGGGCCAGACGGGCCTGAAAGTCAGCCAGGACACCGACAAGGTCACCCTCAACGGTGCGGCCATCGACAAGCTCGAAGCGCCATATGAGCTGGTGAAAACCATGCGCGCCTCGATCCTGGTGCTCGGTCCCCTGCTGGCGCGCTTCGGCCAGGCCAAGGTCTCGCTGCCGGGCGGCTGCGCCATCGGTTCGCGTCCGGTGGACCAGCACATCAAGGGCCTGCAGGCGATGGGCGCCGAGATCCACATCGAGGCCGGCTACATCTACGCCAAGTGCGCCAAGCTCAAGGGCGCGCGCATCGTCACCGACATGATCACCGTCACCGGCACCGAAAACCTGCTGATGGCCGCCACCCTGGCCGACGGCGAGACCGTGCTGGAAAACGCCGCCTGCGAACCGGAAGTGACCGACCTGGCCAACCTGCTGGTGGCCATGGGCGCCCGGATCGAGGGCATCGGCACCAACCGCCTGGTGATCCAGGGCGTGGCCGAGTTGCACGGCGCCAGGCACGCCGTGATCTCGGACCGGATCGAAGCGGCGACCTTCCTGTGCGCAGTGGCGGCCACCGGCGGCGACATCACGATCCGCAACACCCGCGTGGACATCATGGATGCGGCGCTCGACAAGCTGCGCGAAATGGGCCTGCAACTGACCGTGGGCGAGAACTGGATCCGCGCGCAGATGGACCAGCGCCCGCACCCGGTGACGTTCCGCACCACCGAATACCCGGGCTTCCCGACCGACATGCAGGCGCAGTTCATGGCGGTCAACACCATCGCCGATGGCGCCAGCCGCGTAACCGAAACCATCTTCGAAAACCGCTTCATGCACGTGCAGGAGATGAACCGCCTGGGCGCGGCCATCGAGACCGACGGCAACACCGCCTTCATCAAGGGCGTCGAGCAGCTGGTCGGCGCGCCGGTGATGGCAACCGACCTGCGCGCCTCGGCGTCGCTGGTGATCGCCGCCATGGCCGCCCGCGGCGAAACGCTGATCGACCGCATCTACCACCTCGACCGCGGTTACGACCAGATGGAAGTGAAGCTGTCGGCGGTGGGCGCGAACATCAGGCGCATCAAGTAAGGCAGCAGCCTGGACGCCAGCACGTCATTCCCGCGCAGGCGGGAATCCAATTGGGTCCCCGCCTGCGCGGGGACGACGGAGCGGGCGATCACTAAAAAAACGGACCGTATCATGAACGCATTTCCAGACAACCAGCAACTGATCCTCGCCCTGTCCAAGGGCCGGATTTTCGACGACACCCTGCCGCTGCTGGAAGCGGCCGGCATTACCGTCACTGAAAATCCCGAGACGTCGCGCAAGCTGATCCTGGCCACCAACGACCCCGGCGTGCGCGTGCTGATCGTGCGCGCCACCGACGTGCCGACCTATGTCCAGCATGGCGCGGCCGACTTCGGCGTGGCCGGCAAGGACGTGCTGCTCGAGCATGGCGGCGAAGGCCTGTACCAGCCGATCGACCTCAATATCGCCGCCTGCCGCATGTCGGTGGCGGTCAAGAACGGTTTCGATTACGAGACCGCCGTGCGCCAGGGCGCGCGCCTGCGCGTGGCCACCAAGTTCGTGCAGACCGCGCGCGAGCACTTCGCCAAGAAGGGCGTGCACGTCGACCTGATCAAGCTGTACGGTTCGATGGAACTGGCGCCGCTGGTCGGCCTGTCCGACGCCATCGTCGACGTGGTCAGCACCGGCAACACGCTGCGCGCCAACGACCTGGTGGAAGTGGAAGCGATCATGGACATCTCGTCGCGCCTGATCGTCAACCAGGCCGCCCTGAAGCTCAAGCGACAGCGCCTGCAGCCGATTCTCGCAGCGTTCGAGCGCGCGGCCAAAAAATAACCTCCTTGTTTGACACGCCGGAAGCCATCATGTCGATTCAGATTACCAAGCTCGATTCCACCCAAGCCGATTTTCAGACGTCCCTGCACACCTTGCTGGCATTTGAAGCAGGCACCGACGAGGCGATCGAGCGCGCCGTGGCCGGCATCCTGGCCGACGTCAAGGCGCGCGGCGACGCCGCCGTGCTCGATTACACCAACCGCTACGACCGCATTCCCGACGGCGGCGCCGCCAGCATGGCCGCTTTCGAGATCGGCCAGGCCGAACTGCAGGCGGCGCTGGCCGGCATCCCCGCCGCCCAGCGCGCAGCGCTCGAGGTGGCCGCGCAGCGCATCCGCGTGTTCCACGAACGGCAAAAGCAGGAACTGAACGGTTTTACCTATACCGAGCCTGACGGCACCATCCTCGGCCAGAAGGTCACGCCGCTCGACCGCGTCGGCATCTACGTCCCCGGCGGCAAGGCCGCCTATCCGTCGTCGGTGCTGATGAACGCGATTCCGGCCCACGTCGCGGGCGTGCAGGAAATCATCATGGTGGTGCCGACCCCGGACGGCGTGAAAAACCAGCTGGTGCTCGCTGCTGCCGCGATCGCCGGCGTCACGCGCGTGATCACGATCGGCGGCGCGCAAGCGGTGGCCGCGCTGGCCTACGGCACCGAGACCATCGCGCCGGTCGATAAAATCGTCGGTCCCGGCAACGCCTACGTGGCCGCTGCCAAGCGCCGCGTGTTCGGCATCGTCGGCATCGACATGATCGCCGGTCCGTCCGAAATCCTGGTCATCTGCGACGGCACCACCGACCCGGACTGGGTGGCGATGGACCTGTTCTCGCAGGCCGAGCACGACGAACTGGCGCAGGCCATTCTGCTGTGCCCGGACGCGGACTACATCGCCCGGGTGGAGGCGAGCATCGCCCGGCTGCTGCCGACCATGCCGCGCCAGGATACGATCCGCACGTCGCTGACCGACCGCGGCGCGCTGGTCAAGGTGCGCGACATGGACGAAGCGTGCGCGATCGCCAACAGCATCGCTGCCGAGCACCTGGAAATCTCGGCCGAACACCCGCAGCAGTGGGCCGACAAGATCCGCCACGCGGGCGCCATGTTCCTCGGCCGCTTCTCGTCGGAGTCGCTGGGCGACTATTGCTGCGGCCCGAACCACGTGCTGCCGACTTCGCGCACGGCGCGCTTCTCGTCGCCGCTGGGCGTCTACGATTTCCAGAAGCGCTCGTCGATCATCCACGTCAGCGAAGCGGGCGCCCAGACCCTGGGCAAGATCGCGGCCGCACTGGCGTATGGCGAAGGCCTGCAGGCCCACGCACGCAGCGCCGAGCTGCGCCTGCAGGCCGGGACCGACACGCAATGACCGACAAGTGGCGCAACCAGGTCTTTTGCGAGGATGCGCTGGCCGGGCTGGCCCGCATCCCCGACGGTTCCATCGACCTGATCCTGACCGACCCGCCATACAACCTGGGCAAGGACTACGGCAACGCGTCCGACCAGCAGACGGTCGATGACTATCTGCGCTGGACCGAGCAGTGGATCGACGCGGCGCTGCCCAAGCTCAAACCGAACGGCAGCCTGTACATCTTTCTGACGTGGCGCTTTTCGCCCGAGATCTTCGTGCTGCTGAAACAGCGCATGACGATGATGAACGAGATCATCTGGGACCGCCGCGTGCCGTCGATGGGCGGCAGCGTGCGCAGCTTTTCGTCGGTGCACGACACCATCGGTTTTTTCGTGCGCCGCAAGGATTATTATTTCGACCTCGACGCCGTGCGGATTCCGTACGATGCCGAGACCAAGAAGGCGCGTTCGCGCTCGATCTTTATCGGCGCCAAGTGGCTCGAAGTCGGTTACAACCCCAAGGATCTGTGGAGCGTGTCGCGCCTGCACCGCGAGCACCCGGAACGCGCCGACCACCCGACCCAGAAGCCGCTCGAAATCATCGAGCGCATGATCAAGGCCTCGTGCCCGCCCGACGGCGTGGTGCTCGACCTGTTCATGGGCAGCGGCACCACGGCAATTGCCGCCCGCCGCTGCGGGCGCAGCTTCGTCGGCTTCGAACTCAATCCCGACTACTGCGCCATCATCGATGCACGGCTGGCGGCGCTGGAGCTGCCGCCGGTGGCCAAGAAGAAGCCGGCGCCCGCAAAGCCGGCCGCAAAGGCTGCAGCGAAAGCCGCACCAAGGGCCGTCACCAAGGCAGCAACGAAGGCAGCAACGAAGGCAGCAACTGCGACAGTATCAAAGACCGCAGCCAAGGCATCACCAAAGACTGCAGCCGAGGCAGTCCCCAAGGCTGCACCGCAAGCCGCACCCAGAAAAATCGCCGTTGCCAAGCCCAGGGCAGCCGCCAAACGACCGTTAATCGTAGCCTGAACAGGAGCCCTGCCAGATGTCCGCCATCGACACCCTCATCGCCCTAGCCATCCGCCCGGACATCGTCGCCATGCATGGCTACCATGTGGCCGACGCGAGCGGCTATACCAAGCTCGATGCGATGGAAAACCCGTACCAGCTGCCGGCGCCCCTGCTGCAGGAACTCGGTGCGCGCCTGGCTGCCGCCACCCTGAACCGCTACCCGGTCGCGTCCTACGATACCCTGAAACAGAAGGTGTGCGCCACGCTCGGCGTGCCGGCCGGTTACGACGTCATGCTCGGCAATGGCTCGGACGAACTGATCTCGATCCTGTGCATGGCCTGCGCGCGCCAGGACCGGCGCGCCGTGGTGCTTTCGCCCACGCCGTCGTTCGTGATGTATGCGCGCTCGGCGCAGTACGCGGGCATGGATTACGTCGGCGTGCCGCTCAAGGCCGACCTCACGCTCGACCTGCCGGCCATGCTGGCGGCGATTGCCGAACACCGGCCGGCGCTGGTGTTCTTGTCGTACCCGAACAACCCGACCGGCAACCTGTTTGCCGACAGCGACATCGTCGCCATCATCGAGGCGCTGGACGGCTTCGGCCTGGCCGTGGTCGACGAGGCCTACGAGCCGTTCGCCCAGCAGACCTTCATGGACCGCCTGCCGCAGTACGACAGCCTGGTCGTGATGCGCACGGTATCGAAGCTGGGCCTGGCCGGCATCCGCCTCGGCTACATGTCGGCGGCGCCCGCGCTGCTGGCGCAGCTCGACAAAGTGCGGCCTCCTTACAACATCAACGTGCTGACCCAGACAGCGGCCGAATTCGCGCTCGACCACGTCGGGGTACTGAACCAGCAGGCGGCCGCCTTGCGCGCCGCACGCGCCGATCTGATGGCTGCATTGGCAAAATTTCCCGGTGTGCAGGTATTCCCGTCGGCGGCGAACTTTATCCTGGTCCGCGTGCCCGATGCCGAGGCCATCAACGCCAAACTACTGTCTCACAAGGTATTAATAAAAAATGTGAGTAAAATGCATGCTGTGCTGACCAACTGTTTGCGCATCACGGTCAGCACCCCGGCAGAAAACGCCACCTTCCTCGATGCCTTCGCCGCATCGCTGGCAGCCTGAGTAACCTCGCGAGCCCCCTCATGAACCGCACCGCAGAAATCACCCGCAATACCAACGAGACGCAAGTGCGCGTCTCGATCAACCTCGACGGCACCGGCAAGCAACAGCTCAACACGGGCGTGCCCTTCCTCGACCACATGCTCGACCAGATCGCCCGCCATGGCCTGTTCGACCTCGAGGTTGAGGCGACCGGCGACACCCATATCGACAACCACCACACGGTGGAAGACGTCGGCATCACGCTGGGCATGGCGGTGGCCAAGGCGATTGGCGACCGCAAGGGCATCGTCCGTTACGGTCACTCGTACGTGCCGCTCGACGAGGCGCTGTCGCGCGTGGTGCTGGACTTCTCGGGCCGGCCGGGCATCGAGTACCACATCCCGTTTACGCGCGCCATGATCGGCAGCTTCGATGTCGATCTGACGCTGGAATTTTTCCGCGGCTTCGTCAACCATGCGCTGGTCACGCTGCACATCGACAACCTGCGCGGTACCAATGCCCACCACCAGTGCGAAACCGTGTTCAAGGCCTTCGGCCGCGCGCTGCGCATGGCGTCCGAGCGCGACCCGCGCGCTGCCGGCGTTATCCCTTCGACCAAGGGCACTCTGTAAGACTCCACTATCATGAAAAAAATCGTAGTAGTTGATTACGGCATGGGTAATCTGCGCTCGGTCGCGCAGGCGCTGCGCGCCGTGGCGCCCGAGGCCGAGGTGCTGATCTCCGGCACGGTTGCCGACATCGACAGCGCCGACCGCATCGTGCTGCCGGGCCAGGGCGCCATGCCCGACTGCATGCGCAGCCTGCGCGAGTCCGGCGTGCAGGACGCGCTGCTGGCCGCGGCGCGCAGCAAGCCGCTGATGGGCGTGTGCATCGGCGAGCAGATGCTGTTCGACGGCAGCGAGGAGGGCGACGCCGCCGGCCTGGGCCTGTTGCCCGGCAAGGTGGTGCGCTTCCAGCTCGACGGCCAGCTGCAGGACGACGGTTCGCGCTTCAAGGTGCCGCAAATGGGCTGGAACCAAGTGCGTCAAAACGCGTCTCACCCGATGTGGGATGGCATTGCGGACAATAGCTATTTTTATTTTGTCCACAGCTACTACGCGCAGCCGGAACAGCACGCCCATACCGTCGGCCAAACCGTGTATGGCGCGCCGTTCAGCTGCGCGGTCGCCCGTGATAATATTTTTGCCACGCAGTTCCACCCGGAGAAGAGCGCCGCGGCCGGTCTGCAGCTGTACCGTAATTTCGTTCGCTGGAACCCCTAATCCTAACTCCCCCAGACCCCATACCTATCATGCTGCTCATTCCTGCCATCGACCTCAAAGACGGTCACTGCGTTCGCCTCAAGCAAGGCGATATGGAACTTGCCACCGTTTTCTCGGAAAACCCGGCCGACATGGCCCTGCACTGGCTGCAGCAGGGCGCGCGCCGCCTGCACCTGGTGGACCTGAACGGCGCTTTTGCCGGCAAGCCGAAGAACGAAGGCGCGGTCAAGGCCATCCTCAAGGTGGTGCAGGAGTTCGCGGAAGAGAACGACCTCGATGAAATCCCGGTGCAGCTGGGCGGCGGCATCCGCGACCTCGACACGATCGAGCGCTATCTCGACGCCGGCATCAGCTACGTCATCATCGGCACGGCTGCCGTCAAGGAGCCGGGCTTTCTGCACGACGCCTGCGGCGCCTTCCCGGGCCACATCATCGTCGGCCTCGACGCCAAGGATGGCAAGGTCGCCACCGATGGCTGGAGCAAGATGTCGGGCCACGAAGTGATCGACCTGGCCAAGAAGTTCGAAGCGTACGGCGTGGAAGCGATCATCTACACCGACATCGGCCGCGACGGCATGATGGGCGGCGTCAACATCGAGGCCACCGTCAAGCTGGCGCAAGCGGTCAAGATTCCGGTCATCGCCTCGGGCGGCCTGCACAATATCGGCGATGTCGAAGCGCTGTGCGCGGTGCAGGACGAAGGCATCGAAGGCGTGATCTGCGGCCGCTCGATTTACGAAGGCACGATCGACCTGGCCGCAGCGCAACTGCGCGCCGACGAACTGAGCGGCGACCTGCCCGACTACCCGGAAGACTGACATGCTTGCCAAACGCATCATCCCCTGCCTTGACGTCACCGATGGCCGCGTGGTCAAGGGCGTCAACTTCACCGAGCTGCGCGACGCCGGCGACCCGGTCGAGATCGCCCGCCGCTACGACGAGCAGGGCGCCGACGAACTGACCTTCCTCGACATCACGGCCACCAGCGACAACCGCGGCCTGATCCTCGAGATCATCGAGGCCGTGGCCTCGCAGGTCTTCATTCCGCTCACCGTCGGGGGCGGCGTGCGCGAGGTGGCCGACGTGCGCCGCCTGCTCAACGCCGGCGCGGACAAGGTCAGCATGAATTCGTCGGCCGTGTCGAACCCGCAGCTGGTGTACGAGGCGTCGCAAAAACACGGCGCGCAGTGCATCGTGGTGGCGATCGACGCCAAGCAGGTGGCGCCCGGCAAGTGGGAAGTGTTTACCCATGGCGGGCGCAAGGCCACCGGCATCGACGCCATCGACTGGGCCATCAAGATGGAACAGCTGGGCGCCGGCGAAATCCTGCTCACCAGCATGGACCGCGACGGCACCAAGTCCGGTTTCGATCTGGGCCTGACGCGCGGCGTGTCCGACGCCATCGGCATTCCCGTGATCGCCTCGGGCGGCGTGGGCGGCCTGCAGGACCTGGCCGACGGTATCAAGCTCGGCAAGGCAGATGCGGTGCTGGCGGCCAGCATCTTCCACTACGGCCAGCACACGGTGCAGGAAGCCAAGCGCTTCATGGCAGAGCAGGGCATCCCGATGCGCCTCGATTAACGGTCACAGCGGAAACCACATGTCCACCCCACAGAACAGCCTTGCCAAGGCCAAATGGCTGAAAAAAATCCACTGGGACGAAAACGGCCTGGTGCCCGTCATCGCCCAGGAAGCGGGCAGCAACGACGTGCTGATGTTTGCCTGGATGAACCGCGACGCGCTGGCCAAGACGGTCGAGCTGGGCGAAGCCGTGTACTGGAGCCGCTCGCGCAAGAAGCTGTGGCACAAGGGCGAGGAATCGGGCCACACGCAAAAAGTGCTGGAAATCCGCCTCGACTGCGACGAAGACGTGGTGCTGCTCAAGATCGAGCAGGCCGGCGGCATCGCTTGTCATACCGGCCGTCACTCGTGCTTCTACCAGAAATTCGAGGGCGACGCCGAAGGCGGCGACTGGCACAACGCCGAGCCGGTCATCAAGGCGCCGGCCGACATCTACACCAAACCGAAAACGAGTTAAGCCGATGAGCACTATCCTGGACCGCCTGGCCGCGCTGATGGAATCGCGCAAGCTGGCCAACGGCGGCGACCCCGCCACCTCTTACGTGTCCAAGCTGTACGCCAAGGGCGACGATGCCATTCTGAAAAAAATCGGCGAGGAAGCCACCGAGACCGTGATGGCCGCCAAGGACGCGCGCGTGTCCGGCGAGCCCGACAAAGTGTTGTACGAAGTGGCCGACCTGTGGTTCCATACGCTGGTGCTGCTGGCGCAGTTCGACCTGACCCCGCAGCAGGTGCTCGACGAGCTGGCGCGCCGCGAAGGCGTGTCCGGCATCGCAGAAAAAAACGCACGCAAGGATGAGCACCACTAACCTGACATCCGTCATTCCCGCGCAGGCGGGAATCCAATTTCGCCGCGTCACGTTTGCTCGCGCAAATGCGATCCCGAATGCGCAGGGATGACGACTCGGCAGCCAACGATACTGTGGAGCCCCCATGGAAAACTGCTTGTTTTGCAAGATAGCCGAAAAGAAAATTCCTTCGACCGCCGTCTATGAAGACGATGACCTGTACGCGTTCAAGGACATCAACCCGCACGCACCGGTGCATTTGCTGGTGATACCGAAACAGCATTTTTCCACGCTGTCCGACTGCACGCTGGAGGATGCGCCGCTGCTCGGTAAAATGCTGGCGCTGGCCCCCCGTCTTGCAGAAGAATTCGGTTGCGCGGTCCGCTATGATGAGCAGGGCCGGCCGGCGGCCGGCTTCAAGACGGTCATCAACAGCGGACCCGACGGCGGACAGGAGGTGTACCATCTGCACCTGCACGTGATCGGCGGCGCCCACCCGTGGCGCGGTGAACGTTAGGCTGGCTGCATGACAGACACATGACGGTCGGCGCTTGACGTATACTGTCGCTGGCAGTCTTGAATGAACGATGGATCAACGGATAACGGGCGCACTGCGCCGCCAAGGGGAATAAGATGGGTTCGATGAGCTGGATACACTGGGCGATTGTGCTGGTGGTCGTGATTTTGATTTTCGGCACCAAAAAACTGGGCAATATGGGGTCCGACATTGGCAAGGCTGTCAAAGGCTTCAAGGATGGCGTCAAGGGCAGCGACGAGGACAAGCCGGTAACGCCACCTGCGCCACCTGCGCCACCGGTCAATCCGGTCACCCCGAGCACCATCGACGTCGACGTCAAAGAGAAAAACAAGCTGTAAGCCGCAGCGGCCTGCCATGCCGGGCCGCGCGAGCTGACGCTTCTGTCCTATGATCGATCTCGGTCTTACCAAAATGGCGGTGATCGGCGTGGTTGCGCTGATCGTCATCGGCCCCGAAAAGCTGCCCAAGGTGGCACGCATGGCCGGGACGCTGTACGGCCGCGCCCAGCGCTACCTGCACGACGTCAAATCCGAAGTCACGCGCGAAATCGAGCTCGAAGAGCTGCGCAACCTGCAGAAGGAAGTGCAGGAAGCGGCGCACGACATCAAGAGCGAGGTCGAAAACTCGATTTCGAAAAACCTCGAGGATGTGCAGAATGCCTGGCACGACACACCGGCCATCGAGGACATCTCGTCGGCCCCCGTCGCGTTTTCCACCGTCAGCAGCGACGACCTGGCGCGCAAGGCGCGTGAATTCCGCCGCAAAAAGCTGGTCCGCAGTTCGGCCGTGCCGGCCTGGTACAAGCAACGCCACGGCGGCAAGCTGCACGTGACGTCGGGCGCGGCCCGCGTGGCGCG
Organism: Duganella sp. Leaf126; assembly: GCF_001423125.1. Lineage (GTDB taxonomy): Bacteria > Pseudomonadota > Gammaproteobacteria > Burkholderiales > Burkholderiaceae_D > Rugamonas. The sequence continues at coordinate 112,002 of NZ_LMNW01000036.1, forward strand.
GTTCCGCCCTCGTGACAATACCCGGAACTCGTTTTACTGATGACTACCCCAAACTCAGGCGAAGAGACCTTCATCTCCCATCTGGTCGAACTGCGTAACCGCCTGGTCAAGGCATCGATCGGCATCGCGGTGGTGGTGCTGGCGCTGTTTTTCTGGCCAGGTCCGGCGCAGATCTACGACTTCATCGCCCAGCCGATGATCAATTCGCTGCCGCTGGGCTCGAAGATGATCGCCACCGGCGTGACGTCGCCGTTCCTGGTGCCGATGAAGGTGACCTTCGTGCTCGGTATTATCATCGCGCTGCCGTGGGTGTTGTACCAGATGTGGGCGTTCGTTGCGCCCGGCCTGTACACGCATGAAAAGCGCCTGGTGGCGCCGCTGGTCATTTCGTCGTCGCTGCTGTTCATGGCCGGCGTGGCGTTCTGCTACTTCTTCGTGTTCGGCCGCGTGTTTCACTTCATCGCCCAGTTCTCGCCCACGTCGATCGCGGTCACGCCCGATATCGAAAACTACCTCGACTTCGTGATGTCGATGTGCCTGGCCTTTGGCGCCACCTTCGAGGTGCCGGTGGTGGTGGTGATCCTGGTGCGCACCGGGCTGGTGTCGGTGGCCAAGCTCAAGGAAATCCGTCCGTACGCGGTCGTGGGCGCCTTCGTGGTGGCCGCCATCGTCACGCCGCCGGACGCGATGTCGATGTTCTCGCTGGCCATTCCGATGTGGCTGCTGTTCGAACTGGGACTGATCGTTGCGCCGATGTTCGTGAAGATGTCCACCGCCCCCGAAGAAAAGGCCTGATGACTGCTGAAACGCGCCCGTGGCGTCGTTGCGGCGTCTTGCCGTGCTAGCGCACTGTCTGCGACGCCGCGCCTCGCCACAAGCGCGTTGCAGCGTCTTGCCCTGCTGGCAAAAAAGCCCCGCAGTGGTGAACTGCGGGGCTTTTGCATTGTGCGGCTGATTACTTGTTGATCATCAGTTCCCGGATCACCCGCACCGGTGCGCTGCCGTAGCTGAGGAACTGTTCGTGGAACTGCTTCAGATTGAAGTTGCTGCCCAGCGCCTGCTTGCGTTCTTCGCGCAGCGCCATGATTTCGCTGTAGCCGCTGAAGTAGCTGGTCAGCTGCACCGACGACACCTGCACCCGGTGCCATTTTTCGGTTGCTTCGCTGCGGGTCTGGAAGGCCTGGCGCGTCAGCAGATCGATGGCCTGGTCCTCGGTCATGCCCAGCACGTGCACGCTGTAGTCGAGGATGGTGTTGGTCACGCTGCGCAGGTTCCACTTCGAATACATGAGCCACATCTCGGGCGCATTGTCGCCGTAGCCCGATTCAAGCATCATGCGCTCGCCGTACACCGCCCAGCCTTCGACCATGGCGCCATTGCCGAAGATCGATTTGACGATCGAGGGCGACTTGTTGGCGTAGATGAGCTGGGCGTAGTGGCCGGGAATCGCTTCGTGGATATTGAGGATCTGCAGGATCCAGTGGTTGTACTCGCGCAGGCTGCTCTCGGCCGCTTCGGGCGTGGCGCCGTCGAGCGGGGTGACGTTGTAATAGGTGCGGTCCTGCGGACGGTAGGGGCCGGGCGCGTCGATGCTGGCGCCGGCCACGCCCGCCTGGTAGGCCGGGGTGGCGCGCACTTCGAGCTGCTTAGCCGGATCGAGCGTGAGCAGGTCGTGCTGGATCACCCAGGCCTGCAGCTCGGGAATCTGGCGGCGGATCTCGGCGACGAAGTTCTCGCGCCCCACGTGGCGCTCGGACAGCTTATCGATCATCATGCCGATCTTGGCATAGCGGTCGGCCGGCCTGGCCACGCCGGGCAGGTACTTGTCCCACAGTTCGTCGGACAGGCGGTCCATATTGGCCAGCAGCTCTTCGCGCGCGGCCAGCGCCTTCTGGTAGGTCTGTTCGGCGGTGCTGCCGGACTGGATGTCGTAGGCGAATTTTTTCTCGTACAGTTCCTTGCCGAGGCGGAAGCTGCGGCGGCCGTTCGTGGTCATCAGCTTTTCGCGCTCGGTCAGGTAGGCAACGTAGTTGTCCACCGCCGCCAGCGCTGCATCGACGCGCAGCGCGAACTGCTGCTTCTCGGCCGCGTTCAGGATCGACGTCTGCGCCGTCTTGTTCGCTTCCACCAGCACCGCTTTCACGCCCGGCGCCTGCTTGATCGCCAGGCGCGTGTGCTCGCGCGTGGGGTTGACGATGTTGGCGCGCGCGGCGGCGTAATAGGCGGGAATGCTGGTGATGCGCTTGAGCAGGGTGCGCAGCCGCTGCGGCCGCGCCGCGTATTCGGTATTGAGGATCAGGTCCAAGGGACCGGCCACGTTGTAGCTGGCCGGGTTCCACTCGTATTCGCGCAGCGTGGTCAGGCGCCAGCGGTCGCCCTCGAGCTTGTTCTGCAGCAGTTGCAGATCGGTGCGCTGCTTGGCCGCCAGCTGCTTGGCGTTGACCTTGCCGAAGCGGTCGAGCCATTCGTCGATGAAGGCCAGTTCGCTGGCGATGCCGGCCTGGTCGGGGATGAACAGGGTGGCGGCGGTATCGTACTTGCCGGCGTAGATCGCGCTTTCCGAGTCGATGCGCCACTGGGCGTTGAGGAACTGGTTGCTCAGCAAATCGAACTGGCGGTCTTGCCAGCGCTCGGCCAGCACCGCTGCGGGAGCGGCCTTGGCCGCAGTATGCTTGACGGTGCTTTTTTTACTGGTTTTGCTGGTCTTGCCGGATTTTTTCTGGGTTGCGGCGCTGGCCGGGGCAAAGGCGAGGGCCGCCATCACCGCCGCCAGCGCGAGTTTTGTCTTGATCATCGTTTGCAGCCTCGTGTAAAGATGACAAGGCCCGCAGGCGAGCCGAGTCGAAGCGTGGGAGATTATCACTAATCCGCCCGCTTGAGAGCGTTCGTTACACGAGAACGCGCAGGGCCGTCAGCTGCGCAGGTGGGCCTCGCCGGTCGGTTCGGGCGACGAAATATCGCGCAGCGTGGCGGCAGTGTCCTCGGCGTCGGTGCCGGCGCCGGCGTCCACCAGGTCGGCCAGCGCCACGATGCCGATCAACAGGTGCTCGTCGCGGCTGACCACCGGCACCCGGCGCACCTGGATGTCGCGCATGTCCTGCATGACGTCGTCCACGTCCTGGTCTTCGTAGCAGTGGCAGATATCCTCGGTCATCACTTCGCTGACCAAGGTTTCTTCCGGCCCCAGGCCGGCAGCGGTGGCGCGCACCGTGATGTCGCGGTCGGTGACCATGCCGACCAGGCGCCGGCCTTCGGTGACGGGCAGGGCGCCCACGTCGAGGTCGTCCATCATTTCTGCCGCTTCGCGGATGGTGCTGTCGGGCGCCACGCTGGTCACATCGCGGCTCATGACTTCTGCAATCGTGCTCATATCTCTCTCCCTGGTGAGCGGCGCCGGCGGCGCCGTTCCCCCTTTGACGAGACCCATCGCAGGAAGTTCTCGACCGTACCGCCTTAGTGCTGCAGCCCCTCCTGCAGCATGCTCAGCATCTCGCCGGCCGACATGCGGCCCGACACGTCGCTGCCTTCGAGCAGGCTGTCGGCCAGGTCGCGCTTGTGCTGGTGCAGGTCGACGATGCCTTCCTCGATCGTGTGGCGCGCCACCAGCCGGTAGATGGTGACGGGGCGCTGCTGGCCCATGCGGTGGGCACGGTCCGAGGCCTGGTCTTCCACCGCCGGATTCCACCACGGGTCCATGTGGATCACGTAGTCGGCAGCGGTCAGGTTGATGCCGACCCCGCCCGCTTTCAGGCTGATCAGGAAGACGTCGCCCATGCCGGCCTGGAACGCATCGACCCGCTTCTTGCGTTCGTTCATCGGCGTGGCGCCATCAAGGTACTGGTAGCCGATATTGTGGGCGTCGAGGTGGGCGCGGATCAGCGCCAGGTGATCGACGAACTGGCTGAACACCAGCACCTTGTGGCGGTTCTCCAGCAGGCCGGCAAGCAGGTGCGCGAACGCGGCCAGCTTGCTGCTGGGGATGCCCAGCTCCGGCGACACCAGGTTCGGGTTGCAGCAGGCGCGGCGCAGTTTCATGATCTCGGCCAGGATCTGGATCGATTTCTTTTCCGCCGGGCCTTCCACGGCGGCCAGCGTTTCGAGCGCCGTGCGGCGCAGCGATTCGTACAGCGCCGTCTCTTGCGGCGACAGGTCCACTTCGAGCGTGATCTCGGTGCGCGGCGGCAGCTCGGTCAGCACCTGCGACTTGGTCCGGCGCAGCATGAACGGCTGGATCAGTCGGCGCAGGCGCTTGCGGGCACCGACTTCGGCGCGGTGGTCCTGCGGCTTTTCGATCGGCGCGGCAAAGCGCAGGTTGAACTGCTCGATGCTGCCCAGCAGGCCCGGATTGATGAAGCGGAACAGGTTCCACAATTCGCCGAGGTGGTTTTCCAGCGGCGTGCCGGTGCACGCCATGCGGAAGTCGCCGTTGAGCGCCATCACCGCCTGCGAGCGCTTGGTGGCGCCGTTCTTGATCGCCTGCGCCTCGTCGAGCACGATGGTGCGCCACTGGACGCCGGCAAACAGCGCCGCTTCCAGTTGCAGCAGGCCGTAGCTGGCCACCACCAGGTCGTAAGGCTGCAGACTGGCCAGCGTATCGGCACGGTCGCCGGTGCCGAACATCTTGACCTTGAGCGTCGGTGCAAACCGCGCCGCCTCGCTGACCCAGTTCAGGCACACCGAGGTGGGCGCGATCACCAGCGTCGGACCGTCGGGCGCGCGCGACAGGATCAGCGCCAGCGCCTGCAGCGTTTTGCCGAGGCCCATGTCGTCGGCCAGGCAGGCGCCCACGCCCCAGTGGGCCAGGCGCGCCAGCCACTGGTAGCCTTCGAGCTGGTAGTCGCGCAGCTCGGCCTGCAAGGTGGTGGGCAGCACCGGCTCGAACGCGGTCTGCTCGGCCATCCGCTCCAGGTGCGCCTTCCACAGCTTGTCGGCCTTGACGCCGCCCACATCGTCGGCCAGTTCCTCGAGCGCGAACGACGCCAGCGGGTGCAGGCGCACGCCGTCTTCGGTCAGCTCGCCGTAGGCCGTGACTTCGCGCAGGCGCCGGTGCAGCTCGTCGGCCAGCGCCAGGAAGCGGTTTTCGCCCAATTCGACAAAGCGGCTCTTACTTTTCTGTACCAGCTCGAGCAGGGTACGCAGGTCCATCACCTTGTCTTCGTCGATCTGCACCTGGCCGCTGGCGGCAAACCAGTCCTTGTTGCTCTTGATGGCCAGGCGCACCTGCTTGGTTTCCACCTTGGCCGTGACGCGGAACTTCTCGCCTTCGGGCCAGGCGATCACCAGCGCATCGGCGTGCGCGTCCTGGAACGCCTGCAGCTCGGTCAGCAGCTGCAGGCACAGCGCCGGCTGGCCCAGCAGCCATTCGCCGTGTTCCTGCTCGCTCGATGCGAGCACCGGGCAATCGGCGACCAGCGTCCGTTCGGCCGCGCGCTCGTCGGCCAGCTGGCGGTGCGCCTGCACCGGCTGGCCGCCGACGTCGGCGATCACGCTGTCGGCGCCGTCGCCGGGCGCGTAATAGGCGCCCTGCGCCAGGGGGCGCACCAGGATCTGCATCTTGAGGCCGTGCTGGTAGGGCAGCAGGTGCACGTGCAGGCGCGTGTCGGCCGCCACCTGCACCATGTCGGGCGCAGCGCCGCCGATATCGGACTGCACTGTCACCAGCGACGAGATCGAGCGGATCGCGTGCAGCACCTGCTCTTCGGCGTGGACCGGTACGTTGAGGGCGTCGCCGACGATGGCGCCGATGCGGCGATGCTCGTCCGCGATGGTGACCACCCGCAGCCGCGTGGGCGTCTCCCTGGTCACGATCACGGTGGCGCTGTCGTCCGGTATCGGCGGGTGCAGGCGGATTTCGAGGTTGCCCGCGCTTTTGCGGATCAGCAGCTCCGGTTCGCCGGCCAGCAGTTCGACCCGCGTGTCGGGCGCCTCGGCCCAGTACAGCAGCGGGTGGCCGACCAGGGCCGCCACGGCCCGCTGCGGATGGACTTCATAGGCCATGCCGCTGGACGTGTAGCCGCGGTGGGCGACGGTGATCGATTCGGTGGCGCGCACGTCCTGCGGCGTGAGGAAATCGAAGCTGTCGGTCTCGAAGCGCAGCCGTTTCAGGCTGGCCGCGCGGCCCTTGCTCCAGACGCCGCGCGCGTCGCGCTTCTGCTCGACCGGCGTCACTTCCGTCACGCCCCAGCGCGGCTGGTAGTCGAGCAGCCAGACCAGGCGCGACGCCTTGACCGCGCCTGCCGCCGCGCCCTCGGGCTGCTGCAGGTTGATCAGGGCCGCCAGCTGGCGCTGCCAGCCCTCCTGGCGTTCGAACCAGGCGCCCAGGTCGGGCAACGCCAGCTGCGCGTGCAGGGCGGCGCCGCGCTCGGCCATGCCCACGTTGCCCAGATGGCCCAGCAAGGTGGCTGCCTGCGCGGCGATGAAGTGGAAGCCGGCGGCCTGCGCCTGCGCGTAGAGCTCGTGCAAGGGCTGCTTGCGCTCGCCGAGCGGCGGCGCCGACAGCCAGTAATACAGCAGGCACTGGAACAGCTGCGTCTGCAGGTCGGGGTCCCAGGCCAGGCTGCCGATGGCGTCCGCGCTCAAGGTGCCCGCGCGCACCTGGCGCAGCAGGTCGAGCTGCTGGTGGATCGCGGAACCGCGGTTTTGTGGCAGGCGTACCGCGATCTCGAGGTAGGCTTGCGCGTTTTTCTGGTGTTTGGGGTCGGGACTGCGCAGCAGCGCGGCCAGGTACAGATAGCTGCCGAAGCCGGCAAACAGCTGCTTGCGCTTGCCCGTTTCGCGGCGCAGCGCCTTGAGCGCCGCCTCGTAGCCGGCCAGCGCCGCGCTGCCGGCGCCCTGCAGCAGCACCAGGGTGCTGGCCAGGAACTGGCTGTGCGGACCGCTGGTGCGCTCCAGGTAGCGCTGGGCGTCGGCCAGGCTGCCGCCGAGGATGGCGTCTTCGGCCAGCGTCAGGCGCAGCGCTGCCGTGATGTCGTCCCCGGCCGCCTGCCGGCGCTGCAGGTGCTGGGTGCAGAATTCGCGGATGGCCGGGGCGCTCTGCGGTTCGTACTGGGCGTGGTGCAGCAGCGTGGCCAGCACCTCGTCCTGCAGCAGCGGATGCACGCGCGCCAGCATGCCCGGCTCGAACGGCCGGCCGAAGATCTCCACCAGCGGGTGCAGTTGCGCCGCTTCATAGCTGTTCAGGCAAAACGCCAGCAGCGGTGTGACCTGTTGCGGCGCCTGGCCGCGCAACAGGCCCATGCGCAGCAGCGCCATGCCGGCGCGGTAGCTGCGCGGCTCGTAGCCGCCCCAGGTCTGGCGCAGCGGCACCAGTTCCGCGTACGCCGCGCACAGGTCGTCGAGCGCATGGGTGCCGATGGCCGCGCGCATGGCCGGCCAGCGCAGCCTGGGATTGCAGACATGACCGCGCCCCGTGACCACGCTGGTGAACGCCAGGCGGTCGAGTTTTTGCAGGGCGTCGTCGAGCGTGAGCACCGTGAACGGCGCCCCCTCGGCGTTGTCGATGCGGGCGTGCTTGAGCAGGTCGAGGATGGCCGTGCGTCCCACCGGTTCGCCGATCAGCGCCAGCAGCGCCAGGACCATTTTTTCGTTGAACGCCAGGGCATCGAATTCGTGCTGCAGGGGGGTGTCGGTCATGCGGTATCAGTCGGGTAAGGTATCAGTCGGGGACATTGTCGATGTGGACCGGCGCCGGCGCGGCGCCATCGTGCAGGCCGAACATGCGCTGGTAAAAATACAGTTCCGCTTCCAGCGTGCGCACGATGTTCTCGCCCTTGCGGAAGCCATGGCCTTCGCCCTCGAGCGGCACATACGCCACCGGCACGCCGCGTGCGCGCAGCGCCGCCACCATCGTTTCCGACTGTTGCGGCGGCACCACCTTGTCGTCGAGGCCCTGGAAAAAGATCATCGGGCGCGTAAGCCGGTCCGTGTGGTGGATCGGCGACCTGGCCTGGTACAGCGCCTCGGCCTGCGGCTGGGGCGCGATCAGGTAGGCATTGTAGTGCGATTCGAACTTGTGCGAATCCTGGTCCAGTCCTTTCAGGTCCGACACGCCGTAATAGCTGGCGCCGAGCTGGAACACGTCGTGGAACGTCAGCGCGCACAAGGTGGTCAGGCCGCCGGCGCTGCCGCCGCGGATGATCAGGCGCTCCGGGTCGGCCAGGCCGCGCGCGACCAGCGCGCGGGCGCCGGCCACGCAGTCTTCGACGTCGACGATGCCCCACTGGCCGCGCAGCAGGTCGCGGTAGGCGCGGCCGAAGCCGGTGCTGCCGCCGTAGTTCACATCGAGCACGCCGAAGCCGCGGCTGGTCCAGAACTGCGTGGCCAGCTTCAGGGTGCTGACGGTCATGCCGGTCGGACCGCCATGGCTGATCACGATCACCGGCGGCTTTTCACCGTCGGGCGCGGCCACCTGGGCGTTGCGCGGCGGGTAGAAAAAGGCGTAGGCGGTGCGGCCGTTGCTGGCAAATTCCAGGTTCAGCGGCACCGACAGGTCGGCTTCGGCCGGTAAATCGTCGATCGACTGCGCCAGGATTTCCACGCCTTCTTCGGTAAAATCGATGCGCGCCAGTTCCAGCGCGATGGTCGGACTGCCGGCCAGCATGGCCACGTAGCCGGGCGCCACCCGCAGCTCGCGGATTTCCTCGTACGGGTTGGCGATCGCTTCGAGCTTTCCGCTGGCCGGCAGCAGGCGCGCCAGGCGGCTCACGCCCTTGTCGATATAGGTGCAGATGATTTCGCCGGCCGAGCGGAAGCCGTACAGGCTGTTACCGAAGGTCCAGTGCGGGCCGGCGAATTCGGCCTCCATCGGGCACAGCGCCTCGATGTGATGGTCGTCGGTGCGCTGGCGGTACAAATTCCACCAGCCGCTGCGGTCCGAGACGAAGTGCAGCACGCCGTCGGGCGACCACTCGGGCTGGCAGATCGATTCGTGGTCGCCGCCGGCCACCTGCACCGGCGTGGCCAGCGTACCGTCGTCCTGCACGGCCGCGCGCCACAGCGTGGTGCCCTGCCACGGCATGCGCGGGTGGTCCCACGACAGCCAGGCCAGCGTGCGGCCGTCCGGCGCCAGGCGCGGCGACGAATAAAAGTCGGCGCCTGCCACCAGCACCGTTTCGGCGCCGTCGAAACCGACCGCAGTGACGGTGTTGACCGGCTGGGTGTGGCCGGACCCGTCATCCTCGCCGTGCAGTTCGCGCACGCCGATCAGGCGCTGGCGGGCGCGGTCGAGCACGAAGTCGGCAAAGCGGTGCGCGCCGCCCTGCGACAGCGCGACCGGCGCGGCAGCGTCGTCATCGATGGCCAGACGGTACAGGCGGTTGTTGGCGAAATGCGAAAAATACACGGTGTCGCCGGCCACCAGGTAGGCGCCGCCGCCGTATTCGTGCACGCGGGTCCGCACATTGAACGGCGCCGGCGTCAGTTCCTGGTTTTCCGCGCCGTGGTGGCGCAGCAGCGTGTTGCGGCCCGCTTCGGCCGCGCGGCCGGCCAGCCAGAAGATGTCGTTGCCGTCTGCCCCACCAACCTGCAGGCTGGACATCGGCGTGGCGCCGGCCGCCACGCGGGCAGCAGTGATCGGCGACGGCCAGGTACCGTAGGGGGCGATGGTGGTCGGGGCAGGCATGGCGTCTCCAGAATAAAGTGAGCAAAGAGGCAAGCTTCCAGCGAAAGCGCACCCGGAGTGCGATAATAATCCTTTCGCCGCCATTTGATGACCTCCATGCCACAATTCGCCCCGCTCCAGAACGACACCTTCCTGCGCGCGCTGCTGCGCCAGCCGACGGATTACACCCCGGTGTGGCTGATGCGCCAGGCGGGGCGCTACCTGCCGGAATACCGCGCCACGCGCCAGAAGGCCGGCTCGTTCATGGGCCTGGCCACCAATCCCGACTACGCCACCGAAGTGACGCTGCAGCCGCTCGACCGCTACCCGCTCGACGCAGCGATCCTGTTCTCGGACATTCTGACCGTGCCCGACGCCATGGGCCTGGGCCTGTACTTCGTGGAAGGCGAGGGCCCGAAGTTCGAGCGGCCGCTGAAGACCGAGGCCGAGGTACTGGCGCTGCGCGCCCCCGAGCTGGGCACGCTCGATTACGTGTTCAAGGCGGTCACGCAAATCCGCACCGCGTTGAACGGCCGGGTGCCGCTGATCGGCTTTTCCGGCAGCCCGTGGACGCTGGCGTGCTACATGGTCGAAGGCCAGGGGTCGCGCGAATTCCACACCATCAAAAAGATGCTCTACAGCCGCCCGGACCTGATGCATCATATCCTGTCGACCAATGCGCGCGCGGTGGCGGCCTACCTGAACGCCCAGATCGACGCCGGCGCCCAGGCCGTGATGATCTTCGACTCGTGGGGCGGCGCGCTGGCCGACGGCGCCTACCAGACCTTCTCGCTCGACTACATGCGCCAGGTGGTGGCGCTGCTGCAGCGCGAAAAGGATGGCGTGCGGATTCCGGCCATCGTGTTCACCAAGGGCGGCGGCCACTGGATCGAGCAGATCGCCGACACCGGCGCCGACGCGGTCGGCCTGGACTGGACCGCCAACCTGACCCGCGCCCGCGCCGCAGTCGGCCACAAGGTGGCGCTGCAGGGCAACCTGGACCCGGCCATCCTGTTCGCCAACCCGGAACAGATCGTCACCGAAGTGCACAAGGTGCTCGACGCCTACGGCAAGCCGCAGGCTGGCCACGGCCACGTGTTCAATCTCGGCCACGGCATTTCACAATTCACGCCGCCCGAGAGCGTGTCGGCAATGGTGGCAGCGGTGCACAGCTACAGCCGGGCGCAACGCGCCAGCTAGCGCTGTTGCGTAGCAAGGGCACGTCTCTGCCCCGGGACGTGCCCTTTTTCTTTGTGCATTCCAGCAAGAAAACCAACTTATGCACAATTTTTACCGCTGCAAAAATAACAGGCACGGCGGTTTGCCAGCTTCGATTGATGATTGCAAGTGATTGATTTATATAGATAAAATTTGTTTCATCAATGGGATGATTGACCATTGCTACCATGTTGCTCACAGTCGCCGGCCACCTTGTTTTGCCATTCTCCACAAAGTTATCCACATAAACTGTGGATAAAAAATAAAAGTTCTTAGTAAACCGGGACTTAGCGTAAAGGGGGGAAGAATGTGCGGGCGCCGGCCTGTTTCCGGTCCGGTATCCGTGGTAATTACTTCACTTATGCACAGATGCGATTGAAAAATCACTGCGACAGCCTCTCTGGAAGCTATTTTTTAAGTGACTGATTTTAAATAAAAAAATCTTTTACTTTGGTGCGGTTTCGAGACGATAGCATCACGGATGTCACCACTTTCTATGGGTTAAGATTCCTTTGTCCACAAAGTTATCCACACAAAACTAATAACGTCTGGCCACATGACCGCTCTGTTTCCGCATTGTATTTTGCGTATCGCGCTCGATACCCCGCTCAACGCCGTGTTCGATTATCGCTGGCCGTGCGAGCGGGACGCGCGGCCGCAGGTCGGGCAACTGGCGCTGGTGCAGTTCGGCGCGCGCGAGGTGACCGGGCTGATCGTGGAAGTGGCCGAGCAGACCGAGGTGCCCGAGGCCAAGCTCAAGGATGCGCTGGCCGTGCGCAGCCAGCTGGCGCCGCTGTCGGCGCAATGGCTGGCGCTGGCCGCGTTTGCAGCCGACTACTACCAGCGGCCGCTGGGCGAGGTGGCGCTGCCCGGCCTGCCCAAGAACCTGCGCGTCGGCACCACGGTGGCGCTCGACCGCGCCATCAAGAAGCTGGCCAGGAACGAGGCGCCGCACGACGCCACCGCAGCCAATCCGCCGCCGCTCAACCCGAGCCAGCAGCAGGCGGCCGACGCCATCGGCAGCGCCGCCGGATTCACCCCCACGCTGCTGTACGGCGTGACCGGCAGCGGCAAGACCGAAGTCTATCTGCAGGCGTGCGACCAGGTGCTGAGGCGCGAACCCGATGGCCAGATCCTGATCCTGGTCCCCGAGATCAACCTGACGCCCCAGCTCGAGGGCAATATCCGCGCGCGCTTCCCCGGCGTGATGCTGGCCACGCTGCACAGCAGCCTGTCCGAGGGCGAGCGCATGCTGCACTGGCTGGCCGCCCACCAGGGCCGGGCGCGCATCGTGCTGGGTACCCGGCTGGCGATCCTCGCCTCGCTGCCGCAGCTCAAGCTGATCGTCATCGACGAGGAGCACGACCCCTCGTACAAGCAGCAGGAAGGCTTGCGCTATTCGGCGCGCGACCTGGCCGTGTGGCGCGCCTGGCAGCTGCAGATTCCGATCGTGCTCGGTTCGGCCACGCCGTCGCTCGAGAGCTGGCACCACGCGCAGTCGGGCCGCTACCGCAAGCTCGAACTGCGCGAGCGGGCCGTCAAGAATGCCGTGCTTCCGCAGGTAAAACTGCTCGACATGGAGCGCGACAAGCCGCAGGACGGCTTGACGGCGCAGCTGGTGGATGCGCTGCGGCTGCGCATGGCGCGCGGCGAACAGTCGCTCCTGTTCCTGAACCGGCGCGGCTATGCGCCAGTGATCTGCTGCGAGGCCTGCGGCTGGATCAGCGAATGCACGCGCTGCACGTCGTTCATGGTGCTGCACCGCCCCGAGCACCGGCTGCGCTGCCACCATTGCAGCCTCGAACTGCGCATTCCGCGCCACTGCCCCACCTGCGGCAACGTCGACCTGCAACCGCTGGGGCGCGGCACCCAGCGCGTGGAGGAAGGTTTGCAGGCGCTGTTCCCGCAGGCGCGGGTGCTGCGCATCGACGCCGACTCCACCCGCAGGAAGGGCAGCGCGCAGCAAGCGTTCGACACCGTGCACCGGGGCGAGGTCGATATCCTGATCGGCACGCAGATGGTGGCCAAGGGCCACGACTTCAAGAAACTGACGCTGGTCGGCATCCTCAATCCCGATACCGCGCTGTTCTCGCAGGACTACCGCGCCAGCGAACGGCTGTTCGCGCAGCTGATGCAGGTGGCGGGCCGCGCCGGCCGGGCCGGGCGCACCGAGGGCGGCAGCGCCAGCGAAGTGCTGATCCAGACCCGCTACCCGCAGCACCCGCTGTATGGCGCGGTGGTCAACCACGACTATGATCACTTCGCCACCGCGCTGCTGGAAGAGCGCGAGCAGGCAGCGCTGCCGCCGTACCTGTTCCAGGCCCTGCTGCGCGCCGAAGCGCGCGAACTGGCCACGGCGCTGGAATTTCTGACCATCGCCCGCGATTGCCTGGCCCACCCCAACATCACCATCAACGACCCGATCCCGATGACGATGACGCGCGTGCACAATGTCGACCGCGCCCAGCTGCTGATCGAATCGCCGTCACGCCCGCAGCTGCAGGCATTTCTGAAGGAGTGGATGGCGCTGCTGCGCGCGATGAAGACCAGCCGGGTCAAGTGGTCGCTCGAAGTCGATCCGCTCGATATCTAGGAAAGCCGCGCCCGCCATGGTGGCCGCATCGCGCTAGGGTTGCAGCAGCACCCGCCGCGCCGTGGCCACCAGCTGCTCGCTGAGGATGCGGGTAAATGGCGTGTCGAGCTTCCAGGCGTGCCAGTTCAGCGCCACGTCCACGTGGCGGCCCGGCGCCAGGTCCACCAGCCGGTCTTCGGCCAGTGCGCGCGCCACCTGCGGCAGCGGCATCAGGCCGTAGGCCAGGCTGCCGTAGATGCATTCGAGGCTGGCGGCCGACGGCGGCATGGTGTGGTGCGGGTAGGGCCCCTTCAGATCGAGCACGTCGCGCAGGAAGCCGGCCGTCATGTCGGCGTCCAGCGTCATGGCCGGCGCCAGCAGCGCTGCGTCGGCAGCAAAACCGTCGCCGAACCAGTGGCCGGCAAACGCCGGCGTGGCCACGCACACGTAGCGCATCACACCGAGCGGCGTGACGCTGGGACCAGCGCTGCCGGACGGCTGGTCGTCGGCGCCGGCCGCTGCCACCGCGCCAAATACGCTACCCTCCCGCACCAGATGCAGGGCCCTGGCACGGTCTGCCTGCTGAAAGTGGAGCTGGCAGCGCGGCGGCGACAGCAAAGGCTGCAAGGCGAGCGGCAGCCAGGTGGCCAGGCTGACCGCGTCGGCCGCCAGTGCCAGCTCGGGCATGCTACTCTTGTTGCCGAGATCGATATCGAGCGCCGCTTCCATCAACTTGACATGGCGGTGGTGCGACACCAGCCGTTGTCCGAGGCCGGTGGCCACGGCCGGCTGGCCGCGCACAACCAGCAGCCGGCCGGCCGCGTCTTCCAGCGCCTTAATGCGCTGCGACACGGCCGACTGGCTGATGCCCAGCGCCAGCGCAGCTTTTTCGAAGCTGCCCTGGCTGACGACGGCGTCGAGCACGGCCAGCGCGCGGTAATCGAGTTGGTCCATAAGCGGGCCTTATACAATTTTAAAACGATAAGCGATACTAATCCATTTTGCTGCAAAGCAAATATTTTGCGTTTCAACCGGAACCGCCCCAGCTAAACGAGCCCATGAAAACTATCAAGACAGAAGTAGCAGTGATCGGCGGCGGCACCGCCGGCATGACCGCCTACCGCGCCGCCGTCAGCGGCGGCAAGAAAACCCTGCTCATCGAGGGCAATGTGTTCGGCACCACCTGCGCCCGGGTGGGCTGCATGCCCAGCAAGCTGCTCATTTCCGCTGCCGATGCGGCCCACGCGGTCCGCGAGGCGCCGCCGTTCGGCGTGCAGGCGGACGGGCTCACCATCGACGGGCGCGCCGTGATGGCTCGCGTCCGGCGCGAACGCGACCGGTTCGTCGGTTTCGTCACCGAGGCCGTGGACGGCTACCCGGCCGAGGACAAGTTACAGGGGTATGCCCGTTTTCTCAGCCCGACCCAGCTGCAGGTCGGCGACCACACGATCGTCGAGACCGAGCGCGTGGTGATCGCGACCGGTTCCCGCCCCATCGTGCCCGAGGCCTGGCGCGCCGGCGACCGCGTGATCACCAGCGACGACGTGTTTTACTGGGACGATCTACCGCAGTCGATCGCCATTGCCGGCGCCGGCGTGATCGGCCTGGAACTGGGCCAGGCGCTGCACCGGCTCGGCGTGCGGGTGACGATCTTCGGGCGCGGCGGCAACGTCGCGCAACTGGGCGACGCCGCAGTGCTGGACGTGGCGCGCAAGGTGCTCAAGGACGAGCTGGATCTGCGCTTCGATACCAAGGTGGTCGAGGTGGTGCAGCACGGCCAGCAAATCACGCTCACCAGCGAACACAAGGATGGTGAGCGCCGCGTCGAGCAGTTCGATTACCTGCTGTCGGCGGTCGGCCGCCAGCCCAACCTCGACCAGCTCGGACTCGAGCATACGGGCCTGGTGCGCGACCACCACGGCGTGCCGGAGTTTAACAAGTACACGATGCAATGCGGCGACAGCGCCATCTTCATCGGCGGCGACGCCGACGACGAGCGCCCGCTGCTGCCCGAAGCGGCCGACCAGGGACGCATCGCCGGCGACAATGCCGCGCGCTACCCGGACGTGCGGCCCGGCCTGCGCCGCACGCCACTGAGCGTGGCCTTTACCGATCCGCAGATCGCCATGGCCGGCGCCAGCTACAAGGAACTGGGCGCCTCGCACCCGGGGCGCTTCGCCATCGGCCAGGTATCGTTCGAGGACCAGGGCCGCAGCCGGGTGATGTTGCAAAACAAGGGCTTGTTGCGCGTGTACGCGGAATATCGCAGCGGCCGCTTCCTGGGCGCCGAGATGATCGGCCCCCGTGCCGAGCACATCGGGCATTTGCTGGCCTGGGCCGCGCAGGCCGGACTGAGCGTATCGGCCATGCTCGACATGCCGTTCTACCATCCGGTGGTGGAAGAGGGCGTGCGCACGGCGCTGCGCCAGCTGGCCCACGCGCTGGCCGACGAATCGAAGCACGACGATCCGTGCGTCGACTGCACGCCGGCGCCCTGAGCGCTTGCCAGGTCTTGGTTAGTTGAGCGTGGCGCCGAGCCGGCCCTGGGTCGCCAGTTCGCGGATCATGGCGACGGTGTCGATGTCGGCTTCCTTGTAGGCCGAGCGCTTGAACTCGTCGTACATGGCATTGGCGGCATCGGTTTCGACGTCGTGGCCGTCGTCGTAGCGAAAGCGCACGTACAGCGTTTGCGGCGTCGGCTGCTCGATGCTCATGGTGAGCGTGGACGCGCTGATCTCGCCTTGCGCCGGCACGTCATACACCACGCGCTGCAGCGGCTCGAGCCGCACGCGGTCCTCGACCACCAGCTGGCCGTAGCGCAGGCGGCGGCGGAAACCGAGTTCGCTGCGTTCGTCGATGACGGCGTCGTCGAGCTGCGGCTGGAACAGCTTGGGCGATTCGGCGCGCAGCACCAGGCCGCTCCACAGTTGTTCGACCGTCAAGGCGTCAAGCAGCGGGTTGAGCGGGTCGTTGATTTCGATAAGGTGTTCAAATTTCATGATTCATCTTTGTAAATGACTGGTAGTGGCACGGCGTCCGTGCGCCTCGTTTCCCAGATGGTAACGTAATCGGCGATTTCAACCGTGCGGCCGGCAGCACCGGCCGCTGCGCCGAACCCGGCGCTGCCAGCGCTGCTACAATAGGCGGCTTTCCGTTTTCTTCCCGCCCGCATCCATGTCCAAACCCTCATTCGGTCTCAACGCCCCGCAAAGCGCGGCCGTTGCCTATCTGGACGGCCCGTGCCTGGTGCTGGCCGGCGCCGGCTCGGGCAAGACGCGGGTGATCACCCAGAAAATCGCCCATTTGATCGAGGACCGCGGCTACGACCCGCGCACCATCGCTGCGCTGACCTTCACCAACAAGGCCGCGCTCGAGATGCAGGAGCGGATCGCCAAGCTGCTCAAGCAGCCCAAGCAGGCCAAGCAGCTGACGGTGTCGACCTTCCATTCGCTGGGCGTGAAAATCCTGCGCCAGGAGGCGCATGGCGTGGGCTTGAAGGACCGCTTTTCGATCATGGACAGCGACGACTGCGGCTCGCTGGTGCAGGACCTGGCGATCACCACCGACAAGCAGATCGTGCGCCGCATCCAGACCGACATCTCGCTGTGGAAGAACGGCCTGGTCGATCCGGCGGTGGCGCTGCAGCACGCCAAGGACGAGGACGAGGCGCAGTCGGCGCGCATCTACGCCAGCTACGTGGCCACGCTGTCGGCCTACCAGGCCGTCGATTTCGACGACCTGATCCGGCTGCCGGTGGAACTGTTCCGGAATAACGAGCCGATCCGCGACAAGTGGCAGCGCCGCCTGCGCTACCTGCTGATGGACGAGTACCAGGACACCAATACCTGCCAGTACGAGCTGGTCAAGCTGCTGGTGACCGGCATCAACAAGAAACCGATGTTTACCGCCGTGGGCGACGATGACCAGGCCATTTACGCCTGGCGCGGCGCCTCGGTGGAAAACCTGAAAACGCTGCAGACCGATTTCCCCGACCTCGAGGTGATCAAGCTCGAGCAGAATTACCGCTCGACCACGCGCATCCTGCAGGCGGCCAACGCGGTCATCGGCAACAACCCCAAGCTGTTCGACAAGTCGCTGTGGTCCGAGCACGGCATGGGCGAGCCGATCAACGTGCTGGGCATGGCCAACGACGACCAGGAAGCGGACCAGGTGGCGATGATGATTTCGGCCGACCATTTCCAGCGCAAAAACAAATGGTCGGACTACGCGATCCTGTACCGCGGCAACCACCAGGCGCGCGTGATCGAGCAGGCGCTGCGCAAGGAGCGCATTCCGTACACGATCTCGGGCGGCCAGAGCTTTTTCGACAAGGCCGAGATCAAGGACATCATCAGCTACCTGCGCCTCTTGGCCAACACCGACGACGACCCGGCCTTCATCCGCGCCGTGACCACGCCGCGCCGGGGTGTTGGGCAGAGCACGCTGGAGACGCTGGGCACGTTCTCGGGTCAATGGCAGTGTTCGCTGTTCGAAGCCGTGTTCAAGGGCGGCATCGAGGGCCTGCTGGCCGACAAGCAGTTGCGGCCGCTGCGCGACTTCTGCAATTTCATCAACCACCTCGAATCGCGCGCCAGCCGCCCGGGCCCGAGCGGCAGCGGCGACAACGCCGCCCAGGTGCTCGACGACCTGCTCGAGGCGATCAACTACGAGTCCTTCCTGTACGACATGTTCGATGAGCGCGCCGCGCAGTCGAAGTGGCAGAACGTGATGGAATTCGTCAACTGGCTCAAGGAACGGGGCCGCGGCGGCAAGGACCGCGACGGCGAGGAAAAGAACGTGCTCGAGCTGACGCAGATGGTGGCGCTGATGTCGATGCTCGAGGGCCAGGACGAAGACCCGGACGCGGTGCGCATGTCCACCCTGCACGCCTCGAAGGGACTCGAATACCCGCACGTGTTCCTGGTCGGCGTGGAGGAGGGCATCCTGCCGCACAAGGGCGACCCGGACGCGCCGGCCGAAACGATCGCCGCGCGGGTGCAGGAAGAGCGGCGCCTGATGTACGTGGGCATCACGCGCGCCCAGCGCACGCTGCAGATCACCTGGTGCAAGAAGCGCAAGCGCGCCGGCGAACAGGTCCATTGCGACCCGTCGCGCTTCATCAAGGAAATGGCGCTCGACGCCGGCACGGCGCCGCCGCAGGAGTCCGAAGTGATCACGCCGCGGGAACGCCTGGCGCGCATGAAGGAGCTGCTGGCCACGCCGCGGCCCACGCCGCAACCGTAAGACCGCGGTAGAATGCCCGCTTCCCAGCCAGGAGTGACGCCGTGAGCACCACCGAAGACCGCTTCATCGACCTCGAAATCAAGATCGCCCACCAGGAACACCTGGTGGAATCGCTGGGCCAGCGCATCTACGAGCAACAGCAGCAAATCGACAAGCTCGAACAGCTATGCGCGGCCCTGGTCCAGCATATCCGCACCCAGCCCCAGACCGGCGGCAGCCAGCTGCCCCACGAGCCGCCGCCGCACTACTAGGCCAGTACCGCGCGCAGGGCCTCGACCGCGATGGCATGGTCGTCGGCCTGGCGCAGGCCGGAGATGGTGACGGTGCCGATCAGGCCGACGTTCTTGATGAGCAGCGGGAAGGCGCCGCCGTGGGCGGCGTAGTCTTGCGGCGGCAGGTACTTAATCTCGTCGAACACCACGCCACGGTGCTTGTGGTCGATGCCGACGAAGAACGACGAGCGCCCGAACCGCTGCACCACGTTGTTCTTGCGCCGGATCCAGTCGGCCTGGTCGGCTGACGCGCCCTGCATCGCGTGGTGGAACAGCACCTTGCCGTTGACCGTGACGTTGACGGTGACGGCCTTGCCGCGCTGGCGCACCAGGTCGACGATTTTCAGGCCCAGCGCCAGCGCGGTATCGCTGGTAAAGGCGGTAAATTGCAGCTCCTGTTCCTGGCGCGTCAGGGTTTCCAGCTGCTCGGCGAAATTCTCCATTGATGTTGCCTCATGTCACAAAATTTTAATGTTCGAGCATAGGGTGAAACGTTGTAATTGTCCACGCCAGCACACTCGGGCCCGCTTGTTGTACGCTATACTGCACGCCGAATCCCGCAGCCAGCCTGACCTTCGCCCCCGACTCGATGCATATAGACGTCTCCTCATTGCTGGTTGCCATGACACTCAATTTGACGATCATGGCGGTGGCGCTGCCGTATTTCATGGGGCAGGTCAACCGGGCGGCGCGCTATGCCCAGGCCGGCATCGTGCTGCACACGGTGGGCTGGATCCTGCTGCTGGTCGCCTGCGCGGTGATCCCCGACAGCCTGCTCGACCGGACCTTGTCCACGCTGTCGATGGGCGCCATTGCCGGCGGCATGGTGTGCAACGCCGCCGCCTTCGACCTGTGGTGCGGCCGCAAGGCCAGCATCGGCGCGTCGTTGGGCGTGGCGGTCGTGATGACGCTGGGCTATTGCATCGGCTATGGCAGCTACCCGTTCCGGGTGGGTTGGTCGAACGGCCTGCTGGCGCTGCAGATCGCCATGGTGGTGGCGTCGCTGTGCCGCCGCACCCAGGTGCGCGTGGGCCGCTGGCGCTGGCTGCTGGTCATTTCGCTGCTGGCGCAGATGGTCATCACCGGCTGGCGCGGCGTGCTCGGGGCGTTCTACACCGGGCAGTTCCCCACCTTCATGACGCCGCACCCGGTCAACATGGTGTTCTCGCTGGTGTCCCACGTCACGGTGACGCTGTCGTTGGCAGCGCTGCTGCTGGCCCACCGCGACGAGGCGGCGCGCGAACTCGAACGCCTGGCCACCGTCGACGGCCTGACCGGCGCCCTTAACCGCCGCGCCTGGCTGGCGCTGGCCGGCGTCGAGCTGGCCAAGAGCGTGCGCCAGCGGCAGCCGATCGGCGTGCTGATGGTCGATCTCGATTACTTCAAGCAGATCAACGACACCCGCGGCCATGCCGTGGGCGACCTGGCGCTGCAAAAATTCGCCAAGGCGCTGTGCGCAGTGAGCCGCGTGGGCGACCTGTGCTGCCGCTACGGCGGCGAGGAATTCTGCGTGCTGCTCAACGGCGCCGACATCGCGTCGGTGCAGGCGTACGACCAGCGCCTGCGCGAATGGCTGCGGCTGCATGCACCGCAAAAGCTCGGCTTCGACCTGTCGTACAGCGCCGGCATCGCCCTGCGCCTTGCCGACGACGACACCATCGAAGCCATGCTGCAGCGCGCCGACAGCGCCATGTACTGCGCCAAGCAGCGCGGGCGCGGCATGACCCTGACCGGCGACGGCCACGCTGCGGCGTAACGCCTGCCGCACCGGCCCCTCTGCCTTTCCGCAGAGGGGCCGCCACCGCGTCCGGCGCTACAATTGCCGCATCGTGGTGCGAGGCAGAGACATGGGCAAGAACCGGCTGGAAGCGTTCAGCGATGGCGTGATCGCCATCATCATTACCATCATGGTGCTCGAACTGAAGGTGCCGCACGGCGCCAGCCTGGCCGCGCTCGAGGCGCTGACGCCGGTGCTGCTCGGCTATGTGCTCAGCTTCGTGTACGTGGGCATCTACTGGAACAACCACCACCACATGCTCAACGCCTCGGCACGTGTCAACGGCAAGGTGTTGTGGGCCAACCTGCACTTGCTGTTCTGGCTGTCGCTGATTCCGTTCACCACGACCTGGGTGGGCGAGAACGTGATGGCGCCGCTGCCGGTCGCGCTGTATGGCGTGGTGCTGTTTTTCGCGGCGGTGGCCTATTATGTGCTGGAAAAATGCCTGATTGCCTGCAATCCCAAGGACCACGTCCTTGCCAACGCGGTCGGCAAGGAATACAAGGGAGCAGTGTCGGTGCTGCTGTACCTGCTGGCCATTCCGCTGGCCTATCTGCACGTCTGTGCGGCCTACCTGCTGTACATCATCTGCGCCATGGTCTGGTTCCTGCCGGACCGCCGCATCGAGGCGCAGCTGCGCGCCTGACCAGCAGCCCGGCGCTCCACCAGCCCGATCATTGGCCTTCGGAAGCGTTGAACATGGTTTGGCGTAAATCAGCCCCAGGCCGCCGCCGTTGGCGATTGCGGTCTTGACGGTGCCGTCGTAGGGTACCTTGAATTGCCTGGCAGCCTAGGCCACCAGCGCCACGTTGTTAGGCCGTTGCACCATGTCGATCGACTTGGTGGCAAACGCCATTTGCGACTGGTGATCGATCACGATCAGGGCGTGGCTGCTTGGGGCAGGCTTGACCTGGCCGGGCGATGGCGGTTGCCATCATGATTTCTCCTGAGGTGTTCGATAATTTCGATAGTGTTGTCGGGTGTGGCACTAAGTGAAAAATCGGTTACTGATTGCAAAGGCTTTTTTCACTATCTCTGTCACACCGGGCATAGTGAAGTGACACAGAAAGTGAAAATTTTCGGCTGATGTGCCTCGAATACTGAAAAATTTCTGCGGGCTGGCGGGGCCTATCGACAGGCTGCTTCCGGGCCATATCGGGCTTTCAAATAGCTCAGATCACACAAACAGTGTTCTTTGTCCAGGTGGCCGCTTGCGCGCCATTTCGGCGAAACCCTGGTAAAAAAACGGAATATTGTCGGCTGGGTCGCCGCTCAAACGACCGCGTACTTTGGCCCAGGTGGAGATGGCGATATGTGTCACCGGTTCGCCCACAACAAGCACAGGACCTCGCGTGTCATCAATCCAGGCGTACTCTCCACCATATGCTGCGCGGGCCACTTCGAGGATGTAGCAACCGAGCAGTTGAACAAGTCCCGAAACCTGCGACTGCGGCATTTCGCCTACGTAGTCGGATGCTTCTGCCAGCATTTCTTCAACGATCGAAAGGCTGTCCTCCGAAAAATCCAGACCATTATTTGACCGTTCATGAAACGTGGTTACAGCATGTTTGGCGGTCGATACCACGTCGTCAAGTACTATGCTCATCAATTTTCTCTCATAATTTTGGCGTTTTCTGGACTGGCAATGTCTGCTGGTGGCCGATAGCGGAAATTCGGCCAGTGTACGACAGCCGTTGCCTTCGTCGCAACGTCGGGCATCAGAGAAAGTTTTTCAGCAAACGTGACACGCAGTTTTCACTAACTTGTTACAGTTTTCATGTTTTGTGTTACCTGACAAGTGTGGGTGGTTCACTGTTCGGACAGGCAATGCGGGTCCAGGCATTCGCGCGAGAACGTCAGCGCGGTAGCCGGCGGCGGCGCAGGCGCACTGCACGCCGCGTACACGGCGACGGCGGCCACGGCTGCCATCGCAACGATCACGACCTTGTCCAACAAGCGCGTGCCATCGTGGCGGTCGCGGTCAAGCGCGTCCGCAGCTGGTATATCTTCTTCTAACTGACGCATCACTGGTCCCCCCACCCATCAGCACAAGTTGCATCATGGTGGTTTTCAACGGCGGCGCAGTCAAGACAGCACCGATGAGGTGCCTCAACCTTGGCAGCAGCGAACAGGCGCGGTTTCGTGCTAGGCACAGCGATCTGGAGCGACGATTATTTGCCGAGCGCTGCGCTTCGTCATCAAGCATCCCGGTGCGCACGCGCTGACAGAACGCCGTTCGTTCCTGTGCCGTCGCAGCAGCTGCTGCTGCACAACGAAGCACATCGCCTGGGAGCCCTACCGGCACCGACTTTTTCACGCTGCTGTTGCGTTCCTGCGTCGGTGTTGTTCGAAGATTGTTTCCGTGAACGAATCTTTATTCGGGAAACCGCTGCGTGTTCCGATCAACTGCACTGCAGCAATTTTTGCCCGTGACGTCAACCTTGTCGCCCTGCTATGATCGAATGCTTGTGCGCTACGCAGGGGCTCCGTTCCCGCTGCGGCAGCGTTTCCCTTGGCGTTTAATGAAAGAGATCGACATGGCCCGTCCCCACCTGCTGCTTGTTGCCGCCGCGCTTGGCATCGCCTTCGCGCAACCCGTCCTGGCAGCCGCGCCTGCTGCCGCGCCACTGGCAGGCAATCCGCTGGCCACTGCCAGCACCCTGCCGTTCCAGTATCCGGCGTTCGACAAGATCAAGGATGAGCACTTCCTGCCTGCCTTTGCCGAGGGCATGAAGATCCACATGAAGGAAATCAACGCGATTGCCGACAACAAGGCGCCAGCCACGTTCGACAACACCATCGTGGCGATGGAAAAATCGGGCGCGCTGCTGACCCGCGTGCAAACCACGTTCAGCAACCTGCAAGGCGCCAACACCAACGACAAGCTCGACGCGATCGACAGCGAGATGTCGCCCAAGCTGGCCGCCCACAGCGACGCCATCTACCTCAACCCAAAACTGTATGCGCGCGTGAAAGCGCTGTACGACAAGCGCGACAGCCTGAAGCTCGATGCCGAATCGAAGCACTTGCTCGAGCGTTACCACACCGACTTCGTGCGCGCCGGCGCCAAACTGTCCGCTGCCGACAAGGACAAGCTGCGTGACCTCAACGGCAAGCTGGCCACGCTGCAGACGTCGTTCACTCAGAACGTGCTCAAGGAACTCAACGCTTCGGCGCTGGTGGTCGATACCCGTGAAGAACTGGACGGCATGAGCGCGGCCGAGATCGATGCGGCCGCTGCCGCTGCCAAGGCCCAGGGCAAGGACGGCAAGTTCGTCATCGCGCTGGTCAACACCACCGGCCAGCCGCCGCTGGCCGTGCTGACCAAGCGCAAGGTGCGCGAAAAGCTGATGGCCGTCTCGCTCGAGCGCGGCAGCCACGGCAGCCAGTTCGACAACCGCCAGCTGGTGCTGCAGATCGCCAAGGCGCGCGCTGAAAAGGCCACCCTGCTCGGCTACGAAAACTTTGCCGCCTACTCGCTGGAAGACCAGACTGCGCACGACACGGCCGCTGTCAACAAGCTGCTCACCGAGCTGGCCGCGCCCGCCGTCAACAACGCCAAAAAGGAGGCGGCCGACCTGCAGGCGGTGGTCGATGCGGACAAGCAGAATTTCAAGATCGGCGCGGCCGACTGGGCCTATTACACCGACAAGGTGCGCGCCCAGCGCTTCGCGTTTGACGAGAACCAGCTCAAGCCTTATTTCGAACTGAATAACGTCTTGATCAACGGCGTGTTCTTCGCTGCAACCAAGCTCTACGGCATCACCTTCAAGGAACGCAAGGACCTGCCGGTGTACAACCCGGACGTGCGCGTGTTCGACGTGTTCGATGCCGATGGCAAGCAGCTGGCCATCTTCCTGGCCGATATGTACGCGCGCGGCAACAAGCAGGGCGGCGCCTGGATGAACGAGTACATCTCGCAATCGTCGCTGCTGGGCACCAGGTCGGTGGTGGCCAACCACCTCAATATTCCGAAGCCGCCAGCGGGCGAGCCGACCCTGCTGACCTACGATGAGGTGACCACCGCCTTCCACGAATTCGGCCATGCCCTGCACGGCATGTTCTCCAACGTCAAGTATCCGCGCTTCTCGGGCACCAACGTGCCGCGCGACTTCGTCGAGTATCCGTCGCAGGTCAACGAGATGTGGGCGATCTGGCCCGAAGTGCTGGCCAACTACGCCAAGCACTACAAGACCGGCGCGCCGATGCCCAAGGAATTGCTGGACAAGGTGATCGCTTCGAAGAAATTCAACCAGGGCTTCAAGACCACCGAGTACCTGTCGGCGTCGCTGCTGGACCAGCGCTGGCACCAGCTGACGCCGGCGCAAATCCCGACCGACGTGCTGGCCTTCGAAGCGAAGTCGCTGCAGGACATGGGCGTGGACTTCGCGCCGGTGCCGCCGCGCTACCGCACCACGTATTTCTCGCATAGCTTCTCGGGCGGTTATTCGGCCGGTTATTACGCCTACCTGTGGTCGGAAAAGCTCGATGCCGACACCGTCGAGTGGTTCAAGGAGAAGGGCGGCCTGAAGCGCGAAAACGGCGACTGGTTCCGCAGCAAGCTGCTCTCGCGCGGCGGTACCGACGACGCCATGAACCTGTTCCGCAACTTCCGCGGCCGCGATCCGATCATCGAGCCGCTGCTGGAGCGCCGTGGCCTGACCGGCAAGTAATGCCGCTGTGCCCGATCCTCCGCCCCCGGCAACGGGGGCGGTATCCAATTCTCTCGAAGGGACACCATGATTCGTAGTAACCTGATCATCGCCGCCAGCATCGCTGCCATCTGC
Source organism: Duganella sp. Leaf126 (assembly GCF_001423125.1). Classification (GTDB taxonomy): domain Bacteria; phylum Pseudomonadota; class Gammaproteobacteria; order Burkholderiales; family Burkholderiaceae_D; genus Rugamonas. Next base: position 137,470 of record NZ_LMNW01000036.1, read on the forward strand.
AGCGTTGCCCATGCTGCTACCGCAGAACCGGCATCGATGCTTGCGGCGAGCAATCCGTTCGCCAAGGTCAGCCCCTTGCAATACGGCTATCCCCAGTTCGACAAGATCCAGGACGCCGACTACGCGCCGGCGTTTGCCGAAGGCATGCGCCAGCAGGCAGCCGAGATCGAAAAAATCGCCGACAACAAGGCGCCGGCCACGTTCGACAACACCATCGTGGCGATGGAGAAATCGGGCCGCCTGCTGGCGCGCGTCTCCAGCGTGTTCGGCAACCTGTCCGGCGCCAACACCAACGATACCTTCAAGGCGCTCGAGCGCGAGCTCTCGCCCAAGTTTGCCGCGCACGGCGACGCCATCCGCCTCAATCCCAAGCTGTATGCGCGCATCAAGTCGCTGTACGACCGCCGCGACACGCTCGGCCTCGATGCCGAATCCAAGTACCTGCTCGAGCGCTACCACACCGATTTCGTGCGCGCCGGCGCCCGGCTCTCGGCTGCCGACAAGGACAAGCTCAAAGCCATGAACGCCCAGCTGGCCAAGCTGCAAACCACGTTCGCGCAAAACGTGCTGGAAGAAGCGAATGCCTCGGCGCTGATCCTCGACCGGCGCGCCGAGCTGGCCGGCATGAGCGACCAGGCCATCGACGCTGCCGCCAAGGTCGCTGCCGCGCGCGGCCTGGAAGGCAAGTTCGCCATTCCGGTGGTCAACACCACCGGTCAGGCCAACCTGGCCGTGCTGACCGACCGCAGCGTGCGCGAGCGCCTGATGGCTGCGTCGCTGGCGCGCGGTAGCCATGGCGGCAAGTACGACAACAGGGCCGTGGTGCTGGAGCTGACCAAGCTGCGCGCCGAAAAAGCCGCGCTGCTCGGCTACCCGAGCTTTGCCGCCTACGCGCTGGAAGACCAGACCGCGCGCACGCCGGCAGCGGTCAACGAACTGCTGTCCGCGTTCGCCCGCCCGGCCGTGGCCAACGCCAGGAAGGAAGGCGCCGAAATCCAGCAGGTGATCGATCAAGAGAAGGGGGGCTTCCAGTTGGCCGCGCATGACTGGGCCTTCTACAGCGACAAGGTACGCGCCGCGCGCTTCAATTTCGACCAGAACCAGCTCAAACCGTACTTCGAACTCAACAGCGTGCTGGTCAACGGCGTGTTCTTCGCGGCCAACCAGGTGTATGGCCTGACCTTCAAGGAGCGCAAGGACTTGCCGGTGTATCACCCGGACGTGCGCACCTTCGACGTGTTCGACGCCGACGGCAAGCAGCTGGCCATCTTCATCGCCGACTTTTATGCGCGCGGCAACAAGCGCGGCGGCGCCTGGATGAATGCCTATGTGTCGCAGTCGTCGCTGCTCGGGACCCACCCGGTGGTGGCCAACCACCTCAATATCCCGAAGCCGGCCGACGGCGAGCCGACCCTGCTCACCTACGACGAAACGCGCACGCTGTTCCACGAGTTCGGCCATGCGCTGCACGGCATGTTCTCGAACGTGAAATACCCGCGCTTCTCGGGCACCAGCGTGCCGCGCGACTTCGTCGAATTCCCGTCCCAGGTCAACGAGATGTGGTCGACCGAGCCCAAGGTGCTGGCCAACTACGCCAAGCATTACCAGACCGGCGCGCCGATGCCGCAGGAACTGCTCGACAAGGTGCTCGCCTCGAAGAAATTCAACGAAGGCTTCCGCACCACCGAGTACCTGGCCGCTGCCATGCTGGACCAGAAATGGCACCAGCTGGGCGTGGCGCAGATCCCGACCGACGTGCTGGGTTTCGAAGCGGCTTCGCTCAAGGCGGCCGGCGTCGATTACGCGCCGGTGCCGCCGCGCTACCGCACCACGTACTTCTCGCACGTGTTCGCGGGCGGCTATTCGGCCGGTTACTACGGCTACCTGTGGGCCGAGCGCCTCGATGCGGAAACGGTACTGTGGTTCAACGAAAACGGCGGCATGCTGCGCAAGAACGGCGACTACTTCCGCAAGATGCTGCTGTCCAAGGGCGGCACCATGGACGCGATGCAGATGTTCCGCGCCTTCCGCGGACATGATCCGCAAGTCGAGCCGTTGCTCGAGCGTCGTGGGCTGACCGAGAAGTAATCAGCGTTATCGACCGTACCGGGGCCGAGGGCGATTTCTGTCAGAATCATCCCGGCCCCAAGTTTTTTTGGAATAATTATGCGTAACGATTTACACGGCGTGACGCTGGAAGCGATGCTGACCCGTCTGCAGGCGCACTATGGCTGGGACCAGCTGGGTCGCAAGATCGACATCAATTGCTTTATCAGCGATCCCAGCATCAAATCCAGCCTGAAATTCCTGCGCCGCACGCCGTGGGCAAGAGCACAGGTGGAAGCGCTGTACCAATCCACCAAGTTTGCCGATTGACTAAGAGGATTATCATGGACAACCATCTCAAAGCATCGCTGCAAGACCTGCAAGGCAAGCTGGCCGTGGCCGGCCCGGTCGACGAGGAACTGAAAAGCCTGCTGTTGCGCCTCGATGGCGACATCCAGTCGCTGCTGGCGCGCCGCCAGGGCATGGCCGCGGCCGCGCCGGCCGTCGCTGGCGTGGCCACGGTGCCAGCGGCAATCAACCCGGTGCCCGAAGTCGAGGAAAGCACCACCTATGGTCTGGCCGAACGCACGCAGGAAATCTCGGCCAAGTTCGCGGCCCAGCATCCGACGCTGGAACCGGCCCTGCGCGAACTGGGACGCATCCTCTCGAACATGGGGATCTAAACCCTGCCCAGCCAGTGCGGTTTTGTTACAAGTGATTGAAACGTAAAGATTTTTTCTTGCGCCGGGTGAGCGGGGGCGGAGCATTTCCGGTACAATGCTGTCCGATATGATCTCCCCTACCAATTTATTTGCGACCGTCCCCAAGCGGTCTGCGCGCGCTGCTGCTGCGCCTTTCCTGCCGATGTCCCGCGCGGAGATGGACGCGCTCGGCTGGGACGAGTGCGACGTGATCCTGATCACCGGCGACGCCTACATCGACCATCCGAGCTTCGGCATGGCCCTGGTCGGTCGCCTGCTGGAAGCGCAAGGCTTCCGCGTCGGCATCATTTCACAGCCCGACTGGCATTCGGCCGACGCCTTCCGCGCGCTCGGCAAGCCGCGCCTGTACTTCGGCGTGACTGCCGGCAATATGGATTCGATGGTCAACCGCTACACGGCCGACCGCAAGATCCGCTCCGACGACGCTTACACCGCCAATGGCGAACCGAACAAGCGCCCTGACCGCGCGGTCACCGTGTATGCCCAGCGCTCGCGCGAGGCGTATCCGGGCACGCCGGTGGTGATCGGTTCGATCGAAGCCTCGCTGCGCCGCATCGCCCACTACGATTACTGGTCCGACAAGGTGCGCCGCTCGGTGCTGCTCGACTCCAAGGCTGACCTGCTGATCTTCGGCAATGCCGAGCGCGCGCTGGTGGACCTGACCCACCGCATGGCTGCCGGTGAAGACATCAAGACCATCCGCGACCTGCGCGGCACCGCCTTCCTGGTGCCGGGCGGCTGGCTGCCGAGCGACGAGTGGGGCGTGCACAACAGCACCCGCATGGATACGCCGGGCAAGATCGATCCGCCGATCGACCCGTACATGATGGTGACGCAGAACACGGCGTCGTGCGCGACCGATAACGCACCGAAGGCCGCTGGCGCCGAAGTGAACGAAGCGATGGTCGAACCGCAGCCGGTGGCGCCAACCGCGCCGGCACCGGCTGTTGCTGCTGCTGCACCTGCGGCACCCGCCGCCGGCATCGTCAAACCGATGCGTTTCATGAGCCGCGAAGACCGCCTGGCCATGGAAAAGGAAAAACACACCAAGACCGTGGTGCGGCTGCCGTCGTTCGAGACCGTCAGCGCCGATCCGGTGATGTACGCGCACGCCTCTCGGGTGTTCCACCTGGAATCGAATCCCGGCAACGCGCGCGCGCTGGTGCAGGCCCATGGCGAGCGTGACGTGTGGATCAATCCGCCGCCGCTGCCGCTGCGCATGGACGAGATGGATGGCGTGTACGACATGAACTATGCGCGCGCGCCGCACCCGTTCTACGGCAAGGCCCGCATCCCGGCCTGGGAAATGATCCGTTTTTCGGTCAACATCATGCGCGGCTGCTTCGGCGGCTGCACGTTCTGCTCGATCACCGAGCACGAGGGCCGCATCATCCAGAGCCGCTCGGAGCCGTCGATCCTGCGCGAGATCGAGCACATCCGCGACAAGACCAAGGGTTTTACCGGCACCATTTCCGACCTCGGCGGCCCCACCGCGAATATGTACCGGCTGGCCTGCAAGGATCCGAAGATCGAGGAAACCTGCCGCCGCCTGTCGTGCGTGTATCCGTCGATCTGCGTCAACCTCGGCACCGACCACAGCAAGCTGATCTCGCTGTACCGCAAGGCGCGCGCGATTCCGGGCGTGAAAAAAATCCTGATCAGCTCGGGCCTGCGCTACGACATCGCCGTGCGCTCGCCCGAGTACGTCAAGGAACTGGTCACCCACCACGTCGGCGGCCTGCTCAAGATCGCGCCTGAGCACACGGAAGAAAACACGCTGTCGAAGATGATGAAGCCGGGCATCGGCGCCTACGACGAGTTCAAGGAAATGTTCGAACGCTTCTCGCTCGAAGCGGGCAAGAAGCAGTACCTGATCCCGTACTTCATCGCCGCCCACCCGGGCACGACCGACCTGGACATGCTGAACCTGGCGCTGTGGCTGAAGAAAAACAACTTCAAGCTCGACCAGGTACAAACCTTCATGCCGACGCCGATGGCGATGGCCACCACCATGTACCACTCGCGCAAGAACCCGCTGCGCAAGGTCACGGAAGATTCGGAAGTGGTGGAAACGGCGCGCAGCGGCAAGATCCGCCGCACCCATAAGGCGTTCCTGCGTTACCAGGACCCGGAAAACTGGCCGATCCTGCGCGAGGCGCTGGTGGCGCTCGGCCGCGCCGACCTGATCGGCAATGGCGAGAAGCATTTGATTCCGGCCTGGTCGGCGGGAGAAGCCGACAGCAAGCCCAGCACCGACGGCCGCCGTGGCCCGGCCTCGGCGCTGCCGATTCCCGGCACGGTCAAGGGAGGGCGTGGTCGCGCTGGCGCCAAGTCCGGCATCGCGGCTGGCGGTGCGCCCCAGCCGCCGGGCCAGCGCGCCAATGCGCTGACCGGTTCGCTGACCGCGCGCCAGACCGTGGAAACCAAGGTGCGCGCGTCGATTCTCGACACCATCAAGGTCAAGAAGGCAGCGCCGCCGCCGGCCAAGGGCGGCAAGCCGGCGCGCGGTACGGCGCACAACGCTGCACCGCCGCGCGGCCGCAAGTAACTAGCCACATCGAAGGACATCATCAGCAGGCACCGTCACCGGTGCCTGCTTTTTTTATGGCCGTGCCAGGTGTTGCGTAATTGCGCCATTCGCGTAAATGCGCGATGAAAAGCCCCGTGCTCGCTTGATCCCGACCCGCTGCCACGCGCTACACTGGTGCAAACCTTTCCCAGGACTCACATGAAAAACTTCACTTCCCCTGCACGGTGGCTGGCGCCGCTGTTCGCCCTGTTTGCTGTGCTGTTGTCGGCCTGCGGTGGCGGTGGAGGCGGCGACAGCGGTGGGGGCGGCAGCACCACGCCGGCTGCAGTCACCCTGCGCAGCATCGCCATCACCGCGCCATCGACAACACTGATCGTCAATGGCGCCACGCTGACCCTGACTGCCACCGGCACCTACAGCGACGGCACCACCAAGCCGCTGACCGGTCTGACCTGGAGCACCAAGTCGGGCGGCGCGTCGGTGGTGCAAGTGACCAGCGCCGGCATTGCCAGCGGCAAGGCCATCGGCACCGATTCCATCATCGCCACCCAGGCTGCGTCCACCACCACGGCAGCCGTCTCCGCGTCCATTGACGTGACGTCGATCGCGCCGTGGACCCAGGTGGCGGCCGGCGGCAACCAGACCATTGCCCTCAAGACCGACGGCAATCTCTACAGCTGGGGCCGCAACCTGCAAGGCCAGCTCGGCGACGGCAGCAATTCCAACCGCAACACGCCGGTCATCGTGGCAGGCAGCACCGGCGTCTGGAAACAGGTCGCCATGGGCGACAGCTTTGCAGTGGCGATCCGCACCGACGGTACCTTGTGGTCGTGGGGTTATAACCTGTTCGGCCAGCTGGGCCAGGGCGACCAGGTGCCGCGCATGGTGCCGACCCAGGTCGGCACGGCCAAGGACTGGACCTATGTGGCGGCCGGCAAGTCGCACGTGGTGGCGCTGCGCACGTCCACGGCCAGCTCGGGGCCGGCGGTGGTGTCGCTGTGGGTTTGGGGCAATAACTATGCGAGCCAGCTCGGCGACGGCAAGACCGTCGACCTGCTGGTGCCCACCCGCCTCGGCACCGACAGCTGGCTGGCAGTAGCAGCCGGCGACGCCCATACCCTGGCCATCCGGCGCAGCGACCAGAGCCTGTGGACCTGGGGCGACAACACCTACGGCCAGCTCGGCAACGGCATCACCGGCACCAGGGTGGGCGTGCCGACCCAGGTCGGCACCGCCAACTGGTCGGCCGTCGCTGCCGGCAGCAACCACTCGCTGGCGATCCGCAACGACGACGGTGTGCTGTTCGCCTGGGGCGCCGGCGAGAGCGGCCAGATCGGCAACAACAGCACCAGCGCGCAATCGTCGCCGGTCCAGATCGGCACCGGCGCGCGCTGGACCCAGGTGGCCGGCGGCCTCAGCCACTCGATCGGCGTGCGCAACGACGGCACGCTGTGGGCCTGGGGCCGTGGCGCGGACGGGCAGCTGGGCCAGACCGTGGCCGGCAGCCTGCTGCCGCTGCAAGTGGGCAGCCTGAATACCTGGAAAGCGGTGGCGGCCGGCGCCAACCACAGCGCCGCCCTGCAAACCAACGGCAACACCCTGAGCCTGTGGACCTGGGGCCTGAACGCCGACGGCCAGCTCGGCAACGGCAGCACCGCCAGCGCCACGGCGCCGGTGTCGATTGCCTACTAGCGCGCGCCGGCATGGCCATGGACCGCATCCGCTGATGTCCGCTTGTTACGCTTGCTGAACCGCTTGCTGAGCCGCTGGTGGCGCTGCAGCCTGGAGCGCCTGGACCGCTGGGACCTTCTAGCGCGCCCCGGCGTCGGCCAGGCGGGGCGCCGCTGCGCGCATGGTTGTCTGGGCAGCTGCCAGCACGATGCCATGCATAGCCGCTGCAGCCCTCCGGGTCGTCCGTCTGGCGGCGCCTGTCGCCACCTGGTGGCCAACCGCTGTCTGAACGACGTCCTGTGCAGCCGTCTTGGCCTTGCGGGTCGTCCGTCGGGCGGCGCCTGTCGCCGCCAACTGTCGTGCCGCTGCCTGCCCGATGCCGTGGGCAGCCGCTTCCACCCGTCGGGCCGTCTGACGCGCGCCGCCTGGCGCCGGTTGGTCGCGCCGGTCTGGCTGGCGCTGGTCTGCGGCGCCGCGCCGGCGGCAGCGCTGGAGCGCGTCACGCTCCAGCTCAAGCACACCCATCAATTTCAATTTGCCGGCTACTACGCGGCGCTCGAGCAGGGTTACTACCGCGATGCCGGGCTCGACGTGCGTATTCTGGAAGCGACCGAGAGCCGCCAGGCCGAGCGCGACGTGTTGTCCGGCAAGGCCGACTTCGGCGTCGGCGGCAGCAGCCTGTTGCTGGCGCGGCTCTCGGGCCGGCCTGTGGTGGCGCTGGGCGTGATCTTCCAGCATTCGCCCTATGCGCTGGCCATGCCGCAACTGCCGGGCCAGCCGCAGGACCTGCGCCGGCTGCGCGGCAAGCGCCTGATGCTGGGCACGTTGGCCAGCGGCATGGGCAACGCCGATGAACTGCTGGCCTTCCTGGTCAAGCAGGGCGTGCCGGCCGGCAGCTACGAGCGGGTGGCGCCCAGCTACGATCCGCGTGACCTGATCGACGGCAAGGTGGCGGCAATGGGGGTTTATCTCACCAACGAGCCCGACCTCTTCGACCGCGCCGGCTTCGCCTACGACCTCTACACGCCGCGCTCGGCCGGCATCGATTTCTACGGCGACAACCTGTTTACCAGCGAGCGCGAAGTGGCCGCCAACCCGGCCCGGGTGCGCGCTTTCCGCGCCGCCAGCCTGCGCGGCTGGCAATGGGCGATGAGCCACCAGGAAGAAACGGTGGACCTGATCCTCAACAAATATTCGCGCCGCAACGACCGCGAGCACCTGCTGTACGAAGCGCGCCAGATGATGGCGCTGGTGCAGCCGACGTTGGTCGAGATCGGTTACATGAATCCCCAGCGCTGGCGCCATATCGCCGATGTGTATGCCAGCCTGGGCATGCTGCCGCCCGGTGTCCGCTTCGACGGCTTCCTGTACGACCCGGACAACCGCAGGAAGTCCGTGTGGCTCTACCGCATGCTCGGTGCGGCGGTGATGCTGCTGGTGCTGGCGGGCGCGGTGCATGTCATTTTGCTGTCGCGCGAGCGGCGCCGCGCCGATGCGGCGATCCGCCAGGGCGAGCAGCGCTTCCGCACCATGTTCGAAGCCTCGCCGCTGGGCATGGCGCTGGTCGATTCGGTCACCTATGCATATCGCGACGTGAATGCCCGCTACAGTGACATCCTGGGCCGGCCGCTGGACGCGTTGCGCAGCCAGAAGTGGCTCGACCTGACCCATGCCGACGATGTGGCCCAGTGCAAGGCGCAGATGGCGCAGCTGAGCGCCGGACGGATCGCCGCGTTCAAGGCGACGATCCGGGTATTCCGGCCCGATGGCGCGCTGGCCTGGATCGACATGTCGATCACCGCCATCGATACCGCCGCCGACACGATCGCCGATGCCGGCGGTCACCTGCACCACCTGTGCATGATCGAGGACGTGACCGCCGACAAGCAGCGCGAGGAGCTGATCTGGCAGCAGGCCAACTTCGACCCGCTCACGCAGCTGCCCAACCGGCGCATGCTGCTCGACCGCCTGAAAACCGAAGTGCTGCGCAGCCAGCGCGAGCGCTCGCGGCTGGCGCTGCTGTTCATCGACCTCGACCACTTCAAGGAAGTCAACGATACGCTCGGTCACCAGCAGGGCGATATCCTGCTGGTGGACGCCGCGCGCCGCATCGGCGCCTGCGTGCGCAAGACCGACACGGTGGCGCGCCTGGGCGGCGACGAATTCACGGTCGTGCTCACCGAACTCGATGGCACCGACCGCGTGGCCCATATTGCCCAGCACATCATCGACAGCCTGCGGGCGCCGTTCGCGCTGGGCCAGGAGCAGGCTTTCGTCTCGGCCAGCATCGGCATCACGCTGTACCCGGACGATGCGCTCGACATCGACGACCTGCTCAAGCACGCCGACCAGGCCATGTATGCAGCCAAGAACGCCGGCCGCAACCGCTACGCCTACTTCACGCCGGCCCTGCAGGTGGCCGCGCTCAAGCGCATGCGCCTGACCAACGACCTGCGCGGCGCCATCAAGGGCGGACAGCTGGCGCTGTACTTCCAGCCCATCGTCGACCTGGCGACCGGGCGCATCCGGAAGGCCGAGGCACTGGTGCGCTGGCAGCACCCGCAGCGCGGCATGGTCGGGCCGGCCGAATTCATCCCGCTGGCCGAGGCGAGTGGCCTGATCCGCGATATCGGCCAGTGGGTGTTCGAGGAGGCGGCCGGCTGGGCCCAGCGCTGGCGCGCCACCGTCGATCCGGCGTTCCAGATCAGCATCAACCAGTCGCCGCTGGAATTCCAGCACGACAGTGGCGACGGCGCCGGCTATGCCGGCTGGCTGCACCACCTGCGCCAGCTCGATGTGCCGGGCCAGGCGCTGGTGGTGGAAATCACCGAAGGCTTGCTGCTCGACGCCAGCAGCACCGTCAGCGACAAGCTGCTGCAACTGCGCGACGCCGGCATCCAGGTGGCGCTCGACGACTTCGGCACCGGCTACTCGTCGCTGTCGTACCTGAAGAAATTCGACATCGATTACCTGAAGATCGACCGCTCGTTCACCCGCAACCTGGCGCCTGCCTCGAGCGACATGGCGCTGTCCGAGGCGATCATCGTCATGGCCCACAAGCTGGGCCTCAAAGTGATTGCCGAAGGCGTCGAGACGCCCGCGCAGCGCGAGCTGCTGGCGCGCGCCGGCTGCGACTACGGCCAGGGCTACCTGTTCGCCAAACCGATGCCGGCCACCGACTTTGACGCCTTGCTGCGGGCGCAGATCGCGTAACGGCTATCGCCGGCGCGCGCCATCATAGGCAAAACAAATCGAAACTATTGGAACAATCAATTTTGCAAATAGGGTAAAAGGCGATACACTGGCGTCTCAATGATTCACAACCCAACGAGGAAACGACTATGTCCCTGATCAATACCCAAATCAAGCCATTCAATGCCACCGCTTATGTTGACGGTAAATTCATCGAAGTCAGCGACGAATCCCTGAAGGGCAAGTGGGCCGTGCTGATGTTCTACCCAGCCGACTTCACCTTCGTGTGCCCAACCGAACTGGAAGATCTGGCCGAGCAACAACCTGAATTCGCCAAGCTGGGCGTGGACGTGTACGGCGTATCGACCGACACCCACTTCGCTCACAAGGCATGGCACGACACCTCGGACGCCATCAAGAAAGTGAACTACCCGCTGATCGGCGACCCGACCGGCAAGCTGTCGCGTAACTTCGAAGTGATGATCGAAGAAGAAGGCCTGGCACTGCGCGGCACCTTCGTCATCAATCCGGAAGGCCAGATCAAGGTGATGGAAGTGCACGACAACGGCATCGGCCGCGACGCCACCGAGCTGCTGCGCAAAGTGAAAGCCGCCAAGTACGTTGCCGAGCACCCAGGCCAGGTATGCCCAGCCAAGTGGACCGAAGGCGCCGCTACGCTGACCCCGTCGCTGGACCTGGTTGGCAAGATCTAAGTTTTTGGATCACACCGCAGCAAACAAGTAGTTACCGCGATGCCGGCCCGGGCGTCCGGCCCGGCATACGCCTAAATATTTGTAAAGGAAGAACAGAATCATGTTAGACGCTACCCTCAAAACCCAACTGAAATCCTACCTGGAAAAAGTGGTGTATCCGCTTGAGCTGGTCGCCTCGCTTGATGACAGCGCCAAAGCCGGCGAGATGAAAGAACTGCTCCAGGAAATCGTCCTGTTGAGCGACAAGATCACGCTGGTCGAGCGCGCCGAAGCCGGCGTGCGCACGCCTTCCTTCAGCATCAACCGCGCCGGCGCCGATGTCGGCGTGCGCTTTGCCGCGATTCCGATGGGCCACGAGTTCACCTCGCTGGTACTGGCGCTGCTGCATGTGGGCGGCCACACCATCAAGTTCGATGCCGCCACCATCGAGCAGATCCGCAATCTCGACGGCGATTACGAATTCGAAACCTTCATGTCGCTGACCTGCCATAACTGCCCGGACGTGGTGCAGGCACTGAACGCCATGTCGGTCATCAACCCGCGCATCAAGGTCACCACCATCGATGGTGGCCTGTTCCCGAAAGAAGTGGAAGAGCGCCAGATCATGGCCGTGCCGATGATGTTCCTGAACGGCCAGCACTTCGGCCAGGGCCGCACCACGGTCGAGGAAATCCTCGCCAAGCTCGATACCAATGCCGGCGTGCGCCAGGCAGCTGAGCTGAGTAAGAAAGACGTGTTCGACGTGCTGATCGTCGGCGGCGGTCCTGCCGGCGCGGCTGCGGCGGTCTACGCTGCCCGCAAGGGCATCAACACCGGCGTGCTGGCCGAGCGCTTCGGCGGCCAGACGCTCGACACCATGGCCATCGAGAATTTCATTTCGGTGCAGGAAACCGACGGCCCGAAATTTGCCATGGCGCTCGAGCAGCACGTCAAGGCCTATGACGTCGACATCATGAACACCCAGCGCGCCGCCAAGCTGGTGCCGGGCGCCAAGCTGGTGGAAGTGCAGACGGCCAGCGGTGCGGTGCTGAAAGCCAAAACCGTGATCCTGGCGACCGGCGCGCGCTGGAGGGAAATCAACGTCCCCGGCGAAAAAGAGTACCGCAACAAGGGCGTGGCCTACTGCCCGCACTGCGACGGTCCGCTGTTCAAGGGCAAGCGCGTGGCCGTGATCGGCGGCGGCAACTCGGGCGTGGAAGCGGCGATCGACCTGGCCGGCCTGGTCAAGCACGTCACGCTGATCGAATACGGCGCCGAGCTGCGCGCCGACGCAGTCCTGCAGCGCAAGCTGCGCAGCCTGCCCAACGTGACGGTAATCGTCTCGGCGCAAACCACCGAAGTGCACGGCGACGGCAAGATCGTCAACGGCCTGTCGTACAACGATCGCGTGTCCGGCGCCGCCAAGAAGATCGACCTGGAAGGCGTGTTCGTGCAGATCGGCCTGGTGCCGAACACCGAATGGCTCAAGGGCACGGTGGCCCTGTCGCGCCACGGCGAGATCGAAGTGGACGCCCGCGGCCAGACCTCGGTCCCCGGCGTGTTCGCGGCCGGCGACGTCACCACGGTGCCGTACAAGCAGATCATCATCGCCACCGGCGAAGGCGCCAAAGCCGCCCTGTCGGCCTTCGATCACCTGATCCGCTCGGACATGGAAGTGGTGGAAGAGTCGGCCGAGAAGCATGCGATGACGGCATAAGCGTTTTCTGCTTAAAAAAAACCCCGGCACAGTGGTCTGTGCCGGGGTTTTTTTCATGGCTTCGTTACACTGAAGATGAAAGAGCGCAGAACTTTCCATATGAGGTGCGGTCTAAACCGTTTCTACGACGGAGGCAGCCATGGGCGGTTCTATATCCCCGAGTTCCACGGTTTTGCTGGGCGATATACAAGCGCTGATCGAGATTTCGCGTCAACGCTCTGCCGTTGCTGTTAATGCGGAGCTGACATTGCTGTTCTGGCGTATTGGCCGGCGGATACACGCTGAGCTGTTGGCCGGCAGGCGAGCTGAATATGGCGAAGAAGTTTTATCTTCTCTTGCTGAGCAGCTGACGCTTCGACATGGTCGGGGATTTGGCGAGAAGAATCTACGAAGAATGGTCAAGTTCGCGATCACTTATCCGGATGAAGCAATTGTCGCGACACTGTCGCGACAATTGAGTTGGTCTCATTTCGTCATGTTATTGGCTATTAAAGAGCCGATGCGGCGTGACTACTACACGCAGATGGCCAGTATCGAGCGTTGGAGCGTGAGATCCTTAGCGGGTAGGATTGATTCCATGCTGTACGAACGCACTGCATTGTCCCGAAAGCCCGATGCACTGATTACAGAAGAGCTTGCTGCCATGCATCACAAAAAGCGGATGTCGCCCACGTTGATGCTGCGCGATCCCTACATCCTCGATTTTCTGGGGTTGAAAGATACTTGGCATGAAAGCGATCTGGAGAGTGCAATCATTCGTGAAATGGAATTGTTTTTACTGGAATTAGGTGTCGGGTTTACATTTGTCGCGCGACAAAAGCGTATCCAGATCGATGATGACGATTTCCACCTCGATCTGCTGTTCTACAATCGCAAACTGCGCCGCTTGGTTGCGGTGGAACTCAAGGTTGGCGAGTTTAAAGCAGCCTACAAGGGGCAGATGGAGCTTTACTTGCGATGGTTGGACAAGTTCGAACGGGAACCCACTGAAGATTCGCCTTTGGGCATCATTCTCTGTACAGGTAAAAAATCAGAGCAAATCGAATTGCTGGAATTGGACAAGTCTGGCATTCACGTTGCCGAGTATCTGACGACCTTGCCGCCCCGTGCAATGCTGGCAGCCAGGTTACAACAGGCAGCAGAACGGGCGCAACTGCAGGTGGAGCAATCCAATGCACGGGAAGCCGATGGCTGATACGCCAAGTCCAGTGGCGCGCATGTCACGTGGTCAACAGGTCCCAGCCTTGAAAACCTGCGAGGTTTCATCTTCACTGCACCAGATCGATGCTGGCCTGCCTGGTCCGCAAGTGTATCGCGTTGCGGTGGCGCGCGCGCAGGCGCGGGTCGGTGATCAGGCGGCCCAGGGTTTCGCCGATGACCATCACCACGCCCAGCAGCGGCAGCACCAGCATCAGGCCGGCCACGCCGGCCACCGAGCCGCCGATGAAGATCATCAGCACCGTGATCAGCGGGTGGATGTGCAGGCTGCGGCCCAGCGTGAGCGGCATGAACACGAAGTCGTCGAGCAGGCGCACGAAGATGAAGACGCCGATCGCCAGGTAGGCCACCATCGGGTTGTTCGGCGCATCGGTGGAGGCCACCGTGACCACCAGCATGCAGCCGACGATCGAACCGACGTACGGTACCCAGGCCAGCACCGCCGCCACGAAGCCGAGCAGCAGCGGCGACGACACACCGATCGCCCACAGCCCCAGTGCCAGCACGGCGGTATCGAGGATGGTGAGCTTGAGCAGGCCCTGGAAGTAGCGGTACGCAGTCTGGTGCACCTCGTGCAGCAGGAACAGGGTGCGCTCGAAAAAGGCGTTCGGCACGGCCCGCGCCAGAAACTTCTTGAAGCGCGTACCGTCGCGCAGGAAGAAGAACGTCAAAAACGGCGCCAGCAGCAGCGACGGCAGCCAGGCCGCCGTCGAGACCAGGATGTCGGTCAGGTGCTTCTGCACGAAGCCACCGGTAAATGAGGTCAGGCGGTTGTTGATGTTGCGGGCGAACTTGACCTGCTTGAGCAGCGGGAACTGCTGTTCGAGCGCCTGGGTGGTGTGGCGCACGAATTCGATGCCGCCGGCCAGATACATGGACAAGGTGTGCTGCCACGACTCGGACGGCGCCGAGCGCCACAACATGATCAGGAACACGACCAGCCCGACGATCAGCGCAAACAGCAGGCCCACCAGCAGCGCGGCCGTGCTGTGGCCAAAACCCATGCGCAGCAGCTTGCGCATCGGCGGCAGCAGGATGTAGTACAGCACGATACCGAGCAGGAAGGGGATCGCCAGGAATAGCATTTGCTGCAGCAGGAACAGCAGCATGCAGGTGGCCGCGACGATGCCGATCCAGACGACAGGACCGGCGCGCTGATGGGTGGCCAGCACGCTCATAGCACCTCGGTGCGCGAGGCGCCCACCATCCACTCGCGCAGCCGTCCGCCCAGGTGGCGCGCCAGCGCCAGCGCGATCTTGTAACCGATCACGGCATCGGTCTCCATCAGGCCCAGGAAGTCACCGCGGAAGAAGACGGCCAGTTCGCAGTTGTCGATGGCGCGCGTCTGCGCGTTGCGCGGGGCGTTGTCGAGCAGCGCGAGGTCGCCGAAGAAGTCGCCCGGTTCCAGCTCGGCCACCAGTTCGCGTCCGCCGTGGTGCAGGCGGCTGATCAAGACCCGGCCCGAGATCACCAGGTACAGCGCCTGGCCTTCCTCGCCCTCGTCGAAGATGATTTCGTCGGCCAGGTAGCGGCGCTCGTGGATCAGCCCATCGATCGATTGCAGCTCGAGCGGCGTGAGCGTGTCGAACAGCGCCGAGGCCTTGAGCTGCAACAGCCGGGGCGACAGGGTGGGGGACTTGAGAAAACCGAACATCGGGACAACTCCGCTAGCAAGACTGAAGGCAAGCGCTATTGTCGCCGGTTTGCCGCCTGCCCGGTCATTCTGGCCGGGCCCGGCGCAAAATATTTCAGGCGCATGGTCCGGCGCGCTACGGCCAGCTCAGCGGCGATCGTGACAGTCTCACAGCATCACCGTGCGCGCCAGCGGCAGCGCCGGTTCCAGGTGGCTGGTCAGCACGATGCACTGGCGCGCCAGCCGCGCCGGTGCCGCCAGCTGGCCGCGCAGGTAGGCCATGGCGTCGGCATCGAGGCCGTTGAACGGTTCGTCGATCAGCAGCAGGCGCACCGGCAGCGCCAGGGCCAGCGCCAGTTGCACCTTCTTGTGCTGGCCCAGCGACAGCGTGGTCAATGGCTGTTCGAGCGCGCCGCCCAGGTGCAGCGCCTGCACCTGGGCATCGAGCAGCGCGGCGTCGGTGGCCGGGTATAGCGACAGGTGCAGGTCGAACAGTTCACGCATGGTGAGCCACGGCAGTTGCGGCAAGTCGCCGCCGCAATAGAAGGCCTGCAGGCGGTAGGCCAGCGGCTGCGCGGCGATGTCCACGTCATCGAGACGGATGCTGCCGCCGTGCGGCGTCATGGCGCCACCGGCCAGTTTCAGCAAGGTGGTCTTGCCGGCGCCATTTTCGCCGCGCAGCCAGGTGACGCCGGTACCCAGTTGCAGGTCGAAGCCGCGAAACAGCGCGCGGCCCGGGTGGTTGAAGGTCAGCCCGGAGATGGCCAGCACGGGTGTCAGTTCCATAATTCGCTTCCAATCGCAGTGAGGATCAACACGGCGCCCATGACCAGTACCACGCGGCCGCGCGCGGTCAGCGTGCGCAGCCCGACGATGGCCAGTTGCGCCACGCCGGCGCAGGCCAGCCAGACCAGCGCCACAGTATGGCTCAAGCCGGCGGCGCCGGCGGCACCGGTGCCCGCAGCACGCAAGGCATCCGCAGCACCAGCGCCCGCGCCCGCGCCCGCGCCGACACCGGTCGCGTGACCGAGCGCCAGCGCTGCGAAGCAGGCCATCAGCACTGCGCCCGGCAGCAGGGTTGCGGCGATTGCGCCCGTAAACAGGCGCTCCAGCGCCAGCGGCCAGCTGGCCACCGCCGGACGCAGCAGCGCGATCTGTTCGGTCACGGCCTTGTCGCCACGGTCGGTCAGCAGCATCAACAGCATGGACGTGCCCGCGCCCCAGACGGCCGGCGGCATCCAGGCCACCAGCGCGGGCCGCGACAGCCACAGCACCATGCTGAGCAGGGCGCCGAAGAACAGCCAGGTCTGGCGGATGCCGACCGCGCTGTCGCCGCGCCAGCATGGCAGCCAGAACAGCTGGCGCCAGAAGTGCAAGCCGGCCAGGCGCACCCGCTGCGGCGCGTCATAGTGGGTCGTCGTAGCGGGCGAACCGGCTGCGGCACGCGGCGGCCCCGGCCTCGCGCGCCGCATCAGCAGCACCGTCGCCAGCGCCCATCCCAGCAGCAGCGACAGCGCTGCGCAAGCGAGCGCCTGCGGCGCCACCGGCTGCAGCCAGTCCGGCCACTGGTAGAACCAGAGCGCGCACGACACCGCATGCGCCAGCGCCAGCGGGCCCGCGATCAGGCCGGCCACTGCGGCTTCCGCCAGCCACTGCTGGCGCGCCGAAATGGGCAAGGCCCGGCTCCAGCGCGCCACGTCCAGCGGGTGCAGGCGCTGGCGCAGCAGCCATACCGGGGCGGTCACCAGCAGCGCTTGCACCAGCAACAGGCCGACGGCCTGGTACCACGGCAGCGTTGCTGCCAGCAGGCCGGGCAGGGCGATGCAGGCGACCAGGCCCAGCATGACGGGACCGAAGGCCAGCAGCACCACTTCGAGTGAATTGACCAGGCTGGCGATAAACTGCCCCAGCGCCTTGCGCGCCACCTGGCGGCGGAAGGAGAGATAGGAATAGGGGGGCGTCTTCATCGGTTGCAATATATTGCCCGAAACTGATGCAGAAATGAATAAGGGCCCGAAGCGCATGACGCTTCGGGCCCTTAAGGAATGTTGGCGGAGTGGACGGGACTCGAACCCGCGACCCCCGGCGTGACAGGCCGGTATTCTAACCAACTGAACTACCACTCCTACGTTTTCAGGCTTTCTTGGTGGGTGCTGAGAGGCTCGAACTCCCGACCTACGCCTTGTAAGGGCGCCGCTCTACCAACTGAGCTAAGCACCCAGAAAACCTTGCAGTCTTTGTTGCAACTGCTGAACGAGGCCGTATTCTACAGGGGCGTTTACCAAGTCCGCAAGGGGTTTTATAAATTATTTAGAAAATTCTCCGGCGCAGGCCCTATCATGGCGTCGCCGTCTCTCTTCCAGGAACTTCCGCATGCACGACCCTTCCCACGATGCCCTGTACCGCCGCGTCAGCTGGCGCCTGATGCCGTTGCTGTTCCTGTGCTTTGTCGCGGCCTATCTCGACCGCGTCAACGTGGGCTTTGCCAGGTTGCAGATGCTGGCCGACCTGCGCTTTTCCGACACCGTGTACGGCGTGGGCGCCGGTATGTTCTTCATCGGCTATTTCCTGTTCGAGGTGCCGTCCAACCTGTTGATGACGCGCGCCGGTGCCCGCCTGTGGATCGCGCGCATCATGATCAGCTGGGGCCTGATCTCGTCGGCCATGATGTTTACCACCAGCGTCACCAGCTTCTACGTGCTGCGCTTCCTGCTGGGCGCCGCCGAGGCGGGCTTTTTCCCGGGCATCATCCTGTACCTGACCTACTGGTATCCGGCGCAGCGGCGCGCGCGCATGGTGGCGGTCTTCATGAGCGGGGTGGCGGTGGCCGGCGTGGTCGGCGGTCCGCTGTCGGGCTGGATCCTGCAGGCCTTCGACGGTGCGCACGGCTGGTCCGGCTGGCAGTGGCTGTTCCTGCTCGAAGGCATCCCGTCGGTGCTGCTCGGGCTCTGGACCCTGTTCTACCTCGACGACGGCATCCGCGACGCCAGCTGGCTCAGCGACGCCGACAAGCGTGTGCTGGAAGACGCCATCGCCCGCGACCGCGTGGGCCAGCAACACTTGCCGCTGGTGCAGGTGTTTGCCAGCGGCACCGTGTGGCTGCTGGCGCTGGTGTACTTCCTGTTCGTGATGGGCTTGTATGGCGTGAGCTTCTGGCTGCCGCAGCTGATCAGGAACAGCGGCGTGACCGACGTGTTGCACATCGGCCTGCTCACGGCGATTCCGTATGGCGTGGCGGCCGTGGTGATGGTGGCCGCCGCCCGCCACTCGGACCGCAGCGGCGAGCGCCGCTGGCACGCGGCCGGCGCCGGCCTGGCCGGTGCGCTGGGCCTGGTGGTGGCCACTGCCTGCAGCAACGACACGGCAATCGCGCTGGCGGCCTTGAGCGTGGCCACGGCCGGTATCCTGTCCACCTTCCCGATTTTCTGGAGCCTGCCCACGGCCATGCTCGGCGGCGCGGCGGCAGCGGCCGGCATCGCCATGATCAACTCGCTGGGCAACCTGGCCGGCTTCGTCAGCCCCTATCTGGTCGGCGCCATCAAGGATGCAACCGGCAACACGGCCAGCGGCATCTACCTGCTGGCAGCGAGCCTGGTGGCCGGGGCGGTGCTGGTGGTGACGGGCGTGCCGCGTGCGGCCGCAGCGCGGTAGTTGCAACCGATCCAGTTTCCGTAGATACTGTATGTATTTACAGTAATAGTGCCAGTGAATCTAGCCGCCGCATGGTTGATACCGCCCGTCGTATTGCCCACCTCGACATGGATGCGTTTTTCGCGTCCGTCGAGTTGTTGCGCTATCCGCAATTGCGCGGCCAGCCGGTGGTGATCGGGGGACGCAACGCGACGCCTGTGCTGCAAGCCGACGGCAGTTACCAGTTTGCCCGCCTGCGCCATTATGTCGGTCGCGGCGTGATCACCACCGCCACCTACGAGGCGCGCGCGTTTGGCGTCGGCTCGGCGATGGGCATGATGAAGGCGGCCAAGCTGGCGCCGGACGCGATCCTGCTGCCGGCCAATTTCGACGATTATCGCCACTACTCGCGGCTGTTCAAGCAGGCCGTGGCGACGATTGCGCCGCAGATCGAAGACCGTGGCATCGACGAGATTTTCATCGACCTCACCGAGGTCGAGGGCGAGACCGCCGAGCTGGCCGCGCGCATCCGCCAGGCCGTGTTCGACGCCACCGGCCTGACCTGCTCGATCGGCATCACGCCCAACAAGCTGCTGTCGAAGATCTGCTCGGACCTGAACAAGCCCAATGGCATCACCATCCTCGGCTTCGACGATATACCGGAGCGGATCTGGCCGCTCCATGTGCGCAAGGTGAACGGCATCGGCCCCAAGGCCACGGCCAAGCTGGCGTCGCTCGGCATCGAGACCATCGGCCAGCTCGCGCGTGCCGATCAAGGGATGCTGCAGGATTACTTCGGTGCGCATTACGCAGCGTGGCTCACGCAGGCCGCGCACGGCATCGACCAGCGCGTGGTGGCCAACCGCGCCCGCGCCAAATCGATGAGCCGTGAAACCACGTTCGAGCGCGACCTGCACGCGCGCCAGGACCGCGACACGCTGTCGGGCATCCTGACCACGCTGTGCGACCGGCTGGCCGAAGACCTGAAACGCAAGGGGTATGTGAGCCGCACCATCAGCATCAAGCTGCGCTACGACGATTTCCAGATCGTCAGCCGCAACGTCACCGTGCCCGAGCCGGTGGCCGATGCGGCAGCCATCCTGCAGGCCGCCCGCGAGTGCCTGAAACGGGTGCCGCTGCAACGCAAGCTGCGCCTGCTCGGGGTGCGTGCCAGCACGCTCGAAGTGCCGGGCGAGGCTGCCCATCGGCCGCCGCCGGTACAGGGCGACCTGTTCGCCTAGCCGCCCGCTGTACCCGTTTTGTAAACGGTTAGTCGCTGCCATCACCGTGTAAAATGGCGCTCCTTTGGAACATTCAATTCAGGACAAGGCAACACTCATGTGGTTCAAGAATCTACAGATTTATCGTCTGCCGGCCCCTTGGGCCTACACCCCCGAACAACTGGAAGCCGCGCTTGCACCGCACGCGTTCGTGCCTGCCAGCAGCAACGAACTGTTGCGCCAGGGCTGGGACAAGCCGCGTCCTAACGGCGGCCTGGTCCACGTGGTCAACAAGCAGATGCTGATCGTGCTCGGCACCGAGAAAAAGCTGCTGCCATCGAGCGTGATCAACCAGGTGGCCAAGGCCCGCGCGGCCGAGATGGAAGAAGCACAAGGTTTTGCGCCCGGCAAGAAGGCAATGAAGGAACTGAAGGAGCGCGTGGCCGACGAACTGCTGCCGCGCGCGTTCTCGATCCGTGGCAATGTCTGGACCTGGATCGACCCGGTCAACGGCTGGCTGGTGGTCGATGCGGCCAGCCCGGCCAAGGCCGACGAAGTGATCAAGCTGCTGCTCAAGGCAGTCGACAAGCTGCCGCTGGAAAGCCTGCGCGTGCAGCGCTCGCCGGTGGGCGTGATGACCGAATGGCTGCAGACCGACGAAGCGCCGGCCGGCTTCACGGTCGACATGGATACCGAACTGCGCGCCACCGGCGAGAGCAAGGCGGCCGTGCGCTATGTGCGCCACACGCTGGAACCGGCCGAAGTGCGCCGCCACATCGAAGCGGGCAAGCAGTGCACGCGCCTGGCGCTGACCTGGGACAGCAAGATCTCGTTCGTGCTGACCGAATCGCTGGCGATCAAGAGCGTCAAGGCGCTCGACGTGCTGGCCGAAAAGGAATCGAGCACCCGCAACGACGAAGAGCGTTTTGATGGCGACTTCATGCTGATGACGGGCGAGCTGGCCAAGATGATGGCCGACGTGGTGGAAGCGCTGGGCGGCGAAGCGAAAGCCTGATGCATTGGACCCCGCCACTGCGCGATGATGGACGTTCAGCCGCTGGTCCCTGAACCGTCATCGCGTACCGGCGGACCGCCGCGCAGGCGGGGATCCAATCAAACCTACAGCGGCTGGAACACCCCAGCCGCCTTGTTTTTCTGCACATTATCCCAGGCAAAAATCTTGCCGTTCATCGCCACGTACACACCGGGCGCCAGGGTCTGCGCCACGCCGCAGGCAAAACCGAGGTTGAACATCGCGTCGGAATTGGCAATCGCATACGGAATCATGGCGCCGGTCAGCACAATGGTCTGGCCCAGGTTGGCCGGCCCCAGCACGGCAGCCGTCTGCGGCATGGTGTCGGTGCCGTGGATGATGACGATGGCTTTTTCGCTGGCATCGCGGCACGCAGCGAGAATGCGCTCGCGGTCGGCATCGACCATGTCCAGCGAATCCATCAGCGGCAATTGTTCCAGCGCCACGTCCACTGTCAGCCGGCAGCGCTCGAGCAGGGCCGGTACATGGCTGTCCGCAAAGCCCAAGGTACCGTTGAGTTCGTTGTAGTGTTTGTCGAAAGTGCCGCCGGTGGCGAGGATGCGCAAGGTCATGATGTAGCCGGGTCCCGTAAAAAATGATCTGCATCATAACCCAAACGGCTGCCGCAAAATAATCGACAAACAGTCGTCTTCGCACTGGAAATATGCGCGTAGCATGCCTATATTGTCTGTTTGCCGGGCCGTCTTGCGCCCGAAACCGTTGAGTGGATGATGAAAGCGCTAGCGCCTGGAACTGTTATTTTTCACCGCCATCGTGGCTATGGCGTGATCACGGCCGTCAACCTGCTGACCGGCTGGATCTCTGCGCGCTTCGGCAGCGAAGGGCGCACGCTCGACCTCAATCTGTCCACCGACGCGGTCCAGTATGCCGATGGCGAAGCGATCCTGTTCCGCCGCGCGCCGCCCGACCGCATGCCGCATGCGCGGCTGATGGCCGTGGTGCGCGCACTGCACCAGGCCGGTTATCAAAAACTGTACCTGTATGCATGGCCCAAGCCGTCCGGCCTGCACTGGCGCTGGCACCTGTTCACCGGCAAGCGCGACTGGATGCAGCGATCGTGGCGCGAAGGCTGGTACGGGTCCGGCGCCGACTACAACAGCAACCCGGTAATGGGCTGGGGCGACAACCCGGGCGCCAGCACCGAAGAGCTGATCCACGCGCTGGCAAAATTCGATCCGCAAGGACTGGCGCAGGCGCTGGGGCGCGACGAGGACCACACCGCCTGGTTCGCCGGCGTCTGCGACGCGCTGCTGCCCGGCTATATGTACAGCCTGGACATGCAGCGCCCCGACGGATCTGCGCTGACCGACATGCCGCCGGTGCCCGTGATCCCGGTGCGCGCCACGCTGCCGCCATACAGCGGCCCTGACCTCACCTGGCCACCCGGCTGGGCTGGCTTGTGGAGCAAGGTGCATGTGATGCCGGCGCCGCGCATTAACCTGACCGGCCTGCCTGAAAAAACCGACTGAGAGTGCCCGCCATAACCTCCATAGCTGCGTTGCAGCGCCTCGCCGTACAGTCGTACTGTCTTCGTCGCTGCGCCTTGCTCTGAAGCTTATGCCGGGCGCTCTGGCTGCGCACGTTAACGCTTTCATAGCTGCGTTGCAGCGCCTCGCCGTACAGCCGTACTGTCTTCGGCGCTGCGCCTTGCTCTGAAGCTTATGCCGGACGCTCTGGCTGCGCACGTTAACGCTTTCATAGCTGCGTTGCAGCGCCTCGCCGTACAGTCGTCCTGTTCGCCGCTGCGCTTTGCGCTGAAGCTTATGCCGGGCGCTTGCTGCCTCGCGCGTTGCGCTGGAAGTCGGGGTTGTGGATCGCGTCAAACTTGCCTGCCTCGAAGTCGACGATGTTCTGGAACGCGTGGCGGAAGTACAGCTCGTAGCTGTCCTGCTCCACGTAGCCGAGATGCGGGGTGGCCAGCACGGTCGGGATGCGCAGCAGCGCGTCGTCGGGCGCCAATGGTTCCGAGGTGAACACGTCGAGCGCCGCATAGCCGGGCCGGCCCTGCGCCAGCGCCTGCTCCAGCGCACCGGTGCTCACCAGCTCGGCACGGCTGGTATTGACGAACAGGGCGCCCGGCTGCATGCGCGCCAGGTCGTCGGCGGTGACGATGCCGCGCGTGGCGTCGTTCAGCCGCAGGTGCAGGCTCAGCACGTCAGCCTGGGCAAAAAATTCCTCGCGCGAGGTTGCCGCGCCATAGCCGTCGGCTACCGCCTTGTTGCGGCTGCTCTCGCTGCCCCACACCACCACCTGCATGCCGAAGGCGCGGCCATAGCCGGCCACCAGCTGGCCGATCTTGCCGTAACCCCAGATGCCGAGCGTGCGCCCCCGGAGCACGAAGCCCAGGCCATTCAATTGCGGGTTGACCGACGCGGTTTGCCACAGGCCGTCGCGCAGGTTGTTGGCATAGGGGACGATCTTGCGGGCGGCAGCCATGATCAGGGCCCAGGTCAGCTCGGCCGGCGCGACCGGTGAGCCGACGCCCTCGGCAATCGCAATCCCGAGCTCAGTCGCAGCCGCGATATCGACATGGCCGGCCAGCTTGCCGGTCTGCGAAATCAGCTTCAGGTTGGGCAGCTTGGACAGCAAGGCGCGGTTCAGGGCCGTGCGCTCGCGGATCAGCACCAGCGCCTCGAAGGGCGCGAGCCGGATCGCCAGCTGGCCCAGCCCTTTTGTTGTGTTATTGAATACTTTCACGTCGTGACCGTTCAATATTTCATAACTTTTTATTCCGGTACTGGCGTTCTGGTAGTCGTCAAGTATGGCGATTTTCATGTGAGATAACCGATCTTAGATTGAAATTCGTAGCGGAATAACGAACCCTGCAAAATCCCGAATAGCTTACTACTTTACTCAACAATTTCTCCTACATTTCTGTTGAAACGTCGGACCAGCGGTGTACAATCGCTCAAAAAATGAACAGCTAAACATCGATTTGGCTGTCTTAGCCCGGTTCACAGGACGGGGTTCCACGACAAGACCGCCGTAAATAGGCAAGGCGCCGACTCATCCCGGATGAGCATTCCGAGCGCTGCATCTATTGCAAGCTTTCCTCTAAGCTTATCGACGACGATCCTGCCGACAGAATTTTAATTGGCATTGGAGGTAGTATGAATCAACCCATCATGGGTGGCGTTGCAACGCTGAACGTCCCAGCTTACATCAAGCATCAGAAACTGATCAATTGGGTGACGGAAGTCGCCGCACTGACCAAACCGGACCGCATCTACTGGTGCGATGGTTCGCAGGAAGAGTACGACCGCCTGTGCGCGGAAATGGTTGCCGCCGGCACCATGAAAAAACTCAACGAAGCCAAGCGTCCGAATTCCTACCTGGCCCTGTCCGATCCGACCGACGTCGCGCGCGTGGAAGACCGCACCTACATCTGCTCGGCCACCCGCGAACAGGCCGGTCCCACCAACAACTGGATGGCGCCCGACGAAATGCGCGCCACGCTGAACCCGCTGTTCGACGGTGCCATGGTCGGCCGCACCATGTACGTGGTGCCGTTCTCGATGGGCCCGCTGGGTTCGCCGATTGCGCACATCGGCGTGGAGCTGTCCGACTCGCCTTACGTGGCCGTCAACATGCGCGTGATGACCCGCATGGGCAAGGCCGTGTACGACGTGCTCGGCGCTGACGGTGAATTCGTGCCGTGCGTGCACACCGTGGGCGCACCGCTCAAGGCCGGCGAAAAAGACGTGGCCTGGCCGTGCAACGCCACCAAGTACATCGTCCACTACCCGGAAACCCGCGAAATCTGGTCCTACGGTTCGGGCTACGGCGGCAATGCGCTGCTGGGCAAAAAATGCTTCGCGCTGCGCATCGCTTCCACCATGGGCCACCAGGACCAGGCCAAGGACGGCATGGGCTGGCTGGCCGAACACATGCTGATCCTGGGCGTGGAATCGCCAGAAGGCAAGAAGCACTACGTTGCCGCCGCCTTCCCGTCCGCTTGCGGCAAGACCAACTTCGCCATGCTGATCCCGCCCGGTACCTTCGACGGCTGGAAAGTGACCACCATCGGCGACGACATCGCCTGGATCAAGCCCGGCGCCGACGGCCGCCTGTACGCGATCAACCCGGAAGCCGGCTACTTCGGCGTGGCGCCCGGCACCAACGAGAAAACCAACTTCAACTGCATGGCGTCGATGCGTGAAAACACCATCTTCACCAACGTCGCGCTGACCGACGACGGCGACGTCTGGTGGGAGGGCCTGACCAAGCAGGCGCCCGAGCACCTGCTCGACTGGCAGGGCAAGGACTGGACCCCGGCCTCCGGCACCAAGGCCGCCCACCCGAACGCCCGTTTCACCGTGGCTGCCACCCAGAACCCCGTGATCGACGCGGCCTGGGACGATCCGGCCGGTGTCCCGATCTCGGCCTTCATCTTCGGCGGTCGCCGTTCGACCACCGTGCCGCTGGTAACCGAAGCGCGCAACTGGGTCGAAGGCGTGTACATGGCTGCCACCATGGGGTCGGAAACCACTGCTGCTGCTGCCGGCCAGATGGGCGTGGTGCGCCGCGATCCGTTCGCCATGCTGCCGTTCATGGGCTATAACATGAGCGACTACTTCCAGCACTGGCTCAACCTCGGTGAAAAACTGGGCAAGATCGACGGCGCCACCCTGCCGAAGATCTATTGCGTCAACTGGTTCCGCACCGACGAACAGGGCCACTTCGTCTGGCCTGGCTTCGGCGACAATATGCGCGTGCTGAAATGGATGCTCGAGCGTATCGAAGGCAAGGCCGGCGGCGTCGAAAACATCTTCGGCACCACTCCGCGCTACGGCGACATCCACTGGGACGGCATCCCGTTCACGCCGGAAGAGTTCGAGACCATCACCTCGATCGACAAGGATGCCTGGCGCGAAGAACTGAAACTGCACGAAGAACTGTTCACCAAGCTCGCTTACCACCTGCCGCCGGAACTGACGGCAGTCAAAGCCGAACTGGAACAGCGCCTGGCCAAGTAAGCGTCCGGTGCGTATCGAAGGCGGTGCATGGAAACATGCACCGCTTTTTTTTCGTGTATGCTGGGCCCGCCGATTGGCGCAACCGACACTTCCAGGCAGCGATCCCCCGTGAACCGCAAGCTCATCATTTTCGACTTCGACGGCACGCTGGCCGATACCTTTCCCTGCTTCGTGCGCGTGTTCGACGAGGCCGCGGCCAGATACCGGTTCACACCGCTCGACCGCGCCAACGCCCAGCGCCTGCGCGGCCTCGACGCGCGCCAGATCATGGCGCTGCACGACATCCCGCTGTGGAAAACCCCGGCCATCGCCCGTTTCATGCGCGCACGCATCGGCGACGAAGCGCATGCGATACGGCTGTTCGACGGCGTCGATGCCGCGCTGCGCGCCCTGCACGCGCGCGGTGCGGTGCTGACCATCGTCACCTCCAACTCGCGCGCCAACGTGCAGCGCATCCTCGGCCCGCAGCTGCTGGCGCTATTTAGCCAGGTGGAGTGCGGCGCGGGCCTGTTTGGCAAGCTGCCCAAGATACGCAAGGTGCTCGCTGCCACCGGCATTGCGCAAGCCGATGCGGTGCTGATCGGCGACGAACTGCGCGACGCCCGCGTGGCAGCGGAGGCGGGCGTCGATTTCGGCGCCGTGGCCTGGGGTTTCAACCAGCTCGACGCCCTGGTGGCGCAGCAGCCGCGCTACGTGTTCCACCAGGTCGCGGACTGGCTCGGTTAAGGGAGGCTCGTAAAACCTGCTGTGCGACCCGCCGCTCGTGGTGGTTTTTCGCGGTCCCTTTACACCGGCGCCCTGCAGTCCAGGGCCGCATTCGTGCAGCCTGTCACAAAGCCTGGCGCCGCGGCGATGCGATCGCTTACAGTGCAATCCCTACCCCAAACCGTCCAGGCCACCATGACCACTGCAACGACCCGAATCGGCGCCGCCAGCGCCCTGCTGTTTTCCCTGATGCTGGGCGTGGCCCATGCCCAGGTGGCACCGACCGATGCCGATGCCCATGCCTCCACCCCGCCAGCGAACCGCGATGCGCAGCGTGCGGCAGGCGATCTCGCGGCGCGCCGCGCCGCCCTCGCTGCCCTGATCAAGGCGCAGTGGGACGACACGATGCGCAGCAGCCCGGAATGGGCGTCGATGCTCGGCGATAAACGCTACAACGACAAGCTGTCCGACTTTTCGCAAGCCGGCATCGAGGCCGACATCGAGGCCAGCGCCGACTTCCTGCAGCGCTTCGAGGCGATCGACACCGCCGGCTTTCCCGCTCAGGAACAGCTGAACAAGGAGCTGATGGTGCGCCAGTTGCGCCAGACCGTCGATGGCGCCCGCTTCAAGGACTGGGAAATGCCGCTGGCGCAAAACTCGGGCATCCACATCGACCTGCCGATGATCGTCTCCGCCTGGAACTTCGAGACCGTCAAGGATTACGACGACTACATCAAGCGCCTGCACGCGGTGCCGCGGCTGTTCGAGGAAAACCGGGTGCAGATGGCCAGGGGCGTGGCGGACGGCCTGATGCCGCCGAAGTTCTTGATCCCGAAAATCGTCAAGCAGTGCGAGGACATGGCGGCACTGAAGGCGGCCGACTCGCCGTTTGCGCAGCCACTGAAAAAATTCCCCAAGACGTTTTCGGCTGCCGACAAGGCGCGTCTGACGCGCGAGGCGCTGGCGGCCATCACGAAGGATGTGGCACCTGCGTATAAAAAGCTGGCGGTCTACACCAAAACCCAATACCTGCCGCACGGCCGCCAGGACGTGGGCATGTGGTCGCTGCCGGACGGCGCCGCGCGCTATGCCTTCAAGGTGAAGAATGCGACGACCACCGACATGACGCCGGACGCTATCCACCAGCTTGGCCTGGCCGAAGTGGCGCGCATCGAAGCGCAGATGCTGACCACGGCGCAAAAACTCGGCTACAGCGACCTGGCCGCGTTCAACCGGGCGCTCAAGGACAACCGGGCGCTGCGCCCGACCTCGCGCCAGAACATCATCGACCTGTACCGGAAATATACGGACCAGATGACCGCGCAGCTGCCGCAGCAGTTTGGCGTACTGCCCAAGGCCAAAGTGGAGATCACCGAAGTGGAACGCTTCCGCGAAAAGGGCGCGTCGGCAGCGGCCTACCTGCCCGGCTCGCCGGACGGCAAGCGGCCGGGCCGGGTGATGGTCAACACCGGCGACTACCAGGACCGTTCCGTGATCGGCATCGAGACCACGGCGCTGCACGAAGGCGTGCCCGGTCACCACATGCAGATCAGCATCGCCCAGGAAATCGCCGGCTTGCCGGACTTCCGCCAGCAGGGCAACTACACTGCTTACGTGGAAGGCTGGGCGCTGTACGCGGAGCGGCTGGGCGAGGAACTCGGTTTTTACAAGGACCCTTACAGCTACTATGGCCACTTGCAGGACGAGATGCTGCGCGCGATCCGGCTGGTGGTCGATACGGGCCTGCATGACAAGCGCTGGACGCGCCAGCAGGTGGTGGACTTCTTCCATGCCCACTCGGCCATCGAGGAAGTCGATGTGCAGAGCGAAACCGACCGCTACATCGTGTGGCCGGGCCAGGCGCTCGGCTACAAGATCGGCCAGCTGAAAATCCTCGCCCTGCGCGATGATGCCCGCAGGGAGCTGGGCGATCGCTTCGATATCCGCCGCTTCCACGACCAGGTGCTCGGCGCCGGCGCACTGCCGCTCGATGTGCTGGAGACGCATATCAAGGACTGGGTGGCGCGGGAGAAGAGGGTGATGGTGCAGTGATGCATATTTAGCTGTGAGCAGCTAGCCGCAAATCCGTCATCCCCGCGCAGGCGGGGATCCAATCTGCACGCTCGGCGCGGAGCATCAACACTGGATTCCCGCCTGCGCGGGAATGACAGAATGCAGAACAGCGACCGGCGTTATTTCAGCAACGGCACCAGGTACTTGCCGGTCACGCTGTCCGGATTGACGGCCACCTGTTCCGGCGTGCCGGTGGCGATGATCTTGCCGCCGCCGGCGCCGCCTTCCGGTCCCAGATCGACAATCCAGTCGGCCGTCTTGATCACGTCGAGATTGTGCTCGATGATGACCAGCGTATTGCCCTGGTCGCGCAGGCGGTGGATCACCTTGAGCAGCAGGTCGATGTCGTGGAAGTGCAGGCCGGTGGTCGGCTCGTCCAGGATGTACAGCGTGCGGCCCGTGTCGCGCTTGGACAGTTCCAGCGACAGCTTGACGCGCTGCGCCTCGCCGCCGGACAGGGTGGTGGCGCTCTGTCCAAGCTTGATGTAGCCGAGACCGACGTCGAGCAGCGTATGGAGCTTGCGTGCGATGACCGGCACCGGCTTGAAGAACTCGTGCGCGTCTTCGACCGTCATGTCGAGGATCTCGGTGATGTTCTTGCCCTTGTACTGGACTTCGAGCGTCTCGCGGTTATAGCGCTTGCCGTGGCAGACGTCGCACGGCACGTACACGTCCGGCAGGAAGTGCATCTCGACCTTGATCACGCCGTCGCCCTGGCATGCTTCGCAGCGCCCGCCCTTGACGTTGAACGAGAAGCGCCCGGCGCTGTAGCCGCGCTCCTTGGCGGTCGGCACGGTGGCAAACAGGTCGCGGATCGGCGTAAACAGCCCGGTATAGGTGGCCGGGTTGGAGCGCGGCGTGCGGCCGATCGGCGCCTGGTCCACCGAGATCACCTTGTCGAAGTGTTCGAGACCGGCGATCGCATCGTGCGGCGCCGGCTCGGTCTGCGAGCCGTACAGGTGACGCGACAGGGCCGGGAACAGCGTGTCGTTGATCAGCGTCGATTTGCCGGAACCGGAGACGCCGGTCACGCAGGTCATCAGGCCCACCGGCAGCTTGAGGCTGACCTTTTTCAGGTTGTTGCCGGTGGCGCCAGTGATCACCAGCTGGCGATCGGGATCGGCCTGGTGGCGCTGGGCCGGCACGTCGATCTTGCGGCTGCCGTTCAGGTACTGGGCGGTCAGCGATTTCTTGTTCTTCAAGATGTCCTTGAGCGTGCCGGCTGCGATCACGTCGCCGCCGTGCACACCGGCGCCCGGGCCCATGTCGACGATGTAGTCGGCCGTGCGGATCGCATCCTCGTCGTGCTCGACCACCAGCACGCTGTTGCCGATGTCGCGCAGGTGGCGCAGGGTGTCGATCAGGCGGTCGTTGTCGCGCTGGTGCAGGCCGATCGACGGCTCGTCGAGCACATACATCACGCCGGTCAGGCCGGAGCCGATCTGCGACGCCAGGCGGATACGCTGCGCCTCGCCGCCGGACAGCGTGTCGGCGCTGCGGTCGAGCGACAGGTAGTCGAGGCCCACGTTGTTGAGGAACTGCAGGCGCGAGACAATCTCCTTGACCACGCGGTCGGCGATGTCCCTTTTGGCGCCCTTGAGCTTTAGCTGCTCGAAGAACGACAGCGAATCGCGCAGCGGTTTCTCGGCGATCTCGTAGATCGCCTTTTCCTGCTTGCCGGTGCCGACCTTCACGTGGCGCGCCTCGATGCGCAGGCGCGCGCCTTCGCAGGACGGGCATTTTTTCTCGTTGATGAACTTGGCCAGTTCTTCCTTGACCGCCATCGAATCGGTTTCGCGGTAGCGGCGCGCCAGGTTGTTGACCACGCCCTCGAAGGTATGCTCCTTGACCACGGTGCGTCCCCGTTCATTGACGTAGCTGAACGGGATGGCAGTCTTGCCGGAGCCGTTCAGCACCGCGTCCTGCGCCGATTTCGACAGCTGCTCGAACGGCAGGTCGAGGTCGAAGCCATAGTGGTCGGCCAGGCTGGAGAGCATCTGGTAATAGAACTGGTTGCGGCGGTCCCAGCCCTTGACGGCGCCCGAGGCCAGCGACAGGTTGGGGAAGGCGACGATGCGTTTCGGGTCGAAGAACTCGATGTGGCCGAGGCCATCGCACTCGGGGCAGGCGCCCATCGGGTTATTGAACGAGAACAGGCGCGGCTCGAGCTCCTGCAGCGAATAGCCGCACAGGTTGCAGGCAAACTTGTTGGAGAACACGTGCTCCGCATC
Source organism: Duganella sp. Leaf126 (assembly GCF_001423125.1). Classification (GTDB taxonomy): domain Bacteria; phylum Pseudomonadota; class Gammaproteobacteria; order Burkholderiales; family Burkholderiaceae_D; genus Rugamonas. Next base: position 168,780 of record NZ_LMNW01000036.1, read on the forward strand.
GGTATCCATCTCGAGCGCCACGGCGCGGCCGTCGGCCAGGCGCAGCGCGGTCTCGAAGCTCTCGGCCAGGCGCTGCTTGATCTCGGGGTTGACCTTGACGCGGTCGATCACCACGTCGATCGTGTGCTTCTCGGTTTTCTTCAGCTTGGGCAGTTCATCGACTTCATAGATCCTGGCATCGTGGGTGCCGCTCTGCACGCGGAAGCGCACGAAGCCCTGCGCCTGCATCTGCTCGAACAGGTCCGAGTGCTCGCCCTTGCGGTTGGCCACCACCGGCGCCAGTACCATCAGCTTGGTCCCTTCGGGCATGGCCAGCACTGCATCGACCATCTGCGAGACGGTCTGCGCGGCCAGCGCCTGGTCCGGGTGGTTGATGCAGTAGGGCGTGCCCACGCGCGCATACAGCAGGCGCAGGTAATCGTGGATTTCGGTGACGGTGCCGACCGTCGAGCGCGGGTTGTGCGAGGTGGCTTTCTGCTCGATCGAGATGGCCGGCGACAGGCCTTCGATCAGGTCCACGTCGGGCTTTTCCATCAGCTGCAGGAACTGGCGCGCATACGCCGACAGCGATTCCACGTAGCGGCGCTGGCCCTCGGCATACAGGGTGTCGAAGGCCAGCGACGATTTGCCGGAACCGGACAGCCCGGTGATCACGACCAGCTGGTTGCGCGGCAGGTCGAGATTGATGTTTTTGAGGTTGTGCGTACGTGCGCCGCGAATGCGGATCTGTTCCATGAAGTAAGCCCTTAGATATCAACCCGTCACTATAGCGGGGTTTAAAAAGATGCGCCGTCCTTGCGCTGGATCACGCGCGCGCGGCTTGGTACTGTGCTGTGTACTGTATATAATACCAGTATTCTCTTGCGCTGATTCAAGACCTATCTGCGCAGAACGTGGTACATGGGGACGCTTGTGTAAATTGGAAGTGCGGATGGTGACCGGGCGGCCCGTTCGTCTATAATCGCTGTTTGGTTTTCTACACACAGCCTGCCCGCGCGGCCGTTGTTACTCAGGAGTTTTATTCATGGCATCAGTCAACAAAGTCATCATCGTCGGCAATCTGGGTCGCGATCCGGAGATCCGCTACATGCCTAGCGGTGATGCAATCGCCAACATTGCCGTGGCGACCTCATACAAGTCGAAAGACCGCAACACCGGTGAGCAGAAAGAAACCACCGAGTGGCACCGCATCTCGTTCTTCGGCAAGCTGGCCGAAATCGTCGGCCAGTACATGAAGAAGGGCTCGTCGATCTACGTCGAAGGCCGCCTGCAGACCCGCAAATACACGGACAAGGACGGCGTCGAAAAATACGCGACCGACATCGTCGCGGAAAACATGCAAATGCTGGGCGGCCGCCAGGGCGCCGGCGGCATGGATGACGGCGGCGGCTACGGTGGTGGTGGCGGCGGTTACGGCGGCGGCAACGGCGGCGGCAACTACGACGCCCCGCCACAGCGCCAGGCACCACCACAGCAACGCCCGGCCATGGCACCTCCGGCCCCGCGCCCGGCACCGAAGCCGGCGCCGAATTTCTCGGATATGGATGACGATATTCCGTTCTGATCCGCAGGCGGCGCAGTATCCATAGACCCGTTCTTCGCAAGAAGAGCGGGTTTTTTGTTGCGTGCTCGCTTGGTCGTGGATTTTGGATGCCCTACTACCCTGCGCACAATTGACAACATGCTGTCAAATTGGGAGAATATTGCATGACTAATCAACAACATCTGATACGCGACCTCGTGATCCGCATCTTTGCCACCAACGGCGCCCTGGTCGATACCGGCAATGCGCTGGTGCGCCCGCTCGGGTTGACCACTGCGTGGTGGCAGGTGCTCGGGGCGCTCGGGTATGCGCCGGTAGCGCTGCCGGTGTCCCATATCGCCCGCAACATGGGGCTCACGCGCCAGGCCGTGCAGCGGGTGGTCGAGCTGCTGGCCGAGCGTGGTTTCGTCACGCTGGAAACCAATCCGCACCACCAGCGCGCCAGACTGGTGGTGCTGACGGCGGCGGGGCGGGCGGCGCTGGCGGCGGCCGAGCGCGCGGTGGTGGCGGTGGACCAGGTGGCGCTCGACCGCATCGGCGCCGAACGGGTCGCTGCGGCCATCGCGGTACTGGACGAACTGCGCGCGGTACTCGATCAGGGATTGAACGCGCCCGCGGATACCGGGGGCGCATCCACACTGTAGCCTAAGGAGACTGTATGACTGCCGTACCCTTGCACGACGAATTCGACATCGACGTTTTGATCATCGGCGGCGGTCCGGTCGGACTGACGACCGCCTGCGCGCTGGCCCATCACGGCGTCGCTTTCCGCCTGTTCGAACAGCGGCGCGAACCCAAGCCGCATTCGCGTGCCAACAACCTGTGGGCGCGGCCGCAGGAACTGCTGGCCAGCATCGGCATCCGCGATGCACTGGCCGAGCAGGCGTACCGCATCACCGAGGTCAATACGCTCATCAACGGCAAGACCGTCGATCCGATCGCCATCGCCGATGTCGCCAGCCCTTATCCCGAGGTGCTCTACAGCGGCCAGGACGTGATCGAGAACGTGCTGTCGGCGCAGATCGCCGCGCGTGGCGGTCGCGTCGAGCGCGGCGTCAAGGTGACCGGCTTCGAGCAGGACGAGCACGGTGTGACCGTCACCTGTGTCGACGTGGACGAGGACGGCGCCGAAGGCCAGCCCCGGCAGCTGCGCTGCCGCTACCTGATCGGCGCCGACGGCAGCGACGGCTTCGTGCGCGCGCACCTGGGGCTCGACTTCACGCCTGAAAAACTCCCGCACTGCATGAACCGGCAGGTCGATGCCAGGCTGCGCTGGCGCCGCTCGACCGAGTGCAATCACCTGTGGTTCTTCTATTATCCGCGCGGTTTCTGCGGCGTGCTGCCGGTGTGGGAAGGCTACCACCGGCTGTTCTTCCTGTCCGACGACAGCGGCCTGCCCGACCGCGATCCGACGCTGGAAGAAATGCAGGCGATCGCGCGCGAGGTCACGCAAGACGAGACGCTGACCCTGAGCGATCCGATTTGGCTCACCCACAGCCGCTTCCAGCACGGCGTCAGCAGCGCCTATGCCAAGGGCCGCGTGCTGCTGGTGGGCGATGCCGGCCACCTGACCCTGCCGGCGGGCGGGCAGGGCATGAATGCGGGCTTGCACGATGCGGTCGGCGTGGCCTGGCGGCTGGCCATGGTGCTCAACGGCCAGGCCGCACCGGTGGTGCTGGACTCGTACGACGCCGAGCGCGGCATCGAACACCGCCGCCTCGACGGGCAGCAGGAGCGGGGCTTTCGCAACAGCGTCTATCGCGGACCGTTGAAGGATGCGGCGATGGGCATCGCGGCCAGCTTTGTGCCCAATATCGGTGAGCTGATCCAGGGCACCGACGACCTGCAGCAGCTCTCGGTGGGCTATCCCGACAGTCCCCTCAACGACGACCATCTGGGCGGCCTGCGCGCACTGCTGCACCGGCACGCGCCGCACGCGGGCGAGCGCGCGCCCGATGCCGCCGTGATCGCTGCGGACGGCGCGGCCACCACCTTGTTCGCCCACCTGTACAACCCCGACGGCTACACCTGGGGCTGGGCGTTGCTGGCCTTCGACGGCCGCCACCAGGACGCCATGCCGGCGCTGCAGGCGGCACTGGCAGCGGTGGCGCCGTGGGAGTGGGTGCGCGGGCGGCTGGTGCTGGGGGCGGCCGCGCCGCCGCCCGCCGACAGGTCGGCGCTGTCCGATCTCGACGGCGTCGCCCACGCCGCCTACGGCGTGGAAGACACGCCGGCGCTGGTGCTGGTGCGCCCGGATGGCCACATCGCGTTTCGCGGTCCGCTCGACCGGCCCGACCTGCTGCGCGCCTACTGCACCCGCGTGTTCGGCGCACGTTCGGCATGAAACCTGTCTGACAGGTTTTTAGGTTTAGCAAAAAAAAATGCTTGATCAATCGTTAATAATAGGCTCATACTGAAATCTGTCCAACAAGAGACAGAAAAAACAGGAGACCATGACGATGACACGTATCGCCTACGACGACCGCTGGCACGCGCGGGTGCTGGCGCCATGATCGGCCACGACCTGCAACTGGTGATCGCGGCGCTGACCGGCATCTTGCTGGCCGTGCTGATGATCGTGAAGGGGCGGCTCCATCCGTTCATCGGCCTGCTGTGCGGGGCGTTCACGGTCGGGCTGCTGGCCGGCCTGCCCTTGTCCGACGTGGCCAAGGCCGTGCAGAAAGGCGTGGGCGACATCATCGGCGGCACCGGCCTGGTGGTGGCGCTGGGCCTGTCGCTGGGCGCGATGCTGCACCTGTCGGGCGCGGCCGCGTCGCTGGCCAGGGGGGCGCTGCAGCTGACCGGCGTGCGCGCCGCGCCGTGGGCCACGCTCGGCATCGCCATCGTGGTCGGCTTGCCGCTGTTTTTCGAAACCGGCATGGTGCTGCTGCTGCCGATCGTGGTGGCGGCGGCCGAGGAAATGGCGGCCAGGAGCGGCGCCGACCGCGACGCCTCCAAGCTGCGCCTGATCATGCCGGCGCTGGCCGGGCTGGGCGTGGTCCATGCGCTGGTGCCGCCCCATCCGGGGCCGCTGCTGGCGGTCGAGGCGCTGGGCGCCAATCTCGGATTGACCATGTTTTACGGTTTGCTGATCGCCATCCCCACGGCCATCATCGCCGGCCCCGTGCTGGCCACGGTGACCACGCGCGGCGTGCGCCTGGCGCCGCCTGCGGTCGCCACCAATGGGCTGGTCATCGCGCCGCCGCCACGGCTGCCGTCGCTGCTGATCGTGCTGCTGCCGGTGCTGATGATCGCCACCGGCGAACTGGGGCAGATGATCCCGGGCATGAAGGGTACGGCCTGGCTGGTGGCGGCCAGCAATCCGGTGGTCGCCTTGCTGCTGACCAATCTGCTGGCGCTGCCGCTGTTGTTCGGCAAACGGCTGCGCGAGATGGCAATCCAGGAAGCGGTGTGGCACGAGACCATGGGCGCGGCCGGCGCCATCCTGCTGGCGATCGGCGCCGGCGGCGCGCTCAAGCAGGTACTGGTGACGGCCGGCCTGTCCGACCTGCTCGCGCGCACCGTGCTGATGTATTCGATCTCGCCGCTGCTGCTGGGCTGGCTGGTGGCGGTGGCGATCCGCCTGGCGGCAGGTTCGGCCACCGTCGCGACGATCACGGCCGTGGGCATCATGCCGGGCGTGGTGGCCGGTTCCGGCGTGTCGCCGGAGCTGGTGGTGCTGGCGATCGGCGCCGGCTCGGTCTTCTTCAGCCACGTCAACGATCCCGGCTTCTGGCTGGTCAAGAGCTATGTCGGCACCAGCACGGCCGACACCTTCCGCACCTGGTCGCTGCTGGAAACCACGATCTCCGTGGTCGGCCTGGCGCTGGTGCTCGCGCTCAGCCACGTGATCTGACGCCATGGCCGGCACACAAGCAAAGGCCATGGCGGACGACACCGCGGCGCACAAGCCAGCAGCAGATCGCCCGGCAGCAGACAAGCCAGCAGCAGATAACGCCGCAGCAGACCGCCCGGCAGCAGACAGCTTGGCAGCAGACAAGCCCGCAGCAGACCACGCCGCACCGGCGCCGGGCCGGCTGGCCGACCGCGCGTACGCCGGCATCGTGCAGCTGATCGCCGACGCGCCGCTGGCGATCGGTGCGCGGCTGCCGTCCGAAACGGCGCTGGCGGCCAGCTTCGGCATGTCGCGCACCATCGTGCGCGAGGCGCTGGCACGGCTGGCGTCGGACGGCATCACGCAGACCCGGCTCGGCGCCGGCTCCTACGTCAAGCGCCGGCCATCGGCGCGGCTCGGCTCGCACATGCCGATGGATGCGCTGGCCACCACGCTGGGCACCTTCGAGGTGCGCTTCGTGCTGGAAGCGGAAGCGGCGCGCCTGGCTGCGCAGCGCCGCTCGCCCCAGCAGCTCGAAGCCATCGAACAGGCGCTGGAGGCGCTGCGCGCGGCGCTGCTGTCGAACGCCCCCGCGCACGCCGAAGACTGGCAGCTGCACCGCCTGATCGCCGAGGCCACCGCCAACGCGGCCTTCGCCCAGGTGCTCGACCAGCTGCAGGAGCAGGTGATGCGCATCATGCACGCCGGCGTCGACATCTCGCGCGCGCGTCCGCCCGAGGTGATCAAGGTGATGATGGACGAGCACGACCTGATCGTGGAGGCGATCCGCGCCCAGGATGCGGACGGCGCGGCGCTGGCCATGCGCTGGCACCTGTCCCAGGGACGCAAGCGCCTGATGCCCTGACCGCACACTGAAACAATAAAACCGAGCAAAGGCTGAACGCGATGATGAAGCAGATGATGGGTTGGATGTTGGTACTGGCTGTTGTCCTGCCGGCCGGTGCGGCGCTGGCTGCGCAGCCAGCCTCGGTTTCCGCTTATGTGGAAGCGCCGCGCGACCCGCGCGCCGTCACCGTGCATGCGCGCGGCGATGGCGTGGCTGACGATACGGCTGCGCTGCAGGCAGCCATCGATGCGGCAGCGGAGCAGGCCGGCGGCGGCATCGTGTTCGTGCCCGCCGGCCGGTATCGGATTACGCGCACCGTCTTCATCTGGCCCGGCGTGCGCGTGTTCGGCGTCGGTCGCACGCGCCCGGTGCTGCGGCTGGCGGCCAACACGCCCGGCTTCCAGCAGGGCGTCGGCAACATGGTGATGTTTACCGGTAACCGGCCCGGCGCGGTAGTGCCGATCAACCTCGGTGGCGCGGCGCCGGTGGCGGGCGTCGATGCGACGCGGGTGCCGGTGCCGCCGCCGACCAGCGTGCCGTTCGATCCCAAGATCGCCGACGCCAATTCCGGCACCTTTTATTCGGCGCTGGCCAATGTCGATTTCGAGATCGGCGACGGCAACCCGGCAGCGACCGCAGTGCGCTTCCACACCGCGCAGAACGTCTACCTCGCGCACATCGACTTCCACCTCGGTTCGGCGCTGGCCGGCATCTACCAGGTCGGCAATCTCGGCTTCGACCTGCGCTTTTACGGCGGGCGTTACGGCATCCTGACCGAGAAGACCTCGGCCGCCTGGCAATACACGCTGCTCGACTCGGTGTTCGACGGCCAGCGCGACGCGGCCATCCGCGAACACGAGGCCGGGCTCACCCTGGTCAACACGGTCATGCGCAACACCCCGGTCGGCATCGAGATCGATCGCGGTTACGGCGACTGGTTGTGGGGCAAGGACGTGCGCTTCGAGAACGTCACCGGGGCCGCCGTCGTCATCAGCAACGAGGGCAATGTCTACACGCAGATCGGCTTCGACAATGCCCTCGCCAGCGACACGCCCGTGTTCGCGCGTTTCCGCGACAGCGGCAAGACCGTCGCCGCGCCGGCGCCGCGCTACCGCGTCAAGGCCTTTACGTACGGCCTGACGCTGGCCGACGCCGGTCAGCCCGGCAACTACGCTACCCGCTTCGACGCCACCGCCCTGGCGGAGCTGCCGGCCCGGCGCGCGGTCGCGCTGCGCGCCTTGCCGGCCACCTCGACGTGGACCGACGTGCGCACGCTCGGCGTTCGCGGCAACCATGTCAGTGACGACACGGCCGCGCTGCAGCGCGCGATCGACAGCCACCGCGTGCTGTATTTCCCGGCCGGGTTTTACCGCGTCACCGACACGCTCAGGCTGCGCCCCGACACCGTGCTGATCGGGCTGCACCCGGGCCTGACCCAGATCGTGCTGGCCGAGGACACGCCCGCCTATCGCGGCATCGGCCCGGCCAGGGCGCTGATCGAAAGCGCGCGCGGCGGCGACGCCATCGTTTCCGGGCTCGGGCTGGCCACCGGCGGCAGCAATCCGCGCGCCACCGCGCTGCTGTGGCGCGCCGGCGAACGCTCGCTGGTCGACGACGTCAAGTTCATGGGCGGACACGGCACCACGCTGGCCGACGGCAGCCGCTTCAATCCGTACAACACCAACCACACGGCCGATCCCGACCCCCGGCGGCGCTGGGATGGCCAGTACGCCAGCCTGTGGGTGACCGATGGCGGCGGCGGCACCTTCAACGGCCTGTGGACGCCGAACACCTATGCGCAGGCCGGGCTGTACGTATCGAACACCGCCACGCCCGGCTTCGTGTACCAGATGTCGGCCGAACACCACCTGCGCGCCGAGATCGTGCTCGACCGGGTGCGCAACTGGGAATTCCTGGCGCCACAGACGGAGGAGGAGTCGGGCGAGAGCGGCGATGCCGTGGCAATCGAGATCCGCGATTCGCGCGACCTGCTGTTTGCCAACTTCCACGGCTACCGCGTGGCGCGCTCGGTCCAGCCGGCGCCTGCCGCCATCAAGTTATACAACGCCACCGCCATCCGCTTCCGCAACGTCCACGTCAACGCGGAAAGCGGCTTTGCCACCTGCGACACCGGTGGCTGCGGCGTCCATGTCCGCGCCAGCAAATACCCGTTCTCGCATGCGATCCAGGATGTCACGCGCGGCACCGAAGTGCGCGAGCGCGAATTCGCAGTGCTCGATATCGGCGATGTGGGCGGTGTTGCCAGCGCCGGCAACACCGCACTGCCGGCCGCTGCGTCGTCGCTGGTACCGGTCACACGCCTCGCGGGCGACTTCCAGACGCTTGGCGGCGGTGCGGTCGATGCAGCAGGTACCTTGTATTTCATCGACCGCCAGGCCCAGCGGATCCACCGCTGGACCGCGCGCGACGGGCTGGCCATCGTTGCCGATGCGCCGTTCGACCCGGTCAACCTGGCGGTCGATGGCGCGGGCGACCTGCTGGTGCTGTCGTCGCAAGGCGCCGAGGCCACCGTGTACAGCATCAAGCCCGGCGTGCCCGAGTCGGTGCGGCTGATCGCCGCCACGCCGGTGCGCGCGCTGCCGGCCGGGCGCGTGGCGCTGCCGGGCACCTTCTGGGTCAACGGCGAATTCCGCGACCAGTACGACCCCGCGCGCGACCGCTTCACCACGCTGGCCGAGATGTTTGCGCGCGTAGTGGGCACACCGCAGGCGCGCGAATATGTGTCGCCCGACGGCAGCGTGGCGCTGCCCGCGTACCGCGTGTGGCAGCAGGGACCGGCCGACCACCTGGGCTGGCGCTTCTCGCACGCGCTCGACACCTATGGCTGGGTCATGGGCAAACCGGGCACGCGCGTCTACCTGGCCAACGGTTCGGAAAACGTCACCTATTCCGGCCTGCTCGGCACCGGCGGCGCCCTGACCGACTTGCAGCGCTTTGCGCCGCGCGGCGGCGAGAGCGTGGCGGCGGGACCCGACGGGCGCGTGTACGTCGCCAACGGCCAGGTGTTCGTCTACGACGCGGCAGGCCGCGCGCAGGGACGGATCGACGTCCCCGAGCGGCCGCTGCAACTGCTGTTCGGCGGCGCCGACGGGCGCACCCTGTTCATCCTCACGCACCACACGCTGTACTCGGCGCGGCCATAGTCAGCAACGACCCGGCCCTGTCTTCGCGTCAGGGCGCGCTGGTAAAACCGTGCGGCGACGAATCGGCCGCCGCGCCCAGCTTGCGCTCATCGCTCTTCTGCTCGACCAGGGTCGTCATCAGGATCACCGTCAACAACGCTGCCTGCGGCGATGGATCGAGCAGCGCGATGCTGTGGCGCGTGCGCAGGGTCATGATCCTGGCCTGGGCCCGGGCGATGAGCCGGTCCTGCCACGACAGCTCGAACCCCCTGTCCCACAAGCCGCCGCGCAGGACGGCGCCGTCGAAGCGGCCGCCGACCACCATTACCTGCCGGCGCCAGCTCCACAGCCTGGCGCGCAGCGCGAAATTTTCGTCGCTGGTTTGCACGTACCAGGTGGGGGCAAACGACAGGCATTTTCGCCTGACCGTCGCTACCTGACGGCCATTTTGCGTGATGCTCCATGGACGGATGAACCAGCTCCACTGCGCAGAAGCTTCGTACAAGACGTTGTCGTCATCGTCGGTGACCTCGATTTTACCGAGCAGCGACAGCAGCTTGCGGGCGATGTGCAGTGTGCTGGGGGTGTCGTAACGGTTCATGCTGGCCTTTTGGCTGTGGGACCGCTCCGATTCTACAACGGCCCAATTAAGGAGGGATGACCTGAACCGATGGCAGGTGGAAGGCGCAGCGCGGCCCGGTATAGTGGATCGACGACTTTCCACCTCCAGGAGTGATCCATGACCGCTGCTAGCTTACGTCACCACGTTGGTAACCGCATTGGCAACCGCCTCGCGTCCGCCATGCTGTCCCTTGCCTTTGCCCTCAGCGCACCGGCGCTGGCCGCGCCCGATGTCGCGGTCGCGCCGCAGTACGACACCACCCACGTGTATGTCGCCAACGCCGATCTCGATGCATTCGTCAACAGCTTTGTCGGCACCTTCGGCGGCAAGGCTTCGCCGCGCGCCGTGTTCACCGTCACGCCGACGCCGAGCAAGACGGCGTCGCAGTACGTGCAGACGCCGGTCGGCATGTTGTCGGTGTTCGCGTTCCAGACGCCGACCCCCTACGGCTTCGGCACCGAGCGCACCGGCTACCTGGTCACCGACATCCAGACCGCGCGCGATGCGGCGGTGGAAGCGGGCGCCGACGTGGTGGTGGAGCCGTTCGACGACCCGATCGGCAAGGATGTGCTGATCCAGTGGGCCGGCGGCGTCAACATGCAGCTGTACTGGCATACCAAGGCGCCGTCGTATGCGCCGCTGCACTCGGTGCCGGACAACCGCGTCTACGTGTCCAGGGTTGCGGCCGACAAATTCATCGGCCAGTTCAAGACCTTCGCCCACGCGCACATCGTCTCCGACCGCCAGATCGACGGCGCCGAAATCGGCCGCGCCGGCGACACCATCCGCCGCGTGCAGCTGGCATCGAAGTTCGGCAAGATGATGGTATTCGTCACCGACGGCAAGCTGACCTTCCCGTATGGCCACGAAACCACCGGCTACCATGTCGACAACATGGCCGAGACACTGAAAAAGGCGGCCGCCAGCGGCGCCAGCGTGCTGGTGGCGCCGCGCAAGACCAGCGCCGGCAATATGACGGCGATGCTGCAGTTCCCCGGCGGTTACATCAGCGAGATCCACGATGCCGCCAGTCGCTGACGTCCGGTCGGGCCGCGATCGGTCGGGCCGCGCTCGGTCGGGCCGCGCTCGGCTAACGCGCGACCGGCGCGCGGCCGGCGCGCTGGCCTTGCTGGTCGGCGCCGCCCAAGTCCTGGCGGCCGCCCCGGCAAGCGCAACGATGGCACTCACTGCAACGCCGGACGTCATGCCAGCATCGGCGGCGACGCTGACGCCGATGCCGATGCCGACGCTGACGGCACCGGCAGCAATGGCAGCGGCACCTGGAACGACACCGGCAACGACAATGGCACCGGGACCGGTACCAGCATCGCCACGGGCACCGGCAACGGCAACGCCGCAGGCAGCTCCAACGACAACGGCACCTGGAACGATATCGCCACCGGCAGCGGCAACGAAAACGGCAACGCCAGCGGCAACGACAACGGCAACGACAACGGCAACGACAACGACAACGGCAACGACAACGACAACGGCAACAGCAACAGCAACAGCAACAGCAACAGCAACAGCAACAGCAACAGCAACGACAACGACAACGCCAGCGACAACAACCACTGCAACGACAACGCCACCGGCAGCGACGACTCTGTCTGCACCGGCACCGGCACCGGCACCGGCCAAGCCAGCCGCCACCACGCCGGCCAGTTGCGACGCCCGGCGCCCGGTCATCAATTTCAACCGCTGGGCCGAGAACTGGAGTGTGCTGGCCGCTGGCTGCCTGCCGCGCCAGCCGCTCGACGGTTTCAAATACCTGCCGTTCGGTGATGCCGGCTCCTACCTGTCGCTGGGCGCGGGGCTGCGCGAGCGCTACGAGCACCTGAATGCGCCGGCGTTCGGCGCTGGCGCGGCGCCGTCCGACGGTTACCTGATCCAGCGCGCCAATGTTCACGCCGACCTGCGCCTGGGGCCTTATGTCCAGGTGTTCGGCCAGCTGGTCGATGCGCGTGCGTTCGACAAGAAGACCATTGCAGCGCCCGACCGCGACCGGCTCGATGTCGAGCAGCTGTTCGTGGCAGCGGTCGTGCCCACGGCCGACGGCGCCGTCAAGCTGCGCGCGGGCCGGCAGCAGATGGCGTTCGACCTGCAGCGCTTCATCGCCGCCCGCGACGGCCCCAATGTGCGCCAGTCGTTCGACGGCGTGTGGGCCAACTGGGAGCATGGGCCGTGGCGCGTGATCGGCTACGTCACGCAGCCGGTGCAATACCGCAGCGACAAATCGTTCGACGACCATTCCAACGGCCGCCTGACGCTGAACGGCCTGCGCCTCGAGCGCCAGGGCGTGGGACCGGGCGACCTGTCGGGCTACTATTCGCGCTACCGCCGTGACGATGCGCGCTTTCTGGACGCTGCCGGCAACGAACGGCGCGATGTCTACGATCTGCGCTACAGCGGCGCCACCGGCGCCGTCGACTGGGACGTGGAAGGCATGCTGCAGCGCGGCCAGGTCGGCGCGCGCCAGGTGTCGGCCTGGGCGCTTGGTTCGGTTGCCGGCTACACCTTTGCCGATACGGCCTGGACGCCGCGCGCAGGGCTGCAGTTCGACATGGCCTCGGGCGACAGGCACGCTGGCGACGGCAAGCTCGGTACCTTCAATCCGCTGTTCGCCAACGGCTATTATTTTTCGCTGGCGGGACTGACCGGCTACAGCAACCTGGTCCACCTGAAGCCCTCGCTCAAGCTCAAGCCGGCCAGGACGCTCAGCGTAACTGCGGCGCTGGGGTTGCAATGGCGTCAGACCACGGGCGACGCGGTGTACGTGCAAAGCATGGCGGCCGTGCCGCGCACGGCAGGGCAGGGGTCGCGCTGGACCGGCGCCTACGCCCAGCTGCGCACCGACTGGGCGGTGACGCCGACGCTGACCGCCGCACTGGAAGCGGTGCACTTCCACGCTGGCGACAGCCTGCGCCGGGCGGGCGGCCGCGATGCCGATTACCTGGGCATGGAACTGAAGTTCGGCTGGTGAGCGCGATTATGTTCTGCACCGAACATAGTGTGGCCTGGAATCAATTTAGAATCGCCGGGGACGCTACCCGTATTTCTCTCTCCAGGACACCCGATGAAAAAAATAATGCTTGCCTTTGGCGTGGTGCACGCCGTGACCGCGCTGCTGTTCGCTGCCGGCGCCATCTGCCTGATCGTGATCGGCGCCCAGATCGGCTGGGATGCGATGACCACCGGCGATGTCGGCCTGACCTCGGCGCAGGACGTGATCGAGGCGATCGGCATCCTGGCCGCTGCCGTGGTGGCCTTGCAGATCGCCGAAACCATCATCGAGGAAGAAGTCGTGCGCGATGCCGACATCAGCGCGCCGACCCGCGTGCGGCGCTTCCTGTCGCGCTTTTTCGTGGTGGTGGTGGTGGCGCTCGGTATCGAGGGGCTGGTCGCGACCTTCCACGCCGTCCATGACGACCTGGCCGACCTGGTCTATGCCGCCGCGCTGGTGGGCAGCGTGGGCATCCTGCTGGCAGCGTGGGGACTGTTCGTGCACCTGAACCGTTCGGCCGAGGAGCTCGAACCCGATGCGATGGAGGAGGCCAAGAGCGAGGATGAGAAGATCCAGGGCGAGTGAGCTGCCCTGCAGCGGCGCGGCAGCCCGATCCGGCATCCCATCCTGCGGCCCATCGGGCAGACCCTTAGCGCGATGGGCTGCCGGACGTCATGCTCAGCGCAGCGCAGTGGTATAGGTCAGCGAGCCGTAGGTCTTGCGGCGGCCGGTGCCGGTGGTCAGCGCACTGGTATTTTGCAGCGAGAACGCCAGCGACGAATCGCCCCAGCCGTAAGCGATGCCGGCCTGGCCCAGCAACTGCGATTCGCGCAGCTCGGCGCGGGTGCCGGCTGGCGGCAGGTCGTTGCTGATGCCGGCATGCGAGAAGAAATGGTCGCCATGCACGGCCAGGTACACCATCCAGCCGCGACCGAACATCAAGGGGTCGGCGCCGCGCGCCAGCTGGCGCAGCGACGACGCGTAGCTGCGCTTGAGCGACGTGCCATAGCGCAGGATCGCGCTGCCGCCCACCGACGACAGCAGGTTGCTGGCCTCGACGCCGCCGAGCACGATGGCGTCCAGCGACGGCGCCACACTCTCGCCGTCGCCGCTGGCCAGGCGCAAGGCGCGGTAGCGCTCGATGCCGTACAGCAGCCGGTTCGAGACCTGGCTGTCCCAGCCCTCGGGCCTGGTCGATCCGGTGATGCGATGGATAAAGGTCTGGGCCTGGCGCGCGCCCGAGGCCGGGCCGATCATGCCGAGATTGAGGCTGAACATGTCCGCCACATCGCCCTGCACCGATACCTGGGCAGCGCGCACCCACAGCGCGCCCAGGTAGGGCGCATCCATCGGGTCCGGGTTCTTGCGGCTGATGTCTTCCGGCGTGACCATGATCTGGTTCAGCGACACCGACGTCAGCGCGGCCGGCCCGACGGCCAGCAGCGGTGCGACCGACGACAGCAGGCCGTCCGGCGCCAGCGCCGCTGCGCCGGGCGCCGCGCTGCGCACGTAGGCGACCATCAGGCCGTTGGTGTAGCCGCCGCCGTCGGCGCCGGCGAAGATATCGTTCTGGAACATCACCGTTAGATGCCGGTCCTCGGCGGCGGCCGTGCCGCTCAGGGAAAGGGCGCTCAGCGGGAGCAGGGCAAGGGTGAGGCGCGCGGCAAGTCGAGTCGGTGTCATCGTGTGTGCAAGAGAGGGAAGGGGATGGACGGCGCAATGCCGGCTCCATACCACGCAGTCTGGAGACAGCCTTGATGCGGGTCAAGCGAACTCGACAATTAAGTGTGCGACGGAACACCCTGGAGGGACGCCGTTCACCCATTCGGCAGAGTTGTGCTCACCGGGCGGTGCAGGAGGGCCGTCATGATCGTGACGGCTATTTCGTCTTCGGCTTGCGCGCGAGGATGTCGGCAATCTGCTTCTTTTCCTTGTCGGTGGCCTTGGCCAGCAGCGTCTCGTGCTGCTGCGCCGTGTGCACCGCGCGTTCGATGTCGGGCGTGATGGCCGCCGCTTTGCCGATGCGGTAGGTGAGGTAGCCGGTCAGCAGGCAGGCCGCCAGTGCGCAGGCAATGTAGCCGGCGTTCCACAGGGCGGCGCGGCCGTGGGCGCGGCCGAGATCGCGGCAGACCTGTTCGGCCTGGCCGGTCACGGCTGCCAGTTGCGCCACCGAGGCGGCCACGGCGGCGGTTGCGGCCTCGGTGGCCAGGCGCGACGCCTCGCGCGCGCTGGTCTCGACGATGGCGGCAGCGCGGGCTTCCACCCTGGCCGCTTCGGCGATGCGGCCGTCTATCTGGTTCAGGCTGATATTTGCCATGCGGATCAGCTTGTCGCAGCTGGCGACCTGGCGCGTGAAATTGTGCAGGTCGGCCTGCAGGCGCTCGGCCTGGGTGGTGAAGAAGTCGCCTTGCGGATGCGCGGTCAGGTCGTCTTTGTTCATCAGGGCTTCCGATAGAAAAAGGGCGTGCTGCAAGGAATGCAACACGCCCCCATCATACCCAAAACCGCCGGTATGGCGTTCCTGCGTCGGCGATCGTTAGTTGGCGACCGTCAGCGTCAGGGTGGTGCCGCTGTAGGTCGGCGTGACCTTGGCAAAGCCGGCCACCGTGATGGTGGCAAACGTGCCTTGCAGGCGGCCAGCGGTGAGCACGGTGATGGTGTCGCCCGCTTTCGGCTTGTAGCTGCCGGGGAATTTCACGCTCAAGACGCCGCCGCCGATGGTGGCGTCACCGGTCACGGTCATGCCGGCCTGGCTGGCCGACACGGTGTTGATTTCCAGCGCGGTGGCGCCGGCCAGCTGGGTGTACTTGCCGCCCACCTTGACCGGGCTGGCGGCATTGACTGCCAGCGTGCCGCCGCTCACGTAGACGTCGCCGGCGCCGAATGCTGCGGACGAATTCGCTTCGAGCGTGCCGGCCGTCAGCTCGGTGCCGCCGGTCCAGCTGTTGTTGCCGCCCAGCTTGAGCGTTCCCGTGCCTTGCTTGACCAGCTTGCCCGTACCGCCGATGTCGTTGCGCCAGCGGTCGGCCGCATTGAAGCCGCCTTTCGAGGCATCCATGTTGACCACGACATTGCCCTTGAACGCGCCGTAGCCGTCGGCTGCCGCGAACAGATTCAAACGGCCCCAGCCTTCAGGGTCGTCCATCACCGGGTAGCCGGAAGCGAGCGCGGTGGTCTTCAGCACCACGCGGCGCTGGTCGGCGCTCAGGTAGGGCAAGCGGGTTTCGATCAGCACCTCGGCGCCTTTCGGCACCACTGCCGCTGCCGTGGTGCTGGCAATTTGCGGCATGCCGTAGGTGCTGCGGCGGATGTAGTTGGCCTTGTTGGTGGCGTAGTCGGCAAAGCGGTCGGTGGCCGTGGTGCCCGATTGCGCAAACGCCGGGTAGGTGCTGGCGTTGGTGGACGTGGCCGCCATCAGCGTGGTGTGGGCCTGGGCGTAGGCATTGGCTTTCAGGGTCTGGTTGGCCGGATCGACGAGGTTGCCGGCGACCACGGCTTCGCCGTGGATGCGACCGCTCAGTACGTCCAGCGGCGAGTGCATGCCGGCCAGGATGCGCGATTCGCCCAGTTCCAGGCCCCGGCTGAGGATTTCCTGGAACCGTTCCGGCACCACGTAGGCCATCGCCAGCGCATTGCGCATCGCTTCGGCCGAGTGGCCGCTGGTAAAGCCGCCGTCGGTGGTCGGCGTGCCCGAGCGGGCCGGCAGCAGCGCCGGCAGCACTTGCACCGACGCACTCCAGCGGTACGGACGCGCATACTTGTAGAAGCGCTTGGCCGGTTCGGTGGAACCGTTGGTGCCCACCATGTTGACGAAATCGACCACGGTGCCGAAGTTGGCGTTGGCGCTGCCACCGACGCCGTTGTTGTTGCCGCCGTCGTTGTACAGCACGGTGGTGGCGTCGGCCGGCACGCCGGTGATCGTGGTGGTCTGCTGGGTGGCCGCGCGCCAGGCGGCGGTCAGCGGGCCCATCGAATCGCTGACGCTGTAGCCCTTGCCGCGGCGGTCGTCGAGGTAGGCCAGCGTGGCCTGGTCGGCGGTACGGCCGGCAGTGGCTTTGACCACGTAGTCGATATTGTAGTTGTGGACGGTGGCGTTGCGCACGGTGCCGCCGTTGCTGCCATCGTTGGGCAGGCCGGTCCAGGCGGAGGCAACGACCGCCGGGAAGTTGCCCACGGCCGGCGCGGTCTGGCCTGCATCGACGATCTGGGTCAGCGGGGTCCAGATGTCGAGCATGCCGGCCAGCACGCGCACGCCGGCGTTGGTATCGAGCGTGGCGTAGCGGGCGTCGCCGCGCTGGTTGGTGGCAATGGTATCGACAAACGCGGTGACCGTCGGCACGGGCGCCGTGTCGGCCGCACCCTGGTCGGCCGGCGCCGCCGGCATGACCAGCGGGCCTTCATGGTAGGTGCCACCGCAGGCGCTGAGCGCGACGGCGATGCTGAGGGCGAGGATGAGCGGGCGTGGCGAAACGTGCATGGCGGGTCCGGTGATAATGAAAGATGCGATAGAGTAATGGTCTGATATGACGCGCCTGTTACAAGCGGTGGTCTGCGTGAAAAAATTTCTCGTCGGCCGCCGTTTGCTACAATGGACCGGTGAAAAAACTCCTGCTCATCCTGCTGCTTGCCATCTTGCCGATCCAGTCCGCCTGGTCGATGGCGGCCGTGTATTGCGGGCATGAGCAAAGCAGCGAGCCTCGTGCTTCCCACTTCGGCCACCACGGCCACCAGCACCAGGCGCTGGCCGGCGACGATGACGGTGGCAAGGACCACCAGCCCGGCAAGACCAAGGCCCACAGCGACTGCGAAGTCTGCCACCACGCGGTGCAGGCCTCGGTGCTCGACCAGCATGGTCTGGCCGTGCCACCGATCACCGTCGCCTACGCGCGGCCGCCGTCCCGCCTGTACCTGTCTCCCGTCGCCGAAGGGCCGCCCCGGCCCAACTGGCTGCGCGTCGCCTAGCACCTGTTTCGGCAGCAGCGGCGGTGCGCCTGCAGCGCCTTTCCCTGCCGAGCGGGTGGTTCAGCGACGAGACGCTCGCCTGATGCCCTGACGCCGCCGTCTCGTCGAATATCCCCCTGTCTGGAGAATTCGATGATCAAGTATGTCTTGCCGCTCTGTGTCGCGGCCTGGCCGGCGTGCGCGCCGGCCGCTTCCGAGCCGGCTGCGCCGCTCACCTTGCAGACCGCGCTGGCGCTGGCCGCCGGCGCCAATGCCGAGCTGTCGGCCGCGCGCCACGAGCTGGGCGCCACCGACGGCGCCGTGCAGCAGGCCGGCCTGCTGCCCAATCCCGTGCTGGAAGTGGAGCGGGTGGACCGCAAGCGCGCCGACGACGTGCGCGAAACCACGCTGGTATGGCACCAGCCGCTCGAACTGGGCGGCAAACGCGGCGCCCGTCTCGCTGCTGCCGGCCGCGCACGCGACAGCGCGGCTGCTGCCCTGAGCGCGCGCCAGGCCGACCTGCGCGCCAGCGTCATCGACGCCTGGTTTGCCGTGCTGGCCGCGCAGGAGCAGCTGCGCCTGGCGCAGCAGGCAACGGACCTGGCGCAGCGCGCGGCCCAGGCCACCGGCCGCCGCGTCGTCGCCGGCAAGGTCTCGCCGGTGGAAGAGACCCGTGCCAGGGTCGCTGCCGCCTCGGTCGCCCTGGAGCTGCTGCGCGCGCGCAGCACGCTGGCGGTGGCCCGCAAAACGCTGTCGGCCCTGTGGGGCAACCCGGCGCCGCAATTCGAACGGGCCGACGGCGATATCGACCAGTTGCCGTCGCTGCCGGCGCCGGCCCTGCTGCACCACCGGCTGGCGCAGGCGCCGGCCATGGCGCAGGCGCGCGCGGAACTGGCCAGCCGCCAGGCGCTGGCGCAGGTGGCGCTGTCGCGCCGCCTACCCGACATCACGCTGAGCGTGGGCAGCAAGCGCTCGGCGGAACTGGGCCGCTCGCAGCTGATCGTGGGCTTGTCGGCGCCGCTGCCGCTGTTCGACCGCAACCAGGGCAATGTGCTCGAGACCGCGCGCCGCGTGGACCAGGCGCGCGACGCGCTGTCGGCCACCGCGCTGCGGCTCGACGCCGAACTGGCGCAGGCGCGCGAGGAATTCGACCTGGCCCGCGACCAGGCGCTGGCGCTGCGCACCGACATCGTGCCCGGCGCGCACAGTGCCTATGTCGCTGCCACCACCGGTTTCGAACACGGCAAGTTCGGCTTCCTCGACGTGCTCGACGCCCAGCGCACGCTGCTCGAGGCCCGCTCGCAATACCTGAACGTGCTGGCGCAGGCGCACCGCGCCCATGCCGCCATCGTCCGCATCCTGGGAGCAGAACAATGAAGCCGCAACACAGCCGCATCATGGCCGCCATGGCGGTCGTCGGACTGCTCCTGGCCGCGTGGATCGTGCTGCCCGAACCGGCAGACGAGGCGCATGGCGCGCATGACCGCGACGCCGCGCCTGCTGCGGCAGCAGCCGTAGCGCCACCCGGGGCCGACCCGGCACGAACAACGCCACCGTCACCGGTATCGGCATCGGCGCAAGCGAGCGCCCATGCCGGCGCCGGACCTGCCACGATCGCGCTCGACGCCGCGCAGATCAAGGCTGCCGGCATCGTGCTGGCCACTGCGGCGCCGGCGCCGGTCAACGTGGTGACGTCGCTGCCGGGCGAGATCCGCTTCAACGAGGACCGCACCGCCCACGTGGTGCCGAAGCTGGCCGGCGTGGTGACGGCCGTGCACGCCGATCTGGGCCAGCGCGTGCAGCAGGGCCAGCTGCTGGCCGTGATCGCCAGCAGCAGCCTGTCCGACCAGCGCAGCGAACTGCTGTCGGCGCAGCGCCGCCTGGCGCTGGCCACGACCACGCTCGCGCGCGAGCAGCGTCTGTGGCAGGACAGGATCTCGGCCGAGCAGGATTATCTGCAGGCGCAGCAAGCCGTGAGCGAAGCCGAGATCGCCGTGCAGAATGCGCGCCAGAAGCTCGGCGCCATCGGTGCCGGGGCGGTGGACGCAAAACATCTCAACCGCCTGGAACTGCGCGCGCCGTTTTCCGGCGTGGTGATGGACAAGCACCTGACGCAAGGCGAAGCGGTCAAGGAGGATGCGATCGTGTTCACGCTGTCCGACCTGTCCACCGTGTGGGCCGACGTCGCCGTGCCGCCACGCGACCTGCACCTGATGCGGGTCGGCGAGACCGTCACCGTCAAGGCTACCGCGTTTGCTGCGCAGGCGCAGGGCACCATCATCTACGTGGGCGAGCTGCTGGGCGAACAGACCCGCACCGCGCGCGCGCGGGTGGCGCTGGCCAACCCGGACCGCGCCTGGCGCCCGGGCCTGTTCGTCACGGTCGACGTGCGGTCCGGCCCTGCCGCTGCTGCCTCCGCTGCTGTTCCCATTCCTGTCGCCGTGGCGGCAGACGCGGTGCAGATGGTGGACGAGCACCCGGTGGTGTTCGTCGAGGTGGCCGGCGGCTTCCGGGCGCAGCGCGTGCAACCGGGGCGCAGCGACGGCAGGATGACCGAAGTGCTGGCCGGCCTCGCGCCCGGCGCCCGGTATGCCGCTGCCGGCAGCTTCGTGCTCAAGGCGGAGCTGGGCAAAGACAGCGCCGAACACGCCCATTGACCGCGGAGAGCCCATGTTCGAACGACTGATTCAATTTGCCATCGGCCAGCGCGCGCTGGTGATGCTGCTGGTCGCCGCCATGGCGGCGCTGGGCATCTACCATTATCGGCACCTGCCGATCGACGCCGTGCCCGACATCACCAATGTCCAGGTGCAGATCAACACGGCGGCGCCCGGCTACTCGCCGCTGGAAACCGAGCAGCGCGTGACCTACCCGCTCGAGACGGTGATGGCCGGCCTGCCGCACCTCGTGCAAACCCGCTCGCTGTCGCGCTACGGCCTGTCGCAGATCACCGTGGTCTTCGAGGACGGCACCGATATCTTCTTTGCCCGCCAGCTGGTCAATGAACGCCTGCAGCAGGCACGCGACCAGCTGCCGGCCGGCGTGACGCCGGCCATGGGGCCGGTATCGACCGGTCTCGGCGAAATCTACCTGTGGACGGTGGAAGCGACGCCGGGCGCCCGCAAGGCCGACGGTACACCGTACACCCCGACCGACCTGCGCGAGATCCAGGACTGGATCATCAAGCCGCAGCTGCGCAACGTGCCGGGCGTGGCCGAGATCAATGCCATCGGCGGCCATGTGCGCCAGTACCAGGTGGCGCCCGATCCGCAGCGCCTGGCCTCCTACGGCCTGACCTTGCAGGACGTGGTGGCGGCGCTGACCCGCAACAACGGCAATGCCAGCGCCGGCTACATCGAAAAGCGCGGCGAGCAGCTGCTGGTGCGCGCGCCGGGCCAGGTGCAGACGCGCGACGATATCGGCAACATCCTCGTGACCAGCGCCGGCGGTGGAAGCGTGTCGGTGCCGGTGCGGGTGCGCGACGTGGCCGAGGTGCTGATCGGGCACGCACTGCGCACCGGCGCCGCCACCGAGAACGGCCGCGAGGTGGTGCTCGGCACGGCGTTCATGCTGACCGGCCAGAACAGCCGCACCGTGGCGCAGGCGGTGGACCGCAAGCTGGTGGAGATCAACCGCAGCCTGCCGGCCGGCGTGGTCGCGGTCACCGTGTACGACCGCACCGTCCTGGTGGACAAGGCCATCGCCACCGTGAAGAAAAACCTGCTGGAAGGGGCGGTGCTGGTGATCGCCGTGCTGTTTGTCTTCCTCGGCAACCTGCGCGCTGCGGTGATCACGGCGATGGTGATCCCGCTGTCGATGCTGTTTACCTTTACCGGCATGGTCGGCTTCAAGGTCAGCGCCAACCTGCTCAGCCTGGGGGCGCTGGACTTCGGCATCATCGTCGACGGCGCGGTGGTCATCGTCGAGAACTGCGTGCGGCGCCTCGCGCAGGCGCAAGCGCAGGCGCAAGCGCAGGCCGGGCGCACGCTGACGCGCGCCGAGCGTTATCGCGCGGTGTTCGCGGCCGCGCAGGAAGCACGCCGCCCGCTGCTGTACGGCCAGGCCATCATCATGGTCGTGTACCTGCCGATCTTTGCGCTGACTGGCGTCGAGGGCCGCATGTTCCAGCCGATGGCGCTGACCGTGGTGCTGGCGCTGGCCGGTGCCATGCTGTTGTCGATCACCTTCGTGCCTGCCGCCGTGGCGCTGTGCATCGGCGACCGGGTGGCGGACCGGGAGCAGCGGCAACTGGGCGCCTGGTACGGGCGGCTGCTGGACCGGGCGCTGGCCGCGACGCCGGTGGTGCTGGCGTTTGCCGGCATCGCGGTGCTGCTGTCGCTGCTGCTGGCCACGCGCCTGGGCAGCGAGTTCGTGCCGAGCCTGAACGAAGGCGACTTGGCGATCCAGGCACTGCGCATCCCCGGCACCAGTCTCACGCAGTCGGTGGCGATGCAGCAGCAGATCGAGACGGTGCTCAGGCAGCGCTATCCCGAGATCGCGCGCGTGTTCGCCCGCACCGGCACGGCGGAAATCGCGTCCGATCCGATGCCGCCCAATATCTCGGACGGCTACATCATGCTCAAGCCGGCGGCGCAATGGCCCAAGCTTGCCAACGGCAGGGCCAGGACGCGTGACGAACTGCGCGCTGATATCGAACAGACCCTGGCGCGCCTGCCCGGCAACGGCTACGAGTTTTCGCAGCCGATCCAGCTGCGCTTCAACGAATTGATCTCGGGCGTGCGCAGCGATGTGGCGGTCAAGCTGTTCGGCGACGATAGGCAGGTGCTCGACGCCACCGCCGCGCAGATCGCCGCCACGCTGGCCGGCGTGGCCGGCGCCGCCGAAGTGAAGGTGGAGCAGACCACCGGCTTGCCGGTGCTGACGGTGCAGATCGACCGCGAGAAGACGGCGCGCTATGGCCTCAACGTGGCCGACGTGCAGGACACGGTCGCCGTCGCCATCGGCGGCGCCGCAGCCGGCACGCTGTTCGAGGGCGACCGCCGCTTCGACATCGTGGTGCGCCTGGCCGACGCCCAGCGCCAGGACCTGGAAGCGCTGCGCCGGCTGCCGGTGCCGCTGCCGGCAAGCCGGGGCGCGGCCGGTGCCGGTGCAGCGGACAACCCGGGCGATAACACCAGGAGCAGCTCAGCGGGCATCTCGGGGAGCCGCCCGGAGGGCAACCAGGCGGTCAGCTTCATTCCGCTCGGCGAACTGGCCACGTTCACGATCGCGCCCGGCCCCAACCAGGTCAGCCGCGAGGACGGCAAGCGCCGCGTGGTCGTCAGCGCCAATGTGCGCGGGCGCGATATCGGTTCGTTCGTGGCCGAGGCGCAGGCGGCGCTGCATGCGCAGGTCAAGGTGCCGGCCGGTTACTGGACCACGTGGGGCGGCCAGTTCGCGCAGCTGGCGTCGGCCACGCAGCGGTTGCAGCTGGTGGTGCCGCTGGCGTTGGCGCTGGTCCTGATAATGCTGTTTGCCATGTTCGGCAGCATCAAGGACGGCTTGCTGGTGTTTAGCGGCATTCCGTTCGCGCTCACCGGCGGTGTCGCGGCCCTGGCGGCGCGCGGCATTCCGCTGTCGATGTCGGCGGCGGTCGGCTTCATCGCGCTGTCGGGCGTGGCCGTGCTCAACGGCCTGGTGCTGGTGTCGTTCATCCGCAAGCTGCGCGACGACGGCCTGACGGTGGAGCAGGCGATCCGCGCGGGTGCGCTGGGCCGGCTGCGGCCGGTGCTGATGACAGCGCTGGTGGCTTCGCTCGGCTTCATCCCGATGGCGCTGGCCACCGGCACCGGCGCCGAGGTCCAGCGCCCGCTGGCCACGGTGGTCATCGGCGGCATCCTGTCCTCGACGGCGTTGACCTTGCTGGTGCTGCCGCTGTTGTACCGGCTGCTGCACGGGCGGCGTCCGCCGTCTGCCTGACCGCGCCTGGCGGCGCGCCACGGCGCACGGTACAATCGGCAACCGACGACGTACAACGTACCGCGCACCGGGTGCGCCCGACAAGAGAGCAGCAGATGCAGGAATTCGAAAAATGGCTGGCGCGGGTCCTGCTGCTCAATAGCGCGCTGGCGCTGGCCGTCAGTCTCGGCCTGCTCGGCGAGCCGCAGTACGGCGCTGCGCTGGCAGTGCTGTTCAGCGTGGCCATGCTGGGCTTCCTGGCGGCCGTGCTCTCGCTCAAGCGCATGGTCTCCGGTCTGGCAGGCGGCATCCTGTATTACCTGCCGCAGTCGGTCAGTTATTTCCCTTACGACGGCAGCTGGCAATTCAGCGTCAAGGCCGGCGTGAGCCTGGGCCTGGTGGCGCGTCTGAGCCACGGCGTCTTCGTGCTCAATCTGGTGGCACTGGCCCTGCTGGCTGCCACGGCGGCGGTCCTGGCCTGGCGCCTGCGTGCGCGCCACCCCGCATCCTCCCCGGCGCAGCCGACGCGCTGACACCAGCTTACCGTCTCGACCATCTCTGCTGTCATTTTGCAAAGTTACACCACGGGAAGACTGTTTCAACGCCGGTGATTATTTGCCATTAATCAAGTTTAATGCTGTGAAGATAGAGTAATCACGCCGTTTGCGGGCGTTGTCGGCGGTTAAATGTTGTCAAAAATTTGGTTGCGGCAACGAGACATGCATTCAATTAAATTCTCTGCGGCAATTCCTTGCGTTATACTCGCCACTATTTCGGACGTCCCGGGTAGCTGGTCAGCTCCCCAGCGTTTGAAAAAATGCGTTGAATTTCAAAGGGTTGGCTTGATCGCTTCGGATGGAGTCCGCGTCGAACAAATATTTTTCCCCGCAGGAACAAGTTTACTTAGTGGAACATTCGCGGCGGTCGCCCTGTCATGTTGCCGCCGTCTGCCTGTTCCGGCACGCGCCCTGCGCATGGCACTTGTGGTGTATTAAACAAGAAATAGTCGTTGCATATTACGTAACGAAAAAAGCTCGCATTGTTTGCTAAAGTTAACATTTTTGTTGACGTAAAGAACGATACGAGCGCCTCGTTGCGACGGTAGTACTGGGTTGGTTGTAAATACATATTAATAAAACGGCATATTGCCACGACGAAGGCCAACGACGACGGACAGGGCCGTCGTTCACTTTGGACAGACATCGAATCAGCGCCTTCTTTTAGGAGAAACACACATGGGCTATTTCACCGGTTTAAGCACGCAAAACGTTGCGGCAATTTCCACGACGCAGATCGCTGCGCTGGGCACCTCGAACTTCACGGACCTGACGTCGGATCAGATCGTGGCGCTGACCACGGACCAGGTCGTAGCACTGCGTTCGCAGCAAGTCGCCGCCATCTCCACCGCCACCATCTCGCGCATGGCGACCGAGGATTTCGCCGCGCTGACCACCAGCACCCTGACGGGCCTGACCACCGCGCAAGTGCGTGCGCTGTCGTCCAACCAGATCGTTGCGCTGACCACCGGCCAGGCCGGTGCACTGACGACCGCGCAGGTTGCCGCCTTCGGTACCGACAGCATCGCTGCGCTGGAAACCGCTGATTTCGCCGCCTTCAAGACCGCTTCGGTCGCAGCCCTGACCACTGCCCAGATCAAGGCGCTGACCACCAACCAGATCGTTGCCCTGACCACCGCCAGCGCCAATGCGCTGACGTCGCAACAAGTTGCCGCGCTCAATACCGAGGCCATCGTCGCCCTCGAATCGGCCGACCTGGCCGCCATGAAATCGTCGTCGATCGCTGCCCTGACCTCGTCGCAGGTGGCAGCCCTGACCACTGCCCAGGTGCAGGCCCTGTCCACCGCGTCGCTGTCGGCCATTTCGACGGCCAGCATTGCCACCGGCCTGACCACCAACCAGATCGTCGCGCTGAGCTCGAACCAGATCGCCGGCCTGACCACCGCCCAAGTCGCTGCCCTGTCGACCAACAGCATCGCCGCGATCGAAGTGGCCGACCTGGCCGGCTTGAGCACCGCTGGCATTGCTGCCCTGAAAACGGCACAGGTTGCCGCGCTGACCACGACGCAGCTGGCAGCCCTGTCCACCAACCAGGTCGTTGCGCTGACCACGGCTGACGCTGCCGCGCTGACCACCAACCAGATCGTGGCCCTGACCACCACCCAGGCCGGTGCGCTGACCAGCCAGCAGGTGGCCGGCCTGTCCAACGGTGCGGTCGCCGCCATCGAAACGGCCGATTTCGCCGCCCTGAAAACGGCCACCCTGGCCGGGATGACCACCAACCAGATCCGTGCCCTGACCACCAACCAGGTCGTGGCGCTGACCACGGCCGGCGCCAATGCGCTGACCACCCAGCAAGTCGCGGCACTGACCACCGACGCCATCGTGGCGCTGGAAACGGCCGACCTGGCTGCCCTGAAAACCGCCGCCATTGCCGGCCTGACCTCGTCGCAGGTCGCCGCCATTACCACGGCCCAGGTACAGGCGATGACGACCGCGTCGCTCGCTGCCATCTCCACCGCCAACATCGCCAACGGCCTGACCACCAACCAGATCGTCGCGTTGAGCTCGAACCAGGTTGCTGCGCTGACCACCGCCCAAGTGTCGGCACTGTCGACCAACGGCATCGTCGCCATCGAAGTGGCCGACCTGGCCGGCTTGACCACGGCCGGCGTGGCCGCCCTGAAAACGGCGCAGGCTGCTGCCCTGACCACCGCACAACTGGTGGCCCTGTCCAGCAACCAGATCGTCGCGCTGACCAGTGCCAACGCTGCTGCGCTGACGACCAACCAGATCGTCGCCCTGACCACCGCCCAGGCTGGCGTACTGACCAGCCAGCAGGTGGCCGGCCTGTCCAACGCCGCGATTGCGGCGCTGGAAACGGCTGACTTTGCTGCCCTGAAAACGTCGAGCCTGGCTGCCCTGACCACGGGCCAGATCCGCGCCCTGACCACCAACCAGATCGTCGCCCTGACCACCGCCGGTGCCGGCGCCTTGACCACGCAGCAGGTGGCCGCGTTCACCACCGACCAGATCGTGGCGCTGGAAACGGCCGACCTGCGCGGCCTCGACACCGCCTCGTACGCCGCCCTGACCTCGGCGCAAGTTGGCGCGCTGACCACCGCCCAGGTGCAGAGCCTGAACACGGCGTCGCTGGCAGCCATCTCCACCGCCAACATCGCCAACGGCCTGACCACCAACCAGATCGTCGCCCTGTCGTCGAGCCAGATCGCCGGCCTGACCACRGCCATCTCCACCGCCAACATCGCCAACGGCCTGACCACCAACCAGATCGTCGCCCTGTCGTCGAGCCAGATCGCCGGCCTGACCACGGCCCAGATCGGCGCGCTGTCGACCAACGGCATCGTCGCCATCGAGGTGGCCGACCTGGCCGGTTTGACCACGGCCGGCGTCGCTGCCCTGAAAACGGCGCAGGTCGCCGCCTTGACCACCGCGCAGCTGGCCGCCCTGTCCACCAGCCAGATCGGTGCATTGACCACGGCCGGCGCTGCCGCGCTGACCACCAACCAGATCGTGGCCCTGACCACCACCCAGGCCGGCGCGCTGACCAGCCAGCAGGTGGCCAACCTGTCCAACGCCGCGATCGCCGCGCTGGAAACGGCTGACTTTGCCGCGCTGAAAACGTCGAGCCTGGCTGCGCTGACCACCGGCCAGATCCGCGCCCTGACCACCAACCAGATCGTGGCCCTGAGCACGGCCGCCGCCAATGCCCTGACCACCCAGCAAGTCGCAGCGCTGACCACCGACGCCATCGTGGCGCTGGAAACGGCCGACCTGGCAGCACTGAAATCGGCCGCCATCGGCGCGCTGACCTCGACCCAGGTGGCTGCCATTACCACGGCCCAGGTGCAGGCAATGACGACCGCGTCGCTGGCTGCCATTTCCACCGCCAACATCGCCAACGGCCTGACCACCAACCAGATCGTCGCCCTGTCGTCGAACCAGATCGCCGCGCTGACCACCGCGCAAGTGGCCGCGCTGTCGACCAACGGCATCGTCGCCATCGAAGTGGCCGACCTGGCCGGCTTGACCACGGCCGGCGTGGCTGCCCTCAAAACGGCGCAGGTCGCTGCCCTGACCACCGCGCAGCTGGTGGCCCTGTCCACCAACCAGATCGCCGCGCTGACCACGGCTGACGCTGCTGCGCTGACGACCAACCAGATCGTGGCCCTGACCACCACCCAGTCTGGCGCACTGACCAGCCAGCAGGTGGCCGGCCTATCCAGCGGCGCGATTGCCGCCATGGAAACGGCTGACTTCGCTGCACTGAAGACCGCCAGCCTGGCTGCGCTGACCACGGGCCAGATCCGTGCCCTGACCACCAACCAGATCGTGGCCCTGACCACCGCCGGCGCCGGCGCGTTGACCACGCAGCAGGTGGCAGCGTTCACCACCGACCAGATCGTTGCCCTGGAAACGGCCGACCTGCGCGGCCTCGACACGGCCTCGTACGCCGCCCTGACGTCGGCCCAGGTCGGTGCGCTGACCACTAACCAGGTGCAGAGTCTGAACACGGCGTCGCTGGCAGCCATCTCCACCGCCAACATCGCCAACGGCCTGACCACCAACCAGATCGTCGCCCTGTCGTCGAGCCAGATCGCCGGCGCTGGCAGCCATCTCCACCGCCAACATCGCCAACGGCCTGACCACCAACCAGATCGTCGCCCTGTCGTCGAGCCAGATCGCCGGCCTGACCACGGCCCAGATCGCCGCACTGTCGACCAACGGCATCGTCGCCATCGAAGTAGCCGACCTGGCCGGTTTGACCACGGCCGGCGTGGCTGCCCTGAAAACGGCGCAGGTCGCTGCCTTGACCACCGCGCAACTGGTGGCCCTGTCCACCAACCAGATCGGTGCATTGACCACGGCCGATGCTGCGGCGCTGACCACCAACCAGATCGTGGCCCTGACCACCACCCAGGCCGGCGCCCTGACCAGCCAGCAGCTGGCAGGCCTGTCCACCGGCGCCATTGCAGCGCTGGAAACGGCCGACTTCGCAGCACTGAAGACCGCCAGCCTGGCTGCGCTGACCACCGGCCAGATCCGTGCGCTGACCACCAACCAGGTCGTGGCCCTGACCACGGCCGGCGCCAATGCGCTGTCCACGCAGCAGGTCGCGGCGCTGACCACCGACGCCATCGTGGCGCTGGAAACGGCCGACCTGGCAGCGCTGAAATCGGCGGCCATCGGCGCGCTGACCTCGACGCAAGTGGCGGCCATCACCACGGCCCAGGTACAGAGCCTGAACGCGGCGACGCTGTCGGCCATCTCGACGGCCAACATCGCCAACGGCCTGACCACCAACCAGATCGTGGCGCTGTCGTCGAACCAGGTGGCTGCGCTGACCACCGCGCAAGTGGCTGCACTGTCGACCAACGGCATCGTCGCCATCGAAGTGGCCGACCTCGCTGGCATCACCACCGGCGGGATCGCGGCCCTGAAATCGGCGCAGATTGCCGCGCTGACCACCAACCAGGTGGCGGCGCTGTCGAGCACCCAGCTGTCGGCATTCACGACCGCCGGCGTGCGCGCCCTGACCACCAACCAGGTGGTGGCGCTGACGACCGCCCAGGCTGGCGCGCTCGGCACGCTGCAAGTGGCGGCGCTCGGTACCGAAGCGGTTGCCGCGCTGGAAACGGCCGACCTGAATGCGCTCAAATCGAGCGCGATCGCCGCGCTGACCACCACCCAGCTGCGTGCGCTGACCACCAACCAGATCGGCAGCCTGAGCACTGCATCGATCGGTGCGCTGACCACGGCACAAGTGGCCAACGGCCTGACGACCGACCAGATCGTTGCGCTGGGCACCAACCAGGTGGCCGCCCTGAGCACCAACCAGGTGACCGCGCTGACCTCCGGCAGCCTGGTGGCGCTCGAGACGCGTGACCTGGTGGCCTTGCGCACGGACGCAGTCGCCGCGCTGCGCACCAACCAGCTCGCTGCGCTGACCACGACCCAGCTGGGCGCACTGACCACCACCCAGGTGGCCAGCCTGAGCACCGCAGCCTTGGCCAGCGGACTGACCACGGCCCAGGCCGTGGCCCTGTCGAGCGACCAGATCAACGCACTGAGCAGCACCCAGCTGCGCGCGCTGTCCACCAGCAGCATTGCAGCGCTGGAAACGGCCGACATCGGGGCGCTGAAAACGGCGTCGCTGGCAGCCCTGAGCACGCAGCAGTTCGTCAAGCTGACCACGGCCCAGTTCGCCGCGTTGTCGACCGACCAGATCAAGGCGCTGACGATGGGCCAGGTCGATGCGCTGTACGCCACGCCGGCCCTGAAAGCGGCAATCACCCCGGCCCAGCAGGCAGCAATGCCGCTGTCGAGCCCACTGGTACTGGACCTGAACGGCAACGGCATCGACACCCTGAACCTGTCGGCCGGCGTGCAGTTCGACCTGCGGGCGACCGGCACCAAGTCCAACGTCGGTTGGGTCGGTGGCGGCGATGGCCTGCTGGTGCTGGACCGTAACGGCGATGGCGTGATCAACGACGGTAGCGAACTGTTCGGCGAAGGCACGACCCTGGCCAACGGCCAGAAAGCCACCAACGGCTACCAGGCGCTGGCGGAACTGGACTCCAACGGCGACGGCGTGATCGATGCCAAGGACACCCAGTTCAACAACCTGCGCGTGTGGGTCGACGGCAATGCCGATGGCATCAGCCAGGCCGACGAACTGAAGTCGCTGGCCGACCTCCACATCGCCAAGCTGAACCTCGATGTGCAGAAAACCAGTGTCGTCAACAACGGCAACCTGATCGGCATGGTCTCGACCTTCGAGACCACCGACGGCGCCGTCCACCAGGCAGCGGACGTCTGGTTCCAGGACAGCGGCAAGTCGGCCGGCAGCCTGACGTCGTCGGTCAGCAGCCTGTCGAACGCGATGTCGAGCTTTGACGCGGCAGCGACCGGCACCGCCAACACGGCCAAGCTGGAACTGCCGTCGGGCGTGAACGCAGCAACTGCCGCCATGGCCAGCGCCATCGGCAACTACGAGAACAAGCTGACCGCCTCGACCCACCAGGCGGCCACCGAAGACTCGCTGCGCCTGAAGGCACTGCAAGGCGGCCATGCCCAGGGCATCCTGGCAGCCAAGTAAGCCGAGCTAGTCGTTCCCTGAAAGCGGCAAGACCTGCGGGTCTTGCCGTTTTTTTTCGGACTGCAGGGCAGTTCGATCAGGCGAATAGCAATGTAAAATCGGTTGTGCTTCTAAACAACAAAAGCCCCGGGGCAACACTTTCGCGGGGTAAAATTCTAATGGTGACACCCGTCCGGTTCCCCATTCCCTTCAGGCCTTATGCAAGATAAATTTCCCCATACCGCGGTCCAGTGCCTGACGGCCATCGCACAGCATCATGGCCTGCAGATCAACCCCGAACGCCTGGTCGACGAGTACGCGCTGCGCGCGGAAGAACCGGGCAACGGCCTGCTGCTGCGCATGGCGGCCGAGATCGGCCTGAAAGCCAAGGCCGACAAGCTCACCTGGAACCGCCTGCTGGCCCAAGGCGGGGTGTTCCCGCTGATGGCGCGCCTGGTCGGCGGCAACATGGTCATCATCGTCGGCGTCAAGCCGGGCCAGGACGGCGCTGCCGACCAGGTGGCGGTACTGAACCCGGCGCTGGCCGACGCCACCGTGATCATGGTCGGCCGTGCCGATTTCGAGCAGCGCTGGCAGGGCGACGTGGTGTTCGTCAAGCGCGAGCACAAGTTCACCGATCCGCACCAGCCGTTCGGCCTGCGCTGGTTCATCCCCGAGATCCTGCGCCAGAAGGCGGCCTTCCGCGACATCTTCATCGCCGCCATCGCCATGCAGATCCTGGCGCTGTCCTCGCCGATCTTCTTCCAACTGGTGATCGACAAGGTGCTCACTCACCAGAGCGTGACCACCTTGCAGGTGCTGGCCGTGGGCATCACCATGGCGCTGGTGTTCGACGCGCTGTTCGGCTTCTTGCGCCAGACGCTGACGCTGGCCGCCAGCAACAAGATCGACATGCGCCTGACGCGCCGCGTGTTCGCCCACCTGCTGTCGCTGCCGATCGACTTTTTCGAGACCACCAGCGCCGGCGTGATCACGCGCCACATGCAGCAGCTGGAAAAAATCCGCAGCTTCCTGACCGGCCGCATGTTCTTCACGGCGCTCGACGTGATCTCGCTGCTGGTGTTCATCCCGATTTTGTTCAGCTATTCGTTCAAGCTGACCCTGATCGTGCTGCTGTTCGCTGCCATGATCGGCGGCGTGGTGCTGGCCATGGTGCCGACCTTCCAGCGCCGCCTGAATGCGCTGTACACGGCCGAAGGCCAGCGCCAGGGCATGCTGGTGGAAACCATCCACGGCATGCGCACGGTGAAAGCGCTGGCGATCGAGCCGTCGCAGCGCCGCACCTGGGACCAGCGCTCGGCCGAAGCGATCAATATGCACTTCCGCGTCGGCCAGATCTCGATCACCGGCAATGCGGTCACCGATTTCCTCGGCAAGATGCTGCCGGTGACGCTGATCGTGGTCGGCGCCGGCGACGTGTTCGACAATACCTTGTCGGTCGGTGCGCTGATCGCGTTCCAGATGTTGTCGGGCCGCGTGACGCAGCCGCTGATTTCGCTGGTGGGCCTGATCAACGAATACCAGGAAACCGCGCTGTCGGTGCGCATGCTGGGCGAGGTGATGAACCGCGCGCCCGAAGGCCGCGCCGGCGCCACCGGCCTGCGCCCGCAGCTAAACGGCGAAATCCGTTTCGACAACGTGATCTTCCGCTATCCGGGGGCGCAGAACCTGGCCCTGAACAAGGCCAGCTTCACCATCGAGCAGGGCACGGTGGTCGGCATCGTCGGCCGCTCCGGCTCGGGCAAGACCACCCTGACCAAGTTGATCCAGGGCCTGTACCCGCTGCAGGAAGGCATCGTGCGCTTCGACGGCATCGACGCGCGCGAGATCGAGCTGTCGCACCTGCGGCGCCAGATCGGCGTGGTATTGCAGGAGAATTTCCTGTTCCGCGGCACGGTGCGCGAAAACCTGGCCGTGACCAAGCCGGACGCCCCGTTCGAGGAACTGGTGGCGGCAGCCGTGGCGGCCGGCGCCGACGAATTCATCGAGCGCCTGCCGCAGGGCTATGACACGGTGCTCGAGGAAAATGCGTCCAACCTGTCCGGCGGCCAGAAGCAGCGGCTGTCGATCGCCCGCACGCTGGTGGCGCGCCCGCGCATCCTGATCCTCGACGAGGCCGCGTCCGCGCTGGACCCGGAGTCGGAAGCGATCTTCATCAGCAACCTGTCGAAAATCGCCGTGGGCCGCACGGTGGTGATGATTTCGCACCGCCTGTCGACGCTGGTCAACGCCGACAAAATCATGGTCATGCAGCAGGGCTCCCTGGTGGACGCCGGCCGGCATGAAGAACTGCTTACCCGTAGCGACACTTACCAGCACTTATGGAACCAGCAAACCAGCCACCTGTAACGCCTCCGGTGAAGGCGCCTGCGAAAGAGCGTCCATTCGCGCGCCTGCTGCGCCGGCAGAAGGACCAGACCGAGATCGCCTTTTTACCCGACGCCGACGCCATCGAGCGCGGTCCGCTGCCGCGCTTCGTGCAGCTGACCCTGCACCTGCTGGTGCTGACCCTGGTCGGCTTCATCGTCTGGGCCAGCGTCTCGCCGATCGACAAGGTGGTGATCGCCCACGGCCGCCTGGTCAACCCGCTGCCCAATATCGTGGTGCAGCCGCTCGACACGTCGATCATCCAGAGCATCGACGTGCGCGTGGGCCAGGTCGTCAAAAAGGGCCAGTTGCTGGCCACGCTCGACCCCACCTTCAGCGCGGCCGACGAAACCCAGCTGCGCATCCGTCTCGACAGCCTGAACACCCAGGCCGCCGGGCTGAAGGCGGAACTCGGTGGCAAGGCCGGATCGACCGAGGCCGGCAGCGACGACGCCCGCCTGCAGCAGCAGCTGTCGCTGGAACGGCGCGCCAATTACGACGCGCAAAAGGCGAAAATGGACCAGAACATCGCGCGCCTGCGCGCCGGCCTGGAGACCAACAAGCATGACCAGGCCGTGCTGGCCCAGCGCGTCAAATCGCTGCGCGAAGTGGAAGCGATGCAGGAGCAGCTGGTGGCCGAGAACTTCGGCGCCAAGATGCACCTGCTCGAAGCGCGCGACCGCCGGCTGGAAGTGGAGCGCGACATGGACCTGCAGCGCAACAAGGCGGTGGAAATGACCAGCGAGCTGGCGTCGGTGCAGGCCGAGCGCGCCGCGTTCGAGCGCAGCTGGCGGCAAAAGACGATGGAAGATCTGCTGTCGGCCACGCGCGACCGCGACGGCATCAACGAGCAGCTGTCGAAGGCGGACAAGCGCCTCAAGATGGTGCAGCTGGTGGCCCCGGCCGACGGCGTGGTGCTGGAAATCGGCAAGTTCTCGGTGGGCTCGGTGATCCGCGAGGCCGAGCAGCTGTTTACCCTGGTGCCGCTGGGAAGCGCGCTCGAAGCCGAGGTGCAGATCGATTCGGTCGACGTCGGCTTCATCAAGACCGGCATGCCGGCCCACATCAAGGTCGATGCGTTCACCTTCATGAAGCACGGCATGTTGGAGGGCAAGGTGCGCACCGTGAGCCAGGATTCGTTCAAGCGCGATACTGCCGACAAGAACGGCGGCGGCATGGATGCCTACTACCTGAGCCGGATTCCGTACACGGGCACCTTGAAAAAGGTGGCGCCGGGCACGCAGCTAATGCCCGGCATGACGGTGTCGGCAGAAATCGTGGTCGGTCAGCGCACCGTGATGTCCTACCTGCTGTACCCGCTCACGCGGGCGCTCGACGAATCGATCAGGGAGCCGTAAGGCGCCTGCCGCGCCTGCCGCGCCGTCCGCGCCGGCCCGGCCGGCCCGGCTGCATCAGGCGCGTGCGCCGAAGTCGGCCAGCATGGTCATCGGCGTGGTGATCGCCTTGTCCCAGCCCAGCTGGTCCAGATGCTGCTGCAGCAGCAGCGAGTGGAAGCGCTCGGCGCAAAAGCCGGCGTTGCGCTTTTGCTGGCCTGCGCGCTCGATGTGGGTGGTGCGCATGAAGTGGTCGGTGGCCAGTTCCACGCGGGCGACGATGTCGCGCAACCAGCCCACCGGAATGAAGGCCGCGGTGCAGGCCGGGATGAAGGCGTTCTGGCTGAGGAAGTCGGCGGCCTGGTTCTGGTCCACGGCGCCGGCGTCCACCGCCGCACCGAAGTACATCAGCAGGTCACGCGCTTCGGCCACTGCCGCGTACTGGCGCAGCACGCTGCCGGCAAAGTGCACCAGCGACGGCACGATCACGGTACGGCCATCGCCGAAGAAGTGCTCGGGCAGCGCCCGCTGCAGCAGCTCGGGGTGGGCATAGCTGTTAAAGCCGCGCATCTCGCCCAGCGGCACGGTCAGTGCAAAGCGGCGGTAGTGGCACACGCCCACCATGCGCTCGGCCGGTTGGTCGGCCAGCAGCCGGCGCAGCGCGAACAGCGCGGCAAATTCGCCGAGGTGCTCGTTCCGGAACGCCAGGTCCGGATAGCGCTCGCTGAGCGCGATGCCGGTGGGCGGCACATAGCCGCCGGTTCCCACCATGGTGAGGAAGTCGGGCAGCGGCCATTCCGGCTGCTGGTGGGTGATGCAGAAAAACAGGGGCTCGGACATGGCTGGACTCCAGGCTAGACGCCAATCGGATGCTGCAATCGGTTACAGGGCATTGTAGCCGCTCAGCAGGCTCTGGTTGGACCAAAGATAATCCCACTCGCCGAAGCGCCCGCAGCTGGCGATGCCGGCGCCGCGCGCCCAGTCCAGCACGCACTGGCGATGCTGTTCCATGCCGCGGTCGAAGATCACGTTACCGAAACGCAGCACGCGGTGGTCGAGCACGACGATGTCCTGCGCGGTGGCGATGCCCATCTTTTCCAGCGCCGCCACCGTGTTCTGCTTGAGCGCGGCGCCGTCGTAGCTGGATTGTTCGCCGCGGCTGTAGATCTCGAACTGCAGCGAGCTGCAGCCATCCGGAGCGTTCTCGGGCGACTTGACCGATGGCGAGTAGGCGCGGCTGGCCAGGATGTCGTCGTCATAGATGTAGAACCACAAGTCCTTGACCAGCGGCTTGTTGAAGCCCACCGACACCAGGTCGATCGAGGTGGCCTTGAGCTGCTCGCCCGCCTGCCTGACGGCCGCCGGCGCGTCCTGCGCGATGCGCGCCAGCACCGGCAGCGGCAGGGTGCTGACCAGCGTGCGGTAGCGCACCTGGGCGCCGTTGGCAAAGTGCACCGTGCGTGCAGCCGTATCGATCGCGGTGGCCGCGTGGCCGGTGCGGATGTCGGCGTCGGCGATCAGCGGCGCGATGAAGGCCTTGTAGCCGCCCGCCTTCGGATACCGCATTTCCTTGGTGTAGTAGGTGTTCGGGGTGTGCGTGGTCATGGCGCCGAACAGGATCTCGTCGAGTTCCGCGCGGCGCATGCGCTGGCCGATCCAGTTGGTCGACAGCGCACTGGCCGGCGTGGCCCAGTATTTCTGCGTGTAGCGGATCGGGTAGCGTTCGGCGATGCCGTCGCCGTACTGGTGGCGCAGCCAGCTTTCGTAGTCGTCGCCGGCCTGCGCCGCAGGACGGGCCAGGAAGGACTTGATCAGGTCCACCTTGTCGGCCGCGTCGAGCGGAGCCAGGTTGTTCTGCACCGGGTGCTTGAGCCAGCGGTCGCCCTCGAAGCAGTACGAGTCCGACGGGTGGGTGAGGTAGGGCGTGCTGTCGAAAATGGCGCGCACCTTGTCTTCGGTGGCAAAGCTCAGGTGCACCGCGTGGTCGAAGCGGAAGCCGTCGATGGTGAAGTTGTCGAGCAAACCGCCGGCGGTCTCGCGCGCCTCGAAAATCACGGCGCTGCGGCCCGTTTCGCGCGCCTTGAGCGCGGCGCCCAGGCCGGCCACGCCGGCTCCGAGGATCACCACGTCGAGTTCTTCGATCGCCTCGCCGGCGCTGTTAGCGGTGTGTTCAGTCGTCATGCTGTGCTTGTCGTGATCAATAGCCGGCCAGGTCGCCGTGCAGGTAGGCTGCCAGGCTGGCGCGCCAGTCCGGCATGTCGGGCCAGCCGAGCGTGGCCATTTTCCAGTTGTCCGCCATCTCGTTGTGCGAGACGCGCGCCTTGCGGGCGAAGCTGGCCGCAGTCGACGGTTGCACGTCCACCGCGATGCCGGCCAGCTGCACCACGGCCGCCACGTACTCGCAGCGCGAGGCGTTGCCGCTGTTGACGCAGTTGACCACGCCGGATACGCCGGCCTGCGCCAGGTCGAGCAGGCGCGCCGCCACATCGTGGTTCCAGCACGGCACCCCGCGCTGCTGCGCATTCGATGCGAGGTGACCTCCGGCCGCCAGCGCGGCGCGCGCTTCGTCGATCCGGCGCGCCACGAAATTCTTCGGGTTGGCGGCGCTGCCGCCAAACAGCCAGCCCGTGCGCACCACCAGGTTGCGCGCGTCCAGCGCCAGCACGCGCTGTTCGCCGAGCAGCTTGCTGCGGTGGTGGTGCGTGGTGGGCACGGCCTCCTGGTACTCGCGGTAGGGCGCATCGCTGCCGGTGCCGTACACGCCCGTGCTCGAGACGAACACCATGCGCACGCCGGCCAGCGCGGCCGCTTCGGCCAGCAGCTCGGTGAGCAGGAAGTTGTCGCGGTAGCAGTCGTCGGGCGCGGTTTCGCAGGCCTCGACGTTGGTGTTGGCGGCCGCATGGACCAGCACATCGTAGCCGGCCAGCGCAGGCGCCAGCTGCGCTGCCGTGATGGCCGGCTGGCCAGCTCCGGATCCTGCGAACTGTCCGAGCACGGGCCGCGCCAGCGCGTCGCAGCGGTCGCCGCGCTGCGCTGCCGCTGCCATCACGGCGCTGCCGAGCAGGCCGCCGGCGCCCGTCAGCCGCAGCTTCATGCGTCACCCCACAGTGCGTGGCTTTCCAGCGGCGCATTGGCCGATTCGAGCGGATCGTGGGCGATGCTGGCGACATTGAGCACCAGGTTCAGGCCCGTGCCGACGCCGCGAAACGCCACCCAGTAACCGGGCGGCACGGTCAGGCGCGCATACGCGGCGCCGTCGGTCGTGCCCAGCACGTGGCGGAAACGGCGACCGCTGTCGTCGCGCACGTAGAAGCAGACGGCGCCCTCCGGCACCACCAGGTTCAGCTGCATGCGGCTGTGCTGTTTCCAGCCTTTCACGGCGCCCTGGTGGACGGTGGTGAAATAGGCTTCGCCGAAGCCGGCGTAGCCGTCGTCGGTGGCCTTCACCGCGTGGTAGATGTCGCCGAGCGGATGGGCGATCCGGCGCAGCGGCGTCAGCAGTGGTAACTGCAGCAGCTGCGGCAGGGTAGCCGGCTGACCGCTCAGCGCGTCCATACCAGACCCCGCTCGCGCGCGCGTGCCTCGTAGGCGCCGATCTGGGCCTGGGTGAGGGCGTACATGTCGGCCGCTTCGCGGGAGTAGCGGTAGTACCAGTCGCTGACGAAGCCGACCAGCTCCGCATACTGCAGGTTGGCTTCCCACTTGAGGTGGAACAGCGCCTTGTCGCAATTGAGCTTGAGCAGGCCGGCCTCGTGGAACGGGATGTTGGCGGTGACCTGGTAGGCGTCGCCGGTGTCGGCGAAGTTCCAGGCGGCGCTCAGGTCCTTGAGCAGGTCCAGCACGGTGCGGTTCTGTTCCGCACGCGGACCGAAGTTGAACGATTCGCCGTGCAGGCCGGCGTCGCGCGCCAGCGCTGCGCCCAGGGTCAGGTAGCCGCTCAGCGGCTCGAGCACGTGCTGCCAGGGCCGGGTGGCAGACGGGCTGCGGATTTCCACGGGCCGGCCCTCGGACCAGCCGCGCATGCAGTCGACCACGATGCGGTCGCGCGCCCAGTCGCCGCCGCCGATCACGTTGCCGGCGCGGCCGGTGGCCACGCGCACGTTGCAGCCAGGCTTGCGCATGAACGATTCCACATACGAGTGGATGATCACTTCGGCCGCGCCCTTGGAGCCGCTGTAGATATCGCGCCCGCCCAGGTGGTCGGTTTCCTTGTAGCCCCAGACCCACTCGACGTTCTCGTAGCACTTGTCGGACGTGATCATCACTGCCACGCAGTGCGGATTGAGCAGGCGCAGCGCTTCGAGCACATTGGCGGTACCCACCACGTTGGTGGTGATGGTGCCGACCGGGTCGCTGTACGACGTCGAGACGATGGCCTGGGCAGCCAGGTGGAACACGAAGTCCGGCTCGAAGTCGGCGATCACCTTGGTGATGGCAGCCAGGTCGCGCACGTCGCCCAGGTGGTGTTCGATATTGGCGGCCAGCCCGGTCAGGTCGAACATCGACGGTTCGGTGGGCACGCAGTCGGAAAAGCCGGCCACCGTGGCGCCCAGCTTGAGCAGCCAGGTGGTGAGCCAGGAACCCTTGAAGCCGGTGTGGCCGGTGACCAGCACGCGTTTGCCGGCATACGCTTGTTCGAACATCATTTCCACACCTTCCACGGCGCCTGGCCCGATTGCCACAGCTGTTCCAGCAGCGTCTTGTCGCGCAGCGTGTCCATCGGCTGCCAGAAACCTTCGTGCTGGTAGGCGGCCAGCTGGCCGCTGGTGGCCAGCGCTTCGAGCGGCTCGCGTTCCCAGGTCGTGTCGTCGCCGGCGATCAGGTCGATCACCTTCGGCTTGAGCACGAAAAAGCCGCCGTTGATCATGCCGCCGTCACCTTTCGGTTTTTCCCTGAACGAGCCGACGCGGCCATCCTGGATGTCGAGCGCGCCGAAGCGGCCGGGCGGGAAGGTGGCAGTCAGGGTGGCATCCACGCCGGCTGCCCGGTGGAAGGCGATGACCCTGGCGATGTCGACGTCGGACACGCCGTCGCCGTAGGTGAAGCAGAAATCCTCTTCATCCTTGACATAGTCGCGCACGCGGCGCAGGCGCCCGCCCGTCATCGAGTCTTCGCCGGTATCGACCAGCGTCACCTTCCACGGTTCGGCGTAGCGCTGGTGCACATGCATTTCATTGTTGCGCATGTCGAACGTCACATCGGACATGTGTAGGAAATAGTTGGCAAAATATTCCTTGATGACATAACCCTTGTAGCCGCAGCAGATCACGAATTCGTTGATGCCGTGGTGCGAATACATCTTCATGATGTGCCAGAGGATCGGTTTGCCACCGATCTCGACCATCGGTTTGGGTTTGAGATTGGTTTCTTCGCTGATCCTGCTGCCCAGGCCACCTGCGAGTATCACGGCTTTCATAGCATCCTCATCAATTAAATGAACGGCGCAGTCAGGCGGTGATGATAGCGCCGTCCGGCAGGTAGGTACGGAATTTTTTGAGTGCGGCCCGGATCGCCTCGTTGCTCATTTCGAACAGGTAATCGAGTTCGGTTTCGCCGGTGCGCACGGCGCCCAGGCGTTCGTGGAACCCGATCACGCCGACGTTTTGCTGGCGCACGTCGAAGTGCGAGCGTCGCAAACCCAGCTGCAGCGCGAAGTCATAGACCATCAGCGCCGACTCCACGCCGAAGCCGCGCGGCGCGGTATCGCTCTTGATCCACGACCCCCAGCAGAACGAATCGCCTTGCAGGTCATACAGGCGCACCGTGCCCACCGGGGTACCGTCGAGCGTGCAGATGATGAAATACACCTGGCTGTCGTCGTTGGCGTAACGCGTCAACCAGGCGCGCTGCGCTTCGACATCGGCCGTTGTGCTCGATAGATAACGGCCCTTTTTCTCATCGGTGCGCAAGCCCAGGATGAACGCGGCATCAGCGACCGTCGCATCGCGGAACTGCAACTGTTTGCCGCGAACCAGCTGCGGCTTACGAAAGGTCAGGCAGCCGCTCAAACTGCCGGCCCGATGTCGGTCAGTGCCGCGCGCACGGCAGCGACCACCTCGGCAGCGTCGTCGAGCGTCATGGTCGGCGATACCGGCAGGCTCAGTACCTCGCGGTGGATCGCTTCGGCCAGCGGGAAATCGCCTTCGCGGAAGCCGAGTTCTGCGTAGGCAGGTTGCAGGTGCGGCGCCACCGGGTAGTGGACGATGGTGCCGACCTTGCGCTCGGCCAGCAGTTGCGCCAGGCGGTCGCGCTGCGCGTGGCGTACCACGTACAGGTGCCAGACCGGCTCGGCCCACTCGGGCACGAACGGCAGGGTCAGGCCAGGCACGCCCGCCAGGTGTTGCTGGTAATACGCGGCGATGGCGCGGCGCTGGGCGTTACCCTGGTCCAGGTGGGGCAGCTTGACGTCGAGCAGCGCTGCCTGCAGCTCGTCCAGGCGCGAATTGTAGCCGGGCACTTCGTTGTAATACTTGACCTTGGAACCGTAGTTGCGGAATGTGCGGATGCGTTCGGCCAGAGCATCGTCATTGGTGGTGACGGCGCCGCCGTCGCCAAGGGCGCCCAGGTTCTTGCCCGGATAGAAGCTGAAGGCTGCCGCGTCGCCGAGCTGGCCGACCACGCTGCCGTTGTTGCGTGCACCGTGTGCCTGGGCGGCGTCTTCGATCAGCTTCAGGCCATGGCGGCTGGCGATCTCGCGCAGCGGCGCCATGTCGGCCGGCTGGCCGTACAGGTGCACGGCCAGGATGGCGCGCGTGCGCGGGGTGATGGCCGCTTCGACCAGCGACGGATCGAGGTTGTAGGTCGCTTCCACCGGTTCCACCGGCACCGGACGGGCGCCGCAATGGCTTACTGCCAGCCAGGTGGCGATGAAGGTATTGCTCGGAACGATGACTTCATCGCCGGGGCCGATGCCGTACGCCTTGAGGATCAGGAAGATGGCGTCGAGGCCATTGGCTACGCCGATGCCGTGCTTGCTATCGCAATAGGCGGCGAAGTTTTTTTCGAAGGCGGCGGTTTCGCTGCCCAGTACGTACCAGCCCGAATGCAGCACGCGCTTGAACGCAGCTT
This sequence comes from Duganella sp. Leaf126, assembly GCF_001423125.1. Lineage (GTDB taxonomy): Bacteria > Pseudomonadota > Gammaproteobacteria > Burkholderiales > Burkholderiaceae_D > Rugamonas. Next base: position 210,519 of record NZ_LMNW01000036.1, read on the forward strand.
CGAGTTCTGCCGCGTGTGCCAGATTGATTGCTTTGAGATCGAGGAAAGGAACGCTCATGGTATTTTCTTGATTACTTCTGTGGTTGGCGGGTAGCTGCGACGAATTCGTCGTAGTCGTGATAGTAGTCTTTGGGGTCGTACAGGGTCGATGCCATGACCAGGCAGACACCGCCGGACGAGAAGTTTTCCACTTCGCGCCACATCATGCCCGGCACGTACAGGCCGTAGTAGGAGCGGTTCAGCGAGAATTTCTTGCGGCGCTCGCCATCGTCGACGATGACGTCGAAACTGCCCGACATGGCGACGAACAGCTGTTGCAGTTCGATGTGGCCGTGGCCGGCGCGCGAGGAACCACCCGGCACGTCGTACAGGTAATACACGCGTTTGAGGTCGAACGGCACGTGGATGCCGCTCTCGATCACGGACAGGTTACCGCGCGGATCGGAGTGCTTGGGCAGGTCGATGATGCGGCATTGGTCGATATGAGACATAAATTCTTTCGAAATGACAGGTCAGGCTTGCTGTAGAGTGGCCGCATAGTTGCGATAGCGCTGGTGCGCCGGCGCCATCTGCGCGAAGACGTCGTGCAGACGGGCGCTGACGTCGGCGACCTGGCCGTCCAGCGCGAGCAGCTCTTCGGTGTTGATGGCGCCGGTTTCGTGGCTGACGACCAGCAGGTCGATATAGTCCGAAAAACAATTGCCGAAATGCGGGTTGGCATTGATGTTGGAATTCGATGCGAGCCTGGGGTCGTGGCGGAAATAGCTGAGTTCCTCGTCGAGATAGAACGCCAGGCCGTCGCGCGCGAGGTTGATGTAGGCGGCCACGTCCGCCAGGCCGCGCGTGAAATCGTGACGGCCGATGCGGAACAGGTCCTTGTAGCCGACCGCCCACAATTTGTCGCGGCGAAACATGATGCTGGAAAACTCGCCGACGAAATTACGCATGCCCAGGGCCATCGAGCGCTGCAGGTCGCGTCCCGCTAGACTGCCGCTGGCCTGGTACGGCCGGCGCGCATCGGTGCGCTGGTTGTCGGAATCGATGACTTGCGAAGCGGAAAATACCAACTGGTGCTCGGGCGACATCTCCATCGCCGCCACCATGCGCTCGATACAAAAAGGATGAAGCAGGTCGTCGTCGAATAGCGGCTTGATGTACTGGCCCTTGGCCGAGAACAGCGCGGAGAGCACATTGTCCTCGCGCGTGACCGTGTTGCGCTGATAGATCACACCGGGAAAGCGGGCGCAGATATCCTTGATGTCCTCGCCGGGACAGTTATCGCTGACCAGGATTTCCGTGTTCAGGTACGTCTGCCCGATTGCCGTCCGCAGACACGCCTCGAAGTGGGCGACCTTGTACGATGGGATGACAATGCTGACTTTGGGCAGGGACATGATGGCTGAGTAAGGATGACGGCGGTAATCAGCCTTCCTGGCGGTAGCGCGCGCCAGGGACGAGGCATGGCGTAGGGGTTCCGACTGGTATTCCGACGTATTTCGAAGTTAATCCGAAATCAATCTTTGATCATGACAGAATAAATTCTGCATTGCAAGTACAGCACGGCACAGGTGCCGACTAGCTGGCCACTGCCGTGACGATATATTGCCAAGGCAATGCATCGGCTACCGCCTGCGCCGGATCGATACCGGAAGCGTCTGCCATTTGGCGGATCGCGTCCAGGTATTTGTCTCGGGCCGGCTCGTCGCCGATGCGGGCGCTGCCGCCGCTGACCTGGAAGCCCGCCTGTTGCAGCATGGCCAGCAGGGCGCCGCGGGTAAACACGCGCTTGCGCGCCACGGCGATGCCATCGGCACCGTAGCGCAGGTCGCCCGCATTGAGGCGCGCCTGGATGCTCCAGTGCTGGAAGTTATTGACCGTGGCCACCAGCGTGCCGCCGGGCGCAATGCTGGAACGAATTTTTTGCAGCACGCGCCAGGGATCGTCCATCTGTTCGAGCGACTGGTCGAGGATCCAGCACGCGGCGCCGCGCACGTGGTCCCAGAATTCGGCGCCGGCATGTTCGACCGGCGCGTTGAAGACGAAATCGCAGTGCGGCCGCGCAGCGTTGGCGCGCGCGGGATCGGCTTCGGTGCCGGTGTAGTGGCAGATCGGGTTGCGCTGGCGGTAGGCCTTGGCGAACGCGCCGTCGCCGCATCCTACCTCGACCAGCTTGCGCGCCGCCAGCGGCACGAACTGCAGCAGGTCGGTATCGATGACGGTGGTGGCGCTGGGCAGTTCGTAGTGGTAGCCGCCGGTGCGGCGCACCGTGCCCTGCCACGGGTGCTTGATGTAATGGGGCGTCTTGCCGCCCTCGAAGTCGTCGCGCACCCAATCGATGTGCTTGAACAGCCGGGTATTGCCGCTGTGGTTCAGGGCCAGCATGGTGGCGATCATCGGGGCGCCGTGCTTGATCGGCAGCGGCCACTGGCGCACCACGTCGATATTGGTCAGCATGCAGGCCGGGTGCAGGTAGTTGATCGCGCCGTCCGGGCGGTCGTAACCGTCCTCGTTGACCGGCTGGGTGCTGCCCACGCCGTACATGTCCGGCGCGAGCTCCGCGTGCAGCGCTTCGAGGAAGCCGGGGTTGACGATTTCGACGTCCGAGTCGAGGAACAGGACCTGGCCCGACAGGCCGAGGTGCTCGATGGCCCAGGTCAGGCCGGGGCCGTGGTGGATGTTGTAGCCGAAGGGGATGAATTCGACATTGTCGTGACTGGCGGCGATGGCGCGGATCTGCTCGGCGATGTCGGGGTTGGAGCCGTCGATGATGTACACGCGGTTGGCGTAGAACTGGCGCAGCGTGCGCAGCAGCGCCTCGATCAGGTCGGGCGCATTGTACGAAACGGTCACCACCGGAATCTGCTCGACGGTGGTGGCGCGCCCCGGCGCCGGCAGGCGCGGCGCGGCCGGCTTGGCCACGCGCTGCAGCGCCGCCTCGAAGTTGCGCACGAAGCGCGGGCTGTCGAACAGCGCGCAGTGCAGGCGGTTGGCGGCCAGCTGGCGCTTCATCGCCGCGACGCGGGGCCGGTCGTTTGCCAGCGCCACCGCCAGGTCCTCGTAGTCGGCCAGGTTGTCGGTGATCAGCTCGGGCAGGTCCACCGCGCGCAGCAGGCTGCCGGCCATGCGCGACGAGAAGGTCTGGCCGGTGCGCGTGATCAAGGGCAGGCCGGCCCACAGGGCGTCGCTGGCGGTGGTGCCGGCGTTGAACGGGTAGGTGTCGAGGAACAGGTCGGCCAGCTGGTAGCGCGCCAGGTATTCGGCCGGTACGGCGCGGCCGTTGAAGATCAGGCGCTGGCGGTCGATGCCGGCCTGCTCGGCATAGCGCCACAGGTTGTCGCGCACCTCGGGGTAGTCGGCCACCAGCCACAGCACGCTGTCGGGCACGCGGCGCAGGATGTTCATCCAGCTGGCGAACATCTCCTCGGTGAACTTGAAGTTGTTGTTGAACGAGCAGAACACGAAGGCGTCGTCGGGCAGGTTGACGCTGGCGCGCGTGGGCGTGGGCGCGATCGGGCGCTGGCGGTCGTTGATCTGGAACGTGTCCGGCAGGTACAGCGGGGTTTCGCTGAAGTGCGCGGCCATCGCGGGCGTGATCAAAAATTCGTCGGCCACCACGTAGTCGATGCCGGGCAGGCCGGTGCTGCCGGGGAAACCGAGGTAGGTCATCTGCACCGGCGCCGGGCGCCACGCCAGGATGTTGGGCCGCGCGCCGAGCGTCAGTCCGTGCAGGTCCACCAGGATGTCGATTTCGTGGGCGCGGATGGTGCGCGCCGCCTGCTCGTCGCTCAGGTGGTCGATGCGGATGTAATGGTCCATGGCCTTGACCACGCGCGCGCGCAGCGGCGAACCGTCCTCGCGGCTCCAGCTGAAGGCATAAACCTCGACCTTGCTGCGGTCGTGCAGCTCGTACAGTTCGGCGGTCAGGATGGACACCGCGTGCGAGCAGAAGTCCGACGACAGGTAGCCGATGCGCAGCCGCGCATGGCCATAACCGTAGTCACCGGTCAGCGGGGCGACGGCGGCGTTGACCTTCTCGGCCACGAAGCGGCGCGCGGCGGCCAGCTGCTGGGCCGGGTCGTCGGAGGCGCTGAGCATGGCCAGTGCCGACGTGCCTTCCAGCATGGCCTCCTGCGAGATGTGGTCGAGGCCGCTGTACACGGGCCAGGCGCATTGTTTCTGGCGCAGGTGCACCCAGTGCGTCATCACATTGGGCTGCTGCGGATCGACGTGCAGGCTGCGCGCCAGCATCGCTTCCGCTTCCGGATAGCGCTTGCGGATTTCCAGCAGGCGCCCGAGGTTGTTCAGTGTCTGGATATGCAGCGCCGGGGTGGTGGTGACGTCCGGCGTCACGCCGCCATCGAGGATCGCCTGCCAGGTGGCCAGCGCCTCGTCGGGACGGCCGGTGCGCTCGAGCAGGCTGCCCAGGTTCAGGCGCGCTTCGACGAAATTGGGATTGTTGGCCATCGCCTGGCGCAAGGCTGTCTCGGCGCCGGCATCGTCGCCGGTGTTGGTCAGCGCCACCGCCAGGTTGAAACAGGCCGCGTACAGCAGCCGGGGATCGCCGTGGGCGATCCAGGTGCGGTACAGGGCGATGGCCACCTGCGGCTGGCCGCCCTCGGTCAGCACCGCCGCTGCGGCAAACAGGTCGGCGATCCCGAGCTGCCCTTGCGCGGCCAGCGCCATCACATTGTCCAGCGCGCTGGAGGGGTTGTCGGTCACGGCAGGGGCGGCGGCAGGAGCGGGAGTGGTCATGAAAGAGCAATAAGAGTGACGTAAAAGTAACAAATACGCAGCGTGGATCTGTCCCTATGATACCGGTTAGAGGCGTGCCCATGGTCAAAATTTGGCCGTAGAGCAACAATGTAAAACCGTGCCTGATCGCGTGATGGCGATGGGAAAATCCGAAAGGCGGTAAGATGGACGCCCCCTGACCATCGAGCCCGCCCCATGCTGTCTACGCCCGCCACGTTCGAACCCCTGATCCTGCCGCAAGCGGACGACCATCCGCGCACCTTTGTTTTTCATCGCGGAGAGTTGTTGCTAAACAACGCCACGCTGGGCTTGCCGGCGCCTGCTGTCGTTGCCGCGCTGTCGATTGCCCCCGAGCGCATCCACGCGCTGGGCCGGTGGGAGGGCGTGTATTACCAGCTGGCCTGGCTGGACGCGCCGGTAGCGCCCGACGCGCAGCACGGCTACCACGGCCTGCGCGCATTGTTCGGCATCGTCGACGACGGCTTCCTGGGACTGGCGGGACGGGCGTTCCAGCTGGCCGAATGGGCGCGCACGCACCGCTACTGCGGCGTGTGTGCCACGCCGATGGCGCTGCTGACGGGCGAGCGCTGCATGCGCTGCCCGCAGTGTGGCATGCTGGCGTATCCGCGTATTTCGCCGGCCATGATGGTGCTGATCCGCAAGGGCGACGCGGTGCTGCTGGCGCTGCACACCAAGTCGCCGTTCAAGCGCTACACGGCGCTGGCCGGCTTCGTGGAGGCCGGCGAATCGATCGAAGAAGCGGTGCACCGCGAGGTGTACGAGGAAGTGGGCCTGCGCGTGCACAACCTGCAATATTTTGCCAGCCAGTCATGGCCGTTCCCGCACTCGCTGATGGTGGCGTTCACCGCCGATTACCTGGACGGCGAGATCCGTCTCGACCCCAACGAGATCGCCGAAGCGCGCTGGTTCGGCCCTGGCGACGAATGGCCCGAGTTGCCGGTGCAGGTGTCGGTGGCAGCGCGATTGGTGGCGGCGCACCGGCCTGCAGCGTAGAAGCTGCCGATTACCGCCTGAACTCCACCTGCTCGCGCCACACGGGACCTGCCTTGCCCTGCGCGATCTGGTAGCCGGTTTCAAACAGCAGGTTCATGTCCTGGACCGCGCCGCGCAGGTCCCATTTCGGGTCCACCACGTCGTGCACCGTGTGGTACACCCGCGCCTGGTAGCTGAGCAGCTGGTTCCTGCCCCAGGCAGGCGGGTGGCCGATGTAGTCGAGGCTGTTGCCGAGGACGACCACCGGCACCCCGGCGCGGGCGAATTCGTACTGGTCGCCGCGGTAGAAATTGCCGGCATCGAGCGGGCTTTCCGGGCGCAGCGTGCGGCCCTGGCGGCGCGCCACGGCAGCCACCACGTCATCGACGCTGGACTTGCCCATGCCGCGCAGTTCCACCGAGCGGGTGCGGCCCCAGACATTGACGCCATGCAGGTTGAGGTTGACCAGCGTCTGCTGCAACGGGTACAGCGGCTGGTGCACGTAATGGCGGGCGCCCAGCTGGCCGCGCTCCTCGGCGGTGGTGGCCAGGAACACGATGGTGCGCTTCGGCGCCACCGGCAGCGCCTGGTAGGCTTTGGCGATTTCGAGCAGCGCCGCCACGCCGGCCGCGTTGTCGCGCGCGCCGTGGAAGATCTGCTGCGTGCGCGGGCCGGGCAGGGTCTCGTCGATGCCGAAATGGTCCCAGTGGGCGCTGTACAGCACCACTTCGTGCTTGAGCTGCGGGTCCGAACCTTCGATGCGCGCCACCACGTTGTGGGTGGCGACCGTGCGCCAGGCATTGACTTCCGTGAAATTGAGCGTGGCGCCCAGCGGTACCGGGTGGAATTCGCGCTTGCCGGCCTGGCGCGTCAGCTGCTCGAGATCGAAGCCGGCAGCCTTGAGCAGGTCGCGCGCGCGTTCGTGCTGCAGCCAGCCCGGCACCAGCGGAAAGTCCGGGTTGGCTTCCTGGCCATCGAGGAAAAAGTTTTCATTGGTCCAGGTGTTGCGCACCACGTCATACGCGGCGCCGGCCGTCTTCGGATCGTGGATGATCAGCGCCCCGGCCGCGCCCAGCCGCGCCGCCAGCGCGAACTTGTACGCCCAGCGCCCGTAAGGATGGGCGCCCGGGTGGCCGGTCGCGGGTGGCGGCGGTTCGCCGGCCAGCATGACCAGCGTCTTGCCCTTGAGGTCCATGCCCTGGTAATCGTCGCGGTGCAGCTCCGGCGCCTGCACGCCATAGCCGACGAACACCAGCTCCGAGCCATGCAGATCGACCTCCTTCTGCGCACGCGCCGACCAGGCCACGTAGTCGTCGCCGAACTTGAGCTGGGTAGGCTTGCCGCGCACGGTGTAGCTGAGCGTGGGATAGCTGGAGATGGCAGCCAACGACACCGCCTGCAGATAGCTGCCGTCAGGGTTGCCGGGCGCCAGTCCCAGCTGCCTGAACTGTTGCTGCAGGTAGTCGGTGGTCCGTTTCTCGCCGGGCGTGCCCGGCGCGCGGCCCTCGAACTGGTCGGAGGACAGGGTGGTGACATGGGCCAGCCAGCTGGCGCTGTCGATGGCGCGGCCTGCCGCCGGCGACGGCTGTGCAGGCGTGGCGGCAAGGCTGGAGGCGATGCACGACGCCAGCAGCGCCGCCGACAGGACAAGTTTCATAAAAAGCACAATTGTTAAGATGGATTACCGTCATTCTGACAGATTTCGTTTCTTGTGTGCAAATTTTGTCTGGCTGTCTTACTGCGCCGGCGCCCGGTTGGCCGGTGCTGCCGGTGCTGTCGGCGCGGCCGGCACCGGTTCCAGCACGGCTTCCTCGAAGACGAACTTGCCGCCGTCGTCGCGGAACACGCCGATCAGTTCGCCGCCATCACCCTTGACATCGGGATACATGGTACAGGTCTGCGATTCGACCTGCCACGCCTCGCTGCCCGAGCGCAGGGTCCAGACGTTGTCGCCGCCGGACAGCAGCTCGATTTCCACTTCGTCGGCAGGCAGATCGGTCAGTTCGAACCGGCGCATGCAGTCGGGCAGGCGCTGCATGATCAGTTCGACGGTGGTGACGTTGCTCCAGACATATTTTTGCGCGCGGTGCACGGTCAAGGCATGGCTGCCGGCCTTGCCATCGACAAAGTAGGAGGCCGAATCGTCGACGCAGGCCGTCAGCAGCAGCGGCATCAGCAATATGAGTGTCTTGCGCATGGGCGGGGTTCCATCCTGGATGGCCATCGGGAGCGCCCATTATAACGCCCATCACCTGGCGTCCATGCACTCAGGAAATGGAAACCGCTGCCGTACAGGCCAAGGCGCGCCCAGTGTTCGTGCGCGCACACGTGCAGGCACGCCGGCATGGCATCGTGAGCAACCCTATTCCACCCACGGAGGATTTATGAACACGTCCAATCACGACAGCTTGTCCGGCAAGCGCATCGCCATCCTGATGACCGATGGCGTCGAGCAGGTCGAATACGAACAGCCGCGCGCCTACCTCGAGCAGCATGGCGCGCAGGTGACGCTGATGTCGCCCAAGGCCAAGGGCGACAAAGTCCAGGGCTTCGAACACCTGACCGCGTCCCACGAATTCACGGTGGAACTCGACGTGAAAGATGCCCAGCCAGGCGACTACGACGCGCTGGTGCTGCCAGGCGGCGTGGCCAACCCGGACGCGTTGCGCCTGTCCGAACCGTCGATCGGCTTCATCCGCGATTTCGGCGCCAGCGGCAAACCGATCGCCGCCATCTGCCACGGCCCGTGGACGCTGATCGACGCCGGCCTGGTCGATGGCCGCAAGATGACCAGCTGGCCCAGCCTGAAAGGCGACCTGCGCAACGCCGGCGCGGCATGGGAAGACGCCGAAGTGGTGGTCGACAAGGGCCTGGTCACCAGCCGCAAGCCGGACGACATTCCGGCCTTCAACCGCGCCCTGCAGCAGCAGTTGCTGGCAGCGTAAGCCGAGACGCCCTTGCTGCAGCAAGGGTGAGCTTGTGCAAGCCAGCAGCCGTTGAGGGCTTTCTTATTGGCAAACGAGCGCTAAACTGAAGCCGTAACACGTAAACTGGGCTTGCAACCGACCTCATGCGTCCTAACCCACGGAGACCATCATGACACACGTACTTGCAGCTGTTTTTGAAACCAGTGCCGAGGCCAGCCGCGCCAGGGACGAACTGATCCAGAGCGGCTATGACCGCGACACCATCCGCCTCAGCGACTCGCTCGGCGTTGCCGGCACCCATCGCATCAACGACGACGAATCGATCCTGGGCAACGTCAAATCGATGTTCAGCGAGCTGCTGGGCAACGACCATGCGGACCGCAGCATATACGCGGAAGCGCTCAACCGCGGCCACGTGGTGCTGACCATCGACACCACCAGCCAGGAAACCGCCGAGCGGGCCGCCGACATCATCGACGCGTTCAACCCGATCGATATCGACGAGCACGAAACCATGTGGCGTGCCAGCGGCTGGACCGGCGCCGAAGCAGCCATGATCAGCCGCAGCGGCACCGGCATGCAGCAGAGCACGCTCAACTCGCAGCAGACTGCCGTGCCCGAGTACCACGGCATCCGCCCGCGCGAGGAAGCCGTCGATTTCGCCCGCACCGAGCAGCTGGCCACCACCGGCTCGCTGCAACGCGGCGACGCGCTGCCACCGGTGATCGACGGCATGGCGCCGCCGATCTCGGTCGAACCGACCGTGCAACGCAGCGGCATGCGGATCTACCCGCGCGACGTCGCCACCCCGAACCAGGACAGCCTGAACATCCTGCGCGGCGACGACAGCTCCGACGACCCCGCCTATTTCCGCTCGCACTGGGAAAAAACGTATGCGTACACGGGTGGCACGTTCCAGGATTACGACCCGGCCTACCGCCACGCCCAGTCGCTGGCCGGCAACCCCGGCTACCGCGACCAGCCATGGGAAAGCGCCGAACCCGAACTGCGCAGCAGCTGGGAAGCCAAGCATCCGCAATCGAGCTGGGAAAAGTTCAAGGATGCGGTGAAGGAGGGCTGGGACCGGATGACGAAGTAAGTCGTCGGTTGATGCCTAGCGAGAAGGCCAGCCTGGTGATCGGGCTGGCTTTTTTTGCCTGAAGACAGGTAGAGCGCTTGTATGCCCACACAGCGGGGTTGGTCACAGCATCTAACATCTAGATGAAGTTAAAACGTTGCCGATGGCGCGCCATATAAAAAAGGCGCTCAACAGAGCGCCTTTGCTGCACGGTGTGACCGCGATTACACGTCAATATTCCCCGCCCGCAGCGCGTTATTTTCGATAAACGCCCGGCGCGGTTCCACATCGTCGCCCATCAGCGTGGTGAAGATCTGGTCCGCAGCAATCGCATCCTCGATCTGCACCTTCAGCAGGCGGCGCACGGTCGGGTCCATCGTGGTTTCCCACAGCTGGTCCGGATTCATTTCGCCCAGACCCTTGTAGCGCTGCTTGGTGACTACGCGTTCGGCTTCGTCGCGCAGCCAGCTCATGGCCTGGTGGAAGTCCACCACGGCGGCTTCCTTGGTGCGTTCGCCTTCGCCGCGGCGCACGTAGGCGCCTTCGCCGAGCAGGCCGGTGAAGGTGGCGGCGGCTTCGGCCAGCACGCGGTAGTCGGCGCTGTCGACGAAGTCGGCGTCGATGGTGCTGACTTTGACGTTACCGTGGTGCATGCGTTCGATCCACAGCAGGTGTTTTTCGGACAGTTCGTCCGAGCGCACCGTGACCTTGACAGCGATGTCGTTGATGTTGGCGGTCAGCGCGCGCGCCGAGGCTTCGGCCAGTTCCACGGTGCCGAGGTTGAGCGTGACACCGGTCATGATGGCGGTCAGGGCGGCGCGGTCGATCACGCGCGTCAAGCGGGTCATGATGACGTTGGCCAGGTTGAACTGACGCACCAGTTCGGCCAGCGGTTCGCCGACGATCGGGTTGGCGCCTTCGCGCGGGGTGAGGGCGGCCGTGTTGAGGGCCACGTTCATCATGTAGCCGGCTTCTTCGGCGTCGTCCTTCAGGTAGCGCTCGTCGCGGCCGGCCTTGACCTTGTACAGCGGCGGCTGGGCGATGTAGATGTGGCCGCGCTCGACCAGTTCCGGCATCTGGCGGTAGAACAACGTCAGCAGCAGGGTGCGGATGTGGGCGCCGTCGACGTCCGCATCGGTCATGATGATGATGCGGTGGTAGCGCAGCTTGTCGACGTTGAATTCGTCGGGGCCGATCGAGGTGCCCAGCGTGGCGATCAGCGTGGTGATCTGCTCGGACGACAGCATCTTTTCGAAGCGCGCCTTTTCCACGTTCAGCACCTTGCCGCGCAGCGGCAGGATGGCCTGGAACTTGCGGTCGCGGCCTTGCTTGGCCGAGCCGCCTGCGGAGTCACCCTCGACGATGTACAGTTCGGACAGGGCCGGGTCTTTTTCCTGGCAGTCGGCCAGCTTGGCCGACAGGCCCAGGCCGTCCATCACGCCCTTGCGGCGGGTCAGGTCGCGCGCCTTGCGGGCCGCTTCGCGCGCGCGCGCCGCTTCCACGATCTTGCCGCAGATGATCTTGGCGTCGTTCGGTTTTTCCTGCAGGTAGTCGGCCAGCGTCTTGGCGACGATTTCCTCGACCGGGCCGCGCACTTCGGACGAGACCAGCTTGTCCTTGGTCTGCGACGAGAATTTCGGTTCCGGCACCTTGACCGACAGCACGCAGGTCAGGCCTTCGCGCATGTCGTCGCCGGAAATTTCGACCTTGGCCTTCTTGGCGAATTCCTGCTCTTCGATGTACTTGTTGATGACGCGGGTCATCGCCGCGCGCAGGCCGGTCAGGTGGGTGCCGCCGTCGCGCTGCGGAATGTTATTGGTGAAGCACAGTACCTGTTCATTGTAGGCATCGTTCCACTGCATCGACACATCGACCGAGATGGTCGTGCCCTGGTCGGAGACGCGCTCGCCGGTGGCTTGGAACACGGTCGGGTGCAGCACGGTCTTGGCCTTGTTGATGTATTCGACAAAGCCGCGCGTGCCGCCTTCGAAGGCGAAAATGTCTTCCTTGCCGGTGCGCTGGTCGGTCAGCTTGATGTTGACGCCGTTATTCAGGAACGACAATTCGCGGATACGCTTGGCCAGGATTTCGTAGTGGAATTCCACGGTGCCGAAAATGGTTTCGTCGGCCCAGAAGTGGACGTCGGTGCCGCGCTTGTCGGTTTCGCCGATGACCTTGATCGGCGAGACGGCCACGCCGTCGCGCATTTCCAGTTCGCGGTCCACCGGCACGCCGCGGGCAAACTCCATGAAGTGCACCTTGCCGTCGCGGCGGATGGTGAGTTTCAGGGTTTTCGACAGCGCGTTCACGCACGACACGCCCACGCCGTGCAGGCCGCCCGACACCTTGTACGAGTTCTGGTCGAACTTGCCGCCGGCGTGCAGCTCGGTCATGACGATTTCGGCGGCCGAGCGTTTCGGATCGTGCTTGTCGTCCATTTTCAGGCCGGTCGGTACGCCGCGGCCGTTGTCGGTGATCGAGATCGAGTTGTCCGAGTGGATCGTGACGTGGATCTCGGTGCAGTAGCCGGCCAGCGATTCGTCGATCGAGTTGTCCAGCACTTCGAACACCAGGTGGTGCAGGCCGGTGCCGTCCGAGGTATCGCCGATGTACATGCCGGGACGCTTGCGCACCGCTTCCAGGCCTTCGAGGATCTGGATGGAGGCGGCGCCGTATTCTTCGGTTTTGACCGGTACTGGTGCTGGGATCTCTTCTGGAATAGCGGACATGGACTGCTTTCTCTATGTGACTTGTTGCTGGGGGCTACGATGTCGTTCTGGGCTGGGCGGAAATCCGGGAAACTGGATTCCCGCCTGCGCGGGAATGACGTTGGTGATGGCGCGGGTGTTGGCCGCGCACCGACCTTGATTGCGCTGGAGCTTAAATACGCATCGGCATGACGACGTATTTGAAATCGGGATTGTCGGGGATCGAGATCAGGGCCGACGAGTTCGAGTCGCCGAGCGCGACGTTGATCTGGTCGCACTTCAGGTTGTTGAGCACGTCGAGCAGGTAGGTGACGTTGAAACCGATGTCCACGCTGTCGCCGCCGTAGTCGATTTCCAGTTCTTCCACCGCCTCTTCCTGGTCGGCATTGGTCGAGCTGATCTTCATCACGCCGGGGCTGATGATGCAGCGCACGCCCTTGAATTTATCGCTGGTCATGATGGCGGCGCGCTGCAGCGAGCGCAGCAGCTCATCGCGGCCGATCGTGAATTCGTTGGTGTAGCCCTTGGGGATCACGCGCGTGTAGTCGGGGAACTTGCCTTCTACCAGCTTGGAAATCAGCTCGATGTCGGCAAAGTTCAGCTTGACCTGGTTGCCGGCGATGTCGAGCTGGACGGTTTCGTCGTTTTCTTCGAGCAGGCGCTGCAGTTCGATGATGGTCTTGCGCGGGATGATCACTTCCTGGCGCGCAAAGCTCTGTTCGGTGGCGACCTGGCAGAAGGCCAGGCGGTGACCGTCGGTGGCGACCGCGATCACGTTGTTGCCGTCCAGGACCAGCAGCAGGCCGTTCAGGTAGTAACGGATGTCCTGCTGGGCCATCGAGAAATGCACCATGTTGAACAGGTGCTTCAGGGTTTTTTGCGGCAGCGTGACGTTGGCGCTGTAGCTGTCGGCTTCCTGCACGGTCGGGAATTCTTCGGCAGCCAGCGTTTGCAGGGCGAAGCGCGACTTGCCGCTTTGCACGGTCAGGCGCTTGTTCAGCAGCGTCATCGTGACATCGCCCGACTCGGGCAGGGCGCGCAGGATGTCGAGCAGCTTGCGCGCGGCCACGGTGGTGCCGGCCACTTCAGCGCCGGCGCCGATGGCGGCGTTGGTGGTGATCTGTACTTCCGTATCGGTGGACAGGAAGGAAACACTCTCGCCGTCCTTGCGGATGAGGATATTGGCCAGAATCGGCATAGTGTGCCGACGCTCGACAATACCGCTCACGATCTGCAGTGGCCGGAGTAGCGTGTCTCGGGTGGTTTTGACCAATTGCATAGATTATCCTCAGTATTAAGCTCAGTTATAAAGATGTACTTTTAATAATGTTGGCGTGCGCCGGTTGCTGGAATCATAATGGCAAACCGGCTGCACCGCCACTGCTGCGCGGCTACCCTTTCAGGGTCTGCTCGAGCACGTGTAACTCGTGATTGCATTCCGGATTCTTGGTGCGGTCGAGCGCGATTTTCCGCACCGCGTGCAGCACGGTGGTGTGGTCGCGGCCGCCGAACAGTTCGCCAATTTCCGGCAAGCTTTTTTGCGTCAGTTCCTTGGCCAGGTACATGGCGATCTGGCGCGGCCGCGCGATATTGGCCGGGCGCCGCTTGGAATACATGTCCGCGACCTTGATGTTGAAGAAGTCGGCCACGGTCTTCTGGATGTTTTCCACCGAAATCTGCCGGTTCTGCACCGACAGCAAGTCTTTCAGCGCTTCCTTGACCACGTCGATCGTGATGTCCTTGCCGTGGAAACGCGAGTACGCGAGGATCTTGCGCAGCGCGCCTTCCAGCTCGCGCACGTTCGAGCGCAGGTGCTTGGCCACGAAGAACGCCACGTCGTCGGAGAAGGTCACGCCTTCCTGCTTGGCTTTCTTGAGCAGGATCGCCACCCGCATTTCCAGCTCGGGCGGTTCGATCGCCACCGTCAGGCCCGAGTCGAAGCGCGAAATCAGGCGGTCGTCCATGCCCGTGATTTCTTTCGGGTAGGTGTCGGACGTGATGATGATCTGCTTCTTGGCCGCGATCAGCGCTTCGAACGCATAGAAGAATTCTTCCTGGGTGCGGCTTTTGCCGCCAAAGAATTGAATATCGTCGATCAGCAGCATGTCGAGCGAATGGTAGTAATGCTTGAAGTCGTCGAAACCCTTGCGCTGGTAGGCGGTCACGACGTCGCGCACATACTGTTCTGCGTGGATGTAGCGGATCTTGGCACCGGGCTGGTCGGCCATCACCTGGTTGCCGATGGCGTGGATCAGGTGGGTTTTACCGAGGCCCACGCCGCCGTAGAAGAACAGCGGGTTGTACGACACGCCCGGGTTGTTGGCAACCTGGATGGCGGCGGCGCGCGCCAGCTGGTTGGCCTTACCGGTGACAAAGCTGTCGAAGGTGAGGTCGGTGTTGATGCGGCTCTGTTCGCGGCGCGGCGGGGCGCTGGCCGGCAGCTCCGGCACCGACGGCACCGGATCGGCTGGTGCGACAGCCATGCGCGAGCCGCCGGTCGGCACGCCGCCGTTGTGGTCGGGCACGGGCGCGACGGTGGTGGCGGCCTTCTTCGGGGCGGACAGGCGCGGATCGAGCATGAACTGCACTTCGATCGGGCGCTCCCAGTACTGGCTGGCCAGCGCCGTGATGCGGCTGGCGAACTGGGTTTTTACCCAGTCGAGCTTGAACCGGTTCGGCGCGGCCACGCGCAGCTTGCCCTCTTCGTAATCGATGGGGATGAGCGGCTTGATCCAGGCACTGAATTGTTGCGGCGTCAGCTCCAGCTCTAGCTGGGCGGAGCAGGTCTGCCAGAAATTTTCCATGAAATCGACTGTCGTTTCTTACTACTTAATTCTGCGGATAAAGGTGTGGGCAACTTCGAAGTTTTTCACACGTAACGCGCTATTCTACTCTCGTCCGCACAAGTTATCCACAGGCGCGGCGCGTTTTTTCGCGTCCGCGCGGTCGCCGGCGGGGCCAAAGTCGGCCCGCTGTTGTTGACAAGGGGGACCAAAATGCTGATAATTCAGGGTTCCCCGCCCGTATTCCGTGTTTATTCACTTGAACGTCAATATGGAGTAAGCGTGGATTATTGCGGGCGATGAGATGGACCCAGCTTGTGCCGTAGCGTTGGCATGGGTGCGCGAAGTGTCATTGGCACCAAAAACTGACGGGCTGTCATACCCGATTTTGCATTTTTTTCTGCTTTAAGCGAGACCAACATGAAACGTACTTACCAACCTTCCGTTGTGCGCCGTAAGCGCACCCACGGCTTCCGCGCACGCATGGCTACCCGTGGTGGCCGTCAAGTGCTGAACGCACGTCGCGCCAAAGGCCGCAAGCGTCTGGCTGTATAAGCCACCTGCTTGTCAGCTGATCGCGTGGAAAGCTGTATTTCAAGCGGCTCGACAGGCGAAGGTTCACACGACTTCGCGCGCGTTCGGCGTATCGTTAAAACGGATGAATTTTCATCCGTTTTTCGTTTGCGCCCTACGCAAAAAAGCGCCCACTTCGTGCTGTATACCTGTCCGAACAACCTGCCGCATGCGCGGCTGGGCGTCGTCGCGGCCAAGCGCTTTGCACCGCGCGCCGTTACCCGCAACACCATCAAGCGCGTCACACGCGAGCTGTTTCGTACCACCGGGCTGCCTGCCATCGACTGCGTGGTGCGCCTGTCGCGCCCGGTCAACAGCAAGGACGGCCCGGCCACCACGGCCAGGCTCAAGGCCGAGCTGCGGGCGGAACTGACGCGCCTGTTTTCGGCCCAGGCCCGCCTCGGCCGGCCCAAGGCAGGCAAGCCGTCAGACTCGCCTGCGGCCCGGCCGGCAGCGGCAGCGGGCTTGCCTTCGGCGGCGCCGCCCCCACCTTAGCTCGCCATGACCCGCCTGCTTCGCTTCCTGCTGCGCGCTTACCAGTTGACCATCAGTCCACTGCTGGGACCGCGTTGCCGCTTTTACCCGAGTTGCTCGAATTACGCGTTGGAAGCGCTGCAGGTCCATGGCGCCGGGCGGGGCAGCCTGCTGGCCGCCCGGCGCGTGTGCCGCTGTCATCCCTGGAACGACGGTGGCTTCGATCCGGTGCCGCCCGCGACCGACCCGACCTCTTCTTCATCGACCGCTTGCGGTTGCAACCACTCCTGATAAGTACCTAATGGATATCAATAAACGTACCATTTTGTGGATCGTCTTCGCCGTCTCTCTGGTCGTTCTGTGGAACAACTGGATGGTCTCGACCGGCCACCCGTCCATGTTCGCACCGCAACCGCCGGCCAAGACCGCACCGGTGGCCGATGCGAAGAACACCGGGGCAGCTGCAACCGCCGCCACGTCCGCTGACGCCGTCCCCGGCGCTGGCAGCGCAGCTGTGGGCGAAGGCGCCGCGCCGTTCAAGAGCGAGCGCATCACCATTACCACCGACGTCGTGCGCGCCGACATCGACACCCAGGGCGGCGTGATCCGCCGCCTGGAACTGCTGAACTACAAGGAAAACAGCCATCCAGGCTGGTTCAACGGCTGCTTCGGCTGGTTCAAATGGTGCCAGCCCGGTGACAACGGCAAGAACGTGGTGCTGTTCGACGTCGATGCCAATACCAACAAGACCTACCTGGGCCAGACCGGCCTGATCAACGCGCCCGGTGCGCCCAACCACACCAGCCCGTTCGTTGCCCGTCCCGGCGCGCGCATGCTCAACGGCGCCAACCAGGTGCAACTGGTGCTCGAATCGGAGTCGGGCGGCGTCAAGCTGACCAAGACGTTCACGTTCAAGCGCGGCGATTACGTCGTCGACGTGCGACACGACGTCACCAACACCGGTAGCGCCCCTGTCAACCCGACCCTGTACCTGCGCCTGGTCCACGACGGCAACAAGCCGGCCACCGACTCGTTCTTCAGCAGCAGCTACACCGGCCCGACCATGTACACGGCCGAGAACAAGTACGAGAAGCTGAAATTCGACACGCTGGAAAAAGAAGCCAAGGAAGCCCAGAAGACCGGCAAGCCGATGGTGCAAGACCACGTGACCCACGCCGACAACGGCTGGATCGCCATTTCGCAGCACTTCTTCGTCTCGGCCTTTATTCCGCAAGACAAGCTGATGCACGAAATCGTGACGGAAAAGATCGATACCAATCTGTACGGCATCGGCGTCAAGCAGCCGCTCGGCACGCTGGCGCCGGGCGCCACGGTCAGCAACACGGCGCGCCTGTTCTCCGGTCCGCAAGTGTCGAAGCTGCTCGAACCGGTCTCGCCGGGCCTGGAACTGGTCAAGGATTACGGCTGGCTGGCCATCATCGCCAAGCCGATGTTCTGGGTCATGGAACACCTGCACGCCATGATCGGCAACTGGGGCTGGACCATCATCGTGTTTACCATCCTGATCAAGCTGCTGTTCTTCCCGCTGTCGGCTGCCGGTTACAAGAGCATGGCCAAGATCAAGCTGGCCACGCCGAAGATCCAGGCCATCCGCGAGCGCTACAAGGGTGACCCCGCCAAGATGAACCAGGCCACCATGGAGCTGTACAAGACCGAGAAGATCAACCCGCTGGGCGGCTGCCTGCCGATCCTGATCCAGATGCCGGTGTTCATCTCGCTGTACTACGTGCTGCAGGCTGCCGTGGAAGTGCGCGGCGCGCCGTGGATCGGCTGGATCACCGACCTGTCGCAACACGACCCGTTCGGCATCCTGCCGGTGCTGTACGCGATCTCGATGTTCATCACCACCAGGCTGAACCCGGCCCCGGCCGATCCGATGCAGGCCAAGATCATGCTGTTCATGCCGCTGGTATTCTCGGTGATGTTCTTCGTCTTCCCGTCCGGCCTGGTGCTGTACTGGGTCGTCAACAACGTGCTGTCGATCGCCCAGCAATGGGTCATCGCCAAGAAATACGCGGCCCCGGAACCTGCCAAGGCTTGAGCCCCGTAACACGAAAAACCCGCGTCGATCGCGGGTTTTTTTCAATCCTCTACAATTGACACCATGAACCTCGACTCTTCCCCCATCGCCGCCATCGCCACCGCACCGGGACGCGGCGGCATCGGCGTGGTGCGCGCCTCCGGCAAGCAGCTGCAGCCGCTGATCGGCGCGCTGTTCGGCGCGGCCACCCTGCAGCCGCGCCATGCCAGCTACCTGCCGTTCAGGCAGGCCGACGGCGCCATCATCGACCAGGGCATCGCCATCTGGTTCCCGGGCCCGCACTCGTACACCGGCGAAGACGTGCTGGAACTGCAGGGTCACGGCGGGCCGGTGGTGCTGCAGTTGCTGCTGGCGCGCGTGCTCGAGGCGGGCGCCGCGCTCGGCCTGCGCCTGGCCGAACCGGGCGAATTCACGCGCCGGGCCTACCTCAACGACAAGCTCGACCTGGCCCAGGCCGAGGCCGTGGCCGACCTGATCGACGCCTCGACCGAGGCGGCAGCGAAGTCGGCGTCGCAATCGCTGTCGGGCGCCTTCTCGCGCACCGTCAATGAACTGGTGGACGGCGTGACCAACCTGCGCATGCTGGTGGAAGCGACGCTGGACTTCCCGGAAGAGGAGATCGATTTCCTCGAAAAATCGGACGCGCGCGGCCAGCTGGCCGGCATCGTCACCGCGCTGGAAACGGTGTTCCGCCAGGCCGCGCAAGGCGCGCTGCTGCGTGAGGGCTTGAACGTGGTGCTGGTCGGCCAGCCCAATGTCGGCAAGTCGTCGCTGCTCAACGCGCTGGCCGGCAACGACGTCGCCATCGTCACGCCGATCGCCGGCACCACGCGCGACAAGGTGACCGAAACCATCCAGATCGAGGGCATCCCGCTCAACATCATCGACACGGCCGGCATCCGCAACGACGACGAGGCGGTGGACGTGGTCGAGCGCATCGGCATCGAGCGCACCTGGGGCGAGGTCGGCAAGGCCGACGTGATCCTGCACCTGCTCGACGCCAGCCACGGTCCCACCCGCGCCGACGAGGACATCGTGGCCGCCTTCCCGGGCGGCGTGCCGGTGCTGCGCATCTGGAACAAGATCGACCTGTCGGGCCACAAGCCCAGCGCGGACGCGATGCCCGACGCCACCCATGTGTATTTGTCGGCCAACGAAAAAGTCGGCATCGACCTGCTGCGCACCGAACTGCTGCGCATCGCCGGCTGGCAGCAGACCGGCGAATCGCTGTACCTGGCGCGCGAGCGCCACCTGATCGCCCTGAAAAACGCCGGCACCCACCTGGCGCGCGCCGGCGAGCACGCTGCGCAGAACGACCAGTCGCTCGACCTGTTCGCCGAAGAACTGCGCCTGGCGCAGGCGCAGCTCTCGAGCATCACCGGCGCGTTTTCATCGGACGATTTGCTGGGGGTGATTTTCGGGCGGTTCTGTATCGGTAAATAGTGCCTGGAAAATCTGCTTACGTTTGACGTTGATGCCAGTAGCCCGGTCTTCGACGATGATGGGCTATCGCCAGAATCAAAATCGCTTGTGCGTCGATGCTGTAGATCAGTGAATACGGAAAACGGTGCACCAGGCTTTTCTTGAGCCTGGGGCTGATATTTTGACCTGCCGCAGGATGGGCTTGAATAAGGCGAACCGTCTTTTTGACCTCGGCGGTGAATGACTTGCCCAAGCCGCTAGCGAGTGCTTCATAAAATGAGGCCGTCTCATCGAGCTCGGCTTCCGCTTCGACATGGAAGCGTACGCTGTTCACGGAAAGCGGCGGTCCAGTTTTGCGAAAACGTCGGCCGCAGATGTGGTCTGTGCCGCTCGGGACTGCACCGCATCAAGGCGCGACTCCGCCTCCTGACGCCACGCATCTTCCACGTCACTGCTACCTGCAGGCTCCATCGATTCCAGCAAGTGCAGCACCAGGCGTGCCTTGTCATCGTCAGCGAGCTGCATCGCATGCAGCTCTAGTTCTTCCAGGGTATGCAACATGATGTCCTCCCGCAGATTGATGGTTCGATTATAGGCCTGGACCGCTCCCGCTCAATACGGCGCGCCGTTGATCCCCAGGCGCAGCTGCCACAGGGCGCCCGCGCCGGTAATGAACAGGGTCTTGCCGTCGGCGCCACCGAAGGCGGCGTTGGTGACGTTGGCATCGACGTGGATGGTGGCGATCTGCTTGCCGGCCGGGGTGAACACGCGCAGACGCTGGTCGCTGTGTTCTGCCACGTACAGGTTGCCGAGGCAGTCCACGGCCATGCCGTCAGGGGTGCCCAGGCCTTTGACCAGGTCGCGTCCCTGTTGCGGCCTGCCGCTGACGATGGGGTAGGCCCGTAGTACACCCTGTTGTGCGCCCTGTTTGCCTTCCATGCCGTTCACGTACAGCACATCGCCGGCCGGCGACAGCGACACCCCGTTCGGATTGGCCAGGCCATCTTCGACTACCGTTACCGCGCCATCGGGCGCCACCCGGTACACGCGGGTCTTATCCTGGCCGCCCGGCGCGGCTGTGCGCTGGAAGTCGGGGTCGCTGAAATAGAGGGTGCCGTCGGCCGCAATCGCCAGGTCGTTGGGTGAATTGAAGACCTGGCCATTGTAGGTGCCGGCGACGTTGCTGCGTTTGCCGTCGAGCGTGTAGCGCGACACGCTCTTGTACTTGTGGGTCGCGGCCACGATGTTGCCGCTGGCATCGACGGCCAGGCCGTTGCTGCCGCTGTCGGCAATCGCGGTGGCGAGCTTGCCGGCTGCATCGAGCTTGAGGATGCGCGACGGGAAGCCGGCAGCAAACGTGAAGTGCGAGAAGTACAGCGCATCGCCGATCCACACCGGTCCCTCGTACAGGCCCTGGCCCGGGCCTGTCACGTTGGCAGCCGGGATGCGGGTGGCGGTCAGCTCGCCAGCGGGCGCCGTGCCCTGGCAGGTGGCCGGCGCGGCCAGCACGCAAGCGGTCGAGAGGGCGGCAGCGATGCTGACGACGAGGTGGCGCAATTTCATGGGCATGTCTCCTGTTGTGGTAGGTGGGCGACTATCATTCCCAACGTTTTCATTTAAAAATATTTATTCCCTATGAGGGATACCGGTTTGACGCACTCCAGACAACTCTCGCGGTACCGGCCCGTATAACCGTGGCCGCGATCCTGCTATGATTTATCACCGCATACTGCCTGAATTTGCAGCATCTTGCGCAATATCACGTGTGAAAATATTCCGCTAAAGTAATCTTGCAAGCTACTGCCTGAGGAGGGATCGTGGAACCGACACAAGACAGCGTACCGGAAGACGGCACGGGTGCCAGCGCCACCGCATCTCCGCTGGCTGGCGCCGCGCGCATGCGCCAGGCCTTGCCCGCCAAGGGTTCCTGCTGGTATTGCGAACGTCCGCTCGACAATGTCCGCCGCTTCTGCGACAAGGCCTGTGCGGACGCCTTCGACGAAGAAAAAGAATTCACCCGCTGAACGAGCGGCTGCGCTGGGCCTGGCGGCGCGGCCCCACGCTCAACGTCGCGGCGCTGGCAGTGCCGCCAGCGCCGCTTCGAAATCGAACTGGTGCACTGCTGCCGCCACCTTGCGAAACACCTCTTCTCCGAGCGCCGCCTCCAGCACGGCGGCCGACCGTTCCAGCAGATCGACAGCCTGGCCGTCGCCTTCATCGAGCAGACGCGCCAGGTGC
Organism: Duganella sp. Leaf126; assembly: GCF_001423125.1. GTDB lineage: Bacteria > Pseudomonadota > Gammaproteobacteria > Burkholderiales > Burkholderiaceae_D > Rugamonas. Next base: position 232,529 of record NZ_LMNW01000036.1, read on the forward strand.
TGCACCAGCATCCGCGATTCGCCCGGTTCGCCGCTGGCCGATGGCGCCGGCGATGGCGGCATCGGCGGCGACTGTACTGCCGCCAGTTCCGTATCGATGGCTGCCATCAGCGTGCGCAAGGTCTGTTCCAGCTGCGCGAGCGGGCCGATGCACTGGGCCGGCGGACCGGCAAACAGCGGTTCGAGCGCCATCGACAGGTGATGGAGCTGGTGCGCACCGATCATGCCGGCCGCGCCCTTGAGCGTATGCACGGTGCGCTGGGCCGAGACGGCGTCGCCGGCAAGCAGCTCGGTGCGTGCCTGTTCGGCGCTGTCGCGGTAGCGCTGGCGGAACCGGCGCAGGACTTGCCGGTACATGTCGTGGTCATCCATCAGTTGCTGCAGGCCGGTGGCGACCTCCAGTACCGGGACGCTGTCGAAGCTGGCGATCGACATGTCAGCGCGTGCTAAACGACCAGTCCTTCGATACCGCCACGCCGCTGACTGCGCCGCGGAAGCTGACATCGTAGGTGGTGTTGCCGCTGAGGACGGCGAGCGGCACGATGGCCGCCACGGTGGCGCCGGTCGATGCGTCGGTGGCGTGGCTGAGCAGGCGGGTGGCAAGCGCCGCACCGCCGCGCGGGGCCACCGTGAAACTTTGCACGGTCAACTCGCCGCCCGAGGTGCGCAGGTCGGCATGCACGCTGATCGGGTAGCCAACCTCGTTGCGGTCCGGCACCGGGTCCGGCTCTTCCTGGTCGCTCATGAAACTGGTGGAAACGGCGGTCTGGCCGGCGACCGGATAGACGGCGATCTTGCCCGCGCCCAGGCCCGTGCCCAGCGCGCCGCTGGCCGCCAGGTCGGCGGTCAGATAGGTGAAGTTGCCGTTGGCTGTGACCGCGCCGGCGCCGATTTCGCGAAATACCGGCTCGAAGATCACGAAGCGGTGGTAAATGGCGGCGATCAGCTGCTCCGCGTGGAACGCGCCGGACGTGTTACCGGCGGCGGAAATGACTTCGCCGAACGCATACGGCGGCGTGATCGCGTAGCCGGCCGCCGTCAGGCGGGCGCCGGTGGTGTCGCCGGTAAAGCCCGGCTTGCCCGATTGCTGCCCGTGGCTGACCGTATTGTTGAGCTGAAGGTAGCGCGAGTGGCCCAGGGCTGCCGTATCGATGGTGGTATTGCGGGTCAGCACCGACAGGCCCAGCATGCCGCGCCGGTAGTTGAACCAGTTGACCGCGTCGGTGGCGGTGTCGCCGGTGGCAACCGGCGCGTCCGCGGGCACCGTGGTGCCCGAGCCCGACCCGGTCTGGCCGGATCCATTGCCCACTACGGCGCCGTTGCTGCTGCTGGCGGTGTTGCCGCCGCTACCGCCGCCGCAACCGGCCACGGTGGCGGCCAGCAGGGCGGCCAGCACGGTTGGCAACACGGTGGCGGACCAGCGCGAGGCAGACGGCCGGGCGGACACAGCGGACAAAGCGGGCAACGACGGGCGGCAGATGGAATGCATGGCAGAACTCCTGAGTGGCCCAACGGTGCGGGCCGGATGCCTAGATTCTAAGCGAGATTTCCCCTGCGAAGCACGCGATTACGCCGCCGTGCACGGCGTCCCGGATGCCGGACCCGGCACCACAATGGTAAGCTTGCACCTGCCCCGCCGTTCGCCGGCATTTTCGGATTGTCAGTTGAAACCTACCAACCAAGCGCGCATCCGGCGCGCCAAGTTTGCCCTGCCCAGCATGGTGACCCTGATGTCGATTGCCTGCGGCTTCGGCAGCATCGTCATTTCCGTCGATAACGCTGCGGAAGGCGTGCCGTCGCAGTACCGCCTGGCCGCCATCCTGCTCGTGCTCGCTGGCGTGTTCGATGCGCTCGACGGTTTTGTCGCGCGCGCCACCAACACCCAATCCGAGTTCGGCATGCAGCTCGACTCGATCGCCGACGTGATGAATTTCGGCTGCGCGCCGGGGCTGCTGCTGTATTGCTACGGTTTCGTGCACGTGGGGCTCGATTCGGAAACGCTGCTGCGCGCCGGCGGCATCGCCAGTTTCTTCTTTGTCGCGTGCGGCGCCTTGCGGCTGGCGCGCTTCAATGTCAGCGTCGGCCGCACCGACCCGCGCTACTTCGTCGGCATGCCGATCACGGCCGGCGCCGCCTGCGTGGCAGCCGTGGTGGTGGCCTGGCCCGAGCGCCCGACCACGCTCTTGCACGCGGCCGGCATCGTGGCCTTGCTGTTCGTGGTGGGGAGCCTGATGGTGTCCACCGTGCGCTTCCCGAGCTCGAAGCAGAAGATGAGCGTGGCACTACTGGTGGTGCTGGCGGTCAATATCGGCTTGCTGGTGTGGCTGAAAGCCAGCTATTTCGTGCTGTTCTTCCTGGTGTACATCGTCGGCACGCTGGCCTTGAACCTGGCCTGGCGCACCGGCTGGACCGGGATTGCCCCGCCGGTCGTGTACCAGGATGAAGACCTGCTATAGAGCAGGCACTTAGGCCACCTCGTGGCCGCGCGCGGCGCGCAGGATCTCGAACCACTGCGTACGCGACAGGCTGAACTGCGTGGCCTGTACCGCTTCCGCGATGGCGGCAATGCGGCCGGAGCCGGTCAGGCCGATCGGGCGGCACGGCAGTTGCAGGATCCAGGCGAATACCACGCTCGAAAACGGCCGCTGCAGTTCTGCGGCGATGTCGGCAATCTTGGCGCGCACGCGCTGCGCGGCGGCGTCGTCGCTGCTGAACAGGCGACCGCCCGCCAGCGGCGACCAGATCATCGGCGCCACGCCGAGGTCTTGCAGGCCGTCGAAGGTTTCGTCGAACATCGGCGCCAGCGACAGCGGCGAGAACTCGACCTGGTTGGTGGCCAGCGCGATGCGGCGATTGAGCGACTCGAACTGGTGGCGCGAGAAATTCGACACACCAAAATGCCTGACCTTGCCATCCTGGCGCAACCGTGCAAACGCGCCGGCGATCTCGTCGAAGTTCATCAGCGGATCGGGACGGTGGATCAGCAGCAGGTCGAGGTAGTCGGTGCCCAGCTGGCGCAGCGACTGTTCGGCCGAGGCGATGATGTGGCTGGCGCTGGTATCGTAATGCTGGATCACGTGATCGGGACGGGCCGGACTGATCAGCTTGATACCGCACTTGCTGACCAGCTGCATCTGCGCGCGCAGCGACGGCTTGAGCGCCAGCGCCGCGCCGAACGCCGCTTCGACCGCGTAGCCGCCATAGATGTCGGCATGGTCGAAGCTGGTGACGCCGAGCGCTAGGCATTGCTCGATCAGCGCCAGGTGCTGCTGCGGCGACCTGCCCCATTCGTTCATGCGCCACATGCCGGCCACGATGCGGGACAGGGACAGGCCGCTGGGGCTGGCTGCGCCGGCTGCGTTGGCAGTGTTGGTGACGATGGCAGGGCAGGTTGCGCTCATCACTTCATCCACAGGCGGATCGAATCCCAGGCGCGGCCGAAGATCGATGCTTCATCGACCGTTTCCAGCGACACCACGGGCAGGTCCAGCAGCGGTTTGCCATCGACCATCATCTTCAGCGAACCGACCTTGCTGTTCTGGGCCAGCGGCGCGACCAGCGGATCTTTGCGCTCGAGCACCGGCTTGAGCTTGGCGGCCACGCCTTTCGGCACCGTGACCAGCACATCGTTGGTAAAGCCGATCTTGACCGCGTTCTTCGAGCCCTTCCAGATTTCCGGCGTGGCGATCGCCTGGCCCTTCGAGTACAGCTTGACCGTGTCGAAGTTCTGGAAGCCCCAGTTGAGCAGCTTCTGGCTTTCCTGGGTGCGGATCGAATCGGAATTGGTGCCCAGCACCACCGAGATCAGGCGCCGCTCGCCGGTGCCGTTCGGGCGATGGGCCGAGGCGATCATGCAGTAGCCGGCCGCTTCGGTGTGTCCCGTCTTCATGCCATCGACGGTCGGGTCGAGCCACAGCAGGCGGTTGCGGTTCTGCTGGGTGATCTTGTTGTACGTAAAACTCTTGACCGAGTCGATCTTGTAGAACTCGGGGAAGTCGAGGATCACGCGCTTGGCCAGTACCGACAGGTCTTGCGCGGTCGAGTAGTTGTCCGGGCTGGGCAGGCCGTGCGGGTTGGCAAAGCGGGTGGATTTGAGGCCCATGCGCTCGGCTTCCTTGTTCATCATCACGACGAAGGCCGATTCGTCGCCGGCCACCGCCTCGGCCAGCGCCACGGCAGCGTCGTTGCCCGACTGGATCATCAGGCCGTGCAGCAGGTCGCTGATGCTGACCGGCGTGGCCGGGTCGATGAACATCTTGGAGCTGCTCGAATCGACCTTCCAGGCGCGGGTGGAGACGTTGACCATCTGGTTCAGCGCCACCTTCTTGTCGCGCAGCGCGCCGAAGACCACGTAAGCGGTCATGACCTTGGTCAGCGAGGCGGGTTCGATGCGCAGGTTGGGATCTTGCGAGGCGATGATCTGGCCGCTGGTTGCGTCCAGCAACAGCCACGATTTGGCGGCGATGCTCGGTGGCGGCAGGGTTTGCGCCACGGCGGCGGACATCATCAACACACTGGTGGCCAGTGCCGCGATAAATTTTTTCATGGGCGGTGTTCGGTGAAAAGTTAAAAAAAGCAGCGGGTATTATAAAAGTTCAGGCAGACGCGCCGGTGTCCGTTTCCAGATCGGCAAGCTCGCCGGGCCGGCGCCACAGCTGGGTCACCCAGCCCTTAATATGATGCAGCTTGCGGTGGAAGAAGTGATCGGCGCCGGGGATCACCAGCACCGGGATGTCCTGCGGACGCACCCAGTCGAGCACGTCCACCAGCGGGATCGTGTCGTCCAGCTCGCCATGGATCAAAATGGTGTCGGCCGGAATGTCGGCCATCTGCCATTTTTTGGCGGCAGCGCCCACCAGCACCAGGCGCTCGGCCGGCGTGCCGGCCGCAGCCAGGCGCTGACCCAGCTGCGACTGCACATAGGTGCCGAACGAAAAGCCCGACAATACCACCGGCAGGCCGGGAAATTTGTTGACCATCCAGGCATGTACCTGGGCCATGTCGTCGGTCTCGCCTTGTCCGTGGTCGTGCACGCCTTCGGAAGCGCCGACGCCGCGGAAGTTGATCCGCGCTACCACGTAGCCGAGCCTGACGAAGGTGCGCATCAGGGTAACGGCGACCTTGTTGTCCATGGTGCCGCCGAACAGCGGGTGCGGGTGCGCCACCAAGGCGATGCCGCGCGGCGCGCCTTCCGGATGGTCGAGGACGCCTTCGATGACGCCGGCAGCGCCGGCCAGGGTGAATTTTTCTACGGTCATGGTGCGGTCGTCAAGTTGCAGAGATCAGATTTTCAGGCGGTCGACGACCTTGCCGCCGACCAGGTGGCTGTCGATGATTTCATCGATGTCTTCCTTGTCCACGTAGGTGTACCAGGTGCCTTCCGGGTAGACCACCAGCAGCGGACCCTCTTCGCAGCGGTCCAGGCAGCCGGCCTGGTTGATGCGCACCTGGCCGTGGCCGTTGATGCCCAGTTCCTTGCAGCGCTTCTTGGCGTGTTTTTGCGCGGTCTCGGCGCCGTGATCGCCGCAGCTGTTGCGGCCGTCATCGCGTTTGTTCATGCAGAAAAATACGTGGTGCTTGAAATAGGGCGTGTCGCTCATGATGGTATCCCGCAGAGACTGTGAATTCGTTATGATACCCGCCCTTGGCCGGCGGCGTTCAGCTTATGGGACGGCAGCCACAGGAACCAGAGCGCGACGAACGGCCACAGCAGGCTGAGGAATTGCGCGGCGCCGTTAAAGTTCAGGAACTTGCCTTGTACCCAGGTTTGCAAAGTGGCCACGAAGTACGGGTTGGCCGGCGTGGTGTTGATGATGACCAGGGCCAGCAGCAGGGCTATCACGGCCACGCGCCGCTGCGCCGCCTGCGGGGCAAAGGCGAGGCCGGCCAGCATGATGGCGCCGATCAGGAAGCCGCCTTCGGCACCGGGCGTCATCCACACGAAGGCGTTTTCCGGCGCGAACAGCAACGCCGAGGCCAGCGCCTTGACCAGGATGGCGCTGGCCAGCATCACCGACACCAGCAGGCCGCGCGGCGCCGGTTTGCGCAGCAGGCACAGCAGCGTTAGCGCCGCGCCCACCATGCCGCAGGCAGTGATGATGGTCTCCGACAACCAGTACTGTTCCACCGTCAGCTCCACGTCCGGGCGGATGTAGCTGGCCAGGTCGATCTCGGCGTCGGCCGCCCACGACAGCCAGTCCGACAGGATCGGCAGGATCTGACCCAGGCCGAACAGGAAATTCTGCGGATAGATCTGCGCCAGCGGCCACAGCGCCAGCAGCACCAGGCCCTGGCTGGCGTGCGGCGCGAACCAGGCCTGGCGCAGGCGCTGCAACTGGCTGCGGTCGAGCAGGCGGCGCACGGTCAGCACGCCGATCAGCGCGCCCATCGCGCAGCCGGCGGAATTGGTCCAGAAGTCGAGATTGGACGACACCCGCGTGGGCAAAAAGGTCTGCACCGCCTCCATCGTGCCCGACACCAGTACCCCGGCCAGGGCGCCGATCAAAAAGGCGAAGAACTTGCGCACATGCGGGTACAGCGCATACACGAGCAGGGTGCCGAGCGGGATGTAGCCGACGACATTGGTGATGGCGTCGAACTTGGTCCAGTAGCGCGGCATGGTAAAGGTGTCGAGGAAGATCCACGGCGACAGGCCCTGGTTCTGCCAGCCCGAGAACGGGAACCAGCTCGCATACACGATCAGCAGCAGGTAAGCCAGGAAGGCGGCGCGCGCCAGCGGCGACGATTTGCTTGCGGGCGTCGGTAACGGCCTGGGCGGTTTGGGTGACTTGCTGCGGCGGCCGAATCTGCGCTGCCTGGCGCCTGGCCGGGGTGCATCGGCACCGGCAGGAACGATGTCTGGCGCTGCAGTTGCCGCGGTTGCTGCCGCTGCCGCCGGCATTGTCGTGGCGGCGCCGGGGGCCGGAGTGGAAGCACCGCTCTCCACAGGCGCCGGAGCCTGAGTCGCATTCGGCTCCGGTGGCGCCGGGGTCTTCTCCGTCATTTACTTGGGCGCCGGCAGCGTGGCCAGCCAGGCCAGGAGGTCGCCCGAGAGCGCGTCGGCAGCGTCGGCCAGGGCCCGCGCGCCGCCGGCGGCGTCCGCCGTGGGGGCGGCCACGCTGCGGGTAAAGCTTTTCTGGTCCACCAGATGGTGGGCCGCAAACACCGAGGCGCGCAGCGTGATGGTGCCCTGGCTGGCGGTGGCGCTGTCGAAGTTGTGGGCAAAGTCGTCGAGCTCGGTGCGCAGCAGCATGGCGCCGGCTGCCGCATCGGTGGTCGCCAGCACCTTCACGCCCGCCTGGGCGATGCGCGCCTTCAGGCGCTGCGTGAGCAGCTGCAGCGGCGTGGCGGTCCACTGGTTGTAGGCGTAGGGACGCAGTTGGCGCGCATCGGCATACAGCAGCCGGTATTGCATGCGTTCCGAATCGAGCGACGCCGGGCCGGTCATGTCGGCCACGATGAGCGGGGCGATGGCCGTACTGGTCACGGCGGGCGCCTGCGGCAGCGGGCCGAAATCGAAATGGGCCTGGGTAGGGCCCTTGCTGGCGCAGGCGGCGAGCAGGACGGCCAGGGCGGCAAAGGCAAAACGGTGGCGCAGGGTGGGCATGGCAGGTGTCCTTAGTTGGCGGGCGCGGTCGGTGCAGCAAAGCCTTCTTCACCGGGGCCGGGCGGAATGCCGGGCGCGCCGAAGATCAGGCTTTGCGGGCGATCGTTAATCTTGTTCATGGTGCGGCGCACGGCGCGCATCGAGGCGCGGGTGTCGTCCGACAGCGAGTTGACCTGCGGCAGCGTGTCCATCTCCAGGCCGCCCGCCACCGATTCCACCGACGAGGTGATGCGCACGACCGAGTCGCTGACGCGCTGGATCGGTCCGTCGGGCGCCTGCAGGCGGGTGCTCAGGCGATGGAGGTCGGTGGCCAGCGCGTTGAACGAGTCGAGCGTGCTTTGTGCATGGTTGGCCAGCGCCGGCAGCCGGGCAATGGTCGGTTCGAGCTTGTCCGGCAGCGCGCGGTACTTGCTGGCGGTAGCGCTGACGTCGGCAAACGCGGCCAGCATGACTTTCTGGTTCTCGGGGCTGAGCAGGGTGTTCAGGCGGCGCGTGACTTCCTCGGTCTGGCTGAGGATTTCACGGCCGCGCTTTTCCACCTGGTCGAGGAAGCCCTGGCGCAGCGGGATGCGGGCCGGATGGTCGGCATTGGTGGCCAGCAGCGGCGAACCGACTTTCTCGTCGTCGAGCGAAATGAAGGCGATGCCGGTCACGCCCTGGTAGCCCAGGGTGGCAAACGTGGTGCGGGTGATCGGCGCATCGGTATTGATGTTGAGGGTGACCAGGATCTGGCCGGCCGCCTGCGGGTCGAAGGCGATGCTGCCGACCTTGCCCACTTCGAGGCCGCGGTAGCGCACCGGCGCCTGCGGGTTGAGGCCCGGTACCGCCTGCGTGGTGGCGATCACGTAGGGCACGCGCTCGACGCGGTCCTGGTTGAACCAGACGCCGAACAAAATCGCGGCGATCAGCAGGGTGATCGTAAAAAAGCCGGTGGTCAGTGCATGCGAGCGGTTTTCCATCAGTGTTCCTTGTTGGTCTTTTCATCGAGTGCTTCCAGCGCGCGGCGGCCGCGGTCGCCAAGGAAGAACTCCTTGATGAACGGGTGATCGACCTTCAGCAAGTCTTGCAGCGGGCCCAGGGCGATCACATGTTTTTCTGCCAGCACGGCGATCCGGGTGGACAGCGCGAACAGCGTATCGAGGTCGTGGGTGACCATCACCACCGTCAGTCCCAGTTCGCGGTGCAGCGACTTGATCAGCGCCACGAACGCTTCGGACAGGTCGGGGTCGAGGCCGGCCGTCGGTTCATCGAGGAACAGCAGCTTCGGCTCCAGCGCCAGCGCGCGCGCCAGTGCCACCCGCTTGACCATGCCGCCCGACAGGTCGGACGGCATCTTGTTGGCCTGCTCCGGTCCCAGGCCCACCATATTCATTTTCAGCAGCACGGCGTCGCGCACCAGCTCGTCGGGCAGCACCTTCAGTTCGCGCATGGGCTGGGCGATGTTCTCGAACACCGTCAGCGCCGAGTACAGTGCACCCTGCTGGAACAGCATGCCCCAGTGGTTGCGCAACTGCTGCAGCTGGGCCGCATTGATCTCGCTGATATCTTCGCCGAAAATCTTCACGCAGCCGCGCGCGGGACGTTCGAGCCCCAGCATCTGGCGCAGCAGCGTGGTCTTGCCGGTGCCGGAGCCGCCGACGATGGACATGATCTCGCCCTGTTCGATTTCCAGGTTCAGGTCCTGGTGCACCACGGTGCGGCCGTACTTGGTCCACAGGCCGGCGATGTCGACGATCGGCACGCTGCCGTCGAGCGTCAGCTGGCCATTGCCAGCTCCCTGTCCGGCGCCGGGACCGCAGCTGTGATCGTCGTCGCTCATCGGAACCCCACGCCGGAGAAGACGATCGCAAACACGGCGTCGGCCAGGATCACGGCCGTGATCGCGGTCACCACCGAGGTGGTGGTGCCGCGCCCGAGGCTCTCGGTATTGGGCTTGATGCGCAGGCCGAAGTGGCACGAGACCAGCGCGATCAGCACGCCGAACACCACGCCCTTGCCGATGCCGATCAGGTAGTTGGTCAGCGGGACCGCTTCCGGCAGCTTGAGCAGGAAGTACTGGGGCGACAGGTTCAGTTCCATTTTGGCCGAGAGCATGCCGCCGACCAGGGCCACGGTGTCGGTCCAGATCACCAGCAGCGGCATGGCAATGGCGAGCGCCAGCACCTTGGGCATGATCAGGCGGAAGCCGTGCGAAATGCCCATGACCAGCATGGCGTCGAGTTCCTCGGTCACCCGCATCACGCCGAGCTGGGCCGTGATCGAGGAACCGGAGCGCCCGGCCACCAGGATCGCGGCCAGCAGCGGGCCCAGTTCGCGGATGATGCTCATGCCCAGCAGGTTGACCAGGAATACATCGCCGCCGAAGTTGCGCAGCTGCTGCGCCGACAGGAACGAGAACACCACGCCGATCAAAAACCCGACCAGCGCCGTGATGCCGAGCGCCTGGAAGCCGGCATGAAAGATATTGGCCGAGATTTCCTTCCACGGCCCGCGTTGCGGCGCGCGCAGGAAGCGGGCCAGGTCGAGCGTCAGCTGGCCGACCAGGCGCGTAAACGCGGTCATGTGTTCGAAGAACAGCAGCACCGCAAAGCCGAGCTTCATCACCAGCGTCAGGCGGTGCTGGCGGGTGCTCGGCAGTTCGATCTTGCCGGCCGCTTCCAGGCGTTTGAAGAATTCTTCCTGCCCCGGCGCCAGCTGCAGCCGGGCAGGGCGGGTCTTGCCCCAGGCATTCCACAGCAGCTGGGCGCCGATATGGTCCATGCTGTCGACGGCGCTCAGGTCCCATCCCAGTTGATCGGCCTTGACCGATTTGAGCGTGCCCGTGATGGTGGCCATGGCCTTGCCCTGGGCCAGCGCGTGGACTTGCCAGGTACCGCCCGCCGCGATGGACGGGCCGTTGGCGGCGCCGGGGTTGAGGGTGAGGGTAGGCTCTGGGGCTGTAGGCATAACCGCCAGTTTAAGGGACTTTCGCCCCGCCCGCTACCCGTGTTCGCGCGGCGCGCGCGCTGGCACACGCTGCCCACGGCACGCGCCCCTAGGCGGCCAGCCGGCGCGCCTGCCGCTTCGGCGCCGGCGTTTCGACGGTCTTGGCCTTGGGCCCGGCGTAATCGCTGGCCAGCAGCGCTTCGGCCTGGGCCCGGTCCATGCCGCGCACCTGCAGGTACTTGCCCACCATCGCCACCAGCCGCTCGAGCGCGATCCGGTGGGTGGCATCCGTATTGGCGTACAGCCAGTCCGAAAACGCCATGAACTGTCCGAAAGCGTCGTCGCCCAGCAGCACCGGCAGGGTATGGGTAAAGCGGCCCGAGTTGGCCACCAGGTCCCAGTAGCGGGCAAAACGCACGAGCCGCTGCATGGTGGCGAAGTCGATATCGCGGTTGGCCAGGATGGTGTACGGCGCATACGGGTCGAACACCAGGCCGTATTCCTCGGTGTGGCGGATGATCGGCGTGCCGCGCAGGCGCTTGAGGATGCCAAACTGGATCTCGTGCGGATCGAGCGCCCACAGTTTGTTGAAGCCGGCGGCAAAGCTCTCGACCGTCTCGCCGGGCAGGCCGGCGATCAGGTCCACGTGCATGTGCGCGTGCGACTGCGTCGTGAGCCAGCGGATATTGTCGGCCGCCTTCTGGTTGTCCTGCTTGCGGCTGACCAGCGTCTGCACGGCCGGATTGAAGCTCTGGATGCCGATCTCGAACTGCAGCGCACCGTGCGGGAACTTGCTGATGCCTTCTTTCAGGGCGTCGGGCAGGTGGTCGGGCACCAGCTCGAAGTGGGCGTACACGGGATCGTCGGGATGGGCCGCGAGCTTGTCGAGGAAGAACTGCATGATCTTCAGGCTGGTCTTGATATTCAGGTTGAAGGTGCGGTCGACGAACTTGAACAGCCGCGCCCCGCGCGCATGGAGCGACTCGAGTTCGGCCAGAAAAGCGTCGAGCGGGAACGGCCAGGCCGTCTTGTCCAGCGCCGACAGGCAGAATTCGCACTTGAACGGACAGCCGCGCGACGCTTCCACGTACAGCGTGCGGTGCTTGATGTCGTCATCGGTGTACAGGGCGTAGGGCAGCTTGATGTCGGCCATCGGCGGCTGTACCCCGGCATGGATTTTCATCAGGGGCTTGGGGCCGTTGAGGATCTCGCCGCACAGCTTGGGAAAGGTGATGTCGCCCCAGCCGGTGATCAGGTAGTCCGCGAGCTTGACGATCTCCTGCTGGTGCGATTCGTACGAGACCTCGGGGCCGCCGAGCACCACCACCACCTGCGGCGCCACGCGCTTGAGCATGGCGATCACCCTGGTGCTTTCCTCGACATTCCAGATATAGATGCCAAAGCCCACGATCGCCGGCGCATGCGCCAGGATGCGTTCGACGATCTCGGTGGTCTTGGCCCCGATCACGAATTCCTGCAAGCGCGTCTGCTCCTGCAGCTCGCCCATATTCGCTAACAGGTAGCGCAAACCCAGCGAGGCATGGGTGTAGCGGGCGTTGAGGGTGGTGAGCAGGATGGTCATGGCAGGGGGCTGGCGGCGGGCAAAACGCGTATTTTACGCTGGTCCAGTTTTGCCGGCCCTAGCCACCCTGCCGCCGCGACGCCTTATTGCTTGAAGTTGCCGTCGGCGCGGTCGGTCACGCCGCTGCACGTGGCCGGCGTGGTCCATTCGCGGTTGCCGGACGCCGTCCCCTGGCTGCCTTCCCAGGCCGCCGTGCTGCCATTCCACTTGACGTATTTATACTGGATCGCGGTGCCGGCCGGCAGTGTCACCGTGCCGCTCCAGGGGACGTTGGCGCCCGATCCCTGGATGGCCAGCGGCGCGCCGCTCGATGGCGTCCAGCTGCCCAGCGCCGCCACGTTGCCGACCAGGTACAGCTTTTGTCCCGTCGCGGTATTGGCGTTGGCGATGGTGAACCTGACCTGGCAGCTGGCCGGCGTGGTGGGCGTGGGGTTGGTGGTGGACGCATCGCAGGGCGATGCGCCACTGGCCGCAGCGCCATTCTGCACCACCGAGGTGCCGACGCCCAGCGTATAGTTCTTGCCGCCGTTGTTGTCCCAGGTGCCGGCGCCATTGTTGAAGGCCGCAGCCAGCCCGGTGGCGCTGGCCAGATTGGCGGTGTAGCTGACCCAGCCCGTGCAGGCCGGCGTCATGGCCACGCCCGGCACGGCGGTCCAGCTGCCGCCGTTGGGCGAGTAGTGCAGGTTGGCGCCGTTCCAGCCGCTCGGCAGCCGGTAGAACACGCGCGCCACGTTGCCGGCGCCGGACGTGACCTGGGTGCCCGTCGACAGCGCCGAGACATTGCCGGCCGCGTCGAGCGCCCGCACCGCGTAGCTGTAGGCCGTGGCCGGCGACAGGCCGGTATCGGCAAAGCTGGTGCCGCTGCTGGTGCCGACCTGCACGCCGTTGCGCAGCACCTGGTACTGGGCCACGCCATAGTTGTCGGTCGATGCTGCCCAGGTCAGGGTCAGGCTGCTGGCCGTGATGGCCGACGCCACCGGCTTGCCCGGTGCACTGGGCGCCGTCGTGTCGGCCGCCCGCGTGCTGAATGCCGCGTTGGCGCTCGCTTCGGACTGGTTGCCAGCGGCGTCGTACGCGACCACCGCATAGGTATAGGCGGTGGCCGGGGTCAGGCCCTGGTCGGTATAGCTGGCGCTGGCGCTGGTGGCCACCTGCACGCTGTTGCGGTAGATCTTGTAGCCGGTCACGCCGACGTTGTCGGTCGAGGCGGGCCAGGACAGCGTCAGCGCGCGGTCGCTGATGTCCGACGCCGCAATGGCGCCGGGCTTCGACGGCGGCGTGGTGTCGCTCACCAGGAACGGATAGACGCCGGCCACGGTGCCGTTGACGTCTTCCTTGAAACCCGAGCCGGTGCCGGTCGGCGTATACTTTCCGGCGCCGACATACACCTGCTGGATTTCCGACCGCGTGACATTGCCCTTGCTGTCGGTCGCTTCGACGTAATAGTCGAGCAGCTGGTTGCGGTACTGCGACAGGTACACATAATAGAGGTCGCCGATTTCCTGCGCTGGCAACACGGCCAGCGTGTCGCGGGTCGTAGCATTCCACGCCACGCCGTTGATGTCGGCCTGCAGGTCGCGCACCGACATCTCGTAAGCCTGCCAGGCGCCGACGTTGCCGGGCGTGATGGACAGCCCGGGCTGGCCGGCGAGGGCCGACGGGTCGTACACCTTGTAGGTGTCGTCGCTGGCGCTGATGTCGTTGCTGCTGTGGACGCGGACCATGGCGCGGGCGCTGGTAATGCCCGAGACATCGTAGCCATAGGTATAGATGGCGAAGTCGTTGCTGTAATGTTGGACGGTCCAGCCTTCCGCCTTGGACGCATTGACCGAGCCGGGATTATACGGATAGCGCTGCGGCCACCACAGCGAGGGGCCGGTGCGGTCCTGTGCCAGGTTGCTTTGCACGTAAGGCTTGGAGAACGCCAGCGAGTTGTTGAACGCCAGCGTGGGCTTGACGCTGTCGTCCTTGTTCTCGTCGTAGTAGCCGAAGCCCGAATCCATGGCCGGCAGCAGGAAGTACCAGGCCAGTTCGGCCGGATTGGCGCCGCCCGCATAGTCCTTGGCCGGATCGCCCTTGACCGGGTACGACAGCATCCAGGGATTGAGCTGGTTGCCCGGATAGGTGACCTGCTTGTCCATGTCGGTGCTGGGCGACCAGTAATTGGGATGGCCGTCGAGCCAGATCTGCTCTGCCGTCCTGGCATAGTTCATCGCTGCCTGCAGCAGGGCGAAATTGCGTTCCAGGTAGTGCCAGCCGTATTCGAAGGAAACGGTGGCGCCCTCCTGCACGCCTTTCAGGTTGGTCTTGGGCGCCAGGGCCAGGCCATTGACGCGGTTGAAATCGGCAAACTGTCCTTTCCAGATCAGGAACGGCAGGCGCCAGTGGTACCAGGTCGGATCGGACGACGAGTCGCGGGTATCGACCCAGGAACCGTCCTGCACGTGCTGGATGTCGGTGGCGGGGATCGGTTTGGCCTTCAGGTATTCGTCGATGCCGAGGCAGTAGCCGTTGCCGGCGCAGGTGGTGTTGTAGCCGGCCTGCCAGGTGGACAAGGCGCCGGCGCGGCCGCCCGAATTGTCGCCGTCGTGCGCCACCACGAAGAACTGGCGCGGTTCGAGCGCGGCATAGGGCTGGATCTCGTCGACGGTGGTCGAGCCTTCCCAGCCCTCGAGCCACGAACCGTTCTGGCTGACGGGAATGCCGGCGATCTTGCTGACCGCGCCGGTGGCCGGATCGACGGCACGCACCCAGTGCGGGGTGGACGCGAACGGGAACTTGTTGACGATGACTTGCTGTTCGTGCGCCATGCCGCTGGCGACCCAGCTGCCGGTGCTGGACGTGTTGCGCAAGTCTGCGCGGTTGGGTGGCGATACCAGCGTGTCGCCGGTCGCGTCGTAGGTGGCGTAGGGATAATCCTTGAGCGTGCGGGAAAAATGGTTGTTGCCGATGACGGACCACTGGACGCCGAGCTTGGCCAGGGTCGGAATCAGGCGGTCTGAAAAGCCGAGCTCGGTGGGAAAGAAACCTTTGGAAGAAACGAAATTTCCCCCGAGAAAATCAGGCTGGGCCAGTGTCGCATTCTGATAAATCAGATCCTTGAGAAAATAGTCCGGGCCCACCAGCGGTCCCATGCTGTGATGACCGGTGAAATGCACGGTATCGAGGGTCCGGTAGTGATTGGTGGTCTTGAGCGCATTGAAGGTGTTGGACCAGGATTGGCCCCACGTGGTGCTGGGGTAGCCGGGCACATTCTGCAGCGTGGCCAGGCTCTGGACATTATTGATGACTGCGCCGGACATGGTCACGTGGACTTGTCCCTTGCCGCCCGACCAGTTCTGCATCTCGTTGGCGACCTGCATCGGCCAATACTGGTAAGCGCCGGTCTTGGCGTCGGGCGTGTAATAACTGACCAGGTCGTCGTGCGGCATGATGGCGCCGCCGAGCGCCGCCGGCAGGTAATAACTGTAGCCCGCTGGCGGGCTTTTCTTGAGATTGATGACTTCGCCGTCATACGTATAGCGGATCGGCGCACCGATTGCCGTGCTGTTGTATTTGGCCGCAACGTCGACCGCGTAGAACGGCCAGAAATTGGGCATGTGATTGTGGTACACGTGCGCTGCGGGAATGGTGGCTGCAGTGGCAAAGCCTGGCAAGGCGGAAGAAAACAACCCTGCCAGGCAGAGCGCGAGCGGTGAGGGGCGAAGCTGCATGGCGATGTCTCCAGAATGGTCCTACGGTTTGAACTGCCGGTGAAAGAAGTTCGGATGGAGACATGGCCTCTGATTTGGGTGTGTTGCAGGCGCGGCACGAGACCTCGCGTAATAATGCGATTCAAAATCAGGTGGGAATGTCTCCGGGAGCTGCCCTTTGCGGGACTTGTTATGCAAAATATGTACTTTAAGTACCACGCCGCCGAAACTGCACGATGCGCGTTGCTGAAATTACACTGCAAATCTACGCCGAGGTCATTTTTGTGTCAATGTTTGCAAGTTATTCTGATGTAGTTTACCTACACCGCGAAAGTTCTTGCTTATCGCATTCGAGGTTTGCTATAGTTCGGCCCCTCGCAAAGCCACACATGAGTGTTAAGTGAAGCGAGTAAAAAAGAAGGTTGACGAAACAAGCGAAACGCTTCATACTCTCCTTCTCGCTGACAAACAAAACGATTTGTCAAGTGCGAAAGTCACAAGAGTTCGGTTCTTTAAAAATTAACAGTCGATAAGTGTGGATAACTTATCAAATGTTCACAAGAAGTAATGAAATAGGCGCTATGAAAATAGTGGCCTGTCAGTATTTTGAGTGAGCGACCCGTCGCAAGACGGTGCCGGTAAAACGGCAAACAAACAGAGATTAAACTGAAGAGTTTGATCCTGGCTCAGATTGAACGCTGGCGGCATGCCTTACACATGCAAGTCGAACGGCAGCGCGGGGCAACCTGG